>NZ_VDMN01000029.1 GCF_006335145.1 Aliirhizobium smilacinae | reverse complement strand
AAAAGCCCTGCCTTTCCATAGGCGGCTGATTTGGCAGGTCCGCGTGCAAGCGTTACGAACTCGCGAGCCGTTAGCTCTCGCCTTCCAACCACCGCAAAGGAATGGTGGGGGTCTGGCTTCGCCGTCGGCCACTCGATATTGGAAGGACGATGGCCCGGTGGGATCGACACGGTCACCTCGGAATATCGGAGTTGGTCGCCTCTGCCGGCGGTGAATACCCCATCTTCGCTATCGTCCGGAACGCGGTCGGTTGCAACTAGGATCGCGACGCGCTCCGTTCGAGGGATAGAAGTGACAACTGCCAGCACGCTGGGACCGGGTCTAGCGC
>NZ_VDMN01000028.1 GCF_006335145.1 Aliirhizobium smilacinae | reverse complement strand
CCCAGCGCCAATGGTACTCCGTCTCAAGACGCGGGAGAGTAGGTCGCTGCCAGGTCTTTTAAAGGCAATGCACGCAAAAGCGTGGTACAATCTTCTCGACACTTCTCGGCCCAAGCCGAAACACCAATTGGGCCGCATAAGCGGCCCTTCGTCGTTTGCAGAACTTAAATGAATGTCGGGGACGCCATTTGGTGCGTCACTTACAGGAGACAAATTGCAAAGCAATTTGCTCCGGCACTACGCATCACAGCAAAGCTGTGACGCAGTCGCGCAAACCAAAGTTTGCGCTTGGCGCGGGGTGGAGCAGCCCGGTAGCTCGTCAGGCTCATAACCTGAAGGCCGCAGGT
>NZ_VDMN01000027.1 GCF_006335145.1 Aliirhizobium smilacinae | reverse complement strand
CGACTTGCATGTGTTAAGCCTGCCGCCAGCGTTCGTTCTGAGCCAGGATCAAACTCTCAAGTTGAGAATTCAATCATGACTAATCACTTTATGTTCTGAATCGACGAGAACTCACTCGACTGACTTACCGCATCACTGCGAAATCCAGTCTGGTGTTCTCATATCAAAACGTGACCGTCATTTTGTCTTCTGAACAGACAATCCAAAAACCCGAAAGTCCCTGAACCGTCCGCGAAAACCCGCCGACCACGTTTCTCTTTCTTCTCATATTCAATTGTCAAATAACCGACGATCCCAAACCAAAAAGGCCAAAAACCGTCTCAAAAACCAAAACAACGTTACTCTCTCGAGACCAAACCGGAAGCCCGGTCTCAATCAGCTTCCGCCAATCTTTCGTGGTTTTCTTTAGAACGAAGGTCATCGTCGCTAGCAGCGCCGCCGCCCTCGTCAGTGACCGGGTTATAGTCCCACTCACCCAAAAACGTCAACAGGCCAAATTCATAAAACTACAAAAATCTCGCAAGTGATTGTATTTAAATGATTTATTTGAATTCCGCGGC
>NZ_VDMN01000026.1 GCF_006335145.1 Aliirhizobium smilacinae | reverse complement strand
GCCTTCGAATTTCACGGCTCACCGGCTGGCGTGCAGGAACAGGTCGAAATGGTCGCCGCAATCGTCGGGGAAAACGGCGGGCGGGATTTCGAATGGGCGAACGCGGCGGAAGAACGAAACCGTCTCTGGAAGGCACGCCACAACGCCTTTTATGCCGTCGTATCTCAGCGTGAAAACGCCAAGGGCTGGTCCTCCGACGTTTGCGTACCGGTGTCCCAACTCAGCGGCTGCATCCTGAAGACACGGGAACTGCTCAAGGATTGCAGCGTTCCGGCGGCAATTCTCGGACATGTCGGAGATGGAAACTATCACGTCGTCTTCGCCGTCGATCCGAGCAACCAGACCGAGCTCGACGAAGTTGCGGCGATCAATAAAAAGATGGTTCAACACGCGATCTCCGTCGGCGGCACGTCGACCGGCGAACACGGCGTCGGCACCGGCAAAATCGACTATCTTCGGACCGAACATGGCGATGCCGTCGATCTCATGATCGTCATCAAGAACGCCATCGATCCCAAAGGCATTATGAATCCGGGCAAGGTGCTGCCGAGCTGAGCTGAGCC
>NZ_VDMN01000025.1 GCF_006335145.1 Aliirhizobium smilacinae | reverse complement strand
CTGCCGGCGGTGAATACCCCATCTTCGCTATCGTCCGGAACGCGGTCGGTTGCAACTAGGATCGCGACGCGCTCCGTTCGAGGGATAGAAGTGACAACTGCCAGCACGCTGGGACCGGGTCTAGCGCAAGACGACAGGACAGATGCAAGCACAATAAGAGATATGATGCGGCGCAAGGGCGGGACTCGTTATTCAGGTTCCGCGAAAATAGTTTCAATCACGTTCCGGGGAAGGAGTTCGATGCCTTGCCCTGCGCATTGTCGCACTATGTTGCGCTCTCGCAACGAAAGGGTTGCCTGGTTTTTCTGCATCCCCTCCCTTCGACGATCACGGGAAGCGTGCACGGTAGGGGCAGAAGCTACCTCAACGAAATCTCATTGCGGGATTGATTCACGGCGACTGAAATAAACTGCCGCCGCGTCGATATCTTCAGGTGAAAGTTTCTTCGCCGTATTCGTCATCAGATGCGCGTAGTTGGAACCGCCGCGGGTGCCGGTCTGGAACGACACCAGTTGCTGGCGCAGATAGGCTGAATTCTGACCCGAGAGCTTCGGATAGGCGGGATTGGTGTTGGCCTTGTCGTGACAGGTCAGGCAGGCCGGGACCTTGTCAGTAGTGCGGCCCTGTTCTGCCAGCACACGGCCCTTTTCGA
>NZ_VDMN01000024.1 GCF_006335145.1 Aliirhizobium smilacinae | reverse complement strand
CGGGGTGGAGCAGCCCGGTAGCTCGTCAGGCTCATAACCTGAAGGCCGCAGGTTCAAATCCTGCCCCCGCAACCAATGAGACTTGTAAATTCCCCCACTCGGGAAACTCCACCAAAAGCTCCTCGGCGTAAGCTTCGAGGAGTTTTTTGCTCCGTGTCGATCTCGCCAGACGCAATCATGGTTGTCGCTTCGCTATAGAAAGTGATCATGGGTTGTCGCTGCATCACGTCTGACCTTGCCCCGTTGAAATAATCCATTTTGAAGAAGTTCTAGCCCATCGCGAGGACCAGGAAATGGAAGCATAGCCGTTTCGCCAACGAACCAGACTACCGGCATCCCACTTGCCACCAATGACCGCTGGTCGTTGGACTTTGTGTCGGATCTTTCTCCCATGGGCTCAGGTTCCGGGAGTTGATCGTCGTGGACGAATGCACCAGTGAATGCCTGGGCCTTGCCGTCGATACATCGCTTTCCGCTCTGCGCGGTGCCCGTGAGCTGAACCGGATCATCGAGGAGCGCGGCAAGCCGAAGATGATCGTAAGCGACGACGTCCTATATTCGGAAAGAAGCGCGGTTTCGGCCGCAGGTCGTTATCGCGTCGGTTTGCCGATGCGTTTGGATTATGATGTAGGCCCGGCCGATCGTCAACGAACGGTCTCTCCCATAACAAACAC
>NZ_VDMN01000023.1 GCF_006335145.1 Aliirhizobium smilacinae | reverse complement strand
ACCTGGGCGGCTGAAGACCAGCTTCGCGGGAACTGGATGGCAGGCCTGAAGTCCGGCTGGAGTGAGTGGGAAGAGAGCGCCACGGACAGTATGTCGCAGGTAAAAAGTGCAGCCACGCAGACCTTTGATGGTATTGCACAGAATATGGCGGCGATGCTGACCGGCAGTGAGCAGAACTGGCGCAGCTTCACCCGTTCCGTGCTGTCCATGATGACAGAAATTCTGCTTAAGCAGGCAATGGTGGGGATTGTCGGGAGTATCGGCAGCGCCATTGGCGGGGCTGTTGGTGGCGGCGCATCCGCGTCAGGCGGTACAGCCATTCAGGCCGCTGCGGCGAAATTCCATTTTGCAACCGGAGGATTTACGGGAACCGGCGGCAAATATGAGCCAGCGGGGATTGTTCACCGTGGTGAGTTTGTCTTCACGAAGGAGGCAACCAGCCGGATTGGCGTGGGGAATCTTTACCGGCTGATGCGCGGCTATGCCACCGGCGGTTATGTCGGTACACCGGGCAGCATGGCAGACAGCCGGTCGCAGGCGTCCGGGACGTTTGAGCAGAATAACCATGTGGTGATTAACAACGACGGCACGAACGGGCAGATAGGTCCGGCTGCTCTGAAGGCGGTGTATGACATGGCCCGCAAGGGTGCCCGTGATGAAATTCAGACACAGATGCGTGATGGTGGCCTGTTCTCCGGAGGTGGACGATGAAGACCTTCCGCTGGAAAGTGAAACCCGGTATGGATGTGGAGAT
>NZ_VDMN01000022.1 GCF_006335145.1 Aliirhizobium smilacinae | reverse complement strand
GATGAGTTCGTGTCCGTACAACTGGCGTAATCATGGCCCTTCGGGGCCATTGTTTCTCTGTGGAGGAGTCCATGACGAAAGATGAACTGATTGCCCGTCTCCGCTCGCTGGGTGAACAACTGAACCGTGATGTCAGCCTGACGGGGACGAAAGAAGAACTGGCGCTCCGTGTGGCAGAGCTGAAAGAGGAGCTTGATGACACGGATGAAACTGCCGGTCAGGACACCCCTCTCAGCCGGGAAAATGTGCTGACCGGACATGAAAATGAGGTGGGATCAGCGCAGCCGGATACCGTGATTCTGGATACGTCTGAACTGGTCACGGTCGTGGCACTGGTGAAGCTGCATACTGATGCACTTCACGCCACGCGGGATGAACCTGTGGCATTTGTGCTGCCGGGAACGGCGTTTCGTGTCTCTGCCGGTGTGGCAGCCGAAATGACAGAGCGCGGCCTGGCCAGAATGCAATAACGGGAGGCGCTGTGGCTGATTTCGATAACCTGTTCGATGCTGCCATTGCCCGCGCCGATGAAACGATACGCGGGTACATGGGAACGTCAGCCACCATTACATCCGGTGAGCAGTCAGGTGCGGTGATACGTGGTGTTTTTGATGACCCTGAAAATATCAGCTATGCCGGACAGGGCGTGCGCGTTGAAGGCTCCAGCCCGTCCCTGTTTGTCCGGACTGATGAGGTGCGGCAGCTGCGGCGTGGAGACACGCTGACCATCGGTGAGGAAAATTTCTGGGTAGATCGGGTTTCGCCGGATGATGGCGGAAGTTGTCATCTCTGGCTTGGACGGGGCGTACCGCCTGCCGTTAACCGTCGCCGCTGAAAGGGGGATGTATGGCCATAAAAGGTCTTGAGCAGGCCGTTGAAAACCTCAGCCGTATCAGCAAAACGGCGGTGCCTGGTGCCGCCGCAATAGA
>NZ_VDMN01000021.1 GCF_006335145.1 Aliirhizobium smilacinae | reverse complement strand
CCACCTTCACCGGCGGCGGCGAAGGATGCCGTACGCACGGTGATGACCTTTTTGGCATCGCTCGACTGTACGGTTTGGATGGCGTTGCCAGCATAGATCGGCCGCTTGAACGTGTCGGCCGAGACGACTTCGACGATTTCCGAGACCTGCGCGACGTCGAGCAGAGCTGCCACGCGCGGCAGGACATTCTTGGCCGAGGTCGTTGCCGGGGCGATGATCACGTCATAAGTGGGTGCCAGCGACACGATCAGGGCGGCCAGCGGTTCTGCGAGATTGTTGGCAAGGCCCGCATCGTCGGCGACAAGCACCTTGGAAACGCCGGTAAGCTTCGAAGCCGCATCGGCAGCAGCCTTGGCACCGGCGCCTGCGACCAGAACATGCACGTCGCCGCCAATTTGCGAAGCGGCGGTCAGCGCCTTGGCCGTCTGGTCCGAGAGGCCGGAATTGTCGTTTTCCGCCAGAAGAAGAATGGTCATGTTTTTGTCTCCTAGTCTTCCGGTCAGATGACGCCAGCGGTCTTGAGATTGGCGACCAGCTCTTCGACGCTTGCCACCTTGACGCCTGCCTTGCGGCCACCCGGCTCTTCGGTCTTGAGAACCTTCAGGCGCGGTGTCGTATCGACGCCGAAATCGGCCGGGCTCTTCTTGTCGAGCGGCTTTTTCTTCGCCTTCATGATGTTGGGCAGCGACGCGTAACGCGGCTCGTTCAAACGCAGGTCGGTGGTGACGACGGCCGGAAGCTTGACTTCGATCGTCTGCGAACCGCCATCGACTTCGCGGATGACGGTTGCCTTGTCGCCGGAAACCTCGATCTTCGATGCAAACGTCGCCTGTGCTGTCCCGAGCAGGGCAGCCAGCATCTGGCCGGTCTGGTTCGAATCGTCATCGATCGCCTGCTTGCCGACGATGATCAGGCCGGGAGCTTCGGCATCGACGACGCCCTTCAGGATCTTGGCGACGGCGAGCGGTTCGACCAGATCGTCGGTCTCGATGAGGATCGCCCGGTCGGCGCCCATGGCGAGCGCTGTCCGCAGCGTTTCTTCGGCTTTCGCCGGGCCGATCGAGACGACCACCACTTCTTCGGCCTTGCCTGCTTCCTTCAG
>NZ_VDMN01000020.1 GCF_006335145.1 Aliirhizobium smilacinae | reverse complement strand
GGGGCAGATTCCATTTTCAAATGCAACGAGGACAATAATGGCCATGGTTTCAGGAGGATGGAATGGCCCGCTCCTTTGTGCAGTTGAGTTTTGACGAACGTCGCGTGATCGCGCGCATGTATGAGAAGAAGATCAGCCAGGCCGAGATCGCACGCACCCTGCACCGGGATCGCTCTACGATCTGCCGGGAGCTGCGACGGAATTTCTGGCATGATCGTGAAGTTCCCATCGCTGAAGGTTATTGGCACATCACGGCGCATGGAATGGCGACGGACCGGCGCCGCAGATATCGCAAGCTGCTGCGAGACCCGCACCTGTGCGCCGCTGTCATCGATCGCCTGAAGGATGGCTGGTCACCGGAACAAATTTCCGGACGCTTGAAGCTTTCCAGCGCTTCTTCCGCACGGTTAAGCCACGAGACGATCTATCAATACATTTACTCCAAGGAAGGCCAGGATCAGCAACTGGCACGACATCTGCCCGAACGTCGCCGTAAACGACGGCCGCGATATGCACGCAAACCAAGAAGCCTTGTCTTTCCAATAGAATGCGCCATTCGAAACAGGCCTGAGACCATCAACTCTCGTAACGAATTTGGCCATTGGGAAGCGGATCTGATGATCTTTAGAAAGGAGCATGGCGCTGCGAATATCGCGACTGTCGTAGAGCGCAAAAGCCGCTACACCGTGTTGTTTCGCAACAACGACAGGCGATCGAAGCCAATCATGAGCCAGTTGATCCGCCATCTGGCGCCCCTGCCCGCGCTGGCCCGCCAGAGCCTGACATTCGATCGAGGGCTGGAGTTCGTCTCATGGCGCGAGTTGGAGCACGGCATGGGGACAGCGGCCTGGTTTTGCGATCCGCAGGCGCCTTGGCAGAAAGGGACGGTGGAGAATACCAACAAGCGCGTCCGCCGTTACCTGCCGCCGGAAACGATTGTGCTTGAAGTCAGCAGTCAGGAGATCCGCTCTCTGTGTGACCGACTGAATGACACGCCGCGCAAGTGCCTAGGGTTTCAGACGCCGAAGGAGATGTTCAGCCGGCATCTCTTGGCTTTAGAACAGTGATGCGTGTAGATTTCCGACCAGCGTTGCATTCAATCTGGAACCAGCACGG
>NZ_VDMN01000019.1 GCF_006335145.1 Aliirhizobium smilacinae | reverse complement strand
CCGTAACACCTTCGGAAGTTTGCGTTGAATGAGGCTTTGACCAGTTGCGTAGCCCCTATCAGGCGAAGCAGGTGGTCATAGCCGGGCCTCAGGTCTCACAGTGGTTTTGCGAAGCCACACTGTAAAAGGAGACCGGCTATGACCGACAACGACATTACTGCATGCGCTCCCGTCTTGGCAGCGATCGATATTTCCAAGGAACGTCATGAGGTCCTGATCGAAGCGCCGGATAAAAGCCGTCGCCGCCGGGTAAGCGTTCTCAACAATCTCGATGAGTTCAATCGCCTCATCAACCTACTGCATAGCTATCAGCGCCCTGTCCGCGTCGCCTTCGAAGCAACGGGAAACTATCACCGTGCATTGGCATATCATCTTGGTTCCGCCGGCTTCGAGGTCAAACTGATTTCGTCGATGGCGTTGGCCCGGACCAGGGAGGCATTGCATAATTCCTGGGATAAGAACGATCCCAAGGATGCCCAGGTTATCCTTCACATGATGACCATTGGTGCTGAGCAGTTTTACCATGATCCCTTGATGCGCGGCACCAACGACATTCAGGAGCTGTCGAAGACCCACGACATGGTCTCAAGGTCGAAGACCGAACTATGGCACAGGATCCTGACCCATTACCTACCGTTGTATTTCCCTGAGGCGGATCGTTTTCACCGCAGTTCACGGGGCGACTGGTTCTTCGCCTTCCTCGAACTCTTCCCGTCCCCGCATTTCATCGCGGCCATGAGCAAGGATGCTTTCATGGAAGCGGCCTGGGATGTCGTCGGTCGCAAGGTTGGCAAAGAGCGTTTACTGGCAGATATTTACGCCACGTCCACCCGTTCAATCGGCCTTCCCGTTGCGCCTGGCTCCGACGCAATCTGCATGTTCCGTATGGTCCTGGCCGAGGGCAGAAGCCTGATCGCCCACCGTAATCAGATCGAGGCCCGCGCGGTCACACTGCTGAAGGACAATCCCGATTACCAGCTCTTATGCACGATCCCCGGGATAGGCCCGATCAATGCTCTGACGATCCTGGCAGAGGCTGGAGACCTGCGCCGCTTTCAACACCATCGCCAGTTCCTGAAGTTTTGCGGCATGGATCTTTCGACAATCCAGTCAGGAATGTTTAGAGGCCAGACCAAGCTCTCAAAATATGGAAATGCACGGCTCAGGCGGACTTTGTGGATGGCGGCTCAAGTCGCGATATTGCAGCGCGCCAACAGCTTCCGCGACAAATTCGAGCGATACATAACCAAGGACCGTCACAACACCCATTTACGTCGCAAGGCGTTAACAGCAATCGCCGCCAAGATGGCTCGCACAGTGCATGCGGTTATCAAAAGCGGTGAACCGTATCGCCCCTTCTTTGAAGGGACGATCCACAGCGGAAGGACCCTTCTCTGACAGGGCCGTGGAGGCGCTGAGCTGATTAGCGACCTCGTAGATAATGTTCAGGCCTTCCGCTCGACGGCAAAAGGATCTCGTCTTAAGGACGGTGAGAGCCGCGATCATGCGTACTCTGTGTTTGTTATGGGAGAGACCGTTCGTTGACGATCGGCCGGGCCTACATCATAATCCAAACGCATCGGCAAACCGACGCGATAACGACCTGCGGCCGAAACCGCGCTTCTTTCCGAATATAGGACGT
>NZ_VDMN01000018.1 GCF_006335145.1 Aliirhizobium smilacinae | reverse complement strand
TGGCTGCCGTTTGCAACGCTCATCCTTCTCACCGCGCTCCAGTCGCTCGACAGCGAGCAGCGTGAAGCAGCGGAGATGGACGGCGCCAACTTCTTCAACCGCTTCATCTACCTGACGATCCCGCATCTCTCGCGTGCCGTCACGGTCGTCATCCTGATCCAGACGATCTTCCTGCTCGGCATCTATGCGGAAATCCTCGTCACCACCAATGGCGGCCCGGGTTACGCATCCACCAACCTCACCTTCCTGATCTACCGCACGGCGCGTCTCGGTTATGACGTCGGTGGCGGTGCTGCAGGCGGTATCATAGCAGTCGTTCTCGCCAATATCGTCGCCATCTTCCTGATGCGCGCCGTCGGCAAGAACCTGGACAAGTAGGAGAGACGATCATGGCTCGTTCAGTTTCCACCGGAGCTAAGATCGGCTGGAGCATTGCCGCCTGGGTCGTGGCTCTGCTGATCTTCTTCCCGATCCTTTATGCGATCATCACCAGCCTCAAGACGGAACAGGAAGCCATCGCCGGCTTCTCGCTCATCCCGTCGGGTACGTTCGAGAACTACATCACGGTTCAGACGCAGCGCGATTACTTCAAGCCGTTCATGAACTCGGTGATCCTCTCGGTCGGATCCACCATCCTGGCGCTGATCATCGCCATACCGTCCGCCTGGGCCATGGCATTTGCCCCGACCAAGCGGACCAAGGACATCCTGATGTGGATGCTCTCGACCAAGATGATGCCTTCGGTTGCGGTTCTTCTGCCGATCTTCATCATCTTCCGCACCTTCGGCCTGCTCGACAGCCGCATCGGCCTGACCATCATGCTGACGCTGATCAACCTGCCGATCGTGGTCTGGATGCTTTACACCTACTTCCGCGAAATTCCGGGCGAGATCCTGGAAGCCGCCCGGATGGATGGTGCCAGCCTCTGGAAGGAGATCGTCTACGTCCTGACGCCGATGGCCATACCCGGCATCGCCTCGACACTGCTCCTGAACATCATCCTTGCCTGGAACGAAGCGTTCTGGACCATTCAGCTGACGACCACCAATGCGGCGCCGCTGACGGCCTTCATCGCCTCCTTCTCTTCGCCGCAAGGTCTGTTCTGGGCAAAGCTCTCGGCAGCCTCGACCATGGCGATTGCGCCGATCCTCATCCTCGGCTGGTTCAGCCAGAAGCAACTCGTTCGCGGCCTCACGTTTGGCGCGGTTAAGTAAGGAATTCGTCTCATGGGCAGCATTACACTCAAAAACGTCCAGAAGCATTTCGGCGAAGCCAAGGTCATTCCTTCCGTCGATCTGGAAATCAAGGATGGCGAATTCGTCGTCTTCGTCGGCCCTTCGGGCAGCGGCAAGTCCACCCTTCTGCGCCTGATCGCCGGCCTTGAAGACCTGACCGGCGGCTCGATCATCATCGACGGCAAGGATGTGACCGATGCGGCCCCTGCCGCCCGTGGTCTCGCGATGGTGTTCCAGTCCTATGCGCTCTATCCGCATATGACCGTGCGCAAGAACATCGGCTTCCCGCTGAAGATGGCGAAGATGGAACAGGCCGCGATCGACAAGAAGGTCGAAGCTGCAGCCAACGTGCTGAACCTCACCGACTATCTCGAGCGTCGTCCCTCGCAGCTCTCGGGCGGTCAGCGCCAGCGCGTTGCGATCGGCCGCGCCATCGTCCGTGAACCGTCGGCCTTCCTCTTCGACGAGCCGCTGTCGAACCTTGACGCAGCGCTTCGCGGCACGATGCGTCTGGAAATCAGCGATCTTCACAACCAGCTGAAGACGACGATGATCTACGTCACCCACGACCAGATCGAAGCCATGACCATGGCCGACAAGATCGTCGTGCTCAACCGCGGCAATATCGAGCAGGTCGGTTCCCCGATGGAACTGTATCTGACGCCGCGCAACCTGTTCGTGGCCGGCTTCATCGGTTCGCCGCGGATGAACCTTTTGACCGGCGATTATGCCAAGGCCAAGGGTGCCACGACTGCCGGCATCCGTCCCGAGCATCTGACGCTGTCGAAGGAGAGCGGCACCTGGAAGGGCAAGGTCACAGTTGCCGAACATCTCGGCGCCGACACCTTCCTGCATCTCGATGTCGAAGGCATCGGCCAGATGACCGCACGCGCCAGCGGCGAGTTCGGCGCGCGCCACGGCGACACCGTCTACCTGACGCCGGATGAAACCAGACTGCACCGTTTCGACGACAAGGGCCTCGCTATCAAGGCCTGATTG
>NZ_VDMN01000017.1 GCF_006335145.1 Aliirhizobium smilacinae | reverse complement strand
TAAGTCAGTCGAGTGAGTTCTCGTCGATTCAGAACATAAAGTGATTAGTCATGATTGAATTCTCAACTTGAGAGTTTGATCCTGGCTCAGAACGAACGCTGGCGGCAGGCTTAACACATGCAAGTCGAGCGCCTCGCAAGAGGAGCGGCAGACGGGTGAGTAACACGTGGGAACATACCCTTTACTACGGAACAACTCCGGGAAACTGGAGCTAATACCGTATGTGCCCTTCGGGGGAAAGATTTATCGGTAAAGGATTGGCCCGCGTTGGATTAGCTAGTTGGTGGGGTAAAGGCCTACCAAGGCGACGATCCATAGCTGGTCTGAGAGGATGATCAGCCACATTGGGACTGAGACACGGCCCAAACTCCTACGGGAGGCAGCAGTGGGGAATATTGGACAATGGGCGCAAGCCTGATCCAGCCATGCCGCGTGTGTGATGAAGGCCTTAGGGTTGTAAAGCACTTTCACCGATGAAGATAATGACGGTAGTCGGAGAAGAAGCCCCGGCTAACTTCGTGCCAGCAGCCGCGGTAATACGAAGGGGGCTAGCGTTGTTCGGAATTACTGGGCGTAAAGCGCACGTAGGCGGATATTTAAGTCAGGGGTGAAATCCCGCAGCTCAACTGCGGAACTGCCTTTGATACTGGGTATCTTGAGTATGGAAGAGGTTAGTGGAATTGCGAGTGTAGAGGTGAAATTCGTAGATATTCGCAGGAACACCAGTGGCGAAGGCGGCTAACTGGTCCATAACTGACGCTGAGGTGCGAAAGCGTGGGGAGCAAACAGGATTAGATACCCTGGTAGTCCACGCCGTAAACGATGAATGTTAGCCGTCGGCAAGTTTACTTGTCGGTGGCGCAGCTAACGCATTAAACATTCCGCCTGGGGAGTACGGTCGCAAGATTAAAACTCAAAGGAATTGACGGGGGCCCGCACAAGCGGTGGAGCATGTGGTTTAATTCGAAGCAACGCGCAGAACCTTACCAGCCCTTGACATGCCCTGACAGCCAGAGAGATTTGGTTTCCACTTCGGTGGCAGGGACACAGGTGCTGCATGGCTGTCGTCAGCTCGTGTCGTGAGATGTTGGGTTAAGTCCCGCAACGAGCGCAACCCTCGCCCTTAGTTGCCAGCATTCAGTTGGGCACTCTAAGGGGACTGCCGGTGATAAGCCGAGAGGAAGGTGGGGATGACGTCAAGTCCTCATGGCCCTTACGGGCTGGGCTACACACGTGCTACAATGGTGGTGACAGTGGGCAGCGAAGGAGCGATCCCGAGCTAATCTCCAAAAGCCATCTCAGTTCGGATTGCACTCTGCAACTCGAGTGCATGAAGTTGGAATCGCTAGTAATCGCGGATCAGCACGCCGCGGTGAATACGTTCCCGGGCCTTGTACACACCGCCCGTCACACCATGGGAGTTGGTTTTACCCGAAGGTAGTGCGCTAACCGCAAGGAGGCAGCTAACCACGGTAGGGTCAGCGACTGGGGTGAAGTCGTAACAAGGTAGCCGTAGGGGAACCTGCGGCTGGATCACCTCCTTTCTAAGGAAGCTGTGGAATTGGTAAGACGGTCAGCACGTATCGCAAGATATGGCCTGGCATGAACCTTCCCGTGCTTTTTAGAACATAGATGGCGCCAGTCAGGCGACCATCGCAACGTAATACGCCACGGAATTGCTTCGGCAATCGGATGGTATGGCGAAGACCGCCGACTACGTTTCTCTTTCTTCAAGAAGACAATAACCGCACGACCGGTTTGACTGAATGGGCCCGTAGCTCAGTTGGTTAGAGCACACGCTTGATAAGCGTGGGGTCGGTAGTTCGAGTCTACCCGGGCCCACCATTTGCATGGCGAATGTTGGTGCTGGTGGATGGGAACGCAGTCGATAAGATCGTGCGATAATGGTGTTGATGAACGGGCTTGACTGATGCTGTCGGTTCGAGCTGTTCCTGATGATCGCGTTTGCGAATTGGGGCTTTAGCTCAGCTGGGAGAGCACCTGCTTTGCAAGCAGGGGGTCAACGGTTCGATCCCGTTAAGCTCCACCATATTTGGTCCTCACGGCGAGCGCAGCCTTTGGCTGCTGCCTGCGGACGGCGCGGCCAACGATGGCCGACGGCCTCTGGCCTACGGGCGGACCGATCGAAAGTCGAGTTAATCTCCTTTCGGTTCAACATTGTCTTCTGAAGAAAAAAAGTTTGCACGACGCATTTGCGTTTGTGCCTGTTCTGCAAAAATCGTGAAGAGAAGATTGATCTGGAGGCTTCCAGGTGTTGGTTTTACCGCAAGGTAGGCTGATGTCCGAGGCCGGTTCCAATGACGTCGTTGATGGCCTAGCCGGCCGGACACGAAAGAGGGATCGGAAGAGGTGGGAAGCTTGTCACTCTGGTCGGTCGTTGTTGGTGTTTTGACCTTTGGGTTATGACATCTCTGACGACTTATTGATGTCCGTTTGCTAACCGCACGGACCCGGATTTAATCTCGAGAAGCTGGTCTTAAAGATGAGTTTGCAAGCGGGTCGCTCGGCGTGACCCCAAAAAAGCAGGCTTATCGAACACGTCGATGGCATCATGAGATGGTAGGGTTGTAAAAGGTAGCCCTGCTGCTTTCGCTTTTTCTTTGGAAAAGCTGAGCTAACTGATGAGCATTGGCAATGAGAACGATTAAGTGTCGTAAGGGCATTTGGTGGATGCCTTGGCATGCACAGGCGAAGAAGGACGTGATACGCTGCGATAAGCTGTGGGGAGCTGCGAATAAGCTTTGATCCATGGATCTCCGAATGGGGCAACCCACCTTAAATACCTAGAAAGTTTAAGCCGTCTTTCGGGACGGTTTAGGTTTCTAGGTATTGTAATAAGGTATCTAACTTTCGAATACATAGGGGTTAGAAGCGAACTCAGGGAACTGAAACATCTAAGTACCTGAAGGAAAGGACATCAACCGAGACTCCGTAAGTAGTGGCGAGCGAACGCGGACCAGGCCAGTGGCAATGTGGAATAAAGCTGAACAGGTTGGAAAGCCTGGCTAGAGTGGGTGATAGCCCCGTAAGCGTAGAACACACATTGTCCTTGAGTAGGGCGGGACACGTGAAATCCTGTCTGAACATGGGGAGACCACTCTCCAAGCCTAAGTACTCGTGCATGACCGATAGCGAACAAGTACCGTGAGGGAAAGGTGAAAAGCACCCCGACAAGGGGAGTGAAATAGAACCTGAAACCGGATGCCTACAAGCAGTCGGAGGGCGCAAGCCTGACGGCGTACCTTTTGTATAATGGGTCAACGACTTAGTGTATCTAGCAAGCTTAAGCCGGTAGGTGTAGGCGCAGCGAAAGCGAGTCTGAATAGGGCGATTTAGTTAGATGCATTAGACCCGAAACCGAGTGATCTAGCCATGAGCAGGCTGAAGGTTGGGTAACACCAACTGGAGGGCCGAACCCGCATCTGTTGCAATAGATTGGGATGACTTGTGGCTAGGGGTGAAAGGCCAATCAAACTCGGAGATAGCTGGTTCTCCGCGAAAACTATTTAGGTAGTGCGTCGATCGAATACCTCAGGGGGTAGAGCACTGGATGGGCTATGGGGACTCACCGTCTTACTGATCCTAACCAAACTCCGAATACCTGAGAGTACTAATCGGCAGACACACGGCGGGTGCTAACGTCCGTCGTGAAGAGGGCAACAACCCTGACCTCCAGCTAAGGTCCCCAAGTCATGGCTAAGTGGGAAAGGATGTGAGGATCCCAAAACAACCAGGATGTTGGCTTAGAAGCAGCCATCATTTAAAGAAAGCGTAACAGCTCACTGGTCTAAATAAGGGTCTTTGCGCCGAAAATGTAACGGGGCTAAAGCCATGCACCGAAGCTGAGGATGTACACGCAAGTGTACGTGGTAGCGGAGCGTTCCGTAAGTCTGTGAAGGGGGATCCGTGAGGACCCCTGGAGATATCGGAAGTGCGAATGTTGACATGAGTAACGACAAAGGGGGTGAGAGACCCCCTCGCCGAAAGACCAAGGGTTCCTGCTTAAAGTTAATCTGAGCAGGGTTAGCCGGCCCCTAAGCCGAGGCAGAAATGCGTAGGTGATGGGAACCACGTTAATATTCGTGGGCCTGGTGGTAGTGACGGATTGCGTAACTTGTTCAGACTTATTGGATTGTCTGGGCGGGGAAGCGGTTCCAGGAAATAGCTCCACCGTATAGACCGTACCCGAAACCGACACAGGTGGTCAGGTAGAGTATACCAAGGCGCTTGAGAGAACTATGCTGAAGGAACTCGGCAAATTGCACGCGTAACTTCGGAAGAAGCGTGACCCTCTTTTACGCAAGTAGATGAGGGTGGCACAGACCAGGGGGTAGCGACTGTTTATCAAAAACACAGGGCTCTGCGAAGTCGAAAGACGACGTATAGGGCCTGACGCCTGCCCGGTGCTGGAAGGTTAAAGGGAGAGGTGCAAGCTTTGAACTGAAGCCCCAGTAAACGGCGGCCGTAACTATAACGGTCCTAAGGTAGCGAAATTCCTTGTCGGGTAAGTTCCGACCTGCACGAATGGCGTAACGACTTCCCCGCTGTCTCCAGCATAGACTCAGTGAAATTGAATTCCCCGTGAAGATGCGGGGTTCCTGCGGTTAGACGGAAAGACCCCGTGCACCTTTACTATAGCTTTACACTGGCATTCGTGTCGGCATGTGTAGGATAGGTGGTAGGCTTTGAAGCGGGGACGCCAGTCTTCGTGGAGCCATCCTTGAAATACCACCCTTATCGTCATGGATGTCTAACCGCGGTCCGTCATCCGGATCCGGGACAGTGTATGGTGGGTAGTTTGACTGGGGCGGTCGCCTCCGAAAGAGTAACGGAGGCGCGCGATGGTGGGCTCAGACCGGTCGGAAATCGGTCGTCGAGTGCAATGGCATAAGCCCGCCTGACTGCGAGACTGACAAGTCGAGCAGAGACGAAAGTCGGTCATAGTGATCCGGTGGTCCCGCGTGGAAGGGCCATCGCTCAACGGATAAAAGGTACGCCGGGGATAACAGGCTGATGACCCCCAAGAGTCCATATCGACGGGGTTGTTTGGCACCTCGATGTCGGCTCATCGCATCCTGGGGCTGGAGCAGGTCCCAAGGGTTTGGCTGTTCGCCAATTAAAGCGGTACGTGAGCTGGGTTCAGAACGTCGTGAGACAGTTCGGTCCCTATCTGCCGTGGGTGTAGGAATATTGACAGGATCTGTCCCTAGTACGAGAGGACCGGGATGGACATATCTCTGGTGGACCTGTTGTCGTGCCAACGGCATAGCAGGGTAGCTATATATGGAATGGATAACCGCTGAAGGCATCTAAGCGGGAAACCAACCTGAAAACGAGTATTCCCTATCAGGGCCGTGGTAGACGACCACGTTGATAGGAGGCGTGTGGACGTGCAGTAATGCATGAAGCTTAGCCTTACTAATAGCCCGATTGGCTTAATCGTTCTCATTGACCATGCTCATCGAGCGCCGCCAGGCGCGAAGATGAAGCCATGACGTGTTCAACAAGACCATCGCCAGTTCAGTCTGGTTTCCTTGCTCGACTTCGAGCCGGGCAGCCATACAGAACGATAGTTCGTCGCCAATCGCTTGGCGGCCCGTCCGGAGCGCTGCGCGCGTCAGGACAAAACAAAGGCGATGTTCCGAAAATCCAGCTTCTCATCACATTCCGACCTCGCGGTCGGAACATTGCCCTTAAATGACCTGGTGGTCATGGCGGGGCGGCCGCACCCGTTCCCTTTCCGAACACGGCCGTGAAACGCCCCAGCGCCAATGGTACTCCGTCTCAAGACGCGGGAGAGTAGGTCGCTGCCAGGTCTTTTAAAGGCAATGCACGCAAAAGCGTGGTACAATCTTCTCGACACTTCTCGGCCCAAGCCGAAACACCAA
>NZ_VDMN01000016.1 GCF_006335145.1 Aliirhizobium smilacinae | reverse complement strand
AAGAGAACCTGGATGTCGTTGATATTTCGACTATTCCATCGTTGAACGGCACGAACCACGACCGGTTCGCATCTCTGGCCGCGGTCTATCCGCAACTCCGGCAGGGTTTCAGCAACCCGGTCGCTGGTACAGGTGCGCTCGTGCTCGATGGCGTCGGCGGAGCGCTGTCTGCGCCGTTCAGATTGGGTGGGTCGCTGCTGGCCCGCTAGACGGCAGCGAGCAAACCCGGCCGAGCAAACCCCGATTTGACAAAAAACAAACCTCTGACTGCCCATATATTAAACCATTTTACCTATAGGGTTGATAGACAACCAGATACCGTCTCCTCGTCCAATTCAAAGGAGACAACAATGTCCGACACTCTTTATCCCTTCACGCTTTCCCCCAACGGGCCCGTCTTCGACCTTCCGATCTACGTAGCCCTTGAAGAGGGTATCTTCGAAAAGAACGGCTTGAAAGTCGAGTTCGTCGACAAGTATGATCCGGCAAGCTCGTCCCAGGATCCGTTCAAGCGTCAGAAGGAAGCGCTGTACGAGACCGGAGCGGCATCGGCTTACAATCTTTGCGAATGGGCTGGTCTTGATCGTTCGGAAAAGAGCGCCCGTGGCAGCCAGGTCTTCGGATTGCGTCCGGCGGTCGCAGCACAGGCAATCATCACGTTCGATGATGATATCCAGGAGCCGCGTGATCTTGAGAACGTCGCCGTCGGAATCAACGAGCTTACCGGGTCCCACTACACGACACTTCAACTCCTGGAAGGCGCGATCCCGCGTGACACGATCATCGTCGAACACGCCGGGCCGCCACATCAGCGATATCAGTCTCTCAAGGACGGCAAGCTCAAGGCGATTGCGATCATGGAGCCGTTCATCAGCCTTGCCCTCAAGGAAGGCGCACATATTGTTGCGGTCAATTTCTACCGCGGCGCCGAAGTCATCTCTCCGGAGGTGCCTGCCGACAAGCGTGAAGCCTATGTGGCATCCGTGAATGAGGCAGCCGATTTGATCCGGTCGGATTTTGCCCGTTACAAGCATCATGTCGTTGCTGAACTGAACGGACGGCTCGCACCCGAGGAACTTGCTTCTCATTTCGTACACTACGCGCACTCGCGACCGCTTGATGAAAAGCGCTTCGATTACACCTACGAATGGATGAAAACCTGGAACCTGACTAAGGGCACGAGCGAATACAAAAGGCTTGTCGCGTGATGACATCGTTGCCCAAAAATGGACAGATCGGCGGCCCCGTGTTGGGCCGACGGCAGGTAATGATGGGACTGGCCGCGACCGCCCTCGCGCCAAGCCTGTTTTCGCCTTCGATTGCCAGGTCCGCTGATCGTCTACCAGTTCGCATGAGCAAGGCCGGACCCGGCACCGCCGGGACAATCCAGGACGACCTTGTCGCAAAATTCCCCGAACTCGATCCAGGGCTCGATATCGACTGGATCGACGGCTCTCCAGGGCAGTTCCAGATGCTGCTAATCAGTGGGGCGCTGGACTGTGGCCCCTTCGGTGCGCTCGGTATCGCCGAGGCCGCACAAAAGGGTGCAGAGCTTGTCATCTTCGGTTCGCGTCTGAACAATCATGGATCCTGGATCGTCAAGGGCGATAGTCCTTACCAGCATCCATCGGATTTGAAGGGCAAACGAATTGCGACCCAGTTGCCAACCAGCGACACCTACCGCCATGCCCGCATGGCGGCTGCACTTCACAAGCTCGACCTTGAGAAGGACTTTCAGGTCTCGTTTGGCCCGTCGGTGTCGAATGTAGCGCTGTTCAACAGGGGTGACGTGGATGCCGTGATTTCAATCGAGCCAGTCTCAACACAGTTGATTGCACAAGGCCATCGAGAGATTGCACGAGTGGCCGATCAGTGGCGGGATGCGACCGGCGACAGAACCACGCTATCACTCGTCGGCGTCTCTGCGACCGCCAAATGGGTGGATGAAAATCAGGAGACGGCTCGTCGAGTTGCTCAGATGACTTTAGGGGTCAACAAGCGGTTTGCGTCAGAGCCGTCGCTCATCAGGGATTTCGCAATCCAGGCAGGAATGGGATTGAAGAATCCGTCCGAGGAGCTCCTCTCTCTTCTCGAACAACGTCTGCCAAGGGTCTACGCAACGGAATGGAACGAGGCTGTTATCAATGACTTCAATCGACAGCTCGAAATCGCGATCGATCTCAAGATCGTCGATAGCAGGCCGAAATACACCTTCACTCGCATACTCTGACCTTTCCAGGATAACCGCCTTGGGCCTGCCCATCACCTTCCTTGCCCTGCTGACGCTGGGCTGGGAGATGATGGCTCGGCACCTGGCAAACCCGCTTGTTCCCGATGTAGCAGAGGTCGGGGCGGAATTGGTCGATATCTTCGTCAGCGGCGTTTTCTTCAGCCATATGACGATCACGCTTGGAAGGGTGACGCTCGGGTTTCTGGTGGCCTTCGCGGTATCGCTGGCGCTTGGAATCGTCATGGGACGGAACAGGTACGCCAGACAGTTCTTCGAGCCTGCGATTCTGATCGGACTGACCGTGCCTGGCCTGGTTTGGGCGCTTCTTTGCGTTATCTGGTTTGGAATCTCCTTGACGACGTCAACACTTGCTGTCGCGCTAAGTCTGTCCCCTCCGTTGGCATTGAGTATCGCCCAGGGAATCAAGACGGTGAATGCAGACTTACAGGAGATAACCGCAGTCTACCGCCTATCCATCTTGTCCCGCCTCCGCTTTCTGTTGCTTCCAACGCTCACGCCATTTCTGCTGAATGGTATTCGTATCGGACTATCTATGGGCTGGAAGGTCATCGTTCTCGTCGAGATCTTCGGTCTCTCAAGCGGCGTCGGCTACCGTCTGAACGCCGAGTACAGCGCCATGAACGTGGCGGGGGTCCTTGCATGGACCATTGGCTTTGCGGGTGTCATGGCACTCCTTGAATATGGAGTGATCGGAGGCATCGAACGATACGTGACCCGTTGGCGGCGGGTGGCTACGGTTTAGGGAGCACCATCGATGGATCATATCACCAACCGGGCAATAATTCCTCATATCGACTTGAAAGGCGGCGGCCTGACCGTGGCAGGAGTCTCCAAGACCTACGAGGCGAAAGGAGACGCGACGGAAGTGTTGCGTGATATCTCGTTCAAGGTGGGCGAGAAGGAGATTGTAGGCGTTGTCGGCAGAAGCGGATGCGGCAAATCGACGTTGCTGAAGCTCATCGCCGGGCTGGATCGTGATTACGTTGGGCATATCGGGCTGGATGACAACGAGGTCACCGGGCCGGGTATAGAGAGGGGAGTGGTCTTTCAGGAACCACGGCTTTTCCCATGGTTGACGGTCGAGCAGAACGTCGCAATCTCCATCCACGAAACCAAAATACCTGAGCATGAAAAGCGTGAACTCGTGACGAGTAACCTTGCCCTCGTGGGATTGACCGGGTTCGAAAAGAAGTTTCCGCACCAGATATCCGGAGGCATGGCACAACGCGCAGCCCTTGCTCGCGCTTTGACTTCTCAACCTCGAATCCTTTTGCTGGACGAACCGTTCGCGGCGTTGGACGCCCTGACGAAAATGCAGTTGCAGGACGAGGTGATCCGCATATGGGAAAGGCGGAGGATGTCGATCGTCCTGATTACCCACGACATCGATGAGGCCATTCACCTCTGCGACCGGATCATCGTGATGTCACCACGTCCGGGCGAAATTAAATCAGTAACGGAAGTGGATATCCCGCGGCCCAGGCCGCGGGTCGGGAGCGGATCGACAGCAATCCGTGCACGTCTCATGTCGGATCTGGGGCTTTTCTGACGGAGAAATCTGTCCGGGAAAATGGACGCCAGGTTTCTGAACGCGTCGGACGGCAAACTTTCCGGTCCGGTTTAGCATGACCGCAATTTCCCTGCGACGTTCTGCTTGGCTTGGAAATCCTTCTGCTTTCCCTAGATCAGATATATCCCAATCATCGAGGAATAGAAAATGACGTCAGCTCGCCGCATCGCTCTAGCAAGCAGACCGACAGGTCAGCCGGGACGAGACAACTTTCGCCTTGAGGCATTCGATCTTCCGGAAGCCAATGAGGGGGATGTTACGGTCAGATCGCTCTACCTCTCCCTCGATCCCTACATGCGCGGCCGCATGAGCGATGCCAAATCGTATGCTGCGGCGGTCCCGATCGGCGGTGTCATGGAGGGCGAGGCGATCTCCGAGGTCGTCAAATCACTTCACAACAACTTTGTGCCGGGCGACCTCGTTCGTGGCCGCACCGGATGGAGCAGCCATGCCGTGATCAACGGCGACCAACTCCGTCGTGTTGAAACCCATGGTGCGCCGATCACGACGTCGCTCGGCTCTCTCGGTATGCCTGGCTTCACTGCCTGGAGCGGATTGAAATTCATCGGGCAGCCGAAGCAGGGGGAGACAGTCGCCGTCGCTGCCGCTTCCGGCCCTGTGGGATCCATGGTCGGTCAGCTTGCCCGGCTCGCGGGAGCCCGCGCCGTTGGCATCGCCGGCGGGCCTGAGAAATGCGCCTACGTGAAGGATGAACTCGGCTTCGATACCGTTGTGGATCATCGCTCGGAGCGCTTCGCCTCAGATCTGCAGACTGCTTGCCCCGACGGCATCGATGTTTATTTCGAAAATGTCGGCGGGCACGTCTGGGATGGCGTGCTGCCACTGCTCAATCAATTTGCCCGCATCCCGGTATGCGGCCTCGTCGCCCACTACAATGGTTCAGGTTCCGCCGACATCGACCGGCTCCCAGCGACCATGTCCACGATCCTTCGACGGAGCCTTCTCGTCCGCGGCTTCATCCAGACCGAATTCGCGGCTGATCACTTCGATGAGTTCCTTGATGAAATCGGACCGCGTGTGGCTTCTGGAGAGGTTCGGTATCGTGAGGACATCATCGATGGTCTCGAGAATGCCCCCGAAGCCTTCATCGGCATGCTGACTGGTCGCAATTTTGGAAAGCTGATCATCAAGATCGCCGATTGAGCTCGGCAGCGAAGGCGAGGGGACGGAATGAAGAAGATTGCAATCCTGGACGACTACCAGAACGTGGCCCTGAAAACTGCGGACTGGTCTGCCGTTCACGACCGAGCCGATGTCACCGTCTTCAATGATCACCTTGCTGATGCGGATGCACTCGTCGCCCGGCTGGAGGAATTCGAAGCGCTCTGTGTGATGCGGGAGCGGACCGCGTTGCCACGATCAGTGCTCGAACGCTTACCCAAACTCCGCTTCATAGCATCCACGGGTGCGCGGAATGCGTCGATCGATCTTGATGCCGCTCGCGATCTAAATATCGCGGTGTCGAGCACCGGAGCCAATGGCAGCGGTGCACCTGAACTGACCTGGGCACTGATCCTCGCGGCCGCTCGGCAGATCCCCGCCGAAGAAGGTTCGCTGCGCGCTGGCGGATGGCAGACGACTGTCGGCCGCGACCTCAATGGCAGCACGCTGGGCATTATCGGCCTCGGTCGGATTGGTGCACAGGTGGCGCGTGTCGGAAAAGCATTTGGCATGAATGTCATCGCATGGAGTCAGAACTTGACCGAGGGCACGGCCCGAACCGCAGGCGTGACCCGTGTGGATAAGGAGGAGCTGCTTCGGAAGTCCGACTGGGTCACACTGCATCTCGTTCTCTCGGACCGTTCAAGAGGAATTGTAGGAAGAGACGAACTCAACCAGATGAAGTCGTCAGCGTGGCTGGTGAATACGTCGCGAGGCCCGCTCGTCGACGAAGATGCGCTCGTAGAAGCCCTCGCTGGCAAAACGATTGCCGGCGCCGCCGTCGATGTGTTTGATGAGGAACCAGTTCATGCCGGGCACCGGCTTGTATCGCTCCCCAATGTGATCGCGACACCCCATATTGGGTTTGTCACCGAGCGCTCGTATCGGATCTTCTATCGGGAGACTGTCGAAAACATTCTGGCGTGGCTCGACGGAACTCCCATCAGAACCATGTAAGGGCGGCGGCTGTTTCACGGGATGGTGGTGCCATTACGCTGTCACCTGCGTGTCAGTCCATGCAAGGGATCGACCATTTGCGGATCGGATTATAAGCTTTGCGATCGGCTGACCTGTTCCTCGCTCCACCAGCGACGAACGAACCTCCCCGTCCGCGAACAGATGGTCTTCCCCCCATTGACGCAGCGCGACGATGACGGGAAACAGGCCGCGCCCCTTGGCCGTGAGAACGTATTCGCGGTAGGCGGTCCCGTCCGAGGCTGGCGCCGTTTCGAAAATTCCTCTCTCCACCAGGTCACGCAAGCGGGTCGTCAACACGCCTTTGCTTATGCCTAGTCCGTTCTGAAACTCGCCGAAACGACGCGCACCACTAAAAGCATCGCGGATGATTAGAAGTGACCACCAGTCGCCGATCGCATCGAGTGAGCGTGCCACTGGGCAAGCTGCATTCCACAGACTGACACGTTTCACCATCGCGCTATCACCTCCTACTCAAGATCTGGTTCTATCTTAGAACTAGATTTATGGCGCGCCAAGTGGTCTCACAATGAGGCCGAAACGATCGCAAGAGGCTGCGCGATGGACAAGAGAACAATCAATACAGGGCAGGAAGAGCAGAGACATGGCCTGTCCGGAAGGAAAACGCTGATCGTCGCTGCTGCTGCAGGTTTGAGCGTGGCGAATATCTACTACGCCCAACCCTTGCTCGACTTGATGGCGCATGACCTCGGAATTCCATCGGCCAGCATCGGTATCATCGTGACGCTGACGCAGATCGGATATGGGATGGGCCTGATCTTCATCGTACCGATCGGCGATCTCATAGACCGCCGGAAACTCATAATTGTCCTGGGGCTGCTGTCTTCAATCGCTCTTACCGTCGTCGCGACAGCGGAAGGAAAAATGCTGCTGCTGGCGGGCATGTGCGTGGTCGGCTTGCTGGCTGTTATCGTTCAGGTGCTTGTCGCGCACGCCGCGGCCTTGGCAACGCCGAACCAACGCGGAAGGGTTGTCGGTCTGGTTACCAGCGGCGTCGTGACGGGGATCCTCTCAGCCCGAATCGTCGCCGGAGCGATTTCCGATCTCGGCGGGTGGCGGACAGTTTACCTGGCATCTGCGCTCATGATGGTCGTAGTGGTTGCTGTCCTTGTGTCGATACTACCGCGGCAGACCTTGCAGCGGGAGCGGGAAACATATGCCCACGCTCTCCTCACCGTTCCATCCATGTTCCTGCGTCAGCCGACCTTGCTCTTACGAGGCGCACTCGCTCTCCTGATCTTCGCTTCCTTCAGCACGCTCTGGACCGTTCTTGTCTTTCCGCTCAGTGCTCCGCCATTTTTCTATTCCCACACCTTGATCGGGCTGTTTGGGTTGGTCGGACTGGCAGGGGCATTTGGCGCAACAGGCGCAGGAAGGCTTGCAGATGCAGGGTTCAGTCAGTGGACGACTGGAATTTGTTTGACGCTGCTGCTGGCATCCTGGGGGGCGATCGCTCTCCTACCGTTTTCGATAGCAACACTGTTGATAGGCGTGTTCCTACTCGACCTGGCAGTCCAGGCGGTGCACGTTACCAACATCAGCGTCGTAGTAGCCGTGCATCCGCAAAAGAGCGGCCGCTTGATTGGAGGATACATGGTGTTCTACTCGCTCGGCAGCGCCATTGGGGCGATCACTGCGACAGCGATCTATGTGCACTTCGGTTGGCTGGGTGTTTCGGTCTTGGGAGCAGCATTCAGCGGGACGGCACTCGCATTGTGGATCGTCACCTTCATCGCAGCGGGCGCAAATCGACGAACCCGCACCGTTGAATGCCCTTGGAACTGACCGAGCATGGCCGACTGGCGATTGCCGCCTTCAGCTACACCGCAAGCGGTTTGAAACTTTAATGGAGCGAAGGTAGCGGATGCGGTGTTATTCTAGCCCGGAACAGGCGGTGTATCTTGCCTGATACCCATGACGAGGATTTGACGACGGCAAGGCTCCGAAGGTTTTCAGTAAACTCGAGGCGAAGCTGGAGTGCGCCGCGGCGAAGCCTGCCGTCCTGCAGATTTCCAAGGTCCCGTCATCGTCAGGGCAATCAGCACACTAGGCGCAACAGAAGCCTAGTCCGAGTCTTCGTTTCGTGTTTCGGAAGCGATGTCGTGTAGTGCTTGGGTGTCTTCTGGCTTAAATTCCGCCGAGAGAATGGCGCGAAGAAACGCCGCTCGGGCGATGTCCTTCTTCGAGGCGTCGGGGTGGAGTTCTCTGACAGCATCAATGAGTGCCTTAGGCTTTATATCCGGGGTCGCTAGGTCGCGTATCGTATCCGCGATCTTATCAATCTCACGCGACTTCTTGCTGCTCATTGTGGATCCCCAAGGCCTGTGGTGGGATGTTAGCGTCATATAACGAGAGTTTTGTGAAGCATCGCAACTCAGCCCAGGCGCCTCAATGCTTTACAGCAATTGCTTGTAAAAGAATTCGTCCCGAGGACGGTCTCGCGCTCTGTGACCACTGCGAGTCGGTGGCTATTCATGGCGAAGCCATGATGCGGCACAGGTCATTCTCGCCCGCTTTTTAACGCCTTCACAGAAGGGACCAACGGAGCGATTGATCCTCGATACACTCCAGGATCGCTTGGGAATTACCAATAGTCGACCAAGTTCGACAAGTCGCCTGCTGGCTACCGCTATTATCTTTCTATGGATGGATCAGTTCGCTCCTTAGTGTTTGCTCAGGTAGGTCTGTGTCCCGCCGCACTCCGTAAAGCTTCTTGGAATCGATCCCCTTACGCGATATAGATCGAGAAATTCAATATGAAGGGATTCGATGAGTTCGAGGTTTCTGGTGATCGATCCCAGTAAGGACATGACGACCATCAAAGGCATATTCTCTGTCCAGAGGATAAGTCTCCTTCAGCAGATCGCCTGCCATCCCGGCATCAACGTGAATGAGCTCGCGGAGATCGCCAAGCTACCCCAATCCTCTGTGTCTTCTCATCTCAAAGTCCTTGAGAAAGCCGGGTTGATCCGGACGGAATCCCGTCGCGCCAGGAAAGGTACCCAGAAGGTCTGCTTTGCAGTCTACGACGAGCTCGTAGTCACCCTGCAAACCGCCCCCGAGGCGATCAAGGATAATGCCATAGAGGTCGCCATGCCACTCGGGCTCTACACCAACAATGCTGTTACAGCGCCGTGCGGCATTTGCTCGACCGAGGGCATCATCGGTCTGCTCGATGTCCCGGAGACATTTATGGATCCGGAGCGGATGAAGACGAATCTGCTCTGGTTCACCAGCGGATATGTAGAATATCAGTTCCCAAATAACGCTAAGCTACGCGGAGACAAGATTGAATCCGTTGAAGTGTTGATGGAAGTGAGTTCCGAAGTGCCTGGCACGATGGCCAACTGGCCGTCGGACATTGTGGTCTCTATCAATGGCGTGGAATTGGGTGTGTGGACGTCACCGGGTGATTTCGGCGATCGACGCGGGACCTATACGCCTTCATGGTGGAAACTCAAGGGATCACAATACGGGATGTTGAAGACATGGTCAGTCGGGCCAAATGGAACTTTCGTCGATGGCCACCAGATATCTGAAATTTCGTCCACAGATCTGGAACTGGATGAGCATCGATCTATTCGCCTACGAGTCGAGGTAAAGGCTGACGGGAAGCACCCGGGCGGCATCAATATCTTCGGGCGCGGCTTCGGAAACTACGATCAAGACATCATTCTTCGTCTCAAGACGGTATCTGCCTGACGATCGCTGGGTTGCTCGCAAGTGTGATCAGCGCTTTGAAAACTAACGATTGACAATTGGTTACGCAAATCCGAATTATATCCAAATTTTCGATCTATATCGAAATTCTGGATATGAATGAGGAGGATTTGTATGAAGGCCCGGATAGCGGTTCACCGCGATTTTATGATTTCCGACATCGATCAACGGCTCTATTCCGCCTTTATCGAGCACATGGGTCGGGCAATCTACTCGGGCATTTATGAGCCCGGACATCCGGAAGCTGATGAGCAGGGCTTCCGCAAGGACGTCCTCAAGTTCGTCCAGGATCTCAAGATTCCTGCCATTCGTTATCCGGGAGGAAACTTTGTCTCCGCGTATCGCTGGGAAGACGGCATCGGTCCGCGTGAGAACCGCCCGGTGCGTCTCGATCTCGCCTGGCGCTCGAAGGAGAGCAATCAGATTGGCATCAACGAATTCGCGGACTGGTCTGAAAAGGCCGGCATCGAGATGATGCTTGCCGTCAATCTTGGCTCTCGTGGCCTGGAAGATGCGAGGAATTTTCTGGAGTATGTGAATTTCCCGTCGGATACCGCGTGGAGCGATTTGCGTCGGTCACACGGTCGGAATGACGGTTACGACGTCAAGATGTGGTGCCTCGGAAACGAGATGGACGGGCCGTGGCAGATCGGCCACAAGGTGGCGACCGAATACGGCCGCCTCGCGAACGAGACTGCGAAAGCCTTCAAGGGCTTCGACAGTCAGATCGAGGCGATCGTTTGTGGCAGTTCCAACGACGAGATGGCGACATATCCCGAGTGGGAGCGAGAGGTTCTCGAGGAGTGCTACGAGAACGTCGATTACATCTCGCTGCACAAATACTTCGGCAACTCCAGCAAGGACACGCTGAACTACTTCGGCAAGGTCGTCGAGACCGGTCGCTACATCCAGACGATCGCCGGAACGATCGACTATGTCAAAGCGAAGAAGCGCGCGAAAAACGACGTTCACATCTGCTTCGACGAGTGGAATGTCTGGTACCACATTCGCGAAGACGATCGTCGGCGCTGGAGGCGGATGCGAGAATTAATGTCGAGCGCCTGGAGTTTCAGGCCAACGCCTTTTCAGCCGGCCTCATTTTGCCCGATCACGTGTTCGAGCGGGTGACAGCCGAATTTCGCAAAGAGCTTGGGATGCGAAATAGGGGCCACGGCTACATTTTCGTCGACGACCAACCTGAAAATAGATCAGATTACGACCAGTTGCTGACTAAGGTCTCCGCATATTTCGAGGCCAAACGGGCAGTCGAGATAAAGTTCAAACGGCTCGGCATGCTGACTGATATGAGGAAGCGCAATCAGAAACAGCCGGTGCCCAGCTGCTCGAAACCCTGATCTCAAACTGGAATTCCTGAACCGACGCCGCTTCTCGCAAGGCTGTATACCGCCGCAGAAAAAATGACTCACTTATGTTGCGCCAAGCCTAGCCACGCCATGGTCGCCGGTTCAATGATGGCCATGAGATCAAGCTGACGACCACCCTGGCCTCCGGGAATACTGCGTTTGATCTAGATCCTTGATGTGTCCCACGCTCGATTTGCAGGGAAGAGCAGGAAGCGCTATATTGGGGTTATAGGAGATCGACGATGCTTTTGAAAAAGTACGACGAAAACAAGGAAGCCCTGATGCAGATCGGCCGCGAAGCGATTGCCGAACGCCGCCGTCTGGGCCTGCCGATCTCCTCCAAGGACCTTGCTAACGAGGCCAAGGATCGCGCCGAACACGAGGAAATCCGTGTTCATGCTGCCATGGGGCGGTAATAGTTGTCGCAACCTTCGTGCATTATTCTGGGCGGCCCCAATGGGTCCGGCAAGTCTTCAGCTTATGCGAAGTTAGAAATCGACGGCATTTGGATCAACGCCGACGAGATCGCGAAGGAGCTGGCCGGAACCATCGATGATCGCGCTGCCGCCATGGCCGCGGGCCGAGCGACAATTCGCAAAATTGCCGAGATGTTAGACACACGGCAATCTTTCATCTTTGAGACGACCTTGAGCAGCCGGCAAGCCATCAATCTGATCTGCGATGCCAAAGCGGCCGGATTTTCGGTCGACCTCTACTACACCGCCCTGACTTCCGTTGAGACGAATATCGAGCGGGTAAAGCAGCGCGTCGAAGCCGGTGGCCATGACATTCCTGAAGTCGATATCCGCAGGCGATATGCCGGTTCCTTGAAAAACCTGACAGAGGCACTGAAACTGACGGACGAGGCCCTCTTGATCGACAACAGTGGCATCCAACCCCACGAGGTATTCAGGATCAGCGCCGGAGCGGTCGAGGCATTCGATATTGATGACGCTAACGTATTGCACGCGCTATATTCGGCCAAGGTCTGCGAGGCCCTCGGGCTGGTTCGCACGTTCGATGGCTTCAGACCCCTGGAATCCATTACTCAGGCGGTGGATGAGATGTCGGCTCGTATTCTGCGAGCGGTCCCAGGTTACAAGCGCGAGCCTCCCAGCAAGAAATAGGAACCGATGTTCGAACTGATAAAGCTGCTCGAAACCGTGTTTCGCACGATCTCTTCCGACCTTGAAGCATGGTTTGCGCGAATGCCTGAAGGTGCGGCTTGGAACGCCTTTTCCGACTATTGCATCGGGGATTAAAACAAGTCGAACGATGTTTTTGCGTTTGCGATCGTTCTCAACCACGACACTCAGGCTAATATCGAAGAATACATCTCTGCAGTAGCACCCTCGGATATCAAGGCCTCTCGGACAACGTCACAAGGGCTGATCTCCTATCTGGCAAGCCCTGTGGTCTTCAGCATCAACTTCGTCGTTGAGAAGAAATCGAAACTGCTCCGCGATTACATGACCGACGACAATATCCGCGGCGCGCTCGCTGAGATGCGGGCTATCGTTGCAGAGATGACGACAATGATCCCGCAGCAGGGAGCGCATTACCGAGACGTCGACAAGCGACTGAAAAGTTTCGAGACCGAAATGAAGCGACGCAACCGAAATTCCGCACTTGCACGGCAAATCTTGCTCTGTGCGGCGTTCGCTTCAATCGTGTGCAGGCACTTGGCGCAAGCGAAAAAGCCGAAGCTGGTTCGCTGGATCAGTGACCGTGACGCTATCTTCGATAAACACGATAAGGTCGCCTTCGATCTTTCGTTCCTGTATTTCCACCTTCATCGAATGATGAACGGTCAGGATGCCCTTGAGCCATCTTTCTTGTTCGGCCTTCCGGGATGGGACGGCATTAACCAGTTCGCAGAGTTCATCCGCCTTCCGGACTACCTTGCCGGGACCTTGGCCGACGTGAAGTTCCCGGACATGACCTTCACCCATTCGAAATTCGAACCGGTTTTTCAAAACCTGTTCGTCAATGGACCGAATGCCGCTCTCGTCGAGATTCTCGCCCGTGAGGGCGGTGGAATAACAGCGCGTCGCCTGATCCCCAGAGCGCCGGTCATCATCTAATTGAAGCCCCAACCGGTATGAGATTTCCAAGCCCGATCATTCCGCTAGATTGATCCTCCGATTGCGGCTATAATCGAATTTACTTAGTAATATCGGGCACTTGTCAAAGCTGAATAGGGCTGCGACATCGCCAACCAGTTAGAAATGCGACACTGGCTCTGACGATCAGCCCCCGATCCGACCGGCTGGGCCGGGTTGCAAGGGAGGAGCGGGGGCGGGTGATGACGCTCCCTTTCGGCTTTAGCTTCCTCAGTAGTAATTATCTCGTTGCCAGCTGATAATCATTTTGCACCTGCATCGGGCGGGGAGGGATCAAAGCGGCATCATGCTTCCGGAAATCAAATTGCACGGAGATGTCGATGTCGCCGCGCTGTCACCTCTTCTTCGCGGCATGCTTCTGTCCGTTGCCTATGCTGACGGTGAGGGTGGCATAGGATTGACGGCGACCGGCGCCATGAACCGGAAGTTCGTGCACTGGGCCGCCGTATACTTTCTTTGGCCAGGGTTCACAGCCGAAGACCTCTACAGCATGAACAAAGTGCTGAACGAACGCGACATGCCGCCGCTCTGGGTCGTGCGGGATATGACCCGCCATTTGAAGCTTCTTCGCCGGAAAAAGGATGTGCTGGTGCCAACCAAACGAGGTCGCGAGTTTCTGGTGAACCCGCAAGCCTTCTTCGATCTGATCGCCACGGATTATCTCTATTCGTATGTCCACGTGACCGATCGGCAAGAGGACGTTCAGGCGCGATTGCGCTGGTGGCGCATGTTCCTCAATCATCTCAACATCAAGGCCAGAGAAGGGTGCACGCCATTGCAGATTGTAAAAATCCTCAAGCCAGACTTCGCCCCCCTGTCTAAGACCGAAATGACCCTGGAAGCCTGGGAGCTGAAATCCGATATCCTATATGGCGTCCTGCGGCGCCTGTGCTGGTTGGGCCTGCTCTATGAAGCAAGAGAAGGGCTCACGCTTTTCCAGGACGGCTCCTTCCACAAAACGCCGCTCTGGGCCGCCTGCCTGCAGCTGGAATCAGATACGCAAAGCGACATCGGCGTGCATTGAGATCGTTATTCTGCCGCTGGCTGCCTCATCAACGCCTTCTCTCGCTTCGCAATCACATCGGGATCATTCATGAAATCCGTCCTCGGACCTGGCTTGCGCCCCCGCTTCTGATACCCGTTCGCCGTGCTGCCATCCGGTATCCCAAACATATGATTTGTCTGACCTGTGCGGCGAGGGCCGCTTTTGCTGCGCTGCAGCTCACGTCCGGCCTGTAGCTCCGCGACGATCGAAAGCATATCGTCCAAACGCTTGTTCTCGACGACTTCGGGTCTGTGTATCGATCTCAACTTATCAAAGGTTCTGTAGGGTAGGGTGAAGCTCTCGTGCATGATCTCGAGGCGACCATCCGGATAGTCGCAGACGACGATCTTCTTTCCCGCCAGCGCCTTGGCCTGTTCTGTTGGATCGAGAATGAACAGCACCTTGTCGTAGCGCAGCGTCAAAGCCTGCGACAGCGTGCGAACTTCCTTACGACACATGGCGCCATCAAGGTTCTCGTGATCGGCCAACGGCCGGTGCATGTCCTTCGGATTACGCGGTTGTTTGCCGAAACGCGCGTTGAAATCCGCAATGAACTCAGGTGCATAGGCGTTGGCTTCCTCGATAGTGTCAATACCGCGAAGCCGCATCTCCTTGACCAACCGATCCCGCAATGTCTGGTTGGCACGTTCCACCCGGCCCTTGGCCTGCGGGGTGTTGGCGCAGATGATGTCGATGTTCAGCTCATAAAGCGCCCGGCCGAACTGCGTCAGGCTCGTCCGGTCCTTCTCCGACGCATGCGTGGAGCGGAAAACACCATGCTTGTCACTGTAGAAGGCCAGCGGTTTGCCCCATTGCTGCAGATAAGCCTTGGTTGCGTGCAGATAGTCGAATGTGTTCTCCGATCCGGCAAACCGTAGATGTAGCAGCTTGCCGGTCGCGTCATCGATATAGACGAGCAGGGCGCATTTGGGCCCACGGTTCTCGAACCACCAGTGATGCGAGCCATCGATCTGCACCAGTTCGCCAAAGCAATCACGTCGGCCGCGTGGCTGGAAAACCCGCTTCTTGCGTTCCCGACGCGAGATCCAGATGCCAGCCTCGGTCATCCATTGCCGCAGCGTCTCCTTGGCGACAGAAATCCGGTGCAGCTCTATCAACTTCTCACGCGCCAGCGTCGGACCGAAATCTAGACAGCGTTCGCGGATCAGATCCAGCGCCGCATTGCGAAACTCCTCGCTGTGGCGCCGGTTGCTCGGACGAGATCGCTTCCTGGAAACGAGCCCGGCCGGACCATCCCGGTCATAGGGCTTGCAGCAGCCGATGGACCTGACTTCGACTGAGGTCGAGCCGTTCGGCGGCCTCGACGACGGTCAGGCGTCCGTCACGGATCTTCTGGATAAGCTCGAGGCGATGCAATTCTTTCTGCGACATGGTGATCAAACAGGACATGACGACTCCGACCGCTCATGGTCTCGACCAGGCTGAAGATCGTCATCCTTGCTCCCAACGTTGGCTTTGACCAGTGCGTCGAGAGGCGAGACTGTCGCATCTCTAATTGGCCCAACTGTCGCATTACTAAATAGCCGTGCTGGTTCCAGATTGAATGCAACGCTGGTCGGAAATCTACACGCATCACTGTTCTAAAGCCAAGAGATGCCGGCTGAACATCTCCTTCGGCGTCTGAAACCCTAGGCACTTGCGCGGCGTGTC
>NZ_VDMN01000015.1 GCF_006335145.1 Aliirhizobium smilacinae | reverse complement strand
CCGGCAAAATCGACTATCTTCGGACCGAACATGGCGATGCCGTCGATCTCATGATCGTCATCAAGAACGCCATCGATCCCAAAGGCATTATGAATCCGGGCAAGGTGCTGCCGAGCTGAGCTGAGCCCGACAAGTGAACCCGTAGCAGAACATTTCTTCCGGCGACGCTCTTGAGAAGGTTCGGACCGGCGACACCTTGTTTTTGCGGTTATCAATGTAGGCTATCAGCTGCCACGCGGTGAGCTACGGATTTCTCACGAACCAGCGCCAAATCATAAGAAAGCTCTCCATTTGGATTGATGTAATGGCTCTGCACCTAAGGAGGCGAGCTCTCTCCGGCGCTGTCACCGACCTAGACTCCATGACACGCCACCCCTCGTTGGTTCGATGCATCCTGAGCTGCACCTCAGAATGTGGTGGATATATTGCGCGCTCCTCTTGTAATCATGTCTCTGATTTTCGCCAGACTACGGAAAAGCAGGAAGGCTGGTAGCGTTGAACAAGATCTCATTACGTGAACGGAAAAAGCACGAAACACGGGAGAAGCTTATCAAGGCCGCAGTCAGCTTGGCCGTGGCGCATGGAGCCGCCAAGGTGCGCGTCGAAGATATCGCAGCCGCGGCAAACGTATCTCCGCGAACCTTCAATAATTACTTCCCGTCAAAGGAAGCTGCGATGCTGGATATTCTGTTGCAGGCGGGCAAGCTTATCAGCAATTCCATCAACGATATCTCGCCGGATCTGAGCACCGATGCCGCCGTACGCACTGCGATCATTTCGGGGTTTCCGGAAGTCCCCCGCAGAGATTGGCTCTCTCAAGTCATATTAATGTATAATGATCCCGACCTCGTTCTGGAACGTCGCCGGATTGACGGCCAAATCGAAATCATGGCGGCCAAGGCGATCGCGCTCAGGGAAGGCGTGGATGAAAAGCGGGACATTTATCCACGCCTTGCCGCCGCCACAATGATAGCAACCGTTCATGTCGCCATGGAACATTGGCTAAGTTCCGAGACCGAAGACGGTTTCAGAGAAACACTTGGACAAGTGCTTGACCGCGTTAGCATCGCGCACTGTTGAAGCCCTGCGGCTTAGCATTGTCCTGGAAAAATCCGGCACCCTTCCTTCCACAATATCCGGGAGGGTCGACAAGATGTGCCGTAGACAAAATGCCCCCATGCTACGGCAATGCCTCTGCCCGAAATAACGGTGCCCTTTAACAATCCGCGCTGCGTCACCGCGGCTGTCACACACCAAAAGATGCAATCCACGCAAATTTGCGGGATGCGCAATATTTATCTTGATAGCTTTAATCATGTTATGTAGACCTGCCCAGACCAACGTTTGGAATGGGGTCAATCGAAATGGTTTCCGGCAAGACAAGGCGCACCCGGTTCGGCGCGTGCATAGTTGTGTCTTCTTTGGTTGGTGCTGCGGGAAGTAGCACTAGTGTCAACGCGCAAGAATCGACCGAACTTGCACCTATCGTTCTCGAAGGCTCGGGTGCCTCGCAGGGAGATGGTCAAGGGGGCGGACTAAAGACCAAGGGATATGTAGCCAAAGAAACCTCGGTCGCAACCAAGAGCGACACTGATATTCGCAAGGTCCCACAGTCGATCGGGACCATATCGCGAAAAGAACTCGAGGATCGAAATGTCCAGTCACTGGTCGAGGCCGCTCGATACACTGCGGGCGTACGGGCTGGTCAGTTCGGCTTCGATCCGCGATTTGACACGATATTCATCCGCGGCTTCAACGTGACAGATACCGGTTTCTATCGCGATGGCCTTAGAAGCCTCGGCGGCCCATTCTCGGTGTTTAGGCACGAACCCTATACCTTGCAGGGCGTGACGATCCTGAAAGGACCAAGTTCCGGCGTTTACGGATCCGGCGCACCAGGAGGCATCGTCAATGTGATCTCCAAACGTCCGACGGAAGAACCCTTCCGCGAAATTGAAGGGCAGATCGGAAGTTACGACAGAGCCCAGGTCAACTTCGACCTATCCGGCCCGGTGGCCGACAATGATAACGTTCTTTATCGCCTGACAGGCGTCAAGAGAGCTGCCGATACGCAGTTCATGGCAGCAAGAGACGATCGGTTCTCAATCGCGCCGGCGCTCACGCTGCGCTCCGATGATCAGGATACACAACTGACCATACTTGGCGAATACACCGATTTCACAAGCGGTGGTGCAGCAGGTTGGTTCACAAGCCCTTCTGGGACCATTACGGATCTGGAACAGGGCGACCCTCGGTATCGGGATTACGACGGGCGCCAGTATAGGTTCGGCTACGAATTCGAACACCGCCTCACAGATGAGGTCGTATTCAAGCAAAACGTCAGATATCAGAATATCGATACCGACATGAAATATGTCGGTATAGCACTCGTGCTGGGAGACTTTGTGTTGCGCGCGCCCGAGCGTCTCCGCGACGAAGCCAGTGGGATAGCGGTAGACAACCAGTTGCTCTGGAGCTTTGACACCGGTCCACTAGAGCACAAGCTCATGACCGGTGTCGACTACAGCTATGTTGACTACCGCTGGCGCTATGGCCGCGGAGGCTTCATGTTCAATGATCAGGCACCGATTATTCCCCCTACGGCACTTGATCTCTTCGACGAAAGAACCAACCAGCAGCAGGTTGGCTTATACATTCAGGACCAGATCGACTATGATCGGTGGTCCCTCACGGTTGGCGGTCGCTTCGACTGGCTGGAGACGTCAAAGTCCGATCTCCTCGAAAATTCATCGGGGAACACCGAAAAGCGCGACCATAAGTTCACGGGCCGGATTGGCCTCGCTTATCTCTTCGACAACGGACTATCTCCTTACGCCAGCTATTCCACGTCGTTTGCGCCGACAACCGGCGCGTCCCGCACTGCGCACTTCAAGCCGACTGAAGGCGAACAGATGGAGGTCGGCCTCCGCTACACTCCGGAAGGGTCGAATTTGTCGATAAGCGCGGCACTGTTCGACATCACCCAATCGAGCATGCTCGTCAACGTAAGTTCGACCGAGCAGGCTCAGACCGGCGAAGTAGGCTCCCGCGGGTTCGAAATCCAGGCAACATCAAGCATCACGGATGCACTGAGCCTAACGGCTGCCTACACTTACCTCGACATGAAGTATCAAGGCGATTCGGAAGGCACTACCGGAGCCACTCCCAAGGGGAATTTTCCGGCCGGAATTCCCGACCAGATGTTCTCCCTCTGGGGCCAATACAACGTCCTTTCAGGACCTCTGGAGGGGCTTGGCGTCGGACTTGGTGCGCGCTTTCTCGACACCAGCTATGCAGACGACAAAAACACACGGAACAACCCATCCCGGACCCTAGTGGACGCAAGCATGTCCTATGATTTCGGCAAGCTCCGACCGAACCTCGGAGGGCTTACCGCGCAGGTATCCGCCAAGAACGTATTCGATGACCGAGAAGTCACCTGCGTCAATCTGAATTGCTACCGCGAACAAGGACGCAGCGTGATCGGATCTCTAAAATTCCGGTTCTGAGCTCGTCCTGGATAACGAGCGATGCGGACGGGCGCTTTGCCCGTCCTTTGCAACAGTACCGCGTGGCGGAAAAGGCTCAAACAAATGATGATGTTCAGCGCTCATGCGACCATCAAAGCTGACGATATTGACGGCTGTTTGCCGGTGTTGCTCGAACACATGGAAGAGCATTCAACGGTTATCCACACGGGCAAGGGCGCTATTCTGGTGAGCCCCTTCGGATCTGTCGAAATTCGCCGTCAACCCGGTGACCTGCTTTTGGAGGCGAAGGCGGGCTCCGTCGAAGTGCTGTCGATGATGAAAGCATTCATCGCAGAGCATGTGTTCGAATTTGCAGGGGAAACAGCCTCGATCGTCTGGTCGGATGACCAAGCGTTCGACCAGACACCGCCGCATTTTCAGAAGCTGACTGTGATGGATACGTTCAATGTCACGCCACGTATGCGGCGGGTAAAATTCTCTTGCGAAAGAGTGACAGCGTTCACTGGCGATGCGGGATATCATGTAAGGCTTCTTCTGCCTCCAGGAGGGAAAGATCCTGTCTGGCCCTCCATGAACGCGGACGGACGCCTGACATGGCCCGATGGCGATAACACCCTTGTCAGCCGGGTCTACACTATCAGGAATGTCGACATGGAAAGTGGCCTGGTCGAGATCGACTTCGTCCTTCATGATACTCCCGGCCCGGCGGCGACCTGGGCCGTACAAGCGCAGCGGGGTGACATTATCGGCCTGCTCGGCCCGAGCGGCGGCACGATGCCGCCAGCCAGTCACTACATTATGGTCGGCGACGAAACAGCGTTACCTGCCATATCACGCCTCCTAGGCGACCTGCCGGCGCACTGTCGAGGCATCGCTTTCATCGAGGTGCAAAACCGGGATGAAATCCAGCAGATAGCGCACCCGGAAAATATTGAACTCCGCTGGCTCCCAAGAGGCTCAACTCATCCCGGGACGACTACTCTTCTGCAGGATGCAATCGCAACGCTGCCCAAGCCAACAGCGCAGGAAACATATTTCGCCTGGATTTCATGCGAATTCACGGCGTGCAATGCCATCCGTACGCACTTGCGGAAAAACTGGGGCGCAACGAAAGGCAGCTATCTGGCAACGTCCTATTGGCGCCGGAGTGAATGCGACGATGGGACGTCCGCATCGGAGATCCACTATGAGCACTGAATTCATGGCCAACCACGTTCGGGTATCGAATGGACGTCTGATCGTCGGGCTCGGTGGACTTTATGTGGCTCAGAGTATCATCGGCTCGATGATCTTTGCGGGTCTGCCGGCCGTCATGCGTCAGGGTGGCGCATCGCTCAACGAGATTGCATTTACGCTGCTCGCGGTTCTGCCGTGGTCTTTGAAGTTTCTTTGGGCCCCGACCGTCGAACGGTTCCGGTCTCCACATGTCGGCGTCCGCCGCTCCCGACTAACGGTCGGCATCGTTGGCGCTTTTTCCGTTGGTGCTGTTGTGGCTCTCGCACTGACTGGCCCAACCACCGTCGGCGCCTTGGCCGTTGCTATGATGATCGCATCAACCGCCTCGGCGACGATCGACATTGCCTGCGATGGCCACGCCGTGGAAAGCTTCTCTGAGGAGAACCGAGGCTGGGGGAATGCGGCACAGATCGGCGGGGCCTACCTTGGCACGGCGCTGGGTGGCGGCGCTTTCCTGATCATGCTGGATCATTGGACCTGGCGCAGTTCAAGCCTTGTTATGGCAGGCTTGCTCGTCGCTTTGGCTCTCCCATTCCTGCTGACACCGGATGGCGCACCCGCGTCGCGCCCCGATCGGCCGCGCCCTTCCCTAAAGAATGCTTTCAAACGACCGGAGATAAGATCCGGCCTCGTACTCGTCGCGGTCTATGTCTTCGGCCAAAAGTGGGCGATGACCATGATCGGGCCTTTTCTCATCGACCTGGGCATGAGCCTCACGCTTCTTGGGGCGCTCAACGGAGCGGGGATCACCATTCTTGGCGTCGCTGGCGCGCTCGGCGGAGGCTATCTTGTGCGGCACTACGGTGCCTACCGGGTGATGTTCTGGACGCTTCCCGCCCAGGCAGTTGCAATGTTTTCCTTGGCTTCGATTGCGTACTGGGACATGCGATCCCTTCCATTGTTACTGCTGACATTGTTTGTGTCAGCAATGATGTTCGCCTTGGGCTTTGTCGCGCTATACTCGGAGCTCATGGGCCGGGCCTCGCTCGATCAGGCAGGGGTTGATTTCACGCTCTTCCAGAGTGCGGACGCAATCATAAGCCTGATCGGCTGGCAATTGGCGGCAGTCGCCGGTGAAAGCTTTGGATACGCATTCTGCTTCGCATCAGCCAGTGTTTTTGGCCTGATCACGCTGAAGCTATTGCCACGTTTGCGGCAGTAACGTCGGATTGCTCACTGGGCAGCCATTAATCACCAGTCAGGAACGAGGTTTGCGGGCCATGTCAGATAGATCGGTAATTTGGCAAGCTAGTAGGCTAGTGAGAAATCGTGCGGCTATGCCTGTGGGTCAGCGGTCAATTAAACCTGCTCAAGCCGGTGAGCATTAAAGTGCTAAAACTGTAGACGCGATGACAAAAATGGTTGAGCAGGCCAGCCTCCCATAGTAATCCTTGAATTAACTTGAGTCGAAATTTCATCTTTAATGTTCATGCATTCTTTCAGTTGGATAGTTCGTCATGGAGACGAGCAACGTTGTCGGTGAGAGCATAGGCAAGCCTATGCGTCTCGCCATTCAACATTGCAGAGATGTCCGATGAAATATTTGACTGAGACCGACCAGATCCGCCGGTCGCATTTTGCCAGCACGGCCTGCACGACCTTTTGGCTAAGCTTCGCAATCCCTCTTCTGTGCACGACGGAAGCAAGCGCTCAAGTTCTCCATTACAGTATTCCTGCCGGGCCGATTGAAAAAGCACTCGCGAGTTATAGTACCGCGAACGGTCTGCAGATCGTCTACAGAGGTGACGTTCCGCTCAGCAAACAGAGCTCCGGAGTGACAGGAGATGTAACCAAAGAAATAGCTTTGGACAAAATCCTTGCGGGATCGGGCATCACGTATCGCTTCGTCGATGCCAGGCGCGTTGAACTGAGTTCGGGTCTGAAGGCTTCTCGTATCGGCTCAAATGACGATGATGGCACCGAGCTCAAGACGATTGTCATCACGAGCGCAAACTCGCCATATTCCTCACCTGATGCGACAAGCTCTCTTAGCCAGGATGATCTCATCTTGAAGAATGGCGGTGACCTCAACAGCAGTTTGCGAGGCCAGCCCGGCGTGTTCACGCTGCAGCCGGCCGACCAGCCCGGCATATCGACCAATATACGGGGGATGGAAGGTTACGGCCGGGTCAACACCATGATCGATGGCGTGCCTCAGAACTTCCGAAATGTGAGCGGGCACGGATCGAGTGGCGGTAACCTGACCTACGTCGATCCTAATCTGCTCGCTGGAGTTGATGTAGAACGCGGAGCGGTATCCGGAGCGCATGGCAGCGGCACGCTCGCTGGCGCCGTCAACATGCGCACACTCGAACTTGACGATGTTCTTTTGCCTGGGAAAGACTGGGGCGGAATGACCCGGCTAACGGCGGGAAGTAACGGTAGCAATTACGCGACGCTTTACGCTGGAGGTGCCCGTCATGATTTGGGCGAGGATGGCTCCATCGGCATCGTGGGTGCTTTCAGCCAATCCGATTTCCAGCGCTACAAGAACGGAGACGGCGATATCGTCGGCCAGTTCAACACCGAAAACAGACCGAAGTCAGGACTGGCAAAATTCTCGCTGGAACCGGATCAGGACCAGAAAATCGAGATTGGCGGGCGCTGGTACCAGAACGAATTCGTCAATTCCAGCTACATCTGGGATGTAAAGAACAGCACCTATACGGCTGATTATTCGCTCTCTCCTGCAGGCAATGATCTAGTCGATCTGAACATCCACGGTTTCCTCAACAGGACGGAACTCAGCTATCCGCTCGATAGCGGCGGCTCTTATCGCGGCCGGAACTCAAGGGATATTACGACCGGCGTCAGCGTGGACAACACCTCGCGCATCGATCTCGGTGATGACGTTTCGTTGAAGCTGTTCTACGGCGGCAGCTGGCAGAAGGACGATTACACGGTCAATGCTTTAAAGGGCGGCAATCCGCCGGGATCGCTATCCAAATATGGAGTGTTCTCCGAAACAACACTCGACTGGAACATGTTCCGCCTGACCGGAGGTCTGCGATACGACCATTGGGGCCTGAATGGCTATCAAGCCCCCATTACAGCAGGGATGGGCTCGTGCCCGGCCGGCGGCCCCAATTGCGGCGGCACGAATGTCGAGACCAGCGGAGGTCGCTGGAGCCCTCGCGTAACGCTCAGCGCAAAGCCGCTGCCTTGGCTCCAGCCCTATGCGACCTACTCTGAAACGTTTAGACCACCGACCGTTCAAGAGACCTTCTTCTCGCTCATCCCGATCGGAGCCGGCCTGGGAAGCGGGGTTGCGAATAACATCAATCTTCGACCTGAAATACGTAAAGGCTGGGATTTCGGAACCAATCTTTCCTTCAACGGCGTTCTATCGAGCGACGACAACGTCAATGTGAAAATCGGCTATTTCTCCAATAAGATCGACGATTTCATCGTGAATGATTTCGTCGACGTTCCAGGTCGCGGCGATACCGCAATGTGGGTCAATCGACCAGGTACCACACATATGGATGGCGTCGAGTTCCAGGCTAGTTACGATCTGGGATATCTCTATATGAACGCCTCCTACACGGCGTCATCGACAAAGCAGCCGATCGGCCAGGCCGCGGGGTGGGGCAATGGCCTTTATGGAGAATCGCCGTCGCATTATGGTTCCTTCGATATCGGAACGCGGCTCCTCGAAAATCGTCTGACTGTCGGTGCAACCGTAAACTACACCGGTTCGTCGGTGGAGGGGTACGGTGACCTGTTCGGCGCCGGGGCGGAGTATAGAAAGCTGCCGTCATACACCTTGTTCGACATTTATGCCTCGTTCAAGGCGAACGGGAATATGCAGGTATTTGCGACCGTGAAGAACGTGTTTAACAAAAGCTACACGCCTGCGGATTCCTATGAGAGCAGTTATTCGAATACCGGCAAAGGCACGACTGCCATCGCCGGCCTGACACTGCGCTTCTGATCCCGCACATTGAAGACGCATGTCGTGAAGCGCATGCGTCTTCAAATAATATCGCGATATGATTGACACAGCCCATGGCAGTGGTGATAAGCCAATTGTCTTCGACCCGCGAGCGAACTCAAGCGTTGAGCCAACCAAACCCTTCTGAGAAAGTAGATTCCCAATTCGGGCATGACATGATTTAAGGCCGCCTTAGAAAATATTTCGGTGGGATGCGGAGTGGCGCATGTCCCGCGCGTTGGCTACCGGTGGCGGGTACGAAGTCATGCTATGGTAAATAGTATTCCGATTACGTTCCGGTTGGAACCTATGCGGAGCATAGGAATACGGCAAGTTTTGCTTGACGCTCTTGTTGAACTTGGCTCTGTCGACGACTGGCAACGGTGATCGATAGCACGAGCAGGTACCAATCCCATTCGCCTTTCATCGAACGCTTCGGTCAGATCGATAGGTCATTTCGAGAAATGAGTTTCAATCCTGAAGTCGCAGCTCATCGGAACGCATCTGGAACGATTTGAGCGACGACAGATAGTTCATACCAAGCAGACTCTGCGACAACTCACCCTCGGGGGAAATCAGAGCCGTGACGTTCCGTCGAATTATTGGCCCTAGCGCGACGACGTCCAGGCTCGTTCGAGCCGCGACACCCGCGCCGCTTGCCGTAAGGATGGGAACAACAAAATCAGACGCTTCTGGGGAAAGGCCAAGCTGGAGCGCATCGGGATAACTCAAGACGATTTGGCTCGCGCCCGTATCAACGAGCATGAACAAATCTCGCCCATTGATTTTCACAGTCGTTTCGAAATGACTGCCTGCGGTTTTGTAGATAAGCACCCCCGAGCCATCAGCCACATGCACTGCGATCGCCTGTCCGGGAACGAGCGATGCAACCACCCGGCTACCTTGCCGATACAAGTCATCGCGATTAATGTAACCGAACATAAAGACGGCGAGCAGCAGCAACCACGCGATCATCTGAATTTCACGGATGAACATGGCAGGTCGCCGCGAGATGAGAAAAATGGCACCCGACAGAGTTGCGAGCGGCGCTGAAAGCGGAAGATAACCGAACTTGTTAAGAGAGTCGGTGTTGAGGAAAAGTATGAAGCCTATGGCGGTTACAAGGAAAAGATAAAATACAGCGGCTTTCATTGGGCGCTTTCGTTGCCATGTGTCGTTCCCACCAGTTCAGAAGCAGCGTGAACGCTAAACGACGTTGCTGAAATCCCCATCTCATTCACCCTCCATGAGTTACGATGCCTACTAATATTTCGTGCCGCTCCGCAAGCGGGTTCAGCGACTCACCTTGCAGATGCTTCACTCAGCCTTCCTTGTGGGGGCAATTACACGCGTTGGACGATTGGAAGAGATCAGTCAATTTCAGCCTGAGATACAACTCGCTACGATCCAAACAGATGGCATATCGTACGAGTAGAAATAGCAGTTGCTTGTGAACCCACTCGAACCATCAGCATCGGAAATTTCATGCCAAGCGTGTCGTCATGCTGATTGTGGCTCGCTTGCTACATCGTGCTCGCGCCGGTTAGGCCGCCGGCCGGGCTTGATCCCAGTGCTTTCGCGGAATTCATCCATCTCCGACGTTCGCTTGATGTCAACTAGATCGGCAATGGAAAAACGATCGAGATAGGCCTCCACGGCATGGTTGGCTCCGTGTATGATCTGCTCTAGGCCTCGGTCTTTCACGCGCCCTCCTATTCCTTTCGGCCCCGCAGGAGCTAGGTCTTCTACCCAACAGATGATATCGCGCAGCGAAATTGCTTTTGCCGGTCGCAAGAGTTCCAGTCCGCCGTTTCGAACACGTTTGGCTTTCACGAGACCGGCATTGACGAGCCTCAAAACAATATGTGCGGCAAAGTCGGGCGTGGTCTCGGCACCCTTTGCTGCGTCTGCTGTCTTCAGGCGGCACTCATTCGACTGGGCACAGGCGACCAGGATTGCGATTGCCACCTCGGTTTCTCGTTTCAACCTCATCCATTTGTCCTCCATGGCCAATCAATCATCCAGCACCAAAGCCGGAGCGGACAATCGGCTGGCCGAGAACTTGATGAGCGGCCAGGAAAGCATGATCGGTAAAATCCACGACTGCAAACGCATCGCCAATCTGCTTTGGGGAATGTAGTGGCCGCCGATCTTGCGCGATACCGCCTGCATCCTAGTCACCAATGGTCGCAATCGCCTTTCATATGCTTCGAAGGCTTCAGCATAGGGTCTGCTCGCCAGTTCGGCGGCCAGAACATGAGCCCCGGCCATTGCCGTGGACGTACCCTGACCGGCTAGGAAGGTCAGGCACCAAGCGGAATCGCCAAGCAACACGACGCGCCCCCTGGACCATTTGGGGACCTCGATCTGCGAAACCGTGTCGAAGAAGGAGGCTTCACAGTCGATTGCCGACCGCAGAGACGACGCCACCGGCTCAGGCCATTTTCCGAAATGCTCGAGAAGCACGTCACGGCGCTGTTCTGCAGTCAGCCGATCGGTTCGATCGTCGCGCCAGCAAAACAGGGTCGCAGCCGAGCCGTCGCCGATATTGTAGAGACCGCCTTGATGATCGATATCCATCATACCGACGAAGCTGGCGCCAAGCGCCCCCTTGACGGGCACCCGCCAGGCTGCGGCGCGATAACCGAGAGGCCTCAGAAACTCGCCATGCGGCCCGAACAGCATTTCCCGCAATGCGCTACGATAGCCATCCGCCCCGACGACGAGATCGAAACGCTCCTTCACTCCGTCGGAAAATACGACACCGATTCCATCGTGATCCTCGGTAACGCTCGAAATTGTCGTCTCGTAGCGTATGTCGACATCTGCCTCGACATGCTGGGTCAGTATCGACTGGAAGTCCTCGCGCATGATCGCAAGGATCTTGCCACCGGACGCCTTGTAGAGCGCCCGATAATCGTAGGAGAATAACTTCCTGCCGCGTTTATCCCGGTGCTGCGCCGGCCCGAGCGGCATGGCCTTTGCCTTGAAATATTCGATCAGCCCCAATTTCTCGGCGACGTTCCAGCCATTCACATGCAGGCCGATCGAATAACCACCCGTGCGCCCTTTTGGAGCTTTTTCGACGACGACACTTTGAATGCCCCGTTCCTTAAGGCACGCAGCAAGAGTCAGCCCGGCGGGTCCGCCGCCGGCGATCAGGACACGCATACCAACCTCCTCAAAATGTCATGCTGAGGCGTGCACCAACGGCACGACCTTCGCCAAGCTGATAGACGCTCCCGTAGGGCGCAACGTTGAACCCGTAGGTGGAATAGGTCTTGTCGAAGAGGTTGGTAACGAAAGCCTCGGCCGCGACCCGGTCGTCCAGCTCCCATCTTACGCCGAGATCCACGAGCGCATAACCACTCTGGCCGACATCGTTGCTCTCGTCGAAATAGATATCGCCGAGATAGCTGAGCGCAGCATAGGGTATAATCGCCCCCGAGCCTTCCTGAAGATCGAAACGATAGTCCAGCATCAGGTTGGCGGTGAATCTCGGAGCATAAGGAACGCGGTTGCCGGTATAGTCGAGACCGTTTCCGGTCGGATCGTTGTAGTCAGTGAATTCGCTGTGGTTGTAACCGAGGCCGACAGTCACACCGAGCTCGTTTGTCGGATGCGCCCTGACTTTGAGGTCGACGCCTTTGGCGGTCATCTCGCCGGCATTCTGCAGATATTGGGTCGGCTGGACACCAACGAACATCTGGTAATCCTTGGTGACGTTGTAATATGCGGAAAGCTGCGCTTCGAGCGTGCCCGCCTCGTTGCGGTATTTCAGGCCCACCTCGCCATTGTAGGTGGTCTGCGGATCGTAGGTGAAGGAATTGTTCATCGAGGTCACGGTGCGGGTAAAGCCTCCCGCCTTGTAACCGGTGCTGACCACTCCATAGACCCGTAGTTCATCGGTCAGGCCGTAGCTTGCACCGAGTTTTGGCGAGAGCGCCATGAAATCGTTTTCATCGGTGAAGTTGATCGAACCGACAGCCTCTGCCGCAGCACGCTCATAATCGAAGCGAAGGCCGGGCGTGATATCCAGACGGTCCGTTGCATGCCAGGTCAGGTCGGCGAAGACAGCATAGGAATCGATTTTCTGTCTCGCGATCTGGCCGTAATCGGGTAGGTTTCTCTCGAAATCGAGATGCTGGTAATAGACGCCGGCAACATAGTCGATGGCGTAGCCCTGGTCCGGATTGGAGGCGATGCGCAACTCCTGGCTCAGCGTCCACTGCTTTTCGGGCGTATAGGAACCGAAGACCGTGCGATCGAAATCGCTCTTCTGATAGCCGGTGAGCGCCGTGATCGTTGCAGGCCCGAGATCGTAGCTGGCATTGATGCCGAAATTCCAAGTGTCCAGTGTGTATTCCGACGGGATGGGCAGCGCGATCCTGTCCTTGATCATGCTTTCCATGACGAAATATTCTTCCGTCGAGGTGACGTGGCCGCGGCCAGCAGTCACCATGACATCGAGCGGGCTGTCATCCGGCGCATAGCGCAATCTCACCTGACCGTTGACATCATCGGTCCCGCCGACCTCTTCACCGGTTCCCATGACGGTATATTGGTCGTTTTCGCGATGCGCCGATATCGTCGCATCACCATAAAGCAGGCCATCGATGATCGGCACGTTGAGATAGGCTGTGCCGTCGACACCTTCCGTATTGATATCGGCGTTGTAACCAAAGCGAAGCTCGTTATGCGGTTTGCGGGTGGTGATATTGACGACGCCACCGATTGCACCACGCCCGTAAAGGGTTCCCTGCGGCCCGTACAGCAGTTCAACATTTTCCACGCCGCCAGGCAGCGCACGAGACAGGTTGAAACTATCCTGCGGTAGTCCATCGACATAGACCTGCGTGCTCGGATTGTAAAAATCGAGCGAGGCCTGGCCGCGGATGGTGAAGTTGGTATAGGCGCGGCTGGAACGCGTGCGGATGTTCGCATCCGGAAAGATGCGGTCGAGGTCGGCAACGGTATCGATGTTACGAACCTGCAAGTCTTCGGCCGTCGCAATATCGATGGTGGAAGGAAGCACGAAATAGTCTTCGCTCCGTTTCGTCGAGGTGATGACGATCGGCGCAAGCGTCGTTTCCTCCGATCCATCCTGCGCCATTACTGCTTGTGGCAACGCGCTGGCCAGAATGGCGATTGCCGAGACGCTGGAGAGGGGATGGCGCATCATTGTTCCGATACCTTTTCATGACTTGAGAAATACGTGAGAGTCGGGCCGGAAAAGGCCAGAAGACGGGAAGCGAGCAGCATGGCGAGGACGACGAAGGCCGCCGATATGGAAAAGAGAACGCCGTATCCAAGCGTATTTCCGAGCTGGCCGGCGACCGCGGAAGCAGCGATCGCGACGATAGCGTCGAGGCTTTGCAGGATGGCGAAATCCGTCGCGGTCTGGGCAGGATTGCACCAGTTCATCATCGCCGCGTAGAGCGCCACGAAAGACATGGCGACAGCTGCCACCTGCGCGACAAGCAATGTTGCTAGGAGCGGCGGCCAAACCGAGCCGACGAATTCCAGAGAGGCAAGAGCCAGAAGAAGCATCGCATTCAGAGCTGCCGCAACGAACAGCCCGCGCTGGACGCCGATAGCTTGTACAAGCAGTGCGGCAAGCGTCGCCGCAATGAAGCCGGCAATCGCTCCACCGGCGCCACGCACCATGCCGATCGCATCAAGCGACATGCCCTTGTCGACGAGATAAGGTCCCGTCATCGATGATCCCATGCGGATGCCGACCTGGTAGACGAGCAGGAAAACAAGGCCACTCTTCAGCATCCGGTTGGAGAAGCTTGCCCGCAAGGCAACCCGCCTTGTGCCTGCGGACTGTTCCCGTGGCGCAGCAAGATTGGCGGAAAGCAGGACCGGGATAGTCAGAAGCAGGATGAAGCACGCCATCGCAGCCATGGAAACGGCCCAGCCGGCATGGCTGTAGATGACAAGCCACAAACCGCCGCCAAGCAGGAAGCCGAGATAGGCCCCGGCCGTCGAAGCGCCGCTGGCAGCTCCGCGGGTCTCCTCACTCGTTGCCCTGACGGCGAGCGAATCCGTTGCAATGTCCTGCGTCGCAGCCAGGCTCGCCATGACAACCAGCACGATCGAAAGTGGTATCAGATGCGTCTGCGGCGGAAAGGCCATTGCAGTCAGGAAGCATGTCGCAATTCCCATCTGACACGCGAGGATCCAGCCGCGCTCTGTGAAAAAGCGATCAACCAGGGGAGCCCAAAGAAATTTCAACGCCCACGGCAGGAACAGCACTGCCAGATATCCGATCTGGTCGAGCGGCATTCCGGCATCACGCAGCGCCACAGGTAGCGCCGATTGCACCATGCTGCCGGTTACCGACTGGGCTGCATATAGCCCGGCCAGAAGACCGAGAACGGTCCACGCACCGGAGCGCGCGGAGAGTTTTGATAAGGTCGCGGTCATTATCCCTCGCATTGAAACACGCCACCCGAATATTCCAATCGCTAAAACTTGACTATTGTAATCAGGTTCATGGATATTGTGATCGGGTCTAATATTTCGGCGCACCAGCCGGTTGGCGGAGAATGAATGAATTTGCGTGTGGAACAGCGGGCCTTGGCCCAGTCCGATCAGGAAAACATAGTCGTGCTCGGGCCAAGTCCTGCCGATGAAGGCTTCTCGTCCGTTTCCACGGAAGGTGCCTACAAGATCCTTGGCGTTCGGCCGGGACTGACCATCTCCATATTCGATATGGTCATCGGAGCCGATTTCGTGGGACGATTCTCCACAGAACCCTGTGTCGCGATCGACTTTCTGTTCGAGGCATCCGGTCAGGGCTGGCTGCTCGGGACGGCCGGTGAAAAACTTTCGAGCATCCCTTATCGACCCGGCCGAATTTACATCATGGCAGCACCGAATGGTGCCGTCGGCTTTTATGACGTACCGATCGGAACACGCTTCAAGGGGCTGGACATTCGCGTGGACATAACGCTCTGGCAGAAACTTGGAGCTGGCGACATCCTCTCCTCGCTGGATGAGAACCACAGCCTGCACATGGCTTGCGGTAACGGAACCTGGGTCGGCATTCTGCCTGTACCTCCACAGCTTCTCGCTGTGGCGCGCGCACTGTTCGACAGCGCCATGGTGGAAAGCGACGATCTCGCATTCGAGGCAAGGGCGCTCGATATCATCAATGCCTCGATTGCCGCCATGCGAAAGGCGCAGCCGGCCGTATCAATTCCGTCACGTGACAGGCGCCCGCTTCAACGCGCCCGCGACCTGATGATCGCGGAACTCGCAAGACCCTGGACCCTGGGCGAACTTGCCAGGGAAGTAGGGTTGACGGAAAAACGGCTGAAGTCGGGCTTCAAGGGCATGTACGGTTTTGCAGTCTATACATTCCTTCAGGAGCAGAGATTGCTGGAGGCGCGCCGCCTGATCGAAGCAGGGACTGTGACCGTAACGCAAGCAGCGCTTGCCGTCGGTTATGGAAACCCAAGCCACTTCTCGCAGCTTTTTCTCCGCCGCTTCGGCATTCAACCATCAAAGGCACGCCAACCTGTCGAGAGCAAGATCTAAGAGCCCGACCTCCCTGCGCCCACGCTGGCACCTCGCAGGTCAGCCACGCGGCCGGCAGCGAGGAGCGATTGTGCGTTCGGTTGGCGAAATCGACCATCGCGTAGCGAGTCTTTCTCGCAACAGCTGTGCTAGAACTGCGAGATCGCACTGATTGCGTTAGGTTAGTGCTTGTGATATGCGTTACCTCTGCAACTCTAAAGCGATTTTCTCAAGCGCAATTGAGACGCGCGTTCGCATCTCCTACGGCGGGACCTTCATGAACGCAGATATGATAGCCGCCTGGGCGGTTGAGAATGGCTTCCTCAGGATTGGCCTGAGCAATTTCCGTCGCAATGATAATGCGGGCGTGATGACAATCGAGATAAAGAGGCTGTCATATCTCCTTATCGATGAAAGACAGGGATCACGACCACGCCTGATCTCACGGTTGTTCAAAGATATAGCCCTTCCCCACGCGGGCGAAAGTCTCAAGGTTCTTTCTCTCGCTCGCTAACCAAATATTGCCGGGAGCAGAGATGTCTTAGGTTCCACGATGCCAACACGGCTGGCTTCTTCTGCACCAAATACTGGAGCGTCCTTTCGGATGCGATGAATGCACGCGGACTCCGGAGGAGGTTTCAACGTCTGATAAACTGCAGGCAATCTACGAGACATGGATAGGCGTCATACGCTATCTCCACCCAGGGCAAACTATGAGCTATGTCAGGTAGTCCAATTCGCTCTGTTGTGGCTTGAACTGAATGGCCCGGTCTGCAACGGCCGGGAATAAGGAATTCCTAGCTGCCCAAAAAGCTAGAGTTATGACACGAATTCCATAGCATCTCTGCCTCGGTTTCCGATCCGCTAAACTCTGCGAGCAAACGCCGCGCGACGCGCATGCCTTCTGCGCTTGTCAGGTCCAAGCCGCGCAAAGTGCAGATTCGAACTTGAACGCTATAGATCCGATGCAGTTGCTCGGCGGTGTACGTCTTGCCTACTTTCATAGGAGAGATATAGGACGGACTATCCTAAAATTTAGCCGCGCACGCAGAGGGTTCCGCCAGAACCGTTTGTTCTTGTGAGCTGCGGGTTAGGTCAATATGACGACTGAAGTCGCATTTAATCAACGAGGACACTATGGCAACCGGTACAGTTAAATTCTTCGCTCAGGACAAAGGCTTCGGCTTCATCACCCCGGACAACGGTGGCCCGGACGTATTCGTCCATATTTCCGCCGTTGGCTTTGGCGGAACTTTGTCTGATGGCCAGAAGGTGAGTTTCGACGTCGGACAGGATCGCAAAACTGGAAAGTCCAAGGCCGAAAATGTGATGGCCCTTTAATTGCGCCTCAGTCCCCGTCGGATTGGCAGGGTGCTGACCCTCAGGTCTTGAACGGAGCCGAACCCTTTGCGCGTTGGGGTCCTTTAGCTAGGTGCATGCTTTCGTTACACAAATCTGCTTTCCAAACCTGACGAGCGCCTCGCCCTTCGCTTAGCGCGCATGGTCTCCGAATTTTCTTCGATTTTACCCTCCTCAAGCGGGAGCTCGGCTTCCGCCAGATCGTGGATGGAAAAGCGGTTGAGATAGGTTTGAACGGCATCGTCGACACCACGCATGACCTCTATGAGAGCTTTCGCCTTCAGGTACTCTCCGCGTGAATTTCCCGCATTCGATGCTACGGGGTTTTGGTCTTCCATCGGACAGATCACGTCATGCAGGGAAATCGCGCTTGCCGACCGTGAAAGTTCCAGACCTCCGTTTCGCCCACGCGTGGCAGTCAAGAGTCCGGCATTGACCAGCTTCAAGGCAACATGAGCGGCAAAATCGGATGTGGTCTCGGCAGCTTTTGCTGCATCTGCCGTCTTCAGCCGGCAGTCATTCGACCGCGCACAGGCGACTAGAATTGCAATCGCGACTTCAGTTTCCCGTTTCAACCTCACCTGTTTGTCCTCCACGATTTTGATCGGCCTGTTCGGCGTAGCACCTCAATAGCGAAGGGGCTATCTTCCGCATTCTCACGCTGCATTTATCCTGCTCTGTGCGGCATGCAGCGCGCTATATCGCCCCATGGCTTTGTGCAGCAGATCCTCGTGCCGTCCTTCCTCCACGATACGCCCGTCTTCGACAACGACGATCCGATCCGCGTTGGTGATCGTTGCCAGACGGTGGGCGATGACAAGCGTAGTGCGCCCATGCGCAAGGTCCGCGAGCGACTGCTGGATGGCGCGCTCCGTCTCGCTGTCGAGTGCAGAAGTTGCCTCGTCCAGGATCAGGATGGGTGGGTTCTTCAAGAAGATGCGAGCGATCGCCAACCTCTGCTTTTGCCCACCGGACAGTTTAACGCCGCGCTCACCGATCACTGTGTCGAGACCATCTGGCAAGGCAGCGATCACATCGTCAAGCCGGGCACGACGCGCGGCCTCGATGATCTCGCTCTCGCCGGCGTCGAGACGGCCATAGGCGATATTCTTTCGGATGGTTCCGGCAAAGAGGAAGACATCCTGCTGGACGATGCCGATATTGGAACGAAGGCTGTTGAGGGTGATATCCCTGATATCCACGCCGTCGATGCTGATGGCACCAGCGGTCACCTCGTAAAAACGAGGCAGGAGAGCGCAGATCGTCGTCTTACCGGCGCCAGAGGGGCCAACGAAAGCAATCGTTTCGCCGGGCTCGATCGACAGGTTTAGGCCTTCGAGGATTGGCAGGCCGGTGCGGTAGCTGAACGTGACGTCGCGATAGGCGATGCGACCGCTCATTCGCGGAATATCAACCGCATCCTCCCGATCGCTGATATCAGGCTGCCGATCGAGAAAGTCCTTATAGCGTTGAAAGCCGGCAATCCCTTTCGGGTAGCTTTCAATGATCGAGTTGATCTTGTCGATCGGGCGGAAAAAGACGCCGACCAGAAGCAGGAAGCCGACAAATCCGCCGGCCGTCAGTTCGCCTGACGTCACGTACCAGGCGCCTGCCAGCATGACGACGATCTGGACGAAGCGCATAGACAGGTAAGAGAGCGACATGGAGGCCGCCATAACCCGGTAGGCTTCGAGCTTGGTGCTCAGATAATTGCTGTTGTTTCTGGCAAACAGCACCCGCTCGTGCTCTTCGTTGGCAAAGGCCTGAACGACGCGGATGCCACCGATATTCTCTTCAATGCGCGCATTGAACTCCCCAACCCTTCCGTAGAGCGCATGCCAGGTCGCGGTCATACGCTTTCCGTAGATTGCCGTGATCACCGCCGTCAGTGGAACGATCAGGCCAGTCAGAATGGCGAGCGGCATATGGACCGAGAGCATAAGAAGAAAGGCGCCGATCAGCGTCATCACGGCAATGAACAAATCTTCGGGTCCGTGATGGGCAACCTCGCCGATCTCCTCGAGATCTTTTGTCAGCCGCGCGACCAGATGCCCGGTCTTGTGCTCGTCGAAGAAGCCGAAGGATAGTTTTTGCAGATGATCGAACGCTTTGCGGCGCATCTCGGTCTCGATTTTCAGACCGAGCATGTGCCCCCAATAGGTCACGATGACCTGAAGGCCGGCATTGAGCAGATAGATGAGGAACAGGCCGGCGACGGCAAGCGCAATCAATCCCAGCTGGTTGCTTGGCAGAAGCCTGTCGATGAACAGGGTGACGGCCACCGGGAATGCTAGCTCCAGCACACCGGCCAGGACCGCACTGCCGAAATCGAGCGCGAACAGGCCGCGATGCGGGCGGTAGTAGGTGGCAAAGCGTTTGATCAGATCAGTCATCGTGAAGCTCCTTCAGCCGGCGGCCTTTTGGCACGATCATCGGCGTACCGCTGACCGGGTCGGGCATGACTATCGCAGGCAGGTTGAAGACGGTCTCGACAAGCTCGGCCGTGACGATCTCTGCTGGTTGCCCGCTGGCAACAATCGCGCCATCCTTCATGGCGGTAAGATGCGAGGCATAGCGGCAGGCGTGATTGAGGTCATGCAGGACCGCGACGATGGTGCGACCCTCGTCATTGAGATCGGCGAGAAGATCGAGCAACTCGATCTGATGCGCAATATCCAGAAACGTCGTCGGCTCGTCGAGAAGCAGGATCGGCGTTTCCTGCGCCAGCACCATCGCCACCCAGACCCGTTGGCGCTGACCGCCCGAAAGTTCATCGACGAACCGGCTGGATAGGTCGGTGACGCCCGTCGCCGCCATGGCCCTGGCGACTGCCGCTTCGTCGGCGCTTGACCATTGCCGTAGAAAGGATTGATGCGGGTAGCGACCACGCGCAACGAGATCGGCGACCGTGATCCCGACGGGTGCAATGGCACTCTGCGGTAAAAGCCCAAGGCGGCGGGCCACGTCCTTGGCCGCCATGTGATGGATATCATGGCCGTCGAGGATTACCTGACCATCGGACGGTCGGATCAGGCGGGACAGGGCCTTGAGCAAGGTCGACTTGCCACAGGCATTCGGCCCGACGATGACGTTGAATGAACCATCGGGGATCGAAACCGACAGATTTTTGGAGATCGTCCGTTGGTCGTATCGCAGCGTCACCGCATCGGCCTGCAATCGGTCCGCGATGGATGGGGAGCCTATACCGGTCATTTGCGACCCTCGCGCAAGAGGAGGAACAGGAAGTAGAGCCCGCCGATGCTGACAGTCATCACACCGACCGGCAGCTGGACACCGAATGCATGCTGGGCGGCCCAATCCGCGATGAGGAGCAGCAACCCGCCCATCAGGCCGGAAGTGCCGAGCATCGGCCCGGACGATTTTCCCAGACGGCGAGCGATCTGAGGGGCGACCAGCGCAATGAAGGAGATCGGCCCGGCCGCAGCCGTGACGATGGCCGTCAGAGCCACGCCCAGTGTCATCAGGATTAGCCGTGCCCGGTTGACATCGACGCCCGAGGCATGGGCCACGTCATCGCCCATCTCCATCTGGCGCAGTGGCCGGGAGAAGAACAGTGTCGCTGGCACGAGAATGGCAGCCGCGAGCATCATCGGTATCAGTTGCTCGACCCCAAGCCCGTTCAGCGAGCCCGCTCCCCAGATCGCCGCCGACATGGCCACCTGCAGCGCCGCCTCCTTGATCATCCAGGCGTTGAAGGCACAGAGCATCGCGGCAACGCCAATCCCGACGATAATCAGCCGAAACCCTTGAACACCACGACGCCAGGCCAGCAGGTAGACCAGCGATGCGGTGGCAATGCCGCCCACCAGAGCTCCCGCCGCCGTCTCGTAATATCCGCCGGAGAAGAGCAGGATGACAACCAGTGCCCCGGTATAGGAGCCGGCCGAAAAGCCGATGATATCGGGGGAACCCAGTGGATTGCGTGTCAAAGACTGGAAGATTGCACCACTCATGCCAAGGCAGGCACCGAGCAGAAAGGCGAGCGCCACCCGCGGCAGGCGCCATTCGATGAGCACAACGCCGAACATTGGGTCGCCCTTGCCGATCACAGCATTCATGGCTTCAGCAACCGAAATGGGGTAGCGGCCGCTGAACAGAACACCGAGCGCGATCAATAGCGACATGGCGGCCAGAAGGCCGGATACGATAGCTTCTCGCCGGGGCACCCGAAACGACACCCTGCCCGCCAAAATACCGACCGCTTTGATCGCGTGAACCGGCCGATCGCCGGTTGAGACACCCTTGGTCATAGCCCACGAGCCCCGCGTCGCCGCGCAAGAAGGATCAGAACCGGCGCGCCGATAAGCGCTGTGAGGATGCCGGCTTCGAGTTCACCGGGATAGAGAACGAGGCGCCCAAGAATATCCGCACCAAGCATCAGAATAGGTGCGTAGATGATGGTCAGGGCCAGTATCCAGCGCTGATCGGCTCCTATGAGCCATCGGACCGCGTGAGGCACCATCAGACCGACGAACCCTACCGGTCCCACTGCAGCAGTTCCCGCCCCTGCCAAAAGGGTCACACTGATGATCACCACTATCCGGATGTGCAATGCGTTCGCGCCGAGTGTTCGCGACAGATCGTCGCCCAAGGCTGTGATGTTGAGCGAACTGGCGATGGAACACGAACATACCAGCCCAGCGAGGATGATCGGCGATATCGTTTTGACAACCTCCATCGTCGCTCCAGCAGGCGAGCCGATCGCCCAGGCACGCATTGCGTTGAAGGCGACAGGGTCGAGTAGCGTGATCGATGAGCCGATGCCCCCCAGGACTGCGGAAATACCGACACCAGTCAGAACGAGACGAACATTCGATACGCCGCCGCGTCCTGCCGAGGCAAACACTGAGACAATCAGTGAAACGATGAATGCCCCAACCAGGGAGGCCCACACATAGGCATGGATCGACTGCCAACCAGCAAAGCCGACAGCAAGCGTGACGAAAAATGCACTTCCGGCATTGACGCCGAGGACACCCGGATCGGCAAGGGGATTACGCGTCGAGGCCTGGATCAACGCTCCTGCCACACCAAAGGCGGCACCAGCCAGCACGCTGGCCAGCGTTCGCGGAAGCCGCGAATAGATGACGATGATGTCGTCGACCGATGAGCCGTTATACGAAAAAATCGCGCTCAGCGCTGCTTGCATTGATATCACGCGATGGCCGAAGAGAAGACTTGCAGCGACAAGTCCGGCGAGCAGAAGGATGCCGGCAAGCAGTCCTGCAATTCGACCGATCCGCACGCTCCCCACTGTGCGCCGCGTCACACCATCAGATGAGGACAATACCATCATCCCCGAGCCTGCCCTGCGATCCAGTAACCGACTGCGGTCACCTGATTTTTCTCGATGCCCCAATTGTCCTGACAAAGTCGTCGGCATTGAGCGACAGCGGTCGCCTCGCCGGCGATCCACACATATCCGCATCCGTGCGGCCTCGACATATTCTGCATGATGTCGACGAGGCAGGAACGCCCGGCATGTCGATCAAAGGTCTTGTGCCACGCGACGCAATCACCGCAGGTCTGCGCTACCAGACGCCGGTCGCCATCTTCGGCAATCTCCACATTGGCAAGGACCGGGATCTGACATCTGTGCTGCTCGATGATCCTCGCCACCGCTGGCAGTCCTGTCAGATCGCTCATCAGCAATATCCAATCCACATTATCCGCCGGGCCATACTTTCCAAATGGCGCAGTAAAGCTGATCGCGTCGCCAATCGCTGTGGTCTGCGCCCAGGTTGTCGCAGGACCCGCGTCGTGGCAGACGACATCCAATGTCAGACGGCAAGTTTCCGGTTCCCATTGGCGCACTGTGTAGGGTCTGGACTTGCGATCTCGCTTCTTGCGACCATGGTCATCGCCGCTGCGATCGAAGATCAGATAGATCCATTCATCTGGGATGTTTGTGGTTGCAAAGTCGCTAAGGCCGGCGCCGGACAGGACCAGGCGGACAATGGAGGGGCTGAGCTGCAACCGGCTCACCACCTGGGCTTCAAAAAGGCGCTCCTGGCTCATTGATCCAGCCCTGCTCGAGCGGCCGCGCCGTTAAGTTTCTCGATGATCAACGGCAACGTATATTGCAGCGATCGGGAGCTGGCCGCATAGGCTGCCCAAATCAACGCCGGATCGCTGAATTGCACGAACCCTCCGGAGCGAACGCAATCGAGCGTTTGCAAAAGCTCGTTGCCGAGAACCTCGTCCCGTTGGTCCCCCGGAAACCAAAGCGCCAGGAGGTCACATTCGAGTTCCGGGATTGCCTCAAAGCCGATCAGCGTTTCCTCCTTTTCCATCTCACGCGGCCCCTGCGGTCCGTTGAGTATGGCGGCTTTCATTCCAAGCCGCCGATAGATGTCGAAATGCTTGCTCGAGGCGCCGTGGATGCGCAGGCCGCGCTGTCTTGGCATGTAGTTCCCGAAGGCAATCCTGAGCCCGGCGAGAGACATATTTTGGGTGCGAGCCGTCTCAAACAGATCAACGATCGACGACAACAATTCCTTCGCATCGCTATCGCGCCCCAATGCGGCGCCGCATAGTCTGAGTTCTTCTCTCCAGTCGACAGCATTGACCGGGCTTTGCCGCGCAATCGTCGGAGCGATTTCAGAAAGGCGGCTATAATCCTTGCCAGTGATGTAATTGGTCACCGAAATGATCAGGTCTGGCTTCAGGGCAGCAATCTGTTCGAAGTCGATCATCATATCGTTGAAGAGATACGGCTTCGGCTCTCCGACACGGTCAACGTTCCAAGGGTAAACTCCACCGACAAAATGCTGCCGCCTTGGCATAGCCACCGGAACGAGACCCAGATCGATGAGAGAATCTTCCGCACTCCAGCCGAGCGCAACAACTCGCTGGGGCCTCTGCCTAATGACGGTCTCCCCAAAGATATGCTCGACGCGCAAAGGGAATTGATCGTCGGAGCCACGGTACGAGGTTGCACGGGCTTGCTGCGTCGCGCCTGCCATGGCGCCACCAGCTGCAAGGAGAGATAGGAATTGTCTTCGGTGCATATGCGATTACGAGGAAGGCCTTGTCGGCCCTCCTCGCCTCTCGGTCAAAACGTATGGCTCAAGCTGAGGCGGAACTCGCGCGGTGCGCCCAGATGGTTGCCGTAGCCCGTATAAGTGCTGATCGCGCCGTAATATTTCTTGTCGAACACGTTGTTGACGTTCAGCTGAAGCGCAGTCTTGTCGTTGAAGTCGTACTTCATCATCAGATCGGCCACGGCATAAGCCGGCTGCTCGATCCTGTAGCTGCCGCCATCATAGAAGGTGTTGCTGAACGCTCTCAGACCACCCCCGACGGTCAGGCCTTCCAGGGCCCCATCCATCGAGTAAGTCGTGAACATCTTGAACATGTGCTCGGGATAGACCTGGGAATTGTAGCGATCGCCGCTATTGGGACCGTCCACATATTCAGGCTTCGAATAGGTGTAGCCAGCCATCAGCTGCCACTGGTCGGTAATATGGCCCGACACCTCCAGTTCAATTCCTCGGCTGCGCACTTCTTCCCCGGCGCGGTAGCAGGAGGACGATGCCTGGCATTCGCTCGCAGCAACGGTTTCGGGCAGGTTCGACAGATTGATCTGGAAAACCGACACGGTGGCGTTCAGCCTGTCGTCAAAGAAACTACCCTTGACGCCCGCCTCGTAATTCGCCCCATCGATTGCCGGAAGAAGCTGGCCGGTCGGGTCGATCCGATTTTGCGCGCGGAAGATCGAAGTGTAGCTCGCGTAGACCGAAACCTGATCCGTCACGTCGTAGACAACACCGAGGTAAGGTACAAACTTGCCGTTCTCGTGGTAGTAGGATGGCACTGTCGGCGATGCGTAATCAAACCACGAGAAGCGTCCACCTGCGATCAATGTCAGGTCATCGGTGAGATGGAAGCGCCCTGCCCCATAGATCCCGATTTCGTCCTGCTTGTACTTGGTCGTGTAGTATTTGGTGTAGGTGTCGAGACTTGGCTTGGCGATCGACGAGGGATCCCATGTCGTCGGGTCGATAAGGTAACTTGCGCCGCGGTAGCCGCTGTTTTCCTGGTTGTCACGATGGGCGCTGACGCCAAACGTCAGGTCATGAGTTTGCCCGAGGAACTCGACGGGGCCACTCAATTGCGCGTTCACGGCGTAATTGTCCGCATCATATTCGTAGATTCGGTCGTTCTTGGTGAAGACGTCGATCTGCGACCAGTCTGACAGGTAGGATGTTAGCAGTTCGGAGGACGCCCACACCCGTTGAGCTGAGAGGTTGGCTTTCCATCCACCCTCGAACTCATGCTGGATGTCGAAATATGCGGTAGTCTTGCGCTTGTCGGCATATTCCCAGTCGGCACCAAAAAAGTCGGATGTATCCCAGTTGAAGAACGAGCCGTCTCCATGAGTGGGAACACCCGCCCAGGAATAACCATCGATCCGTTCCTTTGTGTGGCTCAGCCCGACGCTGATGGTTGTGTCATCTGTGATGTCGGCTTCTAGTGTCCCGTAAAGAACGAGATTTTTCTGCTTGTTGTAGTCGCGATAGCCTTCGCCGCCATTGAACGCCGCGACAAAGCGGCCACGGACAGAGCCATCGGCATTCAAAGGTTGCGACGCATCGAGCTCAACCCGGCCGTTTCCCCATGAAGAGCCGGTTGTCGTCACCGAATAGCGCGGCTCTTGAAGAGCCTTTTTGCGGACCAGGTTGATGGTTGCAGACGGATAGCCTGCGCCTTCCAACAGGCCCGTTGCGCCCCTGACGATTTCGACGCGGTCGTAAATCGAAAGATCGTCCTGCGGAAGCCCATCACGCACGGGCGCCATGGTGAGGCCATCGTTCTGGATATTGAACACGTCAAAGCCGCGAGACGTATAGCGCCAGCGCCCGTCCGCGATGTCCTGAACTGCAGAAAGCCCAGGAGAATCTTTCACTGCTTGGTCGAGGGAGCTGTAGTTCTTGTCGTCGATTGCCTGGCGGGTGACCACGCTGACGGCCTGCGGCGTTTCCTTGATGGAAAGCGGCAAGCCGGTCGCGGAGCTCATTTGCGGCGTCGTGTAGGAACCCGATCCTTCGGTGGTGCCGCCGGCCTGTGCCGTCAGGACAATCGGCTCCAGGGTTGTTCCATCGGCTGAGCCGGTCTCTCCAGCTCCGGCCGCGGGCACGACAAGAGCAGCCGTCTTCGAGCCAGCCATCCTGATGCTCACGCCAGTTCCGGCAAGCAGTGTCCGGAGAGCCTGCTCCGCGGAAAACTTTCCGACAACAGCCGCGGACTGCTTCCCGGCGACAGCGGTTGAGGTGAAGCTGACATCCCAATCGCTGGCGCTCATGAAGGCGGAAAGAGCGGATGCCAAAGGCTGAGAAGGAATGTTGAAGGAAAGGGTCTGGCTTGCTTGCTGCGCCATGGCATTGGTGTAGCCGCCTGCACCGATAGACCCCAGAAACGTCGATAGAAGCAGCAAAGAAAGCGTGCGCGATTTACGCTGATCCTTTCTGGCTGTCCTGAGTTTCGATCCCCGATTGCCCGCTTTCGCGTTCCCCGTCATTCCCGTATCCCTCTCAATACTATGCAGGGACCGACACTGCTTTAAACCTGGCCCCTGTAATGAGGACACGCGAGCGAAACCAATCTCACAAATAAAGTTGAATTTTTATTGAAGGATTAGGATGCCGCCCGGAAGACGGGTTACAGACGCACCAACCGTTGTCGCCAGAGACCGGATCGCAAGCTCGGGATTATCGAGGCGATAGCGCCCGTTGACCTTTACGTCATCGAATTCCGTGCCGGTTCGCACGATTGAATGACCGTAGTAGCGTTGAAGGTCGTGCAAGACGGATTTGAACGTTTGATCCTGGAAGGCAATCTGGCCCTTCAACCATGCAAATGCGACTGAGCCGTCGATCGGTCTTACTCTCGAAATTGCCGAAGCGGTTGCGGTGACCCCTTGTCCAGGCTCAAGATCGATCTTCTCGCTCGGATCCGTCAGGCTACTCACCTCGACATGCCCCCGCTCGAGGGAAACGGCATCCTCATCATCATCTCGCCGGACTGAGAACGCGGTGCCCTTAACCTCAACCTGGGAGAATGCAGAGACAACGTCGAAAGGTCGCAACGGGTCGTGGACGACATCGAAATACGCTTCCCCCTTAAGTAGCTGGACGGATCGCTTGGCCCCTTCGAAGTCGATGGCAATAGCAGTATCAGTGTTCAGGGTAGCCTTTGACCCATCGGGCAGAATGACTTCCCGCTGTATGCCAGCGGTAGTGATGTAATCTGCCTCCCACTGGATCCGAAGCGCCGGATACTGTTGGACGCCAATCGTGAGAAGGATCGCTGCTGCCGCGGCGCCCAGCCAGGGTAGAAACACCCGCCTTGGCCGCCCCAGTGCGACGACATTCGCCGGCCGGGGCGCCTCGGCTCGGGAAATCTGATCGACGACATTGCGAGCGACCTGCTCTGCCTCTGGAAGAGCCCATGCTTCTGCAACCGCTTCGAATGCCTTCTCATGAGCTGGGTTTGCGGCTCGCCAAGCCGAAAAATCTGCCACGAGAACGCGATTATCGGGCTCGCCTTGCAGCCTGAAGAACCAGTCGAGAGCGGCATCCGTTACCGGGTTAGGATGGATGAACTCCCGGTCACCAGCGGAATTTGAACGATCCTGTCCCACTCAGTTCCATCCCATCACGGGTTCTGCGACAATGGTGGCCTTATACAGGAGACAGTTGACGCCGGGAAATCTCACAAAATTTCTTTCAATGGGCATCAGTCGATCATCCTCGGTCAATTTTAGCCAACGCGTCCATGCAGTGGGCGTGGGCCATTTTTAGGTCATTGAAAACGGTGTTGGGCGACACGCCGAGATGCTTCGCGATCCTCGGATAAGGCCATTTCTCGATCTTGCTCAAAGCCCAGACCTTCTGGGCCCGCTCGGGAAGCCGAGACACTGCCTCCTCCAACAGACGGAGACGCTGACGATGGATGATCTCGGCTTCCTGGGATGGAGTTGGCGAAGCGATCGTTTCGACATCCGTCTCAGAGACATCGTCTCGCTCCACCGAGCCGCGGATCTGGCGGCTTCGCTTGTGGTTCAGGGCGAGATTTCGGGCGGTTTGAAAGAGAAATGCCTCAATGTGCTCGACAGTACCGTCTTCGACTGCCCGACTGACCCGCACGTAGGCCTCTTGCGCGACATCCTCTGCGGCCTGATGGTCTCCGACGATCCTAACGACCGTGCCGATCAGCGCCTTTCGGTTGCTCAGGAATATGTCGGTGAAGCTCGCGCTCACGCGGCAACCTCTTTCGGCGGTTCAAGCGATCATATGCGCCAACGGGTCAGAGGAGGCTCGAGCCTATCCTGCTTCGCAAGCATGCGGCCTCGTTATCGCGAGATCGCCGATATAGCAATACTAGGGTTGTTTACTCATATTATTGAGCGAACTGGCTTGGCTCAGATGCGTCGACACGGAAATCGATCTCGAGCTCTTGAACGGATACGAACCGCCGACCCGTTGGCTAGATCAGTTATATTTGCTGCAATTTTCCCCTTGGAATGGCCGACTTTAGGCCGCCCGAAAGGGCCAAAACGCGTGCGGACAGCCAAAGCAAAAAAGAGTGGTCATCGCGATGTGATGAAGATTGAACCTATTCAATCATTTGGCTAACCACACTCAGGCCAAAAGCCTCAAACAGCCATATTCCCGAATAACCACCACCTTGATATTTTGTCCCCTATGGGTTACATAACTTCATGTTCACGATTAGGCGCACCCGTGATTATGCGGACTGGATCAAAACGCTGAAGGACTTTCGTGCTCAAGCTCGAATTGCCGACCGCATTGACCGTCTCGCTTCAGGAAATCCTGGGGATGTAAAGCCAGTTGGTGAAGGCGTGAGCGAACTCCGCATTAATTATGGGCCTGGTTATCGGGTCTATTTTGTCCGGGACGGCTCGATCGTTTATGTTCTTCTCTGTGGTGGCGACAAGAGTACCCAGGACAAAGACATTCGATTAGCTAAAAAACTAGCGCAGCAATTGAAGGAGTAATCGTATGCCACTTGAGACGTTTGAGTACGACTCCGCCGAATTCCTTGGAAGTGAGGAAGCGATTGCTGAATATCTTTTAGCTGCCAGCGAAGATGGAGACGCAAACCATATTGCTCGCGCTCTTGGTGTTGTCGCGCGCGCGCGCGGCATGTCAGATCTTTCTCGGAATACCGGACTTACACGGCCTGCTCTCTACCGGGCATTAAGTGGGGATGGCAATCCAGAGTTTGGGACGATCGCAAAGGTAGCTGACGCACTTGGATACCGGCTAAACCTTGTTTTGAAATCCGACAGGGGATCGACCGCCGCAGTGAAGTGAAGGGTATATTCGAGCATTGGCTAGACTTTTTTGCTCCATGCCAGAGCGAGGCAGCCCATTTCTCATGGATTAAGCTCTTGATGAGAACCGAACCTTCGAACCATATTTGGCTGGTTAAAATTATCGCGAATTCAATGGCTTTAAGCCAATCAGGCCTTGATAGCGAGGCCCTTGTCGTCGAAACGGTGCAGTCTGGTTTCATCCGGCGTCAGGTAGACGGTGTCGCCGTGGCGCGCGCCGAACTCGCCGCTGGCGCGTGCGGTCATCTGGCCG
>NZ_VDMN01000014.1 GCF_006335145.1 Aliirhizobium smilacinae | reverse complement strand
TCGTCTCGGCCGACACGTTCAAGCGGCCGATCTATGCTGGCAACGCCATCCAAACCGTACAGTCGAGCGATGCCAAAAAGGTCATCACCGTGCGTACGGCATCCTTCGCCGCCGCCGGTGAAGGTGGTTCGGCTTCGATCGATGCCGTTTCGGCTGCCGGCAATCCGGGCATCTCCTCCTTCGTCTCGGATGCGCTCGCCTCGTCCGAACGTCCGGAACTGACCTCGGCCAAGGTGATCATCTCGGGTGGTCGCGCGCTCGGTTCTTCGGAGAAGTTCCAGGAGGTCATCCTGCCGTTGGCAGACAAGCTCGGTGCCGCCGTCGGTGCCTCGCGCGCAGCAGTCGATGCCGGGTATGCCCCGAACGACTGGCAGGTCGGCCAGACCGGCAAGGTGGTCGCCCCCGATCTCTACATCGCGGTCGGCATTTCCGGTGCCATCCAGCACCTCGCCGGCATGAAGGATTCGAAGGTCATCGTCGCCATCAACAAGGACGAGGAAGCGCCGATCTTTCAGGTTGCCGACTACGGTCTCGTCGGCGATCTCTTCGACATCCTGCCGAAGCTCGAAAAGGCGATGTAATGGGCATTCAACAGGGAAGGAGGAGCCAAATGGTGAAGGTGAAATGTGCCATTATCGGTTCGGGCAATATCGGTTCGGACCTGATGATCAAGGTCATGCGCACGTCCCGTCATATCGAAATGGGAGCCATGGTCGGGATCGATCCGGACTCGGATGGGCTGGCCCGTGCACGACGCCTCGGTATTGCGACCACTCATGAGGGAATAGAGGGGCTTCTGAAGCTACCTGATTATGCCGATATTCAGGTTGTCTTCGACGCGACGTCCGCCAAGGCGCATGTGTCCAACAACGAGATACTCAGCCGTGACGGCAAGAAGGTGATCGATCTCACGCCCGCTGCCATCGGACCATTCACCATCCCGGCCATCAATGCTGATGAGAATATCGATCAGCAGAACATCAACATGGTCACATGCGGCGGGCAGGCCACTATTCCGATGGTCCATGCCGTTGCGCGCGTCTCGAAACGAACGATCTACGGCGAGATCGTTGCCTCGATCGCATCAAAATCCGCAGGGCCGGGGACCCGCGCCAATATCGATGAGTTCACTGAAACGACGTCGCGCGCGATCGAGCGTCTCGGTGGCGCAGAGCGAGGGAAAGCTCTCATCATCCTCAATCCGGCTGAGCCACCGCTTATCATGCGCGACACGGTTTTTGTCCTTTCGCAGGGCGGGGAGCCCGATGCGATCGAGGCGTCGATCAACGAAATGGTCAAGACGGTGCAAGCCTATGTGCCGGGTTACCGGTTGAAACAGAAGGTTCAGTTCGAAAGGATTGGAGACAACGCGCCGGTCATCGTTCCCGGCGTCGGCCCGTCCACGGGGCTGAAGACAACGATCTTTTTAGAGGTGGAAGGGGCGGCACATTACCTGCCGGCCTATGCCGGTAACCTCGACATCATGACATCCGCTGCCCTGGTCAGCGCTGACCATTGGGCAGCCAGGTATCTTTCCCGGGAGGCCGCCGAATGACACGCCCCAATCCGAACAAGCTTTATGTGCAGGACGTGACGCTGCGCGACGGCATGCACGCGATACGCCATCAGTATCGCCTCGAGGCGGTGAAGGCGATTGCCGCAGCACTCGATGCCGCCAGGATCGATGCTATTGAGATCACCCATGGCGACGGGCTTGCCGGATCGACCTTCAATTACGGCTTCAGTCGACACGATGACCTCGATCTCATCGGTGCGGTTGCCGATATATGCCAGCACGCGGTCGTCACGGTGCTTCTCATTCCCGGGATCGGAACCGTCCATGATCTCAAGGCGGCCAATCGGGCCGGCGCGCGCTCGGTCAGGATCGCGACCCATTGCACAGAGGCGGATGTCTCTCGCCAGCATATCGAGGCGGCGAGAGAACTCGGCATGGATACGGTCGGCTTCCTGATGATGTCGCATATGGCCGAGCCGGATATCCTGCTCAAGCAGGCGAAGCTCATGGAAAGTTACGGCGCGGAATGCGTCTATGTGACGGATTCCGCTGGTGCCATGCTGCCTCCGCATTATACCGCGCGAGTTACCGCGCTGCGCGACGGTCTCAAACCTCAGACCGAAATCGGCGTTCACACACATCACAATCTGACGCTTGGAGTTGCCAATTCGGTGGCGGGTATCGAGGCCGGCGCCGTGCGTGTCGATGCGTCGCTTGCGGGAATGGGGGCGGGGGCTGGCAATGCTCCGCTCGAAGCGCTGGTTGCTGTACTCGACAGAATGGGTATCGAGACCGGCTGCGACCTGTTCAAGCTGATGGATGCCGCTGACGATCTGGTGCGGCCGCTTCAGGATCGTCCCGTACGGGTCGATCGGGAGAGCCTGTCCGTGGGTTACGCAGGCGTTTATTCCAGCTTTCTTCGGCACGCCGAGAAGGCGTCTGAAATCTACGGCATCGATACGAGGGAAATCCTCATGGAGCTCGGAAAGCGGCGCATGGTCGGTGGACAGGAGGACATGATCACTGATGTCGCACTGGATCTGGAGACAGCTGCTGCACGCTCCGGCACCCGATAATCGCACAGTACGGACCGCGGTCCCAAACAAGACAGGGAGGGGATAGTTTGCACCTTTCGTTGAAGGAACGCTTGAAACAGGATGATCCGATCATCTGCACATTCTCGATCATGCGGTCGCCCGAGGCGATCGAGATCATCGCGCTTGCCGGGTTCAACGCCGTTATCCTTGATCTTGAGCACGGCCCGTACAGCATCGACAGTCTGGGGTCGCTGATCCTAGCCGCCCGTGCCAGAGGAATCTATGCGATTGTTCGCGTCCTGAAGAATGATCCGGTCATGATCGGCGCCGTTCTGGATGCAGGCGCCGACGGCGTTCTGGTTCCGCAGGTCTCGACGAAAAGCGAGGCACAGGTTGCTGTCGATGCAGCCCGTTTTGCGCCTGACGGGATGCGGGGCGCGAATTCCTGGGTCCGCGCCGCCGATTTCGGCGGGTCGAGCGATTGGTTTGCCAAGGCCAACCGCGAAGTCGCCGTCATTGTCATGATCGAGGGGAAGGCCGGCGTCGAAAACGTGATGGAGATCGTCAGCACTCCGTCGCTCGACGGCGTGTTCTTGGGCCCCGTTGATCTCTCGCATTCTCTTGGTGTGCCGGGGCAGGTGGACCATGATCTGGTCTTGGAAAAGATGCGTCACGTGTTGTCCGTCGCCAAACTTCATTCCTTAGCAACAGCAGTCTTCTCACCGACGCCTGAAGCCTCCAAGCGATGGATCGATATGGGAGCCAGGATTGTCGCGTGCGGGGTGGATACAGGCCATCTTCTGCAAGCGATGAAAAGCGCCGTGTCGACGTCTAGGAAGGGAATTTAGTTTTTGAATACGTTTGTAGATTTCAATCTCGACTAGGGTCGATAACGTGTGCAACTGAAGTTCTGATCTCTTCAAGACCGTAGCTAATTTTCGGGGATAGGGGGTCTGCGGTGCCTCTTGATGGCCGCTGCCGCTTGCCCTCGCAAATACCCTCGCGTGGCCTCTCCCGAAACCGTGTCGAGACGGGAATCTGATGTCGCCTAACGCTGCTCATCCGACCAGTATTCGTATGGCAGTTGCCGACGTTCCTAGTCATCGGTGTGTGGCAATTCCGAGCGTGACCTATCCGCAGGTCCGGAGCGTGCCTGACTAAGTCTTAAAAAACCGAATGTTGCCAACAATGGCAGCAAGGCCGCAATGACAAACACTGTCCTGAAATGCCATGGCGCGAGTGAGCCACCACCGAGGATGCCAAGCACTGCTGCGCACCAGCTGACTGCCATTCCCATGGATAATTGCTGGATGATGCCTCCAAGACTGGAAGCCGCACCGAGACGTTCCGGCGTGACGTCAATGTAGCTGATGATGTTGAGCGTATTGTACTGAATCGTCTGCGTAGCGCCGATGGTGATAATATGGATGGCCAAAAGCCAGAGCGGAACCTCACTTCCATAAAGCGCAAGTGCGCCGATCAGCAGAGAGCCCAAAACGGCGCTGCCAGCCAGGGTTGTTCGAAAGCCAAGGTTGCGCACGAGCCAGCCATTAAAGGGTTTGGCTGCCAGCGAGCCGACAATCGCCATCGCAACGATGGTGCCCGAGATACCCGGTCCATAACCCAATACGAAATGGAGGTATAAAGGCAGGAGAAAGGGCGTGGCGTTGAAACCCATGCGGCTCAGCCCGCCGACGATACTACCTGCCCGGAAACTCTGGCTTCGTAGAAGGCCAATGTCCAGCAAGGCTGCAGTGTGCCTTTTGCTCGCGTGAAGCCAGTAGCCCAGGATCAGCGTGAGTGCCAAACCCGCCGGGAGCGCAGCCATGCTTCGCCAAACGCCCGGAGACTTTAGCATTTCTATTGCAAACTGCAGCAGCACTATGCCCGGTGAAAGGAGCAGGAAGCCACGCAGATCGAAGCGTGTTCTGGATGTCGGAATGTCGGTCGGCACGATCATGACCGTGGCCAGCAGGCCACACAGTACGACAGGTACGTTTACGAGGAAAAGCCACCGCCAGTCGGCATGCGAGCTGATCAGGCCACCAATCAACGGGCCGAGCAGCGGGCCGAAGAGCACCGGCGCAGTCATCAGTCCCATTGCTGCAATCAACTCGTGACGCCCGAAACTGCGCAGCATGATCAGCCGGCCGACCGGCGTCATCATTGCGCCACCCATGCCCTGAACGATCCTGAATGCAATCAGCATTTCGAAATTGGATGATAAAGAGCAGCCGATCGATCCGCCGACATAGATGGACAGTGCAGCCAGGAAAATGCGCCGCACGCCGAATCGATTTGATAACCAGCCGCTTGCCGGCATGAACAGGACGACGCTCGTGACGTAAGCGGTGACGAGCAAAGAAAGCCGGAGGGGCTCAACTCCAAGATCCGCTGCGATCACCGGCACAGATATGATGAGGGCAGCCGTATCGAATTGCTCGATGAAGAAGGCCAGCGCGACAATCATGGGAATAATCCACCGTCGCGAAGTCTGCTTTGCCGCATTGTCGAGCGATATGGTCATTTATTCGCCTAAAAAATACGCAACCAAACAAATGGCTGACATTTGTGCAAAAAGTCGATTGACGAGATAAAATATTTCATTGAATAATACAAACATAGAATTTCATCTCATTCAGTGAGACATCAGTTGGAAAATTCAGACAGCGGCTCCCGGACACTCGGACGCGCCCTTCGTGTGCTGCAGATTGTTGCAGCCAGTGCACCGGAGCCGAAAAAACTTGCCGAGGTTACCCAATGCCTCGATTTGCCGCGCGCAACAGTATATCGGCTGCTCAACGCCCTCGTAGCGGAAGGGCTGGTCGAGGCCACTGATGCAGGATACGTGATAGGCCCGACATGCTGGTCGCTCGGGCTGGCGGCGGAGCGTCGTTTCGATATCGTCGATATCGTCCGCCCTTCGTTGCAGCGTATCGCCGACGAGACTCACGATGTCGGGCTCTTCTCGGTCCGGTTTGGCGCACACACACGCTGCATCGCACGCATTGAGGGTGACTATCCGGTGCTGCCGACTTCTGTAAGGCAGGGATCGGTGCGCCCACTGGGCATCGGAGCGCATTCGCTCGCGCAGCTTGCCGCTCTCGATGACGACGAGATCGCTTCGATCCTCGCGCAAACCTCCATCGAACGCGCTGCCTCCTTTTCCAGCAACACCGACGAATATCTTCTCGCCAAGGTGGCTGAAACGCGAGGGCAGGGCTTTGCCATCGCCGAGGGCGACATCGTCGCCGGATGGGGCGGGTTGGCCCTGAGCGTTCGAGATCGATGGAACAAGGTTATTGGCGCCGTCAGCTTCGTTGCCGTGTCCGAGCGGCTTCCCCCTTCGCGGCGCGCAGCACTGCTGCAGCTTCTAGACGAAGAACGGCTCAAGATCGAAGCCGCCCTCGGCCGGTCCCAGCGGGAAGCTCAGGTCTTTGTCGATGTCGGCGAACGCAAAATTGCCTGACGCGGTGCAGGTCGCAACTTTACCCGGCGCTCGGCGCCTCACGCACAACATGCCGAGCCGACAGCATTTCAACGCCATTTCCCTGCCTCCGGGCGAAGGCGCAGAACAAGGATGAACGATATGATGGTTTCACAACAGATAGATTTAGCGCCGCCGCCATCGGCGTCAGCGTCACCCCGCGAGGCAATCGTTTCCTTTGAAGGGGTGGAGAAGGCTTTCAATTCGGCCAATGGCTCCGTGACGGCCGAGATCTCAACCTATCGATCTTTCGCGGCGAAATCCTAACGGTCGTCGGCCCATCAGGATGCGGAAAGTCCACCATTCTCAACATGACCGCTGGGCTCTTCGCTCCGACGGCCGGTACTGTTCGTTATGACGGCGAGAAGGTTCAGGGTCCGAACCGCAAGACCGGTTACATGACGCAGAAGGACCATCTCCTGCCCTGGCGTACAGTCGCCGAGAACATTGCCGTGCCGCTCGAAATTCGCGGCTGGGACCGGAAAAAGCGGGCCGACCGTATTGCCGAGCTTACGCAGCTCGTCGGTCTGTCCGGTTTCGAGAAGTCCTATCCGTCACAGCTTTCCGGCGGGATGCGCAAGCGCACCGCACTGGCCCGGCTTCTTGCATACGATCCCGAGACGCTGCTGCTCGATGAACCATTCGCCGCGCTTGACCCGCAGCTGCGCGCCAAGATGCAGTCCGAACTGGTGCGCCTGTGCCGCACGATGAAGAAAACCGTCATCTTCGTTACGCACGACCTGGATGAGGCTGTGGCGCTCGGCGACCGTTGCGCCGTCTTTACCCCGCGTCCGGGCACGATCCGCGAGATTGTCGATGTACCGCTCCCCGGTGACCGAAACATCCTGCGTCTGCGCAACAACGAAGTCTTCACGAAACTCGCCGCCCGTCTGTGGGACATCATCGTCCCGGAAGAAGAAGGAGAAATCCGGTGAACCATCAAGTTCGACTTTTCGGGCTTCGCCTGCTCATCGTCCTGGTCACCTGCGTCCTATGGGAAGCAAGCTCCGGAACGCTTTTCAATCCCTTCTTCATCTCCAGCCCCTCCGAGGTCTGGAGCAATTTCTGGGGCTGGCTGTCCAGCGGCGCCTTGCTGATGCATGCCGGCATTACCGCCACCGAAGCGTTTACCGGCTTCCTCATCGGCTCTCTCATAGGCATCGTTGTCGGCATCTCTCTTGCACGCGCGCCGCTTCTGGCTGAAGTCCTCGATCCCTTCATCATGGCCTTTTACTCCTTGCCGAAAGTCGCGCTCGCACCCCTGTTCATACTCTGGTTCGGGATCGGCATGGAGATGAAGCTCATCCTGGTGGCGACGACCGTGTTTTTCCTGGTCTTCATCAATACGTTCACGGGTGTGCGTCAGGTCGAGAAGGAATTGATCTCGATCCTCAGCCTGATGGGTGCAGGGGAGAGGCATATCTTGACGAAAGTCGTCATTCCCTCAGCAATCAACTGGGTTTTTGCCGGCCTGCGAATTTCTGTTCCTTATGCCCTGATCGGTGCGATCGTTGGCGAAATGATGGCTTCGAACCGTGGCCTTGGTTATCTGCTGGCCGATTCCGCCGGGCAGTTCAACAGGTGGTGTTTTCGCCGCGCTCGTCGCCATTGTCATTCTGGCGTTCATTTTGAACTATGTCGTCAACGTCGTCGAGCGGCTGGCCATGCCCTGGCAGTCGAGCAACGATTTGCGGGAGGTGGCCGTCTAAGCGAGGGCCAGTCGATCAAGAACGATGGGCAAAGCCCACGCATATCCAACAATAAATCTCCAGAAACGGAACAGCCCATGAAACGCAGAACATTTCTTGCCGGAACGACCGGCCTTCTTGCCGCAACCGCGCTTCCTCTTCCTTCCTTCGCCCAGTCCCTGACCAAGGTAAAGATTGTCCAGTCCACCTACGGCTTTCTGTTCGTGCCCGCCATGGTCGCGCAGGAAATGGGGATCTTCGCCGCCAACGGGCTCGAAGCTGAATTCACCGTCAATCTCGGCGGCACCGAGGCTCTTGCTGCGGCACTTTCAGGCAATGTAGACATTGCTGTGGAAGCGTCATCAAGCGCTATGCGGTCGCGCGAACGCGGCACCAATGCCAAGATTTTTGGTTGCTCCTGCACACGCTACGCATCCAACGTCGTTCTCTCAAAAGCCCTGGCCGAAAAGAAGGGCATCACCGAAGCCAGCACGGTCGAGCAGAAGATCGAAGCCCTACGTGGTGCGCGGATTGCCGTTATCGGCCTGGGTAGCGGTACTCACCAGCTTCTTCTGTATTTGCTCGAGCGCGGCGGCCTGAAGCCCGATCAGGATCTGGAAATTCTCGGCATTCAGCAGATCAGTGGCGTTCTTGCGTCCTTCCAGCAGGGCAGAATCGACGGATTTGTCGCCTCCAGCCCCAACAGCGATATCGCTGTGAAGGACTACAAGGGCATGATGTTGTTCAACATGTCGGAAGGTGCCATCCCCGAGCTGAACGACTATCCTTATATCAGCTATATCACGCGTGAGACTTGGCTGAAGAACAATCCCGAGACTGCCGCCAAGTTCACAAAGTCGATCGACGAAGCGCTTGTTGCCATCCATGATCCGCAACAGGCTGACAAGATCCGTGACGCCATTCACGCCAAATATCACGACAAGACCGACAAGGCGCTTTTTGATGGCGTCTGGTCTTCAATGTCCCAGGCATGGCCGCAGAATAGCAAGGTGACGCGCGAAATGGGCCAGAAGGCGCTGGGCTTCCTCAATAAGGTCAGCACCGAGCCCTATCCGGAAAGCCTCCTGGATACGGCCTTCCAATACGCTTGACTGCAGCTGCCGGCGGTTACGCCGCCGGCAGGCAATCCCTTGTGAAACGAACCTGACACGGATTTTCCAAAAATGCCGTCCGAAACCATCAGCCGCGAAGAATTCTCCGTCCTCGTCGACAGGGCAGGGCTCAAGCTTGACGAAGCACAATTTGAAGCGATGCGTGGATCCTATGTTCATATCCGCGCCTTGACGGATCTCCTGCGCGTGCCGCGCAGCCGCAAGACAGAAGGTGCGCATGTCTTCCATGCACCGATGCCGTCAGCGGACAAACAATCCGCATCGGCCGACACCTCCATATCGAAAGAATAGTGCATGTCTGAAATCTGGAAACTCGGGTTGGCCGAAACTGCCCGGCTCATCGAAACGCGTGAGATTTCGCCAGTCGAGGTTGTCGATCACTATCTGGATCGCGCCAACGCACTTAATCCGGCGGTGAACTGCTACGTGCGTATCGAAGACGATAGCGCGCGTGCCAGTGCGAAGGTTGCTGAGGCCGAGATTATGGCCGGGCGCTACAAGGGGGCTATGCACGGTATCCCTTATGCGCTGAAGGACATTATCGATGTGGCAGGCCTGCCGACCACCAACGGTTCGCGTTTGACGCTCAATGATATCGCCACGGAAGATTCCGCCGTCGTCGAGCGTCTGAGCGCAGCGGGTTCAATCCTACTTGGCAAGGCCGAAACACAGGAATTTGCCATAGGCGGGCCGGATTTCAGCCTGCCCCACGGACCGGCACGAAACCCCTGGGATCTCGACCGGTTTACCGGAGGTTCGTCGAGCGGTTCCGGTTCGGCCGTAGCTGCCGCAACTGTTCCGCTCGCAATCGGGACAGATACAGGCGGTTCGGTGCGCACGCCATCGGCCTATTGCGGGCTTGTGGGGATGAAGCCGACCTATGGCCGTATCAGCCGTCGCGGGATTACACAGCAGGCCTATTCGCTGGAGACAGCAGGCCCGATGACATGGACGGTCAAGGACAATGCCATCGCACTCGAGGCTCTTGCCGGATATGATCGGCTCGATCCGGCCTCGGCCGATATCGCCCCGCAAGCGTGGTCAATGGCGGTCGACATGGGCGTAAAGGCCATGAAGATCGGCCTGGTTCGCAATTTCCATGAGCAAGAGCCCGATGGGTTTTCCGACGAGATCGTCTCGGCTTTCGAGCTGGCAGCTAAAGTCTTGAAGGATGCCGGAGCCGAAATTGTCGAGGTCGAACTTTCCCCATTAAGGCATTATTTCGCGGCGCAGCGGGTCATCATGTATGGCGAGGCGGCCGCGTTCCATGAAGATGATTTCAGAAGCAACCTACACCTCTATGGCCCCTACGCAATAGAACGCTTCCTGCCGGGGTTCCTTCTGACGGCCGCCGACTATGTGCAGGCGAGCCGCAGAAGGGGAGAACTCATCCGTGAACTCAAAGAAGCAATGTGCGAGGTTGATCTTCTTCTCGTGGTTGGTGCAGTTGGTGCAGCGCCGCTTATCAAAGGAATCGAACCGGGTTCGCTGTTAAACGGGACCTTGTCGGCCAATGCGCCATTCAATCTTACAGGTTCCCCTGCTATGATCGTTCCAACTGGCCTTAACCCTTCAGGCCTTCCGCTTGCTGTACAGATCGTCGGTCGGCACTTCGACGAGTTCAGTGTCTATCAAGCGGCCCAGGTTATTGAGACCGCGGTTGGCTGCAGAAACATGTATCCCGAGATCACAGCTGGAAAGTGCTGAATTTTCCTAACGACCGAACAACCAAGCAGTGTCCATCGGAGATCCGGAACTGCGATCTAAGAAAACGTGCGAAGCTCAGCTGCCAACTTGGTGCAGCAGGGCCTCGTATCGAATGCGTTCCCCTCGCAAGTGCTGTCTTATTCCTCCAAAGGCCTGCCACTCTTTCGTGCGGGCGTTACCTATAGAGAGCGAAAATCATTATGCCGTGTGTATTTCCTTGCCGACATCACTTTGCCGAAGGCGTTGTTTCAGAGCCGGTGGCAAACGCGAGGCTTTCAAAACATCAATAACTTGACGATTTTGGCAGAACGACGGTTCGAACAACATCAAAAGCATAAGAGAGCCGTGAGCCGGGAATGACGACGTGAAACTTTATCTGGAAAACGTCATTCAATTGCATTACATTCTCGGTGAATACGGAGATAGCCATGGCCGCAAACGCTCTTGTATAAACACGTATTGATTCCGAAGTCCGGGATCGTGCTTCTGCCGTGCTTGAAAGCATGGGCCTCACGGTATCTGATGCGGTTCGTATCATGCTCACCCGGACTGCTAACGAGGGCGCTCTGCCTCTTGAACTTCTATCCGGCAGTGAGGCGCATGACGCCTGGTTTCGGACCAAGGTGCTCGAAGCGTTAAACGATACTCGACCGGATTTATCGGACGACGAGGCCGAGGCGCACTTCGCCAAACGTCGAGCGGCGGCCCGCCTTAAAGCTGGTGTGCTAGAATCGTGAAACTTACTTGGTCTGCATTTGCGTTGTCGGATCGTGACGCCATCTTCACATACATCGAGGCAGAAAATCCCGCAGCAGCCGTCCTGATCGATGAACGGATAGCTGCTGCTGCCCGTCGCTTGCTCGATTTTCCTGACAGTGGGCGCGCGGGTCGAATTGCCGGGACGCGCGAACTCGTCATCAATGGCACGCCCTATGTTGCCGCCTACGCCACCGAGGCGACAGTTTGAATTCTTCGCGTACTTCATGGCGCGCAGGAATGGCCAGAAAATCTGCCGCTAAGCTGATGACTGCGTTCGCGCGGGGTGGGACGGATCGGTTCCCATCAAAACCCTAGCTGTAAATCTACAGATCGCTGTCCTCGGAGCTCTTACGAACAACCTTCGCCTTTCGGCCGATGGCCTGGTTCTCGGAAGACCGAGATCTCCGGCCTTTGCCGCGGCTGGCCAGCTTATCCCGCTTCTTTTCAGCGGCTTGGTTCAGCGCCTGTTGTACCCGGTCAGTTTGTAGCTGATCATCGATCATTTATTGCTCCGGATATATTATCGGATTCAACCGCATAATTGGGTCGTGGTCGTGCATTGAGTAACGTGGAATCATTCTAAAAAGCAACAGTTGTCGCTGCGCGGCCGCTAGGGTGCTGATAACCTTCAAGCGATCGGCTTTGGAAACGTGGCAGCAAGCTTGTTTTTCCGACACGCTTTTCACCCCGTCCTTATCTGGAAACTACCGTCCAATCCCGGCGATGGATTCGTCAGGTTACTCGAGGAGCGACGTTGCCGCTCGAGCCGTTTCTGCCTTGAAACTATTCCCAGCGTCGTTGCTTCGCAGGAGGCCCGTCATGGCTTTCTACATCGAAGTCTGCACTCAGAATGGCTTCGGACAACTGAGGTGTGCAATACTTTTCGTTGTCCGATAATTCGCGATTTACCGCGGGGGTTCCTTCTGGGCGATACCTGAGCATCATTCCTGCGGCACAATATCGACCATGACGCCAGGCTTCACCATGGCGGCCAGCTCTTCCACATCCCAATTCGCGAGGCGGATGCAACCATGTGATCGGGCGTTGTCGATCTTGTTGGGCTCCGGCGTACCATGAATGCCATAAGTCGGCTCGGAAAGGTCGATCCAGACGGTGCCGACCGGATTGTTCGGTCCGCTTGGCAGGCTGAGGATTTTCTTGTTCTGCCCCTGCTGGAAATTGACCTTCGGGTTGTAGGTATACTTCGACATCCGTGAGACGCCGTTGACCTTGTGGCTGCCCGAGGGCGATGGGTTGTCAACGCTGCCGATCGTCGCCGGGTAAACAGCGATAATCTTGTCAGCCTCGTCATAGGCGAAGACTTGTCCTGATCTGACATGGGCTTCGATACGCTTCACCTTACCTTCGCGGGGAAGATCTGGCGCCGAGACGAAAATGGTATCACCTGCAACAAACTGAGACCCTGGATTGAGTGTCTTCAACAGATCAACATCCATGTGGAAGCGTTCCGACAGCTTTTCGGCCACACTGGTAAAACCAAGATGTTCCATGGAGGCCTGCTCGGTGTAATCTGCAGGAATGGATTTCAAAATGTCCTTGCCGTCGTCTGCGGTGATCTCATAGCTCCCGACGAGAGGCTGGCCATGCTCAATGCGGGCAACGACTTCGGGATAGAGCTGACCTTCGACCAGTAGACCGCTCATCGCCTCGACGCCTGCGATCGCCTTGCTGACATTATCGCCATAGAAGCCGTCAATCACCCCTGGTGAAGACCCGGCCCGGTCGAGCAGTACCTGAAGCCGAATGATCGCGGGATCGGGATCCGTGGGGGCTTGAGCCGGGCGCTCGGCAGATATCGCCTACAAAGTAGCCAAATTGATCATGTCGGCAGTGATATCCTGCCGCAAGCTACTGTGCTGCTGAGGGCAAAGGCGAGGGCGGCGAGACTGTGCTTTTTCATGGACGCTGAACCCGCCAGACCTCGACTTGTTCCGGCGGGCATCGGCTTTGCTTCTACCTTGTTGGGACAGTCTTGTCTTCCAACTGGATCAGTGATCTTGCAGCTCGGACTTTCCGCGATCCGCCACATATTGGATTGGTTCAACCAGTTCCGGGTCCATGACCGGCTTTCTCATCACACGCAGCGCATCTTGAAAGCCGCGATACAGCGCGCCGGGATCGTTGGTCATGAACAGTACGGCGACATCGTCCTCGGCAAGCGGTTGATGCGCCTCTTTCAGGACGGCACCCGTCACGAGCACGAGTTGATTGCCGCGCTGAAAAATGGTTTCGCTAGCCTTCTCCAGGCTCGCCCGGTGAACGCTCACGGACGAATTTCCAGGCCTTTCCCTCAATATCGGCCTGAAGCACCTTGTCGGGCATCTGCCCAAGGGCAGCAGACAGCGCGGTGAGCCCGCCGGGGCTCGTTAGGAAATCAACGAATTTTTTTCGTTTTTCTTGGGCCGCATCAAGGCAAAATCCATGCAGGACGCCAAGCTCGACGCTAGGCCGAGGCGTGATATCGCGCAGGCTGTCGACGACCTCCTCTACGAAGTCGATGAAGGACGGGGGTGCTGTCATTCAATGCCTCAACTTCCAGGAATAAGAGTATTGCAGAATGGAGCTCTAATGCTCCGAGCCTCATCCGGTTCCCCGTGTTTCCCGCCACATATGACCGTGCGGATCGGGGTCGACACCACAACCTCCCGCTCATGGGAAACGCAGCTCCCATTTGAGCGGTACCGGAACTGACTTGTCGGAGCCGCGTTGTTGAGCGCGCTTTAAGCGCCAAGGGAGAGATTTATGTCAGTTAAACGTCTTGTGCTCGTTGTGGCGGCCGTTCTTGCCGCAGGTACGGCTTTCGCTCAGAACTCGACCGTAACCGGTGCTGCCGGCGGTGCGGTGACTGGTGCTGTGGTTGGCGGACCAATCGGAGCTGCCGTTGGCGGCGTCGTCGGCGCTATTGCTGGCACCGCAATGGATCCTCCGCCGGAGCGCGTCGTTACCTACGTCCGCCAGGCCCCGGCGCCGGTCGAACGCGTGGTCGTGCAGGAAAGAGTTGTTGTCGGCGAACCTCTCCCACAGACAGTTGTCGTGCAGCAGATTCCGGAGGATCCGAAATATGGCTACGCTGTTGTGAACCAACAGCGCGTCATCGTCGAACCTTCGTCCCGCCGGGTCGTGCAGGTTATCGAGTGATTTGACAGGATGGCGGGCTTTGGCCCGGCCGCTGCCTGGCTTTGGGCAGAAACCATCGCTGAAGACCGCTCAACAGGTGCATCTTGCGACGACGTGTCGCTTTCCAGCTTCTGACCACCGATGTGCTGGCAGGGGTGATTAAGCGATAATCAGGATGGTCGGTGCGGTCTCGCCCCGGCCTTGTTTCCCTGACCATCTGTCTAAGTTGAACGGGTTGCCGCCTAGTTAGCTCGAAGGTTCGATGCCCCTCAAGGTGAAATGCGTTCGGACCAAGCGCAATCACACCATTTCGGATAGCTTGGCTTCAAGGCGAAACCGAACGCCTTCTGCATGAAACTCCAAGTTCGCGGCACCCTGGAAATAAGACGCAACGATCTTCTTGATCAGTTTCGACCTAAAACCCGTGCCAGAGGGCGTAGCAACCGCCGGTCCACCACTCTCTATCCATTCGAGAATGAACGCGACCTCCGGCGATACGGTCCATTCGATGCCGACATTCCCGCTGTCGCCTGACAAGGCACGATATTTTGCAGCGCTTGTCGCAAGCTCGTGAAGCGCGAAAGACAGACCCAAAGCCAGGGATGCAGCCAGGAGGCGCGACGGTCCGCCCATTATAATGCGGCCGAGACCTCCGTCGTGCGGTGCCAACGCACTGGCAATCACGTCGACGAAATCGGCCACGGAGCCGTCTGCGGCTGTCAGGATATCCTGCGCGCTTGCCAGTGCTGCAACCACAGTCTGGAAGCGCGACGCGGATGGGAACGTTGAGTCCTATGCCCCGTTACTCCCGCTCATTGGTCGCTGGTTATGGCGGCGTAGCTGTGGAGGCATCAGATGACAGACAAGAATGGTGAGACAAGCCACGACCTGCCGAAAACTCGGTCAGCCGATCACTCCGGCGGTGTCGCCGGGTCTGCGAAGCAGGCGAAAGAAGATAAAGTCTCGACGGCGCCTCGGGATGAAGGGATTCGTCCAGAGGACCTCGATACGGAAAACGACCAGGGCGCTTCGTGAGAGTAACATAAGATGCTGATTGTCCACCACCTCAACAACAGCCGCTCGCAGCGTGTCCTCTGGATGCTGGAGGAACTCGGGCTCGTCTACGAGATCCGTTTTTACAAACGCCGGCCGGACATGAGCGCTCCAGACGAGCTGAGGCGAATCCATCCTCTCGGCAAATCACCGATTGTCGAACATCTCGCCCCCAAGGGCCGTCGCGTCGTTCTCGTTGAGACCGGCGCAATCTGCGAGTATATCGTCGACCTATGTGGAGGCAGGCTAGGCCCTGCTCGTAAGGATGATCTGCTTCGGTACCGGCAATTTCTGCACTACGCTGAGGGTTCGGTGATGCCCGTCCTTTTTTCCCTGCTGGTAGCGTCGAAGGTTCCGCTCCTTGGAAAACTGGCGGCCAGAAGGGTTCGCCCGATGCTCGACGTTCACTTGGACTATATCGAGACCGAGCTTATATCGAGAAAGTGGTTTGCGGGCGAGAAATTCTCGGCAGCCGATGTCATGATGAGCTTCCCGCTCGAAGCCGCACGGTCGAGGGCAGGACTTGACTTGACCCGCCCTGCGACGATCGCCTGGCTCGATCGAATTCATGCCCGGCCAGCCTATCGAAGAGCGTTGGAAAAGGGCGGGACTTATCGTTTTGCCAACTGACGGGAGAAAACGGCGGAGTTGAAGGCCGCCGTTGTGCGTTGCCGATCGTCAAAGAACCGATACGTTCTCGGCCTTCGATTTTCCGGTCTTACGATCCTGGCCCACCTCAAACGTCACCTTGTCGCCTTCGCGAATGGACCCACCGAGCTGCAGGGCAGAGACGTGAACAAACACATCCTGGCCGCCGTTTTCTGACGTAATGAATCCAAATCCCTTGTCGTCATTGAAGAATTTCACTGTGCCTATTGGCATATCGTGTCCTTGTTTTGGTGCAATTCGGTTTGTCGAGGGCACGCTATAGAGCGAGAGACGTTGGATCAACTCTGAATGCAGGTGCCCGAAACCGGCCGGGGCGAGAAGAGCTTCTTACCCGACGGCTTCACCGCGACTTTTAAAGCTCCCATGTCCGTTGTCCGGGATATGAGTTCCTAACCATCTATAAGGCATATGGCCGTCTCTGCATTGTCTCTGTGCCTGAAGGCTTCATGCTGCGGGACTGGGGAGCCGAAAAGCATATCGCGTGTGCTATTCATCAAATGGAACTTAAACAGCGGCATGCGGTCTAGGTGGCGAGCACTCTGACAATTCCTGTCAAACCTCATCTCACTGAAAAACAGCTGTTTCGCTGCTGGATAGCCGCGTCCAGACATTGAATCTATTCGGAGCACTGATATGGACAGCCGTACAATTCTGACCGGCCTCGTGGCTGTTGGCGCAGCCCCCATTATTCTTTCGCAGACGCGTCCGGTGTTGGCTGAAACCCCCATGGCGGCAACGCCGATCGCGTCGTTTGCAGATGTCAAAACCGCCGCGCAGTTCTATTCGACCGTCATCGGGCGCGCCGAAATCTCGCTCGCCACCTCGCAGGTCGCTTCGGAAAAAGCCACCCAGAAGAACGCGCTTGAGTTCGCCGGTTTCGAACTGGGTGAAGCCATTACCGTCAACATGGTTCTAAAGGACACAGGCGCTAGGACCCCGGCATGGATGCGGACGCGCATGGCATGGTCGAAAAGGTGGTGTGTGCAGGAAAGGGCAAGGCTTTCGACAAAGCCTATATCGGCCTTCAGCTCGAAAATCACGAGTACCTGCGCGATCTCGCCGACGCCTTTGTTCACAATTCGACGGGCGTGACAGACCCTGCCGAGGTTCAGGGCCGCCATCTGAGCATGCTGATGCTGGCGGTGTTCAAGGAACATGTCGCGATCTGCAAACGCATCACCAAAGAACTCGACGCTTAACGCGCCCGCACCCAAAAGCTTTGAAAGATTTTCACATGAAGAACTCCGTTCGTATATCCATCCTTGCCGCTCACCTGATCGCCAGCACCGCGCTTTTCGCAGCGCCAGCTGCATTTGCGCAGGAACAGCCGAAGCCCAATCCTCTGGCGGAAACTCCGGACAGCGGCACGATGAAGCGCGCCGATAAGGAGGACATGTTGCTCGTCCTCAAGAAAATGCAGGAACTTGGCGCAAAGCCGATCGAGTCGCGCACCGTCGAGGAAGCCCGCAAACAGCCATCGCCGGCGGATGCGGTCAAGGCTGTCCTCAAGGACGAGGGCAAAATGGTCCCCATGCCAGCCGTCAATAAGCAGGACATGACCTATCCAATCGAAGGCGGCACGCAGCCGTTCCGTATTTATACGCCCGAGAATGCCGGTTCCGGACCGCTGCCGGTCATCGTCTACTACCATGGCGGCGGATGGGTGATTGCCAATATTGATACCTACGGATCCTCGGCACTCGCTTGGGCATCGAAGGCAAAGGCAATCGTCGTTAGCGTCGAATATCGTCATGCGCCGGAAGCCAAGTTCCCGGCAGCCCATGAAGATTCCTTTGCAGCGTACAAATGGGCCCTGGAAAAGGCAGCAAGTTTTGGCGGTGACCCAGCCCGTGTCGCCGTGGCCGGCGAAAGCGCCGGCGGCAATCTGGCAGCCAACGTCGCGATCATGGCGCGTGATCAGAAGGTTCAGATGCCGGTGCACATGCTGCTCGTCTACCCGGTAGCCGGGACCGACATGAACACGCCGTCCTACATCGCCAATCAAAATGCCATGCCCCTGTCCAAGGGCGCTATGGGCTGGTTCGTCGGCAAGGTGCTCGCCAAGCCAGAAGATGCCATGAACCCGATGCTCAATCTGACGACCAAGGCCGATCTCAAGGGCCTTCCGCCGGCAACGATCATTACCGCAGAGATCGATCCGCTGATGTCTGATGGTGTGATGCTGGCGGAAAAGCTGAAGGCAGCGGGTGTCGCTACCACCTACATGAATAATGAAGGCGTGACGCACGAGTTCTTTGGGATGGATGCTTTTCTGGATGACGCGCGGCGTGCCCAGGACTTTGCCGTCAACGACCTGGCCAAAGCATTCGAAAAGAAGTGATGCTTGGACACCGGCGCTTGCTCCCGGTCAATTATGCGCTGAAAGTTTTCATCACGCCGACAGGTGGCGCAAATCGAGTTCCCGCTTGCACGCGACGGTCCGGCCGGCGGCCGTGGTTCTTGAACCTCCGCTTGGCCTTCGAGGTAGATGGCATGGATATTCAGCGCGATGTGTACTCGGAGAACTGCAGGTCGCCCGTTCGTATCCGTTCAAGAGCGCAGTGAAGTGGGAAAACACGTCGTTGCGTCGCTAATGAGGGATTTGGACAGGTAGATGAACCTTCGCACCGACTTTTTGTGCTGTGGTGGCTAGGCGTTTATCTCTCGTCCACAAACTGCACCGCTGGTCCAGGAGTGTAGAAGTCAATAGGTGTGCGTCAGTGTAACCAATCCCCATGCTGAATATCGATTGGCGTTCAATCACAGTCATCACCTCTACATGGGTTGCGATGACTGTTTCTCGCTGAGCTGCGAGAAACGATAGGATTGCATCCCGTTCTCGCAAACTACCTAGAGCCAATTCGCCAACAACGAAGGGATGGCAGAGAAGCCGATCCTCCTCGATGATTTTACGCAGCTCTGCGTCTCCATGTCGAAAATGATCAATCCAGATTGAGGTGTCGACAAGAATCACTTTGCCACTTGGCTCCGACGGCGAGGGGCGGCTTTAGCGTCGGGCATAGAGCCACCAAGAGCGATCAGCCGCTTCCCGGATTCAACACGCACAAGCGTCTCCAATGCTTGGCGTACAAGAGCCGCCGTTTCCTTTGTTCCTGTAAGAGCCTTAGCCCGTTCCATGAGACTATCGTCGAGATTTATAGTAGATCGCATAGCTAGCTCCGCAAATTCATTGCGTATCTAGCACCATTTGGTGCAGAAATCCACGCCTGATTGCGGCGATGTTATTCGAAATCTCTCCGTTGCGGGTCATAGGTTCGAATTGGCTCAAGAGCAACGTGACCTTGCTTACAGCTTAATCCCAGCCCTTTGGCTCTCAAAACAGAGCGGAAAGGTCGCGCCGACCGTCCACTACTCGTACGATCTCAACTGCATGAACAGGACCGTCGTCGGAGTCGGGCCTTGTCTCGTAAAGTATGACATACGGCGCTTCGACCAACATCCGGGCGGTACGGAATACCTCCGGGTGACGCTCGCCCAAACGCGGATGCGCGATGAGCATTTCCGCCTTGCGACGAAAATTGGCAAAGTATCGCTCCGCGCTGAGAGGCCGTTCGCGACTTATCTCAATGTAAATTTTCTTAATGTCGGCACGCGCCTTCGGCGTCCAGAGAAGCTTAGCGGGCATGAGGAGCGGGAGACTTTACTTCCTGGCGAGCTTCCTCAAGCACTGCATCAAAATCCACTTCGACGGCAGGTCCGCTCGCTTTGCCTTCGTCCCACATCGCACGTAGCTTAGCGATATCGTCGCGCTTCTGCAGCCACTTGGCCGACCAGTCACGCATGGCTTCGCGAACAACTTCGCTCCCGCTGGCATACGCGCCGCTATTAACGGCATCGCGCAACAGCTCTGCGTGTTGCGGGGTCATCGAGACGCTTACTTTTTCAACATTGGGCATAGATGCCTCCACTTTGTTCGGTAGTAATTATTACCACCAACCAAATAGCGCGGCAACTTTCCCGTTACAGCGCACGTCTCCCGGCTCGCTTGAGCGTCACTGGGGCAATCCGTCGGATGGAGTCGGAATAGCAGGGTTGTAGGTTCACATCCGCTCAAAACTATAATGCTACTGCCTTGCCAGGCTAAAATGAAATCATCCCCGCTTCAAGCTTGAAACGGATCAGCTTCGTCAACCTGGCATCGTGTCTCAAGTCGCACTGAGACAGAAAAAGTGATGCAAACGACAGGCCCCGAGAGGGTTTCTCGCGACTTACGCCGCAAGCCGAGTTCGTGTTATTTCCACTCTACGATCGCACGCAAAATATGGTCCACCAAGGCTCGACCACGGACATCGATCGCCACATGGCAGTTATTGGGCTGCATCGCCTGGATATTCTCGAGCTTCTGGTTCGTCAGGCGGCGCATGTCGCACACAGTCATTCCGCGGGTTGGGCCAGCGGCAAGCGAAATTTCCACATGGCAATGACGGTAATCGATCATTTCGTGCGCGATGAACGGTACCAGCGCGCACGGGTCATGCAACGATGCGGTGGACAGCCCGTGCACCTTGTTGAGGCTTTCCCGGAAAAAGGAGAATAGACCGCCATAAGCCTGTGCGACCGGGCCACCTTCCATCAGACGGGTTATATCTTGCTCTGTCACGCCGACCTGGCGAGTAACGTTGAGGCCGACCATCCAGAGTGGTACACCGCTGCGGAAGACGATATCGGCCGCTTCCGGATCACACCAGACGTTGAATTCGGAGACCGGCGTCGTGTTGCCCACCTGGGTCGTGCCGCCCATGACGCTGATACCCTTCAGCCATTCGGTCAGCCGTGGCTCCTTGCGAATCGCCATCGCGATATTGGTGAAAGGCCCGATCGGAACAATCACGAGCTCGCCACGGTGCGCGGACGCCATCTCGATGATGAAATCAACGGCGTGGGTTGCAATGGCTTCCCGGTCTGGCGCCGGAAGGTCGGCACCATCCATGCCCGTCTTGCCATGCACATCGCCGCCGTGCCGCACCACCCCGTTCAGTGGGCCTTCGGAGCCGCGCGCCACGGGTATGTCGAGGCCGAGCAGCGTGACCAGCGACAGGGCGTTGGCGGTGGTCTTGTCGACCGTCTGGTTACCGAACACAGTGGTAATGCCGACCAGGTCCAGATGTGTCGCGCCGTAAATGATGGCCGTTGCGTCATCGTGTCCGGGATCGCAGTCGATCAGGATTTTCTGCATGCTTGCTCCTAGAGGCGACCGGGAACGGTCGTGGAATTGCGTGGTATCAGGCGAGGTAGAACGGTCATGACCGTCGGTTCTCTCTTTGGATCATCGATCATGGCACGTGTTGTCGCGATCGTTTTCGCCGCCATTATCTCGAGGCATTGATCGACGCTGGTCAGGTCGTAGGAAGGCCAGGCGGCGATGGCGGTGTTGTCGTAGCCGACAACAAGAAGATCGCCAGGAATGGAACGGCCGAATTGCAGGCGCGCGCAATCCATCAATGCGAATGCAAGAAGATCGTTGGCACAGAAGACGGCGTCTGGCCGACCCTCCAGCAGCCCTGCGGCGGCGCGCCGGGCGTCGTCGTAGGCGTAAATGCTTGAGGTACGCAGATCGCATCGGTGGCCAAGGCTCCCCAATGTCTCGCAGAATCCGAGCTCGCGGTCTCGGCTGATCCGGGTGCTGTCCTCGCCACCGAAAAAAGCAAAATGCTGCCCTCCGCAGGCGACGAGGTGTTCCGCGACCATGGCTCCGCCGGCACGGCTGTCGCCAGCGACAGTGTTGATAGTTGTCGGACCCTCGTAGCTGTTCATCAGCACCAGCGGCTTGCCGCTCGCGCCGCAAATCCGGACGATCTCAGCATCGAAGGGCGCGGCCAGCGCGATGACCGCATCGACTTGGTAACTCGTCAGGCGGTCGATAACCGCACCGGCGCGATCGTTCCTGTTGCAAGCAAAGACAAGCGGCGCCATGCCCTGGTCGCCCATCTCGTCGATCAGGAGTTTCAGGGTGTGGCTGTGGTAGAGGTTGTCAAGATCGGTGACCACGACACCGACTATACCGGTGCTCGCATTCTTCAGGCTTCGGGCAATCAGGTTTGGTTGGTAGTTCAGCTCGCGGGCGGCTGCAAGAACACGCTCGCGCGTCGCTTCCGATATCCGCTTGTCCCCCGCCAAGGCGCGCGACACGGTGGACGGCGAGGAATTGGCAAGTGCTGCCACCTCGAAAGTTCTCACCCTTTTGCCGTCATCCGCCATTTCAATCCCTGCCTCTTCCAAAGCATCTGTGGCTGGAAACTTGCCTCTTGACTATCCGGCAGAGTTCATGCGTTTCTATGCACACGTTTGCATAAATATTGATGCACCGAGTTTGCGGAAGAAGCAACAACAAATGCCTCCGCCAGACGGCCAACCGATGGGGATCGAAATGAAACTTGGAAGACGCCATTTTCTAGCCGGCGTTGCCGGTGCTGCAATCATGGGTTCGGCCGGACGGCTGCAGGCCCAGACATCCGTGAGCCTGTCCGTGCCGTGGATGGGCTGGCCCGAAGAACAGGTAAGGCCGCTTATGGCCAGCTTCGAAGCGTCGACTCCCGGCGTCAAGATAGCAGAAGAGCGCTTGCCGATCGCCGAATTGTTCAGGACACTGGAAGTGCGCCTGAGCGCCCGGAGTGCGACACCTGACGTTTATCTTGTCGATGGCCCACTGACAGCCTCCTATGCAGCCCGCGGCCATCTCCTCGATCTCGGCAATCTGGTCGGCGGCGAGCGCGACCGGTATGTCGCAAGTACACTGGTGCAGGGTACATTCAAGGACAAGCTGTTTGCCTTGCCGCTTGGCACCTCGTCGCAGCTTTTGTTCTACAACAAGAAGCTGTTTGCTGAAGCCGGCCTGCCCGAACCTTCCGCCGATCCGGAAAAGCGGATGACTTGGGAAGGGTTGCTGGACATCGCCAAGAAGCTGACCAAGCCCGAGACATCGCAATTCGGCTTCGCCTTCGAAAATAGCAATCCCTACCAGCTCCTGCCGCTGCCGCAGAGTCGCGGCGTGAAGGTGATCGGCGACGACGGACTGACTGCCACCGGGTATGTCGACGGTGACGGCATGGTCGATGTCATGACCTGGTACAAGGACCTGTTCCACACTCATAAGGTCTCGCCGATTGGCACCTTCCAGACGGGCGTGACGCAGGAAATGTTCGGCTCCGGCAAGCTGGCGATGGTGCTCGGCGGCACCTGGAACCTCGGCGGCTTTGCAAAGTTCAAGGATCTCGACTTCGGCGTCGTGGCGCATCCATTCTTCAAAGGCGGCAAGCCTGTCACCCCAACGGGAAGCTGGCATGTCGGGATCAATCCACGCACGGCCCACATGGAACAGGCTCAGGCCTTTGTGAAGTGGATGTCGACCCGCGATGCGATGAACCTCTGGTTTGACCTTCGCCAGTATCCACCATCGATAAAGCAGATCTGGGACGAGCGTGCCTCGACCACCTTCGTCGATCCTGTCTGGAAGATCGTCCAGTACGAGCTGGCCAATACCGCGACGCCACGTCCCATTACTCCGGGTTACCGCGAATACGAGGAGTTCCTGCGCACGGCGATGCAGGACATCCAGACCGGCGGCGACGTCAAGGCCTTGCTGACAAAGGCTGCGACGAGCATCGATCGCGAAATGCGCAAATACCGCTGATATCCAAATATTGCTGATCCATCGGTTGGCGGCCGCTACTGTGAGCCGCCAGCATCCTTCACCCTGATCGGGCTGCCATGTTATCCTCCCGCCTGACACCGTTCCTGTTTCTTGCACCTGCGCTGATCGGACTTGTCGTGTTCCGACTGGCGCCGATCGGCATCGCCGTGGCCGGCAGCATGACCGGAACGTCGCTGATGGGCGATCTGAGTTTCGTCGGGCTGGAAAACTTCGCCTATCTGTTCACGGATGCGGAATTCTGGAGCTCGCTACAGGTCACGCTACTCTTCAACCTGATCATCAACCCGCTGCAGCTTGCCGTCGCGTTCGCTCTCGCACTGCTTGTCTTCCAGCAGGGCCGTGCGATCTGGTTCTACCGCCTGCTGCTCGTCCTGCCAATGGCGGTGTCAACCGGCTTGAGCGCAGTGCTCTTCGGGCTTTTTCTTGATGGGAATCTGGGACCGTTCAACGGCTTTCTCGAATGGATCGGCATTGGTGCGCAAGCTTTTCATCGGAACCAGGATCAGGCGCTCGGAACCCTGATTGGTATCGCCACTTGGAAAGGCGCCGGCTACTGGATGCTGTTCCTACTGGCCGGTCTCTATTCCATTCCGTCCTCTGTGCAGGAGGCAGCGCTGATCGATGGCGCTACACCTTGGCAGCGGTTTCGACTGGTGACCCTTCCCCTCATGCGCAAGCCGATGGCATTCGTGCTGGTGGCGGATACGGCCATCAACTTTCTGTTCTTCGCCCCGGTTTATATCCTCACCTCGGGCGGCCCGAGCGGATCGACGTCGGTGCTCATGTATCAGGCCTATCTGTCCGCCTTCACCTTTTCCGATCTCGGCCGCTCGCTCGCCATCTCCACCATCCTGTTGATGATCATCCTGATCATTGTTGCACTGGAACTACGGCTTCTAAGGTCTCCTGAGGATCACGCAGCATGACCGAAACGATCGCCCGTAATCCGCTCGCCGTCGCCCTTCGTTATGGTGCCCTGTCGATCCTTGCTTTTGCGGTAGTATGTCCGCTGGCCTGGCTGGCGCTCGCCTCTTTGCGCCCGCAGGCAGAGATTTTCCAGCCGGTCTCGGAATTCGGCTGGCGGACTTTCGTACCCTCCCGCCTGACGCTGGACAATTACCGGGCGCTGATGTCGGGAGACTTTCCGCTTGCCCTGCGCAATTCTTCCATTGTTGCAGTCACCACGGTGGTTTTCGGCCTCGTCGTCAACGCGTTGGCAGGGTTCGCCTTTGCTGCGTTCGATTTCCGAGGCAAAAACCTGCTTTTCCTGCTTGTCATCGTCAGCTTCATGATGCCTTTCGAGGCCATCGTCATGCCGCTCTACGTGCTGATCAGCGGGCTTGGATGGACCAATAGCTATAAGGCGCTGATCATTCCGGAAGTGGCAAACGGTATGATCATCTTCCTGTTCCGGCAATTCTTCGCCTCGATTCCCAAAGATTTCTACGAGGCCGCCCGAGTGGACGGGGCATCCTGGCTTTATATATGGGCCTTCATCGCCATGCCGCTGTCCTGGCCGACGATCGCAACGTCCAGTCTGATGCTTTTCCTGTCGCAATGGGATTCATTCTTCTGGCCTGTGGTCGCGGCAAGCGATCCCGACTACGCGGTGGTGCAGGTGGCGATCGCACGTAACATAAATTTCGAGCAGAATGATTGGGGCGGGCTGTTCGCCTCGACCAACCTCGCCATTCTCATCGGCATGATTCCCTTCCTCCTGATGCAACGCTTCTACGTCCGCAGCCTGATTTCCGGAGGTATCAAATGACACATGTGAACAAAGGTTTCCTGCCATGGCTACGATGAGCGTGCGCGGTCTGCGCAAGTCCTTCGGATCGACGGAAATCCTCAAAGGAGTGAGCCTCGACGTGGCCGACGAGGAATTCGTGGCGCTGGTCGGGCCGTCAGGTTGCGGAAAATCGACGCTGCTGCGACTCATCGCCGGGTTGGAAGAGGCAAGTTCAGGCGAGATTTCGATCGCCGGACGCCCGGTCACGCGGCTTGCGCCTAAACAGCGCGACGTGGCAATGGTCTTCCAAAACTATGCGCTGTATCCGCATTTGACCGTCAGGGCCAATATGGGTTTTTCGCTGAAGCTTCGTGGAGAAAGCAAGGCCGGTATCGACACCAAAGTGAACCAGGCCGCGGAGATCCTCGGGCTGTCTCCGCTGCTCGATCGATATCCCGGCCAGTTGTCCGGCGGTCAGCGCCAGCGGGTAGCGACCGGGCGCGCCATTGTTCGCGATCCAGCTCTGTTCCTGTTCGACGAACCGCTTTCCAACCTCGACGCCAAGCTGCGTGTCCAAATGCGCACTGAAATCAAAGCGCTGCATATCCGGCTCCGCAGTACGATGGTCTATGTCACCCATGACCAGATCGAGGCCATGACAATGGCCGACCGAATTGTTGTGATGCAGTCGGGCAAGATTGAGCAGGTGGGATCCCCGTTGGATCTCTACGATCGCCCCATAAACGCCTTTGTGGCGGGGTTTCTTGGGTCTCCGGCGATGAATTTTCTGGAAGGGCGGATCGATGGCGGTGCATTGGTCACCTTAGACGGAACACGGCTTTCAATGCCCGGCCATCTTGGAGGCTATCAACACGGGCAAGCAGTGCTCTGGGGTATCAGGCCGGAAAACCTCGCGCTTGCAGCAGAAGGATTGTCGGCCCGGGTTGAGGTTGTGGAACCGACAGGTCCAGACACACAGCTTTTACTGCGTATCGCAGGTCAGCCGATTATCGCATTGTTGCGACAGCGAATGAAAGTTCGGCCAGGTGAACTGATCCACGTCATGCCTGAACCTGGCATGACTCACCTATTTGATAAGGAAAGTGGTCGACGGCTTTGAGGCTGGGGCACCGGCGCCGTTCCTGGCTTCATATTCGGACTATCCTTAACTCTTGCGATCTAAAGCATCTGTAGGGAATTGTCCTACGTGACAGCCGCTCTTATTTTTGCTCCTTGCAAAAGGCCGTAGGGATCGTTTTGAATGACATGGGCTCATCATTGGATAATCAACTGAGCTCGCCCGCATCAGGTAACCTCGAACTAAATTGGCGTTCCGAAATCGTCTTATAGAAGAAGTGTGAGTGACCGACCGGGAGGCTTTCTTTCCCGTCGAATCTGGTCCGGAAATGCTGATGATTTGAAGCCCGTTCAATGCGGTGTATTGAGATTTGCCGATCTAATAAGATCAGTGAACCTCGCATATTCATTTCGGTCGAAGAAGGTCTCAGCCTCGCTCCAATATTATGTAGTGCAATTAGATGATCGGCATTGGCGGTCTCTGGAACGGCGAAGCAGCCAACGCCGATCGGGACGCCCATAGCGTCAATTTTCATGAAAATATCATCGTCAACTACCGAAACATGGAGATCGGCGTAGCCCCACCAGGAGAATTTGCTTTGAGCACTTATAAGTCGGTGATGGGTGTACGGAAATATTTAGGTGTCTATCCAAAATTGTACGTCGGTTTCACGCTCTATAGCGTTCAATAAGATTGGTATCGCTTCAAATTCTATCTAGACCTAACCCAACGGTCTTTTACCGATCCCGTCAAGCCGAAGCTCTGAGCATGAGTTCGGATTTCAGCAGGATCTGATCCCTGCCGTTCTGGATCTCGCTGTCTTCGACCTTCTCGCCCAGCAACTTGAACAGCAACCCGATGGCGAGCCTTCCGATGTCGTTGTAGTTCTGCTTGACGGTGGTCAGCGGAGGACACGCATACTGGGACAGCGGGTGGTCGTCGTGGCCGGCAATTCGAATATCGCAGCCCGGCCCGTGGCCGACCTTCAAACCCTTCTGCCAAGCGGCGGCGATGACTCCGAAGGCAAGGCGATCGTTGGCGCAGACGATCGTCCTTGTAGGGAGGCGGGCAACGTTCTCGAAGAGCCGCGTGGCCTCCTCGAAGGCGAATCGCTCGAAGTCCCACGTCGCGGCATCAGAGAGCGCGAGGATTTCGGGAGCCAGGTTTCGAGCCGTCATTGCGTCTAGGTAGGCATTCCGGCGCTCGATCGCATTCGTGTTGACTTCAGGCATGCCGAAATAGCAGGGCGGCTCGCCGGAACGGCAGAGATAGTCGACGATGAGGCCGAAGCTCTGATGGTTGTCCGTCCCAACATAAGCCGCTCCCATGTCCGGGGGCGTATCCACATACACGATCGGGATGTTCTTCGCGAGCTGGTCCAGCGATGAGCTGCCGCCGCGTCTGAAGACCGGGGCAACGATGGCCCCCGCGACGTTCATTGATCGGAACGTTTTCACTGCCTCGTCTTCGATGTCGGCGCGACCATCCGAAGACAATAGCAGTGCAAGGAAGCCCGCCTCGCTTGCAATGATTTCGATGCGTCGCGTCAGCGCCATGAAGAATGGATCCAGCGTGCTCGGAACGACAATCCCGATGATGTTGCTCCTCCGCCGGTTCAGGTTGACCGCGAACATGTTCGGCTTGAATCCGGACTTCTTCAAAGCCTCTTCGATCGTGTCGCGCGTCTTCTTGCGAACCGACGAAGGATCGTTGAAGTACTTCGAGACCGTAGGGCGCGAGAGGCCCACGAACTCGGAAAAGTCTTCCATCGTCTTGATCGGTCTTGGCACTTCACGCTCCGTGGTAGCTTGGGCCGCCTCTTTTAGCACTGGGCCGCCACGATGGAAGCCCGGTGTCTCGTCACACGGTCGGCGGGTGATGCGTCTTCACTCCGATACGAATTGCACCTTCATGGTCGCAGGATCCGATGGCTTGGCCAGGAAGAAGGGCAGCATTTCCTCAAGCGGCAGCCTGTGGCTCACAAGTCGCGCGATGCTCCCGTCATCGGCCTTGAGGATATCAAGTGCTTCCGGGATGTTGCGGTTCAGCGAATGCGAGCCGACGAGCTTGAGCTGTCGCCGGAAGACCTCGAATGGATGGATCGAAATCGTGGCTGAGGGGGGGCAGACCCCGAACAGGAGGGCGGTTCCGCCATCCGAAACGAGGTCGATCATCTTCTCCACCACGGAAGGTACACCGGTTGCGTCGGCGACGAGCTCGAAATCATGCCTTCGCGAAGATAAGGCATGCGAACCGGAAACGGCTGTGTCGAGGCCGAGTGACGATGCGAAGGTGAGCCTGCTTTCGTTCACGTCGGCCATTGTGACACTGCCCGCTCCACGGGCTTTGAGCGACAATCCGAGGAGGAGGCCGATCGGCCCGGCACCGAAAATGATGGCCCTCTCCGGAGGCCGCTCGCCCGGTCCGACGCCGGCGGCTCCCAGGCCGTTGAGAGCGCAGGCGAGCGGTTCCGCCAATGCAGCGACGTCGAACGGAAGGGCGCCGATGTCATGAACCTGATCGCAGCGGACGGTGCTGTATTCTCCGAATCCACCATCATGGGTGACGCCATATGCCTTGAGATCGGAGCAGAGATTGCTCAAGCCTTTGTGGCAGTAGGCGCAGACACCGCAGGGAAGGTTGGGATCAACGACAATGCGGGCGCCGACCTCGAAACCTGCGGTATTGGAACCGAGCGCGACGATCTCTCCAGCATACTCATGGCCGGGGATCACAGGAAAGCCGCCCGGGCCGTACCGGGCGTGCAGCACGTCGATGTCCGTATGGCATAGTCCAGAAGCCCGAACACGGATAAGCGCGTGCCCCTCGGGAACAGTGTCGCGGTCGGGGAGGTCGGCCAGAACCGCCTGGCCCTTGCCGGTGAATTGAATGGCCTTCATGTTCCTTGCGCTCCCGTGTCAGCTCATCCAGTTTCCGCCATCGACGTTGTACGTCTGGGCGAGGATGTAGTCGCTGTCGGATGAGGCGAGGAAGACGGCCAAGCCCTTGATGTCGTCCGGCGTGGCGAAGCGGCCGATAGGCACGGACTTGGCGACCTGCGCCTTCTTTTCACCCGGCTTTAGGCCTTCCCACTGCGCAAACTTGGCGTCGACAACTTCCCAGTGCTCCCCATCGACCACGCCCGGCGCGATCGCGTTGACGTTGATTCCGTGCTTGACGAGAGCCAGTGCTGCGGACTGGGTGGCGGAGATTATGGCCGCCTTCGATGCGCAGTAAAGCGTAACGAGTGCTTCTCCGCGGCGTCCAGCCTGGCTCGCCATGTTGATGATCTTGCCGCCGCGCTTGCGGTCGATCATTACGTTCGAGACGGCACGCATGACGAAGAGCGGCCCTTTGAGGTTTACGTCCATCACCTTCTGGTAGCTGTCCTCGGTGATGCCGTTGATCGGTGCCATGTCGAAGATCGCGGCGTTGTTGACGAGGATGTTGATTCCACCGAACTCCTGATCCACGGCCTTCACGACACGGTCGATATCGGCGACATCGGTCACATCGAGCTTGACCGCCTTGGCGGCCGATCCGATGCCGGATGCAGCCTGGGTTGCGCGTTCGATGTTGATGTCGGCGATGACGACCTTTGCACCCTCAGCCGCAAACGCTTCTGCGAATCCAAGCCCGATGCCTCTCGCGCCGCCAGTGATGAAGGCAACCTTGTCTTTCAGTCTCATGTCTTTGATCTCCGACGAGCCAGTCCACACACGGGATCCGACTGTTCACGGTTTCGATTTCTTAGCCCAGGGTCAGAGCCCGGCAGCGCGCTGCCGGGCTCCCCTCGGGAGGACCTGCCACGAAGGCAGGCTGACGTCCTACTTGATGTAGCCCGCGCGGGTCATATCGCGGGTTACCTGGGTCTGGGCCGCTTCCAGCGTGGCGTCAACGGACTGCTGTCCGGCAAGTGCCGCACTGATCTGCTGGCCCACGAACGTACCGATCGCCTGGAATTCAGGAATGGCAACGAACTGGACGCCGGTGTAAGGCACTGGATCCTTTGTAGGCTTCGACGGGTCCGCGGACATGATCGCCTCGAGAACGGTTGCCGCGAACGGAGCCGCTTTCTGGTATTCCGGCAGGGCGTAGGTCGACTTGCGGGTTCCCGGAGGAACGGCAACCCAACCTTCGGATTCTCCGACCAGCTTCACATAGTCCTTCGAGGTCGCCCACTTGAGGAACGACCGAGCGGTGTCGCCTTTCTTGGTCGTCGCCGGGATGGCGAGGTTCCACGACCACGACCAGCTCGAGCCTGCAGGCGTGACCGCGACCGGAGAGCGGGTGAAAGCCACCTTGTCGGCGACCTGGCTCTGCTTGGGATCATAGACGCGGCCTGCCGCCGAGGTGGCATCAATCCACATGGCGCACCGGCCGGAGGCGAAAAGCGTCTGGTTTTCGTTGAAGCCGTTGGCGGTCGCGCCCTGTGGCCCGTACTTGCCTAGCAGCTCGACGTAATCGGTCGTTGCCTTCTTCCACGGCTCGGTATTGAGCTGCGGCTTCCAGTCCATGTCGAACCAGCGGCCGCCATAGGTGTTCACCATGGTGCCGAAGAAGGCCATGTTTTCGCCCCAGCCTGGCTTGCCGCGCAGGCAGATGCCACTTTGGCCCTTGGATTTGTCCGTGAGCTTCGCGGCGTACTGTTTAATCTGATCATAGGTGGGCTGGTCGGGCATCTTGATGCCGGCAGCCTCGAAGAGATCTTTACGGTACAGAGTGAACGAGCTCTCGGTGTAGAACGGAACTGCATAAAGCTTGCCGTCGACCGTCAGTCCCTTTTTGATCGGATCGAGCAGGTCGGCGTAGTCATAATCGTCACCGAGGTCGTCCACGGTGGATAGCCATCCGGACTTACCCCAGATAGGGGCCTCGTATCCGCCGATGGTCATGATGTCGAATTGGCCGCTGCCCGTTGCGATATCGGTCGTGACCCGTTCGCGCAGAACGTTCTCCTCGAGAACGACCCAGTTGATCTTGTTGCCCGTTTCCTGCTCCCACTTGGTGGAGAGCTTTTGCATGATGATCATGTCGCCGTTGTTGACGGTTGCGACGGTGATTTCCTCGGCGTGGGCCAGACCTGCGAGCAGACCAAAGCCGACTGCAGACGATAGTAGAATGCTTGTCTTTACACTCATGACAATCTCCTCCATTGCGAGTGTTGGTGCGCAAACCTTACGCATGTAAACTTTATTTACTTGATGAGGCATTCTGTCAAGCTGGACCTTGAGTGAGTAGTGTTCCCACTGAGCTCGTTTAGCGTGTCGTTTAAGCATATACGCGAGTGCAGCAATCGCGCAATCTACTGAATCTGCTTGAAATCTGCTCCCGGTTTAATGAGAGCATGTTGCACCGCAAAAGTTTACGCGCGTTAAAATTGATTGACTCAATGTGATCGGGATCCTATTGCTGCGGGAAGTTTGAGGCATTGCCTACAAACAGCGAGCATCTGGGAGGAACCATGAGAGTCGCATCCGCTTTGGCAGCTGAAACGCTCGGGCCTACGATAACGGCAGGCGAGATATTGGTGGAAATCATGTCGACGTCCATCGGCGCAGGCTTCTTGGAGCCGCAGCCGCTGATCGGGCCGTTTCCGAGTGGCGCTCCCGCGATATTCATCGATCAGGTTGCCAAATTGGGAAGCCCGGCAGGGATCATCTCCGCAGTCGGAGATGACGACTTCGGTCGTCTGAACATCGAGCGGCTCAAGCGTGACGGTGCAGACGTCTCCGCGATCGAGATATTGTCCGACATGCCGACGGGGAGTGCATTCGTCCGCTACCGTGAAGACGGCAACAGGGATTTCGTCTTCAATATCGCCAAATCCGCGTCCGGCATGATCCGCATGACTGACGGTGCCAGAGAGCTTGTCGAGCGGGCAGGGCATGTGCATGTCATGGGCTCGGCCTTTGCAATTCCGGGGATCGCAGAAATCCTGATGGAGTCTGTCGCCGCCGTCAAATCGCGTGGCGGCTCGGTGTCGTTCGATCCCAACATCCGCAAGGAACTGCTCACCGGACAGGCGGACGCCCGCAAGCGTCTCGACCAGATCCTGGGCGTCACGGATCTGCTTCTTCCGTCGGGTGAGGAGCTCGCGATCGCAGCGGGTCTCGATGATGAAGACGCAGCAGTCGCCTCTCTTCTGGCATCAGGCATCTCGGAGATCGTTCTCAAGCGCGGTGCGCAGGGTTCATCATGCCTCGTGTCAGGCAAGAGGTTCGACTGCCCGGCCTTCATCGTCGAAGAGGTCGATCCGACCGGTGCGGGGGACTGTTTCGGCGCGACCTACGTCACCTGCCGTCGGCAGGGCAGACCTCATGACGAGGCGCTTCGTTACGCCAACGCAGCGGGAGCACGAACAGTGACACGCCGAGGCCCGATGGAGGGTGTCTCCAGCTTTGCGGAACTAGACGAATTCATTCAAGCCAACCGATCGGACATCTGACATGAGCAACTATCTTCTGGAACTGTCGTCCGCTCGCGTCAAAGGTACACCTTTCGGAATCACGTCGGTATGCTCGGCACATCCAGTGGTGCTGCGAGCCGCGCTCCGCCGTGCCAGCGTCGCTGAAAGCCATGTATTGATCGAGGCGACCTGCAATCAGGTCAATCACCTCGGTGGCTATACGGGAATGACACCCGCTGATTTCGTGGATCTGGTCGGCAGAATGGCGGATGAGGAGGGGCTGCGCCGGGATCTGGTGATCTTGGGCGGTGACCATCTCGGTCCCAACCCATGGCGTAAGGAGCGGGCAGAGGATGCCCTGGCCAAGGCGCGCGACATGGTTCGGGCATATGTTGCGGCAGGCTTCAGCAAGATTCACATAGACACCTCGATGGGGTGCGCAGGTGAATCCGTCCCTCTTGATGACCAGACCATCGCCAAGCGTGCTGCGGATCTCTGTGCGATCGCGGAAGAGACCGCGAGGACTGCGGGCCTTCCGATGCCCGTGTATATCCTCGGGACCGAAGTCCCCGTCCCAGGTGGTGCCGATCATATGCTGGATAGTGTCGAGCCGACTTCACCGGAGGCGGCTCGGGCGACCATTGCGATACACCGCGAGATCTTCGAGGCTGCGGGTCTTCACGACGCCCTCAAAAGGATACTGGCATTCGTCGTCCAGCCCGGGGTTGAATTCGGCAGCGATAATGTCATCGTCTACGAACCTCCGAAGGCCGGGGCCCTGGCAGCCGTCCTGCAGGATGACGATAGCCTGGTGTTCGAAGCCCACTCTACGGATTATCAGCCGGAGGAGGCACTGACTTCGCTGGTGCGAGATGGATTCGCGATTCTGAAGGTCGGCCCCGGGCTGACCTTCGCCTATCGCGAGGCTCTTTATGCGCTCGACATGATCGCTTCGGAACTCGTGCCGTCCTATGGGGCGCGAGCGCTTGCCATGGGGATGGAAAAACTCATGCTCGAGCATCCCGGCGACTGGCAGGGGCATTATCATGGAGACGAGGCATCGCTTCGCCTCCAGCGGCATTACAGCTACAGCGACCGGATCCGTTATTACTGGAACAGGCCGGAAGCCGCTGCGGCCGTGGAGGCGTTGGCAACTGTCCTGGAAGGCAGAAAGATCCCCGAACCGTTACTGCGCCAATATCTCCCGCGACATGATCTGAGAGATGTTGCAGGGATGCAGGACATCCTGATCGCTGCTGTAGATGCTGTGCTGGGCACATATGATCGTGCAGCCCGTCCTCACCCTGTCTGAAGCTTTCCACGTTCGAGCAATTATCGGATGCCTCGGTGGGGCAGATATCCGAGTGAACCTTTCGGGGATTTGAATGGCAACGCAGAATACCCGGACGTTGGCACGCCTTATGATGGCGCCCTCCGTCGTCGTTCTTCTGATCTGGATGGCCGTACCGCTCGCAATGACGCTGTACTACTCGTTCCAGAACTACAATCTGCTGACACCTCAGAATGTCAGCTTCGCAGGTTTCTTCAATTACCAGTATTTCTACACCGATCCGGCCTTCTTCCAGTCGATCTGGAACACGCTGCTTCTGGTGCTCGGCGTGCTTGCCATCACCGTGATCGGCGGCACTGCCATCGCGCTCCTGATCGACCAGCCGATCTTCGGCCAGGGCATCGTGCGCATCCTGGTGATCTCGCCCTTCTTCGTCATGCCGCCGGTGGCCGCCTTGATCTGGAAGAACATGATCATGCATCCGGGTTACGGCGTGTTTGCCGATATCGCAAAATTCTTCGGCGTGCAGCCGATCGACTGGTTTGCGCAATATCCGCTGTTTTCGGTCATCATCATCGTCGCCTGGCAGTGGCTGCCGTTTGCAACGCTCATCCTTCTCACCGCGCTCCAGTCGCTCGACAGCGAGCAGCGTGAAGCAGCGGAGATGGACGGCGCCAACTTCTTCAACCGCTTCATCTACCTGACGATCCCGCATC
>NZ_VDMN01000013.1 GCF_006335145.1 Aliirhizobium smilacinae | reverse complement strand
CATATTCAATTGTCAAATAACCGACGATCCCAAACCAAAAAGGCCAAAAACCGTCTCAAAAACCAAAACAACGTTACTCTCTCGAGACCAAACCGGAAGCCCGGTCTCAATCAGCTTCCGCCAATCTCTTTGTGGTTTTCTTTAGAACGAAGGTCATCGTCGCTAGCAGCGCCGCCGCCCTCGTCAGTGACCGGGTTATAGTCCCACTCACCCAAAAACGTCAACAGGCAGGATTCGATATTTTACAGAAAAATGACAAGCATATGATTTAATTGCGATTTTTGCGAATTCCATCAAATCCGGACGGCTTTTAGCCTCGACACCTCTATATAGAGTGCTCGAATTGTCTGGATGGCGGCGCTTCGCCTTGAAACCGCCCCGACAAATTCACAATCCCATGGAATGAGCAAAGCCGTGGCCCGGACATGTGTCGGACTGCGTTTCGCCTCGGACAGACAAGTGGCCTGAAGATTTGACTCATTTCGAGGAAAAGGGCACATGTTTGGCCCAAGGTCCTGCGGGCAGCATAAACTGTCTATGGCAATAACGAGTATATAGGGACTGGCTAAGACGGCATGAACACGGCCCGCAACACCCTCCGATCGCTCGGCAACGAACCGCCCATCCTCGCAGATGGTCGTCGGGCGCCGGACAAGCGGGAGATTTCGGTCCGCTGGCTCTCCGGCACCTTCCTCACCGGCATCACCTCTTCCGTTCTTATGGGCGTCGCCCTTTTCGCGGCACTCGATGGCCGCCAGCAGCTCGCCATCCCGGCAGAAGCCTCCGCCGCCATTCCCGACCACGACAATGATTCAGTCCAGCGCGGAAAACGGCTGCTGGGCGGCAAGATCGTCGCCATGCCGACCGATCGCAAGATCATGGAAGTGTCGACCGTCGTCCACGAAGGCAATCGCGAGCTCGTGCGCCGGCGGCCCTTCGCCCATGTGAAGATGAATCTCGCCGCCGATCACGTCGCTCCGGAAACCTATCCAAAATTCGATCCACTGGCGATCTTCGCCTCGAGCGAAGCACCTCCTCCGCCAGCCAGCCGCACCGGCCTGATCTATGGTTCGAATGTCGAATCCGAAGTCAGCCTGCAGACGGTCGCTTTCCCGACCTCCGGCAGCAGCTATTCTTATGCCGCCCCGATGACGCTCGAGGAAGTCGAAGAAAACGTCCGTTCGAACGGCTCGGTGCTGACGGCGGGCGACGCCCAGCTTTCCGCTCTCTATTATGTAGACCCTCAGCGTTTCTCCACCAATGAGGATGTGGACCTGACCCCGGGCCTGACCGCCCGCGTTGTCGAAGAGAACATGTCGGTGACGGCGCCGGAGCCGATTACGCCTCATACCCGCGAATATGCCGACGACATCATTCCCGTTCGCCGGCCGATGTCGATCGCCGAGGCGATGACCCAGGTCGGATATCCGGAAAGCAAGGCGCAAGAGATTTCCGGATATCTGCAGACACGATTGGGCAGCGACAAACTCGGCCCCGGCGACGTCATCCGTATCGGCGTGATCCAGGAAGGCCAGATGGTCATGGTCGTCCGGGCTAGCCTCTATCAGCACGGTCAACACCGCGTCACGGTCGGACTTGATGATCACAGCCATTTTGTCGATGCCGATGAGCCCGCAATGCTCGATGCCGTCGCATCGGCATTCAGTGACCAGCCGGCCCAGATCATGGCAGGCCGTGATCTGCCCAGTGTCTATGACGGGATTTATCGCGCGGCCCTGTCCTATGGCATGAGCACCGATATGACCGCTCTCCTCGTCAAACTGCTGGCGAGCAATGTCGATCTGCAGGCGCAGCTGCGCTCGACCGACAAGATCGAAGCCTTCTTCTCGGTGACCGACAGCAAGGGCCAGGCCTCAAAGGATTCCGAACTTCTTTATGTCAACGCCCATTTCGGCGATACCGACACCCGCTTCTATCGGTTCCAGAATGCCGACGAAGACAACTCGATCGACTATTTCGATCAGGACGGCCGCAGCATAAGGCAATTCCTGCTGCGCAGCCCCGTTCCGAACGCCCGCATGACGTCGGGCTTCGGCATGCGCAGCCACCCGATCCTCGGACGCGCGCTGATGCATACCGGCACCGATTGGGCCGCACCCCGCGGAACCCCGATTATCGCTACCGGCAACGGCATTGTCGAAAAGGCCGGCTGGGACTCGGGCGGCTACGGCAACCAGACCCTGATCCGCCATGCAAACGGTTATGTTTCCTCTTATAACCACCAGAGCGCGATTGCCCGCGGTGTGCGCGAAGGCGCGAAAGTAACCCAGGGTCAGGTCATCGGTTATGTTGGCTCCACCGGCCAATCGACCGGCGCCCACCTCCACTACGAGCTGATCGTCAATGGAACCAAGGTCGATGCAATGAAGGTACGGCTTCCGGGCGGCAAATCGCTCGAAGGCAAGGCGCTTGCCCGTTTCGAGGACGAGCGCAAACGCATCGATACCCTGCTGAACACGCAGGCGTCGAACGAGGTTGCGAGCAAGTAACTCGTTTAATAGCTGACTGCGAGCGTACCGGCGTCGGCGTCCAATATCGCCGCGCTTCCGATTGGCGTTGTCAGCGCGCCTGACCCATGCCCGAAAGGAAGCCCTCCGAGTATAGGTACGCCGAGTGTGCTGATATGATCGCCGACGATATCGATGATCGCCTCGGTTTTCTCTCTGTTGCGCAGTGTAAACTGACCGACCGCAATCCCGACAATTCCATTGAGGCAGCCGGATTTGATCAGCAGGGTTAGGACCCGATCGGTCAGACCTGGCATGCAGTCCACGGCTTCGATCAACAGGATCGCTCCGTTCAGATCGGGAAGCCCCCAGCCGATCATCGTGGACAGCGTTTCGAGATTGCCGCCGATAAGTTTCCCTTTGGCCATGCCCGATGTCGTCAGCTTCGAACTTGCCTCCTCCTGGCGGGATTTAAACGAAAACTCTCCTGTCTGCATCAGGACGCTGAGGAGAATATCGAGATTTTCAGGCTCAAGGGCACCGTTGCCATCGCCATAGAGAGCGCCATGCACGCCCACCAGGGCGCATTGGCGCATCAGCATCATGTGCAACGCAGTAATATCGCTGAATCCCAGAAGCGGTTTCGGGTCGCGCAAAACCGCAGAAAAATCGAGCCTGTCTGCGATCCGATAGGAACCCCGGCCACCACGCGTGGCAAAAACGGCTCTCACATCCGGATCGCGAAAGGCTTCATTCAGATCAGCCAGTCGTTCGTCGTGAGTGCCGGCATAAAAGTCGATCTCATCGAAGGCATGCCTGCCGAAATCGACGTCAAAACCCAGGCGGCCCAAATCATCCGCACGCTTCAGAGCGGAGGCTTTGTCCGGCGTACTCGCCGGTGAGACAAACCGGATCTTGTCGCCCCGTTTGAGCTTTGCGGGAAAAAGCGGTTGCATCTCGCCCCATGCCGTTCGCTTAACGGTCGATTACATCTAATAAAAAAGGGCCGCCCCGAAGGGCGGCCCGGATAATCGGTAGTTTAAGCGGCTTCGCTCATGCTGCCCTTGATCCGGAACAGCAGCCGATCCGAACCCGACGTCACCTTGACGGTGGAACCGTCCGGGATCTGGCCGCCGAGAATCTGCTCGGCGAGCGGATCCTGCACGAACTTCTGGATCACCCGCTTCAGCGGCCGAGCACCATAGACCGGGTCGTACCCCTTCTCGGCCAGCCATTCGCGGGCATCGCCGTCGAGTTCCAGTTCGACCTTACGATCGGCGAGCAGCTTCAGCAGACGCTGCAGCTGGATATCGACGATTGCGCCCATCTCGTTCCGCTTCAGGCGGTGGAACAGGATGATCTCGTCGACGCGGTTCAGGAATTCCGGCCGGAACGACGCACGCACGACACTCATCACCTGCTCGCGCACACTGTCCGAATCCTCGTCTTCGCGAAGCGCGGTCAGATATTCGGCCCCGAGATTGGAGGTCATGATGATCATCGTGTTCTTGAAGTCGACCGTGCGTCCCTGCCCGTCCGTCAGACGCCCGTCATCGAGCACCTGCAGAAGAACGTTGAAGACATCCGGATGCGCCTTCTCGATCTCGTCGAACAGCACGATCTGGTAGGGCTTGCGCCTGACCGCCTCGGTCAAAGCGCCGCCTTCCTCGTAACCGACATAACCCGGAGGGGCGCCGATCAACCGCGAGACGGAGTGCTTCTCCATGTATTCCGACATGTCGAGGCGCACCATCGCGGTCTCGTCGTCGAACAGGAAGCGCGCCAGAGACTTGGTCAGCTCCGTCTTGCCCACACCCGTCGGGCCGAGGAAGATGAACGAGCCGATCGGCCGGTTCGGATCCTGCAAGCCAGCGCGCGAACGGCGCACCGCCCTTGAGACCGCCTGAACCGCATCACCCTGGCCGATGACGGACTTCGCCAGCTCGTCTTCCATCCGCAGCAGCTTGTCGCGTTCGCCTTCCAGCATCTTGTCGACCGGAATACCGGTCCAGCGGGAAACCACATGCGCGATCGCATCGGGGTTGACCACCTCCTGCACCATGCTGTTGGCGGACGTATCCTGTGCTTCGGCATCGACCAGCCGCTTTTCCAGATCCGGAATGACGCCATAGGTCAATTCGCCGGCGCGTTGGAACTCGCCCTTTCGCTGGGCGGCGGCCAACTCGTTGCGGGCATCGTCGAGCTGCTTCTTCAGGTCTGCGGCAAGGCCGAGCTTCTGCTTTTCCGCCTGCCAGCGGGCCGTCAGCGCATCGGCCTCTTCTTCCAGAGACGTGACTTCGGTTTCCAGACGCTGCAACCGGTCGGCGGAAGCCGTATCGGTTTCCTTCTTCAACGCTTCGCGCTCGATCTTCAGCTGCATGATGCGGCGATCGAGTTCGTCCAGCTCTTCGGGCTTCGAATCCACCTGCATGCGAAGGCGCGAAGCGGCCTCGTCCATCAGGTCGATCGCCTTGTCCGGCAGAAACCGGTCGGTAATATAGCGGTTCGACAGCGTAGCGGCGGCGACAAGCGCCGAATCCGAGATCCGCACCTTGTGGTGCTGCTCGTATTTCTCCTTCAGACCGCGCAGGATCGAGATCGTGTCCTCGACCGTCGGCTCTTCCACCATGACGGGCTGGAAACGACGGGCAAGTGCGGGATCCTTTTCCACATGCTTGCGATATTCGTCGAGCGTCGTCGCGCCGACGCAATGCAGCTCGCCGCGGGCAAGCGCCGGCTTCAGCAGGTTGGACGCATCCATCGCGCCATCCGACTTGCCGGCACCGACCAGCGTGTGCATCTCGTCGATGAACAGGATGATATTGCCGTTTTCCGACTGCACCTCGTTGAGCACGCTCTTCAGCCGCTCCTCGAATTCGCCGCGATATTTCGCACCCGCAATCAGGGCACCCATGTCGAGCGCCATCAACTGCTTGTCTTTCAGGCTTTCCGGCACGTCACCATTGATGATGCGCAGTGCCAGACCTTCGGCGATCGCCGTCTTGCCGACGCCGGGTTCACCGATCAGCACCGGGTTGTTCTTGGTGCGGCGCGACAGGACCTGGATCGTGCGGCGGATTTCGTCGTCGCGACCGATCACCGGGTCGAGCTTGCCGTCACGCGCATCCGCCGTCAGGTCGCGGGCATATTTCTTCAGCGCCTCGAAGCCTTGTTCCGCATTGGCACTGTCAGCGGTGCGGCCCTTGCGGATATCGTTGATCACCTGATTGAGCCCCTGCGCGGTGATGCCCGCCTTCTTCAGCGTTGCCGAAGTCGAAGCGGAACTCTCGATCAAAAGCGCAAGCAACAGCCGCTCGACGGTAACGAACGAGTCACCGGCCTTCTTGGCGGCTTCTTCCGCGGTGGAAAACACCTTGGCCAGCGGCTGTGAAAGATAGATTTCGCCATTGCCGCCGGAAACCTTCGGCAATTTTGCAAGCGCCGCATCATTGGCGATCCGCGCGTCCTTGGCATTGCCGCCGGCGCGGTCGATCAGCGACGACGCCATGCCCTGGTCATCGTCAAGCAGCACCTTCAAGAGATGCTCCGGCGTGAACTGCTGGTGGCCGGCGGAAAGCGCCTGGGTTTGGGCCGACTGCAGAAAACCGCGCACCCGTTCGGAATATTTCTCGATATTCATGTCGTACCTCCTGAAATCGCCCCGCCCTTCAAAAGGCACAGGCCGATGATTGAGATTGAGCTCCCTCCATGAGGCAAGCCCCACCGGATACTCCGGCTTCCCCCAAGATATGGGAGCGTTTTTTCCGATTTTAAAGAAGCATGATGAAGGATTTGGCGCTTGTCTAAACAGGCCGGATCGAGGCCGCGTTTCACCGGTTCAGATCAGCAGACCGTGATCGGCCAATCAGAAACTCGTGATTGGCCATTTTGTCGCAGCAGGCGCACACCTATCTCGTTAGCCGAGGCTTTCGGGGGTGAGCTTCGTTGTAGCATCAGAGGTTAATCCCATGTCGGAAGACAAGAACACCCAACTTATTGGAATATTCAAGAACCTGATAATGGACCACGGCATGCCGCAGGCTATAGCGGATATTCGCGATCCCGATTTCCAGGCTTTCGCCGAGGCTCATGTCGATGAATTCGATGAGGCCCGCGACGAATGCGAAAGTGCTCGCACCTTGTTTTGAACCTTCACCAGGCCGGCGCAAACGCCCGGCCTGGTTCTGTTGCCTGAGGGCAAAACGCTTTTCCTGCCCGTTGCGATCATCCTGCCGCCCTCTGCGATCACGCAGCTACAGCAATTCCAGCAAAAGTGGGCACCGGTTTTGCGCTTAAACGAAGAGATAGAGCCGTTTCGCGTTTCGAAGAAAGGCGGAAATGCTCTGGAAGTCAGATGGATGTCTCTTCCCTGAAATCCTGCTCTTCCTCGATGGTCATTGCCCGATAGATAGGTTTTCCGTCTACAAAGCGCATCATCAGGCATCCGGCCGCATATTCGCCGCTGACAAGGCGCCGCTTGCGAAAGAATACCGCAGGCAACCAATCGGTTGTTTTTCTGGTTATCGAGACAGGCCAGACAAGAAAATACCTGATCGCGTAAAGCATCTATTCGATCTCAAATGTACTCCTGGGAAATAAACATCAAAAGATCGATTCGAATAGATGCCATTGGTAGATATTACCGTAGTGAGAGCCGATATTGTTCGGGACACGAGCGGTAGAGGCGTGGTCGCCGCGTCTTTTAACCTAGAATGCGTCGTAAGTAGTCAGGTTTCAGACGTAAAGAACGCGGTCTCCGAATTCCGTCGTCTCATCGAAATTCCCGGTACCGATCCGGCTGCTCTCCCCTGAGAATTTCTCAGATGAACCGCTGGCGGCCCGATTGCTCTCCCCTGAAGATTTTTCGGATGAACTGCCGGACTGTTGCGCCGCTTGCAGCTGCTTTTCGAGCGCGTCGATCTCGGCCTGGATTTCGGTTTTCTTTTCCTCGTCTTCCTCTGCCTCGAGTTCGGCTTGCTTCGCGGTGATTTGTTTCTCGATGGAAGACGTGCTGGTGCTGGTAGTCGACGATGACAGGATGGTGGATGTCGTCGAACTGGATATTGAACTGATCATGATAATTCTCCGAACTGAACCGGGACAATTATTCAGGCCATCCGTTAATTTTGAGTACCAATAAGTACCCATAATTATCAAAGCTCAACGCAACTTCGTTTTTTTTGTAATTTTTCGCCGCTATTCGTTCGCTGCTGCGCGGAACAGCCTTATGTGTCGTCTGAAAAAAATCCGGAGCATTGGTGATGCCCCGGACTGGATAAGTCTAAACGCGCTCGGCCCGGTTACTCCGCCGCAGCAGCTCCCAGAACACGTTCCTGATAGGCAGCACTGATCTTGTCCACTTCGGTCTTGGAGCCGAAAATCACAGGTACGCGCTGATGTAGCGAGGTTGGCTCGATGTCGAGGATCGTCGTCGTGCCGATGATTGCCGCTCCGCCGGCAGCTTCCACCAGAAGACCGATCGGGTTTGCCTCGTAGAGCAGCCGAAGACGACCGCCGGATGCCGGCTTGTTGCGGTCGGCCGGATAGAGAAACACGCCGCCACGATTGAAGATGCGGTGCGTATCGGCGACCATCGAACCGACCCAGCGCATGTTGTGGCCATTGTCGATCGCATCTTCGATATAGGCAGCGACCGCATCGTCCCAGGAAGAACGGCGTGCGGCGTTGATGGCGAATTCCTTGGCTTCCGGCACGATCTTCGCATCGGCATTGGTCAGCATGTAAACGCCTTCGTCGTTCAGCGTGAACATCTGCACGCCCTGGCCGATCGTCAGCACCAGACCCGTCTGCGGCCCATAGGCGGCATAACCGGCAATCAGCTGACCGCGTCCGCTCTTCAGGATGTCATCGGCCGTCGTCGCCCTGATCACCGAGAAGATCGTGCCCACCGTGACGTTGACGTCGAGATTGGAAGACCCGTCCAGCGGATCGAAAATGACCGCATATTTGCCGTCTGCATGGATGGCGACTTCCGTATCGAGTTCTTCCGATACCGCGAAGGAAACCGAGGCAGACCGGCGGCAGGCTTCCAGCATGATGTCGTTCGACAGGATGTCGAGCGGCTTCTGCGTCTCGCCTTGCACATTCGTCACTTCGGTGGAGCCGGTCAGGCCATCCAGTGACGATGTTCTGAGCTTGTCCGAAATCTGCCGTGTAGCCTCGGCAATGTTGCGAAGAACGACCACAAGATCGTCGTCCAGCACAGTGCCGTTGCGGGCGTCAAGGTAGGTTTCGAATGTCGTCATGAAATCGCTCCCAGCAGATCTATCGGGTGGAATGATCAAAAATTGCGGTCGGATACCGCCTAAAAATCTATCTAGAGCGGAATTTTGCGACAACGCAACGAATTTCCGCACTGCGGTAAAGCATTATAATCGTTTGAAAAATTAGACACCTAGGGAATTTTTAAACGCACGCCGCGGTTTCTTGGCAAAAGGCGGCATTCAATCGTTTCGATGCGGACATTTTGCGCCATAGACAAAATTCCGGTCCCAAACGAAAAAAATCCGGCCGATGGCCGGATTTTCTATTATTCGCGATCGTAACCTGGCTTATTCGCCGGCTTCCTCGGTAACGAGTGCCGGAGCAGCATCATCGCCTTCCGCACCTTCCGCAGTCTTGCGGGGCTGGCGGCGAGGACGGGTAGCAGCGGCGCGACGACGACGAGGGGCCGCCTCTGCCTGAGCTGCTTCCTCGACAGCCACTTCGGCCGGGGTACCGTCGATCACCGGCTGCGGACCTGAACCGTCAACTACGGGGGCGGAAATCTCGGCTGCCTCGGTCACCTGAGGTGCCGCCACGATCTTCTGCTCTACCTTTGGCTCAGGCTTCTGCTCTGCCTTCGGTTCGACGGGACGCTCGGCACGTTCCGGGCGATCTGGACGCCGGTCACGGCGCGGTTCGCGGTCGCGTCGGTTTTCGCGCGGCTGCTGATCCTGTCCCTGGGGCGGCTGCTCGCGGCGCTGCGGCTGCGGTTGTGGCTGCTGCTCTTCGAAGACGGGCTGCGGCGCGTAACCGAGATCGTCGCCATCGCCGCCGTCCATATCGTCCTGATCGATCGAATTGCCGTCACGATCCTGATAGTCGGCGCGATCCTGGCTCTGGAAGCGGTCCTGCATCTGGGCCTGCGCGGCCGCGATAATGCGATAGTAATGCTCGGCATGCTGCAAGTAGTTCTCTGCAATCACGCGGTCGCCCGAACTCTGGGCATCGCGGGCGAGATTTGAATACTTTTCTGCGATATGCTGGGCAGTGCCGCGGATTTTTACATCCGGTCCGGAACTGTCATAGGTCCGGCTGAGCGGGTTTCCACCCTTGCGCTGGAAGTTGTTGTTACCACCACCACCGTTGCTGCTGCCGCCGCCGTTATTGTTGTTACCACGCCCTCGACCACGCTTGTTCTGCTGTCCTGGCCTCATTTATCGTTCACCAACTCTCTGTCTTCGCTGATAAGGGGCCACGCGGCTCGCCGGTCAAAAGCCGGTACAAGACTTCGCGTGTTACGCGCAGGTCGACCAACGCGGCCTGCCGCTTTCAAAGTCAAATTACCTGATTCACGCACCGGGAGTGCTCAACCTTGTCGGCCCTTCGAAAAAAGCAGAATTAAGGATTGACCCGTAACCCGAACGAATCGCTGTTCATTCCCAGCTGCCCCGATGCGTAAGCTCAAGCTATCGCGCTTCATTTGTAATTCCAAGCTTTTTCTTTTGCTTCGCAACATCAAACACAGGCTTGGCAAATATCAATACGCGATCATTGTCGCCATAATCTCGCTGTGCCTGTATCAACTTGAAACCTGCGGCTTCGAATAGCTCGGTTACCGCTTGTCTCTGATCGAAACCGATCTCAACCCCTATGCAACCGTCAGGCTGAAGGAAGCCGTCGGCGCGGTTTGCGATCTCGCGATAAGCGGATAACCCGTCAGGCCCACCGTCCAATGCTGCAACAGGATCGAAGTCGCGGACTTCGGGGTCCAGAGCGGGGATGACATCGCTACGTATATAGGGAGGATTTGACACGATTATGTCGAAACACCCGTCAATTTTGTCAAACCAGTGGCTTTGCACTGCCGTAAACCGTTGATCGAGACCAAGCTGCCTTGCATTCTCCGCCGCCGTATTCAACGCATCGGCGGAAATATCGCTTGCCGTGCCGATCGCCGATGGCAGAGCGTCCAGCAATGCCAGAAGAATTGCGCCGGTACCGGTTCCGAGATCGAGAATGCGAAATTTTCTGTCGCTCGCTTGACGGGCATGATCGAGAATGCTGTCGACCAGAACTTCCGTATCGGGTCTCGGTTCCAGCGTTTCCTGAGAAAGCAGGAAATCCAGCCCGTGGAATTCTCGTCTACCCAATATGCGATGCACAGGCTCCCGTTTCAAGCGGCGCGCAACGGCATCCTCTATTCGGGCCACCGCCGCGGTATCGAGCATGCGATCGCCGCCAACGAATATTTCCGTGGCTGAAAGCTGCAGCAATCCGCCGATCAGGATCCGCGCCTCGATCGCCGCATCGGAAAAACCGGCCGCCGAAAACCGGGCTCTCGCATCGGCTACGGCTTCGCCTAATGTCGTCATCCCTGTTGCTCGCCCAGCTGCGCCAGCTGACCGGCCTGGTAATCGGCGATCAGCGCATCGACCACTTCGTCGATTTCGCCCATCATCATCCGGTCAAGCTTGTAAAGCGTCAGGTTGATACGGTGGTCGGTCACACGGCCCTGCGGAAAGTTGTAGGTGCGGATACGTTCCGACCGGTCGCCGGACCCGACCTGGCTCTTGCGGTCGGCAGACCGTTCGCTATCGGCCTTCTGGCGTTCCATGTCATAAAGACGCGAACGCAGAACCTGCATCGCCTTGGCGCGGTTCTGGTGCTGCGACTTTTCCGAACTGGTGACGATAAGCCCCGTCGGCAGGTGGGTAATGCGCACCGCAGAGTCGGTCGTGTTGACGTGCTGGCCGCCGGCGCCGGATGCGCGCATCGTGTCGATACGGATATCGTCCGGGCGGATCTCGATGTCTATCTCTTCCGCTTCCGGCAGAACCGCCACGGTTGCCGCCGACGTGTGGATGCGCCCCTGCGTTTCTGTATCCGGCACGCGCTGCACGCGATGAACGCCGCTCTCGAATTTCAGCTTGGAGAATACGCCTCGGCCGGAAACTGTCGCGATGATTTCGCGATATCCACCCGCCTCGCCTTCGCTGGCGGAAAGCACTTCGACCTTCCATCCATGCGCGCTGGCATAACGTTCGTACATGCGAAACAGGTCGCCGGCAAAAAGCGCCGCCTCGTTGCCCCCGGTGCCTGCCCGGATTTCCAGGATGGCGCTCTTTTCGTCGGCCGCATCCTTCGGCAAGAGCAGCACCTGCATGTCCTTTTCCAACGCCTCGATGCGCTCTTCCGCATCCGGCAGCTCCATTTCGGCAAGCTCGCGCATCTCGCGGTCGATGCCCTTTTCGGACAGCATCGCCCTCAGGTCCGCCACCTCGGCGACGGTCTTTTCATATTCGCGGATCTTGCCCACCACCGGCTGCAGTTCGGAATATTCCGATGCGAGTTTCACATAGACGTCGGCAGCGGGACCTTCCGACATACGCGCCTCGATCTCGCCGAACCGGCGTTCCAGCTCGCGCATCTTTTCGACAGGAAGCTTCGCCAATTATAGAACTCCAAATATGCCGCTCGTCATCCTCGGCCTTGTGCCGAGGATCTGCTACCTATCAGCGTGGATAGATCCTCGGGACATAGGACTTGATCCATTGCCCGAGGATGACGGTCAAAGCTCATAGCTCGACCACTGGCCACCATTCAATCACTAAAGCGGAATGTTATTCGTTTGCGCAAACCGCAAAAGCAGATCCCGGATCGGCTCCTGCGACCGGATATCGTCCAGCGCTGCATTCAGCTCGGCTTCCAGCTGCCCGGCATCGAGCGCCAGCAGCATCGCCTTGACCGGCCCGATCGAGGTCGCGGCCATCGAGACCGAGCGGAACCCGACGCCGATCAGCGCCATAGCAGACAGCGGCTTGCCGGCCATCTCTCCACAGAGCGTCACCAGCGTCCGGTTGCGTTCGCCAGCCCGCGCGATATCGCGCAGGATGCGCAGGAATGGCTTGCCGAGATTGTCGAACCGCTCCGAAACCCGCGCATTGCCGCGGTCGGCCGCCATAGAGAACTGGAACAGATCGTTCGACCCGACCGAAACGAAATCGACCTCGGCCATCAGCTCGTCGAGCTGCCACATCAGCGACGGCACTTCCAGCATCGCCCCGAACTGCAGCTTGCGCGGCAAGGTATGGCCGAATTTCGAAAGATACTGCACTTCCTTCTGCAGCAGATCGCGCACCGCCCGGATTTCCGAAACCTCGGTCACCATCGGCACCATCATCCGCAGCTCGGTGCCGGCAGACGCCCGCAGCAAAGCACGCAGCTGCGTGCGCAGCAGCCCCGGCCGGTCCAGCGCCAGACGGATCGCCCGCCATCCAAGCGCCGGGTTTTCCTCTTCCTGCGCGCGGAAATAGGAGACCACCTTGTCGCCGCCGATATCGAGCGTGCGGAACGTCACCGGACGCCCGGCCGCCTGCTTGATAACACCGCGATAGAAGGATTCCTGCTCTTCCAGCTTCGGCATGGTGGAGGCAATCATGAACTGCAGCTCGGTGCGGAAAAGCCCGATGCCGAGCGCTCCCGATTCCGCCAGCTGCGGCAGGTCCACGAGCAGACCGGCATTCATGTTGAGACTGATATGCCGGCCGTCCCGGGTCAGAGGCTCTACGGATCTGAGCGCCCGGAACTGTTCCTGGCGCTTGGCGCGAAGGCGAACCTTTTCTTCATAGGCATTCTGCAGGTCCGACATCGGCCGAACATGCACCTGACCGTCGTCGCCATCGATGATGATCGCGTCGCCGTTTTCGGCAAGCGCCACAAGCCCTACCGCCTGTCCAACCACCGGGATGCCCATGGCCCGTGCAACGATCACCACGTGGCTGGTCACCGCGCCATCTTCCAGAACGAGGCCACGCAGGTTGGCCCGCGGATAATCAAGCAGTTCCGCCGCACCCATTGCACGAGCCAGCACGATAGAATCGGACGGCAACTCGTCCATGCTGCGGCCCGAAAACCCGGTCAGCTGGCGCAGTAGCCGGTTGGCGAGGTCGTCGAAATCATGCATCCGCTCGCGCAGATACGAATCCGTCATGCGCATCATCCGCGCCTTGGTGTCGCTCTGCACCTTTTCGACCGCCGCTTCGGCGGTCAGGCCGTTATGGATCGCCTCTTCCATGCGGCGAACCCAGCCCTGGTCATGGGCAAACATACGGTAGGTCTCGAGCACCTCGCGATGCTCCCCCTCCTGCGCCACGTCGCGGCGCGACAGCATGTCGTCGATCGAGATCCGCAGCGAGCCGAGCGCTTCGCCGAGCCGGACCAGTTCCTTGTCCGAATCCTCGTTCAGGAGATTGGTGACGACGATGCGGTGCTCGTGCAGCACCACATGGCCGAGCCCGATACCCTCATTATAACCATTGCCCTGGATCGTCACCGCACGGGTGAGATCGAGTTCCAGCCCGGGTGCCGTGATCTTCTTGAGATCGCCGGTGGCGATCATCTCGGCGATCACCATCGCGGTGGTTTCGAGCGCCTCGACCTCGTCCTCGCGATAGTTCCGGCTTGCCTTGTTCTGAACGACCAAGACCCCGAGCGTGCGCCCGGCCCTCAGGATCGGCACACCGAGGAAGGAATGATAGATTTCTTCGCCCGTCTCCGGCAGGTAGCGGAAGGCGGGATGCGATTGTGCATCGGAAAGATTGAGCGGCTGCGCGGATGCGGCGATCGTGCCGACGAGGCCCTGCCCCATCTGCAATTGCGACGTATGCACGGCCTCCTTGTTGAGGCCTTCCGTCGCATAGAGTTCCAGCACGCCGTCCGAACGCAGCACGTAGACGGAGCAGACCTCCGCCACCATGTTGCTGGCGATCTGGCGCACGATCCGGTCGAGGCGTTCCTGCGGTTCCAATGGCTCGGCCATCAGTTCGCGCAGACGCTTTAACAGAACGCGCGGACCTGCCGACAGGTCTCTCATCGGCATCACTGCTCCCGAATTAGCTCTTACAATCCGGAAGTGGCCGCGCCCTGCAAATCAGGACGCGGCAAACCGGCTTACGATCAATTCTTATCCAGCCCGTAAGCGGAATGCAAAGTCCGAACTGCAAGTTCCGAATAGGCGCCGTCGATCAGGATGGAAATCTTGATTTCGGACGTGGTGATTGCCTTGATGTTGATCGTTTTTTCGGCAAGTGCCTGAAATGCGTGGGCGGCGACGCCCGCATGGCTGCGCATGCCGATACCGATCACCGACACTTTCGCCAGGCCTGATTCGGTCTGCACGACGTCGAAACCGATCTTCGCCTTGTTGTCCTCGAGAACCTTCATCGCCTTCTGCACGTCGCCCGAAGGCACGGTGAAGGTCATGTCGGTCTTCGATCCGTCCTCTGAAATATTCTGGACGATCATGTCGACATTGATATGGGCTTCGGCCAGCGGGCCGAATATGGCGGCAGAAACGCCCGGGCGGTCGGAGAGACGGCGCAACGAAATCTGCGCTTCATCCTTGGCGTAAGCGATGCCGGTGACGACTTCCTGTTCCACGATCTCTTCCTCGTCGCAAATCAAAGTACCGGGCGGGTTCAAGAAGTCTCCCATGCCCGGCGCATCGGGATCTTCGAAACTGGAGCGCACGAAGGTGCGGACCTTGTGGACCATGGCCAGCTCGACAGAGCGCACCTGCAGCACCTTCGAACCAAGCGAGGCCATTTCGAGCATTTCCTCGAAAGACACCTTCTTCATCCGGCGCGCTGCCGGCACGATGCGCGGGTCGGTCGTATAGACACCGTCCACATCCGTATAGATGTCGCAGCGATCAGCCTTGACGGCTGCGGCAATGGCAACGGCGGACGTATCGGAACCGCCGCGACCGAGGGTCGCGATCCGGTTATCCGGACCGATGCCCTGGAAACCGGCAACCACGGCCACCTGGCCCTCGCCCATCCGCTTGATGATGTCGGACCCGTCGATCTCCTGGATACGCGCCGCGCCATGGGCGCTGTCGGTACGGATCGGGATCTGCCAACCCTGCCAGGAGCGGGCATTGATGCCCATTGACTGCAGCGCGATCGCCAGGATGCCGGACGTCACCTGTTCGCCGGATGCCACGACCGCATCATATTCGCGCGCATCGTAGAACGGTGAATTGGCGCCCGCGACTTTCGGCATGTCCTGCACCCAGCCGACCAGTTCGTTGGTCTTGCCGGACATGGCGGAGACGACGACGGCAACTTCGTGCCCGGCATCGACTTCACGTTTCACATGGCGTGCGACATTGTGAATGCGTTCGAGATTGGCGACGGACGTGCCGCCGAACTTCATGACGATGCGAGCCATACGACGAAAACCACCAACTCGCCCTCGGCCATGCCGGGGCGTCTATTTGCTACCGCAGAATATCCCGGCCACAGCCTGGACTTCGAGTTGGCGTCTCATAGCGAAAAGGGCGCAGCCACGCAATGGCCGGAACAGTGGCAAACAGTACGCCTGTCATAAAAGTGGAGGGCAGGTTTCACCATAACCAGAAGGCAAAACGGAAAAGGGGCCACTTGCGCGGCCCCTCCTCGATCAAGTTCGACGTCATCAGTTGCAGTTCGGACCAATGACGCAGTTCTGGTTGCGTTGCTGACGTTGCTGCTGCTCTTCGCGCTGCGGCCGTTCGGCACGGGGCGGGCGCTGTTCCTCACGTTGCGGACGCTCGGCCCGTGGTGGCCGCTGCTCTTCGCGCTGCGGACGGTCGCGATCTCTGTCACGTTCCCTGCTGCGGTCACGATCTCTGTCGCGATCCCGGTCACGCCGGTCGTCACGATCCCAACCAGGAGGCGGCGAAGGACGCCGGTCATTGTTGTCAAAGCGCGGACGGTCGCGATCTCTGTCCCGATCTCGGGCTTCGCGGTCACGGTCTCTGTCGCGATCCCAACGGTCCCGATCACGGTCCCGGCTCTGGTCCCATCTGTCGCGATCGCGATTGCGATCCCAGCCGCCAGGTGGTGGCGGACGGCGACCATCGTCCCAGCGCGGCGGAGGCGGCAATGGCCGCTCGGCACGCCAGTTATAATCGCGCCAGCGGTCACGCTCGCGATAGAAATTCCGGTCGCGGTAATAGCTGCCCCAGTAACGATCGACATCGAACGTCACCGACGGGATGCCGAGGCCACCATAATAATCCGGTGCGACATAAACCCGGTTCGATCGGTAGGATGCCTGCACGTAATTGCCGGATACCCAGCCGCGCCCGCCGTCAAAGTTAACGTCGCACCAGTTTACCGAACTCATGCAGCCATAGATCGTCACCGGCGCGCCATAGGGGATGACGGTGACGGCCGGATAACCGGTGCTGGGGCCGGATCGCATGTTGACGTTCGCAGTGGCAGTACCGCGAACCGCTGCGTCAGCGATAGATGGCGCCACGAGGAGCGTGCAGAAGGCGGCAGCACTCATCAAGAACTTGTTCAAGGGATTTCCTCCTGAGGACTTTTACGAAGCGAGACATTGTTTTCGCATCGCGTTTTTATTGCCATAAAATGTCGACTGGCCCTGATTGTTCCAGCATTCGCCTGAATAGCTCATGAATAACACGGTGGGCATTCGTTCACCCTCGCAATTACCGCAAAAGCGGGACGTTCGAACCGGTTGAGATCATCAAATTCAACCACTTAAGGAAAAATCGGCCAGCTTCCATCCCCGCGTCCCCACCCCGTGCCTAAAATCATCCCGTTCCGCTTCGGCTACACCGGTCCGCGTAACCGGCGAAGTGGAGCCGGTGATCGTGTGGACCGCCCTTATGCAGGCGGGACATGCGGGGCTGCGCAGAAAATGGTCTGCCCCTGAACAAGGCGTGCGTGTGTCGCACACAAACCGGTCAGGCAGCCCGCAAGGGCTCAAGCGTCCAGGCCGCTGCAGACGGACCGGAGTTGCGCGGAAAAACACACCGAACGGGACACGCCGAGTGTCATTTATAAAAATTCAATTCGAGGCACCCGACGTGTCCCGGCCGAAACTGAAAACGCTCAGTCACCAAGGGATGACTGTGCTTCCCGCAAACCGACAACAGGGAGATCACCGATGAAAGGCCAAGATTTTTCCGAATACGAGAAACGCCGTGCAGAAACCCATGAAGAAGCGTGGCGCCTTGCGGCAACGCTCACAAACATACGCAGCCGCCATTGCCGTTACAGGATGTGCCGCCGGCATCAGTTCTGCGAAGGTCCCATGCAGCCCTCCGCCCACCAAAAAGGTGTGATCCGCGCGCATAAGGAGATCGGGCTGAGCGGTACGGCCTGCGCCGGTCTTCCCATGTGCATGTCCAATGCCACAGCAGATTATTATGCATCCGTCCGGGGCGTATCGGAAAAACTGACAGATCTGCGAAACGGGGAATTGAAGCACCGCAAGCCTTGGGAATTCCTGCACCTCATCCAGAACGGCATACGCAACCAGCACAGGAACGCGCGGCACACTTGACTTCTTTCGCACAACGTCCGACTTCAGCATCCAAACGCGAAGGATCGAAAAGATGACGGAAGCAGCCCGGACGACAGTCGACAAGGATCAGGTCGAATGGTTTTCGAAAATGGCTGCCGAATGGTGGAGCCCGACCGGAAAATTCCGCCCGCTTCACAAGTTCAATCCCGTTCGTCTCTCTTACATCCGCGAGCGCATCTGCCAGAATTTCGACCGCGACCCAAAGGCGCATCGGCCGCTTGAAGGCCTGCGCATTCTCGATATCGGCTGCGGCGGCGGCCTTTTGTCGGAACCCGTTGCCCGCATGGGCGCCACCGTCATCGGTGCCGATCCCTCGGAAAAGAATATCGGCATCGCCTCGGCCCATGCGAAGGAAAGCGGCGTCCCCGTCGATTATCGCGCGGTGACTGCAGAAGATCTGGCTGCGGCCGGCGAAACCTTCGACGTCGTTCTCAACATGGAAGTCGTCGAACACGTGGCCGATGTGAACCTTTTTCTCACCACCTGTGCCGGCATGGTCCGCCCCGGCGGCCTGATGTTCATGGCCACCATCAACCGCACCCTGAAGGCCCGCGCGCTGGCGATCTTCGCTGCCGAAAACGTCCTGCGCTGGCTCCCGCGCGGCACCCATCAATACGAAAAGCTGGTGCGCCCCGAAGAGATCGAGCGCCCGCTCGAAGCCTCCGGCCTGCACATCATCCACCGCACCGGCGTCTTCTTCAATCCCTTGCAGGATCGCTGGAACCTGTCGCCCGACATGGACGTGAACTACATGCTGCTCGCCAAGCGGGAGGCGTGATTTCCCGTTCCCATCGTGATAAAGTTCCTGCAACAGTGAGGAACCACCATGTCGGAAGGCCTGAAAATCACGGTCACGCTCGAACCTGAGATAGAGGATTTCGTTCGCTCTGAGGTCGAGCGCGGATCATTCGGTTCGCCCAGCGACTATGTCGAAGATTTGATCCGTGAACGGCGGGAGCACGATATCGCCAGACGTCAGCTCGATGCCGAGTTGCAGAAGGGCATCGATGACATTGAGGCTGGACGCTACCTCCCACTCGACGAAGCTTTTACAGAGGTCCGTGCCAGACTTGGCCTAACGCCAAAAGCCCGATGAAAGTCATCATCGCACGCGAGGCGATAGAAGACCTTGTAATCATCGGCGAATATATCGCAAAATCCAGCCCGACCCGCTCCGACAGCTTCGTGGAAGAACTTTACGAAAAGTGCTTTGCACTTTCGGATGCACCTTATGCGTTTGAAAGGCTCGCACAACGCCTGGATCGGGAGATACGGAAGCGGCCTCATGGCCGGTATCTCATTCTTTACGAGGTTCGCGCTAACCGTATCGAAGTCTTGCGCATTTTCCACGGCGCGCAGGATTATTTGAAAATCCTTTTCCCAGACGACTGACCGTCCCCCTCCCCGCCCCCTATGCTAAACTTTCACCGAAAGCACATGGGCCAAAAAATCCCTGTGTCTTTCGGCATTGAGCGCGGCCAGTTCGCGGGCACGGTCGATAGATATCCGTTCGCCGTCCGGTCCGTAGGGATCTTTGAAATGGAACGCAGTCGGCCCCGGCCCCTGGTCGTGCAATTGCTCGAAACGCCTGACGGCATCGGCCCAATCGGGGCGGCCCTTCGTCCACCACAAGACGAGAGCGGGCCATCGCCTTTCTACCTGCCAGCGCCGGGCATGTTTCAGCGCGTCGGCATGAACGCCGGAATAGGAAAATGCCATCAACGATTCGAGATCGGCCCATAGAGACAGCGAGGATGGCGCGGTATCAAATCCGCTTCCCTCGATGAAACGGGGAAAGACCTGTTGCACCCAGCTTTCAGGCCCCGGCTCTCCATCGTAACCGGAGCGTCCGATAAACCCCTGAGCAGTCTCGGCGGCAAGAAAATTGGATGGTTCCCGCAACCGAAAACCTTCAACCTCGGGACTGTCATAGGGAGCAACGAAAAGGCCGAAATTGTAGATCGCCAGTTTCGCCGCGCCGCTCATCTCAATTCGTATCGTCCGTCAGGTTGGGCAAAGGCGCCACGTCGATCCCCTCGTCGAGCAGATCACGCACCTCGTCCATGCTTGCCTGGCCGATGATCCCGCGGGCATCCGCCTCGCCATAATGGATCTTGCGCGCCTCTTCGGGAAACTTTTCGCCGACATCCTCGGAATTGGCGCGGATATTGGCAACCGCTTCCCTCAGCTTCACCATCGCTTCCTGTCGGACGAGATCCATCGCCATCTGCTTCTTGGCTTCTTTCTTCCGTGCGGTAGAAACCGACGGCGCCATCAGCGACTTGGAAATCGAACCCGAATTGCAGATCGGACAGGTCAGGAAACCGCTTTCCACCTGCCGGTCGAAATCGGCGCTCTCGGAAAACCAGCCTTCGAATGTATGTGCGTTGTCACAGCACAGGGAATATTTAATCACGCAGCTACTCCGCCAGCGCCCGGATCAGCGTCCCGGCCGGCAATGTCTTCCAGCACGAACTCACGTGCGTTTTTCAGGTTGGGGATTTTTTTGCGGGCAGCCCCTACTGCGTCGGGATCGATCTCGGCGACCAACACCTCTTCGCCGTCATCTCCGGCCCTTGCAAGGATCTTGCCCCAGGGATCGACAATCATCGAGTTCCCATAGGTCTCACGGCCGTCCTCATGCACGCCGCCTTGAGCCGCCGCAATCAGGAACGCACCATTTTCGATCGCCCGTGCCCGCAGCAGGATCTCCCAATGCGCCTCGCCCGTCTGTTTCGTGAACGAGGCCGGCACCGTCAGGATATTCGCCCCGGCCATCGCCTGGGCACGGAACAATTGCGGAAACCGCAGGTCGTAACAGATCGCCAGACCAAGCTTTGCAAAGGGCAGATCGACAACTCTCGATACGTTTCCCGGCTCATAAGCCGAGCTTTCCCGCCAGCTTTCGCCATTGTCGAGATCGACATCGAACATGTGGATCTTGTCGTAGGTACAGATCTGCGTACCAACGGGCGCAAAAAGAAAGCCGCGATTGGCGATCTTGCCGTCGTCCCGGGCAATCGCGGTCGAGCCGATATGCAGAAAGATGCCGAGTTCCGCGGCCAGTCCGCGCGCTGTCGCGACGATCAGGTCGTCGGTCTCGCCACGCAGAACCTCGCGGGCGGCCTTGCGGTCCCGCTGCAGCATGCCGGTCATTTCCGGCGTCTGGACATAGGTCGCCCCACGGGCCGCCGCATCCCGGACCAGCCGGGACATGTCCTCGGCGTTCCTGACCGGATCAACGCCGGACCGCATCTGAACTGCAGCGACTTTCACAACCATCGGATCGACCTATTGCTTGAGCATCGTGTCCAGCTTGCCGTCACGATCGAGCGCATGAAGATCGTCGCAGCCGCCCACATGTTCGCCATCGATGAAGATCTGCGGAAAGGTCGAACGACCATTCGACTTGGCAATCATCTCGGCGCGAAGTTCCTGGCTATAGGTTGCATCGTGCTCGACGAACGCGACGCCCTTGGATTGAAGCAGCGCTTTGGCACGCGAGCAATAACCGCAATATTCGCGGGTATAGATAGTAACATCTGTCATGATAATCTCCGGGCACCGACGATCGTCGGGCCATTCTGTCATGTCTGTCATATAGTTTCGGCCAGTGCCATTGCAAAGGTCAAAACACTGACCTCGGCCGCCCCCGCTTTCTTCAACGCCCGCGTCGCGGCGGAAACGGTGGCCCCCGTCGTATAGACATCGTCGATGAGAACGATGCGCTTGCCGAACACATCTGCCTCATGCCCATCCGCCACCCTGAACGCCGCGCGAACGTTATCCTCGCGAGCCCGTGCCGTCAGGCCCACCTGCCGCTGCGTTCTCTTCGTCCGGATCAGCGTTGCCGGCAGATAGGGCTTTCCCGTTTTCTTTGAAAGATGCCGCGCCAGTTCTGCCGCCTGGTTGAATTTCCGTAACACGAACCGCGTCCTGTGCAGCGGCACCGGCAGGATGGCATCGCAGGATTGAAGGCAATCGCCTCCCGCCCGCTCCATCCATCCCGCCATGATTGGCGCAAGGTCGCCCCGGTCCCTATATTTGAGCCCATGGACCATGCCGCGGGCTGCACCGTCGAAGATGGTCGCGGCACGCAGCCGCTCGAACACCGGAGGGTGCGCGATGGCTTGAGCTGAAAGCATGCCCGGCCCCGGATCATAGGAGAACGGCAGACCGAGCACCTCGCAATAGGGCCGCTCGATAAACCGGACCTCGCGCCAGCAACTGGCGCAGACAGCGCCATGTCGCCCGGTCATCGCACCGCAGCCAAGGCATACCGGCGGATAGACGATATCGGCGATCCACCTCAGACAGGCCGAAGCGGATGCAGCGAGGGTTTTCGCAAGACTGTTGGCCAGGCGCTCGGACATGGACTTGACATTAAAGCATGTCTCCCGAAAGTGGCCACCGGTTTCGGGATAAAGACATGCGAAAAACAAGGCGCTAACGCGTAAAGAGCGAATCTGGAGGATCGCGACGCGCTTTAAGCGAGAGAATGCGCCTTAGCGAAGCACAATCGGGTGGTGATGATGGAATTTATCTTCGACGAAAAACTGCTGGCCCGCAGACGCGAACGAGCGCTTGCCAACCGCACCGGCAATGCGGATTTCCTGCTGGATCTTGCCGCAGGCGAAATGGCCGAGCGGCTTTCCGTCGTGGAACGGCAGTTTCCCGATGCCGTCGAACTGCATGGCGGCACCGGCATCGCGGCGCGAAAGGCGATGGCGACCGGCAAGATCGAAACCATCCGGCGCGCCGAAACCAGTGAGGTTTTCGCCAATGCCGGGGATCAGGTCCAGATCGCCGCGCTCGATGACGTGCCGATCGAGCCCGCGTCGGTCAACCTCGTCCTCTCTCCGATGGCGCTGCACGTGGTCAACGACATGCCGGGCGCGTTCGTGCGCATCCGCCGCGCTCTCAAACCCGACGGCCTGTTCCTCGCCGCCATTCCTGGCGCCGGAACGCTTGCCGAATTGCGTGATGTCCTGCTTGCCACCGAGGCCGAACTGACGGGCGGCGCAAGCCCGCGCGTCATTCCTTTCGCCGATGTGCGTGATATCGGCGGCCTTCTGCAACGGGCAGGTTTTGCCCTTCCGGTCGTCGATGCCGAAAACTATACGGTGCGATACGACAGCCTGTTCCCGCTGATGCGCGATCTGCGGGCGATGGGCATGGCAAATCCGCTGGCCGGACGCAGCCGGAAACCATTGGGAAGAGCGTTTTTCCTGAGAGCGGCGGAAATCTATGCGGAGCGTTATTCAGATCCCGATGGCCGGATCAGGGCGACGTTCTCGATCATCTACGCATCCGGCTGGTCGCATCACGAAAGCCAGCAGCAACCGCTGAAGCCCGGCTCGGCCAAGGTTCGCCTCGCCGATGCGCTGAAAAATCTGGAGGGATAACCCGTCCTATCTGGACGCAGCGTTGATGTAGGTGTTGGAAAGCCCGAAGAACATGTTGTTCATCACATCATAATAATTGCCGAGCGCGGCGACGAGCGTGACGCTGAGGACGGCCGCAAGCAGACCGTACTCTACGGCTGTTGCACCACTGAGGTCCTTGAGAAGGCTGCGGAACAAGCGCATCGGTCGTCCTTAGAATTTAATTCGGTTCGATCATTGCCTGATCGGCTCAGCAGTCGCCATCCGCCCCGTAACCCTGAACGATGCAAACCGAACCTGGTGTATCCTGCAGAACGCTCCTGCGGATCGTGTAGTGCTTCGCACCGGCCTCTGCGGGCTTGATAGAGCCCGTCGTCAGCATGTCGAAGTCTTCCTGCACATGCGCAAGGCGCTTCTGGTCTGTCCGCTCCGCCAGCATCGGCGTCACGATCAGCGACAGGGCGATCGCAGCCGTCCCGAAAAGCAGCGCAAGATTCAGCGCCCCGGTCTTGCCGGACCGGTACGTCGCCCTCTGGCGATTGCGCACGGTTTTCCAGAACTCGTCGTCCATGCCCCTGAAGCCTCGCCAATCATTACGCGCTAGGCTTCGAACATGCCAGAATCCGTTGAATGAAATGTTAACGCGAGATAAATCCGACGATTCTAATTTTACTTAAAGCAGATCCTGAAGCATCGGGATCAGCGGCTCGTCGGCCGGCGGCATGGGATAATCGCGAAGCGCATTGGGTCTGACCCACTTGATCTGCTGCCCCTCACGGCCGGTCGGCACGCCTTCGAACCGGCGGCAGACATAAAGCGGCATCAGCAGATGGAAGGTCTCGTAGGTGTGGCTCGCGAAGGTGAGCGGTGCAAGACAGGCCACTTTCGTCACGATCCCAAGCTCTTCCTCAAGCTCGCGGACCAAAGTCTCCTCCGGCGTTTCGCCAGGCTCGACCTTGCCGCCCGGAAACTCCCACAGCCCCGCCAGCGACTTTCCCTCCGGCCGTTGGGCAAGCAGAATGCGGCCATCGGCATCGATCAGCGCGCAGGCGGAAACGAGAAGCAGCTTTCGTTGTTCGGTCATGATTTCCGCCAGTAACGATAGGAATAGGCCTTGGTGAAGCCGAACCGATCATAAAGCGCGATCGCAGCCTCGTTGGTCGCCTCCACCTGCAGCCAGGCGGTTCTCGCACCGCTGATACGCGCCCATCTGAGCGCCGAAGACAACATGTCCGTGCCCAGCCGCTCGCGGCGATGCGACTTTGCGACGGCAAGCGACAGAATGCCCGCAAGGTCGTTATCCTGCACGCAGAGCACGGTCGCCACCGCCCCGTTGCTCGGGTCCTGCTTCATGAAGAAACCGGATGTCGGCTTGATCGCGCTGAGGATTTCGGCAAGCGCTGGCTTCAGGGCCGGGTCTTCCTCGGCAACATGCAGGCAGGCATCGGCGAAACGCCCGATATCGTGGCTCGGCAGATAATCGAGCGTATCGGGAAGCTCCAGCCTGGAGAGATCGACCGTCATCACATCCGCCGTCTCGAAGACCTCCCAGCCGGTCCGCTCCAGATGCTGGATCAGGACAGGCGGCGCCAGCGGCGTCTCGCGCAACACAAGCGTCCTGCCGTAATCCGCAAACCGCTTGGCGGCCTTTTGCAGTCGCTGGTCGAGATCGCGATGATCGGACGGATCGAGCGGAACGACACAGTTCACGCGCTTCGAAGGATGCCCACCGGTCAGCCGCACCTGCCAGCTTCCGTCATAAACGACGGAGGCGGCCGGCCAGGCGCGAAAGCCCACGGCCTCCAGCCTGCGGACCAGCGGTAGATCGGGTTGGACGGATGATGTCGCCATCACCCGCATCAGCTCCGGTAATCGCCGTTGATGGCGACATATTCCTTCGTCAGGTCACAGGTCCAGACGGTTGCCGTGCCGGACCCGAGGCCGAGCTCGACCTTCACCGGAATGTCCTGGCCCTTCATCACGGCAGATGCGGCGTCTTCCGAATAGGCCGGATCGCGTTCGCCGTTGACGGCAACGCGGATGTCACCGAACCAGATCGCCAGCTTGTCACGGTCGGCAGCTTCGCCGGCCTTGCCGACGGCCATGACGATCCGGCCCCAGTTGGCGTCTTCGCCGGCAGCCGCGGTCTTGACCAGCGGCGAATTGGCGATCGACAACGCGATCGTCTTGGCCGCTGCATCGCTTTCCGCGCCGGTCACGGTAATTTCGAGCATCTTGGTGGCGCCTTCGCCGTCACGGGCAACCTGGATCGCCAGATCCTTCAAAAGCGCGTTCAGCGCCTCACGGAAGGAAGCAAGTGCCGGATCATTGGCATCGGCAATCTGCTTCTGGCCGCCTTCGGCAGCAGCACCGGTAGCAAACAGCATCAGCGTGTCGGAAGTCGACGTGTCGCTGTCCACCGTCATCGAATTGAAGCTCGGCTCGACACCGGCCGACAGCATGGCCTGCAGGGCCGGTGCTGCGATATCGGCATCCGTCACGACGAAGGAGAGCATGGTCGCCATGTCGGGCGCGATCATGCCGGCGCCTTTGGCGATGCCGTTGATCGTCACCGTGACGCCGTTGATCTCGACGGTGCGCGTCGCGACCTTCGGATAGGTATCGGTCGTCATGATCGCCTTGGCGGCTTCCTGCCAGAAATCGCCCGTCGCGGTCGTGTTCATCTCGCCCAGCACGCCGGCAAACTTGCTGGCATCGAGCGGTTCGCCGATCACGCCGGTAGACGCGAGGTAGACTTCGTTTTCGCCACAGCCTACAGCCTCGGATGCGGACTTGGCCGTCAGTGCCGTCGCGGCCTTGCCTTTGATGCCGGTAAAGGCATTGGCATTGCCGGAATTGACCACCACCGCACGGGCAACGCCATGCGACAGGTTCGAGCGGCAGAAATCGACTGGAGCCGACGGGCACTTGGACTTGGTGAACACACCGGCCACCGCCGCAGGCTTGTCGAACACCATCAGCAGCACATCGGTGCGACCCTTGTACTTGATGCCTGCAGCAGCAGTTGCCATCCGCACACCACGGACCACAGGCATTTCAGGATAGGATTTCGGAGCGAGCGGAGAGACGGAAGCGGACATGGTCAATACCTGCGCAAAAGATTTTCAATAGGCGATAGAAAAACGGGGGCATGAATGCCCCCGTCGTTGAAATCATTCGATCAAGGCTTGGCAGCCGGTGCAGCGTCCGGAGCCGCGGTCGGGTCGGCAGCGCCGTCCTGCATCTTGCCGACGTCCTCATAGCCCTTCTTCAGGGCTTCGTCAGTGATGTCGACCTTCTGCTCGGCCTTGGCCTTTTCGAGAATGGCAACATACTTGTCGCGCATGACGAGCTGCTTCACCTGGTCCTGAACCTGTTCCAGAGCTGGCGGCGGTGCATCGCGCTTGTCTTCGACCTTGATGACGTGGAAGCCGAACTGGGTCTTGACCGGGGTCTTCGTGTAGGCGCCCTTTTCGAGACCGAAAGCAACTTCTTCGAATTCCGGAACCATGCGGCCCGGACCGAACCAGCCGAGATCGCCGCCGTCATCCTTGTTGCTGTCCTGCGAATTCTCCTTGGCGAGCTTCGCGAAGTCTTCACCCTTGTCGAGCTTGGCGATAATCGCCTTGGCTTCATCCTCGGTCTTCACCAGGATATGGGCGGCCTTGACTTCTTCCTGCTTCGGGAGAGCTGCGATTTCCTTGTCGTAGCGTGCCTTGACTTCGGCATCGGTCGTCGCTTCGACGACGTGCTTGCGGAAGTAAGCGTTATGAAGCTCACGATCGCCGATATAGGACATGCGCTTCTTGAAGTCTTCGGTCTTGTCGATGCCTTCGGCAAGCGCGCCGCTGGCGAGCAGCTTCACGTCGATCGCACCGGAAAGGGCCGCGACCTTCTTCTGCTCGTCCGGCAACTGGGCGAGCTGCGGGTCGAGGTTCTGGACCGCAAGATCAAGTTCCGACTGGGTGATCTCGAGCGCGCCGACCTTGGCGACGACCTTATCTTCCTGCGCGAATGCCGGAGCCTGGAACGAAATCGCAGCGGCGATGGCCGCCGTTACGAGAAGTTTGTGACGCAACATAAGTTACCTTTCGCATGGATGCCGGTCTCTGGGCTTGGATCCGGCGTGAATCCTTCACAAACACCGGAATGTGGCCATAGTGTATCGGCCGCAACCGTTGACATAATTCGGACCCCCTCTTATCTGTCACGCAACTTGGCGTCCAGAAGAGTTTCCGGGCGTTGCGGGACAATTTGCCGGCACTGGAACTACTTTTTTCCAACCTGCAATCCCATGGCACTGAGATCAGAAAGGACCATTCGTATGGTCAGCTTCGGCGGCATCGCCCGCAAACTGTTCGGTTCGGCCAACGAGCGCCGCGTTCGCGGCTACAAGCCGACCCTCGCCAAGATCAATGCCATCGAGGAAACGACCAAGGCACTGACCGATGAGCAGCTCGCCAACAAGACGGTCGAGTTTCGCCAGATGCTGGCCGACGGCAAGACGCTCGAGGACATCATGATCCCGGCCTTTGCCGTTGCGCGTGAGGCTTCTCTCCGCGTGCTCGGCATGCGACCTTTCGACGTTCAGCTGACCGGCGGCATGATCCTGCATGACGGCGCCATCGCCGAGATGAAGACCGGTGAAGGCAAGACGCTGGTCGGTACGCTGGCCGTTTACCTCAATGCGCTGTCCGGCAAGGGCGTCCACGTCGTTACCGTCAACGACTACCTCGCCCAGCGCGACGCCGCCATCATGAGCCGCCTTTACGGTTTCCTCGGTCTTTCGACCGGCGTCATCGTCCACGGCCTCGACGACGATCAGCGCCGCGCGGCCTATGCCTGCGACATTACCTACGCGACCAATAACGAACTCGGCTTCGATTATCTGCGCGACAACATGAAATACGAGCGCGGCCAGATGGTTCAGCGCGGCCATAATTACGCGATCGTCGACGAAGTGGATTCGATCCTCGTCGACGAAGCCCGCACGCCGCTGATCATCTCCGGCCCGCTGGACGACCGGTCCGATCTCTACACGACGATCGACACCTACATCCCGCTTCTTTCCGAAGAAGATTACGAGATCGACGAAAAGCAGCGTTCGGCCAATTTCTCCGAAGTCGGCACCGAGAAGCTGGAAAACCTGCTGCGCCAGGCCGGCCTGCTGAAGGGTGAATCGCTCTACGACGTCGAGAACGTCGCGATCGTTCACCACATCAACAACGCGCTGAAGGCCCACAAGCTCTTCACCCGCGACAAGGATTATATCGTCCGCAACGACGAGATCGTCATCATCGACGAATTCACCGGCCGCATGATGCCCGGCCGCCGTTATTCGGAAGGCCAGCACCAGGCGCTGGAAGCCAAGGAAAAGGTACAGATCCAGCCGGAGAACCAGACGCTCTCCTCGATCACCTTCCAGAACTATTTCCGCATGTATTCCAAGCTCGCCGGCATGACCGGTACGGCGCAGACGGAAGCGGAAGAATTCGGCAATATCTACAAGCTCGAAGTCATCGAGGTTCCGACCAACCTGCCGATCGCCCGTATCGACGAGGACGACGAGGTCTACCGGACGTTTGAGGAAAAGTTCAAGGCGATCATCGTCGAGATCAAGGCCGCCAGCGAGCGCAACCAGCCGGTTCTGGTCGGCACGACCTCGATTGAAAAATCCGAACTCCTGGCCACCATGCTGCGCGATTCGGGCTTCGAGAAGTTCAGCGTGCTCAACGCCCGCTACCACGAGCAGGAAGCCTATATCGTTTCCCAGGCCGGCGTGCCGGGTGCCGTGACGATCGCCACCAACATGGCCGGCCGCGGTACCGACATCCAGCTTGGCGGCAATGTCGACATGCGCATCGAGCGTGAGCTTGAAGGCATGGAAGACGAAGCCGAACGCAACGCTCTCGAAACGTCGATCCGTGCCGAGATCAAGGAATTGAAGGCCAAGGCGCTGGAAGCCGGCGGTCTCTACGTCATCGCCACAGAACGCCACGAAAGCCGCCGTATCGACAACCAGCTGCGCGGCCGTTCCGGTCGTCAGGGCGACCCGGGCCGCTCGAAATTCTACCTGTCGCTTCAGGACGACCTGATGCGCATCTTCGGCTCCGACCGCATGGACGGCATGCTGCAGAAGTTGGGCCTGAAAGAGGGCGAAGCGATCGTCCATCCGTGGATCAACAAGGCGCTGGAACGCGCCCAGAAGAAGGTCGAGGCCCGCAACTTCGACATCCGTAAAAACCTGCTGAAATACGACGACGTCACCAACGACCAGCGCAAGGTGATCTTCGAGCAGCGTATCGAGATGATGGATTCGGAAGACGTGTCCGAGACCATCGAGGACATGCGCACCGAAGTGATCGAGGTCATGGTCGCCAAGCATATCCCTGAGCGCGCTTACGCCGAACAGTGGGATGTTCCGGGGCTGCACGCAGACGTCCAGCGCCTGCTCAACCTCGATCTGCCGATCGAGGACTGGGCCAAGGAAGAAGGTATCGCCGAGGACGACATCCGCGAGCGGATCACCCAGGCGACCGAGGCTGCGGTCACGGAGCGCCGCGAGCGCTTCGGCAACGAAGTGATGAACTATGTAGAGCGATCGATCGTGCTGCAGACGCTCGATCACCTGTGGCGCGAACATATCGTCAATCTCGACCACCTGCGCTCGGTGATCGGTTTCCGCGGTTATGCCCAGCGTGACCCGCTTCAGGAATACAAGGCGGAAGCCTTCGAACTTTTCCAGGCCCTGCTTGCCAACCTGCGTGAAGCCGTGACCGCACAGATGATGCGGGTTGAGCTGATGCAGAACCCCGAGCCGCCGCAACCGCCAGCGGTCTATGAGGAGCATCATCTGGATCCGACGACCGGTGAAGACCAGATCAGCGGCGCAGATGGCGAAAACTTCATCGCCGCTCCCGAAGATCGCCATCCTGAAGACCCCTCCACCTGGGGCAAGGTCGGCCGCAACGAGGCTTGCCCCTGCGGTTCGGGCAAAAAATACAAGCACTGCCACGGCGCCTTCGAACAGGCCTGAGGCGTACAGTATCCGACGCAAACGCCGCCCACCGGGCGGCGTTTTGCTTTTCACCTCGGCAGTATCCACAAGTCGATCGGTTCCGCCAACCGTTTCTTAACCCTGACGTGGCAGGTTTTCCGTCAGTATTTGTGTGGCTTAACGAGTAACACGTGCCCTTCATGGCGGTTATCGAAACAGCGGAAAGACTGCTTCCGCCGGGCCTGCGCGCCCGGATCGCACCGCTGATCGCAAAAGCCGGCACCATTCTCAACGATCGCAGCGCGACCGCCGGGGCACAGCGCCAGGCCTTGATGGCATTTGCGATCCGCATCGCCTCGGCCGCAATCGCCTTCCTGTCCCAGATCGTTCTTGCGCGGCTGATGGGCGAGTTTGAATATGGCATCTATGCCTTCGTCTGGGTGATCGTCATCCTGACCGGCAATCTCTCCTGCCTCGGTTTCCACACCTCGATCATCCGTTTTTATCATCAGCACATCGCGTCGGGCGAAACCACGATGCTGCGCGGGCTGAATGTCGCCTCCTGCCTTGTCGCACTCATAACGGCGACAACGGTCGGCGCACTGGGCTTCGCCTTCCTGTTTCTGTTCGGCGACAGCGTCGCCTCCTATTATCTCGTTCCGATCGCCATTGCGCTTTTCATCATCCCGTTGATCGCGCTCGGCGATATCCTCGACGGCATGGCAAGGGCGCGTGGCTGGACCGTCTCGGCACTCGCGCCGACCTTCATCCTGAGACCGGTCCTCATCCTTGCCTTCATGGCGGCAGCGGCATTGATCGACGCGCCACATGATGCGACGACGGCAATGGGTGGGGCGCTTGCCGCCACCTATGTCACGACGCTCGCCCACCTCATCCAGCTCGCCACGCTGATCCGGCAGGACAAAGGCGAGGCACAGCGCCGCTATCAGCTTGGCACATGGATGAAATATTCCCTGCCGCTTTTCCTCGTCGATGGCATCGGCTTCCTGCTGACCAATGCCGACGTGGTCGTGGTCGGGCTTTATCTCCCGCCCGATCAGGTCGGCATCTATTTCGCTGCAGCAAAAACCATAGTGCTGGTGCAATTCGTCTATTTTTCGGTCAAGGCCGCGGCCGCACCCCGCTTCTCCGCCATTATTGCCGCCAACGACCATGATGCGCTTGCAAGTTTTGCCGCCCAGGCGACACGCTGGACCTTCTGGCCATCGCTTGTCATCGGCCTGTGTGCACTCGCGGCCGGCGAACTGCTTCTTTCGCTGTTCGGCCCGAACTTCACCGACGGTTATTGGCTGATGGTGATCCTGTTTGCCGGCATCCTGACCAAGGCCTCCATCGGTCCTGCGGAAATTCTTCTCAGCATGGCTGGGCACCAGAAGCTTTGCGTCGGCGTTTATGCCGTAACCCTGATCGCGGCAGTGATACTGTATGTTGTGATGATCCCGCTATTCGGCTTGACTGGAGCGGCGGTTGCGGCTGCAACTGCAATCATGATCGAATCCCTGCTGCTTCATCTGACGGTCCGCCGCACGCTCGGCATCACGCTGTTTGCCTTCGCGCGCAAACCGCAAGCCGGATCGGGGGCGAATTGACCATGCAGATCCCCCCCTTCGGCGGCGACATCGAGAATGCAAAAGAACTCGTTCAGAACGAACGGGACCGGCCTGCTTTGCCGGAGGCCGACCTCAACCTGCCCATCGGCCGGGCCGGACGCGAGTTTTCGCTTTATCCGGCAACCCTCGGCTACGAGCTTCAGGAAGAGCTGGAATTCCTGTCGCACCGGGCGATGGAGCCGAACATCTTCTTCTCCGCCCGCCTTCTGGTGCCTGCAATGCCGCGCGTGGAAGACAAGCAGGTGCGCTTCGCCCTCATCCGCGACGATAACGGCATGCGCTCGCGCCTGCGGCTGCTAATGCCCTTCACCGTCGAGCGTCCAGGTTTTTCGGTCGGTGCGTCGATCATCCGCACATGGGCCAATCCTTTCGGCCCGCTCGGAACGCCGCTTGTCGATGCCGAGGATGCCGCAGAGACTATCGACAACCTGTTCGACGTGCTTGCCCTGAGCGAGACCAAGCTGCCATCGGTGCTGGTCCTGCCGGATATCCGCCTCACCGGCCGCTTCGCCCAGCTGGCCAAGGCCGTCGCCATCGCTCACGATTTGCCCGTTGCCACCACCGATACGTTCCGCCGCCCGATGCTGGAAAGCTTTCTCGATGGCGACGGCTATCTGAAGCAATCCGTCTCTGCGCATCATGTGCGCGAGATGCGCCGCCAGTGGCGCAATCTCGAAAAGCTGGGAACCCTGAGCTACAACGTCGCCCGCCAGCCGGAAGAAGTCCGGCTGCGGATGGAGGAATTCCTCGCGCTTGAAGCCAAGGGCTGGAAGGGCAAAAAACGGTCCGCGCTGATCAACGACCGTTATCGCGCCGCCTTTGCCCGTGAAGCGATCACCAATCTCGCCGAGATCGACGCGGTGCGCATTCACACGATCGATCTCGATGGCCGCGCCATCGCCTCGATCATCGTTTTCCTGATGGCCGGCGAAGCATATACTTGGAAAACCGCCTATGACGAGAGTTTTGGCCGCCATTCGCCGGGCAAGCTTCTGATCATGAAACTGACCGACTGGCATCTGGAAGACGCCAACATCCTGCGGACAGACAGCTGCGCCGTGCCCGATCACCCGATCATGAGCCGCATGTGGGAACAGCGCGAAGAGATGGGAAGTCTCGTCATCGGCCTGACGCGCAACGGCGACCGTGACGTCCGTCAGGTCGCAGCCCAGCTCCACCTCTATCGCAACACCCGCAACATAGCCCGTATCCTGCGCGAAAAGATCATGCATCTGGCCGGCCGCGATACCTGAACCGAAAAGGGGCCTGCGTTGCCGCAAGCCCCTGGAACACCGAACCCGGCTAACGCGACGCCGTCATCCGCAGCATGCGGCAGAGCTGGACGAGTGCCGGATCGTAACCGCCGCCAGAGACATCCACGCACCGCTTCAGCAGCTTCTGCCGTTCGCTGGGCGACATGGCATTGAAGGCGGCTCTCTGAGGGCCGGTCAATCCGCCGCCGGGGGCACCACCTGTTCCCGGACCTGTACCTGGTCCCGTTCCCGGTATGCCGCCACCGATGCCGACCCCGACATCCACACCGACGCCAGTCGTGCCTCCGACGCCGAGCCCAAGGGCTGCAGCGAGACCTCCCGCGCCGCCGACGGTCGCCGTCGTTCTGGCATTGATACCGTTGGACGTGCTGGCCCCGACCCGCGCGTTCACACCGTTGCTTCCACCGACGGAGGCCGCGACCCCGGCATTAAGCCCGCGCGAACCGCTGACATTCGCGCCTGCATTCACACCGTTGCGCCCTCCGACGGATGCACCGGCGCTCGCAACGCCGGAATTGCGCCCGACGCCCACGCCGGCATTTGCACCGTTTCGACCACCGACGGATGCGCCTGCCCCGACACCACCGGAACGGCCACCGACACTGGCGCCTGCATTGACGCCGCCTCGTCCTCCCACCGACGCTCCCACACCGAGACCACCACTGCTGCTTCTGCCGACGCTGGCGCTGACGCCCCGGTCACCCCCGACGGATAGCCCTTGAGCGTAGACCGGCGTCAGTCCGGCAGCGGCAATGCATGTGGACATCAATGCCGAAACAAATAGTTTTTTCATCACTTTCTCCTCCTTGAGGGCCTGGCCTGCAGAGCCCACGGAGTCGAATTCGCGCCGGGTCTATTTGTTTCAGAAATCACTAATGTACCGTCGATGACGATTAACGAATTATGATGTCTGCACCGCTTGCCCTGCACCGGGTTCGCAAGCGGATCGTTGCGGATCACATTTGCAGAACTTGCGCCTTGCATCCGCGTGGCTGCGCATGGTAAGCGCGTTCCACATCTACTGTGCCCCGTTGGCGGAATTGGTAGACGCGCCTGACTCAAAATCAGGTTCCGAGAGGAGTGCTGGTTCGATTCCGGCACGGGGCACCAGAACTTCATGAAAATAATATATCTTTCCATATCCGGAACGACGGCGTGAAGCTCCGCTCGCCGGGTTGTTTTCATGCCGTATAGAGAACACCTCTTCGGTCACCAGCATGCCGGGGCCGATTACATTCGCCGCGGTCTGCCGGTGACCGAAGAAGCTTCAAAAATTTCACGCGATGGTCACCAAAAAAGGCTTGCTTTCCCTTTGTTTTAAGCGGGTTATGCGTATCCAGATATCGCAGGAGCGTACAATGGCTAAAGGTCAAGTTCGAAGCAATAAAGAGACTCGCAAACCCAAGAAGGACAAGGCTGCGGCAGCGCCCGCCGCGACGCTGGGATCCCAGGTAAAAAACACCGAGAGCAGCTTGAAAAAGAAGTGAGCCAGCCTTGGTAAGGCGCTGACTTAAGCAGTGCCTCGCCATCTTGGCAGAGTTCACACGAGGTGAAAGCGCGAGATGCGTTGTCGTTGCAGATCATTGATCTTGAAAATCAATGATGGCAAAGGGCACCGCATCATTTTCCATGAGTTGTTTCTGCATCTCTGATCTGATGCTTCCAGCAGCCGCAGGCATGAAGATCCGAGCATGAAACCAGCGCCCGTGACCATTGAGAACCGTTCCTGCGAAACCTGTACGCTGTGCTGTCGCCTGCCCGATATCGATTATCTCGACAAACCGGCAGAGGAATGGTGCATGCATTGCGTCGCCGGACTGGGCTGTTCGATCTACGAAGAGCGCCCGAAACTCTGTCGTGACTTCCTCTGTCACTGGATGCTCGACGAAACGCTGGGCGACGAGTGGAAGCCCTCCATATCGCATATGATGGTCTACGGACAGGGACGGCAGATCACCGTACTGGCAGATCCGGATCGCCCCGACCTCTGGCGCCACGAGCCGTATATCTCCCAGCTCCAGAACTGGGCAGCGGATGCTGCTGCGACGGGAGGATATGTGATCGTGTTCTGGCGTGACGAAGTGGTGAAGATCGAACGATAGACCCGCGGCACCAGACATGATGTCGCTGCAGCGATAGCGTACTTTTCCGCCGGCCGCCCTCCCGTTAAAATGCCGAGGATAGTCGGTTAATCACGACAATGTGCCAGGCACTGGCGGTTATGCCGCCCGTTCCGCCAGTTTACAGAACGGCGGGTTCTGCTCTACAGCTTCGGCAAAACACGAACACGACGGCGACATGCAGGCCCCCGGCTGGGCCGCAGCCTCGACGGCGAACACGAAGGAGAGTCACATGGCGCTGGCAGGTTCAACCACTCAATTCCGCAAGGGACTTGGCTACGCCGCCTTTTTGACCTTTGCGATGGCGGCAACGGTCGGCAGCGCACTGGGCTTCGAGCATATCGGCGGCTACATTCCCTGCGCGCTCTGCCTGCTAGAGCGTGATCCCTATTATTTCGGCATTCCGATCGGCATCCTCGCGGTCGGCTCGGCGGCCTTCGGCCTGCCATCCTGGATCACCCGCGTGCTGTTGGTCGTCATCGGCGTCATGATGCTCGTCGGCGCCGGCATGGGCGTCTATCATTCGGGAGTTGAATGGGGCTTCTGGCCGGGGCCTACGGCCTGCGGCGGCACCACCGCAACAACCACCAATGCCGGCAATCTTCTGGGCGACCTGAACACGATCCACGGCCCTTCCTGCGCCGACGCAGCTCTTCGCGTTATCGGCCTCTCTTTTGCCGGCTGGAATGTCGTCGCCAGCATTTTTCTCGCAGCAGTCGCCTTCATCGGCGCGAAAAAGGCCGTATAAGCGGCTTCAGACTTTCGACAAATTGCGGATCCTCTGCCTTGTGCCGAGGATCTGTCCGCGCCGAATAAAATCAGGCGTTTGCAGCTGCTCGGGACAAGCCCAAGCCTGACGGCGAAGAGGCTTTGCCCCGTTTATCAGCGGTCTGAAGACCTGATCACGGCTGCAGCTCGGTATCCCAGTAGAGATAATCCATCCAGCTTTCGTGCAGGTAGTTCGGCGGAAAAAGCCGGCCATTGTTGTGCAGGTCCTGTACGCTCGGCGCATAGGGCTTCTGGTGCGGGAACATCTGGGCCTGTTTCGGCAGCTTGCTACCCTTCCTCAGATTGCAGGGCGAACAGGCCGCCACGACATTCTCCCAGGTCGTTTCGCCGCCATGGGCGCGCGGGATGACGTGGTCGAAGGTCAGCTCGTCATGCTCGCCGCAATACTGGCACTCGAACTTGTCACGCAGGAACACGTTGAACCGGGTGAAGGCCGGGTTGCGGGTCGGCTGCACATAGGTCTTGAGGCTGACGACGCTCGGCAGTTTCATCGAGAAGCTGGGGGAGCAGACCGAATGATCGTATTCCGCGATGATATTCACACGGTCAAGGAAAACCGCCTTGATCGCGTCCTGCCAGGACCACAACGACAAGGGATAGTAACTCAGCGGCCGGTAGTCAGCGTTCAGGACGAGCGCCGGCAAGGCCTGCGGGGAGACTGCAATCGTCAAGTGACGCTCCTACCCGATTCGGCATCTATCTCTTCTATATTAGGTCCGTTGTTACAGGATTGTGAAGCCCTATAAATGCAACGGGATACTTCACCCCGATTTACACCAGCGGCAGAGCGTCGCGGCGCATGGTCGCGGCATAATGCGCCCAGAAAAGCCGGGCGGCAACGGACCGGTGCGGCGCCCAGACCTTGGCAATTTCGCTGAGCTGTCTTGCATTCGGCCGCGCCTCCATCAGAAACGCCTTTGCGACCGATGCCTGAAGCGCCACATCGCCGGACGGAAAGATGTCGGGATGGCCACCGCAGAACATCAGATAGACCTCGGCCGTCCACGGGCCGATGCCGGGCAGGAGAACCAGCCGTCGAAGGGCTTCGCTGCCATCGAGAGCGCAGATAGCGTCCAGATCGATGTCGCCGCCGATAACCGCATGAGCGAGACCTCTCAGCGTCGATGCCTTGGCACGCGACAGGCCGAACGTGGCGATCACATCGGGATCGAGTGCCGCATAGGCTTGCGCCGTGACCGGCCCGACAGCTTCGATCCGCCGCCAGATCGCATCGGCACTTGCCCGCGAGACCATTTGCGACACGATGATCGACGCGAGACCGGCAAAGCCGGGGGTGGCCAGTCGCAACGGCACCGGACCGGAAAATTCGATGATCGGTGCCAGTCTCGGATCGAGCTTCAGCAATCGCTCCAGCCCGTCTTCGATGTCCGTCTCGTTGCGGATGATCGTCACGACATCATTCCCCATTGGCCGCACGGCCGAAAGCGTGGCAGAAGACGGCATGTCTTCTCCTTTTTCTGATAGCCCCGTCTTCCGCTTCGCGCCAAGCCCCAATGGCCATCTGCATCTCGGCCACGCGCTTTCGGCGATGCTGAATCACGATATGGCAAAAGCTGCGGGCGGGCGTTTTCTGCTGCGCATGGAAGACATCGATCTCTCCCGTTGCACACCCGAATTCGAGGATATGATCTATCGCGACCTGCGCTGGCTGGGCCTCGACTGGGAAAAACCTGTCCGCCGCCAGTCGCAGCATTTCGACCTCTACCGGCAGGCACTCGAGAGATTGCGGGAAATGCAGCTCATCTATCCCGCCTTCATGACCCGCGGAGAGATCAGGTCGCGCGTGGCGGCCAGTGAAGACACCGGCAGCTCATGGCCGCGCGACCCGGACGGCTCGCCGCTTTATCCGCCCGACGACAGGGAACGCAGCGAAGAAGAAAGGGCAGGATTGATTGCGGCCGAGACCCACCATGCCTGGCGGCTCGATATCGCCAAGGCCAAGGCCCTGATCGGCAGGCCGCTTTCATGGCAGGAAACGGGAGACGGAACGTTGCAACGCGTGGATGCCGACCCGGCGATCTGGGGCGATGTCGTCCTCTCGCGCTCGGATGCACCGTCGACCTACCATCTGTCGGTCGTCGTCGATGATGCCTTGCAGGGTATTACCCATGTGGTACGCGGACAGGATCTGTTTTCCGCCACCGCCATCCACCGCCTGCTGCAGGAACTGCTTAGGCTTCCGGAGCCGGTCTATCACCATCACCGGCTGATCCTCGGCAGCGACGGGCGAAAACTGTCGAAAAGCGAAGGCTCAACCGGAATTACTGCTCTTCGGCAGGATGGGCTCCGGCCCGACGATATTCGCCGGCTCGTCGGGTTGTGACCGCGCGGCACGCTTGGCCTTGCGCTTCTTGTTGACCTGGTTGACCACCGAATAGACCTTGTATTTCAGGATAGCGGCGTTGAGTTCCGCGCCCAGCATGAAGATCACGCCGACCATGTAGAGGAATACGAGCACGATCATGATCGAGGCCAGCCCCGCATAAGTGGCTGCGTAATTGGCGAAGGTAGAGAGATAGGCGGCAAAACCGAGGCCGAAGAGCGTCCAGATGACGATGGTCATCACCACGCCCGGCAACACGTCGATGATCCGGCGATCTCCCGCCGGAAGCCATTTATGCGAGAAGAGCAACCCGATCATCAGCAGCAGGCCGGTGCCGAGCAGGCCCCAGTTTGCCAGAGCATTGAGGTCGCTCATCAGCCAGGGGAATTTGGTTTCGGCAAACCGCTGCGCCACCGGCACCGCCAGAAGCACGATGCTGATAACCGCGAAAATCACCACCGCGACAATGACATAACCGAGGCTCGCCAGACGCGTCACGTACCAGGCTCGTGTCTCGGTGACCCGGTAGGCGCGGTTGAGCGAAATGCGCAGCGCCTCGACACCGTTCGAGGCGAAATAGGCGGCCGCGAGAACCGAGACCGTCAGCAGCCCGCCGCGCGGCATCTCGATCACCCGCTGGATTTCCGACGCGATCGGATTGGCGATATCGGCCGGCCATGCGTCGAACATCAGATGGATGGCCGTTTCGGAAAATCCGCCGGCCCCCAGAAAACCTGCCAGAGCGGTGCCGAAGATCAGGAACGGGAAAAGCGCCAGAAGCCCGGACAGCGCCACATGGCTGGCCATTGCCCAGCCGTCATCTTCGGTGAAATGCCAATAGGCATCCCACAGGACCTTGAAAGCCAATCGGTGCCATCGCGGCCGGCGCGTTTCTTCCTGCAATGGGGACTCCGTTGTGACTTGCGTCGAAATATGGGAGGTACACCGCCACTTGTACAGATAAGCGCCGAGGAAGTGTCCTTAAATGACTGCGACAAGAACGATCATCGTGACCGGCTGTTCCTCCGGCATCGGTGCCTATTGTGCAAGGGCCTTGAAGAAACAAGGCTGGCGTGTCTTCGCAACGGTTCGCAGACCCGAGGATCTTGCCGCGCTCGAGGCTGATGGCCTCGAAGCCCTGTTGCTCGACTATACCAGACAGGAAACGATCGACCGCCTGGTCGAAACCGTGGTCGAGCGAACCGGCGGCCGGATCGACGCACTCTTCAACAACGGCGCCTATGGTCAGCCAGGAGCGGTCGAGGATCTGACCACCGACGTGCTTCGCGTCCAATTCGAGACCAATCTTTTTGGCTGGCACGAACTGACGCGGCAGATCATTCCTCTCATGCGGGCCAGAGGTTCTGGCCGGATCGTCAACTGCTCATCCATCCTCGGGCTGATGCCCTATCGGTTTCGCGGCGCCTACACGGCCTCGAAATATGCGCTGGAGGGCCTGACGCTGACCATGCGCATGGAGCTTGCCGGCAGCGGGATCGAGGTGAGCCTCATCGAGCCCGGCCCGATCGCCACCCGTTTCACCGCCAACGCGCTTGCCAAGATCAACGAACATATCGACCTCGAAAATTCTGTGCATGCAGCCGATTACGCGCAGCAGCTGAAGCGCCTCGACGGCCGCGGACCGATCAACCGCCACAAGCTCGGCCCCGAAGCGGTTCAAAAGGTGCTCGATCATGCCCTGAACGCGCCTCGTCCACGGCCGCATTATCTGGTAACCAGACCTGCAAAGCAGGGCGCGTTGTTGAAGAGGCTGCTTCCGGCCACGCTCTTCTACGCGCTCATGCGCCGTATCGACTGACAACTGACGGGAGGCAGGATATGTCGAGTGTTACCACCATTCTCACCCTGATCGTGATGGGCCTCGTCGTGCTTGTCCTGATCCGCGGCCTGTTCAACATGCTGAAGGGGACCGACGCCAACAAGTCCAACAAGCTGATGCAAATGCGCGTCATCCTGCAGGCGGTGGCGATCGCGCTTATCATGCTGACGCTCTGGATTACCGGCGGCGGTCGGCCCACTTAGGAAATCGACATGGTCAAGCTCAACAAGATCTATACCCGCACCGGCGACAAAGGCACGACCGGCCTCGTTTCCGGCCCGCGCCGCGAAAAATTCGATCTGCGGGTAGAGGCATACGGCACGGTCGACGAGACCAATTCCGCAGTCGGTGTTGCCCGTCTGCACACTGTCGGTTTCGACGAGCTGGACGTGATGCTTGCCCGCATCCAGAACGATCTTTTCGATCTGGGATCGGATCTCGCGACACCCGATACCGGCGAGACGCTCGATTACGAGCCGCTGCGCATCATCGAGGCGCAGGCCGAGCGGCTGGAACGCGAGATCGACAGCCTGAACGGCGAACTCGATCCGCTGAAATCCTTCGTCCTTCCCGGCGGCACCCCGGCTGCCGCTCATCTGCATATGGCAAGAACCATCGCAAGACGCGCCGAACGGCTGATGGTCGAGTTGTCGCGGCAGGAAACGGTCGGCGCCGCGGCGCTGAAATACATCAACCGCCTCTCCGACTTCCTCTTCGTCGCCGCCCGTTTTGCCAACGATAGCGGTCAGGTCGATATTTTGTGGGTTCCGGGGAAACACCGGTAAGGCGCGATGACTGCGCGCGGGGAGAGCAACAACCTCCCTCATTCCTGTGCTTGTCACAGGAATGAGATCGGAAACCGTGGAGACCAGATATGTTCGTCCCGCTGCATGACACGAACGAACTGAAATATATCCGCGTCCAGTATGTCACGATCACCCTGATCGTCCTGAACGTGGCCGCATGGCTGTTTACCACTTTCGCATCCGTGGAGCAGGCGGAGCGCGCTTCGCTGGGCCTGGGCTTCATTCCCGCCCTGATCTTCGACCATGCCGTACTCGACCCGTCGCTGGTTCTCGTGCCGGAAGACATGACCTTCCTCACCTACGCCTTCCTGCATATCGATTTCTGGCATCTGGCACCGAACATGCTGTTTCTCTGGGTCTTCGGAGACAATGTCGAGGATGCGCTGGGGCATTTCCGCTTCCTGATCTTCTATCTCCTGTGCGCCGCGGCAGGCGCCGCCCTGCACGGTTTCGTCACGCCGGAATCGGAAGGCCCGCTGATCGGCGCGTCGGGCGCGATATCCGGTGTGGTGGCCGCGTATTTCCTCCTGCATCCGCGGGTTCGCGTCTGGGTACTGGTCCTGTTTCGTATTCCGCTACCGCTCCCGGCCTTCATTCCGTTGGCGCTATGGATCGCCCAGCAATTCGTCATGCTGGCGCTGAACATGGATGATGCCGTCTCCTGGGGCGCCCATGTCGGAGGCATCATTGCAGGCGCCTTGCTGGTCCTCGTCATGCGGCGTCCAGGCGTTCCGCTGTTCGACCGCCGGATCGTCACGCCGCGTGCCGTGCATCACAAACCGAGCGTTCCGCAGGTACCGGCACACGTCGAATAGGGTTATGACAAATGCGCAAGTGTCGGCATGGAAACAGCGTTGTAATCGGGTGAAAAATGCGTATCCATGTCGCCCACTGACCAATGAGGAGACGGCAAATGTCGCATTTTGCCGTCGGTGATAGTCAAGGAAGGACCCCATGAAGATCCTGGTGCCTGTTAAGCGTGTCGTCGATTACAACGTCAAGATCCGTGTGAAACCGGATGGCACGGGTGTCGAGCTTGCAAACGTCAAGATGTCGATGAACCCGTTCGACGAAATCTCCGTCGAAGAGGCGCTTCGCCTGAAGGAAGCAGGCAAGGCCGAAGAAGTGGTGGTCGTCTCGATCGGCCCGGCGAAAGCCGAAGAAACGCTGCGGACAGCGCTCGCCATGGGCGCCGACCGGGCGATCCTCATCGAGACCGACGATC
>NZ_VDMN01000012.1 GCF_006335145.1 Aliirhizobium smilacinae | reverse complement strand
AGAGACGGTTTCGTTCTTCCGCCGCGTTCGCCCATTCGAAATCCCGCCCGCCGTTTTCCCCGACGATTGCGGCGACCATTTCGACCTGTTCCTGCACGCCAGCCGGTGAGCCGTGAAATTCGAAGGCCAGCGTATCCTCGATCTTCAGCGTCAGGCCCGAATAGGCATTGACGGCCTTGATCAGACCGCGGTCCATCAGTTCCATGCGCGCAACGGGAATGCCGAGCTGAACCACCTGGATCGCGGCTGCAACGGCTTGCTCTACGCTTTCGAACGAGCAAAGCGCCGCCGAGATCGTCTCCGGAATACCGTAGAGGCGCAGCGTCACTTCGGTGACGATGCCGAGCGTTCCTTCCGAGCCCACAAAGAGCCGCGTCAGGTCGTAACCGGCGGAGGATTTGCGCGCCCGGCCGCCGGTGTGGATGATCTGGCCGTTCGGCAACACGACCGTCAGCCCAAGCACATTTTCGCGCATGGTGCCGTAGCGGACGGCATTGGTGCCGGATGCGCGGGTTGATGCCATGCCGCCGATCGAGGCGTTTGCGCCCGGGTCGATCGGGAAGAAAAGGCCCATGTCGCGCAGATGGGTATTCAACTGCTCGCGTGTAACACCTGCCTCGACCGTGCAATCGAGATCCTCGGCGCTAATGCGGGCTATATTCGACATGCGCGATAGGTCGATCGAAACGCCGCCGCGGACCGCCGTCAGGTGACCTTCGAGCGAAGTTCCCGCACCGAATGCAATGACAGGGACCCCTTCAGCAGCACACAGCCGTACGATCTCCGCCACTTCCTCGGTCGTCTGCGCAAAAACGACGGCATCCGGGATAGCAGGCGTGTGATGGGATTCGCCACGGCCATGCTGCTCGCGCAGGGCCTGCGAAGTCGAATAACGGTCACCAAAACGATTGTTCAGCGCTTCGGAAACGGAAGGCGGAAAGGGAAGAGACATGCAACAATCCTGATCAAATATCTATCGAATGCAAATCGTACGATCTTGGCGGGGAGGGCGATGGCCTCAGGTAACCAGTTTGTCACCTTTGAGGTGACGTTCGAGGAAGGGCAAGCTGTCCTGCCCCCAGTAGAGTTCATCCTCGAACCGATAGGTAGGCAGCCCGAACACGCCGGCCTTTTTGGCGGTCTCGTAATTGGATTTCCACACGGCTTGTACTGCCTCGCTCTGACCCTGCTCATCCAGCGCCGCGCCATCGAACCCGGCAGCGTCGGCGATCGCGCGGCGAATTTCGGTCTTGCCGATGTCTTCGCCGCGTCCCCAGAAACCTTCCTGAAGTTCGGCTGCCAGTTTGATCCAATCATCGCCCGCTTCGATTGCGGCAATGATCATGAAGCCTGCCGACGTTGGATCGGAAAGCGCCGCGCGGTTTTCGAAATTCAGGACCTTGCCGCGCAGTCCCGCCCAACGCTTCAAGTCCTTGGTCCAATAGGCGCGCCGCGCTTCCGGCCGATTGCGGGAGTAGATGGCCCCATTGTCCTCTATCAGCGGTATGACAAACGGGCGGATCGTTGCGCCATGCTCGGTCGCGAGCTTGGTGAAAGGCTCCAGGCCGATAAAGGCCCAAGGAGAACCGATACCGAAGAAATAGTCGATGCTCTTGGTCATCCCGCTGTGCTCCAACAATTTATGGTTTTCATCAGTAGGGGCACGGCTGACAGCCGTGTCCCTTTGGATTATCAGTTGGCGATTGCCAGTCCGGCGTCGCGTATCAGGGCTCCGAACTGCTCGTTGTCGTCCCGGGCGCGCTGTTGCACCTCATCGTAGGACGCGATGCCGGGGATGAGGCCGAAGCTTGCGACCCGCTCGCGAACGGCGGGTTCCTCCAGAATCTTGTTGATGAGAGCGTTGAGCTTCGTCTTGACCTCTTCCGGCGCTTTCGCCTGAATGGAAACGGTGTGCCAGCTGCGCGGTGCCCATCCCTCGATCCCGGCCTCTACCGTGGTCGGCAGGTTCGGCAATTGCTGCCAGCGCGTATCACCAAGGACTGCGATGCCCTTGAGCGTGCCGGCTGCAATATGTTCCGCGCTTTCGGGTCCGAAGAGAATCTGCGCTTCGTTGGCCAGAACCGCCTGAAGCGCGGCCGGCGTGCCGTTATACGGAATGTGGAGCAACTCGATACCGGCGCGCTTCTGCAGCCATTCGCCGCTCAGGTGACCGACCGTGCCCTTGCCGGCGGTTCCGAATGACAAGGCTCCGGGATTGGCTTTTGCATAGGCGATGAGTTCGGCAAGATTGGTTGCCGGCACTGCCGGATTGACGGCGATCACCATCGGCGCATCGCCGACGAGAACCAGCGGTACCAGGTCTTCCAGCGGCTTGTACTGAACCTTGGTGACCAGCGGAATGATTCCGTAAAAGCTGTTGGTCGACTGCAGCAGCGTATAGCCATCCGCCGGCGTGCTCATGAAGTAATTGGCACCGATCGCACCGCCGGCACCCGGCTTGTAGTCGTTGATGACCTGTTGACCGGTTGCCGCTGCCAGCTTTTCGCCGATCAGGCGGGAGATGTTATCGCTCATGCCACCTGCGTTGTAGGGCACGACATAGTCGATCTTTTTCGACGGATAGTCCTGGGCGAATGCAGGAAAGCCGAGCAGTGCCGTGGTGGACAGGAGCGAGGCGGCGGTCAAGAAGCCGCGGCGTGTCGTATCAAACGATGTCATTTCGAAATCCTCTGGTCTGTTACTCGGCAAAGGCTTTTTGCCGGAATTTCTGGATGAACGGGAAGAAGATGCTGAGCAGGAGCAATACCGTGACGGCGAGCATTGCGAGGCTGATTGGATGGTAGATGAAGATCATCAGGTCACCGCGTGCGACAAGCATGGACCGACGGAAATACTCCTCCATCATCGGGCCAAGCACGAAAGCAAGAATGAGCGGTGCTGGCTCGCACCTCCATTTGTGCAGGAAATAACCCAGCAGGCCGAAGATCGCGGTCAGATACACGTCGAACGTAGTGAACTCGACACCGTATATGCCGACAATGCTGACGGTCAGGATGGTCGGGAACAGGAACTGGTAGCGGATCTTCAGCAGTTGCACCCAGATGCCGACCAGCGGAAGATTGATCACCAGCAGCATCAGATTGCCGACCCACATGCTGGCGATCAGGCCCCAGAACAGTTCGGGCTGGCCGGTCATGATGCGCGGGCCTGGCACGATGCCATGCACCATCATTGCGCCGACCATCAGGGCCATGATGGCGTTCGACGGGATTCCGAGGGTCAGCAGCGGCAGGAAAGCGGTTTGCGCGCCGGAATTATTGGCGGCTTCCGGTGCTGCCACGCCTTCGACCATACCTGTCCCGAATGACTCCGGTGTCTTCGAGACCCGTTTTTCGGTCGTATAGGCCATGAAGGACGAAAGCAGCGCACCGCCGCCTGGCAAAAGTCCAAGGAACAGCCCGATCAACGTGCCGCGTACGGTTGCGGGGGCTGCACGGGTGACTTCCTTCCGGGTCGGCCAGAGGCTGCTGATAGGGTGCAGCGTCGGCGGCTTTTCGTCCCGTACCGCATTTTCCAACGTCACCAAAATGTCTGCGACACCGAATAGGCCGACGACGAGCGGCACGAAGGGGACGCCGTTCAACAGCTCCATGAAGCCGAAGTCGTATCTGTACTGGCCTGAATTGATGTCGGTGCCGGCGAGCCCGAGAAGCAGGCCGAGAAAGATCATCGCAATGGCGCGCAGCACGGATCCCTGGGCAAGCACGACCGAGGTGATCAGCCCGAGGAACATCAGCATGAAATATTCGGGAGCGCCGAATTTCAGCACGGCAATTGCCAGCACCGGAGCAAACGCCGCCATGAAGAATGTGGCGACCGTACCGGCAAAAAAGGACGCGAGTGCCGCCACCGTCAGTGCCGCTCCGCCCCGCCCGTTGCGGGTCATCGCGTGACCATCAAGTGCAGTGACAACCGACGATGCCTCGCCGGGCAATCGCAAGAGGATCGATGTCGTCGATCCTCCATACTGGGCACCGTAATAGATCCCGGCAAGAGTGATCAGACCGGTTTCCGGCGGAAGCCCGAAGGTCATCGGCAGCAGGATGGCGATCGTTGCCGTCGGGCCAAGCCCGGGCAATACACCGACCAGCGTGCCGATCAGGCATCCTGCGAGGCAGAAGAACAGGTTGGTCGGCGTGAGAGCGACGCTGAGACCAAGCGCCATGCCACCGAAGACATCAACGCCGCCGATCATCGGAGTACCTCGGGAAGAACCGGAATCTGCAGACCGAGCAGCCCGGCGAAAAGAACGGTGGAGAGAACGGCAAGTACGGCTGCCGTGGCGACGATCGTCAGCGGGCGCGAGCCACTATGACCGAGGCCGGCCAGCGCAACCATCAGGAAAGACGCAAACGGCAAGCCGAGCGGCATGAGCGTTGCCGCGAAAACGAGGATCGCAGCGCTTACGCAGCCGATGACGCGGAGCCGGGAAAGAAGGGGCGGTGTATCGCGCACTTCGCTGGCCCCTGCCGGCATATCCCGTCCCCGCAAAAGGAGGATCAGGATGCCGATCAGAATAAGCACGCCCGAAACCGCCTTCGGGAAGAAGCCCGGTCCCATGCTGATGAATGTTCCCGTGTCGTAGTCCTGCGCGATCCACAGCGCAGCCAATCCGGCTACGATGCAGAAAATGCCGAGAGGCAGATGGGACGCGTCTTGCTCGACCGTGGTTTGATCCGGCTGCACGTTCAGTTTCCCAGTCTCAGTAACCACGACCGGCCACCACGACATCGGTCAGCGGCTCACCCGCCAGGAAGCGATCGAGATTGCCTTGCAATTTCGCCGCAATGCGATCGGCGTTGTCTTCCGAAGACCATGAGATATGAGGCGTCAGTCGAACCTGCCGGTGCGTGTAGAACGGATGGCCTTCGGGCAGCGGCTCAGGTGCCGTCACGTCGAGTGTCGCCGCCGAAACCTGGCCGCGCTCCAGCGCGTCCAGCAAGGCATTGTCGTCGAGGACTTCGCCGCGGCAAATATTGATGACGTGCAGGCCCGGCTTGGCTGAGGCGAATATTTCCGAGTTCACGGAGAGCCGGGTTGCGTCCGTCAGCGGCACCGCGAGCACCACATGATCGACTTCTGCGACCATATCCTTCAACGAGGAAAAGAAGCGGACCTCGCCTGATTCTTCCGGAGCATTGCGCCGGACGGCGCTGACGTTCATGCCGAGCGCCTGCAGTTTCTGAGCAGTTCGGCGACCGATCGCGCCAAATCCGTAGATGCCGACAGACTTGCCCGAGACCAGGTTGAGGGTACGCCTGACCCATTTGCCGGCGGAATGAACCAGCAGGTCATCGAACATCTTCTTTTCATGCGCGAAGACTGCGGCCACCACGTATTCAGCGATCGCTTCGGCGGAAATCCCTCGACCCGTTGTAACCGGCGGGCCTTCGAAGACCCAGTCCGGGAAAGCGTCGATGCCGGCTGACGCGATCTGAATCCATTTCAGATTGTACGGCCAGCCCTCGGGCTTTTGCTTCGGCGCTGCCGCCCATCCACGAAAGAAGGTGAAGAGAATGTCCGCGTCCCTGGGTATTTCCCAGACCGCCGCCTCGTCACTATAGGAACGGACGTCAGGCTGGCTCGGGTGCGTGCTCAGCTTTTCCATCTGCACCGGATCGAGATTGCAGGCGATGACGGGAGGTCTGGATACGGCCAGGCCGGTCTTTGTTGACATGAAATCAGAGCCCCATTGCGAATGCTTTATTGCCGGTCTAACTATCGCGGTAGAACGATTGTTCTAGCAGGGACACATAATCGATCGGCCGGGCAATGCCGAAGAAACGGTTTTCCAAATCTCAGGCGGAATTTGGAATATTTGCCGAGAACTTCTGCATCTGAGTGGTGTAGTTGACTTGTTGTTTTGCATGGGCTCATCAAGAGATGCGCACCTTAAGAATAAAGGAATTATTGCATGCGCCTCGTGGCTGGTGGTGACGCACTGTTTTCCGGCGGAAATCTCGCTGAGCGTCTCGATGAGAAATTGCTTGAGCACCTGGCGGACTGTGATGCCGCCTTCGTCAACGCAGAATTCATCTGCCCGGGTCGCACCACGGCTCCGGCTCCACGCCGCTTCATGACGGCAGTGGGGATCGAAGCGGTCGATGAGTTGACATCGATCGGCCTCAATCTCCTCTCCTTCGCCAACAACCACACCGGTGATTTCGGACCGCAGGGCGTGATCGACACGATCGAGGCTTGCGAGGCGCGCGGCGTCATCCATAGCGGTATTGGCCGCAGCCTCGAAGAGGCTCGCCTACCGCATTTCCTCGATACGGGCGAGGGCCGCGTTGCTCTGATTTCCACAAGTACCACGCGCTCGGCTGAATTTGCGGCGAGCACGGCAGGTACCGGCATTCCTGCGCGCGCGGGCCTTAATCCATTGCGATGGGGACGTGCCTATGTGCTGCCGGATACCGAATTCCAGCAGTTGCGTCGCATCGACGAAATGCTCGGCATCGCGGCCGGCCGCAAGGAAGTGATGGATGTCGAGGTCATGCCGGATCCCGGTGCCGATCGCCTGCCTTTCGGTTCTGTCTTCGAAGGCTCGCTGCAGTTCGAGCGCGGCGAGCATGCGCATATTCGCTATTACGCCAATGAGAAAGACGCGAAGGCCATTCTCGAAAACATTCGCGATGCGGCCAACCGCTCCGAAGTCGTGTTGTTGAGCCTGCATGCGCATGAAGGAACCGAGGAGAACTGGTATTCGCCGCGACCGGCGCCTTTCCTCGAAGATTTCGCCCGTCGCGCGATCGATGCCGGTGCAACGGCTGTGATCGGCCATGGCCCGCACATGCTGCGCGGTATCGAGTTCTACAAGGGCAAGCCGATCTTCTATTCCCTCGGAAGCCTGTTGATGGAATTCGAGGCCGGCATGCAGAAGATGACGCCGGAAATGTATGAAGCTTACGGTTTCACCAAGGACTCGCTGCCGTCGCACCTGCACATGTCCCGCGCTCGCAACGCAGCGGGTGATCCGATCGGTTTTTATGGAGACGCGCGCTTCTCAAAATCCTGCATCGCGATACTGGATATCGTTGACGGCGATCCGCGGGTCAGGCTCGTCGCGCTCGACCTTGATCTCAACAGGAAGAGGCCTTCGGAACGCGGCCTGCCTGCTTGCGCATCGCCTGAACTGGCACGGGAAATCGCAGCGGATATGGCGGAAATGAGCAGGGCCTACGGTACGGTGGTCCGCTACAATGAGGCCGATGGCCTCATTGATGTCGAGCGCGCCTGATCATTCGCAGGCGTGAGCAGAAGTTTCGCCACGATCGCCTTTGCGGTCGTGGCGCTACGCGCATCTCTTCGCAGGACCGATCCGGCCAAAGCCCCTTCATACAGCAACAAAAGCTGCTCGGCTGTCGCGTCGTCGGCCTCCACGCCTAAAGCCTGGACGAAGAAATCCTTGAGAAAGGATTTGTGGTCACGAGCGGTTTTCAGAATTTCGGGTGATTGCGGGTTCTCGATAGCGGCAATAAGGAAGGCGCAGCCACGAAAATTCTCCGCCTCTGTTTTACGCTCCAGGTTCGAAAAGACGTCCAGCACCGGTTCCCGGCCGCTGCGCTCGCCGAGGATTTCGTGCAGTTGCCGACTCACGGCGTCGTTGCGCTTTTCCAGATAGGCGACGATCAAGGCCTCCTTGCTTCCGAAATAGCGATAGAATGTCGCCCTGGTGGTTTCCAGGTGATCCACCAGTTCCGACATGCCAACCAAATAGGTACCCTTGGCGTAGAAGATATCTCCTAAACGGGAGAGAATGTCGTCCCTGGTAGACGTTACATCTGTCGTCATCGAAATCCGTCTTGAACGCGTTTCAACCTCTGGATGTCATTCATGCGGATGCTTGTGGATCGGGTCAACCCAATAAACTTCTTCGGGATGTTCGATCGGATCGACGTCGGTAATGTTGACGACTACCGCCTCGTTATCCGACCTGACGAGGACACATTCGAGCGGGTTGTGGGGGTCTGCGTTGATTTCCTGATGGGGGACATACGGTGGCACGAAGATGAAATCGCCCGGACCAGCTTCGGCGACATATTCAAGGTGGTCGCCCCAGCGCATCCTCGCCTTGCCACGGATGACGAAAATGACGCTTTCGAGTGGTCCATGATGATGAACGCCCGTCTTGGCGTTCGGCTCGATGGCGACTGTGCCGGCCCAGATTTTCTGGGCACCCACCCTGGCATGATTGATGGCCGCCTGCCGGAACATGCCCGGTGTCTGAGCAGTATTGGGATCCAGTTGGTCGCCTTTGATGACCCTGATGCCATCGTGTTTCCAGCGCTCCGCGCCCTCGTGATGGTGGTGTTCGCTCATCTTCCGTCTCTCCTATATGCCGACCTGCTCAGAAGCTGAGCAGGTTATCGCGAAAACGCTCGTGCTCATAAGTCGTTCTTACCAGTCCGCGCTTCTGCAGTTCGGGGACCAGCCCGTCTGTGATTTCTGCAATGTAGCGACGGGTCAATGGGAACGCATGGATGAGGAAACCGTCGCCGCCGATCTGATCGGCCACTTCGCCCATTCTGTCTGCGACCGAGGCCGGTGTTCCGACAAACTGAAGCGTTCTCGTTGAGCGGCCAAGGCGTGCCTCGACCATCTCGCGCAGGGTTTTGCCTTGCTTCGAGAATGCAGCCAACGTACCGCGATGTCCCTCCGTCTCGATTTCCGGCAACGGCTTATCGAGATCGAACTGGGAAAAATCGATGTTGTTGTCTGCCGAAAGCCCGGCGAGCGCCCGATCGATGGCGTTCTGATCGACCTTAGGAAGCCGTGCGGCAATGGCGTCCGCTTCTTCCTGGGTGTCGGCCAGCACAGGCAGGATGGGGAACAGGACCTTGCAATCGTCTGGGTTGCTGCCGTTCTCTGTCCGGAGACGGCGGATGTCGTCGCGAAATGCCTTGGCGGCGGCGACAGGATCCTCGCCGGCCGTCGCGGCAATGATCGTGTCGGCGTGGCGGGCACCGAAGGCCCGGCCACGCGGAGAGCTTCCAGCCTGGCAAAATACCGGGCGGCCCTGCGGTGAGCGCGATATGTTCAGCGGTCCGCGGGACCGGTAATATTGTCCATGATAATCGAAGCTGCGCACCTTGGTGTGATCAGCATAGGTGCCGGTTTCTTCGTCATGGACAACCGCGTCGGGCTGCCAGGCATCCCAGAGCTGGGTGGCGATATCGACGAATTCATCGGCACGATCATACCTCTCGTCATGCGGCGGCATCTTCTCGCCGATACCGAATGCCTGTGCAGCCTCATCCTCGCCACCGGTGACGATATTCCAGCCGGCACGTCCACGGCTGAGGTGATCGACGGTTGCCATCAAGCGGGCAAGCAGGAAGGGCGGATAAAACGACGTCGACAACGTCGAAACGAGGCCGAGACGCGACGTATGGGCCGCAAGATGGGTGATGACGGGAAGAGGGTCGAGCCGGGCACCGCGGATAGCATGTTTGAGATCGACTTCAGTCGTGCCTTTATAGCGGTCGGCAACGACCGAATGGTCCTCGAGCATCAGATAGTCGAAGCCCGCACGTTCGATGGCACGCGCCAGATCGACGAGAAAGGAGCCGCTTTCCCACACTTCGGGTCGGGAATCGTGGCCAGACCAAGGGATCGGTCCATTAACACCCCATCCATGAGGCCGTGCGTTGGTGAAAAAGGCGAGGTGGAATTTCGGCATTGTCGTCACTCTGCATCAGCGGCAAATTGAGAGGGCAGTGCTCGACGCACCGCCCCGTTGAAGTGGTGATCAGTTGTTCTGCTGGTCGACCCAGGTATCGTAGAAGACCGGACGGAAGGGGTCGTTGGTCAGGCCGAAGCCGTGGACGGTCTCGGCGACCGGAACGAGCAGCGTCACCTCGCGGATCGGCAGGCCCAATCCTTCCTCGACAATTTCCTTCTGGGCCTCGTCCGCCAGCTGCTTACGTTTCGCGCTGTCTGCTTCACCGGCAATCGCTTTCAGTTTCGCGTCAAGCTCCGGCCGTGCCGTCATGCCGCGGTTCTGGGAAAGGACCGTGGAATAGACAAAGGCAAGCGCGTCGACGTCGGCGCGGCCCCATGTCCGCCAGTCGAGCTGCCAGTTGCCGGCCTTGCGCGCCTCAATCTGCTCTGCGCTGCTCTGTGCTACCAGTGTTGCGTCGATACCGACCTTGCGAAGCTGCTGCTGGATGAGTTCGAAGATGGGCTGCTCGGACGCGCCGGCATAGTTGATCTTCACAGAAAGCTTCTTGCCGTCCTTTGCGCGAATGCCGTCAGCGCCCTTTGTCCAACCCGCTTCGTCGAGCAGTTTCTCGGCGCGTGCCGGGTCGAATGTCAGGTCCTTGGACTGATCGAGGTAACCGGGATGGTTGGTGGAAAGCGTTCCCGTTGCCGGCTTGATGCGGCCGGCGAACAGTCCGTCGACAATTTCCTGCCGATTGACGGCAACCTGCAGCGCCTGACGCACAGGCCTTTCGCTCAAAGCCGGGTCGGACGTATTGACCAGCAGCACGCCGGCAATGCCGGAGCTCGTACCCGAGACGATGGCGGCGCCCGAAGCTTCGACATTCGGCAGGTCGTCGGTGCTTGCGTCGAAGAAGGCCTGAATTTCACCGCTGACGAAACTACCGACACGAACGGAGCGCTCGGGAATGGATCGGAGTGTCAGCGTTTCCAGATATGCCGGGCCCTCATGCTTGAAATTGACCGATCCCCATTTGTAGTCTTCCCGGCGCTTGAGGATGACGCTTTCGTTGTATTGAATATCGGAGATCACGAAGGGGCCGCTGCCGATCACGCCCTTCGAGCAACGGTCGGGCAGTGCAGCCTTCAGCGTCTCCGGAGCAAGAATTGCCAGGCCTTTTTCGGTGGTCGCCTGCTCGAAACCGGCATTCGGCTGTTCGAAGGCGATGACGACCGTCTTTGCATCCGTGGCGGTTGCTGATTTGAAGCCGGTCAGAAATGATGCGGCAGTGATCGCAGTGCCTTCCTTACCCATTTTCCACAAAAGGTTGAAGTTATCGGCTACAACCTGAGCCGTCAGTGCCTCGCCATTGCTGAATGTCACGCCGTCGCGCAAATGGAAGGTGTAGGTCCTGCCATCGTCTGCGACTTCCCATTTTTCGGCGAGATAGGGGACGATCTTGCCGGTCTGGGGATCCTGATCGAGAAGATTGTCGACCACCTGCTGGAAAACGGCGGGATTGGGGTTCGACTGAACACGGTCAAGGCACGGCGGGAAGCTTGCCAGACCATAGGTGAGCTGGCCGCCGGAAACCGGCGTCTGAGCAAGTGCCGAGGCCGTTGAAAGAAGAGTGAACGCGCCTGCTGCAGCGTAAACCTTGAAGGGGAAATGCATCGTGTTCTCCGGTTGTCGTATTGATTGATCAGGCTGGCAAGAGCGGGTCGGCTGTTGCTGCGTGTGTGGCTGTTATTGTCGGCTGCAGCTTCTTTCCGGGGATGGCTGCCACCAGCTCCTGTGTGTAGGCAGCCTGCGGGTTGCCCAGCACGTCCTGCTTTGTGCCGCTCTCGACGACTTTTCCCGACTTCATCACCACGATCCTGTCGGCAATCGCGTTGACGACGGCGAGGTCGTGGGTGACGAAAAGATATGACAAACCGTACTCTCGCTGAACGTCTTGAAGCAGCGAAAGAATGCGCGCCTGTACCGTCACATCGAGGGCGGAGGTCGGTTCATCAAGCACCAGGATCCTGGGTCTGAGGCTTAGGGCGCGGGCGATTGCCACGCGTTGCAACTGTCCTCCGGAAAGTTCTGCGGCGCGCCTTTGCAACAGGTTCGACGGAAGCGACACGGCTTCGGCGAGTTCAGCGACACGCTGCCTCTGGGACGCCGCATCGCCGATCCTGTTGACCTTCAACGGGTCGCGGATGATGTCTTCAATCTTCCAACGGGGATCGAGACTGGAAAACGGATTCTGGTAAACGAACTGGATGTCCCGGTGATAATCCGGTTTCAACCGGCCGGACGGTGTGCGAACAGATTTACCGTCGAGCAGGATTTCGCCGCTGGTGGGCCGGGTCAGGCCGGCCAATATGCGCGCCGTCGTCGTCTTTCCCGAGCCGGACTCTCCGACAAGTGCCAGCGTTCGCCCCTTCTCCAGAACAAAGCTGACATCATCGACCGCCTTTATTCCGCCTGACCTTCTGAACCAGCCGCTGGTGAATTGCTTATGCAAGGCTTTAGCCTCCATCAAAGGCTTTTCCGCTTCTACCAGGGTGCCGCTTGAGGTCGCTGCACCAATACGTGGACGCGGCGGGATGTCTGCCAGCAGCGCACGGGTGTAGTTTTCCTGCGGCCTACGAGTAATATCCAGCGCCGAGCCCTGTTCAACGATCCGACCCTCGTTCATCACAACGATCCGGTCAGCCCGATCCGCCGCAATCCCCAGGTCGTGGGTGATGAACAGCACCGCCGTCTGCCGCTCGCGGGTAAGCTTTTCGATGCGGTCGAGCACTTTTCTCTGAACCGTGACATCGAGACCGGAGGTCGGTTCGTCGGCGATGATCAGGCTCGGCCCGCAAGAGAGCGCGATGGCAATCAGGACACGCTGGCGCATGCCGCCGGAGATTTCGTGTGGGTATTGCGCAAACCGCTGCTGCGGCCGGTCAATGCCGACTTCATCAAGCAGCGAAAGCGCCCGGTCGGCAGCAACCGTGCCAGTCGCTAAGCCGTGAGCGACCAGAGCCTCGACGATCTGCGAACCGATCGTCTTGACCGGATCGAGGGAGACAGTCGGATCTTGCGGAACAAAACCGATCGCCTTGCCGCGAATTTTCTGCATCTCGCGTTCGGAATACCCGAGCAGGTCATGACCGTTGAAACGTAGTGCGGTTGCGTTTCTGCTCGTGCCGTGTGGCAAGATGTCGATGATGGAATGTGCGGTCGTTGACTTGCCTGACCCGGACTGGCCGACGATCGCGACGAATTCGCCGCCTCTCACGGAAAGGTCGAGATTGCGAACGGCCTGGAATGTCTTCGTGCCGCTACGGTAGATGACATTCAGTCCGGTGATTTCCAGCAAGGGCGTCGTCGCCGTTTCAAGAAGTTCTGTTGCCATTATCGCGATGCCTCCGGCGAGCGGTTGAGCTGTCTTCCGATCGCATTGACGGCAAGCACGGTCAGGATGATCACGAGGCCGGGAATGCTGGTCAGCCACCAGGCGGTCGCCAGGTAATTGCGGCCTTCCGCGACCAGATTACCCCATTCCGGTGTGGGGGGTACTGCGCCGTAGCCGAGAAAACTCAGTGCGGAGATGGACAGGATGGCCGAGCCGAACTCGATCGCAACCAATGCGCTGACCGGCCCCCTTGCATGCGGAAAGACGTGCCGCAAGCATATTCCGAACCAGCCGGCTCCGTAGGAACGTGCAGCCTCGACATAGTGCGATGTGCTGACCCGAAGCACTTCGGCTCGCATCACTCTGGCAAACGAGGCGATGGAAGCGATGCCGACTGCGATGGCGATATTGATCGTGCCGAAGCCTATGGCGGAGATCAGCATCAGCGAAATCAGCAGGTTGGGTATGGCCAGCAGGACATCCATCACGCGCATGATGATCTCGTCCACGATGCCGCCAAGATAACCCGCCGCGACCCCGATGATGCTGCTTGCCACAAAGGCGAGCGCAAGCGCGATCACAGTCGCTTTGAGGGACAGGCTCGTTCCGTATATGACCCGCGCATAGAGATCGCGGCCTAGATTGTCCGTTCCGAACCAATGGCTCGCCGATGGTGGTTTCAGGCGTGTCAGAACATCGCCTGCAAACGGATCGGTGCTGGTGAAGAAGCTGGGGAAAAATGCCCAGGAGACGACCAGGATGACGATCGCGATGGCGAGGCCTAGTCGCAGGTTTTGCAGTATGGGAAAGCGACGGACAAAAGGCGTGCTGCCGGCATCGGGCCTCGGGCGCCCGGTTATATGGTCCGCAGGCGCTACATGTGGTTCGGTGATGTTGGTCATGCCGCGTCTCCGCCGGCACCGACACCGCGCCTGATGCGCGGATCGATAAGCGGGTAAATGAGGTCGACAAGAAGATTGACGATTGCGTAGGCTGCCGCCGTCAGGACGACGAGACCCTGGACGAGCGGAATATCCTGAACGTCAACGGCGTTTTGCAGAAGCCTCCCTATGCCGACCCGGGAAAACACCGTCTCTGTCACGACAGCGCCTGCGAAGATGTTGCCGACCAGCAGCCCGACGACGGTGAGGGCGGGTATGCTTGCATTGTGGAGGATATGCCGAAGATAGATCGTCCGGCGTGGTACGCCTTTTGCCCTTAGCATGCGCACGAAGGGTTGGGACGCGGCGTCATCCAGTCCTTTCGAAAGCGTCTGGGCAATGGTCGCGGCGGCCGGTATCGCCAGTGTCAAAGCCGGCATGATCAGAGAGGAGAACCCCCGGTTGCCGAGCGAGGGCACGAGCCGCAGTTCGAAGGCGAAGATCTGGAGCAGCACGAGCCCGATCCAGAATGTCGGAACGGCCATCGATATCGGTGGTAAGGCCAGAAGAATGGCGCGCAGATAGCCGTCCTGCCTATAGCTTGCGACAAGCGCTAGCGTGCTGCCGATCACCAGCGCAATCGCAAGGCTTAGCGCGGCCAGCTTGAGCGTCTCCGGCAGTGCCTCGCCGATCTGGGTGATGACCGTCTTTCCGGACTGCATCGACATGCCGAGGTCGCCCGCAGCCGCTTTTGCAAGCAGATATCCATATTGCTCAAGGGGAGGCCGATCCAGTCCATAACGGCTGGCGAGCATTGCGTATTGCTCTGAAGTCGCCACCGCAGAACCGCCACCTCCCGTATCCGAAGACAACATCAGCGAGACCGGATCGCTTGGAAGCAGATAAAGGAGGAGGAAAGATATGGTGAAGGCGGCCCAAATCACGAGGACGGCATTGAGCAATCGCCTTAAAATATAGAACGCCATCCGATACCAACTTACCTGAATTACTAGAATGATCATTCTAGTCTGTAGCAATCAGAAGCCGAGATGCGATGCGCTAAATTCGATCAGAAAATTAGAATATATTTGCTGTTGAAGGTCGCTTGGAAAAAAGGTGTTAGAAGAGGTGAATAGACTGATGTCATTGGCCTTAATCGCACGCACAGCGCTTTGCCTGCCATCAGGAGCACAAGTGCCGCTGCGTTCCAATGTCAGACGCATGAGTCGATTTCGGCCCGGACAAGAATTCTGAAATATTGTGGTTTGTGGCTTCAGACTGATCCTGATTGCAGCTGTGCCCAACGCGTTGAACGACGACAGTCCGCGCATCCGGCAGGTTCTGGGCCAGCGCCTCATGAATTCTGGGGAACGTCGACTGGTTGTCATATTCACCCCTGGTAATGAGCGTTGGCTGAACTCTCGGATAGCAAGAGACTTCGTGCATTGCATCAAAGGCGCCGTTCGGGGGACGTAAAAGGCGCCGTTCGGGGGACGTATCGCCTCAGTGTGCTGCGATGCAAAAACTATTTTACTTTACATGTGGAGATTAATTTGTGAAGTTTGGCCATCTGATCATTTTCGATAGGGCCGAAGACATTGTCGAACCTCCGTTTTGCCACCCGCCTCAACTCCTTCGCTTCCAATCCTGCCAGCGAATGGCCGGACCTGAAGGGTAAGCCGACGGTCCTGCAGATGGCGGCGCGTGCCGCTAAGGTGGATGGCTTGACGGATCTAGACCTCAATTATCCCGATCACGTCGGTGAAAAGCCGGCTGAACTGAAGCGCAAGCTGGAAGATATGGGCTTGGCAATCAATGGTTTTGCCATGCGCTACTACACCAATCCGGCTTTCAAGCTCGGCGCCTTCACGCATCCCGACGAATCTGTTCGCCGTGAAGCGATCGACCTGACCAAGGCCGGCATCGATGCCGCCCGCGAGGCAGGGTCCAACCTGATGACCATCTGGCTTGGCCAGGACGGTTTCGATTACGCCTTCCAGGCGGACTATGATCGCATGTGGCAACACGAAATCGACGGAATTCGTGAAGTTTGCGAGCACGACGCCGACTGCCTGATCTCGATAGAATACAAGCCAAACGAGCCGCGCTCCTACAGCCTGATGCCGGACTGCGCCACCACGCTTCTGGCCATCAAGGAAGCCGGATGTGCCAACCTTGGCGTCACGCTCGATTTCGCGCATGTGCTCTATGCCGACGAACAGCCGGCTTTTGCCGCTGCCATGATCGCCCGCCACAGCCGCCTGCTCGGCGTGCACCTCAATGACGGCTATGCCAAGCGCGATGACGGCCTGATGGTCGGTGCGGTGCACTCGATCCAGACCATCGAATTGCTGCGTCAGATTCGTCGCGACGGTTACGATGGTGCGATCTATTTTGACACCTTCCCCGACATGACCGGCCTCGATCCGGTTCATGAATGCGAGGTCAATATCCAGACCGTCAAGCGCATGCTGAAGGTTGTCGATCGTCTCGAAGGCGACAACCGTCTGGGTAGCGCAATCGATCAGCAGGATGCCGTCACCGCGCAGTCGATCATTCAGGAGGCAATGCTCGGCGACGTCGCTTGAAGAGGCTCCAAGAGACATCTTCAATTCCAACAACCACACCTGGGAGGATACCATGAACAGACATCTGAAATCCGCAATTGCCGGCATGGCGCTGGCGCTGATGGCAAGTGCGGCCTTTGCACAGGAGCTTGCACCGCTCAACTCGGATACCGAAAAGGACCGGGTTGACTGGGCGCAGCTTGAGGCGAAGTACGGCGCGTTTCCGAAAATTCCGGAGGGTACGCGCGCCGGTGGCGTTTCCAAGACGCTCACTAACGAATACTGGCGTTCGCTCGGCGAAGGTTACGAGAAGTTCGGTAAGAAGGCCGGCGCGACCGTTGCTTATCAGGCAGCGCAGAGCGAAGGCGATCAGTTGGGTCAGCTGACGATTGCCGAAGGCATGGTCACCACCGGCTTCAACGTCATTCTCGTGTCGCCGCAGACAGACGCCAACCTGCAGCCGGTCATGGAGCAGGCCAAGGAAGCCAATATCCCCGTCGTCAACGTCAACGATGCCGTCGTGCCGCAGGCCGAGCACTATGTCGGCAACGTCCAGCGCGATAACGGTGTGCGTGTTGCCAAGTGGTTCATCGACAACCGTCCGGAAGGCGGCAAGGTCGCCATCATCGAAGGCCAGGCCGGCGTGTTTGCCGCTGTCCAGCGCACGGCGGGCTTCAAGTCCACCATCGGCGAGAACTCCAAGTTCCAGGTCGTTGCCAGCGTTCCGGGTAACTGGGATCGCCAGCAGTCCTACGATGCCGCCACCAACATTTTGCAGCAGAACCCCGATCTCGTCGGCTTCTATTGCAACAATGACGGCATGGCGCTCGGCGTCATCGAGGCGGTCAAGGCTGCTGGCCTGCTCGGCAAGGTCGCCGTGTTCGGCACGGATGGCATTTCCGACGCCTACAAGTCGATCGAGGCCGGCGAGCTAACCGGTACGGTCGACAGCTTCCCGATCCTGACCGGTGAAGTGGCGATGGAAACGGCTCTTCGTCTCGTCGCAGGCCAGACGGTGGCGCGAGTCGTTGCCACGCCGCAGGCGCTGATCACCAAGGACAACCTTGCCAAGTACAAGGGCGACGGCGTCGATATCCGCGCCGTGCTGATGAAGGATGCTGCGTCCGCGCAGTAATCGCAACAGGAGCCGGTCCTCCCGAGACCGGCTCCCTCCTTTGATGAAAGCACCGAGATGACGACAACGGCTCGCCTCAAGTTCGAGGGCATCACCAAGACCTTTCCAAGCGTCAAGGCGCTTTCGGACGCGACCTTTTCCATAAAGCCCGGTGAGGTTCACGCTCTTCTCGGCGAAAACGGCGCCGGAAAATCGACGCTGCTGCGCATTCTGTCCGGTGTGTCGCGCCAGACCAGCGGCGAGTTTTACGTCGATGGCAAGCTTGCCACGTTCAAGAACCCCGAGGATGCCCGCCGCGCCGGCATCGCCATGATCCATCAGGAACTGCAGCAGATCCCGAATCTGACTGTCGCGCAGAACATGTTTCTCGGCCATCCGCTGAAGACTGCCGGCGGCTTGCTGGTCAATCGTCGCGAGCAGGAAAAGCGCGCGGCCGCTGCACTTGCCATGATCGACCCGTCGATCGATCCTTCGACGCCGATCAAGAACCTGAAGGTGGCGCAGCGGCAGATCGTCGAGATCGCCCGCGCCCTGCTTGAAAATGCCAAGATCGTCGCAATGGACGAACCGACGTCGAGCCTGACGCCGGCCGAATTCGAGAGCCTCGCGGTCATCATCGAGAAGATGGCGGCCTCCGGCGTGGCGATCATCTATGTCTCGCACAAGATGGACGAGGTTTTTCGCATCTGCCACCAGGGCACCGTCATGCGTGACGGCAATGTGGTTGGCACAGTCGACCTGCGCACTGCCGCCCAGTCGGACGTGATCGCGATGATGGTCGGCCGCGAGCTGATGCATGAAGAACACAATTCGTTTGTGAAGGAGGACGTTCGCGTCGAGGTGCGGGGCCTTTCCTCCGCGGTCACGCATGTCCGCGACGTCTCCTTCACTGTAAGACGCGGCGAAGTCGTCGGCATTGCCGGCCTGGTCGGCTCCGGTCGTACCGAGCTTCTGCGTCTTCTGGCCGGCGTCGACAAGATCGGATCCGGCGAGATCAGCATCGACGGCCGTGCGCTGAAGCTGACAAACCCGCGCTCCGCCATCTCTGCCGGGATCGGTCTGTTGCCGGAAGAGCGCAAGCGCGAGGGCATCATCCCCATGCGCCCGGTGTCGCTGAACATGGCGCTGCCGTCCTTGCGGAAATTCGCAAAGGTCGGCGTCGTTCGCCATTCGGCCGTCAACACGACCGCCGAGACATTGCTGAAGCGGGTCAACCTGCGGCCGTTCCAGATCGATCGTCCGATCAAGCTGTTCAGCGGTGGCAACCAGCAAAAGGCTATCATCGCCCGCTGGCTGGCCGCCGGGTCTGAAATCCTGCTGTTCGACGAACCGACGCGCGGCATCGATGTCGGCGCCAAATCCGAAATCTATCATCTGATCGAAAACCTCGCCGCCGAAGGCAAGTCTGTCATCGTCGTTTCCTCGGAACTTCCCGAGGTCATCCGGCTGTCGGACCGGGTCATCGTCATGCGCAACGGCCGCATCGCCGCTCAGCTGGAACGACACGAGTTGACGGAGCAGACCATCGTCTCGCACGCCGTCGGCGATGCCGAGCCAAATACACTTTCCTCGACGCAGGAGCACACCCATGTCTGATATCGCCGCCGAAACGCCCAAGCGTTCCTCGAAACTCTTCAGCTCGTTCTCGCTGCGTGACGCCGGCACGCTGATCGGCCTGATCATCATCATGGCCGTGTTTGCGGCGCTGGTGCCGGGCTTCCTGTTCGAGCGTAACCTCATCAACATCCTGCAGCAGTCGAGCATCAATGCCTGCATCGCGCTCGGCATGACGCTGGTGATCATTTCCGGCGGCATCGACTTGTCGGTCGGCCCGACAGCGGCGATTTCCGCCGTGCTGACGGCCGCTCTTCTGGTAACGGGGGTGCCTGTGCCGGTGGCGCTGCTTGCCGGTCTCGGCATTGGTGCCTTCTGCGGTCTCGTCAACGGCGTGCTTGTAGCCTATGTCGGCCTTCAGCCGTTCATCGTCACTCTAGGAACGCTCAGCACCTACCGCGCCATCGCGCTGATCTATACGGGTGGCAATCCGGTTCTCGGCGTGCCGCAGGGGTTCCGGTCGCTATTCAACGGCAATGTGGCTGGCATCCCGAACTCGGTCATCATCGTCGCAGTGGTCGCATTCGCGGCCTGGGTTCTGCTCAAGAAGACGCCGATCGGTGAATATCTGCTCGCCGTCGGCGGCAATGAAGAAGCCTCCTATGTCGCCGGTGTGCCGATCGCGCTCACCAAGATTACTGCCTATGTGATCTCCGGTGTTCTGGCGGCGCTTGCATCCTTCATCCTGATCGGTCGCCTCGGTGCAGCAGAGCCTATCCTCGGCAATCTGTGGGAACTCGATGCGATTGCGGCTGCCGCCATCGGTGGCGCTTCGCTGATGGGTGGCAAGGGATCGATCGTCGGCACCATCCTCGGCGCCATCATTCTCGGTGCCATGCGCAACGGTTTGACGTTGATGAACGTCCAGGCTTTCTATCAACTTCTCGCAACCGGCCTTATAATTCTTGTCGCAATGATGATTGATCGCGCGACAAGGGGACGGGGATGAATTCCGACAACATGGATCCGAAGGCAGTCGGGCCGCGCATTCGTATGCGCCTGCCGCTGCTGACGCCGCTGGAAGCAAGGGTGGTCGAGACCGTCTTTGCATTGCGCAGCTTCAACGACGACACGTCGCTGAAGGAAATCGCAAACGATGCCGGCGTCTCGGAAGCCATGGTCGTGAAGATCACCAAGAAACTGGGATTTGCGGGCTATCGCGAATTCCGCAATGCGGTTTCCCAGTATAACCGGTTGCCGACGGCGGAAATGCACCAGGAACTGTCCATCGAGGACACGTCCCAGGAAATCATCCAGAAAGTATTCCGGACGTCGATCCAGGCGCTGGAAGAAACCCTGTCGATCATGGATGTCAAAGCGTTTGATCGTGCTGCGGACCTGATCCATGGTGCGCGTCAGCGCGATTTCTACGGTGTCGGCGGTTCGGCGCAGATCGCGCGCGATGCGGCCCACAAGTTTCTGAGGATCGGCGTGCGCGCAAGCGTCTATGACGATTCACACATGATGCTGATGTCCGCTTCGCTGCTGGACAATGACGATATTGCAGTCGGGTTCTCGCATTCCGGCAATACGATGGCGGTTATCGAGGCGATGCAGATCGCCAGACGCAACGGTGCCCGCACGATTGCGATCACCAACTACAATGAATCGCCGCTGGCGCAGCATGCCGACGTCGTTCTCTGTTCAACAGCGCAGGGTTCGCCGCTGATGGGCGAGAATGCAGCCGCTCGCATCGCCCAGCTCAATATTCTCGACGCGGTGTTCGTGGCTGTTGCGCAGCGCGATTACACCGCTGCCGAAAACCATCTCGAAAAGACCATGGCGGCCGTCGCCTCCAAACGGAAAGACAAATTCCTATGACTGCATCCATCCCCGTCGTCGTCGTCTTCGGCAGCCTGCATTACGACATCATCGTCAAAGGTCCGGCGCGCCCGCGCAAGGGTGAGACGGTGACCGGTTCCACCTGGAACCCGGCCTGCGGTGGCAAGGGTGGTAACCAGGCTGTGTCTGCCGCAAAGACCGGCGTCCGGTCTGCGATGATCGGTGCCGTGGGTAACGATGATTTTGGCGGCACATTGACCGCCAATCTTGCCGCAAACGCGGTCGAACTGGATCATGTCAGGGTGATCGAGGGCGCGGCCTCCGGCATGAGCGTGGCAATCTTCGATTCCGAAGGCGATTATGGCGCAGTCATCGTCTCGGGCAGCAATCTTCAGCTCGGGCAAACCGATGTGGAGCAGGCGGCAGCGCTGTTTCAGGCGGGCAATATCCTTGTCCTGCAGAATGAAGTCCCGGAACAGGCAAATGTGCTGGCTGCTTCAGCGATGAAAAAAGCAGGCGGCAAGGTTGTTCTGAATGCCGCGCCGGTGAGGGATCTGTCGCCTGAACTGGCAGGATTGATCGACGTTCTGGTCGTCAATGCGGTCGAGGCGGAAGCGCTGGCTGGAGGTGCCGAGGTCGACACGCTCGACGATGCGATTGCGGCAGCACGCGTTCTTGCAAAATTATTCCCGGTGGCTGTCGTCACAGCTGGCGGTGCGGGCGTTGCCTATGCAACGCTCGACGGCGAAGAGGCGACGATCCCGGCGATCAAGATAAAGCTCGTCAGCACGCACGGCGCAGGTGATGAGTTCATCGGCGTATTGGCGGCGCAATTGCTGCGAGGGGACGGCATAAAGGCAGCACTTTCTGCGGCCAACGAGGCCGCTGCGATTCTTGTGAGCTCGCTGCGCTGAGCTTGTTCAGCAAACTCAATGTTAGAAATCATCTCTCAGTGCAGCGTCGGAAGGCTTATTAAACATGGACTTTCTGTGCTCTGATTGCTTTAGCATTTGCGGTGCGAAGCAGACGAAACGTTATTCCAGTCGTCAGTCTAGTTTTGCAATGCCGATCATGTAACTGGTTAATTTCTTTGAAGATCACTTGATATCCGGTCAGCGCGGCAGGCGGTTCGATTCCTATCAAGAGCAAGCTACGTTTGGGCTGGGACTCTGGGCAATGCCAATGAAGAGACGGCGCGACCGACGCCAGCTAACGCGATAATCCCCCCAGGAGCCACGGACTACCGTCGGCAACGTGAAGGTGTCGCGACTGAGTTTCGTATGCCCGTCTGCACCACCCTCGTGCCACACAAGAGAAGGGCGATGAGGGCAAATGCAAATGGCATGGCATTTCCACACGTGTAACAACGGATATTCGTTAGCCGCCTAATGTGATTCAATCACCCGTCGCTGGCACGTCCGGGTTTGGCAGGGGGCTGCCCCGATGATCCGGCCGTCAGACACGCTTGCCGTCGCGGTCGAAGAGATGAAAGCGGTCCGGCATCGCAGCCAGATCGAGTGTCTCGCCAATGCCGATAATCGAGCGGCCGGGGACGCGGCAGACGATGATGCTTCCGTTCTCGGCTGCGCCATGGACATAGCTTTCCGCACCGACCAGCTCGACGGCTATGACCTGCACCCTGGTGCAGAAGCCGCCGATGAGTGATCCGTCGGCGATGACGATGTCTTCCGGACGGATGCCGATGATGGTCGCATCGGGTGGCAGCCCGGCGCCATCCGGCCCGGTCCAGCCGATGCCGTCGCCGAGCGTCATCAGGTTCATCGACGGCGAGCCGATGAAGGTGGCGACAAAGGTGGTGGCGGGCTTTTCGTAGAGCTCGATCGGGGTCCCGACTTGTTCGATGCATCCCGCATTGAGGACGACGAGGCGGTCGGCGAGCGTCATCGCCTCCATCTGGTCGTGGGTGACGTAGATCGAGGTGGTTGCGAGCGACTGCTGCAGGCGGCGGATCTCGACGCGCATCTGCACCCGCAGTTTCGCGTCGAGATTGGACAGCGGTTCGTCGAACAGGAAGGCGGCGGGCTTGCGCACGATGGCGCGGCCCATGGCGACGCGCTGGCGCTGGCCGCCGGAGAGTTGCCGGGGCTTGCGCGCCAGGAACGCCTCGATCTCGAGGGCCCGCGCCGCTTCGGTGATGCGCCGCTCGATCTCGTCCTTCGGCGTGCCACGGTTCTTCAGGCCATAGGCGAGATTCTGTTTCACCGTCATATGCGGGTAGAGGGCATAATTCTGGAACACCATGGCGATATCGCGTTCGGCTGGCTCCAGATCGTTGACCCGCTTGCCGTTGATGACGACATCGCCGCCGGAAATGCCTTCGAGACCGGCCACCATGCGCAGAAGCGTGGACTTGCCGCAGCCGGAGGGTCCCACGAGGACGATCATCTCGCCATCGGCGATGTCGAGCGATACGCCCTTGATCGCGTCGATGTTGCCGCCATAGACCTTGCGGACATCTTTCAGTTCAATCGTTGCCATTACTTTTCGGTCTCCACCAAACCTTTGACGAACCAGCGCTGCATCAGCACCACGACGATGACGGGAGGGATGATCGCCAGGATCGCGGTGACCATGACGTAGTTCCAGGGTGTCGACGCATCGGTGAAATCGACCATGCGGCGCAGACCGATGATGATCGTGTTCATCTCCGCCCGGTCGGTGACCAGAAGTGGCCAGAGATATTGCGTCCAGCCGTAGATGAAGAGGATGACGAACAGCGCGGCGATATTGGTGACCGACAGCGGAAGGAGGATGTCCTTCATGAAGCGGAACGGTCCGGCATTGTCGATCCGCGCCGCCTCGACCATCTCGCCCGGTATGGTGAGGAAGAACTGGCGGAACAGAAAAGTCGCCGTCGCCGAGGCCATCAGCGGCAGGGTAAGGCCGGCATAGGTGTTGAGCAGTCCGAGGTCGACGATTACCTTGTAGGTCGGCAGGATGCGGACTTCGACAGGCAGCATCAGGGTGACGAAGATCATCCAAAAGAAGCCCATGCGGAAGGGAAACCGGAAGAAGACGATAGCAAACGCCGACAGGAACGAAATGATGATCTTGCCAACGGCGATGGCGATTGCAACGACGAAGCTGTTGAACAGCAGCCGCTCGAGGCTGACGCCGACGACGCGCTCGACGCCGCCGGAAATGGATTCGCCGTAGTTTTCCGTCATATGGCCACCCGGAAGCAGCGATATGGGCGGCCGGATGATGGCGCTCGACGTCGCCGTCGAAGCGATGAACGTATAGTAGATCGGGAAGGCGACGATGAAGATGCCGAAGATCAGCATCAGATGCGCCATCAGGGTTGCGACAGGGCGGTTCTCGATCATCTGATGTCCTTAACCATAATGCACGCGGCGTTCGACGAAGCGGAACTGGAAGGCGGTGAGAGCGATGACGATCACCATCAACACCACGGATTGGGCCGCCGACGAGCCGAGGTTCAGATTAACGAAGCCGTCGTTATAGACCTTGTAGACCAGCGTTTCGGTCGCCTTGGCCGGCCCCCCGCCGGTCACCGAATGGATGATGCCGAAGGTGTCGAAGAAGGCGTAGACGGTGTTAATGACCAGAAGGAAGAAGGTGGTCGGCGCCAGCAGCGGAAAGACGATGGTCCAGAAGCGTCGCGCTCCACGAGCGCCGTCGATGGCGGCCGCTTCGAGCAGCGATTTCGGGATCGCCTGCAGTCCGGCGACGAAGAACAGGAAGTTGTAGCTGATCTGCTTCCAGGCGGCCGCGACCACGACCAGCGACATCGCCTGGTCGCCGTTCAAAAGCGGATCCCAGGGGATGCCGTTGCGGCGCAGGATGTAGGCGAACGTGCCCATGGCGGGATTGAACATGAACAGCCACAGCATGCCGGCGACGGCCGGCGCCACGGCGTATGGGATGATCATCATTGTGCGGTAGAACCCCTTGCCGCGCACCACCGTATCGGCTGCCGTTGCGAGCAGAAGCGCGATGCCCATCGACAGAAGCGCCGTGGCGAGGCTGAAGACGACGGTGACCCGTAGCGCATGCAGATAGTTCTCGTCGGCAAGAATGTTGGAAAAGTTGGCAAGCCCGACGAAGCTACTCTGCAGCCCGAAAGGGTCCTCGCGCATCATAGACTGGTAGAGCGCCTGGCTGGCGGGCCAGAAAAAGAAGACCACCGTCAGGACGATCTGCGGCGCGACCAGGGCGTAGGGCAGGATCTTGTTGGGAAAGACGACGCTTTGCACGGGCGGGCTCCATCAAGAGGCGAAAAATCCGCCCGCATCTCCACGACGCGGGCGGATGTCGATTCTAGTTGCCGATCGCTTGCTGGATGGCGGCATTGCCGCGTTCGACCGCCTTGTCGAGGGCGGCTTTGGCATCCTGCTTGCCGGCGAGCATCGCTTCGAACTCCTCGTTCATGATGTCGCGCACCTGCGGCAGGTTGACGAGGCGGACGCCCTTGGAGTTTTCCGTCGGCGGCTTGCCCATCATCTGCAGAAGCGGCGTCTCGCGGGCCGGGTTCTTCTCGTAGAAGCCGGACTTTTTGGTTTCCTCATAGGCCGCCATGGTCACCGGCATGTAGCCGGAGACCTGGTGCAGGCGGGCCTGGACCTTGGTCTGCGAGAGGAAGTTGAAGAAAGTGGCGACGCCTTTGTATTCGGCATCGCTCTTGCCGGCGAAGACCCATAGGCTGGCGCCGCCCGGGATGGTGTTCTGCGGCCGGCCGGGGCCGTCCTCATAGGGCAATTGCCCGATGCCGTATTTCATCCCGGACTTGACGATGTCGCCAAGACCGCCGGAGGATTCCGTCAGGATGGCGCATTCGCCGGAGGTGAAGAGCTGCTTGGCCTCCGAGGTGCGGCCGCCGTAGCGGAAGGTACCGTCCTTAGCGAGGTCGGCGATATCCTGAAAATGCTTGACGAAGGGTTCTGCGTTGAAGGCGAGCTTGACGTCGGTGCCGCCCAGGCCGTTCTCGTTGCTTGCGTAGGAGATATTGTTCCAGGCGGCGAAGTTTTCGGTCTGGATCCATGTCAGCCAGGTCGACGTGAAGCCGCAGGGTGCGGCACCGCTGGTCTTGATCTTGCGGGCGGCATCAAAGACCTCCGCCCAGGTTTTCGGCGGGGTGTCGGCATTCAGCCCGGCTTTTTCGAAGATGTTCTTGTTGTAGTAGAGGATCGGCGACGAGGAATTATAGGGGAAGGACAGCATGGTGCCGTCCGGTTTCGAATAATAGGCGACGATGCCCGGCAAATACTGCGACTTGTCGAACTTGAAGCCGCCCTTTTCAAGCACGTCCGCCACTGGCACGATGGCGCCTTGGGCGCCCATCATCACGCCACTGCCGGCGTCGAAAACCTGCATGATCGCCGGCGGCTGCTTGGCGCGGAAGGCTGCGATGCCGGCGTTCAGCGTTTCCGGATAGGTGCCCTTGAAGACCGGAACGACCTTGTAGTCCGACTGGCTCTCGTTGAACTCCTTGGCGAGCTGGTCGACCACCTCGTTGTTGGCGCCGGTCATCGCGTGCCACCAGGCGATTTCGGTGGCGGCCACGGCGCTCGATGCCATCAGAAGCAATGTCGTTGCGGCAATTGCCGATGTAAGAATAGACCTCATGGATGTTTCCTCCCTTTCCCATGAACACGGTGCCGCCTCGATATCGCGGCGGTTGACGGGACCCTCCCAGATCCCGTCCATTGTCATCTGCCCCATCATACGGGGCAGGGCATTTTTCTCAGACGCCGGCGATACGCCGAAGGTCGTCGATTGCCCCGGGACCGGTGGCAAGCACCGGCGCGCCCCGGGTCAGGCCTTCGCCTTCGACCGGGAAGGGCAGGAACCAGCCGCCCGCTTCCCGCACAAGGCAGTAACCGCCCAGGCAATCCCAGGCATGCATGTAGGGCTCGTAATATCCCACGAGGCGGCCGGCCGCGACATAAGCGAGCATCAGCGCTCCCGAGCCGAGGCGGACGAAATTGCCCCCCGTCTTCAGCAGGTCCTCGACGGTCCTGCCGACCGAAGCGGGCGTGACGTGGTGATTGGCGCCAATGCCGGTGACGGCGTTGCGGATGGTCTTTACCCCGTCGAGCGTCAGCGCCTTGCCGTTCAGCGTCGCGCCTCGGCCGAGTGCACCCGAATAGAGTTCGTCATGGCAGGGCACTTGAATGACTCCGATGACCGGCTGGCCGCCATGTAGCACTGCGATCGAGACGCACCAGTTGGGCATGCCGTGGACAAACGGGCTGGTGCCGTCGATCGGATCCACCACCCATGTGTAGCCGGAGCTTCCTTCGACGAGGCCATATTCCTCACCGAGAAAGCCGTCGGCGCCGAAGGCTTCGGTCACCCCGTCGCGGATGAGCGTCTCGACGTTGCGGTCGGCGATCGAGACGACATCCTGCGGGTCGCTTTTGGTCTCGATCACAAGATCATCTCGGTTGCGGAAATAACCTAGGGCGAGCTTTCCGGCCTGCACCGCCAGCTCTTCGGCAAGCGCATGGCGAGCCCTAATCTCTCGCTCGTCACTATTCATCAATCATCGTCCTTGTCTCTCATGTCCTGCGCTGTCTGCCGCTCAGTCAGCGATGATGGCGATGCCGCGGTTCTTGAAGCCGATAGCGACCGGCGTGCCTGTTGCCAGCGGGCGGTCCACCGACGGGTCCACGATGTAAAGGGTCCCGCCACTCGTTTCAGCCTCGTATTCAATGTGATCGCCAAGATAGGCCGCATGGCTGATCCGCCCAGGAAACGCGGCGCTCTCCGCCGGCTCTAAGATGATTGCGTTAGGGCGGACGGCGAGCTTGCCGAGGCCGGGCTTGGCACCACGTGACGGGACCAGATGACTGAGGCCCTCGACCGTTACCGTCGCATTGGCGCCGCTGATATCTATGACCTCACAGGCGACGACATTCGCCTCGCCGATGAAGTCGGCGATGAAAGGAGACGCGGGGGCTTCGTAGAGTTCCCGCGGGCTTCCCTGCTGAGCGATCTCGCCGTCCTTCATGACGATGATCTTGTCGGAGACGGCAAGCGCCTCGTCCTGATCGTGGGTGACATAAACGGCGGTGAACTGCAGCCTTTGCTGCAATTCGCGGATTTCGGTGCGCACCCGCCGGCGAAGACGGGCGTCGAGGTTGGAGAGCGGCTCATCGAGCAGCAGCACCTGCGGCTCGAGCACCAGCGCGCGTGCGACGGCGACGCGCTGCTGCTGGCCGCCTGAGAGTTCCGCCGGTAGGCGGTGACCCATGCTGGCAAGGCCGACGAGTTCCAGTCCATGCTCGGCCTTTTCCCGTGCCTCCTTTTTGGCCAATCCGGAGGATTCCAGCCCGTAGGCGACATTGGCGAGCGAGTTCATATGCGGAAACAGTGCGTAAGACTGGAACACCATGGAGACGTCGCGCTCGTTTGCGGGCAGCATGGTGACGTCCTTTCCGCCGATCAGGATGCGCCCGGAGGTCGGATGTTCAAGGCCGGCCAGCATGCGCAGCGTCGTCGTCTTGCCGCAGCCGGACGGGCCGAGCAGCGTCACCAGCGTGCCGGGCTCGACGGTGAGCGACAGGTCGGCGATGGCGGTGAAGGCGCCGAATGTCTTGCGCACGTTCTGGAAGGTGACCGAACCTGGGCTGCGGGTCATGCGGTTTTCTCCTCGGTAAGCACGGGAAGGGTCTGTTTCGCCAAGCCGGAGATGCGGTTTTCCCGGCGCAGCCGGCGCTCGCCGACCAGAAACTGGAAACCGGTGATGACGGCGATCATCACGAAGATCAACATCGATGAATAGGCAATCGCCACGCCATATTCGCCGTTCTCGACCAAGCCCACGATATAGGATGTCGCCATGTTGTACTGGGCGCTGACGAGGAAGACGACGGCGCTGATCGAAGTGATCGCGCGCACGAAGGAGTAGACGAGCGCTGCGGTGATCGCCGGCCGCAGGAGCGGCAGGATGACCCTGCGGATGGTGCGGAAACTGTTGGCCCGCAGCGTCATCGAGGCCTCGTCAAGGCTCTTGTCGAGCTGGCTCATTGCGGCAATGCCGCCACGCACGCCCACCGGCATGTTGCGGAACACGAAGCAGGCGACGAGGATCAGTGCCGTGCCGGTCATTTCCAGCGGCGGCAGGTTGAAGGCTATGATGTAGCTGATGCCGATGACGGTGCCGGGAATGGCAAAGCTCATCATCAGCGCGAATTCGAAGAGGTTCCGGCCGGCGAATTTCTGGCGCACGATGACATACGCGGTGGCGAGCCCAACGGCAGCCGTCAGCGGTGCCGAGATCAGCGCGATCTCCATGGTCGTCCAGAAGGAGTTCCAGGCGACACCGGTCCAGACCAGCGAGCCGTCGCGGATCGTCACGGAGAAGGCCTTGGCGTAATGGGCGAGCGTCAGCGTGTTGTCGAGGCCCCAGGTTTTGACGAAGCCGCCGAAGATGATCATGCCGTAGACCACGAGCGTGAAGATCATCCACGGTATGACGACGGCATGGACGCCGATCGACAACGGGCGGGGCAGGGCGATGTGCGCGCCGCTATCTCCCTTGCCGGTGACGGTAGCGAAATTCTTGCCCGCCAGCCAGATGCGCTGGGCAAGGAAGGCCGACAAGGTGAAGAAAAGCAAGATCATCGCAAGAACGGCGGCGCGCGACGGATCGTTCTGCGACCCAACGACCGCAAAGAAGATTTCCGTCGACAGCACGCCGTGGCTTCCGCCGAGCACCAGGGGATTACCGAAATCGGCCATGCTCTCGATGAAGCCGATCAGGAAGGCGTTGGCGAGACCGGGTTTCATCAATGGCAGAGATACCCGCCAGAAGGTGCGCCAGCGATCGGCGCGCAGCGTCTGCGACGCCTCCTCCATAGACGGGCTGACGCCCTCGACGACACCGATGAGGACGAGGAAGGAGATCGGCGTGAACGACAGGACCTGGGCGATCCATATGCCGGTGAGGCCGTAGAGCCAGCGGCCCGGTTCGATGTCGAAGGTGGCGGCCAGCGTCTTGGTTACCACGCCGGCACGGCCGAAGAGTAGCGTCAGCGCCAGACCGATGACAAAGGGCGGGGTGATGATCGGCAGAACGGTCAAAAGCCGTAGTCCCTTCTTGAAGGGAAAGCGGGTGCGCGTCGCGACCAGCGCGAAGGCCAGGCCGAGCAGGGTCGATGCGCCGGCGGTCAGGATCGCCAGGAAGAGCGTGCGCCAGGCAATGCCGCAACGAGCGCCCCCGATCAGGCAGTCGAGGCTCCAGATCGAGGGATCGACGAAGTTGCGGCTGAAGCCGTCGACATTCATCGAACCGTCGAAATCCTGGAAGGCGCCGATGAACATGCTGCCGATCGGATAGAAAACGAAGACGGCGACCAGGAAGACCAGGATGGAGATCGTCGAGACGACAAAGGCGTCGCCGCGCATGATGCCGCGTTCGGCAAGACCGAAGGAGAAAAGGAGCACGAAGGTGATGGAGGAGAGGACTGCGCCGGCACCCATCGGCGGCTGCCCGTCCCGAAGCGGGCCGAAAACGGTGTCCGCCATCGTCCAGTTCCAGCCGGATATGCCGATGGCCAGTCCCTGCAACACAAGGAACAGGACGCCGAGGCCGCCGGCCCATGCGAGAAGCCTGCCGCGGGTCATGGGATCGGCAACGAAGCGGGCGCTCAAGGCAAGCGCAAGGGCGACGAGCACTCCGATCAGCCACACCCTTCCGTGCAAAAAGATCTGCAGGATGCCAGGCGCGACGGACGCCTCGCTTGGAAAGTCGCCAAGCCAGGCGAACGACAGGAACCCCTTGTCGATCCGATACCAGGGAACGACGACGAGAACCGCAAGGCCGATGGCCAGGGCGGTATCCAGTCTGCGGTTGCGATTATCCATGGCCGGAAGCTCTCGCATCATCCAGCGACCTCATCAGTCGAGACAAGTGATGTCGGCCGCGCCGAACGAGATGCAGTGCAAACGCGGGGCGCGGCGGCGACGTTCGAGATCAGTTGGCGTTCGCGCCGATTTCCCTGTCCCAGCGCTCGAGCAATTTCTTGCGCTCGGTCGGATCGCCATAGGTCTTGAAGTCGTAATCGATCAGTTTGATATCCTCGAACTTCGGCGATTCCTTCGGCACTTCTGCTTTGGAATTGGACGGCAGCTGGAAGGATTTCGCGTCCTTCATGTGCGACTGCACGTCGGCCTTCAGCGCCCAGTCATACCATCTCTTCGCATTGTCCAGATTGCGGGCACCCTTGACGATCGACATGGAGCCGATCTCGTAGCCGGTGCCTTCGCATGGCGCGACGGACTTTACCGGAAACCCTTCCGCCGTCTGCGCCACGGCGTCATGCATGAAGACGATGCCGAGCGCGGTTTCGCCACGCGCTGCCGCCTTGACCGGCGCCGAACCCGACTTTGTATATTGCGACACATTGGCGTTGAGGTTTTTCAGATATTCGAATGCCTTGTCCTCGCCCATGATCTGCACGAGGGTGGCGAGCGCCGTATAGGCGGTGCCGGATGAATTCGGATTGGCCATCTGAATTTCGCCCTTGAAGGACGCATCCAGAAGGTCGGCCCAGCACTTAGGCTCCTTATAGTTCTTTTGACTGAATATCTCGGTGTTGTAGCCCCAGCCGAGCGCGCCGGCATAGACGCCCACGGTCCGGTAGCCCGAGCTTTCGGCCTGCTTCTTCGCCCAGTCCTGCAATCCGGCGAGCAACGGCGACTTGTATTCCTGCGTCAGTCCCTCGGATGCCGCCTGCAGATGCGGATCACCGGTGCCGGCCCACCAGATATCGGTCTTCGGGTTGCGCGCTTCGGCGCGAATTTTCGCGTAGGTCTCGCCGGACGAAAGGCGAACCATATTGACCTGAATGCCGGTATCCGTCTGGAACATCTGCTGCATCATTTCGCAGATGACCACATCTGCAGAGCAGATCAGATTAAGTTCTTCGGCGGCGCGGCTGGTTGCCGCATTCATTGTCAGGCCAGCCAAGGCGACTGACGCCATTAAAGCAAGACGCATGGTAATCCTCCCAGATTAAGCGACGCCTCCACATCGCTACGCTCTTGCAAGCGTGTGCAATGGTTCCATGCAGTTATGTGTTTTGTCAATCGTATATTCTGCTTGTCTCGATTTTCAGGGATCGAGCGAGGATCAGCTTGTCATATCCCTGTTGCACTCGATTGCAAAAATAGGCATGAAGCAATGGGGAGACAGGTCGTGAACCGCAAGATATTCGTCAGTGCGAAAGAGGTCGCACACCGTGCGGGCGTATCCCGCTCGGCCGTCTCGCGCACGTTCACGCCTGGCGCGAGCGTCTCGGAGGAGACACGGCGGCGAGTGGTGGAGGCTGCGGAAGCGCTTGGATATCACGTCAACCATCTGGCACGCGGGTTGATGCGCAACGAAAGCGGCATCGTCTGCCTGATCGTCTCGGAACTCGACACGCCCTATCGGGCCAGCCTCATCCGCGCCCTGACGCGCCAGCTGCAGAGCGCATCTAAGGTTGCGATGCTGATCAACACAGATCGTTCGGACAATAGTGTCGACCAGGCGCTGCGGCAAGCGATCAGCTACCGGGCCGACGCTTCGATCATCCTGTCTGGCATGCCGGATAAGTCGATCACTGAACTATGCGTCAAAAGCGGCCAGCGGCTGGTGCTGATCAATCGCGATGAGCAGCGCGATGGCGCGCTCAGGATCAATCTTCATGACCGCGAGGCAGCGCGGCGTGCGTTTATCGCCTTCCTGCGGGCGGGCTGTCGAAGCTTTGCTTTCGCCAATTCCGATGTCGGGACGCCGAGCCTAATGGCGCGAGAGGAAGGCTTTCGCGCTGCCGGGCGCGAGCACGGCTTCGAGATCACCATCGAGCGCTACGGGCCAACTCGTTACCAGAGCGGAGTCGTCCTGGCGCAGCGGCTGCTGACCCGCGAAGCCCGTCCGGACGCGATTTTCTGCGCCAACGATCTGCTGGCCTGCGGATTGATGGATACCGCAAGGCACCAGTTCAGGCTCACGGTGCCCGACGATCTGTGCATCATCGGTTTCGACGACATCGAGCAGTCGTCCTGGTCCTCCTACAATCTCACCACATTCTCGCAGCCCGTCGACCGGATCGCGGAGGAGGCTGTTTCCTGGCTTGCCCAGCCCATCCTCAGTGACGAGAATTCGTGCAAGCTAGAGGCACAGCTCGTGTGGCGCGGCTCGGTCCGAGGCGGGTAAGGCTCACATCCGTGCGGCGAGTTCTTTCTACCTCCTGTGCGGGCGCCGCATCGGCCCGCACGATCACGCGCTTTCGCGGATCACCAGCCTTCCTTGAAATAACCGATCAAAATCCCGCTCTTCTTCATTGCTGAGAACTTTCACGAGATACTCAGTCATTTCCGTCAGCGGTTGGCGGTATGTGGTTAGGCGATAATTGGCACCTTCTGCCTGCGGTACGTCGTCGAAGCCTGTGATCGCTATGTCTTGGGGAATGCGCAAGCCGAGTTTGTGGCGGATGAAATCGGTGGCGCCGATAGCGAGCGCGTCGTTCTCACAGACGAGAATATCCGGGAGCGTCGTCTTGTTTCGGTTGACCAGTGCAGTTTCGACCACGCCCGCAGCGAGATCCGGATCGTAGGCGGCTACTGAAATGGTTTCCGGCTCGCTTCCAAAGTGCTGACGCCAATAGTCGACAAACGTTTCCTTGCGCAGCAGATGCGCAGATGAAGTGCGCGGTCCCGCGAGGAACAAAGGGCGACGATAACCGCGTTCATGAACGTAATTGGCAATTTCCCGCATGGCATGCACGTCATCGACGGCGATCGATATCGTGTTCGGATTGCGCGAGGTACGGGCAAATATGATTAGTTTACGAAAGCGGCGGGCATGCAGCGCCGTATCAAGAACCTCGTCATCGAACTGGATGCCGATCAGGATTACGGCATCGACGCGCCGCTGACTGGCATTCAGTAGTGCATGTCCAGCATCGTTTCGGTCGAGCGTGTTGACCAGAAGGATATCCCAGCCCTCGCGCCGAAGAATGCGGGTCAACCGTTCCATCATCACCAGCTTGTGGGGATTGGCGAAGTCGTCAATCAGGAGAGCGACCAGATTGGAGCGATCAGACGCGAGGCTGGCTGCTCTCAGGTCCGGCACATAACCCAGACGTTCGGCGACGATGCGTACTTTTTCGAGGCTTTTTGGAGAAATGGATGCATCCTTACGGAACGCCCGGTTAACCGTCCAACGCGAGACGCCGGCTTCGGCCGCCACATCGTCGGCGGTTATATTGCTGGCAAAGGCGGGTTTCCTGTCGTCTGGCATATCCATCTCCCGAATCCTTCTGGGTCGGTTCTCTTCATACATAACCTCTTATTCGATCTCTCAACAATTAATTCTGCTCCCGTGAGCAAATGCCTATTGCTCCCGTGAGCAAAACTTGCAATGCTCAATTCCAGGGCGGTCGGGAGCTGCCTTTTAGGAGGATGAGAGTGCTAAAAATCGGATTGCTCGGCGCGGGACGTATCGGTCGCGTGCATGCTGTCAATATTGCCGGTAACGCCCGCAGCCAACTGGTTGCCGTGTCGGATGTCAACGGAGATGCGGCGCATTCGCTGGCTGATGTGTATGGCGCAAAGGTCGCCAGTTCCGAGGCGATCCTGTCGGATGCCTCAATAGACGCGGTGTTGGTCGCCACGTCGACGGATACTCATTCGGACCTGATCGAGAAGGCGACGGCGGCCGGCAAAGCCGTGCTCTGCGAAAAGCCTGTTGATCTATCGCTTGACCGTGCGCAACGCTGCCTTGATGCGGTGAGCAAGACCGGCGTGCCGGTGATGATCGGCTTCAACCGCCGTTTTGATCCGAATTTCTCTGCGATCAAGGCGTCGATCGCTGCTGGCGAGATCGGCAAGCCGGAACTTCTGTCGATTACGTCTTTTGATCCGGCGCCACCGCCGGTGGCCTATGTAAAAGTGTCGGGCGGATTGTTCCGTGACATGATGATCCACGATTTCGACATGGCGAACTTTCTGCTTGGCGACGTGCCGAAAACGGTGCACGCCGCCGGTACCTCGATCGTCGATCCCGAGATCGGCAAGGTCGGTGATGTCGATACTGCGGTGGTGACGCTAATTTATGCCGATGGACGTATCGCCGTGATCAAGAACAGCCGACGCGCTGTCTATGGTTATGATCAACGGGTCGAGATCCTTGGCTCGGAAGGGCTGCTGTCTGCCGGCAACGTGCTGGAAAACACGGTCTCGAAGGCAACGAAGCAAGGCGTTTCTAGCGCCAAGCCGGAGTTTTTTTTCCTCGAACGCTACATGCGCGCCTATGCGGCGGAATGGGATGCATTTGTCGCCGCCATTCTCGATGGCGCTTCCATTCCGGTGTCACTCAAGGACGGTGTTGCCGCACTTGCGCTTGCCGAAGCTGCGACCGCGTCGGCGAAATCCGGCCAGCCGGTTTCGTTGACCTGATTGTCAAGCTGCCGGCCGATGTCGGCGCAACAAGGATTGCCGCGGAGCAGGGGAGTGTGCCGCGGGCTTTCGGTGCCGGTCCCGCCTGACCGGATGACGGACGCCTGGGAGTGGCGTTCCGGTGTTCAACTGGGAGGAAGTCATGAGGAAATTGCTTGCAGCAGCAGCAACGATTGCGATCGTCGCTGCCGCGAGCCCATCGCTCGCAACCGATATCATCGTCGTCGCACACGGTCAGGCCAACGACCCGTTCTGGTCTGTAGTCAAGAATGGCGCCGAAAAGGCCGCCAAGGATACCGGCGTCAATGTCGAGTTCCGCTCGCCGGAAACCTTTGACATGGTGGCCATGGGCCAGCTGATCGACGCTGCCGTCAACCAGGATCCGGATGGTCTCGTCGTATCGATCCCGGATGGCGATGCGCTCGGCCCGGCGATCAAACGTGCCGTCGATGCCGGCATTCCCGTCATCTCGATGAATTCCGGCTCGGATGTCGCCCACAAGCTCGGTGCCAAACTGCATGTCGGCCAGTCGGAATTCGATGCCGGCAAGGTCGCAGGAGCCAAGCTCGCTGAAATGGGTGGCAAGAAAGCCATTTGCGTTAACCAGGAGGTCGGTAACGTCTCGCTCGACCAGCGCTGCGCCGGTTTCGCCGAAGGGTTCGGTAAAGAAGTGAAGGTGCTGCCGACCACCAATGATCCGACCGAGGTCGAATCCAAGGTGCGCGCGGCGCTGGAATCCGACAAGGACCTCGACGTTATTCTGTCTCTCAATGCCTCTCTGGTCGGCGAGCCTGCCGTCAAGGCGGCCCAGGCACTTGGCCGTGACAAGGTGCTGATCTCTACTTTCGATATGTCCGCCGGGTTCCTCAAGGATATCGCAGACGGCAAGGCGGCGTTTTCGATCGACCAGCAGCAGTACTTGCAAGGCTATCTGCCGGTCTCTTTCTTGGCGCTCCACGCGCAATACGGGCTGATGCCGGGTGGCGACGTCGCCTCCGGTCCGAACCTCGTGACCAAGGAAACCGCCGCGCAGGTCATCGACCTTTCCTCCAAGGGTATCCGCTAAGCACATCCTCCTCCGGGCCGCCGCAGCTTTCGCCGCGGCCCGGTCACCGATCCCAGGAGACATTCACATGTCGATAGACACGCTGGCGCGTGCGGACGAGCGCATCAAGTCCGAGCCTTTTCTCACAAAACTTATGAAACGGCCGGAGCTCGGCGCAATCGGGGGCGTCGTCCTCGTCACAATCTTCTTCATGATTACCGCCGACAGGACGATGTTCACGCTGTCGGGCGTGATGAACTTCATGACGCCGGCCGCACAGCTCGGCATTCTCGGGATCGCCGCGGCGCTTCTGATGATCGGCGGTGAGTTCGATCTGTCGATCGGCTCCATGGTGGCCTTTGCCGGCATGGTTTTTGGCGTCTTCGTCGTCAACGTCGGTATGCCGCTCGTTATCGCCATTCCGTTGACGCTCGCTCTCGCCGCCGTGCTCGGTGCCACCAACGGCATGATCGTGCTGCGCACCGGCCTCCCGTCCTTCATCGTCACGCTGGCAGGTCTGTTTGTGCTGCGTGGTGCAGCCCTCGTCGGGTTGAAATTGTTCACCGGCGGCTCGACCCAGCTGCGCGGCATTCGCGAAGCGGTCGAAGGCGATTTTCTGGCGCCGATCTTTTCCGGCGATGCATTTGGTTTCGTCATGCGTTGGCTGGCGGAGGCGGGCATCGTCGACAGCTTCAAGTCGGGTGTGCCGAAAGTGCCTGGAATTCCGGTGGAAATCATCTGGTTCGTCGCGTTTGCCGCGATCGCCACCTACATCCTGCTGCGCACGCCAATCGGCAACTGGATCTTTGCGACCGGTGGCGACGCGCTTGCGGCGAAGAATTCCGGCGTGCCTGTCCGTCGTGTGAAAATCTCGCTGTTCATGCTGACCGCCATGGCCGCCGCCCTGGTCGCGATCATCACCGTCATCGATGCCGGCTCGACCGATGCACGCCGTGGCTTCATGAAGGAGTTCGAAGCGATCATTGCAGCCGTCATCGGCGGGTGTTTGCTGACCGGTGGTTACGGTTCCGCCATTGGTGCCTTCTTCGGTGCCATCATATTCGGCATGGTCACGATCGGCCTCACCTACACCAAATTCGACCAGGACTGGTTCCAGGTTTTCCTCGGCGCAATGCTTCTGCTTGCCGTCATCTTCAACAACGTCATCCGTCGACGTGTGACCGGGGAGCGTTAAGAGATGTCCGCACCGATCATCCATATGGAAAACATCAAGAAGCACTATGGCAATGTCATTGCGCTCAACGGTGTAACCTTCGACGTGCGTGCCGGCGAGTGCCACTGCCTTCTGGGCGATAACGGCGCCGGCAAATCCACCTTCATCAAGACAATGTCGGGCGTGCACAAGCCGACGGAGGGAACTATCACCTTCGAAGGAAAACCGCTTTCCTTCGGCAGCCCGCGCGATGCGATGGAAGCAGGTATCGCCACCGTGTTTCAGGATCTCGCTATGATCCCGCTGATGTCGGTGACGCGCAATTTCTTCATGGGGCGCGAACCGACCAAGGGCAGGGGAATCTTCAAGCGGTTCGATATCGATACCGCCAACGAAATCACCATGGCGGAGATGCGCAAGATGGGCATCAACCTGCGTGGTCCAGACCAGGCTGTCGGCACGCTTTCGGGCGGCGAACGGCAGACAGTCGCAATCGCCCGCGCCGTCTATTTCGGCGCGAAGGTGCTGATATTGGACGAGCCGACGTCGGCGCTCGGTGTGCGCCAGACAGCCAACGTGCTGGCCACGATCAATCGCGTACGCTCGCAGGGGATTGGCGTCGTCTTCATCTCCCACAATGTCCGTCATGCCATGGCGGTCGGCGACCGGTTCACTGTTTTGAACCGTGGACAGACACTCGGGACCGCGACGCGGGGCGAGATCAACCCCGCCCAGCTTCAGGACATGATGGCAGGCGGACAGGAAATGGCCGAGCTTGAAGGCTCACTCGGCGGAACGATCTGAGGCATTTTTGATGGTACAGACTGCAACTCTACCGGATCGTCCACTTGGCATCGCATTGATCGGCACGGGCTTCATGGGCAAGTGCCACGCCATGGCCTGGCGCAATGTCGCCGCCGTCTTCGGTGGTGCCCATCACCGGCTGGAAATCCTCTCAGATGCCACACCGGAGAGCGCGCAAAAATTCGCCGGCCAGTTCGGTTTTGCCCGCGCCACTGCTTACTGGGAGGAGGCTGTCACCGATCCGAAGGTGGACGTGGTGTCGATCACGGCGCCGAACGGTATGCACCGGCCGATGGCCGAGGCAGCGCTGAAAGCCGGAAAGCATGTGTGGCTGGAAAAGCCGATGGCGCTGACGCTTACCGATGCACAGGCGATGGCGTCCACCGCCGCCGCCCATCCCGCACAGGCGACCATGCTGGGCTACAACTATCTCAGAAGTCCGGCCTTCCAATCGGCTCGCAACATGATCCGTGACGGTGCGATCGGCCAGCCGCTCGCTTTCCGCGGTGTCTATGACGAGGATTATTCCGCCGATCCGCTCCTCCCGTGGTCGTGGCGGATGACTCACGAAGGTGGCGGGCTGGGCGCGCTCGGCGATCTCGGCTGCCACCTCGTGAGCCATATGCTGGCGTTGATGGGGCCGGTGACCGAACTGGTCGCCCAGACCCAGGTCGCCATTCGCACGCGTCTGTCGCCGGACGGGCCGAAGCCGGTCGAAAACGAGGACAGCGCGCTCGCAATGCTGCGTTTCGGCTCCGGCGCGCAGGGGTCGTTTGCTACCTCGCGCGTGGCCCGTGGCCGCAAATGCCGGCTGCAATGGGAAGTGCATGGCAGCAAGGGCACACTCGTGTTCGATCAGGAAAACATGAACGAGCTTTGGGCGCATCGCGCCGGAGAAGCCGGTTTCACGCGCCACCTGACCGGGCCGGACCAGGCGGATTTTGCCGCCTTCTGCCCGGCGCCGGGACACAATTTTGGTTTCAACGAACAGAAGGTCATCGAGGCGCGCGATCTGCTCGCCGCCATTGCCGGCGGGGCGAATGTGGGACCGGATTTCGCGCATGGGCTGGAGATCGAAAAGATCATTCACGCCATGGCCGCCTCCAACGGCAGTGTTGTCCGTATCGAAAGGTAGAAGACGTGACGAAGAAACTCGATGTCATCACCATCGGACGCGCCGGTGTCGATCTTTACGGCGCGCAGATCGGCGGTCGGCTGGAAGACATGGGCTCGTTCGAGAAATATATCGGCGGCTCGCCCACCAACATTGCCTGCGGCAGCGCAAGGCTCGGCCTGAAGACGGCACTGATCAGCCGTGTCGGCAATGAACATATGGGCCGCTTCATCCTCGAGCAGTTGAAGCGCGAGGGTGTCTCGACCGAGGGCGTGAAGACCGATCTCGATCGGCTGACGGCGCTGGTCATTCTCGGTATTCGCGACGACAGCCAGTTTCCGCTGATCTTTTACCGCGAAAACTGTGCCGATATGGCGCTGTGCGAAGACGATATCGACGAGGATTTTATCGCTTCCGCCCGCGCCATCGTTGTCACCGGCACGCATCTGAGCAATACCCGCACGGAAGCCGCCGTCCTCAAGGCGCTGACACTTGCACGCAAACACGGCCTGCGCACCGCGCTTGATATCGACTACCGCCCCAATCTCTGGGGTGTCGCCGGCCATGGCGACGGCGAAAGCCGGTTCGTGGAAAGCGCCAAGGTGACGGAAAAGCTGCTTTCGAGCCTGCATTTCTTCGATCTGATCGTCGGCACGGAGGAGGAGTTCCACATCGCCGGCGGCTCGACCGACACCATCGCGGCACTCAGGGTTGTGCGTGCGGCGAGCGCCGCCACCCTGGTCTGCAAGCGCGGGCCGCTCGGTGCCGTCGCATTCGAGAGTGCCGTTCCGGCAAGCCTCGACGACGGGCAGAGCGGCGAAGGCTTCCCGATCGAGGTGTTCAACGTACTCGGCGCGGGTGATGGTTTTTTTTCCGGGCTGCTGCGCGGCTGGATGACCGGCGAGGACTGGCCGACATCGCTGAAATTCGCCAATGCCTGCGGCGCCTTCGCTGTCAGCCGCCATGGCTGCACGCCGGCCTATCCGACTTTCGAGGAGCTGCAGTTCTTCCTGAAACGCGGTGTGGCGCGGCCCGACCTGCGCAATGACGCCGAACTCGAACAGCTGCACTGGTCGACCACGCGGCAACGGCGTGTCGACGGCGACTGGTCGACCATGCGGGTGTTCGCCTTCGATCATCGCGTACAGCTCGAACAGATGCCTGGCTACAACCTGCAGAAGGGGGCGGCTTTCAAGGAACTGTGCCTCAAGGCGGCGCTCAGCGTGCAGGCGGGCAATGCCGGCTACGGCATTCTCTGCGACAACCGCATCGGCCGCTCGGCGTTGCATCGCGCTTCAGGCTCGGGCCTCTGGATCGGCAGGCCAGCGGAATGGCCGGGATCACGTCCGCTGACGCTGGAGCCGGAACTCGGCAGCGATTGTGGCACGCTTTCGCAATGGGCGCGCGAGGACGTTGTCAAGGTTCTTTGCTTCTGCCATCCGGACGACGACGCGGCGACGCGCGCCGACCAAGAGGCGACGGTTAAGCGGCTGTTTGAAGCCTCCCGCCGCAACCGGCTGGAACTTCTGCTCGAAATCATCCCGTCCAAGATCGCGACGACCGACGACCACACCGTGGCGACGCTGATCCACCAGTTCTACGCCGCCGGCATCTATCCCGACTGGTGGAAGCTTGAGCCGATGACGACCGAGGCCGCCTGGGCCAATGCCATCGCGGCGATCGAGGCAAATGACCGCTACACCCGCGGCATCGTGGTGCTGGGGCTCGACGCGCCGGAGGCCGAGCTTTCGGCGAGTTTTGAAGTAGCGGCCGGTTTCCCGCTGGTGAAAGGCTTTGCCGTCGGGCGCACGATTTTTGGCAATGCGGCGCGGCGTTGGCTGGCTGGCGACATCACGGACGAAGCGGCGATCGAGGACATGGCCGGGCGCTACGAACGCCTGTGCGGGATCTGGGACGCTGCACGCAGCAAAGCAAGGGAAGAGGCGGCATGAGCACGACGGTGAGACTGACGGCGGCGCAGGCCATGGTGAAGTGGCTTTCCGCGCAGATGACGCAAGAGGGCGAACGTTTCGTCGACGGCATCTGGGCGATCTTCGGTCACGGCAATGTCGCCGGTCTCGGTGAGGCCTTGCAGAAGGCCGGCAACGGCCTTCCGACATGGCGCGGCCAAAACGAACAGACCATGGCGCATGCGGCGATCGCCTATGCCAAGGCCAACAAGCGCCGGCGCGTGCAGGCCGTCACCTCTTCGATCGGTCCGGGCGCCACCAATATGGTCACGGCTGCGGCGCTCGCCCATGTCAATCGGCTGCCGGTGCTACTGATCCCGGGCGACGTGTTCGCCAACCGCCGGCCTGACCCGGTGCTGCAGCAGGTTGAGGATTTCGACGACGGCACCGTGTCCGTCAACGACTGCTTCCGTCCGGTCAGCCGTTATTTCGACCGCATCATGCGGCCAGAACAGCTTTTGACGGCGCTGCCCCGGGCGCTCAGGGTGATGACCGATCCCGCCAATTGCGGGCCGGTTACGCTATCCTTCTGCCAGGACGTGCAGGCGGAAGCTTATGAGTGGCCGGCAGCGTTTTTCGAGCCAAAAGTCTGGCGCATTCGTCGGCCCGAGCCGGATGCCCGTGATCTGGAAGACGTGGCAAAGTTGATTAGAGCCGCGCGAAATCCCGTCATCGTTGCCGGTGGCGGAGTGATCTACAGCGGTGCGGAACAAGACCTTGCCGAATTCGCTACACGCCATGCCATTCCGGTGATCGAGACGCAGGCCGGCAAGTCGGCGCTTGCGCAGGCGCATCCGATGAATTTTGGCGCGGCCGGTGTCGATGGTTCGGCGGCGGCCAATGTGCTTGCCCGCAAGGCCGATCTGGTGATTGGTATCGGCACGCGCTTCCAGGATTTCACCACTGGTTCGTGGTCGCTCTTCGAGGCTGAGGGGCGGAAGCTCGTCTCCATCAACGTGCAGCCCTATGACGCCGACAAGCATGGCGCCGTCGGCCTCGTCGCCGATGCTAGGGTGGCGCTTTCGGGTCTTTCGCAAAAGCTCGGCGGCCATCGCGCGCCGGGGCCGGACGCAGGTGCGCGCGCTACATGGCTCGCAGCCATCGATCGTCATTGCGCGGCACCAACCGAAGAGGGTTTGCCGACGGATGCGCAGGTGATCGGCGCCGTGCAGCGGGCGACCGGTCAAAGCGCCATCGCCATGTGCGCGGCCGGCACCATGCCGGGGGCGCTGAAACTTCTCTGGCAGCCGAGCCAGGGCGGTTATCACATGGAATACGGCTTTTCCTGCATGGGCTACGAAATCGCCGGTGCTATGGGGCTGAAGCTGGCGCGGCCGGAGCGCGAGGTGATCTGCTTCGTCGGCGACGGCTCCTACATGATGGCGAATTCCGAACTGGCGACCGCCGTCATGCGCAAGGTGCCGTTCACCGTTATCCTGACCGATAACAGAGGTTATGGCTGCATCAACCGTCTGCAGCGCGGCACTGGCGGCGAGGCGTTCAACAATCTCTACGCGGACTGCAATGTCGAGCAGCAGCCGGAGATCGATTTCGTCGCTCACGCCGGTTCGATGGGCGCTTTCGCCGTGAAAGCGAAGGACATCGCCGATCTCGAGGCGCAGATCCATGCCGCACGCTCTCGCGACATCCCGACTGTCATCGTCATCGATACCGACCCGACCGAAGGTCCGGGCTTTGGCAAAGCCGGCCACTGGTGGGACGTCGCCGTGCCGGAAGTGGGTACCACTGACAAGCTGAAACAAGCCTATGCGCGCTATCTCGAAAGCGCGTCGAAACAGAACACCGTGAATTGAGGACAAGAGATGATCCGTTTCGGCACAAATCCCATCGCCTGGGCCAATGACGACGACCAGAGTCTCGGCGCCAATATCCCGACCGAGCAGATCCTTCGCGAGGCGAGCGAGATCGGCTTCGATGGCATCGAGAACGGCCATCGCTGGCCGAACGACCCGCAGGCGCTGAAGGAGCTGCTTGGGTCTTACGGTCTGGCTTTTGTGTCCGGCTGGTATTCGCTGAACCTGCTTGCCCAATCGGTCGAGGAGGAGAAAAAGGCGATCCAGCCGCATCTGGACAAGCTCAAGCACAACGGATGCACGGTCTGCATCGCCTGCGAGACCTCCAACAGCGTGCAGGGGCTGGACGTGCCGCTTTCGCAAAGCCCGGTATTGTCGGAGACGGAGATGAGAGCCTTTGGCGCTAGGGTCGAGGAGATCGCAGCATTCACGGCAAGTCAGGGTATCAAGCTTGTCTATCACCATCACATGGGCACAATCGTCGAGACCCCGGAGGAGATCGACGCCTTCATGGCCGCGACCGGTCCTGAAACTCGGCTGCTGTTTGATGCCGGCCATTGCTATTTCGGCGGTAATGGCTGCGATCCTTCGCCGGTTCTTTCGCTCCATGTCGACCGCGTGTCCCATTTCCACGCCAAGAACGTGCGTCCCGCCATCATGCGGCGGGTGCGCGAGGGAGGCTTATCCTTCATGGATGGTGTGCGCGCCGGTGTGTTTACCGTGCCCGGCGACGAGGAGGGCGGGGTCGAGTTCGAGCCGCTACTGCAGATACTCAAAGGCGCCGGCTATGACGGCTGGATCGTCGTCGAAGCGGAACAGGATCCCGACGTGCGCAATCCCTTCCAGTACCAGTCGCTCGGCCTGAAGACACTCAAAGCCGCCGCAGCAAAGACCGGTCTCGTCTAAGGAACTAACAGCAGGAGTCTTTCTATGCTCAACCTACTCCATCGCCCCTTCGGCCGACACGGCAAGGTTCACGAGATCACGCCGGCGAGCGCCGGCTGGCGTTATGTCGGCTTCTCTCTCTACCGCCTCCGCGCTGGCGAAGCGGTGGCGGGAGCGATCGGCGACAGGGAAGCGATCCTGGTGATGGTCGAGGGCAAGGCCGCGTTCGAAGGCGCGGGTCGGAACTGGGGCCTTCTCGGCGAGCGCATGAGCGTGTTCGAAAAAGCACCGCCGCATTGCCTCTATCTGCCCGATGGTAGCGATTGGAAAGCTGTTGCGGAAACCGATTGCGTCATCGCTGTCTGCTCCGCCCCCGGTAGAGGCGGTCACCACGCGCGACGCATCGGGCCGGATGGCATCACGCTGACGCAGCGCGGCGAGGGGACCAATACGCGCTACATCAACAATATTGCCATGGAGAACGAGGACTATTGCGATAGTCTTCTGGTCACAGAGGTGTTTACACCGGCCGGGCACTGGTCGAGCTATCCGAGCCATCGACACGACGAGGACGATTTCCCGCGCATCACCTATCTGGAAGAGACCTATTACCACCGCATCAATCCGGCTGACGGATTCGGCATCCAACGGGTCTATACCGACGACCTCCAACTCAACGAGACCATGGCGGTGCATGACGGCGACGTTGTCTGCGTGCCGCGTGGGCACCACCCCTGCGGCGCACCGCACGGTTTCGAGATGTATTATTTGAATGTCATGGCCGGCCCCTTGCGCAAATGGCGGTTTGTCGCCGCACCGCCGGCCGAGCATTTGATGCGCTGAAATACTTTCAATCTGGATGATGATAATGGACCAACCTTTTACGCTGGCCGCTTGCGCGGAAATGCTCTGGCGCGACAAGCCGATCGAATGGCGTTGCGCGCAGTTGAGAGAACTCGACTTCCATGTCGGCCTATGGAACTGGCCGGAGCACGATCTCGCCTTGCTGGAAAAGTCCGGCGCAACATTTTCGATCATGAACGGTTATCTGACGGGCAGGTTGGCCGACGACGAGGGGGCCGACGAATTGTTGCGCTCGGCACGGGAGACGGCACAAGTCGGCAAGCGGCTCGGCGTGGCGCGCCTCAATTTGCATGGCACGGGGCTCGGCGACGGAGGGCTTCCGGTTCGCCCCAGCGACGTGGTAACGGGGCGTATGTGGCTGAAGGCGCGCGACACGCTCGCCCGCATCGCTGATATGGCGGAAGAAGAGGGCGTCATCTTCACCCTTGAAAACCTCAACCTGCCGGTCGATCATCCCGGCACGCCATTCGGCCGTGCCGAGGACACGCTGGCGCTGGTCGAAAGCGTCAACCACGCGCGGTTGCGATTGAACCTAGATCTTTATCACCTACAGATCGGCGAAGGAAACCTGATTGAAACGTGTCGAGCCTGCCTACCCTTCATAGGTGAAGTACAGGTGGCCGATGTGCCGGGGCGCTGCGAGCCGGGCACTGGCGAGTTGAATTTCAACGGCATTGCGACGGCACTGTTCGACATGGGCTATCGCGGCCCGGTGGGTCTCGAAGCCTTTGCTAAAGGCGATCCGATCAAGGCGCTGGACAGCTTCCGCTCTGCCTTTCGAGTAAAGCTCTGATCGGATTGAACGAACTCAGCGACGTACTGAGCGCGTAAACGCCATCAGCGCGGTTTTTTTTTAGCTGAAGCTAAGCGGAATCGGCCCGCGGATGCTCGCAAAATGGTCTTCTGGACTGTACGTCAGCGATTGAAATGATTTAAATGCGTAAGAGTCGACTTGAGCCCTAACGGCCTAAGTTCGCTGAAGGGCCGGCGCATCGTACTGGCAGTTTTTAACTTGAGAGCCGCACCGATCCAGACCTTGTGTCTATGAAGTTTAAAGTGAAACCACGGTCTCAAGATAACCCAGTATCGGGTCGCTGGTTCGCGTCCCATCACAATAAAGCATTATCTCGTACGGTAATTTGCTCCTTTGAAAATGCAGCGAGCGAGAATCAAACCGGCCTTTTTGCGCGATTGTGAATTCAGAATGATTCTAAAACATCGTCATTGAAACTTCACATTCCCTACCGGAAATAGGTGACTGATTTAGTCATGTATTTGCGGGGGCAAAACATAATGCCGAATATTCGAATGAACGTCCGACAGCAGCAAAAGCGCCGATATCTTTCGGCGACGGCTCTGGGCGTGATCTTTCTGGTCGGCGCAACGCCGGTTTTGGGTCAGGAAGGCGACGAGACGGCGACCGACGACACGGTTCTCAAGCCGATCGTGCTCACCGCCGACGAGCAGTTGAAGCAGGCGCCCGGTGTCTCGACCATCACGTCCGACGACATCGCCAAGATGCCGCCTGCCAACGATCTTTCCGAACTCATTCGCAAAATGCCGGGCGCCAACCTGACCGGAACCACGGCTTCAGGCCAGCGCGGCAACCAGCGTCAGATCGAATTGCGCGGCATGGGGCCGGAAAACACCCTCATCCTGATCGACGGCAAGCCTGTGCTTTCACGCAATTCCGTCCGCATGGGCCGCGCCGGAGAGCGCGATTCACGCGGCGACACGAACTGGGTTCCGGCCGACGCAATCGAACGGATCGAGGTGATCCGCGGTCCGGCAGCAGCGCGCTACGGTTCGGGTGCTGCCGGCGGCGTGGTCAATATCATCACCAAACATCCAGAAAAACTCTCCGGCTCGGTAACCACGTATTTCAGCGTTCCGCAGCATTCCGAGGAAGGTGGCACGCGCCGCGGCAGCTTTATCGTCGGCGGCCCGGTCACCGATACGATGTCGTTCCGCCTGACCGGTGGTTACGCCAAAACGGATGCGGATGATGCCGATATAAACGCCGACGCGAATGTAACGACGGACCCGGCTGCGGCCGGCCGCGAGGGTGTCATAAACAAGGACATTCGTGGCCTGCTGACTTTCGAGCCGACGGGCGACCACGCCTTCGACCTCGAAGCCGCATTCAGCCGCCAGGGCAATATCTTCGCCGGCGACCGCCAGCTTGCCGGCACCAATGCGACACTGGATTCGATGATCGGCAAGGAAACCAACGTGATGAAGCGGGGAACGCTTTCCCTTACCCATCGCGGAACCTACGATTTCGGTGATTCCAACAGCTATGTTCAATGGGAAAGGACATTCAACAAGCGGCTGCTCGAAGGTCTCGCCGGCAGTACCGAAGGTGCGATCAACACAAACGAATTCGGCACCAGCCGTCTCGACAATCTGACGGCGAAATCCGAATGGGACATTCCGCTCGAGATCGGCGTGCCGCAGACCGTGACGCTCGGTGCTGAATTCCGCGGCGAATGGCTGGACGACCCGGTCTCCACCCGGCAGGCGGTTGCCACGGGGGTAACGATCCCCGGCATATCCAACAGCGAACGTGATCCCAAGAGCAATGCCTGGATGATCGGCCTTTATGCCGAAGACAATATCGAGGTGACGGATCAGCTGACACTGACACCGGGCGTCCGTTTCGATCATCACAGCGAGTTTGGCGCGAACTGGAGCCCGAGCCTCAACGCCTCCTACGATCTGACGGAAACGGTCTCGCTCAAGGCCGGTATCGCCCGAGCCTTCAAGGCGCCGAACCTGTTCCAGCTCAACCCCAACTACGTCTATTTCACGATGGGCAACGGTTGCCCGGTCGCTTATTCGAACCTCGGCAACGGTTGCTATGTCGTCGGCAATCCGGATCTTGACCCGGAAACGTCGATCAACAAGGAAATCGGCATCAATTATACCGACGATGACGGCTGGAATGCCGGCATCACCTATTTCCACAACGACTACAAAAACCGGATCGCGGCCGGCGTGGTGCCGGAAGGCGTTTCGAACACTGCCCAGTATTTCCAGTGGTACAATGTTCCCGAAGCCGTCGTTTCCGGGCTTGAAGCGAACCTTGCCGTTCCGATCAACGATGTGCTGACCTGGTCGACAAATGCGACCTACATGATCGAATCGAAAGACAAGCAAAACGGCCAGCCGCTATCGCTCGTGCCCGACTATACGATCAACACATGGCTGGAATGGCAGGCGCGCGAGGATCTGTCGCTGACGCTTTCCGCGACCCATTATGGCAAGACCGAATCGCCGACGCTGACTGCAACGACGGGCGGTGCGGTGACAAATACGGAGCCGCGCGACCCCTATACGCTGGTCAATCTGGCGGTAAACTATGACGTCAACGAACATTTCAGGGTTGGCGCAGGCGTCACCAATGTCTTCGACAAGCGGGTTTTTCGCGAGGGAAGCGGCAATGCCGCCGGTGCCAACACGTATAACGAGCCTGGCCGCACGTTCTATGTTTCATTGACGGCGAAATTCTAGACCGCCATAACCCAGGCCGCTTGGAAATCGCCCTTCATGGGCGGTTTCCCTGTATTTTACGAGTTGCGAACCGGGGAGCGGCGATTGAACGGTCCGGCCTACATTACCGACATCGCCTATGTGCCGCGCTTTCACAGGGAGCACTCTCCCGCCTGGCTTGTGGCAACGCTGACAGCCCTGGGCTTTGCATCGCCGCCGATCCGCGGTTCCCGCTGGTGCGAAATCGGCTGCGGCGACGGTTTTGGCGCCTGCCTGCTGGCCGCCGCCAATCCCGATGCGCATTTCACCGGTATCGATATCAATCCCGCCCATATCGAGGCTGCGCGCCGGCTGGCATCGGAAGCGAGGCTTGGCAATATCGAGTTCCACCTGCTCGATATTGCCGACGACCGGCGGAAAGCCGCGCCGTTCGAATTCATCGTTGCGCACGGGATCTATTCTTGGGTCGCGCCACATACCCGGAACGCGATCATGCGCTTTGCAGCGCAATCCATTGCACCGGGAGGCGTGTTCTATCTTCACTACATGACGCAGCCGGGTGCCGCGCCTTTCTCGCTGTTCCAGAGCATTTTTCGCCAGATGGTGGCTGCAGAGAACGGTCATGTGGAGCGTGGGATCAGAGCCGGTCTCGATCTTCTCGCAAGGCTCAAGGCGACGAATGCCGGGTTTTTCGTCGCCCATCCCGCAGCCGCCGCGACGCTTGATCATCTCGCCAAGGAAGACGTGGCCTATATCGCCCATGAATATCTTAACGATCACTTTGCGCCGCTGCATGTGGCCGAGGTAATGCAGGCGGCAGCCGGCATGGGACTTCGCCTCGTCGGCAGCGCGACACCCATCGAGAATATCGACGCACTGTCCGTTCCCGGCAGCGTCATGCCGGTGGTGCAGGATGTAAAGGACAGCGTCTTGCGGGAGACGCTGAAGGATGCGGCCCGCAACCAGGCGCTGCGTCGTGACCTCTACATGCGCGACCCGAAGCCATTGGATCCCGCACGCCATACGGCCGCATTGAACGACATGGTTTTCGGGCTGCTGCCCGGTGGGCCGGTTTCAGGCCCGTTGACGATCGACACCCGCATCGGCCCGATCGAACTGCCGGCCGCCCATGTGGCGCCGCTGCTTTCAAGATTGTCAAAGGGGCCGGCATCGTTTGCGCAAACGCAGCATGCCGAGCCGAGCCCGGTGCCGACCGGGCTTCTGAACCAGATCCTGCATGCTCTGATGGGTGCGGGGATCGTTCACCCCCTGCCGGGCATGGCGATCGATACGGCGGCCTGCGACCGACTGAATGCCATCCTCGTCGAGCGTATCCGCAACGGAGCGAAGGTCCCGGCTCTTGCTGCACTGGAAATGGGCTCGGGATTGCCCTTGTGGCGAGCCGAGCCGTAAATCGGAGACGGCTATTTCGACAACGTCAGGGCGCGGGATGAGGCTGCTGCAAGACCGTCCAGATCGGCATGGAAGGCGACTTCCTTTTTGTCGTCGAGGCCGGTTGCAACGAGGCGAAGCTCGGTTCCGGTGTGCAGTTTCTGCAGAAGTTCCGGCTCGATGATCGCTGCGGCGTGGCAGCCGTATTCGCTGCATCCCTGGATCGACAGCGACGTAGATGGCGCCGCCTGATCGATGGCGATCTTGACGCCGCTTGCAATATCGATGCTGAAGGGCAGGGTGATGACCGTCTGGGCACGGCCGGCATCGACTGGTGTCAATTCGATGGATGCCTGCTGGCTGACGCCTTCGAGCCTTAAGGGCTGCCCGATGACGCAGAGTTTTTTCATATTGCTGACGCCGCAGGTCAGTTGCCAGCGGCCGTGGATTTCGCTGACCTGATTGCTTCCTTCGAAAGCGCCGAGCCCATTCGACCTATCGCCCTTATGCTGTGCCGATGCAAGGTCGGGCAGCAGGGCGAAGGCAAGTGATGAAACCAGCGCTATCGCGGGGGCAATCCTGCCTGGCCCGTTGACCCGATAGTTGATCTTTCCGGCGCGTCTCGGGTTGCGCCTTGCCCAGAGATCGGAGGCCTTTTCCAGGCAATCCTCGAATCTTGCCTCCACCCTACCGGAGAGGGAGAGGAGGGCCGTTGCCGCTGTGTGAAGTATCACCGTTTCCGCCTTCGGATCACGCGCGGCACCCGACCAGACGGCGCGCCAATATTCCCGCTGGCTGAGCATGCCGGTCGTGCCGGCGCGGCCGGTGCGGACGGCGGGCACGACGGTATCGACCGACTGGCCACCGGCGAGACGGAAGATCTTCACCGCCTTGTCGGGCGCGAGTTCGGCGATATCGCGCGTCGAGCCGATAACCGCAATGTTTTCGACCTCAAGCTCACGGGCCGCATCACGGTAAAGATCGCGTCGCGAAGCCTGTGATGCACCGACGACGGAAGCGGGGGCGATGAGCGGATTGATCAGGTTAACGGCCGCATTGAGCGGATTGCGCATTTCGAACAGGGGGTAAAGCGCAAGCAGGCTCTGGACCTGCGGAGCAATCGCGCCGATCGGCATGTAGGCGATATTGCCGTACTGAAACGCCGCTTCGACCTCGTGTACCGAAATGCAGACGGGGATATCGGCATCGCCGGCAGCCGTTTCCAGTTTGCCGTTGGCCGGGCCGCCGCCGAAATGGCCGTGCATCAGCACCTTGTAGCCAGCCATGGCGACCAGCCGGGCCGAGTGGATGAACCACGGGGCGGTCTGCAGACGCGGCGAAACATAGGCGGGCCAGTCGAGATCCGGCCTGATCGTGCTCATCGACACGCCCTTGATGGAATTGCGGATCCCGTCGGCAAACCCCGCAAGTTCACCCGCCGTCGGACCGCGATACTGGATCGTCATCAGCAGTGCGCCGATCTGAATAGGGTCGCCCTGTCCCTCGAGGATGATCGACACGGCATCGCGAGCTTCATCGACCGTCAGGGGACGGCTTCGGCCAGGCCCAGGCGCCGTGGTTGCGATATAACGAGCAAGACGCCGGTGCGGATCGGCATTGTCGCCGATTGCCGCGAGCCGCCTTGCGTGACTGTCCGGCGTGGGGGCCGCATCCAGTTGGTCCACCGGGGTGACGCCCAAGGGCAAGGCCTTGAGCAGGCCTCTGCCGTGCCAGTCACCTCCGGTCGGTTGCGTCCCGGCGACGGCCGGATTGTTGGCAGCCGGCGAGAGCAATGCGTCTGTCTCGACACTGAAGGCACGCACTCTCAGCCGAAGGGCTTCGGCAAACGGTGTCGGCCGCATGCCGCGGCCGGTTCGCACGAGGATGGGATCGTCGTAATGGTCGCGAAGCTCCCCGAGTATCCGGCTGACGGCAGAGACCTGCATGCCAAGGCTTGCAGCTGCCGCACTGACGCTGCCTTCGCGCAGGAGTGCATCCAGCGCGATCAGGAGCTTGATCTGGGACATGCTCGCCCCGCCGCCGATCGTCTTTTGCGCAACCAGGCTCCTATCCTTCGCCCCCATCAATCATCCCTCAATATGAGACGCCAATTTGCGGCGACGGCAAATTAGAATGTCTCTAAAAAAACTTCGTTGACCGCCTGGCCGGGTCTACATAACTATACCGTATCGCTCAACTTAAATACGCGCATCACGGCAAATGTGATTTCCCTTGATGTGGCATAAGGATAGATCATGGCTGTCTTCTCGCGCCGTGCGGGTATCGCAACGCTTGTCGCCGGTTTCGCTTCGCTGGCTTTTCTCTCAGGTCCGGTCGGTGCCGCCGATATCACCATCAAGCATGCGAGCGGTGAGACCGCATTCAGCAAGCCGCCGGTCAAGGTGCTGACCTACGATATCGCGACGCTCGACACGCTGACGGCGCTCGGCATCGAGGTGGCAGGCGTGCCCGGCGGCAACAAGCCGGATTATCTGTCGAAATATGCAGGCGACGGCGTGGCCAAGATCGGCACCTTGTTCGAGCCGGATTACGAAGCCGTTGCCGCCGCGCAACCGGACCTGATCGTGGTCGCCGGGCGCTCGCGCGCCAAATATGCGGAACTTGCCAAGATAGCGCCGACCATCGACCTGACGATTTCGCCCGAGAATTTCCTCGGGGAGGCCGAGGAGAATGTGCGCAAGCTCGGCACGTTGTTTGGAAAGCAGGAGCAGGCCGAAGCCTTGCTGGCAAAGCTTGCGGCATCGAGCGCGCAACTGAAGCAGAAGTCGGCCAATACCGGCAAGTCGCTGCTGGTGCTGACCACCGGCGGCAAGATGAGCAGCTACGGCCCCGGCTCGCGTTTCGGCATGCTGTTTTCCGACTACGGCTTCCAGCCGGCGGAGACGACGGGTTCCAAGGGGACGCACGGCAATCCGGCGTCTTACGAATACATTCTGGAAAAGAATCCCGACTGGCTTTTCGTCATCGACCGCGATGCCGCGATCGGTCGCGACGGCGCTGCCAGGTCCATGCTCGACAACGAGGTCGTCGGCCAGACGACGGCCTGGAAGAACGGCCATGTCGTCTATCTTGATGCGACCTCCTGGTATCTCGTCGGTGGCGGTATCACCGCCATGCAGAAAACCGTCGACCAGCTGCTCGCCGCCGTCGACAAGACGTGATCGGCAGACGCACCATCCCGCCTTTAAGGGGAGCCGCGCGAAAGCGCGGTTCTCGTCGTTGCTAGAGAATAAGACGCCTTGAAATCTCTCATCCCTGCATTGTTGCTGATCTTCTGTCTGGCCGTCGTCAGCCTGTTCGTCGGGGTGAGCGACGTATCGCTTTGGTCGGTCCTGAATGGCACGGCGGACCAGCGACAGGTGATGATCCTTCTTGCCAGCCGCGTGCCGCGCACGATTGCACTTCTCCTGGCCGGATCGGGCATAGCGATTGCCGGAATGATCCTGCAGATGCTGGCCCGCAACCGGTTCGTTGAACCGTCGACGACGGGAACGGTGGAATCCGCGGGTCTCGGCATGCTGGTCGTGCTGCTGCTTGCGCCCGACATGCCGGTCATGGCCAAGATGTTGGTTGCGGCTGTCTTCGCGCTTGCCGGTACCGGCATGTTTCTCGCGGTTTTGCGCGCCATTCCGTTGCGCTCCGTGCTGATGGTGCCGCTGGTCGGCATCATGCTCGGGGGCATGATCAGCGCCGTCACGACATTTTTCGCCTATCGTTTCGACCTGTTCCAATCGATGGGCGCTTGGGCGAATGGCGATTTTTCCGCCGTGCTGCGCGGCCGCTACGAGACGCTGTGGGTGGCGTTCGCACTGACGATCGCGGCCTATATCGCCGCCGACCGTTTTACCGTCGCCGGCATGGGCGAGGAGTTTTCGACCAATCTGGGCCTCAACTATCGGCGGATCATGGCGATTGGCCTCGTCATCGTCTCGATGGTGACCGCAAGCGTGGTGGTGACCGCAGGCGTCGTGCCGTTCCTCGGCCTGATCGTGCCGAATATCGTCAGTATGGCGATGGGGGACAATCTGCGCAAAAGCCTGCCCTGGATCGGCATTTGCGGCGCAGGCCTGATCCTTGCCTGCGATATTGTCGGGCGCACGATCAACGCGCCGTTCGAGATCCCGGTCGGCACGGTGCTCGGCATTATCGGCAGCCTGTTCTTCCTCTATCTGCTCTTGAGGAGGCAGAGCCGTGTCGCCTGACGAGATCCGCAAGTCCTCCCGGCTCATCCTCCTCTGCCTCGCGGCGCTGGCGCTCATCAGCATGGTGGCGTTCATGACGCTCGGCGCCAAGGGCAGTTGGTCCTTCGTCTTGAGCTTTCGCGGCACGCGGCTGGCGGCGATGCTGATCGTCGCCTACGCGATCGCCGTCTCGACCGTGCTGTTCCAGACGATTACCGGCAACCGCATCCTGACCCCGGCACTGACGGGGTTCGATGCGCTTTATGTGCTCTTGCAGACATCGATCGTCTTCCTGTTCGGTGCCGCCACTTTGACCGGACTCGATCCGCAGCTGATGTTCATCGCCGAAGTGGCGATCATGGTGGGGTTCTCGCTGGCGCTTTACCGGCTTCTGTTCGGCTCCGGCCGGCATAACGTTCATCTCGTCGTGCTGATCGGCATCGTGCTGGGAGGGCTGTTCCGCAGCATGTCCGGCTTTCTGCAGCGGATCATCAGTCCCGACGATTTCGTCGTGCTGCAGGACCGCCTGTTTGCCAGTTTCAATGTGACGGACCAGACGCTGGTGGGCGTTTCGGCGCTATTGATCGGTCTGGTGACGATCGCGATCTGGCGGATGTTCTCGGTGTTCGACGTGATGATGCTCGGCCGCGATACGGCGGTCGCGCTCGGTGTCGACCATAAGGCGATGACGATGAGGATCCTCGTTCTCATCTCGGTTCTGGTGTCGATCTCCACCGCTTTGGTAGGGCCGGTGACGTTTTTCGGGCTGCTGGTGGCAAATCTTGCCTATATCCTGATGCCGGCGGCGAAACACCGGATCATGCTGCCCGCTGCGGTTCTGGTGGCGATCATCTGCCTCGTCGGTGGCCAGACGATCCTCGAACGGGTGTTTGCCTTCGACACGGCGCTTTCGATCATCATCGAATTTGCCGGCGGGCTGTTCTTCATTGTCTTTCTTCTTAAAGGTCGCGTCAGATGATCGGTATTTCCGGCGTCAGCAAATCCTATGGCCAGACGGTGGTCATCGACGATGTGTCGCTGACATTGCCGAAAGGTGGCCTCACCTCGATCATCGGTCCGAACGGGGCGGGAAAATCAACGCTGATGTCGATGATCGCAAGGCTATTGCCGATCGATCGCGGCACGGTGATGGTCGACGGGCTGGACGTGGCGCTGACGGCGGGCGATGCACTGGCAAAGCGGCTGTCGATCCTGCGCCAAGACAACCATCTGGCGGCGCGGCTGACTGTTTCCGATCTCGTCTCCTTCGGTCGTTATCCCTACAGCAAGGGGCGGCTGACGGACGAAGACCGTGGGCATATCGAACGGGCGCTCACCTATCTGGGGCTGGATGAGCTTAAGCACCGGTTTCTCGATGAGCTTTCCGGCGGCCAGCGGCAACGGGCCTTCGTCGCCATGGTTCTGGCGCAGGATACCGACTACATGCTGTTCGACGAGCCGCTCAACAATCTCGATATCCGCCATGCGGTGGCGATGATGAAGCTGTTGCGCGATGCGGCAAAGGATCTCGGCAAGACGGTGGTCGTTGTGTTGCACGACATCAACTTCGCCTCCTGTTACTCCGACCATATCGTCGTCATGCGAAGGGGCAGGCTTTTCAGGCAGGGAGTGCCGGAAGAGATCATTCGCGAAGAAATTCTTATCGAGACCTACGAAACTGATTTCAAGGTGCGCGACATGGACGGCAATCGGATCGCAACATTTTATTGAGCGCTCATCGTCAGCCGAGACTTGGCTCTCAGGCCAAGTCGGATTCTATCGGTGAAACTCAAAGAATCGATCGTTCCAATTCTCAGAAGGATAGCAGATGAGGTTGAAACGCGAAGCTGTGAGTTCATACTGAAACGCGACCTGCGTGGCGTTCCAAGCTAACCTGCGTCCCGCATCTGAGCGAGCAGTTTCTTACGAAAGACTTCCGCAGGCGGAGAATCTCACGCAATTGGAAATTGGAATAGCAGGGACGCAGGTTCGGCCCTAATCAAGAGCGGGACGAAGATGCCCGGCCCAGATGCAGTATGGTAAAGGCGTCCGGGCCGAGCATCTCATCCGATCTTACGCAGCTTCCCAAACCTGATCGGGGATCTTGGCGGCCGGTGCGGCCTTGTCTGGCGGTAGGAAGCGACCATAGTGCTGTTGCACGACATCAGGTGTATCCTGAATGGCGTAGCTCGCCTGCTCGTAGGATCTGGTCTGCTTCAGAATATTCGTCGCGAGAATGCCCCGCAGGTTATGCGGACCGTGCGGAAGCAAGTCTCTTATCGCGCCTCGCCCGGTGTCAGGGTTATAAATTCCATAGCGTTGGATGACGGTCCGCCAAGCCTCGTAGAATGTGGTCGAGTTGTGGGCTGCATCGATGCTGGTCGTCTTCACCGTCTTGACGAACAGGGTTCCGGGATCTTTGGCTCCGCCGAGCAGAACTCCACGGCTTTTCGATATAAGCGTCGAGGTATTTGTAGAGGTCGAGCAAGTCAGGCAGGATCAGCCGGAACGGCCTCTTTCCGAAGAATGAGGAGCCAGAGTTCTTGAATGCGACCGATGGGATAAGGACCTCCCACCCATGATCGCGATCACTCCAGCGCAGCTCGCCGCATTTCAGGTCCTCAAGCCGGCGTTCCGATGTCGGATAGTGTCCGCGCGGGCAGACACGCAGTTGACGGAGGTTCTTTTGTCTGAGGCCAAGTCGGAGGAGAAGGAAGGACCTGACAGCTTCGGCCGCCGGCCGCGGATATCGGCTTTCATCCGGCATACGTCTCACGATCTCATCTGTGATCTTCCGATATTCCGCCAGTGGACTATCGGCCTCGAGGACACACATGATCGGCTCGAACGGGTCGCGATGAACAGGCATGACGCGTTGATGGCTCGCCTGGTGACGTGCGAACAACGGCCCCCAGCCCGGACTGGTGGGCGTCATGTTGAGCCAGCCGTTTAGCAAGAAGCATCTCCATGCTCCTTGTTCGCTCCGACAGAGCCGAAGGACCGGCGTATATTGATAGACCACCAGCATGCCGATGGCGGCGAGGCTCATCAAAAATGGGGTCGCAACAAGCTCCCGTCAGCGATGAACGATCTGGCTGAACGCCGGGTCAGCCTTTTGAAGGCTTTGTTGTACAAATTGCGGATCTAAATTCTAATCCTTTTAAGACCAAAGAGTTTTTCACTAGTCCGACCACGGGAGTACCCCGTGGTGTCGGTACTTCAGGCCGTTATCGACCATACTAGAGGCTTTCGACGCACAGAGCTATGCCCATTCCGCCGCCGATGCAGAGCGTTGCGATGCCCTTCGTTGCGTTGCGGGCTTTGAGCGCATGCAGAAGCGTTACCAGAACACGCGCACGGGATGCGCCGATGAGATGGCCGATGGCGATCGCACCGCCGTTGACATTGACCGGGTCCCAGCCGAGATCCCTGTTGACCGACACCGCCTGTGGGGCGAATGCCTCGATCAGGTCGAGATCGTCGATGCTCCAGCCAGCCCTGATGTAGGAGAGGATGGCGCCCGAAGAGCCGACCAGCGCGCCGGTTTGTTCCGGCGGCAATTATCGGACATGTCGGAGATGGCAATTATCACGTCGTTTTCGCCGTCGATCCGAACAATCAGACCGAACTCGACGAAGTCGCGGCGAAGACCGCCCTTGGCGTTCTCACGCTGAGAGACGACCGCATAAAAGGCGTTGTGGCGGGCCTTCCAGAGACGGTTGCTCCTCCGCGGCGTTCGCCCATTCGAAGTCTCGACTGCCGTTTTCCTCGACGATGGCGACCATTTCCGACCTGTTCCTGCACGCCTACCGGAGAGCCGTGAAATTCGAAGGCGAGCGTATCCTCTGTCTTCCGCGAGAAGTTGGAATAGGCGTTGACGGCATTGATCAATCCGCGGTCCATCAGTTCCATGCGCGCGACGGGAATGCTTTCGGCAGCACATAGCCGCACGATCTCCGCAACGTCTTCGGTCGTCTGAGCAAAAACGACCGCATCCGGGATGGCCGGCATGTGATGGGATTCGCCACGGCCATGCTGTTCACGCAGGGGCTGCGACGTCGAATAACGGTCGCCAAAACGATTGCTCAGCGCTGGAGAAAGAGACATGCGAAAATCCCGATCAAATATTTATTGGATGCAAATCATGCGACCTTCGCGGCGGGCGATGACCTCAGGCAACCAGTTTGTCACCTTTGAGGTGACGGTCGTGGAAGGGCAGGTAAGGCGATGGAAGGCGCGATCCAGGCAATCTTCTGGCTACCAAGCCTGCAGACCGAACGGAGCCTGAACTTCGTTGGTAACTACAAGAAGGAATATGGCGGCGAAGAGCCCAACAACCATGCTTACTCCCATTGGGAAAGCATGCATCTCCTGGCAGAAGCGATCAAGGCGGCAAAGAGCAGCGAGCCGGAGGCCGTGCGCGACGCACTCAAGACCATAAAGTATGAAAGCGCTGTAGGATCGGTCCAGTTTGACGATCACAACCAGGCAAAGCTCCCGATCATCCTTCTCGAGATTGCCGAGGGTAAAATTGAAGCCCGCGGCAATGTGACGGGCGACATCACCTACCCGAAGTAATCGTTGCTCCCGCTAGGCGGGTGGCTTGCTTGTCAGAAGATCATCGAGGGCTGCCTCCGATATTCTCAGAGGCGGCCTTCGACTGCTGCGCGGATATGCGAGCGGCTGACGCCAAGGTCCGACAGGCGGGCGTCGTCGAGAGCGCGCAGTTCGGCAATGGCGCGGCGGGTACGGATATAGGCCTTTACGGTGTCCTGCAGTCTCATGTGTTCTTTCCTTCATCTAAATGCTTAATACATGAGCATTCAGCCGGAGAAAATACAGGCATTTGCCTGCATGGAAGGCATGCAAATTTCAGATGTCTGAGGGTGGTTTGGGGTCGAGTTTCCCGGCATAAGGAAACGCTATAGCGGCAGAAAGGAGTTGTGTTGGCCAAAGGTCCAGACATCAACCTACTCTGGCTGAAAGATTAGCAGAAAGTTAATCAATAAGAACCGCATCAGCGGCAGGAGGCGCCCGGCCCGAGGGCCGGAAAAATATATCCGAAAAACGGAGTGGGAACATGACACGTACAATCACACGCAGGTTTCTTCTGGTTTCCGCAGCAGTGGTATCAACAACCATCGGTGCTGGGTCGATGACGACGGTCAATGCCGCCGAAACCATCAAGCTTGGCATTGTCGCTCCGATGAGCGGCCCCAATGCGCGTTACGGCGGTTTCTCCATGCACGGCGCTGAGCTTGCCGTGAAGGATATCAACGACGCCGGCGGCATCAACGGCATGAAAATCGAACTCTTCAACGCCGACAGCCAGGGAACCCCGGTCGAGGGCGTATCGGCCACGCGCCGCCTGATCGACCAGGATGAAGTCAGCTTCATCATCGGCGACGTTTCGAGCTCGGTGACGCTCGCGATGCAGCCAGTCGCCGAAGATGCGGAAGTCCTGCTGCTGAACGCTGCCTCATCGAACCCGAAGATCACCTATCAGGCTGGTGTTGGTGGCTTCAAATGGACTTACCGCAACTATCCGACCGATGAAAACCGCGCGCTCGTCGTAGCCAAATACGCGGCCGAACAACGTGGTTTCACCAAGTTCGCCGTCCTGTCCGTCGATAGTGACTATGGTCGCTCAGCCGTCACCTTCACCAAGAAGTATCTGCCGGATTTCAAGGGCGAGATCCTGAGCGAGGATTACTACAAGGAAGGCGAAGTTGACTTCCGCAGCGTGCTCGCCAAGATCCGCGACAATGGCGCCCAGGCGATCATCATGTACGGTCTCGCCGATACCACCCCGATCATCGCGCGTCAGATCCTGGAACTTGGCCTTGCAGGCAAGGTCACGCTGATCGGCAACGGTGAATTCAACACCGAGAAGACCATCAAGGCCGCACCGAAGGCCATGGAGGGTGCCATCGAAGCCGCCGCCTGGCTGCCGCAGTATGACTCTCCCGCCAGCAAGGCATTTGTCGAGAAATTCACAGCAGCCTACAACGAGGCTCCGAACAATCACGCCTACGTTCACTGGGATACCGTGAACCTGCTCGCCCAGGCGATCAAGGAAGCCGGAAGCGCCGACAAGGAAGCCGTGCGCGAGGCCCTCTCCAAGATCAAGTACAAGAGCCCTGTCGGTGACGTCACGTTCGACGACCACAACCAGGCCCGGCTGCCGATGATCCTTCTTCAGATCGAGAACGGTAAGCCGAGCATCAAGGGTGCCTACACCGCCGAAATCCAGTACCCCGCGAACTGATCCAGACCTGAAGGGGTACAACCATGTTCTCGACTCTTCTCGAGCAGGTGGTGAACGGCATCGTCACAGGTTCCGTTTACGCTATCGTCGCCGTCGGCATGACCATGATCTTCGGTGTGCTGAGAGCTATCAACTTCGCTCATGGCGAATACTACATGCTCGGCACGTTCGGGGCGTGGTTCGCCACCGACTATCTGGGTCTTTCCTACGAGGCATCGATCGTGGTCGGCGTTCTGTCGACCGTGGTCGTGGCTTACGTGGTCGGCCAGTTGGTCATGCGCCGAATGGTGGGGGCGCCGGCGGAGTCCGGCGTGCTCGCCACCCTCGGTGTCGCACTCATTCTGCAGAACACCGTGATCTTCGTCTTTGGCGGTGGCTACAAGTTCTTCTCAGGGGGGTATATCGAACCTGTCTCGATCCTTGGCTTCACGCTTGCCGAGCAGCGCATCATCATTCTCGTCGTCTGCCTGCTGGTTTTCGTCGGTCTGGAGCTGATGGTTACCTACAGCCGTCTCGGAATGGCAATGCGTGCCGTCTCGCAGAACGTGGAATGCTGTGGTGTCGTCGGCATCGATGTTCCTCAGGTGGTGTTGCGCACTTTCGTTCTCGGTGCGGCGCTTGCAGCTCTCTCCGGTGTGCTGACTGCTCCGGTGAATGTCAGCGTCTATGGCGGAATGGGGGAACTCATCACGTTCAAGACGCTGCCGATCATCATCATGGGCGGTCTCGGTAACGTGCGCGGCACGTTCGTCGCTGCCATGATCCTCGGCATCGCCGAGAGCCTCGTCGCTACCTACATCGGCCTGCAGTACCGCGACACCGTTGGCTTCGCGACGCTGATCCTGATGCTGATGTGGCGTCCGCACGGCCTGTTTTCGACGCAGGCGCGCTTTTAGAAGCCGCGCCCGCCGAACCCTCTCGAACTCCGAGGACCTTACATGTCTCTCACTGACACCGCACCACAGGCACGGCGCCGCGATCTGCGCATCCCGCTTGCCGCAATCCTGGTCGTGGCGGCGCTCGCAGCACCGTTCATTGGAACGCGCTACGTCACCCACTCGCTGATCATTGCTCTGATCTTCATGCTTCCCGCCCACGGTCTGAACCTGCTGGTCGGCTACACTGGGCTTCTGTCGCTCGCGCAGGCTGCCTTCTTCGGTATCGGCGCGTATACGGCAGGCCTCCTGGCTGTTCATTACGACACGCCGTTCTACGTGAACCTGCTGGCGGCGGGGCTCGTGTCAGGCCTTCTGGCTCTTCCTCTTGGCATTCCCGCCCTGAGGTTGCGCGCTACCTCGTTTGTGATGTGTACGCTCGGCTTCGTCATCATCGGCCAGGCAATCGCCAAGAACTGGATCTCGGTCACTCGTGGCGACATGGGCCTGTCCGGCATTCCCAAACCCTACTTTGAACTCGGTCCGCTTTCCTTCACGGTCACCGGCACGACCAGCTTCTATTATCTTGCCCTAGCCGTTGCTGCGCTTGGAACCCTTGCAGCCTGGGCGATTGTACGATCGCCGGCAGGACGCAACATGGTCGCCATCCGTGAAAACGAGACTCTGGCGGAATCCCTTGGTGTCCCGACCTGGCGCTACAAGCTGATCGTCTTCATGATCAGCGCCGCGTTCGCCGGAGTCGGTGGCAGCCTCTACGCCCACTACCTCACCGTCGTTAGCCCGCTGACGTTCCAGATGTACTACTCCACGACGATGCTCATCATCGTGCTGGGTGGCGGCGCGGGAATGATCTCCGGAACAGTATTCGGCAGTCTCCTGTTCGTCGGGCTAACGGAAGCCCTGCGTGTCGCCCCTGAAGTGCGCATGATCGCTTACGGTTTCTGCCTTCTCGTCCTCGTGTTTTGGTTCAAAAAGGGCTTTGCTCCTCTGATCAACCGCTTCTGGAATGCGATCGGAGGTTCGAAATGAACGCGCACCTTCCAATCCTCGAGATCAAGAACCTTAGCAAGTCCTATGGTGCCGTGAAGGCCGTCAACGATGTCAGCATGCACATCAACCGCGGCGAGATCGCCGGGCTGATCGGCCCGAACGGATCCGGCAAGTCCACCTTCTTCGACTGCAGTACCGGTCTTGCGCGTCCAGATACGGGCAAGGTCGTCCTCGACGGTCAGGATATAACGGGATGGTCCCTGAACCGCATCGCCCGCGAGGGGCGAATGCTTCGGTCCTTCCAGAAGACGGTCACGTTCAAGGCGCTCGACGTGGAAGAGAACCTGATCATCGCGGGCCAGATGTTCACCTTTCCGACGCTGGCGTCTACCTTTGGTTTGGGCAAGCTGTCTCGCAGCCGCATCGCCGCTCTGCGGGAGCGGGCGCGGGAACTGATCAAGATGGCAGGCCTGTGGGATGTCCGGCATCAGCCTGCGGGCAACCTGTCCGGTGGCCAGCAGAAACTCATCCAGTTCGCATCCATGCTCATGCCGGAACCGAAACTGATACTGCTCGACGAGCCGATGGCAGGCATCAACCCGAAGATCATCGAGCGCGTTGTCGACACCATCCAGTATGCGAACAAGTCGCTCGGCGTGAGCTTCCTCGTCATCGAGCACAACATCGACGTGGTGACCAGCATCTGCCAGCGCGTCGTCGTTCTCGATCAGGGCGCGAAGCTCGTAGAGGGTCTGCCGCACGACATCATTCAGGATCAGCGCGTAAGGGAGGCCTATCTTGGTGGCTGACAGCAATCTTTCGATCAAGGGCCTGCGCGCAGGCTATGGCAATCTCGACATCCTCAATGGCGTCGATCTTGACATTCCAGCCGGGCAGTTCGTGGCGCTCATGGGGCCGAACGGAGCGGGCAAGTCGACGCTTCTCAAGACGCTCTACGGTATGACTACGGTCAAGGAAGGGAGCATCGACTGGCGTGGCGAGGATATCGCCGCCTCCAAGTCGCGGGCGATCCTGGGCGAGGGCATTTCTTTCGTTCCGCAGGGGCGCTGCAACTTTCCGGTCATGACTGTCGACGAAAATCTCCAGATGGCCGCCTACACAATCCGCGACGCGAAGGTGAAGGCGGACCGTGACTATGTCTACGATCTCTTCCCGATCCTCAAGACACGTCGTTCGACGCTCGCGGGAAACATGTCCGGCGGTGAGCAGCAACTGCTCGAAGTCGCCATGGCCGTCCTGCAACGTCCGAAGGTCCTGCTGGTCGACGAACCGTCTGTCGGCCTGTCGCCAGCCGCTATTGGGATTGTCTTCGACGAGCTGCTGCGCTTGCACGCTGACGGAATGACAATCCTGCTCGTCGAGCAGAACACGAAGAAAGCGATGGAAGTAGCCCAACGAGCTGTAATCCTTCGTCTGGGCAAGGTCATCTGGGATGGCACCCCCGAGGACATCACCCATGACGAGCTCGGCGAGCTGTTCCTCACAGGAAAGATGCGCGGCGAGCTTGAAGCCGCGCACTGACGACGTTTCAGCATACAGCAATTCGAGGAAATACCGATGAGCACTTTCGTGCCAGCATCCCGCGTGTCCAGGATCAAGGTTTCTCCGAGCACGGCGGCCGCCGCTCGAGCCCGGGAACTGAAGGCAGCAGGTCGTGACATCGCCGACCTGACCGTGGGCGAGCCCGATTTCGATACGCCGGAAGACGTCAAGGCCGCTGCGCACGCGGCGATCGACCGTGGTGAAACCAAATATACCTCCGTCAACGGCACGCCTGCATTGCGCAAGGCCATTATCGGTGATTTCGCAAAACGTGTCGGCATCCAATACGCCGACAACGAGATCTGCGTCGGTGGCGGAGCAAAACAAATCCTGTTCCTGGCGCTCATGGCAAGCGTCGAGAACGGCGCCGAGGTCATCATTCCGGCGCCATACTGGGTGTCCTATCCCGATATGGTGATTGCAAACGAGGGCACACCTGTCATCGTGGCTTGCCCGGAAGAGGTCGGGTTCAAGCTCACGGCAGAAGCGCTGGAAAGAGCAATCACGCCGAAGACGTTATGGCTTATTCTCAATGCTCCTTCCAACCCGACCGGTGCCGCCTATGACGAGGCGGAACTGAAGGCGATCGGTAAGGTTCTTCTGCGCCATCCGCATGTGATGGTTCTGTCGGACGATATCTACGACCAAGTCTGGTTCAGGGACGAGCCGATGAAGACCCTCGTGGCGGTCGTGCCTGAACTCAAGGATCGGGTCCTGCTGACCAACGGTGTGTCGAAGTCGTATGCCATGACAGGATGGCGCATTGGCTACGGAGCGGGACCGGGCGCGCTTATCGCCGCCATCAACAAGCTGCAATCGCAGATGTCGTCCTGCCCGTCGTCGGTTAGCCAGGCGGCAGCTGCACATGCGCTCGCCAATGACCAGAAATTCGTCTCGGAAAGCGTCGCGGTTTACAAGCAGCGACGCGACTATACCTGTGCCCGCCTGAACGCTATTCCGGGGCTGTCCTGCATGGTGCCCGACGGTGCTTTCTATCTCTACCCGAGCTGCGCCGGCGTGATCGGCAAGAAGACGCCGGATGGGAAGATCATCGAGAACGATCTCGATTTTGTACTCTATCTCCTCGACGGCGTTGGGGTGGCGGCGCTCCAGGGCGCTGCGTATGGCCTGTCTCCCTATTTCCGGATCTCGTTCGCAACGTCGATGAAAGTGATCGAGGATGCGTGTAACCGCATCGAGCAGGCAGCCGCGGCTCTGTCGTAGACTGCATCTAAAAGGCGGGGAGGGCTTGCTAAGGTCCGCCCCGCCGTCTTAGGGTCTCCGCAAAAAAAGCGGGGAACAATGAGCGTAGACTTCAAGAAACTCAAAAGCTTCGTCAAGATCATCGATACTGGAAGCGTGTCGCGCGCCGCCAGTATCCTGCGTGTCGCCCAGCCCGCATTGTCGCAGCAGATCGCTTCGCTCGAACAGCATTTCAAGCACCAGCTCCTGATTCGCAGCAATGTTGGCATCACCCCGACCGAGGCAGGCCTCGTCCTTTACCGTCACGCCCAGATCATGCTCAAGCAGATCGAGCAGACGCAGACAGATATCGAGCAGTCAAGTCGCTCTGTGTCCGGGCGTGTGTCGATCGGGCTGGCGACGTATTCGTCGTCCAGCGCGCTTTCTCTACCTCTCATCAAGGAGATGAGGGCGCGGTATCCTCATATCACCGTTCATATCAACGACAGTTTTGGGCATATCCTCAGCGAATTGATCATGACGGGCAAGATGGACATGGCGCTCATCTACACGTCGGATCCGATCAAGGGGGTCACCCTGCAACCGCTGTTCCGCGAGGAAATGTTCCTAGTCTCTCCGGCAGATATGGAGCTGCCCGACAAAGCGGGTAACACGCTTCCATTGTCCGCACTTGATGCTCTACCGATGCTGCTGCCGAGCAAGTCGCATTTCCTGCGGCGGCTCATCGATGACGCGCTCGGGCGAGCCCGGTCGAAGCCTGAAGTCATTTCGGAGGTGGAATCCGTCCCGGCGCTCGCTGCAGCTGTTCTCGACGGCCTCGGATCAACGATCCTTCCGGCCTCCGTCGTTCTGGAGACGGCTAGCTTCCGAGGCGCACAACTGCATCCTTTGAATAAGCCTGTTATCGACGCTACCGTTTCGCTCTGTATCTCCGATCACCTGCCATTGTCGGAACCTGCACTGGCGGCGCGGTCCGTCCTTCTCGACATCGTTGCGAAAATGCAGAATGGCCAGCATCCGGGTATCCGGGCGGTTTAAATGGCTAAGGGCTTACGACACGCCTGCAGGTCCACTACTGACATGCACGGATGTCGGACTGATCTTTAGACCCGGTCGAACACTGATGTCAGGTCGCCCCATTGTCATAAGCAAACCCTATGGCGGCAGACTGTAGTTGTGTTGGCCAACCAAAGCCGAACTCTCCTAACCTCTCTCCAGTGAACGGGCCTGGCCAATGGGTCCGCAAAGCAGCGCCAAAGCTGCAAAGGTCGCTCCGAGGGAAACAATGGCAAAACTGGCTTTCGATACTGGCGGTACTTTCACCGACTTCGCACTGCTCGATGACAGCGGCGAACTTCATCTTCACAAGGTTCTGAGCACCCCGAAGAATCCGGCAGAGGCCGTCGTTCAGGGCGTCTCCGAGCTTCTGGAAAAGCATGCCGCGACGATCTCCATTGATGGGTTACAGGTGCTCGGCGCAACGACCGTCGTCACGAACGCGGTTCTGGAGCGAAAGGGCGTGGAGACGGGCTTCGTCACCACGGACGGTTTCCAGGACATGCTGCGGATCCGTAACGAGGGCCGTTACGATCTCTACGATCTGAACATCAAGTATCCCGATCCGCTGGTTACCCGCCAGAATAGCTATGGCGCCGAAGAGCGCATCGCCGCCGACGGCGAAGTGATCACCGAGCTCAGGGAAGAGACAGTTCGCGAGATCGCCGGCCGCCTGAAGGAGAAAGGCATCCGCTCCGTCGCCGTCTGCCTTCTACACGCCTATAAATATCCCCAGCACGAAAAGCGTGTTGCCGCTCTTCTGCGCGAGGAAACCCCGGACATCTTCGTTTCGCTCTCGTCGGAAGTATGCCCGGAGATGCGCGAGTTCGATCGCGCGTCCACAACGGTCGTCAACGCTTATACCCGTCCACAGATGGCCGGCCACGTCGCGCATCTGGAGCGCGAGTTTGCCGAGAAGGGCATCGATCGCCAGGTTCTCTGGATGACGTCTTCCGGTGGCCTTGTTCCGAGCCGTCGCGCCGCCGAGCTTCCGGTGCGCCTGATCGAATCCGGTCCGGCCGCAGGTGCCGTGGCCGCTGCCGAATTTGGTCGCACGGCCGGAGAAGATAGCGTCCTCTCCTTCGATATGGGCGGTACGACCGCCAAGCTTTGCCTGATCCCCAACGGCGAACCGAATGTCGGTACGGATCTCGAAGTTGCCCACTATCAGCGTTTCCGCAAGGGCTCGGGCTTCCCGTTGAAGATCCAGTCGATCCAGATGATCGAAATTGGCGCAGGTGGTGGATCGATCGCCGCCAAAAACCCGCTCGGCCTGCTCGATGTCGGCCCGCATTCGGCAGGCGCAATGCCGGGGCCAGCGGCCTACCAGCGAGGCGGCACGCAGCCGACCGTGACCGATGCCGACATCCTTCTCGGCTACATGGGTACCGAATCGTTCGTCGGCGGCTCCTTCAAGGTCTCCAAGGATGCGGCGCACGAGGCAATGTCGAAGCTCGCGACGGCGCTTGATGTCTCCGTCGAACGCTGCGCCTGGGGTATCCACGACCTCGTCAACGAGTCCATGAGCAAGGCTGCCGCCATGCATGCCACGGATCTCGGCGTCGATCCGCGCTCGCTGCCGATGGTGGCCTTCGGTGGTGCGGGTCCAGTTCATGCCTACGGCATCGCCCTCAAGCTCGGCATCTCCCGCGTGATCTGCCCGACTGGAGCCGGCGTATCTTCGGCAATCGGTCTTCTGATTGCTCCGGTCGCCGTCGATCTGTCGGCAAGCTATCCGATGGCGATCGATAACTGGGATCTCGACGCCATGAACCGTCTGCTCGACGATCTATCGGGGCAGGGCGCCGAGGTCGTGTCTGCGGCTGGCGTGCCAAAGGAGACCATCACCAACCGCTATACGGTCGACATGCGCCATGTCGGTCAGGGTCACGAGATAACCGTCGTCCTGCCGGATCGCAGCCTGTCGAAGGAAGAGTTCCTCGGAGAACTCAAGGCAAGATTTTTCAAGCTCTACCAGGAACTGTTTGGTCGCACAGTCGCTGCACCTCTAGAAGTCATCACCTGGAGGCTCCGCGCCAGCGGCGAGAAGGATCAGGTCACACGGCCACATGACGTAGTCGTCGCCGATGCAAGCAAGGGAAGCCGTCAGGTCTACTTCCAGGAGATTAACGGCTATGTCGAGACGACGGTCTACGATCACTACAAGCTGCCGGTCGGCGAAGCGGTCAAGGGACCTGCCATCGTCGAACAGCGTGAATCGACGGCGGTCGTCGGCCCAAGCGGCGTGTTCCACGTCGATGGCCACGGCAACCTCGTGATCAACATTCTCTAAGGGGCGTCCAGATGTCGAAACCCGCAACAGATTTCAACGATCCGATCAATCTCCAGGTCATGTGGAACCGTCTCGTGTTCATCGCGGACCAGGCTGACAATGTTCTCGGGAAGACCGCATTCTCGCCGATCGTTCGCGAAAACCACGACTACGTGACCGTTCTTCTCGATGCCAAGGGGCAGGCGCTTGCGCAGTGCACCTGGTCCATCCCGGTGTTCATCACTTCGCTTCCGGCGGCTGCCCAGAAATATTTCCTGCCCAAATTCCCGGCCGAAAGGCTTGAGGAAGGTGACGTGCTGGCGACGAACGACCCGGAAATCGGTACGGGCCACCTGCCGGACGTAACGATGATCACGCCGATCTTCAAGAACGGCAAGGTCGTGGCCTATGCGGGCTCGATTGCGCATCTTCCCGATATCGGCGGCGCGCCGCTGCATTCAGAAGCCAGCGATATCTTCGCCGAAGGCATCCGCTTCCCGATCGTCAAGCTGCTCAAGAAGGGCGTTCCCAACGACGACATCTTCGACATCATCGAAGCATCGGTCCGCATGCCTGTCGAAGTGCGGGGCGACCTGGAATCCATGATCGCAGCCAACAACGTCATGGGTCGCGAACTCGTCAAGTTCCTCGACGAATACGGTCTCGACGACGTGGAAGGTTTGGCGGAGGCGATCCATTCTCGTTCGGAAGCGCAGACCCGCAAGGCGATCCGCGAATGGCCGAACGGCGCATACGGCGCCGAGGTTCTGCTGGATGGCTACGATGTCGATGTGACGTTGAAGGCGACGGTTCACGTCAGGGACGATTCCGTCCATGTCGACTACACGGGAACCTCCGATCAGGTTCTTCACTCGATCAACTGCCGCACGAACTATCGCTACGCGCATTCGGTCTACGCGCTGAAATGCCTGCTGGATTCCGAGACACCGAACAACGAAGGCTGCATCATCCCGATCACGGACGAGGCACCACTCGGATGTATCCTCAATCCCGAGGAATGGACCGCTGGCAACTCTCGTAACCTGATCGGTCACGTCATCCCGTCGCTGATCTTCAAGGCGCTGGAAGGCATCGTCCCTGAAAAGGTGCTCGGCGACAGCGGTGGTGCACCAATCTGGGCTGCCAACTGCGTCGGCCAGCGCAACGACGGTAGCCAGTATTCGTCCGTTCAGAACTTCCACGGCGGGCAGGGGGCTCGCTCTGAGTTCGACGGCCTCGATACGCTCAGCTTCCCGTCCAACTGCAAGGTCACGGCCGTCGAGATGTTCGAGGTCGCGGTTCCTGCCCTCATGGAACGCAAGGAACTGATCGCGGACTCTGGCGGCGCGGGCAAGCACCGCGGTGGTCTCGGCCAGCGCGTCATCCTGCGCAATCTCGGCCGCACACCGATGAACATCTATCTTGCCTCCGAACGCGTCCGTCATCCGTGCTTCGGCGTGGTCGAAGGGCAGAGCGGTTCCGCAGGCAAGGTTATCAAGGAAGGCAACCCGCATTTTCCGAAGGGCAAGATCGTCCTGAAAAACGGTGAACGCCTTGAAGTAAACACGCCCGGCGGCGGTGGCTGGGGTAAGGCAAGCGAACGATCCCGCGAACTTATCGAGCAGGATCTTGCTGAAGGACTCGTCACGCCGAATGCCGCCAAGGAAATCTTCGGTTACTCTGGCGCTGCCGCGGTTGCGGCGGAATAGGAGATACCTGTGGCATTGCTTAAAGGAAAGATCGCTCTCGTGACGGGCGCAGGGTCGGGGATCGGTCGCGAGACCGCCATGCTTCTGGCAAAGGAAGGCGCGATCGTCGTGTTGACGGGGCGCCGCCTCGACCCTCTTCGCGAGGTTGCGGATCTGATCGAGAGGAAGAAGGGCACGGCGGTCGCCCGCTCGCTCGACATCGAATCCCGCCAGGCCATCTTCGACACGGTCAAGTCGGTCGAGGAAGCTGTCGGCCCGATCGACATCCTCGTCAACAACGCCGGATCGGCGAGCAAGGTTCTCAACGCCCGCTTCATCAGCGAGGAGGAGTGGAACTCGACGATCAACGTCAACCTGACAGCGGTGTTCAACCTGACGCAGGCGGTCCTGCCGGGAATGCTCGCGCGCGAGGACGGTACGATCATCACCGTGTCTTCGCTCGCCGTCGTCAACCCGAACCTTCTCGGCGGCGTCGCCTATGGTGCGGCGAAGGCGGGCGTGAAGAATTTCATGACCTTCCTTCACAACACCTATCGCAACCAAGGGATACGCTCGACGACAATCCTGCCGGGCGAAACCAACACCCCGATCATGGATAACCGGGCTCGGCCTCCACTCAAGGAAGAGCGCGCAGTGATGATGGATCCGCTGGAAGTAGCACGCGCGATCACGCTGTGCGCCAGCCTCGGCAAGAGCGCCGTCATTCCGGAACTGCACATCTGCCCAGTTCACATGCGTGACACTTCGGCGGATATCGAAACGGCCCGCTGGGTAGGAGCGCCGGCCGATACGCCGGACATGCCGAAGAAAAAATAAGGGAGAGGAAAATCATGAACGGAGCAAAGCTGCGCGCCCGCCTTGCGGCGGGTGAAGCCATCAGCATGTTCACGCCACACCACACGCATTCGGGCCTTTCGGCCCGTCTCGTGGAACTGGGCGCCGATGCGGTCTTCGTCGACTGCGAACACGGCACCTGGAGCTTCGAGGACGTGCGCGAGGTCGGTCAGATCGTCAGAGGCGCAGGCGGAGCCGCCATTGTGCGTCCTCAGTCGCACGAACGGCCGCTGATCATCCGCTATCTGAATGCGGGTGCGGACGGGATCATGGTGCCGATGATCAGCAATGCAGACGAAGCCCGGGCGGTCGTGGATGCCGTCCGGTACGCCATTCCGGCGGACCACGAGAAACGTCTGGTGATCGCCATGATCGAGACGGTCGATGCCATCGAAGAACTCGACGAAATCGTCAAGGTCGAGGGTATCGACGTCTTTTTCATCGGTCCTGGCGACCTGTCGCAGGACATGGGATACCCGCCGGCTCCGCCATTCGGCGATCCGCGCCCGGATATAGTCATGGACAAGGTGGCAGTCGCCGTCGACAAGATCCGCGCTGCCGGAAAGATCCCAGGAACGCTCGCCACGCTCGACGAAATCCCGCATTGGCGCAGCAACGGTGTGCAATTCTTCTACGTCCACTCGGACCCGTTCCTGCGGCGTGGTCTGGCTGCCGTCAAAAGCGCGCTGGCCTGAGAATAGAGCATGGTTTCCGGCCTCTCCGATCGATCTGACCACCGAGCACTGGTGCGTTTGAGATCGCCGGTGACCGCAGTCGCTCGATGAAGATTCAGCGTCCTCTTTGACGAGCTTCGATCCTAATCACTTGCCGCTCGCTTTCCATGCTGGCGGCAAGCTGTTGGACTATCAGACGGTGATGAACGAGACGCCGGAGCACGTTGAGCCGGCATATGACGGATTGAGTTTCGAGATTGATGTGCCGCATGCTGAGTTCTGATTGCACTTTAGCAGATCTCGGCAAGCTCAGGGCGGCTATGGGATATCAGCTTGTTCCATAATATATGTTACGCGATCTTGCGTGTGTAGCGGGGCAGATTCCATTTTCAAATGCAACGAGGACAATAATGGCCATGGTTTCAGGAGGATGGAATGGCCCGCTCCTTTGTGCAGTTGAGTTTTGACGAACGTCGCGTGATCGCGCGCATGTATGAGAA
>NZ_VDMN01000011.1 GCF_006335145.1 Aliirhizobium smilacinae | reverse complement strand
TTTTACAGTGTGGCTTCGCAAAACCACTGTGAGACCTGAGGCCCGGCTATGACCACCTGCTTCGCCTGATAGGGGCTACGCAACTGGTCAAAGCCTCATTCAACGCAAACTTCCGAAGGTGTTACGGACCTGAGTATATCAGCGGCAAACTGATGGAATGGGCCGAAAAGCAAGGAATTGCCTTGAGCCACATTCAGCCCGGAAAGCCGCAACAGAATGCCTATGTCGAGCGCTACAACCGCACCGTCAGACATGAATGGCTTGATCAATACATCATCGAAAGCATTGAGGAGGCGCAGGAATTCGCCACGCTGTGGCTATGGACCTACAACAACGAACGGCCCAATATGGGCATCGGCGACATCACACCCGCCCAGAAACTCAAAATGGCCGCGTTAATTCTACTTCGGAGTCCCGTTAAGAACGGGGGGATTACCAGCCCGCAGGACCAGATCGCGAAGCATGCAATCCTTGTAGCCCTTAAAGCGCGATCCGGGCGGAGCCGCGACCAGCAGAACCTCTTCACGCGTGACGCTATCCGTGTCGCCTTTAGGGCCGCGCCGCCGCGTAGGCTTCCCCTTGCTGCCAACCGTCCTGTCGCTGGTTGCATTTTCCATCCCCGATGGTCTGAACGGGGGACGTGGCGGCAGGTTCTTCAGCCGCGCGATCTCATCGCGCAGGAGCTGGTTGTCGACTTTCAGTCGGGTGTTCTCGATCCTGAGCTGGTCATTCTCGGCGCGCAGCTTTTGATTTTCCGCCTCGAGCTTTTCGATCCGGATGTCTGCCCGATCAGCCCGCGCCACCAGACCAGTCACAAGTTCGCGCAGCGCCTTCAGCGACAGCGTATCGGCATGCTCGGCCATGGGCAGGCGGCGCTTCGTCATAAATGGAGTGAATCATGATTTCCACAAAACAGGAATCCCTCCTGCCACCGGATTTGCTCCGGTTACCATTCAGGCCGCTCGATGAGGAGGGAATTGAGAAGTGCGTGGATAGCAACCCCACGCTGTCGGCCACGACCAGGCGGCACAGTAGATTTCTGTATAGCGTCTTGACGGGGCATTTCATTAAGGGAACGGAATTATTTCCGTGTTGGTCTGACCGAGGCGTACATCGCTTACGCACTGCTCCTTTCAACCTGGTCTTCCCTTAGATGCTACGGAGATGCGTCTCCTCGCGGGAAATCTCAAGCATTCTCTCGACAATCTGTAGACTTAGCATGACGATTTCATCGTCAGCAGTCTCAAGTAAACCATCCGCTTCGCTCACATGAAGGAGCCCCTGATCCGTATACGGTAAGTCTGAAACGAACAGAAGGGACCCCTTTCGCATATTAAACGTTTCTGCAACTGCGAACACGGCAGCCGTTTCCATATCAACGGCATCAAATCCCCGAGAGTGCCATTCTGCGACTTCCTCGCGGCCTTCAGCCATCAAGGCGGCCGTGGTGAAAACACGCGCAGAATATATAGAGTCTTGAAAAATCTCTGTGGAGTTTACGCCTATGATGTTCTCGCGAAACTCGACCTTATCGGAATAATATTGAGCAACCCCTTCACCGCTATACGCACTCTCGGCGTATATTTTATCCCCAAGTCTTAAGTTGCGATTGAGGGCACCACAGCAACCGGTTTGTATTACGGCCTTAGTTCCCATTTCACCAAATATATGCACAATTTCTGAGGCCATTGAGCCTCCGTAGACAGATGCGTATCCGATTAGATGGCCTTTAAATCTTCCAATGAAGACGTCCTCAAGAAATCCTGTCGGCGATCCCACCTCGAAGATCTCGGAGAAGTGGGCCGCGTAGCGCATGTAATGACGGCTCAAATTTCTCGTTCCTCTCAAAATCAGAGCGGACGGGACCATTTTTGGGGGTATATCCAGTAGCTTAAGCCAATCGCTGCCATTCAACTCTTTAAGCATCACGCCTCTCTAGCATCCCGCTACCGATTAGCGCCGGGCACCCATAATACGTCACTCACGCCATCAGAGTTGCACTTCCTCGCCAACACAAACAGATAGTCCGAAAGCCGGTTCATATACTGAGTACACAAATCGCTGACATTTTCGTTTTGGCTCAACTCAACGATATCGCGTTCAGCGCGGCGAGCGACAGTTCGCGCGAGATGCAGATAAGCAGAAGCTGGCGTCCCGCCGGGCAGGATAAAGGAATTCAATGGCGAAAGATGTCGATTTATTTCATCAATTTCTAATTCAAGCCGCACGATCTGGGACTTTGAAATGCGCAATGGGGGATACTTCGGATTTTCGGCTTCAGGTGTACAAAGATCTGCACCAAGATCAAAAAGATCGTTTTGAATGCGCGCGAGTGCGATGTCCACTTCATCACTTACATTCAGTCGAGCAACACCAATTATTGAGTTGACCTCGTCAACTGTGCCGTATGCAGCAACGCGCCTATCGTTTTTTGGTACCCGCGCCGAGTTACCTAAACTGGTCTGGCCCTTGTCGCCGCCTCGGGTATAAATTTTCGTAAGTTTTACCATGCCGGATCCTATTAAAATGATCGTACGTTCGCCCAGATGGTCTTTAACTCGGTATAGTGATCCAGCGCCTTTAACGATTTATCTCTGCCAACTCCCGATTGTTTGAAGCCACCGAAAGGAACGGTAAGATCGCTTCCGCTATAGTTATTGATGAATACTGAACCGGCACGGAGGCGTTTCGAAGCGATCACCGCATCATCAAAATTTGATGTCCATATGCCTGCCGCAAGACCATATATCGAGCAATTTGAGATTTTGATTGCTTCATCAAGCCCACGGCAAGTGAGTACACTCAGAACCGGACCAAATATTTCCTCGCGAGCAACTTTCATATCATTTGTGACCCCGTCGAGGATCGTAGGCTCAACATAAAATCCGCTTGGGACATGGTGGGCGATTTTTCCGCCGTACAGAAGGGAGGCGCCTTCCGTTTGACCGGATGCGATATAGGCAACAACCTGATCCCGCTGCCTATCATCGATGATTGCCCCAAAATCCACGTTGGGGTCCAAGGGATCGCCCAATCTCAGCTTCGATGTCAGATCTACAATCTTTTGCATAAGGGACGTCTTTATAGATTCATCCACAATCAAGCGGGAACCCGCGTCGCATATTTGCCCCGCGTTGAAAAAAATGTTGTCTACGACTGAAGCTGCAGCCTCATCCAGATCGCGAACGTCCGCTAGGACGATGTGCGCACTTTTGCCACCTGCTTCGATCTGAACCCTCTTCATATTCGACAAACCCGCTGCTTGAATTAGGAGCTTGCCGACTGCTGTTGATCCAGTAAAAGCCACGCAATCGACATCCATGTGCATAGCTATCGGTTGGCCTACTTCATCGCCAAACCCCGGCAACACATTAAACACGCCCCGCGGAATGCCGGCTGCCGTGGCGATTTCTGCAAGCTTGATAGCCGTCAGCGGAGATTGCTCCGCTGGCTTCAAAATTACGCTGTTGCCACAGGCCAACGCGGGAGCAAATTTCACAGCAGCCATATAAGCAGGGAAGTTCCAAGGCACGATGCAGCCCACAACCCCAACGGCCTCGCGGGTCACAAGCGCAAGAATGTTAGAATCGGTTGGAGCTACGTCACCGTATATTTTGTCGATACTTTCTGCGTACCACCGGATCGTCTTTGCGGTCGATGGTATGTCAAAGCTTAGCGCGTCACGGATTGGCTTGCCTGTGTCTATACTCTCGAGAGTGGCTAGCTCGACCAAACTGTCTTCAACAAGCGTAGCGAAACGCAGTAGCGTGGATTTCCGGTCTGACAGGCTCATGCGGCTCCAGCTCCCACTGTCAAAGGAACGTCTGGCGCTTTGAACCGCTAGGTCGACATCATGTGCATTGCATCGAGCAATCTGGGCAATAGTCCGGCCATCTACGGGGCTCACGCAGCCGTAGGTCGCACCAGACACGCTCCAAGTATAATTGCCGTCGATAAAAGCGCGCGTCTCGATGCTCAAGCGATCTGCGATATGGCGATAATTAGTGACTGTCCCTGCGATAGATGTCGTGTCCATGGTAAGTCCTTCCTCCCGCTACGAAGCGTACTCCGGGCTTTCTCGATCCAATATTCGCATCCAAGCGGCAAGAAAGTTATCGTCGTGGCCCCACGCCTCGGAATCCGGCTCTGACGAGAAGGCTTCAACAACCGATTTTTCGAGAAATTTGAGGGTCGCATTCCCGGATTCAGCAAGGATCTGGAATTTGCAAGCGCGCTCCAGATAATACAGCCTCTTGAACGCCTTTGCGGGTGTAAGCCCTCCTGTCACCACTCCGTGATTAGCTAGGAACACAATTGATTTCTCACCCATCGCTCTAGCTAGCCGTTCGCCGTATTCTTCCGTGATAACCTCCCCCTCGTAGTCGTCGTAATAGGCTATGTCATTATAAAGCCCGATCAAATGCTGATGTATGGGAAGTAGGCGGCCGTCTTTCCTGCAAGAAATGGCGGTCGCATAGGGGCTATGGACATGGAGAAAGCAACGATGCCTCGGATGAAGCCTCTGCAGTCCAGAATGCACGCACCACGTAGGCCGATCCAGCGCATAGTCCCCCGCCACGACATCGCCATTCGTCAGGTCAAGCGTTGGTATGCTTGAAGCTGTCACCTCGCTCCAGTGAAGCGGGTAGGGAGAAACCAGCATCTGCTTATCATCTTCAAGCCGCATGCTAATGTGGCCGTCGATCGCTTCGTGCAAATCAAGCCGAGCACATATTCTGTGAACTGCGGCGAGCTGCCGGTGTAAATCTGTTCGTGCTACCGCGTACCCCGTCATCTGATCCGCACTTCCACGCCGAAGTCTTGCATTATGGTTTCAAGCGCGCGTTTCCCTCGCTCTACCTGCTCGGGATCGAGCCATGATTTGTTGAAGGAATAGTCGTCGCCATCATCGGGACCTTCGTACGGAAGAAAGTCATCACCCCTTTTGCCCGGATAAGACGATATATTAGCGAAGTTGATAGTGGAGATGATGTCCCTATTTTCGCGAATAAACGAAATGGTTTTCTCATAGGTGTCACCTTTTATCCCGAACAGAATGTTTGGAATAAACCCAACACGGCCGTCATCATGTGTTCGCGCTGCGGAACTACCAGGCTTGGACGCATTAAAGGCTCGAATACCTTCGCAAACCTCTAGTACGTGCTTTAAGCGATGGGGTTTGATCAACTCAGCTAGAAGGTCGTCATCGCATGTCTCGACACCGACTTCGATATATTTGACGTGGAGTTCGTCCATAAACTCCTGCAACATTCGGCCGCCTTTCATGGTCAGCGTCGTCGCGGTGGTTTGGATAACGAACCCGAGAAATTCGGGATTAAACTTCTTCACTTCCTCAAACACTGGCGCGAGGAGTCGGTAATTTGAAGCTTGACCAAAAGTCTTGTCGTCCAAATAGATCAAGTGAAAATTCAGGCCCTTCAGGGCACGTGCCTGATCCATAACGCCTTTGTCATCGATTTCCGAAAGGACTCGCGGCACTGCGCAAAATCTGCACTTGTGCTTACAACCTGTGCTCAGCGTTATGCGGGGCATCCAAAGCGTCCCATCCGCAAACAAGCTGTAGTCAGGGGGCCTGGTGACGTCAACCGGAAGGCCGGGCACGTTTGCGATGTCAAATACAGATGAGAAATACACGACATTTGAGCAGTCGGAAAACTTCGTGGAATCGGTATACCCACCAAGAAGGAATTTCGTTCGTGGGCACTGACGAACGATATCCAAAACGAAGCTCTCATTGACATTCATCACTGAAAAAAAGACGAAGTCAAAATCTCGTCTGCGTATCTCGTCGATCGCCTTTTCTACGTCTTCAATAATTATAAGTCTTTTTTGACAATCGTCATCGACCATACCGACAACAATATTAATCCAGTAGGGCAGCTCTAAAAGGTGCTCATTAAAGAAATACCCCGGCATATTCGGATAACACTTCCGATATAGCTTTGACGATATTTCGCTGTTCGATGTGGAAAGCAGCTTGTTGCTGAATTGGCAAAACCCAATCTCAAGCGCTTGCACGCGATTTGTGACGAAATCCATTCGAAGACACTCCTGCACTAGACACGGAAATCAGCGAAAGAGAGGAGGCCGCTGCGACCGCCCATCTGGTTGTCTGGGTGACAATATCAACCGTCAATGACGAAAATACAACCCAGGTGAATCATTCCGCTAAAAATAGGGATGGAACCAACCATTGCGAGCCATCGCGCTATGTTATAGTCCGCATCGACTTTTGCAGGACGTTGTTTAAGCGGGGGATAGGGTTGAATGAGTAACTTCGTGCCAAACACGGTCAAATCACCATGCATCCGTCTATGCAAAATCCACGTAGAGTTGGGTAGCTGCATAGGGTGCGGCCGGACGATGGCGGAGATCGCAGCGTGGGGTAGCCTCGGGGTGGAGGCTCAAGCCAAAATCATCAGGAAGCTACCTAGCAGGCTTGATGCCATCAACCGCTTGGGGAAGGGAGACGAACCTTAGCCTCTCCCCATTTGACAAGGGATTGCAGTGCAAGCCCCAGCAAGAGGTAGATCAATGCGACCAATATAAAGATTTCGTACGGAGCATACGTTTCGGCAACTAGAGTCTTGGCTCTGCCGGTCAGGTCGAAGAGTGAAATTGTCGACGCGAGAGCAGTGCCTTTCATGAGCATGATTATTTCGTTGCCGTAAGAAGGTAGCGCAAATCTTAGGGCTTGGGGTGCGACGACCAATCTGAATACTAAAAACTGGCCCAGACCGAGGACCTTGGCGGCTTCCCATTGTCCCTTTGGAACTGAATTAACCGCCGCCCGGATGATCTCGGACGTATACGCGGCCGAGTTTAGTCCAAGAGCAATCACCGCGCAGCGAACGGGATCTTTGAATACGATCCACAAGGGGCTTTCTCGCAAAGCTGAAGCCTGAGCGAGACCGTAATAAATAATGAAAAGCTGAACAATCAGCGGAGTGCCGCGAAATATGAGGCTGTAGGTTGCCGCAAAGCGCCTGAGAGCGGATGAGTGAGAGTACCTAAGGAGACTTAGAATAGCGCCAAGCAATAAGCCAAAGAAAGACGAAAGAACTGTGAGTTTGATGGTCACTATAGCCGCGCTATAAAGGGACGGTATGCTTTCCAGCATAAGCGGTATATCGAGGTTCATATCGCAACCTCGGATTTTTTTTCGGCTTTCTCTTGCCATACTAGGATGGGGATAGAAGCTACTAGGTAAATTGCAGCGGCACCTCCGAAAAATATAAAGGGGGAATGGGTCGATCCGGCCGCGATGGATGATTTTCTTAACAACTCTTCAATTCCTACAACCGACGCGAGAGCTGTGTCCTTAATAAGGATAAGCAATACATTTGTGAGGGGCGCGATAGCCATCTTGTATGCTTGCGGGAGAATAATCTTTATCCATGCTGCAATTGGTCGAAAACCGAGCGACAATGCAGCCTCAGTTTGACCTAGAGAAACGGCTTGGACTGCACCGCGCAAAACCTCAGCCGTGTACGATCCAGAGATCAGAGAGAGGGCTACGACACCTGTCGTGAAGGGCGAAAATTCCACGGGCTTCATCAGTATGGTTGAGACAACGTTTGATAAACCATAGTAGAAAAACAATAGGATCACTAACTCTGGTATCGACCGGAACAGGCCTGCGTAGACACGCGCCACCCTGTTCAAGAGTCTCGATTTGGCTAGCGAGAAAGCGGCAAAGGTCACACCCACCATCACCGCGAAAGGCACAGTACAAACCGTCAAAAGAACTGTGTAAAGAAGCCCTTGAAGAACTTGCGGTCCATACGCTAGGGCATTTTCCATAAGTCTAGCCTCCCCGATCAATATCAACGGAGGTCGGTATCACCGAAATATTTTTCGGATATTTGATCAAATTTCCCATTCGACCGAATCGTAGCGATTCCTGAATTCAGTCTTTGCATCAGTTCGTCATGCCCTTTTGGCAAAACGATACCGATACCATCATCTGGCTTTATTACGCTTCCGAAGAATTCGTAGCCGGTTCCCTCGGGCTTCTTGAGAAAGCTATCTTCAGTCGCAATTTGATCTGCTATAAGCGCATCAATACGGCCTGCTATCAAATCCAGCCTCAGCGCATCCTGGGTGTCATATAAAACTACTTCCGAATCCGGATAGTGCTTCTGCAAGTGGGCCGAAGAGACCGTTGCCCGCTGTGCCCCGAGACGCTTGCCCCGCAACGTGCTATTTCTATCGTCAAGAAAAGCACCCTTTGCGGCGACGAAGCGAATAGATGTTCGATACAGCGGATCGGTGAAGTCTACTCTTTTCTTACGTTCCTCAGTGATTGACACGGTTGCGGAGACGATGTCGAACTTTCCGGCAATGATCCCGGGGATTAAGCCATCCCAATCCTGCCTAATCCATTCTCCAGTGAGTCCGGAAGCATCCAGAATGGCGTCGGTAAGTTCAACATCAAAACCAACCACTTTCCCCGACGGATCCGTATAATTGAATGGAGCAAGCGCGCCCTCCACACCGATCCTTAAGGGCCGATCACTACCTAGGCTTGCATTTACCGAAAACAAAGTTCCCAGCACGCACACGAATAACGATATTGCGATAGCTTTACGCATTCAGTCTGCTCCAAATGTTTGCAAAATTTCTCGTATTTCCATCGCCATATTCGATCAATGCGCGCAATTCCGCCAGACAAAATTTCCTGAGTAGCAGAAAGATTCCTTGAGGTTGTCTTTTCGTTTGACGCAATCACCTTCATCCCGCTGCGCGCTCCGATCTATTTTTTTTGCCTACCGGTTGACAAAATCGTACTGCTGGTTGAGTGTGTGTATCAGCGACGCGGCCCTTGCCGCCGGCACCAACTTCCGCCTTCTGCGGAAAGCCGTTCGCTCCCCTAATCCCGACATCGTGAAACTGATCAGGCAATCCTCGCCTTTTGTTCGCAATTCAGTCAGCTTAGGACCCACAAAATGCAATCCCCTTCCAATTTACAGTTCGAGACGAACAATAGGCCGGTGGTGATCGTCGACGCCTATTCATCTGCTAACGCGCTCGCTGAGGCTTTTTCTAAAGAGGGCTTCGAGTGCGTTCATGTTCAAACAAGCCAGGCGACACCACCGCTATTCGTAGGCTCCGAGAAGCCGGAATTCTTCAAAAGCGTTCTTGTGAATACCGATTTTGAGGAAACTGTTGCCGCTCTCGCAGCAATGCACCCCTTCGCCATCGTCCCGGGGGCTGAGTCAGGCGTCGATTTGGCCGATGCTCTCGCAACTAGGCTTTCGTTAATGTCAAACGATCCCCGGAAGGTCGGAGCGAGGCGTGACAAGTTCCGTATGCAGGAGGAAATCCGCCTTGCGGGCCTTCGTGCTATCCCTCAAGTCAAAGTGCAACATCCGGACGAAGCCGTGGCTTGGGCTGAGGAGCATACTTATCCCGTCGTTGCCAAACCAATAGCTAGCGCTGGGTCAGACTCGATTTTCATCTGCCACAATGGTCGGGAACTGAGAGAGGCTGTCGTGGCCTTGGTCGGCAAGCAAAATGTGCTTGGTAATATAAACGACTACGCATTGGTTCAAAAGCTAATCACTGGCGAACAGTATGTTGTTAATACAGTAAGTTGTGACGGTCGACATGTCGTTACTGACATGTGGCACTCCCGCCGGCTGCACGAAAAAGGGAGGAGCATTGCCTATGACTACGCAGAGCTTCTTCCATACGAAGGAGATATCCAAGAGGAGTTGATCGCCTACAGCGTTGAAGTACTGGCCGCACTCGGGATCCGATATGGTGCAGCACATACGGAACTTTTCGTCACATCTAATGGCCCAGTATTGATAGAAACGGGGGCTCGGATGGTTGGTAGCGGCGTCCCCCGAATTGTTTCCATTTGTACCGGGCATGGCCAGCTCGAACTCACTGTGTTGGCATACACCGATCCGTTTGCATTCCAAAAGCGACTAACACCCTACACGCTAATCAAGAATGCCAGGCTGGTAGCGATGATTTCGAGGCAAACAGGGACCTTGATCACCGATCCAGACCTTTCAGAGATCAGGAAGCTTCGATCTTTCCATTATGCCCGAATGTATTTGAAAAAAGGAGACACCATTTCTCGCACGACAGACCTCATTTCATCGCCGGGTGACATCCACCTCATCCACGCTGACGTCGAGCAGTTGGACATCGATTTGAAAGAAGTCAGGCGGCTGGAGCAGACGATCTTTGAAATCGCTGACGCTAGCACCAGTGGAGCGGTCGAGTAATGGTCACCACCTCCAATCTGTCCCGTCCCGATGTCATTCAGGCAGCACATAAGACAGTCCAACTCGCAGGGCCACTGGTCTCGTCCCAGTTTGTCTTGTTGCTGGTGAATGCAATACCGCTGTTTCTCATGGCGAACTTCACGCAGAAAGAGGTAGCAGCGGTCGCGCTTGCGCAGGCGATTTATATGCCATTCGTGGTTTTTGGAACGGGAGTCATGCAGGCCGTCGGCATTGTTGTGGCAAAACAGCTCGGCTCAAAGAGCGAAATATCTCATGATAAAACCATCATTCCCGCTGTGGTCTGCATAGTAATAATCGCACCGGCTGCGATCACACTGATACACCTCGCCGGATACCTCTTGCCGGTACTCGGTCAATCTGATGGTGTATCAAAATATACAATGGTTTACCTCTCAATTGTCTCGTTGAGTCTTCCGGCAAACTATTTATTCTGGACATTCCGTAGCTTTGCCTCGGCCCGCTCCATGACCTCTATATTACTCCCACTCGGAATTGTAGCCGTCGCGTTGGAAGTCTCAGTCGGGCTCTTGCTAACCCGCGATTGTGGGCCATGCCTCAACATCGGGCTGCAAGGAGGGGCTACCGCACTCGCCCTAGCACAGTGGACTTTGGCGATCGGCTTGTCAGGCTTTGTGCTTCTAAACAGGCGTAAAATAGGAGTTTCCAGCCTTGGGATCGACAAAGCTGCCGTCAGTAAGATTTTAGCGATAGGAGTACCGATTGGACTTGCTGTCGTTTTGGAATCTGGCTTTATGGCCATCTTAGGTCTGATTGCCGGAACCTTCGGAGAGGAAGCTCTCGCCGTTCACGGGATTGCCTTGCAGATTATAAGTGTCGCTTTCGCGATTCCACTAGGTCTGGGCCAAGCAACGACCATCCTCATCTCTCGCGCCATGGGTAGCAATGACAACCACGAGGCACGGGCTATTGGCATCTCAAGTATAGTCGTGGGATTGGGCTCAGGGGCTCTTGTCGCAGCTGCCGTGATGCTCTTCGCAGACAGGTTGTTCCTGTACTACCTCGGAGAACAGTTCCTCTATTCTCCTCTGCGCTTCATTATTTTTGTCGTAGCTGCTGTGCACCTGTTGGACACCCTGCAAGGCACCGGCATGAGCCTTCTGCGGGGTCTTGCCTTAACCCGAACTGCGCTGGCATGCGCGGTTACAGGATACTGGCTGGTTGGTGTCGCCTGCGCGCTGCTTCTCGGTCGGTTCGTGGGCTTCGGTCTCTATGGCGTCTGGATCGGATTTGGACTCGGCCTCGCGGTCGTGGCCGCCCTGACAATCCACCGCTTCTCCATCAACACAAGATGATATTTGCCCGTCATATACCTAGAAAGGTGCTGTTTTGAGAATTGAACGTGTCGCCATTTTCGCTGTCGATATCCCCTTCACCCATCAAGTGGCTATCTCTAAGGGAGCCCGGTCTGCCGCGTCGAATATTTTCGTCAAAATCGAGATACAAGGTGGTGTCTACGGATGGGGGGAGGGGAGCCCCTATCCGTCATTGACGGGCGAGACGCAGGCTGGTTGTTTGGCAGCAGCTAGGACGTTCGCATCATCGCTCATTGGGCGCGATGCAACGGAAATTGATGCGCTTCTCAACGAATTCCAGCAAATGTTTCGGGGACACGCTTCCACTAGATGCGCGTTCGATATCGCGCTCTATGACATCCTGGGGAAGCTCGCCCAAATGCCGTTGTTTCGTCTTTTCGGGGGGCAAAGAAGAGAACTCAGAACTGATTACACGATCGGCATTTTGAGCTCGGTTGAGGAAACGACTGCTGAAGCCCAGTTGGCCGTGCAGCAGGGATTTGAGACCGTGAAGCTCAAGACTGGCAGAAAAGGTTTCGAAGACGTTAGTCATGTCCAGGCTGTGCGTAAAATTATTGGCGAATCGCGGAAACTTCGGATCGACAGCAACCAAGCCTGGAACCATTCGGCTGCGTGTCGCAACATTCAAGAGATGGGCAATCAAGATCTGGAATTTTGCGAGCAGCCTTTGCCCTATTGGGATGTAGAAGGTCATGCTCAGTTGCGGCGTCAACTAACGGTCCCAATCGCTCTCGACGAGTCTGTATTCGATATTCATGAAGCGCTCGTAGTCGTTAATGCACGCGCCGCGGACGTGATTAACATCAAGCTCGGGAAATGCGGTGGTATCCACCACGCTCTCAAAATTGAAACGATTGCTTCCGCCTCAAATGTCATCTGTATGGTAGGTTGCTTCGGGGAAACGAGGCTCGGCCTCACAGCAGCCGCCCATTTTGCAATGGCTCGCCCTAATGTCAGGTACATCGACCTGGATTCCTCGCTTATCCACTCCCTCGACCCTGTCAAAGGAGGAATGGAGTTCGATCAGTCCTCCGGGGGAATTCTGCATCTTCCCGATGCGCCAGGACTAGGTGCTTCGATTGATGAGACGAAAATCCAAAATACTCTCATCGCAGAATATTGAGAAATCTCCAATTTATGATGGATCGGTTCCATGAGTAGCGCCAATTCAGAACGTTTTCTCCGCTTATACAAATTAATCAACGCCACTAAAAGCGAGGCGTCGCTGCAACGCCTACCAGACATAGAGAACCTTGCGAATATAGCTTTGCTGCAGCTGGTAGTGGATTGGGAAGGTATTGATCCATTAAAACTTAGTGAAATGGAACTCGCGTCCATTTTGCGACGGAAAGAAACATTCGCTCAAGCTCACGATGACTTCACTAAAGGAGCGCAATATTAGTTAGGTGCAAAGCCTTCTATTTCCTCCTTATCGCCGTCTTCAACTGTTTTACCGGCCAAAGAGAGAACTAGGCGAAGTATTTTTTCACGTATCGCTTTATTCTTGATAGAAAAGAATGCCGCATTTAGCAGCATCCCCTCTCGCGAAGCTTTAAATGTTTCGCTGACTACTTGATTGTCGTTAGCTAGAATAGCGCTTTTAGGAGGAGCGGCTTCGTCGAAAAAAACTCGAACATCGACTTCCAGGGCATTTGCCATGTCAACCAACATGCTGGCTGAGACGCGATTAGCCCCTCGCTCGTACTTTTGTATCTGCTGAAATGAAATGCCAACACGTTCCCCGAGGGCGGACTGTGAGAGACGTTTGATCACTCGCTGAATCCGGATAGCGTTACCAACCTGAACATCGACATTATTAGGTTGGGATCTCATCTTACCTCCCCAAACTTTAAAATGGTAAACTAGCCGCCCATTGTAGGGTAAGGCGATATTCGACGCATCATGCAATCGAAAACGCTTACTTATAATCAAAAAAAATGTTCATACCTGCAAAAATTGCGCCGCTGGCCGGTTGGGCTTATTCTACCGGATATGCGTCGCGAAGACCTATGTCATCATCAATAATCATCCCGGACCTTTCGCAACAGCCGCCTCTATTAGAAGCTCACGATCGCTATCGTCCGGCACGAGTTAAGACAACCTTTGATGCGATCAGCTAGAGAGGTACAGACGGCATTTCCCTTAATAAGGCATAGCCGGTTCTCTGCGCTCAAAAGCCCATTGTCATAAAACTGTAACAAACTGAAAAGCCCCATTCATTTTTGGCGGATGGCATCCGCGCGCTATAGCTGTAGCATTTTCAAAACGCCACCACTGTAACGAGGTTCGACGAACTCCTCCGACTTCAACTGTTTCGACCTGGATAACGGCGATGAGCAACCGAAAAAGACATTTAATTATAATCGGAAAGCCCCTGTGCGGCATAATCCAGCGTCTCAGTACGATGATTATGAAGATTGGCTCATGGAGGCAACGCGCTGAACAAAGAAGGTTGGCTAAGCTAACGACACTTGGGTGTGACCAGATGAAATTTCATAATACATCAGCAGATGACGTAGAAAGGGCCTTGCGTTCGGAAGGCCTTTTCCCGGAATCGAATGATGGGCAGAAGCAATCGCTTCAGCCGTTATTTCGCAATTTGCTAGCGTAACGAGGGTGATATCTAGTTGGGAGTTGAGAATGCATCAACCGAAGCTTGGGCCGACAGAACGCGTTTACTTGCAACTGAAAAATGATATCACCCTCCAGAACTTTAGCTTCAACGAGCGGCTGGTCGTAAATGAACTTGCAGAGCGATATACGGTAAGCACAACGCCCGTACGTGAGGCTTTAAGCCGGTTGCACGGAGAAGACTTGATCAATTTCCGTTATGGTCACGGATACTTCTGCAAGACCCCAACTCTTCGAGAACTGAGAGAGCTCTACGAGCTGCTAACCGTTATTGTGGCCTCTAGCTTGAAAAAATGTAACGTGTCCGGAAGTGACGCGCGCCATGTTCGTGAACTGGCGAGCATGGTCGCGGGGCAGCTAGAAAATAACGATGACAAGCGCCAGTGGGTTGTACATCTTACCGAAGAGGTTGTTTTGGTCGGGGGTAACCAGATATCGTTGAACCTAGTGAAAAACATACATGCCCGAACCTATTTCATTTCAAAGAGAGCTTTCATCGACGATTGCTCGTCTACTGATCTGATACGCATTGTCGACCACCTACAACAATCGATCAGATCCCACGACCTGCGATCACAAGAATCGGATCTGTTAAATTATCATGATGTAATGAGAAATAGCCTCCCAACGCTGCTCGTGAACCATGTGGGGGCTCAATATATTGCGCAAGCTTAGCAAAAAGGGCATCGTGTTTCCGATGTCACTTGCCTTGGCTCTCCTTCTTGCTGGAGCCCTTCCAAATATAGAGATTTTGGGCCATCGCGTCGCAGAAGAAAGCATCTCGCCGACTGATACGCGATTTGCTGATTTTTCATCAAGAACGCTCGATGCTACCAGCTTTAAAGGCGCTAACCTTCTGATGGCCGACTTTAGGATGTCTACTTTGCGACGGGTCGATTTCACAGGCGCCGACCTAAAGTGGACAAATTTCGTCGGTTCAGAAATTTGCGGGTCGATTATGCCAGACGGTTATCGCTGTGACCTAAATTGTTCGGGGACGGAGGCGTTTCAACCGGCAACACCCTCGACATGTCCATACCTAGCTGAAGATCTTGCGCGCTAAACAACACCGACAAAGTGAAGCCGCCGAAGAGGAGGAGCGTGCAGAAGACCGCGAATGACAGAAGATCTTTCACCCTCTTCGCGAACTCACTGATCTCCGGCGACACGTGATCAACAATTGCTTCTCCAGCTGTGTTGATCGCCTCTACACAGACTACTAGTATGAATAGCGCGATCAAGGTGAGATGTTCAGCAAATGACGCACGAACGACACCGAAAGAAATCGATGCGGTGATCACCATCCAAATCTCATGTCTCGCTGCTTGCTCACGAAGAAGGTAGCGAGCCCCGGACATCGAGTACGTGAATGATGCCCTAAGATGGCTGAAACCGTTTCTCTTGAATGCCTCGCTCTTATCCATGATAGCTCTCTGTGAACCTAACGCGCTCGCGGCTCGCCTTCAGGGGGGCGTTGCAGAATTTGTTCGATGTAGGCCATAACAGTCGGAGAGAGAGGTCCATACTCTAAGGCGCCGGCATTTTCGACCGCCTGCCTGGCATTTTTTGCCCCCGGAATCGGCAAAACGTTAGGACCCCTAGCGAGGAGCCAGCAAAGCGCGCCTTGAGCAAGTGTCCGCCCCCCTAAAGTTAGAAGGTCACGAATTGCATCCATCTGCGCGACCAAATCCGCTCTCGGGCGGCCGTCCGTGAAGTAACCCTGCCAATCACGGTCCGCAGACCTAACGTCATTAGAAGGGATCACTCGGCCGTCAGAGAATTTACCTGAAAGAACCCCCATTCCGAGTGGTGAGCGAATGAGCTGTACGAGATTGTAAGACTCGGCCGTATTGCACATTGCAGGTGCATCAAAGAAGACATTCATAGAATGCTGGACGGTGGAAAAGCCCGCTCGGGAAGCAAAAGCTCGAACACGCTCAGGAAAATCAGTGCTCCAACCATAGCTGCGTATTTTACCGGCAGCCTTGAGAGCTTCCAACGTGTCGAAGACTGGCCCACCTTCAATGACGGACAATTCGTTAAGGTGTAGCAGCATGACGTCGATGCAGCTTCGGTTTAATCTTTCCAAGCTACCATGCACGGAGCGCCGAATATATTCGGGATCAAACCTGGGACCTGTCATTTGGCGAGTGACCGGATCGATGGAATGGCCAAATTTAGATACAATAATTGCATCGGCCCGACCTGAGAGAGCGCGTCCTAAAATGGTTTCAGAATGTCCCGCTCCATAGACGGCGGAAGTGTCGAATACTCGCACGCCCGCGTCCCATGAAGCATGTATCGTGCGAATCGATTCATCGTCGTCCGAGCCGGAATACCCGACCGGAATATCGCCTGACCAGAAATGACCACCGATAGCCCAGCACCCCATTCCTATGCGGGGTGCGTTTTGCAATATGTCCATCATCTCAACAATTCCCTGTTTCTAAGGGTGATATTAGAGAAGGCGTCGGCACTGAGCAGCCTGCGTAATTGAAAGGTTTAATTCATGGATGAAACGAGCATCGATTGGGCCGACTTACGAATTTTTCTCGCTGTAGCGCGACACAAAAGTCTTGCGGCCGCTGCGAAAAATACGGGCCAAAGTGCAGCAACGTTGGGAAGGCACGTCACCGACCTTGAACGTGCTTTGGGAGAGGAGTTGTTTAAACGGCTGCCTCAAGGCTACGAGATGACTGATGCAGCGCGAAAGCTCCTCGCAAAGGTAGAAGCTGTAGAAGACCGCATCCTCGATATTGTCCGAGATAGGCGGAGCAGTGCTAGTACGATCCCCATCAGGATTTCCGCCGGTACGTGGATGACGTGGTTTCTTAGCCGAAACATAGCCCAAATCCGGACCGCCGATCGATCTCTTGTGTTTAGTGCGACCGAAGAAATCCATAACATCGGTCGTCGCGAAACTTTGATTGGAATCCGAAATCGTATGCCCACAGAACCGGGCGTTGCCACGCGGAAAACCGCCACAGTACATTTTGCGGCATATGCAAGAGCGGACGGCTCTTCTGCCGAAGACTGGATATCTACGACAATCAACACTCCTTCGGCGAAATGGGTTCGCGCGGCAAAGCGCGATCGAGTTCGGATCGAGGTCACCCATCCTCGCTCCCTGCTGGATTTGGTACTGGCGGGCGCCGGCCAAGCAGTCTTGCCGTGCTTTGTAGGTGACGCTCATGAAAGCCTCATCCGAACAGGTCCAATTATTGAAGAACTATCTCATGAACAGTGGCTGGCTGTACACGGGGAAGAACGCCACTTACCCCCGGTGCGGGATACGATTGATGCAATAGCAAAGCTCATCTCATCCCAAAAATCGCTGTTTGCCCCAGCTACACAAACATCATTCTCGTAGGTTCTGAGACGCAAGCACGCGGTAGCCGCCGTGATATTTCTTAGCGGACTCAGAGCATTTTAATTCAGGAAGCTGGCACTCGCCCGCCAAAAACATGTTAGCTGCAAAAAGAGGGCCTGCTTCTATCCCCGCGAGATACAGGATTTTTGAGGCGGCATACATAATGTCACTGTCCTGGCGGCCGGGGCGGATCGATGGCGGAGGATCAAAATTAGCTAAGAGCTGGTAATAGGTCTGGTACTTGGTACTTTCAGCGAATTGAACGCCGGGGATCTGGGGCTTATGGTCACCAAGATGCAAGAGAATAGTAGGACGCTCCCGTGCGAGCAAATCATGTGTCAAATTGCTGACAACGCGGTCGGTCTCCGAGACACGTTTTAGATAATCCAGGACACCGTTTGGAAGGTTACCCCATTTGCTGACCGATCCTGCATCGGGGTAAAAAGTTCGCGAAGGATAGGGGCCGTGATTGGCGCTGGTAAAAACGAAAAAGGCCCTGGGGGATGTACTGGGATTCGCCATGAGACGGCGCAGTCCCTCAGCGACATCGGCATCCGTTGCCCGTCTGATTTCCTGATCTGATGGGTTTAAAAACTCCGTGCCGTAGAACCTATCAGCCCCGTAATCGAGTTCCGACCGCGCCGCATCAAAAAGGTATCCATCTTGCGCATATAAGGATTCGATAACGTACCCTGCCACCTTTAAACGCTTAAAAAATGTATCGTTAAGCTTTCCAGCTAAGGTAGACGCCGCATAGGTGTCGTCACTAAACCAGCTGACGTGTGCACCAGCCTGAAGAGCGAAGACTGTATTCCAACTTTTCCCTCCGAAAATTCCGACGTTCAAGGTCCCGTATTGGATCGTCACGGGGCTTGCCTGGAACATTGGAAACTGGGATTCAGCGTTATCCCCAAGCTTTCCGTGGGCCAAAGCTGAGTACGTCAAGTCCCTCGGATCGAACGTCGATTCGTTAAACCAGACCACTATATCGGGCAGCGAAACAGAATTCCCATGATCAGGCAGCACAGCGCTTGCCTTCGCACTGACTTCAATCGCATAGTGCCTCTCCTCTTCAGAGAACGATCCGATGTTTCGTGGGGCTCCCCGCGTTGCGAACAAAAACATCGGCATTCCGGCGAAACGATAGCTCGAAGCGGAAAGCTTTTCCGCGTACGCAGTTCGCAATATGGGTTGCGCGGTAATCGAGGCAGCAACGAAGGCGACAATCAGGGCGACCGTCGCGGCCGAAAAACGCCGCCAAGGCCTCGCGATACCTGCTCGCGGTGAGAAGTATGGACCTTCCAAGCGAAAGCAAGCGCTTATGACGGCTATAAGGGCGGCACCCCCTAGCAATATTTTCCAATCCATCAATCCGGTAACATACGGGCCAATCAGTTCGATAAACTGGCGAAAGCCTGTAAGCGTGTTGAAATGCCGGGTCACATTCATCACGTCAGACCATCGGAGATGATCATCCATGAAATAGAGTTTTGCCCGGTCGGCTATGAGCAGTGACAGATATTCCACCACTGCAAAAGCGACCGAGAACCAAAATCGATTAAATAAGAAAACCCCTACGGCGACGATCGAGAAGATCGCTAAGTAGTTCCAGATAAAGGAGACAAGTGTCAGGTTTTGACGATCTGCAAATATCAGAAGAGCACCCAACCCGGCCGATGCCAAGATGATCCTGAGCATAAAACTGACCCCTCGCGATCCGACGGCATAGGTACCCTTTATTATGCATTGAGGCGATTGACATAATATATTGTCGAATATTTTGCACAATATCGGCCAGTCTGCTTCAGATCATGCTTAATCTCTTGTTGATTTATTCGCGAATTGCTTGCGAGCGAGCTTGGTCAGTGGGTCGTATATGATGGCGGTTAAAGTCGTTTTAAAATTGATTATCACGGCTGCCCTGATCCTTGCAGCTTTACGATCGGTAGATCTTTCGCAAATTCGCATCGATCTGGAAGAGTTTTCCATCTTTGTCTGGTGCGCTTCTGTGGTGCTGCTGCTAGGGCAATTTATATTTGTCAGAGCGCTACGTTGGAACTGTATCCTTGGTTCTATTGATCATCGCCTGCCGGTCATCAAAGCAATGACGTTCGCTTGGATAAGCCAATTTTTTAATCAGGTTCTGCCGTCTTCAATTGGTGGAGACGGAATGCTAATTTTTTTGGCGCGATCAGAGGGTGTTCCTCTAAAGCTGGCGATTCATTCTGTCATCATCGATCGGATCATTGGAACGACTGCGCTCTTCGCCCTATCCGCGTTGGCGCTTTTATTTGCGTTACCATACGCTACAGACGGAATGTTTTTAGTCGCGATTGTTTCCTTGTCGACAGTCGGTTTCCTAGCGGGTTTCAATTTTCCTGTGATCGTAGATTTGGCAGAGACGTTTCTACCCGCCCGTTTCAGCGAGATGATCAGGCAATTTTTGAAGAGCGTGCGAGGCATCTGGCACGGCCGGAGGCGCTTACTCGCATTAATAGCTCTGTGTTGTATCGGTCACATCTCAATGGCGACTGCAGCACTCCTCGTAGCAAAGGCGTTCGGGTTGCCGGCTCCTTTCATTCCTATGATCCTGCTTCTACCTGGCGTGTTCCTTTTCACAATAATTCCAGTGTCTTTTGGTGGCTGGGGGGTGCGGGAGACGGGAATGATAATCCTACTGAGCAATACAGGGATGCGCCCCTCTGACGCGCTCGCGATCTCAGTCCTCTATGGGCTTACTGAACTTGCAGTTTCAGCGGTCGGCGGCATCTTCTGGCTCCTCTTGCAGAGGCGAAGCCACGTACCATCGATGGAAAACATTCAGCAGGGGAGGAGCCAATGATCCATTCAGATACGTTACCGTTTCTGCGCGCATGGATCTCCGCTCCCCTTCGCGTTGGCGCGATCGTCCCTTCAGGCTCAGCCCTTGCTCGCCTCATTACGAGCGGCGTACCTGGCTGCTCTGGCAGGGTACTTGAACTGGGTCCCGGCACAGGCGTGTTCACTCGCGCACTCATTGATCGAGGGGTGCTCGAAGAAAATTTGGCCTTGGTGGAGTTCGATCCTGATTTTGCCCGGTCGCTTGCGTTACGCTTCCCGCTCGCTCAAGTCATCAATTCCGACGCCGCTGCTCTGTACCGGCGTCACCCCGATCTGGCCATTGTGCAGACCGTGATAAGTGGACTGCCTCTTCTAAGCTTCTCTCAAAGCAAGGTCGTCAAGATTCTAGTCGGCACTTTCGCTCATTTAGAACCCGGCGGGGCTTTTTATCAGTTCACCTATGGGCGTAGTTGCCCAGTATCTCGCCGCATACTCGATCGTCTTCATTTAAAAGCCTCCCTAGTAGGTAAAACCTACTCAAACCTGCCCCCTGCAACTGTTTACAAGATAACGCGCAGGCCTTTTTCGCATCTCACACATTGCCTATTTCCAGTCTAGACTTTCTCGATGTAAATACTGCGTTCCCGCTGATCTGACATTCTATAATATATTGTTCAATGTATAGTTGAATATCGTTTCTTTACAAGCTTCTCTCGAAACACGAGGCTGCAAAGGAGCGCGACATGACCGTTCTTATTACAGGTGGCGCAGGTGTTTTCGGGCGCGCTATGATCAACTATTTATTTGATCGTGGGTATCGCGACATTCGTTCTCTTGATATCGCACCGCTCCCTCAGATGCTGGCGACAAAAGTTCACGAAATTCGCGGAGATATCCGTAATCTCTACGATGTTCGAATTGCCATGCAGAGTGTCGATTTCGTTATCCATGCTGCTGCTGCATTGCCTAGCTACAAGAACGAGGAAATTTTCTCCATCGACGTGCTCGGTACCAAAACCCTGCTTCACCAGGCGCTAGCATCTAATGTCAAACGTTTCATACACCTTTCGTCGACGGCGGTTTACGGCGTTCCGGACAAGGTCCCTTCATCAGAAGAAGACGAGCGCCTGCCTTACGATGCTTACAACAGCGCAAAAATCGAGGCCGAGCTTGCATGCGAAGAATACAGGCAGATCGGCCTTCAGGTGGCGATCCTCCGCCCCAAGGCATTCTTGGGGCCGGGAAGACTGGGACTGTTCGGGATGCTCTTCGAGTGGGCGTACGAAGGTCATCATTTCCCGGTCGTCGGATCAGGGGAAGTACCCTACCAGTTTTTGCATGTCAGCGATCTTTGTGCCGTCACCGATTTGGCGATGCAACACCCCTGCGCTAACGACACTTTCAACATCGCTGCTCATGAGTTCACTACTGTTCGAGAAGACTTCCAGGCTGTCTTGGACGCAGCTGGTCACGGCAAGCGGATTATCCCTCTCCCACTAAGGCCCGCTGCGTTCATATTGCAAGCTCTCGAGGCTACCCGATTATCGCCAGTCTATAAGCGCCTGTATCTGAAGCTCGTTTCAGGATCTTACGTGGAAACCGCCAAGGCGAAGGACATACTCGGTTTTTCCGCACGGTATTCGAACAAGGATGCCTTGCTGGAAACTTATAGGTGGTACTGCGACAACCGACCTTCGCTGAGTAAAGAGACAGGCGTCAGCCATACGTCCTTGTGGAAGCAAGGGGCGCTCAGAATTGGCAAAACCGTTCTTTAATCGCCTGGATTTCAGTTACCACGACACGAACGGGTCAAGGATTACCGGAAATGCCAGACGATATTTGCAGCGTGACTAAACGCGATAAGCCTCCGTTACCCTCTCGCGCGGCTGTTGTGAACAGCGCTCTCCGCGACGGCGCCAATCTATTACGCGTCAGACAATGGCCCAAAAATGCTCTCGTTTTTGCTCCCCTCATTCTTTCGCCAGGAGCCGGATCGATCGCTCTAATCGATAGTATCGTTCTCTATTTTGGGTTCTGCTTTCTCGCTTCATCTGTGTATATCATCAATGACATTGCAGATGCGGAGAGTGACCGCGCTCATCCCAAGAAGAAATACAGACCAATTGCCAGTGGGGCAATATCACCCACCATAGCATTGCGAATGATGGCATCGCTTCTTTTGCTAGCCATCATGCTCGGAGCTTTGTTGCCGATCTCCGCAGGTTTTATGATGATCAGCTATCTACTACTGAACATCCTTTATAGCTTTTACCTGAAGAAAATTCCGATAATTGAGATATTTTGCGTCGCAGCCGGATTTGTCGTAAGAGTGTTTGTCGGAACGGAAGTCGTTGGATTGGCGGTTTCTCACGAGCTTATGGCGTTTGTCTTCTTTTTTTGTGCTTTCATCTCAGTCGGGAAGCGCCGTCAGGAAATTATCCTTTCGCAGGCCGCGGATCCGAATGCCAAGCATCGCGTCGTTCTTCAGCATTACAATCTTGCCTTCCTAGACTCATTGCTGTCTGCGACGGTCATATCGTCTGGCATATTTTTCTGGCTTCATGTGATTGATCTCATTCGCAGTTCCACGGGTTCAGCCGCCCTATTTACTTGCCTCTCGGCTCTAAGCGTTACCGCTCTTATCTTCCGGTACTTGCAGGGCATCTATGTAGAGTCGACCGGGGACAATCCCGTCGACTTTTTCATTAGAGATCCCTTCACACTGCTGAGCGGGCTGACGGCAGCAGCATTCTACTGGCTGTCCATATCGCCCTTCGTATGAGTACTTTGTCAGGAAGGACTTCTCAATGGTATCACCGAACCTGATCCCGCCCTCAGAATCGGCAACAAGCGATCGGCCCCCGAGTAACGCGGGCGAAACAACTGGAAGAATTGTCCCGTCTGTTTTTGGTGTCCCAGCGATCGCCATTCCGACATTGGTGACGTCAGCCAGTGCACTTTGCGGCCTTATCGCTATCAATTGCGCCATGGCCGAACGGTTCGAACAGGCTGTGCTCTTCGTGCTTACGGCCGCTGCCTTCGACGCCATTGACGGACAAGCAGCACGGCGATTTAATTGTGCTTCGCAGTTTGGCGTGGAGCTTGACTCACTCGTTGACTTCCTAAGCTTCGGCATCGCCCCCGGAATTATCGTGTATATTTGGGGGTTGGAGACCTCGCCAACGATTGGTTTTCCGATAATCGCCTTCTACGTGCTTTGCTGTGCGTACCGCTTGGCACGGTTCAACGCAGCGGCACTGACGAAGCTAGAGGCCAAATCGGACCCTGGGTTTTTTCAAGGCGTTCCAGCGCCAGCTGGCGCGATGTGTGCTCTACTTCCGCTTATGTGGACCTTTTCCTCCGGGTCCACGTGGTCTCAGAGTTGGCTAGGCACTGCTTTCGTGATGATCACCACCTCATTCTTGATGGTATCGACTGTTCCGACAATCTCATCAAAAATGATTGCCGCTCGTCTAAGCTCGGCGAAGATCCTCGCCGGCACGCTGCTGCTGGGCGGCTGTTTCTTGCTTTTCCCTTACTGGAGCGTCCTTACTTTTGCAGTTTTAGGATACGTTGCATCCGTTCCGATCTCCCTCATTCTCATGAGAACAAGCCGAAGGCGGGATAGCCTGAAGCATCCTGGTACGTGAACGATAATGGCAGCAATTACCACATTCGCTGGACAACGTTCCAAAGACTCTCGCATCGGCAAGCTAGGCCAGATAGCTACGGTCACATGGTCAATTCTGCTCATTTTCTGGCTAGCAACCGACCCGTTTGTATGGTTTTGGGTGCCTTGGGATAGCACTCCAACATCTGTTCTGATCGTTGTTCCCGTTCTTCTTTCTGCGACGGTTCCATTTATGCGCTACCGGCGCTGGGCGTGGTCACTTACATTGGTGTCAGCTCTCGTCGTGTGCCTGCCTAAGACAGACGTAGCCCACCAATTTTTCCCCCGGCCTGAGTGCAAACCTTCTCCTACAACTTCGCCCCCAATTACGGTCCTCAGCTGGAATACCGAGTTCTGGGGCGATGGTCGGTATTCGACCGTTGGTACCAATATTCTACGGGCAAATGCAGACGTCGTCGCACTTCAAGAAGTCCAAAGCGACGTTCGCCAAAAGTACGTCGCCTACACACCTCCAGATTTTCCGTGGTCAAGCTATCGCAACATCATCCGCAAGGGTGAACTGATGATCGCAACGAATTTGGAGGTCTTGTCGGATAATAAGGATGATGCGAGAATACCTTTTCTCTACGTTGATATAATTACCCCCTCAACGCGCGTCATCAGGATCATCAACGTGCACATACCGGTGCATCTATCGCTGAGCCTAGACGCCCGCGATCGAGACTTCTATGACTTCATAAGATTCCGGTTCTCTGTACGCCGTGAAGAGTTCAAAAAATTGAGTGCAGCGATTGACGAAAGCCCGTATCCGGTTGTCCTAGCCGGAGACTTCAATTCTACCACGTCGATGGCAAACTTCCGATCGGCAACAGGCAAATTATGCGATAGCGTACTGGCGGCTGGCTTCAGCAACCCCATGACATGGTCGATATTTGGCCTCTCTCTCTGGCGCCCCGATTATATCTTCACATCTCCCGGCGTGAATAGTTTGGTCTATGATGTGCTCCCAATGGATAACATTTCTGATCACAAGGCTATCCGCCTCGCGATTGCCCTTTGATCGGTCTGGTACTGGACGCGAAAGGGCACTTATTTCACCGGGCAAGATGGCCCGTCGCATACGAGATTTGTGAAACCTGACTGCGTCATTTCCCCAGGCTCATCCAAAGATATTCTTAGCGCTGGCGCTTGGCCCTCCCCTCGATGCGCTGGTAACCTGACTATACCGCAGACGATCTACTCCCAGACGCGATTCTTGGTACTTCATCGTATCGACCAAGAACAGCCTCTGGCGGAGCCACATGCCTAGACGAGAGGGATTAATGAGCAGAGACGACACGACGCAAGACGGTCCACATCCGGTTGATATCTATGTGGGCCAGCGTGTTCGCATGCGGCGTAACCAGCTGGGAATGTCTCAGAGCACTCTTGGGGACGGGCTCGGACTCACTTTCCAGCAGGTGCAAAAATACGAGCGCGGAGCCAACCGTATCAGCACTTCCAAACTGTACGAAATTGCTACCGTTCTAAGCGTGCCGATCACCTATTTTTTCGAAGATCTGACGCTGGAACACAAGATCGAAAACAAGCCAACAGCGGCCCTGAACCGCCATCAGGAATACCTATCCAGCCCGGAGGGATACTAGCTTGTTGATTGCCGACGCTGCGATCGATACGCTATGATTCCGGCCGAAACCCAATGCGTCTGCTCGGCCTTTTCCCGCCCTCCCTTTGCGAAGGGCGTAAGGCGCGCGTCCAGCCGAATAACCTCAACACCTATCAAGACCTCAGAACGGATCAGCGAGCAGTCAGCTTCGCGCGAATCTCTGAATACTCTTGCCGCTCGCGGGCCGCTTTGTACATGACGCTTGTGAATTCCGCCGGTTCGAGTGGCTTTGAGACGAGGTAGCCGATCGGACGAGGTTCTTTCAAAAGAAGCTCATGGTAGGCCGTGACCATTATCAACGCACAGTCAATCTTCTCCGCAATATCGAACAGCATTCGCTTTCCGTTGGTACCGTCCTTGAACTGGATCTCCGACACAATGAACTCTGGGATGTGGCGCTCGGCAAGTTTTCGTCCCTCGCCGCCAGTCTGGGCGACACCTATCACTTTGAACCCTGCGTCGGTGAGCAGTTGCTCCAGATCGAGCGCGATCAGGGGCTCATCCTCGATGACCAAAACCCGCCCCGATCCTATCAGGTTCTCAAGCTTGCCCCGCGCGACAATGATTTCGGCCTCCTTCTCTACCAGTTTCTGGGCGAGCTCTTGCACTTCGCGCGCCTGATCTGCAATCAGGCGCTGAGCGTCTTGAAACACCGTTTTTTCGACGAAAGAGGATCCCGGCAGGGCATCCAGAATGTCCGGCAATTGTTGCTTCCAGCGTTCGCGCTTCGCGTCCCAGGTCTGAGGTGAACGGTACTCGATAATGGCTTCCGGAAAAGCTTGGCTGACCTTCTCGCGGAGCTTTTGCAAACCCTCGGGTTTTGTGATTTCCCACGACTGCGTCAGGCCAAGTGTCCGTGTAACGTCGCCATAGCTGACGGGAGGGACAACAATCGGAACCGCCTGATGCGAGCGAACCCATGTCGCTCCAAGTTCCATGAGGCAAAAAGGGCGTTCCATATAGGTGGGGGTCATTAGGATGATGACCAATTCAGGCTCTTTGATCATGTCCTTGATGTACTGGTTAAAGTCCGCAGCCAACGGAATATCGTGCCCGCTGATGCTGGAACAGAAGATGGAGCGCTCCGGCACGCCGATCGCTTCTTTAAGGAAATTGACAAGTAGGTGAGCCAATGCCTGATCGGCTGTCGCATGGCTGATGAATATCGTTGGCATAGTGGCCCCGCGCGTTGCTTCGTCTAGGAATACCGTTGTTCCGCGGTCCTTTCTACTCTGCCGCTTTCGTGTGGAGGGTCCCTGAGCTCAGCTGTCGCGATAGACGCCGAGCGTGCCAATCGCCGCCTCGACCGTCGGTGCAAGAAGCCCCATGTCCAAATGCGCAGAGTGGCGGGGTGGCATTGCAAAGCGCAAGGAATGACAGAAACGACGATATGACCACTCATTTTGCAGTGGAGCCCAGTTCAACGTTATGGACCTTGATGCCGGTCAGGTTGATCCGCATCGGCGCCCGGTTGGGATCCTGATTGCTGAACGGCGGTTCTGATACTCCCTGCCCTTCCAGGGAGCCCGTGTGGTCTGCACCCGGAGCTACGGCCATGACCTCACTGACTGGATCGGAAGATTGCGCCGGCACATCTTCACCCCTGATGCGGAGTTGAGCTGCGGAAAGCTGCTCGACCGGGGTAGGCTTCCAGACGGCAACACTGCCGGGGTCTTCGGCTTTGAATACGTTCTGGCCCTCGAAATATCCGCTGGCATAAGAAAGCATCGCGTCCTCGAATGCCTCTGGCCGGGGGTTCCCATACCATTTCGTCACGATCCGGTAGACCTTGCTGAACAGTGCGGTTCCCATCCGAAGATTTTCGCAAGGTTCGAACAGGTCCATGTTCAGCTCATCGGCGTTCTGGATGCCATATCCAGCGGGATATCGCGTGAGGCCAACGCGAACGACGGCCTGGCCTAGATACTGTATGGTGAGGTCCTTAGCCTCCTCGACAGTTTTCGGCTTCGGCACGGCGAAGGTGCGGTTACCGCTTTTTACGGTGACCTGAAGGGGGTCAGTCACACCGATCTCTTGCACGAACTGCTGAACGATTTCGACGCTCAGCCTCGGATCGGCACACTGTTTGATGAATGCGGCATCGATCATGGCAGATCCTTTCTTACTCGTTGAATGCCATTACCAGTGGGATATCGAAAAGCGAGGCCCAAGCCTCCCCGCTCGCTTTCAAGATGGGAACGATGTTGGAGCCGCCCGTCCACCAGCCATTGCCGACAGCCACGATCATATCGGGCTCGTACATCATGGATTGCAGGACAGGCCAGACCAAAAGCAGCTCGTAGCAGATGAGTGGCGCCGCGCGTCTCCCGTCAATCATCACATATGGACCGCCAAAGAATTGAGCGTGCGCGCCACCTGACGTCCACGGCTGCCACATCGAGACGGGGACCGGCATTCGCTGCCTGTAGAGAACCTGCGATGTTTCCGGGGTCAACTCCATCATCACATTGTCGTAGCCGGTGTGATCGACCACAGCCGCGCCACCGACCACGCGAACATCGAGGCCGGCAAGCTCTCGGCTCCAGAGGCGCTCGGTCGTGCCGCTCCAAAGGCCAAGGGCGCTTTCCGGGAGAACGACAGTTCGCGCGCCCTGCCCTACGGCTTCCCTGACCATGCCTATCGTCTCAATGTGTTGGGAATAATCTGCATACTGACGTTGGGCGGTGAACTTGAACTCGGTGTTGATCCCTGCCCATCCGTCCGGTAGGGCTGGGGGCGTCCACGTTGCGGCAGACCAGCCGTAAAAACCCCCGAGGACGACAGCAGCGGCCGGCCATGCTCTTGTCGTCATGACGAGAAGGCCGGTCGCCATGACGGCCAGCCCTAGCCATCCCCAGCCCGGAAACAGAATCCCTGCCGCCGTGATCGGGCTTGCCCATCCGGTGATCCCGAATGGGGGCAAGCTCATCACAATAGCGGCGATCGCGTAGCGCAGCGGACGGTTCCAGCCGCCTTTCGAGGTCCAAAGCAGAGCGTGAATCAGAACGAACAGGATCGACGCGGACAGCCAGAGTGATATTCCGATGGCGAGCTGTTCGCCAAAGAAGATCGATGTTCCGATTGGAAGGTCACGCGATGCTCCCAGAAAATGGGCGGCCGCCACAGGCGCCGCCACGGTACGCGAGGGGGCGAATGCCCATAGCGCAGGAAAGGCAACGCCGATGGGAAACAGGATTGCGTGACCACTCCAACCGATGGCGCCTGTCACAGCGCCACCAGCGATGAACGCCGCGCCGATTGCCAGATTACGGAGCGAAAGTGAGAACTTCTCGCGCGAGGCCAAGCGTGCCGTCGGCTGGAAGTGGGCCAAAGTATCTCGAGTCATAGGAACCAACAAATTCGGAATGCAGGAAAACCGTGCCCTCGGGAATTGTGCCACCGGCATAGACCGGCATGGGCCGGCCTTCTGCGTCGGCAGTGAGGACGCAAGACGAGTAAAGGAGATTACCTTCAATAATGACCTGGCCGCCGATCTCGACCGACTGACCAGCTGTAGCCGCAACAGTTTTGATAAGCGGGCCACTTCCGGATGCGCAAAGGCCACGCGGCAGGTATTGGCGTTCAAGCGCCAGCTCGACGGCCTTTCCGTCTGGAGGGCAGATGAATATGCGATCCCCTGCCCTAACCTCACGATCCAAGGCGACAATCTGCCAAAGCCCGAGATTATAGGAGGGGGTGAAGTTGATGCGGTAGCCGCCGAAAGCAAACGCGCTGGCGATGCCACCGATCAAGATTGCGCCGGCGCCAAGAATAACGAGGGCATTGCGACGGGTACTCAACGGGTCAGCCCCGGCTTTTGGGTTTGTACCTTCGCCTGCGCCTGCGCTTGCTCCCTCTGATGAGAGGCTACCTTGCGCGCCGCATTAAACAGCGGCCATGCCTGAGCGAGCTTCGCCTGATCCTCCGGCATTACCTTTGCCGCCGCGGCATCAAACTTCCGGCCTTTTGGCTCGGCATTGCTGAACGTGTTCGCCCCGAACTTCTCATCGAGCGCCTTGTTCAAGCCCTCGATCTCGGCCCTGACGATACGGTCGGAAAGGGCAAAGCCAAGATGCGAATGCAGGTCGTTGCGATCGATCGCGTCGCGGATGCGCTCGAGAGTACGGCTGGAATCATTGGAAATCGAAGGCACATCGACGCGCTGGCGATCTCGCTCCTGAGACAGGGTGCCGGTGTGCAGTTCCTGCACTTCGGCACGGATGCGGACATAGTCTCTGATCGATTTCGCCAACGGATCGACATGGCACAATGCATTTTGTCGCTGGGCCTTGGACGCAGTGGACGCCAGCAGGCCGGTCTTACCCTTGATCGCACCATACGCCTCTGGATTGGTGGCGAGCTGGTTGATAATGCGGTCCTGAGCGGCCTTGGCGGTCGTATCGTTACCGTTCAGGGCTGGGGCAAGATTCATTGCCTTCATCGCATCATCCGGCTTCTCGTAGATGAACTTCATGCGCTCATTGATTTTGGTCCAATGAACGGTGAGGGTCGCATCGCCTTGCACTTTTGTCTCCACAGCTTGCTTGATGGAACTCGCCCAGGTCGCGATACCGCGCAGCCAGGGCCGGCTGGGCGCTGCCGCCAGGGCAGCCCGGTTCAAAACGGTCTGGCCCTGGTGTTGGCCGAAGCGCTCGATGAATTGCGAAAGCTTCGCGCCTGCTGCTGCGATCCTGTCACGCTGAAACTTGATCCAGCGAGCCTGATCCCTGGCGAGGGCCCTGGCAACCCGAAGCCCATACAAGCCTCTATTGTTGGCATAATCAAGCGCCTGGCCGTAGTGGCGCGAGCCCGCAAAGTCGAGCGTCGTCGTCTTCGCGCCCGAGCGCGACGTACGGGCGACAAGCTGGGTCAAAATCTTCGATTGTTCCGGCTGCTGCGGGATGGCATCGACGCGAGCGGCCCGGGCGGCGGCTGTCTCGATGATCTCAGCCGTCCACAAATTGCGCTGGGCGCTTTCCCATGTGGTCGTGGTTTTGCCCGTCGCTGGATCGCCTTTACGCACCGGAACATTGACGTCCTCGACACCATCGCGGCGCAAACGAACGGTGTCGCCAACCACAGCGCCGGAATACGCAATAGCATTCGGCAAGGAAACGCCCCACACGCGATGGACCGCGCCATCGGGGGTGCGAATATCGGCATGTGGCGTTTCGCGGCCCTTCTCATCCTCGCGGAAGTGAGCCTTGCCTGTCTTCACCAGTTCACCAACAATGCCGGCGCTGTGATCGACACGACCACCCGTGGAATAGAGGTGCGCAGCCGCGATACTCTGCGCGGCTGGATCTCGATCACCGACAAGCGTTGCAGTCCACACATTGCGCTCGCCGACGCGCTCTTCCCACGTTTTGGCTCCCGTTATCTCATCCACAACCGGTATCTTGATAACGACTTCCTCGGTGCCATCTTTGCGCAGCGTCAGCACATCGCCAACGGTCACGCCACCCTTCTCCATGGCATCTGGGAGGCTGACGCCCCACAGGCGATGTGTCGTGCCGGCAGCATCAACCAGGTCCGCATAAGGCGTAGGCTTTACATCATCGCCTTCGCGGAACTTCGCCATGCCAGCATCGACGAGCGTGCCGGTAATGCCGGCAGCATGGTCGACACGACTGTAACGGGCGAACTCCTGCGCCGCGGCATAAAGTTCCACGCTGTCTCGGTGGCGAGTGAGCGCGACGTAGGAGAGATGGCGGTCGAACATGGACGAGGCCAGAACCTTGACGCGATCGACGGTCGCGCCCTGGCTTTTGTGGATGGTGGTGGCATAGCCATGATCGACGTTGCGATAGAAAGCCTGATCGATCTCGACACGGCGCGACGTGCCGGGGCCACGCCCCTCACCGCCGACTTCTGCGACGATCTTGCCCTTCTCGGCTTCTACGACGCGGGCGATCATGCCGTTCATGACGCCAAGCGACTTCTCGTTTTTCAGGAAAACGATCTGATCGCCGGCGCTAAAATTCCGCATACCGTCCTCGGTGCGAAACTCTGCGCCATGCCCAATGACGCCGCGCTCCTGCAACGCGGCCCGGGCCTGCTCGTTGAGCGCCCGGACGTCCTTGCGCATATAGGCGATAATCAGGCTGGACCGGGCCGGGTCGTAATCGGCAATCCAGTCTCTGACCAGGGCAGCGATCGCATCCGCCTTGGTGGTTGCTTCCTTCACGTGACCCTTCTCGTGATAGGCGCTCAGCGCTTCTCGGACTCTGCCGCGCGCAAGATCCATCGACGCATCACGCATCCACTGCTCGCGCTGGCGCCAGATCGTACCCAACTCGGCATAGCCGATGGTGTCGGCAAGCTTGCGGAAGGCTCCGCCCGCCTCAATCGGTTGCAATTGGTCCGCGTCGCCAACCAGGACAAGTTTGGCTCCCGCCTGATCGATAGCAGACACAAACTCTGCCATTTGCCGCGAGGCGACCATGCCCGCTTCGTCGATCACGAAGACCGTCTTGTTGTCGATCGCAGACCGGCCTTCCTTCCACTGCAATTGCCAAGACGCCAGGGTGCGGCTCTTGATGCCAGCTTCTTTTTCGAGCCCCTCCGCCGCCTTTCCTGCAAGCGCCCCGCCGACGACCTTGTAGCCATTCGCCTCCCAAATCTCGCGGGCGGCTTTCATCATCGTGGTCTTGCCGGCGCCGGCACGGCCGACCACAAGCGACAACCGCTCGTCACCGGTAATGCGCTCGATCGCCACTTTCTGCTCGTCGGAAAGCTTGGCATTGGCAGCGAAGACTTCCTTGCGTGTCGAGCGTGAAACGTCAAAGCCGGAAACGACCGAAAGACGTTGTGCCTGGTCCGCCATGTCCGCCTCCATGCGGATCATGTCGCGGGTGGCGTAGCGGTTCGGCAGAATTTCGCCGGTCGCGAAATCAACCTCTTCAGCTTCCAGAAGCGAAAGCTCCGGGCTCTGCAGGATTCGCGCCATCAGGTTCGAAAACTGGCCGGCGTCATCAATATAACGATGAAGATACCTGGCGATATCACGCTCGTCGAACACCGTTTTTTCCCACGAGATCGCATCAAGCACGATCTCCGGCCGCTGCTCGATCCGGTGCGCGTTTTCGCGCCGTGCGGCCTGATGCAACGCCAGTCGTTCGAGATCGATAGTGCGGCTCTCCGCCTCCGCCTCGCGCTGAATGTTTTTGGTCGAAACGCCAATATGCGGCGTTGGCACAAGCCCGATCCCGCGCTCGGCATAGGAGCGCCCATCGACGCGAATGTCATGGCCGTTCAGGCGCAGATGCTTGTTCTGCATGGAGTACCAGGCATCTCGCAATTCGAGAAAGTCGGTCTTGTCGCCAGCCCATAACTTGTACTGAATCTGACCGGACTTCGATCTTTGCGGCTGGCCGTTCTCATCAAGAATGACGACTTTCTTTCCTCCGAATCCGTCATGGGTCAACGGTCGTAAGCTCGTCATCAAATGCAGATGCGGATTGCCCGTTGCATCGTGGTAGACCCAATCGGCCACAAGGCCTCGAGCCGTCACGACGGAGGATACGAAGTCCCGCATCATCGCGATATTCTGCTCGGTCGAAAGTTCGATAGGCACTGCCAGAATGAATTCCTTGGCGAGCTGCGCGTCCTTCCTCGTCTCAAACGCTTCGACCTTGTTCCAGAACGCCTCGGACGACTGCGCCGGTGTCTTGCCGTCCTTCAGCGCTCGTGCCCAGTCCGGCGCATCGTCCGGTAGCGCAAACTCGCTATGGACAAGACCGGGCTTGTTGGAGAAGTCCGCAACCCGCCCTTCCCGCTCGTTCTCCATGCGGGCGGTGTGACGATACGCGGCCGCGGCAACTGCCGATCGGCCTTCACCGCGGCTGATGATCTGGGGGGTGAAATGCGTAATCGCCAAGAGAGAAATCTCCGGACAAAGAGCGCCCACCTAAGGGGCGCTTACGGCAGACGTTGCGCAGCAACGTATTACTGCGCTGTTAGAAACAGAACAAAAAGTACCGGCAAGGCCGGTGCCTTGTAAAGTTGATTTCAGCTAACGCAGAAATCTGTGGTTGAAGGAAGCTGGCGCTTCCCCCAAAAACAATCGGAAAGAGAAAGGAGCAAGCCCGATGGCAAAGAGAACCAAATCGCCCGCTGAGATCAAAGCGGCCATGGAAGCGCTCAAGGCTGAGCTGAGAGAGGCAGAAGCGAGAGAGGCAGAACGCCTCGGATCGCTCGCCGTCAAAGCCGGATTGCATGAGATCGATATCGATGACGCTGTTCTCGTGTCGGCGCTGAAAGAACTGGCCGCACGATTTCAATCCTCGTCGCAACTGTCCAACACGACGGCTTAGAGGCCGTATCGCCCAGAAGGAGAGACAGTTGCAGTCGGCCCGAAACGAGGATCGCAAAAAGGACACGCGCGAGAAGATCCAGCTTGGCGGCCTGGTGGTCAAAGCCGGACTTCGGGATATCGACAAAGCCGTATTGCTCGGTTGGCTGATGGAGCTCCCAAATCACCTGAACGAGGTTGAAGGAGAATGGGCAAGGCTGCAAGCCATCGGCAAAAGAGGGTTCGAGGATGTTGCCCAAGAAGATGATGCTCGTGATCGTGCCGGCGGCCTTGATGCTGGCACTTACAATTGGAATGAAAGGGATTGAATTCTGGCTGGCCGGTTTCGGCACCAGTCCGCAAGCCTACCAGACATTGGGTCGCATCGGTCTCGCCATTCCCTACGCAACGGCTGCACTCATTGGTCTCGTCTTTCTGTTCGCCACGAAAGGCTCGCTGCACATCCAGTGGGCAGGATGGGGTGTGCTGATCGGTGGGCTTTTGTCGATGGCGCTGGGCGTCGGCGGCGAGGCATCGCGGCTGATCGGAATTCGAGCTAGCCAGCCTAACGCTATTCTTGGGCCTCTGATCGACTGGTTCACAATCGCTGGCACAGCAAGCTGCTTTTTGGTCTCGATCTTCGGTTTGAAGGTTGGGCAGCGTGGCAACATGGCGTTCGGTCGGACAGGTCCGAAGCGCCTGAAAGGCACAAGGGCCGTCCATGGTGCAAACGACTGGATGAGCCTGTCTCACGCCGCCAGACTTTTCCCGCCGACTGGCGGGATTGTCGTTGGAGAGAACTACCGGCCTGATCAGGATAGTATCGGTCAGGTTGGCTTCGATCCCCGTCGAAAGGAGACCTGGGGCAAAGGCGGCAAAGCGCCCCTGCTTGGTTTCGACGCCGGATTTGGATCTACGCATGGCCTCGTATTCGCCGGCTCGGGCGGCTTCAAAACCACGTCCGTAGTCATTCCCACGGCATTGAAGTTCAAAGGGTCCATGATCGTGCTTGATCCATCGACCGAAATCGCGCCGATGGTCAGTGAGCATCGGACACGAAACCACCAGGACGTCGTTTCGCTCGATCCGCGGTCGCCCCATATTGGGTTCAACGTGCTCGACTGGATCGGTAAACACGGCAATACACCGGAAGAGGATATCGCCTCGGTGGCCGCATGGCTGATGAGCGAAAAGCCGCGCATCAGTTCCGGGTCGGACGACTTTTTCCGAACCACCGCCGAGCAGCTCATCGCGGCTGTTATCGCCGACGTGATGCTCACCGATCTCGATGAGATCGAAGACGACCCGGACGAAGATCCCGAATTCAAGACGGGCGAGAAGTCGCTGCGCATGGTGCGCAAGCGGCTGGCCCAGCCGGAAAAAACGCTTCAAAAAAAGCTCGAAAAGATTCACAAGAACACGTCATCGCGGTTCGTGCGAGAGAATGTCGCGCCCTTTATCAACATGACCGAACAGACGTTTTCGGGCGTCTATGCGACGGCGACGAAGGAGACGCACTGGCTGTCATACGAGAATTATGCGGCACTCGTATCGGGAAACGCTTTCCAGACTGAAGACATCGCCTCCGGCAATATGACGGTGTTCATCAACATCGATCTTTCGACACTCGAAAACCATCCGGGCATGGCGCGCGTGATTATCGGGGCGTTCCTGAAGGCGCTCTATAATCGCAATGGCGATGTGTCCGAACGCGCTCTCTTCCTCCTCGATGAGGCAGCACGTCTTGGCTATATGCGCATCATCGAAACCGCCCGCGATGCTGGCCGAAAATACGGCATCACCTTGCTGATGCTGTTCCAGTCGCTCGGCCAGATGCGTGAAGCATTTGGGGGACGCGACGCGACGAGCAAGTGGTTTGAATCCGCGTCCTGGGTTTCGTTCTCGGCGGTCAACGATACCGATACTGCCGACTACATTTCCAGACGTTGCGGCACGACGACCATAGAAGTCGATCAGGTGACGCGCAATTCCAATGGTGGCCGCAGTGGGCGCACCCGTTCCAAACAGCTCTCGCAGCGCCCGTTGATCCTGGCTCATGAGGTCACACAGATGCGGACCGACGAGCAGATCATTTTCACTAGCGGAAACCCGCCGCTGCGTTGTGGGCGCGCTATCTATTTCCGCCGTGATGAGATGGCGTCGCGGGTAAAAACCTCAAACTTTGCGCCGAAAGCAGCCGGCTGACACCGGCACATGAAGCGGCGGCCTTCGGCCAGGTTTTTCCACAAGCTGCGGCATTCTCTTCAGCGCTATGGGGAGCGCGTTCATGCCTTCGCTCGCTTCGCGTGCTCCCTGCGGAATCCCGCTCCGGCCCTTCGGGCTGGAAAACCATATCTGACGGAGGATGGTAAGGTTTGGAGCTGTCCTTGAACTTCGGTCAAGCCGGCGAGAGATTGGAACTCAAAGACCGCGTAGCTTGGGATTGATGCGCAACAATGCTGGTGCAACTGATCATCAGCCAGTCGGCCACAGCAGCGTTTACCTGGAGGCTTTGGCGTTCTCGGTCCTGCCGCGGGAGGATCGTTACCGTACGGACGAAACGTGCAGCGGGTTCGGTGAGCGAAGCGCATTGAGCCGTCCGATCAAAGATCGGCCCGTCCCCTCTTGGTTCAACCCGCCTGCCAACGTCATCCGCATATCAAAAACGTGAATCGAAAGTCGGTAACCGATTCAAATCTGTCATTGGACCACGTGCCCGAAATCGCAGATTCTCGGCTATGCTCGCTCAACCCTACCAGATCTATGTCGAACGGACCGACCCGGCCAGCAATATGGCCCGCTACTATGTCATGGAGATCACCGAGACACTGTTTGGGGAGGCGTGCCTGACCAGAAAATGGGGCCGCATCGGAGCAAGGGGCCAGGCGAAGGTACATCTGTTCGATCGGGAAGAAGAGGCTGTGCATCTGTTTCTCGATCTCGCGAAGCAGAAACGTGCACGGGGTTATCGACCGAGACAGACCGCTCTGATAGCTGGGAGCTGACGACCACTCCCGGCGATCGAAAAACGGGCCGTACGAGACGGCCCGCTTGGCTTTCATTGTCGCCGATCCCAATCGGTTTCGAAGAACACCTCCATCTCGACGAGGAACGGGATCTTGATTGCAAGCTTGAGGGCGAATTGAGGCTCAGGTGTCTTTCAACACGACGAATGGTTATTCCAAAACTTAGATCGACATAGACCACGCATACAACAAACGAAAGCTGTCGAAATGCTCATAGGCAGGCGGCTCGCCTGCGGTTATTGTCTGGAGGACCTCGCCATTGCGACGGCCGTAACAGTGGAAAAAATCGAAAGCGCCGAGCGCGGAGATCGCACGGGTCAGATCATCTCACTGACGTCAAACAAACAGGCGACATCTCCTGGATATGGATAGAATATCGCCGCCGACGACTGACAAATATCTTGACCGGTTCCTGGAGCGCCAGGAGGCAATGGCAAACCCGTTTACCGAGGTCGCCTTATCGACGGTTGATGCAGGCTGGAACGTAGAGGAAGTCGCTGCAGCCTTATGTCGAATTAGCAGACCATCTTATGCTTGGGATGATTGCCAACCGCGACCTAGATCGGGACCTTTTGATCATCAGGAGACGATGACTAAATGTGCGGACGGTTCACGTTAGAGCATGATTGGCCAGCATTCATCGATCTTTACGATCTTCCCTGGGATGAAGAGCGTGGTCGCAATACCGAAGCACGGTTCAATATCGCCCCCACGCAGGATGTTCTCATCGTGCACAACGACACCGATGGACGGCAAAGGGCTGAGATGGCGCGTTGGTGGCTGGTGCCGTTCTGGGCAAAGGAACTGCCCAAACGTGCGATGTTTAACGCGCGCATAGAGACCATCGGCATCTCTCCGGCATTCCGGGACGCATTTAAGTCAAAGCGATGCCTTATCCCCTCCGACGGGTTCTACGAATGGACCGTCAATCAGGATGACGGAAAGAAGGATCCGTGGTTGATATACCAGCCCGGCGGGGCTCCGTTCTCCTTTGCCGGGCTTTGGGCTCATAACGAGAAGCTCGGCATCATCAGCTGCAACATTGTCACCATGCCCGCCGCAGAGCCGATGACCCAGCTGCACGACAGGCAGCCCGCCATTCTCGAACCGGCGGCCTATAAGGAATGGCTCGATCCTGCGACGAGCGGGGCACGCGCGAAAGAACTCCTGGAAAAGCAGAACCTCGACGGAATGCTGGAGTTTCACCGGGTCTCGAGAGATGTGAACTCGTCGAGGTTCACCGGAAAGCCCGAGGTGAATCCGCTGTGAAGGAGAACAGACATTGGCATGGCAGATTACGCCCAGAGCCGGGCTTTCCGACCTGCGGTTCGGCATGAGCCGAGAAGACGTCGAGGCCGTGATCGGCCTGCCCGGTTCGGTCAAGACAACCCGGAGCGGCAGGACGCGATTGGAATACGGACACACATCCCTCGCTCTGGTCTTCGTGGATGACGCCTTGGTCGAGATCAATCTTCTTCCGGAGATCTCCGGCGGTCTGGTTCTTGACGGCCTCGATCTGATGACCTCCAAGGAGCGCGATGTCGTCGCCGCCCTGCGCAAGCGCGACGATGCCGCAAAGGAGCGAAACGGCTTTCTCATATTTTCGAGGCTGGGCATCGCCCTCTCAGGATTCGAACCTCCAGAGGCGGACCAGAAAGCTGTCACCGTATTTGGACCGAACCATCCCTGGAGCACGCCGTGAAGAGGGCCATGATTGAGGTGTTCGACCGGCGGAGCCGGAAGGGTTAGCGACCCGCCTCAATGGAAGTTCCGGCTTTTGACCTTCAGTGTGTCGATATGCAAATCCGGTATGAAAATGTCGCGAACCTTATTCGGCTTCGGCCGGTCGCGAGCATCTCCGCCACCGGGTGAACCATGCGCGAACTCGTCGCCCCGTCCCGTTGGATGCCTGAATTCGGCATCACGATCGGAAAGCGCTGCGAGGTCTCCGGACAGATCCTCAAGCTGCCTCGCAATCAGATGAACAACCTCACCCTCGCGCTGGATCTTCCCGTGGATCGCCATCATGCTCGCTCCGAGTACGACCCGTCGCCGCTTTTCGAACAGGCTCGGCCAGACAACGATGTTGGCGATGCCGGTCTCATCTTCGATCGTGATGAACATCACACCCTTGGCGCTTCCTGGCTTCTGGCGGACCAGCACCAGTCCAGCGGCGCAGACGAAAATCTTGTCCCGGGCATTCATCGCGTCTGCACAGGTGACGATTCGGCGCGCGGCAAGATCACGGCGAAGGAATGATATCGGATGCTCCCTGAGTGTCAGTCCCACATGCGCATAGTCCTCAACGACGTTGTGGCCTTCAGTCATCTGCCTGAGCGTCACTTCGGGCTCGTGTTGTTCGGGCACGGCCCTCTCCTCCCGGGCGGCAGCCGCGGCAAACAGCGGAAGCGGCTCGTCGCGAAGGGCCTGGATCGCCCATAGGGCATCTCGCCGTTGCAAGCCAAACGCCGGACGGAAGGCATCGGCTTCGGCGAGCTGGACGAGCGCCTCGGCCGGCACCTCCGATCGTCGCCAGACATCATCGACAGTTTCAAATGGCCGCTCCATGCGGGCGGCAACAATCCGCGCCGCATCAGCGACCGCCAATCCATCGACCTGTCGCATGCCAAGTCGAATGGCATGGCGGTCAGAGCCGGGGATTTCCTCAAGCGTGCAGTCCCATCGCGAGTGCTGAACCGAGATGGGTCGTACTTCGACGCCATGCTTGCGCGCATCACCAATGATCTGAGCCGGCGCATAAAAGCCCATAGGAAGGGAGTTCATCAGCGCGGCCCCAAAGGCGTCCGGGAAGTGGCATTTGATGAAGCAGGACGCGTAGGCAATCAGGGCGAAAGAGGCGGCATGGCTTTCCGGGAAACCGTATGAGCCAAAGCCTTCAAGCTGTTTGAACGTCCGCTCGGCGAATTCGCGCGTGTAGCCGTTGTTGATCATGCCGTCGATCAGCTTGGCCTGGAACCGTGAGACACCGCCGGTAAATTTAAACGTCGCCATCGACTTGCGCAGCTGGTCGGCCTCGCCGGCGGTGAAGCCTGCGCAGACCATGGCAACCTTCATTGCCGATTCCTGAAACAGCGGCACGCCTAAGGTCTTGCCGAGCACGGCTTCGAGCTCAGGCGTCGGGTATTCAACCGGCTCCTTGCCCTCGCGGCGGCGAAGATAGGGGTGAACCATGTCCCCCTGGATTGGCCCGGGTCTCACAATGGCCACTTGAACGACGAGGTCGTAGAAGGTCCTGGGCTTCAGCCGGGGCAGCATCGTCATTTGCGCCCGGCTCTCTACCTGGAAGGTTCCGAGCGTATCGGCCTTGCGGATCATTGCGTATGTGGCGCTGTCCTCCTGCTTGACCCTGGCGAGATCAAGATCCTCTCCCTTGTGCTCCCGGATTAGGTCGAACGCCTTTTGCATGCAGGTCAGCATGCCGAGCGCCAGCACGTCCACCTTCATCATTTTCAGCGCCTCGACATCGTCCTTGTCCCATTCGATCACCTGGCGATCTTCCATAGCGGCCGGCTCGATCGGCACAAGGTCGTCGAGGCGCGAGCGCGTCAGGACGAAGCCGCCGACATGCTGACCGAGATGCCGAGGCGCCCCCATCAGCTCGCGTGCAAGCCGAAGTGTCATCACTAGACGATAGTCATCCGGGTTCAGGTTCAGCTCGCGGACATTGCGCTCGGTAATCTCTTCAGACCACGACCAAAGGCCTGACGATAATGCCTTGGTGACATCCTCCGGCAGGCCCATCGCCTTGCCGACATCCTTGATGGCGCCCTTGGCCCGATACCGCGTAACGGTGCACACCAGTGCCGCCCGGTCGCGGCCATAGGTTTTATAGATCCACTGGATCACTTCCTCACGGCGCTGGTGCTCGAAGTCGACGTCGATATCCGGTGGCTCGTTGCGTTCCTTGGAGACGAAGCGCTCGAACAGGAGATCGTTCGTATCCGGATCGATGCTGGTGATCCCCAGGATGTAACAGATCGCCGAGTTGGCAGCAGATCCCCTGCCCTGGCACAGGATGCCCTGGCTGCGGGCGAAACGAACGATGCTATAGACCGTCAGGAAATAGGGCGCGTAGTCCATCTCCTTGATAAGATCGAGCTCATGCCTGACGGATCGCAACACCTTCTGGGGAAGGCCTTCCGGATATCGCATCGGGATGCAGTCGCGAACGCACAGCTCAAGCGACTGCTGCGCATTCATCCCATCGATCAGCGCCTCCTCGGGATATTCGTAAGTGAGCTCTTCCAGAGAAAACCGGCACTGCTCGACAATTTCCATCGTCCGCGCCAGCGCCTCCGGATACCGGGGGAAGAGCCGCTCCATCTCCTCCGGCGGCTTAAGATAACGGTCGGCAAACCGCTCCCGGTCGAACCCGAGCGTGTCGATCGTGGTGCCTTCGCGGATGCAGGTGACGATATCCTGAAGCTGCCGGCGGGACGGTTCATGGAAGAGCACATCGTTGGTGACGACGGTCTTAACCTTAAACTTCGCCGCCATGTTCGACAGCTCGTGGAGCCGCATCTGATCGTTCGGCCGCCTTCGGAGACAGAGCGAGACATAGGCCCGCCTGCCGAAGGTGTCTGCCATCTTACGCAGCTGGAGCGCGCACGTGTCGTCCGGGAGATCCGGCACGAGAATGCCGATCATGCCCTCCGCGTATAGTGCGACATCATCGAGGTGGAGGATGCAGTTGTCCTTGCCGCCCCTGCCCTTGCCAAGCGTGATCAACCGGGTCAGCCGCGAATAGGCTGCCTTGTCGGTCGGGTAGACGAGGATGGACATGCCGTCTTGCAAATCCAGCCGGCATCCGACGACAAGACGAAGTCCCGTGTCTCGCGATGCCTCGAGCGCCCGCACGATGCCTGCCAAGGAATTGCGGTCGACGACACCCAGCGCCTCAATGCCGAGTTCTTTAGCGGCCACGAACAGCTCCTGTGCGGAGGATGCCCCTCGCAGGAAGCTGAAATGGGACGTCACCTGGAGTTCGGCGTACTTCATGCAAAGATCCCGTGCATGAACCACCTGTGCGACCCGGTCTCGGGGTCCACACCGTCGCCGGACCGAAAGATCCAGAAGCGCTCGCCATCATCGTTCTCGATGACGAAATAGTCTCGGACAGCGTCCAGCTCGTTTGGCCGCATCCACCATTCGCCAAAGATGCGCTCGGGGCCATCGGCGCGTTTCACTCGATGGCGCTTACCACGCCAGGTGATGGTAGCCGGCGGATAGTCCGGCATCATCGCGATCGCCTGGATCTGCTCGGGTCGGCTGAACAGGCGGACCGGGCGCCGCCAATGGCTTGCCCATCCTTCCTCGACGGATTCCGCAACCGCTGAAACCCGTTGGACGCTGCGCTCGGGGATATCGGAGGCGCAGGGCACCACGCGATAGACCCGCTGGCCACGATTTGCGAACACATCGATCAATGGCGTGATATCACTGTTCTCTTCCTCGACAAGCGAGGAAACCTTCTGCTCTTGCGCCAAGGGCTCGGCGGCGACGGCCACCAGCGTCAGCTTCTCGATGCCGAAGCCGGGTTCAATCTTTTCGGTTCGGTCGCGGAAGAGCTTGGTCAGCCAGGCCACGTCGCGCGCGGGCTTGGCCGTTCCTGCCCGTACCGCCTGGATCGTGTTGTCGACCTTGTGGACGATCAGATCCGTCCGCCGCGCACCGAGGCCGCGCTTCTCAAGCTCGGCAACAAGCTGCACGACCAGCCGGCCGACGTATTTGTTGATCGTCTCGGCGGCGCCAATCGGCTCCTGGAACGATCGCGAGACCTCGACGAGATCGGCGGTTCGGATGGGATCGATCGGCTCATTCATGCGTCCGAACATCTGGTCGAGACGGCGGCCGACTTCCGGCCCGAAGCGAAGCGCCAGCGGCGCCCTTGGCGTGTTCGACAACTCTCCGATCGATTGGAAGCCGAGCACTCGCAGATGAGCCACGACCTTTTCCGGAAGCCTCAGCAGGGAAATCGGCAGTTTCTCGACGGCGCGAACAATCTCGCCGCGCGGCACGATGACCGTATCACGCTTGATTGCCCGTACGCAGGCATGCGCCGCGCCCCAGGTGTCTGCGATTGCGACTTTGGCAGTGAGCTTTCTGGCACGGAACATGTTGACGATACCGGTGATCATTGGTTGCTCGCCACCCTGGAGATGATCGGCCCCTTCCGTATCGAGCACGAGGCCATCGATGCCATCGACCGCAACGATCGGGGAATAGTGGCCAAGCGCCCAGGACCCGAGGCGATCCAATGCCATGGCGTCAGCCGCCGGATCTGCATCGACCAGCATGAGCCCGCGGAAAATCGCCTGTGCCTTCGCGGCCGGCATCCCCACCCTGACACCGATCTGTCTTGCGGCGTTATCTGCCGCCGACACCCAGCGCTTGGCTCCTATACTGGTGATGACTGCGATCGGGCGGTCATCCGGAATAGCGGGATCGTCCCGCCTGATCCTGTCCGTGGCCAGATCCGGAAGATAGATGGATACGACCCTTGTCATCACACGCTCCGACGTAAAACTCAGCACACTCGCCCGCACGCGATCTCATCAACTCAAGGAACCATTGAGGCCGTCCGATCCCGGGAACCGGAAGCGCCTGCGAGGGAAGCACGCTCACCCGCCATCTGGTAGTGGAGGCAGTCGGCTGACCGAAGTCGTTCGCCTCGGTTTGCCGCCGCCATCGCCGGACTGCCAGCGCGATGGTCCCGCTCCGCTCGGCAACCAACTGAAGCCGTCTGCTGACGACCATGGGCAGCCTGACCAGCTCCCCGACGACAGCACCCAGGCTGCCATGCGACAACGCCTCCTCCATGTTGGCGGCGACGTCCTCTTCGTTGTCAGACTCGACAAAGATCACCCTCGACGAATCCAAGCCCACCTGAGCGAGCGCCGGGAAAAACAGATCCGGTCGGGTCAGGCACCAGACCACTGGCCCCCTGGTCCTGGCTGCTATTCCCGCGGCAAATAATGCAGCCGCGGCTCCATCCACCGTTCCCGAGCCGCCGCCCGCAAATTCATGCAGAGCGCCGTTGGCCAGCCCGCCGCCCGGAAGAATGGCGTCGAGTTCCGCAACGCCGAAAGGAAGACAGCCGGCCTTCTTCGTGCCCTCTCCTTCGATCGAAGAGATGCGGTCACGCAGATCTGCCAAAACTTGGGCGCGGACAGCCGACATCGTTCGCGGAAATCCTTCCGGTTCGCGGGGGTTAGAAAGGACGGCATCATGCCGCCAGAACACTTGATGTTCTGTATCTGTTCCGTTAGCTGGGAAGAGTCAAGCGCGTGAAAAATAGGGAGACAGTCTCATAATTTAGAGATTCTGCAGATTCCCTTTTTGAATCAGGTCGCTAAAGAGCTGTGCCGATTGGACGGGTCATCCGAGAAAAATTTCGCTGGTGCTCTCGCTCACCGAATCACGAAGCGCGGCAGACGATTTCACGAATTGGACCGGCTAAGCATCCAGCATGCATTGCAACATGCAGGAGGCTCTGGCAGGCTGAATCTTTGGTTTGAGAAACAATGGCCACTTCAGAAACTGTCAGCGAGCAACCTATGACCGATGCAGAAGTCTTGGCATTTGGATACCGCGGCCTGGGCGGCCAGATTGACGTCGTGCCGGGCCTAGACGGTATCTGGCATTTTGAACCACCGTCGAGTGAACCTGATCAAGCATCCGTGTTCTGGCACGATCGCATATTATGCTTGTCCGAAGAAGAGAGAGTCAAAGTGCTCGCAGTGCTTGGGAAAAACCCGCCCCGCGGGCAGTAGAGCGGTTTGCGAAGCTACGCGATCACCGGATTAGATCGTCAGGAGCCGGTGCGCTCTCGCTCATGGAAACCACCCATCCGGATTGCGCATCTCTCACCGATAGGGCAGTGAACTTCTATCTAGCGACACAAAAATTCCACGGATGCTCTTCCTCAAAGCCAAGAACATCGCGCGCCTTACGATTGGAAAGTGGCGCTTCATATTTACCCATTTCCCTTAGAATTGGTGTATCAGGGCAATATTTAGCGAGAAATTCGGCGGTTGGAAGATTTGCTGTGATCGTGTCGTTGACCGCATTGAAGACCTGAAACCCCAACCCGTCCTTTTCGATGCAGAGGTGAACAAGATTGCCAAGATCCCGCGCATCCACATAGCTCCAGGCATTGCGCTTTCTCGACATAGGGTCTTCAAAAAAACCTGGAAAGTTGGGATATTCGTGTGGTTCGATGACATTGGCGATGCGCAAGGCGTAGATATCTGCCCCATAGCGCATAGCAAAAGCACGCGCGGTCTTTTCATTCACGAGCTTTGACAGGCCATAACTGTCCATCGGGTCGGAGTCGTAACTCTCGTCCAACGGGAATGCGTGAAAATCCTTGTCACCTTCTGCAAAACAGACACCGTACGTCGTCTCGCTCGAAGCGATAATGACCTTGCGCACACCCAGCTTCATCGCTGCTTCGATTACATTGTATGTGCCAACCACGTTCGCTTCGAAGGTCTTGTTGTCAGGCTCAATCAACACGCGGGGAATGGCTGCAAAATGCACGACGGCATCGGGCGCAGACGGCGGAGCGCCTTTCTCAAAACCGTCAAAGCCAAAATGCGTTGTCAGTGCATTGAAGACCTGACCGCTATCGGTGATATCCGTAATCAGCGTGTTAACCCCCGGCAGGTCCAAGGGCTTCAGGTCGACATTCAGAACGGAATGACCCTTTTCCAAAAGCCTGGGAACGGCATGGCGCCCAGCCTTGCCCGTGCCTCCCGTAAATACGATACGCTTGCCCATGACTGTCCCCTTTGTGCTAACGCGCGTCCAAACGGTCGATCAGCGGACCGCTGTTACTTACGTCGCGGAATTCCCCCCGCGATACGATAACAATTCAGATCCGCTTGCAAGGGCGGGGAAAGTTGCGAAATCAGCGCGCCGTCGTCGCATCGCACTGGCTGCGTCATGCTTGATGCATGGTCTCTCGACGGCAACATCGTTCGGACATCGCAAGAGGCCTGATTTTGTCTCCGAGATATCCGACCAGGAACCGGCATGCAGCCCAAAGGTTATCAACCATATCCAGGCCTCTCGAAAGCGCGTTGCGTTCCACAGCCCTCATGACATGACGCCTCGAACGGGAGATTGAAACCATGCCTGATCCAAGGGAATTTGCCTCGAGCTCGAATGGCGATAAGTGGTTGGTTGGAAGAGACGAGGTGACCTACGTGCTGTTCGTCCTCCACCGGGGCAATGCCCCTTCCGGGAGCCACGAGACACGCTCTTCGGTGGATGCCTTCCTCAGTCAGCGGCCGTTTGGTCCGGAGCGTGAGGCGCTCATGGCATTTTTGGAAAAAGAGAAGAGAGACGAAACCGATGAGGACATTGCTCTTGGCGACGATGGACAAACGCCGTCACGTCGGCTGGCTGAAGACTATTTGCGTCTCGGCGGACGCCGGCGAGCAAAGGTCGACGACAACATTGTCAGCACCCGCAAGTGGGAGGATGAGCCCGCCATGGCATCCGCGTTCTGGAAAGAAAACATCGAGCCCCTCGACGAAAAACAGCGTCGGGAGGTGGAGCTACATCTCCATCGATCAGCGATACCTAATCAAACAGACCAGTCTGCTGAAAACCCCGTCGTTGATGCTGCGTTGGACGAGCTGAAGGATGGCACCTCGTTGCTGTTCAAGCGATTTGGTGGGCTTATTCAGGGAGGCGGAAGCCGAGGAAAGTGGGCGGGCAACCGCCAACGCGCGCGTGATGCAGGCTCGGGGTAGGGATGATCGATATCGAACGCCCCCTCACCGCGGATGGAGCCTCGCGGTGCGGAGTGATCAGCATTTCTCCCTGAGCTTTAGCCCCGCAATGCCCGCTCGAATAGTCTCGCCTGCCGGCTGGCAAACGCACGGGGATCGGTTGGCCTGTCACCATCTAGAATTCTGGCTTCGTCGAGCAGGAGCCATGCCGCATCCTCACGGAACGCATCTTCGGATACCGACGCAATGGTCTGCACCAGCCTGCTCTCGGCGTTGATCTCCAGAATTGGTTTGGATGCGGTCTGCAGACGCCCTGCCCCTTGCAGGATCTTCTCAAGCTGCCTGTCCGGACCTTGATCGGAGGCGACGAGGCATACCGCGCTCTCCGTCAACCGGCCGGAAACACGGACATCCGCCACGTCTTCTCCAAGTATCCCGCGCGCGAACTCGATGAATGCGGTCACATCCGCCGATGTCGCTGGCTTGTCCTCGGCGGCGCCGTCGCCTTCCGCTATCGCGTCGAGATCGGACTGACCCTGCGTTACCGATTTGAACGTCTTGCCTTCAAAAGCGGGTGCATTCGTTGGCCAGAAGCTGTCGACCGAATCTGTCAGCAGCAGAACCTCGATACCTTTGGCGCGGAAGCCTTCCAGATGCGGAGATGCGTTCAACTGGTCGAGGCTGGAGCCGCTGATGTAATAGATGGCCGACTGGCCATCCTTCATGGCCGAGACATAGTCGGCCAGGCTCCGTGTCACCTCCCCCGAAGCGGTTGTCCGAAACCGCGCCAGCTTCAGCAACTGCTCGCGGCGCTCGTAATCCTCATAGATGCCTTCCTTGACGATTGCGCCGAACAGGTCCCAGAATTTGGTGAATGTTTCGGCTTCGCCTTCGGCCATCTTCTCCAGTGTCGAGAGTATGCGGCTGGTCAAGCCTTTGCGGATTGAGGCCAGAACCGGGCTTTCCTGGATCATTTCGCGCGAGATGTTGAGCGGCAGATCGGACGTATCGACGATACCGCGCACGAAGCGGAGGTAGCGCGGCAGCAATTCCGCTTCATCGGTGATGAAGACGCGTTTCACATAAAGCTTCATCCGTCCATGGCGTTCGGCGTCGAAACGGTCGAAGGACTGAGAGCCCGGCACGAAGGCCAGCGCTGTATATTCGTGACGGCCCTCGGCGCGGAAATGCACATTTGTCAGCGGCTCGTCATACTGACCGGAAACGCTACGATAGAAATCGTCGTAGTCCTGCTTGGAGATGTCGCCCTTCGACTTGGTCCAAAGTGCTGCACCGTCGGACACGTGGACCGGATCGGCGCCGGTTTTTTCGATCAGCCTGATCGGTACGGGAACATGACCGGACTGGTGTCGAATGATCTTTTCGACGGTCCATTTACTGCTATATTTTTTGGCATCGTCCAGGAGGTGTAGGACCACACGGGTTCCTCTCGTAGGCGCATCCGCCAGATTGACAGCAACCACTTCATAGCTGCCCTTGCCATCGGAGGACCATTTCCACGCGGCATCGCTTCCGGCTCGGCGGGAGATGACGTCGACTTGCTCGGCAACCATAAAGGAGGAGTAAAAGCCTACGCCGAACTGGCCGATCAATTCGGCCTTCTCGCCACCCTTGGCCGCCTCAAGACGTTCCATGAAGGCCCGTGTACCCGATCTGGCAATGGTGCCCAGCGCATCGATCATCTCCTCACGGCTTATGCCGATCCCGTTGTCTTCGACCACGAGCGTGAGCGCCTCTTCGTCAAGGTTCACCACGATCTGGGCCTCACCTCCATCCGCTGAAAGCTGGGGCTGAGAGATCGCCTCGAACCGGAGCTTTTCGCAGGCGTCGGCCGCATTTGAAATCAATTCGCGAAGAAAGACGTCTTTGTCCGAATAAACTGAATGCACCATCATGTGCAGAAGCCGGCTGACATCGGCCTCGAATGCGCGCTGTTCCGGCTGGTGCTCTATTGTCGTCGTCATCGGTCAACCCCATTGCGTGGAATCGGGCGTCAGATGGCTTTCGCAGAGGACGTTTTCAAGATGGTCACAGTCATAACCTTCAAAGGATGCGGGAATGTTTACACCGTCGGCGCCAGGGGGCGGTTGCCCTTGCATCTGGCTCAAAGGAGGACGAAATAACAATCCAATGATCGCATACCGCAGGCAGACACCATGAATTCAATCCCAAATGTCGAACGCTCCCCCTTATCCCGCAGATACTCTGTCGATGGCATCACAGTGAAAGTCGATATTTTCCGGGGTTCCGTCGAGCTTTGGTGGCGACTTGAGGTGACCAGTGCCGATGATCAAGTGACAGAATGGACCGATACATTCGCAACTGATGGGGAAGCTTGGGACGAATTCGTCTATGTCGTAAACACAGAGGGCATCACCGTTTTTGACTGACATGGTCGCGGTATAACGTAAAGTCCTCGGAAAGTTGCGTCAGCCATATGTCGTCTCCACCCGCCACGACGCGCAGAATTTGTACTATTCGACCAACCATGATGCCCTCCATGGCCCCAGGGCATCGCCGGATGTGGAACGCTCGCAAGCTTTTGGTCCTTATGCACCGTCACCTGGTGAAGCGGTCAAGCATCTTTTTCAGCTGCGCATTCTGAGATCGTAGCTTCTCGCACAACTGACGGCCCAGTTTTTGGATCTCGCCATCTTGCTCAACCTTGGCAGTTTGTTGGGGCGCGATGTTTACCTGCCTAGGCGCCAGTCTTCTGAGAGAGCCGAGGTGAGGTCGTCACGGCCTGAAGCGCTGCCGAGCTCAGCTCACGCCGAGACGCTTGCGAAGGTCTGCGTTCTCAGTGCGAAGCTTCTCGGCAAGCTGCTTGCGCAGCTTCTGGTTCTCTTCCTCCAGCTGAAGCAAATCCGCCATTTCGTCGGATGCTGTCACAGGTGCGGCGATCGCATTCGGAAAAGCTGCTGACGCGCGCGACTTGCGGGTCTGCTTCACTCGCTTCGCGTCTGCTCCGGACGGCTTCGTTTTTTTCGCGCGTGTTGCTTTCGCTCGCTTTGACGGGACCGCAGCCGCTGGATCAGCGGTTGTCTCATCAGTTTCAATAGTGGCTGCGGACTTCGAGCCACGGGGCGCGCGCAGCTTTTTTGGTTCCGCCACTGGGGCAGTTGTTTCCGCAGTCGAAGTCTCGGTATTGACGCTATCGCGGGTTTCGTCGGCCATCACTCTCTCCTGTTGGGAAGCATTAATTTCCGGTATCCCGGTGGACTGTGTCAATGACGCATTCCGCTCGGCATTCGCAGTGGTCGTTGAGAGTGCGTCGGCGCCTCTGTCTAGGGCCTTGGTGGACAGAGCTGCGTCCTCCGCCACCGAAGCCGATCACGCCCGCAGGCCATTGCGAAATCGGCCGACGACTACAACAATTTCCGGCCGCACTCATCGCTCGGATACCAAACCCCAGCGGACTATACCGGGATCATCGCCGCAACCGGCTCCAACGCTACGCAATATGAAAGCTTCGCGTGTCCGCGGGTTGCTTCCATCGCGCCATTTGGCTTATCAAAAACTGCCGAGGCTCTAATCGCAGCCGGATGAAACTTCAGTGGCAGGTCATCCCGGTTCAACCGACAAAGCGATGCTGCCCGCGATGGCAAAGGCCAGGGACGCGTAGAAGCCCGGACTTTCGGAGGATGTTGACGGGGGTGGCGCTCGAAAAAAAACGCAGCAAGTGAAGAATCTGCGAAGGTCAATCAAAGAGTGTGACGTCGATTGACACTTTTATATTTTTTAGTGATCTTGTGTGACGCGGCACATTGGGGATGTGTTTGGAAAACAAGTTCAGAATACTTCATTTTACTGACGCGCATTTTGGTGTCCATGACCCTCATGGTCAACGCGCCGCGATTGCCCACTCCCAAATCCAAGCTGCGCATGCTTGTGGGGTTGTTCCTGATCTTTGTGTTTTCTCTGGTGATCTCGCCCAAAGCGGCGACGATGGCCAGTTCGCTGAAGGTCAGGAATGGCTTAGACAATTGATGTCGCCCTGGCCGCACGCCAAGCTCATCATCGTTCCAGGCAACCACGACGTAAAGCGTTCAGCCGCAACTGCCGCGCTTTTTCGAACGGTCGCCGGAAATGAACGTGCTTATGCCGATTGGAGGCAATATGCTCCCGATCACTGCACTCATCTTCATCCCTTTCTTGACTGGCATCAACGTATATCGGCGCACATTCCTCTTTCGAGCGATTGGCATCGAAACAGTCCCTTTGCATTCCGGTTTGGTTTCGACTTCAAGGGTATGCCAATTCATGTGATCGGCCTGAACTCGTCCCTTTTCAGCTGCAATGATGAGGACACGGGCAACCTTGTGATTGACGCCAAGACCCTCAGCAAGCATCTCGACAGTGCCAGAGAACTTGGTGGCCTTGTCATTGCGATCGCTCACCATCCGGTAAGTGATCTTGTGCCTTGGAACCGAGATGTCGTGGAACGACTGCTGTCCCAGCAAAACGGTGCTCATTTGCTTCTGCGAGGCCACCTGCATGAACACGAAGGTCTGACCGTTTCAAGAAACGTTGGCTCCACTATAACCACCCTTGCAACCGGCGCGTCCTATCAAACCGATGGCTCTATCCGTAACACCTTTGCCACCTATGAGCTTTCATTCAAGCGGAGCCAGATCCAAACTCAGCTGTTCGAATACTCCCCCCATTCTGGCAATTGGCGTCTCAACGGCGCTCAATCGGAGACCATAGCCGCGATGCTTCCCCCGCCTCCAAGGCGAGTACGCAATCCTAAATCGAAAATCGAGAAGGCCCTTGCGGGCGCCACATCCCCCGAAGCCGCTGCCCAAAACGGTCACCCGGTCGATCGTGTCATGCCAATGGACCAAAACATGAACTTAACCCAACCGGAAAGCGACCTGGACATGGTTCTCAAGTTGGGAGCCGATATCCAGTCATATCTTGCGCCATATCTGCACAAATCGTTGATAGTCACGCCGGAAATCGCCGACCGTTGCTACGCATTGAAGTATCGAATCAAGGACACGGCACGGATTTCGGAAAAGCTGAAAAGTCGTAGCAGTGCAGATCCTGACTATTCTGTGCGGAAAATGCCCGATGTTTGCGGTTTTCGCATCGTCACCATGTACCAGGACCAGATACCGGAGACGGTTAAGAATATCTTGGCCTTGATCGAAGCCGGAGCGCCGGCGGAACTTGGACTGGAATTTGCAAAAAACCATCCTGTCGAGATCGACGTCAACGTCGCCAAGATGGACGCCGATCAAACCGCCATGGCAGAGGCGATACGCAGCGCGTTCGCGAATTCATCGCTCGCAGTGCGCTTCAATGTCAAACAAAGACCGACAGGTTATTCTTCGGTTCATCTGGTTGCTTATGTGACGGCCCCTCCGCCCTATGAGCGGCTTGAGGTCATCCCAATCGAAGTCCAGATTCGCAGTGCCCTCGAAGATGTTTGGGGTGACATCGATTATCGACTGCGCTACGGGCGCGGACGCGGCGACGTTGGCGTCTCCTGGATGAGGCACTTGAACGTCCTCAAAGGCATGATCGACGCTCTTGTCGGATACGTGGACGTCATCAAGCGACATTCAGAAGAAGAACCAGTTACAGCGCCCGTCGGCGGAGCACTGGTGCGCTCGATGAACAGCGGCGAAATGCAGCTGAACCGTTTTAAGAACGTACCGGAACCGCTCAGGTCGAAGATGAGAATTGCATTCGGCTTGTGGGAGGAAGCTCAGGACCGGCGTACGACGCAAGGGGGCAGCCCTGGATTGTTTCGCCAAGCTGCGGACGCTTTCCTCGCAATCCTGCACGATGTCCAGGGCGCACGCTACGACAATGAGCCTTGGAAAGAAGATCTCGTGTTTGCTCTAAAGGGCGAGCGAGCTTACATGCTGGTCTATACAGGCGACAGCGTCGAGCAACTTGAGGCGGAAACCATCTATCGCGAACTGCTGCAAAAAAAACCAGACGACGCTGCGTCAAACTACCGGCTAGGCAATATTTTGCGGGAACGCGGAGACTACGAAAGCGCCCTACATCATTCGGGCCGCGCGATTACGACGGTCGAGCAAAATGGCGACGAGATCATCACCAAACATCACTGGGCTTTCGACGAAATTCGCCGCGGTTTCGGACTGACATACTGGCGCATGTCTGAACAAATGAAGAGCGGCGACGAGCGAAAAGCGGGATACTTGGCGGAAGCGATCAAACACGCCAGATCGGTCATCGTCACGCCCGCGGATCCGGAAAATCGTCTTTCGGCCATCAACGACATTTTGTATTATAACTGGGAGCTGCTGGAAATCGACCCGGGAAGCTCAGGGCAAGTGTCCACGGCAGATGCCAAAGCTTACAAGTATGAGTTGTTCGAACACTTCCAGAAAAGTAAAGGCGATGTCGACAATCTTGGTTGGCACTGGCTCGATACCTTGGCACGTCTGTTCCACGACGAGCTGGACAAAGCCCGTGAGATCGCGATGCATCTGGAACTCGTCCTCGAAAATCGCGTTAGAGCCATACGGCCCAATATCGAGCTTGCCAAAAAAGGCAGCGTGAGGTGGACCATTCAGATTTCTCAACATCTAACCGCCGACGAGGCCGACGCACTGGTTTTCTGTCAAGAAATTCTTGAGGAAGTTCAGCGATAGTGCCATTGACAAACCTCAATCTGCGTTCAATATCTCATTTCTCTTGCGAAGGAAAAGACATGAAACCGCGCCCTCCGAGCATCATCACCTCGTCCGCAATTGGCCGTAAGCCGACGCCTCCTTCGGTGCTGAGTTAAGATCACCAGCGTTTAGGCGAGAAGCCTTCCATCATCCGATGATAATCTTGCGTGTATTGTCATAAGGGCTATACACGTTGCGGTTGAACGCGCTGGATGGTTCTGTTCAAATTTGCCACATGGCAGATGCGCGGCACCATTGCCAACAACCGGGCAGAGGAGGCGCTGGCATTAGATGTCAGGCTGTGGGCCGTTCGATCGGCTTGTCGCTTACGAAGCGTGTCATGCCGACCTGCCTCGTCTATCTAGCGATCTGACCTTCTGCGGTAACCACGACACGATTTGGTTAGAGCCGATGGATCGCCGGGCGATTGGCAGATGCCGGGACGGGTCTTCGCCCAGAACTCCAGGCACCGAAGTTCGATCATTCAGGGCTTCCAATGGCTGAAGGCGTAGGATCGGCTGAAAGACGCGCATAAATCGTCGGTCATGGGAGCCATCGACTACGCGGAAATGCTCACCAGCCACTGGCGACACTATCTGGCTGTCGTGCAGCGCAAGCCCGGCGCGCTTCAGGGTGCTCCGTTCGCTGAGCTACCGGACGCGTTCCGGACCGTGCAGCAGTACTCGATTGTCTGCGGCAAGCGAGACAGATCGCATAAACATATATGTCATATCGACGCTGATCGGGCCAGAGGCGGTTCACCTCTCTTCCAGTGACACACTAATCGCCGTCGTCGCCGTATTCCTCGAGGAGCAGCTCCTGCACCTCCGCGAACAAGTCCGGGGTCAGATTGTCTTCAAGCAAGAGCAGGATTTCCTTGAGAAAAGCGTTTCTTGCGTCTTCCTGAATCCGTTCGCGGTCTAGCTTGGTGGCGGCCTCTCCGACATTGGCCAACGCCTCACGCTTAATGTCGACAAACTCCGAGCCGATGGCATGAAGCTCTGCCGCGGTCTCCATGTCGGCACCGACCGACGCCTTGGCGACCCGTTTTTGATAAGTCGTGAGATCCTTCGAAAGTTTAATTGCCCGGTCTACGTCCTGAAATTTTGCTCTCGATAGCTGTCGAAGTTCCTTGCGGACCTTTCCGAGATTTTCCTTCTGTGCTTCGAGAGATAGCTGGCCAGCAATCGAGGTCTTATACGCTTCCTTGCCGAGCTCTTTGACAACTTCGGCAATCTCGCGTTTGATCTTCTTCCACGCACTGTCTTCCTCGAAGCCATCTCTACGGGCATTCGGAACAAGCGCACCAGGATCGACGAATATCTCCCCGATATACCAATCCTGAAACCGGACATGGGTTTTGGCATGTTCTCGAAAAATTTCGCTGACGATGGTAGTCCCGTCGATCTGGATATTGCGAACCCTCACCCGAAGGCCACTCACTTTGCTATCCGTGTAGGAGCCGGACTCCTCTTTCTTTCCGACCCAGGCCCACCATTTTCTGCCCGCCTTCCAATGGATATCGCAATCGGTGATCTCGGTTTCCCCGCTCGCGATGGTATGGGTCGCGCCAAACCGCTTCGTGACCGAAACCGGAGCCTTAGCGCCGTCTTTGATGGTGATCTGGACTTCTTCGACCGGGATGCCGCTCTGTTTCGCCGCACCTTGCAATTTCGCCAGAAATGGAAAGCCGGCGGGATAAGGCACAGGCGCTACCTGGCTGACAAAATCATACATCTCGGTGGATGATTTGCATTCGTCCGGCTCATCAACGAAGCCTTCGAGCCGTACCTCGAAGAAGTGTTTGCCAGCTTCCTTATGCGGAGTACGGAACGCCCTGACAGTCTCGCGCAGAAGGTTTTCCGCGGACTTCGAACTCCCTTTTCCGGGAGTCATGGCATCGCGCATGGCTTTGGCGTTGAAGATTACGGTGGTTTGCTCCCGCTCGCCTTTGGCCTTGGTCACAAACGTCACCGTATTGCTGAACACGATGCCGGCCAATCGGCCGATACCTCGGAATCCGGCATTTCTTCGGTGACTTTTCGTCGATGCACCGACACGCGTCAAAATGGCAGCGGCATTTTTAACCGGAAGGCCGGCGCCGTTATCGCGAATGACCAGGCTCTTCTTGTCGGCAGCCATCTCGATCTGAATCAATCCACCGCCGACCGGAAGTATCTTCACCTCCTCAATCGCGCGCTGTATGGAATCGAAGCTATTTTGAATATATTCGCGGATGGCGTTGCGCGCTTCCCCGTACATTCCAATCGTCAACGTTTCCAGGACGAAACCGCCAAAGAACGGATCAAAGAGGACGGGTGTTTGTAGATCGGCCATATCAGGCGTCCTTCACAAAATAGACATCACCGGGACGCTTGAAACCACTCGTTTCATTGAACGTGACAGTTTGCGGCACGTTCGGTGCGAATTCCAACTGAGAAAAGGGAAGTGTGAAAATTTCACACGCTTTCACAGCGAGGCTGGCAACGCTCAATGCCACGGGTTCTGGGAAAAGCTTGCGCAGATTAAGGCTCTCTTCCACCTGACCGGCAATCAGCAGCTCAACGCCATTAACTTTGAAACTGCAGATTTCGTCGAGCGCGTCAGTGTCCGCTTGAATATCGACCTCGACAGGGATCGTCGGCGCGTCGGCACTGGGCAGGTAGATCGGCTGAAATTCGTTGTCACGCAACCTCGCCTCGATCAGCGCTATCGGCGTTTGAGCATAGGGTTCAGCCTGGCGCGCGAACAGCAATTCCGCCACCGGACTACGGGGCGGCAATCTGGTCTCGTTCTTCTCGCGGATAAGATAAGCCGAAGCCAGAAAGCCAAGATAAATCGATGTGGCCGCTTCGACCGGAAAACGATCCAGTGCCGAGATAAAGTCGGTAATCTTCTCGACGTAGCCCGGCGATCCTTCGATGGCTGCGTCGTGCAACAGTCGAGCAAACGAAACGAACTCGTTATGCGAGAAATTCTCCAGGACTGGTCCGTCAAACGCGTCCGAGAGTGCGAGAGACATGCCATTTTCGATCTGCAACAGCCTTTGAACGAATGCCAAAACGTTGTCTTTTGGCGCGTCGCGGCTTGCAATCAGGGCTCGCCGCAAAGGCGATGTCTTGGCACTGACCAGCTTGGCTTCAGCAAAAATCAACTTCGGTTCAGATCCCCATCCTTCCGGCGGCCCAGATGGTGGCTTCTCGCCGGTCGTCTTGCTTGAATCACCAAGGCCTGGCGCGTCGGCAACAGTCGCCACATCGACAAACGCCTTGACGATGTCTGGAGCCAAACCGTCAAGCACAGCGCCGAGATAGACGCTGTCGAGGACCTCGATGTGAGCGACGTGAGCCGAGAGGCGCGCCTCGAGTGCGAGCATCGGGTGAGGACGTGGCAAAGGCGTCCAGTTTTTGCGCATCTCAAGCATACGCGCGTCAAAAGCACTACCTGCGCCACCACCGAGGCGCCAATCGTTCTTCCGGTCATTTGTCAGAATGACGATTGAGTGCACCGCGTCGCTGGCAGCGTGGGCGAGGATCTCTTTCCAGAAAACGAGGTCGCCAAACTTGTTGCTTGCGCGCAACTTCTCATCATCGCCTTCATCGCTCGCAGACAACTTTCCTTTCTTCCCGCGATCCTGAAAACCTGGCGGTACCGATCCGACATAGCGAGCGTCGCCGGTCGATGACAAGGTCTCGAAATAGTCGAAAAGCGGCGTGTTTCCGATTGCGGTCGTGTTAATGAAGGATATTACCTCGACAGCATTGCGCTGATATCCGTTCGTCCACTGTTTGACCCGCGCCATGAAGTCGGCCAGTGTATTGATCGCATCGCGGGCCGTGGCGCGAGCAGCCACGGGATCGCTATGGCCCTTCTCGGTCGCTTCATCCACGAATGGCCGACAGTATGTATAGATGCCGCCGAGCGCGCCCTTGACCTCCTCGAGCTTCTTCCCAAGCTCTTCAGAAATCGTCCCGGCAACATGATGCTTTAGATATTCATGCGCTGCCCAAGCCGGGACGTGAACGCGGTTGCCACAGTTGTCCAAAAGCCAGTCGGTGAGCTGATTGCGCGAGGCCGATCCGACTTTCGTCAACCACATCAGAAATGAAGTGTCCACGTAAAGATGCGTCGAGCTATCGAGGAGCAGCGCCTGCAAGCGCTGCTTGAAATCGATGGATGTCTCATCCCCCGTCGGAAGGGAAAGAAGAGCGGGCGGGCTTTGTTTCAACATTTAAGGGAAGCCATATGAGAATGGGCACAATCTGGGGTGCAAAGTTTAAAATTGCATCAACCGCAATCCATTCGTCAACTTGTATAGTTGAATGTTGTTCGTAGCGTTAGCCGGCGCTACCCTTCCCTGTTTCACCGTAGTCTATCTCAAGCTTGGCCATAATCTTATCGATCAGAGCTTTTGCCGAGGATTGGCTGGTGGATACCTGATAGATCGCCTCGCAGATTTTCATGAAAACCTCGCGGTCGCGTTCGGGAAAGGCTTGCAGTTGCTCGGGGACCATTTGTCCAGCGAGGGAAGCGACGCGGTTCTCCAGACGCGTGACGTCCTCGCGGTAGCTGCAGACTTCTGTTTCGCTAAAGATTTTCTGCGACAGGGCACGATGGGTGCGCCGCAGTCCTTCTTCCGCTGCAACGAGCTTCTTGCCGTATTCATCCGGGCCCAAAACGCCTTGCTGGAGAATGTTTACCGTTTCCTCGACCATCCGCGAATGCGTCTCGATCTCACGGATCCAATTACGCTTGATCGAGCTGGTACGGCATCGATGTGCGATATCGCGGGCAATCGGCGCCAGTTGATTGGTCAAGTTATGATAGTGCGCGCTCTGCTCGAAATGATCGCGCCGACCGTTGGGCACAATCTTCCGGTCGACAATATGAATTTCACCGATCGCCCAGCTGTTGAACCGGGTTTCCGGAAACAGGTCTTCAAGTAGCCCGTGTTCACCGATCTGGACATTGCCGCAACGCAGCCGCAGGCCCTTCGTACCCCATGCGTTGGGAAGAGCGCCTTCGTAGTCATGATGGAGGATCCAGGCGATAGCGGCGATGTCACCGTCGATGCCAGGAATCTCAGCGATGGAGAGGGCGTCAATCCGAGTCGTCTTGCCGCCTTCCTGGACGAAAACGTCGCGGTGCGGCCGATAGACCGGGGCCTCGTTGTCATTGATCCGAATGTGCAATTCGCCCAGGTCGACCATCGGCGCAAGCGCTGCCCGGATCTCGTCTGCGAACCGGAACTCGGGCGAAAAGGGAACAGGTGCCACCTGTCCCAAGTATTCCTCGACAGCGGCGGGGTTCATCAACCGGTCGCTCCGCAATCTCACGACGCCGCGCAACTCGACTTCGAAAAATCGATCCGGATCTTCGCTCACATGCCGCTTTCGAAGCGTCGCGACTGAGCGGATCAGGCTTTCAATATCGCCGTCTTCCTGGCGCAGCAGCGCCTTGAGCTTGCGGCAATCCCACGAAAGCTCTGCGACCGGCTCCTCGGCGGACCGACGGGAGCGGAATATCAGTTCCTGAGCATAGCCAAGGCCGGCCAGGCGACCGACGCCACGAAAACCGCGGGCGCTGGTTCCGCGTTTGCTGCTTGCACCCAGCGCCGGCATACGCCGGGCGAATTCAGCATTTGTGAGACCGGCCCCATTGTCGCGAATGCGGATCGTCCGTTGCATCTGATCAATGGTTATCGTCACCTCGCCGGGCAGGTCCGGCATAAGCAAATTCCGAGCTCTGGCATCATCAATGGCGTCGGCGGCATTCTGAACGTATTCGCGATAGACCGTCATTGGGTCGACGTACATTGCGCTCGAAACGAGTTCCAGAACATCGCGGCCTATGACGATATCGTTGAGGTACTCACTCTCGCCAACACTTTTTGCAGCAGCAAGGGCCGCTCGGCTGATACGGGGTGCTTCGGTCATGCAATAGCCCTCTGCTTTGGTGCGAGCTCTGCAGTGATCGCGATGCTCTCTTCCTCATAGTCCAATCCGGCGTCCTCAACGCGCTCGTCTTCGGCGAGCCCAAGGTCCGACATCGATTCCAAGCGGATCAATTCTTTTTGCGTCGACCAGATCGTCGTCAGCTCATCCTTGGATACCGGGATATAGAACCGTAAAATCCGGCGGACCTTATCGTTGGCAGCGTAATCGCTGAGCGTAACGAATTCTCGTGGATCACGCGACGACAGCAACTCCATAAGCTCCGCCCGCTCGTAGTTGTCGAGTGCAGCAAACTCTGCCTGAAATTCGTAGAGTTTCTGATCCTGATCGTATCGTTCGTACCAGGTGCGATTGAATATGAAGTCGTGAGGCATCATCAAGATGCGCGCGTAGTCCTCAAATGTATCGCCGAATGCATGCTTGAAGAATTCCGGTGCCCCACTGACTATACCATGGGTCGCCTGCAGCACAATCTGCATCGAGCGCAGCTGGTAGCGCGACCACTTCTCACCGATATGCCCGCGGTTGGGACGGTTGGTCGGTTGGTAACGCATCGGGAACGACCAGATACGGATGCCGAGTTCCTCGTTGAGGGTCACGTTCAAACGCATGCGCTCGAAAAGGTCTTCAGGACCGTCATGGAAATTATAGAGCATGTAGTTCGATAATTCCGTCAGTCCATATTCCGCCGCGTAGCGCACAGCCTGTTCATACGGTTTTTTGACACCCAGATGGTCAAACGCAATGCGCAGTGGCTTGAGGCAAATGGTCGCCAATTCCCGTAGATACATTGGATCCTTGCACAAGATCCGCGCGTCTACGCCCTGATTGAAGTCGACCCGCCGCTGAACCGCGACTTTGGCGCCGGGCCTCATAAGCTTTGCGCCCGGCACAAAGCCGAGATCTCTAATTTCCGCGATGATTTCCTTGAACCTGGCGGAAGCGACGACGTTGTTGTCCATGAGGATCAGGTCTTTCTTTGGACCGTAATGCTCATCGATGGCGCGAACCAGGTCGGTCAATGACTCGGTGTCGCGCTGCATCCCCTCCAGTTTTGGCACACCGCAGAAATGGCATTTGCGAATGCAGCCGCGTGACGTGTAAGCGAAATAGGCATCTCGCACGGGATACCGATAATCGATCTGCGTCAGAATATCATAGTCGGGCACAAGATCCTCGATCGGCCTTCCCGTCGTGTCGCTGGAATAAAGCTCTTCGGCGAACTCATCGAGTTGCAGAGAGACGGCGGGAGCCTCTGAAAGAAGCCCTTTGATGAACCGGATCCCATGCCAGCGACGCTCATCCAGAAACCGCTCATGCATGAGGGAAGCGGCAATCCCCCCGACGAAAACCTTGTCTGCCTGGCCGTTCGCCACTTCCAGTGCAAAATCGATCGACTGCGAAATCTTCGGATATTCAAATGAAAACAGCGTGGTGACGTAAATCCGGTCCCATGCTTCATTCATCACCGAGCGATCCTCACCCTTGATGAAACGGACGCGGTCACGTTTGCCACGAGGACCATGATACTGGGCAATCTTCATCAGACCCAATGGCGGATACTTGTTCTTGTAGCCCGGTTCGATAAGCAGAATATTCTTGTTAGCCATTGCTGACGACTTTCAAATGCGCGCGTTTGCGAACGTCGCGAATGTAATCTACGGCAGGGCGAACGCCGCCCTCACCGCCCAATCCGTACAATTTTCCCTTGGTCGTCCAATCGACCTGGTGAGCGAAGTCCGTAAGCGCGTTCACAAACGAGATTCGATCAAGGCCGCTGTCATCGGGCGCTTCACGGTAGAGGTCTGCGGCGATATCCATCATCGCGTAGACGCCCAACCCCTTGTTCAAAATATGCTTGCGGGTGTTTGCCCATTCTTCGGGAAGCACCTCGGAAACGGCTTTCCAGAAGGAAAGCACGATTTGGGCGGCCCGCTCGGTCGACTTCGTTTTCAGAATTTTTGTAGCCGTCAAGAAGCGCTTGATCGCCTTTTGCATTGTCCGAAGTGATGCCCGTCGCGTCATGCCGGATGTGCTGGTACCACCGAGGTCCAGCTGTCGATACCACGGTGATTCCGGGTCATTGTTGAGATGCAAGGCAATGAACAATTCGGGCCGGTCATTAGCAAGATCGCCCGCCAAATGCGCATCATGAAAATCCAGCAGACTGGTACTAAGACCCTTCGCCTTGCTGTTGATGGTGCGGAATACCTCCATCTCTTCCTCAACGCTCAGGCCGATATAGCACATGAAAGGAAGCGACAGATCCACCTCCCCCAGAAAGCCTAGCCGGTGCTGGCAATCGACCTGCGCCATGATCTTCCCGGCATCAGCACTGATCTTGAGTTCGGCTTGTCCGTTGCCCTTGTCGCAAACCGACCATGCGTTAGCCGATGGCCGGAGGTTGAGGGTCAGCGGGATGGTTGAAGCGCCGGGTTGGCGAATATAGCGCCGAAAATCCTGACTGTGCTGCGAGTTGAAGCGCCGCTGATAACCGGCACCCGTGTCCTCGTTCAAGACGTCGGGAAAACTTAGAGCATGCAACACTTTAGCGGGCGCAAAACCAAGGAGAACCATCCTTCCGGCAGAGCTTCCGATCGAGCAAAAAATTGACAAAACGTCAGACATGGCATTTCCCGCAACACAATATTGCATTCCCTCAGTGCAATTTTGCGGTTATGGCCGTGCAAGTCAAGCACTCTCGAAGTGTTTCAGACCTCATTTGCTGCTTCCATCTGATCGGATGCAAGCGCTTTAATTTTTGAGGCCGATCGTACCTGGTTCAGTCATGCTCACGGGTTCCGACTGATCACTGGACATCGATCACATTTTTTTTGGTCTCAACCAGGTCTTTGTATTTGCGAGATTTTTTTTCGATTTCCTTCAGCTCGTACTGGATGCGGTCCCGGACCTGTTTTGGCGCATCGAGGATATCATCCTCAGTGGATGTTTCGACTAACCACTTTTTGAAACGGATCAGCTTGTTGAGCACGTGGCTTTCACCCCCCGCCGTGACGGCGGCCTCATGCGCTTCGGCGAAGTCGTAGGTACCATCCATATAGCGCCGGACGATCTTGCTGCTTGCTGTACAGATCACCGGAAGCTTGTCTCGTAACTCCATTGCCTTGCCAAAATGACCGGCTTGGATTTCGCTGACGATGAAGTCGTCGAAACCAGCCACTTCTTCACGGACCTTCCTAATCTTCCGGGACTTCAGAAACTCGTCGTAGTAGCTCCAGCGTTCGCGGTCGCCGTCGCCATGCTCGATCATGAACTCGTAGACTGCGACGAGGTGCTTCGCTTCGTCCTTGGTAAGACCGATTTCCTTGGCGATGGCCGGGATATCGACCATCTGATTTTTGAACCGTCGATAAACAAAGCCAGCCTTCTCATAAGGAGCCCAGTCCTTCTTGCCCTTGACATGATACTGCGCAAGCAAGGCGAACACCGATTTTTCGTCGATGTCGGCCGGCAAAAGGGTGCACCTTACCTTACCCCACGAAACAGGATTTTCAGCGACGAGGTAATGATAGGCCGCTAGCCGACTATTGCCTTCGAGGACAACGAAATCACCGTCTCGCACTATTAGAGGGTCGATCAGACCGCCGTTGGCACGGATGTCCTGCACCAGCTCTCTAACGTGCTCGAGGGTCTGCAGCTTTGCAAGAATATCGCTCTGTGTCGGCTTTACGCCGTCCGCGCGCATAAAGGAATAAATTCGAGGATTATCGACATAGAACTTCAAAGCCCTGACATCGATGTCAAGGGTACGCGTGACAATCTCCACACCGCGTAGGATCACCGAGCCCTGCTCGCTGACCCTGTTAAACATCGCGTTCTCTCCCGAACTTCCCAATTAAACCTCCAGACCGAGAATTTCTTTTATTATCTTGCCGAAATCGTAGTTTGCCAGGCGGCGATATTCTTCTTTGCTGATGTCGGCTTGCCCAAGCTGGGCAGACAGTCTTTTCGCGGCAAGAAGGGAATCCACCCATTCGTCGATCGATTCTATGGCGATCAGGTTCCAAATAAAGCAGGTGTCGGTTTGCGAAATCCTGTGAATCCGGTCTTGCGCTTGAAGATAATCGTCAAGGCTGAAGGAACGATCATAGAAGACCGCGTGGTTGGCAATCGTAAGCGTGAGACCCTCCTTCGCCGCACCCGGCGTTGCAACGAGAACCTTCACGGATGGATCAGCTTTGAACCTAGCAATTGCATCGTTGCGGTCGGCGAGCTCCACGCCCCCGTGTACTTTAACGGCTCCAAACTCTGTAAGGCGAGATTGCAGCCAGTCAGCATTTTTAACGAAACTGGTCCAGACGATGATTTTTGAACCTGAGATGGTCGCCGTGGTCACAAGATCATGCAGCTTGGCGTATTTTCCAGGAGTTTCGGTGTAAGAATCGTCGACGAGTTTAGGATTGGATGCGACCTGTACCAGTCGAAGTAGCCGCTTGAGACTTTCTTCAGCGTCGTCGAGCGTCTGTCGCTCATTGACGACAATCGATGCACCAAGGTCTGTTCGGTACTCGTCGTAGAGAGCTTTCTGGCGTGGGCTCATGTCGACCGGAACATTTTGAATTCGCTTCTCCGGAAGCTGGATCCCAGCCGTCAATTTCGTTTCCCGAACGGTAAATGAGCGGATGCGATCAAAAAGGTCACCTAGCTCGTCCTCAAAGGCGTCCCGCCGGGTCTGGTTCACCCAAAGGTCGTTGCTGAGATCCAGGCCACTCTTGAAAGCTTCGAAATCCGTACCGAGAGATTCACCCTGATCGAGGAAGTAGATGAGTGACCAGATGTCGTAGGGCCTGTTCGCCACAGGCGTACCGGTCATAATGATGCGGCGCTTCATGACCGGAGCAATCGCATGGAAAGCCCGGGCGAGGTCCGATTCCGGATTTTTGATTTTCTGTGCTTCGTCGAGGATAACGCCGACGCGCCGAGTTTTTGCGAAAAGCCCCAGACGACGCTGTTCGGTGCGAAAAACCTCGTAGTGAACAAGGAAAACCGGGCTCGGGGAGTTAAGGGCAAAGAAATTTCCGGCGTGATTTTGGTCGAGGATCGTCGGATAGAGATACGAATGGGCCTTGATCTCGTCCTGCCAGTTTTGAATAAGCCCACGTTTGGTGACGAACACGACCGTATCGACAGCATCCGTTTTCAGCCACTCAAGCGCAAGGTCGATGGCAATCTTTGTCTTGCCGAGACCCTGCTCGTGAAAAAGCGCGGCATAGGGTAGATCCTTCACGGCTTCAACCGCCTCAAGCTGGTATAGAAAGCCTGAGTGACGCAAACCAAGGTTCAGCGACGGGTTTCGTTTCAGCCGCGTGGAGGGTTCAGAGACCATCGATCACCTCAACTGCTATGCCGCTGTGAGCGGGCGTGCGCAATCCATCAACAATCGCGGCTGAACGGCGTCGCTGAAACGGTGGAACAACCAGATAAAAGCTCGAGCCTTGGCGGACCGACAGATAGTCGAGGAACGCTGATATCTGGCGATGAGAGCGACCGGTCTCGAGGTCGGCCATCGTTTTCGCTTCGCCAATAACTTCGAAAGTCGCTGGCAAGTCGCTGGCGAACAGATCTGGCGTGTATCCCGCTATCTGCGGAGGACGATTGTTGCCGTAGGTATGATGGTCGGCGAGGACAAGCAGGCCACGCGGCGGGCAATGCCGTGCGCGGACGTAGGATATTAGCCGCTCAACTAGGACCGTATGCGCGCTCGTCTCACCCGACATCATCCCTCCGCTGCTGGAATTCTCCAGCCAGATTCTGCAGCGCGTCCAAGGCATCCAGCACGTACCGCACGACATCGTCATCTGGGTTTTGGCGCAGACGCTGGATCTCGATGAACGGGATCTTCTCTGCTTTCTCGGTAATTGCTCGTGCCAACTGGCTAAGGCTGGCCGCGCGTAGGTCGGCACCGATGTCGGGACGTTCGATGGCGTCGAGAGCCGCCTTGATATCCTTCTTCAGGAATATTGCCCGGGCATTCTTGTCTCCGAGGACGAGCGGGAGCTGGCGAATGGCGATCAGACCATCGATCTTCTTCTCCTTCAGCCAGGAGGCGAAGTCGTCGAGCGAGAAGCCCGCCCGAAAAATGGCCGTTTTCACCTTCGTGTTCTGAAGTTCAACAAAACCGGAGTATCGTTGAGTGTTATAGAATTCGCCCGGTTGGTGAAGCTTGCGAAAGTGATTTTCCATGTCCGCATATGCGTTGATCGACTTCTGAACATCGCGCCGGTCCCCGCCACACAAGTCGACCAACCGGTCCAGGGGCATCAGGTGCTTGAAGTGAAGCTCCCATTGATATTTGGCCTTCGAATAGGCGTCCCACGCGCGTGGCCCTACCAGATGTGCCTGAAGCCTGATCGCATCGATGCCGTCGCCGGCGAGTGTCTCGTGAACGATTGCGGGTATCGTCGACCAGTCCCCAGCAACTCCATTTTCGTGGAACTGGCGATATATGAACAGGCGCGTATTTCCTTCAATACAAAGATATCGGCCCGCTTCGTTGCGACAGACGATGATCGGCTGCATTATCCCGCGATTCGCGAGAATTGAATTCCGCAGCTTGTCAGCACTCGTGACACCTTTGCCACTGTCCCCGTCGTCTCCCCCGATATCGAGGGCCAGCTGAATATTGTCGTCGGTCAGCTCACCTTCGAATCCCTCAACAAACCGACGGATGCGAGGATTGTTGCGGTCGAGTTCGACATCAAAAATTGGCAAATGTTGCTGCACACCGACCACGCCTACCTCCTATGCTGCCGTTGCCATCAGCAGTAGCATCAGCAATTTAAAGATTCCTCATTTTTCTACTGTCCCGCATTGATTTTACTGGCGGTTTCGCTGCTCGGGATTGCACGGGCCCCAGCATGACTAAACCAGGTCACAAAAAGCCTATCAGGCCTATCCGCCCCTCCACATAGATCGGCGGCGGCGGAGGGATCACGCACCCCAAAAGGATCGCTCCTACAACTCCCTGTTGTCGCCGTCAGGATTACTGTGCAAAGATAGATCATGAGCGAACTGCAAATCAAACCTATCTCCATCACACGCTTCAATGCCTTGGGAGGCTATGCTCGCCACCCTCGGACACCGCTTATTTTGGAGGAGCTGGAATTTTTCGAAGCAGAGGGCGGCAATGTCATCGGCATCGCGACCCAGGACCTCGAGGATCAGGATTTCGGAGGTATCGTGATGGCGAGAGACCGGAAACTTTGCTTCCGCGGTGTCCACGTAACGGATTTTTCTCCCACCCCTGACGCAGCGAGGGAAGAACTTTTCGCCGCTATGCGCAGCGCCGCTGAGGCGCTGGCGGAAGAACACTATCAAGGCGATGAAAAAGGTCAGCCAGTCGATTTCTTCAGCCATCTCCACGACGAAGGGAGGCTGCATCCCTCGTTCGTTGAGCTCTCAACCAACGAGGGATACTCGCCAGCGCGGAATATTATTGAGCCGATGATGCGCTGGTATGAGGATGCAGATGGCAATTTCATCGAACAGTTTCAGACGACGGGTTTCGACCAGCGCATCTGGGAGCTCTATCTCTATGCCATGCTGATCGAGGCGGGATACGTGCTGAGCCGGGAAAAGAACGTCCCCGATTTTTGCGCCGCCGGTTTGTTCGGTGAACTGTATATTGAGGCGGTAACTGTCGGCCCGACCATCAAGAATGGGACCATAATGCCTCCACCGCCGAGCGATACGCCCGAAGAAGTGAACCGCTTTTTGAAGGACTACATGCCGATCAAGTTCGGCAGCGCGTTGTATTCAAAACTCAAAAAGAAATACTGGGAACACTCCCATGTCAGCGGCAAGCCATTCGTCCTTGCGATTGCCGATTTCTCCTCCTCCATGTCGATGGTGCGGTCACAATCTGCATTGGAACGGTATCTGTGGGGTTATGAATATCCCGCAGCTCTCGACAGCGAAGGCAAATTGATCATCTCGCCAGTGCGGGTCGAGACGCACCAATGGGGAGACAAGGCTCCTGTCCCCTCCGGCTTTTTTCGACTGCCTGACTCTCGGCACGTCAGTGCGGTCATCTCGACCAATGCGGGCACGATCGCAAAATTTAACCGTCTCGGCATCTTGGGAAAATTCGGTTCCGGACAGGTGCTTGCGATCCGAGAGGGCCGTATGGTCGACCATAACCCCAACGCAACCCTGCCAAAAATATTTCGGGTCATCGTGAATGCGGACGGTTATGAGGAAACCTGGATCGAAGGGCTCAACGTCTATCACAATCCAAACGCCGAAATTCCAATGCCGATGGAGATACTACCGGGCGCCGCGCATCACTTCTTCGAGGAAAGCCGACTTGTCAGGAGCTTTACGCCGGAATTTCATCCAACCTCCTCCGTGACCCAGCACCTATCACCAATCGATGTCGAAAAGGTGTTGGCAGAGGTTGGAAACAAAACGCACATGGTTTGGACGCTTAAGCCGGGGGACCCCCTCCCCCAGGAAACAGGCGAACCGGTCTGAACGATGTCGTTTCGCATTTCATCGCAAGACTCGGCATGCAAGAATTTCAATAGGATAGCGCGGCACGTAAATTGAAGATTGGGCACTTGATTCGAGATTTTGGCATCGATCTCGGCACTTAATGTGAGATTCCCCGCAGTGGACAAAATGGCTGCCTTCGGCCAGGCTTGATCAAAAACAGGCAAACAACACAAAATGTTATTGCCGAATCTGAAGCCGTCAACGCCGAATATCGCACCGAAAAATCTCGCTTTAATTGCCGAGACCTGCCGAAACGGGCGCATTCTCACGGTTGAGTGGAAAACGACAGAAAGAGATCTGCGTGGCTTTGTCATCAAGCGAAAGATCTCCGGCGGCACGGTCAGTCGTAACGGTCGACAGGCGCGTGACAGCATGCTCGGCCTGATGAAGACCTGCCAGAAGCTCGGCCTGTCGTTCTGGCACTATCTTGGCGATCGGCTGGGGATCGGCACATCGCATCGAGCCATTACTCCGCTGGCCACGATGATCGCCGTCAGAGCCTGAGCACATCAACGGCGATCAGGCTTGGGGAAAGCAACGATCTTATCCGATGCGCTCGTACCGGCCCCACCTGACTTGGCCCCGTCTAACTTGGCCTTGCCCGTCATGACGCCATCCAGCGTACCGAGCACATGGGAGCCGGTAAGCCTCAGCAGCGTCGGCGACACGTTCCACTGTCGCTCATCGTCGGCATGCACAGTCACGGTTTTCTTGTTGCGGCGAATAACGATGCCCCGGATCGTTGCTCCCCCCGGCCCTTCGAACGTCACGCCGCTTCCAACCCGAATGTCCTGCAACGCAGCTGCAGTCCGCTGATGATGCAGGAACTGCAGCCGTTCGACGATGCGCGCATTGAGTTCGACCAGGGCCGCCTCGTCCAGATTATCAATGTCGATCTGCCGCATGGCCTGAGCCCCTCTGTTGTTGCCGAAACTCCATGCCAAGGGCTAGCACATCGACGCAATCTCGCCCTCCGCACTGCCCGTTATCGGGCACTGCTACCAAATCAGCCCCGCTTACCTCCGCGCCACAGCAGCTTGCCTTTCGTGAGGTGTTCATTACCTTGCATGAAAGACACAGGGACAACTCGAAGAATGCTGATTGCTTTAACGAATGGCAAAGCCGGCCGCGTCAAGCAGGACATATCAGTTGGTGCCAGCTGGCGAGATCTGTTTCGAAGCTCAGAGGATCTGCTGACTGCTTCAGTATTCGGGCGTCTCTCATATCTTGAAGGCCCGATGGTGTGGAAGATTTTACGGCGTGGGCTGGGCTTCGAACTTCCGGATTATAAGGTGGTAGAGCTTTATAATGTTGAGTTCTGGCCGACCTGGCCGGAAGGAGATGGCGCAGCGAGAACCGTGGAGCCCGACGTCTTTCTGCAGATTAACGTTGGCGACCCGTCAGTTCAGATCGATTTGATCATCGAGGCGAAGCTGGGAATTGGTCTTGACCAATGCGCCGACCAGTGGCGCCGCCAATGGACTGCATATCACGAATTACCGGCGACAATTGATGGCGATGCAAAACCGTACCTTATTGCCATAGGCGGGCTTGGGCAGCATGAAGCTTCTTATTTGAGCCGCATCCTCCAGGACCTGCAAAAAGGCGGTCACGAGGTAAAAGCTCTCGCCGCCAATTGGCCAAAATTACTGGAGGCAGTGATCGCAGTCGGAAAAGAAACAACTGACCTACGTGATACGAGGATCCTGAGCGACATCGTGAGCGCACTGGCATTGGCCGGCTACCGGCAGATCCAGTCCTTCAGCGGTCTGACTGCGCATCATCGAATAGACCACCGGTCAAAAGCAGTTCTTGTTGATTATAATTTTCAGGAAACCCATGACTGAATTATCTCATGCGCTTGCAGACGTTCGGGAATCCCAACGTCTGCTTCATTCTTACTATCGAAGAGTTTTGGATACGGTAAGGCTTATCGGCGAGCTGTTTTCGGACAGGACGTTCTATGCGTGGAGCAACGCCAACCATGCACATCCTCCTCAAAAGACGACGTCACCATTTGATAAATGGGCTTGGGATTTCCTGCCGCTAAACTGCACGTCTTATCTCTTCACCAATGCAGCTCAGAAATCCTACTACCCCCAAAAGGGGGAATGGATGCTCGAGATCAATGTTACGACAGACACCGCATTCGTCCCGGGGATAGACTTTAAGGGCGAACCGGATCCAAACATCTTCGCCTCTTCGGATACGACCCGCTCAGAGATATCCGTTATTGCCTGGAAATGCACAGATACGATGGACGAGAGCACCAACTGGCTTAGGCATGTTTGGAACAATGGCCACTGGCCGGACAAAGACGCGCAACACGGCGATCTTCCGTTCGAGGCAATTGAGGGCGTCCAGTCCTGCCGTCTTACCGCGAACATCGAAAATCTGGAGTGTCGCGAAGATATTGTTGAGTTCGCGGGACGGGCACGGGCTCTGTTTCGCGAGATACTTGAGATTGATTAATGGAGCCAGCTTCGGTCGATCAAGATCATATCAACTAAGGCGCTCTGCGTAGTCAGTGGCTGCCGACCTCACCCGCGGTCGGACGACGTTGATGAAGGTGTTCACGCGCTCAGCAAGCCAGGCATACCCCTCGACTTTACCGTCGGCCGTGTTCAGCGCCGGAAAGGCTTTGCTGTCAAAGACAGTGTGCCGACCTTTCCGTTCGACGACCATGGCCGTTCCTCCAAGTTCAGATTAAGAGCGACTTAAAATATGGAAATCATGTGCTTGCTCAATGAAATCTAAACAGTTTCCGGGGAAACTTTGGGCGCTATATGGTGGCCTTTCCGTGAATTATCGCAATCTCTCCTTGTCCATCTCATTCGCTTTCATCGCGTCATCTGCGTACGCTGAAGAGCGGGACCCTTATGGCGGTGAATGGGGTGGCAGCTGCGGGAAACAATACCCCTGCTGGCATGAAATCGGTCAAAAAGGCGCCAAAAACTACGACGTTCGCTGGGTCATGGCGGACAGGCTGGCCGCTAAGAAGGTCTTTTGCGAAGAAAAGATCGCGATGAAACGCCGTCCGCTAAAGTTTGATGCGAATAACCAGTATCCAGACAGCTTGGCTGGTTCGATGAAGTCCGACCCGTTTCTCTTCATTCTGCCTGGCGAGGGCAGCGTCAACTTCGTTACGGAATCTTTCTGCAGGGGCGAACGGTTTGGCGGCGAATACGCGGCGATCGGGCACTGAGGTAGGATGACGATACCCATGAAGCCTATGCTGGCACCGCAGTTCCTTGAAGCCCTTGATGAGCTAGCCTCGTCGGACGGAGAGAATTGGTGGAAAGACATTCTGGGCCATAAGGATCTCGTCCTGGCCGTGCGACGAAATTCTTTAAACGCCTATCACCGAGGCGCATCGATCTTCCGAATCGATTGGAAGGCGTCGAAGATCATTCCTACCGTTCATGTCAAATATCTAATTCGCCCGAACCAGTCATACGTCTCGTTGCAAGGCGGGCAATTTACGCATTCAGGTGTGGCTCCAGTTTTTTCATCATACGGTGGATTGAAGACGCTTAACTCGATGATCAAGGCAGCCCAGCTTCATGTAGGACCTGAGAAAGCTGGCCTCCATCCGATGCTGGTCGGGAACAACAATGTCATCGATTCCGAAATCGCACTTGCTAGGATGGATGGTAGTCCCACTGCTCTAGACGATGATGAGGCCGAGGATTCAAAGAGAAAGCAGGACCGGATCGACGCAGCCGTCGTTACGTCGAAAGACGGGCGTCCGACAATACGCTTCTATGAAGCCAAGCATTTCTCTAACGCGGGCCTTCGATCCGCCATCGGTAAACCTGGCGTTCTCGAGCAAATCAGGGACTATGAGAGTGCCCTCACTCAGCACTCCGAGAACCTCTCCCAGAGATATCTTCAAACAGCCAAAGCGTTGGTACGACTAAGTGAAATGCGGTCAGTCGCGAGCGGAAAAGTAGACGGCCGACAGCCACACTCTTTAGTAAAGCAGATAGCTCAAAGCGGCGAGCCCCCGGCAATCGATCCCAATCCGCATCTCATTATTTACGGCTTTGATGAAGCCCAGCGCGACGGAGCGGCTTGGACAAAGCACTTGGAAAGCCTGAGGCAGCATCTGCCTGAGCGACTGCGTCTGATTGGAGCGCCAACGCTGAAGACAAAATTTGCTGGGTCGCCGTCGATCCACAGCGAGGGACAGGCGTCGGTGAACTGAGATCGTTCGAGGAAGCCCGGGCCGAAGGACGCGCGGGCAATGCGCTCGTCGAGACGCGTGAGAGCGATGCCGGCGCGAAACGCCGGTTCCAAAAAACTCGAAATCGCCAATCTGCCGGAATGGTACGCCATTGATTTTATGGTAAAAAACCTCTCACACGAAAGCTATATCCAAGTTTGGGTTCGCCACTGGATATGATGCATCAGGCCACGCCTGGCCATCGATAATATTCAAGTATCGATAGTGATGGATTTCGACTCCTGGACGGTGTAAACTCCGGGCAAATCACAGTCGCAGCGAACAAACCGAAACGAAAAATGATGGCCGAAAACGGGAGGCAGGGTGACACACCTACAACCACGCAACAGCTAGTCGGTTCGGGCCGTCGCATGATGACGTTGCGCCCGCGCCCGCTCGACAAACCGGCGCTTGATCTCTTCAAAGAGGGCCGGTGGCAACGCTCCGTAGTAGCCGCTTTCGCTGTCTATCGGCCTGACGTCCGGTCCGGGCCAGACAAAACGGTTGCTTTCCGTCAGAACAATCCAGGAGCGCTCGTCGTCAAGTCCAAGGCGACGCTTTGTAGCGGCGGGGATTTCAACAGCGTCTTGCGGATCAGACGGTGGCGAATGCGTGACAGGCAGAACCCGCACCGCCGGCGTTCCGTCTTCCAGCGTGGCAACAATTGCCAGAACCAGCACGGGACGGTTCTTGTCGCCTTCCTCCCGGCCTTCGAGATGTTGCCAATGCCAGAGATACGAATATCGAAACAGCCAGCCAACCTTGGGTTCAGTCGGCAGCATGCTTGTCCGTCAACAGTTCGGCATTGAGATGATCCAGACCAGGCTCCATCTGCGATGCTTCAATGGCGGCGAGCTCATCGTCGCCGAGCATCGCCGAAAGTTCGACCCGGCGGTCACGCTTTGCCAGACGCACATAGTCCTCATAGGCGATCAGAACCGTGCGGGGCCGACCATTCTTGGTGATGATCACCGGCTCGCGAACGGCCGCATCCTGATAAGCCCCGAAATTTTTCGAAACCGCCGCAGCGGTAACCGTGGATGTCATGATAAAGCTCCTTTGTTCCGGAATATACGGGATTTCCGGAACATTTGCAAACTCGCGATATCGGCAGGACATGTGAGATGAAGCAAAATTCGCAGATCGTGCCTGCGGCAGAGCAGACAGTTCTGAAGCGTGCAGAGGAACTGGATGCGCTCGATGCCATCCTGCCGTTTGATCGCCGTGACCAGCTCGCCGAACTTCTGACCGATGAAGACGTCGCCACGCTCAAACATCTGGCCAGCGAGGGCATGGGCGACAATACCATGCGGGCACTGGCGTCCGACCTTGCCTATCTAGAAGCCTGGTGTTCCGTCGCCACCGGCACTCCCCTCCCCTGGCCGGCACCCGAAAGCCTGCTTCTGAAATTCGTCGCCCATCATCTGTGGGATCCGGCCGAGCGCGAAACCAATCCCGATCACGGCATGCCCGAAGACGTGGCGATGGCGCTCCGCGTCAAGGGGCTGCTTAGAAGCAAAGGTCCGCATGCGCCGGCGACTGTTCGCCGCCGGTTGACGAGTTGGTCAATCCTGACGCGCTGGCGCGGGCTGACCGGATCGTTTTCGGCGCCGTCGCTGAATAGCGCGCTTCGGCTGGCCGTTCGCGCCATCAATCGACCTAGGCAGAGAAAGAGCAAGAAAGCTGTCACCGCTGATATCCTGGAAAAGCTGTTGACCGCCTGCGCCGGCGACCGGCTGGTTGATCAGCGCGATCGGGCGCTGCTGTTGATGGCGTTTGCCTCCGGAGGCCGCCGGCGTTCAGAAGTAGCGGGATTGCGCGTTGAGGATCTGGTCGACGACGAACCGGTTCGCGCCAATCCTGCCGACGAGCACTCCCCTCTCCTCCCCTGCCTGACAATCCGTCTCGGTCGCACCAAAACCACGTCGGCCGATGACAACGAACACGTCGTGCTGATCGGCCGTCCCGTGACCGCGCTCCGGCATTGGCTCGAGGAGGCGAAGATTGAAGCAGGACCGGTTTTCCGCCGTATCGACCAGTGGGGCAATCTCGATCGGCGGGCGATGACACCGCAGTCTATAAACCTCATCCTGAAAACGCGCGTCAAGCAAGCCGGGCTGGACCCCGCGCAGTTTTCAGCGCACGGACTTCGCTCTGGTTATCTGACCGAGGCGGCGAACCGCGGTGTCCCATTACCGGAGGCGATGCAGCAGTCCCTGCACAAGTCGGTCACGCAGGCCTCGGGCTATTACAATAATTCCGAACGGAAGATGGGACGGGCGGCGCGGTTAATTATCTGATCAAGCAGAACTTGCTCCGCGTTACAGTCACCGCTTTGTGCCCCGATATCATTGGGTGCGTCGTCATGTCTTTGAGCTCTGCCTCTGAGAAGACGCCGGGAGGAACGCTCCTAAATGGGCCGGCTCAGCTAGGGTGAATGACACTGTAGGTGACCGCAGTAGAGGCTGAGCGGTCATTGCCCGCCGCCAATAACCGAATTCATGTAATCCATGGCCAATTTGACGTGATTGTCTAAGTAGACGATAGTATCAGTACCTTGATCCACACCTAGCCTCCGATAATTATATTGAACAGCAAAGCTTTGACCCATGCATTTCACCTGGAAAGCTACAAACTTTGGCAGATTGTCTTCAATATTTTCCACGAGCGGCTTTCTATCGAGGATCGCACCGATAGCAGCCAAAACGTCGCGTCCAAATTCAATCTGGCGCCCGTTTCTCGCGGCCCTAAAGAAAGCTTCTTCGGCATCCTTAGGCGCATAAATGCGGCACTCGCTAAGGATAGAAAACTCCATGGAATCTGCGTGGTCTATGAACGTCCAACGGAGCAACCAACCATCGTGCAGTTCATTTGCTGGCGCGCTGCGCCAGTCGAAAGCATAGTCTGTTTTGTGTTCTGGCTGCAGGAACCTAGACATCGTTGGGTTGGATATCCGAGCTAGCGAACTATCGATCAGATTGAACGCCTCGTCAGGATCTTTGTTAAAGTTCGCGTATAATTTATCTCTGAGAAAGAGCGGGATCGAGCAGTCATCAATCACGACCGGCATGACAATGGTATTCTTTTCCTCCAATTCACGGATCAATCCAGCATTCAGTTCTCTCTTGCACCACTCTGACGCAACGGAGCTTTTGGAAAGGATGACGAGGATCGCACTTGAACCCGTAAGCGACTCTTGGATGCGCGACGTCAGGGAGTCGCCGAGCTTCAATTCCCAGCGATCAACCCACACATGGTGCTTTGCGACCACTAGCATCTTCGCGAGGTTATCGACAAAGTCCTTGTCCTGATGGCTGTGGCTAATGAATATTGGCATTGATTTTCACCTATTTCCCGGGTGTCACGTTTGGTAATTTCTGAGGCTCGGCAGTCTGACCGCCATCAGATCAAGGTCGCCATTTTCTGGTAATCGAAGCCATTGGGCTCAGCATCAAGATACGAGCGGATTGCGTCATCGTCATTCACGCGCTTCAGCATGGTCGCGTGCTCTTTTTCTTTGTGCTCTAAGAGGGCCCGCATCCCTGCCAGGCGAAGCGCTTCGTTTTGCCTTAATCCAGCCTCGGGGATCTCAAGAAAATACCCGTATTCGTGCCCGGACTTAAAGACCCGGTCCAAAATGATAAGTTGACCCGCCGTTCCTATTCTAGGATCTGTTACGGCTAAACTAACATCGGTGCGTTTCCCGTTAAATTCGAGCCAAGCATGCGATATGAAGATATCATCGGTACCATCGTTGACATACGCGATGACTGGGGAAGCTGTAATCCGATGCTTTTCTTTGAGATAAAGATACAGAAAAAACACCGAATGATAGCACATGCCGGTTGCATTACGTGGCTTAATGACGTTGTTGTGCAATCTGAAAGCAACATCGAATACGATGCGCTCGTCTAAGGAAAGCGTATCTTTCCATCCGTCTAATAATTTCTTATTTTGCTTGGCCTGTCCCAATTTTCCCTCCCAATTCAAGCTGATGTTGAATTGCTACACAGAGGAGTTGGCTCCGGCAAGCAGTCGTTTTGAAGAGCTATTGGCAGCTGATATGCCCTCCAAAAATCGAAGCGGGTTTAAATCGAGCCCTTTGCCGAATTACAGCGCTGGATCAGAGTGGGGACGAGGGGACATAATGCTGGAATTGAAGATTGGACACGACGACAGTGGGTTGGGTGGCATGGGTGGCTTGGACTTCGCGGCATCTATTGTCAGTTCGCTGGCATGGCCGTTGGCAGCAGTCATCATAGCGTGGTTTTTCCGTTCGCAGATTGGAGGGTTGCTCGCAAAAGTTAGGAAACTGACCTGGGGCGACAAGGTACTAGATTTCGCGGAGAAGCTGGACGAGATCGAAGAGTCAGCGCCGATGCCTGACGCACAGCCGGAGGGCGTGGGACTAAACGCAAACGAACTGCCCGATCCACGACTACAGCAATTGATCGCACTATCTCCAAACGCCGCAATTCTTGATGCTTGGAGACCGGTGGAACTAAAGATCCAAGAGCTTGCAAAACTGATAACTTCAACGAACCCTAAAGAGATCCAAAGGCAGTCGACCGGCCAAAACATTAAGCGGATCTATGAAATGGGCTTCATTCCCACCGGCACATTCCAAACACTGCGAAGCCTGCTTGAGTTGAGAAATGCAGCAGCCCATGGCCGCGACGTTGAGCCTGTTGATGCTGTACGTTTTTACAATCTGACTCAGGATGTAATGATGGTGATGAGCAATTAGGGGTTGGAACAATAGCAGTTTAGGATTCTGCAAAGGCCGCATGGAACGAGACTCACTTGAACTTCAAGGGCGCGACGTAGCATTCGGCATCTCGGACGGTATTCATGCAATGACCCTGTTTCGGCCCAAGGCTTTAGCCTGATAAAGATTTTCGTCCGCTGCTTTCAGGCAGTCCGATAAATCAAAGCCCTGCTGGCAATAACACGCACCTATGCTCGTGGAGATCCGCACCTGGGTGCCAGAAGGTGTTTTCGAGACGATACGGGCGATCTCCTCCCGAACCTCCTCGCAACGGCCGGGCATTTTTTCAAACGTCAGATCGCTCTGAAACAGTCCAAATTCCTCACCGCCAAGGCGTCCTGCGAAATCTGAATCGCTCAGGAAGCGCGCGAGGACAAGTCCGGCGCAGGGAAGAGCTTCATCACCGATCGCGTGACCATACCGGTCGTTGATCGACTTGAAGTAGTCCAGGTCCAGGAACAGCAGGGCGCCCGTCCCACCTCGTTGACTTGTCAAAGCCAGATCTTCCATGAATGCGCTTCTTGTGAGAACACCGGTCAGGCCGTCGCTGCCTCTGCCCGTCGCACTTTATCTGACTGGGTGAAATGCAGCGCCGACGCTGGGATCGATATGGCCAACGGACAAAATATGGTCATGAGCAGGCCCGCGCCCGCAACTTGACCACCCAACAACGGAACAATGTTGAACGAGATCGCAAGCGATGCCAACACCGAAAACAGTCCGGTTAAAATCGACTTTTCTACAATACGACGCATAAATATCACCGCGAGAAATCTGAAATTCTATGAACCTTACGAATTTAAGGTGGACTGAAACACTTTCGTAAAAGTCGACTTATGTGCCCAATATCTGGAAAAATGGCCTCTAACGTTAAGGCTGGTGCGCCCTTTGCCGGATAGCGGCTTGCGGGTGTTACGCGAAGCGAGCTTCAGATTGTGGTCACAGAGACCGTTTAGGTCCTTTAGCAATATGGTCAGGACGAGAACCTCAAGGTGAACGTGGAGCAGTGATGATGAGTGAAAAAACGATCGAAACATCCCATGGACGGATCGCAGTCTACGACAAACCCGGCGGCGAGATCCCCCTCCTCATGATCCACGCCAATTCCCTCTGCAAAGAAACATTCCATTTCCAGATCGAGGCCCTTGCCGAAAAACGCCGGATCATCGCCGTCGACCTGCCAGGCCATGGTCAATCCTCCGATGCGACCGATCCGCTCCGCACTTACAACTTCAATGGATATGCCGACGCCATCTGCGAAGTGATTGAAGCACTGGACGTGGATCGCTTCGCCATGCTCGGCCACTCTCTGGGCGGCCATGTCGCCTTGGAACTCATGAGGCTCCTGCCAGAAAAAATTGCTGGGACGATGATCTTTGGTACACCGCCAATCCCACCGGGCCCTGAAGGTGCAGCGCTCGGCTTCGTTCCCAATCCGGAATTTGGATACACGGGAAAACAGACCCTCACCGACCGGGAAATCGACATGATCGTAGCGCTCGCGCTCGGATCGGACGCCGTCCACGATGCGTTTTGGAAAACCGCTGTCAGACGAACAGACGGGCGCTCGCGCGAGTTGATGATCGATGCAGCCCTTTCCGGAAAGCACCCCAACCAACGAACCCTTGTCGAAACTTCGCCTGTTCCGCTGGCAATCGTCAACGGCGCCGACGACCCCGTGATCAATCTCGACTACATCGACAGCCTGACTTTCGCCAACCTCTGGTACCGCGGCGCTGTCCGCCTGGAAAATGCTGGACATGGTCTCCACTGGCAAAGGCACAAGGAGTTCAATGTCCTGATGGACAGCTTCCTCACCGCCGTCGCCTAAGACGGAGACAGGGCCGAACATCAGCATCTCATCCCGCCTGTCGTTCGTTCCCGGCATTGGCGCGCATCAAGGCCATCAGCATCGGACCGAGCGAAAACTTACCCTTCTCCGCCCGTTGCGTCAGATCACGGAGGTAACCGCCTGCTGAGTTGATCTGGCCCCCCCGCTCCAGAATGCAGGCCATAACTGCGGCCGCATTCTCGGGTCCCAGGGTTTCGCAGGCCGTTTGATAGGCGCTCGGGCTGACGCCGAGCATCGAGCGAACGACAACTGCGGCTGACATCAGCTCTCGCCAACCTGCGATCTGGCCGCCCGGCCCGTAATCGCTTATCTGCGTGCAAGCCCTCAGCACCATACCGAGTGGGAATGCCTTTATCGGCTCCCTCTTCGGTCGACTGATTTCACTCGGCCTCGCGCTTTGCTCGGTTCTAGAGCTAGGTTCAAGTTCATTGATGGATTCGGGTTTTGAATTCTGTATGTGGCGCTCTGTCTGAGCACCATTGGTGCTTATATCTTCTGAATTACCTAGCATATCCAGTTGGTTGATGACCTCGCCGTAAAGAAGCTGCATCTCGTCGAGGATATTCGCCAAGTCGGAAGCTGACGGGGTGCGGGGGATCCGTCGGACGATGTCGAGGTAGACGGCTTCTATCGCTTCCCAGTCGCCTTCAGCCCCCTCCTCGATCGCGGCGCTGATGACCTTCCGGACATCGCGTCGGCACAAGGTAAGGCTCTCCTTGGCCTGGAGAAACTCCCGGCGATCGGTCGCCACTTTTTGCGCGGCCAACGCAAATTCCTCGGAGCGAGCCAGCAGTGGGGAGAGATCAAACCCGAAGGCACGTTCGATCTCCCCTGCCCCGTCTTTTCGAGCGTATCGTTTGCCATTGGGACTATCCTTGCGGACAATCATCCCTGCATCGACAAGGATCGCCAAATGCCGCCGAAGGGTTGCTCCGGACATTCCGTTGGCGCGCACCTGCAGCTGGGCGTTCGAAGGAAACACGATCATCTGTGCGTCTTGGCGCAATTCCTTGTCCGGGTAGAACGTCAGGAGTGCGTCAAGCACAGCAATCGAATACGGCTGCAGCTTGAACGTCTCGCGCGCTTCTTTGACGTCGCGAAATATCATCCATTTGTCAGCGCTCTTGCCTGACTTGATCTCGGCGACGGCAATCTGCCGTTTCACCAGAGCAAGCGTCATCGGCCGCCGCCCAAAAGGCGTCGTTACATTTCCTGTTTGCATTTCTTCAGCCCTCACAAAATAGGCAAAAGAAATCCGCTCGCCAAAACAGCGCCAAAGACTCTTGACTGGGATTCGGGGAAATGCGATTCTTTAGTTGCGACACTATAAGAAGGGCTTCCACGACGGCGACGTTTGGGGGCCTTTTCTTTTGCGGTTTGATCTCCTGGTTGCGATCGGATTGTCAGCTGACAATCGAACTAATGGTTTGTTTTAGAAGAGTTTTCTTTTTCGAACTGCTCAACAAGATAGCTCATTCTGGCACCAAGGAACTGTGCAAACTCTTCTGATGTAACTGTGATTTTGGCGCCTTTGGCTGTTCGTTCCATTGATGCGAGAACGATGCCCTTGCGCGTGCGGATCTTACCGCCGGTGCCCTTCTTCGAAGCTTTGGGGCCTTGGGCCTTCGCCCATAAACGGGCAAACCGTTCATTCGTATCGATTGCTCCGAACTGAGCTTCGGCGATGGCGTCGGTAATCCGGTCCGCCGCTGCATTGTCCTTCAAAAGTTCGGCAAAGGCCAACCAGCGTGGCCGTCCGATCTTCGAAGCAGGCCCGATCGCCATGATGATATCTGTCGGGATGGCGTCCGCGACCTGTAGGAGCCGCGATGTCTCAGGCTTGTCGACAGACAGGGCCTGGGAGATCCTGTCGCGATCAAAACCATGCTGCTCAAGTCTTTTTGCAAACAGGGCGCGCTCGATAAAACTAAGATCGATACGTGGCCCATTCTCTTGACCTTGCGCGACAATCAGTTCCTCGTCGGAGAGTTGGCGCACAATCGCCTTAACCGGGCGTTCCAGAACAACGGCTGCACGCAATCTGCGATGTCCGTAAGCCGCTTGGTACCAATTATCCTTCGTCGGATGTGGCCGAACGAGGATAGGAACCTGTTGACCGCTTTCGCGCATCGAAGTGATGAGTTCATCCAGAGCAGCATCGTTTTCAGTCGGAATACGATCCTGAATGAACGAAGGCTCAATCTGGTTTGGACTTAACTCGACGACTTTGTCGCCGGCCGCAAGCGCGGACCGCAATTCTTTGGCCGCAGCGGCTTCATCTCCGAGCCGGCCGAGGGACAAGTTCATGGCGCGAACAGCGCCTGCCGGTTTGTGTTGTGGATGGGGCTGAGTGCCCACCTTCGGTGCTTCACCGCCGGCAGAACTGACCATATTCTTGAGAATGTCCCGGCCCTTCATGCGCGCCCCCATGAGCTCTTGAGAAGAGCTTCTACTTCAAGATTGACCCCATCCATGGCCTCTACGGCGCGATCGTAGGTCTGTCTGTTCATGGATTCTCGTGCAGCCTCGTAGATCGTCTGTTTCGAAAGGCCGGCATCAGAGATTGCGGTAGACTTCACCATCATCGAGGTAAGGACACGATCCCCGAACAGGCTCCGGAGGAACGCAACGATCTGCGCTTGCGGCCCATCGTTGGGCTCGTACCGCGTGACCAGATATCGCATCCAGTCGTATTCAAGATTCCCCCCGGCGTCTTTGACCACCGACAAAAGATCCGACGTCATCGCCAAAAACTGGTTCATGGATGCAACGTCGAGCATTTGAGGGTGGACAGTGATCAGGACTGCCGTTGCAGCGCATAATGCCGAGAGTGTCAGGAAACCCAATGTCGGCGGGCAATCAATAACGACGACGTCGTACCGGTCAGAGAGAGCGGTGAGTGCATTGCCGACACGCATGAAAAACATGTCGGTCTCAGAGCCGTTTCGCTCTGCGAGAGCTCTTGGCGTGTCGTGCTCGAATTCGTGGAGTTCAAGATTGCCCGGAATCAGATCCAATCCCGGGAAATAGGTCTCACGAACCACGTCCCCTACAGGGCGACGAAGATCGTCGTAGCGAATAGCGCCGAACAGCGTCTCGTTTTCACCGACATCAAATTCCGGCTGATACCCCAACATCGCGGACATAGATGCTTGCGGATCCAGATCAACGGCGAGAACGCGATAGCCGCGCAGCGCCAGATATTGAGCGAGATGCGTAGATGTCGTTGTCTTACCTGATCCACCCTTGAAGTTGGTCACTGCAATGACCTGAAGATGATCGGTTTCCCGACGCCCCGCCAGGTAGGCAGGCTTGGTCTTTCCGAGGAGCTGTCGGATCGTATTGATCTCGGACAAAGAAAACGTTCGCCGCCCAGCGGACGTTTTTTCGGAAGTCACCGAATCCTCTTGAGCCGCTAAATGACGCACGTAGCTGTCTGTCACACCGAGCAACTTGGCGGCCTCCGTACTGCTGAAACGACGCAGCGCCTTTTGTGCGTCGGGCGAAAACAAACGAGCGGAGAGTTCCTGAAGATTGCTGCTGAGCTTTGCAGAATCGTCCGCAATGGTTTTATCAATCGAAACGCGTTCGATTTTGCCGGCTGTGGTTTTATTTGCGGTCTTATTCGCCATTCACGGTAAACCCGATAATTCTCTGTAATCTCCGCAAATGATCTCATAGGGCGCCTTTGGGTCAAGTTGTTTTTGGTTAACGTGTATTAACCCTTTTTATCACATCGAAAAATCATTTGACTCCAATTGCTTAACCGAATTGTCAGCTGACAACGGGCTTTGCAGCCCCTTCGGGTTCCCGCTTGAAAAAACAGCGATCAGAGAGAATCGGTCGAACTGCGCCCCTAGACCAGCCACCGCAATCTAACGTCGAGTTCGCATCGTGGCCTTTCTAGTGCCGCGTCAACTGTGGTGCTGAACTTAATGAGGGAATTTTTCCCTATGTTCGTTCGATTGGTTTTCATGTCTGACAAATGCTCGGTATCGGTTTTTCGCGATCGCCTTGCGAGTGTATTCGATCAAGGCGGCTTCCGCATTGATGTGAAATTCTCTCGCTATTGAGTTTTGAGCTCGAGCCAGTGTCATCGTCACGAGACCAAGCGATTCCAGATAGCGGACGTGAGGAGCAATCGCATTCTCCGTCAGGCCTGTTTCTCGGGCGAGGGTCTGTCTGGTCACTGTCTCATCAAGCGCCCGAAGGCGAAGAATGACTGTGAATAGCCCTATGCACTTCAGAGACTTGCCGGGCGTATCACTTCTTCCGCGGCCCTTCAGGATCAGATCGAATGCTTCCTGCAGACCGCCTCTGGCGCCCAGATGTATCTTTTTGACTGCTGTATCCATTGCTCGCGGTTCCGTCGTATCGATAATACCTACCCTTTGAAGGGCAGGGGAGGGGTCTCCACATTCCAGAGCTAAAAAGTTGAAAGTATCGAGGCGTCAAAAGCGGGAGCCTGCACCGGGACGAACGGTACAATGTCGCCGCGTTCGACGAGGTTGCTTCGGGATAATACGGCCCGCTTTTTAACTCCTTCGAAGGCCTCGACTGAGACTTCGAAATATGCGGGTACACACAGGACGCCGTCGATTGCGGCAGCATCCCCGATCACAGTGACCCGCCAACCAAAACGCTTCCACAGGGGCAACCAATAGATCTCCTGAATTCCGCCGATCTGCTCAATGCCCTGGTTCAAGCAATATTCCATGACGGCTGCGCAAAACTGCGCCTTGATTGTCACACCGGCTTTTTCGCGAAATTCAGGGATAACGAAGCCGCGGGTCCACTCGGCGACACGTTCGTGGCGAAGAACACCGGGGCGGGTGCAAAGGTGAGGGAACACCTCGCTGAGAAGATGTGGTTGCGTGGTCGGCACAAGCCTTGAGCCCGCAATGATCCGCCCTTCCTGGATTCCTACGAGATGAACAGCATGCTCGGTATCGAACTGGTCACGTTCCATCCCGTCAGGCGATGGCTCCCGCCATCGCTTTTCTTCTACATAAATCTTGTGGCGAATTCGGAACAGTTCGTTCAGTTCGCTTGCATACAAGGCGCTATTTGAAGAAGTAATGACATGAACCAACATCTGCGCGTCCTCATGATTGATGACGCAACTCTAGATGCCTGCTGGATTCGCGAAAGATAAGGTTCCTTATCTTGACAAGCTAGTCTGCATTTATAAGGCCAAGCCGAATCGCTTGCGAAACAGTCTGCGGTCTGTTCGTGACATCCAGAATTTGTCGAATTCGGATGAGCCTTTGGGTCACGGAGCCTGCGCTCATGCGGAGGATGATCGCGATTTCCGAATCCGTTTTCCCACGTGAAACCCATTGCAGAATTTCTTTCTCGCGGGCCGTTAATCGATGTTCCGCCTGTTCAGCACGTCGAAGCAGATTGTTTGCTGTCATCGCGCAATAGGAAGAGAGAAGATACAGGTCGCCAATGTTCTCTTTTGCCAATCCATCCTTGTCGTCGGTTGCAAGTGAGATCACCGATTGCCAGGAATTCGGGTCGAACATCGGGAAAACGATACCATCGCACAAGCGATACCTGTCCGCTTCCTGCTGGATCTCTTTGGTGCGCGTTGTCGCCTTCGTCTCTTGTCTTGCGGTTTTCCAGGTAAACGGTTTCGACTGGGAAAGAGACCATCGACTGACGGGATCATCGGCGAAATAGTTAAGACCCTCGAATTGCTCGGTCCATCCCGGCGGCCACGCATTTTTGACGACATAATGCTTGACGTCGTCACCCACCGCTGGCAGCCCGGTGTAAATGTAAGAATGAAAGCCGCGTTTCGCGATGACCGTTCCAAAATCCGAAAACAGATTATCGACGCTCTTTTGATTGTCGCAGCGTTCCATAAATTCATAAATGTCTTGATTTTTCACCGCAAATTCCCTTCCTACATCGCACAGCTCCCCGTGCCATTCTTACCTCAAATCTGCGCCATTAAAAGCTTATAACGTGCATCAACTTTTCGAGATGCGCGCCCTGGTTTGATTAGTGCTCGGAGAGCTTCCCGCATCTGGGCTGGGGGGTGTAGCCAAGGCGTTGGAGAAGGGTACACAATATCCCCCTCAATTCGCACATCTTGCGTTGCGCCTCCAGGAGCCGTTGGCAGGCGTCAGGTGGACAGTCACAGGTCGCCTGTCGATCGCACGCAGCCTCCAGGGCCTCAACCATGACCAGCTGATCGGCATACTTATCCATGGCCCGTAGTACATCGTCTTCGAGCTGGGTCTGACTCAACCGCGTCCTCCTCGTCGAAATCGACATACAACGCCCGGCCAGTGACGTTGGTTCAAGCAAAGATACTGAGAGGATGAGCTTTCTTGATCAAATTTTATGTATCACTGGTTGCGGTTGATTTTCAGCCGCAGCATTCTGAGCCCTTGACCGCAGCAACCTTTGTCCAACGACGCAGATTTTTTATGTTGTTGTTTTTTGTAGCTTTTCAAGTGATTGACAGCCAATTTATCGTCGTCTAATCCGGGAACATTAGTTCTCTCCGGTTGTGCTCGTAAGAGTTCCCTGTGCTGTTTGATTGTTTACAAAGGTGCAGGGCGCGAAAGGTGGGTCCGTGCATCCAAGTCGCTCTGGTGAATCCGAAAGGCGGTTGATCGCCAATCTCCGAGACGCCCTTGGCGATGTCATTGTTGCGGCCCTGAATGACTTGGCTGTGGTCGAGGTCATGCTCAATCCGGACGGCAAGTTATTCATCGAGCGTATTGGAGAAGGCATCAGACCTGCCGGGGACATGAATGCCCATGACGCAGAGGCCGTGATTGGCCGCGTGGCCCACGCACTCAGCACCGAAATCAACCGCGAGCGACCCATCATCTCGGGCGAACTTCCGCTTGGAGGACATCGGTTTGAGGGACTTTTACCACCCGCCGCGCCAGCGCCGATGTTCACCATCCGCAAGCGAGCAACGGTCCTGATATCGCTCGATCGCTATGTGGAGGATGGCATTCTCGCCACGTCGCAGGTCGCCGTCATCCGAGACGCCATTGCCCAGCGTCTGAACATCGTGGTCTCTGGTGGCACGGGGACCGGCAAGACCACACTGACGAACGCCATTCTTCGCGAATTTGTCGACGTTACGCCCGAACATCGTTTGGTCATCCTCGAAGACACGGCCGAGATCCAGTGCGCGGCGAAGAACTACGTTATCCTGCACACCACTGATACCGTCGATATGAACCGCCTCTTGAAGTCGACAATGCGCTTGCGGCCGGATCGCATCATTGTTGGCGAAGTACGTGATGGCGCAGCACTTACGCTCCTCAAAGCATGGAACACCGGACATCCAGGCGGTATCGCGACGGTACATGCGAACAATGCCAAAGCCGCCCTTACGCGTCTCGAACAGCTCGTCGCGGAAGTGAGTTCCCAGCCTATGCCCGAAGTCATCGGGGAAGCGGTCGACCTGATCGTCTCCATCGAACGCACCCCCAAAGGGCGCATCGTGCGCGAGATACTCAGGGTCGATGGGTTCCGGAACGGCACTTATCAAATCGCCCCGGTTGGTAATTCCAACTCTGATAATCAGGGAAAACTTCATGTCGCGTAGAATGTATACGTTGGTCGCCCTTGCGGCCATCTCGATGATGATAATCGAACCGGCCTTTGCTGCCGGGGGAGGGGGCGGTCTGCCATGGGAGGGACCGCTTCAACAGATCCAGCAGTCCATCACCGGCCCCGTCGCCATGGCAATCGCCCTGATCGCAGTCGCGGTCGCAGGTGGCATGCTCATCTTTGGAGGAGAGATCAACGACTTTGCGCGTCGTCTCGCCTACGTCGTTCTGGTCTGCGGTATCCTTCTTGGCGCGACGCAGGTTGTCGGCCTATTCGGCGGAGGAGGGGCTTCGATTGGTGTTCCTCTCGAGGCAACGCAGGTCGTGACGCTGGACAGGGCGCATGGCTGAAGGGACGAGCCGGCTGGACAGGGTGCGAATTCATCGAGCTCTCTCACGGCCGGCCCTGCTATTTGGGGCTGACCGTGAGCTGGTCCTGATGACCGGGCTGACTGCTGTCATTCTCATCTTCGTCGTCCTGACGCTGGTTTCCGCCGCAGTCGGGTTCACCATCTGGGTCGTCGTCGTTGGCCTGCTCCGCATGATGGCGAAGGCAGATCCCCTTATGCGGCAGGTCTATCTCCGGCACATGAGATACCGCTCCCACTACCGGCCAACCTCCAGCCCATGGAGGAAATACTGAACGATGGTTTCACTCAAGAAATTTCGCCACACGGGCGCGTCTTTCTCCGACCTCATGCCGTATGCTGGTCTGGTCGATAACGGCATCATGCTTCTTAAGGACGGCTCGCTTATGGCGGGCTGGTATTTTGCCGGCCCCGACAGCGAAAGCGCCACCGACTTTGAGCGCAACGAAGTTTCGCGCGCCATCAACGCTGTTCTCGCGCGCCTAGGCACGGGCTGGATGATCCAGGTCGAAGCAGTGCGCGTGCCCACGACCGAATATCCGACAAAGGATCGCTCGCATTTTCCAGACAGGGTGAGCCAGCTGATCGACGATGAGCGTCGCCAGCGGTTCGAAGCCGCTGAGGGTCATTTCGAGAGCCAGCACGCCATCATCCTCACTTACCGCGAACCGGACACGCGCAAATCCGGACTGGTCAGATACATCTATGCGGACCCGGAGTCTCGTACCACGAGCAATGCCGATCGAATTCTTGAACATTTCAAAACATCGATCCGCGAGTTCGAGCAATACATGCAGAACGTGGTTTCGATCCGCCGCATGATCACTCAGGAAGTGCTCGATCGCGGCGGCTATCGTGTCGCCAGATACGACGAGCTTTTCCAGTTCGTCCGGTTCTGCCTCGTGGGCGAAAACCATCCGGTGCGGCTCCCGGAAATCCCGATGTATCTCGACTTTCTGGCAACCGCCGAGTTTCACCACGGCCTGTCGCCCATGGTCGACGGCCGCTTCTGCCAGATCGTGGCGATCGACGGCTTTCCAGCTGAAAGCTGGCCGGGGATTTTGAACGTCCTCGATCTTATGCCGCTGACCTATCGGTGGTCCTCGCGCTTCATGTTCATGGACGAGATCGAGGCCACCCAGCGGCTGGAGCGTACGCGCAAGAAGTGGATCCAGAAGGTGCGCCCCTTCACCGATCAGCTGTTCAAGACGAACAGTGGCTCGGTGAACCAGGACGCGCTTCAGATGGTCGGCGAGGCCGAAGACGCCATTGCAGCGGCAAATTCCGGCCTGGTTGCTTACGGCTACTACACGCCGGTCATCGTCATGTTCGGCGACGATGATGCCAAGCTGCGCCGCCAGGCCGAAAGTGTCCGCCGTCTCATCCAGTCGGAAGGCTTCGGCGCACGTATCGAAACCCTCAACGCGACAGAGGCTTTTCTGGGCAGTCTGCCAGGGAATTGGTACGCCAATATCCGCGAACCGCTGATCCACACACGGAATCTGGCGGACATGATACCGCTCAATTCTGTCTGGTCCGGGGAGCCGGTCAATCCAAATCCCTTCTATCCGGAGAACTCCCCGCCGCTCATGCTGGTGGCCTCCGGCTCGACGCCGTTCCGGCTCAACCTGCATGTCGGCGACATCGGACACACTTTGATTTTCGGGCCAACCGGTTCGGGCAAGTCGACGCTGTTGGCGCTGATCGCAGCGCAGTTCCGGCGCTATCAGAACAGCCAGCTTTTCGCCTTCGACAAGGGCCGGTCCATGTACCCGCTCACCCGTGCCGTCGGTGGCGATTTCTACGATGTCGGCGGCAGCGAAACCCTTGCATTTTGCCCTTTACAGGATCTCGATACGGACGCCGACAAAGCGTGGGCGGCGGAATGGCTCGAGACGCTCATCGTCATGTCAGGCGAGACGGTCACGCCTGACCATCGCAATGCTATCGCGCATCAGCTCGATCTCATGTCGAAGTCGGAACGTCGCTCGCTCTCGGATTTCGTGTCGGGCGTGCAGATGAAGTCAATCAAGGAGGCGTTGCGCCACTACACGGTCGACGGTCCCATGGGCCATCTGCTCGATGCGGAGCGCGACAATCTCAAGCTCTCCAATTTCCAGACCTTCGAAATTGACGAGCTGATGAACATCGGCGAGCGCAACCTCGTCCCGGTTCTGCTTTATCTGTTCCGGCGCATCGAAAAGCGCCTGACCGGTTCACCCAGCCTTATCATTCTCGACGAAGCATGGATCATGCTCGGCCATCCGGCATTCCGCGACAAGATCCGCGAATGGCTGAAAACCCTCCGTCGCGCCAATTGTGCGGTCGTGCTCGCAACCCAGTCGATCTCGGATGCCGACAAGTCCGGGATCATGGACGTTCTCAAGGAATCCTGCCCGACCAAAATCTGCTTGCCGAACGGTTCGGCGCGTGAAATCGGGACACGCGATTTCTACGAAAAGATCGGCTTCAACGATCGCCAGATCGAGATCATCGCGACTGCCACGCCCAAGCGTGAATATTACGTCGTCTCTCCCGATGGCCGCCGCCTGTTCGAAATGGGGCTCGGTCCTATCACCCTGTCCTTCGTCGGCGTCTCCGGCAAGCAAGATCTTCAGCGCATCAGCGAACTTTACGACCACTACGGGGATGAATGGCCCCGCCATTGGCTTCATCTAAGAGGAATTGAAAATGCTGCGTCGCTCTTTGCTTCGTAATGCTCTTGCCGGTCTGGTCCTCACTGTGAGCCCCTGCGCCGTCTACGCCGGCGCAGCGACGGGTGGTGCGACCGAATGGACACAGCTTCTCAACAATGCGCAGCTTCTCGAACAGTCGGGGCAGGGGGTCGAACAGATCGCCAATCAGGCGCAACAGATCGCCCACCAGGTCACGCAGATCCAGAACCAGCTCGACCAGTACAGGACGATGCTGCAGAATCTCGAGAAGCTGCCCAAAAACGTCTGGGGCCGGGCGGAAAATGACCTCAACAAACTGCGGCAGCTCACCCAGCAGGGGCAGGGCATCGGCTTCTCGATGGGCAATCTCGATGATGTGCTGAAGCAGCGCTTCCCAAGTTTCGAGGAGTTCGCTTCCGGCGTCCACGGCGGGCAGAACTTCTCGGAGCAATATGAGCAGTGGTCGAAAACGAACCGTGACACGATCGGCGGCACACTCGCTCAGGCCGGGATGACCGCGCAGCAGTTCGAGACCGAACAAAACACCATGAAGCAGCTGCAGGAGCAGTCGCAAACGGCCGTCGGCCAAATGCAGGCGCTACAGGTCGGCCACTCGATCGCCAGCCAGCAGCTCGAGCAGATACAGAAGTTGCGCGGCCTGATCGCCCAGCAGTCGACGATGATGGGCACATGGTATCAGTCCGAACAGGCCGCCAAGGATCTCGCCCAACAAAAGCGGGAGGCCTTCTTCTCGAGTACACCGCCGTCGACGTCAGGCGGTCAGAAAATGCAGCCGCGGTGGTAGTCGGATGGCCCAGGTGAAACTTCCGATCGTCATCCTAGTTGCCCTTCTATCCGCCCTGGTCGGCGGTGCGATTTCCTATGTCGCGATCCCCGCCGCTGATCCGGAAATGAAGGCATTGCTCGCAAGACAGGTCGCGCTTGCGGAAGAGGAAGCGGCGGCGCGGGCATCCGCGGCCGAGCGCGCGCGCAAACTGATGAACTCCAACCCAGACAATTATCCGACGACAGGCGGGCAGAAAATGGCCCCGCGTTGGTAATCTGAAAGGTGTCCTCATGCGTGCCGCACTGATTTTGGGATTGGCGCCCCTCGCCATCGTCGCACTCGCCGTGGTGGAACCCGCCATGGCTGCGGATGGATCGATCCTTACAAGCCTCGAAAACAATGTCCGCTCGGCGACTCAAGGGTGGCAAGACACCGTCATGAATGCGGCAAGGTCACTGTTCTGGATCCTGGCGGGAATAGAATTTGGTATTGCCGCCGTGTGGCTCGCCATTGCAGCGCCATCGCTCGATACTTTGGTCGCAGAGCTGATACGGCGTATTATCTTCATTGGCTTTTTCCTGTTTGTCCTGCAGCAGGGACCCGACTTCGCGAAAGCTGTCGTCGACAGCCTTTTTCAGCTGGGGGCGAACGGCGGGACGGCTTCGCCAGCGGACGTCTTCAATGCCGGCATCAGGGTGGCGAGTACGCTGTCGGAAAAGGTCAAGTTTGGGATTTTCGAAGACAACGCGATGGCGATCGGCATCATCATCGCCATGATTGTCGTGGTGATCTCTTTCTCGCTGGTGGCCGCGATTTTCGTTTCGGTGCTGGTGGAGATGTATGTCGGCCTGCTCGCAGGCATGATCATGCTCGGTCTCGGCGGGTCGAGCTTCACCAAGGATTTCGCGATCAAATATCTCATCTATGCCTTCTCGGTGGGCATGAAGCTGATGGCGCTCGTGATGATTGCGCGTATCGGCTCGGAGATCCTGATCGGCCTTTCGAATGACGCCGATACAGGAGAGGAGCTGCTGGCGAGCCTCGTCATCGCGGGCCTGTCCGTCGTCGTCTTCATGATTGCGATCTACGTGCCCAATATCATCCAGGGCGTCGTACAGGGCGTGTCAGTCAGCAGCGGCATGGAAGCCATGAGATCCAGCGCGCAGGTCACGGCTTTCGCCGCATCGACGGTCGCGGGTGTCGGTGCTGGCGTTGCTGCGGCAGGTGCCGCGAAGGCCGCCGGCGCTGGCATTCTAGGTCAGGCCTCCGCGGGCGTGAAGGCGGGTGGCTCGGCTTTAGCCGGAACGGCAGCAAAAGCCGCCATGGGTTCGCATGGCTCGGGCGCGGGTGGCTCATCGAGGTCGATGGGACTGCGCAACCACAAAACATCGAAATAGGCGGCATGGCTCGCAACTTGTCAGGAAACAGGATCAGGCCATGGCCAAAAAGCTGAAGCATCTCGACAACCCGTATCTGGCGGCGCGTCACGAATGGAATGAGCGCATGGGCGGGGCTAACCGCGCAGCCAGGGCATGGATGACTGTCGGATCGGTATCGTTGATCATGGCGACGGTGGGTTTCGGCTTCGCGCTGTATCAGGCCAGCCAGGTCAAGCTTGTCCCCTATATCGTGCAGGTCGACACGCTCGGAAATTCTGTTACGGGCGGGTTCCCGGCACAGATCGAATATGCCGACGAGCGCGTCGTCCGCAACATGCTCGGCCAGTTCGTTTATAACTTCCGATCGATCACGCCGGATAATGTGGTCCAGAAGGGCTATATCGACCGCACCTATGCGATGCTCAGGCGCACCGACCCCTCCACGGAGAAGGTCAACAACTGGTTCCGGAACAACTCGCCCTTCGATCGCGCCCGGACGGTGACGGTGTCGGTCGAGATCAACAACATCGTGGCGCTCTCGAACCAGTCGTACCAGATCGACTGGACCGAGATCGAGCGCGATCGTTCGGGCAAGGAACTGCGGACCCGGCGCTGGCGCGGCGTTGCCACCGTGACCCTGTCGCCGCCCCAGGACGAAGCAATCATTCGCCTCAACCCGATCGGTCTCTACCTCAAGGACTTCGATTGGACGGCCCAACTTTAAGACGCTCGCGGAGAGACTATGTTCAAATTGACGAAATTGCGCGCGAGCGTTGTGACGGCACTGGTCCTGCTAACTGCTGCGCCCTCCCTAGGCCGCACTGCCGATTATAACGCAAGCAAGGGCACCCGGCTTTCAGGCCAATGGCAAGATGCTGGCGCTGTCATGACACGCGGACCTGACGGGCAGGTCATCTATCTGTTTGGCGAAACGCAGCCGACCGTCGTCTGCGCACCCCTCCAGCTTTGTGAAGTGCAGTTGCAGCCCGGCGAGGCCGTGCGCGATGTTCTCGTCGGCGACACTGTTCGATGGCAGGTCGAGCCCGCATCTTCCGGTTCGCCACAAGGCCAGCGTATCAGCCTGATCGTCAAGCCTGCCGAAGCCGGTCTGAAGACGTCGATGGTCGTTACGACGTCACGCCGGACCTATCATATTAATCTGCAGTCCGACGCGACACGCTATATGGCGCGCGTCGCCTTCAAATACCCGGAAGACGTCCGCCAGCAGCTAGCGGCGGTGAACCAGAAGATCTCCGGCAGCATCATTCCGGGCGCCGGCATTCCTGCCGAGAACCTCCGTTTTGACTTTTCCATGCGAGGCTCAGCCCGTTGGAAGCCGACCCGGATTTATACCGACGGTACGAAGACGTACATCCAGTTTCCGGGGCACATGGGCAGTGGCGATGCGCCGGTCCTCTATGTGGTGTCCGGAGGGCAAAACCAGATCGTCAACTACCGGATGAACAACAACATGATGGTGGTCGATTATCTGATCGATCGGGCGGTGCTGATTTCGGGCGTCGGCGGGCAGCAGCAGAAAATCACCATCAGCAGGAAGGGTTAACCTATGAGGGGAAACGCCACACTCGCGCGCGTCCTCGCGCTCGCTCTTGTCTCGGTCTCGCTTGTGGCCTGCACGACGTCGGGCGGATATTTCTCACCGCAAGCCAGCATGGACGCCGCCAATCTCCAGGCGCCGGCCGCCGATGCTGTTGCAGCCGACATGGTTGCTCGGCTTGCTGAGCAGGTGAGGCCGGGAACTGGCACCATTGTTCTCAAGGCGGATAAAACCGCCTTCGCGTCAGCGTTTGACAAGCATTTGCGGGAATGGGGCTATGCCGTCGATCCAGCCGCGACCGGCCCCAAAGCTATTGCGCTTGCCTATACCGTGGATTCGCTGGATGGCGACGTGATCGTGCGGGTTTCGACGCCGAGCGTCGAGCTAGCCCGCCAATACCAGGCAACGACAACAGGTGTAGTGGCCTCAAGCCCGCTTTCGATCATGAAGCACGGCGAAACGTAAAGAGGGCACGGGCATGAGTTCAATCAATCTTGGATCTGCCGAGGATGCTGAAGAGCGGCCAAAAATCCGCCGGCTGAACCGCCTCCCGATTTTCTTCTTTATCGGCCTGATTGTCATTCTGGTGGTTGTCGTGATTTGGGGCATGGCGCAACGCGGCCTGATCGGAAACCGTAGCGCCAAGCCAGAGCAATCGGCTGGCCTACCGGCGTCCGATTTTGCCGACGAGCTGAAGCGAAATATAGGTGACGGCGTCAACGAGCCGCCGAGGCAAGATCCGCTGATCATCACGCCCGGCGAGACGCCGATTGAACGCCCGGAAGGCGTCAACCCGTTTCAGCCGGGATTTCGCCAGAGGCCGACGACACAGCAACCGGAAACAGCGCTTGAGCCGGATGCGGATTGGCGCGCACGCCTCATGCGTGAGCATCAAGAGGCCCTGTTGCGCGAGCAGAACCGCCAGAAACTGGCAGCGATGCAAGCACAAGTAAATGCCCGCAACAGCCCCATGGCCGTCGACGTCGGAAAAGTCACCCAGCAGCAAGGCATCGGCCAGCAAGGGCAGGGGCAGGCGAACGGCCTGACAAGCCCGAATGGTACGGCCGACCTGCTCTCGGCCGCCATGCGTGCGGCAGGTGCCGCACCGGGCGGAATGGCCGATCCCAACAACCAGCAGGGCAAGATCTCGTTCCTGAACAAGGATATTGCCGATGCTGGCTATCTGCCCAACCAGGTCGTTCCGCAGCTGTCGCCCTACGAACTGAAACGGGGTTCGGTGATCCCGGCGACATTGATCACCGGCATCAACTCAGACCTGCCGGGGCGGATCACGGCGCAAGTACGCCAGCACGTCTATGACAGCGCGACCGGCCACAGGCTTCTGATCCCGCAAGGGACGAAACTGTTTGGCCGGTACGATTCCGAAGTGTCCTATGGTCAGTCGCGAGCCCTGGTCGTCTGGACCGACATCATCTTCCCGGACGGCGCGACCCTTCAGATCGGCGGCATGGCCGGCGTCGACACGCAAGGGTACGGCGGCTTTAAGGACAAGGTGAACAACCATTTCTGGCGGGTCTGGGGATCGGCAATTCTGGTCGCCGCGATCGGGACTGGTGTTGATATGTCACTGCCCGAGAGCAACAGAAACGCCTTCGGCGTCAGCCAGAACGATCCGACGGATGCGGCTCGCCGAAACTTTGCAGAGACATTCGGCCGCGTTGCTGACCGGACGATCGACAAGAACATGAATATCCAGCCGACGTTGGAAATTCGGCCGGGGTACAATTTCAACATCCTCGTGGATCAGGACATTGTTTTCCCCGACGCCTATCAGACCGGATATGTGGAGCGATAAATGCCTACACTCTCGCGAAAGGGACTGCAGCTTCCTGTCATGATCGGTGTGGCCGTTGTCTTGAGCGGCTGCGTGCTCCCCGAACAGCTCGACGCCATCATTGTCATGAACGGCTATCAATATAACGTGACCCTTGAGGGTAGGGTGGCCGAACCACGCACCGTCGGTGCGCTGGCGAAAGGGCAGACTATCCCACCTAACCAGGAGGCGCAGATGAAGGCCCAAGAGGCTACCGCAGTAGCGCTCCCCGGCATGTCCCGTTTTGCCTATGTCGGCGAGGGCCGGTACGATTTTGAAATGAAGATTGACGGCAAACTGACCGAGGCCGCGCCGGTGGTCGGATTTCCAAACACCCAGGGCGGCAGCAGCAATTTTCTAACCATCCGCCGCGAAGCCGACGGAACCGTGATGATCTCGTCGCCGGAACTGCCGCCGAAGGCGCTGGCCGATCTCACGGAAGTCGGTCTGGAGGCGAGCGGAACGATCCGCATCGAGGTCGACGGCAAGGTGCTGGAAAGCAGCGCGGACGAACAACCGGCCAGTGGCCCTCATGTCTGGAGTCGTAGATCTTGGGAAGATCGTGTTTTCCTGAAATTCGATCCTGGTGGAAGCGTAATCCTCCCGCCAATTAACGGGCTTCAAAAGTAGAATTTTCTCGGGCTTTATGAACGAGGAGATTTTGATGAAGACGAGCAGATTCAGCGAACCCCAAATCCTTGCCACCCTGCGTCAGGCAGAAGGCGGCGTTCCGGTGCCGAAGTTATGCCGGGAACATGGAATGAGCACCGCCTCCTTTTACAAGTGGCGTTCGAATTATGGCGGTATGGACGCTTCGATGATCAGCCAGATGAAGGCTCTGGAGGATGAGAACCGTCGGCTGAAGAAGATGTATGCGGAGATGAGCATGCAGGCGGAACTGCTGAAGGAGGCTTTGGGGAAAAAATGACACGGCCATCTCCAACGCCGAGAGATGGCCGGGAAAGCTGTGGCATTGCGCGGGGTGAGCATTGCACTTGCCTGCCGCACCTTCGAGGTCAGCGAGACCTGCTATCGTTACAGCGCCAAGCTGAACGACGAGAACGAGCAGATCGCCGATCTCCTGATCGGGCTGACGCGGGCAAAGAAGACCTGGGGCTTTGGCCTGTGCTTTCTATACCTGCGGAATGTCCGAGGACATCGCTGGAACCACAAGCGCGTCTACCGCATCTACCGTGAGCTGGAGTTGAACCTCAGGATCAAGCCACGCAAGCGTTTGAGGCGGGACAAGCCCGACGCTCTGACTGTGCCGGATGCGCCTAACCTGGTCTGGTCAATGGATTTCATGGCGGATCGTTTGGAGGATGGTCGGCAATTCCGACTGTTGAATGTCCTGGACGACTTCAACCGCGAGGGGCTCCGCATCGAGGTGGACTTTTCGCTGCCTGCTGAACGCGTCATCCGCAGCCTGGACCAGATCATCGAATGGCGAGGCAGACCATTCGCCATCGTGTGGATAACGTCCTATATTCGGAAAGAAGCGCGGTTTCGGCCGCAGGTCGTTATCGCGTCGGTTTGCCGATGCGTTTGGATTATGATGTAGGCCCGGCCGATCGTCAACGAACGGTCTCTCCCATAACAAACAC
>NZ_VDMN01000010.1 GCF_006335145.1 Aliirhizobium smilacinae | reverse complement strand
GATCGTCGGTCTCGATGAGGATCGCCCGGTCGGCGCCCATGGCGAGCGCTGTCCGCAGCGTTTCTTCGGCTTTCGCCGGGCCGATCGAGACGACCACCACTTCTTCGGCCTTGCCTGCTTCCTTCAGTCGTAGCGCCTCTTCGACGGAGATTTCGTCAAAGGGGTTCATCGACATCTTCACGTTGGCGAGTTCCACGCCCGTGCCATCCGGTTTCACGCGGATCTTCACGTTGTAATCGACAACTCGCTTAACAGGCACCAGGATCTTCATGGGGTCCTTCCTCTCAATTCGAACGTGTTCAGCCAGCCAGGTTCGGGCTAGGGACAGAGTATGATCTTGCCGAAATTGTCGCCCGCTTCGAGCATGCGGTGCGCCTCCACCGCCTGACTGATGGGTAGGACGGCGTGAATGGCCGGTTCGATTGCCCGGCCTGCCAACACGGGCATCCAGGTTTGCCGAAACCGTTCGACAACGGCTGCTTTTTCCGCCGGTGAATGCGGCCGCAATGTAAAACCGCGCAATTGCAGCATCTTTGTCAGTACGAGAGAGACATCACATTCTGTAATTCCCGCGCTGAGCAACCCGACGAAAGCCAACCGTCCCCGCCAGCGCAGCAACGATATGTGATGCGCCAGATAGGCGGGACCGATGAAATCCTCGACCACGTCGATGCCATCCGGATAGATCTCCCGGACAACCTGCGAGAAATCAGCTTCACGATAATTGATTACATGCGGCACGCCCCATGCCCGTAGCCGGGTCGCCTTGTCTTCGCGCCCGACTGTGGTGATGATCTCTGCCCCGATATGCTTTGCCATCAGAATCGCAGTCGATCCCACGGCACTGCCACCGGCATGGATCAGCACCCGTTCACCCGATGACAGCCGGGACAGTTCGAACAGGGTTTCGTGTGCGGTACAGAAGGTCTCGATCACCGAAGCGGCCAAGACATCGTCCCAGTCCGCAGGTACGACCACCACGTGACGCCAGTAGGCCACAGCATATTCGGCATACCCTCCGCCCGAAAGTAACGCAGCGACCCGCATGCCGACAGAAATGCCTTCCACATCAGCCCCAACCTCGATCACCTCGCCAGCACATTCAACGCCGAGGATCGGATTTGCACCAGCTGGCAGCGGATAGGCTCCGGCGCGCTGCATCGCATCGAGCCGGTTGACACCGATCGCACCGACGCGGATCAGAACCTCACCCGGTCCGGGCCTTGGCCGCATTACGGTCTCGAAGCGCAGGGTCTCCGGTCCTCCCGGCTGCGGAGCATGGCAAATGGTCATCGTCTGCATTTTGCCATCCCGCTCATGATGTCTTGCCCGGCGGTTGCCAGGCATCCGGCCGGTGCCCGTGATTGTCGGCATGGAACCATTGCTCCTGCACGAAGCGGAAGGCGCCCTTATATCCCTTGCGGATACGTGCGAAACCGGGAAAGTGGATGTGCATCCCGCCGACCAGAAGATCCTCGTCGACGCATTTTTGCAGAATACGCCGCCGGGATTCGGCTGCGCGCGGCGTATCGGTGTCGAAGATCATTCCGACGCCCGGATCGCCGAGCTGTACTTCCGGCACGTGAACTGTATCGCCCCAGACGATCATCACCTCGACGCCGGATCGAAGCACATAACACGTGTGTCCCGGCGTATGACCCGGCGACGGCAATGCGGTGATACCCGGCAGGATCTCGCACTCCCGGTCGAAGAGATTTGCGGCATCCTTCAGATAGGGCGTGATCTGGGTGCGACCGGCATCGAAATAAACCCGCTTCTGCCGTTCGGTCGCCTTGGCCTTCTCTCCATCATCAAACCAATGAGCTATCTCTGCCTGATGCACATGCACAGTCGCATTGGGAAACAACTTGGCACCCGTCACTGGATCGGTCAGCCCGTTGGAGTGGTCGGGATGGATATGGGTCAGCGCCACATCGGTGATAGCTTCCGGTGCGATGCCCATCTGATCGAGCAGGCCTGGCACCCGCCCGCAGGTCGGCCCCATGATATCACCCGAGCCGCAATCGATCAGCACGTTGCGCGATCCGTATCGGACGAGAAAGGTGTTGATCGAGACGACCGGTGGGGCCACGCGCGTCTCGGCCTCCAGGAAATGCCGCAGCTTGGCGTGGTCGGGATCGCGAAAAATATCGAACGTATCATAGGCCATATAGCCGTCGCAGACGGTGGTGACGAGCATCTCGCCGAGCGGTCGATGGTAAATTCCGGGGATCTGGTTGAAGCCACTCATATCTGGTTCTCCGCAAGAACCACAGCCTTGGCCACGAATGCCGGATGCGGCCTTTCGACGAGGTCATAGGTCTCGCTCAGCCAGCGCCGCAGATGGGCGCGAGAAATCTTGCCGATCGCATTGCGCGGTATTTCGTCAATCGCAACGAAAAGACGCGGCCGCTTGTAGGGTGTCATCGCAGAGAGCGCGTCCATCAGATCGTCACGCCAACCGTCCGGCGGTCGTTGTGCGACGACGGTGACGATCTCGCCCCAATATTCGGACGGAAAACCAAGAGCGACGAGCTCCGTTCCCGGCAATGCAGGGACCAGCGCCCGCTCCACCTCATCAGGGGCAATCTTGTAGCCGCCGCTCTTCATCATGTCGGAATCGCGCGCCACGAGAAAAAGCCGGCCGCGATCATCAATCCGACCGAGATCGCCGGTGTCGTGATATTCGCCCGGCGCCAGCATCCTGCGGCCGTTCGCGGTAATATATCCGGTAAACATGTGCGGGCTTGCCAGATGGATCTGGCCGATCTCCCCGTGCGGCAAGGCTTTACCCTCATCATCCCGAATTTCCACCTCGACGCCGCTCGCCGGCCAGCCGACGCAAAGCCCATCAGCCGGCGGTTCGGCATAGACGGCTGCCGTCTCGGCCGGGTCGAGCACAGTAATCGGGTTGAAGATCTCGCTCTTGCCATAAGTCACGCGGACAATCTCGCCGAAGGCGTTCACTACGTTGCGGTAAAGCGTCGGCGAAAGCGGCGCCGTGCCGGTCAGGATAGTCTTCAGTTTCGGGGTCAGGCCGGCATGTCCCGAGCGGCCAAGGGCTTCGGTTAGCTTCGCAAGCACAGTGGGCGGTGCGAACATTTCGGTCACCTCACCTTCATTAAGCAGCGGCAGGATGACGGCAGGATCAACGCCCTGCATCAGGTGCACACTGGCACCCTCGGCCAGATAGGCGAAGGTCAGCAGCGAGCTTCCATGCGAAAAGGGCGTCATCAGAAGGATGCGGCTGTCGCCGCCCGGCAGGATAGGCAAGGCCGCACGAAGCATGAGCGATGCGACCCAGCGGCTGCGATGAGTATGGATGGCGCCCTTGGCCGGACCGGTGGTGCCGCTGGTGAAGACGATGCGGCTCGGCTCGTCGTTCACGACATCCGGCCAGCCTTCCGGCACGAATGCACAGGCGGCAATCGCACGCACATCCTCGACTGACACATCAGCCGACACGGTGGGCTTGGCCGCGCCATCGAGAAGGATGATGCGTGTTCCGGTGCAGCGCAGCGCGTGGCCGATCTCGGCTGCACTCAGAACCGGGTTGATAGGTACTTCCGTCGACCCGACAAGTGCAACCGCATAACTTGCAGCCGCAGCCAGCGCCGAGTTCTGAAAAATGGTGGCGACGAACTCACCCGGTCCCAAACCGAGATCCTGCAACCGGCGTGCAATACCGGTGGCGCGATCGACGACAGATGCCGTGGTGTGCGTTCCCTCGATGTCGACGATGCCGACCCGGTCGCCGTACCGGTCGCGCATCGCTGAAAGTTCGCGGCCCCAGTTCATATCCGATCTTCTCCCATAATCATTTCGGGAAACACTTCAGCACCAAGTGGATCTTCACCATTCGTAGCAAGCGCCTTCGCCCACTTGTCCAGCCACCAGCCATAGGGTTCCGGCCAGGTGGAAAAGTTCTGGTCCAGCCCCAGCTCCCAGGCCGCATGCCGCACCCAGAACGGATTGAAAAGCATCTGTCGTCCGATGCAGATGAGATCAGCCTTTTGCTGCTGCAGGATGCTTTCGGCATAACCGGCGCTGCGGATCATGCCGACCGCTGCCGTGGCGATCTCGGCCTCACGACGAAGCATTTCGGACAATGCCACTTGATAACCCGGCCCGCGCGCAAGATTGGAATTTGTGGCCCCCGCCCGCATATTCCCACCCGAGGAGCAGTCGACCAGGTCGACACCTGCCGCCTTCAATTCTCGGGCAAAGACGATGCTGTCATCCTCCGTCCAGCCACCGTCCATCCAGTCGGTGACGGACAGGCGGGCGAAAAGCGGCATCGAATCCGGCATCAGGTCTCGCAGCCGTGCCACGACGGCAAGCGCCAGGCGCATGCGGTTTTCCAATGAACCACCCCATTGATCTGCTCGCTGATTGGCAAGCGGAGAGAGGAAGCTCTGCAGCAGATAACCGTGGGCGAGATGCAGTTCGAGAAGGTCGAAACCCGCAAGCAGAGCCCGACGTGCGCCGGCAACGAAGGCATCGACAATGCCCTCAATCTGCGCTTCGCTCATCTCGACCGGCGTCAGCCAGCCCTCGGACAGCGGGATGGCCGACGCGCCCATCGGATAAAGCTGTTCGTCACCGGCCGCCAGATTGCGGTCGGAGATCGGTCCATTACCCTCGAAAGCGCGCTGCTGGCCGCCTTTACGGCCGCCATGGCTAATCTGGATCGCCGTCTTGGCGCCGTATCGCTTCATTTCGCTGACGAGCCTTGCCATCGGCTCTATATGGCTATCGGCCCAGAGACCGGGATCGCCATTGCTGACCCGTCCTGCACGGGTGACAAAGGTCTGTTCCATGATGACGAGGCCCGCGCCCCCCATCGCCATGCGCTCGTAATGGGCAAACTGGAAGGGCGTCAGTCGTCCGTCTTCGGCAGCATAGGTTCCCATCGGAGATACCACGACGCGGTTCTTCAGCGTTACACCGCGAAACGTACGGGGCTGGAAAAGCAAGGGAGTGGACATGGACTGGAACAACCTCACTTGCCACGAACGAGAGCGAAGACATCCTGAAGCGCCCCAGAAACCGGTCGGCCAGCGCCGGTTTCCAGTTCACCGAACAGCTTTTCACCGACGGCGGTTGCTGCTCCCGGCGTGGCACCAATCGCCGCCATCCGGCGTTCGAAGACGGAAAGTGACCGGGCGCGGTTCTGAAACACCAGTTCGTCCGGCATTTCGCGCGAATGCGCCTGGCGCTTGCTGCCATCCTTCATCGTCACAGTGATCAGAGAATCTAGCGCGCCATTGACCGCATCCGGCACCACCGTCGTTTTCCCCACGAGATCGAGGATCAGCGGATCCTGCCGCAAGGTGTTTCCCATTTCATAGGTGATATCGCCACGCGACAGCATCGCGCCGACGGCAAACGCGGTGCTGGCCTGGGTCTGGACCATGCGCTCGTAAGGCCCTTTGAAATTTGTGCCCGGATAGACGGTGAAGGGCTCCCACAGTGTCACCTCGACATCGGCGATCTGGCTTGCATCGATGCCGTCCTGATGCAGTTTCTGGGCCGCTGTCGCCGCCGCCATGTTGTCCCCGAGTGTGGCGTAGGGCTTGGCCTGAAGCCGGCGCATGATCGCCGGGTCCGGCGACGCCGACCAGACGTCCGGCGCCTTATCCATGCCGGCGACGGCCGCCAGAAATCCCTTCGGGCCATCGAGCGCCTGCGGTGCACCGACAACACCCGCCTGCGCAAGGCAGGCGGCGATCAGGCCGCCTTGCGCGGCGCGACCATTCTGCACCCGCCATTCATCGGCGCCGGAACGTACCGGCTCCAGCGTGCCACCGGTGGTCGATGCGGCGATAGACACCGCCGAGGCGGCCTTGGCTGCATCCAGCCCGAGAATGACCGCACTCCCGGCCGCAGCCGCAATCGTGCCGAAGGTCGGGCTTGTGCGGAAACCGCGGGCGATCAGCTTGCGGGCGACCACTTCGTCCCGCCCCAGCCAGTTGATAACGCTGTAGCCGGCGACAAGTGCTCGCAGCGCTGCTTCGAGGCTTGCTCCCTCTCTCTCGGCAAGCGCGACAATCGCCGGCGGTACCAGCGACCCGGGATGCGTCCAGGATTCATGGTCCGTATCGTCCTGGAAATGAGCGTGCGTGGCGACGCCATTGGCAAAGGCCGCCTCGGTTGCCGACAAGCGGTCGCCGGATACCCAGGCCGTAGCCGCTCGCGTCGACCCGACAGGTAATTCGCTGGAGAGAGCGAGTGCGGCTCGGGTAGTCGGTTCTGTGCGCGCGGAAAGCGCCAGACCTAGAGCATCGATCAGGCAGATCAGCGCCTTCTCGCGAATATCATCCTCCAGTTCGACGGCATGGAAGCCGCCAAGATAATCACCGAGAATTTCGCCTGCCGCCTTTGTGGCCGTCGTCATGAAAATGTTCCTCCCCGAACTTCGAATGGGCGCCCTGCCCGAAAAATCAGCCGCGGCTGTAAAGCCAGGCGCGGCTTGTTCCCATGCCGGCCTTGCGCATCCGCACCAGACCAAGCGCCTGGCTCCAGGCCGCTGCAAAGACATCAATGACCGTTGCCCCGTCGATCGTCTTCAGCCCTTCGCGGGCGAGGATCTCCGCCATCACCCCTTCGGCCGGCACGATCACCTCCGCACCTCGACCGATCAGAACACGTGCTTCTGTCTTGAAGGCCTCGATCAACGCAGACGGTTCATCGCGCGCTGCGATCAGTTGGTACTCGTCCATGCCTGGAGACAGCGCCGTGACATCGAGAACGCGTGCCTCTAGATGATGCTTGGCAACGGAGAGCCTGGTCATGAAGGCGACGTTCGGGGCATTGGAGATGAGACCGATCTGGCCGCCGAGTGCGCAGCCGGTCAGAAGTGCTGCCTCGGTCAGCGACACGACCGGAATATCGACCGCCGTGCGCATTTCGCGCAGATAGGGTTCGCTGAAAGAGCCTATGACGAAGGCGTCATAGCCCTGCCGCTCCGCTTCCACCGCCTGTTCCACGATTGGCGACAGGACGCGATGGTAAAGATAGGCATTGCCGAGCGCATCGCTCGGGCTCTGCGTGCCATAGGTGCCCTCCGGCATGCCATGTACATGCACCTCTGCCTCGGCACCGAGAAACGCCCCCGCATGTGCCTCAATGCCGCGTTTGTAAGCCTCGATGCGGCTAAGCTCGTTGACCGACTGGTGCCAGAATTTCAGGCTCATCGTCCTTGCCTCCTCTCAACGGTCCGCGGTCAGACCGACGCCTGTCGTCGGACCGACTCTCCGGCTGCGGGTTCAGGAAAGACCTCAGGTCCGGTCGGGACTTCGCCATTGGCGGCGAGCGCCCTGCCCCACTTGTCCAGCCACCAGCCGTATTGCGGCGGCCAGTCGGCGAAGTTCTCGTTGGCACCGAGCTTTTCTGCCGCATGCCGCGACCAGAACGGATCAAACAACGCCTGGCGACCGAGGCAGACCAGATCGGCCCGGCCTTCCTGCACGATCTGCTCGGCGAATTCCGGCGTCCGGATCATACCGACGGCAGCAGTCGGGATGCCAGTCTCCGAACGGATCCGCTCTGCAAACGGAACCTGATAGCCCGGTCCACGACCGAGGCTGGCATTCGTGGCGCCAATCCTGAGATTGCCGCCAGAGGAGCAATCGACGAGATCGATGCCAGCTTCGGTTAAGGCCCTGGCCAGAACGACGCTGTCATCGATCGTCCAGCCGCCCTCGATCCAGTCGGTCGCGGAAATCCGGGCGAACAGCGGCATGGACTGAGGCACGACTTCACGGACCGCCCGCACCACCTCCAGCGGGAAACGCATGCGGTTTTCCAGGCTGCCGCCATAGTCGTCGTCCCGCTGGTTGGCGAGCGGCGAGAGGAAATTTTGCAGGAGATAACCATGCGCCATATGGATCTCGAGCAGATCGAAACCGGCAAGCATGGCACGGCGGGCTGCAGCCACGAATGCCTGGCGGATACCGTCCAGATGATCCTTGGTGATCGCTTCCGGTGTCAGCCAGCCTTCACCGAGCGGCAGGGCGGAGGGGGCGAGCGGCACCCATTTTTCCTCACCCATGGCGACATCCCGATCCGTCAGCGGACCATTGCCGCGGAAGGCGCGTTGCATGCTGGATTTGCGACCGCCATGATTAAGCTGGATGCCCGCCCTGGCGCCATAGGCACGCATGTGGCTGACGAGCGCGCGCATGCCGGCGATCTGACCGTCTTCCCAAAGACCCGGATCGCCATTGGTGACGCGGCCGCGTCGCGTAATCGAGGTCTGCTCGACCATGACCAATCCTGCGCCGCCCATGGCAAAATTCGCATAATGCGTATGATGGAAAGGCTGTAATTGGCCATTCTCTGCCGAATAGGTGCCCATAGGCGAAATCACGACGCGATTTTTCAACGTCACGCTGCGCAGCTTGAATTCGGAAAACAACCGGACATCATGCGGCATCTTTCTCTCCCTTGATCCCGTTCTGCCGCGACAACTCAGATCGCAGGCAACAACTTTCCCCCCGCAATCTTGCGAACGCGGTTCCGTCTGTCTCATTCATTGGTTTTGCCGGTCAGGCCGGCGTCATGTCCCTCGCCGGCGGGGGCATGCAGGATGCCTGCGCGTTGAAGGTGGTTGGAATGATGACACGGCGTGGTTCCTCCCTTTTGCCGTGAGTGATCAGGTCGAGGAGCAGCGCCGCAGCGGTTGCTCCGACCTCGTTCTGGTCCCAACCGACGACAGCGATCGGCGGTTGATGCAGGTCGGCCAGATCGCTCTGTCCCGATCCGACAACGGAAATGTCTTGGGGTATTCGCAGGCCCCGTGTGCGGATGGCCTTGAGGACACCCGACAGCATGTCTATACCGCCTGCGATGATCGCGGTTGGCGGCTGCGACATGCCGAGCATCGACGACGTGACCCGATAGCCCTGGTCGCGCAGAAAGCTCTCCGCAACCACCAGCTCCGGATCCGGCTCCAGTCCCCGCTCGCGATAGGCCCGCTCATAACCACGCACACGGGCAGCACCCGGGTGAAGTCGCGTCGGACCGGTCAGGAGTGCGATCTGGCGATGCCCGAGATCCAGCAGATGGCCGGTAGCCTGAGCAAGGCCACCCTCGTGATCGGTATAAACCGCATTGCACCAGGAAGGCTGGTCACGGTCGATCATGACGAAGGGGATCGGCAGACCGCGAAGCAAATCCTCGAATTCACCCTCGATCGGAGTGTAAGGCCCCATCAGCACGCCATCGACCTGACCGCTCGAAAAGTTACGCAGAAGCTCCATCTCACGCTGCCGCCGACCTTCCGAATTGGCGATCAGCAACGCATAACCCGCTTCGTTCAGCATGTTGTGCGCCGTCGAGACAAATCCGCCGAGTTGGGCGATATTGATCTCACGAAGAATACAGCCCACGGTCCGGGTGCGACCCATGCGCATCGATTTCGCGGCCGCGTTTGGCACATAGCCGAGTTTCTCGATGGCGCTTTCCACCGCCTTGCGGATTTGCGGCTTGACGTCCGCCGCGTCGTTGACCACGCGCGACACCGTGCCGATGGACACGTTGGCGAGTAAAGCGACGTCGCGTATGGTGGGGGTCTTTGCCATCTCAGTCCGCAGCCAAGCCTTTCAGATCTCAAAATTCCATTGTTCGGTAGCAACCCGGTAGCCGGAACTTTCGCGCACCAGCCAGCCGAATCCTGGAAAGTGGATATGCATGCCGGCCACTAGCATATCCTCCTCGAAAATACGCGCCAGCAATGCCGTCCGGTTCTTCGCCGCAAGGTCTGGATCATGGTCGAAGCTCATTGAAACTTCGGGGCGCGCCACCTGAATTTCCGGCACATGCGCCAAATCGCCCCAGACGATCATCTGCTGTCCCTGCGAGCGGATCAGCCAGGTGCTGTGTCCGGGCGTGTGCCCCGCGCATTCGACGAGCCTGATGCCCGGCAGAACCTCTTCGCCATCGTCTGCCAGCCGAAGGTGCTTTTCGCGGTATGGTTCCACCTGTTCCCGGGTCCAGCCGAAATAGCGCAGGCGTTTGCGTTCGTCGACTGAAGCCATTTCCTCGTCCGAGAACCAGTGCTCGATCTCCTTGCGGTTGGCGATCACCGTAGCGTTCGGGAAAAGCCGCCGGCCGTTCTTGGGATCGGCCAGGCCGGAGGAATGGTCCGGATGGCAATGAGTGAGCAACACGTGATCGACCTCGCTGGGATCGACACCGGCAGCCTCCAGATTTTCAAACAGCTTGCCGGCCGTCGGCCCGAACTTGTCTGCCGAACCGCAATCGATCAGCACCGTGCCGGCCGGCCCGCGCACCAGGAAGCAGTTGACGGAAATGCGCGGCGGAGAGACACGGTGATCCCGCGCCATCATCAGGTCCACATCCTGCGGCTCGAACTCCCGAAAGATATTATAGCCCATTTCCACATAGCCGTCGGAAATCCCCGTCACCAGGAATTCACCGAAGCGACGGTGATAGACGCCGGGTATCTGCCTTGTCGGGAGACCGCTCATAACAGTTCCAGCTCCCGGATATCGTTGACCGTCTGGAGATCGTATAGTCTGTCGAACAGCGGCCCAACCTTCTCTTCGGGCAGCAGGATGCCCGCACATTCTCCGAACTTTGCGGCGATCTCGGATCGTCGAAGCTGTTTTTGCCAACTTCCCCGCGCATGCTCTACCGGTTCATGGCGCAATACCGTGCCATCCCTGAGCGTAACCCAGACAAGATCGAAAGGTGCATTCGGGAGATCACCTGCATCCTTTTCCTCGCTGACCGTCACCTCGACCTTTTCCAACATCGCCTGAATATCAGGGCGGGTGACGAAGTCGTCGGTGAGTTCCCTGAGCCCCACCTTGCGGGTAATCGCGGCGCTGGCCATCGCAAATTCCATCGAGAACTTTGCTTCAAGCCCCGTTTGTGGCCGCGTATTGCGCAGCATCAAGCGCTGCGTTACGCCGGTATGGACGTGGATTATCGCGACATCGTCAGGCGCGATGTCATGTTCGTCGGCAAGATCGATCATCGCATCGATCGAGCGGTGAGTGGCATAGCAGGTCGGGTAGCGCTTGATGTTGACGCCGTAGCGGGCCGCAAGCGACTCTTCGCCGATGCGAAAAGCGGAGGCCTCAGTGTCCGGAGAGCCGGACGGGGAAAAGGACCGCAGGAAACCCGTACGATGCTCCAGAACGTCGAGGCTGCCGGTATAACCGGATTGCGCCAGCCGCACTGCCTGAATTCCGGACTGTGCCGTGCGGCCGGCATGCAGCGATTTTGTCATCGATCCGAAATTGGCGACCAGACCCGCCGCAAGGGAGGCAGCGATCGCAAGCGCATTGGCCGTCTCCTCCGTGGGGAGCCGGTTCAGCCGCGCAGCACCGGCCGCACAGGCGAGTGTGCCCATCACCGCAGTTGGATGGAAGCCGCGATCATGCATATGGCCGGGTTCGAGTTCTGCGAGATGTGCCCACAGTTCATAGCCCACCAGATAGGCCTCGATCGCCTCCTGCCCGGAGGATTGCAGCCGATGTCCTTCGGCGAGGATCATCGGCACCAGAACCGTGCTTGGATGTCCGGCCAATGCCACGTCGTCGAAGTCAAGCACATGCGCCGCAACGCCATTGACGAGAGCGGCATCCGCCGCGCCATAGCGCAAGCCATTGACGGCCGGCGGAGCGTCATTGCTGCCGGTCGCGGGCGTGGCAATGCAGGCAACCAGGCCGACTGCCGGTTCACGTGCCCCCGCCAGCATGACGCCGACGCAATCGACGATGCCAATGCGCGCCGCGTGAACCGCCTCGTTCGGAACGGAGGCGAGATCGAATTTCGCGACGAATTCGGCCGCTTTTCTGGTGATACTGTCCATGGTCTGGCCTCAATAGGAGCGTGGCATCCCAAGAATATGCTGGCCGATATAGGCAAGCACCATGTTCGTGGAGATCGGCGCTGTCTGGTAAATGCGGCATTCGCGCCATTTTCGCTCGATCCCGTATTCCACCGCATAACCAAAGCCGCCAAAGGTCTGCAGCGCCGTGTCGGCTGCTTTCCAGGTCGCTTCCGACGCCAGCATTTTTGCGATATTCGCCTCGCCGCCACATGGCTGGTGGGCATCGAACAGGGCGGCCGCCTTGCGCGCCATCAGGTCGGCCGCTTCAAGTTCGGCATGGGCGCGTGCGATCGGGAACTGGACGCCCTGATTGGCGCCGATCTCTCGGTTGAATACGCGGCGCTCGTTGGCATAGTCCACCGCGCGGCGCACCATATAGCGCCCGTCGCCAATGCATTCCGAGGCGACCAGAATGCGCTCGGCATTCATGCCGTCCAGAATGTAGCGGAAACCTTTTCCTTCCTCTCCGACCAGTGCGGATGCTGGAACCCGCAGGTTATCGATGAAGATTTCCGTGGTGTTGTGGTTGATCAGCGCCTTGATCGGCCGGATGTCGACACCGTTTCCGCGCGCCGCGCGCAGGTCGATCAGGAACACCGAGATGCCATCCGTCTTCTTGGCAACCTGATCGATCGGCGTAGTGCGCGCCAGCAGCAGCAGCAGATCGGAATAGAGCGCGCGTGACGTCCAGACCTTCTGGCCGTTGATGACATAGTGGTCACCGTCACGCACCGCCTTCGTCTTCAACTGGGTCGTATCGGAGCCGGTGGTCGGCTCCGTCACGCCGAAAGCTTGAAGCCGCAGTCGGCCTGCGGCGATCTCTGGCAGATATTTTGCTTTCTGTTCTTCAGATCCATGCCGGAGCAGCGTGCCCATAATATACATCTGCGCATGCGCCGGGCTCGCCTGGCAGCCGCAGGCATTGATCTCTTCCAGAATGACGGCTGCGGCGCGCAGCGGCAGGCCCGCCCCGCCATATTCCTCCGGCACGAGAGCTGCCAGAAACCCACCTTCGGTCAACTCGGCAACAAATTCGGATGGATAGCCGGATTCCTCGTCGAGTTTCGCCCAGTATTCAAGCGGATAGTTCTCGCAGATCCGACGGATCGAATCGCGCAGGTCGGAATAGTCTTCGCCAAGTTCCATGCTGACAACATCTTGGGTCATATCGCAGTCTCACCTTGCAACTGAAATGTCTTCGGAAGGCCGGCGCGTGCGATGGCGCCGCTATAACGCTCCTCGCTGCCGAGCCATGTCTCTACATCGAGGCGCAGTTCAAGCAGCGCGCCGATATCCACGCCCGTCGAAAAACCCATGCTTTCCAGCATGAAGGCCGTATCTTCGGTATTGATGTTACCCGTAGCACCGGGCGCAAAAGGGCATCCTCCGAGCCCGGCAAGCGACGTATCGAAAGCTCTCACGCCCGTCTCCAGCGCTGCCGCGACATTGGCGAGGCCAAGTCCACGCGTATCGTGGAAATGGCAGAGAACCCGGCGGCCGGCAGCAATCTCGATAATCGTAGGCAGAAGCATCGTCACCTGAGCCGGATTGCCGTAACCGACCGTGTCGGCGACGATCAATTCGTCCGCACCACCGTCCGCAACCTTACGGGCAACCTCGAAGACCCGGTCAGGCGAGACTTTGCCCTGCAGCGTGCAGCCGAAGCTTGTGGCAAGGCCGACGCCGAGCACCATGCCACGCCCCGCGTCTGTCTGCTTCAGCGCCACGATACGCTCGAATTCTGCAATCGCTTCATCCGTCGAGCGTCGGACATTCGCCTGACTGTGCGCCTCTGAGATCGACAGCACGTAGTTGATATGCCGGAAGCCGGCAGCAAGCGCCCGCTCCGCCCCTTTCAGATTGGGAACCAGCGCCGAAGGCACTGTTCCCGAGAGTTGAGGCAGATGCGTCGCCAGTGCATCTGCATCTGCGAATTGCGGCACGATCTTCGGCGGCACGAAGGATGTCAGCTCGATTTCGCGAACGCCTGCCTTTTTCAGCCGCAGCGCCCATTCAAGCTTGTGCTCTGTATCGACAAAGCGCTTGGCCATCTGGATACCGTCGCGCAGCCCGACTTCACGCAGGTTGACGTGCTCGACCATCGTTCATACTCCCCGAAACGCCGGGCGGCGCTTTTCATTGAAGGCCCGAACGCCTTCGTACCGGTCTTCGGTCGAGACCATGCGGTTATAGCATTCGATTTCAAAGGCCAGGCCATCGGCAAGCGACATCTGCAGCCCGCGATGAATGGAGTGCTTGGCCTGCCGCACCGAAATCGGTGCATTGCCCGCGATCCTTCGCGCGGTCGCAAGCGTGGCATCCATAAGTTCTGCCTGTGGCAGCACGCGGTTGATCAGGCCCCAATCGCAGGCCTCTGCTGCAGTGAACGGCAGACCAGTGAGGATGATTTCCTTGGCGCGACGCTCGCCCACCGCACGCGGCAGGTTTTGCGTACCGCCTGCACCCGGCATGATACCGAGCGTCACTTCGGTCAGCGCGAAGCGCGCATTGTCCGAGGCATAGGCAAAGTCAAGCGCGGCGGTAATCTCACAACCTCCGCCATAGGCGGCACCATTGATCGCACCGATGAGCGGAAGCGGGCAGCCGATAATCGCCCGCAGCATCCGTTCAAACATGGCGTGCTGGCGCAGCCATTGCTCGTCGGTCATGCCGTTGCGCTCTTTCAGGTCGCCACCGGCACAGAAGGTCTTTTCGCCGGTACCTGTTAGAACGAGAGCGCGCAGCCCCTCGATATCCACCTGAAAGCCCTCGAACAGATCCATCAGCTCTTCGCCCATGCGGGTATTCATCGCATTGGCAGCCTGCGGCCGGTTCAGCCTGATGACGAGAACATGATCATCTACGCGCTCAAGCGCCAGCGTTTCATAGGAGCGGTCCATCAGCATTCCTGCCTTATCGTCTCGTTATGGGCACCAAGCGCAGGCGCAATACCGCCAGAGGTCGGCCGTGCGTCATCAATAGTGAAGGGCATGCCAACCCATTTGTAGCCGTCCGCCTCGGTCAGAATGCCTACCGCCTCCGTCTGCGGATGGGTCCAGACCTTGTCGATGGTCAAAAGCGGGCAATTGGGAACGCCGACACCGTCGAGTGCCGCACCGACTTCGGCAACGGTCATGACAGCGATGGCTGCCTCGATCTGCGGGAGAAGTTCGTGGCGACGCGTCACCCGGTCGCGATTAAGGGAGAAGCGCGGATCGCTACCAAGCGCGTCGAGGCCCGGCAGCCCCTGGCAGAGTTTCTTGAACAGCTTGTCATTGCCGGCGGCGATCATCACCCAGCCATCGCTCGCTTCAAAAGCCTGGTAGGGTACGATCTCGGCCAGACCGGAGCCGTAGGGCTTGCGGACCTCTCCAGAGACCGCATGAGCCGCGAGCGGCATGGTCATCCAAGAGAGCCCGGTTTCAAACAGGGATGTGGCGATATGTGCGCCCTTGTTGCTTTTTGTGCGCTCGAACAGTGCCGACAGCATGCCGATCACCGCCCACATGCCCGATCCCATATCGACTAGGGACACGCCGACGCGCACCGGTGGCCGGTTCACCTCACCAGTCACCGACATGATGCCCGTGGAGGCCTGTGCCAACGGGTCGTAACCAAGCTTGGAGGACAGCGGGCCGGTCTTTCCGAAGGCGCCGATATCGCACCAGATAAGACCGGGCGACTGCGTGCGGACATCCTCGAAATCGACGCCGAATTTCTTCAGCAGGCCCGGACGCAGATTCTGGATTACGGCATCAGCATCCAGCATCAAGCGTTTGAGCACGGCAAGCTGCCCCGGATCGGAAAAATCGAGCGTAATACTTTCCTTGCCGCGGTTGAGCGCATGGAAGACGGTGGCGTCTTCCTTATGGAATGGAGGCCCCCATCCCCGCGCATAATCACCGGTCATAGGGTTCTCGATCTTGATAACGCGCGCGCCGAGATCGGCGAGGATGAGACCAGCGAAAGGCGCTGCCACACTATGTCCCAGTTCCAGGACGGTCAGACCGTGAAGTGGTGCTGAGTTACCCAAAATACGTCTCCTATCGAAACTTGGTACGGTCCATCGGCTCAAAGGTATTCCTCCGCCAAAGCCGCTCCTTTTATTTCGCTGGTTGTTCCGGAGCGGCGGATCAGACCGCCGCGCATGATATGTCCGCTATGCGCAAGCTTGAGTGCCGGCCGTGCCATCTGCTCAGTCATCAGCACTGCAATCCCGTCTTCCTGCATCTGACGCACGGCGACGGAAATCTGCTGAATCCAGACCGGGGCAAGGCCGAGAAACGGTTCGTCGAGCAGAAGCAGTTTCGGTCCGCCGCACATGGCACGCGAGATCGCCACAAGCTGCTGCTGCCCTCCGGACAGCTCTCCCGCCGCCTGTGCCTGACGTTCGCCGAGAAAGGGAAAACTTGCGACTAGCCTGTCCCATGCCCGCGCCTGGCCGCGAGCACCTAGCGATCCGGCACCGGACAGGACATTGTCCTTCACCGTCATCGACGGAAATACCCGCCTTCCTTCCGGAGAGTAGCCGATGCCGAGACGTGCGCGGGCATCGCTGGAGAGCCCGCTGATATCACGTCCGTTGAAACTGACTTGACCACGAGCAGAACGGACCAGGCCGATGACAGCATTGATCAGGCTGGATTTTCCAGCGCCATTTGCCCCGATCAGCAGAACCGTCTGCCCCGGCTCGACGTCGATATCGACACCGGCGAGAGCTCGGGTGCCGCCATAGGTCACATGCAGGTCACGAATGCTGAGCATCGGCGTCCTCCTCGTTTTCGTCGGCGCCGCCTAGATAGGCATTGATGACATGGGGATAGGAGAGCACTTCGGCTGGCGCGCCTTCGGCAATCAGCCGCCCGCCGTCGAGAACGATGATCGACGGGCAGAGCCGTTTGATAAGCTCCATGTCATGTTCAACCAGAAGCACTCCGCAGCCGAACTCCTCGCGGGCGAACCGCACATAGGTATCGATATTATCGCGCTCGGACTTCTCGAGCCCTGCGGCCGGTTCGTCGAGCAGCAGCATCTTCGGGCGAGCCGCCAGGGCCATGGTCAGCCCGAGCATCTTCTGAAGACCGTAGGGCAGAATTTCCGCGTTCCGGCCCCAGTTTGCCTTCAGGCCGAACTGATCGAGAAGCGGCATCAGCCGTTCCAGGATCGAAAGGTCGCTTTTTGAAAAACGCAGGGCCGACAGAAGATTGTCCTCGATCGTGTAGCCGTGGAAGGTCGCCGTCTGCTGGAAACTGCGCACCAGACCGCGGCTTGTATTTTCGTAGACCGGCCGGCCATCGACGCGAGTCCCCCCGAGCGTGACCTCGCCGGAACTCAGTCTCAGCCGACCCGAGATGATGTTGATCATCGTGGTCTTGCCCGCGCCATTCGGTCCGATCACACCAAGAAGGCCACCCGGCTGCAAGGTGAAGCTCACGTCATTGAAAACTTTGAGACCACCAAATGCCTTAGAAATATGGTCCGCCTTCAGCGCACCGGTTGAGGGATTTTCGAAACTCATTAGCCCTTCTCCCCAGTTGCAAGGTTCGCCGTCCGCTCCGTCGAGAGACCCGCCATGTCCTTCGACTGCCTGTTCGCCAGCTTCTGGTAGGTGGAGATCGCGATGCCGACGAGACCGCCTCGGGCGACGAGTGTCACGACAATGATCAGGAAGCCGAAAAGACCCGGTGACATCTCGCCGGACAGGGCGAAATAATCGGTCGCGGACACCAGCACGATCGCGCCCACCAGGGTGCCGAGAATGGTCCGCTTGCCGCCGACGATCGTGTAGGTGATGTATGTGACCGACGACATCGGCGCAAAAGAGGTTGGGTGAGCGGTCAGGAGCATGTTGACCAGCGCAAAACCCGCAAAACCCGACACACCCGCGGCTACGGTGAAAGCCATTGCCTTGTATTTCCAGGCGGCGAGCCCCAGGCTCTCTGCAAGCACGTCATTCGTTTCGATCGCCGCGAATTCGTAGCGATACCAGCGCGTGAAGACCGCAGTGATGAGGAAGCCGGTGAAGGCGAGCCCGCAGGTGGTGACGAGAACAAGCGAGTTGTCCCACAACTCCATGCCGAAGAAGGTGACCGCAGGCATTCCCACGAGCCCGTTGGCGCCGCCCGTCAGCGGTTCTGCTTCGAACAGCAGAAGCTGGACGATCTCCGTGAGCACAAAAGTCACGAGGACGAAGTAGACCCCCTTGAGCCGCAAGATCAATGAGCCGAGCGGGATGGCGCAGAGCGCCGGAACGATGAAGGCGGAGGCAGACAGTATGAAGATGTCCGTGATGCCGAGCCGTAGGCTGAGCACCGCGACCGTATAGCCTCCGATCGCCATGAAGGCGGGCACGGCAAAGCTCATCAGGTCGAGCCGCTGCATGATATAGACGCCGAGTGCGGCTGTCGCAGCGATCAGGATGAGGTTGCTCTGTGACAAGATATGCGGATTGGTGCTGACGAAAGGGACAGCGAAAGACAATGCAACGATGCCGAGCGAGAGCCAGTCGGGGATACTGAAGAAGGGCTGACGCTTGTCGGATGCTACGGCCGTGGAGGTGGCGGTGCTGGTCATGAGCGGCGAACCTCCCGACCGAAGAGACCCCGCGGGCGCACCACGAGGATGACCATGACGAGGGCGAACAGCGTGAGCGCGCCCTTGGACCCGCCAAGATAGACCGCGGCATAGGCTTCGATCAGACCGACGATGAAGGCGGCTACGGTCGCACCGGAGACACTGCCTAGTCCGCCGAGGATGACTGTTAGGAACGAATAGGCGAGCGTTGCATCACCCACATGTGGTGCGAGCGACAGGATGGGCGTCACCAGCGCACCGGTCACTCCGGCCAAACCTGTCGCCAGAGCGAAGGCGAAGGGAAACAATGCCTTGGTGCGCATGCCGAGGGCGCTTGCAACGGCGCGGTCTTCAGCCATTGCGCGCATGCCGCGGCCGATATTGGTGCGGTAAACCAACCAATAGACCAGCGCGATCGCGACCAGGCATGCGGCGAGGACAATCATGTTCGCATAGGGGAAATACACCCCTCCCATGCGCCAGACACCGGATACAGGGAAGGAGAACTGGGGAGATTCCGCTCCAAATATCATCAGGATCGTGGTCGCCATCACAAGGTAGAATCCCATGGTGACCATCAGCGTCGCCTGGTGATCGTCGATCACCCTTTCGAGCACAATCGCTTCGAACAGCCAGCCAAGAATGGCGGTGGCGGCCAGTGCAACAAGCACTGCCACGGCATAGGGCATGCCGAGCGTCGAGGTGCAATAATAGGCGACGTAACCGCCCATTACGTAGAAGCCGCCATGGGCGAAGTTCACCACGCCGAGGATACCGAAAATCAGCGTGAACCCGAGTGCGAGCAGGGTATATTGCGACCCGAGGCTGATGCCGATCAGCCCCGTCGTGATGAAACCTTCCATAACACTGTCCCTTATTTTTCGCTGACCGCTTCCGCGCGCAGGTAGGGCTGTTTCTGGCCATTCTGAACGATGCCGATGGCGAACGGGTATGACATTTCCTGATTGATGCCGAAGAAGGATTGGCCGATCCAATGCCCCTTGCCGATGTTTGCATCCTCAACCGGCAGGGCCCGCATGGCGTCGGCAATCTTTCGAGGATCGTCGACGGTCCCGGCCGCAGCGACGGCCTTGATCATCATACGGGCAGCAAATGTCCAACGGAAGAAATCACTGTTTTCCGGCCGTGGCGATCCCATCAGCTTCTGGTATTTTTCCTCGAGAGCCTTCATGTTCTCGTCCATGTAGATCGGCTCGTACCAGAGAAAATCTTTCAGCACATCGACGCCGCCTGCAACACGGGCGATCTCGTCAAAGCCCGGCCCGCCGAGGCGGAAAATCGGCCCCTCAAATCCAGCTTGACGGAGCTGCTTTACGATAATCCCTGCATCGCCCGCAGGCGAAGAGGCAAGATCGAGCGCACCGGGATTGGCATTCATCACGCGGGTAACGATCGGCGCAAAATTGGTTGTTCCGCGCTGGTAATATTCCTGGGTGACGTTAACGCCCTTCTCCTTGAAGATGTCACCGTTTACCCCGGCAACATCGGTGCCGCCCTGATCGTTCGGCGCTACGATCGCCACGCTGTCGAACTTGAAGCGCTCGCGGCCCGCATCGATGATCGGCCCCGCCCAGCCGGAAGGTCCGGGCCCAATGTGGAAAACATTCGGCCATTGCGGGCCAATCGAGTTCTTTGCAAAACTGTTGACCATCGCGACCATGCGATTGCGCGTTGCGACCGGTTTCAGGCCCGTCACTTCAGGCGAGCCTACGCCTCCGACGATCACTTTGATGCCCTGCGCTGCAAGTTGGTTCATAGCCGACGCGGCGCCTTCCGCGGTGTATTTCGAATCGATCACGCTGGTGCTGACGGTGCAGGCTTCTCCATCTATAGTGATCAGCTTTTCCTCGGTCGCCTCCTTTGCGGCGAACTCGACGGCTCCTCGAAGGGCAATGCCCCACTGGGCGGCCGGTCCGGACAGGACCGAAGGTGATCCGATCTTCAGCTCGCACGCCGATGAGGCGCTGGCTAGAATCAGTGAAACAAAGGCAGTCCCGCCCAAAAGGCGGCCCAAGCGAAACGACATTATCAATCTCCTCCCAAAGACGGCGACAGCGCAGATCCTCACTCTTTGACTTCCAGCAACCACTCCCAAGTCGCTGGCATCTTGCGCTCGCAGGACAAACGATATCCGCGACAGAAACATACGTCAATAAAACGTTTCATAAAATTTTGTCCAGGAAATCTTCACATGCGTCGCCCTATTTATTCCATACATATCAAGATATTATGCAAGTTTCAAAACTTCGGAACTCAATATTATTCGCGAATGCAGCAAAATATATGCGTCGCAAAATCGCCTGTTATGAAACGTTCCATCTAAAGAATCTCGCGCACGGTTAGGAATTTGACTGGAACGAGTTTGAAGTTTTGGGGACCGCTAACCATTGGATCACGACAGACTGTTTCCTCAATAGGTGTCGAGAAGGTTCAGGCCTTAAGATCCCATCAGGGGTGAGTAGCGGCCAGCACCGTGGCAGGGTGAGGTCGCTAGAAAATTCTCTGGAGGCCAACCATGCCGATAACAGCAGATCAATCTCAAGCGCAGACCGCTACTCTCGTCGATCGTGGCGCAATTTTCGTCTCGTTGGAACTGAGCAAGTCAACCTGGCTGGTGACAGCTCTATCACCTTGTCGCGAAAAGATGTCCCGCCACACCATCAATGGAGGTGATCTCGCCGGCTTATTTGCATGTTTTGCAATGCTTCGCGAGAAGGCAAAACGTCGAACGAATATGCTTTATCCATTGGTAGTGATCCAAGAGGCCGGGGCTTGATGGCTTCTGGTTAGGGCGGGTCCTGAGTGGGGAAGCCTGGATCGAGAGCCACATTGTAGAAGCAGCATCGATTGCAGTGCCGCGCCGGCATCGGCGGGCTAAAACCGATCGCACCGATGGTGAAACGCTGATCCGGGCTTTGATTGCATGGAAACGAGGCGAGCCACGTGCATCCTCAATGGTCAAGCTTCTTACACGGGGTCGGAACAAGAGCAGTCCGAAATCGTACGCCGCCTTTATCAACCAAAGACAGCTACGGCAGATTTGATGATGATGCCTCCGTCATGGCTGCGGCGCATTTGGCGGCCAACAGCAGCGCGAAAAACCTGCTGCAATTGTAAAGCAGGCGGGATTCTTGACCAGAGCGTCTTCGTACTTTCCTTGCCACTTCGACTTTTGCGGATCACTTGACCCGTAACGACGCGCTGGGACCAGCGAAAGCCCATTTCGTGAAAATACAGGTTCGCAAGTTCTGGGCTGATATGATGAAAAACGCCGGCGATGGTTCGGCGAACCCGCGCATTGAACCCTTCGGCTGAATTGACATGGACGGAATCGCGAACATATTCGCCGTTGGAATGATTGACCGTCTCATGCGCGGCAAAGCACTCGCCCATAGCTACGAATGCCTTTGCCTCATCGCTCATCAAATGTGCATGAAGCTCTACCTGCGGAGCGACGGCACGCACGGCGGCACTCAAGGAAAGGCCTGAGACAACGGCGGCACGGGCATGTCCTGCCGATGAGCCGGGGGTGATGTCTGCCGGGCGCTGCACGATCGCCATGACCGGCGTCTTCTGCGTCTTGGCCTGCCCCTTACGGCCTCTTCCGGGTGGCGGGTCATCGGGTTTCCGGTCTGGCCTACGACCAAGATAGAAATGATCCACTTCCACCGTGCCGTTGAGCATGTGTTCACGCGCCACCATCAGACGCAACGCATGGCCCATACGCCAGGCCGTTGGCTGGCTCACGCCCAGTGCCTCAGCAAGACGAACCGAGGACAAGCCTTTGTCAGACTGGAGCAGCAACCACATCCCCTTGAGCCACGTACGCAAGGGAAGCTTTGTAGCGTGCAAGGGCGTACGCGCCGTCACAGTGAACTGGAAGCGGCAATCGCCGCTAGAGCACTGATAGAGACCGGGCCTCGCGCGACCCCTGCCCGTATCCCGGCCAGCTATCGCAATAGAACGTTTGTAACCGCAAGCCGGGCAGATCCTGCCATTTCGCCAAACCATGCTTTCCAAAAGGCGACGGCATTGCTCTTCGTCCTGGAACGCAGCGATCATGTCGTCAATTGTTCGAATGTCGGAAAGCACCGCGGGTATGGTTTCGGACATGGACATCTCCTTCGGGAACACTCGAAGAATCGCATGATAGGCCCGCAACTACAAGGCTTTCGCTGTTTTTGGTTGATAAAGGCCGCGTACGATTTCGAACTGCTCTTGTTCTGACCCCATTTTGGATCCGTACCTGTAACCGACTTCTAAGTGCCCAAAGGGATGTCCTCCGGCGGGTCTAAACCGATCTCCATGTTGCCCTGTCTCCTGATCCGGTTAAGCGCATCTTGGCCTTCCGCAGACAACATGCTGTTTGCCGCTTTCTGAAGAGCCTCTTGCCACGCCGGCCCACGTTGCCACGCTTCCTCGAACACAATCGCAAAATCGGACGCCCTGCGGGTCTCATAAAGAGCTTCGAAAAGGACCTCGGCTTGGCGGATATCTTTGTCGCGTTTAACCGCACTCAGCCCGTCCGTCCTTCGTCTCGTGGCCACGATCATTTTATGCACCGCATATCGGGCTGGGTCTGGAACAGTCACAGGGACGCCGCTCTTGTGCAACAGGATCGTTCGTAAAGGATCTTTGATCAGGAAATCGAGAAACCGGAGTGGATCCGCACTCGCGCCACCAAGAGCAGGCATGCTTGCGGGTTGGTCGATGTAGCCATTAGATCCCCGGTTCGAAGTTAGGAATTCTACACGATATCCGGTTGCATTCTGGAAGGCGGACGAGGCAATCGAACCTGATCGGTGGGGAACCGGCCGAAAACTTGGATCAACGTTCTGAAGGAGATCAACGATGGGAGGAAGCGTGTCTTCGACCTCGCGAGAGATTGCGTAATCCTGGGCGATATCGGCATCGCCGGTCAGAATTGCCGCCGCTGGCAATCGAACGCCAAGCAAGCCCGCATAGGTTTGGAACGCGACCGTGCCGATGAGCACACCACGGAGCCGAAATAGGCCGCCGGATGCGAGCGCTTCCACGATCGCTCCTGACATCGTATCCGGTGCAATCATCCCGCCTTCACGAGTGAGACTGCTTACCATCCGCCGCCGTGCTAGAAGATCATCTTTCTGCCGCTGATGTGTCTCGACGCGGCGCGTGATCTCATCATCTTCTGCAGGACCGACATAGCGCCGGGATTTACCACCGGAACCATCCGGTAAGTCGAAGTACCAGTAGCTTCTTTCCTTGACCACCACGCGCTGAAAGCGGCCTTCTGGTGGAAAGTCAGCAGTCCAAGCGGCGTCCATTGACCGTTGTCCCAGCTCCGCCAGCATTGTCTGATAGACGAGATCGATCTTTTTCATCGTGATCCCAGCGGGTTATACCTTTTTCGAAATACGGTATATCAGGCTTAACCCCTCTGCGAAAGGGTAGAGACATAACCCTGTGCATCGACCAACCTACAAGCGTTCCACAATCTCCAAGCGAAAAACAGGAAGGAGATTGTCAAATCGGACGTCTCTGCACGGTCAGAAATCTGATACATCCTTTCTTAAAGCTCCCCTCATATTCCCGCTCGCCCTCGGCAATAGCGCCGAGAGAAACGGAATGAGCATGACCAAAAACGACATTGCATCACGTCATTTTCAGCGAAAGATATCGGAATTCTGCGAGCTACGCATTGCTCCCATCGGCTCCGGGAGGGTGCTGGAGAATATCCAACCTTACTTGGTCAGCCTGATCATCTACCGGAAACCGCCACCCCTCCTGAATGGCCATATCGACTGGACGACAATTGGTCAGGTCTGCAGGATCGAACCCGAGCTGACTGCCGAACTGAAAAAGCAGCTCCGGCCAAGCTTGGATGCAATCATTCGATGGCTCGGGGCACCACCGGCAGCCGAAGAGCGACGATCCCAAAAGCCAAAGACCCGCCCGAACAAAATAGTGCCTGCAAAGAAGGTAGCTTCCGCATCCTCAACCAGAAAACCGCAACGCCCGGCGGCCGAGGGCACGTTTGTCCGACCTGCATCCGCGGCGCGCGGGCCTGCACCGAAGCCAATCAGTCCACCCCCAGCCCCAGTATTCGAAGCGACGGAGGATCCGGCGAGCTTTCAGGATGCACTGGTCTATCATATGCGTCGGTTCGGCGACACCTATTGGCAGCTCTACCGCGCCAATGTTCATCTCAATGAGACCTTCGACCATAAGACGCTGCTAACCTGGATCCAGGGCGAGCGTGTGCCCCGATCAGTTGCGAGTCTCGACGTCCTCCACCGTATCGAGCGGCGCTACCGACTTTAGGACGGTTATTTTAAGGAGAAGCTATTGACCGCGTTCTTTCCTGTATCGTCGTCTGCTCCTTTTCCGAATAACTGAACAGCAGACAAACGAAACCCCGCTCGATGATGTCGGTGGAGTTTTTTCGTTTCCGAGTACGGCTCGATATTCAGCCAATTCGGCGGCTTTCTATGCTGCGAAAGTCGTGGAAGCCTTTCAACCTCAATAGTTTAGATCGATTCTACGGCGCCAAGCGCATCTCGCAAAAACCTTCACGCTACTGTCTTGTTTTTGCAGCCGTCTTTGCCCGCTTGCATGGTTTTCGCCGGTTTTCACAGGTTCATGGGAAAGCATGCTTCTGCCCTACCGTTGCGAAGATGCGACACGTCTTAATGCAGATGGCCAAGACCTAATGCCAGAAGCCAAGCACCTGACACGAGCGTCACGACATCCATCATCGTCCTGAAATGATGATCGCCAAGGCTCGCCGCGAGGGGACGGACCAGGAACGTCCCTGCCATCAGTGCACCGCCGATGACGACGCCCCGCATCATGGTTGTTACCGTTATGGCGCCGAATTCCCGGAAGCTGACGATCTTGGCAGCCTGCACGAGGAGCGACGCGGCCGCTTCCGTTGCGATGAAGGCGCCGCGCACAAGGCCGAAGGCCAGGAATGCCGGGACGCTCAGCGGACCCGTCGACAGGAATATCCCGGTCAGGAAGCCGACCACGGCGCCGGTCAGTGCCAGATGGCCGATACCCGCCGTCGAAAATCTGGCAATGGCCATGCGGCGGATCGGCACTAGCGCCATGATGAACAGGCCGAGCATCGCTTCCGGCCATCCCGCCGGAAGGTGGATGAGCGTATAGGCGCCGAGCGCCGCCGCCGGCATGCCGGGCAGCGCGTAGGCGAGCACCGCGTTCCAGGCGATCGAACGCCACCAGGCCAGTGCCCGCGACAGATTGGCGAGAAAACCCGCCACCGCCATGATCGGGATCGCCTCGACCGCGCCGAACATCGGCACCAGGACCGGTAGGAGCAGAAGGCTGGCTCCTGTGCCAACCAGTCCGCTCAGCGCGCCTGCGGCCAGAGCGACGCTCAGAAGCACGAGCCATTGATCCAGAGGGGTTTCCTTTTCCGATCCGCTTCAGCTTGGAAAGACGTCGTTCAATTCGGTGATCGCCTCGCAGGTCAGAAGCGAGACGGGGCGATTGCCGACCAGGAAGAAGAGCTTTGCCGTTTCCTCCAGTTCCTCGTAGGCGTGCACGGCGTCCTGGAGAGACTTACCCGACACGATGGGGCCGTGATTGGCAAGCAGCATCGCTTTGTGTTCACCCGCAAGCCCGCGCACAGCATCCGCCAGTTTCCGGTCGCCGGGCCTGTAATAGGGGATGAGTGGCAGGCGACCGACCCGCATCACCTGATAGGCCGTCAGCGGCGGCAGGACATCGGCGCTGTTGTCGTGGCAGAGGCAGGATACCGCGACCGCATGGGTGGAATGCAGATGCACGATCGCCTTTGCGGTTGGCCGTTCCTCATAGACGGCAAGGTGGAAAAACGCCTCCTTTGAGGGTGGATCGCCGGCGATATGGGTGCCGGCAGGCGACACTTTCGAGATCTGCTCCGGCGCGAGAAAGCCGAGTGACGAATTGGTCGGGGTGACCAGGATCGAGCCGTCGTCGAGGCGCACCGACAGATTGCCGGCGCTGCCATGGGCAAGGCCGCGCATGTAGAGCAGGGATCCGACCTTCACGATTTCAGATCGAAGACTATCTTCGCTCATGGGTAACATCGCCTTTCAGAAACTTGAGCGCCTTCTCGAAAAAGTCAGGCGCGCCGAAATTGCCGGATTTGAGCGCAAGAGCAATATCCCTATTAGGCCCGGCCAGGATAGGCACGCCCGGATCGATTTCGGGGCCGATGTCGAGAGCTCCCAGGCCAAGCGCCTGGGCGACCGCTCCGGACGTCTCCCCGCCGGCGACGACGAGCCTGCGAACCCCATTCTTCACCAGCTCGCGCGCCGTGTCGGCAAACAGCCCGTCAAGCGTGCGGGCAAGCTTCTCGCGACCGTAGCGGCGCTGCAACTCCTCGACATCCGACGGATCATCAGAGGAATAGACGAGCGGTGCCTGTCCATGATGTCCGGTCACGAAATCCAGAATCTCCGCCACGCCGAGCCGGCCGGCCATGATGGCGTCCACGTCGAGCGCCAGAACCGGATGGTTCTTTGCATGTATCGCAATTTGCTGGCGGGTGGCTGTCGAGCAGCTTCCGGCGAGGATCGCTTCCGGTCCGTCGACGCCGGAAAAATGCGAGACGCCACCACGGGCCAGTCCGCTGCGGATGAAATTGGCCGGCAGGCCGATGGCGATGCCCGAACCGCCGGTCAGAAACGGCATGCCGGCAGCGGCCGTGCCCAGGGTAACGAGGTCCTCGTCGACTGCCGCGTCGCAGATTACCAGGGTCTGTCCGCCACCCGCTGCGACATCGAGCGCATCCCGAACCGCGGCGCTGCCGGCCCTGACCGTTGCAACCGTCACAAGGCCGACCGGATCATTGGTCTGGCGGGCAAGCCAGCGGCGGATATCGGGGTCCGGCATCGGTGTCAGGGGATGGTGACGCATGCTGGATTCGCTCAGCAGTCTGTCATGGACGAAGAGATGCCCCTGATGCACCGTACGTCCGACAGTCGGAAAGGCCGGGCAGGCAATCACACCCTTGACGCCGAGCGCGCCGGCGATCGCCTCGCCCACCGGGCCGATATTGCCTTCCGGCGTGGAATCGAATGTCGAGCAATATTTGAAGACGTATTGCACGCAGCCTTGCGTCTGCAGCCACTCAAGCGCCGCCAGCGCTTGGGCGATGGCCTCGCCGATCGGGGCCGAGCGTGTCTTCAGCGAGATCACCCCGGCCTCCACAGCGGCTGCGGCCGGAGATGACGGGATGCCGAAATATTGTGTCACGGCCAGCCCGCCCTGGCCGGGCAGTCCCTTTGCCAGCGTATTGGCAATATCTCCGGCCCCGGTAAAATCGTCTGCGATTACGCCGAGCAGCATCGGTTCACGTCTCCTTGGCTTCGACCAGTTGTTTCATTCTCGCCACGGCGCTTTCCGGCGCGGTCAGCACACTCGTCTTGACTGCGGCGCGAACGGCTTCCGTAGCCCGCGAGGTCGAAAAATGCGCGAGCATGATCGCGTCGCAGGAAGCAAGACTTTCTGCCGCCTCGGCAACGCGGCGGTTGTGATCCGCGACATCGCCCCGGCGCAGGCTTTCGATCGCGCCACGCGCAAGGACCGTAGTCAGCCGCGTCTTGCTGCCGGCCTGTGCCGAGAAGTCGCGAAATTCATCCTCCATCGTCGCAATTGCCGGTTCGAAGGTCGCGATCATGCCGATATTCTGGCCCAACGAAAGGGCTTCACGAAACATCGCCTCGTTTGGCATAAGCACCGGGACTGCAACCTCAGCCGACAGGCGTTTGATCGCCGGGCCGAACGCGGAACAGGTGATCAGGATACCGTCGGCCGAACCCTCGATTGCCTGACGCCCGAGGGTGATGAACCGTCGCGTCAAGGGTTCGGATAGCTCGGCGCCCTCCCGGGCCCGGTCGAGCGACAGGCTTTCATCCAGGAGATTGACGGCTTCCGCCTGCTGCCAGAGGCTTTTCATCGCGGCGCAGACCGGATCCATCGCAACCGGGGTGGCGTGGAACAGGAATATGCGGGGAGCATCGGTCATGGGTCAGTCCTGCCTGCGGTCAGAGAAACGTCCGGTCCTGAAGACGCCGCATCGCCCAGAGCGCCGATCCCTGCGGTTCCTCCACCATGTCGTAGGTGACCACCGTTCCTGCCGGAATATCCACTGCCGCCGGGTTGCCGGTCAGCAGATGCGCGCAGGCCGGGTTGCCGGCCTTGACCGGCACTGCGGGGATAATGCGGGCGGTCAGCATCGGGCTGTGGTCGTTGCCGAAGATCTCGCCCGCCTTGATGTCGCGTGCCGCAACCTTCACGAGGTCGTAACGCGGCAGATAGTTGTCCGAACCGGTATCGATGCCCAGCAGCCCTGCCATCAGCAGCGAGGTCGATGTCTCAACGCCACACAGATGATAGGGCCGGTAGATGACGGCCGCCGTCTCGTCGTAATTGGGGATCTGGCCCTTGGTGACCAGGACATGGTTCGAGTAGGCGTTGTCGCAGCGGACGACCAGGAACACACCGCCACCGAGCCCGGATTCATCCGGCCGCCTGAGGCAGGTGGCCAGATCGATCGTGTCGCCGTGTTCGAACAGGCCGCCATTTTCGATTTCCGCATAGGCAACCGGGATTTCGGTAATGCGCAGCGCCGCGTATATGAGCGTATCGACGGCCGGGGTCATGCCCGTATAGTTCGCCGCTACGGTGATCTCGCAGAGGTCGTAGGCTCCCGGCTGCGGCAGGCGGGCCAGGATCTGCTTGCGGCGGGCAACGAATTCCGAAGCCTTGCCTTCGGGGATCATCGCCAGCCATTTGCGGTCTTCTTCGGCGACGGTGATCGTCTCGACGTAAGGCGCGTGGATCTTCTTGTCGGTCTTGATCGTCACCGTCCCGGCCGCCTCGTCGTAGACGAACTCGCCATCGGTCGCCTTGCCGCCGGACAGCACCGTCAGGCCCACCGACTTCGCCCATTCGTAGAACTGGATCAGAAGCCCGTGCTGGTCGCCATCGACGGGCGTGTAGATGACGCCGGCATCCTTGGCGAGCCGTTTCAGCATCGGCCCAACCGCAACGTCGCAATCCTTGGTGACCATGGCGACATGCTTGCCGGCTTCGATCGCCTGGCTGGCATAACGCACGCTTGCCTCGGGAACGCCGCTGCTTTCGCAGACGATATCGACGGCCAGGATCGCACCGATAATGTCCGGCCTGTCGGTATAGACCGACTTGCCATCGGCGATCCGCGCCTGCGCCTCTTCCGCCGTCTCCACCTGGACGACGAGCGCCATGTCGTAGCCGCCCTTTTCATAGGCGCCGCGCGCCGCCGCAAGCGAGATATCGGCAACCGCCACGACATTGAGGCGCGGCGTATAGGGCGCCTGGGTGACGATGGCCGTGCCGTAGTTTCCCGCGCCGATAATCCCGACTTTCACCTCGTCGGCCTTGGCGAACCGTGCATAGAGATGATGATAGACCATTGTAACCTAATCCCTTTTCGTCAGCGCTCGAGGGCGCTTCTTTCTATGTCCTGAGCCTGAACCAGCTCGAGTTTCCTGTCGAACGCGCAAGGTTTCGGCCTCGCGCGCCGGGTATTTGGCGAGATCGCCCTGCGCTTTCGTTTTCAGTGGACCTTGGTGGCGTCCGGTTCGATCGTCGCCTCCGGCTTGGGCTGCGATTTCTGGAAGATCCAGGGCGCCACGAGCAGGACGACGGTGATGAGCAGGATGACGAGTGCGATCGGGCTCTTGAAGAACACCGACATATCGCCATCCGACGCCACCAGCGTGCGGCGGATGCCGCGCTCCAAGATCGGGCCGAGGATCATACCGAGCACCAGCGGCACCGGCGGGTAGTCCAGCTTCATCATCAGGTAGCCGAGAATGCCGAAGCCGATCACCAGAACCACTTCGAACATCGAGTTATTGATGCCGAATATGCCGAAGGCGATGATCGCGATGACGGCCGGAAACAGGTAGCTGGGGCGGACGAAGGCGCAGGTGGCCAGAACCGGCGTCAGCACGATGGTGATCGCCACCAGCGCCAGGTTGCCGATGTAGAAGCTGCCGAAGATCGTCCAGACGAAGGCGGATTGGGTCTGGAACAGCATCGGCCCCGGCTGCAGCCCGATCATCAGCAGCCCACCCATCAGGACCGCGGTCGTGCCGGATCCGGGAATGCCGAGCGCGAACATCGGGATCATATTGCCATAGGCGGCGCTGTTGTTGGCAGCTTCCGGCGCGGCGACACCTTCCATGGCGCCATTGCCGAAACGCTCCGGATGTTTGGATGTGCGCTTGGCGAAGGCATAGGCGATCATCGTGGCAGCGGTGGCGCCTGCGCCTGGTAGGATGCCGATGAAAAAGCCGATCAGCGAGCCGGAACCCAGCTCCCGCCAGCAGCGCAGCGTGCCGCGGATATCCGGCAGCAGTTCGCGGAAGCAGAAGCGATTGTTTTCCTCCGGCTTTCCGATCGACGGCGGGGTGGCATACATTTCCGCAAGGCCGAACAGGCCGACCGCGATGATCGAAAATTCTATGCCGTCGAACAGCCGCACTTCGCCGAAATCGAACCGCGGCAGGCCGACCATCGGGTCGAGCCCGATCGTGCCGATGAAAAGCCCGACGAACAGCGACATCATCGCCTTGTTGAGATCCTTGCCGCCGAGCACGCTGACGAGCGACAGCGAGAAGATCATCAGCGCGGTCATTTCGATCGGCCCGAAGGCAATGGCGGCCTGGGCGATCGTCGTCGCGAAGGCGGTCAGAAGAATGAGGCCGATCAGGCCGCCGATGAACGAGGCCGCAATGCTGAGGCCAAGTGCGGCCCCCGCCTTGCCGTTGCGGGCAAGCTTATGGCCGTCGATGACGGTCATCGTCGCAGAGGCGTCGCCGGGGATCCCGAGCAGGATCGCGGTGACCGCGCCGCCATATTGCGCGCCGTAATAAACGGCGCCGAGGGCGGCGATCGCGGCCGTCCCATCGAAGCTGACCGCGACCGGCAGCAGGATCGCCACGCCGGCGGTCGGTCCCAGCCCGGGAAGCGCACCGATGAACAGGCCGATGACCGCACCGATCATGATCGCGATCAGAACGGAGGGTTGCGAGGCTGCGACCAATCCCTCGGCAAGAAGATGCCATGATTCAAACATGATGGATTCTCTTTTTGGGGATCAGAGCAGCGGAATGGTCAGAACCACGCCGAAGACGAGATAAAGAATTATGGCCATCCCGACCGAGATCGCGCTGATCGCAGCGAGCGACCGGCGATCGCGTGCGCCGAAGATGCAGCCGACGGCGATCATCAGCGGCACGGAGGCGATCAGCATGCCGATGACATCCGACATGAGGACGAAGCCGACAAGCGCGAGGCTGACGAGCAGCACCCTGACCACTTCCATCCTGTCGACTGTTCCGCGCAGACCCGATTGCCGGAGGACCTTGATGAGGTTGAGCGCCGAGAACAGCGTCAGTCCCGCCCCGATCCACACCGGGAAGAAACCGGCGGCCGGCACTGCACCGTCCTGATAACCGAACATGGTCCCTTGCCAGGCGATATAGATGCCGAGCAGGGCGAGGATGGCCGAAAGGCCGAGGTCGAATGAGCGTAGAGGTATCATCTGCTGTTTCTCCTGAGCCTTCGGCAATGGAGCCTGTCTTGGGCGATGCCCCCCGGTCATGACCGGGGGGCATCGGTCTCACTTGATCAGGCCGAGTTCGCGCATCAGGGTCTCGTATCGCTGCGACGTCGCGACGATCTCCTCGCCGAATTCCTTGCTGTTGAGGAATAGCGGTATCTCGTTGAAGCGGTCGACATACTGGCTGCGCCATTCCGGGCTGTCGGAAACCGTCTTCATCACGCCTTCCCAATAGGCGACGGCGTCGGCCGGAACGTCCTTGGGCATGATGATGCCGCGAAGCTGGGTATGAACGATATCATGTCCCAGTTCTTTGAAGCTCGGCACGTCCGGCAGCGATGCCATCCGCTCGGCCGAGGTGACGGCCAGCGCTCGCATCTTGCCGGCATTGACCTGTTCTAGGATTTCGTTCGGATTGCCGAACAGAAGGGTGAGGTGCTTGCCCAGAACCGCCGCCATGACCTCGCCTTCGCCGTCATAGGGCACGACCTTGATCGAGGCGCCGAGCTGCTTGTTGAGGAGATGCGACAGAAGTGCCGGGTCGGAGACGGCGCCGGCAGAGCCGATCGTCAGCCCCTTGGCAGTCTTGATGTCGTCGATCGTCTTGATTTCGGAATCGGCCAGTACGGCGAGGATATAGGGCGAGCGGGCAATCGCTGCGAGCGGCGTGAAGTCCTTGTAGCTCAACGGCATCTTGCCGAGCAGCGGGGTGGTGAAGAAGCTGACGCCGACGCCGCCCAGATAATAGGGATTGCCCTTGCGGGAGCTGATATAGGAATAACCGACCGCGCCGGAACCGCCCGGCCGGTTTTCGACCAGCATCTTGACCGGGATGAGGTTCTTTTCGTTGATCACCTTGGCCATGGTGCGGGCGACGATGTCGCTGCCGCCTCCGACGCCAAAGGCAACGATGTAATTGATTGTCTCGCTAGGATAGGCATTAGCTCTGGCTGAAGTTAGCGTGAGCGATTGTGCAGCGACGAAGGCCGCTCCGCATCCGAGAAGCGTACGCCGTTTCATGCCTTGGTGAGCTTCGTAAGTGTCCAATGGATTTCCTCCCGATTTGAAATTCGGCCCTCCAGCCGATACCGACAACCCCTTCCCGATTGCGGTTTGATAACTAGACCCCGGCGACAGTGGCGAAGCAAGTATAATAATGATACCGATTGGTTCTTCCTACAGACCAATCGGAGCTCCATTGGAAACGATCAACGACATCAATCTGCGACTGTTTCAGACGTTCCTCGTCGTCGCCAGCGAAGGAAGCTTCCGTCTTGCCGGCGAGAAGCTGAAGCGTGCCCATTCAGCCGTCAGCGTTCAAATCCGCCAATTGGAAGAACAGCTTCAAGTGAAGCTGTTCGATCGAACAACACGTAGCGTTAAATTGACGGAAGAAGGCGCTAGGTTGCAGGAAAGCCTGAGGAAGGCACATTTTGAGATCCTGCATGGATTACGTGAAATTCGCGAAGCCGCGGATCTCAAACGCGGACAATTGTCGCTTGCCAGCTCATCCCACGTGGCCTCGGTCCACCTTCCCCCAATTCTCACGGAATTTGTCAGCCAGTTTCCGGAGGTGGCGGTCACTATACGAGAGCTGACGTCGACGGATTTATATGCGGCATTGCGCCAGCAGGAAGTCGATTTCGCCATCGGTCCACATGGTACGGACCCCGCTTTCGAATTCAGCCCCATTCTGGTCGAGCCACTTCATGCAGTCGTCCATCCACGCTTCGTTGATCCATCGAGAGACAGCATAACTTGGCAGGAGATCGCTCAGTTTCCAATGCTTCTGCCCGCCCCCCAGACCGCGATGCGCAGGATCGTCGACGAGGTTTTGCGAAGCAATGGACTGGAGGGGCCAGGCCGGTACCAGTTCATCCAGGCCGAAACGATCATTGCGATGGCGGAGGCGGGGCTGGGGATCGCGGTTCAGCCGAGCACGAGGCTGGAGAAACACCCACCAGTCAACGCTCGCGTCATGACGCTTACAGAACCACACATACGGCGCGCAATGTCACTGATCCGACTGCGGGATCGTGCCCTTTCCCCGGCAGCGCGGCACCTTGCGGAGAAGATCATTACCGAGGTCCGCACCGTGACGGGTTACCAGCAGGGCGAGAGTTTCTCGGTCTATTGAACCGGGACTCGGACATCGCGGCCGCAACCAGCAGAGCACACGTCGCAACTAGGCGCCTCACTGATCCGTCTATGCGCACAATCACCTATTCACCGATTGCCGCATTTGCTCATACACCTATCCGCCGATGCACTATTTCGCATCTATACCGGTTCACCGAAACGCTTGTTTGCCGCTTCACGCATTCGCGCATAAACCGATTCGGTAAATGCGCACGGCGCCGATTTGCCGATACGCTCAATCACGCATTCGCCGACCGCAACTGACAAGTTGCGCCTCCGTCTGCCGGATGCGTTTTTGCCATCTTTCATAAAAGAGAAAGATGGCTCCCCACCCTCCTTATCGGAAGTTGTCCGAGGACATCGGATGCCCCCACAGGCTGCGCCTTGCACTCGCCCCTCGGGCGAAAAGGCTATTGGTATACCAATAGCCTATCCTGCCATCTTCTTCAGGTCGGCAAGACATCGTGCCCGGGACGCAAATGCTGTTGCGCGTCGTCAGACGAAGCAACAGCGATCGGAGGTGTCTCATCACAGATCCGCGTCGCAGGAACAGCGCGGTGTTTTGCCGATCTGAAGAAGATGCTGAGGCGAGCCGTCGTCGCGAGCGACCCGGATGAGCGGATCGCAGGGATCGGACATCGAAGGCTGCGAGCGATGAGACGGCGAGCACACCGCAGGAGGGGATGAGCATCTGGAGGGGATACCCTAAGCATGAGGGTGGAGCGCAGGCTGCGCATTTCCTCCGTATTGTTTGGCGAAGTCGCGGCAGCGCCTGCCAACCGGCCCGAAAGGCCGGGCGGGGGTTGACCCGCTCTGCAGAGCGATAGAGGGGTTCATCGTGCATCAAGACGAGGAAGTCAAAGTCACGTTGAGCTGCGAACATTTACAAGTTGTCCGTAAAAGCATCGAAAGTGGCGAATTTGCCACTCTAAGCGAAGCCATTCAGGACGGCGTAGAGACATGGAAGCGCTGCCGCATTGAGGATATCGAGCGTAAGAACGCCCTAAACGAACTAGTTCTCAATGCGGCTGAACTTTATCCGGCTTCGCCTAAGACGGCTCTTCGGGAGGATAAGTCCCCTGACGTTACTGATCCAGTCGTTGTAATTTATCGAGATGAGTAGTGCGCTGTTGTCAACGTGACAATTGACCGGAACACCCACCGCCCCGACATCTGAGGCGGAAGGTCGATCCGGCCGTCTCATCCCGCGAGAAGTGATCGTCACCGAAGCTGGAGAGCGCGGAGCGGGCTCCGTGAGCGACGCAGCGCGACGCGAATAGAGCATGGCCGGCTGTAGCCGGCTCGCCCAGATCAACGCTTGCGTCGCCCATCGATCCATCACGATTATGAATCGAATCCTATCGACCGATTCAGAACAGTCGTTGGACGGAGAACGTGAGATCCACGATTCTGCCGGCATGATCTCGCAACCTTACCAGCTCTATGTCGAACGCTCCGATACGTTGAAAAACACGGCACGCTACTACGCCATGGATATCTCGATGACGCCGGTCGGGCACGCCTGCCTGACACGGCGATGGGGTCGGATCGGGTCACGCGGGCAGTCAAAGCTTCATATCTTCGAGAATGAGCAGGAGGCGGTGTCACTGTTCCTGGACATTCTGCGCCAGAAGCGTGGCCGCGGTTATCGCCCAACACGGCGGCAACATCAGGTATGATCGCTCGACTGTCATGAGCGCAACGCCGGGCGCAACAAGCATAAGAGTTTCTATCATTTCCATCGACCCCAATCTGTTTCGAGGAACTGACAATGCATCCGGGCACGTTCCTGACGTCAATGAACCCGCGTGTCGCCATTGCGAAGCGATGCTTCGTGCTCGGCGCGCCGGTCGATCCGGCGGGCCGAGCAAGGCAGGACGGCAAAAGCCTCCCTTAGAAGGGGGGCTCGGCCGAGACCTGGCCGTCCTGTTCGGCGATGATTACCGCAAGCTCGGCGCGTGCCAGCTCGAGTTCGAGTTCGAGTTCGCGGCGCTCGACCGGGTCGACCGACACATTCAATTCCAGGCGCAGCTCTTCAATGTGTTGTTCCAGAAGCATCTTCGTCTCCTTGACGTCGTGAATGACGACGCCTGCGGTCATGAGGGGTCGGGTCGGGTCAAGGTTCGCGTTAGCGACCGGCGGAGCCGGCGTGCGGAGGAGCCGATTTTGGTGGAGTGGAGGGAACCGGAGCGGAGGCAAAATTGGAGGGGCCGCGCGACCTTGAGGCGGCGCGATCGCTCATGGCACCCTTGGAGAGACTGAGCAGATATACCCTCTCCGTATGGCACCCATGGCGACGTGCGCGGCCGGGTAGATGCGCCCGAGTGAGTTTATGCGCCGAGAACTTGTGGAGAGGCCATATTTCTGGGCGTTTGTGCTGCACTTCGCCAATGACACGCCGGAGTTTCGCTGCAAGGAATTTGCGGTCAAAGATGCGGAGACAAGACCATGACGACCACAAACGAAATTGCCGACAAGATCGCTGCCGACCATAGCTTGACCAAGACGCAGGCCAAGACCATTGTCGAGGCGGTGATCGCCTCGATTACTTCTGCCGCCGTCGCAGGCAACGAAACGAGCCTGCCAGGGTTTGGGAAGTTCAAAGTCAAAGCGACGCCCGAGCGTGAAGCCCGCAATCCGGCGACAGGCGCGACCATCAAGGTGGCGGCAGCAAGAAAGCTGGCCTTCACGCCGGCTAAGGCTCTGAAAGACGCCCTCAACAAATAAGGTCTTCAGACGGACAGAGAAAAGCCCGACATCGCGCCGGGTCTTTTCGTTTCTCCTGTGGCCCCAAAAGCCCGTCGAGCTGGCAAGCTGCTGGACAATGGCACGGCGACTGGGCCAATCGCCTTGTGTCGTAATCGTCGAGCCGTTGGAAAGAGGGGCACGCGGGCTCGTCTCGCCGCGATGCCAGGGCCAGGACAACAGAAGACGAGCCCCGCCTTTTCCGGCGGGGCTCGTCATTGCGAAGATCAGATTTCGCGCTTTGGCCGGTTCCAGATGAGAGCGTACTCGCCTTCTTTCTCGCCCGGCCATAGGGCGGCGGTGATCGGTGCGTTGAAGCTTGGGTCGTCGAGTTTGACCGAGATGTATTGCTCACCATCGGTTGAGACCGCCTTCCAGCCGGCCCCGACCTCGACGCCGTTACCGGCGGTGATGCGGAAATCCGGGGCGTCCCGCGAGACGCGTTCGATCGGGTTCAGGCGGGCCTTCATGCTGACGGTGAGGGTGCGAACATTGCCAATGATGGAGTTGTTACCGTTGGTGGTGAATTCGCCGATGACTGCCATTGTCGTGTTCCTTTTCCGGTGTGTTCGGGCCGCGCCCACCGCGGCCTCGATGGCGGTGTCAAGACCGACGGCGATCGACGCCGCACCCTTGGGCCGAAACGTCAGTGGAGGGCGGCCGGGAGCGGCTTTCTTGTCGCGCGAGGAATGCGAACCTGTTCGCAGGGGAAGAAAGTTGCGGACGGGCGTTGCGGTCCAGGCGATCAAGACGAAGGCGTCCTTCGGTCACACCAGTCCCATCGAGGTCTGCGTGAGTGCGGTCCTTCGTTCCGGATGGGCAGGTCACGACCCGCAGTCATCGACCGGCTCCCGACCGACATAACGCTCGAGACGCTGTGACCCCGCGCGCCCGCGCAATTGCCTGGCCACGCTGACCGGTCGGCATGAGATCGCTGGCCCCATTTTCCGTCCACGACGACGCTGGGATTGGGCTGGTCGGCCGGGCCTCTCCGATAGCTGAGGCTACTCGACCTGTCCGGCTAGACACTGCACATCCCCTCGCACTCGTTCGGCCATAGATCGAGCTGGCGATCGGCCCGATCCCACCATGGGCGGCCATCAGCGCCACGGTGGTGGATCGGACCCCGGCCCCGAGCGACAGCACTCTGAGCCGGATCGTCGAGGTTTCAGCGTGGTCGGCAAGCTTGGGTTCGCACAACGTCAGACCGCCTCGTGATCGGAAGACGCCTGCGGCTGAAGACCATGGAGATAGGCGACGGCGCGCTGCGCATGGGCAGCAGCCTGGAAGATAGCGCGCTTGTCGGCCCCGAGGATTGCGGCCCAGGTCTGGATATAAGCAGCGTGATCCGGCCGCGGCTCCAGTTCCGCAACGATCCCGAGATCGGCGCAAAGCATCGCGGCGCCGAGCTCGACGAGCATCTCTTCGAAGGCACGTTCGCGGCGATCCTTGTGATAACGGGAAAGATCCCTGTTCAGCCTATGAGCCGCGGAAGTCCAGTGCAGTGTCTCATGCGCGCGGATCGCAATGAAGGACGTCGTGTCGCGGAATTGCGCCGGCTCGGGAAGCTGGATGTGGTCGGTGGGCGCTGAATAGTAGGCCTGGTTGCCGCCATACCGGACGACCGCGCCTGTGTTGTCGAAGAAGCGGTCCGCGTACTCGATGCGCTCGAGCGGTTTGGCAATCGCGTCGGGAGCGCGGTAATAATGATCCGGCAATCCTTCAATTTGATCACAATTGAAGACGGTGTAAGCTTTCAGGAACGGGATATCGCGTTCGATCTCGCCGCCGCCAGCGTCGGTTTCCGTCTTGGTGAAACGGTTCGCATAGACGACGGTGGCGCCGTTTTCGCCCTTGCGGACACGGGCGCCAAGCTCGTTCGCCTGTCGCAGGGTCATCCAGGTCGCGGAGGTGAACCCGCAGGCAACGCTCTCCGACCATAGGAGGAGCACGTTCAGCCCCGTATAGGCCTGTCCGTTATGCCGGAGCGGCCGGCTCACTCGGCCGGACATGTTGCGGGCGCTCCATGGCTTGACCCAAGGGCGCACGCCGCTTTCCAGATCGGCCACGATCCGGTCGGTGATGCGGGCATAGATATCGATGCGGGCGGTTTCGGTCTTCTTGCTCATTTTTCAAACCTCCGTTTACGGAAGGCCGCGTCGATCGCGACCTCGTCACGGAGGGCCGATTGCAGGAGCGGTCAGGGGGCAGGAGCACCGGAACGGCCGAAGCGCATGTGAAGGACGGCGAAGCCGTTGCGGCCTGCATCCGGCTCCTGCAGGACCGAGGCCGGGACGGGGTTGCGAGCGGCACCGATGGCCGTTTCCCGCCTTTCTTCCTCCATCCTCCTTCGGCATGGTCGCTATGGACTACATGGAAAAGGCCGCTCTGACTGGGCGGCCGCCAATATCAGACCTAGATGGAACGGCGGAACCTGGGCTCCGCCGGTTGGGATGGCCTCAGTCGAAGGCCGACATCTGGGCCGCGGCCGCCTTGCGGTCGAGCGTCTGGCCCGGATTTTCGACCGGTCGGTCAAAGGGCTTCCAGACCTCGCCGACAATCTGCTCGTAGGCTGCGACGGCGCCCTCGGCTGCCATTCGGAGCGCGTGAGCCTGGATGCCCATATCCGCGGCGAATTCGCGCTTGCGCTGAGCGGCGCTGTCATAGCCGACCGGCCCGTCGAGATCCTCGTCGCGGGCATCAGCAGCTCCTTTGGCGGTGGCATCGCGCGCTTCGCTGACGGCGCGGGAATAAAACTGGCCGGCACCGTGCGCCGAGCCGACATAGGCACCGACGATGCGCTGGAGGTGGATCTGCATCGCCCTCTCCCCGAGGCCGTCCGAGAGGCCGGTGGCAGTTTCGACTATCAGGCGCTCGTGCATATCGCGGATGCCGTCGCTATCGAGGATGGCAGCGCCGAAGCTCTCTGCGATCTTCAGTGCCTGGGCTTCATCGGGGCATGTCAGGCGGACCATTTCGACGGTAGCGCCCTTGCGAAGCTGGAGGACGCGGGCGGATGGACGGGAGGCCTGATTGGAGGATTGCCGGGACTGGTTTGCTGGCTTTGCCATGATGGTTTCCTTTCGTTATCTGCCGAGGCGGCTTCGGCCCCCTCGGCCGGCCCGTCCTTCGGTGCGGTAGAAAGGGACCGACGCAAGCCGGCCGGTTCAGGGTCCGGGCGAGCCAGATCGAGCAAAGCCGGCATGCGGGCAAGCGGGGCCAAAGCCCTGCGATGTCCCGCATTCCTGCTTTGCGACGAGCGACACGACCGGCCGCCCCGCGGCGCGACAGCGGCCTTGAGCCGGACGGGCGTTGGTCCAGACCGCCACGAAACCGAAGGCCGGACCGGCCAAGGGGAGCAACCTTGCCGGTCGAGATGCCGGAAGCAGTCCACAAGAAGCAATGACAATCTGTGAAACGATCGTATCGGATCGCTGACCATGACGACGAGGCGGTCTTAGGTGCCGATTGCGTCGGCCTTCAATTAGGCCACCTGCGCCCGTGGCAGCCAATCCTCGAAGTCCCGTTTTGACTGACCCATCTCACCCGCCGGCTCCCGCAACAACGCGACAAGATCGTCAAAGAGATCCGCTTTCCGCTGCAACGTCTCGCGAAATGCCTCGGGCACCGGATGATAGGTCGGTTCCGCCCCGTCGGTTGGCTCTTCGCGGATATCGGTGATCTAGGTGTCACCCGAGCTATCGGCCCCGGATCGCTCGTCGTCCCATCCTTCGTCGCTGATGGCCATTCGGCCCGCGTTGTGGATGGTTGCGGCCTTGTAAAACCGTCGGCGATAGATCGGCAAATGATATTCGGTGTCGATACGAAAGCGTTTCATGCTGCGCTCCTTCCGTGTCGAGGGATGACATCCGTGACCGCCTCGGACAGCTGAGATTGCTGCTTCCTGGCGCGACAGCTTGCGGGTCAGGGCCTCGATTCCGGCCCGCGCTCGAATTCGAAATGCTCGAAGTTGTCGAAAGAGCGCTTCATCCGACCTGGTCCACTATGATCCTGAGCGCCTGCGCGACCGATTGGCCACCCTTGGCCTTTTGGGTGTTTGTGGCACGCTCCGCCATCACCTCGATCTGTCTGGAGACCAGATCGAGGTGATGGCGTGTCTCATGGCGGGGCGCCTTTGAACGAGCGGATCATCTCGTCCGCCCGACCCAGGACATGAAGGACGAGGGGCCGTCGTAGGTTTGGTGCCGGGTCTCATCGATGACAAAACCGAAGCGACCGACCTCGTATTCGCCTGACGACACCAGATATCGTCGTTCGTCAACGCCAGAGCCTCGCTTGCCACCGCGCGTGGCGACCACTTCCGTCATGCCGGTATGATGATCCGACCGACGCGCCGATATCACGGCCCAGTCGTCTGCATGATCGCATTCGAAGCTGCGACGATCCCTGACGTCGGGTTCACCCGGCACAAGCATCACACCATGGATGGCCTCCCAGGCATCGGGTTGCCAGGTCTCGCACTTCTTGTCGGCAATCCGCCTCTCATCGCCGGTGAACAGGTTCGGAAAGGTGATGGTGACGGCGGCCCAGCAGCAATCCTCATAGAAACAATCGGCCGATCGCAAGAAGGCGTGGACTTGCGCATTGCGCTCAGGTGACAGATGGAAGCGGCCATGGCTGGCGGTCACATGGCTGACGATGCCCTCGGCATAGACTGTGACAATCTGCGACCACCCCCAGGGCGTGCCGCAGCACTGCTGTTTCTGGATACGATTGAGGCGTGCGAGGTCACGCCGATGCTCTGCAGTCTCGAATACGCGCGCCCGGAAGTCCGCCTCATCCGCTACCCGGCCCTTATGACTGTAGAAAGATTGACCTGTGAGCTCGGACAAGGGGCGATTGACACGCCACGCGCTGGCGATGAAGCCGCCCGTACCCGCTCATGGCAAACAGATCGCCACGCATGAACAGCGGCGGCAGGATCCCGAACATGTAATCATGGGAGGGCTCGTCGATTTCGAACCATTTGCCGGGATAAACGGCGCTGTCGTCCTCTGCCCATCGGTTGGGCCGCTGAACATGCCGATCGAACAAGCGGGACATCTGCCGGCGATCGGCGGTACTCTGGTAGATCCTGCGGATAGAAGCTACGGTCATGGGGGGGCTCCTTCGGGCTCGTCCGGGCCTGAAGCGTGGCTGATCCTCGTGGTCGCCATCTTGTCTTCAGCCCTTCTGGCCCCTCCGCTCGAGCCGCCTCCCGGTCCGGACGGGTCAAGGGCCGGCAGAGCCGGGCGAAGCTTCACCCTTGATGCGCCCGGCGGGCATGCGGCAGGCCTCCTATCCTTTCCATCTTCCTTTTCCTTCTTTCTATTTCCCGCGCACGCAACGCGTCGTTCCAGTCTTCTGCGGGTGGCTTGAGCCGCTGCCAGTCGCAACCGGTAGCGTCGGCAATGTCGCGTAACCGACCGGCGAAGGTCTCTCCCTGGCTATTGGCATCTGTGGCGGCGACGAGTCGTGAGCCTTTGCGTTCCGCAAGTTTGCGTAAAGCTCTGTGGGTAATCGGAGACCAGCCGCCGCCCGTGCTGAGATACATACTGCCCTCGCGAAAACCTTCGAAAGCCGCAAGGCTCATGGCATCGATCGCAGCCTCGGTCACGCAGAGCCGCATTGCATCCTCGGCGCCAAATCGGAAGAGAACTTTGGAACCGCCGGTGGCAAAGCCGCGCCAGACCGGTCCGCGTTCTTCCCAGCCGGAGACTATTCCGTCGTCATCGACATGTGCCGCCCACATGCTACCAAAGGGTCCCTCCCGCAGCAGATCCGTCCGCATGGCGGCTAGAATGATATTTTCCGGGAGGCAGCGTTCCGATCGGAGATAGTGCCAAGCCTCCGAGCCCCGCCACAACATGCTACGCTCGGCCCAACGAGCTTGAACGGAAACGCCTGAAGCTTCGTTTCGAGCGGCTCGAAATTCTTGCCCCACTTGCCAAACTGGCAGAGCAGCCGAAAATCCGATCAATCCCGCCACACGTTCGACGGCATCGCTGAACGACAGGGCATTCAGATGTTTGGCAAGGCCGAACACATCACCCTTCGCGTCGGACAAGGGATCGAACCATCCCCTACCCTCGTGGATGACGATGACGATCTCTGCGTTTCGCCGATACTTGACCGCACGCCGCGTGCTCTCTTTCAAATCAATCGTGAAGCCTGCGACCTCGAGCACGGCTCCACACGGGACCCGCTCCCGCAGGTCTTCCAATCCACGTCTTTCCATATTTCTCCGGACCAGAGGCCCGCCCTTCTTCATTCTTTCCTTTTCCCACATTGCGTAGGACCCCTTCGTCTGCCGCGAAGAGCAAAGGAGGCAAGGGCGCGGATGACGGATTTCAGGTCGGGCGGCCGGCTCTGGCGAAAGATGGCAGACGCGGCGAAGCTTCCCTTGCCGCCTGCCGCTCGCAAGCGGCACCCAAACGAGCTGAAATGCCTAAAGCCAAGGCGACTCAAGGACCTCCAGCGGACACGTGCTACCTCGCCCAAGTGGAGATCAGTTCAGTAATCGGAGGCAACGTAGGTCGTTTCGCGACAATGGTCATTGAACCGACGACGCAAAAATCGGCTACCTTAAAAACACAGCGTTTTCAGCTATTTATCAATGTTGGCAGCTACCAACTTTTATCCGACCTTCAAATGCCCTGCACCGTTTGCCCTCAGAGCAGACATAACCATCGGCCCCAGAGAAAACTCCCCCAGCTGTGTTCTTCGCGTCAAATCACGAAGGTAGCCGCCCGGAGCATTAATGAACGCGGCCCGCTCCAGCATACAGGACACCGCGACCGCTGCGTTCTCCGGCCCCATCACTTCGCAAGCGTCCTGGTAAACGGACGGACTGATCCCGAGCATCGATCGCACAGTAACTGCGGTGGTCATCAACTCCCGCCAGTATGTTACAACCCCACCCGGTGCCTAGTCGATAACCGTCGGACAAGCCTTGAGCACCACGATTAACGGGAAAGCTTGCATCGGCTCGCTCTTGTGGCCCATGTTTCCATGCGAGGTCGCGCCCAGCTCTTCTCTGGAGCGAGGTTCAAGTTCATTTGTGGATTCGGTATTTGGATTCTGTATGTGCCGCTCGATAAGAGCGTCATTGCTGCTCATATTTTCAGTTTTCCCAGATTATCCAATCGATTGACGACTTCCTCGTGTAGCATCTCGATTTCATCCATGAGCGGGGCAATAGTCGCGAGCGTCTGAATACGGGGGATCCGCGAGACGATCCCCACACAGATCCCTTCAATTGCATGCCAGCCACCTTGCGCGCTCTCCTCCATAGCGGCCGTGATCAGCTTGCGAACTTCTCGCCGGTAAAGGCTGAGACTCTCCTTGGCCTTGCGCAAAGCGGCACGATCAGCGGCGACCTTCTGCGCCATCGACGCTAATTCTTCCGAACGAGCTAGAAGCGGCACCAGGTCGAAACCGAATGCAGTCTCGATCTCGTCATCATGGTCCTTGAGTGCGTGCGGCTTGCCGTTGGGGCTGTCCTTACGCACGATCAAACCTGCTTCGACGAGGACCGCAAGGAGCCCCCTCAGGGCCGCGCCCGACATCCCATGTGCCCGCAGAGCCAGCTGGGCATTCAAGGGGAACTCCCGACCGAGCTACATCGAAAATTACACCCATAGGCAGGATGGATTCGACGGGACACCGCAAGCAGCTAAGCTCCACATCCCCGAGGGCACCCGAACAGAACTACCGGCAGCGACCAATCTCGATCTTCGGTGTCCGGCACTGGATTTGGCGGGTAACCGCAGGCCACTTGATTGGTCCTGAAGCTGGGTATCAAAAATTTAGCTGGGAATTCCGTGAGCTTCGACATCAGACCATGCTGAAAAATCCTTAAAACCGTGCCCTGTGATAATACAGACGACTGTGTCCGGCATTCCGATCTTTCCTTCAGAAAAGAGACGGCGACAGGCGGCCAGTGACGTGGCTCCGGTGGGTTCGCAGAACAGACCGGCTTTGCGAGCAAGAGCGACCATCGCATCCTTGATATAATTGTCAGGGACCGCGACTGCCTCGCCTCCACTTTTGCGGATCAGGGATAGTGTATGGCTTCCCTCTTCGGGATAGCCCTGCAACGGATCAGAAATGCCGGATGCAATGGTTTGCGGCAATTCCCAAGGTTCCACCGTGTCCTGCCCTCCGGCGAACGCTCGCGCGATCGGGGCACATCCCTCGGATTGTGCCGCCACCAACCGGGGAACCTGCTCCGCGGTATCAAGAAAACCTTGGAAGACACCCTTTACGAGCGGGCCGGAACTGGTTGGAATGGAAATCCAGCCGGGTAGAATGCCTCCAAGCGCCTCAAAAATTTCCTGACCAACCAGCCGCAGAGCATCAACGCCGTAGGGATTGAGATATGTCGTCGTAAGATTGACATAGCCATGCTGGTCGCAGAGTTCCATTGCACGTTGGAAGGAGTTACCATAATGGCCCGACACTCGCTCCAGCGTCGCGCCATAAGCCATGATCTGCGCGAGTTTGCCGTGAGGTGTCGTCTCCGGGCAGCAGATAATTGCGGGTATTCCGGCATTGGCAGCGTAGCAGGCAGCAGCCGCCCCCGCATTCCCACTTGACGCGCTGACGATACCGCTCGCGCCGAATTCGATAGCGCGCGAGAGCGCGGCAGCCACCAGCCTGTCCTTGAAGGAACCGGATGGATTGCGTGTCTCATCCTTAACCAGAAGCGCGCCACGAAAATCGGGATGCAGCAAAGAAGATGGCACCTGCCGGAGAGGAGTTCCACCCTCTCCTAATGTTACCTCCTCACGAACGAAATCACTCGGATCCCATCTGCGGAACGGCTTTGCACGTTCAACTTCAAGAATGCCGGCACAGGCGGTACACCGGTAGAGAAGTTCGGGCGGGTAGAACGCGTTGCAAGCAAGACAACGCAATCCCGTCACAGATCCTGCCGCCGTTTTCATCTCGCTTTCGGCAAGACTCATTGCATCATACCTCTTGCGGCAACGGGAAAGACGCAATCCACTCGCTGGCCACGCATGCCGACATACCAGTCGTAGCGATCGACAGTCGGATCACAATGTCCGGGAACCAGGCGCAGCACCTCGCCAACCTTCAGCGACGTACCACGCAAGGCGAGCGTACCGTGTTCGTCAGATGCACCGACATAATCGATGTCCTCACGTCCGTGAACGAGCGGCAATCCGCTATCAATCGCGATACCTTTATGGCCACAGTCAACGACCGCGACGCCATCACGCGCGGCGCTCATTACCGTGCTCAACACGAAAAGAGACTGTTCGAACTCCGGCCTGGGGTTGTTGCGGGCGTAATCGGCATCCATGAAAATGTATGAGCCAGCCTGCATCTCGTTATAAACTCCACTGGCTGCCTCATGGCGGAAAGTACCGGTACCGGCTCCACCGACGATTTCGCAGGCGAGACCCTCGCTCCGGATTGCCTCCACAGTCTCCACCGTCTTCCGGACCGCGCTTGCGATCGCCTGCTCGCGCTCGCCTTCGCTACGCAAGTGTTGCGCACTGCCGTGGTAGGACTGCAGCCCACCGAAGATGAGATGGGGGCTTGTCGCGATCCGCCTTGCCAGTGCGGCCGCTTCCGCGCCGGGCCGAACGCCGCAGCGTACGCCCATCACGTCGATCTCGACCAACACGGTTAGACGTTGCCTGGCGGCTTCCGCCATCTGCTCGATGCGGTCGACCGTACCTGAGTCATCAGCGCAGATAGAAACCTTCGCCATCGACTGCAAGGCAACAAGCCGCTTGAGCTTGCGCTCCGCGACCACTTCGTTGGAAACAAGAATGTCCCTGACGCCGGACCAGGCTAGAACCTCTGCCTCCGCTGTTTTCTGAACGCATTGGCCGACGGCACCGCGTTCAATCTGCCAACTGGCAATAACTGGTGACTTGTGAGTTTTGGCATGCGCCCGCAGCCCGACACCAGCCTTGCGGCAGAATTCAGCCATACGATTCATGTTCGTTTCCATGACATCGAGATCGATCACCAGCGCTGGCGTATCAACCTCGGATTCATGCATTCCCGGCTCCGCCGGCGGAGGCTGCATCACGATATTACCTCAGGCTGCGATTGATGGGCGCGTCGTAATGGACAGCGTCTCGAAGTTGTCGCGAATATAGGCACTGGCACGCAGCGCCAGCGCGGAGATGGTCGGTGTCGGATTGACCACGCCGCCGGTTGCCAGAACGCTACCATCAACGATGAACAGATTCGGAACTTCCCAGGTCTGATGCCACTTGTTGACGACCGAGGTCTTCGGATCGCTGCCCATGCGGCAGGTGCCGATCATATGCCACGCCGGTGTGCGGTAAACGCCATCCTTGTCACGATAGTCATGCAGTTTGTATTCGAACGCGCCACACGCTTTGGCTAGCTCCTCCAGTCGGTCGAGCATATAGTTCATCATCCGCTTGTCGTTCTCCCCCGGCGCATATTGTGTCTTTGCTGCTGGGACCCCGTCCGAGTCTTTCAGAACGGGATCGAGCGTAACACGGTTTTCCGGATTGGGCAGATCGTCGCCAATGGCGAAAACACCGATCGAATGCCCGAAATGCCGCTGGAACCAGTTGTGATGTTCCTTACCCCACGGTGCGCGTGCGGACGTGAACCAGCCCGCCGCCAGTTCTCCGGCGGATGCCGTAGACGTAATGCAGTTGAAATTGAAACCATTGACGAACCCGCGGGATATGTCGGTTTCGGCGAACTGGCGTGATAACAGCGAGGCGACATAGCCGATCTGTCCGTCTACCGGCTCATCCACCCACATCTCGCAGGCGACCAAAGTGTGGTGCAGCAGGTGACGCCCGACCTGATCGTTGCTGTTGGCGAGGTTGTCCGAAGCCAGCAGAAGGCGCGGTGTACCGATTCCGTTTGCCGCAACGATGACAATCTTCGCCTTCTGGAAGTGTTTCTGTCCCGTATTGCGATCGATATAGAGCGCTCCGCTGGCTCGACCGTTGGAATCCTTTTCAATCTTCAGAACACGCGCATTGATTCTCAGCTCACAACCAGCTTCCAGCGCCTTCGGCCAGATGGACATGGAATATTTGCTCATCGAGCCACGCGGGCAGCCGTTGCAGGTACCACAATTGTTGCAGGCGGGGCGGCCGTCGTAATCCTCGGTAACCGCACCGGCTTCTGCTGGCCACCAGTGCCAGCCGAGTTCGTCGAACCCGGCGGCAAGGCGCTTCGCCACCTTCGAAACGGGCATCGGCCTTGTCGGACATTTTTCGCGCGTCGGCATTGCCGGATCGCCGGCCAATCCGGAGACCCCAACCAATCGGTCGGCTTCCTCATAATACGGGGCGATGTCCTCATAGGTGATAGGCCAGTCGGGTTGCATGCTGTGTTCTGTGCCCTTGCGGAAATCGGAAGGGCGATAGCGTGGCCAGATAGCGCCATAGACGTTGGTGGACCCGCCCACAGCGTTCCACATCAGGATTTGCGATGAGTCAGAATTGACCGGGAAATCGTCGGGATGGCTACGCTTGTTGACGTCCGGGCTCCAGTTGGTACGCCGCTGCCATGTCCAGTCCGCATGGAGATGCGGATGGTCCTTCGCCTCGACCCAGGAACCCTGCTCGAGACAGACAACGTCGAGGCCGGCTTCTGCCAGCACAAGGGCGGCGAGTGAACCGGTGGCACCAGCGCCGACGATCAGGATGTCACAGGTACGGTCGTTGTTCATCGATGAACCCCCCAACGGTGCGTTTTATTCGTTTCGAGATGAAGTCCTGACGTATCGACAGGTCGCATCTCCTCAGTTGTCAGGTAATGACCGCGTCCATGTTTCGGCGTGTCCCGCGTATAATCGAACGGTGACATCTGATAGCCAGAGACATGGGGGCGGATCGAATAGGGGCGGCCGGTCATGGCGATCGCCTCGACGATGAAGGGCGTCTCGTAATAGGCGAGTACCACCGCCGCATAGACCTTGTCGAACAGGTCCGGATCGGCGGCCTCGAAAGTCTGCACGGCTTCGATACGTGCATCTGGATCGTCGCTGCCGAGTCCGCCCATAGGCCATCCCAGTCCCTCGGCGATTTTCTCGAACATGCCGGGGGCGCCATCGACAAAAAGGCGCAGGGCGATGATGCCATGTACACCAGCCTCGGAAGCGGAAGGCCAACCGTCTGCGCCCGGTATCAGTTGGTCGACGAGGCATAGAAGAAGTCGTGTCTTTTCCACCGGCGTCAGGCGGACATTGCTGTCTGCCTGCGCCGCAACAGAAGCCATACTCATGAGTCAGCTCCCTTCCGATCGATGGTGATGGTGATCATCTTGAGTTCCGTCATTGCTTCCATGGTGTGGACGCCGCCGAGACGGCCGATGCCGCTCTTGGTGTTAGAACCACCGCCGAATGGCAGATGGATTTCCCACCATGTACTGCCGGCATTGATGTTGACGATGCCGGCCGGAATGGCCTTGGCGATTTCAACGCCGCGGGTCACGTCGGCAGTAAAGACGCCGACCGAGAGGCCGTATTCGCTGTCCAGCGCCAGATCCAGGGCTTCTGCTTCGTTCTGAAAGGCGAGAACCGGTACGACCGGACCGAAGGTCTCTTCACGGTTGATCTTCATATCGCGCGTCACGTCACGGATCACGGTCGGTTCGAAGTAGAGTTCGCTACCGAGGTCCGGCCGCGGCTTGCCGCCGATCAGCACCTTGGCGCCGTTGCTAAGAGCGTCATCCACATGCTCCTTCACTTTGGCAGCGACCTTGGGGTTGTTGAGTGGCCCCATGGTCGTCCCCTGATGGAAGGGATCGCCGAGGACATGCTTTGCCGCGTGTGCGGTTAGCTTCTCGCACAGGCTGTCGACGATCGAATGATGAGCAAGCACGCGGCCAGTCGCAGCGCAGACCTGGCCCGCATTGAAGAAGGCACCGCCGGCTGCCGCCGCAGCCGCCGCATCCAGGTCGGCATCCTCGAAGACGATGACCGGGCCGTTGCCGCCAAGCTCCAGAAGCAGAGGCTTACCGGCGCCACGCTCGGCGATCCGCTTACCGGTCGCCGCACTTCCGGTGAAGCCGATGGCAGCGACATCCGGATGAACGACAACCGCATCGCCCGCCGTCGCGCCCTCGCCGATGACCAGGTTCAACACGCCAGCCGGCAGGCCAGCCTTTTCTATCGCCTGCATCAGCGCGCAGGCGACCAGAGAAGTCGAAGGCGCCGGCACCCAGACGATCGCGTTGCCTGTGGCGATACCCGGCGCGAGATACTCGACCGGGATATTGACCGGAAAGTTCCACGGCGTGATCACGCCGTAGACGCCGCGGGGCTGACGAATGGTCATCACGAGCTTGGTCGCATCTTCTGCAGGAAGCGTCTGGCCCCCCATCTGCTTGACGAGCTCGGACGCGAGACGGAAGCCATCCGCGGCCTTGCCGACCTCGCCGAAGGCTTCGGCATAGACCTTACCCTGTTCGATGGACAATATCCGGGCAATGGATTCGCGTTCGGCATCGATGGCAGTACCGATCGCCACGCAGATTTCAGCGCGCTTGAACACCGGCGTTGCGGCCCATGCTTTGGCGGCCAGTTTCGCGGCTGACACCGCCGTCGCGACGGTTTCGCGGCTCGATTTCGGCAATTGGGCGATCACGGCCCCCGTCGCCGGATTGACGGCGGGCATGGTCTCCGATTCCAAGGCCCAGCTTCCGCCGATGAAATTACCGATTTTGGTGGTGGGAGTATATCCGGTATCCATGATCTTTCTCCTTATTCCGCTGCGGCGGCAATGGGTTGTGTGCTCGTGCCGACGTCGCGGCCGCCAATGACCAGGCCCGCGGCAAAGAGGCGCTGAGGCGCCATGACGATCTCGCCGCGTACATCTTCGAGTGCAAACGAGCCGTTGCGGAGTTCGAGCACGCTTGCATCGCCTTCGGCGCCGATCTTGAAAGTGCCCAGTTCCGGCCGCTGCAGGGCGTTTGCCGCATTGATAGTGGATGCGGCGATCACCTCGCTCATCGGCATGCCGAGTGCGAGGAACTTCGATAAAGTTGTCACCTGGTCGTAGGCCGGACCTTCGATGCAAAGTGCATGCACATCGGATGAAATCGTATCCGGTGGAAAACCCTGGTCCAGCATGGCGCGCGCCGTCTTCCAGGAAAACGAGCCCATTCCATGACCGATGTCGAACAGGACGCCGCGCTCGCGCGCCTCGAGAATTTCAGGCTTGATCTTGCCCTTGCCATCGACCGGGGAATTGGGGAACGGGCGATAACAATGTGTCAGCACGTCACCTTTGCGAAGACGCGAGACGACGGCTTCATAGGAAGGCGGCGGCTCGTCGATATGGCACATGACAGGAAGATTGGTCTCGTCGCCCACCTGCAATGCGATGTCGAGCGGCTGGATCCCGGATGGCCCGGAGGCGTGCTTGCCGATACGAACCTTGACGCCGATAATCACATCACGATTGGCATTGATAACTTCGACCGCCTCGCGTGCGGCCATCAGTCGCAGATCGTGGCTTTCGCCCAGCATGATATTCTTGGCAAAGCCATAGATACCTGCAAACGACACGTGCAGATAAACGAGAACGCGTGCCGTACTCTGCTCGATGACATGCTTGCGGAAGCCGGGAAAGTTACCCGGTCCGGCGCTTCCGGTATCCACACAGGTGGAAACCGCGCTCTGGCGCGCGAATGCATCCGGATCGACGCCGAGCGAAGTGCCACCCCAATAGACATGCGTATGAAGATCGATAAGGCCCGGCGTGACGATCAGGCCCGATACGTCGCGTTCCTGCAGGCCGGTAAGATTTTCGCCGAGAGCTGCCACCTTCCCGGCGGAAAAGGCCACGTCGGCGACACGGTCAATACTTTGGGACGGATCGATGATGTGACCATTTTTCAGTACGAGATCATATGCCATGACTGCGACTTTCGGTTATTAGCGTTATCTGGAGTGACTTACGCGGGCTCCGGTGTCCGCGTTGAAGTAGCGGAGGGCCTCGGGGCTTGCTCCAACGGTGATCGTTTCGCCCGGCGAAAGCCCGGCAATGTCGGTACAGGTGGCGCGCACGATATGCCCGCCGATCGCGATATCGAGGAACTGGAACGGACCAGCAGGTTCGACCAGCACCAGTTCGCCGCTGAGCGTGAAAGGATTGGCGATGCCGTTTCCGGGCTTCAGGTCATGGGGGCGGACGCCCACCACATGATCGGCCGCGCCGCCACAGAGATCGCCTGGTAGAAAATTCATCTGCGGGCTTCCGATGAAACCGGCAACGAAGCGATTGGCCGGACGGCTGTAGACGTCCATCGGGGCGGCGAACTGCTGCAGCACGCCATTATTCATTACCGCGATCCGGTCGGATAGAACCATTGCCTCCTCCTGGTCGTGGGTGACAAAGATGACGGTGATGCCGAGTTCCTTCTGCAACCGACGGATTTCCGTGCGCATATGGACACGCAGCGATGCGTCGAGGTTCGACAGAGGCTCATCCATCAGCAGGACGGAAGGATTGCGCACGATGGCGCGACCAACGGCGACACGCTGACGCTGGCCACCTGAAAGTGCTGCCGGAAGCCGGTCGAGCAGGGCCTGGATACCGAGAACGTCGGCGGCCCACGCAACCTGCTTGGCGATGGTTGCCGCATCGATCTTCTGCTGTCGCAACGGAAACGCGATATTGTCGCGAACGGTCATATGTGGATAGAGCGCGTAATCCTGGAAGACGAGTGCGATGTTGCGCTCGCGCGGCCCCAGATCCGAGATTTCACGTCCGTCAAAGCGGATCGAACCATCGGAAATCTCTTCGAGACCGGCAATGCAAAACAGAAGTGTCGACTTGCCGCAGCCCGACGGGCCGAGGAAGGAGATGAATTCTCCATTCTTGATCGAGAGGTCGAGACCTTTCAGTACATGCGTCTGGCCGTAACGTTTGTTGAGGCCGGCAATATTGATGGATGACATAGATAGCTTCCCTTCATCCGTTTTGAGTCAGCCCTTCACCGCGCCGGAAAGGGCGCCCTGAACGAGGTAGCGTTGAAAGAAGAATGCAATTGCAATGGGGGGTAGGATCGCCAGCACGCTTGCCGCGAACATCGGGCCATATTCGTAAAATCGTGCCTGGTTCAGGAAGCCCGCGATGATCACCGGGATCGTCTGGGTCTTCATGGTCGTCGTCAAGATCATGGCGAAGAGGAACTCGTTCCACGAGACGAGGAAACAGAATATCACTGCCGCGATGATGCCTGGCCGCACGATCGGCACGAGAACCTTGATGAACATGGTCCAGCGGCTGCAACCGTCGATCTGAGCTGCCCGCTCGAGGCTCGCCGGCAAGTTCTCGAAACTCGCTTTCATCATCCACGCGGCCAGTGGCATGAGGATGGTCGAATAGGCGATGATGACGCCGAGATAGGTGTCGATCAGCCCCATGGAACGGAACAGGATGAAGAAAGGCAGGACGAGGGTGAGCGCCGGCACCATGCGTGTCAGAAGCAGGGCCCAGAGGCTGACGGCGAAGAACCGCCTGTTCGCGTAGCGCGCAAAACCGTAGCCGGCGAAGGTGCCGAGCGCGACGTTGATCAGAGAGACGATTGCACCGATGACGAAACTGTTGAACAAGGCGACCGGAACACGCTGGGCCTGCACGCTCGTAGTCCCCTCCGCCATCAGTACCATGCGGTAGTTCTCAAGCGTCAACGAAGACGGAAAAACTGAGGGCGGCGTGCGGATGAGGTCGGTCGGGGGCGACAGGCTGATCATGATGAGAATGGCAACCGGTAGAAAGGACCACACGAAGATTGCCAGAACGCCTATGCCAAAAAACACCCGCGTTAGGTTGCGCTGCGTCGTCGGATGGATAAGCGGGCGCATGTTCCATGGTGGTATGACAACCATTGCGGGGCGAACTCTGGGGATTGTTGCGACAGGCTTTCCTGGAATCTCCGACGCAGGCTTCGGCTTCTTTGGGCTTAGAACGAAGAAATACAGAACGGCGAGAGCCAGGCTCAACATGGTCAGAAGGTAGAGCGTTGCGGCTCCTTCGCCGAAGCGTAGGAACTGGAAGGACTGGACGTAACCGAGCCATGACAGTGTCGTGGTCGCCGCTCCCGGTCCGCCGCGTGTCATGATCCAGATGATGTCGAACGTCATCAGCGCATTGATGGTGGAGACGATGGTAGAGAAGAGCAGCGACGATTTCAGCCATGGCAGCGTAATCGAGAAGAAGCGCCTGACTGGACCGGCACCATCAAGTATCGCAGCGCGATGCAGGTTGCCTGGCATCGACTGCAACGCCGACAGCATCATCAGGGCAGTGAGCGGCGCCTGATTCCATATCTGAGTAATTGCAACGAGATTCAGCGCTCGAAAGCCGTCACCGAACCATGCCGTGGCAAGTGAGCCTAGCCCGAGATCATGAAGCAGGCCGTTGAGGAGACCGAAATTTCCGGCATAGATGAATGACCAGAGCACGCCAATAGACACCGGCGCCATGGCCCACGGAATGAGGACGACGCTACGCAACAAGCCGCGCCCAAAAAATCTCTGGTTCAGCACCAGTGCGAAAATGATGCCAAGCACGGTGGTACCAACAACTGCCAGTACCGAGAAATAAGCCGTTCGCCCGAGCGCCGCCCAGAAGTCAGCGTTTTGGAACACGCGGCTATAATTGGCGAAGCCGACAAATATCCATTTCTTGGTAATCGGATTGGTGCTGTTGAAGGAAAGATACAAGCTGTAGAGCAATGGGATGCCGACAATCAGCACCATAAGCACAAGGACCGGTGCCACGGTGAGGTAGGCAAAGGCGGGCGCGGTGCCGACACGGCGGCGGCGCGGCGCGACAATGTCGATTTTGGGCGCGTCTGCGGTAAGCGTCATGATATCCCTCGCATGTCATCGCAGGTAGACACCGCATCGGCGCGCCTTACGATCATTTTGGGGGCTGAACTCCGGAATGCGGCCGCCATCGCCGATGTACGACGGTCGCATTCTCCAACTTTGCGGATATCCGGTTTCTACTGGTACTGAGACTTGAGCTCGGTTGCCTTTTCAGCCAGACGCGTGACGAGTTCGTCTGTGGAACTGCCTGAGCGGATATATTCCTGCACCTGTTGCATCATGAACATATCCCATTCAGGGAACCAAATGGCCTTGCCGATGGCACGCGACGTCGCCATGCCTAGCTGCTGTGACGACACATTCAGATCACGCCATTTGGAAAAGCTTTCGACGATGTCGGGATCAGCCATGACTTCCTTGTAGCCAGAGCCGAGGCCGAACTCGAGCGCCCAGCGCTTGATGACGTGATACTCGCCATCGCTTGCTTTGCCGCCAAAAAACTTCAGCAGGTTCCAGACGCGCTCTTCATCGACGGGTTGTGCGCCCATCAGATAAGAGGCGGTCCAGGCCATGGTGGAGCGTGTGGCACCGGGCATCAGTGAATTGCGGACCTTGCCGGCGATCTTGGAAACAGCCGGGTCGTTGGCGACCTTGTGGTTATAGTCATGGACAACCATGAAAGTGTGCCTGCCCGAAGCATAGGATGGCACGCCCTCACCTGGCAGCGTCATGATATCAGCGGTAACGAGGCCTTCCTTGTAAAGGGTCTGGTGCACTTCGAGGATTTTTCGCAATGCCGGCTCGTCGATGAAATTGCCGTCCGCGTCAAAGACCTTCGCGCCCTCCGAATACCAGCAGGCAAACATGTTCCATGACATGTTCGGCCAGTTCTGCTGCCACATGCCGTGGAACGGCGCATCGGAAATGCCGTCGGCCTTGAGTTTGCGACAAGTTTCAAGCACCGCATCCCAAGTGGCAGGCGCTTCGACTCCAGCTTTCTGAAGATGCTCCTCGTTGTACAGGAAGGTGTTGTAACCGGCATAATACGGCAGGCCGCACAGTTCGCCCGTCGGCAGCGACAGGGATTGGACACTGACCGGGAACATGCCGGCCTTGATCTCATCCACGCCCGGAAGCTCTTCGATGCTGCGGATCCATTCGGCCGTATGCCAACGCGCGATGTAGTTCTCTTCGGCATAAAGCATGTCGAGATGCTGGCCGCCGGTCAGCTTAGTTTCAGCCAGCGGATGGTAGTCACCGGAAATGAGTTCGTAAGCGACGTTCTCGTCGTATAGTTTCATGAAAGTTTTGACGTTTTCCTCGACGATAGAAGGCTGATACTGCCAGCCTGCAAAAGTCAGGGCCGTCGATGGTGCAGCAAAGGCGCGTCCGCCAAGCATGGAAGCAGCTGCGAGGCCTCCCATCCCTTTCATTACGTGGCGTCTGGACATGAGTATTCGTTCTAGCGAAGAAGTCATGCTAGTTCCCCTTAGCGATGGCTTGTTGGAGCGGTATTCCGGTTCCCTCGGAATATGCAGAAACTAAATCTGCCCGTGTCGTATCGACTTACAGGCGTCTCAATGCGCTACAGCCATAACTATGAGCCATTTTTTCAGGCTGTCTATAGAAATTTCACTTCCAGATCATTTTATTGCATTTCCTTGCCTCAGCCTCAAATTATGCGATTTTTTTGATCAGAAAATGCAAAAAATAGCCGCTGATATTTAGTCACATAGCGGCTGCACGTCTGGCTTATCTCTTGACGTCGCCAGCTGCTGCTTCAAGCGCCGTAGCTTTTCGCGTCCGGTGTCATTTCGAGCGATCGCGACACTGTAGGCGATGATATCGATCGCGATGAGGTAGGCATATCGCATGGATGATGGGCTCAGGATGTCGTCGTCTGGAGGGCTATCTACGGCCAGGACCGCATCAACGGCTGTCGCCAAGCTGGAATTGCTGGGAGCAAGCGCCACCGTCGTTGCACCGTATTCGCGTGCAACTGAGACCGCACGTTCCAAACCGCTGTTTTCTCCGGTAAGAGAGCAGCAGAGAACGAGATCCTGCTTGTCAACGGTCGCGGCAAGCATGAACTGCATCTGATGATCACAGCAGGGTATAACGCGAATACCGAGGCGAAAGAAGCGGTTCTGAATCTCTTCGATCAGCCATGAAGATACACCGCCACCGCCAAAAGCGTAGAGCGTCGTACAATGGCTTACCAGATCGACTACGCGACTGGCCTGAGAAAGATCAATCCCGTGGCTTACGTCATCGATGGTCTTCTGTGCACGCTTGCTGACCCGCTCAGCGACCTCTTCGATCGAGGCAGGAGGCGTCATTGGTTCGAGATAGTGAATCCCGACCCGCACGGAGCCCATGATCTTCAGCTTCAAGTCCTTCAAACCGTCACAACCGATCGTACGCGCAAAGCGCGTAATCGTGGGCGCAGAGACATTGAGCCATGTCGTCAACTCCTCGATTGGAAGTTCGACAAAGCGATGGGGTTCGGAGAGTATTGCATCGGTGATCCGACGGTTCGATTTCGACAATGCTTCACGCGTATCGACCAGTTTCGCAAGAATGTCTTGAGCTCTCGCTTTATCATTGGTGCGAGTGGCAGCGCGTGTGACGGTTATAGTGCTTGATCGTTTCAACGTCATCGGATCTCCAATTTCTGGAGAAAATCCAACCAAAGCACTGGCCTGTCAACAAACCTGCCCCATGGAACCCATGACGTAAGGTTCACCGAAAGCTTTCGCCGGCGATCGAACGCAGCTCATTTCTCCTCGAAAGCCATATCTTCTCGGATAGACGCTTGATGTGGCTGAGAATAAAAAACTTGCCTCGGGCGATGTATCGGGTGGAGCGATCCGGTTCATGCTGCCTCAAATTTGAGTATATCCGCGATCTTTTCGGCCATCATGATCGTCGGAAGATTGGTGTTTGCACAAGGAATGGTCGGCATGATCGACGCATCGCAAACATAGAGGCCTTCTACCCCCCGCACCTTACCCGATGCATTGGTGACTGCCATTCGGTCGCCGTCGGCGCCCATGCGGCATGTGCCCGACGGGTGCCAGACCCCACCGACGACTTCGGAAATATAGGCCTCGAGTTCGGAGCGGTTGCCAGCAAGCCGCTTCGGGTCATCGTAGTTAGCGAGCATATATGGAAAGGCCTTTTCTCGCAGGCTGCCGATCGCATCGAGACCGACCGCGCCGATGGCGGTAACGGCGGCGCCGAGGCGCGATGGTTTTGAAAACAGCTTGCCTATTTCGGACATGCCGCCAGCATAGACACCGGATACGACGGAGCCGAGGCTTGGATCGGATGTCAGGCGCACGGCACGTTCGAAGGCGTCGGCAAGGCGAACGAGATCGCGGCGGTCGGAAAGCATGCGGAAATCGATCCGCGGTGATGCATCCGGCGATACTGGATCAAGCAAAAGCTGGCCGCGCGAATAGGACTTGTTGACCCAGAAGAATACCGAGCCGAGCTGCCGGCCGACCGAGTGCCAGGCGGCACGCGTGACGAAATTCATATGCATGTCTCCCTCCGGACAGCCTTCGAGGCCGGAGGAGAAACGGTAGCCGATGGGAATATGATAGTCCGGCACGCCCTTCTGGCGGGCGGCGGGCTTCAGGAAAGGCACGAGACCGGCGGAGGGGTGCTCCATCAGGTTCTGGCCGATGCCAGGCAGATCGCGCAGAACTTCGATTCCGCAATCGACGAGATGGGCCGCCGGACCGATACCAGATCGCATCAGCATGGCGGGTGAGGCAAGCGCGCCGGCAGAAAGCACAACGCGTGCCGCTCGAAGTTCTTCCCGGACACCTGCTCGAAGGACCGTAACCCCGGTCGCCTTGCCCTGTTCGACCAGCAGTCGCGAGACCGTGGTTTCCGTACGGATGTCGAGATTGGTCCGGCGGCGGACCTCCGGCGTCAGATAGGCCCAGGCGGTGCTGACGCGACGGGCATTTTCGTCCATGTTGACGGCCATTTCGAACAGGCCTTCCTGCCACACGCCATTCTGGTCGGGTAGAAATGGAATGCCCTTCTTTTCGCAGATCGCCAGCATGGCGCGGGTGAAGGGCGTCCACAGGACCTCCCCACGGCGACGGATCGGAAACGGACCGGTCTGGCCGTGCAGTTCGTTATCGAAATCGAGGTCGCGTTCGAGCTTCTTGAAATAGGGCAGGCATTCCTCCCAGGACCAGCCGTCCACGCCCATCTCACCCCATTCGTCATAGTCATGGGGAGCGCCGCGATTGGCGCCGATGCCGTTGATGGCCGAGCCACCGCCCAACACGCGAGCCTGCTCGTAGCGGGAAGCTTTGGCCTCGGACCGGTTCGAACCGGTATAGGGATAGGAGGCCTTCAGGTTCCAGGTGTAGCGCGGGTTGGAATAGGCAACACCCGGATAGGGGTTGGCGAGATCCGGAAAGTCTTCCGGGCGGGCTGCATCCATCCCGGCCTCCAGCAGGATGACACGCGTATGCGGGTTTTGGGTGAGCCGGGAGGCGAGCACGCAGCCCGCGGATCCTCCTCCTACGATGATATAATCCGCATGAATGATGTCCGCAGTGCTCATGTCAGTCCTCGAGGAGCCGGGTGGGAATGTTGATTTGGAAGAGGTCGTTCAGGGCGCTTTGTAGGCGATGCAGTCGACCTCGACCTTGCAGTCGACGACCATGCGTGTTTCCACACAGCAGCGCGCCGGCGGGTTGTCGCCGAAATACTGCTCGAACACGCCGTTGAAGCTCCAGAAGTCACGTGCATCGTCAACCCAAACGCCGACGCGGACGATGTCGGAAGGCTGGTATCCAGCATCCTTGACGATGGTCAGCATATTCTCGATGGCGATTTTGGCCTGTTCGACGATGCCGCTGCCAACGACTTCGCCGTCACGCATCGGCGTCTGGCCGGAAACATACAGCCAGCCGCCGGCTTCCACCGCCTTTGCAAAAGGAAGCTTGCGGCCGCCCGAACCACGGCCCTCGCCCAGTCCATGTCTGATGATTGTCATGATGTTTTCCTCTCGATGCTTCGCCGCACAACCTGCGTCGGCTTTAAAACGGCTCTCAGCGGGTGATGTCGATCGTCATGGTCTTGAGATCGCACATCTCCATCAACGTGTGTCGACCGCCGGTTCTGCCGAGCCCGCTATTGGTGCCGGCAGCTCCGCCGGCCGGGATATGCGGCTCCCAGTAGCAGCTCTTCTCGTTGACGTTGACGATGCCGCAACGAAGGCTTTCCGTGTAGAAGAAAGCCCGTTTGATGGAATTGGTGAAGACTGCTGCGTTGAGACCATAGGGGCTGGAAGCCGCAAGTTCGAGTGCCTCCTCATCGGTCTCGAAGGTGAGAACCGGTGCTACGGGCCCGAAGGACTCTTCCTTGTTGAGCAGGCTTTCGCGGGTCAGGCCTGTCACGACGGTCGGCTCGAAATAGAGATTGGTCGGCATGCCCGCAGCGATCCTGCCGCCCTTCACCACATCGGCCTTTCGCGCAAAGGCGTCGTTCATGTGTTCCAGCATCTTGTCCAGAGCGGAGGCGTTGTTGACAGGCCCCATGGTCGTCGATGGGTCGAAGGGGTCGCCCATGCGCACCTTCTCGGCGGCTTTGATCAGCCCCTCGACGAAGCGGTCGTGGATTGACTTGTGCACCAGGATGCGTTCGGTCGCGGTGCAGATCTGGCCGGCATTGGCAAAGCAACCCGCGCCGACGAGTTCGGCCGCGAGATCGATATCGGCATCCGGCAACACGATGGTCGGGCCGTTGCCCCCCATTTCGAGCAATAGCGGCTTTCCGGCACCACGGCGGGCTATGATGCCACCAGTGACGGAGCTGCCGGTGAAGCCGATCGCGTGCGTACCTGGATGAATGACAGCCTCGTCCCCCACTTCCGCACCGTCGCCGAGCACGAGGTTGATGACGCCATCGGGAAGGCCTGCCTCGATGAGGCACTCCATCAATGCGACGGCGATCAACGAGGTGGTCGGCGCCGGAATCCAGACGACCGTGTTGCCTGTCGCGACCGCCGGGCCGAGATAATAGAGGCATGGCAGGCCGAGCGGGAAATTCCACGGCGTGATGATGGCGAGTACGCCCTTCGGCTGCAGGAAGGAGAATGCTCGCTTATTGGCATCGGCGACCGGAAAAGCGGCCGTTTCCAGCCACTTCATCTGCTCGGCAGCATTGCGGAAACCGAGCGAGGCGGCGCCCACCTCGGCTTTTGCTTCGCTGTGAAACGGCTTGCCCTGTTCGAGGCAGAGAAGACGGGCAAGCTCGTCGGTACGACGGTCGATCTCGTCGGCGATCTTCATGCAGAGCGCCGCCCGCTGGAAAACGCCCATCTTGGAGATCAGCGGACGCGCGGCATCAGCCGCTTCGACAGCACGGCCGACATCGGCGCGGGTGGAAAGCGCGAGATAGCCGAGCTCCTCGCCCGTCGAGGGACTGTCTATCTTCAGGAATTTGCCGGAACTGCCGGGCAGCCATTGCGAACCGATACGGTTGGTGCCGACACGAAGCCCCGTGGACGGCTCAGCTACGATGGGCATCCCGCGCAGGTTGGGGCCGTCGAGAGAGGATTTGAACTGGACCGTCATGGGATGCTCCTTTGACCGTATTCCGATTGAATCTTGAGTATGGTTTCGCGGCTGCGCCGCACCGCTTCGACAAACAGACGTTCGCCGGCCTCGCGTGAGGCTTCCGAAGGCGTGCCTATGACGCCATTGTCCCGGATCTGTTCGAATGGCCGCCAGACGGTGACTGCCGGCCCGGCATAGAGATGCGGATCGGGCCACGAAGGCGGCGTTCCTCCTTCGGGGATCAGGTTTTCGCGCACGCTTTCAGGGATGACATGCATCATCAGCGAAGTTTCAAGCGCGCAAGCATGTCCCGTTCCGCCGGCATGATCCGGCAGGACCTCGGACGCGACGTCCGCAATCAAGTCGAAATAGGAAAAACCTGCCGAAACCACGCCTTGACGGCCGAGCGTCGTGATAGCCACCTGGATCGCCGCGCGGTTGCCGCCATGCCCGTTGATGATCACCGGCAGGAAGCCATCCTCCCACAGGCAAGTGCAGAGATCGACCAAGACGGCGATGAAGGTCTGCGGGCTGAGGCTCATCGTACCGGCGAAGGCGCGATGATGCTGCGACGATCCATAAGCAAAGGGTTCGCAAACCCGGATGCCGCGCTCTCCCTCGGCCGCGGCATTGGCGACGGCCGAGGCAAGCCAGATATCGAGCCCCATCGGCAGGTGCGGGCCGTGTTGCTCCACGGCGCCGGTCGGCAAAAGCGCCACCGGCCGGTTGGTCCCTTCACCGACGAGATATGCTGCGTCCGGTGAAGTCATCCACCCGAAAGAAGGTGGACCTTTCGCAAAGAAGTCGTACAGGGGCCGGCTCATCGTACCGGCTCCAGCAGACGGGTTTTGGCATAGGTCATGCCGGTATCCGCCAGAAGTGCCGCCATGATGATCGCGCCCTTGTAGAGTTCGAGGCTCGACGGATCGGTACCGAAGATGCGCAGCGCCGTGGTCAGCAGACTGACGATAAGGGCACCGACCACCGTGCCCCAGACGGTGCCACGACCACCGAAAATGCTTGTGCCGCCCAGCACGGTCGCAGCGATCGCATCGAGCAGCAGCGAGGTGCCGCCGATATTCGGTGTCACCACCGGCACTCGGCTGATCATCACCACCGCCGTCAGAAAGACGAACAGGCCTGACGCGGTGTAAATCAGGATCGTGTGACGGGTCACCGGGATGCCCGCGAGTTCTGCCGCTCCGGCATCCGAACCCAGTGCATAAGTGCGCAAACCGAAGCGAGTCAGACGCATCAGGACGGCCGCGGCGATCACGATCGCGAGCGTGGCGAAGATCACATGGGGAATTCCGAAACTGCGCTCGATGCCGATGAAGCGCAGCGTCGGATCCTTCAGCATCAGCACGCCCTTGGAGGCGACGGCAAGGGTTGCTCCCTGCAGCACAACCATGGCCGCCAGCGTGGTGACGAAAGGCGGAATTTTCAGCAATGAAATGACAAGGCCGTTGACGAGACCGACTATCAGCATCGCAGCAAGACCGATCGCAAGCGAGCCCGGCAGGCCGAAACCCGCATCGATCAGGCTTGCGATCAACACGGCGCAGAAGGCCACGCCGACGCCGGCGGCCAGATCGATACCGCCAGTCAAAAGGACGATCAGCGCTCCGATCGCCAGGACTGCGATCGGCGTCGCCTGCGATACGATGTTGATCAGGCTCTGGCTGGAAACCACGCGCGAATCGACGACGGCGAAGATCGCCATAAGGGCCACAAGAAGGATCAGCGGCGAAAGGTCGAGAACCTTCTTAAGGGCGAGATTGCGGGAAGAAATCATGTCAGTTCATCCTTCTACCCGGTCGAGATATGCAGGAATGAGAGGGAGACGCAGCTTTAATCACGTTGTGGCCTCCATGGAGAACTGACCGACGGAGGGTGCCGCACTGCGTTGTGCCCGAGGCGTGCAGGCGCGGCGGTGATTTTCACCGAAGGCAAGCGCCATGACGTCCTCCTCGGTGGCGCCGCGTTTCAGTTCGCCGACCGAGCGGCCCTCGCACATGACGACGATGCGATCTGCGACACCCAGAACTTCGGGTAGCTCGGACGAGACCATGATGATCGCCGCGCCCTGTTGCTTGAGTTTGGCAATCAGGTGATGCAGGTCGGACTTGGCGCCGACATCGACCCCGCGGGTTGGCTCGTCGAGGAGAATGACGCGCGGCCTGGTGGCCAGCCACTTGCCGATCACGACCTTCTGCTGGTTTCCGCCGGAGAGTTCGATCGTCATTTTGTCGGCCTGCGCCGGGCGCACGCCAAGCGATGCGATCAATTCTCGCGCCAGCCGCCGGATGCCGGCCATGTGCAGGATGCCGAACCGACTGTGCTCACGCATCCAGGCGAGCGAAAGGTTGTCGCGGATCGACATGGTGCCGACAAAACCTTCGAGATGGCGATCTTCGGGGATGTAGACGATGCCGGCGCGATTAGCAGCTTTCAGATTGCCACCGGCCTGGCGCTCGCCAAACACGTCGAGCGTACCTTCCTGGATGGTATCAAGCCCGGCAATCAGGCGCAGTACCTCGGAACGGCCGCTGCCCATCAGACCGGCCAGTGCGACGATCTCGCCGCAGCGAACGTGGAGCGAGGCGGAATGCAACAGCTTGCCATTGGAGATGTTGTTGACCTTGACCGCGACCTCGCCGATCTCGGCCTCAAGATGCGGGAAGATGTCTCCGACCTCACGTCCAACCATCATCGAAACGATCTCGGCCTCGTCCGTCTCGGCGGTCTTGCGCTCGCCAATGAACTTGCCGTCGCGCAGCACGACGACGCGGTCGCACTGGTTGAAGATCTCCTCCATCTTGTGGGAGATGTAGAGGATGCCGGCACCCCGCGCCTTCAGCCGATCGATCAGCGTATAGAGCTGATCCCTTTCACGGTTGGAAAGCGCACTTGTCGGCTCGTCCATTACCATGAACCAGGCGTCGGCCAACACGGCGCGGGCAATTTCCACCATCTGCTGGCGACCGACCGAAAGCGTGCGCAGTTCTGCATCGACGTCGATATCAAGCGAAAGTTCCGACATGATCGCACGTGCCTCGCGTCGCATGCGGCGACGGTCGAGAAGGCCGAAAGCGGTGCGAGGTTCGCGACCGACGAACATGTTTTCGGCCACCGTCAAGTCCGGTGACAGGCTGAAATGCTGATGGATAACGCTGATACCCTTGGCATCGTTGGGAGACGCGAACGTCACGGGCTTTCCATCGACAAGCAGCCGGCCTTCGTCCGGGCGGTAGACGCCGGAGATGCACTTGACCAGCGTTGATTTGCCGGCACCGTTCTCACCGGCAAGCGCCACCACTTCGCCGGCAGTGACAGTGAAGGAAACACCGTCGAGTGCCTTGACGCCGGGGAAGATCTTGCCGATGCCGCTGAGCGTGATCGAATGCTTTTCGCCATTGGTCTCGGCTGCAACTGCCGCAGCAGAGGATCCGGCAAATTTTGCACGACGCCGCAGCGAGCCGACGAGCCGCGTGATAGTCTCGGGCTGGCTGGTCAGCACGGCGACGACAATCAGCGCGCCGGTAATGTAGTAGATGATAATCTGCGGCACCTGCAGGAACGAAAGGCCGGTGTTGATCACACCCAGCAGCAGCGCACCGATGGCCGTGCCCCAGATGGAGCCTCTGCCACCAGAAAGTTTGGTACCGCCGATGATGGCAGCGGTGATAGCGGTGAATTCAAGGCCGGTTCCGGCGAGCGGCTGGGCCGAACCGAGACGTCCAATGGTCAGGATAGCACCGAGGCCTGCAGTGGCGCCGGCGATCAGGTAGACCGAGATGCGCACGAGTTCGACCGGCACCATGGAGACACGAGCAGCCTCGGCATTGCCACCGATCGCGTAGATCCAGCGACCGTAGACGGTGCGGCGGAGTACGAACCACCAGACACAGAGAACAATACCGGCGATCACCACCGAGACCGGCAGCAGACCGACCGTGGCACGTCCCGCATAAAGCACGGCGGGGTCGGCTATTGGCAAGCTCGATGCGCCTGACAGGCTAAGCGAAAGCCCGCGGGCGAAAGCCATTGTCGCCAGTGTGGCGATAAAGGGAGAGATGCCGGCGAAACCGATGAGCAAACCATTGAGCAGTCCGATCAGCGCACCGCTGGCAATGGCTGCGATCAGGGTCAGCGTCGCCGAACCTGTCGACGCGAAAACTATGCCTGCCGCAACACCTGCGAAGGCAAGCGTGCTGCCAACGGAAATGTCGATTCCTCGGGCGATGATGACCGCAGTCATGGCGAAGGCAACAAGTGCGATCACAGCACTTTGCTGAGCGATACTGACGAAATTGCCAGTCGAAAGGAACCGAGGATCGATCCAGCCGAAAACGGAGATCGCGACCACGAGCACGACGACCAGAACCGGTTCGTTGTGGCGCAATAGGGATATGATCCGGGAGTGTGACACGTGCGACCTCCATCAAAAGGTGTGCACCGATCGCCGCGGTAGAAGCGATGTGCAAGCAACTATGGATTGGAGTGACCGATGCAGGTTGGGAAGCACCGGTCATCCCATGACGGCTTTACTTGCCGACAGTCATGGCCGACGCCGGCACTTTCGGGCCGAGCTGTTCGGTATAGTTCTTGGCCTCGACGGCCTGCTTTTCGGTGTTGATATAGTCGACGGTCAGGCCGGCGGACTTCAGCTTTGCGGCCGTTTCGTCGGAGGTGACGAAATAGGTCGGCATGTAGAGATCCTTGGGAAGGTCCTCACCCTTGGCGAGGCGGGCGGCGACTGCGACGTTCCAGTAGCCGACACGGTAGGCGCCGGTCATGACGTCCATCACCATCTTGCCGCTGTCGATCAGGTCCTTCATCTCGGCGTCGCCGTCATAACCGCCATAGATGAGCTCGCTACCCATCGCGGTAGCGACGGAATCGGCTGCCAGGCAAAGGCTGTCGGAAATGCAGGCAACGGCCTTCAGGTCTGGATAGGTGGTCAGCCAGGTCTGGGCGGCGTTGGTCGCCTTGGCAGCGTCCCAGCCGGTGGGTTCGACACCGACGATCTTGATGTTGGGGAATTCCTTCTGCATCGTCTCGACAAAGCCCTTTTCGCGGGTGTCGGAGACGAAATTGCCGCGCGAGCCGACGAGAAGGGCAATTTCACCCTCGCCGCCAAGCGAGGTTCCGATGGCGCGTGCCACCATGGCCATGTTGTTATAGTCGGGATAGAGCGTCGAATAGTTTGCGCCGGCCTCGACCTTGTTGCCCATGGTGATGACCGGAATGCCGGCGGCGGTTGCCTTTTCGATGGCGGGAACGACGGCGTTCTTGTCTATCGGATCGATCAGGACAGCGCTGACGCCCTGATTGATGAAGTTCTCTATGATGCCCACCTGCTTTTCCAGGCTGCCTTCGGCACTTTGCCAGGTGGATTTGACACCGTAATCGGAGGCCGCGACGTCGCCGGCTTCCTTCATCCGGACGTAGAAGGAGTTCTGCAGATCGATTGCCGCGAGGCCCAGGACCTTTTCCTGTGCCATGGACGGAGTTGCCAGTGTGAGTGCGACCAGCGCGACGGATGCTTTCAGAATGCTACGCATGTTTTAGTTCTCCTCTGCCATCAGCAGTTCATTGGATGGTGGCATTTCGGGCGTTTTCCGCCTCTTGTCGGTATTGACCGATCAGGTCCGCTGCCTCAGGCAGCGATGTCGGCGATCGCGTTCCGCATCATCGCGGTGCGCATCGTCATTTGGCCTTGACGCTTCTCAGGCGCCGAGGCCGTCCACGCCGGCGCCACAAACCAGGCCGGCAATTCTTTCTCCTTTTTGCGCTTTCACAGCACCCGACATCAGCGCGGCAAGCGAGGCCGCCCCACTCAGGTCGGCGGCAATGCCGAATTCCAACCACAGGAGTTCGGCAGCACGCTGCATGTCTTCGTCTTCAATAAGAACGATGTCATCGACATGCTGGCGGGCGATCTCGTAGATGCTTTCGTCGGTACGGCCGCAGGCCATGGTGGCGACACGGGTGGTGATCTGCGGCAGGCGCACCACCTTGCCGGCAGCAAAAGAGGCATGCAGCGTCGGCGAGCCGACCGGCTCCACACCGATGATGCGGGCTTTCGGGTTTGTCGCCTTGATGATCTGCGACATGCCGGTGATCAGTCCGCCACCGCCGATCGCAACGATATAGAGATCGACATCCGGCACCTGTTCCAGCATCTCGACCGCCACAGTCCCCTGTCCCGAAACGATCGCATCGTCGGCAAATGGGTGCATGTAGAAGGCGCCGCAATCTTTGGCGAAGGCCTGTGCCGCCTCATGCGCTTCGTCCCATACGGAGCCTGAATAGCGGACGTCGGCCCCCCATTTCCTGAGCTTCTGCTCCTTGATCGGGCTGGCATTGGTCGGCAGGAAAATCGTCGCCGACACGCCTGACTGGCGTGCCATATAGGCGGTTGCCAGTCCATGGTTACCGCCCGAGGCGGCCACGAGCCCGTTGGCGAGCTGTTCGGGCGCAAGTGTTTTTACCCGGTTGACGGCGCCCCGGATCTTGAATGAGCCGCTGACCTGGAGGCACTCAAGCTTCAGGTGGAATTCCTGCGGAAGCTCCGCTCCGGCGCAATGGGAAAGCCGCAACATGGGTGTCTTGCGGATGAAAGGCTTGATGCGCTCGGCGGCGGCCCTGATGCTCTCAACGCTCATGGCCGGCCTCCTCTTCAACCAGTGCTTCGGGATATTCGTTGGCAAGGACGAAACAGCAATTGCCGGGGCGAACGCGGCCGGGCTGACGCTTGGCGAAGACTACGCCGTCGATCGGGTGGTACAGCACCAACGGCTCGCGTTGCGGCGTACGCAGGAAGTGGATCCGGCCAGCGATATCGCCCTTGTTCACCACGGTTCCCAGTTCGGTGATCGGCTCGAATACGCCATCCTCATCCGAGATGATGTAACCTTCGGCCCCCGGAACCTTGAGGACGCGCGCATTGGCACTCGCCGGGATCTCGACCTCGCCCTGCAGGACGCCGGCATGTTTGAGGACATTGCGGATGCCGCGGCGGCATATAGCCAGCGCATCCTGGCTGACGAGACCCCCGCCGGCCATTTCGCTGCCGATGACGATCAGGCCCTGAAGGTTGGCTGCGGCAGTCGAGGTGCGGGTCTCGCCGAGATTGTCGACCATCACCACCGTAGGCGCCCCGAACGCGAGCGTCGCCCTGATGTTGCGGCGATGGCCGTCAGGCGTCGGTGACGGTTCGATGATGGCGCTTGGGAGGATCATCAGCGAGGAGCCGCCGGAATGCAGGTCGAGGAAGTAGTCGGCGATCGGAAACAGGCAGTCGTTCACATAGGCCGCGATCTGGTTCGTCAGCGTTCCGTTGAAATCTCCCGGAAAACTGCGGTTGAAGTTGAGCCCGTCGACCGGGGAAGTCCGCGTTCCAGCCTCGACGGCGCGCACATTGATGGCGGGAATGGCGATGATGCGACCACGGATGTCGGCGGGATCGATCTCGCGCAGCAATTCGCCAAGCGCGATCGGGCCTTCATATTCGTCACCGTGATTGCCAGCTTCGATCAGCACCGTCGGGCCTTCGCCATTCTTCACGACGGCGAGCGGCACCTGAACCGAACCCCAGGCATCATCGTGGGGTGACTGCGGCACATTGAAATAGCCGATCTGCTTCCCGTCGCGGTCGAGATCGATTGAGGTGAAGACGCTGTTGCGCCGAGGTGTCGCCACCTTGCGAACGGCCTGACCGGCCTTCATCGCTGTCAGATTTGTCATCGCGCCCACTCGTCTTTTTTCTCGTTGAGGCGAGTGTGACAGTTTTATATATGGAGTCAAGTTTGCATATGAAACAAATGACAATATGGTCGGAACTTTAATATGGTTGCAGTGAAGACAAGGATTCGACCGATGAACGAAACCGCAATCGAGGCGGGAAAACCTGCATATTCGGCCCCTGCACTGACAAAGGGGCTGGAGGTTCTGGAGCTTCTTGCGGAAGCGCGCAACCCGTTGACCATGAAGGAAATTGCCGATGGTCTCGGCCGCTCGAAGAGCGAGATTTTCCGGATGCTCGTTGCCTTGCAGGAACGGGGATACATTACCCGCGATCCGGAGACGGATGCCTATTGCCTGACCGACCGGCTGTTCAAGCTCGGCCTGCATACGCCGAGCGCGCAGGACCTGATGACGGCGGTCATGCCTGAACTTTCCAGGATTGCCCATGACACAAGCCAGTCGCCGCACCTTGTCGTGATCAATCATGGCCTGACGGTCGTGACGGCGGCCGTGCCTGGAGGCGATGACATGTCGTTTACCCTGCGGCTCGGCTATGGCCGCCTCGCCTCGGATTCGACTTCCGGCCAGGTCATGCTCGCCTTCCAGGCGCCCGACATGGCTGAGCGTATCCTCGGAGAATGCGATGCCCATGCGACGTCGCCGGTCGACAGGGCTGCGTTGTCGGCCCATCTGACGCGCATACGCGACCGGGGCTACGAATTGCGCGAAAGCCGCGATTTCGTTGGCATTACCGACATCTGCTGCCCGATCCTTGGCGCAGACGGCAACGCCGTGGCCGCGGTCATCATCGCCTACGTCAATCGTCACACCCGGGAAAGCCGACATGAGCACACCGTCCACGTATTGAAGGCGGCCTGCGATCGCATATCCGCCAAGCTGTCTAACCGTGTTCGACCGCCGGGTGAGCTGTTACCCGACTGAGAGCAGACGAAGTCGGCGCCTGCGCAGTTCTTGCCGTGAGAGCGTCAGCGCAACGCCTTGCCCTCGTGATCGAACCTGTAAGTGAACCCCTCTGCCGGGGAGAGATTGATCTTGTCGCCGGCCTTGACGGACGGCGCACCGGCCATGCGCACAACGAGAGAACCCGCCTCGCCGCAAAGCACATGCACGTGGCTTTCGGCGCCAAGATTTTCGGTGAGCTCGACCGAGCCCTGCCATGTCCCTTCGCCCTCGACGATCCTCAGATGTTCAGGCCGGATACCAATGGTCTCAGCACCCATCGCAGCCGCGATCCGGCCTCCGATGCGGTTCATCTTCGGAGCGCCGATAAATTCGGCGACGAACAGGTTGGCAGGACGCTCGTAGAGTTCCTGCGGAGTTCCCACCTGTTCGATCACCCCGTGATTGAGCACGACGATCCGGTCCGCCATCGTCATCGCCTCGACCTGGTCGTGGGTGACGTAGATCATCGTGCTTTCGAGCTGCTGGTGCAGCTTCATGATTTCGAGGCGCATGCTTCCGCGAAGCGCTGCATCGAGATTGGACAGCGGCTCGTCGAACAGGAATGCCGTCGGGTTGCGCACGATCGCGCGACCGATTGCGACGCGCTGGCGCTGGCCGCCCGAAAGCTGCGAAGGGCGACGTTCGAGAAAGCGGGTGAGATCGAGAACACGGGCAGCGTCTTCAACTTTAGCCGCCGTCGAAGCCTTGCTCTCGCCGACCATTTCCAGCGGAAAAGCCATGTTCTGGCGTACGGTCATGTGCGGATAAAGCGCATAGGACTGGAACACCATGGCCAGGCCCCGCTCGCCGCAGGGTGTCATGGTGACATCCTTGCCCTCGATGCTGATCCTGCCACCGCTGGTCTCCTCCAGTCCGGCGATCAGGCGCAGTAGCGTCGACTTTCCACTGCCCGAAGGACCGACGAAAACGACGAATTCGCCCTTGCCGATCTCCAGATTGAGAGAGGGAATGACGGTATTCTTGCCGAACACCTTGTTGACACCGTCGAGTGTGATCTGAGCCATGGTCAATCCGTTTCCCTGTCCGTCCGGCTCAGCCCTTGACCGCGCCTGCGGTCATGGATCCGGTCAATTGTCGATAGATGAGCATGCCGAGTACCGCAGGCGGCAGCGCACCGAGGATCATCACCGCTGACGCCACGCCCCATTGCACGCCCCCGCCGCTGGCGGAAAAGAAGAACGAGGCCCCGACGGTGACGGGCACGGCGTTGCGTGTCGTCAGCATCAGGCCGAACAGATATTCGTTCCAGGCGGTGATGAAGCCGAAGATGAAAGCGGTTACGACCGCCGGTCGGATCACCGGGCGCACGATACGCCTCAGGATCACAAACGCGCCGGCACGGTCCATGCGGGCGGCCTCGTCGATCTCCGTCGGCATGTCAGAAATGGCATTGACCATCATCATCAGGCTGAGCGGCAGATTGACGATGGTGAGGATCAGCCCGAGGCCAAGACGGGTATCGAGCAGCCCGACGAACTGGAACATCATGTAGAGCGGGATGGCGAAGACCACCAGCGGCACTGCGCGCAGGTTTGCCACCAGCGGCAGGAGATGGCGGCGGCCGGTGCCGGTGCGCACGATGGCATAGGCTGCCGGAAGCGTCAGAAGCAGTGCCAGCAGCGAACCTATGAGTGCCGCGACAGTGCTGTTAAGAAGATAGGCGTAGATATTGAAGCGGCTGGTATCTGTCAGCACTCTGGCGTAATTGGCAAGCGTCGGCGCCTGGATGATCAAGCCGGGATTCATCGCGATTTCCTTGGCGCTTTTGAAGGAGGTGATCAGCGTCACGATCACCGGAAAATTCATGGCGAAGGCGGCGACCGCGAAAACGATCCAGCGAAGCGCGTTCATGCGGCCATCCTCCTACGGTCCAGTTGGGCTTTGAGCACGGCGGCGCCATAAAGCACGACCAGCGAGGCCAGGAACATCAATACCGAGGCGGCAACCGCCTGGCCGATCTGTCCGCCCTTGAAGAAGGATTGGTAGATATAGATCGACAGCGACATGGTGGAGCCACCTGCACCTGCTCCGGTGAGCCCAAAGACATTGTCGAACACGCGAAAACCGTCGATGAAGCGGATGCCGAGTGCGATGGCGATCGTCGCCTTCATCATCGGCAGCTCGATGCGCCACAGAATCTTCCATGCAGTGGCCCGGTCCATCGCTGCAGCCTCGCGAATTTCCGCAGGTATCGAGATGTAGGCGACATGAAACAGCAGAAAGGCGAACGGCGTCCATTGCAGCACTTCGACCACGACCAGTGTCCAGAAGGCATTGTTGGCATCGAGAAAGGCCGGGCTGGTGCCAAACCAGAGCGTCAAGTAATGGGGCAGCGGTCCGGCAAATTCATGCAACACGAGGCGATACATGAGGCCGACCATCGATGGCGCCACCATCATCGGGAGCATGATGAGAGCCAGTGTCCAGCCATGGCGGCTGACAATCGGCGAAAGAAATATGGCGAGTGCCAGGCCAAGCCCGCACTCGATGATGGCGGTCAATACGCCGAAGCGAAGTGAAAACCAGCAGGCAGCCCAGAATTCGGGATCGGCAAGCACCACGCCGAAGTTTCTGAAACCCACGATTTGGGGTGCCCGCATGGTCTGGAAAGTGACGTCGGACAATGCGTAGACGATGTCGACCAGGGCCGGGAAGCTCAGGAAAACGATCAGGAAAGCAACCAGAGGCGCCAGAAGAAGCCGCCCTTCGCGTTGCTGTGGGGTACTGTGCATGATGCCGTCCGCAAAGGTTTGCCCAGGCGACAAGACGCCTGGGCGTTGACGCTTACTTCTTGAGCAGATCGGTCATGGTCCGGGTGGCTGCAGCTAGCGCCTCATCGAGGCTTTTCTGGCCTGCCCAATAAGCGGTGAATTCCTTGGCCTGGGCTTCATAGACCGACAGCGCACCGGCAGACGTGGCCCCGTTCATGACATAGCCATAGGCGCCGGCGAACTCACCGAGCTTGACCAGATCGGGGCGGTCCGCTGCGATTTTAGCAACGACATCCGGTGCGAGAGCCGGAGAACCGCCAGCCTTGGCGTAGGCAAGGGCGGCATTTTCCGACGCCAGCCACTTCAGGAAGCGAACCGCGCCTTCCTTGTGCTTGGAGCTCTTGTTGAGGCCCAGTCCAAGGCCGTGGATGTGGTCCTTGCGGCCTTCGGGACCGGATGGCGGTGCGACGACGGCGGTGTCTTCCGCAACGGCGGGAGCCGTGTCCGGGTTCATCAACTCACCCGCTGCGGCATTCCACTGCAGTGCGGTGGCAATCTGACCCGAAGTCCAGGCGGCGTTGGTCTCGGGATATTCGTAGCTGAGCGAATCCTTGGGCGTAGCACCCGCGTCATAGAGTTTCTTGTAGAGCTCGAGGCCGGTGCGGTAAGCCTTAGAATCGACTGTTACCTTGCCGGAAGCATCCGTCCAGTCTGCGCCGTAGGAGCGCGGCAGGGACTGGAATACCATCATGTTGAACAGCAGGTTCTTCATCTGCAGCACGGTGCCATAACGCACTGGGCTGTCCGGATTGACTGCCTTGGTGAAATAGAGCGCCGTCGCTGCCCAGTCGTCCCAGTTCCACTGGTCGGGATCCTTGGGGGCGAGTTCCTTGCCGAGGTATTTCTTGGCGATTTCCGCATATCTGGCCTTGGCCGCGTCGTCGGCCATCAGCGCGTCGATCAGGTCCTTACGGTAATACATGAAGTGCAGCGAAAGGTCGGTCGGAACGCCATACTGCTTGCCTTCGAACTGCATGGTTTCCAGAATCGGCTTGCCGAACACCTTCTCGGCGTCGGTGCCCAGATCGACCGGCTCCATGAAGGGCGCGTAACGGCCGATGGAATAGGTGGCGATCAGGTTGATGTCGAAGGCGTCCGATCCGGCGGCGAGGTCTGCCTGCAACTTGTCGTAAAAGCCGTCGCGGTTGAAGAACAGGAGCTCGACCTTGTCGGTGTCGGCCGTGTTAGGGAGCGCGTTATAGACTTCTACTGCGGCACGCAGAGCAGTTTCTTCCGACCCGCCGGGCCAGCCGAGCACGGTCACTTCTGCCGATGCCAGGCCTGGTAGCGCTGCGGTGGTGAGGAGGGCCGCCACACCGGCGGCCATGAGGCTGCGAAATGTTGTCATGATGGTTCTACCCTTCCGGAGATTTGTCGGTTTTTCTTCAAGTCTTCTTATGTGTCAGTACGAGATCGGCAATCCCGACGATGCCGGCGCTGGCGCCGAGCTTCGCGGCCCGCAGCTCGGGCATCACGGGCGGGGCAAGAGCGGTGATTTCCGCCCTGACCCTGTCCATGAAGCCCGTGGCGAGGCCAACGCCTCCGCCGATGACGATCCGTGCGGGGTCGATCGCCAATTGGATGTCGCAGCAGAGCCGCGCAAAACGACGGGCGACGCCGTCGATGATGACGCCTGCCCATTCCTCGCCGTTCACAGCCGCGTCGAAGACCGCTCTCGGCTCGCCGGAATGGCCAAGACGTTCTGCCTCGGCTGCGATCCACGGACCACAGACGCGGCTTTCAAGCGGCAGGCTGCCACCATCGGGATCGCGCATTTGTCCGAAATGGCCGGCAATGCCGCCGAGCAGCGTTCCGTTGGAGACGATGCCACCGCCAAGGCCGGTCGAGACCGTGATGAAAACGAGATCCGAGCGATCTTCGGAAGCCTTGTACTCGCCCCAGGCAGCAGCCTGTGCATCGTTGGCCGCGACCACCGAGGCGCCGAAGATTTCTGCAGCGCGGATTTCCAGCGCAAACTCGCCTTCGATGCCGAGTGTTGCTTTGTTCATTGCACGCCAGCGTCCTGCCCGCACCGCACCCGTCACAGCAATGCCGACAGCACCATAGCTGCCCTTCCAGTCGCGGGTAGCCGCCGCGATCGCATCTAGCCAGCCTTGCGGAGAGCCCGAGCGATCCGTCTGGATCGATACGGTTTCGATCACTTTACCATCCTGCACCAGCGACGCCATGGTCTTGGTCCCGCCAAGATCGATTGCGAGCACGACCGGGCGTGCAGCAGGGGCATTAACCTCACTCAACGCCTCTCTGAACCAGGCGGTCACATGTTCGGTGCGCGTAATGGCGGAACCGACGACCACACAGGCCGCACCGGCGCGAGCGGCGGCCTGGGCCTGTTCGGGGGTGCGGATACGCCCTTCTGCGATCACGTTTGGCGTCAGTTCCCGCAGAGCTGCGACAAGCGCGATGTCGGGATCGACCGGTTCCGGCCCGCCGGTATAACCGGACATCGTCGAGCCGACGAAATCGACGCCGACGGATAGTGCATGGCGCGCATCCTCGACGCAGCTGCAATCGGCCATGGACAGCTTTCCGGCGTCACGCACCGCCTTCGCCAACGCCGCCACGCTTGCCGGGCGAACACGGTCGGTTGCGTCGAAAGCGATGATGTCGGCGCCCGCATCGGCAAGCGCCGTCACGTCGTCGAGAAAGGGCGTGATGCGCACCGGGCTGTCATCGAGATCGCGCTTGATGAGGCCGATAATGGGGGCGTCGGTTGCTGCGCGAACGGCTGCGACGTAACGCGCCGATTCGATGCGCAGTCCGGCCGCCCCAGCGGAAAGAGCCGCAAGTGCAAAAGCGACGACATAGGGGCTGTCGTCCATCACACCGCCGGGTACGGGCTGGCAGGAAACGATAAGGCCATTCTTGAGAATTTCAGTAAGCACGTTTACCACACCCTTTATCAGCAAGGCACACGCTAAGTGAAATAATACCAGATGACAACCAGTATCCCGGCACTGTCTGCAAACTGGGCTTGGCGCGACCGAGCGGGACTTGAAACTTCATCGGAATTTTCAGAGAACTAGACGACATGCCAGCTGCAACCGCCTTGGATTCCAATGAGGTCATCCTTCTTGAGCTCGAAACTGCCGCAGGACATCGGAGAGGCCACAACCCCGAGAGACGCGCTGCTCGACCGTCTGGCCATCAGCCTTGGAGGTTCGAACGACCATTCGCCTATCTATATGCGGCTCGCAATGGCGCTTGCCGATGCGATCGATGGCGGACATCTGGGCCGCGGACGCAGCCTGCCGAGCGAGCGGCTGCTGGCGGAGCGCCTCAACATCTCGCGCGTCTCGGTGCGCCGTGCCATCGCCGAGCTTGAAGGCGAAGGCCGGGTCAATCGCCGCCACGGCGCACGAACGGTGGTCCAGACGCGCGTCCGCAAGGATCTTCCCAACCTCACCGGTTTTTCCGACGAAATTCGTGCGCGTGGCATGGAACCAAGCTTTTCGTGGATTTCGCGTGGCACTGTCATCGGCACGCTTCACGAAACGATGGCGCTTGGCCTACCGGTGCAGACAGAGGTCATTCGCCTGATCCGCGTGCGCCATGCCGACGGCATTCCCATTGCGCTGGAACGGGCCGTCGTGCCGAAGTCTATCTTGCCGGACGCCATGCTGGTCACAGACTCGCTCTACGCGACATTGGCTTCGCTCAACGCCCGGCCACATCACGGCTTCCAGCGTATCCGCGCCGATGTGATGTCGGTTGCCGAAGCCGAACTGCTACAGGCAGCCCCGCAGACGCCGATGCTGGTGGCCGAACGTCGTTGCTTCCTCGAAGACGGCCGCGCCATCGAGTTCACGGAGACACGCTACAACGGCAAGGTCTACGACTTCATCTCCGATCTGCATTTATAACGTGGCCATCTCACCATGCAAACCAGTTGCATACCATTTTGAGCGCTGGTTTATCATTGCTCGACGCGTGCCATCCACGACGGACGGCCGCCATTTTCGCAGTCGGGCAACCAGTGCCTATCAACACTCACGTCTTCGAATGCCCAGAAACGCCTATCCCGTCTGTGGTACCGAAGCTATCGCCCGGCCTTGAAGGTCATTAGCGATCGATTCTAGGGTGATTGAAAGCCTCAACGGCGCCAGCGTACTCATCTTCAATCTTTCTAACACTGACAAGACATGTTTGGGCGCTGCAGCCCTGCGACAGGGATGACGACGGCACATCCAGCGTCAAGGCATTGGGATTGCCGTGACGTTCCAGATTGCGTTCGTAATCCATGTCGAACCACGCACCAGTCGAAAGCCTGACGACGCCCGGCATGATCGCATCGGAAATTAAGACAGCAGAAATGAGCCGGCCGCGCTGGTTATGAATTTCGACGAAATCTCCGGCACTCAGGCCGCAACGCTCCGCGTCCGTGGGATTCATAAGAACCGGCTCACGGCCCTTCACTTTCCCGGCCTTGCTGTAAGGGCTGGCATCCAGCTGGCTATGCAGGCGTCGCACCGGCTGGTCGGAAATCAGATGGAACTGATCGTCGCTCTCCCGATTACCCAGCCATTCCGGCGGCTCGAACCACGTGGGATGGCCGGGGCAGTCTGGGAGGCCAAAGCCGTCGACCGTCTCGGAGAATATCTCGATCCTGCCGGACGGCGTTGGAACCGGGTGTTCATCCGGCGCATCCCTGAACTCTTGCAGCATCACGACGGGCCAGGCGTCAGGCTTGAGATCGAAAATACCGTCCTGCCAGAACTGGTCGAAACTCGGCATCTCGACCTTCTTTTCGAGGGCGTTTGCAGAGGTTGCACCATACAGCCGCCGCAGCCAGCCTTCCTCGTCGAGATTTTCGGAAAAGTTGATGCCCATACGCAGCGCCAGCCCACAGAAGATATCGAAGTCGTTGCGCGCCTCGGCAAACGGCTCAGACACCTTGCGCATGGCAACGATCAAATCCTCACCGCCGGAAGAGGCGATATCGTTGCGCTCCAATGGAGTGGTCACCGGCAGGACGATATCCGCAAGCTTGGCCGTCGGCGTCCAGTAAGGTTCGTTGACGATGATCGTCTCCGGCTTTTGCCAGGCCTTCAGCAACCGGTTGAGATCCTGATGATGATGGAACGGGTTGCCGCCTGCCCAGTAAACCAGACGGATATCCGTGTAGGTATGTTGCTTGCCGTTGTAGGCGAATGTCGCGCCCGGATTAAGCAACATGTCAGTGATCCGCGCCACCGGAATGAACGCCTTGACGGGATTGTCCCCTTGCGGAAATGCACCCGACTTGAAGCGGACATTGTCGTGACCGACGGAATTTAACGCGCCGTATCCGACCCCGAAACCACCGCCCGGCAAGCCGATCTGCCCCAGCATCGCGGCCAGCGTCACCAGCATCCAGAAGGGCTGCTCACCATGGACGGCACGCTGCAGCGACCAGGAAATATTGAGCATCGTTCGATGACATGCCATCTCGCGGGCAAGCGAAGCGATGCGATCGGCATCGACGCCACAGATTGCAGCGGCCCATTCCGGTGTCTTGGCTGTCCCGTCCGTGTTGCCCGTCAGGTAGGCAGCGAAACGGTCATATCCGACGCAATGGCTGCTGAGAAAATCCAGATGCGCCAGATCTTCGGTGTGAAGAACATAGGCAAGCGCCAACATCATCGCGACATCGGTATTCGGACTGTTTGCGATCCATTCGCTGTCGACCGGCATATTGTCGGAAACCGGACCGATATTGATGAAGCGCGTGCCCTTCTTCTCCATATCGAGCATGCCCGCCACCACGCGGTGCCGCCCTGCCCCACCGGCTGACATCTGGGCATTCTTGACCGGCACACCGCCGAAGGTAACGAAAAGCTCGGTATGCTTGGCCATCACATCGAAGGATGTATGCCGATCCAGCAGGAATTCGGTCGAGCCGATCGCGTGCGGCAGGATCACCCGCCCGGCAGCCAGACTGTAATTGTCGACCGACGAAACATAACCGCCGATCAGGTTGAGAAAGCGGTGAACCTGGCTCTGGGCATGATGGAAACGTCCAGCACTCGCCCAACCATAGGAGCCGCCGAAGATGGATTCATTGCCGTGGTCGCGCCGCACCCGGTCCAGTTCGGCCGCAAGAAGATCAAGAGCGGTATCCCAGTCGACTTCGACAAACGGTTCGCGCCCGCGCAAATGCGGATCGGCGCCTGGTCCTTTTTCGAGCCAGCTCTTACGGATCGATGGCCTGCGGACCCTCACATCCGTCAGGTCCTTGGCTGTCATATGCAGCCCGATCGGAGACGGATCGGGATCCTGAGCGAAACCTTCAAGTCTCAGCTCCGACTCATCGGTTTTCACTTCGTAGACGCCCCAATGGGCTGCTGTGAATGTCTTACCCATGGGTGACGTCCGCCTTCTACCTACTTGACCGGAACCGGCTGCGCCTCGCGCCGTTGCAGCGCCTCTATGACGATACGCGCTCCATCCTCGATCGCATGCTCGATGGCTTCGCGAGCCGCGACGGCTCTACGCTCATGCAGCGCAATCAGCAGATCCTCGTAATTATGATGATCCCCATTCCCCGACTGGGTCTCCGGATAAAGATAGTTGAACCCCGGGCCGGCCTTCAGCCACAGCAGTTCGATGACGCCGAGAAGCGTCGGCATACGGGCGGCGGAATAGAGGACGAAGCGGAATTCCTTGTTCAGCGTCAAAGCCAAGTGCTGGTCCTTGTCAGCCTTTGCCGCAAGATATCGCTTGAGCAGGATCTTCATCGAAGCGATCTCCTCAGTCGTGATCTGCGACGCCGCATTAAAGGCCGCAAGCCCTTCCACCGATTTGCGGATTTCGGAGATTTCCGAATATTGCGCCACCGTCATCGTCGGCACCCTGAAGGATTGCGCAGGCTCGGCCGTCAGAACGCCTGATGCGGCAAAGCGCACCAACGCCTCGCGCACGGGCGTGATGCTCATGCCAAGCGAATCCGCCAACTCCTTGGTGACAAGCCGGGTGCCCGGCTCCAGCCGCCCTTCGATGAGAGCTGCGCGAATCTCGTCTTCCACATGCGTCACCAAGCTCTTTCGGGGAGCCGCATTGAACAAAGCTGTACTCACTTGGACCTCACCCTTGGAAAAATTGCCCGTTTTTTGACGCCGAATCGAAAATGCCCATATCTTGCCCATCGAGAATATATCATATATCTTAGAAAACAATAATTGCCCTGTCGGACAAGATCGACAGGGTATCAGATACCAACTCCAGAGGAAGTGAAGGCCACCATGAAAAGACTTGTTGCCATTGCGCTCGCTGCATCCATGCTGCTGCCGCTCTCAACGGCCATCGCTTCGGCTGCCGACATTGTCGTCGGTCGCGGCGCTTCGACCACTGCGATGGATCCCGGCTTCCTCAAGGAAAGCGCGACGATCGTTGACAACATCTTCGATACGCTTGTCATGCGCGACAAGGAGATGAAGCTGGTTCCGGGTCTCGCAACGTCCTGGACAGCGATTGACGACACAACATGGGAATTCAAGCTGCGCGACGGCGTGAAATTCCACAATGGCGAAGCGATGGATGCTGAAGCGGTCAAGTTCACTATCGACCGCGTTATCGATCCCGCCGCCAAGTCCCCGACGGTCTCCTATATCCGCACCGTGGAAAGCGTCGAGGTCGTCGATCCGCTGACCGTGCGTATCAAGACCAAGGGCGCTGACCCCCTCTTGCCAACTCGCATGAGCCGTTACCCGGCCTATATCGTGCCGCCGAAATACGTGAAGGAAGTCGGCAACGACGTCTTCGCCCGCAAGCCGGTCGGCACCGGCCCCTACAAATTCGTCGAATTCGTTCCCGACCAGCACGTCATCCTCGAAGCCAACAAGGATTACTGGCGCGGCGCACCATCGATCGACAAGGTGACATGGCGCGCTATCCCGGATGGCACGGCGCGTATCACCGCACTTCTGACCGGCGAAGTCGATCTGATCGAGAACGTCCCCGTCGATATCGCTCCAATGGTCAAGGACAGCCCGGATACGGATCTCGTCCAGGTCAAGAACGGCGGTCTCACCATCTATCTCGGTCTGGTGATGAGCGAAAAGCCGCTGGATAACGTAAAAGTCCGTCAGGCGCTCAACATGGCGATCGATCGTCAGTCGATCGTCACCAACATCCTGCAGGGCATGGCATCGCCGCGCGGAACGCAGGTCGGCGCCGCCGACTTCGGCTACAAGGATTTAGCCGTCACGGCTTACGACCCGGCCAAGGCAAAGGCGCTGCTCGCCGAAGCCGGCCTTCCGGACGGCTTCTCGATCAAGATGCAGTCCACCCATCGCTACATGAAGGATAGCGAAGTCGCCCAGGCGATTGCCCAGCAGTTCGGCGATATTGGCGTCAAGATCGATCAGGAAGTGCTTGATTGGTCCGTCTATACCCAGCAGGTGCCGCGCAAGGGCCCGATCTTCATGCTCGGCTGGGGCTCTACCCAGACGCTTGATGCGGATGCTGCCGTCTACGCCATCTTCAAGACCGGCGAGCCCTATTCGACGGCCTCCATTCCCGAAATGGACAAACTGCTCGACGAAAGCCGCTCGATCGTCGACCCGGCAAAGCGCGAAGCGGTTCTCGCCCAAATCCAGGATCTCGCCGCCGAGCAGGTCCCGGTCATCCCGCTCTATCAGGAAGATGCCCTTTACGGTAAGGCTAAGTCGGTCACCTTCGAAGGACGTCCGGACGCCCGTATCCCGATCTTCGACATCAAGAAGCAGTAATCGCGCATGACACGGTTCTGGAATGTCAGGGACAACGCCGATGCGATATTTGCCACGTTCCTTCTGATCGCGGTTCTGGCGCTTTGCGTCCTCGTGCCTCTCCTCTGGCCGATCGACCCGGTGCGCGGAACCCTGACCGCGACATTCAAGCCGCCGCTCTCCGTCATCGGCGGAGAGCTTCATCCTCTGGGAACAGACCAGCTCGGGCGAGATCTTCTCGCCCGTCTCGGGCTTGGAACGGCGATCTCGCTGTCCATCGTGCTTGCGGCTTCGGTCATCTCCGTCGTGCTCGGCACGACGCTCGGCATGATCGCCGGCTATTACCGCGGCTGGTTCGACATCATCATCATGCGGGCTGTCGATGTGCAGCTCGCCATCCCCTTCATTCTCCTGATCCTGCTCATCGTTGCCGTCATCGGCCCGAGCATGGGCAATCTCGTCATTGTGCTCGGCGTCACCGGCTGGGCGGTCTTTGCACGCGTTGCCCGTGCCAAGACGCTCGAAATCCGCGAGCTTGAATATATCGATGCGTCGCGCTCGATCGGCCTGTCCAACATGGTCATCATCTTCCGCCATGTCCTGCCTAACATTACCGGGCCGATCACGGTGCTGATGACGCTAGATCTGCCGCGCCTCATCATTCTCGAAGCCTCGGTCGGTTTCCTGGGCCTTGGCGTACAACCGCCGACACCCACCCTTGGCAACCTGATCGGCGAAGGCCGCTCCTTCATCCTGCTTGCCAACTGGCTGGTGCTCTATCCGGGCCTTGTCATCGGCGCGCTGGTGATCGGCTGCAATTTGATCGGTGACTGGCTCGTAAGACGTGCCGACAGCAGGAATGCTTAAAAACATGAAGACCTTGAGCTTTATCACCGGCCGCGCGCTTCAGGGCCTCGTCGTCATGTTCGGCGTCTCCGCCATCGTGTTTTTCGCCCTCTTCCTGACCGGCGACCCGGCAGCCCTGATGATGTCGCCGGATGCATCCCGCGAGGAACTCGAAGCCTTTCGTCAGGCCATGGGCTTCAACGATCCGATCTGGGTTCAATATGGGCGCTTTCTGGCAAGTGCCGTGACCGGCGAACTCGGCATGTCGCTGCGCTTCCAGCGCCCGGCGCTTGATCTTCTGATCGAACGCCTGCCGGCAACCGCACTTCTGGCGATGACCGCACTCGTCTGGAGTTCGCTGCTCGGCTTCCTGCTCGGCACGATCGCCGCCGTGCGCAAGAACAGCGCCATCGATTTCGCCATCCGGGTCATCTCGCTGCTCGGCCAGGCCATCCCGGTCTTCTGGCTGGCACTGCTGCTGATTATCTTCTTCTCGCTGAAAATGCGCTGGCTGCCATCGAGCGGCATCGGCTCGGCCTGGCATCTTATCATGCCGTCGATTGCGCTCGGCGCCTATTATCTCAGCGCCATCACACGACTGGTCAGGGCAAGCCTCATCGAGGTTCTCGGCGAAAACTATATCCGCACCGCCCGCGCCAAGGGCATTTCTTCCTGGCGTATCATCGTCCATCACGCGCTGCGCAACGCGCTGATCCCGGTCATCACCGTGCAGGGCATGTATTTCGCCTCGCTGCTCGGCGGCGCACTGGTGACGGAAATCATCTTCGCCTGGCCCGGCATCGGACGGCTGGCCGTCGAGGCGATCCAGAACCGCGATTTCCCCGTCGTTCAGGCCGTCGTTCTGTTTGCCGCAGCCGTCTTCGTCATCGTCAATTTTCTCGTCGATCTCGCCTATGTCTGGCTCAACCCGAGGATCAGGCTGTGACCACAGACGCCACCTTCGACGCGGCTCTCGACCTCACCCGGCAGTGGTGCGAAATCCGGTCGGTCAAGGGCAATGAACGGCAGATCGACCGACAGGCAGATGCCGTCGTCACCTGGCTGAAGACCGAACTCGGCGCCACCATCGTCTCGGCGGTATCCTCGAAGGGCCGGCCGCCGGTCATCCACGCCCGCCTTGATGTCGGCGCGCAAAAGACCGTCATCCTCTACAACATGTATGATGTCATGCCCGCCTCGCCGGAAGGCTGGTCTGTCGATCCGTTCAAGGGCGGCATCGTCGATCTGGAAGGCATCGGGGCAAGCTTCGTTGCCCGCGGGGCTGAGAACAACAAGGGGCCGCTCGCCGGCATGCTTTTAGCCGTCAAGGCTCTGGCGGATGCTGGAAAACTCCGCGTCAATGTCGAAATCCTCGTTGATGGCGAAGAGGAAAGCGGCAGCGGCGCGATGCGCGATTATCTCGCTGACCCCGATTGCCCTGTGCGCAAAAGCGCGTCTGCGATCTTTCCCTCTTTCTGCGAATATGGCGGCGGCGCGCCGCGCGTCTATCTCGGCTTTTCCGGCATCGCCAAGGGAGAGGTCCGGGTCGATGGTTGCGCATGGGGTGGCCCGAAAGCCGCCATCCATTCCAGCAACGCCCCGTGGATCGCTAATCCCGCAAGCCGGCTGGTCGAAGCCCTATCCCTGATCGGCAAGCCGCCAACCGGCGAACTGGCAAGGACCGCGATTGATGCGGAAGCCGCCGGGATCATCACGGATCTCGCAAAAGCTTTCGATCCTGCAGCCGAACTGCGCTTCCGCAAGACGGAATGCTTCTCTCTCGAAGGCGATGCACAGACACTGCTCGAACACGTCCTATCGACTGCATCCTTCAACATATCAAGCCTCGAAACCATGCCTCTCGGTACCGATGGCGTGATCCCGCATGGCGCACGTGCCGCTTTCGAACTGCGCACACCGCCCTCGCTCAACCCGGCGGATTTTTTGAGCCAGTACCGGACGGCACTCGAAAAGACGCCGGGGGCCATCCTCAACGTTGCCGACAGCTATCCCGGATTTCGTTTTGGCGCCGATGCGCCCGGCGTCTCGGCCCTCCTGAAAAGCTACGAGACAACAGCCAATGCCCCGCCCCAGATCTGGCCCTGGGCAATCGGCGCAGCCCCTGCTTATGCATTTGCGCGCCATGCAGGATCCTTCCTGCTCGCCGGCGCCGGTCGCGGCGGCCATGCGCATGGCATTGATGAGTTCATGACGCTCGAGGGTTTTCGGCGTTTCATCCAGTCGATCTCCCTCTGGCTCGAATACGTCGCAGACGAAACGGAGGCCGCGTGAACACCATCCGTCATCTCTCCCGCAAGGATGCGATCGAAGCGGGTGCGCTGCACTGGGCGGCCGCGGTCGAGGATATCCACGCCACAATCCGCCTTTTGCGCAGCGGCGAAGCCGGCATGGTCGCCGAAAGCGTCATGCCACTCGGAGCCGATCCCCGCAACAAGGCCTATGGTCTGCCAGCTTTTGTCGGCGGCGCTTATGATGCCGCCGGATTGAAATGGACGGTGCATCGGGGAGAACCGATCGGCGACCTTCCGAGCATCAGCAGCACGACCGTCATCAACCGCCTGTCGGACGGCGCACCGGTCGGCAGCGTCGAAAGCGCACTTCTGACCCACATGCGCACCGCAGCCGTCTCCTCAGCGGCGATCAAGGCCCTGAAGCCGACGGGCATGAAATCCGTTGCCCTGCTTGGCGCCGGCGCGCATGCGCAAACCCATCTCGACATGCTGCTTGCCCTGTTTCCGAATGTGGAAACCATCCAACTCTGGAACCGGACACGATCCCATCTCGATCCGATGATTGCGGAAGCCGGGCAAGACACAGCCACCCAGATCCTTCCTCATGCCGATTGGCATGAAGCGCTGACCGATGCGGATGTCGTCATCTGCTGCACGTCGGCACCACAGCCGTTTCTGGATAAATCCGCAGTGAGGCCCGGCCGGCTGATCATGCAGATCGGCTTTCACGAAGTCATGTTCGAAACGATCGCGGCAACCGATTTCATCACCGTCGATCTCTGGGGCGATTTTGCGAATAAGAGCGCCAAAAGCCTGTTCCAGATGTATCGCGCCGGACAGTTTTCACCCGAGCGTGTAGCAGCGGATCTGCCCGCCCTGCTGCTCGACGGCTGGCAACCGGACGCAGACGCATCGCTCTACTTCTCCAGTTTTGGTCTCAACGTTTTCGACATCGCCTTTGCCGCCCGCGTGCTGCGCCGGGCGAACACACTGAACATCGGCACTCTTCTGCCGTCCATATGATACGCATTCCCGAAAGGATCCGGCCATGATCATCACCGCCGCCGAACTCATCAAGCTACTTCCGGAAGGTAAGTTCGTTCCCGTCGACGTGCGTCCCGAAGCGGTATGGCGCGAAGCCACCATTCCCGGCGCGGTGAGCCTGAATGTCTATGACTATTTCATTCCCGAAAGTGACGAGGCGGGGATAACCGGCATGGCCGCCGGCGCTCGCGAAGCCTTCGACCGGCTGGGCCTCGGCGGTGATCGCATCCCGGTGTTTTTCGAGGAACAGACCGGCATGATCTCGCCACGCGGCCTCTGGTTCTATGAACTCGTGGGCCTCAGGGGCGGCCTTATCCTCGATGGCGGCATCCAAGCCTGGAAGGCAGAAGGCGGCCAAATTGCTTCAGGAATAGGCTTGCCGGACGTCATCGCGCAATCCGAAACAAAAGGTCTAAGCTTTACCCGTGAACTCGTCGCCTCGACAGATGACGTGCTGAATCACGCGGATCATGATGCCGATATCTTCGACGTCCGCCGAAAGACGGAATTCGAGGGCACGTTCCACCACGCCTGCTGCGCCCGCCCGGGCCGTATCCCGCATTCGCATTTCGCTTTCTACGAGGATGTGCTGAAAGACGGCAAATATCGCCCGGCCGAAGAAATCCGCCGGATCGCTGAAGCCGCGGGCCTGTCACCGGATCGGGAGGTCATCACCTATTGCCACCGTGGCGCGCGTGCCGCGACTGCGCTTTACGGCCTGAAACTCGCGGGCTTCGACAAGCTGAAGATCTATGTCGGCTCCTGGCATGAATGGGCCGGCAACGCCGCCCTGCCGATCGAAATCGGTCCGGCCGAAGAGGTGTAAAACCGCGTCAAGCCGGGCCGCAAAACGCGGCTCGGCAGACGACACCGGATTTTTAATAGCAGTCTTCGACGCTGTAATGCACCGGTATCTCGGCAATGCTCGCAGTCTTCGGCAGTTCGAGAACCATGTGCACGATGTTGGCAATGTCTTCCGGCTGGGTCAGCTCGGAACTGTCGCGGCTTGCCAGCGCATTGCCCATGTCGGTCGCAACGAAGCTCGGGCAGATGATCGTCGAACGAACACCATTTTCCTTGCCGCATTGGCGCAGACCATGCCCGAGCGCCACCGCCGCAAATTTCGACATCGCATAAAGCCCCGAGCCAGCCGATTTCACGCGCTTCCCGGAAAGCGACGCCAGCGTCACGATCCGCCCGTTCGGTGCGCCTTCTAGATGCGGCCAAGCCAGCTGGCTGAGACGCATCGGCGACTTGACGTTGACATTGAAGATCAGGTCGAAATCCGCGTCTTCGGCTTCCAGCACGGACTTCGGCGTCATGATGCCGGCATTATGCACCAATCCGTCCAGCCGGCCAAAACGGGTAATCGTCTCTTCTATCCATAACCGCTCGCTCTCGGGATCAAGCGCATCGAAACGGCAGACAAGCGCATTCGCATTACCGTTGAATGTCGAAGCCTCCGGATTCCTGACCCCGAGGCTGACCGCCCAGCCTTCGGATAACAGCTTCTCGGCAATCGAAGCACCGATGCCGCGCGATGCGCCGCTGATCATTGCCACACGGTTCGACACAGTCATCATTCAATCCCTTGCCAATTCACGTCATGCAGCCGCAGCGGCATTGCCCCATTCATCGCCCCAGGACTGGACGAAATGCCCCGGCGAAACCTCCATATGATCGCGCTTCGGCGGAACATAGGAAAGCGACCGGACGGGGCTCTTGATTTCCTCATTGCTCAAACCGCGACGAATACCCCGGCGGGCCGGGTCAGGGATCGGAACGGCAGCGAGAAGCCGCTTTGTGTAAGGATGCTGCGGGTTCTCGAAGATCGCCTGCCGCGGACCGATTTCGACGATCTCGCCGAGATACATCACGGCAACGCGATGGCTCATCCGCTCCACCACTGCCATGTCATGGCTGATGAACAGATAGGAAAGCCCCATGCTTTCCTGCAGGTCGAGCATCAGGTTGATGACCTGCGCCTTGATCGATACGTCGAGCGCCGACACCGCCTCGTCCGCGACGATGATCTGCGGCGCCATGGCAAGTGCACGGGCAATACACAGGCGCTGCCGCTGTCCACCGGAAAACTCGTGCGGAAAACGGCTCGCCATATCCGGCTGCAAACCGACCTTCACCATCAGGTCCGCCACCCGCTCGCGGGCATCGCTCTTGCTGGAGGCGATATGGTGCGCAAGCAGCGGTTCAGCCACCGCGTCGCCGACCTGAATGCGTGGATTGAGGCTGGCAAACGGGTCCTGGAAAATCATCTGGATATGCCGGCGCATGGCGCGCATATCCTGCCCCGTCAGGCCGAGTATCTCCTGGCCATCAAGCTTCACCGAGCCGGACGTCGCGTCCTGCAGGCGTATGATCGTGCGACCGGTCGTCGATTTGCCGCAACCGGACTCGCCCACCAGCGCCAGCGTTTCTCCGGCCTTGAGGTCGAAGGACACGCTTTCGACGGCGTGGACTCGGCCGGATGTGGAACCGAGAAACCCGCTGCCGATATCGAAACGCGTCACAAGATCGCGCACCTGCAGAAGCGGTACCGGTCCGGCAGACACGGTGTCTTTCACATCAGGCATCTCGACCGGCACGCCGGTCTCGACATCCACCAGCGGGAAACGGGCCGGGCCTGCCTCGCCCTGCATCGATCCGAGCTTCGGCACGGCAGAGAGGAGCGCTTTGGTATATCCACGCTGCGGCTGTGCAAAAATCTGCCCGGTCTCACCGCGCTCGATCGCCTCGCCCTTGTACATCACGAGCGTGCGGTCGGCGATTTCGGCAACGACGCCCATGTCATGGGTGATGAAGAGAACGGCCATGCCTTCTTCTTCCTGCAACAGCTTGATCAGCTCGAGGATCTGCGCCTGGATCGTCACATCGAGTGCCGTCGTCGGCTCGTCGGCGATCAGCAGCCGCGGGCGGCAGGCAAGCGCCATGGCGATCATGATACGTTGGCGCATGCCGCCGGACATCTGGTGCGGATATTCTTCGAGGCGTTTGGCGGCGGACGGAATCCGCACCTTTTCCAGCAGGCCGCGCGTTTCCTTCATCGCCTCCTTAAGCGACAGGCCGCGATGCGCAACCAGCACTTCGGAAATCTGGTCCCCGATCGTCAGCGACGGATTGAGGCTCGTCATCGGTTCCTGAAAGATCATCGCGATCCGGTCGCCGCGAACATCGCGCATCTTGCGCTCCGGCAGCGTTGTCAGCTCCTGGCCCTCGAGCGTCACGGATCCTTCGATCCGGCAGGTCTCGGGCGAATAGAGCCGCATGATCGACATGGCTGTAACGCTCTTGCCGGAACCGGATTCGCCCACCAGCGCCAGTGTCTCGCCCGCATGGATGTCGAAGGACACATCACGAACGACGGGAAGCCAAATGCCTTTGCGGCGGAAGGACGTTTTCAGGCCCGACACGGTCATCACGGGTGCGCTCATGGACGGGTCCTTTTTCTCTAAACTCAGGTCCGAAAGCAATAATTTGCCTCTTTATATTGCATGCCACAAATGAAAGCATCTTGCCAGCATCGATATAGGATATATTATATATCCAAGATCATCGCCGGTCGCATCCGACCCGCCGCACCCCGTGATTCAAGAGGAAATCTGCATGAAACTCGAAGCGATCCCCAGGCTCTCCCTTGGCTATCTGCCGACGCCGATCGAGAAGATGGAGCGCCTGAGCGCCGAGCTTGGCATTTCGCTTTCGGTCAAGCGGGACGATTTCACCGGCTTCGGCGGTGGCGGCAACAAGGTGCGCAAGCTCGAATACCTGATGGCCGATGCCGTCGCGCAGGGCGTCAAGGTGCTCATCACCACCGGCGGCCACCAATCCAACCACGCCCGCATGACGGCTGCTGCCGCTCGCAAATACGGCATGAAGCCTATTCTCGTCCTGCGCGGCAACCGTCCGGACCTCTATCAGGGCAATCTCCTGCTCGACCATCTTTTTGGCGCTCAGATCGATTTCCTCGATCCCGATGCCTATTTCACGCAGATCAACCCACGCATGGACCACCACGCTGCTGAAGCAGAGGCACGGGGCGAAAAGGCCTATATCATCCCGCTCGGCGGTGCGAGCGCACTCGGCGCCATGGGTTATGTCAACGCGGTCAAGGAACTCTCCGAGCAATATGCCGCCGCCGGCACGCCCGCTCCGCGCTATCTCGTTGCTCCTGTCGGCTCGGGCGGCACGCTTGCCGGTCTGCATATCGGCTGCTCGCTCTACTGGCCCGATACTGAAGTCGTCGGCATTGCCGTCACTGGAAGCGCGGTTCCGTTCAGCGAGCGTATCGCCGTGATGGCCAATGCCGGCGCGGACCTTCTTGACGTCAAGAAACGCTGGACTGCCGACGATATCCGTATCGAGAACGACTATATCGGTCCCGGCTATTCCATTCCTTCGGATGCCGGCAATGCGGCGATCAAGCTCGCCGGCAATCGCGAAGGCATGCTTCTCGATCCGGTCTACACCGGCAAGGCTTTCGCCGGCATCATTGGCTGCGTCGAGAAGGGCAGCATCGAGAAGGGCAGTTCCGTTCTCTTCGTCCATTGTGGCGGCTCCCCTGCTCTCTTCCCTTATGCAGGTCTGCTGACCAGCGATCTCGCTGACTGAACCAAAACCAGCAAACCGGACGTAACCGCCGGACACCCCTCCCCAACTAAACCTCCCATAACGCCAGAAGGCATATGGGAGGTCTTTTTTTGCCGTGACGGGAAATATCGCACGCAGATTAAGCTGCAATCGCCAGCTTCGGCCGAAGTCTCGAAATGTTGAACGGGGCGGGATCGACCAATTTATCGCCACCCATGACGATATCGGCCATCAGATGGCCGGCAGCCGGTCCGATGCCAAACCCGTGGCCGGAGAAACCGGAGGCGATGAAGAAGCCCGGCGTTGACGGCACGTCGCTGATGACGGGAACGGCATCCGGCGTCACATCCATCACGCCCGCCCATTCGTTGACGACTTGCGCCTTGGCAAAGGCCGGATAGGCGCGTGCGAGATTGGCAAGGGCCTTGCGGTTGAAGGATTTCGTCGGCAGCGGATCGAGAGTACGGATCGTCTCGAAGGCCGTCTTTTCATCCAGCGCCCAGCGTTTCGGCATCACCAGTTCGTCGACGAAGGATTTCCCGACACGGAGCTTCAGCTCCCGCCAGGTCTGGACGAAGGACGGCATATATTCGAAGAACAGCCGAAAACTGTCCGGCACGATATTGGCGATATTGGCATTGCGCAGCGCCACCGAATAATCGCCATCCAGCCGCTTTCTGTAGGCGAAATCCCCAGCACCGACCGGCATGTCGGAAATGCCTTCGATACCGGTCACGCGAGCAACCGTGCCCATCACCTTCAGCTGCGGAAAATCGATACCCATATTGCCGGCAAACAGCCGCGACCAGACACCACCCGCCAGCACGACAGACGAGCAGGTGATCCTGCCACGTTCGGTCACGACGGCGGAGATCCTGCCCGCCGAGCGCTCGACACCACGCGCAGCACACTGCGTCAGGATGTGAGCACCGACACGTCTCGCCGCATTCGCCATGGCGACCGTCGCCAATGCCGGTTCGGCACGCCCGTCGCTTGGCGTATGCAGACCACCGATAAGACCTCCTGACGACCCCGGCAGTAGTGCCTCGGTTTGCGGACCGGTCAGCATTTCGGAATTCAGCCCGTAAGCCTTGCCTTTTTCATACCAGCCGCCCCAGATATCCATGTCGCGCTTGTTGTAGCAGAGATAGGTGATGCCGGTGCGCCGCCAGCCGGTTTCATCGCCGGTGCGCTCGTTCATCTGAGACCACAGCCGCAGGCTTGCCATGGTCAGCGGGATTTCCGCCGGATCGCGCCCCATCTGGCGTGTCCAGCCCCAGTTGCGCGCCGATTGCTCGCCACCGATCACGCCCTTTTCAACCACGGCGACGGAGACCCCCCGCTCCGCCAGCGACAGCGCCGTGTTGATGCCGATAATGCCGCCGCCGATGACGACAACGTCAACATGCGCCGGTAATTCGGCATCGCCTTGAAACGGTGAAACAGGAATGGAGAGTGACATGGCTTTTGCCTCAATGGTCTATTTGAAAATTCAGGCAGCCCATTCCGGGCCGACCTCCTGCACGAGGTGACCGGGCGACACTTCGCGATAGGTGCGCGTAGGCACTACATAGTCGCCGGCGCGCACCGGGCTGCGGATCTCACTGTCGGTTATCTTGTGGCGATCGCGGCGACGCGACGGATCGGGAACCGGCACTGCCTCGATGAGACGGCGCGTATAGGGATGAACCGGATTGGAAAAAATCGCCGCCCGCGGTCCGATCTCGACGATTTCTCCCAGATACATCACCGCGACACGGTGGCTGATGCGTTCTACAACGGCCATGTCGTGACTGATGAAGATGAAACCGAGTTGCATTTCCTGCTGCAATTCCAGAAGCAGATTGACGACCTGCGCCTTCACCGACACGTCGAGCGCCGAAACCGCCTCGTCGGCGATGATCACGCTCGGCTTCAGCGCCAGCGTCCGAGCAACACAGATGCGCTGCCGCTGGCCACCGGAAAACTCGTGCGGATAACGTTTTGCTATATTGGGCGAAAGGCCGACACGGGTGAGCAGCGAGGCGGCAATCTCGTCCCGCTGCGTTTCCGTCGCCAGTTTGTGAATGCGCAGCGGCTCGGTGATAGCCCGGCCGACAGTCAGGCGCGGATTGAGGCTGGAGAAAGGATCTTGAAAGATCATCTGCACCGAACGGCTGAGCGATTGCCGCGTGTCGCTGCGCATCGGCTTGCCGCAGATCTCCACTTTGCCGGCGGTCGGATGCAGCAGCCCGGTAACCAGCTTGCCGGTGGTGGACTTGCCGCTGCCGGATTCGCCGACAATCGCCAGCGTTTCCCCGCGCGCAAGCGTCAGGCTGACATTCTCGACCGCGTGCACACGCGCAGTCACCTTGCCGAAGATCGTTTGCTGTACCGGGAAGCGAACCGACAGATCTTTCACCTCCAAGAGGATCTCCGACATGTCGACGGTGGATTTCAGCACCGCGGCATCGGTAGCGAGGCCGGTATTGATATCGTAGATCGCAAACGGCTGCGGATCATTGCTGCCACTCATAGATCCCAGCTGCGGCACGGCAGAGAGAAGCGCCTTGGTGTAAGGATGGCGGGCATTGGCGAAGATCTCGGTCGTCGTGCCTTCTTCCACCACGTCGCCGCGATACATCACCACCATGCGGTCGGCGACTTCGGCCACCACACCCATGTCGTGGGTGATGAAGAGAACGGCCATGCCCTCTTCTTCCTGCAGTTCCTTGATCAGATTCAGCACCTGCGCCTGAATCGTCACGTCGAGTGCCGTGGTCGGCTCGTCGGCGATCAGCAGTGCGGGTTTGCAGGCAAGCGCGATAGCAATCATCACGCGCTGGCGCATGCCACCGGAAAACTGGTGCGGATATTCACCGTAACGCCGTGCGGCAGATGGGATATGCACCTTCTCCATCAACCGGATCGCCTCGAGCTTGGCTTCCGCCTTGGATATGCCGCGATGAGCGATGATGGATTCGGCAATCTGTTCGCCGATGCACATTGTCGGGTTGAGCGACGTCATCGGTTCCTGAAAGATCATCGCGATCTCATTGCCGCGCAGCGCCTTCAGATCTTTCGGCGAAAGAGACAGAAGTTCCTTGTCCCCCAGCCGGATCGAGCCCTCGATGCGCGTCGCCTGCTGCGGCAGCAGACCAAGCACCGACAGGGCAGTAACGCTCTTGCCCGAACCGGATTCACCGACGATCGCGACGGTTTCGCCTGGTGCGATATCGAAGCCGAGATTGCGCACGACCGAAGTCCATCCATCCTTGTTGCGGAAGGATATGTTCAGGCCGGAAATCGACAGGCCGGGCTTACTCGTGGTTTCGGCTATCGACATCACTGCCCCCTGATCTTGCTGGATTTCGGATCGAGCCTGTCACGCAGGTCGTCGCAGAAAGCGTTGAGGATGAGGATCATCGCCGTCAGCGCCGCACAGGGCCAGACCAGCAGCATCGGCGCCTGCGCCAGCGTGGCGCGGCCGGTTCCGATCATCAGTCCGAGGGATGGCGCGGGTGGCAGCACGCCGAGCCCGAGGAAGGACAGGCCGGATTCCAGCACCACGGTGACTGCGACAGTGAACGAAAACTGGACGATCAGTGGACCGGCGATGTTGGGCAGGATGGTGGAGAACATCACCCGCGCATTGCTCGCCCCCATGCTGCGCACGGCCTCGACATAATCCTGCGAGCGGACGGAAAGCACGCTGGCATGGGCAACACGGGTGAAGCTTGGCACGAAGACGATCGCAAGCACCGGAATGAGCGTTACCGGCCCCGGACCGTAAAGCGTCACCGCCAGCATGGCGAGCAGCAGAGGCGGGAAGCAGAGCACGATGTCGATGAACCGCATCGCCAGCATTTCGGTCAGCCCGCGGGAATAACCTGCCAGAACACCGAGCGCCGTACCGAAGATACCCGCCAGAACGGCCGCGGCGAAAGCTACGATCAGCGAGTTGCGGATTGCAAAGATGAGACGCACGAGAATGTCGCGGCCAAATTCATCCTGACCGAACAGATGCTGGGCCGATGGACCGGCAAAACGGGACGCGGTATCCATCAGCAATGGATCCTGCAGCGGCAAAACCGGAGCGAGAAGACTGACGATGAGCAATAGGGCCAGAAGATAGGCCGGGATCTGATCTGATTTGAATTTCGAAAAAGTTCCGGTCATTTGCGTACCCGCGGGTCAGTCAGGCCGTAAAGAACATCCACCAGGAAGTTAAGGCCGATGAAGAGTGCCGAGATCACCAAAATGACGCCGGTCACGGTCGGATAGTCACGGGCATTAACGCCGCTGACCAGCATTCCCGACAGACCCGGCCAGTTGAACACATATTCGACAAGCACCGTGCCGCCGAGCAGTGAGCCGATCTGCAGCGCGAAGATGGTGATGACGGGGATCAGCGCATTGCGAAGGATGTGGTGGAGAACGATACGGCGATCACCCAACCCCTTGGCACGTGCCGTGCGGACATAGTCGAGCGGCAGCACCTCGAGCGTCGAGGCGCGGGTGATCCGGAAGACGATCGCGGCTAGGCCGATACCGATGGAAAATGAAGGCATCAGCAGCAGCAGCATGTGTTTGCCCGGCGCTTGCGAAAACGCCACAAAACCGCCCGCCGATGTCAGCTTCAGCATCTGCGAGAAGACGAGAATGAGAAGCGTGCCCAGTACGAAAACCGGAATGCCCTGCGCAAAACCTGCCAGATAGGATGCGACGCGATCGAACGATCTGCCGGTGTGAAGCGCTGCATAGATGCCGGCCGGAATTCCGATGATGAGGCTGATCAGCGCTGCAAGCCCGATCAGTTCCAGCGTGCGCGGCAGCCGGCGGGCGATTTCCGCCGATACGGAACTATCGTCGACCATGGAGCGCCCGAGATCGAAGGAGGCAAGACCCTTCAGCTTTTCCACATACTGCTCGACGATCGGCCGGTTGAGCCCGAGATCCTCGCGGATCATCTGCACGGTTGCCGGATCGGCCGAACCGCCATCCTGTGACAGAAGCAGTTCGACGGGATCACCGGGCACGAAATGAATGGACATGAAAACCAGTGTCACGATCACCCATAACATGATCAGACTAGCAAACCCGCGTCTTAGAAACCAGAACATGAAGCCCCTATTCTCTCTTGGTCACGGCACAGGCCGCCGCAGTCATGCGACGCGGCAATCAATGCCATTTCGCTTCCACCTGCACGGGAATGCAAGCGGAAGCGCTGGGGAGATGTGTCAGGCAAGCGCCAGCTTGTCGAACAATGTTGCCGAGAAGGGCGACATCTGGTCCGGAAGCAGTTCGAGATTGCTGACGCTCTTGGCTCGGGCAAAACCGGTGGCGCGATAAGCGAGGCCGCAGAAGCTGGTATTGTCGCAGACCAGTTTGTCGACTTCGGCGTAAAGCGCGATACGCTTGGCTTCGTCGCCTTCCTGGCGGCCGCGTTGCAACAGGTCGGTCAGGCCCGGAACCTCGAAGTTGCGGCTTCGCAGGAATGTCTGAGTCAAGGACGGATCGATGACGGTTGCCGCCGCATCCGGATCGAGCGTATCGATGCCGATGCCCTGAACCGCGAAGTCGCCGACGCCGCGATTGCCCATCGTCACGCGGGTTGCCCAGTCCGGCATGGTCAGGTTCACCTTGATACCGATTTCCGCCAGATGCGACTGGACCAGCACGGCGATGCCGGAATGCATCGTATATTGCGAGGTGGCCAGAAGCGAGACCTCAAGACCGTTCTCGTAACCAGCTTCCTTCAGCAGGGCCTTTGCCTTTGCCGGATCATATGACCAGTAATTGGCCAATTCCTTGTTATAGTAAGGCGAGACCGACGGGCGCGGAACGCCGGCAAGCGGCGCGCCGCGGCCATAAAACATGGTGTTGACGATTTCCTCGCGGCGGATGCCGAAGGCGACGGCCTGACGCAGCTTCGGATCCTTGAACACGCCCGAACCGTTGAAGCTCAGATACATGAACGCACCGGAAGCCATGGCGTCGAGCTTGAGATTGGCATCCTTTTCGATCGTGTCCATCGCGCTCCACGGAACGTAGTCGATCAGGTCGACATCGCCCGCGGTAAGCGCTGCAACACGCAGGTTTTCATCCGCATAAGGAGTGATCTGCACGTCCTTGAAGGACGGAAGGCCTTCCTTGAAATAATGCTCCGAGGCCGTCAGCGAAATGCCGACGCCCTTTTCGGCGGAAACGATGGTGAACGGACCTGCGCCGATCCCCTGCTCCTGGCTGTCGGTAGAGCCGGCCGCAATGATAGCCAAGAACGGATAGGCCATGACGGAGGGAATGGTTACGTCAGGTTCTTTGGTGACGAGCTTAAAATTGCGGTCATCGACGATCTCGATCGACGCGACATGCGTCACCGGATCACGCATATATGCGCCGGAGCCTTCGGCCGCGATCTTTTCCAGCGTCCACTTCACGTCGGCCGAGGTCACCGGCTGGCCGTTCGAGAATTTCACGTCCTTGAGGACGAAAGCCCAGGTCAGGTCGTTCTCGCGCTTCCAGCTTTCCGCCAGTTCGCCGACCAGCTGGCCCTTGGCATCATAGGTGACCAGGTTGCGGTTGATCAGCGCGGACACGAGCTGGCCCGCGTAACCGACATTGATCCAGGGACGAAAATGCGACGGATAGGTGGACAGACCGACCCGCAGGGTCTTAGCCGCCGGAGCAGCAAAAAGCTGACCGGGAAGTGCTGCGGCGGCGCTGGATATGGCGAGATATTTGAGGAGATCTCGGCGGTTAACAATCATAGCAGTTCCCTCTTTTATGGCCTGTCTGTTTATGGCTTCAAGGCACGGCGCGCATGTCTTCATGCTTTCGCGGATGCCTTGCTGATCAAGCATCAACCTGTTTAGTCACGCTTCTCGCATCATCTTTTCCACCCGATGACGGAGCTGCGGCTTCAAGGAAATCCGAAAGGCCGAGGCCTGTGGTTCCATGCGGTCAAGCTAAGAACCAGAAATGAAAATCGTCAAGCAAATTCCTATAAAAGGGCCAAATAATTATCTTAAGTCCAATTATCGGAATAAAAAAGCTGCGGCCAGCAAATAAATGTCAAAAATACGCCTTTTAATCCTATTATAGGAATATAAAATAATAGATGATCCATTTATTGGAATTTAGTTGACAGTTTTTTTCTTCGGTTCTTACATGAAGCCACTTCGGGGCGACACAGCCTCAAAACAAGAAGGGGAACTTCATGGTCTGGCGCATTGGCGTGGATTCCGGCGGTACGTTTACCGATGTATGTCTGTTTGAAGAGAACACCGGAGAGGTGAAAATCTGGAAGGTGTCGTCCACCCCGGACGATCCTTCCCGCGGCATTACCCAAGGTGTGGAAGAAGGTCTTCGCGAAGTCGGAACCACGGCTTCCGACGTTGCCTTTCTCGGCCACGGCACCACCGTCGCCACCAACGCGCTGATCCAGGGCCGCGGCGTGGAGACCGGCCTGATCACCACCGACGGCTTCCGCGACCTGCTCGAAATCGGCCGCCAGAAGCGCCCGGACCTTTACGATATCCAGGCCGACAAGCCCGATACGCTGGTCAGCCGCGATCTGCGCATCGGCGTCAAGGAACGTGTCCTGTCGAACGGCGATACCGAAATTTCGCTTGATGAGGAAGAGTTCCGCGCAGCCGTACGCGAGTTGAAGAAGGCCGGCGTCAAGTCGGTCGCAGTCTGCTTCCTCTACAGCTTCCTGAATTCCGAACACGAGGCGATCGCCGGGCGCATTCTCGAAGAAGAGTTCCCGGAAGCCTTCTCCGCGCTGTCGCACAGGATCGCCCCGGAATTCCGCGAGTTTGAGCGTCTGTCGACCACTGTCGTCAATGCCTATCTCGGCCCGGTGATGAAGGGTTATGTCAATGCGCTCAGCGGCAAGCTGAAAGACCTCGGCATTTCCGTCGCCCCGCAACTGACCCAGTCCAATGGCGGCGTCATCGGTTTTGATGCGGCTGCGGACCTGCCCGTCCGCACCGTACTGTCAGGCCCGAGCACCGGCGTGGTCGCCGCACAGGCGATCGGACGCATGACCGGCATCGAAAACCTCATCACCTTCGATATGGGCGGCACGTCGAGTGACGTGGCTCTTCTGGCTGGCGGCAAATGCCAGGTCGTCAACGAATCCGTCGTGCATGGTTATCCGATCAAGGCTCCGATGCTCGACATCCATACGGTCGGTGCCGGTGGCGGCTCGATTGCGTATGTTGACAATGGCGGCTTCTTGAAGGTCGGCCCCCGCAGCGCCGGCGCAAATCCCGGCCCGTCCTGCTACGGTCTCGGCAACCCGGAGCCGACGGTGACGGACGCCAACGTGCTTCTGCAGACGCAGAACCCGAAATACCTCCTCAACGGCCGCATGAAGATTGATCAGGAACTGTCGCGCGCCGCGATCCAGACGCTGGCTGACAAGCTCGGCATGGGCGTGCTGGAAACGGCAAACGGCATTCTCGATATCGTTGCCGCCAACATGGCCAAGGCCATCCGCGTCATCAGCGTGCAGCGCGGCCACGATCCGCGCGAATACACCATGGTCGCTTTCGGCGGTGCAGGCCCGGTTCACGCCGCGCGTCTGGCAAAAGAACTCGGCATGAAGCGCATCCTCATTCCCCGCACGCCCGGCGTCCTTTGCGCGCTCGGCCTGCTGATGACCGACCTGCGCACCGACTTCTCCTCCACGCAACTCACTCGTCTGGACGAGGCAAGTGCAGACGGCATCGGCGAAATCTACGCAGCCCTCGAGGCCAAAGCCTATGCTTGGTTCGAGAGCGAAGGCATTGCCCCACAGGCGCAGCAGATCTCCCGCACGGTCGATGTCCGTTACGCCGGCCAGAACTACGAGATCTCGGTCCCGGTTCCGGCAGGACAGGTCACGGCTGCAACCTTTGCGGCGATCGAAGAAGCATTCCTCAACGCCCATCGCCAGCTCTACGGCTTCATTGCAGAAGGCGAGCCGGTGCAGATGGTGACGTTCCGCTTGGCCGCAAGCGGACTTGTCGAAAAGGCGCAGTTCCAGCCGGCGGAAATCGAAGGCTCGGATTCGTCCGCGGCGATCACGGGTTCTCGCGAAGTCTGGATGATGGAAGCCGGCGGCTTCGTCACCGCGACACTCTACGACCGCGCCAAGCTGAAAGCCGGCAATGTCGTCCACGGTCCCGCAATCATCGACCAGATGGATACCACCACCGTTGTGCCGATGGATACGACCGCGACCGTCGATGCCTATCTCAATCTCATGCTTGAGGCGAAGTGATGCTGAACGTCAATCAGGAACAAACCACGGCCATCAACCCGATTACCGTCGAAGTGATTGCCAGCGCTTTTGCTTCGACCGTCGAGGAGATGGGCGAAGCGCTCGTCCGCGCCAGCTATTCCACCAATATCAAGGAGCGCCGCGACTGCTCGACTGCCCTCTTCGATGCCAATGGCGCAATGTTGTGCCAGGCCGAGCATATTCCCATGCATCTCGGCAGCTTCATCGGCTTCATCCCCTATCTGATGCACACACCCGGTCTGGAAAACATCAAGCCCGGCGACATCTTCATCGGCAACGATGCCTATGAGGGTGGCGGCACCCACCTGCCGGATATCGTCATGGCCTCACCGATATTCGTTCAGGGGCATCTCGTGGCTTGGGCCATCAACACCGCCCACCATTCCGACTTCGCCGATCGCGGCCATGCGCATATCTATCAGGAAGGCCTGCGTATTCCGCCGGTGCGCCTCTACAAGGAAGGTGTGCTGCAGGAGGATATCCAGCGCCTCTTCTTACTCAATTGCCAGGTTCCGCACGAACGCGTCTCCGACCTGCGCGCCCAGATGGCGGCAAACCGCCTCGGCATCACCCGCCTCAACGAACTCTGCGATAAATACGGTCTGGACACGGTTCTTGCCGCGGGCGCAGAACTGATGAACTATGCGGAGCGCAAGATGCGCCTTGGCATAGCCTCGATTCCCGACGGCACCTATTCATTCAAAGATCGTTTCGACAGTGAAGCGCTTGTCGGCGAACTGGAATTCGGCGTGACGATCGAAGTCAGGGGTGATGAAATGCACCTTGATTTCGTTAGCCCGCCACAGGTGCGCGCCGGCCTCAACGTCGTCTATACCGCGCTTCTGGCAACTGTATATTACGCGGTAAAATCGATCGTCGATCCGACGATCCTGCCGAATGCCGGCCTCGCCCGCCCGATCCATGTGACGGCGGAAGAGGGCAGCCTTCTGCGTTGCGGCCATCCGGCGGCAGTTGACGGGCGCATCACGGCCTGCCAGCGCGTGGTCGATCTGGTCCACGGCGCCTTTGCGCAGGTCATCCCGCACCGGGTAACCGCCGCTTCTAACGGCTCCGTCGGCGTCGCAAGCTTCAACGGAACCCGTCCCGACAAAAGCCTCTGGGTCTATCTCGAAACCATCGGCGGCGGTTCCGGCGCGCGTTGGAACAAGGATGGCCTAGACGGCGTGCATGTGCACATGACCAACACTTCCAACCTTCCCGTCGAGGCGCTCGAAAACGAATACCCGATTACGCTGCTCCGTTATGAACTGGTGGACGGTTCCGGCGGTGCCGGCACGTTCCGCGGCGGCATGGGCCTTCGCCGTGTCTACCGCGCAGAGGCAGATTGCCGCGTGCAGGTCATGGGTTCGCGCCTGATCTCCGCCCCCTGGGGCATAGATGGCGGGCGGGAAGGCGCGCGCGGTTACTTCACCCTCAACGGCAACCGCGACGTCTTCGTCGATGGCTCGACAGACCTCAAGGCCGGCGACCTGCTGGAAATCGTCACCCCCGGCGCGGGCGGTTACGGAACACCGAATGGCCGCGAAAAGACACAGGTTGAAAGCGATGTACGCCAAGGACGAATGACAGCTGCCGAAGCCGAATCGGTTTACGGCTAAAGCCTAACCCTGGTTGCATTCCGCCCGGAATTGACAAGCCGGGTGGAAACGTTTCACAGCTTGAACCCGTATCGGCCTGCACTGTTAAAGACCATGCAGGCCGATACACTGCCTTTGGAGGACTCAGGGATTGAGCGCGGAAAAGAAATCGTCGAGCAACGTCATGCGCGCAGCCGAAATCCTCATGGCACTGGGCGATGCCAATCCACCGGGATTGACGCTTTCCGATCTTGCGGCAAAGCTGGACGACGCCAAATCCGCCGTTCACCGAGCGCTTGTGGCGCTCAGCCAATTCGGCCTTGTCGAGCAATCGGGGCGGCGGGGCGCCTATCGTCTCGGCCCCGGTATCTATGCGCTGGCGAACAAGTCGCATAGCATCAACGACATGGTGAACTTCTACCGTCCGGCGCTGATCAGCATCAGCGCCGAAACAGGACTTTCCAGTTACCTCATGGTGCGCTCCGGACTGGATTCGGTCTGTCTGGATTTCGCGCTTGGAACCTTGCCTATGCAATCCCTGTTCCAAGGTGTCGGAGGTCGCCTGCCGCTTGGTGTCGGCCTGGGTGGCGTCTGTGTCCTGGCACAGATGGATGAAGCTGCCCGCGACAGGATCATCGAGATCAATACCGAGCGCTATCGGGAATGGGATGTGGATGTCGAAATGGTGATGCAGGAAATCGCCATGCTGAAGACCGAAGGCTATGCCTTCGGCACAAGAAAACATGCTGGTGGCGAACTCAAAACGATCGCCATCTCCGCCGAAAAGGCAAATATATACAACAGCCAAGCCGCAATTTCACTTTTGCTGCCAAACGATATGGGTAGATCCGAATTACTGACGATGGCAAAGACATTGGAGAAGCATCTTCATTAAAGAGTTAACCAACGCGATGACTGTGGAGATATCTCGGTGTACGGGGTCCAAGCTTTTCTGCCACTATAGGCAAAGTGAATAGCGCCTTCGGATAAGAAGAGGCTCGGGAAATCCTCACAGTGAGTGACCATGCCCTAAGTTTTATCCAGTTTTAAGTTCGCGCCGCGATTTTTGGTTTCGCTAGCTCGGGCGGTAGCCCGTGGATTGTTGTGCGGAGTCATTTCGGCTGCGCACCACTGCATCACGCCGCGGGTTGCTGGTCCGAGCGAACTCGGCCGGTATCAGCCAGCCGAGGCCAGAATGTGGTCGATGATCGTTGTAATCGTTGCTTCAGTCAGGGAGCACTGATCAAGCACTGTGTCAGTGCTGAGAGGAGCATTTCATTCAAGAACTCGTCGCGCAGCCGACCATTGAAGCTCTCAATGAAAGCGTTCTGGAGCAGTTTGCCGGGTGCGATGTATTGCCAATCGACTGTCGTCCGGTCGGCCCATTGCGGGACCGCGTTGCTGGTGAACTCACTGCCGTAACACCTTCGGAAGTTTGCGTTGAATGAGGCTTTGACCAGTTGCGTAGCCCCTATCAGGCGAAGCAGGTGGTCATAGCCGGGCCTCAGGTCTCACAGTGGTTTTGCGAAGCCACACTGTAAAA
>NZ_VDMN01000009.1 GCF_006335145.1 Aliirhizobium smilacinae | reverse complement strand
TAGGCTGAATTCTGACCCGAGAGCTTCGGATAGGCGGGATTGGTGTTGGCCTTGTCGTGACAGGTCAGGCAGGCCGGGACCTTGTCAGTAGTGCGGCCCTGTTCTGCCAGCACACGGCCCTTTTCGATGAGACCAATCGATCTTGGTTGTAGTTGCGCGCCTCCATTTCAAGGCGTTTCGCTGGATCGCCAATATTCGGGAAGCAAGCTCGTGCTGATGGGGATTTGCGGACGGGCACCATCATAGTGTTAAGGTTTCTGTCTGCTCCCATGCAGCTAACAACATCTTCTTCGCGAGCACTGTCTCCGGGGATATGTTGGTGAGCAGGCGTATCTGAGACTTAGACGTGTTTCCGAATTTGTTCACAAGCCGAAGGGCATTGCGAATAATTCGCGCCCAAGTCGACATTCAGATGGTGATAGGCTCAAGGATCTGCCTCAGGTTCGCTGGCGTGCGGACGCCGAAGAGCCACCAGTTTATCAGGTCTCGCGCGACAGCCTGAGTTTGCGGATCCTTGGTGTCGAGCTTCTGTTCGCAGCACAGATCGTCAAGAACGCCGCGCAACATAGTCAGATCGTCGGAACCCAGCACATCGAATGATGAGAAAACCATGCTTTTTGCCCTAACCCGCCTTCTTTGTATCGAAGCCGGCGTAGCTGCATAGATGCTAAATCTAGCAATCATCATTTGTTTATGCTGCGTCGGACCAGTCAACGACACCGCTGTAAATGGCGATGGTAGCCGTGCCTGGCGCTGGAAAGACAAGCGGATAGCATGCAGGATCACATGCTGGCTGGTTCCTGGCGATCTTCAAGGGTGTGTTGCGTGTCACAAACGACAAACTTCGTTGCTGAACTGATCTAGGCCGCAAATTCGACCGCCGAGGTTACGCCATTTGAGCGCAGACGCCTGCTGAAGAGAGGTATGGCAATCGTTGGCGCGCAACAGGAACTCCTCGAACTCCGCGGCAACATCGTTCCGATCCGGCCGGGCTTCATGCAAGACATGGCCAAGCTGGCGGAGATCGCTGGCCGGGACGACGGTATCGTAGTCCTGATCGGGGCGGGCATGCTGATGTTGGCAGAGGAGATCCGACGGCTGCGGGTTCAACGCAATGCGGTCCAAGGTTTTACTTACGCCTATTGAAACGCCGCGGACATGCTGGTTCACTATCGGCAAAGAGGAGCCGACATGTGTTGGTGTGGACGGCTCTGAGACCTCGGAGATCCGTGGCATAATTGCCATGGATCTATGAGCGAGAGGAGCGCTTAGCATGAAGACCCTAATACGGATTGGAATGGACACATCGAAAAACGTGTTTCAGTTGCACGGCGTCGACCAAACTGAAGGTGTCGTACTACGCCGCCAGTTACGGCGTCGGGAAATGATCAAGTTCTTCGAGAACACGCCTCCCACTTTGATCGCTATAGAGGCCTGTGGCAGCTCGCATCACTGGGGACGTTTACTGAGTGCCTTCGGACACGAAGTGCGCCTTATCCCACCGCAATACGTCAAGCCGTACGTGAAACGAGGAAAGAATGATGCAGCGGATGCTGAAGCTCTATGCGAAGCGGTCAGCCGCCCGTCGATGCGGTTCGTTCCTATAAAATCGAAGGAGCAGCAGGCCGCTTGCATGTTGATGAGCGTTCGGGAACCGATGGTTGGCATGAAGACGCAGCTATCGAACGCGATCCGTAGCTATGCGGCTGAGTTCGGCATCATTGGGCCATCTGGTCGCCAAAACGTCAGCGCGTTGATCAGGCGGACACTTGAGGATGATACGCTTCCTCAGCTTGCGAGAGAGCTATTCAATCTTCAGGCGAAAGAATATCAGGCAGTGGAGGCTAGGCTTGAAGAGGTCGAAGCCAAGCTGATGAAGTGGCACCGAACCGATGATGTCAGTAGGCGGATTGCGACGATTCCAGGCATAGGACCGATTGGGTCAACGATGTTGAGCGTTAAGGCCCCTCCGGCCGAAAACTTCAGCTCGGGCCGCCACTTTGCCGCTTGGCTTGGTTTGACCCCTAAACACCACTCGACCGGTGGTCGGGTTAGATTGGGAGGCATCACCAAGGCAGGCGATCCGTCGATCCGATCAACGCTCATTGTCGGTGCAACCGCCCTACTAAGACATGTGAGGAAGGGACGAACGAAACCCTCACGGTGGCTCGCTGCAATGCTGGAGCGTAAGCCGCCGAAATTAGTCGCGGTCGCGCTGGCCAACAGGTTCGCCCGCATCGCTTGGCGACTGATGATCTCCGGCGGCGTTTATGATAGGCTGGAAGGTCCTGAACTATCCGCTGCGGTGTAGCCTGAACAATCCGGCCAACTTTCCAGAGCGAACGGCCGAGTAACCGAACTTGCAGGAACGAGTAGATGGAAACACCGATTGGTCGATACCCGCGACAGTCCGAAGGTTGCACTGGCGAAAAAACGTCGCGCATGTGTTTGGGGCGCGGGTAGCGAACACCATCTTGGCCAGCAGATTAAATCTGCATCAACAGGCCGGACATCTGATTGCAAGCAATCGCGTTGTCCGTATGCTCAGATCCTGACGAGGGAGGAGCCGTCCACATCTGCAACCTCTATCGCACGGAAGACAAGGATTGGGTTTCGCAATGGGCCAAGGACGCTGAGCGCCTTATCAACCCGATGGCGGCCTATCAGTTGAACCCGGATCAGATGGGGCCGATCCTGCGCAATACCGCTAACGGCAATAAGCAGCTTGTCCATGCTCGATGGGGACTGCCCTCGCCGCGTTACGCACGCGAAAAGGCGGCAAAGGCAAAGGCCGACAAACTCATTGCCAAAGGCAAGACTGCGGATCTCGAAGACCTTATCCGCATGGAGGCGGATCGCGGCACGACCAATGTGCGCAAGCTGACATTTCCGCACTGGAAGCGCTGGCTCGAACATCGATGCGTCGTCCCGGTCACCAGTTTTGCCGAGAAGGATCCGAAAAGCCAGGTGCCGGGCGGCAAGGTCCTAAATGCCTGGTTCGCCCGCGATGAGCAAACATCGCTGATGTTCTTTGCCGGCATCCATGTGCCGCATTGGCAAAGTGTGAGGAAGGTGAAGGACGGACCGACGACCGATGATCTCTATGGTTTCCTAACGACGGATTCGAACGAGTTGGTGAAACCGATCCACGAGAAAGCGATGCTGGTTCTTCTTCTTTCCCCAGAAGAGGTCGACGTCTGGATGCGGGCACCACGGAATGAGGCAAAGGCTCTTGCCCGGCCATTGCCGGACGATGCGCTTACCATCTCGTCCCGCGAGCCCTATGGTGCCTGGATTGTTGCGAAAGACGGCGAACCACTGCAGCAATCGCTACTATTGTGACATGCCGCCCGCGGATCGCATTCCCATTATTTGACTCTCTCCACAAATGTTCCTATTTTGTTCTTTTCGACATGGAAAGATATGAACATGAACTGCCTAGCTAGCCGCTGAAATCACATCGATGGATATCATAACCTCTCCGACCATCAGAAAGATCATCCATGTCGATATGGACGCCTTTTATGCGTCGGTGGAGCAGCGCGACAATCCAGAGCTTCGTGGCAAGCCGTTGGCGGTCGGGGGCGCTGCTGCACGCGGCGTGGTTGCAGCCGCCAGCTACGAAGCCCGAAAATTCGGAATTCATTCGGCCATGCCGTCGGTCACCGCTGCGCGCAAATGCCCTGAGTTGATTTTCGTAAAGCCACGCTTTGAGGTCTATCGGGCCGTTTCGCAGCAGATCCGCGAGATCTTCGCCGAATACACGCCGCTCATCGAACCGCTATCGCTCGATGAAGCTTATCTCGATGTGACCGAGAACCTGAAACATATGCCGATCGCCACAGAGATCGCACTGGAGATCCGCGCCAGGATCAAAGCGGTGACTGGGCTCAATGCATCTGCCGGCATCTCTTACAACAAATTCCTCGCCAAGATGGCGTCGGACCTCAACAAGCCGAACGGTCAGGCTGTCATCACGCCGAAGAACGGCGCCGCTTTCGTGGAGGGACTTGCCGTCAAGAAATTCCACGGCGTTGGCCCGGCCACGACGGAAAAGATGCACAAACTCGGGATCGAGACCGGCGCCGACCTGAAGGCTCAGTCGCTACAATTCCTCACCCAGCATTTCGGCAAGTCTGGTCCGTATTTCTACGGCATCGCTCGTGGCATTGATGATCGCCGGGTTAGGCCGGATCGCGTGCGGAAATCCGTCGGTGCCGAAGACACGTTCAGCCGAGATATCGACGACCTTGATCGTGCGATCCGTGAGCTGAAGCCACTTGCGGATAAGGTCTGGAACTATTGCGAAGCCAAGGGCATCACGGCCAAGACTGTCACCGTGAAGATCAAATATTCGGACTTCAGCCAGGCGACCCGAAGCCGGACCGCCGCCCTGCCGTTTTCTACGTGCCAAGACATTCTCGATGCCGCCTCAGGCCTTCTGGAAACGGTCTATCCGTTCAGGCGCTCGGTGCGATTGCTGGGCGTAACTCTGTCTTCGCTCACGAGTGACCAAGATGACGCTGGCAGCCAGGTTCAGCCGCAACTGGATTTCAGCATGTAAGTGAAACGAAAAAGCCTGCCGCGGGAGGAGGTGCGGCAGGCTTTTCGAATATAGCTGAACAGCGACTGGGAGGAAGAATGCCGCTGTTCCTTCAGGCTACCCTTGCGAGGAGGAGTGGGCCGCCTGAAATACGAAGCTCTGTGGGAGGAGGTACATCGCTTCGTTGAGATTGTTTATACAGCATCCCAGAGTTCCGGTTAGATAGCTTACAGCAACTCAGCTATGCGATAGATGCAAGTCGACCGAAGCGAATGCCTAATATTGTGCCATCAGGCTCGAAACCGGTCGAAGGCCGTCAGGAACTTGGTTGGCGGATCGGCTTCCGGATAACGATATATATCAGTCCGGAGATAGTGAAGTTCGTCGGCGAGATCGTGTTCATCGACCTCAATCCACCATGACTTTGGCCGGCCCTCACTCCCGTCCGACCACCGGTATCCGCGCGCCTTAAGGTGATCCTTCAGATCAAACGGGCTGTTTTCGGCAAAGATGCGGACACGGGATTTCTGGCTGTTGAGATAAAGCTCGGCAAAAGGCGTCGAGGCGGCAGGCCCCGTTTTTCGATCGAGGACCTCCAGCAAAGCGAAACAGTCGTCGACCGCTCTATGCCCATCGTGGAAATATCCGGCCTGACCGATGAGATAACCCAGCTTGGTACCCTCAAAGCCACGTGCCGACCAGTCGATCTCCGAGTTCGAACATGCCCAGGCCTTGTCCGAGAACGCTGATGAGAAAGCTTCACAGAAGGGGCGGTCGAAACCGGCATTGTGGGCGATGATGAGATCAGCAGGTGCGACCATGGCTCGCACGGCCTGCATGTCGATCAACTGCCCTGAAACCATCTCGTCCGTGATGCCGGTCAGCTTGGTGATTTCAGGCGGTATTGTTTTGCCGGGCTGCTGCAGGCCGCCATACACACCTGTTACGTCGCCTATCCCTCCCCGCTCGTCGAACGTAAAGGCGATCAGGCCTATTTCTATGATGTCCTCGTTGCGATGATTGAGACCCGTGGTCTCGGTGTCCAGGATGACTCCCTTCAGAGAGAACTCGGGGCGAGGAAAGGCCACGACTTCGAGAGGCTCAATTTTCCGCAAGACACGATAGCGACCGGACGCTGACAGATGCGCGACCATTTCGGCCTCCGTCATCTGTCGTCCCGCCGGCCGTTCACCCCGCGGCCGGGGTGAAACCTCACCTATAGGCAGATCGTCGGAAAACATATCGAACTGGGTGGGCAAATCTGACCGTCCTATCGCAGAGCACATTCGGTGCTACCACGATGAGCGATTGCAGTCATCCAATGGCCTTGGCTCATGACAACGATCGAACCTCTGTCCCACGTATTTAATCAGAACCACGGGATCAGTACCCTCGCTCCCAACGACAAAGCAACCGGAACGATTCAGCGCTTGTCCTGTTAATGGGCAACGGCTGTATCGGAGACAAAGGGACATGACATCGCCACGCGCCAACTGGAAAGGTCACCTCAGGCTTGGCGAAATCACCTGTCCTGTAGCACTCTACACGGCTGCCTCGTCCTCCGAGCGGATCAGTTTTAACATCCTCAACCGCAAGACTGGCAATCGGGTGCGTCGCGAATTCGTCGATAGCGAGACCGGAGATGTCGTCGAACACGACGATCAGGTCAAGGGCTATGAAACCAGCAATGGCCGCTATGTCGTACTGGAGCCGGACGAGATCTCCGCTGCAGTGCCCGCCAGCGACAAGACCTTGGCGATAACGGCGTTCATCCCGTGCGACGAGATCGATGATGTCTATTTCGACAAGCCCTACTATCTGGCGCCACAGGAAATGGGAGAAGAGGTCTTCGCTTTGCTCCGTGACGGAATGAAAGAGACCCAGGTGGCGGCGATTGCCAGCACGGTGCTTTTCCGCCGGCTTCGAACGGTGTTGATCCGACCCCATGGCGATGGCCTGATCGGAACCACCTTAAATTTCGATTACGAGGTGCGACCGGCAGACGAGGTCTTCGCGGACGTGGCGGACATCAATATCGACAAGGAAATGCTCGACCTGGCCGCTCATATCATCGCTACGAAGAAGGGCTCTTACGACCCGTCAAATTTCGATGATCGTTACGAGGAAGCTCTCGCCGAGTTGGTGAAGGCGAAGATCGAGGGCAAACCGTTCAAAAAGATTCAAGCACCAAAGGCATCGAAGCCGAGCGATCTCCTCCAGGCATTGCGGGACAGCGCCGGCGCGGCCCAGAAAAAGCCGACCAAGCGGAAATCCGCCAACTCCAACACCACCCGGAAGACAGCGACCAAGAGCGGCAAGTCCAAATCCGCCGGATCGTCTCGTCGCAAAGCCGGATAAGGAGCTGAACCGCGATGCCACTGCGTCCCTACTGGAAAGGCTATCTCAAGCTATCGCTCGTTACCTGTTCGGTGGAAATGACACCGGCAACCTCCGATAGTGAGAAGATCAAGTTCCATACGCTGAACCGCGCGACGAACAATCGTGTCTTGAGCCAATACGTGGACTCGGTCACGGGCAAAGCTGTTCGCGAGCCGGATGAGGTGAAGGGCTACCAGCGGGCCGAAGACGATTACGTCATGCTGGAGGACGACGATCTCGAGCATGTCGCGCTGGAGAGCACGAAGACGATCGACATCTCCATTTTCACGCCCCGCGATGAAATCGACTGGATCTGGCTCGACAAGCCCTATTATCTGACGCCAAACGACAAAGTGAGCGAAGAAGCGTTTGCCGTCATCCGTGCTGCAATGGATGCAAAAAAAATGGTCGGAGTTTCCCGGCTCGTCCTCGGCCGCCGCGAGCGGGCCGTGATGCTTGATCCACGAGGCAAAGGCATTGTCCTATGGACGCTTCGCTATGGCGATGAGGTGCGCGACGCAAAAGATTATTTCGATGGTGTGAGCAAGGCAAAGCCGGACAAGGACGCGCTGCCGCTCATTCGCAAGCTGATCAAGAAACAGACCCGCCATTGGGATGCCGAGATGGTCTCGGACCCCGTTCAGGAAAACCTTCTTGACATCATCAAATCAAAAAAGAAGCACCGAAAGCCCACGGCGGCAAAAACGTCCGAGCCTGGAAAGGCTGAAAAACCGAGCAACGTCATCGATATCATGGACGCCCTCAGAAAGTCAGTCGAAGCTGACAATCGCCGGTCGAAGAAAAAGTAACTGGCAAATCAGGCTTTCCCGTCGAGCCGCTTGATCGCTTGTGCGAGCGAGCGCTTGGATTGATCATAGTCTTTCCAGGCGTCGCTCTTGCTCAGAATGGCCGGAACGGTGAGGATGGTGAACCGCTTGGGATCGAGGTCCGATTTTACTTGGACCCAGGTGAGATACAGTTGCCCCCGGTCGGGCTCGTGCTGACAGTGGCGCGACCGCCGTCGCCATTCGATCGTTGCGCAGATAGTCGAGAAAGATCCGCCCTCCTCTGAGCTTCTTTGCCATCTTCGTCAGATAGAGATCCGGCTGATCCTCAGCCATCTGCTGGCAGGCGCGATAGGCGAAATCCTTCTCTTCCTCCCAACCGACAGATTTGCCTCTGCCGGCATCAAGCGGGGTGACAACATGAAGCCCCTTGCCACCGGTCGTCTTGCAAAAGCTGACGAGACCCAGATCATCCAGTCGATCGCGCAATTCACGGGCGGTGTCGACAACCATGGAGAAAGCCACATCGGCGCCGGGATCAAGATCGAAGACCAGACGGCCGGGCACATCCGGCTTGCCCGGCTGACAGTTCCACGGATGGAGTTCGACGGCAGCCACCTGCGCCAGCGCTGCAAGGCCTTCGACCCGATCGACCTGCAGGTAAGGCTTCTTGTCGTCGGGAACCTCGATGAGCTCCAGCAGGTTGGAAGTGCCGGTCATGGCGTGGCGCTGGAAAAACTGCTCTTTGTCGATCCCGTCAGGCGCCCTGACAACGGAACATGGCCGGCCGCGCAGATGGTCGATCATCCACGCCCCGATGGCCTCATAATAGAGTGCCAAGTTCTGCTTGGTGACTGGCGGATCCTCATCCGGCCAGAGCGGTTTGTCCGGGTTCGAGATCAGCACGCCCATCACCTCGGCCTTCGCACTTTTCCGACCGTACACCTTTGTCGTGGCCTTGCCATTGCGCTCGGCAATCGGTGTGGCCCGCGCTTGAGGTGCGGGCTCTTCGGCCGTAACCTCGCTCGCCGGCTTGTCTTCCCGCAAGCCCTTGAAGGCGGCCTGCCGCACCTGCCCGTCGGCCGTCCAGCCGGCGAATTCAATTTCGGCAACCCGATCCGGTTTTACCCAATGTATACCTTCCTCTTTCTTGGGAGCGCCAATCCCGGTGAACGGGGACCGTGCGGTTTTCAGTGGCTTCAAGGTGTCGAGCAACATTCTGGCCCGGCCATTGCCGAAGCTGGTCCCGACCCGCCCGACATAGACGAAGTGCTTGCCGCGATAGACGCCCGCCAGCAGGGAGCGGAACTGACTGCCATTTGTGGTGTAGCCACCGATCACCACTTCATACCCTGCCCGGCATTTGGACTTGATCCAGCTATCGCTTCTGCCTGATCGATAAGGCGCGTCAACTCTCTTCGATACTATGCCTTCGAGTGACAGCCGGCAGGCCGAACGAAGCACCGCGTCTCCTCCCGTCTCGAAATGCTCGACAAAGCGGACACGTGGACCGGGCTTGGCATCGGCCAGCAGAGCGTCCAGCCGGGACTTGCGCTCATCCAGCCGCATGTCACGCAGATCCTCGCTGTCAGCAAAAAGCAAATCGAATGCGAAATAGACGAGATCGTCGGTCCTGCCCTCCGACAAGGCTGCCTGGAGTGCCGCGAAGTCCGGGGCGCCGCTGTCATCGAGCGCGCAGATCTCGCCATCGATGATTGCATCCGGCAGCACCTGCGCGTCCTTAGCGATCGCACTAAAACGCTTCGTCCAGTCCAGGCCCTTACGCGTCTTCAGTTGAACCCTGCCTGCCTCGATGCGCATCTGTATGCGGTAGCCGTCGAATTTGATCTCATGCAACCAACTGGCTACCGAGGGTGGCCGATCCTGGGATTTGCAGAGTTGCGGCGGGATGAATGCCGGCATTGAAGCCTTGCTTGCGCGCCTGTCTGGATTCGATGCGGGTAGTTTCCGGTCGCTCCTTTCCTCTGCGGCAAAACCAATACTGCTATCCCAGACGGCGTCAGCGTCGACAGCTGCCTCGCTCAGCATAAATGGCTTCGGCTTGCGCCCCTTGCCCGACGTGATTGCTGCCATGTCGCGGCCGGAGGCGACCGATGTTTTCTCCCGATTGAGGATCGCTCCACCACTGCTGCTGACGGCATGATCGTCGCGATGCTTGATCAGCAGCCAGTTGGTACGTTTGCCGCCATCGCGATCCTTCTTCATCCGCACCAGCACGAAGCTGCCTTTTAAGCGATCGCCATGGAGAACAAACTTGAGATCGCCTTTCTTCATGGCCGCCTCGGGCGATATGTCGCCTTCGGGTTCCCAGTAACCGCGATCCCAAAGCATGACGGTGCCTCCGCCATATTCGCCCTTCGGGATCGTGCCTTCAAAGTCACCGTAGTCGAGGGGATGGTCTTCGACCTCGACCGCCAACCGCTTGTCGGCCGGATCGAGCGATGGGCCGCGAGTGACGGCCCGGGATTTGAAGACGCCATCAAGCTCCAGTCGCAAATCGTAGTGGAGGCGAGTGGCATCATGCTTCTGGATAACGAACCGAAGGCGCTTCGATAGCCGAACCTCGACGTCGCCGGAGGTTCTCCGGTTTTCTTGAAATCGCGCTTGGCTTGATAGGCAGGAACCTTGCTAGGCATCACGCGTCACCGGCCAGTGCCGCTGTTTTGAACCGACTGCATATCCGATCTCAGGATAAACCGGTCCACGAGCGCTCTTACCGTCTCTTCTTGTCCCAAGTCATCGATCACGGGGATAGGATCGGATGCAATGGCTTCCAGAACCTCTGGCCCGGCCCCCGCTTGGGACGCATCGAGAAGAGCTTCACGCGTCTCCCTTTCAGATTTCAGCTTGAGATAAAGCGCATGAATTATCTGATCTCGAATACGGAGATCAGTTTTAAAATGTTCGTTGTTGTTATGTGGCGCTCTCATATCTGAACAAGGCGCTGGCTGACGACGGGTTCACGATCGATTGAAAAAATCTGGCGAGCAGGCATGCAGTATCGAGGGCGGAAGCTTCAGGGTAGTCCGTGAAAGATTTGTCTTGGCCCTACCTTGGCGACAGCAGCAACCGCTAATAGGGGCGCTTCGGCGCCCCAAAATGTGATCCGGGGGAAAATGCAGTCGAGATTCGGCTGATGGGCGCCGAAACCCAGGGCAGTGTGGTCACGCGACGGTAAGGCGGTTGATCCATATCTGTCATTTTATGCCTCAAACCGCTGCAGCATTGCTCGCATCAGCTCGTTTTCCGACCGGAGCTTTTCCGCTAGAAGCTGTTTGAGCCGCTGATTTTCCATTTGGAGGACAGTGAGGATGTCATAGTGGTCGAATGATGAAGTAGGCCCCAGTATTTCTGCCGCCGCGAAGGTCTCGGGTGCCTGAATTTTCCTCGCCTTGCGAACCAATGCAGTTTCTCGTGGATTTTTATTTTTAGACTCACACGTAGTCGGCAAAACAATCAGCGTTTCGGCGTCGTCGACCGGTAACGCCCACATCGGCAAATCCATCGTCGTAATTTCGGCTTCAGGTGGTTTGCCAGGCGCCGGCAAATGGTCATCGGTTCTACCGACGATTTTCTCTTGCTGCGGGTCGCTTCTACCAGCACATTCCGGTTCGATGTCCGCATGTGGCATGTCATCGGCAACAGCTTGCGCAAGCGCCTTGAAGTTCGTGTCGCCCCATATAGACTTCCCCTCCACCTTCGGACGGCGGTCTCTCGACTTGTATTCGACAACGAAATTGCGCTGTGCTCGATTGATGGTGTTTTTCAAGTTACTTTCCTGCGTCTGACGAGACGTCAAGCGCGCCGTAAAGAGCGCTTCCACGATACGCGTGTTTGACAATGTTAACACAGGATAGCCGAAATCAACGGCTGCTCAACCTTGGCTGAGGCGAATTTCCGTAGGTGATGCCTGTGTCACAATTGTGACCCTACGATAGAGCGAAGGAAGCTGCCAATCGTCGGTTTATCTCCTGCCTGTCCGGCATCGGGCCGTACCGTCCAGTTCGCCACCGAGCTTGACGCCAAGCGCAAGTGACCTCGGGATGGCGACGATGAACTGGCATCGACGTTATTTCTGATGCAGAACCGGAGGCTGCATTAGCGGTAGACCGGAGTCTATCGACAATCAGGAAGCGTCGGGCTCCGATCGTACTTGCACTTTTGAAAAACGGCCCCGGCGCTCGGCTTCCCGAAGCGCGAGTATATCGAGATAGGAGTCGCGCATCGTCTTCATTTCAATCTCGCCGCGTATCCACTCCTCCAGCAAAGCAACGACAGCGGGATCTTCATCGATAGGCTCGCCTCGAGCCGCCGCACGATCGATTGCGCGTTTTGCGATAGCTCTGCGGGCTTCGGGACTGATGGCCATGTCATCTCACTCAACACGTTGGATAGCGGCGCGGTCTATCAGCCGAAACCTTCCATCGCGACATGAAATTGTCATCCGTCAACAATATCTCCAGAAGCATCCCTGTTCACAATTGTCCTGTCCGCGGGATTTCGCCGTGGTATTTGGCGATACCCGGGAGCAAAAAAAGCACTCCCATCTGGGTCGAGCACCCTTTTTGCTTCATTCGCCACGGATTGAGAATTGCAAAATGAGGGCCTGAGCTTGGATGGCGTTGAGAAGAAGATTGGATCGTAGCGTCTTCATTGACCTGAATCGGACTTAGTAGTTTGAGGCAACAGCGAGGACGCATTATTTTTATCGTCCGTCGCTCTGATTGGCCCGCCTGTGCCTTGACCAAGACACTTTGACAATGAAATGCATGACGGAAAAAGCTCGGAACCCATGCCATTTTATCTTGTCACACAGACCTCCCTCGTCGAAGCCGACGATGTACAGGCCGCCGCCCAGAAAGCGGTGGATAAGATCCGTGCCGGCGGGCGGCTCACAGTCGGCGTAAAATCAGATGAAAGGACGGTGACCCATGTCGCCGTCGCGGCGGCGATCGCGACCCAAATCGAGGTTGCGAGGATCCCCCCCGTATTCGATGAGGTGATGCAGCCAGTGTCTGAAGACGTGGCATTGTCGATTGATACAAGCCAGCCGTCTCTATTGGGACGGATCATCCGGAATGCTCGCTTGCTTGTGACAGGTCGCGGATAGAACGAAAAAGGCGACAGAGAAAGAGCGCCTTGTGGAAGGCGCAGATTGCCGAACGATTTTGCCGGGTGCAGTCGGTCCCGGCTTCTGCTCTGCCAAAGCCTCCTGCGCCTACCTTTGTCGGGAAAAATCGTGTCGAGTATTCCCTCGTTCCCGCCCCTTGGGCGTCGCTATGCTGAACACTTCGACACTCTTCTCGGGGTACTTCCGGATCTCGGACTTGCGCCGGTCGATCCGGTGGCTGGCGAGGTTTGGATCGCCGTCCAGTATCTGCGAAAAGATCATCCTCATCGGACAATTTCTTAGATCTTCTCTGACGCGGCCCGAAGGATAATTTGTCGCGGTCGAACGAGGTCCCTTCCGGCAACCGGATTAGCGTGGGCGCGCCCTATTGCGCAATTCCTCGCCCGATATATCTGAGTTGGCGTAATGTGCCTTCTTATGGTCGTACATCAATGCGTCTGCGCGTCTGACCACCGCTTCCATCGTTTCTCCCGCTTCGCTGGTCGCGACGCCATAGGACATACTGAGCGGTGCGTTGGAATAAAACTGGTTGTTGATCTTCAATAGCTCCGTGATGGTTTCTATCATCGTGCCGGCAGCCTTGGCATCGGCACCTGGGAGGAGCACTGCAAATTCGTCGCCACCGATCCGGCAGGCGTGGTTTGGTGCCGAGACGGCGCCGTTGAGAATTTCACCGAAGCGCCGAAGCAGTCCATCGCCGGCGTCATGGCCAAGCTGATCGTTGGCCTCCTTCAGGCCATTGAGATCGATGACGATTGCCGACACGGGCCGCAGCGACTTGCGCTCCAGCCGGTTCATCTCGTCGGCATAGAAAGCACGATTATACAGCTTGGTCAGGACATCGTGTTTGCCGAGATATTCGAGATAGGCTTCTGCCTTCTTACGTGCCGTGATGTCGGCTAGCGCCACCTGGACGCGCGACCAGTCCTTCTCGTGGCCTGGAAAAACGGAAAAATGCAGGAGAATATGGCGCACCGATCCGTCCAGCGCGTAGTTGATGACTTCACGATGGTGGAAGAGATTGCCGTTCCACAGTTCCATCAGCTGTTCGCGGAACGGCTTTTCCATGTCATCACGAAAGACCTCGCCCAGACGCTGCAGCAGATCGGTGCGATCCTTCGCGCAGAAAAGATCCAGCGTTGCCTGGTTGACGTCGATGACACCGATCTCGCTCATGCATTGATGCACGAATTCCGGGTGCACATCCATGAACGTCCGGAAGTCGGTAATACCACGGTCGCGAATATCCTCAGTAAGGGCACGGATCCGGCTGAAGTCTTCGATCCACAGTGACACGGGCGAATGCTCAAACACGCCCTCCGCCTGTAGGCGCTGCTCGGCCTCTGCGCGTCTTGCGTCCTCGCGAGCCGTGATATCCTCGGTCGTGAGCAACAGCTTGTCGAGAGCTTCCTCGTGGCCAGGAAGGACGGCGCCACGCAACTGGATATCAAGCCGCCGGCCCGAGATCGTGTAGTTCACCGTCGTGCTGGAGAAAGTCCTCTCTCCTTCGAACAGCGCAGCCAGTTCGTTGATATGGGTGTCCAGCATATCGTCCCGAAAAACCGAGGCGATGTTTGATCTCAGATGCTCCAGGCTGTCAGCTTCAAACAGTTCGAGCGTCTTGGCGTTCACGTCGAGGATCCGGATCCTGGTCGAGCATGCAACGATGCGATCGCGATCCTGCGCCAGGAAGGACCTGATGTCGGTGACGCCCTCTGCGCGCCATTGATCGAACAGCGTATTCACCTCGCTGAAATCTTCGATCCACATGGCGATTGGCGCGAGATTGAAAATATCGGAATCAAATGTCGTGGTCATTCAAAATTGCCCGAAAACTATGGAAATTGCGCAGCGGATAGACACTTGGTTCGGACCCTATGGCCAATAAGTAAACCGCTTATTGCCTTGTCGATCAGGAATGGACGGACGAAACGGAGCGAGTGCTCCTCGTGCTGTTTGCCTCCGTACCATCCCCGGCATTCGGGCTCTCCGAGACTTTAGCGCTTTCCGGTTAGTTTCTCTCAAACCTTTCGAGCATCTTGCGCAATAGGGCATTCTGCTCGGCTAGCTTTATCGAAAGCTGCCGACGTAAAATCTCTACCTCTGTGTCGAGCGCTGTCATTTCCTCGACTATTGTCTTCGGTTTGCCCCCTGGAGCTGCTGCGTCCGCATCCGCCTTGCTGACTTCAATTTCATTCGAATCGGGTGAGTTGGCTTTTTTCGGTCTTGCTACCTTTCGAGGAGTTACGAGACGATCGGGATTATCCTGTAGGGCAACATGAGAAACGTTGACACTCTCGACCGCCGCGGGTGTTAAGACCGCGTCATCGGCTGCGACAGAGGGAGCTGTCGCGGTCAGCGCACGGCCGGTTTGTCCTGTTTCTGTCGGGGTCTCTGGGATTAGATCTGGCGCCGAGGTGGGAGCTTCTGCTTCGTTCGGTTGCCCGACCTCAACGGCATGTTCAGAAGACGCAGATTCAAATGTCTCTTCAACAGCTGGTCGATACTCAAGAGCCGGTGTCTCTGTCGCGTGCGGGCGATTGTCGTCGGTTACGTGCGCTTTCGGCTTACGTGATACCAGGTCAGCTACAAATCTCCATGGTGTTCTCATCGCATTCTAACCTTGGCATGGCTGCAGCGTCGCGTTGCAGCGGATCGGATTGACCGGGCCTGATTACAGGCCCGGCGAACTTGCATCGGGATGTAGGGCTTTCGTGATAGATCGAAACCCTGACGCCCGCTATCAACCCTGACCGAGGCGCTTGCGCAGATCGGCATTTTCCGCGCGCAGCTTTTCGGAAAGCTGTTTGCGTAGTTGTTTGTTTTCTTCCTCGAGCTTGATCAGATCGCCGATATCGTCGCCGGCAGTGACCGGTGCAGATGCAGCCTTTGTGGCGCGTGGCACGCGGATAGCCGCCTTAGGCTCTGCAACACTCTTTTCTGCCTTGGCGGCAACCTGTTTGGAGCCACGCTTGGCGCGGGTCTTCTTGGCCGGCGTTTCCGGCGCCGCGGCGGACACGTCAGCGGTAGCTGCTTCTGCGACGGCCTTCGGGCGGCGCGGTGCACGCACCTTCTTTGCAGCAGGGGCTGCAGCAGGCGTATCGGTCGTGACGCCGTTTGGGTTTGCGGTAGTCGTTTCGTCGGCCATCAGTGTTCTCCTCTGTCAGGCGCAAAAGCATTTGTTTCGCCATTACGAGATGTCAATCCGTAAGACCAGCCTTTTCGTCTATTTGAGCCTGCGAAACGGCACCATGTGCAGATAACTATGCCGAGCGTCACCGCTTCGGTAGATATGCAAACTTGAAGTGGCAATGTCCAATCTGCCAGCAACGGCGAAGTTCCATCCACCTAACCTTCGGTAGACCTACCTCGCTTGATGAATCGAGCGGTGATTTTGAGTGGCCAGCGTTCTTCGCCAACCGACAAATTTAGAAGTTCCCGCCAGTCAAATCGTTCTGGGCTAAAATGCAACATTTGCTGAAGTAGAAAGGGAACGCGCTCTGGAGCTTATGTGGTCCTGAGCCACCCGGAATTGACGTCGAGAGGGCTCCGCCATCGGTGGAGCCCTCCTTCGAGTTTAACGCCAAAGGATCAGATCGGGATCAGGGAGTCATATTTTATACCGATGTCGCCAGGTTATTGCGATACGAGATCAGCTCCAAACCATTGAAGACTAATCTGCCTCAATGTTCCGTCGAGGGAAATGGATACAAGTGCATCATCAAATCTAGCAGCAAGCTCGTCGTCGGTTTTTCGCAAGCCGATACCGATACCGGGGCCAAAGAGGCCGCCTGACAGACGAGGTCCGTAAAGCTCAACCGCAGCACCATCCGCCGTATCTAGAAAGCTCTTCCATACCGAGAAATCGGCCAGTCCGGCGTCTATGCGGCCTGCTACGAGATCGAGATTAAGATTATCCTGCTTGTCGTAAATACGGATCTCGACGGCCTCACCGAAATACTCGTGGACGAACGCTTCGGCGTTGGTCGAGCCCTGCACGCCGATCACCTTGCCCCGCAGATGTGTTTTTAGTGTCCGTAGTAACGCATTGTTCTCTTCTGAATTGGCCGAAAGATCGATCTTTGTATCAGAACCGAGCGGTGCAATATCGCTGGACCGAGCGACGACGAAATAGTTGGACGTCAGGGCATAAGGCCGCGAAAACGCGATGACTTGCCTCCGCTTTTCGGTGATCGACATGCCCGCCATGATAGCGTCGAACTTCCCCACTGTCAGCGCCGGAATAATTCCGTCCCAAGCTTGAGTAACGAAATCACACTTGAGCCTGGCGCGCTCGCAGACTGCTTTGCCGACATCGATATCGAAGCCGATTGCCTGGCCGGAATTATCGACCGCGTTCCAGGGCGGGAATGCGCCCTCGGTCGCGATCCTAACATGCCTTTCCTGCTGCGCATTCGCCTGCGACGCAACCGTTGGAATCAAGGACAGCAGAATTACGATGATGTATCTTCTCATGATATTCCCCTTCTTGTTGGTTTGCTTAGAGGTAGATTTTCGGGATGTGATCCCGAAGCAGGCCGTAGAGCCCGACGACGTCCGTTCCCCATTGGAATGCAATCTCTTCATGGGTGATCGTTTGATCTCCCTGTTTTCCGAGCAGTACGACTTCATCGCCAAAGCGAGCGTCAGGGACATCGCTCAAGTCGATCCGAATGTGTTCGAGATGGCTGGGTGGTAGAAGTCGCGCACGTCGTCCTCTCACGAGCGCGGTGATGTTTGGCGGGAGTTGCCTGGGCAGGCCATCTCCCCATCCCATTCCGATAACGCCAAGCAGCATTCCTCGACGCAATCCGGCAACATCTGGAACGGTCCCAAGCGATCGATCCGTGCGCTTGACCGATACCAGCCGTGTGCGAACAGTCTTCAGCGCAGGTTGCAAAGGCATTGAGCGAGGCCCCTTGGTCCCTTCCGCGACGCCGAAGAACAGAGCCCCCGGATCGACGGCATCAAAGTCCATCTCCGGATGGTTCAACACGCCGTCAGTGCTCGACATCATGACGAGTGGCGGGCGAAGGCCACGGCGTTCCGCGCGCGTGACGATCGCACGCATCCTGCCGAATTGTTCTCGGGCAGCCCGCGTTCCCGATGTTGGAAGTTCGCTCATATGGGCGTACATGCCCTCTACGCAAACCCGAGGATCATCCGCGGCCGCTGCAAGCAATTCACAGACAGACAACGGCGTCGCTCCGGCACGGAAAAAACCCAGGTCGACCTTGAGGAACACACGTAGCCGCCCGATAACCGATCTCCATTGCCGCAATTCGTCGATACTCGAAATGCTGACCGTCAGACCAAGCGCGTCAATCGTTCGGGCCGCGGCTATGCCTGAGCCCGGATAAAGAAGAACTGGATTTGAAACGCCTTCGCGTCGGATCGCAATCGCATCCATTAGCGATGCGACGGCAAAGCCATAAGTACCTTCACTTGCGAGTGCGGCGGCGACCGGTCCTGCACCGCAGCCATATCCGTTCCGTTTCAGACAGGCATGGATTTTTACGTGTCCGCCAAGATGTGCTCGAAGCTGGCGATAATTATGCCGAATTGCCTCCAGATCAATCTCGTAGCAACTTCCTCGCAAGGTTGCATCGTCGCACATAACTGTCTGGTCGAGGAGCGGCCGTGAATTTAGCATCGTCGTCATCGCGACACACTCCCTCGCAAACGCGGGCGTAAAGTTGCGATCATCTCGGCAAACCAGAACATTCCAGTTTGGGCATTGCGCTGCTGATGTTTCGCGAGATGCCGCTCGAGGTGCGCAAAGGCGTATGAGATCACCAATGTGATGCCGAGATAGATAACCGCTGCAGAGATGAAGACCTCATAGGGAGAGAATGTCTGCGCGACGATCTTTCGTGCGGTGCCTGTCAACTCCATCAATGTAATCGTGCTTGCAAGCGAGCTTGCCTTCAACATCAGCACAACTTCATTGGCATATGCAGGCAATGCGAGCCTGATCGCAGCCGGCAGAACCACTCGCCGCGTTCGCAACGCATAGGACATGCCGAGCGCCTTAGCTGCCTCGACGTCGCCAAACGGAACTGCCCTGATCCCTCCGCGAAGGATCTCGGTCGTGTAGGCCGCATGATTGAGCGAAAACGCAATCAATGCACACCAGAATGGCTCCCTCAGAATGAACCAGGCGGCACTCGACCTTATCCAATCCATCTGGCTTGCTCCGTAATAAACGAGGAACAGCTGAATGAGCAGCGGCGTGCCGCGAAACACGAATGTGTAGGCGAGGACGGGAAAGGATAGGAAAGCCGTCAACGACGCGCGCATCAGGGATAGTGGTAATGCAATAAAAGCGCCAAGGATGATCGAGGCTATAGTCAGTTTTGCCGTAAGGACCATGCTATCGGCGAGCAGCGGCAGCACATCGAGGATGAGCGACAGGTTCATGATTATTCTCCGATCACGCGGTGCGAATGCCGCGATACGAACGTCTCTCGAGGGCTGCGAGCGCAACAAGCGATATTGAGGTGAACAAAAGATAGACCAGGGCAGCGGCCGAATAGAATGTCAGCGGGTCATGGGTCACTCCAGCTGCGACGCTTGCCTTGCGCATCAGGTCGTCCAGCCCGACAACCGAGATCAGCGCCGTGTCTTTCAGAAGAGTGAGCCAGAGATTTCCCAGGCCGGGCAATGCGTAGCGCCACATCTGCGGCAAAATGACGAGGCGCCAGATTGATATCCTCGACAACCCGAGAGCCCGGGCGGCCTCGATCTGTCCGGCCGGGACCGCCTGGATGGCCGCCCTGAATACTTCGGTCGCGTAAGCCCCGAACACTATCGTCAGCGCAAAAACACCTGCAGCAAACGCATCGACCTCGAGATAGCGGCCGAACAGGGCCGAGAGTGCGGCCGTACCTGCGAAATACAGGATTAGGATGATGAGAAGTTCTGGGACACCACGCACAATCGTTGTGTAGGCGCCAGCAACTGATCTTGTCGCTCGCGAGCTTGCGCGTTTTGCAGCAGCCCCGCACAGACCGAGGCCGATGCCAAGCACGAGGCTGGCCGCCGCGGTTTGCAATGTCGTAACGGCGCCGATCGCGATCTGGTCGGCAAATCCCTGCATGTTCATCATGACCGCAGGGCTCCGACATGGGATGCCAGGAACTGCCTCAGCCGCGGCGAGGACGGGTCTTCGAAGACGGTGTCTGGGCTACCTTCCTCTTCGACCTGACCCTGATGTAGAAACATGATGCGGTCAGACACCTGCCTGGCAAAGCCGAGCTCATGCGTCACGACGAGCATTGTCCGCCCCTCCTCGGCCAGAGCCCGGATGACCTTAAGGACCTCACCCACCAATTCGGGATCGAGCGCTGATGTAGGCTCATCAAACAGCAGGATCTCCGGCTCCATCGCCAGCGTCCGCGCAATGGCGATCCGCTGCTGTTGCCCACCGGAGAGATGCGACGGGTAGGCATTGCGTCTATCCGCCAGCCCGACCTTAACGAGCAATGCCTCTGCGCGTTCGATCGCCTCGCCCCTGGAGAGGCCGAGAACGTGGACCGGCGCTTCAATGATGTTGTCGAGAACCGTTTTGTGGGACCAGAGGTTGAATGTCTGGAAGACCATGCCGAGCCGGGCACGAAGCGCATTTATCTCCCGCTGTCCTGCAACCCCTTCCCGCATCCTGACATGCCGACCTGACACCCAGACTTCACCGTCAGTAGGCGCCTCCAGAAAGTTCAGGCAACGCAGGAATGTGCTCTTCCCTGATCCGCTGCTCCCCAGGATTGAGATCACGTCTCCGCGCCGGGCCGTCAGAGATACGCCTCTTAGAACCTCGACCGGGCCGAATTGTTTCTTGAGTTCGATGACGCGCAATGCTGGTTGCACGTCATCAGCGGTCGCGCGAAATACGCCGACACTCTGTTGAATAGTCATATTGCCCCTCGGTTGTTTTTCCGAGGATGCCTCTGCTACGCAAGTGCGCGCTTGTTGCTAATTGATAGGGCTGTGGGATCCGATCAAGAAATCAGTCGCTGGCCTTGCTTGGCCAGCTCGCCCTGTAGGCAAGCGGGGTCATTCCAACTTCGCGCCGAAAAATGTTGGAGAAATGGCTGGAATCGGAAAACCCTGATGAAAGTGCGATTTCAGTAATCGTCATCGCTGTGTGACGCAGGTGGTCCTTGGCCCGTTCGATCCGACGTCGAATGATAAACGAGTAAGGCGAGCAGCCCATAGACTGCCGGAACGCCCGACAGAAATGCGGCACGCTGAATTCCGCCATGCTCGCAAGGTCCGTCAAGGAAAGGTTGTCTGCAAGCTGGTCGTCGATCCTGTCGATCACGCGACTGAGAAGTGCCGGCGCAATTCCGCCCTTCTTTGGACTTTGCGCGAAACTCCGTTTTCGCATCAGTTGTGCGAATATCGTCGTGACATAACCTTCAATCAGCATCGTACCCGCGGGATTCTTGTCATCGATCTCCGTGCCGATCGCTCGGGCAGCATTCATGATGATCGGGTCCTCGAAGCCGAGATCTGGAACAAGCGATGGCAATACCTGCGTCGGTGATTGCGAGATCAGCTGTGATACGAAAGACGGATCGACGCTGATCGATAGATAAGCTGCGGTCGGTGCACCGGCCTCCCAGCCGCTCCAATGGCAGCCGGCCGGCACGAACAGCACTGCGCCGGGCTTTCGAGGCACAAAACCGGCATTCTTTCCGTCAATAAAATATTCTCCTTCCTCCGACGCTCCCTTCAGATTGAGAAGAACAAGGTGCCGTTTGGAGGTAAACGACGTCTCCTCCTTCTTCAGCCCACTTCGCTCAACGAGATCAGCCTGAGTGTATCGCCATGTCCGGGAGCGACGCGAAACGGTTCGACAGGCGCCCTGCTTGAAAGTCGATTGTAACGTCTGGCCATTCGTTGCCATTCTTCGCCCTCACCACACGACGGAAGTAATACCGATGGTTCGTTCCGGACCGTCTCGATCAGAGTGTCCATATGCTACGCTAAAGCGGGCTCAATGCCAGAGGTCTGCCATTCTTGCGCCTGCCTCAGGGCTCTCGACAGAGCGGCAGATGATCGTCTTTATGAAGGGAGGCGATAGCTGCTAGGCGTGCTACCCGCTGCCCCAATCACAGCTATCCCAATAATGCTAGGTTACCCGCAACCGCAAGGCATAAAGGTCACACCACGGGATCGAAAGCGACTAGATCGTGAGTCGCTTGGCACGCGAAACGTCGATTTGATGAACAATTGCGGCATCAGATCGGCTCACGCGAAGAGCCAGATATCGGAAGCGGAACAGATAAAAGTTGTCCACGCCTAATTGCCTCGATGACAGTTGAAGTTCTGTTAGAAGTTCCCAATCGCTCTTTGCAATTGCGAACATGCTGATCCACGGTCGCCTCAGTGATGCCCAGGATAGAGCCAATTTCTGCTGACGATTTTCCAATTGCCAGAAAACTGCAAATCAACCTTTGTCGATAGGTCAGGATGTAAGTTCCCGATGAATTCTTCAATACTCGGAAACGTTGAAAGGCAATGAATGCGCCCGCCTCAAGAAGCATCGTCGCCGCGGCGCTATCATCTCTCCGTTGCCCGAAATAGGTGACAATTCCCAAGCGTCCGTCAGACTGCGGCAGGGGTACAAACATGACGTCTTGGTATCTGGCCGTGTTTATCGCAACCTGTTCACGATTCTCTGATTGAGTCTGCTTCGATAGGCTGGATGTGTGGAGGGTAAGGGAGCCTGGTAACAGCCCGATCCACCGATATCTTAGGTGCAAGGAAAGCCACCGTCGCGTATCTTCAATGGGCCAGTCGTCTGGCCAGTACTCAGCGAGTGTCTCGTGCGGTGGTTGGTCGGAGGAGATTGGAAGCGTTTCAGAGATTGAAAGCGCCTTAAAGCCAAAGCGGCTTCCGAGCTGGTATAGAGCACGAGCGACTTGCTTAGGTTCGTCTGCCTGGGTAATCGCCGAGTTGAAAATCCTGAATGGGTCCGGGACGCATCGATTCATAAATCTCTCCGTGCTCAAATGCCGTCACGCTACCCTCGGATTGGTGCGACGAAAATGACTATCTGTCAGATTGCCCACTATAGTAGGTGGAGGGCTGTCGCACCGTTTGGAAAATACGGGCGTGATGAGATTGAGAAGCATTTTCGCCCGTAATCTGCGTTTGGCCCGACATCGATCCGGGTTGTCGCAGTTTGAGTTAGCCCAAATGGCAGGGCTTGATCGCAATTATGTTGGAAAGCTGGAAAGGGAGGAGAGCTCCCCGACAGTCGACACGATCGAAGCGTTAGCTATTGCGCTTGACTACGATCCAGAGCGGTTCCTAACCTTTTTCGAATGAGCTGCCGGAAGGTCCGTTGTGGAGGAATCGGGCGAACTAATTAGGTCGATAATCGTTACGCCCAATTCCTGAGCAATCCTTTCAATCGACGAGATAGTAGGATTAGAGCGGCCGTTCTCTAACTCACTCAAATAAGCGCGGGTAAAACCACTTCGGAAGGAGAGTTCCTCCTGGGTAATACCGCGAATCTTGCGGATTCGTCTAACGTTTTTGCCGATGGTGATACGCGTCTCCATCCGGCGATGCTGCAGAAATGTAAACTATATCACGACACGTTATACCCGCCATTTTCACTTGACAGCACGCAAGCTCGACTGACTTAATCTCCTAAAAGGAACATTGTACGCATATACGGAACACACGACATGCAAGGAAACTTGTCTCTCGAGCGCGGTCTCGCGGTCCTGAGAGTAATAACAGCGGCGGAAGAGCCGCTGGGAGTCCGTGAGATCGCTCGGCGCAGCGCTCAGAGCCCGTCAAGCATTCAACGGATACTGAACACTCTCACTGAACAAGGTTTTGTCGACCAAGTCGTGGAGACCCGTCGCTATCGCTCCGGACGGGAGATCCTGAACCTTGCCCGCAAACTTCTGGATCAGGACGAACTCATCGCACTGGCGCGCATACAGCTGAAACGCTTGGCCGATGATCTGGACCTGAACGCCTTTCTCGGCGCGCGGCGCGGCACAAAAGCGATCTATCTGGACGCCTTGCAGAGCAGCGGCTCTCTAGTAATACGCGCAACACCTGGTGAAAAAATGCTTCTTCACTCGACTGCGTTAGGCAAGGCGTTACTGATGGACGACACCGATGACAACGTCCGTCAGCTCGCCATCGATGAACCATTTGTTTCGAAGACGCCTCGTACGGTCACCGACGCCGAGAAGCTGATCGATCAGCTTCGGCGTGCCCGTCAGGTCGGATACACGACCGCGCTCAACGAAAATATTGCTGGCGTATTTTCAATCGGAGCGCCTATCCGGGATCCCTCAGGCGCCATTGTCGCGGCACTCAGCTTCGCATTCCCGCGCGCGCTCCAGCCACGCCTTTCTGTTGCCGAGCTTGGCGGGCGCGTCGCGCAAGCCGCGAACAAAGTGCTGCGCGGTGATGAGGCACCGGCCAGGTTCAAGGAGAATAAAGATGTTGCTTAATCAAAATCGACTTTTGCGAGAAATGGATCACTGCGGCTTCGATGCGATCATCGGTACAGCAGCAGAAAATGTAACCTACCTCTCAGGCTTCTGGGCATTGCCACAGTGGATCCGGCCCGGCCCGCAGGCCTACGCGCTTCAGTCCCGCAAGGGCGATGCAGTTGACATGTCGAGCATCATAACAAGCAGTGGAACACTCGATCTGGTTGCCGACCAGGATGTCACGGTCGAGCGAGTTCGCCGCTATGGCGAGTTTTCCTTTCAGGCCGGGTCTAACGATAAGCTTGACCGGGCCAGCCGCAAACTTATGGCGATGCAGGCCGGGACATGTTTTGCCCATCCGATCGAAGCGCTGGCGGCTGAGATTAAGGAGCTCTCGCTTGAAAGATCCCGGATCGGTATCGACATAGACGGCCTCCAGCCGGGCTACCTTGAGAAACTGAAAGCATCGGTGCCTGACGCTCATTTCGTCGATGCGACATCCACGCTCCGCAAGGTTCGCACGGTCAAGACGTCGGAAGAAATCGCGCGATTGCGCCGGGTCGGGCAGATTGCTGAACAGGCGGTTGATGCCGCACTTGGGGCGGCCCATGCCGGCATGACCGAAGTGGAAATGGCACGCGTCTTCCACACCACTACAGTCCAAGCCGACGCGGTCCCGGTGCTTGGATGTATCGGCTTCGGCGAACGAAGCGCCTTGATGAATGTGCAGCCATCCGATCGTGAGCTACGACAGGGTGATGTTATCCGGTTTGATGTCGGAGGCCGCTACAAGCACTACAGAGCCGATATTGCCCGTATCGCCATGTTCGGTCAAAATTCCGAAGCGGTTAATCAGCTTTACGCGGCACTTCGCTCTGGTGTCGAACTCGGAGCACGGCTGGCACGTCCGGGCGCCAAGGCGAGCGAGGTGTTCCTGTCCGTATGCGAAGAGGTTCGCAGATGTGGCATCGCCAATTACCAGCGCAATCATGTCGGACACGGAATCGGACTAGATGGTTATGACGCACCTCTACTATCTGCATCAAGCAAAGACGTGCTCGAAGAAGGAATGGTGATCTGCATAGAGACACCATATTACCAGATTGGCGCTTACGGCCTGCAGGTCGAGGATATGTTCGTCATCACCGCAGAGGGTGCGGAAAGGTTGACCGATGCCGGGCCGCTCAAGGTGATCGCACCATGACGACACTTGGTTTCACCCTCACCTGCTTACGCTGCCAGCATGTCGTTCCGGCGACTTTCCCGATCACCTCGGAAGGATGCCCGCTTTGCTCCGCTACCGCACCGTCCAATTTCAAGGCCACCTATCCGATCCATTGGAACCTGAACTTCTGGCATCCCGGCACGGTCCCATCAATCTGGCGATACGCGGCAATGTTGCCCATTTCGCCTCAGCATCAGGAAACACTTGGTGAAGGTTTGACGCCGCTCTCGCCCCTCTCAAGACTGGGACCAGCGCTTGGTGTTCCCGATCTGATGCTGAAAGATGAAAGCCGCAATCCAACCGGCTCCCACAAGGACCGGTTCTCGGCTGTCTTCATCTCCTATGCTCGCCAGCGGGGATACAGCACCGTCGCGACTGCAAGCTCTGGAAATGCTGGTGCGTCGCTCGCAGCCTATGCAAGCAAGTCCGGTATTCGCTGTGTGGTCGCAACGACATCTGACGGCCCGCGGGCTATGTCGGCACAGATCGATGCGTTTGGCGCGACCATGCTTCCCTTTGCTCAGAAGCAGGATCGATGGCGATTCCTCGCCAAGGCGTCAGTTGAGAACGGCTGGTTGATAGCATCCCCATTCCGCGCGCCGGTGATTGGCAGCCATCCCGTTGGTATTGAGGGCTATAAGACGCTTGCCTATGAGCTCGTCGAACAATTGGGCGGCAAAGCTCCGGACTGGTGCGTGTTGCCGGTATGCTATGGAGACGCTCTTGCTGGGCTGTGGCAGGGCTTCGTGGATCTGAGCGGGCTTGGCATCATCAACAAACTGCCGCGCCTTGTAGCAGCCGAAGCGTACGGCTCACTCGCGCAAGCCTTATTTAACGGACGTGATGACGTGGCAGCGGTGCCACGAAGCTTCGAGACCGTAGCGGTGTCGATTGGAGCGACGCAAAGCAGCTATCAGGCTCTGCGTGCGATCAAACAATCCGATGGCATCGCCTGTCCACTCACGAACCTTGAGCTTTTCGAGATGCGTTCCCAGCTAGCCAAAACCGAGGGTGTTTTCGCCGAGCTGTCGTCGGTCGCTTCTCTTGCCGCAATCCGCAGGCTTGCGATGAGCGGGCAGATTTCAAGCGGCGACACCGTCATTGCAGTCACTACTGCGTCCGGTCTGAAAGATCTCGATTTTTCCGACTCCGCATCGAAGCCGAAAGTGGTCTTCAGATCGCCACAGGAGGCAATGGCCGTACTCTAACAGATCGCAATGCGCCGCGGGGAAATTTGCGGCTACAGGCAGAACTTCAAGAACAAATAATAGGGAACCGATAATGGACAGACGTCAATTTTTAATCGCGTCGGGTGGTGTTTTGACCCTGCCGACATTTGCATTCTCACAGCCGATCGAGACGCCCAGCGAAAGTGCGACCATCGTGGTTGGATTTTCGGCAGGCGGAGCCGGTGATCTCGCTGCGCGAGTTGCCGCGGAATATGCCAAGCAGAATCGCAACTATCCGGTTGGCGTCGAATTTCGTCCCGGCGCCGGTGGCACGATCGCAACCGATCAGGTGCGGCGCGCGCCGGCAAACGGATCTGTGCTATCGCTTTATTCGGCGAGCCCGATATTGGTTGCTCCTCAAATCCAGAACCTTCCTTACAATCCACTGTCAGATTTCACCTACATTACCGCCTTCGCCAACACTGCGATACCTGCCTTCGTCCGTGCCGACAGTCCGTTACAGTCGTGGGCGGAACTCCTGGCCTTTGCCAAGGACAACGCTGGCAAGTTACGGTGGGCCACCGCTGCACCACGCGGCATGGCGCATATCGCAACGGAAGCGGCCTTCCGTCAGGAGGCGGTGACAGGCGCATTCGTACCGTTTTCCGGTGGTACTGACGCGATTACAGCGTTGCTGGGGGGCCATATCGATATGGTGGTAGCCGCAGATTTTGCCCCTCATCTGCGCGCCGGTAAAGTGCGGCTATTGGCAGAAAGTGGACCGGATCCTATCGCCGGCCATCCCGATATCCCCACATTCAAGCAACTTGGATATCCGTTATCTGTTGCCAGCTCGTACGGATTGTTCGGTCCCGCTGATCTTCCGAAGCCCATTGTCCGCTTCTGGGAGCAGGCAATACAGGACATGCTTGGAACCGAGGTTTACGGAAAATTCCTCACCACGCTGGGCGGCCAGGAGACGTACGAAGATAGCGATGCATTGACCGCATCCGTGAAGACGAATTTCACAGACATCGGAAAACAGATCGAGCTGTTGGGGTTTGCAAGATGACTCCGTCAAAAATAGTCCCCGCATTTCTCATGGTCGCAGCGCTTGTCGCAGCTGCCAGCTCATTATCCCTTGGTATCTGGTCATTCGGAGCACCCGGTCCGGGCCTGTTTCCATTGGCGGCATCGGTCATCATGATCGTTGGCCTTTTGCGCAAGGTGATCAAGACGTCCCACACGCATGAGAGTGACGACGCCACCGATTGGGTCCGCTTTCTGCAATACTGCGTCGCGATCGTAGGTTTTGTCGTCGGCGTTCACCTCCTCGGCACCGGCCCTGCCATCTTCCTGTTCATTGTCCTTGTCCTCGGCCGGATCGAACAGGTCGGATGGATGCGCTCAACCGCAATCGCAGCCATTGCGGCTGCTACGAGCTGGAGCGTGTTTCATAACCTGCTCTCCGTTCCGCTACCGCAGGGCATTTGGAGTTAGATATGGACGCGTTGCTTAATCTTCTGCATGGCCTTTCCATCGCTATTGAGCCCACCAATCTCGGTATTGCACTGGTGGGTGTAATTGTCGGGACTGCGGTCGGTGTCCTGCCGGGACTCGGCCCGACGGCGACGGTGAGCCTGCTTTTGCCGATCTCAATTTCGCTGAACCAAACGGCCGCGATCATTCTGCTTGCGGCGATTTATTACGGTGCCATGTATGGTGGGTCGATAACTTCGATCCTTATCCGTGTGCCCGGTGAAGCGGCCAGTGCGATCACAACACTCGATGGTTACGCGATGACCTCGAAGGGACGGGCGGGCGCGGCACTTGGGATGTCAGCCTTTGCCAGTTTTATTGCAGGCATCGCCGCGACACTCGGCATAGCCATTGTCGGACCCTCTTTCGCCGAAAAGGCGCTGAGTTTCGGTCCCATAGAACGCACAGGTCTTGTCCTGTTCGGCTTGACCTTGGCCGCTTCGGTCGGCAACGGATCGCGCAGCAAGGCGTGGACCATGGTCGGACTCGGACTGTTGCTTTCGACCTTCGGCGTCGACCTCGTCTCGGGCGAGGAGCGCTTCACATTTGGAAGCCCAGACATGCGAGACGGTATCGATATCGCAGTCCTCGCGATGGGCTTGTTTGGTGTCAGCGAGGTATTGGCATCAGCCGAGAAGAAGTTTGCAGGCCAGTCGAACAAATTGCCGAGCTACCGCCTTCGCGACCTATTACCAGATCGGCAGGAATGGAAGGCGTCCGCTGGACCGATCACGCGAGGATCAGCTCTCGGTTTCCTTCTGGGATTGCTACCAGGTGGTGGCGCATTGATCGCGAGCTTCGCAAGTTATGTCATGGAAAAGAAGCTTTCCTCAACACCGGATCGCTTTGGGAAAGGCGCGATCGAAGGCGTAGCCGGCCCGGAAAGTGCTAACAATTCGGCGGCGCAGGCAAGCTTTATTCCCCTTCTTTGCCTAGGCATCCCAGCCAATGCGGTCATCGGGGTGATTATGGGCGCCCTTCTCATGCAAGGTGTTACACCTGGACCGGAGTTGCTCAATCTGCATCCCGATCTGTTTTGGGGAGTCGTTGCCAGCATGCTCGTCGGGAACGCCATGCTTGTCGTCCTCAACGTTCCGCTTGTTCGCTTCTTTGTATTGTTGCTGAAGGTGCCAGAGGCGGTTCTAACGCCGCTCATCTTAGTCTTCTGCACTATTGGAGCCTTCAGCATCAACAACAGCCTGTTCGACGTTGGGGTCATGATTACCAGCGGTTTCGCTGCGCATTTGCTGCAAAAGGCCGGATACGAACTGGCTCCGCTTCTGTTGGCTTTTCTGCTTGGCTCACTTCTAGAACAAAACCTGCAGCAAAGCCTGATCATCAGCACCGGTGACTATTCGGTGCTTGTGCGCAGTCCGATCAACGTCGCCTTTCTGATGGCGACCGCCGCGACTCTTCTATGGCCATTGCTGTCGGACCGGGTGCACAAGTCAAAAATGTCGGTTTAGGTGCGAGACATAACCTGAGCGAGTGATCGCCGTGCCCAAACGAAACTGGACCAGTCGGCATCATTTCCGGCTGGTCCGAGCTGTGCAATCAATGGGCCGGGAGATATGCTTTCCGTTGACAGATTGACGTCGCCAAGCTGATCGATTGCATAAACTGTCGACAAATAGCGATAACCTTCGTCTGGAAGCAGGAACACCGTTTTCAGTTGTGGATCTCTCCTTGCAAACCAGTCGGCGACTAGAAACGCCGCACCACTTGTCGGGCCAGCGAATATTCCATGCGCACGATAAAGAGCGAGTGTTGCCTGATGGGCGAGGTCGGCTCCAACCCAGTGCACATGATCAATCAAGTCGTGGCGCAAATTCTCCGGGACGATGCTATTTCCCATACCTCGGACCCTCCGTGGTGCCGGGGGCTGCCCGAATAAAACGCTACCATAAGTATCCACAGCCACAACCTCCAGCTCCGGAAATGCGGTTCTCAAGAAATGCGCGGTCCCACTAATTGAGCCCCCCGAGCCAACGCTTGCCACCAGCCGGTCCACTCGTCCGATTTTGCGGATTATCAGACTGGCGACCGAGGCATATGACATCGGATTGTGAGCATTCGCATATTGGTTCGGCCAAAAGGCGGTCAGATCCTGTGAAAGCAATGTCCTCACTACGTCAAGCCGCACTCGCTGATTTCCGCTTTTGTTCGGATCTTCGGTCACGACGACTGTTGCACCTAAAAGCTTTAATCGATGTTCGAAAACATCATCGACTAGGCTGTCTGCTGTGACCAGAGACAGGCGATATTGTCGGGCCGCGGCAAGCATGGCCAACGCCAGGCCGAATGTGCCGGAGGTCGTTTCGACGATGTGCCCGCCGGCCCGCAACTCGCCAGTTTCCTCAGCGCGATCAAGCATGAACCGCGCTGGTAAAAGCTTCATCAGGGAAAAAGCGAGACCCCAAAGGTTCGGCCGAAGTCTCGCCACCCGTGGACTTTCATATTCCTGAAGCTTCGACCTCGCGAAGCCGTTCATGACCATGCTCGAGGCGCTGCGAATACGTCAAACTCTATAACTTTGCCAAACCCCTCTTCATGTAAAATGCGGCGCCCTGCATCTACCTGATCTCTCTCGCCCGCACCAAAAACCAAGCCAGCCACGTTACCGCTATGGGCGACCTGGACTCCGAGCGCCCCCGAGATTCCGCTTATTTTCACTATGTCGGCGAACCTTGAGATTGGCAGATGTCGCTGGTTCATCTCGGCGCTGACTGAGCTGACACGGCCCAGGGCGGCAGCGTCACCTGAGCGAATGGCACGAGCTGCAAGAGCTCGAAGAATGGAGAAAGTCTCTATCTCTTCAGGTGAGTATCGCGCTGGAGCGAATTCATCCGTAGCGACTGGTGGATCGCCTGTGTCAAAGCCGACGATAACTAGGCGAGGATAGTCACCCTCAAAGGTCTCTATCAGGGCGCCAGAACGATGACCGAACAGGACCGGTTGGTCGCCATAAGCGAGGGAATCGCTTGCAATTTCGGCGTCGACGGCGATTCTTGAAACCGTGTCGCGGGGAAGCACCAATTGTGCGAAATCTGCGACGGCGCGAATTGTTGCGATAACGTCTGCCGTGGACGAGCCGAACCCTGAGCCCGGAGGAATATTGCTGTCGATGGTCAGATCGCCGCCAATGATAGATTCTTTAATGAGCTTCAGAGTGAGCTCCGCGGCCTTCACGGCTTTCGTGCACCACGCAGGGCGGACGGTGACAGGTCCTGTCTCACGGGGCCAAAAACTCGCATGGCTTCGGTAGATTGGGCACGGGACCGTCAGTAATCCGCGCTTGAGGTGGTGGACATCGTCGGCGAAAACACCTTGCAGAAACTCTCCGTGGTGACCACAGCAGCGCCCGACACCGACTTTCGTCGACGAAATGGATTCATCCGATATAGGCCGTCTGTTCCTCATCTTCCGCGCTCCTTTTGAGCGTATATGATGGGCGGACGGCGAACAAATTGGGATACTTACTTTCCCGCATGACCGCCCACTATAGGCGGGAATCCATATAGGCTGACTGCGCGAAGCATTGATGTCGAGCTGTTACTAGATATACGGTTAGAGATGTAACGGTGATCGAACACGCGCACTTCGAAACTCTAGAAACCGCGTTATCTCGAGCAGCTAAGCGCAATTCTACGGGGGACAGGCCCCCGCCAAAACTGCTTCTTATTTCTAACTCATAGCCATACAGCCTCGATATTTTTCCGGCAGCAAGAGACACAAGTAGTCCCGAGATCCTGCAGCAAAGTTAGCCCTTGGGATCGCAACACGGCAGCTTACCCACTCCACTTGGGATTGGTCTTCTCTGATCACGCCAAAAATCTGCAGGCAAACTATTTCTGACTACCGCCAGGAGGCAAAGCTCAGAGGGCTTTGATTTCAGATATATGACAGAAGAGCATAATGGTATTTGTATATTCCGGGATGTTGACGCCACAACCCTGCTCATATTCGAACGAGATGGAACTCTACTTCCTAGCGATCGGCGCGGAAGCATTTTCCTAAGCGACATAAATGCAGAGATCGTCGAGGTTGCGCGACAAATCAGAAAGCTAGGTATTCCCTTCGGCTTTATCTCTGGCAAAAAAACAATGGAACGCAGTACACCGAGCAAGTCTCAAGCTGCCGCGCTCATAAAGATCCTCGACCAGATACTGAGTTCCGGCGATGCGTCCCCGGACTTCTGGATGGCGTGGCCAACCTCGCCTTATGGATCGACTGTTGGGCGTCGAGACGATGGCTTGCAGATGCTATCAAGGGCGATGATTATGGAGGTAATGCGATGGTATGCAGTGGAAAAGACGAGCTGCGTGTTTGTCAGCAGCTCGCCGGAAAGCCTCATCGATGCAGCAAAACTGGGGGTCAGGACGGTTCGCTACATCCCTCCGATGGCAGCTAAGTTTCCATTCGTGGAGCGATCGCAACCTAATGAAAAATCATCACACAACCGAAGAGCGGAAGAGTTATTTGAAAAGATAGCAAACCTAGCCAGCTTGTAAATTCCTTTAAATAGACTCAAGCTGAGCCATCGAGACCTATCGACCGCGCTCGCTGTTTCCATCCTGCGGGGAGCGCAACTTGGTTGTTTTCACCGTATGGCGCTCCTTCGGCTGCGACCGATCCTTGTCATGCCCCATGGTGTCGGCACGCGCGATACGCGATGCATCAACCGAACGATCGTTTGAAGTCTTGGTGATATTTTCAAGCTCAGCGACATAGTCGCGTCCTGCAGCAGACTTCGTATCAAGCGCTCCTGATTGGCGAGGGGCATCGCGATCGCGGTTTTTCGTGACACGCGAATCGAGTTGCAGACCAACAACCTTGCCTATGATTTTGGTTGCCTGCTCAAAGATCAGTCGATCGGACGGGTCAGTAATCTTCGCAGCAGCTATTACCGCTGTATTCGCCAGTGTTTGCTTGGCAGCCTTCGCCTGAGCGGCGTTGATCGGTGTAGAACGTAACATGTTTTCCTGCCCTTTCTCTCGTGTTGAATCGCGCCCTTTCTGAACTGCAATTTCAAGCCGTTGGTACTCGCGCTGCAGCCCCACTGAGAGATCTTGGCTTAATTCGCGGACGGTGCTCGGAGCGGTCCGGTCTCGCCCAAGACCATCAAGCATTTCGATCACACGTCCGACAGAGCGGCGGGTTTGTTCAAGCCTTCGTTTGGCATCCTCGCGGCACGGCGCCGTAGGTTTATCCGAGATTTTCGAGACCACTCTATCGATCACGTTGGACGGAGCAGTGGCCCCCATGCGCTGAAACATCTCCCATTCCCACCGTTTGATCGGCGGCGGTCCTGCGCGTTCCAGCCGCTTCTGGCGGTCGATTGGTATCCCTCGATCACGGGCCTTCTCGGCGAAGCGAAGCCGCCATTCCGTGAAATCCCGGATGTTCGGGTTCAGGGTGCGACCTGTTGCGCTTCGCAGCGCCACGAGTACATGCAGATGCGGATGCTTCTGCTTGTCAGATCGATTGTGGACGGCGTAAGCGAAGCGGTGGCCGGCAAACTGCTCTCTCAGGAAATCCCGGCCAGCCAAAACGAATTGGTCGCGATCAACATTGGCTGGGCCCGATAACAGGAGATGCATGAAGTCGCGCGGCTGGCGCGTTTGAAGAAGAGATCCAACCAATTGACCATGCTTCGTCAGTTCCCGGTGATCGGCTGTTGTCAGATCTCTGCGTTCGACACTCTGTTCATAACGGCCGCTCGTCCCCGGCCTTTCGACGACCTGCGTTTTCGTTGAAACCGTCACCTCCGCACCATTGCGTTGCATGGCGTGGAGCGTGGCCGTAAAGCCTTTCGGTCCCGACGAAAAGTCTGTCGGGTATCGCGAAACAGGGACTATACCCGCACTACGCATTGCCATGTTCAAGCGATGGTCAATCACATGCGCAGTGTCGATATCGGCGGCAATACGATTTCCTTGGATTCGATGGGATCGATTCTTCTTCTCGTGCGCAATGACCAACGCGAATTGTAGCCTCGTCTGCCCATTCACCCCGTCGCTCACGCTGAAAGCGTAGGTCCGATCCGTATCACCTTCCCGATAGAACCCTTCGTCGGCAAGCAAGCGAAGAGCATGCGCAACCTTCCAGCGATTAGTATTCTCCAGTTCGTAGGTGATCCGCAGAACATCGTCGCTACCCTTTCGACTGCCGAATTCCCGCTCCCAAGATCGCACCGCAGCGTTGATGTCGGTGACTTCCGCGCCATCCTGATCGCGAGCTTTCTCCTCCTTGCTTTGATAGACAAGAACGTTCTTTGCTGAGCGTGCCCCTGCCCCGTAAGATAAAACCTTTACGACGACAGCATTATTTCCAGTTGCGCGACTAAATGCCGAAGCCGCGCCCGCGTTCCGGCTTATTCTGACCGATCTAGCCGCTGCATCCGAGCGCTTTTTCGTTTCTCCGCCGCCACCTCCACGTCGACGGTTCTCCTCCTCGATCAGCTCGAAATAGCTCGGCAGCGTTCGGTCAGGCGATCTAGATATGGAACGACCTTTGGATCGATCGGTCATCATGCCTCCTGATAAGGTCAGTGATAAAGCTCGAAGGGCGCACGAAGCTAGCATCCCGAATTGCGTCCAATGTCGCCATTATGGCCTTCAGTTCCTGCATGATTGCAGCCCCGTCCAACGAAGATTCCTCAAGGAAGTCCTCATTGCGCAAAGCAAGCTCCCGAAGGAACTGATGCATGTTCGCGAGTTGGCGATCATGTTCTTCGAGCATCACGGGGATCCGCGTGACCTCTCGCGTGACGATAAGCTTCGCTATCATGTTGGCGGATAAATCAAAACGCTCTGCAACCTGATCGAGACCGACACGAACATGGCCGGGCAAGCGGAACATGATGGCTGGTTCTCGCATGTGCCTACAGCCCCCTTGCCTCCAAGGCTTCCCGGATCAAGCGATGCGTAGCCGAAGAAAGTTGCTCATGTTTTTCGAGCGAGACCCGAAAGACTTTTGTCAGGATTTCGTCGTCCAGATAGAGAGAAACGCGCTTCCTTCCAGCACCGTGCCCGCCAGCCTCTGTTGAGCCCTTCAGTGTCGACATCTCATTTCGACCTCTTCGATCGTCGTTGGTTATAACGGGCAAACGACGGTTTTCGGTGTCAGTCTGATCTTCATCCAGACCGCCCGTGTCCGGCAACCATGCTTCGAGATCGATACTCGTCGGCATATAAGAGGTCGCGGCTTCTTCGACCACTTCGGCTCGTTCGGCCGTGGCCGGCGACAAAGCCAGGATGTTTCCGGCTGCTGTACGTTCTCGTGACATGGACCTAGGCCGCCTCTGCCCGCAGGAGACCGATGAACTCGTTGTTAATCCGCTTCACGAGATCGATCGCGTCGAGAACACTTTCCGAAGCCCGGCGCTTGGCAGATGGCGTGAGGCCTGAATTCTTCTCTATGGTGGCCAGTTTGGAATAGAGCGACCCGAAGCCTGCACCGACGTCGCTGAAGTGATTGCTTTTGCGTACGACCGTTTCCACCATGGGAATCCTACCGTTGGTCAAGATTGCGTGGACCTCGGGAAGCGAGCGGTTGTGCTTCAGCGCAATCATATCGACGTAGTTCCAGATCGCGGCGAAGGGAATTGGACCGGACGCTCGCTTTTTCGAGATCTCTCTTAGGATGGTTGCAACCTTGATGGCCGATGTCGCGGCAGTTGGTTCGGGAATGATCGGAATGAGAATGGCGTCACACTCATGGTAGACCTCGATCGCCCGTTGGTGGACATAGCCACCGACGTCATAAATTCGGATGTCAGCTTCGGGCGCTTCCGAGAGGCGCTCGCGGAAGCGGTCGCCCGGGGCGACGCGCAGGTGGAGCAAGGTTCCATCGGTGGGCAGCAAGCCGCGCTTCATCGAAACATTGTACCAACGTGTCGCGGACTCCTGCTCGTCGCAGTCGATGAGAAGCGTACGATGTCCCTGCTGGGCAAACTCAGCAGCGAGATTGACATTGAGTGTCGATTTCCCCGCACCTCCTTTAAACGTTGAGATGGCCAATGAGATTGGTTTGATTGCCATCGTACTCCTCATTTCGTTGCAGGTGATCGTGTGGCGCTATCAAATTTTCCACGCCGACGACAGCGGTCAATCAAGGTGACCGAATGACTTCTTGAATTTCGCGCGGCACTCGTCTTGCTGCCGTGTGAAAAGGGCAGCGGTATAAGCCTCGTCATCAAGGTCTCGCTGACTTTTCGTAGGCGGACGGCCGGGCCAAACAGCGAGAATGGGTAGACAAAGCAGCGTCCAGGACGTGATTGTAGCAGCCTTGAACCAGGCCGACTGATCATAGAGGTCGGAAGCCGATTGCCAGAGCGTCAGCGTCCAGTCTGAAGGCAGAAAGACGTATGAAATCGCCAGGACGATCCAAAACCCCACGAAGCATGCCAGCATAAGAAACACTGGCGCCACAACCACGAGACATGCAGCCAGTGCGAGAAACCAGATCACGCGGATCGGGAACGTCAGGATAGCGAGAGCCGTTAGCAACGCTGCCATGTGCGCCTCTTCATTGATCAAGATGAGTGACTGTCACAGTCGTACCTCAAATTTTTCCAATTGACCACACTTTCACTGCAGTATAATTTGATGCATGCTCGAAATCTCGACATATGACGGATCCAAACATGGGATATGACGCGCAACTTCTCAATCTCACGGCGTTTAAGACAATTTCTCTTGCTACCGGCGCGTTTCCGCGTCCACGACGGTCAGAGATCTTGGACGCGGCGTCAATGGTCGCTCAAATTTCTTATCCTGCAGAAACAGATCTTATTCGGGGAATGCAGGCACGCCCCTGCGCGCCATCAATTGCGCCGGCGCTCGATACTGAAAACGAAATGGTGGAATTGGCGACAGGCGGAAGCGCGAGCATTGCGACGGAAACGCTAAGAGCCGACGGGGCGCGACGAGGTCTATCGGTGGCAGCCATTCGAAGCGCTCACAAAGGCGCAGCGCGCTCGACACTTCTGAATGTGGGCATGACCACCGCTCTCACTGATACCGAAAATGGAGCGCAAAGAGATTCTCTGCTTCATAAAGAACAACGGAGGCAAGGCACAATTGCGATGCACTGTGTTCTGGGCCTCTTCACTGAAGGTGAATCTGACTTTACCAAATCTGAGGTAGCGATCGAGGCGAACTTTTCCATTGAGGCTCGGCGCGCTGGCGTTTCGCTTGCATTTGCCGAGGAAGGGCATGAGGAGAGCCTCGCACGTCGGGTGAGAGAGGGTATTTGGTCGATCGCGCAACTCGCACATCCCCGCGGGGAATGTGGCCACTTCGGGCCGTCAATGGATTGATGCGGATGGGAAACTTGATGTTCATCTTCACTATTTTCGCGTCCGGACTGTATGCAAGCATCTACCTGCTCCCATCTATCACCTCGGATGGTGCCCACGCCGGGCAGCCAGTCTCTCGTCCGATCACCATGATCCAGGCAACTCAGGCGGAATTCGATTTGACGTCAAGCGAGAGAGCCACCTCCCTCCTCGCCCCATTTCCGACCACCGCACAATTCGAGACCGGTGACACCTGGGTGTCAGACGGCCGTCGATATCGTCTCTATGGAATACAGTCCTGTCTCAGAGGAACTCGTGTTACAGCTGCGAACGGTATGGCTCGCGATTGCGGCGAGCTGAACATCATTATGACACAGGCGATCATCAGGGATACAAGACCCGTCTGCGAGACCGTCAACGACATTGATCAGAACAACGCAGTCGTCGTTTGCCAGACAACAACTGGTGAGCATCGATACGATCTTGCAACCTATCTAATTGCGCAAGGTTGGGGATTTGCAGCATTCGACGATAGCGGCCAGCTCGTCGTGCCTGGCTACAGGGTAGCCGAAGACAGCGCCCGGTCAGCTCGCGCGGGCCTCTGGGCATCATCCGATCTGCCTCATCCAATTTCCGTTTTGCAGCAGCAGGGGGATGGTCAGCGATGAGGATCGCTTCGGGGATGCTGATCGTCTTCACTATCCTGCCCCTTCCATTGATGGCTCAATCCCGGCCAACCGATCTGCCGCGCCAGATTTATGGGGAGGTTCAGATCGTCGATAGCACGACCTTAGAGTTCGTCAGAACAAAACAGCTCGTACGACTGGCCGGATTTGAAGCGCCACGCCTCGATCAGATGGCAACCAGCGAAAGTGTCTCTTGGCCGGCTGGCCAAGTATCTCGGGCGTGGATGATACTGAGAACACTTGGGCAGGACGTCAATTGCGCGCCTGTCGGTCGCGATCGAAACAAGGTCCTCATCGCCCACTGCTTTGTCGGAGAGACAAACCTTGCAGCAACCGCGATCGCGGAGGGCATCGGATATGCGTTCAATTATCGCGACGAACCCAAGGTGCCGGCCTATTTCGATATAGAGAGGAAAGCGCGGGGGCTGGGCTATGGTGTATGGTCGTCGCCGACTCTCCCTCCGCCCTGGCTCTATTCGGCGCCGATGACAAAAGCTGCAGGGCAAGATCCCGAGCGGTCCGAACCCGTGCCCGGTCTACCCCTCCCTTTGCCGGTCGCCAAACAGACTGATGATATCAACAATGCGCATGGAGGCTGAGATGCGTCGCTTTCTCATAGTTCTTTCGACTGCAATTGTCCTGGGTTCGTCGAGCGGGATGGTCGCGCAGGCGCAGGACGCTGTCACGTCCTCACAGATCCAGCAGCGCGACCCTGACGTCTGCGGAGCCGCAGGATCCGGCTGCGATCCGGCCGAAGTTCAGCAATGGAAAGCGGTCGGCAACCGCATTGCCGATCTGTCGTCGGCCGATCTTAGTCAATACGCCTATGCGTGCGTTCAGCATCAAGACTGGAAACGCGAGTGCGAGACTGATCCCACCGCCGTCCTGAGACGGCTTGGTATCGAGGGATACTGAGCCATGTCGGCGAGATCGTCTGTTGTATGGCTGATCGCCGCGGTGCAGGCCGCGCAAGGCAATCCCGGAGGCAACATACATCGATATTCTCAACGCAACCGCTGTAATAAGCGGCCTGCACTGCTTTCATTCCGCCAAAGTCCGCGATGGCTAGGAGCAGCTACAAGAGGAAGAAATGGAGCCAGAGGGTGAAACGGATGCAGCCTGCTGTCGCCGCGCTGGTCAGCTCGGGGCTGGTGTTCATCGCAACATCGGCCAAATCGGAAGACGCGTCCTGGGGATGTCAGGTCTTGCTCTGCGCGGCCTCGCAAAATCCGTCTTGGCATGGTGTCGCCTATTGCGTTCCGCCCATGACAAAACTGATCTCCGCGATGAAAAGGCCGGGCTTCTCATGGCCGATCTGTCACGAAGCGAACGCCGGCAAACCCGGACATGAGGTCTACGAAGAGTGTCCAGCTGGTACGACGATCGGATATAGCCCGCAAGGGGACAATGATTGGCAAGGCGAACCAGATCAGTGCACCAGGACCATCAATGTCTGTCAGTCTTCAGGCAATCGAGACGTCAGCATGCAGGACGCTGGGGCGATTACCCGTGAAGTTTATGGGGATGGCAACGATGGCTGCCTGCAGCAGATTACAACACCGCGGCCTCGCCGGGCAGATCCTTATTTTTTCGACATTCTGAACGATGAGGGCGTGAAGCAGAGGTTCTGGTTCAATCTAAACCACTAGGCGCTCAGATGTTGCATCAGTCAGGAAGAACGCTCTTTTTCTTGCGCTGCGCCAGCAAGGCAGCAACGCGCGGGAGATCGGCTTCAGTGACGGTCAGGAGTTCCTCGATGCTGACATTCCATTCCTTCGCCATCTTGTCGAGAGTGGATAATTTGACGTCACGCATTCCGCGCATGACCTGCGACATATACGATTCCGTAAAGCCGAGCGGCTCAGCGAGTTCCTTATTTGTCGCTCCCCGCATACGTTTCAGCCGATCCAAGCCAATTGCGAGCCGATCCGAAAGGGGAAGTGTTTCCACCACCGAGATGTCGATCCACCCGGCGAACTCGTTTGCTTTCACACGCCCCATCTGCGGCCTTCTCCCAAATGACATGCTTTCGCCGAACGGTAACGTGCAACTCCCGGCCGACAGAGGAAGTCGCGATCCTGCAAAGACAGAGAGTTTTCACGGATCATGACACACCCAAGGCCAGAATTACCACAGAAGCTGAAACTGCTTATCCCTCTGCGTCCACGACCAGCTTCAACACATTTGCGACTGCTTACACCGGGGTGACAGATTCTCGCAATAGCACCATGTGACCGAACGTGTTGTCGATAGCTCGTGAAGGCGCAGACACCGGCCTGTTTGACCGTCGTTAGGATCATCCGTGTTGTTTAGCCGGTCACACGCAAAAGACGCACAAAGAAAGGAAGTGAGCAATGTTATTTGAGCCACGAAGCTACCGCATCCAGGTTCGAAGCCTTTTCGGTGCAATCGCCATTTTCGCAGTCGTCTTCATCTGCGCTAAGCTTGCCACTGCCGATGTACTGACGTTGGGTTACACGATGACAGTGCCGGTTTTCGTAATCCTGTCCTTTCTCATTGAAGATGCCCGTGTTGAAAACCATCGCTCCGGCGTGGTCTGGATTGAGATGGCGGTATCATTGGCGGCTGCGGCTGGCGTCGGCTATTTCGGATATTGCCTATGGCTGCTTGGCTATTGACGGTATCGCGAGATGCGGATCGTCGTTCGCAATAGCCCCGGCCACCACCTAGAGACGCTCACGAGTCATGAAGGAACCGCTCTTCGTGCCTGGTATGGCAATGCGGCGTCTAGGGAAGACGAGGCTGTCGCCCTTGCGGTGATCCGACGGGCAAAGGTTATGGACGGTTGGATCGCCTGTGACTGCGTGACCGAGCCGTTCCAGCCCTTGCTGGCGCCGATCCGGCAGGAGCGTACCTTCACGCTGCGGCGATTAAAGTCAAAGAGACTAGATGATCATCACGATGAATGGCGACCCAACCACGCCTCCTCCTGTCCATTTCATATCGACAAGGATAGCAGCCCGGCGCTGATCGACCACCAATTTCATATCCGCCCAATGCCGAAATCTGACAGGCGCCATGTCGATCCGCTACCTGCTATCCCCGATCGCCTTGCCAATCTATCAGAACGAGGGCTGCCGCGGTCAGCTGAGAGAAATGATCGCCCATCGAGGCTCGGGACCATTCTGTGGCGCGTTCTCGACAAGGCACAAATCAACATCATCCCACCGTTGCAGGATCGGCCTGAGTTTTCTCTCAAGAACCAGATCTCGAGATTTCGCACCGCGGCAAAGCATTTCAGAGTGTTACGGACCTGGACCTTCAATGCACTGATATCGACCTGGGCTGCGGATTACTGGGATGCCGACAGCCGATGGCAGGGCTTGCTCTCCGCGTCGCGCAAAGACTGGCCTCCAGCAGTCAGACGCACCGGGTTTATGCTCCTTTACGCCACGAGCGTATCTGCGCAGTCTATTATGCCGGCATCCTCTGCTCGAGTGCTCGATGTCATGGGCAAGGTTCGACAACCGCTCCGGGGCGATCCAGCGCATAGGGGACCGTATCTGGTTTTGCTCAACGCCGATTTCGAAGATGACGATAACGGGCCGGCCAGGGCGATCCAGGCTTATGCCCAGCCTGTCTACAATTCCGAAACGCTCTTCCCGATCGAATCGGGCTTCGAACGACAAGTGTCACACTTGCTGTTCTGGCTGCAGGACGCTCTTTTCGAAATGCTGCCGGACTTGCGGATCCGGATCGTCAAACCGCTCTTTGCATTAGAGGCGCGAAACGGCTTATGCCGACCAGACTTCGTCATCGAGGCTACCTATCGAGATAATCCGTGCACAACGCTCATCATCGAGGCGATGGGCATGGAAACAGAAGAATACCAAGCTGCGAAGGCAAAGACATTGCCGCGGATGGAGCAGATCGGGCCGGTCTTTCTGCTCACCCCCTCGGATCTTGCCAAGGATCAGGCTGTCACGTCAGCGCGCCGCCTACTGGCCTGGGTGATCGAACACATCCGTCATCCAACCGCCATATCGTAAGGCCTGGCCACGCTTCGAACGAATCAAATCGGCTCGTTATCGACGGCTATTGGAGACGTGCTTCGGTGCAGAGATATTCCGCACCTCGTTCCTCGAGGCAGTCATGCGCGCGACTTTGCGACCTGCCTGAAGATGGGGATCTCGAAACCTGCCCGATTGCAAACATGCCGGATACCGAATGCATATCGGCCGCTTGCGGCAGACTGGCCTGCCTAAGGCTCGACGGGTGCACAATCCTCGCCCAAAGGATCGCGGGCGGCCTCGGCAAACGCTCGCAGATATTTCCTCGAGTCGTCGTCCGATAGCCGATCGGACAAACGTTGGATCAGCAGGTCGACGTCCTTGTTGAGCTCAAGCACGTCAATCGAACTGTCATCTGTCCGCTGGAATAACACCTGGTTAAGGGCTTCGATATCCTTGCCAAAGACCTCCTTGACATCCTGCCGCCGTAGGACCGGCAAGCTACGTCGTGGTAGGCTCACCTCAGCAGAGGAAGTTGGCTCGGATACTGTCACCTCATTCCGGTCATCTGGGGCGCCAGGATAGATCTTCTGAACCAACGTCTCCTCGTCAATCTCAGGATCGATCCTGCCCTTGCTCGCAGGCGGTGGCTCGGATTTCCTGAATTGCCTCCCTCGTCCGGAAGTGGGGCGCTTCGTTTTCGAGTTGGGATCCGGAATCTTCGCTGACTGCTCAGCTTCCGCTACGCCGACGTCCCGTGTTTCGTCGAGATCAAGACGCTGGCGAAGCTCGTCAAGGGAGGAAATATAAACCTGCCGCACGCCATTCTTTACGGTAAATCGCGGGTCTTGCAGCCTATACCCCGGCGCTGTTGGTGCATCATCGTCACCTAAGGCAGGTTGGCCGCCATGCTCGATCGTCCACTCGATCGGCTCCATACAGGGCTTTGTCATTGATTTGAACCTTTGTACCTTGGCAAACATGCGTTCTCCGCCGGAATCAAGCTTCATAATCCGCATCAATGGCATTCCAGTCACCTGCAGAATTGCTTCTTCCGGCTTCATCATCATCAGCGTGTTGACGGAAAGCAGATCGACAGACACCGGGACTTTCGAGATTGAGCGCTGCCTTCGGCCATGGCGATGCGAATAAGAGGAATGCTCGACCCATTCCGTGGTCTTGCCCGCCGCCATGGACACCGCGGCCGCATCCTCCGGGTTCTGGAAGTTCATGAACAGCTTGATCGTCGAAGCCCCCATCAGGATCTTCTGGCCGGACCTTTGATAGAGGCGTTCAAGCTGGGCGCCGTCCTGAAGGATGAAGACAAAGCGAACCCCATTCTTGCGAATGAGCGGCGCGAGCGTCAGCACGGTGTCGATGCGGCCGCCATTGCCGAATTCGTCGAGCATCATCAGGACCTCGTGCTCGCCGTTCGGCAATGGCCCGAGCTGCACGAGCTTGTCGGCCATTTGCTGGATGAACATCGAGATCAGCCGCTCGTAGATCTGGATGGCGTTCCAGTCCGCCTGGATGAAGATGGCGAGCTTGCGCTTTCTGATCCCGTCGATGGGGATCGTGGTGATCGATGTAAGTGCCTCGACCATGGGGTTCTGCAGAAAATTGAGCTTGGCGACGATTTCCGCAGCGATCCCTTCGCCGAGCTTCTCATGGCGCCCGGCGAATTTTGTCAGCTGCATTCGGGTCTGGTCCGAGAGCACCGCCTCGTAATTTTCCAGGAGCTGGACGATCGCCTTCCGTTCGTCGGACATGGAGTTGAGGATGCGATAGAGCTCGCTCAGCGATTTGCGGGTATCGGGGCATTCGAGGACGAAGCCGAGCATCGCCGTCAGCAGGATCCTGGCACTCTCTTCCCAGAAATCCGAGGAGTCCGAGCGAAGCCGCTCGGGAAGCAGCATTTGCGTCAGCTTCTGCAGGTCAGTGATCCGCTGGTTCGGCTCGGTGCTGATCAGATCAAGCGGATTATAGCCATCGGTAAATCGGGAGCCCGGGGCCAGAAGAAAGATGTCGTAGCCTTTGTCCTTAAGGTAGCCCGAGGTCTCATCGAAAAGCTCGCCGCTCATATCGAGCACGACCTGCGACCCTTCAAAGCTCATCATCGTCGGGATGACGAAGCTGCGCGATTTACCTTGCCCGGGCGATCCGATGACCATGACATGCTGGTCGCCATCATTGCGCAGAAGCAGGCCCTGTTTCAGGCCAAGCACGATGCCATGCTTGTCTCGCAATCGAAAATCGGCGGCATCCTTCAGCGTCGCAAGCCTCGCCCGGCCCATGATCATCCGCTGACGCTTCTGAATGGCGGCCCCGATTGGAAAACCGACAAGGGCTCCTGCAGCGGCAAGCCCGGCCAGCGCCGCAAAGACGGTCTGGCGGGAGGGTTTCTGATAGGCTCCAGCCGCGTCCGTCGCACCGAAGGGGGCTTGATACATGGCGGCAAGGTGGTTGCCATAATAGCTGGCGATTGCGACGTGTTCACCTGCCTTGGTCGCGACCACGTAGAAGGCGATGCCGTAGACGATGGCGCCGGCATAGGCGGCGGCAAAAATCATCGCAGTCAGCGCGATCAGACTGAACATCGACCGGACGTGAAGCAGATAGAGGATCTTGCGCGAGAAGGCCCGTCCCGCCTTCAGCATCCAAAGGCTCAAAACGAAGAACAGGAACGGCGAGGATAGCGCTAAGGCGAGGACAGAAAGCCCGACGGTATTTCTCGTGTGGATGATCGACCAAGTGTAGCGCATGGCGTCGGTAAAGCGCACCACACCGACGTAGTCGAAATAGGACCCCTGTCCAAACGAGACGATATAGGCGTCGTATATCATCGCAAATACGAAGAGCCACAGGCCGGCCGCACCGATGATGGCGAATGGAAAGGTAAGCGGCGACGCGTTCTGCAGGCCTGACCACTTCGGGCGCTCAATCTCGGTGGGCGTGGATACGTTTGCCATCTTCATCGACCTCATCGGCAAAATAGATCTCGCTGACGCCGCGGCCGCCGATGGCATCACTCTTCTTCAGCTGGACCACGATCGGAATGATGGAGCGGATGTAACGAATGATATCATCCCGCTCCATGCGCACATTGCTGTTGAGCACCAGCGTCGACAGGCGATTGAAGGCGTGATGCGGCGAGTTCGCATGGATGGTCGACATCGAGCCGGGGTGACCCGTATTGATGGCATTGAGGAAGTCGAACGCCTCGTCACCTCGCAGCTCTCCCATGAAAATTCGGTCGGGCCTCAGGCGCAACGCGGTGGCGAGAAGATCGCCCATCGTCACCTTCGCCTCCCCCTGCCCACCTTTCGAGACGAGCAGTGACACGACATTGTCCTGGCGAGTGTCGAGCTCTGCGGTGTCCTGCATCAGGATGAACCGCTCCTGATTGGGGATAGCGGTCAGCATCGTGTTGAGAAAAGTGGTCTTGCCGGTCGATGTGCCGCCAGAGATCAGCATGCTTCGATGGTTCATCGCCGCGAGTTCGAGGAAAGCTCGGACCTGTCGAGCCCGCAGAAGCCGGGACAGTTCGATGTCGACGTCATCGATATAGTCGTTACCGGTGACCTTGGTGAAGCGGAAGGCGCCGGCCCGTTCATAGTCGTTCAGATCGAAGCGGCGGATGAACTGCTTGCGGATCGAAAACGCATGGCCGGTCGCAGACGTCGGGTTGAGCACGAACTGGACACGCTCCCCGCCTGTCAGCGTTGCCGACAGCAACGGGTTTTCGGCATTGACCGTCTGCTTCGTGAAGGATGCCGCCCGGGAAGCCATGTGGCGGATCGCCTCCTGGTGGAGACCTTCGACCCGCTCCCTCACCATGGCGAGATGGCCGATCTTCTCCAGCCAGACCTCATCATTGGCCTGGCAGGATATCTCGACAATGCCCGGATCATCGAGAAATCGCCGGATCGGCTCCAAGGCTTCGGCCAGGAAATGGTGCTCTGCCGAGATTGCGGGACGGGCGTTCATTTGCCACCTCTTTGCCTGCGCAACCGATCAAACTCCTCGCGGACCGGATCGGGATAAAGGCCGGCGAAATCGAGGTCGCGTGTGACAAAGACATTTATGTCGGAGCCTTGGCGGACATGGATGGTCGGACGAACGTTGCGGCTATCCTGGAATGCTTCAGTACCCAGTTGCTGGATGCCGGATGCGATCGTCTCGGCAGCGATCTGACGGGCGCGATCCTGGGATGTGTCGCCGCTGTTTTGAGGGACCTGCGTAACGCTTCCGTCACTGTTGACCACGGTGATGTACTGGTTGTCCTTTTGACCGAGCTGCGCGATGTATTGGGTGGCGCCTCCGATCAGGGTCATCAGCGCCGGCGGCCCGAACCGCTCCCAGTATTTCCGGTCGACACTCCCGGTCATGCCCGAGCGCCCAAGCCGGTCTGTTCCGTAAGAGCCGAGCTGCACCGAGACCCCATCACCACGGATCATCCTCGTCCAGACGATCAGGATCCGCTCCTGCCCACGCTCGACGCCGGATTTGTAGTCTCCGATCAGCGACGAACCAGCGGGAATCAGGATCCGTCGGCCGTCGAAGGAGTAGACGTCTTCCCGCACGCCCCCCTTCACCATCCCGGCAAGATCGGAATTGATGGCGGTCTCCAGCGTTCCACGAATCATCGTGCCTTGCGGAATCCATGCGTCGGTCCGACGGTTCTCGGTGGCAACCGAGACCTGTACCCCCTGCCCGCCCATTGCCTTGAGGAAAGCCCTGTCACGATCATTGGCGCCATCGACTGCGCCGCCATTGTCGGATGCGGGTGCGGCATCAGCACCCGACGCCGACCCCATGCCGAATGGCGCGGCACCCGCCCCTGAGGTCGTGGCCTGCGCAGCACCTTGGGCCTCATTCGTCTTGTCGAAGACCATGGCCGAGGACCGCACGCGCTCGAGAAGCTTGGCCTGGCGGGCGAGCTCAATGCAACGGGGATTGTCTGGATTCTTGCCTCTCGTGCAATCGACCTCCGCCGGCGGAAGTGCGGGGGCAGCAGTCGGCACGACGGGGGCCGGCGGCGGTGGCGGTGGAGGAGGCGGCGCCTCCGGCACCTGAACGGTCGGCAATGGCGGCGGTGCGGGTGTTCTGAACCCCTCGTTTCGGGGCGTCTGCACTGGGCGGAATTCTTCGCGCGGCGTGTTGTCGACAACCTGCTCCAGTTCGCCGCTGGAAAGGAGAAAGTAGAGAACAACAACAACACCGGCGATCGCCGCAACCACTGCGAATGGGCGCATCAGCCCGATCCCGGCCCGTCTGACCGGTCCGCCGAGCGACGCATCACCATCCAGCGAGCCATAATTGGGCGAATTGAAGTTGGGATCCGACATTGTGCCCTCCTATCGTGATTGTGAGTGTTGCGGGCCGGTTACGCCGCCCATGCGCTTCGGGGCAACGGCACCTTCAATCGGTGCGGGGATGTCCACTGGCACGGTCCGCAGATTGAAGAGGCATGTCTCTTCTTCCGTGCCATAGCGCAGCGACCACTGGCGCGAGACCTTGTCGATAACGATGTAGTCGGCTTCGCGCCGATGGTTCACGAGGCTTTCCCTGCGCTTCGCATCGACGATGAAAATTGCCGGAATATCGCCACTGAACTTCATGAATGTCTTCAGCCCGTCATCGAAGACCCAGACGGGCTTGGCCGCATCGTTGCCCTTGAAGCCATAGTCATAGTTGACCTTGTCGCGGCGGATGTTCTTGATGTTCGGATTGCGCTGCGCATCCTGCGCCTGCTTCCAGAGCTCGGCCGTACCTTTGAGACCGGCATCTTCTGGATAGGTGAACCTCAGCTTAAAGGTCTGGTTCTGCATCGCTTTGCTGTCATTGACCCGCAGATCGAAGGAATAGGTTCGCTTTGTCGTCACCACGGAAAGGTTGGTAGCAGCATCCTTCTCCATCGGCTTCAGGGTCAACGATCGCCTGTCGGCAGAGGTGAGGATCTGCCAGGACACGGTGTCGCCGGCGACGACCTGTGTGATGTCCTCATCTGCGCCAAACAGGATGGTGGTCACCAGACCGTAGGTGCCGGTCACTTGGAAGACCTGCTCGGCGGAATAGGGCAGCGAGCGGATCCGCGGGTCGAGCCTGCCTGGTCGCGCCAACAATTCAGCGTTCGCGATTGTCGGCTCAAGGACCGACAGGACAAAGAGTGCGATGATCCATCGCTTCATGGCACGAGCCCCGACGGCATGTTTTCCGGAACCTTGGCGTATTCCGTCACGACAAAGCCGAGAGGATTGTAAAGACGGACGCGATTGCTTGCAGGGAGATTGATCTGCCGAAACCGCACGGTCGCCGACCAGCGATTGACGACGTCCCCGCCGCGGCGCCGCTCCCGCGTTTCGAAACGCACGGCCATGGTCGAGGCGTTGAGCGGATTGACCGACAGGATCTCCGGATGAATGTCGCCAGTCGCGCCCATGGTCTTGACCGGCCCCCGGGGGTTGCTGGGGTTCATCCAATCTTCGTAATCTTTGAAGGCCAAGGAATTCGGCTCCGACCAGAGCGCGATCATGTCGAAATTGTCGGAGAGGTAGCGAGGGTCGTATGTCTCGCGGCGGACGACGTAGTTTCCGACAAAGGACGCCTGCACCGCTGGAAGTTCCGAGACGCCCGAGCGATCCTTTTCGAGCGTCGTGACGGTTTCCATGTAGCCGGTATTCTTATCGACGATCAGCGGCACGACCTCGGTGCGCACAAGCGGGAATAGCTGCGCGACCGAGAAAGACAAGATGCCGGCGATGGCCCAGCCGGCGACCGCAAAGACCAGCAGGATCATACCGATCAATGTCCGCAGCGACCTGTTCTTCTCACCCCAGGAATGATGTTGATCGTAAATGTCTTCTTGGCCGGCAACCTTATCGGTCGGCTCGGTTCGCACCTGTTTCGTAATGAGTGTCAAAATCGATCCCCGAAATGCGTGTTATGAAAAAGTTCTCCGTCGTCGTCCCGCAGTTAGAGCCTTTCCCTCACCCACCACTGCGACGTCGCAAAGTCAGCATCCGGCCTAGTGCGCCCGAGGTGGCCATACCTCGACCGGCAAGGGCGCCGGCCACCAGCGCGCCTTTCGGCCCGGCCAACATGCCAAGGGCGACGGCGGCGGCTTGTCCGCTGCGCGAACTGCTTGAGGAAAGCGCTCGGCGCGCCGAGCCGTAAATGGTATCGACATAACCCCCGCCCGGAGCGCCGTCCGTGGCTGCTCCGTAAGCGAAGGCCTTTGCGAAATCCGGGACTTGGAAAATGAAGTAAGCAATCAGTGCCAGGTAAAGCACCATGGCAACAACGATCGCCAGCGCGTTCTCGCTTGTCGCCATGTCATCATTGACCGTCTCCATCATGCCGATAAGGAACCCGAACGAGAGCCCCGCCATGATGTAGGTGAAGAGCAGCATAAACATGCCGAAGGCAACGCCCTTTACCCAAGCATCGAAGACGAAGCGGGTGATGCCGAAGAAGTAGCAGAGGATCGCGATCGGTCCGATTGCGAGCATGACGGCGGTGATCATCTTGGCAAACAGCGTGACACCGGTGAGAATCAGCAGCATCGGCAAGAGACCGAAGACCAGCACAATGAAAACCACGACGGCGCCGGTCACGTTCGGCAGCCAACCCGATTCATAAGAATTGAACAGCTGCATGGCGAAGTCGTAGACTTTTCGCGCCATTGACGCGACCTGTTGAGCCAAATCGGCTCCTGCCGACTGCCCGCCCATGGCCGAGGAAATCGCCGATCCGAGATCCTGCGGTGAGGAGAGCACGAAGTGGCCGATATTGTCGTAGAACGTCGCCCAGGACATGATCAGAGCATAGGCAAGGGCGACCTTAAAACCCGTGATCGCCATATCGGCCATTGAAATCCGGGTCTGGCCGAGGGCTGCCATCATGAAGTAAACCGCAAGAAAGATTGCTAGGATGGCGCTGACAAGTTCGCCGTTCTCAGCAAACATTCCCCATGCCCGCTCCAGTGAAGCCTCATTGATCTTGTCGAAATATCTGAGCGCATCGCCATAGAAATTAATCGCGTAGCTGACCGGATCCATTTCGTCCCCTAAAACCCTGTTGGCGGGCTGGAATTGCCGGCTAGAACTGATTGGCGGGTTGCATCGTCCCGCAATCACGCGGCAGCACCGCATCGAACGCTGTCGCGGACTCTTCAAGCTGCTCCGGCCCATAGCCAAGCGCGGGCACCGGGCTGTCGTCGGCCGAGCATTTCGCCAGATGCTCGTATTTCCCGGCACAACCGCCGAGAGCCAGGGAAAGACCCACGATCACCACCAAAACCCTCATTGGGACTGCTCCTCGAAGGCTTCCAGTTGATCACGCACCGACGCGGTCTCGGTGGTGGATGAGCTGCCATCACGGATGACGCTTTCTGGTAGCGTGGCGAAAGTCTTCAGGTTCTGTGAAGAAGTCGCGAGAGCCGCCTTGTATTGCTGGTTCAACAGCATGACTTGGTTGTTGAGAGAACCAACGGCCTCATTGGCGGTCTGGTTTCCCTGCAGCACCATCTGAGTGTTCTGCTCCAGCGCGCCTTTCAGGTCCTGCGCCGAGCCGATCTTCTCGGTCGCCTGGATGAAGGAATTCTGGCGGTCTTTCGTCGCACTGTTCATCGCGTCGGTCAGCGCTGTCAGGGTCGTCAAGGCATTTATCCCTTGAGAATAGGCCTGATTGGCACCTGACAGTTCGCCGCCCTTGGCCGTATCGACGACCATTCTCACGAGGTTGAGACCGTTGATCAGTTTGGCGGCCGTGTTCTGGAACTGGCCGCTGATACCGCCGAACACAGCCTGGTTGCTCGACAGGATCGAGTTGAAGTCAGGTGCCTGCCCCATGCTGAAGCCATTGCCGGTGGCAAGCTTGGCAAACTGGCTGGCATCCTGTGTGCGATCACCGACGATAGCCTGCAGCGTCTTCGTCACGTTATCCTTGACGACCGACGTATCCTGCTGGATCTGTTTTGACAGCCGCTCGATTTCTTGCGCTGCGGCGATATTGGCCGAGTCCTTGACCGGAACCTGTGCGAAGGCGTGTGGCGTGGCGGCTAGACCGAGCCCAATGGCAAGAACAATCCTATTCATAAGCCTCTCCTTTGCTGTTTCGTGAGTTTTCCGTTGGCCGGGCATCGACGACCGTCACCAATCCAAGCACCGGATCCTGCATCGCCGAGAAGGTCGCTGTGTCACCATTGGCGCGCGCCGCATCCTGAAGGTCCTCAAGCCAGCGCCCTATCTGCTCTGTCGTGGCGTTCGCCGGGACGGCAAAGCAGCGTGTGCTGCCGGTATCGATGATCGTCGTCGGGCACTGGATCTGTGCCATGATCAGCGAGCCGTCATTGTCCCTCGAATTCCCGCCGCCCGAACCCCGTAGACTGGCAGATGACGATTGCAGGCCAGCCTGGAGGCGCTGCAGATACTGCTGGTTTGCTACGAGCGATTTCTGGGCGAAAGCATTCCAGTTGGTCGCGCGTTCGACCTGCACCTGTGTGTTGCGGTCGACAGCCTTTTTCAGCTGCTCGCCGCAACCCGTGGTATCGCTGACGGTTTCTGGCTCGGTCGTCGCAGTTCCATTCGGCGTCCGGTCTCCATTTTCGCCCTTGTTGCGCTCGTAATACCCTGAGACCTTTTTGACGTAGTCCTGGGTCTCGGCAATCTTCGGGATCTGGCCGTTTTGAAGCGATTGCCGATAGGGGCCAGCATTGTAGCCTGCGGCGATCAGGTCGTAACGGTCGCCGAACATGCCCTGGAGCTGCTTGATGTACTTGACCCCGCCGCGGATATTGTCCTGCGTATCGTAGGGGTTCACACCAAGCCCTGCTGCCGTCCCCGGCATCAGCTGCATCACGCCGGTCGCGCCCACCCCGGAACGGGCCGATTGGCGGAAGCGCGATTCCTGTTCGGCGATCGCCATAGCAAAATTGGGGTCAACACCTTGCCGGATCGCTTCGTCGCGGACCATGCGGGCGACTTCCTGCTGGCTTGGGGTCCGTTTCGATGGGCCAGCGGGCGCAGTTTCCCCGGCCATTCCGGCCGCCGAACAATCTGCCGGCGCCCCGGATCCCTGTCCCGGAGCGACGCTATCGGTCGTCCCACCGGAAGCGCCTTTGACGCTTTGCGTGTCAGCCTGGTAGGGCTGGTAACTATCGCGGGTCGCCTCGTCGCTTTTCAGGCGGGTATCATCGATTACTGGGACCTGCGCGCGCGCGACCGAGGGCACCATGATGGTGGCAATCGCAAGCGCACCGACGGTTGCCAGTTCAGGAAGTCGTGGCGTGGTCATCGGACGCGTCCCCTTCCCAGTCGCAGAATTTCGACAGCCAGCCCTTCGGGTCCTCACCGTATTCGTCGCGGAGCATCTCCACCTCGCGAACGGTCTCTTCCCGCCCTGACAAGACCTTGATGAATTCGGGCATATGGGACATGTCTACACGCGCGATCACGCTGCTTTTCGCTTGCTTGATCAGCATGAAACGAGAGCTCGGATCGCCGTTCTTGACCCAGTCGAATTCGGCTCTCGATAAGCCAAAGTGCTCCATGTACGAGCTCTCGTCGGCCTTAGGATTGGCGAAGAATATATTGGTGGAGGTCTGTTCGATGATGGTGCGGCTGACACTCGATTGGACCACGTCGTCGGCCGACTGCGTCCCGAAGATCACCAGGCCATTCCGCTTTCGGATGGTCTTGAAATAATCCTTCATGGTGCGCTTGAACTCGTCGTCGTCGAGCAACTTCCAGGCTTCGTCCATCAGATTGATGATCGGCGCCTTGCCGTCGTAGATCCTTTCGAGGCGATGGAACATGTAGAGGAGTGCGGCGGTGCGAACCGTCGGATCGTCGAGGATCGAGGTCATGTCGAAGCCGATCATCGGACGGGAAATGTCGAGCCTGTCGTCGGCATTGTCGAAGAGCCAGGCATAGGGTCCCTTGTCGACCCACTTGTCGAGCCTGGCGATCAGACTGCCCTCGGTGCGCTCGCTGCCGGCAAGAAGCGCACGCAAGGACGAAAGGCGCCGATAGGACCTGTCCTTGGTCTTAAGGACGGACTTGATGGCATTGCGGATAATCGCCTCTTCCTGAGGCGAGAGGCTTTCTCCCTGCTTTGTCGGCTTCAGCATGAAGCTGAGCAGGCCATAGAGAAAGACGCGATTTTCCTCGGTATCGTCGAGAAGCAACGGGTTCCAGCCCGAGGGCTCTCCCGGCTCCAGCGCCATGTAGGTGCCGCCCGCGGCCCTGACCATGATGTCGAGGCCCCTGTCTTTGTCGAAGACGATCGTCTTCAGCCGCGGACTGACGCGATAAGCCTGAAGGATCAGGAAGGACATGATCACCGTCTTGCCAGAACCGGTCGGTCCGAAGACGGTCGCATGCCCCACATCGCCCTGATGGAAATTAAAGAAAAACGGCGTGCCGGACGTCGTCTCGAAGATCGTGATCGCCGGTCCCCAATGATTGCCGTCAGGCTTGCCATAAGGATAAGCGTGGAAGCTGCTTAATCCGGCACAGTTCAAGGTTGAGATCATCGCGCGGCGTGCGATATAGGCCTGATTGCCCGGAAGTTGCGCCCAGTAGGCAGGCTCAGTATTGAGGTCCTCGCGGACATAGGATGCGCCGAGCGCGCCCAGCTCATTGCCGATCAGGGCGACCGCATCATCGAGCCGGGCGATGGATTTGGCGATCGGCATGACGGTCAGATGATGTTCGGCGAACGCTACACGCTTACGGGCAAGCTCGTCCCGAGCGATATCGAGATTGGCCTGGACACTCGATCCGCCCTCGTCCGCTTTCGACATTTGCCGATCGAGACGCTCGATGCGGCCCCGTGCGGACATGTCGTCGACAAAGGACATCGACTGGGTCAACACCATTTCGAATGGCAGCTTGAGGATATAGTCGAGCATGCCAGCCCCGGTCTCGGGCGGGTATTCCTTCAACGACACCATGGCGGCAAACCGGTCGTCGCCGGCCGTATCGCCCCCAAGATGAATGAGGCGGTTGCCGATCGAGGTGCGGCGCGCCGGCAGCATTTCATCGATCGGTGTATTGCCGAGACGGACCGGACGCACGCGGCCACCATTCAGCAGGGTGTAAAAGAACTCGCATTGTTCGGAGAACCAGATCTTTCGAGCGCCCTCCTCCAGAACGGCATCGTCGGCGATCGCCTTGTAAATCGCACGACCATGGCCAAGATCGGCCGCGATGCGCTGGACGTCGCGCAGAACCTTAGGACTGTAGACGGCAAGCGACTTTTCCAGCGCCCGGGTGGCCTCGACCAGCCGTTCCCGCATCGCCCGGAACTGCTCCTTACGAACGACATTGCCGCCGATGCCCATGAGGCGAGACAGGGTCGACCCCTTTTTGAACAAGGGCCGGACGACCAGCGAGACATAGGTATCGTTGACGAACATCTCGTTCCTGGAGATGCTCGACTGATAGACGTGGTCGAGACGCTGCATGAACGGATCGGCAAAGGTCGAGGGCAGCGATGGCGCAACCTTGCGCCTGATGACATGCGTGTAGAGTGCGAAATTGCCGATGGAGGAGATCGCACGGAAGGCAGCGTTGCGCTGGCGCTGCAGCATGTTGATTGTTTCGATGTCGGCGGTTTCGAAGGAGAACCCGGTCAGCTGGATGGTCGAGACCAGGCAATCGTTCTTCAGCCGGATGATGCCGTTTTCGATTGGGACATAAAAAGGGACATGGGTCGCGACGCTCTTGTCTGCGAAGATCTCCCAACCTTTCGACAGGCTTCCTTTCAAGGAACGTGCCATCGTGCTCATCACTTAGACTCCGTAGGTCCTGATACCGCCGCCCAGCCGGCGGCCGAGGGGATTGACGCCGCACATGCTGAGCCGCCCGACGATGTCGAAAAACCAGAGATCGAGCTTGACGGTCAGCACGTAGAGAATACCGTGGAGGACGATGAACATGACCGGAAACCAGAGGATCGAGCCAAGGATCATGAACACCATCAGCGACACGAAGCATTCGGCGAGGAAATAGGTGTATGGAACGCCCATGACCGTTGGTGGACGTGTCAGGGCAAGAATGACGGGATAGGATTCGATGGTCTCATCGCCCCCATCGATCGTCGTGCCGCCGCCGGCCAAGATCAGGCCCCAGTGCCGGCGAGAAAGTCGACGAGCTCCGCGGCCGCGAACATGCCCGCAAGGCTTCCACCAACCCGCAACAGCGCCCCCCATGACCAATAGCCGAAGGCTGCGGCCAGGAACATGCCGATGAACGCGATCGCACCGACTGAGCGGCCGAAGGGTCCGGTGAAGAATTGAACAAGCCTGTCGGCAGCATTCTGAAGAGCGTCCAGGTTCTGGGCAGCGGCCGGCTCGTATTGGACCAGCACAAGGATCATACTTGCTGCAACCACGCATGCCATGTTGCCAATGGCTTTATGCTTTGTGATCCAATACCAGGCGGCCCTTACGTAAAAGATGGCGACCTCAACTGTGAGTGCGGAATTTCTCATTGGACTTCCTCTTCCTTGACGATCTTCACCGGACCGCCGGAACCGATCGGATCATGCTCGTGATGAGCTGGCCCGAGCGCCTCGGGCGGTTCTGCGACTGAGAAGACAAGCATTGGAGACTTTGCCCGCTCGGCCCGCCCCCTGTGGGCAGCTCGCGAGGTGCCCGCTTGAGCCGCCGGGAGAGCCGCTGGCATCCCCGTGTAGTATCCGACGACCCGCGTGACATAGTCGGCGGTGTCCTGGATCAACGGCAGCGAATGGGTGGCATCGACGCGCGGCTCTCCGGCGTTGTAGGCCGATGCGATCAGGACAGGATTGCGGTATTTGCCGATCAGGAGGTGCAAAAAGCGCGTTCCGGCGCGAATATTCTGTTCGGGGTCGGTCAGGTCGGTAGCACCAAACGCCGTTCCTATCTGCGGCATGACCTGCATTAGGCCGATGGCTCCGGCCAAGCTGGCCAGCTGCCGATCGAAGCCTGCGTTCTCGGCACGCATGACGGCCAGCACCCAGTTCGGATCGACCTCTTCTTCTGCCGCGATCCGGACAGCGAGTGCCGCGTAAGCTTCCGGTACGCCATCAAGAAGATCGCTTCGCGGCGCCACGATATGAGATGGTTGTTGGGTCCCTCTATCCGCCTCGGGTCCGGTTTCAGTCGGCTTTTCGCCGAGCGAGAAGACGCCGACCGAGGAATAGGCAGCACGCTGGCGTTTCGCAACTTCGTCGTCGCTCGGCGCCATAGGGAGAGACAGACGATGCAATGCGGGTGGTTTTGGGCCGTCGGCAGGAATAGGCAGAGGGTGGCTCGAGCCGGGCGGTGGTCCGGCGAACCGCGCTGCGAGGCTTTCAGAGTTGATCACCGGGGCAGAAACAAGGATTGGTTGGGGCGCTTCCGCCAGTATCGTGGATCTGGATGACAGCCTTGCGGATTTAGGTGCTGCGCGTGAACCTGCAAAATGCCATTCGGTCGCTCTATCTTGCCAGATATGATGTTCGTTGCTGAAGACTGGTTTATACCCCGTGAGTAAAAAGACCGAGGCGATTGCGGACCGAACCGAACTCCGCAACAGTAGGCCTTGCGGCAACATCCTAAGATAAAGCGAGCTGTGATCCATTTCCGAACCGATTGAAAATTATACTGCGGTATAAGTCTTGAACCGTATTCCTGTGCAAAAATCAACCGAAATGTCACTTTCGTATAATTTTTCCGTTGTCGAAGTTCCGCCACGTGTTCGAAACGATGGAATCTCAATCGCCTACGCGTGACCAACGATCCGGCATCCAGCGATACCGGATTTGCTCCTGATCCCCGAAAATCTTGGCGAGACGGACCGCCGTGCCACCCTTGACCAGCACCGATCCGGCATCCACCCCCGATCGTGCGCCGTAGATTTGGCAGATATAGTTCGGCAGCTCTTTTTGAATGCGTGGCACCGAAGCGCAGAAGACAACCTGATAGCGATGGTCGTCAGCGGATGGATAGCCGCGTCCCATCTGCTGAATCGAACCCAGACGGTGACGCGCGAAATTCGTGCCATACTCCAATTGGCAGTCGACGATCGTCGATCCATAATGCCTGCAGGCAGCGAGGCTCAGATAGGTGTAGGGCGCCGGCGGGAGCGGTCGCGAGTTGACGCTCGCGCATCCTGTCAACGATGCCGTGAAGATCGAGACTAGGCAAATCGCCCTGAAATTCTGCATGCCGTTACTCCTTGAATTCTTGGCCATAGCCAGCGTCGCTGGCGAGGTGTCAATCGCGAGAGGAACCTGAACCACTCCATCGTCAAAAGAGATCGATCGCTTGCCAGATATGACAGCCATGGAAAATATTACACTGCAGTATAATTTATATCATCGTGATATCTGCCTCTCAAGAGAGAGGCGGGTCAAATATGCTCCCTGTCAAAATCCCTCCCCTTTTTCCTTAGCCAATCCGCATAGCGCAGCGTGGCGGTCTCTGCAGATCCGGTTGGGGGTACTGTGGAGCCGTAAGTTACCAACGACACTCGGGGTAGGCGTTTCGGTCTCTACTCGCCTCATTTGGACATGAGGTGAAGATGATCGCACCACAACTCGCCAAGCCTTACGTTAAGCGGAACAAGAATGACGCTGCCGACGCCGAAGGGCTGTGCGAGGCGATGGCCCGCCCAACGATGCGGTTTGTTCCGGTCGCCAGCGATACCGTTCATGGTGACACCCTAATGCTTCGCCGGGCGGTGATCGCCATTGTCACCTTCACCCGGCTTGGCGACGGTTTTGGCTTCTGCCGCTTGTCGACGGAGAGCGAGGGACCGACATCGACAATCCCCTTAAACGGTCCCTTTTCGTCGCAGCGGACGTAGCGCTTGTCTGTCCCGGTATCGATCAGCTCTTTCTTCGACATCTGATGTCTCCTTCGGTTGCGATATGCGATTAACTCCCGCGGCCAAAAAAATGCTTCGAATCCAGAGGCTTGATTTGAATCTCATGGTTGCAGTGGAAAATTGAATCAAGCCATTGAAAATGATTCATTTTTCGAAACGGAACTGAGTCTCCTGCGACGCAGTTGAATCGCATAGGTTGCGTCCTGTGTGAGGAGTTCGATATGGCCGGTCAGCGTGCTCAATGGAAAGGTTTTATAAAGTTCGGCGAGGTGTCATGTGGCGTCGCGCTCTATACAGCCGCCTCGACCTCTGAGCGGATTACCTTCAACACGATCAATACCGCGACTGGAAACCGGGTGAACCGCGTGTTCATCGACAATGACACGGAGGAGCCCGTGCCGAAGGAATCCCAGACCAAGGGTTTCGAGATTGAAAACGGGCAATACATCATCATCGATCCTGATGAGGTGGCGGCAACGATCCCCGAGAGCAACAAGACGCTGGAGGTTGAGGCCTTCATACCCTGCTCCGACGTCGATGATGTCTATTTCGACAAGCCCTATTACCTGACGCCGGACAAGATGGGCATAGACGCGTTCGCTGCCTTGAGAGATGGCATGCGCAAATCCAAAGTTGCTGCGATCGCGAGGACCGTGCTCTTTCGGCGGATGCGCACCGTCCTCATCCGACCGCACGGCAAGGGCCTCATCGCGACAACACTGAACTACGATTACGAGGTCCGCTCGTCGAAGAAAGCCTTCGAGGACATGCCGAAGATCAAGATCCAGGGTGAAATGCTTGATCTGGCCAAGCATATCATCTCAACGAAGAAGGGCGACTTCGATCCGGCTAGCTTCGATGACCGTTATGAGGCCGCACTTGCGGAGCTGGTCAAAGCCAAGATCGAAGGCAAGGCATTGCCGAAGCGAAAGACGGTCGAGGTCTCGAAGCCAAACGACCTGCTCGCAGCGCTGCGCGAAAGTGCTGGCCTCGGCAAGTCCAAGGAAACCGCACCGAAACGCACTGCAGCCAACGCCAACTCGGGCGCTGGCAGGCAGCGCGCCGCGCGCGGGGCGGCATCGAAGACCGCCTCTTCGAAAGCTGCCCCGCAGCGCAAGGCAGGGTGAGGAGACACAATCATGGCGCTTCGTCCCTATTGGAAAGGCTATCTCAAACTCTCGCTTGTCACCTGTCCGGTGTCGATGATGCCGGCGACGTCAGAGGCGGAAAAGGTCCGGTTTCACACGCTGAACAAGGAGACGGGAAACCGCGTCGTCTCGCAGTACATTGACTCCGTGACGGGCAAGCCGGTGAAGGATGACAATGAGGGCAAGGGTTATGCTCGTGGCGAAAACGACTACGTCATCCTGACCGACGACGATCTCGATGCCGTCGCACTCGACACGGTTAAGACCATCGACATTGACAAGTTCGCACCGGCCAACAGCATTGAGTGGGTGTATCTGGAAAAACCTCATTACCTGATGCCGGACGACCCGGTCGGGCACGAAGCCTTCGCCGTCATCCGGGATGCGATGAAGGCCGACAAGGTCGTCGGGATCTCGAAGCTGGTGATCGGCCGCCGAGAGCGGGCCGTTGTCCTCGAACCGCGCGACGACGGCATTGTCCTCTGGTCTTTGCGATTTGGCGATGAGGTTCGGCCTGAAGAGAACTACTTTGAGGATATCGAGGCTGAGGCTGACAAAGAGCTGATCCCGCTCGTCCAAAAGCTGATCAAGCAGAAGACCGCGCGCTGGTCACCGGACATGGTCAGCGATCCAATCCAGGATGCGCTGCTTGCACTGATCGAGCAGAAGAAAAAGCAGCTCAAGCCGAAGAAGACGGCAAAGGGTAAAAAGGCGGACGCTGCACCCGCTTCTAATGTCGTGAACATCATGGATGCTCTGCGCAAGAGCGTTGAAGCAGATCTCAAAAAGAAAAAGGCAAGCTGAAATGCAGGAAGCAACCGAGATCCGTCTGTGTGAACCCGCACCTTTTATCTATTTCGAGAACGGGCAGATCGCCGTGACCGATGGATCATCGGTCTGGTTGGTCATCGTCACCTGCGAAGCGATGAAGGCCACAGCCTCTCCGCCTGAGAAATCGCTGAGGCGGCTCGTCCGTTACGCCGAGTTTTATCGTGACCTTGCGGCAGCCAACATTCGGCGGGGCGAAGATCTGGATGGGAAGGTCTGGGTACGAGAAAGCGACGTGCTGGCCGCGAAAAGCTCTCTCGGTTTGGATAGAGAACACCGATCGCATCTGCGGGAGCGGGTTTGACGGAGCCTCGCCGCCTTCCTCGAACTCCGGATGGCCGGTACATGGTCGTGCGGGGACGACTTTGGAGGGTGAGCAATCCGGCGCTCAAGGAGAATGAACGGCAAGACCTCGTCACAGCGCTCATGAACGCCCGCAGGGCGGTCAAGCAAGCGCAAGGCGAACCTTCGGCGACGACGATGGCCCGTCAGAGCGTCGATGCTGCAAAGGTAGCGCTCGGAGAACGGGGACCGGTGTGGTGGGAAGACGGCGCACCGGACTGTAACCGGAAGCTTGCCAAAAATACGCCGTATCGCGGGTGGTTTGAGAAGCTGGAGGCATCGCCTTAGGGGGTTGAACCGCCAGCCGGGTCAGCGGGAACCGCGAGGTTCTCTGGATCGCCGTGCGCGGGTGCCGACACGGATGACGTAGTGCGGGGATCTGTCGCCGGTCCGATGAGATAACTTCCCGCGACTGCCGCGATAGCGACGATGACCGCGGTCGCTCCAATACGGATCATCCGTTTGTTCGATCGGTTAGTTTCGCTCAACTTTAATCTCCTATTCCCCTGCGACCTAGTTCAGCTTCCTGGTGATGGTTCCGCCGCCTCTGAACCGGCGGCGCTGCCGAACGGCCTTCCATCGCCGGATTTGGCCTTACGATCGTCGGCCTGCTCTTCTTGTCGTTGCAGATCGCGCTCGATCGTCTCGCGCGAGCCTTCCGCCGGGTCTTGCTCGGGATGGTTTTTCGGGTCGGTCATTTCAATATCTCCCTTGTGCCTGCCCAACTTTCTCCGGAGCCGGATGGTTCCGCTCAAGGTGTTCAGCGTTTCGCTGTTAGCTTCGCCTTGACTGCCGACCGACAAACGACATGTCTTCCAGATGAAACGAATATCGCCGCCGACAACCGACAGACATCCCGATCGATTTCTGCAATGCCAGGAAGCGATGGCCAGCGCATTCGCGGATGTTGCCTTGAAGGCCATCGAAGCTGGCTGGAATCCTGAAGAGGTTGCCTCGGCCATGGTGGAGCTGGCCGATCATATGATGCTGGGGGTGATCGCCAACGGCGACCTTGCCTACGACCTCTCAATCCTCAGGAGACGATGAACAGATGTGCGGACGGTTCACGTTTGAGCACGAATGGCCAGCCTTCAGCGAACTTTATGATCTCCCCTGGGATCAGGAACGGGGCCGCAACACCCAGGCTCGTTTCAACATTTCTCCGACACAAGATGTCCTGATCGTTCACAACTATGCTGGGGGACATCAGATGGCGGAGACCGCGCGCTGGTGGTTGGTGCCGTTCTGGGCAAAGGAGCTCCCGAAGGGCGCCATGTTCAATGCCCGCATTGAAACGATCGGGACCTCGCCTGCGTTTCGCGACGCGTTCAAGTCGAAGCGGTGTTTGATCCCGGCCGACGGGTTCTACGAATGGACCGTCAATCAGGATGACGGCAAAAAGGACCCATGGCTGATCTATCAACGGGGCGGCAGCCCCTTCTCCTTTGCCGGGCTTTGGGCGCATAACGAGAAGCTTGGAATCACAAGCTGTACGATCGTCACAATGCCGGCAGCAGGTCCGATGACGAAGCTGCACGACAGGCAGCCCGTCATTCTCGATCCAGCGGCCTATAAGGAATGGCTCGATCCTGCAACGAGCGGGGCACGCGCGAAAGAACTCCTGGAAAAGCAGAACCTTGACGGAATGCTGGAATTTCATCGGGTCTCGAGAGATGTGAACTCGTCGAGGTTCACCGGAAAGCCTGATGTGAACCCGCTGTGAAGGAGAGCCGACATTGGCATGGCTAATTGCGCCTAGGATCGGGCTTTCCGACCTGAGGTTCGGTATGAGCCGAGAAGACGTCGAGGCCGTGATCGGCGTGCGCGGTTCGGTCAAGACAACCAGGACCGGCAGGACGCGATTGGAATACGGACACACATCCCCCGCTCTGGTCTTTGTTGACGACGCCTTGATCGAAATCAATCTTCTCCCGGAGATCTCCGGCGGTCTGGTTCTCGACGACCTTGATCTGATGACCTCGAAGGAGCGCGATGTCGTCGCCGCCCTGCGCAAGCGCGACGATGCCGCAAAGGAGCGAAACGGCTTTCTCATATTTCCGAGGCTGGGCATCGCCCTCTCAGGGTTCGAACCTCCAGAGGCGGACCAAAAAGCTGTCACCGTATTTGGGCCAAACCATCCCTGGAGCACGCCGTGAAGAGGGCGATGACTGTCGTGTCCCACCGGCAGAACCGGATGGGCTAGTTGCCAACGTTAATGGAAGTTCCGGGTTTTGACCATCAGTGTGTCGATATGCAAGTCGGGCACGAAAATGTCGCGAACCTTGTTCGGCTTCGGCCGGTCCCGAGCATCTCCGCCACCAGGCGAACCATGCGCGAACTCGTCGCCCCGTCCGGTCGGATGCCTGAACTCAGCATCACGATCGGAAAGCGCTGCGAGATCTCCGGATAGGTCCTCGAGCTGCCGCGCAATCAGATGAACGACCTCGCCTTCGCGCTGGATCTTGCCGTGGATCGCCATCATGCTGGCTCCAAGGACGACCCGTCGCCGCTTTTCGAACAGGCTTGGCCAGACGACGATGTTGGCGATGCCAGTCTCGTCCTCGATGGTGATGAACATCACGCCCTTGGCGCTACCCGGCTTCTGGCGGACCAGCACGAGACCGGCGGCGCAGACAAAACTCTTGTCTCTTGCATTCATCGCGTCGGCGCACGTAACGATCCGGCGCGCGGTCAGATCCCGGCGAAGAAATGATATCGGGTGGTCCCTGAGCGTCAGCCCGACATGCGCATAATCCTCGACGACGTTGTGGCCTTCGGTCATTTGCCTGAGCGTGACCTCCGGTTCCTGCTGCTCGGCCACGGCCCTCTCCTCTCGGGCGGCGGCCGCCGCGAACAGCGGAAGCGGCTCATCGCGAAGTGCCTTGATTGCCCATAGAGCATCACGCCGTTCGAGGCCAAACGCCGGCTGGAATGCGTCGGCCTCGGCCAGCTGGACAAGCGCCTCGGCCGGCACCTCCGATCGTCGCCAGACATCATCGACAGTCTCAAACGGCCGCTCCATGCGGGCAGCAACAATCCGCGCCGCATCTGCGACGGCCAATCCATCGACCTGTCGCATACCGAGCCGGATGGCATGGCGGTCAGATCCGGGGATTTCTTCGAGCGTGCAATCCCATCGCGAGTGCTGAACCGAGATAGGCCGCACTTCAACGCCATGCTTGCGCGCATCACCAATGATCTGGGCGGGCGCATAAAAGCCCATCGGAAGGGAGTTCATCAGTGCGGCGGCGAAGGCATCCGGGAAGTGGCATTTGATGAAGCAGGATGCGTAGGCAATGAGAGCGAAGGATGCCGCGTGGCTCTCCGGGAAACCGTAGGATCCGAAACCTTCGAGCTGCTTGAACGTCCGCTCGGCGAATTCGCGCGTATAGCCGTTGTTGATCATGCCGTCGATCAGCTTGGCCTGGAACCGGGAGACACCGCCAGTGAATTTGAACGTCGCCATCGACTTGCGCAGCTGGTCGGCCTCGCCGGCGGTAAATCCGGCACAGACCATAGCAACCTTCATCGCTGATTCCTGAAACAGCGGCACGCCTAAGGTCTTGCCGAGGACGGCTTCGAGCTCAGGCGTCGGGTATTCAACCGGCTCCTTGCCCTCGCGGCGTCGAAGATAGGGGTGAACCATGTCCCCCTGGATTGGCCCGGGCCGGACGATCGCCACCTGAACAACCAGGTCATAGAAGGTTCTGGGCTTCAGCCGGGGCAGCATCGTCATTTGCGCCCGGCTCTCTACCTGGAAGGTTCCGAGCGTATCGGCCTTACGGATCATTGCGTATGTGGCGCTGTCCTCCTGCTTGACCCTGGCGAGATCAAGATCCTCTCCCTTGTGCTCCCGGATTAGGTTGAACGCCTTTTGCATGCAGGTCAGCATGCCGAGCGCAAGCACGTCGACCTTCATCATTTTCAGCGCCTCGACATCGTCCTTGTCCCATTCGATTACTTGACGATCTTCCATGGCGGCCGGCTCGATCGGCACAAGGTCGTCGAGACGCGAGCGCGTAAGCACGAAGCCGCCGACATGCTGACCGAGATGCCGTGGGGCACCCATCAGTTCGCGCGCAAGATGCAGCGTCATCACCAGACGGTAGTCGTCGGGGTTCATGTTCAGTTCGCGAACATTGCGCTCGGTAATCTCCTCCGACCACGACCAGAGCCCTGATGACAGCGCCTTTGTCACATCCTCCGGCAGACCCATCGCCTTGCCGACATCCTTGATGGCGCCCTTAGCCCGATACCGGGTGACGGTGCAGACGAGCGCTGCCCGGTCGCGGCCATAGGTCTTATAAATCCACTGGATGACCTCCTCGCGCCGCTGGTGCTCGAAATCGACATCGATATCCGGCGGCTCGTTGCGCTCCCTGGAGACGAAACGCTCGAACAAGAGATCGTTGGTCTCCGGATCGATGCTGGTGATCCCGAGGATGTAACAGATCGCCGAGTTGGCAGCAGATCCCCTGCCCTGGCACAGGATGCCCTGGCTGCGAGCGAACCGGACGATGCTGTAGACGGTCAGGAAATACGGCGCGTAGTCCATCTCCTTGATCAGGTCGAGTTCGTGGCGAACCGCGCGCAACACCTTTTGGGGAAGGCCTTCGGGGTAGCGGATCGGAATGCAGTCACGGACGCACTGTTCCAGAGACTGCTGGGCGTCCATCCCGTCGATCAATGCTTCTTCGGGATACTCGTAGGTCAGCTCTTCCAACGAAAACCGACACTGCTCGACGATCTCCATCGTCCGCGCCAGTGCCTCCGGATACCGGGGGAAGAGCCTCTCCATTTCCTCCGGCGGCTTCAGATAACGGTCGGCAAACCGCTCCCTGTCGAACCCGACCGTGTCGATCGTGGTGCCTTCGCGGATGCAGGTGACGATGTCCTGGAGCTGCCGCCGAGACGGTTCATGGAAGAGAACATCGTTGGTGACGACGGTCTTGACCTTAAACTTCGCCGCCATGTTCGACAGCTGGTGCAGCCGCATCTGATCGTTCGGCCGCCGTCGGAGACAGAGCGAGACATAGGCCCGCCTGCCGAAGGTGTCTGCCATCTTACGCAGCTGGAGCGCGCACGTGTCGTCCGGGAGATCCGGCACGAGAATGCCGATCATGCCCTCCGCGTATAGTGCGACATCATCGAGGTGGAGGATGCAGTTGTCCTTGCCGCCCCTGCCCTTGCCAAGCGTGATCAAGCGGGTCAGCCGCGAATAGGCCGCCTTGTCGGTCGGGTAGACGAGGACCGACATACCGTCCTGCAAATCCAGGCGACATCCGACGACGAGACGAAGCCCTGTGTCTCGCGATGCCTCAAGAGCGCGCACGATCCCTGCCAAGGAATTGCGGTCGACCACACCAAGCGCCTCGATGCCAAGTTCCTTAGCGGCGGCAAATAGCTCCTGTGCGGAGGATGCACCCCGCAGGAAGCTGAAATGGGTCGTCACCTGGAGTTCGGCGTAATTCATGCGAAGATTCCGTGCATGAACCATTTGTGCGATCCGGTCTCCGGGTCGAGGCCGTCGCCGGACCGGAAAATCCAGAAGCGCTCGCCATCATCGTTCTCGATGACGAAATAATCGCGAACGGCTTCCAGCTCGTTTGGCCGCATCCACCACTCGCCAAAAATGCGCTCCGGGCCGTCGGCCCGTTTGACGCGGTGGCGCTTACCACGCCAGGTGATGGTAGCGGGCGGATAGTCCGGCATCATCGCGATCGCCTGGATCTGCTCGGGTCGGCTGAACAGGCGAACCGGCCGCCGCCAGTGGCTGGCCCAGCCTTCTTGGGCTTCGTCGGCGACCGCTGAAACCCGTTGGACGCTGCGCTCGGGGACATCGGAGGCGAAGGGAGCGACCCGGTAGACCCGTTGGCCGCGATTGGCGAAGACGTCGATCAGTGGCGTGATATCAGCGTTCTCTTCCTCAATGAGCGAGGAGACCTTTTGCTCTTGCGGGAGCGGCTCTGCGGACACGGACACGAGCGTCAGCTTTTCGATGCCGAAGCCGGGTTCGATCTTTTCGGTCCGGTCGCGAAAGAGCTTGGTCAGCCAGGCGATATCGCGCGCCGGCTTCGCTGTTCCTGCCCGTATTGCCTGGATCGTATTGTCGACCTTGTGAACGATCAGATCCGTCCGTCGGGCTCCGAGACCGCGCTTCTCCAGTTCAGAAACAAGCTGCACGACCAGCCGGCCAACATATTTGTTGATGGTTTCGGCCGCACCGATCGGCTCCTGGAACGATCGCGAGACCTCGACGAGGTCGGCGGTGCGGATGGGATCGATGGGCTCACTCATGCGCCCGAACATCTGATCGAGACGACGGCCGACTTCCGGCCCGAAGCGAAGCGCCAGCGGCGCTCTCGGTGTATTCGACAGTTCTCCGATCGATTGGAAGCCGAGAACCCGCAGATCAGCTACGACTTTTTCCGGAAGCCTGAGCAGGGAAATCGGCAGTTTCTCGACGGCGCGAACAATCTCGCCGCGCGGCACGATGACCGTATCACGCTTGATTGCCCGCACGCAGGCATGGGCAGCGCCCCAGGTCTCTGCGATTGCGACCCTTGCGGTGAGCTTTCTGGCACGGAACATGTTGACGATACCGGTGATCATTGGTTGCTCGCCACCCTGGAGATGATCGGCACCTTCCGTATCGAGCACGAGCCCATCGATGCCGTCGACGGCAACGATCGGGGAATAGTGGCCAAGCGCCCAGAAGCCCAGGCGATCCAGCGCCATGGCATCGGCCGCTGGATTCGCATCAACCAGCATCAGTCCCCGAAAAATCGCCTGTGCTTTCGCGGCAGGCATCCCCACCCTAACACCGATCTGCCTTGCGGCATGATCGGCTGCCGAGACCCAGCGCTTGGCGCCGCTACTGGCGATGACGGCAATCGGGCGGTCATCTGGAATAGCGGGATCGTCCCGCCTGATCCTGTCCGTGGCCAGATCCGGAAGATAGATGGATACGACCCTTGTCATCACACGCTCCGACGTAAAACTCAGCACACTCGCCCGCACGCGATCTCATCAACTCAAGGAACCATTGAGGCCGTCCAATCCCCGGGACCGGAAGCGCCTGCGAGGGAAGCACGCTCACCCGCCATCTTGTAGTGGAGGCAGTCGGCTGACCGAAGTCGTTCGCCTCGGTTTGCCGCCGCCATCGCCGGACTGCCAGCGCGATGCTCCCGCTCCGCTCGGCAACCAACTGAAGCCGTCGGCTGACGACCATCGGCAGCCTGACCAGCTCCCCGACGACGGCACCCAGTCCGCCATAGGACAGGGCCTCTTCCATGTTGGCGGCAACGTCCTCTTCCTTGTCAGACTCGACAAAGATTACCCTCGACGAATCCAAACCCACCTGAGCGAGCGCGGGGAAAAACAGATCCGGTCGGGTCAGGCACCAGACCACCGGCCCGTTGCTCCTGGCTGCAATTCCCGCGACAAATAGTGCAGCCGCGGCACCATCCACCGTTCCCGAGCCGCCGCCCGCAAACTCATGCAGAGCACCATTTGCCAGTCCCCCGCCCGGAAGAATGGCGTCGAGTTCCGCGACGCCGAAAGGGAGACAGCCGGCCTTCTTCGCCCCCTCTCCTTCGATAGAAGAGATGCGTTCGCGCAGATCTGCGAGGACTTGAGCGCGGACAGCCGACATCGGTCGCGGGTCCCTTCCGGTTCGCGTTGGTTGGAATAGGACAGCTTCATGCCGCCAGAACACTTGATGTTCTGTATCTGTTCCGTTAGCTGGAAAGAGTCAAGCGGGTGAAAAATAGGAATAGAGTCTCATAATTTTAGCGAAATCGCGGATTCTCTATTTTGAATCAGATCGCTAGAAAGGGCCGTGAACGGAATATGCGAATGAAAGAAAAATTTGGCGCGCTGCGTCGGGTCATAGATCAGGCGGGGATTACTCATTGAGCGATGAGCCGAAAGTCCTCGATTTGACCGCGACACTCCGGCAGGTGAAAGTGCCTATCATTACGATCGAATGCCGCTCATGTGGTCGCTCCGACGGACTTGAGCGTAAGGTGCTGGTTCGGAAGCATGGTGCAGAAATGACATTCGCGCGGTTACGGCGGATGGCTGCAATGGGGTGCGATCGTCTGGTTACTGTGGATGGCGACCAGTGTCACACACGCTTTCCCTGTCTCGAACCTTCATCACAGTCCTCCCATCGTGAGTGATGTAGAGGTTGCTCGATATTAGCGGCCACAGACCACATCCAGAAAGTCAGTGGATTTCTGACAGTGGCCATCTCCCTGATGGCATGAAACTTCGCCTCGGTTCATGCGTTGGTGCCGGATCCTACCCAATCACGAGCGGGAGTCGCACATGGGACGGAAACTGACGCGTGTTTACACAGTCCTCGTTGAGGGAATGTCGTCGGGATTAGCCGGTCACGACCTCTACAGGTTTGTCACGCAGAGCTGCGACGTTTTTTCCCATAAGCGCCTGTGCCGCGCCGCAATTCTTGCCATGTCCGACCCTCGCACCACCGACCGTGAAGCACTCGAAGGGGTTTATATGATCGCCACCGATCAAAGGCTTCGCTCTGCGCATTGATGACTGCCGTGCCATCATTCACCAGTTCTAAGGAGGAAGATATGTCCGAGCTAAAAATGTCCGACATCGCCGCCAAACTGAAGAAGATCGATTTTTGCATGATGTCGACCAAGGTCGCGGCCGAAGAGATATCGAACCGGCCAATGAGCAATAATGGCGACGTGGAATACGATGGAGAGAGCTGGTTCTTCTCATATGACACCACGCGCAAGATTGCCGATATCGAACGCGATCCTGGCGTGAGTTTGGCGTTCACTGAGCCACCAAGTTTGCTTGGAAAACCCGGAATTTTCCATATCAGTCGAGGGCGAAGCCAGTTTGGTCAGGGAGAAATCTGAATTTGAACGCCACTGGATGAAGGAGCTTGACCGATGGTTCCCAGATGGGATCGACACACAAGGCCTGATCATCCTGAAAGTGCATGCCGACCGAGTCCATTATTGGGACGGCGAAGATAACGGAACGATCATCGTTTGAGCGCCGCTGGGTTCACAGCTCAAATGGGTCGATCCGCGCGAAGTAAGAGACTTCGGCCTGTCGATGACGGCCAGAGACGTACGCAACGCCCTACGGTCGAACGCGAAACGCCGCGTTCATCAACCGAAAGCAAAAAATGTCGGGAAAACATGGCGGCCCGGATCAGACGCGCCGATCAACTCGCCAGCCGCTGTCTTTCACTGGATATCATGCCAGCGACCATCGTCGTGATAGCGTCCAATCCGTATGGCTTGGCGACAAAAATAGCGTCGCCCGGCAACTCGTCTGGTCTTGGGCGGTGTCTTCCCGATGCGATGATAATCGGAACGTTCATGCGCGTATCGGAAATCATCTGAGCGAGATCGAAGCCGCTGAGGCCACCCGGCATGTCGACGTCCGTAACGACAGCGTCAACCTTTCGTTGCCCTAGAATCGCAATTGCCTCAAGGACACTTCCCGCCTCAATCACGTCATAGCCTTCATCCAGCAGGGTGTCGGCGAGCAACATCCGGATGAGGATCTCGTCTTCGACGATGAGAACTGTACGCTGATACATGGCAGTCTCCGCTGAGTGATAACGCGATTAACTCGCTTGCCCAGATTTCGATCGCCCCTCGAACCAAAGTATTCGCCAACATATTTAATAAAATCCGAATGAATTAGACCCTGACCTGAGACGCGCTGCTCGAAACCGGATCGCCACCAGAGCGCCACAGCGTACGTCCATTTTATACCGCGCCCCCTCCCACGCGAGAGCGGAAATATTTCCCGGAACGAAGAGAATACCCTTTGCAAACGTCGAGACCGGGCGCTGCGGGGCCACAAGAGCCTCCTACGAGGCCGTTTCAGGCCATTGAGCGAGATCGCTGTTTGCCGACACCCCTGATGACACTGATGTACTCTTCCATGTGGTGTCCTCCATACAGACGTGGGAAGCGATCGGGCTCCATTCGACCCGATCTCCTAGGGGGCTAGGAAGGGAGAAAATGCGGAACAAGCCTGCCTTCTACGGGTTCATCGACACCTGATGATGATCTGCGCGAGGAACGAGCACTGATGAAGACGATCGCTATAGCCTACCTCGGAACTCTGATCTCCTTTTTGATCATCGACGCCATCTGGCTTGGCCTCATTGCGAAAAGCTTCTACCAGCGCCAGCTTGGCGACATGATGCTCCCCTCGCCCAACTTTGCGGTGGCCGCGGTCTTTTACCTGTTCTTTGCGATTGCCATCGTCGTGCTTGCGGTCAGGCCGGGTCTTGAAGCCGGTTCGATCTGGACGGCGGTTGGATATGCCGCAGTGCTTGGGCTCGCAGCTTATGGCACCTACGACATGACCAATCTTTCGACGCTTAAGGGCTGGCCGATCCCGGTGACCATCGCCGATCTGGTTTGGGGCACCTTCCTCACGAGCGTGGCCAGCGCGTGCGGGTACACCTCCACCCGATTTTTTAGTTGAGCACGTGATCTTTTTCACGGGCGACACGCATTTCGGCGATCCTCGGGTGCTCCGCATCGATCGGCGACCATTCTCCAACATGGCTGAGCATGACGCAGCGCTCATCCGCGACTGGAACGCCATCGTGGGGGATGATGACGACGTCTGGCACCTCGGCGATTTCATGTCTGCAAAGGCCGGCGACTGCTCGGAGCTGCTGTCTTTGCTCAACGGCCGCAAACATCTGATCGTGGGCAACAACGATCCTCACACGACGACCAGCTCGGATGGATGGGTCAGCGTTCAACACTATACCGAGCTCCGGGAAGGAGGCCATCACCTGATCCTTTGCCACTACGCATTCCGCACCTGGAACCAAATGGGAAAGGGCTCCATAAATTTGCACGGCCACTCGCACGGGCGGCTCAAGCCTGCGCCCCGGCAGTTCGACGTCGGCGTCGACGCTCAAGGACATATGCCAGTGTCACTCGGAGATATCCTAGCCAGCAGAACGCACGGGCAGCAGCCGAAGAAGAGATTCCCATAGTCGCAACCCCAATCTAATGGATGGCGACGGACGCGAATTTAGCGCGTTGATAGACCGCTTTTCTCAAATAGGATAAGAAGAGTCAGATTTTGTGTACGGCTGGTCATTTAGCTCATTCGAGCGGATCTCTTCCAGCACCTGATAATGGACACGCTGACCTCTGGCGTAAAGATTTGCAAAACCTTCGCTAACAAATGCCATCTCATGGATTTCCTCGTTGTACGTCGTGCGCACGACGAATTTTCCTTCTATCTCCGAAACGTCCACGTTCCACAAAACGCCGCCCTCCCCTTGATCATTTTCATTCCAATTGCCTAATATTCATTAGGGAGGAGGAACCTAAGCCAATGATGGCCGTTCCCTCGCCGCGAATATGTAGGGAGTTCAACACCATGTCTGGTCCAAACGCACGCTGGAACGAACCTGTCGAGGTTTCGTTCCCGACCACCGGCTCGTATAAGGTCGCAGGCCCATTTGAGGCCTTGGCACACCTCACGGATAACTGGCCCGCTCAACAGGGACTAAATTTCGTTAAAGCCCGAAGCGCGTGCCGGGGCGCCCTGGCTGGTCACCGTACCGTCGATGAAGCTAGGATTGCATTCGAAGCGGCAGCAGCCGAAGCGCGCAAGCAGTTTGACAGCCGCCCCCATTAATCTATTCAGAGGGGCCGGATTTTTTCCGGCCTTTTCAAGTCTCGAAATATGCAGTCGACGCGCAATCTTGAGCCGCGTACAAATCGCGGTCATCATCACCCGTTCCCTCGACGTAGCCGCTTTTGCGGTTGGTGGTGACAAGCCAATTCCACTGCTCGACCTGATTTCCGACCAAACCATCCGGCCACACCTGTGCGACTTCTGCTGCTTCGTGCGTCCCGAGCCAACGCTCACTGTTTGGTGGCAAAAGCCATCTGAGGGTACGACGAGGCATCGTAGCCACCTCCTTTAAACTTCGTTGAATATGGCTCGGATTTTAAGAAATGTTCTAAGTTCGTCAACCGCCTAGGCGAGTTTGGTACGGTCGCGTGACCTAACGACTACCGTACAAACTCTTGCGTTTCACTCCAAATTAGCGTTGACGTGTTTCCGCGCGACCCGCCCCTCGACGCCTTGCGCTACGTCTTTGGACGTTTTCTTAGCGTATGGAGTTTTGCGTGAGTGAAGACATCCTCTTTGACGAGGCTGCAACCTTCTCGGCCTAATGGCCAATGATAGCAGGTTACGGATCTTTGAGCTTATCACTCAATGCGAGTAGGACGTGGGTTCGTTAGCCGTAACACTCCACATAAGCAAATCCGCACTGTCTCAACATTTGAAGAAGATGCGTGACCTGAAAGTTGTAGCGATCCGACGAGATAGACAGACGGTTTTCTATTCAAGCAACCATGAAGGCGTGTTGAGATTGCTTGGCACACTCAAGGGTATCTTCGATCCGCCAGCAGCCTAATCGCAGATTATATTAGTCTAATTTTAGCAGAACGGAATGTGAGCTGCCTGGAGATGGCCTGGAAACTTCTCCGTCCGTTCATATTAATCGCCTGCAACTACCCGTCGCGCTCGCCGTGCTTCATGAGCGTAGACACTGATTGGGTGTTCGCCACGGAAATGAAGATCACGTTCGATATGCTGATCATCCGGACCGCGAATGTCTTCTAGATCACTCAGCAAAACGTAACCAAGCTCCGGTTCGCCAAGTCCAAGGTCACATAGACCGAACATCATGTCCTCGTCATCTTTGTCGATGTCCACTATCAACCATGTCGCATTAGCCCAAGGGGTAAAGAACTTGACCACTGGTGCATGGTCTCCCTCCTTCGTCGCGTTGTTCAACTTGAGACGTTCAAGTATTTCAGCGGTCACCAACTGCATCATTGCACCTCAACTGAAGCCATTCCATAAATTACGATGGTTGAAATGCGGTGGACCATTTTGCGTTCCATTCCGAAACAATCCTCAACCTTTGTTCGGACCGGTGTCCGTCGATCACCTAAGCTTAATCTACATTTACTCAACGCCTGTTTGCGCGATGCAACTCCGAGTCACTTCGAATGCATCCTAAGGGCGAGTGAAGACTGGACATTAGGACACGTCGTTTCACCGTAGCGAGCGGGATTGCCGTTTGGCTTCTCGGCGACTTCATGTCCACAAAGTCCGGCGACTGTTCGGAGCGGCGCCTCTGGAGCTCTCACCAAGCTGTGGCGTAACCGGCGACGGCATGATCAAGCGACAGCTTTCGTCAGCCTCGCCTGCCGCTTGATAGCCTGGGCCAGAGGTCTTTGTCCGTCGCAATAATCCTGCCAAGCCGTGCTTTTCTTCAAGAGGTCCGGCACGGTCCTCACCGTAAAATGCTTCGGGTCTAGGTCAGCTTTAACCTGCATCCAGGTGAGCGGCATGGAGACTGTGGCGCCAGGACGGGCCCGCGGTGACAACGGCGCCACTGCCGTCGCCATGCGATCGTTGCGCAGGTAGTCGAGGAAGATGCGACCCTCCCGTTGGTTTTTGGCCATCTTGATCAGAAAGCGTTCCGGGTTGTCGAGAGCCATCTGCTCGCAGACGTCACGGGCAAAGCCTTTCGCCTCGTCCCAGCTTATTTTCTTGCCCCTTGGCACCGCCAAGGGCGTGACGACATGCAGGCCCTTGCCGCCTGTCGTTTTGCAGAAGCTGACAAGCCCAAGATCTTCCAACCGGTCGCGGATTTCCCGTGCAGCCTCGACAACGGTCGAAAAGCCGACGTCTGGACCGGGATCGAGATCGAAGACCAACCGTCCGGGGACCTCGGGCTGATTGGGTTCGCAGTTCCACGGATGAAGTTCGACGCCGCCAATCTGGGCGATGGCCGCCAGCCCCTCGACCCTGTCGATCTGGAGGTAAGGTTTTTTGTCGCCGAACACAGTAACAAGCTCAAGCAGGTTGGATGTCCCCGGCATCGCATGGCGCTGGAAAAACTGTTCACCACCAATCCCATCCGGCGTGCGGATGATCGAACAGGGCCGACCTTTGATGTGGTTGATCAGCCATGCGCCCACTGCCTCATGATAGTGCGCAAGATCGAGCTTAGTGACCGGCTGTCTGTCGCCGGCATCCGGCCAAAGGACTTTATCGGGGCTGGAGATCATGACGCCCATCACCTCCACCTTGGCCCCTCTGCGGAAACGTTTGGGCGCCGGCTTGTCGGTTTCCGGATCCGGCACTTCGTTTTCGACCGGAGATGCCGGTGTCTCGACCTCGACCTCGTCGGCCGGCTTGTCTTCCCGCAAACCCTTGAATGATGCCTGCCTCACCTGACCGTCGGCGGTCCACCCGGCAAACTCGATCTCTGCGACGAGTTTCGGCTTGAGCCAGACGATATCGGCGGCTTTCTTCGGCGCGCCGATACCGGTGAAGGGCGACTTCGAGGTCTCCACCTCCGTCAGTTTTGGCAACAGTGTCTCAACGACCTTCGCGCCATACCCCGTGCCGACCCGGCCGACATAGACGAAATGATTGCCGCGGTTGACGCCGACAAGCAGCGAGCGGAACCGGCCGTTGGTCTTGGCATAGGCGCCGATTACCACTTCATGGCCAGCGCGGCATTTCGACTTAGCCCAAGTGTCTGAGCGGCCGGACTGATAGGGCGCCTTTGCCTGTTTTGAAACGATGCCTTCCAGCGACAAACGACACGCAGACTTCAGCACAGCATCACCGCCGGTCTCGAAATGCTCGACAAATCGAAGGAGCGGATCGTCGCCAGCGTCGGAGAGAAGCGCGGCCAATCTCTCCTTTCGCTCGGTCAGCTCCAGCTCGCGCAGATCCTCATCTCCGGCGAAGAGGAGATCGAAGGCGAAGTAAACGAGATCATCCGTCTTGCCCTCCGACAGCGCCGCCTGAAGGGCTGCAAAGTCAGGCGCGCCGTTTTCGTCGAGCGCGCAGATCTCGCCGTCGATGATGCAATCGGGAAGAGAGGACGCAGCTGAGCCAATAGCCGGCCATTTATTCGTCCAGTCGAGACCCTTGCGGGTCTTCAGCGTGACCTCGCCGTTTTCCACCCGCATCTGGATCCGGTAGCCGTCGAATTTGATCTCATGGATCCAGCCTTTGCCGGAGGGTGGGCGATCCAGCGTCGCGCAAAGCTGGGGCGCAATGAAGTCCGGCATGGCCGATGAAGGGCGTTTGACCGAGGTCGGTTTCCTCGAGGCTTTCGGCTTGATGTTACGGCCGGCCTTGCGCTCCTCTGCCGCCATACCCTGGCTGCTGTCCCAGACGGCGTCCGCTTCGACCACCGCCTCGCTCAACATGAAGGGTTTTGGCTTGCGTCCCTTGCCAGATGCGATCGCATCCATCGTGCGGCCCGACGCGACGGATTTCAGGTTCTTTTCCAGAACGGCAGCACCGTCCTCGTCGACAGAGAACGCGTCGTGATGCTTGATCAACAGCCAGTTGGTGCGCTTGCCGCCGTCCCGGTCGTGGCGCATGCGCACCAGGACGAAGCTGCCATGCAGCCGGTCTCCCTTCAGCGTGAATTTGAAATCTCCCTTGGCGAGTGCCTCCTCCGGTGACCTGTTGCCTTCTGGCTCCCAGTATCCCCGATCCCACAGCATCACCGTCCCGCCGCCGTACTCGCCTTTCGGGATCGTCCCTTCGAAATCGCCGTAATCGAGCGGATGATCCTCGACCTCGACGGCCAGCCGCTTGTCGCCGGGATCGAGCGACGGCCCTCTGGTCACCGCCCAGGATTTGAACACGCCATCGAGCTCGAGGCGAAGATCGTAATGCAGCCGAGTAGCGTCGTGCTTCTGGATCACGAACCGCCGGCGGTTCGATGATCTGACTTCAACGTCTCCGCTTGGTTCTGCGGTTTTCTTGAAGTCGCGCTTGGCACGGTATGTCGAGAGGTTGTTGGCCATCGGCTCGCTAGTCCTTGAGCTTAAACGAGTGGGGCCGGCATTATGCCGGCCCCACAAACTATTTAGCGTCCAGACACGCGGATCGCGCCGGCGTCACCGAGGCTGCGTTGAACAGCCGCAATCTGGTCGGAAGCGATATCGGCCGAGACCTCGATCTCCCCTTCGAGCGCAGCGTCATCACGTGATCCGCCCTCGTGCGACGCATCGCCACCGGAAGGCTTCGAGCCCGTTGTGTTTCGATCGGTCGCAGACTGAATGAAGATGTCTGGGCGCGAGATCCCGTGCTGCTGCACCAGGTGCTCGACGGCAAGGTCTGCTGCTTCGCGCGTATCAAACGTAGCGCGGATGATGGTGGTACTATCGTCAGCCATGAGGCTCGCTCCTGTTTCCTAAGGTCACAGCTACAAACGCGGGGAAGAGCGGCTGGTTTCGTTTACCGACGATGATTGAAACAAACGGAACCTTACGCCTCTGCAAGTGTTCGTGGATGGAACCCAGGAGGACACCAATGACCCCGCCGAAATCCCCAGCAGTTGAGGCTCTTGAACAAGAACAAGCCCGGCAGTCCCGCGAAGTTGGATCTGAACTCGAGGATGGTCTCGAGGCCACATTCCCGGCCTCCGACCCGGTCACGGCGACAATCCCGTCCATTCCAACCGGGATCGCGCCGTCTCCTTCGGAGGAGGCTGGCTTTGGCTCGGACGCGCCGCTCGTCGATAAGGCTCTGGCAGCGACGAGGGAGCCGGAGCAGACTGATGGGACGACATTTGCATCTTCCCGCGAAGAGCTTGAAGCTCTGAAGGTGGAGGTTGGGCTTCTGCGGGAGAGCGCCAGCGAGATCGGGTCGGCGACATTGCGCGTCGCGAAAGCGCAAGCCGCCGACGTACTCGTAAACCTGAAGGAGCGCATCCGTCGCAAGCCATTACCGGCGGTTGGTATCGCCGCCGTCATCGGCTTCGTCTGGGGCATGACGCGTTGATGTGACCTTAAGTTGCCCAGACCGTTCAATGTGAACCCAAATGGAGGAAAAAATGGCCAACCCGGAAGACGATGCAAAAGGTCAATACGCGCCATCCCAGGCGGACCCACATGCATCCGGCGTCCACAGCGCCAAGCCAACTGTCATCACCGGATCCGAGGACGCAACTGAGCACAGAGTCCCGCCCGGTCAGAAAGGTCCCCAAAAGGATTGGGACATCAACTTTGATCCCGCCGACGACAGCAAGCCAAGCAACCGTTAGAATACATAGGGATCTGCAGGGGGAGATGACCGTTCTTGCAAGCGTCGCTCTTGGCCCGTTTGAAACCTCATCTCGTTTCATGCGTTGGTACGGCACCCTCAAGAGCGGGAGACGCACATGGGCCGGAAACTGACTAGCGTCTATACGGTTCTGGTTGAAGGAATGTCATCGGGACTGGCCGGCCATGAACTCTACAGGTTTGTCACGGACACTGCGATGTGTTTTCACACAGCCTCTGTCGGGCAGCCATCCTCTCCATCTCTGAATCGCGCATAATCGACCGTGAAGCGCTTGAGGGAGTCTATATGATCGCAACCGATCAAAGGATCAGATCTACTTTGAACCTCCGTCACTGAACGATAGTGTTTCTGCAAAGCCTGGACGGTTCGGATTGCCAAGCCTCGATAATGTGATGCAGGTGCTGCCACGGAAAATTAAGGTAAGAGGCTTTTGTCCCGACTAGCTACTTATGATAGCCGTCGATAACAAAGATGTGCCCCGAGAGCGGGAATTTCTGACGCTGTTCATCGTCCAGGCCATCAAAAGCCGTGGTGATGAATAGTGCGTTTCCGGCTAACACACAGCTCGTTGGATTTGGCACGGGCAAAGCGATCCGCCTAAGCAACTCACCGCGCGGCGAAAAGACGTTCAGACTGGAGCTGCCGAACATTGCAGCTATGACATTGCCGTCATTGTCCAAGGACAAGCCATCCGGACTATCCTCACCCGTTTTGACGAACACGCGCTTATTCAAGGCGACACCGGTTTCAGTATCGTAATCGTATTGCCATATCGTGTTTCGGGCCGTGTCCGCGTGATACATGACACCTCCATCCAGGGACCAGGCCTTGCCATTCGCGTTGGCGTAGCCCCCCTCGAACTCCTCCAGATGATCGCCGCGAAGGACATAGAGCGCTGCTGTCGGCGAAGGATCGTCAGCGGTGTTGATCGTGCCCACCCATAACCTTGCCTGGGGATCAAGCTTGCCGTCGTTGAGCCGGTGATCCTTTGGAAGGTCCAGCAAAGCAATGGGCATCTCCTCCCCGCTTTTGGGATCGAGATGATAAACGCCATCCGCCATGCACAGAACAAGCCGTCTGTCGTTGGGATAGGCAAAGCTGACTTCCTTCGATACCGCCCAAGTCTGATGCGCTCGCTTATCCGGGGAGTACCGATGCACCGAGCGCCCGATGATATCCACCCAGTACAGGGAGGCGGTTGGCGCATCCCAATAAGCACCTTCACCCAGTTGGCAGGCCGGCAAGCGCGGGTCGAGAATTCGAACATCCATCATCTGTTTTCCTGGAGCGAGAATATTGCGTGAAGCAAAGCGAGGTGGCTTAAGCCTTGCGGGAGGTTGCCCAGCCCTTCCCCGGTTGCGGGATCGATTTGTTCGGTGAGAACACCGAAATTGTTGCCAAGTTTTTCAAGCAGCTGAACGAGCATATCCTCGGCGCGATCGACCTCCCCGAGAAATGCATAGGCTTCGACCAGCCAACAGCAGCAGGCGACAAAAGCACCCTCTTCTTCGGCAGCCCCGCTATAGCGATAGACGAGCGGTCCAACAGCAAGTTCTCGCTCGATAGCATCTCGTGTTCTTCGTAAATGATCGTCGTGCTCGAAACCAAAACGGGTCGTCAGCAAAAGTGCCGCATCAAGCTTGTCGGTCCCCGCATAAAATGTATAGGCCTGCCGCGCCTCCGACCAGCAGTTGGCATCGATCCATTCCTTAACGCGACGGCTTTCATCATCCCACCGATCCGCGTCACCAGCGATATGTCCAGCCCTTGCCATCTCCGCAGCCTTCGTCAGGGCGAGCCAGCATCCAATCTTTGAGAATGTGTAATGCTGCTGATCCTCGAGCTCCCAGATGCCGGCATCTTTTTCTTGCCAGCGATCAACGACCTGTTCTGCCAATCGCGTTAACAGCTTGCTCGTCCGGGGATCCAGGACATGTCCCACATCGGCAAAAAGGGCAGCGGTTTCCAGCAAGTCGCCATAGCAGCTCAATTGGACCTGCGTTTTGGCACGATTGCCGGTGCGCACCGGTGATGACCCCTTGTAGCCGGACACATCAATAATCTCTTCGTCCGGAACCTCACCGCCTGTGAGCGTGTAGACGACCGACGGTGTCGGCCCGTCATCGTCGATTGTGCGCACCAGCCAGCCAAACGCAGCGATCGCCTCGGAAAAGGCGCCAGCCCGAAGGAAGGCCTTGATCGTGTAAGCTGCATCACGGATCCAGGCGTAGCGATAGTCGTAGTTCTTGTCTCCACCTATCCGCTCCGGCAGTCCGGAGGTGGCCGCGGCCGCGATTGCACCGGTCTTCGAGTAGAGCAGGAACTTGAGCGACAAGGCACAGCGGATGAAGTCTTTTTCGAATGGACCATCATAGCTGAGTTTTTCCGACCAGCGTCGCCACTCGTCATCGCTGAAGTCGATCCGCGCATCGATTTCCGACAGTTTCGGTATCGCCAGCGGGGCTTTGTCAGCGACAAGATAGGCGATGCAGGTTCGCGATCCATCTGTTGCCTTATACCGCGCCAACGTCCGTTGATCTTCGTCAACCGTGATCACCACATCGTCCGAGTGGCAGAAAGTCGTCGTCAGATCGCCGATGTAACGAACCGCTGCGTTGGGATGATCAATCCGCCTCACCTCTCCCTGCGCACAGATCGGGTTGACGACGATCTCGAAATCCACCGACCCAGCCAAACCCTCTATGCGCCGGGCCAACTCGCACCATGGCAGCCTGCCACCAGCGCCGCTGTTCAAGGACTCGGTCACCCGGGCCCGGCCGGTCTCGGTGATAAAGATGGTCTCCAGGACATTGCTGTCTTTGCAATACTGGCGCTCGATCTTGAATGGCTGAACCGGCTTCAGCGAGAACCGCCCTCCATTTTCGTCATGCAGGCGGTTGAACAGAGGCGGCGAATCCATATCAGGCGCGCACCACCAGTCGATCGAACCGTCCGCTCCGACTAGGGCAACTGAGCGACCTTCACCGACCGCGGCATAATGCTCGAGCGGCAAGAAGCCGCCCGAGCGCGCAGGCTCCAAGGATTTGAGCATCAGGGCAGCGTGTTGCCGCCGGTGACGCCAAAGACCTCGCCGGTGATGAAGCTCGATTCCTGCGTTGCGAGAAACACGTAAATTGGAGCGCATTCTGCGGGCTGGCCGGGCCGCTTCATCGGGACATCGCTGCCGAACTCGACAATCTTGTCCTGCGGCTGGCCGCCGGACGTTTGCAGAGGCGTCCAGACGGGACCGGGTGCGACGACATTGACGCGAATCCCATTCGGCAGAATCTGTTTCGACAAAGCCTTGCTGAAGGCGACAATTGCCGACTTGGTGGGTGCGTAGTCGAGCAACGTCTCTGATGGCTGGTAGGCCTGGATTGACGCGGTGTTAATTATGGTCGCACCTTTGGGCATCAACGGAATGGCCGCCTTGCAGATCCAGAACAGGGCATAGACATTGGTCTTGAAGGTTTCGTCGAACTGATCCGTCGTGAGATCGGCGATCGTTTCAACCGACTTCTGACGGCCAGCTACATTGACCAACAGATCAAGGCCGCCGAGTTCGGCATGAGCCTTGGTCACCAGCTCCTTGCAAAAAGCTTCGCTTTTTAGATCGCCCGGAATGGCGAAAGCCCTCCGACCCTCAGCCTCGATCAGTTTGACGACCTCGTCGGCGTCAGGCTGCTCTTCCGGGAGATAGTTGATGACGACGTCGGCGCCCTCTCGTGCGAAGGCAATGGCTGCCGCTCGTCCGATCCCGGAATCGCCACCCGTCACCAGAGCCTTGCGGCCCTTGAGCCGGCCGAACCCTTGGTAACTGGTTTCACCGTGATCCGGGACTGGCTGCATCTTGCTGGCAAGACCGGGAACGGGTTGGGGCTGCTCGGGAAATTTTGGCTGAGGATACTGCGTCAGGGGGTTCTGCATGTCGAACTGATTGGCTGAAGCCATTCTCTTCACTTCCTTTTTTAATGAGCGAAGATGAAAGCCGCAGCGACTGGAGAAGTTCCGAACTTAACTGAGCGTGCGGCGGTTCACCGCGGAACAGTTACCCATCCAGCCGGTTAAGCCTCCGTCATTCAACCGGAGGAAGATCATGACCGACGAACAACGCCGCCCGACCCCACCTTATCCAGAACAACAACAGGAGCCGCCAGGCAAAACCGCTTCGATGCAACCTGTCCCGGATCATGGCGAGAAATCCTATCGCGGGGCTGGCAAGCTGCAAGGCAAGGTCGCGCTGATCACAGGCGGGGATTCTGGTATTGGCAAAGCCGTCGCAATCGCCTTCGCACGAGAGGGCGCTGACATCCTGATCTCCTATCTCAACGAAGACGAGGACGCAGCCGATACCGCTAAATGGGTGGAGGAGGCAGGCCGCAAGGCGCTTGTCGTTCCGGGCGACATCACATCGGAAGCGCATTGCCAGACGCTGGTGGCGCGTGCGGTGGGTGAACTTGGCAGTATCGACATCCTGGTCAACAATGCGGCTTTCCAGCGAACCTACGACGACATCGCTGATATACCGGCCGAAGAGTGGGACAAGACTTTCCGAACGAACATCTACGCGCCGTTCTTCCTGTCAAAGGCTGCCGCCCCACATATGAAACCCGGAAGTGCCATCATCAACACCACCTCCATCCAGTCGCGACAGCCATCACCGCAGCTTCTCGCCTATGCATCCACCAAGGGGGCTGTCTCCAACTTCACAGCCGGCCTTGCGGAAATGCTTGCTAAAAAAGGCATTCGCGTGAATGCGGTCGCCCCCGGCCCTATCTGGACACCCCTTATTCCGTCCACCATGCCGGCGGAAAAAGCCGCCAAGTTTGGGCAACAGACCCTGATTGGGCGCGCTGGCCAGCCTGCCGAACTCGCAGGAGCCTATGTCCTTTTGGCCTCTGAACTTGGAAGCTACATGACAGGCGCTGTCATTCCGGTCACTGGTGGCGAGATCATGATCTAGCAGTCCTGTCACCGAGGCCGGTAGGGAAACTTGCTTCTACGACCTCGGTGGTTCCCACTCGGGTGGGCATAGGCCATTGATGGTAAACCACTCGCAGCACCGGGGAACTGCTCCCAAATCGCGTGTTCTGACCATTCTGCGCAACTCCAGATTAAAATCGGATTCGTGCTCCGATCCCGGAACGAATACGTTCGGCAAAGGTTCTATCCTCACGGGTCTGTGAATACAGATCTGCTACGAGAGGAAACCCCAGTGAAAAACATGATCCTTGCTGCGGCGCTTGTCAGCGCATCCGCCTTCTCTGCGCTCGCCCAGACGACACCGGCGCCGACCTCGAATGGCGACACTCCAGCCGTTGCTACTCCCGATTCCAAGAACGCGACTGCGCCTGTCGAAGGCGCGAACAGTTTCACGCAAGATCAGGCGAAATTCAGGATCGAAAAGGCGGGCTTCTCCGACGTCAAGAACCTGATGAAGGATGACAGGGGCGTCTGGATGGCTGCCGGCATGAAGGACGGGAAAGCCGTCAACATTGCTCTCGACTATCAGGGCAACGTCGTCGCCAAGTAAGCCAATAATTCAAGAGGAGACACTATCATGAAAACTATCACAGGCCTTTTCGACGACTATACCGATGCCAGCGCTGCCGTCAGTGCGCTTGAATCCGCAGGTGTCTCGTCCAAGGACATTAGCATCGTCTCCAACAATGCCGACAACCGCCATGCAGACAAGTCGAACGCGGCCGAAGGTGCCGGAACCGGCGTGGGATCGGTGCAGCCGTCGGCGGTGCGGGCGGGCTGTTGACGGGACTTGGCCTGATGGCAATTCCCGGCGTCGGACCGGTGGTTGCAGCAGGTTGGCTTGCGGCGACTGCGGTCGGTGCGGTTGCTGGCGCCGTTGCAGGTGGCGCCACAGGCGGCATCATCGGCGCGATGACAGGTTCCGGCGTCTCAGAAGAAGATGCACATGTCTACGCAGAAGGCGTGCGGCGCGGCGGCTCGTTGGTGACAGCCAAGGTCGATGACGCGCTGGTGCCGGAAGCCGAAGCGATCCTGCAGCGCTCTAACTGGGTCGATCCTGCCCAGAGGCGCCAGTCCTACAACGAGCAGGGCTGGACCCGTTTCGACGATACGCTCGATCCTTACAGCCCTGACCAGATCGAACAGGAACGCAATCGCTACCGCACAACCACAACCGTGCTCTGACATCGGCTGCGTCCTCAAGGGCGCTTCCGACCATCAGCGCAAATCCAATCAAAAAGGACGATCGCATGGCAGCCGAAAAGACATTGAACGACCTCTTCCTCGATACCCTCAAGGATATCTACTTTGCCGAAAAGCAGATTTTGAAAGCTCTGCCGAAGATGGCACGGGCGGCGCAGTCGGAAGAAGGAAAGGCCGGTTTCCTGCAGCATCGTGACGAAACGCAGGGGCAGATCGAGCGTCTCGAGCAGATTTTCGAACTGCTCGGCAAGCCGGCCCGCGGCAAGACCTGCGAAGCCATCCAGGGCATTCTCGCCGAGGGCGAGGAAATTATCGAAGAATACAAGGGGACGGCCGCGCTTGATGCCGGCCTTATCTCTTCGGCTCAGGCCGTCGAGCACTATGAAATTGCCCGCTACGGCACACTGAAGTCCTGGGCGAAACAGCTCGGCATGAAAGAGGCGGTCTCTCTTCTCGATGCAACTTTGCAGGAAGAGATCGCCACCGATCAAAAGCTGACAGCGCTCGGCGAAGCTTCGGCCAATGCCAAGGGCGCAATGAAGAGGGCCAGCTAGGCCAGTATCGACAAGCATCAGGCCGCCTCCCCAAGCGGCCTTTTTTTGCTTTTCCGCACCTACCAACAAATTGGAGTGTCCCATGGCCAAGAAGACAGCGCCTACATCGTCGGCACAAAAAGCAACATCCGTCACCATTCATGACCAGCAGATGCAGCGAGGTCCAGGTGGCGAACTCCATCAGTTTGCCGAGGGCGACACACCGGTTCTGACCACCGCCCAGGGCGGGCCCGTGGCGGATGACCAGAACTCTCTTCGCGTCGGCGCGCGCGGGCCGCTCGTCGTCGATGATTTCCATTTCCGCGAGAAGATGTTTCACTTCGACCATGAACGCATTCCCGAGCGCGTCGTCCATGCCCGCGGCTATGGGGCTCACGGCTATTTTGAGACTTACGAGTCGCTTGCCCAATACACCCGCGCCGATCTCTTCCAGCGCCCTGGCGAAAAGACACCGGCATTCGTCCGCTTCTCGACCGTTGCCGGGAACAAGGGCTCGGCTGACCTCGCACGCGATGTTCGTGGCTTTGCCGTCAAGATCTACACCCAGGAGGGCAATTGGGACTTGGTCGGCAACAACATCCCAGTTTTCTTCATCCAGGATGCCATCAAGTTTCCTGACCTGATCCACGCCGCCAAGCAGGAGCCCGATCGAGCATTTCCGCAGGCCCAGACCGCGCATGACAACTTCTGGGATTTTATCAGTCTGACGCCGGAAAGCATGAACATGGTCATGTGGATCATGTCTGACCGGACCATCCCACGCTCGCTCCGCTTCATGGAGGGTTTCGGCGTCCACACCTTCCGCCTGATCAACGCCAAGGACGAGTCCACCTTCGTCAAGTTTCACTGGAAGCCAAAGCTGGGCCTGCAGTCGGTTGCCTGGAATGAGGCGGTCAAAATCAACGGCGCCGACCCGGACTTCCATCGCCGTGATCTGTGGAACGCCATTCAGTCCGGCAATTTTCCGGAATGGGAGCTGCAGCTCCAGCTTTTCGATCAGGAATTCGCAGACAGCTTTGACTTCGACGTGCTGGACCCGACCAAGATCATCCCGGAAGAAGTTCTAAAGCCGGTGCCAGTCGGCCGGCTGGTGCTCGATCGAATGCCCGACAACTTCTTCACTGAGACCGAGCAGGTCGCATTCATGACCCAGAACGTGCCGCCAGGCATCGATTTCAGTAACGATCCGCTGCTGCAGGGTCGCAACTTCTCCTATCTGGATACGCAGCTCAAGCGCCTCGGCGGTCCGAACTTCACGCATCTGCCGATCAACGCACCGAAGTGTCCCATGCACAATTTCCAGCAGGACGGCCACATGGCGATGCGCAATCCCGTCGGCCGCACCAACTATCAGCCAAACTCACACGGTGAAGGTCCCCGTGAATCACCAACGCGTGGATATCGCCACTTTCCAGCCGAGGAGCAGGGCACCAAGGCACGATTGCGACCAGAAAGCTTTGCCGACCACTACAGCCAGGCACGGCAATTCTATATCAGCCAGACCGGTGCCGAGCAGCGACACATAGCTTCGGCTCTCACCTTCGAGCTCAGCAAAGTCGAGATGCCGGTGATCCGGGAGCGCATGGTCTCCCATCTGCTCAATATCGACGAGACGCTGGCGGCGACCGTTGCCCAGAAACTCGGGATTAAGCCCATGCCGAAACCAGCGGATGCTGCGATGCCGACCCGGCAAGATCTCGACCCCTCGCCTGCCCTCAGCATAGCCGGGCGCGGACCGAAGCGGTTCGAAGGCCGCAAGCTCGGAATTCTCGTCACCGATGGTGTCGATGCCAAGCTGCTCAAGGGTCTGACTGACGCCATCCTCAAGGAGAAAGGCGTGGTCGAGCTGATTGCGCCGAAGGTCGGCGGTGTCGAAGCCTCCGATGGTAAGCTGATCGAGGCGCAGCACATGATCGATGGCGGACCGTCGGTATTATTCGATGCCGTTGCGCTGTTGACCTCGACTGCGGGTATTGAGGACCTTGTGGACGAGGCGGCAGCGCGCGACTTCGTCGCTGACGCCTTCCAGCATTGCAAGTTCATCGGCTACGATCCATCGGCAACGCCGTTGCTGGCCAAAGCAGGGCTTGCTGATGCGCTTGACGAAGGCCTGATTGAGCTCCCCGGTGAGGCAGGGTTATCCGCTTTCGTGGCCGAACTCGGAAAACTGCGGATCTGGGGACGCGAACCCTCAGTGAAGCTGGGAAAGGCATCACCACCGGTAAATTAACGGCAAAACAGGCGCGGGATTGCCGCGCCTGATCGATCAACCTACTCGGACTGGTATGGGATCGCCCTGTAGGGCGTTGAGTATGGCAGGGTCGCGATAAGCTGACGTGCACCGGCGAATCCTGACCCTCGCATACACTTGAGGTAACAGGCGTGGCCGTCCGAACCCGAGGCCACCCACGCGGCTAGGGCCGTGGAACATCGGCTTACGACTGCCGTTTCCTGCATCAGCTGTCCAATGGAGGAAGAAATGGCTGAGTTGCAAATGTCCGACGCCGCCGCCAAGCTTAAGAAGATCGATTTCTGCATGCTTCATACGAACAACGAAGCGGGTGTCTTCAGCGTTCGGCCGATGAGCAACAACGGAGACGTCGAATACGACGGCGATTCCTACTTCTTTTCCTATGTGGATACCCAAAAAGTCAGCGACATCGAGCGCAACACGCGCGTCGGCCTGACATTTACCGCACCGCCCAGCCTGCTCGGTAAGCCGGGCATCTTCTTGGCAATAGCCGGTACCGCAAGCCTGACGCGTGACAAGTCGCAATTTGAGACCCATTGGGTCAAAGAGCTTGAGCGGTGGTTTCCGGAAGGGATCGATACCGCTGGCATTGTGCTGATCAAGGTGTCGGCCACCGAGATACAATACTGGGACGGTGAGGACAATGGTCGCATCCCGCTCGCGAAGCTCTAAGCTCGTTGGCTCCTGGGTGGCAGACCGACGGGACGCGGACGCACTTTAACTTTATCGAGAGAGGACGACGATGAACCTCAATCATACACACGTCCAGCATGAACGCGTCGGTCACTGGGTGGTGGATTTCGTGTTAGATGACGGGGAAGCAATGTCCGTCGGGGTAACCAACCACCGATTGGCGGCGAACAACAGCATCCTGGAACACGCCAAGCATGTCATGATCGAGCTGACAGACTTCGGGACGAGAGGCGGCAAACCGACATCGAACCGATACGACGCATTGAGTAGCGGAGATCTCGAAAATGAGGGCGTCGCCCTTGAAGCTACGCATTGATGGCGCAGGCACCGCTGTGAAGATCGCGACATATAACGTCAACGGGATCAACGGCCGTCTCGAAATCCTTCTGCGTTGGCTCAACGAAGACAAACCGGACGTCGTTTGTCTGCAGGAACTGAAGTCCACGTCCTTTCCGGAAAAGGAAATCTCGCGCGCCGGATATGGTGCCGCTTGGCAAGGACAGAAGTCGTGGAATGGCGTGGCGATCCTCGCGAAAGGGACTGAGCCGCTGATCACGCGACGGGGCTTACCAGGAGAGCCTGAGGATCAACAGAGCCGCTACATCGAGGCGGCCATCGACGGGGTATTGATAGGTTGCCTCTACCTGCCAAACGGCAACCCTGCCCCCGGCCCTAAATTCGACTACAAACTGCGATGGCTCCGGCGGCTGCAGGGATATGCGACGGAAGTTCTGGAGCTAGACGTTCCCGCCCTCCTGGTTGGCGACTTCAATGTCATGCCGACTGCGCTCGACGTGTACAAACCAGACCGTTGGATCGACGACGCGCTTTATCGCCCGGAGGTCCGCCACGCCTATTCGCACTTCATCGAACATGGCTGGACGGATGCAATCCGTCACCTTCACCCTGATGAGCGCATCTACACCTTCTGGAAATATTGGCGCAACAGCTTCGAGCGCGATGCTGGCCTGCGCATCGACCATTTCCTTTTATCGCCAGCTGTGAAGCCGTGGCTGACGTCTGCCTCTGTTCGGCGCAAGCCGAGGAGTTGGCCGCAAACGAGTGACCATGCCCCTGTGATGATCGAGTTAGACATCCCGGAGGACAATTGAATGAGCAGCAACGCGATTGCCACCTGCGTTAGGAACAGGACACGACCATGTTGATGTCTATAATCGCTCTCTTCTCAGCGAAGTTTTCGCTCATTTCCATCCCACCAGGGCTTCGCCTGCAAGCGCTCTGGTCCTCAACGCAGCTGCCTCTATCTTCCGCGGGTGGGAATTCTTTGCTTATAGGAAACGCGGCATGAGTATCGCGACGACGCGCGAGGATTTTGATACTAGCAAATTTTTTGCTGGGATTGCCCGCGGTATTGCAGGAGCCCTTCTCTTCGCGCTGCCGATGCTTATGACAATGGAGATGTGGCAGCTGGGCGTCTACATGGACCGCACCCGCCTCCTCCTCCTGCTCCTCGTCAACATTCCTCTGCTGATCGTTCTCTCCGACAGGGTGGGCTTCGAAGAGACGTCGACATGGCGGCAAGCGATCCGGGATGCCAGCATTGCTTATGCTCTCGGTATCGTTTCCTGCGCATTGATCCTGGTCGCGATGGGGGTCATCAAGCAAGACCAGTCAGCGCACGAGATTATCGGGATGATCGCACTCCAGGCCGTTCCTGCGAGTATCGGTGCGATGCTGGGTCGAAGCCAACTCGGTGGGCAATCGGCTGATGAAGGCGGCGAAGGTGACGATGACGATCCTGTTCACGAAAGGGAGACGAGCTACGCCGGTGAGCTGTTTCTTATGGCCGTCGGTGCCTTGTTCCTTAACCTCAACGTCGCGCCCACGGAAGAAATGATCCTGCTGTCATATAAGATGACCCCTTGGCACGCCCTTGTCATCATCGCCGCCTCGCTGGCGGTAATGCATGGTTTTGTCTACGCCCTGTCGTTTCGGGGAAGCCATGATCTCGCCGAGGGCACACCGAGCTGGCATGCCTTTGTCCGGTTCACATTGCCTGGGTATCTGATCGCTGGTTTGATCAGCGCCTATTGCCTTTGGACATTTCACAGAACCGATGACATCGGATCCACGCAAACCCTGATGACCGTCGTCATCTTGAGCTTCCCCGGCGCAATCGGCGCGGCGGCCGCTCGCCTGATCCTGTGAGGCTGCGATGACAAAAATCTCCAACGGTAAAAACATTGAGCCCGGCGCCCCGCACTGGATCGAATGGATCACAGGTGCCGTCTCAGGGATCATCGTAATCGCCGTGATCGTTTGGATAGGAAAGGACGGGTTTATGGACCGCGACACCTCGCCTAACCTTCATGGAAATGTCGTGAAGATGGAGAAGCGCAGCGATGGGTTTCAGGTCCTGTTCGAAATTCAGAACGGTTCCAGTGTGACGGCATCTCAGGTGAAAATTCGAGGTGAAATAAGAGAGCAAGAGTCGGTTCTGGAAAGCTCCGAAACCGTTCTGGATTACGTTCCCGGACACTCGAAAGTCGGTGGCGGATTGATTTTCCGGCAAAATCCGGCTGGGAAGGACGTAAAGGTCAGAGCGACAGCTTTTGATGAACCGTAGATTGGCGGATTTGTTTCCGACTGCATGAGCAGTGGCGAAGCTGAGAACATGGCAAGCACAATGAACGTTCGCGACCTAGCAACTAGGGGTGTCGTACACCCCTAGTTGCGTAGTTTTCAGGTTTTGAGATCGAGTTTCGCTTCGACCTTATCGCGACTATTGCCGACGCTTTTTACGGCGTCTTTAACGGCGTCTTTCGAGACGCCTTTCTTATCAGCTTCATATCGGACCTCGTGATCCTGGCCGCTTGCCACGCGGGCCCGGTCTTGTGCTCTGTCTCTAGGGGTATCAGACATGCGGATCTCCTTTTAACGGGTAAGCATTGATCTGCTGCACAAATGGCACCTTGCAGGTGCCATTTGTCGCGAGCTACCAACGTCGAACGTCGGAGAACGGAGATTTGATCCAACAGACGGATAAATCGGCTGATCAGGCTGCTATGCAGCGATAACCAGGCGTCCCCTTAGGTGGCCTGTCCCATTCATCGTTGCTGCACTTGGGACAAGGAAGACCAAATGCTCCACAACCACAGGCGAACCAGCCTTGATGCGCTCGGTTGGGGTGGCTTTCGCAAATGGAACCCGTGTTTTTACAGGACTTACAGGACTGAGAAGACAGGCGAGGGCGCATTCGCTTTCCATACGGCGAGAGAGCAGGGACGGTGCTCTTTCGTGTAGCATGATGCGGAACTAGCTAGCGGCCGTGATGCGGCGGCAAATAGAGCGTCATGCAGCGGGAACAAGTACCGAGTTCAGGAATTTATAGGCCGTCACGAGGGCCATGAAAGAGCCCCCTCCGTCAGCTCTACGCCCCCGTCCCCATCCCTGTAGAGAGCCCTCGTGATCCCTTTGTTAGTACGATATTAGACATTCCCCATATTGTTGCGCGACAGAAGAACAAAAGGTGGATAAACACCTGTCTATGACATCACCCGAAGAGCGCCGGATAGACGGGGAAATCCACAAAACCACGTCCGGTTCTGACCCGTTCGCGGCAGCAATGCGCGCTACCCGCATGCCGATGATCATCACAGATCCTCGGCAGGACGACAATCCGATTGTCTTTGTATATGACGCCTTCGCGCGGTTAACCGGTTACAGCCGTGACGAATGCCTTGGTCGTAAGTCGTAACTGCCGCTTCTTGCAGGGACCCGGCACGAATACAGACGACGTTTCAAAAGTTCGCGATGCCATCGCCAATCGTGAACCGATCGAAATCGACCTCCTGAACTACAAAAAAGACGGCTCACTGTTCTGGAATCGGCTCCTCGTGTCGCCTGTTTTCGATGAGGGTCAGCTGACCTATTTCTTTGCCTCACAGTTCGATGTGACCCGCGAAAAGACCATCAAGGCGGTCGAGGACCAGGAAGAGCACGAAGCGGAGATGTAGCGGCGCATCGCTGACCTTACGGCTAGCGAAGATCGTCTTAGCTTTACGCTCAAGGCTGGTGGCCTCGGGACTTGGACGCTCGACATTCCCACGGAGCGGCTTGTTTGCTCGGCTCTCTGCAAGATCGACTTTGGACGCAATCCCGCTGATAACTTTGGCTACGAGGATCTGAATAAAGCTGTTCATCCTGACGATTTTGGCAGATGGCAGGAAGCGGTCGTATCTGCTCTACAGTCGGATGGTCAATTGCAAGTCGAGTACAGGGCGATAAGACCTGACGGGCAAATCAGTTGGCTAGAAGTCCGTGCCGAGACGCGTTTCGACAACGAAGGTAGGCCGCTCTTGATGAGTGGTGTTTCGATCGATATCACCGAGCGGAAAGAGGCAGAGGCCTATCGCGCTATGATGGCGGCGGAAATGGCCCACCGCATGAAGAACATGCTGGCGACCGTGCAATCGATCATAAATCAGTCTATGCGCGGCGAACAGCCGCGCCGCCCACTGTCCAGACGAAGGCAACGAGCGCAGGGGGGCTTCGGCTTGCTGCCAGTCAACCTTTGGAATAGAGATTGAAAACGCGCTTTTATCGGCTCGATAGTTTGCCTTTGAGTTCGGATAGGAATGCCGGTGAAAGAAGAAGGGAATTTCTGGCCCGGTGATATCATCCTCAGGGCTCTGTTGAATTCGTCCCAGATCGGCCTTTGGACGCTCGACCTGACGAGCGATACACTCAGCGTCTCCGAGGCCTTCAAGCGCAACTTTGGCCGAAATCCAGATGAGAGCTTCACCTATCTGGATCTGCAGGACTGCATTCACCCTGACGATATGGTGATGTGGAAAGAAACCGTGACGCGCGCGATTTCTGCGGATGGCGACCTTCAGGTCGAGTACCGCATCAACTGCCCCGATGGGAAGCTGCGTTGGATCGAAATCAGAGGCAAGAGCCACTACGGCGCAGACCACCAACCTGCTTCTATTTCGGGCGTATCGCTTGACATCACTGACCGCAAAGAAGATGAGCGCATTCGCCTCGACAACGAGGAACGCCGCCGCGTCGCCACTGAGACTGGTGAAGTCGGGCTTTGGGATCTCGATCTCGCAAAATCCGAGTTGACGCTGGACGATCGCATGAAAATGCTAAACGGCGTGTTCGAAGGGCGCGCGTTGGACATGAAAGGTGCTTTTAACGCTATTCATCGCGACGATCGTGCCCGCGTTGAGGCCGAGCTTGCCGGGCTTGCGGAAGGTCGGGAAGAATTCTTAACGCTGCAATACCGGGTCATCGGCATTGAGGACGGTATCGAGCGACATGTGCTGGTCAATGGCAGAGCGATGAGGGATAACGGTCACGTTGCGCGCCGGCTGATCGGGGCGGCCCGCGACGTGTCCCATCGTGTTGCCGCCGAGAAACAGGGCGTGCTCCTCAATCAGGAAATGTCTCATCGCCTGAAAAACACGCTTGCTGTGGTCTCCTCGATCATTACGCAGACGCTGCGAGCGGCGACCGATATCGACGCCGCTCGCACCACCCTCCTTTCGCGCATCCAAACGCTTGCCGGCGCTCATGAGATCCTGCTCTCCGGCCACACCGATACCGCTTCGCTTAAGGCGATCATTCGTTCCGTATCTTCCCCACATGACAACAACGGACAGATCGACGTGGAAGGGCAAGATGTCCTGCTAGGCCCCAAAACATCTTTGACGCTAGCTCTGATTATCCATGAGCTTTCGACGAATGCCGCCAAATATGGCGCGCTCTCGGTGAGCAGTGGCCAAGTGAAAGTTTTGGCTTCTATCGATCACACACAAGGTTTGCCTAAGCTTGTTCTGGTGTGGAGCGAAAGCGGTGGTCCGCCCGTCACCGTGCCGACCCGCAAAGGATTTGGCACCCGGCTGATATCGATGGGCATCTCCGGCGGAGAAGGCAGTCAAACATCTGTCGATTTTGCTGCGGAGGGCGTGATCTACCGTTTCACCGCACTACTGAAGTCGGCGATGTCCGAGTAAACGATAGACGCCGAATGAGCGCGCGATCATCACTTGGGGGCTCATCGCAGTCTGACGGACGGGAAAATGACGGGCGTATCGTATCGGCATGGAACACTATCTCTCCCGGTTGATTTTCGTGCGGGTCCTCATTCGGAGGGGACAGTAAAGGAAGCCGATTGCCCAAAATGAAGAATTTCGTGCCGCCTGCCGATCGGATGAGGCATCTCATCGCCGATCGCAACCGGAAGATGGCGGCTTCCGCCCACGCGTATGTCAGGGGCAGCACCGCCCGCTTTTATCAATGGCTGGACGGTTCAGAACGGCCTCCACTTCCCGAAGGCCCACCGGTCTGGATCTGCGGCGACTGCCATGTCGGCAATCTTGGGCCGGTCGCAAGCAAGACTGGCGCTCTGGCGGTTCAGATCCGCGATCTGGATCAGACGGTCATCGGCAACCCGGCGCATGATCTCGTCCGTCTGTCCCTGTCGCTTGCGATGGCCGCGCGAAGCTCCGATCTCCCCGGGGTCACGACCGCACTGATGCTGGAACGGATCATGGACGCCTACGGGGCGGCTTTCGCTCCGGAGGCCGAGCTAGAGGCTCAGTCCGACGCAGTGCCTGTCCCGGAGATGGTGAAGCTCGTCATCCGAAAGGCGGCTCGGCGCTCATGGCGGCATCTGGCTGACGAGCGGATCGAAGGCATCGAACCTGTGATCCCCTTGGGAACACGGTTCTGGCCTTTGACCGACGAAGAACGCGCAGCAGTCAACGCGCTATTTGAGACCGACCGGCTGCACTCTCTGGTGACAGCCTTGAGAGCTACTGGCGAGGATGATCGGGTAAAAGTCGTGGATGCCGCCTACTGGCGCAAAGGCTGCAGTTCGCTCGGACGGCTGCGGATCGCGGTTCTCGTCAAGGTCGGACGCGGTAAGTCGAGCCGGCACTGTCTGATGGATATCAAGGAGGCGATCGCGGCAACTGCCCCGCATGCTGCCGAAGCTCAGATGCCCGCAGACAATGGCGAACGTGTTGTCGCCGGAGCCAAGCACCTGTCTCCTTATCTTGGTAGCCGTATCGCAAGCGCTGCCTTCCTAGACAAGTCCGTGTTTATTCGCGAGCTGCTGCCGCAGGACCTGAAGCTGGAGATCGAAACGCTGACGCGCGACGAGGCCCTCGGGGTGGCTGAATTCCTCGCGCATGTCGTCGGCATCGCCCACGCGCGCCAAATGAATGCGGCCGAACGCGCTTCATGGCTGGAAGAGCTTCAGCGCAATCGCTCGAAAGCTCTCGACGCCCCGTCTTGGCTGTGGAACAGCGTGGTCGATCTCGTTGCCGCGCACGAGGCGGCCTACCTCCAGCATTGCCGCAGATATGCCATCGAGGAAAATGCCGCGTAGGCTCAGTCCGAGAGTTCGCCTAGCGGACGGCAAACATACGGCGGAATCCTCAACCGACACCATCGGCCAATCTCGAGGGAACAAGAGCGCCCCGCGTTGGTTATCGGCGTATCAGGCGAACTCAAAGGCGCGTTGCACCTTACGTCCTGAAAGTTCTGCCGATCGAAGATCCTTGCTTGGCCGGATTGAATCGACCTCCAAACAGAGGTCGGCCCCCTGACAACCAGTCAATTGCGCAAATAGTTCGCGTCCAACGCCACAGGAGATCACTATGGCTACCGAAAAAACCCTGAACGACCTTTTCCTTGATACACTCAAGGACATTTACTTCGCCGAAAAGCAGATCCTGAAGGCATTGCCGAAGATGGCGCGTGCCGCACAGTCGGAAGAAGGCAAGGCGGGCTTCCTGCAGCACCGCGACGAAACTCAGGAGCAGATCGCCCGTCTTGAACAGGTCTTCGAACTCATCGGCAAGCCTGCCCGCGGCAAGACCTGCGAAGCCATCCAGGGTATCCTCGCGGAAGGCGAAGAGATCATGGAAGAATATAAGGGCACTGCAGCGCTCGATGCCGGCCTCATCTCCTCGGCTCAGGCCGTCGAACATTATGAGATCGCCCGCTACGGGACACTGAAGTCCTGGGCTGTGCAGCTCGGCATGAACGAGGCAGTCACCCTTCTCGACGCCACGCTGCAAGAAGAGATCGCCACGGATCAAAAACTCACAGCGCTCGGAGAAGCATCTGCCAATGTTAAAGGCACCGGCGGACAATCTGCCAGCGCCAAAGGCTCGATTAAGCGCGTCAGCTGAGCCTAAATCTATGATCATCAGGCCGCCCTTCGGGGCGGCCTTTTTTGCATTGAGCAAACCTTTGTCCCCTTTAAGGAGCACAACATGGCCAAGAAAGCTAATCCCACCTCTCGACCCGCGAAGTCTCCGACGGCAACCATCCACGACCAGAAGCTGCATCGTGGCGCCGGCGGTGACCTGCACCAGTACGCCGAAGACGGTCAACCCGTCCTGACGACGGCTCGAGGTGGACCCGTCGCCGATGATCAAAATTCCTTGCGTATCGCTGCACGCGGCCCGCTGGTCGTCGACGATTTCCATTTCCGTGAGAAAATCTTCCACTTCGACCACGAGCGCATTCCCGAGCGGGTGGTGCATGCGCGTGGCTACGGTGCGCACGGCTATTTTGAGACCTACGAGTCGCTGGCCGCCTACACCAAGGCGGACCTCTTCCAGCGCCCCGGCGAAAAGACACCAGCTTTCGTGCGCTTCTCGACCGTCGCCGGCAATAAAGGCTCGGCCGACCTTGCCCGCGACGTTCGCGGGTTTGCCGTTAAGCTATATACCCAGGAAGGCAACTGGGATCTGGTCGGGAACAATATCCCGGTCTTCTCGAAATCCACCTTCCGTCGATCAGCGACGACTGATGGGCCAAGTGTAGTCAGTGGTCGCACATAGCTGGAATCAACGCCATGAGCCGAGCCTTTACCAAAGAACTTGACGACGCCCCGATCCCTGGCGTCCCGGACAGGCCTGTCAGCAAGGCGCGTAACCTCGTGACAGAAACCGGAGCGTCAAAGATCGAAGGCGAGATCGCATCCTTGAAGGACCGTTTGACTCGAGCTTCCTTCGGAGAAAATCAATCTTCGTTGAGCCGTGACCTGCGATACTGGGAGGCGCGCAAGGCCAGCATGGAGATCGTGCCGATGCCCCAGGTTGTCGACCACGTGCAGTTTGGTACTACGGCGACGATCGAGCGAGATGGCACGCGACAAGAACTCAGCATCGTCGGCGAGGATGAGGCCGATCCGACGTCTGGCGCGATCGCCTGGACGGCGCCGTTGGCGCGTGCGATTGATGGAGCAAAGGTCGGCGACGTGATCGTTTTCGAGTTGCCGGCTCGCCAGGAGGAAGTGTCGATCCTTGAAGTCCGGCCCTACTCGGTCGTGAGCTAGCAGACACTCTTGCTCATCTGGATCGGCTCGCTCCCGGACTGATCGCATCAGTGGGGCAAGACCGTTAACAGCCGCCTGATCAGCTTTATTACGGCCGCCGAGTGGCGGCTTGTCGATGCACGACTTTGGCTTCACCTTGGTGGTGCATTAGCCACATTCGGCTTGACCGGCACATGAAGCGTGAACCTCGTCTCTTTCTCTGACGATGTCACCGACAGGGTGCCACCGTGGGCTTCGGCGATTTGGGCCGCAATATAGAGACCTAGACCTAGTCCCTCCTTGGACCCCTGGCTCACTGGCCGCGTGAACGGTTGAAACAGCCTCTCAAGTGCATCTTCCGGAATGGGATCGCCGGCGTTTGCAATCCAAAGCTCAAAAGCCTCATCGGTCGTTTCCGCCACGATCTTGATTGGCGTGTCGGGCGACCCGTGAGTTAGCGCGTTTCCGAGCAGATTTGAAAACATCTGCGCCAGACGTGGATGATCCATTCGCATCGGATACGAGACCTTGAAGTCTGCGTAGATGGTGCGGTCGGCCCAGACGCTCCGCATTTCCTCCACCACCTGGTCCAAGGTAGGCTGGAGCGGTGCGTCCGTCAGCGTCAAAGAGATCCCGCCACCTAACCGTCCACGTGCGAAGTCCATGACGTTGTCCACCAGGTTCGCCATGCGATCGGCACTCTTGATCATCATCTGGACGACGGTTTGGGCTCTTTCGTCCAGCCGCGACTTTGCGAGCATACGGGTTCCCGCCACCATCGAGGCGAGGGGATTGCGCAGGTCATGACCGAGGATGGCAACGAACTGCTCTCGTATTTTCGAGATTTCGATCTCCTGTCGAAGGTCCTCTTCGGACTTAAGCAACTGAATGCGCGCATCGAGATGATTGGCGATCATCTCGGCGAAGAGACGAAACATTGTCAGCGTCTTTTTATTGTTGACCTTCGCGGGCTTCGGGTCGATCGCGCACAAGGTGCCAAATAGCGTCCCGTCTTTCTGAATGATGGGAACGGATATATAGCTCTGAAACCCGTATTGGAGCGGCGTATGGTGCCCGGCGTATGGGCTGGATGCGACATCGTCGATGGCCACCGCTTCATGACTGGCCGTGATTTCGTGACAGATGGTCGTCTCAACGACGAGTTCGCTACCTTCCTTGAGGCCAAAATCGATGGCGTCGAGCACCTTGCAGGCAACCCACCTGCCTTCGGTCACCCGGGCTACAGCCACAAAGCCCATCCCGGTCGTCTCGCTGATGACTTCGAGGATCGATGGAACAGCGGCGATCTCAGAGATCGCGTCTATGTCCGATTGAAAATCATGTCGGTCAGGCTCGTCCATATCACCCTCATCGCAATCCGTCGCAATGATCCGATCTCGGCGATGGGCGATCCGAGACTACAAGTAGCGATTGATGAAGCCAATGCCAACGTCTCACTCAGCCTTTCGGCCGGGGTTCGCTTTCTCTTTCGAGCTCTTGCAGGGTTTCAAGCACGAGTGCCTGGTTGAGCGGCTTGCCGAGGAACCGGGCGCCGTGCGGAAGCTCGTCGTCTTTCGGCGTGACGGCGCCGGATGCGACGACGACATGGACCTCCGGCCAGTGCTCGCCGACATATCGTGCGAGCGCCAGACCGTCCATCGTGCCAGGCATCTGAACGTCGGTCATCAGCAGTTTCACGGAGCGATACTTGGCGAGGAGCTCAAATGCCTCATCGGCGCTGCGCGCCTCGATGACGTGATACCCGGCGGACGCGACGATGTCGGCCGTGTCCATGAGAATAAGTGGCTCGTCATCGACGACCAACGCAATTGGGTCAGACATTTGGCTGAGGGCTCCTTCGGTGCATAGCTGTAAGCACCCTCGGCACAATCTGTTCCGAAAAGATGTGATTTAGCTTCAACTTAATCGGACAAGGCCTTTGTTGACGCCTCTGCCGGCGCCGGGTCGCAGGATACAGCGTTGCCGGGAAAGAGAAGTGCGGCCGCGGTCACCGGACCCCCAGGGCTAAAAGAGGTTTCCACGCAACATCAAACGGCCGCAATGCCGGGATACATAATCGATAGACCGCGATGCCGCGCCGAGGCGGCGATCCGATTGGCGAGTTCGCCTGCATTCAGTCGCGGTCAATTATTCCCCCCCTTTACGACGCTATGGAGCAAGCTTGATTACGGCTTGGACTGTTCTTGAATTCACCACACCGAAATTCCCGGCCCTCAACCAGCAGGCCTGCACGTGGCAACACGGTTTCTTTCCCAAATCCGAGCTCGCAGAGCCTGACGAAGCGATATGAGCAATATATCCTTCTTGCGCGTGAGACCGCCCAAGCCGGCGATCGGGTCGAGGCGGAAAACCTCTATCAACACGCCGAGCACTTTTATCGCACGGCCGCCCTGCAGAAAGCCGGCCTACAACAATGAACGCGCAATCGACCTATCCTGTCCGGGAAACCCCTGACGAAAGAGCCTGGCTAAAAATCCTCGCCAGATATCGCACGCCGAATGCGGGCCGCAGCGTGTTCGAGCTGGCGGTCACAGCCATTCCGTTCGCCTTCTTCTGGACGCTGACCTGGCTGGCGGTCCATTACGGCTTCTGGTGGGGCTTGATCCTGGTCGTCCCGGCGGCCGGGTTCCTGCTGCGGCTGTTCATGATCCAGCACGACTGCGGCCACGGCTCCTTCTTCGCCCGGCGGCGTTTCGATGACTGGACAGGCCGTGTTCTCGGCGTCCTCACGCTGACACCCTATGACTACTGGCGCAGGGCGCACGCCACCCATCACGCCTCGGCCGGCAATCTCGATGAGCGCGGCGTTGGCGACATCACTACTCTCACCGTGGCGGAATATCATGCACGGTCCCGGTGGGGCCGGATTGGTTATCGCCTCTACCGGCATCCGCTGGTGATGTTCGGCATCGGCCCGGCCTGGCTCTTCCTGTTTCAGCAACGTCTGCCGACGGGCATGATGCGCGACGGCATGCTTCCTTGGATGTCGACGATGGCCACCAACGTCGCGGTCGTTGTGATCGCTGGACTGCTGATCTGGGCAATCGGCCCGCTATCCTTTTTCGTCGTTCACCTGCCAATCGTCCTCCTGGCAGGGTCTGTCGGCGTCTGGCTTTTCTACGTGCAGCATCAATTTGAGGAGACGCACTGGTCGAAAGAGCCGGAATGGCAGTTTCCAAAAGCCGCCTTGCACGGTGCATCCCACTACGATCTGCCGCTTCCACTGCGCTGGCTGACCGGCAATATCGGTATCCACCATGTGCACCACCTCTCGAGCAAGGTCCCCTACTATCGCCTGCCCGAGGTCCTTCGAAACCATCCGGAACTGGGCGAGATCGGCAGAATTACGCTGTGGCAAAGCCTGCGATGCGTGAAGCTGGTTCTTTGGGACGAAAAGAGCCGGCGGTTGATCTCGTTTCGTCAGGCGGCTGGTATTGCATCTGTTGCGAGACAAGAGCTCTGAAATTCCTAGCACCTATAGAGCCTCTCACATGAATAAGTTTGTGCGGCGCAACATTCATTCCCATATGTAATCCTCGCGCCCACGACGGGCCAAGGAGACGGATGTGCCGCAACACAAAAATTCACGCCAACTGATCGAGCTGAAGAACTTCGGTTCGAATCCCGGTACGCTCAGATGCTGGCTCTATCTGCCGACCATTCTGGCGCCCAAAACGCCGCTCGTCGTCGTCTTGCACGGTTGTACGCAAAATGCGGCGACCTACGACCACGGATCTAGCTGGTCAAAGCTGGCGGAAGAGAAGGGATTTGCGGTCCTCTTCCCGGAGCAGCAGAGGGCCAATAACGCCAATCTGTGTTTCAACTGGTTCGAGCCGGGCGACATCCGGCGCGATGCCGGGGAGGCGCTTTCAATCCGGGAGATGATCGGACACGTCATAGAGGCGCACGGGATAGATCCCGGTCGGATCTTCATCACCGGACTGTCGGCCGGAGGCGCGATGGCGAACGTCATGCTGGCGACCTATCCCGAATTGTTCGCGGGCGGCGCGATCGTCGGCGGGCTGCCTTATGGAACCGCTTCAGGTGTGGGACAGGCCTTCGAACGAATGCGCGGCCAGAACGCGCCAAGTGCTAGCCAGCTGCAGGCGGCCCTTACCACGGCAGCGACGCGCCGCGGACCTTGGCCTAGCATCTCGGTTTGGCACGGAACGCATGACCAGACAGTCAAGCCCATCAATGCCGAGCAGATCGCCCGTCAGTGGGCCAGCGTGCACCGTATTTCCGACACACCGGATTTGATCGAGTCCATCAATGGCCATAGCCGCAGGGTTTGGCGCGATGAAAACGGCAATGAAGTCATGGAGGTCAATCTCATCAAGGGCATGGCCCATGGTGTTCCTTTGTCGTTTAACGCGAAAGCGCCATTTGGAAATCCCGGGCCGTTTATGCTGGAGGCAGGCATTTCGTCGACCGCACGCATTGCCATGTCCTGGGGCCTTGCCGATGAGGCCGATGTCGCGCTAGCCGAAGGCGTGACTAGCCCTGGAGTGGCGCACAGTTCGGCGCCGTCAGGCATCGAGTCTGTTATCGCCAAGGCAATGACATATGCAAAACCAGGCTTGGCTCATCAAACCGAAGGTCGAGACGATCGGGGTGTCGGCAAGGTGATCAACGATGCGCTGCGCGCGGCCGGACTAATGCGGTAATTTGCTTAGCCCCAGACACGGACTAAGCTCATCCAAGGCCAAGGCAGTGTCTACACCATCAGCCATGAGGGGTCTGTTTCAATGCCGATGATCAGTATTCGCCACCGTACGAGCTACAGGTTTCGAAAAAACGTGTCGCTGTCGCCGCACCGGCTTATGCTCAGGCCCCGCGAGGGCCGGGAGTTGAGGCTGCTTAGTCACGAGGTTTCGACGTCGCCTCACGCTGAACTAAACTGGTCGAACGACGTGTTCGGCAATGCGATCGCGTCAGCGACATTTCAGATGCGCAGCGACAGTCTCGTGGTGGACAGCTCGGCAACCGTCGATCTGACCGCGTCGGCCTGGCCCGTTTTCGACATTGCGGCTTCCGCTATCAACTATCCTTTCTTGTATGCAGAAAACGACTGGACTGACCTCGGAGTGCTTGCTGTTCAACAGTATGAAGATGTCGACGGCCGGCTTGCGACATGGGCGCGCGGCTTCGTCGCTAGCACGCCGACCGATACCCTGTCGCTTCTCAAAGATATCAGTCTGGGTATCGCATCGTCTATTTCCTATCAAAGCCGAGAAGAGGAAGGCACACAAACTCCGCTGATCACTCTTGATCGGGGTTGGGGCTCCTGCAGAGATTTTGCAGTGCTGTTCGTCGAAACGGTCCGCAGCCTTGGCTTCGGTGCCCGCATCGTCTCGGGCTATCTGTTCAATCCAGACAGTTCACTCACCGGCTCGGTTAACGGTGGATCAACCCATGCCTGGGCTGAGGTCTTCGTTCCGGGCGCGGGCTGGATCACATTCGATCCGACAAACTGCAGCATGGGCAGCGCCAACCTCATCCCGGTGGCCGTGACCCGCGACATCGCCTCGGCCGTTCCGGTTTCGGGGAGTTTCACGGGCGCGACGGACGCCTTCCTGTCGATGGATGTGACAATCGAGGTTGAGGCAATGACCTAACGTCAACCGAGCGCGGCTAAAAGACTGGACCCCTCGCCCCGTGATGGTTTCCTCATCTATTAGGCGCGCTACTCTCTGTTCCGGCACTCTGGCGAGAGGGGATCGTTTCCTGGGAGGGCCGCCACCGAAGCGCGCGAACGGGTAACTGACACGATCTGGCGGACTGCGAACAACTGATAAGGATTGATCATGCTGACGGCGACCACTTCTCCGAGATTTGCCAGAGCACAATGATCAACGATCATGGTCGCAAGGGCCTTCGCCTGGATGAGAGCGACGGACGCTCAGCTCGCCGTAGAATAAGCAATATCATGACAAGGCCGGTTCTGGAGATTTGTTCGCCGTTTTTGATCGAACGTGAGAACTTCAGACGGCGCAACTCATCATGGTTGCTGCGAGCCTAATCGGGCGGCGCGCTACCTAACGGTACGCCGTCGTCTGTCGTCGATGCCGCCAGGCCGTAATCGGCGAACGCTGGCGCATAGCGGCAATCACTGCTCGGCAATCAGCATGATCACATGGCCAAGATGGGTCTCAAGGCTTGGTAGCGTTTCCTTGGCAAATCCCACAAGCGACTGATCATCGCCGGAGCCCGCATAAGTCCTGAACAGACCGACCGCCTCCATATGGGCCTGCGCCTGCATGTCGAGATAAAGCGTATCGAAGTCCTTGCCTTTGGCACCCTGAAGTTGATCGAGCATCTTCTGGTGCTTGGGTGCAAGCTTGACGGGCTCTGTGGTTGCGCCCTTGGCGTCGAGCGTTGCCTTCAGCTTGTCACCGGCCTTTTTGTGGTCGGTGATGATCATGTCGGCCGCCATCTTGATGCCGGCCTGATCGGCGTTTTGCTTCGCCAGTTCGCTGGAACGAATTTCAAACTCGTTCGAACTTGTCACCATCCTGACGAAGGTCGGCTTGTCCATGGCCATCATCGGCACGGCGTCTCCGGCCGGTTTCGCTTTCATCTCCTGCGCCATTAGCGGTTGGACAGTGAGGGTCACGGCGAAAGCCGCGAGCTGTAGGGTTGTCAATTTCATGGATGCGCTCCTTGGCGACTGGTCACTTGCTCTTGGCAAAGGCTTTGAGGAGATCGGCATTCGCGGCGTCGACGGCAGTTTTGGCTTTGTCCACAACCTTGGCCATGCCGAAGAATTCGTGCGTGACGCCGTCGACGTTGATGAGGTTCACGGCGACGCCCGCTGCCTTCATCTTGTCGGCGTAGGCCTGACCCTCGGAACGCAGCGGATCGATCTGCGCCGTGACTACCGTTGCGCCCGGGAGCCCGTTCAAATCACCGCGTCCGACGAGATTGATCCGTGGATCCGACGTCTGGTCCTTGGATTTGAAGACGTTCGCCACGAACCACTCCATGTCGGCCTTGCCGAGCGGCGAAGCGTTGGCGTTCTCCTGGTAGGATGGAGTATTCATGTCGTTGCCAGCGATCGGATAGACGAGGAGCTGGTGCACAGGCATCATGGTTTTCTTTTCCTTCGCCATCAACGCGACATTGGCAGCAAGGTTGGCGCCGGCACTTTCGCCGGCCACCGCGATCCGGCTGGCATCGCCGTTTAGCGTGTGAATATTTTCGACAGTCCAGGTATAGGCCGCCCAAGCGTCGTCATGTTGCGCCGGGAATTTGCTCTCCGGGGCATGATGATAGTCAGCCGATACAACGATTGCTTTGGCGCCAAGTGCCAGGGCACGCGGCGTCGCATCATAGGTGTTGATGTCGGCCACAACCCAGCCGCCGCCGTGGAAATAGAGCACGACCGGGAAAGGGCCCTTGCCCTCGGGAATATAGACGCGCGCCGGCAGGGCTCCGGCGGCATTCGGGATTGCAATGTCCTTGGTTGCGATCTTCGCCTCAGGCAAAGGGGAGATCTTCTTGTCACGCTGAACGGTGCGCGCTGCATCGGCGGCACTTGACTGCGTGCGGGCGTCCATCACGCTCAGTGTGTGCAATGGCTTGGCATCAAGCGCCTTCATCGCGTCGAGTACGGCCTGCATCTGCGGATCGGCCTGGGCCTGTTGAGCTTGGGCCGCGGCGGCGGAGGAGAGCAGAACAACGGCGAGGCCAACGGCCCGGAATTTCATCAATGACACGAACATGGGATTTCCTATCGAAAACGGGGTTGATCCGGCTTGCCGTTTACTGCTTTGGCGGCTCGATCTTCTGCTGATAAAGGCCGACCAGTTCGCCCTTGGCCAGGACATGCCCGGAAGCGGCTGCCAGGAATGCGTCGCGATCGGAGGTCGGCGGAATGTCGAGCATCGAGTCCAGCGCCAGTACCTGGAAATGATAGTGGTGCTCGGCATCCCCTACCGGAGGCTTTTGCCCGAAATAGCCGTGGGTCCCGGAACTGTTGCGCCCCTGCAGAACACCTTCAGGTTCCATAAGGCGGAGTTGCTCTTGCAACCCCTCCGGAAGACTGGTGACGGTCGAAGGAATATTCCACGCGACCCAATGGACGAACGGTTTGATCGGCTTGGAGTCCGGATCTTCCATGATGATCGCATAAGAGACCGCGCCGGGTACCGCATCCCAACGGAGCGCTGGCGACACGCCATCGGCATATTCGCTGTGCTTCATCGGAATGGCACCACCCATGGCAAACGCGGTCGACGAAACTTTGAGCGCGCCCTTAGCGTCCGTCTCGGGCCGGTCCTTTGCCAGAGGCACGCCGACACCTTTGGCAGCCTGCGCTTCCATCACGTCTGCGGGAGCCGCTTTCTGTTCCGTCACCTTCTGGGCACTTCCCGTATAGGCGACGCGATAGATCACGCCATTAGCGTCATCCGCCATCAGCAGCGATCCGTCCTTGGCGACCGCCAGGCCGACCGGGCGGGCGAAATGCGTCTTGCCGCCATCGGTCAGGAAACCGGTGAGAAACGGCTCGATCGATTTCGGCTGGCCGTTTTCGAAGTGGATGCGGACGATCTCGTAACCGGACGCCGGATTGCGGTTCCAGGAACCGCGCATCGTAGCGAATGCATCGCCGGCATATTCCGCCGGGAAAGATGTGCCGCTATAGAACTTCATCTGCATGGGCGCAGCGTGCGCGGTGTAGCCGAGCACCATAGGCACGCTCTGGTCGCGCCACTGTTCTTTCGTCAGGCCACCGACAGGCGTCGACTGCGGGTAGATATCGCCTTTGCCGTAGACGTGCGGCCAGCCGTATTGCTTGCCCTGTTCCAGCTTGTTGAGCTCTTCGGGCTGAACCTCGTCTCCCAGCAGGTCGATGCCATGATCGAGACCCCAGAGTTCGCCGGTCTGACGGTTCCAGTCGAAGCCGATCGTGTTGCGCAGACCTGACGCGAAGATCGTCCGGCTCTTGCCGTCAGGCGTTGCCCGCAGCATCGTTGCGTTCTCCGCATTGCTCTCGTTGCAGGCATTGCAGGTCGAGCCGACGCTGATATAAAGCATGCCGTCTGGGCCGAAGGCCATGACGCGGTTCGGGTGCTGGCCGGAGTCCGGCAGGTCACCGATAATCATCTCCAGCGGACCGAGCGTGCCATCCGGCTTGATGTCGGCGACGAAGACTTCCTTGACGGTCACGAGATAGAGCTTGTTGCCTTTGATCGCCAGGCCGTGGGCCTGGGCGCGCGCCACAACCTGTACCGGCGGCTTATCGGCCCTGCCGTCACCGTCTTCATCCTTCAGCAGCAGCACGTCGCCTTCTTCGCGGCGGCTGACATAGACAAAGCCTTGCTCGGAGACGGCAATAATTCGGCTATTGCCGAGCCCCTGCGCGAACGGTTCGACCGTAAAACCCTCTGGCAGTTTTAGCTGGGCGATCCGGTCGCTGGTCGGCTGCACCTTGTTGGGTTTGAAGACGTTGGTAGTGATCTGGACTTCCGTGCCGTCGCCCTGCTGAGCCATGGCGGCTGTGCAGGCGAGTAGTGCGGCCGCAACAGATGCGGCGCCAAGAAGTCCAGTGTTCATGTAATTTTCCTCCAGGTAGGGTGCGGCTGAAACCTCCGTTGAGCGGATTTGTTCCGTCGTGCTCGCGGCATAGCCGGTCAAAAGTGTATGATCGCTTTCCAATCCGTGGGTTAAGTGGCATTCAACAAACAAGCATCAATTACAAAGTCGGCCTGGGACGTCATCAAGCGTCCGGGCAGACGCCCTTTCGATTTGTGCGAGAACCTCCAGATAAAGCGAAAGGCCGCCCGTACCTCAGTGTATCGCGAGAAATTCCTCGGTCTTCATCAGATCAAGCTGGACGGAGAAGCGATCGCCCAGCACATCGACCGCGGCATCGTGCGTTTCGTCCGCCCCGCTGCAGACAGCGTCGCTCAGCACGATCACATGGAAGCCGAGATCGATGGCGCCGAGCACGGTCGCCAAAACGCAAACATCTGTCTCTCCACCGGTGACGACAACGGTCTCAACGTCTTCCTGCCGCAGGTGGGTGAACAGCCGGCCATCGACCCAGGGCGAGTAGGTCATCTTGTCAAAGATGCGAGCCGGCGGGACCAGCATCTGCAATGATGGCGTTGAGCCGAGCAGTTCCTGGGGGAGATGCTCGCCCGTCATCATCGACCATTTCTGATAATAATCCCTCCAGCTACCGAGCGCGTCGTCGGCGCATTTTGGCGGAATGAAGCGCGTAAAAATCGTCCTTTCGGCGTGGCGCTCAGATACCTCGAGAAGCTGAGGGAGTAGCTTCGCCATCCAGGATACATACCAAGGCGTGTCTTCCGCAAACATCCTTTGGGCATCGACGCATATATGCCGCGAGTTGCCGATTTCCTTCATCTTTACTCCCGTCGATGTCAACGAACCCCAATGGGGTTGGGAAGTTCCGTGTTGCTTATTCGGGAACGTTTTCCTTCAGCTTCTTCAGCCACACCCGCGCATTGCCGTCTGATGGCGCCCGCCAGTCGCCGCGGGGAGTATCTGACATCCTTCGATCGTCTCACCGACTTGCCGAACCGCTCGCGGTTTCTCGAACTGATCGAAGAGGCGCTGCAAACAGGAACGAAATTCTCGGTCCTGAAGATTGGTCTGGACCGTCTGGGCGAGGTGAACGGATCGATGGGCATGGCCGCCGGCGACGCCGTCCTCAAGCAGACGGCCGACCGGATCCGCGAGAGTGTCGGGCGAGATGCGGTCGTTGCCCGGCTCGGAGGCGATGAATTTGGGGTTCTGCTTAAACACGGCATTGATGTTCCAGAGACTGCGGCCATTATCCGTCGGCGTCTCCAGGAGCCATTTACGGTCTTTGGATTCGTCGCCCATCTCGGCGCCAGCATCGGCGGCGTCCTGTGCAATGGGCCAGATCGGTTCGATGATGCCAATGCTGTGCTCAGAGCCGCCCTGCTCGCCCTTCATGAAGCAAAGGTAGGCGGCGGGCAAACCTATGCCCAATTCCGCTCGACGCTCAGCGAGCGCGCCGACGAGCAGCGCCGTCTTGCCGACGATATCCGCCGCGCCTTCACGGCCCGGGAATTCGAGCTTCATTATCAGCCGCAGGTCGATCTGGCGACAGGCCGTATTATCGGCGCGGAGGCTCTCATCCGCTGGCGCCATCCGAAAAAGGGTTGCTGTCACCAGCGGTGTTTCTGCCTGTGCTTGAGATTAGCAGCATCGCCGTCGATGTCGGCCGCTGGATCCTCGACACCGCTTGCGCCTTTGCCGGTGAACTGGCGACCTCCGGCTACCCCGTCAGAATGGGTGTCAATCTGTTCGCCGCCCAACTCCGGGACCAAGCGTTCACTGCTGACGTCCTGAGCGCTCTGGCGAGAAATCGTCTTCCCGCACATTTGCTGGAGCTGGAAATCACCGAGACGACAGTCCTTGGTGTAGACGCGGACACCCTGCAGCCGCTTCAGGCGCTACGGGCGGGTGGCGTCGGCATCGCCTTTGACGACTACGGCACCGGTTTTGCCTCACTCAGCCTGCTCAAGAAATATCCCCTCACCCGACTGAAGATCGACCGGGAGTTCGTTCGCGATATCGAAAAAGACCCCGATGATGCGGCGATCGTCGAAGCGGTGCTCGCGATGGGCAGAAGTTTGCGGCTGGAGGTGATTGCCGAAGGGATGGAGACGCAGGCACAGGCCGACATTCTCAAGCAGCTTAGGTGCTCCGAGGCGCAAGGGTATTTGTTCGGCAAGCCGATGCCGGCGGATGAGTTTCGCAGCCGGATTGCGCGGAAATTGGATGCAAGGGCGCGAGTCGCACCGGTCTGACCAGGCCCCACCTTGCGGATCGCGCTTCGGAAAATTTCGCCGCGCAACGACGCCCCTGGCTTCGCCGAATTCCTGGCGCAGGTTGTCGGCATCGCCCACGCGCGTCAAATGAACTCGGCCGAACGCGTGTCATGGCTGGAAGAGCTTCAGCGCAATCGCTCGAAAGCGCTCGATGCGCCTTCATGGCTGTGGAACAGCGTCGTCGATCTCGTTTCGGCGCACGGGGCAGCCTACCTCCAGTGTTGCCGCAGATACGCTATTGAGGAAAATGCCGCGTAGACTCCGCACGAGACCCTGCCGTTCAAAGCGGACGGCGATCCAGCGGCGTCGGCACCTGACGGAGCTCTATCAGAAAACCTCGACGGAACAACCGCGCTTTCCGCTGGTTAACGGCGTATCAGGCGAACCACTGGCGCTCTGCGCCTTACGTCCTGGAAGTTCTGCCGATCGAAGGTCCTTGCTTGGCCGGATTGAATCGACCTCCGAACAGAGGCCGTCACACTGACATCAGTCAAACCGCGCGGAACATCCGCGTCAACCGCCACAGGAGATCACCATGGCTACCGAAAAAACTCTTAACGACCTCTTCCTGGATACGCTCAAGGATATCTACTTCGCCGAAAAACAGATCTTGAAGGCATTGCCGAAGATGGCGCGCGCCGCACAGTCGGAAGAAGGCAAGGCCGGCTTTCTGCAGCACCGCGACGAGACCCAGGAACAGATCGCTCGCCTCGAACAGGTGTTCGAACTCATCGGCAAGCCGGCTCGCGGCAAGACCTGCGAAGCCATCCAGGGCATACTGGCCGAAGGCGAGGAGATCATGGAGGAGTACAAGGGCACCGTTGCTCTCGACGCCGGTCTCATCTCCTCGGCGCAAGCCGTCGAGCATTACGAGATGGCCCGCTACGGTACATTGGTCGCCTGGGCCAACCAGCTCGGTCTAACTGAGGCCGTGCCACTCCTTCAGGCAACCCTCGATGAGGAAATTGCTACGGATCAGAAGCTGACCCAGCTCGCTGATGCATCTGCGAATCCCAAGGGTAAAGGCAAGAGCGTCAAAGCTGCCTGATCGTTGCCAACGACACGGCCGCCGAAAGGCGGCCGTTCACTTTCAGCTTGGCTTGAGCCTCGCTCACACTCGTTTCGACCAGCGATGCGGAGTGTGAACCTTTTCTTTTGCAACGATCTCAACGACAGAATTCAACCGTGAGAATTGCATTTCCCGCGGATTGGCTGTCTTGGGACCGTGCAGGGAGAGGACGGCCGACAGTATGATCGCCATGCCTAGGCACCGAACCTAGCACCATTGTTGCGATACTCACTCGCGAAAATAAGGAGAAGGCAAATGCGCTTTATACCGACGCTCGTGCATGGCGTGATCGACTATATCGTGGGTTTTATCGTCATCGCGCTGCCATTCGTCCTGGGCCTCCAAGGCGCCACGAGGATGACGTTAATCGCCTTAGGGATCATTGCCATTCTCTATAGCCTCATCACGGACTACGAACTTGGCGTGGTGAGATACCTCAGAATTCGTTTCCACTTGCTGCTGGACATCGTGTTCGCCGTTGCGATGCTGGCCTTGCCGTCACTCCTCGATTTCCCGCCGGACCTCCGGTGGCCCAACTATCTCATCGGCGTAGCCGCGCTCGTCCTGGTAGCGGTCACGGAAATCCGGGCGACCGGGACAGCCGAACACAACGACAACAAGGAGATCATTCAATGAAGGCACTGTGCTGGCACGGCAAAGGCGATATCCGCTGCGACAATGTTCCCGAACCAAAGATCGAAGACGGCCGTGACGTTATCATCAAGATGACGGCCTGCGCGATTTGCGGATCCGATCTTCATCTCATGGACGGCTATATCCCTTTCATGGAAAAGGGCGACATTCTCGGACATGAATTCATGGGCGAAGTCGTCGACGTCGGGCGCGACAATAAAAAGCTCAAAGTCGGCGATCGGGTCGTTGTGCCCTTCACCATCTGCTGCGGCGAGTGCCCGCAATGCCTGAAGGGCAACTGGTCGGTGTGCGAGCGCAGCAACCGCACTGCCGACAACGCGACCAAGGCCTTCGGTTATCCGACGGCTGGCCTCTTCGGATATTCTCACCTCACCGGCGCCTATGCCGGCGGCCAGGCGGAGTATGTTCGCGTTCCCTATGCGGACGTCTCCCCCATCATTATTCCGAACGGCATGAGCGACGAACAGGCGCTGTTCCTCGGCGATATCTTCCCGACAGGCTGGATGGCGGCTGCCAATTGCGAGATCGAACCTTCCGACATCGTCGCGATCTGGGGCTGCGGCCCCGTCGGCCAGTTCTGCATCAAGAGCGCCCTGATGCAAGGCGCAGCCCGCGTCATCGCGATCGACAACGTGCCGGAGCGGCTTGCATTGGCCCAGCAGGCCGGCGCCGAGATCATCAACTTCGATGACGAGGATGCGACCATTCCCGACCGGATCAAGGAGATGACGAACGGTCACGGAGCGGACAAGTGCATCGATGCTGTCGGAGCCGAGTCCCACGCCACCGCTTCGTTCGATGCCGTCATCGACAAGGTCAAGGCGGCGACACTCCTGGGCACTGACCGCCCTCACGCCTTGCGCGCTGCCATCATGGCTTGCCGCCCCGGCGGGATCGTCTCGGTTCCGGGCGTCTATGGCGGCTTCCTCGACAAGATCCCGTTTGGCGCGGCCATGAACAAGGGCTTGACCATCCGAACCGGCCAGACCCACGTTAACCGCTACTCGCTCGACCTCTTGCGCCGCATTGAGGAAGGCGAGATCGACCCGAGCTTCATCATCACCCACCGGGCAAAGCTCGAGGACGGCCCTGCCCTCTACGAAACCTTCCGCGACAAGAAGGACAACTGCATCAAGGTGGTGCTGACCGCATGATTAGACCTCGATGACGTATGACTGCCTCGTGATTGGCGGCGGACCAGCCGGTCTGACCGCCGCCATCTACCTGGCGCGGTTCCACTTGAGCGTGATCGTCCTGGATCACGGTCAGGGCCGCGCGGCTTCCATCCCGATCACCCACAACCACGCCGGTTACCCACAAGGCATAGCCGGGCGCGACCTCGTGCGACAGATGCGGCTCCAGGCCGAACGCTATGGCGCACAGTTTCGGGTCGCCGAGGTGACGTCCCTGGAAAGGAATGGGGACGATTTCATTGCAATGGCGGATGGCGAGCTCGTCGCGGCGCGCGCCGTGTTGCTCGCCACCGGCGTTGTCAACCATCGTCCACCGATGCCGGACGACCTGCACACAGAGGCTCTGCAGAAAGGCTTGATCCGGTACTGCCCGATCTGCGACGGTTTCGAGATCACCGACAAGGATGTCGGCGTTGTCGGTAGCGGCGAACGGGCATTGAACGAAGCGCTGTTCCTGCGGAGCTTTACCAGCCGAGTCACCATGATATCAACGCAAGATACTCACGACCTGAGCCGGGAGCAGTTTGCCACTTTAGCGCGACATGGAATAGAAGTTTTCTTAGGTCCGATCACCGAAATCGAGTTGAAGGAAAACCGGATCATCGTCGGCCTGCCGGGGGCATCCATGACGTTCGAGACGATTTACCCAGCAATGGGATCGGATATCCGGTCGGAGCTTGCAGGAGCACTCGGAGCCAAGCGAACGGAGGTCGGATGCGTCGAGGTCGACCGGCATCAGAGGACAACCATCGCGGGGCTGTATGCGGCTGGTGATGTGGTGCTGGGGCTGGATCAAATCAGCAGCGCCATGGGCCAGGCCTCGGTCGCTGCGACGACGATCCGAAACGACCTGTGCGAACAGCGCATGATGCTGCGAGCTTGACCATGTATGACACAACCGGGCGGACTACGACCCCTTGCTTCCTATCATCTGCTTGGACGGGAGGCGGCGCGAGCTGCTGCACGCGCCAATTCAATCGAGCGCAGCGTCATACAGGACGAGACCTCACGACCGAACGTAAGCCGATCCATCTTCGACTGTCGCTGGTCGACGCACGTATTCGCCATCGCTGGGGACGGCAATGTGATCGAATTCGCGCGCCAGGGTCTGAAGCCCTTCGGTCACGTTCGGCCCCTGCATGGCCCGGCCATGCCCCGTTACGACCAAGTCGGGTCGCAGCGCAGCGAGCGTCTCGACTGACGTCTTGGACTTCGGCCAATCGATTGTGAAATAGCGAGGCGGCCCATGGAGCTCGGGCGTCTGTAGCGCCGTGGCGTAAGCGGATTCCGCTTTCGTGGTGACGAAGGCGTCGCCTGCGATGAGCGTCCGATCCGCGGTGCGCCACAGAGAGATATGCCCAGGCGAATGACCTGGCGTGTGGATCCAGACCCATCCGGGCATGAAGGGTACCGACCCATCCTCTGGAAGAGCATCGAGACGATCAGAGACATTCACGGGTTTGGTAGGCAGCAAGCCCGACAAACTGGCCATCAGGCCACCGCCGACAGATGGATCGCCATCAGGGTAAGCAGCCTCGCCAGTCAGGTAGGGATGTTCGAGGGAGTGCGCGTAGACAGGAACGTCCCATTCGTCAGCGAGGTCTTCGAGCGCACCAACATGATCGAAATGGCCATGCGTGAGGACGATCGCCGCGGGTCTCGCGCCTGCTCCAAACCGGCTTTCGGCGGCGCTCTTGATGGACGATTTGCCGCCGAAAACACCGGCATCAATCAAGACCCACCGACGATCACCCGCATGAGGCTTTCCGAAAAACATCACGTTGACCATGATCGTGCGGAGATAAGCAAGATCGGAGGCGATTTGCCGCGTGCCGTCACCTCGGTCATCCTCCGTAGCACGATCTTTGTCATGGAGGGGAATCTGTTCTGACATCGCGGTATCCATCTCTGAAGAAGCTAATGGACTGCAACCTTGGGACGGGAAGATTGTTCCTCGGCGGGCCAAAGGTTTGCCGGCAGCCACGCGGTCGGTCTCGCGGTCAGTGTACCTTAGGGATCGGGAGCTGTCCGTAGTCGCAGCCGATAATGATGTTATCCTCCCGCCTCGACAATCAACTGTTGAACCTTCACAAAGCATCGCCACGCCTGATGACGCCCGGCGTGGTCGTGCTTAAGACGAGAGATCGAGGTTGCTTGAAGATACGCTGTTCCCTGCCGCAGCGCGCCCTCCAAGGGTTTGGCCTCGTCCTTGCAGTTGATCTCCTTGACTTCCTGGCTGCTGCGGCGGTCGCGGGTTCTACGCAACATCAAACGGCCGCAATGTCCAGATACATATTCGTCACACCGCGATGCCGCGCGAAGGCGGTGAAACCATTGGCGAATTCGCCTGCATTCAGTCGCGGTCAATTATTCTCAACATTACGACGTTTATGGAGCAAGCCCTATGACGGCTTGAATTGTTCTTGAATTCACCAGACCGAAATTCCCGGCCTTTTATCACCAGGCCTGCACGGGCCAAGGTTTCTACCCCAGATCCGAAGCTCGCAAAGCCTGACGAAGCGATATGAGCAATATATGCTTCTTGCACGTGAGACCGCCTAAGCCGGCGACCGCATCGAGGCGGAAAATCTCTATCAAGCATGCGGAACACTTTTATCGCACGGCCGCTTTGCAGAAAGCCGGTCAGCAACAATGAACGTGCAATCGACGTGCCCCACTCCCGAAATCTCGGATGCAAAAGCTTGGCTGAAGATCCTTGCCAAATATCGCACGCCGCACGCAGGTCGCAGCATGTTTGAGTTGGCGGTCACCGCCCTCCCCTTCGCCGCCTTCTGGACACTGACCTGGCTGGCGGTTCATTACGGTTTCTGGTGGGGCTTGATCCTGGTCGTCCCGGCGGCAGGATTCCTGCTGCGGCTGTTCATGATCCAGCACGACTGCGGCCACGGCTCCTTCTTTGCAATACGACGTTTCGATGATTGGACAGGCCGTGTTCTCGGCGTCCTCACGCTGACGCCTTATGACTACTGGCGCAGGGCGCACGCCACCCATCACGCCTCGGCCGGCAATCTTGATGAGCGCGGCGTCGGCGACATCACCACTCTTACCGTGGCGGAATATTATGCACGCTCCCGGTGGGGCCGGATCGGGTATCGCTTCTACCGGCATCCGCTGGTGATGTTTGGCATCGGCCCGGCCTGGCTCTTCCTGTTCCAGCAACGTCTGCCGACGGGCATGATGCGCGACGGCATGCTTCCTTGGATGTCGACGATGGCGACCAACGTCGCGGTCGTTGTGATCGCTGGACTGCTGATCTGGGCAATCGGCCCTTTATCCTTTTTCGTCGTTCACCTGCCAATCGTCCTCCTGGCAGGGTCTGTCGGCGTCTGGCTTTTCTACGTGCAGCATCAATTTGAGGAGACGCACTGGTCGAAAGCGCCGGAATGGCAGTTTCCAAAAGCTGCGTTGCACGGTGCATCCCACTACGATCTGCCGCTTCCACTGCGCTGGCTGACTGGCAATATCGGCATCCACCACGTACACCACCTCTCGAGCAAGGTCCCCTACTATCGCCTGCCCGAGGTCCTTCAAAACCATCCGGAACTCGGTCAAATTGGCAAGATCACGCTGTGGCAAAGCCTGCAATGCGTGAAGCTGGTGCTGTGGGACGAAGAGAGCCGACGGTTGATCTCGTTTCGTCAGGCGGCCGGTATCGCATCTGTTGCGGTACATGCAATCTGAAACTGACACCTAACTTTTGGGCTCGCACACAAATAAATTTGTGCGGCGCAGCATCCGCGCCCATATGAGACCCTCGTGCCCACGACGAGCCAGGGAGACGGATGTGCCGCAACACACGAGTTCACGCCAGCTGATCGAGCTGAGTTCAACAGTATGAGGATATCGACGGCCGGCTTGCGGCTTGGGCTCGCGGCTTCGTCGCTGGCACGCCGACGGATACATTGTCTCTGCTCAAGGACATTAGTCTCGGCATTGCATCCTCCATCTCTTACCAAAGCCGGGAAGAGGAAGGCACACAAACTCGCTGATCACTCTTGACCGGGTTGGGGCTCCTGCAGAGATTTTGCCGTGCTGTTCGTCGAAACGGTCCGCAGCCTCGGCTTTGGTGCCCGGATCGTCTCGGGCTCTCTGTTCAATCCAGACAGTTCACTCACCGGCTCGATGGACGGTGGATCAACCCATGCCTGGGCTGAAGTGTTCGTTCCGGGCGCGGGCTGGATAACATTCGATCCGACAAACCGCAGCATGGGCAGCGCCAACCTCATCCCAGTCGCCGTGACCCGCGACATCTCCCACGCTGTTCCAGTCTCAGGGAGCTTCACAGGCGCGACGGACGCCTTCCTGTCGATGGTTGTGGCCGTAGAAGTCGAAGCAATCGACTCGGCCGCAGCCGCGCGGCTGCAGAACGATTGGATTGAAGTGGCTCAATTCTCGCGTTGTTGGGCTCTGTGCCTGGTCTTGAAAGGAGTCGAACCGTCGACCCCGTCATTTGGCCGATAAGTTCGCGCTGAATTTTCGTATAGGGGGAGCTGCGTGCCCTCGCGAATGGATGATTTGGGGCCGGTTAAAGCACGGCGTGGACGACCGATTTGAAAGCGCTTTGCTGGACGAGTTTTCGCGTAATCGCTGAGTTCTGCACCGCAGACGATCGGAACCGAATTTGCTTTAGAAAAGCCCCCAACAGAAAACTTTGACGAAAGCTCGCTTTACGGCTTCCGTCAGTGGCGACAGGCAACGACAGGCACTTTTAACCATGTAAATCGTCCGTTTTTTAAGGAAACTTGCATATCCTGGGCTACTAAATCAGGGTATCAATCTTGTCGTTCATTGGCCAAATACGCTCCGAGACATCAAAAGCTCACGTCATCGCAGGTACTATAATTGGTACGCTCGCATGCGTGCTGGCGGCGTTGCTTGCTGACTCCTTGAATTTTGCAGAAATGTCGCCGCAACATTTCAGAAGGGCGATCGCAACAGACATTCTCCTGCCCACCATCATTGGCGGCCCATTTTTCTATTTTCTTCTCGAAAAGATCCGGCAGCTTGCCGTCGCAAGGCTCGAACTGCAGCATATGGCAATGACCGACAGCCTGACCTCGGTACTGAACAGAGGTGCCTTCGTGATGCTGGTGGAAGCCTATCTCGAAAAAGCAGAGATGGGATCGCTTCCACAATCGGGCACCTTGCTCATTGTTGATGCCGACCATTTTAAAAACATCAACGACGTTCATGGCCATCAGGCCGGCGACCAAGCACTTAAGCTGATTGCCACAGCAATCAACGGCGCCCTCACAGGGCCAGAGATCGTTGGACGGATAGGGGGCGAAGAGTTTGCTGTCTTTCTCCCGAACGCGCTCCCTGAGAAAGCGTCTGTGACTGCCGAGACCATCAGGCGCAAGATCCGGAGCCTGCCGTTCCCAGACGGTGTGTCTGAAGGCATTCTGTCTGTTAGCATTGGTGGCGCCACGTTCTCGCGCTCAACAACTTATAAGGAATTGTTCAAGTTGGCGGATAGCCGTCTTTACGAAGCCAAAGCCTTAGGTCGGGACCTAGTCAGGTTCGAAGCATGATGTGGGCAGTCTTAGTGTTCAACCAGATTGTATTGACCTGAATACGCGTTTGAAGAGTTAAGCTTATGATACCATCGCCCGAAGATATTCGCCTATCTGCCCTTTATTCGCTTGGGCTCCTCGATACACCCGCCAGCGAAAGCTTCGATCGCATTACGCGAATGGCCAGCCAGATTTTTGATCTCCCTATTGCCGCGATCTCCCTGACCGATACCGATCGCCAGTGGTTCAAATCACGTGTTGGCGTGGAACATCAATCCATACCTCGGGAACGGGCACCATGCGCCGAGGTCGCGGAAAAATCCACTATGCTTGTCATACCCGATATGGCAGAGGATGCTTACTACAGTGAAAGCAATCTCGGAAAGAGCGGCGTGCGTTTCTGTGCTGGGGCACCACTCACGACGCGGGAGGGACATGGACTAGGTGCGCTCTGCGTACTTGGTCTCGAACCTCGCCGCGCGAACGCACGAGAGCTTGCAGCGCTAGAAGATTTGGCGGCCATGGTCATGGCTCAAATCGAACTGCAGCATGCTTATGGGCGTATCGACCCGGTAAGCGGACTTCCAAATCGCACGCAGTTCTTTGAAGATCTCTCTGATCTAATAAAAGAACCAGCAAAGCACCTCGGGCGCCGCGGTATTCTCGTTGACCTTGCTGAAGCGCGTCAACTTGATGACTTGTCGAGGGTGTTAGGGCCGACTCGTATCGATGCAACGGTTCGGGAGGCTGCTCAGCGGCTGAGAGCCGCGATGGATTTTAAAAAAAACCTCTATCATGTCTCGGCCACACAGTTTGCTTTTATCGAAGAGCTGGGAAATTCTGCCACGCATTTCCCCCCAAACCTGGGTGAGTTACTTGCTGAACTGGAAGACGCATCATCTTTCACAATTCTTATGACACCTGCGATCGGTGTGGCGGTTATCGCCTCGGATGATACGCCTGAAGATATTTTGCGCGCGATGAGCAGCGCCGCCCGGGATGCACGCCTTACGCCGACGAAGGTCGAAGTGTATTCGAAGAGCAGCGATGACCGCCACCAGCGGAGTTTTCGCCTGCTGCAGGACTTCGACAATGCTCTCAAAAGTAATGATCAGCTATCACTAGTTTTTCAGCCTCGCGTCAATCTAGCGAATGACCGCTGCATCGGTGCCGAGGTCCTGCTACGCTGGCAGCATCCAGTGTTGGGCAGCATCTCGCCGGGCGAGTTCGCCCCAATCATAGAGCAATCGCCCTACATCACGAAGATGACTGCTTGGGTCGTGGATGCTGCTCTTCGACAATCCAGCCTATGGAAAGCGTCGGGGATCCACATCCCCCTCTCCGTCAATATATCGGCTGCAAATCTGGAAGAAGTCGATTTCGTCCAGAAAATCGTACTCGCTCTTCTCCGTCACGGCATAGTCCCGGAAATGCTCGAGCTCGAGGTTACTGAAAGCGCGATTATGAAAAATGCTGCCAACTGTCTGGCAAAATTGAGCGCACTTTCGGAAGGCGGGATCCGGCTATCGATCGATGACTTCGGGACAGGGTACAGCAGTTTGTCATATCTTCAAAAACTGCCCACCACAGTCGTGAAGATCGACCAGTCGTTCATTCACGATTTGAACCTTGGGCACCGGCAGCGAAATCTAGTTCACTCGATGATCAAGCTTTCCCAAGATCTCGGCTATCAAGTCGTGGCTGAAGGTGTGGAAACTCTTGAAGTAGCGGACATACTCAAAACGATGGGCTGTGATGACGCGCAAGGCTATCTTTTTGCGAAACCGCTGCGGCCTGCCGAATTTGAGAGTTGGTTTTGGTCAGATAGGGGCACAGTATACCGGCCCTTGAAAGCTATATCGTGATGGCTGGCGGACTAGCGAAATCAGCGGCCGGATTGTGAATGGAACTTGGTCGTTTCAAGCTCTAACGGCGCACGCACAGCGGCTTCCGTCGCTATCCAGCTATCGCTAGCGCGTCGACCACAGGATTACTTCTTTTTGTCAGGTCGTTGCGACAGAGCCGATCCGGCTGCCGTCTTATCGTCTTTGCTCGAGCTTCCATTTTTCAAAACATTGGAAGCCGCAGTCCCTGCTTTCTTGCCGGTCTTTTCGTTCTTGGCCATCGTCCCCCCAGACATCCTCAACTCCAGTGTAATGAGCAATATTAGCATATTATTATGCGCCTGCAATGTACAGACCGATGTTCCTTTGAACTGCAGACCACATTTTAAGAGATCAGATCTGTTGATGTGAAAGGATACGAACCGCCCACCGCGCTATTATCACGAGAACCTAACGGCCATCTTCTTCAAACGATTACATAAAGTTCGCCAATAGCCAACGTTGGGTCGGCCACCGAACACTCCGCGGGTTGTTATACCTGTGCGACGATCTCTGTAGTCAGAATCGTCTCGACCGCCGCATAGAGATCAATCGCGGCACTCGGAGCGCGAATGGTCACGATGAGCGAGTATCGCGCCTGCTCGTTGTATCGGTCCAAGTACGGTTTTTCCTTCCACCAACCACCAACTGGAAAGATACCGATGGCGTCACGCTCGGCAAGATCAGCCGCCGTACCGCGCCAAAAATCCGAATGCAGCGATCCGCTGTCGCGGAATGTACCCAGTAGCCAGCTGTCGCCGACATTGACCGGTGTATCTTCTTCCTCGTTTCGGGCAGCCTGGTTAATGCGGGCTCGGAACTCGTCGACGGATTCCGTGGCGGTTTTCATCTGAAAGCGCAATCCGTGCGACGCGTACCTGTGACGCCTGGTCCAGCCACGCTCGCCGGGATTTGGCTCAACGAAATAGGACAGCGTGACCCGGACCTCCACAGGCTCAGCGCCAAAGGCCAGCAACTCCTCCTTTGGCCATGGAAGCAGATGAAGTTTCATATCTCTCGTTTTGACCGATCCACTCCCTTCCCGCTGGAAGGGTCGAATATCGTCCTCGATCATCAACGTCAGGTCGTTACTGGCGGAAAGCAGCGCCCGGCCGAGATCAGGCACGCCGTAACCGTAGCGGCGCAAAATCGCTTGCAATTGCGTTTTGTTGCCGTGGCAGGCCGTGATACGGGCAGCCATCGCAGGTGTCCATTCGGCGGAATGGACCAATAAAGCACGTACAGTCTCAGGCCAGAGCCCCGGCCGGCTGACCATGATCTCTGCTGCGAGCTTGGCAGCTTGAGCGGTTGCGGAACTGGTGTCGCCGATGGTAGAGAAGTGGCGGTTCTCGGGCCGGAAGTGTGTAGTTAGAATACGCAGGTCATCGATCGGCTCACCGGGATTGACGCCGTCATGCGCGAGGTTCCCGCCCTCCATGACAATATCTGGCTTGACCGGCCACTGGCGATCAAAGCTGACGGAGGTCCTGCTCGCCGGAGACAGTTCTCCAGCTGGCGCGATCGGGGCGTAGCCGGCAAAAGCCGCATCGATCACGTCAACTTTGTTGGTGAAGGCCCCTATAGTGATTGCGTTCCAAGCTTGCGCCGGATCGTCCAGCGGCTCGATGTCGTTGCGAACAAGGAGATCCGCAGGGCTTAAATCAACCCGTATGTTTCCAGCCGCTATCAGGATCAACCGCTGTGCATCGGTCTCGAAGCAGAGCTGGTCGATCGATGAAGACCATGATGAGGCCCGCCCACGCGACGGAGCCGTGCTCGTTATCGCATTCGCTACCACCCGACTTCTGTACGGCGCCTGTATTTCAGCTCGGGCAATCGCCTCACCGGTAATCGCGCCGTAGAGAGCCGGTTGGTTTTCATCCGCGTCGCCAGGCGGCAGAATTCTAACACTCTCCAGCCGATATCGTAGCTCGATAGCATCCTGAGTCGCGAGCGGGTCAATCAGATCGTTATAAAGTGCGACACCGGCCATTCGCGTGCCGTGACCTTTCCAGGCGGGGGTGTCGTCGGCGCCCCAGGCAGGATTGATGCTATGCCAATCATCGATAGACAACGCGGGCTCGATCAGAGGATGAGTGCGGCGGACTCCGCTGTCCAAAAGGCATATCGCAACGTCACCGGCGGTTTCCGAAACCTGAACCCGATCAACGAGATCGTCTGTCCAAGCTCTTTGTTCTGCGCCTCCAAGACCTGTAAAAAACGCTGGTGTATCTTTTGCCCGCCGCAACTCAGCAATGGTATCGCTGCGCGCGACGACACGATCCATAGTGACGGTGCTAGCCAGAGCCAAAACGACTTCCCGCTCGGGGAACCGGATGGCGTGCTGGCGCATCTGTATTTCCAAGGCTGCCGCTATGGCTTCAAACTTCTCACGCCTCCCTTCGCGCAACCAGATTTCCCACCATACCGCCAGGTGTTCGTCGGGCGGAAAGAGCGCTGCATCATCGGTGAAGAGAGACCGCGCCGATGCAAGCTGGACGGTTTCGATCCTGGAAATTAGAGGCTCATTTCGAGGCCGTCCTTTGTCCGTGTCCGTCGATCGATACTGCTCAATCTTGTTCAGGAAGTAGTTTTTTGCCCGCTCGGGCACAAATACCGAGGCCTTAACAATACCATCTTCGCCTGCCGATTCGCGGACTGCGACTACCTCCATTTTCTGTTGTCTGTTAGCGAGTTGGTCGATTGCCGCCCCCTCGGAGGCAGGAAGATCAAACTCGAGATAGAAGCCCCGCGTCTCGAACGCTGTCGCCCCGGCCTCGGCAAGCTGCTTCTCTGCCACCGCAACAGCTCCTCCAACTGCCAATGCCAGCGCCTGGGCGTGGGCCTGTCTATTACGTTGAGGCAGCACCGGTGGGTCGATTTTCCGGTTCGGGCGCCGGTAGGGCTCTACCGCGCCATTATCTTTGAGCAGGAAATGCGGGCGCGTGCGTGGTCCGATTGCCATTATGGCCTGTTGCTCGCATCCATGGCTTGAGCAGCATATCGGCGCTCGGCGAGCGCTTCAAGGATGCTCTCACCTGTGACAACTCCGGTATTATCCAAAATGACCGACTTGGCGGCGTCGTTAGCCACGCGCGTAATATCTGCCGGCGAAAGACCGTGTGCAGCGGTCGCAACATCTGCCCACGACAGTTCGGGTGATGCAAAGCGATCGAGCCTGTTACGAAGGATCGCTTCGATGAGTGAGACATTCGGAAGCGTGTATTCGATAACGTCGTCGAAACGACGCAAAAGCGCCCGGTCCAGCAGTTCGGGATGATTGGTCGCTGCGACGATTAAGGCGTGACTTTCATCCTGTTCCACAAATTGCAGGAAGGAATTGAGCACGCGCCGAATTTCTCCGACGTCTTGCCGGTCTCCCCTCTTTGCTCCGATCGCATCAAACTCGTCGAAGAGATATACCCCGCGGGTCGCCGTCATGGCATCGAAAACCAAGCGCAACTTCGACGCGGTCTCGCCCATAAACTTGGTGATCAGGCCGTCCAAGAGAATGGTGAACAGGGGAAGGTGCAGTTCTCCCGCCAAAGCGCTCGCCGTCATCGTCTTGCCGGCGCCCGGCGGACCGACGAGCAAGATCTTGCGGCGGGGCTGAAGTCCGTGGCTAAGCAGGTTCGCCTGCTGCCGCTGTTCAGCTAAAATTCGATCGAGACGTTGACGAAGCGGTTGCGCCAGAACCATATCTGCCAGGCGGATGTCAGGGTAACGGGCGCTCAGCAGACCGGCAAGTTCACCCTTTGGCTGCACCAGTGCGACCGCTCCGCCCGGCCGGCGCATGCTCGGCTCGCGCGTCTTTGCTGTATCAACGAGATCCTTGACCTCCTGCGCCAGCTTACCGTGTCCCTGCCGGGCCTCATGGGCGGCCAACTGTAGAGCGGTCGACAGGAAACGGTCCTCATCGCCGGCGATGTGGCTTTTCAGAAGAGTCACAATGTGGCGAGCGGTGGTCATCGTAATTTGCCGTTTCGTTCTGCTTTTGGCCTATCAGTTGCAGCACAATTTGCAACGCAATTCCCGCATAGATAACAACCAATCCATTACTATACCGTTCCGCAGAGACCTAAGTGACGGCCTATCGGCCCATCCTCATCAGCATTTCGTCCATTCTCTGAAACAACAGGTTTTCGGGTGGATCCCCTGCATCCGCCCCTTCGAGCATGGCGCACAAATCAGAAAGCGTTATGACCATGATGAATTTTCCGTTCTCGCGAAGCTGAGTTTCGGCAAGTTTCAAGGCGTTCTTGTCTGCACCGTTGCGGGCAATCACCACCGCTACCGTCCTCAATCCCCTCGAAAACAGGTACTTTTCGGTGATCTGTATCTCGGACTGAGTGATCTGCTCTTTCGAGTTCTTTGCGTCGAACACAATATAGCGTGTCGAGAAGTCGGATGCGATCATGGACCAGAAAGAGTTACCCTCGCTCTTGATCCGACCCACCAAATCCATGCGATTCAACCCGTCGTCGGTGCGCTGCTGCGCGGTGAGATTCAAGAGGTCTCGACCAAACAACAGTCGAACCGCCTCCTCACTCAGCAACTCAAATTCCCGCCATCCGGCTGTCCCCGGCGTACTCTGACGCAATTTGCTCGCGAGCAAACTACCTTGCCGCAATTCCGGCTCGATCCTGATGGGACCACGGATATTGTCGTCAAGGATCGTCTCTGCAATCAGCTCTTCCAGCCCGTCGGAAAGCTCGTCGATTCCCTCCGCAAGCTCACGCAGCTTGCCGATACCCCAGATTTCAATGCTGGAACTTGGGGTTGAATCTAGTTGCGCAAGTATTTCGTCAGGAAGATCAAGCGTAAGAATGATGATGCCGCGTTCAAAATCCCTCGTCGCTAGAATTTCCTGCATGTGGGAGATGGCGTCGGCGACCCGATGGCGCCAATCGCTTTGCCAACGGAACATCTTGATTTCTATTGCAGTCTCGAGTTTTGTGCCTTTCGGCTGAAATCTTAGATCGGGTACTAAACGAAAGGATTCCCACTCTTCCTGCGAGGACGGGCCTTCATCCGGTTTCAGCAAAGCTGCTTCGCCGATTTCCTGCTGACTCAAGATGGTTTCAACCAGGGCGTCCCAATCCCGCGCTAGATTGTGGGTTTCGATCTGAAGCTCTTTCATTTGTCCCATATGACCCTCCTCGACATCCCTGCCATCAATCCCCGCAGGCACGATCCCTGGACCTCTGAGAATAAGTTACTCTATTATCCTGCTACTCTACCCTTCCTCACAACTTTAGCGGCTCCTCACACATAGAACTTAAACGGCTGGCGCTCCTCGCCCTTCGCCGACCCCATGGTCAAAACGTCCCCAACCATTTTTGCGAAGCGGACAGTTACCGGCAAGCCATCGTTGAAGTTGCAAGAGTTATAGTTGATTTTGGTCAGTCCCATGATGTCAGCAAGAACGTCGTCTACGCTGGGCATCGCGTTCTTGCTGCGCAGCACGGTGATGTGAAGAGGGTTCGGCGTCTCGGGGCCGATATATGTGTCGAGCTGCGGCACATAGCCGTTTGTCCACAAGTACGCTGTCTTTTCGTCCAGGATCAGTGCGGTTCCCCGCAACACGGGGTAGTCGCCGTCGCGGAAGAGCTTGGTTTCTCCGCCAGTGGTTCGGATACGGACACCCACTACGTTGGTCTCAGTCGGAGCTGCCGCCGAAAATGCCGCCCATTCCTCGTCGTTAAAGTAGGTCTGGCCGTGAATGAACAGTTCACGTGGGGGCGCGCCATAATTGTCTTGATATGTCTCAAGGACCATCGAGAGGAGGTTTCTCGCAGCGTCTGGTTTCAGATGGTATTCGTAGTCGCCGGTTTTCCAAGGTCCATTGGCTCCGCGAAACACCACGCCGTCCCCTTCGTTAAGGAACATTTGTGCCGCACAACAGGAATGTCCCTCCGGATCGCTCGGAAGGCTCTTGTAGACCAAACCGAGGTAACAGACACCGGGCCGGCCCCCGGGTAACTTCCAAGGAGGGCGGGGCTGGGTCTTGTAGTAGAGGCCCGTCGCCAAGTTCCAGGCAACGGTCGCGGCATCCTGTGTTTTTCGGACCGGATATCCAGCCTTGTTGATAAAGGCCTCGGGAGCGATCGTTGTTTCACGAAGCAACTGCGTCGGCGCGATTTTGAGAAACTCGGCTTTGATGCGCCGATGAAAATCGGGAACGTCATCGAAAACCTCCTCTGCTTGGAGATCAAGCACCGATGACAACAAGGGTAGATCGGCTTTTTTCTTTTGCCGCCTGCTAAAATCGCCTTTCACCATTGGCAGACCAGTTCGCTTCGCACCTGGGCGACAGCGATCATAGACGATTTCCGGTAGCACCAGGATCCAAACGTCTACAGCACGTTCGTCATTTCTGAGATGCTTTCGCACCCTTTCGACATAGAGCGTGGCAACCTTGCTCACTGCTTCGTTCAGGTTGACGATGCGGCTCGCGCGATCAATCGCGTCAAGCGGAATGGCGAGGCTACTGCAGTCCTCTGGATCGAACGTTATCCCGAACGTCTCTTCCAACCCGGGAAAGTTGGCTAAATGCAGACGGTCAGCTTTTTCACCCTTGCCTGGCGGTGGAACCGCGATCATGTGCTTGAGTTTGGCTCCCCATGTTTTGAAGAACCCAATCCCGTCTGTCGTTCCAACGACGCCGACTCGAACCGGCTGCACTTTCCGAGCCTTGTCATGAGGGCCGTATAGGAACAGTCCGTCCTTGGGGTGTGGGGTTATCTGGCCGGCGGCGAATTCGAGCTGCGGCTCATGGAAATGCGCGACACGCAACTGCTTCTCGGGAAGTCTCATTCATCAACCTCTTCAGGTTCGGGTCTGCCCAAAGTGCTCAAATCAGCTTCGTCGTCATCGTCGGCCAGGGCATCTGGGAGATCTGTGCTCACCGGCGACGTGAAAAGCATTGGTGTAGCTTCAAGGACAACAAAAGCATTCTCCGCAAGCCGCAGACGTATGAATGCAGACTCCCCGGACAACATTTCGAGGAATGCCAGCATACGGCCATACCACTGTTTGTTACGCCAGCCTTTGCAGATGGTTCGACGGAGCCGGTGCTGCTTTCTGGCATCGTCCAGTGACAGTCCCTCTTCCGTGTTGGTGGCGACGGAAAACAACACGCGCGACTTCAGTTTGAAATGGAAGAATGGCTGGAAGGATGGAATCGCCGTGACACCGTAATTCCAGATATGACCCTTTGCCACGTTGCGAAGCATTGACCAGCGACGGCCTTCACCTTGCCGGCCCCACGGAACGCGCTGCCGAATTGCGACCTTGCTGGAAGATGCATGAAATCCGACAGCGTTTGAATAGTGATACTCGACCAATCCCTGATCGCGACAATAAGCGAACCATGCCTTTTTGAACGCGTTGTGAAGGATGTTAGAGGCGACCTGCCGGGTGACGCTCTCCCGTTTTAAGCCATGTTCGACAAAGTCGATTACTGGAATCTCGTGTTTGAGCTTAAAACGGCCAGCCGCGTCGAACTCGCGCTCGACCTCGTCCGTCCCGGCGAAGGTGAAAAAGCCGGTACCTTGTGGAACTGCGAAGTATTCAAAGCCATCGATGGCCCGTTGAAGCAGTCCGCGCTCCACCACACCGCTGGGCTCGTAGAACCGGATCGCGTCCGGCACCTCAGCGATACGCAACCAGTTAGATGTAAGCCTTTCCGGCTCGTCCTTTAGTGGGATCGCACCGCGTCGGCGGAAAATCTCCCAGTTGGGCTGCATCTCAATTCCGGATTTGTCGAAAGGCACATTTTGCCTCCGCAACGTCTCCAGCAAGGCCGCAAGGCCGTCACCCCATCCGCGAACGAAATCCACATAGACGGCGTCTGCCAGCCCCGGAACCTTGTGATAGGGTTGAAGCCGCAGCGGGATCAAAAAGCGCTTGTCTCCCAAAGCTTTTCCAAGATCGCCAGCAATTAGAATATCCTCCTGGACATTGTCGTCGGAGAGGGTAGCGTCCCTGCAGAGAACCAGAACCTTTACGGCGCGGTGTTGAAGTGCTGCGCTTATTTCCTTTCGCCATCGATCACCCGGCTCCAGTGTCAGAAGATCTGTAAACACTTTGTAGCCCTCTGCCTCGAGCTTTGGCGCCAGCCAGAGGGCAAACTCGTCATCGTGCGGGGAAGCCTTGCTTAAGAAAATTACATCGCGCGGGCGAGCACCTTCCGAGACGCGTTCGGTCAAAGGGCTCTTCGGTTGCCCGGCCGCCCCTTCCAACAGATCTGCAAGCGATTGAGGCATCGACCGGGGTCGGGCATGATACTTGTCGAGTGCGGAGGTCAGGATGGTCTCAAGTACCGGCGCGCTCTGCATCCAGAGCTTTTCATGAACTGTCACTAGATCAGGATTCTGACGCAACAGTGCGACGAGATCATCAATACCGAAGATGTCAGCCTCACTTCGGAGCGAAGGACCGATCACATCGCGTAGCGCTGTCTTGTTTGCTGGCGTCAGCGGTTGTGAGGTTGCGAGAATGTACCGCTCCGCCTCCAAGCGGTCGATTGAGGCCCTCTCCTTAACCATCGCACGCTTCAAATCCGAAAACTTTGAGGCTTGGTAATGTTTGGCTTGAAGGATCGTCTTGCCGGACGGGTCGATGTAACGACCATCGATCCCGCCGTCAGGCCCGGCGGCAAATGCCTCAAAGCGCACACCGATGGCGCGCCCGACAAGGTCTCTAACCAGGTTTTCGAAATCGCCGTGGGATAGATTCGCAAAGTTATAGATCATGGCCATAGCATAAGAGGCTTCGGTGCCATCGGGTCAAGTCGAACCCAGTTGTTTACCCAGAGTCGTTTACAGGTTCGTCTGTGTAACAACCTCAGATCGAGAGCAACAATTTGAACTCTCCCCAATGTTATGTCACCAGTTAATCAAGCGAGATAACGGGCATACGCGGACATGATTTCTTCTATAATTCTCGGTGACGATCTGCCGCCTCTTCCTCAAGAACTGCTCGTCGCCAGAGATCGCGGTGACGTGTTGTTTATCGTGGGGGCTGGGGCATCATATCCGCCACCGTCCTCACTGCCGGACTTTGGAGGTCTCGTCGCCGACATTTATGCGGAGGTAGACGCGGCGATGAAGGGGCCACTAGCGGAACTTCGAAAGCCAAAACCCTTGGAATGGAACAAGATACCCGGCATGCTGACACACCAGCAGCGGACAGAGCTGAAGTTTTTTGCCCAGCATGAATATGATGTTGTCCTAGGAATGCTGGAGCGCCGGATCGACGGCGACCCTAGCAGGATGAGCACGTTGCGGCGCGCAGCTCGCAAGGTTCTAGAGCGGACAGTCGAACCCAATTCGTTGCACTCTGCTCTCGTGCGGCTTGGTCAGCGTTTTGGCCAGACATTGCTGGTCACAACAAATTTCGACCGCCTACTCAGCATCGCGGCAAAGAAGGACAAGTATTCCGACGAGGCGTTCGCCCTTGGGGAAATCCCTAATCCCAGTCGTAGCACGGAGTTCGCCGGCATTCTGCATATTCATGGAATGCTGCCGCTCAAGTCTCAGCGGGGTTCCACGTTGATACTCACCGACCAGGACTTTGGGGATGCATACCTCAGACGCCACATCATTACCTCGTTCCTGTATGACGCGGCCCGCATTTTCCATCTCGTGCTGGTCGGCTACAGCGCCAATGACTCGCCCGTCCGCTACCTTCTCAACGCGATTGCCGCAGATGAGCGGCATTTTGTTGATCTGAAACCGCGTTATGCATTCGTTGGATGTGATCCAAGCGATGCACGAACCCCAATCGAGTGGCAGTCGCGTGGTATTACCCCTATTACCTACGACAAGGCGGACAATCACAAAGCGCTTGGCAAGGTCTTGTCGCGCTGGTCAGAGATCATTCCTGACAAACGCAACACCTCTCGAGTCAAGAAGCACCTTGTTTCGATCGCGAAGCTGGATCCGGACACACCCGAAGGGCAGGTCGGGCAGTCATTCATCCGATACTATGTGGGACGGTCGAATCCGACAGAACAGGCGGAACTTAGCAGGCTTCTTGCCTCCAAGGTCGCGTCACCGAAGTGGCTCGCCTTCCTTAATCAACTTGTTCGGGAAACGGCGCGGGGCAGTTAGATGAGAACCGTTAAACTTTCCGATATCGATGCGAGAATTGCACAAAACACCCGCGCCTTCGCGCTAGAGCGATTGACCGATCGTGAATTTCTGGAATGGGCTCGCTTGCTCCGCTCCGATCAAGGAGCCGAACGGGCAGCGTTGCGGGATCTCCTCGACTTCCGGATCAAGGATCTTGCCGAGCCTTACGCCTCTGCCTGGCAATATTTGTTCGAGTTCTGGGATGCGCCATTCGCCGAGACGTCCTACGACCGGCTTCTACTAAAGCGCGATCTGAAGTCCAGGGCCAGTCAAAGCGAGACCGTCAGTCTAATCGTTTCGTCGGTGAGGCCGTGGATCCGGCTGGAAAGCGCTCGAAAATACGAAGCGTTTGGTCATAAGCGCGCGAGGCATCCAAAGACTATTGGCGATATCTTCTGGATTTCCATGGAGGGCGGAGAGCCCCTCACGCCCGATGAAATCGACCTCAAAAATAATGAGGACCGCGATTTCCTGTTTGAACTTGCCCTAGCGCTCAACGCGAGCTTGCTCAGTGGCTTGAACCAGGCCCGGCGTATCGGGATGATTGCAGGAGATGCGGATGCAACAACTTGGCTCGTACATCGGGTTTATTTTGTACCGCCCAACCAATATCCGGAAGGTGGCGGCGAGCCGGATCGCTACAAGAAAGGTTTCGCTCCCACTACGAAACTGTTGTTCGCGACGGTCGAACAACTGGCGAGAATAGATCAAAAAGCAGCCCTGCGCGCTATCTCCTCATGGGATGTCGATCGCTGGAAGCTCTACAAGCGCCTATGGGCGGCGGCCGCGCGAGAAGCCTCTTTAATTAGCGCGTCCGACGTTGCCGAATTCCTTGTGAATCTGGATGACCGTGAGTTTTGGTGGACGGATGCGTTCCCGGAATTCGCTGAGCTCCGCGCACTCCGTTGGTCTTCTCTTCCCGATCTGGTCCGAACGCGGCTGGAGCGGCGTCTGATCAAAGGGGAGCCGCCTGGTCGTTTGATTAAACGGCTCGGCAAGGATGAAGCCTTGGAGGCTGTGACCCGTCGAAGCGCGATAGAGATGCAAAGGATAAAGATCGCCGGAGGGCAACTCTCGGACGACGGAGATAGTTGGTTGCACAACTTTCTTTCTGCGCAAACGGCGCAAGTTCCCATAACCAGCGTGACACAAGGCTTTGATGTAGGGGTCAGAACGGTCTTAGAGGACACGGTTAGTGATCCAACTTTCGACGATATTCCGTCCTCGAGACTGATCGAAGAACTAGCGCGACAGCTCAGCGACGAAGGATGGGACAGCAAGAGCCGAGCCGCCTCGGATTATATCGGCCGCAATCCCGATTTGATCCTCGATCTGCTTTCCGGCGCTGCCTATACGGCAGCGAGAGCGAAGGTTTGGCAGGCATTGGGTTACAGTTTCCGACCAGTGGATATCAATGCGACCCGCCAGACGGCAACGCCGGAAGACATGTCACTTGTCCCAACCGCTCTCAAGATGTGCGCGGTGATCGCTACTACGGACACGAAGATTCTCGATGCGGCTCTGCCTGGTCTCACATCATGGATGAGCACATGGGATCGTTTGCTCAACGGAGAAGACGACTACATTTCCGCGTGGCTGACGCTTTGGCCCATGGCTGTCGTTCAGACCAATAATTCGCCAAAGATCGATACCCCTCTACGCGACCGTTCGTTCTCGACACCGGTAGGCAATCTTGTGGATGGCTTCATTCGTGCCATACCAAATTTCAAATCCGGAACCTTGGCGCGAGAGCCTTGGTCGAATGTGTTGGTCGCTTTAGCGGACGCAACGGGTGAAGCCGCGCTCCAAGCTCGCTACCAACTCATGATGTACTTCGACTATTTCTGGTCAACTGATCAGGACTGGGTGAAAAGGCATCTACTTGCCCCGCTCTTGGATGCGAAGGCGTCCAGCATCGAACTGTGGCAAGCTTTTGCGGAAACAGAGTATTTGCCTGCCCGCGAAGTCCTGGAAGCGGTCGGCTCGCGAATGATCGAAGTGGCAGCAGGTAGTGAGCTTCCTGCTGATATTCGGGGCGCGCTGGCGCAACGGTCGATCTTTGCAACGATCATTGATATGCGCGACGGTCACCCGCCGACGATCCCTTCCGGCCTTATCCAGCAGATGCTGCGGATTGGGGGCGACGACGTCCGGGCTAGGGCCCTTCGGGCAATGAAAAAATATCTGAAGGAACCTGGGGGAACGCCGCAGCCACCAGCCGAGCGTTTCAGCTTGATCAAGGAGCTTTTTGAAAAAGTTTGGCCGAAGGAACTGACGCTATCATCTCCCGCGCTCTCGGACGCACTTGCCGATTTTCCGGCAGCTGCCAGTCAAAGTTTCGCAGACGCCGTCGACCTCATCCTTCCGTACCTTACACCTTTCCAATGCTGGTCGCTTTGGGAATATGGAATACTGGATCGCTCCGAAAACGGTAACGCGATAGGCGGCATCCATACACCGCGAGATGCAGCGGCATTGCTCGCAATCCTAGACAAGACTGTTGGATCAGAAGAAGGCGCGGTTATTCCAAACGGTCTGGACCGAGCTCTACGACACATCTCGGAAAGGAATAGTCGCCTCGAAAACGATGTCCGCTATCAGCGCCTTCTAACGTTGTCGCGCCGCTAGACCAATAGCGTGTCGATAGCCGCCGCATTGGCCTTCTTGGCCGCGTCGATTACGCATACATGGATGGGTGGTAAGAACGACATAAATGTTGCCGATAGTGACGGCTACTTCCTACCGTTGGCAGCACGGCCTTACACCTCATCGCCCTCCGCTTCGACCAAAAGCGACTCATTCCGAACAATCTGCCGGCTGAGCAATCCCGCATCTTCGAGTGCTTCAATGTCCGGCAGATCGCGCAGCGTGTCCATCCCGAATGCCGACAGGAAATGCTGCGTTGTCACATAGGTATAAGGCGCCCCGGGCGTCGGGCTGCGCGGCGCGGACCCGATAAATCCCGACCCACGCAAATTACCGATCATGTCGCGGCTGACTTCCCTGCCAAAAATCTTTCCCAACTCTCCCCGCGTCACTGGCTGAAAATATCCCACCGCCATCAACACCATCGCCTCGAACTCCGATAGGGCTGCAGCCCCTCCCCTTGTCGGCGCCGATGAGGCGCGGATCGTTTCAGCGAACCGCGAACGCGTTCGATGCTGCCAGCCGCCTGCAACCGACACCAGCTCATAGGGTCGGTCACGCAGCTCCTCGATAAGATCATCGACCAGCAAATCGATACTACAGTCTCTTCCCACCACCCGCGCCAGCGTCTCGCGGCTGACCGGCTCGGCCGAGGCAAAAATCACCGCCTCAACCCGCATCATCCATTCCCGCCAGCGCATCTCCGCCGGCAAATCCTCCAACTCCCGATCAAACAAGCGTTCGCTTGCGGCGTTCGCGTTCCTTCGGGGTGGTTTAGCTGCAGGAGATCCGGCCATCGTCACAACCCGAATATTCGGAACGAGGAGCGGCCGGAGAGCTCGCGCACCGCCTCGAAACTTTCCAGACGCTCGAACAGCCGGTTGGCCGCCCACCGGGACAGTTTTGAGCCCGGCGCGGACACCGATACTGCGTCGTTGGTCAGCAATCGGCGGATGACCGGCTCGGCGCCCTTGGTCCGTAGTTTCGGTGCCACCGCCAACAGCCGCGCGGCGCGGCGATCGATCTCGACGGCGGATCGCAGCGCGGCCTCAACACCGTCGACCAGCGCCAGGCAGATCGCCTTCGGATAGGCTGGCTCACCCGGCCGGACGCGACCGCGCCCACCGATGGTGCGGAAAGCCGGACCAAAACGCTCGGGCAACAGTAGCGGCACGGGTGTTGGCCAGTTCAGTTTTCGCGCCAGCACGAACTCGGCAAGGCCAAGGGCCAGCACCTCGGCGTCCGGGCGAACGGCAGAGATCGCCGTTATCAGGTCCGCCACCGCGAAGGGTGCTGCTCGCCCGGACTGATTTGCAGAATCGACCATGTCGGGGATGGAGGCAAGGCTGTCGTCCCAGTTCATCCCCAGCAGTTCGGCGACTTCCCTAACAAAGGGTGTGGTGATCGTCCCGTTTCGATGAGCCAGCATTCGTGTTGCCAGAAACACTTTGCCGGCCGGGCCGGAATCGTCGCCGGCGGCCGTCAGCAAAACCGCGTCACGCAACGCGTGTTCCTCCTCGTTCCGCCCGAGCATCCTAGCGGCGACTGCAGCCGATTTGAGGGCAAGGCGATCGCGCCAGCAGCCAAGCCATGGCGGATCGGCGCGGATCAGATCGTCGAGCGATTTCAGTGCGATACCGGCTCCAAAGGCGGCGTCGGCTTCGGTGAAGTCGTGAACTCGCGGCCGCGCCCAGCTAGGTAGACGAGACGACCAGATCGGGGTCGGTGGAGCAGCGGGCGCGAGCGAATCCATACAGAGCAGCGTAGATCATGTGCGCGGTTTATGCCAGCAATATCGCGCTTAACCGCACGGCATGTCGGCAGCACATAATGTCCGATAATCTTGCATTATCGGACATTATGCTCATTATAGAGATATGGCCCAAATCATCGAGCAAAACACCAAAAATCACGTCGAAGAGACCTCAGCGCCGTCTCTCAGCACGGCGGTTGGGCGTGATGTTTCCGCGCCAGAGGCGTCAGGCGCAAGCCCCCTCCCCTCTCTCGCTGGCGGTGACGAGACACCTGCTCATCTTGCCAGCCTCGCCGATCGCGCTCGTGGCTATGTCCAGGCGGCCAGTTCCGCCAACACGCGCAAGGCCTACGCGGCCGACTGGAAGCATTTTTCGGCGTGGTGCAGGCGCTCCAATCTGGCCCCCCTGCCCCCGCATCCGCAAACCGTCGGACTTTACATCACAGCTTGCGCTTCTGGCACGGCTGAACGGGGTGCAAAAGCGAACTCTGTCTCGACCATCGAACGCCGCCTCTCCTCACTCTCCTGGAACTATGCCCAGCGTGGCCTCTCGCTCGATCGCAAGGACCGGCATATCGCCACCGTGATGGCCGGCATCCGCAACAGCCACGCCAAGCCACCTGTCCAGAAGGAAGCGGTCATGGCTGAGGATATCATTGCCATGGTCGAAACGTTCGATCGCGGCTCCCTGCGCGGCCTACGGGATCGGGCCATGTTGCTCATCGGCTTCGCTGGCGGCCTTCGGCGCTCCGAGATCGTCGGCCTCGACCTGAAGGCCGACCAGACTGAGGACGGTCGCGGTTGGATCGAGATCCTCGACAAGGGTATGCTCCTCACCCTGCGAGGTAAAACCGGATGGCGAGAGGTCGAGGTCGGTCGCGGCTCGGCCGATGCGACCTGCCCGGTCGCCGCAATCGAGACCTGGATCAAGTTCGCCAAGCTAGCTCATGGCCCTCTGTTTCGCCGGGTCACCGGGCAAGGGAAAGCTATCGGCTCGGAGCGGCTGAACGACAAGGAGGTTGCTCGGCTTGTGAAAAGGGCCGCAATGGCTGCCGGCGTTCGCGGCGATCTCAGTGAGATCGAGCGGGCTTTAAAGTTTTCCGGCCATTCCCTTCGCGCGGGCTTGGCCTCCTCCGCTGAAGTCGACGAGCGTTACGTCCAGAAACAGCTTGGTCATGCTTCAGCGGAGATGACACGCAGATATCAGCGCCGGCGGGATCGCTTCCGCGTGAATCTGACTAAGGCATCAGGGCTTTAGTTGGCCCCTCCCCTACTCCGCAGTGAAATCGTAAGAGGAGATTTCAGTGCCGAATTTCTCGCTTAGCGCTTCAATTGAAATCGGGAGCTAAAAGCCACAGCCGGCGTCGAAAGCCGGCCGCATCAGGGCCGTCATACTGATTTTTGAAATATCGTAAGCCATTGATATGATGGTAAACGATCTTTTAAAAGAACGCTATCTGTATATTGTAGTTCGCCACATGGTATGATTATCGGCTGGCGTTATAACCATCGATAGGTAATGCTTATCGGAAGTAAGAAGACCAACTGCTTGACCAACCTCGGAGAGGGCCATATTTTGGTGCCCGAAGCCAAAATTGAGGCCAGCGCCGATGACAACCACTGTCAAGATTTCCGAAGCAAAGACCCATCTGTCCGACCTCCTCGTTCGCGCGGAAGGCGGCGAAGACATCGTGATCGCCCGCGGCAACAATCCCATTATACGACTGGCCCGCGTCGCTAAAGAAACTGATATGCAGCTGCTTCTCGCCGAAGTTCGTGCCGCCCGGCTCAAAACCGCCGCGTCGACGCATGACGAAATCCTCTCCTGGCGCGACGAAGGTCGTCGCTGATGTCGTTTGTCATCGATGCCTCTATGGCGGCGGCTTGGCTGCAGCCGGAAGAGTTTTCCGATGCTGCCGAGGCGGTGATCGCGACAATCGACGCCCCCTGCCCAATTCCGTCACTGTTCTTCTTCGAGATCCGCAACATTCTGGCGATGTCCGAGCGCCGTGGTCGGATTGCTGCCGGCGGTGCGCTGGTCAACATGGAGCGCGTCCGCCGGCTGCCGCTCGATGATGCCGGCATTGGCGGAGACAGTTATGTCCTGTTGCTGTCTGCCAATCACAGTCTGAGCGCATATGACGCAGCTTACCTGGCGCTCGCCCTCAATCGCAGCGTTCCGCTGGCAACGCTCGACCGCAAACTGGCCGCTGCCGCCCGTGAGGAAGGGGTTGCTGTTCTCGGGCCTTTCGCCCATGGCGACTAAGCGACGAGCCGGCGATGTCGTCGATCGCCGCGCTCACGAACTCGATACGATCGCCGCCGTTCTGCCGCTGGAACGGCGTGACGAGTTGGCCGAGGTGCTGACCGATCAGGATGTCGAAACGCTACGCCATCTGGTCAACGAGGGCATGGGTGAAAACACCCTTCGCGCACTCACGTCTGATCTGGCTTATCTGCAGGCCTGGTCGCTGGCTGCGACGGGAACATCACTGCCCTGGCCGGCGCCCGAGGCGCTGCTGTTGAAATTTGTTGCGCATCATCTGTGGGATCCGGCTAAGCGCGAAAACGATCTGGAGCACGGGATGCCGACTGAGGTCGCGCAAAACCTTCGTGAGCAAGGGTTTTTGAAGGTGACCGGTCCGCATGCACCCGACACGGTGCGCCGGCGGCTGGCCACCTGGTCGACGCTGACGAAATGGCGCGGCCTCACCGGTGCCTTCGCCTCCCCTGCCCTCAAGTCTGCGATCCGGCTAGCCGTCCGGGCGACGCCGCGGCCGCGGAAAAGGAAGAGCGCCAAGGCCGTTACCGGCGATGTCCTGGCCAAGATGTTGGCGACCTGTGCGAGCGGCAGCCTGCGCGATCTCCGTGACCGGGCAATCCTGATGGTGGCGTTTGCCTCTGGTGGCCGCCGGCGCAGCGAGATTGCAGGACTGCGCCGGGAGCAGCTGACTGTCCAGCCGCCGATCGTCGTCGCGGACGGCCCTCCCCTTTCCTCTCTTGCCATTCATCTCGGACGAACGAAAACATCCGGTGCAGATCAGGACGAAGTGGTCTATCTCACCGGCAGGCCAGTCGTGGCACTGAATAGCTGGATCGAGGCAGCACGGATCGACAAAGGCTCGGTGTTCCGCAAGGTGGATCGTTGGGGTAATGTGTCGAGGCGGACACTCGATCCGAAATCGGTCAATGATATCGTCAAGCAGCGGGCGGCGATGGCGGGATTAGACAGCGGGGAGTTTTCGGCTCATGGGCTGCGGTCGGGATATCTCACAGAAGCGGCCAATCTCGGCATACCTCTTCCTGAGGCGATGGAGCAATCACGGCATCGATCGGTGCAGCAGGCGTCGAGCTACTACAACAACGCAACGCCGCGGAGCGGCCGAGCGGCGCGACTGCTCTGAATGCGGATTGATGACGTGGGCGAGCATCAAAACGCCGGTGAAGAGACGTGCATATTGCACGAGTCTACCGTATCCGGCGGGTATCTCATGACTAGTTTACCTACTGCTGGTGCGCCGAAATGCGGTTCATTCGCTTCCGTAAGCGATGCCGGAACTTGATACCCTTGTCCGTTGAAGAAAGCACATAACCTGATTCTTTTGACATTGAGAACGGAACGAAATTTTCTACGCGGGAAAGCTGGAAAAAGTCTTCGACTTCTTGAGTTTTGTTAGGTTTGATCAGTAATAGTTTGCAGTAATCCCTTGAGCATAGGGCGACGTTCAGATTGATTACGTCCTCCAATGGATACTTTTTTTCGTTCTCCAGATCCAAGTTTACAATATTGCCATCAGGCATCAGCCAGTAAGTCTCATAGAGACCACAATAGTCAAACTCCGAGATATCTAGAATCAGATCCAGCAGCGTCTCAAGATCACGAAATTTCATTATGAGACATAATTCCCCAAAAAGAACCTCTTTTTACCACCGCCCCCTGACCCGCCCTTTGAAACGATGCCATAAGGCGGTTCGTGCAATTCAGGCGTAGACGTGTTTCTTGTACCATCAGGGTGGATCCTAACCTGCTCTCCCCTCCTATCAGGGTTTTCATAGGTTGTGCCCCGACCGTTACTGGACGGCGTGGAGGACCATCCTCTGCCGGACACCGCCGACAAGGGGCCAAAATAGCCGGTGTCGCTGTCGACCGGCCGCATGTGCGGGCCCGGCCAGACAAACCGGTTGCTTTCCGTCAGCACGATCCACGAGCGTTCGTCGTCGAGCCCCAGGCGCCGTTTGGTCGCCGGCGGGATTTCGATCGCATCGTCCGGATTGCTGGGCGAGCTATGGGTGATCGGCAAGACGCGCACGGCCGGCGTGCCGTCGCCGAGATGCGTAACGATCGCCAGCACCAGCGCCGGGCGATCCTTGTCGCCCTCCTCGCGGCCTTCAACAAACTGCCAGTGCCAGAGACGAGTAGCGAAACACCTAACCGACTTTAGGCTCAGTCGGCAGCATGCTTGCCCGTCAGCAATTCGGCATTGAGAAGATCAAGCGACCCGTCCATCTCCGAAGCCTCGATTGCCGCGAGATCGTCGTCGCCGAGCGCGCTCGTCAGCTCGACGCGCCGGTCGCGTTTTGTCAGCCGCAGATAATCCTCATAGGCGATCAGCACCGTTCGCGGCCGGCCGTTCTTGGTGATGATCACCGGATCGCGGACGGCGGCATCCTGGTAGGCGCCAAAGTTTTTGGAGACTGCGGCAGCCGTGACTGTGGAGGTCATGTCAAAACTCCTTTTTACGAAATATACGGAAATTACGGAAGTTTTGCACGGCCTGGTGCCGTCGGCATGTGCGTCGCCAGTCTGTGCTACGCCGGGCGCTCGTGATTGCCTCCATGTGGAGCGATCATCGCGGATCAGGAAAAGAGAATGCGCGTTTTCGTTGATGTCGATGAAGCCGCCGAGCGGTTCGAGGAATTGATCGAGCTCGCGCTATGACTTCTGGGCGCTCGCAGAGGAAGGACGCGCCAGCGTTCCCCCCGGCGCCAGCTCAAATCATGATGATTTCTACGAGCGACGACTTGGCGCCTGCTCGCGCAGCAAATTGCTGCGTCCTGACTGGCATCTCAGCGAGGCCTAGCGGCCCAGAAGGGCCGCGAAGCTTGCTGCAAATGATAAAATATGGTAACTAATCATAAATCTTACGGATCGGAATTCGCAAAACACTCTGAAGGACATTGAAACGCCAGAACCCTGAAAGGGAGGGTGTGTCGTGGCTTTCTTTCTTTTTCTGTTGGGTTTTAGTTTTGCTGCTGTCGGCCTTTGTCCAGGGCAAACATCCGCCGGGCCGCTGCAGCATGCGGCGTCTCAAGGAAATCTACAGCTGATGACACGTGCGCTTGATGATGGTGCAGATATTTCGGAGCCGAACGATGCGGGCGATCCGGCCCTGGTCGTGGTTTCTCTCAGTGGTCGAACCGAAGCGGTGGCGCTTCTCCTGGCGCGAGGCGCCGATATCAACGTGCGAAACAAGGCCGGCCTGACGGCCCTGCATGCTGCTGCCTATGCCGGGCATCTCGACGTGGTGAAATTGCTCGTGGCTGGGAATGCAGATGCCAACGACAATAAGAATTTCTTCAGCATGTCACCGCTGCATGCCGCGGCTGAAGAGGGCCACAGTGACATTGTGGCTTATCTGCTGGAAAACGGGGCCGATGCCGGGGCCAAGGAAAGAAACGGATACACGCCCCTGACCCAAGCCGGTTGGCGGGGCTATTGGGATGTGGCCGCTTTGTTGATGAAAGCTGGCGCCACCTGTCAGAAGGCCGAGCTCGTGGGAGAGCCACTTTACGACGCGTGCACACGCCGAGAAAAAGAGCGTCCATAGATTGAATAAGGGAGGATGTAAGCATGTCTATCATCAACTTCCGCGCAAGGATAATTCGGCTTGGAATGATCGGTCTGACGGTGATGCCGATCATGATCGGCGGACGGACTGCGGCGGAAGAATTCGTCAATACCGGCTACTTTGGAGATATCGCCATCAAGGGCTATGACCCGGTTGCCTATTTCACCGAGGGCAAGGCCATCGAGGGTGATGAGCAATACTCTCATCGCTGGCTGGGTGCTACCTGGCATTTCGCAAGCGCGGAGCACCGTGACCTGTTCGCCGCCGATCCCGGACGCTACGCCCCCCAATATGGAGGTTATTGCGCCGACGGTGTCTCTTTTGGCACAGTTACGACGAATATCGACCCACGAGCGTGGCGCATCATCGATGACAAGCTCTATATAAGCTACGATCCCGGCGCGGCTGAGGGGATGGAAAGGATTTCGACCAAGGTGGTGGATTCGCAAAAGCACTGGTCCGACGTCCAGAACACGCTGATTTCGGAAAAACTGCACAAGGACTGGCAGCACCCCGGTTCGCGCTAACAGCCGGCCGATCATCTGCTCTCGGAACTGACCGAAAAGACTTGCAACGAGCGCGGCGTGACATGGACAAAGGTCGCGCCGTTCTCATCGTTCTCGTGATTGCGATAAACCTCGCCGCAGACAAGCCTATCAAGGAAGTAACCATCGAATCTTTCGCAGAGCCGGTAGCCCTGAATTTCGAAGACGCCGGTAATGCTGACATTGGCGCTACGGTAGGCGGTTTTTCCGCTTCTGTCGAAATATTGCACGAACTGAGTTCCATTCCTGTTCCTACCGCTCCAGGTTCGACTGTCGATCAGGTTGCGAAGATCCATCTCGGTCAACCTGTCTCTTTCATCTCCTTTGTACCCGAACGGCCATTTTGGGATGCCTGCCGCCTCTAGCGCAGCGAGATGATAGTCCAGTTCCTGCCGCGTCCAGTAGTCGTAAAGATAGCTGTAATAGGTGAGGTTGCTTTCAGGGAAGAGAGTGAGCAGATTGGCCGCCTCCTCTGCCGCACGCACCTTATTGCCACCACTTGCATAGGCGGCCGCAAGGTATTCACGCGCCGGTTCCGTGCGCGGCAGTAGCGGGGCCGCGTTTTCGATCAGGGGAATGGCGCGCTCGTTGTCCCTCGCCATGTAGAAGACAATTCCGCCCAGGAGCTGAAATCCGGCGGCCGGAGACGGGTCGAGGCGCAAGGCGCTTTTGATGTTGGCAAGCCCCTGGTCGCGGTCGCCAGTGTGCACCTGTAGAAGCGCCAGAGTTCCGTAGGCTTCTGCGTCGTTGGGCTGCGCGGCAATCGCCGTTCTGGCTGATTCTAGCGCCTCCGCCTGTCGGCCGTCCACCCATTGCAGCAGCGCCAACACCGTATGAGCTCGGGCGTTAAGCGGATCCAGTTTCAAAGCCTGCCCCGCAGCGTCGTAAGCGATCTTGCGCGCCACGGCGGCCGACCAGAGGAAGTTGTAGTCGTTGCGCCAAACATCCACCGCGACCCTCGCAATCCCGGCATGGGCGCCGGCAAAGCCTGGATCCAGATCGATCGCCTTTTGATAGAAGGACAGGGTGCGGCGATAGCTGTTGACATCGCCATATATCAGACCTTCATGTTCGGCACGCATGTAATGGTCATAGGCTTCCAGGCTTTCGGTCGGCATGCGAGCGAGCTGCGTCTGCTCGCCCCTGCTAAGTTTGATGGAAAGCGCGGATATGATCTTGCCGATTACGTCGTCCTGCACCGCGAACAGGTCCGAATACTGGCGATCGTATCGTTCGCCCCAAAGCGACAATCCCGTCATCGCCTCTATCAACTTCACGTTGATCCTAAGGCGAGCCCCGTCCCGCTGCAGCGTGCCTTCCAGCACATACTGTACCCCGAGTCTGGCTGCGATATCCTGAACGGTGGCAGAAGCGCTACGCACCGCAAACACCGAATGCCGTGCGATGACGAAGACTCCCGAGACCTTGGAAAGTTCAGTGATGAGGTCATCCGTAAGGCCTTCCGCCAAATGATCTTGCGCCTCTTCGCCGCTGACATTGATAAAGGGCAAGACAGCAACGGACGGCTTTTCAGGTAGCGGATAAGCAAGTCGGACCACTGGCTGCTCAAATTGCCGCCCAGACCATGGCTGCCACCATGCAGTAACGGCGACGGCCAACAGACATGAGAAGAAGGCAACCGCCCGCCAGGGATGGGAATGCCAGGGAAGTGAGCGCCACCAGGAAATGTAGCGCAATACGCTACTGCGGGCAACTTCGTCGAGCCGGACATGATACACGCGGACCGGCTCGCCCCCGCCTTTGACCCTGCGTGCGCCGAGCGCTACATAGTCCACTAGTACTTTCGATTTGACCTGTTCGTAGGCGGAGCCGGAAATGGCGATGCCGCCCGGCTCCGCCATCGTCTCGATCCGCTGCGCGATATTGACGCCGTCACCATGGATATCATCGCCTTCCACCAGGATATCACCAATGTTGATGCCGATGCGGAAGGCCATGCGTGCCTCCGGGGAGCCCGAAAATATCCAATCTCCCTTCTGCTTTTGCACCTGGATCGCACATCGTAGCGCATCGACGACGCTGCGGAATTCGACGAGAAGGCCGTCGCCTGTCGTTTTCACGACGCGGCCGCGATGCTCCCTGATCGCTGGCAGGAATAAACCGTGCAGAACGGCCTGGAACTGCGCACGTGTTCGCTCTTCGTCGATCTGGCTAAGCCGCGTGTAGCCAACAACGTCTGCGATCAGGATTGCAGCGAGACGACGTTCCATACATCCTCACAGCGTGTCGACACCCGCTACACCGACATCCACTTGGGGCCGACCTTCTACTGACGATCCCGTTACCATCAGTAGAAAAGCGGTAAGGGATAAAAGGCAATATTAACCGAATTTACGAATTTGGATAACCTCACCGGATACCGATGGAGTAGCCACTCGACTAGTGTGGCGGCTAAGCCAAACGTCTCCGAAACGGGATTTCGGTAAAACGAAGCCGCCATGAAAAGCGTCCTGAGATGCGCCGGTCCGCGGCTTATGGCGGCGACCTGAGCCTGGAGATGATCCATACCCCAGGGCACACGCATGACCGTGTCGCTGTCTGGATCCCGGAACTGCGCACTTGTCTGGCGATCAACGCCGTCGATTTTCCCACTCCGGAAGTCTGGAGCAGCGATCCTGCCGACCTGTGCGCCCTGTGCGCCCTGTGCGCGTCGCTGGCGCGGTGCCGAGATCTGCTTGCTGACCCATGTTGTGCCTGCCGATAGCCAAAGTGCAAACCCGCGAAACGCTGCGCCGTCTGTTCAACGAAAGCATGGGCGAAAATACCCTTCGAGCACTGACATCCGATTTGGCTTATCTTCAAGCCTTGCCGCTGGTGGCCGCGAAAAAATCGGTGCCTTGGCCTGCGCCCGAGGTGTTCCGGTTGACGTTTGTCGCCCATCATCTGTGGGATCCGGCAAAGCGCGAAACCGATCCAGAGCACGGGATGCCAACAGAGGTCGACCAGAACCTCGCGGCCAAGGCTTTCTTAAGGTGACCGCCGCATGCGCCCGATACGGTGCGCCGCCGGCTGACCACCTGGTCGACCCTGACCAAATGGCGCGGGTTTTCCGGCGCCTTCCCCTCCCCTGTCCTCAAGTCGACGATAGGGCTCGCCGTCCGGGCCACGCCGCGGCCGCAGAAACGCAAGAGCTCCAAAGCGGTGACCAGCGACGCGCTGGAAAAGGTGCTCGCGACCTGTTCGACAGGCAATCTGCGCGATGCCCGCGATCGGGCAATCCTGATGGTTGGGTTTGCCTCTGGTGGACGCCGGCGCGACAATATTGCCGGTCTGCGCTACAAGCAATTGACGGTTGAGGCGCCGATCGTCGTTGGTGGCAGCCCTCCCCTCACGGGCCATTCATCTTGGGCGCACCAGAAGATCTGGTTCAAATCACGGCGAGGTTGTCTATCTCACGGGGCGGCCGGTTGAGGCGCTCGATGCTCTGACGACTGCAGCAAAGATCGAGGTGAAGTGTGAGTTCGGAAAAGTCAATCGCTGGCAGCTGATGGAGAATTCCAGTCGGGCCTTCCTCGACGCTATCGGCAAGTTGATGCTGCAGATCTGACACGCTGACGGTAGCAATGTCGTTGAGCCCGTGCTTCCGACCTATGCTGAGAAGTTGCAATATGAGGGATATTTGCGCCGCCAAGGGACAAACGAGGCGGTCCGGGAACTGTCGAAGAAAGGAACATTAATTCGACAGATCGTGAGGCAAATCGGCCATAGCCGGAAGCTCGTTCGCGACGTGTTAAGAGGGCAGCGTCTTGACGTGTTCAGAACACGACCCAGCTCTTTGGATAGTTGGCTGCCCTTGCTCAACGGTCGATAGGAGGAAGGTGCGCGAAACGCTTCGGCACTCTGGCGTGAAATGAAGGCGCAGGGTTTCGAAGGGCAGAGTGGCATTGTCGCGCAATGGGCTCAGCGCCGAAGACTTGCAAAAAAGCTGATCAGAGTGGGCTCGCCAGAACGCCTTCGGCACGGGTCATCGCCAGGCTCATGACCACTGCACGCATTGACCTTGCAAAATCCGAGGCGATTCTCGTGGCGGCAATTAAGGTAAACGTTCCCGAACTTGTCGTTGCCCGCACGGCCACCGGCGAGTTCCAGTCCATGATCTGCTCGAAAAGCGCACGGAAGCTCGACGAATGGCTAGAATCTGCAAGAAGCAGTTTGGTCGGATCGTTCGCCAGCTGCGTTTCAAAAGACCTCGATGCTATCAGAAACGCATTCATATCACCTTGGTCAAATGGGCTGACAGAAGGCCAGATCACGCGTCTGAAGCTCATCAAACGCCAAATGTAAAGACGAGCCAGACTCGATATTCTGCAGGCGCAATCAATCGGCGCAACATAGCCGTGACGCGTCAGTAAAACTGCGTCGCCACCATTTTGAGCCGATTGACATCTGGAACATGTAAGTACCTATTTAGGGACGAATAGGAATGAATTTCCTCGATCAAACCGTTGATTTTCTTGATTTTCTTGATTTTCGCGGGACATATTTGCTGAGTTTCCACAAGAACAAAGTATCAACCGGCCGAACGATCACCTTCGTCTGCAATAATACAGAGCGACATTGCGCAACGAGATTAGCCGCGCTTCAAAGCGAATTGCAGACGTCGCCACCAGATGTGTATTTTCATACCTTTATCAATTCGTTATGCAGCTTTGTCGATGTAATCGGACAGACGTGCCAACAGCCGATTTGCGGTTCTTAAACTTTCAGCGAGAAGCATATGGATTGCCTAAGCTCCAGGTTCGGAACCTGAGACCGGCCTTTCCCTCGCTCCGATTTTGCTATCTTTATATTCCTGCATTCGCACATTCTTCGGGAGGAACTATGCGCGCAGTCTTGAACGAGGTCGAAAAGCGCCGCGCGGAGGCGCGGCTGGGTGGCGGGATCAGGCGGATCGAGGCACAGCATGCCAAGGGCAAGCTGACCGCTCGCGAGCGGATCGAAGTGCTGCTTGACGAAGGCTCGTTCGAAGAATTCGACATGTATGTCACCCATCGCGCGGTCGACTTCGGCATGGCGGATCAGAAGGTCGCCGGTGATGGCGTCGTCACCGGCTGGGGCACGATCAACGGTCGCCAGGTCTATGTCTTTTCCCAGGACTTCACCGTGCTCGGCGGCTCGCTGTCCGAGACCCATGCACAAAAAATCTGCAAGATCATGGATATGGCGGTGCGGGTCGGCGCTCCGGTAATCGGCCTCAATGATTCCGGCGGTGCGCGCATTCAGGAAGGCGTCGCCTCGCTTGCCGGTTATGCGGAAGTATTTCGCCGTAATGCCGAGGCTTCCGGCGTCATACCGCAGATCTCGGTCATCATGGGGCCATGTGCCGGCGGTGCCGTCTATTCGCCGGCGATGACCGATTTCATCTTCATGGTGCGGGATTCCTCCTACATGTTCGTCACCGGTCCCGACGTGGTCAAAACGGTGACGAACGAGATCGTCACGGCCGAGGAACTCGGCGGTGCCGCGACGCATACACAAAAATCATCCGTCGCCGACGCCGCATTCGAAGACGACATCGAGGCATTGGAAGCGGTTCGCCAGCTCTTCGATTTCCTGCCGCTCAACAATCGCGACAAGGTGCCGGTCAGGCCCTTTCACGATGACCCGGCACGGGTCGAGATGCGGCTCGACACGCTGGTGCCCGACAGTCCGACAACCCCTTACGACATCAAGGAATTGATCACGACGCTGGCCGACGAGGGCGATTTTTTCGAGATCCAGCAGGCTTTCGCGAAAAACATCATCACCGGATACATCCGCATCGAAGGCCAGACGGTGGGCGTTGTCGCCAACCAGCCGATGGTTCTGGCCGGCTGCCTGGATATCGATTCATCCCGCAAGGCGGCCCGGTTCGTCCGCTTCTGCGATGCCTTTTCCATCCCGATCCTGACCTTGGTCGATGTCCCGGGCTTCCTTCCTGGCGTGGCGCAGGAATATGGCGGCGTCATCAAGCACGGCGCCAAGCTGCTGTTTGCCTATTCGGAAGCAACCGTGCCGATGGTGACGCTGATCACCCGCAAAGCCTATGGCGGCGCTTATGACGTGATGGCCTCAAAACATATCGGTGCCGATATCAATTATGCCTGGCCGACGGCCGAGATCGCTGTGATGGGTGCCAAGGGCGCGACAGAAATTATCTATCGCTCGGAACTTTCCGATCCCGACAAGATCGCCGCCCGCACGAAGGAATACGAGGAGCGTTTCGCCAATCCCTTCGTCGCGGCTGAACGCGGTTTCATCGACGAAGTCATCATGCCGCATTCGTCTCGACGACGTATCGCCCGCGCCTTCGCCTCGCTGCGCAACAAGCAGGTGACGACGCATTGGAAGAAACACGACACGATACCGCTGTAGAGGCCGGCAACATGTTCAAGAAAATCCTCATCGCCAATCGTGGCGAAATCGCCTGCCGGGTTATCAAGACAGCACAGAAGATGGGCATCGCGACGGTTGCCGTCTATTCGGATGCCGACGCGAACGCCCTGCATGTGTCTATGGCTGACGAAGCCGTGCCTATCGGCCCTGCCCCTTCCAACCAGTCCTATATCGTCATCGAAAAGATCCTCGATGCGATCGCCAGAACCGGCGCCGATGCCGTGCATCCTGGCTATGGCTTTCTCTCGGAAAACGCAGCCTTCGCCGCAGCACTGGAGAAGGCTGGTATCACCTTCATCGGTCCGCCGGTGAAAGCCATCGAGGCGATGGGCGACAAGATCACCTCGAAGAAGATCGCGGCAGAAGCGGGCGTCTCGACCGTGCCCGGCCATATGGACCTGATCGAAGATGCCGAGGAAGCGGTAAGGATCTCTTCCTCTATCGGTTATCCTGTCATGATCAAGGCGTCTGCCGGCGGCGGCGGCAAAGGCATGCGCATCGCCTGGAACGATGCGGATGCACGCGAAGGTTTCCAGTCCTCCCGCAACGAGGCGAAAAATTCCTTCGGCGATGACCGCATCTTCATCGAAAAATTCGTCGATCAGCCACGCCATATAGAGATCCAGGTTCTGGGCGATCAGCACGGCACGACGCTTTATCTCGGCGAGCGCGAATGCTCCATCCAGCGCCGCAACCAGAAGGTCATCGAGGAGGCCCCTTCTCCTTTCCTCGACGAGGCGACCCGCAAGGCTATGGGCGAACAGGCGGTCGCGCTCGCGAAAGCCGTCGGCTATTTCTCTGCCGGGACGGTGGAGTTCATCGTCGATGGCAACCGGAATTTCTATTTTCTCGAGATGAACACCCGCCTGCAGGTGGAACATCCGGTAACCGAACTTGTGACCGGGATCGACCTTGTCGAGCAGATGATACGCATCGCGGCCGGTGAAAAGCTCTCCTTTGAACAGAAGGACGTGGTGCTTAGAGGCTGGGCTATCGAAAGCCGGCTCTACGCCGAAGATCCTTACCGCAACTTCCTGCCTTCGATTGGCCGACTTTCCCGCTACCGGCCGCCGGTGGAGGGGCTTCAGGACAGCGGCGCCATCATCCGAAACGATACCGGTGTCTTCGAGGGTGGCGAGATCTCGATGTATTACGATCCGATGATCGCCAAACTCTGCACATGGGCGGATGATAGAACAGCCGCCATCGATGCCATGAGCACGGCACTGGATGCGTTCGAGGTGGAAGGGATCGGCCACAACCTGCCCTTCCTGTCTGCCGTCATGGGGCAAGACCGTTTTCGCTCCGGTGAACTGACAACCGCCTATATTTCCGAAGAGTTTCCTGATGGCTTTTCCGGCGTCCGGCCGGAGGTCGGCGATGCCCGCAAGCTTACGGTCATCGCAGTTCTGGTCAACCAGGCGCTGGAGGAACGCGCAGCCTGGATTTCCGGCACGCTCTCCAAACGACGCCGCGCCGTGGCGAAGGATTGGGTCGTGACGCTTTCGATCGCGGGGCAGCCGGCACTCGACGAGCCGGTTACGCTCGATGCGGCCGCAGACGGTGCATTCGTGCGGTTCAGCGATGCAAATCCTATCTCTGCGGCAACAGGGTGGCTACCGGGCCAAACTCTGGCGGACTTTCATGTCGGTGGCGAGAGCCTGATGGTGAAGGTCGATCGGGTCGGATCGGCAATCCGGCTGCGCTGGCGCGGCATGGATGTTCTGGCGCGGGTGCGCTCACCGCGGATCGCCGAGCTTGCGAGACTGATGCCGATCAAGGCCCCGCCGGATACGTCGAGAATGCTGCTCTGCCCGATGCCGGGCGTCATCACCTCGATCGCCGTTTCTGCCGGCGATCAGGTGGAGGCCGGCCAGACGCTGGCCACCGTCGAGGCGATGAAGATGGAGAACGTGTTGAAGGCGGAAAGACAGGGGGTCGTCAAACACGTCGCCGCCAAACCTGGCCAAAGCCTTGCCGTGGATGAATTGATCATCGAGTTCGAATGATCGCCGAAAAACAAGTACCGATCGGTCTCTATCGGGCCAGACATGGATCAAAAGTGTCACCTGACACGCAGCTAACGGGGTGTCGGGTGACGTTACCGCCTGTGATCATAACCGCTCATGTCGAGCCCGATGATATCGAACCTTTCGATCGCTTCAGAGAGAAGCACTTTCCGCCCGCTCGCAATTTTCTGAAGGCGCATATCACCGTCTTCCACCACCTCCCCGGCAAGCGGCTCGAAGCCGTCCGCGAGCGTGTGTCCGAGACGATGGCGACAAGAACAAGTTTCTTCGCTGCCGTCAGCGGCCTTCAGCATCTGGGAGCGGGCGTCGCGTTCAAGATTGACAGTCCGGACCTCCAGGAACTGAGAGCCGACCTTGTCCGCCGTTTCGGTTCCTGGCCAGGTCCTCAGGATCTTCAGAAGTTCCGGCCCCACATAACGATCCAGAACAAGGTATCGCGGGAGAAGGCCGATCGACTGTTCTCGGAGCTCAAAGCTACGTTCGAGCCACGATCCATTCGCATTACCGGAATTGATCTATGGAGTTATCTGGGAGGCCCATGGCGTCATGAGAGCTTGCTGAAACTAGCCGAGCGGAAATGCCCGCGATAGAAACCGATACGTCAGGCAACCTCGCCGCACCTCTGACTTCAAGCATCACGAGCGCCCTCCTCCGAAACACGTTCTTGGCATCTCGTAAAAAGCTGAGTTTGCGTCGGAACCGTACACCTTACCAAACATTACCTCACAGTTCGCTCCCTCAGCCTATAAGTGTGACGTCCGATGTTTCATCATATGCCCAACACCAGCAACATACTCAGGTTCGGCCATATCGTGCTTATGGACTTCGGTCCGTCATTCTCGATCCTGGTGTCGATTTTCGCAGTGGGAGCCTGGGCTCTTGGGCTGCAATTGGAGAGCACGTTGAACGAAATTCCGGATTATTAAGGCGAGTTGTAACGAAAAACACCTTCGTCAACGGCATCCGGGCAAACGTCTTCAAATGGAAATCTTTCGCGTATTTGAGCCGTTTCTGCGGCTTCCTAGCGCTTGGTAAAGCTAACGTTACTGATCTCACACGCGATGGCATCCGTAACTCGCTCGATCACATCGATGTCGCTGCCGACACCAAGCACTGCGGATATTTACCAAGCAATCGGCGATTGGAAAAAATCCGTATGATCTGGCTTTGCCGATCATACGGATAATGATGGCGCGTCGCAGTGCGTTCATCGCCGAAATATTGCTGTCAGGAGAAAAAACGGTTTTTCGGGCGAGGGAGCCCCAGATGTTCGCGAAGCGTCGTTCCCTCATAATCCTGGCGGAAGAGGCCGCGCTTTTGCAATTCCGGAACAAGCCTCAGCGTTACATCGTCGAGACCTTGCGGAAGAAAAGGAAAGACGACCGTGAACCCGTCCGACGCTCCCTGCGAAAGCCAGGTCTCCATCTCATCAGCGATTGTTTGCGGTGTTCCCACGAAGGCCAGCCCGGCATAACCGCCATAACGCTGTGCAAGCTGGCGAACAGTGAGGTTTTCTTCCTGCGCCAGACGCACGGCCTGAGCGCGTCCCGTCTTGCTGGCATTGGTCTCAGGAATATCCGGCAGCGGCTGATCAGGATCAAAACCCGAGGCGTCGTGTCCGAGCGCAATGGATAGGGAAGCGATCGCGCTGTCGTAATGCACAAGACTGTCGAGTTTGGCCCGTTTGGCTCGCGCCTCCTCGACCGTGTCACCGATGACGATAAGCGCGGCCGGCAGGATTTTGAGATGTTCCGGCTTGCGATTGAACGCCGCCATTCGGCCCTTTATGTCTGTATAGAGCGTTTTTGCAGCAGCAAGATCACGCGGTGAACAGAAGACGAGTTCGGCAGTTTCGGCGGCAAGCTGGCGACCGGGCTCCGATTGCCCTGCCTGCACGATTACCGGCCACCCCTGAACCGGCCGGGCAATGTTGAGCGGGCCGCGCACGCTTAGCTCATCCCCTTTGTGGTCCAGCACATGCATCTTCTCGGCATCGAAAAAGATGCCGCTTTCCTGATCACGGATGAAGGCATCGTCGGCGAAGCTGTCCCACAGGCCAGTCACAACCTCATAAAACTCCCGTGCCCGCGCATAGCGTTCACCGTGCGCGACATGCTCGTCCAGACCGAAGTTGCGGGCGGAATCGGGGTTGGACGTGGTGACTATATTCCACGCCGCGCGTCCGTTGCTGATATGATCCAGCGAGGCGAAACGACGGGCCACATGATACGGCTCATCGAACGTGGTCGAAGCGGTGGCCGCAAGCCCGATTTTCTCCGTGACCGCGGCCAACGCCGACAGCAGCGTAAAGGGCTCGAACGACGTGACCGTATGGCTGCGCACGAGCGCATCGATCGGCATGTTCAGCACCGCCAGATGATCGGCCATGAAAAATGCATCGAACTTTGCCGCCTCAAGCTTGTGGATGAACGACTTGATATGCGGGAAATTGAAATTGGCATCGGGATAAGCACCAGGATAACGCCATGCCCCCGTATGCAGGCTGACGGGACGCATGAAGGCTGTGAGGTGCAGGGATCTTGCCATGGGGTGCGCTCTCAAAAATGTCGACGAGATCTAAGGTAGGTAGCCGCCTGCCCGCTTCTAAGGAAAGGTTTTGCGCTGTTTACCGGAGAACTGAAAAATATACCTGACCTGACATGACTAACGGCATCTCTGAATCGGCGGTCAGATTGCGCAGTCTGCTGCGGCGAGGATCGTCCCACTCACACGTAATCCTCCTGGTCCTTTTTTTGCTCTCAGGCACATGGTCGCGACAAAACGCCATATCGCCAAACTATATTCTACAAAATAGATAGAAAAAGAACGACCAGTCTTTCTTTGCGTCAGTCTATTCCCCTAGGCTTTCCGGCATGCGGTCTCGAACGGCTTTCGTGCGACCCGCCTTCTGCATCTGGCCGTCAGGGGACACCAATGACCAATTCGAACTTCGGATCCAAACTATCCTTCAGCCGCCGTAAGGCACTCGCCATTTCGGGGGCACTGCTTCTCGGCCCCCTGGTGCCCGAGCTGGAATTTACGCCGTCGGCTTTCGCACAGACCGCCGAACAGACGACGATCACGATTACCGATGAACTGGGACGTGAAGTTACGCTGAAGGCGCCGATAAAGGCCGTCTACACAGACCTCTGGTACCAGACCGAGATTGTCCGGGCGATCGGAGCAGGTGATGCAATCGTCGCAATCGACCAGACATCCAATCCGAAGAAGAATGCGGCAAACAAGGACTATTTTGCCAAGTTTGCCGACTTGCCGGATGCGGGCAACTTCAATGGTCCGAATTGGGAGACCATCGCCACATCAGGCGCAGAAGTCTTTTTCACCCGCCGCAATGCCCCTTGGCAGGACGCGATCGAAAAGCTCAAGCCTTTCGGAATCGAGGTCGTCGTCGTCAGCACCTGGGATCCGAAAGTTCTGCGCGCTCAGCTACCCAACCTGGGCAAGATCTTCGGCGCAGAAAAAGGCGCGGCGGATCTTGCTCAGCTTTATGATGACATCGAGAAACTCCTTGCCGAGCGCTTAAATGGCGTCGAGCCCAAGAAGGTCTATTTCGAGAACAATGCCGATTTCGTCACTTCCCTGCCCGGTTCCGGCTGGCACGACACCATCGTGCTGGGTGGCGGCAAGAACATTTTTGGTGACATAACGATCGCCAATACCGGCAGTGCCTCGGTTCATACCTATACCGTCGATCCTGTCGAGATCATCAACCGCAACCCGGACGTCATCATTCACAACGGCGTGGATGGGCAGGCTTCCGGTTACGCTCCCTGGGATCAGGAACTGCTCGCAGAACAGGTGCAGCGGGTGGTCGATCGACCCGGCTGGAACTCGATCAAGGCCGTGCAGGACAAGAACGTCTTCGTCTTCAACAATTTCTTCTTCTCAGCACTTGGAAAGCAGATCGGTGCGCTCGCGGTTGCCAAATGGCTTTATCCGGATCGCCTCGCCGACGTCGATGTCGATGCGTATTTCGGCAGGTGGCTGAAGGCGCAGGGCGTCGAGGCGCGGCCCGTGGCCGAATACGCCTACAAGCTCGGCGACTAAAGCCTCAAGCGGTGACTGCCCCCTCCCAACCATATTGAGAGAAATGATGAGCTCAGTGCATTCTGATCCTTTGCCACCCACCGCTTCACCAGGCGCCCGGCGATCGGACGATCATTATACCAGTCAGAAGCTAGCGATCGGGCTCGGCGTAGCAGCCGTTGTAATAACCGCGCTTGTCGGCATCCAGATCGGCACCTCGGGTGCGACACTGATCGACGTGCTGCAGACGTTCTGGGCGAAGATCACCGGCACGGTTCCAACCGATCGTGCTTCGCTGCTGATGCACAACGTCATATGGGAGTTGCGTCTGCCGCGTGTATTGCTGGCAATCCTCGGCGGCGCGGCGCTTGCCGTCGCCGGGGTACTCTTCCAAGGCCTGCTGCGCAACCCTCTGGTCAGTCCCTACACACTGGGCATCGCCCCGGCGGCTGCCTTCGGTGCCTCGCTCGCTATTGTCCTCTTCGGCGCCACGGCCGGCAGTGCAGCGGTATCTCTGGTTATCGGTGCGCTGCTGTTTTCCTTCCTCAATACGGCTCTGGTGCTTTCGCTGGCCTCCGCCCGCAACCTGCATCCGACAACCCTCATCCTTGTCGGCATCGCGCTTTCGCAGCTCTTCGGTGCACTCACGGCCTGTATTCAGTATTTTGCCGAAGATGAGGTGCTCGCGGCCATCGTGCGCTGGACATGGGGGTCGGTCAACAATTCGGCCTGGTATCAGGTTCTCGCACTTTTTGTGCTTCTGGCACTCGCCTTTCCCTATATCCGCTTCCGCAGCAGTGCGTTGAATGCCATCGCCTTTGCCGGAGACGATTCCGCTAAGAGCCTTGGCGTCGCCGTCTCGACAGTACGGCTACAGACAATCGCGATTGCAGCAACGCTGACCGCCGTGACCATCGCCTTCACCGGTATTATCGGCTTTGTCGGGCTGGTTGCCCCGCATATCGCAAGACTGGTCGTGGGTGCCAATCACCGGTTCCTCATCGCGTTCTCGGCAATCATCGGCGCGCTGCTTCTGGTCGTCGCCGATGCGGTCGGCAGGCTGGTTATCTCACCGGGCGTCATCCCGGTCGGCATTATCGACGCCTTGGTCGGCGCGCCGATCTTCCTCTACCTCATTCTCACTCGACAAAAGGCAATCGAATGACCCTCAAGATTGACTCACTCGAAGTTGGCTATGGCAAAAGACAAGTCGTTAAAGGTGCAAACCTCAAGGTCGAGAAAGGCGAACTCGTCGGCCTTCTCGGATCCAATGGTTCCGGAAAATCGACGCTGATCAAGACCATTGCCGGGATAAACAGCCACACAAAGGGTTCCATCACCTGGAACGGCGGAACGGACCTGACAAAGCTGGCCCGCAGGGACCTTGCCAAGATCGTCGCCTACGTGCCCCAGTCGATCGGCCTCTCCTTCGGCCTGGATATCAGGGAGGCGGTTCTTCTTGGGCGCACACCCTATTTCGGAACGCGACCGCGTGACGAGGACTGGGTGCATGTGGAGGCCGCCATGCAACGGATGGGTCTAGACGAACTCGGCGACCGCTCAGTAACCGAGCTTTCCGGTGGTCAGGGACAGCGTGTGCTGATCGCCCGTGCGCTTGCTCAGGATCCGGAAATCCTGCTTCTCGACGAGCCTACCAGCGCACTCGACATCCGTTACCAGTGGCAGACGCTGGAGGTCGCTCGGGATGTGACGCGGAAGAAAAATGTCGCTGCGGTGATCGCCATCCACGATCTCAATCAGGCTGCCCGTTTCACAGACCGCGTGGTCTTCCTTCAGGACGGGGTGGTGATCGCGGACGGACCGCCGGCAGATGTCTATTCGCCAGAACTGATCAAACGAGTCTATGGCGTCGATGTCGAACTGTCGGTTCACAAGGGTTTCGTGCAGGTCCATCCGCTTTCAGACCGCGAGCATTCTCACTTGGGTCTGCATTCAACAACGTCTGCTCTCGGCCACAATCATCACCCGGTGAAACACCGCGACTACGCAACGGCCTGATACAATTTTGGAGAATACCAAATGACCAACAAGTGGGCAGGTCGCCAAAGTGAGCGCGGCCAAGGATTGGTTCTCGGCCTTTTGCTTGGTGGCACGGGGCAGACCAAGAAAAAGGGGCGAGAGGGGCTGACTGACAACCTCCTCGATATCGACGCCTATATAGAACAGGCGCAGGAGGCGGAGCGCGGCAAGATACACACCATTTTTCTGGCGGATGCGCTCGTTACCAGCGATACGGCGCCGAAACCCGGTTTGGAACCCGTAACGCTTCTGAGTACACTGGCCGCAAAAACCTCTCGTATCGGCCTTATCGGCTCGATATCGACGTCGTTTACTGAACCCTACAATCTCGCCCGACAGGTTCTGTCGCTCGATCACATCTCCAAGGGCCGAGCCGGCTGGAACCTCGTGACATCGTCGGCAGGAGAAAAGAATTTCGGCAAGGCCCTTCCCGCCCATGACGACCGGTATGCAATCGCCGAAGAATTTGCTGGCGTCGTGCAAGCGCTGTGGGAAAGCTGGGAGCCGGATGCGGTGAGCTATGACGACAACGGTCGTCAGGTCGTTGATGCGGGCAAGGTTCATCGAATCGACTGGAACAGCCGGCATTTTTCGGTCCAGGGCCCGCTCAATGTCTCCCGTAGCCCGCAGGACAAACCTATCCTCGCCCAGGCCGGTTCCTCTGCCGAAGGCAGGCAACTCGGCGCTCGGGTGGCAGACGTCATTTTCACCACAGGCCTGACGGAAACAGATCCGTCGATCGAACTCTACCGGGATTTCAAGGCTCGCGCCTCTGCCTATGGGCGCTCACCGGACTCGATCAAGATCCTTCCCGGCGTCGCTCCCGTGATCGGGTCCACCGACGAAGAAGCCAAGCGCTTCTGGCGAAACGTTGTCGACGAAATCGATTTCGAAGAAGGACGCAAGTCACTCGCCAGCCAGTTCGGCGGCGTCGATTTCGAGGGCATCGCTCTTGATGCGGAGATCCCGCTCGACGATCTGCCGCAGACGGCAGACGTACAGGGGCGTCGCTCGCGTTTCGGTGTTTTCCGAAAACTGGTCGAGAGCGGCAAGGTCCGCACCGTGCGTGATCTTATCATCTATCATTCCAGCGGCGCTGGTCACTGGTTTCCGATCGGCTCGGTCGAGAACATAGCCGACCAGTTGCAGGACCGTTACGAACGGGGCGCAACGGATGGCTTCAACTTCCTCGCCTTCACACTTAAATACGAACTCGGACTTTCGGCAGTAACCGATCACCTAATTCCTGAACTGCAGCGGCGAGGTATATTCCACCACGACTACAGGCACGAGACGCTCAGGCAGAACCTGGGCGTCTGAAACGGGACATGACGAGGAAAAAGATATGACGCGCTATGTAATCATCGGGGCCGGTGCGGTCGGCGCAAGCCTTGCTGCACAGTTCCAGTTGTCCGGCATAAATTACGCACTGGTCGGCCGCGGTGCGCAGATCAGCCATATCAGGCAACACGGCCTCGATTATCAGCGGCCGTCAGGAACGCAGCAGATCAATCTGAACGCTTTTGATCTGGCAGAGCCGCCGGAACTGACGTCGGATGATATCCTGCTGCTGACGGTGAAGTCGCAGGATGCGGCCGGCGCCCTTGCCTTCTGGTCATGGCGAAGCCTGTCGGGCACGACAGCTACGGCAGCAGAGATATTGCCGGTGGTGACGTTCCAGAACGGACTTGCGACCGAAACGGCGGCACTCAGGACCTTTGCTCATGTCTATGGCGCGAGCATCCTGACACCCGCCCGGTTTACCGAAACAGGCACGGTCGTAGTGGGGGGAGATCCTGATGTCGGCGTCGTCACGCTAGGGCGTTTTCAACTTGGCCGGGACCAGACGAGCGACAGAATCGTGGCGGACCTCAACCAGGCGGGCTATCTCGCCGAGGCAAGTACCGACATCCGCCGCTGGAAATCGGCAAAGCTCCTCTACAATGTGAAGAACGTGCTGGAACTGTTTGATGGATCAGCCGACTTGAGGACTTCAATTGGCGATGCTCTGGTCGAAGAGGCTCGACGGGCTCTTCAGGCAGCAGGTTACAAGCTCGCATCGCCTTCCGAGCGAACCATCGATGTTTCAAACTGGAAGGTAGCGAAAAACAGCGGCATTCAACCGGGTCAGCAGTCGACATGGCAAAGTTTTAAACGCGGCGCTTCCAGCGAGGTGGATTTTTTGAATGGAGAAATCGTTCTTCTTGGCCGCCTGCACGATATTCCGACGCCATACAACGAGGCTGTGCAGATACTGGCAGGTAGATTGGAGCAGCAACGTGTTTTTTCCGAAGCACTGCCGCTTGACGCGATCCTGGCAATCGTTGACAACTCCCCACACGAGAGACAGACCGGTCTTGCTGCGGCGAGGTGACGGCGGGCTGCCGATCGCGCGATGATGAAACGACAAATTCGAAGCGATGTTATGAGAGAAGCCATACCTGACCAGATTCTCACCGCAGCCGGAGCGCTTTTCTATCGAGAAGGCATCCGCGCGGTGGGGATAGATCGCATCATAGAAGAAGCCAATGTTGCCAAGGCAACGCTTTATCGGCACTTCCCTTCCAAGGATCATCTTGTCGCGGCCTATCTTCAGGCGCGGCACGACCGGGTCATACGATCGCTGCAGGAAGTTGTGGAGGCGGCAATGGTCCCGCGGGACCAGATCAAGCTGATCTTCGAACGCCTGCATGAAAAGGCGGATAGCCCCGAGTTTCGCGGTTGTGCCTTCGCACTGGCCGTCGCGGAGCATGGCGATTCCGAACGTGTCGTATCCGTCGCGCGAACCCATAAATCGATGGTCAGGGATATTTTTGCAGCGATCATGTCCAAAGCGGGTAGCGGATCGCAACAGACAGCAGCGCATCTTTCCCTTCTTTATGAAGGGGCGCTTGCCACCGTGGCTGTCGGGCGTGACCCGAGCGCGGTTCTCGTTGCCCGCGATTGTGCACTTTCCGTCTTCGACACGGCAGTTCTCACAGATCAGTCCTCCTGAAAGCAGCAGCAGATCATGACAAAGACAATCGATTATTTCTTCAGCATCGGCTCGCCCTGGGCCTATATCGGCCTTGAACCATTTGCCGCATTGGCGAGCGCGCACGGCGCTACGATCAGACCGCACGTCATTCCCCTGATCGAAGACAATGGCGGTATTTACTCGCGCAACCGGCCGGAAGCGCGCCGGGCCTATTGGACAAAGGATTTGAAACGGTGGGCCGCGCTCAGAGGCAAGGTGCTGAACTTCGACAACCGCGGGGCACTCTCCGATCCGGCACCGGCCGGGCTTATGGTCATTGCTGCTATCGAGGCCGGCCAGGACTGGCTCAAGCTGACGAAAGCGCTTCAGGAGGCATTCTGGGGGCGCGGAGAAGATATCGGCAATACCGAAATCCGTCGGGCGATAGCCAATGCCGCCGGCTTTGACGCTGCGGCACTCGACAAACTGGCACAAAGTGAAACCATAGAGGCAATTCGCACCTCTAGTTATGAGACTGCCAAGGCCGCCGGCGTCTTCGGACTTCCGACCTTCCGTTACGAAGACGAACTCTATTGGGGCCAGGATAGCCTGCCGTTCTTAGAAAGCCATCTCAAGGGCGACAAACTGGTCGCCTGATTTCCGCGCCAGCTTCAGCACTTGCGGTAACTGCGGTGCGATCTCGCATACCCGCATGTATTTTCGGAGTTACTCATGTCTGTTTCCCTGCCCGGTTCCCTCGTCTCCACCGATTGGCTGGCCGCACATCTCGATCAGCCGGATCTCGTCATTCTCGACGGGTCGTTCAAGCTGCCGGGTGTCACGCCGATTGCAGCCGAGGATTTTGCCACGAGGCACATTCCCAATGCGCGCTTCTTCGATATCGACAAAATTGCCGACCACGAGACATCGCTGCCGCATATGCTCCCCTCGCCTGAAGCTTTCGAACATTATGCCGCTGATCTTGGCATCTCGAACGACAGTGTTGTCGTGGTCTACGACACGCCCGGCTTGATGTCGGCAGGCCGCGTCTGGTGGACATTGCGAACCTTCGGTCATGACAAGGTCGCGGTTCTCGACGGCGGATTGCGAAAATGGCTCGCACAAGGCCGGCCGGTGACTGAGACAGTTGCTACCTTCCCCAAGGGCGTTTTCCAGGCGCGGTTCCATGCTGAGGCGGTGCGCTCGAAAACACAGGTTCTCGACAATATCGAAAGCAGGGCCGAGCAGGTTATCGATGCCCGATCAGCAGCTCGCTTCACAGCGGCAGAAAAAGAAGCGCGCCCTGGTCTTCGCTCCGGCCACATTCCGGGCAGCATCAACCTGCCGTTCAACGCGCTCACCAACCCCGAAACGGGCGAACTGCTGGATGCCAGCAGCATTGCGAAGGCTTTCGAACAAGCCGGCCTGGATCTTTCCAAACCCGTCACGGCAAGCTGTGGATCTGGCGTGACCGCCGCAGCCCTTGCCTTCGGTCTTCACCTCGCAGGCAAGGATGACGTTGCGATCTACGACGGCGCCTGGACCGAATGGGGCCAGCCCGGCGACACGCCGGTTGTGACCGGAGAGGAGAAATGAGCGCGCTTCCGCTTTCCTTGTCCGAAGCGCTGAGCAATCGTTTTGGCGACCGTTATTCGACGTCGCGGGCCCTGCGTGAACAGCATGGCCGTGGCGAATCCCATCACACGCCGGCCATCCCGGATGCGGTCGTTTTTGCTCAGACGACCGAAGACGTTGCGGAGATCGTGCGGCTATGTGCTGCCGAAGGCGTTCCCATCATTGCCTTCGGGGCCGGAACCTCGCTTGAAGGTCATTTGACGGCAGTGCGTGGCGGTGTTTCTATCGACCTTTCGCGCATGTCGGCGATTACACGCATCAGCCCCGAGGATCTCGATTGCACGATCGAGGCGGGCGTTACACGCGAGCAGTTGAACACTCATCTGCGTGACATGGGCCTGTTCTTCCCGATCGATCCGGGCGCAAACGCCTCGATCGGAGGCATGGCATCAACCCGCGCATCCGGCACCAATGCCGTCCGTTACGGCACCATGCGCGAAAATGTGCTGGGTTTGACGGTCGTGCTGCCCAACGGCCAGATTATCCACACCGGCGGGCGGGCGCGCAAATCGTCTGCCGGTTACGATCTGACCCGGCTTTTTGTCGGCTCCGAAGGCACGCTCGGCATCATCACCGAAGTGACCCTGCGACTTTACGGCATTCCGGAGACAATTTCGGCAGCGCTCTGCTCGTTCGAAAGCGTCGAACAGGCCGTTGCGGCCGCCATTCAGGTGGTTCAGCTCGGCATTCCTGTTGCGCGCATGGAACTTATGGACCGCGGCCTGATCAAGGCCGTCAACGCCTATTCCGGCCTGACGCTGAAGATCGAGGATACGCTCGCCTTCGAATTTCACGGCTCACCGGCTGGCGTGCAGGAACAGGTCGAAATGGTCGCCGCAATCGTCGGGGAAAACGGCGGGCGGGATTTCGAATGGGCGAACGCGGCGGAAGAACGAAACCGTCTCT
>NZ_VDMN01000008.1 GCF_006335145.1 Aliirhizobium smilacinae | reverse complement strand
CGTCGCCCTCGAGACCAAACCGGAAGCCCGGTCTCAATCAGCTTCCGCCAATCTTTCGTGGTTTTCTTTAGAACGAAGGTCATCGTCGCTAGCAGCGCCGCCGCCCTCGTCAGTGACCGGGTTATAGATCCGACCGCCCGATTGAGTCAACAGCGATTTTCAAAAAAATGTCATTTTTCTCCAATGCCATGCGGGGTAGTGCTCACAGCTTAAATTACGGGCACGCATAGATTTTCAGCACATCGAAGACAGGCCGTTACTGACTATAATGTCTGCCGCTGATATGGCATTCGAGCGTGGCAGCGCCTCATCGCATCGATGGGTGGAGATGCGCAGAGAGATCGAAAGTCAGTCTATATGGAAAGCAGGTCCGGAAACGAGACGCCGAAGATCGGAACAGATTCTTCGCTCCCTATTATAGAGGTGCTGAGCGATCTTACGTCCGCCCTTCGAAAAGACGAGCGTGTCGTGCTTTCCGCGCCACCGGGCGCCGGCAAAACGACGATGGTGCCGCTCGCACTGATCAAAGAGCCCTGGTGCACGGGAAAGATCATCCTGCTCGAACCGCGCCGGCTGGCAGCGCGGGCAGCTGCATCGCGCATGGCAACACTTATAAAGGAGAATGTCGGGCAGACGATCGGTTATCGGATGCGGCTCGACACGCGGATTTCCAAGGCGACGCGGATCGAGGTGGTCACTGAAGGGGTATTTTCCCGCATGATCCTCGACGATCCCGAGCTGAGCGGTGTTTCAGCCGTGATCTTCGACGAATTCCACGAACGCTCGCTCGACGCCGATTTCGGACTGGCGCTGGCTCTCGATACACAGTCGGCGCTTCGCGAAGATCTTCGCATTCTGGTCATGTCGGCAACGCTCGATACGGATCGCATTTCCACATTGCTTGACGGTGCGGCCGTAATCAAAAGCGAGGGTCGTAGTTTTCCCGTCGAGATCCGCTATCATGACCGGGGGCCGCAGGAGCGGATCGAGGACGCGGTGACGCGCGCGATCGAGGAGGCCCATCGCAGCGAAGACGGGTCCATCCTCGCCTTCCTGCCGGGACAGGCGGAAATAAGGCGGGTCGTCGAGCGCCTGCAGGGCCGCCTCGGCACCGGGACCGTCATCGCGCCGCTTTACGGCAATCTTTCGCAGCAGGAACAGGACCTCGCGATCAAGCCCGCGGCGGCGGATACGCGCAAGATCGTGTTGGCGACTTCGATTGCCGAGACATCGATCACCATCGACGGGGTGAGGATCGTTATCGACAGTGGATTGCAACGCCTGCCGGTCTTCGAACCGTCGACCGGCATGACGAGATTGGAGACGGTGCGTGTATCCCAGGCTTCAGCCGATCAACGGGCGGGCCGCGCCGGGCGAACGGCGCCGGGCATCGCGATCAGGCTGTGGCACGCGGGACAGACGGCGGCACTGCCGGCGTTTACCCCACCACAGATTTTGGCAAGCGATCTGTCAGGCCTTGTCCTTGACCTTGCCCATTGGGGTGTGACCGATCCGACGGCACTCGCCTTTCTCGATCAGCCCCCCGGCCCTGCCTTTGCCGAGGCGCGTAACCTGCTGGTTCTGCTCGGTGCATTGGACGATAACGGCCGGCTGACGCAAAGAGGCCGTCTCATTCGCCAGCTGGCGCTGCCGCCGCGACTGGCGGCCATGGTCATTCGTGCCGACGAAGACGGAAGGGGACGGGAGGCGAGCGAACTTGCGGTGCTTCTGACCGAGCAGGGCCTGGGTGGAACCGACATCGATCTCGACGACCGACTGCGCCGTTTCCGTGCCGATCGCGGCGACAGGGTTCAGGCAAGCCGCGGCCTTGCCGGCCGGATCGCCGACAGCCTGCCGAACAAGGGCAGATCGCGCGCCGGCGGTTCGGCAGGCGGGCTTCTTCTTCATGCTTATCCGGACCGGATCGCCCTGCAGCGCGGCGGCAAGGGGCGGTTCATCATGGCCAATGGCCGCGGGGCCGAACTGCCGGACACCGAACGGCTGGCCGGAGCCTCGATGCTGGTGATTGCCGATGTGACCGGACGGGCGGCACGGCCACGTATTCTGGCGGCAGCGGAAATCTCGCGTTCCGAGGTGGAAGAAGAAATGAGCGAGGCGATCCGGACCACCGATGAATGCTTCTTCGAACCGGCAAGCCGTCAGGTCCGCGCCCGCCAGATCACCCGGCTGGGTGCGATCGTGTTTGCCGAAAAGCCGCTACCGAGACCGATGGGGGAACAGGCGGCACGGGCATTGGCCGATGGGGTCAAAGAGTTCGGGCTGAAAAGCCTGCCGTTTTCCAAGGAGGCACTGCAGTTCAAGGAAAGACTGGGATTTCTTCACCGTTCGCTCGGCGAGCCCTGGCCCGATGTGAGCGACGATGCGCTTGTCGCCCGTCTCGAAGATTGGTTCGTTCCCTATCAAGGCAATACGTCCGGTCTTGCCGCGATCTCACCGTCTAGCCTGACGGAAGGTTTGCGTTCGCTGGTGCCGCACGATCTGCTGCACATGATGAACCGGCTGGCGCCGACACATTTCGATGCGCCGACCGGGCAGCGCCATCCGATCCAGTATGATGGCGAAGAACCGGCGCTGACCATCCGCGTCCAGGAACTGTTCGGCCTGAAGGCCCATCCGTCGATCGCCAACGGCAAATTACCATTGCTTCTGGAGTTGACCTCGCCGGCACATCGGCCGATCCAGACGACGCGCGACCTTCCTGGCTTCTGGTTGGGGTCATGGAAGGATGTGCGGGCAGAGATGCGGGGGCGATATCCCAGGCATCCATGGCCGGAAAATCCGGCGGACGCGGATCCGACAAGCCGTGCGAAGCCGAGAGGCACGTGACATCCTGTCACGTCTTGTGGAATACTAAACCGATTTAAGAGGCTTGGAACACATTAAGGCACATACATAATGTCCGAAACAATGTTGCATAATACAGACATGTCTTCACCCCAGGGGGGCCAGATCGGCCATGTAAGCCGCAGTATCCGGTTGCAGACACTGGTGCGGCTGAGATGGCTGGCTGTCGCGGGACAGACGCTCACGGTCCTGATCATCTGGGGTGTACTCGGTTTCCCGATGCCGATCGCTCAGGCAGCGATATTGATCGGCGCTCTTGCGGTTGCCAACCTCATTCTTTCCGCATGGTTTCCGGCCACCCACCGGCTCGGCCCGAAATCGGCGCTTGCGCTGCTCTGCTTCGATCTTCTGCAGATGGGCGCATTGCTGTTCATCACCGGCGGGCTCGGCAATCCCTTCGCGCCGCTGATCTGCGTGCCGGTGATCATCGCCTTTGCGTCACAGCCACTGCGCCACTCTCTCATACTGCTCGTTTTCGCGCTGTTGTGCACCACCGTTCTGTCGCTCTCGCCCTATGTGGTTCCGTGGTATGAGGGCGAACACCTACGCATCCATCCGATCATGCAGCTCGGGGTGTGGTTTTCGATAGCTTCGATGATGGTATTTGCGGCCTTCTATGCCTATCGCGTTTCGCATGAGGCCAGCCTGCTGGCCGATGCGCTTGTGGCGACCGAAATGATCCTTGAGCGGGAAAAACATCTCGGCCAGCTGGATGGCCTTGCCGCAGCCGCAGCCCATGAACTTGGAACGCCGCTTGCGACGATCAGCGTCGTCGCCAAGGAAATGGAGCGCGAACTCGGCAATGACGAGCGCTTCAAGGAGGATGTGCAGTTGCTGCGTAGTCAGAGCGAACGATGCCGCGATATCCTGCGCCGGCTGACCTCGCTGCCGGCCGAAGGCGAAGAGCATCTGCGACGCCTCCCCCTCTCCTCGATGATGGAAGAGGTGATTGCGCCACACCGGCAGTTCGATATCGACATCAAGCTGGTGCAGAAGACCGATGGCGGCCACGAACCCGTGGGGGCAAGAAACGCCGGCATCCTGTACGGTCTTGGCAATCTGATCGAAAATGCCGTCGATTATGCCAAGAACCAGGTCATCATATCGGTCGAATACGACGACCAGAGGGTGGCGATTACGATCGAGGATGATGGTCCGGGTTATTCTCCGGTTATCCTGTCGCGGATCGGAGAGCCCTATATGACATCCCGCACGCGCGAGCGCAGCGAACATGCCGGCGGCCTGGGCCTGGGGCTGTTCATCGCCAAGACATTGCTTGAGCGTTCCGGCGCATCGATCCGCTTCGGCAATCGCGACAACGGGCAAGTCGGTGCGCGCATTCGAATAGAATGGCCAAGATCAATTATGGACAGGCCAATTTGATCTAGCTCCAATTCCACGACGTCCTATATGTTAATGGGGATCCATCGATCCCGGAGAATAAAGATGGAAACAACATTTCAGCAATCCGATCCTCAGGCCGAGGACTTTATTGGTTCCGACCCTTCGCTGTTGATCGTCGATGACGATGGCCCGTTTCTGCGCCGTCTGGCACGCGCCATGGAAACACGGGGATTTACGGTCGAGGCGGTGGAAAGCGTCGCTGAAGGCATTGCCAAAGTGCGCCAGCGCGCGCCGAAATATGCCGTTGTCGATCTTCGCCTCGGTGACGGAAACGGTCTCGACGTCATCGAGACCATCCGGCAGTTCCGCCAGGATACGCGCGTCATCGTTTTGACCGGTTACGGAAACATCGCGACGGCCGTGACCGCGGTCAAGCTCGGCGCCGTCGATTATCTATCCAAGCCTGCCGATGCCGATGACGTGTTCAATGCATTGACGCAGCGCCCCGGCGAAAAAGCCGACCTGCCGGAAAACCCGATGTCGGCGGATCGCGTGCGTTGGGAGCATATCCAGCGCGTCTATGAAATGTGCGAGCGCAATGTCTCGGAGACCGCGCGGCGCCTCAACATGCATCGCCGCACACTACAGCGCATCCTGGCAAAGCGGGCGCCTAAATAAGGCGCCCCTCCGGGCTTGCGAGCTGCCGGTTTTACGTGATTTTGGACTCAAGGCCGGTTGCCGGTTTTGCTCTATACGTCGTCAAAGCTCCGGCCGGTCGACCATTCCGCCATCATCAGACGGTGGGCGGCGGCGCGTGAGAAATCGAGCATCACTGATTTGCGCGTTGCGGGGGCAAGCTTGTGCACCGGTGCATCGCTGAGAAGATGGGCGCCGTAGCCATCCGACAGCAGCAGACCGCAGTCTTGCGGGAAGATTTCGAGCGGCACGTCCTTATGCGTCGCGAAGATGAGCCGGTCGCAATAGGCGCGATATTCCGGCCATTTGCGATCGATGCGAAAATCCTCGATCGACGTCTTTATCTCGACAATCCAGATTTCTCCCTTATCCGACACCGTGATCAGATCGGCACGACGGCCGTTGGGCAGCACGAATTCGGGCAGAACCGCATGCCTCATGTCGTGAAGCAGGATCTGCACACCCTTTCGCACCATCATGGCGCGAGCCGACTGACGACCATCGATCAGGGGATTGTCGTTCACGACATTCAATATCGTCATGCCGATTCCTTTGAGCAATTTCGTTTCACGTAATTGCGGATGCAAAACCGGTTCCCAGTTTTGCTCAAATTGCTTAGCCAGTATGCAATGGCAACATTATGGATGTTGCAAAAAGACAATGGCCTTTTCAATTCGTCTCTTGCCGACGCGCTGAGTGCTTGCGCAACTTGCCAAGCGCAATCGAATGGAAAATAACGATTTCCACGGCGGATTGACGCCATTTCAATCGATTCTTTCACCAAGAGATATCCATGCGCTTTCGCAACAGCATGCTCGCACTCGGCCTGTTGGCAACCGCTGCCCTGGCCGGCTGCTCGACCACGTCCGAAACAGCCCAGACCGACGCACCGGTTCGCATCGAGACGGCCCAGATCTTTACCGATTCGTATGGATCGGTGACCGATGCAGGTTACACCCTGCCGGCCATTCCGATCAACCGCGTCAAGCAGGAGTTCGTCCGCCAGATCGTCACTTATGACACTGCGGAAAAGCCAGGCACGGTTGTCGTGAACACGCGTGAGCGTCACCTCTATTACATCCTGCCGGGCGGTCGTGCGGTGCGCTACGGCATCGGCGTCGGCAAGGCGGGCTTTGCCTGGTCGGGTACGGCCTATGTTGCATGGAAGCAGGAATGGCCGACCTGGCATCCGCCGAAGGAAATGGCTGCCCGCAAGCCTGATGTAGCGAAATATGTCGAAAACGGAATGGGTCCGGGGCTGAACAATCCGCTCGGCGCGCGCGCCATGTATCTGTTCAACGAAAAGGGCCAGGACACGCTGTTCCGCCTGCACGGCACGCCGGAATGGGCATCGATCGGAACAGCCGCGTCTTCCGGCTGCATTCGCCTGATGAACCAGGACGTGATCGATCTCTACAGCCGCGTCCGTCCGGGCAAGGCCACCAAGGTCGTCGTGATCCAGTAAGACAGATCAGATCCTGAAAATTCAAAGGCCGCCGAGGAAATCTTCCCGGCGGCCTTTTTCGTTGTAGCGTTATCGCCTCGTCAGTTCGCCAGCTTTGCCTTCAGCTCCAGCCTGCGGCGGTGGAGAACCGGTTCGGTATAGCCGTTCGGCTGCTCGCGGCCCTTGAGCACCAGGTCGAGTGCGGCCTGGAAGGCGATGGAACCACTAAAATCCCCGGCCATCGGCAGATAAAGCGGATCACCGGCGTTCTGACCATCAACCACCGCCGCCATGCGCTTCATCGTCTCGACGATCTGATCCTCGGTGACGACCTTGTGGTGCAACCAGTTGGCCATATGCTGTGCCGAGATCCGCAGTGTCGCGCGGTCTTCCATAAGTCCGATATTGTTGATGTCCGGCACCTTGGAGCAGCCGACGCCCTGATCGATCCAGCGCACCACATAACCGAGTATCCCTTGCGCATTGTTGTCCAATTCACGCTGGATTTCCTCCGGCGTCCAGTTGGGACGCGGCGCAACCGGCACGGACAGGATATCGGCGAGTTTTGCACGGATACGGCTCTTGAGGCCCTTCTGGACGTCCGCCACATCGACCTTGTGATAATGCGTGGCGTGCAATGTGGCAGCCGTTGGCGATGGCACCCAGGCTGTATTGGCGCCGGCCTTCGGATGACCGATCTTCTGCTCCAGCATTGCCGCCATCAGGTCCGGCATGGCCCACATGCCCTTGCCGATCTGCGCATGGCCCGACAGCCCACATTCGAGGCCGATATCGACATTCCAGTTTTCGTAGGCTGCAATCCATGAAGCCTGTTTCATGTCACCCTTGCGGATCATCGGGCCGGCTTCCATCGAGGTGTGGATCTCGTCGCCGGTGCGGTCGAGGAAACCGGTGTTGATGAACACGACACGGTCCTTGGCGGCGCGGATCGCTTCCTTGAGGTTGATCGTCGTGCGACGCTCCTCGTCCATGATGCCCATCTTCATGGTGTTCTCTGCCAAGCCGAGCGCCTGTTCGACACGCGAGAAGATTTCGGCGGCGAAAGCGACCTCTTCCGGGCCATGCATCTTCGGCTTCACCACATACATGGAGCCGGCACGGGAATTTTTCCGACGGCCATCCGAGCCACCCGATCGGCCGACATCGTGGATGGCTATCAGTGCCGTGATCATCGCGTCCATGATGCCTTCCGGCACTTCATTGCCATCACGATCGAGGATTGCTGGATTGGTCATCAGGTGGCCGACATTGCGGATCAGCATCAATGAGCGACATTTCAACTCGAAGGTCGCGCCAGCCGGCGCAGTGTATTCAAGGTCCGGATTGAGCTTGCGGATGAAGCTTTTGTCTCCCTTTGAAACCTCTTCGGTCAGATCGCCCTTCATCAGGCCGAGCCAGTTGCGGTAAACGACAACCTTGTCCTCGGCATCGACGGCGGCAACCGAATCCTCGCAGTCCATGATCGTGGTGATCGCCGATTCGACCCGGACATCCGAGATGTTTGCCGGATCATCCTTGCCAGTGGCGGTGGTGGCGTCGATGAGGATCTCGAGATGAAGATTGTTTTTCTTCAGCAGGATCTGGGTCGACGCGCTTGCCGCGCCCAGATAGCCGGCAAACTGTGACGGATCGGAAAGGCCCGTGATCTGGCCGCCGGTAAGCGTTACGAACAGAGCGGCCTGCTCGACCTTGAATGATGCAACATCTTTCCAGCCGGCGCCGGAGAGCGGCGCGGACTGATCGAGGAAATCGCGAACCCAGGCGATGACCTTGCCGCCGCGGACCGGATTGTAACCTTTGCCCTTTTCCGCACCGCCTTCTTCCGGCACCGCATCCGTGCCGTAGAGCGCATCGTAGAGCGAACCCCAGCGGGCATTGGCGGCATTCAGGGCATAACGCGCATTCATCACCGGAACGACGAGCTGCGGTCCGGCGATCACGGCGATTTCCGGATCGACATTTTCGGTCGACACCTGGAAATCCGGGCCTTCGGGCAGGAGGTAACCGATCTCGCGCAGAAAGGTCTCGTAAACCACCAGATCGACCGGCGCGCCATTGACCCGGTACCAGTCGTCCAGCTTTGCCTGGAAGGCATCACGTTTGGCCAAAAGCGCGCGGTTCTTCGGGGCAAGCTCATGAACGATCTTGGAAAACTCCGCGAAGAAATGATCCGCATCGACGCCGGTCTCCGGCAGAGCTTCGTCCACCACAAAACGGTAGAGCTGTTCATCAATCTGCAGACCGGCGATGTTGTTGCGTGCCATGCGGCTTCTCCCTCGGATGCTTTTGGTTTTCGTGTCGCCACTTTGCCCGCGAGATACCGGGTGTCAATGCGCCGAAAGCCAAAGACGGTTCGGTTCAGAGCTCCGCATGGGTCATTCTCGGGCGGCCCGTTGCCGTAGCGGTTACGCGCGCCTCGACCAGCTTTCTGGAGCCTTCCACCTCGGGCGCCAAAATTTCCTCTTCGATGGAGATCAGGATATCACCTGCCCCTTCCTGCCCTGCCTTGTCGCGGGCGGCAGACACCGCGCGACTGCGGGCGGCATCCAGCGCCCTGGCTTCTCCGGCCATCGTGGCGGTCTCGCCGGCGCCGGTTATGACGTAAAGTCCCTCTTCCGGTGAGGTGATGGTGACTGCGATGACGATCCTGATCTGGCCAACGACAGCGCCGATGGCATTGGCGACATCCGCATCCGCCGGGATCACCGATTCGGCGCCAAGCATCTCAGCAATGGCCGGGTAATAGACCGGTGCGGAGGCGCCGAGGCCGACAAGCGGGCGGTCGAGCGCGACGGAAAAGCGTGCAATGCCCGGCACGCGCTTCAGCGCCCGGTCAACGGCGAGCGAGACGGCAGGATCGATTGCTTGGGCTCCGTCTTCGACGAGGCAAGCCGACAGCACGACCTCGGAGGATTGCCGGGTCAGACGGTCGACGATCTTGCTCGCCAGGTCTTCCGCAGACGTAGCGATCTCACGCCCGGCACCGTTCTTTTTTCGCGCCGCGATCTGCAAGCCAATCCGCGCCGCGTCGGCATTCCACTGGTTCTGCCGCCCGAGAACATGCAATGCGTCGGATGGGGTGATGCCGCTCAGATGTACAAGCCCGCGGCCGACCAGCCTGTCGAGAACCGCTTTCTGGGAATTCATCGTCAGCAAGGCGTTCAAGGGAACGGGTTCTGGACCGATCCGTGCGAGAAGAGCTTGCTCCTGCGGCTGCAATCCCTCTGCCAAGGCTTCACCTACAGATACCCGCACGGCGAAACGACCATCATGACGTCCGGCATGCGTGGCTCGGAGCTGCATATCCAGAGTCGACAGCACGCTTTCGCCATAGGTATCCGCCAAAAGGCTGAGAGGCAGAAGGCGCCGGGGGCCAAGTGTGATCTTTGCCTCCAGTCCGCGATCATCGATATGCACTTCCGAATCGCCACCGAGGCCGAAGGTGCGCAGCGCGACCGCCTCAACCATGGTGTCGTGGCCGCCGACATTCGCTCCATCGGGCGCAAGCTTCGGCCGGCCGCCCTGCAGAACGGCAATATCGGTCGTCGTTCCGCCGATATCGGACACAACCGCCTCATCCAGTCCGGTCAGATAACGGGCGCCAACAAGGCTTGCGGCAGGCCCGGACAATATGGTCTCTATCGGCCGCAGCCGCGCTTCGGCAGAAGACATCAATGCGCCATCGCCCCGCACAACCATGAGAGGCGCCTGGATTCCGGATTTTTTCAGAAAACCTTCGGTCGAACCGATCAGTCTGTCGATGATCGAGACGAGGCGGGCGTTAAGAAGTGTCGTCAAAGCACGCCGGGGACCACCGAGCCTGGATGAAAGCTCGTGGCTGCAGGTGACCGGTTTGTGCTCAAGCTCGCGAATACGATCCCTCACCCGGATTTCGTGAGCCGGATTCCGGACAGCGAAATAACCGGCGATGGCGAAAGATGAGACTGTCGGGCCGAGTGTCGGCAGAACCTCTTCCAGCGCTGTCATGTCGAGCGGCGTTTCATTGCCATGGACATCGTGTCCACCGGGAAGAAAGATCACAGGATCGGTGCCGAGCGCATCCGACAGGCCACCGCGTGCGATATCGTCAGGACCGAAACCGATCATGACGAGGGCTGCGCGACCTCCTTGCCCTTCGACCAGGGCATTGGTGGCAAGCGTCGTCGACAGCGACACCATCGCGATCTCGGCTGCGGGCGTGCCACTCTTTTCGAGTGCCGCTTTCACCGCGCCGGAAATGCCTTTGGACAGATCATGCCGGGTGGTGAGCGATTTCGCCTTGGCGATCACCCCATGATCTTCGCGGAAAAGAACGGCATCCGTGTAGGTGCCGCCGGTATCGATGCCGAGAAGAAGAGGTGAAGCCACGCAAGAATTCCCAAACCCTTATGCAGCCATCAATAAAGCATGGCGCGGCGGGATCAATCTACCGACAAGACATGCCCTGTCGCGGTCAGGACCTGAGGCTCACCCGCATCGGCATGCCATCGCGCGGCTGGGTCGTCAGTTTCTGGACCGGCCAGATTTCAGTACCCGGCAGGGCATCGAAACGGTAGCGCTTCATCAGCACGGCCAGCGCGATCACGGCTTCCTGCATGGCGAAGGTCGCGCCGATGCAGGTTCGCGGACCGGCACCAAAGGGCAGATACTGGAAGCGGCCAATCTTCCCGCGATTTTCCGGCAGGAACCGTTCCGGCATGAAGGCGCGCGGTTTTTCCCAATAAAGCTCGTGGCGGTGCAGCGTCCAGGGCATGACGAGAATGGTTGTGCCAGCCTCGATCTCGATGCTCTCGCCGCTCGGGCTCACCCACCTGTCGTCGGTGATCGCCGCGCGGTTGAGCGACGGTGCTGGCGGATAAAGCCGCATCGCTTCCTCAAAGGAGGCTCGAACCCAGGGCATCAGTTCTAGCCATTCCACCGGTTCGGCGCCGGTGGCGAGAACCTGGTCGATTTCTTTCTCCATAGCTTCGCGCACATGCGGAGAATGAGCGACACAATACAGCGTCCAGGCCAGAGCACGTGCCGTAGTTTCATGACCGGCGCCGATGAATGTGAGGATATTGTCCTCGATTTCATCCAGCGACAGTCCGTTCGGGCCTTCGAGCTGAAGCAGGAGGGTGAGGAAATCCTGGGGCACGTCGTCGGGCGTCTCGCGCATGCGCTTCTGGCGCAGCCTCATCGTGTCGGCAACGATGTTGCGGAACTTTTCGAGCACTTTTCGGCCGCCGATGCGCGTCAGACGCGGCACCCAGGGCGGTGCGCGCAAAAGATCCATCGGATCGACGCGGCCCATACGATGCAGCAGATTGTCGACATCGTCGGAAAAACTGTTGCTCTGCGTGACGATCTGGCCCGAAAACAGGGTCTCCGACAGGATCGAATACGCCATTTCCGTCATATCTACGGAAATGTCGTGGATCGCGCCGCCGGTGCCGACCGTCGTATATTTTTCCGCATATTCCTCGGATTTCGCCAGCATCTGGCCGGCGAAACCGCGGGAGTGACGGGGCGTGAAAACCGGCGCCATCGCTTTTCGCGAGCGCTTCCAGACAGGGCCTTCCGCCGTCAGCAATCCGTCGCGCAGGATCGGCCGAAGGATGAGCTGCCGGATTTCCGACATCTCGTAGTTTGCGGCACTATCGACAAGGACATAACGGATCAGGCCCGGATCGTTGACGATCAGCGTGCGTTCCTTGAAAAATTTCGTCTTGATCCACGGCAGCGTATAGGAAGGCACGCCCCACAGTTCCAGCGGATTGCGCAACACCGTGCGGATGACTTCCAGCCGCGATGGCGGAACGGTACGCGGCAGCGGCGCTGGCGGTACAAAGGGGTCGAGGCGCATATCCATGGACTACCCTTTTCTTCACTTAATGATCCTGAAGGATATCAGGCGTCAGAGCAGCGATTTCAACTCGTCGATCTTGTCGTTGACCAGCCAGCCGTAATAATTTTCCTCCGGCAGGCCGCCACGGGCTTTCAGCGCTGCGGCGCGCTGGGCCGAACCGCCGGTATTATAAAGGGTTGCGGTAATACCGGGATTGCGGGAAATATCGACACCCGCAATCGATTTGTAGTCGTCTATCGACCGACGGATATTGGCCGCCATATAGGCCAGCGACTTGTCGGGATCCATGATTGCGTCATAAACCTCGGCCGCCTTGTTTTCATCCAGCTTCGGATAGCTGGAATTGCGCGCCACGGCATCGGAGAACATCAGCGCCGTCAGCGGGTTCAACTGTCCAAGCCCGAATGTCTGGCCGGCATAGAAGGGCTGGAAGAAAACCGCACTGAAACGATTGTCGGGATAGGCTTTGCCATCCACCTTGCGACCGCGGAAGCTGTCTTCCCAGACATTTTCCCGGCAGGTCCAGAGGCTGTAGGAATCGGACCTGGTTGCGCAGACGGAGAATTGCGAGCGCTCAAGGAAATCCTTGATGCTTTCACCTTCATAGGCAAACCGGAAGGCGTTGCCCGCATAGGCGGCAGCCTTGACGTAATAGGTCTGGAGCCGGTCATAGGCATCGACATTATAGGTGTGTTCGCCGACGATCGCGCCGATCATATGGATCGGATCGATGCCATAGGCGGCCGAGGCGGACTTGATCTTGCCGATCAGCGCCTTGTCGGAGGCAAGCAGATCGCGGATCTTCTCGTATTTGTCGTCGAAAGTGGTTCTGCCGGCGCGCGTGCGGCGCACGGAAGCACCCGGTATCTTCGGTTGGACCACATTGCGGTTGCCTTCCGGTACCATGGTTGCAGCCATGACCGGACCAGACGACGAGGTCGCCCAGGCGACGGTAAGCAGCAAAACAAGAAGGGTGCGTTTCAAGATTTTTCCGTGTCCTAGCCTTAACCTGCGCCGGTATGCAGCTCCGGAGGCTGTGACAAGTCAAATCACGGAGCAGCCCGCGCCTTCACGAAAGCGCGTCACCCATACGTGAAGATGTGCTGCAATGTCGAGAGAAAGACGTTCAAAATAGCGTCAGGGCATTTAAAGGTGGCAGCCGGACGTTGCCCGGCTGCCACGCATGAGCGTTACAGGATGTAGCGCGACAGGTCGGTATCGGCCGCCAGATCGCCTACATGCTTGCGAACATATTCGGCATCGATCTTCACAGAGGTGCCGCCCTGATCGGGTGCGGTAAAGGAAATTTCATCCAGCACACGCTCCATCACGGTCTGCAGACGACGGGCACCGATATTCTCGACCGTGGAGTTCAGATGCACGGCGACGTCGGCAAGCGAGTCGATCGCATCGTCAGTGAATTCCAGAACGAGATCTTCCGTACCCATAAGCGCCTTGTACTGGCGGATGAGGCTGGCTTCGGTTTCCGTCAGGATGCGGCGGAAATCTTCCTTGGTCAGCGGTTTCAGTTCGACGCGGATCGGCAGTCGACCCTGAAGTTCAGGCAGCAGGTCCGAAGGCTTCGAGACGTGAAAGGCCCCCGATGCGATGAAGAGGATGTGATCCGTCTTCACCGGCCCGTATTTGGTCGAGACCGTCGTGCCTTCGACCAGCGGCAGCAGGTCACGCTGCACGCCTTCACGTGAAACACCGGCACCCATGCCGCCGTCGCGGGCGGCGATCTTGTCGATTTCGTCGAGGAAAACGATGCCATCGTTTTCGACGGAACGGACAGCCTCGCGCTGGATGACGTCATTGTCGATCAGCTTGTCGGATTCGTCACGGATCAGCTCGCCATAGGACTTGGAGACGGTCGTCTTGACCTTCTTGGTGCGGCCGCCCATCGCCTTGCCGAACATGTCGGAGAGATTGAGCACGCCGATATTGGCGCCAGGCATGCCGGGGATCTCGAAACCGCCGGGCATGCCGGAGCCGCTGTCGGCCACCTCGACCTCGATTTCCTTGTCGTCCAGTTCGCCGGCGCGAAGCTTCTTGCGGAAGCTGTCACGCGTAGCCGGAGACGCGGTCGAACCAACCAGCGCATCGAGGACGCGCTCTTCGGCGCTCTGATGCGCCTTGGCCTCAACTTCCGAGCGCTTCTTTTCGCGCACGAGGCCGATACCGATCTCGACCAGGTCCCGGATGATCTGCTCGACATCGCGGCCGACATAACCGACCTCGGTGAACTTGGTGGCTTCGACCTTGATGAAAGGCGCGCCGGCAAGCCGGGCGAGACGACGGGAAATTTCCGTCTTGCCTACGCCGGTCGGGCCGATCATCAGGATGTTCTTCGGCATCACTTCGTCGCGCAGGCTCTCATCGAGCTGATGGCGGCGCCAGCGGTTGCGAAGAGCAATTGCGACTGCGCGCTTAGCATCATGCTGGCCGATGATGTGGCGATCGAGTTCGGAGACGATTTCGCGGGGAGAAAAATTTGTCATGATGTCCTCTCGGCTTTCCCGTTACGACCAGCCTTGAAAGCGGCCTGATCCGCGGGACCCTTTTTCGGAAATGAGTGCGTTATTCGGCGTCGAGCGTTTCAACGACGAGATTGTGGTTGGTATAGACGCAGATATCGGCCGCGATATCGAGCGCCTGACGCGCAACGTCTTCGGCGGACTTTTCGCTGTCCATCAAGGCGCGAGCCGCGGCAAAAGCATAGTTGCCGCCGGAACCGATGGCGATCGTGCCATGTTCGGGTTCGAGCACATCACCGTTACCGGTAATGGCAAGCGTCGTGGACTTGTCGGCGACCAGCATCATCGCTTCGAGATTGCGCAGATACTTGTCGGTGCGCCAGTCCTTGGCAAGTTCTACGGCGGCGCGCATCAGCTGGCCGGGATATTGTTCGAGCTTCTTTTCAAGCCGGTCGAGCAGCGTGAAGGCATCGGCCGTGGCGCCGGCGAAACCGGCGATCACGTCGCCACCCTTGCCGATGCGGCGAACTTTTCGCGCATTGCCCTTCATGACGGTCTGGCCGAGGCTGACCTGGCCATCACCGGCCATGACCACCTTGCCGCCCTTCCTGACTGTAATAATCGTTGTCATCAATACACCTGTCTGCCCCTCGAAAGCGGGCTCTGGATCTTGAGAAATCCCGCCAAACCCGCAGAGGCTTTGCCGGGACCGTGTTGGCATCTATGTAAGTGGCGCATCGCCGAATGCAATCTCGCTGCAACCGTTCGACACGGTGTCGCAAATACTCCTGCTTTTGCTGGATATTTAACCGGCCGGCTGATAAGGAGCGGCGATCAAAAGCATGGAGCAGAGCCTTATGGGCGAGACACTGGCCACACGCACGGGAAGCGTTTCCCGCAAGACCAACGAGACCTCCGTCGCGGTTTCCGTCAATCTGGACGGCACCGGCGCGGCCAAGATTTCGACGGGCGTCGGCTTTTTCGACCATATGCTCGATCAGCTGGCGCGACATTCGCTCATCGACATGGAGATCGAGGTCAAGGGCGACCTGCATATCGACGATCATCACACGGTCGAGGACACGGGTATCGCGATCGGCCAGGCGATCTCGAAGGCACTCGGCGATCGACGTGGGATCACCCGTTACGCCTCGCTCGATCTCGCCATGGACGAAACGATGACCAAGGCGGCGATCGACGTTTCGGGCCGGCCGTTCCTCGTCTGGAACGTCGCATTCAGCGCGCCGAAGATTGGAACCTTCGATACCGAACTGGTGCGGGAGTTCTTTCAGGCGCTGGCCCAGAATGCGGGGATTACGCTGCATATCCTGAACCATTACGGCGCCAACAACCATCATATCGCCGAGACCTGCTTCAAATCCGTGGCGCGCGTATTGCGCACCGCGACCGAAATTGATCCGCGACAGGCCAATCGCGTTCCCTCGACCAAGGGAACGCTCGCCTGATCGCTTAAGGAGCAGATCCTTGAGAAGCTATCTCGTGCTGATACCGCCGAATGGTCCCGAGAAGGATCACCGCTCGACGCTTTTCCTGCCCGACGGGTTTTCCTGGGCAGCGCTTTTGTTTTCCTGGATCTGGCTGATCTGGCACAGGCTCTGGATCGTGGGCATCGTCGTTCTGGTCCTTCAGGCCGCAAGTGCGGTGCTGTTTGAAATGCCGGGCCTCTGGCTTGCCGGAGCGCTGCTCGGGCTTGCGACGCATGTTCTTGTCGCGCTCGAAGGTCGCAACCATTATGGCAATTCCCTCATCCGCCGCGGATGGACGCTGGAAAGCGTGATCAGCGCGATGGATCGGCAGACGGCAGAAGAGATCTATTTCTCCAGCCTGCCACAGCCGGCGGAACAAGCACTGCCCCACTCTGCGGAATGGGCAAACAAATCAAAACAGCCGCCCGTCTCGGGTTGGCAGGGTCCGGCTCTCGGACTTTTCGATCACGGAGGACGCTGATGCGCGTCGCAATCATCGACTACGGCTCGGGCAATCTACGCTCGGCCACCAAGGCGTTCGAACGGGCCGCGCGTGAAGCGGGCATCGACGCCACGATCGACCTTACCGACAAACCGGATGCCGTGGCTTCGGCCGACCGCGTGGTTCTGCCGGGCGTCGGCGCCTATGCCGATTGCCGCGCTGGTATCGATGCCGTTTCCGGCATGCATGAGGCGTTGATCGAGACGGTTGAGAACAAGGCCCGTCCCTTTCTCGGCATCTGCGTCGGCATGCAGCTGATGTCGTCGCGCGGGCTGGAAAAGACCACGACCGAAGGTTTTGGCTGGATCAAGGGCGATGTCATCGAAATGACGCCGTCCGATCCCGGCCTGAAGATCCCGCAGATCGGCTGGAACACGCTGGAACTTAACAACCCGCATCCGCTGTTCGACGGCATTCCGACTGGGCCGGACGGGTTGCATGCCTATTTCGTGCATTCCTACCATCTGGCGGCAACCAATCCGGCCGAGGTGGTCGCCACAACCGACTATGGCGGCGCGATGACCGCCTTTGTCGGCCGCGACAACATGGCAGGCTCGCAGTTCCATCCGGAAAAGAGCCAGACGCTCGGCCTCGCCCTGATTTCCAACTTCCTGCGCTGGAAGCCTTAACGGCTCGCGCCCATCTACAAGGACCAAGACAGAATGATCCTTTTCCCGGCTATCGATCTGAAAGACGGCCAGTGCGTGCGTCTCAAGCTCGGCGACATGGACCAGGCGACCGTCTACAACCCCGACCCGGCCGCCCAGGCCAAGGCTTTCGAGGACCAGGGCTTTGAATGGCTGCATGTGGTCGATCTCAACGGCGCATTTGCCGGCGAAAGCGTCAACGGCGATGCTGTCGATGCGATCCTGAAGGCGACGAAAAACCCGGTCCAGCTCGGCGGCGGCATTCGTACGCTCGACCATATCGAGAGCTGGCTCAGCTGCGGGCTGGCGCGGGTCATCCTCGGCACCGTTGCTGTTCGCGATCCGGCGCTCGTCATCGAAGCCTGCAAGAAATTTCCCGGTAAGGTCGCCGTCGGCATCGATGCCAAGGGCGGCAAGGTGGCGGTCGAAGGCTGGGCGGAGGCCTCCGAGCTCGGCGTGATCGAGCTTGCCAAGAAATTCGAAGGTGCCGGCGTTTCGGCGATCATCTACACCGATATCGACCGCGATGGCATTCTGGCCGGAATCAACTGGGCCTCGACGCTCGAATTGGCGGATGCCGTCTCCATTCCGGTCATCGCGTCGGGCGGTCTTGCCTCGCTGGATGACATCAGCCGGATGCTTGAGCCCGATGCCGCCCGCCTTGAAGGCGCGATTTCCGGCAGGGCACTCTATGATGGCCGGATCGATCCCACCGAAGCACTGGCGCTGATCCGCGCCGCGAAAGGGCTTGCAGCATGACCCTCAAAGCCCGTGTCATCCCCTGCCTGGACGTCAAGGACGGCCGTGTGGTCAAGGGTGTCAACTTCCTCGATCTCGTCGATGCCGGTGATCCTGTCGAAGCGGCAAAGGCGTATGATGCGGCCGGGGCCGACGAACTCTGCTTTCTCGACATCACTGCCTCTTCCGACAATCGCGAAACGATCTTCGACGTCGTGGCCCGCACCGCCGATCACTGCTTCATGCCGCTCACCGTCGGTGGCGGCGTGCGTGCCGTTGCCGATATCCGCAAGCTGCTGCTGGCCGGCGCCGACAAGGTTGCGATCAATTCGGCAGCCGTCAACAATCCGGATTTCGTTGCCGAAGCCGCCGATAAGTTCGGAAACCAGTGCATCGTCGTGTCGATCGACGCAAAACGCCGCCTGACCCAGAGCGTCGGTGGTGACAATCGGAGCGAATGGGAGATTTACACCCATGGCGGCCGTAACGCGACCGGGATGGATGCCGTCGAATTCGCACAAAAAATGGTCGAACGCGGGGCCGGCGAATTGCTCGTCACCTCGATGGATCGCGACGGCACAAAGATCGGTTACGATCTGGAGCTGACCCGCGCCATTGCGGACTCGGTGCGTGTGCCGGTGATCGCATCCGGCGGCGTCGGAGATCTCGACGACCTCGTGGCGGGCGTCCGCCAAGGTCATGCGACGGCAGTTCTTGCCGCATCTATTTTCCACTTCGGCACCTATACCGTCGGAGAGGCCAAACGCTATATGGCAGATCACGGTATCGCCATGCGGCTCGATTGAGTTTCGAGACCGGAGGAAACAGGCTTGAGCGAATTTACTCTGAACGATCTGGAAACCATCGTCGCGGCGCGGGCGAAAGCCTCACCGGATGAATCCTGGACGGCGAAACTGGCGGCAGCGGGGCAGACCAAGGCTGCCAAAAAGCTCGGCGAAGAGGCGGTGGAGACGGTGATCGCCGCAATTTCCCAGGACCGCAAGGACCTGGTCTGCGAAAGCGCCGATCTTATATATCACCTGTTAGTCGTATTGAATATCGCACACATCCCGTTGCAGGATGTGCTGGACGAACTTCACCGCAGGACCGGGCAGTCCGGCCTGCAAGAAAAGGCGAGCCGGCCGAAGTCATGAGTATCGCACCGCAGCCCGCCGATGAGCCGGAAGCCGGCCCGATGACAGAATATTATTCGCCCTATCATCACTTTACGGCAAACGAGTGGGCCAAGTTTCGTGCCGATACGCCACTGACGCTGACATCGGATGAGATCGCGCGCCTGCGTTCGCTCGACGATCCGATCAATATCGACGAAGTGCGACAGATCTACCTCTCCCTGTCGCGCCTTTTGTCCACCCATGTCGAAGCGTCTCAGCAGCTCTTCCGGCAGCGAAACCGGTTCCTCAGCCTGCCCGATGTTTCCAAGACACCGTTCATCATCGGTGTTGCCGGTTCGGTGGCGGTCGGCAAATCGACGACGGCACGTGTATTGAAGGAGTTGCTTGCGCGCTGGCCCTCAAGCCCGAAAGTGGATCTGATTACCACCGACGGTTTTCTCTATCCGAACGCCGTTCTGCAGCGCGAAGGCCTGATGCAGCGAAAAGGTTTTCCGGAAAGCTACGATATCGGACAGATCCTGCGATTTCTCTCCGCGATCAAGGCCGGCGAACTGAATGTCAAGGCGCCGCAATATTCGCATCTGACCTATGACGTTCTGCCGGACGCGCATACGCTTGTCGACCGGCCGGACATCCTGATCTTCGAAGGCATCAACGTGCTGCAATCGCGGCCCCTGCCCGCAGACGGCAAGATCGTGCCGATCGTTTCCGACTTCTTCGACTTTTCGATCTATATCGATGCCGACGAGGAGCAGATCCATCAATGGTATGTGCAGCGCTTCATGAAGCTGCGCGAGACTGCATTCCGCGATCCGACCTCGTTCTTCAAGAAATACGCGGCAATCGACGCGGATGCAGCTTTGGCTGTCGCCGAAGGACTTTGGGAAAACATCAACCTGAAGAACCTTCGCCAGAACATCATCCCGACCCGCCCCCGCGCCGACATCATCCTGCGCAAGAGCCGCAATCATTTCATCGAGAAGGTCTCGCTCAGGAAGCTTTGACGCCTTTTCCGGTGGGAGTTTCATCGCCCGATATGCGGGACGATCGGAGATTCCATATTGCTACAGAGGCGATCGCTGCCGGCACCAGCGCACCTAGGGAAAAATAGTCTTTCGCAATCACGTGATTCAGCAGCGGATAAAGCCATCCTATCGCCAGCAGTGAAATCGGAAGCATCCGGCGTGACCCGAGGATGGCGATCGCCAAAGCAAGCGGTACGGCATCATAGGTGTAACCGTAGGGTGTCGCGCAGAGTGCCAGAAGCCCGGTAACGGCTACCCTTATGCGATGATCTGCCGGATCCTTTTGTCGCCACAGCCAGACGGCCAGACCGATCGCGACGAGCGCCACCAGGATCTGGATGCCATAAGCCACCGTCAACCCGGCACCGAACGATCGTGCCATCGCGAAGAATGTCATGGCATTCATGTGATAACCCTGCGGATAGGGCGCTTCCATGATCGCCCGCATGAGCGGGTTGGTCACTGTGAAAAATGATGTCCAGACATCCCAGCCGAACAGCGAGCCGGTTGCGACAACGATGGCCAGGGTGGTCAGCGCGGCAGACCCGATTGCGCGATAGTTACCAGCCGCCAACAGACAAAAGGGTACGAGGATGCCGAGATGCGGCTTGAGTGTCAGCAATCCGAAGAAGACACCCGCCAACAAAGGTCTGGACGGCGAGAGAAATAGGCCGCCGATCAGCAGCGACGCGGTCAAGGCGCCGTTCTGCCCCAGAAGGATCGAGATCAGCACCGGCGGAGAAAGCAGGACCGCCAAGCGTTGCCAGCGTTTCAGCTCCAGCCAGCCGGCGACGAGATAGAGAAATCCCAAAGTCGCCGCATTCCAGATAAGGTAGGCAGGCAGAATGGGAAGCAGTGCAAGCGGCAAACCGACCAGCAACATGGAAGGCGGATAGCTCCACTCCTGATCGAGCATCCGTGGCGTCAGTATCGAACGCAACGCCGCTCGATAGAGATCCGGCGAGAACAGATAGTCAACTTGGCCTTCGAGAGCCATGCGGCCGCCGCCCCAGAGGTTGGTAAAATCCCAATAGGGAAGCCGCCCTGTCATGACAGAGAGGCCATTCTGGTCGAGTGTCCATCCGAGACGCAGGTAGTTAAGGCCGATCAGCGCACCGACGAACCAAACTGCTGCTGCTCCTACCCAGATCAGAAATCTGCTGTCCGATGCCTGCATCGCGTCCCACCCTTTTTAGGGAGAGGTTAGGTCACCCGCCTTAACGTCAGATTGATCCGGCCGCCGTTTTTCAGAAGCGTCGACGTTTCGGGATAGATCCGGTCGACGCCATGAAAGGCGAGCCTGCCCTCCCCGCCGAGCAGAACGATATCGCCACTCTGCAGCTTGAATGAGCCGGTCGGGTCCTTGCGATCCAGCCCGCCGACACGGAAAAGGCAGCTATTGCCAAGCGAGATCGACAGGACCGGTGCGCCGAGTTCCATCTCGTCCTTGTCCTGATGCAGGCCCATCTTCGCGTCGTCGGAATAGAAATTCACCAGACACGCTTCGGGCGGTTTCGGATAACCGGCCAGCTTTTCCCATAATTCCATCAGCTCCGAGGGAATGGCGGGCCACGGCTTGCCGGTCGCGGGATGAGTCAGCTGATACCGATAACCGCGTTCCTTGTCGGTCACCCAGCCGAGCGAACCGCAATTGGTCATCCTCACGGACATCGCCTTACCGGTGCCGGGCATGACCGGCACGTAAAGCGGCGCCTCGGCGACGATCCCGCGGATCATCTCAACCAGATTTTCCTGCGCAGGACGATCCAGATAGCCCGGAAAATGACGGATTCCACTCAGCAGGTCGCCATAATCCCTCTCCCCGATCAATCGCCTGACGGCTTGCCGCGCATCTTCTTGACATCCGAACGGCCGGATTTCGCCTTCAGTCGGCGCTCGACCGAACCCTTTGTCGGTTTCGTCGCCTTGCGGACCGGCGGCGGCGGCTTGGCCGCTTCAAGGATCAATTCCTTCAGACGTTCCCGCGCTTCTTCGCGGTTCCGCTCCTGGCTACGGGACCGATTGGCCTCGATCATCAATACGCCTTCCTTCGACACCCGCCTCCCGGCCAGCTTCAAGGCATTCGTCTTGACCCGTTCGGGAAGAGAGGGGGAATTGGCGATATCGAAAAACAGCTGGACGGCCGTCGAGACCTTGTTGACGTTCTGGCCACCGGGACCACCCGCCAGCACGAACTGTTCGGTCAGTTCCCATGCAGCGATGGTGATGCGACTGTTGATGATGAGGGGATTGCTGGCCATGATCGTCTGGTTTTAGCTGTTGGCGCGCATCTTTTCCACAATTCCGGGCAAAAGAAAACCATCGGTCAGGGTGTTAGCCCCACCGACGGTTCCACGTGAATCACACGTTTTGCGGTTATTCCGCTGCGATCAGCAATCCGGGAGCTGCATCCTTGACCTTGGCATCGACATGGGCCTCGAACTTTTCGAAGTTCTTGATGAACATCGAGACCAGTTTGGCCGCCTGATTGTCATAGGCAAGGCAGTCGGCCCAGGTCGAGCGCGGATCGAGGATTGCATTCTCGACACCATCGACCGAAACCGGAACGGCAAAGCCGAAATTGGCATCGGTGCGGAACTCCGCATTCTTGAGGTTGCCGCTCAGGGCAGAGGTCAGAAGCGCGCGAGTGGCCTTGATCGGCATGCGACGGCCTGTGCCATAGGCGCCGCCGGTCCAGCCGGTATTGACCAGCCAGCAATCGACGCCGTGTCTGGCGATCAGTTCCTTCAGCAGATTGCCGTATTCGGCCGGATGACGCGGCATGAAGGGAGCACCGAAGCAGGTCGAGAAGGTCGCTTCCGGTTCGGTCACACCCTTTTCCGTACCGGCCACCTTTGCGGTGTAGCCAGAGAGGAAGTGATACATGGCCTGTTCGGGCGTCAATCTCGCGATCGGCGGCATGACACCGAACGCGTCGGCGGTCAGCATGATGATCGTCTTCGGATGCGGTGCAAGACCGGTATCCGAGGCGTTCGGGATGTAATGCAGCGGATAGGCGCTGCGGGTGTTTTCGGTCAGCGAATTGTCGTCGAAATTCGGCACGCGATTTTCGTCGAGCACGACGTTTTCCAGAACGGTGCCGAAACGTCGGGTCGCGGCATAGATTTCCGGCTCGGCTTCGGCCGAAAGCTTGATCGCCTTGGCATAACAACCGCCCTCGAAGTTGAAGACGCCGTTTTCACCCCAGCCGTGCTCGTCATCGCCGATCAGCGTGCGGGCCGGATCGGCGGAAAGCGTGGTCTTGCCGGTGCCGGACAGGCCGAAAAATACGGCCGTATCGCCATCCGGGCCGACATTGGCCGAGCAATGCATCGGCATGACGCTCTTGGCGGGAAGAAGATAATTGAGGACGGTGAAGACGGATTTCTTGTTCTCGCCGGCATAAGATGTGCCGCCGATCAGCACGAGACCGTTCGCAAGATCGCAAGCGATGACAGTTTCCGAGCGGCAACCATGACGCTCCGGATCAGCCTTGAAGCTCGGCAGGTTGATGATCGTCAGCTTCTGCTCGAAAGTCGAGAGCGTATCCCGCTTCGGGCGAATCAGCAGATTACGAATGAAGAGCGCATGCCAGGCGAATTCCGTGACGACACGCGTGGGAAGCGCGTTGTCGGCATCGGCGCCGCCGATCAGGTCCTGGACGAAAAGCTCCCTGCCCGCGGCATGTGCCAGCATATCAGCCTTCAGAACGGCAAAATGTTCCGGCGACAGCGGCTTGTTGTTATCCCACCAGATCTTGTCTTCCGTGACGGCATCACGAACGACGAACTTGTCCTTGGGCGAACGGCCCGTGTGCTGGCCGGTGACGGCGCGCAATGCACCGTCGGCGGTCAGATCGGCCTCACCGCGGCGGATTGCCTCTTCGTAAAGCTCGACCTCGGAAAGGTTGTAGTTGACGCGAGAAACTCTTTCGAGGCCGATCGCTGCTACGCCATTTGCCGGGTTGTAAAGTCCAAACTGCTCCATACGCGCTCACCTCAGGTTACAATTGACAGGATTGTCCGTGAGGCGCGAAGCTAGTTGCTGTTTTTCAAAACGGCAAGCAGAGGCTTTAAAATATATCAATGAAATCAATTATTTAATCGATTTAAAGAAATTTATTTCTTTTTAAATCGGTTAGTCAGGCGTTTTAATGCGCTTGATAATAGGCAGTTTTAGGACGCTGGGACGGGTGGTTCCCGGAGAAAGCAAAATGCCGCCCCTTTAACTTTGCCACAATTTGTTCCACCTTTCTCCTCATGAAGCGCATGGTGAGGGCTGGGAACTGGCGAGAAGTCATTACCTGGAGATGCGCACGAAATGGCAATGGAGACGGACGGTATGCAGACAATCGCGCTCGTAGACGATGACCGGAATATTCTGACTTCGGTGTCGATCGCGCTCGAGGCGGAGGGCTACAAGGTCGAGACTTACACGGACGGCGCATCGGCGCTGGACGGTCTGGTCGCCCGCCCGCCGCAGCTTGCCATCTTCGACATCAAGATGCCGCGTATGGACGGAATGGAGCTTCTGCGCCGCCTGCGGCAGAAATCGGATCTACCGGTGATATTCCTCACCTCCAAGGACGAGGAAATCGACGAACTGTTCGGCCTCAAGATGGGGGCCGACGATTTTATCACCAAGCCGTTCTCGCAGCGTCTTCTAGTCGAGCGGGTGAAAGCCATTCTGCGACGCGCCGGAACCCGTGATCTTCAGGCTCCGGGCGGCTTGAAACCCACGGCCGACCAGATAGCGGCGCGGACGCTGGAACGCGGACAGCTGGCGATGGACCAGGAACGCCATACCTGCACCTGGAAAGGCGAGCCGGTTACCCTGACGGTCACGGAGTTTCTGATCCTGCATTCGCTGGCCCAGAGGCCCGGCGTTGTTAAAAGCCGCGACGCGCTGATGGACGCGGCTTATGACGAGCAGGTCTATGTCGACGATCGCACGATCGACAGTCACATCAAGCGGCTGCGCAAGAAGTTCAAGATGGTTGACACGGATTTCGACATGATCGAAACCCTTTACGGTGTCGGCTATCGCTTCCGTGAAGCGGCCTGAAGCATCGCGTTACAACAGGTTAACTTGAAGCCACGACCGGGTCAGCGATAGACTGGCCCGGTGGAAGGACAAAACGTGGCAGACAGACTGCTGGAAAATCAGGTGATCAAGACGGCACCGGCAAAGCGCAACGCTCGCCGGCACTGGCCGCATGTCTTCACCATTATCCGCCGGCTGTTCGGCCATGCGGTGTTTTCGAGCCTTACCCGGCGCATCCTGTTCTTCAATATCGCCGCAACCGTCGTCCTCGTTGCCGGCATCCTCTATCTCAACCAGTTCCGCGAGGGGCTGATCGACGCCCGTGTGGAAAGCCTGCTGACCCAGGGCGAGATCATTTCAGCGGCGATTTCCGCTTCCGCTTCCGTCGATACGAATTCGATCACCATCGACCCTGAAAAGCTTCTAGAACTGCAGGCCGGGCAGAGCATAACGCCGGTTCCCAACGACGAGGATCTCGATTTTCCGATCGATCCGGAGCGCGTTGCACCGGTGCTTCGGCGACTGATCTCGCCAACCCGCACCCGCGCCCGTCTATTCGATGCGGACGCGAACCTGCTTCTCGATTCGCGTCATCTATATTCCCGCGGACAGGTGCTCCGTTACGACCTTCCGCCGGTCGAAAACGAGACGCAGACCTGGAGCGAATGGATGTCCGGCATGTTCAACCGGCTGCTCCAGCCCGGCAACCTGCCGATCTACAAGGAAGCCCCCGGCGGTGACGGATCGATCTACCCGGAAGTGATGAACGCGCTGACCGGTGTTCGTGGCGCGCTTGTGCGCATCACCGATCGCGGCGAACTCATCGTCTCGGTTGCCGTGCCGGTGCAGCGGTTCCGCGCCGTTCTCGGCGTTCTTCTGCTTTCCACTCAGGCCGGCGATATCGACAAGATCGTCCATGCGGAACGTCTCGCCATCATGCGCGTCTTCGGCGTCGCAACACTCGTCAATATCGTGCTGTCACTGCTGCTGTCGTCGACGATCGCCAATCCGCTACGCCGGCTTTCGGCGGCAGCGATCCGCGTTCGCCGAGGCGCCAAGCAGCGTGAGGAAATTCCGGATTTCTCCTATCGCCAGGACGAGATCGGCAACCTGTCGATTGCGGTTCGCGACATGACCAACGCGCTTTATGACCGCATCGATGCGATCGAGAGTTTTGCGGCCGACGTCAGCCACGAGCTGAAAAATCCCCTGACCTCGCTGCGCAGCGCCGTCGAAACCCTGCCGCTGGCGAAATCCGAAGATTCGAAACGGCGGCTGACGGAGATCATCTTCCATGACGTGCGCCGGCTCGACCGTCTGATCAGCGATATTTCGGATGCTTCACGCCTCGACGCAGAACTGGCCCGTACAGATTCTGCCCCGGTCGATATGGAAAACCTGTTGACCAACCTGGTCGATATTTCCCGGCAGATCCGCAGTGGGCGCAAACCCGTGGAGATCGATCTAGCCGTCGATAACAAGGGTGGCGATCGCCATATCTATGTAGTCAACGGCCATGACCTGCGCCTTGGGCAGATCGTTACCAACCTGATCGAAAACGGGCGCTCCTTTGTGCCCGAAAAAGGCGGCCGGCTCGCCATTCGCCTTGTGCGAAACAAGGACAAGGTGGTCATCACGATCGATGACAATGGCCCGGGTATCCAGGCTGAAAACATCGACCGCATTTTCGAGCGTTTTTATACCGACCGACCGGATGGCGAAAGTTTCGGCCAGAATTCGGGCCTTGGCCTTTCCATCAGCCGCCAGATCGCAGAAGCCCATGGCGGCAGCCTGAAAGCGGAAAATCTGCACGGAAAGTCCGATGACATCATCATCGGAGCGCGGTTTACCCTGTCTCTTCCGGCAGGCAATGCAGCATGACCCGGAACGTCCACGGCACAGCCATTGTGGTGGGCGGACGCGGTCTGATCTTCACCGGTCCGTCCGGCAGCGGTAAATCAATGATGGCGTTTACCTGTCTTGCCATCGCCCGCCGCGCCAAAGTTTTTTGCGCCCTGATCGCAGACGATCAGGTTTTCATCACTTTGCAAGACGGCCGAATTGTTGCGAACTGTCCGCCAAGCACAACCGGCCTGATGGAACTGCGCGGCAGCGGTATCGTCAGGATGGATCACGTCGCATCGGCGCCTCTCGATCTTGCTGTCCAGGTGGTCTCAGCCCCTGGAACAGAACGGCTTCCGCCAAAAGACGAATACTGGCAGATCGGAGAGATCGGCCGGTTACCGCTGGTCAGAATAGCCAATGTTGCAGCGGACCCGCTGACGGTTATTGGTGCGCTTTTGCCCGACTGGCGGCAGGAGCCGCCCTTTTGGTGAGCGTTGCGCCCGATTTTTTGACTTGAACTTCACTTCCAGTTGGCGAAGATGGCATCCCGCCGCTTTACGGCACCAGTGCGTTACGATATGGGCCGCGAGTTTTGAAATCAGGGGGCGTATTTTCATGATCGGACTGGTGCTTGTCACCCATGGCAAGCTGGCTGAGGAATTCCGACATGCCGTGGAGCATGTCGTCGGACCCCAGAAATTCATCGAAACCGTCTGTATCGGTCCCGAGGATGACATGGATCAGCGGCGACAGGATATCGTTGACGCGGTCGCACGTGCCAATGCGGGCAAGGGCGTCATCATCCTGACGGACATGTTCGGCGGAACGCCGTCCAACCTTTCGATCTCGGTGATGGAGAGCGGGACGACCGAAGTGATCGCCGGCGTGAACCTGCCCATGCTGATCAAGCTTGCCGGCATACGCGGCGAGGACAATATGGAAAAGGCGCTCGTCGAAGCATCCGACGCCGGACGCAAGTATATCAACGTCGCTAGCCGCGTGCTGAGCGGCAAGTGAGGCCATATCCTTGATGCCTGGCTCCTCCCGCCAATTCGTGATCGTCAACAAGCGCGGGCTGCATGCCCGGGCGTCGGCCAAGTTTGTCCAGATGGTCGAGGGTTTCGATGCCCAGGTGACCGTTTCCAAGGACGGGATGAGCGTCGGAGGTACCTCGATCATGGGCCTGATGATGCTTGCCGCAAGCACGGGCTGTTGTATCGATGTGTCGGCCGACGGCGTTCAGGCTGGTGAAGCGCTCGACGCATTGGAAGCGCTGATTGCCAACAAATTCGGCGAAGACGCCTGATTAACGACGTCACATAAACATATAAAGACCTCTTTATATCGCCGTTGCAAGTGATCCGGAAGCCTGCTAAACCGCGTGGGAGTTTGCGCCAGCGGATGGACACGCGTCTTCCTGCCGGCTGTGCATTTATGCAACGAGATCTGGAGAGCTTCATGAGCAGTGAAAAGGACTACATCGTCGCGGATATCAATCTTGCCGCCTATGGCCGCAAGGAATTGGACATTGCCGAGACGGAAATGCCGGGCCTGATGTCCTGCCGCGAAGAATTCGGCACGACCAAGCCGCTCAAGGGCGCGCGCATCACCGGTTCGCTGCACATGACGATCCAGACAGCCGTTTTGATCGAAACACTCAAGGAACTCGGCGCCGATATTCGCTGGGCATCCTGCAACATCTTCTCGACCCAGGACCACGCTGCCGCTGCAATCGCAGCTGCCGGCATTCCGGTGTTTGCCGTCAAGGGTGAATCGCTGACGGAATATTGGGAATATACCGACAAGATCTTCCAGTGGGCCGATGGCGGCCTTTCCAACATGATACTCGACGATGGCGGCGATGCCACCATGTATATCCTGCTCGGCGCCCGCGCCGAAGCTGGTGAAGACGTTCTCTCCAACCCGACCTCGGAAGAAGAAGAGATCCTTTTCGCGCAGATCAAGAAGCGCCTTGAGGCATCGCCGGGCTGGTTCACCAAGCAGCGTGATGCGATCAAGGGTGTCACCGAAGAAACCACGACGGGCGTTCACCGCCTGTACGAACTGTCGAAGAAGGGCTTGCTGCCCTTCCCGGCGATCAACGTCAACGATTCGGTCACCAAGTCGAAGTTCGACAACAAATATGGCTGCAAGGAATCGCTGGTCGACGGCATTCGCCGCGGCACCGACGTGATGATGGCCGGCAAGGTTGCCGTCGTCTGCGGTTACGGCGACGTGGGCAAGGGTTCGGCTGCTTCGCTTCAGGGCGCCGGCGCCCGCGTCAAGGTGACGGAAGTCGATCCGATCTGCGCGCTGCAGGCCGCCATGGACGGTTTTGAAGTCGTCACGCTGGAAGACGTCGTGTCGTCTGCCGACATCTTCATCACCACGACCGGCAACAAGGACGTCATCCGCATCGAGCATATGCGCGAGATGAAGGACATGGCGATCGTCGGCAATATCGGCCACTTCGACAACGAGATCCAGGTCGCAGCGCTGAAGAACCTCAAGTGGACCAACGTCAAGCCGCAGGTCGACATCATCGAGTTTCCGAAGGGCAACCGGATGATCCTGCTTTCGGAAGGCCGTCTGCTCAACCTCGGCAACGCCACCGGTCACCCGTCCTTCGTCATGTCCGCCTCGTTCACCAACCAGACGCTGGCCCAGATCGAGCTGTTCACCAAGGAAGGTGAATACAAGAACGACGTCTATATCCTGCCGAAGCACCTCGATGAGAAGGTTGCACGTCTTCACCTCGACAAGCTCGGCGTGAAGCTTTCGACGCTTTCCGACGAACAGGCGGCCTATATCGGCGTGCCGGCTCAGGGCCCGTTCAAGGCAGACCACTACCGCTACTAATAGCTAGCCGGTTAATCCACAACATCTTGTGGCCGCAGCCTTGACAAAAGGCTGCGGCTTATTTTTTGCCGTAATGCCTTCCCGCCTATCTATCGAACACGTATTGTTTTGGGACTTGATTCGACCTCTCGGCCATTCGGCTTCGGGCAAGGTGCGAAGTGGTATGTCTTGTCGATGAGCGGCAATTGGACGGAGACACACCGGTCATGGCGGTAAAAAAAACGAGCCTGTCAAAGCAGGCCGATCCAGTTTCTGGCTTGCGCATGCGCGCTTCAAGAAACCTGTATTCCGTGAGCAGCGGATACGGAAATGCGACCTATGCCCGGCTTGCGCGGATCGCCCGATCCCTGCTTTCCGGAACGGCACTGATCGCGTTTCCGACGGCTGCCTTTGCGCAGGATGGAGCCGCGTCCCAACTGTTTTCTTCAGCTGAGGTGATCGTCTCTTCGGTCGTCATCGGCGCACTGGGTGCCGCACTGCTTTCCACCGTCTGGCTGGTGCGCCAGCGCGGCAACATGGAAGCGGAGACGGAAGAGATGCGTGGCGCGCTGTCGGATGCGCAGCAGCGGATCTCGAAATATGAAGCGCTGATCGCCGACAAGAACCGACGTATCGTCGTCTGGGAAAGCGGAGCGTCGAAGGCCGAGTTTCTCGGCCAGCTGCCCGTCGAGACGGGTGCGCCGCAGGCAGATCGCGAATTCCTCGCCTTCGGTCGCTGGCTGCGGGCCGGTTCGGCCGCCGAACTCGAAAAGGCAATCGACGAGTTGCGCAGCCATGCCCGCAGCTTCGACATGGTCATCGAGACGAGCAGGGACGAAGTGCTTGAAGTTCAGGGACGGGTTTCGGGCGGCAAAGCGTTCGTCCGCTTCCTCGCGCTCAACAATCTTCGCGCCGAACTTGCCGAAATCAAGATCGAACGTGATCGGCTGACCAGCTCGATCTCGATGTTCCAATCGCTGCTGGACAGCATCGAACAGCCGGTCTGGCGGCGCGATTCCCAAGGGAAACTCGCCTGGGTCAACCACGCCTATGGCGAAGCCGTCGATGCTGTCGATACGGCACGGGCGGTGCAAGAGGGACGCGAACTGCTCGGCACCGTGAGCCGCGAGATGATAAGGGCCAAGGCCACCGTCACATCTCCGTTCCATGATCGGCTTTCGACTGTCGTACACGGCAATCGCACCGTGCTCGACGTGGTCGACGTGGTGACGACGGATGGGTCCGTGGGCATGGCCATCGATGTTTCCGAAGCGGAAACAGTGCGCGAAGAATTGAAGCGCACGTTGAAAAGCCATGCCGAAACGCTGGACCATCTCGCCACCCCGGTCGCCATTTTCGACAACAAACGCCAACTGCAATTCTATAACCAGGCCTTCATGCAGCTGTGGGATCTGGATCTGCCGTTCCTGGAATCGAAGCCGGACAATAGCGAATTGCTGGATCGTCTTCGCTCGAACGGAAAGCTTCCGGAACAGCTGAACTGGAGGAACTGGAAAGACACGGCGCTCGCCGTCTATCAGGCGCTCGACACGCAGACCGACACCTGGCATCTGCCGAACGGCCAGACCTTGCGCGTCATCGCCACGGCTCATCCGCAAGGCGGCGCTACATGGGTATTCGAGAACCTGACAGAACAGGTCGATCTCGAGGCACGCTACAACACGCTGGTGCAGGTTCAGGGCGAGACCATCGACCACCTGACCGAAGGCGTCGCTGTTTTCGGCCCTGATGGGCGCATCCGTCTTTCGAACCCCGCGTTCCGTGCGCTCTGGGGTATTACCGCCGAACAGGCCGAACCCGGAACACATATCAAGACGATCGAAGCGGCATGTGCGTCGTCCTATGCCGAGCCGGACGGCTGGCGCAGGTTCACGCAGGCCCTGACTGCTTTCGACGACGAAAGACCGGCGCTCGACGGAACGTTCGAGCTCTATTCCGGCCTGATCCTCGACTACGCGGTCACGCCTCTGCCGAACGCACAAACCATGCTGACCTTCGTCGACATGACGGCGAGTGTACGGGCTGAAAAGGCGCTGAAAGAGAAGAACGAGGCGCTGCGCAAGGCCGACGAGCTGAAGAACGATTTCGTCCAGCACGTCTCCTACGAGCTGCGCTCGCCGCTGACCAATATCATCGGCTTCACCGATCTTTTGAAGACACCCGGCATCGGTTCGCTGAACGATCGCCAGGCCGAATATATCGACCATATCTCGACCTCCTCTTCGGTTCTGCTGACGATCGTCAACGATATCCTCGATCTCGCCACCGTCGATGCGGGCATCATGGAGCTCAACTATTCGGAGCTGGCGATCGAGGACCTGCTGGACGAAGTGGCGATGCAGATCGCCGACCGGCTGCAGGAAAACAACATGACGCTGGAGATCATCGCGCCGGCCGGCATGGGCACGATCGTGGCGGACCAGCAGCGCCTGAAGCAGATCCTCATCAAGCTTCTGACCAACGCGACGAATTTTTCGCCGGAAAACTCGACGATCACGCTCAACTGCTGGCGCGATCCGGCAAACGTGTTCTTCTCGGTGCGCGACCGCGGCCCCGGCATTCCGCCCGACATGCTCAAGACCGTGTTCGACCGGTTCAAAGCGCAGGCCAAGGACGGCAAGCGCAGCGGCGCAGGCCTCGGCCTTTCGATCGTCGAAAGTTTTGTCCATCTGCATAGCGGTGACGTCAGCATCGACAGCCGCGCCGGTGAAGGGACAACCGTCACCTGCCGCATTCCGGCCAGTTCCTCGATCCATTCGGTCGCGGCCGAATGAGTGAAGGCCAGGCGCTGACGCTGATCCTTACCGACGAACGGCACACACAGGAATTCGGCGAGGATCTGGCGCTTGCGTTGAAAGCGGGCGATTGCGTTGCTCTTTCCGGCGATCTTGGTGCAGGCAAATCGACACTCGCGCGGGCGCTGATCCGCGCCATGGCCGACGATGCAGATCTGGATGTACCTAGCCCGACCTTTACGCTGGTCCAGCTCTACGAAACGCGCATCCCGATCGCGCATTTCGATCTTTATCGCCTTGGTGATTCGTCAGAGCTAGACGAACTCGGGTTCGACGAAGCGCTTTCGAGCGGCATCTGCCTTGTGGAATGGCCGGAAATGGCGGGAAAACTTCTGCCTTACGACCGGATCATCCTGAAGCTGGAACACGAGGGCGCAGGGCGGCGGGTGAAGATCACCGCACCGGCCCCTGCCCTTTCCCGCATCTGTCGGGTGCTGGCCATTCGCGAATTTCTGACCCTGCATGGTTATACGGGCGCGCGCCGCAGGTTTCTGACCGGTGATGCCTCGATGCGTGCCTATGAGAGCGTTGCCACGCAGGACGGCGAGACCTTGGTGCTGATGGACTGGCCGAAACGGCCGGAAGGTCCGCCGGTGCTGGATGGAAAACCCTATCCGAAGGTCGCTCATATCGCAGAAGATGCCCGGCCCTTCGTGGCGATCTCGCAATATCTGCGCGGCATCGGGCTTACGGCACCCGAAGTGCCGCATGTGGATTACGATCAGGGGATTCTACTGATCGAAAATCTTGGGCAGGAAGGCGTGCTCGATGGGGACGGCCAGCCGATCGAGGATCGTTATCGCGAAAGCGTTGTTGCGCTCGCTTTTCTGCATGGCCACGAGCTGCGGCAGGATCTGCCGATCGAGGGCGGCCCCATTCACCATGTGCCGGATTTCGATCCGACGGCAATGAAGATGGAAGCCCGGCTGCTGCTCGACTGGTACCTGCCGTGGAAACGCGGCGCACAGCCAAGCGAGGAAGAGCGGCAGGAGTATCTTTCGATCTGGGACGGGTTGATCGGCGAACTCGCGGATGCGGAAAAGAACCTGCTGCTGCGGGATTTCCACTCGCCCAACATCATCTGGCAGCCGCAACAATCCGGCGTACGCCGCGTCGGACTGATCGATTTCCAGGATGCGATGATCGGGCCGACGACCTATGATCTTGCCTCGATCGTGCAGGACGCCCGTGTCGATATTCCCAAGTCGCTGGCCGACCAGATGATGATCGACTATCTGGCGCTTCGCCGGTCGCTCAGCTCTCCCCCCGGGGCCTTCGACGAGCCGGGCTTTCTGAAAGCCTGGGCAATCATGGCCGTACAGCGGAACTGTAAGCTGGCCGGGCTCTGGGTGCGACTGAAGGAACGGGACGGCAAACCCCAATACCTGCAGCACATGCCGCGCACCTTGCGCCATCTCTCCACGGCGCTGGCGCATGAGGCCCTTTCCCCCTTGCGGGATTGGTGCGCGCGGGCTGGAATAGAATTTCCCGAATCATAAATACGGCGATCGATGATGACATTGGCTTCTATCACGCAGGCCGTCGTGCTTGCCGCCGGGCTCGGCACGCGCCTCAAGCCGATTACCGATACGATGCCGAAACCGCTCGTGCCGGTCGCCGGCAAGCCGATGATCGATTACGGGCTGGATGCGCTGGCGGATGCCGGTGTGACACGCACGGTCGTCAACGTGCATCATTTCGCAGACCGAATGGAAGCGCATCTTGCCGCCTATCCGCGGCTCGAGATCACGGTATCGGACGAGCGCGCCGGGCTGATGAATTCCGGCGGGGGCCTGAAGAAGGGTCTGGCGCTGCTCGACCCCGGCATCGTCTATGTGATGAATGCCGATCTTTTCTGGATCGGCGAAAAATCGGGTTCTCCCACCAATCTGCAGCGGTTAGCCGGGTATTTCGATCCTGAAATGATGGACATGGCACTTCTCTGCGTGCCGCTGGACCACACGACGGGCCATAACGGCAAGAAGGATTTCCAGCTTGATGCGGATGGCCGGCTTGCGAGATATGTCGATGGCGAACGGCCGCTTGTCTATGCCGGCGCAATCGTCCTGCATTCCGCGCTTCTCGACGACGCACCGGATGATGCGTTCAACCTGAATATCTATTTCGACAAGGCGATCGAAAAAGGCCGGCTTTTCGGTATCGTCATGGATGGCGAATGGATCACGGTCGGCACGCCAGAGGCCCTGCCACTCGCCGAAGCCGTCATAAAACGTCATTCCGGAAAGGTTTGAGACATGCCGGTTGCCCGGAACAAGCGTTTGTTTTCGATCCCCTCGGGCGCGCCGTTCCTCAAGACGCTTGCGACAGCCCTTTGCGACGGCCGGCTGAACGAGGATTTTCGATACGATCCGTCGGACCCGCTTTCACTGGCGGATGTGACGATCTTCGTGCCGACACGGCGTTCCGCCCGTGTGCTGCGCTCGGAATTCGTCGATCTTCTGGGCGGCCGTGCGGCCATCCTGCCGGTGATCCGGCCGCTTGGCGAGACGGATGACGACAGCGGCTTTTTCGATCTCGTGGCGCCGGAAGAGATGGACATGGCGCTACCGATCGGGAGCACTGCACGGCTGCTCGAACTCGGCCGGCTGATCCTTGCCTGGCGCAACCAGTTGCCGAAGATCGTGCTCGACGTGCATTCCGAATCGCCGCTTGTTGCCCCGGCAAGCCCGGCGGATGCGATATGGCTTGCCCGCGCACTTGCCGAACTGCTCGACGCGATCGAGACGGAAGAGCGCGACTGGGCGGATCTCGACAATCTTCAGACCGGCGAACATGCGCTGTGGTGGCAGCTGACCGCCGAGTTCCTGAAGATTGCCAGTGCCTTCTGGCCTGTTCGGCTGGAGGAGCTGAAACGCTCTTCGCCGGCGAAACATCGTGCCGCGATCCTGCAGAGCGAAGCCCGGCGCATCGGGGAACGGGAGCATAGGGGTCCTGTCATCGTGGCCGGTTCGACGGGTTCCGTGCCGGCGGCGGCGGAGCTGATCGCGGCAATCTCCCGGCTACCGAACGGCACTGTGGTGCTTCCGGGCCTCGACATGTCGATGCCGGACGAACAATGGGCAATTGTCGGCGAAGAAAGTTTTGACGGAAAGCCTGATCCCGCCAGCCGCAGCCATTCGCAATTCGGGCTTTCCAAGCTGTTGAAGAAGATCGGCGCGACCCGAGAGGATGTCGGGATCATCGGAGACGTGCCGGCCGATCTTGCATTCCGGGCAGCAGCGATCTCGCAGGCGCTGGTTCCGGCCAAGGCGACAGACCGCTGGAGCGAATGGCGCGACGATGCCGATCCGGAAGCGCTTGGACAGGCTTTTGCAAACGTATCACTGATCGAGGCGGCCAATGAACGCGAGGAAGCGGTGGCGATCGCCATCGCGCTGCGTCTGGCATTGCAGAAACCCGGCCGGAATGGTGGTGCGGCGCAGGCGGCGCTGATCACGCCCGACCGCGCACTTGGCCGGCGCGTGACGGCAGAGCTTGCCCGGTTCGGTATTCTCGCCGATGATTCGGCCGGTTCAGCGCTCTCAGGCACACCGCAGGGGACCCTGACCCAGCTGCTTCTGGAAGCCGCGCTTCGGCCCGGCGATCCGGTGGCGATCGTCGGGTTGATGAAACATCCGCTGATGCGTCTCGGCCTGCCCGCCGCCGATCTGAGAACCGCGATCGATGCGCTCGAGGTGCTGGCGCTGCGCGGCGGTGTCGGAGAGATGGATATTTCGACGCTCGAGCCGCTGCTCGAGAGCCAGCTTGTGGCATTGGTGGAAGAGCGGCATACGCCGCAATGGCGCAACTCGTTGCCGGAAGATGCGGTCGACATCGCACGTGATGTGGCGCGACGGATTACGGAGGCAGTCGAGCCGCTGGTCAGCGCCTTCGTTCATCGTCGCGCGGACGGTCGCGGGCTGACGGCGAAACTGCCGCTTTCCGAATGGGCGAGCCGCACCGGCAAGGCGCTGGAGGCGATTGCCATCGACGAGCGGGGCGATCTCGCCGGACTCTGGTCCGGTGAAGCGGGCGAGCAGCTTTCCAGCCTGCTTGCCGAAGTGATGGAGACCGATGGCCAGATCGATGCGGATGGTCCGCAATGGATCGATATCGTCATGGCGCTGACCACCGGCGGAGCGGTGAAACCGCGGTCGCTGGCGCATCCGCGGGTATTCATCTTCGGCACGCTAGAAGCGCGGCTGCAGAGCGTCGACACGATGATCCTCGGCGGGCTGAATGAAGGTTCGTGGCCGGGCCAGACGGTCAACAACCCGTTCCTGTCGCGTTCGATGAAAACCGACATGGGCCTGGAGCCGCCGGAGCGGCGTATCGGCCAGCTGGCGCATGACTTCGAAATGGCCTGCGGTACGCGCAACCTGATCCTGTCCCGATCGCTTCGGCAAGGCGCGACGCCGACGGTTGCTTCCCGCTGGCTGCAGAGATTGCTGGCGCTTGGCGGCAAGGCTTTTGCCGACGGGTTGAAAGCGCGCGGCGAGGATTACCGCCATTGGGCATCGCTGATCGACCAGGGCGAAAACCAGCCCCCGACGAAGCGCCCTGCCCCGAGGCCGCCGGCGGAGCTGCAGCCGGTGAAATACTCGTTCAGCGAAGTGGGCCGGCTGCGACGCGACCCCTATTCCGTTTACGCCCGCCGCATCCTGAAGCTCGATCCGCTGGCGCCGTTTAACGAAGATCCGGGCGCACGGGAGCGCGGCAATCTCTATCATGCGATCATCGACCGCTACACGCGCGAACGCCACAAGCCCGGCACACCTGTTTCACGTGAATCCATGGCGCGGATTACGCAGGAACTGTTCGACGCAGAACGGTTGCCGCCGCATATCGACCGGGTCTGGCGGCCGCGTTTCGCCGAGGTGGCGCGGGCCTTTCTCGACTGGGAGGAAAAGCGTGCGCCGGATGTGCGCAGCACGGTGACCGAGGCCGGTGCCGGGTTCGAGGTGGAAACGGCCGGCATCCGGGTAACCGGCATTGCCGACCGGATCGATCTGATGGGTTCGGGAAATGCAGACATCGTCGACTATAAGACGGGCCTCAGCCCCTCCGTTTCGCAGGCTCGCGCGCTGCTTGACCCGCAGCTTGCGCTGGAAGCTGCGGCACTGCAGGCCGGCGCCTTCAAGGCGATGGGCGTGCAGCAGCCGGGCGACCTTCTTTATGTACGCCTGAGACCCGGAGACCGGTTCAAATCGGAGCGGGTCAATAACGAGGGATCGTCGGCTACCGCCAAACGGCAGCCGAAATCGGCCATCGACCTGGCCCAGGAATCGATCGATCAGCTGACCAAGTTCGTGCTGAAACTGAGAAGCGGCGATGCCGGCTTCGCATCGCGGCTGGTGCCATATTCGCAAGGCGATTTCGGTGGCGAATACGATCACCTCGCCCGGGTTGCCGAATGGTCCACCGCTGATGACGACGGAGAGAGTGAAGCCGATGAGTGAGCATCTCACCGATGACGTCTTGACGGGGGGCGATCTTCCGACAGGAGACGAACCGAAACAGTGGATCGACTGGACGACCGTGCAGCAATCGCGCGCTTCGGATCCGGCCAGTTCCGCCTGGGTTTCGGCCAATGCCGGTTCGGGCAAGACGCATGTGCTGACCCAGCGGGTGATCCGGCTGCTGCTGGCCGGTTGCCGCCCCTCCTCCATTTTATGCCTCACCTATACGAAAGCCGCGGCATCGGAAATGTCGAACCGCGTGTTTCAGCGGCTGTCGGAATGGACCGTTCTTTCCGATGACGAATTGCGCAAGCGGATCGCGGCGATCGAAGGTGTTGAGCCGGATTCGATGAAAATCTCGGAAGCACGCCGGCTTTTCGCCAAGGCGCTAGAGACGCCGGGCGGACTGAAGATCCAGACGATCCACGCCTTCTGCGAAGCGCTGCTGCACCAGTTTCCGCTGGAGGCGAATGTGGCAGGGCATTTTTCGGTACTGGATGATCGCGCCGCTTCCGCACTTCTGGCGGAAGCACGGCGTTCGCTGCTCACTGCCACCTCGGCTGAAGACGATCCGGATCTGGCCGAGGCTTTTGCGCATGTGCTCGATCTCGGCGACGAGTTCGGGCTGGAAGCGCTGCTTTCCGATATCGTCTCCAACCGGACGGCGATCCGGCGTTTCACGGCTTCAGCCGAACGGCATGGGGGCGGTATCGGGCCGGAACTCAAGCGTATTCTGGGGCTTGGGTCGGCCGATACCGAAGAGAGTATTGCCGTCAGTTATTGGCCGCTTCCTGGTCTGTCGGGTATCACGCTCGATCTCTACCTGTCGCTTGCGGACCAGAGCGGCGGCGCCAAGGTGACCGAGGTCGCCTATGGCCTGCGGATGGTGATGGAGGAACCGGACGCCTTCAAACGGGCCGACCATCTTGAATCCATCTTCCTGACCGCGAAAGGAACCGTGAAGGCGGATAGTTCGCTTGTCGCCAAGGCCATGCTGAAGCCGGCTCCGGAACTTGCGGCTGCGATCGATGCGGCGCGCAATCATGTCTTGGAATGCCGCGACCGGATGCGGCTGATCCGTATGTTCGGTGCGACCAAGGCGGCGCTGACATTGGCGGCACGGCTGACAGAAGATTACGAGGAGCTGAAGAAGAAGCGCAGCCTGCTCGACTTCGAGGACCTGATCGCACGAACCGCCGATCTTCTGACCCGTGACGGCGTCGGCGCCTGGGTGCATTACAAACTCGACCAGGGCGTTGACCATATTCTGGTCGACGAAGCGCAGGATACCAGTCCGATCCAGTGGACCGTGATCAAGTCGCTGGCCGAAGATTTCTATTCCGGCACCAGCGCTCGCGACACGAGGCGGACGATCTTTGCCGTGGGTGACGAAAAGCAGTCGATCTACTCCTTCCAGGGCGCGCGGCCGGAACGTTTTGCCGAGGAACGCAGCGCGACGCAGAAACAGGTGACCGGTAGCGGCCAGCCGTTTCACGCCATCCGCCTGCCACTCTCCTTCCGGTCCACCGCCGACATCCTATCCGCCGTCGACCAGGTGTTTTCGCTGGAAGAAAATGCAAAGGGCCTGTCTGCCATTGGCGATGCGGTGCAGCACCGTTCCAACCGGATGGGGCATGCCGGTGCGGTGGATCTGTGGGATGTCGTGGCGCCGGAGGTATCCGAGCAGGAAGAAGACTGGACCGCGCCATTCGACTCGACGCCGGACAAGGCACCGGCTGCCATTCTTGCAGCAAGGATCGCCAGCCGGATCGAGGAGATGATCGGCAAGGAAACGGTGATCGAAAAGGGCGTCGAACGTCCGATCGAACCGGGCGACATTCTGGTTCTGGTGCGCAAGCGCGATGCCTTCGTCAATGCGCTGACAAGGGCCTTGAAGCGGCGCGACAATATTCCGGTTGCCGGTGCCGACCGGTTGCGGCTGACAAGCCATATCGCGGTGCAGGATCTGCTTGCGCTGGGGCGTTTCATGCTCCTGCCGCAGGACGATCTTCCGCTGGCGGCGCTGCTGAAGAGCCCGCTGTTTGATTTGTCCGAAGAAGACGTTTTTGAAATTGCGGCATTGCGTGGCGAAAATTCCAGCGCCTGGACCGAACTCAACCGTCTTGGCGAAGAACAGCCGCTGCGTTTTCACGATGCTGCGGAGCGGCTGCAGCATCTGCTTGCGCTTTCCCGGCTGCTGAGCCCGCACGATCTTTATGCGCGGATTCTGGGGCAACATGGCGGACGTCGAAAGTTTCTCGGACGGCTTGGGACTGAGGCCGGCGATATTCTGGACGAGTTCCTGACCTTTGCACTCGACCACGAGACATCCGGCCTGCCCGGCCTCCAGGCTTTCGTCTCGACGCTGGAGCTTGAGTCACCGGAAGTGAAACGCGAGCAGGACGGCGGTCGCAACGAGGTGCGGATCATGACCGTGCACGCGTCCAAGGGACTGGAAGCGCCGGTGGTTTTTCTCGTCGACAGCAATTCCAAATCCTTCATCCCGTCGCATGTGCCGAAATTCAGGCTGCTGAAAACCGCCAATGGCGATGTTCCGGCGTGGCTGGCCGGCAAGGCGCTATCGAATGCCCTGACCAGTGCCGACGAAGAACGGCTGAAGACGCTGTCGGAAGAAGAATACCGGCGTCTGCTTTACGTCGGCATGACGCGGGCGGCCGATCGGCTGATCGTCTGCGGTTATCGCGGCGTGCGCGACAACCCGGATAGCTGGCAGGCGATGATCGCACGGGCACTTTCGCTCGACGAGCAAAATTGCAGCGCCGCGACTTTCAGCGGGCCGGATGGAGAATGGGGCGGATTGAAATGGCGCTTGCCGGTTGCCGGCGGCGTGGCGCAAAAGCTGGAACGGCAGGACCACGCGCCGGCGGAGAAGCCGCCCCTGCCGCTCGATCTGTCACGCCCCCTGCCCCCGCAGAAAATCCTGCCGCGGCCCTTGAGCCCATCCGGCGCGGGCGTGATGATCGACGACGATGCGGACGACCTGATCGTCACCTCTCCGCTGTTCGGCGACAAGGCGACCGGCAGCCTGGCGCTGCAGAAGGGCAAGCTGGTTCACCGCATGCTGCAGATGCTGACAGAGTTTTCCGACCCGGAACGCGAAACCGCCGCCCACCGGTATGCGGAGCGCGCCGCCCGCTTCTGGCCAAGGGCAGAGCGGGAGAAGCTTGTCGAAAGCGTCATGTCGGTGCTGTCGCATGCCGAGCTTGCGCCGGTGTTTTCCGCCCGCAGCCAGTCGGAAGTGTCGATCATGGGCACGCTGACGCTGGAGGGGCAGGACTATGCGATCTCGGGGCGGATCGACCGTCTGGTCGAGACCGACAAAAGAGTGATCATTCTCGACTACAAGACCAACCGCAAACCGCCCGTGGAAGCAGAAGCCGTGCCGCTGGCGCATCGGGCGCAGCTTGCCATCTATCGCGAGATCCTCAAGCCGCTTTATCCCGGCAAGGAGATAGACTGCGTGCTCGTCTATACCGAGACCGCAAAGGTCGTCGGATTACCTGTCGAACTGATGGCGCGCTCGCTTGCAGAGCTCAAGACAAAATGACATGACGGACATTGAAAATGATCAATGCCGATCTCATATTTGAAGCAACGAAGAATCGTGAAGGAGAGCCCCATGGCTACCGTTAAGGTCGATACCAACAATTTTCAGGCAGAAGTTCTGGACTCCGCCGAGCCGGTCGTCGTGGATTTCTGGGCTGAATGGTGCGGCCCGTGCAAGATGATCGCTCCGAGCCTTGAAGAGATCGCAACGGAGCTTTCCGGCAAGGTAAAGGTCGCAAAGCTGAACATCGACGAGAACCCGGAACTGGCAGCTCAGTTCGGCGTTCGCTCGATCCCGACGCTGGCGATCTTCAAGGGTGGCGAAGTGGCCGACATCAAGGTCGGCGCTGCGCCGAAGACAGCACTTTCCGCCTGGATTTCCGGCGCCGCCTAAACGCTTAAGAAAGTGTTTCACGTGAATCCAAACCCGGTTGAGCAATCAGCCGGGTTTTTGTTTGACTGGGGTGCGGCAGATCAGAGGATGGATTGCACCCTTGGCGTTCTTTGTTTCTTAGATTTCGGCCGGGACACGTCGGGTGCCTCGAATTGAATTTTTAGTAATGACACTCGGCGTGTCCCGTTCGGTGTGTTTTTCCACGCAACTCCGGTCCGTCTGCTGCGGATCGGATGCCTTTCGGCAAGCGATCCGGGATGTGTGCGACACACGCACGCCCCTTGTTCAGGGAGGCAGACCATTTTCTGCGCAGCCTCGCATGTCCCGCTTGCATAAGGGCGGTCCCTGCGATCACCGGCTCCCCTTCGCCGGTTATGCGGACCGGTGTAGCCGAAGCGGAACGGGGGGATTGTAGACACAGGTTCGGAGGGCGGGGATGATATTTTGTTGAAGGGATTGTTTTTGCTGAGCGGGAAACCCGAAACGTCCCTGGTTGGAGTATCCCCTCACCAACAAAATCTAAGACTCAGCCTTTGGCTAAGTGTTAGAAATCGCCAGTGAGGAGATCGAAATTTCTCGACATCAGCCCCAAACCTTCAAAGCCCTCAGGTCGGCGGGGTGCCGTTGTCGGCGAGCACGTTGCCGGCGAAATAGAGGGAGCCGCCGATCAGGATCCGCGGCGGGGGGCGATCGGGGATCTGGCGCAAGGTGATTTCCTGCAGGGCCTCTGCGACGGAGGCAGCCGGTTCGGCAACCAGTCCGGCATCGAAGGCCGAATGCGCCAGCACCACAGGATCGAGGCCTGCCTCGCTATCGCGGATGCGAACGGTAAAAACATGCTCCGCCAGATCGGCGAAGGCGTGGAAATAACCGACCGGATCCTTGGTGTTGATCATGCCGGTAATTAGGTAGAGCGGCCGTGAATGACGTTCCTCGAAACCGGCCATGGCCTCGGCGATCACTTCGCCGCCAGCGGGGTTGTGACCGCCGTCCAGCCAGATTTCCGATCCCTTCGGTGCGAAGTCAAGCAGCTTGCCTTCGGTCAGTCTCTGCAGGCGGGCCGGCCACTCGACCGTTGCCATCGCCTTTTCCATCATCTGATCCGTGACGGTGAAACCGGCCGCCTTGACGGCGCGGATCGCTGCGGCGGCATTGGCGAACTGATGACGGCCGGGAAGTTTCGGCAGCGGGAGATCATGCAAGCCGTCTTCATCCTGATAGATTAGGCGACCGAACTCCTGATGCGCGGAATAGTCCTGGCTATAGACGGTCAGAGGACAGCCGAGGCGATCGGCAGTCGAGACCAGAACCTCACGCGCCGCCTCGAATTGCTGCTGGCCAATGACGACCGGGCAACGGCGCTTCATGATACCGGCCTTTTCAGCCGCGATCAGTTCGACCTTGTCACCCAGATAGGCCTGATGATCGAGGGCGATTGGCATGATGACGGAAACCGCCGGGTTCGGCACGACGTTGGTGGCATCGAACCTGCCGCCCAGACCGACTTCGAGAAGTACGACATCCGCTGGCTGTTCGGAAAAGAGAAGGAAAGTAGCTGCGGTCAGGATCTCGAAAACGGTGATCATCTGGCCGCCGTTTGCCTGCGCGACCCTGCGCAGCGCATCCGCCAGTAGCTGGTCCTCAACGAGCTGGCCCCGTCCGCCCTTGACACCGATGCGGAACCGCTCGTGCCAGTTCACGAGATGCGGCGAGGTGTGGACATGGACGGCATAACCGCCCGCTTCCAAAAGCGCACGGCAGAAGGCCGTGCATGATCCCTTGCCGTTGGTTCCGGCCACATGAATGACCGGGGGCAATTTCAGATGCGGATTTCCAAGCGTTTCCAGGAGCCTCGAAACACGATCGAGCGACAGATCGAACCCCTTCGGATGAAGGGTCATCAGCCGCTCGATTTCCTGCTCGGCCGCACTCACGACGGGCTGGTTCATGATCGTCATCCCGAAGTTCTGGCTTTCAAGTCTTGGTTCAGGCCTCGACAGCGACCGGCACCGGGAGCGCTTCCTGGACCGGCTGCTTCAAAAGCATCCGCAGGATGGTGGCAAGCGTCGACGGAATGTCGTGGCGCTTGACCACCATGTCGACCATGCCATGCTCCAGCAGATATTCGGAGGTCTGGAAACCTTCCGGGAGCTTTTCGCGCAGCGTCTGCTCGATAACGCGCTTGCCGGCAAAGCCGATTTCAGCACCCGGCTCGGCGATGTGGACATCACCCAGCATGGCGTAGGATGCCGTGACGCCGCCCGTGGTGGGGTTGGTCAGAACGCAGATATAAGGAAGACCGGCTTCCTTCAGCATGTCCACCGCAACCGTGGTGCGCGGCAGCTGCATCAGCGACAGGATGCCTTCCTGCATGCGGGCGCCGCCGGAAGCGGGGAAGATGATCAGCGGGCACTTTTCCGCCAGCGCGCGCTCGGCTGCCTTCACGATCGCCTCGCCGGCCGCCATGCCGAGCGAGCCACCGATGAAGTTGAACTCATGCACGACGGCAACAAGCTTGACGCCCTGAACCTCGCCCAGACCCGACAGGATCGTATCTTCCTGCTCGGTCTTCAGGCGGCTGTCCTTGAGGCGATCGGCATATCGCTTGGAATCGCGGAATTTCAACGGGTCCTGCGCAACCTTGGGCTGCGGCAGAGCTTCGTATTCGCCGCCATCGAAGAGGTCCTTCAGACGCGCCTTGGCCGGCATCTTCATATGGAAACCGGAAGCGGGAATGACCCACTTGTTCTCTTCCAGGTCCTTGTGAAAGACCATTTCGCCGGTTTCAGGGCATTTGATCCAGAGGTTTTCCGGAACTTCGCGACGACCCAGCATGGAATTGATGCGCGGTCGAACGTAATTGGTGATCCAGTTCACTTGGGGTACTCCGATAAATAGCTTCGGGCCTTATTTGGGCCAGTTATTCGGCGGCAACAAGGCGCGCGGACCGCACGCCGGTTGCCAGGCCGCGAACAAAGGTGGAGACGGCGGCAACGGTATCGGCCGTCGCGGCGCCATCGTTGGTGAGGCTGCCCGCCACCTGGGCGACGATTGCAGTGCCGACGACGACACCATCAGCCGCCGCGCCGATCGCCTTGGCATGGTCAGCCGTCTTGACGCCGAAACCGACGCAGACCGGCAGGTCCGTATGGCTCTTGATGCGGGCAACGGCGCCGGAAATCAGCGACGTGTCAGGAAGGGCGGAACCGGTGATGCCGTTCATCGAGACGTAATAGACGAAGCCCGACGTGTTCTTCAGGACTGTCGGCAGACGCTTTCCGTCGGTGGTCGGGGTTGTCAGGCGAATGAAGTTGAGACCCTTGGCGAGCGCCGGAATGCAGAGTTCGTCATCCATTTCCGGCGGCAGGTCAACGATGATGAGGCCATCGATACCGGCGACAAGCGCGTCCTCGACAAACCTGTCGACGCCATAGATGTAGATCGGGTTGTAATAGCCCATCAGCACGATCGGCGTTTCATTATCGGCCTTGCGGAAATCGCGGGCGAGATCGAGCGTCTTTGCCAGCGTCTGCCCGCCCTTGAGCGCGCGCTGGCCGGCAAGCTGGATCGTCGGTCCATCGGCCATCGGATCGGAAAACGGCATGCCGAGTTCGATCACGTCGGCCCCCGACTCCGGAAGCGCCTTCATGATGCCGAGCGAGGTTTGATAATCCGGATCGCCGCCCATGAAATAGGTGACGAGCGCCGGACGGCCTTCGGCCTTCAGCTTGGCGAAGCGAGTGTCCATTCTGGAAGTCATGATTACAGCCCCACTCCGAGGATCTTGCCGACGGTAAAGATGTCCTTGTCGCCGCGGCCGGACAGGTTCATCAGGATGATCTGGTCCTTGCCCATCTTTGGCGCGCGCTTGATGACTTCGGCGATTGCGTGGCTCGGCTCCAGCGCCGGAATGATGCCTTCGAGCCTGGTCAGGAGCTGGAAGGCTTCAAGCGCCTCGTTATCCATGATCGGCACATATTCGGCGCGGCCGATATCGTTCAGCCAGCTGTGCTCCGGACCGATGCCCGGATAATCAAGGCCGGCGGAAATCGAATGGCCTTCGAGGATCTGGCCGTCATTATCCTGCAGAAGATAGGTGCGGTTGCCATGCAGGACGCCCGGCGATCCAGCGGTAATCGAGGCGCAATGTTCGTTGCCGTCAAGACCGTGACCGCCTGCTTCGACGCCGACGATCTTGACGCTTTCGTCATCCAGGAACGGATGGAACAGGCCGATCGCATTCGATCCGCCGCCAACAGCCGCGATGACGACATCCGGCAACCTGCCTTCGGCTTCAAGGATCTGTTCGCGGGCTTCCATGCCGATCACAGCCTGAAAATCGCGCACCATTTCCGGATAGGGATGCGGGCCGGCTGCGGTACCTATCAGGTAATAGGTGTCGTCTACATTGGTGACCCAGTCGCGCAATGCTTCGTTCATCGCGTCCTTGAGCGTGCCGCTGCCTGCCGTTACCGGTATGACCTCGGCACCGAGAAGCTTCATGCGGAACACGTTAGGCGCCTGGCGCTCGACATCGGTTGCGCCCATGTAGACGACGCAGGGTAGACCGAAACGGGCGGCAACGGTGGCGGAGGCCACGCCGTGCTGGCCGGCACCGGTTTCCGCAATGATACGGGTCTTGCCCATGCGCTTGGCGAGCAGGATCTGGCCGATGCAGTTGTTGATCTTGTGCGAGCCGGTGTGGTTCAGCTCTTCGCGTTTGAAATAGATCTTTGCGCCACCGAGATGCTCGGTCAGGCGCTCGGCGTAATAGAGCGGGCTCGGGCGGCCGATATAATGGGTCCCCAGATCCGCCAGTTCCTTCTGGAATACCGGATCGTTCTTCGCCTTTTCCCATTCGCCCTGGAGTTCCAGGATCAGCGGCATCAGCGTTTCGGCCACGAAGCGGCCACCGAAAATGCCGAAACGGCCATCCTCATCGGGACCAGAGCGGAAGGAATTGGGTTTTGGCGTCTCGTTCACTCTCTCGCTCCTTCAGCGTCTTTTTGCCGTCGCATCGGCGATTGCATCAAAAAACGCGTCGATCATTCCAATGTCTTTTACGCCCGGTGCGCTTTCTACTCCGGACGACGCATCGATACCGGTTGCCCGCGTAGACGCGATCGCGACAGCGACATTATCCTTGTTCAGCCCCCCGGAAAGCATGTAATCCACGCCTTCGTCAAGCGAAGCCATCAGGTTCCAGTCAAAGGAAACGCCGTTGCCGCCCGGAAGCTCCGAACCTTTCGGTGCCTTGGCATCGAAAAGAAAGCGATCGGCGACACCGATGAACCGATCGATGCGATCGAGATCGGCCTGTTCCCGGACAGAGAACACCTTCATCACCGGCAGCCCGTATAGTGCCTTGATATGCAGGATGCGTTCCGGGCTTTCATGGCCATGAAGCTGGAGTATATCCGGCCTCAAAAGCGAGACGATATCGTCCAGTTCCTCGTCATTGGCATCAACTGTGACCGCGACAATCTTGACCCGGCCGCGAACCTTGTCGGCAAGGTCTCCGGCGACATCGGGCGAGATATTTCGCGGGCTCTTTTCGAAGAAGATGAAGCCGATATGGGTAGCGCCTCGTGCAACCGCGCGCTCCACGGTTTCCGCCGTCTTCAACCCACAAATCTTGACGTCGAGTTTCATGACCGCGGAGTGACACGAAATGCCCACGGAGTCGAGAATCTTTTGTGCCGGAAGGCGGATCGTATTGCGGCATTCGGGAAGGGCGGATTGCGGTTGATTGACCCGAATCGGGACTAGCTCACGCTTCGTGAATGCCTGACATATCAGTTTTCACTCATGAAAGTTTATCATCGGCGAAAGTGAAAAAGGAACGGAATTTCCGGGCTTTGGCAGATTATGAAAGATAATTGATAAACGAACTGAATTGAGGTACCTTATTCCGCAACCAGATGATTTTTGAAATTTTTTGGCGGGGTCCAATGACGAGTGTAATGACAGCTGCTATGCGGGCAGCTTTATGTCTGGCTGCTGGCGGCATGCTTACGGCGTGCAACAGCACACAGACGATCTCGTCGGTGGACGGCAAAGCCAAATCGACCAATCTGGCGACATCCGGTGCTGCGTCGAAAAAGGCGGTCTACAGCTACACGAATGCCGATCGCGAATGCCTGAAGCGCGCGATGTATTTCGAGTCCAAACGGACAAGCGAAACCGGCTTTCTCGCCGTCGGCAGCGTGATCATGAACCGGCTGACGTCCGGCATCTACCCGCCGTCGATCTGTGGTGTCGTTGCGCAGAAGAACCAGTTCGCCCCAGGCGTAATGACCCGCAAGATGGATGAGGCCACGGCGCCTGATCTCAACACTGCTGCGGATGCCGTTCTCAAAGGTGCGCGACATCCGGATGTGAAGAGCGCGATGTTCTTCCATACCCAGGGATATTCGTTCCCGTATAATAACATGCATTACGTCGCCGCTGCCGGCGGTAACGTGTTCTATGAAAAGCGTGACGAGGACGGCAATCTGCAGACGGCGGAGCCTAAGCCTGCCAACAGCTATATTCTTGCCTATGCATCCAACGATCCAGAGCAGAACCCTGCCCTGTCGTCATCCGTTCTCGCCGAGGCTGCAAGTGCGGCCGCAGCAGCTGCACAGGTGGCAGCCGCTTCTGTTCCTGCAGCCGGCCCGGTCGTTGCTGCGGCGGAAAAGGGAGCACGTGGTACTGTTTCCGAGCAGCCTGCAGCGCATGCTTCCATGCCCCCGCTCGCACCAGTGATCACAGCAGCGATCGCGCGGTCCAGCATGGAAGAGGCATTCGACACCGCCTATTCCGCGCCTCAGAATTCTTCCTACACCCAGGCACGCCTCTACCAGACCAGCCTCGAGAGCGGTGCGAAAATTCCGGTCCCTGCCGCACGGCCGAATGTGCAGAAGCGCCCCGGTGCCGGAATGGCAATGGCCGAACCCGTATCAGGCCCGAGCCAGGAAAACTGGATGATGCGGACCAGCGACTGGCGTTAGGCCCGCGGCTATTCCGCAGCCTTCACACGGACGCCAAACCTGCTCCCACTTCTGCTGGCATTTCTTTAGCTGAAATCGATAGCGTGAAGCTGCGAGCCGTGCAGTTTCAACCAGCGCCGCGCCTCCTCCATCCTCGGGCATAGTTCCTTGCACAGTGCCCAGAATTTCGGGCCGTGGTTCATCTCCTTGAGATGAGCGACCTCGTGTGCAGCGAGGTAATCGATGATCAGTGGCGGCGCCATGACGATGCGCCATGAGAAACTGAGGTTTCCGTCCCAGGAACACGACCCCCAGCGACTGCGTGTATCCTTCATCGACACGGACGCAATCGGCTTGCGGATCGCGGCGGCATGACGTCGGGCGAGTGATTCGAGGTCGTGGCGCGCTTCCTTCTTGAGGAAGGTCGAGATTCTTCGGCCCATATGATCTTCGAGGCCGCTCACTTTCAGGACAGGTTCCCCATCGATCACCACAGCTTCCGTGATGCCCCGTAAAGATCCGGTATGCTCGATGCGGTGGTCGACGCCACGGATGGAAATCCGTCCGCCGGGGCGAATGGGATTGTCCAGCGAGAACTTGGCCAGCTTCGTTCTAAGCCAGCCCTCATGACGAGCGAGAAAGTCATCCACCTCGTAATGCTTCAACCCCACCGGTATGGTGAGATTGAGCGCCCTGCCGCCTGGCTCGATCCTCAAAGTGATGCGGGTTGCGCGGCTATTCTCCTTGATGGTCAGGGGCATAGCCCGATCACCCACGGCCAGAGTGCGCTTGACTGTCTGGAGCGGTTTGGGTGAGCGGCGAACTGGCTTCTTGAGGAGCGCGAACATGTTTCTTCCTTATCCGATTCCTCAGGATTCTTCCCATCAAAAAAGCCGGCGCCCCTGGAGGCACCGGCCCTTATTCAGCAGCACCCGCGTCGATGTCAGACGTCGACGACCGGCTGATCACTGGAGGGGCGGTTCTTGCGATCGCGCATGAAACGGTCGAACTCTTCCTGATCCTTGGCGCGGCGAAGCTCGCGCGCATAGGTATCGAAATCTTCCCGCATCTCATCAAGCCTGCGGCGTTCTTCATCCAGACGATCCAGCTCGGCCTTGCGCCAATCGTCGAATGCGACGTTGCCGGTCGAGAAATGCGTGTTGTATCGGCTGGTCGCCTTGCGGCAACCGGCGAACCATTTGTCGGCGCGATCATTGGCATCACGCTTGAAGCCGTGAAGTCGATCCCCGAATATGATATAGGCGAGCATGGCTAGGCCGAGCGGCCAGAAGACGACAAAACCGAGCACCATGAGAGCAATGGTGGCCGGCGTCCAACCCGGACGTATCAATGCAGACTGGTTCATGGGTTACACCCTTAGGGTTACAGCGGGTGGCCGTATGCCAGCCCGACGGGAATCGATTTGGTGAGCCCCGGATCGCGCTTCAAGACGAACAAAGATTAAATCCGATAACATGCGGCAATATAAGCCAGAATTTAGCTGAATAGCGTGGAGGTCACACGCATTCGCGCGACATGACTTAACCGGGTTTAGGTCCGCTTTTTCGGCTGCGGCGGGGCTTGGTCGCCGCACCATCTGCCTGATCCCTGGCATTCAGTCGTGTGAACTCAACGATCCGCGGTGCGATTTCCTGGCGAAAGCGGGAGCCGTTGAACACGCCGTAATGTCCTACATCCGGCTGTATGTAGTGAAGGCGCCTACTGTCCGGAATATTGGGGCATATCGTGTGTGCGGCGTCCGTCTGTCCCGCACCAGAAATATCGTCGTTCTCGCCCTCGACAGTCATCAGCGCGACATTGCGAATGGCAGTCGTGTCCACCGGGACATCGCGATGCATCATCTCGCCCTTGGGCAGGGAGTGACGGATGAAGACGGTATCGACCGTCTGGAGATAGAATTCTTCGGTGAGGTCCATGACGGCGAGATATTCGTCATAAAATTCACGATGTTTTTCGGCAGATTCGCCGTCATTCTTGACGAGATGATCGAAAAACTCACGATGCGCCATGACATGGCGATCCATGTTCATCGACATGAAGCCGGAGAGCTGCAGGAAGCCGGGATAGACCGGACGCATGAAGCCGGCCTGGGGGAACGGCACCGTCATGATGACGTTGTCCTTGAACCACTCGAGCGGATGCTCATTCGCAAGCTTGTTGACTGCAGTCGGATTGATACGTGTGTCGATCGGACCGCCCATCAGGATCATCGAGGCGGGCAGCATCGGATCCTTCCTTGTCTCCATGATCGCCACAGCGGCAAGTACGGGGACCGAAGGCTGGCAGACGCCGGCAACATGCGCGCCGGGACCCAGCTTATGCAGCATCTCGATGATGTAATCGATGTAATCATCAAGATCGAAGCCGCCTTCGGTGACCGCCACCACACGGGCATCAACCCAATCGGTTATGTATAGCTCCGCATGAGGCAGCAGCGCTTCCACCGTTCCACGCAGCAGCGTCGCATAATGTCCGGACATGGGAGCGACCAGCAATATCTTCTGATCGGGACCGTGTGACGGCGGAAGATCGCGCTTGAAATGCAACAGATTGCAGAACGGCTTCGACCAGACGATCTCTTCCGTCACGGCAACCGGTTTGCCATCCACGATGGTCTCGTCAAGGCCGAAAACGGGTTTGGCATAACGTCGCGTCGCACGCTCGAAGACTTCGAGACTTGCGGTAAGGGTTCGACCCAAAACCGTTTGCGAAAGAGGATTGAGCGGATTGCTCGAGACGTAGCGAAGCGCTTCCGCACCCGCGCGGAAAGGCGCCATGGCGGCGTGGTTCATCTCATACAGTTGGTAGAACATGATCGCGCTGCCTTTCATGGCCGTGCACTCCTCCCCTCACAAATCCCCATGCTTCCTGTTGGAGCGCCTCCCGCCCTTCCTTCATCTATGACGGATGCGCACCGGCTTGTCACCTGCACAGAGATGACCTGATGATTGCCAATGGTTGTATGGAGCTTATGTTCCAAGCAACAATAACGGAGAGTTTCATGACCAGCAGTAATTCCCGCACATCCGAATTCCCGATCGACGCCTATTTTCTCGATCGCTGGTCGCCGCGCGCCTTCACGGACGAGACGATGGACCGCGATACGATCCTGACCATTCTCGATGCCGCGCATTGGGCGCCATCATCCGGCAACAACCAGCCATGGCGCTTCATCTATGGTTTGCGCGGAACGCCAGCTTTTGAGACGATCCTCGATCTTCTCGTTCCCGGAAACCAGCGCTGGGCTAGGAATGCCGCAGCTCTGATAATCGTTGTCTCCAAGAGCTATCGGGTTTCTTCCGATGGGGAACGCAAGCCCGCCTATACCCATTCCTACGATACGGGTGCCGCATGGTTTTCGGTGATCTGCCAGGCGATGAAACTGGGTTACCACGCGCATGGCATGGAGGGTTTTGACAGAGACAAAGCTGTCGAGGTGCTTCAGCTTCCGGACGGTTTCAGGGTGGAAGCGGCGGCGGCTATCGGTCGCATCGCCGATAGAAATACTCTTCCGGAGGACCTTCAGGAGCGGGAAGTACCGAGCGGTCGCAAACCGGTCTCGGACATCGCCTTCGAAGGAAAGTTTACCGGCAATCCATGATTGCACCGCGATCCCAAAATATGTTTCACGTGAATCGCTAGCCGGATGCAAAAACGGGGCCTTCCGGCCCCGTTTCGAATTATCGAATGAAATTCTGTACCTCAGATATCGAGGTTGGCAACGCTCAAGGCATTTTCCTGGATAAACTCGCGGCGAGGCTCCACCTCATCGCCCATCAGGCGTGCGAAGAGGCTATCCGCGTCGGTCGCATCATTCACCCTGACCTGCAGCAATGAACGGACGTTCGGATCGAGCGTCGTTTCCCAGAGCTGCTCGGCATTCATTTCGCCAAGGCCCTTATATCGCTGCATGGAAAGCCCCTTGCGGCCGGCCGCAAAGATCGCATCGAGAAGTGCGCGGGGGCCGGAAATCTCCAGCTGCCCATCCTTGCGGGCAAGAACCGGCGGCGTGCGGTAGATATCCTGCAGGCGGCTCGAGAGCTGGTCGAGATAGCGGGCATCAGCGGAGCCGATCAGCGCGTTATCAATGAATGCAGCTTCGCGAACGCCGCGGACCATACGCTCGAAACGGAGACCACCCTCGTCCGTTACATGTCCGCTCCAACCGCGCTCGGTTTCTTCCGCAATCAAATCCAGTCGCTTGGCGACTTCGTCAGCAGTCTGCTGGGCGCGCTCGCGGTTATCCGTCAATTCCGGATTGAGAGCACCGCCGATTGCGGCCTGTTCAACGATGGAGCGATTATAGCGGGAATGAAGGCCGTCGATCAGCGAGCGAATTCGCTGTGCGTCGTGAATGACTTCACGCATATCCTGGCCGGCACGCACCTCGCCCGAACCAAGCGTCAGTGTTGCTTCCTCGATACCCATGGTGATCAGGTATTCTTCGAGCGCGGTTTCGTTCTTCAGATATTGAACGGACTTGCCACGGGAGACCTTATAAAGCGGTGGTTGGGCGATATAGATGTGGCCACGCTCGATCAGTTCCGGCATCTGGCGGAAGAAGAACGTCAGAAGAAGCGTCCGAATATGCGCTCCATCGACGTCAGCGTCCGTCATGATGATGATCTTGTGGTAACGCAGCTTGTCCGCGTTGAACTCATCCTTGCCGATTGATGTGCCGAGCGCCGTAATCAGCGTGCCGATTTCCTGGCTGGACAACATCTTGTCGAAGCGCGCCCGCTCGACATTGAGGATCTTGCCGCGCAGAGGAAGGATCGCCTGGTTTTCACGCGAACGGCCCTGCTTGGCCGAACCGCCTGCCGAATCACCCTCGACGAGGAAGACTTCGGATTTGGACGGATCCCGTTCTGAGCAATCCGCCAGCTTGCCCGGCAGAGATGCGATATCGAGAACACCCTTGCGGCGGGTCAGTTCACGGGCCTTGCGGGCGGCTTCGCGGGCAACGGCAGCTTCAACCACCTTGCCGACCAGGATCTTCGCCTCGGCCGGATGTTCTTCAAGCCATGAGCTCAGCGCCTCGTTGACAAGGCTTTCCACGACCGGGCGGACTTCGGAGGAAACCAGCTTGTCCTTGGTCTGCGACGAGAATTTGGGATCCGGCACCTTGACCGACAGGACCGCAGTCAGACCCTCGCGGCAGTCATCCCCCGTCAGGGAGACCTTTTCGCGCTTCATGATGCCCGACGTATCCGCATAGGACGTGATCTGGCGCGTCAGCGCGCCGCGGAAACCAGCCATATGCGTGCCGCCATCCCGTTGCGGAATATTGTTGGTGAAGCACAACACGTTCTCATGATAGCTGTCGTTCCACCACATGGCGACTTCGACGGTCATCCCGTCCTTTTCGCCCTTGATCGCAACCGGCTTTTCAACCAGCGGCTTCTTGGAACGATCGAGATATTTGACGAATGCTTCGAGACCGCCGTCATAGAGCATTTCTTCTTCCCTGACGTCCGGCTTGCGGCGATCCGTGAGGCGGATTCGGACACCAGAGTTTAGGAAGGCAAGTTCGCGCAGTCGATGTTCGAGCGTGTTGTAGTCGAACTCGGTCATTGTGAAGGTTTCGGTGCTTGCGAGGAAAGTGACTTCCGTGCCCGACCGACCTTCGTAGTCACCGATCACCTTCAACGGTGCGTCGGCAACGCCGTGGGTGAAGGTGATCTCATGAACCTTGCCGTTGCGGCGGATCCTGAGCTTGAGCCAGACCGAGAGTGCGTTCACCACCGACACGCCCACACCGTGAAGACCACCGGAGACCTTGTAGGAATTCTGGTCGAACTTACCGCCGGCGTGAAGCTGGGTCATGATGACCTCTGCCGCCGAGACACCTTCGCCGGTGTGAATATCCGTCGGGATACCACGGCCATTGTCGGTTACGGTGACCGAACCGTCCGCATTGAGCGTTACCGTGACAATATCCGCGTGGCCGGCGAGGGCTTCGTCGATCGCGTTGTCGACGACTTCGTAAACCATGTGATGGAGACCCGACCCGTCATCGGTATCGCCGATATACATGCCAGGACGCTTGCGGACCGCGTCGAGGCCCTTGAGGACCTTGATCGAATCGGCACCATATTCTGCACTCGCACCATTTTCGCTGGCGGGTAGATCGGTCATTCAGCTTCTTCCAGGTTGGTTTTTCTCAGTGACGCGCGAATCACCGCTTTTCCGTTGTGAATATAGGAAATCGTGAGCGGCTTCTAAAGGTTGAGCACGCCATTATGGCAGGAAAGCCGTGGATCTTCCCGAGAAAAATGGCTATTGAGGGCTCTCCAAGAGCCTGTTGATCTCTTCTACCATCTCCGGCGTCAAAGTGCTAATCCGTTTCGACAGCTGGTTGGCCAGCAGAGTGTATTCCGGCGGCAGGCCTGCAGTGTCGATCACGACCTTCGGATCGGACGTATCCGCCAGCCGAAACAGGTCGTCGGCCTCATCCCAGATGATATTGAAGTAGCCGGCAATACGCTGCAGAAGTTCAAAGGTGGGTCGGCCGCGGTGACCATGCTCCAGAGCCGAAAGATAGGCCGGTGTTACACCGATGGCCTGTGCCAGAGCGCGCTGCGTGATACCTTTGCGCTGGCGCAATTCGCGCATCGCACTGCCGAAGGGTGTCACGGCTCCACCCTTCCGGTACGCGCCAAACGCACGTAGAGCGCGCCATCGCCCCCGTGGTGCTGTGCCGCCCATTCGTAAGACGATATGAGGAAACGAAACTCGGCCTTCGAGAACCAGAGTGGTACTGCGCGCCGCAAGGCACCCTCACTGCCCATCGAGCTACCCTTGCCGGTAATGACCAGAACATGGCGCAAGCCTCGTTCATGTGCCCGGTAAATGAAATCGAGGAGGAGATCGTGGGCCTCGCCCTGAAACAGCCCGTGAAGATCGAGACGCGCCTCGATCGCCAGGCGGCCCTTTGCAAGTTTCTTTTTTGTCGGTTTTTCCAGAGGGTGGTGATAACCGGCCGGCTTTTTTGCTGTTCGGCCCTGCTCCGCCTGCTTTTCGGGAACCTCCCTCGGCAGCGAGGGCGCCGATTTCTCCGCCTCTGCGGCACGGGCGACCACCTCGGCCTCGAAGGCAATGAGATCGCTGCGGCGCTCCGGAAAGGCGCGAGTGGACTTTGCCACCTTGCCCCAGAGGATACGTTCTTCGGGATTGAGTTTACGCCCGCCGCTCATGCTCCAAACCTGCCTGCAGCCGCCTTGGGGACCAGGATGTAGAAATCAGCTTCGTTCCTGACCGTTCCGGCGTTTTCACCGGCTTCATATCCCGAACCGGTAAAAATATCGCCGCGGCTTGGACCGACAATAGCCGATCCGGTGTCGAGCGCCAGCATCAGTCGGGCGAATGGTTGGCCATCATCCAGATGGTGCAAACTCGGCGCAGAGACGAAAAATGGATAACCGAAGGTATGGATCAGGCGATCAACGGCAAGCGAGCGTCCGGCAATCAGCGGCACCTTGGCCGCGGCAACCGGACCGAGCGCATCGTCTGAAACATCTGCATCCCGAAAGAAGATGTAGGAGCGGTTATGCCAGAGTATCTCATCAACCTTAGCCGGATTCTCTGCCAGCCATTTCCTGATGCTTTGCATGGAAATGCGCTCGCGGTCGATCTCGCCGAGATCGATCAGCAGCTTGCCGATCGGTGAAAAAGGATGTCCGGCTTTTGCGGCGTAAGTGATCCTGCGGATGCTGCGATCCGGATAACGAAGCCTTGCCGCTCCCTGGATATGCGCGAAAAAGACATCGACCTTCGACCGGGCCCAGGCGATTTCGAGGGCGCGGCCGTCGAGCAGGCCCTGGTCAATGGCCTTTCGATCGGGGTATTCCGTCACTCCGGACGCAGTCATCCGGCCGAACATGTAGCCGGAGTCCACATGTGCAGGACGGTTTTTTTCGTCGAGATCGATGAGGTCATCCGGGCGGAAGTAAAACGGATAGGCGAAAGCGCTGTCTGGTTCTGCCGAGACATCGACTTCCGGCTCGTAGAAAGCGGTTACCAGCCCCGGCTGTGCATCAGCGCGCTCGATGTGAAAAGGAATGCAATTCTGTTCGAAAAGAAACCGCGCTTCGGCAGCGCTCATATCTGCCGATGTGTCAGCAGCTGCGTTCAGCAGCGGCAGCAGATCGTCGGCCGAAAGGCCGAGGGAGCCTGTGCGATAAGGCTTGACACCGCGTATATGGGATAGACATCGCGCCATGCCCTCAAGCAGGGCGCGAGGATCGTCCTTTTCCCAACCGGGAAGGTCGCTGAAGGATACGGGAGACAGGCGGTATCCTGGCGAAGTCAGGCTCATTGTTCGGATTCGGTCGCGATCAGTTTCCAGTTTGGATCCTTCGAGCGGACGTCCCTGGCAAAGGTCCAGATATCGGTGACCTCGGCAACCGTTTCCTGATCGCCGTCGATCAGCTTTCCGTCCTTGTCGAAGGTGGCGGAAATCAGCTGGCTGACGATGCGAACAGTCACCTGGGCTTCGGATTGCTTGAGAGCCGCGTGGGTGAAGGCTGACTTGTCTATGCCGACGAAAGTGGACTTCACTACCTCACCACGTGCCTCACGCTCGCGAATGGCGGCATCGAAACCGTCGAAGACTTCCTTGGAAAGAAGGCCTTTCAGCGTTTTTCTATCCCCATCGGCGAATGCCATGACGATCATCTCGTAGGCCATCTTGGCACCGTTGAGAAATTCCTTTGGCTGGAACGACGAATCCGCCTTGATCAGGGACTTGAGTGATTCGTTCAATTCGCTGCCTGGCTTCGAAAGCGCATCCGCTTCCGCGAAGCGCTGATCTTCCTCGCCGGCCTCACGGCGCGGCAAGGTCACAACCTTGCCATCATCCGTCGCACCGGGATTTTTCAGCGCTTCCCGCGGGGCGTAAGTTTCCGGCGGCTTCTCATTTCCTGTCCGACGCCCGAGTACGCTGCGCAGTTGCAGGAAAATCAGGACGGCCGCAACAAGGAAAAAGAGTGTAATGAAGTCGTTGGAGCCCATAATAACCCGCGATTACTGTTTAAAAGTTGAGTTCACATCATCATATAGTCTGCATTAAGCCATCTTCAAATAGCGAAGGTGTGAGCCCACGAAACCACCTGTTCAACGTTCATTGGATCATGCGCCCTTTTTTTGCTTTTAGCCTACTGCTTGCCTGGCCTTTGGCCGAAATTGCCGGTTTCGTCGTCGTCGGACGCGCACTCGGCCTATGGTCGACACTTGCCCTCGTCATAGGGACCGGATTGCTCGGTGCCTTTCTGATGAGACAACAGGGTCTGCATCTGCTCAAAAAACTTTCTCAGGAAAGCAAACAGGGGCAAATTCCTGCGGGTTCAGTTGTGGACGGAGCGATGATCGTCGTTGCGGGCATCCTGCTGCTGCTGCCCGGTTTCATCACCGATATAGTCGGCATCGCCCTTTTCATTCCTTTTGTCAGAATGTTCCTATGGTCGCTGATCGGCCGCCGCGTTGTCGTGGTCGGATCCCGCGGCAGAAGTGGATATACCCGTCCCACAGATCCGCCGCGCGAAAGCCCGAATGCTCCAAGTAAGGTCGTCGATCTCGACGAAGAGGAGTTTCATCGAAACTCCGGTCCGAATACCTCTTCGCCGTGGTCAAAGGGCATCGATCGCGATCCGTGACCATCCGGCAGGGGTGGAACGGGTTGTAAGCGAAAAGCCTAGATGTTATGCGGCCTCAACACATCAGTCCTGAGGATATCCCATGGCAGACGAAAACACGCAGTCGGCGAGCCCTTCTCTCAACATTCTCGCCCAATACACCAAAGACCTTTCCTTCGAAAATCCGGGTGCACCCCGTTCACTTCAGGCACGTGACAATGCGCCGAACATCAATATCGGTGTGAACGTCAACGCCAACCCGTTGTCGGATAACGATTTCGATGTCGTTCTTTCGCTGAACGCCGAAGCCAAGGATGGAGACAAGGTCGTGTTTGCTGCCGAGCTTGTTTATGGCGGCGTTTTCCGCATTACCGGTTTCCCGCAGGAACACATGCTGCCGGTTCTGTTCATCGAATGCCCGCGCCTGCTGTTCCCGTTCGCGCGTCAGATCATCGCAGACGTCACCCGCAACGGCGGTTTCCCGCCGCTGATGATCGATCCGATCGATTTTGCCCAGATGTTTTCGCAGCGCATGGCCGAAGAACAGGCCCGCGCCAAGGTTCAGCCACTTAACAGCTGATAAGCAATACCAAATAAGCCCGGAAAATCCGGGCTTATTTTTTATCCTCATCCCTGACGGAATTTCTGCCAGATCGCCTTGGCTTTCATCGATCCGATCATTGAAGCGTGGGCTTCGATATCCTGCGTCGTCAAGCGAGTCTGCAACGCTCTCGGGCGTTCATGATTTACGACGATGATCGTATCATCGGCCTCAGTAACCTGGGTTGCCTGTTCCGAACTACCCAATCCGAGAGCAGCCTGCCGACCCCCGTTCATCTCGATATAGACTTCAGCCAGCAATTCGGAGTCGAGTAGAGCGCCGTGCTTGGTGCGATGCGCGTTATCTATCCCGTAACGACGGCAGAGAGCGTCGAGCGAGTTGGGACCCATCGGATGCTTGCGACGCGCCATAGCCAGCGTATCGACGACCTGATCGGACGGCACCGGCGGCAGGCCTATGCGATCGAACTCCGCGTTGATGAAGCCCATATCGAAGGTGGCGTTATGGGCGATCCACCTTGCGCCATCGAAAAATTCGATGATTTCCTGAACGACGTCGGCAAAGCCCGGTTTATCCTTCAGGAAATCGTCTGTGATGCCATGGACGGCCAAAGCATCCGGATGAACCTTGCGATCGCCCGGATTGATGAACAGGTGAAGCGTTCTTCCGCTCGGGAAATTGTTGATCAGCTCGACGCCGCCGATTTCGATGATGCGGTCCTGCTTCGATTCAAGCCCGGTCGTTTCCGTATCGAAAATGATGTCACGCATGTCTTTCGCTCCGTATACCTGACCGCAGAAGGGTGATGATCTGTTTCACCCGCTTTCTTGCCTGCTCCAGGCCGCCGCCTGTATCGACGACAAAATTCGCGCGTTGCCGTTTCTGTGAATCAGGCACCTGGCGATCGAGGATCAGCTTGAACTTCTCCTCTGTCATGCCCGGTCTGGCAAGAACGCGCTGCCGTTGTATCTGTGGATCACAGGTTGCGACCACAATGACATCGACGCGTTTTTCTGCGCCTGTTTCGAAAAGCAGCGGGATATCCAGAAGAACGAGGTCTTCTCCTGCCAATCGATGAGTTTCAAGAAACTGTCTTTCCCTCTCTCTGACCAAGGGATGCACGATTTTTTCCAGCCGGCTGAAACCACCCGGATCCTGCGTAAGCTGTCGCGCCAGTTCGGCCCTGTTGACGGCACCGTCCCGGATCGAGCCCGGAAAAGCCTTGCCGACGGGATCAACAGCGTCTGTTTTATAGAGGTCGTGCACGACGGCGTCGGAGTCGTTGACCGGAATACCTTCGTCCTTGAACATGCCGGCCGTGGTCGTCTTGCCCATGCCGATCGATCCGGTCAATCCGATCACAATCATCGCTTCGCCTGAATATCCTGAAGAATGAGTTGACGCAGGGCTTCGTCGACGATTGGACGGCGGCCGAACCATTTTTCAAACCCGGGCGCGGCCTGATGCAGAAGCATCCCCAACCCATCGGCCGTCGGGAAACCCTGTTCCCTTGCCTGTTTCAGGATTGGTGTTTCGAGCGGAACATAAACAATATCCGTAACCAGGGCACCGGCTTGCAGGCTCGAAAAATCGATGGGGGTGGATTCCTCTCCATCCATCCCGAGCGATGTCGTGTTGACGAACAATCCCGCACCAACCATCACCTCGGCCAAAGCAGGCAATCCATGGGCATGGATTTTCGAGCCGAAGCGGTCCGCGAGTTCCCTGGCACGCGAGGCGGTCCTGTTGACGACGTGGATTTCGCCGATCCCGCGATCTCGAACAGATTGGATTACCGCGCGGCTTGCGCCGCCGGCACCCAGAATAACGGCGCGATCAACCTTGTCCCAGCCGGGGTGGCAATCGTCGAGATTGGCGGTAAATCCGTATCCGTCGGTGTTTGTCGCATGGACCTGGCCTTCATTCAGCCAGAGTGTATTGGCGGCGCCAAGTTCCTTTGCCAGCTCATCGGGCCGGTCACTGTGCCGAAAAGCGGCTTCCTTGTGCGGGATCGTGACGTTGCCGCCGCGAAAACCGTTAGTGCCGTTCTTCAGTGTTTCGATGAAAACCGCGAAGTCGGGTTCGGAAACCGCGACGGCATCATAACTTCCCGACAGTCCATATCGCTTCAACCAGTGACGATGAATAATCGGGGACCGGGAATGTTTTATCGGCCAGCCGGTCACGAACGCGGCGGGTGATGCGTTTTCGCGTGGATCAGCCATCGATCGCTCCCAGGCGGCGCAATTCTTCCAGAAGGGGAAGCATGGGCAGGCCGAGAATGGTAAAATAGTCGCCATCGATGGCTGAGAAAAGATGAATACCCTCCCCTTCCAGCTGGTAGCCACCCACGCTGGAAAATGCCTTGTCGCCAATCCTGTCGAGATATCGGTCGACGAATTCTTCCGACAGGTTGCGAGCGGTAAGCTCGGCATAGGAAATGTGCTCCCAGACCACATTTCCGTTCAGCACGATGGCAACCGCGCTGTTCAATCGGTGGGTCCGGCCGGATAGCGACATCAGGGTTTCCCGAGCTTCCGCCCGGTTCGTCGCCTTGTGATAGACGCGATCTGCCAGAGACATGGTCTGGTCGGAGCCGATAACGAGCGCATCGGCAAAATGGCGCGATACATCCTGCGCTTTCGCCTTGGCCAGAACTCCGGCGACAATTTCGGGACCACCATGGTCTGCAGAGGCCTCTATCTGCCTTTCATCGATATCGGCTGCGCGTGACTCGAATGACAGACCGGCATTTTGCAGCAACATGCGACGAAAAGGGCTTGAGGAGGCAAGGACGATTGTCACTTCAGGTATCATCTCCAAGGGAAAACGAACTCGGGATTATCTGAGCCTCGGGCGAAGGGCAAGAATTGCTGCTGCGGTCTCCTCGATGGAACGACGGGAAACATCGATAATCGGCCAGTTGTTTCGCGCGCAAAGCGCCCGAGCATATTTGAGTTCCTCGTTGATGCTTGCACGATCGGTATAGGTATTCCGATCGAGGCCCTGGGAACTGCCGAGTTCGCGGTTTTCCCGAACCTGAGAAATGCGGTCGGTGGTGGCAATGAGGCCGACAATCAATGGCCGTGTGGCGTTATAAAGAGCGTTCGGAAGCTCGGCCCCGGGAACGATCGGGATATTGGCCGTTTTGATGCCCCGGTTTGCCAGATAGATGCTTGTCGGTGTCTTGGAAGTACGGCTAATGCCGATAATGACTACGTCGGCTTCATCATACGTCTCCGGCATCTGACCGTCATCATGGTCCATCGCGAAGTTCAACGCCTCGATCCTGGCGAAATATTCATCGTTCAGGGCATGTTGCGCGCCAACACGACGGCGCGACGGTGCACCCAGATATGTCTGGAATGCTGCTATTACGGGTTCCAGCACATTCACACTGGGGACACCCATTTCCCTGCATCGAAGATCGATCAGCGATGCGAGATCCTGGTCGACGATTGTGTAGAGAACAATGCCGGGTTCAGCATCGACCGCATCCAGCACCGAGGCGAGCTGCTTCCTGTTCCTGATCAGCGGATAGACGTGTTCAAGCGCATAACTGTTCTGGAATTGCGCAGCAGCAGCTCGGCCGGCAGAGATCAATGTCTCGCCGGTGGAGTCAGAAACGAGGTGCAGGTGGAAGAAGTTTTTCCGGTTCTCCACGTTATTCTTTACCGTTTGTTGATAACTCGGGACAGACAGCCCCTCTTGCCGAAGGGAGGGGCAGGGCTTGGGAAAACCGCCTGTTTTTCCACAATTAGCGGTCATTGGGATTGTTGGAGCGGGAGGATGTGATTTGCGTGGACAATTGTCATCTCTGTCAAACTTATCCACATGTTGTCTACAGATAGGGGTTCCTGCAGGTGATTGAATCACTTGGAAGAATCGAGACCATCCGCAAAACTCCAGAATCCCGAGCAACGATTTTATCGCAATCCACAGATGACGGCGAAATTCTGGTTAACCTGGGGTCTGACTTTAATCCTTGATACTCACCGACTCTAAGAAATAGAAAACAGATTAAAATAGATTCTTTAAATAGGGATAGATGCCGTTGTCTGTGAAAAGGAAGATCGTAGAGGTGCTGGAGGGAAAAACTGTAAGCCCTCCTCCGCTTTGGCTCATGAGACAGGCCGGGCGTTATCTTCCCGAGTACCGGGCAACGCGCCAGGCGGCGGGTGGGTTCCTCGATCTCTGTTATACGCCTGATCTGGCTGTTGAGGTCACCCTCCAGCCGATCAGGCGTTATGCATTCGATGCGGCCATTCTCTTCTCGGATATCCTGGTCATTCCGGATGCCTTGAACAGGCAGGTTCGGTTCACGCCCGGCGAAGGACCGCAGATGGATCCGATCGATCCGGCAGGTATCTATTCGCTGAAGCCGGACGGTGTTCTTACGCACCTGTCACCCGTGCTGGAAGCGGTGAAACGCCTGAGGCGGGAGCTGCCACCAGAAACTACCCTTCTCGGCTTCTGTGGGGCTCCATGGACCGTTGCGACCTACATGATTGCCGGCCACGGTACGCCCGATCAAGCCCCTGCCCGCCTGTTCGGTTATCGTGACCGCAAGGCGCTCGAACATCTGCTCGCTTTTCTCGCTGAGATTTCCGCCGAATATCTCGTTGCCCAGATCGATGCGGGCGCGGATGCGGTTCAGATCTTCGATTCCTGGGCCGGTGTTCTCGGTGAAGCGGAATTCAAAGCGTTTGCGATCAAGCCGGTTGCGAGGATGATCGAGATCGTGCGCAGCAAGCGGCCGAATGCACGCATCATCGCCTTTGCCAAGGGGGCGGGGATGAACCTACGCCATTACCGACAGAAGACCGGCGCCGATGCGATCGGGCTGGACTGGAGCGTGCCTCTGTCATTCGCAACTGAGCTGCAGAAGGAAGGCCCGGTTCAGGGAAATCTCGATCCGATGCGGGTCGTGGTCGGCGGTCAGGCGCTTGATGACGGCATTGATGCCATCCTGCAGGCGCTTGGTAACGGACCTTTGATCTTCAATCTGGGCCACGGGATCACTCCGGATGCGGATCCTCAAAATGTCACCCGGCTCGTGAACCGGGTCAGGGGAGTAACCGATGGCTCCGCGTGAGGAAATCGGCGATCAGGGCGCCGGCGGCAAGGCCAAGGCACGCGCTTTCATCGCGCTGGGGATATTTCTTCTCATCCTGGCGCTGACCTACGTTCTGAGGCCGGATGATTTCATCCTCTATGTGACGGCGTTTCACGTCATCGCCGTGATGTCCTGGATGGCAGGACTTCTCTATCTGCCGCGGCTTTTCATCTATCATTCGGATGCGCCGATCGGATCCGAACGTTCGGAAACGTTCAAGATGATGGAAAGGCGGCTGCTTAAGGTCATCATGAACCCGGCAATGATGATAAGCTGGGTTCTTGGACTTTACCTCGCCTGGGATATCTACGGGTTTCAGGGTGGATGGCTTCACGGCAAAATCGCCATGGTTGTCGCGTTGACGGGGGTGCATGTGCTTTTCAGCCGCGCAGTTCGTGACTTCGCCGCGGACAAGCCCAGACGCCCTGCAAGATACTGGCGGATATGGAACGAGGTACCGACGGTGCTGATGATTGCGATCGTGATTCTCGTCATCGTAAAGCCGTTCTAAAACAGGGCTTGCGTTTTTCTGCATAAGCCTCTTGCGGCTTGGGGCGGGAATCGCTATTTTCCCGTCACCTCCTTTTCGTGGCATGCGTGTAACTGCCGTTGTCCCCGGATATCTCCGCGGAAGCGATTTTCACCAACACGCCCAATTTCCCTTATATTTTCTCAAGTGGTCCCCTTCTTCATGGCTGAAATGAAGCTTCAAGAACTCAAGAGCAAATCCCCGACTGATTTGCTGACTTTCGCGGAATCGCTGGAAGTCGAAAACGCCAGCACCATGCGCAAGCAGGAGTTGATGTTCGCAATTTTGAAGGTTCTTGCCAGCCAGGATGTCGAAATCATCGGCGAAGGCGTGGTCGAGGTTCTGCAGGACGGTTTCGGTTTCCTGCGCTCCGCCAATGCGAACTACCTGCCAGGCCCTGATGACATCTACATCTCTCCGTCGCAGATCCGCCGGTTTTCGCTGAAGACAGGCGATACCGTCGAGGGACCGATCCGCGGGCCGAAGGAGGGCGAACGTTATTTCGCTCTGCTCAAGGTCAACACGATCAATTTCGATGATCCCGAGAAGATCAGGCACAAGGTGCATTTCGACAACCTGACACCGCTCTACCCGAACGAGCGGTTCAAGATGGAACTCGAAATCCCGACGTCGAAGGACAATTCCGCGCGTGTTATTGATCTGGTCGCACCGCTCGGCAAAGGCCAGCGCGGCCTGATTGTTGCGCCGCCGCGTACTGGTAAGACCGTATTGCTGCAGAACATTGCGCATTCGATTACCGCCAATCATCCGGAATGTTATCTCATCGTTCTTCTGATCGACGAACGTCCGGAAGAAGTGACGGACATGCAGCGCTCGGTGAAGGGCGAAGTTGTCTCGTCTACCTTCGACGAGCCGGCAGTGCGTCACGTACAGGTGGCTGAAATGGTCATCGAGAAGGCCAAGCGTCTTGTCGAGCACGGCCGTGACGTCGTCATCCTGCTCGATTCGATCACCCGTCTCGGCCGCGCCTACAACACTGTCGTACCGTCCTCGGGCAAGGTCCTGACGGGTGGCGTGGATGCAAATGCGCTGCAACGTCCGAAGCGCTTCTTCGGTGCCGCCCGTAACATCGAGGAAGGTGGATCGCTGACGATCATCGCGACGGCACTGATCGATACCGGCAGCCGCATGGACGAAGTCATCTTCGAAGAATTCAAGGGTACCGGCAACTCGGAAATCGTGCTTGACCGCAAGGTCGCCGACAAGCGTATCTTCCCGGCGATGGATATCCTCAAGTCCGGTACGCGTAAGGAAGACCTGCTCGTTCCGCGGCAGGATCTGCAGAAGATATTCGTTCTTCGCCGTATCCTTGCACCGATGGGAACAACAGATGCGATCGAATTCCTGATCGACAAGTTGAAGCAGACGAAGAACAACGGCGACTTCTTCGATTCGATGAACACGTAATCCTTAGCCGGATTCACCAATGGTTTTGCAGGCGCCCGAATTTCGGGCGCCTTTGTCTTTTGTGGATATGGACGAAGACATGACACAGGCAACGATCTTCTCGCTCTCCAGTGGCCAGCCCCCTGCAGGTGTGGCCGTAATTCGCATCAGTGGATCGCTGACCAGCAATGTGCTCGCGGCTGTCGCAGGATCGTTGCCGCCAGCGCGTCTGGCGAGCCTTCGAACGATTCGGAAACGAAACGGTGAGGTGCTGGATCAAGGACTGGTGCTTTATTTTCCAGCTCCCAACTCATTCACGGGGGAAGATTGCGCCGAATTGCAGGTTCATGGCAGCCGCGCAGTCGTGAATGCGATTTCGGAGACATTGCGGGAACTGGGCCTGCGCCAGGCTGAGGCAGGTGAATTTGCTCGACGTGCGTTCGAACACGGTCGGCTTGACTTGGTGGAAGTAGAGGGCCTGTCCGATCTGGTATCGGCTGAAACCGAAATGCAGCGAAAGCTGGCGCTTCAAACCGGGATGGGCGCGTTGTCTGCGCAATATCTTGGATGGGCCGAGCGTCTCACCTATGCAAGGGCTATGATTGAGGCCGAGTTGGATTTCGCCGATGAGGAAGATGCGCCGGAATCTGCTGCGGATCTCATCGGAACCGATCTTGCTGTTCTGATGAAGGAAATGTCTGCCGCATCCAATTCTGCAAGGTCGGCGGAGATTATTCGAAATGGGTTCAAGGTAGCTATTATAGGCGCTCCGAACGCAGGGAAATCCAGCCTCCTGAATGCGATGGCGAAGCGCGAGGTGGCGATCGTCACCGATATTGCCGGTACGACACGCGATGTGCTGACTGTCGAACTAGATATGGAAGGTTATCTGGTTCGGCTATACGACACTGCTGGTATTCGAGACGCCGATGACGTCGTCGAGCGAGAGGGTATAAAGCGCGCCAAAGATGCCGCGCGTTCAGCAGATATGATCCTCTATCTCAGAGACGCGCGTTCGGGCTTAGATGTGTATGAAGGCTTTGACGTCCCTTATCTGAACGTCGAAACAAAGGCTGATCTTTACCCGAATAATACATCCGATGCCGTACGTATTTCATCCGTGACTGGTCAAGGATTGGATCAAATCCACCAAGCTATTGTGGATCTGGCACGCGAAAGCTGGAACGTCGGGTCTCTGGCAGGCAAGGACAGGCACCAGGAGCATATCGCTCTGGCTTCCAAATTCATTCAAGATGCATTAGATGAACCCCGACTTGAGTTGAAGGCTGATGCTTTACGGGCGGCCGGAGACGAGCTGGGCAGGATTACTGGCCGCGTCGATGTCGAAGATCTCCTGGATGTGATCTTCTCGAAATTCTGCATTGGCAAATGATTCACGTGAAACACATGGTGCTCTCATGGAAGAAATGACCTTCGATGTGGTGGTTGTCGGTGGCGGCCATGCCGGATGCGAGGCCGCAAGCGCGGCTGCGCGGGTTGGTGCATCCGTGGCTTTGGTAACCCACAAGCGCGAGACCATCGGCGTCATGTCCTGCAATCCTGCAATCGGTGGATTGGGAAAAGGACATCTCGTCCGTGAGATCGACGCGCTGGATGGGTTGATGGGACGTGTGGCTGACGCTGCAGGCATCCAGTTCCGTTTGCTCAACCGCAAGAAGGGTCCCGCGGTCCGGGGTCCGCGTACCCAGGCAGACCGTCGGCTGTACCGCGAAGCCATGCAGCGGGAGATCGAAAATCATGCCAATCTGACCGTTGTTGAAGGAGATGCGTTCGATATCGAGATCACGCAGGATGGCACCGTAGCTGCCCTGAAGCTCTCCGATGGACGTCGCATCTCCTGCAATTCTGTTGTTCTAGCCACGGGTACTTTTCTGCGTGGCCTCATCCATATCGGCCAGAAGAAAATCCCGGCCGGCCGAACCGGTGAAGCGCCGTCACTGGGTATTTCCGAGACATTGAAGCGGCACGGACTTGCTCTTGGTCGATTGAAGACCGGTACGCCAGCTCGACTGGACGGCCGGACAATCGATTGGGCTTCGATCGACAAGCAGGAGGCTGATGAAGTTCCAACGCCCTTCTCATTCATGACGGATAGCATTACCAATCCACAGATTGCCTGCGGCGTTACTAGAACAACGGCTGAGACGCATCAGATCATTGCCGATAATATTCATCTCTCTGCGATGTATTCGGGACAGATTGAGGGGGTTGGCCCGCGTTATTGCCCTTCCATCGAGGATAAAATCATCCGCTTCGGCGAACGCGACGGGCATCAGATTTTCCTTGAGCCGGAAGGTCTTGATGACTTTACGGTCTATCCAAACGGAATCTCAACATCGCTTCCGGAAGATGTCCAGGCGGCTTTCATCAGCACCATTCCCGGATTGGAGACGGTAACGATCCTGCATCCGGGTTATGCCATTGAATATGATCACGTCGATCCGAGAGAACTGCAGCCCTGGCTGGAGACGAAGTCGATAAAAGGCTTGTTTCTGGTTGGGCAGATCAACGGTACGACAGGTTATGAAGAGGCAGGTGCTCAAGGGCTGGTCGGTGGGCTAAATGCAGCCCGCCGTGCGCAGGGCATTCAGCCACATATTTTCAGCCGAACGGATTCCTATATCGGCGTGATGGTGGATGATCTTATTAGCCGCGGCGTGACCGAGCCCTATCGGATGTTTACATCTCGTGCTGAATTCCGGCTTTCACTTCGCTCGGACAATGCAGATATGCGCCTGACAGGACTTGGTGTGGAACTCGGACTGGTTGGTGAAGCACGTTCAGCGAAGTTCTCTACTTATGTCAGCGCGCTTGACGCGGGCCGTCAGCGACTGCGTGAATTTACTTTGACGCCGAATGAAGCGGCGCACTACGGGTTACACCTGAACAAGGATGGCCAGCGCCGCAGCGCTTACGAAATACTCTCCTACCCTGAGATCGATATTGCTCGTCTTACACAGATATGGGGTGAGTTATCGGATTTGTCACTAAAGATCGCGGAGGCTCTCGAGATCGAGGCCGGTTATTCCGTTTATATGGAACGCCAGGCTAGTGACATAAGATCGGCTCGCAGGGACGAGGCGCTGGAGATACCAGACTCGTTTAATTTCGATATTGTGTCAGGTTTATCGAACGAACTGAAACTGAAGCTACGGCGTGCTCAACCCCGCACCATCGCGCAGGCGGCTAAGATCGAAGGTATGACGCCGGCGGCTGTTACGTTGCTCTTGGCGCTTGTTAGGAAGGCCGAACGAAATATGAGGCAGGCATCTTGATTTCCGGTGTTTCACGTGAAACGCAAGATCGGCTTCAGCAATTTGCCGACTTGTTTCGCAAATGGGCAAAGACCATCAACCTCGTGGCGCCCTCAACGCAGGATGATATGTGGCAACGCCATATAGCGGATAGCGCGCAGATATTCAGGCTTGCGGGCAAAGCCGGAACCTGGGTTGATCTGGGTTCGGGTGGCGGATTTCCTGGTATCATCACCGCAATCCTGTTGTCCGAATACGAGGATGGTTGGGTACATCTTGTCGAGAGCAATCAGAAGAAGGCAGCCTTTCTGCGTGTTGCCATTGCGTCGACTGGGGCCAGAGGGACAATCCACGCGGTTCGAATTGAGGATGCTCCCAAACTGATTCCTCGATGCGACTTCGTCTCCGCGCGCGCACTTGCTGACCTGGACAAGCTTTTAGGTTATGCTTCGCCCTGGTTACTCGATCAGCAATCAACAGCTTTCTTCCATAAAGGTCGGGATTATGAATCCGAACTGAAGAATGCGCATAGTCGCTGGCGTTTTGATTTGGTAAGACATCAAAGTTCCATACAAGCGGATTCGGTTATCTTGGAGATCGGTAATCTGCATCGGACATAACCGTAAGGCGGGTTCTGGATGTTTGATAAGCGTCGGATCATCACAATCGCAAATCAAAAAGGTGGCGTCGGCAAAACGACGACGGCCATAAACCTCGCGACGGCACTGGCTGCGATTGGCCAGAGAGTCCTGATTGTTGATCTGGATCCCCAGGGCAATGCGAGCACCGGGCTTGGCATCGATCGCCGCAATCGCAAAATATCGTCCTACGATATTCTTGTTGGTGAAGCTTCCGTCGGTGGGGCTGCTGTCGAAACTGCCGTTCCAAATCTGTCCATCGTCCCATCGACTATGGACCTGCTTGGTTTTGAGATGGAAATCTCCCAGGCTTCAGACAGAGCTTTTCGCCTGAAAAAGGCGCTTGTTTCCGAGGGCGCCGAAAAATTTGATTACATCCTGCTGGATTGCCCTCCTTCGTTCAACCTTCTGACGATGAACGCGATGGCCGCTGCCGATTCTGTCCTTGTTCCCTTGCAGTGCGAGTTCTTCGCTCTCGAGGGATTGAGCCAGTTGCTTGAGACAGTTGATCAGGTTCGCCGTACGGTCAATCCGAAGCTTGATATCCAAGGCATAGTTTTAACCATGTTTGACGCACGCAACAATCTGGCTCAGCAGGTCGTGAACGATGTGCGCACCTATCTGGGAGAGAAGGTCTACCAGACGCTGATCCCAAGAAACGTCCGGGTTTCCGAAGCACCGTCATATGGTAAGCCGGCTATCCTTTATGACCTGAAGTGCGCAGGAAGCCAGGCCTATCTCCAGTTGGCCTCGGAAGTCATCCAGCGCGAAAGAATGCGCAAGGTCGCAGCATAAGAAGACGCATTAGACAGGGTAAAGCGTATGAACGACGATGTTTCAAAGCGGCGCCTGGGGCGCGGACTGGCAGCGCTGATCGGTGAGATGGATCAGCCGATGCCGACAGGCAATGCGCCTGCCAACGTCAATCCGGACCGCATGGTCCCGATCGAAAACATTACGCGTAACCCACGTAACCCACGCCGTTATTTTGACGAGAGCGAGTTGCAGGATCTGGCGAGTTCGATCCGCCAGCATGGCATCGTTCAACCTGTGGTCACGCGGACGCTTCCAGACGGGCAATTCGAGATCATCGCCGGCGAACGCCGCTGGCGTGCGGCCCAGCTTGCAGGTCTGGTCGAAGTTCCGGTTATCGTGCGCAATGTCGATGACAGGACAGCGCTCGAAATAGCGATTGTCGAAAACGTCCAGCGTTCGGACCTCAATCCGCTGGAAGAAGCCTTGGGTTATGAGCAACTCATTGCCGAGCACGGTTATACCCAGAACGATCTGGGCGACATTATCGGCAAGAGCCGCAGCCATGTGGCAAACAGCCTGCGGCTTCTCAAGCTGCCCTCGCCGGTCAGAGACATGCTGTCGTCAGGCACGCTTTCCGCCGGTCATGCGCGCGCATTGATCCCGACTTCCGATCCGATCGCACTTGCAAAGGCAGTCATTGCGAGAGGGATGTCCGTCCGTGACGCTGAGCGACTTGCGCAGAACGACATCCGCTCGCAATCAGAACCGCAGGCCGCAGCCAAGCCGGAGAAGGATTCCGATACGGTAGCGCTGGAACGCACGCTGACGGACTCACTCGGACTTGAAGTGAAAATCAACCACAAGGGTGGTCCAGGCCAGATCAAGATTTCCTACAAGACCCTCGAGCAGCTTGAGGAAATCTGCCGGTTGCTGGAGCGTCGCTAAAGGCCCGCAATTCTTTTGACTACATGAGATATAGAATGCCACGTGTCGCGTAAAAACCTTGCAGGGGTTTGTGCGGCACATTTTTATTGCCTCGACGCCTGCAGCGCTGCGCCCAGCAAAGCGTGAAATACGATGCTCGGCTCAAGGCTTTGTCTCTGACGGGACATAAGCACTGCTGACTGGATGCGCGCAGCCTCGCGACCGACCGCATCCGGCCTCCAAGACTTCAGGGCTCTTTCAAAAACCGGCTTGCGCTTGAAATGGATATGTCGGCCAAGCGTCATCATCACCTGGTTGGCCGGTGTCCGTTTTTCTTCCATCTCGATTTTCATCGTGTCGAGCAGTTGAAACTGTTTCAGGCATGACTGCAGAATGAGAAAGAGCGGGGTCTTGGATGACAGGATCTTCTGGAAGGCACGATGAAAGGCCGGAAGGTCACCGATCAATATGGCATCGACGGCATCATCAGCGGATACGCTGCTCGCATCACCGATGATCTCATCGACGTGGTTTTCCTCGATCCTGCCCAATCCGCGGCAGTAGAGGGCAAGCTTGCGGATCTCGTTGCGAGATGCCACGCGGTCGCCACCCAATTGCTCTATAAGGCGCTGGCGCGCGTCACTGCTGATTGTCAGCGATTCGCTCGCCAGCTCAGTATCGATGAGGGAATTGAGTGCGCGAGTATCGTCGGCGTAACAAGGAATCACCGCCACAGCTCTGGACGGTTCAACGATCTTCCTGAGGCCGCTTCCCTTCTTCAGGTCACCAGCTTCAATGAGAAGCGTGTTGGCTGGCGACCCCTGCCCCAGAATCGTCTGTACTGCATCCAGAACAGGCTTCTCGTTGTTTACGCCACGCAGCCATATGAGCTTGTCGCCGCCGAAGAGACCAAGCGCATTGACTTCGTCAATAAGGCGGCCGGGATCACCCTGGAGATCCGATGCGTCGAGCTTGAGAAGCGCAAAAGGATCGTCGAGCGCAACGCCGCTGCGCTTGGCTATGAGGTTGGCTCTTTCCGAGACGAGGCCTCGATCAGGACCGTAGATGACGTAGAAGCGATAGAGCTCGGCGCCCTTTTCAAGGAAGCGCTCGAACTCATGCGACTTTATTTCTGCCATGCGGCTTGCTGCAGCGGAGGTTCCTTGGCGAGCACGATGGCGATATCCGCACGAATGAATTCTGCCAGTTCCCGGGCAGCGCGATTTTCACCGTCCCGGATGGCACGCAGCTTGGCGAAGCTCTGACGCGACACATCGATCAGCGAAACGCTGGAATGTTCACTACGCTTGAGAACCTGGCCATCGCTGGCGCGGGTAAACGTATAGGAACCCGTGACCTGGACACGTCCAGGGACGGGGACGCTGGCTTCCACCAAGCCGTCATCGTCGAGCACATTGGATGCCGTGCTGGAGACATGAAGGGTTAGATTGTAAGCCGGATTCAATGGTTCGCCAGCACCGCCAGCGGCCAAGAAAACAAGTTCGTTACGAACCACCTGTTCGATACGATTCTTGGGCTCCGAAAAACCGACGGACGCGAGTTTGGGAACCGTGCCACCGGCTTGCGAGTAAAGCGGTCGCACCTGGCAACCGGCTAGCCCTACGCTGAGTGCGAGGCCTAGCAGGAGAGCGGTGCGGCGCGGCAGTGATGAGCGGTCAGGCAACAATGTTCACGATCCTCTGTGGGACAACGATGATCTTCTTCGGCGTCCGTCCGTCAAGAGCTGCCTTTACCGCATCCAGCGCCAGAACTGCAGCTTCGACAGCACTTTGATCCGCGTCGCGCGCGATTGTCAATTCGCCACGTTTCTTGCCGTTGATCTGCACGGGCAGCGTGACATCGTTCTCAACGACCAGCGCTTCATCATATTTCGGCCATGCCGTTTTCGACACCATTTCGCCGTTGCCAAGTACGGTCCAGCATTCCTCGGCCAGATGCGGCGTCATTGGTGCGACGATCTGGATCAGGATTTCGGCCGCATTGCGAACGGCTGCGCGATAGGCGGCATCGCCCTTGCCGGCGGCAACATCCGTCAACGGCGCTGCGAGCGCATTCACGAGCTCATAGATGCGTGCCACAGCCTTGTTGAAGGACAGCTTGTCGAGATCGCCCTGAACCGCTTGCAGCGTCTTGTGAGCGAGCTGGGAGATTGCCAGCCCCTCACCTTCCGTCGCCGGAGTCGGTGAAACCGGCTTCAGGTTTTCGGCAGCTTCCGAGATCAGACGCCACAGGCGCTGTGTGAAACGATGTGCGCCGTCGACGCCGGCTTCAGACCAGATGACGTCACGATCCGGAGGACTATCGGACAGCACAAAGAAACGCGCGGTATCGGCACCGTAGGAGGCGATGATATCGTCCGGATCGACGACATTCTTCTTCGACTTCGACATCTTTTCGATCGAGCCGATCGTCACCTCTTCGCCGCTCCTCAGAAGCGTGGCAGTCCGTTTCCCGTCGATTTCCTCGATGCTGATATCAGCCGGTGCAACCCATTCGCCATTCTGGCCGGACTCTCCGAGACGATAGGTTTCGTGCACCACCATGCCTTGGGTGAAGAGGCCCTTGAAAGGCTCCTTGACGCTCACGTGGCCGGTTTCGCGCATGGCGCGGGTGAAGAAACGGGAGTAGAGCAGATGCAGGATCGCGTGCTCGATGCCGCCGATATACTGATCGACCGGCAGCCAGTGGTTGGCGACTGCGGGATCCGTCGGCTCGCTCTGCCACGGTGCAGTAAAGCGGGTAAAATACCAGCTGGAATCTACGAACGTATCCATCGTATCCGTCTCGCGACGGGCATCGTGGCCGCATTGCGGGCAAGAAACATGGCGCCAGGTCGGATGGCGGTCCAGCGGATTGCCGGGCAGATCGAATGTGACATCGTCCGGCAGCTTTACCGGCAGGTCTTTCTTCGGCACCGGAACGACACCGCAGACCTCGCAATGGATGACCGGGATAGGGCAGCCCCAATAACGCTGGCGGGAAATGCCCCAGTCGCGCAGGCGGAAATTGACCTTGCGCTCGCCCTGCGGCGTGCCGGCCAGCATCTGTTCGGACAGCTTGTCAGCGACGATCCCGAAAGCTTCGCCGGTGGGCTTGCCATCCAGGAACCGGGAGTTGATCATGATGCCGTCGTCGGTATAGGCGGTTTCACCGACTTCGAAGGTTGCGGCGTCGCCATCTGCCGGCATGACGACCGGGATTACCGGCAGACCGTATTTGCGGGCAAAATCCAGGTCGCGCTGGTCACCGGACGGGCAGCCGAAGATGGCGCCGGTGCCATATTCCATCAGCACGAAATTCGCGACATAGACAGGCAGTTCCAACGCAGGATCCAGCGGATGCCTGACGCGGACGCCTGTATCTATGCCTTTTTTCTCGGCGGTTTCCAGAGCAGCCAGAGACGTTCCCTGCCGACGGCATTCGTCGGCAAAGGATTCGATAGCCGGATTCTTTGCCGCTGCAGCCTTGGCCAGCGGATGGTCTGCAGCGATCGCCAGGAAGGAAGCGCCGAACAACGTGTCCGGTCGGGTCGTGTAGACCGTCACTTCGGTTTCGCCGGCCGGAGCCGTCGAGGAGACGATTTCCCAGCGCAGTGCCATGCCTTCCGAACGGCCGATCCAGTTCTTCTGCATCAGGCGGACCTTTTCCGGCCACTGATCCAGGTGATCTAGCTCATCCAGCAGGTCTTGGCTGAAATCGGTGATCTTGAAGAACCACTGAACCAGCTCGCGCTGTTCAACCAGCGCGCCGGAGCGCCATCCGCGGCCATCGATGACCTGCTCGTTGGCCAGAACCGTCTGGTCGACCGGATCCCAGTTGACCTTCGATTGCTTGCGATAGACCAGACCCTTTTCCATCATGTCGAGGAAGAGATGCTGCTGCTGCTGGTAATACTTCACGTCGCAGGTGGCGAATTCGCGTGACCAGTCCAGCGACAGGCCCATGGCCTTCAGCTGCTTCTTCATCGACTCGATGTTCTGGTAGGTCCAGGATTTTGGATGGGTGTTGTTGTCACGCGCAGCATTTTCCGCCGGCATGCCGAACGCATCCCAGCCCATCGGGTGCAGTACGTTGAAACCGCGGGCACGCTTGTAACGCGCCACGACGTCGCCCATCGCATAGTTACGCACGTGGCCCATGTGGATACGGCCGGACGGGTAAGGGAACATTTCTAGGACGTAATATTTTTCCCGCGGGTCGGCGTTATCGGTTTCGAAAACCTTCGCCTCGTTCCATTTCTGCTGCCAACGGGGTTCGGCATCGCGCGGGTTGTAACGTTCAGTCGCCATCTGGATGATATTCCGGGAAATCAGGATAAAAGAGTCGGGCAGACCTTCACCATGAATGGCCGCAAGCGTCAAGTTTTTGAGGCTTGCGGGGTGTCAAACTTTGATGCCGAATGCCCTTGGCAGAGCCTCATATGGGCTTTAATCGCTGATCTCACAAGAAATGCATAAAAGGATGTGGGCGATGGATATCGAAGAGCGGTTGCAGGACGTGAAGGGCAAGATTGCCAAGGCTGAGAAATATGCCGGGCGTCCAGCGGGCAGCGTGACGCTCGTTGCCGTTTCCAAAACCTTCGATGCCGATGCGATTCGCCCTGTCATCGCTGCCTGCCAGCGTGTGTTTGGCGAAAACCGGGTGCAAGAGAGCCAGGGAAAATGGCCGGAACTGAAGGCCGAGACCTCGGACATAGAATTGCATCTGATCGGACCGCTACAATCCAACAAGGCGGCCGACGCGATTGCACTGTTTGACGTGATCGAAACGGTCGATCGGGAGAAAATCGCCCGCGCGCTCTCCGAGGAGATGAAGAGGCAGGGCAAATCGCCCAAGCTTTATGTGCAGGTCAATACAGGGCTGGAAGCGCAAAAGGCCGGTATCGAGCCGAAGGAAACCGCAGCTTTCGTGGAGCTCTGCCGCAAGGAACTCGGTCTTTCGATCGAAGGCCTGATGTGCATTCCGCCCGCGGACGAAAATCCGGGGCCGCATTTCGCACTTCTTGAAAAACTCGCCAAGCAATGCGGCGTCGAAAAGCTCTCCATGGGCATGTCCGGCGATTTCGAAACGGCGGTCGAGTTCGGCGCAACCAGCGTCCGGGTCGGTTCCGCCATTTTCGGCACACGCTGATCTAACTCCTTCGTCGGGCTTTCCGGCACTCCCTCCGCGGCCTAGATTGGGTTTATCAGGCTAGGCTCATGTAACGGGAGGTGCATATGCAAAGCCGCTATTTCGACGTTTATCGTGCATGGGAGAATAATCCCGAAGAGTTCTGGCGAGACGCGGCCGATGCGATCGACTGGTTCAAGCAGCCGGAGAAGATCTTCGATCAAAGCCAGGGCGTCTATGGCCGTTGGTTCGTCGGCGGTGAGACCAATACCTGTTACAACTGCCTTGACCGGCATGTCGCAGCAGGGCGGGGCGAACAGAGGGCCTTCATCTACGACAGCGTGATGAATGGTGCGAAAAAGTCGTTCACCTATGCCGAGGTTCTGACCGAGGTTAAGGCGATTGCGGCGGTGCTGCGCGATCTCGGCATCGGCAAGGGCGACAGGGTCGTCATCTACATGCCGATGGTCCCGGAAGCGGTATTTTCCATGCTCGCCTGCGCCCGTCTCGGCGCCGTGCATTCCGTCGTCTTCGGAGGATTTGCTGCGCAGGAGCTTGCGGCAAGACTGAATGATTCGGAAGCGAAACTGATCATCTCGGCAAGCTGCGGACTGGAGCCCGGCCGGGTGGTTGCCTACAAGCCGTTGCTTGAGAAGGCGATCGAGCTGGCAATGGCGAAACCGGATCATTGCCTCATCCTGCAGCGACCGGAGCTCAATGCCGCGATAAACCCGGAGCGCGGTGAGTTCGACTTCACAGAGCTGGTGGACAAGGCGCGCGGGCGCGAGATCGAATGCGTGCCGGTCAAGGCGACCGATCCGCTCTACATCCTTTATACGTCCGGCACGACGGGACAGCCCAAGGGCGTGGTGCGCGACAATGGCGGGCACATGGTGGCGCTACAGTGGAGCATGCCGAATATCTTCGGCATGGCGCCCGGCGAGGTGTTCTGGACGGCCTCGGATATCGGCTGGGTGGTGGGGCATTCCTACATCGTCTACGCGCCGCTGCTGAACGGCAATACGAGCATTATTTTCGAAGGCAAGCCGGTCGGTACACCCGATGCCGGCACCTTCTGGCGAGTTGCTGCCGAATACGACGTGAAGGTGCTGTTCACCGCGCCGACGGCGTTTCGCGCCATCCGGCGTGACGATCCCGAAGGCGAGTTCGTGGAGAATTACGATCTTCTTGGCCTTCGCGCGCTTTTCCTAGCCGGCGAGCGGGCGGACTCTGAGACGTTGAGATGGGCGGAAGAAAAGTTGAAGGTTCCGGTGATCGATCACTGGTGGCAGACGGAAACCGGTTGGCCGATTGCCGCGAACACCGTTGGCCTGGGGCTGATGCCGTTCAAGCATGGTTCGCCGACGCGGCCGATGCCGGGTTATGCAGTCGACGTTCTTGACGATGCCGGCAAGCCGGTACCGCCTCATACGCTCGGAAACATCGCGATCAGGCTGCCCTTGCCGCCCGGTTGCCTTGTCAGCTTCTGGAATGCCGATGCGCGGTTTCGCGAAAGCTGCCTCGACGAATTTCCCGGCTATTACAAAACGGCTGATGCCGGTGTCATCGATGATGACGGTTACGTTTTTGTAATGGCGCGCACGGACGATATCATCAATTGCGCCGGGCACCGTCTTTCGACCGGATCCATGGAAGAGGTTTGCGCAAAACACCCGGACGTCGCCGAATGTGCGGTGATCGGCGTAAAGGACCGCGTCAAAGGCCAAATCCCTTGCGGCTTCCTCGTATTGAAGAACCATGTTTCACGGGAAACGTCTGAGATCGCCGCTGAGGTGGCTGGGATGGTCCGTGACGAGATCGGACCGGTTGCCGCCTTCAAGACCGTCATGGTTGTCCCAAAGCTGCCCAAGACACGCTCCGGCAAGATACTGCGTGGCACGATGCAGAAGATTGCCGACGACATGCCCTGGACCATGCCGGCGACGATCGAGGACCCAGCGACGCTGGATGTGGTGCGGGAAACGTTATGGAAAAACGGCTTTGCCCATGAAGACAAGACCGTTGCAGCGCCGGTCAAGTGAGCCAAAAACAAAAAAGCCCCGGAGGTGATCCAGGGCTTTTCTAATTTCATACGGAGAAGGATCAGAAGCGATCTTCTTCCTCGTCGTCGGTACGAGTCGACTTGAGCGAAGAGAGCTTGGCAAAGACGGCGTCTGCGTCGATTTCCTTCTCTTCCTCACGTTCGCTGCGATAATTGCCGAAGCCGAGGTTTTCGGTCTCGGAAGCCGGCTGCAGGGAAGCGCCGAGTTCGGCGGCTGTCGGCAGCGGACGACCCTTGGAAGCCTTTTCGACTTCAAGGTCGAGATCGATCTGCGAGCAAAGGCCGAGTGTTACCGGATCCATCGGCGCCAGGTTGGCGGCATTCCAGTGGGTGCGCTCGCGGATCTGTTCGATCGTCGACTTGGTGGTGCCGACGAGACGCGAGATCTGGGCATCCTTGAGTTCCGGATGGTTGCGAACCAGCCAGAGAATGGCGTTCGGGCGATCCTGGCGCTTCGAAACCGGCGTGTAGCGCGGGCCGCGGCGCTTCGATTCCGGAACGCGAACCTTCGGCTCGGACAGTTTCAGCTTGTGATTGATGTCCTTTTCACCGCGTTCGATTTCATCGCGGGACAACTGACCGGTGGCGATCGGGTCGAGGCCCTTGATACCCTGGGCAGCTTCGCCATCGGCGATCGCTTTCACCTCGAGCGGATGCAGTTTGCAGAACTGCGCGATCTGGTCGAAGGAAAGGGCCGTATTGTCGACAAGCCATACTGCGGTGGCCTTCGGCATAAGCAATTGTTGAGCCATGGGTATAGTTCCTCTGTCCGTCCGCGCCGGTGTCGCGGGCCGTGGGTATCAACCACAATTTCCGGGAATTTATCGCCGTATAATCGAATTAGGACAGAATTGCAATTCTCTGAAACACGATCCGTGTCGATCATCTTTCAGGCCTTCACCGCCATTTGTCTAATTGCCGCTCCCGCCCCAATTGTTATGAATGCCAAAATGTCGCACCGTTGACCAAAGCAAGGTTGGCGATGCCAATGAGGGAGGAGTTCCATGTCCGAAAAAATCTATCCGGTTCTCAAGTCCACCAGGGCTAAGGCGCTCATCGACAAGGAAAAATACGAGAAATGGTACGAGGAGAGCGTCGAGGATCCGGATAAGTTCTGGGGCAAGCACGGCCGGCGTATCGACTGGTTCAGGCCCTATACCAAGGTCAAGAATACCTCCTTCAAAGGCAGGGTCTCGATCAAGTGGTTCGAAGACGGGCTGACGAATGTCTCCTACAATTGCATCGACCGTCACCTGAAAACACACGGAGAACGGACGGCGATTATCTGGGAGGGTGACAATCCCTATATCGACAAGAAGATAACCTATAACCAGCTCTATGATCAGGTCTGCCGGATGGCGAATGTGCTGAAGAAGCATGGCGTCAAGAAAGGCGATCGAGTTACCATCTACATGCCGATGATCCCGGAAGCAGCCTATGCCATGCTCGCCTGCGCCCGCATCGGCGCGGTGCATTCGGTCGTGTTCGGCGGATTTTCGCCGGAAGCGCTGGCGGGTCGTATCGTCGATTGCCAGTCCACCTTCGTCATCACCTGCGACGAGGGCGTGCGTGGCGGCAAGCCGGTGCCGCTCAAGGAAAATACCGACAAGGCGATCCATATCGCGGCTCGCCAATATGTGACGGTGAACAAGGTTCTGGTCGTCCGTCGTACCGGCGGAAAGACCAATTGGGCTCCGGGTCGCGATATCTGGTATCATCAGGAAATCGCGACGGTGAAGGGCCATTGTGAGCCGGTGAAGATGAAGGCTGAAGATCCGCTGTTCATCCTCTACACGTCAGGCTCGACCGGCAAGCCGAAGGGTGTGCTGCACACGACCGGTGGTTATCTCGTTTATGCGGCGATGACGCATGAATACACATTCGATTATCAGGACGGTGATATCTACTGGTGCACGGCCGATGTCGGCTGGGTCACCGGCCATTCCTATCTCGTCTACGGGCCGCTGGCCAACTGCGCCACGACACTGATGTTTGAGGGCGTGCCGAACTTCCCGGATCAGGGACGTTTCTGGGAGATCGTCGACAAGCACAAGGTCAACATATTTTACACGGCGCCGACTGCAATCCGCTCGCTGATCGGGGCAGGTGACGATTTCGTCAAGCGATCTTCGCGCGAGAGCCTTCGTCTGCTCGGCACGGTCGGGGAGCCGATCAATCCCGAAGCCTGGGAGTGGTATTACAACGTGGTCGGCGAGAAGCGCTGCCCTATCGTGGACACGTGGTGGCAGACTGAAACCGGTGGGCACATGATCACGCCGCTGCCCGGCGTCACCGATCTGAAACCCGGATCGGCGACAAAGCCATTTTTCGGTGTCAAACCGCAGCTGGTCGATAACGAGGGCAATGTTCTCGAAGGGGCGGCGGACGGCAATCTGTGCATCATCGATAGCTGGCCAGGGCAGATGCGGACGCTTTATGGAGACCACGACCGTTTCGTGCAGGCATATTTTTCCACCTATAAGGGGAAATATTTCACCGGTGACGGCTGCCGGCGCGACGAGGACGGGTATTACTGGATCACCGGTCGCGTCGATGACGTGCTCAACGTATCCGGCCACCGCCTCGGCACAGCCGAGGTGGAGTCGGCACTCGTCTCGCACCACCTCGTTTCGGAGGCGGCCGTCGTCGGATATCCGCATGGGATCAAGGGTCAGGGCATATACTGCTATGTCACGCTGATGGCTGGCAATGACGGGACCGACGAGCTGCGGCAGGAACTCACCAAGCATGTCCGCAACGAGATCGGGCCGATTGCGGCACCGGACAAGATCCAGTTCTCGCCGGGCCTGCCGAAAACCCGGTCAGGCAAGATCATGCGGCGCATCCTGCGCAAGATTGCCGAGGATGATTTCGGCGCGCTCGGGGATACGTCGACGCTTGCCGATCCCGCAGTCGTGGATGACCTGATCGCCAACCGGCAGAACAAGGTGCATGCCTGACCTTTCCGCATAATCAGCTGCCGCAAGTCTCTCTCGGCTTGCGGCCGCCGTCATAGGTTCGAACAAGGCCCGCGAGCAGCAGGCTGTCCGCCACGCTATTGCCGTCGGACAGGATCACGTCGGCGACGATGCGGCCGAAATACTTGTCTCCGGAGATCCGCGTGAGCTGAATTCGGGACGATTGTGCCGCCAGGGTTTCGAGTGCATGGCGAGCATCCATTCCGGCTGACCGTATGGCCTCACATTTCGACTTGAGTTCCGGCGCATCGATGCCGCGAACGCGGACATAGACCTCCATCTTCTGCTGCGGCCAAGGCTGGGCTTCGACCAGAAGCGTATCTCCATCGACAACCCGAATAATTTCGGCGGAAACCGGCCCGGAGATTTCATCGCGCGCCATCGCATTGGCTGTAAAGTAAAGCCCGATACAATGCCCGCAACCAGTAACAGCAGTTTGATCATGAAAGGAATAAATTCCGATCAACGATCGAAGTCAATAGGAATTTTATCTTATCGCGGCGGCGATCGTTCAGAAGTCAATGGCGCGGCCGTTGATTTCCCAATCACCGAAACGAGCCGGATCTGCTCCGCCGCGGCCGCCGAATTCCTCCGGCATCGCGGCCTTGGCCTCTGCCTGACGACGCTCTTCCGCTTCTCTGAGGGCACGCTGCGCCGCTGGGGAAAGCGGCTTTTTCGTGACGCCTTCTTCGAAAATGTTTTCCATGTTGTCGTTGTCCGCGCTTTGCATGTTTTCGCATCACCGCAAGGTTTATTGAAAATTCAGGTCGAATTGACCACATGATAAGGCGTTCACAACCGCTAGAAAACCCTCGACGATGTTTCAGATCGCCGAGGCGAGAAATCGGCAACGGAGAGATGACGATGAATGTGATGCGCACCGCCATGCTTCTGGCCTTCATGACTGCCCTGTTCATGGGTGTCGGATTTCTGATCGGCGGCAAGGGCGGCATGATGATCGCACTGGTGATCGCAGCCGGTATGAACCTGTTTTCCTACTGGAATTCGGACAAGATGGTGCTCGGCGCCTATCATGCACAGGAAGTGGATGAGCGCACTGCACCGGAATTCTATCGGATGATTCGCGACCTGTCGGCCAATGCCGGTCTGCCGATGCCGAAAGTCTATATCTACGACAACCCCCAGCCGAATGCCTTCGCGACAGGCCGTAACCCCGAAAATTCGGCCGTTGCCGCATCGACCGGTCTTCTACAGCGGCTTACTCACGAAGAAGTCGCCGGCGTCATGGCGCATGAACTGGCGCATGTGCAGAATCGCGATACGCTGATCATGACGATCACCGCGACGTTTGCCGGTGCGATTTCCATGCTCGGTAATTTTGCCTTTTTCTTTAGCGGCAACCGTGAGAACAACAGCAACCCGCTCGGCTTTATCGGTGTATTGGTGGCGATGATCGTGGCACCTTTCGCTGCCATGCTAGTACAGATGGCGATCAGCAGGACCCGCGAATATTCGGCCGATCGCCGCGGCGCGGAAATCTGTGGCAACCCGATGTGGCTTGCTTCGGCGCTTGCCAAGATCGCGGGTGCCGCTCATGCCATTCCCAACCAGGATGCTGAGCGTAATCCGGCAACCGCGCATATGTTTATCATCAATCCGCTTTCGGGCGAGCGCATGGATAACTTGTTCTCTACGCACCCGAATACGGACAACCGCATCGCTGCCCTTCAGCAGATGGCAGGCGAGTTTCGCGGTGGTGGCTCGACGCGGCCGTCTTCGGCTGATAGATCGCAGCGCACCGCGCGCTCCGTGCCAAATGCTGGCGCAAACAATCCTTGGGGCCGCGGATCGGATGAACCGCGTAAAGGTCCCTGGTCTTGAACGAGATAAAAAACAAAAAGCCCCATAAGCACTCGCCAAAGACGCCGGCACCTGCTCGCCCACATGTCGAACCGAGGAAACCCGGATTTGAGGTGAGGGCAACCGCCGCAAAACTGCTCGCCGCTGCCGTGGATCGAAAGATCTCGCTCGACGGCATGCTGGATCTTACCCACGGCAATGCGGCCTACAAGGTTCTGAACGATGCCGACCGCGCGCTGACGCGTGCCATTCTCACCACCTCTCTTCGCCATCTGCCGCGGCTCGAGGCAGCCATCGCCTCGTTGATCGAGACCCCTCTGCCGGACGGTGCGCGGGCGCTGCACCACGTGCTGATCGTTGCGGCCGCGCAGATCCTGCATCTCGATGTGCCCTCGCATGCGGTTGTCGACCTTGCTGTCGAACAGGCCAATCGCGACCCGCGCAATCGCCGTTTTGCCAAGCTCGTCAATGCAGTTCTGCGCCGGCTGGTGCGCGAAAAGGACGAGGTTCTGGCAGCCACTGCATCGGTTTCGCCGGTGCCGGGCTGGTTCCGGACGCGGCTCGTCAAGGCTTATGGTGAAGTGGAAGCTGCCCGGATCGCCGAGGCGCAGCTGACACCGGCTGCGATCGATCTCACGGTCAAGGATAACCCGCAGGCTTGGGCGGAAAAGCTCGGCGGCAAGCTTTTGCCGACAGGAAGCATCCGTCTTGGAGCGTTCGAAGGTTCGGTGACGGGGCTTGAAGGTTTCGATCAGGGCGAATGGTGGGTTCAGGATGTTGCCGCCAGCATTCCCGCCAAGCTGTTCGGCGATCTGAAGGGCAAACGGGTGGCTGATCTTTGCGCCGCTCCGGGCGGCAAGACGGCACAGCTGATCGCGGCCGGTGCGCAGGTCACGGCAGTCGAGCAATCGAACAATCGTCTTGTCCGTCTGAAGGAAAATCTTGCACGTCTCGAGATGACGGCTGAGCTGGTATCAGGTGATCTCTTCCATTACGCGCCCGAGGAAAAATTTGACGGCGTACTTCTGGACGCGCCCTGCTCGTCTACGGGTACCACCCGTCGGCATCCGGATGTGCTCTGGACCAAGAGCATGCAGGATATCCAGAAGCTTGCCACGCTGCAGGAAAAGATGCTGCGCCATGCGCTAACGCTGGTGAAAACCGGTGGCGTGGTCGTCTTTTCGAATTGTTCGCTGGACCCTCTCGAAGGCGAGGACCTCGTCAAACAGGTTCTGGCCGACACCCCTTCGGTAAAAAGGGTGCCGATCGACCCGGCGAATTGGCCAGGGCTTGAAAATGCGATCACACCTCAAGGGGATTTCAGGACTACTCCGGCCATGGTCCCGCCTTCGGATGGTTTTTCCGGCGGCATGGATGGTTTCTTTGCCAGCGTGCTGCGCGTCGAGTAAGGTTTTGTTCACCATAACGGCCACATACTTGCCATCCATCTAAAATTGATTCAGCTGATCTAGCGACAACCATTCCGGCGGAGAAACCAGAGTGACCATGCGGCTCGCCGACCGCCGAAGGCTTCTGGCTTCCGGTATGAAGGAAATGCGGCGGCGTTTACGCCTTCGCATCGCACCTTATCGCGTCGCATTGTCTGCTCCTCTCTCCTCGGTTCCCGAACGGCTCATCGTTGCCCCGACCGACCTGCGCCCCGTCGATCCCTTCATCGCGCATGAGATTTTCGACGGGCGCTTTCCCCTGGCGGGAAGAGTTCTCGAAACATTGGGAGATTCTCCATTCGAGCTTGAGCTGCCGTCGCGCGCTTTTGCCGAGCGTCTGCATGGCTTTGGATGGCTTCGTCACATTCGTGCGGAGAAGACCGAGGCAGGCTGCGCGCATGCCAGACACATTGTTTCGGACTGGATCGGCATTCATGGCCGCAGGCGTCGTGGCATAGGATGGGAGCCGAATGTGGTGGCGACACGCGTGATTGCATGGCTTTCCCACTCGACGATCATTCTTCACGCTGCCGAAGCAGGCTTTTATCGCCGCTTCATGAAGAGCCTTGCTTACCAGATCAGCTATCTCAGGAAGATAGCCGGTAGCTGCCCGGATGCCGAAAGCAGGCTCAGGGTCAGGACGGCGCTGGCAATGGCATCGCTGTCACTTCCGAGGCGGATTACAGGGATCAAACGAGAGGCGGCGCTTCTGGATCGGGAGCTCGACCGCCAGATCCTGGCCGACGGCGGACATGTTTCCCGCAACCCGCGTGCCATGCTGGATATCCTGATCGATCTTTTGCCGTTGCGGCAGACCTATATCAACCTGGGTTACGATGTGCCGCAAAAGCTTATCCCGGCGGTCGATCGCATGTATCCTGCCTTGCGCTTCTTTCGCCATCAGGATGGCGATCTTGCGCTGTTCAACGGCGCAGGCTCGACCTCGGCCAGCGAGCTGATGTCAGTGCTGCGTTACGACGAGTCTGCCGGGAAACCGTTCAAGGCATTGCCGCAGATGAATTATCACCGGCTTTCGGCAGATAACACGGTCATCATCGTCGATACGGGATGCCCGAGCTCGATCATGGCCTCCAGAGGAGCGCATGCGGGTTGCCTTTCGTTCGAGATGTCGTCGGGTCGCCATCGCTTCATCGTCAATTCCGGCTCGCCGAAATTTGCAAACCGCTTCTACAAACATCTTGCGCGCTCCACCGCGGCTCATTCGACCGTCATCATCGAGGAAACATCTTCCAGCCGGGTGATCAGCTCGGCTTTTGCGGGCTCGATCCTCATGCCGGGTGTCTCGGAGATCGATGTCGAAAGGTGGGATGACAAGCACGGGAACGACTGGCTGCGTGCCCGGCACAATGGCTATGCCGAGGCTTTTGGATACACCCATGAGCGAGAGCTTGCACTCAGCGCAAGTGGCGACAAGATCAAGGGATGCGATCGCCTCATTCCGGAGGAAGGCAACGACAAGGACAATCTGGGGGCCATCGTTCGCTTCCACATTCATCCGGCAATCAACCTGTCCCGCCGGGATGGCGAGAGCGTTGCGTTGCGCGCTGCGGATGGCGAGACCTGGATCTTCGCGGCGCCGGGGCTCGATGTGCTGATCGACGAGGATATCTTCTTCGCCGATGTCTCCGGGATGCGGCCAAGCCAGCAGTTGGCAATCGAAGTGCCCGTCTCCGGCCTGCGGGAAATCCGTTGGATGCTGAGACGGAGCGAATAGGCGTTTCCTCTTGGCGCCAGCTGTGCTAACCGCGGCCATCCCCTTCCCGCCCCTCTGTGGCAAGCTCTTTCAGGAGAGACCTATGGCCGTCGCTTCCAAAAAAATCCCCGCCCCCGATCGCGTGAAAATTCGCACCGCATTGTTGTCCGTGTCGGACAAGGCCGGCATCATCGAGCTTGCCAAGGCGCTCACCGAGCAAGGCGTCAAGCTTCTGTCGACCGGCGGCACCCACAAGGCTATAGCCGCGGCCGGCCTCGCCGTGACCGATGTTTCCGAAGTAACGGGTCTTCCGGAAATCATGGACGGCCGCGTCAAGACGCTGCATCCCAACGTCCACGGCGGCCTTCTCGCGATCCGTGATGACGAAGATCATGTTGCGGCGATGAAGCAGCATGGGATCGAGGGCATCGATCTCGCCGTCATCAACCTCTATCCCTTCGAGGAGGTACGTGCTGCCGGCGGCGATTATCCGACGACGGTCGAGAATATCGATATCGGCGGTCCGGCAATGATCCGCGCTTCCGCCAAGAACCATGCCTATGTGGCAATCGTCACCGATCCGGCTGATTACGCGCCGTTGATCGATGCGCTCAAGGCCAATGGCGGCGAAACGGACTATGCTTTCCGCCAGAAGCTTGCGGCCAAGGCCTATGCCCGCACCGCAGCTTACGACACGGCGATCTCCAACTGGTTTGCCGAAGCGCTGGAAATCGAGACGCCGGCCTACCGCACGATCGGCGGCGTGCTGAAGGAAGCCATGCGTTATGGCGAGAACCCGCATCAGAGTGCCGGTTTCTACGTCACCGGTGAAAACCGCCCCGGCGTTGCGACCGCAACACTGCTGCAGGGCAAGCAGCTTTCCTACAACAACATCAACGATACAGACGGCGCTTTCGAGCTGATCGGCGAATTCTCGGCTGACCAAGGCCCGGCCTGCGCCATCATCAAGCACGCCAACCCGTGCGGTGTAGCGACCGGCTCGACGTTGAGGGACGCCTATCTGCGTGCGCTCGCCTGCGATTCCACCTCGGCCTTCGGCGGGATTATCGCGCTCAACCAGTTGCTGGACGCAGAAACCGCGGAAGAGATCGTCAAGCTGTTCACCGAAGTGATTATCGCGCCGGACGTGTCCGATGAAGCCAAGGCCATCATCGCTGCAAAGAAGAACCTGCGCCTGCTCGTGACCGGCGGCCTGCCCGACCCACGGTCGCGCGGCATTACCGCAAAAACGGTTGCCGGCGGACTGCTCGTCCAGACGCGCGATAACGGCGTGATCGAGGATGTCGATCTCAAGGTCGTCACCAAGCGCGCGCCGACCGAAATGGAACTGGAAGACCTGAAGTTCGCCTACAAGGTGGCCAAGCACGTCAAGTCGAATGCGATCGTCTATGCCAAGGATGGCCAGACGGCGGGCATCGGCGCCGGCCAGATGAGCCGCATCGATTCCGCCCGTATCGCTGGCCTCAAGGCACAGGATGCCGCCAAGGCCATGGGCTGGGCAGAGCCGATGACAAAGGGCTCGGCTGTTGCTTCAGAAGCCTTCTTCCCGTTTGCGGACGGCCTGCTTTCGGCGATTGCCGCCGGCGCGACCGCCGTCATCCAGCCGGGCGGCTCGATGCGCGATGCGGAAGTGATCGCCGCTGCCGACGAGCATAACGTCGCCATGGTCTTCACCGGCATGCGCCATTTCCGGCATTAATTAGCCGGAGTCACGTCACCTGCTGGCTGGATAGGGTGTTTTGACAAGCAGCACCAATCCAGCCGCCAGAAAGACGATCAGCATTGCCATGCCGAGATGGGCGGAACCGCTCGCATAGGTGACGACCGAAAAGGACAGGGTGGCGAGAAAACTCGTCGCCCGTCCCGATAGCGCGTAAAGGCCGAAATAGCGGCCGGTCTCCGAAAGACTGATCGACCGCGCAAGATAGGATCGCGACGAGGCCTGGACCGGGCCGAAGGCGATGCCGATCAACAGGCCGAAAAGAATGTAGGCCTTTTCAGCCGCCGTACCAAAAAATCCGCCGCTGTCTGCCACCGAAAGCTGCATCAGACCGAAGAATACCGAGTCCGGACGAGTGGACACGATTCCGAGCGTTGCGATGAGCAACAGGGACAAGCTTATCACGATGACGGTCTTGGATCCGAGTATCCGGTCCAGCAGGCCGGCAGCGATGCAGCTGAAGATCGCGACGACGTTCAGAATGATACCATATATTCCGATCTCGATCGTCGCCCAGCCGAACATGCCGGCCGCGAAAGTGCCGCCGAGGATCAACAGGCCGTTGACGCCGTCCTGGTAGAGCATGCGGGCGATGAGGAATTTTGTCAGGCCACGACGCTGCTTCAGCTCCTGCAGTGTGCTGCCCAGTTCCTGAATGCCGGAGCGGACTGCGGCTGCAAGCGGCAGGCCTTTCTTGGCGTCCGGAGTGAAGAAAAACATCGGCAGTATAAAAATCAAATACCAGAGGGCTGCGATCGGGCCGGTGATGCGGGCATCCTCGCCGAGTGCCGGATCAAGCCCGAAAAGTGGAGGAATGCCGATCAGGGTGAGGCCCGTTTCCGGATTTGCGGCGAGCAGCGTCACGACGGCGATCAGTACGATCATGCCGCCGAGATAGCCAAGACCCCAAGCGATATTGGAAATCCGCCCCACTTCGTCCCTGGGCACCAGGCGCGGCATCATGGAATCGTTGAAGACGATCGAAAATTCCGCCGCGATAGACGCCATGATCATCAGCGTGATCGGCAGGATCAGTGGGGAGCCGGGTGCGGCGAACCACAACATCAACAGGCTCGCGATCTTTACGACGGCAAAGCTGGCGATCCAGGGCTTGCGGGCTCCGGACTGATCGGCAATCGAGCCGAGAACCGGCGACAGGATGGCGATCACGATCGAGGAGATCGTCGCCATGTTGCTCCATGCCGCCTGTGCCGAGACTGGGTCCTCTGTCAGCCGTGCGACGAAATAGGGGCCGAAGACGAAGGTCGTGACAACGGTGAAAAAGGGTTGCGCCGCCCAGTCGAACAGCATCCAGCCCCAGATTCCGCGCCGGCTCGCTTTGGCCGGCACTTCACCGATATCGTGAACGCTCATCCGGCCCCCTCGCCCTACATCAACCGCCCATGCGCCAGGTCTCCGAGAAGGCCAGCTGCGACGGATACTTTCGGCAGGGTCAGGTCGCCGCTTTCGCTGAGCGTCATGAGTTCGGCACCGATGCGGTTCACACGCAGACGATCGGCAGCGATCCAGGCCTGCACCGGCTTCTTTTCCTTTCGGTGTTCCGTCAGCGCGGTGATGACGATGTCACGGCGGGCAGAAGCGAGCTGCTGCAGGCCGCGGGATAGCGCCAGGCTCTCGTAGTGATCCGACGTGCTGATCCTTTCGCCGGCAACGATCAGCCGGTTGACGCGGAAGGTCTTCGTCACGCTGAAATAGCTTTCCGTGGCGCGCGCCATGCTCTCGCCTGTCCGGTCGGCGATCAGCATGATCTCCGGAACGATGACCAGGGCCGACAGCATACGGATTTCGCCGATGAGATCCGCGGGTGCGCCCTGGGCCTCGAGCTCGGCCGCAAGCGGTGCGGTCTCGGCGATCACCTCATCCGTCACGGTGGCACGCAACCCCTTGATCGCAGCCTTGAGCCGGGCAACAGCCTCGGTCATAGGCGCGGCACTGATCTGCGTCTGGAGAGCAAGGTAGGTGCCGACGATGATGATACGGTTGATCTGCGCATGTAGATCGTTCTGGACTTTTCCAGAAATGCGGTTGTCCAGCGCGTCGATCTCGTCCCACAGGCGTGGCAGGTCGAAGCCATCGCGAACCAGGAAGGTTGCCTTAACGACATTGGCCGCGGTGGCACCGGTCATGTCACTCATCATCTGGACGAATCCGGGGCCGCCGCGATTGACGGCCTCATTGGCGAGTGCGGTGGCGACGATCTCACGATGCAGGCGATGGCTTTCGATATCGCCGGCATATGGCTTCTGCATCTTGGCAGGGAAATAGGCTTTCAGAACAGCCGCAAAATACGGATCATCCGGAATGGTGCTTTCAAGCAGCGCGTCGAAAAGCACGATCTTCGAATAAGAGAGAAGGACGCCGATCTCGGGCCGTGTCAGCGGCCGGCCGGCGGCATAACGCTCGGCAAGCTCCGCATCATCTGGAAGGGTCTCTACCTTCCGGTTGAGCTTGCCCTGCCCTTCCAGCACGGACATCAGACGCGAGAGCTGCTCGCGGTTGGTAACGCCTCTTCGTTCGATGAGCGAGATCGCCAAAGGCTGAAGATAGTTGTTTCTAAGGACGAGTTCGCCCACTTCCTCGGTCATGGAGGAAAGAAGCTGGTTGCGTTTGCCGCGGCTCAGACGGCCGTCCTGCATGGCGGCGTTGAGCGCGATCTTGATATTGACCTCGACGTCGGAAGAATTGACGCCGGCCGAATTGTCGATCGCATCGGAATTGCAGCGTCCGCCGGCAAGCGAATAGGCGATGCGGCCTTTCTGGGTGGTGCCAAGATTGGCACCTTCCCCGATGACCTTGGCGCGCACTTCGCCTGCGGTCACGCGGATCGGATCGTTGGCGCGATCGCCGACTTCCGTATCTGTCTCCGCGGCTGCCCTGATATAGGTGCCGATACCGCCGAACCAGAGGAGGTCTGCTTCGCTTCTCAGGATTGCCGTCATGATCTCGAACGGCGTGGCGGTCGTCTTGTCGAGCCCGATCGCCGCTGCCGCTTCCTTGGTCAGTTTCACCGATTTTTCGGAACGAGAGATGATCATCGCGCCATCGGAGAGCGTGCTGCGATCATAATCCTGCCAGCTTGAACGCGGCAGGGCGAACATGCGGCTGCGCTCGGCGAAGGATTTTTCGGTATCCGGGTCAGGGTCGATGAAGATGTCGCGGTGATCGAAGGCAGCGATCAGCCGGATCTTCGGCGAGAGCAGCATGCCGTTGCCGAATACGTCGCCCGACATGTCGCCGACGCCGACGACATTGAAGGGCGTGGTCTGGATGTCGATATCCATCTCACGGAAATGCCGCTTCACGGCCTCCCACGCGCCGCGGGCGGTGATGCCCATTTTCTTGTGGTCGTAACCTGCCGATCCGCCGGAGGCGAAAGCATCGTCCAGCCAGAAGCCTGCTTCCTGCGCCAGTCCGTTTGCCGTGTCCGAGAAAGTCGCCGTTCCCTTGTCGGCAGCGACGACGAAATAGGGATCGTCGCCATCGATGCGGATCGTGTTTTTCGGTCCGATGATCTCGCCTTCGACGATGTTGTCGGTGATCGAGAGCAGCGTGCGGATATAGGTCTTGTAGGCTTCCTTGCCGGCGTTGAAGATTTCGTCGCGGGAGCCGCCGGAGGGCAGCATTTTGGGGAAGAACCCACCCTTCGCGCCGACCGGCACGATGACTGCGTTCTTCACCTGTTGGGCTTTGACGAGGCCGAGGACCTCGGTGCGGTAGTCTTCGCCGCGATCCGACCAGCGCAGGCCTCCGCGTGCGACCTTGCCGAAGCGCAGGTGCACACCTTCGACTTCGGTGCCGTAAACGAACATTTCGCGGAACGGGCGAGGCTGCGGCAGGCCATCGAGAAGTTCGGGGTCGAACTTGAAGGCCAGCATCCGCTTCGGCGCGCCGTTTTCATCGCGCTGGAAATAGTTGGTGCGCAATGTCGAATCGATCGCGTTGACGAAGCGCCGCAGCGTCCGGTCCTCGTCAAGGCTTGGGACAGCTGAAAGGCTGATCTCTATGGCTCCATGAAGCTGTATCAGCTTCTTCGTTCGCGCTTTTTCGGCAAGATCCGGGTCGAAACTGGCTTGGAAAAGCTTGAAGATGATGGACGCCGCTTCGGGGTATTTCACCAGCGTATCTGCGATATATGCTTGGGAGTAGACGATACCCGTCTGGCGCAGATAACGGGCATAGGCGCGAAGAACAGTTGTCTCGCGTGCCGATAGCCCGGCGAGCAGCACGAGACGGTTGAAGCCGTCATTGTCCACCAAACCTTCGAATGCCAGAAGGAACGCCTCTTCGAGAAGCGGGCCTTCCTGCAGAAGATCGATTTCGCGGCTGTCGCGGAGCTGAAGCTCCATGTCATGCAAGACGATGAGTTTTGCATCCGGACCGGCGTGAATTTCAAAGGTCTGCTCGCTGACCACGCGGAAACCGAGGTTTTCCAGAAGCGGCACGCGGCGCGAGAGCGAGAGATGGTGATCGCTGTGGAAAATCTTGAGAGAAACGCTGTTGGCTTCATCCGTCGGGCGTTTGTAGAATTCGATACGGATCGTCTCGCCGGATGCGCAGGCGGCGATATCCGGCAGGTCCGCAAAGGTCTCTTCCGGCGTGAAGGCTTCCTGGAACGCGTTTGTCACCGAGAGCCGCGGGCCATTTTCCGCCAGGAGGGAGAAACGATCTTCCCAAGGCGTAGCGATCAGGCGGATTGCTTCCTCGAGTTTCGCCTGGGCGATACGGGGCGTCTTGCCGCCGCGGCGTCCGATGATGAAATGGACGCGTGCCACGCCACCCTCGGGGAAAGCGGGGTAATAGGCAGATACATGCCCTTCAAACACCTGCGCGAGATAGGCGCCGACCTTTTCCCGGACCAGTGAATTGTAGTCCTCGCGCGGGACATAAACGATCGTCGAGACGAAACGATCGAAATGGTCGATACGGGCGAGAACACGAACACGCGGCCTCTCGCTCAGTTCCATGATCTGTTCGCAGAATTTTGCCAGAAGTTCCGCATCGATCTGGAAGAGGTCGTCTCGCGGATATGATTCGAGCGTGTTTTCCAGTATCCGGCCGGAATGGCTGTAGGGGTCGAAACTGAAATGCTGTTCGATGCCCTCGACCTTCGATCTCAGCAACGGGATTTCGCGAACGGACTGGGTGTAGGCGGTTGCCGTGAAGAGGCCGACGATCCGTAGCTCGCCAACGACGTGACCGCTCTCATCGAAGCGCTTCACGCCGATATAGTCCATATAGGCGCGCCGATGGACGACGGACTTTACATTGGCCTTGGCGACGATGAGAAATTGCGGTCCGTCGAGGAATTCGAGAATTTCCGGCGTGGTCGTCACCTGGTCCTTGCCCTGACGCAAGACCAGCACATCCGGGTCGGACAGGGTTCCGAGACCCCTGCCCTTGCCGCGTTCTACATTCGCCTTGGATCCCTTGCCGGAATAGACGTATTCGCGCATGCCGAGGAAAGTGAAATTATCGTCCCGCAGCCAGTCGAGGAAAGCCAGCGCTTCCTCGCGGTCGGCACCTTTGCGGGGTCTGGCGTTCAAGAGCTGTTTGGCAGCACCATCCAGCGTGTCCAGCATGGCAGACCAGTCGGTAATCGCCAGATGCACCTGATCCAGGATGAACCTGATGCGTTCGATGAGATGGTTGCCCTGCTCTTCGTTCAACTGAGAAATATGCAGCTGAATGAGGCTGACTTGATGAGCGGGATCGGTCGGCTCATCATTGCTGCGAAGGACCGGTGCCTTGCCCGGCTCTATCGTCAGGATCGGGTGCACGGCCATGGCAATGCCACGATGGCTGGCTGTAATCTCGCCCATGACGGAATCGAACAGGAACGGCATATTCCGGTCGATCACGGTCAGAACCCAAACCGATATGCCGGCAGGCTCGACGCCGGGTATCTGGGTGACGGTGATGTCGGCGCGGATCCGGTCCCAGGCCTTCAGACGGTTTGCGGCATGCCCGGCCGCAATACCGAGCATTTCCGGGGAGTAGATTGAAAGATCGTCGTCGCTTGCGCGTCCAAACAAAATGGCTGGATCGAGAAAGTCGTTACCGGCCTTGCTCGCGAATGACCGCGCCCCGTCCATCTGCTTGCTGCGCTTGGGGCTATTCTTCCAGACCATGACCTCTCCCTTTTCTGGTTAAATGCTGCGGCGAACGGCTCGAATTCGTCCGTAACGAAGCAATTAGCACTGTTATGTCGAGCAATGTTGACAGGATTTGGCAAAACAACCCTCAACACGGCATTAAGATTGAGTTTTTCAGAATGTGATAACAAATGTAATCCCGCACATCTCAATCCTCTCATAGGATATGCAGATGGGGCCAATTCAAAAGCCTATACGCCCAGGCAAGCGGAGCATCTGGTCGCGCGGACCGTTGATCTTGGCTCAAAGGCGTAATATTCGTAGCCGCCATGACCTATTTTCCAGCCAAACTTCTTGCCGGCTATCGTAACTTCATGGGCGGACGCTATAGCGACGAGCGTGAGCGTTACCGTGGCCTTGCCGAAACGGGACAGAAACCTCATACGCTTCTCGTGGCTTGCTGTGATTCTCGCGCCGCACCGGAAACGATTTTTGACTGCGGGCCGGGCGAACTGTTTGTGGTTCGTAACATCGCCAACATGGTGCCGCCTTATGAGCCCGACAGTCAGCTCCATGGCACGTCGGCCGCACTCGAATATGCCATCCAAGTGCTGCAGATCCGCGATATCGTCGTCATGGGACACGGACGTTGCGGTGGTATCCAAGCTGCATTGGATCCGGAACTTGAGCCATTGTCGCCTGGCGATTTTATCGGAAAGTGGATCGGCCTGGTGAAACCCGCCGCGGAGCAGATCCAGAGCAACGACCTCATGACAGCAACGGAGCGGCAAACGGCGCTTGAGCGCGTCTCGATCCGTAATTCCATCGGCAATCTGGCGACGTTTCCCTTCATCAGGGCTTTGACCGAGAAGGGTGAACTTGCCGTTCACGGCGCATGGTTCGATATTTCGAGCGGCGAACTCTGGGTCATGAATGAGAAGGGCGATTTCATCCGCCCTGATATGGAAACGGAACAGGCGCCGGCCGAACCGGCTCTGACGCCTGCCCCCTGACAGTTATCGTCCGTCGATCTCGGCGCCCATATAGGCGATAGCGCGCTGGTAGACGGTTGCCGCATTCCAGCCCTGGATGGCCACGAAGCTTGGCTCGCCAGGCTGGTAACCGGCGCCGGAAACCCAGCCGTGGCCCTTGAGGAAGTTCGCTGTCGAGGCCAGGGCATCGGCACGCGAACCGACCATGTCAATATGTCCGTCGCCGTCGCCGTCAGCACCAAAACGGATGACGTTGAGCGGAAGGAACTGGGTCTGGCCGATCTCACCATGGGCAGCGCCCTTGGCGGTCGTGCTCAGGTCGCCGCGCGCGACGAGCTTGAGAGCGGCGTAGAGCTGTTCGGTGAAAAAGTCTGAGCGGCGGCAATCGTATGCCAGCGTCGCGACAGCCGACAGGGTGTGCTGATTACCCAGGAACCTGCCGAAGCCGGTCTCCATGCCCCAGATGGCGATGACCGGGCCGGCCGGTACACCGTAGCGGCGCTCGATACGATCGAAGAGCGACGCATTGGCCGACTTCATCTTCTTGCCCTGCGAGATGATCGTCGTCGCGCCGCGTTTCTTGAGGAACTCCTCGAAGGAAAGCTTGAAGCTTTTCTGCCCGCGGTCGGCAGTAATCGTCGGGCGGTTGTAGGAGACGTTTGCGAATGCGCGATCAACCACAGCCGGGCTTATGCCATTTGCGGGCGCGACGCGCTTGAAGTCCTGAACCCATCGATCGAAGCCGGATGAATCATTGCCGCATTGTTGCGCAGCAGCCGGGGTTGCGGCTGCCAATCCGGTCAAGACCAGTCCTGCCAGTAAAATCTTTTTCATTCGATAATCCGTGGTTGTCGATCGAAGGCTATGCATCAATTTGTCACTATTCATGGCAAATGCAGCAGCTTGCAAGCAATCACCACGCACGCGGCCATGAATAGTTCGTGAGGACATTCTCACAAAAAAGAAAACCCCGCCATTGGCGGGATTTTCTAGATCAATATGCTTAACGATTTCTATCGATCAGGCTGCAGCCTGGCGCGGCTTGATGAGGCCGCGATTGACCAGCAATTCCGCGATCTGGATGGCGTTCAGTGCTGCACCCTTGCGCAGGTTGTCTGAGACAACCCAGATGTTGAGGCCATTTTCGACCGTTGCATCCTCGCGGATACGGGAAATGTAGGTCGCATCTTCACCGGCGGATTCGATGGGGGTGATGTATCCGCCGTCCTCATGCTTGTCGATGACGAGGCAGCCCGGCGCTTCGCGCAGGATATCGCGAGCCTGATCCGCGGTGATCTCGTTTTCGAACTCGATGTTGACCGATTCAGAGTGACCGATGAAGACCGGAACGCGGACTGCGGTGCAGGTCACCTTGATCTTCGGATCAAGCATCTTCTTGGTTTCGGCAAGAACCTTCCACTCTTCCTTCGTATATCCGTCTTCCATGAAGACATCGATATGCGGGATGACGTTGAAGGCGATCCGCTTGGTGAACTTCTTCGATTCAATCGGATCAGCAACGAAAACGGCGCGCGTCTGGGTGAAGAGCTCGTCCATGCCTTCCTTGCCGGCGCCGGAGACCGACTGGTAGGTGGAAACGACGATGCGCTTGATCTTGGCAAAATCATGCAGCGGCTTCAGCGCGACGACGAGCTGAGCGGTCGAGCAATTCGGGTTTGCAATGATGTTCTTCTTGGAGAAGCCGGTGATTGCATCGGGGTTCACTTCCGGCACGATCAGGGGAACTTCCGAATCATAACGCCATGCAGAGGAGTTATCGATGACGACGCAGCCCTTCGCGCCGATCTTTGGCGACCACTTCTTGGAAATGTCGCCACCGGCGGACATCAGGCAGATGTCGGTGTCGGAGAAATCGTAATTCTCGAGGTTGGAAACCTTCAGCGTCTTGTCACCGAAGGAAACTTCGGTGCCTTGGCTACGGGCAGAAGCCAGCGCCACAACCTCAGAAGCCGGAAAGCCGCGTTCTGCCAGGATGTTCAGCATTTCCCGGCCGACATTGCCGGTTGCACCGGCGATTGCAATCTTGAAACCCATGTCTATGCTCTCTTTCTGTCTCTCCTCGGTCGGTGAGGGGGAAGCCGTACCTTAGAGGTCACGGCGTTCCTTGTCCCCGACCTTGCCGGGGAGAGAGCGGCGGGCCAGAGACGTCAGACGGTTTTCGTCGTCGCTTTGGCCTTGGTTTTGGAGAAAGCGAAAAAACGCTGTCCGGCTTGTTCAGCCGGCAGTCGAGATGCAGCGATGTAAAGGTCGCAGGCAATCATTGGGCGTTTTCCCGTTCGCGCATGTGTTTAGAACATTCTGGAATGGAGTCAAGACGAGGCGAACGCAGAGGCTGCTTTGCCGTCAAGGACGCCAAATTTTAGACGAAAGTCATAATCCCAAAGCATCACTCACCGGATGTCCTGATTTCTGTCAATCTGCGACAATCGCGTCACGGTTGTTTCGGCAAAGGAGGAAATGCTGAAGCAACCTTGCGAGGATTTCACCTTGTTGGGAGGACGACAATGGCAAACGTCACGACGACGGCGAGTACAAAAGCCGCACCGATGACACGGGAGGAGAAGAAGGTCATCTTCGCATCCTCTCTCGGTACCGTGTTCGAATGGTATGATTTTTATCTTTACGGGTCGCTCGCCACTTATATCGGCGCTACCTTTTTCACACAGTATCCCGAGGCTACGCGCAACATCTTCACGTTGCTCGCCTTCGCTGCCGGCTTCCTGGTGCGCCCGTTCGGCGCGCTTGTCTTCGGCCGATTGGGCGACCTTGTCGGTCGAAAATACACCTTCCTCGTCACTATCCTCATCATGGGTTGCTCCACCTTCCTGGTCGGTATCCTGCCAGGGGCTGCAACGATCGGGATTGCTGCGCCGATCATCCTGATCATCCTGCGCATGTTGCAGGGCCTGGCGCTCGGCGGCGAATATGGCGGTGCCGCCACCTATGTAGCGGAACACGCGCCGAACGGACGACGCGGTTATTTCACGTCCTGGATCCAGACAACGGCAACGCTCGGGCTCTTCCTGTCGCTGATCGTGATCGTCTTGGTCCAGTCGCTGATGGGGCCTGCGGCCTTTGCCGAATGGGGCTGGCGCGTTCCCTTCCTTCTGTCGGTCGTTCTTCTCGGCGTATCCGTCTGGATCCGCGTGAAAATGAACGAGTCGCCAGCATTCCAGAAGATGAAGGCCGAGGGCAAGGGTTCGAAAGCTCCGCTGACGGAAGCCTTCGGCACCTGGAAAAATGCGAAGATCGCCATCATCGCCCTGCTGGGTGCTACGATGGGCCAGGCGGTCGTCTGGTACGGCGGCCAGTTTTACGCTCTCTTCTTCCTGCAGAACGTTTTGAAGGTCGATCTGCAATCCGCCAATATCATGGTGGCAATCGCCCTTATTCTCGCGACACCGTTCTTCGTGATCTTCGGTTCCCTGTCCGACAGGATCGGCCGCAAACCGATCATCATGGCAGGTCTGCTAATTGCAGCGGTTACCTATATGCCGCTGTTCAAGGCGCTGACCCATATGGCGAACCCGGCGCTCGCCGAAGCTCAGGCTTCGATCCGCGCGACGGTGAGTTCCGACCCGGCAGACTGCAAATTCCAGTTCAACCCGACGGGTACGGCAAAGTTTACCAGTTCCTGCGATATCGCGACCTCGTTCCTGACGAGGAACTCGGTGCCTTATGAAGTCGTGCCCGGTCCGGCAGGGCAGCCGGCAACGGTCAAGATCGGCGACAATACCGTGACCAGCTACGACGCGATCACGGCCGGTGCCGACGCCAAGGCAAAGCAGACCGCATTGGAGAAAGGCATCAACGTCGCGCTTCACGATGCGGGCTATCCGCTCACCCGTGGCGCTGCCAAGGTGCCGGATTCCAAGCTCGATGGCTTCATTGCTGCAAACCCGGAACTGGGACTGAATGCCGAAGCTGTTCGTGCCGGCGACAAGGCAACGGTCAGCTCCGCGGATCTCGTCACTCAGAAGCTTCTGACGGCCGATGAGGCAAAAAGCGTAACCGATATGCCGGTCTATACGGTTGCCAATGGTGGCGGCTTCACGATGAAGGCCGATCCGGCTCGGGTAAACTGGGTGGGAACGATCGCGGTTCTCTTCGTTCTCGTGCTTTACGTGACGATGGTTTACGGCCCGATAGCGGCTCTGCTTGTCGAGCTCTTCCCCACCCGCATCCGTTATACGGGCATGTCGCTGCCTTATCACATCGGCAATGGCTGGTTCGGTGGGCTTCTGCCGGCAACGGCCTTTGCGATGAGTGCGGCTGCAGGCAACATCTATTACGGCCTCTGGTACCCGATCGTCTTCGCGGTCATCACGCTGGTCGTAGGCGTTCTGTTCCTGCCTGAAACCAAGGATCGCGACATTCACGCGGAGTGATGTCCACGTCATTCAAGGCTTAAAACAGAAAAGCCCGGCCATGTGCCGGGCTTTTCCGTATTCATTCTGCAATCGACTGTTACGCAGAAAGTGCCTGGAATTCCTTGAGGATCGCGTCACCCATTTCGGATGTACCGACCTGGTGGCATCCTTCCGCCATGATGTCGCCGGTGCGGATGCCCTTATTGAGTACGGTGGCGATCGCTTTTTCGAGATGATCGGCTTCCGAAATCATGTTGAACGAATAGCGCAGGCACATGGCGAAGGATGCGATCATCGCGATCGGATTGGCGATACCCTTTCCGGCGATATCCGGCGCAGAACCATGCACGGGTTCATACATTGCCTTTCGCTGGCCGGTCTTCGCATCTGCGGTGCCGAGCGAGGCGGAAGGCAGCATGCCGAGCGAGCCCGTCAGCATCGCAGCAACATCCGAAAGCATGTCGCCGAACAGATTGTCGGTCACGATGACGTCGAACTGTTTTGGCGCGCGCACGAGCTGCATGCCGCCGGCATCTGCCAGCATATGCTCCAGCTTGACGTCGGAATAGCTGCGCTTGTGCGTTTCTGTGACGACCTGGTTCCACAGGACGCCAGACTTCATCACATTGCGCTTTTCCATCGAGCAAACGGTATTCTTGCGCGTACGAGCGAGTTCGAAAGCAACGCCGGCGATACGTTCGATTTCGTAGGTATCGTAGATCTGGGTATCTATGCCACGCTTCTGGCCGTTGCCCAGGTCGATGATTTCCTTCGGCTCGCCGAAATAGACGCCGCCCGTCAGTTCGCGCACAATCAGGATATCAAGGCCTTCGACAAGTTCGGGCTTGAGCGAGGAGGCGGATGCAAGCGCCGGATAGCAGATTGCGGGACGCAGGTTGGCGAAAAGCTGCATGTCCTTGCGCAACCGAAGCAGGCCGGCTTCAGGACGTACCTCGTAGGCAACGGAATCCCACTTGGGACCACCAACCGCCCCAAACAGAACGGCGTCCGCCGCCATTGCCTTGGCCATGTCCTCTTCGGAAATTGCGACCCCATGCGCATCGTAGGCGCTGCCGCCGACAAGGCCTTCGTCGAGCGAGAAATCAGCGTTCATCGCACCGTTCATATAGGCGATAATCTTGCGGACTTCGCCCATAGCTTCAGGGCCGATGCCATCACCGGGAAGAAGGAAAAGGTTTTTTGCCATTCGTCTGCTGTCCTTGCAGTTCTGCAGGCTCACAATATCCCGCACAGCCGGGCTGCGCCTGGAAACACCTCATCCGAGCCTGCCGCAGGATGAGGGCGTGTCCGTCAGAGCCAGGGACGATCGCTGCGATTCTTTGTCTCGAAGCTCGAGATTGCAGCATCGCTTTTTAAAGTCGAGGCAATATCGTCCAATCCTTCCAGCAGAATATGACGGCGGCCGGCATCAATGTCGAAATGCAGGTGACCACCATCTGGGCCGGTGATTTCCTGGGCTTCAAGGTCGATTGTCAGGATGGCATTCGAACCGCGCTCTGCGTCGTCCATCAGCTTTTCCAGATCTTTCGGGCTGACGACGATCGGCAGAATGCCGTTCTTGAAACAGTTATTGTAGAAGATATCGGCGAAGCTGGTGGAAATGACGCAGCGTATGCCGAAATCCAGCAAGGCCCAGGGAGCATGCTCGCGCGACGAGCCGCAGCCGAAATTGTCACCTGCAACGATGATCTTGGCGCCGCGATAAGCCGGCTTGTTCAAAACGAAATCAGGATTTTCCGAACCATCCTCGCGATAACGCGCCTCTGCGAAAAGACCCTTTCCAAGGCCCGTTCTCTTGATGGTCTTGAGATAATCCTTCGGAATGATCATGTCGGTGTCGACATTGACAACCGGAAGGGGGGCGGCAACGCCCGTCAGCTTTTCGAACTTTTCCATGATCGGCCTCCACGAAGACTTTATAGCGCTGCCATAAAGTATTTTCGGGAGAATTTGAAGTCCGATTCAGTACCAATCGGTACACCGCACAATGGTGACCGAAAACCGTGCTGATTGTAGGGCTCACATATCGATGATCGTGCCGCGACCGTCATTCCAGACGCGCATGTCGCTCTGCTTGCTTTTGGCGCGCACCTGTGCCGGTTTCAACCGGCTTGAAAGGGCCTTGCCGATGGAAAGAATAGCAAGCGTACCCATGAATGCGATCGTCAGAGATGCCGTCAACAGAGCTGCTGCGGCGAGCAGTGCGATGGCCGTAACGATGATGAAGAAGGACCGAATGTTTTGCATGTCCAAACCTTTCTGCATGTGAAAATGTGGGCTTTGTGATCCCGGCTTGCAAGAGGCTTCATTGTCGGGGCCTGAAAATATTGGCAGAAGAGAGTGATGGAATTCTTGAAAGATCATATCCCTCCCGTTCGTCGTTCGCTTCTCAGCGTTCCGGCAGACAACAGGCGAGCCCTGGAGAAGGCACCGAAGCTCGACTGTGATGGCGTAATCTACGACCTGGAGGATTCCGTCGCGCCTGAGAAAAAGTCAGAGGCGCGGGACAATCTTGCCCAAGCTTTCTCTCAGCAGCCTCAATCGCAGCAACAGCGGATCGTTCGCATAAATCCGCTGGAAAGCGAGTTCGGGGCGGACGATCTGAAACTGGTTGCGAAGATCAAGCCGGATGCTGTTGCTCTTCCAAAAGTCGAACACGCTTCTGAAATTGCCGAAGTGGTCGACATGCTTGCGCAGTTTGCTCCGGTCAGACCGATCGCCTTATGGGCAATGATCGAGACACCGAAGGGGGTATTGAATGCCTCTTCCATAGCTGCAGAGAGTAAAGGCCTGAAATGCCTTGTGGTCGGCTTGAACGATCTGAGGAAGGAGACCGGGGTGCTGCCGCAGGCAGGCAGGGCCTATCTCGTGCCCTGGCTGATGCAAATCGTACTTGCCGGACGCGCTTACGGGGTCGATGTGATCGACAGCGTGTTCAACGACTTCAAGGACAATGCCGGCTTCGCTTCTGAATGTGCCCAGGGGAGGGCCATGGGATTTTCCGGCAAGATGCTAATCCATCCGGCGCAGATCGAGATGGCGAACCAGCATTTCGGGCCGGACCCGCAAAGCCTTGAGGAAGCGGAAGCGATCGTTTCGGCTTTCGAACAGCCTGAGGCTCGAAGCCTCAATGTCATCAATCTCAATGGAAAAATGATCGAGCGCCTTCACCTTGTGCAGGCTAAAACGCTTCTGGCTCAGGCCGCCATGATTCTTGAAAGAAAGAGATCTCGATGAAACTCTACCGACTGCTTACCGCTCCGGACGATTCCTCCTTTTGCCACAAGGTGACTGCGGCATTGAACAAGGGATGGGACCTCCACGGTTCGCCCACTTATGCGTTCAATGCCGCAACCGGGATCATGCAGTGCGGCCAAGCGGTTACGAAGACGGTAGAGGGCAAGGACTATCATCCCGAGATAAAGCTCGGCGAACAATAAGCCGCTACTGATCAGCGCTGGGCTGCATTCTCGGCGCTGGCTTCGATCCGCTCCATGTCTTCATCGCTGAGGCCGAAATGATGGCCGATTTCATGGATCAGAACATGGGTGATGATGTCACCCAGGGTTTCCTCGTTTTCAGCCCAGTAGTCGAGGATCGGGCGACGGTAGAGCCGGATCCGGTTCGGGAGCTCTCCCGTTTCCACCGTGAAACGTTCCGAAATTCCACGGCCTTCGAAAAGGCCGAGAAGATCGAATGGCGTTTCCAGTGCCATGTCTTCGAAAACGTCATCGTCCGGGAAATCTTCGATTTCGATGGTGAGGTTGGCGGTGAGGGCCCTGAATTCCTTCGGAAGATGACCATAAGCATCGATCGCCAGCGACTCGAAGGTGCTTATCGTTGGCGCATGGCGATCCTGCCAGTCGTCGGTTTGGTCAATACGAGCCATGGGTTCTCCCTTTTGTGAGGAGACATATAAGGCCGATGCTCCTTTTTTTCGAGATAAGAATCATCGCTATAGCAAATGAGGAAAAGATTCCTGTCCTGCGGCTGTTGACTCCGCCAATGGGCTCTGGAATCTATAAGAACATAAAGTGAACATTTAGAAATGGAGCTGACGCCATGGCACGCAACGCCGCGGCGCAGGAGAAGCTTTTTGCCCTGCGCGAACAGATCGCCAGACTGGAAGGCAAAAATTTGCCGGCAGTGGCTGCGGCAGAAATGGAGAATATCGCCATTCGGGCTGACGGCGAAGGACGGATCGTCCATGAACGATTGTCTTTCGACATTCCGGGTCTTGATGATGCGCTGAATGGTGGCCTGCTGCTCGATACGCTTACCGAAATCCGTTCCGGTTCCTTCAATGATGCCGGATCGGCAAGCGGCTTTGTCCTATCGCTTGTGGGGCTTCTGAAAGCTCGAAAAGCCATTGAAGGACCGCTGCTCTGGATTGCTGACGGGTTCTCCGCTTGCGAAACGGGCGTTCCTTATGCCGGAGGTATCAAGCAATTCGGCATAGATCCCCATACGGTCTTTCATGCATCGCCTCGCAGGCTGGATGATGCTTTGTGGTTGGCGGAGGCCGCGCTGGAAAGCAAAGCGTTTGTCGCGACGATCTTCGAAATACACGGGAATCCGAAGCCTTTCGGTTTGACGGAAAGCCGAAGGCTCAATCTTCGGGCAAAGGCGGCAGGGCGGCCGCTTTTCCTGTTGCGACATGCAGGAGAAGAGGAGGCCAGCAGCGCTTCCTTCCGCATGTCTGTCGAACCGGCGCCGGCTTTAGAGCGGCGTCTCGTGGATGGCAGCTTGCTTGGCGGCAGCATCGGTCATCCGGTTTTTAACATCACCCTGGAGAAGAGCCGCAACCCGGCTCCTCTCACCTTTCGTCTGGAGTGGAACCTTCGTGACCGCCAATTTCATCTCGCCCAAGAGCCAAACAAACCTTCCTTTGTCGGCAAGTGGCCAGCGCATTCTGGCGCTTCACTTTCCGCATCTGCCGACCGACAGGATCGCCCGAAAGCTCTGGGGTCTGTCCTGGCGTTCGAAAAAGCGTCCTGAACATCCGCCGATCGTCTGCGCCGGTCGGCGCGATAATGCATTACGGCTGATATCACTCGACGAAGCCGCTGAAGCAACCAGTTTGAAGCGAGGGCAGGGGCTTGCCGAGGCAAGGGCGATGTATCCGGAAGTCGATGTATTCGATGAGGATGAAAAGGCGGATCTTACACTTCTTGAAGCCATTGCCGATTGGTGTGATCGCTATACGCCGCTTGTGGCATTGGATGGGGAAAATGGCCTTTTCCTTGATATCACCGGCTGTGCCCATCTTTTCGGGGGAGAGGAAGTCATGCTTCCCGATATCCTCGCCCGGCTTCGGCAGATGGGTTTTGATGTGCGTGGCGCGATTTCCAACTCTCCTGGGCTGTCCTGGGCTGTCAGCCGGTTCGGTCGTGGCGGTGTGATTGCCGCAGAAGGTATGGCGGATGTACTCAGTGCCTTGCCTGCCCATGCGCTTCGCCTCGATACGGGAACGATCGCCTCGCTCAGCAAGCTTGGTCTGAAGCGGGTTGCCAATATCATGTCCATGCCAAGGGCACCGCTTGCCCGCAGGTTTGGTGCGCAATTGCTGCTGAGGCTCGATCAGGCGCTCGGTGCAAACGAGGAAGCGATCTCGCCTCGGCGCCCGGTGGCATCGCTTTCTGCGGAGCGCCAGTTGAGCGAACCGATCCAGGCTGAAGAAGATATTCTCGGGATGACAGCCGAGATCGCTTCTTCACTCAAGCTTAGCCTGGAAAATCGTGGAGCCGGCGGGAGAGTTTTCGAGCTTGTTCTTTTCCGTGTCGATGGAAAGGTATTTCGGATTTCTGCGGGCGCTGCGCGCCCGTTACGAGACCCGAAACGGATTTCCCGCCTGTTTTCAGAGCGCCTCAACTCCATTCATGACGATCTCGATGCAGGTTTCGGCTTCGAACTCCTGCGGCTCAATGTGTTGCAGCACGATGTTTTCGATGCGCTTCAGAGCGATTTTGCAGGAAATAGCGAAAGAGAGGCATCACTTGCGGATTTCATCGACAGGGTTTCGGCTCGGCTGGGCGCGAACTGTCTTCAGGTTTACCAGCTTCGTCAAAGTCATATTCCCGAATGCGCCGAAATGTTCGTTCCCGCGATTGCGGGAATGGAAAGGCGCCCGGATATCGGGGCAGAATTGCAGTTTCAGCCGAAGTCCGATCGTCCTTTGCGGCTTTTGCGTCGTCCGGAACCGGTCGAAGCCTTTGCCGCCACCGTACCCGATGGTCCACCGCAGCAATTCCGTTGGCGGCATGTCATGCACAAGATCACGCGTGCCGAGGGACCCGAGCGGATTGCACCGGAATGGTGGCTTGACGACGATAAGGCAGAAGAACGCGATTATTTCCGTCTTGAAAGCGAGCTTGGGCGGCTTTTCTGGGTTTTCCGCCTGGGTCGCTACGGTGACGATCCCCCGCCGACATGGCGTATCCACGGGATTTTTGCATGATGGATTCTGACGTGTTTTTCGAGATCGGTGCCAAGACAAACTTCTCTTTTCTCGAAGGCGCGGCAGGGCCTGAAGAGATGGTCTTGTCCGCCAGCGTCCTCGGTCTTTCCGGATTGGGAATTGCTGACCGGAATTCCGTTGCCGGCGTGGTGCGTGCCTATAATCAGATCAAAGAGATGACTGCGCTTTTCGAGCGGCAGAAGGAGAAGGGCAGGGAGGAGGGTGAGGAAGAAGCCATAAAGCCATGCCGGTTTCATCCCGGTGCCCGGCTCGTCTTTTCGGATGGTACGCCGGATGTCCTTGCCTATCCGCAGAACCGAAAGGGCTGGGCCAATCTCTGCCGGCTGCTCAGCACGGGCAATCTGAGAACAGAGAAGGGCTCCTGCATTCTGGAAGAGTGGGATTTTCTGGAATGGTCTCACGAGATGATGCTGGCGGTGGTACCGGATTTTTCTCGCGCTGAAGATGGCGTTTATCTCGCAGATCTCGATGCACGGCTTGGTTTGTTTCGGGAGAAGTTCCGCAAAAATATCTATCTCGCTCTGTCGCCAACCTATGACGGGCGCGATCCATTTGTCTTTGCTACCTTCGCCCGGATCGCGCGTAAAAATCGTGTGCCTCTGATCGCGACCAACCTGCCGATTTTCAGCCTGCCCTACCGGCGATCTCTGGCGGATGTCGTGACTGCCATTCGCCATCACGTGACGATCCAGGACGCCGGATTTCGGCTTGCTCCGAATGGCGACAGGCATATCAAGCCGGCATCCGAAATGGCGCGTCTTTTTCATGCCTATTCCGATGCCGTGACGAACACGGCGACATTCTTCAACAAGCTGAACTTTTCCCTGCAGGAATTGGAGCACAATTACCCGGACGAAAGTGTGCCGGGAGAAACCGTCTCGGAGACGCTCGAGCGGTTGACATGGGAAGGAGCGCACAGGCGGTTTCCTCAAGGCGTTCGAGCGGATGTGTCCCGGCAGATCCGTTACGAACTCGATCTCATCAAGGAAATGGAATACGAGCCCTATTTCCTGACAGTCCGCCACATCGTCTGGCATGCGCGACATGAGCTGAAAATCCTGTGTCAGGGGCGCGGTTCTGCTGCCAATTCAACGGTCTGCTTCTGTCTTGGAATCACAGACGTTGATCCCACTTTTACGACCTTGCTTTTCGAGCGCTTCATTTCAACGGAACGGAACGAGCCGCCGGATATCGATGTCGATTTCGAGCATGGGCGGCGCGAGGAGGTCATCCAGTATATTTACAGGCATTATGGGTATCGGCATGCCGGATTGACGGCGGCGGTGACGAGCTACCGGACCCGTATGGCTGGTCGTGAGGTTGCCAAGGCTTTCGGGTTGTCTGAAGATGTTCAGGCGGCACTTTCAAGCACGGTCTGGGGTTGGTCGGAAGATGGGCTTTCCGAGCGTGATGCCAAGGTCGCCGGCCTTGATGCCAGTGATGCCCTGACGAAAAAGGTCATCGCCCATGCACGGGAATTGATGGGATTTCCACGGCACTTGACCCAGCATGTCGGCGGGTTTCTCATTACACGTGACAGACTCGACGAAGTGGTGCCGATCATGAAAACGGCAATGCCGGGCCGCTATATGATCGAATGGGACAAGGATGATCTCGATACGCTGAAGCTTTTGAAGATCGATGTTCTGGCGCTCGGCATGCTGACGTGCCTGAAAAAGGCTTTCGAGCTTTTGCGGCATCACTACGATCGCGAAGAAACACTCGCAGGTCTTCTGGAAAAAGACGAAGATCCCAATGTGTATGGAATGATATGCAGAGCCGATACGATCGGGGTTTTCCAGATTGAAAGCCGGGCACAGATGAGCATGCTGCCCAGACTTAGGCCCGAACGATTCTACGACCTCGTCGTTGAAGTGGCGATCGTGCGGCCCGGTCCTATTCAGGGTAACATGGTTCATCCCTATCTCAAGCGCCGCGAAGATCGCCGCCATGGACGGCCAATAGAATATCCGAATCCGGCTCTTGAACGGGTCTTAGAAAGAACGCTGGGCGTCCCGTTATTTCAGGAACAGGCGATGCAGATCGCCATTACCGCGGCCGGATTTCCTGCGGCGAAGGCGGATAAGCTTCGACGTTCCATGGCGACCTTCAAGCGATCCGGTCGCGTCAAGGAATTCGAACGGGATTTCATCAATGGAATGCTTGAGCGCAATTATTCCGAAGACTTCGCAAAACAGTGCTTCAGCCAGATCGAAGGGTTTGCCGAATACGGTTTTCCGGAAAGCCATGCGGCGTCTTTCGCTCTCCTCGTTTATGCATCCTGCTGGATCAAAACCTATTATCCGGATGTCTTCTGCGCGGCTTTATTGAACTCGCAGCCCATGGGATTTTATGCGCCGGCGCAGCTTATCCGGGATGCGCGCGAACATGGGGTGAGCGTGCTTCCGGTCGATGTCAATCGGTCGAAATGGGACTGCACCCTAGAGGAGATCACATTCAATTCGGGCAGGATCGAAAAACGGCATGAGAGCATGCGCGATGTCATCAAAACCCGGTATGGAATAAGGCTCGGCTTTCGTCAGGTGAAGGGCCTGAACGAAAAGGACATGAGAGACAAGCTTACAGCCAATCGCAGTGAGGGGTATCAGAGTGTTCACGATCTTTGGTTCCGATCCGGATTGGACAAAGCCAGTCTCGAACGGCTTGCGGATGCCGATGGTTTCGGTTCGATCGGGCTGGGCCGCAGACAGGCATTATGGGCGGTCAGAGGCCTCGACGTGAAAAGTGCTCTGAACCGTGCTCCTTTGTTCGAGATTGCGGAGCATATGAACCTCCGGCCGGAGCCTCAGGCTCAGCTACCCCTAATGCTGCCAGGGGAGGAGGTGATTGAGGACTATCGGCATCTTTCGCTTTCCCTCAAGGCTCATCCAGTCTCCTTCCTGCGCGACCAATTTCGGTCCATGGGTATTACGCAAAGCGTTGACCTTCTCAATATCCGCAATGGTCAAAGAGTGACGATCGGAGGCATCGTATTGGTAAGGCAGCGTCCCGGGTCAGCGAAGGGGGTGATTTTCATCACGCTTGAAGACGAGACAGGTGTCGCCAATGCCATCGTCTGGCCAAAGATCTTTGAAAAATATCGCTCCGTGGTGATGGGTGCTCGGCTGGTAAAGATCCGTGGAAGACTGCAAAGCCAAAGTGGGGTCATCCATACTGTCGTCGAGCATATCGAGGACATTACGCAGATGCTAAGCCTGCTTCATCGGGAAGCCGGGCAGTTCGGTGATCTAGGATCCGACAAGGCGCTCAAATCCGATGGTGGTTCACAGCAGCCAAAATCGCATTCGACCGTTAAACCACGTACCGAGCCTTGTGAGACCTTCGACGCCTGCCATTTACAGGGGTCTGATCCGGGGCAGGTCATGCCAAGAGGACGGAATTTCCACTAGGTTATCTGATTCCAGATTTTGCAGAATATTTTTCGCGGTGATGAAGGGACAAATTCGGGGCCAATTTCTGCGCAGAAGCGCCATGGCGACAGAGGCGATTGGTCGAGAATGCAATAACGACAAGAACCTGACGCAGCTCTCGAGGCGATACGGATTCACGTGTTCGGCGCTTCACCTTGGGCCGTTGAATCGGACGTCTGTACCAAGATGGATCAGGATATGACGATCATGACAAAACATGTTTTCTACGAAATGTGGCAACACCGGCACCACGACTTGGTGCGAACCAATCAATCAAGATGATGCATGGCGGAGAGGGTGGGATTCGAACCCACGGTGCCCTCGCAGGCACGCCGCATTTCGAGTGCGGTGCTTTCGACCACTCAGCCACCTCTCCGCTTTGCTGGTCGGCGCATGTTGCGCGGGCTGTCTCATAGCGGCGAAAAATCGGGCTGGCACTTTGCGTCTTGTGCGCCGGCAGTGTGGCCTTACTACGCCGTTTAGACCACCTCTTTTATAGCGGCCGCGATACCAAGAGCTGCGCCGAGCGGCACACTGTCTGTCACTCTCAACCAGTCCTGATAGCCGGTAGAGCTTCGGCCCTTAACGAGAGCGGAGGCCGGTGAAGGTTTCGAAAAGGGGATGTCTCTGGTGAGTTCCATGTGATCACCAACCTCGATGAGGCGGCCATCCTCAATCAACTGCTCACGTAACTTCCGAACGTTTGACGGCAAACTCTCCGTGATCCTCAAGTTGATCTTAGAGCCGGATTTTAGAACGTAGGCGCCATCCTCATAGCGAAGAAACGCCCGATCATCGACCCGCTTTGGCAGCGTGGCATAGAGGTCGAGTATCAAGTCGTGCGCCTCGTCGTTACCCTGTTCCACCTGTCCGGCTGGCGATGTCGAGGTTCTCTCCTTTACAGTGAAGAGATCATATCCAAGCGCTTCCAGAACATAGATCATGTTTCCAAGATAGGTTCGCATCGTCGCAACATCGGCGCGAGGCAGATTCGAACTTGTGGGCTTATTTGCATTGGCAACAACCACCTTTCCGCTATTGCCTTTGAGGATGGCCCACAACTTCTCCTCCAGCCATTTGACGTGTGCACGCGTAAGGTTGTCATCCTTGCTTGTGAATATCAGGAATGTGTCAAACTCGATGGGGAATTTGCCGTTCGTATAGCGCTGCGAGAAGTCGTCGCTCTCGCCGACATAAATCTCCGGCAGGTCGTCCTCGGCACCACTCTTGATCAACAGGTAGACGCAGGATCGTGCCAAAACCTCCGCTTCAAGTGCTTTCTTGAAGAACTCCGGTTGCCCTGTGATCGCAACACCAGTCCAGTTGTCGAGCTCGACAGTTCGGAGGCTTCGCGGATCCTTGCCGGTTATGAATATCTTCACAACCCGACCGATCTGTTCATCGTAGCTCATGGCTCTTGGCCTCCTTTAGGCTTACTTGGCCGTAGAACAGGACTGCATAGCTCAATCATTCCATCGCAACTCCAGCCGCCCTTCTTGCGCTCTCGCTGTAAGCCGCTGCTCGAGAAGGGGGTAACTCTCCAACACGATACCTGCACTGAAGAACGCCCGCCGGACATCTGCGGCACCAATTGCCGAGGGGATGGACGATGAGATTCCACGGGCGAACCTGAAGGCGCTCTCAGATATGGCGTAAACAGCAGCCCAACCCAAAACCTCCGAAATCGCGTTATAGGTCGAAAGCTGCCCTTGGGTAACCATCGGCTCCAGCAAAGCGATTTCTGCTCCGACCCGCCTAGCCTCGAACACCTGGAAGTGTCGGAGAATATTGCTCAGTCGGTCTTGCGTAGCCGCGTCCGCATACTGGATCACTTCCTTGAGCACAGGAATTACGCCCTCAGGCATCGGTTGGAAGACCGTTGCGGCTGGTAGCTCGGAGCCTATTGGCCCGTGGCCGGGGACGAAACGTAATCGCAGATTGTTTTGTGCAATCTGGCATATCTCCGACAGGACGGCGGGCAGCATGGCTCTGGCCGCGGCAAGAGATCTAAGCCTCCGCTCTTCCTCTAAGTCTGCCGCCTGCTGTATTTGCGCCTTGTTGCCCTGCAACGCCAGCCATGCCGCACCGATGGAAAAGAGAGCGACGACGATACTGCCGAAAAATCCGACCCAATCATCATTCGCCAGCTTGAAGTCGATGAACATAAAGGCGAACAGAAAGGCCAATGTCGCCAGAAAGAGCCCGAGCGCCACGCCTTCCAGATAGCTAACCTGTTTTTTATGCCGGCAGCTCACGACTGGCGAAACCTAATGCCAATGGGAGGGGTTGTGAACGGTGCTAGCAAGTCAACAAGCTCCCCTAATCCTTCTTTGGAATGAAACAGTTTGATACCGCTCAAGATTCACCTCGGGCATCACCACAGATTGTGCTCAAATTTCTATTCGCTTTGCGACCCATGTCCAGATAATTTGCCGGTGCGCGGCGATTTGTTAGGATCAGCCTGCGGCTGATGTGAGGTATGAGCATAAATGACGACGTTGAGCCTGGCGCAGCTAGAAACCCATCTCTGGCGGGCGGCTGATATCCTACGGGGATCGATCGATTCCGGTGATTACAAGCACTACATTTTCGGTCTCCTTTTCTTCAAGCGTCTCTCGGACGTCTGGGAGGAAGAGTATGAGGAGCGGCTGGCGCGCTATAACGATGCTGACATCGCCGCCGATCCGGAAGAACACCGCTTCGATATTCCCAAGGCCCATTTCTGGAAGGATGTGCGCAAGCACACAACCGACATAGGCACGCATCTGAACGCCGCCTTTCGCGCGATTGAAGACGCGAACATGAAGCTGCGCGGTGTCTTTCAGGATGTCGATTTCAACAACAAGGAGCGCTTTCCGGACGCCATGCTGGAAAAGCTGCTGCAGCATTTTGAAACCTATCGCCTGCGCAATGCCGATGTCGAGCCGGATGTGTTGGGCCAGGCTTATGAATATCTGATCGCGCAGTTTGCCGATGACGCCGGTAAGAAGGGTGGCGAGTTCTATACGCCGAAGATGGTCGTGCGGCTGATCGTCGAATGCCTGAAGCCCGAAGGAGGCATGTCGATCTATGACCCCACCTGCGGCTCGGGCGGCATGCTCTTGGAAGCCGTTCATCATCTGGAGCGGCAGGGCAAAAACCCGAAAAGTCTGTCGCTGTTCGGCCAGGAGCGTAACCTCAACACCTGGGCGATCTGCCAGATGAACCTGTTCCTGCATGATATCGACGATGCACAAGTGGCGCGCGGCGATACGCTGCTGGAGCCGAAACATCTGACGGGTGACAGCGTGAAGGCCATCCGCACCTTTGACCGGGTGCTGGCCAACCCGCCCTTTTCGCTAAAAAGCTGGGGCCATGATGTCTGGTCGAATGGCGACGCCTATGGCCGCGACCGCTATGGCTGCCCGCCGAAGTCTTACGGCGACCTCGCCTTCGTGCAGCATATGGTGGCGAGCCTGAAGGAGGATGGCGTCTGCGGCGTCGTGCTGCCGCATGGCGTGCTGTTTCGCGGTGGTGCCGAGGGTAAGATCCGCGAGGGGCTCATCAAGGATGATCTGATCGAGGCCGTCATTGGCCTTGCGCCCAACCTGTTTTATGGCGCGGGCATTCCGGCCTGCATCCTGATCGTGCGCAAACAGAAGCCCGCGGCGCGCAAAGGTCAGATCCTGATCGTCAACGGTGCCGAGCAGAAGGTAGACGGCAAGAACCAGAACCAGCTTTCGGAGGCTAATGTCGCGACGCTGGCGAGGGCCCATGGCGACTTTGCCGATGTTGAGCGGCTGGCGCGTGTGGTGCCGGTCAGCGAGATCGAGGCGAACGACTTCAACCTTAATATCAGCCGGTATGTGCATCTGGGCGAAGAGGCCGAGCGGGTCAATGTCGCGGCGGAAGTCGAAAAACTGGTCGAGCTTCAGGCCGAGCGGGATGCGGCAGAAGCGCGGATGATGGGCTTTTTGCGGGAGCTTGGCTATGTCGCGTGAGGTGGCAGTGGGGTGGAGGCTTACCCCCTTCAGCGACATCGCGTCCGACGTGTCATCAAGAAATCGCAGCCGTGATGAGATCCCGGTTCTGAGCGTCACCAAATACGATGGCTTCGTCCCATCTGAGGAATACTTCAAGAAAAAGGTGTTTAGCGCAGACACAGAGAACTACAAAATCGTTCGGAAGGGACAATTTGCTTACGCGACGATCCACCTCGATGAGGGCTCAGTCGATCGTCTCACTCGTTTCGACGTGGGGCTAATCAGCCCCATGTATACTGTGTTCGAGATCGATGAACGTCAGGCGGATCCGGACTTCATTCTTCGTCTTTTCAAATTCTGTGCCACGAATGGTCAGTTTGATGCGCTTGGAAACGGAGGCGTCAATCGCCGTAAGTCGATCTCTTTCTCGACTTTAGGAAAACTCTCAATCCCTCTCCCCCCGCTTCACGAGCAGCGCCGCATCGCCGAAATACTGTCCAGCATTGACGAGGCCATTGCAGCAACGCGGGCGGTGATCGAGCAGACTAGAAAGGTCAAGCAGGGCGTGCTGGAACGCTTGCTCACCAAAGGCATCGGCCACACGCGTTTCAAGCAGACGGAGATCGGGGAGCTTCCGGAGGGCTGGGAGATTAAGCCGGTTGATGAACTGTGCGTGCTTTCAAACGGTAATGGTTTCCGGCCGCCGGACTGGAGCGATAAAGGCCTACCGATCATACGCATCCAGAATCTGAACGGCAGCAAAAATTTCAACTACTTTGACGGAACACCTCTCGATAAGTGGCTGATTAATCCGGGCGATCTTTTGTTCGCTTGGGCAGGTGTTCGAGGAGTTTCTTTTGGTCCGACGATCTGGCCAGGGCCGCTGGGAGTTCTAAATCAACACATCTTCAAAATCTCTTGCCGGGAGGATGTCGATAAGCGCTGGCTTTTTCAGACGTTGAAGCTGATCACCTTCAAGATTGAGGCGAAAGCCCACGGTTTTAAGGACAGCTTGCTCCATGTGCATAAGAAGGAGATCACAGGTCAGTCGGTAGCTGTTCCCCCATTTGCGGAACAGATGGGAATCTCAACCAAAGCTGCAGAGCTACAAGTGGCTGAGGATCTAAACCAAGCTTCTTTGGATCGGCTTCAGTCACTCAAATCTGCCCTGATGTCTGACCTCCTAACCGGCCGCAAGCGCGTCACCGACGCTCTGCCCATGGCTGCGGAGTAAATACCATGAGCCACGGCCCCGAATGGCATTTTGCCGAGCGTCCCACGATCGAGCATCTCAAGACCATGGGCTATGGTATGGTGCCATTCGCAGAGCACACCGCGCTTCGGGACGGCGAGAACCAGGTGCTGTTTCGCCCGCACCTCGTGGAAGCGCTGATGCGCATCAACGGGATCGACCGCACATCCGCCGAGGCCACCTATGGCGAGCTTGCGGCCATCAGCGACAACGAGACCTGGCTAAAAGTGCTGCGCGGCAACTATGCCCGTAAGGTGACCGGCCAGGAAACGCGCCAGACGCTGCGGGTGATCGATTTTCTCGAATCCGGCAACAACCAGTTTGTCGTCACGCATCAGCTGCGGGTAAAGGCGGAGCATACGCGCAAGCCCGACGTCGTGGTCTATGTCAACGGCATTCCGCTGGTAGTGATCGAGGCGAAGAGCCCGCTCAACGTGAAGGACAAGACCGGCGAGGCCTTCGAGCAGATCAAGCAATATGAGCGAGATATTCCGCGCCTGTTCTTCTCCAACGTCTTCAACATCGTCACCGACGGCGCGCTGGTGCTTTATGGCGCGACCGGCTCCGGCTCAAAATATTTCGCCGACTGGCGCGACCCCTGGCCGAAGGTGGAGGGTGATTTTCCCGACACGCTCGCCAAGGGTCTCTGGTGCCTGCTGGAACCCAGCCGTCTGCTCGACTTGATCGCTCATTATGTCGTATTCGAAAAGTCTGAGACCGGCACGATCAAGAAAATCTGCCGCTACCAGCAATTTCGTGCCGTCAATCGCATTGTCGAGCGCGTCATCGAGAGTAAGCACCGGCAGGGGCTGATCTGGCATACCCAGGGCAGTGGCAAATCGCTGACCATGGTGTTTGCCGCGCTGAAGCTTAAGACGCACCGGACGATAAAATCCGAAGCGCTAACCAACCCGAACATTCTGGTGCTGACCGATAGAGTGGACCTACACAGCCAGATCAGCGGCACCTTTGTCGCGTGCGGGTTGCCGAACCCGACACCGATCGAGAGCATCAAGGATCTGCACGCGCTGATCCGCAGTGGCAAGGACGGACACACCGCGCTTTCCACCATCTTCAAGTTCCAGGGCTCGAAGGAGGCAATTGCCAATCCGGAAAACTGGATCGTGATGGTGGACGAGGCGCACCGCACCCAGGAAAAGGATCTCGGCGCCTATCTGCGGGCCACGCTGCCGCACGCCTGTTTCTTCGGCTTTACCGGCACACCGGTGAAGAAGGATGACAAGAACACCTACGAGAACTTCGGGGTGCCGGGAGAAGGCTATCTCGACAAATATGGCATCGACGACGCCGTGGCGGATGGCGCGACGGTCCCGATCTATTATACCGGCCGCAAGACCGACTGGCATATCGACGAGGCGAAGATCGACATCCTGTTCGACACCTGGTTTGCGGAGCTGGACGACGACAAGCTGAACGAGATCAAGAAGCGCGGGGTGCAGATCGAGGATCTGGTCAAGCATCCGCGCCGGATCGCGCTGATCGCCTACGACATCTGGACGCATTTCAAGGCCTACGCCCAGCCGGACGGATTCAAGGCGCAGATCGTCGCCATCGATCGCGAGGCAGTTATTCTCTACAAGCAGGCGCTGACAAAGGTCATTGCCGAGGATCTCAAGGCCGAGGGAATGGGGCCTGCCGAGGCGCTGGCGCGCGCCGATGCCATGTCGGCCTGCGTCTACTCCATCAACCAGGAAGACGGCAAACCGAGCGAGGACGCCCACAAGCAGGAGATCCGCACCGAGCTGAAGGCGCACTATCTCGACGCCGAGGCGGAAAAACTGGCGAAGAAGGCCTTTGGCCGCAAGGGCGACGACCCGCAGTTCCTGATCGTCTGCGACAAGCTGTTGACCGGCTTCGACTGCCCGATAGAAAGCGTCATGTATCTCGACAAGCCGCTGAAGGAGCACGGCCTGCTGCAGGCGATCGCCCGCACCAACCGCGTCTCCGACGCCAGAAAGCGCAACGGGCTGATCGTCGATTACATCGGCGTCTCCGGCCATCTGGAGGAGGCGCTCTCCTCCTACCGCGCCGATGACGTGAAGACCGCCATGCGCGACCTGGACGATCTGCGCAGTCAGCTGAGAGCCGCGCAATCTGCCGTCGCCGCGCTGATGAAGCCGCTGAGACGCAAGGCGAGCGAAAAGGACGGACTGAAGGCAGAATATGATGCCTTCGTGAAGCTGCTCGGCAGTGAGGACAAGTGGTTCGACTTCAAGGCCAAAGCGCGCAGCTTCATCGCCCTCTATGAGACGCTGAGCCCGGACCCGAGCGTTCTGGAGTTCACCGCCGATCTGAAATGGGTCGCCAACTTCCTGCTCTATGGCACGCAGCATTTCGAAAAGCGCCAGGCCTTCGACCAGATGAACCACAGCGAGAAGATCCGCGAGATGCTGGAAAAGCACCTGGAGGCGACGGGTCTCAGCGTCACCGTCAAGCTCCGCCACATCACCGATCCCGAGTTTTGGGAAGATTTCGATCCCACGGCCAAGACCGAGGAGGATTTGATGACGGCGGCGATCCGCAAGACGACGGAGCTGCGCAAAACCGTGACCGAGCGGATCGACGACAGCCCGCATCAGTATGGCAAATTCTCCGAGCGCCTGCGCCAGCTCTTGGAAAAGCTAGACGGCGCGCAGCTCTCTTGGGCTGACAAGCTGAAGGCCGCGGAAGAGCTGGCGAAGGACATCACGGCAGAGGATGCCGCGCATGTCGAAGCGGGTTTTTCTCCCGGCGCCTATGGCATCCTGCAGATCCTCAACGGCTTCACCGCCGGGACGGGATGTGAGGATCTGGCGATCCGCCTGGAGGGACTTTATACCGACCCCGTGAGCGCGCCATATGGCTGGTGGCAGAAGGACGGACTGCGCAAAAGCCTGCGGCAGCAGGCGCGCTCCATGGCGCATCTGGCCGGCCTGACGCAGCTCAAGGAGATCCCGGAAGAGGTCGAAGCCTACGCGCTCAAGCATTTTGCGGGATAGTGAAATGGCCGTCTATCGCATTGGAGAACGCGAGATCGAATACACTTTGCGGCGATCGCCGAGGGCTCGGAAAGCCAGCCTCAGCGTCACGCCGCAATCTTTTGAGCTGCTGGTGCCGGAGGGAGCGACAGAGGCACAGATCAACGCGGTTCTCGATCGCCGTCGCGCCTGGATCATCGAGACCGTGCAACACATGGCCGAACGCGCCAAGGCGCAGACGCGCGTCTACAAATTCGTCACCGGCGCCAAGATCCCCTACCGCGGACGGATGACCAGGCTCACGATCGAGCCCTTCGACGGCTCGCTCGTCGAGGTCAGCTTCCGCAATGGTTTCCAGATCCGGAAGCCCGCCGACATGTCTCCCGAGTCATCAGACACGATCATCGAGAGCGCACTCCGGCTCTGGCTGAAACGCCGAGTGCGCGACGATGCCCGCGGCTTCGTCCGCCAGCATGCAGAGCGTCACGGGCTGAAACCGCGCGGCATCCAGATCAAGGACCAGAAGCACATCTGGGGTAGCTGCGGGCAGGACCGGCAGATCAATCTCAACTGGCACCTGATCTCCGCGCCGAAGCCCGTGCTCGAATACGCCGTCGTCCACGAGATGTGCCACCTGAAGCACCGTAATCACGAGCCGGAGTTCTGGGACCTCGTGGGGCGCGTGTTGCCGGACTGGCAGGAGCGCAAGGCCTGGCTCGACAAGAACGAGCACATGCTTGGGTGGGAGAAGGTGGAGCCGTCAGTCTAGCGAATAGCATATGTTATTTGACTCGAGGAAGGTCACTGGCTGGCTCGGCGGTCGCACATGTTACTTCGCAGCTCCCGACATGTGGAATGCGCAGGCGAGTCTCTGTGCGGGTAGTGGTTCAGCGCCGTTTGGTAACGTGCACAATGAAAGCGGTTTCCACTCGCTTCATCTTTACGAAGTCTGCGATTGCGTGTGCTTTAACCCGGCTTTCCCAGGGGCCGAGCCAGGTGCTCTCGCCATTGGGCCAGATTGTGCGGTTAAAAAACACTGACTGCCCAAGCTTAAGCTTTTCGAATATGGTGAAGGCACCGGCATTCTTGTAAAGAGCGTCGGCTTCGGACATCTCACTTCTCCAGATATTTTGGGACGGACGGCTGCGGCAGTCGGGACATACTCGACGGGAGGCTTTTGCATACTTTCAAGAAAATGGATCACTGTGAGCTTGCGATAAACGCTTGCCTCCGCGACCGGAGAGCAACGTGACAGCTCTTTCCGCGTTGACGCACGTTAATCACCGAACTTTTCAGCGACAAGCTTCTCGAGGTCAGCGGCCTCGCTCTTGTAGATACTTTTTAGCGTGCTGAGTGAATCCGCATCCTCCGGATAGCACTTCGAGCCTCTGAGGGCAGCCTCGGTTTGTCGACGCTGAGCGAAGTGAGACGTGACACCACTCATTTTAATTCCGGGCACAGACATCAACGTCTCAAAAACCTGAGCTTCCAACATCGGATCTGCCGCGACCTTACAGCTTTCAGATATCGATCGAATACGAGCAGCCGTTGTGGCCAAAACACTGACGAGCGAGCTTAGCTCATCGGCTGCGACTGCTTGTCCAGAAACGAGCAAGGTCATCGCGATAGCCAGGATGGTTGAAGTCTTTCTCATGTGCAGATGTCACTTCATGATTGCTCCGCACAAAAGGGAAGGTTTTCGTCATGATAGTTTCGGCTCTCAACCCAACGGATCAAGCTGTTGAAACCATTGGATGCGCTAGCCGTGCCAAGAGAAATCCCCTTCCGCACAAAAAGGTTCCTTTTAATCAAGGGCTTGGCATGTAGTATCAGGGTGACGGAAACCTGGAAATAGCATGAGCAACATCGGATATGGTCGCATCAGCACGACCGAACAGAGCTTGGATTTGCAGGTTGCTGCCCTGAAAGCGGCAGGATGCTCAGCGATCCTCACTGACGAAGGTTTCTCTGGCGCCGATTTCTCACGACCCGGGCTGAGCAAGCTACTCCGCACTCTTCGTCACGGCGACACGCTCACCGTTTGGCGCCTCGATCGACTTGGCCGATCACTTTTCGAGCTTCTGGCGCTCGTCCGCGACCTAAATAAAAGGGGCATCGAATTTCGTTCCATTAGTGAAAACTTAGATACGAGCACCTCAGCTGGAAGACTGCTGCTACATGTGCTAGCGAGTATGGCAGAATTCGAGCGATCTCTCATCAGCGAGCGAACCCGTGCGGGAATGGCTGCAGCTCGCGCTCGCGGCAGCCGGATCGGCAGACGACCTGCCATGACATCAGAGCAACTTGAAGATGCTCGGATATCGATCGAGCAGGCTGGAAAAACTGTCGGCGAGGTGGCCGACAGTTTTCACGTGCATCCACGGACGCTATCGCGCCTCTTGAAGCAGCAAGCGGCAGTTAGGTGCCAGTGAAGCGCGTCGCTCTCAATTCGCCGCAAAAATCAAATTCAATGAGGATTGCAGTCGTTTCTTCCTCTGACCGAAGCCAGTAGTCAGCGGCGCGGGCACTATTCAGCACTTCTTGCACCCAGCGGCCACCGACAGCGGGACGAAGACCATCTTCAGCAGCGAACATCCGGGCGAGAAGGCGCGTCACTTCGCCGTATGTTCGATCCTGCCGAAACCAAGTCAGGTATTCATGGCCGCACAGCTTCCGAAGGTCGCCGTCATAACAAGGAGGAAACGGTTCGGGATCATGCTGTAGAACCCGGCATAGATCCCGGAGCGTGAGCCGTGATCCATCACGCAACTCGGAGATGTCCTTGGTGTTGATGTAGTATTCGAATTGGTTCCGAAAGAACCGGCGGGTGTCGTCGATATTGTCAGGCATTCGAGGCTCTTTTCGTGAATGGGACGCGCTAGGGGGACGCCATCTTGAGAAATTGCGTGGGATCCGTCCAAAATGGTCAAAACATTCCGAAATACGGATCGCTCGTCATCGGGTTCTCTGTTTCTAATGCTGCCTGACGCATGCTGTTCCGCTGCTGCTGACGGACGATGAGTTCTGCCTGTATGTTCGCAACTGCGACTCCCTTAGCTTCACGGCGCTTGACGAAATTGCCATCCGCACGCTGGTCACGCTTGCGCTCTTCCTTCTGCTCATCCGTCATGTGTGAAAGATCCTCATTCGGCTTATCACGAACCTTCCGGCGACTTGAATTGCGCAACTCCCTGCCTTCGCCTGAACGCCAGCTATCCACATCGCGGCGCCGCCGCCAATTTTCATCTCCGTCACGCCGCTTTTCTTCTTCAAACCGCTTCTTTGCCTCGCGGATTTGATATTTCAATTCCGCCAACCGGCGCTCCTTGTTAGGCTGCCTGGCAAGCTCTTCATACCTTTCCTGCAGTTCCCGGAGTTCCCTCAGCCGACGGTCAAAAGGCGTCAGCCTGATCTGCGGAGGAATGAAGGTGAAGGTGTCGTCATCACTCGCGTCTGCCATTAGTAAGTCCTCTTATGTTGGTTACACGGGGACTTATAGCGGCGAGGCAATGGAACCGCGGTGGGTTATGAGCGAGAGGGGTCTGACTAGATTCAAAGCCGGAGCAGCCCATTTCGGACCATCCCGAAGTCCGGAAGCACCCTCCAAAGAGCGTGAACTTTTGGCCGTTATTATAATTAACAATACGTAATAAATTATACTCTTAATAAACAAGAATAGACCGGACGAAAGTTCACGCTCTTTACGGCTCAGACACTCGGTCGCCTGCGGCTCCCTCCCTGCGCGGCCTTCGGCCTTGCCCGCGCCGTTGGCGCAGACCAGTGAACGAACGCCCGGTAGTTCAAGATTCTTCGAGAATAATAAGCCATTTAGATTTGAAGGCATCAGCCAGCATTGGAGAACATTCCGGCTGGTCGCCTGCGGCTCCCAGCAACGGAGATCCCTCGGCCGTTTCGATTTCCGTGCTCTCAGTGGCCCGGCTGGCGAGAATGCATCAGACTCGCTACCAACGCCCCACCTTTAGTGTGTTAGCGCTTGTTGACTCAAGGATTCACCGGGGCGCGCTCCGTCGCTTGGGACGACTGATTGAGTGCAATTGCCCCGAATGCTCGCCAGTTAGCTCCTGCGTCGATTTTGGCTCAGGAGGTTAAAGCGACCGGATCGTCGCCAGCACGGAGAGCATCCCCATCAAGACGATTGATTTTTTCTAGGACTTCGATGTGCGCTGTGCGGACTAAGGTCCAGGCCCTATTGTCCTCTTCGTCCAGGCGCAGGAGGCTACCCGGCACCGGGTTGACGCGGACAGAAAGACAGCGCGCTTCCGCCCATCGTCCATCCACTGCACGGACTATTGGGATCTGAATGCCACTAGATCGACAAGGAGACCAGATCGTTTGCCCGAGCGGCCCCACAACGCGCCGTCGCTTCATGCATCAAGCATGTCATAAGATGAGCGCGGATATGTTTTCGACGCTGGCGACCAAGGCATTCCGGCGGTGACAATGGAGTCCAGATCTGCCTATTCAAAACAATTCGGTTGAGCGGTTGTGGTTGCTCTTATTGGCACCCAGTAGAACGCCGAATACAACTCAGGAGAGTCGAGCGACCTTTACATTGACGACGAAAACGGTGTTTTTCAGTCATACTGTCAAGTTAATGTAAACTTAGCGTCAAGGTCGGGCATTGTTTTGAGCGATTTTCGCTTTCCGCGTCAAGGTCGAGCACAACTTTAAATAGGTATTTGTCAAGGTCTAGGCGCCTCGACCTTTACCTAGATGGCGCTTGGAAGCGATTTAGGTAAAGGTCGGGTAGGGTGGTTGGGCTGGTCAGCTTAATCGAGCAACGAGATCATCCGCGCTGAGATGGGTGTAACGCTTAAGCATGCGCAACTCTCGGTGGCCCGATATGCTGCTGACTTCGATCATGTTAAGCCCACGTTCGAATAGTCGGCTGACGCCTTCATGGCGAAGATCATGGAAACGAAGGTTCTTGATCCCAGCGCGGACCAGAACGCGACGCCAAGTCTGCTCCAATGCTCCGGGGCTCATCGGAAAAATAGTAGATGCATCTACTTCTGCTTGAGCCTTCCACTCTGTCAGCGCGTCAAACGCTCGCTGAGAGAGTGGCACCTCCCTCCCCGATCCGTTCTTTGTCATCGTCAGCGTGATTACGCGCCGGTTATGCGAGATGTCGGACCATTCCAGCCCAAGGATCTCTCCACGGCGCATCCCAGTCTCGATCGCAATGATGACGATCGTCCGGAAAAATTGGATCTTCCCAGCGTCGCAACCATCAAGAAGCCGTTGCTCCTCGTCACCTGTCAGGCGTCGGCTGCGTTCATTCCGTATGACCGGACGACGAACGAGCTTAACGACGTTCTTCGCCAGCGGCATTCCCCAATCACGGGTAGCGACCTCGAGGACGTGGCTCAAGATCGCCATCTCACGGACCGTCGTAGATGGAGCTACGGTTTGGAGTCGCTCATCGCGAAACGATGCGATGTCTTGCTGGCTGAGGCCTATCAACGTCCGATGCGAGAGATCATGGCGACGAAGCACGTTAATTCGCTGATCCTCCTGAACCGCGCCACGCTTAGTAGGCGTGATCTCGCGTTGATAGCGCTCTAGAAGAGCTCCGAGCGTCGTGCTCTCGAGGATCTTTGTATCGGGTGCAGCGCCGAAGCGGTCAACCTGCGCTTCTAGATCTCGCGCCCACTTCTCGGCATCGACCTTGCTGTCAAAGCTTTTGGCCCGGGGCTTCATGCCACGACGACGAACCTGTGCTTGCCAGCGTCCTCTAAGTTTTCTGATCGTTGCCATCTCAATCTCCGTTTGTGATCGAGTTGATGCGTAGGATGCCCCGTAGAGGGGGCCAAGGGTAATTCCGGCACCCGAGTGGCGAAGATTAACCGCGATACAAAACAGCTTGGTGAAGCCGCCAGGAGGTCCTTGCTCCCTAAAGGCCGATGTAGTTTGATAGCTGCGGGTAAAGGGTCTGTTCTATGCGTAATCGACTTCGAGTTGCGTTCGCTGGCGTTGTGCTATCGCTCCTATCAATATCCGGTGCTTCTGCCGCAACAAAGACGTTCGGCCCCTTCATCGTTGATGACGCAAATCCCGGCATCATCGCGCTCAGCGGCGACATCGACGTCAACTCTGGCTTGAACTTCAGGCGGGCACTTCAGGCGGCACCGAACGCGAAGCTCGTCACGCTTAACAGCCCAGGCGGTAACGTGCAGATGGGTCTGCTGATCGCAGACGACATCCATCAGCGGAAGCTGGCGACCTACATACCGAAGGAGAGCAAATGCTTCTCGGCGTGTTCGTTCGTATTCCTCGCCGGCGATGAGCGGAAAGTCGACGGCGCACTCGGAGTCCACCAGATTTCGTCTGACTCACCCGATCTGGTCGGTGCACAGCTCGCTATCTCGGACATCATCGAGGTGCTGAACCGGTTCGGAACGCCGATGGATGTGATGCACATCATGTTTAAGACGCCACCAGACGACATGCATATCTTCAGCCAGGAAGAGGTGACGCAATACAAGCTCAACCGCGCTGCCGGCTCTGGAACTTCAACAGAGGGCGCTGTAGATGCACCCGCTTCAATCGCAAGCGTGGATAGGAAGACCGATGAGCGAACGACGAGCGGCGACGTCTCGACTGAGACGGCCATCGCCTCGGTAGCACCGGAGGCTAACCAGCAGGCTAAGCTGTCCACATTGGAAGAGTTCACGCGCCGTCCGAACCGGATAGCGGTCTACACGGGCCTGGATCTCTTCGGCGACGATATATCATCGATACGTGTGACGGACGCAGGGGAATGCGCAAAGAGCTGTCTTGTCATGGATGGCCAATGCAAGGCGTTCACCTTCAATGCCAATCCCAAGATCAAGCGAGGGCCTAACTGCTTTCTGAAGTCCAGCGCAGGTCGGGCCGACGGCAACAGCGTGGCATTCTCTGGCCGCTTCTTGAGTGGAGCTGAGTCAGATCCTGGTGCCCTGACCTTGGGAACGATCGATCCCACCACCGCGCTGTATGACGATATCGATCTGCCTGGTGGAGATCTATCTCGCCGACCAGAGCGCGCCGCGAAGACACCACTCGATTGCCGTCTGGCTTGCATCGACGAGAAGCGCTGCGTGGCGTTCACATATATCAAGCCGAAGAAGGAGTGCTGGCTCAAGGGCGCTATCGGCACACCTATGTTCGGCAAGGGTATGGTCTCGGGGCTGAAGAAGCTAGAGACGTTCGCACCTGCTCAGATTATAAGCCTGAACTAATCTACTTGGCGGGCAAGGCAGCGAGTCTGTCCCGGAACGTTCTATCAAGCCGTATCACAGCATCCACCATGTAATCGATGATTTCCGGCCACTGCTCCCGATCAAAGACATTCCCTGGTCGCTCACCCTTGATCCTGCATGCACGCTTATCGTCCAACCTCTCCCACGTCAGGGTCTCGCCGTAGCTCTCTTCGATTTCGGCTCGGTCACGGATTAATGTATCAAAGAGCTCCTCGTTCGACTCTTTGCTGCCTACATCGATGTAGATTTCAACGCGTGCGCGCTCTCGTCTGACGACCAGCGCAAGGCTAATTCCTCGACGACCTGTATTTACACTGAGCCAGTTACGGATTCCCGGAGCGACTGTTCGAAAGAGATCTGTGCGAGGATTAATTACGGCTAGCAGGGAGGACCAAAACTCGCGCCGTAGCGTGTATCGTGTTTTCTCTGCCTCGACACCCTCGACCTCATCCTGAGCCTTATTGGCCAGGCCGATCATGAAATCCTCCGCGTCTTTCGTCGGAATGATCTGATCTATCGTTAGGAATAGATCATCGCCTCGCGAGAAAGGCGTCACGCGAAAACATTGGATCCGGAGTTTGAAGCTCGACAACCAAAGAACGGTCGAAGTCACTTCTTTGCGGAAATTCGCAGCGACTAGCATGATACGCTGAGTGACGCCCTTATTCAGAACGACATCCTGATACTCATCCGCATCGAGAAAGGCGCACAGCTCGTCTTCCGCCTTGGCACCAAAGGAGTGTCGATCGAGGTAGGATTGAAAAATCTGCCGTATGTCATCCTTGGTCAGGCGAGAACAATATGAAGCATATTTCATCGCCTGCCAGGTGACGTCTCTGCCGGTGTCGTCGAGCTTGTTCTCGATGATCACCAACGATCCCTGCTTGTCGATTGCGAGGAGATCGAGGCGCTCCGATGTATCGGAGAATCCCGCGAACTCTTTCTGGATGATTAGCAGTTCTTCGCCTAACGCATCCGGCTTATTCGCTAACCACTCCTGGAGATGCGCCCGCTCCCGGAATCCTAGCTCGGAGAAAGATCTTGGTTTGAGCTTCTCTATCCGGTTTTGGTCTTTTTCAATTTTGAACATTTATCGCTCATTAATCTCAGCTACACCCCGAGGAAGGACGCATCGCCAGTTGCCCACCCGAGCCGGAGCCGAATTCCGCTCTCAAGGTTCACCTATGCTTGCACTGTCCGTTTAGTGATCGATGCCATCTGAACATCCGACTAGATTGAGATAATTAGTAGGAAGCGGTGTGAAGGAGCCGAAGGCTGATATGGCAGCAGCTCAACCTGAGAAGTCACAGGTTGTAGCCTTCGCTAGTTTGCCGATGTGGCTTTCATCAACGAGAGAGAAGGAAGATTGGAGCGAGCCGAAATGATTTCATTCGCGCACGCTGCCAAGTCTATTAGAAACGCGAAAGCTAGTTGTCGTGACTGCGTCAAATTCTCCAGCGTCTCGCCTTCACTCAAGAAAACATCGCGACCATCTGAAATAAGATATCTCATTTTATCCGTCAGATGAGTTGGATCCGCCAAGGCTTGTTGCAGCTCTCTTATCCCCTTCGCCATTCTCCTGATCTCGACGCCCGAGTCGAGCAGTCGAGCTAGCACCTTGAATGTTACGAGATCCCCGAAGGTAAACTTCCTCGCGTTTCCGCGTCCCCTCACAGCTGAGCCGGAGGGCGTGACGAAGCGCTCTCGGACGAGATAGTCCACCATCGTCGAGGACAATCCGGTCAGCTGCACAACCTTTTTTGCGGAAAAAGTTTCGGAGACCACCAAAATTCATAGTCCATAGCTGACCTATGAACTTATTTACTATATATTGCGTTCTGAGTCGATAGGTTGGTTGTAGCGACCTTAGTCGAGCTTTATGGTCCGCTCACACAGGAGCAATATGATGACCGCCGGGATCGTTTCATTCGAAGCCAGAGATTTTGCTCGGGGCTTCATAGCCGCACTTATTGAGATGGGAAATTCTTCTCTCCAGCCGAAGAACCCCGAACATCGCCTCGGCCTATATAGGGTATGGAAATACCTGGAAGAGCGCGCCGACGAGGCGCGGAAAAATGAGACCTCTCGTGATTGGTATAAATCTCTAGTTCGAATCAGAAATCGGGTCTCTCCTGGCAGCACCGGCTCCTTTGATCAATTTCAAACCGACTTACGCGATTTGCAGCTAAGTCTGACGGAGTCTCCGAACCCTAGTTACGAAGAAATTTCGTTTAGCGTTTCACAGCCTTTTGCGAAATCACTTCTTGGACACTTTGGACATCACGAAAGCGAGCTTGTGCGCAATGCTGCGCGATTGTTCCTGGAAAGCTCAGGCGCTTCGAATGCTGCAAGCCATTGAGGAATTGCAGAGGCGCTGGCGCGAGAACGGAATTCTTCAGGCAACTGAAAACGCTCTCTCTGAAATTGGATTCGACGACGTCTATGTAGACGACTGTCTTAACCGGCCACAAGACCATCGCGCAAAGGTGGTGAAAGACGGAATCTGGGGCATGATCGAAATCGACGCGGCGAGCCTGCGTCTCCTCGATTGCCCGATTGTTCAAAGATTGAGGGGCATCCACCAACTCGGTTTTTCTTACCTTACTTACCCCTCTGCTGAGCATTCGCGGTTCGCACATAGTCTGGGTATGTTTGGTGTCGTTTCGCGGTTTCTCAACGAAATCAGAAAGCGCGACATTTCAGGTTCAAGTCCGGGAGATCCCTATTCAGACTGGATGCCAACTGTCGAACAAAAAGCTATCGCTGAACACGCCGCGATACTTCACGACATTGGGCACATGCCGTTCTCGCATGTTACAGAACAGATACTACACGCACACGCTACAGAGTTCTTCTGCGGGCCGATATCGGTTGACGATTTCTTGATTGACGCGGAAGATTTGGTGGGCAAAAGCAAACTCGCCGAGTTGATCTCCATTGCAATTGTCCTAACCGCAAGGTTTGGAAGATTTTACGAAAATTACATCTCTCCCCAGAAAAACTCACTAAACCCGCTGCGGATTGCCGCGCTGATTGCGGGAAAAGCTGCTGAACCGGAACTTAACGGGTTAGCCAATCTCATTTCAGGCGCTTCAATCGACGCGGATAAAATTGATTACATTAACCGCGATGCCGCCGCATGTGGGATCGCGGTTGGTGTGGACGTAAGTAGATTATTCCTTCGATCGCGCTTCCTTTCTGTTAAGCCAAAGGAGCTTCAGAGGCTTCGATCCCAGCCGACGACTCCTTCCGATGAAGAAGTGATTTTTGTAGTCAATACTTCCGGATTGGATAGCATCGAGGAGATAGGACAAGCGAGATCCACGCTCTATCATCGCGTGTATCTGCATCAGACCACCAGAAATGCGGAAAGGGTGCTAGGGAAAGCGCTGCAGTCTTATGATGTAACTTCACAAGACTTCACGAACGCTCTTAACCTATGGACCAGCGATGACTTCGGCCTGCTGAAAGCGGTAGCAAACTCGCAGAACGAGGGGGCGTCGCACCTTGCTAAGCGGCTGAGGGGGAGACAGCTTCCAAAGAGAGCGAATGCATTTGGTCGGCGCTTCGTGAGCTTAAACACTCCCGTCAAAGACATATTCCCGTCTATGGACGATAGGTCCAGACGTGTATTGTCCAAGCAAATAGTTGGCACCAGCCTCGAACAGCTACGCTCTAACACGCTGGTTGGGAAGAGGCAGCTTGATTTCGAAGAGAAAATTGCAAGCGAGGCCGTGAGACTTTCCGAACTTCTTCGAAGTCGCGGCTACAATGAATATCCGGAGGGAAGACCTCTCGTATCTGTATTGCCTATGCCGAACATAGAAGAAAACAGAGAAGACTGCATCGTTCTAGATGGAGATCAGCTAAACTTAACGTCGTTCAGCAGTGTATCAGATGAGCAGATGGAAGCCGCTGACATTATGAAATCGACAGGTTATGTTTTGTGCGATTACCCATGGAGGAACTTAGTGTTTCTTGCATCTCGCGCTGCATTTTACGAAGTTTCTAGCGAAGAGCACGATATAACGCTTGAACCGTATCCGGGCCAGAGTCTTACAGTTAAGGCGACAAGTCGAGTCATTCTAAGCTCCGACGCCGTTTCTCAAAGAATCCGGATGACCCGAGAAGATCTTCGTATCACACTCAAGCGGGCGGATGAAGTCGGCTATTTCGACTCAGCACCTAGACTATCCCCTCTAAGCTTCCCTGGCTCTGACCTCGACCAAGCTGCTTCCCACCTCTCCAATTTCAAAGGACAAGGCAACTGGAGTGTAACCCCTAACTCCGTCGGGGCGTTTATTTCCCAATTTCCACCCCGATTCCGAAAAGAGGTCCTTGGCCTAATCAGCTCGTTCAGCATGTTTGGTCGTTCCGAACTCGCCGGGTCAATCTCCAATGGGGTTGGATCTATTACCCTCGGTGGAAAAAGGGGATTTATAACTGCGTTATCTCCAGATAGCGGCAATGCCGTCCGGACGATAGTCGAACACGAACTTTCTGCGGGACTGAAAGAACGAGGCTGGGAGTTTAAGAAAGGCATTCGAGATATTTTTGGAGAAGCTCAGCCTGGAGATCATATAGTCCTTTGTGACGATAATGTTACATCGGGTTCGCAAGCGATATGTCAGTTTCTTGCCTGGCTAGGAGTTCCTAAAGAAAAATGGACAGAAGAGCAGCGCTTAGAAAGAGGTATAGAGAGCGCAAAACTTGATGATCGCGACATAGAACTTCTAAGAGAGCTTAAATTAACAATAGTAGTTACTTCCGGATCCAAGGCTGCTGAAGAGAACATTCGCAATGCGCTGACCTTACTGGGCTTCGATTTTTTTCTTGGTATTCACTTTCAGCGGACAATCGGCGATCATCCCGTAGATGTTTCCTCAAATCTTCGCTTGTTTCTCGAGGACGTAGGCGCCAATGTTTTGGCGTGGTGTCGTCACCAGAGCAAAGATCTTTCTGCGCTTGACGATGCGGAGCGCGAAAAGTGTAAAAATGATTCGTTCGGATACCACGGTGCGGGAGCTTTGATGTGCTCTCCCCTAAACGTCGCCGTCGGCACGATAACCGCCTTCTGGGCGCCCGGATACTACAATGGCGCGCCCTGGGTCCCTCTGCTTTTGAGACGAGGCTATCTGAATCATCTTGTCCTGACTTGACGACAGTTCAAACGCCCTCCCAAGCTCCTATGCGCCTCCAGTGTGGCCCAGGCGAGAAGATCCTGCCCATAGCGAGCTAAATCAGCGACAAAATCCGTGAAAAATATAAAACAGCCTTACGGCCAAAGGATCAATGGCGGAGAGGGTGGGATTCGAACCCACGGTGCCCTCGCAGGCACGCCGCATTTCGAGTGCGGTGCTTTCGACCACTCAGCCACCTCTCCGCTTTGCTGGTCGGCGCATGTTGCGCGGGCTGTCTCATAGCGGCGAAAAATCGGACTGGCAAGGGGCGAAATGCAAGTCTTGATATCCTTTCGTCTTGACAGTTTTTTGTCTCTCGCGTAATTCCGCACGCATTCAGGTGTGGAAAACCATTCCGACTTGAAAATTGCGGAGAGTTCACAGGAATTCCACGCTAAATCACCGGCAGACCCGTTCCTGAAGTTTTATCTTTCGTAACCCTGCTAAAGACCGACTGACAAAAAGACGGCCCTTCTTCGGAAGAGAGCCGGAACGAACATGAAAGGATATAAAATGTTCGCAGTCATCAAGACCGGCGGTAAACAGTACCGCGTGGCCGCCAACGACGTGCTTACCATCGAAAAGCTGGAAGCCGAAGCTGGTGCAATCATCGAATTCAACGAAATCCTGGTCGTCGGCGTTGGCGCCGATGCCAAGATCGGCGCACCGTTTGTTTCGGGTGCAACGGTCAAGGCCGAAGTTGTCGAGCATAACCGTGGCAAGAAGGTTCTGTCCTTCAAGAAGCGTCGCCGTCAGAATTCCAAGCGAATTCGCGGTCATCGCCAGCATCACACGGTCGTCCGCATCACCGACATTCTCGGCTAATCAGGTTTCGAAGGTAAAGGAGAGCTCCCATGGCACATAAAAAAGCTGGCGGTTCGTCGCGTAACGGTCGCGATTCTCAGTCCAAGCGCCTTGGCGTGAAGAAGTTCGGTGGCGAAAATGTCGTCGCAGGCAACATTCTTGTGCGCCAGCGCGGTACGCAGTGGCATCCGGGCGCCAATGTTGGCCTCGGCAAGGACCATACGATTTTTGCGCTCACCGCAGGCAACGTGGATTTCCGCACGAAGGCTAACGGCCGCGTATACGTGTCCGTCATGCCGAAAGCGGAAGCCGCAGAATAAAGCCGGCAAGCGTTATGCAACCGGCGTCTCATCGACCCGGTTGAACGTTAAAGGTTCAGTCAAAGAAAAAAGGGAAGATGGGGCGCTACCCATCTTCCCTTTTTCTTTTTACCCTTGAGGAGACTGAACCATGCAAGTCGAATTGTTGAGGGCGAGCCAATCCCGGCCGCCGGAAGAACGGCTACGGCCGGACCGGTCAGAGGATCGGTCGAGAAGCGAGTGCCCTGTCTTACTGTCGCCGAGACTGGTTCTCCGCGCTCCCCATAAAGAAGACATCGACGCACTTGCCCATCTCGCCAACAATGCTGCCGTTGCGACCATGGTGTCGCGCATGCCGCATCCCTACACGGCGAAAGACGCAGCCGATTTCGTGCGACGCACGAATGCCGGCGAGATTGGCAAATGCGTCTATGCCATTACGCGAGGAAACGACGGGGCATTTCTGGGTTGCTGCGCCTTGGAGCCGCAACAGGACGAACGCACACTCGAAATCGGCTATTGGCTCGGCGAACCCCATTGGAACAAGGGATACGGCACTGAAGCTGCCCATGCGTTGATCGACATGGCCTTTCGCACCAGAAGCGAAATCGACCAGATTGATGCGCGTTGCCGGGTTACCAACATCCCGTCCAAGCGGGTTATCCAGAAATGCGGCTTCCAGTTTCAGGGTGCCGGCATGATCGATTGCCTGGCGGAAAGCGCCATGGTGCCGGTCGAATGGTTCCGGCTGGACCGGAAGACCTGGATATCGTTGAGAAGCTGGGGAGAGCTGAGATGAACGCCGCGGTCGTAGAAAGAACTGCCGAGACACGCCTTTCGCCTGGTCCCTGCCCGGTCATCCGTTCTCAGAGGCTGATTTTGCGCCCGCATAGGCTTGCCGATGCGGATGCGATCGCCGTGTCGCTTGCCGATTTCAAGGTTGCCCGCATGCTGTCCCGCGTCCCGCAGCCCTATCATCGGGATGATGCGCTGGACTGGTTGGTGCGCCAGACCTCGGGCCTGATGCCGGACTGGAACCTCGCCATCACCACTGGCGACGACATCCATATCGGCGTCGTCGGCATGGAATTGCGCAGGAAAGGCTGGCACCTGGGTTACTGGCTGAACCGGTATTACTGGGATCATGGCTACATGACTGAAGCGGCTGCCGCCGTTCTGGAGCGTTTCTTCCGGCGCATGCCGGATGCAACGGTCCATTCGGGCGCTTATGCCGACAACCTTGCTTCGCTTAACGTCCAGCGAAAGCTGGGCTTCAGGATTGTCGATGCGGGAGAGGTTTTCTCCATGGCACGCAACCGCATGGTGCCGCATATCGAAACGATTATCGAAGCCGGCGACCTGAATTTGCCAAAGCCTCGATGAAAACAACCGTCCTTCCCTGGCGCCTGCCGGGGGAGGGCATCGTGATCACGCCGGACCGGCAAATGATCCGAGCTTATCGTCCATGCCGATACCGTATTGCACGTTATAGCTGACGACCTTCATGATAATCTTTGACCTCAAAGGCAACGAACGGTATCGAAACGCACCAGTAGGCGTCCAGAAACCCCTGATGACGTTGCGTAACACAAGACTGACGGCAACAAGATGAAATTTCTCGACGAGACAAAAGTCTATATTCGTTCCGGCGACGGCGGTGCCGGCGCAGTCTCGTTCCGACGGGAAAAATTCGTGGAGTTCGGCGGACCGGATGGCGGCGATGGCGGTCGTGGCGGCGATGTCTGGATCGAGGCCGTGAATGGTCTCAACACACTGATCGACTTCCGCTTCCAGCAGCATTTCAAGGCCAAGATCGGCACCCATGGCATGGGCCGCAATCGCACCGGCGCCAATGGTGAAAGCGTGACGTTGAAAGTGCCGGTCGGCACGCAGATCTTCGAGGAAGACAACGAAACACTGATCATCGACATGATCAAGGAAGGCCAGAAGTTCCGTGTTGCCAAGGGTGGCAATGGCGGCTTCGGCAATACCCATTTCAAAAGCCCCACCAACCAGGCACCCAACTGGGCAAATCCCGGCCTCGAAGGCGAAGAAAAGACAGTCTGGCTGCGGTTGAAGCTGATCGCCGATGCCGGTCTCGTCGGCCTGCCGAATGCCGGAAAGTCGACCTTTTTGGCCTCTGTCACCCGCGCCCGGCCGAAGATCGCCAACTATCCGTTCACGACACTTCATCCCAATCTCGGCGTTGCGGCAATCGATGGGCGCGAATTCGTGCTGGCCGATATTCCGGGCCTGATCGAAGGTGCCCATGAGGGTGTCGGACTCGGTGACCGCTTCCTCGGCCATGTGGAGCGCACCCGTGTGCTGCTGCATCTGGTCTCCTCACTGGAGGAATATGTCGGCAAGTCCTATAAGACGGTAAAGGCCGAACTTGAAGCCTATGGCGGCGGCCTCACCGACAAGCAGGAAATCGTCGCACTGTCGCAGATCGATATTCTCGATGAAAAGGAACTGAAAAAGAAGGCGAAGGAGCTGGAAAAAGCCTGCGGCCAGACGCCGTTTCTTATTTCCGCCATCACCGGAAAAGGCATGACCGAAGTGCTGCGCGCCCTTCGTGATGTGATCATCGAAGCAAGCGAAGGCGATGAGACTGCCCTGCCGGATCGATCGGCACCGCTGCAGGAATTCGACGAGGACGACGAGCAATGACTGGCGGCAACGTGACGGCTCGCAAAGCGCTTTCCAGCTATCGCCGCGTCGTCATCAAGATTGGTTCGGCACTGCTCGTCGATCGCAAGACCGGCCTGAAAGCGGCTTGGCTAGACAGCATCTGCAGCGATATCGCAGCACTGAAATCGGCGGGTGTCGATGTTCTTGTCGTGTCGTCGGGCGCAATCGCTCTGGGCCGCACTGTGCTCGATTTCCCGTCGGGCGCATTGAAGCTGGAGGAGAGCCAGGCTGCTGCTGCAGTTGGCCAGATCGCGCTTGCGCGTGCATGGTCGGAAAGCCTGTCGCGGGACCGGATCGTTGCCGGCCAGATCCTGCTGACGCTGGGCGATACGGAGGAGCGTCGCCGTTACCTCAATGCTCGCGCAACCATAAAGCAACTGCTCAAGATCGGCGCTGTGCCGATCATCAACGAGAACGACACCGTCGCTACATCGGAAATCCGCTATGGCGACAATGACCGGCTTGCTGCGCGCGTTGCGACCATGACGGGTGCGGACCTGCTGGTGCTTCTTTCGGATATTGACGGGCTCTACACCGCGCCCCCGCATCTCGACCCCGATGCAAAGTTTTTGGATGTCATTCCGGCCATTACACCGGAAATCGAGGCGATGGCCGGCGGTGCAGCATCCGAACTGTCGCGTGGCGGCATGCGCACCAAGATTGATGCCGGCAAGATTGCCACCGGCGCCGGTTGCGCCATGATCATCGCCTCGGGCAAGACCGACCATCCGCTGCAGGCGATCGAGCAGGGAACGCGCTCCTCATGGTTTGCACCTTCCGAAATGCCGGTTACGGCGCGCAAGACCTGGATTGCCGGGCAGCTGCAGCCGGCCGGTGAGCTCCATATCGATGACGGTGCGGAGAAAGCGCTCGGCCTCGGAAAAAGCCTGTTGCCGGCAGGTGTACGCCGTATAGAAGGTCATTTTCACAGGGGCGACACGGTTGCCATCATCGGCACCGATCACCACGAAATTGCACGCGGTCTGGTAAGCTACGATGCCGAAGAGGCACGTCAGATAACGGGTCGGAAATCGTCGGAAATCGAAGCGATATTGGGTTATGCCGGTCGCGCCGCCATGGTCCACCGCGGTGACCTGGTGATGACGGGCGGACTTCGGTCCAAGGTGAACCGCAAAGAGGATGTCGTCCATGCTGGATAAGGTTTCGACGCGCGATGTCGACGCGGTGATGGCCGAGATCGGCCGCAATGCCAGGATCGCGGCACGTCAACTCGCCATCGCCTCGACGGAGGCGAAGAACAAGGCACTTCATGCCATGGCGGACGCAATCGTCGCCAATACGGACAAGATCCTTGCCGCCAACGCCGAGGACCTGAGACAGGTCGAAGGCAAGGGCCTGCTGCCCTCCTTTCTCGACCGCCTGACGCTGACGGAAAAAAGCGTCGCCGGTATGGCACAGGCCCTTCGCGAAATCGCCGATTTCAAGGACCCGGTCGGTGAAGTGATCGCTGCCTGGGATCGCCCGAACGGGCTTCAGATCGAGCGTGTCCGCACGCCGCTCGGCGTTATCGGCGTCATTTATGAAAGCCGCCCGAATGTGACGGCCGATGCCGGCGCGCTGTGCCTGAAAGCCGGCAATGCCGTGATCCTGCGCGGTGGCTCGGACTCAGCGCAATCATCGCAGGCTATTCATGATTGCCTCGTCACTGGTTTGAAGACTGCCGGTCTTTCGGAATATGCCATCCAGATCGTCCCGACGACCGATCGGGCTGCAGTCGGGTCCATGCTTTCCGGTCTCGATGGAGCGATCGACGTCATTGTTCCGCGCGGCGGCAAGAGCCTTGTCGCGCGCGTGCAGAGCGAAGCGCGTGTTCCTGTCTTTGCGCATCTTGAAGGTCTCTGCCACATCTATGTCGATGCATCTGCAGATCTCGAAATGGCGAAGAAGATCATCGTGAACGCCAAGATGCGGCGAACGGGTGTGTGTGGGGCCGCCGAGACGCTGCTGGTGGACAAGGCGGTGGTGGACACACATCTCCTTCCGCTGCTTCAGGCGCTGAAGGAAGCCGGTTGTGAAATTCGCGGATCGGCAGAAGTGTTGCTGGCTTGCCCGACAGCCGCTGCTGCGACGGAAGAAGACTGGCGCACCGAATATCTGGATGCGGTTATTTCTGTCGCCGTCGTTGATGGCATCGATGGCGCAATACACCACATCAACACCTATTCCTCCAGCCATACGGAAGCGGTGATTGCCGAAGATGCTGCCGTCGTTGCGCGTTTCTTCAACGAGATCGATTCCGCCATTCTTTTGCATAATGCCTCTACACAGTTCGCCGATGGCGGCGAGTTCGGCATGGGGGGAGAGATCGGCATCTCGACCGGCAAGATGCATGCCCGCGGACCCGTTGGTGTCGAGCAACTGACCTCGTTCAAATACCGCGTGCACGGCACCGGCCAGATTCGTCCATAGAGCTTCGGCCCCACGTGGAAGAGCAGAAGATCGACCGCCGCTACATCAACATGCCGCATGTCGAGCGCGGCATGGCTGTCGGGCTTTTCGGCGGTTCGTTCAACCCGCCGCATGAAGGCCACCTGCTCGTTGCCGAGATTGCGCTTCGCCGTCTGGGTCTCGACCAGCTCTGGTGGATGGTGACGCCGGGCAATCCGCTAAAAAGCCGCTCCGAGCTTGCTTCGCTGGCTGACCGCTTGTCGATGAGCGAAAAACTCGTTCAGGATCCGCGCATCAAGATCACCGCTTTCGAAAAGACGCTCGAAGGTTCCTATACGGCCAATACGCTCGCCGTCGTGAAGGCGAAGAACCCGCAGGCGCGCTTCGTCTGGATCATGGGCGCAGATAGCCTCAGCACATTTCATAATTGGCAGAAATGGCGTGAGATCGTCTCGACCTTTCCGATCGCGGTGGTCGACCGGCCGGGTTCAACGCTGTCGTTTCTCTCCTCGAAAATGGCCCGGACCTTCGATTACGCACGTGTTGACGAAGACGATGCCGGGACTTTATGGAAGCGCAAGGCCCCCGCCTGGACATTCATCCATGGCCCGCGCTCGACCCTGAGTTCGACGGCACTTCGAGCGGGCAGCGATGACAAAACGCAGTAACCTCTCCAAAAATGACATGCACATGAAGAGTTCGCGCATAGCGATCACCTTTTATGGTTCTCCCTTGAAAGATTAACCATTCGGTGCCACCTTCGAAGAAGCGAACGGTTCTTCACCGGATTCGCTGGAAGTGCATGTTGCTGTTACCTGGAAGAAAGGACAAACCCTGACAACAGTACACGCCAAGGGAAAGATGGCTTCCATCCTTCCGCTGAGTTCTGAACGTGGCGCCGATGCCGCTGCCCGAGCTCTCGACCTGATCCTCACAAGCCTCGAGGATTCCAAGGCAGAAGATATCGTCACCATCGACATTGCCGGAAAATCGGCGCTGGGAGACTACATGATTGTGGTCACCGGGCGATCGAACCGTCACGTCATGGCGATCTGCGACCATCTTGTCACCGATCTCAAGGACGAAGGGCTCGGATCGCCCCGGGTTGAAGGAAAAGAGACCGGTGACTGGGTCCTGATCGACACGGGTGATGTGATCATCCACGTGTTCCGTCCCGAAATCCGCGAGTTCTACAACATCGAGAAGATGTGGGCGGCTCCGGAAATCGAAGAGGGACCGCTGCTACATTGAGCGGTTTGGGCTTGGCCTGACCCGTTGAAAGCCGCTAAAGCAACGCCGGCGCACCGCGCCGGTGCAGCAGGTTTTGGCTGCGCAAATTTAAACGGATCAGGACATGCGTATTACCCTTTTTGCCGTGGGACGGCTCAAAACCGGCCCGGAGAAGGACCTTGCGTCCCGTTATCTCGACCGCTTTGCGAAGGCTGGCCCCGCCATCGGCCTCGAGCTTGCCAAGCTGGTGGAGATACAGGAAAGCCGCGCGTCAAATGCCGATACCCGCAAGCGCGAAGAAGCAAGCGCGCTGGAAAAAGCCATGCCTGAAGGCGCTATCCTCGTTCTGTTGGACGAACGCGGTAAGACGCTCGACAGCCAGGCATTTTCAGATGCAATCGGTCGTTATCGCGACAATGGAAAGCGTGACATGATGCTGGCGATCGGCGGTGCCGATGGTCTTGACCCCGAGCTTCGCGGCAAGGCAGATCTGGTTCTCAACCTGGGCACCATGACCTGGCCGCATCAACTGGTCCGTATTCTCATCGCCGAGCAGCTTTATCGGGCCGTTACCATTCTTTCCGGCCACCCTTACCACCGCGTTTAACCTTTCATTCAGGCTCAAACACGATGTTGTTTGTGGCGTGGTCAGGCAAATCAGCCTAGCTTTTGCAGAATATCATTCGGAGCGGAAATGGGCTTTAGTCGGAAAAGACCTGCCAGATATGGATCAGGCTTGGCCCGCACGCTGGCTATTGCCGGGTTTCTGCTGGCGGTTCCTCAGCCCCTACTTGCGCAGGATAGTGCCGCCCCCAGCACCGGCACGGTGAGCGTAGCTGCCGATGCGACGCCTGGCCCCACCGTCGAGTTGAAGCAGAAACAGGAAGAGACGCGTAAGGAACTCGAAGCACTCGGCAGCACGATGAAGCTGTCCGAAGGCAAGATCGCCGACATCGAGCGAAGCATTGCGCAAACGAATAAGGATAGCGCCGATATTCGGCAGGCCCTGATCGATTCGGCCCAGAAGCGAAAAGACCTGGAAAGAAAAATCAGGGACAGCGAGAAGAAGATCGCCAGCCTGGGCGTGCAGGAAGACGGCATCCGCGCGTCGTTGCGCAGCAGGAAGGGTGTTCTTGCGGAGGTACTTGGCGCACTCGAGCGCATGGGGCGTAACCCGCCACCGGCATTGCTGGTGAAGCCGGAAGATGCGCTTGCTTCCGTTCGCAGCGCCATTCTTCTCGGCGCAGTCGTGCCGGGAATGCGCGCCGAAGCCGAACGCCTCGTTGCCGATCTGAAGGCTCTGAGCGAGACGCGAAGCGCTGCCGCCAGCGAGAAGCAGTCGGTGTCGGATACGATCGCGGCCAGTCTGGAAGAAGACAAGCGCATGGATCTTCTTCTGGCTGAAAACGAAAAATTGAACGGTCGGAATACGGCCGAACTTGAGGCAGAACGACGGCATTCGGAAGAGCTGGCGGGCCGGGCAACGTCGCTCGAAGGCCTGATATCCTCGCTGGAGAGTGAAATATCCTCGGTAAGAGAGGTTATGGAGGCAGCCCGGGCAGAAGAGGAGCGTCAGAAACGGCTCTCGCAGGCCGAGCGCGACAAAGCCAGGCAGCTTGCTGAAAACGGTGTGCCTGACAAAAACCGCATTGCGCCAGCATATGCGTTTTCAAGCCTGAGGCAGAAGCTGGAGTTCCCGGTTGCCGGAAATGTCGTACGTTGGTTCGGCGATCCCGACGGGACCGGGCATACGGCGCGGGGCCTGACTATTGCCTCCAATGCCGGGGCCGTTGTCACAGCACCGGCGGATGGTTCGATCGTATTTGCCGGAGCATTCAGAAGCTACGGCCAAATGATCATCCTCAATGTCGGTGATGGATATTACGTGGTTTTGACCGGCATGAAGGATGTGAGCGCCCGCCAGGGGCGATTTGTCTTCAGCGGCGAGCCTATTGCCGTGATGGGTGAGAAAAGAGTGGCGAGTGCAACTGCGTTGGCGCTGGAAACGGATCGCCCAACGCTTTACATTGAATTTAGAAACGGCAACACCACGGTTGATTCCAAGCCATGGTGGTCCGCCAAAGAAACTGGAAGGGCGCGAAATGATTCGTAGGGCTTCGCTTGTCATCGTCGGTGCACTCATGGGTGCGACAGCGATGAGTGTCATCTATTCGGCCGGCGTGCCGGCCCAGGCAGCCGGAGCGTCTACCTATAAGGAATTGTCCATTTTCGGCGACGTTTTCGAACGTGTTCGCGCCCAGTATGTGACGCCCCCGGATGAGGAAAAGCTGGTCGAGAACGCGATCAACGGCATGTTGACCTCGCTCGATCCGCATTCGAGCTTCATGAATGCCAAGGACGCCGATGACATGCGGACGCAGACCCGCGGTGAATTCGGCGGTCTGGGCATCGAAGTCACGATGGAAAACGAACTGGTCAAGGTCATCGCGCCGATCGACGACACGCCGGCTTCTAAGGCCGGTATTCTGGCTGGCGACTATATCTCTGAAATCGATGGCCAAGCCATCCGCGGCCTGAAGCTCGAGGAAGCCGTCGAGAAGATGCGCGGCGCGGTCAATACGCCGATCAAGCTCACGGTCATTCGCCAGGGTGCCGACAAGCCTCTCGAGATAACGGTCGTTCGCGACATCATCGCCGTAAGGGCTGTGAAATCACGCGTGGAAGGCGGCGATGTCGGTTACGTCCGCGTCATCTCCTTCACCGAGAAAACCTACGACGATCTGGAAGCTGCGATCAAGAAGATCAAGGCCGACGTTCCGGCTGACAAGCTGAAGGGTTACGTTCTCGACCTGCGTCTCAATCCGGGCGGTCTTCTGGACCAGGCGATCAACGTATCCGACGCCTTCCTGGAACGCGGCGAAGTTGTTTCCACCCGCGGCCGCAATGCGGACGAAACCCGCCGCTTCAATGCCGGTCCGGGCGACCTGACCGACGGCAAGCCGGTTATCGTCCTTATCAACGGCGGATCGGCCTCGGCTTCGGAAATCGTTGCCGGCGCACTTCAGGATCTGAAGCGGGCAACCGTTGTCGGCACTCGCTCCTTCGGTAAGGGGTCCGTCCAGACTATCATTCCGCTGGGCGATGCGGGGGCGTTGCGTCTTACGACTGCGCTCTATTACACGCCGTCCGGCAAGTCGATCCAGGGCACCGGCATCAATCCGGATATCAGGGTCGATCAGCCGTTGCCGCCGGAATTGCAGGGCAAGTTGAAGGCAGAGGGTGAATCCAGCCTCAAGGGGCATATCCAGGGCAACGCCGAGACGGAAGAGGGTTCGGGTTCCGCAGCCTATGTCCCGCCGGAAACGAAGGATGACATCCAGCTCAATTACGCGCTCGATCTTTTCCACGGCACCAAGACGGATCCGAGCTTCCCGGCCAGCCCGGACAAGGCTGCAGCGGCTGTCAAGAAATAAGAATAGTGCCGAGGGAGCCGAAGCCTGCTCCCTTGGCTTTTTGACCGCGGGATAGCACGGATATTAGAGTGGGAACTGATCTCCATGCACCCTTGGGGCAAGGCCGGCCGCCGAAGACAAAACGGTTGTGGCGTGGCTATAAAGCCGTGTTATGCGGCGCTTTGGCCGTAACAGGCATCATCGCCCTTTCCATTTATGTGGTTCAGGAAGACGACGGGCTCACGCAGGTTTCTGTCAATGCCGAGCAGAACGTTCCCGAGACCAAATCCAGCCCTGCAAAAGCGACGAATGGCGATGATCGATCCGCCCAGCCGGAAACATCGTCGGATCAGACCGCGTCTGGCGCCAATATCGAGCGCACGCTCACCGGTGACGGCGGTTATGTCACCAAATATACACCGCGCGACAGGACAGGCCCGCTTGTCATCGATGCTCAACGGATGGGCCAGGATCCGCGGATAGCCGGGCAGCCAAATCCCGACCTTCTGGAAGAGACCGATGCCGGAAAGCTGCCGGTCATCGGTGCAGACGGGCTACGGCCAATGGACCAATATGCAAGGCCCTGGTCAGGCGAAAGAGGCGCACGGATTGCGATAGTCATCAGCGGCCTTGGTCTCAGCCAGACCGGCAGCCAGAAGGCCGTACAGCAGCTGCCTCCGGGCGTTACCCTTGCGTTTGCGGCCAGTGGCAACAGTCTTCAGCGCTGGATGCAGGAAGCGCGCCGGAAGGGTCACGAGATATTGCTGCAGGTGCCTTTCGAGCCTATCGATTATCCGGCGAACGATCCCGGTCCGGGCACATTGCTGACGACGAGCACGCCCAGGGAAAACCTCTCGCGCCTTCATCAAGCCATGTCGAGACTGACCAACTACACCGGCATCATGAATTACCAGGGTGCGCGTTACCTGTCTGATGAGAAGGCTCTGCGGCCGGTGTTGCAGGACGTGGCCAAACGCGGGCTGCTCTTTCTGGATGACGGGACGTCCTCGCTTTCAAAGACGAATTCCCTATCCGATGCCGTCGAATTGCCCTATGCTTTTGCGGATGTCGTGCTGGATGGGCACGTGCAGACTCAGGCCATTCTTCGGAAGCTCGACGAGTTGGGACGCATCGCGGAGCGCAAGGGAACTGCGTTCGGTATTGCCGCGGCTTACGACGAAAGCATCGATGCTGTAAGGAAGTGGAGCGAAGAAGCAACGCAGCGCGGCATCGAGATCGTTGGCGTTTCGGCAATCGTGCGCGACAAAAGCCAACCCTGATGGAGAATGAGACATGGCCGAGAAAGAAGGGGCCAAAAAAGACGGTGCCAAGAAAAGCGGAGCGGTGAGGGCGGAAGACCTGCCGTACCGGCCCTGTGTCGGGATCATGGTGCTCAATCGTGACGGGCTGGTCTGGGCCGGTCGGCGGATTGCCGAGGGAAACAGCGAATACGATGGCTCGCTTCAGCTCTGGCAGATGCCGCAGGGTGGCATAGACAAGGGCGAAGACGCTCTTCCTGCTGCCTATCGGGAGCTTTACGAGGAAACGGGCATGAGGACGGTCACTCTGCTCGCCCAATCGAAAGACTGGATCAATTACGATCTTCCGTCGCATCTCATTGGTATCGGGCTCAAAGGAAAATATCGCGGCCAGACCCAGCGCTGGTTTGCCTTTCGCTTCGAAGGCGATGAGAGCGAGATCGCAATCAATCCCCCTCCGGGCGGCCACGAACCGGAATTCGACGCCTGGGAATGGAAACCAATGGCCGATCTTCCCGGTCTAATCGTTCCCTTCAAGCGCGTGGTCTACGATCAGGTCGTTGCGGAGTTTGCCCATCTGGCGAAGGCAGCCGCCTGATTCCCGCTGCCAGCATCAAGCCCGAGAAAATGCAAAAGACCCGGCTCGAAAACCGGGTCTTTTCGAATGTCACTCCGCAGCGTCGGCGGATTCGGCATTAAGCTGCCCGTAGCGCTCCTCGCCGATCTTGGCGAGAAGATCGAGCTGAGTTTCCAGAAAGTCGATATGGCCTTCTTCGTCCCTGAGCAGCTCTTCGAAAAGCTTCATGGAAACGTAGTCGCCGGCCTCATGACAGAGATCACGGGATGCTTTGTAGGCGTTGCGGGCGTCGTATTCGCCGGCAAGATCGGCTTCCAGGACTTCCTTGACGTTCTGGCCGATACGGAGCGGCGCGAGCGTCTGGAGATTCGGATGGCCTTCGAGGAAGATGATGCGATCGATCAGACGATCAGCGTGCTGCATCTCTTCGATGGATTCGGCACGTTCCTTCTTCGCGAGCTTGGTGAAACCCCAATCGCTGAGAAGGCGATAATGCAGCCAGTATTGGTTTACGGCTCCCAATTCGAGGAATAGTGCCTCGTTAAGCCGCTCGATTACTCTTGAGTCGCCTTTCAATGTCCGCTCTCCTGTTTTCCTCATGGAATTGTCTTAGGCGGGACATATATACAACGACTTCGTCTTCCGTCGAGTGACGGCTGTCATGATATTCTTCTGTCGTGCGGATGATGAGATCAACGACATTCGGGAAACAGCCGCAACAGCGACCACGTTTGCTCATTGCGTGATAGACTTTGGACGGAACGATGAGCTGCCAACAGTCTTCGTCAAGAAGATGAACGATGACGTCCTTGATTTCCCTGTCCGTGATGTAGTTGCAGCTGCAGACGAGCATTTCCAGAAGACCTGCCAAACATGACCAAAGCTATCTTCTTTTGAGAAAGAAGACCCGGGTTGTCAAGAAAAATTCGTATCTGCTTAATCACAGGATGCTGACCTGCCGATCCCGACAAAGCATCAATACCTAACGCTTCAGCTACCTGATGTGGCCTCAGATCGATTTCGGAGCGTCATTTCGCCTGTCCACCTCCGCAGGCGCAGACGGCCTGTTGATCATCGCTGAAGCTTCCATGACAAGCGGCATCACCCCATCCACGCCCTTATCAAGGCTATCGAAAAGATGCCTGCGCATCCGCGGCTCCCAGAACTTGTTGATATGGGAGGCGACGCCACTTGCTCTTCCTGCTTCCGGCTGGGACAGGAAGAATGTGGCGATCTGATTTGCCATTCTGATCAGCTTTTCCTGGCTCTGATCATGCGACATCGGCGAATGCTCCGTTGGTGATACGATCTATGCATAAGAATTTCGAGGCGGTCATCGATCTCTCTCCGACTCTGGAGTGGTGTTATTCCGCTGCTTCCATTTTTCCGGCAATGCGACGTGAGCGGCGGGAGAGATCATTGTAATCATCCTGCCATTCGCTCGGGCCGTTGGACGGCGAGACCTGCACCGCCGTCACCTTGTATTCCGGACAGTTGGTCGCCCAATCGGAGAAGTCCGTGGTGATGACGTTCGCCTGCGTATCCGGGTGGTGGAAGGTGGTGTAGACGACGCCCGGCGAGACGCGGTCGGTGATCAGCGATCTCAGCGTCGTGTCGCCCGAGCGGCTGGCGAGCTTGATCCAGTCGCCATCCTTGATGCCGCGCTGTTCGGCGTCGTGCGGGTGGATTTCCAGCCGGTCCTCCGCATGCCAGGCGACGTTTTCGGTCCGCCGCGTCTGGGCGCCGACATTGTATTGCGACAGGATGCGGCCGGTCGTCAGCAGGAGCGGGAAACGCGGGCCGGTGCGCTCGTCGGTCGCCACATATTCTGTGCGGATGAACTTGCCCTTGCCGCGCACGAAACCGCCGACATGCATGATCGGCGACCCTTCAGGATGCGCCTCGTTGCACGGCCACTGAACCGAGCCGACCTTGTCGAGATGGTCGTAGGAGACCAGTGCGAAGCTCGGCGTCGATGCGGCGATTTCGTCCATGATCTGCGACGGATGGGCGTAATTCCAGTTGAGGCCCATCGCCTGGGCAAGCTTCTGGGTGACTTCCCAATCGGCATAGCCGTTTTTTGGGCTCATCACCTTACGCACGCGGTTGATGCGGCGTTCGGCATTGGTGAAAGTCCCGTCCTTTTCGAGGAAGGTGGAGCCCGGCAGGAAGACATGCGCGTAATTGGCGGTCTCGTTCAAGAAGAGATCATGGACGACGACACATTCCATCGCAGCCAAGCCCGCCGAGACGTGCTTGGTATCCGGATCGGACTGCAGAATATCCTCGCCCTGGATATAGATGCCCTTGAACGTGCCTTCGACGGCGGCATCCAGCATGTTGGGAATGCGCAGACCCGGTTCGTTGTTGAGCGAGACACCCCAGAGTTTTTCGAAGGTCTCGCGGGTGGCATCGTCGGAGATGTGGCGGTAACCGGGCAGTTCATGCGGGAAGGAGCCCATGTCGCAGGAACCCTGGACATTGTTCTGGCCGCGCAGCGGGTTCACACCGACGCCGGGGCGGCCGATATTGCCGGTCGCCATGGCAAGATTGGCAATCGCCATGACGGTCGTCGATCCCTGGCTGTGTTCGGTGACGCCGAGCCCGTAATAGATCGCACCATTGCCGCCGGTGGCAAACAGCCGTGCCGCACCGCGCAGCAGATCGGCCGGGACGCCGGTGAAACTTTCCGTCGCTTCCGGGCCATGCGCCTCTTCGGACACGAAGGCGGCCCAATCCTGAAACTCAGACCAGTCGCAGCGTTCGCGGATGAATTTTTCGTCGAATAGGCCTTCAGTGACGATGACATGGGCGAGCGCCGTCATCACCGCGACATTGGTGCCGGGTTTCAGCGGCAGGTGATAGGCCGCTTCCACGTGCGGCGTCCTGACGAGATCGATGCGGCGCGGATCGATGACGATCAGCTTGGCACCCTGCCGAAGCCGCTTTTTCAGCCGCGAGCCGAAGACCGGGTGGCCATCGGTCGGGTTGGCGCCGATGACGATGACGACATCCGTCTGCTCGACACTGTCGAAATTCTGGGTGCCGGCCGAAGTGCCGAAAGCCTGGCCGAGACCGTAACCCGTCGGCGAATGACAGACGCGGGCGCAGGTATCGACATTGTTGTTGCCGAAACCGGCGCGGATCAGCTTCTGGACGAGGAAGGTTTCCTCATTGGTACAGCGCGACGAGGTGATGCCGCCGATCGATTCGCGGCCATACTGATACTGGATGCGGCGGAACTCGGTGGCGACATGGGAATAGGCCTCTTCCCAGCTGACTTCCCGCCAGGGATCCGAGATGTTTTCGCGGATCATCGGGTTGAGAATGCGGTCCTTGTGGGTCGCATAACCATAAGCGAAGCGGCCCTTGACGCAGGAATGGCCGCGGTTGGCCTGGCCGTCCTTCCACGGCACCATACGCACCAGTTCCTCACCGCGCATCTCGGCCTTGAACGAACAGCCGACCCCGCAATAGGCGCAGGTGGTGACGGCGGAATGTTCCGGCTGGCCAATGGCGATCACCGACTTTTCCGTCAGCGTCGCGGTGGGACAGGCCTGCACGCAGGCGCCGCAGGAGACACATTCGGAATCGAGAAAATGTTCATGTGCGCCCGGCGACACCCGGCTTTCAAAACCGCGGCCCTCGATGGTCAGCGCGAACGTGCCCTGCACTTCCTCGCAGGCCCGCACGCAACGGGAGCAGACGATACATTTCGACGGGTCATAGGTGAAATAAGGGTTGGATTCGTCCTTCGGTATCCATTGGGCGTTGATGGCGCCATCGTTGCGGGCGCGCACATGATTGTCGCCGTCATACCCGTAACGCACGTCGCGCAGGCCGACGGCGCCGGCCATGTCCTGCAATTCGCAATCGCCATTGGCAGCACAGGTCAGGCAGTCGAGCGGGTGGTCGGAAATATAAAGCTCCATCACGCCGCGACGGATATCCTTCAGCCGGCCGGTCTGGGTATGCACGACCATGTTCGCCGCAACCGGCGTGGTGCAGGAGGACGGCGTGCCGTTGCGGCCTTCGACCTCGACGAGGCAGAGACGGCAGGAGCCGAAGGCATCGACCATGTCGGTGGCGCAAAGTTTGGGGATCTGGATACCGGCCTCCATCGAGGCGCGCATGATAGACGTGCCTTCCGGCACGGTGATCGAGCGTCCGTCGATGGTGAGGGTGATCGGGGTGTCAGACTGCGAGGCGGGCGTGCCGTAGTCGATTTCATGAACGAGGGACATGATGTGCCTCCTGTACAGAATGGGAATTGCGTTGATTGCTGCGGCGCTGTCCGCCCCCCTCTGCCCTGCTGGGCATCTCCCCCACATGTGGGGAGATCACAAGAGGCACGACCAAGTTTTCAAAAAAGGCGTCGCGGAGGTTGAAACGTGATGTGAGAAGCGCTGAGCTATAAGCCAGCCGATCTCCCTCCTTGTGGGGGAGATGCCCGGCAGGGCAGAGGGGGGTGACTTGCCCCGACATTGCGTTCAAAAAGACCATCATTCCGCCGCCTCCACCATCGGCACGGGCGCAAAATCCTCCGGGAAATGCGTCATGGCGCTCATCACCGGATAGGGCGTGAAGCCACCCAGCGCGCAGAGCGAGCCGAATTTCATCGTGTTGCAGAGGTCGGCGAGCAGCGCCTTGTTCTTTTCCGGCTCGATGCCGCGGGCGATCCTATCGACCGTTTCCACCCCACGGGTCGAGCCGATGCGGCAGGGGGTACATTTGGCGCAGCTTTCGATGGCGCAAAATTCCATGGCGAAACGCGCCTGTTTCATCAGGTCCGCCGTGTCGTCGAAAACGGTGATGCCGGCATGACCGATCAGGCCGTCTCTCGCCGCAAAAGCCTCGTAATCGAAGGGCGTATCGAACAAGGCGCGGGGGAAATAGGCGCCGAGCGGGCCGCCGACCTGTACCGCCTTGACCGGCCGCCCGGTTGCCGTGCCGCCGCCGATATGATCGACGATCTCGCCGAGAGTGAGGCCGAAAGCGGTCTCATACAGGCCGCCATATTTCACGTTGCCAGCGATCTGGATCGGGATCGTGCCGCGCGAGCGGCCCATGCCGAAATCGCGGTAGAAGGGGGCGCCGCGGTCCATGATGACCGGGATCGAGGCGAGCGAGATGACATTATTGACCACTGTCGGCCGGCCGAGAAACCCTTTCAGCGCCGGCAGCGGCGGCTTGGCGCGCACCACGCCGCGTTTTCCTTCCAGCGAGTTCAACAGCGCGGTTTCCTCACCGCAGACATAGGCGCCGGCGCCAGAGCGCACCTCCATGTCGAAGCTATGTTTTGAGCCCAGCACCGAGGAGCTGAGAATGCCGGCCGCACGGGCGATCTCGATCGCCTTGCCCATGCTGGCAATGGCATGCGGATATTCCGAACGGGTGTAGATATAGCCCTTGGTGGCGCCGGTCGCGATGCCGGCAATCGCCATGCCTTCGATCAGCACGAAGGGATCACCCTCCATGATCATCCGGTCGGCAAAGGTGGCGCTGTCGCCTTCATCAGCATTGCAGACGATGTATTTCTGGGGGCCGGCCGCCTCCATCACCGTCTTCCATTTGATGCCGGTCGGGAAACCCGCACCGCCGCGACCACGCAAGCCGCTATCGGTGACTTCCTGGACGATCTCGGCCTGTGTCAGCGAGATCGCCTTTTCCAGGCCCCTGAGGCCCTGATAATGACGATAATCCTCGATCGACAGGGGATCGGTGACGCCGCAGCGGGAGAAGGTCAACCGGGTCTGCTGACGAAGGAAGGGAATATCCTTCGTCAGCCCCATACAGAGCGGGTGGTCGGCACCGGTCAGAAACCCGGCATCGAACAGGCTTTTGACATCCCCGGCCTTTACCGGCCCGTAAGCCACGCGACCGTGATCGGTGCGGATTTCGACCAGCGGCTCCAGCCAGAACATACCGCGCGAGCCGTTTCGCACGATCCTGGCATCAAGGCCACGGCCGGCAATTTCGGCTGCAATGGCGCTCGCCACCTTCTCAGCTCCGAGCGCCAGAGAGGCGGCATCACGAGGAACGAATAGCGTCACCGTCATAGACCAATCTCCCCAACGATTTCGGAAAGACAGTGCTCATCGACGCGGCCATAAACATCGCCATCCAGCATGGCGGCGGGCGCGCAGGCGCAGAGGCCGAGACAATAGACCGGCTCCAGCGTCACGGAGCCGTCTGCTGTCGTCTGGTGGAAATCAATTCCAAGCAATTGGCGAACGCGATCCGCGAGATCGTCGCTCCCCATCGATTGACAAGCTTCGGCGCGACAGATTTTCAGAACGTGCCTGCCGCCCGGATGATGACGGAAATCGGGATAGAAAGTGATGACACCATGAACTTCCGCACGGGAGAGGTTGAGTTCGTCGGCGATGACTGGCTTGACCTCGTCCGGCACATGGCCGAATTCCGCCTGGAGCGCGTGCAGGATGGGCAGCATAGGCCCTTCAAGATGCTTCAAGTTACGAATGATATTGCGCGACCGCTGAGTGTTGTCATCCGCGGTAATCGGCATGGTCATGAGCTTTGCCTCCCGGCAGATACTCGAGACTGTCCTCCTCGACCGTCCCGGCATCAAATTCGCCCGATGATAACGATCTCGGACGGTGTGAGAAAATGTCGCAATGCGAGGGGCAGGCGTCAATAAACGAGATTGGTTACGCGATAGCGAAAAACTATCGATACCCCCTTATGGGCCACATCCTTGTGGACGAGAATTTCTCTCCACGTTTCTACAGGTAGAGATGATGTACACGCAAAGATTGTTTTTCGCGCGCTGGCAGTTTCATCTCTGATGGCTGGGGCATACGCCTTTCAGCAACAAAATTGCGTCAATCCGCTTCAACCGAGAGGATAGATGTTCTTGGCATTTCTTCCTTGTACGTAAGATGTCGCTAATGGCTTAGGATGATGCCTAAGCTGTTTGGGTGGAGTGCTTAATCTCGACCAGAATCACATTTATCTTATGCAACCCTGACGTTTTTCCGAGGCACCATAGTTGTCTTTTGAACAGAGCTGCGGCGAGAAATGCCTTGCAGTCCATGGCTTTCTGTCATTCATTCCTGCAACTCAAACAAAATAAACTGGGAAAGGATAAAGGTCATGTCTTCTCGTCTTCTCAAACTTTCTGCGGCTGCGCTGCTGGGCTCTGTGCTCTTCGCCGGCGCTCCTGCATTCGCCGAGACCGTCCTTCATCGCGGCAATTCCGGCGAGCCGCAGACGCTCGACCAGGCACAGACTTCGATCAATATCGAAGCTTTCATCCTCAAGGATCTTTATGAAGGCCTGACGATCTACGATGCAGCCGGCAAGATTATTCCAGGTGCGGCCGAGTCCTGGACACTATCGGATGATGGTGTAACTTACACGTTTAAGCTGCGCGAAAATGCAAAGTGGTCGGATGGATCGCCCGTTACTGCACAGGACTTCGAGTTTTCCTTCAAGCGCGTAGAAGATCCGAAAACCGCCGCGAAATACGCCAACATCCTCTACCCGATCAAGAATGCCGAGGCGATCAATAACGGCAAGGCCGAGATCGCAACACTCGGCGTCAAGGCAGTCGATGCCAAGACGTTCCAGATTACACTTGAGCGCCCGACGCCCTTCTTCCTCGAGCTGCTTGCCCATCAGACTGCCCTGCCTGTTTCCAAGGCAAGCGTCGAAAAGAACGGCGCCGACTTCGTCAAGCCTGGCGTGATGGTCTCGAACGGCGCTTTCAAGCTCATCAGCCACGTTCCGAACGACAGCCTTGTGGTGGAAAAGAATGAAAATCACTGGGATGCCGCAAATACCAAGCTCGACAAGGTGATCTTCTACCCGATCGACGATCAGGCCGCCTCCGTCCGCCGATTTGAAGCGAAGGAAATGGACCTCGCCTACAATTTTTCGGCCGACCAACTCGAACGCCTGCGGACCAGCTACAAGGATCAGGTCCACGTTTCACCGACGCTGGCGACCTATTATTACGTGTTCGATGGCAGCCAGGCACCCTATAATGACGTGCGTGTCCGCCAGGCGCTCTCCATGGCTGTCGATCGCGACTTCCTCGCCAAGGAAATCTACCGCGGATCGCAGATCCCTGCCTATTCGTTGGTCCCGCCGGGTATCGCGACCTATGGCGAACCGTCCAAAGCTGATTTCGCCACGCTTTCGCAGCTCGACCGTGAAGACAAGGCGCTCGCGTTGATGAAGGACGCCGGTTACGGTGAAGGCGGCAAGCCGCTTGAAATCGAGATCCGCTACAACACCAATCCGAATCACGAGCGTGTCGCAACTGCCGTTGCCGACATGTGGAAGAACACGTTCAACGCCAAGGTGACGATGACCAATCTCGATGTCTCGTCGCACTACGCCTACCTGCAGGAAGGCGGCAAGTTCAACGTTGCCCGTGCCGGCTGGGTTGCCGACTATGCGGATGCTGAAAACTTCCTGGCGCTCAACCTGTCGACCAACAAGACCTTCAATTACGGTAAGTACAGCAATCCGGAATTCGACGCTTTGATGCAGAAGTCCTATGCGGAAGAGAAGCCGGAAGCCCGCTCCAAGCTGCTTCATGAAGCCGAAGCGCTTCTGTCGCGTGATCAGCCGGTCGCCCCGCTTCTGACCCAGGCCGATCTCTGGCTCGTTTCCAACCGCGTCAAAGGCTGGGAAGACAATGCTGCCAATGAGCACCTGAGCCGCTTCCTCAGCATTTCCGAATAATCCGACCATCCGAGACGGCGCCCGCAGACACGCGGGCGCCGTTTTGCAGGAGACACCCGCATGCTGGCTTTTGTCCTGCGCCGCCTTGCGAGCGCCGTACCGACGCTGTTTATCGTCGTCACCATTTCCTTCTTCCTGATGCGTTTTGCTCCGGGTGGCCCCTTCAACCTGGAGCGTCCGCTTCCGCCCGCAACGATGGAAAACATCATGCGGACCTATCAGCTGGACCAGCCCCTGTGGCGGCAATATGTGACCTACATATCCAATGCCGTGCAGGGCGATTTCGGCCCGAGCTACATCTACAAGGACAACACGGTCGCCGAACTGATCGGCAAGGGCCTGCCCTATTCGATGGAGCTCGGCCTCTACGCACTCCTCCTGGCGTTGATCGGCGGCGTAACACTCGGCACGATCGCGGCGCTGAGGCAGAACAGCGTGCTGGATTTCTCCATCATGTCGCTGGCGACCGTCGGTACCACGATCCCGAATTTTGTTGTCGGCCCGGTCCTGACGCTGATCTTTGCGATCGTTCTGTCGCTGCTACCGGCCGGGGGCTGGGGGGACGGTTCGTTCTCCTATCTGCTGCTGCCTATGATCGCACTGGCTTTGCCGCAGCTTGCCGTCTTTGCCCGTTTGACCCGCGGTTCAATGATCGAGGCTTTGCATGCCGACCATATCCGCACGGCTCGCGCCTATGGTCTGCCGCCGCGGATCGTCGTCATCACCCATGCGATGCGTGGCGCCCTGCTACCGGTTGTCTCCTATCTTGCACCCTGTGCCGCAGCGCTGATGACCGGCTCTGCCGTGGTCGAGACGATTTTTACCATTCCCGGCATTGGCCGCTATTTCGTGCTCGGCGCCTTGAACCGTGACTATACGCTGGTGATGGGCACGGTCGTGCTGATCGCCATCTTCGTTATCGTTTTCAATCTCGTGGTCGATCTTATTTACGGCCTGCTCGATCCGAGGGTCCGCCATGACTGATATGATCGTTGACCCGACACCCGCGCTGCCGGAAAACCCGGACAGCAAAAGCCGCAGCCTTTTCCAGCTTGCCGCCATTCGTTTCCGCCGTAACAAGGCAGCAATGGCCGGCTGCGTCATGATGCTGCTGATCGCTCTGTTTTCGTATCTCGGGCCGTTTTTCGTGCCGCATCGCTACGATCAGGTCTACTCGTCCTATGTGACTGTCGCTCCGAGCCTTGAGCCGCGGCCCGACGAGGCTTCGCTGGAAGATGCGATGCGCGGGGTTGCCACGCGTGCGCGCGTCAATCTCGATGAATTCAATGTCGAGGGGCAGACCTTTACCGCGACGCTGAGTGCAGAGAACCCGATCGATCCGCGTGCCACCCGCTATTTTGATCGTGCCAACGAATTCAACAATACCGAAGTCGTGGCAGCGGAAAATGACGGCCGGGTGCTGAAGGTCCAGGGCCATGTCAGCCGTGAATATTTCTTCTTCGGCACCGACCCGAACGGGCGCGACATGCTTGCCCGCGTCATGCTCGGCGGCCAAATCTCGATCGCGGTCGGCCTGCTCGCCAGCCTCGTCTCACTCGGTATCGGCGTGTTGTACGGTGCGACATCGGGTTATCTCGGTGGCCGTGTCGACAATGTGATGATGCGGTTTGTCGAAATCCTCTATTCGCTGCCCTTCGTCTTTCTCGTTGTCGTGCTGGTCGTCTTCTTCGGCCGGTCGTTCATCCTGATCTTCCTCGTCATCGGTGCGGTGGAATGGCTGGATATGGCGCGTATCGTGCGCGGGCAGACGCTGGCACTGAAACGCCGAGAGTTCGTCGGTGCCGCACAGGCGCTCGGATTGAGCGACTGGCAGATCATCCGTCGTCATATCATTCCGAACACGATCGGCCCGGTCATCGTCTTCGTCACCGTCGTGGTGCCGAAGGTGATCCTGCTCGAAAGCTTCCTCTCCTTCCTCGGCCTCGGTGTCCAGGCACCGCTGACGAGTTGGGGAGCGCTGATCTCGGAAGGGGCAAGCAATATCCAGTCGGCCCCGTGGCTGTTGATCTTCCCGTCCATCTTCTTCGTGGCAACGCTGTTCTCGCTGAATTTCATCGGCGATGGCCTGCGCGACGCACTCGACCCGAAGGACCGTTGATATGATCGGAACAGAAGAAAACATTCTCTCCATCCGTGATCTGAAAGTCGACTTCTCGACGCCTGATGGCACCGTCAATGCGGTGAAAGGCATCGGCTTCGACATCAAGGCGGGCGAGACGCTGGCTGTGGTCGGTGAAAGCGGTTCCGGCAAGAGCCAGACGATGATGGGTATCATGGGCTTGCTTGCCAACAACGGCAGCGTCCGTGGTTCGGCGAAATATCGCGGCAAGGAGCTGGTCGGGCTGCCGAAGTCCGAACTCAACAAGGTACGCGGCGCCAAGATCACCATGATCTTTCAGGAGCCTATGACCTCGCTCGATCCGCTCTACACGATCGGAAGGCAGATCGCCGAACCGATCCTCTATCACCGCGGCGGTTCGCGCAAAGAAGCTCGCCAGCGAGTGCTGGAACTGCTGGAACTGGTCGGCATCCCGGACCCGGCACGGCGGATCGACAGCTATCCGCATGAATTGTCCGGCGGGCAGCGCCAGCGCGTGATGATCGCCATGGCGCTCGCAAACGAACCGGATGTGCTGATCGCGGACGAACCGACCACTGCGCTCGACGTGACGATCCAGGCACAGATCCTGAAACTCCTGCGTTCGCTGCAGGAACGTTTCGGCATGGCGATCGTCCTGATCACCCACGATCTCGGCATCGTGCGCCATTTTGCAGAACGCGTCGTCGTGATGCGTCGCGGCGAAGTGGTGGAGCAGGGCACGACCGAGCAGATTTTTGAAAGTCCGACGTCGTCCTATACCCGCATGCTGATCGACGCAGAGCCGCATGGCCGCAAAATGCCGCCGGCGAAAAATGCGCCGATCATTCTGGAAGGTCGGGACGTGACGGTCGATTTCCAGATCGGCAAGGGCCTGTTTTCCAAGGGCCCGAAGGTCTTCCGCGCCGTCGATGGCGTCACGATCAGATTGCACGAAGGCCAGACGATCGGCGTCGTTGGCGAGAGCGGCTCCGGCAAGTCGACCCTTGGGCGCGCACTGCTGAGGCTCCTGCCAAGCGACGGTGCCTACCGCTTCGGCAAGCAGGACATCTCGTGGCACGACCGCAAGCAGATGCGTTCGCTGCGCAAAGAGATGCAGCTGGTTTTCCAGGACCCTTATGGTTCGCTTTCGCCACGCCAGACGGTCGGCGAAGTCATCACCGAAGGCCTGCTCGTCCATGAGCCAGGTCTCAACAAGGCGGATCGCGACCGGCGCGCCATCGCGGCACTTCAGGAAGTCGGCCTTGATCCGAAGGCGCGTAACCGTTACCCGCACGAGTTCTCAGGCGGACAGCGGCAGCGCATCGCAATTGCACGCGCAATGATCCTCAAACCTCGGGTCGTGATCCTCGATGAGCCGACTTCGGCTCTCGATCGATCGGTTCAGGGGCAGGTGATCGATCTCCTGCGAAAGCTGCAGGCGGATCATAATCTCTCCTATGTGTTCATCAGTCATGATCTCTCGGTGGTCAAAGCCATCTCGGATTATGTGATCGTGATGAAGAACGGCGAGATCGTCGAACAGGGCGAAACGGATGCGATCTTCGAGACGCCTAAGGCCGACTATACCAAGGCATTGATCGGCGCTGCTTTCAGCGTGTGATCTTTTGTCTTATCCGGTTGATTTTGAAGGGGCGGGTATCTTACGCCTCTTCAAAATCCGGCTTGGATGCCGCGGATTGCAAACAAATTTGGTCGCATGGCTCATCGCAAACTGCGTGGTTGGGGATCAATCACGTTAGGGATCGGCCCTCTGCCTCGCCATAATTTGGCAGCTCCTGTGTAGTATCCACTGGGATACCGCTTCTACGAAACTTGCGATGCCGCATTTGTGGGCATCCCGTAAGCGCTTCAGGTCAAGCTCAGTACTTTGTGCATAGCTGCGCTGCAGCAATATCGCTTCTAAACATCCCGTCCCGCTGTATAATCGAAACATCAGAGCGATGCATCTCCTCCCGCAAGGCTCTGTGTTTCAGGTAGCCCACTCCTCCTCCCAAGGGCGCCTGAAGGAACAGCGGCACTCCTCCTCCCAGTCGCTGTTCAAATCTTTTCGAAAAGCCTGCCGTACCTCCTCCCGCGGCAGGCTTTTTTGTTTTGGGCACGGCTGTGTCGCTAAGGGTTTTTCACAAAGCTACGCCGTTTAATCTCTACCTGCAGGGAGATATGCGTGTGGCCAGGGATGAGGAGCGCGCACCCGTTGCACGCCATTCGACTCAATCCGTCAGGACAATATCTGCCAGACGGCAGTGCTCGCGGATCAAGGCACCATTTTTCAGGTCATTTCCCTCGGTTTTTGCTCTGGCGTCTTCCTCGCTGAAACCATAACCGCGCCAGCGGTTCATGAGCCGCTCTTCGAGTGTGGCAACGGGCGGAGAAATCAGGATGGAGTAGTCGAATTCTCTCTCCAATGCAGACCAGGGCGCTTGATCGAGAAGAACATAGTTTCCTTCGACCAGAACGAATCGCGTTGAGGCGTCGATGATACGCGCCGCGGCGATGGCGAGTTCCCGTGAACGGTCGAAGACGGGAACAAGGACCTCTTCTCCGGCAGTCTTCACCGCACGGATGATATCGAGAAATCCACGGACGTCGAACGTCTCGGGAGCACCCTTGCGAGCCAGCAGGCCCTTTGCCCGCAGCACATCGTCATCCATGTGAAAGCCGTCCATCGGCAAAACTTCGGCGCTTTCACCGAGCGTTTTCAATGCTGTCGCCAGCTCGTCGGCAAGCGTTGACTTGCCGGCACCCGGTGGGCCTGCGATCGCCACGACAAAACGTTGCCTTTTGCCCGCACGGCCAATGATCGTGCGGGCAATTTCTTCGGTCGTCGGTGTCATGCGGCAATCGGCTCCGGTGCCTTGGCGCCGGTCATGAATGCGACAGCATCCGACATCGTATAATCCTTCGGATTGATCACGGTCAGCCGCTTGCCGAGCCGATGGATATGGATGCGGTCAGCGATTTCGAATACATGCGGCATGTTGTGGGAAATCAGCACGATCGGGATACCGCGCGAGCGAACGTCGAGGATCAGCTCCAGCACGCGCCGGCTTTCCTTGACGCCAAGCGCTGCGGTCGGTTCATCGAGAATGATGACCTTCGAGCCGAAGGCGGCCGCACGGGCCACCGCCACGCCCTGACGCTGGCCACCCGACAGCGTTTCCACTGCCTGGTTGATGTTCTGGATGGTCATCAGGCCAAGCTCGGAGAGCTTTTCACGCGCCATCCTTTCCATCGCGGCATGGTCGAGCTTGCGCAAAACCTTGCCCATGAAGCCCGGTTTGCGGATCTCGCGGCCGAGGAACATGTTGTCGGCAATCGAGAGTGCCGGCGACAGCGCAAGGTTCTGGTAGACGGTCTCGATACCGGCCTTTCGCGCTTCGATCGGTGAGGCGAACTGAACGAGTTCGCCATCCATGCGGATCTCGCCCTCGTCCGGGCGGATGGCACCGGAAATCGCCTTGATCAGCGAGGATTTCCCGGCGCCGTTGTCGCCGATCACGGCGAGGATTTCGCCCGGATAGAGGTCGAAATCGGCATTGTCGATGGCGGTCACGCGACCGTAGCGCTTGATCAGGCCACGGCCGGTCAGGAACGGCTTTCTTGTCTGTATGTCGGTCATCAGCGGGCTGCCTTTCTGATCCATTGATCGGCTGCGACGGCGACGATGATAAGGACGCCGATCAGGAGATAGGTCCATTGCACGTCGGTGCCGAGAAGCCTCAAGCCGAGCGAAAAGACGCCGACGATCAGCGCGCCGAACATCATGCCGAGAATGGAGCCGCGGCCACCGAAAAGAGAGATGCCGCCGATCACCACCGCGGTAATCGATTCGATATTGGCAAACTGGCCAGCCGTCGGCGAGACGGAGCCGATGCGGCCGATCAGCGCCCATCCGGCCAGCGCGCAGATGATGCCGGACAGCATATAGACGGAAATCAACATGCGCTGCACGTTGACACCGGAAAGATCGGCCGCTTCCGGGTCGTCGCCGACCGCATAGAGATGCCGGCCCCAGGCCGTGTGATTGAGGACATACCAGAGCACCCCGACAAGCACGATCATGGCAATCACGCCATAGGTGAACACCGCACCACCGAGGCGGAACGTCTCACCGAAGAATTGCAGAATCGGCGCGGTCGCCTCGATTTCCTGGGCGCGGATCGTCTCGTTCGCCGAGTAGAGGAAGTTGCTGGCGAGAACGATCTGCCACATGCCAAGCGTGACAATGAAGGGCGGCAGTTTTACTCTTGCGATCAGTACGCCGTTGATGAAGCCACAGAGGGCACCGGTTGCGAAACCACAGAGAATGGCAAGTTCCGGGGGCAGTCCGTAACGAAATGTGAATTGCCCCATCACCACCGACGACAGGACCATGATCGCACCAACGGAAAGATCGATGCCGGCGGTCATGATAACGAGCGACTGGGCGGCCCCGACAATGCCGGTGATGGCCACCTGCTGCAGGATCAAGGTCAGCGAAAACGCCGAGAAGAACTTTCCGCCGAGCGTCAACCCGAATACGGTGAGCGAAACCACCAGCACGATGAGAGACACGGCGGACGGGTTCGAGTGCAGGAAGTGGCGGAATTTGTGCAACGCCGACGGCTTGTCGGTGTCGAACGATGCGACATCCTTGGAGCTGTCCTTCAGCACTTTTTCGTAGTCGTGATGCGGTGCGCCTGCAACTGGCTCGCTCATGGAATCCTCCTCCCGCGTTTCCTCATGCCCCGGCCGAAACCGGGGCTGTAAAATCTTCCGGCGAAGTAATGCTTCGCCGGAAGATGGATGTGGTTCTAGGAGATCAGCCCCAGCATTTTCCAAGGCCTTCCTTGGTGTCGATCGACTTGATCGACGGGACAGGCTTGTCGGTGACGAGCGTGACGCCGGTATCGAAGAAGTTCTTGCCTTCGGTCGGCTTCGGCTTTTCGCCGCTATCGGCGAACTTCTTGATTGCTTCGATGCCAAGTGAGGCCATCTGCAACGGGTATTGCTGTGAGGTGGCACCAATTGCACCATCGGCGACGTTCTTGACGCCCGGGCAACCGCCGTCGACCGACACGATCAGCACGTCCTTCTCGCGGCCAACCGACTTCAACGCTTCATAGGCGCCTGCTGCGGCGGGTTCGTTGATCGTGTGGACGACGTTGATGGTCGGGTCCTTCTGCAGAAGGTTCTCCATCGCCGTGCGGCCACCTTCCTCGTTGCCGTTGGTGATGTCGTGGCCAACGATACGCGCGTCATCCTCGTCGCCGATCTTGTTAGGATCCTTCGGGTCGATGCCGAAACCGATCATAAAACCCTGGTCGCGGAGAATATCGACGGAAGGCTGCGAGGGGGTGAGGTCGAGGAAGGCCACCTTGGCATCCTTTGCCTTATCGCCGAGCGTATCCTTCGCCCACTGACCGATCAATTTGCCGGCAAGCAGGTTATCGGTGGCAAAGGTCATGTCGGCAGCGTCGATCGGCTCCAGCGGTGTATCGAGCGCGATCACCAGCAGGCCCGCATCACGCGCCTTCTTGAGGTTGGGCACGATGCCCTTGGTATCCGATGCGGTGATCAGAATACCCTTGGCGCCATCGGCGATGCAGGTCTCGATTGCCGCGACCTGACTTTCCGAATCGCCATCGATCTTGCCGGCATAGGATTTCAGCGTGACGCCAAGTTCCTTGGCCTTGGCGGTCGCGCCTTCCTTCATCTTGACGAAGAAGGGATTGGTATCGGTCTTGGTGATCAGGCATGCCGAAACATCGGCGGCCTGAGCCGGTGCGGAAAAGACGACGCCAAGCGCCAGAGCCCCGAACGACAGGGACAATACGGATTTTTTCATGATCTCCTCCCAGAGACGAAGTCCGCACACTGCGGACGGGTTCGCTGAGAATGCAGGCCGGATCGTGCCCCAGTGCCTCCTCCGGCATCCCTGCATTCTTACAATCGTCAATAATCGCGAAAGAAAATCGTCTGTCAATAATTAATTCCGATTGAATTATTTATTATCCGGCTGCATGTTCGGACGACAGATCGAAATCGCATGCGGGAGGAGGTTCGGATGTCGATGATGGATGGTCCGCCTTCCGGACCTGTCACTCCGCCGAATTTTTCCGGCGGCTCTAACCAGACACGGGTGCGCGCCTATAACGAGCGGCTTGTCCTGTCGCTGGTAAGGTTGCACGGTGCCTTGTCGAAAGCGGATATTACGCGCCTCAGCGGTCTCTCTGCACAGACGGCCTCGGTCATCATGCGCGCCCTGGAGAAGGATGGTTTGCTGCTTCGCGGCGAGCCTTTGCGCGGGCGTGTCGGCCAGCCATCGGTCCCGATGCGTCTCAACCCTGATGCCGTCCTTTCCTTTGGGGTGAAGATTGGCCGCCGCAGCGCCGATCTGGTGCTGATGGATTTCGTCGGCAATATCCGCCAGCGTTATCACGAGACCTATGCCTATCCGCTGCCGCAGGAAATCCTTCGGATCATCACGTCTGGTATTGCCGACATCGAAGCCCAGATGAGCGTCGAGGAGCAGGCTCGTATCGCCGGCGTCGGCATCGCGGCGCCTTTCGAGCTCTGGAACTGGGCGGATGAGATCGGTGCACCATCCGGTGTGATGGATGTCTGGCACGGGTTCGATCTGCATGCCGAAGTGACGGCGCGGGTGGCTCATCCCGTCTACCTGCAGAACGATGCGACCAGCGCCTGCGGCGCAGAACTGGTATTCGGCGCTGGGCCTATCTATCCGGATTTCATCTATCTTTTCATCGGCTCGTTCATCGGTGGCGGCATCGTGCTGAATTCGAGCATATTTTCCGGACGCACAGGCACGGCCGGCGCAGTCGGTCCCTTGCCGGTGCGGGGAAAGAATGGCGAAAACCGCCAGCTCCTGGACATCGCTTCGATCTTCGTGCTGGAAAACATGCTGCGCGAACGCGGCATCGATCCTCAGCCGCTCTGGTATTCGGCTGATGACTGGGTCGATTTCGGCGAACCGCTGGAACTCTGGATCCAGGCGGCTGCCGCTGCATTGGCACAGGCTATCGTTGCGGCCGCGTCGATCATCGATTTTGGTGCGGCCGTCATCGACGGCGGTTTTCCGGCTTGGGTGAGGCAGCGAATCGTCGATGCCACAAACGAAGCCGTCGCTCGGCTCGACCTGCGCGGTGTCGTCATTCCCGATATCATCGAGGGCAAGGTTGGATCGCAGGCACGCGCCATCGGCGGCGCCAGCCTGCCAATTTTTGCCCGATACCTGACGGATCAGTCAGTTCTGTTGAAGGATTTCAGCGGGGAATAAGCGCCGGTTACCGCATTTTCGGCCTGTCGCCATATGGGCCGGTCATCACTTCCGATAAGACCGCAAGAGCGTCATGGAATTCAATGCGGTCGCATATGATTACCGAGCTGTTTGCCTCCTAAGTCTTCGCCTTTGAAACCAGAACGGGATTGGCTCTGAAGGTTGCCGGGAAAATGGCTTTCAGATTGTCGATCTTCGGCATGTCGTTGTAGACGATATAGGGATGGTCCGGGTTCAGCGTCAGGAAATCCTGATGGTATTTTTCCGCCGGATAAAAGCTATCCAGTTTCGAAAGCTTGGTCACGATCGGTGCATGAAACAGCCCGGCCTTGTCCAGTTGGGCAATATAAGCCGCAGCGACCTTCCGCTGGTCGTCGCTTCCAGCGAAGATCGCGGATCGGTACTGGGTACCCTGATCGGGCCCTTGATAGTCCAGCTGGGTCGGGTTGTGGGCGACGGAGAAAAAGATCTGCAGCAGCGTGCCGTAGCTTACCTCGTTTGGATCGAAGGTCACTTCGACAGCTTCCGCATGGCCCGTCTGGCCCAAGCTGACCGTTTCGTAGCTGGCTGTCTCCTTGGCTCCGCCGGAATAGCCCGAGACAGCGTTTTTCACGCCCTTCACGTGCTGGAATACGGCCTGAATACCCCAGAAGCAGCCACCGGCAAACACCGCCGTTTCGCTGTTTCCCTTCGCGGCCTCATCGACGGATGGAGCCGGGATGACGACGGCCGCTTCCGCAGCGAGAGAGGCCGTTGCCGGAACGGCAAACAGCAGTAACGCCAACATCGCTCCAAGGCTTCGGCTTGTAAATGTCGTCATGGCAACTCCTCCGGTTGTCATGACTGTGTTCCCCGTTAACGTTCCGGTCAACTCACATCGGCATAGAGAGCCGGCCGTCACAGGAGATCGCGGGCGTATCAATCTCTTGAAGCTCAATTTGGAAGATTGTTTCCCTCGGTCATCGGCTGGAACCGAGGCACCGATCAGCCATTGCCGATCGGGAAGCTTAATCGCGCGCTATTGCATGGAAAAACGTGCCGGTCACAGACCCTCGTTTTCCACCTGATGGGCCCATTTCGACGCCGCGGCCGTCTGCAATCATGGCAAGAGGTTGGTCGGTGCCGGCGTCAACGACACGTGCATAGTGGAATTCATGGCCACGCACCGCGTCGCCCACCCTACCGATTGCGCAGGTGCCGAGAAGTCGTGCCTGACGATAACCGAGATTCATCTTGCGTTGTGCAAAGCTTGTTGCGTGGGAGAGCAGTCCGGTCATGGCATGGGTCACTCCGTCGGCATCTTCCAAAGCCTCACCCAACACCATGTAGCCGCCGCATTCGCCGTGAATGGGCTTGGCTTCGGAGAAAGCTTTCAGTCCGGCTTTGAAGTTCTGAGCGGCGGCCAGCCTGCCTGCGTGAAGTTCCGGGTAACCGCCGGGCAGCCAGCAGATGTCGCAATCGGCCGGCGGCGCTTCGTCGGCAAGCGGCGAGAAGGTCATAATCTCTGCGCCCATGGCCCGCCATTGCCGCTTGATATGCGGGTAGAGGAAGGTAAAGGCCGCGTCTTCCGCCAGCGCGATCCGCTGGCCGGGCGGCGAAAGTGCCTTCTCGGTCGAGCCTTGCGGAATATCGAAGGGTTTGGCGGCCTTGAAGATCGCGTCGAGATCGAGCGATCGCTCCATCGCATCCGCAAGCCTGTCGATATGCGCGTCCATTTCCGGATGTTCACTTGCCTGTACGAGGCCGAGATGGCGTTCCGGCAAAGTCAGCGTCGGATCGCGCAGAACGGTGCCGACGACAGGAAGCCCCAATGCCTCGATCGCGTCTCCGGAAAGCTTCCTGTGCCTTTCGCTGCCCGCGCGATTGAGCACGCAGGAGGCCATTCTTACTGACGGATCATAGTTCATGAAGCCGCAGGCAATCGCTGCCGCGGTTTGGCTCTGGCCGGAGACGTCGAGCACGAGAAGCACGGGCAGGCCGAAAAGCCTGGCAAGATCCGATGCCGCGCCGGAACGGTTCGGCTCGGTAACAATGCCGTCGAACAGGCCCATGGCGCTTTCGATCAGGATCAGGTCGGCATCCTCGGCCTGTTCGCGCGCCAAGTGCCTGAGCAGGTCGGGCGCCATGGCCCAGCTGTCGAGATTGAGGCCAGGCAGGCGGGTTGCCGCCTCATGGAAACCCGGATCGATATAGTCCGGGCCTGTCTTGATGCCGCGTACCTTCACACCGCGGCGCTGGAAGGCACGCAGCAGTCCGATCGTCACGCTGGTCTTGCCGGAGCCCGAGCGCGGCGCGCCGATGATCAGTGCGCGGGCGGTCATGCGCTTTTGCCCGACAAAACGGCCTGCATCGAAACGATCCTGCCGATGACGATCAGCGCCGGTGCGGCAAAATTCTGCCTTTCCACTTCCGCTTCCACCGTTGCGAGCGTTGCCGTCATCGAACGTTCGTCAGGCGTCGTTGCCGCCATAAGAACCGCGACCGGCGTGTCCGCAGCGAGACCGCCTTCCATCAAAAGCCTTGCGATAGTGCCGATCGTGCTGACCCCCATGTAGACGACGATCGGTTCGCCGGTCTTTGCCAGCGCCTTCCAGTCGAGATCGCCCGGCGTGCCGGCAGCGTGGCCGGTTGCCAGCGTGATCGAGCGGCTGATGCCGCGCATCGTGGCGGGAATGTTGGCGGACGCCAGCGCCGCGAGCGCAGAGGTCATGCCGGGCAACACCCGGAAGGGGATGTTTTCCTTCACCAGGGCCTCGGCCTCCTCGCCGCCACGACCGAAGATGAAAGGATCGCCGCCTTTCAGCCGCAGCACGCGCTTGCCGGCCTTTGCCAGTTCGATCAGCTTGGCGGTTATATCGTGTTGCGCGACCGAAGGTTTGCCGCCTCGCTTTCCGACGAAGATAAGGTCTTTCGTTTTCGCCAGTGCCAGAACTGCGTCCGAGACCAGTGCGTCATGGACGATCACATCCGCCTTCGCCAATGCGTCGGCAACTTCCAGCGTCAGATAACGCGGATGGCCCGGCCCGGCGCCTGCAAGCCAGACATGGCCGGGCGTAAACTCGGGCGCATCGACGATCGTTTCGAACAACTCATTCACGGACATATGCAAACCTTTTGCCGGCCGGTTGCGGTCGGGCTATAGAAACGGCCATGGAAGCGGCCATTGAAGAAGAAAGCAAGAACCTGCGTCGTGGCTGGACCACGGGAACCTGTGCGGCGGCGGCCAGCAAGGCAGCCTGTCTTGCGCTGATAACCGGTGAATTTCCGGCCTTGGTCGATGTGACCTTGCCTGGTGGACAACGGCCGGCTTTCGCTCTGGCGATCGAGGAAAAGGGCAGCGGCTTTGCCAAGGCAGGCATCGTCAAGGATGCCGGTGACGATCCCGACGTAACCCACGGCGCGCTTATCATGAGCACGGTGCGTCGTGGACCTCCCGGCACCGGCATCACCTTCAAGGCGGGACCGGGTGTCGGCACAGTGACCCGGCTCGGCCTGCCGTTGCCGCCCGGCGAACCGTCGATCAATCCGGTGCCGCGCAAGATGATCGCTCAGGCGATAAGCGAGGTCTGCCATGGCGAGGAGGATTTCGAGGTCGAGATCTCCGTCGCAGACGGCGAAAAGATTGCCGAGCGGACTCTCAACGGCCGGCTCGGAATTCTCGGCGGCATATCGATCCTCGGCACGACCGGCATCGTTATTCCGTTTTCCTGCGCGTCTTGGATCCATTCCATCTGGCGCGGAATCGATGTCGCCCGCGCGGCCGGCCTCGACCATATTTCCGGTGCCACCGGCAACACGTCGGAAAAGGCGGCGCAGGCGCATCATGTCCTGTCCGAGATCGCGCTGATCGACATGGGCGATTTCGTCGGCGGCATGCTGAAATATCTCCGCAGCCATCCGGTGCCGAAAGTGACGATCGCAGGTGGTCTCGCCAAGATGACGAAGCTCGCCCAAGGTATGCTCGACGTGCATTCCAAGCGCGGGCTGGCCGATCTCGAAGCCCTTGCCAAGGTCGCGGCCGAAGCTGGCGCGAGCGCCGATCTGGTGGCCCGCATCGCTGCGGCGAACACTGTGTCGCATGCCTTCCAGCTTGCGGGAGAAAGCGGACTTGCTCTCGGTGACCGCATCGCGGCGCTCGCCTGGAAAACTGCGGCCAAGGCGCTCCATGATCCGGACATCGCGCTGGAAATCCTGGTCTTCGACCGGCAGGGCCAGTTGCTCGGCAGGACGGAATTTACGCCTTCCGATCATTCCGAGCCCTTATCCGCCTGAATTGGGTCCGTCTGATCCTTGCTCAACTGATCCCAGCCAGGGCGAAAACGCCTTACATAGTCGGCATTGTATAGCTGGCTCTCGACGAAATCGGATGCTCCCAATCCCTTGCCGACAAAGATCAGCGCAGTGCGCTCGGCTGGTTCTTCGGCAAGCTTCGCTTCGATATCGGCAAGCGTGCCGCGAATGATCCGTTCTTCCGGCCAGGAGGCGCGCACGACGATCGCCACCGGGCAATCGGCGCCATAAAGCGGCGTAAGTTCCTCGACGATCCTGCTGAGCGCATGAATGGCAAGATGGATCGCCAGCGTTGCACCCGTCGCGCCGAAAGCCTTCAGCGTTTCGCCTTCCGGCATTTTTGACGCGCGGCCCGAGACACGGGTGAGCACAAGGCTTTGCGCCACTTCCGGGATGGTCAATTCGCGCTTCAGCGCCGCGGCCGCTGCAGCGAACGAGGGGACACCTGGCGTAAGCGTGTAATCGATCCCATGCTTGTCCAGCCGGCGGATCTGCTCGGCAACTGCGCTCCAGACGGAAAGATCGCCGGAATGCAATCGGGCGACATCCTTGCCAGCCTTATGGGCGGCAACATATTCCGCCTCGATCTCGTCCAGCGACAGCGAGCCGGTATCGACGATCCGCGCATCCTTCGGGCACCAGTCGAGCAATTCCTTCGGCATGATGGAGCCGGCATAAAGGCAGACCGGCGAACGGGCGAGAATGTCGCGGCCGCGTACGGTGATCAGGTCTGCAGCACCCGGCCCGGCGCCGATGAAATGGACTGTCATGCAGGTTCTTTCATTTCAGCAAGCGCGCAGGTCGCACCCTTCGAGATCAGTCGTGGGACGATGATTTCCGATCGCTCGCCGGCGACGGCCAGCGCTGCGGCTTCCGAAAGGCTGGAGGACAGCGTCTTGGCAAGGCTGTGGCGGGAAACGGTTTTCGTCCGCGGTTCAGCATCCATCAATGCGTCGTCATTGACGATGTGGAGCGGCAGGCCCAGCGTTTCCGCCAGTTGCAGAATGCCGGGTTCTTCCCGCTTGATGTCGCCGGTTGCGAGTGCGGCGATGGATGAACGTGAAATCCCCGCTTCCGTGCAGGCGGCATCGAGCGCAGACAAAAGCTCTTCGCGTGTGCTGCCCTTGCGGCAGCCGAGACCAGCCACGATCATGATTGCATTCCTTTTGTCCATGTCCATTGCGTTACCGGCATGGCCGGCTTCCAACCCTGCATCGATCCGACGGCTGCTGCACGGGAAACATCGATGCGGATCAAGCTGCCGCCGAGTTTCGCCTGTGCCGAAAGCAGAACGGCTTCCATTTCCAGCGTCACGGCATTGGCGACCAGTCGGCCGCCGGGCTTCAGGGCCTCAACGGCTGCATCGAAGACGCCCGGCTCGCTGCCCCCGCCACCGATAAAGATCGCATCAGGTTGCGGCAGGCCATTGAGTGCTGCCGGTGCCTCGCCTTCAACAAGAACCAGTCCGGGCACGCCCAACCGGGATGCGTTGCGCCTGATGCGGGCGGCGCGTTCGGGATGGGCTTCGATGGCGATCGCCTTCATCGACGGATCCGCCAGCATCCATTCGATGCCGATCGAGCCGGAACCGGCGCCGATATCCCAGAGGAGTTCGCCGCGGCGAGGGCTGAGGGAGGACAGCGTCAGGGCGCGAATCTCGCGTTTGGTGATTTGACCGTCATGCTCGAAGAGGGAGTCATCCAGACCGAAACCACGCGGCAAAATACGCGCACCGGCATCTGCCGTCACCTCCACCGCGACGACATTGAGGACATTGATATCCTGCAGTGCAAATTCACCGGCATGGCAGGAGCGAATTCGCTCAGCCTCGCCGCCCAGCGCTTCCAGCATGGTCATTTCTGACCGGCCGAACCCGCTTTCCGCCAGCAATTCCGCCAGTTCCCGCGGACCTTTTTCGTCGGACGTCAGCGCAATGATCCGCCGGCCGGGATGCAGCAGCGGCCGAATCAGGTCGAGTGATCGACCGTGCAGAGAAACGGTTTCGATATCCTGCAGCGGCCAGCCAAGCCGCGAGGCTGCCAGCGAAAAGGCCGAGGGCGATGGATACGTTGTGAATTCGTCAGAACCGACATGGCGCGACAGGCTCACGCCGACGCCGTAAAAGAAGGGATCGCCGGAGGCGAGGACACAGACTTTTTGCCCCCTCAATGCCACGACGTCGCGCATCGCCGCATCAAAAGGGATCGGCCATGGCCGCGCATCACCTGTTATCAGCGGTGCCGCGAGTTCCAGATGCCGCTTGCCGCCAAAGACGACCGAAGCATCGGCAATCGCGGCTTTGGCATTGTCGCCCAGCCCTTTGACGCCATCCTCACCGATGCCGACGATGGACAGCCAGCGACTTTGGTTTAAAGCTCTTGTCTCTGATTCAGGAGGCAATTTGACTTACTCCATCCTCATCTTGGGCGGCACGGCCGAAGCCAAGGCTCTTGCTGCGATGCTTTTGGCGAGCCCCGATTACGAAATCCTGCTCTCGCTTGCCGGCCGCACCAAGACGCCGGCCGAGCAGCCCGTGCCGGTGCGCATCGGTGGTTTCGGTGGAGCAGAAGGACTGGCGGCGTTCATCCGTGAAAAGGGTGTGGACCTGCTGATCAATGCGACGCATCCGTTTGCGGCCCGGATTTCCCGCAATGCTGCGGAAGCGGCCATCTCTACAGGCGTGAATATCCTGGCGCTTCGGCGTCCCGCATGGTCGCGGCAAAAAGGCGATCACTGGCAGGAAGTCGCCGACATTCCGGCGGCCGTCGCAGCACTCGATATCGCCCCGCGCCGGGTGTTCCTGACGCTCGGGCGGCAGGAATTGGTGCCCTTCGCGGCCATGAAGCAGCATCGTTATCTGGTCCGCAGCGTCGATCCTGTCGAACCGCCACTCGACCTGCCGCATGTGTCCTATATCACCGCCCGCGGGCCGTTTTCCGAATCTGACGAGATCGCGCTGCTCAAACAACACGAGATTGATCTGATCGTCTCGAAAAACAGCGGCGGTACCGCCAGCGCAGCCAAGATCAATGCTGCCCGGCGTCTCGGTATCGAGGTCGTGCTGATCGAGCGTCCCCGCCTGCCGGATGTGCCGTCGGCAAAAAGCGTCGAAGAGCTTGCCGGCATGGTGCGTCACTGGGAACTCTCCGCCAGGAAGCGTGGCGAATAAACGATCGGCCTCTGGCCAATCCGTTCTATCTGCCGGGTTTCGGCCGTACCGACGATGACGCAGGTGGCCATGTCAGCCATGTCCCCTTGTGCTTCCGCCAGCGGCACGATGTGGATCGCTTCGTCGGGGCGGCCAGCCGCGCGGCCGAAAATCACCGGTACGGTGCCGGGCAGTTGGGCGCGCAGAATGTCGAAAGCCTCGCCAAGCTGGTGCGGACGTGCCTTGCTGATCGGATTGTAAAAGGCCATGACGAAACCGGCCGTCGCCGCGGCCACGAGACGCTTTTCGATGACCGCCCAGGGCTTCAGGTTGTTTGAAAGCGATATGGCACAGAAATCATGCCCGAGCGGGGCACCGGCCTTGGCCGCGACGGCCAGCATGGCAGTCACGCCGGGTACAACGGAAAGCTCGATCTCCCGCCATTCGGCCGGGCCATCGTCAATCGCTTCGCAGACGGCCGCCGCCATCGCAAACACGCCCGGATCGCCGCCGGAGACGACACAGACCTTGCCACCGTTCGCCGCCATTTCCAGTGCCGCCTTTGCGCGGGCCAGTTCCTCGCGGTTGTCGGAAGCATGCCGGAGTTGGTCAGGCCTGAGGTTTAAACGATCGATATACGGGAAATAGCCGAAAAAGTCGGTCGATGCCGTAACTGCCGCCAAAGCCTCCGGCGTTATCTGGTCTGGATTGCCGGGGCCGAGGCCGACAACGGTCAGCGACCCGGTCATTTCTTTTCCCCTTGCGGCCTGGTCGTCCAGCCGGGAACAAGCACGATGGAGAAATAGGGTGCCGGGCTTTCGTCGCGTGTTTCCAGCCGTTCCGCCGCGCCGTTTTCCATTGTGCCGCGCTCGACATAAAGCGCGCCGGAAAGTTTTCCGACGGATGCCAGCGCACGGCGAATCTTCGGCAAGTTACGGCCAACCTTCATAATCACGGCACCATCCGTAACTGCGAGCCGTTCTGCCAGTTTTTCCTCCGGCAGCGTACCGGGTAGCACGCTCAATATGTCGTCGCCCTGGACCAAGGGTAGGCCGGTCATCGACCAGCAGCCGGACATGGCGGTAACGCCTGCGATTACGTCCGCCTGATAACGATCCTTCAGCCGCAGATGCAGATGCATGTAGGAGCCATAGAACAGCGGATCGCCTTCGCTCAGCACGGCAACATTCTTGCCGGCGTCGAGATAGGCGGCGATTTCCTCGGCCGAGCGATCGAAGAAATCGTTGATTGGGTTCTTGTAGTCGGCCTCGTCCTTGTGGGTCTCGATCGTCACCGGGTAAACGAGCGGCAGTTCGATCGTGCCGGCGCGGATATGCGCCTCGACGATGGCGCGGCCATTGCCGGTCGAGCCCTTCTTGCAGAAGAAGGCGATCACATCGGCTTCATTGATGGCGCGCACCGCCTTCAGCGTCAGCAGTTCCGGATCGCCCGGACCCGTGCCGACGCCGGTCAGTTTGCCCTTGATGACGACCGCGTTCACAGTCCGGCCCTCGCAAGTGCGTTGACGGCGGCGGCGGTCATGGCCGATCCACCCATGCGGCCGCGCACGACGGCATAAGGAATGTCGTGGACGGATTGCATCAGCGCTTCCTTGCTTTCCATCGCGCCGACGAAACCGACCGGCATGCCGATGATCGCGGCCGGGCGTGGTGCGCCGGCATCCAGCATTTCAAGCAGACGGAACAGCGCGGTCGGTGCATTGCCGATGGCGACGACTGCGCCTTCCAGCTCGTCCCACAGGTCCAGAGCTGCCGCCGAACGGGTATTGCCGATCGTCCTCGCCAGCTCCACGGTGCGGCTGTCCCGCAGGGTACATATCACCTGATTTTCGGCCGGCAAACGAGCGCGTGTTATGCCATGCGCCACCATTTCGGCGTCGCAATATATCGGCTTTCCGACCCTCAGCGCTCCGCGGGCCGCCTCGACGAAATCACTGGAGAAACGGAAATGCTCCGCCGCCTCGACCAGCCCGCAGGCATGGATCATGCGTATCGCGATATCGGCCTGTTCTTCCGTAAAAGCGGAGAGATCGGCTTCCGCGCGAATGATCGCGAATGACTTTTCGTAGATCGCATCGCCGACGCGGATATAGTCGTATTGGGTCATGGTCGTCCTGTGGCTGCCGCTGCCAGCCGGTCGGAACCGATCCGGGCAAGGCAGGCGGCTGAGTTTTCGCTTGGCCTTCTTTCCGATCTGACGAGATCGGCCAGGCGGCGAAGCGTGGCGTTGGTATCGGCAAAGCTTGAGAAAGCAAAGGGTTCGTCTGCAGCTTTTCCCTGCGCAATCAGTGAAACGCGATCCGCGGTGCCGCAAAGTGCAAGCGCTGCCGGTTGCGGATGGGCGCAGCCCTTCGGGCAGCCGGTCACATGCAGCTTGAACGAGCCGTCGAGAAGGTCGGCGCATTCGGCTGCTGCAGTTGCGGCAATCTCGTGGGTGGCAATCGTCGCCGAATTGCAGGCCGGGCTGCCGGAGCAGGCGGCGATATGGCCGCGCGGGTCGGTGGCGGAGGTGACGAACCCGTTGTTTGCGGCGAAATCCCGCAATGCCCGGCAGGCGATCTCCGTGCTGAAGAAGAGCAGCGAGTGATCAAACGCCGGTTTTGCGGATTTTATTCCCAAGCGAGCAGCTTCATCGCAGAGCGCGATAAGATTTCCGGAGTTCGCCTGCCCAAAGGCTGGGCCGATGCCGACCGCATGGAGGCCGTCGGAGAGCGGAAACAGGTCGAAGGGCGAGGCCGCATTTCCGGACGTCATCGTCGGGCCTGTCCCGAGCATCTGCGACGGATCGGTTTTTTCAACGCTGGCGGATCCTCGGGAGAGGCCCGAGGATAACGGCGGAGCAGGTGGCGCCTTCTTGTTCTCCGCCAGATCGGCAATCAGATCCCGCCCGCGAGCCTTGTTTCTAAGGCTTGCCAGCCGTTTCAACAGCTCAATCACCGTGTCGACAACAAGTGTTTCACGTAAAACATTGAAAAGAAATCCAGATTGCTCTGTGCCGCCGAGAAGGAGTTTCCATTCCCTCTTGCTGAGCGCTACCAGCCTTATATCCGCAAGCAGATCCGAGAGCCGCAGAAGCCCGCCACCATCGACTACCACCGTCATTTTCGGAGCAAGTCCGGTGATGCCGCGCGAGGCTTCACGAATGGCCTCTGCCAGCGGTCGGGGATCGGCGATTTCGCTTCCGTCCATTCCGGCAAGCGGCGGCACTTCGACGGCAAGGCCATCGCGCAACGGCAGACTCATCGCCCTTATCTCGGCATCAAGGCGCGGCGCTGAGGTTTCCGTCAGACCGCGGACCTGTAGATTGCCGCGGGCGGAAATGTCGATCATGCCGTTGCCGTGCTTCAGCGCCAGCCGACATATGTCCGTAAGTTCTTCGGGCGAAATCGCCTCGATCAGCGAGATACGCGCCAGCAGGCCGTCGCCGGTCATCATTGGGGCCGAAAGCGCCGGGCAGGCGCCTCTCTGCATATTTAGCGGGAGCGCCGTCATGCGACCTCCCTCCGGCAGGCTTCGGCCAGCATTTCGAGCTCCGCATCCACAGCGTTGCGGCGCGGATGCCAGAGGCCACGATTGAGTGCTGAGCGAAAGCGTTCGCCCATATAACGCGCGCCTTCGGGGTTCTGCACCAGAAGAAATTCCCGCACGGTCTCGTCGCCCAGATAGGCGTCATAGGTCGCATCAATCAGCGATTGCGGAATGGCGTGAGTGGTTTCGGCAAAGCCGATCAGCCGATCGACGGTCTCGACCAGCTCTGCGGCCCCGCGCGGTCCGTGGCGCATCTGGCCGGCGATGAAGCGCGGATTGGTGGCCCGTGCACGCACCACCCGTGTGACGGCTTCGGAAATCGAGCGTGCTTTCGGTTTTTCCGGATCGGTCGTGTCGAGCGCGATCACATCCGCCTTGCCGCCGAGCGCTGCGACAGCCGCCGAAAAGCCGCCGATGAAGGCGACGTCGGCCGAGCCATCAAGCAGATCGCGGCCGGGATCGTCGCCGGTATGGACAAGCAGGTCGGCATTGCCAATCCGTCCGGCAAATTCGCCGGGCACATGGCTCGCTTCGCCGTTTGTGCCGCTAAAGGCGTGGCTGGTAGCGTCGAGATAGATGCGTCCGAGTTCCTCCCGTTCGCCCCAGGAGGCGTCGGCGAGCTTTTCCTCAATACCCGAGCCGTAAGTTCCAGGCGCCGAGCCGAAAATGCGCGGTGGGATCACACCCAGTTTCTGCGCCTCTTCGGCCAAGGGATTGTCGCCCGGCGCTTCCTCGCGCGCCGCAATCGCCCGCATCGCAGCGTCGAGAAGCGCGATCAGTGCCGGGAACATGTCGCGGAACAGGCCGGAAATCCGAAGCGTCACGTCCACGCGCGGACGGCCGAGCTGCGCCGGAGGCAATACCTCGATGCCGGTCACACGCCCGGTTGCCATATCCTGAACCGGCCTTGCGCCCATAAGCGCCAGAACCTGCGCCACTTCCTCGCCGCCGCTTCGAAGCGATGCACTGCCCCAGAGATCGAAGACTAGATTTTTCGGCCAGTCGCCGTGGTCCTGCAGATAGCGGCGCAGGATTTCATCGGCGGCACGTTTGCCCAGTTCGAAAGCGGTCGGTGTCGGCAGGGTGCGCGGGTCGCTGGCAAACAGATTTCGCCCGGTCGGCATCACATCACGGCGGCCACGGGCCGGCGCACCGGAAGGCCCGGGCCGGATATGACTGCCATCCAGAGCATCCAGCAGGGCCTGCTTCTCCGTACCTGCACTGGCGATCCGCAACGGGTCGTCGTCACCTTCGGCTGCTTGACCGAAAACATGCTGGCCGTCCTTGATCGCAAAATCCTTGAGATCGCAGAGGAAGGCATCGATCCGCGCCAGTGCCGTATCCGGGTCGTCGTCGCGGGAGACGCCGGCGTCGATGGCAATCGTGGTGTCCCGAGCCGCGTCGACGATCAGTTTCGCCAGCCGGTCGCGGCGGCGGCGGTCCAGCCCGTCGGCCTGCGCATATTCATCGACCAGTAGTTCCAGCTTTTTCCCGTCGTCCGAAAGGCCGGCACCGGTCAGGACCGGCGGAAGATGGCCGATGGTGACGGCGGAAATCCGCCGCTTGGCGACGGCCGCCTCGCCGGGGTTGGAGACGATAAAGGGATAGATTACCGGCAGGCCACCGGTCACCAGTTCGGGAAAACACTCTTTCGACAGCGCCACCGTCTTGCCCGGCAGCCATTCAAGCGTGCCGTGTGCACCGACATGCACGATCGCATGGGCGCCAAGCACGCCGCGCATCCATTGGCCGAACGCCACCAGCGCGTGGCGCGGCGGCAGGTCGGGGCTGTGATAATCGGCGCGGCGATCGGCGTTGCGGCCACGATCCGGCGCCAGTGCCATGGTGATATTGCCGAACTGCGCGGCGCGAAAACGATATGCGCCGTCTTCCAGATCCTCATCGCTTTCCGGCTCACCCCAGGCGACCGTGGCACCCGTTGCGGCGAGATAGTTTTCGATCGGCAGCACGCCTGACTTTTCATTCAGGCGATCCAGCAGATCACGCGCCGTTACCGGAATATTCGAAACAGAGTAGCCGGCTATCGAAAGCTCGCGCAACATGACAAGCACGCTTTGCGGAACATCCAGCCCGACGGCATACCCGGTGCGGCCCGGCGCACTTGGATAATCCGGCATCAGGATGACGATCTTTCGTTCCGCCCGCGCCGTCATCTTCATCCGCAGAAAGGCGGCGATCCGCTCCGCCACCTGTTCCACCCGATCGGGCTCCGGCTGGTTGACGAGATCGGCGGAATTTTCGCCCTGCTTGAAGGAGATAACGCCGGCCAGAATGCGGCCGTCGAGCTCCGGCAGAACGACATGCATGGCAAGATCTGCAGGGTTCAGCCCGCGCCTGCCCTCCATCCAGCCCTCGCGGCGGGTGGTTGCGACGACGATCTGGAAGACTGGAATGCCGGAGCGATCGAAGATCGTCTCGTTATTGTCGTCCGTGCCGCTGGCAAAGGCGGTGGTGGTGAGGATCGCGGCGGGCTGAAGTTCGCTCAACGCCTTTTCGAAGAAAGCAATCGCCTCGGCATCCTTCAGGCCGCTGACGAAAACCGGTACGGGGGCAAAGGCACGCGCTGCGAGCGCTTCGAACAGCGCATCAATGGGTGCCGCGTCATTCGCAAGCAGCATGGACCGGTAGAACAGAATCGGCAGGCGCGGTGCGTCCGGCGAAAAACCGGTCGTCAAGTTTTCCAGATCAACGATGCCAGCACCCGGACGATAAAAACCGGCCTTGGGCATCGGTATCGCGGCTGGTGGAATATCCGTCTCACCCTTGGCCAGGGCTCCAAGCCGCCGCACCAGAAGCCGCATATTGTCCTGCCCGCCCTCGCGAAAACAGGCGAGAATGCCGGTCAGTGTCTCCTCGGGAACCGTTGAAGCGGCAGCCAAGCGTTCGTCGCGTATGCTGCATTCGCCGGGCAACATGACGAGCGCGATCTTTTTGCGCCTTGCCAGCCGCGACAGCTCCTCGACACCATAGGCCCAGCGATCGTAACCGCCGAGAATGCGCACAAGGATGATTTTCGCATGCGCCGCCGTCTTATCGAGCCACAGATCGACGGACATGGGGTGGCGCAGGTCGGAGAGGTTGGTAAGGGTGAGGGATGGGTAACGGCCCGCGCGCCAGAGGGGGGTATCTAACCCACCGTCACCAACCGCATCCCGACCACTGTCCTCAGCCGCACTCCAAGCCGCCGCAATTCCGTTCAGGTCGCTGCCGGAAAAAGACAGCACCACCACATCGGCCGGCGACTGGTTAAGGTCGACGGGTTCGATCAGGTCGTCGAGAGACGACGATGTGGTGGCGAGTATGTGCATCCTTCTCCTCGACCGGCGGCTTTAAGCCGCCAGCATCTTTTCGATCGCGGCGCGGTCGATGCCCTTTTCGCCGATCACCACGAGGCGGCTCTGGCGGGTTTCGCCTTGTGCCCAGGCGCGGTCGAAATAATGGTTCACGCGCGATCCTACCGCCTGAACCTGCAGGCGCATCGGCTTGTTCGCGACGTCGATGAAGCCCTTTATGCGCAGTACGTTTTCCGCTTCCGCCGTGGCGGAGATACGGGCGGCAAGCGCTTCAGGATCGGTCACAGTGGCCAGATCGATGACAAAGCTGTCGAAATCGTCGTGGTCGTGGTCCAGCTCGTCATCGTGATGGGTCTTGCGGTTTTCGATATCATCCTCGACGGCAAGGCCGAGACCGATCAGCACGCTGGGATCGACGGCGCCGTTCGCTGCCGGGACGATCTTTACCGCGCGTGGCAGATGCGCCTGAATGCGGCCCTTGGCAGCAGCGAGGGATGCCTGGTCGAGAAGGTCGGTCTTGGTCAGCACGATCATGTCGGCACAGGCGATCTGGTCTTCGAACACCTCTTCGATCGGATCGTCGTGATCGATCGAATCGTCCTGGCTGCGCTGTGCCTCGAGCGCATGATGGTCGTCGGCGACACGACCTTCCGCCAGCGCCACGCCATCGACCACGGCGATAACCGCATCTACGGTCACGCGCGCCTTCACGGCCGGCCACTGGAAGGCCTGAACCAGCGGCTTCGGCAGAGCCAGACCGGAGGTTTCGATCAGGATATGATCGACGCGCGGTTCCAGGGACAGAATCTGGTCGATCGCGGGCACGAAATCATCGGCGACCGTGCAGCAGATGCAGCCGTTTGCAAGCTCGATGATATTGTCTTCCGGGCAGCTTTCGATGCCGCAACCCTTCAGCACTTCGCCGTCGATGCCGACATCGCCGAATTCGTTGACGATGATCGCCAGCCGTTTGCCGTCGAGCTTTTCGATCAGGTTGCGGATCAGCGTGGTCTTGCCGGCGCCAAGAAAGCCGGTGACGACGGTGCAGGGGACTCGATCGAAATTGACGCTCATGAAGGCATGTCCTCGTGGTGATGAAAGGGGGGAATACGGGCGGTCATGCCCTTGCCGCGCAGGCACATCGGACGGCCGCGAAGGGGCAGGAAACCGCGCTCGTCCTCAGCCAGCATCATCGCGCCGGTGACGATGTCATCGACATTGCCGGTGGAGAGATGGCCGAAGACATAGGACCAGCCGGACCGATGATTGAAGGCCGCACTCGGGCTCTTGTCGCAATTGGCAAGGCAGGTTACAGGCTTGACCGCGAGCGGCTTGCCTTCTGCCGCCTGTTTCAAGGCTTGCATCAGGCCGATACCGGGCCGGGCCTCGCTATCGGTCGCTTCGCGGCAGTTGGTGCAGACGAAGATCGTCACGTCCACGTCGCCGGCATTGCCGTCAGCGGTCGCATCGTTCTCGTCTTTTCGCGCTTCATCGGTCATCGGGCCGCAGTACCGCCGGGTTGTTCAAATCGGGGTGCGGAGCAGGACGGCAAGCCATCCCGCAGCGATAACGAAGCTTCCGCCGGAGCACCCCGCCCGGAAAAGCATGATTTTCAAACGGCAGGTCTCCTGGCTCGCGGGTCGTCACCATCCCACCTGCCTTCCCGGATCGATCCGTGGCCGGATTTTCCCAGTGGCGTTCTTGGCGGATTGGCTCGCCGCACACAGTTGCGGGGGCAGCCGCGGCATTGGACTGTTACTTAACCGTCCGCACCGCATTCTCTCTTAGCCCCTGCCGTTGCCGGTAAGGGACCGTCTTGAGGGCTCAAGTAAGCGTTCCGTGGCCAAACTGTCAATGTCGCAAAGGCGATTGCCGATGTTACCGAATTGTCTATAGTGAGCCTGTCTTTGGTGCCCGCAAGGGTTACCCAAGGGAATGCGGTGCGACGGTTTTTTCGTCAAACCCGCGGCTGCCCCCGCAACTGTAAGCGGAAAGCCTTCACCCAAAACGGCCATCCGGCCGTCACGCCACTGGAGAGATCCTGCCAAGGATCCATCTGGGAAGGCGGGTGAAAGGCGTTCGATCCGCGAGCCAGGAGACCTGCCAGAGACATCGGCAATCAAGAACAGCCCTCGGGTGGAGGGCAGAAGGACAAGTCCATGGTTACGAATTCTGCTGCTGGTGCAGTCAGCGTCTCGACATCGAAAATCATTCCTCTCGGCATGTCGGCCCTTCTCGGCCTTTTCATGGTCGGTTTCGTCGGCTTTTCGCATCTGGAAGTCGTGCATAACGCCGCCCATGATACGCGCCATTCGCTGGCCTTTCCCTGCCATTGATATAGCCCGCCACCGAGGGGATTTTCCAAATGTCGCTATTTCGTAACATCGTCTTCACGGCGGTGGTCGCCGGGCTTTTGTCCGGGCTGCTGATGACCGTGATGCAGAGTTTTTCCACCGTACCGCTGATCCTGCAGGCGGAAACCTATGAAAATGCCGGCGGCGAAGAGGCTGGGCATAGCCATTCGCATGACGCGGCGCCTGCTGCGGGAACCGCGGCACCGGTCGTTGCCGATCACCACCATGACGAAGAAGCCTGGGCGCCTGCCGACGGTTTCGAGCGGTTCATCTATACCGCTTCCGCAGACGTGCTAGCCGCAATCGGTTTCGCGCTGGTTGCGATCGCCATCGCCGAAGCTCTTGGCGGTTTCGGTGGATGGCGCGGCGGTTTGATGTTCGGCATTGCCGGCTTCCTTACCGTCAGCCTGGCGCCTGGTCTCGGCCTGCCGCCGGAATTGCCGGGCATGCCGGCCGCCGATCTCGGGCCGCGTCAGGTGTGGTGGATTTCGACCGCGATCTGCACTGCGGCGGGTCTCGGCCTTCTCGTCTATACCCGCTCGGCCCTGCTTGCGGCTCTGGCGATCGTGCTTCTCGTCGCGCCGCATCTGGTCGGCGCGCCTTTGCCGCCAACCCATGAAACGGCGGTGCCGATCGAGCTCTATGCCCGCTTCGTCAATGCCGTTTATGCGACGAACCTGATCTTCTGGGCGGTGCTCGGAGCCATTGCCGGCCTGCTGCGAGAGAAGTTTCGCAGCGGAGAGCAGGTTTCGCTGACAACCGAAAGGGAGCTTGCAGCGCGTTGAAGACTGTAGATGAAACCGCCGAGGAACGTCATCGCGCCAAGATGGCCAACCGCAAGGCGGTTCAGGATGCCGAAGTCGCCGAGAAGACCCTGGAAAAGGGTCTTCTCATTGTCCATACCGGCCCCGGCAAGGGCAAGTCGACGGCTGCCTTCGGGCTGGCTCTCCGGATGCTCGGCAACAATCGCCGCGTCGGCATCGTTCAGTTCATCAAGGGCGCCTGGTCGACCGGCGAACAGCCGGCGCTTGCCGTGTTCGGCGATCGGGTTGTCTGGCACACGATGGGCGAGGGCTTTACCTGGGAAACCCAGGACCTGAAGCGGGATATTGCGGCCGCAGAAAAAGCCTGGGAGAAGGCGCTCGAGCTGATGGCTGACGAAACGATCGGCCTCGTCATTCTCGACGAACTCAATATCGCGCTGCGTTATGATTATCTCGATCTCGAAAAGGTCGTGGCCAGCTTTCAGAGCCGCCGTCCGGATCTGCATGTCGTCGTCACCGGCCGCAATGCCAAGCCGCCACTGATCGAGGCTGCCGATCTCGTCACCGAGATGACGCTGGTCAAGCATCACTTCAAGGCGGGCGTAAAGGCTCAGGCCGGCATCGAGTTCTGAACCATGGTTGCTCGCTCGCTGATGTTCCAGGGAACGGGCTCGGACGTGGGCAAGTCGCTGGTCGTGGCCGGTCTTGCCCGCGCCTTCACCTTGCGTGGCCTGAAGGTCATGCCTTTCAAACCGCAGAACATGTCGAACAATGCGGCCGTCACCGCCGATGGCGGCGAGATCGGCCGGGCACAGGCGCTGCAGGCACGGGCGGCCGGCGTGCCGCTCAGCGTGCACATGAACCCGGTACTGCTCAAACCGCAGAGCGAGGTCGGCTCCCAGGTCGTGGTACAAGGCCGTGTCGAAGGCAATGCCAGGGCTTCCGAATACCAGCATCTGAAGCCGAAGCTGCTGCCGCGCGTGCTGGAGAGTTTCGAACTCCTTCGGGCGAATGCCGATCTGGTTCTGGTCGAGGGCGCCGGCAGTGCTTCGGAAATCAACCTGCGCCGGAACGATATCGCCAATATGGGTTTTGCCCGCGCGGCCGATGTGCCGGTCGTGCTGATCGGCGATATCGACCGCGGCGGCGTCATCGCCAGCCTTGCGGGCACGAAACTGGTGATCGATGCCGAAGACGCGGCGATGATCCGCGGTTTCATCGTCAATCGTTTCCGCGGTGATCCGGCTTTATTTGCCGAAGGCATGGATCTGATCGGCCGGTTCACCGGCTGGCAGTCAATCGGGCTTCTGCCGCATTTTGCCGATGCCGCACTTCTGCCGGCCGAAGATGCGCTGGGTCTTTCCCAGTCCTTCGCCCGCAAACCGGATGCCAAAATCCGCATCGCGGTGCCGATCCTGCCGCATATTTCCAATTTCGACGATCTCGACCCGCTGGAAGCCGAGCCGGATGTGGAGCTGATCCGTGTGCGCCGCGGTGAAGCCATTCCCGGTGATTGCGATCTCGTTCTCCTGGTCGGCTCCAAGGCCACCATCTCGGATCTCGTAGCGCTGCGTGAGGCCGGATTCGATGTCGATATCGCAGCCCATCATCGCCGCGGCGGGCGGGTGCTCGGTCTCTGTGGTGGTTACCAGATGCTCGGCCGGACGGTGTCGGACCCGGAAGGCACGGAGGGGCCGCCCGGTTCGGTCGGTGGGCTCGGTCTGCTCGATGTGGAAACGGTCCTTTCAGGTGCCAAACGGCTGGAAGCAGTGCGGGGCACAAGCTTCGACGGGATGTCCTTTTCCGGCTATGAAATGCATATCGGCCGCACATCCGGTGTGGATTGTGCCCGGCCGTTCTCTACGATTGGCGGTCATGCCGAAGGTGCATCGTCGGCGGATGGCCGGGTTGTCGGCACTTATGTCCACGGGCTGTTTTCCGATGACCGGCAGCGCTCAGCCTGGCTTGTCCGTCTCGGCGGCTCGTCCTCCGGCCTCGATTACGAGGCCAATGTCGATGCCATTCTCGATCGTCTTGCCGCCCATATGGAACGGCATCTCGATCTTACCGGGTTGCTCAGACTTGCCACATGAAAAATGCCAGGACGCCGAAAAGGCCGATCAGCAGCGCATCTGCGATACGCGCGATCTTCAGGGCGTCATGGATGTCGTCATAGACCAGCTCGCGCCGGCCGCCTTCTCCCATATAGCTCGCTTCGATCATCTGCCCGCCATAACTGCGGGGGCCGGCAAGCGCGATGCCCAGCGCGCCCGCCATCGCAGCCTCGGGCCAACCGGCATTCGGCGAGCGATGGTGCTTGGCATCCCGGCGGATCGCCTTGATGGCATTGAGGGGCGACGCATCGCGGACAAAAAATGCAGCGGCTACGAAAAGTACAGCTGTCAGGCGCGAAGCCGGCAGGTTGATGACGTCATCGAAACGTGCGGCAGCCCAACCGAAGGCCTCGTGGCGCGGCGAACGGTGGCCGATCATGCTGTCGGCGGTATTGGCCGCCTTGTAGGCAGCACCGGCAGGCAGTCCACCGATCCCCATCCAGAAGGCCGGCGCTACCACGCCGTCGGAAAAATTCTCCGCCAGGCTTTCAATCGCCGCCCGGCAGATGGCCGCCTCGTCAAGGTCCTGCACGTCGCGTCCGACAATTCTGGACACGGCCCTGCGGCCGGCCGGCAGTCCGCCATGCTTGAGAGAAGAGGCAACCTCCCGAACATGTCGTTCCAGACTTTTCTGCGCCGGGAGGCTCGCGGCGATCAGGATGAGCAAAATCGGCCCCAAGGGAATGACAAGCAGCACGTCCTGCAGGACCGCCGCAATCAGAATGACGACGACTATGACAACGGCCAGTGCCGCAATGCCCATGCGTTTGCGGATCTCGAAATCATCGGTGTCGCGGTTCCATCGAGTGTCGAGTTGCGATATCAGCCGGCCGATCCATGTGACGGGATGGCCGATCAATTTGAACAGCCAGTCCGGATAACCGGTGAGGCGCTCCACGATCAGCGCGAGGAATGCGAGAAGGAACATTGCTGTGGCAAACCCAAGGAATGAAGATGTCGTTGGCGATTTGATCCAGCACGGCGGTAATCTCGCCAAGGCGCGTGCGCTGTTTCCTCAGGCACCCGAGCCGTGGATCGATCTTTCGACTGGCATCAACCCGCATTCCTACCCGCATTCGCCGATCCCCGGCAATGTTTTTGCACGTCTGCCGGAGCCGACATCGCTCGACGAGCTGAAGGTGATCGCTGCCAGCGCCTATCACGCGCCGTCCGCGGCGCATGTCGCCGCAGGACCGGGCACGCAGATCCTGTTGCCGATCGTCGCCTCGCTAGTCGAGGGACGCAGGGCGGCCATCCTGTCGCCTACCTATGCCGAACACGCCCGCGCGGCAAAACTGGCCGGTTTTACCGTCATCGAAACCGATGATTTCGAGAAACTCGGAACGGCGGATCTTGCGGTTATCATCAATCCCAACAATCCGACCGGCCGCATCGTTGCGAAGGATGATCTGCTGTCTCTTGCCGTGATCATGCGCGAGAAGGGCGGGCTTTTGATCGTCGATGAAGCTTTCATCGATGTTTCAGAAGCCGAAAGCGTGGTCGATATGGTCAATGACGGCGGCCTTCTCGTCCTGCGCTCCTTCGGCAAGTTTTACGGCATGGCGGGATTGAGGCTCGGTTTTGCGATCTCCCGTCCCGACGTCGTCCGGACGGTCGAGGCAAGGCTCGGCCCCTGGGCGGTTTCAGGTCCGGCTCTGCATGTGGCAAGCGAGGCGCTGGCTGATCATTCCTGGCAGATGAAGATGCAGCAAAGGCTGAAAGACGATGCCGCAAAGCTTCAGAACTTGCTGTGCGGTGCCAATATCACGGTTTTCGGAGGGACGTCGCTATTCCGCCTCGTCCGCCATCCGCGCGCACAGGCACTCTATCGGCATCTCGGCGATCACGGCATTATCACCCGCCGCTTCGACGAACGCCCGGACGATCTGAGGATCGGGTTGCCGGGTGAAGATGGCTGGGCGCGGCTGGAGCAGGCTCTGGCGTGTTTCGCTAGGAGCTAACCAGTCCCTAAGAGAGGCCAGGTCTGCCGCTCGAGGTTGAAAGCGCGGCGAATGAAGCTAGCCGGTTCAATCCAGGTGCCTTTGGGGTCCGGAAATTCTGGTTCGGCGCCCGAGGGCGGAAGGTATTCGTCATGCTCGTAATTCAGCGCCTTGTTGATCTGCCAGGGTTGTACTGTATTGCCGATTGCCCTTGGAGGTCCACGGAAACCGAGTGCGCCGGAAAGCGGACTGCTGGTCGGGTCCAGGACATGGCCAAAGAAGTTGCCGAACGGAAAAGCCAGGCGAAGTACGAGATCCTTTTCGGACGCCAGAACATAGATGTGCCCGGTTTTCTTGAACGCATCGGCATACTCCTTTTCGAGGCAGGTCCGCTCTATGGCCGCAGCCATCAGGCAGGCGGACCGTGTTTCGCGCTCCAGCCGCCTGATCGTCTCTAAAGCAACGCGGGCACCCAGACTGTGACTGGCGAAGGATAAGCTTGCTGCCTGTCCCAGGTCACGGTTGCAGAACGCTGCCAGTTTCTTGCCCGTAAGGTTCGCTGTTGGTTTCTCCACCGGATAGCTGATGAAGCCGGCATAGGAGTCGCCCGGCCATAAAATACCGATGAAAACCGCAGAAGGCGGCAGGTTGAGAACTGCTTCGAGCCGGGTGAGCGCATGCACTCCGTCGCTCTGCCTATTGTTGTAGCCGTGAATGACGAAAAGGATGTCGTGGCCGGCGGTCTGCTGCCTGAATATATCCGGTCTTATCGGAGACAGGGCAAAGTCGGTATCGCTCTTTTGTATGGCCGGCGTCGTTGCGATGGCACCGCCAATCGGTGAAACCCGAAAGTTGAGGAATAGCGTCACAGCGAGGCTCTATCCCCTTACGGCCTTAAAGGCCCATGCCGCCTTTGAAATGGCCGAGGACAGATCCTTGGCAATGGGGGCAACCGGAACGGCAACCAGGCCGATCAGCAAGGCCAGAATGAAGTGCGAAGGCCCGAATTCAGGATATGTAACAACGGCCATGCCCACTTCAGCCAGAACGATCGCAATCGCCGCGGCAACGAACCGTGACGTGTTGCGATACTGCTGTTCGGCTCGCTCGAAGGCAGCGTCCAGCCGGGCGTCTATGATCGCATCGAAACGGGCCAGCACAGCCAGTTCCGTTTCGTTCGGCGTCTCGCCACTGTCTATCTTCCGGGCAATGGTGGTAAGAAGATCGTCGTCATTCGGAAGCACATTGCCGGCAATCGTTGCGGCCGTCCTGGAGTTAAAGCCCAGCCTGATCAGATTTCTCGCGGTCGCCTTCTGCTCGGCCTTGTCCATTCCGTTCAACCAGTTTGCCTTTACGACGGCAAATGGATCTTCGGCGTTGATCGTCTTGAGAGCCGGTTCAAAAGGCTGAAACGCGGACCTGATGAAATGATAGCCGACATTGGAAATGCCGCCGTTAAAAGGTTTGGTTACGTCAACAAGCCCGAATGACGCCGTGCCTAAGGCGGCAACGGCCGACAGGGCGGTGCCGAATTGACCGAGGTCGATGCTCCCGATTTCCGCAATGCTCATAAGATCCCCCATCTGGCAGCCGCGATGCCTTTTGGCAGCGTTTCCCTGCGACATTCTCTAATGAGAGGAGAGTGAAGTAATTCTCTATTGGTTGCAATATAAATAAATACAACCAAAGGTTATTGATTGGTGTCCCGCCATGCCGCTTGCGCGCCTGCGACCGGCAGTGCGGTCGCCTCGTAGATGCCGCGGGCGATGGCGCGGGCGGTCACCACTGTCGTCAGATGGCAGAGTTCGGCGAAAGCCGTGGGATCCTGCAGCGGTTTTTTCCCGGTGGCTGCGGAAAACATCGTGTCGCCATCGCCGGGCAGGTGCGCCGGCAGCACGGCACGAGCGAGCCCGTCATGCGCCATGATCGAGAGGCGATGCGCCTGCGCCTTGGTCAACACGGCATCGGTCACGATCACGCCGATCGTCGTTGCCTTCAGCTTGACGCCCTTGATGCGCAATGCCGTGTCATCGTCGGTGAAGTGGTGCGGAAAGCCGAGGCCGCCGAATTCGCCGTGTCTCTCGAAGGGAGCAGCCCAGAAATGCGGGCCATCGCCAATGGTTGCCGAGCCCAGGGCATTGACGGCAATGAGGGCGGCGATCCTGTGGCCCGAAGGTGTCACGCCGCTGGCCGAGCCGATGCCGCCTTTGAAGGTCGCTGTCGTGGCGCCTGTTCCTGCACCGACCGTGCCGAGCGCAAAAGCCCCCTTGTCCGCGGCCAGAAAGGCATCATAGCCCATGTCGCGATAGGGCGAGTGCAGGCCCCAGTCCTTGTTGCCGCCGTTCAAAAGGTCCATCAGAATCGCCTGCGGCACGATCGGCACTTTTGTCGACCCCACTTCAAGGCCACGGCCGATCTGGCGCAAACCGGCCTGCACGCCACCAGTGGCATCGAGACCGAATGCGGATCCACCTGACAGCACGAAGGCATCGACAGCCTGAACCGTCATCGACGGATCGAGAAGGGCTGTATCACGCCCGCCCGGCGCACCGCCGAGAACCGAGCCGGAGGCAATCGCCGGCGTGTCGAAGATGATTGCCGTGACGCCCGAGCCGAGCACGAGATCGGTGGCATGGCCAACGGCCACGCCCTCGATATCGGTGAGAAGATTGAGGTCCGTCACGATGCTCACATCACTCGATGTCGAACTTGACGCCCTGCGCCAGCGGCAGGGTGCGTCCGTAGTTCAGTGTGTTGGTGGCGCGGCGCATATAGGCACGCCAGGCGTCGGAACCGGATTCGCGACCGCCACCGGTTTCCTTTTCGCCGCCGAACGCACCGCCGATCTCGGCACCGGACGGGCCGATATTGACGTTGGCAATGCCGCAGTCCGAACCACGGGCGGAAACGAAGGTTTCCGCCTCGCGCATGTCGTTGGTGAAGATCGAGGAAGACAGGCCCTGCGGCACGTCATTGTGCAGGGCAAGCGCCTCATCGAAGGTCGAATATTTCATCACGTAGAGGATAGGCGCGAAGGTTTCGTCCTTCACCGGGCCAGTCTGGGCCGGCATTTCGACGATTGCCGGGCGGACGTAATAGGCATCGGCCGCTTCGCCGTCGAGCACGCGCTCGCCGCCGACAACCGTGCCGCCAGCAGCCTTGGCCGCGTCGAGGGCCGCCTGCATCTTGTCGAAAGCCTGTTTGTCGATCAGCGGACCGACGAGATTTCCGTCCGTCAGCGGCGAGCCTATCGTAACCGACTGATAGGCCTTGGAAAGGCGCGGAACCAGCGCATCATAAACGCTGTCATGGACGAAGAGGCGGCGCAACGTCGTGCAGCGCTGGCCGGCCGTACCCATGGCGGAAAATGCGACGCCACGCAGCGTCAGGTCGAGATCGGCCGTCGGGGTGACGATCGCGGCGTTGTTGCCGCCGAGTTCGAGGATCGAGCGGGCAAAACGCTGCGCCAGCTTCGGTCCGACTTCGCGGCCCATACGGGTCGAGCCGGTGGCGGAAACCAGCGGCACCTTTTCGTGGTCGACCATCACTTCGCCGATCTCGCGGCCGCCGATCAGAAGCGTCGACAGGTTCTTCGGTGCTTTACCGCCATCGGCGTTATAACGGGCAAGTGCCTTGTCGAAGATCGCCTGGGTGGCGAGCGCCGTCAGCGGCGTCTTTTCCGACGGCTTCCAGATGGTGGAATTGCCGCAGACGATGGCAAGCGCCGCATTCCACGACCAGACGGCGACCGGGAAGTTGAAGGCGGAAATGATGCCGATGGCGCCCAGCGGATGCCAGGTTTCCATCATCCGGTGTTCGGAACGTTCGGTGGCGATCGTCAGGCCGTAGAGCTGGCGGGAAAGACCAACTGCGAAATCGCAGATGTCGATCATTTCCTGCACTTCGCCGAGACCTTCGGAGGTCACCTTGCCGACTTCGATCGAGACGAGGCGGCCGAGGGCGGCCTTGCCCGCGCGCAGTTCCTCGCCGAGCAGCCGGATCAGTTCGCCGCGCTTGGGAGCAGGCACAAGACGCCATTCCAGGAAGGCTTCATGAGCTGCGTCGATGGCCTTTTTTGCCTCAGTGGCGCTTATTTCAGGCAACTTGCCGATTTCGGTGCCGGATATCGGCGAACGGACGGTGAGCGTGCCGCCCCTGTACTTGTCGGATGCGACGCCGAGATCGGCAAAGATCTTGTCCACTTCGGCGGCGAGGTCGAGTTTGGCGAGCGTCATGTCGGTCTCCGGGTGTCTGATTTGGGGGTCAATCTACAAGTCGGTAGCGTTTTCGCAACACGCCTGCCGACGGGGTGTCATTTCAGAAGCGTTCGGTGGCAAAATGGGCGATCTGGGCCCCTGCCTCGTAATAGGCTTCCTTCATCGGGCGGAAACCCGGTTCCGTTACCGGGGTCAGCGGCAGCGGCAGATCCGCTTCGGTGATCTCGCCCAGGATATGGCGGGCCAGGACCTTGCCGAATGTTGAGCCGGGTGAAATGCCACGGCCGTTATAGCCGGAAAAACCGATGACGTTCTGGCCGAACTTGTGAAAACGCGGCAGCGCATTGTCCGTCATGCCGATCTTGCCATACCATTCGGCCTCGAATTCCACGTCACCCAGCTGCGGGAAAAGCCGTTTCAACGAGCGGCGCGCCCAGGCCTTGTGAACCGTGTTGCCGGTGCCGCGCAATGCGCCGACCGAGCCAAAAACCAGCCGTCCGGCCTGATCCATACGGAAGGAGGAGAGCACCTCCTTCGTATCCCAGCATCCTTCACAATTGGGCAGGATCGAGCGGCGCAGGTTGGCGGAAAGCGGCTTGGTTGCCAGGTTGAAATAGGGGAGGTGGACCTGTTCGCGTCTCACTTGCGCCCACGGACCTGTCGAATAGGCGTCGGTGGCGACAATCACCCAGTCGGCGGAAACTTCGCCTTGCGCCGTGCTGACGATCTTTTTGCCGTTTGCCTCGCCGGTGGAGATGACAGGGCTGCCGGTATGAAGTTTCGCCCCTGCCTTGACGGCGGCATGCGCCAGTCCACGGGCATAAGCGAGCGGCTGCAGCGTGCCAGCGCGCATGTCGAGCAGCGATCCGGCATAGGCTTTCGTGCCGATCCGGCGTTCGGTCTCGGCTGCATCGAGTATTGTCAGCGGGGCGCCGCGCTTTTGCCATTGGCGAGCGCGCTCCTCCAGTTCCGTCATGCCTTCCGCGCCGACGGCACAATGCAACGTGCCATTGGTCTCCAGCTCGCAGCTTATGCCGTGTTTCTCGATCAGTTCGCGTACGAGATATGGGCCATTGCCCAACAGGTCGAGCGCGCGTTCGCCGTACTGGTCGCCGAGTTCTTTCGGAAAGTCATCGGGCATCACCCACATGCCGGCATTAATCAGGCCGACATTACGCCCGGCGCCACCAAAGCCGATCTCGGTGGCTTCCAAAAGCACGACATCAGTGCCGCGCTCGGCCAGATGCAGCGCGGCAGACAGGCCGGTATATCCGCCGCCCACGATCACTACGTCGGCAGCAATATTTCCCTTGAGGGGCATAGTTACAGGTGCGGGCGGCGCGGTCCTCTCCCAGAGGCCGTGCGAGCGTGGATCGTTCAGCATGAAAAGTTCCCGAATTTTATTGTTTGCCCGACTTTACAGAGGCGATTTCCCGATGAATATCGACATAATCTCATTAGGTCATTCGCTGGAGGAATGACATGCTCCCACCTCGCCGGTTCCTTCCATCATTCTCGCTGCTCTCCGCATTCGAGGCTGCGGCACGCACCGGCAGCGTCACGGCGGCTGCCAACGAGCTCGGCCTTACCCAAAGCGCCGTCAGCCGGCAGATTTCGGCGCTGGAAAAACAGCTCGGCGTGGCGTTGTTTCTGCGCGAGCGCCAAACGATCCGGCTGACGCTTGCCGGCGACGCCTATGCACGCGAAGTTCGCGAGGCGTTGCGACGTATTTCGAACGCCTCCCTCAACTTGCGGGCCAATCCCGCCGGCGGCACGCTCAACCTCGCCATCCTACCGTTTTTCGGTACGCGCTGGCTCACGCCGCGCATCGGAAAATTTCTCGATCAGCATCCCGGCATGGTGGTCAATCTGATCACCCGGCTGGAGCCGTTCGACTTCCGCTTCGATACGCTGGATGCGGCGATCCATTTCGGTGTGGCGCGCTGGCCGGGTGCTGCGTTGAGTTTTCTGATGGATGAGGAAACGGTGCCGGCCTGCAGCCCCGAATTCCGCATGCGCCATGGCCTGTCGGCGCCCGCAGATTTGCTGAAAGTGCCGCTTCTGCATTTGAGCACGCGGCCGGATGCCTGGGAATTGTGGCTGGGCCGAAACAAGGTCCCGTTCGATACTGTGCATGGCATGCTGTTCGACCAGTTCACCACGATGGTTGAGGCGGCACGGTCCGGCCTGGGGGCTGCACTCCTGCCCCGGTTCCTGATCGAGCGGGAACTGGAGGAGGGACAGCTGGTTCTTGGCGTTGAAGCCGAACCGATGCCGACCGGGCAATATTATCTTGCCTATATGCCGGACCGGGCGAGCTATCCGCCGCTTGCTGCCTTTCGTGACTGGATCGTCGCCGAGATCCGGTCGGATCCGCTTGCGCCTTCTGTTTCCATCGGCCAATAGTCAGTCATACGATCATCGCGGCCGCAGAGCCGGCCCGTCAGTCAGTCCACAAAGGCTAAGCGAACCCCATGAAACCAATCTTCGTGCAGCTCCGCTGCAAGCCCGGCAAGACCTACGAGGTTGCCGACGCCATTTACAAGACCGAGCTCGTGTCCGAGCTTTATTCCACTAGCGGTGAATGGGATCTGCTGCTGAAGGTCTATATCAGCGACGAGGCGGAGATCGGCCGTTTCGTCAACGAAAAGATCGCCTGCATCGAGGGTATCGAACGGTCGCTGACGACGATCACCTTCACGGCTTTCTGAGCCACGCGATCGCCGCCAGCCATTCAAAACAAAAGCCGCCTCGAGGGCGGCTTTTCTGCATCTGTCATCCGGGGGCACGCCTAGACGTGCGCGACCGGCGCCGATTTTCTCGATGCGACCAGCTTGCTGATCGCCAGACGTACATCGTCGGGCGAATCGAAACGCTGTTCGTCGAGATCGATGACGTGGAATTTCACCGCGATGAATTTCAAACGGTTTTCATCCGGTATGACGATGCCGACGGGCTCGCCGGCGAATTCAATAACTTGCTTCTGCATAACAGACTCCCGCATTGGCTGCATGTCGAGCAGCGCAAAACGAATGATAATTTCAGGAACGAATAGAACCGGAAGCGTTACATTCGACAGCACGGAAGGGAGCAGCGATCCGTGCCATTCATATCGAGCGCATGCCGAATGAAGGCGATATCGCGTGTAATATCAGACATGCAATTCTCCTTCTACGTGTTGCGCGATTAAGTCAGAATCGATTTTCTGACCACCGATCACCCTAGCCGAAACTGGCCCAGCGATCAATGAAATCCTATTTAGACAGAATATTTTTCTGCATGATGACAGGAGAAAGGCGATATTGTGAAATTACGTTCGCAATCCCGCCGGTCACTCCAGCTAGGCTAAGTTAGGGAGCGGCACTCGCCAAACAAGGGCGAGGGGGAAGTTAAATTTCACTTTGGCGGAAGACGCAGGACATTGCGGAGGTGGTCGATGCAGAGGTTTATGCTCGTCTCGCTGACGCAAAGAGGCGGTGCCAGGACCAGCCTGCCGGATCGATCGACGTCATGCAGAACATGGCCGTCAAGCGCATCCCATGATTCCGCGTCTTCTTCCAAGAGTTGTATTGTCCATGCCAATCCGCTTCCTTCGACTTTTTCGATCCGAGTGCTTTCATCGGCAAGTTGCCTCAGGCCTTTTTCGAGAATGCCGCCCATGGCAACGGCATTCGCCTGCAGGTTTTCTTGGCGCAACACCGCAAGCGCGGCCAATGCCGTGGCGGCTTCCACCGGCGAGACGGGCTCTGCCAGCGGAGCCAAGGCTTCTGCGAGATCCTCCTGGCAGAAAACGAAAGACAATCGGCCGCCATCGCTGCTGCCCGCCAGCAGGAGATCGGCCGTAACCGCCTCGCGCTCGATACCCCAGACTGTTTCGCCCAAGCGGCCGTAGCCGGTCCGGGTCTCATCGACGATGATCACCCGGCCCTCTTCCCGCGCCGCCGCAGCGTGTTCCGCCAGACCGGCAAAACCGGGCAGAGGCTCGATAATCAGCGGTGCGGCACTGCCGCCATCATCATGGCCTGCCCGTTCGTCGGTCTCGACATAGGGAAGGTCTTCTTCTTGCATCGGTTCATCCGGCTCGTCCGATGCGCTGTTTTCCTGATAGGCCGCAATCGCAGCCCTGGCTTTGGTCGCATCCATGGTTACGGCGATCTCGTTGATTGCCTCGATAGCGGATCGCCGGTCCTGAAACAGGACGACGTCGGTAAAGCCGGCCGGTGCGATTTCCAGAAGCGCCTGTCTCAAGGCCTCCGCCTCAGCACTTCCGTCATAGGCGGCGGTGATCCGCAGATGTTGCTGGTAACTGGCAGTCGCCAGTGCCGGATGCCCGTGGCCGATCAGCGGTGCGCTGCCGCTGAAATCCAGAAGCACGCCGCCGGTTTCGTCATAGACGAATTCACGCCAGCCCCGTACCTCCCGGCCCGAAATGGCAGGAGGCGCATCGCGATCGATCCCGAGCAGCGTGGAAGGTGAGGGGGCGAGGCGACGCCACACGGAAGCCTCCGACGGCCGGCAGAACAAAGGCGGTTCGCCGTCCGGGTCGCTCGACAGTCTCAACCGCAGTCCGCCGACCGAATCGGCCGCGCCGGCAACCGTGCCGAGCCTGTCTCCAGTGCCGACTTCCGCGCCTTCCTCTATCGCGGCCTCGATGCCCTCAAGAAGCAGCGTCACGGTTTCGCCGCGCAGCGACAGTTGCGGCGAGACCTGGACCACCGTGCCGCTGAACGGCGCGGCAAGCGCAGTTCCCGTCGGCAGGCAGACATCCACATGCAGGGCGACATTCTGCGGTTCGGCGTCGCCCGTTTCCGGCTTGCTTCTCGACAGGCGGTATTCGCCATAACGGGTGCTGCCCATGCCGGTATCCCAGGCGACGCGGGCAAGAAGCCGCCAGTCGCAATCGGGGTCCATCCAGTTGCCGGAATGGAAAAGCGAGCTTGCCGGGCTCAGGTCTACGAGCTGGATCCGGTCGGTATCGAGGTCCGGCAGAAGCGGGCCGAGATCGAGAGGGACTGTCTCGATGCGGCAGGTTTCCTGGATCGAGGCGTGCATATAGGCCGCCGTGACCGTCGAGGCGTTGATCAGGACCTGACGGCGCTCCCTTGCTTCCTCGGCGGCGGCCTTGTCGTCCGGTGCCAGTGCGTGGCCGTTTTCGGCCAGAGCTGCCGAAAACGCGATGTCGGCGATGACAAGCGGCCAGAGTGCCTCCAGCTCGCTGGCATTCAGCGGGTCGATCGCATGATAGGCGCCAACGGTCGGCAGGATCGACATGGGCTCGCCGCCCTGACTGGTGACGATGCGGGCGCATGCCTTGGCAAGAGCTGCGACATACCAGCTTCGCGATAATCCGCTAAGGGCGGTAATTCCCGTCGGATGCCAGTCCTTGCCATCGGTTTCGCCGACCAGGTCTCCGGCACCGAGATCCGGAATTACAAGACCGATGCGAAAGTCGGCTGTCAGCGGATGAATGCGGCGTAATGCGGAGACCATGGCGCGGGCAATCGTGTCGCGCGCTTCCTGGTCGGTGACTGCAGAAAGAAGCGACACCGTGCGCGGCCCCGCCTTTCGCAATTCGTCCTCGTGTTCGCCGTTCCAGAGATCGGGATCGAAGTCTTCAAGGCTTTTCGCAAGCCCTGCAATCAATGCGCCAAGCGCCGCGGCGGCCTCCAAGGTGACTTCCCGATCCTCGGGCGGCGGATCGCCATCGAGGACCGTCAGCAACCGGACGGCATGATCCTTCCCTCCAATCTCGACGGTCAGAAGGTCCGATCCCTGTTTGGTCGCTACCGGTTCGGGTACCGGCGGCCCGTCCGGGCTTCGGATGATATGGCGCATGACCTCGTGTTCGGCCCGCAGCGCCGGCTCGTCGGAAGCCTGCCGGATATCGAGGAAATAGCGGAGGTGGCCGTTGTCCACCAGGTATCCCGGGTGCCCACTTTCCTCCACGGGAAAGATCTGGCCGGAGAGGCCCCAATGCTCTCGCAACAGGGCATCCACCGCATCCAGCGACACGCCGTCGTCATGGTCATCGGTGATGACGGGGGCTTCAAGCACTTCGGACGCGTCGTCTGGCATTCTCACTCTCCGGTATAAACCTTCACGAGAGGATAGCGCAGGGAAACGCCGCGTCCATAGGGCTTTTCAGCTCTTGCTGAAGTGAACTATCCCATACGCTCGGATGCGTAGGAACCGGGGCTCGGCGGGAACACCACGGTGCGGTTGCCGTTGATGAAAGTCCGGTGGTGGATATGGGCATGAATGGCCCGCGCCAGAACCTGGCTTTCGACATCGCGGCCCAGCGAAACATAATCATCAGGCGACTGCGCATGCGTTACGCGCACCGTGTCCTGCTCGATGATCGGGCCTTCGTCGAGATCGGCGGTAACGTAATGCGCTGTCGCGCCAATCAGCTTCACGCCGCGCTGATAGGCCTGTTTGTAAGGGTTGGCGCCCTTGAAGCTCGGCAGGAAGGAATGGTGGATGTTGATGATCCGGCCCGACATTTTTGTGCAGAGCTGGTCGGACAGAACCTGCATGTAGCGCGCCAGAACGACAAGCTCGGTGCCGCTGGTCTCGACGACTTCCAGCAACTGGGCTTCGGCCTGCGGCTTGTTGTCCTTCGTCACCTTGATGTGGTGGAAGGGAATGTCGTTGTTGACCACCAGTTTCTGGTAGTCGAAATGGTTGGAAACGACGCCGACGATGTCGATCGGCAGGGCGCCGATCTTCCAGCGATACAGAAGGTCGTTGAGGCAGTGGCCGAAACGGGAAACCATCAACAGGACTTTCATCCGTTCTGCCGAATCGAAAACGTCCCAATCCATGCCGAGTTTTTCCGCAACCGGCGCAAAACCGGCCAAAAGCGCTTCGCGATCGGCACCCTGTTCGGAAATGAAGCTGACCCGCATGAAGAACTTGCCGGTATCCAGGTCGTCGAACTGCGAACTATCGATGATGTTGCAACCCTTTTCGGCAAGAAAGCCGGATATCGCCGCCACGATCCCTCGTGTGGACTTGCACGATACGGTCAGGACATAGCTTTTCATCGTCATTCGTCGTTTCCCCTGCAATTCCCTGGGCTGCACTCAGCAGCAATGACCTATATGCGAAGGCGCCCGATATAAACCGTATCTCTTGCCCGCGATTACTTTTTCTTCGTTTCGTGCCGCTTGTCATCGCTCCTGCCTGCGTCACATTAGGCGCGGCGGTATAAAACTCCGTCCCCATTGCGTCTTTCGCGGGTGCAGGACCGCCGTGTCGCGACGTGAATGCTTTCGTCCCCCATTAGCGATTTCATAAGTTGCTGATGCGAGGGTAGCGCGCGATACTGGAGAAGAAGCGTGAACGGACGCCTGACAGGATACAAAGCTTATGCGCGGCGGCTTGCCGTCGCCCTTTCCTGTGTTGCGGTTGCGGCAGGGTCGGCACAGTCGGCGGAGTGCATGAGAGGCATCAATCTCGCAGGCGCCGAATTCGGCAGCCTTGGTCAGGATTACGGGACGGGTTACGTCTATCCGTCCGAAAAGACGATCGCTTATTTCAAGGACAAGGGTTTTACCGGCGTGCGGCTGCCCTTTCTGTGGGAGCGCCTGCAGCCGAAACTCTACGACAAGTTCGACACCGCCGAATTGAGACGGCTGCGCGCCACGGTGAAAGCCATCCGCTCCGCCGGCATGCAGGTGGTTCTCGATCCGCATAATTATGCTCGCTACGGAGACCAGATCATCGGCTCCGAAGCGGTGCCGCAAAGCGCATTTGCAGATTTCTGGCGGCGTCTGGCGACGGTGTTTTCCGGTCAGGACGAGGTCCTGTTCGGGTTGATGAACGAGCCTTACGGCATATCCGCCGAGGACTGGCTTTCGGCCGCCAACGGGGCGATATCGGCGATCCGCCAGAGCGGTGCGGATAACCTGATCCTCGTGCCGGGCACGGCATGGACCGGTGCGCATAGCTGGTCCGGCGGGGATTACGGCATGCCGAACGCCAGCGTGATGACGGGCGTGGCTGATCCCGGCAACAATTACGCCTTTGAAGTCCATCAATATCTCGATGTCGATTTTTCTGGAAAGAACGAGGAATGCACGCGGGCAGTGGATGCCGTGAAGGCCGTCCATGACATGGGAGACTGGCTCGCTGCCCAAGGACGCCGCGGTTTCCTGGGAGAGTTCGCCGTTTCGACCATGCCGATCTGCCAGCAGGCGTTGACGGATATGGTGGCAGCGGTCGAGAGCCGGCCGGATGTCTGGCTCGGCTGGTCCTATTGGGCGGCGGGAGACTGGTGGAAACCGTCGGAACCGCTCAACATCCAGCCGACCGAAAGCGGCGACCGCCCGCAGATGCAGACGCTGCAGGCGCTGTTTGCGGAGCGCAAGACCTGCGGTGGGTGAGGACTGGTTGGCGAAGCCGACGAAACGATCTGGTCAATCGCTTCGAAGGACGAACGCCTTGAGCCCTGGCGAAAGACCGGGGACGTTTCCACTCTCCCCCTCAACAAATCCAATCCCTTACACAAATTCTCATCCCCGCCTTCCAAACCCGTGCCTACAATCCCTCCGTTCCGTCACGGATACACCGGCAGGCGTGCTGGCGAGACGGGACCGGCGCTGGTGGTGGAGGAATGACGTAAACCGTCACCACCGGGGTCCGCGGAAAATGGTCTCCCTCCGGCGACACGGGGGAAGCGGATAAGGTTTCGGACCGGCCTTTCCGTTTCTGATGCCCGAACGGCGCGTCGGATGTGCCTGTGCGGCACACCAGGGTGGCTTCAGGGATGGTTTCGCCGGGCTTATTAAGTCCGTCCGTGAAAACGGAAAACCCGGCGACACAAATCATCCGGCAAGGCCAAGGCAGAGGGACCGGAGTCGCGGATAAAAACTGCCGAACGGGACGCTGAGAGGTGTCACATAAACTAAAACTTACGAGGCAGCTTTCAGCGGCCCGGCCGATCTTGAAAATGCCGAGCATCACCAAGGGCTTACTGCGTTCGGATTTTACTCCGGTGGATACCGATGCTCGCCGCCGCGGAAATCGCTGACCGAATAACAGCCACCTTCGCCACGCACGGCGCTTTCACCGATCACCGCCTTGCCATGACCACCCGGGATGTCGAGCACATAGGTCGGCTGGCAGAGACCGGAAATCGTCCCGCGCAGCGCCGAGACGATCTTCTGGCCTTCCTCGATATCCATGCGGAAATGCCCGGTTCCGGGTGCAAGATCGGGATGATGCAGGTAATAGGGTTTGACGCGCGTCTCGACAAAGGCCTTCATCAGCGCACCCAGTACGGCCGGGTCGTCGTTGATGCCTTTCAAGAGTACGGTCTGGCTCACCATCGCAAAACCGGCATCGACCAGCCGTGCGGAGGCGGCGCGGGCTTCCGCCGTCATCTCCCGGGGATGGTTTGCGTGAAGCGCGATGTAGACGACCTTGCCGCTTTCCCTGAGCGCCGCAATCAGCGCTTCGTTGATGCGGTCGGGCTCGACCACCGGCACGCGGGTGTGGAAACGGACGATCTTCACATGATCGATTGCCGCCAGGCCGCGCATGATCTCGCCCAGCCGGCGCGGTGACAGAACCAGCGGGTCGCCGCCGGTGAGAATCACTTCCCATATCTCCGGATGATCGCGAATGTAATCGAGTGCCACTGAAAGCTCGTCGGCCGCCAGCGTACCGTCGCCCTGCGGCCCCACCATCTCCCGGCGAAAACAGAAACGACAATAGACCGGGCAGATATGCACTGCCTTCAGCAGCACCCGGTCGGGATAACGATGAACGATACCCTTGACCGGGCTGTGTGCGGCGTCGCCGATCGGGTCCTCGCGCTCTTCCGGCGTCGTCACCAGTTCGGCGGCATCCGGCACGAATTGGCGGGCGATCGGATCGTCCGGGTCCTTGCTGTCGATCAACGAGACAACCGTCGACGTCAGCGCGATCGCATACCGATCCGCCACGGCGCGGATCGCGTCCAGCCGGTCAGGATCGAGCAGTCCGGCCGCCTGCAGTTCCTGTGGCGTTTTCAGCGTGCGCGCCGTGGTCAAGACAGCACCTCCGCCACCGGCGCCCACATGACCTGGTCGATACGTGTCGCTCCGGTCGCCAGCATGGCCAGCCGGTCGAAGCCGAGAGCGGCACCGCTTGCTTCCGGCATCATCGACAGGGCGCTCAGGAAATCCTCGTCGATCGGATAGGTCTCGCCGTAGATGCGGGTCTTTTCCGCCATTTCGTGTTCGAAGCGGCGGCGCTGCTCTGCGGCGTCGGTCAGTTCGCCGAATGCGTTGGCCAGTTCGACACCGCAGGCATAAAGCTCGAAACGTTCCGCCACCCGCGGATCGCGGGCGGAAGGCCTTGCCAAGGCTGCCTCGCAGACAGGGTATTCACACAGGATCGTCGCACGGCCCTGACCCAGATGCGGCTCGATCTTCTCCACCAAAACCTTGCTGAACAGGTCCGCCCAGGTGTCGTCTTCGGCGAGCCGAATGCCGGAATTGCGCACAGATGCTGCAAGAAGATCGCGATCGGTCTCGCCCGATGCGGCAATGGAGGACAGAAGATCGATACCGCCAAAACGGTCGAAGGCCTGCGCCAGCGTCAGCCTTTCCGGCTCGGCAAAAGGATCTGCTTCCATGCCACGGAAGGAAAAACGCGTCGTGCCGGTCGTCTCGGCTGCAAGCTTCAGCATGTCGGCGCAATCGGCCATCAGCTGCTCGTAATCTTCCCCGACGCGGTACCATTCCAGCATGGTGAATTCTGGATGGTGCAACGGCCCGCGCTCGCGGTTTCGATAGACATGTGCGAAGGTGAAGAGGCGGCTCTCACCGGCGGAAAGCAGCTTCTTAGCGGCGAATTCCGGCGAGGTGTGAAGATAAAGCGGTGCCGCGCGACCGTCGATCGTCAGCGCTTCGGTTGCAAAAGCATGGAGATGCGTCTCATTGCCGGGAGATACCTGCAGGGTCGCGGTGTCGACCTCAATGAAATCGCCCTTCTCGAAATAGCTGCGCAGCGCCGACTGAACCTTGTTGCGGCCGATCAGAAACGGCCGGCGGTCGGCATGGGCCGTTTTGCTCCACCAGGGAGGTGCGGATACGCCGGGGCGGTTCATCAGACGAGCTTTCTTCGGCTTGTCGGCCAATGCCGGGGCTGGCTATTTGGCGGATTTTGCGTTAGTTGCGCCGGCAAGGAAACCTGAAAAGCATCTCCACGGCCATTTCGCCAGTCATCTACGACGTGGCCGGCCGAGTTACAAGGAACTCTTATGGTCAAGGTCATCGCCTCTTCCGTCCGCAAGGGCAACGTCATCGATGTAGACGGCAAGCTCTATGTCGTTCTTACTGCCGAGAACTTCCACCCCGGCAAGGGCACACCTGTTACCCAGGTCAACATGCGTCGCATCGTCGATGGCGTGAAGGTGTCGGAGCGCTGGCGTACGACCGAGCAGGTCGAGCGCGCCTTCGTCGAGGACGTCAACCACCAGTTCCTTTATGAAGATGGCGAAGGCTTCCACTTCATGAATCCTGAAAACTACGACCAGCTCGTTGTCGACGTCGACACGATGGGCGACCAGAAGGCCTACCTGCAGGAAGGCATGACCTGCATTCTGTCGATGCACGAAGGCATCGCGCTTGCTCTGCAGCTGCCGCGCCACGTGACGCTCGAAATCACCGAGACCGAGCCGGTCGTCAAGGGCCAGACGGCATCGTCGTCCTACAAGCCGGCGATGCTGTCCAACGGTATCCGCACTGCCGTCCCGCCGCATATCGATGCCGGCACCCGCGTCGTCATCGCGACGGAAGACAATTCCTACGTCGAACGCGCCAAGAACTAAAAATCTGCCGGGGCATCGTCCCCGGCATTCCAGACCGCATTAAAAAACCTCCGAAGCTTGCGCTGCGGAGGTTTTTTTGTTGTGCCGGATGTAAGAAGCGAGGCCGGCGGACCGGCCGCAGCTTTTAGTCCTTGACGACCTTGGCAGACGCAACCTCGGTCTTTGCCGTCGAACCAACGGCATATCCGCCGCCGATGGCAACGTTGAGCGAGACGTAATCCTGCGCCATCGTCTGAACGGCAGCGGCAAGGTTGGCCTGCGCCGTCGAAACCTGACGCTGGGCGTCGAGAACGTCGAGCAGCGAGGATGCGCCGTCGCGGTAGCTTGCCGTCGCAAGCTCGAGGGCTTCCTGGTAGGATTTCACAGTTGCACGCAGCGCTGAAACCGTACGGCCGTCGCGGGCAACTGCAGCCAGCGCATTTTCGACTTCCTCTATCGCGCCGAGAACGGTCTGCTTCCATGACAGATAGGATTCACGGGCAGCCGATTCAGACGACTTGACGTTCGCCTTAAGCGCGCCGCCATCGAAGATCGGCAGTGAAAGCTGAGGACCGAAGGACCAGGACAGGATGCCGCTTTCGCCGCCGCCCTTAACGTAGGACGGGGTGATCGAGCCACCCAGAGAAATGGACGGGTAGAGCTGTGCCTCCGCTACGCCGATGCGCGCGCTTGCTGCTGCAAGGTTCCGTTCAGCGGCGCGAACGTCGGGACGGTTGCGGATCAAGTCGGCCGGTACGCCGGATTTCGGGCTGAAGCGGGCAACCGGCTGGCGTGCGCCACGCTGCAGGTCGGCGATCAGCGAGGATGCCGGCAAGCCGAGCAGGGTCGCGATGCGGTGCGCGGCCTGACGGAACTGGGTTTCGAGGCCCGGCAGTTCAGACAGCGTCGAATTGACCAGACCTTCGGCCTGGACGACGTCCAGACGCGATGCCGCGCCGGCTTCGAGCTGAAGCTTTGTGAGGTTCAGTGTTTCGCGACGCGAATCAAGGTTCTGGCGGGTAAGCGCGATGCGTTCCTGATAGAAACGCACATCAATGTAGGCGCCGGCTACGGAAGACAGCAACGCCAAGCGTGCGACATCAACGCTGGCATAGCTTGCGTCGAGATCTGCAAGTGCGGCTTCCTTCGAACGGCGATAGAGGCCGAAGAGGTCGAGGAACCAGGAGGCCGTCGGACCGCCGGAAACCGAAGTCTGTTCGGCAAGTGCGCTCGCGCTCGGGGTGCCGCCCAGTCGATCTGCGCCGCTGCGGCTTCCCTGGGCGCTGAGATCGAGCGACGGCAATCCACCAGCGCCGGCGCTGATGACAGCTGCCTGTGCCTGATTGATACGTTCCAGCGCCTGGAGAACATCGAGGTTCTGCGACAGGCCCTGATTGACATAACCATTCAGGCGTGTGTCGGAGAATGCTGTCCACCAGGCATTCTTGGCGACGTCACCATTGCTGGTGGCGGAGCCTTCGGCAAACTTTGCCGGAAGCGAAATCTGCGGTGCAGTATGGTCTGGACCAAGTGTGCAGCTGGACAGAAGAAGCAGTACGAGGGGGGCGGCTGCGCGAGTGGAAATCATATTTTTGTCCCAAAGCCCTTACTTACAAGCCCGCCCGTCGCGGAGCCGACATAATTGAACTGGCGACCGTAATCAGAGTCGATGACAGAATGCCACCCACTGGTAAACGGATTTAACTAGTCTTCGCCTGTTTTTCACGATTTGATAACTGCCTGACGACAACAAAAAACGTCGGAACGAAGAAAATTCCGAGGAGTGTTGCAGAAAGCATACCACCGAGCACGCCAATGCCGATTGCATTCTGTGCGGCAGAGCCTGCTCCTGTCGCAATCGCCAGTGGTACGACGCCGAGGATGAAGGCGAGCGACGTCATGATGATCGGGCGAAGACGCAGTCTGGCGGCTTCGAGGGTCGCTTCGATCAGCCCCATACCCGTCGCCTGCCGGTCCTTGGCGAATTCGACGATCAGGATCGCGTTCTTGGCCGCCAGACCGATTGTCGTCAGCAGGCCCACCTTGAAATAGACGTCATTCGACTGGCTGAGCAGATAGGCCGCCGCCAGCGCGCCGAGCACGCCGATCGGTACCGCAAGGATGACCGAGAACGGAATGGACCAGCTTTCATAAAGAGCTGCAAGGCACAGGAAAACGATTAGGACGGACAGGGCGTAGAGCATCGGTGCCTGCGAACCGGACAGACGTTCCTGATAGGAAATGCCCTGCCATGCGACGGTGTAGCCGCCTGGCAGTGCTGTCACCAGCCGTTCCATCTCGTTCATCGCTTCGCCGGTGCTGACGCCCGGCTGGGTCGAGCCGTCCAGCGAAATGGCGCTTGTGCCGTTATATCGGGCAAGCTGCGGCGTACCGGTGACCCAGTCCAGTTTGCTGAACGAGGAGAAGGGTACCATCTCGCCATCCGTGTTGCGGGCATACCAGTATTTGAGGTCGTCCGGCTGCATGCGGTAGGGCGCATCGCCCTGTACGTAAACCGGCTTCAACTCGTTGGCGAGGGTGAAGTCGTTGACGTCGCGTCCGGCAAATATGGTTGCCAGCATCGAATTGACGGCCGCAAGATCAACCCCCATCGCACCGAGCTTTTCCTGGTCGAGCAGGATCTTCAGCTGGGTTTCACTGCGCTGGTTGTTGGTGCGCAAGGAACTGATGAGAGGATTGGTCGCGCTTTCGCTGATCAACTGTTGCGAGACCTGGGTGAGCGCGTCATTGCCGTTATTGCCGCTATCGACCACATAGACGGAAAAGCCGCTGGAATTGCCGAGACCCTGGATGGCAGGCGGCAGAAGCGCGAAAACCTGGGCATCGCGCAGGCCGAAGAAATGGCCCTGGGCACGCTGAAGAACCTCGGCCGCAGACTGGCCGGCTCCCTCACGCGCCGAGAAGTCGCGAAGCTTGGTGAAGACGATGGCGTTGTTCTGGCCCGTGCCGCTGAAGCTGAAGCCGAGCGCCCCGAAGACCGCGTCGACATTATCCTTCTCCTTTTCGAGGAAGTAGGATTCCACCTGCTTGACCACTTCCTCCGTCCGCGCCGTCGTGGAGCCGACCGGCGTCTGGATGATCGTCATCAGAACGCCCTGATCTTCCTGGGGAAGGAAGGAGCTCGGCAGTCTGGAGAACAGCAGGCCGCAGCCGCCGACGATCAGCGCGAAAAGCAGCATGACGCGCAGTGGACGCTTGAGCAGATAGCCGATCGTGCCGACATAACCGTTTGTCGTCTTGTCGAAGCCGCGGTTGAATTTCGCGCCTAGGCCGCTCTTCTTCTTGGCGTGATCGATCGGCTTCAGCATCGTGGCGCAGAGTGCCGGCGTCAGTACGATGGCAACCACCGCCGAGAGCAGCATGGCGGAGACGATCGTCACCGAGAACTGGCGATAGATGATACCGGTGGAGCCGCCGAAAAAGGCCATAGGGATAAAGACGGCCGTCAGGACCAGTGCGATACCGATGATCGCACCGGTGATCTCGTGCATCGACTTTTCGGTCGCCTCGAGAGGAGACAGCCCTTCCTCATCCATGATGCGCTCGACATTTTCGACCACAACGATCGCGTCGTCCACCAGAAGCCCGATCGCCAGCACCATGGCGAACATGGTGAGCGTATTGATCGAGTAACCGGTCAAAGCAAGGATGCCGAATGTGCCGAGAAGAACCACGGGCACCGCAATCATAGGAATGAAGGTCGCACGCAGGTTCTGCAGGAATATGAGAAGAACGACGAAGACGAGAACGATCGCCTCGATCAGCGTGTGCACGACCTTCTCGATCGAGAGCTTCACGAACGGCGTCGTATCGTAGGGATAGGTGATCTCGACGCCATCGGGAAGCGAGCCGGCAACCCGATCGAGCTCGGCCTTGACGCGCGCTGCCGTATCGAGCGCGTTGGCGCCCGTAGCAAGGTTGACGGCGAAACCTGTCGCCGGTTTGGTGTTCGAGCGGGAGCTGCCGCCGTAGGATTCCTGGCCGATTTCAACGCGGGCCACGTCGCTGAGGCGAACCGTTGCGCCGTCCTGCTCGACCTTGAGAATTATGCGTTCGAACTCGTCGACGGTGGTCAGCTGGCTCTGGGCCGTCATGGTGACGGTCAGCTGCTGGCCGTCGGTCACCGGCTGGGCGCCGAGCGAACCGACGGAGACCTGGGTATTCTGGGCTTCGATCGCAGACGTCACGTCGGCGGCGGTCAACTGGTATTTCTGCAACTTGAAGGGATCGAGCCAGACGCGCATGGCATAACCGGAGCCGAAGACGTTGATGCTGCCCACGCCTTCAAGGCGCTGAACCTGATCCTCGATCGAGGTCGCGAAAATATCGCCTAGATCGACGGAACTGCGCTTGCCGTCCTGAGAGACAAGAGCGCCGACCATCAGAATGCTCGAGGTCGATCGCGTAACCGATATGCCTTGGCTCTGCACGACGTCGGGCAATTGCGACTGCACCAGCTGCAGCTTGTTCTGCACCTGAACCTGAGCGATATCCGGTAAAATGCTGTTGCCGAAGGTCAGCGTCACGCTGGCACTGCCTGTCGAAGATGACGAGGTCATGTAGGTCAGGTCATCAAGGCCGGTCATGCCGTCCTCGATGATGCTGGTCACCGATTTCTCGACCGTTTCGGCGCTGGCGCCGTTATACGTCGCGCTGATGCGTACTGTGGTCGGTGCGATATCGGGATATTGCGAGATCGACAGCGTGCTGATGGCAAGCGCGCCACCCAGCATGATGACGATTGCGATAACCCAGGCGAAGACCGGTCGCCGAATGAAATAATGCGCCATTTCGAAATTCCTTGCCGCGTTCGTTCCGCGTTCCTGGGCGAGCTTCAGCCTTAAGGCTTGGCTTCATCGACCTTGGGCTGTTCGACCACAAAACCCTGGTCGTTGACCGTGGCTTCGACGGGCTGGACCGCTGCACCGTCGCCGATCCACTGGAAACCGTCGACAATCAGGCGATCGCCATCGTTTACGCCATCGGTAACAAGCCAGTTGTTGCCCGAGGATTTGCTGGTGCTGAATGTCCGCGTTTCCACCTTGTTGTCGGCGGTGACGAATTTTGCCGAAAGCTCGCCACGGGCGTTACGCGTGCCGGCTCTTTGCGGAATGAGGTAGCCGTTTTCAGTGCCGACCGTCACACTTGCCCGAACATACATGCCGGGAAGGATGATGTGGTCGGGATTTTCGAATATGGCGCGGATCTGATATGTGCCGGTGGTTTCGCTGACGGCGAGTTCCGCCATGTTGAGCTTGCCGGTGCGGTCGTATTTCGTGCCGTCTTCGAGCATCAGACTGATATCCGCCGTGCGCGGATCGCCATGGAGACGGCCGGAGGCGACTGCGGCGCGCAGTTCCAGAAGATTGGTGCTGGAATCGATGAGATCGATGTAGATCGGATCGATATTGCGCAGGGTCGTCAGCGCCGTCGTCTGGTTGGCGGTGACGATATTGCCGATGCTGACCGTGGAAATCGTGGTCACACCGTCGAAGGGCGCGCGAATCTTGGTGAAGTCGAGATCGATCTGGGCCGCATTCAAGGCTGCCTTGGCCGCTTCGACATCCGCCTCGGCCTGCAGCAGCGTGACCTTGGCGTTCTCGTATTCGATCTGGGTTGCGCCGCTGTTCACCAGTCTCTCGTAACGGGTCAGGTTCGCCTGGGCCGACGGAATGCTGACCTGGGCTTTCTGCAATGCAGCCTGCGCCTGGGCAACCGTTGCGGCATAGGTGTCGTCATCGATCTGGTAAAGAACCTCGCCGGCCTTGACCTCGCTTCCTTCCTTGAAAGCGATCTCGTTGATGGCGCCGTTGACGCGCGGGCGGATCTCGGTCGTCTGGAAAGCGACAGCTCGACCGGGAAGCACGTTGGTGATCGGCCGGTCCGTCTTTTTCATGACGACAACGCTGACGGGTGACGCGGGCTTCTGCTGCGCGGTGCCGGCGGATTGCTGGCCCTGATCGCTGCAGGCGGAAAGCGCCGTGGCGAGGAGAAGTGGGAGCACCAGTTTGCGAAGAATCATGATTTTTTCCAGACGCGGGCGGGGGCGAATATCTTGATTGCCGCCATACATATGGCGAAGGCGGCAATTAGCCGGCAGGATACCGGCGGAACTAGGGCAGAGGTCTCATGGTCGCATCTGCATGGTTGAAAAAGTGACGTAATTTAATTTTCATCACTTTGCAAGCGGGCTTTGCAGGGCGGCATTGGCAAGCGCGACGAGACCGTTCAACCGCTCGTCGAGTTCAGCCTGCGTCTCATGGGCGAGAAACACCGGGTGGAGAACGCTGGCAAAGGACGCTGCGACGTATCGGCTCGTCGCCCGACAGTCGGCGCAGTGATAGACGCCGGCTTCGACACCGTCCCGGATAAGATCGAAGAACAGGTCTTCGATCAACCGCCTGTAGTGAAAGCCGCTTTCGAGCTCGGTCTTTGCCACGAGGAAGATCATCTCGAGGAAGAAGGTGTTCTCGCGAATGTCTTCCAGATGGGCCTGCATCAGCCGACGGACGATGATGCCAAGCTTTTCGGGCGGCGGCGCAGGTGTATCGAGCGTGTCGAAGCGGCCGATCATGTGATTGATGTGGCGGTCGCAAATTGCGTCGACCAGCACGGTTTTTGAGTGAAAATGCTTGAACACGTTTGCCGGCGACATGCCCAGTTCCTGGGCGATGTCGGCTATGGAAGATTTGGCGATGCCCTTTTCGCGAAAAAGAGCATCGGCAATGCGTAAAATGTCTTCACGCGTCTCTTCGGCTTTGCGGCGCGGTTTTCGCACGCTCTATCCTCTTTCTTCAATATGCATATTCCGGCGGAAACTCTATTTCGTAAAATAGGGTTCCAGGTTGGTGCGAATCCGTTGCAGCACCGTTTCGCCGCTCGTGTCCGGTACGAAGTTTGTGCCGGTGATCATCTCGAATGCGTGCCGGTAAACGGCGGCCGTCTCTTCGATCAGCTCCGAGGGAATCGGCGGCAGCTCGTCCTTATAGGGATCGCAGCGTTCGACCACCCAGGCCCGGACAAAATCCTTGTCGAAACTTTTCGGCCGGCTGCCGGTGCGCAACGCCTCTTCATAGCTGTCGGCAATCCAGTAACGACTGCTGTCGGGCGTATGGATCTCGTCGGCCAGAATGATGGTCCCGTCGGCATCGGTGCCGAATTCGTATTTGGTATCGACGAGAATCAGACCGCGTTTTTCCGCCATCTCCTGGCCGCGGGCAAAAAGTGCCAGCGCATAGGCCGAAAGCGTCTGCCATTGTTCGACGGTCAGCAGGCCCTGATCCATAATGTCTTCAGGCGAAAGCGGTTCATCATGACCGCCATCGAAGGCCTTGCTGGTCGGGGTGATCACCGGTTCAGGCAGCGCCTGGTTGTCCTTCAGGCCATCGGGCAGGCTCAATCCGTACATGCTGCGCTCACCCTTCTTATAGAGAGTGAGAAGCGAGGTGCCCGTGGTGCCGGCAAGATAACCGCGCACGACGATCTCGACCGGCAGGATGTCGAGCCGTTTGCCGACGACCACATTAGGATCCGGATAGGCGATCACGTGATTGGGGCAAATGTCCTTCGTCGCCTCGAACCAGTAGCGGGCGGTCTGTGTCAGGACATGGCCCTTGTCGGGGATGCAGGTGATGATGCGATCGAAGGCGCTCAGGCGATCGGTGGCGATAATGATGCGCTCGCCGCTTGGCAGATCGTAGTTCTCCCGCACCTTACCGCGGTAATATTGGGGGAGTTCGGCAATAAAAGCTTCTTCCAAGACGCGCACGACGATCGCTCCGAAAAGGGCCCGGCAGGGCTGAGGTCTATATATAGAGAGCCTCGCTATCGCATATTTCTGCTTTTCGGCACAAGGACATTGCGGCATGCGCGGGTTTCGCAGTCGTCCGGCGCACGTTCGGCGAAGTTAACGCCGGTTAACCCGTTCTGGCGACGGCTTCCCCTGTGGAAATCCGGTAAATCCTTTAAAATCAATATTTTCTGGTTTTCTTGAAGTTTTTGCGACAAAGCGTGTTGACTTGGAAAAGGGGTTCCGACTATAACCCGGTCACTGACGAGGGCGGCGGCGCTGCTAGCGACGATGACCTTCGTTCTAAAGAAAACCACGAAAGATTGGCGGAAGCTGATTGAGACCGGGCTTCCGGTTTGGTCTCGAGGGCGACG
>NZ_VDMN01000007.1 GCF_006335145.1 Aliirhizobium smilacinae | reverse complement strand
CACAGCAAAGCTGTGACGCAGTCGCGCAAACCAAAGTTTGCGCTTGGCGCGGGGTGGAGCAGCCCGGTAGCTCGTCAGGCTCATAACCTGAAGGCCGCAGGTTCAAATCCTGCCCCCGCAACCAAAACATTTTCCCCGAAATACCCGTCGATACCGAATACCGCCAACACCCAAAGACGTCTCTGCAAGCCACAAATGCTCCCCAAGCGGGCCTCTGGCGTTGATCGAAAGCGCGATCTTTGCGTAGGCATACGATGAAAGGCCGCTGATCAGGCCGCTCGGGCGTCTATGGTGGGCGGTGCCCACTTCCACGGAAGTAGTTGGTCCAGCCTGGTAATCTGCGTGTCAGCTATGCGGGCCAGAACATTGGAAAGCCAAGCCTGCGGATCGATGTCGTTGAGCTTTGCCGTCGTGATCAGTGTGGCCATGAAGGCGGCACGAGTTGCGGCACTGCTTCGGTGCTGTCTGGTGCCAGGTTCGTCATGCCGCTTCCTATTCGGCGATAGTGGAAGGCAGCTCCTCCGGATGTCGTTGCCTCCTCGATCAAGGCTGCCATGCGGGCGTGCAATGGAGATTTGATGCAGGCGGGATCGGTGGCTGCGGCGTTTCCTGCAATCGCCATTGCCTGACAACGGCAACCGCCCCAGTCTATTTCCTTGCGGTCGCAGCTACGGCAAGGCTCCGCCATCCAGTCCGTGCCGCGAAAGGCGTTAAATGCAGTGGAATCGTGCCAGATGTCAGCCAGGCTCTTTTCGCCGAAACGGTCGAAAACGAGACCGGGTATGGTGCCAGCCGCGTGACATGGAAGAACAGTGCCGTCCGGCGCAACCATGAAGGCGTCGCGTGCCCAGCCGCCCATGCAGGGTTTGGGGTAAACCGCAAAATAATCGGGTGTGACGAAATCGATAGCGAGAATGCCGTGAAGCCGTTCCTGCGCTTCCCGCACGACATTCACCTGGTGTTCCACGGCGGCACGGTCCGGCATCAGGGTATTACGGTTGAGAAGCGCCCAGCCGGCATATTGCACATTGGCGATCTCCAGCCTCTCGGCATCAAGTTCAAGCGCGAGGTCGATGAAAGCCGGTATCTCATCGATATTATGGCGGTGGATAGGGGCATTGATCGTCAAAGGCAGGCCAGATGCACGTACATTTTTGGCCGTCTCGATCTTCTTGAAATGCGCATCGCGATAGTTGCCGATCTTTTCGGTGGTGGCGGCGACAGCGCCTTGAAAACTGATCTGAACATGATCCAGCCCGGCCTTCGCTAGATCATCGATCCGTCCTTCGCGAATACCGACGCCGGCGGTGATCAGGTTTGTGTAGATGCCGCGATCGCTCAGTCGGTGGACGAGGGTTTCGAGATCCGGCCGCAGCGTTGGTTCGCCTCCCGACAGGTGGATCTGCAGCACGCCGAGATCGGCTGCCTGATCGAACAGGGACAGCCAGTCCTGCGTTGCCATTTCACGGTTTGCCTTCAGAAGTTCGAGCGGGTTCGAACAATAGGCGCATTGAAGCGGACATCGATGCGTCAATTCGGCCAGCATGCCGATCGGGGGAAGGACCGCTTCGCTCATAACATCACCAGTGACCGGTCGGACCAGTCTTGCAGAAAGGTTTCGACGTCTGCCGCTATCTCTTCGATGGGTGCGTCGTATTGCATCGACAGCTCCTCCAGAATCCGGGTCACCGAATGCGCGCCGTCACATAGGTTGAGAATATCGAGGCTCACCTCATCCGGCCAGAACACCTTTTCCGGCGATAGCAAAGCCCAGGCCTGCCGGACAGTGTCATATTGCAGCCGCACATGCGGCTTCAGCGTCGGCGTCGATCCGGAAGAAATAAGGATGCGCTGCCTTTGCGGTCTCATCATGGCTGTTTCGGATCGAAGGCGCCGGGTGGAATGTGACCGTGATCGCCGTAAGCCTGTTCCAGCGCGTCCAGCATGGCCCAGAGCAGGTCGCATTTGAAGACGAGGGCATTGATCACTGCTTGCTGTTGTTCCACTGTGTTCGCATGATGTCGAACATAGGCGAGCGCATAGTCGGCATCACGCGATGCCTGCACCGGCCTCGGCTTGAAATATTCGAGAATATCCTCGGTGACATAATCATACTTCGCCAGCATGGCAGGAACCCGCTCGCCGATGATGACCGGCGAAAAGAGCTCGGTCAGGGAAGATGCCACCGCCTCCAGAAGGCTTTTATCGGTACAGAAGGACAGATATGCGCCGACGGCGAAGCGGGTGGCGGGCAGTGCTCCCCGCTGACTGGCCACAAAATCCCGATCGAGCCCGAGGCCTGTCGCAAGTTTGAGCCAGCGGGCAATGCCGCCATTCCAGCCGTCACTGCCGTCGTGATCCTCGATCCGCTTTCGCCATTCGGCCCGAAACGCGGGATCTTCCGCATGCGAGAGGATCATCGCGTCCTTGCGGGGGATAACGGCCTGATAACAATAGCGGTTCAGCGCCCAGGCCTGCAACTGCCCCTTCGAAAGCTGGCCCGAGGTCATCTTGTGATGCAGCGGGTGGCGGTTGTGATAACGGGAAAGGCCGATTTCGCGCAGGATGCCCTCAAGTTCATCCGGCGTCAGTCCATTGCCTGCAGCATCAGCGGACTCGTTCACAGGCGGATCTCCATTCCGTCATATCCAATTTCCCAGCCGCCTTTGCGCACCGCCGTCGCTTCGGGCGAACGATCGTCCAGGATGGGATTGGTGTTGTTGATATGCACATAGATCCGCCGTCTGATCGCAAGATCGGCCAGAGCATGCATCGAGCCGTCATCGCCGGAAATATGCAGGTGGCCCATGCGTTGCCCGGTTTTTGAACCAACCCCGGAGGTCAGCATCTCGTTATCGGTATAAACTGTTCCATCGAAGAGAAGGCACGAGGCCTGATCCAGGCGCTGTCTGAGGTCGCCGTCGATACGGGCGCAGCCCGGAATGTAAAAGACAGCCGACACGGCATTTTCAGACGTGATCTTCAGGCCGATCGTATCGCCCTCTTCGGTCCCGAAACCCTGTTCGGCCTTGGCCTGATCTTCCAGGAAAAGGGCAATCTTGCCGGGCACCGCGAATGCTTCCACCGAAATGCCGGTTGGCCTGTTCTGCCAGTCCAGAATGGGAGAGATTTCATGCAACTTCAGTTCACGACGCTCGACCAAGGCCGGATCGACCACGTTGAAGATCGCATTCTGCGCCAGCACCGCAAGAACACGGGCAGTGGCATAGATGACGAACCGCTGCCGTTCCCGCAGGCTGAGCAGGCCGGCAATATGATCGACATCCGCATTCGTCAGCACCACGGCGGAGATCGGGGTGGAACGCGGTGGGGCGGTTTCGGCCGGCTGCAGTTCCGGTGTCGCGGCAATCTGCTGTCGGATATCCGGCGACGCATTGAACAATACCCAATGTGCGTCGTCGGCACTTGCGGCAAGACTCGACTGAGTTCTGGGGCGGATGGTTTCCGCACCTTTTCGGGCATCGCGGCTCAAATGAAAATTACAGTTCCACTGGGGGAAGCCGCCCCCAGCGGCGGACCCCACAACCTTCAGGTACATGAAACCCATCCCCTGACGAGATATCGTCACGGCTCAATATCATATCTGAAAGACGCCCCACCCGGGGTCCGGATGAGGCTGCTTTAACTGCTTATTTTTTCGACGGAAGTTGTGCGGGAAAGTAACGTGACATTTCCATTCCGACGGGGACGGTGCACATCGTCGGTTTCTTCCAGATCTTCTTCATAAGTTTCTCCTCCTCATAAAGGGCCTTTTCGGCCAAGATCATCATACGCGCAATCCTGCGATGTACAACGGTAGATGAATGCGAAGTTTGGAGGCAGCTTCACATTTACAGGTTGTAATCCGATGCGTCTGCGCTAAGCTGACCAAGGCACCGATAATCCATGGCAGATCCGAACAGTATCGGAGATGTGTGTTCTTTTGCGAGCATATGGGATGTGTGGTGGCTGTTTTCGTCTTTTTCCTCATTTCAGTTTTTCTTGCGGTTTTGCCTCTCGCAGAGGCTAGCGCACAAGCTTCATCCAAATCCGGAACAGCAGGTCTGGTGGTGCCTGAACCTGAGGTATCCGAAGTCAGGCTCGGCTACATTCGCGCCTATGCGCCGCAACTTGCGCTGTCGATTCTCGATGTACCACCGCGCGACGAAGGGGTGGCGGGGGCAAGCGTAGCCATATCCGACAACAACACGACCGGCCGTTTTCTGGGACAGAAATTCTCGCTGGACGTCGTTGAAGTAAAGCCGGATTCGGATGTGCTTGCCGTTTTTGATGTGATGGTGGGCAAGGGGATTTCGACAATTCTTGCCGATCTTTCTGCAGTTCAGCTTTTGGCGCTGGCGGATACAGCCCAAGCCGAAGGAATAATCGTCTTCAATGTTGGCGCGACGGACGACCGGTTGCGGGAAGAGGATTGCCGCGCAAACGTCTTTCATACGGCACCGACGCGCAGCATGCTGGCAGACGGGCTGGCGCAATATCTGATCTGGAAACAATGGCGGCGCTGGGCGCTGGTTTATGGTTCGCATGAGCGCGACCGGCTGTTTGCCGACGCTCTGCGCCGGGCGGCGGAGCGGTTCGGCGCGGAGATTGTCGCGGAAAAGGAATTTACCGATACCGGTACGGCGCGGCGCACGGATAGCGGTGTGGTGCAGATCCAGCGGCAGATGCCGGTCTTTACCCAAGGACTGGCCGAGCATGATGTTCTGCTGGTCGCCGATGAAAGTGAGGTTTTCGGCACCTATGTGCCATTTCGCACCTGGCAACCACGGCCGGTGGCCGGCACGGCGGGGCTGATGCCTTCCGCCTGGCATCCGGCCAGCGAACAATGGGGCGGCACCCAGATCCAGAATCGTTTCCTCAAGGCCACAGGACGGCGGATGCTATCGAAGGATATGTCTGCCTGGACGGCAGCACGCATCATCGGCGAGGCGGCAACGCGTACGCGGAGTGCCGACCCTGCTGAAATCGCCGCGTTCATTCGCTCCGACGACTTTTCCATTGCCGCCTTCAAGGGGCAGAAGCTGACGTTTCGGCGATGGAATTGGCAGTTGAGACAGCCAATCTTTATCGGCGATGGACGATCGGTGGTGTCGACCTCACCGCAGGAGGGATTTCTGCATCAGTTCTCCGAGCTCGACACATTGGGCATCGACAGGCCGGAGACGAAGTGCGTGCTGAAATAGGGTGAGAGATAAGAGCGCCTTGGGAGGGGCCAACATGCAGAAAAGACCGACTTCTGTCGCCATCATGTTCGCCACGATGCTTTTCGGCGGGCTTCTGGGCACGCAGCCGGCCGAAGCCTTCATGGCCTATGTGTCGAACGAGAAGGACAACACGGTGACCGTTGTCGATACGGCAACAGGCGCCGTGGTGAAGACCCTTCCCGTCGGGCAGCGGCCGCGCGGCATCACCATCTCGCATGACGGAAGGTTCATCTATCTCTGCGCCAGCGACGACGACACGATCGAGGTGATCGATACGGAGACGCTCCAGATCGTCGACACGCTTCCCTCCGGGCCGGATCCGGAACTTTTCGTGCTCTCGCCGGATGGCAAGACGCTTTATGTCGCCAACGAGGATGACAATCTGGTCACCGTCATCGACATCGAAAGCCGCGATGTGCTGGCGGAAATCCCCGTCGGCGTGGAGCCGGAGGGCATGGGCATCAGCCCCGACGGCAAGACCATGGTCAACACGTCGGAGACGACGAACATGGCGCATTTCATCGATACCGACAGCCATGAGATCACCCATAACGTGCTGGTGGATGCGCGGCCGCGATTTGCCGAATTCAAGCCGGACGGATCGGAAGTGTGGGTGAGTGCGGAGATCGGCGGTACGGTCTCGGTCATCGACAATGCCAGCCGGGAAGTGAAGCAGAAGATCACTTTCGAGATCGCCGGCCTGCGCTCCGAGGCGATCCAGCCGGTCGGCGTGCGCATCACCGCCGATGGCAAAAAAGCCTATGTGGCGCTGGGACCGGCCAACCGCGTCGCGGTGGTCGATACGGCCACCTACAAGGTGGAGAAATATGTGCTGGTCGGTCAGCGGGTGTGGCAGCTCGCTTTCACGCCGGACCAGAAGACGATCATCAGCACCAATGGCGTTTCCAACGACATTACTTTCATCGACGTGGCGAGCGACGAACCGGTGCAATCGGTGACGGTCGGAGCGATGCCCTGGGGAGTGGTAGTTTCGCCGAAATAGGAAACCGGGATAACGGGAGGAGGAAAGTATGCTGGATTATCGGACAGTGGGGTTGGTCGCATTGGCGGCTGTGTTTCTGTCTGCGGGCATCGGCTTTGCGCAGGACAAGGATGATGATGACGATGACAAGCCGGCAGCCAAAACTGCTGTTTCGGCTGAAAAGGTAACGCGGGCGAGCAAGGATGTGCCGGAACTGATCCTCGGCTCGGCAAAGGACAGTTTTGTCGTAAACCGCAAGGATTTCGAGCTGGTGGCAGGGCAGGGCTATCGCTGGAAGATCACTTCTGCGGCGGGCCTTGAGTACAAATTCGTCACCGACCTGTTTCGCAATGTCTGGATGAACCAGATCGTCATCAACGATCTAGAAGTCCATATGAACGGCGCGCCGGCCTGGCTCGAGTTCGACAGCGAAGGCACGATGCAGGTGCAATTCACCGCTGTTCGTCCCGGCAGTTACACATGGTCAGTGCCGGATCTCGCCGACAAGGGAATGAAGGGGACGATTACCATCAAATAGGAAAATAAGTTTGTGTGGCGTCTGGCCGGCGCAGCAGTGAGCGTGGGAGGAAACATGATGCACGGTATCGAAGACGAGGGCGGCCCAGCACAAGCCATGGCGCTGGAGGTCGCCATGGTCAGTCATTCCTATGGGCAAAAGAAAGCGCTCGATGCCGTCTCCTTCTCCCTTCCCGCAGGCAGTTTCACCGTTCTGCTGGGTCTGAATGGTGCCGGCAAGACAACGTTGTTTTCGCTGGTCAGCCACCTTTACGACACCCGTCACGGATCGATCCGCGTATTTGGCCGGGATATCAGGCGCGAACCGGGCGAAGCCTTACGTCGGCTCGGCATCGTCTTTCAGGCGCGCACGCTCGATCTCGACCTCTCAGTCGGCCAGAACCTCGCCTATCACGCGGCGCTGCATGGCATCGGCAGGCGGGATGCAATGGTGCGGATCAAGGACCTCCTGGCGCAAGTCGATATGGCTGACCGGCTGCATGACAAGGCCCGCGATCTTTCCGGCGGGCAGATGCGGCGTGTGGAAATCGTGCGTGCGCTGTTGCACCGGCCATCTTTGCTCCTGCTCGACGAGGCGACGGTCGGGCTTGATATCCGATCGCGCTCCGACATCCTGGCCGCGATCCGGGTGCTGGTGAAGCAGACCGGTCTGAGCGTATTTTGGGCAACGCATCTGATCGACGAGGTGGATCAGGCCGACGATGTGGTGATCCTCGACAAGGGACGCGTGCTGGTGGCGGGCGCGGTTGCGGATATGGTGCGTCAGTCGGGGGCGAGAGATATCGGTGGGGCTTTCACAGGTTTGACGAGCGGAGCTTTGCATTCCGGATTGAGTGTGGTTACCGCCGCCGCGATTGAGGGGAGCGGCGACCTTGCCGCGCGCTGCGAGGTCGATGCGACTGCTCCGTTGGTCGGAGCGGCGCGATGAGCATTCCGGCCCAAACCGGTACCATCTCCGGTGGCCCATCACGTGGCTTCGGCGTTGCTCAATACGGTGCGTGCCTCACCGGCATCATGCTTCGCGAGGGCCTGCGTTTCCTCAATCAGCGCGAACGTTTCATCTCCTCGCTGGTCCGGCCGCTTTTGTGGTTGTTCGTTTTTGCAGCCGGTTTTCGCCAGGTTCTGGGTGTATCGATCATCCCGCCCTACAAGACCTATGTTCTTTATGAGGTCTATATCACGCCGGGTCTCTGCGGCATGATCCTGTTGTTTTCCGGCATGCAGTCGTCGCTCTCCATGGTCTATGACCGCGAGATGGGGAACATGCGCACCCTGCTCGTCAGCCCGTTTCCGCGCTGGTTTCTGCTGGTCTCGAAACTTCTGGCCGGTGTCGCCGTCTCGGTTTTGCAGGTCTATGTGTTTCTTGCCATCGCCTGGTTCTGGAGCGTCAAGCCGCCGTTGATCGGTTACCTGCTGGTTCTGCCGGCATTGGTTCTGGCCGGTATGATGCTGTGTGCGCTCGGCATGCTGCTGTCCTCGATGATCCGCCAGCTGGAAAACTTTGCGGGCATCATGAATTTCGTGATCTTTCCGATGTATTTTGCATCGTCCGCGCTCTACCCGCTCTGGCGAATTCAGGAATCCAGTCCACCTCTCTTCCGTATCTGCCAAGCAAACCCTTTCACCTATGCCGTTGAGCTGATCCGCTTTGCGCTTTACGGCCGGATCGACTGGACATCGCTCGCGGTCGTCTGCGGTTTCACGGTGCTTTTTCTCGGCGGCGCCATCCTCGCCTATGATCCTGCCAAAGGGCTGTTGAGCCGCAAAAGGGATACGGGAGGAAATGGCTGATGCTGCCGATCATGCGTGTTCTGATCGCTGTGACCTTGGTGGGGTATGCAGCATTGTCGTCGCCGGCGTTCTCCGCTCAAGGAGACGATCCGGACTGGCCCTGCATCCAGCGCAAGGTGCCCGAGCTGTCAATCGGCCAGATTTGGACCGGGCCGGAGCTGCCGCCACAGGCCGCAGACTGGTCGAAAGATAAGGCGGTGTCGGAACTGGTGGATGATCTCGCTGCGCGACGCCTTCCGCTGCCGGAAGCGCAAGAGAAGATCAAAGCCTATCGCGACACGTTACCGACAGACGAATGGCCACAACATATTGCCATGCTGATACAGGGCCTGTTCGACAAGATGAATGGCGAGCGCAGTCATGTCATCTCCGGCATCGCCCGTTATGCGCAACGCCAGCGTGATCTGGCGGCCAGCCTTCGTCGGGAAGGCTCTGCGCTTGATGTCATGCGGGCAAAGCCGGATGTGGAAGCATCGGGAGGATTTCACATGCGGATACCTGTCAATTCCAACATTGCACGAAATCTATTTCTGCCATTGGCGACCGCGGGCGTTCTGGCCACGGGGTTTGCCGGAGCGGCTTGCGCCAACGACGACCTGACCAAGCTTGCCAAAGACCCGAAGAACTGGGCAATGCCGACCGGCAATTATGCCAACCATCGCTATTCGGAACTCAAGGAGATCACCGCAGGCAACGTCAAGAACCTGCAGGTGAAATGGACCTTTTCTACCGGGGTCCTCAGAGGCCATGAAGGCGGGCCGCTGGTCATCGGCGACGTGATGTATATCCACACGCCGTTCCCGAATATCGTTTATGCGCTCGACCTGAAGAACGACGGCAAGATTCTCTGGAAATACGAACCCAAGCAGGACCCAAACGTCATCGGCATCATGTGCTGCGACACCGTCAATCGCGGGGTAGCCTATGGTGACGGCAAGATCATCCTGAACCAGGCCGATACGACGGTGGTGGCGCTCGATGCCAAGACCGGCAAGGTCGTGTGGTCGGTGAAGAATGGCGATCAGATCGACGGCGGCAAGGGCGAATCCGGCACGGCCGCGCCGCTGGTCGTCAAGGACAAGGTGCTGATCGGCATTTCGGGTGCTGAATTCGGCGTTCGCGGCTGGACTGCGGCCTATAACCTGAAGGACGGCTCGCTCGCGTGGAAAGCCTATTCGACCGGGCCTGATGCCGAGACGCTGATCGACCCGGAAAAGACGACCCATCTGGGCAAACCGGTGGGCAAGGATTCCGGCATCAGCACCTGGGAAGGCGAGCAGTGGAAGACCGGCGGCGGCACGACCTGGGGCTGGTTCTCTTATGATGCGAAGTCCAACCTCATCTATTACGGCACCGGCAATCCCTCGACCTGGAACCCGGTTCAAAGGCCTGGCGACAATCGCTGGTCGATGACGCTGATGGCGCGCGATGCCGATACCGGCAAAGCCAAATGGCTCTACCAGATGACCCCGCATGACGAGTGGGACTATGACGGCGTCAACGAGAACATTCTCGTCGACGGCATGGAGGTTAACGGCAAGAAACACGACGTTCTGGTGCATCTCGACCGAAACGGCTTCGGCTATACGCTGGACCGGGTGAGCGGCGAGTTGCTGGTGGCCAAGAAATACGATCCGAAGGTCAACTGGGCGACGGAAGTCGTGATGGATCCGAAGAGCGAGCAATATGGGCGGCCACAGGTGGTCGCGAAATATTCGACGCAGCAGAATGGCGAGGACGTCAACTCCACCGGCATCTGCCCTGCCGCGCTCGGCTCAAAGGATCAGCAGCCGGCGACCTATTCACCGAAAACGGGCCTTTTCTACGTGCCGACCAACCATGTCTGCATGGATTACGAGCCTTACAAGGTGAGCTATACGGCCGGCCAGCCTTATGTCGGAGCGACCGTATCAATGTATCCGGCGCCGGAAAGCCATGGCGGCATGGGCAATTTCATCGCTTGGGATGCCGCCAAGGGGGAGATCGTCTGGTCGATACCGGAACAGTTCTCCGTCTGGTCGGGAGCACTTGCCACGGCTGGTGACGTGGTCTTCTACGGGACGCTGGAAGGCTATATCAAGGCTGTCGATCTGAAGGGCAAGGAGCTTTACAAGTTCAAGACGCCTTCCGGTATTATCGGCAATATCAACACGTTCGAGCATGACGGAAAACAGTATATCGCCGTGCTCTCGGGTGTTGGCGGCTGGGCCGGCATCGGTCTTGCCGGTGGCCTGCTCTCCCCCGAAAATGCTGCGGCGTGGCATGGCGCGGTGGACCAGGGACGCGGCGGTCAGGATGAAACCGCCGTCGTCGGAACGGCAGGCCTCGGTGCTGTCGGTGGATATGCGGCGCTTGCCGACTACACCACGCTCGGCGGCCAGCTGACGGTGTTCGGCCTCCCGGACAACTGACCACGGAATCCTCCGTCGACGGGTCGCGCTCGTGTGGCGCGGCCCTAAAGGCATCGAATGATCGTCCGAAACGACTGTGCGGGCGGGCTTCTTCATTTGGCTGGGAGCTTTGAGGCGGGGCTTTTTCATCGCTCCCGAAATGTTTCACATGTGAGGTTCATCAATGGCTTTTCGCAATGCAGCTCTCGCATTTGGCATCGTGGCAATTTCATTTCTGACATCCTGCCCATTTCCAACATCCGGAATGGCCTTAGCCGACGATGACAAGGAGAAGGCAGCGGCGGTGACTGAGGAGGATGGCAAGTTTCTCGACAAGGACGGAAATCCAACCTTCAAGATTCAGGCAGACGGTACAGTCGACTGGTATACGTTCAGCGGTTACCGGCGATATCATTCCGACTGTCATGTCTGTCATGGGCCAGATGGCGTCGGGTCCAGTTATGCGCCGGCCTTGGCAGATAGTCTCAAGCGGATGGACTATGCGAGTTTCCTGTCGATCGTGGCGGAAGGGCGCAAAAATGTCGGTGGCGGCAAGGAAAACGTGATGCCGGCTTTTGGCGATAACAAGAATGTCTATTGTTATCTCGACGACATCTACGTCTATCTGCGTGCGCGTGCGGTCGGTGCAGCCCCTCGCGGCCGTCCGCCGAAAAAGGCCGATAAACCACAAGGGGCGAAAGACTACGAAACCTCCTGCATGGGAGGCTGAGATGAAGCATGGTGTTTTACTCGGCATCTTTCCGATAGTGCGGAATCCCGCTCACGGCGGATGGATGATGGCGATTTTCGCAGCGGTGATGAGCGTCATGACACATCAGGCTCATGCGCAGGGGGCTGGTCTTGGCGCGGCGGGAGAACTTGTAGATCCGGACGTCCTGCGCGTCTGCGCCGATCCGTCCAACATGCCTTTTTCCGATCAAAGCGGTGAGGGTTTCGAGGACAAGCTGGCACGGATTGTTGCAGAGGCGACGGGGCGTAAATCGGTCGCCTATACGTGGTTTCCCTCGATCAATGGTTTCGTGCGCAACACGCTCGGTTCCAATCGCTGCGACATCATCATGGGATATGCGCAGGGAGATGAGTTGGTGCAGAACACCAATGCCTATTACCGCTCGTCCTATGTGCTGGTCTATCGGAAGGGCGGAGATCTATCCGGTGTCGAAACGCTTGCCGACCCGAAGCTTAAAGACAAGCGCATCGGGGTTGTCGAGGGCACGCCGCCGACCGCCAACATGGCCAAGGCGAAGCTGATGGGCAAGGCGAAGGTCTATCCGCTGATGGTCGATACGCGCGCCATGCCATCCATGGCAGAGCTGGCGATGCGTGACATGCAGTCTGGGGCAATCGACGCCGCAGTCCTCTGGGGGCCGATGGCCGGTTATTATGCCTCTCGATCCGGTGCCGAGATGACGCTCGTGCCGCTTATCCATGAAAAGGGCGGCCAGCGCATGATCTACCGGATTACCATGGGAGTTCGCCCCTCCGACCAAAGCTGGAAGCGCACACTCAATACGTTCATCAAGGAAAACCAGGCGAAAATCGACAAGCTGTTGCTGGATTATGGCGTGCCGCTGCTCGACGAACGGGATCAGAGAATTACCCAGTGAAGATAAGGGCAGGCTTGCGGCCGCAAAAGAGCCGGCCTGTCTCAAGGGATATTCAAAGGGGAGTGAGGGAAGATGGATGTCCGCGCCGCTGTAGCCGTTCAGGCAGGAAAACCGCTGGAAGTGATGACGGTCCAGCTCGACGGCCCGCGTGCCGGCGAGGTGCTGATCGAGGTCAAGGCCACCGGCATCTGCCATACCGACGACTTCACGCTCTCGGGCGCCGATCCGGAAGGCCTGTTCCCGGCCATTCTCGGCCATGAGGGTGCGGGCATCGTCGTCGATGTCGGCCCCGGCGTCACCTCGGTGAAGAAGGGCGATCACGTCATTCCACTCTACACGCCGGAATGCCGCGAGTGCTATTCCTGCACCAGCCGCAAGACCAATCTCTGCACCTCGATCCGCGCGACCCAGGGCCAGGGCGTCATGCCCGACGGCACGTCGCGCTTCTCGATCGGCAAGGACAAGATCCACCACTATATGGGCTGCTCGACCTTCGCCAATTACACGGTCCTGCCGGAGATCGCGGTGGCCAAGGTCAACCCGGACGCCCCGTTCGACAAGATCTGCTACATCGGCTGCGGCGTGACGACCGGCATCGGCGCGGTGATCAACACCGCCAAGGTAGAGATCGGTTCCACCGCGATCGTCTTCGGCCTCGGCGGCATCGGCCTCAACGTGCTGCAGGGCCTACGGCTTGCCGGTGCCGACATGATCATCGGCGTCGACATCAACAATGACCGCAAGGAATGGGGCGAAAAGTTCGGCATGACCCACTTCGTCAATCCGAAGGAAGTCGGCGACGACATCGTTCCCTATCTGGTCAACATGACCAAGCGCCATGGCGACCTGATCGGTGGTGCCGATTACACGTTCGACTGCACCGGCAACACCAAGGTCATGCGGCAGGCGCTGGAATCGTCGCATCGCGGCTGGGGCAAGTCGGTGATCATCGGCGTTGCCGGCGCCGGTCAGGAAATCTCGACGCGTCCGTTCCAGCTGGTGACGGGCCGCAACTGGATGGGCACGGCCTTCGGCGGCGCCCGCGGGCGTACCGACGTGCCGAAAATCGTCGATTGGTACATGGACGGCAAGATCCAGATCGACCCGATGATCACCCACACCATGCCGCTCGACGACATCAACAAGGGCTTCGAGCTGATGCATTCGGGCGAAAGCATTCGCGGCGTGGTGGTCTATTGACCACCTTCTGCCGGAACAGACGAGGAGATGTAGGCAGACGATTGCGATAGGTAAGGAACGTTCAAACAGAGGAGGAGACTTGCAATGGACAGTGCAGTTCAAGTTCGCATTCATCCTGCGGTGGATGGTGGCGTAAAGCCCGCTGGCGCCGGCTTTTCCGGCGGCACATTGGTGTGTGAATGCACCGATAGGCCGGTGAAGGTAAAGATCGAAGGGCAGGTGGCACATAATCACGCCTGTGGTTGCACCAAATGCTGGAAGCCGAAAGGCGCAGACTTCTCGGTCGTTGCCGTTGTACCTCACGACAAGGTGACGGTGCTTGAAAACGGCGACAAGCTCGCCGTGGTTGATCCGAGCGCGCTCATCCAGAGGCATGCCTGCAAACAATGCGGCGTGCATATGTATGGGCCGGTCGAACGAGATCACGCCTTCAAGGGGCTGGATTTCATCCATCCCGAGCGTTTTCAAGAGAGCGGTTGGGCGCCTCCGGGGTTCGCTGCTTTCGTATCGTCGATCATTGAATCCGGAGTCAATCCGGAGCGTATGGACGGTATCAGGGCCCGGCTCAAGGAGCTGGGGCTAGAACCCTATGACTGCCTTTCGCCCGGCCTTATGGATTATGTCGCGACATGGGTGGCGAAGAAATCCGGAGCGCTCCCCGCCTGACACTCGCTTGCGGGATGTCGCTCCCTTGCGCCATACGGCACGGGTTTGCCGTATGGCGCAAGGGTGGCATGCGAGCGGAAGGAATGGTTGAATATTCGGGGCTACAGAGGTCCTCCTGCCGGTCGCGATCTGGCGACGGTAGGGGGAGGACCCCTTGTGGAGCGCACCGACCTCGGTGAGGCTCGCTATGTTTTCATCTAGGCGGGTATGTGGCCGAGATCGAAATCGGAGATCGCTGGATCGATACCTTCGCGTCCGCTAATCCGGAACGCATCGCGATAAATCTCCAATCGATGCGAGAGCTTTCTCGCGCCGGCCGACAAGACCGGCGCGTTACCGGGAATATACGCCTGCGTGTTTCTTGCTTTACAGCGTTGCATCATCCCCTTCCCGAACACAGCCGCAATTGGCCCTTGGTCCAACTATACTTGGTGCGACCGCGGAACGAATATGCCGGCCAATAATGGGCTGCGTCTTCATGCCGAGAGGCTCCGGTCCCAATCTATCAGTCTGTGATCACGGTCGCGGAGAGCGGCGCGCAGACCAGTTCGGCCGGCGGGGGAATTCACTATGCCTCGTATTGGGGAGATGGGCTTTGCTACCGCGCTTGCGATCATTATTGCAGTTGGCGGATTTCCGCTTTCGTTTGCCGCAACCAGCATCGCACGAGCGCAGGATAACACGGGAGCAGAAACGACAGCGGCGGACGATACTCCCGAGCCTCTCACTGACGATGAACTCGAAGTTCTCGTTGCCCGCATTGCGCTCTACCCGGATGATCTGGTCGCCGTAGTCACCTCCGCGTCGCTCTATCCGTTGCAGATAGTCGAAGCCCAGCGCTATCTCGATGATGCCAGGAAGGACACGAAGCTCAAACCGAAAGACACATGGGATGGCAGCGTGATCTCGCTGTTGAACTATCCCGATATCGTCAAGATGATGAGCGACGATCTCGATTGGACGCAATCGCTCGGTGAGGCCTTGGGCAACCAGCAGAAGGATGTCCTGATCGCGATACAGCAGTTGCGAGACAAGGCGGTTGCTGAAGGCATTATCAAGACCGATGACAAGATCAGGGTCATTCAGGAAAACGACAATGTCGTAATCCAGTCAGCCAGTGCGGAAAAGGTTTACGTTCCGAGATACGCTCCCGAGATGCTCTATGAAGCTGGCTACGTACCGCAGCCCATCAGCTATTATCCCGATTATTATCCGAATTATACATATCCGACTGCACCGTTCTTCGCCGCAGCCGTAACTGGTGCCATCTGGGCCGCCGCCGTTGATTGGGACGATTGGGGTGTATGGGGTGGTCGCTGGCGCGGCGACGTCGATATTGATTGTGACCATTGCCTCAACAACATCAACGGCAGGATTAATCTCAATGACGTCGACTGGAAGAATGTTGACCGCGGCAAGATCAAATTCGACCACGACCAGTTCAACAAGATCGACAGCACGTCGATCAGAAACAGCATCAAGGCTAACGGCGGCAACGACATCAGGGCCAAGGCGACAGCGATCGGAAGCAACCGCAACACGGCAATCCGCAATAAGGCGGGGAACGTCAGCGTCAGGGACGTTCGCAACAGCAAGATCGATGCCGATCGATTGACGCGTGACAAGATCGGCGACAGACCCTCGCAACGGGTGCAGAACAGGATGCCGTCTGCACGCCCGGACAGGCCTTCAGGCAATCTTGCGGCCAAGGCAAATTTCGAGCGGCCTGCGGGAAAGCCAAGGCCCGCTGCGCGGCTGGATAATAGGCCGAAGAAGCCTTCAGCACTCGGTCATGTCGACAATGGCCGACGTGCGCATTTGCAATCGGAGCGCGGTCGGCTGGCCATGGGCGGGGGGAGCAGGCCCAGTCTAGGACGCGGAAACCATGGGGGTGGTCGCGCCATCGTTCGCGGCGGTGGTGGCGGTCATCGCACCGTTCCCCATCGCGGCGGCGGTCGTCGTCGTTAACTCTCGAGCATAGGAAGACAGTCATGATCAGGACAGTCACAGCCACGATGCTAAGCTCGGTCGTTACCGTGTCGCTCTTCGGGATCGCCGTTTTTCCGATCGCTGTTGGCGCTGTCGAACCGTCAGAAGGGACAACCATCGCCGGATTCGCTTCGCAAACGGAACCTCTCGTCTTCGACACGCCTGAAGCTGCCGTCGATGCATTCAAGGCCGCACTTAGCGCGGACGACTTCGACAGGCTCGCCAACCTGCTCGGCCTCGATCCAAAGAAAGCAAGGTCGGGCGAGGGCGTGATGGACACATATGCCGAGATACGCGAGGGCGCAGGAAAACAACTTACTGTGCGCGAGGCAGATGGCCGTCGAATCCTGGAGATTGGCGAGAAGCTCTGGCCGTTACCTTTTCCGATCGTCAAGGGCGAAGACGGAAAATGGTCTTTCGACACGTATGCCGGTTTCGAGGAAATCATCAATCGCCGCGTCGGGGAAAACGAACTCCAGGCGATTGCGACCATGCGCGCCTATGTCGATGCACAGAAGGAATACGAGGCCGAGGACCATGATGGCGACGGGGTTCTAGAATACGCCCAGAAGCTGATGAGCAGCGACGGTCAGACCGATGGTCTGTATTGGTCGCCGGATATTGGTGCCGGACCCAGTCCGGCAGGCGCCGCCCTTGAAAGCGCAGACGTTCTCAGCAAGGCCAAAAGCGGGGCCGGATATTTTGGCTACCGCTATCGTATTCTGACCGGCCAAGGGCCGAACATCGCCGGTGGCAAGTTTGACTACGTCATCAATGGCAACATGATCGCCGGTTTCGGGCTGACCGCGTGGCCAGTCCGTTATGGGGAGACAGGTGTGCACACTTTCCTGGTGAATGCCAACGGCACCGTTTATCAGGCCGATCTCGGCAAGAATACCGATACCATCGCCCCTAGTATCAAGATCTTTAATCCGGATGACAATTGGGACGTGACTGACGACTGAAACAAGGATCTGAAAGGAGAGTGGCATGAATGATATGCCTGCATGCGCTCCACAGACCACACAGCAGTTTCTCGTGTCCCACGGCGGACCGTTCTATGAGTTGCAACGCAGGTTGAGGCTTCTGCACGAGCATGCCCTGATGTCGGGTCGACGCGCTGTCGTGTTCATCGGATTGGCCTGGGGTATTCCGCTTCTCCTCGGGCTCCCACAAAGCCTTTCATTCGATGTGTCGAGCGGCCTGACATATGTTGCGGACGTCACCGTCTGGGCGCGATTCGTGATTGGCATTGGAGCTCTGGTCTTCGCGGAGCAGCAAGTCGAAAAAAGCTTGCAGGAGAAACTTCAGCAGGCGGTTTCTGCATCCATCATTGCACCATCGTCATTGACTGAGGCCGCATATGCGGTCAACCAGGCATTGGTGCGGCGAAACTCGCGTATCGCTGAAGTCCTCTGCGTGCTGATTGCCGCTGTCGCTGCCTGCGTCGTGCTCAGGCATCATTATATGGTAGACGCGTCATCGTGGGCAGTTGTTGCGTCTCCAATGGGTAACTCCGTGACACCTGCCGGTTGGTGGTCGATAATCGTCAGCATACCTTTGTTCTGGTTTTTGACCGCCCGTGGTTTGTGGCGTCATCTCGTCTGGTCGCTGTTGCTGCGGCGACTTGCTAGACTGGATTTGTGTCTCGTCTCTACGCATCCGGACGGCAAGGGAGGCATAGCTTTTCTGGCGGACTATCCGAACGCCTACACGACCTGCGTGTTTGGCGTGAGCTGCGCGGTTGCAGCCACCATCGCGCAGAACTTGCTGCACGAAACGGCGACCATCACCAATATCACGATCCTCATGGCCGCCTGGTTAGTCATCATCCTCGCATTGTTCGCCTTCCCTCTCTCGGCATTTACCCGTCCGCTCTCCCACCTGAAGAGGGTGTCGATGGCAAGGCTGGGAGCGCAGGCGACTCAATATCATCGAATGGTCGAACGAAAACTGATCGGCAGCAACGTCGCTGTCGCGGCTACGTCTGAAGACCGGCGGGATCAGGAGGTCGCTGATCCTACCAAGCAGTTCGAACTGACACGCAAGCTATCGATCGTGCTTTTGAGCCGTTCTACACTTCTTCCGGTCTCTGCGGCTGCGTTAGTGCCGTTCGCGATCGTCGCATCGACGAAGGTGCCAATCAAAGAGGTCTTGTCGCTGGTGAAGAAACTGCTGCTTCTCTAGTTGCCGAAACGGAGGTTATGAATACGCGACACGTTCTAAGCAGCTTAATACTGAGCGTCAGTTTGCAATTCAATGGTGATGCCGGCCTCGAGTGCGTTTGCCGCCGCTTTCCCGGACGCCCAGTTCGGCGCTGCTATGACCAAGTCAGCTGAGCAGAGCTGGCTCATTCGCACCGCATATTAAAAGAACTGACTTTATATTTATTAGGCATATAAAACTCTCTCAGGCTTCGCACCTGTTTCGTGCTCTGAAGTGCCTTCCAAACGTAATCATGCCTGGATGGTCATGAATGCTTGCAGAAAAAGGGACGGCTACGAGAATAATGTGGCTGCGTTGGGTTCCGTTGCTGCTGTTCTTGATAGTGATCCGGGCGGAATACGTGCTTGCCCAAGGTGCGACGGGGCCGATAAAGCGAATACTTATCCTCTATGAGAACCAAGCGACACTTCCTGCGGTCGTGCAGGTTGCCGCTGGGCTGAGGGAAAGCATGCTGGCCAACATGCCTCTGGGTGTCGAGATATACAGTGAATATCTCGACACGGACCGCTTCCCAGACCCGGCGAATGTCGTTCGCATAGCGGACTATCTTACGAGCAAATATGTGGCTACTAGGTTCGACGTGGTCCTCGCTGGGGGGCCGGGAGCCTTGCTGTTTGCACTGGACCATCGTTCCACGATAGGCAGTAACGCCCCGATCGTTTTCGGAGCGGTCGGTGACACTTCGCTACGAAGCAAGGTCTTGCCGCCAGATGTGAAGGGGGTCGTCAGCCATTTCGATGTGCGCAAGACGATCGATCTTGCTCTGACATTGCAACCGGACGCCAGCAAGATCGTCATCATGACCGGCTCCTCAGGTTTCGACCGGAATTGGCAGGCGACCGCCAAGGAGGCGCTGACTGACAGCTACCGAGGCGTCCCTGTAGACTACAAGTCAGAACTGACGCTCGACGGTTTCGAGACAGTGGCAAGTGCGCTTCCGCGAAACGCCATACTGATGGTCCTGAACATCTTCGAAGATGCAGATGGCCGCAAATTCTACCCTCGCGATGTCACACAGGTGATCTCTTCCGTTTCGAAAGCGCCGGCCTACAGCGTCTATAGTTCCCACTTTGGAGCAGGCGTCATGGCCGGATATGTCGGAACGTTCGAGGATATCGGAAAGGAGATGGGGATCATCGCCAGCCGAATTTTAGCCGGCGATCTTTCTGGTCCCCAGACCTACCTGCTCGAAGGCGGCCCTATGATCGATTGGAACTTGATCAAACATTGGGGCATCGATCCGATACGCATACCCAAGGACGCCCAGGTGCTGAACTACCAGATGCCTGCATGGGAGAAATACAGAATTGAAATCTTGACCATGCTGGCGGTCATTCTCCTGCAGGCAGCGACGATCGTGGCCCTTTTTTTGGAGAGGAGACGAAAGCTTCGGCTCCAGACCGAACTCAACCTTGAAAGGTTGGAACTCGCCTATCTATCCCGGACTTCGCAGCTTGGCGAATTGTCCGGTGCGCTCGCGCACGAACTCAATCAGCCACTTACCTCAATACTCTCAAACGCGGAGTCGGGTACACGGTTGCTGGAGAACAAACCCATCGACATCGATGAGCTACGCGACATCCTCAATGACATCGTTCTCGACAACAAGAGGGCCGCGACTGTCATAACCCAGTTGCGGCGGCTGATGATCAGGGGCGAAACCAGCCTCGAACCGATGGATCTCAATTATGCAGCCACCACGACCTTGGCTCTCGCCCGTAGCGAGCTTCTGGCGCGACAGACGAATGTCGAAGTGATGTTCGACATGCCGGACGTCCCTATCCGCGGAAACCTGCCGCAGCTCCAGCAGGTTCTTCTGAACCTGATCCTGAACGCGACCGACGCGATGGCAAATGTGACACCTGCTCAGCGTGAGATTGCTATTCAAACCAAAAAGCGCGAAAATGGCACGTGCGAGTTGACTGTGACAGATCGTGGCGTGGGAATAGAGACCGGACATCACGCAGAGGTCTTCAAGCCCTTTGTCAGCACAAAAAAATCTAGCCTCGGGCTTGGATTGGCTATCTGCAGATCGATCGTGCAAGCCCATGGGGGAACGTTACAGTTCGATGAAAACTTCGAAAAAGGCGCGCGGGTCATACTTGTTCTGCCGTCTTTATAAGGGGGGAGCATGATGAGCGACGTAACAGCACCAATCATCTATCTGATCGACGATGATGAGGCGATATTGAAGGCCCTTAGGCGCTTGCTCGAGACATATGGGCATCACGTCGATCCGTATTCGAGTGCGGAGAGCTTTCTGGAAAACCATGATCCGGAAGCACATGGCTGCGCGGTCGTCGATCTCGGATTGCCGGGCATGGATGGCTTGGCCGTTCAGGAGCTTCTGGTTGCCGAAAGCGTCGAACGGCCAATTATCTTCCTGACCGGGAAAGGTGATATTCCAGCCAGTGTCCGTGCGATGAAGGCCGGTGCTGTCGATTTCCTGACCAAACCGGTGAACGCAGAATGCTTGCTCGCGGCTGTAGACGCAGCCCTTAAACGCGACGCCAATATGCGCCAGGAAGCCTCGGTGCGGCACAAGATCGAACAGCGCATGGCATCGCTGACGGCACGTGAGCGTGAGGTTTTAGGCTGTGTGGTCGCCGGGCGTCTGAACAAGCAGATAGCGGCTGAACTTGGAACGGTAGAGAAGACGATAAAGGTTCATCGCGGTCGCATGATGGAAAAGATGGGTGTGCGGACGGTCGCCGATCTCGTGCGGTTGTCGGTGGCGACGCATCATTGATGGACGTCGCTCTGAACCATAGGACCGAAGGTCAATTACGGCGGTCGACTGCATGTTGTAAAACGGCAGGATGGAGAGCGTAAAATTCAGGGTGGCCATCGTGGATGATGACGAAATCGTTCGTCGCGCCCTGCGTCGGATGATCAAGTCATTGTCCTTCGATCCTGTTGAATTCGCCACGGGTGAAACCTTTCTCTCCGCTCTTTCAGAGAATACCTTTTCCTGCGCTTTGATCGACCTGCACATGCCCGGTCTGAACGGCGTGGATGTTATGGCGAGAATGCGAAGGGACGGGTACAACGTGCCGGTGATCATCATCACCGGGGGCGATGTTCCCAAGATGCGCGAGCGCTGTCTGAAGGCTGGAGCGGCAGATTATCTCGTTAAGCCTGTCGAACGGGAAACCGTGTCTGACATGATCAGGCTATTGGTGCAGTAGTGGCCCTGTCTCGGCTTATCCATCTGCGCAGAGGGCGTACCAATCCTTCGATCGAGCCTGTGTCCGCGCCGCACGCTGATATGACCACGATGGCGATCGTGAACGAAAATAGACACGGATTGTATGACTGAAGCGGGCTCCTCATTAGGCTTCTCCGTGGTTCGCCGTCTCGGTTATCCGCACGGTAACTTCCGGTCGAACCGCGGATTCTTCTCGATAGAGCGGAGAAGTATAGGTGGACCTTGGGCCATCTGAGCAAAGCACGCGTCATGCGCTTGAAGACCGGATGCACCTGGTCTGTTGGACCTAAGGCCAATTACGAGGCTCACGTCCGATGGTGTAGTTGATGCTGGCTATAGCTCGTTGCCGGAGCGCCCAGTTTGCCGAGCACCTTTCGTGTTGGAGGGGAGGATGAACGAGGCTGAAACCTCTACGGAACTGTCTTCGAAACGCACGGGAATGTCGTTCCAGCGGACGCGGATGAGTGCCGACCGGACGTTGATGTCGGTGATCCGCACATCGCTTTCGCTGATCGGGTTTGGCTTCACCATTTTTCAGTTCTTCGCAAAACTGAAGGCAGCCGGAACCCTGGAGAACGGCTCGCCCCGGAGCTTTGGTCTCGCCCTGGTTGTCATCGGTGTGGGCATGCTGATCGTCGGAATTGTCTATCATCTCCAATTCATGTCCGGCCTCCGCGACGAGCGCCGAGAAATGGTCGTCAACGGCCTCATTCACGGTCAGAGCCGGTTTCCCGTCTCGTTCACAATGATCATCGCTGTTCTCCTTCTCATGACCGGGCTGGTGGCGATCGTCGGCATGACATTCGGCATCGGACCATTTGGCTGATATTTCGGGAAGGATCTACGCGTGACCTTTGCCCAGATCATACCGCTCGTCTTGACGGCAAGCATCTTCCTGAACGTCCTGGCCTTAGGTCTTGCTGCCGGCCTCGAGGACGCAGCATACCTTTTCCGCAAGCCATTTTTGTTGCTGCGTGCGGTTCTTTCGATGAACGTCCTCATGGTGCTGATCGTTGTCGTCGCCGCATCGTTCTTTCAACTGACATTTCCGGTCAAGGTCGCACTTCTGGCCTTGGCGGTCTCTCCAATGCCGCCGCTTTTGCCTACCAAGGAACACAAGCATGGCGCTACCCGGTCCTACGCGGTCGGGTTGCTGGTCGCCGCCGTTTTGCTGTCGCTCGTTTTTATTCCCTGGTCGATCGAATGGATCGGCCGCTATTTTGGAACGGATGCGCGTGTCGGCGCATCGAACATCGTGTCGATCGTACTCATCACGGCGATCGTTCCGCTCGCTGTCGGGATGATGGCCAACTGGTTGCTCCCTAACCTCGCCGCAAGGGTACGGCGGTCCGTGTCGATCTTGTCCATGATCCTTCTGGTAATAGGTGTCGTGCCAATCCTGTTCACGATGTGGGGGACGATCTGGGCCACGATTGTCAACGGTTCTCTTATTGCGCTAGCCTGCTTCACGATACTCGGGCTCGGAGTAGGGCACGTGTTGGGTGGACCTGAACCCGGCAATCGAACCGCGCTGGCCCTGGCAACGAGCACCCGTCATCCCGGTATGGCTCTTATGATAGCCGCAACGAACTTCCCGGACCAAAAAGCTGCGTTCATGGCAGTCATAATCTTGCACCTTACTGTCGGCGCACTCGTCTCCATCCCGTATTTACGCTGGCGCAAGGGGCGTGATCGGGAGGCGTTGTCACCGCGGTAGTTATCAATGAACCCACGTTGTCGAAGCAGGGGCTGAAAATGGAAGAGTGGCTCGTCTTTTTCACCGAGCGCGCCGTGCTGGTCATCAATGCGTTCGCTCTCGTCGTCGTCGTCTTCGGCGCGATCGAGGCTTTTGCCACCGCAGTTAAGATCATTCTGGTCAGGCCATTGCTCGAAGATGAGCGCGGTCTGGTTTGGTTGCGGTTTGGAAGATGGCTTGTGGCTGGACTGACCTTCCAGCTCGCTGCCGACATCATCGAGACATCCATCTCTCCGACGTGGGAGGAGATCGGCCGGTTCGCGGCAATTGCCGCGGTTCGAACATTCCTGAACTTCTTCATCAACAGGGACATGGATGAACTACGCGAGCGACAAAAGGAAGGCGACGAGGACGGAACGGTGACAGCTCCAAAGTAGCGGAAGGATTGACGGTCGAAATCCATGGAGAAAATCGCGCCTTTTTCGGCTCGGGCGCGACGGAAATCCTGTTGCTGCCGGCCGTGTAGCGGCCAGTCGAACTAGGTGGACCAAGGTCCAACTGGACGGTCATCGGATCGCAGAGCAGGTTTTCAACACGGCATTGAAGATGGCCTCAAGGGCAATCCGGCAGGTCAGGGACCGCACACAGGCAGAAACCAATCGGAAGAAGGAAATCAGAAATGGCGACCAAAAAACCGAACGTTCTGGTCATGTGGGGAGACGACATCGGTCAGTCGAACCTCAGTTGTTACACCAGAGGATTGATGGGTTATCAAACGCCGAATATCGACCGACTTGCCAACGAAGGCATGATCTTCACCGATTCCTACGCCGAGCAAAGCTGCACGGCAGGCCGCGCTGCATTTTTGACCGGCCAATGTGGATTGCGGACGGGGCTGACGAAAGTCGGACTTCCCGGCGCCGAGCTCGGCCTGAAGGCTGAGGATATCACCGTCGCCGAAGCACTCAAACCGCTCGGCTACCGGACGGGCCAGTTCGGCAAGAACCACCTCGGCGACCGCGACGAGCACTTGCCCACCGTGCACGGCTTCGACGAGTTCTTCGGCAACCTCTACCATCTCAACGCCGAGGAAGAGCCCGAGGAGGTCGATTATCCGAATGCAAAGGATTTTCCGGAATTCAAGAAGAAATACGGCCCCCGTGGCGTCTTGCATTGCTGGGCGGATGGCAAGGGAGGCCAGAAGATCGAAAATACGGGGCCGCTGACGAAGAAGCGCATGGAAACATGCGACGACGAGTTCCTGGCCGCGGCCAAGAAATTCATTCGGGCTGCACATGACGCAGACGAGCCATTCTTCGTGTGGTTCAACACGTCGCACATGCACGCATGGACGCACATCAAGCCCGAGAGCCGCGGGCAATCTGGCCGTTGGCAATCGGAATATCACGACGTGATGATCGACCACGACAAATGCATCGGGGAGATGCTGGCGTTCCTCGATGAGCTGAAAATCGCCGACGATACGTTTGTGATGTACAGCACCGATAACGGCCCGCACATGAACACCTGGCCAGACGCGGGAACTACGCCGTTCCGGAACGAGAAGAACTCAAGCTGGGAGGGTGCCTATCGAGTGCCTTGCGTGATCCGTTACCCTGGGAAGATCCGTGCTGGGTCTGTGTCCAACTCGATCATCAGTCATCAGGACTGGTTTCCAACCATCCTGGCAGTCGCCGGCGAGCCAGACATCGCTGACAAACTGAAAAAGGGACACAAAATTGGCAAGACCACCTACAAGGTGCATCTCGACGGTTACAATCTGCTCCCGCATTTTACCGGTGCAGAGAAAGAGTGCCCACGTAAGGGATTTATCTATTTTACCGACGAGGGTGATGTTGCGGCTCTTCGTTATGACAACTGGAAGATGCTGTTCATGGAACAGCGCGTCCCTGGCACGCTGAAAATCTGGCAAGAGCCGTTCGTTACACTCCGTACGCCCTACATCTTCAATCTTCGCATGGATCCCTACGAGCGAGCGCAGATCACGTCGAACACGTTCTACGACTGGATGTTCCGGCACATCTTCCTACTGGTTCCGGCGCAGGCGATCGTTGCCGAGTTTCTGGCGACCTTCAAGGACTTTCCACCGCGGCAGAAGTCGGCGAGCTTCAGTCTCGAGCAGGTGATTGCCAAAATGACAGAGGCATCGACGGGAGCGTAGATGTTCTGGTTTTTTTTACGTGAATAGTGCCGCTCCGGCGTTGATTGACATCGGGGCGGCGATCGAGTGTATCCACGATCACAAGCTGATCGGCAAACCCGCCCGTTTGCGGCTATGAGATCTGTTGTCTCGGAGACGCTTTTGAAGCGCTCGCCCTTAAGAATCCAGTCCGCTACAGCAAGGAATACTGGCCTTTCCTGACGCTATCTCCGCTCGCGTTGTGTGGCAAGGTTCAAGCGAATCTGGCTTGGTTTGGATCGTTACCTATACCGGCTTGTTGAGATAGAGGGTGAGGTTGGTGCGGCGGAGAGGGTCATGCCTAATCTACTGGTTGAGCCCCGGATCGCGTTGTCAGGCCTCTCTGTTCGACTGGCGTTATTTTCCTCTGTGACGGCGATTTTAGTATCTTCTCGTTTGTGATCTCAAGTTTACGGCGCGACCAGATGTCGCCAGCAGCTTTCCGAGACATTCCGTCCTGGTCTGGCGTCCGTTTTTCTGCAGCTATCGAGATGCATGCAAGCATGTCGAGATTGATCCAGGCCTTGGCTCTGCGACTGCCGAAAACCATTCAGCGCCCGGTTTTATGATACACCATCGTTACCGATTGCGCTTGATGACTTCATCCATTTTTCGATTTTTATGATAATAATTTCAGTGAATTAGATGGGTATGGCAGGCTTTGAAAGTCGTTTGGGTCTGTCATCGCGGACAAGCCTAAGGTTGATGTCTGCAAAAGCTGCGGCATAACGATCTGCCCGCGGAAGTTTAAACGCATCATGCGGCCGCTCATGAAGGCTTGCGCAAGATGTCGCCTTCTATTCTGCTCATCGAATATGTCCTGAAAATTGCAAATGGCGCTGCGACACGTAGCGAGATCAAAGACATCCACGATGCCGTCATCTTCAAATCGCGGGTCACTCTTTCATCAATGCCTTTGCATCAAGGAAAAACATATGAAACGTCTCGATGAGAGCTTTCTGAACGGCCGTGCGCGCCCGACCCCGCGTGTTCTGCAGTGGGGGGAAGGCAATTTTCTGCGCTCCTTCGTCGATTGGAAGATCGACCTTCTGAACGAAAAGGCCGGTGCGGACTGGGGGGTGATCGTTCTTCGCCCGATCGCAGGTGGCCTGCCGTTCACGTTGAACGAACAGGACGGCGTTTATACGGTTCTGTCGCGTGGCGTGAACGATGCCGGCGAGAAGGTCTCCGAGCCGCGGCTGATCGCCTGCGTGCGCCAGGAAATTCCCTCGCATGAGAGCTGGCAGGATGTGCTGGCGCTGGCGCATGATCCCAACATCACCGTCGTCGTGTCGAATACGACGGATGCCGGCATTGCCTATGTCCCGACGGTGACATTTGAAGACGCACCACAGGTCTCATTCCCGGGCAAGCTGACCCGCTTCCTTTTCGAGCGCTGGACGGCATTCGACGGAAAGCCCGAAGCCGGGTTGCAGATGATCGCCTGCGAACTCATCGATCACAATGGTGACGAACTGCGCCGGATCGTTCTGCAGCATGCCAACGAATGGAAGCTCGATCCGGCCTTCATCACCTGGCTGGAAAAGGACAATGCCTTCTACAACACGCTGGTCGACCGGATTGTGCCCGGCTTTCCTCGTGCCGAGGCCGATGCCCTTATCGAGGAGCTCGGCTACGAGGACAAGTTCATGTCCGCGGCGGAACTCTTCCATTTCTTCGTTATCGAGAAAAAGCCGGGCATGCCGGATCTGCGGATCCCGCTTGCCGACCATGACGAGGGAACGATCGTCGTCGAGGATGCGACGCCCTACAAGGCGCGCAAGGTGGCGATCCTCAACGGCGCGCATACAGGTCTTTGCGCTCTCTCGCTTCTGGCCGGCATCGAGTCCGTCGGCGAGGCGGTATCGGAACCGGCAGGTGCGAAGTTCCTCGACCGGCTTCTCAACGAGGAAGTCATTCCGTTCCTGACCCTGCCGAAGGCCGAGCTTGAGGAATTTGCCGCAGCCGTGCTGCGCCGGTTCCAGAACCCCTATATCCGCCATCTCTGGTACGACATCAGCCTCAACGGCATCGTCAAATACCAGACGCGCAATCTTGAACGGCTGCTGGCCTATCAGGAAAAGTTCGGCAAGCCGGCACCGCTGATGACACTATCGCTGGCATCGTGGCTGGCTTTCTATCTCGGCAGGTTCAAGGGATCGGAGGCGTTTGCGCCGCGTGATGCGGCTGAGGTGATCGAGCGGATCAAAACTATCGGCGCGCTTGATGACGGGACGGATGCGGGGCTTGAGGCCATGGTTGCGGCTTATCTGCAGGACACCGCCTTCTGGGGTCGGTCGATCGATACGCCGCTGCTGCGCGCCAAGGTTGCTGAGGATTTTCGTTACCTCACCGCAGAGCCCTTCTCCTTCGCACGCCTCGAGGCGTTCCTCGACAAGGCCTGAGCCTTATCCAGGCCCGCAAGGTGGAAACCTTCGGGTGAAGAAATATCGACGTGCCCCGAGCGATCGGGGCACGTTTTTTATCGAAAGCAGTCAGGAGGCCGTGCCGGATTCAAACAGCCTGACCGGCTTCACCGGGGCATATGGTGGCGGCGCGATCGGGAGGGATTATCGCACCGCCTGGGGCCGGATGGCCCTTTTCATACCGGCAAAGGGATCAGAGCCCAGAAGCCGAGGAAGGTCAGGCCATTGAAGACAAGCGTCATCAACGCGATTGTGCAGGCGGGCGGGTCGATATGCGTATCGCCGTGGCAGAGAAACAGCCGGGCGAAGAACTCCCCGACGAAGGCGCAGGCGAGGCCTGCAATCGCTGCCCACAGGATGCTGCCCGAGGACGCCCCGACGATGGCGGCCGGCAGCATGATGTGGTGGGTCACCGGTGTCAGCACGCCAACAGTCAGGAACAACAGGCTGGACGCGGCGATGCCGAAGGCGAGAAGCGCGCCCGGCGTGCCATATGTAAGCCCAAGCCATCCGCCGAGCAGGCCGCCACCGATGCCGATCATCACCAGCTGTCCGACACCACTCTGGAAGACCAGCCATTTGGTGGCGTCGGTCGGTGCGAAGAACTTGTGGCCGGGTTCGGCCTTGCCGCAGAGGCCGCAGGTGCCCCAGATGAAGCGGGCGATGAATGCCGAGATAACGACGGTCATGCCGGGCAGGTCGGTCCAGGCGAGCGTGGGCGAAAAATTCGGCACCATGGTGAGCAGCCAGAAGATGACATAACCGACGATGCCGAAGGCGCCGCCGACGAGCAGCACATCCGGGCTGTTGAGACCCATGCCGGCAGTCACGATATTGCGGCCGGTATCAAGCTTGCCTTTGCTCGCGGCATAGGCTGCGGCGGCAACACCCGAGGCGAAGCCACCCACATGGGGGCCGAATACGCCGAAAGAGATACCGAAAAAATCCGTGGCTGCGGGGGCAACCGCAAGCTGGATGGCGACGCCGAGCATCGTCAGGATGCCGACGAAGGCGAAAGCAGGCAAGGCGCCGATTGCGGCGCCGAATATCCCGCCGCCGAAAGCGACGAGCAGACCGAGCATTGTCATTCCATTTCCTCCTTGGGATGCCGGGGTATCGGCGCTCGCCGCTCCGGCCTTCACCTGTCCAAAATCTCGCGGACACCTCTCACCTCATGTCCCGACCGCACATTCCTGTATTCTCCGCGCGCATGTCCCCATTGGCGGCGCGCAAAGGCCCGGCCGTCGCAAGCGCTAATGCGTGTTGCGAACTCCATGTTTTAAGGAATGTCGATCAAGGCGAAGATTATCGAGACGCCGTCGAAAGGGTCAACGCAACGGGTTTGGCCTTGATGGGTAGTTTCTTGACAGCAGGGATCGTGATGCCGGCTGCTCCGAGAAAATTTTATGGATATCAGTGGCTTGCGCTTTTGGTCGCAGGCTTTTTCACCCGGCGGAACAGCCTAGGCGCTGTTCCGGTTGCCTTCTTCAATGACAAGAAAACACCGCATGTGGTGATCCCTTGTCATGTCCTTTTCGCCGAAATGCGCCGGCAATCAACCGAACCGCCTCATTTCTAAGGTGTTTTCCGATTTTCCCTGTCAGGTCAATTATTTACCCGCGCTGGTCAAGGCGGTCTCGTTGACCCTCCAAGTACTGCGGGCCTACCTTTTCAACAGGAGGCGCCGGGCCGGACGATCAACGAACGACCCTGGCAGACAGTGAAATTCATGGCAAAGCTCAACGACAACAGGATCCTGATGATCGTCGGTGATTTCACCGAGGATTATGAAGCGATGGTGCCGTTTCAGGCCTTGCAGATGATCGGTTTTCAGGTCGATGCAGTCTGTCCCGGCAAGCGCCGTGGCGAGATGATCAAGACCGCGATCCACGATTTCGAGGGCGACCAGACTTATTCGGAAAAGCCCGGTCATCTGTTCCGGATCAATGCGGATTTCGCGCTGGCGGAGCCGGAGAACTATGCGGGCCTTTATCTCGCCGGTGGCCGCGCCTGTGAATATCTGCGCCTCGACAAGCAGGTTTTGAACATCATCAAGGCTTTCATGGCTGAGAACCGGCCGGTGGCTGCAATCTGCCATGGCCCGCAATTGCTGACCGCTGCCGATGTGGTGCGCGGGCGCAAGCTGACAGCTTATCCCGCCGTCGAACCGGAAGTGCGGTTGGCTGGCGGCAACTTCGTTTCGGTGGCGGCGGACGATACCGTGACCGATGTAAATCTTGTGACTGCGCCGGCATGGCCGGCGCATCCGAAACTGATGCGCGATTTCACACGCCTGGTTTCTCCCACCATCCTGAACTGCCCAACACCCTGAACTGCAAGACGCGCTCCCGTTGGCCCGAGGCCGTGGGAACGACATTCACTCCTGGAGGACGTAATGATTGAGAAGGGCTTTTCCAAACCGACCGACCGCATATTGCGGTTGAAGAAACAGATCATCGACGCGCGCCCGCATGTCGAGTCCGAGCGCGCCGTGCTGGCGACCCAGGCCTATAAGGAAACCGAAGGCCTGTCGCCGATCCTTCGCCGTGCCAAGGTGGTCGAGAAGATCTTCAACGAGCTGCCGGTGACCATTCGCGAAGACGAACTGGTCGTCGGTGCCATCACCAAGAACCCGCGCTCGACCGAAATTTGCCCGGAATTCTCTTTCGACTGGGTCGAGAAGGAATTCGAGACAATGGCAACGCGCGTTGCCGATCCCTTCGAAATTTCGAAGCAGACGGCCGACGAGCTGCGCGAGGCCTTCAAATACTGGCCGGGACGCACAACCAGTGATCTCGCCTCATCCTACATGTCGCAGAAGGCCAAGGACTGCATCGCGAATGGTGTCTTCACGGTCGGCAACTATTTCTATGGCGGCGTCGGGCATGTCTGCGTCGATTACGGCAAGATCCTCAATATCGGCTTCAGCGGTGTGATCGCAGAAGCGGTCCGGCATCTCGAAGCGCTCGACCAGATGGATCCTTCCTATATCAAGAAGCAGCAGTTCTATAACGCTGTCATCATCTCCTATAAGGCCGCCATCGACTTTGCCCATCGTTATGCGGCAAAGGCTCAGGAACTGGCCAGCCGCGAAAGCAACCCGACGCGCAGGGCCGAACTGGAGCAGATCGCCAAGAATTGCCGCCTCGTGCCTGAATATCCGGCTTCCAACTTCTGGGAAGCCTGCCAGACGATGTGGTTCATCCAGTGCATGCTGCAGATCGAATCCTCGGGCCACTCGATCTCGCCCGGCCGTTTCGACCAGTACATGTATCCCTTCCTGAAGGCCGACACGTCGATCAGCCGTGAGTTCGCCCAGGAACTGATTGACTGCATCTGGATCAAGCTCAACGACGTCAACAAGACCCGCGACGAAGTCTCGGCCCAGGCCTTTGCCGGTTATGCCGTGTTCCAGAATCTCTGCGTCGGTGGCCAGACGCCGGAAGGCCGCGATGCGACCAATGACGTCTCTTACATGTGCATGGAAGCAACGGTGCATTGCCGTCTGCCGGCACCGTCCTTCTCCATCCGTGTCTGGCAGGGAACGCCGGACGAGTTCCTCTACCGTGCAGCCGAAGTCATCCGACTCGGTCTGGGCGTTCCGGCCGTCTATAACGACGAAGTCATCATTCCGTCGCTGCAAAACCGCGGTGTCTCGCTGGCCGATGCCCGCGACTACGGCATTGTCGGCTGCGTCGAGCCGCAGGCGATCCACAAGACCGAAGGCTGGCACGATGCTGCATTCTTCAATGTCGCCAAGGTTCTCGAAATCACGCTGAACGACGGCAAGGTCGGCAGCACGCAGCTTGGCCCGGTCACCGGTGATCCGAAGCGGTGGACGTCGATCGAAGACTTCTACGACGCCTTCAACAAGCAGATGGCTTTCTTCGTCAAATATCTGGCCGAAGCAGACAACTGCGTCGACATCGCTCATGGCGAACGCGCGCCGCTGCCGTTCCTGTCACCGATGGTCGAAGACTGCATGGGACGTGGCAAGTCGCTGCAGGAAGGCGGAGCGCTCTACAATTTCACCGGTCCGCAGGCCTTCGGCGTCGCCGACACGGGTGACTCCGTCTACGCCATGAAGAAATTCGTCTTCGACGAAAAGAAGCTCTCCATGGCCGAACTGAAGGAAGCGCTCGACGCCAATTTTGGGCTTGCCATCGGCCAGAAGGCCAATGCGGTCGGCGGCGGCGAACTGACGGAAGGCCAGATCTACGAGGCCGTCCGCAAGGTGCTCTCGTCCAACAAATCGATGGATGTGACGGCCCTCAAGGAAGAGGTCTATCGCACGCTTTCGACCGATACGATCACGGCTCCGGCCGGTTCGTCGAAATATGACGGCATCCGCCGCCTTCTCGACTCGGCCGAAAGTTTTGGCAACGACATCGACGACGTCGATCTGATCGCTCGCAAATGCGCCCAGATCTATTGCCTCGAAGTCGAGAAATACAAGAATCCGCGTGGCGGCCAGTTCCAGGCCGGTATCTATCCTGTCTCGGCCAACGTGCTGTTCGGCAAGGATGTCGGTGCATTGCCTGACGGTCGTCCGGCCAAGGCTCCGCTTGCAGACGGTGTCTCACCACGCCAGGGCAAGGACCATCTGGGACCGACGGCTGCGGCAAACTCGGTGGCCAAGCTCGACCACTTCATCGCCTCGAACGGTACCCTGTACAATCAGAAGTTCCTGCCCTCGGCGCTTGCCGGCGACAACGGGTTGCGCAACTTCGCCTCGCTAGTCCGCTCCTACTTCGACCAAAAGGGCATGCACGTACAGTTCAACGTGATCGACCGCGAAACCCTGCTTGCTGCCCAGAAGGATCCTGAAGCACATCGCGATCTCGTGGTTCGCGTGGCCGGGTACTCTGCCCAGTTCGTCGTGCTCGCCAAGGAAGTGCAGGACGACATCATCAGCCGTACAGAACAGCATTTCTGACACGGCAATCCCGGCCCCGCGATTTGCGGGGTCCGTACAGGAAAAAGCACGGGCGGAGTTGAAGCCCGCCCGTGTTCTCCAAGCCAGACAAACCGCGAAACTCGAACTGCCACAGGTGACAAATGCCTTCCTACAAGAGCTTCTCCCCCCGAACCGAGATCGTGTTTGGCGAAGGGTTGCTTGATCGGCTGCATGCCTATCGCGGGCAGCGGGTCGGGATCGTTACCGATGCGTTCATGGCAAAGTCCGGTCCGCTCGATCGGGTGCTTGGTTATCTCGATGGCTGCGAGGTCAAGGTTTTCGACGAAGCCATTCCCGAACCGCCGATTGCGACGGTCACCAAGGGGGCAGGTATCTTTGCCGAATTCCGTCCGCAGGTGCTTCTGGCACTCGGTGGCGGGTCGCCGATCGATGCGGCCAAGGCCATCCTGTCGGTCGTCCGGGCAACGGATACGGCGCAAACCATAAAATTCGTCGCCATTCCGACGACCAGCGGTACGGGGTCGGAAGTGACCTCGTTCGCCATCATCTCAGACCCTGCAAACGGACTGAAGTTTCCGCTGATCGCAAAGGAGATGGTGCCGGATGTGGCGATCCTCGATCCTGAATTCGTCCGCACGGCACCGCCGAAGGTAACTGCGGACACGGGCATGGATGTCATCACTCATGCACTTGAGGCCGTGGTGGCGCAGGGCGCGTCACATTTCACCGACGCCTTTGCCGAGAAATCGCTCGAACTCGCTTTCGCCCACCTGCCGCGCGCTTATTACGACGGCAACGATATGGAGGCACGCGATGCGATGCACCAGTCTTCCTGCCTCGCCGGTCTTGCCTTCAGCGAAGCGGGGCTCGGGGTGAGCCATGGTCTCGCCCATGCCATCGGCGGGCGGATGCATCTTGTTCACGGCCGTATCAATGCAGTGCTTCTGCCGCATGTCATAGCCTGGAACGCGGGGCTTGAGGACGATGCACCGGGTTGCTGGGAAACTGCCGGTCGTTATGCGCGCATTGCCAGCCGCATAGGGCTCGATGTGCCGAGCGTGCGGGCCGGCGTCATCGCGCTGATCCGAGCGATCCAGGCGCTGAATATGCGGTTCTCTATCCCGTCCACGCTTCGTGGCTTCGGCATGGATGCCGAGGAATATCGTCGGGCAATGCCCGATATGGCAGCGGCCGCGCTTGCGGACGCCTGCACTGCAGGAAACCCACGCAAGCCTACGCTCGCGGAGCTCTCAATGCTCCTCGGCCGGGCCGGGGGCTAGGCCGGGAGGGAGGGGGCCGACGATAGTCCAACCCGCGATAAACGGTCATCACATCAACGTCTGAACACCGAAACGCTAAGGAGTTAAGTCATGCAACAGGAAGCTCTCGGAATGGTCGAAACCAAAGGTCTGGTGGCCGCCATCGAAGCCGCCGATGCCATGGTCAAGTCGGCAAACGTCGCCCTGGTTGGTTACGAAAAGATCGGCTCGGGCCTAGTCACCGTCATGGTCCGTGGAGACGTCGGTGCGGTGAAGGCCGCTACCGATGCCGGCGCCGTCGCTGCCGAAAAGGTCGGCACGGTTGTGTCCGTCCATGTGATCCCACGTCCTCACATGGAAGTCGAAAAGGTTCTGCCGGAACACAAGGTAGCCTGAACCCCTGAACGCAAGAAGGAGGATCGACAATGCAGGATGCTCTTGTCGAAAAACTCATGGACGAGGTGATCCGGAAGATGGGTGGGAGCGAAAGCTTCCCGGCCCCGGTCGCCGCCTCTCCCGCTGAGAAGCCTGTCCGCACCGCGGCACCGAAGGCCTGTAATCTCACCGAATTCGTCGGCACTGCCATCGGACATACCGTCGGTCTGGTGATCGCCAACGTGGACCCGCTGCTGCACGAGCAGATGAAGATCGACAAGAAGTACCGGTCGATCGGCATCGTCGGCGCACGCACCGGTGCAGGTCCGCATATCTTTGCCGCAGACGAAGCGGTGAAGGCTACAAACAGTGAAGTGCTGCTGATCGAACTGCCGCGCGACACGGAAGGCGGCGGTGGCCACGGCAGCTTGATCGTCTTCGGTGCAGAGGACGTTTCCGACGCCCGCCGTGCCGTTGAAGTGACGCTGTCCGAGCTCGACCGCACTTTCGGTGATGTCTATGGCACGCCAGCCGGTCATCTGGAATTCCAGTATACCGCCCGGGCCAGCTACGCGCTGAACAAAGCTTTCGGCGCGCCGATCGGCCAGGCTTTCGGCATTACGGTCGGCTCTCCCGCCGCGATCGGCGTGCTGCTGGCGGATACTGCTGCAAAGGCCGCAACGGTTACCCCGGTCGGTTTTGCCTCGCCGGGCAATGGCGGCACGAGCTACTCGAACGAAGCGATCTTCATGTTCAGTGGCGATTCCGGTGCCGTTCGTCAGGCCATCCGTGCTGCTCGCGATGTCGGCAAGCAGGTGCTCGGGACGCTTGACCCCGCCACGGTGGCCTCCTCGACCAAGCCGTATATCTGACCCTGAAAGGAGACTGTCATGTCGCAGGAAAGCCTTGGATTGATCGAGACCATCGGACTGACTGCTGCAATCGCAGCCGCCGATGCGGGGGTGAAATCCGCCAATGTCATTCTGGTCGGTTACGAACTCGCCAATGGTGACGGCATGACGGTTATCAAGTTCCGCGGTGATGTGGGGGCCGTCACGGCTGCGGTTTCCGCAGCCGCGGCAGAAGCGGGACGCGTCGGGCGGGTCGTTTCAACCCGTGTCATCGCGCGCCCTGCCAACGACCTGGCAAAGATCGTGGACAGCAGGGAGACGGTTGGTGTGGAGCAACCTGCCGCAGCAGTTGCTGCGGCAGAAATTCCGCTGCCTGTCGAGGATGAACCGGTGAGTGAGCCATTAGCCGCGCCGGAAGTTACGGTGACAAAAGCTGCCGAAATACCGGTTGAGGAGGTTGATGCCGCAGAACCGGAACTCTCCACGATTGAGGAAACTGCCCTTGAACCAGAGGCTGAGGTGGTGGCCGAGGCGACATCTACACCTGCAAACCAGTCGCAATCGCGGGCAGATCGGCGCCATCGCAGGCGGTAACCGGCACCGGACAAAGAAGACCATTGAGGACGACAGCGAACGCCGGCGGCAGAAACCGCCGGGTGGATTGTTGCGCCCATGACAGGCCCGGTCGTCACGCCGGGTGAGACGAACAGGACACCACAATGCAAATAGACAGACCCATGATCGAACGCGTGATCGCCGAGCTTCTGGCACAGAGCCTGTCTGCCTCGGCGGAACAGGTAAAACCGGTCGCCAAATGCGCTCAGGATACCGATCCGTGGCTCGTGCCGATCGGCGTGTCGAACCGCCACATCCATCTTTCCCGACCTGACATGGACGCGCTTTTCGGTCCCGGTTCAGAACTGACGCGGATGAAGGCGATGAAACAGCCCGGCCAATATGCGGCCGAGGAAACGGTGACGATCCGCGGGCCAAAGGGACAGATCGGCAAGGTGCGGGTGCTCGGACCGCTGCGCAAGGAAACGCAGATCGAGGTTTCGGTTGCCGACGGTTTCACCCTCGGTATCAAGCCACCGCTGCGCATGTCTGGAAAACTCGAAGAGTCGCCTGGGATCGAGGTGATTGGTCCTTATGGGACCATCAAGAAAGAGCGCGGCGTGATCGTGGCTTTGCGCCACATCCACATGCTGCCGGCTGAAGCAGCAAAGCTCGGGTTGAAGAACGGCGACGAGGTTGACGTCGAAATCGGGGGCGTGCGCGGGGGCATCATGCACAATGTCACGATCCGCGCTGCCGAAGCCTCGGTCATGGAAATGCATATCGATGTCGAGGAGGCCAATGCTTTCGGCCTGAAGAACGACGCGATGGTGCGGATCCGCAAAGTCTGATCGGAGAAAAGTCATGTCGACCATCGACAGCAAGCTCAAGGCTTTCGGGGAACTCGTCCGGCAGGGCACGATCGTGCCGCAGCCGGAATGGGCGCCCGGTCGGCTGAAGGTCGGCGTCGATCTCGGCACGGCAAACCTAGTGCTTTCGGTGGTCGATGCGCAGAACAACCCGGTTGCCGGCACGTCCTGGCGCTCGACGGTCGTGCGCGACGGTATCGTCGTCGACTATATCGGTGCGGTTCATGCGGTCCGCCGGATGAAGGACGAGCTTGAGGAAAGGCTGGGCCAGCCGCTCATGCGCGCTGCAACCGCCATCCCTCCCGGCGTCCATCCGAGCAATGCGAAGGCGATCGGCCATGTGGTCGAGGCGGCTGATTTTGAGCTGGCTGAAATTATCGACGAACCAACGGCCGCCGCACGCCTGCTGGGCGTGAAAAACGGTGCCGTGGTCGATGTCGGCGGCGGCACGACGGGTATCTCCGTTCTCAAGGACGGCGAGGTGGTTGCCACGTTCGACGAGCCGACCGGTGGCACGCATATGACGCTGGTTCTGGCCGGTGCCAGAAAGATTTCGTTCGAGGATGCAGAAGCCGAAAAGCTCAATCATGCGCTCGAACGGGATGTGTTTTCGATCATCCGGCCGGTGGCCGACAAGATGGGACGCATCGTCTCTGACTTCCTCGCTGATTATCCTCAAGTCGATACGATCCATGTCGTCGGCGGCGCCTGCTCGTTCAAGGATTTCGCCGCCGTTCTCGTCAGCCATACCGGCCGCCGGGTCATCAAGCCCGTCGAGCCATTGCTGGTGACGCCGCTCGGCATCGCGATGTATGACGATGGAGGTCAGGCATGAGCATTGATGCCGTTCTCGATCGGATCCTGCTTGATCTTCTTTCCGATCGTATCATCGAGCGGATGCGCCGCAGGGTGCAGGCAAAGGCGCGTTCGGCGCTGGTGCTGTTTGCCAGAACGGATCTTGGTCTCGAACCCGCATTCGGCCAGTTACAGCAGCTTCATGCAGCGGGCTGGTCTTTCGAGACGGTCACTGCGCCCGAGGCGAGGCCATTCCTTACGGATCGGCTTGCAGGGTTGGAAGCTGCCGAAATCGAAGGCGAGCCCGGCGAACTGGTCGGCCGCCACCCCGTCATTCTGGTTCCGGCGCTGAGCATATCGCTTGCCGCCAAGGTCGCGCTGGGCATTGCCGACGATCCGCTTTCGGGGATTCTTCAGGGAGCGCTCGAAAGAGGGGCGCGTATCGTCGCTGCCCGCGACGGCGTTTGCCCTAATGGGCGGGATCGGGGCGCCCGCGAGCTGCTGCCAAACCCTGCCTATCAGGCGGTGATGAGCGGATATCTGCAGACGCTTGCAGACTATGGGATCGAACTGAGCTGGGCGGCGAAGCTTGCCGCGACGGTCGGCGGTAGCCAGCCCGTGCCATCGCCATCATTGGCGATGCCGAAGATTGCCGCCGCCCGGACCGAGGGTGTGTTCGGCCTGCGCGAGGCGCGCAGCCTGGAAGGCTGGGAACTGCATCTGGGTCATGCCGTGATCGTCACGCCTGCCGCAGCCGAGGAACTGCGGGCGCGTGACATCACGCTCGTGAGGGAGTGAGGACCAAGTCATGTATCTTGCCAAAGTCATCGGACGGGTGGTCGCCACCACCAAGGACATGAGCCTCTCGGGCTCGAAGCTTCTGATCATTACCCGGCTCAACGAGCGGCTGGAGCCGCAGGACCGGACGGAGATCGCCGTTGATACGGTCGGAGCCGGCAATGGTGAAACGGTTATCGTGACATCCGGCAGCGCCAGCCGTCTCGCCGGAACACTGCAGAAATCCGTGGTGGATGCCAGCATTGTCGGCATCGTCGATACGGTCGAAACCGACGGGGGAGTGCGCGATGTTCGCCACCCGTGATTTTGCCGCCCACGACATGCAGCGGATCGAAATGGCACTTGCTGCCGAACTGGCCGGTCGAGCTGTCGGCAGCGCGTTTGCTGCAACTGGCCTCTCTCTTGCCGATGCCTGCGCGGTTGCGGAGCGTGCGGAAAACCGTGCGCGGCAGATGGCGGTGCCGGTCTGTATCTGCATTGCCGATGCCGAGGGACGGCCGGTGCTGTTCCACCGGATGGAGGGCAGTCTGCCCGCAAGTACCAAGCTTGCCGTCGCCAAGGCCTGGACGGCTGCCGCTTACCGGATGGGGACAGATGAACTCGGGCAGCTGGCCCAGCCGGGCGGCATGCTGTTCGGTGTCGGTCATACCGGAAGCGGGGCCGGTAACGGCTCGGGCGAAGGACAGGTTGTGCTTTTCGGCGGGGGCATTCCCTGCCGCGCCGGAGGCGCCGTGATCGGCGCCATCGGCATCAGTGGCGGTACGGTCGCTGAAGACATGAAGATCGCTCGCCATGCGATTGATGGATTTTCCGCAAGAAGGGGAACGGTCCCCAAGGAAGGAACAGGATTATGAACGACCACGATATCAGCGCTGCAGTCAGTCGCGTGCTTGCCGGATTCAACGGCGCAATTGCACCCGCCCCGGCTCCCGTTCCTGCCCCTCCTCCGATAAAAAGTTCTGCACCCTCGGTCGAGGATACCGTGGCGCGCATCATTGCGGAAATGGGAGGCGTAAAGCCGGTCGTGGATGCGACTGCGCCCTTCGCCCAAGGCTGCATCGTGACGGACGGGATGGTGACCAAGGCAGCGGGCGAGGTGAACTGCTCCTGCTGCGAACGCAGCGACTGCGCGCTTTCTTCCGCACCGGTCTCGCTCGATATCTCAGATGAAGATGCCATTACGCTTGGCGAAGGTGTCTTCGCGACCATGGATGAAGCCGTGGAAGCCGCAGCTGAAGCGCAGAGGCAATATCTTTTCTGCTCCATGGCGGCGCGTAAAAGCTTTGTCGACGGCATTCGCGAGGTCTTTCTCGATCAGGCGGTGCTGGAGCGGATTTCCACCATGACCGTCCAACAGACCGGTATGGGCAATGCTGCCGACAAGATTATCAAGAACCGGCTTGCCGCGTCCAAGACCCCCGGAATCGAGGACTTGAAGACAGAAGCCGAAAGCGGCGATGGTGGTCTGACGCTGGTCGAATATTCCGCCTATGGCGTGATCGGTTCGATCACCCCGACCACCAATCCGACGGAAACGATCATCTGCAATTCGATCGGCATGCTGGCCGCCGGCAATGCCGTCGTGTTCAGCCCCCATCCGCGTGCAAAAATCGTGTCGCTACTGTCGATCAAGATGATCAACCGCAAGCTTGCAGCACTCGGCGCGCCGGCAAACCTGGTCGTCACCGTTCAGGCTCCCTCGATCGACAATACCAATGCGATGATGGCACATCCGAAAGTGCGCATGCTGGTGGCAACCGGGGGGCCGGCTATCGTCAAGACGGTGATGTCGACCGGCAAGAAGGCGATCGGCGCCGGTGCCGGCAATCCGCCGGTGGTCGTCGACGAAACCGCGGATATCGAAAAGGCCGCAAAAGACATCGTCAGCGGCTGCAGTTTCGACAACAACCTGCCCTGCATCGCCGAAAAGGAGGTCATCGCCGTCAGCCAGATTGCCGACTTTCTGATTTCGCAGATGCAGAAGAACGGCGCCTATCTGGTCAAGGACCCGGCCGTCGTCAAAAAGCTTGAGGAACTGGTACTGACCGCCAAGGGCGGTCCGCAGACCAATTGCGTCGGCAAGAGTGCGGTCTACCTGCTCGACAAGGTCGGGATTTCGGTCGGCCCCGAGATCCGTGTCGTCCTTATCGAGCTGCCGAAGGAACATCCGTTCGTGCAGGAAGAGCTGATGATGCCGATCCTGCCGCTGGTCCGCGCAACTGACGTGGACGAGGCGATCGACCTTGCCGTCGAACTGGAACACGGCAATCGCCATACCGCGATGATCCATTCCACCGACGTGCGCAAGATCACCAAGATGGCGAAGCTGATCCAGACGACGATCTTCGTCAAGAACGGGCCGTCCTATGCCGGTATCGGCGTCGGCGGCGAGGGTTACACGACATTCACCATCGCCGGGCCGACCGGCGAGGGGCTGACCTCGCCCAAGTCTTTCGCCCGCCGGCGCAAGTGCGTGATGGTGGAGGCATTGAACGTCCGCTGAGGCAAGGACGTCGCCTGAAACGAAGGCTGAAGAGAGGAGACCCGCCATGACGACCCGTATCATCAACGCTCCGCATCCCGACGTGCTGCAGATGCTTCAGCGGCGCATGCCGCCGCATGGCAGGGCCTGGGTCCAGGCCAACCGCGTCGATTCCGTCGGGCTGATGCAGATCCCGGTGGCGGATCTTTTCTACTTCTCGGATCTCGCGCTCAAGGCTGCCGGGGTGTTCACCGTGGAGCTTTACGGAACCTGCCCCCAACACGTCACGTCGCTCGCGGTCATGGGCGAAACATCGTCTGTGCGCATGGCGATGGATGCGATCGCGGCGGCGCAACAGACCGGATTCTGAACCGCGCCGGAGGAGGCGCCGGAACCGGGCATAAAAGACAGGATAGTGAAATGAACGCGATCGATTATGACAAGGAAGGCACCGTCTTCGACATCCAGCGCTATTCCATCCATGACGGGCCGGGTGTGCGCACGATCGTCTTTCTCAAGGGCTGCCCGCTGCGTTGCCGCTGGTGCTCCAATCCGGAATCGCAAAACCCCGAGCCGGAACTGTTTTATCGCCGCTCGGCCTGCATTAGATGCGGCCAGTGCATTCCCGTCTGTCCGACAAAGGCACTCGATCCGGGCAATGCCGGGTTCGTCGATCGCAGCAAATGCATCAAGTGCGGCACTTGCACGACGGTCTGCCCGACCCAGGCGCTGAAGCGGACGGGCAAGACGATGAGCATTGCCGAGGTGATGCAGGAATTGCGCAAGGATGCGCATCATTACCGTCGTTCCGGCGGCGGGATAACGCTGTCCGGCGGTGAACCGCTGTTCCAGCACCAGTTCGCCAAACATCTGCTGATGGCCTGCCACGAGCAGGGCTGGAATACGGCGATGGAGACGACCGGTTGCACCACGCGCGAGATCGTCCGTGACGTCATCCCCTACGTCGATCATGTGTTGATGGACCTGAAGGTGATCGATCCGGCGGTGCACCAGGCCAATACCGGCATCGACAATCGCGTCATTCTCGAAAACGCGCTCTGCATATCGTCGCTCACGCACACGGTCGTGCGCATTCCGGTCGTGCCAGGGGTGAACAACAGCGTCGAGGCGGTGAGCGCGATCGGCAATTTCGCCAAGCTCATGCCGGGCGTCGATACGGTGCATTTGCTGCCGTATCACACTTATGGCGAGAATAAATACGAGCTGCTTGGCCGGCCGTATCCGATGGCGGACGCTCCCAACCTTACGCCCGAAGACATGACGCCATTGAAGGCGGCAATCGAAGGTCTCGGTCTCCACTGCATGATTGGCGGCTGAGTGAAAAAGACAATGACCCGGGATCGTATCTCGGGCTTAGGCAAGGAGGCGATGATGGTCGCGCGCTACACAACAGCAGAATCGGTGACCGAAGGTCATCCCGACAAGGTCTGCGACCAGATTTCGGATGCCGTTCTCGATGCGCATCTTGCGCAGGATCCGATGGCACGCGTCGCGGCCGAGGTGATGGTTTCCGGCAATATGGTACATGTCGCAGGCGAGGTGACGTCGAGAGCCAGGATCGATGTGTCAGCTATCGTTCGCGAGGTGACCCGTCGCATCGGTTACACGGACCCTGACCTCGGCTTCGATGCCGATAGTTGCTTCATTCTTGTCGATCTGCACGAACAATCGCCCGATATCGCGCAGGGCGTTGTGCAGGAAAAGAATTTCGGTGCCGGTGACCAGGGCACTTTCTACGGTTACGCAACCGATGAGACAGAAAGCCTGATGCCGGTCTCGATCGACTTCGCCCACAGGCTGACCCGGAGATTGGCGGAGGTGCGCAAAAACGGCCTTCTGCCATGGCTTCGTCCGGACGGAAAGGCGCAGGTGACCTTTGCTCACGATGCACAAGGACGGCCGGAGAAACTGATCAGCGTCGTGGTTTCTACTCAGCATTCGGCGGATATCGAACGCGAACAGCTGCTGCGCGGCGTGCTGGAAGAGGTGATCGTGCCGGTAATGGGGCGATGGCTGACGCGCGATACGCGTGTCCTCATCAATCCCACCGGGCGTTTCGTGAAGGGAGGACCTGCGGCGGATACCGGGCTTACAGGCCGCAAGATCATCGTCGATACCTATGGCGGCATCGGCCGGCACGGCGGAGGCGCCTTTTCCGGCAAGGATGCCACCAAGGTGGACAGGAGCGGCGCCTATATGGCGCGGTATATCGCCAAGAACATCGTTGCCGCCGGGCTTGCGAAAAACTGCGAAATTTCTCTGGCGTTTGCGATAGGTCAGACGGAACCGGAAATGGTGGCCGTATCATCCGCGGAGAAATTGGCGGTCGATTCCGGTTTGCTTGAGGAGGCGGTACGCGAGCTTTTTCCGCTCAGCGTATCCGGAATGATCGATGTGCTCGGACTTAGGCGTCCGATCTTCGAGAAAACCGCGTCCTATGGCCATTTTGGCCGAAATGCGGAGGGGTGGTCATGGGAGCAGACCGACCGAGCGGACAGCCTGAGGAGGCGGTGCCGGAGGTAAAACCGGAAGTTATGCAGTTGCCGGAAGTCTTTTCAGGCATGGTCGATCGACCCGCCGGCAGTTCGCTTACAACGAAGACTGCGCGGCGCAAGAGATTGCTGGAACTGATGAGCACCGAAATGCTCCAGAAGGTTCAGGACAATTTCAGCGCGGCGGTGGGTGTCGCCATGGTGATCGTCGATCCCGAAGGGGTGCCGGTGACAAAGCCGTCCGGCTTCTCGGACTTCTGCCGTGCGGTTCGCGCCCGCGCCGATTGGCGGGAAAGATGTTTCCACTGCGATGCGGTGGGTGGCCGTACTGCGCTTTCCACCGGCTCCCCATCCATTTATCGATGTCATTGCAGCCTTGTCGATTTCGCGGCCCCGATCATCGTGCGCGGCGAATATCTTGGTGCGGTAATCTGTGGCCAGGTCAAGCTCACGTCCGATGAAGAAGCGACAGGTCTGATCGATCTCTCCAACATCTTTCCCATCGAAGGGTCGTGGCGGGAACATCAGCCGCTGCTGGACGAACATCATCGGATCAATGAGGTTTCCTATGAGAAGCTGCGGTCGGCGGCCTATTCACTGTTCTATATCGCGTCGCATATCGTCGAGGAGAGTTATTCCCGCGGCGTAGCGCAGGAGCTTTACGCCAAGAACCTGCGGCTGGCGGAGGAATCGAAACGGCGGGCCGAACTCGAAAGGCTGCTTCGCGAGGCGGAACTGCAGGCGCTTTCCTATCAGGTCAATCCGCATTTCCTGTTCAATGTGCTCAATACGATCGGCAGGCTTGCACTGGTCGAAAACGCGCAGGAGACCGAAAATACGGTGCATGCCTTCGCCGACATGATGCGTTACGTGCTCAAGAAGAGCGGCTCTCAATTCGTGCCATTGCGGATGGAGGTGGAGCATGTCCGCAATTACCTTCACCTTCTGAGGCTTCGGGTCGGTGACCGGTTCGAGTTTTCGCTCGACGTGCCGGACGAGTTTCTCGACGTGCTCTGTCCCGTCATGGTGCTGCAGCCGATCGTCGAGAACTGCATCAATTACGCGATAGAACCACGCGAGAGCGGTGGGCTGATCGAAATTTCGGCCTATCGCGACGGGGTCGAGCTGATCATCGATATCGTCGACAATGGCGACGGCATATCGCCGGAACGCAAACAGGCGGTTCTGCGCGGTGAGGCGGATCGCGGCGGGCGCAAAAGTATCGGCATCTACAATATCGATAGCCGGCTTCGTTATTATTTCGGTACGGATCACGGACTGGAGATTCTCAGTCCTTTTCGCCAGGGGCGCGGAACGCTGGTGCGCATGCGTTTCCCCCTGGAATTCGAGCCCTTCGACTTCTGAAGGCGTGGGGCTCAGCTTGAAAGGAGATCTTGATGTTCAATTTGGCCATTGTCGAAGATGAGGAACTGGAACGGCGCGCCCTGCGCTCGATCATCGAGCGAAATGCGCATGACATAAAAATCGTCGGCGAGGCCAAAAACGGGGCGGAAGCGGTCAAGCTGCTCGAAAGCGAGCGTATCGATGTGATGCTGCTCGATATCAAGATTCCGCGCCCCAATGGCCTCGAACTGCTGCAGATGGTGCGGGAGCGGCATCTCGCGACGAAGGTGCTGATCGTCACGGCTTATGATTATTTCGACATCATGCAGGCTGCTATCCAATACAAGGCCGACGGTTTTCTGCTGAAACCGGTGCGAACCGACGCATTGCTCGAGGGCGTTCGCGATTGCCTTGCCTTGTCTGCTCCTGAAAAGGCAGGACCTAGCCTGCGGCTGGTCCCGACAATCGATACCGAGGAGGAAGAGGATAGCGGCCCCAGCATGGCCGACAGGATCCGGGCGCTGGTCGAAGGGCGCGCATATCGTGACTGCCTGCGTCTGGTGCGGACACGGCTGGAAAACATCTATGCGCATAAGGACGTGGCGCCGCGCCACGAAGTGCTCGATCTTGCCGAAATCCTGACCGATCTTCTTAAGGAAACGGGCCGCAAGCTGACAGCGCCTATGGCCCGGCAAGTCGAGGAGCTGGAAAACCAGCGCCTCGATGCGCGTAGCCAGTACAAGGTGCAGGAACTGTTGTGTCAGATCACCGACGCGCTGTTCGATCCGGGACAGGAACACGGCGGGTCAGCGGGAGAGCGGATCGAAACCGTTCTCCATTTCATCGAGCGCAATCTTTCCAAAGGCGTGACGCTGGAGGATGCGGCGGATTTCGCGCATGTCAGCCCGTGTTATCTCAGCCGACTGTTCCGCAAGAAAATGAACACGACCTTCATTTCCTACCTCAAGGGGCAGCGGATCGAGCGCGCCAAGTCACTCTTACAAAACAGCGATCTGCCGATCACCAACGTCTCGCTGGATCTTTCCTACGCGGACGCGAACTATTTCTGCAAGGCGTTCAAGAAGGAGGTCGGCATTTCGCCGACCGAATACAGACATCAGTTCCAGAAGATCCGGGTCGGATGACCGGATGTCATTCGGCGGGTTTGTTCTTGTCCTTGGGGCAAATGCCAATGCAGTCGTCTTCGACGGCAACGAATGCCAGTCCGCCTTCCTCAAACGCCCGCCGAAGCTGCGCTTCCGTCGAGCGGTGAACCTCGTGGCGGTCGCCTTCGTAATCCCTGATCGTGCTGCGGGACACGCCGGAGCGATCCGCCAGATCGCCTTGCGTCCAGTCGAGGAAGCCGCGGCCTGCGCGACAGAGCGCCGGTGACAAAATCTTTCCCTGATCCGGTTGACCCATTGTTCCAAAATGCCCATATTGGTCAGAATCAATCATATATGGCAGTTTGATCCGATTGGCTAGTGGGGCATCCCATTACATGATAGAGGTCTGAAATGCCTTGGAAATGAAGGGATGGGACATTGGGATAACGCTTGCGCCGCAATTTCTTCTTCTGCTGCTGGCCTTGCCGTTTATCGGAAGTATCCTTTCCGTTCTGCTCCTGAACACGGCATCGACTGTCCTGCCGTCGCGGCTTGCTTCTCTGGTCGCCGCCTTTTGCCTGATCATCACCGTTCTGGCCTATCCGCAGGTGACCGATGGTAATGTCTTTCGCTACCATCTGGAATGGATCCCTCAGCTTGGTCTGAACTTTTCGCTGCGTCTGGATGGTTTCGCCTGGATGTTTTGCGTGCTGATCACCGGGATCGGCCTGCTCGTGACGGTCTATGCCCGTTATTACATGTCCGAGGACGACCCCGTCCCGCGGTTCTTCTCCTTTTTCCTGGCATTCATGGGGGCAATGCTCGGCATCGTTCTCTCGGGCAATGTCATCCTGCTTTCGATCTTCTGGGAGTTGACGAGTATCTCGTCCTTCCTGCTGATCAGCTACTGGAACAATTCCGCCGCGGCGCGCGATGGCGCCCGTATGGCTCTGACGATCACCGGTATCGGCGGTTTCTGCCTGCTGATCGGCCTGCTTCTCATCGGCAATATCGTCGGCAGCTATGATCTCGACAAAATCCTGGCGTCGGGCGATCTCATTCGCGGCCACTCGCTCTACGTTCCGGCGCTGATCTTCATCCTTCTCGGCGCGCTGACCAAGAGTGCCCAGTTCCCGTTCCATTTCTGGCTGCCGAATGCGATGGCGGCGCCGACGCCGGTCTCGGCCTATCTGCATTCGGCGACAATGGTGAAGGCCGGGGTCTTCTTGCTGGCCCGCTTCTCGCCGGCGCTTTCGGGAACCTATGAATGGTTCTTCATCCTGGGGGCGGCCGGCATTCTCACGCTTCTGATCGGCGCCTTTTTCGCGATCTTCCAGCAGGACCTCAAAGGTCTGCTTGCCTATTCGACGATCAGCCATCTCGGGCTGATCACCACGCTTCTCAGCCTCGGAAGTCCGCTTGCCACGGTGGCGGCGATCTTCCACATGCTGAACCATGCGACCTTCAAGGCGTCGCTGTTCATGGCAGCCGGCATCATCGATCATGAGACCGGAACGCGTGACATGCGACGATTAAGCGGGCTTTTCCGCTATCTGCCCTATACCGCGACACTTGCCATGGTGGCGAGTGCGGCGATGGCGGGCGTACCTCTGCTCAACGGCTTCCTGTCGAAGGAAATGTTCTTCGCCGAGGCGATCGAGACGCATGCGGATTCGGTACTCGACATTATCCTGCCTTATGTCGCCACGCTTGCCGGTGCGTTCAGCGTCGCCTATTCGCTGCGCTTCATCCATACCGTCTTTTTCGGCCCGTCGCCGACCAATCTGCCGAAGGACACGCCGCATGAGCCGACGCGCTGGATGCGCTTTCCGATCGAGCTGCTCGTCGTCATCTGCCTGATCGTCGGCATCGCGCCGGCCTTCTCTGTCGGTCCGTTCCTTCATACGGCGGTGGTCAGCGTCCTCGGCACGGATACGCCGGAATACAGTCTTTCGATCTGGCACGGCTTCAACCTGCCGCTGGTCATGAGCCTGATCGCGCTTGTTGGCGGAAGTGCGCTCTATTTCGTGCTTCGCCACTATCTGGCGACCTGCGAGGACGGTCCACCGCTGCTACGCCGGCTGAAGGGCCAGCGTATCTTCGAGCGTATCCTCGTCGAGGTTTCGTGGCGCTGGGCCCGTTCGGCCGAACAGCGGATCGGCACCCGCAATCTGCAGCCGCAATTGCGCTGGGTGGTCGTGACAGGCTTCCTCGCGGGTCTCCTGCCACTCTGGCTCTCCGGCTTCGAGCCGCGCACCTTCGTATTCTCGGGCGTCGACAAGGTGTTTGCCGGCATCTGGCTGATCGGCATCTGCCTTGCGCTCGGCACGGCCTTTCTCGCCAAGTACCATCGGCTTGCGGCGCTGATCATGCTCGGCGGCATCGGCCTTATCGTCTGCATCACCTTCGTCTGGCTCTCGGCGCCGGATCTTGCGATTACCCAGCTTTTGGTCGAGATCGTCACCACCGTTCTTATCCTGCTCGGGTTACGCTGGCTGCCGAAGCGGACGGAGAAGATGGATGAATCGGTGACGTTCCGTGCCCGCTTCCGGCGTTTCCGCGATCTCTTGATCGCGATCATCTGCGGTGTCGGCATGACTTTTATCGCCTATGCCGTGATGACCATGCCGGTGCCGGATGCCATCGCCACCTACTTCCTGGAAAACGCCTATACGGAAGGTGGCGGCCGCAACGTCGTCAACGTCATTCTCGTCGATTTCCGCGGTTTCGACACGCTCGGTGAAATCACTGTTCTTGGCATCGTGGCACTGACTGTCTTTGCCCTGCTGCGCCGTTTCCGTCCGGCGCCCGACACGATGGTCATGCCCGAGCAGCAACGGATCCAGAACCGCTTCGACGAGGAGCGGCCGGAGCGCAATGCGGGCGATACGGTGCGTGACTATCTGCTGGTGCCGTCGGTGATCATGCAATGGATGTTCCCGGTCATCATCACCTTCGCGGTCTATATCTTCATGCGCGGGCATGATCTGCCGGGCGGCGGGTTCTCGGCCGGACTGACGCTTTCGATCGCATTCCTGCTGCAATATCTGGCTGGCGGTACCCGCTGGGCGGAGGATCGTATTCGCATCCTGCCGCTCTGGTGGATGGGTCTCGGGCTTCTGATCTCGACCCTGACCGGTGTCGGCGCCTGGTTCCTCGGTTATCCGTTCCTGACGTCGCATTCGCAATATCTGACGCTACCGCTGATCGGCAAAGTGCCGGCTGCGACGGCGCTGCTCTTCGATCTCGGCGTCTTCCTGCTGGTGGTGGGATCGACGGTGCTGATCCTTGTTGCCCTGGCTCACCAGTCCATCCGCATCACCCGCCTTCGCACGATCGAAGCCGACAAGACGAAGGAGAGCTAATGGAAATCATCCTTTCCATCGCCATCGGCGTCATGACCAGCTGCGGCGTGTGGCTCATCCTGCGTCCGCGCACCTACCAGGTCATCATCGGGCTTTCACTGCTCTCCTATGCGGTGAACCTGTTCATCTTCGGTGTCGGCGGCGTGAAGACGAACGTTCCGCCGATCCTGAGCGAAGGCGGGGTTGACGGCGTTCTGGCCGATCCGGTGCCGCAGGCGCTGGTGCTCACCGCGATCGTCATCGGATTTGCGACGACGGCGCTGTTCCTCGTCGTGTTGCTCGCCTCGCGCGGCCTGACCGGCACAGACCATGTGGACGGCAGGGGGGACAAGCGATGAACGGCTGGTCGCACCATCTGATCGTCGCGCCGATCCTGATCCCGCTCGCGGCCGCGGCGATCCTGCTGTTCATCGATGAGCGGCAGCGCGTGGCAAAGGCGATGGTAAGCCTTGCCTCAACGCTTCTGCTGATCACCGTCGCCTTCATTCTGTTTCGTATCGAAAGCGGCCCGAACGGTTATGAGGGCGTCTATCTGCTCGGTAACTGGGCCGCTCCGTTCGGCGTCGTTCTCGTGCTCGACGGACTGTCGGCCCTGATGCTGCTGCTGACGGCGTCTGTCGCCGTTGCGGCCCTCGTCTATTCGCTGGCGCGCTGGCACGCGATGGGCTCACATTTCCACTCGATGTTCCAGCTGCTGCTGATGGGCGTTAATGGGGCTTTCCTGACGGGCGACCTGTTCAATCTCTTCGTGTTTTTCGAAGTGATGCTGGCGGCATCCTACGGTCTTCTGCTGCACGGTTCGGGCCAGCTGCGCGTCAAGGCCGGCCTGCACTACATTGCAGTCAACCTCGCGGCGGCACTTCTTTTCCTGATCGGCGTCAGCCTGATCTACGGCACGGCCGGTACGCTGAACATGGCGGATCTTGCTGCCCGCATCCCGGAAATGGAAGCGGATCGCCGGATGCTGATGGAAGCCGGTGCCGGCGTGCTCGGCATCGCCTTTCTTATCAAGGCAGGCATGTGGCCGCTCTGCTTCTGGCTGCCCACCGCCTATAGCGCTGCTGCGGCGCCGGTCGCCGGCATCTTCGCCATTCTCAGCAAGCTCGGCATCTATATCATCCTGCGGCTCACGACGCTGCTGTTCGACAGCGGGCCTTCCGCCGGCTTCGGATCCACCGTGTTGCTTTATGGTGGTATGGCAACGCTGATCTTCGGGACGATCGGGGTGCTTGCATCGCAGGCGCTCGGCAGGCTTGCCGGCTTTTCGGTGCTGATCTCGTCCGGCACGCTGCTGATGGTGATCGGTATCAACGACGGTGCGGTCTCGTCCGGGGCGCTGCTTTATCTGGTCAGCTCGACGCTGACGATCAGCGCCTTCTTCATGCTGATCGAGCTTGTCGAGCGCAGCCAGGACGCCGGCGCCAACGTTCTTGCCGTCACCATGGAAGCTTATGGCGATGCGGACGAAGACGAGCCGGAAGAAGGGGATGGCGTGACCATGCCCGGTACGCTGGCTATTCTCGGTACGTGTTTTGCCATGTGCGGCCTTCTTCTCTCGGGCCTGCCGCCCTTGTCCGGATTCATTGCCAAATTCGCCATGCTGTCTGCGATGATGGGCACCGGGGCTATTGGCGTGCCGCCGACAGTTGCCGTCTGGGTTCTGATCGTGCTTGTCATCCTGTCGGGCGTCGCAGCCCTCATCTCGATGACACGCGTCGGGATCCGGACATTCTGGACCTCGCTCGAAGGCACGGTTCCGCGCGTTCTCGTCATCGAGATCGTGCCCGTCATGTTCCTTCTGGGTCTGACGCTGTTGCTGACGGTGCAGGCAAATTCGGCGATCCAGTACATGGACACGACCATCCGCACCCTCAACACTCCGAGCATCTATATCGATGCGGTTCGGAATGCGACGATCGTGCCGGGTGTCGATAGCGATGCCGGGGAGGGCAACTGATGCTTCCCTATCCGATCCTGACGATCTCATTGACACTGATGTGGATGCTGCTGAACGGCTTCACGCTCGGGCATCTGATCCTCGGTGCGCTGGTTGCGGTATTCGCTTCCTGGGCCATGGCGTCGTTGAGACCGGACAAACCGAAGCTGAATAAATGGTATCTTCTGCCCAAACTGTTCTTCATCGTGCTCTATGACGTTGCCCTCTCGAATATTGCGGTTGCCTGGCTGATCGTCCGGGGACGGGCAAAGGGACGGAAGGCAGGTTTCCTGACGATTCCGCTCGAGATCAAGGATCGCACCGCTCTGGCGCTTCTGGCGATCATTCTGACAAGCACGCCCGGATCGGTCTGGTTGGAATATGATTCCTACGATGGTTCCATCCTCATGCACGTGCTCGATCTGGAAGAGGAAGAGCAGTGGGTCGCGACGATCAAGAACCGTTACGAGAAGCTGTTGATGGAGATATTCGCATGAGTGCCGTCATCATCTATACTGCGGTCGCAATTTCCCAATTCATGTTGGTTGTCGCCATGGCGATCGCCGCAATCCGAATGTTTCGCGGGCCACGAGCGCAGGACCGCATCATCGGTCTCGATACGATCTATATCAACGCGATGCTGCTGCTCGTAACATTCGGCATCGGCACAGGCCGTGTGATCTATTTCGAGGCGGCGCTGGTAATCGGGCTTCTCGGATTCGTTTCGACCGTGGCGCTGGCTAAATTCCTGATGCGCGGGGAGGTGATCGAATGATCTATCCTGCCGCAGACCTCCCGCTTTCCGTAGCACTTGCCGTAGCCTTCTTTCTGCTGGTCGGTGCTGCACTCGCCCTGATCGGTGCCATCGGCTTCCTGCGTCTGCCAACCTTCTACGAGCGGCTTCATGCGCCGGCGCTCGGCACCAGCTGGGGGATCGGCGGGATAATGCTGGCCTCGATGATCTATTTCACCGTGTCGTCTTCGCGGCTGGTCATCCATGAGATCCTGATCGGCATCTTTGTAACCGTGACGACACCGATCACCTTCATGCTGCTGGCACGCGCAGCGCTGCATCGGGACCGCACGGCACGGCGTGACGGAGTGCCCAGAAAATATGTCGGCCCGGAAGAGCGTCCAAACCCGGAAGATGTTTCTGACGCGTCTTGACTTGCCGCCGCAGTTCGCGCGCTTGCGAACTAAGCATGTCCGCCATCACTTGCCGCGGCATCACGCTCGATGGGTTCCCCCAGGTTCGCTTCGCTTTAAGCGGCACGACTTTGATGTCGTTGCCTCAAAAAACAACAGAGAGACGATCTGCCGCATTGAGTGGCAATTCGAAGTTGTGTGTATAGGCGAACTGCCCGCCTGAAACAAAGAATATTGCGTCGCAGCAGGTGTTTGACACTCTGAGAATGCTGGACTTTGATTCCGTTATGTTGCAATGCAGCAATTAGGTAATCCGTCCTGTAGCCAGGGTGTTACCGTCTTGCAGCAGGTTATTTGATACCCCCAATTCCCTTTTTAGATCTCTCGCCGTTTCGGACATGAGCGTCGGGATCGCAGCTTTTCCCGGAGTTTTCTGTCCATGAGCAAGGTTGCCGCAGCCGCCATGCTGCCAAAGCCGCAGGTTGTCAGCGTGGCGGATGTGCTCACTTTGGCTGGCGCGTTTCTGTTCGTCCTTGCAAATGTGACATCCGGTTCCGTCTGGCTGCTCAGAACCGCCGCCGCGTTTGCCACACTGGCGGTGTTGTCGGACTGGAGGCGGCTGGCAATGATCGCAAAGACGTTCGTGACGGCCGGCTTTGTTCTCTGCGCAACATCGGAATTTCTGCTTACCACTGAGAAGGCCGCGATCGTCGAGCGTGCGCTTTATCAGGGCGTCGGTTTCTCTTCGTTCCTGTCCGTGCTCGGCATGCTGCGTTATGCAGTCGGCCGGTCGGAAATCATCAGGAATGCGGCAGAATATCTGATGAGCATGCCTGGCCGCAGGCGCTACCAGGCGGTCAAGGTCGGCAGCCATCTGCTCAGCCTGCTTTTCAATATCGGCATCATATCGCTGCTCGGCCAGATGGTGGCAAAGGCGACCGAAGGGCAGGATCGTCAAGGCGAGCGTCGTTCGATCCTGCTGGCTGCCATGCGCGGCACGGTGCTGATGACGATATGGTCGCCTCTTGGCGTCGGATTTGCCATCATCACGCAGTCGATCCCGAACCTTGCTCCGACGGCTTTCGTTGTCGCCGCCTTCGCAACAGCCGTTGCCCTGATCCTGGTGACGACGATATTTCATACCGAGACCACTGGCCAGACGGACTATGCGGGTAACGCGGAAGACCGGGAAGTGCCATCTGTCGGGCCGCTTGCGATAACGCTCTGTGCCTGTTTTGGCCTGTTCGGCGGCACGCTGGCCATTCATGCTGCGATAGATGTGAGCCCGCTCGTCGCTTCGCTGATCCTTCTACCGCTTTTTGCACTGGGCTCGATCGTTTACGAACAGCGCGTGCCGCTTTCAGGCTTCGGCCACGAAATCAAAGGCATGGTCGGCAATATGTCGGTCATGCGAACCGAAAGCGCGATCTATCTGTCGGCCAGCGTCATCGGGGCGACGGCGGTGGTTTTCCTCGATGGCCGCGGCGATTTTCTGGAAAATCTCAACCAGCTGCCGCCGTCGGTTCTGGCGAGCCTATGTATCGTGGCGATTGCGGGGAGTGCGGTTCTTTTCGTGCCGCATTCGATCGTGGTGGTTTTTCTTGCCCAACTGTTCGGGGCTGCAGCCTTCGGTAATGCTCATCCGATGTTGCTGGCGCTTGCGCTTTCGCTTGGCTGGGCGGCGGGTATCGCCCTGTCACCGATCAGCGCAATGACGATCACCATGGCGCGTCTGACATCCACTTCGGCGACGACGATCGTGCTCAGATGGAACGGCGCTTTCGCGCTGACCGTGATGGCCAGCTCGCTGCTTCTGGTGCTGGCCGTTTCATTCTTCTGATTTTTTCGAAAACTTCCGCCGGGGCGGGAGATTTCGGTGGTCGAGACGTCAAGGCCTTCGGCCTGACGGCTTAGGCTTCGCGATCGGCAAGCTGCTGTTCGATGAGTTCGCGGGCCAGTTCGTGCGTGCCCTCTTCATCATCGCCGGCGACTTCGCTGATCTTGTCCATCGCAGAGAGATAAACCTCTTTTTCCTCGTCCACAGTCAGAACGCCTTTTTCGACCAATGTGTCGATCAAGGACGAAAGAATTGCCGTCGAAGAAATAGTGATCGCCTCAGACATCAGTCTGGCGGATTCATAAGTCATGCCCGCACCTCAATTATTCGACTACGAAGTTCACACTAAAGAGCGTCCGCGACATTGCTATGATGTCTGCTGATGGAAGCATCAGCACGGTAATCGCTCTTATTTCTTGAAAAGTGCTCATTTTTTCGAATTTGAGCAAGCGCGAATGCCAAGCGAGGTTACGCGGTAAGGTTAATTCGATGATTTCATAGGCTTAAGGGTATTAGAATACCTTAATATACCGTTAATTTTGTGGGGCATGCAGGGGCTCCGCGCGCCGCCGACATGTATAGGCAAAGCTGTTGAGCCAATGCTGAACTACCTTCGGTAGAGGTGGAAAGCTGCCGTTTCCAATTAACTCCAGTAGGCCGCGGCGATGAAATCGCGCTTCTGCAAGCCTTGGCCGGTCAGATATGTGCGGGCCGCGCGGGCTTGATCGGCATGTCCGGCAAACCATACATGGGCGCCATCGCCAAGTTCAAGAGCCTGCAGCGCTGGCATCAGATCTGCAACGCCTGACACCCTGTCATCGGCGGCAAGCTCGCAGAGATCGTCGCGGCGCGCCCGGACGAATGCCCGGACCTCGCCTTTCGCCTCCTGGAGCATGCGGATGATCGCCGGCAGGGCGGTCTCGTCGCCAAACAGGAAAAGGTTCTGGCTATCGGGGCACCCGCCGCCGCCAGGCCCGATGATGCCGATCGTCCTGTCGGTCGGATCTTCCGCGACCCAGGCGGATGTCGGGCTGCCTTGGTGTTCGAAGATGTCGAACTCGATCCAGTCCTGGCCATGGGCGACGGTGGTGTAGACGGGCCTGTGCAGGGCGTCGTCGCCCTCCGGCCAGACGGTGCGGCCGGATGCGGCGATGCGTGGCCAGCAGGGCGGGCGGCCTCGGCGAGGAATGAGAAGGCGGAAATGGTAGTTGCCCGCTCCGAAGCGTTCCGCATCATGTCCTTCCAGACGTACGCGGGTGAAGCCCGGCGAGCGTTTGGTCACCGAGGCCACCTGCATCAGCGACATGCCGGGCGCCAGCGCGCCTTCGGCCACTTCATCCCATTTCGGGCAGAGCAGGCATTCCTCGAAAAGCTCGGTCAGGCTGCCCTGTAATGTCTGCAGCAGGCGCTGCTCGGGCGAGGAGATCTCGATCGTCACCCCGGTTTCGTCCGGATAGAGCGTTGCCTTGGAATTCCAGACATGGAAGCAGAAACCGGCGGCCTCCTGCGTCAGCGGCACTTCCCATTCGGCGGCACGTTTTTTCAGCGCATCGATTGCTGCGCCGTTGTCACGGGTAATGCGGCCTCGGGTCTGGTGGAGCATGGGGCGGTCCGGAATATCTGTGTTCTTGCCGGACTAAGATCATTCATGACTTATGAAGTCAACTATTGCTGTCGCAAGCTCCGCTCGACACGATGTGGTGCTCAGTTGTTGTCGACGGTGACGGCATGGCGGACATCGACTGCGTTGCGATCGACGCCGCGGAGCGAAGCGCGGATACGGCTCTTGCCGATCTCGATTACATGCCGCATCGCCGACATCGCCTTGGCCGGATCGCGCGAAGCGATGGCGTGGACGATCCGCAGGTGATTTGTCGCCACCTCGTCGATCGTTTCAGGCGAAGCGGCAGGCGATGACAGCTGGAAGGAAATTGCAAGCGCTGCCTCGATCAGCGCGCTTGCCGAGCGCATGAAAGGGTTGCCGGACATACGGGCAATGGCGAGATGAAATTCGAGATCCACCTGGGCGACCGTTTCCGGCGTATGGTTGAGATTGTCGAATTTGGCGGCGATCGTATAGAGCGCGACGATATCGTCGCTTGTGGCACGGGCTGCCGCTGCCGAGGCTGCGGCAGGTTCAAGCGCCAGACGGATTTCGGCCAGGTGTTCGATGAATTCGAAATCCAGCCCGGCTTCGAAGCGCCAGCCAAGTACATCCGAATCAAAGAAATTCCAGCTTTCGCGGGGCAGCACGCGGGTGCCAACCTTGGCCTTGGCCTCGATCAGCCGTTTGGCGGACAGCGTCTTCATTGCCTCGCGCAGCACCGTGCGTGATACGCCGAAACGGCCCGAAAGCTCGGCATCTCCGGGCAGAAGAGAGCCTTCTGGGATCTTGCCGGAGACGATACCGCGCCCGAGCTCGGCCACCACATGGGCGTGGTTGCCGCGCCGCTTCCGGCCGCTGATGGTCGTTTCCAGGAGACCCAAAATCACACTTCCTTCAATTGTCGAACTGCAAGTCGGCGGTCTGAATACCAGATGATGGTGCGCTGCAACACGATGAATACGAACAACAGGATACCGATGACGATTTTCGTCCACCACGAGGACAGTGTCCCGTCAAAGACGATGTAGGTCTGGATCAGCCCCTGTAGCAGGATGCCCACGAATGTACCGGCGATCAGTCCAACGCCGCCGGTCAGAAGTGTCCCGCCGATCACCACTGCGGCAATCGCATCGAGTTCCACACCGACCGTCGCCAGCGAATAACCGGAGGACGTGTAGAGCGTGTAGACGATGCCGGCGAGGCCCGAAAGGAAGCCGGACAGAGCGTAGATACGGATCGTCGTCGCGCCCACCGGCACACCCATCAGCTCGGCCGACTGGATATTGCCGCCGATCGCATAGACGTTGGCGCCGAAGCGGGTGCGCGAAGCGACGACGATGCCAACGGCAAACACGACCAGCATTACCATGGCGAGAAGCGTCAGCCGCCCGCCACCGGGGAAACGGATGTAAAAGCCGAGCATGGTGTCGATGAATTCATGGGTGATCGGCACCGATTGCGTCGAAACGAGATATGCCGCACCGCGGGCGAGAAACATGCCGGCCAGCGTCACCACGAAGGGCGGGATGAGCAGATAGCGGATCATCGCGCCCATCAGGCAACCGAACAGGGTCGAAATGACCAGCGCTGCGAGGAAGGCGGTCAATGGGTGGACGCCGAAGGAGCCGATCATCACTGCAACGAAGACGCTGGTAAACGCAATCACCGATCCGACCGAAAGGTCGATGCCGCCCGACAGGATGACAAAGGTCATGCCGACCGCCGCGATACCGAGAAAGGCATTATCGGTCAGAAGATTGCCGATTACCCGCGTCGACAGCATGTTGGGAAACTGCAGGACGCAAAGCCCGTAGGCGATGACGAAGATCGCCAGCGTGGTGACGAAGGGCAGGTTGCGGGCATGGATCATCGGGTCGCCTCCTTCGCACCATGATTGAGCTTGTCACCCCGCCGCGTGGCCTTGATGAAGCCGAAGACGGTGACGATTGCGGGCGATTGCAGCGTCAGCACCACGATGATGATGCCGGCCTTGATGATCAGGTTGAATTCCGGCGGAAAGCCCGAAACGAGGATGCCGGTATTGATCGACTGGATGATCAGCGCGCCGATCAGCGATGCGGTGATCGAGAAACGACCGCCGTTGAGCGAGGTGCCGCCGACGACGACCGCGAGGATCGCGTCGAGTTCCAGCCAAAGGCCGGCATTGTTGGCGTCGGCGCCGCGGATGTCGGCGGTGACGATCATGCCGGCGATGGCTGCGCAGAGACCGGAAATGGCGTAGGCCGAGAAAAGCAGGAAGCGGGCGCGCACGCCGGCAAGGCTTGCAGCGCGACGGTTGATGCCGGTCGCCTCGATCAGGAAACCGAGCGCGGTGCGGCGTATCAGCAGGCCGATCGCGAGTGCCGTTCCGATCCAGAGATAAATGGGGATCGGGATGCCGGCCAGGGCGCCGGAACCGAGTGCCGAGAATGTATCGTCGTTGAACGTCAGGATGACGCCTTCGGTGATGAGCTGGGCGATGCCGCGGCCGGCCACCATCAGGATGAGCGTGGCGATGATCGGCTGGATATCGAGGACTGCGACGAGCACACCGTTCCACAATCCGCAGGCGATGCCGACGCCGAGGGAAACGGCGATCACGACCGGGAGCGGATAACCCTCGCTGATCAGGGTTGCGGCAACAGCGCCGCAGATGGCGATAACGGCGCCGATCGAAAGATCGATGCCGCGTGTCGCGATCACCAGTGTCATGCCGACCGTCAGGAGTGCGACGGGTGCTGCGCGAACCAGAATGTCGATCAGGCTGCCGTAAAGCCGTCCGTTCTGGACGGATACCGTCAGGAAGCCGGGCGCAACAAGGCTGATAACGCCGAGGATGATCGCCAGTGCGGCAAGCTGCGGTGCCAATCGGCGCAGGCGGCGGGTAAACCAGTTCATCACGCGGCCTCCGTTTCGCCGGTGCCGGCAATTGCCCGGATGATGCCGTCGGTGGTCAGCTGACGACCGGAAAGTTCGGCCACATGGCGGCGATCGGATAGTACGATGACGCGGTGCGCCACGGCGGTGAGTTCCTCCAGCTCGGAGGATATGACAACCAGCGACATGCCCTCGGAACACAGCCTTTCGATCATTTTCAGGATTTCCGCATGGGCGCCTATATCGATGCCGCGGGTCGGCTCGTCGAGGATGAGCAGCCGGGGCTCGGTCACCAGCCAGCGGGCGAGGATTGCCTTCTGCTGGTTGCCGCCGGAGAGAAATTTTATCGGCCGTTCGCGGTCGGCGGGGCGGATGTCGAGCGACTTGATGAAGCTGTCGGCCAGCTCCCGCTTGTGGGAAGACGAGATCAGCCGCATCCAGCCGCGCTGCGCCTGCAGCGCCAGCGCGATATTGTCCGCAACCGAAAGATCGCCGACGATACCGTCCGTCTTGCGTTCCTCCGGACAGAAACCGAAACGGTTGGCGATCGCGGCTTCGGGCGAAGTGATGGCGACTTGCTCGCCGTCGATCGTGGCGGTGCCGCTGTCGGCGCGGTCTATGCCGAACAGCAGAAAGGCGGTCTCGCTGCGGCCCGAACCAAGCAGGCCCGCAATGCCGACGACCTCGCCCGGCCTGATGTCGAGATCGAAGGGGGCGACGCTGCCCTTCTTGCCGTAGTTCTGGAATTGAATGGACGGCGCGCCGCGATCATCGACCGTTTCCGGCTCCGCCTGATGATCGCGAGTGATGTGCTGCAGCTCTCGACCGAGCATCATCGAGATCAGGTCAAGACGCGGCAGCTCGGAAATCGTGCGGCTTCCGACAAGGCGGCCGTTGCGCAGCACGGTGACTCGGTCGGCGATCTCGTAAACCTGATCGAGGAAATGGGTGATGATGACGATGCCGACACCTTCTTCGCGCAGCTGGCGCAGGACAGTGAACAGGCCCTTCACTTCATGCGCATCGAGACTGGCCGTCGGTTCGTCGAGAACCAGAACCTTGCCGGAAAGATCGACGGCACGGGCAATCGCGATGAGCTGGCGGATGGCGACGGAAAAGGACGAGAGCAGCGCATCGACATCGATATTAAGGCCGTATCTTTGAAGCAGAGTTTTGGACCGGTCGCGCATGGTGCGGCGGTCGATCATGCCGAAGCGACGTGGCTGGCGGCCGAGAAACAGGTTTTCGGCGACCGTCAGGTTCTCCAGAAGATTGACCTCCTGATAGACCGTGCCGATGCCGAGCGTCTGCGCCTCGGCGACACTGTCGGGGGAAACCTCGTTGCCGTGCAGATAGATCGTACCCCGGTCTCGGCGATAGACGCCGGTCAGGATCTTGATCAGTGTCGATTTGCCGGCGCCGTTTTCGCCGAGAAGGGCGTGGATTTCGCCGCCTTGAAGTGTGAAATCGACCTCATCGAGGGCCGGAATGCCGAAAAAGGATTTGCCGATACCCCGGGCTTCGAGAAGAGCGTGTTGAACTGACATGTCTTCATCCCGCATTCAGAGCATTTCCGCCTTTCCTCGAAACGCGAAACGGCTCTATCTCTTTGTTTCAGCGCAAATCCTGCCGCGAAAAACCGGTGCCCGGTTTTGCTGGAATTGCTCCAAAGGAACTGAAGCGGCAGTTTTGCCGCTTCAGTCGTTGGTGAGGTTCGCATCAGTGATGCGGACAGCGGGAGATCAGTAACCGAGACCTTTCTTGGCCTCGTAGATCTTCATCGGATCGTCCTTCTGGGTGTAGAGCTTGGACTCCGTCTGGATCCACTTCTTCGGCTCTTTCTTGTCCTTCAGATAGGCTTCGAGCGCATCGAAGGCAGGGCCGGCCATGTTCGGCGTCAGCTCGACCGTGGCATTGGCTTCACCCTTTGCCATGGCCTGGAAGATGTCCGGCACGGCGTCGATCGAGACGATCTTGATGTCGGTGCCCGGCTTCAGGCCGGCTTCCTTGATCGCCTGGATGGCGCCGACGGCCATGTCATCATTATGGGCGTAGACGGCGCAGATATCCTTGCCGCCGCCTTCAGCCTTGATGAAGCTCTCCATGACTTCCTTACCCTTGGTGCGGGTAAAGTCGCCGGTCTGAGAGCGGACGATCTTGATGTTGGAAGCGGCCTTGATGCCTTCCTCAAAACCCTTCTTGCGGTTGATGGCCGGCGAAGAGCCTGTCGTGCCCTGAAGCTCGACGACCTTACAGTCCTTGGAGCCGACATCCTTGGCGAGCCATTCGCCGGCGACCTTGCCTTCATAGACCTGGTCGGAGGTAACGGCTGTCAGGAAGAGATCTTTGGGGCTGTCGATCTCGCGGTCGAGCAGAATGACCGGGATCTTTTCCTCCTTGGCTTCCTTCAGGACGGCATCCCAGCCGGTGGAAACGACGGGTGCGATCAGGATCGCATCGACGCCCTGGGCAATGAAGCCACGGATCGCCTTGATCTGGTTTTCCTGCTTCTGCTGAGCGTCGGCAAATTTCAGCGTAATGCCGCGTTTTTCGGCTTGCTGCTTGGTCAACGTCGTTTCGGCGGCGCGCCAACCGGATTCGGATCCGATCTGCGAGAAGCCGACTGTCAGTGATTTTGCGGAAACGCCGGATGCAAGAGTGGCAAAAATAGCGGCAGCGGTTGCCGCGACGAGAGCTTTTTTCATCTTAATCCTCCCAGAGATGATGAAGCAAACTGGCGAGGCAAGGATTGGCATATAATAGTACTTTTGCAACCCCCAATTTCGAAGCTTGCGTAAAAAACGATCAAGTGCTCGGAATTTCTATCAAATCTCGTGTATCGCCTTATTCAATAGCCTAAAAATTGACCAATGCCGATTTACCTTTACGGAAAAAGACATTCTTGACATTCGCGCGGCAAATCCAATAGTCGTATTTTTGAAAGACGTCAGGTCTGCGATCTGATGGGAGGAAGGCATGGCCTGTGGAGGCGCCATGTCAGTTCAGACAAATTGGATGACGATATCGATGCTGAGAATTCTGCAGATTGCTGATGATGCGGGCGCGGTCAAGGTTGTTGCGTGGGAAGGCCAGGGTTCCGGCCGTATCGTCAATGGCGTGACCTCGACCTACGATCTTGCGACGCAGGCGATTGCCGCCGGCCGCAGCCTTGCAGCGCAGATCGAAGCGCTCGGTTACGCTGCCGACATCGACGTAGAGGCTGCAGCACGCGAAGGCCGCGTCGGTCTGCCGATCTCGCATCCCGATCCTGCCCATTTCGTCGTCGCCGGTACAGGCCTGACGCATCTCGGCTCCGCCGATGGTCGCGACAAGATGCACAAGGCAGCTCAGGCCGAAGACAAGCCGACCGATTCCATGCGCATGTTCCTGTCGGGTGTCGAGGGCGGCAAGCCTCTCCCAGGACAGGTCGGCGCACAGCCGGAATGGTTCTACAAGGGCAATGGCTCGCAGCTTAAATCCACCGGTTCGGATCTCGAGTCACCTTCCTTCGCTCTCGATGGCGGTGAAGAGCCGGAACTTGCGGGTATCTATCTGATCGGTCCTGACGGCACACCTTTCCGCGTCGGTTTCTGTCTCGCCAACGAGTTTTCCGATCACGTGACCGAGAAGGGCAACTATCTCTGGCTCGCCCATTCCAAGCTGCGCCAGGCGTCGCTCGGCCCGGAACTTCTGGTCGGCGATCTGCCGGATCATGTGGAAGGTACTTCGCGTATCCGTCGCGGCGCCGAAGTGATCTTCGAAAAGCCTTTCCTGTCGGGCGAGGCCAACATGTCGCACTCGATAGCCAATCTCGAATACCATAACTTCAAATACGACATCTTCCGCGCGCCGGGCGACCTGCACGTTCATTTCTTCGGTACGGCCACGCTGTCCGTCTCGCACGGCATCAAGACCGAAGAAGGTGATGTGTTTGAGATCGATGCTGCGCCCTTCAAGCTGCCGCTCGTCAACCGTCTGACCGTCGCCGCGGCGATGTCAGTTGACGTGCGCAAGCTTTAAGGAAAATTGACATGAGCAAAATTCGTCTCGGCATCGTCGGACTTGGAAAGATCGCCAGAGATCAGCATCTCGGCGCGATCGAAGCGACCGACGGTATCGAACTGACGGCTGTCGCCAGCCGCAACGCCAAGCTGGATGGCGTTCACTGCTTCCACGACATCGGTGCCATGCTGGCATCCGGCGTCGAACTGGATGCGATTTCTCTCTGCACACCGCCGCAGGGCCGCTTCGCCCAGGCCAAGGCCGCGATCGAGGCCGGCAAGCATGTGATGCTGGAAAAGCCGCCGGGTGCGACGCTGTCGGAAGTCTTTGCGCTGGAAAAGCTGGCGAAGGCGAAGGGGCTGAGCCTGTTTGCCACCTGGCACTCCCGCGGAGCCGCAGGCGTTGAGCCGGCGCGGGCACTGCTTGCCAAGCGCAAGATCAAAAGCGCCTCGGTTTCCTGGAAGGAAGACGTGCGTCATTGGCATCCGGGCCAGGCATGGATCTGGGAGCCGGGTGGTCTCGGCGTGTTCGATCCGGGTATCAATGCGCTGTCGATCGTCACCCGCATCATGCCAGAGACATTCCACCTCACCCATTCGGATCTCACCATTCCGTCCAATCGCGCCGCACCGATCGCGGCCAGCCTGACGTTCGAAACCGCGTCCGGCCTGCCGATCCAGGCGGAGTTCGACTGGCGCCAGACCGGCCCGCAGACCTGGGACATCAGCGTCGAGACGGAAGAAGGCTCGGTCGTGCTGACCCATGGCGGCAGCCGTCTGATCGTCGATGGCGAGGCGCAGATCGTTGAGGATGACCGCGAATATCGCAATCTCTACCGGGATTTCGTTGCGCTCGTCTCCAAAGGCGAGAGCGATACCGATTTTTCGCCGCTGGTGCATGTGGCCGATGCCTTCATGCTGGGCCGGCGCATCGAAACTGAAGCATTCGAGGACTGACAATGGCAGATCACGGAAAAACCCCGTCCACCGGAATTGCAACTACGGGTGCGCGCAAACTTCGCTCGCGCGCCTGGTTCGACAATCCCGACAATGTCGACATGACGGCGCTCTATCTGGAGCGCTACATGAATTTCGGCCTCAGCCAGGCCGAGCTGCAGTCCGATCGCCCGATCATCGGCATCGCGCAGACCGGTTCCGACCTGTCGCCTTGCAACCGCCATCACCTCGAACTGGCCAACCGCCTGCGTGAAGGCATTCGTGAAGCCGGCGGTATCGCCATCGAGTTCCCGGTTCATCCGATCCAGGAAACCGGCAAGCGCCCGACCGCCGGTCTCGACCGCAACCTTGCCTATCTCGGCCTCGTCGAAGTTTTGTATGGCTACCCGCTCGACGGCGTCGTGCTGACGATCGGCTGCGACAAGACCACGCCAGCCTGTCTCATGGCGGCGGCCACTGTCAACATTCCCGCCATCGCCCTCTCGGTCGGCCCGATGCTGAACGGCTGGTTCCGCGGTGAGCGTACCGGTTCGGGCACGATCGTCTGGAAGGCACGCGAACTGCTGGCCAAGGGCGAGATCGACTATGCCGGCTTCGTCAAGCTGGTGGCTTCGTCGGCGCCGTCCACCGGTTATTGCAACACGATGGGCACGGCGACGACGATGAACTCGCTTGCCGAAGCGCTCGGCATGCAGCTTCCGGGCTCGGCCGCCATTCCGGCGCCTTATCGCGACCGCCAGGAAGTCTCCTATCTCACCGGTCTGCGTATCGTCGAGATGGTCAAGGAAGATCTGAAGCCGTCCGACATCCTGACCAAGGACGCTTTCGTCAATGCCATCCGCGTCAATTCGGCGATCGGCGGTTCGACGAATGCTCCGATCCATTTGAACGCGCTTGCCCGCCATATCGGCGTGGAACTGACGGTCGACGACTGGCAAACCTACGGCGAGGAAGTTCCGCTTCTCGTCAACCTGCAGCCGGCCGGTGAATATCTCGGCGAAGACTATTATCATGCGGGCGGCGTTCCGGCTGTCGTCAACCAGCTGATGGGCCAGGGCCTGATCAACGAGGACGCGATCACCGTCAACGGCAAGACGATCGGTGAGAACTGTCGCGGGGCGATCATCGAGGATGACAAGGTCATCAAGCGCTACGACGAGCCGCTGAAGGCGCGTGCCGGTTTCCGCGTGCTGCGCGGTAACCTGTTCTCGTCGGCGATCATGAAGACCAGTGTCATCTCGCCGGAATTCCGCGAGCGCTACCTGTCGAACCCGAACGACCCGGAAGCCTTCGAAGGTAATGCCGTGGTGTTCGACGGTCCGGAGGATTATCATCACCGCATCGACGATCCGTCGCTCGGCATCGACGAGCACAGCGTTCTGTTCATGCGCGGTGCCGGCCCGATCGGGTATCCGGGGGCTGCGGAAGTCGTCAACATGCGCGCGCCGGATTACCTGCTCAAGCGGGGCATCAGCTCGCTCGCCTGCATCGGTGACGGCCGTCAGTCCGGCACGTCCGGCAGCCCGTCTATCCTCAACGCTTCGCCTGAAGCGGCAGCCGGCGGTGGTCTTGCCCTTTTGAAAACCGGTGACCGGGTGCGTATCGATCTGGGCCGCGGCGAAGCGAATATCCTGATTTCCGACGACGAGCTGAATGCGCGCCGCGGCGCGCTGGAGGCCAGTGGCGGCTATCAGTATCCCAAGCATCAGACGCCCTGGCAGGAGATCCAGCGCGGCATCGTCGGACAGATGGAGACAGGTGCGGTTCTTGAGCCGGCTGTCAAATACCAGCGTATCGCACAGACCGAAGGTCTGCCGCGCGACAATCACTGACCTATCGGGCGCGCAAGCGCCCCTTGGGTCGTGAGGGCGGCGAGGAGCCACCCTAAACTAACTCGGCGGCTCGTTGGGGGCCGCCGTTACGGAGGAGTGTACAATGAAAATACTTAAATTGCTTACTTCTGCGGCGATCCTGGCTTCCATGGCCTTCGCTGCTCCGGCCTTCTCGCAGGACAAGGGCCTTGTCGGCGTTGCCATGCCGACCAAGTCTTCCGCCCGCTGGATTGCCGACGGCGACAACATGATCAAGGTGCTCAAGGAGCGCGGTTACCAGACCGATCTCCAGTACGCCGAAGACGACATCCCGAACCAGCTGTCGCAGATCGAAAACATGATCACCAAGGGCGCAAAGGTCCTCGTGGTCGCCTCGATCGACGGCACAACGCTTTCCGACGTTCTCGCACAGGCCCACACGGCCGGCATCAAGGTCATCGCCTATGACCGCCTGATCCGCGACACCCCGAATGTCGATTATTACGCAACGTTCGACAACTTCCAGGTCGGCGTTCTGCAGGCAACGACGCTCGTGAAGGCTCTCAAGGCCGACACCGAAAAGGGCCCGTTCAACATCGAGCTGTTCGGTGGTTCGCCGGACGACAACAATGCCTACTTCTTCTATGACGGCGCCATGAGCGTTCTGCAGCCGCTGATCGACAAGGGCACCCTCGTCGTCGGTTCCGGCCAGACCGGCATGGACAAGGTCGCAACCCTTCGCTGGGATCCCGCTACCGCTCAGGCCCGTATGGACGCCATCCTGTCCTCGACCTATTCCGACAAGAAGCTGAACGCTGTTCTGTCTCCTTATGACGGCCTGTCGATCGGTATCCTGTCGTCGGTGAAGGGCGTCGGTTACGGCTCGGGCGACATGCCTATGCCGTTCGTTTCCGGTCAGGACGCCGAAGTTCCTTCGGTCAAGTCGATCATTGCCGGCGAACAGTATTCGACTATCTTCAAGGACACCCGCGATCTCGCCAAGGTGACCGTCGATATGGTCGATGCTGCCATGAACGGCAAGGAGCCTGAGGTCAACGACACCAAGACCTACAATAACGGCGTCAAGGTCATTCCGTCCTACCTGCTGAAGCCGGTTGCCATCGACAAGACCAACGTGAAGGTCCTGATCGACAGCGGTTATTACACCGAAGCACAGCTCAAGTAATTCGATACGGCCGCGCGTCGCACCCGGCGCGCGGCCCCTTTATTTTGGGAGTCGTCATGCTTGATCCCGTATTATCCGCGGCAGAAAAGCCGCCCATTCTCGAAATGCGGGGCATTTCGAAGAGTTTTGGTGCCGTGAAGGCACTTTCGGATGTCAGTTTTACCGTCAAGGAAGGCGAGATCCACGCGCTTGTCGGCGAAAACGGCGCCGGAAAATCGACGCTGATGAAGGTTCTGTCGGGTGTCTACCCGTATGGTTCCTACGAGGGATCTATCCTTTTCAGCGGAGAGGAACGTCATTTCCGCGATATCAACGATTCCGAAAAGCTCGGGATCATCATCATCCATCAGGAGCTTGCGCTCATTCCGCTGATGTCGATTGCCGAGAACATATTTCTCGCCAATGGGCCATCGAAATTCGGCGTGATCGACCGCGATGCTCGCTACCTTCGCACCAAGGAATTGCTGGCCAAGGTCGGCTTGAGCGAAGCGCCGGAAACCCTGATCACCAATCTCGGCGTCGGCAAGCAGCAGCTGGTGGAAATCGCCAAGGCGCTGTCAAAGGACGTGCGGCTTTTGATCCTCGACGAGCCGACGGCCTCGCTGAACGAAACCGACAGTGCTGCTCTTCTCGAGCTGCTCAAGGAATTCCGCCGCCACGGCATCACCTCGATCATGATCAGCCACAAGCTGAACGAGATCACCGAAGTGGCCGACCGCATCACCGTGCTGCGCGATGGCAAGACGGTCGGCACGCTCGATTGCCATGAAGGTCCCGTCGACGAGGACGAGATCGTGCGCCGCATGGTGGATCGCGATCTCGAAAGCCGTTATCCGGCCCGCGTGTCGAAGATCGGCGACGTCATATTCGAAGTCGAGAACTGGTCCGTCTACCATCCGCAGCATTCCAGCCGCCAGATGGTCAAGAATGTATCGATGAAGGTCCGGGCCGGTGAAGTCGTCGGCATTTCCGGGCTGATGGGCGCTGGTCGCACCGAGTTTGCGATGAGCGTGTTCGGCAGGGCTTACGGCCGCGATATTACCGGTACGGTCAAGATTCACGGCAAGGAAGCCGATACGTCGGACGTCCACAAGGCGATCAAGGCGGGCCTTGCCTATGTCACCGAGGACCGCAAGCATCTCGGCCTGATCCTCGCAGAGGATATCCGCAAGAACGTCTCGCTGGCACATCTCGGCGGCGTGTCCACGCGCGGGGTCATCGACGATATCTCGGAAATGCGGGTGGCGCAGGAATTCCGCACGCGCATGCGGATCCGCAGCCACAATGTCTATCAGGAGACCGGAAAACTTTCCGGCGGCAACCAGCAGAAGGTTGTGCTGTCGAAATGGCTGTTCACCGGCCCGGATATCCTGATCCTCGACGAACCGACGCGCGGCATCGATGTCGGCGCGAAATACGAAATCTATTCCATCATCAACGAACTTGCGGATGCCGGTAAGGCCGTCGTCGTGATTTCGTCGGAAATGCCCGAGCTCATCGGCACTTGCGACAGGATCATGGTGATGCACGAGGGAGAATTCGTCGGCGAAGTGGCCGGCGATGAGGCCACGCAGGAAAATATCATGCGCGCCATCATGCGCCGCAAAGGGAGATAACCCATGAGCACCCCACAGGAAGCAGTTGTGGCTCCGAAAGCGGGCACCGGTTTCTGGAAGGATAACCTTCGCGACTACGGCATGCTGATCTCGCTGGTCGTCATCGTCATCTTCTTCCAGATCGCAACCGGCGGCATTCTCTTGAGGCCGCTGAACGTCACCAATATCGTCCTGCAGAACAGCTATATCGTCATCATGGCGCTGGGCATGCTGATGGTGATCGTGACCGGTCATATCGACCTTTCGGTCGGCTCCGTCGCCGGTTTCATCGGCGGTCTAGCCGGCTTGTTGATGGTCTCGTGGGGCGTCAATCTGGCGGCCGCCATCGTCATCTGCCTTGTGGTCGGTGGCGTTATCGGCGGTATCCAGGGGTATTTCGTCGCCTATTTCAAGATACCGTCCTTCATCGTCACGCTTGCGGGCATGCTGGTCTTCCGCGGTTTCATGATCGCCATTCTCGGCAGTCAGGCGATCGGGCCTTTCCCGCCGATCTTCCAGAAGCTGTCTTCGGGTTATCTGGTCGAGCTGATCTCGTCCGACGGCGGCATCTATGTGACATCCTTCATCGTCGGCCTGATCCTTGCCGTGTTGATGGTCTGGCAGAATTTTCGCAGCCGCGCTCGGCGTGTGTCGCATGGCGTCGAGAGCGAGCCGATGGGCTTCTTCATCGGCAAGAATGTCGTCGTCTTCGCCGCCATCGCTTTCGTCGCCTACCTGATCTCGTCACATCGCGGCCTGCCGAACGTGCTGATCATCATGGCGGTGCTGATCGTCGCCTACGGGTTCTTCACCAACCGTACGATCCTCGGCCGTCAGATCTATGCCGTCGGCGGTAACGCGCGTGCAGCGGAACTCTCCGGTATCAAAACCACGCGTCTGGTGTTCTGGACCTTCGTCAACATGGGTGTGCTGGCAGCGCTTGCCGGTCTCGTCGTTGCAGCGCGCCTGAACAGCGCCACGCCGAAAGCCGGTACCGGCTTCGAACTCGACGTCATCGCGGCCTGCTTCATCGGCGGTGCCTCGGCTTACGGCGGCGTCGGCAAGGTGACGGGTGCGGTCATCGGCGCGTTCCTGATGGGCGTGATGAACAACGGCATGTCGATCCTCGGCATCGGCATCGATTACCAGCAGGTGATCAAGGGCCTGGTTCTGCTCGGCGCAGTGTGTGTCGACGTGTATAACCAGCGCCGTTGAGCCGCTGAGCACACGAAATACAGAAGGGGCGCTCCAAGGCGCCCCTTTCAGATTCTGCGAGGTCTCCTCTACGAAGGAGTTGCCGTGGCGCTGCTGGTTCGGGGTTACCACGTAGCGCCGGGAACTGAACGGCAATCACAGCCGAAGCCCGCCGCATCGCCTTCTATGCCAGGTCACGCGCAATGAACGTCTCGCGGAATTGCCGATTGTTTTCATTTTAGGCTCGAACCAATTTGGGCGAGCAAAATCCGTCAAGCGTTATCGCCGGCGATGTGTTAGGAGCGTTTGCGCAAATCAGCGGATGACACACTTAAGCCGTGATCCAATTGCTTTTCGCTTCGCGTTTTCCGATTTTACCGCTTGTCTCCGAGGCAAAGCAGACCATGGCGTCCAATAGTTCTAGCAGTCACGTCCGCGATTTTTTCCAGACCCATCGTGGTCTGTTCGTTTCTTTCATCGTCCTTGTGGTTTTCGGCTTCACCGCCTTCGCGATCTATGAGCTGACGACGGAAGTCAGCTATGACGAGGTGATCGAGGCGCTGGTATCGACCTCGTGGTCGTCGATCGCGCTTGCCATTTTCTTTACCGGTCTAAGCTTTGCGGCGCTGATCGGATACGATCTCAATGCGCTGGATTATATCGGCCGCAAGCTGCCGCCCGTACCGGTGGCTATGACGGCCTTCAGTGCGTATGCGGTCGGCAACACGGCCGGTTTCGGTGCGCTCAGTGGCGGTGCCATCCGGTTTCGCGGTTATTCCCGGCTGGGTCTTTCGCCGGAAGATATCGGCCGCGTCATCGCCTTTGTCACCTTCGCCTTCGGCATCGGCCTGCTTTCGGTCACCGCACTTGCCTGTCTCATCACCGCGCCCCGGGTCGGCCAGATCATCGGCGTCAGCGACACTGCAATCCGAATCATCGCTCTCGCCATCATCGTCGGTCTGAGCGTTCTGGTCTTCATCGGCCGTGACGGGCGCAGGATCTCGGTTGGCAGGGTGCATCTGCGCCTTCCCGACAGCCGCACCTCGTCGCAGCAATTTCTCGTCACCGCGCTCGACATCGCCGCCTCGGCATCGGTACTGTATGTTCTCCTGCCTCAAACCAATATCGGCTGGCCCTCGTTTCTGGCGATCTATGCGACTGCGGTCGGTGCCGGCGTTCTCAGCCATGTCCCGGCGGGGCTTGGTGTGTTCGAGACAATCATCGTCGCTGCGCTCGGCAATACGGTCGATATCGACCAGGTTCTCGGCAGCCTCGTTCTTTATCGTGTCATCTATCACGTTCTGCCGCTGCTGATCGCGACGCTATTCGTCATCTTTCTGGAAGCACGGCAACTGTCGAAACATCCGGTCGCATCGACCTTGCGGAAGCTGGAATTCCGGCTGGCACCGCTGCTGCTTTCGGCCTTCGCTCTGATCGCCGGTGCGATGCTTGTTCTTTCGAGCGTTACGCCGACGCCGGATTCCAACCTGAATTTCCTCGGCAGCTACATGCCGCTTCCACTGGTGGAAGGCGCGCATTTCCTTTCCAGCATCATTGGCATCCTGCTTTTCGTCAGCGCCCGCGGGATCGCGCAGAGGCTGGATGGTGCATGGTGGACGGCGGTTCTGTGTACGACGCTCGGCCTGTTGTTTTCCGTGCTCAAGGCGCTCGCGCTGTTCGAAGCCGTTTTCCTCGCGGTGCTGCTTGCCGGTCTCGTGCTCAGCGCGCGGCAGTTCAATCGCCCCGCCTCGATGCTGCGTCAGGCGCTGACGCCGCCGTGGATCGTCGCGATGCTGATCCTCGTTGCCGCTGCCACGACGATCCTGTTCTTCGTCTACCGTGAAGTCGATTACAGCCGCGACCTGTGGTGGCAGTTCGAATTTTCCGCCGAGGCGCCGCGAGGACTGCGCGCCATGGTCGGCATCGCCATCGTTGCTGCTGTCGTGTCTATCTTCAGTCTGCTGCGCCCTGCTGTCAGACGCTCCGACCTGTCGACCGCGGAAGAACTGACCCAGGCGACGAATATCGCCATGGCCCAAGATTTCGCCGATGCCAACCTTGTGCGCATGGGCGACAAACGGCTGATGTTTTCGGCCAGCGGTAACGCCTTCATCATGTATGGCATCCAGGGCCGATCATGGATTGCGCTTTTCGATCCCGTTGGTCCGACCAAAGAGATTGCCGAACTGGTCTGGCGGTTCGTCGAGGAGGCGAGAACCGGCGGCGGACGAGCCGTGTTCTACCAGATCTCGCCCGATCTTCTCGCCTACTGCACAGATGCCGGCATGCGTGCCTTCCGCCTTGGCGAACTCGCGGTCGTCGATCTTGCCAGTTTCGAGCTGAAGGGTAGCCGCCTTGCGGGGCTCAGGCAGGCGATCAACAAGGGTGTCCGCGAAGGGCTGGAATTCGAGATGCTGCAGCCGGATGAGGTGGTAAGCCATCTGGATTCCCTTCGCGAGGTGTCGGACAGCTGGCTCGATGAGCATAATACCCGCGAAAAGACGTTCTCGCTTGGGGCTTTCCGCGACGATTACGTGCTGTCGCAACCTGTCGGCATCCTGCGCAAGGAAGGCCGGATCGTCGCTTTCGCGACGCTTGCGGTCACCGATACGAAGGAGGAGGGCACGGTCGATCTGATGCGGTTTGCGCCGGATGCGCCGAAGGGCTCGATGGACTTTCTGTTCGTTCGGATCATGGAAAACCTGCGCGATGCCGGTTTCCGGCAGTTCAACCTCGGGATGGCGCCGCTTTCCGGCATGGCGCAAAGGGAAGCGGCACCTGCCTGGGACCGGATCGGCAGCGTGATCTTCGAACACGGCGAGCGGTTTTACAACTTCAAGGGCCTGAAGGCGTTCAAATCAAAATTTCACCCGCGCTGGGAACCACGCTATCTTGCCGTTTCCGGCATAGGCCCGGCCGTTGCCATGATGGATGCAACCCTGCTGATCGGCGGCGGTTTGAGAGGAGTAGTGGGTAAATGAGAATGCGTCCTGCCCTGTTTTTTGCTCTTGGCCTCACGACCGCCCTGAGCATGGCGTTTGCGCCCGCGACGCATGCACAGACCTCAGCCCAGAGTGCTGCTCCGACCGCACCTCAGGCGCCGACCTCCAATCCGGTTCCGGTTCAGCCTCAGAATGCGCCAGCGGCTCAGGACTATCATACGGGCCTTATTCCCTCGCCGCATATCTACCTTCCGCAAGGTCAGGATCTCGCCGGCATGGTGTTCCTGATCTCCGATGCGAAGGGCTGGGGTGCTGCGGAGGAGACGCAGGCGAAGGATCTCGTCGAAAGTGGTGCTGCCGTCGTCGGCATCGATTTTCCCTCATACATGCAGTCGCTCGCTGCAGATGACGGCGACTGCATCTACATGGTCTCCGATATCGAGGATCTTTCGCAGCAGGTGCAGCGCCGGGTGGCGAACCGCGAATACCGCCATCCCATCGTCGCCGGCGCAAACGAGGGCGGCACGCTGGCGCTTGCCATGATCGCGCAAAGCCCGTTTGCAACGGTCGGCGGCGCGATCGCCGTCGATCCGGGCGAGGTCGTCCCGCTGAAGAAGCAGCTCTGCACGCCGGCCGACAAACGTCCGACCGATACCGGCATTGTCTACGGACTGACCGATGGCACGTTGCCGGCGCCGGTGACGGTTGCCTTCACACCCGACGCCGATCCGGCCGGCAAGGCGCATGCGCTGACCCTGAAACAGGCCCATAGCGATATCGTCGTCAAGGAGACTTCCGATGATGCGGAGGATTATCTCGGCACATGGCTGCAGAACCAGCTGTCGGCCGGAAAATCCGAAGGTGCTCTCGATCTGCCTTTGTCGGTTCTCGAGGCGAAGCCGGCCATGGACACGATGGCGATCGTTTATTCCGGCGACGGCGGCTGGCGCGATCTGGACAGCGAACTGGGCGGGTATCTCCAGTCACAGGGCGTGCCGGTCATCGGGATCGATTCGCTGCGCTATTTCTGGGCAAAGCGGACACCGCAGGAAACGGCCGACGACCTGAAGCGCATCATCGATACCTATACCGACCAATGGGGTGTCTCGAATGTCGTGCTGATCGGTTATTCGTTCGGCGCGGATGTCATCCCCGCCTCCTACAATCTTCTGCCCAAGGCAACAAAGCGGCGAGTGAAGCAGCTTTCGCTATTGGCGCTGTCTAAGGAAGTCGACTTCGAGATTTCCGTCACCGGCTGGCTCGGCATGGCGGGAGCAGGCGAGGGTGGCACCACGGTCGATGATATCGCCAAGATCAAAAGTGGTCTGGTCCAGTGCATCTATGGCACCGAAGAAGACGATGATCCGTGCCCGTCGATGAAGGCATCGGGGGTGGAAACCGTCGCGATTGACGGCGGGCACCATTTCGACGAGGACTACGAGGCGCTCGGAAAACGTATCCTCGACAGTCTGCAAAAGCGGCTGCCGAAGTAAGGAAACCACCGGCAGCCAGATGATGGAGACCGGACGAACCTTGCTTTTGCGCCAGCGGATCACGGAGTTCTGACGGTTTCGTGAGCTTGCCACTTGAGTTTCATTCAAGGCGGCGCTAAATCTCGGTCGACCAGGACCGGGCCCCTCTGGCAGTTCTCGCATGAACTGTGATGTCGGACTGGATTGTCCAATATCGGTGCCCGGTGTCGTGATGGTTTTTGGTCGTAAGGTGAACGCGTTGCGTGGTATCGTCCCGTTACACGTACCCAAAGCTCGTCAGGACATGAGGCACCCCGTCTAAATAGGGTTGTCATATGATGGAATTCTTTACGCCGGAGGCCTTGTCCGCCCTCGCGCAAGTTATCATGATCGATCTGGTTCTGGCAGGCGATAACGCCATCGTCATCGGTCTGGCGGCTGCCGGCCTGCCGAAAGACCAACGCGCCAAGGCCATTCTGGTCGGCATTATCGCAGCCACGGTGCTGCGTATCGGTTTTGCCCTCGCAACGACTCAGCTTCTCCAGATCGTCGGTCTGCTGCTTGCCGGTGGCGTTCTGCTGCTCTGGGTCTGCTGGAAGATGTGGCGCGAGCTGCGGACGCCTCATCACCATGAAGACGAGGCCAACGAGGCTCTTGCCGACAGCGACCTGAATGCCGACGGCACTGTTGCCGGCGGCGCGCCGCGCAAGACCTTCGCCCAGGCTGCATGGCAGATCGTCATCGCCGACGTCTCCATGTCGCTCGACAACGTGCTGGCCGTCGCCGGTGCCGCGCACGAACACCCGGAAGTCTTGATCTTCGGTCTGGTTCTTTCGATCGCGCTGATGGGTATTGCGGCAAGCTTCATTGCGCGCCTGCTCAACAAGCACCGCTGGATCGCCTATGTCGGTCTCGCCGTCATTCTCTACGTTGCAGTGGAAATGATCTGGCGCGGTACGAACGAGATCATGCCTTACATCTCCGGCTGATTGCGGTCTCTTAATCTTGATAACAACGCGGCGCGGTCTTCGGATCGCGCCGTTTCTCTTTACGCCCTGACCGCGCTAGCCAGTCGATACCTTGTTCTTGAGCACCCGCTCGTTCACCCAGTCGGCACTGGCCCGGATGCCGCCAAGCGGGAAGACGTGGATCTGTTCGATCAGGCTTTGCGGATGGGTCGCCTTGTGGTTGGCGATTGCGGTCAGAAACTCATCCGGTTCGTAAGGGACAAGCAGCTTGCTCAGATCCATCGCGCGCCGCTGCAGCACGCTCAGCGACGGGCCGACGCCGCAGGAAATGGCGAACTTGATCAACGTCTGAAGCTTGGTCGGGCCGGCAACGCCAAGATGGATCGGCAGCGTCACGCCTGCTTCGGCGATACGCTCGGTCCAGCGGATTATCGAGTTTGCATCGAAAGCGAACTGGGTGACGATCGCCATCTCGGCATCGCTGCTTTCGGAATAGGCCTGCTTGAACTTCAAAGCCCTGTCGACGAATCTTGTCGTGCCGTCCTTGTCGATATCCCGGTTGCCTTCCGGGTGGCCGGCGATATGCAGCCGCTTGAAGCCGTAGCGATCAAAAAGGCCGGTTTCCAGAAGCTGAAGCGAACTTTCGAGCTCCCCTTGGGGCGAGGTGAGGCCACCCGCCAGAAGCAGCGCCTGGCTGACGCCGGCCCCGTTGCTGTAACGGTTGACCCAGTCCTCGAGCATCGCCTTGTCGCGGATGAGGCGCGCCGGCACATGCGGCATCACGACGTAACCGTCATCAGTCAGGCGTTTCGCCGTCGCAACCATGTCGTCGATCGGGGTGCCGTCGATATGGGCGATATAGACCCGCTTGCCGGCGGGCAGGAACTCGCGGAAATTCCCGATCTTGGCCGCAGTGCGCGGCATGACCTCGATCGAATACCCGTCGAGAAGAGCGCCAAAGCTTGCCCGCTCCGACTTCTCGTCCGCACGCCTGTTCTTGAATAGATTCAGAATTGCCATATCGACTGCCTTCTACATCACAAGACTGTCTGCCTGCCACTGTCATTGAAGTGTGCAAGACGGCATTTCTGGCACAGCTTTGTGTAGAGCAGTTTCCTCGCTGCGTCACTTTCGGTTTGATTTCATCCTCAACGGACAAGATGACTTCCGTTGACAAGCGGGTCCTCACATTGGACAACAGCGTTTCCGATGGCTGCCATGGGGGGACTTGGTCATGTCTAGGCGCGCGATCTTCGGCTTTTCAGCCTTGCTTTTCTCTTCTCTCCTTCTGGCCACGCCGCTTGCCGCGGCCGAACGGCGGATCGAGACGGCAGCTGACAGCGACTATACCGGCTTCGATCTCAGGACCGTCAAGAATGTCAGCCAGGATCAGTGCGCCACCGCCTGTATCGGTGACAACCAGTGCCGTGCCTTCACCTATAACGTCAAAGCCAAATGGTGTTTTCTGAAATCCGACCACGGTGAGCTCAACAGTTTTGCCGGTGCAGTTGCCGGCAAGATCGTCGAGGTGGCGGCCCAGCCGGATATCGGCGCACCGCCACGACTGACCTTCTTGTCCGACGAGCTTTTACAGCAGGCCCGCGAGCAGAAGGACGGTTTGGCGCTCGGCGACAACCAGCAGGGTTACGGGATCGAAAACCTGAAGACGATCGCGCAAAGCGAACTGCTTGCCGGCCGGGTCGATACGGCGATCTACAATTACAAGGGTGCGCTGTCGCTGACCCCTGATGACGGCGATCTTTGGATCGCGCTGTCGCGCGCCGCCGGCATCGCCAAGAACAATGCCACCGCCGACAGCGAAGGCACGCTTGCGGCGATCAACGGTTACCTGATGTCGCGCACGACGCAGACCAGAGCCGATGCTCTTGGCGTGCTGGGGGCAGCACTTGCCAAGCAGCAGAATTATCGCCAGGCGCTCACTGCCTACAAACAGAGCCTTGCGCTTGTCGGTGCCCGCACGGTGCAGGCGGCCTATAACGATCTACGCGAGCGGCAAGGGTTCCGCGTCACCGGCAATACGGTCGATGCCGACAGCGCCAATCCGCGCGCCTGCGTGCAGTTTTCAGAACCGCTGATCAAGGCCGGCACGGACTATGCGCCTTTCGTGACGCTGGACGGGCAGGCACCGAAGGCAATGGAGGCCAAGGACAGCCAGATCTGCGTCGAGGGCCTGACCCATGGCCAGCGCTACAAGCTGTCGCTGCGCCGCGGCCTGCCGTCGTCGGTCGATGAACCGCTGACCACGCAGGTGGATCTCGACCTCTATGTCAAGGACCGCTCGCCGACGGTGCGGTTTACCGGCGACAGTTTCGTGCTGCCGTCGACGGCACGGCGCGGCATCCCGATCGTTTCGGTCAATACCGAACGGGCCAATCTGAAACTCTACCGGATCGGCGACCGCAACATCGCGCCGCTTCTGACCAATTCGCAGTTCCTCACCCAGATGAGCGGTTATACTGCAGACCGGATCGAGCAGGAAAACGGCGAGCTCGTCTGGCAGGGGACGATCGATCTCGGCCAGGATTTGAACAAGGACGTCACCACCAGTTTCCCGGTCGATGAAGCGCTGCCTGAGCGCAAGCCGGGCGTTTATGTGATGACCGCTTCCGCTGCCAATGCGATTGCGCAGGAATATGACGACAAGGCGACGCAATGGTTCGTCGTTTCCGATATCGGGCTCACCACCTATGCCGGTACGGATGGGCTCACTGTGTTTGCCCGTTCGCTCGGTTCGGCCAAACCGATTGCCGGCGTCGACCTGCAGCTGCTTGCCAAGAACAATGAAGTGCTCGGCATCGCCAAGACCGATGCGGATGGCCGCGCCACCTTCACCGCCGGGCTGATGCGCGGCACGGCGGCAATGGTCCCGGCGGTGCTGACCGCCCAGAACAACGGCCAGGACTATGTCTTCCTCGATATGACCCGCGCCGGGTTCGATCTTTCCGACCGCGGCGTGACGGGGCGTCCGGCACCCGGCGCGATCGATCTTCTGCCCTGGACGGAACGCGGCATCTACCGGCCGGGCGAGGTGGTGCATGCGAGCGCGCTGGCCCGCAATGTCGATGCCACCGCGATCGACAATCTGCCGCTCACTTTCGTTTTCCTGCGTCCCGATGGCGTGGAAGACCGGCGGATGGTGAAGACCGGCGCGCTTGGCGGCTATACGCTCGATCTCGCGCTTCAGGACACATCGATGCGCGGCACCTGGACGATGCAGGTGTTTACCGATCCCAAGGGCTCGGCGATCGGCGAAAAGACGTTTCTGGTCGACGACTTCGTGCCTGACCGCATCGAGTTCGACATGAAGAGTGCGGCGACGGAAATCGCCGTCGGTAAGCCGGCTAAGGTTTCCATCGACGGGCGTTTTCTGTATGGCGCGCCGGCTGCGGGTCTTGGGCTCGAAGGCGAGATTGCACTGAAGCCGACGCGTGAAAATGCGGCCTTTCCGGGCTATCAGTTCGGCTTGGCTGACGAGGAAGAGACTGAAACCGTGCGGCTTCCGCTCGATGCAATTTCCGAGACCGACGAAGACGGCAAGGCGGAGTTCGATGCCGAGGTCACCGAGCTGCCGTCCACCACCAAGCTGATCAATGCCGATATCGTCGTGCGCATGCAGGAAACGGGCGGCCGGGCGATCGAACGCAACCTGTCTTTGCCGGTCAAGGCGGATGGGCTGCGGATCGGTATCAAGCCGGAGTTTTCCGGCGACCTGCCGGAAGGCGCTGTCAGCAATTTCAACGTCATCCTGGTCGATGCGGCCGGCGCCAAGCAGGCTTTGAAGGGCCTGCCGTGGAAGCTCGTCAAGGTCGAGCAGGATTACCAGTGGTATCGCGAGGGCACATCCTGGCGTTACGAACCGATCACCCGCACCAAACAGGTTGCCAATGGCACTGTTGATGTGACGACGGATGGCGGGCGCGTGTCCGTGCCGGCGGAATGGGGCCGTTATCGGCTGGAAGTGGAGACGGCGGATAATGGCGGCCCGACCTCCAGCGTCGAATTCGATGCCGGCTGGTTCGTCACCGCGAGCTCGACCGAAACCCCGGATGCGCTGGAAATCGCGCTGGACAAATCGAGCTATAAGATCGGCGATACGGCCAAACTCAAGATCTCGTCGCGTTATGCCGGCGAGCTGATGGTGATGGCCGGTTCCGAGGAGCTGATCTCGGTAAAGACCGCCAGCCTGTCCGAAACCGGCGGCGAGGTGGATATTCCCGTCACCAAGGAATGGGGTGCCGGGTCCTATGTCACGGCAACGCTTTATCGCCCCGGCGAGGCGCGCGAAAGCCGCATGCCGATGCGGGCGATCGGCATTACCTGGCTGAAGGTCGATCCCGAGGCCCGCGATCTGTCCGTCGCCATCGATGCGCCGGACAAGACCTTGCCGCGCCAGCCGCTCGATATTTCGCTGCAGGTGGCCGGTGCCGGCGCCAACGAGGAAGCCTATGTGACGGTTGCCGCCGTCGATGTCGGCATTCTCAATCTCACCCGTTACGAACCGCCCGCACCCGACGACTGGTATTTCGGTCAGCGCCGTCTGGGGCTGGAAATCCGCGATATCTATGGGCGGCTGATCGATGGATCGCTCGGCGCGACCGGGCGCCTGCGAACCGGCGGCGATGGCGGCAGCATGGCGCTGCAGGCCAGCCCACCGAAGGAAAAGCTGGTCGCCTTTTTCTCCGGCCCGGTGAAGCTGGATGCGCAGGGCAAGGCGAAAGTCTCCTTCGATATTCCGCAGTTCAATGGCACGGCGCGGGTTATGGCCGTCGCCTGGTCGAAATCCGGCGTCGGTCACGGCGTCAAGGATGTGATCATCCGCGATCCGATCGTCATCACCTCGAGCCTGCCGCGTTTCCTGGCGCCGGGGGACGACAGCAATCTGCGGCTCGATATCGCCAATACCGATGGTCCGGCTGGCAGCTACAATCTCACCATAGAGACGAGCGATGCGGTGGCCGTCGGCCAGAGCGCGATCAAGCCGGTGGAATTGACTGCTGGCGGAAAGACCAGCGTCACCCTGCCGCTGGTCGGCATCGAACCCGGCGAGGGCAGGGTGTCGATCAAGCTTGCGAATACATCCGGCCTGTCGGTCGATCAGGTGCTGACCATCCCGGTTCGTCCGGCCGCCATGCCGGTGACGGAACGGCGGCTGGTCGATCTGAAGCCGGGAGCGAGCGTCACCATCGACGGCAATCTTCTCGCCGACAGCGTGCTTCAGGGCGCTTCGGTCAGCGTCAATGTCAGCCGTTCCAACGCGTTCGATATTCCGGCGCTGCTGATGAGCCTCGACCGTTACCCCTATGGCTGCGCCGAACAGACGACGAGCCGGGCGCTGCCGCTGTTGTATCTCAGCGAAATGGCGGTGCAGAACGGGCTGACGGATGATGCCGAGGTGAAGAAGCGGGTGCAGGATGCGATCTATCGTGTCCTGTCCTTCCAGGCCTCGGCCGGCAGTTTCGGCCTCTGGGGGCCGGATGGTGCCGGTAATGACCTGTGGCTCGATGCCTATGTGACCGACTTCCTGTCACGGGCCCGCGAGCAGGGTTACGACGTGCCGGAACAGCCGCTGGTGCAGGCGCTGGAAAACCTGCAGAACACGCTCGCCTACACGACCAATGTGCGCGACCAGGGCAACCAGATCGCCTATGCGCTCTACGTGCTGTCCCGCAATCGCAAGGCGGCGATCAGCGACCTCAGATATTACGCCGATACGCTGATCAACGATTTCCCGACGCCGCTTGCCAAGGCGCATATCGCGGCAGCGCTATCGCTTTACGGCGATGGCCAGCGGTCGAAGACCATCTTCAATGCGGCGCTGCAGATGTCGGAAAATGCGCAGGTCCACAAGGTCAGCCTTGCCCGCTCGGATTACGGTTCGTCGCTGCGTGACGGTGCCGCGGTGCTGGCGCTTGCCGCCGAAAGCCGGCCGGTGCCGCCGATCGTTCCGGCCTTGGCCGATGTCGTTGCCAAGCAATGGGCGGCGAAGAAATACACCAGCACCCAGGAACAGACCTGGATGCTGCTCGCCGCCCGCGCGCTTCAGACCGGTGACGACAGCATGCGTTTGAACGTCAACGGTGCCGCCCATAATGGCACGCTGATGTCGCAGATGGCAGGCGATGTGTTGCTCGATCATCCGCTGACGGTGCGCAATGACAGTGCCGACCCACTGTCGGCGGCGATCACCACGGTTGCCGCACCAGCCACCCCGCTGCCGGCCGGTGGCGACGGGTTCGAGATTGCGCGCAGCTATTACACGATGGCGGGCGAAGAGGTGAGTGCCAGCGAGGCGAAGCAGAACGAACGGTATGTCGTGGTACTGAAAATAACCGAAACCAACGACTGGCCGTCGCGGATCGTCGTGACGGATCTTTTGCCGGCCGGTCTGGAGATCGACAATCCGTCGATCGTCAACAGCGCCAACCTGACCAATTTCGACTGGATCGAGGACGTGCAGGCGGCGCATACCGAATTCCGCAACGACCGCTTCGTCGCCGCCTTCGACCGCAATGCGGGCGACAACCGGGAGATCACGCTCGCTTATGTCGTGCGCGCCGTGACGCCCGGCGTCTACGATCACCCGGCGGCGCAGGTGGAAGACATGTACCGCCCACAGTTTTCGGCCCGGACGGCAACGGGCAAGATGGAGGTTGTGGGGGTGAAGTGAGGGTGTGCTCTCTCTCCGGCTTTGAGAGAGCCGCTGCCCCTCACCCAGAGCGCAGCAAGCTGCGCTTCCCCTCTCCCCGTAAACGGGGAGAGGTGACGTGCCCCACGAAGTGCAAAAGATTTGAGGAGAGGGTGCGGCATATCTCCTTCGCCCCGTTTACGGGGAGAAGGTGCCGGCAGGCGGATGAGGGGCGGGTGTTGCTGGGGGTGTAGACGGCATTCCTCGCAAAGCAATCAGTTTCTGGCCAACAAAAAGAACCCGCATGAAGCGCAGGTGGAAAATCTCGATCGGACTTGGCGCCTGCCTTCTTCTAGCAGCGTGCGCCGTCGTCGGTATTGATGCCGCCGATCGGGCCTATCCGCCGCCGCTTGAGAATGCCACGATCACGTCGCGAGAGGTGCTGGATGCGGATGGGCAATTGCTGCGGGCGTTTGCGACGCCGCAAGGGCGCTGGCGGCTGAAGACTTCGGTCGGGGATGTCGATCCGCGGTTCCTCAACATGCTGGTCGCCTATGAGGACCGCCGGTTTTACGAACATGGCGGCATCGATGTGATGGCGATCGGGCGCGCTGCCTTGCAGCTTCTCACCAATGGCCGGATCGTGTCCGGTGCCTCGACGCTGTCCATGCAGGTAGCGCGGTTGATCGAGCCACGTGAAACCCGGTCGTTTTCCGCAAAACTCCTGCAGGTCGTCCGCGCCATGCAGATCGAGCGGCGGCTCACCAAACAGCAGATTCTCGACCTCTATCTCACCCACGCGCCCTATGGCGGCAATCTGGAAGGGGTGCGGGCGGCAAGCCTTGCCTGGTTCGGCAAGGAGCCAAAAAGGCTGACGGTAGCGGAGGCGGCACTTCTCGTCGCCCTGCCGCAATCACCGGAGATGCGTCGGCCGGACCGCAAGCTGCAGGTGGCGCTCGCCGCACGGGAAAGGGTTCTGACGCGTCCGGCCGTGGTCGAGGTGACCGGCGAGGGCGAGGCGGAGCGCGCGGCGAATGATCCGGTGCCGAGGCAAAGGCAACAATTGCCGGCCTATGCGGCGCATCTGGCCGAAGCCGCGATCCGCAGAGAGCCCAAGGCGCAGGATTATCGCAGCACGCTGAAGCGCAATATCCAGCAAAAGCTGGAGGAGGTGGCGCGGGAGGCGTCCGCCAAGCTTGCGCCGAAAGTGTCGCTTGCCATGGTGATGGCCGATGCGACGACCGGTCAGATCGTCGGCGAGGTGGGCTCGGCGGATTATTTCGATGCCGGGCGTTCCGGATGGATCGACATGACGCGGGTGTTGCGCTCGCCGGGTTCGACGCTGAAGCCGTTCATCTACGGGCTTGCCTTCGAACAGGGGCTGGTCTCCCAGGAAACTATGATCGAGGACCGGCCGGCGGATTTCTTCGGTTACCGGCCGAAAAACTTCGACATGACCTACCAGGGCGACGTGACGGTGCGTCAGGCGCTGCAATTGTCGCTCAACGTGCCGGCGGTGCGGCTGCTCGATGCGGTCGGGCCATCGCGGCTGATGATCCGCTTCCGTCGTGCCGATGTGCGGCCGGTCCTCCCGGCAAACGAGGCGCCGGGGCTGGCGATCGGGCTTGGCGGCGTCGGCATCACGCTGAAAGATCTGGTGCAGAGTTATGCAGCGCTTGCCAATGGCGGGCAGCCGGTGCGGCTCGGTAATGGTATCGACGAGAAACCTGCCGTGCTCGATAACGAGGCGCTGCTGGAGCCCCAGGCGATCTGGAATGTCACCGATATCCTCTCCGACGTGTTGCCGCCGACCGGCAGCCGCAGGCTCGGGATCGCCTACAAGACCGGTACGAGCTACGGGTACCGCGATGCCTGGTCGGTCGGGTATGACGGGCGTTATGTTCTGGGTGTCTGGGTCGGGCGGCCGGATAATGGCGCGGTGCCGGGCATTGCCGGTTACATGACCGCGGCACCGATCCTGTTCGAGGCGTTTGCGCGGTCCGGCGTGGCGATCACGCCGCATCCGCCGGCACCAGCGGGGGCGGTGCGGCTTTCGCAATCCGACCTGCCGATCGGGCAAAGGCGGTTTGCGATGACGGCGAGCGGACTGGTCCGGTCCTCGCTCGGCGGAGGCATCCGCGAGGCGGCACCGCAGATCGTTTATCCGCCGGAAGGGGCGAAGGTGGATCTGGGGGCTTTGTCCGGAGAAATTTCGCCGCTGGTGCTGAAACTGCAGGGCGGCCGTCCGCCATTCCGGTGGCTCGCCAACGGCAAGCCGCTGTCGGATCTGTCGCGCCGTAGGACAAATGAATGGCTGCCGGAAGGGGCGGGGTTTTCGACGCTGACGGTGATCGATGCGGCGGGGAGGGCTGCGACGGTCAGGGTGTTTGTGGAGTAGGTTGGGCGCGTGCCTGACGCAGGATCCCCTCACTTGCGATTTCTAACACTTCGCCTTCGGCTAAGATGTTGAAATCGCTTTCTCTCCCACAAGGGGAGAGATGCCGGGGAGGCCTGCTCGAGCCTTCCCTCTCCCCTTGTGAGAGAGGTTACAAAATCAGCATCTTAGCAAAGCTAAGTGCTAGATTTTGTTGGTGAGGGGATAGGTCGCAGGCGAGACAGCTGGCTTGTTCCGCCGTGCTCGGCCTGTCAAAGCATCTGCCAAAGTTGCAACCGAGGCAACGTGCGTAGATCCTCGGGACAAGCCCGAGGATGACTGTCAGTGTGACATAGCGCTCTACATCAAGCCGCCGAAGCCGCCTTCTTCTTCGCGATCCGTTCGCGGATGGAGTCCACGTCGGCTTTCGGCGTCGCCTTGAACAGGGTTTGGGTGTATTCGTGCTTCGGGGCCGAAAACACCTCTTCGCGCGTGCCGTATTCCACCGCTTCGCCGTAATACATCACCATCACCTCGTCGGCGATATAACGCACGACCGAGAGGTCGTGGCTGATGAAGACGTAGGTGAGGTCGAATTCGTCCTGCAGGTCGGCGAGCAGATTGAGCACCTGGGCTTGGACCGAGAGGTCGAGGGCAGAGACCGGCTCGTCGAGGACGAGCAGTTTCGGGTTCATCATCAGTGCGCGGGCAATGGCGATACGCTGACGCTGGCCGCCGGAGAACATGTGCGGGTAGCGGTTGTAGTGTTCCGGGCCGAGGCCGACCTTGATCAGCATTTCGGTGGCGCGGTCACGGCGTTCGGAGGCTGGCATCGAGGTGTTGATGGCCAGCGGCTCACCCAGAACGTCACCGATCTTCTGGCGCGGGTTGAGCGAGCCGTAAGGGTTCTGGAAAACGATCTGCACCTTCTGGCGCATTTCGGCGGTCAGATGGCCCGGGCGGGTATCCATCTTCTGGCCGTCGATGATCAGTTCGCCGGCGGTCGGTTCGTCGATGAAGGTGATCATCCGGGCGAGCGTGGACTTGCCGCAGCCCGACTCACCGACGATCGCCAGCGTTTTGCCGCGTTCCAGCTTGAAGGATACGCCCTTGACCGCATGAACGGTCTTTTTCGGCTTCATGAAGCCGGACGGCAGTTCGTAGTCGCGCTTGATATTGCGGACTTCGAGCATCGGGGTGTTGATGTCGCTCATGCTGTAACTCCGCTTATCTCTGCAGAGGAGGCAGGTTCCGGATTGCCGTCGAAGAAGGCAGAAACGGTTGTCAACCGATCACCCGTGGCGTTTTCCGGCAGGGCCGCCAGCAGCGCCTTGGTGTAGTTGCTCTTCGGGTTTTCGAACAGGGAAAGCACGTCGGCCTCCTCCATCTTGCGGCCCTTGTATTGCACGACGACGCGGTCGGCGGTCTCGGCGACAACGCCCATGTCATGGGTGATCATGATCAGGCCCATGCCGGTACGAGCCTGCAGGTCCATGATCAGGTCAAGGATCTGCTTCTGGATGGTCACGTCGAGGGCTGTGGTCGGTTCGTCGGCGATCAGCAGCTTCGGGTCGCAGGCGATCGCGATGGCGATCATCACGCGCTGGCACTGGCCACCCGACATCTGGTGCGGAAATGCGTTGAGACGCTCTTCCGGGTTCGGCAGGCCAACCAGCTTGAACAGTTCGATCGCGCGGGCACGACGAGCCTTTTTGTCGAGGCCGAGATGGATGCGCAGCACTTCCTCGATCTGGAAACCGACGGTGAAGCAAGGATTGAGGCTCGCCACCGGTTCCTGGAAGATCATGGCGATATCCTTGCCGATCAGCTTGCGGCGTTCGGCCGGGCTCAAGTTCTGGATATCCTTGCCTTCGAACAGCATGCGGTCGGCGGTGATCTTTGCCGTCCACGGAAGCAGGCCCATCACAGCCAGCATCGAGACCGACTTGCCGGAGCCGGATTCGCCGACGATCGCAAGAACCTCGGCCTTTTCAACCGAGATCGAGACGCCATCGACGGCGCGGAACCAGCCGGTCGAGGTTTCGAATTCAACGGTAAGATTGTCGATTTGCAGAAGTGCCATGTCAGGACCTCTTCAGTTTCGGATCAAGCGCGTCGCGCAGGCCGTCGCCCATCAGATTGATGGCCAGAACGGTGATGAGGATTGCGAGACCCGGGAAGGTGACGACCCACCAGGCGCGCAGGATGAATTCGCGGGCTTCGGCCAGCATTGTGCCCCATTCGGGTGTCGGCGGCTGAGCGCCCATGCCGAGGAAGCCGAGCGCTGCCGCGTCGAGGATAGCGTTCGAAAAAGACAGCGTCGCCTGGACGATCAGCGGTGCGGTGCAGTTCGGCAGGATGGTGCGGAACATCAGTCGGAACGGGCTTGCACCGGCAATGCGGGCGGCGGTGACGTAATCGCGGGTCTTCTCCGCCATCACGGCGGCGCGTGTCAGGCGGACGAAATGCGGCTGCAGCGTCACGGCGATGGCGATCATCGCGCTGTTGAGGCCGGGGCCGAGAATGGTGACCAGAACCAGTGCCAGAAGCAGCGACGGCACGGCAAGGATCATGTCCATCAGGCGCATGATGATCGTGTCGAGCCAGCCGCGGTAATAACCGGCCAGCAGGCCGACGACGATGCCCGAAATCAGCGACAGCGTCGTGACGACGAGACCGACGAACAGCGAATACTGAGCGCCGTAGATCAGGCGCGACAGGATATCACGGCCGACAGGATCGGTGCCGAGCAGATAGGTCGCGCTGCCGCCTGCAGCCCATACCGGCGGCTTCAGCACTGCTTCGCGATACTGTTCGAACGGCGAATGCGGCGCGATCACCGGTGCCAGAACGGCGACCAGCACGAGGAAGAGGAAAACGAACAGGCCGATGACGGCACCGCGGTTTTCGGAAAAGTAGAACCAGAACTCCTTGAGCATCTGGCGGCGCATCTGGGCGCTGGAGACGGGCTCCGCCGCCTTTTGCGTTATGGTGACGTCAGCCATGGGATTTTTCTCCTTCTTGGTGGCGGATCAGTGCCGGATTCGGGGATTGATCAGGCCATAAAGCAGATCGACGATCAGGTTGACGGTCATGATGATCGCGGCGATCAACAGCAACCCACCCTGAATGACGGCATAGTCGCGGCGGAAGACGCTATCGAGGATCCATTTGCCGATGCCCGGCCAGGAGAAGATCGTCTCGGTGAGGATGGCACCGGCCAGCATGACGCCGACCTGCAGTCCGACCGTGGTGATGACCGGGATCATGGCATTGCGCAGCGCGTGGACGCCGACGACGCGGAAGGGCGACAGGCCCTTGGCGCGGGCGGTGCGGACGTAATCTTCGGACAGCACTTCCAGCATGGCGGATCGCGTCTGGCGGGCGATGACGGCCAGAGGAATGGTGGCGAGCACGATCGACGGCAGCGCCAGATGGCTGAGCGCCGATGAAAAGGCGCCCTTCTGGCCCGAGATCAGGCTGTCGATCAGCATGAAGCCGGTCACTTGGGGGAAATAGAACATCAGCGAGATGCGGCCCGAAACCGGGAACCATTGCAGGGTGCCGGAAAACAGGATGATCAGCAGCAGACCCCACCAGAAGATCGGCATGGAATAACCGACAAGCGCAATGCCCATCAGTCCCTGGTCGAAGATCGAGCCGCGCTTCATCGCGGCAATCACGCCGGCCGGGATGCCGAGTGCGATGGCGATGATGATAGCACAGAAGGACAGTTCGACCGTTGCCGGGAACAGCGTCAGGAACTGGTCGAGAACCGGCTTCTTGGAGACGATCGAAGTGCCGAAATCACCGGTCAGCACGCCGCCGAGATAATCGAAATACTGGACGACCATCGGGCGGTCCATGCCGAGCTGCGCGCTGATCTGCGCGTGACGCTCCGGAGACATGACGCGCTCACCGGAAAGGAGCGCGACCGGATCACCCGGCAGAAGCCGGATGAAGGAGAAGGCGATGATGGAGACCCCGATGAACGTCGGGATCAGGACGGCGAGGCGCCGCATAAGGAAGCCAAACATTTTAAACCTTTGCGGAAAAGGGGCTGGATCGATCCTGGCCTTTGTCAAGCCATGGGTCGAGCCATATCGGCGTCACCGCCATATTTTTAGGCATCTCATAAGAAAATGCCGCGGGAAACGCAACGCGTCCCGCGGCAAAAAGTTGTGTTAGGCCAGTTTTACTCGGCGATATCGACAGCTTCGAAGGTGAAATCGCCGAGCGGGCTCTGGGTGAAGCCGGTCACGCCCTTGCGCATCGGAACGACGGCGAGCGAGTGATCGATGGTTGCCCAGGGAGCGTCCTTCTTGAAGATGACCTGCGCCTGCTCATAGAGCTTGGTGCGTTCGGCCTGGTCGGAGGTCGACTTGGCCTTCTTCACGAGAGCGTCGAATTCCTTGTTGCACCACTGTGCACGGTTATTGCCGCCGATGGCGTCGCAACCGAGCAGGGTGTCGAGGAAGTTGTCCGGGTCGCCGTTGTCGCCGGTCCAGCCCATGATGGCAGCACCGTCACGGTTCTTGTCCTTCGAACGCTGCAGGTATTCAGCCCATTCGTAGGAAACGATCTCGACCTTGACGCCGATCTTGGCGAAATCGTCCTGGATGATTTCGGCAGCGCGGCGTGCGTTGAGCATGTACGGACGAGAAACCGGCATTGCCCAAACCTTCATGGAAAGGTCCTTGACGCCGGCATCCGTCAGCATCTTCTTGGCGGCGTCGAGGTCGTAGGTGTCGTCCTTGACGTCGTTGTTGTAGGACCACATCGTCGGCGGGATCGGGTTGGTGGCAGGCGTTGCCATGCCCTGGAAGACGGCGTCGACGATCGCCTTCTTGTTGATCGCCTTGTTGAGCGCGATACGGACTTCCGGCTTGTCGAACGGAGCCTGGGTCGTGTTGTAGGCGAGGTAGGCGATGTTGAGGCCTTCCTGCTCGAGCACTTCCAGGTTCGGGTCGGCCTTCATCGACTGAACGTCGGCAGCGTTCGGGAACGGCATCAGGTGGCATTCGCCGGCCTTCAGCTTCTGGTAACGAACGGCAGCGTCGCTTGTGATCGCGAAAACGAGATCGTCGATCTTCGGAGCGGTGCCCCAGTAATCGGCGTTCTTCTTGTAGCGGATGATGGCATCCTGCTGGTAGGCGACGAAGGTGAACGGGCCGGTGCCTACCGGGTTCTGGTTCAGCTGTTCCTTGGTGCCGGCCTTTTCGAGGCTGTCGGCATATTCCTTCGACAGGATCGAAGCGAACGGCATTGCGAGGTTGGCAAGGAACGGCGCTTCCGGACGGGTCAGGGTGACCTTGACGGTCAGGTCATCGACCTTTTCGATCGACTTGATCAGCTTCGGGAAGCCCATGCCGTCGGCATATTCCCATGTGCCGCCGGAAACGTACTTGTTCCAGGCGTTCTTTTCGTCAACCTGACGGCCGATCGAGAAGATGACGTCGTCTGCATTGAATTCGCGGGTCGGGGTGAAGAAGTCCATGGTCTGGAACTTGACGCCCTTGCGCAGCTTGAATGTGTAGATGGTGCCGTCAGACGAAATGTCCCAGCTCTCGGCGAGACCGGCTTCCGGCTGCGTCGTGCCCGGCTTGAACTCGAGCAGACGGTTGAAGATCGGATGGGCCGACGCGTCGAAGGTCGTACCGGCGGTGTAGAGGCCCGGATCGAAGCCTTCCGGCGAACCTTCGGAGCAATAAACGAAGGTCTTCGCGCTGGCTGCGCCGGCAAAGAATGTTGCGGACAGAAGCGCCGCCGCTGCGAGAGTAAGTACGCGTTTCATTGATAGTCTCCCTACCTGTGCCGGCTTTGCCAGCACGGTTGATTTCCCTGATTTGTGATGCGTTTTGCCGCATCTTTTAAGCCAAACCCTGTGTCCGTCACCTCCTGACCGGCAGGCCTCGAGGCGATGCCGGTCGAATACGTGTCCCCATCTCCGGGTGAACTGCAGGGTCATGCCGGTCATCATGCATTGCGGCCGTCCGAGAAATAACATTCCACGTCTGGCGCCAAATGCAGGACATCATGCCCGGCCTTTGCCCGTTCACTCCATATTTGTTTTGCCGAAAGGCAGTGCTCGCCCAGCGTGTCTGCCTCCCGTGGCGCGCGAGAATAGCGATTATCGGTCGGTTGTCGAGACGCTAAGATTCACCTGTTGATCACAAGTGAGGTGGCTCTGCCCAATTGATGCGCATAGCCTTAATTCTTTGCATTATGCGTTGCGCTCGCGTCGGAAAGCGGTAGGTATGCAGTCAGCGCATTACATACCAAAAGCTCAAGGCGGCTGTTTCATGACTGAAGGTAATTCAAACCTCCCTCTCGTCTGGGATATCGTGGATCGCAAGACGGAAGTGTTCGCCGAATTGGCCAACCAGGTCTGGGAAACGCCTGAAACTTGCTACATGGAAACCCAGTCTGCAGCTGCCCATCGTGAGATGCTGGAAGCGCAGGGATTCCGGATCACCGATGCGGTTGCCAACATTCCGACCGCCGTCATGGGTGAAGCAGGCAGGGATGGCCCGGTCATCGCTTTTCTCGGCGAATATGATGCACTTGCCGGCCTCAGCCAGAAGGCGGGCGCCATCGAACACGATCCGCTGGTAGCGAATGCGAACGGTCATGGCTGCGGGCACAACCTGCTTGGTTCGGCGTCGCTTCTGGCCGCGACCGCGCTCAAGGACTGGCTCGAACAGACGGGCACGCCCGGTCGGGTGCGGTATTACGGCTGCCCGGCGGAAGAAGGCGGTGCCGCCAAGGCGTTCATGGTCCGCGACGGCGCTTTTTCCGATGTCGATATCGCCATTAGCTGGCATCCGAGCAACTTTGCCGGCGTGCAGCGAGAAACGTCGCTTGCCAATTGCCGCATCGATTTCACCTTCACCGGCCGTGCTGCTCATGCGGCGGCTGTGCCGGAACTGGGCCGCAGCGCGCTCGATGCCGTCGAACTGATGAGCGTCGGTGTCAATTATATGCGCGAACATATGCCGTCCGAATGCCGTATCCACTACGCTGTTCTGGATGCCGGCGGAATTTCGCCCAACGTCGTTCAGGCCCATGCGAAGGTCCGTTACGTCGTGCGCGCGCCTGAGCTTTCCGGCCTTTTCGCGCTTATCGAACGGGTGAAGAAGGTGGCCGAGGGTGCCGCATTGATGACCGAAACCAAGGTCGAGGCCGTCACTCTGGCGGGGGTCTCCAACCTTGTGGTGAATACGCCGCTGATGGACACGATGCAGGACATCTGGGACAGCATGGGGCCGCCGACGTTCGATGAGGCGGATGTCGAATTTGCGGAAAAGATCCGCTCCACCCTGACACCGGAAGACGTTGCAGCCAGCTGGGCGCAGGAACGCCTTGAGCAGCGGGACATCCCGCTCGCCGACTTCATCCTGCCGGCTCACAGCGAAGTTCGCCAGATGGGTGGTTCCACCGATGTGGGCGATGTCAGCTGGGTCGTGCCGACCGTGCAGGCCTATGGCGCGACGCTGGCGATCGGGACGCAACTTCATACCTGGCAGGTGGTGGCACAGGGAAAGAGCGCGCTAGCTCATAAGGGCATGGCATCCGTTGCAAAGGCGATGGCTGCCACCGGGCTGGCAGCGATGACAAGCGAGCCGCTGCGCGAGGCGGCCTGGGCCGATCTCAAGCGCCGGCACAAGGGTCAGGATTACAAGAGCCCGATCCCGGCTTCCGCAGAGCCACCGATTGCGGCGATGACGCTGCGATAAGCGAGTGTATGAAATTTGCTCATGAGCCCGTCAATTATTTTAAACGGCGGGCTCGATTAAATCGTGTCTAAGGGCTGGAATTCCGCTTAATTCCTCTTATGAATTTCCTATTCGCGTTCGTGCGACAGGAGAACAGCCCGTGACGATCCAGCCCAATTCCCTCGAGGCCCGTGACAAGGCCTACCATCTGCATTCCTACACGAACGCACGGGCGCTGGAGCGCGATGGCGCGCTGGTGATCGAGCGCGGCGAGGGCATCTATGTCTACGACAATGCCGGCAAGCAGTATATCGAGGGCATGGCCGGCCTGTGGAGCGTCGGCGTCGGCTTCGGTGAAAACCGGCTGGTGGAAGCTGCAGCCAAGCAGATGGCGAAGCTGCCTTATTACCACACGTTCACGGCGCGGACGCACAGTCCTTCGGTCGAGCTTGCGGAAAAGCTGATCCAGATGGCGCCGGTGCCAATGTCTAAGGCCTATTTCACCAACTCGGGATCAGAAGCCAATGACACGGCGATGAAGATCGTCTGGTATCGGTCCAACGCTCTTGGAAAGCCGGACAAGAAGAAGATCATTTCCCGCACCAAGGGCTATCACGGCGTCACCATCGCATCTGCCAGCCTGACGGGCCTGCCCAACAACCACCGTTCCTTCGACCTGCCGCTCGCCCGCGTGCTGCACACGAGCTGCCCGCATTACCGCGTGTTCAAGACGGAAGGCGAGACCGAAGCCCAGTTCGTCGAGCGCTGCGCGCAGGATCTGGAAGACCTGATCCTGAAGGAAGGCCCGGATACGGTTGCAGCCTTTATCGGTGAGCCGGTCATGGGGGCGGGCGGCGTCATCGTGCCGCCGGCCGGCTATTGGGAAGCGATTCAGAAGGTTCTGAAGAAATACGACGTGCTGTTCATCGCTGACGAAGTCATCTGCGGTTTCGGCCGCACCGGCAACATGTTCGGCACAACGACATTCGATCTGCAGCCTGACATGATCACGCTGTCGAAGCAGATTTCCTCGTCTTACCAGCCGATTTCCGCACTGCTGATCAACGAGAACGTCTACCAGCCGCTGGCCGATGAATCGGCGAAGATCGGCACGTTCGGCCATGGCGTCACGGCTGCAGGCCATCCGGTCGCCGCCGCCGTCGCACTGGAAAATATCGCCATCATCGAGGAGCGCGATCTCGTCGGCAACGTCAAGGCGCTCAGCCCGAAGTTCCTGGCGCGGCTGAAGACGATCGGCGAAAATCCGCTTGTGATCGAAACGCGTGGCGTCGGCCTGATCGGCGCCTTCGAGCTTGCCCCGCGCGAAGGGTTCACTGCGGGCCAGCTCGGTGCCAAGCTTGTGCCTCTGTTGATGGAAGAGGGCGTCATCAGCCGCGCGATCGGCGATTCGATGGCATTCTGCCCGCCGATGATCATCACCGATGAACAGGTCGATACGATGTTCGACAAGGTCGAGCGTGGGCTGGAGACATTTGCCAAGCAACTCACCGCATAAGGCGGTGATTGTCCAATTGCCGAGAGCCATGGCGTCCCTATATTCGACGCCATGATCTCGATCGCACAAGCCTATTGGCCACATATCCTCTTTATCATTTCGATTGTGGCCGGGGCTTCCGCAGCCGTGCATGCAACAATGACGAAGGAAGAGGTCCGTTCCGCTGTCGGCTGGGTCGGCGTCATCATCCTGTCGCCGATCGTCGGTGCCGCATTTTATCTCATTGCTGGCATCAACCGCATCCGCCGCAACGTCATCGGTGACCGGCGCTCGCTGCTGCAGGGCACCGAGCGCGCCGACTTCGCCTCCTACGACGCGACGGACGATCAGGTCGTCCGAGACTTCGGTTATCGTTTTCGGGCGATGAAGACGCTCGGTGACCGCGTCACCCGGCATCATCTGACCACCGGAAACGGCATATCGGCCTTCGACAATGGCGATGCTGCCTATCGTGCCATGCTGGAGGCGATCGAGGGTGCAAAGCGTTCCCTGCTGTTGGAAACCTATATTTTCGACCGCGACCGGATCGGCAGGCGGTTTATCGCGGCGCTGAGTGCAGCGGCCGGACGCGGCGTCGAGGTGCGCGTGCTGATCGATGCTGTCGGCGCTCGTTATTCGGTTCCGAGCGTGCTCGGCATGCTGCGCGAAGGCGGCGTTACCGTCGACGTGTTTAACGGCAACGTCATCACCGGCCTGCGCATGCCTTATGCCAACCTGCGCACTCACCGCAAGATCATGGTCATCGACGGTGCGGTCGCGTTTACCGGTGGCATGAATATCCGCGAGGCATTTTCCTGCGAATTCAGTGGTGAGAAATGTGCCGCCGACACGCATTTCCGGGTAACCGGGCCTGTGGTTGCCGATCTTCTGGCGATCGCCGCTGCCGACTGGCAGTTCTCGACCGACGAAAGGCTGGAAGGCGACGCGTGGAAGGTGCCGGCACCGGATACCGAGCCCGGCGCGCCGACCGTCATGCGCACCGTATCCTCCGGCCCGGATCGCAGCGTCGAGACGAACCAGAAGATGCTGATGGGCGCCTTTTCCATTGCCCGGTCGTCGATCCGGATCGTCTCTCCCTATTTCCTGCCCGACCGCGAACTGATTACGGCGCTGATCACCGCGGCGCGGCGCGGGGTGGTGGTCGATATCGTCGTGCCGAGCACCAACAACCTGAAACTCGTCGACCTTGCTATGACGGCGCAGTTCGACCAGATGCTGAAAAACTACTGCCGCATCTGGCGGGCCTCCGGGCCGTTCAATCATTCCAAGTTGATGGCAATCGACGGCTGCTGGTCCTATGTCGGTTCCTCCAACATCGATCCCCGCTCGCTGAGGCTCAATTTCGAGGTCGATCTCGAGGTTTTCGATCGCAGTTTTGCCGAAGCATTGGAACGAAGGGTCGATCTGGCTATTTCCTCTGCGGAGGAGGTGACGCTGCATGGCCTGCGTTCACGACCATTTGCAAAACGCTTCCTTGAACGGGTGCTCTGGTTGGGGTCACCCTATCTGTAATTTGTATCTGTCGGCGTGGCTTGCGTCGGTGTAATTTGAAGAACCAACGACGATGCATGAAAAACGTACAACCCTGCCGGCAAGCATCATCGCGTCGATCCGCGCCCGCAAGAACCGGGGCGGGGGGCACGCGCCGCATGATCCGTCATCCGGCCTGCTGGTTGCGTCCTACAATGTGCATAAATGCGTCGGGGTAGACGGCAAGTTCGATCCGGGCCGGATCGCCCAGGTGATCCGCGAGATCGGTGCCGATATCATCGCGCTGCAAGAGGCCGACACGCGGTTCGGCGAACGTCGCGGACTTCTCGACCTCAGCTGGATGGAAAGGGAAACGGGACTTTGCCCCGTACCTGTCTCCGGCGTTGCCATGGCGCATGGCTGGCATGGCAATGTCGTTTTCTTCCGCGAAGGCGCGGTGCGCGACGTGCATCAGGTCAAGCTTCCGGGGCTTGAGCCGCGCGGTGCGCTGATGGCGGAACTCGATCTGAAGGATGGTCACACGTTCCGTGTGATTGCCGCGCATCTTGGGCTGCTCAACCGCTCCCGCCAGCAGCAAGCCCGGATGATCCTCGATATCCTCAGCGCTCGCGAGGAACATCCGACCGTGCTGATGGGCGATCTCAACGAATGGCGGCTGGGCAACCGCTCTTCGCTCAACACGCTGGCGACCGTGTTCGGCCTGCCATCCGCGGTGCCGAGCTTTCCTTCGCGGCTGCCGGTTCTGGCGCTCGACCGGATCATGGCCAACCGGCCGGGTCTGATCGACCGGGTCGAGACCCATGACACGCCGCTCTCGCGACTGGCATCGGACCACCTGCCCATCAAGGCGGTGGTGAAGGTCGGCGCCATGCTGTCGCGCTGAATTGACAGGGTGACAATCTTCTCATTGCGAGCTGCTTTACCTGCCGCCGGGTCGATAATAGGTTTTTGCCATTCGCTCTCTGCTTTGGGATTTCCATGACCGATATTGCCATGATCGAAGCCGCCCGAGTCCGTCTCGACGGCCATGTCCGCCGCACGCCGCTGCTGTCTTCGCCCTTCCTTGACGAGATCGCCGGCCGGCGGATTTTCGTCAAACCTGAATGCCTGCAGCATACGGGATCGTTCAAGTTCCGCGGCGCATGGTCGGCAATCTCTGGCCTGCCACCGGAAATCCGTGCGAAGGGCGTGATTGCGTTTTCTTCCGGCAATCATGCGCAGGGCGTGGCCCTTGCCGCAAAGCTGCACGGCATTGCGGCTGTCATCATCATGCCGGGCGATGCGCCACGCATCAAGATCGAGAATACCCGCGCCTATGGGGCCGAAGTCGTGCTTTACGACCGCGCGACCGAAGACCGGGATGCCATCGGTGCGCGCCTTTCGGCCGAGCGCGAGCTGACGCTGATCAAGCCCTTCGACGAGCCGCTGGTGATCGCAGGGCAGGGAACAGCGGGTCTGGAAATCGCCGAACAGGCTAACGAACTCGGCATCGACAAGGCCGATGTTCTCGTTCCGACCGGTGGCGGTGGCTTCATTTCCGGTGTCTCTCTGGCGCTGGCCGCCAAGGCACCGAGCTTCATCGTCCATCCTTGCGAACCGGAAGGGTTCGACGACGTCACGCGTTCGCTGGTATCGGGAAAGATCGAGAAGAACGCGACGCAATCCGGCTCGCTCTGCGATGCGATCATCACGCCGCAGCCGGGAAACATCACCTTTCCGATCATGTCGAAGCTTTGCGGCGCAGGGCTGGTCGTCACCGAAGACGAGGCTCTGAAGGCGATGGCGCTTGCCTTCAGCCGGCTGAAAATCGTCGTCGAGCCGGGTGGAGCGGTGGCTCTGGCCGCCGCACTTTTCCATGGCGAGTTGCTGGGTGATACGGTCATTGCCGTCTGCTCGGGTGGAAATGTCGATGGAGACATCTTCCGGATGGCGCTCGAGCGGAACCCGGATTGAGGCTGGAAAAAGGCGCCAGTGGAACCGGAGGCATAATAAACCGTTAACGCCACAATACAGGCATTAACGGAAAAGGATTTTCCAATCCGCTCGTCTTGCTTGGAACTTTATCTCTACCAACTTGATAGGGATTAGGTAGCATCAGTCATCACCCGACGACTGGTGACAAAGCCTGGAGGAAAGATCATGCGGCATACGAATGTTCAGACACGATCGCTTTCCCACCGCCACTCGGTGTTCGGCAGCTGGCAGTCCGCTACCCATCTGGCAATCGCCGTCGCCGCCTTCGTTTTCGTCGGCGCGGTTACGCTCGGAATTTTCTAATTCTGGGAGCGCCGCCTGCTTAACGTCATCCTCGGGCTTGTCCCGAGGATTTGATCGCATTTCCAACAATTCGGCATCAGTAGATGCTCGGGACATGCCCAAGCATGACGGCAGAGTGTGATGCTATCTCGGCGGTCACATCATCTGCTGCCGAGTGATCCTACTTCTCCGCCAGATATGTCTCAGCCAATTCGACCCACAGATTGACGCCGATCGGCAGTGCGTCGTCGTTGAAGTCGAAACGCGGATGATGCAGCGAGGGATCTTTCTCGGTCTTTGCCGTGCCGAGGAAGAAATAGCTCCCGGGCCGCTCCGCGAGCATATAGGCGAAGTCTTCAGCCCCCATCATCGGGCGCTCGATCTCGGCAACATTTTCCGCGCCGACCACCTTTTTCGCCAGATCCCGGACAAAATCGGTCTCCGTCGTGTGATTGATGGTGGCCTCGTAACCGCGGTCGTATTTGACCGTCGCCGTCATGCCGTAGCTTGCTGCTTGGCCTTCCGCGATTCCGCGGATGCGTTCTTCCAGCTTGTCGCGCACCTTCGGATCGAAGGAGCGGATGGTGATGACCATTTCCGCCCGTTCGGGAATGACGTTGCTGGCGATGCCGGCGTTGAAGGCGCCGACAGTGACGACGGCCGGATCGAGCGGGTGGATGTTGCGCGATACGACAGTTTGTAGCGCCATGATGATGCTGGCGCCGGCAACGATCGGGTCCTTTGCTGCATGCGGGTCGGCGCCGTGACCACCATGACCATTGACGATGATGCGGCATTCATCGACCGCTGCCATTAACGGACCGTCCTTGACGAAGACCTTGCCGAAAGGCATGCCCGGATCATTGTGCATGCCGAAGACGGCATCGCAAGGGAACCTGTCGAACAGGCCCTCGTCGATCATGATCTTTGCACCGCCGAAATTTTCCTCGGCTGGCTGGAAGATCAGATGGATCGTGCCGTCGAAATTCTTTCGTTCAGCAAGGATTTTTGCGGCGCCGAGCAGCATGGCCGTGTGTCCGTCATGACCGCAGGCATGCATCACGCCCTTGTTCTTGCTCGCGTATTCGGCTCCCGTTTCCTCGGTGATCGGCAGGGCGTCGATATCGGCGCGAATGCCGACGGAGCGGGTGCCGTTGCCATTGCGCAGGGTCGCGACGACACCGGTCCTGGCGAGGCCGCGGGTCACTTCGTAACCCTATTCCTCAAGCTTTGCCGCGATGAAGTCCGATGTGTTGAATTCGGAAAGGCCAAGCTCGGGATTTTCATGCAGATGCCGGCGAATAGCGACCACGTCAGCCATGTCGTTTGAAAATCGCAGCGTCATCCTGATGCCTTTCGATGCCTTCGCCCAAGAGAAGGCGAGGGTATAGCGCATCGATCGTCGAGCGCCAATCGAGTGTTCGTCGGGCCTACGGTTTTCTTCCCATAATCAAACGATTGAATCCGTTCAGCCTTTATTCAGGCTGTGAGAGTTAATGGCTTATAATGTGTCAATCCGAACTGTGGCTGGCGATAGTTGGTGTGTTTCGTTTGCAATATTGTAGCCGGCCTCTATCTCCCTTCGCGCGGATTGCATCGGATCCTGCTGCCATTTCCTCAATGGCGGCACGGTTCTCCGGCGTAGGCCCGAGCAATTTGGCCGATAAACCCCGAATCCTTATTCAGAAGCGTGTCCATGTCCCTTGATACTTCGATGCCAGGCTCCTCGCGCGAAACAGAGGTCAAGCAGATCGATCACAATGATTCGATCCGCGCCACCTATCTCACGATAGAAGACCTCAGGGACTGCGGAGTGCAGCTCGGTCGCGGGGAAAACGGCGAGCTTCCCGGCTTCATGTCCTTCGAATTCTTCCAGCAGCATTCCGACAACGAGAAGGAAATCCTTCGCGTCTACCGGGCCGCCGCACTGGATGTCGATGCGGGCGCCTCGATCACGCCGGCTGCCGAATGGCTGCTCGACAATTATTACATCGTCGAGGAAGCGATCCAGGAAGTCCGGCGCGATTTTCCCAAGAAGTTCTTCAAGCAATTGCCGACCCGCGTCGTGCAGGGGCAGAAAATTCCACGCGTTCTGGCGCTTGCCTGGCTTTATGTGGCCCACACCCATAGCGGCGTGAACCGCGAAACGCTGGCCGCCATGGTCGAGGGTTTTCAGGAAAACGAACCGCTGGAGATCGGCGAGCTCTGGGCGCTGCCGTCTTTCATCCGCTTCGTGCTGATCGAGAACCTGCGCCGTATCGCGACCCGCGTGGACCGTTCGCGCAACATGCGCAAGCGCGCCAATGACGTCGCCGACGAAATCATCCGCCTGAACGACGAAACGGAAAGCGCCAAGGTGCTTGCCGGGGTCGAGGATCTTGTCCGCGACAATACGTTTGCGGCGCAGTTCCTCTACCGCATGCGCAATGCCTCGCAATCCACCACCTTTGCGACGACATGGCTGGAAAAGCGCCTTGCCGCCGCCGGTACCGACGTCGAGACGGTGACGCAGTCGGAACAGAGCCGTCTTTCGTCCGGCAACGTGACGATGGGCAATATCATTAAGAGCCTGCGTCTGATCATCGATACGGAATGGAGCGTCTGGTTCGAGGACGTTTCGCAGATCGACAAGCTGTTCCGCGAGCATACCGATTACGAAGCGCTCGATTTCGGTTCGCGCAACGCCTATCGCAACCGCATCGAAAAGCTTGCCCGGCTTTCCAAGCGCAGTGAAGCGGAAGTCACCCAGGCTGCCATCAAGCTGGCGACGGAAGCGGCTGCAAAAGATCCCGATGTGCGCGAGACCAATGTCGCAGCCTTCATCGTCGGCCGCCATCGCAAGGAACTGGAAGCTGCCGTCGGCTACAAGCCGCCGTTGTTGCAGCGCGCCGTGCGCGCCTATCGCCGCCTCAACTGGTTTGCCATTGCCGGGCCGGTGATCCTGCTGACGGTTCTGGCGCTGGCGCTGACCGGCTATTTCCTGGTTCAGGCCGCTATCCCGCTGATCGTCGTCTTCTTCCTGCTCCTGATGTTCGCGCTTCCGGCGTCCGAAGGTGCGACCGGCCTGTTCAATACGGTCGTCACCTATTTCGTCAAGCCGGCACGTCTGGTCGGTTACGAGTTCAAGGAAGGCATTCCGGAAGAGGCAAAGACGCTCGTCGTCGTGCCGTGTCTGATCACCGACCGCGATACGGTCGATGAACTGGTGCGCAATCTTGAAGTCCATTATCTGGCCAACCCGCAGGGCGAAATCTACTTCTCGCTGCTTTCCGACTGGCGCGACAGCAAGCTGGAGCAGACCGAGGCCGATCTCGAAATCCTCGATTATGCCAAGCGCGAAATCGTGGCCCTCAATGCGCGCTACAAGGAAGAGGTCACAAGCGACCGCTTCTTCCTGCTGCACCGTCGCCGCCTGTTCAATGCGAATGAAGGCGTTTGGATGGGCTGGGAGCGCAAGCGCGGCAAGCTGCACGAGCTGAACCTGCTTCTGCGCGGCGACCGCGACACGACCTATCTGCAGGGCGCCAATACGGTTCCGGCAGATGTCCAGTATGTGATGACGCTCGATGCCGATACCCGCCTCATCCGTGATGCGGCGACCAAGCTGGTCGGCAAGATGCATCATCCGATCAACCGCCCGGTTCTCGATCCTGAGACCAACCAGGTGATAAAGGGCTACGGCCTGATGCAGCCGCGCGTCACCCCGTCGCTGACGACGGGTACGGAAGCCTCGGTCTTCCAGCGCGTCTTTTCGGTCGGCCGCGGTCTCGACCCTTACGTCTTTGCCGTTTCCGACGTCTATCAGGATCTGACCGCCGAAGGTTCGTTCACCGGCAAGGGCCTCTATCACGTCGATGCCTTCGAGGCGTCGCTGAAGGGCCGTATCGAAGAGAACGCGGTTCTCTCCCATGACCTTCTCGAAGGGTCTTTCGCGCGTTGCGCTCTCGTCACCGATGTCGAACTGGTTGAGGATTATCCGACCCGTTACGAAGTCGAAGTTTCGCGCCAGCATCGCTGGGCCCGCGGCGACTGGCAGCTCATTCCCTATATCATCGATGCGAAGCGGGGCGTTACCGCGCTTGGCCGCTGGAAGATGCTCGACAACCTGCGCCGATCGCTCACCCCGATCGCGTGGTTCTTCGCGTCCGTGCTCGGCTGGTATTTCATGGACCCGCTCGGCGCGCTGATCTGGCAGATCCTGCTGATCTTCTCGCTGTTCGTCGCTCCGACGATTTCGCTGCTGACCAATCTTCTGCCGCGCTCGAGCGACAATGTCGCCAAGGCGCATTTCTATTCCGTATGGACCGACGTGCGCTCGACAAATGCGCAGGTTGCGCTCCGCATCGTCTTCATCGCCGATTCTGCCTGCATCATGACCGATGCGATCGGGCGTTCGCTCTATCGTCTGTTCGTTTCCCGCAAGCTGATGCTGGAATGGAAGACTGCTGCCTCGATCCAGTCGAACGCGCAGGGCAGCCCGACCGATTATTACCGCGCCATGTGGCATGCGCCGGCAATTGCCGTGCTCAGCATCGTGCTGGCCGCCATTCCGGGCGACAATGCCTTCCTCGTCGGCATTCCGTTCGCCATCCTGTGGATTTTCTCGCCGCTCCTTGCCTGGTATGTCAGCCAGTCGGCCGAGACGGAAGACAAGCTGTTCGTGCCGGAAAACGTCTCGATCGAGCTGCGCAAGATCGCGCGCCGCACCTGGCGTTATTTCGAAATGTTCGTCACGCCGGAACAGAACTACCTGCCGCCGGACAACTACCAGGAAAAGCCGAACCCTTCGATCGCCAAGCGGACCTCGCCGACCAATATCGGCGTCTATCTGCTGTCGACGATCTCGGCGCGGCATTTCGGCTGGATCAGCTTCGCCGAGACGATCGAACGTCTGGAGCAGACGCTTGCGACCGTCGAGCGTGCGGACAAGTTCCGTGGCCACATGTTCAACTGGTACCATACCGACACGTTGAAGCCGCTGACGCCGCGTTACGTATCGTCGGTCGATAGCGGCAACTTCGCCGGCCACCTGATCGCCATTTCTTCGGCCTGCCGTGTCTGGGCGGAAGCGCCGTCCGCGCATCTGCAGGGCAATCTCGACGGTATTGGCGACGTTGCCGGCATTCTCGGCGAAACGTTGAAGGCGCTTCCCGACGATCGCAAGACGGTTCGCCCGCTGCGCCGCCGGCTGGAAGAGCGGATCATCGGCTTTGCCAACGCGCTTGCCGCCGTCAAGCGCGAGCACGAGTTCGCCTCGATCCGCATCATCAACCTTTCGGTTCTCGCCCGCGATATCCAGAAGCTTGCCGTCAACCTCGACCATGAAGTGCGTTCGGCGCAGAGCGAGGAAGTCATCAAGTGGTCTGCCTCGCTGGTCGCCGTCTGCGAATCGCATATTGCCGATTCGACCTTCGACAATGCCAATGTCGAGGAGTTGCGTGACCGTCTCGCCGTGTTGCGCGACAAGGCTCGCAAGATCGCCTTTGCGATGGACTTCAAGTTCGTGTTCCGCAAGGACCGCCGTCTTCTGTCGATCGGTTACCGGGTCGAAAGCAACGAAGTCGATGAAGCCTGCTACGACCTTCTGGCATCGGAAGCGCGCCTGACCAGCCTGTTCGGCATCGCCAAGGGCGATCTGCCCAACGAGCACTGGTACAAGCTCGGCCGTCACGTCGTACCGATCGGGGCGCGCGGCGCGCTGGTCTCGTGGTCGGGTTCGATGTTCGAATACCTGATGCCGCCGCTCGTCATGCAGGAGCGCCAGGGCGGTATTCTCAACCAGACCAACAACCTGATCGTCAAGGAACAGATCAATCATGGCCGCCGTCTCGGCACGCCGTGGGGGATTTCGGAAGCGGCGTTCAACGCGCTCGACCATCAGATGCACTACCAGTACACCAATTTCGGTGTGCCGACGCTCGGCCTGAAGCGCGGTCTTGGCCAGAATGCCGTCATCGCACCCTATGCGTCGATCCTCGCCAGCCAGTACGATCCGACGGCAGCCGTCGAAAACCTTGCCGAACTGCGCGATCTCGGTGCGCTCGGCATCTATGGCTTCCACGACGCGGTCGATTTCACGCCGACCCGCGTGCCGGAAGGCAAACGCTGCGCCGTCGTCTACAACTATTATGCCCACCACCATGGCATGTCGATCGCGGCTGTCGCCAACGTCGTGATGAACGGCCTGCTGCGTGAACTCTTCCACGCCGATCCGGTAATCGAGGCAGCCGAACTGCTGCTGCAGGAAAAGGCACCGCGCGACATCCCTGTGATGAGCGCCAAGCACGAGGAAAAGCCGGGCACCGGCGGCGGCGAGCTGCTGCGTCCGGAAATCCGCACGATCAACAACCCGGCGACCAAGGACCGCGAACTGGTCCTGCTCTCCAACGGTCACTACTCGCTGATGCTGACGGCGACCGGTTCGGGTTATTCGCGCTGGAACGGCCTGTCCGTTTCCCGCTGGAAGCCCGATCCGACCGAGGATCGCTGGGGTCAGTTCATCTTCCTGCGCGACACCGCGACGAACGACTGGTGGTCGACCACGTCCGAGCCGCGCCGTGCGGAAGGCGAACAGTCGAAAACCGTATTCGGCGACGACAAGGCCGAATTCCACAAGACGGTCGGCGACCTGACCAGCACGGTCGAAGTCATTGTCGGCACCGAGCACGATGCCGAAGGCCGTCGCGTGACGCTGCTCAACATGGGTACCGAGGACCGCTTCATCGAAGTGACGTCCTATATGGAACCGGTGATCGCCGGTGATGACGGCGATAGCGGTCACCCGGTCTTCTCGCGCATGTTCATCAACACCGAGATCGGCAAGCGCGGCGACGTGATCCGCGCCTGGCGCAACAAGCGCGATCACAGTGAACCTGACATGCTGGTGGCACATCTGGCCGCCGACAGTTCCGGTGCGTCGCGCCCGACCGAATACGAGACCGACCGCCGCAAGTTCCTCGGCCGCGGCCGTACGCTGTCGGAGGCTGCGGCTTTCGATCCGGGTGCGTCCCTGTCGAATACTGACGGCTTCACGCTCGACCCGATCCTGTCGCTGCGCCGCAGCGTCCGGGTTCCGGCGGGCAAGAAGGTGAGCGTCATCTTCTGGACGATCGCCGCACCGAAGCGCGAAGATCTCGACAAGGCGATTGAGCATTATCGCCATGCCGAAACCTTCCAGAACGAGCTGACCCAGGCCTGGACACGGACCCAGATGCAGATGCGCCATCTCGGCGTTACCTCGCAGGATGCCGCGGCGTTCCAGCATCTGGCCCGTTATCTCGTCTATCCCGACATGCAGCTTCGCGCCGACCAGCAGACGCTGCAGGCCGGCATGCAGGCGCAGTCGGGTCTGTGGGCCTCGTCTGTTTCCGGCGACCTTCCGATCTTCACGCTCAGGATCAATGACGAAAGCGACATGCCTGTCGCCAAGGAAGCGATCCTGGCGCAGCAATATCTGCGCTCGCGCGGCGTCGTCACCGATCTGGTGATCTTCAACGAAAGAGCTGCCGAAGACGCGCAGGACATGCAGCAGTCGATCGAACAGATGGCCACCCGCATGGGCCAGGAAGGCGGACGCCAGCACGTGTTCACGCTGCGCCGCGATCTTCTGGAAGGTGCCGGCGCCGATGGTCTCATCGCCGCGTCGCGCGTCGTCCTGCATGCCCGCAACGGCCAGTTCGGCGACCAGCTGAACCGTACCAGCACGATCTTCGCGCCGGCAACGGAACAGCAGATCGAAGCCGATCGTCGTCCGCTCTTGAACGGCGAAATCTTCGCCGCGCCGGAGGTGTTGCCGAAGGAACCGACAGATCTCGACTTCTGGAACGGTATCGGCGGCTTTTCGGAAGACGGCGGCGAATATGTCGTTCACCTCAATGGTGGCCAGTCGACGCCGCATCCGTGGATCAACGTCATCTCCAACGACACGTTCGGCTTCCACGTCTCGGCAGAAGGCTCTGGCTTCACCTGGGCGGAAAACTCGCGCGACTACCAGCTGACGCCGTGGACCAACGATCTCGTCATCAACCGTCCGGGCGAGGGTTTCTACGTCTCCGACACGGAAACGGGCAAGGTTTACACACCCTTCGCCGCACTCTCGCGTCGTCCGGAAGTCCTGTTCGAAGCGCGTCACGGCCTCGGTTATTCGGTCTTCTCTTCGGAAGAGGACGGGCTGAAGATTGAGGTGACGCAGACCGTCGACCGCACGCGTCACGCCAAGTTCTCTCACATGAAGATGAGAAACTCCGGTGCGGAAACCAGAAAGCTCAAGCTTTACGGTTATGTCGAATGGCTGCTCGGTGCCAATCCGCAACGGACGGTGCCGTTCATCCTGCCGACACGCGACGAAGCGACGGGCACGCTGTTTGCCACCAATCCGTTCAGCATCAACTTCAGCCGCTTCGCTTTCCTCGGCATGGCGCAGATGCCGTCCGGCTTTACCGCGAGCCGCCGCGAATTCATCGGCCGCTTCGGTTCGGTGCAGATGCCGGCAGCGGTAATCGGCGGGTCCGCCTTGAGCGGATCGCTCGATCTCGACGGCGATCCATGCGCGGCACTGGCCTATGACGTGGAGCTTGCGCCGGGCGAGGAGACAGAAGTCACCTTCTTCCTCGGCGATGCTGCGACAAAGGAAGAAGCGGTTGCGCTTTCCACTGAGCTGAAGACCGCAAGGTTCGATGGCGTGCTTTCGGAAAACCGTGGTTTCTGGAACGAGTTCACCGGTCGCCTGAAGATCTCGACGCCGGACAAGTCGCTCAACAACATGGTCAACCACTGGCTGCCCTATCAGGCGCTCGGTTGCCGCATCATGGCTAGAACCGCCTTCTATCAGGCATCGGGTGCATTCGGCTTCCGCGACCAGTTGCAGGATACGCTGGCCTTCCTCGTACATGAGCCTTCGCTTGCCCGCAGGCAGATCGTCAACGCCGCTTCGCGCCAGTTCCGTGAAGGCGACGTGATGCATTGGTGGTTGCCGAATACCGGTGCCGGCGTGCGTACGACGATCTCCGACGATGTGGTCTGGCTCGCCTATGCGGTGCATCAGTATGTATCGGTTACGGGCGACGAGACCTTGCTCGAAGAGGAACTTCCGTTCCTCTCCGGGCCGATCCTCGAAAAGAGCAAGCACGACGCCTTTATCCAGCCGGAGGTTACCAACGAGATCGGCAGCCTCTACGAACATGCGGCGCGTGCGCTCGATCTGGCGATCGACCGCACCGGCGACATGGGGCTGCCGCTGATGCTCGGTGGCGACTGGAACGACGGCATGAACCGTGTCGGCGTCAATGGTCGCGGCATGAGCGTCTGGCTCGGCTGGTTCCTGGCTGCAGCGCTGCGCGACTTCATTCCTTACGCGGAAAAGCGTAGCGACAAGAAGCGTGCCGACCGCTGGAAGGCGCATATCGAGACTTTGAAGGAAGCGCTCGAGACCGATGGCTGGGACGGCACCTATTATCGTCGCGGTTATTTCGACGATGGCTCGCCGCTCGGTTCTGCCAAGAGCGACGAATGCCGTATCGATTCGCTCGGCCAGTCGTGGAGCGTGTTGTCCGGTCAGGGCAATCTCGAGCGCCGTGGCCAGGCCATGGATGCGGTCATGGACAAGCTGGTGGACGAAGAGACCGGCATCATCCGGCTGTTCACGCCGCCGTTCGAAAACACCCGCCGCGATCCGGGCTATATCAAGGCCTATCCGCCGGGCGTCCGCGAGAACGGCGGTCAGTATACCCATGCGGCCATATGGGTCGTGATGGCACTGGCGCAGCTCAAGCGCAGTGACGATGCCTGGAAGTGCTTCCAGATCCTCAACCCGATCAACCATGCGCTTTCGCGCGATGCAGCCGATACCTATCGGGTCGAGCCCTACGTGGTTGCCGCCGACGTCTATGGCGCCGGTGACTATCAGGGTCGCGGTGGCTGGACCTGGTATACGGGTTCTGCCGGCTGGCTCTACCGCGCAGCGATCGAGGGTATCCTCGGTATCAAGCGTCAGGGTGACCGGTTGTTCGTCGATCCGGCGCTGCCGACCGGCTGGGACGGCTTTACCGCCGACCTGACGATCGACGGAACCGTCCATGCGATCAAGGTCGAGGGCGGTACGATCACGGTGGACGGCAAGCCGGCGGACAAGGACAACAGTTTTATCCTGTCGTCCAAATAGGCCTCGCAGCTGACCATCTCTTGAAACGGCATCGCCCCGAAAACCAGCCGGTTTTCGGGGCGATGCTTTTTAGGTCAGCATAACGGCCTCCTGTCTGAAGAGAGCATTCCCTGTTTTTGGAACTGCCCTTAAGAGCAGCCCAAGCGACCGCGACGGGCGAAGCCGTCACGGCCAGCCAGATGGGAGGCGGGCAGTGCGATAGTTTTAGGGTTTGGTGTCAGGCATTCTGCCCGCCCGATCTTGAGACGTTCCGAAGGGCTTGCGGAGGATGCGAACCCCGCTTTCCCTTCCGGTCGAGGACTTTTGCCCTGACGGCATGTCCTTTCGCCTTTCGACCATCATCTCGCGCCGGATTTCTTCTCCGTGGTCGTCCGGTTCGCGACCCGGCCCCCTGTTCAATGACGTGATCAGGTTACGGCCGTCTGTGCATACGGGGATGATGGGAGCAGAATATTTTCGCCAGCCGGTTGATTGTGAATGGTGTTTTTTGCACAGGAGGCGGATTTCGTCCCGCTGTCATTCCGCTTTGGGACGAGACAGCCCCTCTTTCGTCTTGCTCGGACTTGTCTCGAACATCTGCCAGGTTTCGGTATGTTGCGACGTGGTTAGATTCTAGGGACAAGCCCCAGGATGACGCCGGAAGGCAGGCCTATGCCAACCCCGCAAACAGAAAGGCCTGACATTCCTTGGAATGCCAGGCCCTGGTCTTTCATCGAAAGCCGATCACACCGGCGTCGGCGAAGCCTCCAGCTTCTTGGCTTTCTCCTCGTCGCTGTCGTCCAGCAGGCCGCTGGTTCTCAGCAGTGAGGCGAAGCGGCCGCCGAGGCGGCTCAGTTCGTCGTAGCTTCCCATTTCGGCGATGCGGCCGTTGTCGAGGAAGATCACCGTGTCGGCATCGCGTACGGTCGAAAGACGGTGGGCGATGATGAAGGTTGTGCGGTCCTGCCGCAGCTTGTCGATCGCCACTTTCACGCGGGCTTCGGTTTCCACGTCGAGCGCGCTGGTCGCCTCGTCCAGCACGAGGATGGGGGCGTTCTTGAGGATGGCGCGGGCGATGGCGATACGCTGGCGTTCGCCGCCGGAAAGCTTGTTGCCGCGCTCGCCGACCGTGGTCTCGAAACCGTTGAGGCGGGTTTCGATGAACTCGGTCGCAGCGGCCGCTTCGGCCGCCTTGATGATGTCCTCCTCGGTCGCACCCTCGCGGCCAAGGCTGATATTGTCGCTGATGGAGCGGTTCAGAAGGCCGGCGTCCTGGAAGACGGTGGCGATCTGCTGACGCAGCGATTTGCGCGTGACGGTCGAGATATCGATCCCGTCGATCAGGATCTTGCCCTGTTGCGGATCGTAAACCCGCTGGAGGAGATTGATGAGCGTGGTCTTGCCGGCACCGGTCGGGCCGACGATCGCGACGGTCTGGCCGGCTTTGGCAGTGAACGAGATGTTGTAAACACCCTGCTTGGTATTGGCAAAACCGAAGTTCACGTCGCGGAATTCTACCTCGCCGCTGGTGTCGCGAAGCTCGCCGGCATTGGCCGGTTCGGCACGGTCCTCGACCGAATCCTCGAGAGCGAAGAAATCCTCAAGCTTGGCCCGGGCTTCGAAGATCTGGGTGGCGAACTGTCGCAGCAGGTCGAGGCGGGCGATCAGAAGGTTGGCGAAGCCGATGAAGGCGACGACGTCGCCGACACGGATCTCGCCGCGCTGGACCAGCGTCGTGCCGATGACGAGGATGACGCCCATCGAAACAGTGGAAGCGGTGCGGTTGAGGCCGCCGGCAAGCGCCCACCAATCGAGCACCGGATATTGCGCCTTGAGCAGATCCTTGGTGTAAGCCTTGAGCGCCTGTGTTTCTGCCTCGATGCGATTGTAGCTATGCAGAACGGAGACGTTGCTGATCGAATCGCTGACGTGGGAGAAGACCTGGTGGTAATGGCTCTCGACGGATGCCTGGCCCTCCTTGGTGCGTTTCATGACCGCGACGCCGATGATCCAGTAAAAGACGCTGAGGCAAAGAAGCACGAGGCTGAGGCGCCAGTCCATGGAGATCGCAGTCGGGATCAGGAAGAGGATCGCCACGGCTGTTGCCAGGTGCGTGCGCATGAATTCGAGCCAGAGGCCGAACAGGCTTTCGGCGGCGCGAAGCAGGGTATGCAGCGCGTTCGAGGTGCCCCGCTGGTGATGCCAGGAAAGCGGCATCGAGATGATTCGTCCGAAGGCTTCGGTCAGCAGAGAGGCCCGGCGTCCATGCGCCAGCCGGTCTGCCTCACGGGCCACGAGTACGTAGGCCACCGTATTGAAGACGCCGAAACCTGCCCATAGGATCAGGACGTTGGTTACTGCCCCACCGGAGGATATGGCATCGATGATCCAGCCGAACAGGATCGGCTCGGCAATGGTGATCACGGCCAGCACGATGTTTGCAATGACGACAGCCGTAACCCGCCACTTGTTCTTGCCCAGGTATTTTAGTGCCCGCGCGTAAACCTGAAATAGTGTCAACCGTTCAACCTCTTCAGTCGCTTCCACCCTAATGTGGGTCACTGAGCTTTATGGACAATACAAGGCGATTCCAAGCCATTATCGTACGGTCGATTGTGTCAGTATGGTGTGTCGTGTAAAAAAACTGGAATGCACGTATTTGTAGTGTTTATCGATTGCGCAATGCTAGATTTGACGGTTCGGTTTCAACGAATGCTAACGACCGTTGTAAACAATTCAGGCGATTGCGGCATATGTAATTCGGCATGCCCGGTTCGGGCGCGGGGGCGGTATTGAATATTACCATGATTGTCCAGTTCCTCGTCTTGCTTGGGGAAGCAAAGACACAGGAACAGGTTGACGCCCAGCTGGAAGGCCTGGTCAGCAGCTACGGATTCGATTTCTACAGTGTCCTCATCCAGCCATTGCCGCAGCTGAAGCTGCAGAGGTCGGTTCTGGCCGCCCAATGGCCGGAAAACTGGACGGAACTCTATGCACAGCGGAAATATTCCCTGATCGATCCGACCTTGCGCTGGCTGCGTGCGGCGCAACGGCCGTTTCGCTGGAAGGAGGCACTGCTGACATTAAAGGCCGATCCACACCGTCAACGGATGAAGCGGATGATGCAGGAGGCAGGACGGCACGGGCTGCATGACGGGTATGTGTTTCCCATCCATGGCCGCAACGGGCTTGTCGGCAGCTTTGCCATCGGTGGCCAGCCTGTTGATCTTTCGCCGGCCGAACTCAACCTGTTCGATGCGGCGGCCAAGGCGGTTTTCTGGAAATTGCTGGAGCTTCGCCACCAGGCGGATATTTTCGAGAATATCCCGCTGAGCGACCTGCAGCTGACGCGGCGCGAAATGGAGGTCACGCTTCTGCTCGCCAACGGCCTCACCTCCAATGAAATCGCGAAGGAGCTCGATATTTCCAGTCATACCGTCGATTGGTACATTAACGGCCTGCACGAAAAGTTCGGAGCGAATAACCGGCAACATCTGATCGCGCTTGCATTTCGGCTGGCGCTGATCGCCTGAGGCAATCTGTGCAACCGGAGGCTCCTTTTTCAATCAACTTTATACTTGCGTAATTTCAGGGATATTGATCTCTTGCGCTGCAATAAATCCAATTCTGCCGTGGGGAGATCGCCTTGCCGATAAAAAAGATCCTTGTTGCCAACCGATCCGAGATCGCAATCCGTGTTTTTCGCGCAGCCAATGAACTCGGGATCAAGACGGTCGCGATCTGGGCAGAGGAAGACAAACTTTCGCTGCATCGGTTCAAGGCGGACGAGAGTTATCAGGTCGGGCGCGGTCCGCATCTTTCCAAGGATCTCGGTCCGATCGAAAGTTATCTGTCTATCCCGGAAGTCATCAGGGTTGCCAAGCTTTCCGGCGCCGATGCGATCCATCCGGGTTACGGCCTGCTGTCGGAAAGCCCTGAATTTGTCGATGCCTGCGACGAGGCCGGGATTATTTTCATCGGTCCGCGGCCGGATACGATGCGCCAGCTCGGCAACAAGGTGGCTGCCCGCAATCTGGCGATTTCCGTCGGCGTTCCCGTTGTGCCGGCAACCGAGCCGCTGCCGGACGACACGGCCGAAGTGGCACGGATGGCCGAGGAGATCGGTTATCCTGTGATGCTCAAGGCCTCCTGGGGCGGCGGCGGGCGCGGCATGCGCGCCATCCGAGACCCGAAGGACCTTGCCCGCGAAGTGGTTGAGGCCAAGCGCGAGGCGATGGCCGCCTTCGGCAAGGATGAGGTCTATCTGGAAAAGCTGGTCGAGCGTGCCCGCCACGTGGAAAGCCAGGTTCTGGGCGATACGCACGGCAATGTCGTGCATCTGTTCGAGCGTGATTGTTCGATCCAGCGGCGTAACCAGAAGGTCGTGGAACGCGCGCCGGCACCTTATCTATCGGAATCTCAGCGGGCCGAGCTTGCCGCCTATTCCCTCAAGATCGCTGCTGCGACGAATTATGTCGGCGCCGGCACGGTCGAATACCTGATGGATGCGGACACGCAGAAGTTCTACTTCATCGAGGTTAATCCGCGCATCCAGGTCGAGCATACGGTGACGGAAGTCGTTACCGGCATCGACATCGTCAAGGCGCAGATCCACATCCTCGAAGGTTTTGCGATCGGCACGCCGGAATCGGGCGTTCCTTCTCAGGAAAATATCCGTCTAAACGGTCATGCGCTGCAATGCCGGATCACGACGGAAGATCCCGAACACAACTTCATTCCGGATTACGGCCGTATCACCGCTTATCGTTCGGCTGCCGGTTTCGGCATCCGGCTCGACGGCGGCACGGCCTATTCGGGCGCGATCATCACCCGTTATTACGATCCGCTACTGGTCAAGGTCACGGCGTCGGGCTCCACTCCCCAGGAAGCGATCAGCCGCATGGATCGCGCACTGCGTGAATTCCGTATCCGCGGTGTGGCGACCAATCTGACCTTCCTCGAAGCGATCATCGGGCATCCGAAATTCCGCGACAATACCTATACGACGCGGTTCATCGACACGACGCCGGAACTGTTTGAGCAGGTGAAGCGCGCCGACCGCGCGACGAAGCTTCTGACCTATCTCGCTGATGTGACCGTCAACGGCCATCCTGAGACGAAGGGGCGGCCGGTGCCTTCGGACAAGATATCGAAACCGGTTCTGCCCTTCATCGAAGGGACGATCCCGGCCGGCACAAAACAGAAGCTCGATGAACTCGGGCCGAAGAAATTTGCCGAATGGATGCGCGGCGAAGGCCGGGCTCTGATTACCGACACGACGATGCGTGATGGTCACCAGTCGCTGCTTGCCACCCGCATGCGCACGCACGACATCGCCAATATTGCCGGGGTTTATGCCCGCGCGCTGCCGAACCTGTTCTCGCTCGAATGCTGGGGCGGCGCCACTTTCGACGTTTCCATGCGCTTCCTAACCGAAGATCCGTGGGAACGGCTTGCGCTCATTCGCGAGGCGGCGCCGAACATCCTGCTGCAGATGCTTCTGCGCGGGGCAAACGGTGTTGGCTACAAGAACTATCCCGACAATGTCGTCAAATATTTCGTTGCCCAGGCGGCGAAAGGCGGCATCGATCTGTTCCGCGTGTTCGACTGCCTGAACTGGGTCGACAACATGCGCGTGTCGATGGATGCGGTGAACGAGGAAGGCAAGCTCTGCGAGGCAGCGATCTGCTATACCGGCGATCTCGGCAATTCGGCACGGCCCAAATACGACCTCAAATATTATGTCGGCCTGGCACAGGAACTGGAAAAGGCCGGTGCCCACATCATCGCCGTCAAGGACATGGCCGGGCTTTTGAAACCCGCCGCCGCCAGGGTGCTGTTCAAGGCACTGCGTGAAGCGACATCGCTGCCGATCCATTTCCACACGCATGATACGTCCGGCATTTCGGCGGCGACCGTGCTTGCGGCTGTCGATGCCGGCGTCGATGTGGTCGACGCGGCAATGGATGCGCTGTCCGGCAACACATCGCAGCCCTGCCTCGGTTCGATCGTCGAGGCGCTCTCTGGTTCCGAGCGCGATCCGGGTCTCGATCCGGAATGGATCAGAAAAATCTCGTTCTACTGGGAAGCGGTGCGCAACCAGTATGCGGCCTTCGAGAGCGATCTGAAAGGACCCGCATCGGAAGTCTATCTGCATGAAATGCCGGGCGGACAGTTCACCAATCTGAAGGAACAGGCCCGTTCGCTGGGGCTCGATACCAAATGGCACAAGGTCGCCCAGACCTATGCCGACGTGAACCAGATGTTCGGCGATATCGTCAAGGTCACGCCGTCGTCCAAGGTGGTCGGCGACATGGCATTGATGATGGTTTCTCAGGACCTGACGGTTGCCGATGTCGAGAACCCGGACAAGGATATCGCGTTTCCGGAATCGGTCGTCTCTATGCTCAAGGGCGATCTCGGCCAGCCTCCGGGCGGATGGCCGGAAGCGATCCAGAAAAAGGTGCTGAAGGGCGAAAAGCCCTATACAGCTGTACCCGGCTCGCTGCTGCCGCCGGCCGATCTTTTCAAGGAGCGCCAGGACATCGAGGAGAAGCTTTCTCGCAAGGTCGACGACTTCGAGTTCGCCTCTTACCTCATGTATCCGAAGGTGTTCACCGATTTCGCCCTGGCGTCCGAAACTTATGGTCCGGTCTCGGTCCTGCCGACGCCCACCTATTTCTATGGGCTGGCGGATGGCGAGGAAATGTTTGCCGATATCGAACGCGGCAAGACGCTTGTCATTGTCAACCAGGCGATGAGCGCTGCGGATGCGCAGGGCATGGTGACGGTGTTCTTCGAGCTGAACGGCCAGCCGCGCCGCATCAAGGTGCCGGATCGCAACCGCGCCGCTTCCGGTACCGTCCGCCGCAAGGCCGAGACCGGGAATGTCGCGCATCTCGGTGCGCCGATGCCGGGTGTCGTCTCGACGGTGGCCGTATCCTCCGGCCAGACGGTGCAGGCGGGTGACGTGCTCTTGTCCATCGAGGCAATGAAGATGGAAACCGCTCTTCATGCGGAAAAGGACGGGGTTATCTCCGAAGTGCTGGTGAAGACGGGCGACCAGATCGACGCCAAGGACCTGCTGGTGGTCTACGCGAGCTGAGAGATGTTCAAGCGTGATTGATGCAAAGGCGGCTCGTTATGCGGGCCGCCTTTTTCATTCCGACACATTTCGTGTTTTGCACGATGTTGCACATTAATGCCGATTAATGCATGATTTCGGTATGGATCATTTTGTCGGTGAAAGACAGGCGAGAATATTTGCGGAGCTTCGTGCCAAGGGGCGTGTCGCAGCACAAGATCTCGCCCAGGCCTTTGGTGTCTCGGAAGACACGATACGGCGTGACCTGCGGGAAATGGCCGGGCGCGGAGAATGCGAGCGGGTCTATGGCGGTGCATTGTTGCCGAGCGGGCAGACGGTTCCGCTGAAAACGCGAATTTCCGAGCAACCCGATCGTAAGATGGTTCTGGGGAGTAAGGTGGTTGAATTGCTTGCGGAAGGCAGCGTGGTCTTCTTCGATGCGGGTTCGACCAATCTGGCAATTGCCCGCAGTCTTCCCGAGGGATTTCGTCTGACGGCCGTCACCAATACCCCGGCGATTGCCGCTGAGCTCGCCGGCCGGCCGGGTGTCGAGCTGATCGTCATCGGGGGGCGGGTGGAGCCGTCCGTCGGGGCCGCGATCGATTCCACGGCAATCCGCCAGCTTGAAACGATCAGTCCCGATCTTTGCGTTATCGGCACTTGCGGCCTGACGCTGGAAGACGGGCTGACTGCAGACATTTTTGAAGATGCCGCCTTTAAGCGTCTGGCCAGTGCCGCGAGCAAAAACAGCCTTGCCGCCGTCACCTCGGACAAGCTTGGGCTCAGGGCGGCATTCCATGTCGGCATGCTGCAGGCGCCTCTGTCTCTCGTGCTTGAGGCCGATGCGGACGAAGTTCTTGTCCAGGAACTGGCTCTTCGTGGCGTTGCGGCACATCGAAGCGATGCCGCCGAACCAAACAACGAAAAAAAATCATCGAGAGGAAATACGCCATGAGCCAGTCGGATGTCGAAAAGGCGGCGCGCCCGCTTGCATCCTATGTGACCAAGGAAAGGGCAGGTGTCGCGCTTCTGTTCCTGATGAACGGTTTCATGATCGGCGCATGGGCGCCGAAAATACCGGAATTCGCCTCGCGCCTCGGTCTCAGCGAAAAAGAGCTGGGGTTGATGATCCTGGTTTTCGGCGTCGGCTCGATCATCATGATGCCGATTGCCGGAAGCCAGATCGCACGGTTCGGGTCCAGTACCGTATCCAAGTTCATCGCCGTGTTTTTGACACCCATGCTGCTGCTTCTGTCGGTGACCGGAGAAATCTGGAGCGGGGTCGTGGCGATCTTCTTGTTCGGCGGTCTCATCGGCGCCATGGACGTGGCGATGAATGCCAATGCGGTGGCAACCGAAAAGCACATGCGCCGGGCCATCATGTCGTCCTGCCACGCATTCTGGAGCCTCGGAGGCCTGATCGGCGCATCGACGGGCGGTTTCCTCATTCAATGGGCGGGCGTTCTTCCGCATGCGATCATCGTTACCGTGGTCGCTGCCCTGATGATCGTGCTTGCATGGCGGATCGTGCTGCATGACGCGCCGCATCCGGACGAGCACAAGGACGGGACGAAAAGCCGGTTGCCGCGTTCGCCGCTGCCCTGGCTGATCGGCGTGATTGCGCTGTTCTGCATGATCCCGGAAGGGGCGATCCTCGATTGGGGCGCGCTTTACATGCGCAACGAGCTCGGCGCATCGGTGGCGTTGTCCGGTTTCGCCTTTGCCGGCTTTTCCCTCACCATGGCGATCATGCGGTTTGCCGGCGATCTGATCCGTGACCGGCTGGGTGCGGTAATGACGTTGCGGATCTGCGGCACGATCGCGATCTGCGGGCTTGCCACTATCGGCCTTGCACCGAACACGACCATCGCGATCGCGGGCTTTGCGCTGGCTGGGATCGGTATTTCCAACATGGTGCCGATCGTGTTTTCGGCTGCCGGCAATCTGCCGGGCATGGCGGCCGGGGTCGGACTTTCCGTGGTCACGACGATGGGTTATTCCGGCATCCTGCTTGCACCGTCGGTGATCGGTTTCGTTGCCGAACATACCGGGCTGGCGTCGATCTTTCTTGCCCTGTCGGGTTTTCTCGTGGTCGTGCTCGCCGTATCCCGGCTTGCCCGACATGCAGATGGTACGCATCACTGAAGGCGAATGCCGCAAAAGTGCCGCAGGTGAGTGGTTGACAAGCGGCAAGGCATACGCCACCTGAATTGCAACTCTGCTTGTAGGCACCGAGACGCGACCATGACATCACCCATCGACTTCGATCCGAAACCGCGCCGTCAGACCGTTGCGGTCGATGTCGGCGGCGTCATCGTGGGTGGTGGTGCACCGGTCGTGGTGCAGTCGATGACCAATACCGACACGGCTGATATCGATGCGACCGTGGCGCAGGTCGCAGCACTCTACAAGGCCGGTTCCGAGATCGTCCGCATCACCGTCGATCGCGACGAGAGTGCGGCGGCCGTGCCGAAGGTGCGCGAGCGCCTGTTGCGGCTCGGCCTCGACGTGCCGCTTGTCGGCGATTTCCATTATATCGGCCACAAGCTTCTGTCCGACCATCCGGCCTGTGCCGAAGCGCTGGCGAAATACCGGATCAATCCGGGCAATGTCGGCTTCAAGGACAAGAAGGACAAGCAGTTCGGCGACATCATCGAGATGGCGATCCGTTACGACAAGCCTGTGCGTATCGGCGTAAACTGGGGCTCGCTCGACCAGGATCTGCTGACCACGCTGATGGACCGCAATGCGCAGGCCGGTTCGCCGCTTTCGGCCCGGCAGGTCATGCACGAGGCGATCGTGCAGTCGGCGCTGATTTCCGCCGAGCTTGCCGAATCGATCGGCCTGCCGCGAAACCGCATCATCCTGTCCGCCAAGGTAAGCCAGGTGCAGGACCTGATCGCCTGTTATTCGATGCTGGCCGAACGGTCGAACCATGCACTGCATCTCGGCCTTACCGAGGCTGGCATGGGGTCGAAGGGCATCGTCGCCTCCTCGGCTGCGATGGGCTATGTGCTGCAGCATGGTATCGGTGACACTATCCGCGTTTCGCTGACGCCTGAACCGAATGGCGACCGGACGAAGGAAGTCCAGGTGGCCCAGGAAATCCTGCAGGTCATGGGCTTCCGCCAGTTCATTCCGGTGGTCGCCGCGTGTCCGGGCTGCGGTCGCACAACATCGACGGTGTTCCAGGAACTGGCCCAGAACATTCAGAATGACATCCGCAAGAACATGCCGGTCTGGCGCGAGAAATATCCGGGCGTCGAAGCGTTGAACGTCGCTGTGATGGGCTGCATCGTCAATGGTCCGGGCGAAAGCAAACATGCCGATATCGGCATCTCCCTGCCGGGTACGGGCGAAACGCCATCGGCGCCGGTGTTTATCGACGGCAAGAAGGCGATGACGCTGAAAGGCCCGAATATTGCCGGCGATTTCGAGAAGCTCGTCGCTGACTATATCGAAAACCGTTTCGGCCAGAACCGCACGGCTGCCGAATAATCACTCGGCCTCGGCCAGCGCTTTCGCGAGCATGGCCTGGGCGGACCAGCGTACGATCTGTTCGGCTCTTCCTATATCCATGGCACAGACGTCGCGCAGCACGACGATCGCCTCGATGCCCGTTAGCAGTGACAGGCCGGCGAGAAGCTCCTCATAGGCCGATTTCGACAGCCTTTCCTCGATAGGCTGCAATGCCTGCGACAGCCAGGGAATACGGCGGCCGGTGCGGGGGATCTGGTCGTTGGTGACGGCTGCGGCCAGAAACGCGCGGAAGACGCTCTCGTTTTCGGCGACCATGCGGAAAATCCGGCCAACCATCTCATCCAGCCGCTGCTCGACCGTGCCTGTCCGGGCAGTTTCCTCGGAAAGATGGACCTGTTCCGCCACCGCATCCAGCACCGCTTCTCGCAGCATGTCATCCGGTTTCGAGAAATAACGATAGGCCGTGGCGCGCGAAATTCCGGATGCATCCGCGACATCCGCCACCGAAAACGACGTTCCCTGTTCGATCATCTGACGAGCCGTTCTCAGCAGTTCGGCGCGTGTTCTCTTCTTCTGGTTGATTCTCTCAAACTTGGTTTCGCGCAATACTTGACCGGTCATCATGTTTCCTTTATGAGATAATAATCTCATTAAGAGGCGATCGTATCATAAATAGAAAAGAGGACAAGACGATGATGGCCGCCAAGGTCGATTCAAACAGCAACATATGTGGCGACACCGGACCGATGACGGTTCATTTTCTCGGCAACCTGCTGACCTTCCATGTCCGCAGCGCCGCAACCGGTGACAAGTTTACTCTGATCGAGAACCGCACCGCACCCGGACAGGGCGCGCCTCTGCATCGCCAGGCAGACGACGAAGCTTTCTATGTTCTGGAAGGGCAATACGAATTTTTCCTCGATGGCGACTGGCACCTGAAGGGTGCGGGCGAGGCGGTTCATATCGTGCCCGGCACCGTTCACGCGTTCCGCAATCCGGGAAAGACCGATGCACGTATGCTGATCATCAATTCGCCCGGCAGCCATCACGAGGCTTTTTTCGTAGATGTCGGCGACAAGGCCGAGTTCAGGCAGACGGCTTTCTCGCCGATTGCACCGCCGGATATTCCGGCCATTGTCGCCAGCGGTTTGCGCAACCATATCGAAATCCTTCCGCCCGCCGCATGACGGCGATCGCAAGTGGGGCTTTCTTCTCGTCAGTGGCCAATGACCGGGAGAAAGCAGCCCCTTCCTCGTTTTGCCGCATTTCGTGGTAAGGAAGTGCGACCACCTAGGACGGGAAACGATTCGAATGCTCAAGAAATTTGCCATCGTCGCACTGGCTGCGACCTTCCTTTCTGCCTGCACCACGACCGACCCGTATACGGGCGAGCAGAAGGTTTCCAACACCGCGGGCGGCGCCGCGATCGGTGCCGGTATCGGCGCTCTCGGCGGTCTCGTCATCGGCGGCGGCAACAAGGGCCGCAATGCGCTTATCGGTGCAGCAATCGGCGGCCTCGCCGGCGGCGCGATCGGCAATTACATGGACCGTCAGGAATCCGAACTGCGCCAGCAGCTGCAGGGAACCGGCGTTTCGGTTACCCGCCAGGGCGATCGCATCATCCTCAACATGCCGTCGAACATCACCTTTGCGACCGACCAGGATCAGGTCATCCCGCCGTTCTACCAGACGCTGGATTCCGTCGCGATCGTTCTGAACAAGTTCGGCAAGACCTATATCGACGTGAACGGCCATACCGACTCGACCGGCAGCCTGCAGCATAACCAGGGCCTGTCTGAGCGCCGTGCTGCCTCCGTCGCCAACTATCTGGGTGGCCGTGGTGTCGACCAGCGCCGCATCTCGACCATGGGCTTCGGTCCGTCGCAGCCGGTCGCTTCCAACGCGACGGCGGACGGCCGCGCGCAGAACCGCCGCGTCGAAGTGGCGATCGCACCGATCCAGCAGTAAAAATCAGCCTGCCGTCGTCTCATCGGTCGGCGGCAGGCTCAATTTTTGTCAGGTACGATGTTGTCGGATCAGCTCTGGCGATTTGCGACGAAGCGGGCTGCCTGCTGCAGGATCTCGGCTTTCGCGCCATAAGGCTCAAGCAGGTCGACGGCTTCCCTGGTCAGGTCGTTCAGCGTCTTTTCCGCCCATTCCATCCCATGCAGTCCGATCAGCGTGCCCTTGCCGCGTCCGGCATCCTTGCCGGCTGCCTTGCCGAGCGTTGCTGCATCGGAGGTGACGTCGAGAAGATCGTCGGCCAGCTGAAAGGCGAGGCCGATCTTTTCGCCAAACACCCTCAGCCGCTTGCGGTCGTCATCGGATGCTCCGGCAATGACCGGGCCGGCCTCGCAGGCGAAGCGTAAAAGCGCGCCGGTCTTCATTGCCTGCAGGGTACGGATTCCGGCTTCATCGGGTGCATTTTTTTCGGCTGCCAGATCGAGCGCCTGTCCGCCGGCCATGCCGCCGACGCCTGCTGCGCGTGCCAATGCCGAGACCAGCTGAACCTTGCCGTCTGCTGCAAGCGCCGTCTCCGGTGCTGCGATGATATCGAAAGCGTAGGTCAGCAGGCTGTCGCCGGCGAGGATCGCGACCGCCTCGTCGAAAGCCTTGTGGACCGTCGGCTGGCCGCGGCGCAGATCGTCGTCGTCCATGGCCGGCAGATCGTCATGGATGAGCGAATAACAATGCAGGCATTCCAGCGCTGCACCGATTCGCAATGCAGTCTCGTGGTTACCGCCGAAAAGGGCGGCGCTTTCGACGACGAGAAAGGGTCTGAGCCGCTTGCCGCCGTTCAACGTTCCGTGACGCATGGCGGCGGTCAGATTTTCCGGCCGGGCGATTTCGTCATCCAGAACCTGCTGCGACAGCAGGCGCATCAGCAGAGATTCCGTCTCGGCGGCGCTCTGCTTCAATCGGATCTCGAAGGAGGTCTGCTCTTTGCTCATGGGCCGCTGTCTTGCATGCCGTTCGACGGCTGGCAACGGGATTTACCACCCCACAGGAAGTTTTGGTGCCGGACTCGTCACAGGCTGTCATTGTGGCTATGAAAGTCACAGCCCATGGGAACGTCACGTTGGACATCACGCCGGATCGACAAGACGCGGAAGAGGAGCCCGCCATGCCGAAACGGCTAAAGGCGGGATCGCTCAGACATGCCGCAAGGCGTGTGGTTCTGGTAGTCCTGGTGCTTCTGGTTCTGCCCTATCTGCTGATCCCGGTCTATGCGTTGCCCTTCACCCGGCCGGTCTCGACTCTGATGCTATCGGAACTCGTGCTGCTTCGCGGTTATGACCGGCGCTGGGTGGATATCGACGCAATATCTCCCAATCTCGTGCGCGCCGTTATGATGTCGGAAGACGGGCAGTTCTGTTCCCACGGCGGTGTCGACTGGAGGCAGATGCGCGGTGTGATGCAGGATGCGCTCGATGGAGAGGCGACCCGCGGCGCCAGCACGATATCGATGCAGACCGCCAAGAACCTGTTCCTGTGGAATGGCCGCTTCTTCGTGCGCAAAGTGCTGGAACTGCCACTGGCGCTCGCTTCCGATACCGTGTGGTCGAAACGGCGGATGATGGAAATCTACCTTAATGTTGCCGAATGGGGGCCGGGCATCTATGGCGCCGAGGCGGCGGCACAACATTATTTCAAGACCAGTGCCTCGAAACTCAGCACCAGCCAGTCGGCGCTGCTTGCCGTCGCCCTTCCCAATCCGTTCACCCGCGTTGCCAGCAAGCCCGGACGTGGCATGCGCCGTCTTGCGGCCCTGATCGATCGCCGCGCTCGCAATTCCGGCGAGTATATCAAATGCATTTATGGGTGAGTTCTAAGCTTTTCATTGGAGACATGGGGCGACCGCCTGTAGCCTGCGCGTAACGCTGGAGGCTGCGATGGACGAACTCACCCTTTATATCGGCAACAAAAATTATTCGTCATGGTCGTTCCGGCCGTGGATCGCATTAACGGCGGCCGGCGTGCCGTTTCGCGAAGTGCTGATCCCATTCGACGATGCCGGGGGAAATCCGGAATTCAGGACGATCTCGCCCACGGGCCGGGTGCCGGTTCTGCATCATGGCGAGTTTCGGGTGTGGGAATCGCTTGCGATCATCGAATATGTCGCCGAGCTTTTTCCGGAAAAGGCCATCTGGCCGAAAGCAACGGCTGACCGGGCCGTGGCGCGTTCAATCTCGATGGAGATGCTCTCGGGCTTCAGGGGGATACGCAATGCCTGCCCGATGAACATTCGCCGGCCAAAACGGTCGCTCGATCTGCCGCAGGACGTGCAGGCGGGCGTCGACGCCGACGTCGCGCGGATCTCCGCGATCTGGACTGAACTGACGGCACGCTCGGGCGGGCCTTATCTGTTCGGTGAGTTTTCGGCGGCGGACGCGATGTTTGCGCCGGTCGTCAATCGGTTCGAAGCTTACGAGCTGTCGTCCGACAAGGCGGTGCTTGCCTACATCGCCGCAATGAAGGCGCATTCTGCATGGAAAGCATGGGAGACGGCGGCCCTTGCCGAGACCTGGATCGTACCCGCGGACGAAGCCTGATGCCTTTGATTCGCATGATCCAGTACTCATGCGAAAAAATGCCGGTGGGGACTGGTCAAAGCCCTGACTGGCATGTATAAGCCAGCCAAATTTCCGAGATCGAGACGTGACGGGTTCGGCCTCACCGGGGCCGAATATGGCGTTTTGCACGAAGTGGAGTAACACAAATGGCAGTACCAAAAAGAAAAGTTAGCCGATCCAAGCGCGGTATGCGCCGCTCCGCCGACGCGCTCGCTACCCCGACATTCGTCGAGGACAAGAACTCCGGCGAACTTCGCCGTCCTCACCACATCGACCTGAAGACCGGCATGTATCGCGGTCGCCAGGTTCTGACGCCGAAGGAAAGCGCATAAGCGCTTGCTTTTGAGCAATCACTTTAAAGCCCGGTTTTCACCGGGCTTTTTTGTTGCGCTTGGTTCTGATCTTTCGACGTTGCGGTGTCAGGCGCCGAGGCTGTCCAGCCGGCTCTGCAGATTGCGCAGCTGTTCCTTCAACTCGTCGATATCCCGAGCTTCCGCCTTTTTCGGTGCGGGGCTTGCCGGTGCCGCGGAATAGGGCGCGAACATCTGCATGGCCTGGCGGAACATTTCGGTGTTGCGGCGCACCTGATCCTCCATCATCTGTATCGGGGCCTGAAAATTCTTGCCGAGCGGGGTCTCGCCGAAGGCGCGCGTCATCTGTTCGCGCATCTGCACCTGCTGCTCGGTGAAGGCATGCATCGACTGTTCCAGAAAAGTCGGCACGACCGTCTGCATCTGGTCGCCGTAAAAGGAAATTAGCTGCCGCAGGAATGAAACGGGCAGCAGCGTGTTTCCGGTCTTCGATTCCTGCTCGAAAATGATCTGCGTCAGGACGGAATGGGTGATGTCTTCGCCGCTTTTGGCATCCTGCACCGCAAAAACCTCGCCCTTCTTCACCATCTTGGCGAGATCCTCAAGGGTGACATAGGTGCTCGTACCGGTGTTATACAGCCGCCGGTTGGCGTATTTCTTGATAACGGTTTCGCCTTCGGCTTTCGCCATAGCTTTGCCTCCCACAGCATGGATCTTGTGATTTTTCGGGCTAACGCCCTTCTCCCGCTGGAAATGTAAGCCCAAACCATGCTGTGAGACAATGTTTTTGTGCGGCGCGACGAAAATCGTGTTGCGCAGCAAATTGTGCCAGATGCATCTCTGCATGTGTCCATTTGACACCCCGACCAAGCTTTGCCAGTGTCCGCCGCAATAAATTTAGAGGAAACGCAAGGACGCTCATGGCCAGCCCAGCTATCGTCATCGCCGCCGCCGGTCGTACCGCCGTCGGATCTTTCAACGGGGCCTTTGCAAGTGTCCCGGCGCATGAACTCGGGGCCACCGTGATCAGGGGCGCGCTTGCGCGTGCCGGTGTCGAGGCGGGTGAGGTGGACGAGGTGATCTTGGGGCAGGTTCTGCCGGCGGGCGAGGGGCAGAACCCGGCGCGGCAGGCCGCCATGAAGGCAGGCTTGCCACAGGAGGCAACGGCCTGGGGCGTCAACCAGCTCTGCGGCTCGGGCCTGCGCGCCGTTGCGCTCGGCATGCAGCAGATCGCACTCGGGGATGCAAAGATCATCGTCGCCGGCGGCCAGGAATCCATGTCCATGGCGCCGCATTGCGCCCATCTTCGCGGCGGCGTGAAGATGGGTGATTTCAAGATGGTCGATACGATGCTGAAGGACGGCCTGACCGACGCGTTCTATGGCTATCACATGGGAATCACGGCGGAAAACATCGCCCGTCAGTGGCGGCTGTCGCGCGATGACCAGGATCAGTATGCGGTGTCTTCACAGAACAAGGCCGAGGCCGCGCAGGCGGCCGGGCGGTTCACCGACGAGATCCTGCCTTTTGTGCTGAAGGGCCGGAAGGGTGATGTAACGGTCGATCAGGACGAATATATCCGCGCCGGTGCCACATTCGACCTGATGGCAAAACTCCGTCCGGCCTTCGACAAGGACGGCACGGTGACGGCCGGAAATTCTTCCGGTCTCAATGACGGTGCTGCAGCCGTGGTGCTGATGACGGAAGATGAAGCCAGGCGTCGGGGCATAGAGCCGCTTGCTCGCATAGCCTCCTGGGCAACGGCTGGTGTCGATCCGCAGATCATGGGAACGGGACCGATCCCGGCGTCGCGAAAGGCGCTGGAAAAGGCCGGCTGGAAAGTCGCGGATCTCGACCTCATCGAAGCGAACGAGGCATTTGCAGCACAAAGCTGTGCTGTGGTGCGTGACCTCGGTCTCGATCCATCGGTCGTCAACGTCAATGGTGGAGCGATCGCCATCGGTCATCCGATCGGCGCGTCCGGAGCCCGTATTCTCAACACCTTGTTGTTCGAGATGAAGCGACGCGGATCGTCCAAGGGACTGGCGACGCTTTGTATCGGTGGCGGCATGGGTGTCGCAATGTGTCTGGAACGGGCTTGAGTCTCGTGTCGGTTTATAAAGAGAAGGAAGAGTGATGGGGCGGGTTGCTCTCGTTTCGGGCGGAACGCGCGGCATAGGTGCTGCGGTTTCGATCGCGCTCAAGGCTGCGGGCTATCGTGTCGCGGCAAGTTATCATGGCAATGACGAGCGGGCCTCCCAGTTTCATGAGGCTACCGGCATTCCGGTATTCAAGTGGGACGTGTCGGATTACGACGCCTGCGTTGCCGGCGTCGCGGCCGTCGAAAAGCAGTTAGGACCGGTTGAAATCCTCGTCAACAATGCCGGCATTGCGCGGGACAACATGTTCCATCGCATGACACCGCAGCAATGGAACGAGGTGATCGGTACCAATCTGACTGGCCTGTTCAACATGACCCATCCCATCTGGCCGGGCATGCGCGAGCGCGGTTTCGGTCGTGTCATCAGCATATCCTCGATCAACGGGCAAAAGGGCCAGCTCGGTCAGGCGAATTACGCCGCAGCAAAGGCGGGCGATCTCGGTTTTACCAAGGCGCTGGCGCTCGAAGGGGCATCCCGAAACATCACGGTCAATGCGATCTGCCCAGGTTACACCGAGACCGACATGGTGAAAGCCATTCCCAGCCAGGTGCTGGAGGAAAAGATCCTGCCGCATATTCCGGTGGGGCGGCTCGGCAAGCCGGAGGAAATTGCCCGATGCGTGGTGTTTCTCGCATCCGACGATGCAGGTTTCATCACCGGCTCGACGCTTACTGCCAATGGCGGCCAGTACATGGCCGGCTGAAAATTTCAATTTCCGGAATCGCAAAAAGTTAAGGCCGGAATCGGTTTCCCTATCCTGGCCTTAACTTGTCTTTGGAAAACGTACCGCTTAGCGGCAACGTGCCTCGTAGTTACGGCCATAACGGTCGCGATAGACGCAGTAGCCGTTACGCTTCTGGGATTCGCCGATGGCTGCGCCGATCAGGCCGCCGCCGACTGCACCAACTGCTGCGCCGCCCCAGCTGTTTGTGACGGCGCCGCCGATAAGCGCACCGGATCCAGCACCGATGGCAGTCCCCTTTTCAGTCGAGGTGCACGATGCGAGAGTGCCGACAAGTGCGGCGATCAGCAGGATCTTTTTCATAATTGGTATTCCTTCCCTTCCACGTTGATTTTGTCAGATCCTGCCCATCAGAAGCAGGATGATGATGATGAGAACGACAAGACCCAAGCCGCCGGACGGGCCATAACCCCAGTTCCGGCTATGGCCCCAGTTCGGCAGAGCGCCGATAAGGAGCAGAATGAGTATTACGAGTAGGATCGTTCCGAGCATGGGTTTGTCTCCGCTTTCCTGAAACCAGGATGAATTCGCGGTGAGAACGTCATGGCGGAAGTTTTGTTCCATCGGATCGGAAGTACTTGTTCTCACTCCTCGTTACCGGCTGTTAAAGCGCGTTGAAACGGGACATCGCGGATGAGGTTGCGGTGATGAAATGCCGGTTTTCCGCCATTGACTCTTCAACCGTTGCGAGTCCTTTGGCTGTTTGAGCCTGGATTCAACGGAATCGCATGCCTGCGCAACATTCGGTATTCTCAATCGAATCTTTGTCTACATGTTGTGAGAACGGAAGGTGAATCGTCTGAGTCTTCGATTCGTCGCCGATTCGTTCGCGTTTGTTCCGAAGAGACTAGCCAGACCGGTTTTCAATGGCTTCGACCGTCTTTCTTCTTGCGTTTGTCGTAATGCAACGCCATGTGTTGCGGGACTTCGGGCGGTAATTTGGCTTGCAGTTAGTTAGACGCGGAACTTCGCTTTGAATTCTCAGCCCATGATCTTTAGCGGGCGTGGCGTAACCGCCGTGCTTGGCCCCACGAATACCGGCAAGACGCATTACGCGATCGAGCGCATGGTGGCGCATGGCTCCGGCGTGATCGGCCTGCCGTTGCGACTCCTGGCGCGTGAAGTCTATACGCGGATGGTTGAAAAGGTCGGCCACCACAATGTTGCGCTGATCACCGGCGAAGAAAAGATCACCCCGCATATGGCCCGCTATTCGGTGTGCACCGTCGAGGCGATGCCGCGCGAAACCAAGTCCTCGTTTGTCGCGATAGACGAGGTGCAGCTCGCCGGCGATCTCGAGCGCGGACATATTTTTACCGACCGCATCCTGCATCTGCGAGGTCGCGACGAGACGCTTCTGCTCGGTGCTGCGACCATGCGGCCGATTTTGGAACATCTCCTGCCGGGCATCACCATCGTCGAACGGCCGCGGTTGTCGCAACTCTTTTATGCGGGCCAGAAAAAGATCACCCGCCTGCCGCAACGGACCGCCATCGTCGCCTTTTCGGCCGACGAGGTCTATGCGATCGCCGAATTGATCAGACGCCAGCGCGGTGGTGCGGCCGTCGTGCTCGGTGCGCTCAGCCCGCGGACCCGCAATGCCCAGGTCGGTCTCTATCAGGAAGGCGATGTGGAATATCTGGTCGCCACCGATGCGATCGGCATGGGCCTCAACCTCGATGTCGATCATGTCGCCTTTGCCCAGGACCGGAAATTCGACGGATACCAGTTCCGCAATCTCAACCCTGCCGAAATGGCGCAGATCGCCGGTCGCGCGGGCCGCCACCTGCGGGACGGCACGTTCGGGGTCACGGGGCAGGTTGCTCCGTTCGACGACGAACTGGTGGAGCGTATCGAGGGCCATCACTTCGACAATGTGAAAGTGCTGCAGTGGCGCTCGAAGAACCTCAGCTTCGCGTCGTTGCAGGATCTGCGGCGCAGCCTCGACACCTCCCCGACAATACCGGGGCTGACACGCGCTTTACCGGCTACCGACAGCCAGGCGCTGGACTATCTCTCCCGTTACCCGGACGTGAGGGATATCGTCACGACGGCCGAGCGGGTGGAGAAACTATGGGACGCCTGCGCGCTCCCTGACTACCGGAGAATTGCGCCTGCTCAGCATGCGGACCTCATTTCGACGCTTTTCTTCGATCTTGTACGTCGTGGAACGGTGAACGAGGACTTCATGGCGGAGCAGGTTCGCCGGGCCGACCGCACCGACGGCGAAATCGATACCCTGTCTGCCCGAATCGCGCAGATTCGAACCTGGACCTATGTGTCAAACCGACCCGGCTGGCTTGCCGATCCGACACACTGGCAAGAAAAGACACGGGAAATCGAGGATAGGTTGTCGGACGCGCTACATGATAGGTTGACGAAACGCTTTGTTGATCGCAGGACATCTGTGCTCATGAGGCGCCTAAGAGAGAATGCGATGCTGGAAGCAGAAATCAGTGTGAATGGCGATGTGTTTGTCGAAGGACATCACGTCGGACAGTTGGCGGGATTCCGCTTTACTCCGGTCTCAGGGACCGAAGGACCGGATGCCAAGGCTGTTCAGGCCGCCTCACAAAAGGCGCTGGCGCTGGAGTTCGAGGCGCGCGCCGCCCGGCTTTATGCGTCCGGCAATAACGATCTTGCCGTGGGCTCCGATGGCTTCGTGCGCTGGCTTGGCGATCCGGTCGGTCGCCTTGCTGCAAGCGACCATGTCATGCGTCCGCGCGTGATCCTGCTGTCGGACGAGCAATTGACCGGCGCTGCCCGCGAACATGTGGCTGCCCGTATCGAGCGCTTCGTCAATCATCACATTGCGACCGTCCTGAAGCCGCTCGACGACCTGTCGCGCGCCGAAGACCTGCAGGGTCTGGCAAAGGGTCTCGCGTTCCAGATCGTCGAAAATCTCGGCGTGCTGTTCCGTCGTGACGTTGCCGATGATGTGAAGTCGCTGGATCAGGATGCCCGCGCCTCGATGCGCCGCTATGGCATCCGCTTCGGTGCCTATCACGTCTTCATGCCGGCACTGCTGAAGCCGGCTCCGGCCGAACTCATCACGCTGCTCTGGGCGCTGAAGAACGACGGTCTCGACAAACCGGGTTACGGCGACCTCATTCCGGCACTTGCCGCAGGACGCACGTCGGTCGTCGCGGATCCGACTTATGAGCGGATGTTCTACAAGCTTGCCGGCTTCCGTTTCCTCGGCAAGCGCGCTGTTCGCGTCGACATTCTGGAGCGTCTCGCAGATCTCATCCGACCGCTGCTGCAGTGGAAGCCGGGTGCAGCCCAGCGTCCGGAAGGCGCCTATGACGGCCGCCGTTTCACCACGACGACGGCCATGCTGTCGATCCTGGGTGCTACGCCGGACGATATGGAAGAAATTCTCAAGGGCCTCGGCTACCGTGCGGATTCGGTGACGGCAGAAGAAGCTCAGACCTATCTCGCCAGCCTTACGCCTGCCGCTGCCGCTCCTGCGGTCGAAACTGGAGCAGACGCTTCGGTTGAGGTGCCTGAAGCGCCTGCTGTCGAAGAAACTGCGGATGCCGAGACTGCCGAAGCGCAGTCGGAAACAACGGAAGAACCCGTTGCTGTTGCAGAGGCGGTGACTGAAACGGTTTCAGAGCCTGCTGCAATCGAAGCGCCTGCCGAAGTTGAAGCCGAAGGCGAAAAGCCTGCGGAAGCTGCCGCCGAAGCCGAAGAGCCGAAGCCGGTTTTGCTGTGGCGTCCGGGTGGCGGTCGTGAAAACAATCAACGTGGTGGCCGTCCGAATGGCGACCGCCGTGGAAACAACGGCGACCGGGGTGGTGATCGCGCCGGTCAGCGCAATGCCGGCGGCGAAAATGCTCCGCAAGGCCGTCGTGACGGCGAGCGTGGCAATAACCGTCGTGGCGGTGAACAGGACAAGCGCGAGGCCGGTGGCGGTCGCGACCGGCCCAACGATCAGCGTGGCAACAAGCGTCCGCAGGGCGATCGTCCGTTCCGCGGCGAACGCAACGACAATGGTCCACGGCCGGAACGCGGCGATCGCGGCAAGGGCAACCAGCCCGCACGCTTCGAAGCCAAGCCGCCGCGCAAGGAAAAGCCGATTGATCCGGATTCTCCTTTCGCAAAGCTGGCTGCTCTCAAGGAGCAGATGAAGAAGTAAGAGGCCATGACTGAAAAGCCATCCGGTGATTTGCGGCAACGCATCGACAAATGGCTTTTCTTCACCCGCATGGTGAAGTCCCGATCACTCGCCCAGAGCCTGCTCAGTTCCGGGCATGTGAAAGTGAACGGGACTTCGATCCGCCAGCCGAGTTTTCAGCTGAAGGCGGGCGACAGGCTGGAAATCTCGCTCGAGCGGCGCAACCTGATACTCGTCGTCAAATCCTGTGGCGAGCGTCGTGGCCCTTACGAGGAAGCGCGGCAGCTCTACGACGATCTGACGCCGCCGCGAGAGGAAACTGAGCGCCTCAGCGCCCTGGAGCAGGCGCAGCGGATCAAAGGCTCCGGTCGACCGACCAAGAAGGAGCGTCGCGAAACCGACCGGCTTTTTCCCAGTGCAGGCGACATGGATGTGGGCTCCGCTATCGATTGGCGCGACGATTAGAAAATGCGCCCTGTTTCCGGGTTTTTTCGAAATGCTTTATTCTTGCTAAGCTTGGATAAAGGCTTTACGTGACGTTCCAAAATGCCGGATAGCCCGCCTCTGTCGTTCCAGCGGTTGCGTTGCCCCCGTCCGGCCCTCGGGGCCCGACTGTACCCAATCGTGCCCTGACCAACGCGTTGATGTGGAGTACTTCATGACTTATGTCGTGACCGATAACTGTGTCCGCTGCAAATATACCGATTGCGTCGAAGTCTGCCCGGTGGATTGCTTTTATGAAGGCGAGAATTTTCTCGTCATCCATCCCGACGAATGCATCGATTGCGGCGTCTGCGAGCCCGAATGTCCCGCCGAGGCGATCAAGCCCGATACCGAGCCGGGGCTGGACAAATGGCTTAAGATCAATTCCGATTTCGCCCAGATCTGGCCCAACATCACGATCAAGAAAGATCCGATGGAAGGTGCCAAGGAACTTGACGGCGAGGCAGGCAAGTACGAGAAGTATTTCTCACCGGAGCCGGGCGCGGGCGACTGACGCCTGCCCGAACCGACATGCTGTCGCAGGACACGTTAACCAGTTGCCGATTTCATAGGCATCTGGTTACGATGTTGCTGTCTGGACTCGTGCAAAGCAAATTATTGATTTCCGCACTTTTTTGTGGTAGACAAGAGACACTGTTCCACAAGGCGGCACTCGCGTGCCCAAAAAACATCACGAAAGCACAGATCAATCACACGCGCTCTCCGAGACATAACGTCGTTTAATGTTGTCGGTCGCAGCTCAGCGATGGGATTTGTTTTTTCGCGCGCGTTTTGTCGGACCAGTATGGAGTGACCCGACGGTTTCCCCCGTCTCATCCGGGCCTGACAGACCCGGCTTTCCCCTGACCCAAATATGGGTGAGTAGAAGGGAGTTTTTGAAACGAATGACGACTCAGCAGAAAAAGAATTCCCCGGCTCGCCAAGGCTTCAAGACCGGCGAATCGATCGTGTATCCCGCTCACGGCGTTGGTACGATTACCGCGATTGAAGAGCAAGAAGTTGCTGGCATGAAGCTTGAGCTTTTTGTAATCGACTTCGAAAAGGACAAGATGCGCCTGAAGGTTCCGGTCACCAAGGCCGTGACGATCGGCATGCGCAAACTTTCGGAAACGGATTTTGTCGAGCGCGCGCTCAAGGTTGTGCAGGGCAAGGCTCGCGTGAAGCGCACCATGTGGTCGCGTCGCGCCCAGGAATATGATGCGAAGATCAATTCCGGTGACCTGATTTCTATCGCTGAAGTGGTCCGCGATCTCTATCGTGCCGAAAACCAGCCGGAGCAATCTTATTCCGAGCGTCAGCTTTACGAAGCTGCTCTGGACCGGATGGCTCGTGAAATCGCAGCCGTCAACAAAATGTCGGACACCGAAGCGGTTCGTCTTGTCGAAGTCAATCTCGCCAAGGGACCCAAGCGCGGCAAGACACTCGACGAGGATGAATCGCAGGAAGAAGCTGCCTGATTTTCCTGAAATATGGACATAAAAAACCCGGCCTTGTGCCGGGTTTTTTATTGGAACTTTTGCGCCGTTGCCGCGTTAACCCGCCGGAACGGCGAACTGATTGCTGCGTAACGCTGCCCTCGGTTCCCGTCTGAACCGATTGCGGCCGGGATGTTCCGGGTCGTTTTCACGAGGGGGCGAAAGCAGCAGTCCAAACTTACGCAGAAATCCTTCGTGGATATGCGTTCGCCAGGTTTTCCGCTGTTTATCGTCAGATCAGAACCGTTGACGGAGAAGACGATGACAGCCATGTCCGCAGACCGCACAATGATCAAGATAGCGATGTCAGCTCCCTATCTCGCCCGGGAAGAAGAGCGGGATCTCGCCATCCGATGGAAAGACGGCCAGGATCAAAACGCACGTAACCAGATCGCACTTGCGCATATGCGTCTCGTCATCGCCATGGCATCGAAGTTTCGCGGCTTCGGTCTTCCCATGAGCGACCTTGTACAAGAAGGTTATGTAGGGCTGCTTGAAGCGGCGGCAAGGTTCGAACCTGCTCGTGACGTTCGTTTTTCAACCTATGCAAGCTGGTGGATCCGCGCTTCCATGCAGGATTACATTCTGCGCAACTGGTCGATCGTCCGCGGCGGCACGAGCTCGGCGCAGAAGGCCCTCTTTTTCAACCTTCGTCGCCTCAGGGCAAAGCTCGCCCGTGGCGACAGCAACCTGACCGCCCGCGCCATCCACGAGGAAATCGCGGTTGCGCTCGGCGTCAGCGTCAATGACGTGCAGACGATGGATGCACGGCTTTCCGCCAATGATGCATCGCTTCAGGCGCCGACGATTGCCGGTGATGCCGATAGCGGTGAGCGTCTCGACATGCTGGAAAGCAATGAACCGCTTCCCGACGAACAGGTTTCCGGGATGATCGACGGTGAGCGCCGGCTGAAATGGCTGCAGGGCGCGCTGACCAAGCTCAATGACCGCGAAAAGAAGATCATTCGCGCCCGCCGGCTGACGGATGATGGTGCGACGCTTGAAGCGCTTGGAACGGAACTCGGCATTTCCAAGGAGCGAGTACGTCAGATCGAAAGCCGTGCCATCGAAAAGCTGAAGTCGGCACTTGTTTCAGCCAATCCGCAGATGGCCGCAGTCTGCTGAAGTTTTGCAGGGTGAGATTCCACCCTGCTATTCGGAAATGATCTTCATCTTCTGGCCGGGCGACACCGTCGCGCCGGCCGGTAGCGCATTGATGAGCTTGAACAGATCAAGCTTGCGGTCGGTGCCCATCATGCGGCCCGAAAGCGACGCCAGCGTATCGCTGGGGCCAACTGTGACGATGCGGACGCGTAGCGGCTTCAGGGATGCGATTTCTTCCGGCGTCATGCGGCGAAAACTGTTGCGCAGTGTATCTGCCGTCGATTGCAGCGTCGTATTGCCCTTCGGCACGGCCGTCAGGAAGCGGAAAATCTGGTCATTGAGCCGGACGACGGTGACATCGAAATCCCAGCGCTCAGCAGAAGCTCGGGCGGTTGCGGCTGGCAGGCCGTTCACCGTCGTCTCCTGCACGGTCTCCGGCTGCAACCCGGCGACCCAACCGCTCGTCAGGTAATTCGTCAAACTGTTGTTTTCGCCCGCGGCGACGCCGTCGAAGCGGATAGCGCTTTCGCCGGGGCCGGTTGCCAATACGGCCTCGACCTTGTTGTCGATCCTGAACTCCGGCGGCACATCGAAGCGGATGCCGAGGCTGCCATGCAGGAAGGTCTGGCCGCGGACGTAACCCTCCTGCGGGCTGTCGCCGTAAAGAAGACCATCAATGCCGGCGAGGTAATAATCGCGACCGCGGTCACCGACGCCTTCCTGGCCAAAGGCGCGCGCATGGCGGCGTGCGAGATCGACACGCTGGGCGGAATTCGGGTGGCTGGAAAGGAAGTCGAGGCTCTGGTCGTTGTCGGGATCGACGGCCGAATACCGGGCATAGGCTGCCATCGAATCAAGGAAGCGGGCGGCGGCATAAGGATCGTAACCGGCTTCGCCGAGCATGCGCACGCCGATGACGTCTGCCTGCAGCTCCTGCTGGCGCGAGAAGGCCGCCAGGCGCAGCTTGCCGCGGGCAAGCGCCTGCTTGCCGGCGAGATCGCTCGATAGCACTTCGGCCACGACACGGCTGGCGATGACCTCCGCCTCTTCGCGCTTCTGGCGCTCGATGCCGTGGTTGGCGGTGACGTGGCCCATCTCATGCGACAGCACGGCCGCGACTTCCGACGCATCGTTGGCAAGCGCGAGAAGACCACGGGTGACGTAGAGATAGCCGCCCGGCAGGGCGAAGGCGTTGATCGCCGGCGAATTGAGAATGGTGATGCGGAAGGACTGGCTCGGGTTTTCCGAGACTGCGGTCAATGCGCCCGTGATGCGCGCCACAAGACGCTCGGTCTTGGCATCATGATATTCACCGCCATAGCTTGCCACGATGCGCGGGTGCTCGCGAGCACCCATCTGCGCACGCGGATCGTTTTTCTGCACCTGATCGACGGTCTGCGGGTTGTCTGAAGGCGAGACATTGGGCGTATAGGCTTGGTCGAAGATCGACTGGCAGCCGTAAAGCATCGACGTGGCAAGCAAGAGCACTGCTACGGACCGGAATGCGCGGGCGTGCTGCCAAAGGTTCGGCGACCTTGCCTGGTCCGTCTTTACCGTCTTCGCCTGCACCATCATCTCCGGAATTGCACTTCGGCTTCCTGCCGTCGCGCCTCGTCTCGTCTTCCGCCTGCTGTCGCTTACCGTCTTTTGCGCCAGCTGCACAGATATTCCTAAATGAATATGTATCGCCTACTGGGTAAGAAAAGAAAATAACGCGAAAAGGGCGATGCCATTTGGCCACGTCCAAATTGTGGCAGTGCCGAAGCACGCTTGATGACATTCGTTCACACAGTGCCGGGTCGAGTGGAAGCAGGCGATGCAAACCGCAAAAGATAATCCGCCTTCGCTTCGCTGGATGCCACCTTTCCGCCTTCCACCAGCACGACACGATCCGCCACTCGGGCGATCTCCTCGCGGTCATGAGTGACCATGATGACCGTGTTTGCCGTTTCGCGATGAAGTTTGAGCAGAAGATCGGACATCCGGACCCGCAAGTCGGCGTCCAGTGAGGCGAAAGGTTCGTCCAGCAGCAGGACGGGTTTGCGGCGCACAAGGGCGCGGGCGAAGGCGGCACGCTGTTTTTCGCCGCCCGACAGCGAGCCCGGCATGCGCTTGCCAAAACCTTCAAGGCCGACACGCGTCAATGCGTCCTCGATACGGCCCCTGTCATGCGGGGAAAGCCGCATCGAAGGGCTGATGCCGAGTGCGACATTGGTGAAGACGTCGAGATGCGCAAACAGGTTATGATCCTGGAAGACCACCGAAAGCGGTCTTTCGGACGGACGGCTCAAGGTCTGCTCGGTTCCGGTCATGAATATCCGCCCCGATTGCGGTTGCTCGAAACCCGCGACCAGATTGAGGAGCGTCGATTTTCCTGCTCCCGACGGGCCGGCAATCGCGGTGATCGCGCCGGCTTCGATACGGCAATCGAAATCGAAGTGCGTGGTGCCGAGTGTCAGGGCGGTTTTATCGAGCACGATGCCGTCAAACATTGTTGTGTTCCTTTCGGCCGGCAGTGCCGAGGATCGTCAGAAAAAGGCAGACCACGCCAAGTATCAGGGCCAGACCATCCGCGTCATTGGTCCTGTAGCTCGACAGGCTGCTGTAGACCAGCCAGGGCAGGGTGACGAGATCGCTGGAGCCGAACAGGGCGACCGCGCCGAGATCGCCCAGCGACAGGGCCATGGCGAAGGACAGGGCGGTAAGAATGGGACGGAGCAGGACGGGGATGTCGACCAGCCGCCATTTGTCTATACCGCCGATACCGAGTGCGGCAGCCAGTCGCGCGGTCTGGCGTCGATGGTCTTCCAGTGCCGGTTCCAGCACCCTGACGGCAAAGGGCAACGCCATAAGCGCGTTGATGATTGCGACGAGATAGGGAGCAAAATCGCCGACATTGCCGAATTGGCGCAAAACGAGGAACCAGCCGGTGCCGAGAATGATCGGCGGGATGACGAGAACCAGTGACGATGTGCCGGCAAGTGAAGTGGACAGTAGCCGTTCGGCTAAATTCGGGTCACGCCGATCCCTGATTGCCTGCCGAGCGTTGAGGATTGCCAGCGAAGCGGTGACGGCGATTGTTCCAGCTGTCACGGCGATCGCGAGGCTTGTCGTGGCGGCCTGAATGAAGCGGGGGCCGGTAACGAGTTTCCACAGATCGGCACGAAGGCCGGCGGCCAGCACGGAGAGAAGCGGCGAGGCGACGAAAATTACGGCGGCGGCGATGACGAAAAAATCCCATAAACGGGATGGACCCGATCGGCCGTCGAGGCGCTGTATACTGCGGCCTGCGGTTCTGACCATATCGGTTGCGGCCGGCAGAAGTGTCACGAGGCCGACGACGGCTGCAGTGACTGTAATCTGCAGGAAGGCGAGCGCTATGGCGCGGGGCGGGTCGAAATCGAAACGCAGGGCCTGATAGATAGCCACCTCGAGCGTGGTTGCGGCCGGTCCGCCGCCAAGCACGAGGACCAGCGTGAAGCTGGTGGCGCAGAGCATGAAGATCAGGCCGGCGACGCCGGGCACGACGCGCGCCAAGGCCGGCCATTCGACAAAGCGGAAAATCGAGAACGGCTTCATGCCGAGACTGGCCGACAGAAGCCAGTATTCAGCCGGCAACCGTTCGAGCACGGCGAGCAGCAGGCGCACGGCAAGCGGGATATTGAAGAAGGTGTGAGCAAGCAGGATGCCGGAAAGGCCGTAGACGCTGACCGGCTGTTCCAGCCCGGCGGCGGTGAGCCAGCCGTTCAGAACACCCTGCCTGCCCCAGACGCCCAGAAGACCGAGGGCACCGACCAGCGCCGGCAGCCCCATGGGCAAGGCCATCAGGCGGACGATCCAGACGCGGCCCGGAAAACCTGGACGCCGCGCCAGCGCCAGTGCGACGGGAATGGCGAACAGGATCGACAGCAGCGTAGAGAGTGCCGCCTGCAGAAGCGTGAACCGCAGGATGCTCCAGGTATAGGCGGTGAAAAGCCGGGATGCCGATTGATCGCCATCCCAGGCCAGTAGCGTCACAACCGCGGTGCCGACAAACAGAATCACGGCGATGAGGACGGTGAGGCCGGCGCCGATGCCGCGCCGTCTTTCAGCAAGCGTCAGCACATGCGGTTTCCACGCTTGCCGTTCATGTTATTTCCTGCTCATGGCGGTCAGCCATTCGTCGATCCATGCCTGGCGGTTCTTCGCCACTTCGTCTGAGCCGATCAGCAGCGTCTTGCCCGGTTTCACCAGCTTGTCGAAGGCATCGGGCAGCGGGGTGGAGGTGGCGGCTGCCGGCATCATCCAGTTGGTGGTCGGGATGATGCCTTGTGCCGCCGGTGAGACGAGGAATGTCAGGAAGCTTTTTGCCAGATCCTTGTCCATGGCATTTTTCAGCGTGGCTGCAACCTCGATCTGGATGTAGTGGCCATCCGAAAAACTTGCTGCCTGATAGCGGTCGGTCTTTTCCTCGACCATGTGATAGGCGGGCGAGGTGGTGTAGGAGAGCACCATCGGCACTTCGCCCTTGGTGAACAGGCCATAGGATTCCGACCAGCCGGGCGTGACTGTAAGCACGCGATCCTTCAGCTTTGCCCAGGCTTCCGGCGCCTTGTCGCCATAAACGGCCTTCACCCAGAGCAGCAGGCCAAGGCCAGGCGTCGAGGTGCGCGGGTCCTGAATGGCGATTTTTTGCGAAGCGTCGCCCTCGACCAGATCCTTCAGGCTTTTTGGCGGGTTCTTGATCGTTTGCGTGTCGTAGATGACGGCGAAATGGCCGTAGTCGTAGGGAATGAAAGTGTCGTCACTGTAATTGCCGGGAACCTTCACGGCAGTTGCATCGACGCCTGAAGGCTGAAAAAGTCCGGTCGCCTTGGCTTCGGAGATCAGGCTGGTATCGAGGCCGAGCGCGATATCGGCTTGCGATTCTGCGCCTTCCAGCTTGAGGCGGGTCAAAAGCGCGACGCCGTCTGCGACGCCGACGAAGTTCAGCGTGCAGGCGCAGGTCTTTTCGAACTCCGCCTTGATCTTCGGGCCAGGACCCCAGTCCGAGGTGAAGCTTTCATAAGTATAGACGGTGAGCGTCTTTTCCTCAGCCTGAACGGAAAAGGGCGTGAAGGCAGCGGCTGCTGCCACGATGAGAATAGTCGACATACCGCGCATCAGCGCCTCCTCATAAAATCGATACGGGGAATAGGCGCTGGTGATGAGCCGTCTAATCCCTCCGCCGGTGTTAGCCGGATCAGGTTCCGCGGGTTGACCATCAAGGTCTCTCAGCCCTGCAACCTGCAGGGCACCCCGTTAGAGCGTGCAAAGATTTAGCGGCCTCTCTTCATGCTGGCAAGAGGGCGCTTACAGGTGGCGTAATCCGTCAGCCGGCAGACATGTCCATATACATGATTTCCCAGACATGGCCGTCCGGGTCTTGGAAGCTGCAGCCGTACATGGGACCCATTTCCATATTGGGTTTCCATTCGGCCCACCGGCGGCAAGCGCCTTGGCCTTGAAGCCATCGACTTCATCGCGGCCCGACGCGGACAGGCAGTTGAGCACTTCCTTCGTCCGCTTCGGATCGGCGATCTCCCCGTTGATGAATCCCTTGAATTTTTCGTGGGTCAGCAGCATCACATAGATCTGCTCGCTGACGATCATGCAGCTTGCCGTACCGTCGGAGAAATTGGGGTTCCTGGTGAAACCCAGCGCCGTGTAAAAAGCCGTAGAAGCTTGAAGATCTGCCACCGGCAGGTTCACGAAAATCATCCGCATGTCGGAAACTCCTCCATCGTTGAAGGGTGCCATGGCTCGGCACCATTTCTCCAAGGACGAAAGATGCGGCAAGGATCCGACAAGTCCATGTCGGATTTTCCGTATCAGTGATCTTTGCCGCGGAAAACCTTGAGTTCGCGCGGGACGATGGCCATGCCGCCAAGGCGGTTGGCGATCGCGTAGTCGACCGTCTGTTCGACGACTTCGGGCATGACCGGCTTGGTCAATACACCGAGCGTACCGTCAACTCCGTCCGCTATGTCTTCAGGATTGGCGGTCATGAACACGACCGTCAAACCATATTGCTCGGCAAGCTCGCGGCCGATATCCGGTCCTGTGCGGCCATCGGCAAGATTGACATCGACCAGAGCGATGTCCGCATGGGCGGCAAGAGAGAGGGCGTGCTTGCGGGCGTTGGCCAAGCCGACGACCTTCAACCCCATGTTCTCGATCGTGTCAGCCACGTCGAGAGCGATCAGAAACTCATCCTCGATAATCAATACGCGCTGATTCATCGCCTCACTGGCCAGCCGACGACGCGATACATTTGTCAGCATTGGACGCCTCCAGAGTTCATCTCGGTTTCGCCGGTTGCATGCTTCTAGCAATCGAACTGGAGACCAAACGCGATGAACGCCGGGATTGTTCCGCAGCGAGACAATGAATTATGCGATTAACTATCTGTTAAGGCTAACAAATATTTAATTTAGAGGAGGTGGATCAACCTTCGATTTCTTCGCGAAGCATCTCCAGCTGAAGCCATTCCTCTTCCATGCCCGCCAGCTTTTCGCGCAGTTTTTCCATCTCGGCGACGAGCTTTGTGAAGGTTGCCGGATCCTTGATGAAAAGGTTCGGGTCGGCCATCTTCTTCTCGCGGAGCGCGATCTCGGCTTCGGCCTTTTCCATTTCCTTCGGAATATTCTCCAGCGCGAATTTCTGCTTGTAGGAGAGCTTACCCTTGGTCTTGGGGGCGTCGGAGGACGAAGACGTGTTTTCGGTCTTCGACTTTTCCGCTGCCTTCTCGGCCTTGCGTCTTTCGTCCTGAGCGCCCTTGCGCTGTGCCAGCATATCCGAATAGCCGCCGGCATACTCGATCCAGCGGCCATCGGGCGCGTCGGGGTTGGCGGGTGCGATGGTCGAGGTCACCGTGCGGTCGAGAAAGTCACGGTCATGGCTGACGAGGATGACGGTGCCGTTGTAGCCGGCGACGATTTCCTGCAGCAGGTCCAGCGTTTCGATATCGAGGTCGTTGGTCGGTTCGTCGAGGATCAGCAGGTTCGACGGTTTTGCCAGCATGCGGGCCAGCATCAGACGGGCGCGCTCGCCGCCCGACAGGTTCTTGATCGGCGTGCGGATCTGTTCCGGCTGGAACAGAAAATCCTTCATATAGCCCGCGACATGGCGCTGTTCGCCATTGACCAGCAGTGTCTCACCGCGCCCATCCGTCAGGTAATGGGACAGGGTGTCCTCGGGATCGAGGTCCTCGCGTTTCTGGTCGAGCGTGGCGATTTCCAGATTTGTGCCAAGCTTGATCCAGCCGCTATCGGGCTTCAGCTGGCCGGTCAGCATCTTCAGAAGCGTCGTCTTGCCGGCGCCATTCGGGCCGACGAGACCGATGCGGTCGCCGCGGTGGACGCGGATGGAAAAGGGCGCCACGATCGTGCGCTCTTCATAGGCCTTGGTGATGTTTTCGGCCTCGACCACCAGCTTGCCCGACTCGCGGCCTTCGGCAACCGAGGCCTGTACGCTACCCTGCGGCCCGTTATGGCCGCGATAACTGGCGCGCATGGCCTGCAGCTCGCCGACGCGGCGCATGTTGCGCTTGCGCCTTGCGGTCACGCCATAACGCATCCAGTGTTCTTCGCGTTCGATCGCCTTGCCGAGCTTGTGCTGTTCGATCTCTTCCTCTTCGAGAACCTGATCACGCCAGGCTTCGAAATGGCCGAAGCCTCGGGAAAGCCGGCGCGCGGTGCCGCGATCGATCCAGACGGTCGCATTCGAAACCTTTTCCAGAAAACGACGGTCGTGAGAGATCACGACCAGCGCGCTGCGCGTCTTGCGCAGCTCGTCTTCCAGCCATTCGATAGTCGGCAGGTCGAGATGGTTGGTCGGCTCGTCGAGCATCAGGATATCGGGTTCCGGCGCCATGACGCGGGCGAGTGCCGCACGGCGTGCCTCGCCGCCGGAGAGCTGGTCCGGATGTTCCTCGCCGGTCAGGCCCAGATGCTCAAGCAGATAGGTGACGCGATAGGGATCGTCGCCCGGGCCAAGCCCCGCTTCGGCATAGGCCTGCACGGTCGTGTAACCGGCAAAGTCGGGTGCCTGTTCGAGATAACGGATCGTCGCGGACGGATGACGGAAAACCTCGCCCGACTGCGCCTCGACCATGCCGGCTGCGACCTTCATCAGCGTCGACTTGCCTGAACCGTTGCGGCCGACGAGGCAGATGCGGTCGCCCGGCTCCACCTGCAGGCCGGCGCCGTTCAGAAGCGGCGCGCCGCCGAAACTCAGGTAGATGTTGTCAAGCTTGAGAATGGGAGGTGCCATGAGGACCGTTTATGCTCCGGAAAAGTCGTGGGGGCGGGCAAGGATCATCGCCTTGCCCTCTCTTAGATGGAATTCGAGCGGCCCTTCCGCAACGTTCGAGACGGTGCGGGAGGAACCGAAGGGCAGCGAAAAATCCTTCACCGGATATCGCGCACCAGAAATATCGAGGCCTGCAAGGGCCGAAAACCCGAGGACCGAAAACAACGCGCCCTTGGGCAGGTCGATGTTTTTCGTTCCGGGCAGGAAAGGAACAGCCTCCTCATCGCCCGAGGCGAGCAGCACGTCTATCCCGCGTTCGGCAAGGCCCATGGCAAGCAGGAGATGCTGGAGTGCATGGTCGGACCGCTCACCACCAAGCGCACCGATCAGGATCAGTTTATTCGCACCACGTTCTATCGCTTCCGCCGTGGCAATCTCGCCATCGGTCTCGTTTTTCGCCGGCGGATAGGTTTTGCGCTCGACATGCGGGAAGCGGGCAATCAGATCCTCATCCGAGGAATCGAAGTCGCCGACCCACAGTTCCGGCGTGACGCCCAGTTCGACTGCATGCCGCATGCCGCTATCGGCTGCAATCACACGGCTTCCCGCAATCGCGTTTTCTACGCGGTCAGTGACGGTGAGGTTTCCGCCGAGCAGGATGGTGAAGGTCGAAAAGGCCATGGATGAGCCCATAGCGCAAAGGGTGGGGGAAGGGGAAGCGAGGACGCCTGCTTATTTCGGTCGCGACATGCACGCCGCGGTCGAATTTGCTCCCATTGACGCCGGCCTTGGCAAGGATTATTTGAGAAGTCGTAATTCGTGGTGATTTGGCCGGCCGGCTTGCAGCCACGTTAAAAAAGTCGCTAAAGGGCCGCGAGAAGATGGATTTCACTTCCCACGGGCCGGTTGCGATTTTTCGTTGCCGGCTTTTTGTTTGTGGGGCCTGACTATGCCGATCAAGATTCCCGATACGCTTCCTGCGTTTACCACCCTCGTTTCCGAGGGCGTGCGCGTCATGACCGAAACGGTCGCTGTGCGCCAGGACATCCGTCCGCTGCAGATCGGGCTCCTCAACCTCATGCCCAACAAGATCAAGACCGAGGTGCAGATGGCACGGCTCGTCGGGGCCTCGCCGCTGCAGGTGGAGTTCACGCTTGTACGGCTTGGAACCCACAAGGCGAAAAATACGTCGGAAGAACACCTGCTTTCCTTCTACCAGACATGGGACGAGGTGAAGGACCGCAAGTTCGACGGTTTCATCATCACCGGCGCGCCGGTAGAGCAGATGGACTACGAGGATGTGAACTACTGGGACGAGATGCGCCAGATCTTCGACTGGACCACGACCAACGTTCATTCGACGATGAATGTCTGCTGGGGCGCGATGGCTGCGATCTACCATTTCCATGGCGTGCCGAAACATCCGTTGACCGAAAAGGCGTTCGGCGTCTACCGGCATCGCAATCTCGCGCCGGCTTCTGTCTATCTCAACGGTTTCTCCGACGATTTCCAGGTGCCGGTGTCGCGTTGGACGGAAGTGCGCCGCGAGGATGTCGAAAAGGCCGGAAAAACGCTCGAAATCCTGATGGAATCAGACGAGATGGGGCTGTGCCTCGTGCACGAGAAGGCCGGAAACCGGCTCTACATGTTCAATCACGTCGAATATGATTCCACATCGCTGGCGGACGAATATTTTCGCGATGTGAATGCCGGCATCCCGATCAAGATGCCGCACGACTATTTTCCGCACAATGACGATACGCTGACGCCCCTGAACCGCTGGCGCGGTCATGCGCATCTCTTGTTCGGCAACTGGATCAACGAACTCTACCAGACCACCCAATATGACCTGAGCAAGATCGGCAGCAAGTAAGAGAGTGTCCGGGTAAGGGTTGCCGCAGCCCGCCGATTTCCATTGCGGCTGTTCGCCAAATCGCGCAGTTTGCCGCCGGTCTCAAGGGCGGAGAAAAGCAATGGCAGGGCAGGCGTTCGAAGTTTTCGGCACGACGAAGGATGGTGAACCCGTGTTTCGTGTTCATATCGTCGGTGGCGGCTTAAGTGCCAGTGTTCTGACATGGGGCGCGGTCATTCAGGATCTTCGCCTGGAGGGGCACGATGCGCCGTTGGTGCTTGGATTTGACGATTTCGATTCCTATCCCGCCCATTCGCCCTATTTCGGCGCGACGCCCGGCCGCTGTGCCAACCGGATCGGCGGCGGAAAATTCTCGATCGACGGCAGGGCCTACAAGCTCGAACTCAACGAGCGTGGGGTCACGCATCTGCATGGCGGCTCGGACGGGATGGCAAAGCGCAACTGGACGATTTCGGACCACCAGCCCGACAGGGTGGTGCTGACGATCACCGACCCGGACGGTCGCGCCGGTTATCCGGGCAATTGCACGACAACGGCAACCTATCAGCTCAAGGATCATGGCGTCTTGTCGGTGGTCTATGAAACGGTGTCGGACCAGCCGACGCCGGCAAATGCCTGCCAGCATTCTTATTTCAATCTCGACGGCCGGGAAGACATTTTCGGGCATGAGATCATGATTGCCGCCGACCGGATGACGGATGTCGATGAAAAGCTTATTCCGACCGGTGTGCTGAAGGACCTGACAGGCTCACCTTTCGATCTACGCCAGATGGGGCCTGTGCGCCGCTCGTTCGAAGATGGCCGGCAGGTGCCCTTCGACCATAATTATTGCCTCTCGCCCGAGCGCGGCGAAAAGCGTTCGGTGGCACTGGTGCGCAGCCTTTATTCGGGCGTCACGCTGGAAGTCAGGACGACCGAGCCTGGCGTGCAGTTTTATGCAGGCGTGATGTTGAATGTTCCGGTGCCGGGTTTCGATGGCCATCATTATGGCCCCTATGCCGGTTTCTGCCTGGAAACGCAGGTCTGGCCGGATGCGGTCAACCACGCGAACTTCCCGAATGCGGTGCTGCGTCCGGGCGAAGTCCTGCGGCAGGAAACGGATTACGTGTTTTCGAAGACCTGAGGAGAAGCCGGCGCGAGCATCTCTCGAGAGGCTGGCTGCGTCTTCGTGCTGTGGTGGGTTCTCGCCTCGCGGGTGACTATGCCGCGAGGTCAGTCGTCTCGCCATGCTGGGAGATCAGGCGGGGCGAGGCCATGTCGCCGGTTTCCTCGTCGACCATCACTGCGTAAGCTGCCACGCCAACCACGCGCGAAGCCATTGCCGCGGCAATCTTTTCCGCCGACACGGCGTTCGACGCCTGACGCATCTCGCCCGGCACGATCTGGCCGCGATTCTTCTTGAACTGCAGGACGATGAACTTTTCCGCATGGGCCATTTTGATTATCCTTGTGTGTTCGCATTTTGTTCTGCTTCGGTGGGATAAGTCAATTGGCAATGTCGAAAAGATTCTGCTGATGAAAAGCGGAACACGAGATCCAAGGTTTTCGACGTCGCGAAACAACGTATGTTCCCGGATTGTTACCCGGACTTCCGTCGATCTTCTGTATTCTTCGGGAAGATTTGGAGCGGGCGAAGGGATTCGAACCCTCGACCCCAACCTTGGCAAGGTTGTGCTCTACCACTGAGCTACACCCGCTCATAAATCCATCGGTTCGTGGTGGTAGTCTGAACCGTTGGGCCGTGGCTCGTTGCCGCCGACGAGGCGCTATATGGCCCAGCCGATTTTCAAATGCAACAGGGAAATGACGATCCGGCCAAAGATTTTTTGGCTATCCGCTAAATCCCTTGAAATGCAGGGATTTTCGTCGTGGCGCATTGTGTGCGGCGGCACTTGGTGGTGTGGAGCAATCCCGTTATAGTCCAGCTCCCCGCCCGTGGTGCCCTCTTTTGTGACCGGAATTATGCCAAAAACAGCCGCCGATCTGTTCGCCTTTCTCGACAGCCTCAACATTTCCCACACGACGAAACATCACGAGCCGGTTTTTACCGTGGCCGAATCGCAGAGCCTGCGGGACGAGATCCCTGGCGGGCACACGAAGAACCTGTTCGTGAAGGACAAGAAGGACCAGTATTTCGTCATCACCGTCGAGGAACATGCGGTGGTCGATCTGAAAACGGTCCACAAGGTGATTGGCGCTTCGAGCAGGGTATCGTTCGGCCGTCCGGAGATGATGCTGGACTATCTCGGCGTGGTGCCGGGTTCGGTGACGGTGTTCGGTGCATTCTGCGATGCCGGCCACAACGTCACGTTCGTAATCGATGAAGACCTGATGCGACACGAGATCATCAACGGTCATCCGCTTTCCAACGACGCGACGACGTCGATCGGGCGAGATGATCTCATCCGTTTTCTGGAGGCGACCGGTCACACGCCGCTTGTCTTGAAAGTTACGGCCTGACATACGATGTTTCGGGCAGACATTTAAAAGGGTTCATACCCTGATTTCCCGGGAGAACATCCATGAGCGGCAACGACAATCCCTATGCCGGGTCCTATGGCGGCGGATACAGTGGCCAGACCGCCAATTTCGGCGCGGCTTCGGCTACCCCTGACGCGGTTACTCCGGCGGCAGGCGGCTATGTGAGCGATACGACGACGGCCGGATTTACCAAGGATGTTCTGGAAGAATCGCGCCAGCAGCCGGTTCTGGTCGATTTCTGGGCGCCGTGGTGCGGTCCGTGCAAACAGTTGACACCGGTGCTCGAAAAAGCCGTCAACGAGGCCCAGGGGCGCGTCAAGCTGGTCAAGATGAATATCGACGATCATCCGTCGATCGCCGGCCAGCTCGGCATTCAGTCTATCCCGGCCGTCATCGCCTTCGTCGATGGCCGTCCGGTCGATGGTTTCATGGGTGCTGTGCCGGAAAGCCAGGTCAACGAATTCATCGACAAGGTCGCCGGACCTGCCGGTGCCGATCAAGCGGCCGAGATCGAGGCGATCCTCGGTGAGGCGGATACGTTGCTTGCCAATAGCGACATCGAGGGCGCAGCGCAGCTCTACAGCGCCGTGCTGCAGGCCGATCCGGAAAACGCGAAGGCCGCTGCCGGCATGATGCAATGCCTGATCGCCATGGGCGAGACGGAGCGCGTCGGCCAGATGCTGGCGTCCCTGCCCGAGGAAATGACGGCCGATCCGGCAATCCAGGCGGTCTCGAAAAAGCTGGAGCAGATCGTCGAAGCCCGCAAGCTCGGCGATCCCGTTGCATTGGAGCGCGAACTCGCAGCCAATCCGGACGACCATGCGGCGCGGATCAAGCTTGCGAAGATCCTCAACGTGCAGGGCGAGCGCGAAGAGGCTGCTAATCATCTGCTGGCGATCATGCGCAAGGACCGCACTTTTGACGACGACGGCGCGCGTCGCGAACTTCTGCAGTTCTTCGAGGTCTGGGGTCCGAAAGATCCGGCGACGATCGCGGCTCGCCGGCGGCTTTCGTCCATCCTCTTTTCCTAAACAACACGTTATCCGTCACCGCCGGTCTTGCGATCGGCGGCTGGAGCCCCAGATACTCGGGTAGGAAAACTGTAATCAGGAGCATTCTGCGGGAGGTGCCGAGCCGATGCATGTGGGAAACGCGCGGTACGTAAAACGTGAAGATCTGCCGGAAGTCGTGCCGGTGTTTCCGCTGACGGGAGCGCTTCTGCTTCCGAGCGGACAGCTTCCACTCAATATCTTCGAGCCGCGTTATCTTGCTCTGTTCGATGCGGCGCTTGCCGGTAACCGGTTGATCGGCGTTATCCAGCCGTCTCTTCTGGAGCCATCCGATACGTCCGATCCTCTGCGCCCGGCTCTTTCGTCGGTCGGTTGCCTTGGGCGGATCACGTCGTTTGCCGAAACCGGAGACGGGCGTTACATTACCTCGATCAGCGGCGTATGCCGCTTCCGCCTGCTGGACGAAGCGGATGATAGTCAGCCTTACCGCATTTTCCGGTTCGCACCCTTCATGAGCGATCTGTCGGAAGAAGATGATGAGGGGTCCGTTGACCGCCGCGAGCTTTTACGGGTGTTCCGGGCCTATCTCGACGCCAACAAGCTGGAGGTAGACTGGGAGAGCGTGGGGCGCGCCGGAAATCGCACGCTCGTCAATTCGCTGTCGATGATGTCGCCTTTCGGACCGGCGGAAAAGCAGGCGCTGCTCGAGGCGCCCGATCTCAGGACGCGGGCCGAGACGCTAATCGCGATTACGGAAATCCTGCTCGCCCGAGGGGTGGGGGATACCGACACCATTCTGCAGTGAGGCGATGATGGACGAGAAAATGAGCAAGGTTGATCCGAAGCTTCTGGATCTGCTTGTCTGCCCGCTGACGAAAGGGACGCTTTCTCTTGATCGCGAACGAAACGAGCTCGTGTCCGAGAGAGCCCGTCTGGCCTATCCGATCCGCGACGGCATTCCGATCATGCTGGTTTCCGAGGCCCGGAAGATCGAGGACTGAAGGCCCTGATTTTCATCGTGCCGGTCCTCGGGTTCAATCCGAGCATCTGCTTCGCTTCTATTCTTTCTCAACGTGATTAGATCCTAAGGGCAAGCCCTAGGATGACGTGCGGTGGGTCGATACCTTAGATTTGCTCTCCCGCCAGAAGCTTCGGATTGCCTTCTCCGGTCGTTCCGGCTGCCTGGCCGATGAAGAAATCCTTCAGCTTCGGCATGCGCTCGACGAGGCCGAGGCCGAAATCGCGGGCGATGCGGATCGGGGTGATGTCGTTGGAGAACAGCCGGTTCAGCACATCGGTGGTGACGCCCATGCGGAAGGTGTCGAAGCGGCGCCAGGACTGATAACGTTCCAGCACATTGAGCGAGCCGATATCAAGGCCGAGACGATCGGCTTCGACCACGGTCTCGGCAAGAGCCGCGACATCCTTGAAGCCGAGATTGAGGCCTTGGCCGGAAATCGGGTGGATGCCGTGGGCGGCATCGCCGGCGAGCGCGAAGCGCGGGGCGACGAAGGCACGGGAGAGGGTGAGGCCGAGAGGGAAGGCCTTGCGGCCGCCGACCACGGTCAGTTCGCCCAACTTGTGGCCGAAGCGGCGCTGCAACTCATCCTCGAAGACGAGATCGTCTGACGCGATCAGCCGGTCGGCATCGGCCGTCCGTTCCGTCCAGACGAGCGAAGAGCGGTTGTTGGTCAGTGGCAGGATGGCAAACGGTCCGGAGGGCAGGAAGTGTTCTTCGGCCACGCCTTCGTGCGGGCGTTCATGCGCTACGGTCGCGACGATGCCGGACTGTCCGTATTGCCAGTTCACTGTCCTGATGCCGGCCATGTCGCGTAGTTTCGAGCGCACGCCATCGCAGGCGACAAGGAGGCGCGTCTCGACCGTCGAACCGTCGGACAGGGTAACGGTGGTGCAGGTTCCGCCGGTGGTAAATGCGGTGGCTGAAAGCCCGTGGCGGATTGCGATGCCAAGCCGTTCGGCAGCGCCCCTCAATGCTCTCACCATTTCGACATTGGGCACCATATGGGCGAAGGGTTTTCCTTCCTCGATCTCGCCATCGAAGGTGAGAAAAACCGGGCGCACAGGATCGGACGTGCGGCTGTCGGTGACGATCATCCGGTTGATCGGCTGCGCGTGGACGAGGATCTCGTCCCAGACGCCGAGGATGTCGAGCATCTTGCTGGCCGCCGTGATGATGGCGGAAGCTCGTTCATCCTTTTCCCATACATGCGCGGGAGCCGCTTCCACGACCTCGATGTTGAGATGCGGGGCAGCCTGCTTGACGGCGACCGCCGCTGCCAGACCGACATAGCCCGCTCCTACCACCATCATGTCCAGCATCTGCCAGGCTCCTGTCAGTCTTGTGGTTGTTGATGGGGTGGATATAGATCATCCAACCGCTGCTTCCTATTGCCGGAGTTCGTAAAAATGTCAGGTTCGACCCTTAACCCGATGGAACAGCTGATCAAGACGCTGGATCTGGAGCGGCTGGAGCACAATCTCTATCGTGGTACGGGGCCGAGCATCGGCTGGCAGCGCGTGTTCGGCGGGCAGGTGATTGCGCAGGCGCTGGTTGCCGCCCAGAGGACTGTCGATGCCGATCGCTTCGTCCATTCGCTGCATGCCTATTTCGTGCGTCCGGGCGATCCCAACGTTCCGATCGTCTACCAGGTTGAGCGGATCCGAGACGGCGGAAGTTTCGCCACGCGTCAGGTGCAGGCGATCCAGCATGACAAGGCGATCTTCTCCATGCTGGCCTCGTTCCAGCCTGACGAAGGCGGTTATGAGCACCAGATCGAGTTTCCCGATGTGCCGCAGCCGGAGGATCTGATGGAGGAGGCCGAGTTCAAGCGGCTTTTCCTGCCCAAGGCGCCGGATGCCATTCGTCGTTACTGGGAGCGGCCGCGCCCGATCGAGCTTCGGCCCACATCACTGAAACATTATCTGACGACGGAGAAGCTGGAGCCCCGCCAGGATGTCTGGGTGCGCACCATCGGTGCCGTGCCGGACGACCGTGGCGTCCAGGCGGCAATCCTCGCCTATCTCTCCGACATGACGCTTCTTGACGCCTCGCTTTATCCACATGGCACCTCGGTTTTCGATCCGCGGCTTCAGGCGGCAAGCCTCGATCACGCGATGTGGTTCCACAGGCCGATCCGGTTCGACGACTGGCTGCTCTACAGCCAGGAAAGTCCGAGTGCTTCCGGTGGACGAGGAATGACGCGTGGCAGCCTCTATAAGCGTTCCGGCGTGCTTGTCGCTTCGGTGGCGCAGGAGGGGTTGATTCGTAAAAAGGCAAATGACTAAAATTTGTGCTAAAAATACAAAATGCACAGAATTTCGGCTCCTTTATGGCGCCCGACTGCCTCATTTGTAGAGGCTGATAATTGTTCCTTTACTTTTCAATAACTTAACGGATATTCAAAACTGGCACGCCCTTTGAATGTAGTGGGGCAGTCTCGGGCTCTGACGCCAGTGATCAGGAGAGTCGGCCTCGGCCGAAAAATAAACAAAGGATGGGAAGCCAGATGAAAATCGTGATGGCCATTATCAAGCCGTTCAAGCTCGATGAGGTGCGCGAAGCACTCACGGCTGTCGGTATCCAGGGCCTGACCGTTACCGAAGTCAAAGGTTACGGACGCCAGAAGGGACATACCGAAATCTATCGCGGCACCGAATATGCCGTAAGTTTTCTGCCGAAGCTGAAGATCGAAATCGCCGTATCCGCCGACCTGGTGGAAAAGGCCATCGAGGCGATCGCCTCTTCCGCGAAGACCGGCCAGATCGGGGACGGCAAGATCTTCGTCTATTCCATCGAGCAGGCCGTGCGCATTCGTACCGGCGAAACCAACACCGAAGCGCTCTAAAAACGGCTTACAGGGGATTTAAAACCATGCAATTGACCAGAATTTCCAATCTCGGACGCATGGGCGCTGCTGCAGCCGCCCTGTTTGCGCCGGTTGCCGCCTTCGCGCAGACCGCTGCAGCGCCGGCCGCCGAAGCTGCTGCTGCTGCCCCGGTTCCGGACAAGGCCGATACCGCCTTCATGTTCGTCTGCACCCTTCTGGTGTTCTTCATGATCATGCCGGGCATCGCCCTGTTCTACGGTGGCCTCGTACGCAGCAAGAACATGCTGTCCGTGCTGATGCAGTGCACCGTCGTCGGTTCCGCCATCATGCTCGTCTGGGTCATCTACGGTTATTCCTTCGCCTTCGGTGGCGGTACGTCTGCCTTCTGGGGCGGTACGGCCAAGATGTTCCTCTCGGGCGTGACGATCGATTCGACCGCAACGACCTTCTCGGATGGCGTCGTCATTCCGGAATTCATCTTCATGCTGTTCCAGATGACATTCGCAGCGCTCACGCCTGTTCTGATCGTCGGCGCCTTTGCCGAACGCATCAAGTTCTCGGCTGCGGTCCTGTTCTGCCTGCTCTGGGTCACTTTCGTCTACTTCCCGATCGCCCACATGGTCTGGGACGCAAACGGCCTGATCTTCGGTTGGGGCGCGCTTGACTTCGCCGGCGGCACCGTCGTTCACATCAATGCCGGTCTTGCAGGTCTCATCGGCGCCATCATGGTCGGCAAGCGTACCGGCTACGGCAAGGACATGATGGCTCCGCATTCGATGACGCTGACGCTGGTCGGTGCAGCCATGCTTTGGCTCGGCTGGTTCGGCTTTAACGCCGGTTCAAACCTGGAAGCTTCCGGCGGTGCGATGCTCGCAACCGTCAACACCTTCCTCGCAACCGCTGCAGCCGTCGTCTCTTGGTCGGTTGTCGAAACGTTTACCCGCGGCAAGGCTTCGCTGCTCGGCGCGGTGTCCGGCATGATCGCCGGCCTCGTCGCCATCACACCGGCTGCCGGCATTGCCGGCCCGATGGGCGCCATCGTCATGGGTCTGCTCGTTTCGCCGATCTGCTACTTCTTCGTCTCCGTCATCAAGAACAAGTTCGGCTATGACGACACGGCCGACGTGTTCGGCGTTCACGGTGCCGGCGGCCTGTTCGGCGCGCTTGCAACCGGCATCTTCGCCTCCTCGTCGCTAGGCGGCATCGGTTATGCTGAAGGCGTAACCATGGGCGGCCAGTTCATGACACAGGTCTGGGCTGTCGTCGTCACCATCCTGTGGTGCGGTATCGGCTCGTTCATCCTCTATAAGGTTGTCGACCTGATCGTCGGTCTGCGCGTTCCGGTCGAAGCCGAGCGCGAAGGCCTCGACCTTTCTGCCCACGGCGAATCCGCCTACCACAGCTAAAAGGGGGAGGCCGGGTTCAACCGGCCTGACCACTCCTAAAGAATAAGCTGGCCCGGTCTTGTGTCGGGCCATTTTCATGTGTGGAAGCCATCTGCAGCGCATCTGGTTAAAACTGCATTAACCATCCCTGCGTTACCTTGTCTTGGAATTGTGCGACGGCATTCGCCGGACAGCGCACCTTATTTCGTTTCACAGACGGCGGGCAGACACGATGAGCAGAAGCAGTTCGGCGGCATTGGCAAACCGGTCAACCCGCTCGGTTCTCAGCTCTTTCGTTCTCAGGCAGACGCTGGCGCTGGTGGGCTTCGGCATTTTCCTGGGGCTTGCGCTTGCGGTTGCGGCACTTGCCACCTGGAATGTCGCCGATCCGAGTTTTTCCTACGCGACCGATAACCCGCCAACCAATCTTCTCGGCTTCGGTGGCGCGGCCTTTGCCGACCTGATGATGCAGTTTCTCGGCCTTGCCGGGCTCATCGCGCTTCTGCCTGTACTTTCCTTCGCGCTGGCGCTGATCTCCGGTCGTCGATTCGATCGCATTCCGGCGCGGATTGCTGCCTGGGGCGGCGGTACGATTCTGGCCTCCGCTACGCTCGGCTGTTTTCCCGCGCCACAGACATGGCCGATCCCCAACGGTATCGGCGGCGTCATCGGCGACATGATCCTGCGGTTTCCGGCGCTGTTCGTCGGCGCCTATCCCACGGGCATGGTCGCCATGGTGCTGGGCGGTGTCTTCACCATTCCCTGCATCTGGCTGATGCTGTTTGCCTCGGGTCTCGTCGGCGATCCGCTTGAACTCGATACGCCGGAAGACGATGACCAGCCGGTCGCGGCCGTCGTATCGCGTGCGCGGCGGGATGAAGAGGACGAAGAGGAAGACGACGGCAGCTTCCTGGAGCGCATCCTGCCGCTCGGCCTTGCCGCGCATTACTGGTACATCACCCAGGCACGTCTGCGCCGTATGGTGGGCATGAAGCCGCGTACGCGCCAGGCATACGATCAGCCCTATGATTTCAACGAGGACGAATTCGGTACGCTGAACGAGCCTGTCCGGGCAAAGGCTTCCAATGGCGATACGCGCCGGATGGAGCCCTCGCTCGACGGTGCGGGTGAACGCGTTGCCGGAAATCCGCGTCGGGTGGTTTCGGCTCCTCCGATCTATGGCCACGACGAAGACCCGCCGTTCGACACGGACGACATGCCCCGCCGGCCGGCCGGTATCCTTTCCGATGACGAGGATGATGACGACGCTCCGTTCGTGACGTCGCGCGCGCCTCAATCCGCCGGTCGTTCGCCGCGCGTTGCGCCGGCTGCAACCGCACCCAAACCGAGCGCGCGCGTTACCCGCGATGCCCAGGGTTCCTTCATCCGTCCGGACGGCTTTCAGCTGCCTTCCGTGCATCTGCTTGCCGAACCGAAGGCCATTGCCCGCGATGCAACGCTTTCGGCAGATGCACTCGAACAAAATGCCCGCATGCTGGAAGGCGTGCTGGAGGATTTCGGCGTCAAGGGCGAGATCATCCATGTCCGTCCCGGCCCGGTCGTGACGCTTTACGAACTGGAGCCGGCGCCGGGCATCAAGTCGTCCCGCGTTATCGGCCTTGCGGACGACATCGCCCGCTCGATGAGCGCGATTGCCGCCCGTGTCGCGGTCGTTCCGGGCCGCAATGCGATCGGTATCGAATTGCCGAACCGCACCCGCGAAACTGTCTATCTGCGCGAGATGATCGGCTCCAAGGATTTCGAGACCAGCAAGGCGAAACTCGCCATGGCGCTGGGCAAGACGATCGGCGGCGAACCGGTCGTGGCCGACCTCGCCAAGATGCCGCATCTGCTGGTTGCCGGCACCACCGGCTCGGGTAAATCGGTTGCCATCAACACGATGATCCTGTCGCTTCTCTACCGCTACACGCCGGAGAAGTGCCGCCTGATCATGATCGACCCGAAGATGCTCGAACTGTCCGTCTATGACGGCATTCCGCATCTGCTTTCTCCTGTCGTCACGGATCCGAAAAAGGCCGTCGTTGCGCTGAAATGGACCGTCCGTGAGATGGAAGAGCGCTACAAGAAGATGTCGAAGATCGGTGTGCGCAATATCGACGGCTTCAATTCCCGCGTCGAGCAGGCGAAGGACAAGGGCGAGATCCTGACCCGCACCGTGCAGACCGGCTTCGACCGCCAGACGGGCGAGGCGATGTACGAGACGGAGGAGTTCGATCTCGAGCCGATGCCCTATATCGTCGTCATTATCGACGAAATGGCCGACCTGATGATGGTGGCCGGCAAGGATATCGAAGGTGCGGTGCAGCGGTTGGCGCAGATGGCGCGTGCCGCGGGCATTCACGTCGTCATGGCGACGCAGCGGCCGTCGGTCGATGTCATCACCGGTACGATCAAGGCCAACTTCCCGACGCGTATTTCCTTCCAGGTGACGTCGAAGATCGACAGCCGCACCATTCTGGGCGAACAGGGTGCCGAACAGCTTCTCGGCCAGGGCGACATGCTCTACATGGCCGGTGGCGGACGCATCCAGCGTGTTCACGGACCTTTCGTTTCGGATACCGAGGTGGAAGAGATCGTCGCCTACTTGAAAACTCAAGGGTCGCCCCAATATCTCGAAGCGATCACGGCCGACGACGAGGATGAAGACGGTGGTGGCAGCGGCCCGGCGGGCACGTCCAATCTGTCGGATTCGGACGATCCCTACGATCAGGCCGTTGCGATCGTTCTGCGGGATGGCAAGGCTTCGACCTCCTACATCCAGCGACGCCTCGGCATCGGTTACAACCGTGCCGCCTCGCTGATCGAGCGGATGGAGAAGGAAGGATTGATCGGACCGGCGAACCATGCCGGCAAACGAGAGATCCTGGTGCCGACCGAGGCCGATGTGCTCGAACGGTAGCACTTTCGTGATCGAGCCCAGGCGGACTTGAGTCCGTCATCAAGCCGCCGCGTTTGCGGCCCAGTGCATTCGGATGGAGACCAGAATGACAAAAGAAAAGACAGCTCTTTCCATTCGGATCGATCGCCGACAGTTTTCCGCAGGCCTTTTCGGCCTTGCGGCTTCCACATTCCTGCCCGCAATCGCATCTGCGCAGGGTGCCGGCGGGGCCGCGGCGCAGAAGATTGCCGACCATTTTTCGTCGGTGAAGACGATGATGGGCGAGTTCGTGCAGTTCGGCCCTCGCGGCGAGCAGACCGGCGGCAAGTTCTATATCGAGCGTCCGGGCAAGCTGCGCTTCAACTTCGAGGACCCATCGCCGCTGCGCGTCATTTCCGACGGAAAGAACGTGGTGGTCGGCAATATCAAGCTGAAGACCTGGGATCTCTATCCGCTGTCGAAGACGCCGCTGACGCTGCTTCTGTCGGATCGGATCGACCTGTCCAACGATGCCGTGCGCAGCGTGCGCGAGGAAAGCGATCTCACCACGATTGTGCTCGGCAACAAGACGATCTTCGGCGATTCGACGATCACCATGATGTTTGACAGCAAGACCTATGACCTGCGCCAGTGGACGATCACTGACAACCAGGGCAAGGACACGTCGGTGATGATCTACAACGTCAAGACGGGCGTCGGCCTGGACGAGAAGGTGTTTGCGATCGACTATGCCGAGGTTCGCGGCCGCGGGTAAGTTTCACATCATCGGGCTATCTGAAGGGCTGCGACATTCGCGGCCCTTTTTGCTTCTCATGATTCCCGAAATGGCCTAGACCTCGACCGACAATCGAGGTTTTCCATGACATTCTCCCTGACCACCTGGAATATCAATTCGGTGCGCCTGCGCATGCCGATCGTGCAGCAGTTCATCGTCCGCAACCAGCCGGATATTCTCTGCCTGCAGGAGATCAAGTGCCAGGAGCCGGAGTTTCCCCACCAGCCGCTCAGGGATCTCGGTTACGAACACATCATCGTCCACGGCCAGAAGGGTTATCATGGCGTTGCCATCGCCTCGAAACTGCCGCTTGCCGAGGACCACCGGCAGAATTATTGCGGCATGGGCGATGCGCGGCATATTTCGGCAATCTTCGAGCGTGGCTCGCGGCGCATCCGGCTGCATAATTTCTATGTGCCTGCTGGTGGCGACGAGCCGGACCGGACGGTCAATCCGAAATTCGGCCACAAGCTCGATTTCGTCGAGGAGATGAAGGCGTTGAGGGCGGATATGCCCGGTGTCTCGTCGATCCTCGTCGGCGATCTCAATATCGCGCCGCTGGAACACGACGTCTGGTCGCACAAGCAGCTTTTAAAGATCGTCAGCCATACGCCGGTGGAAACCGAGGGGATGAAGGATCTGATCGCCAAGGGTGGCTGGCTGGACCTGATGCGTCAGTACACGCCGGAACCGGAAAAGATCTATACGTGGTGGAGTTACCGCGCCAAGGACTGGGAAGCGGCCAACAAGGGCCGCCGCCTCGACCATGTCTGGTCGTCGCCGGATCTCGGGCCTTTCCTCGAGCGGATCGATATCCTGAAAGAAGCCCGCGGCTGGAACCAGCCGTCCGACCACGTGCCGGTAACGGCGGTGTTCAAGATCTGAGGGATACGCATAGCAAGCCGCGCCACTCACCCTAACCCTCTCCCCGTAAACGGGGCGAGGGGACATGCCTCACGGGACATGAGAGGTGGATGGATAACGCGCGGCATATCCCTTCTCCCCGCGTGCGGGGAGAAGGTGGCGGCAGCCGGATGAGGGGCTGCAATGCCCAAACAACTTTATCGGAACCGATGCCCCATCGCGGCCGCAGCCTTGGCGAGGCCTGCGATATTCTCGCGGATGCGGGCCTCGATCAGCCGGCCCACCTGCGGGTATTCCTCCAGCAGGCGCTGGAAGAGTTGACGGTTGATCTTCATCACCTCGGCGTCCGAAGCCGCGACGGCGGTGAACTTGCGCTCCACCATCGTCACAAGCGCGAGTTCGGAGAGAAGCGTGCCCGGACCGACGGTCTTCTGATGGCGGATGTCGCCTATCCGGTCGGCCGAATAGAGTGCGATCTGCCCCTTGGCGACGATATAGGCGGCTTCGGCGGGCGAGCCCTCGCGAAACAGTTCCTGGCTCTCGGCAAGCGAACGCCGCTCGGCGCCGAAGGCGACGAGCCGCAACTGATCTTCGTCCAGCTCGCGAAAGAGCGGCACGCTGGAGAGGAGCCGTATATCGTCGTTCAGCGCCATTACGGGACGATCTTGTAGCCGCCGTTTTCGGTCACGAGGATCTCTGCGCTGGATGGATCGCGCTCGATCTTCTGACGAAGACGGTAGACATGGGTTTCGAGCGTGTGGGTGGTGACGCCGGAATTGTAACCCCAGACTTCTTCGAGAAGCACGTCGCGGGTGACAACCTTCTGGCCGGCGCGGTAGAGATAGCGGATGATCGCCGCTTCCTTTTCCGTCAGGCGGATCTTCTTGCCATCGTCGGTGGTCAGCAGCTTCTGGCTCGGCTTGAAGATATAGGGGCCGACCGTGAACGTGGCGTCCTCGCTTTGCTCGTATTGGCGCAGCTGCGCGCGTACACGGGCGAGCAACACGGCAAAGCGGAAGGGCTTGACGATATAATCGTTGGCGCCGGCCTCGAGACCGAGGATCGTATCGGAATCCGTGTCATGGCCGGTCAGCATGATGATCGGCGCCTTGAAGCCGTTCTTGCGCAGGAGCTTGACGGCCTCGCGTCCATCCATGTCGGGCAACCCGACATCCATGATCAGAAGGTCGACCTGCGCCGTCTTGGCCGTGTTCATGGCCTTGGTGGCATTCTCCTCCTGCAACAGCGAAAACTCGTCGTACAACGACAATTGTTCGACCAGCGTTTCGCGCAGGTCATTGTCGTCGTCCACCAGGAGTATCGTTCTTGCCATACAGTTCTTGCCTTTCGTGTCGCCCGTTTGCACCCGCGCATGCGGATTCTAAGCGTATTTAGGGCTCCTCGATGTAAAGCCCAAGATGCTATGATTTCAAACGAAATGATATTCAAAGCAAAACCTCGTGAGAAAATGCCGCTTTTCCGTGTGCAAAACCCCAAAAAACAATCGATCATCACCGTTCGGACGGCACCGCGGAGCCGACAACGGGCGATTGTCTCGTTCAAGGGAATCACTTTTCAGGCCGCAATCGGCCGTTCCGGGGTCTCCGCCTTTAAGCGGGAAGGGGATGGAGCGACGCCGATTGCCTCGATGCGGCTCTTGAACGGGTTCGTTCGCGGAGAGCGAATCCGCTTGCCGCAGACGCCGCTTTCGATGCGGCGCATAGGTCGCGACATGCTGTGGTGTGACGAGCCGAAACATGCCGCCTACAATCGTCTGGTGAAGTCACCCTTCCGGCCAAGCCATGAGGAGATGATGCGCGCCGACGGACTCTACGACGTCTGCCTCGTACTCGACTGGAATATCACGTCACGGAAACGCCATGGCGGGTCGGCGATCTTTTTCCATCTGATCAAGCCGGGTTACCAGCCAACAGCCGGATGCATCGCGGTCAGTCCGCGCGATATGAAGCGGCTTTTGCCGCATCTGAGGAAGGGGACGATGGTGAAGGTGGTGGGGTAGCTCGATCTTGTGGCCTGTCGGAGAGGTTTGCCCCTCATCCGCCTGCCGGCACCTTCTCCCCGCATGCGGGGAGAAGGGAGCAAGCCATGCCGTTGCTGTTCCCCGTAACGTCGAGCGGGGCAGGTTCCCTCGCCCCGCGCGCGGGGTGAGGGGCAGCCTTGTTGGCGCCTACTTCCACTCGCGGATATCCACGAAGTGACCGGCAACCGCCGCCGCCGCTGCCATTGCCGGGGAGACCAGATGGGTGCGGCCCTTGTAGCCCTGGCGGCCCTCGAAATTGCGGTTCGAGGTGGAGGCACAGCGCTCGTAAGGGCTCAGGCGGTCGTCGTTCATCGCAAGGCACATGGAGCAGCCAGGCTCGCGCCATTCGAAGCCGGCATCCTTGAAGATGACGTCGAGGCCTTCGGCTTCCGCCATCTCCTTGACGATTCCGGAGCCCGGAACGATCATCGCGGAAACGGTAGACGCGACCTTCCGGCCTTCGACCACCTTTGCCGCTGCGCGCAGGTCCTCGATTCGGCCGTTGGTGCAGGAGCCGATGAAGACACGATCGACGGTGATGTCGGTCATCTTCGTACCGGCCTTCAGGCCCATATAGTCGAGTGCGCGCTGTTTGGAGGTCCGCTTGTTCTCATCCTGGATGTCGTCCGGGTTGGGAACGATGCCCTGAACGGAGACGACATCTTCCGGCGACGAACCCCAGGAGACGATCGGCGGCAGGTTGGCGGCATCCAGCACGACGACCTTGTCGTAATGGGCGCCTTCTTCCGTGTAGAGCGTCTTCCAGTAGTCGACCGCCATATCCCATGCGGTGCCTTTCGGGGCGCGTGGCTTGTCCTTGATATAGTCGAACGTCGTCTCGTCCGGCGCGATCAGGCCGGCGCGCGCGCCGCCTTCGATCGTCATGTTGCAGATCGTCATGCGGCCTTCCATCGACAGCGCACGGATCGCCTCGCCGGCAAATTCGATGACGTGGCCGGTGCCGCCGGCCGTGCCGATCTCGCCGATGATGGCAAGGATGATATCCTTGGCGGTGACGCCCTGCGGCAGCAAGCCATCGACGCGCACCAGCATGTTCTTGGCCTTCTTCTGCACCAGCGTCTGGGTGGCGAGAACATGCTCGACTTCCGACGTGCCGATACCGTGGGCCAAGGCGCCGAACGCGCCGTGGGTGGAGGTGTGGCTGTCACCGCAGACGATGGTCATGCCGGGCAGGGTAAAACCCTGTTCCGGTCCGACGATATGGACGATGCCCTGGCGGACGTCCTTTTCGGAATAATATTCGACACCGAAATCGGCAGCGTTCTGGGCGAGCGCTTCAACCTGGATACGGCTTTCCTCGTTCTTGATTCCCTCGTGGCGATCGGCCGTGGTGGGCACGTTATGATCGACGACGGCAAGCGTCTTTTCCGGCGCGCGAACCTTGCGGCCGGCAATGCGCAGTCCCTCGAAGGCCTGCGGCGACGTCACCTCGTGAACCAGGTGACGGTCGATATAGAGAAGACAGGTGCCGTTTTCGTCCTGAGAGACGATGTGGTCGTCCCAGATTTTGTCGTAGAGGGTACGAGGTGCGCTCATGGCTGCTATTCCGTTCGAGAACAGTTTTGGAAGATGGATTCAGGATATCGGCAAGGACGTGTGCCGTGGCACGGGCCGCATGCTGCGGCCGTCAGCTAAGTCGGCTGATAAGGGCGCCCGACACGCGCGCGAAGAAGCGTGCCGGCAGACGCTTATGGTCCTGCAGCACGATCATCTGGTTCGCGAGGCATCCGAATTTTGATCCCATGGAAGGTTCATTAGCAGTTTTTTATAGCGGCGGCAATTGCTTCGATGGGAGGCACATGGCACAAGCAAGAGGCAGTTAAAGCTCTATTTTTTGTGTCCTTATTCGTGTGCGGCGGCGGCGGGCAGGGGCAATGAGGAGGTGCATATGGCACTCACAGTCCAGCTTCCTGCCAATGAAGCTGACCGCCTGCTTTCGGTTCGAGGCCTGATCTCGACGGATGGCAATACAACACCGGAACTCGCCGCGCTCGTGCAGCTGGCAAAGGATGTTTTCGGCACACCCTGCGCAGCGGTCAATATCATCGACGAGGATTGGCAGCGGGTTGCCTGCCAGGTCGGCACTATCCCGATCGGTGAATGCAGCCGCGACGATTCCGTCTGCTCCCGCGTGGTGTATGAAAACGAGGTCGTTGTTGTGCCCGATCTCAGCCGGCATCCGGAATTTCGCAATTTCCCGGCCATCGCGGGCAAACCCGGCTTCCGGTTTTATGCCGGTGCCCCCGTCTCGCTGGAGCCCGATCTTCCGATCGGTTCGTTCTGCTTGCTCGATGTCAGGCCGAGGGACCTAAGCGATGCCGAAATCCGCAACCTGCGCCAATTCGCGGATGTCGCCAGCGGCCTTTTGCGGCTGCAGAAGGCGAATTTCGTCATGGGATTTGCCGAGGAGAAGCTGAAGCTCGCGGCGATGACCGATCCGCTGACCGGTTTCTACAACAGATCGGCGCTCGTCTCGCTGATCGATGTGATGCTGGGCAATGCGCTGTCCTCGCACCAAGGGTTCGGCGTGCTTTATCTCGATATGGATGGTTTCAAGCAGATCAACGACCGGCTCGGCCATCCGGCGGGCGATCAGGTTCTCACCCATGCCGCAGAGCGGATCAGCGAATGCCTGCGTGCGAGCGATGTCGTGGTCCGAATGGGGGGCGACGAGTTTGCGATCTTCGTGCCGGACCCGCCGGATGCCGCTGCGCTGTCTGTGCTTTCCGAGCGTCTTCTCGAGGAATTCCGTCGTCCCTTCGTGGTGGATGACACTATCGTCAGCGCAAGGCTGAGCATAGGGGCGGCTCTTGCGCCGGATGCAGGGTCGGACCGGATCAGCCTGTTGAAGGCCGTCGATACGGCGCTTTATCAGGCCAAGGAAGCCGGCCGGGACCGCTACGTGCTGCGATAGGCTTACCGCCTTTCGGGTTCGCGCCCGCGGTTCTTCAGGCGTTTCTCGACCCGCCGCAGGCCAAGCGACAGGCCGATTGTCAGGATCAGGTAGATGTAAGCGACAATCGAGTAGGTCTCGAAAAAGCGGAACGAGCCGGATGCATAGATCTTGCCGGCCTGGCTGATATCGGCAACGCCAAGAACGGAGACCAGCGAGCTATCCTTCACCATGGCGACGAAATCGTTCGACAGCGGCGGAAAGATCACCCGGATCGCCTGGGGAAAGACGATCAGGCGAAAGCGCTGGGCGCGGTTCAGCCCCAACGCCATGGCCGCCTCGATCTGGCCCTTGTCCACGGACTGAAAGCCGGCGCGAAAGATCTCTGCGATGAAGGCGGAATAACCGATCATCAGAGCGATGATTGCCCGCCACATCAGCGATATGTCGCGAACCTGCGCCGTCTTCAGCCAACCGGCTTCCACCAGGGGCGTCATGAGAAAATTATAGAGGTCAACGAGACCCGGCGCACCGGCGAAGGCGATGTAGAAGAGCAGCACGAGAACCGGGATGCCGCGTACCACCTCGATATAAAAACGTGCCGTCTGTCGCAGGACGAGGCTGTCGGAAATTCCGGCAAGCGCAATCAGGAGGCCGAGCGCAGAAGCAAGTGCGAAGGCCACGACGCTAACGAAGACCGTGATCCAGATGCCGCGTGAAACCGTGGAAAACACCTGAGCGTAAAGGTCGTTGGCGACGATGACAGCGGCAATCGCAACGCCGATGACGACGAGTGCGATCAGCCACCACGGCCTGTCGTCGCTGCCATTTGATGACGGCAAGGTCTGAAAGCCCATCAGGCTGCGATCCGGAGGTGCATTTCTTCCCGGTCGCTGATCATTGACCCATCTTGTAATCGAGGAACCATTTTCTGTTCAGCGCGTCGAACGTGCCGTCTGCCTTCAAGGCCGTGATTGCTGCGTTGACCGGTGCGGCAAGATCCGAGCCCCTCTTGAAGATGAAGCCGAAATCTTCTGCGCCGAGTGGCCCACCGATCACCTTGAGCCCACCATTGGACGCATCGACATATCCCTTGGCGGCGACGCTATCGGTGAGGACGAGATCGACATCGCCGGTCTTCAGGGCCTGCACCGTCGCGCCAAACGTCTCGAACAGCTTGATGCGAGAGTTCTGTTCGTTGCCGTCGAGGATGTTGTAGACCGCGGTGTAGAAGGGGGATGTACCGGGCTGCGCCCCGATCAGCGCGTCGCCCACGGCGGCAAAGCCCTTTTCCTCGGAAAAGCGGGTCTCGTCGCTTCGCACCAGCATGAACTGTTCGGAGCGCATGTAGGGCTCCGAGAAATCGACCTTCTCCTTACGCTCGTCCTTGATGGTGATACCGGTCATGCCGATGTCGTATTGGCCGTCGGACACGGCCTGGATCATCGCATCCCAGGAGACGTTCTGGTACTCGAGCTTGAAATTCAGCCGCCTGGCGATCTCGTTCATCGCGTCATATTCCCAGCCGATCGCCTGCCCCGATTTCGGATCAACGAATTGCAGCGGCGGATAGGCATTTTCGGTGACGACGGTGACCGGGCGGCCTTTCAGGTCGGGCAAGCCCTGCGCAAAAACGCCAACGGGAAACAGGGCTGCGATGGCGAAGCCTGCAAATAGGGCGCGTCTGGTCAGCATCGGGGATCCTCAAGAAAACGGTCCCGGCAAGTCTCACCAATTCTGCCGCCATGACAAGCACAACCATTCTCCCGAACGGTGATCACCGGAAATCTCCATTTCGGTACGGCACTTGCCGGTTCGAAGACTGCGACTAAATGACCTAGCATCAGCATGCTTTGGCCATGCGGCCCGGAGGAGCAATTTGGTTTCCGAAAATCAACTCATTTCAAAGATCACGTGGCGTCTGATGCCGTTTCTCGGCATCCTCTACCTGATCGCCTATATCGACCGGCAGAATGTCAGCTATGCCAAGCTGCAGATGGTCGATGCGCTCGGCATGAGCGAATATGCCTATGGCCTTGGCGCATCCCTGTTTTTCGTCGGCTATTTCATTTTCGAAGTGCCTGCCAATCTTTTCCTCACCCGCTTCGGGGCAAGGATCTGGTTCACACGTATCCTCGTGTCCTGGGGATTGGTGACGATCGGCCTCGCCTTCACACAGAACATGACGATGTTCTATATCCTGCGCTTCCTGCTCGGCGTCTGCGAAGCGGGCTTCTTTCCCGGTGTGCTCTATCTGCTTACGCTCTGGTTCCCGAAGGATTATCGCGGCCGTATGGTCGGGTTGTTCATGATCTTCAGCGCGCTTGCCAATGCGGTGGGAGCGCCGCTCGGCGGTGTGCTGCTCGATCTCGACGGTGCGCTGGGGCTTGCGGGTTGGGAATGGGTATTCCTAGCAACCGGCGTGCCGGCCGTGATCGCGGGTGTCGTGACCTTCTTCTATCTCGACGACACGCCGGAGAAGGCGAAATTCCTTACCGACGACGAGAAGCGCTGGCTGAAGGACCGGCTGGCGCGGGAAAATGCCGGAATGGAGGAGGATGCGGATCACGGCTTCAAGGCGCTGGTCAATCCGCGGGTGTTGCTGATGGCGCTTTGCTATATCGGCTTTCCGCTGGCAGCCTACGGTCTCAGCTACTGGCTGCCGACGATCGTCAAGGGTTTCGGCGTCTCCAACACGACCAACGGTTTCATCAACATCATTCCGTGGATCATCGTCGCCGTTGCGCTCTGGGTCGTGCCCGCCGCTGCCGACAAGACGGAGAAGAAGACGCCCTATATCGTTGTTCCGGCCTTTGTCGGTGCAGCCGCGTTGGCGTTCTCGGTCCTGGTGACCTCACCTTATCTGCAGTTTGCCTTCCTGTGCGTGGCTGCCGCGGGGATCTTTGCCGGCCAGCCGGTATTCTGGAGCCTGCCGTCGCGTTTCCTCAAGGGAGCAGGTGCCGCCGCCGGTATCGCCGCGATCAACTCGGTCGGAAATCTTGGCGGCTTCATCGCCCAGAATGTCGTGCCATGGATCAACGATGCGACGGGTAGCAACATCCTGCCGATGTTCTTCCTGGCGGCCTGCCTTGCGATAGCGGGTGTGCTGGTGATGGTTGTCGGCCGGACGCTGGGCCGGCAGGCGGGCGACGTGCCGCCCTCGGTCAGGCCGGGTGGTCCGCGATAACAGCGCAACAAAAAAGGCGGCCCGGAGGCCGCCTTTTTCTCATGCCGTAACGGCAATTCTTATTCTGCAGAAGCTTCTGCAGCCTTCGCTGCTTCAGCTTCCTGTGCAGCCTTTGCTTCAGCAGCTTCCTGTGCTGCCTTTTCGGTGGCCAGTGCCTGTGCTGCTGCTACCTTTTCGGCTTCAAGGCGTGCCTTTTCCTCGGCAACTGCGGCGCGCTCGGCGTCGTTCAGCTTGCGGGCGCGGGTGCCGGTGTTCTCGACGATACGAGCCGACTTGCCGCGACGATCGCGCAGGTAGTACAGCTTGGCGCGACGGACCTTACCGCGGCGAACGATTTCGACGCCTTCGACGAGCGGCGAGTAAACCGGGAATACGCGCTCGACGCCTTCGCCGTAGGAGATCTTGCGAACGGTGAAGCTCTCGTTGATGCCGCCGCCCGAACGGGCAATGCAGACGCCTTCGTAAGCCTGTACACGGGTACGGGTACCTTCCGTCACGCGGACATTGACGCGGACAGTGTCGCCGGCTTCAAATGCGGGAAGCTTGCGCTTGGCTTCGATCTTGGCTGCCTGTTCGGCTTCCAGCTGCTGGATGATGTTCATCGGTCAAACCTTTTCATTTCTTCTGAAACAGCCAGAGCGCCTACATCCTTGGTCGCCTCCTTATCCAGAAGGGCCTCGTGACGTGCCTTGCGGGCGTAGCGAATTCGCTATTCTTTGTTGCTGGTCGACGGGAGTTTTCCCATTTCCGGAGGTGGCGATACACCAAGACCGAGCGTTTGTCATCCCATTGTCGCGAATTTTGTCGCGCGCCATCGTTGCTGCCTCGCCGGGAACGGGATATCTCGTCTGCCGGGATGAGGAAATGACAAATGACAATTACGATGATGCTGCTGTTGGCCGCGGCAGGTTTTCTGTCGGGCGCGGTCAACGCGATTGCGGGAGGCGGGACGTTTCTCACCTTCGGGGCGATGACGCTTGCAGGCATCCCGCCGATTTCCGCCAATGCCACTTCTTCCATCGTCCAGTTTCCCGGCTACGTGACCTCGACGCTCGCCTATCGGGCGGAGATCATGCATCGCTGGCGCAGCATCGTCGTGCTCGGCATCGTGTCGCTTTTCGGGGCGCTGGTGGGTGCGCTTATCCTTCTGTCGCTGGACAACCCGTCGTTCAGGACGCTGGTGCCCTGGCTGCTTCTGGCAGCCACCGCGATCTTTGCCGCAGGTCCGTGGCTTTCGCCGAAGGCATCTTCCGCTGAGTACAGTGCAAGTTCCGTCACCAGCGTCGTCAGCCAGTTCCTCAACGCCATTTATGGCGGGTTCTTCGGTGCCGGCATGGGTATCATGATGCTTGCCGTGCTTGGACTGACCACCGGCGGCACCTATCATCACCTCAATGCGATGAAGAACCTGTTTGCGATGCTGATCGCCGGCGTGGCGATCGTGGTGTTCATCGGCGGCGGCGTAGTGGCCTGGCCACAGGCGCTGGTGATGATCCCGGCGGGCGCGCTTGGCGGTTATTCCGGCGTGTGGCTGGCACGGCGCGTACCGCAGGCATTGCTGCGCTGGTGCGTCGTTTGCGTGGGGACTGCACTGACGGTCTATTATTTCGTGAGCGGGTAAGGAATTATAGGCGTAGCCGAACGTGCTGAGCCTCAAGCTAAATGTCCGTCAAGCCGCAGGCTTCGGTCAGTCGTCGGTCAGCAGGTCCGGACGCCGTTCCCCGGTCAATCTCAGCGCTTTTTCCAGTCGCCATTTCTCGATTGCGGCATGATTGCCTGAGGTCAGCACTGCGGGGATTTCCTCGCCTTCGAAAACCTGCGGGCGGGTATAATGCGGGTGTTCCAGCAGCCCGTGTTCGAAGCTCTCATTGGTGCCGGAATGGACATTACCCATGACACCGGGCAGCAGCCGGATAACGCTGTCCAGCACCGTCAGCGCTGCCGGCTCTCCACCGGAGAGGATATAGTCACCGATCGAGACCTCTTCGAGATTGCGCCCATCGATGACGCGCTGGTCGATGCCTTCAAAACGGCCGCAGACGATCACCACGCCTTCGCCATCGGCAAGTTCGCGCACGCGTTTCTGTGTCAGAGGTCGCCCACGCGGGCTCATCAGCAGGCGGGGGCGGGTATCGGCGGCGACGGAATCGATCGCTTTCGCCAGAATGTCGGGCTTCAGCACCATGCCGGCACCGCCGCCGGCCGGCGTGTCGTCCACCGTACGATGCTTGTCCTCGGCAAAATCACGGATTTGCACCGTATCCAACGACCAGTCGCCGCGCTCCATCGCCTTGCCGGATAGCGAGAAGCCGAGATGGCCGGGGAACATTTCCGGATAGAGCGTCAGGATGGTGGCGCGGAACGTCGTCATGCGCCCGCTCATTCGCTCTGGCCGGGGTCTTTCTTGCCGGGACCCTGGCGAGGTTTGGGCTTGGGTTTGCCGACAGCGGTCGGATCCCGGTCATTCGGGTCTTCGATCAGGCCGGCGGCATCCGGGTCTATCAGGATCTTGCCGGCGTCGAGGTCGATTTCCAGAACGGCGGCCTCGGAGAAGGGAATGAGTGCCGGGCGTCGGCCAGGGCCCTTCAGCTCAAGCAGGTCGCCGGCGCCGAAATCGAAGACGGCGCTGACCGTGCCGTAGCTCTTGCCGTCTTTGTCTACGGCCTCGAGGCCTTCAAGATCGGCGTAATAAAACTCGTCTTCATCCAGTTCGTCATCGGAAAGGTTGTCCCGCTCAACGAACAGTTCCAGACCGTTCAGGGCTTCGGCTGCATTGCGATCATTCACGCCGCGAAAGCGGACGACGACGACGGTCTTCGCCTCGCGGATTTCGAGGATTTCGAACACCCGGCCGTCCTCGGCATAAAGGTGGCCGTAATCACCAAGTGCTGTCGGGTCGGCGGTGAAGGATTTTACCCGCACCTCGCCCCTCAGGCCTTGGGCGGCACCGATCATCGCCATCAGGATAGGGTTTTCGAGCTTCGTCATGCGGGGCGTTCCGTTTTCGTGGGCTGCGCTCATTTAACCTCTAAACCGCTTGAGAGGAAGACGCAGAAAACAAAACGGGCGGCGCGTCGCCGCACCGCCCGTTTTGCATCGATGGTCAGAAATTATTCTGCAGCAGCAGCGGCGGCGTCAGCAGCCTTCTGAGCCTTCTCGGCAGCGCGCTCCTGAGCCTTCTTGCCCGGCTTTGCCTTTTCCAGGTTGCTCTTGGCTTCGCGCTGGGCAATGCCGGCTTCTGCGAGGAAGCGCAGAACGCGGTCGGTCGGCTGTGCGCCGGCAGCGATCCAATGCTTGATGCGCTCTTCGTTCAGTTCAACGCGCTTTGCGTCTTCCTTGCCGAGCATCGGGTTCCAGGAACCGAGCTTTTCGAGGAAGCGGCCGTCACGCGGCGAACGGGCGTCGGCAACGACGACGGTGTAGTAAGGACGCTTCTTGGAACCGCCACGGGCGAGACGAATCTTCAGGGACATTGTGTTACTCCTTAGGTGTTTTCTTGTGGGCCACCATCCGGTGGGCCATGGATTGGTTTCGGGCCGCTGCCGGCAAGCCGGGTTTTGGCCAGGTTCTGTTTGAGGCCGCCGTCAGGCGGGCTCGGTCATGCTGTTTCCTTGCCGCCGTGTTCGGCGGCGATGGCTTCATGATGCCGGATGACTTCCGTGATGACGAAGTTCAGGAACTTCTCGGCGAAATCCGGATCCAGATTGGCCTCCTTCGCCAGACGGCGAAGACGTTCGATCTGGTATTCCTCGCGCGCCGGGTCTGCCGGCGGCAATTCGTATTTGGCCTTCAGGAGGCCAACTTCCTTGGTGCAGCGAAAGCGCTCGGCCAGCATATGCACCAGTGCAGCATCGATATTATCGATCGACTGGCGGTAGCTCATAAGGCGCGCCTTCACTTCGGGATCAACCATGGACATCCTCCCTTATTTCTTCTTTCCGGGCAGGCCGGGGAAACCACCGAGACCGGGGAGCTTGGCTCCGCCAAGGCCGGGAAGGCCGCCCATGCCGCCAGGAAGGCCACCGCCCATGCCCGGCATGCCGCCCGGCTTCAGGCCTGCGGCTTCCGCCTGCTTCTGAAGCGCTTCGAGCTGCTTCGGGTCGAGCTTGGAAAGGTCGGGCATGCCGCCCATTCCGCCGCCCATGCCACCGAGCCCCATCTTGCCGGCAAGGCCGCCCATCATCTGCTTCATCATGCCGCCCTTGCCCTTGCCGCCCATCATTTTCATCATGTCGGCCATCTGGCGGTGCATTTTCAGAAGCTTGTTGATTTCCGCAGCATCGGAGCCGGAGCCGGCAGCGATGCGTTTTTTGCGGGAGTGTTTCAGCATATCGGGATTGGCGCGCTCGGCCTTGGTCATCGAGCCGATGATGGCGATCTGGCGGTCGAAGGTCTTGTCGCTCATGCCGGATGCGGCGAGCTTGTCCTTCATGCCGGCCATGCCCGGCATCATGCCCATGATCCCGCCCATGCCGCCGAGCGATTTCATTTGGCGCAGCTGGTCGGCAAGGTCGTTCAGGTCGAACTTTCCCGACTGCATCTTCTTGGCCATCGCCGCGGCTTTTTCCGCGTCGATGTTTTCAGCAGCCTTTTCGACGAGCGAAACGATGTCGCCCATGCCGAGAATACGGTCGGCGATACGGCGGGGATGGAATTCCTCCATCTCCGACATCTTTTCACCGACGCCGATCAGCTTGATCGGCTTGCCGGTGACGGCACGCATCGAAAGCGCTGCACCACCGCGGCCATCGCCGTCCATGCGGGTCAGAACGAGACCGGTAATACCGACGCGTTCGTCGAAATTGCGGGCGAGATTGACGGCGTCCTGACCGGTGAGGCTGTCGGCCACGAGCAGGATTTCATGCGGATTGGACTTCCGCTTGATCTCCGCCATTTCCTGCATCAGCGGTTCGTCAATATGCGTGCGGCCGGCGGTGTCGAGAATGACGACGTCATGGCCGCCAAGCTTCGCAGCCTGTACGGCGCGCGCGGCGATATCGGTCGGCGACTGGCCGGAGATCACCGGTAGCGTATCGACGCCGGTCTGTACGCCCAACTGGCGCAACTGTTCCTGGGCTGCAGGGCGGCGCGTATCGAGCGACGCCATCAGCACCTTTTTCTTGTCGCGATCGGTCAGCCGCTTGGCGATCTTGCCGGTCGTTGTCGTTTTACCCGAACCCTGCAGGCCGACCATCATGATGACAACGGGGGCGGCAGCATGAAGATCGATGCCGACGCCTTCGGAGCCGAGCATCTCGATCAGCTCGTCATGAACGATCTTGACGACCATCTGGCCGGGCTTGATCGATTTCAGAACTTCGGCGCCGACGGCCTTTTCGCGGACCTTGTCGGTGAAGGCGCGCACGACTTCGAGCGCCACGTCGGCTTCGAGCAGCGCACGGCGAACCTCGCGCAGGGCGGCGGAAACATCCGCTTCGCTCAATGCGCCACGGCCGGTCAGTCCATTCAGAATGGAGCCAAGACGGTCCTGGAGGTTTTCAAACATCGTGTCTTCCTTCTTCGCTTCCGGATAGTGTCCGGAAACGTCGGGTCTTTTGCCGGCAAAAACAAGACGTCAGAAACGCGCAAAGCCAAAAAGCACCCGAGGGCGCAACGCGCTGTCGGATGTTGACCTCCGGGCTCAGTATGTCGGCCCCGGTCGGCGGCTCCAAGTCGTGACTTGTCAGCAGATGGCGTGGCTTAAACAGGAAATGGGGCGGAGAGTCAAGGTGCGGGCAGTTTTGGGCGCCTGCTTGCAGGAATATTCAATTGGCCTATATTGAATATTCCATCGCTCGTGCCGGCAGGTGAAGTGCCATGTCTCTTTATATTCGAGATCCGAAGGTCAATGAACTGGCGGATGAGGTGATGCGCCAGCTTGGCACCAAGACCAAGACGGAAGCTGTTCGTCTGGCGCTAGAAAACCAGTTGAAACGAGAGCAGCGCAAGCCCTCGCTTGAGGAGATTGCCAAAAAATATCAGGCACAGATTGCTGCACTTGGTCCTAATGATCCGAATTTCGATGAAAAGGCGTTTTTGGACGAAATGTGGGAATACTGATGTTTCTCGATGCGTCTGCGATTGTTGCAATCCTTAAGGCGGAAGATAATGCGGGCTCACTGATCGCTCGCATGAAGACCTCGAAGGAACCGCTCCGATACTCATCGCTGGTGGTTTTTGAGGTCGTTGTCGCTCTCGCTCGCCAGAAAAAGATTGCCTTGCTTGGCGAACATGCTCCTACGCCGCCCGAATTGATCGCCAACACTCAAGTTTCAGTCGAAGCCTTTCTACGGGACATAGAGGCCACGGAAGTTGAGCTTTCATCTGGCCTGCATAAAACCGCACTCAACGCTGCCAGGACCTATGGCCGTTTTGTCGGTCATCCAGCCAAGCTCAATTTTGGCGACTGCTTCTCATATGCGTGCGCAAAGCAACTCGAAACGTCGCTTCTTTTCGTCGGAAACGATTTTGCACAAACGGATATCGAAGCCGCCTAAGCGGTCCTCCTTGAAAACACCCTCCACCGGACAGATCTCATGAATCGTCGCAAATTTTTCAAATGGTCCGGTCTTGCAGCTATCGCAGCGCTTGCCGGTGGGGTGACCGCGAGGAGCGCCATGGCTGGCAACAAATATTATTCCGGTCCCGTCTCGGATCATTTCGACGGCACGAGCTTTTTCAATCCGGGCGGCGTGGAGCCGCGCGGCGGGCTGGACCTGCTGCGTTGGAAACTCGGCAACGGCAATATTCCCTGGCCCGACACCTTCACCAGCCCGTTTCCGCAGGCGGTGCCAGAAACTCGCGTCGATGGCGATCGGTTGGTCGTCACCATGGTCGGCCACGCATCTCTGCTGATCCAGGTCGCCGGCCTCAATATCTTGACCGACCCGGTCTGGTCGGAGCGCACAAGTCCGTTTACCTGGACCGGCCCCAAACGCGTCAATCCGCCCGGTATCCGCATCGGCGACCTGCCGCCGATCGACATCGTGCTCGTCACCCACAATCATTACGACCATCTCGATCTTGAGACGCTTCGGGTACTGCAGGGGCGCGACAAGCCGCATTTCATAACGCCTCTTGGCAATGATGCGATCATCCGGCCCCGCGCTCCGGATGCACGGATTACCGTGATGGACTGGGGCGGCAGCGAGACGGTCGGTCCCGGCGCCATTTTCCATTGCGAGCCATGCCATCACTGGTCGGCACGGGGCCTTGGCGATCGCCGCATGGCGCTATGGGCAGCTTTCGTTTTCGAAACACCGGCCGGCAAGATCTACCATATCGGCGATACCGGTTTTCACGAGGGCAGGAACTATCGTGCTGCCGGCCAGAAACACGGGCCGTTCCGTCTCGCCAACCTACCCTTCGGCGCCTATGAGCCGCGCTGGTTCATGGAGGCGCAGCACCAGAATCCGGAAGAGGCCGTCGAGGGGATGCAGCTTTGCGGGGCTTCCTTCGCTGCGGGACATCACTGGGGTACGGTGAAGCTGACCGACGAGGGTATCGAGCAGCCGGTCGAGGCGCTTCATACCGCGCTCGACGCACGAAAAATTGCCCGCGAGCGTTTTCGTCCGATGCGACCGGGCGAAGTTTTCGAGGTTCCGGATCCAACTCCTGCTTGACTTGTCGCTCCTTCATTTGCTTGATGCGGAAAATATGAGTGTATGGGGAAAGTAATGCAGATCGAGCTGGACCGTCCGACTGAAGCCACCCGCATCCAGCGCTTGAAGGCGATGACGACCGGCACGCACGACACGCTCGATAAACGCATCATGCGCGCCGAACCCTTCGCCAGCCGCGAACGCTATGCGCTGTTCCTCGATGTGCAGCATCATTTCCATGCCGACGTGGCGCCGCTTTACGCCGATGAGGACCTCAACCACCGTCTGCCGGGCCTTGCCGATCGCAACCGCTTCGAGGCGCTTCGCCAGGATATTGCTGATCTCGGCGGCGTTGCGGAAAAGCTGGCCGCGACGACCGGCCCCTTGACGCCTGCCGCAGCGCTCGGCTGGGTCTATGTGGCTGAAGGTTCCAATCTCGGCGCCGCTTTCCTGCGCAAGGAAGCGGCCAAGATCGGACTTTCGGACGATTTCGGTGCCCGGCATCTCGCCGGCCATCCCGATGGGCGCGGGCTGCATTGGCGCAATTTCGTCGCCGCCTATAACGATCTGCCGCTGACCGAAGCGGAGGAGCTCGAAGCTGCCGAAGGCGCCAAGGCTGCCTTCCGTCGCGTGCATGCGCTGGTCGACGAGATTTTCGGCTGAGGAAGCCGGTTCTGCTTCAAGTTCAGGGCCTCGTCGCCACCCAGATGACATGCTTGGCACCGCGATTGCCGTTGGCACGGGTATTGACCACTTCCGTGTCGAAGCCGACTTCCTTCAGGCGCCGGGTAAAACCGTTATCCGGCCCGGATGACCAGACGGACAGGACGCCGCCGGGGCGCAGCGCGTCATAGGTTGCCCGCAGACCACGGCGGTTATACAGGCTGTCGTTGGATTCCCGCGTCAGGCCATCAGGTCCGTTATCGACATCGAGCAAGATCGCATCGAATTCGCCTTTCGAATCGCGGATCAGTTCTCCCACGTCACCTTGATGAATATGCGTTCGTGGATCGTCGAGGCATCCCTTGAAGACGTCGGCCATCGGGCCGCGCGCCCATTTCACCACGGCTGGTACGAGTTCGGCGATGGTGATGGAGGCATCCGGCGGTACGATTGCCAGCGCCGCACGCAGGGTGAAGCCCATGCCGAGGCCGCCGATGAGAATGGATGACCTCTGGCGATCCCTGATCTTTTCCCAGGAAAGTGTGGCGAGCGCCTCTTCCGATCCGCTCAGTCGGCTGTTCATCAGCTCGTTCGATCCGAGCATGATGGAAAACTCCTGGCCGCGCTGCTTCAGCCGCAGCTCGCCGCCATCGTCCGGTATTTTCGCGCTGTCCAGTTGAACCCAGGGAAACATGATCGAAGCCTCATTTTTACGGCTCCCCTAACATGGGTCAGGGCATTTCGCCATTGCCTGGCTATTAAGGATGCGCAGCGCCGCCACTGGTAATTTGCAGCACTTTCGGCCATATACGCCGTAAGATTGCGGGCTGGCGGTTTGGCCGGTCCCCTGGGAATGGATCAGCATCATGGCAGGACAGGTCGAATTTGCGCGGATGAACGGGCTTGGCAACAAGATCCTGGTCGTCGACATGCGTGGCCGCACCGACAAGGTGACGCCTGAGGCGGCGGTCGCGCTCAATGCCGATCCGGCCACCCAGTTCGACCAGATCATGGCGATCCACGATCCCAAGGCACAAGGTACCGATGCCTGGATCGATATCCTGAATTCCGACGGCTCCAAGGCGCAGGCCTGCGGCAACGGCACGCGCTGCGTGGTGCAGGCGCTGAGCTCTGAGACCGGCCGCAAGACTTTTACCTTCCAGACGGTTGCCGGCATCCTGAATGCGCAGGAGCATGAGGACGGCACGATTTCCGTCGACATGGGTAAGCCGGTCTTTGCCTGGGACAAGATTCCGCTGTCGGAAGAGTTTTTCGATACCAGCCGTATCGAGCTGCAGATCGGGCCGATCGACGCGCCTATCCTGCATTCGCCGGCGGTGATGTCGATGGGCAATCCGCATGCGATCTTCTGGGTCGACAAGGACCCGATGACGTTCGATCTCGAACGTTTCGGACCGCTTCTGGAAAATCATCCGATGTTTCCGGAAAAGGCCAATATCACGCTGGCGCAAGTTACATCCGACACGTCTCTGCGCACCCGCACCTGGGAACGCGGCGCCGGGTTGACGCTTGCCTGCGGTTCGGCTGCCTGTGCCGCAGGTGTCTCTGCCGCCCGCACCGGTCGCACGGGACGCAGGGTCACGATCGATGTAGCCTCTGCGCCTAGCCGTCAGCCGCTTACCATCGAATGGCGGGATAACGATCACGTCGTGATGACCGGCCCTGCCGAATGGGAATGGTCCGGCAAGGTCGATCCCGTGACCGGCACTTTTATCCGCGATGCAGAACCTGAGGTGAGGGTCAATTGAGCGGCGTCGAGGTCATAACCTTCGGCTGTCGGCTCAACACCTACGAATCGGAAGTGATGCGGGCGCAGGCCGAGAAGGCGGGCCTGAACAATGCCGTGCTGGTCAATACCTGCGCCGTGACCGGCGAGGCGGTGCGCCAGGCACGCCAGGCGATCCGCCGTGTTCGCCGTGAAAACCCGCATGCACGCATCATCGTTACCGGCTGCGCCGCGCAGACCGAGAAGCAGACCTTTGCCGAAATGGCGGAAGTCGATGCGGTGCTCGGCAACGAGGAAAAGCTGAGAGCCGGCTCCTATCGCGGCCTGCCGGATTTCGGCGTTTCAGCGGAAGAGAAGCTGCGCGTCAACGACATCATGAGCGTCAAGGCGACTGCGCCGCAGATGGTCAGGCATATCGACGGGCATGTGCGTGCCTTCATCCAGGTGCAGAACGGCTGCGATCATCGCTGCACCTTCTGCATCATCCCTTATGGTCGCGGCAATTCCCGCTCGGTGCCGATAGGCGCCGTGGTGGAGCAGGCCCGCAGGCTCGTCGAGAGCGGTTATCGCGAAATCGTGCTCACCGGCGTCGACGCGACGAGTTACGGCGCCGATCTGCCGGGCCACCCGACGCTGGGCTATCTTGCCAAGACGCTTTTGAAACAGGTGCCGGAAATCCTGCGGCTTCGCCTGTCGTCGATCGACAGTATCGAGGCGGACAATCATCTCTGGGACCTGATCGCCGACGAACCGCGTTTCATGCCGCACTTGCATCTGTCTCTGCAGCATGGCGACGACATGATTTTGAAGCGGATGAAGCGCCGCCATTCGCGCGCCGAGGCATTGGCCTTTGTCGAACAGGCGCGACGTCTGCGGCCAGAGATCGCCTTCGGCGCGGATATGATAGCCGGTTTTCCGACCGAGACGGAAGAGATGTTCGAAGGGGCGGCGTCGCTGGCGGAAGAGGCCGGCATCTCGTTCCTACACGTTTTCCCCTACAGCCCGCGTCCCGGCACGCCGGCTGCGCGCATGCCGCAGGTCGATCGGGCGCTGGTCAAGGATCGCGCCGCACGGCTTCGGGCACGGGGCGAGGCGCTCCATCTTGCGCATCTCGACCGGATGGTCGGAACCGAACAGACGATCGTCGTAGAAAACAACGGCATGGCGCATACGGAAAACTTTTCGCTGGTTGCAACGCCGGGGCTGGTTCCCCGCGACATCAAGCACGTTATGATTACCGGACATAGTGGCAAACATCTCGACATGCGGGTCATCGCCGACACTCGCGAAGAGCAGGCGGCCTGACTGAAACGGAATTTTTCATGGTAAGTTTTATCAAACGCGTCTTCACCTTCGGCGACAAACCGGTCGATCGGCCGGCTGAAAAGCCTGTTGAAGACCATTCGCCCGCAGCGGACGTCGTTGCCACTGAAACACTGCCCGTCACGCCCATCGATCCGGTCGCACCAGCGGAGATCGAGACTGCCGGTGGTCCTTCGGGCGATGTCGCTGCGGATGATGAAGTGGCTGCGGTTCTTCCGGGCGTTGAGGAAATCTCCGATCTCGGCGTCGTGCCATTGTCGCTGCTGGAGGCCGAGGCTGCGGCTGAAGTGGATGGCGGGCTTTCTGCTGATACCCCCCCCTCTGCCTTGCCGGGCATCTCCCCCACAGGTGGGAAGATCACGGATGCGCCTTCTTCGGCTGCATTCGAGCAAGGTGCGGAAGGTGAAAGAGCCACTTCCGAAGACATTTCAGCGGACACGGTATCTGGCGTAGAGCGAGTCGCTGCCCACGACTCGATCTCCCCCCTTGTGGGGGAGATGTCCGGCAGGACAGAGGGGGGGGGCGCCTCCGAGGATGTCGTTGTCGCGCCGCTCGTTCTTCCCAAGGGCTTCTCCACCTCGAGTTCCGAGCCGGAAACGGTCGTCGTCGTACCGCCGCTCAAGCTCACATGGTTCCAGCGCCTGCGGGCCGGGCTTTCGCGCACCTCGTCGCAGCTGACCGGCCAGATCGCGGCGCTGTTCACCAAGCGCAAGCTTGACGACGAGACCCTTGAAGATCTGGAAGACCTGCTGATCCAAGCCGATCTCGGCGTCGAGACGGCGATGCGGATTACCGGCACATTGTCCTCCGAGCGTTACGGCAAGGACGTGACCGGCGAGGACGTGTCGCGCATCATGTCGGCGGAAATCACCAAGGTGCTGGCGCCGGTCGCAAAACCGCTGCAGCTCGATCTCAATCACAAGCCGCATGTCATTCTCGTCGTCGGCGTCAACGGCACCGGCAAAACGACGACGATCGGCAAGCTGGCGGCAAAACTTTCAGGCTCCGGCCTCAAGGTCATGCTTGCCGCCGGCGATACGTTCCGTGCCGCGGCGATCGAGCAGCTGAAGATCTGGGCGGATCGTACGGGTTCGGAATTCATTGGCACCAAGCTCGGCGCCGATGCGGCCGGTCTTGCTTATGACGCCTATGTGCAGGCGAAGGAAAACAAGTCCGACGTTCTGATCATCGACACCGCCGGCCGATTGCAGAACAAGACCGAGCTGATGGCGGAACTGGAGAAGATCGTTCGCGTGCTCGGCAAGCTCGATCCCGATGCGCCGCATACGGTGTTGCAGACGCTCGACGCGACAACCGGGCAGAACGCGATGAACCAGGTGGAGATTTTCCGCAACGTTGCCGGCGTCAGCGGGTTGATCATGACCAAGCTCGACGGCACGGCGCGGGGCGGCATTCTCGTCGCCATCGCCGCCAAGCACCGGCTGCCGGTGTACTTCATCGGCGTCGGTGAGGGTGTCGACGATCTTGAGCCCTTCGAGGCGAAGGATTTTGCCGAAGCGATTGCAGGGCTTACGCCCGCGCCGCATTGATGACACAGAAAAACGATTTTGCTCCGCGCAACCATAGTTCTAAGTTGGGTCCCATGCAGACGATCGAAAGCGATATCAAGCCGACCAAGGAAGAGAAGCAGAAACCGGGCCTGAAAATGGCGCTGGAACTCGGCCCTCTGATGGTCTTCTTCTTCGGCAACCTGCGCGGCGAATGGCTGGTGGGAAAATTCCCGGTACTTGCAACGATCGGTGGGCCTCTGCTGGTCGCAACCGCGCTGTTCATGGTTGCCACCGTGATCTCGCTGGTCATTTCGAAAATCGTCTTCAAGCACCTGCCGGTCATGCCCTTCGTGTCGGGCGTCGTGGTTCTGGTGTTCGGATCGCTGTCGATCTGGCTGCAGGACGACACGTTCATCAAGATGAAGCCGACCATCGTCAACACTTTGTTCGGCGTCGTGCTGCTGGGCGGTCTGTTCTTCGGCAAGTCGCTGCTTGGTTATGTCTTCAACGCGGCGTTCAACCTCGATGCGGAAGGTTGGAGGAAGCTGACATTGCGCTGGGGTATCTTCTTCCTGTTCCTTGCTGTCCTCAACGAATTCGTCTGGCGCAATTTCTCTGACGAAGCCTGGGTCAATTTCAAGGTCTGGGGCACGATGCCGATCACCATCCTCTTCACGCTCGCCCAGATGCCGCTGATCATGCGCCATACCGTTCAGGACGTTTCCACGGCGGACGCCGACAAGTGAGGGATATGGAGCCGGAGCACAGCCTGTCGTCGAAGCGCTGGCTGCTCGCGGCGCTTGTGCTGTTCCTGCTGCAGATCACAATCCTTTATGTCATGGGGCGCGTTCCGATCTGCGAATGCGGTTACATCAAGCTGTTCGAACCGGGCGTAAATTCGCCCGGAAACTCGCAGCATCTGGCTGACTGGTACACGCCGTCCCACATCATTCACGGCTTTCTGTTTTACGGTTTCGGCTGGCTGGTCCTGCGTCGTGCGTCGAAATCCGAACGCTTGGCGCTGGCGGTTTTCATCGAAGCTGCCTGGGAGATCGCGGAAAACTCATCTCTCATCATCGACCGTTACCGCAACGCCACCATGGCGCTCGGTTATTCGGGCGACAGCATTCTCAATTCGGCTATGGACACGGTGTTCATGGCGCTCGGGTTTCTGTTCGCGGCTCGCGCGCCGGTCTGGCTGACGGTTTCGATCGCGATCGTCTTCGAGCTTTTTACCGGCTGGCTGATCCGCGACAATCTTACGCTCAACGTGCTAATGCTTGTCTGGCCTGTCGAGGCGATCAAGGTGTGGCAGGGAGCCATCGGTTGAACCTGTGCAGAGGCATCTTTTGGTATCTTTCCGGCGTTGAATTGTTAACGTTCTGAGCCTACGGCTTTTTCCATTACCGACAGGACGCATGACGGCGTCTGCGCAGGGTCAGATGGAACAGACCGATAATTTTGCCTATCTTTTACCATTCATTTTTCTGGTCTTCGGCACGATTTTCCTGATTGTCGACCGATGGTCCGATGGCTCCGCGCGTTATTGGGGGCTGGGTTACATTTCGGCGGCGCTCGGCTTCGCTTTTCCGATCGTCGCCTATGCGCTGCCATTGCCCGTACAGGCCGTGCTTTCCAACGTGTTCTTCTACGTTGCCTTTTTCCTTTACGGCCACGCCATGCTTGTCCGGTTCAGGCGACCGACGCTGTTGCTGCCGAGACTTCTGTTCACGCTGGCAGCCTTCGCCGTCGTCTGCTGGCTGATCGTCGTCCGGGAGGATCTGCGATCGCAGCTTGCGGTTGGCGATTCGTCACTGGCGGTGCTGCTTGGCATCGCTGTCGTTTCTGGCTGGAGGTTTGCCCGATCGGCTATCGACCGCATGCTTGTGGCCATGGCGTCGATGGTGGTGCTGGAAACGGCCATACGGGTGACAGTTCTTCTGCTTTCCACGTCTGCAGACAGCTTTGAATCGCTAGACCAGTTCCTGTCGTCCGACTACGCCTTCCTGATGCAGATGGCGGCAAGTATCGTCGGCTTTATCATGGCACTCTCCGTGCTGGGGTCGGTCGTCTCCGATGTGGTGACGGGGCATCGCGACGCGGCGGCGCGCGATCCGCTGACCGGGCTGTTCAACCGGCGTGGTTTCGAGCAGGCCCTGCCGCAGGCAAGGGGCGGAGCTTTTCCAGCGGGTGCCGTTATCGTCGGGGATATCGATCACTTCAAACAGGTCAATGACCGGTTCGGCCATGCGGCCGGTGACCATGTCATTATCGGATTTGCGCAGATCCTGAGGGCAAATCTCAAAAGCGTAGCGATCGCCCGCTTTGGCGGGGAGGAGTTCGTCGGTTTTCTGCCGGGTGTCGGCCAAGCGGAAGCGGCGGAGATGGTCGAGAAGGCAAGGCTCGGTTTTGCCGCCATGAATTGGCAGGATCACGGAATCGATGCGACGATCACCGCAAGCTTTGGCGTCTCCGCCAGCGCGCCCGGCGATCATTCCGTTCATGATGCCATTTCGCGGGCGGATGCCTGTCTTTATGTGGCGAAGAATGCGGGTCGCAACAGGGTGGTAACCGAGGGGCAGCGCCCGCCCGAAGGTCCGCCGCCGCTCAGGATCGTCTCGTAAATTTGAGCTTGTTCAGCTTTTGGCTGCGGCCGAGGCTTTTGCGATCGCGGGCAGCAGGTCCTGCGTCAGGCTGCGCTCATCGAAGGGTCCGACCTTCTTGTAGAGGATCTTGCCGTCGGGGCCGACGAGGTAACTTTCCGGAATGCCGTAGACACCCCAGTCGATCGCCGCCTTGCCGTTCGGATCGACACCGATCGCCTTGAACGGATTGCCCAGTTCGCCGAGAAAACGCAGGGCGTTGTCGTTGCGGTCCTTGTAGTTGATGCCGACAATGTTGAGCCGACTATCGTTTGCCAATTGCTTCAGGATCGGGTGTTCCTGCCGGCACGGTACGCACCATGATGCGAAGACGTTGACCAGGGTCAGCTTGCCGGTGATGGCGGTATTTGTGAGAGCCGCCGTGTTCGAGCCTTCCAGCGGCGGCAATGCGAGCGACGGTGCCGTCTTGCCGATCAGCGCGGAAGGAATAGCGGAAACGTCGAGCCCGTTTACGTCCTGGTCGTAGAGCATCTTGCCGGCAATTGCGGCAAAACCGGCGAAGACCAGAAGCGGGATCAGAGCAAGTGCATAACGGGTGCGATTGCGCTGAGGCTTGAGGTTTTTGTCCTCCGTCTCGGTTGTCATAATGCTGCTCCGTCTGTCGGGGCCGGGCGAGCCGAGCGGCGGCGAATGCCTGAGGCTTCGAGTTCGGCCAGTTCCCGTTGGCGGGCGCGGCCGTCGAGCCAGACCCAGCCGATCAGACAGAGGATGACAATGGCGGCAACGATGTAAGAGGCGGATATGTAGAAGGTGTGGGTCATCTTACGCCTCCTTTGCCGGGGTCTGGCCGGCCATGCGGGCGGCCATACGGCGCTGGGCGGAAACGCGGCGGCGCCAGATCTCGTTTCGCATCGCCGCGATATGCAGGGTGAAAAACAGAAGCGTGAAGGCGATCGCCATGATCAGCAGCGGCCAGAGAAATTCCTTGTCGATCGTCGGGCCGTCCACGCGGATCACACTTGCCGGCTGGTGCAGCGTATTCCACCAGTCGACCGAAAACTTGATGATCGGAATGTTGACGAAGCCGACGAGGATCAGCACGGCGGAAACGCGGGCGGCCTTGCCCGGATCGTCCATGGCGCGGTTGAGCGCGATCAGGCCGAGATACATCAGGAACAGCACGAAGACGGAGGTCAGCCGGGCATCCCAGACCCACCACGTGCCCCACATCGGCTTGCCCCAGAGCGAGCCGGTGGCGAGTGCGATCAGGGTGAAGGCTGCGCCGATAGGGGCGGCTGTCTTGTGGGACACATCGGCCAGCGGATGGCGCCAGACGAGCGTGCCGATCGCCGATACGGCCATGACCGAATAACACATCATCGACAGCCAGGCGGCAGGTACGTGCACATACATGATGCGCACCGTCATGCCCTGCTGGTAATCGCCTTCGCTGGAGAAGGTCAGATAAAGCCCTAGCGCGAACAGGATCGCGGTAATACCTGCCATCCAGGGCAGGATGCGTGCCGCGAGGCCTAGAAACCGCGTCGGGTTGGCCAGATCGGAGAATTTCGTGATGGCGAGACTTTCGGGCATTGTACTTTCTAACCGGATAGCGCGGGATCAAGAATGATTCTAATCAATCCGCCGTGTTTCGCAAAGCGAGCGCAGCGCCGATTGGACCGATCACCGCAAAAAACATCGTGATGGCCACCAATATCAGAAAAGGCGGCATAAAGGGGGCGGGATCCTCGACTGCCGCATAGGATGCGCTCACTCCGAAGATCAGAACCGGGATTGCCAGCGGCAGGACAAGGATCGAGACGAGCAGGCCGCCGCGCGGCAGGGCAACGGCGACGGCTGCACCCACCGCGCCGATGAATGTGAGCGCCGGCGTGCCGACCAACAGCGTCAGCATGGTCGCGCCGATCGCCACTTCGCTCATATTCATGAACAGACCGAGTAGCGGCGAGGCGATGACCAGCGGCAGGCCGTTGCCCAGCCAGTGGGCCAGGCATTTGATCAGTACCGTCAGGACGAGCGGATGTTCCTGCATCAAAAGCAGGTCGAGAGAGCCATCCTCGCGATCGGTCTGGAACATCCGGTCGAGGCCGAGCAGGGCGGATAAAAGCGCGCCGATCCAGACGATCGCCGGGCCGATGCGCGACAGAAGATTGAGATCGGGGCCAACGCCGAAGGGAATGACGGCGACGACCGTCATGAAGAACAGCACACCGATCAATGCGCCGCCGCCGGAACGGATCGAGAGTTTCAGGTCACGGAGGAGGAGGGCGGTCATTGCGGCTGGCCTTTGCGGATCAAAGCACTGGCCGTGCTTGGAGAATTGCCGCCTTGGTGAGTGGAGCTACCCCCCTCTGCCCTGCCGGGCATCTCCCCCACAAGGGGGGAGATCGGCTGGGAGCACGCTCCACAAACAACATTGGCTTTTCTGCAGCGCGCAAGTTTTTTGGAGAAGCGATGGTCAGTCGGCTTGTGATCTCCCCCCTTGTGGGGGAGATGCCCGGCAGGGCAGAGGGGGGCTGCAGTGGCGAGCGGATAAGGGAGATTGATCACCACACATTCTCCATCACCCCTGCGAACCCCGTCATTTTCAGTTCCTGCGCATTCTGCAGTCCGAGAGGCTGGTGCGTGGCGGCAAGCAGGATGCCGCCGGCTGCGAGATGGTTCTCTATCAAGGTCGTAAAGACGCTTTCGGCATTTACATCCAGCGCCGCGGTGGGCTCATCCAGTATCCAGACCGGGCGCCAGGCGACGAGGAGTTTTGCAAACGCCATGCGGCGTTGCTGGCCGGCGGAAAGATAACCGAAAGGCAGGTGGGTGATGCCGCCGAGGCCAACGGATTCCGCTGCCTCGCCGACCGAGATGCCGCGTCCGCCAGAAAAGTCGCCAAAGCAGTCTTTCCAGAAAGCGAGGTTCTCGGAGACGGACAACTCGGCCTTCATCGCGTTGCGGTGACCCAGATAATGACAGGCTTCCGCGGCGCGCATTCCAGCCTCTGCGCCATCGGATGTCCACGCCACCCGACCGGTCTCGGGACGCAGCAATCCTGCCACCGTGCGCAGCAGCGTTGATTTGCCGGAGCCGTTGCGGCCGGTCAGGACGAGGCTTTCGCCGGCACCGAGAGTGAAGGAAATGTCCTTGAAAATCAGGTCTTCACCGCGCCTGGCGCTCAAGTTTTCGGCCGTCAGCCGCATCACGGAAACCTTGTTTAAGTTCTCAATCATCTAGCCGCAAAAAATCTTTTGCCCGCTGCGACAAAGTGTCTGGAAGGTTCTTAGAAACTATCTATATACATAGCAACCACGCCAGCGGCCGGCGTGATTTCCACTCAGCGCCGGACCTGAAGATAAAAATCTTCTCGTGCGGACAGCGGAAATGGTCGCACCCGCATCCTATAGTGCATCTCTAAAGTGCATAGGCGTCCGCACGCGCGTGTTGGCTCTTGATATCAGCGGGGTTATTTTCCGTGACCAAATCTATCGACAGCTTTCAATGTCGCTCCGTCCTTACCGTAGGTGGTAAGGACTATGTCTATTACAGCCTTCCGAAGGCCGAAGCGAACGGTCTCGCCGGGGTTTCGAAGCTGCCCTTCTCGATGAAGGTGCTGCTGGAAAACCTGCTGCGCTTCGAAGACGGACAGTCCGTCACCAAGGAACAGATCCTGTCTGTTGCCGACTGGCTCAACAACAAGGGCCTGACCGAGGCTGAAATCGCCTATCGCCCTGCTCGTGTCCTGATGCAGGATTTTACCGGCGTTCCGGCGGTGGTCGATCTTGCCGCGATGCGCGACGGTATCAAGGCGCTCGGCGGCGATCCTGAAAAGATCAATCCGCTGGTGCCCGTCGATCTCGTCATCGACCACTCGGTCATCGTCGACGAATTTGGCACGCCGACCGCCTTTGCCCGCAATGTGGAGCTGGAATACCAGCGCAACGGCGAACGTTACCGCTTCCTCAAATGGGGCCAGCAGGCGTTCAAGAATTTTCGCGTGGTGCCGCCCGGCACGGGCATCTGTCATCAGGTGAATTTCGAATATCTCGGCCAGACGGTGTGGACCAACGAGGAAGACGGCGAAACAACCGCCTATCCGGATACCTGCGTTGGCACCGATTCGCACACTACGATGATCAACGGTCTCGGCGTGCTCGGCTGGGGTGTGGGCGGTATCGAAGCGGAAGCCTCGATGCTCGGCCAGCCGGTCTCGATGCTTCTGCCTGAAGTCATCGGCTTCAAGCTGACCGGCAAGCTGAAGGAAGGCGTCACCGCGACCGACCTGGTGCTGACCGTCGTGCAGATGCTGCGCAAGAAGGGCGTCGTTTCCAAATTCGTCGAGTTCTTTGGCCCGGGCATGGACAATATGCCGGTCGCCGACCGCGCAACGATCGGCAATATGGGCCCGGAATACGGCGCGACCTGCGGCTTTTTCCCCGTCGATGCCGAAACCGTCAACTATCTCAACATGTCCGGCCGCACCAAGGAGCGTATTGCGCTCGTCGAAGCCTATTCCAAGGCTCAAGGCATGTGGCGCGATAGCGATGGCGCCGACCTCGTGTTCACCGACACGCTGGAGCTCGACTTGAGCGACGTCGTGCCGTCCATGGCCGGCCCGAAGCGACCAGAAGGCCGCATTCCGCTCGAGGGTATCGCTTCCGGTTTCGCCGGTTCGATGGAAAGCGACTACAAGAAGCCGGGCCAGCTCGATAACCGTTATGCGGTCGAAGGCACCGATTTCGATCTCGGCCATGGCGACGTGGCGATTGCCGCCATCACCTCTTGCACCAACACATCCAACCCGAGCGTGCTGATCGCTGCCGGCCTTCTTGCCCGCAACGCAGTCGCCAAGGGTCTGAAAACCGCTCCGTGGGTGAAGACCTCGCTTGCACCAGGGTCCCAGGTGGTCGGCGAATATCTCGCCAAGTCCGGCCTGCAGGATTCGCTCGATGCACTCGGCTTCAACCTCGTCGGTTTCGGTTGCACGACCTGTATCGGCAATTCCGGCCCGTTGCCGGCGCCGATCTCCAAGACGATCAACGACAAGGGCCTGATCGTTTCGGGCGTGCTGTCGGGCAACCGTAATTTCGAAGGCCGTATCTCGCCGGACGTCCAGGCCAATTATCTCGCTTCACCGCCGCTCGTCGTCGCTTATGCGTTGGCTGGCACGGTGCAGAAGGATTTGACGACGGAACCGCTCGGGATCGGCAGCGATGACCAGCCGGTCTTCCTCAAGGACGTCTGGCCGACCTCTGCCGAAGTGCAGGAGTTCATCCAGAAATACGTCACCCGTGAACTGTTCGAGAGCAAGTATGCGGATGTGTTCAAGGGCGATGAAAACTGGCAGGCCGTGCAGATCCCGGATGGCGAGACCTATGCGTGGGACGACAAGTCGACCTATGTGCAGAACCCTCCTTATTTCGTCGGCATGGGCAAGACCGGTTCGGGCCTGAAGAACATCAAGGGCGCCTGCGTCCTCGGTCTCTTCGGCGACAAGATCACTACCGACCACATTTCCCCTGCCGGTTCGATCAAGGCGGCATCGCCTGCCGGTGCCTACCTCACGGAAAACGGCGTCGCCGTTGCCGACTTCAACCAGTACGGTACGCGTCGCGGTAACCATGAAGTGATGATGCGCGGAACGTTCGCCAATATCCGCATTCGCAATCACATGCTCGGTCCGAACGGCAAGGAAGGTGGCTACACGATCCACTATCCGTCGAAGGAAGAGATGTCGATCTACGATGCGGCAATGAAGTACAAGGAAGAGGGTGTGCCTCTGGTCATCTTCGCCGGTGTCGAATACGGCAATGGTTCGTCGCGCGACTGGGCTGCCAAGGGCACCAACCTGCTTGGCGTCAAGGCCGTCATCGCCCAGTCCTTCGAGCGTATCCACCGCTCGAACCTGGTCGGCATGGGCGTCGTTCCCTTCGTCTTCGAGGAAGGCACGACCTGGGCTTCGCTCGATCTCAAGGGTGACGAGGTCGTCGAGATCCTCGGTCTCGAAGGCGACATCAAGCCGCGCGAATGGAAAACCGCCAAGATCACCTATGGCGACGGCACGGTGAAGGAAATCAACATCCTCTGCCGCATCGATACGCTCGACGAGGTCATCTACATGAACAACGGCGGCATTTTGCAAACGGTTCTGCGGGATCTCGTGGCTTAACGACATCAGCCACCCGCCGGGTTTTCCGGCGGGTGGTTTCTTGCCCGCGAGGGTGCCAAAATCTCCCTCATTCCTGTGCCAATCCCCGGAACAAGCCCTAGGACGGGAATGAGGGTGGTGGGCGTTTTCGCTTTCTCATCGCATCTCCAAGGTTCCTACCGCGTGTCCCTCATCATTTTCATCGGCATGGCCGTCACCGTATTCCTGACGTCGCTTCTGTCCGGCATTTTCGGCATGGCCGGTGGCCTGATCCTCCTCTGGGTGCTACTCTTTCTCTATCCCGTCGGCACCGCGATCGCAATCCAGGGCGTCATCCAGATGGTGTCGAACGGGTCGCGCGCCTGGTTTTCGCGGGCCTATATCGACTGGAGGATCCTTTCCATCCTGTGCTCCGGGGTGGCACTGTCGGCCGTCATCCTGTTCCTGACCAATTATACGCCGAGCCTGATGGTGGTGCTGATCGGGGTCGGCCTGATGCCGATCCTTGTCTGGCTGCCGGTCAATCGGCTGCAGCTTGATGCCTCGCGTCCGTCGCACGCGTTTCTGGCGGGGCTTCTTTCCGGCGCGATGACGATCAGCGTCGGCGTTGCCGGTCCGACGGTTGATATCTTCTTTATCCGCACGCAGATGGACCGCCGCAAGATCATTGCCACCAAGGCATCGATCCAGACGTTGTCACACCTGGCAAAGATTGCCTTCTACTGGGATGCAGCCTCGCAACTGCCGTCGGTAGACGCTATCGCGGTGCTGATTGCCGCACCTATCGCCATTCTCGGCGCACGTGCCGGCAACGGTATCCTGCAGAAGATGACGGATGCCAATTTCCGCGCCTGGACCCGCTGGGTCGTTACCGGTGTCGGGGCCGTCTATCTCGCTCAAGGCATACTCAAGCTTATGTGACGATGATCAAGCGTGGGATTCGATTTTCAACCAAAAGGCGAATATCGATCACATTTCTGTTCTCACCCCATCGTGACTTTCTCTTGAAATTGTGGATGGTTACTTTCCGCCAGCCCAGAGATTTGTTCTTCCCTGCCAATGGCAAGCGCTTCCTGCGATTGCCCTGACAAAAGGTTTGCCGTCCATGCCGTTTGCCTTGCGTGCCCTTATCGTCCTTGCGAGCCTGCTCGTCGGCAGTGTCGCATCGGCCGGAGAGGTGCGGTCGCCAAAGGGCGTCGTCGAACTCTTCACCTCGCAGGGCTGCGCCTCCTGTCCACCGGCCGACAACACGCTGTCGCAGCTGGTTGCCCAAGGTGATCTGGTGGTGCTTTCCTACCATGTGGATTACTGGAACTATCTCGGCTGGACCGATACCTTGTCTTCCAAGGAAAATACCGAGCGGCAATATGGCTATGCCAAGACGATGGGACGCAGTGGCGTCTATACGCCTCAGGCGATCATCAATGGCCGGGAGCATGTGAAGGGCACCGATCAGGCGATGATCAACGGCAAGGTTGATGGTCTGCAGAAGGCAGGTCAGGGCCTGACGGTTCCTGTCGCAGCCACCATGCATGGTGACGAGATCGAGATCGAGATCGGTGAAGGGCAGGGACAGGCCGATGTGGTTGTGGCCTATTTCACCAGGCATCAGCAGGTGGACGTGACCAAGGGCGAAAACAGCGGCAAGAACATGGAATACTGGCATGCCGTTTACGACGTGCAGTCGGTGGGCATGTGGAATGGCCAGAAGATGACGCTGAAACTGCCCGGCAAGGCGCTGGGCAAGACCAAGAAGGATGGATGCGCCATCCTTCTGCAGACCTCTGGTTCGGGCGGTGAGCCGGCCTCGATCATCGGCGCCACAGTTCTGATGGCGGGCCGCAAAAAAGACTGAGCTGACATTTTTGTCAGGACGTCTTCTGGTTTTTTCAGGAGATTGTTGGCTGATGGCCCGGCCCGGAAACATTGGGGGGCTGGGGGTAAGGGTCAATGCACCTGACCGGGCCAATGGCGCTAAACGCGCCAACCAACATCCACAACATGGATGGCGATTTAGGCGCTGTTTTGTCCGAATTTAGGCAGACGAAAAAATCTGTCGTGCCGATCGTCTCTGTAGAGGGTGATTTCCTACGGCTTGCATTTTTGCGCGGCTCGGGCACACTGTCATGCCAACGACATATAAGATTTGGAGCTTTGATGGCTGATCAGTCTGATTTGCCAGCGCGCGCAGGACCGCAGGATGCGGCCGTTGTCGTCAGTCTCAGTGAATACAAGCAAAGTCTCGATCCCGCTCCGGTAACGTTTCACCGGCGCGAGCTGGACGCTATCCTCTGGATTTACGGCCGCATGGTCGGAGAAGGAGAATGGAAAGACTACGCGATCGATCACCTGAAGGATCGCGCAGTGTTTTCGGTCTTCAAGCGATCCGGTGAATTGCCGCTTTTCCGTATCGAAAAAAATCCAAAGCTTGCCGCCAAACAGGGCGCCTATTCCGTCATTAACACCAACGGGATGATTTTGAAGCGAGGCCAGGAGTTGAAGCAGGTGCTGAAGGTTTTCGACAAGGCCTTGAAGCTGATCGACTGAGGGGTTACCCACCCTCTCATCATCCGGCAAACAGCGTTCCGGGATAAGCCTCAAGATCAGGTTCGGTTTCCGTACCTTCGCCGAGTGCGATCTGCATCAGGACGGTATCCAGCCATTTCCCGTGTTTGAAGCCGGTGCCTTTGAGAGTGCCGGTGAGCTCGAAGCCGAGTGTTTTGTGAACGGCAACCGAAGCGGGGCTGGCGCCGCCAATGACGGCCACCATCTGGCGAAATCCCAAGGCTTCGCAGCGGACCAACAGCTCCCTTAACAGTGCCTTGCCGACACCACGTCCACGTGCTTCCGGCGCGAGATAAATCGAATCCTCCACCAGCCATCGATAAGCGGGGCGGGTCCGAAATGCCGAGGCATAAGCATAACCGAGAAGGGTGCCGTCTTCCGCCTCTGCCACGATATAGGGATAACCCTTGTCGACAATGCCCGACTGGCGACTGTCCATCTCAGCAAGGTCAGGGGGCGTGATTTCGTAACTTGCGGTGCCATTCAAAACACTGTCACGATAAATCTCGGTGATGGCCGGCAGATCGGCCGCGGTGGCATTACGAATGGAAAATGTCATGGCGGAGGAGCGAAATGGATGTTGGATTTAAGGGATTTGGCTTCAGCCTAGGCTTGCGCCAAAAACAAGGCAATAAAAAAGGCGTCCCGAGAGACGCCTTCTTCGTAGGTATCACACTTCCGTTTAGTTGTTGCGGTTGCCCATGAACTGCAACAGGAAGGTGAAGAGGTTGATGAAGTCGAGGTAAAGCGTCAACGCACCCATGATCGCCATGCGGCCGGTCGTGGTGGAATCATTGCCTTCCCAGTACATTTCCTTGATCTTCTGCGTGTCATAGGCTGTCAGGCCAGCGAAGATCAGCACGCCGATGGCGGAGATCGCGAAGCCCATTGCGGACGACTGCAGGAAGATGTTGACGATCGACGCGATGATCAGGCCGAAAAGACCCATGATCAGGAACGAGCCGAGGCCGGACAGGCTCTTCTTCGTCGTGTAGCCGTAAAGCGACAGGGCGCCGAACGAAGCGGCGGTGACGAAGAACGTCTGGACGATGCTCTGGCCGGTGAAGACCAGGAAGATCGACGACAGCGACAGGCCCATCAGCGCGGCATAGACCCAAAAGGCTGTCTGCGCGGCAGGTACGCTCATCGAGTTGATGCGGAAGCTCAGGAAGAAGACCATTGCCAGCGGCGCCAGCATGATCACCCACTTGAGCGGACCGCCGTAAAGCGCCTGCGCAACAGCCGGGTTGGAAACCGCGAAAGCGTAGGTGCCGTAAGCTGCCAGACCGGTGATCGCCAGACCGAGAGCCATCAGGTTATAAACCTTCAGCATGTAGGCACGAAGGCCTGCATCGATCATCTCACCGGATTGGGCGCGGGACTGCGCCATTCGGTTCTGGTAGTTGTTGAAGTCAGCCATTGTTTCCTCTTTAAGCTCCGGAATTACTACGGTGTCGGGCACTTTTATATCAGTCCCAGGCGCCGCTGCGGAGCTCCAGCAAGCCTATAGGCGAATATGATGCCAGATCGCTTTGCATACAAGGGGCACGCCTTGGGAAAAGATCAGCAGGAAGCGTAATTTAGCAACCTCTGGGACATTCTGACGGGAATTTGATCGCCTATATATGCGTTTTGCAACTTTTGGTCGATCAAAGCTCGCGCAGGACCGGAGCCGCTTTCTGTCCGAGGATGCGCCAGGTGCCCAAAAGACCGATCCCGACCGTCAAAACGAGTGAAATCAAGAGGGTAAACGCTGCGACATCGGGCAGAAAGGACGATGGCATGCGCATGATGCGGGAAACGACGAACCATGCGGATATGCCGCCGGCGAGAAGCGCGAAGACTGCCGTCGCCGCGCCCAGGATCAAGTATTCGTAACCGAAGGCGCGCATCAGCATGCTGCGGGTACCGCCGAGCGTTTTCAGGACGACCGCATCATGGGTTCGTGCCCGGTTTCCGGCCGCAAGCGCACCGGCCAGGACCAGAACCGAGGCAACGAGCGCCACTGCCGCTGCCGCACGGATGGCGGTTGCAAGCTGGCCGACCAGCTGATCGACGAGATCGATCGCATCCTTGACCCGGACGCTGGTGATCGTCGGGTAGGCGGTTGTCACGGTGCGCAGGATCTCTGCTTCCTTGGCCGCCGAGGCGGAAGGATCGGTCAAGGTCGCCAGCCAGGCATGAGGTGCGCCGCGGAACGTGTTTGGCGAAAAGACCATGACAAAGTTGATCGACAACGATTCCCATTCGACATTGCGGAAGCTGGCGATCTTGGCGGCGATATTGCGGCCGAGCACGTTGACGGTGACGGTATCGCCGAGTTTCAGGTTGAGCTCGCCCGCCTCTTCTGCGGAAAAGGAAACGAGCGGTTCGCCGTCATAATCCGCCGGCCACCATTCGCCTGCGGTCAGCGTCGAGCTTTCCGGTTTGTTTTTCGCGTAGGTGATGCCGCGATCGCCGCGCAGAACCCAGCGGCCTTCCGGCGGCACGTTCATCTGGCTGACGTCCTGCCCGTTGAATGCGAGGATGCGTCCGCGCAGCATCGGCACTTCGAAGACCTTGCCTTCGGGAGCCTGGGTCTTCAATAACTGCCGGAAGCCGTCGACTTCGGCGCTCTGGACATCGACGAAGAAGAAATTCGGTGCGCCTTGGGTGATCCTACCGGTCAGCTGGTTGCGCATGTTGCCGTCGATCAGCGCCAGCGTCACGAGAAGTGCAAGGCCGAGCCCGAGCGACAGCACGACGGAGGGCGTGAGCGCTCCGGGGCGGTGAATATTGCCGATCGCGAGGCGCAGGGCCGGTGAGTTTACACGAGGGCTTTTGCGGGCAAGCGCAGTAATACCGGCAGCCACGACCCGCAGCAGGAGAAATGCGCCTGCAACCGCGACGAGGAAGACGGAGGCGATGCGCCTATCGTCGGCCCAGAATACGGCAAGTGCCGCGAGCAAGGCGAGTGCCGCGCCGGCTGCGAGGAGATAAGGCCATGACGGCAGGCGCCGTGCCTCGAAACCCTGTTCGCGGAACAGTGCCGTCGCAGGGACTTCCCGCGCATGGCCGAGCGGCAGGATGGCGAAGGCGAAGGTGACGAGAAGACCGAAGGCGGCCGCAATCGCCAGCGCGCTGGCATAAATGGTCGTCTGCTCGGGAATAGGAAGCACGCCTTCAAGATAACGGAAAGCGATGAAGGGCGAGATGGCGCCGATGATAAGGCCGATGAGAATTCCGATCGCGGCCAGAAGCATAATCTGGAAAAGGTAGATCATCGTCACGACCGAGGCCGGGGCGCCGAGGCATTTGAACGTGGCGATAGTCGTCCGTTTGGCGTCGAGGAAGGCGCGGACCGCATTGGCGATACCGACGCCACCGACGATCAGTGCGGTGAGGCCAACGAGCGTGAGGAATTGCGAGAAACGGTCGATGTTTTCGGCGAGCGAAGGCGCTGCGCGGTCGCTGGTGCGCACCGACCAGCCGGCATCGGGAAAATCACTGTTTGCTCTTGTGACGATGGACGCCCGTGTCGACGGGTTTTCGAGGCGGATCTTGTAGGAATGTTCGACAAGGCTGCCGATGGTGATCAATCCGGACGCGGTGAGCGCCTCCCGGCTGATCATCAGACGCGGTGCAAAACCGAAACCATCGGAAAGGGCATCGGGTTCGTTGGCGATCGTGCCCTTGAGGACAAGGCGGGTGTTTCCGAGAAGGATTTCATCGCCGACCGAAAGGCCCATCCGCTCCAGAAGCAGCGGTGCGGCGACCGCTCCAAATCCGTTGCCCTGTTGGGCCAGAAGCTGATTGATCGGCTGCTGCGGTTCGGTCTGCATCTGCCCGTAAAGCGGATAGGCGCCATCGACCCCCTTGACCTCGACCAGCGCCTGGCTGGAGCCGTCCGGCTTGCGCGCCATCGACCGCAGGCCGGTCGAGACACTGACTTCACCAAGGCCATTTAGAAATGCGCGTTCGCTTTCGCTGGCTTCGCGATTGTTGAGTTCGAAACGAACATCGCCTGCGAGCAGCGCCTGTCCCTGATTGGCGATTGCGCCGGTGATCGCCGTCGAAACCGAGTTGACGGTCGCTATCGCGCCCGTTCCAAGCGCGATGCAGGCGAGGAAGATGTAGAAGCCGCCGAGGCCGCCGCGCATCTCGCGAAGCGCCAGGCGGAAGGCGATGGACATGCGGGCCGTAGCCGCGCTCATGCCGGCACCGCCTGACCGATCGGCCGGTCGGCGCTGTCCTCGACGATTTCTCCTGATCTGACGCGGATCTGCCGCGAGCAACGGGCAGCAAGGCTGTTGTCATGGGTGACCAGCAGCAGCGTCGTGCCGCGTTCGGCCTGTTTGGCAAAAAGAAGATCGGCGATCTGCCGGCCGGTTTCGGTATCGAGATTGCCGGTCGGCTCATCGGCAATCAGCAGGGCCGGCGAGGGGGCGAGTGCGCGGGCGATCGCCACGCGCTGCTGTTCGCCACCGGAAAGCTGGCCCGGATAGTGGTTGAGCCGTTCGCCGAGCCCGACCGCCGTCAGTTCGCGTCTTGCAATATCGAAGGCTTCCGAATTGCCTGCAAGCTCGAGCGGAACGGCAACATTTTCCAGCGCGGTCATGTTGGCGATCAGGTGGAAGGACTGGAAGACGATGCCGATGTTGCGGCCACGGAATTCCGCCAGCACGTCCTCTGAAAAGCTGTGAAGGGGCTCACCCTTGATGAAGATCTCGCCGCTATCCAGCCGTTCGAGCCCCGCCAAAACCATCAAGAGGGTCGACTTGCCGGAACCGGAGGGCCCGATGATGCCGACGGCCTCACCGGCTTTGATGGTCAGGTCGATGCCTTTCAGCACATGGACGGAGGCTGCGGCGCTTCCGAGGGTCAGGTCGGCATTTTTGAGATCGATAACGGTTTCAGTCAAAGCGAATAACCCTATATCCATGGTGCGCCGGTCAATGCTGCAGCGCCGTTGTGGAAATCTAGGAGACGTGAGTTGAGTTTTAAAGCAAGCCTTCTTCACTTCATCGTCATGGTTGCGCTTTTCGCCGGCTCAGCTTCGGCAAAAGCGCAGGATAAAGCGATCAATCTGGTCGGCTTCGGCGACAGCCTGATGGCGGGATATCAGCTCGCACCCTCGGAATCCTACACGGCCCAACTTGAAGCGGCGTTGAAGGCCAAGGGACGTAACGTGACGATCACCAATGCCGGCGTTTCGGGCGACACGACGTCCGGCGGGCTTTCCCGCATCGACTGGTCGGTCGCCGATGGGACGGACGGCGTCATTCTCGAGCTCGGTGCCAACGACGCACTGCGCGGTATCGCGCCGGAGCAGTCGGAAAAGAACCTCGATGCGATGCTGATGCGGTTGAAGGAGCGCGGGATTCCGGTGCTGCTGGTGGGGATCCTGGCGCCGCCGAATATGGGCGGCGACTATGCGGAAAAGTTCAACCCGATCTACAAGAGACTGGCCGAAAAATATGCGGTTCCACTCTATCCTTTCTTCCTCGACGGGGTCACGACCGTGCCGGGAATGCAGCTGGAAGACGGGATGCATCCAAATGCCCGGGGCTTGGCCGTGATGGTGGAGCGCACTCTTCCCATGGTGGAATCATTTTTAGGGGAGATCGGTTCGGCCACAAAATAACAACTTGCACGGAACCGGATTGCGTGTTCCGCTATTGATATCTGCTAGAGATTCGAGGAGGTTCTGCGTATGCCGAGACTTTTCACCGCCCTCGAAGTCCCGCGCAATGTTGCCTTAAGCCTGTCCCTTCTTCGGGGCGGAATACCGGGCGCGCGATGGATCGACGTCGAGAATTACCACATCACCCTGCGCTTCATCGGCGATGTCGATAACCGCACTGCCGACGAGATCGTCGATCGGCTGGACCGGATCGACCGGCCCGAATTTCAGGCGCAGCTGACCGGGATCGGCTCATTCGGATCGAAGAAGCCGCATTCTATCTGGGCCGGTGTTTCCATGTCTGCCGACATGCTGGCGCTACAGGGCGAGATCGAGCGGATATGCCAGCGGATCGCACTGCCACCCGACCCGCGCAAGTTCATGCCGCATGTGACACTTGCACGGCTCAAGCACTGCCGTCTCGACGACGTGGTGCATTATCTCTCGGGTCGCGGCAATTTCCACACCACGGCTTTCAACGTCTCGCGATTTGTTCTGATGTCATCAAAGGAATCCGTCGGCGGCGGGCCTTATGTGACGGAAGAAATTTTTTCCTTGAGGGATGACAATTTCGCTTACGAATATAGTGACGCGGAAACGGCCAAGAGCTATTTCTGACGGGAGCTGTTCTCAAGGGGCTAAACGCCCATGACCTACGAATTGTTGGAACCGGATGAGGTCGGCAAGGAGCTGGCCAAGCTGGAGGGTTGGGAGCTTTCTGCGGATGGTCTCTTTATCCGCAAGTCGTTCAAATTCCGGTCATTTGCAGAGGCGTTCGGTTTCATGACCGAATGCGCATTGGCTGCGGAAAAGCTCGATCATCACCCGGACTGGAGCAACAGCTATTCCCGTGTCGAGGTAAAGCTGACGACACATGCAAGGAAACAGCTGACCGACCGCGACTTCAGGCTCGCCGCACTGATGGATGAAGCCTGGGCGCGCCGCCTTTGAAACACCATTGTCGATCCCCATATGGGGCATGATGAAATCGATGAAGGTCTCCAACGGAGCGCTCATGGACGACGTAAAGATCGGTGAAATTCTCTTGCCCGGTGACGACTATACCCAGGATCGTCGCGAAAAGCAGGTTCGTGCGAAATTCTGGCCGACGCTGAAGCGGGCGGTCAAATTCGTGCCGTTCAGCCGCGACCTGGTGGCTGCTTATTATTGCGCCGTCGATCCGAAGACGCCGACCAGGGTTCGCGGCGTGCTTCTGGCGGCACTCGCGTATTTCGTCCTGCCTTTTGATCTGATCCCGGATATGTTCGTCATGGTCGGATTTACAGATGACGTTGCCGTGCTCGCTGCGGCGCTGAGGATGGTTCAGGGCCATATCGCCGATCGCCACTATGATGCGGCGGATCAGATGCTGACTGACAATCCCGATGTCGGAAAAGCTCCGGCGTAACCGGTATTATGGCGCGGCCGGATCTTCCAGGGCACGTCGCAGGTGCTGGAAGGCAAGGCGGATCCGGGATTTTACCGTGCCAAGGGGCAGGCCGGTCGCCTGTGCAATCTCCGAGTGAGTCTGTCCCAAGAAAAAAGCGGCTTTCACCAGTTCCATCTGTTCGCCGGGTATTCGGCTCAAAGCGTGACGCACGCGCGCGTCACGCTCTTTGTGCTCGACGAGGGAATCGGTCGCCTGTATTTCCATCATCTGCCACTGCGCCTCGCCGAACGCATCCTTCCCTTGGCACGGCGCTGCGCATCGAGGCGCCGGTTGCGCGCAATGCGAAACAGCCAGGTGGACAGTGATGATTTTTGTGGGTCGTATAACGAAGCGCGGTGCCAGAGGATGGTCATGACCTCCTGCACAAGCTCCTCCGCTTCATCGACAGGCATACGCTGGCCCGTCAACCAGGATTTGAGCCGGGGAGCAAAATGATCGAAGAGCAGGCCAAAGGCCACCTGATCACGCTCCACGGCAACAGCCATGGTCAAACGCGCAAAGTAGTCCCGATCGTCACCCTGCATCCAAACTACGCAATTCTTTCAAAACCTAGATTCGCATCTATGCTGCCATACTAATGTCATTGCGGGAGTTTGGAAGAGGACAAACTGTTGCCCTATTCCTTGTGTCATTGACAGCGCGTCCCAGCGAGCGCGCAACCAGTTCCGATGTTGACGGATTGGTAACCAGAATTAAGTCAAAATGAACCAGATCATGGCCCGCTTCATTCACCATCGACGTTGAAGCGTTACGTATAACAAACCCGGCAGGAAACCATGTCCGCACGTACAGTCGCACTCGCACTCGCCCTTGCTCTTACCTTCGTAAGCGCAGGCATCGCCTCGGCTCAAACGCCGACCCGCATCCAGCAGTTCAAGGCATGGGGTGCATATTCCTACAAGTCCGGCAACAGCACGGTCTGCTACGTCCTTTCGGTTCCGACGACCAAGGAACCCGCAAGCGTCGATCACGGCGACATCTTCTTCATCGTTTCCCAGCGTCCGGGCCAGAGCGTTTCCTATGAACCGCAGGCAATGGTCGGTTATCCGCTGCAGGCAAATTCGAAGGTGACCGTCACCATCGACAACAAGAATTTCACCATGTTCACCAAGGAAAAGGCCGCCTGGGTCGAGAACGCCGCTGAAGAGCCGGCGCTCGTCAACGCGATGAAGACCGGCCACAACATGAGCGTCAGCGCCGTTTCCGGCCGCGGCACCAAGACGTCCTACGCCTATTCGCTGCAGGGCATTTCGGCGGCACTGAAGCAGATCGAAACCTGCAAGTAAGCATCGCGTTGCATGTTCTGACGGAGGCCGGTTCGATGAGCCGGCCTTTCGTGTTTGTTGAAGACAGCGTGACTTGGCCCCATTTTGATGGTAAAGGCCCGCTCAACATGGTCGGGCCTGATGTTGCCACGGCCGAAACAGGTTTCACGAACAGACATGCCCCAGCCCTTCCGCCGAACCGCGGTGGCGATGGTCATGTGTTTGAACGGGATAGAATATGTCAGTCGCAGACGCCATTGCACCCAACGCCGTCGCCAAGAAGCCGTTGGTCGCCAATCCGGATCTTTTCACATCCAAGCCATCGCTGATCGGCCTGAGCCGGGCGCAGATGGCAAAAGCCCTGCATGAAAAGGGCGTGCCTGAAAAGCAGTTGCGCATGCGCGTCAACCAGCTCTGGCACTGGCTCTATATCCGCGGCGTTTCCGATTTCGACGCGATGACCAATGTCGCCAAGGATATGCGTGAAATGCTGAAGCAGCATTTCACCATTTCGCGTCCCGAAATCGTCGAGGAACAGATTTCCAACGATGGTACTCGCAAGTGGCTGCTGCGCTTTCCGTCGCGCGGTGCCGGCCGCCCGGTCGAGATCGAGACCGTCTACATTCCGGAAGAGGGCCGCGGCACGCTGTGCATTTCCAGCCAAGTCGGCTGCACGCTGACCTGTTCGTTCTGTCATACCGGAACGCAGATGCTGGTGCGTAACCTGACGGCGGAGGAAATCCTCTCGCAGCTGCTGCTTGCCCGCGAACGCCTCGGCGATTTTCCGGGTGCGGATACGCCACCCGGCGGTTTCGTGCCGACCGGCGACCGTAAGGTTACCAATATCGTGATGATGGGCATGGGCGAGCCGCTCTACAATTTCGAAGCCGTCAAGACCGCGCTTCTGATCGCGACCGACGGCGATGGCCTGTCGCTGTCGAAACGCCGCGTGACGCTGTCGACCTCGGGCGTCGTTCCGGAAATCTACAGGACCGGTGAAGAGATCGGCGTGATGCTGGCAATCTCGCTGCATGCGGTGCGCGACGAATTGCGCGACATGCTGGTGCCGATCAACAAGAAGTATCCGCTGAAAGATCTGCTCGACGCTTGCCGCGCATATCCGAGCTTGTCGAATGCCCGCCGCATCACCTTCGAATATGTGATGCTGAAGGATGTCAACGACAGCCTGGAAGATGCCAAGCTGCTGGTGCAGCTGTTGAAGGGCATCCCGGCGAAGATCAATCTCATTCCCTTTAACCCGTGGCCGGGCACCAACTATCAGTGCTCCGACTGGGCGACGATCGAAAAATTTGCCGATTTCATCAACGCGGCGGGTTATGCCTCACCGATCCGAACGCCGCGTGGCCGTGACATTCTCGCTGCTTGCGGCCAGCTGAAGTCGGAATCCGAACGGATGCGCAAGACCGAGCGGCTTGCCTTCGAAGCGATGATGATCGCCGGCCATGGTGAGGACGACGACTGAGCCTGTCCTAGTTCAGCCGGCCCGGCGGAAGAAATCCTGATTGGCCGCAACAAGAGCGGCCGTCTCATCCAGCCTAGCGGCATTTTCCGGGTAGGCTGATTGCAGGTTTCTTGCCGCTCTCCTCAAGGCTTTTTCGACACGTTCCGGTTTCCGCGGCAGATAGGCTACGCTCAATAACGTGGCGCGGAGCGCCCGTTTTGAACGAGCATCGACCACTCCCTCCGCCATCATTTCGCGGATGACATGCAGGCTGTTTCCGAGCTGCAACGTGCCCATGCCGCCATCAGTGGCAAAATCCCCGCCATATCCGTTTCGTTCGCCCCAGCGAACCAGCATGACGAGGCGATGATAGAGGCGCAGGCGCCAATGCCGATGGCGGCCCGGACTGTCGAATGCCCCTTTGGCCATGGCCGTCAGCTCATGCACCATCAGCCGGATGACGAAATCCAGCCGTCGGCGGGCATCGACGGGAAGTGCGACAAAGGCGAGATAGGCACTGACAGGTCCCATCAACACGGCGAAGGCTTGCAGAAGCGCGTGGCCAACCTGGGGATCGGCTGGCAGGTTGGGGTTCATCATTAGCAGATAGATGAGATTGTATTCCATGCCGGCCAATCCGACGCGGCGATGCGCCATGACGACCATGCCGAAAAGCATGAGAGGCATGGTGAGCAGGACCGCGGCGCCGGTGCTGCTTGCCATCGGCATGATGAAGACATGGGCCAAGACCGCGGCTGAAGCGCCGCTCAAGGAGCCTCCCACGACCCAGCGCATCTGCAGGCCGGGGTTCGGGAAGGTGGAAAAGACCGAGGTCATGATGGCTGCACCCATGACCATGTAGGGACCGAGCGACCAGCCGGTTGCGATCCACACCAGCCCGGTTGCCGCGACTGCGCTCATCGATCTCAGCGCCGCATAACGGGCGCATATCCAGTCACGATGCAGGGGGATGGGCGCGTGGCGCTCCGGTACAGGCCCGATCGCTTCCGCTGTTTGGTTCGCACGCTGCCAAAGCGGCACCAAAGCCTTCAACAGAGCGGCGCGCTGCGGACAATCCGCCTCCATCTGGCTTGCCAGTTGGTTCAGCCTTGTTAGCAAGTCTCCCTTGCCCTCATGCGCTACAGGACTGCGATCGCGTGACAGCGGTGTATCCAGCAGCAATTCGGTCAGGGCGGAGAACAGGCTGCGGATGTCGCGAGCCTGCCGGCGGACGCGAAGCGAACCGGCCGAGGCTAGATCGAGGTTTTCGTCCAGCGCGGCGATCTCCCTGATCAGGCGCGCCCGTTCTGCCCTGTCGGTCCCGCCGGCGGCGATATGGTCGAGGCAGGCGTGCATGACGGTTTGTATGCGCCGGGAGATGTCGACCGGCTGGGTTTTGGGGGAAAAGACCAGAGCGACGATCGTGCCCACTGCACCGCCGAGACAGATCGTTGCAACCCGATCGACGGCGAGCATCCAGAGCGACGTGTCGTGGCCGTATCCGAGGAGTGCAACCATCGCAGCGGAATATCCGGCGAGAAGGCTGATATAGGACGCGGGGCCAGTGAGCAGATTTCCGATCCCTGCACACAGCCCCAGCCAGAGCGTCAGTCCGATGATGATGCCGGCGGGATAGTTTCCCGAGAGAGCCATCAGACCGACACCGGCCAGCGCACCGGCGATCGTGCCGGCAACGCGGGCAAGGCTGCGTTCGAGCCTTTGACCCCGTGTCGGCAGTGCGGTGATCCAGACGGTCATCGCCGCCCATTGAGGATGATCCAGCCCAATGAGAATGCCGATACCCAGCGCCAGGCATGAGGCGATCGCCGTGCGGGCAGTGACACGCAGCCGGGCCGGATCGATGTCGATAAGGGCGGAGAACATTTTTATCCCCGCGCCTTAATTTCGGATTTTGCCTTTTCGATCTTGGCTTCAACGCCTTCACAGATGCCCAGAACGGCGGCGACGTCTCCATCACTGAAGTCGGCCAGCAGTTCGTTCTCAAGCGCCACAAGTTGCAGGCGAATAGCAGCGGCCGTCTGCCGGCCGTCGTCGGTGAGATACAGCCTGCGCGCGCGGCGATCGTCTGGATCGATCCGGCGTTCGAGAAGGCCGCGCTGCGATAGAATATCGATCAGCCGCACGAGACTGGATTCGTCGAGACCGGAGGCAGCGGCCAGCTCCTTCTGAAGCAGGCCGTCGCCCAGCCGGTGCAGATAGATCAGCGGTGTCCAGCTGGCGTCGGTCAGGCCGCTTTCCGCCAGCTTTTCATCGATGAACATGCGCCATCGGCGGGCAAATACGACGATGGCGCCACCAAAAACGGCCTTGGGATCATTTGGATTTCTATGCATTAAAATTATTTGGATCAAAACTATTATTTCTGCAAGTGCTCAATCATCTTGATTGTGATGCAATGGGTGCAGGGCGCGGCCGGATCACCCGTTGAAAATTTGCAGTAGCCTGCTGCGACCAGCTCGTTGTTGATTTTGGGCCGTATGCTTTCTAAAAGCGCGAAAGACAAAAAATTGACCGGAGGAAACCTATGCGCGCTTTCATTCTTGCCCTTGCCGCTGCGACGGCTCTTGCCATGCCTGTCAAGGCTGCGGACGTCACCGTTGCCGTGACTGCCATCGTCGAACATCCTGCGCTCGACGCCGTGCGTGATGGCGTGAAGGACGCGCTGGCGGAGGCCGGATACAAGGACGGCGAGAACCTGAAGTTCCTGTATGAATCGGCGCAGGGTAATCCCGGCACGGCGGCGCAGATCGCCCGCCAGTTCGTCGGCGAAGAGCCAAACGTCATCGTGCCGATCTCCACGCCTTCGGCCCAGGCCGTAGTTTCCGCGACGCGCGATATTCCGGTCGTCTTTACCGCCGTTTCCGATCCGATTGGCGCGCAGCTGGTGAAGGATGTGACGAAGCCCGGCCGCAACGTGACCGGCCTTTCGGACATGTCGCCGGTGGCCGAGCATATCAAGCTGATCAAGGAAATCTCGCCCAAGGCGAAGTCGATCGGTTTTCTTTACAATACGGCCGAAACCAATTCCGTTTCGATCCTCGCCGCGCTGAAGGAAGAAGCCAACAAGAACGACATGACCGTCGTCGAATCGGTCGCCACCAAGTCCGCTGAAGTGCAGGGGGCTGCCCGCGGGCTCGTCGGCCGCGCCGATGTCTTCTACATTCCGACCGACAACACGATCGTTTCTGCTTTCGAGGCGGCCGTTGGTGTTGCCGAGGAAGCCAAGATCCCGCTTTATGCCGCCGATACCGGTTCGGTCGATCGCGGTGCCGTTGCCGCTCTCGGCTTCAACTATTACGATGTCGGCAAGCAGACCGGCGCGATCGTTGCCCGTATCCTCAAGGGCGAAGCTCCCGGCGATATTCCGGTGACCGTTGCTGCCGGAACCGATCTGGTGATCAACAAGGGTGCCGCAACCCGCATGGGCGTGACGTTGCCGGAAGCCATCGTTTCGCGCGCCACCCGCACCGTCGAATAATCCGCCTGTCACCAAAGCACCGGATGAGGGATAATTCTCATCCGGTGTGACCGACGACCAACCGGCGCGCCACGCGCCGGATAAAGAGGGGGGCACGACAAGGTGCTTAGTCAGATCGCCTTCTGGGGCGCAGTGGAACTCGGGCTGGTTTTCGCCTTTGTCGCCATCGGTGTATTTCTCGCTTTCCGGGTGCTCGATTTTCCCGATCTCACCGTGGACGGTTCCTTTCCGCTCGGGGCCGCCGTCGCGGCTGTGCTGATTACGGTCGGTATCAACCCGTGGCTTGCAGCCTTTGCCGCCATGCTGGCCGGTGCTGCCGCCGGTACGGTGACGGCGTTTCTCAATGTGCGCTTCCGTATCCTCAACCTGCTCGCCTCGATCCTGACGATGATCGCGCTCTTCTCCGTCAATCTTCGGGTGATGGGCAAGCCGAACGTCGCGCTGATCAATGCCGATACGATGCTGAGCCCGTTCTTCGGTCTGGGCCTGAGGGAAGTCTATGTACGTCCGTTGTTCGTCGGCGTGCTGGTAGTGATTGCGGTCATCGCCGTCTGGCGCTTTCTGGAGAGCGATGCCGGGCTGGCGATGCGGGCGACCGGCGCCAATCCGCGCATGTCGCGGGCGCAAGGCATCGATACGAGTTGGCAGGTCTATCTCGGGCTTGCGCTTTCCAACGCGCTGGTCGCGTTGGGCGGTGCATTGTTTGCGCAAACCAACGGTTTTGCCGATGTCACGTCTGGTGTCGGTACCATTGTCGTCGGTCTTGCCGCCGTCATAATCGGCGAGACGCTGTTCGGCGCACGTGGCATCCTCTTGGCGTTGATCGGCTGCGTTGTCGGCTCGATTCTCTATCGTATCGCCATCCAGCTGGCGCTGTCGACGGATGCGCTGGGCCTGAAAGCCTCCGATCTCAATCTCGTCACCGCCGTTCTGGTGGCCGTGGCGCTCGTTCTGCCGCGCCTGCGCCGGGGAGCCTCGTCATGATCGATCTCAGCAACATCCACGTTACTTTCGGCAAGGGTACGCCGCTGCAGAAGGAGGCGCTCAAGGGCGTCAACCTGACGATCGAGGAAGGCTCGTTCGTGACCGTGATCGGCTCGAATGGCGCCGGCAAGTCGACCCTGCTCGGCGTTCTGGCCGGCGACGTGCTGGCCAACGAAGGCAAGGTGATGATCGGCAAGACCGATGTCACGCGCAAGTCGACATCCGCCCGTGCCGGTCTCGTCGCCCGAGTGTTCCAGGACCCGCTGGCCGGCAGTTGCGGCTCCCTGTCGATAGAAGAAAACCTTGCGCTTGCAGCGCGGCGCGGCGAACGTCGTGGGCTGCGTTCGGCGCTCGGCCCGCGCCGTCGCGAGCTTTTTCGCGAGCGGGTTGCCGAACTCAATCTGGGGCTCGAAAATCGGATGAAGGATCGCATGGACCTGTTGTCCGGCGGTCAGCGACAGGCGGTGTCACTGGTCATGGCAACCCTGGCGGGCTCTGAAGTGCTGCTGCTCGACGAGCATACGGCGGCGCTCGATCCGGGCATGGCGGAGTTCATCATGAAACTCACCCAGCGCGTCGTGTCGGAGCGCAAGCTGACGACGCTGATGGTGACGCATTCCATGCGTCAGGCGCTGGATTTCGGCCATCGCACGATCATGCTGCATGGCGGCGAGATCATTCTCGATGTCAGCGGCGACAGCCGCAAGGACCTGCAGGTCGAGGACCTGATCGCCATGTTCCGCAAGATGCGGGGCGAAACGCTGGACGACGACGCGTTGCTGATCGGCTGAGCCGGTCAGCGTGCCATTTTTCAGCGAGCCTGAGTGAAGAAGATTTTTGCCGCAAAGATCGAGAAGACGCCGGCAAAGGTGTAGTCGATGCCGCGCAGGACTTTTGGATTGGCCTGCAGCCAGGCGGAGAGCCTGTCGGCGGCCAGCACGACGATCAGGTTGATCGGCATGCCGATGGCAATGAAATAAAGCCCGAAGAAGATCAGTTTGCCCGTGACATGCGGATCCTGCGCCGAGACGAATTGCGGCAGGAAGGTCATGAAGAAGATGATGACCTTGGGGTTCAATATGTTGACCCAGAAACCGAGCGACATGCTGGCAAGCGCGCTGCTTTCCGGCCGCTCGACCTTTTCCACCGACAGGCTGGAGCCGAAGCGGATCGCCTGAATCGCGAGCCAGAGAAGATAGGCCGCACCGCCGGTCTTCAGGATGAAGAAGGCGGTCGGCGAGGCGGTGATCAGTGCCGAGATGCCGAAAGCGACCAGCAGAGTGTGGCAGACGACCCCGAGATTTGTGCCCAGCACAACAAATAGTGCCGGCTTGCGGCCTTCGCTGATGGCGCGGCTGACCGATAATGTCATATCCGGCCCCGGCGTAATCGAGAGCAGAAGACCGGCGGCGGTGAAGGCAAGCAGAATAGGCAGGCTTGGCAGGAATTCCATGGTCGTTCTCGAAAGCCGGAGGATCGTCGGGTTCGTTTATCCGGCTTTCGTGCTTCTGCCAAATCAATCAATCAACGGTTGTTGATGAATTGTTTTGATGCATCGGCAAAATCCGGGTGCCAGCGGGAAAGCGGCGGGCGGTTTTCGATGACGTCGCCTATCGCCCAGGCCATGCGGCGTTCGTCGGTGGCGCGATCGACATCGTTGTCGGGGCACAGGATGTAGAAATCACCGTGACCGAGGCTTTCTATCATGAACTCGACCGTCTGTTCCGATGTCCAGGCTCCTTCGGGCTTTTCGGTGTGACCGGTTGTGAGACCGGTATAGACGAAGCCGGGGATCAGGAGATACGCCGAAACCTGGCAGCCTTCGGTGTTGCGCAACTCGTGCTGCAGCGCCTCGGTGAAGGTTTTTACGCCGGACTTGGAAACGTTGTAGGCGGGGTCGCCGGGAGGCGTGGTGATGCCCTGTTTCGAACCGGTGTTGATGATGAGGGCCGGTTCGCCATGGGCAATCATCGCGGGGCCGAAGATGCGACTGCCGTTGACGACGCCCATCAGGTTGACGGCAAGCACGTTCTCCCAATTCGCCTGCGGGCCGAAAATGCTGCTGCCGGGCTGGATACCGGCATTGTTCATCAGCACATGGACCCGGCCGAAACGCTGGATGACGGCTCGCTCAAGAGCTGCGATCTCTTCCGGTTTCGACACGTCGGTGCCGATGGCTGCAACGTCATGCTCGCCGCCTTCGGCAAGTGCCGTCACCTCGCGGGCTGCCTCGACAAGCTTGTCTCCTTCGAGATCGACCAGCACGACGGAAAGGCCCAGACGGGCAAATTCCTTCGCTGCGGCAAGTCCGATGCCGGATGCGGCTCCGGTGACGACGGCGACGTTGTCCTTTTTCAGAGCGGGATGAGTAACGGTCATGGGTCGGTCTCCTCTATGACGCTTCTGTTCAAAGGTCCGCCGGGATATGGTACTTACCGCTATCCCGTCAACATGACGGGATATTGAAGCGGAGCCGGGCCGATGGGCGAAATCATATCGATCAGGGTGGATGAGGAACTGACCGCCTTCGTCAAGAAGCAGGTCGATGACGGACGTTATGCGTCCGAGAGCGAGGTCATCGAAGAGGCGCTACGGCTTTTGAAGGAAAGCGAAGAGGACGAGATCGAGGCGATCCGGGCGGCGATCGATGAGGGTGAGGCTTCGGGAGAGCCGCAGCCGTTTGATTTCGACGCATTCATCGAACGCAAAAGAGCACAGCGCGCGCAGAGATGAAGACACTTGTCTTCTCGCCAAAGGCCGAAGCCGATATCGACGAAATTTATGATTATACCGAAGAGCATTGGGGCTTCGAGAAGGCTAAAGCTTACATTTTCGATCTTCGGGATGCGTGCCGAATGATTGCGGAAGGACGTCGCTCCGGCAAGGTGATTGCGGGTTTAAAACGAGACTATCTCGCGCTGTCCTTTAATTCGCACGTCATCATTTATCTCGGTGGAGATGATCGTATCGCAATTATCCGCATCCTTCACCAGCGCATGAACGTGCGGCGTCATCTCTGATCCCGTCCTGCCGGGTTTTTCTTGCGTGACAGCAGAAACTCGCTAAAAACTTCGGCGATCCAAATTGGGCGGATTGTTTCCGCCACCACCCGCAGACGGACATTTTCATCATGGCACTCCCGAAAGACGTAAAAAAGGTCGTTCTCGCCTATTCCGGCGGTCTCGACACCTCGATCATCCTGAAATGGCTGCAGACCGAGCTTAATGCTGAAGTCGTTACCTTCACCGCCGATCTCGGCCAAGGCGAAGAGCTCGAGCCGGCCCGCAAGAAGGCCGAAATGCTCGGCATCAAGGAAATCTATATCGAGGACGTCCGCGAAGAATTCGTCCGCGATTTCGTTTTCCCGATGTTCCGCGCAAATGCCGTTTATGAAGGCGTCTATTTGCTCGGCACGTCGATTGCCCGTCCGCTGATCTCCAAGCACCTGATCGACATCGCCAAGAAGACCGGTGCCGACGCGATCGCCCATGGCGCGACCGGCAAGGGCAACGACCAGGTTCGTTTCGAGCTTTCGGCCTATGCGCTGAACCCGGATATCAAGGTCATCGCACCTTGGCGCGACTGGTCGTTCAAGAGCCGTACAGATCTTTTGAAGTTTGCCGAAGAAAACCAGATCCCGGTTGCCAAGGACAAGAAGGGCGAAGCGCCGTTCTCGGTCGATGCCAACCTGTTGCACTCGTCTTCCGAAGGCAAGGTTCTGGAAAATCCGGCCGTTGAGGCTCCCGAATACGTGCATATGCGCACGATCTCGCCGGAAGCCGCTCCCGACAAGGCAACGACGATCAAGGTCGGCTTCAACAAGGGTGATGCCGTTTCGATCAACGGTGTCGCTATGTCGCCGGCAACGCTGCTCGCCACCCTCAACAATTACGGTCGCGACAACGGCATCGGCCGTCTCGATCTGGTCGAGAACCGTTATGTCGGCATGAAGTCGCGCGGTGTCTACGAGACCCCCGGCGGCACGATCCTGCTGGCGGCCCATCGCGCCATCGAATCGATCACGCTCGACCGAGGTGCTGCTCACCTCAAGGATGAGTTGATGCCGAAATATGCCGAGCTGATCTATTATGGCTTCTGGTTCTCGCCGGAGCGCGAAATGCTGCAGGCGATGATCGACAAGAGCCAGGAGCATGTCGAGGGCGAAGTGACGCTGAAGCTCTATAAGGGCAATGTCATGGTCATCGGCCGCGAGAGTGCAAAGTCGCTCTATTCCGACCAGCTCGTCACGTTCGAGGACGACCAGGGCGCCTATGACCAGAAGGATGCAGCCGGCTTCATCAAGCTCAACGCGCTGCGTCTGCGCACGCTCGCCAAGCGCAACCAGTCGAAGTAATCGGGTTCTCGATCTAGAAACATGCCCCGCTGTCACCGCAGCGGGTTTTTTTATTGGCGTTTGCTGACGAAGCGATAGGCGAGATAACTCGCGACTGCCGTGAACTCCATTGCGGGAATGATCGTACCAAAGGAGGTCAGCGGGCTGGCAAAAGCGGCTGCCGCAAGCCCTCCGGCAAAACCGCCGCCCATCTGGATGAAGCCCATCAGCGCCGACGCGGACCCTGCCGTCCTGGGGAAGGCTGCAAGGCCGGCGGTCACGACATGAGGCGACAGAAAGGCAATGCCGAAAGTGCATATGCCGACCGGGACCATTATCGACAGGAAGGTCGGGCTCAGAAGATGAACTGAGAGGAACATCAGCAGGCCGCCGACCCCGCAGAAACTGACGCCGATCGAAACAGCCGCAGGGCCGGATATGCGCCCCGAGACCGTGCGCAAAGCGATCGAGCCCGCCAGATAGGAGCCCGTCTGCGCCAGCATGCCGAGGCCGAATTCGGTCGGGCTCAGTCCCACGACATTGATCAGCACAAAGGGCAACATGGTGCCTTGGGCATAAAGCGCGCCGATCGAGCCGCCGAGGATGAGCGAGGGGAGGAGGAAGCGGAGATCGGTGATGAGGCCGGCATAGGTGCGCACGAGCGTGACGGGTTGCAGACGTGAGCGATCCGGAACCGTCGTTTCCTTCAGCACGAATATGCAGGCCAAAAGAGCCCCGCCGCCGAAGGCGACCATCAGCAGGAAGATCGACTGCCAGCCGAAGGTGGAAAGAGCGAGCCCGCCGATGGTGGGCCCGAGCGCCGGGCCGATCGCCAAAATGATGCCGATCATGTTCATGATGCGGGAGGCTCGCTCGCCGGTGAACTGGTCGCGGACGGCGGCACGCGCGACAGTCACGCCCACCGAGGCACCGATACCCTGGATAAGGCGTCCCGCGAGGATCCAGTTGACGTCGATCGCCATCGCGGCAACCAACGAACCCAGGACATAGATCGTCAGGAAGGCGATGGAGGCGGCACGCCGGCCAAAAGCATCCGAGACGGGACCGGCCAGAAGCTGGGCAATGGCGAAGCCGCCGAAATAAAGTGACAGGCTGAGTTTGATCGCCGCTTCCGTCGTGCCGAAGGCGCGCACCAGTTCCGGCATTGCCGGCGTATAAACTGCCATCGATATCGGGCCGATCGCAGTCAACAGGGCGCCGAGCACGGTCGTGCGCCTCTCGCTCATGATCGGAGAGTGTTCGGCGGCGTTAGCGGCTCTCATCTGTACCTGGTTGAGCTGGAGGGCATGCCTCCTGAAGGTTCCGGTTTAGAACGGCGAGCGACGCTTCCAGATGGCTTTTGGCCTCGTGGGACAGGCCGGATGTCGCGTGATCCAGAATGACGTGGAGCTCTGCGCGGATTCTGCGGATCATGTCGTCCGACGTCGTCGTCAGTCCGATCCGCTTGGCGCGCCGGTCCGCAATACATTTGTGGCGTTCGATCAGGCCGAGCGTCTGCAACTTGTCGAGATAGGTGCAAAGCGTCATAGGCTCGACGCCCATCTGCGAGGCGATGTCGAGCTGCCGGCTGCCCTCATGGTCGGCAATGTGGATCAGCGCCCTTGCCTCGCCGGGTGTGAGGCCCAACCCTGCCGCGTTGATGCGATTTTCAAACGCAGTCCGCAATGCGCGTGCGGTATCGACGATCAGCAGACCCAGGAGATCGCCCTGCGATTCATCATGGGAAATTTTGACTGGAAGGCTCATAAGGTTGACTTACTATCTTTCCGCGTGGCCGCAAACGGAAAAGCTTGAGACCCTTCGCAACGAATGCGTGAAGCTCCGCTTCGTCGGACTTGATCCAAGCGCCCGACAACCTATCCTGTAGACCAGAAACAATTTTGAATCGCAGAAGGATCTCCCTGATGGCCAACGCTTCCGTCAACCGTGCCCTCGTCGAATGGAGCGGGCACGAAGGCCTGCCGCGGTTCGATCTCGTCAAAGACGAGGATTTTTCCCCCGCTTTCGAGGTGGCCCTGGCGAGCCACGAGGCAGAGATCGACGCGATTGCCAACAATGCGGACGCGCCGAGCTTCGAAAACACGGTCGTGGCACTGGAAATCGCCGGCGACGAGCTTTCCCGCGTCTCGTCCCTGTTCTGGGGCAAGGCCGGTGCCCACACGAACGAGACGATTCAAGCGCTGGAGCGCGAGATCGCGCCAAAGATGTCGCGCCATTATTCGAAGATCGGCACCAATGCCGCACTTTTCACGCGCATTGATGCGTTGTGGGAAAAGCGGGCCGAGCTTGACCTGACGCTCGAACAGGAGCGGGTGCTGGAGCGCCACTGGAAGGGTTTCGTCAAGTCGGGTGCGAAGCTTGAAAAGCCCGAGCAGGACCGGCTTTCGGCGATCGGCGAGAAACTCGCGGGCCTTGGTGCGCAGTTCGGCCAGAACGTTCTCGGAGACGAGAAGGAATGGTCGTTGAAGCTGACCGAGGAAGCCGATCTCGAAGGCCTGCCGACCTTCCTGCGTGATGCGATGGCTTCTGCCGCAAGCGACCGCGGCGAGGCCGATGGGTACATGGTGACGCTGTCCCGCTCGATCATCGAGCCGTTCCTGACGTTTTCCGCACGGCGCGACCTGCGCGAACAGGCTTTCCGGGCCTGGGTGGCTCGCGGCGAAAATGGCGGTGTGCGGGACAATATCGCGATCGTACGGGAGACGCTCGCCCTGCGTTCTGAAAAGGCGAAACTTCTGGGCTATGAGAACTTTGCCGCCCTGAAGCTCGATAACACGATGGCGAAAACGGCTGATGCTGTGAACGATCTGCTTGGCCAGGTGTGGGAAAAGGCACGCTCCAAGGCGCTCGAGGAAGAGGCGAGCCTTGGCAAGCTTGTGGCGGAAGAGGGCAAGAACCATTCGGTCATGCCGTGGGATTGGCGCTATTATGCCGAGAAGCTGCGTGAGCGGACCTTCTCTTTCTCCGAATCCGAGCTGAAGCCTTATCTGCGGCTGGAAAAGATCATCGAGGCTTGCTTCGATGTCGCCAAGCGCCTGTTCGGCGTCACGCTGACCGAGCTGAAGGGGATTGCAGCCTATCACCCGGACGTGCGCGTGTTCGAATTGCGCGACGAGAGCGGTGCGCTGAAGGCGCTTTTCCTCGGCGATTATTTCGCCCGGTCCTCCAAGCGCTCCGGCGCGTGGATGAGTTCATTCCAGTCGCAACACAAGCTGACGCTGAAAAGCGGCGCTGAGGGCGAGTTGCCGATCATCTTCAACGTCTGCAATTTCGCCAAGCCGGCGGAAGGCAAGCCGGCGCTTCTGTCGCTCGACGATGCGCGCACGCTGTTCCATGAATTCGGCCACGCACTGCACGGCATGCTGTCGGATGTGACCTATCCATCCGTCTCCGGGACCGGCGTCTCGCGCGATTTCGTCGAGCTGCCGTCACAGCTTTACGAACACTGGCTGACGGTGCCGGAAATCCTCGAAAAATACGCCGTGCATTACGAGACCGGAAAGCCGATGCCGAAGGAGTTGCTGGACAAGGTTCTGGCGGCGCGCACTTTCAACGCAGGTTTCGCGACCGTCGAGTTTACCTCGTCGGCGCTGGTCGACATGGCGTTCCACACAAGAGACACGGTGGAGGATCCGATGGCGATGCAGGCGCAGGTTCTGTCGGAGCTGAAAATGCCGGCTTCGATCGTGATGCGTCACGCCACTCCGCATTTCCAGCACGTGTTTTCCGGCGAAGGATATTCGGCCGGATATTATTCCTACATGTGGTCGGAAGTGCTGGATGCCGATGCATTTTCGGCATTCGAGGAGGTCGGCAACCCCTTCGATCCGGTGATGGCGCGCAAGCTGAAGAATAATATCTATTCCGTCGGCGGCTCGATCGATCCGGAAGTGACCTACACGGCTTTCCGCGGCAAGCTGCCCGATCCGACGGCCATGCTGAAGAAGAAGGGACTGGCCATGGTAGCCGAGCTTACCGGCAGCGACGCATAGGCGGATCCCATCCTTCGGGAACAACTGTCATTCTGCTGTCATAAAAATGTAACCGTCCTGTCATGCAGGCTGACTATGGAACCGGCATCTCTTCTCCGACGCCGGTTCCCATGACAATCGATCCCTCGACAAGCAACGCTGCCGTCTCTGCGGCCGGACTGGAATTGCACTATGGTGCAACACCGGTATTGCGCGGCATCGACCTGTCGCTTGGCCAGGGCAAGACGCTTGCTCTTCTCGGTCCTTCGGGCTGTGGCAAGACGACACTACTAAGACTGGTCGCCGGTCTTCTGGCGCCGAGCAAGGGCTCGGTCGCCATTGCCGGCCAGATCGTGGCGGACGCAGCGACCAACGCCTTTTCGCCACCGGAAAAGCGCAATCTCGGCATGGTCTTTCAGGACTATGCGCTCTGGCCGCATATGACGGTCGGCGGCAATGTTTCCTTTCCGCTGGAAATGCGTGGCGTTTCCCGTGCCGATCGGGAGCGACGGACCCTGCATGCGCTGGATCGGGTTGGTCTTTCTGCCTATGCCGGACGTCGGCCGAGCGATCTTTCCGGTGGTCAGCAGCAGCGCGTGGCGATCGCGCGTGCCATCGTTGCCGAACCGCAACTCATCCTGTTCGACGAGCCGCTTTCCAATCTCGACCGCGAATTGCGCGAAAACATGGTCGGTGAACTGGCAGAGCTGATCGCCTCGCTCGGCCTTACCGCCATCTATGTCACCCATGATCACAGCGAGGCGCTGACGCTTGCGGATCAGGTCGCGGTGATGCGCGGCGGGCTGATCGAACAGCTGGCGACACCGGACGAACTCGTGGCGCAGCCGGCAACCCCTGAAGTCGCGGATTTCCTGCGACTGGGCGGCATTGCCGAACTCGAACGGCGGGATGCCTGCTGGGTTTTCCGCAATAGCGACATCGCCCTCATGCGTGCCGATGAAGGCCGCACCGACAACAGCCGCGTGCTGATCCCTGTCGCCGCCATCACACCGGGCGATATCCAGCCGGATCGTCTGGCAGCAACCGTGCTGCGGTCACAGTTTCGCGGCGACGGGCATCTGGCGACCGTCTCGCTGATCGGTGCCGATCATGTCGAATTGCAGGTTCTCAGCCGCCACAAGCTCAAGCCCGGAGACGGGGTCGGGCTCCTGATCGATCACGACCAGATCCGCTGGTTCGCACATCCAGTGCATTCACCCCAATAGGAGATTTTGGGATATGTTCAAGTCGTTGAAGAGCCTTTCGCTCGGTGTTGTCGCTGCCGCCCTGATGGCCGGCGTCGCTCACGCCGATGTCACCGTCTACACCGCCGGCCCGCAGAGCCTGATCGACAAGATGTCGGAAGGTTTCACCAAGGAAACCGGCATCAAGGTCAACGTCTTCCAGGCAACCACCGGCAAGGTCATGGCCCGTATCGAAGCCGAAGCTTCGAACCCGGTTGTCGACGTACTGATCTCCGCTTCGTGGGATACCGCGACCGATTTCGAAAAGCGCGGCTGGCTGGTCAAGTATTCGAGCCCCAACGCTGCCAAGGTTCCGGATTTCCTGAAGTCGGACTATGCCGTCGCACAGGGCATTTCGGCCCTCGGCATCGCCTGGAACACCAAGAGCGGCACGCCGAAGCCGACCGAATGGGCTGACCTGACCAAGGCCGAATACAAGGACATGGTCAACATTCCCGACCCGGCCCAGTCCGGCTCGTCCTTCGAACTGACGGCTGCACTTGCCGGCCAGGACGAGTTCAAGCTGTTCAAGGACCTTCAGGCCAATGGCGCGATCATTGCCGGTGCCAATGCCGAAGCACTTAACCCCGTTCTGCAGGGTGCCAAGGCTGCCGTCTTCGGCGCCGTCGACTACATCACGCTTGCCGCCAAGAAGAAGGGCGAAAGCATCGACGTGATCTTCCCGGCATCCGGTACGGTCATTGCACCGCGTCCGGCGATGATCCTCAACTGGTCCAAGAACCAGGACGAGGCCAAGAAGTTCATCGATTACATGCTCTCCGACGCCGGCCAGAAGCTGGTTGCCGCGCAGATGCTGATGCCGGCCCGCACCGATATCCCGGCCGACCGTCCGCTGATCGGCGATCTCAAGCTCCTGAAGTTCGATAACGCTGCCGTCTATGGCAAGCGCAAGGAAACACTCGGCGAGATCACCAAGATTTTTGGTGGCAAATAATTCTCTCTCTGGCGCCGCCTGTCCTTCGTGTCAGGCGGCGCCTTTCCGTTTTTAGAAGATCGCGCATCATTCTTCAGGTCGCCTAACGCGATGGCTTGAAGAATGCTGCGACAGGTCATGAAGGACTGATCGATGGCGGCAAAAAGCATTGGCGGACCGGCTCCGGCAGCATGGCTGGCGATCGCGGGACTGGTTCTCGTGGTTGTCGTTCCCTTCGTCGCCATCGTTTTGCAGGCCATTTTCCCCAATCTCGGACAGGGTTCCTTTTCAGGCCCCTTCTCCTCCTTCATTGCAACGCTGAATGACGGCGCGCTGATCGGCATGGCGGGCAATACGATCCTGCTCGGCGCCTGCGTCGTGCTGGCGTCGGCGCTGATGGCCGTGCCGCTCGGTGTGTTCCGCGCGCTGTATCGCGTGCCGGGTGCGGCTCTGTTCGATGTTCTACTGCTCGTGCCCTTTATGATCCCGCCCTATATCGCGACGCTCGGCTGGATCATGACACTGCAACCGCGCGGTTATCTGCAGCAGTTGCTTGGCTTCAATCTTTCCCCGTTCCTGTTTTCGCTGGCCGGCATGACCATGGTCATGGCGTTCAACACGTTTCCGGTCGTCTATTTCGCGGTCTCCCGCACGGTGGAGGCCGTCGGTGCGCGTTATGCCGATGTCGGTCGTGTGTTCGGTGCCACGCCTGCGCGCGCCTTCTGGCGCATCACGCTGCCCCTCTCCGCTCCCGGCCTTGCCGCCAGCCTGATGCTGGTGTTCGCCGCTGCGATCGAGGAATACGGTACACCTGCAGCGCTGGGGCGCCGTGCGGGTTTCCAGGTTCTCGTCACAGGTATCGATCTCAGAATTTCCGACTGGCCGATCGACCTTCCGGGCGCTTCGATCATGTCGCTGCTGCTGGTGGGCTTGTCGCTGGTCACCTTCCTCGGCCAGCGCTGGATCCTGTCGCGCCGCTCCTATCAGACGGTCAACGGCAAGCCGACCTCGAAGGACAAACGGCCGCTCGGGGCGCTCAAGCTGCCCGTCGTGCTGGCATTTTCCATCGTTTCGTTCCTGGCAACCGGGGTGCCGCTTCTGTCGATCCTTGCGACGGCCCTGTCGCGGACGATTTCCGGCGGGCTGGCGTTCGACAATCTCAGCCTCGATAATTTTCTGGCGGTTTTCCAGAACAGCGCCGGTGCGCTCGGTGCGCTTGCCAACAGTTTTTCGCTCGGCATCGGCACTGCGCTGATCACCGGGCTGATCGGGGTGACGGCCGCCTATACCGTAGTGAAGACAAAAATCCGCGGGCGGCTGGCGATCGATACGCTGACGATCATTCCCAATGCGCTTCCCGGCATCGTCGTGGCCGTCGGTCTCATTCTGGCGTGGAACATGCCCTGGCTACCCGTGACACCCTACAATACCGGTTTCATACTGCTGCTTGCCTATTGCTGCATTCTGCTGCCGCAGCCGATGCGATACGCCACGGCGGCTTTCCAGCAGATCGGCGACAATCTGGAAGCGGCGGCACGTGTATTCGGTGCAAGCGGCGTGACAGCCTTCCGGCGTATTCTTTTGCCGCTGGTTTTCCCCAGCCTCGCCTCGGCCATGCTGCTCGTCTTTGCGCTTGCCTCGCGAGAACTGGTTGCTTCCGTCGTCATTGCTCCGGTCGGCATGCAGACGATCGCTACCTTCATCTGGCGACAGTTCGAACAGGGGTCGATCGGGCTCGGCATGGCCATGGCCTTTATCGCCATCCTGATCACAACACTCCTGCCGTTGACGCTTCTGGCACTCCTGAAGAGGAGCGGTCTCGTCGCCGAATAGACCGTGGATTAAGCCGTTGCGCTCTGCCCCCCTTTCGCATTTGCAAAAAACGGGGTATGAGCGCGCCAACGAAATTGGCGTGGCCCCGTGATTGTTGCGCCCCAACTTCAGAGAACCCCAGTATGGCACTTCGCAACATCGCGATCATCGCGCACGTTGACCATGGCAAAACGACCCTCGTTGACGAGCTCCTGAAACAGTCCGGCTCGTTCCGCGAGAACCAGCGCGTTGCAGAACGCGTGATGGATTCGAACGATCTCGAAAAGGAACGCGGCATCACCATTCTCGCCAAGGCGACTTCGGTTGAATGGAAGGGCGTTCGCGTCAACATCGTCGACACCCCCGGCCACGCCGACTTCGGCGGCGAAGTCGAGCGTATCCTGTCGATGGTGGACGGCGCGATCGTTCTGGTCGATTCGTCGGAAGGCCCAATGCCGCAGACCAAGTTCGTGGTCGGCAAGGCTCTGAAGGTTGGCCTGCGCCCGATCGTTGCGATCAACAAGATCGACCGTCCGGACGGCCGCCACGAAGAAGTCATCAACGAAGTTTTCGACCTGTTCGCAAACCTCGACGCCACCGATGAGCAGCTCGACTTCCCGATCCTCTACGGTTCCGGTCGCGATGGCTGGATGAACGTCAACCCGGAAGGTCCAAAGGATCAGGGTCTGGCACCGCTTCTCGATCTCGTGCTCAGCCATGTTCCGGAGCCGACGGTCGAAGAAGGCCCGTTCCGCATGATCGGTACGCTTCTCGAAGCCAACCCGTTCCTCGGCCGTATCATCACCGGCCGCGTTGCTTCCGGCTCGATCAAGCCGAACCAGGCCGTCAAGGTTCTGGCACAGGACGGCAAGACGGTCGAAACCGGCCGTATTTCCAAGATCCTCGCATTCCGCGGTATCGAGCGTACGGCCATCGATGAAGCGATCGCTGGCGACATCGTCGCCATTGCCGGTCTCTCCAAGGGCACCGTCGCCGACACGTTCTGCGACCCGTCGGTCACCCAGGCGATGACGGCTCAGCCGATCGACCCGCCGACCGTTACCATGTCCTTCATCGTCAACGACAGCCCGCTTGCCGGTACCGAAGGCGATAAGGTTACCAGCCGCGTCATCCGTGACCGTCTGTTCAAGGAAGCCGAAGGCAACGTTGCGCTGAAGATCGAAGAAGCCGAAGGCAAGGATTCGTTCTACGTGTCCGGCCGCGGCGAACTTCAGCTTGCCGTCCTGATCGAGACCATGCGTCGCGAAGGTTTCGAACTTGCCGTTTCGCGTCCGCGCGTCGTCATGCACAAGGACGAGAACGGCGTCACGATGGAGCCGATCGAAGAAGTCGTCATCGACGTTGATGAAGAACATTCCGGTATCGTCGTGCAGAAGATGTCCGAGCGTAAGGCCGAGATGACCGAACTGCGTCCTTCGGGCGGCAGCCGCGTTCGTCTGAAGTTCCTTGCCCCGACCCGCGGCCTGATCGGCTACCAGTCGGAACTGCTCACCGACACGCGTGGCACGGCGATCATGAACCGCCTGTTCAACGACTATCAGCCTTACAAGGGTGAAATCGGCGGCCGTACCAACGGCGTTCTCTTGTCCAACCAGGCTGGTGAAGCCGTCGCCTATGCGATGTTCAACCTGGAAGATCGCGGCCCGATGATCATCGAGCCGGGTGAAAAGGTTTATGCCGGCATGATCATCGGCATCCACACCCGCGACAACGATCTCGAGGTCAACGTTCTGAAGGGCAAGCAGCTGACGAACATCCGTTCGGCCGGCAAGGACGAAGCCGTCCGCCTGACGCCGCCGATCCGCATGACGCTCGACCGCGCTCTCTCCTGGATCCAGGACGACGAGCTGATGGAAGTGACGCCGAAGTCGATCCGCCTGCGCAAGATCTATCTCGACGCAAACGACCGCAAGCGCTTCGACAAGTCGAAGGCCGCCCTCTAAGCAGCCTTTAAATTCCGCTCTGAAAGCCCGGCCAAAAGCCGGGCTTTTTTCTGTGCCCGCGCAAATCACACGACTTGTGGCGGAGGTTAAAAAAGCGTTAACTCGACAGGTATTGTCCCCATCAGAACTCTGTGGGCAATCCGCCTGGTTAATGAATGACCGATGGCGGATCCCGTGTTGCAGGACCTAAAGTCGCGTTATGAAGACGTTGTCGATCGATGTTCGGCGGGCTGACCCGCAGGATGCCCGGACTATCTCGGAAGTGCACCGGGAAAGCTGGAAGCAGGCCTATGCGGGGCTCATTCCGCACAAGCCGCTGATCCAGATGCTGGAGCGCCGCGGCGAAAAATGGTGGCGCAAAGCGACCGACGGTCCGGCCACGCTACTGGTGATCGAAGTCGCCGGGCAGCTTGCCGGTTATGCCACGATCGGCCTTAACAGGGCGCGCTCGCTTCCCTATGACGGCGAGATCTACGAAATCTACCTGCGTCCCGAATTTCAGGGCGTCGGTCTCGGACGCCGCCTTTTCAGCGAAAGCCGCAAGCTGTTGAAGTCGCTCGGCTGCACCGGGCTCGTGGTCTGGTGCCTCGAAGACAGCGAACATGCAATCCGCTTCTTCCGCCGCCATGATGGTGTCGATGCGGTCGAAGGTGTGGAAGATTTCGGTGGCACGCAGCTGCGCAAACTCGGCTTCGTCTGGCCACGCTGATCCGGGTGCCGAGTTAAGCGCTTCAGCGGTCTCCATCAATTCAATGGCTTATTGCCTTGGCGGCAGATTCCCGCTATCGACGCTTCAGTGAATTGAACCTAATTGAGGATCACGATGCGTATCGATGCAATTTCCATCGGCAAAAATCCGCCCGAAGATGTCAATGTCATCGTCGAGGTTCCGGTCGGTGGCCAGCCGATCAAGTACGAGATGGACAAAGAGGCCGGTGCGCTTGTCGTAGACCGCTTCCTCTATACGCCGATGACCTATCCGGGCAATTACGGTTTTGTGCCGCATACGCTGTCGGAAGATGGCGACCCGATCGACGTGCTGATCTGCAATACACGTCCCTTGGTTCCCGGCTGCGTCATCAACGTTCGTCCGATCGGCGTGATGATCATGGAAGATGATGGCGGCAAGGATGAGAAGATCATCGCCGTGCCGTCGCCGAAGCTGACGCGTCGTTACGACAAGATCCAGAACTACACGGATATGCCGGAAATCACGCTGAAGCAGATCGAGCACTTCTTCGAGCACTACAAGGATCTGGAGCCTGGCAAGTGGGTGAAGATCGGCGGCTGGCAGGATGTCGATGTTGCCAAGAAGCTGATCGTCGAGGCGATCGAGCGTTACAACGCACAGAAATAATCAGGCCGTCAGGCTTTCGAGTTTCGCTTTCAAATCCTCCGGGTCGCCATCGATCCGGAGGATTTTTTTACGCGCGGTTTCGCCGGAAACAAAAGAGATGCCGCTCTTCGGCACGCGCAGTTTCTTGGCAAGAAGTGCGATCAGCGCCTTGTTGGCCTTGCCGTCTTCGGGCACGGCAGAGACGCGTGCTTTCACAAACGCATTGCCGTCGGCATCCACTTCAACCCCGTCGATCGCATCGCGACCACCGTTCGGTGTGAGCTTTACACTCAACCGAATGTGGCCAGCATGAACGCTGAATGGGCTCAAGCGACCATGGGGTAAAGCGTTGTCCACATGAAGGAGCGCAGGAAGAAGATGATTAGCAGGACGATGATCGGGGAGATGTCGATACCGCCGAGGTTCGGCATGATGCGGCGGATAGGTGCCAGAACCGGTTCGGTGACGTTGTAGAGGAAACGACCGATCGCTTCGACGAAGCGGTTGCTCGAATTGATCACGTTGAAAGCGTAGAGCCAGGAGAAAATCGCGCTGGCGATCAGTATCCAGGTGTAAAGGTTCAAGGCCAGATCAATGGTCTGAAACAGGGCGAGCATTCATGTCTCCAATTTAGTTGCCAAGCTCTACCCTTCAGGATAGCGGCTGTCGGCCGACAATTCGTGTTGACAGACATGTAGACATTGGAGAACTAACGGGCAAGTGTCGCACCCGCAGCAGTTTCAGCATGTTTAACAGTGGCTGTGTGTGCAAATAGTCCATGACGGCCACCGAAAGACCTTGCGATGTCCATTCCCGCCTCCGGCGACCGTTTTGCAGCTTTTCGTCACTCGTCCTATACCCGCTTCTTCCTTTCACGGTTCTTCGCCGCCTTCGCCATCCAGATCATCAGCGTCTCGGTCGGCTGGCAGATGTATGACGAAACCCGCAACCCGCTCTATCTCGGGCTGATCGGGCTGTTCCAGTTCCTGCCGTCGCTGCTGCTGATCCTTGTGACGGGAACGGTGGCCGACCGTTATAACCGCCGCATGATCATGGCGATCTGCATGGTGGTGGGCGCCGCCTGCGCTGCGGCGCTGCTGGGGTTGACGATCGCCGGCGCATTTACGCCCTGGCTGGTGTTTGCCATTCTGGTGGTATTCGGCATAGAGCGCGCCTTCATGGGGCCGGCGGTCCAGTCGCTCGGACCGAATCTCGTGCCCGAAAGGGACCTTGCCAATGCGATCGCCTGGAACTCCTCCTCGTGGCAAACGGCATCGATCCTCGGACCTGTCTTCGGCGGTTTGCTCTACGGCGTGAACGCGACGTCTGCCTATGTCGTCGCGCTGGTGCTGCTGGCGCTTGCAGCCATTCTCGTCTTCATGATCCCCAAGCCGGCGCAGCGGACATCGGCGACCAAGGTCGACGTCGCGCATCTGCTCGCCGGTTTCCGCTTCATCTTCAGTGAAAAGGTGGTGCTGGGGGCGATCTCGCTCGATCTGTTTGCCGTGCTTCTTGGCGGTGCCGTGGCGCTGATGCCGATCTTCGCACGCGACGTGCTGGAGCTTGGCCCATGGGGGCTAGGCCTGCTGCGGGCCGCACCAGGCATCGGTGCTATCTTCGTGGCGATCTGGCTCGCCTTCCACCCGATCCGCCATCATGCGGGCATTGCCATGTTCGTCGGTGTCGGTTTCTTCGGTCTCGGCACGCTGATCTTCGGCCTTTCCTCGGCACCGTGGCTGTCGATTACGGCGCTGATGATCATGGGCGCTGCCGACATGATCTCCGTCTACGTTCGCGAAACGCTGATTGCGCTGTGGACGCCGGACGAGGTGCGCGGACGCGTCAACGCGGTCAACATGGTGTTTGTCGGGGCATCCAACGAGCTTGGTGAGTTCCGCGCGGGCACGATGGCGCATTTCATCGGAGCAGTGCCTGCCGTCGTCATCGGCGGCGTCGGCACGCTTGCCGTTACCGTCATCTGGGCGCTCGGCTTTTCGAAACTGAGAAAGATCGATACGCTGGAAGCGCCGGAGCGGTAGCAAATAATCCTGATCCTGCCGCGGGCACTATCGCCGGGTCAGCTTTGCGCCATTTCCGTTACAGGCATTGACGCGCCATATCGGATCGAGGAGGCCGCCGTAGCGGCTTCCTTTTTCAGGAAAACCAGATCGAGAAACTCCGACAGCCAGGCTTTGAGCGGCGCATCGAACATCATGCGGCCTTCAAGATGCTGGTTACCCTGCTGCGCGTTCGGCATGGTGAAGCGCTCGGCGCCGTGCACGACCCACCGGTGCATCATCGCCCTTGTGAGTTCCGCATGGAACTGCATGCCCCAGGCATTGTCGCCGTAACGGATGGCTTGGTTGGGATAGGCGTCGCCTTCCGCCAAAAGCTTGACATCGCGCGGAACGTCAAAACCTTCTCGGTGAAAATGATAGACCATCTTCGGCCATTGCATCAGCAGGCGGCCGTGTTCTGTCGGGCGCAGAGGGTACCAGCCGATCTCGGTGATCTCGCCTTGCTTCGCGCCGACCTTACCGCCGAGGTGCCGCACCATCATCTGAGCGCCGAGGCAGATGCCGAGATAGGGCTTGTTCTCGCTCAACGGCACGCCGATCCAGTCGATTTCCTGTTTGACGAAGGGATCGGGATCGTTGGCGCTCATCGGGCCGCCGAAGATCACGGCGCCGGAATGGCCGGCAAGCGTTTCCGGCAGTGCCTCACCCAGAACCGGCCGGCGGATATCGAGCGGGAAACCCTTTTCGACAAGCATCTGGCCGACGCGACCTGAGGACGAGCGCTCCTGGTGCAGGACGACGAGAATGGGAAGGAGGTCTGTTTTGCGAGGAGGCAGCACGAGCATCGTTTAGTCCTTACTCTCCTCCGCGTTTTCTTCCGCAAGGCGTGCCGCGGCCTGCTGGCGCTGCAACACGCGATCTCGCGACGAAACACCGAGCAGATCCGCGATCCTCCAAATCACGTGGTCCTCGATCTCGCTTCTCTGGCCATCGGCATAAACGATGTCCCAGAGAATGCCGAGCAGTTCGACGCGGTCGTCTTCATTGACGAGATGACGTCTTAGATCGGAAGTGAATCGGTAATAGTCAACCGCTTCGTGACCCGCCTCGTGGCCCGCCTCGATCAATGCCTTCAGCCGGTCCTCGCTGAGATCGTACCGCTCCCGTATCAGTTCGCGGAATTTCTGCTGCTCCTTTTTGGAGACGGCCCCATCTGCCTCCATGACCTGAAAACAGAGCGCAACGAAAGCGACCCGAGGATCGTCCGGTGCGAATTCCTTGTCGTCATGGGAGGTGAGTGTGTGAAGGAAGGCCTGTATGCGGTCCAACATCGATAGGCCTTGCTCCATATTTTCTAGAAAAGCCGCAACCTCGTTCTGGTCGGATCGGCATCCTGATCTTTCACGCCCGGATCATCTGGTGGGCGTCCGAAAAATGGAACCGGTTCGGCTGCATTTTCCTGCGTTTTGGCAGGTGCAGGCGTGACTTTCTCGGGGGCTGTTGTCTTTGTTGCAACAGCAGGCTCGGGTGCCGCCGCTGCAGGCTTCTTTTCGATGACGATTGTCGGCTCGGTGACCTCGGCACGTCTTGTCGTTTCCACCGGTGGCTGGACGTTCACCACGACCGGCGGGAGTGCGGCAATCGCTTCGTCCGCGGCGACCTTGCCCTCAACGAGGGGGCCTTCCAGCTGGCTGAAGGGTATCTTCCATTCGAAGGCGTCCAGCTTGCCGCTCACCGGAGACACCGGAAGCCAGTTTTCAGAAACGAAACCATCGGCAACCCAGGCTGCGTTGCGCGGTGCGCGAAGCGCCTGCTGCATCCAGTAACGGATGCGGCCCTGATCGCCCGTCTCGGCCTCTTCGATATCGGCCAGCAGCAGATAGACCCGCTCGCTCGGTTCCACACGCGCCGCTGCTTCCGCCCGCCCACGCGCTTTCGAAAAGTCCTGTGCATCGAGTGCGGCCTGAGCGACGATCAGGAGAGATTCGATGTTGTTCGGACGGATCGCCTCGAGCTTCTCGGCGCGTTTCAGGCGGTCGAGCGTGCTGTCGCCGCTGCGGGCGCGAACATAGGTTCGGGCGATATCCGGATGCGGCGAAAGCTTCCAGACGCCTTCTAGCACCGATGCGGCCTTGCGGACGTTTTCCTGCCGCAGCAAGACCTTGGCGGATATGACGGCGGCGGGCACCAGATCTTTTGCCAGTTTTAGGGCATCGGTGGAGTCCTCACGGGCACCGCTCGGATCGCTTTCCAGACGCTCGCCGGCACGGGCGGTCAGGAGGACTGCCCTCAAACGTTCGGCTTCGGACTTGCTGATGATGTTGGCGGCGCGCTGTTGCGCCAAGGTTTCCAGCGCCTCGTCCCAGCGGCCGGACCGGCTCTGGGATTCGAGCGTCGCTTGCGATGCCCAGGGCAGATAGGGCGCGTGTTCGACTGCCTTTTCGGCATATTGCCGTGCCGCTTCGTTGGCACCGAGCCGGCGTGCCTCCATGTAAAGGCCGCGCAGGCCGAGTTCGCGGGTTTCGGGATCGTTCGACATGCTTTCGAATTTTGCGCGGGCGTCGTCGTATTTGCCCTCGATGAGGGCGGCCTGCGCATCCAGCAGATGGATCAGTGGCTCCTGGTCGGCATTGAGCAGGCTGCGGGTGCGGATGCTCATCTTGCGGGCAAGCAGCGCATTGCCGGCGCCGGCTGCAATAAGGCCGGTCGACAGCGCCTGATAACCCCGGTCCCGCTTGCGCGCGCGAAAATAACGGCGGACCGAAAAGGGCGAGGTCCAGATGATGCCGACGATCCACCAGAGCAGCATGACAGCGCCAATCACCGCGACCAGCATGGTGGCGGCGACCATGAGGCTGGTCTCGATCAGGTGATCCTGCCAGGTAATGGACAGCAGGCCGGGACGATCCGCGAGCCATGCAAAGCTCCAGCCAAGACCGAGAACGACAAGAAGGAAGATGAAAAGTCTGACCATTCCGTTTTTCGTCCTCAGCCTTGAGTGCCGGTAATCGCGCGGGTCAACGTCCCGCCGACGAGATTTTCAACCTCGATGCGGGCGTCAAGTTCCTGCTTGAACGATTGGGATGCCGTCTTGGCGGGTTCGGGAAGCGTATCCCATTCGCGGGCGGCAGCGGGCAGGTCGCCCGAGCGAAGCCGGTCCTCGAAACGCGCGACGATGTCTTCGGGCGTATTGCCGGTGACGTCACCGACCTTGCGAACCTTGACCACCGACAGTGCGGATGAATAAAGCCGCGCGGCAAAGCCTTCGTCGGGATTTGGCTGAACGACAGCCTCGACCATGGTGTCTGCGACGCTCGAGGCCTGACGCTGAAGCTCGATACGGGACTGGACGCCCTTTGCGGCAAACGGCTGAAGCTGGGCAATCGCGGGATCGTCGCCAGCAACAGCCTGATAGGTCTGCAGCTCGGCCTCGAACGAGCCACCGCGGTCGATTGCGCCCTTCAAGGCTGCAGCAGCCACGGCGCGTGCCGCCTGCTGCTCGGGACCCTTGTCGTTGATCTGGGCTTCCGCCTGCTGCAATCGGCCGGCCAATTGCGTGGAGTTTGCCGCCGTCGCCTCCGTTGCCGATTTCAGATTGGCCAGTTCACCTTCGACGGCCGCGAGCTTTTGAGCAAGATCTCCCGATTGGCCGCCATCGGACGCGGCGCTGCTTTCCAGGGCTGTCAGACGGCTTGTGATGTCCGCCGATGGTTCGGTCGGCCGGCTGGCCAGTGCGGCAATTTCCTGGCGCAGGGAGGCGATCTCCGCGGAGATGTCAGTTTCGCTCGATGCCGAAGAGGATGAGCCAGCGGGGAGAACGCCTGCATATTGCATGCTGCCTGCCAGAAGCAGCGCGACGATGCCGCCGAAGATACCGGCTGCGACCAAGGTGGATGTTGCAGGCTTCGATGATACCGGAGAGGGGCTCTGGGTCGAATAACCTTCGGCCCTGCCGGCCGGTCGGAACGGCGCCGGCTCTTCCTCGATCTTTTCCTGTACCGGCTCGGCAGCTGTTGCAGCCGGCTCAGTTTCAGGTTCGTCGAAACGTGGTGTTTCCAGCTTTGCTGTTTCGGGCTCGGGATTGGCCTCGGGCAGCGCTGTCTCCGTCTCCGTCGTCGTGGCGCTCTGCGGAATGTCCGCCGTTACCGGCGTTTCGTTCGGCTCGTTCTCACGGGGATCAATGACATCGTCTGTGTCGTTAGCGCGCACAGGCTCTGCCACTGCGGCGGTCTCTTCCGCCGTCAGGTCGATGGTGACCGGTTCCTTGTTCGGGTTGGACCGGCGCGGTGGTTTTTCGGATACCATCTCGACCTCTTTTCTGCCTGCGTTCACTAAAACCTAGTCGGTGCCCCCGGTTAAGGAAAGGGGCGCAGCCTGAATTTGGATCAGGAGCAGGTTAAAGAAGCGCCAACAGAGCGATTTCGTCCGGAGTTTCGGCGATCCTGAGATGAGCGCGAAATGCCGCGGGCACGGCGTCGGCCGTGCGTTGGCTGATGCAAAGAAATTTTATTTCGGACAAATGAAGCGGATGTCGTGCCGCCAGGTCGAAAAACCGGATAGCGTTTTCTCGCGAATAGAGAAGCACTGCCTGTGCCGGGGGAGTGCCCAGCCTTTCCACGATATCGTCGGGAGAGTAGTCGATCGCGATCATTTCGTAGATTTCCGCGACGCGGACCGGCATGTCGTTTTGTTCGAGCCGGCTTTCGAGCGATCCGGCGCGCGGTTTGCCTGCGAGATAGAGCAGCGGAAGGTCCGGCTTTTCGAGTCGTGAGGCGATCAGATCGGCAAGGCTGTCGCCGTCACCGGAACCGACATGGACGTTGCGAAAGCCCACCGATCTTGCTGCCGCTGCGGTTTTCTCGCCGACGGCAAAAAGGGGGAGGCCGAAATCGGCATCCAAAGGAGGATCGATGCCGGCGAGTGTTCGCACGGCTTCGGCGCTGGTCATGACGAGGGCGGAGTGAGGCGATGCCAGCGCATCCATGGCGTCTTGCGGCTTATGGATCGCCTTGCTGAGCGGCAGAAGCATGGGTTCATGGCCCATAACCTTCAGCCGCTCGGCCGTTTTGTCGGCTGAGATTTCCGGGCGGGTGACGACGACCCGCAAGGCTCAGTTCCAGCTGTCGAAGAAGTCGGTGCCGGCGGCGGCACGGACGGCTTCACCTGCACGAAGGCCAAGTGCTTCCGCATCTGCCCGCTTGCCCTCGACTTCGATTGCATGTTCGCGCCGACCGTCGGGCGTCAGGATCAGGCCGGAGAATTTGAGATTTTCTCCGTCACAGATCGCGAAACCGCCGATCGGCGTACGACAGGAACCATCGAGCGCGGCGAGAAATGCGCGTTCGCAGCTTACCGCATCGTAGGTCGGTATGTCGTTGATCGGGGCGATGAGGGCATCGGTGCGCGGATCACCGATGCGGCTTTCGACGCAGATCGCGCCCTGGGCCGGTGCCGGGGGGAAATCGGTCGGATCGAGAAGTTCGGTGACGACGTCTTCCATCGACAACCGCTTCAGGCCGGCATAGGCGAGCAGGGTTGCATCCACCTGGCCTTCGTCCAGCTTGCGCAGCCGCGTGCCGACAGAGCCACGGAAGATCGTCAGCTGGATATCCGGGCGAAGACGGCGGATGAGCGCCTGACGTCGCAGCGACGCCGTGCCGACGATCGCACCATCGGGCAGGGCGGTGAGCGTCGAGGCCGTGCGGCCGATAAAGGCGTCGCGAAAATCTTCGCGCGGCAGATAAGCCGCAATATGCAATCCTTCCGGCAGCTTGGTCGGCATGTCTTTCGACGAATGCACGGCGATATCGAGTTCGCCGGATTGCAGCTGTTCTTCCAGCTCCTGAGTGAACAGGCCCTTGCCGCCGATTTCGCTCAGCGACCGGTCGGTGATCCGGTCACCGGTGGTCGACAGCACGACGATCTCGAACATCTCTTCCGGCAGGCCGTGGGCTGCCATCAGCCGCGTCCGCGTTTCATGGGCCTGCGCCAGCGCCAGCGGGCTGCCGCGCGTACCGATCCGGAAAGGTTTTGTTTGCATCCGTCTCATTCCGTTGTTACCGGAAGCTCTCGTAAACCGGATCATCCGGCATCGCAATGAACGAGAGGTCTATGGCCCAATTTCTCCGCATCCTCGGCATCGAAACAAGCTGCGACGAGACCGCTGCTGCGGTCGTTGCACGCCATGAGGACGGGCGCGGCGAAATTCTGTCCGACGTGGTCCTGTCACAGCTCGACGAACACTCGGCCTATGGCGGCGTCGTGCCGGAAATCGCGGCCCGTGCGCATGTCGAGGCGCTGGACGAACTGGTCGAGGAAGCGCTGCGTCGTGCAGACGTGACGCTCGACGATGTAGACGCGATTGCTGCGACCTCCGGCCCCGGCCTGATCGGCGGGCTGCTGGTCGGGCTGATGACGGCAAAGGCGATCGCCCGCGTCTCCGGCAAGCCGCTGATGGCGATCAACCATCTCGAAGGTCATGCGCTGACGGCGCGGATGACGGACGGGCTTTCCTTCCCCTATCTGATGCTTCTGGTTTCCGGTGGGCATACACAGCTCATTCTTGTGCGTGGCGTCGGCGAATACGAGCGCTGGGGCACGACGATCGACGATGCGCTGGGCGAGGCCTTCGACAAGACGGCAAAGCTGCTTGGCCTGCCCTATCCTGGTGGTCCGGCTGTGGAGAAAGCAGCGCTTTCCGGTAACCCGGACCGGTTCTCCCTGCCGCGTCCGCTGGTCGGCGAAGCGCGGCTCGATTTTTCCTTTTCCGGGTTGAAGACCGCCGTCAGGCAGGCCGCGACAGAGATCGCGCCGCTCACAGAGCAAGATATCGCCGATATCTGTGCCTCTTTCCAAAAGGCCGTTTCCCGCACGCTCCGGGATCGAATCGGGCGTGGACTTGCCCGTTTCAAACAGGAGTTTTCCGGTCTCGAAACCGATCCGGCGCTGGTCGTTGCGGGCGGTGTCGCGGCCAATCAGGAAATTCGGCGCACGCTGCAGGCGCTCTGCATCGAAAACGGTTTTCGCTTCATTGCGCCGCCGCTTCGGCTCTGCACCGACAATGCGGCGATGATCGCCTGGGCCGGGCTTGAAAGAATGGCCGAAGAATTTCCCGTCGACGATCTCAATGTGGCGCCGCGCTCGCGCTGGCCGCTCGATAAGGATGCCAAGACCTTGCTCGGATCCGGCAAAAGAGGGGCAAAGGCATGAGCAGTGAGCGGATCGCGGTGGTCGGTTCTGGCGCATTCGGCACCGCGCTTGCGACGGTGTTTGCGCTGGAGGGACGTCACCCGGTAACGCTGGTCGGGCGCCAACCGAACCTGATGGCCGATCTGCGCGACGACCGTATGCATGATGCGGCGCTGCCCGGCGTTCCCTTGCCGGACTCTCTGCAATTTTCGGCTGAGCCGGACGCGGTTGCGGAAGCCAATGTCGTGCTCTTCGCCATGCCGTCGCGGGCGCAGCTCGATGCGGCGCGTCATTACGGGCCTTATCTTTCGCAGGATGCTGCCGTCGTCATCTGTGCCAAGGGGCTCGATCGGGCCGAGCGGCTTTTGACAGATGTCGTATCGGCAGAACTGCCGAAAACGCCATTGGCGGTGTTGTCCGGTCCGGGTTTTGCGTCCGACATTGCCCGCGGCCTGCCCACGGCAATGTCGCTTGGCGCTCAGGATCCGGTTCTTGCCGAAAGGCTTGCACAGGTGCTTTCCGGCCGAAGCTTCCGGCTTTACGCATCGCCCGATGTCATCGGCGTACAGCTTGGCGGTGCGCTGAAGAACGTGTTGGCGATTGCCTGCGGTATCGTCGAAGGCGCGGGGCTTGGTGAATCCGCCCGTGCGGCGCTGATCTCCCGAGGCTTGGCCGAAATGTCGCGGCTGGTCGAGGCGATGGGCGGCAATGCCGATACGGTCCGCGGCCTTTCCGGTCTCGGCGATCTGGTGCTGACCGGCACCAGCCACCAGTCGCGCAACCTCAATTTCGGCATTTCGATCGGTAAGGGCGAGCCTGCGCAAACTACCGGCGGCCCGCTTGTCGAGGGGGCTTTTGCCGCATCCGTCGCGGCCCGGCTCGGGCGGAAATTTTCCGTGGATCTGCCGATCACCGATGCCGTCGCAGCAATTATCGACGGCCGGCTGGACGTGATGACCGCGATGGAACAGCTGATGACCCGACCGATCAAGGCGGAATAACAAACCTGATTTCACGCAGTTCCGATCCCGGAATTGTTTTACCCCTGAGGAGAACCCGAATGCTGTTTGCCTTTCTCTGCACCGACAAGCCTGGACATCTTCAGGTCCGCATGGATACCCGCCCGACGCATCTGGAGCACCTCAACAAGCTCAATGCCGAAGGTGCGCTTAAATTCGCCGGCCCCTTCCTCGACGATGACGGCAAGCCGAACGGTAGCCTGGTCGTGGTCGAAGCCGCCGATATCGCCGCAGCCCGGACGATCGCCGAAGCTGATCCCTATTACCTCGCCGGCCTGTTCGAAAAGGTTGAGGTGAAGGCCTGGAACTGGGTGTTCAACAACCCCGCCACTGAGCCGAAGTGAGGCGATAGATGGCGTATTGGCTTTACAAGTCCGAGCCGAATGTCTGGTCCTGGGAGCAGCAGAAGGCAAAGGGTGATGTCGGCGAGGAATGGACAGGGGTTCGCAACTACCTGGCTCGCAACAACATGCGGGCGATGAAGATCGGCGACAAGGGCTTCTTCTACCATTCGAACGAAGGGCTTGAGATCGTCGGCATTGTCGAGGTCTGTGCGCTGTCTCATCCGGATAGTTCGGCCAAGGGCGATCCCAAATGGGATTGCGTCGATATCCGCGCCGTCATCGACATGCCGAAGCCGATCACGCTGAAGGACGTCAAGGCCAACCCGAAATTCGAGAAGATGGCGCTCGTTACCTCGATGCGGCTTTCGGTGCAGCCGGTAACGGACGAGGAATATTTCGAGATCTGCCGGCTCGGCGGCCTCGACAATCCGCCTCAATCGCCGCCTCAATCGCCCGCCTGAGTTGATGATGTGAAGACCGATCCGAAGGCCTTCATCCTCGACAACACCGAGCTGATGCGGCCGCCGCATGTGCCGGAGATCGTGCTGCATCTGGCAACAGAGGCGCATGATCTGTGGCTGAAGACGGAGGAAGATCTGGAGAAGATCGGCCTTCCGCCACCGTTCTGGGCGTTTGCCTGGGCCGGCGGGCAAGGGCTTGCCCGTTACATTCTCGACCATCCTCAGATGATAGAAGGCAAACGGGTGCTGGATTTTGCCAGCGGGTCCGGGCTGGTGGCGATCGCTGCTAAGCTTGCCGGGGCGGCGCATGTCCTGGCGGCTGATATCGACCCGTGGACCAAGACGGCGGTGGCGCTTAATGCGGCCGAGAACGGCGTCGAAATCGGCTTTACCGGAGAGAATCAGATCGGGTTGATGGTCGATTCCGACGTCGTTCTGGCAGGGGACGTGTTTTACGACCGGGATTTCGCCGCCGCGCTGGTGCCGTGGTTCACGCAGCTTGCGTGCGAGGGCAAGCTTGTGCTGGTGGGTGATCCGGGGCGCAGCTACTTGCCCAAGGAACGGCTGCAGCGGCTGGCAGCCTATGAAGTGCCGGTGACGCGGGCGCTGGAGGACAGCGAAGTCAAGAAAACGACAGTGTGGCGGTTTCTCCCGATGTCGGGAACCGGCAAGCATGAGAGTCGTTCTCATCTAAGCCTTTAGGACCCAAGATGACTGAAGACCTGTCCGAACTCTATCGCGGTTATATCGATTGCCTGAACCGGCAGGACTGGACGCGGTTGGGGGACTTCGTCGGTGCCGACGTCATTCACAATGATCGCCGGATCGGCCTAGATGGCTATCATGCGATGCTGGTGGGCGATTTTCGCGCCATTCCGGATCTTCGCTTCAGCATCGACTTTCTTGTCGTCGAGGCGCCGCACCTTGCAGCCAGATTGTTGTTCGATTGCACGCCTACGGGCGATCTGTTCGGACTGCCCGTCAACGGCCTCCGCGTCCGGTTTTGCGAAAATGTCTTCTATCGGTTTTCGAACGGGCGGATTGTCCAGGTCTGGTCCGTCATCGACAAGGCTGCCATCGAAGCGCAGCTGTCGTGACGTGACCGAGGTTCACTTCTCTCCGCGGATGACGCAGACGCCCATTTCGTAAGAACAGCCGTTGACCGGCTTGAAATTGCCGTTGGCAAGCTCCTCGGTCACCGTGATGATCTTTGCCCTGGGCGCGGGATAGGAGAGCCTGTTGCTATCCTGTTCCGGCGCATATCTGCCGAGATAGATCTCCCGATAACCGTCGCTGTAGATGATCGAGGTTCCCGATACCGTGGCGACGGTACCCAGCGTCTGGATGGACGCCTGCTCCGAACGGGTGTTTCGCGTCGACGAAACCGCGCGGCTGGCGCCGCCAAGGTGCTGATCGGAAATGCGCCTCAGCCGTTCGGGTCGACCGTGATGTCCATGGCCTGAATGGTGGCCGCCATGGAAGCCGTTGCTGCTGTTGAAATCCGGCGAAGGATCGCGGGCGAGGGTCGTCGATGCGAAAGCTCCAGCAAGTGCAGCTGCGAAAAGAACAGGTTTCATGCGATTCGCTATCATGGCGAACTCCGAAGGTCGTGGTTAACGAGATGTTAACATGGTCGCGCGGCAAACGCACGGACGGCAACCAAATCTTTGGATTTGATGGTTAATGTGCCGCGGCGATATGTCCGGGTATTGCCCCCTTGCAATTCCCAATCGATTAAATTCGGGCTCACTTGGAATTGTTCTTGTCGTCAGGTAATTCCAAGATTAAACCACGCCGATGATGCAATGCACATTTTCTCGGCATAGTGTATTGCCGGGCGCCCGCCCGCTAGACGACGCCGCGAGGTAATGATGGCGAATGTAACAAATAATCGGCCTCTGTCGCCGCATCTGCAAATCTACAAGCCAATCCCCACAATGGTCATGTCGATCGTCCACCGCATTACCGGCGCTGCGCTGGCTGCGGGCACGATCCTGCTGGCCTGGTGGCTGATCGCGGCCGCTTCCGGTAAACCCTATTTCGACTGGGTCAGCTGGCTGTTCGGCACCTGGATCGGGCTGCTGGTCCTGTTCGGCTATACCTGGGCCCTGATCCACCACATGCTCGGCGGTATCCGCCACTTCGTGTGGGACATGGGACATGGTTTTGAAAAACACTTTGCGACCAAGGTAGCGCTGATCATGCCGGTCGTATCGATCTGTCTGACCGTGCTGGTCTGGATCATCGGCCTGGCCATCTGAGGAGGAAACATCATGGATATGCGTACTCCCCTCGGCAAGGTTCGTGGTCTCGGATCAGCAAAGGACGGCACCGAGCATTTCTGGGTGCAGCGGATGTCTGCGGTGGCGCTCGTGCCGCTCGCCATCTTCTTCATCATCTTCCTGATCCGCTATGCAGGCGCGCCTTACGAGGATGTCGTCATTGCTCTGTCGAACCCGCTCATCGCCGTCCTTTTCGGCCTGATGATCATTGCCGGTCTCGTGCACATGCGCATCGGCGTTCAGGAAATCATCGTCGACTACGTGCATAACGAAGGCCTGAAATTCCTGGCCGTGATGCTCAATACTTTTTTTGCAATGCTGATCGGTGGGCTCTGTCTTTTCGCCGTTCTGAAAATTGCGTTCGTAGGATAATCCATCATGGCATCCGTCACACCTATCGCCCAGAACGGCAAAGCCTATAATTACGTCGACCACTCCTACGACGTGATCGTCGTCGGTGCCGGTGGTGCCGGTCTTCGCGCCACGCTCGGCATGGCCGAACAGGGTTTCAAGACCGCCTGCATCACCAAGGTCTTCCCGACCCGCTCGCACACCGTCGCGGCGCAGGGCGGCATTGCCGCCTCGCTGCAGAACATGACGCCGGACTCGTGGCAGTGGCACCTCTATGACACCGTCAAGGGTTCAGACTGGCTCGGCGATGTCGACGCCATGCAGTACATGGTCATGGAAGCGCCCAAGGCCGTCTACGAACTCGAGCATTACGGCGTGCCGTTCTCTCGAAACGAAGAAGGCAAGATCTACCAGCGCCCGTTCGGCGGTCACATGCAGAACTTTGGCGCCGGCCCGCCGGTACAGCGCACCTGCGCTGCCGCCGACCGTACCGGCCATGCCATCCTGCACACGCTTTACGGCCAGTCGCTGAAGAACAATGCCGAATTCTTCATCGAATATTTCGCGCTCGACCTGATCATGTCGGACGACGGCAGCCGTTGCACCGGCGTCGTCGCCTGGAACCTCGATGACGGCACGATCCATCGCTTCACCGCCAAGATGGTGGTTCTGGCGACCGGCGGTTACGGCCGCGCCTATTTCTCGGCAACCTCTGCCCATACCTGCACCGGCGACGGTGGCGGCATGGTGGCGCGCGCCGGCCTGCCCTTGCAGGACATGGAATTCGTCCAGTTCCACCCGACCGGCATTTATGGTTCGGGCTGTCTGATCACCGAAGGCGCACGCGGTGAGGGCGGTTACCTCGTCAATTCCGAGGGTGAACGCTTTATGGAACGTTACGCGCCTTCGGCCAAGGACCTTGCCTCGCGCGACGTCGTTTCGCGCTGCATGACGCTGGAAATCCGCGAAGGACGCGGCGTCGGCAAGAACAAGGACCACATCTTCCTGCATCTCGACCATCTCGATCCGGCCGTGCTGCATGAACGTCTTCCAGGCATTTCGGAATCGGCAAAGATCTTTGCCGGCGTCGACGTGACTCGTGAGCCGATCCCGGTCCTGCCGACCGTTCACTACAATATGGGCGGCATTCCGACCAACTATTGGGGCGAAGTGCTGAATGCCGACGCCAATAATCCGGAGCGGATCATTCCCGGTCTGATGGCTGTGGGTGAAGCCGGTTGCGCATCGGTTCACGGGGCAAACCGCCTTGGTTCCAACTCGCTCATCGACCTCGTGGTCTTCGGCCGCGCCGCCGCGATCCGCGCCGGTCAGGTGATCGACCGCGAAGGCGCGATCCCGGCGCTCAACACGGCCGCCTGCGACAAGATCATGGATCGCTTCGACAGCCTGCGTTACGCCAGTGGCGCGACGCCGACTGCTGTTCTGCGCGACAAGATGCAACGCACGATGCAGGACGATGCAGCGGTGTTCCGTACGCAGGAATCGCTCGAATCCGGTTGTAAGCGCATGTCCCAGATCTGGAGCGAGCTTCCCGACGTCAAGGTCACCGACCGTTCGCTGATCTGGAACTCGGATCTCGTCGAGACGCTGGAGCTACACAACCTGATGGCAAACGCCATCACCACGGTCTACGGCGCCGAAGCGCGCAAGGAAAGCCGTGGGTCGCACGCCCGCGAAGACTTCACGGAAGGCGCATTTGCCGGCCGCGACGACGTGAACTGGCGCAAGCATACGCTTGCCTGGGTCAACGAAAAGGGCGACGTGAACCTCGACTACCGTCCGGTCCACACGGACCTGATCGCCGAGGGCATCGATCCTTACAAGATCGAGCCCAAGGCTCGCGTGTACTGATCGGAAGGGACCTAGATCATGGTTGAACTCGCTCTCCCCAAGAATTCCCAGATGTCCGAAGGCAAGATCTGGCCGAAGCCGGAAGGTGCCAAGAACGTCCGCGAATATCGCATCTATCGCTGGAATCCAGATGACGGCAAAAACCCGAGCATCGATACGTTCTATATCGATATCGACGATTGCGGCCCGATGGTGCTCGACGGTCTTCTCTATATCAAGAATAAGATCGATCCGACGCTGACGCTGCGCCGTTCCTGTCGCGAAGGCATTTGCGGTTCCTGCGCGATGAATATCGATGGCACGAATACGCTCGCCTGCACCAAGGGCATGGACGATATCAGCGGTACGGTGAAGGTCTATCCGCTGCCGCATATGCCGGTCGTCAAGGACCTGATCCCCGACCTTACCAACTTCTATGCCCAGCATCGTTCGATCGAGCCGTGGCTGAAGACGGTATCGCCGGCGCCGGCGAAGGAATGGAAACAGAGCCATGAGGATCGCCTCAAGCTCGACGGTCTCTACGAGTGCATCCTGTGCGCCTGCTGCTCGACCTCCTGTCCGAGCTACTGGTGGAACGGTGACCGTTATCTCGGTCCGGCCGTGCTGCTGCAGGCCTATCGCTGGCTGATCGACAGCCGTGATGAAGCTAAGGGCGAACGCCTCGACAATCTCGAGGACCCCTTCCGTCTTTATCGCTGCCACACGATCATGAACTGCGCCCAGGCCTGCCCGAAGGGACTGAACCCGGCCAAGGCGATTGCCGAAATCAAGAAGATGATGGTCGAGCGCCGCGTCTAACAAGAGAAATCAGCCAGGGCCGCAGCGTCATCGTTGCGGCCTTGTCACTCGTGCAACTGCCCGGCATGCACGCCGAATTGAACGTGCAGATGGTCGCGATTGTGCCGGATTGGCCGGATACCCTTGATTAACCAAGGGCGTTTACGATATTCCCGGCCAAACTGTCGTGCCCAAGTTGTAGGGCAGTATGAAATGATCCGGACAGGAGTTTTTGATGCAGTTCAAATATGTGGCAACAGGTCTGGTGCTGACGCTGGCGTTGGCTGGCTGCCAGCGGACATCTTACAGCCCCTATAATGATCTGCCTTCGCAGCCCGCTCCGCTTCAGGCCCAGCCGGTGCCGAGCGTGCAGGGCGGCCAGCTTCCGCCTCCCGGCGGTGCGTCGCAATATCCTTCCGCGCCTCAGGGCGGCCAGAACATGGCTTCGCTCGACCCGAACGCAAGCGCGCCGCAGAGCGCACTCGACGTCACCAAGGAACAGATGGTCGGCAACTGGCGCGTTTCCAATGGCGGCGCTTCTTGCGACATGTTCCTGACGCTGACCAATCTGGGCAGCGGTTCGCGTGGTGGTACCCGCGGCTGCTCCGGCGACCTGACGGCCATGGGGTCCTGGGAGGTCTCCGGCAAGATGGTGCAGTTCAAGAACCGTGCAGGCGATGTGATCGGCCGCGTCTACAAGAGCGCCGACAACCGTTTCGACGGCACCACGAATTCGGGCCAGCCGGTCAGCCTGAGCCGCTGATCATCATCATCGAGAAGGGGCGTCCCTCGTGGAACCCATTCCAGAATATACGTCGAGCGTCTGCGAAGAGCTCAAGGCGCTGGCGGCGTCCGGCGTACTCACTCCCGATGCCGCGCAGATGGCGGTGGCCGCCAAGCTCGATCATATCCTGACCGAGTTGCGGGAAACAAAGCCCGCAAAAAAGTCGAGCGCACTCGGCTGGCTGTTCGCCAAGGGATCGGGAAAACCGCGCAAGATCCGTGGTCTGTATGTTTATGGCAGTGTCGGCCGCGGCAAGACCATGATCATGGACATGTTCTTCAAGAAAGCATCGACGCCCAAAAAGCGCCGGGCGCATTTCCACGAATTCATGGCGGACGTCCATAACCGCATCCACGAACAGCGGCAGAAGCTGAAGCGGGGCGAGACGAAGCAGGCCGATCCGGTGCCGCCGGTCGCGGCAGCGCTTTTTGCCGAAGCGGAACTTCTGTGCTTCGACGAATTTTCGGTCACCGACATCACCGATGCGATGATCCTCGCACGGCTGTTTACCGAGCTTTTCAGTCTCGGCTGCGTGCTGGTCGCGACCTCCAACGTTGCGCCGGACAATCTCTACAGGGACGGCCTCAACCGCGGCCTGTTCGTTCCGTTCATCGGGCTTCTGGGCAATCACGTCGATGTGGTGACGCTGGACAGTCCGACGGATTACCGCATGCAGAAGAATGCCAATCTGCCCGTTTACCTGACACCGCTCGACGCTCGTTCGGATGCAGCGATGGAGGCGGCCTGGCATCAGGTTACGGACGGCGACAAGGCGGAGCCGGTCGAGTTGCCGATGAAGGGGCGTAGCATCCATGTGCCGCTCGCCAGCGGGCGGGCCGCCCGGTTTTCCTTCTCCGATCTTTGCGAAAAGCCGCTTGGCGCATCGGATTATCTGGCGATCGCCGCCCGGTTCGACGTGGTCTTCGTCGAGCACGTGCCGCAGCTCGGTGCGGAAAAGCGCAATGAAGTGAAGCGCTTCATCAATCTGGTCGATGCGCTTTACGATCAATCCGTCCGCCTCTTCATTTCGGCTGCAACTTCGCCGGATGAAATGCTGACCGAACGCCGAGGGACGGAAGGTTTTGAGTTCGACCGTACGGTTTCCCGTCTTTTCGAGATGCGCAGCGCGGAATATCTGGTGCTTCATAATGAGAAGCGGCAGCAAATCTGACATAATTATGACGCATATTCTTACGTTTACGTAAGATAATTTATATCTAACCGATTGAAAAATATGACGTCAAAATATTCGTTTGCCATTTCCGGCGGATGAGGCTATCCGTGCTGCCGCAAGCAGAGCCTGCGCTAACTTGCCGCAGGTCGGGATTTGAGAGGAAGCATTTCCATGTCGCGTAAGAAGATTGCACTTATTGGTTCTGGCATGATCGGTGGCACGCTGGCGCATCTTGCCAGCCTGAAGGAGCTGGGCGACGTCGTCCTCTTCGACATCGCCGACGGCATTCCGCAGGGCAAGGGCCTCGATATCGCTCAGTCCGGCCCCGTCGAAGGCTTCAATGCCAAGCTGACCGGTGCCAGCGACTACGCTGCGATTGAAGGCGCAGATGTCTGCATCGTGACCGCCGGTGTTGCCCGCAAGCCGGGCATGAGCCGTGATGACCTTATCGGTATCAACCTCAAGGTCATGGAACAGGTCGGCGCCGGCATCAAGAAATATGCCCCGAACGCCTTCGTCATCTGCATCACCAACCCGCTCGATGCGATGGTCTGGGCTCTGCAGAAGTTCTCCGGCCTGCCGAAGAACAAGGTCGTCGGCATGGCCGGCGTGCTCGATAGCGCCCGTTTCCGTCTCTTCCTCGCCGAAGAATTCAACGTTTCCGTCCAGGACGTCACCGCATTCGTTCTCGGCGGCCATGGCGACACGATGGTACCGCTCGCCCGTTATTCGACGGTTGCCGGCGTGCCGCTCACCGACCTCATTAAGATGGGCTGGACGACGCAGGAAAAGCTCGACCAGATCATCCAGCGCACCCGTGATGGCGGCGCCGAGATCGTCGGCCTGCTGAAGACCGGTTCTGCCTATTACGCTCCGGCCGCCTCGGCGATCGAAATGGCTGAATCCTACCTCAAGGACAAGAAGCGCGTTCTTCCTGTCGCCGCTCACCTCTCCGGTCAGTACGGCGTCAAGGACATGTATGTCGGCGTTCCGGTGGTTCTCGGTGCCGGTGGTGTCGAGCGCATCGTTGAAGTCGAATTCAACAAGGACGAAGAAGCGGCCTTCCAGAAGTCGGTCGGCGCTGTCGCCGGTCTCTGCGAAGCCTGCATCGCTCTCGTTCCTTCGCTGAAGTAATCAGCATCCAAAAAGTTCGGCGCTGGCTTTTGCCAGCGCTCACGTCATTCAAATAGGGATCAAGCCCCATGAATATCCATGAATATCAGGCCAAGGCTCTCTTGAAGGGTTACGGCGCACCGGTTGCCGAAGGCGTCGCGATCCTCAAGGTCGAAGAAGCCGAAGCTGCTGCCAAGTCGCTGCCGGGCCCGCTTTACGTGGTCAAGAGCCAGATCCATGCCGGCGGTCGCGGCAAGGGCAAGTTCAAGGAACTCGGCCCCGACGCCAAGGGCGGCGTTCGCCTTGCCAAGTCGATCGAGGAAGTCGTGGCTCATGCCAAGGACATGCTCGGCAACACGCTGGTAACCGCACAGACCGGCGAGGCCGGCAAGCAGGTCAACCGCCTCTATATCGAAGACGGCGCCGATATCGACCGCGAGCTTTATTGCTCGATCCTGGTCGATCGTTCGGTCGGTCAGGTTGCCTTCGTCGTTTCGACCGAAGGCGGCATGGACATCGAAGCCGTTGCCCACGACACACCTGAGAAGATCCATACGATCGCCATCGACCCGATTGCCGGTGTCACAGCTGACGACGTCGTTGCGATCTCCAAGGCTCTCGAGCTTTCCGGCGCTGCTGCGGAAGACGCCAAGTCGCTGTTCCCGGCGCTCTACACGGCGTTCGGCGAAAAGGACATGGCTCTTCTTGAAGTCAACCCGCTGATCGTCATGAAGGACGGACATCTGCGCGTTCTCGACGCAAAGATGTCCTTCGACGGCAATGCACTGTTCCGCCATGACGACGTCAAGGCGCTGCGCGACGAGACCGAAGAAGACGCCAAGGAAATCGAAGCCTCCAAGTGGGACCTCGCCTATGTCGCCCTCGACGGCAATATCGGCTGCATGGTCAATGGTGCCGGTCTCGCCATGGCGACGATGGACATCATCAAGCTCTACGGCAAGGAGCCGGCAAACTTCTGCGACGTCGGCGGTGGCGCCGGCAAGGAGAAGGTCGCTGCAGCCTTCAAGATCATCACGGCTGACCCGAAGGTCGAGGGCATCCTCGTCAACATCTTCGGTGGCATTATGAAATGCGACGTCATCGCCGAAGGCGTTGTCGCAGCCGTCACCGAAGTCGGCCTCAAGGTTCCGCTCGTCGTGCGTCTCGAAGGCACCAATGTCGAGCTCGGCAAGAAGATCCTCAACGAATCTGGTCTTGCGATCACGGCTGCCGACGATCTTGACGACGCGGCCAAGAAGATCGTCGCGGCGATCAAAGCCTAATCTGAGGAACCTGATACATGTCTATTCTCGTCAATAAAGACACCAAGATCCTCGTTCAGGGCCTGACCGGCAAGACCGGTTCGTTCCACACAGAACAGGCGCTTGCCTATTACGGCACCAAGATGGTCGGCGGTATCCACCCGAAAAAGGGCGGCGAAACCTGGACCGGCTCAAAGGGCGAAAGCCTGCCGATCTATTCGACCGTTGCCGAAGCCAAGGAGCGCACCGGCGCTGACGCCTCAGTCATCTACGTTCCGCCGGCAGGTGCAGCCGACGCGATCATCGAGGCGATCGACGCCGAGATCCCGTTCATCACCTGCATCACCGAAGGCATCCCGGTCATGGATATGGTGCGGGTCAAGGCTCGCCTCGACAAGTCCAAGTCGCGCCTGCTTGGGCCCAACTGCCCGGGCGTTCTGACGCCGGAAGAATGCAAGATCGGCATCATGCCGGGCTCGATCTTCCGCAAGGGTTCGGTCGGCATCGTTTCCCGTTCGGGCACGCTGACCTACGAAGCCGTATTCCAGACGTCGAACGAAGGCCTCGGCCAGACGACGGCTGTCGGCATCGGCGGCGACCCGGTCAAGGGCACCGAATTCATCGACATGCTGGAAATGTTCCTCGCAGACGAAGCCACCCAGTCGATCATCATGATCGGCGAAATCGGCGGCGCGGCTGAAGAAGATGCAGCGCAGTTCCTGATCGACGAAGCCAAGAAGGGCCGCAAGAAGCCGATGGCTGGCTTCATTGCCGGCCGTACTGCTCCGAAGGGCCGCACAATGGGCCATGCCGGTGCTGTCGTTTCCGGCGGCAAGGGCGATGCGGAATCCAAGATCGCGGCCATGGAAGCAGCAGGCATCAAGGTGTCTCCTTCCCCGGCCCGCCTCGGCAAGACGCTGGTTGAAGTTCTCAAGGGCTGACGCCACATAACGGTCACTCGCCGCCGATAGACAGGCGGCGATGGACCTTGGGTTTCGAACCCGCAGGCGAATTTTTTTGCCTGCGGGTCAACCGTCACCAGGACGGCGCCGCCGCGGCGGCAAGACAACAGACCAGAGAATGCGGAACCGTCGAGGTCTTCGGTTTCGACTACGTGAGGAGGCGGGCGCGGCGCCCGCGATAGGCCATGTCCCGGCAAGAAGCCAACGAGCAGTTTCTTATCACTTCGTTCCTCGACGGTGCGAATGCCGTCTATATCGAACAACTCCATGCCAGATACGAATCCGATCCGAATTCGGTTTCCGAAGAATGGCAGGCCTTCTTCAAGGCACTCGCCGAAAATCCGGATGATGTAAAGAAGGCTGCCCAGGGCGCCTCCTGGAAGAAGCCGAACTGGCCGATCGCCGCCGGCGGGGACCTTGTCTCTGCACTGGACGGCAACTGGCCGATCGTCGAAAAGGCTATCGAGACCAAGGTGAAGGCCAAGGCTGAAGCTGCTGCCTCCGCAAAGGGCGCAGCCGTGAGCGAGGCCGACGTTCATCAGGCGACCCGCGACAGCGTGCGCGCCATCATGATGATCCGTGCCTACCGCATGCGCGGCCACCTGCATGCCAAGCTCGATCCGCTCGGCATCGCCAGCCCGGTCGAGGACTATAACGAGCTGTCGCCGAAGTCCTACGGCTTCGAAGAGAGCGACTACGACCGCAAGATCTTCATCGACAACGTTCTCGGCCTCGAATACGCCAGCGTGCGCGAGATGATCGAGATTCTCGAGCGGACCTATTGCTCGACCATCGGCGTCGAGTTCATGCATATGTCGAGCCCGGAAGAAAAGGCCTGGATCCAGGAACGGATCGAAGGTCCGGACAAGGGCGTTGCCTTCACCCCGGAAGGCAAGAAGGCAATCCTTTCGAAGCTGATCGAAGGCGAAGGCTACGAGCAGTTCCTCGACGTCAAGTTCAAGGGCACGAAGCGTTTCGGCCTCGATGGCGGTGAAGCGCTGATTCCGGCGCTTGAACAGATCATCAAGCGCGGCGGCCAGCTGGGTCTTGAAGAAGTCATCGTCGGCATGGCCCACCGCGGCCGTCTGAACGTTCTGACCAACGTCATGGGCAAGCCGCATCGCGCCGTGTTCCACGAGTTCAAGGGCGGTTCCTACAAGCCCGACGAAGTCGAAGGTTCGGGCGACGTGAAGTACCATCTCGGTGCATCTTCCGACCGTGAATTCGACGGCAACAAGGTTCACCTGTCGCTGACTGCCAACCCGTCTCACCTTGAGATCGTCAACCCGGTTGTGATGGGCAAGGCTCGCGCCAAGCAGGACCTTCTGACCAAGGTATGGGAAAAGGACAACATCATCCCGCTCTCCGAGCGCGCCAAGGTTCTGCCGCTGCTGCTGCACGGTGATGCGGCCTTTGCCGGCCAGGGCGTGGTTGCCGAAATTCTCGGCCTGTCGGGTCTGCGCGGTCACCGCGTTGCCGGCACGATGCATGTCATCATCAACAACCAGATCGGTTTCACAACCAATCCGGGCTTCTCACGTTCGTCGCCTTATCCGTCGGATGTGGCCAAGATGATCGAGGCGCCGATCTTCCACGTCAACGGCGACGATCCGGAAGCGGTCACCTACGCCGCCAAGATCGCTACCGAATACCGGATGAAATTCCACAAGCCGGTCGTGCTCGACATGTTCTGCTACCGTCGCTTCGGCCATAACGAAGGTGACGAGCCGGCGTTCACGCAGCCGAAGATGTACAAGGTCATCCGCGCCCATAAGGCCGTGGCCGAGATTTATGCTGATCGCCTGGCAAGTGAAGGCGTGCTGACCGAAGCCGAATTCGACAAGATGAAGGCCGACTGGCGCGCCCATCTCGACGCCGAATTCGAGGCCGGCCAGAGCTACAAGCCGAACAAGGCCGACTGGCTGGACGGCCAGTGGTCGGGCCTGCGCTCTGCCGACGATGCCGATGAACAGCGTCGCGGCAAGACTTCGATGCCGATGAAGAGCCTCAAGGAAATCGGCCGCAAGCTGTCGACCATTCCGGAAGGTTTCAACGCGCATCGCACGATCAAGCGCTTCATGGAAAACCGTGCGCAGATGGTCGAGACCGGCGAAGGCCTCGACTGGGCGATGGCTGAAGCATTTGCTTTCGGTTCGCTTTGCGTCGAGGGCACGAAGATCCGTCTTTCCGGTCAGGATTGCGAACGCGGCACCTTCTCGCAGCGCCACTCGGTTCTCTACGATCAGGACACCGAAGAACGCTACATCCCGCTTGCAAACCTGCAGCCGGGCCAGGGCAAGTATGAAGTGATTAACTCCATGCTGTCTGAAGAAGCCGTTCTCGGTTTCGAATACGGTTATTCGCTGGCTCGTCCGAACGCGCTGACCCTCTGGGAAGCCCAGTTCGGTGACTTCGCCAACGGTGCGCAGGTCGTGTTCGACCAGTTCATCTCGTCGGGCGAACGCAAGTGGCTGCGCATGTCGGGTCTCGTCTGCCTTCTGCCGCACGGTTATGAAGGTCAGGGTCCGGAACACTCCTCTGCACGCCTGGAACGCTGGTTGCAGATGTGCGCCGAAGACAACATGCAGGTCGCCAACGTCACCACGCCGGCCAACTACTTCCACATCCTGCGCCGCCAGGTGAAGCGCGACTTCCGCAAGCCGCTGATCCTGATGACGCCGAAGTCTTTGCTGCGCCACAAGCGCGCCACCTCTTCGCTGGCGGAACTGGCGGGTGAAAGCGCGTTCCACCGCCTGCTGTGGGACGATGCCGAAGTCATCAAGGACGGCCCGATCAAGCTGCAGAAGGACGCCAAGATCCGCCGTGTCGTGATGTGCACCGGCAAGGTCTATTACGATCTTCTGGAAGAGCGCGAAAAGCGCGGTATCGACGACGTCTACCTGCTGCGCATCGAACAGCTCTATCCGTTCCCGGCAAAGGCACTCATCAACGAGCTGTCACGCTTCAAGAACGCCGAGATGGTCTGGTGCCAGGAAGAGCCCAAGAACATGGGTGCATGGGCGTTCATCGACCCGTACCTGGAATGGGTTCTGGCGCATATCGATGCCAAGTATCAGCGCGTCCGCTACACGGGCCGCCCGGCAGCAGCTTCGCCTGCGACCGGCCTGATGTCGAAGCATCTGGCACAGCTCGAGGCCTTCCTCGAGGACGCTCTTGGCGGCTGATTTTCAGCCGCCTCCCGCTAATTTCATTCGAAACGAAATCTGAGAAACACGGAAACAGATCATGGCCACCGAAATCCGCGTCCCAACCCTCGGCGAATCCGTCAGCGAGGCAACCGTCGGCACCTGGTTCAAGAAGGTCGGCGACACGGTCAAGGCCGATGAGCCTCTGGTCGAACTGGAAACCGACAAGGTTACCGTCGAAGTGCCGGCTCCGGCATCCGGCGTACTGACCGAAATCGTCGCCCAGAACGGCGAGACCGTCGGCCTCGACGCGCTGCTCGGCCAGATCGCCGAAGGTGCGGCCGGCGCTGCCACTGCCGCTCCGGCTGCAAAGCCTGCCGAAGCCGCACCGGCGCCTGCTGCTGCTCCGGCCGCCGCAGCTCCTGCTGCAACGTCCTCGATGCCAGCCGCTCCGGCCGCTGCCAAGGTCGCTGCCGACAACAACATCTCGACGTCAGACATCGACGGTTCGGGCAAGCGCGGCCAGGTTCTGAAGGGCGACGTCATCGCCGCCATCGCCAAGGGCCCTTCCGCTCCGGCTGCGGCTGCCGTTCCGGCGGCACCGCGTCCGGTTTCGTCCGCTGACGACGCCTCGCGCGAAGAACGCGTGAAGATGACCCGTCTGCGCCAGACGATCGCCAAGCGCCTCAAGGACGCACAAAACACCGCAGCCATGCTGACCACCTATAACGAGGTGGACATGTCGGCTGTGATGGACCTGCGCAACCGTTACAAGGACGTGTTCGAAAAGAAGCATGGCGTCAAGCTCGGCTTCATGGGCTTCTTCACCAAGGCCGTTACCCACGCGCTCAAGGAACTGCCGGCCGTTAACGCCGAGATCGACGGCACCGACATCATCTACAAGAACTACTGCCATGTCGGCATGGCCGTTGGCACCGACAAGGGCCTGGTCGTTCCGGTCATCCGTGATGCCGACCAGCGTTCGATCGCCGGCGTCGAAAAGGAGCTTGGCCGTCTCGCCAAGGCAGCGCGCGATGGTTCGCTTTCCATGGCCGACATGCAGGGCGGTACGTTCACCATCACCAATGGCGGCGTCTATGGTTCGCTGATGTCCTCGCCGATCCTCAATGCTCCGCAGTCGGGTATTCTCGGCATGCACAAGATCCAGGAGCGTCCGGTCGTCGTCGGCGGTCAGATCGTCATCCGTCCGATGATGTATCTGGCGCTGTCCTACGATCACCGCATCGTCGACGGCAAGGAAGCGGTGACCTTCCTCGTGCGCGTCAAGGAAAGCCTGGAAGATCCGGAACGCCTGGTTCTCGATCTCTAATCCATACGTCCTGAAACTAGGAGAGCAGCATGGAACCCGCTTCGGCCAATGCGACCCATCTCGTCGTCGTGCTTTGTCTAAGCGTCGTCCTGCTGCTCTTTCACATTCTGCTGCAGGGGTTTTTGGCGACGCGCGAACTGGGTTCCGCCTGGAATGCCGGACCGCGTGACGCGGAGCTTGCGCCGAAAAGTGCGAAAGCGGGACGGGCGGCGCGTGCGTCCAAAAATTACCAGGAAACCTATCCGGCCTTTATCGGCCTGCTTCTCGGCCTCGCCTTCATGGGTGATCCGACCGGGTTTGGCATCGGCGGTGCCTGGGTCTGGCTGATTGCGCGGATCGCCTATGTTCCGCTTTATCTCGCCGGCATTCCCTATATCCGCTCGCTGGTCTGGATGTTGAGTCTTGCCGGACTGCTGATCATGATGGCCGCCCTGCTGTTTTAAGGAAGTTTGTCGATGCATGCCTATCTGATCGAATTGGTCTCGCTTATGGCCATCTTCTCGTTTGCGATCATCTCGCCGGGGGCGGATCTGGCGATGGTGATCCGGCAGGCTATGGTGCACGGACGGCGGCAGGCGATCATCACCAGCTTCGGCATCGGCACGGCGCTGATGTTTCATGTCAGCTACACCATTCTCGGTCTCGGGCTGATCATTTCGCAGTCGGTTTATCTGTTCAACATCGTCAAATGGCTTGGCGTCGCCTATCTCATCTATATCGGCATCAAGGCGCTGAAGGCTGGCAAGACCGAGATCGGCGTGCCAGCGGCATCTGCCGAGGGGAGCGTGCGGGGACAATCGGCCGTGAAGGCGTTCACGCTCGGTTTTGCGGCGAATGCACTTAACCCGAAGCCGGTGTTTTTCTTCCTGTCGATCTTTTCGACCGTCGTCAGTGCGCATACGCCGATGACAATCAAGTTCGGCTACGGACTGGTGATGGCCTCATGCCTGATCATCTGGTTCGTCGGCGTCAGCACATTCATGACGACGCCGCGCATGCGGGCGGCATTCTCGCGGGCCAGCAAATGGATCGACCGCACCAGCGGCGTGGTGTTCATCGCGCTCGGGATAAAACTTGCAACTGAAAAAGCGGCCTGACGGCCATTTCCGAAACATGGGCGGGAATGAGCCTGCCAAAACCAAAATCAGGAATTAGAACATGGCATATGATCTCGTCGTCATCGGAAGCGGTCCCGGTGGTTATGTCTGCGCAATCAAGGCAGCCCAGCTCGGCCTCAAGGTCGCCGTCGTCGAAAAGCGCGTCACCTATGGCGGCACCTGCCTGAATGTCGGCTGCATTCCGTCCAAGGCATTGCTGCACGCGTCGGAAATGTTCCATCAGGTTGCCCATGGCGTCGATACGCTGGGTGTCGAGGTTGCAGCGCCGACGCTGAACCTGACAAAGATGATGGCCCACAAGGATGCGACCATCAAGTCGAACGTCGATGGCGTCGCCTTCCTGTTCAAGAAGAACAAGATCGACGGCTTTATCGGCACCGGCAAGATCGTTGCTGCCGGCAAGGTTTCGGTCACTGCCGAAGACGGTAAGGTGCAGGAACTGGAAACGAAGAATATCGTCATCGCCACCGGCTCTGACGTTGCCGGCATTCCGGGCGTCAATGTCGAGATCGACGAAAAGGTGATCGTATCGTCGACCGGCGCGCTTTCGCTCGACAAGGTGCCGCAGACCCTGATCGTGGTAGGCGGCGGCGTTATCGGCCTGGAACTCGGTTCGGTCTGGCTGCGTCTCGGCGCCAAGGTCACCGTGATCGAATATCTCGACAAGCTGCTCGGCGCCATGGATGGCGACGTCTCGAAACAGTTCCAGCGGATGATCGCCAAGCAGGGCATGGATATCCGCACCGAAGCCAAGGTCACCGGCGTCGAAAAGACGGCAACCGGCGCCAAGGTCACCTATGAACCGGTCAAGGGCGGCGATGTCGTCACCGTCGAGGCAGACGTCGTGCTGATCTCCACTGGTCGCAAGCCCTATACCGAAGGCCTCGGCCTTGAAGCTGCAGGCGTCGCGCTCGACAATCGCGGTCGCGTCGAGATCGATCATGGGTTCAAGACCAATGTTGCCGGCATCTATGCGATCGGCGACGTGGTGAAGGGTCCGATGCTGGCGCACAAGGCGGAAGACGAGGGCGTCGCCCTTGCCGAAATCCTTGCCGGCCAGCATGGCCATGTGAATTATGACGTCATTCCGGGTGTCGTTTACACCCAGCCGGAAGTCGCTTCCGTCGGCAAGACCGAGGAAGAGTTGAAGGCTGCGGGCATCGCCTACAAGGTCGGCAAGTTCCCATTCACGGCGAACGGTCGTGCCCGCGCCATGCTGGCGACCGACGGTTTCGTCAAGATCCTGGCCGACAAGGACACCGACCGGGTTCTCGGCGGCCATATCGTCGGCTTCGGCGCCGGCGAGATGATCCACGAGATCACCGTGCTGATGGAGTTTTCCGGTTCGTCGGAAGATCTGGGTCGCACCTGCCACGCTCACCCGACAATGTCGGAAGCGGTCAAGGAAGCAGCGCTTTCGACCTTCGCCAAGCCGATCCATATGTAACGGCGACGAATATCGGAAATTCGAAAGGCGGGACGCAGATCCCGCCTTTTTCTTTTGGCCATTCGTCCTAAACTTCATGTCGTATTGCTCTTTCAGCAAGGTGACGGACATGAAGACCGCATTCTCTCTGCCGCAACGCATTTTGCATTGGCTGATGGCCGTGCTGATCCTCTTCAATCTCCTGTTTTCCGACGTGATGACGACATTCGGAGAGCTTTATTTCGGCGACAAGCCGATCCCGCCCGAGATCATGACCTCGGCGAATATCCATGCCTATGTGGGGATCGCAATTCTTGCGCTGGCGTTGGCACGGCTCTGTCTTCGCATCGCGCAGGGAGCACCGCCGCATCCGGTGGAAGAGCCGGCCGTCTCACGCGTCGTGGCGACGATCACGCATTGGGCGCTCTATGCGATGTTCATCATCATGCCGCTTGCCGGGATCGGGGCGTTCTATTTCAAGAACGGCATGGCCGCCTTTGCCCATATCGGCTGGATGAAGACTGCCTTGTGGATACTGATCGGCTTGCACATTCTCGGCGTGCTGGTGCATCAATTCTACTGGAAGACCAACATCATTCGAAGGATGACAAGCGGTTAGCGCGCTTTTGGTCAGCCGGCGGGCGTTACGGTGAAACCCTGCTTGCGTAGCAATTCCACCAGGCCGTCCTTGCCGGGCAGATGAAGGGCGCCGACGGCTATGAAGACATTGCCCTCGTTCAGGATCGGTGCGGCGCGTTCGGCCATGAGATGGTTGCGCTTGGTCACGATCAGTTCCTCGAACTCGGCGTAACCGGCATTGTCGCCGCCATCAGGTGCAACCTGCTTGAGGAAGGGCATGGTGAAGCCAATCTCGCCGGTCAGGTAAAGCTGTGTCATCGTCTCAAAGACGTCATCCATTTTCGACCCGAGCTTGATCGTCTCGACCAGTGATTTGAGGTGCATTTCGGTCGGGATCGAGGCCATGGCGGAAAGCTGTTCGGCAAGCGTTTCGAGACCTTTGACCGCCTTGCCTTCTGCGGCGGCATCAAGCGCGATGCGCTTGTCGAGAAAGGCGGTGTTTCCCTTGCGGGCCATTTCACAGGCGGGCAGCGAAACGAGCGACATCAGCATCCAGGGCTGCATGCGGGAGACGGCTGCCAGCGGAACGCCACGCTTCTTCAGGCCGGCTTCCAAGGTCGCCAGGTCATCGGGCTTCAACAGTTTTTCGATGGTGTTCCCATCGGTTAGCATGGTCAGTTCAGGGCGGGTGAGAATGCCAGCCATGGCTTTCTGGTCATCCAGCACTTCGTCGGATTCGATGACGATGGTTTTGGCGCCGGCGAGTGCCTCATTGGCGCCTGCCGGCATCTTGAGGACGCGCGGATCGGTGACATGCATGGTGCCGAGAAGATAGGATGTCGGCAGGCCCGGCTTTTCGATCTTCCAGAAAATGCCCTTGGTGTTCGGCACGGTTGCAGCTTCCGCGACGGCCTTTGCATAGGCCTCCGGATTTTCGCTCTTCATCTCGTCAACGAGATTGACGCCATTGCAGGCAACCTCTTGTGCACTGGCGGATGACAGCATGCCGAGCGCAAGGATCAGCGAGCCAAGCAACGCCACATGCAAAGATGCGATCAGCCATAGGGCAAAACCCTGCAGGCGCTCGAAAAGAGGGCTGTCGAGGAATGAAGAATTCATGTCACGGATCCGCATTTGTCGATCCAAAACGTATCACTGCCGTTTCGCCAGGTGGTTAACGGAGTTGGTTAACGATTTGTTCGGGCTGCTTTTTACCAGACGTAAGTTCATGCACGAGGATGGGCACGGTCATAAACTTCCAGCAGGCGCGAGGTGTCGACGCCCGTATAGACCTGCGTGGTCGACAGGCTGGCATGACCGAGCAACTCCTGGATGGTGCGCAGGTCACCGCCGCCGGCAAGAAGATGGGTGGCGAAAGAGTGGCGCAGCGCATGCGGCGTGGCGGTGTCCGGCAGGCCGAAGGCGCTTCTCAGTTTCTGCATCTGTCGCTGGATGATGGCGGGCTGGAGCGGGCCGCCGCGGGCACCACGAAAAAGGGGCTTTTCATCCGTCAGATGGAATGGGCAGATATCGCGGTAACGGGTAACGGTTTCGGCAACGACGGGCAGGAGCGGCACGATACGGGTCTTCCCGCCCTTACCCTTGATGCGGAGTGTGGTGGTGCCGGGCTCGATCTCGCCTGGAAGAAGGTCGAGCGCCTCGGAAATGCGCAAGCCGCAGCCGTAAAGAAGCGCCAGAACGGCAGCGTCGCGGGCGGCAATCCAGGGCTCATCCTGAAGCTGCGTTTCGGCGATCGTCAGCTTGGTCGCCTGCCGGTCGCTCAGCGGCTTGGGAAGCGATTTTGGCTGTTTCGGCGCCCGGACCGCGCCGGCAGCGGCAGCATTTATCAGACCTTGGCGCTCCATGTAACGCAGGAAAGATCGCAACCCTGCAAGGTGGCGGCCGAGCGAACGCGGGCCTGAACCATCACGGCGGCGGGCGGCGAGAAAGGAGCGCAGATCTGCCGGGCGCAGCGTGTGAATGTCGGCTATCTTCGGCGGGCCGGCGAGATGGCCGGTCAGAAAGGTGAGGAATTGCCGCGTGTCGCGCTCATAGGCATCGAGCGTGTTGGGTGACAGGCGACGCTCGTCTTTTAGGCTCTCCAGCCATTGGTGGCGCTTGGCGGCAAGATCGGGCGCGGCGATGATCAGCAGTTCGTTCAAGCGTCTCGACCGTTGATTTTGGTGGAAAGGAGCACCAGATTGCTCCCGACAGCGTTACGGAAATACTAAGTCCTGCCTGTCTGCCAAATTTTTATCATACGGGTCTGTCAGGAGAGGCTTTCCCGCGCAAGGAGTTTGTATGGCCCGCCGTGACAGTTCGACGACCTTCAGTCAATTCGCGGAGACCATCACACTCAACTCACGCGGCCGGCCGGGCCACATCGTCGACACGCTGATCGGTGAGCGCGGCCAGCGCATAGTCAGCAGTCCGTTCTGGCCTGTCATGCGGCCGTTTCTCTACACATTGCTGCGATATGGCAGGGCGATAGAATTCGCCGACGACATCGCTCCGAAGAGCGGCTTCCAGTGCTTCGAGTATATGAGCGACCTGCTGAAGCTTGAGATCGAGGCAAAGAATGTCGAGCGCATCCCTGAAAAGGGTGGTTTCATTCTCGTCAGCAACCATCCGACCGGCATTGCAGATGGTGTTGCGGTCTTCGATTTGTTGAAGGCGAAGCGGCCGGACCTGATGGTGTTTGCCAATCGTGATGCGGTGCGCGTCAATCCCCGCTTTGCCGAAATGATCATTCCTGTCGAATGGCGTGACGAGTACAAAAGCAAGCTCAAGACTCGCGAGACGCTGGTTCTGACCAACAAGGCGGTGGAAGAGGGTAAGGTGATGGTGCTGTTTCCGTCCGGCCGTATCGCCTACTGGGCGGATGGCAAGCTCAACGAGCGGCCGTGGAAGACATCAGCAGTCAGCCTTGCGCGCAAATACAATCTGCCCATCCTGCCGATCCATATCACGGCGCGCAATTCCGGCCTGTTCTACTGGCTGGCCAAATGGTCTACGGAACTGCGCGACATGACGGTGTTCTACGAACTGCTCAACAAGAAGGGTAATCGCTTCGATTTCACCGTCGGCCATATGATCCAGCCTGATCAGCTGGAGGGCGATCCGGCTGAGGTGACGAAAGCGCTGGAGAGCCATACGGTTTTTGATCTGGCCGCGGATGGCGATGCACTGTTTTCGGGGCTTTCCAAGCCGGTGGTTGTTTCCGCCGCCTGAACTGGTCGTTAGCTACCAAGTCGGATCGAGGTCGGCATGCTTCTCCGTTCCATGACTGCCAGGAACTATCGCTCGCTCAAGGCCATCCACATGGACCTTGCCGGCGTCAATGTCTTCATCGGCGAAAATGGCGTCGGCAAATCCAATCTCTATCGGGCGCTGCAACTGATCCAGGCGGCAGTGCGCGGCACGCTGGCGGCCGAGATTGCGGCTGAAGGCGGCATGGCCTCGGCGCTCTGGTCCGGCCATCGGCGCAACGAGAAGAATTTTCGCATCAAGCTCGATGTCGAGGTGCTGGACGAGGAGCGTGCCATCACGTTTCGATATCGGGTAGAGGCAGGCCTCCGGCCACCGATCGATGCGGCGGGTTTTGCCTTCGAACCGCAGATCAAGGAAGAAGAGCTGTCGATCGAAACCGGACGGCGACCGGTGACGATGATGAAACGGGCCGGCCCAGGCATCATGGTGCGCGGCGCGCAGGGACGAATGGTGGAATATCCGGAGCGGGCGATGACCTCGGAGACGGCGATTGCGCTTCTTGGCGATGCCGGGCATTATCCGGAGATTGGAGCCTTCCGGCGGATGGTGGAAAGCTGGCGCTTCTTCCACGGTTTCCGCACAGACCGCGATTCGCCGATGCGGCAGCCTTGCCTGGCGGTGACGTCGCCCCTGCTCGACGAGAACGGGGCAAATCTCGCGGCAGTTTTCGCGACGCTTGCACATATCCGGGGCGATACGATCGAATTGAACCGGGCGATCGCGACGGCTTTCGATGGTGCGAGGCTCGATGTGCCGGATCCGGGCGAATACGCCGAATTCGGACTTGTCTTTCCGCATCTGCCGTTGCGGGTCTTCAAGCCGCGGGAACTGTCGGATGGACAGATCCGCTTTCTCGGGTTGGCGGCGGCGCTGATGTCCTATCGCCACCCTCCGCTGATCGCGCTCAACGAGCCGGAGGCGAGCCTGCATCCGGACATGCTCGAACCGTTGGCCGACATGATCGCCGAGGCGGCGCAGACGAGCCAGATCTGGATCGTCACCCATTCCGAGCAACTGGCTGCTGCCGTTCAGGAGCGATGCGGCGTGAGACCGAAGCGGGTGATCCGCAAGGATGGCGCCACTTGGCTCGAAGGCATGCGGGCAACCGGCGTGATGGAGGACGAGGATAACGACGAGGAGTGAGCTATAAAATAGTTCACTTTTGTTCTCTCTTTCGGCATGGTCGCCGCGCATGGGCAAAGATTCTTCCGACATGATGGGTTCGCTGTTCGGCGATGCTCTCGCCGCGACGCCTGCGGCTGTCCGGGTGGTGCCGGTGCTGGTGCCGCTGCCGGTGCCGGTTGCCTATAGCTATGCCGTGCCGGACGGCATGCATGTGGAGCCCGGTTCCGTCGTGCAGGTACCGGTCGGGCCGCGCCAGGTGATCGGCGTCGTCTGGGACGGCGAAAACGACGAACGGCTTGATCCGAAGAAGCTTCGCCCGATCACGCTCACCTTCGACTGCCCGCCGCTTTCCAAGGATATGCGCGATTTCGTCGACTGGGTCTCGGCTTATACGCTGTCGCCGCCCGGTCTTGTCGCGCGCATGGCGATCCGGGCGCCGGCTGCGCTCGATCCCGAGCCGATGGTGGAGGGGCTGCGTTATCTCGGCGGCGAGCCGGATCGGCTGACGCCTGCGAGAACCCGTGTGCTCGATCTGGCAAGAGAGCAGGACGTGCCATGGACGCGCAGCGGGCTTGCGCATGCCGCCGGTGTGTCGCTTAGCGTCATCGACGGGCTGATCAAGCAGGGGATGTTCGACACGATCTTCCTGGCTCCGCCACCCGTTGTGGCACCGCCGGAGCCGGATTACATTGCGCCGCGCATCGAAGGACCGCAGAAGGAAGCAGCGCAGGAGATCGTCGCCTCCATTCGCGAGGGCGGTTTTGCCGCCTCGCTGATCGATGGGGTTACCGGTTCGGGCAAGACGGAAGTCTATTTCGAGGCGATCGCCGAAACTCTTCGCCGTGGCAAGCAGGTAATGATTCTGTTGCCGGAAATCGCGCTGACGCCGGCCTTCCTAGAGCGCTTCGAACAGCGTTTCGGCGCCAAGCCGGCCGAATGGCATTCCGATCTGTCGCCGCGTATGCGTGAAAAAGTCTGGCGCGGTGTCGTGACCGGCGAGGTGAGGGTGGTGGCCGGCGCCCGATCGGCGCTGTTCCTGCCTTTCGAGGAACTGGGCCTGATCATCGTCGACGAAGAGCACGACCCTGCCTACAAGCAGGAGGAACGTGTTTTCTACAACGCCCGCGACATGGCCGTCGTGCGGGCGCGGATCGGTAATTTCCCCGTCGTGCTGGTCTCGGCGACGCCTTCCGTGGAGAGCCAGGTCAACGGATTGTCGGGCCGATACAATCTCGTGCAGCTGCCGACCCGTTTCGGCGATGCGGCGTTGCCGGACCTGCATCTCATCGACATGCGGCGGCATCCGCCGGAGCGCGGGGGATTTCTTTCGCCGCTGCTGGTCAGGGCGATGAAGCGGACGCTGGAAAAGAAGGAGCAGTCGCTGCTCTTCCTCAACCGGCGTGGTTATGCTCCACTGACGCTCTGCCGGGTCTGCGGCCACCGGTTCCAGTGCCCGCAATGTTCGAGCTGGCTGGTCGAGCACCGGTTCCGAAGCCAGATCCAGTGCCATCAATGCGGTTATTCCGAGCGCACGCCGGAGGCATGCCCGGAATGCGGCACCCTTGATCACCTCGTTGCCTGCGGGCCAGGCGTCGAGCGGATCGCCGAGGAGGTCGAAAAGCATTTTCCCGATGCCCGCACGATCGTGATGTCCTCGGACATTCTCGGTGGCGTCAAGCGGATGCGGCTGGAGCTTGAAGCGATCGCCAAGGGCGACGTCGATATCGTCATCGGCACACAGCTCGTTGCCAAGGGGCACAACTTTCCGCTGATGACGCTGGTCGGCATCGTCGATGCGGACCTGGGCTTAGCCAACGGCGATCCACGTGCGGCGGAGCGGACTTTTCAGCTGCTGAGCCAGGTGACGGGGCGTGCCGGTCGAACCGGCCTGAAGAGCCATGGCCTGATCCAGACCTTCCAGCCGATGCATCCGGTGATGCAGGCGATCGTGTCGGGCGATTCCACAGCTTTCTACGAGCGGGAGATTTCCGAGCGGGAGAAGGCATTGCTGCCGCCGTTTGGCCGGCTGGCGTCACTGATCGTTTCCGCGGATACGAGGGTGGATGCGGAAACCCATGCGCGCGGATTGCGCGCCGCCGCGCCGCAGGTTTCCGGCATATCGGTGCTTGGGCCGGCGGAAGCGCCGATCGCCCTTGTCCGCGGTCGTTATCGCTTCCGGCTGCTCGTCCATGGACGGCGCAATTCCGATATGCAGGCGTTTCTGAAAACCATGATCGGGCAGGGGCCGAAGGTGCGCGGCACGGTGCAGATCCAGCTGGATATCGATCCGCAAAGCTTCCTGTGAGCGCATTTCTTTGAAACGCGAAACAGTTCTATCTCTTTGTTTCACCGCAATTTCGGACGAAGACCGGTGCTCACTTTGCTGGAATTGCTTCAGCCCGGCGGCAAGCCGCCAAGATAGGTGATGCTGCGGGATTTAAGCTGACCGAGCAAGGCTTGTAGGGCCGGATCGGGAAAACGGTGCTCGAAGGGAGCGGCCCAGCCGATCGTCCCTGCCTGCAAAGGAATTCGCTCTTGGGGAATGCCGGCTTTGACGGCAAAATCCTCAGGCTTTTCGATGCCTGATATGGCCTTTTTGACCAGTCGAGGCAGAGCCTCATCTCTTTCCGCATAGAGATCCAGACCATTTGCGGCGGCCAGTTCGGCCATCGTCACCAGCGGTGCTGCGGCAAAAAGATGATAGTGCAGCGCGCGGCTGCGGCGGGCCAGTTCCAGTGGCAGCGTGCCGTCCGGCTGGATCTGGTTGATGCCGATGCGGAAGCTTTTGATGCCCCAGTCAAAAAGATCGCGGCGGTCGGCCGCTATGCCCGCTGCCATGACGGCAAATCCCGACCAGTAGCGGTGGTTGTTGCGGCCATCCATCTTGGTTTCCCGGTCGGCGTAATAGCTCTGGTTCTTCAATGCCAGATCGGAAAGCCAGACGGGAACCGACTTGCGCGCCGAAGCCGGCAGCGTTTCTACTGTCCGGATCTTCAGCCATGCCATCGAGAAGCCACCCAGCATCCAGCCTTGCACATAGGCCGACTGGTTGCCCGCCATCTTGCCGCCCAGCGCTCCGGCTTGGGCGAAGGCCTCCAGCCAGGAGGCAGCACAGGCAGCGGCCGCTTCGCTGCCGGTCGTCCGGTATCGGTCCGCCATCGCTTCCACCTTGCGGGCAGCGGTCTGCAGAATATCGGTCGCCTGCTTATAGGCGCGCTGGCGTGCAGGATCGATATGGGAATGCGCGGCATCGTCATAATAGCTGGTTGTCGACAAATCTGCGGGTAAATGCGGGGCCAAAGGACAGGCCTGCTCGTATCCCGTCGAGGAAGGCTGTTCCGGCACTTGGTCAAACGGGGAATGCAACGGCTCGGCTGCGATTACCGTTGTTTTCCCGACGGAAATGATCGCCAGGACGACGAGGACGAGAGGAAGATACCGGCGAACACTTCCGGTCATGCCGGTACCTCCTAGCCTTGCGACGTTTAACGCACAACAGCGCCTGATTGGGGCAGCTTTTCGACCAAAAAACAATTCGGGGGCATCTCATCATGATCTCGGCGTTGCGGCCGGATGGCAGCTTTCGCTACAATCCGGCGAATCAAGACAGCATGCGAGGACCGGATGGAATTCTACTTCCCGAGCGAAACCGGCGAACAGGTCGCTTTTATCGGCTGTGCCGTAACAGCGCTGATCGGCCTGTTGATATTTCTGCTTCCCGGCACCTGCCTGCGTCTTTCCGCTTTCCAGATTGGCGAGATAAGGCCGGAAGGATACGGCTCCGTGCGGGCTGCAGGCGCGCGTTACATGGGCCTCGGCGTTTTGCCGGTGCTGCTCGCACAGGATTGGTTCTATATGGCCACCGGTGTGGTGCTTGCGTTGGGGGCGGCGGGTCGGCTGGTTTCGTTTGTCGTTGATCGCGGCGTAACGCCGCAGAATATTGCCTTTTTTCTACTTGAGGGTGTATTATCCGCGGCGCCGCTCGCCTACGTGTTCGGCTACATCTGATGACACATAACGCCGCGGCTTGACGCCGATGGCCCGGAATTGCTGGTGAAAGCCGCAAATAATCTCTGCATCCCTTTGGGGGATAGGCTTTTTCGGCGCCGAGGCGTGTTGCGAGTCCCTACATCCTATGCTAGACGAACCGCAAACGTCGGAAAGGCGGGATGCAAGTCCTGTGTGTCCGGGGGGAAATTCAATAAATTTCAAGATCTTGCTCGATTAACCATTTCGAGCCGGGTGCTTGGGATGTAATTCAGGGAAACTGAGCCTGTGGCTGATACGTCCCCGCTTATTTCAGGTGTTGCGGAGCGCTATGCTTCCTCGCTGTTTGATCTGGCTTTGGAAGCCGGTTCCATCGATTCCGTCGGCGCTGATCTGGACCGCTTTCAGGCGCTTCTGGATGAGAGCGAAGATCTGAGGCGTCTCGTGATGAGTCCGGTGTTTTTTGCTGCTGATCAGCAGAAGGCGGTCGCTGCCGTCGCCGAAAAGGCAGGCATTTCCGGTATTGTCCTGAATTTCTTCAAAGTCGTTGCTGGCAATCGGCGCCTGTTTGCGCTGCCGGGCATGATCCGCGCCTATCGCGAGATCGCTGCCGAGCATCGTGGTGAAATTTCCGCTGAAGTTACTTCGGCACATGCGTTGACCGCAACGCAGGAAAAAGAACTTAAGTCGGCGCTGAAGGGCGTGACCGGCAAGGACGTGACCATCGCCGTCACGATCGACCCGTCGATCCTCGGTGGTCTGATCGTCAAGGTCGGGTCGCGTCAGATCGATACGTCCCTTCGCACCAAACTTTCCACTCTTAAGCTTGCATTGAAAGAGGTCGGCTGATGGATATCCGTGCAGCGGAAATTACCGCAATTCTCAAGGACCAGATCAAGAACTTCGGCCAGGAAGCCGAAGTTTCCGAAGTCGGCCAGGTTCTGTCCGTCGGTGACGGTATCGCTCGCGTCTATGGCCTCGACAACGTTCAGGCCGGCGAAATGGTCGAGTTCCCGGGCGGTGTCCGCGGTATGGCGCTGAACCTTGAGTCCGACAATGTCGGCGTGGTTATCTTCGGTTCCGACCGTGCCATCAAGGAAGGCGACACCGTCAAGCGGACCGGCGCCATCGTTGACGTACCGGTTGGTCCGGAACTGCTCGGCCGCGTCGTTGACGCGCTCGGCAATCCGATCGATGGCAAGGGCCCGATCAATGCGACCCGCCGTTCGCGCGTCGATGTCAAGGCTCCAGGCATCATTCCGCGCAAGTCGGTTCACGAGCCGATGTCGACCGGCCTCAAGGCTATCGATGCGCTCATCCCGGTCGGCCGCGGCCAGCGCGAGCTGGTCATTGGTGACCGTCAGACCGGCAAGACCGCCATCATTCTCGACGCGTTCCTGAACCAGAAGTCGATCCACGAAAATGGTCCGGACAACGACAAGTTGTTCTGCGTCTACGTCGCTATCGGCCAGAAGCGCTCGACCGTTGCCCAGTTCGTCAAGGTTCTCGAAGAACGCGGCGCATTGCCGTATTCGATCATCGTTGCCGCAACCGCTTCCGACGCTGCTCCGATGCAGTATCTGGCACCGTTTGCCGGCGCTGCCATGGGTGAGTATTTCCGTGACAACGGTCAGCACGCTCTCATCGCTTACGACGACCTTTCCAAGCAGGCCGTCGCTTATCGCCAGATGTCGCTTCTGCTGCGCCGCCCGCCGGGCCGCGAAGCTTATCCGGGCGACGTTTTCTATCTCCACTCGCGTCTGCTCGAGCGCGCTGCAAAGCTCTCCGACGAGCGTGGCGCCGGTTCGCTGACGGCTCTGCCGGTCATCGAAACCCAGGGTAACGACGTTTCGGCGTTCATCCCGACCAACGTGATCTCGATCACCGACGGCCAGATCTTCCTCGAAACCGACCTGTTCTACCAGGGCATCCGTCCGGCCGTTAACGTCGGTCTGTCGGTTTCCCGCGTTGGCTCGGCCGCTCAGGTCAAGGCGATGAAGCAGGTTGCCGGTTCGATCAAGGGCGAGCTTGCCCAGTATCGTGAAATGGCCGCGTTCGCGCAGTTCGGTTCCGACCTCGACGCCTCGACGCAGCGCCTGCTTAACCGCGGTGCACGCCTGACCGAACTTCTGAAGCAGCCGCAGTTCTCGCCGCTGAAGACGGAAGAACAGGTTGCCGTGATCTTCGCGGGCGTCAACGGCTACCTCGACAAGGTCGCGGTTTCCGACGTCGGCAAGTTCGAGCAGGGTCTGCTGTCCTACCTCCGTTCGGAAGGCAAGGCGGTTCTCGAGACGATCCGTACCGAGAAGCAGATCTCGGACGACACGAAGGCGAAGCTGAAGTCGGCGCTCGACACCTACGCCAAGTCTTTCGCTTAAAGTACGGATCTAGCTTAAGGACCGATAACGGATGCCTTCACTTAAGGATCTGAAAAACCGGATCGCCTCCGTCAAGGCGACACAGAAGATCACCAAGGCGATGAAAATGGTCGCCGCGGCGAAGCTGCGTCGTGCGCAGGAAGCGGCCGAAGCTGCCCGTCCTTACGCAGAACGGATGAACAAGGTATTGGCGGGCCTCGCAGCTGCCAATGCCGGCAATGCTGGCGCGCCACTGTTGCTTTCCGGTACCGGCAAGGATCAGGTTCATCTCCTGATCGTCGCCACCGGCGAGCGCGGCCTGGCCGGCGGTTTCAACTCTTCGATCATCCGCCTTGCACGCGATCATGCCCTGAAGCTCATCGCACAGGGCAAGACGGTCAAGATCCTGACGGTCGGCCGCAAGGGCAACGACGTTCTGCGTCGTTCGTTCAAGGACAATATCGTCCATTACATCACTTTCCGCGAAGTGAAGCAGCTCGGTTTTGTCCAGGCTGACGAAGTTGCGGGCAAGGTGCTGGACATGTTCAATGCCGGCGAGTTCGACGTTGCGACGCTGTTCTTCGCGCGCTTCCAGTCGGTGATCGCACAGATTGCGACCGCAAAGCAGATCATTCCGGCGACATTCGAGGCCGCAGCGCCCGATGCTGCGTCACCGGTGTTCTACGAATACGAGCCGAGCGAAGAGGAAATCCTCGACGAGCTGCTGCCGAAGAACATCGCGGTGCAGATCTTCCGGGCTCTGCTGGAAAACAACGCTTCCTTCTACGGTGCGCAGATGTCCGCTATGGACAATGCAACGCGCAACGCTGGTGACATGATCAACAAGCTGACGCTTTCCTACAACCGTCAGCGGCAGGCACAGATCACCAAGGAACTCATCGAAATCATTTCGGGCGCGGAAGCGCTCTGACCGAAAAGAAGAGGGTAAGAATCATGGCTACCGCAACGGGCTCGTCCCTCGGCAAAGTGACCCAGGTTATCGGCGCTGTCGTCGACGTGGCGTTTGACGGCGAACTGCCGGCGATCCTCAACGCACTCGAGACCGAGAACAACGGCAACCGTCTGGTTCTCGAAGTCGCGCAGCACCTTGGTGAAAACCAGGTCCGCACGATCGCGATGGATTCGACCGAAGGTCTCGTTCGCGGCCAGAAGGTCACCGACACGGGCGCTCCGATCTCCGTTCCTGTCGGCGAGCAGACGCTCGGCCGCATCATGAACGTCATCGGCGAGCCGGTCGATGAAGCCGGTCCGCTGGACCGCACCCACCTTCGCTCGATCCACCAGGACGCTCCGTCCTATGTCGAGCAGTCGACCGAAGGCCAGATCCTGGTCACCGGCATCAAGGTCGTCGATCTGCTCGCGCCTTACGCAAAGGGCGGCAAGATCGGCCTGTTCGGCGGCGCCGGCGTTGGCAAGACGGTTCTGATCATGGAACTGATCAACAACGTCGCAAAGGCACACGGCGGTTACTCCGTATTCGCCGGCGTGGGTGAGCGTACCCGCGAAGGCAACGACCTTTACCACGAAATGATCGAATCGAACGTCAACAAGCATGGCGGCGGCGAAGGCTCCAAGGCTGCGCTCGTTTACGGTCAGATGAACGAACCGCCGGGCGCCCGCGCTCGCGTCGCTCTCACCGGTCTGACGATCGCTGAAGACTTCCGCGACAAGGGCCAGGACGTTCTGTTCTTCGTCGACAACATCTTCCGCTTCACCCAGGCCGGTTCGGAAGTGTCGGCTCTTCTCGGCCGTATTCCTTCGGCCGTTGGTTATCAGCCGACGCTTGCCACCGACATGGGCCAGATGCAGGAACGCATCACCACCACGACGACCGGATCGATCACCTCGGTTCAGGCCATCTACGTTCCCGCCGACGACTTGACCGACCCGGCACCGGCAACCTCGTTCGCCCATCTGGACGCAACGACGGTTCTGTCGCGCTCGATCGCTGAAAAGGGTATCTACCCGGCCGTCGATCCGCTCGACTCGACGTCGCGCATGCTCGACCCGCTGGTCGTTGGTGAAGAACATTACGAAATCGCCCGTAAGGTTCAGACGACGCTGCAGCGCTACAAGTCGCTGCAGGACATCATCGCCATCCTTGGCATGGACGAACTGTCCGAAGAGGACAAGATGACCGTTGCCCGCGCCCGCAAGATCGAGCGCTTCCTGTCGCAGCCGTTCTTCGTTGCCGAAGTCTTCACCGGTTCGCCGGGCAAGCTGGTTGCTCTCGAAGACACGATCAAGGGCTTCAAAGGTCTCGTCAACGGCGACTACGACCATCTGCCGGAAGCAGCCTTCTACATGGTCGGCTCCATCGAAGAAGCGATGGAAAAAGCCAAGAAGCTGGCTGAAGCCGCTTAATTCAAGAATGAAATGGCGCGCTGGTTTTTCGGCGCGTCATTCCAGCATAAGACACGCGATTTCGCGCAGGACATGCAAATTGCCTGCGAATTATGGGGAAGTGGACCTTCATGGCCGACGCTTTCAATTTTGAACTGGTTTCCCCCGAGCGTCTGCTCGTTTCGGAAAAAGTATCCGAAGTGGTGATCCCGGCGACGCTTGGCGAAATGACGGTGCTTGCCCAGCATGCGCCGACGATGACGACGATCAAGCCGGGTATCGTTTCGGTCAAGCTCGCTTCCGGACAGGTTACCAAATACGTGGTGTTCGGCGGTTTCGCCGATATCCTGCCGGAGAGCTGCACGCTTCTGGCGGATGCCGCCATTCCGGCTGCCGAGCTGACTGTCGACACGCTTCAGCGTCGTATCGAAACGACGCAGGCCGAAATCGGCAAGGCGACCGGCGACGAGCACAAGACCAGGCTCGAACAGTTCCTGACGGACCTGACGCAGCTGAACGGCATCGTCGTCGCAGCATAAGTTTTTGTGACAAGGCATTTAAAAGGCGGTCCTTGCGGGCCGCTTTTTTGCGTTTTGAGCTGCTGTTTCTTCCTCCGTGCTTCAAAGCCCAGAGAGCAGATGCTGGTGCAACCGCGCCGCGCCCGGTGTCAGCGAGCGATAACGCGGCATACCGAGATGGTAGCCGTAACCGGTTTCGAGACGCTGCGATCCCAACTCCATGAGCGCGCCCGAGGCCAGTTGATCGGCGATGAGACCGATACTGCCGAGCGTGACGCCGTCGCCACGCAGGGCTGCATCGACCGCCAGCGCATACGTGGAGAAAGATAGCCGGGGCGTGATGCGGGCCTTGGGCGGAGTGGGCAACCGCGCGAACCATTGGCGAAACGAAATCCAGTGGGCGTTGAAGCGCTCATAATCGATCAGGTCGAGACGGGCGATCTCGTCGGGGCTGATCGCGACGGGATCGAGCCTGTGCTTGTCGATGAAATCCGGCGAGGCAACCGGCAGCAGCACCTCCTTCATCAGGGGGGTGAGGTTCCAGCGTAGATGTTCGCCGGTGGAATAAAGGATGACGAGATCATTGGCTTCGGAGGCGAGTTCGGACGGTGCATCCGTCGTCAGCAGTCTGACGGAAACGGAGGGATTGCCGTTATCGAAATCCTTGAGGCGTTTGGCGAGCCAGAGATGCGAGACCGACCCGCTGGCGGCGATCGAGATGGTTTCGGAGCCGCCGCCACGAAATGGCTCGAGGCTCTCTTCCAAATATTCGAGCGTGGCGCGAACCCGCTGCGCCAACCGCTCGCCCTGCGGGGTCAGCGCAAGGTTACGGCCACGGCGGGTAAAGAGTTTTGTCCCGAGCTGTTCCTCCAGCCGTTGAATGCGACGGCTGACCGCGGCCTGGGTGATGTGCAGTTCCCGCCCGGCCCGGGAAAAATTCATGAACCGGCAGGCCGCGTCGTAAACCCGGAAAGCCTCCAGTGGTATGCGATCCAGCATGATCTCCTCCATGATCTCAGATCATCAAATAAGCCGATATTTCAATGGATTTGAAGAGCTGAAATTGTGATGCAGACTGTGGGCGATTGTTTCTTTCCTGTGAGCCGCCATGCAGTTTTCCACGTCCTTCATCCCGGATATCCGTTTCGGCTCGGGCCTGTTTGGTGATCTGGCCGGCGCGATCAGAGGTTTCGACGGCGCTCGTGCAGTGCTGATCGTCATGGACGGTTTTCTGGCGTCTGGAGGGCTGGCGAAACGCCTTGCGGGAGAGCTGGCGGAGGCTGGTATAGAGCCACGCCTTTACAGCGAGTTTTCCGGCGAACCGAAGCTCGCGCATCTGCAGGCGGCAAGCGCGCTTGCCAAGGGTGCGGATGTGGTGGTCGGCATTGGCGGCGGATCGGCGCTGGATATCGCCAAGGTCGCCGCCTGCTGTGCTGCGTCCGGCGAGGACCCGATGTTTTATGCGCTGGCGGCCAATCCACTGCCGAAGAACCCGCTGAAAAAGATCATGGTGCCGACCACGGCCGGGACGGGCTCGGAGACATCCGCGACCAATATCTTTGCCGGGCCTGAGGGCAAGAAGCTCTGGATCTGGGGGCCTGAAACCAAGGCCGATCTGGTCCTGCTCGATCCCGCACTGACGATTTCGCTGCCGCCGAACCTGACGGCATGGTGCGGCATGGACGCATTCATTCACGCCTTCGAGGCCGCGACCAACCGCAACACCCATGCGGGAGCCAAGCTCTACGCGCATGAGGCAATGCGGCTGGTCGCAGGCTCGCTGGAGGCGGCCGTCAAGGCGCCGGGCAATCTGGAAGCGCGCGGCAAAGTGCTGCTCGGCTCCTGTTATGCCGGGATCGCCATCGACAATTGCGGCACGGCCATCGCGCACAACATCAGTCATGCGCTGGCGGGGCTTGCGCCCATCCATCACGGGCTTGCGACGGCATTGGGTTTCGAAGCGACGCTTTCCTGGCTCGCCGACATGGATACGCCCGATCTCAACGAAGCCGCCCGCGCGATCGGTCTGAAAAATGCAGATGCGGTGCCTGGCTTCGTTTCAGATCTGATGGATCGCTGCGGTGTAGAACGGGTTTTGCCCAAGGCATTCGATGGGTTCTCCGCGGAAGATCTGGCCGCGGAGATGCGGGCGCCGGAAAACCAGCCGATGCGCCGTTCGACGATCTGCGAGGTAACCGATGCGGATATCGATGCTTTCGCAGCCCGGATCATGTCCTTGCCGAAGACGCTTTGAGGAGACCTCCCGATGACCGAGACCTATACCCGCGACTATTGGGAACGCGCGCTTTCCTCCCTCAAGCTCGAAGGGCGTCATTTCATCGACGGCGACTATCGCGCCGCGGTTTCCGGAGAAACCTTTACCCGTAACCGGCCGATGGATGGCAAGCCGGGCGCGGCGTTGGCCCGTGGTGGGGTGGTGGATATCGATGCCGCGGTCGCTTCGGCGCGGGTGGCATTCGAGACCGGTGTCTGGCGGAAAAAGGAGCCGCTTGAGAAAAAGAAGATCATGCTGAAATGGGCGGAACTGATCAGCGCCCACGGCGAAGAACTGGCGATGCTGGAAACGCTCGATGTCGGCAAGCCGGTTCTGGCGTCGCTCAATGTCGATGTCAGGCTCTGCGCTGATGGCATCCAGTTCTACGGCGAGATGATCGACAAGCTGTATGACGAGATCGCGCCGACCGGGCCGAATGCCCGTGCTCTGGTCCGCAAGGTGCCGCTCGGCGTCATCGGGGCGATCACGCCGTGGAACTATCCGATGATCATCGATGCCTGGAAGCTAGGGCCGGCGATCGCGGCCGGTAATTCCGTGGTGCTGAAGCCGGCGGAACAATCGTCGCTGTCGGCCATCCGGCTTGCGGCACTGGCGGTCGAGGCGGGGTTGCCGGCGGGGGTCTTCAATGTCGTCACCGGTTATGGTGAGGAGGCGGGCAAACCTCTGGCGCTGCATATGGATGTCGACATGATCGCGTTTACCGGCTCGACCGAGGTCGGCAAGCTGATCATGGGCTATGCGGCGCAATCGAACGTCAAGCGGGTGGCTTTGGAACTCGGCGGCAAGTCGCCGCTCGTGGTGTTCGAGGATGCCGATCTGGATGCTGCTGCATCTGCCGTGGCCTGGGGCTGTTTCTACAATTCCGGCGAGACATGCCATGCCTCGACCCGGCTTCTGGTGCAGCGCTCGGTGCAGGACAAGCTGATCGAAAAGATCGAGGCGGTGACGAAAAGCGATATCGCGCTCGCGCATCCTTTCGAACCCTCCGCACAGATCGGTGCGCTGATCGAGGAGGCGCATATGGCAAAGGTGCTCGGCATGATCGCCGCCGGCGAGAAGGAGGGCGCGCGTCGGGCGTTTGGCGCGGAGCAGGTTCTGCCCGAGACAGGCGGCTATTATATTTCGCCTGGCGTCTTCGTCGACATGACCAACGACATGAGCCTTGCACGACAGGAAATTTTTGGGCCGGTTCTCGCCGCCATTCCCTTCGACACCGAAGAGGAGGCGCTAAGGATCGCCAACGATACGATCTATGGTCTGGCGGGTGCCGTGTTCACGAGGGACATGGACCGGGCGCATCGCTTTTCGGAAGCGCTGCATGCCGGTACGGTGTGGATCAACACCTATGACATGTCGAATTTTTCCACCCCTTTCGGCGGCTTCAAGCAATCCGGTTTCGGGCGGGACCGCTCGGTCCACGCGATCGACAAATATTGCGACTACGAGACGATCTGGCAGCAGTTCGGGTGAGTGATTGAGCTAGTTCCTTCCGTGCCGGCAGGCGGATGATGGGGGTCTCTTGCGACGCGATAAGGGCAACCGCCTGTGGACATTACGAGGAGCCGGGTTTCATGAGCCGTATCACATCCATCGACATCTCCTATCACCGCCTGCCCCTCGATCCGCCGTTCAAGGCGAGCTGGGACGGGCGGGCGCGCAACCATTTCGATGCGACGATCGTGCGGGTGAGGGATGACGAGGGGCGCGAAGGGATTGGGTCAGGCGATCTGATGAAAGGGTTCGAGGGGCACGAGGATTTGTTCATCGGGCAGGATCCGCGGCATCTGGAGCGGCATTACGAGGTTCTGTCGCATATCAATTTCCACTATGGCCGCTGCTGGCCGATGGATCTGGCGCTGTGGGACCTTTCCGGCAAGATCACCGGCGAGCCGGTTTGGCGGATGCTGGGCGGACGATCCGACAGGGTACGGCTTTATGCATCCTCCGGCGTATTACGTGATCCTTCCGCCATGGCGGATCAAGCGGAACGTTATGTCGGGGAAGGTTTTCCGGCGATGAAGGTGCGCTTCTCGTCTTCGTCGGGAGGGCGCTCCGGATGGCGCGACGACGTGAAGGCATTGGAAGCGATCCGTGCGCGGGTGGGGACGAAGCTGGAGCTGATGGTCGACTGCAATCAGGGCTGGCGTATGCCGTGGGATACGACACTCGCCTGGACCTTCAAGGATGCGCTTTCCGTGGCGAAGGAACTGGAAAAGCTCGACATCTACTGGATGGAGGAACCGCTGTTCCGTTCCGACCGCAAGGGCATGAAGGCCTTGAAGGAGGCGACTTCGGTGAGGATTGCCGGTGGCGAAATGACCCGCGAGCTTTACGAATTCCGCGACATCATCGAGGAACGCGCCTTCGACGTGATCCAGCCGGACGTGGCGCTGGTCGGCGGCATTACCGGTTGCCGGCGACTGGTCTATCAGGCGCGCGAAGCGGGAGTGATGTTCACCCCGCACAGCTGGACAAACGGGATCGGCGTGCTGGCCAACGCGCATCTGACGGCTGGCGCCGGCGATGCGCCGTTTCTCGAATATCCCTACGACAATCCCGAATGGAGCGAGGCGCGAAGGGATTATCCGATGGTCTCGTCGCTGAAGCACAGTCACGGCTGGCTGGAATTGGGGAATGTGCCGGGCCTCGGCGTGGTGCTGGACGAGGAGCGTCTTAAGGCCACACGGATCGGCTGATTTCGGCATGGCACCGTGATGCCGAACTGGTATGGTCGGGCTTTCACGGAGTTATTGTTATGAAGATAGGTATTGTCGGGGCAGGTATGGTCGGCAGTTCGGCGGGTTTTGCGCTCGCAATTGCCGGTTACGCCAATGAAATCGTATTCGTCGACAAAAACGAAGCGCTCGCAGTCGCGCAGGCCGAGGACATTTCGCATGCCGTGCCGTTCATGTCTGCGACGCGGGTGAGGGCTGGCGGTTATGCGGATCTCGCCGGTGCCGGTATCGTCGTGTTGTCGGCCGGCGTCGGCCAGAGGCCGGGGGAGAGCAGGCTCGAACTTCTGGGGCGCAATACGGCTGTCATCCGCAGCATCGTCAGCGAAATTCTCGCCGTCGTGCCTGATCCTATCCTGCTGGTCGCTGCCAATCCGGTCGATATCATCACCCATATTACGGCCAGCATTTCCGGTCTGCCGCCGCATAGGGTGATTGGCTCCGGTACGATCCTCGATACGGCCCGCTTCCGCAGCCTGCTTGCCCGGCACATGGAAATCTCGCCGCAATCCATCCCAGCCTTCGTCATCGGCGAACATGGTGACAGCGAAGTTCTGGCATGGTCGGGTGCGGTCGCGGGTTCTGCCGATCTCGTCTCCTTTGCGGCGCAACTGGGCAAGCCGGTCACCGAAGAGGTGCGCAAGGCGATCGACCATGACGTACGCAACGCCGCCTACAAGATCATCGAGGGCAAGGGGGCGACCTATTACGGCATCGGTGCCGGTATCGCCCGCATCGTCAGGGCGATCACGCGCGACGAAGGCTCGGTGCTTTCGGTTTCGATCCAGACGGCGCATGTGGCCGGTGTCGATAACGTCACCCTGTCCCTGCCCCGCGTGGTCGGCGCACGGGGTGTAACGGCGGATCTGCTGCCGGATCTCGATCACGAAGAATTCGAGGCCTTGAAACGCAGCGCCCGGATGTTGAAGGACCTGTCCAATTCGCTTGGATTGTGAACTGGGCAGACGTCCGTAGTCGGCGGCTGGTACACTGAGGCGGAAGCCGGTAGACATTCCTTGGGAATGTTACCGAAGGCGGAATGCCGGCATGATCGACAAGCTCGAATTCTTTATCGTTCTGGTCCGGGAGGAGCATTTCGGGCGCGCCGCAGAGGAATGCGGCATTGCCCAGCCTTCTCTGTCTGCCGCTATCCGTCAGCTGGAAGAGCAGCTCGGCGTACAGCTCGTCGTGCGTGGCTCCCGCTATCAGGGGCTGACGCCGGAAGGTCAGCGGGTTCTGGAATGGGCAAAACGCATCGTCGGTGACGCAAGGACGATGCGTGAGGAAATGCGGGCAGCGCGCAAGGGGCTGGCCGGGCATATCCGGCTTGCCGTCATCCCCACGGCGCTTGCCATGGTGCCGCGACTGACGGAGCCGTTTCAGGAGAAACATCCGAACGTGACCTTCTCGGTCGTCTCGCGCAATTCCCTGCAGGTGCTTTCGCAGCTCGACGATTTCGAGATCGATGCCGGGATTACCTATCTGGACAATGAACCGCTCGGGCGTGTGACCAGCGTTCCACTTTACTCCGAAGATTATACGCTTGTAACGGCCGAGGGGACGCCGCATGCCGACAGGGACACCGTGACCTGGGCCGAGATGGCAAATATCCGGCTGTGCCTGCTGACGCCGGACATGCAGAACCGAAGGATCATCAACCAGCACCTGGCCAATGCGGGCGTGTCGATCACGCCTATGCTCGAGTCGAATTCGATGGTCGTGCTGCTGTCGCATGTGGCGACCGGGCGTTGGGCGAGCATCATGCCGCGCAATGTCGCCAAATCCTTCGGGTTTACACAGGGACTTCGCACGATCCCCATCGTCGAGCCGGAAGCAAGACACATGGTGGGGCTTGTCGCTCCATACCGGGAGCCGTTTACGCCTCTGGTCTCCGCGCTTCTGCATGAGGCGAGAGGCCTCGGTTTGGACAAGACGGAGACGTAAATTTCCACATCTGCGGGTGGCGGTCTGTGGCTGTTGATCCATGGCAGAGACATTACATGATAGTGGTGCCTTTGACGGACAGCACGTAGAATGCATCGACGAAGCAATCGAGGAGAGCCGATGAGCGGCTTCAGAACGACGACTGTCGCGCAGGAAATCATTCGCCGCAATGGCGTTGTTCGAGCGGGATCGCGTTCGGTGCCTGAGGAAGTTCCGATCGCCTTCTCCTATGGCGGTTCCACCCATGCCGTGATGATGGGCACGCCGGCTGATCTGGAGGATTTTGCCATAGGTTTCAGCCTGACCGAAGGCATCATCACTTCCATGGCCGAGATCGAGGAGGTCACGGTTCTGGAAGAAGGGCAGGGGCTCGATGTGCAGGTTCGGCTTGCTGAAAACAAGGAGGATGCGCTGCGCGCCCGGCGGCGGCATATGGCCGGTCCGGTGGGCTGCGGATTGTGCGGTATAGAATCGATAGAGCAGGCGATGCGTGTTGTGCCCGATGTCAGCCATGTCCAGATGACGCTGACACCCGAGGATATCACGGCTGCGATGGCTGCCTTGAACGGTGCGCAGCCGTTGCATGCCGAGACACATGCGGTTCACGGTGCAGGATTTTTCATTCCCGGCGAGGGATTGATTGCCGTTCGCGAGGATGTCGGCCGGCATAATGCGCTCGACAAGCTGGCTGGTGCGGTGATGCGAGCCGGGCGCGAGGGTAGCCAAGGCATCGTTGCCGTCACCAGCCGTATCTCGGTCGAGATGGTGCAGAAGACTGCAATACTTGGAAGTTCGACGCTCGTGGCTATTTCTGCGCCGACCGCTCTCGCCATTCGCACGGCGGAGGAGGCAGGCATCACCCTCGTCGCGCTGACACGTAGCGAGGATTTCGAGATATTTGCCGGCGCGGAGCGTATTGCGATAGGATCTGCTGCCGACGTCGCCTGATGCCGGGATAAAATACCGCTATATTCCGGTTTTTTAATCGGAGGACCCTCCGTTTGCTTGCCAGGCAGGTCAACGTCGGTTATGAGTGTGCCCGTGCCTTTCGCGGAATGCGTCATCCTGCGGCAGGGGCACCACCTCATTCAAATCATATATCTCCCAGATGGAGCCGTTCATGCGATACAATCAATTGGGCAATACAGGGCTGTTCGTATCGGAACTATGCCTCGGCACGATGACCTTCGGCGAAGCCGACAGCGCGGCGCTGTGGGGCAAGATCGCCGGCGTCGATCAGGATACCGCAGATCGGATACTTGATCGCTCGGTAAAGGCAGGCGTCAATTTCGTCGATACGGCCGATGTCTATTCGTTCGGCAATTCGGAGCGCATTCTCGGACAAGCAATCCGCAATATCGGCGTGGCGCGCAAGGACATCGTGATCGCGACCAAGTTTCTCGGGCAGATGGGCGACAAGCCCAATGACCGGGGTGCATCGCGCGGGCATATCATGGATTCGGTCGAGCAAAGCCTGGAGCGGCTGCAGGTCGACCATATCGATCTCTACCAGATCCATGGCACCGACACCGTCACACCGATCGACGAGACGCTGAGGGCGCTGGACGATCTCGTCTCACGCGGGCTGGTTCGCTATATCGGCCTGTCCAACTGGGCGGCATGGCGGATCGCCAAGGCGATCGGCATTTCGGAGCGTCGCGGTTTTGCCCGGTTCGAGACGGTGCAATCCTATTATTCGATTGCCGGCCGTGATCTGGAACGTGAAATCGTGCCGCTGATGCAGGAAGAAAAGCTCGGCCTGATGGTGTGGTCGCCGCTGGCCGGTGGTCTGCTGTCGGGCAAATACGGCCCCGGCGCGCCGGGGAATGGCGAAGGCCGGCGTCAGGAATTCGACTTCCCGCCGGTCGACAATTATCGCGCCTGGGCGTGTGTCGCGGCAATGCGGGAGATTGCAGCCAAGCACGAGACAAGCGTCGCCGCCGTGGCGCTTGCCTATATCCTCGCCAAGCCTTTCGTGACCAGCGTCATCATCGGGGCAAAGCGGATCGAACAGCTAGATGAAAATCTGAAGGCTGTTTCCGTCAAGCTTGATGCTGAGGATTTGAAGAAGCTCGACGAAGTCAGCGCATTGATGCCGGAATATCCGGGCTGGATGCTGGAGCGGCAGGGTGCTGGTCGGCGTCCGACTCCGTTCGAAGCGAAGGATTGAGAAACAGAGGGAGGCCGGACCGGCCTCCCTTTATCCGTTTCAGTTTAGAAATCCTGCCAACCCGCTGCCTGTTTGAGATTGGCATGGGCCATGCGCAGCGAGGCTGTGTTGGCGTAGGCCGTTTGAGTGGTTGGCCGAGACATGGCTGCAGCCTCGGCGCCGATATCAAACTGCATCAGCAAGCCGCGCAGGCTTTCGGCCTCGCTTGCCAGAGAGTGGCTTGCCGCGGTCGTCTCTTCCACCATGGCGGCGTTCTGCTGGGTCGCCTGATCCATGTGGTTCACCGCCTGGCTGATCTCGCGCAGGCTCGACGCCTGTTCGCGGGAGGCCTCGACAATGGCGGAGACGTTTTCATGAATGCTGGCGACCTGGCCCAAAATATCCCGCAACGAGTTTCCCGTCCGGCCGACGAGTTCGACACCGCCCGAGACCTGATGGCTGGAGGTGTTGATCAGCGTCTTGATCTCCTTGGCGGCCTTGGCTGAGCGCTGTGCCAGTTCACGCACTTCCTGTGCGACGACCGCAAATCCCTTGCCGGCCTCGCCTGCACGGGCCGCTTCGACGCCCGCATTCAGCGCCAACAGGTTGGTCTGGAAGGCGATGTCGTCGATGACGCCGATGATGTTGGTGATCTCGTTCGACGATTTGGCGATCTCGTCCATGGCGGAGATCGCCTGCTGGACAACAAGACCGGATTGTTCGGCATTCTGGCGGGTACTTGTGACGAGCCGCCCGGCTTCCTCGGCGCGATTGCTGGAATCGCTGACCGTGCGGGTGATCTCTTCGAGTGCGGCTGCGGCCTCTTCCAGCGATGCCGCCTGCTGTTCGGTGCGCTTTGCCAGTTCCTGCGAGGCGTCCCGGATTTCGCTCGATGCGGAGGCTATGCCGGAGGCGTTTTGGGCGACCAGCTTCATGGCGTCGCGCAGTTTGGCGGCGACCGAGTTGAAGTCCTGACGGGTCGATTCCATGCTGGGGACGAAGCGGGTATCGATAGACTGATCGAGCTTGCCATCCGCCAGATCGCGAAGACCGCTGCCGAGCAGGCCGATGGCGCTCATGCGCGGTGTCACGTCGGTGGCGAATTTCACCACCTTTGAGACCTTGCCGTGCAGATCGACGATCGGATTATAGGCCGCCTGGATCCAGATTTCCTTGCCACCCTTGCCGTAACGGACGAATTCGTCGGCGATGAATTCTCCATTGGCGAGGCGCGGCCAGAATTCGGCATATTCCCTGGATGCGGCATAACCGGGTTCGCAGAACATCCGGTGGTGCTTGCCCTTGATCTCCGACAGATCATAACCCAGCCCGGCGCAGAAGTTTTCGTTGGCCTCGAGAATGGTGCCGTCCGGTGCGAACTCGATGACGGCCTGCGAACGGCTGATGGCGGAGAGCTTGCTTGCGTCCTCCACGGCTTTGATCTTCGCTGCCGTGATATCGGTCGCGATCTTGATGACCTTGTAAGGTTTGCCGCCGCGCGAAACAGGATTGTAGGAGGCCTGGATCCAGATCTCGCGTCCTGATTTGGTGATCCGCTTGTATTCCCTGGCGTCGAAGCTGCCGGCGGCAAGGTTGGCCCAGAAGACCTTGTATTCGGCCGATGCGGCGTAATCCGCATCGCAGAAGATGCGGTGATGCTTGCCCTTTATCTCCTGCAGCGAATAACCCAGCGCTTCGCAAAAGTTGGGATTGGCGTTGAGAATGTTTCCGCCAAGATCGAATTCGATGACTGCCTGCGATCGCGATATCGCGGCGAGAATGTCTAATGCACCTGCCGACTTGCCCAGTCCCAGCATGGAATGTCCCTCAGACGTAGCCTTTTGGCGGCTACTGCCACATAGTCAGCGGAAGCCGCGTATTCGTCCAAGACGCTGAACTTCCACTTATATTAGGACATTAAAAAATTAATGCGATCTTTATTAAAAATACAATTATTAGCCCGCAAACAATAAGAGCCGCATTTCTGCGGCTCTTGAACTTGCTTTATATCGGATGGACTGCGCTCAGGCAGCAATCTCTTCCATCTCGCTGCCCTTGAACATCTTGGAGAGGTTCAGGAAGCAGATCATGCCGTTCTCGTTGGCGATGATGCCTTCGGAGAAGGACTTGTCGAAGGATGCGGAGACTTCCGGAACCGGCTGAACCTGGCTCGACGGAATGGTCAGGATGTCGGAGACGCGGTCGACAAGCATGCCGATGACCATGTTATGGACTTCGGCAACGACGATGGCGCTGCGTTCATTGGCAACCGTGCTCTTCATGCCGAGCTTATAGGCCAGATCGATGATCGGGATGACCGAACCGCGCAGGTTCATGACGCCGATCACATCCTTCGGCGCATGCGGCAGAGGGGTGGACGGTGCCCAGCCGCGGATTTCGCGGATCGTCGTCGTCTTGACGCAGAATTCCTGATCGTGAAGACGGAAGGCGATGATCTCAAGCATTTCGCCGCTATACATTGTAGAATTGATCGTGGTTGCCATCAAAAATGCCCCAGCTTTCCGTTGCCTGCGCGACGATCACTGCGCCTGACAATTCAGGCGTAAATCTTCATCACGTCGCGGTCCGGCGCCGAAGCACGGCGAATCTCAGATCGCGCGATGCCGACTTTAACCGAGGATTATTGCTCAAACATAAATCATGGAACGCAAAAGCGCGGACTATCGGGCGCTGATGCGCCTCAATATTCCTTCTCGTAGAAGATACCGGCCTTGCCGCCTTCGGTACCCGCGCCAGCCTTGAGCTTCACACCGCGACCGACATCGAGATTGATGGTCGCCTGGGCGCCGCCTTCGCCGCCTTGTTCGACCTGGAGATAGGTGCGGTTGTTGATGTAGCGGCCGACCGAAACGGTGGTCTGGCCCGTCGCATCCGTATTGACGTCCAGATCGTCGACGCCGAGATTGCTGCGCAGCGTTTGCAACAGCGATGTCGAGCCGCCGCCGGCCAGCTGGCTGACCGCATCCGCCAGTTGGGCGATCTGCAGGGGCGAGAGCCGCGACATGGACTGGCCGAAGATCAGCTGCGCCAGAACTTCATCCTGCGGCAAGGCAGGGGATGACGTGAAAGCGATCGTCGGATCATCGGCCATTCCGGTTACGCCGACGGTGATGGTCGTCGTGCCCGAGGTCGTATCGGCCGCCATGTTGAGAACAGGAATAAGGCCGCCGCCGAAGGTGATATCGCCATTGGTGAAATCGAGGCGCTTGGTCAGAATGATGATACGGCCACGACGCATCTCAAAGCCGCCGGATACCTGCGGCGCGATCGCCGTTCCCGCGACAGTCAGGTCTCCGCCGAGTTCCGCATCGATGCCACGGCCACGCACGAAGATGCCGTTCGGTGCGCGGACCTTCAACTCGAGCTTGATGGGGTTGGAACTGCCCGATGCCTGTTTCGGCCGGATCTCTTCCATCTGCCGCAAAACATCGGCCGGCGCATTGCGGTGACGGATATCGATGGAGCGCAGCGATGTCGGCAGCTTGGCAGGAACCGTGATCGAGGCCTTGGTCAGCGTGATGTCGCCGCCGAGTGTGGGGCCTGACATGACCGGCCCCTTGAACGTGAGGGTTCCGTCTGCGGTCACGGCAAACAGCGTGCCGTCCGCATAACTTGCTTTGGCCAGTTTGATCGTCAGGTCTGCGGGGAAGCCGGATGCGGGCTCGATGCCGACCGTACCGTCTACCGAAACCGTGCCTCCGCCCGAGAGAGAGCCCGAGATGCCCGATAGTCGCGCCGTCTTGCCGTCCAGCGCGACGTTGGCGGTCAGGCCGGTGATTGCCAGGTTTCTGCGGACATCGATCAGCCGCGATCCTGATGTCGCAAGCGTGCCGGTAATTGCCGGTGATGCGGCGTTGCCGCCAACGGCGATATCGACATTGCCGGTGCCTTCCAGAACGAAGCCCTGCGCTGCGAGCTGGCCGGCGAGGATCGAGAATGGAACATTGCCGGAGAATTTGAGATTGAGTGGTCTGTCACCGGTAATCACGGCCGTACCGCCGCCCGACAAAGCAATGCCACCGCCACCTGAAAGCCGCGTATCAACCGTCACCCGGCCGTCTTGGAACGTTCCCTCGGCGGTGATGTCGACGGCTGCAACGCCGGCGCTCGTGGTCTGGCTGACGGCTGCGTTGTCCCAGCGAAGACTATAGCGAACCGCGGGCGCCTGAGGCGTACCCGTGGCGGTCACAGTGCCGGAAATCATCCCCTGGGCGCCGAGGTTCGGAACGAAGGCGTTGGCGATGTTTGCGGGAATGGCCTTGGCGCGGGCATTGATGTTCAGTGCCGGACCGCCGTTTTCGTTGAGAAGCACCTTGCCATCGGCCGTGACCTCCATGCCGCCGCTGCCGGAGACACGGGTTTCCTCTAGTGTAACTGCGCCATTTGCAAATGTGCCTGATGCAGAGAGGCGAAACGGCCCGATGCCAGCGTCGCGCATCTGGCGAAGCTGGGCATCACTCCATTCTAGATCATATTTTATCGCGGGAGCCGAGCTGGTGCCCGTCGCATTGATCGTACCCGAAATATTGCCTGCCGCGTGGATCGTCGGCAGGAAAGTGTTGAGGAGGCTCGCCGGCAGGGCGTTGATCTTCGCCGCGACATCCAGCGTCGAGCCCGCGGTACCCGTCACCGAAACGCTGCCGGTGCCGGTCGCAAGTGTCAGGTTCGACAGGCGTGCGCCGCCATTTTCGATGACGATCCGGCTTGGGCTTTCCAGCCGCACCGGGATTTTGCGCGGGGTCGCCTCGAAACTCTGCAGGCCTATCGCAAGGCCGCCTGCTGTTTCGATCGTCGCCTTCGTCGTCAAGGGTGCCGCATCGTAGTTGGCGGAGAGGTCGATCGTTGTGGTCGTGCCCGAATGGTCCAGTCCGACATTCAGACCTTCAAGAAAGATGCTGTCGGTTCCGAGGCGCGCGGCACGGATCGAGCCTTGTGCGGCAATCGTCTTGATGTCCGGAATGGTCAGGTCGATTGCCGGCTGCAGCAGGCCGGCATTTCCGCGCCGAAGCGCCGAACCGTTCGCCTTGATGATCGCGGCGGTGGTCTGGCCTTCGCGGTTGAAGGTGACGGAGCCTTTCAGATCGCCCTGGGCCTGCTGGGCGGCAAGCGCCGCGAGCAGGGAAACATCGGGGAAATCGAACTGAAGCTGGCCGGACGGCATGAACTCGGGCGAGAAGGTCAGGGCACCCGTCAGTTTGTTCGGGCCGATTTCGGCGTTGATCGCTGGCGCCTGTGTCTCGCCATTGGCAGACGCGAGGTCGCTGTTGATGCGGATCGGCTTGCTGTCGATCGAGCCGTTGACCGATAGATGCCCTTGCGGCGCATCTGGATTAGCCGTGCCTTCAAGCACGAGGCTCAGGTCTTCCAGCCTACGGCCTGCAAGGCGGGCTTCGGCGGAATTGATGACGGCTCTCACATTGGCGCCGGTTAGCGGACCTTTTGCGGAAATGTCGAAGCCTGCGGCACCCTCTGCGTCGCCGAGCCAGCGTTTGATGTCGGGCAAGCGACCGGCAAGCCGGCCGGATACGTTGCCGTTTTCCATCAACACATTGCCATGGGCTTCCAGGGCATTCGACTTGACGACGAGGTTTTCCAGGCTCATGCGCCCGTTCTGGACGAAATCTACGTAGCCTTCGGCCGCGATCGCGCCCTCGAAGCGTGAGCTGAGCGATGGGGGCAGAATGCTCGGATTGGCCGACATGCGGAAATTGCCGGTGACGGCCTGTTTCGAGGTGTCGTAGGCTCCGCTGACCGTACCGTTGAAACCGGCACTTTCGAACGTGGCGGCGTCGAGCCCGATTGCGGGCGGCGCCAGGCGCAGCGGTGCATCGAGCGTGACGGGACCCCGGACCACGCGCGCCAGATCTGCATTGGCGAAATTCAGTTCACCCACCGTGAAGCGGCTGCGAATGCTGCCTGCCCGTGCGATGAGATCGAGGTCTTCGCTTTCCGCCTGAAGCCTGATCTGGCGGAAGCGCCCTTGCGGAAGCTCGGCATAGGGAAGCGATGCGGTCGCATTGAAACGGGCTGCAGCGGCAGCGCCGGTCAGGGTGAAGTTCAGCGTTTCGAGTGAGAAGCGGCTCGGCTGGCCGTTGATCGGCCACGCGACTTCGACCGGACCCTTGGTGCCGGCAAGGCTTGCCGTCAGGCTGTTGTCGCCCTTCGGATCCCAAGCGCCCTTGGCGGAAATACGCACTGCACCCGAGGTCAGCTGACCGCGCTGGAAATCGACGCGGCCCGATTTCGAGTAGGTTGCGGCGATATCGATGTCGGTCGTGCCGTCAAACAGGTCACGCAATGCCGGCGGCATCAGCGTGGCCAACTGGCCGCCGCCCTTGACCTCGACGCGATGCCCGCCGTTATCCACCAGCACATGCCGTCCATCGACGGAAATGACCGGCTGGCCATCGACATTTCCGCTCAGCTTGCCGGCCCAATTGGACAGAGGGCCTTCGCCATCGAGGCCGAGTTCTACGGCCGGCGCGCCGGGCAGTCTCAGCAGGCGTGCGAGAAGCCCGCCTTCCGGCTCGGAAACAGATGCCTTCAACGTCAGGCGGTTTTCGGACGGGGCATAGACGATGTCCGCCAGCGCCCTGGCATCCGGCTCGTCCTTGCGGGTTGCCTGAAGGTCGAGCGAGATATTCGGCCCCGTGGCGTCGATCGAGCCCTTCAGCGATAGAGCGAAATCGCGGCCGGACAATGCCTGAGCAAGGTTGATGTCCGGCAGGTCGAGTTGTGCGACCCGGATGCCGACCGGCAGGGTGGTGCCTGTAGAAGAGGTTGTGGTCGTAGCGGGTTTTGCGGCTGTCGGTTCCGGCGGGCGATATACGTCGATCGCGCCTGCGGTAATCCGGTCGGCACGGAATTCGCCGGTGATCAAAGCGGTCGGGGACCAGTCGATCTCGATGCCGTTGATCTGGGCGTAAGGTCCCTTGCTGTCGGACAGCGTCAGAGCGCCGATCCTGAGATCGCCCGTCAGCAGGCCTTCCGGCCGCGAGAAGGTGATCGAGCGATCGGGCGTCGACACGAGCGATGATATGCGGCTGGCAGCGATATCGCCGCCCACGGGCGTAAAGGCGACGAAGAGAACAACGCCGAGCGCCATGACGAAAAGGACGCCGATTGCCGCGATCGCGGCTCTCAATGTCCATTTCAGAAGGCGGACGATGAATGTCATAGTTGTGTTGCTGCCTCTTTAGAACGCCTGGCCGATGCCAGCATAAATACCGAACGAATTTCCACCGTCATAGCGCTTGAGCGGAACTGCGAAATCAAAGCGGATGGGGCCAAAGGGTGTTGCATAACGCAATCCCAGTCCTGCACCCGCACGGATATCAGAGAAATCAGGCACGATTTCGGTTGTCACCGTTCCGACGTCGAGGAACGGAACGATGCCGATATTCTCTGACACTTTTACGCGCGTTTCGAAAGACGCCAATATGTAGGAGCGGCCACCTAACGCATCACCATCGCTATTATAGGGCGATATCTCGCGATAGCTGTAACCACGAACCGAGCCGCCGCCGCCCTGATAGAAGCGGCGCGTCACCGGTATATCCTGAAGGTCGCCGGTTCCGACGACGGAGCCGGCGGCCAGTCGGGCAGCAAGAACTACCTTGTCTTCTGCTCCAATGCCATAATAACCGGAAATCGAACCCTCGAATGACGAGAAGATATTGCCTTTCAGTGCTTCATAACTCGGCTTTGCAGAGACGGTTCCGTAATAGCCTTCGGTAGGGTCAAGCTTGTTGTCCCTTGTGTCGCGTTCGAAGGATACCGGCAGGCTGAAGGTCAGGTAGTCATTGCGGCCAAAAGCGTCGTCGGCGCGGATATAGGAGATTTCACCGCCGCCGGTGATCTTGTCCGTTGGATTGAGTTCATAAGCGATGCCGGCCGAATAGGTGATCGACTGGGCCTCGTAGATATCGTCCGGATTTTCGCTTTTGGCTTCGAGCTTGGAGATGAAGGTCGCTTCCGGCACGTAGATGCCGGGCTTGGTGAAGGTGATGCCGGCAGTGTAATCGAAGGTCGTCACGTCCGTCGTCGCGCCGATGCCGGAAACAGCGCCTTCGAACCGCAGCGATTCCGCCTGGCCGAACAGGTTGCGATGTCCCCAATACCCTTGGACACCTGCACCATCGGTCGATGCATATTCCAGGCCGAAGCCGAAATAGCGGAACTTGCCCTCGGAGACCTCGATCGCAAGCGGCAAGGAACCATCCGGGGCAAGGCTGTCGGCCTCGTGGATCGTGATGCTCGAGAAGACGCCGAGCTGGCGCAGGCGCTCTGAGGCTTTTTTCAGCTGTTCGGGCGAGTAGCGTTCGCGCCGGTCGAGGCGGGAATAACGTTGGATGAAGTCCGGGTTCACGGCGCGGGCGCCCTTGACCGTGACGGTGCCGAATGGCGCAACCGGTCCGCCGACGGCGCCAAGCACCACGTTGACCGTCTTGCTGGCATGGTCCGCCGTGATCTGCCGTTGAAGAGGGTGCGCCAGCGGGCGTCCTTCTTCCTTCAGATCGAGAACGATCTTCTCGCCGGCTTTCAAAATGATCAGCGAGCCGGCCGCACCGCCCGGTTCAAGATCGTAATCCGCGGGATTCCTGCCGGCCGCGTCTCCCTCGAAACGCACCGTACCGAGCTTGAATTCGGGGCCGGGCGTTACATTCACCGTAACTGGAACTGGCTTGGAATGGTCGAAGGTAGGGTTCGGGGGAAGCTGATCAATGTCGGTTCCGGCGATCGATATCTTGACGATGCCGCCATACCGGGCTTCCTCGTAAAGAACGGCGACGAGACGATCACGGTCCTCACGCGCCTTGACGGTAATGCCAAGATCACCGGAGACCGGTTGTTTGTCGTCATTCACGAGAGCGGCTGCGGATTTCAACCGGTCGGCAAGGTCGCTGTCGGCATCGCCCGTCTCGAGCGTTGCTTCGTAACGAACGGGGTCTATGACCTCGACTGTTTCCTCGTCGCCGCCGAACAGGGTGATGCCGAAAATCTTGAACGCATGGGCTTCGGATGCAAATACGGGCGAAAGAGCCAAGCTACCAGCCAGCAAGCAGGCCAAGCTTTGCCGCCGGCTGCTCCAGTCGCTCATCCTCCCAGCTTTTATCTTTTCCATACGCAGACTTAGTTATCGCAGCTGTCGGTCAAGACCCTCATGGTCGCTCGAAACCTCTGTACCCGCAAAATCCTAAAAGGGGTACCCTTGATCTCGGCTGCATGATCATTTGATGAAATAAAAGACCCCGAAGCTGACTTCGGGGCCACATATTTGAAATATCTGACTTTATGTCATCAAGGCGCGATCAGTACCGGCGTGGGCAATCGTCAACATAACGGCGGCCGTAGCGGTCGCGATAGTAGCACTGGCCCGGCTGCTCGGAGACGTTGCCGATGAGGGCGCCGGCTACACCGCCAATTGCGCCGCCGACCGCTGCTCCGCGGACATTGCCGGTCGCGACGCCGCCGATGATGGCGCCGGATGCCGCGCCGATGCCTGCACCCTGTTCCGTCGCTGTGCAGCTTGCAAGCGATGCGCCGAGCACCAATAATAACAGAGCCTTCTTCATGGCTTTCTCCCGTTTGATTTCGTCGCTTCTATCTTTGATGGTGCGACATTTCCGTTGGAACAATAGTTCTCGCTTGCAAAGAGTCCATATGAGTATTGCGTTTTGTTGGATGAGCAGCTGATATCGTTAGTAAATTGCGGCCTGCAGGATTCATGAAAATAAACGCTTCAATCAGAAGTTGATCTACTGATCTCGTTTTCGGTTGGTCAGCAGTTTTTCGGTAGGCGCTTGACATGGGTCAATCTTCACATTTTCACTACCGCTAAGATTTGGATTGGAATAAATCTAAAATGGGCCTATTGCCGCAGGCAGGCGCATGCGGCCTCTTTCGGGTTGACGACGAAGCTGGCAAAAATCAAAAAAAGGCCTGACGCAGGTTTTGGAGCGTAAGCATGGATTTCGAGGCATTTTTCAAAAACGAGCTGGACGGACTACATCAGGAAGGCCGTTACCGCGTATTTGCCGATCTCGAACGACACCGCGGAAGTTTTCCGCGCGCGACGCACCATACCGCAGACGGCACGAAGGACGTCACTGTCTGGTGTTCCAATGACTATCTCGGCATGGGCCAGCATCCGGCGGTAATCTCCGCAATGCACGAAGCCATAGATCACTGTGGCGCGGGTGCGGGAGGCACCCGGAATATTTCTGGCACAACTCACTACCACGTTCTTCTGGAACGCGAACTCGCAGACCTGCACGGCAAGGAAGCGGGCCTGATCTTCAATTCCGGTTACATGTCGAACTGGGCGACGCTCGGTACGCTCGGCCAGAAGATTCCCGGCCTGATCATCTTCTCCGACGCTTTGAACCACGCTTCGATGATCGAAGGTATCCGTCACGGCAAGTGCGAGCGGGTGATCTGGAAACACAACGATCTCGAAGATCTGGAAGCCAAGCTTGCGGCAGCCGATCCGAAGGCGCCGAAGCTGATCGCGTTCGAGAGCGTCTATTCGATGGACGGCGATATTTCGCCGATCAAGGAGATCTGCGATCTCGCCGACAAATACGGTGCGATGACCTATCTGGACGAAGTCCATGCGGTCGGCATGTACGGTCCGCGCGGCGGCGGCATTGCCGAGCGCGAAGGTCTGATGGATCGCATCACCATCATCGAAGGGACGCTCGGCAAGGCATTCGGCGTCATGGGCGGTTATATTACCGCATCCACGGCGCTGTGCGATTTCATCCGCTCGTTTGCGTCCGGCTTCATCTTCACCACGGCCCTGCCGCCGACGCTTGCAGCGGGCGCGATTGCCTCGATCCGGCATCTGAAAGTAAGCCAGATGGAGCGGGCACGACATCAGGAACGGGTGCGCAAACTGCGCGGCATGCTCGACAAGCATGGCATTCCGCATATGCCGAACCCAAGCCATATCGTACCGGTCATGGTCGGCGATGCTGCCAAGTGCAAGTGGATTTCGGATATCCTGCTCGATACCTGCAATATCTATGTGCAGCCGATTAATTATCCGACGGTTCCGCGCAAGACCGAGCGCCTGCGCATCACCCCAACGCCGCTGCATAGCGATGCAGACCTCGAACATCTGGTCAATTCGCTGCACCAGATGTGGTCGCGCTGCGCGCTAGCACGGCATGTGGCCTGAGGTCATAGAATAGAAAATGAGAGAAAAATGGCCGCTTATGCGGCCATTTCCTTTTGAGCTATTGCTTCCGCAGCACGGCGGCGGGCTTCCGTGTCGGCGGCAAAGACGTCGTCCATCGTGATTGCCGTGCCGTAACCGACCATCTCATCCATCACCTGTTCGGCGATATCCGCCATCTGCAGGAAGCCGATGCGCTTGTCGCAGAAAGCATGGAAGGCTATTTCCTCCGCGGCGTTCATCACCGCGCCCTGCACTCCGCCACGGTCCATTGCTGTGTGGGCAAGCCTCAGTGCAGGAAAACGCACCTCATCGGGGGCTTCGAAATCCAGTCGTGCCAGCTTGGCAAAGTCCAGTCGCTCGACATCGAGCTTCGGCCGATCCGGATAGGTCAGCGCATAACCGATGGCTGTGCGCATATCGGGGCAACCGAGCTGGGCGAGCACCGAGCCGTCGGTGTAACCGACCATGGAGTGAATGACCGACTGCGGATGGACGATCACCTCGATCTGGTCCGGCCGGACACCGAAGAGGTGTTTTGCCTCGATCATCTCGAGCGCCTTGTTGAACATCGAGGCGCTGCCGATCGAGATTTTCAGCCCCATCGACCAGTTCGGATGGGCGCGAGCGACATCGGCGGTGACGCCCGCCATCTGCTCGCGGCTGAAGGTGCGGAACGGTCCGCCGGATGCGGTCAGGACGATGCGCTCGACCGCATGACGCTGGTCATCCTCCAGCGACTGGAAGATGGCGCTATGCTCGCTGTCGACCGGAATGAGCTTGCCGCCGCCATCCGAGACGGCATTGACGAAGAGTTCGCCTGCCGAAACGAGGCATTCCTTGTTGGCAAGCGCGATGTCGGCACCCCGCTCTGCCGCCGCGACTGTCGGCGCAAGACCTGCGGTGCCGACGATCGCCGCCATAACCCAATCGGAAGGACGCTGACCGGCTTCGACCAGCGCCGCCCGCCCGGCTGCAACCTCGATGCCGGTGCCGGAAAGTGCATCCTTCAACGCTGCGTATTGCTTTTCGTCGGCGGTAACGGCGAGGCGTGCACCGAATGCCCTGGCCTGCTCGGCCAGCAGCGCAACATTGCTGTTGCCGGTGATCGCGACAATATCGAAGGCGTCCCGTCCGCCCAGCTGGGCGACCACATCCAGCGTGTTGACACCGATCGAGCCGGTCGACCCGAGAATGCTGATGCGGCTTCTATCCATATCTGCCATGCCGTTTCCATATTCACAGTTGCGGTTGGTCTACAAGTGAACGATGGCTGCCACAAGAGCACTCAGGACGTGGCAGATGTGATCGGATATGGCTTGATCCGGCGGCGTATCAGAGCGAAATGAAGCGATGAGCGAAATCGTGAAGATCAAGACGACGTGTATCATCGCCGGTGCCGGTCCTGCCGGGTTGATGCTGGGCTTCCTTCTGGCGCGAGCCGGTGTGGATGTCAGCGTCATTGAAAAACATGCGGATTTCCTGCGGGATTTTCGCGGCGACACCATCCACCCGTCGACGCTTGAGGTGATGGATCAGCTTGGCCTGATCGACGACTTTCTGGCGCTGCCGCATACGCGGGCGGAAAAGCTCTCGGCCGAAATGGGAGGGCGGACGATCACGATCGCAGATTTTTCCCGCCTGCCGGTGAAAAACCGTTTCATCGCCTTCATGCCGCAATGGGATTTTCTGAATTTCCTGGCGAGATCAGCGCAATCCTTCCCCAATTTCCGGCTTATCCTGCAAAGCGAGGTCACTCGCCTTCTTGAAGAAAGCGGCAGGATTTCGGGCCTTGTCGCCCGCACGCCCGACGGTGAAATCGTGATCGAGGCCGATCTCGTCGTCGGCGCCGACGGCCGCAATTCCATCGTTCGCGACAAAGCCGGGTTAATCGTCGAAAGTTTTGGTGTGCCGAGCGAGGTCGTCTGGATGAAGCTATCGAAGCAGTCGAGCGACCCGAACGAGGTGATGGGGCATGCCGGCCCGAGGCAGGGCCTCGTACTGATCGATCGCGGCGACTATTGGCAATGCGGTTACGTCATCCGCCGGACGACGTTTGCCGAAATCCGCAATCAGGGTATCGAGGCCTTTCGAAAGATGGTGGCGGATGTTTCGCCGCTGCCGCCTGAGCGCATGGATGAAATTGCGTCCTTTGACGATACGAGCCTTCTGACCGTGCGGATCGATCGTTTGAAGCAATGGTGGCGGCCGGGGCTGATCTGCATCGGCGATGCGGCGCATGCCATGTCGCCGATCGGCGGAGTTGGCGTAAATCTCGCCATTCAGGATGCCGTCGCGGCGGCGAATATCCTCTCCCTTCCCCTTCGCGAAGAGACGCTTTCCGATGCGGATCTTGCGGCGGTCGAGAAACGCCGCAGTTTCCCCACACGTGCCACGCAGAAACTGCAGTTGATGATGCGAAGCGGCCGTCGGACTGATCAGGCGGACGAAAGCAAGCGCAAAGGCCCACCCGGCTTCATCCGCGGGATCGCCCGCTGGCCTATTCTTGCGCATCTTTCCGGCCGGTTGATTGGTCTCGGGTTCAGGATGGAGCGGATCAACGAGCCGCTTTCCAAGCATTAGAGTGTGCGTCGTCGTGATCCAATGCCGCAACCTTTGCGATCCGGATCCGTTGATCGGGATGATGAAGCCGAGGGTTGGTCGTGTCTCTTGTCCGTCGCGTACTGGTATTTCTGATTGTCGTATCCAGCGGTGCACTGTTTTCACAGGTGCCTGAATTCGCGCAGCAATATCGTCAGCGCCTCGGCGGAGCCATCGACGAACTGACCATCATCATCCAGAATTTCGACGAACAGGCCAATCATTCTGGTCTCGACCGGCAGGCCGCACTGAATGTCTATGCCACCTCGCAGGAAGACTTTCTGCGGCGCCAGGGTGATGCGATGCGGCGCAGCTTCGCGCGCTATCAGTCGCTTTCGGACCAGCTTGCGGATTTGTCCGCCGCCTCGCCGATATTGCGGCCTCTCATCGTCATGCAACGGCCAGATCGCAGGATAATCACCAATGCCTGGAGGGAATTCGTGCCGGCATTGCCGCTCACTGTCGCGGGTGCGGTATGGGCCGGAGCTGGCGTGCTGGCCGGCGCTATCGTCGCGGTAATTATTGGCGCTTCGATCGGCATGGCGGGAAGGCTGCGGCGCAGGTCCTGGGCGAGATCGTCGCCGCGCAGGAGCGGCAGGGTGTTGCAGTAAGCCGCGTCGCACTGCTTAAGGTAATCCACCCTAAGGTTGATTAGCATCAAGGCAACATCCACAGGGTGCGGCAATATGGACCAATTGTCATCAGATCAACAACAGATACGCAAGATGTGCGGACGGAGCGAATGGGCTACAGGATCGGCACACTCAATGCCCGAGACGTGCTGCGTGCCTATGCGCTGATCGAGCGGATCATGCCGGGGGTTGACCTGGAACAGTGGATGGCACTGACGGCGACCACATTGCTGTGCCGGTGCTGGTTTGTCGTCAAGGATACCGAAGGCTATATCCGGGGTATCTCTCACGTTGCAGTCAGAGGTGAAGGTGACTTGCGACGTCAGGTTGAAGTCCCGCTCTTCGCTTCCGTGAGCCTTGTCGATAATAGAGAGGTGCTGGGGCTGCTTTTTTCAGCGGTCAGGAGTTTTGCAATCCGGGAAAAATGCCGGACGATCCACATATGGACCGCCGTGCCCCCGGATTGGTCGGTGCTTACAGGCTTTATCGAGCATGGGCCATGGGATCATGGGCTGATCTATGGGGTTGAAAGCGAGGCTCCGCTGGATCACCCGATCCGGCCGGTGAAGATGTAGCCGACGCCGCGGATTGCCTTGATGAACTGGGGATGTTTGGCGTCTGCCTCGATCTTGCGCCTTAGCCTGACGATTTGTGCGTCGATTGTGCGGTCAAACGCTTCCAGATGCCGGCCGCGCGTCAGGTCCATGAGGAAGTCGCGTGTCAGCACGCGCCCGGCATGGTTGAGGAATGCCGCCAGCATATCGAATTCGCCGGTCGTCAATTCGATGTCGGCTCCAGCCGGATCGAGCAGCTGACGTCGCGAAACGTTCAGGGACCAGCCCTCGAAGCGGATGATCTGGTCCTCTTCCTGCACGATCCGAGGTGCGGCCGGCTGGCGACGTCGCAATATGGACTTGAGGCGCGCGTGGACTTCTCTCAGATGGAAGGGTTTTGCAATGTAATCGTCGGCGCCGATCTCTATGCCGACGATGCGGTCGACGACGTCGTCGCGGCCCGTCAGCATCATGATCGGCACGTCCGATGTCGTGCGGATATCGCGTGCCAGGTCGAGACCGTCGCGCCCACCCGGCAATGAGAGGTCGAGCAGCACGGCATCGACACTGTTTTGACGCATCGCAACGTTCATCTCGACGCCATCGGCTACCGTCGTCACCCGATAGCCTTCACCCTCGAAATAGCGGGAAAGCATCTGGCGAATACGGGGATCGTCGTCGACGACAAGGATGTGTGCCGCATGGGCAGGGTCAATGGACATTAAAAACTAGCCGGGCTGTTACAAACTGTTACCAATTCGAACCGTCTTTTACGTCCGTAGCATTCGCGTGTTACTGCCATCACGTCAACTACCCCTATCAAACGACGGGGTTTAGACCATGTTTCTCACCAGCTATAATCGCGAACGCACAGCAGCAACTCTTCTTCACGAAGCAGAGCCGGAAACGCTCAATGGCCTGTTCTCGCGCCAGCCGGTCGAGTTTATTCATCCCGGCCAGTCGATCTTCTTTGAAGGTGACGAAGCAAAACACGTCTTCGAGGTCGTGGAGGGCGCGCTGCGCATCTTCCGGATCATCTCGGACGGTCGCCGGGTCATTACTGGTTTCGTCTTCGACGGCGATCTTATCGGCGTATCGCTGAAGAGCAATTACCTCTACAGCGCCGAAGCGATTGTCGGGACCAAGGTTCGCCGGCTGACGAGGAAGAGTTTCGAAACAGCCGTGCAGGATTCGGAAGAACTGCGCCCGCAGGTATTCGAGCGGGTTTGTGATGAGATGGCCGCTGCCCAGGACCAGATGGTGCTGCTTTCGTGCAAGAGCGCTGAGGAACGCCTCTGCACATTTCTGCTGAAGCACCTGCGCAGGGCGGCGGCCAAAAGCGACGTGCAGTCGATGGTGCAATTGCCGATGACACGCCAGGATATGGCAGACTATCTCGGCCTGACCATCGAGACCGTTTCGCGCACGATCACGAAACTGAGCACCAAGGGTGTTCTCGGCTGCGTCGGCCGGCATTCGGTGAAGATCATGAAGCCGATGTTGCTTGCACAATTGGCCGGAGACGAGGATGAATACGGCTGGGGGGACTCGATGGGATCGGCCGAAGATCGGCGCCACCACTAGCCGCAGCCAGGATATTTAATGCCACATAAAATAAGAAACACTCTCACAACCCGGGCTGAACTGGATGCGGTCCTTCATCTACTGGACGATGCCAATGTCATCGTCCACGGGAACGACGGTATCGTCACCCGGTGGAGTTCCGGTTGTGAGGCGCTTTATGGCTGGCCGCGTGAGGAGGCGGTCGGCCAATCCGTACACCAATTGCTGCAGACGCGGTTTCCCAAGCCGCTCGACGAAATTCGCCAGCAGCTGGCGTTGGAACATTCCTGGCAGGGAGAGGTGGAGCATCGCACGCGCGACGGCCGCCCGGTTTTCGTTGCAACGCGCTGGGTCGCGGTTTCCCTGTCGGTCGATGGAGCGCCCATCACAATTCAGACCAACAACGATGTGACCGCGATGAAAAGGGTACAGAACGATCTGGCGGAAAGGGAAGCACATCTCCGCTCGATCCTCGATACGGTGCCGGAATCCACGATCGTCATCGACGATGCCGGCATGGTTACATCGTTCAGTGCCGCAGCGGAGCGGCTTTTCGGTTACAGCGCTTCGGAAGTGTGCGGCCGGAATGTCAGGATGCTGATGCCCAACCCCGATCGGGACGCTCATGACGGTTACATCTCCAATTACATGGAAACAGGGGAGCGCCGGATCATCGGTTACGGTCGTGTGGTGACCGGGCTTCGCAAGGACGGCACGACATTCCCGATGGAACTTGCGGTGGGCGAAGCGAGAACCGGCGGCAGGCGTATCTTTACCGGTTTCATTCGCGACCTGACCAGCCGCCAGAAGATCGAGGAAGAGCTTCGCCAGTCGCAGAAGATGGAAGCGATCGGACAGCTGACCGGTGGTCTGGCGCATGACTTCAACAATCTTCTGACCGTTATCAGCGGCAATCTCGAGATGATGGAATACAAGCTCGAGGACCCCAATCTGCGGGTCCTGCTGCAGGAAGCGCAGGCGGCTGCAGATGACGGCGCCAAGCTGACCGGCCAGTTGCTTGCCTTCGGGCGGCGGCAGCCACTCAACAACAAGCTGGTGGATGTCGGGCAGCTGGTCTCGAGTTTCTCCGACCTGATGCGGCGCACGCTCGGCGAGGCGATCGAATTCAAGACGATCATCGCAGGCGCCCCGAACGAGGCGCTTGTCGATGCGTCACAGCTGCAGAATGCAATCCTCAACCTCGTCATCAATGCGCGCGATGCGATGCCGCGCGGCGGCAAGCTGACCGTCGAGATTTCGCGCATCAAGCTCGATGTCGATTACGCGCAGATGTATTCGAACATGCGGACCGGAGACTTCGTGCTGGTCGCCGTCACCGATACCGGGACGGGCATGACGCCGGAGGTCAAGGAAAAGGCGTTCGAGCCGTTTTTCACCACCAAGGGTGTCAGCGCCGGCACCGGGCTCGGCCTCAGCATGGTCTATGGTTTCGCCAAACAATCGGGCGGCAATATCCAGCTCTACAGCGAGCCGGGTCAGGGGACGTCCGTGCGGATGTTCCTGCCGGCCGCCAAAAAGAAGATCGAACGTGGAAATCTCCAGCTCACGGCAGGTCAGGCACAGAGCCCGTTGCCCGGCGGTCCGGAGAAAATTCTCGTTGTCGAGGATGATCCGCGGGTGCGTCGCGTGACCGTGTCCCGCCTGACGAGTTTCGGTTACGAAGTGATCGAGGCCGAGAACGGCGCCCAGGCGCTGTCGCAGCTCGAGCGCCATAGCAACATTGCCCTTCTGTTTACCGACGTGGTGATGCCGGGCGGCATGACGGGCGATGAACTGGCGAACCGGGTTCGCTCGGAGAAACCGCATATCCCCGTCCTGTTTACCTCGGGATATGCAGAGCCGGCGATTGCCGGCCGGGAACTCGCCCTTTCAGGCAGCTGGCTGAAAAAACCTTACACCGCGCGGGAGCTTGCAGTCCGTATTCGCGAGCTGCTGGACTGACGACGATTATCTTCGCGGAGTTCGGCATACAGGTGCCGGACGCTTTTGTGCGGCCGTTCGGATTACCTCCCGGCACAAGAGACGCCAGCTGTCGCGATTGAGGCCATTTCCCGGCCATTTTGTGCCTGACTGCCTTTGTTTCGAAAGCTGCTGTGGATCGGCTCCGCTTCTGTGCAAAACTGGCACAAATTAACGAAGCATTAAGCTGCTCCGCACAAGGTCACGCCCATGACTATGTAGTTTTGGAGTTGGTCATGCGCATCAGTGGCGGTGTTGTGCTTCTCGTCATCCCGATTATTGCGATACTGCTTTTCGGCGTATCCGTGTCCTGGGACCGTCTTCAGTCGGTCGACCGGACATTCACCAGTTCGATCCGGCATCCGACGCCGCAGCCCGAGCTGCCATAAGGCAGCGCGTGTTCGCGGCGTTTGATGGACAGGAGTGGTGATCCCAGTTGGATTCGAACCAACGGCCTCAGGATTAGGAATCCTGCGCTCTATCCGACTGAGCTATGGGACCACTTGCGCCCATCCATACAAAAGCCGTCCGGATTAGCCAAGCCCTTTTCCAGCGATCATTCCGATAGCCGTTTTTCCGCCAGCCGCACCCAATAGGAGATGCCGTAAGCGAGTGCTTCGTCGTCGAAATCATAGTTCGGGTTGTGAAGCGGGGCGGTGTCGCCGTTGCCGATGAAGATGAAGGCGCCGGGGCGGCGCTTCAGCATGAAGGCAAAGTCTTCGCCGGCCATGGTCGGGTCGACATTGGGATCGACATTGCTTGCCCCCACCACATCGGTTGCCACGGCGATCGCGTGTTCGGTTTCCAGATCGTGGTTGAAGGTGACCGGGCACTGGCGGTAATAATCGATCGACGCCTGTGCACCATGAGCGCTGGCCAGCCCGTCGACGATCTGGCGTATCCGGTTTTGCGCGAGATCGCGGGTTTCCTCGCTCAGCGTGCGGACAGTACCCATGATCGTTGCCGTATCCGGAATGATGTTATGGGTCGTGCCGGCGTCGAAACGTGTTACCGAGATCACCACCGACTGGACCGGGTCCGCGTTGCGGGCGGCAATCGCTTGCAGGCTGCCGATGAGCTGCGCGCCGATGAAGATTGGATCGATCGTCTTGTGCGGCTGGGCCGCATGGCCGCCGCGACCGGTGATCGTGACTGTGAAGCGATCGGGGGCCGCCATGATGCCGCCCTTGCGGATGGCGAACTGGCCGAGCGGAATGCCCGGCATATTGTGCATGCCGTAGACTTCCTCGATGCCGAAGCGCTCCATCATGCCATCTTCGACCATGGCCAGCGCGCCGGCGCCACCCTCTTCGGCCGGCTGAAAGATCACGGCGACGTTGCCGTTGAAATTGCGGGTCTCGGAGAGATATTTCGCGGCGCCCAGAAGCATCGAGGTATGGCCGTCGTGGCCGCAGGCATGCATCTTGCCCGGAACCATCGAGGCATAATCCTTGCCGGTCATTTCCGTCAGCGGAAGTGCGTCCATGTCGGCGCGCATGCCGATCGTGCGGCTACCCTGTCCCTTGCCGCGGATGATGCCGACGACGCCGGTTTTGCCGATGCCGGTGACGACCTCATCGACGCCGAACTCCTGCAGCTTTTCCGCCACGAAGGCCGCAGTGTTGTGAACGTCATAAAGAATTTCGGGATGCTGGTGGATAAATCGTCGCCAGCCGGTCACTTCGCCCTGGAGCTCGGCGGCACGGTTCAATATCGGCATTATCTTTCCTATCGACCTGACTTCACGCGGTTATGACACTCCACCCGTGGCCATACTGCCTGCCCCGATTGACGTAATCAATCTTCTTTGCCATTGCTTCGACATATAGGCCATCTAATGGCCCCACTCGTTAACATTCGGACGAGGACGATCTTGCCGCACCTAACTATTCGCCACCGCACCGCCAGCCGGCTTGCCTGTCTCGTGACGGCGTTTGGAGTTCTTGCCTCCGCCACCGCCGCGGTCGCCAACCCGCGCATGATCATCGATGCCAATACGGGCCGCGTGATCGCGCATCAGGACGCCTTCCGCAAATGGTACCCGGCGTCGCTGACCAAGCTGATGACCGCCTATGTTACGTTCAGGGCGCTGAAAAGCGGCCGCATGTCGCTGGAAAGCACTGTGGTGATGAGCAAGAACGCCACGGATCAGCCTGCCAGCAAGATGTATTTCCGTCCCGGCTCGCAGCTGACGATGGACAATGCGCTGAAGATCATGCTGGTGAAATCGGCCAATGACATGGCCGTTGCCGTGGCCGAGACGGTCGGCGGTTCTGCTGACCAGTTCGTAGCGATGATGAATGCCGAAGCGCAGCGGCTCGGCATGTCGTCTACGCATTTCATCAATCCGCACGGCCTGCCGGGCAAGGGGCAATATACGACGGCCCGCGACCTTGCGATCCTTGCCATGCAGATCAAGCGGGAATTCCCGCAATATTCCACCTACTTCACCATAGAAGGCATCGATACCGGCAAGAAACAGTATCCGAACTTCAACACGCTGATCGGCCGTTTCGACGGTGCCGACGGGATGAAGACGGGTTTTATCTGTGCAGCCGGATTCAATCAGGTTTCTTCCGCCACCCGCAATGGCCGGACGGTGATTTCGGTCGTGCTTGGTGCGGATAGCCTTGCGGGCCGGGCGGACGATTCCGCCAACCTTCTGCAGCAGGGGCTGACCACGGCGGGGAGCCAGGGTACGCCGCTGGCATCGCTGGCGCCTTATGGCGATACCGCCGAGGTCAATGATCTCAGCCAGGATATCTGCAATCCGAAGGCGGCAAAGGTTCGCAGCGAAACGCGTGACGATGCCGGCCGGACGATCATGCATTCCCCTTATCTTCACGAAATGACGCACCCGCCGGCCTATGTGCTTGCGGGACTTATTCCGGGAACCGAACCGGTCGAAACGAAGATTGGCGAGAAGAGCTACGCCAATATCCCGATCCCGGTACCACGCCCGACCTTCTGATTGGAACAGCATATGGCCTACGGTCAGGACCGGATCCCGGTCTCCATCATCACCGGCTTTCTCGGTGCCGGAAAATCGACGCTGCTCAACAGGATGCTGCGTGATCCGGCGGCCAAGGATATCGCCGTCATCATCAACGAGTTCGGCGAAGTGGGTATCGACAACCTGCTGGTCGAGGCCTCGGGTGATTCGATGATCGAGCTGTCGAATGGCTGCCTGTGCTGCACGGTGCGTGGTGAACTGGTCGATACGCTCGCTTCGATGATGGATGCGATCCAGACCGGCCGCGCCAAACCGATCACCCGCGTGGTCATCGAAACCACGGGTCTTGCCGACCCGGCGCCCGTCATGCAGTCGGTGATGGGTAATCCGGTGATCGCTCAGAATTTCGAGCTTGAGGGTGTGGTGACGGTCGTGGACGCGGTCAATGGTCTTGCGACGCTCGACGCGCATCAGGAAGCGGTGAAGCAGGTGGCGGTTGCCGACCGGCTTATCCTGTCGAAACAGACGTTGGCGGAGCCTGCGCAGCTATCCGCCCTGCGCGCAAGATTGATTGCGCTCAATCCGCGTGCGCCGATCACGGATGGCGACGATACGTCGGTCGGCAGCATGTCGATCCTAGAAAACGGGTTATACGATCCGTCGAGCAAGATTGCCGACGTTGATCGCTGGTTGCGCGACGAGATCGCGGCAGAGAGCCATGAACACCATCCTCATGCCGGTGACGACCATCACCAGCATGGACACGACCACGACCATCGGCACGGCCATGACCACGGACATCACCATCATCATGACGTGACACGCCATGGCGACGATATCCGCTCGTTCTCGCTCGTTCATGAGCGGCCGATCGATCCGATGGCGATCGACATGTTCATCGATCTTTTGAGATCGGCGCATGGCGAAAAACTTCTGCGGATGAAGGCGATCGTGAAACTGTCGGATAATCCCGAGCGGCCGCTCGTGCTGCATGGTGTGCAGACGATCTTCCACGCGCCGCAGCGTCTGCCGCGCTGGCCGGAAGGCTCCGACCGGAAAACCCACATGGTGGTCATCACCAAGGGCCTGTCCGAAGAATTCGTCGCCGATCTTTTTGCCGCGTTCACCGGCGAACCGCGTCTCGACCGTCCCGACCGGGCGGCTCTGGAAGACAATCCGCTGGCCGTGCCCGGCTTCAGGCCGTAGCCGACATACCTTTTCGGATGACGAAGCGGTGGCCATCCGCCGTCTTCTCGCTTTCGACGAGTTCGTGGCCTTCCTGGCGGCAGAAATGCGGGATGTCTATCCCGGCCAGTGGGTCGGTGGTCTCTACAATGAGACGATCACCATCATGGAGAGTTTTCAGGCGGCGACGGGTCTTCAGAACCGGCAGAGGGCATTTCAGTCCCCTCAGGTCGCAAAGCACGTCGGCTGAAGACGTCACTGCTTGTCCCAGAACTTCCAGAACGGCTTCTTGGCTTCGCTGACGGGCGCGGCCGGGGCAGCATAAGCGAGCGGGTTCATCGGGTTCTGTTCGGGAACCGGGACGGCAGTCGTTTTGCCTTCGGCCGTCTGGATGGTCGGCGTAGCCGTGCTGACTACGGTTGCGCCCGTTGTAGCGGGAATTGCGCCGGTGGACGCGGGCAGGCGGCCCTGCTTCATCCGTTCGGCGGCGGTAGCCGGCTGCGGGGCTGCGGCAAGCGAGGCGAGCTGCGTCGTGGCAGGTTTCACCTGTCCACCGGCCATCCGCTTTTCCATCATCGCCTGGAATTCGGACTGGCTCATCAGTTTGCCGGCTTCAAGCGATGTGCCGGTCGGCGCATAGGCCAGTTCGCGGCCCTTGCGCTTTTCGGCGACGACAGCCTTGCGTTCGGCTTCGCTCGGCTCATACCAGACCTTGCTGCCCAGCTTGTCGACAGCCTTTTCGAAGGCGAGGTCATAGGTCTTGTTGTAGGAAGAAAGAGCAGAAACCAAGGCCGGCGGCGTCGACATTTCCGGGCAGGCGGCGGCTGCGCTGAGCGGACCCTTGGATTCCTGGTTGAAGGCGTATTTCTTGCCGCAGACGGCCACTTCGGGCGGACGCTTGGTGACTTCGAAATTGTCGTAGCCGACCTTGATCATCTTCCAGAAGTCGGAATGCTCGCTTTCACGATGGCGGGCCATGTTCTCGGCCGTCATGCGGAACGGCAGGGCCTGAAGCTGCACCGACGTCTGGCCGCCCTTGAAGGCGTCACGGGCAAAGGCATAGATTTCGAGGATCTGCGCGTCGGTCATCGAATAACAGCCAGACGACGAGCAGGCGCCGTGGATCATCAGGTTCGTGCCGTTGCGCCCGTTCGCCGCGTCATAGCGGTTCGGGAAGCCGGTATTGATTGCCAGATAATATTGCGAATTGGGGTTCAGGTGTGCCGGCGTCAGGCTGTAGAAGCCTTCGGGAGCCTGGCGGTCACCTTCCTTCACCTTGGGGCCGAGCTTGCCGGACCAGGCGCAGATGTCGTAGCTCTTGATCACTTCGAAGCGGTTGTCCGCCTTCGCCTTCCAGATCTCCAGCTTGCCCTCTTCCTTGAGGATGCGGATCATGATCGGCGAATTGCGCGGCATGTTCTTCGCCTGCATGTCGGCGATGATTTTTGCCGGCAGAGGCTGCTCGACCTTGTTCTTGACCTTGGAAATATCGACGCTGGTCGCGGAATCAAGGGTGTCGTTGCAGCCTGTGAGAGCTGTTGCAACCAGAAGAGCGAGGGCGATGTGCTTCAGACGCATCGGAACGGACCACATATCTAGTTCGGCATCAAACCGGGGGCAGAGGCGTGCGATAATAATACGGTAAGCTTTACATTTTCTTAACCGCTCAAAATCGCCTGTCCAGCAAAACCCTCAGCGCACCACTGTTATGATCAATGTGGCCGAAATTGGCAACCTTCGATGAAGAAGGCGACAATTAGAGGTTCCGGCCGATTTCCAGGAATTTCTGGCGGCGTGCGGTGCGTACTTCGTCGCCCGAAAGCTTCGAAAGGTCTGCCAGAGCAGACGAAATCACCTTGCCGGCAGCGTTCATGACCGTAACCGGCTCGCGATGGGCGCCGCCATTGGGTTCGGGAATGATCTCGTCGATGATGCCGAGACCCTTCAGGTCCTGCGCCGTGATCTTCATGTTGGTCGCGGCTTCGCGGGCGCGGGTCGAATCACGCCACAGGATCGAGGCTGCACCTTCCGGCGAAATAACCGAATAGATCGAATGCTCGAGCATGTAGACCCGGTTACCGGTGGCGATCGCAATCGCGCCGCCCGAGCCGCCTTCGCCGATCACGAGAGATATCATCGGTACCTTGAGGCCAAGGCACATTTCCGTTGAACGGGCGATGGCTTCCGCCTGGCCGCGTTCTTCAGCGCCGACGCCCGGATAGGCGCCTGCCGTATCCACGAGGGTGATGACCGGCAGGCCGAAACGGTCGGCCATTTCCATGACGCGGATCGCTTTGCGGTAACCTTCAGGACGCGGGCTGCCGAAATTGTGCTTCAGGCGTGTCTTTGTGTCGCTACCTTTTTCCTGGCCGATCAGGGCTACCGGAATGCCGTTGAAGCGGGCAAGGCCGGCCTGGATGGCGGCGTCTTCGCCGAAATTGCGGTCACCGGCGAGCGGCGTGAACTCGGTGAAGAGGTGAGCTGAGTAATCGATGAAATGCGGGCGCTGCGGATGGCGGGCGACCTGCGTCTTTTCCCAGGCTCCGAGCTTGGAATAGATATCACGAGTGGCTTCCTTGACGCGCACTTCGAGCCGAGTGATCTCGTCGGACGTATCAATGCTCTCGTCTTCCGTCGCGAGCTTCTTCAGCTCGTGGATCTTGCCCTCGAGGTCCGAGATTGGCTTTTCGAAATCGAGATAAGTCTGCATCAGATCCGGTTTCCCGTTGTTTTCCCATGGGAACATGGAGGTCCCATTTTTCATTTGGGGCTTCTAATCCCGGTTTTTGGCTTCTTTTGCAAGAGGGTGATGTGTTTCCACCAGTTGACGAAGCCTTTCTTCCAGCACGTGCGTATATATCTGAGTGGTCGAAATGTCTGAATGTCCAAGCAGTTCCTGTACTACGCGCAGATCTGCACCATGCGCCAAAAGATGACTGGCAAAGGCGTGACGCATGACATGCGGCGATATGGACGCGGCTTTTATACCGGCTCTCGCCGCCAATCCCTTGAGGTCACGGGCGAAGACCTGGCGGGGCAGATAACCGGCGCAGCCATGGGAAGGGAACAGCCATGGGCTTTGTTCCCCATCGGCTTCCTCGGCTTTTTTCGCTTCTCCATAGGCCTTGAGTGCGGCGATCGAGGATCGCGACAGGGGTACGAGGCGTTCCTTGTTGCCCTTGCCGCGGATCATCAGAAACCGGCCGTCCTGTTCCAGCACTTTCAGCGGCAGCGACACAAGTTCGCTGACACGCATGCCGGTGGCATAGAGAAGTTCCAGAAGAACAAGCATGCGCAGGCGGGACAGATGGTCCTTGTCCGGCTCGGCCGCTTCCAATGCCGCGCGTTCGAGGAGCTTCGTGACGCTTTCCTCGCTCAGGTTTTTCGGCAGGGGGCGTTGCTTTTTGGGTGCATCGAGTACGGTGGTCGGGTCGTCGGTGCGCAGGCTTTCGGCATAGAGGAACTTGTAGAACTGGCGCATGGCGGAAAGCCTGCGAGCCTGGGAGGATGAAGCGAAACCGCGTTTGCTCAAATGGGCGAGATAGGCCGAGAGGTTGCCGCTTTGCGCCGAAAGCGGCGTGGTTTTTTGGGAAATCAGAAAGTCGTAGAGATCGTCGAGATCGCGCTTATAGGATGAGAGCGTGTTTTCCGCCGCGCCCCGTTCGGCGCTGAGCATTTCCAGAAATGCTTCGATATGGGCGGCGGAAAGATCCCTCATGGCGAAAGCCCCGATTATTGCTGTGCCGGCGGATTGAGCCGTTCGGAAGGGACCCTGATGGTGATCTCGCGTTCCTTCGGCTCGACCAGCACCACGAGCGCAACCATGCCGCCATAGATCACGCCGGCAATCAGCGCCAGGATGAACAGGAAGCGGAAGAGTGTGGGCATTTAAAAAGGCTCCGTATCGTTCCGGCGCACTATAGCCCTAATGGTTTACAGATCGACAAGAACCACATGTTCAATGCGATGTCGGGCACTGCCCGGCTTGACGCTGGATGAACATTTGGTGATACCGTTTTGGCGAACGGACAGCATCATGAGTGAAGAAATAACAGTCGAGCGACAGACGATACGGGACCAGGCTCGCGCAGCGCTCGGCAACCGCAACCTGATCTTTGTCGGGCTGATGGGCGCGGGCAAATCGGTTATTGGCCGGCTAGTGGCGCAGACACTCGGAATTCCCTTCATCGATACCGACGCGGAAATCGAATCTGTTTCCAGAATGACGATTGCGGAACTGTTTTCACAATATGGTGAGACGGAGTTCCGGGCTCTGGAGACGCGGGTGGTCGAACGGCTGCTCAAGCATGGTCCACGCGTGGTGTCCACGGGCGGCGGCGCCTTCATCAACGAGGCAACGCGGGCCCAGATCAAGCAGGGTGGCCTATCAATCTGGCTGAATGCCGATCTCGATACGTTGTGGGATCGGGTCAACCGGCGCGACCATCGCCCGTTGTTGAAGACCGAAAATCCAAGACAGACGCTGGAAAACCTGATGATCCAGCGTTACCCGATCTATGCCGAGGCCGATCTGACGGTGATGTCCGTGAACATCCGCAAGGAGCTGATGGCCAACGAGGTTCTACAGGCCATTGCCGGTCTTGCTCAAGAAGGTGATACAGAATGACGGTGCAGTCCCGCTCCCCCGAACGCCTGGTGCATGTGCCGCTCGGGGACCGGGCTTACGATATTTTGATCGGTCCCGGCCTGCTTGCAAGGGCCGGCGGCGAAATCACTTCTCGGCTGAAGGGGCGAAAGGCTGCGATCATCACCGACGAAAATGTCGCTCCGCTTTATCTCGAAGCGCTGATGGATGGATTGCAGACCGACGGCATCGAGGCTGTCTCGCTGACGCTTCCGGCGGGCGAGAAGACGAAAAGTTTCGACCATCTGGCGACCGTCTGCGACATGGTTCTGGCGGCGCGTATCGAGCGCAATGACGCAGTGATCGCGCTTGGCGGCGGTGTGATCGGCGATCTTGCCGGCTTTGCGGCCGGTATCGTGCGCCGCGGCGTGCGCTTCGTGCAGATCCCGACCTCGCTTCTGTCGCAGGTGGACAGCTCCGTCGGCGGCAAGACCGGCGTCAATTCCCGCCATGGCAAGAACCTGCTCGGCGTCTTTCATCAGCCGGATTTGGTGCTGGCTGACACATCCATCCTCGATACGCTGTCCGCCAGGGAATTCCGTGCTGGTTATGCGGAAGTCGCCAAATACGGGCTGATCGACAATCCGGTCTTTTTCGAATGGCTGGAAAAAAACTGGCAGAAGATTTTCGAGGGTGGGCCTGAGCGGATCGAGGCGATTGCCGTCAGCTGCCAGTCCAAGGCCGACGTCGTCGTCGAGGACGAGCGGGAGACCGGCCGTCGTGCACTGCTGAACCTCGGCCATACTTTCGGCCATGCGCTGGAAGCCGCCACCCAATATGACAGCAAGCGGCTGGTTCATGGCGAAGGTGTCGCGATCGGCATGGTGCTGGCGCATGAATTTTCCGCCCGCCTCAATCTGGCAAGCCCGGACGATGCGAAGCGCGTCGAAAGCCATCTGAAGGCAGTCGGCCTGCCGACGAAGATGAACGATATTCCGGGTGACCTGCCGGGTGCCGATGTGCTGCTCGACGCGATCATGCAGGACAAGAAGGTGAAGGGCGGTAAGCTCACCTTCATCCTCACCCATGGGATCGGACAGTCTTTTGTCGCCGACGATGTGCCGTCTTCGGAAGTCCTGAGCTTTCTTACGGAAAAGCTGCCCCGATGACGTCCGAAAGCGGCCTTTTTTCGCGCTGTGTCAACGCGGCCATCCGCGGGATGATGCGTGCGACGAGAGTGTCGCTCAATCGAAGAACGCTCGAACTCTGCGGCCATGACGCGTTGCATGCGGCGCTTGACACTATGCACAAGGACGGCAATTTCGGCGCCGAGGATCGTGACCGGCTGAGCGATCTGTTCGATCTCAACGAGCTCGAAGTCTCCGACGTGATGCGCCACCGGATGACGATGGTGGCCGTCAACGCGGACGATCCGGCGGATGTGATCGTGCGCACCGTGCTGGAAAGCCCCTATACGCGCATGCCGGTGTGGCGCAATTCGACGGAAAACATCATCGGCGTGGTGCATGCCAAGGATCTGCTGCGCGCGTTGCTGGGGCCGGATACGACGCCCGCCGATGTCGATATCCTCAAGATCATGCAAAAGCCCTGGTTCGTGCCCGACAGCACGAGCCTGAAGGACCAGCTTGCAGCCTTCCTGAAGCGAAAGGTGCATTTTGCCGTCGTCGTCGATGAATATGGTGAGGTGCAGGGCATCGTCACGCTGGAAGACATCATGGAGGAAATCGTCGGCGACATTGCCGACGAGCACGACATCGAGATCCAGGGCGTGCGGCAGGAGGCCAACGGTTCGATCGTCGTCGATGGATCCGTACCGATCCGCGACCTCAACCGGGCGCTCGGCTGGGATCTGCCGGATGGCGAAGCCACCACGATCGCCGGTCTCGTCATCAACTCATCCAAGCTCATCCCCGAAGAACGGCAGGCTTTTACGTTTTACGGTAAGCGCTTCATCGTGATGAAGCGGGAGAAGAACCGGATCACGCGGCTGAGGATCAGGCCGGCGGAAGATGCTGTGCCGGCTGCGGAGTGATGCTTATTAAGTTACGCTCCCTATTTGCCTCATTGTTTTCGGGAGTTTGCTTGGTCACTGCTGGCGGGGGCGCGTCTTATGCAGGTGATTTTAAAATCAGATACGCCATCAGTCTCGAAGGTGATGAACCTGTTTTCGCTGAAGCGAGATGCGTAGTTTCTGTTCCGTGTGAAATTGAGGCACAGGGGCAGCGTCTTTCTCTGACGGCCTTTTTCAATCGGCTTCGTCTTGACGAGTTGACGATCCGTTGTGGCAAAGTTGATTGTGATTTCTCAAATAGCCGCTCGTCCATCAATTTTGGTAAATCGAAAGACAAGATCGGTTTCGATGTCTTCGAGGCTAGTGACGTCGGAGACTTGTTGTTGCTGAGGCCACGTCGGCAAATCGGGTGGATCATGCTGGCTTATTAGCGTCGAGACGACGCCGAGTTTCGATCGTAGCCATAAAACCACTCATACAGAACGAATTTCTTCATCCGTCGCGAATTTACCCCGTGCTGCTGCGGATTTCGAGTTGGCAATAGCTGCCCGCTCCCCGGCAGATAAGGCAACAGGCTCCGCATCGGTCAGGCGCAAAAGCACATGCGCCAACTCATCCTGCTGATCGGCGGGAAGGGCGCGGACACGCTCGATGGCTCGGTCCAATAGCTTTGTCATAGCTGCATTATGCACCTTAAGCCGGCAGCATGAAAGTGGGAGAAAATTAAGGTTCGTGCGGTTTAAGCGAGGACTTAAGTCTTGGTCTCAGTACCCTCAATCCCTATCTATTGCCCATCACCAACGTGTCGGTTCTCCCGGTGCTGCGGCTTCCACCGCGAGCGCGTGAAGACCGGCGTCAAGTTCGGGCTTGAGCAGCGCATTCACCGTCCGGTGCCGGTCTATCCGGCTCATCCCCGCAAAGGCTGCTGCGACGATACGCACCCGCATATGGGTCTCGCCGTCACCGTCCATGCCCGGCTGGTGACCGGCATGCTGATGGCTTTCGTTGATCACATCGAGCCTTTCGGGCGCGAGATTGTCACGAAGCGTGGTTTCGATACGGGTTCTGACGGACATTTTTAAGCTCCGGTGGTCGGCGCAGGAGGGGAACTCAGAAACCAGCAACAAACCGGTTTGTCAATTCTTGTTCCGCTCTCTCGTGGAGCCCATAATGAGTGCCGCATGAAACTCGACTCCAAATATTTCGACCGTATCCGGACGCGCCGGAAAAGGCAGCAAGATGCCCCGCCGCAGGCTCCGACCTGCCAGTGGGACGGGTGCGACAAGCCGGGCGTGCACAAGGCGCCAGTGGGGCGCAATGCCGAAGGTCAGTTCTTCATCTTCTGCTTCGAGCACGTGAAGGAATACAACAAGGGCTACAATTATTTCTCCGGCCTGTCGGATGGTGAGATCGCCCGCTACCAGAAAGAGGCGATCACCGGTCATCGCCCTACCTGGAAAGTCGGCGTCAATAAAGACGCCAAGGACGGGCCGCTGCATTCATCGGCGCGATCAGGTTCGGCCTATACGCAGCAGCGCTTCAAGGACCCGTTCGGGTTCGTTTCCCAGGCGCGTGCCGGCGGCGGTGGCCGTTTCGAAACGCAGGGACGCAAGCTGAAGACACTGGAGGCCAAGGCCTTCAACACGATGGAACTCGCTGCGAACGCGACGTCGAGTGAAATCAAGAGCCGTTACAAGGAGCTGGTGAAGAAGCACCATCCGGACGCCAATGGCGGCGACCGAGGATCGGAGGAACGTTTTCGTGCCGTCGTGCAAGCATACCAGTTGTTGAAGCAGGCGGGTTTCTGCTAAGCCTCGAAAATCAAGGCAGCGATGATGACGGACGGGCGGTTGCCCGTGCCCTGGAGTTATGATGAGCAAGATTGACTTGGATATTACAAATCTCCCCGATACGACGGTTTCCGTCCGGGATGTTTTCGGCATCGATACGGATCTGAGGGTTCCGGCCTACAGCAATGGCGACCCTTATGTGCCGGACCTGGACCCCGACTACCTCTTCGATCGCGACACGACGCTCGCCATTCTTGCAGGCTTTGCCCATAACCGACGCGTAATGGTCTCCGGCTTCCACGGTACCGGCAAATCGACCCATATCGAGCAGGTCGCCGCACGCCTCAACTGGCCGTGCGTGCGTATCAACCTCGACAGCCATGTCAGCCGTATCGATCTCGTCGGCAAGGACGCCATCGTCCTGAAGGACGGCAAGCAGATCACCGAATTCAAGGACGGCATTCTTCCCTGGGCCTACCAGCACAATGTCGCGCTCGTCTTCGACGAATACGATGCCGGCCGCCCTGACGTGATGTTCGTCATCCAGCGCGTGCTGGAAAGTTCGGGCCGCCTGACATTGCTCGACCAGAGCCGCGTCATTCGTCCTCACCCGGCTTTCCGCATTTTTGCCACGGCAAACACCGTCGGCCTCGGCGATACGACCGGCCTTTATCACGGCACGCAGCAGATCAACCAGGCACAGATGGACCGCTGGTCGATCGTGACGACGCTGAACTACCTGCCGCACCAGAAGGAAGTCGATATCGTCGCCGCCAAGGTGAAGAGCTTCGGCTCGACTGCGGAAGGCCGCGAGACGGTTTCGAAGATGGTACGGGTAGCCGATCTCACCCGCTCGGCCTTCATCAACGGCGACCTTTCGACCGTGATGAGCCCGCGTACCGTCATCACCTGGGCTGAAAATGCCGAGATCTTCGGTGACGTTGCCTTCGCGTTCCGCATCACCTTCCTGAACAAATGCGATGAGCTGGAGCGGACCCTTGTGGCCGAACAGTATCAGCGGTCCTTCGGCGTCGAGCTGAAGGAAAGCGCTGCCAACATCGTTCTGGGTGCTTGAGTTTATACTCGAGCTTACAGGGGCATAACTGACAGGAAGCGAAGCCGATGGCAGGTCGCGGAGACAATTCCAAGGGAAAGCCCGCCGGTCCGGTCGATACCGAACCGATGCGGCGGGCGATAACCGGCTGCGTGCGGTCGATCGCGGGCAATGGCGAGGTGGAGGTTTCCTTCGCCAACGAACGTCCGGGGCTCGCGGGCGAGCGTATCCGACTGCCGGAAATCTCCAAGCGACCCACGGCGCATGAACTCGCCGTGACGCGGGGCCTGGGCGATTCCATGGCTCTGCGTATCGCCTGCCATGATACCAATGTTCACGCCAACCTTGCGCCGCAGGGTTCGGATGCCCGCGCCGTCTTCGATGCGGTCGAGCAGGCGCGGGTCGAATCGATCGGTGCACTGCGCATGGCAGGCGTCGCCGCCAACCTCCAGTCGGTGCAGGAAGAAAAATACGCCAAGGCGAATTTTTCCGGCATCGAGCGGCAGGAAGAAGCGCCGATCGGTGAGGCCATGGCCATGCTGGTGCGCGAAAAGCTGACCGGCCAGAAGCCGCCGGCAAGCGCCGGCAAGGTGCTCGATCTGTGGCGCCCGTTCATCGAGGACAAGGCGACCGGCGATCTCGACAACCTGAAAAACGTGATCGAGGACCAGCAGGCCTTCGCCAAGCTCGTCCGCCACATGCTGTCGTCCATGCAAATGGCCGAGGATCTGGCAAACGACGATAACGAGCCGGAAGAGATCGAGAACCAGAGCGAGGAAGAGCAGCCGAGCAGCGGCGAGACCGAGAACGAAGAGGTCGAGGAAGAAGCTGGATCCGACGCGGCCCCCGCCGAGCAGAGCGATGCGGCCGACGAGGAGATGGACGAAGGCGAGATGGATGGCGCCGAAATGTCGGACGATGAAATGTCCGACGAAGCCGATGACCATTCCGAAACGCCCGGCGAAACCCGCCGCCCGAACAGTCCGTTCGATGATTTCAACGAGAAGGTGGATTACCACATCTTCACGGAGGAATTCGACGAGGAGATCACTGCCGAGGAGCTTTGCGACGAAGCGGAACTCGACCGGTTGCGAGCTTTCCTCGACAAGCAGCTTGCGCATCTGCAGGGTGCCGTCGGGCGTCTTGCCAACCGTCTTCAGCGCCGCCTGATGGCGCAGCAGAACCGCTCCTGGGATTTCGACCTGGAAGAGGGGTATCTCGATCCGGCCCGCCTGGTGCGCCTGATCATCGACCCGATGCAGCCGCTGTCCTTCAAGAAGGAACGCGACACCCAGTTCCGCGATACGGTCGTGACTTTGGTCATCGACAATTCCGGTTCGATGCGCGGTCGGCCGATCACGGTTGCCGCCTCCTGCGCCGACATTCTGGCGCGCACGCTGGAGCGTTGCGGCGTCAAGGTCGAAATCCTCGGCTTTACCACCAAGGCGTGGAAGGGCGGGCAGGCGCGCGAGAACTGGCTGGCAAGCGGCAAGCCCGCAGCGCCCGGCCGTCTCAATGATCTGCGCCACATCATCTACAAGTCGGCCGACGCGCCATGGCGTCGTTCACGCCGCAACCTCGGCCTGATGATGCGCGAAGGGCTGCTCAAGGAAAACATCGACGGTGAGGCCCTGATGTGGGCGCATCAGCGCCTGATCAACCGGCCGGAGCAGCGCAAGATCCTGATGATGATCTCGGACGGTGCGCCGGTCGACGATTCGACGCTGTCGGTCAATCCGGGCAATTATCTCGAGCGGCATTTGCGTGCCGTGATCGAGCAGATCGAGACCAAGTCACCGGTGGAACTGCTGGCGATCGGCATCGGCCATGACGTGACGCGTTATTATCGCAATGCCGTGACGATCGTCGATGCCGACGAACTTGCCGGTGCGATGACCGAGCAGCTTGCCGAGTTGTTTGCCGACAAGGCTGCCGGCGGTCGCTCTTCTCGTGGCGGCCGTATGCGTCGGGCCGGTTGAGGTCTCCGTTGAAATTATCCCGCCTTCTTCTGGCCGGTGTCGTCCTCGTGACGATGCCGGTCGCTACTTTTGCCCAGACTGCGGTGCAGATCACGGCAAAGCCTATCTCGCAGTTCAAGCCGGGATCGGATCAGACGGTTTTCGGGCCGCTGGAATTTATCGGCGGCATCGAGTTCCGCTCCGATGACAGTCGCGTCCAGTCACTGTCCAGCATCCGGTTTCGTCCGGATGGCACACATTTCGTCTCCGTTCTCGATACGGGCGAGTGGCTGACCGGGCAGATCGCGCGGGATGCGTCAGGCAGGCTGTCTGGGCTCTCCGGTGTCGCTGTCAGCCCCATCCTCATGCGCAATGGCCGCGCCGGCTCCAAGGCCGCCGCGGATGCGGAAGGGTTGGCGTTGCGGGATGGCGAGGCCTTTGTCAGTTTCGAACAGCAGCACAGGGTCGATGCCTACCCGGATCCCGGCTTCGAAGTTGCGAAGCCTTCGCGCAACGTGAATTTCCTCATCCCTCGACATGAGCTTCGACGAAACGCAGGGATCGAAACTCTTGTCGCATCGCCATCTTCCAGCTCGCTACAGGGCGGTCTCGTGGCTATCGCGGAGAGTAGCCGGGACGAGGCGGGCAATCTGCTTGCAGCCATCGTCGATGGTCCGTTGAAGGGGGAATTCACCGTTGTGCGCCATGATCCCTATGACGCGACAGATGGTGCTTTCTTAGCCGACGGCGACCTGCTGCTTCTGGAGCGCCGCTTCAGCTTCATCGGCGGGATGGGGATGAAGATAAGACGCATCAAGGGCGCGGATATCCGTCCGGGCGCGGTGGTCGATGGCGAGGTGCTGATCGATGTCGGGTCGGACCATGCGATCGACAATATGGAAGGCATCGATGTGGTTGCGGGACCGGATGGCAGTCCGCATCTAATTGTCGTCTCAGATGACAATGGACTTTTTCTCCAGCGCAATGTGATGCTGGAGTTCAAGCTCAACCAGTAAAAAAGGGAGCCGCCGGCTCCCTTTCTGGTCTGTCAGGCCGTCTTTGCCGCCTGCGGCATCGGCTTCAGCACGTTCATCAGCGCGCCGTAGGGTAACAGCAGAACCACGCCGACCACGACCTTGACCACGAGGTCACCCAGCGCCCAGGAAATCCAGCGCGGGGCTTCCGTTGCCAGAACACCAAGGATCGGGGCAGGTGCCACGGCGAAATCCAGGTTGGGGCCGATGAAGGCAAAGAGCGGCGAAAAGGCCAGCGAGAAGAACAATACGGTATCGAGCACCGTGCCGATCATCGAGGCCGCGAGCGGTGCCTTCCACCACGCCTTGCGACGCAGTTCGTTGAAGACCGAGATGTCGAGAAGCTGGCCGATCAGGAAGGCAGTGCCCGAGGCGATCGCAATGCGCGGTTCCGACAGCCAGAACGACAGGGCGACACCGACGACAAACCCGACGAACACGATGCGGCGGGCGATGGCCGGGCCGAACTGGCGGTTGGCAAGGTCGGTCACGAGAAAAGCGACGGGATAGGTGAAGGCGCCCCAGGTGAGAATATCGCCGAGCGCGATGCCCCACAGAGTTCCGGTCAGGTGGAACTGGACGAGGATGTTGGAGGCAACGACAATGGCTGCCATCGCGAGAGAGTAGATAAGGGTATAACGTGCTACTTGCATTTTTTTATCCTGGGGTATGCCACCAGTTGCGGAAAGCCCAAGAGAAAAGGCCTGCCCGGTATTATCCGGTCAAGCCTTCTCCAAAGCCGGTGAAGTATTTGGAAGCGCTATTAAGCGGCTTCTGCAGTCTTCTTGGCGATCTGGCGACGCAGCAGACGAGCGCGCATCGACAGTTCGGTCTCGTCGGACTTCAAGAGGAAGGCATCGAGGCCACCGCGGTGTTCAACCGAGCGGAGAGCGTGCGCGGAAACGCGCAGACGGAAGCGCTGGCCGAGAGCGTCGGAGATCAGCGTGACCTGGCACAGGTTCGGCAGGAACCGACGACGGGTCCGGTTGTTGGCATGGCTGACGTTGTTGCCGGTCATTACGCCCTTGCCGGTCAGTTCGCATACACGAGACATGGCATTCACCTTTGTTTTCTTCTGCAATCGGATGGTCATCCAGACAATGTCCGGCGCGCCGATCCAACTGGTCCTGATTGGAAAGTTGCGGTTCTATAGTCAGTGAGGCTCGGTACGTCAAGCCAAAACCTTGGCTATCGGATAGCTTTGCACCGCAGCTAACTGCAAGCTTGGCTATTTTCTTGCCATGATGCGCCTCTTATATCGCATCATTGGAATTCTCAAACCCGTGCAGGCAAACCATGTTTTCATTTCTCCGCCCGCTTGCGGGAGTTGTTTTTCTCTTCGCCTCAAGCGCCACGCCCGCCCTGTCCGCCGATAAACATGTCACCGACTACGACATAACCCTCGGCATCCTGCCGATCGGCACGGCAAGCTTCTCCAGCGAGTTCGACGGCAACGGCTACAAGATCAACGGCATCTTCAAATCCGGCGGCATCGTCAACATCATCAAGAAAGTGTCTGCCGAAACCAACGTGGCGGGGCGGATCGCAGGTGATCGGCTGCAGGCCGACCGGTACAATCTGGTCTACAAGCTGGGAAAACGGACGCGGATCTACGATGTCGTCTACACCAACGGCAATGTGACGGACACGACGATCACGCCGGCGCCTCGCCGCAAGGCGGAAAACTGGATACCGGTCACGCCGCAGGACCTGCGTTCGGTGCTCGATCCCCTGAGCGGGCTGATTTTCCCCGAGGGTGCGACGGTCTGCCCGAGCCGGGTCCCTGTCTATGACGGGGAATCGCGGATGGATCTGTTGCTGAAACGAGAGGGAACGAAGCCTTACGAGACGAAGGGCTTCAAGGGTGAGGCGATCGTCTGCACGGTCCGTTACCAGCCGAAATCCGGTTACCGCAAGGGACGTGATGATATCGAATATCTGCAGAAGACCCCGATGGAAGTGTGGTTCGCCAAGGCTGACGGATCGAATGTCTATGCGCCCATCTACGCTCGTATCCCGACGAGAATGGGACCGCTCTATATAACGGCTGCCCGATACGGCGGTTGACGCGCGAAGCCCGGCGCGAGAAGAGTAGGCCCAAAAATACATAAGAGGGGCCTTGCTTGAAAATTAAGGGTACTTTGATCGGCTTCACGGCGATCCTGATGTGGTCGCTGCTGGCGCTCATGACGGCCGCTTCGGGTAGCGTTCCGCCTTTCCAGATGAATGCGATGACATTCGCGATCGGCAGCCTGCCGGGATTGATACTGCTTGCGTTCAGACCTCAGCGTATCAGGCTGCTGAAACAGCCGGCAAAGGTGTGGATCATCGGGATTGCTGGTCTGTTTGGCTACCATTTCCTCTATTTCACCGCGCTTCGGAATGCGCCGGCTGTCGAGGCGGGGCTGATCGCCTATCTCTGGCCGCTGCTGATCGTGGTCGGATCCGCGTTGCTGCCGGGCGAAAGACTGCGCTGGTATCACGTCGCCGGAGCGCTGGCCGGGCTATGCGGCACGGTCGCGATCATCTCGCGCAACGGCGTGTCCTTCGACCAGTCCTATCTGCTGGGTTATGGCGCGGCTCTGCTCTGCGCCTTCACATGGTCGGGCTATTCGCTTCTGACGCGCAGTTTCGACCGGGTATCGACGGATGTTGTGACGGGGTTCTGCCTCGCGACATCGCTTCTGTCGCTTATCTGCCATCTGGCGCTGGAGACGACCGTCTGGCCGGCCGACGGGACCGAGTGGATGGCTGTCGTCGGCCTCGGCCTGTTGCCGGTGGGTGCAGCCTTCTATGCGTGGGACTACGGCGTCAAGAACGGCGATATCCAAGTGATCGGCGCCGCGAGTTACGCGGCACCGTTGCTGTCAACGCTCATCCTACTCTTCAGCGGTTTTGCGGAGCCGAGTTGGCGGATTCTCGTTGCCTGCGTGTTGATCACCGGCGGTGCGGCGCTGGCGGCAAAGGAGATGATCAAGCCGGCGCGTAAGGCTGAATCGCCGGCTGAATAAGGTTACGCGTGCGTCGGGTTCCAGTCCGGCGGCGCAACTTCGAAACTGGCGAAATCAAAGCCGGGCGCCACGGTGCAGCCGACCAACGTAAACGAACCGAGCGATTCGGCCGCCTGCCATGCGTTTGCCGGCACGACTGCCTGCGGACGCTGGCCGGCGGACAGATCTGTGCCAAGCCTCATCGTCTCGATGTCGCCGCCTCTGGAAATCTTCAGCAGCATCGGGGCGCCGGCGTAGAAGTGCCAGACTTCGGCGGCGTCGACGACCCGATGCCACTGCGACCGTTCGCCGGCCTGCAGCATGTAATAGATTGCGGTGGAATGGCCGCGCGGTGCGCCACTTTCGTCGCGAAAACTTTCGACATACCAGCCACCTTCCGGGTGCTTCTGCATGCCGAGCGTGGTGATGATGTCTTCAGCCGTCATGCCGTGCATCAAAAATTATCCTTGCGCTTGCGGATTTCGGCGAAGACCTCTTCGTTCGTCTTGCCCTCCATCAGCAGATTGCGGCGAATGGCCGGATCCTTGGCGCGCAGGAAAGGGTTGGTCTCCTTTTCCAACCCCATCATCGTTGGAATGGTGAATTTTCCCTCGGCGCGCAGTTCTTCGATCTGGGCGGCGCGGCGTTTCAAAGGCTCGTTGTCGGGATCGATCGTCAGCGCGAAACGAGCGTTGGACAGCGTATATTCGTGGCCGAAATAGATCGCTGTTTCGTCGGGCAGGCCCGCCAGTTTCTGCAGCGAATGCCACATGTCGGCGGCCGGGCGTTCGAACAGGCGTCCGCAACCAAGCGCAAACAACGTATCGGCGGAAAACAGGATTTTATCGTCGGGGAAATGGAAGCAGATGTGGCCGGCGGTATGGCCGGGCGTTTCGATGACGCGGACCAGATGTTCACCGAACTGGAATTCATCGCCGTCGGCCACGCTTCTGTCGAGGCCCGGTATCGCGACCGCCTCGTTCACCGGTCCGATGATCTCCAGCCCGAAACGCTCTTTAAGCGCCAGATTGGCTTCCACGTGGTCCGTGTGGTGGTGGGTGGTGAAGATGTGGGTGAGTTTCCAGCCGCGGCGGTTGGCCGCCTCGACGATCGTCTTCTCCTCCGGCGCATCGATCGATACCGTCAATCCGCTTTCAGGTTCGTGCACCAGAACGCCGTAATTATCGCTCCTGCAGGAAAAAACTTCGATTTCCAAAGGCTTCATCGGAATACACCTATTGCTCAATGCGTCTTGCGGAACAATGTAGAGAGAGGCAAGTCCCAGTCCAACCACCGAACACGAGCATTTTCATTTTGTCCGTCGATATTGTCGATCTTCGTGAGTTTTATCATTCTTCGCTCGGCCGTCTGGCGGAGCAGTCCGTTGCGATGGCGCTTTCCTCGCTCTGGGCGCGGCTGCCGGAGGAACGTCTGGTCGGCCTGGGGTATGCGGTGCCCTATCTCGATCGTTTCCGCACCGATACGGAACGCACCTTCGCCTTCATGCCGGCGGGGCAGGGCGCGGTGAACTGGCCGGTCGGCGAGCTTTCCTCAACCGCGCTCGTGTTCGACGAGGAACTGCCGCTGCCGGACAGTTCGGTCGATCGGGTGCTGATGGTGCATTCGCTGGAATTTGCCGAAAATCCGCGCGAGAGCCTGAAGGAGATCTGGCGCGTACTTGCCCCCGGCGGGCGGCTGGTCATCGTCGTTCCCAACCGGCGTGGCGTCTGGGCGCGCATGGAGCATACGCCCTTCGGCTCTGGGCGCCCCTATTCGCGTGGCCAGTTGACGACATTGTTGCGCGAGGCGAATTTTACGCCCGGAGCCTCGGCAGAGGCATTGTTTTTTCCGCCATCGAAAGTCCGTGCGGTGCTGAGGATGCGGCATGTTTTCGAGCGGTTGGGTCGGCGGTTCTGGCCGGTTTTTTCAGGCGTCATCGTCATCGAGGCGCAGAAGCGGCTTTATCAAGGCCTGCCGGTCGCCGCCCGCGCCTCGCGCCGTGTCTTCGTGCCGGTTATGGCGCCTCAAGGCGTGCGCACCACGCGCGACCATAATCAGGGCTGAAGGTCGAAGATTGCCAGCGGTTGTCCTTCCATCGCGAAGGGCACGGATTCATGCGTGTGGACGATCAGCCAGCGTCCGTCCTCACGGGCGAAGGCGACGGTCAGCCTGAACCAGAAACGGCTCTTCTGCCCGTCCTTCTTGGTACCGGCCAGCCATGCAAACGCCGAACACCAGGCGATGTCGCCACCCAGTCGCAGGTCCGTGTCGCGGATCTCGAATTCCAGTGGTCCATCCCAGGTGTCGAACCAGGCTTGAAGGCCGGCCCTGTCGTTTCCCGTCTCCTGCAAAGGAGGGGCAAGGGTAAATTGCCGGATCGTCGCGGACTGACAGCTAATCATTCCGTCCGCATCCTTCTCCCTCAAAGCCTTGATCCAGTCTTCCAGCAGGGCTCTGATATCGTCGTGGTCTCCGGTCCCGATAATCTCCTCCTTTGCGATGCGGTCTTCTGAAAGACGGTTTGCTGCCGATCGTTCCGACACTTGCTCTCGACAAGGATCGTTTTGCGCTTTAATCCCTCTCACATCTCCTGTCAGAGCAGGCATTTCCAAGAAGGTTGATCCGATGAGCATCGTTGTGAGTGAGCCCGTTCCGCGTCCAGGCATTCTGGATATCGCCGCCTATGTGCCCGGCAAGGAACATGCTCCCGGCGTCGCGCGCGTGTTCAAGCTTTCCTCCAACGAAACGCCGCTTGGCGCCAGCCCCAAGGCGATCGAGGCTTTCCGCCAGTCGGCCGGCCATCTCGAACTTTATCCCGACGGTCAGGCGCTTGTGCTGCGTGAGGCGATCGCTTCCGTACACGGGCTGAACGTCGCCAATATCATGTGCGGAAACGGTTCCGACGAGCTTCTCGGCTTGCTTTGCCACGTCTATCTCGGTGCAGGTGACGAGGCGATCATCACCCAGCATGGGTTCCTCGTCTACAAGATCCAGATCATGGGTGCTGGTGCTGCGGCAATCGAAGTGCCCGAGAAGGACTACACTGTCGACGTCGACGCGATCCTCGCGGCCGTGACGGAAAAGACCAAGCTCGTCTTCATCGCCAATCCGGGCAATCCGACAGGCACCTATGTCCCGGTCGCGGATATCCGCCGTCTGCATGCCGAATTGCCGAAGAACGTCATCCTCGTTCTCGATGCGGCCTATGCCGAATATGTCCGCAAGAACGACTACGAGGCCGGTATCGAGCTTGTCTCGTCGAGCAAGAATGTCGTGATGTGCCGCACCTTCTCTAAGGTCTATGGCCTAGCTGCGCTGCGTATCGGCTGGATGTATGGCCCGGCCGGTATTCTGGATGCATTGAACCGGGTGCGCGGCCCGTTCAACATGAACGCACCGGCAATTGCCGCCGGTGCCGCCGCCATCCGCGACCAGAATTTTGTCGACGGGGCGATCGAGCATAATCTGCTCTGGAAGGACAAGCTGGTTCACGCGTTCGAGACGATCGGTCTCAAGGTCACGCCTTCGGTCACGAACTTCGTGCTGATCCACTTCCCCGACATTGACGGCAAGCGTGCGCCGGATGCCGATGAATTCCTGACCAGCCGGGGCTACATCCTGCGCATGGTGAAAGGCTACGGCCTGCCGAATGCGCTGCGCATGACGGTCGGTTCGGAAGAGGCAAACCGCGGCGTGATCGAATCGCTCGGCGAGTTCATGGGACGGACATAATGACAGACGGACATTTCGAGCGGATCGCGCTGATCGGCATCGGCCTGATCGGCTCGTCGATCGCCCGCGACGTCAAGCAGCTTGGTCTCGCGAAACATGTTGTCGTGTCGACGCGCAGCGAGGAAACGCTCAAGCGCGCGGAAGAACTCGAACTCGGCACCGAGTACACAGCGTCGGCGGCCGATGCCGTAAAGGATGCGGATCTCGTCATCGTTTCCGTTCCGGTCGGTGCGTCCGAAGCTGTTGCGAAGCAGATCGCCGGCTCACTGAAGCCCGGCGCGATCGTCACCGATGTCGGTTCGACAAAGGCGTCCGTCATCGCGCAGATGGCGCCGCATATGCCGGACAACGTGCATTTTATTCCGGGCCATCCGTTGGCCGGTACGGAGAAGTCGGGGCCGGATGCCGGTTTCGCCGGGCTGTTTCGTGACCGCTGGTGCATTTTCACGCCGCTGCCGGATACCGATCCCGTTGCACTCGACAGGTTGAAAACCTTCTGGATGGCGCTCGGTTCGCGGGTGGACGACATGGATCCGCAGCACCACGACAAGGTGCTGGCGATCGTCTCCCACCTGCCGCATATCATCGCCTACAATATCGTCGGTACGGCCGACGATCTGGAGACGGTGACGGACGCGGAAGTGATCAAATATTCGGCTTCCGGTTTCCGCGATTTCACCCGACTGGCCGCATCCGACCCGACCATGTGGCGCGATATCTGCCTGCATAACAAGGATGCGATCCTTGAAATGCTGGCGCGGTTTTCCGAAGACCTTGCCTATCTGCAGCGGGCGATCCGCTGGGGCGAGGGCGACAAGCTGTTCGAACTCTTTACCCGCACCCGTACGATCCGCCGTTCGATCGTCGAGGCCGGACAGGATGTGGATGCGCCCGACTTCGGCCGCCATTCGCTGGATGCCAAGAAGTAAAGATAGCGAAGCCATTTTGTTTCGCGCGATTGCGGACGCAAAACCGCTGCACACTTTTGCTGCGATCGCTTAGATCGGCGGGATTTCGCCGATCGGGATCAGGCCGCCGGCAAACACCTTGCCGCGACGGATGGTGATGTCGAGCGAAGCTTTGGCTCCGCCGCCGAGCGCCTGCAGCATGTTCGCCGCTGTGCCGATGGTCGATTCGAGATCCGGAAATGCGCGGCTCAGGCTGTTCTGCCAGGCCGGAATGTCCTCGATCCTGAGTTTCAGCTTGCCCGACAGGCGCCCCCTGTCGTCGAAGGAGAACGGGCCTGATAGCGTCAGGACCTGACCTTGTCCGAGGTCGGCCTTGAATTCGCGCAGGTCGCCTTCGGAACCCTGCAGGGCAAGCCCGCTGCTGTCGCTTCCATCCAGAACGCCGGCGCGGCCTTTCAGCGTCACGTCGATGCTGGTGTTGGTCGCCGGCAGAAGCTGCGGCAGGCCCTTGGCGGTCGTGGTCGCATTCTGCAGCTCGATTGCGGCGTCGAGGTCTTCGCCGTTCTGGCGCAGATAGATTTCCGACTGGTCGGCCGTAATATCGAAAGCCTGTCCGCTGGCGGAGGAGGCGATGGTCGTCTTCGGCTTCTGGATGACCATGGAGGCGCGTTCGACCCCCTTCAGCTTGGTGACGAGGCTGGATTGCAGACTTTCCCAAGTGCTGGCGACGGACAGGCCATGGCCGGTGCGGATTTCGGATGGGGCATCGAGCTCCCAGACGATATGGCTCGGGTTATAGACCTGGGCTGCCGAGCGCAGCGTCCCGAAGCTCGCCGATATGCCGTTGACGGTGTCGTCCACATCGACCTTCGAGCAGAAAAGCCCGATGCGGAAGGGATAACCGCGATATTCGGCATTCTCGCAGGAGGCCGTGATGCCGGCATCAGTCTGGCTGCCGAGGAGAAGCAGCGTTCTTTCCCGCAACATCGATGCGGCATAAAACCAGCCTGCGGTATAGAGCGCTATGAAGAGCACGACGGCGCTCGCGAGGAGCCATAATTTGGTGCTGACGCCGGTTCGGCTTGACGCTGCCATCTTGTTCTCCCAATTGTGCGACGCAAACTAAAGCGATGGCATGGCGTGCGATATGGACGAATTTTGGGTCTTTGGCTACGGATCACTGATGTGGAATCCGGGATTTCCCTATGCGGAGCGGCAGGCCGCGCGGGTTCACGGGTTTCGCCGGTCGCTTTGCATCTGGTCCACGGCGCATCGCGGAACCGTGGAAAATCCGGGCCTCGTGATGGGTCTCGACCGGGGCGGATCGTGCCGCGGCATGGCGTTCAGGGTTGCCGATGAGGACCGGGACGATGCTCTGGATTATCTGCGCAAGCGGGAACTCATCACCAATGTCTATTTGGAGCGTTTCCTGCCCATCGGCCTGTCGGACGGGCGGCGTGTGCAGGCGGTAACCTATGTGGTCGACCGCCGTCACGAACAATATGCCGGCAGTCTCGGCGTGGAAGAGGCCGCTGCCGTCGTGCTGCGCTCGCACGGCCAGTCAGGACCGAACGACGCCTATGTGCTCAACACCGTTGCCCAGCTGAAGCAGATGGGCATTCGTGACCTCTGGCTGGAGGCGGTGGGAGATGCCGTCAGGCCGAAAACGGCTCAGGCCACAGGCTGAGCCCGCAACTCCGCCAATCGCTTGGCCGCCGTCGGCGGCAAAGGCAGGTTCGGGTTGGCCTCTATGGTCTCGATCAGAAGCTGGTCGCTTGCCGTTTCCAGCGTCTTGATCAGGTGGGCGTAAAAGGCATCGGGATCCATGCCGGGCTGGATCGCCGGCAGGATGCGGACCTTGAAGTGGCCGGGATATTTCACCAGCTTGCGGCGGCCCCAGAACAGTCCCCAATGGGCTACGACCGGCACGACCGGAACCTGCATGTCGCGATAGATGCGGGCAATGCCGTAGCGATATTGCGGTTCATCGCCAGGGGCGCGGCGTGTTCCTTCCGGATAGATGATCAGCTGGCGGCCATTGGCCATTTCCTGCTGGGCGCGTTTCATCACCTCGACCATGACCTTGCCGCGGGCGCCGCGATTGACCGGGATCATCTTCTGCTTGGCGATGTACCAGCCGAACAGCGGGATCCATGTCAGTTCCCGCTTGAGAATGTAGACCGGATCCCGCTGATGCGGCAGCAGTGCGAACGTATCCCATGCCGATTGGTGCTTCGGGGCGAAAATGCAGCCGCCTTCAGGAATGTTCTCGAGCCCCTCGATCTCGAAAGTCGCCCCGACGATCTTGCTCATCAGCCAGTTGACGGCTTTTGCCCATCCTTTCGGAACCCGCCAGGCGGCCTTGCGTGGCACCAGGAAATAATAGGGCGAACAGATGATCATCCGGACGATGAGATCGGTGTAGAAAGCGGTGTTGAACAGCACCGAGCGCAACAGCAGCATGTGGGCTTCCTCTTGAATACGCGTTGCCTACACGAGATCGCAGCTGGAAAAAAGAGTTCTCGAAAGGGGATCAGGGAGAAGAGTTTTGAGTTTTAGCGGGATCTTCTTCTGTCCGAAGCCCGGTCCAGCGGGCGACGCCCAGCCAGTCGCGGAACGAGGCGAGCACGACCTTGACGTATTCTGACAGCATGGTGCGCAACGTGTCGGGCTCTGCGAACCAGGCGCGACGGGTCAGATCCGCATTGATGACCGGGTAGGGGATGAATTCGGTCGCGGGATCCGCCCGACGTAGCTCGTGAAGACTGCGCAGCATGTGGTAGTTGTTGGTCACGACCAGCACGGATCGATAATTGTGATCATGGATCCAACGGGTGATTTCGTTGGCATTGCCGATCGTGTCGATCGCATCGTAACCGATATCGACGCAGCATTTGAACAGATCGGCGGATGCCTGGGTAGCCTTGCGGATCTGGGTCGGGGTGGTCGAAGGGTGGGCGCCCGAGATCAGCAACCGTTGACCGGCGCCATCACGCAACAGGCCGACTGCCTGCTCGATGCGAAGATAACCGCCGGTGAGAACGACGATGGCATCGGCCTTCACGCCATCGGGCGCGCGCAGCGACGTGACCGAATCAGCAAACCACAAAAAACCGCCGCCGAGAATGGCTGCGCAGATAAAGACCAGCATGATCAGCCGCCTTGCCAACCGCCGCAAGGCGCTTTGGCGCGACAACAGCCCGATATCTGGCCGACCCGGAGGGCGGTCTTCAGGCGTCCAGCGATTGCTCTTGCCGAATTTCATGATCCGTCATTAATCGCAGATTGAGGCGGTGGATAGTCCCCGAAACATTACCAAATAATATGACTATCTATCCTGATGCGGGCAGCCCGTCGGAGCGGGACGGATCGGAACGCACGAGGTCGATTTCATCGATCGTCCGCATCACGGTAAAACGGGCGGTCACGGTGGTCAGCAGGGCGATGACCAGCATGGTCGCGAAAATACCGAGGTAACCGCTCCATCCGATCGTAAACGATCCGAAAAGCGCCATTGCCTGCTCACTTTCCGGTGTCGCACGCGAATTTGACTGCCAGAGGCTGGCCGTTGCGAAAAGCAGTGCGGCAAGCACGCCGCCGACCGCGGAGCCTTTCAGGCTGATCTTGAGAAAATGCTTCTGGAATTCCCTTGCGACGAAGGTGCGTTCGGCGCCGACGAAATGCAGCACCTCGACGATACGCCGGTTGCCCGATAGTGCCCCCCGCGTGGCGAATATCACGGTCAGGATCATCGCTGTGAAGACTAGGATAAGCACGCCGGTTCCGATCCAGACGGTGGTGCGGGCCATGGAGACCAGCCGGTCGACCCAGGTGCGGTGATCGTCCAGAAATGCCTGCGGTATTTCCGTTTTCAGCAGTGCACGCATCCCGTCGAAATCTGGTGGATTGCTTTCGTCGATGGTGATGATCACGAGGCGAGGCACCGGCAGGTCATCTAGTTGCAGGTCCGAGCCGAGCCAGGGTTCGAGAAGTCGCGCCGTCGCCGCGTCGTCCATGATCGTGCCCGTGCGGGTGCCAACAAATGTCAGCGCCAGATCCCGCGCCCTCGCAAGCGCCGCATTCATGTCCAGCCCATCGGCCGGTTTGATCTGGATGGTGATCTCGCGGGAAATCTGGCTCTGCCAGCCGGCTGCCGTGGCGCGCACCATGCTGACGGCGCCGAGCGTGAGACAGGCAAGGAAGGCCATGATCGCGATGACGACCATCAGCGCGTTGCCCTGGATATTGGCGGGCGGCAGGATCGGGGCAGTGGGGCGGACACGCATTTCCGTGCGCCGTCGGGACTTGTCCTGACGCTCGGTATTCGTGGTCTCGTCCTTGGGAAGTTCAGGCTTCCCCACCCGGCCTGCCTCATTCATAGATGTCGAGCCGTCCTTCGGTCAGGATCATGCGCCGCGCATCGACTTGGTCCATCAGCGCCAGATCGTGTGTGGCGATAACGACGGCCGTGCCCAACCGGTTCAATTCGAGAAACAGGCTCAGCAGGCGGCGGGCCATCGGCGGGTCGACATTGCCTGTCGGTTCGTCTGCCAGCAATATCTCCGGGCGGTCCATCAGGGCACGCGCAATCGCGGCACGCTGCTTTTCCCCGCCGGACAGGATTGCCGGCAGAACATTGATCCGCTCGCCGAGGCCTACCCATTTCAACAGGTCGATCACATCATTGCGATAGGACGCCTCGTCCTTGCCTCTGACCCGCAAGGGCAGGGCGACGTTTTCGTAGGTGGTCAGGTGGTCGAGAAGGCGGAAATCCTGAAACACGATGCCGACGCGGCGGCGCAGCATTGGGAATTCGTCGCGCGGGATTTGCGACAGATCGCGTCCGAACATGCGGATGATGCCGCGGGTGGGATTGAGCGACATGAACAGCAGCCGAAGCAGGGTCGTCTTTCCGGCGCCGGACGGGCCGGTGAGGAACTGGAAGGACCGCTTGGGAATGTCGAACGTCATGTCCCGGAGAATTTCCGGGCCCATGCCATAACGCAGACCGACATTTTCGAAATGGATCACCGGAGACCTTGTCTTGGCTGTGTGAAGCTTTGAGCGGCTATCTCTTAACGCCGCGGGTAAACGAAGGGTAAATCAAGCAGTCAAAAGGGCGATTTTCAGGCCGAATTCGGAAAGCGTTAACCATATCAGTTTACGACTGGGGAGAGTTTGTTTCAATGCCAGACCTTTCGACCCGGATCAAGTCGATCCGGCGAGGTCAAGCGGAGAGGGCACCATGAGCACCTTCCAGGACCGTCGGAAAGCCCGCGACGATATGATGATCGACATCCTCCCGCCCGAGGATGATCAGCACCATGACAAGGGTAAGGTCATCCGTTTCCCCAAGCCATTTCCCCGACTGTGCGAAGTTGAGGATGCCCATTTCGTGCCGGTCCATGGCCAAAACCGCAGGCGTGAAACATCGGATGCTGCCGGCAATGACCGGCGCCCGCGAAAAGCCGCGGCTGCTGCACCTCGCGGAATAGTGATCAGCGACATGGCCGGCGCAATCGAGAAAAAGCTGCTGCGTCTGTCTCCAGACGCCTTCGTCGCGGTGGTCGCAAGCGTTGTCGTGACCGTGTTCACGTTGTTCGGCGGTTTCTCGCTGTTGTCCGGCGGGACATCGGCGGAGCCGGGGCCGGCAATCGACATCACCCATGTCACGATGACCCCGCAGGACGCCAATGGCATGCGGGTGCTGCTGATCAACGGGATCGTCGAGAACCGCACCGAGGGCCGCCTTGCCATGCCATCGATACGGGCAGAGCTCATGTCGGGCGAAACCGTGGTTGCCAGCACCTTGATCTCCACCGCCGCTTCGCAGATCGGTGGCCGCGAAAGCTACGGCTTTTCGGCCCGCGTACCCCATCCCGGTGGAAAACTTCCCGATCTGAGGCTCTCATTGGCCGGGCGCGGCGCCTAGCGCTTTCGTTCGCAGGGGCTGTCGTGCTATCGCGGCTATCTTTGATAAGACACGCAGGAGAGCCTCATGCCAGTCGTGCGCGGCAAGCAGATCGAACCGCTATTCACCGCCGAGCAGATTGCGGAGCGCAATCACGCCATCGCCGCCGAGATCGCAACCGGTCCCACCAAGGATCTGCTGGTCATCGCGATCCTCAAGGGCTCGTTCATTTTCGCAGCCGACCTGTTGCGCTCGCTGCATGAGACGGGCCTTGCCCCGGAAGTCGAGTTCATCACCCTGTCGAGCTACGGCACAGGCACGGTGTCGCAGGGTGTTCGCATCGTGAAAGATATCGACAGCGACGTGCATGGCCGCGATGTGCTTCTCATCGACGACATTCTCGAATCCGGCCGCACGCTGAAATTCGCCAAGGAACTGCTCTATGAGCGCGGCGCACGCAACGTCACGATCGCCGTGCTGCTCGACAAAAGCGTCAAGCGCAAGGAAGAACTGGAAGCCGATTATGTCGGTTTCGAATGCCCCGACTATTTCGTCGTCGGTTACGGTATGGATGCCGCTTACGCCTTCCGCGAACTGCCTTTCGTCGGCGTCGTCACCGGTGATGCCTGACGCCGGATGACCATCAGGGTGCAGGAATTCGCACCCTGGCGGTCGCAAGGCGTTAACCATCCAAACCCTCGAGGGGGGTGTCGTTTACTCCTCGAAAAGGAAAGTCTGGTCATTTGCTCCCGAATTGAAACACAGGGAGCGATGATCGCTATGGCCAGAATCCTGATTACCGAGGATGAGGAATCTCTCCGCCGCTTCGTCGCACGCGCATTGCGTCTCGACGGTCATGAGACCTTTGAAGCCGGTGATGGTGCCGAGGGACTGGAAAGACTCGACGAAGGCTCGTTCGATCTGCTTCTGTCTGACATCCGCATGCCGGTCATGGACGGGATCGAACTCGCCCACCAGGCCGCCGCCCGCTTTCCCGAGATGAAGATCCTGCTGATGACCGGTTATGCCGAGCAGCGGGAACGCGCCGATGATCTCGCCTCGAAGATCGTCGATGTCGTGCCGAAGCCGTTTGCATTGCCGGATATCCGCAAGGCGGTGGCAAGGGCGCTTGCCGGAGCTGCGTCGCAGGCTGCGTGAATATATGGACTGCAGGAAAATCCCCTCACCAACAAAATCTAAGACTTAGCCTTCGGCTAAGATCTTTATTTTGTAACCTCTCCCACAAGGGGAGAGGTAAAGCACACAGGGTGCCCCCCCGGCATCTCTCCCCTTGTGGGAGAGAAAGCGATTTAAACATCTTAGCTTCAGCTAAGTGTTAGAAATCGCAAGTGAGGGGACCAGCCGCTCCCAGCCTCACCTGATCTCCAGCAACCGTTCCAGATACTGCCTTTCCGCATCGCCCGACAGCGCACCGCCGAGTTTCTCGCGGATGGCGTCGAGGATTTCACGCGCGCGCTGGACGTCGATCTCGTCCGGCACTTTCACCTGATCGCCGAAGTCGGGGCCTGAGGTTGCGCGGGGGCGTCCGAGCGGGTCACGGCCGTTCTGGCCGCCCTGGTTGGCCATGCCTTCGCCCTCGCCATTCTGCTGGCCTTCCTGCCCCTGACCTTGGCCCTGCATGGCCTGCATCATCTGCTGCATCATGTTCTGGGCGCCCTGGCGCAAGGCATTGAGCGCATTGCCCTGACCCTGAACCGCCTGTTCGCCCTGGCCCTGGCCGAGCGCCTTGCCGGCACCACCCATTTCGCGCTCCGCCTGACCGAAACCTTCGCCCGGCTGCATGCCGAGATCCTTCAGGCCCTGCTGAAGTTCACCCAGCTTCTTGCCGAGACCTTCCTGCTGGGCGCGCAGGTTCTTCAGCGCCTCGCGCAGCTGCTCTGCCGTCATCTGATCGGTATTCTGCTGACCCTGCTGGCCCTGGCCTTGCTGGCCCTGGCCTTGCTGTTGTTGCCCCTGCTGGCCCTGCTGTGATTGCTGCTGCTCGCCTTCGCCCTGCTGGTCGGGATCGCCGCGTTGCATGCGGTCGCGAAGCGCCTGATCCAGTTTGAAGGTCTGGTCCATCAACCGCTGCTGCTCCTGCATGATCTCGCCGAGCTTGTCGATCTGCTGGCGCATTTGGCTGTTCTGCTGCTGTTGCTGCCCTTGCTGGCCGCGCTGCGGGCGACCGGCCTGCAGGTTGTTCATCATGCGCTGCAGCTCGCTCAGCATCTGCTGGGCGGCGTCACGGTTGCCGGAACGGGCCAGATTTTCGATCTGGTCCATCATGTTCTGCAGGTCGCGCTGGCGGATGACGTTCTGCGCCTGCATGTTCTGCTGAGCACGCGGCGCGTTCTGCATGCGCTGGGCCAGTTCCTTCATGTATTCCTGCATCGCATCGCGCATTTCCTGCATCAGGCGCGCGATCTCCTGATCATTGGCACCGTTCTGCAGCGCTTCCGAAAGATTGCGCTGCGCATCACGCAGGCGGCGTTCGGCCAGCGACAGGTCGCCATCCTCGATGCCAAGCGCGATTTCCCACAGATAGTCGGCGGTTTCCTTCAGCTGCTCTTCGTTGCGGGCAAGCTTCATGCGTCCACGCGCGGATTCGATCAGCAGGAAATGCGCGAGATTGGGGGTCGTTTCGTCCGGCCGAATGGTCAGTGCCTCGTTCAGGGCGATTGCCTTGGGCATCTGGCGGGTGTCGAGCGCAAAGACCTGCCGCTGTTCAGCAACAGCTGCGGCCAGAGGTTCGGAAAAACCGCGGCCGGGCAGGATCATTTCATGGACGGGACTGCGGCCCGTCTGGCCGGCGCCATCGGTTGCCACCAGCGTCACACGGACGCGCTTTCCGGCAAGCGGATGCTCGATCAGGCTGCGGCTGGTCAGGCCCTTGGCCTCCTGGCCCTTGGTCTGCCGCGGAAGGTCGAGCCTGTATTCGGGCAAGGGATAAAGCGGGGTTGCGGCCGGATCCTGCGGGCCTGCGGGCTCGATCAGCGCATGGGCCTCGCGAATGCCGTAGTCGTCCTTGGCCCGGAAGCCGATTTCCAGCGCGCCGTTGACCGAACGTTTCGGTTGGCCTTCGAAGGCGATTTCCGGCGGGCGGTCGGGAATGACGTTGAAGGTCCAACTCTGGCCGTTGACGGAAAGATTGCCGCTTTCGCCGACCGACATGGCATAGGTGCGCGGGGCAAGGGGCTGGTTGCCGCTTGGTGGCGTCTGGCTAGCCGGTGGTTGAGGCGCCGGGGACTGGGCGGATGGCGCCTGCGCCGCATTCTGGGCCTGCTCTGCGGCCTTCTTGGCGGCAGCCTTTGCTTCCTCGGTCTGAAGCGTGACATCCTGTTTGTTGGCAGTGGCGGTGAAAACCACGGCCTCCTCGCCCTCACCGCCGGTCACGCGCACAGTCAGCGCGGAGTTCTGCGGAATGGAGACAGTGCCGCTATTGTTCTGCGCCTGCTGCCCGGTGAGGAACACCGGCGCCCGGCCGGTATAGGAGGGAGGGGTCAGCCATGCGTCGATGCGCAGGTCCGGATTGATGCTGGGGGCCGGCGGTGCGGGTACGAAAGCATCGCCCAATGTGCCGCCATTGTTGGAGAAGGAAAAAGCAAGCGCAACCGTGAAAATGAGCGCCGGGATGGCGCGCAGGCCAAAACGGTCATGTTTGGCGATATCCGGCTGCGGCATGCCCGCGTCGAGTGCGGCGATCCGCTCGGCCATGCGGATCTGGTGTTCCTTCCACAGCGCGCGGGAGAAGGGCGTTTCGAATGCAGGTTCGTCCTCCTGCACGCCGACCGGCTGGTGGGGCAGGTTGTTGCGATCTTCGAGAAGACGGTCCGCTTCGTTGGCGCTCGGCCAGCGAATGCGCGCAAAAGGCAGGAGAGTGGCGAGCAGACCGAAAAGGAAGACGGTGAGCAGGATCCAGCGCAGCCAGTCCGGCGACAGGCGGAAAATCCCGAACCATGAGGCGGAGAAAAACAGGGCGACAATGCCGGCCGGTGCCAGTGCCAGGGGCAGGATGCGCTCGAAAAACAGCACGATCCGCGCGAAGGAACGCTTCAAGGCCACCCTGCGGGCAAGCGTGGGATGCGTCTCGAAGGCACCTTTGCGGGTAGAGCTCATGCGGTCCGTCTCCGATCGTGGCGGCGCAAACAAGCTCCTAAGATAACAGTCTTTGTGGCGAAGACGAGGGCAGGCATGTGCCGGCCCCCATATTTTAGGCAGTTTCCCGCAAAAGTGAATGTCGCGTCAAATACGCATCCGGGCGCGCATTCGGGCGTCAGCCAAGCCAGGCCGGCACGGAATCGAGGCCGATAAGCTCGTCATAGCTGCCACGCGGACGGATGACGTGGAATTCCGAACCCTTGACCAGAACTTCCGGCACCAGAAGACGGGAATTGTAGGTTCCCGCCTGAACTGCCCCGTAAGCGCCGGCAGAGGCAACCGCGATCAGGTCGCCCGGCTTCGGTTCTGCCATTTCACGATCGAGCGCCAGATAATCGCCAGTCTCGCAGACCGGGCCTACGACGTCGCCTTTGATACGCGGTGCATCGGCTGCCGGCACAACGACCGGGCGGATCATATGATAGGCTTCGTACAGCGTCGGGCGGATCAGGTCGTTCATCGCGCCATCGACGATGACGAAGGTCTTTTCCCCGGCATCCTTCACGTAGATGACCTCGGTGACGAGGATACCGGCATTGCCGACGATCAGGCGGCCCGGTTCGGTGACGATCTTGCAGTTCAGCGAGCGCAGCTGGCGCTTGACCGTTTCGGCATAGGCGTCCGGCAACGGCGGGGGCGTGTTGTCGTCCTTGTAGGGGATGCCGAGGCCGCCACCGATATCGACATGGTCGATACGGTGGCCGTCGGCGCGCAGGCTATCTACGAGTTCGCGCAGCAGACGGAATGCGTGCTCGAAAGGCTCCAGTTCGATGATCTGGCTGCCGATATGCATGTCGATGCCGGTAACGTCGATGCCGGGAAGTGTCGCTGCATGGGCATAGGCATCGCGGGCACGCTCATAGGCGATGCCGAACTTGTTTTCCTTCTTGCCGGTCGAAATCTTGGCATGGGTGCCAGCGTCTACATCCGGGTTGATGCGGAAGGAGACGTGTGCCTTTTTCCCGGCCTTGATGGCGCGAAGGTTCAGCACTTCCAGTTCCGGTTCGGATTCGACGTTGAAGCAATAGATGCCGGCTTCGAGCGCAAGATCCATCTCGGCAACCGTCTTGCCGACACCGGAAAACATGATGCGGCTGGCAGGAATACCGGCGGCCAGCGCACGGCGCAGCTCGCCGCCCGAAACGACATCGACGCCGGCGCCAAGCCGGCCGAGCGTCTTCAGCACAGCCTGGTTGGAATTCGCCTTCATCGCGTAGCACACCATGGCATCGACATCGGCGAAGGCTGCGGCGAACACCTTGTAATGGCGTTCCAGCGTCGCGGTCGAATAGACATAGAAAGGCGTTCCGACAGCCTTGGCGATAGCCGGAATGGCAACGTTTTCGGCGTGCAGCACGCCGTCGATATACTGGAAATGGTTCACGTCAGGTCTCGGAAATTACAGAAGCTTGTCGAGGATGAAGGGACGCTCGGCGACCGGGTCTTTCTTGGCTGCGTCCGATTTGCGAACGTTCTGCTGTTCCACCGGCGTGCTCGGGCGGTCAAGATCGCCCTTGCGGCCGCAGCCGACGACAACGACGCCGGCAAGGCTCAGCGCAAAGGTGATGCGGGCAAATTTGACCAGCGACTTCGACATTCTTTTCTCTTCTCCGGCACGGATGCTGACAGGCGGCGAAACTTTCATAGCGAAGTTCCGCGCGCTTGTGCAGTGATTATTCCTGCATCTGGCAGCGTTGCCAGATGTGGTGGCTCAGTTCCTGTTGCGCCAGTAGGCGATCTGCTTTCTGACCTCGGACGGTGCCGTGCCGCCAAAGCTCTGGCGGCTGGCGACGGAGGCATCGACGGTCAGAACGTCGAAGACATTCTGCGTGATCGCCGGATTGATCGCCTGCAGCTCTTCCAGCGACAGTTCGGCCAGCTCGCAGCCCTTCTTTTCCGCCAGCGCTACGGCATGACCGGTGGCGTGATGGGCGTCACGGAAGGGAAGGCCCGCCTCACGCACCAGCCAGTCGGCCAGATCGGTCGCGGTCGAATAACCGGAGCCGGCGGCGGCGCGCATGCGATCGGTGCGGATGGTCATGTCGCGCATCATGCCGGTCATCGCGGCAATCGCCAGTTCGAGGTTTTCGGCAGCGTCGAAGACCTGTTCCTTGTCTTCCTGCATGTCCTTGGAATAGGCGAGCGGCAGGCCCTTCATGATCGTCAGCAGCGCCACCAGCGAACCGTTGATGCGGCCGGTCTTGGCGCGCACCAGTTCGGCGGCATCCGGGTTCTTTTTCTGCGGCATGATCGAGGAGCCGGTCGAAAACGCGTCCGACAGGCGCACGAAGCCAAATTGCGGCGTCGACCACAACACGATCTCTTCGGCCAGACGCGACAGGTGCATGGCGCAGATCGCGGCAACCGAGAGGAATTCCAGCGCGAAATCGCGGTCGGACACGGTGTCGATCGAGTTGCGGGTCGGTTCGCGGAAACCCAGCGCCTTCGCGGTCATGTGGCGGTCGATCGGGAAGCCGGTGCCGGCAAGCGCTGCGGCGCCGATCGGGCTTTCGTCGAGATGGTCGATCGCGTGGCGCACGCGGGCGCGGTCACGACCGAACATTTCGACATAGGCCATGCAGTGATGGCCGAAAGTGACTGGCTGGGCCGTCTGCAGATGGGTGAAGCCCGGCATGACCGTTTCGGCATGTTCTTCAGCACGGTCGAGGAAGGCGGCGATAAGAGCGGTCAGCATGGCTTCCGTCTTGACCAGCTCTTCCTTCACCCAGAGGCGGAAATCGAGCGCCACCTGGTCGTTGCGCGAGCGGGCGGTATGCAGGCGGCCGGCGGCGGGACCGATCAAGACGCTAAGCCGCGCCTCGATGTTCATGTGGATGTCTTCGAGCTGCCTGGAGAATTCAAACCGGCCGCTCTCGATCTCTGACATGATCGTGTTCAGACCTTCGACGATCTTGCCTTTATCTTGGTGCGAAATGATGCCTTTTTCGGCGAGCATGGTCGCATGCGCGATGGAACCCCGGATGTCCTGGGCGAAGAGCTTCTTGTCGAAACCGATCGAGGCATTTATCTCCTCCATGATCGCGTCCGGCCCGGAAGCGAAGCGTCCGCCCCACATCTGATTGGAAGAGGTCGCGTCCTTCGTATCGGCCATGATGCTTAGTCCTGGAGTTAAATGATGACGCCCAAAAGACCGCTTGGTCTCCCGTCCGCCAAATTGATCGTGATTGCCGCCGTTCTCGGGATTTTCGCCGGCGCCGTGGCGGTATACGTGACGAGCATGGGGTCTGGCAATGGCATGGACGGACAACTGACGGCCTCTGCCGGGCAGTGTGACGGCGCCGCGGAACTGGCGAAGTCGGTCTCGGCCTTCTCGAAGGGCGAGGTGGCGGCGATGGCGTCTGCACAGCCGCCGCGTCCTCTCGACCTGGTGTTCAAGGGGCGGGATGGCCGGGATCTGAAAACCACCGATTTTGCCGGGAAGACAGTGCTTCTAAACCTCTGGGCCACATGGTGCGTGCCCTGCCGTGAAGAGATGCCGGCGCTCAATGCTTTGCAGACTTCTCTCGGCGGCAATGATTTCGAGGTGGTGGCGGTCAACATCGATACCGGCAGCGACCAGAAGCCCAGGAGTTTTTTCGAGGACTACAAGATCGACAAGCTCGGTTTCTACCGCGACAGTTCGATGGGCGTATTCAATGCGCTGAAGAAGGAAGGCCTTGCCTTCGGCCTGCCGGCAACTCTGATCCTCGACAAAAAAGGTTGCCTCATCGGCTCGATGAACGGCCCGGCAGCCTGGGACAGCGAGGATGCCAAGGCGCTTATCACTGCGGCGAAGGGGTCGTAATCCCTGCTATTGTATGGATGACGATGATCATCTGCAATGATATTATGGAGCCATATCTGGTGGAGTGGATTCATGACATTACAAATTCGCGATGAACGAGCCCGCGAACTTGCCGAACAACTTGCCAAGAAGCGCAATGTTACGATGACGGCCGCCGTGATCCAGGCTCTGGAAGAAGAATTGCGACGCGAAACTGCCAAGGCACCGCTTTCTACGCGGATTGCCGATATCGCAACGGATCTGAAAGCAGAGGCGGGGCCGAAAGGGCGTGCTGTCAGCAAGGACGAAGTCGATGGCATGTGGGGCCAGCCCTGATGTTTATCGATACTTCGGTGATTGTCGCTCTTCTTGCAGACGAAGCGGATGCCGCGGAATATGCGCAGCGCATCGAACAATCGGCCGGATGTACGACATCCGGGCTTGTCATTCTAGAAGCTTCAATGCGGCTCGCCACGATGCTGGATATCGATCCTGTAGCGGTCGAGACGCGTATCCGGGATGTGCTTGTCGCGGCTGAAATAGATGTGGTTTCGATCGATGGTCTGGTCGCAACAGAAGCTGTCGCGGCGTTCGCCAGATATGGCAAAGGCCGCGGCCACCCGGCTCAGCTCAATCTGGCGGATTGCATGTCTTACGCCTGCGCGAAAATTCATAACGTGCCCCTGATGTTCAAGGGCAATGATTTTTCCCACGCCGACATTGCGAAGGCTTGAGAATTACCGCGTCGGAACTGGAACATCACCGCGGTAATCGTAAAATCCGCGGCCGGATTTGCGGCCGAGCCAGCCGGCTTCGACGTATTTTACCAGAAGCGGGCAGGGGCGGTATTTCGAATCCGCCAGTCCATCGTAAAGAACCTGCATGATCGACAGGCAGGTATCCAGTCCGATGAAATCCGCCAGCTGCAGCGGACCCATCGGGTGGTTGGCGCCAAGCCGCATGGCCGTGTCGATCGCGTCCACCGAGCCGACGCCTTCGTAAAGCGTGTAGATCGCTTCGTTGATCATCGGCAGAAGGATACGGTTGACGATAAAGGCCGGAAAATCCTCGGACACGGTCACGGCCTTGTCGAGGGATGCGACGAATTCCTTGGCCGCCCGGAATGTGGGTTCGTCGGTGGCGATGCCGCGCACCAGTTCGACCAGCTTCATCACCGGAACCGGGTTCATGAAGTGAATGCCCATGAAACGCTCGGGGCGGTCGGTCGCGGACGCCAGGCGGGTGATGGAGAGAGACGAGGTGTTGGTTGCCAGCAGCGCTTCGGGCTTCAGCACCGGACAAACATGCGCATAGATCTTGCGCTTGACGCTTTCGTCTTCGGTGGCCGCCTCGATAACGATGTCCATCGCCGCCAGATCGTTTACGTCGGCCGAGCCGGAGATTTTCGAAAGGGCGTCGTTACGCTCCTTTTCGGAAATCTTGCCACCCGAGACTAGGCGGGAGAGCGTCCCGTTGATCGTTGCGAGCGCTGCCTGAACACGGTCGGGATCAAGGTCGTAGATTTGCACCTTGTAGCCTGCGAGGGAGGAAACATGCGCGATGCCGCAGCCCATCTGACCTGCGCCGACGATGCCGATATTGTTTAAGGCCATAACGCTCACTCCGTCCCTAAGGCTGGGTCACACTTGTCGCGTGCGCTCTTTATTTGAAAAATGCCGGGCCGCTTATCGCGGTCCGGCATTTTCTATTCGCCTGGCCATCATTTTGCCAGCTTTTTTCGCCGATGCGAGAAGGTGCGCGCTGTTAGAGCGCCTTTTCGAGCTTCGGCAGGATGTCGAAGAGATCGCCGACGAGACCGTAGTCCGCGACCTGGAAGATCGGGGCTTCCTCGTCCTTGTTGATGGCGACGATGACCTTCGAGTCCTTCATGCCGGCCAGATGCTGGATCGCACCCGAAATGCCGACGGCAATATAGAGCTGCGGCGCAACGACCTTGCCGGTCTGTCCGACCTGCCAGTCGTTGGGAGCGTAACCCGCATCCACCGCCGCACGCGACGCGCCGACGGCAGCACCGAGCTTGTCGGCAACGGGAAGGATGACCTCGTTGAACTTTTCCGAAGAACCGAGTGCGCGGCCACCGGAAATGATGATCTTGGCAGAGGTCAGTTCCGGACGTTCCGACGAAGCAAGCGCATCCGAGACGAAGCTCGAAACGCCCGGATTGCCGACTGCCGAAACGGCCTCGACCGAAGCCGAGCCACCTTCACCGGCGGCGGCGAAGGATGCCGTACGCACGGTGATGACCTTTTTGGCATCGCTCGACTGTACGGTTTGGATGGCGTTGCCAGCATAGATCGGCCGCTTGAACGTGTCGGCCGAGACGA
>NZ_VDMN01000006.1 GCF_006335145.1 Aliirhizobium smilacinae | reverse complement strand
CGGCCAGATGACCGCACGCGCCAGCGGCGAGTTCGGCGCGCGCCACGGCGACACCGTCTACCTGACGCCGGATGAAACCAGACTGCACCGTTTCGACGACAAGGGCCTCGCTATCAAGGCCTGATTGATCCTACCGGCCTGACGGACAGGCCAACCGGAGTATGAGAAAATGACTGTGAAGCTTTCGTTGGCAAGCCTTAAGGATGCCGCTGCGACCGCTGGTGTGCCCAACTATGACCCGAAGACGCTGACGCCCGGCATCATCCATTTCGGCGTCGGCAATTTCCACCGCGCCCATCAGGCCGTCTATCTCGACGACCTATTCAACACCGGCAAGGGCCATGACTGGGCGCTGATCGGCGCCGGCGTTCTGCCCTCCGACGCCGCCATGCGCGAAAAGCTTAAAAGCCAGGATTATCTGACCACCGTCGTCGAGCAGGACAACAACAAGACCGGCGCCCGCGTCACCGCGCCGATGATCGACATCATCGCGCCCGACCAGAAGGACGCGCTGATCGAGAAGCTTGCCGACCCGACGATCCGCATCGTTTCGATGACGATCACCGAAGGCGGCTATTTCATCGACGCCGCCGGCCACTTCAATCCGGCCCATCCGGCGATGGTCGAGGATGGCCAGAACCCGGCAGCACCTAAGACCGTGTTCGGCCTTATTTTGGCCGGTCTCAAGCTTCGCCGTGAGCGCGGCGTGCAGCCCTTCACCATCATGTCCTGCGACAACATTCCGGGTAACGGCCACGTCACCGAGAACACCGTGATCGGCCTTGCCAAAATGTCCGACCCAGCTTTCGCCGACTGGATCCATGGCAATGTCGCCTTCCCGAACTCGATGGTCGACCGCATCACGCCGGCAACCGGCCAGCGCGAAGTCGACATCCTGAAGAACGACTTCAACATCGACGACAACTGGCCGGTCTTCTGCGAAGAATTCAAGCAGTGGGTCATGGAAGACAATTTCCCGGCCGGCCGCCCGGCGCTGGAAGAAGTCGGCGTCCAGTTCGTCCCCGACGTTGCGCCTTATGAGCTGATGAAGCTGCGCATCCTCAACGGTGGCCATGCGACAATCGCCTATCCGGGCGAGCTGCTCGACATCCATTTCGTCCATGAGTCGATGGAACACCCGCTCATCCGTGCGTTTCTCGCCAAGCTCGAAAAGGAAGAAATCATCCCGATCGTGCCGCCGGTACCCAATACCAGCCTCGACGACTATTTCGACCTGATCGAGCGCCGCTTCCTGAACCCGAAGATCGGCGACACCATTCCGCGCCTGGCGCAGGACGGCTCCAACCGCCAGCCGAAATTCATCCTGCCCTCGACTCGCGATCGCCTCGCACAGGGCAAAGATATCGTCGGCCTGTCGCTGGTCTCGGCGCTGTGGTGCCGCTACTTCGCGGGCACGTCTGACTCGGGCCGCAAAATCGTCTTCAACGACGCCAGCGCCGAAAAGCTGCAGGCTGCGGCGATCAAGGCCAAGGACGATCCGGATGCCTTCCTCGTCTTCGACGAAATATTCGGTGAGGTTTCCAACAACGAACTGTTCCGCAAGCGTTTCGCCCATGCCCTGAAGACGCTATGGAGCGAAGGAACAGCAAAAACCCTGCAGCTCTATCTCGACGACAAGCTGGTTCAGGATTGAGGTGAAACGTGGCGGATAAGGCAAGCTTCAACAGCGGCCCATTGGTGATCTTCGACTGCGACGGCGTGCTCGTCGACAGCGAACCGCTTTCGGTCCGAGTTTTGGTCGAAGCGCTCAACCGCCACGGCATCGACATGGCCGAGGAGGAAGCCTATCAGCGTTTCCTCGGCCGCAGCCTTGCCACCATGCGGCAGGTGATGGACGAGGAATACGGTTTCCACACCGGACCCGAATTCCTCGAAACGCTGCGTATCGATCTCTACGATCTCTTCAAGACTGACCTCAAGCCAATTCCGGGGATAGCCGAAACGCTTGATGCCTTGAACCTGCCGCGCTGCGTCGCCTCCTCCAGCCAGCCGGAACGCATCCGGCTGTCGTTGTCGATTGCCGGACTTATCGACAAACTCGAACCGCATATTTTCAGCGCCTCGATGGTGAAAAACGGCAAACCGGCTCCCGACCTATTCCTCTACGCCGCAGACCAGATGGGCATCGCGCCTTCAAACTGCATCGTCATCGAGGATAGCCCGGCCGGCATCGAGGCCGCCCAGCGCGCCGGTATGACCGTTTTCGCCTTTACCGGCGGATCACATGCCGCAGTCCCCGGATATCGTGAACGGATCGACGCACTTTCGCCCGATCTCATATTTGACGCCATGCCGGATTTGCTCCACCTTGTCGAAAACCATATGGAGGGTCGCGGAGGAGCGTCTTCCCAGCGGGCGGTCTGATCGCCTTCAAGGAAGCATTCGCCGCGGGCGGTACAGGGACAGGAAACAGATCTGGATGCGTGACCATCTCGTTGCGGTCGATATCGGCACGACCAGCGCGCGTGCCGGCGTTTTCGACAGCAAGGGCAAAATGCTCGCCAAGGCGAAACATCAGATCCGGATGTTCCGCCCCAAGGAAAGCCACGCCGAACATTCCTCCGAGGATATCTGGGCTGCCACCTGCCACGCCGTGAAAACCGCAATGGCGGAGGCCGGCATCCAGTCATCGTCGATCGCCGCGATCGGCTTCGACGCCACCTGTTCGCTCGTCATGCGCGATGGCAAAGGTGCGCCGCTCTCCGTCTCCACCACCGGCGCGGCAGATCAGGACACGATCGTCTGGCATGACCACCGTGCGATCCGCGAGGCCGAAAAACTCTCCGCATCCGGCCATCATGTGCTCAATTTTTCCGGCGGCTCGCTGTCGCCGGAAATGGAAATGCCGAAGCTAAAATGGCTGAAGGAAAACCGCTCGGAAAGCTGGGCAAGATCCGGTTTCATCTTCGATCTCGCCGATTTCCTCACCTGGAAGGCAACCGGTTCGGCCGCCCGTTCCCGCTGCACCATCACCGCCAAATGGAATTATCTGGCCCATGAAACACCCGGCTGGAAAAGCGACTATCTGAAACTCGCCGGCCTTTCCGACCTGAAAGAAAAAGCCGGGCTGCCGGAAGGCACCGCCGAAGTCGGCACAAGCCTCGGAAAACTGTCGAATGAGGCCGCTGCCGAGCTTGGCCTCGATACGGATGTCGAGGTCTCGCCCGGCCTGATCGACGCCTATGCCGGCGCCTTCGGTGCGCTGGCGGGCGCTGCAAGCGGCGAAAAACTCGAAACCAGCGTCGCGCTGATCGGTGGAACCTCGAGCTGCATCGTCGCCTTTTCGCGCGAGCCCAAACCCGGCCGCAGCCTCTGGGGCCCCTATTACGAGGCGGTGCTGCCGCAACACTGGCTGGTCGAAGGCGGTCAGTCGGCGGCAGGCGCGCTGCTCGATCATATCGTCGAGATGCATGCAGCCGGCGGCGAACCGACCAGCGACCTGCATGGCCGCATCATCGCCCGCATCGCGGAAATGCGGGCCGAGGCGGATGGCGACATCGCTCCAAACCTCCACATCCTGCCGGATTTCCATGGCAATCGCTCGCCACTCGCCGATCCGCATGTCCGTGGTGTCATTACCGGCCTGACGCTCGACACATCCTTCGATGGTCTCTGCCGGCGCTATTGGCGCGGCTGCGTGGCGATCGCGCTCGGCATCCGCCACATTCTCGATGCCATGTCCGGTTTCGGGTATCGTTTCGAGACCCTGCATGTCACCGGCGGCCATGTGAACAACCCGCTTCTGGTCGAATTATACGCCGACGTGACCGGCTGCCGGGTCGTGGTGCCGCAGACGAGCGATGCGGTTCTGCTCGGCACAGCCATGACCGCTTCCGTCGCCGGCGGGCTGCATGCGTCGCTGTTTGCCGCCGGCAAGGCGATGCAGGCCGGCGGCCGCGAATATCTGCCCGATCCCGCCCGCAAGGCCATCTACGACCGGGACTACCGCCGTTTCCTCACCATGGTGCGCCATCGCGAGGAATTGAGAGCAATCGCCTGAGGCGAACCGGACGGCCGCCTTTTTTGGCCTTACGTGTTCGACTTGTCCTGCGATACCTCGCCCTCGCCCGGCAGCGGATCGAAGAACAGGTAGATCGCGCTGATCCGTCCGTCGCGGGCGATGATGAAGTCCGTCCCGGCATAGGCCGGCGGCTTTCCGGGCGCACCGGAAACCCACCGCACCCGCCCCGCAGTCTCCTGCAGCACTTCGGCGGGGCCGAGTTCGCTATAACGGAAATCCGGATGCGAGGCGCGGATCACGCCGGCGATCCGCGCGATCTCTTCCGGCCCGCGATAGATGCCATGCGGCTCATGAAATTCGGCATCCGGCGTAAAGATTTCCGCGGCAACCACCTGCCGGCGCGCATCGTCAGCTTCACCGAATACGTCCTGCAGGTTTCGTTTCAGCAATGTCGCAATATCGTTGGTCATCTTAAGTCTCCTTGAAAGCCACGCGTCCGCCTGGGAGGATTGGACGCGCGGATGAGCTTCGACTTTCAAATCGCCAGTGGATCAGATCTGCACCTGGCCGCCATCGACGAACAGCTCGACGCCGTTGACGAAGCTGGCATCGTCGGAGGCGAGGAACAAGACCGCCTTGGCAATCTCTTCCGGCTGGCCGACGCGGCCGGCAGGGATGAGGCCGGCAAGATAATCCTTCGTGCCCTGTGCCTGATCGCCACCGCCGAAAAGCTCGTTGAGGCCGGCCGTGTCCGTCACGCCGGGGCTGATGGCGTTGACGCGGATATGCCGATCCTTCAGGTCGAGGATCCAGTTACGGGCAAAGCTGCGGATCGCAGCCTTGGTGGCCGAATAGACGCTGAAGGCCGGTGTGCCGGAAATGCTGGTGGTCGACGATGTCAGCACGATCGAGCCGCCATCGCGCATCAGCGGCAGTGCCTTCTGCACGGTGAACAGCACGCCCTTCACATTGCTGTCGAAGGTCGACTGGTAATGTTCCTCGGTGATCGAGCCGAGCGCCGCAAATTCACCGCCGCCGGCATTGGCGAAGACCACGTCGATATGCCCGTGTTTCTGCTGTACGGCGTCATACAGGCGGTCGATATCGGCAAGCTTGCCCATGTCGCCCTGAACGCCGGTTACTCGTCCACCAATCGTCTTCACCGCTGCATCGAGCGCTGCCTGACGACGGCCGGTGACGAAAACCGATGCGCCCTCGTCGGCAAAGGCCTTTGCCGTGGCCAGACCGATGCCGCTTGTGCCGCCGGTTACGATGACGACCTTGTTTTCGAATTTCTGAGCCATTGTCTTTCCCCTTTGATCTTGCGGTTCGTTGTCCGCTGGATAAAAGATACATCCGGAACGATGAGATCGAAAGTCGCCAATATCGGCACTCAGCGTTCCATCTGAGGAACGATGATGCGTCTGGATTTGAATGATCTGGTCTATTTTGCCGAAGTGGTTGCGCATGGCGGTTTCGCGCCGGCCGGCCGCGCGCTGCGCGAACCGAAGTCCAAGCTCAGCCGTCGCATTGCCGGTCTGGAAGCAAGGCTCGGCGTGCGGCTGATCGAACGTTCAAGCCGTCGTTTCCGGGTCACCGATGTCGGTCAGGTCTTCTACCAGCGCTGCAAGGCGATATTGGCCGAGGCGGAACTGGCGCAGGCGCTGGTGGCCGAGGCGAAATCGGAACCGGACGGACTGGTGCGCTTCAGCTGCCCGACGGGTTTGGTCGAACCGATCTCCGGCCTCGTCAACAGCTTCCTCGACCGTTATCCGAAGGTGCAGCTGCAGCTCGTGGCGGTCGACCGGCCGGTGGATCTGATCGAGGAACGGATCGACATCGCGCTGCGTGTCCGCACCACGATCGACAGCGACGCCTCGCTCACCATGCGCACGCTCGGCCAGTCGGTCCGCATCCTCGTCGCCAGCCCGCAGCTGGCAAGCCGCATCGCCGATGTCGAACAGCTCTCATCGCTGCCGACACTGGCGACCAGCGACGACGTAAGCGAAGTGGAATGGCATCTGGAGGCCGGTGATGGCCGCAAACATCTGCTGCGCCACACGCCGCGCATGGGTTGCGCCGATTTTTCCGCCGTCCGGGCTGCGGCGATCGCGGGGCTTGGCATCGCCATCCTGCCCGATCACACCTGCCGGCAGGCGCTGGAAGACGGAACGCTGGTGCGGGTGCTGCCCTCATGGCGCGGCATCACCGGCATCGTCCATCTGGTCTTCACCACCCGCCGCGGCCTGCCGCCGGCAGTGCGCAAATTCATCGACCATCTGGCGGCGAATTTTCCGAAGGATGCGCTGGATAACGAGAAATTCACAAGCCACGGACTGAAGTAGCTCAGTCCGCCTTCGGCTTCAGCGAACCCTTCAGATGAAATTGCAGACCGTCCGGATCGTATATCGTTTCGGCCCTTCCGTAGAAATACCCCGCGACGATCTGGTTGTTGAGCCGCGAACCGAAACCCGTTCGCGCCGGTTTTTCAACCGGTGGACCGCCATATTCGCGCCAGACGAAGCCGAAACCGTTATCCCCATGGATACTCCAGTCGATCGAAACCGTACCGTTCGCCACCGACAGGGCACCGTATTTCAGCGCATTGGTGGCCAGTTCGTAGATAGCGAGCGACATACCGATCGCCTGCTCGGATGTAAGTAGCGCTTCCGGACCCGAAATCGCGACCCGGTCCCGCCGGTCAAGATGCGGGGTCAGCGCATTCTCAATAATCTCGTGCAACTCGACCCCGTCGTCGGAGCTCGAGATCAGGCTCTGGGCATTGCCCAGAGCTTCGATGCGACGGCTGATCGTCTCTTTCGCTTCGGCAAGGCTCGTCGCATGCCGCATTGAGGCGCTAACGACGGCACTGGTCACCGCCATCGTGTTCTTCACCCGATGCACCAGTTCGCGGCGCAGAACCTCATGCGTCTCCCTGGCCCGCACAGTTTCCGTCGTCTCGACGACCGTGTCCACCATGCCGGCGATGTTGCCGTCGTCGTCACGCAGCGGCGTGTAGGAGAAGGTGAAATAGGCGAGCTCGTCGTAGCTGTTGCGATTGATCTGCAACGGGTAGTTTTCGATATAGGTCGATTCCCCGGCATGGGCCTTGTCTACGATCGGCTGAATTTCGCTCCAGGCTTCGGCCCATATATCCGCAAAGGAACGGCCAAGCGCGAAAGGCTTTCCTCCGAGAATCGGAAGGAAGGCGTCGTTATGGATGGTGGTGAACTCCGGCCCCCAGATCACAACCTGCGGAAATTTCGAATTGAGCGTCACCTCGACGATTGTCTTAAGTGAAATCGGCCAGCGCTCGATCGGACCCAGCGGCGTCTGAGACCAGTCGAATTCGATAACGGCACGCCCCATCCGGCTGTTGCCCCAAGCCCGTTCACTTACATCCACCGAAACCTGCCTCCATCCCGGATATCGCGTCTATCGGCTAAGGCCGAACACCCGCCAGATCGGCGATATATGGCGCGCAAAGTCTCGAAGACCAGCCTGCCGGGACGTCACGGAAAAGTGGAAGAAATACGCACCGATCGGGTCTTTACCCGCAGAGCCTGTCGGCCTCGATCACATGTGTGCCCGATGGCGCAGCAATCGCAGCCTCCAGAAGAACACTCGCAACGACCTCTGCGGGGCTGACGCGATAGCGGCGCGGCAACAGGAAAGCTGCTGCGCCCAGCACGGCCAGCGCTGCGCGCTCGCCCAGGCGGAATCCCTCCCGCCTCCCGCCAAGCACATTCGGCCGCAGGATCGTCAGGGATGGAAAGCCGAGCCCGCGAAGTGCCTCTTCCAGCTCTCCCTTAGTGCGGGGATAAAGAAGTCGTGACCTCACATTGGCTCCGATTGACGACGTCAGCGCAAAGCAGCTTGCGCCCGCCTCTCGCGTTTTCCCTGCGACGGAAAGCGGAATGTCGAAATCCACACGCCTGAATGCTTCGTCGGAACCGGCAATCCTGCGGGTTGTGCCGATGGTGCAGATCACCGCATCGACAGCCCACCATTCAGCTTCGGGCAGGCCGCGGCCCAGATCGACGACCGGGTTCACGAGTTTCGGATGGGCATCGAGCGGCCGTCTTGTCGGCGCAACTATCTGGGTGACACGCTCATCCTTGAGAGCAAGCGCCATCACGTGGCTACCGACGAGCCCTGTCGCCCCAAGAACCAGTAAGCGTGACATGGCCTGCTCCCCATTATTTACACCGCGCAGAATCTAGTCGCTGGTGCCCGCCCTTGTCGAGGCGCTTGTTCCCGCGCCACGCATCACCTACATGTCTGCAGCCATTCGCCGGAGACCTTTCATGATCCTCGACGCCGCCCGCCTTGCGCTCGTCAACCTTTTCGCATCCGAAACGCGCTCCGCGTTCTGGAAAATGCTGGGGCTCACCCTGCTTATTCTGGTCGGCCTATGGTTTGCCCTGCGGGAGACCTTCGCCTATTACATCTGGCCATGGTTCGCGGCGTTTCTTCCGACGATGCCGGAATGGACCGGCTGGCTGACGCTGATCGGTGCAATCGCCGCCAGCATAGGACTGGCACTCGGACTGGCGCTCTTGATCGCACCGATCACGGCACTGATTGCCGGCATGTTTCTCGACGATGTCGCCGAGGTCGTCGAGAAACGCGACTATCCGAATGATGCACCAGGCAAGGAACTGCCGTTCGGCCAGGCGATCGCCGGCTCGATCAAGTTCCTCGGCGTCGTTATCGTCTGCAATTTCGGCGCGCTTCTCCTGCTGTTCATTCCGGGCGTCAACCTCATCGCCTTCTTCATGGTCAACGGTTATCTGCTTGGCCGGGAATTCTTCGAGTTTGCGGCAATGCGTTTCCGCCCGCCGGCAGAGGCCCGCGCCTTCCGCGCGAAACACGCCTCGACAGTGCTGCTTGCCGGCATGCTGATCGCCGGCTTCCTGGCAATCCCGTTCGTCAACCTGCTGACCCCGCTCTTTGCCGCCGGACTGATGGTGCATCTGCATAAGGCGGTCTCGAAGCGCGATCCGGGCTTTCGGATCTAATCCGGAAGCGCCGACGCCTCGTACATCGCGGCATATTCGGCGCTGGGTGGAATGGGCTTGATAATATCGATCAGCACGCCATTGGGATCGGCTGTAATGAAATGCCGCTGGCCGAAATCCTCGTCGCGGATATCCAGCCGGATCGGCAGACCGGCCGCTTTCAGCCGCTCATAGACCACATCGACATCATCCACCTCGAAATTCAGCAGCAGGCCCGAGACCTTGCCGCGTCCGGTTTCCGGGATGGTCTCGTGGCTGCCATCGAGAATGGCAAGCGTCACGTGTTCGCTTTCCTTCGATTGCAGATGCGCATACCAGTCGGCGGAAAACAGCGCCTCGAAACCGAAATTCTCGATATAGAAGCGCACCGTGCCGGCAACGTCGTCAGTCATGATGACCGGATAGTAGCTGACTGCTTTCATCTCTTTTCCTCCATCGAAATTCAAGATACATTCAGACTGTATGTTTTTATAAATACATTCTGCCTGTATGTAAATAGAGGAGGCGGTCTTGCCCCGCAGCAATCGCGAACGCACCGATGCCACCCGCACCGCACTACTGGATGCAGCCCGCACACTCTTTGTAGAAAAGGGTTATGCGGATACGGCAACACCGGAGATCGTAGCCTCGGCAGATGTCACGCGGGGAGCGCTCTACCATCATTTTCCGGACAAGAAGGCGCTGTTCTGGGCGGTCATCGAGCGCGAGGCGAACGAGGTCGCCGCCGACATCGATGCCCGCTCCGCGGAAGCCTCGTCAGCGCGCGAGGCCCTTCTGCAGGGAGCGTCCGCCTATTTCGATGCGATGGCCGTACCCGGCCGCACCCGTCTTCTGTTGAGTGAAGCACCCGCGCAGCACGCGATCGACAGCGGCGAAGGAGAAGATCTGGCCGAACAAGGCCTGAAGATCGGGCTCTCGCACCTGCTCGCCGGTTCCGAGCATCTGAACCTTCTCGACCCGTTGACGGTGCTGATCTCGTCACTGTTCGAAAAGGCGGCCATCGCCATCGATTGCGGCGGAAAGCGGGCCGACTACGAGGCTGCCATTGCAGCCCTCATCGACGGACTTACGACGCAGCCCCGCCGATGAACTGAGCCGGCAATTCAACCAGCGGCGCCGGTATGTCGAATGTCTTTTCCGGCGAGCGACAGAGATCGGCAATGACGCAATGTTCGCATTCCGGCTTGCGTGCCTTGCAGGTATACCGCCCATGCAGGATCAGCCAGTGATGCGCATGGAAGAGATACTCGTCCGGAATGACCTTGAGGAATTGCTCTTCCACCTCGTCCGGCGTCTTTCCAGGCGCCATCAGACAGCGATTGCCGATCCGAAACACATGCGTATCGACGGCAAGCGTCGGAACACCGAAAGCCATCGACATCACGACATTGGCGGTCTTGCGCCCGACGCCCGGCAGCCGCACCAGCTCCTCGCGCGTCTTCGGCACTTCGGAGCCGAATTCGTCGATCAGCATGCGACAGAGCGCGATGACATTTTTCGCCTTGTTGCGATAAAGCCCGATCGTCTTGATATGCTGGATGACGCCATCTTCGCCGAGCGCCAGCATCTTTTCCGGCGTATCTGCAATTTTGAAAAGCGCGCGGGTCGCCTTGTTGACGCCGACATCGGTCGCCTGCGCCGAGAGCGCCACGGCAACCACGAGCGTGAACGGATTGACATGTTCGAGCTCGCCCTTCGGCTCCGGCCGCTGGATCGAGAAACGCCTGAAAATCTCCACCATCTCGTCCCTGGAATAGGCGGATTTGAAGCGCTTCGTCTTGGCAGCACCCGTTTTCGCAGCCGCCTTGGCAGGCGTGCGATTTGACTTTTGCAAAGCATTGGTGCTGGATCTGGGTTTGGAAATGGCCATCAGCCTGTATAGTCACGCCCCATGACGGAAATCAACGCGCAGATAATCGAGGACCGCCCGGTCTTCGCCGCGGAACTGACACCTTACCGCTCCCTCGGGCGGACAGGCTTCAAGCTCGTGCTTTTGCTGTCGGGAACCGTCTGCCTGTTCTACGGCATCTTCTTTGCCGTGACGGGCGCATGGCCGATAGGCCTGTTTCTCGGGGCGGATTTTCTGCTTCTCTATGCTGCACTGAAAATGAGCTATCGCTCCGGCCGCCAGCGTGAGGAAGTCAGCGTCTCGCCCAGCAATGTGCTGATCCGCAAATTCTCCCCAACCGGCAGGATGATCGAACACCGGTTCAATCCGTTCTGGGCACGCTTTCGCATCGACCGACACGAGGAATTCGGCATCACCTCCATGCATGTGACGGGCGAAGGACGACAGACCGATGTCGGCTCCTTCCTCAATCCAGACGATCGCGAAAGTTTTGCCAACGCCTTCCGCAATGCCCTGGCAACCGTGACCCACCGATTGTGACCATCATCAACGCGTGCAAGAAACGGGTGGCATCGGCGGAGGCGAAAAGGCACATATGAGTGAAAGGAGACAGACCATGAATGCTCTCGCTCAGTTTTCAACGCCCGCGGTCGATGTGACGCCGGAAGGCTCGGATTACGAGACGGTGCGCCGGGTGATCGAGATGATCACGCTCGATTACCGTGACCAGCCCTCGCTGGACACCATCGCCTCCGAGATCGGCCAGTCGCCAACGCAGCTACAGAAGCTTTTCACCCGCTGGGCGGGGCTATCGCCAAAAGCCTTTCTGCAGGCGGTGACGATCGACCACGCTAAGCGGCTGCTCGGCACGGAAGGCCTGCCGCTGCTGGAAACATCCTATGAGGTCGGACTGTCAGGGCCGAGCCGTCTCCACGACCTGTTCGTCACCCATGAGGCGATGTCACCCGGCGAATGGAAGGCAAAGGGCGGCGGCCTGACGATCCGTTACGGTTTTCACTCCTCCCCATTCGGCATCGCTCTGGTCATGGCCACCGACCGCGGTCTGGCCGGCCTCGCCTTCGCCGATGAAGGCGCCGAAACGGAAGCGCTGGACGACATGACCCGCCGCTGGCCAAACGCAAATTATGTCGAGGATCGTACCGCGACCCTTCCCTATGTCAGCCGCGTCTTCGACCGCGCCCAATGGCAATGCGACAGGCCGCTCAACGTCGTGCTGATCGGCACCGACTTCCAGATGCGCGTCTGGCAGAGCCTGCTGAAGATCCCCTACGGCAAGGCCGTCACCTATTCCGACGTCGCCAACGATATCGGCCAGCCGACGGCGAGCCGCGCGGTCGGTGCAGCGGTCGGTGCCAACCCGATTTCCTTCGTCGTGCCCTGCCATCGTGCAGTCGCAAAGAATGGCGCGCTCACCGGTTATCACTGGGGCCTTACCCGCAAACGGGCCATGCTCGGCTGGGAGACCGGCGGAGTGTGAGAAAGCGATTCCGAGTCGCTATCAGAATATTGCCCCGCAAATCTACCCGAAAAAGTTGGGAGCTTGTTTGCGGGGTTTTCCGGCATTGGCTCCAAACGCTACAGGATATCCAGTTGAAAAGTGGAGAGCCAACCGGGTGCATGAGCGTAAGTTTCCGCGGGCAAGGGCATTCCTTGGCGCCAAGATCCTGTTCAATGATCACCGATCGGCTTTCGACGGCATAGTCAAGGAAATGTCGGAAGGCGGCGCGATGATCAGGACCGAAAGCGCCATGTCCGTTCCCCAAAACTTCACCCTGCAGCTTTCCGACGGCCGCCAGTTCGAATGCGAAATCCGCTGGCGCCGTATCAATGCCATCGGCGTCGAGTTCCGCACAGACTGACGCCAAAATCCAACCTTCAGGTGAATGTCAGCTTGAAAGCCGATGCCATGGAACAACGGCAGGTATGACCTGCCCTGTTCAGCAAGGTGGATCGGTGACATGGCAGTTACATTCAAGCGCAAGTGGCTTCGCAACGGAGCAGCAGCCATCGGCCTCGTCGCGCTCGGCCTTGGTGCCTATCTCGGCTTTCTCCAGCTCTCCGGTAATTTTCACACCGTCATCGCCGGAGAACTCTACCGTTCGGCACAACCGACGGCAGGGCAGATCGAGAACTACGCGCAAAATTACGGTATCCGCACAATCGTCAATCTGCGCGGTGCCTCTAAAAACGCCAGCTGGTACACCGATGAGATAGCGACAGCCCAGAAGCTTGGAATAAAGCACATCGACTTCCGCATGGTCTCGTCCAAAGGGCTGACGGCAGAACAGGCCGACCAGCTCGTCGCCCTGCTGAAGGATGCCCCGAAACCTATCCTGATCCACTGCCAGGCAGGCGCGGACAGGACCGGCCTTGCTTCCGTGATCTACAGCCAGCGGATAGCCGGGGTACCGACCGACAAGGCCGAACAGCAACTATCGCTTTATTTCGGCCATGTCGGACTGCCGCTCGTCTCGAGAGCCTATGCCATGGACCAGACCTGGGAGATGCTGGAGCGCCATTACGGCCTGTCTCAGGATCGGCTCACGACCCCGATCTGACCGGTATCACTCTCAGGCAACCTGCACGAGATGTCCGACCGAAACTTCACGATACTGACGAACAGGCGGCACGTAATCCACCGATCGCACAGGGCTCTTGATCTCGTCGGTCGACATGTTGCGCTTGATGGAACGGCGTGAAGGATCCGGCACCGGCACCGCCGCCATCAGTTTCTTCGTGTAGGGATGCTGCGGGTTTTCAAATACGGCCGCACGCGGCCCGATTTCGACGATCTCGCCCAGATACATCACCGCCACCCGGTGGCTGACGCGTTCCACCACCGCCATGTCATGGGAGATGAACAGGAAGGCGAGTTTCAGGCTCTGCTGTAGGTCGAGCAGAAGGTTGCAGACCTGCGCCTTGATCGAAACGTCGAGCGCCGAGACCGCCTCGTCCGCCACGATAACCTTCGGATCGAGCATCAGCGCCCGTGCGATCGCGATACGCTGGCGTTGTCCGCCGGAAAATTCATGCGGAAACCGCTTCATCATATCCGGCGACAGTCCGACTTTTTCGAGCAGGCCTGCAGCCTTGTCGCGCGACTGTTTTTTGGTGCCGAGATTGTGCTCGATAAACGGCTCCATCACCGCCGAACCGATGCTCATGCGCGGATTGAGCGAAGCGAAAGGATCCTGGAAGATCATCTGTACCGAGCGCCGCATCTTTCTCAGCGTGTATTGGTCGAGCTTCATCACCTCATAACCGTCGAGCACGACATCACCGCTGGTCGGATTGATCAGGCGGGTGATCGAGCGGCCCGTCGTCGACTTGCCGCAGCCGCTCTCGCCCACGAGCGACAGGGTTTCTCCCTCGAAAAGATCGAAGGAAACTTTCTCGACCGCGTGTACGGCACCGCTCTTGCGCCCCAGAAGCCCGGAATGAATATCGAAGCGCGTCGTCAGATTTTTGACGTCGAGGATCGGCGTTTTGCCCTTGGCGACCGTGTCGGTCACTTCGGCAAGCTGCTGCTGCTCCCCGGTCTTGATATCGATGATCGGAAACCGCAGCGGCAGCTTGCGCTCACCCATCGAGCCGAGCCGCGGCACGGCGGAAAGCAGCGCCCGCGTATAGGGGTGCTTGCCGCGATGGAAAATGTCGTCGGTCGCGCCTGTCTCCACGGCATCGCCACGGAACATCACGATCGTCCGGTCGGCCACCTCGGCCACGACACCCATGTCGTGCGTGATGAACAGGACCGACATCCCTTCTTCTTCCTGCAACTGCTTGATCAGGTCGAGGATCTGGCCCTGAATCGTCACGTCGAGCGCGGTGGTCGGCTCGTCTGCGATCAAAAGCTTTGGCCGTGAGGCCAGCGCCATGGCGATCATCACACGCTGACGCATGCCGCCGGAAAACTGGTGCGGATATTCGTCGAACCGCCCCTTTGCGTTGGGGATACGTACCTTTTCCAGCAGTCGAAGCACTTCCGCCTTCGCTTCGGCCCTGGAAATATCCGTGTGAACGGTCAGCGCCTCGGCAATCTGCTTTCCGATCGGGAAGATCGGGTTGAGCGAGGTCATCGGCTCCTGAAAGATCATCGAGATGTCGTTACCACGCACCCGGCGCATCTCTTCCTCGGGCAGCGACACCAGTTCCCTGCCCTGCAGAAACACCTGCCCCTCGATACGGCTCGTCTTTTTCGGCAGAAGCCGCATGATCGACAGCGACGTAACCGACTTGCCCGACCCGGATTCGCCGACGATAGCAACCGTCTCGCGCGGCGCGACATCGAATGAGATGTCGCGTACCACGGTCTTCCACTCGTCACCCACGCGAAACGAGGTGGAGAGATTTTTTACCGAGAGAACCGGAGCGACCGAGCCGCCTCCCTGTTCGCTATCATTTCCGGAAAGCAGCATCGGTTTTCCCCTTTTATCTCGATGATATTTTCCGGATCAGGCCGCGAGCGCGGTTTCGGCAAGCGTCACCCAGTAGCTGACGCCATAGGGGATAGCCTCGTCGTTGAAGTCATAAGCTGCGTTGTGCAGGCTCGCCGTATCGCCGTTGCCGATGAAGATGAAGGCGCCGGGACGCTGCTCCAGCATGTAGGAAAAATCTTCCGCACCCATATGCGGATTGACCTCGCCATTGACCGCCTTCGGCCCGGCCACCTTGCTGGCGACACCGATCGCAAAATCGGTTTCCGCATCGTGGTTGAGCGTCACCGGATAGCCGCGCCGATAGACGACTTCAGCCGTCGCGCCATGTACGGTCGCAGTCATTTCGGCCACGGCCGTCAGACGTTTCTGGGCGAAATCACGCGTTTCCGGCAGTAGCGTGCGCACGGTTCCGACAAGCTTCACCGTATCGGGAATGACATTGTTCGCATCACCGCCATGGATTGCCGCGACCGTGACTACCAGCGACTTCAACGGATCGGTTTCACGCGACACGATCGACTGCAGCGCAATCACGATATGCGATGCGGCAAGCACCGGGTCGATCGAGTTATGCGGCTGTGCGGCGTGGCTGCCACGGCCGTTGACCGTGATCTCGAACACGTCGGCAGCGGCCATGATACCACCCTTGCGGATGGCGAAATTGCCGACGGGAAGCCGCGGCTCGTTATGCATGCCGTAGACTTCATTGATGCCGAACTTGTCGATGAAGCCGTCGTTGATCATCGCAAGCGCGCCGGCGCCGCCTTCTTCGGCCGGCTGGAAAATCACCGCAACGGAGCCCTTGAAGTTGCGGGTTTCGGCAAGATACTGCGCAGCCCCCAGAAGCATGGCCGTATGTCCGTCGTGACCGCAGGAATGCGCCTTGCCCGGTGTCTTGGAGGCCCATTCCTTGCCGCTCGTCTCGAAGATGGGCAAGGCGTCCATGTCGGCGCGGAACCCGATGACCGGCCCGTCGCCGTGATTGCCCTTGATGATTGCGACGACACCGGTCTTGCCGATACCCGTCTCGACCACGTCACAGCCAAAGGATGTAAGCTTCTCCGCAACAAAGCGCGATGTCTCGTGAACATCGTAAAGTAGCTCCGGATTTTGATGCAGGTGACGCCGCCATTCAGTCACCTGTTCCTGCATCTCGGCTACGCGATTGATCACTGGCATTCCGGCACCTCGTTGATTTTTCTCAAGTTCCCACTCTGGTTGGAGCGGATATTGCGACGCTTATGCGACCTTTTGCAAGCTTCAATTTTCGCTCTTGAACGAAAAATAGGCCTATGCTTAGATAGCTCAAAATTTGGTCAAACACGTATGACGTGAAGGGATGGACGTCTCTTAAAATCGACTGAACAAGACAATGCGGGCCGCGAAACACTGCCCGGCGGAGGGGCTGACAGACGAAAAGTCGCAGCTTTGGGAAATCCGCCCGGTACCGGCCCGAAACCAATCACAACAACTCGTCAAGAGAACCACAAAGGGGAATAGACGCATGCATAAACTGAAACTTCTGTTGGCCGGCACCGTTGCTGCGCTGGCGCTTTCCGGCGCCGCCGCACATGCGGCACGCGGGACGGACGGAGATCTCAAGATCCTGTTCTGGCAGGCCGTCTCCACCATGAACCCCTATCTTTCGGGCGGAACGAAGGAAGTTTTTGCGTCCTCGATCGTCATCGAGCCCCTGGCGCGCACCGATGAAAAGGGCGAACTCGTGCCCTTTCTGGCAGCAGAAATCCCGACCATCGACAATGGCGGCCTGGCGAAAGACCTGCTCAGCCTGACCTGGAAGCTGAAGCCGGATGTCAAGTGGTCCGACGGCACACCCTTCACCGCAGAAGATGTGATCTTCACCTGGAAATATTGCACCGCGCCCGATGGCGGCTGCGCTCAGGCCGCCCAGTATGAAGGCGTCAAGAATGTCGAGGCCGTCGATCCGCATACGGTGAAGATCACCTTCACCGAGCCAAAACCCTATCCCTATTCGGCCTTTGTAGGCGGCCAGTCGCCGATCATCCAGGCGGCCCAGTTCAAGGATTGCGTCGGCGCCAAGGCTCCGGGCTGCACCTCCGCCAACTTCGGTCCGATCGGCACCGGTCCGTTCGTCGTCAAGGACTTCAAGCCGAATGACGTCATCACCTTCGCGGCAAACGCGAACTACCGCGATCCGGCCAAGCCGGCCTTCGCCTCGATCACGCTCAAGGGCGGCGGTGATGCGGCATCGGCTGCCCGCGCCGTGCTCGAAACCGGCGAATACGATTACGCCTGGAACACCATGGTCGAGCCGGAAGTGCTGCAGACTATGCTGGCTGCCGGCAAGGGCAGGCTTGAATCCGCCTTCGGCACCAATGTCGAACGTATCAACCTCAACCACTTCAATGCCGATCCTTCCCTCGGCGACAAGCGTTCAACGGCCGATGCAGGCCCGCATCCGTCGTTGAAGGACCCGGCCGTGCGCCGCGCCCTCTCGCTTGCTATCGACCGCGACATCATCGTTGAGGCCGGTTACGGCGCAGCCGGCAAGGCCACCTGCAACATCGTCCCTGCACCGGCAGCCGTCGCCTCCACGAAGAACGACGAATGGTGCCTGAAGCAGGACATCGCCGGCGCCAACAAGCTGCTCGACGACGCAGGCTGGGTAAAGGGTGCTGACGGCATCCGCGCCAAGGATGGCGTCAAGCTCTCCTACCTCTACTCCACCTCGACCAACTCCGTCCGTCAGGCGACACAGGAACTGGTCAAGGCCATGTGGGCGGAAATCGGCGTCGGAGCGGAATTGCGCAACGCATCGGCTGCCGTCTTCTTCGGCGGCGACCCGGCAAGCCCGGACACGTTCCAGAAGTTCTATGCAGACGTCGAGATGTACACCAACAACTTCGACGGCACCGACCCGGAAAAATACCTGGCGGAATGGCTGTGTGACAAGGTTCCCGGCCCGGCAAACGGCTGGCAGGGTCAGAACATCCCGCGTTATTGCAACCCGGCATACGACAAGCTGGTCGGTGAACTCTCCAAGACCGCCGATGTCGAAAAGCGTAATGCGCTTTCCAAGCAGCTCAACGACATGCTGACGGAAGAAGGCGCCCATATCGCGCTCGTCCACCGCGGCGATCTCTCGGCCTTTGCCGTGACGCTCGAAGGCGTCAAGATGAACTCCTGGGACAGCCAACTCTGGAACCTCGCCGACTGGTATCGCAAGAAGTAATGCGGGTTGCCGGGCGGAGTTCGTCTCCACCCGGCATGCGCTTTCGACCTGACTATGACCGGCCCCACCGCAAAAGGCGGGGCCGGATCACAAGGAATTCGGAATCCTACGGCGCCGGCCACCCGCAACTGCCCTGTCGAGGCGACGCAGAGGCGCAGCCCGGAGAAAGTTTCATATGTTCACATACACGTTGCGACGATTGTTCTTCGCAATACCGACCCTGCTGATCATCAGCTTCGTCATCTTCGCGCTGCTCGATCTGGCGCCGAATGACCCGACCGGCGACCTGCCGCTGACCATTCCGCCCGAAGTCCGCGAACAGATCCGTGCCTCGCTCGGCATGGACCAGCCTTTCTTCTTCCGCTATCTCGCCTGGCTGCAGCAATTTTTCATCAATGAACCGCTGAACATTCTGGAAAGATTGACCGGCTGGCAGTTCGGCGACGGCCAGCGCCTTCGCGTGCTCTCCTGGGCAACCCGCAGCCCCGTGGTCGACCTGATCGTCCAGCGCCTGCCGCAGACGCTCTGGGTCGTCGGCCTCGCCTATCTCTTCGGCATCTTGATCGCCATCCCGATCGGCGTCATCTCTGCCTACAGGCAGTATTCCATCTTCGACCAGATCGGCACCTTCATCTCGATGGTCGGTTATTCGGTTCCGACTTTCTTCACTGGCGTGCTGCTGATCGTCATTTTCTCCTCCTATCTCCAGTGGTTCCCGTCGGTCTACGACACCAACCTCCAGGTTACGGACTTTTCGAGCTTCGTTGCGCAGATGCGGCAGATGGCGCTGCCGGTCGCGGTTCTGGCGCTCTACAACGCCTCACAGATCGCCCGTTTCGTCCGCGCCTCGATGCTCGACAACCTGCACCAGGATTACGTCCGCACCGCCCGCGCCAAAGGCGTAAAGGAAAAGACCGTCCTGCTCGTACACGTCCTGCGCAACAGCCTGATCCCGGTCGTCACCGTAATCGCCCTCGGCGTGCCGACGATCTTTTCCGGCGCCATCATTACCGAGCAGATCTTTCGCGTGAATGGCCTTGGCCAGCTTCTCATCACCGCCGTCCAAGGTGCGGATATTCCGCTCGTCCAGACGCTGACCTTCATCTTCGCGGTGCTGATCGTCCTCTTCAACCTGATCGCCGACGTACTTTACGGCATTCTTGACCCGAGGATCCGTTATGACTGACGCGACCATCGCCTCCCCCGCTCCCGCCATCGCCTCCACCCCGACCCGCTCGGCTATGGCCGATATGTGGCGCCAGTTCAGCGCCCACAAGGGTGGTGTCGCCGGCCTGATCGTCTTCGTTTTCATTCTTCTGGCGGTCTATGTCGGGCCTTACATCCACAGGGTCGCACCGAACCAGATCAACATCCGCGACAAGAACCAGTGGCCGTCGCTCGCCCATCCTTTCGGCACCGACAATCTCGGCAAGGACATGCTGGCGCAGGTCCTGGCCGGTGGCCGCATCTCGCTTGCCGTCGGCATCACCGCGATGTTGCTGGCACTTTTTCTCGGCACGCTGGTCGGCGTCCTGTCCGGTTATTTCCGCAGGCTCGATGGCCCGCTGATGCGGATAACCGATCTGTTCCTCGCATTGCCGCTGCTGCCGCTGCTGCTCGTCATCCTGCTTCTCTTTCGCGATACGCTGCGTGCCGCTTTCGGCCCTGAAACCGGCATCTTCATCCTGATCGTGGTCGTCATCGGCGTGACCAGCTGGATGCACACCGCCCGCATCGTGCGTGGCGACGTTCTGGCGATAAAAAGCCAGGAATTCGTGCTGGCAGCAAAATCGAGCGGCATGCGTGAATACCGCATCGTTCTCAAGCACATTCTCCCCAACGTGCTCTCCTCGATCATGGTCTCGGCAACATTGGGCATCGCCTCGGCGATCATCACGGAATCGTCGCTGAGCTTCCTCGGCCTCGGCTTTCCTTCGGACTTCCCCACCTGGGGTCGGCTGCTGTTCGATGGCGCCAACTTCCTGCAGCTCACGCCGTCCCGTGTGCTTTGGCCGGGGCTCGCCATCTCGATGACCGTGCTCAGCGTCAACTACATGGGCGATGCTATCCGCGACGCACTCGATCCACGCGCGGTGAAGCGCTGAGAGCAGGCCAACCGGCAATTCATGGACGGCGGCGAAAGCCGCCGTTTTCATTTTCAAAGACCGCCAGACAGGGCTTGAATCTTTTTATCAAATAAACCGGAACCTTCTTTATTGCCGCTCGTTATATGAGTGTCCGAAGGCGACCCCCCGTCCCCCGCCCTACAAAGCTTTCGGACATACTCTTCAATCCCCCTCGAAGAGACGAGCCGGCTCGGTTTCCCAAGGAAACCGAGCCGGATCTGTTTTGGTTCGGCGCCGAGGCGTCCGGAACTCGCCGAAAACTGCTCAAGACTTTTATATGATGATTTATGGCGTAGCGGGACGCGGTGTCACTCTGCGCCGTGATCGAGCGGAAAGCGCAGCTTGTAACTGATGACCTGACCGGAGATCACATACTCGGCTTTGCCATTGACGGAAGCCGGCACGACCCTTTCGAGCACGGTGCTGCCGAAATGGGCTTTCAATCCCTCCTCCGTCGCATCGCCATCGTTGGAGCCGTTCAATCTCTCGTCCCAGCTTATATCGAGGTAATCGTGCCCATCAGCATTCACCCGCGTCGAGCTTATCTCGATCGGCCGACCGTTACGCAGCAGCGAGCCATGGCTGACGGCATTGACCACCAGTTCGTGCAGCGCCAGGCCCAGATGCAATGAGGCATTCGGTGAAAGCAACACATTGTCTCCGGAGATTTTCACCATATGCCGGTTGTCCGGCATATACTTCTCCGTCTGCTGCCGCACGAGATCGAAAAGATAGGCGCCGCGCCAGCTGGAGTCGGTGATCAGGTCCTGGCTTTGCGACAGCGAATAGAGCCGCCCCCTGAATTTGTGCAGGAATAGGTCGAGCGAGCCGGAATAACGCGCCGTCTGCATCGCAATGCTCTGAATGATGGCCAGCAGGTTCTTGGAACGGTGGCTCACTTCGCGCAGCAATGCCCGCAACAGGCGCTCGCGGTGCCGTTCCTCGGAACGGTCGATGATCGTCGTCACGAGGTGCAGCCCGCCGGACTGGAATTCCACCGCCTGCACCCGGAATTCGAATATCTGGTCTGAGCCGACGGTCACCTCGATATGACCCTTCCGGCCGCTTTCCGTCATGCCTTGCTTGAGGGTAAGCAGCTTATCGGCAACCTCATCGCCAAACAGAGCGGCATCGCTTGGGCTCAGAATATCTTCCGGCGACCACACCTCAGGCAGATTGGCGAAGTAGAGGTAGTCCAGCCCCTTGTTCTGAATGATGATACTCGCGCCAAGGTCGATGAGCGCGGGCATAAAAAACTCCCGCAGCTTGTCATCACTCTGACCAGCGTGCTGCCATGTCAGCGGATGCGCCAATCTTGCCACTCCATCTACCGCTTCATCCCGTGCCGCGCCAATGGCGGGACCGGATTTTCGTGTTTCTCTCTTAGGACCGCCCGTCTGAGCGAGCGAGTCCAAAATGCGCGGCGTGATGAAGACGGCCGGGTGCCCCTGCTTCGTACGCGCCGGTCCGGAGGCTTTGCCCCCGCACCTGCAATGTCAGACCATCATTAAGAATAGGCACAAGACAATTAAAACAAGGGGTGGCAAGCCGGCTGAGCGGACGTGCCACAACCTTGTTTGTGGAATTTTGTTCCTGTCGCATCGAAGCGATGATCAAACCGCTCACGCGGCCGCCTTGACCGCCTCGTTGAAGAACAGCGCCTGACTGATTAGTGCCTTGACCATGTCCGGGTTGAACGGCTTGGTCACGAGGAAGGCAGGCTCCGGGCGCTCGCCGGTCAGAAGCCGTTCCGGGAACGCAGTGATGAAGATCACCGGCACGTTGGAAGTCTTGAGGATCTCGTTGACCGCATCGATACCGGAGCTGCCGTCGGCCAGCTGGATATCGGCAAGCACCATCTTCGGCTGCGACGACTGGAACAGCGACACGGCTTCCTTGTGCGTGCGGGCGATGCCCGTTACACGGTGGCCGAGATCCTGCACCATCTGCTCGATATCGAGCGCGATCAGCGGCTCGTCTTCGATGATCATGATGTCGGTCGCGACCTGACGCGAGATTTCGCGAGAAGCTTCGTCAAGTAGCTTGTTGACTTCCGCTACGCTGACATCGAGCACTTCGGCAGATTCCTCAGGCGTGAAGCCTTCCACGGAAATCAGCAGAAATGCGTGTCTTGCCTGCGAAGGAATGTTCGAAAGATTGATCGCCGCCCGCTGTTCCCACGCGAACGGGGATTCGATCGGTCGGATCTCGATGGATGTGGAACCAAAAATTGCGACGAAGAGTTTATAAAGCGAAACGCGATCCTTCGAGCTTTCCGGAAAAATGGAAACATCGGCAATCAGCGCTTCCAGAACGGCCGCCACATAAGCGTCTCCTGACGTCTGCGATCCGGTTACCGCACGGGCATACCGACGGAGATACGGAAGGTGCGACGCAACGCGCGTGGTGAGTGACATACAAATTCTCCCCTGGGCCCGATTGGGCAATTGACGTGGGATTAACGTGGCAATGTAAAATAAGTTCCGCAAGACGGAACTTTTTTTAATCTCGGGCATTCTACTCCCGACAATTTGCAAGCAGGCGCCCGCGTTATGAGTGACGAGACGAAAAAGCAGGATATGACCACAGCCCAGCCCTCACAGATTAAGCCAGGTACCATAGCTCCCAATGCTTCCATTTCCCGGAAGCTGAAGGAGTTTTACGATGCCGTGCAGGAAGAAGGCATTCCGGATCGTTTCCTCGATCTCCTGGAACGATTGGAAGCGGCCGAGAATGCTCAAAAGGCAAACGCCAAGGCGGTGGATGCAAAATGAGTACCCAGAGCGAGTCCGATGATCGCGTCTTCAAGCGAGACCTGCTTGCGTCGCTCCCCAACCTGCGCGCTTTTGCCGTATCCCTGACCGGCCGCCACGACAAGGCGGACGATCTGGTTCAGGATACGATCATGAAAGCCTGGGCCAACCAGAAAAGCTTCACGGCGGGCACCAATATGCGCGCTTGGCTGTTCACCATCCTCCGCAACGAATTCTACAGCCAGATGCGAAAGCGTGGCCGCGAAGTTCAGGATAGTGATGGCCTGTTCTCCGAACGCTTCTCCGTTCACCCGGAACAATATGGCCGTCTCGATCTGCAGGATTTCCGTCAGGCTCTCGACAAGCTGCCGGAAGACCAGCGCGAAGCGATCGTCTTGGTCGGCGCCGCCGGCTTTGCCTACGAGGAAGCCGCGGAAATCTGCGGTTGCGCCGTCGGCACGATCAAGAGCCGCGTCTCCCGCGCCCGTACCCGACTTCAGGAACTGCTTGGCGTATCCGGCGAAAGCGACTACGGCCCGGATGCCGGCGATGCCGCAATCACCGCAAGAGCCTTTGGTAGCTGATTTTCATCAGCCAACCATCATCAGAAAGACCGCCTCCGGCGGTCTTTTATTTTGGAGATCAGGAGCTTGCGATATTCCCAACCAGATACCCAGGCCGGGCCGCAACTCACATCTCACGGACCCATCGCGAGCAACAAAAAAGCCGCCCGAACCCGAGCGGCTTATTGTTTTTATCGAGCTGAAAGAACCTATTCAGCCGGTGGCGGCCCCTGTCGCGGGCCAAGCCCGCTGCCACCCTTGGTGACAAGAAACCCCAGCCCTCCGACGGCTGCCAGAAGCAGAAGCGGTTTGGACTTCATCAGCAATGGCAGGGCGGAGACGGCAGCCGTCATGGCCAGTGCTCTCTGGCTGTTCGCTACGGCCACCCGCTTTTTGCGACGTTCCTCGGCGGCATTGAGGATCATCACACAGGCGATGATGAACAACGCCATGACGATCATGCCGCCGGCGATGACCAGCATCGCGATCGGCAGGCCCCAGCGCTCTCCCAGATGAACGGCGAGCGCCGCCACCAGCAACCCGTAGGCTGTCCATAAAAACGCAGCCGCGATCCCGTAAAGGATCGCGTTGCGCCTGATCTTCCGTTTCAGCGCCGCCACATCCATCGCAACGAAGGATGCGATCAGCGGACCCAATGCGGTAAACATCAGCGGCGCGACAGGAGTGCGAACACGAAGCCGACGCCGGCGGCGATGGCAACCGACTGGATCGGCTTGGCGCGGATCTGGTTCTCGAGGTCACGCTCCCAGGTCAGAGCCTGGTTCTTGGCGGCTTCCGCGATCTGATAGGACGCATCGGTGGCATCGGCTGCAGCACGCTTGGCCTTGCCTTTCACCTCGTAAGCCTTCTCGTTGCCGACGGCAGCAACAGTCTTGGCAAGCGAGGCAATGTCTTCACGTAGCTGCTGCAGCTGGACTTCGATATCCTTGGTCGAAGCGGCAGAACCGGTGCGCGGGAATTCGGTCGTCGTCGAGGTCGATGCGGGCATGACGGTCTCCTGTTTGATCATGTTCGTTTTGGCTGCGGGCGATGCCTTGGTTTTGCGCGGGGCAACAGCGGATCGCTTTGTCGGCGCTGACGCCTCGGCCGGCACGACCGGCTTTTTCCGGGAGCGAACTGTCCTGGATTTAGTGGCAATGTCGTTCAAGCGATAACTCCCCTACCCGTCGGTCACGGCAACACAAAACCTGCATGCCAATGGCTGCACGCGATCAACGTGAGTGTGAGGAATTTGTTCCAATCCTGAACGACAAAAACCGAGAATGTCTCAGCCGGATTTCATTTTAGGATCGAGCAGATCACGCAGGCCATCGCCGAGCATGTTCAAGCCCAGCACCGCAAGCGCGATCGCCAGTCCCGGCATGATTGCAAGCCACGGCGCTTGGGCAAAGAAGGTCTGGCTGTCGGCCAGCATCCGCCCCCATGTGGGATTGGGCGGCGGCATGCCGAGCCCGAGAAAGGAGAGCCCTGCTTCCGTCAGGATCGCCAGACCGAGCTGGATCGTCACCTGCACGATGATCTGGTTGGAAATGTTGGGCAGGATATGGACAAGCGTGATCGTCGTCTTCGACCGACCGATGCCGATAGCCGCCGTCACATAGTCCCGCGCCCAGATCTGCCGCGCGGCAGCAAGCGTCAGCCGCGCAAAGACCGGTACCATGAACACCGCAATGGCAATGATTGCGGTAAAACGACCCGAGCCGATAAAGGCTCCGAGCATCATCGCGGACAGGATCGGTGGGACGGCAAAAATGATGTCGCAGCCGCGCATCACGATCAGTTCCAGCCATCCTCGCCGCATCGCGACGATCACCCCGACTGCAGAGCCCAAGCTCGCTCCGATCGCCACCGCCAGAAACGAGGTCGAGAGCGAATTCCACGCCCCGACCATCAGCATGGAAGCCACGTCACGCCCGAACTGATCCGTGCCGAACAGCCCTCCTGGCCCGAGCGGCGGCTTCAATCTCTGCACGATGTTCATCTTCGACGGCAGCGACGGCGTCCAGACAAGCGAAAGGAGCGCCACGGCAATCAGCGTCAGCGAAACGACGAGCCCGATCAGCAGCACCGGTCGGCGAAATACACCTGCCATCACGCCGTCACCCTCAATCTCGGATCGATGAACACATAGGCGAGATCGACCAGAAAATTCATCACGATCACCAGTGCCGAGAAGAACAGCACCACATCCTGCATGACGATGATGTCGCGTTGCGCCAGCGCCTGATAGGCAAGCCGCCCGAGCCCCGGAAGGTTGAAGACGTTTTCGACCAGCACCGCGCCGGCGATCAGGAAGGTGAACTGCATGCCAAGCATGGTGACAACGGGAATGAGCGCATTCGGCAGTGCATGTCGCCAGACCGCCGCGCTGTCACTCAAGCCCTTGGCGCGCGCAGTTCGCACGAAATCCTCGTTCATCACCTCCAGCACGGAGGTGCGTGCCACCCGCGTCAGCACGCCCGCCTGAGGCAGAGCCAGCGCGATGGCCGGCATCAGCAGAGCCGTCAGGCCGGCCCACAAACCGGCATCCCAGCCGGGAAAGCCCCCTGCCGGCATCCAGCCGAGCTTGGTCGAAAAGGCGATCACCAGAAGCAGCCCAACCCAGAAGGCCGGCACCGCGATCGAGACATAGGAGAAAGCACCGGCAACATGGTCGAACAGACTGTTTTGCCGACGCGCCGCAGCAACCCCGAGCGGCACCGCGATCGCAACCGACATCACCACCGCCATCAGCGCCAGCGGCAGCGTCACGACAAGACGCTCGGCAATCAGCCCCGCGACCGGAACACCATAGGTATAGGATTGCCCAAGATCGCCTTGAACGAGGCCAGCAAGCCAAGCCAGATATCGAACGGCCAGCGGTTCATCGAGACCAAGCTGCGCCCTCAGCGCCGCCAACGTCTCCGGTGTCGCCGACGTCCCAAGCATGATCGCCGCCGGATCGCCGGGCAGAAGGTTCATCACGGTGAAAATGAGTAGTGATACAACGAGCAGCGTGACGAAGAGACTGACGATGCGGCGGATGAAGATGGAGATCATGGTTTGGCACGCCTCCACTTGCCATCGGGAACTCTGCGCAAGCCCCTCACCCTAACCCTCTCCCCGTAAACGGGGCGAGGGAACGTGCCTCGCGCGACGTTGTCAGGGACGTAGAGGTTGCGGCAAGTGTCCTTCTCCCCGCATGCGGGGAGAAGGTGCCGGCAGGCGGATGAGGGGCAAGCCCCGAATGCCAACGCAACGCCCCTCACTCTTCCCAAAACACCTCGGTCAGCACATTCGACGGGATTGGTTCGTTTTCCCAAAGTCCCTTAAGCTTCTTGTCCCAGATCCCGAGCTTCGGCATCACAAAAAGAAACAGTGCCGGCACGTCATTGGCGAGAATGGTCTGCGCCTCGCCATAAAGCTTGTCTTGTTCAGTGGCATCTGTGCTGGCCTCCACCTTGGCCAGAACCGAATTGAACTCCGGGTTCTTGTAGTTGAAGTAATACGGGTCGCGGGCATAGATATCGATATCCATCGGCTCCGCATGAGCGACGATAGTCATATCGTAATCGGCGGCTTTCAGCACATCCGCTACCCATTTCGCCGGAAACTCGGTGGTTTCGATATTCATCGTCACGCCGATTTCGGCAAACAGCGCCTGCAATATCTGCGAGGTCCGCTGCGCATAGGCCATTTGCGGCGCCTTGATGGTAAAGGTGAAACCGTTCGGATATCCGGCTTCCGCCAGCAGCGCCTTGGCCTTTTCGGTGTCGTAGGGATAGACGCCGGTCAGATCCTTGTAACCGCGGTCATTCGGCGTGTAGTGGCTGCCGATCGGCGTGCCGAGGCCCGACCACGCGCCTTCGACGACCATCGCCCGGTCGACCGCCATCATCAGCGCCTGACGAACCTTCTTGTCGGAAAACGGCTTGCGGCTGTTGTTCATGCCCGCGACGACCTTAAGCTCGGTATTGCCGATCACGGTCGCCAGCTTGGCGTTCCCTTCGAAGGACGAAACCAGTTCCGGCGCGCCGAATTCCGGAAACGCATCGACATCGCCCGCCGTCAATGCTGCGGACTGCGCCTGCGGATCATTGATGAAACGGAAGGAAGCCGTCTCCAGCTTCACCGAGACTTGCTTGTTCCAGTAATCGGCATTCTTCTTTAGATCGACCTTGGTGCCCTTGGCCCAGCTGCCGAAGACGAAAGGCCCGGTGCCAACAGGATTGGTCTTGTTGTCCGCTGCCGTCGATGGCTCCACCATTACGGCTGCAGGCCATCCGAACCAGTAAAGCAGGCTGCCGGTCGGCTGCTTGAGCTTCAATACCAGCGTCGAGGCATCCGGCGTCTCGATCGTATCGATCGAAGTGAAATACCGCTTCTGCGGATTGACGCTGTCCGCGCCGCGCGCGCGGTCGAGGGTGAACTTGGCGACCGAGCTATCGAAAGCGACGCCATTGTGGAATTTCACACCCTGACGCAGTTTGAACGTGTAGGTCTTGCCGTCCGGCGACACGTCCCAGCTCTCTGCAAGCTGCGGCTGCACCTTGCCCGCCTTGTCGATCGTCGTCAGCCCTTCGAAAATATTCTGCCAGGTGACCTGCCCGATCATGACCTGTGCACCGATCGTCGGATCGAGACCGCCCGGCTCCACCGTCATGCCGATCGTCGCTGCGGTTTTTGGCGCAGCCTGCGCATATGGGGCCGCGAAGGCAACGCCCGCGCCGAGCGCAAGCGCCATCACGCCACGCCGAGAGACCTGAGACCAGGAAAAAATCGTCTGCATCCTATACGTTCCCCGTTATTCGCCATTCAGCTTTGTTGAGTGCAGTCTAAGGGCATTTCGCAACTGCACACAATGCCCATTCGCCACCTGTCGAACACTTCCGATCTTGCTGAAACACGCGCTTACGCGCGGCGAAATCCCTCGCTGGCGATCAGCAGCTGCCGCGTATAGTCGGCTGCGAAATCATGGCTTTCCAGCGCATCGGCCGTCACGGTCTCCACCACCTTGCCGGATTTCATCACCGCCAGCCGCTCGCACATATGGCTGATGACGCCGAGATCGTGGCTGACCATCACGAAGGTCAGATTGCGGTCGCGCCTCGCCTGTTCGAGCAGGTTGAGGATTTCCGCCTGGATCGAGGCATCGAGCGCCGAGGTCGGCTCGTCGAGCAGCAGAACCTTCGGCTCAAGGATCAGTGCACGGGCGATCGCCACACGCTGGCGCTGCCCACCGGAAAGCTGGTGCGAATAGCGAAACCGGAAACCGGACCCCAAACCCACTTCGTCCAGCGCCCGCATGATGCGGGCATCGACATTGTCGAACCCGTGGATCGCCAAAGGCTCCAGAAGCAGCCGGTCGACAGTCTGGCGCGGATGAAGCGAGCCGTAGGGGTCCTGAAACACCATCTGCACGGTGCGGTAAAAATCCTTCGACCGGTTCCGGCCGGAATAGGATTGTCCATTGATCGTCAGCGTCCCGGCGCTGAACGCATTCAGCCCCGCCACCGCACGCAGCAGCGTCGATTTTCCCGACCCGCTTTCACCGACGATGCCGAAACTCTCGCCGGCCGCCACATCGATCGACACATGGTCGAGCGCCAGGAACTCGTCGAAACTGACCACCATATCCCTGACGGAAAGAACGTTTGCCGTCATAGCGCCCACTCCTTCTTGCGGTCGAGCACCGGCAGCGGATGCCGATCGGTGCCAATCGTCGGCAGGCAGTTGAGCAGGCCTTGCGTATAGGGATGCTGCGCCTTGGAAAGGTCGGCCGACGGTAGTTCCTCCACCACGCGACCCGCATACATGACCAGTACCCGGTCGCAGAAGGACGAGACGAGCCGCAGGTCATGCGACACGAAGATCAGCCCCATGCCACGCTCGGCCACCAGCTTGTCGAGAATGCCCAGCACTTCCAGCTGCACCGTCACGTCGAGCGCCGATGTCGGTTCGTCGGCAATCAGCAGTTCCGGGCCGCAGATCAGCATCATCGCGATCATCACCCGCTGGCCCATGCCGCCGGAAACTTCATGCGGATAAAGCGCAAACACCCGTTCCGGATCGCGGATCTGTACCGCCTCCAGCATCGCGATCGTCCGTGCCCGGGCCTCGGCAGCCGAGACCTTCTCGTGCGTCTTCAGCGTCTCGATGATCTGCCGGCCGATCGTCATCACCGGGTTCAGCGAATATTTCGGATCCTGCAGAACCATGCCGATCCGCTTGCCACGGATATCCCGGCGCTCCTTGTTGGAGATTTTCAGCAGGTCGCGCCCGGCAAAATTCAGCGTCTTGGCGGTGATCTGCGCATGCTGCGGCGTCAGGCCCATGATCGCCCTGCCCGTCTGCGACTTGCCCGAGCCGCTCTCGCCGACAATACCGAGCCGCTCGCGCCCGAGCGTGAAGGATACGCCGCGCACGGCCTCGATCACGCCGGTGCGTGTCGGAAAACTGACGCGCAGGTCATCGACCGTCAGCAATGGCGCTTCTTTGGAAACAGTGCTCATTGCCCCGCCTCCTTCGGATCGAGCGCATCGCGCAACCCGTCGCCGAGCAGGTTGAAGCCGAGGCTGACGATCAGGATCGCCGCACCGGGCATGGCGGCCACCCACCACTGGTCGAGAATGAAACGACGGCCCGACGCGATCATCGCACCCCATTCGGGAAGCGGAGGCTGCGCGCCGAGACCGAGAAAGCCGAGGCCGGCCGCAGTCAGGATGATGCCCGCCATGTCGAGCGTCACACGCACGATCAGCGACGAAAGGCAAAGCGGCATCACATGCCGCAGCACGATGCGGAACGGCGACGCGCCCATCAGCTTCACCGCCGAAATGAATTCCGAATTTCGAAACGTCATCGTCTCGGCGCGGGCAATACGCGCATAAGGCGGCCAAGAGGTGACGGCGATCGCCAGCACCGCATTCTCGATGCCGGGTCCAAGAGCCGCCACCAGCGCCAGCGCCAGAACCAGCTTCGGGAAGGCGAGAAAGATGTCGGTGATCCGCATCAGGATCGCATCCACCCAGCCGCCGGCATAACCGGAAACCGTGCCGATGATCAGGCCCACGGGCGCCGCGATGATCGCCACCAGCACCACGACGAACAACGTCAGCCGCGAACCGTGGATCAAACGGGAAAGAATATCACGTCCCTGATCATCGGTGCCGAGCAGGTAACCCGCCGAACCCGGCGGCAGAAGTCGCGAATTGCGCAGGTCGCCCTGCACTGGATTATGCGGCGCCAGCACATCTGCAAAGATCGCAACAAGGATCAGAAGGATGATGATGCCGAGGCCTGCAAGCGCCAGCCGGTTGGCGGAAAACCGTCGCCAGATCACATAGGCGCGGCCGAGCCGGGCCTGATGCCGTGAGGTCGGCTGTTCGGAAAGCAGCCATTCCCGGCTGTAGGGTTTCAGTGTCGCTTCGATCACGCTCATCGGCTTCTCGTCCTCGGGTCGAGCGTCCGGTAGAGAAGATCGGACAATATATTGATGGCAATGAACACCGCGCCAATGACGATCGTGCCGCCGAGCACCGCATTCATGTCGGCATTCTGCAGCGAATTGGTGATGTAGAGCCCGAGCCCCGGCCACGAAAAGATCGTCTCGGTCAGCACCGAGCCCTCAAGCAGGCCGGCATAGGAGAGCGCGATCACGGTCACCAGCGGCACGGCGGCATTGCGCAGCGCGTGGAACCAGATGATCCGCGTTTCCGAAAGTCCCTTGGCCCGTGCCGCGACGACATATTCCTGTTGCAGCTCGTTGAGCATGAACGAGCGCGTCATGCGGCTGATATAGGCGAGCGAGAAATAACCGAGCAAGCCGCCGGGCAGTATGATGTGGCGGAACAGATCCCATGCCACGTCCCATTGCCCCTGCCACATGGCATCGAACAGGAAGAAACCCGTCATCGGGGTGAACGTGTATTCGTAGACGATGTCCATGCGGCCCGGATAGGCGACCCAGCCGAGCTTGGCATAAAACAGAACCAGCGCCAGCAGGCCGAGCCAGAAGATCGGCACCGAATAACCGATCAGCCCGATCACGCGCACGATCTGGTCGGCGATCGAACCACGCTTGACCGCGGCCAGAACCCCGAGCGGAATCCCGATCAGCGCCCCGATGATCGTGCCGATCGTGGCAAGCTCGATCGTCGCGGGAAAGACCCGCGCGATGTCGGTCATGACCGGGTTGGTAGTCAGCACCGAAATGCCGAAATCACCCGTCAGCGCCTGTTTGATATAGATCCAGAACTGCTGGTAAAGCGGCAGGTTGAGCCCGAGCTGTTCGCGCACGCGCTCCACCACATGCGCCGGCGCCCGGTCGCCGACGATGGCCAGCGCCGGATCGATCGGCACCACGCGGCCAATGAAAAACGTGACGGCCAGAAGGCCGAGAAAAGTGGTGACGACCGTGACCACGAAACGGGCCACGGCCATACCAAAGGAGGAAGCACGGCGCCGGTTGCGCCGCGTCACTGCCGTCGTATCGGTAAGCGTCAAGGAGTTCTCCTTGAGAGGATTGACAAAAATCGCCACCCACTCGACGTCATGCTCGGGCCTGTCCCGGGCATCTACAACGGATCACAATCTGGAACCGTCAATAGATCCTCGGGACAGGCCCGAGGATGACGCCGCGCAAGGCGCAACGGTTCAGCCAACAGCCTCCCGTCTATTACTTCGAGACCGGATAGACGAAGTTGGTATCGAAGCTCGGGCCGAGCTTGAAATCCTTCAGCTTCGAAGAATAACCGGCCACTTCCGTCTGCTGGAAGACGATCACGAACGGGCTCTGCGCCAGAACCTTCTTCTGCAGGTCTTCATAGGTGGCCGCGCGCTTTGCGGCATCCTTTTCGAGAAGCGCGCCCTTGCCGGCGTCGGAAAGGTCCTTCGGCACGTCCCAGGCATTGCGCCAGGCGAGCGTCTTGTTCTTGCCTTCGTCGGAATTGTCCGCGTTGACGGTGAAGGTTTCGGCATTTGAGTTCGGGTCGAAATAGTCCGAACCCCACTGGCCGATATAGATGTCATGCGTGCGGGCGCGGTATTTGGTCAGCGTCTGCTTGCCGTCGCCCGGAATGATTTCCAGCTTGATCCCTGCCTGCGCCAGCGTCTGCTGCACGCTTTCGGCAATACCGGTCACCGGCTGCGTGTTGCGCACATCCATGGTCACGGTGAAGCCGTCCTTGAGGCCTGCCTTGGCAAGCAGTTCCTTGGCCTTGGCCACGTCGAGCTTGTAAGGGTTGTCGTTCAGAGCGCCGAGCTGGCCTTTCGGCAGAAACGTCTGGTGGATCTCGCCGATACCCTTGATCAGGGTCGCGCCGATCGCATCATAGTCGACGAGATACTTGAACGCTTCCGCTACTTCCGGCTTGGCCAGGTTGGCGTTTTTCTGGTTGAGGCTGAAATAGTAGATCGTGCCCTTCGGTGCGGAAGTCAGCGAAATGCCTTCCTTCTTGGAAACGGCATCCACGTCGTTCGGCTCGAGGTTACGGGCAACGTCGATATCGCCGTTTTCCAGTGCCAGACGCTGGCCGGAGCTTTCCTTCATATGACGGTAGATGACGCGCTTCAGCTTCGGCTTTTCACCGTAATAATTCGGATTGGCTTCCATGATGACGGCTTCGTTGGCGCGCCATGCGAGAACCTTGTAGGGGCCGGAACCGGCAAAACCGGTCTTCATCCACTCGTTACCGAAATCGCTGTCGTATTTGTAGTCCGCCGAAGGCGTCATGGCCTTGGCATGTTCGGTCGCCACTTTCTTGTCGACGACGGAAGCGACGGTCGCGGTCAGCACGTTCAGCACGAAGCTCGGCGCATAGGCCTTGTCGACGGTGAAGGTGAACGTGTCGGGAGCGGTTGCCTTGGCCTTCTCGGCCACGTTGTCACCGGTCAGCCCGAACTGGGTGAGCAGGAAGGCTGGCGACTTGTCGAGCTTGACGGCACGTTCGAACGAGAACGCCACGTCCTCGGCGGTCAGCGGATTGCCGGAAGCGAACTTCAGGTCCGGTTTCAGCTTGAACGTATAGGTCATGCCGTCGTCGGAAACCGTCCAGCTGGCCGCCAGATCGCCGATGACCTTGGACGTGTCGGCCGGATCCAGCATGACGAGCTTGCTGTAGGTGTTGGCGGTCACTTCGGCGGTGGAAAGCTCGAAGGCTTCGCCCGGATCGATGGTGATGATGTCGTCGATCGCAAAACCTTCGACCAGCGTGTCGGCCGGCGTTGCCGCGAAAGCCTGCGGTGCTGCAGCGAGCAGCAGCGAAAGTGCGGCACTCGTCGAGAGCACTCGGACGGAAGTGCGGAGTGAATGGAGCATGATCAGTTCCCCTGTTTTCATTTGCTCATGTTCGGCCGGTTTTAAGCCGTTATTCGTGCCAGGCTTGCTTAAGAACTCTCAACCAGTTCTCTCGGGTCAGCTTGGCCAAATCCTCACCAGCGTATCCCGCTGTTTTTAAAGCTGCAACCAGATTTTGGTTACCCGCTGAATCGCGGATTTCGACAGGCACGGTGCAGCCGTCAAAGTCCGATCCGAGCGCCACGTGATCGATCCCCATCCGCTCCACCATGTAGTCCACATGACGAACCATGTCGGAAAGCGGCGTCGCGGCAATATCCAGCCCGTCATCGCGCAGCATGGTAACGGCATAGTTCAGGCCCACGAGCCCGCCACTGTCCTTGATCGCATCCATCTGTTTGTCGGTGAGGTTACGCGCCACCGGCGTCAGCGCATGCGCATTGGAGTGGCTGGCGATCAGCGGCTGGTCGGAGGTTTTGGCCACGTCCCAAAAACCCTTTTCGGTAATATGCGACAGATCGATCAGGATGCCGAGCCTGTTGCAGGCCTTGACCAGTTCGAAACCGAGATCGGTCAGCCCCGGCCCGGTATCGGTCGTCATCGGAAAGGCAAATGGCACACCATGGCCGAATATGTTGTGGCGGCTCCACACCGGCCCGAGCGACCGCAGGCCGGCCGCGTAAAACACGTCGAGATTGTCGAGATCGCCATCGATCGGCTCGCAGCCTTCCATATGGAGGACCGCCGCGAAGACGTCATCGTTCATCGCCTGGCGAATATCTGCCGTCGTCCGGCACAGTTTCCAGGCACCGGCGCGATCGAGCCGCAATGCGATCGCGGCCTTTTCCAGCCCGATATCCAGCGACGGAGCATAGTCGAGCGGGGCTGCGAGCGGCGTCACATAACTTCCGTCCGGCTCGGGATCTTTCAGCACGAGATCGCCGGAAGGGATGTAGATGGCGCACAGACCACCGGCCAGTCCGCCGGCCCGCGCCCTTGGCGCATCGATATGGCCTTCCGCCGTGCCGTTCGTGAATTCCGCAACGGGATCGCCCCCCGCCTTCATGTTCCGCCAGAGCCGCAACAACACATCGTTATGGCCGTCGAACACCAGTTCCATCAAATTCTTCCTGATAATTCCGCTTGGGTCTTGGGGTGGGTGGCGACGATCCTAGTCACCAATCCCATGTCCGCAAGCCGAAAATGAAGCTGCGTCGCCTTGGGCGAACAAGAGTTCTTTCACGCGAAGTCTTTCGCGTGAAAGAACTTTTATCATTAGCGATCCGGTCGAATAGTCGTCATACCGACCACGTCGCGTCACCCGCTTTGCTCAATATCGGCGTACGAAAGCAGGAAACCACGCGGCCCCGCCACTGCGAGCCATAATCGTCGAGCTTCGTCTCCCAGCGATCCGATTGCAGCATCGCCGCACCAATCACCACAGGCTCGATGCCGAGCGAGGTCATCAATGTCAGGCCGGAAATGATCGAGGTGCCGGACGAGATCACGTCGTCAATCAGCGCCACCCGCTTGCCCTTTATCAGCGGCATCATCCGCGGATCGACATAAAGCCGCTTCTCCTGTTCGGGCGTAGTGATCGACGAAAGCGGCACGGAAAGCTCCTCGTCGTACCAGAATTTCTTCGACGTCCCGAGCGGCACGTAACGGGCAAAGCCCAGCATCCGCGCCACTGCGGCCGCAAGCGTCAAGCCCAGTGTCGGCAGGCCGACGATTACCTCTGGACGCAAGGCTGCGATCTTCGGCGCCAGATCGGCGGCCAGCGCATCCTGCACGTCGAAACTCGCCTGGTTGATGATCAACGATGCCAGCGCATGGTTGCCGTCGGACAGCGACCGGATTGGCAGCCTGATCTGCTCGCCACGCTCCAGTCTGGCAGGAAAGAAGCCCGAAAACGGTCCTTCTTCAGCGAAGCTTCCCGGCGCGTGGATCGCCTGCCAGAACTCGTGCGGCTGCATCGCTTCTTCCATCTATCGCTTGTCCTATTGGAGTATTTCGAGGATCGGCGTCTCCAATAGCGTGCCGGTGGTCACATCTGCAATGCCCCGGTCGGTCTGGTGCGGCCCGGCATTGCAGGCAAGCGTTGCACCGAAACAGGCCTTAAACACCAGATAGGGCGGTTGCCAATCGACGACCTTGTCCATCGCTGCCCGGATTGCCCGGAACTGCTCGGCCACCACCTCGACCGGCTCCTCGGAAACAAGACCGGCCAGCGGCAGCGGCAACAGGCTCACCACCTTGCCGTCGATCGCCACGGCCATGCCGCCGCCCGACGCAATTACCGCATTGGCGGCCGCTGTCATGTCGCGCGGATCGGAGCCGAAAACCGTGAGGTTGTGGCTGTCATGTGCCACCGTGGTGGCGAAGGCGCCCTTCCATTGGCCCCATCCGGTGAGGAAACCCAAGCGGGTGCGGCTGTCGACACGTCCGTGGCGATGAGTCACGGCGATCAACACCGTGTCCTGCGGGGGTACCACAAATCCGTTTTCGACAGCCGCATCCGCCTGCCCCCAGCTCGTGAATCGCGGCCGGTCAATGGTCGCGATCCTCACCTGGGTGCCTTGAGAGCGAAGTCTGAAATCATCCTCCTGCAACGCCTGCAGCTTGACCGAGCGGCGCAGCGGATTGGGATTTATCCGGCACACATCGCTCGCCATCTTGCCCTTGCGGGAAACGATGTGCCCGCTGGCGACGACCGCGCGTGTGCGAAAATCCTTAAGGTCTTCGAAGAGCACGATGTCCGCACGCCGGCCGGCCGCGATCAACCCGAGATCGGCACGACCGATCCTGACTGATCCGTTCAGCGTCGCCGCCTGCAGCGCCCATTCCGGCTTCAGTCCATAGCGCACCAGCCGCCGCACCACGTCATCGAGCCCGCCGCCATTGACGAGATCGTCGGGAAACACGTCATCGGTGCAGATCGTCACCGTCTGCGGCAGGTGCCCGAGCGTATTCAGCGCCTCGACGAATTCCGGCAGAAGGTGGTCGTGCGAGCCGCGCATCTCGATCGTCAGACCGGCGCGCAGTTTCTGCATCAGATCCTCGGCAGAAGTCAGTTCGTGGTCGGACGTGATGCCCGCCGCCATGAAGGCTGCAAGATCGCCACCGGCCAGTCCGCGGCCATGGCCGTTGACCAGCTTTTCGGACACGAGCGCCGCCTGCACGATGCCACGCATGCGCGGCTCGCGGTCGATCACGCCGCGCATGTTCATCACTTCCGCAAGGCCGGCGATCTTCGGCCACAACAGCATTTCTTCAATCGTATCGGCATCGAAATCCGCGCCGGCCGCTTCGTAACCGGGCGCCGATGGCACGCAGGACGGCGCCATGACCAGCGCCCTGAGCGGCAGCGAGCGGACGGCCTCCACCGACCATGCGACGCCATCGACGCCGCAGACATTGCCGAATTCATGCGGATCCCAGACGACGGTGGTCACCCCGCGCGGCACCACGGTCTCGGCATAGGTCGCCGGCGTCACCATCGAGCTTTCGATATGCATATGCGTGTCGATCAGGCCCGGCGAAACGAACGTGCCGGTAGCATCGATCACCTGCGCCGCATCTGCGCGCGCTCCACGCTCATGAACGCTGACGATCATCGGCCCGACGATGCCGATATCGGCAGGCCTCAATTCGCCTGTCACCACATCCACCAGCGTGCCGCCGGCAATCAGGATGTCGAAGGGCGCATCGCCCCGAGCCACCATCACGGCACGGTCGCGAAATGACGGTTCGGTAAACTCGGCAACGGTCGAGAGAATGTTCTTCACCAGCTGGCCTCCGCCTTCAAAGCACTGAGAATGATATCCTTGGCCCGCTCCGCATCGATCTCGGCGGCAAAGCTGGCATTGAACTCCCCGCGCCCGGCCCGCGTCTCGACCACGGTCCGCCCCCTGGTGACGGTACCGGCCAGCTCCATATCGATCCGGGCCTGGGTCCAGGTCACCAGATCCGGTTGAACGAAGGCGACAGCCGCAACGGCGTCGTAAAGCGACATCGCCTTGCGCCCGCGGCTGGTCGCGATCGCCACGAACCCGGCAAGCAGATCCGCCAAAAGCGTCGCATTGCGGCCACCGGCGGCACGTACGGGATCGACGTCCTGTGGCGCGCACAGCACCTTGCGGCAAAGATCGAGATCGACCATGCGCAACGGGATCGCGTGAGCCAGCACGATCGCCACCGCCTCCGGATCGGCAAAGGCGTTGAACTCGGCGGATGCCGTGTGATTGCCGGCCGTCAGACCGCCACCCATCCAGGTGAGATCCGTAATTTTTGCCGCCAGATCAGGCCGCGCCAGCGCGACGGCTGCAATGTTGGTGAGCGGCCCGAGCGCCAGAATTCGCCGCTCGCCCTCGCTCCGTTCAAGCCATGCGCAAAGTGCGGCGAACGCATCCTCGGCAAACGCATCGGGCCCGGCCGGCAATGACTGGCCCGCAGTCGGCATGCCGGCATCGCTGAGGATGGAAACCGCGGTCTCGAGCTTTCCAAGAACCGGCCTTGTGCGCCCCGCATGAATGGGAAAGGGCCAGACGAAGGCAGCGGCAGCGCCGGCCGCATTACGACGCACCTGATCGAGCGGCGCATTGCCGAAGACCAGCGAGATCCCGTCGATGGCAAGGCCGCCATGGGCCGCAACCATGATGGCAGCCAGATCATCGAACCCCATGTCGGTATCGATCCATACACCCATGTCAAGCACGCTCCAAAAATACAACCGGATGGTCTGTTAGTGCCCCCGTACACACAAATGGCCGAAGGCGGAAGATAAGGGTTTTCACCTACTATCCTCCCGAGTATCGGCAACGGGGACTACAACCGGCTCCATCGCCTGTCCGGTCGACTGCCGAACCACAAGCGTCATCGCCACGCCTTCGACACTCTGCTTCGCAACAGCCGGCCCGCCGAAGGGTGTCTCGCTGTCTGTAATCGCATCGCTGAGCGCCTCGACGGCACGTTCGGCAATAGTGGCCAGATCCTGCCGCAACGTGGTGATCGGCGGCGTGACGACTGACGACCAGACGAGATCGTCGAAGCCGCTGACACTGGCCTGACGCGGAACCTCGGTGCCGTCGCGCTGCAATTCGGTCAGCGCACGCAACGCCAGCAGATCATAAACGGCGGCAAAAGCCGTGAACCCGTCCGCCACCTTCGCGGCTAAACCGAGCGCGCAGCCGGCACCCTTTATGGCCTCAAGGTTTTCCACCAACAGCGTCTCGTGGCAGATATTTTTGCCGAGACCAGCCTTCAGACCGCCGATCCTGTCGTTCTGCACGTTTGATGCGCTGCTCTGGGCGATCAGCAGCACCTTGCAATGGCCGAGCCCGGCGAGATGGCGCCCCATCTGCACGCCGCCGTCCCAATGATCCGACGACACCGTATTGCCGGGCGTCGACGGACTGTCGATGATCGCGACGGGCGTACCGATCTCGCCGACCCGCGATCCGCGGCGGGGAACGATGATGATACCGTCGACGCCCCGCTCGATCAGACGCCCGATCGCCGCCGTCTGCTGGGCAATCTCTCCACGGCTGTCGGCAATCAGCACACCGTAACCGGCAGCAGCAGCAGCCTGTTCGATTGCCTGGGCGATCTGCGGGAACAGGGGATTGGAGATATCGGGCAGCACCAGGCCGATGACGCCTGTCCGTCCCGTCCTCAGGGTCCGCGCCGCCTGGCTCGGCACATAACCGAGATCCACGGTCGCCTGCCGGATTTTCGCGGTAAGTTCCGCCGAAACCCTGCCCTTGCCGGAAAGCGCATTGGACACGGTCGCCGAAGACACGCCAAGGGCTGCGGCAATCTCTGTCATCGTCGCTGGCGTCCGGCTGACACTCATCGTCTTTGCAGCGTTCCAAGGTGATTAATCGTTTAATCAAACCTACCTGCAAGGTTGCGTTGTGTCGAGTCTGCTGCAATCTTTCATATAGAGAAAAGCGTGACCGTTGCTACCATGCCACGATTTCCTGCCGATAGCGTGCAACTTCCTCCATCAGCCATGCCCGAAAGGCGACAACCGGCGGAAAGCCGCTCTTGGCTTGCGGCGCCACCGCATAATAGGCGCTGGGACTGACCACCTGATGCGGAAACGCCTCCACCAGTTGCCCGCTTGCCAGTTCCGTATCGATCAGGAACAGCGGCATCAACCCGACACCAAGCCCGGCAATGCAGGCCTGCGCCACGCTGCCGAACTGTTCGAAACGCATGCCCTCGCTGACGCTGGCGCCAATCCTCAGACTTTCGAACCAGTGTTTCCAGCCACCCGGCCGCGACGCCATATGCAGCAGCGGCAGGCGCAGAAGATCCTCGGCCCGACCGACGGGATGGTTGCTGAGAAAATCCTGCGAGCAGACCGGCGCCACCATCTCCTCCATCAAAAAGGTACATTCCGCGCCCGGCCATTCAGGCCCATTCACGCCCCTTGGCCCGACATGGATCGCCATATCGATGCCATCGCGATCGAAATCGAATACCCCGATGCGCGTCGCGAAATTCAACGTGATCTCCGGGTGCCGGGCGACAAAACCCGGAATGCGCGGCATCAGCCAGCGCGTTCCAAACGTCGGCAGGATCGCGAGGTTGAGCTGGTCGCTATGCCGTTTGGTCATGGCATGCAGCGATGCGGACCGGATCTGTGACAGTGCCCCGGCGATTGCTTTTGCAAAATCCGCCCCCGCCGGGGTCAACATCACACCCCGGCTGGTCCGGTCGAACAACAGCACTCCAAGCTGCTCTTCCAGCCCTGAAACCTGCCTGCTTATGGCGCCCTGGGTGAGCGACAGCTCGTCCGCAGCCAGCGAAAAACTGCCAAGCCGCGCAACGGAATCGAAGGCCGCAAGCGCAGAGGTGGACGGCAGAAGTTTTCGCGACAATTCTCTCATGCCCTATTACTAACCGTCATGGGCATTTGAGTAAACGGGCCTTGCGACAAACGACCGCACGGAGATAATCTCCGGCAAGAAATTGGCGGACGGAGCCCTCAAGTTCTCCCTCATTTCTGTGACAAGCACAGGAATGAAAGGCGTCGGGCTACCATATCGCTAACCTCGAACTCAGCCGGAGATATCTCTCCCGCCGAAAACCCCGGAGAACCCCTTGGCCTTTATCTGGAACGATCCCTTCCTCATCGAAGATCAGCTGACCGAAGAAGAGCGCATGATCCGCGACGCGGCGGCAGCCTTTGCCAAGGCTGAACTCCTGCCGCGGGTTGAAGAAGCCTATCTCGACGAAAAGACCGATGTGGGCCTGTTCAAGCTGATGGGTCAGACGGGACTTCTCGGCGTGACGCTGCCCGAAGAATATGGCGCCGCCAACGCATCCTACGTCGCCTACGGCCTCGTCGCCCGCGAGATCGAACGGATCGATTCAGGCTATCGCTCGATGATGAGCGTCCAGTCCTCGCTGGTCATCTACCCGATCTTCGCCTATGGCTCCGACGAGCAGAAGAAGAAGTATCTGCCCGGCTTGGTCTCCGGCGAACTGATCGGCTGTTTCGGCCTTACCGAGCCGGATGCCGGCTCCGATCCCGGCGGCATGAAGACGCGCGCCGAGAAGATCGAAGGCGGCTATCGCCTGCGCGGCTCGAAAATGTGGATCTCCAACTCACCGATCGCCGATGTTTTCGTCGTCTGGGCAAAGTCCGAAGCCCATAACAACGAAATTCGCGGTTTCGTGCTGGAAAAGGGCATGAAGGGTCTCTCGGCACCAAAGATCGGCGGCAAGCTCTCGCTACGCGCCTCGATTACCGGCGAGATCGTCATGGACAGCGTCGAAGTGACCGAAGATGCACTTCTGCCCAACGTATCGGGCCTGAAAGGCCCATTCGGTTGCCTCAACCGCGCCCGCTATGGCATTTCCTGGGGCGTCATGGGTGCTGCCGAAGACTGCTGGTTCCGCGCCCGCCAATACGGCCTCGACAGAAAGCAGTTCGGCAAACCGCTCGCCGGCATGCAGCTCTACCAGAAGAAGCTTGCCGACATGCAGACCGAAATCACCCTCGGCCTGCAGGCTTCACTGCGCGTCGGCCAGTTGATGGACCAGCACCGTATGGCGCCGGAAATGATCTCCATCGTCAAGCGCAACAACTGCGGCAAGGCGCTCGATATCGCCCGCCAGGCGCGCGATATGCACGGCGGCAACGGCATCCAGGTCGAATACCACGTCATGCGCCACTCGCAGAATCTCGAAACGGTCAACACCTACGAAGGCACCCACGACGTCCACGCACTCATCCTCGGCCGGGCGCAGACAGGCATTCAGGCATTTTTCTGATCGGCAACAAGGATGCCTCTCCTCCGCACCAGGGGAGGCATCCGTTATCGCAAAGCCCCTCCCATCCCTCACATCCCGCGCCGCTATTCGTCATTGGCCAAAACCCTGTCGCAGGTGTATCAGTGCGGTGCAGCTCGGCACGAGCCATTGGCCACGCACAGGAAAGTCTTCGGGAAGCATGCACGCCACCGATAATGCGGGGGAAACCGCCATTCAGAACGATGCCGAAGGCGAGTTCGATGTCGGCGACCGGCTGCGCCTCGTGCGGCTAAGCCACGGCCTGTCGCAACGCGCGCTGGCGATGAAGGCTGGCGTCACCCATTCGCTCGTCTCCCTCATCGAAAAGAACAAGGTCAGCCCTTCGGTCGCATCGCTGAAAAAGATCCTTGAGGCGATCAACTATCCGCTGACCGACTTCTTCGCCCTGACGCTGCCACCCGTAGACCAGATCTTCTACCGTGCCGACGAGCTGACGCCGCTGTCGAAAGGCCCACTGACGCTGCTTCAGGTCGGCGATGCGAAATCCCACAGCGTCCAGATCTTTCACGAATTCTACGAACCCGGTGCCGATACCGGCGAAACCATGCTGGCTCATGAGGCGGAAGAAGGCGGTGTTGTCGTCGCCGGCGAGCTGGAAGTCACCGTCGGCAGCCAGACGCGCATCCTCAAGCGTGGCGACGCCTACCTCTTCAACAGCCGCCTGCCGCATCGTTACCGCAATGTCGGCACCGAACGCTGTGAAGTCGTCAGCGCCGTCACCCCGCCCTATCTCTGATCGGCCGACCCTTCATTTTTAATCGGATTAGTATGACTTTTTTTGACGGCACCGCCGTTGATTGTCGGCAGTCTTTGTCTTAACTCAAGCACCGGAACCCATACGCCCCTTCTGCCCGCGGCGTCCTGCCGCGCGACCTGACGTTTCGAAACGAAAGTGGACCCCCATGCAGACCTATCCCGACGTAAAGCTCTTCATCAACGGCGAATGGCGTGATGCGCTTGCCGGCGAAACGATCGAAGTCACCGATCCGGCCACCGACGAAGTGATCGGCAAGATTGCCCATGCCCGCAAGGCCGACCTCGATCTGGCGCTCGAAGCCGCCGACAAGGGTTTCAAGATCTGGCGCGACACGGCCCCCTTCGACCGCTCGAAGCTGATGCGCAAGGCCGCCGACCTGTTGCGTGAACGCGCCGACAAGATCGCTTGGCTGATGACCCGCGAACAGGGCAAGCCGCTGGCCCAGTCCAAGATGGAAATCATGGGCGCCGCCGACACGATCGACTGGTTCGCCGAAGAAGCACGCCGCACCTATGGCCAGATCATCCCGGCCCGGTTCTCCGGCGTCAACCAGATGACCATCAAGCTGCCGGTCGGCCCGGTCGCAGCGTTTACGCCCTGGAACTTCCCGATCAACCAGATCGTGCGAAAACTGTCGGCAGCGGTTGCCACCGGCTGCTCTATCATCGTCAAGGCACCGGAAGAAACCCCGGCATCGCCTGCCGAACTGATCCGCGCTTTCGCCGATGCCGGCATTCCGGCGGGCGTCATCGGTCTCGTCTACGGCATCCCGGCCGAAGTCTCGGAATACCTGATCCCGCATCCGGTCATCCGCAAGATTTCCTTCACCGGCTCCACCCCGATCGGCAAGCATCTCGCAGCGCTCGCCGGCAAGCACATGAAGCGCGCCACGATGGAACTCGGCGGCCATGCGCCGGTGATGATCTTCAACGACGCCGATCTCGACAAGGCGATCGAAGTCACCGCCATGTCGAAGTTCCGCAATGCCGGCCAGGTCTGCGTCGCGCCGACCCGCTTCCTCATTCAGGATGGCATCGCCGACAAGTTCCTCGAAGGTTTCGTCAAGGCCGCTGAAGCCATCAAGGTCGGCAACGGTCTGGAAGCCGACACGGTCATGGGCCCGCTCGCCAACGAGCGCCGCATCCCGGCCATGGAAGCTCTCATTCAGGACGCCGTCTCTGCCGGTGCTGAACTGAAGACCGGCGGCAAGCGCATCGGCAACAAGGGCAATTTCTTCGAACCGACGGTTCTCGCCAATGTCCCGACCTCGGCCAAGATCATGAACGACGAGCCCTTCGGCCCGGTCGCCATCATCAACCGCTTCTCGACCTATGAGGACGCGATCACCGAAGCGAACCGCCTGCCCTTCGGCCTCGCCTCCTACGCCTTCACCGGCTCGGTCAAGACCGCCCATGCTCTCGGCCGCGAAGTCGAAGCCGGCATGCTGACCATCAACCACAACGGTCTGGCCCTGCCGGAAGTCCCGTTCGGCGGCGTCAAGGATTCGGGCTACGGCACCGAAGGCGGCTCTGAAGCCGTCGCCGCCTATCTCGAAACCAAATATGTCAGCCAGATGAACTGAACCACCCATCTCTGATGGCATTCAAGAACCGGCCGGAGCCAAAGCTCCGGCCGGTTTTGTTTTGGGGATTGCGTCGGCTGAGAGAGTCTCTTACGAACAAAGAGAGAACACTTAAGACCGACGGCCAAACTCTCTCTCTCTCGACTTCATCCTCGACCTTGTGCCGAGTATCTGCTGAACCTCATTGTTTGGCGTGGTCAGATCCTAGGGGCAAGCCCTAGGATGACGGCCGGAGATTGCCGGTCCGCCCACCCCAACAGCAGCCAGCGGGATCATCATGACAGACACAACCACCGAACCTGCCCCTCTCCTCAAGGAGATTTTCAACCGCGAGCGGCTGAACCATTTTGCCCGCGAGACGGCGGCTATCCATCCGTCTTTCGACGGCGAACGGTTTCTGGCACTCGCATCGCACGGGCTGGACGAACTCAGCATCATGCAGCGCATGCGGCAGATCGCATTATCCTTCCACGCGGTCCTGCCCGGTCCGTTCGAGAAAAACATCGAGATACTCCGGGCTCTGGCCCCGCGCATCAACCACGGCTTCGCCTCCATCACCCTGTCCGAATATGTGGCGCTGCATGGCCACGATCACTTTGACCTCTCGATGCAGGCGCTGGCTTATTTCACCCGCTTCGGTTCGTCCGAATTCGCCATCCGGCATTTCCTCTTGAAGGATATGCCCCGCACGCTCGCAGTCATGCAGGGCTGGTCGATGGATGACAACGAACATGTCCGCCGGCTTTGCAGCGAAGGCTGCCGCCCACGGCTGCCATGGTCGTTCCAGCTGAAAGAACTGATCGCCGATCCTTCCCCGGTCGCAACCATCCTCGACAACCTGAAAAGCGATCCCTCGCTCTATGTGCGGAAATCCGTCGCCAACAACCTGAACGACATCACCAAGGACCATCCGGACTGGGTTCTGGAAAAGCTGTCGCGCTGGGACCAGACGGATGCCCGCACTGCCTGGATCATGAAACAGGCCCTGCGCACCCTGATCAAGAAGGGCGATACCCGCGCGCTGCATGTCTTCGGCGCAGGTCACGAGCCGGAATTGAAGGTTGAGATTTTTTCGGTCACGCCGTCATCACTGAAACTCGGCGGTGCGGTCAAGATCAGCACGAAGCTCACCTCGACTGGATCCGAACCCCAGAAGCTGGTGATCGATTACGCCGTCCACTACGTCAAGAAAGCCGGCGGAACATCGAAAAAAGTGTTCAAGTGGAAGGAACTGACGCTCGTGCCAGATGGCAACGTGGAACTCTCCATCAGCCGCGCCATCCGCGACTTCACCACCCGCACCCACTACGCCGGCCAACACCTGGTCGAACTGATCGTCAACGGCGAGGTGTTGGCAACAGGCGCATTCGATATCACTCGATAGCTCCTGGAAGAAACACCTCTTGAGGCAAGTCCCCTCTCCCCGCCCGCGGGGAGAGGGTTAGGGTGAGGGGCGGAGACGGAAGTAACCTTCACCGAAACAGACAGAAGATTGCGCGAGGAAAAATTCTCACTTTATGATGGCGCCACACATCGTGGAACGATCGACATGCGGGGACCACAAGATAACAAAACCAACCGTGCCCGCTCATTGCGGCAATCAGACAATGATGCGGAAGCAAAACTATGGAACGAACTTCGCAATCGCCGACTAAATGGCTTTAAGTTTGTCCGCCAATTTCCAATCGGCAGATATTACGCGGATTTCGCCTGCCGCGAAAACTTTCTTGTCGTCGAGGTGGACGGCAGTCAGCATGCCGACAGCGACTACGATCGCCGCCGAGACGATTTCATGACGAGCCAAGGCTGGTCCGTGGCCCGCTTCGCTAATACCGGAGTGCTCACGGAAATGAGTTCTGTTTTGGATACCATCGTTGCAATTCTCGATGGCCGGCTGACCGAGTCGGCCGAAGCATCGGACTTCAGGTTTGCGCCGGCTCGTCACGACTGATCGCGCCGACGCTCCCGCCCCTCATCCGCCTGCCGGCACCTTCTCCCCGTAAACGGGGCGAAGGACATACGCATCAACCTCTGCCCACCCAGCAACGAAAGCGCGCTACGCACCCTTCCCCAGTTACGGGGAGAGGGACAGCAAGCGGCTCTATGACTGAGGGCCAAGACCCTAATCTTATTTCTTCTTGTCAAACCCGCCCTTGGCAGCGGGCTTTTTCTTGAAGGGCTTGTCGCCTGGGGCCTTGTTGAAAGGCTTGTCGCCGCTCTTCTTGAAGGGCTTGTCGAAACTGGCCTTCGGCTTTTCGCCCCAGACATCGTTGTCCATGCGGCGTTCGTCGCTGAGCTTTTCGCCACCGGCAGCGGCTTTCGGCTTCCATTCCTTTTTCGGACCGTCCTTGTACGGCTTGTCCTTGGCAGGGCCGTCGCGGAAAGGCTTGTCTCCAAACGGCTTGTCGCCACGCGGAGCGTCACGGAACGGCTTGTCCTTGCGGAAGCCTTCCTTTTTCGGGCCGTCCTTGTAAGGCTTGTCCAGACGCGGGCCTTCGCGATTGGTAAAACCTTCGTCGTCGGTGCCGCGGGAGAACTTGCTGAAGTCCGGTGCGCCGTCGAGACGTGTCACGCGGATGCCGCGCTCCATCATCCGGTCCTTGCCGATCTTGGCGAGGAACTTTTCGGCGTGTTCGGCAGCAATTTCCACAAAGGTTTCGTCGGCCTGCATCTTGATTGCGCCGATCTCGTTCTTGGTGAGATCACCGCTGCGGCAGATGGTCGGGATCAGCCAGCGGGGCTCGGCGCGCTGCTTGCGGCCGACCGACAGCGAAAACCACACGGCCGGACCGAAATCGCCGCGCGGGGTGAGCGGCCGCGAAGCCGGATCGCCCTGGCTCGGATCGCGCGGCTTGCGGGCTTCCAGCGAGACCACGCTCAAATCTTCCGGCGCGGAATTCTTGCCGCGATAGAGCGAAACGAAAGCCGTCGCCAGCTTTTCCGCGTCGTAACGTTCGATAAGCTTGGCAACCAGCGCCTGCTCATCCTCGTCCTTCACCACTTCGGTGAAGATCGGATCGGCCAGCAGCCTTTCCTCGTCACGCGCGATCACTTCGTCTGCCGAAGGCGGGTTCGCCCAGGTGGGCTCCACCTTGGCGCCGAACAGAAGGCGCTCGGCCTTGCGACGCTGGGTGACCGGCACGATCAGCGCGCTGACGCCCTTGCGACCCGCGCGGCCGGTACGGCCCGACCGGTGCAGCAGGGTTTCCGAATTGGTCGGCAGGTCCGCGTGAATGACGAGTTCAAGTCCCGGCAGGTCGATACCGCGGGCAGCGACGTCGGTCGCGATGCAGACGCGGGCACGGCCGTCGCGCATCGCCTGCAGCGCATGGGTCCGCTCGTTCTGGGTCAGTTCGCCCGAAAGGGCCACGACGGAAAAATTGCGATTGGCAAGCCGGGCATGCAGATGATTGACCGCAGCACGCGTCGAGCAGAATACGATCGCATTCGGCGCTTCGTAAAAACGCAGCGCGTTGACGATCGCATGTTCGCGGTCGGACGGCGTGACGAGCAGGGCGCGATATTCGATATCGACATGCTGCTTCTGCTCGGCCTGGGTGGCAATACGCACGGCATCGCGCTGGTAGCTCTTCGCCAGCTTGGCGATCGCTGCCGGCACGGTGGCCGAAAACATCAGCGTCCGGCGCGTGTCCGGTGCGGATTCGAGAATGAATTCCAGGTCTTCGCGGAAACCGAGATCGAGCATCTCGTCGGCTTCGTCGAGGATCGCGACGCGGATTTCCGACATGTCGAGCGCGTTGCGGCGAATGTGGTCGCAGATGCGGCCCGGCGTGCCGACAACGATATGGGCGCCCTGCTGCAGGGCGCGACGCTCACCGCGGATATCCATGCCACCGACGCAGGACGTGATCACGGCGCCCGCTTCGGCATAAAGCCAGTCGAGTTCGCGCTTCACCTGCATCGCCAGTTCGCGTGTCGGCGCAATGACCAGCGCCAGCGGTGCGCCGGCGCGGCCGAACCGGTCGGCGTCACCAAGCAGCGTCGGCGCCATGGCGATGCCGAAGGCGACGGTCTTGCCGGAACCCGTCTGGGCGGAAACCAGCGCATCGGCGGTGACGAGCGCCGGGTCCAGCATGGCCAGCTGAACGGGGGTCAGCGTCTCATAACCACGCTTCTGCAAAGCCTTCGCGATCGCCGGAACGGCGCCGTTGATATCGGTCATCAATGTTGTCTTTCGGATTTTCATGGGCTCTCGGCCCAAGGCTGCAACGATCGCAGCCGAACGTTTGCGCCGTCCGTATAGTGTAAGCTGCAAAAAGTCAAAGGATGGGTGGAATGCGCGTTCTTTGGAGCAAGCCGCTGATGAAGCGCTTATCGATCACGACCGTTATATCCCGGTGCTCGATTTCCTCGGCCGTCCACCTTTTGCACCATTCGCCCGGCTTGCAGCAATCTTTGCCTCCGACCGGGACTGGCCGCCGCGACTGCGCGCATCCATGAAGGATTTGCTGCCGAATATTCCACTCATCAGACCGGCGATCGAATAGTCGAGGTCCAGAGCTTCCCAATGCAGACCAGTCTCGCCGAGCAGTACAACCTCGGACAGCTCCTCGACGGTGGCCTTTTCCAGCCCCTCGATTGATCGAGCAGGGAAGATGAAGGAAGCGCCATTGAGAAAGTCGACAACAATCCGCTCGGAAGGAACATCGAAGCGAACGGATGAGGGCGTCGGGCGCGCCAGACGCTCCGCCTGCCAGTTCGATTTTGCTCGTGCGAGTTCTTCGCCGGTAACCTCAGCCATGATATTTTCTCCATGTATCGAGAAACAATTGCCGGTTGGCCTCAATGATATCCACGGCACGCCTGACATCTCTGTCGGACATTCCTCCCTGAGTGATGACAGACAGATTGACGATATCGATCCGTGCTTCGCCATCGCCGAAAACATGGGCATGCGCCGGCTCGTGGTCAGCCGTGTAGATGACAAATCGCATTCCATGCTGTTTCAGGACGGTGACCATCGCCAAGAATAACCCAACTACTTGGGAAATACAAAGGACGGGTTGGCTGAAAGAGGTTTGTAAGCCTATCAGCCTCCGGCAAACACCTTCGCCCGCCGCAGCGTCACGAACCCCTGCTCACCCGCCTTCACCACCCGTTCCGGCTCGACGTCGAATTCCAGCGGCTCGCCTGAGCCCGTCGTTGCCAGCACGCGGCGCCCGTCGGGGCGGTCCAGCACCCGAGCGATTGTTGCCGCGATCCCCGGCCCGGCCGTCGACCAGTTGAGATCGGCAGGACGTGTATAAAGCTCGGCCCTGCCATCCGCCACGCCGACGGCATGCACCGATATCTCGCCGGCATAGGCCCGCCCGTCACGCACCTCGGCCGCAATCACGTTCGCATCGCCCAGAAACTTCATCACGAAGGCCGACTGCGGATCGCGGCACACCTCTTCCGGCGTGCCCTGCTGCACGATCTGCCCGTCCTTCAGGATCACCACCCGGTCTGCGAGATCGAGCGCCTCTTCCTGGTCGTGGGTGACGAACAAGGTGGTGATGCCGAGTTCCGAATGGATCTCGCGCAGCCAGCGCCGAAGGTCACGCCGCACATTGGCATCGAGCGCCCCGAACGGTTCGTCGAGCAGCAGAACTTTCGGATCGACCGCCAGTGCACGGGCCAGCGCCACGCGCTGCCGCTGGCCACCGGAAATCTGCGCCGGAAAACGGTCACCAAGACCTTCGAGCCGCACCAGCCGCAAAAGGTCGGTCACGCGGCTGTCGATCGCCGCCCTGTCGCGTTTCACCTTCGACACCTTCATGCCGAAAGCAATATTGTCGGCCACCGTCATATGCGGAAACAGCGCATAATGCTGGAAGACGAAACCGACGCCACGGTCGCGCACGGGAATATCGGTCGCGTCCTGATCGCCGAAATAGATATGGCCGCCATCCGAATATTCGAGACCCGCTACCATGCGCAGGATGGTTGTCTTGCCCGAGCCCGATGGCCCGAGCAGTGCCACCAGCTCACCGCTTTCGATATCCAGCGACACGTCTTTTACGGCGCGAAAGGTCTGAAAAGTTTTGACGACGTTTTCGAGGCGGATCTTCATGATGCTTTCTCTGCCGTATTAGCCTGCTTGCGGACGCGGCCCGCCCCTTGGCGCTCGAGTGCCACCTTGGCGATGATGGTGAAGACGGCGATCAACGCCAGGATGGAGGCCGACGCGAAGGCACCGGCCGCCTGGTAATCGTGATAGAGCAGTTCGATATGCAGCGGCAGCGTATTGGTCTGCCCACGAATATTGCCGGAGACGACAGAAACCGCCCCGAACTCGCCCATCACCCGCGCATTGCAAAGGATGACGCCGTAAAGCAGCGCCCATTTGACGTTCGGCAGCGTCACGGCAAAGAAGGTGCGGAAGCCGGACGCGCCAAGCGAGGTCGCCGCCTCTTCCAGATCTCTGCCTTGCGCCTGCATTAACGGGATCAATTCGCGGGCAACGAAAGGCGCCGTCACGAACATCGAGGCGATGATGATGCCCGGAACGGCGAACAGGATCTTGATGTCGTAAGCCTCAAGCAGCGGCCCGAACAGACCTTGCAGGCCATAAACGAACAGATAGGCGACACCGGCAACGATCGGCGACACCGAGAACGGGATCTCGATGACGACGAGCAGAAACCGCCTGCCCCAGAAGTCGAATTTTGTGATCGCCCATGCGGCGGCAATGCCGAAGGCAGTGTTGACCGGCACGGCGATCAGCGCCGCAAGCACGGTCAGCATGATCGCATGCTGCGTGTCGGGATGGGTGATCGTATCGCGATACACCGCCCAGCCCTTTGAAAAGGCCTCGACACCGATGATGACAAGCGGCGCGACGATGACGAAGGCGACAAGCACCAGCACGATGCCGATCAGCCCGCGGCGAAAGACCGGATTGTCGCCGACGCGCGGCGGCTTTCTATGGGCAGAAAAAACGCTCATCGACTACCCCTTCACCGTATAACGCAGCGCCCGTGCCTGCAGCCAGTTGGTAACGGCAAGCATGAAGAAGGCGGCCAGCAGCAGCACCGAAGCGATCGCCGCAGCGGCCTGGTAATCGTATTCCTCCAGCCGGATGAAGATCAGCAATGCGGTGATTTCCGTCGACATCGGCTGGTTGCCGGCGATGAAGATGATCGCCCCGAATTCACCGAGGCAGCGCGCGAAGGAGAGCGACACGCCCGCCAGCAGTGCCGGCGCCAGAAGCGGCAGGATGACCCTGCGGAAAATCGCCCAGTCGGAACCGCCGAGCGACTGCGCCGCTTCTTCCAGCGCCGGATCGAGATCCTCGAGCACCGGCTGCACCGTGCGCACGATGAACGGCAGCGAGGTGAAGCACATTGCGATCATGATGCCCAAAGGCGTATAGGCGACCTTTATGCCGAACCCTTCGAGCACCGAGCCGAACCAGCCATTATTGGCAAAAAGCGCCGTCAGCGCGATACCAGCCACCGCCGTCGGCAGCGCGAACGGCAGATCCACCACCGCATCGACAATCCGCCGGCCGGGAAACCGGTAGCGGGTGATCACCCAAGCAAGCGCCAACCCGAAGAACAGGTTGAAGATGGTGGCACCGAGAGCCGAAAGCACGGTGACGCGATAGCTCGCCACCGCCCGCGACGACGAAACGATCTGCCAGTAATCGGCCGGACCCAGGCTGGCGGCCTTGATGACGAGTGCCGCAAGCGGCAGTACGACGATCAGGCCGACATAAAACAGGGTCACGCCCAGCGATAACGGCAGGCCGGGCAGGACATTACGTCGTCTCACGCGGTCGGTTCCTTATGACATGGCAAAACCCGGTGGATGAAAATCCGCCGGGTGGATACAGCAATTCTCGACGTCCCTCATCCCTGTGCTTGTCACAGGGATCCAGCCGACGCGTGTCCGCGCGGCGAAGGGACTTTTTCCAGCCCAAGGACTTGGGCTGGCTGGATTCCTGTGACAAGCACAGGAATGAGGGAGTGGAGGTGGCGGCCTAGTTTAAAAGACCACCTTGGAAAAAAACTAGCGGCTGCCGTAAAGCTTGTCGAGCGTGCCGCCGGAAGCAAAGTGTTCCTTCTGGATCTTCTCCCAGCCGCCGAACACGTCGTCGACCTTGACGAGGCGGATTTCGGGGAACTGGTTCTTGAACTCGGCGGCGACCTTCTCGTTATGGACGCGATGGCCGAATTCGGCAGCGATCTTCTGGCCCTCTTCCGTGTAGAGGAAGTCGAGATAGGTTTTTGCCAGCGCTTCGGTACCATGCTTCTTGGCAACCTTGTCGACCACGGCGACCGGGAATTCGGCCAGCAGGCTGACCGACGGAATGACGCTTTCCACCTTGTCCTTTCCGAACTGCTTTTCGATGCCACGCGTTTCGGCCTCGAACGTGATCAGCACGTCGCCCTGACCGCGCTCGACGAAGGTAGTGGTCGCCGCACGACCGCCTGTATCGAAGACCGGAACGTTGTCGAAGATCTTGGTGATATAGGCTTGGATCTTTTCCTGGTCGTCCTTGTACTCTTCCTTCGCCCAGGCAGTGGCGGCGAGATAGGTGTAGCGCGCATTGCCCGATGTCTTCGGGTTCGGGAAGACGGCATGAACGTCGTCACGGCCAAGATCGGCCCAGCCCTTGATGTTCTTCGGATTGCCGGCGCGCACCAGGAAGGCCGGGAAGGAATAGAACGGCAAAGCGTCGTTCGGGAATGCCTTGGTCCAGTCGGTGGAGACAAAACCGTTCTTGGCGAGGAAATCGATATCGGTCGACTGGTTGAAGGTCACCACGTCTGCTTCGAGCCCTTCGACGATCGACCGCGCCTGCTTCGATGTGCCGGCATGCGACTGGTCAATCGTAACCCCCGGATGGCCCTTCACGAAGGCCTCATTGACGGCGACGAACAGTTCGCGCGCAACGTCATAGGAGGCGTTGAGCAGTTTCTGCTCCTGTGCCATAGCCGGCTGGACGAACAGAGCCGCAATGGCAGTACCGAGAATAAGGAGGCGTTTCATCAGGTGTCTCCGGGAATGGGCCAAGAATTTGGATGTGGCCGGAAACTATCGACACGCATTTGAAATCGCGAGGAATCACCCTCCCTAACATAAGCCGGGCTTAGAATTTCCGTCCATTTTTCGCCATATTTGGCAACGGTTGTGCCTGATTTTGATATTCAGCCCTTCCGCGACGAGAAATCGGTTCCGGCCGGACTGACTGATCTGGCGAAGCGCGATGCAACCGTGTAGGACCCGGACGACAGCCCTCCTGCCCTTCTCGACAGCCCGGCTCGCTTTCCGCCCTTATCCCTTGCCGAAGTCGCTATCCCATGAAGAACAAGAGCATTGGCTATCTTTACGTCCTGCTGGCCATCACCATTTTTGCCGCACAGGACGGGTTTTCAAAATTTCTCGCCGAAAAATATCCCGTCATCGCCTTCACGATGATCCGCTTCTGGGCTTTCGCCGCCTTCGTCATTGTGTTTGCCGCCTTCTCGCCCGGCGGATTGCGCCAGGCCTTTGTCACCCGCCGCCCCTTCCTGCAGATGCTGCGCGGCCCGCTTCTGATGCTCGAAATCATCCTCGTGGTTTACGCCTATACTGGGGCTGGACTGGCCATGACCCAGGCGATCATGCAGGCAACACCGCTCATCATCACGGTCCTGTCGATCCCGCTTCTGGGCGAAAAAGTGGGCTGGCGGCGCGGAGTTGCCGTGCTTGTCGGCCTGATCGGCGTGCTGGTCATCCTCAATCCGGGCGGCATCGAGTTCGGCACCCACCTCATCTGGCCGCTTGCCGGCGCCTTTGCCTTCGGTCTTTACGGCATCGCCACGCGCGCGGTAGGCCGTGAGGATTCGGCGGTCACCAGCGTTCTTTATACCGGCGTCTTCGGCGCCATCGCCGCCACTGCGGTTGGGGTTTTCTATTGGACACCGGTCGCCATGGAAGACTGGCCGGCTCTGATCGCGCTCTGCATCTGCGGCACGCTCAGCCACTTCTTCCTGATCAAAGCCTACAGCATCCTGAGCGCGGTTGAAGTCCAACCGCTGACCTATCTGCAGATCGTGCTGAGCGTCGGCGTCGCCACCTTCTTTTTCGGCGAAACGATCACGATGAACATGGTGGTCGGCGCCGTGATCGTTGTCGCAGCCGGGCTTTTCACCGTCTGGCGAGAACATCGGCTGGGCATCAAATAGCCATCTCCCGGCTTCCTTGGCCTACTCCGACAGTAGCTCCCTCACCCGCCGTGCGAAGGCGTCGCTAAGGAACGGCTTGGTCATCACATGCATGCCGTGTTCCAGATGGCCATGGTTCAGCACGGCGTTTTCGGCGTAACCGGTGACGAACAGGATTTTGAAATCCGGCCGGTCTGCGCGCACCGCATCCGCCAGCTGCCGCCCGTTCATGCCGCCCGGCAGGCCGACATCGGTGACCAGAAGATCAATCGGCTGGCCCGAATTCATGATCCTCATTGCCGTCGGCCCGTCACCGGCCTCGAGCACATGATAACCGAGCTCTTCGAGGATCTCGACCGCAACCATCCGCACCAGCGGCTCGTCATCGACAACAAGAATGGTTTCGTGGTCGGCGGAGCGCGGTGCCGAGGCCACCTCGGCCACATCCTCATCGATCCCTTCTTCGCCGAGATGGCGCGGAAGGTAGATGCAGATCATCGTGCCCTTGCCGAGTTCCGAATAAATCCGCGCCGTGCCCCCGGATTGCCCGGCGAAACCGTGCACCATGGAAAGCCCGAGCCCCGTGCCCTGCCCGATCGGCTTGGTCGTGTAGAAGGGATCGAAGGCACGCTCGACGATCTCCGGCGGCATGCCGGTACCCGTATCGCTGACGCAGAGCGACACATATTGTCCGGGCGGCAACCCGCGCTGGCGGGCAGCACGCTCGTCGAACCAGCGGTTGGACGTCTCGATCGTCAGCTTGCCGCCATCGGGCATAGCGTCGCGCGCATTGATGCACAGATTGAGCAGCGCGTTTTCGAGCTGCCCCACATCGACGAAAGTCGTCCACAAACCGCCGGCGAATGCCGTTTCGACATGGATGGTGGGACCAACGCTCCGGGTGACCAGATCCTGCATGCCTGAAACCAGACGGTTGAGAAGGGCCGGTTTCGGATCGAGCGTCTGTCGGCGCGAAAACGCCAGCAGACGCTGGGTCAGGCCCGCGGCGCGCTTGGCCGCCCCTTGCGCACCGGTAATGTAGCGGTCGAGATCGCTGATCCGTCCCTGCGCCAGCCGCGTCTGCATCAGTTCCAGCGAGCCGGAAATGCCGGCCAGCAGATTGTTGAAATCATGCGCCAGACCACCAGTCAGTTGGCCAACCGCCTCCATCTTCTGGGCATGGCGCAGCTGCTCTTCGGCACGCATCAATTCGGTGGTGCGCTCCGAAACCCGCTGTTCCAAGGTATCGTTCAATGCCCGCAGCGCTGCCGATGCACGGTCACGCTCCGCCTCGACGCTCCGGCGGGCCTCGATATCGAGCAGCACGCCCGGAAAATGCAACGGCTTGCCGTCGGCTGAAAGCTCCACCCGGCCGTTGGCCTCCAGCCAGTAGAAATTCCCGTCCAGACGCCGTGTCCGGTATTGATGCGCCCAAGGGCCGCTGCGCGTCAGCGCCTCCGTGATCGCTGCCGAAAGCCCAGCCTTGTCGTCCGGATGCACCGTCTCGATGATCTGGTCGAGGCTCAGACCGCTGCGCCCGAGTGCCGGATCGAGGCCGAAAGCATCGGCAAACGCCTCGTCGATGGTGAACTTATCGGCCGGAATATCCCAGAACCATGTGCCGATGATCGCTCCGGCTGCCAGCGCTAGCTTGACACGCTGGATATTTTCGCGCGCCACGGCCTCGCTCGCCTTCAGCGCCGCTTCAGCATGCTTTCGGGCCGTTATGTCGCGAAACAGCACCGATACCTGCCTCAGGCTGGGCGGCTCGACACGCGAACTCGACACTTCGATATGCCGTCCGATCGCTTCGAATTCCTGTTCGAAACGGATCGGCTCGCCGGTGCGCAAAACACCGCCATAAAGCTCGATCCATTTGTCCGCGGCGGCGGGCTCGATTTCGCGAAGCCGCTTGCCGACGATATTCGTAATACCCGTCTGCCGCTCGTAGCCGGAATTGGCTTCGATATGCACATAATCGCTCAGCGGTCCTTCAGGGCCATCGATAAACTCGATGATGCAGAAACCTTCGTCGATCGCCTCGAACAAGGCGCGATAACGCGCTTCGCTCCGGAAGAGGGCATCGTCATCCGGAAGATGAAGCATTTCGTCAGAACTCAAGGATCGATCCTCTTAACGGCGATGGGCTTAATTAGCATAACGCGCATCAAAGGAAATCGGTTGCCACGTCTTACGTTGCAATGTCTTCCATGTGTTGCGGTGTAACGATTTCACGCCGTGGCGCGCAAACCGCCTGCCATCAGCGCGAATGCCTCGACCGCCTTTGGCAGCACCTCGGCCGGATTGTCGCTCGCCGCCACCCAGAGCGCGGCATTGAGGGCCGCGCCGTTGAGAAGCCGGGCAGCGGCCTCGATATCGACCGGCTTCATGATCCCGTTCTCGACCATCAGACTGACCCCCTTCCTCGTCTCGGCAAGGCAGCTGTTCTGGCTCGGCCACAAGGACGGATCGCCCAGCACGGCCGGGCCGTCAAGCAGCACGATCCTCTGTATTTCCGGATCAAGCGCCATCTCGATATAGGCCGCCCCTTCGCCAAGTAGCGCCTGCCACATATCACCCTCGTCCCGGCCTGCCCTCTCCGCGCCGATCTCCTTTGCCCGGGCCGCCATCTCGCTATCCAGTTGGTCGACGACCGCAGCAAGAAGCCCCCGCTTGTCGCCGAAATTGTGATAGAGCGCGCCGCGCGTCAGCCCGGCATCGGCAGTAAGCTCGTCCATCGAAGCATGGGCGAACCCCTTTTCCGCAAAGGCTTTTCGCGCTGCCGCTATCAGCTTTGCGCGGTTTTCTTCCATCTTTTCCAGACGCTTTCCAGCCATTGCAAACTCCGAATTTCAGATACGCAACGTATATGAACTTGACATACGCACCGTATGCTACATATTTACATACGAGCCGTATATCAAATTCCACCCCGGCTTGTGAAGCGCATCCTGTCGGATACGCACCGGAAACATTGAGAGGCCAGATCATGACAAAACGCGAAACCATCTTCCCGCCGAACCGCCACGCTCTTTACGAAAAGCACGGTTATTCGGCGGCCATCCGCTCCGGCGACCTTCTGTTCATTTCGGGCCAGGTCGGCAGCCGTGAGGACGGCACGGCCGAACCGGATTTCAAGACCCAGGTCGAACTCGCCTTCGACAACCTCCAGTCCGTATTGAAAGCCGCTGGCGCCGGGCTGGAAGATATCGTCGACGTCACCACCTTCCACACCGATCCCGAAAACCAGTTCGGCACGATCATGGAAGTCAAGAACCGGATCTTCCCTACAGCCCCCTATCCGAACTGGACCGCCGTCGGCACCACCTGGCTTTCGGGCTTCGATTTCGAAATCAAGGTCATCGCCCGCATTCCGCAGGCCGCCTGACACGCCGCCCGCGCTCGTATCGGCATGATACCATGCCCCTCTGTCGCGGGGATGATCGGACCGGGCGTTGAAATTATTCGCATTGTCTCGCAAAGACTTGCCGAAACCGCCCGATCGATTTCATCCCCGCGCCCGAGAAGCGCGCGACAATCCTCCCGTCATCGGATGGGAACCGGGTTCGCGAACCGGCCTCCTCCTTCAACTGGTCGCAGCCCGGTTTCCGGTGATGGTCGAAAATATGGTCTAAAGGGAACTGACAAGTCCCGAAAGACCGGATGAAACGGCCGGGGCAGGCAGACCAGATCTACCAACTACCCCACAATACCCACTTGCCTGCCCCATTCCCAACCCAACCATGCCGGCTCAGGCCCGCGTGGATGTAGGTGTTTGCGGCAAAGGGGGTACCCGAAGTTCAGCCCCTTCAGCAAATCCGCCAAGCCTATTGCTTGGGTTACAGCCGATGCTCGGGAAACAACACTGCATGACCACCGACAAAATACCGATCCAGATCCGCATCGCTCACCTGCGCCAGCGTCGCCGGCTGCCATTGCGGATTGCGGTCCTTGTCGATCACGGCGGCCCGCACGCCCTCATAGAAGTCACGGTTGCGCAGAAGCTCCGAAGCGACTGTGAACTCCCGCTCAAGGCATTCCACCAGACCGGAACTTTTCCGCCCGGCACGCAGCAATCGCAAAGTCAGCTTGAGGCTCGTCGGTGAACGCCTGGCGATCACGGCGCGTGTCTCAGCCGCGAACTCGCCCGGTTCCGTTTCGAGCGCCGCGATGATCTCCTCCACCGTATCGAAGGCAAACACGCGATCGATGAGGTCGCGATGCATTGCAAGCCGGCTTTCCCCCGGCGCTCCGGCAAACCCGTCGATGACCGCCCGGACATCCCTATCCGATGATCCGGCTTTCAGCTCGCCCAGCGCCTGCGTCAGCGCCCCTAGCCGTTCTGAGGGAACGAACATGTCGGCAAGGCCTGCAAAAATGGCATCCGCCGCGCCGACGATTTCGCCGGTCAGGCCCATCCATGTGCCGATCTCGCCCGGCGCCCTCGGCAGAAGCCATGTCGCGCCGACATCCGGCACATAACCGATGCCTGTCTCGGGCATGGCAAGCTTCGTTCGCTCGGTGACGATCCGGTGTCTGCCATGCGACGCGACACCGACGCCGCCGCCCATGACGATACCGTCCATCAGCGCCACATAGGGTTTGGGATAGCGCGCGATCGTGTAGTTAATCGGGAACTCCTCGCGCCAGAAGCGGGTGACGTCCGGATCGCCTGCCTTGCCGAGCTGGTAGATGGCGCGGATATCACCGCCGGCGCAAAGCCCGCGTTCGCCTTCGCCCGTCAGGATGACACAGGAGATCTCGGGGTCATTGGCAAACCGCTCCATCGCCGGTTTCATCGCATGCACCATGGCAAGGTTGAGGCTGTTGAGCGCCTTCGGCCGGTTGAGCCTGATGATCGCCGCCGACCCGATGCGGGAAAAAAGGATTTCGTCGGTCTGAACTGCCCTATCGGTCATGCCTGTCCCTGAATGTCATTAGCGGTCCGTGATCATAACGGTCAGCAAATCGATGATGCCAGACATAATATTGGACCTGATTGCCGCATCGGGAGAGTTGCCGGCAGTATGGATGGCGATCCCCTCACTTGCGATTTCAACATCTTAGCTAAAGCTAAGATGCCTCACCGGTATCTCTCCCCTTGTGGGAGAGGTTACAAAATCAAGATCTTAGCCAAAGGCTAAGTCTTAGATTTTGTTGCTGAGGGGAACCTTCCGCGCCCACGAAGCCCTCTACTCCGCAGCCATCGGCAGTTCCCGCTTCCCGTCGAATAGATCGCCCTGATTGGCCGGCTGGCCCTCGCCGTCCTTCGCCTTCGGCTCGCGCCCAAAGAACAACGAATACCCCGCCGGCAGAACCAGAAGTGTCAGCACGGTTGCCACCAGAATGCCGCCCATCATCGCATAGGCGAGCGGCCCCCAGAACAGACCCCAGGAAATCGGGATCAGCGCCAGCACCGCCGTCATTGCGGTGAGCATGATCGGCCGGAAACGACGTACGGCAGCGCCCACGATCGCTTCCTGACGATGCATGCCCGCCGCGATATCCTGGTCGATCTGGTCGATCAGGATGATCGAGTTGCGGATGATGATGCCGAGCAGCGCAATCACCCCAAGGATCGCCACGAAGCCGAACGGCGCCCCGGTGATCAGAAGAGCCATCGCCGCGCCGATGATCCCGAGCGGACCGGTGGCGAGCACCAGCAATGCCTTGCCGAAATGCCTCAACTGCATCATCAGCAGAAGCATGATGACCAGCAGCATGATCGGCGCCTTGGCGGCGATCGAGGCCTGGCTTTCGGCCGCATCCTCGGCACCGCCCTGGATCTCGATCCGGTAGCCGGCGGGAAGCGCGCCCCTCAGATCGGCAATCGAATTGTAAAAATTCATCGACGCCTGCGTCGCCTCGATGCCATCGGGCAATGTCGCCTTGACGGTGATCGTCGGCAGGCGATCGCGCCGCCACTCGATCCCCTGCTCCATCACGGGCACGACCTGGGCGATCTGCGACACCGGCACGAAGCCGCCGAAATCGGTCGGCACATAGACCGACTGGACGGCAGAGAGCAGGTCGCGGGTCGCATCCGGTTCGCGCAGCACGATCGAGACCGTCTCTTCGCCATCACGGAAATCCGCAAGCGGAGCGCCGGCTGTTGCGGCCTGCAGCATCTGCCGCACGCGCTGCGACGAGACACCCAGCGCCCGGGCGCGGTCCTGATCGATGACCAGCTTCATGCCCGGCACCGGCTCCATCCAGTCGTCGTGGATCGAACCGAAAAGCGGGTTCTGGTGGTAACGCTCCTTCACTTGATCGGCGATGCGGCGCACTTCCGCCTTGTCAGGGCCGATGACGCGCATCTGCACCGGCCAGCCGGTTGGCGGACCGAGGAACAGGCGGTCGACCTTGCTGCGTACGGTCGGGAAATCGTCGGCAAGAATCTGCCGCAGCTTCACGATCATCCGCTCGCGCTCCTCGAGCCCCTTCGACATGATCAGCAACTGGGCGTAGTTCGGATTGCGAAGCTGCTGGTCGAGCGGCAGGAAGAAACGCGGCGCGCCTTCGCCGATGAAGGTGGCGATGAAGGTCTTGTCCTGATCGGGCATGATCTTGTCTTCGAGCGCCTTGGCCTGACGTTCCACCTCCTCGATCGCAGTTCCTTCCGGCAGCCACATGTCGACCAGAATTTCCGGCCTCGACGATTGCGGGAAGAAGCTCTGCGGAATGAACTGGAACGACCACAGGCTGCCGGCAAAGATGCCGAGCGTTGCGAGAAGAATGATCGCCTTGTGGCGCACAGACCAGGTCACCGTGTGCCGCACACCGCGATACATGCGCGTATCATAGGCGTCGTGGTGATGACCGGTTCCGGCATGGGCACGCTGTTTCAGCAGCATGTAGCCGAGCCACGGCGTGAAATAGACCGCCACGAACCACGACACGATCAGCGCGATACCGACTACGTAGAACAGCGAGCGCACATATTCACCGGCCGTCGAGTCCGCAAACCCGACGGGGATGAAGCCGGCTGTGGTAATCAGCGTGCCGGTCAGCATCGGGAAGGCGGTGGAGGAATAGGCGAATGTCGCAGCCTCCAGCCGCGGAAGCCCCTCTTCCAGTTTGCGCTCCATCATCTCGACCACGATCATCGCATCGTCGACGAGCAGCCCGAGCGCAATGATCAGCGCGCCGAGCGAGATGCGCTGCAGCTCGATGCCGAGATAATACATGATCGCCAGTGTTGCCGAGAGCACCAGCGGGATGGCGATCGCGATCACGATGCCCGAGCGCCAGCCGATCGAGATCAGCGACACGACCAGCACGATGGCAAGCGCCTCCATCAGTGCCTGGGTGAATTCCCCGACCGCTTCGGTCACGACTTCCGGCTGGTTGGAAACCTGATGCACTTCGGCGCCGATCGGCAGCGTTTCGGCAAATCGCTTGTAGGTCTCCTCGATGTCATGGCCGACATCGGTCACCTTGAAGCCGTTGGCCATGACGACGCCGAGCTGGACGCTGTCATGCCCGTTGAAGCGGAATTTCCGCTCATACGGATCAACGAGGCCATCCTTGACGGTAGCGATATCGCCGAGCCGGATCACCTGATCGCCAGCCTTGATCCTCAGCTCGCGAATGTCTTCCGGCGTCCTCACGTCGCCTTCGACGGAGATGCGCACCGAGCGATCCGCGGTCTGCACGCTGCCCGAAGCATCGACGGTATTCTGGCCGGCCAAGGCATCCTGGATATTGGTCACGTTGAGACCGCGCTCGGCCATCGCCTTGGAGGAAATATCGATGAAGATCTTCTGCGGCTGGTCGCCGAGGATCGTGGCCTTTTCCACGCCGGGCGTGGCAAGCAGCATGTCGCGCGCCTGAATGGCAAATTGCTTGAGTTCCGGGTAGCTGTAGCCCTCGCCGGTGATCGCATGCAGCGTGATATAAGTATCGCCGAATTCGTCGTTGAAATAGGGACCGAGCAAACCGCTCGGCAGATCCTGCTTGATGTCGCCGACCTTCTTGCGCACCTGATAGAAGGCGTCTGCAACCTCTTGCGAATTCGTATCGCCCTTCACCTGGATCGTGGTGATAGCGATACCGGCGCGCGTGTAGGACTTTACCCAGTCGAGATGAGGCGTTTCCTGCAGCTTGCGCTCGATCTTGTTGACGACCTGGTTCTGCATGTCTTCAACCGAGGCGCCAGGCCAGACGCTCTGCACCACCATGACGCGGAAGGTGAAGTCGGGATCTTCCTTCTGGCCCATGTTCATGACGCCGAGAATGCCCATGACGATGATCAGGCCGAACAGGAAGCGCGCAATGCTCGGATGGCCGATCGCCCAGCGCGAAAGGTTGAAACCGCCCTTTGGCTGCGGATTTGCCTGATTGGAGGAACTCATTGGGGTTGTCCTTTTCAGCGCAGGGCGATTAAGGCTGGATCGAAGCGGTGGACTGGGTCGATACGCTGCCGAAGCGCGACGCGACCGTTTCGGGCAGCTTGACCTTCAACCCGTCCTTCATGAACTGCGTGCCGGCCGAGACGACGAGGTCGCCCTTGGCAAGCCCCTCGGAAATCCGCGCACTGCTGTCGCCATATCCCGCGACAGTAACCGGCCGGGCACTGACCTCGCCCTTTTCGCGATCGACGATCCACACAACCGGCTTGCCGTCTTTCTGGGAAAGCGCTGCGAGCGGCACGCCGAATGTTGGCGCGACATTGTCCTCGACCGCATCGATCGTTGCCGTCATGCCGATCAGCACCCGGTCATCTGCCGGCAGGCTGACCCGGACGGCGAAGGTACGCGACTGCGCGTCGGCGCTGCCGGCCACTTCGCGGACCTTGCCTTCAAGCACCAGATCTCGCGCCGACCAGAAGCTGGCCTTTACCGATTTGCCGGGTTTGAAATGGACGATATCCGTTTCCGGCACGGCGATCTGCACTTCCTTTTCGCCGTCGACCGCAACCGCAACCACCGTCGTGCCGGCACTGACGACCTGGCCGATATCGGCACTGACCGTGGTCACGATACCGTTCTGGGTGGCTTTCAGTTCGGTATAGGCGACCTGGTTCTGCGCCTCTTCAAGCGCCGATTGAGCAGATTGAAGCTGCGATTGCGCCTGATCGGCGGCAAGCTGGGCCTGTTCGAGCTGCGACTGTGAGGTGACGCTCTTTTCCGCCAGCGTTTCCGCACGCTTGCGGGCAAGCCCCGTAATTTCAACTTGTTTCTGGGCGGATCTCAGATCGGCATCGGCTCTGCGCACCGAAAGCTGGTAATCCACCGCATCGAGCCTTGCGAGCACGGTGCCGGGCTTAACCCGGTCGCCGACATCAACGAGTCGTTCGGTAATCTTGCCGGCAACGCGAAAGCCGAGATTCATCTCGGTCCGAGCCCTGACCGAACCGGAATAGACCAGACTACGCCCGATCTCCGGCCCGCCGATCTCGACAACCTTGACCGGACGAACCGGATCCGGCGCCTCGACTTTCTTCTCTTCCGAGCAGCCCGCCAGGGCACTGAAGGCGACTGCGAAAAGCAGTCCTTTTGCGAAAACGCAAGAACGTCGAATAGTGATCAAGGACATAGCCCCCACTCCGGTGGCGATTGCATATGGCGTCTTGCGACACCGGCTTTTCATTTCGAGGTTTTTCTATTTCAGCGCCCTGATGGCGAAATCGACCAGATCGGCCGGCGTCGTACGACGGTTCTCGATGAGGCATTCGGCGATGATCTGCGGGTGACAGAGGGTCACCGTGCAATCACAAAGACATTCCGCGGCAGCATCGGCATCTTGAGCGCGAAATTCACCGGCGGCAATACCCTCGCGGACGATGCCTGCCACGATCTCCCGCATTTCCCGAATATGGCTTTCGATGACGGACCACTGCTCCTGAATGGCGACGATCACCATTTCATGGACCTTGTTTTCATGCAGCAGGGTTTCGATCGTGATCGCATGCTGCTGCATAAAATGGTCGCGTATCCGTTCCGCAGCACTCACCGGTCGCCTGGCGTTCTCAAGCGCAACCGCACGGCCGGAATTCAACAGCCTGTCGGCCAGCGCCTTGTGGATATCCGACTTCGACGAGAAAAACCGGTAGATGTTTGCCGGCGACATGCCGAGATCCTTGGCGATGTCGGCGACATTCGTCTTGGTATAGCCGTAATGCTTGAACAACCGCTCGGCGGTATCGAGAATCCGCTGAATATTCTCCTGACGCACAGCCTCAGCATGCATGTCGGCGTTATCCATATTTCCTCACGATTTACGACTGACGAATTTTAATTTTCGTCAGTCGTAAATCAAAAGCGAAAAACTGTCAACCTGGACCCGAGCCGGCAGAGCCTTGAGCGTGGCAGAAAGTCAGGCTTTGGAAGAGGCGGCCTCACCCCGCCGGCCGCCCTCCCCGCTCATCGACCCGTATGCGGCCCGATGAGACTGGTGATCTCCGTCACCCGGTCCGCCGGGAAGCCACCCTCCCTGGCATGACGGTAGATCACATCGGCGCTTTCCGCCTCGTGGACGCAATACATCTTTTCACCGGTCACATAGCTGGTGACCCAGGTATAGGGTTCACCCAGCCCGTCGACGACCGCGTTCGATTTGGCCGAGATCTCCTTCAACGTTTGCTGGTCCATGTTTCCGAGACCCGGAATATTTCGTTCGATGACGAATTGAGGCATTGAGGTATCCTTTCGTGGATTTGTTTCGAATGCTGCCGGCCGCTTTGCGCGCCGGTCAGCCATGCGCATGTTCGCAGCTGACGGTGGGGTTCATGTCTGCGAAGGCTCCCTTGGGGTTCTTGCGCCAGGCCCAGACATGCAGTTCGTAGAAGGCCGGCAACCCGTAGCGGTTCGGCGCTCCGGTCAGGCTGAACAATTGCCCTTCCAGATTTGCCGGCCCCTTGGTGGTGATATATTCGACCGCGACCAGCTCCATCCGGCCATGCGCGTCCGGCTCGTACATCACGGCTTCCGGCTTCGACAGGTCGATGGCCTCGTCCTTGATCAGGTCTCCATTGACGTAGTGGATACCCATGGCCCCACCATCCACACCACTCGTGCAGGGGATTGGCGAATATCCCTCCTTGACCGCCTGTTTCACATCCTTGAACCGGGCATTCGCTTCCCGGACCTTGGCCGGCAGGCCTCCTTCTGCGGCGGCCATCGCCGGCAATGCGGCAGATACGAGAAGCATTGCCAACAACGTTCTTATTCGCGTCATGCGTGTCATCTCCTTGAAATGTGCTTGATACCGGATCCCCTCCGGCCGGCGCATTTCTAGGGAAGATGGCTCGCCGCACATCTCCCGCACGGGGGATGATTGATATTTTCCGAAACACTATCACAATTGCAGATTGTCAGGATTGACCGCCATGGCGCGGCAGGCACAGGATCATCGGCATGGATCAGAAGTTGTCCGAAATAATCGGCGCAATTTACGACTGCGTCGCCAGCGAGGCCTCATGGCCCGAAGCCATGCGCCTGATCAACCAGAGGATTGACGGCTTTCTCACGACCATCGCGGTGTTCGACACCCAAACCCGCTCGGCAAGCCTTGCGCAGATTGCCTGCGACGACGAGGAAGCTATCCGCACCCTGATGCAATACGCCAAGGACGTGCCCTTTTTCCATTTGCTGCACCGGATGGAGCTGGACGAGCCGGATACGCTGGAGCGCATGTTCGCACTGTATGGCCCCGACGGCGAAGAGGTCTGGCAACGTGGCGATCTCTACCGCAATTTCCATTCCCGCTACGGCGTGCTGAACTCGATCGACATGGCGATCCTGAAGCGCCCTCGCCGCGTCGGCACGATCAACATATCGGTCCGGTATCAGCCGAAAGATCCGGAAATATTCCATCTCGTCGGCCTGCTCGGCCCCCATATCCGACGCGCGGTGACAATCCACGACATGCTGGAAACCGAACGTGGCCAGACCGCGGTTCTGCGTCAGGTCATCAACGCTCTGGATCACGCGGTCTTTATCGTCGCAGACGACATGTCGATCGTTTTCGCCAACGAAGCCGCAGAAGCGCGGCTACGCGAGCAAAAGGTCGTGCGCGCCCATGCGGGCAGGCTTGTCTGCGCACATGACCATGCGGGCAGCGCTCTCGCCGCCGCCGTTGCGCTCGGCGCCCGTGACGAAATCAGGCTTGGTGCAGCCGGCATCGACGTACCCCTTGGTTCAAGCGAACGGCCCGCCGTTGCGCATGTCCTGCCCCTCCAGCGCCGTCGGCAAGGCGGCGGTTACGAGGGCAATGCGGCAGCCGCAATTTTTGTCGCCGCCGCAGGCACAGTGGTGCAAACTGCTCTGGAAGCCGTCGCAGCGCTCTTCGCCCTGACACCGGCCGAACGCCGCGTGGTCGGCTATGTCGCAGAAGGTCTCACGCGCAACCAGATTGCCGAGGTTCAGGGCGTTACCGACGGGACCGTCAAATCGCAACTGGGTGCGGTTTATGACAAGACCGGGGCGTCAGATCAGCGAAGCCTTCAGCAACTGATACGCGAACTGACGCCGCCAATACAAAGACACATTTAGTAATGACTTGTTCAAGTTAAAAGCCGTTTTTCTGGCACGCCCTCAGAGATCGTGGTATCACCGGACCGCTGCGTAAATAGAAGTAGTCCGCGGGAACGAAATTCCGGTTTGCACGTTTGGTGGCGCCGAGCCGCGAAAGAGTGCGGCTTCGGGGGGGAATATGCATGCGATGATGGAAAGTCACGACGGTTCACTGCTCGACCAGGAGCGCTATCGCCTGCTGGTGGATGCAATCTCGGACTATGCCATCTACATGCTCGATCCATCCGGCCACGTTGCGAGCTGGAATGCCGGCGCGCAGCGCTTCAAAGGCTACGAGCCCGAGGAAATTCTCGGCCATCATTTTTCCCGTTTTTATTCCAACGAAGATCGTCGCGCACGCTTGCCTGAAAAGGCGCTTGAAACGGCAATGAACGAGGGCCGCTTCGAAAGCGAGGGCTGGCGCATCCGCAAGGATGGCACCCGCTTCTGGGCCCATGTCATTCTCGATCCGATATGGGATCGCAGCGGTCATCTTCTCGGTTTCGCCAAGGTGACGCGCGACCTGACCGAACGCAAGAAGGCGGAAGCCGAGCTGCGGCTGAGCGAGGAAAAATTCCAGCTGCTCGTCAACGGCGTCAGCGATTATGCGCTTTACATGCTCGATCCCGATGGCTTCGTCAGCAACTGGAATGCAGGCGCCGCCCGCATCAAGGGATATACGGCAGAGGAGGCTGTCGGCAGGCATTTCTCGCATTTCTATACCGAGGAAGACCAGAAGAAGGGCGAGCCGGAACGCAATCTCGAAATCGCCCGCCGCATCGGCAGGGTCGAGCGCGAGGGCCTGAGACAGCGCAAGGACGGCACGACCTTCTGGGCGCATGTCGTTATCGACGCCATCCGCGGCGAGACCGGCCAGTTGATCGGTTATGCCAAGATCACCCGCGATATTTCCGAAAAGGTCGAGGCGCAGAAGGCGCTGACCAAGACCCGCGAGGAACTGTTCCAGGCGCAGAAGATGGAGGCGATCGGCCAGCTGACCGGCGGTATCGCCCACGATTTCAACAATCTGCTGATGGCGATCATGGGCAGCCTCGAAATCCTGCGCAAGCGCATGCCGGACGACCCTGCCCTTCGCCCCCTTCTCGACAACGCACTGCAGGGTACGGAACGTGGTGCGGCACTGACGCAGCGGATGCTGGCCTTTTCCCGCCGGCAGGAACTGAACATGCGCCCGGTCAACGTGCCCTTGCTGGTCGCCGGCATGATGGATTTTCTCGAACGTTCGCTGCGCTCGTCGATGCGCATCGAAACGCACTTCCCGCCGGACCTGCCGAACGTGCTGACCGACAGCGTGCAACTCGAGACCGCATTGCTCAATCTCGTGGTCAATGCCCGCGATGCGATGGGCGAAAGCGGAACAGTGACGATCAGCGCTGAACGTCACTATGTTGAGGATGAGGGTGGAAAACTGCGCTGCGGTGACTATCTGCGTATATACGTCAGCGATACCGGCGAAGGGATGGACCCGGAAACGGTAACGCGCGCAACGACACCTTTTTTCACCACCAAGGGTGTCGGCAAGGGAACAGGATTGGGATTGTCGATGGTACAGGGACTGACGGAACAATCGGGCGGCATGCTCTCGATCGAAAGCGTCAGGCACGAGGGCACCACCGTGTCGCTTTTTCTGCCGACGATAGACGAAGAGGACTGCCCGAAGGAAAATGCTCAGGCAGCCGGTAACGGCGAGAAGCTGGGCGATCGCCCGCTCATCGTACTTGCGGTCGATGACGATGCGCTCGTGCTGATGAACACGACGCTGATGCTGGAAGATCTCGGCCATCAGGTGATCGAGGCCTATAGCGGCTCCGAGGCGCTTGCAGCCCTGAGGCAGGAAGACAACCGCATCGATCTCGTCATCACCGACCATTCCATGCCGAAGATGACGGGCGCGGAACTCGCCGCAGAAATCGCCACCGAATGGCCCGGCCTTCCTGTCGTGCTGGCAACCGGCTACGCCGAGCTTCCCGACGGTAGCGGCAACCATCTGCCCCGTCTGCCCAAACCATTCTCCCAGCAGCAGCTGAGCGATATGATCGGTACCGTCACCGGCACCTGAACCATTCCCGGCGCGATGCGTTGTCCTCCCGTTCCAATACGGGAGGAATCGACATGGTCTTCAAGCATCAGCAGTTTTACGAAGCGCCGCCGGAAATCGAAGTCGAATTCCCGGCCCGCGCAACTCTGGAATCCGCGGTATCCGACGCGCTTGCCTCTTCCGGCGGCATCGATGCCAGCGATGTGACGGTGACCGCGAACGGCTCGACCATCACCCTTGCCGGCGCAGTCCTCAGGCTGGAAGAAGTCACTCGCGCCGAGGAAGTCGCTCGCAGTGTCGAAGGCGTCACCAAGGTCAGGAACGAGATCGCTGCGACAGGCCCGGATCAGGTTCAACGCGGGATTTGAGAGCCTCTACGCGTAGCCTGAAACATGGAGATATTGGTGCCGGAAGAAGCAACGCCGGACAGATATGACGTGGCTGCGGGTGCGCATAAAATGGCGTATCGGACCGTGATAAAGGCATTGGTCGAATATGCGAGCGCGACGGATCCGGGAACTGCGGAATAGGATAACAAGCCGTCGATGCCTACGTGACGAGGCTCGCTCCCCAATCTGAGCTGGAACATGATTTCGCTGCAAGGGCGAGAGCCTCGGTTGAGGCTCTCATCCAGCCACCCGTATTGTATGGTGGCAAGCTTACTCATAAAAAGGGATAACTCAGGCCACTTCGCGGGTCGAAGCGGAAACTTCGTGAGCGGACTGTGCATGCGAAGCATTCAGTCGGCGGGCAACGATATCGTGGTTGAGCCACTGGACGGGGCCAGTTGGCTCGGACGATTCGGCGAAGATCAGCTTGCCCGTTGCTTCAACGACGAACACGCTCAGCAGGTCACTGATCAGCGCCTTGCTGTCACGATGCATCTGGGAGATCTCGCTGGACGTGCCGATGGTGAGATCTGCCTGCTCCTGGCCGTTCGCCATCGGCCATGCCGAGAAATCGTAGAACGGACGCATGACAGCGCTGCCCTGCATGTCGGTAATCTTCTGCAGCACGTCCTTCATCGAGAAACCGTCCTTCAGAAGCTTCTCGCAGGCCTGCCACTGGCTTTCCGCCCACGCACCACCATTCTCCTTCTTCAAGGCGAGCAGCAGCGGGATCAGCGGCAGCTCGATGCCGGTGAACACGTCGGAAGAATTGGTGCGGATTTCGGGACAATTATAGACGCTTGCCTTGATGCCCGCTGCCCAAGCCTTTTCCGCGATGCCTTCGAGACGCATCTTGGCATAGCCCTGAGTGTAGTTCGTATAGGTCTGCCAGCGGTAATCGCCGTCGATCAGCACCGCGGTGCCGTGATAACCATAGGCCGTGTAACGGACCTGATTGCCTGCCGCTTCGACACGCGCGCGGATCGAAGCACTGGCATCGATCAGATGCTGGAAGGTGATTGCGGAAACTTCATCGAAATTCTGCAGGATTAGCTTGCCGAGATCACTTTCGACCAGAGCCTGGGACGACATGTGACGGCCGGCGGTGCCCTTGTAGATGCGGTTGGCGATGACCAGGAACACCTTGGCCTTCGGAATGCCGCCGGCCATCGTATGGGCGAAGAAGACATTGCGGCCTTCGCCGATCATGCCGTCGAGAACGGCCATAACCTCGGAAACCGCATTCTTGAACCGCGCTGTGGCAACGTCCCGGCACTGCTGGATGTAGTCCCAGTCGAGCTTTTCGCTCTGCCAGTTTTCAAGCGTCAGCTTCGAAAGCAGATCGGTCGGCGTAGGGCCGCCCGCAGGCGCATCGAGATCGAAGCCAGCCATGACGGGGATGTTGATGATCTTGCCGCCCAGACGGGCTTCGGCTTCTGCGAGTTCTTCTGTGGTCAGCGGCCGAAGCGCGTTGTTCTCGTCGCGGCGTCCGACGGTGACGCCGACAATCTCCATGCCGGCCCGCTTTGCTTCGTCGAGCAGGCCCGTCGCATATCCGCGACCGAACAATTCGCCGAAGAGAACGAAAACGTCGCCTTTGCGGAAGACGGTATTTTCGGCAAGGCGATTAACTGCGACTGGATTTTTCATGCTGTCAGCTCTTTAGTCTATGGTTCGTCGAGTCGTCACTCGGACGGGGTGTCGATAGTCTCATGACCGGAATGGCACGGAATAGGAAGTCATATTAAATGACTGTACATTTCAAAGCGTGAACTGACCTGGATAACCGTCTACCGTTAAAAAATGGCTGCGACGTCTTGCGCCGCAGCCATATTGCTTACCTCGGCAGTGCATAGGCGATCACGTAATCGCCCGGTTTTGTGCCGACAGAGCCATGACCGCCGGCAACGATGACGACGAATTGACGACCGTCCTCGACCGCATAGGTCATCGGCGTCGCCTGCCCGCCGGCCGGAAGCCGGGCTTCCCAGAGCTGCTTGCCATCGGTCAGGTTGTAGGCACGCAGATAGTCGTCGACGGCCGCACCGAGGAAGGCGACGCCGCCCTTGGTGATCATCGGCCCGCCAATACCCGGCACACCCACCTTGAACGGCAGCGGCAGAGGCGTCATGTCGTGAACCGTGCCATTGCGATGCTTGTAGGCGATCTTGCCGGTCCGGAGATCCGCACCGGAAACATACCCCCAAGGCGGCGCCTGGCAGGGAATGTTCAGCGGCCCGAGGAACGGCCCCATCAGCACGCCATAAGGCGCGCCGTCATTGCGGTTCAGACCCTGTTCGGAGCCTTTTTCGTCCTGCCCCTTCGGCGGAATGTCGGCACGCGGCACCAGTTTCGAGGTGAAGGCGAGATAGGTCGGCATGCCGAACATCACCATCCGCTCGGGATCCACTGCGACAGAACCCCAGTTGAACGTGCCGAAATTACCCGGATAGACGATCGTGCCGTTGAGCGACGGCGGCGTGTATTGCCCGTCGTAATTCATCTGCTCCAGCCGGATGCGGCACACCATCTGGTCGAACATGGTGACACCCCACATGTCGCGACCTTCCAGCTTGCGCGGCCGGAAGTTGAGTGCCGAAATCGGCTGCGTCGGAGAGGCGTGATCCTCGGGGATCGTGCCGCCCGGCGCCGGCTGTTCGGTCACCGGAATGATAGGCTCGCCGGTGCGCCGGTCGAGTAAATAGATATCGCCCTGCTTGGTCGGACCGACGAGCGCCGGCACGACAGAATTGTCGGACTTGGTGATATTGAGCAGCACCGGCTGCGCCGGCACATCCATGTCCCACAGATCGTGATGCACGGTCTGGCGCACCCAGCGGTCGGCACCGGTATTGATGTCGAGCGCAACGATCGACGACGAATACTTTTCCACGTTTTCCGACCGGCCCATGCCGAGCTGGTCGGGCACCTGGTTGCCGAGCGGGATATAGACGAGGCCCAGTTCCTCATCGACCGAGAAGACCGACCAGCTGTTCGGCGAATTGGTCGTGTAGGTCTGCCCCTCCGGCAACGGCTGGGTCTGGCTCGGATTTCCCGAATCCCAGTTCCAGATCAGCTGTCCGGAATTGACGTCGAAGGCGCGGATGACGCCGGACTGTTCCTGCGTCGAATAATTGTCGTTGACCGCCCCGCCGATGATGATCTTGTTGCCGACGATCGCCGGCGGCGAGGTCGAGTAATAATAGCCGGCAGGATTGTACTTCATCCCCTTTTCCAGATGCAGCGTGCCGTTTTCGGCAAAGGACGGGCAAACCTCGCCGTTTTTCGCATCAAGCGCGATCAGCCGGGCATCCGATGTCGGCACATAGACACGTTCGGCGCAGGGTGTGTCGGCGGCAGCCGCCTGGTCCTTGTAGTAGCTGACCCCGCGGCAGGTCTGGTGCTGCCGGTCCGGGTTCATGCCGGAATTTGCATCGAATTTCCACACCTGCTTGCCGGTCGTCGCATCGAGCGCGATCGCCAGATTATGCGGCGTGCAGAGATAGAGATTGTTGCCGATCTTCAGTGGCGTCACCTGATAGGTCGTCTCGCCGACATCGTCCGGCCGCTTCACGTCGCCGGTCTGGTAACGCCAGGCTTCCGTAAGCTTGCCGACATTCTCGACATTGACCTGATCGAGCGGCGAATAACGCTGCCCATAAGGTGTGCGGCCATACTGGTGCCATTCGCCATCCGGCACATTGCCGCCGAGCGCAGGTGCAGCCGCGACCTTTTCTTCCGGAAGATTGCCGCTCTGGTCGAGCGGATCGAAAAACATCGAGACTGCTGCAATGAGGACTGCGAGCGCCACCGCAACGGCAAGCGGCTTGGCGCTGGCGCCGTAACGCGCGCCTGTCGGACTGACGAAACCAAGCGGTCGGCGGATCCACGGCGTCAGCAGCCACATGCCGAGTAGAATGATCACCCCGCCGCGCGGGCCGAGCTGCCACCAGTCGAACCCGACTTCCCAGATCGCCCAGGCAAGCGAGGCGACGACGATCACCGCATAGACATGCAGTGCCAGCAGCTTACGCGCGATAAGAAGGGCTGCGGTAATGAGAAAGCCTATACCGCAGAGGAGGTAATAGGCGCTGCCGCCGAGCGAAAGCAGATAGGCCCCGCCGCCCGCAAGCGCCAGCCCCATCAGCGCGATGATGATTGCCGTAATCCGAATAGCCATGAAGCACCCTCATCATGTCCCGAGAAAGCGGCAGACGACCCTCTGCACGCCCGCACCCTTCGATCTGGCCATCCGGTGAAAACCGCAACCAGTCCGGCGCAGAACGTAAATTAGGAGGAACGGTTGGAAAGGACAGAGGTTGGTTGTCGAAAGCGGCAGGTTTGTACCAGCCGGCCGGGGCGATCAGGATACCGGTCTTGAAAACTTGCTGCGGTCGCTATGTCTCTTCTGGAAACAGGGAGTTCTCACAGCGCATGCCATACGAACTTTACTACTGGGACGGCATTCAGGGCCGCGGCGAATTTATACGCCTGGCGCTGGAAGAAGCGGGTGCCAAATATATCGACAAGTGCCGCAGTTCGACCGGCACACAGGCGATGATGGAATTCCTCAAGGGAGACCACGGCCACGCCCAGATGCCGTTCGCCCCGCCCTTCCTGAAGGACGGCGAACTCGTTATCTCCCACGTCGCCAATATTCTGCTCTATCTCGGCCCCAAGCTCGGCCTTGTTCCGGAAGACGAAAAGAGCCGTCTGATTGCCAATGGGCTGGAGCTGACGATCACGGATTTCGTCGCCGAGGTGCACGACACCCACCACCCGATCAGCACCAGTGATTATTACGAGGATCAGAAGACTGAGGCGAAGGCCCGCTCTACAGCATTCATCAAGGACCGCATCCCGAAATTCCTCGGCTATTTCGAACGCATGCTGTCGGCCAATCCGTCGACTGGGAGTTTCAGCATCGGCAAGGACCTCACCTATGTGGATCTGTCACTGTTTCAGGTGATGGAAGGCCTGCATTATGCTTTCCCAAAAGCGATGAAGGCGCTGGTGAAAGACTATCCCAAGCTCTCAGCCCTACGCCAGAACGTTTCCAAACGACCGAATATCAAGGCCTATCTGAAGTCCGAACGACGCCTGCCGTTCAGCGAATCCGGGATTTTCCGACACTATCCCGAACTCGATCTGAACAGCTGAGCCTATTCGATGACGGCGCAGGCCAGCCGTTTGCCGGCGTTTCCAGAGGGCTGGCCGGAGTAGTCGTCGGGATTGGCGTGGATCATCAGCGCCTTGCCCTTGATGGCACTGTCGCCATCTTCCAGCGTGACGGCCGTGTTGAAGACATGCGCCCTGAGCGTGCCGTCTGCCGGCACATACTGGTTCGGCATGTCGCCGGCATGTTGACCCTTTGCGGCAAGATAGCCATGTTCCGCATTTTTTGGATTGAAATGACCGCCTGCCGATTCATGGCCGGTCGTATGATCGCAGGTCCCGGTCTGATGCACATGGAAGGCGACCCACTGACCGGCAGGCAATCCACTGATCGCGACAGCGATCATCACGCCGGCCTTGGTGCCGGTAAGGTCGGCAGTGCCGATCTCCTTGCCATCCGCGCCGATAAATCTGGCTGTTGCCTTGGAAGCATCCTGGCTCATCGCCATGCCCGGCATGGTGATGGAGGCAGCCGCAAGAGCCGTAGCGAGCGGATATTTCATGGTGTTCTCCTGATCTGTCGGACGGGCCTCAGCCCGCTTCCTCCCCGAGTTCCTGCAATATCTGGTGCCGTGCGCGGTTGAGCCGGCTTTTCACCGTGCCGACAGCGCAATCGCAGATGACGGCTGTCGCCTCGTAGCTCTCGCCGAGGATTGCCACGAGCGTCAGCACCTCGCGATAATGCGGAGGTAGTTTCTGCAGGGCGCGCTGCACTTCCTTTGCCCGTGCCGCCATTTCCTGCGAGGCGGCGATCGGCGTATCGCCGGACACGTTTTCCTCGAGACCGGGCGCTTCACGCCCGAGGATCTTGGACCGTGTGTAGAACGTGTTGCGCATGATCGTGAAAAGCCACGATTTAAGCTTGGTGCCACGTTCGAATTTGTCGAGATTGGCAAGCGCCTTCATCAACGTTTCCTGCACCAGATCGTCCGCATCCGAAGAATTGCGGCAGAAGGTACGGGCAAATGCGCGAAGAGCCGGTATCAGCCTGACAATATCTTGACGAGCAGGGTCACCGTTCAACTGTGAGTCAGACACCGTTGCCTACCTCTCCTTACTCTATTCAGGCTGAATTGACGGGTGGCAAACGCATGCATTCGCGATTTGGTTCCGAAAACTCGGAAGCCTGTTTTTGCGCGGCGGAACAAAGGCCAAGCGGCTCCCGTTTTAATCGGTGATGCCACCCAGACACGAGGAGACGATGCCATGGGCAATGACAAAAATTCGCCGAATACACCACGCCCTGACGATAGCCTCAGACAGACCGAGGAATCCGCACGCACGAAGAAAGATAAAAGTGATCTGGAAGAACAGCTGAACGAAGGATTGGAAGATACCTTTCCCGCAAGCGATCCGGTTGCGGCCAGTACGACATCCATACCTGCCGGCACGCCAAAGCCACCAAAACACTGATCAGAACACATGACGCATGGACGGTTCGTTATGCGAGCCGTCCATTATTTTTGTTTGTATTCATCTGTGACATTTTCGGGATATCCGAGAATGCCGGTCTTGCTGTATGGAAATCTAATGTAAAGATCAGGTCTGCATGTCGGTCGCCGGAACTATATTCGGCGCCTCTTACGTCAGGGGTCGGAATGACGAAGGAAAATGCTCAGGTCGATGAGCGGGAGGCAAGAATGGGGCGCCGCGTCAATGGCAAAGTCTCGACCCTGCTGACGGAGATCGAGAAGGAAGACATTCCTGATCGCCTGCTCGAACTTGCCCGTAAGCTCCAGACCGCCCTCAACGAGAAGCTTGAGCGCTAAACCGTTTTAGCGCAGCCATCCGGCCAATTGTCTGAAACCGTACAGACCCGGAACTATCGACATCTCCCCATGGTTAGGCACCTGCAATCGTCAACCGGATTGATAGGGAGAAACCACGATGGCGACGACAAAGACGCTCAACGATCTCTTTTACGAAACGCTGAAGGACATTTATTACGCCGAACGGCAGATCGTGAAGGCTCTACCGAAAATGGCGCGCGGCGCCCAGGACCCGAAGCTGAAAGCAGCCTTCGAGACCCATAAGGAAGAGACCGAAGGCCAGATCGAACGCCTGAAGCAGGTTTTCGAGATCATCGGCAAGCGCGCCCAGGGCAAGACCTGCGATGCGATCGAGGGTATTCTTTCCGAAGGCGATGAAATTCTGGAAGAGTTCAAGGGCACGCCTGCACTCGATGCCGGTCTTCTTGCCGCAGCTCAGGCTGTCGAGCATTACGAGATCAGCCGCTATGGCACGCTTCGCGCCTGGGCTCTGCAGCTGGGCCTGAAGGATGCGGCAAAGCTTCTCGACGAGACGCTGAAGGAAGAATCCAAGACCGACGATCTTCTGTCGGATCTTGCTGAAAGCGCGGTCAACATCGCCGCGAAGAAAGCCGCCTGAGACAGACTGCATCACAGTAAAGCCCGGATCGCTCCGGGCTTTACGTTGTTCGTCAACGATAGGCGATCGGTCCTATCCCTGTTCCGGGTGGCTGCATCACAGCGGCGATTTCAATCGGCAGCATATTGCCGTTCAGGCTCTGGCAGCGGAAGACACGGCTGTCGCGCCCGCCGCGTGCGGCGAGGCAGGTTCGGGCTGCATCGAGCGCCAATTCGTAACTGTGATAGAATGACGCGGATTGAACGCCATCGATGACATAGACCCATCCGGTCGCATGAGGCATTATATCGCAGTAGTTGTGCATGACGAGTCTCTCCTTCCCGCTCACGGAACCGAGCTGCGACGCAAAAGTTCCATCACATCGGGGAGATTTCTACCAATATTTTGTGGCGTTCTCACGCGACATTGCAGTTTTTAACATTCATTCGGAACCTATCTGCAGTGCATGAGTTAGGCGATTTGGGCAATGGAGACGATTATGGCGGCCTCTCAGGAAAACTGGATCAAGCACAGAGCGTACGAATTGTGGGAGCAGGAGGGTTACCCCTCCGGCAAGGATACGGAGCATTGGGAACGGGCGAAGCTGGAATATGCAACGCTTAAGCCCACGGCGGCGGAAACTGATACGCCAAAGCGCAGCGCTTCGGCCAAGGCAGGGAAACCCGTCGCAGCCAAACCATCCAAAAACGGCGCGGCAAAAACAACTGCAGCCCCAAAGGCAACCAAGACAGTCGCTCCCAAGGCGGCCAAAAAGACAGATAAGCCTGCCTCGGCAATTGCGGCCGATGCCAAGCCCAAAATTCCAGCTGCCGCTGCTGCGGTAAAGCCGGAACAGACCAAGAAGCGGCCCAAAAAAGCGGCCGCCGAGTAGGCTCGAACGTCAGAGCCGGCCTTAAAAAACGCGAATGATGCAGTGACCGGCGACCCTGTCGCCGGGCAATTCTTTCTGTATTTTTGTATTGGATTAAAGACATGGGCTCGACGACCGGCTTGAACACCATTCCTCGAAAGCTGTTTGACCGGCATCATCGCCAGCGCCCTCACCTCAGTTCATCTATCCCGCGAAAAGCTGGCTGCGGCAGCCTCTCGTCCCGTGATCACGCGATCTTGCAGGGCGCAAGCTGATGAGCGCTTATGTTTCCATCGAACTGAATAATAATAGCTATCACCGGCGGCGGAATCGCGTAGGCTTGGGTTCTGTCACGGCCCAGGGGGAAAGTGCCAAGATGAAAATTCTGTCCGTTACGTCGGAGATCTATCCGCTGATAAAAACCGGCGGACTGGCTGACGTAACCGGTTCGCTTCCCAAGGCGCTTGCCGCGCACGGGATCGAGACGACATCGCTTGTGCCGGGCTACCCCAAGGTGATCGAACAGCTTGGGCAAGCGACCACTCTTCTTGAGTTCGAAGATCTTCTCGGCGAACGGGCGACGCTCCGCCACGGCCACGTGGAAGGCCTCGATCTTCTCGTACTGGATGCTCCTACGCTTTATGACCGTCCCGGCGGCCCCTATGTCGATCAGCATGGCAAGGATCATCCGGATAACTGGAAACGCTTCGCCGTCCTATCGCTTGCCGCAGCCGAGATTGCCGCAGGCGCGCTGCCCGGCTGGGTGCCGGATCTCGTGCACACCCACGACTGGCAGTCGGCGATGACGTCAGTCTACATGCGCCAGAACGGCTGCATGACCCCGGTCGTCATCACCATTCACAACATCGCCTTCCAGGGCCAGTATTCGTCCGATCTGGTGCCCCTGCTCGGATTGCCGCCGGAAGCTTATTCCGTCGACAGATTGGAATATTTCGGCGACATCAGCTTCCTCAAGGGCGGGCTGCAGACGGCAGACGTGATCACCACCGTCAGCCCGACCTATGCCCGCGAAATCCTGACGCCGCGTTTCGGCATGGGGCTGAATGGTGTGTTGAACGAACGCGTCGAAGTGTTGCGCGGCATCGTCAACGGCATCGACCTCGACGTATGGGACCCCGCGACCGACGAATTCCTTCCACAGACATTCGACATCGCCAACCTTCGCCGCAAGCGCGAGAACCGGCAGCCGCTGCTGGACCGTTTCGGCCTGGATGCGGACGACAAAGGTCCGATCTTTGCTGCCATCAGCCGCATCACCTGGCAGAAGGGCATCGACATGCTGGCGGATACTGCCGACGAAGTGATCAACAATGGCGGCAGGATCATCATCGTCGGCCAGGGCGACCATGCGATCGAGCAATCGCTGCTGGAAACGGCATCGCGTTATCCCGGCCGCATGGCGGTGCATATCGGTTATGACGAACCGACGGCCCATCTCGTCCAGGGCGGCGCCGACGCGATCGTCCAGCCTTCGCGTTTCGAGCCCTGTGGCCTCACCCAGCTCTACGCGCTGCGCTACGGCTGTGTGCCGGTCGTTTCGCGTACCGGCGGACTGTCGGAAACGATCATCGACGCCAATGATGCAGCAATGTCGGCCCGAGTTGCGACCGGCTTCCAGTTCCATCCCGTAACGACCAACGGCCTGCGACTGGCGCTGCGCCGTGCTCTTCACGCCTACGAGCAGCCGAAGATGTGGGCAAGGCTGCAGAACCAGGGCATGAAAACGAAGTTCTCGTGGGAACGCAGCGGTCAGCAATATGCCGCCGTCTATCGAAGCCTGGCGCAAAAGGCATCGCAGCCGGCCACCGGCCTGCGACGCCTGAAATTCTGGTAATGCCTGGCCGGGCGGGAGAAGGATTTACCGCCTGAGAAACCAGCCCATCCACCGCAGAAGATACGGCAGTACGCCAAAATACATGGTCGGCACGATCAGCACGGTGGCGATGAACATCTTCAAGAGGAACGGGATGTCGGCGAGCCACGGAAACAGGAAATAGACGTAAAAGGATGCGGTTGGAAAAATCCCCATCCAGATGACGAAAGCCATGCGCCAGCGCGCCGGCTGCTTCGGCATGGTCAGCCCGCTCGTCGAGAACCAGAGGTCAGTCGTGTTGAAGATGCGGTATTCCGGCGGATGGTCGGAAACGTCTTTCAGCCGCTCATGCCATTCGTGCGCAACGTTCGACCGGCCCCACGCATCGAGATCCGCCTGGCTGGCGAAAACCTGCACGAAGTGAAACTCTTCTCCCTCGATACGTGGCGGGATCAGCGTTGAGAAAAGATACCCCTTCGCCCGTGAAGAAGCCTCAAGCATGCCGCGTGCCAGTTCCTCGTATTGCTGCTCGCAGCCGGCATTCGCGCGCCGATGAACGATACGTGTCACCTGGGACAAATGCTTATCCTTGCTTTTCTGACTTAAGGGAGGCGGCTGTTAAAGCCATGGCGGGCCATACCGTCTGCTAGGAGAGCAAAACGGCATTGTCAACGAAAGGATGTCGAGCTTGCGCATTATACGGAAATTCCGTATAAATCATTCTCATGACGGAAGACCGGTTCGACCCAGACAAGGACGAAACCAACCGCGAAAAGCACAATCTTTCGCTATCCTTTGGCGATCGGATTTTTGGCGACGACCATCACCTGATCTTACCATCCATCCGCCCGATCGACAATGAAGAGCGTTTCAAAGTGACTGGCATGGTTGAGGAGAAGCTGTTCACCGGCGTCTTCGTCTGGCGGGATGACCAACCCCGTTTTATCTCGGTGAGAAGGAGCAATAAGGGTGAAGAAAGAGCATATCATGCTACCTGCTGACCTGGCCGATTCCGAGGATTTCGACGTTACGGACGAAGCCGTGGAGCGAGGCCTGCGCTCCCGGCTGATCCGCAATACGCGGATGAGCCTCGGCCTGTCGCAATCAGAGTTCGCCAGCCGGTTCCGGGTTCCTGTCGGCACACTGCGTGATTGGGAACAGGCGCGCGTCACCGCACCTGATTTTGCCGTCGCTTATGTGAAGGTGATCGCCCAGCATCCGGAGATGGTGGCAAAAGCCGTCGCGTAGTTTTCGTTCGGTCGCAAATACCCGAATTTGCGACCGAACATCTGCTTGCTTGCCACTGGCAAAGCATCGTCAGAACCCGATCAAGGCCGCCTGAACAGCGCCAGGCTCCGCCCTTCGAGCTCGAAATCCTTCTCCTTGGTAATCGTCAGCCCACGTTTCTTTGTGTCGCAGGTGGTCAGTTCCAACACCCATCCGCCCTCGCCGAATTGCGGAATGCGGAACGGGACGTTGCCTTCGAACGGATTGAACAGCAGCAGCACGTCGTGCCAGATGCCTTCTTCTTCCTGCAGGTCGCCGCGGCCGAGATAGACGCCGAGCGTGGTGCCCTCGTCCCACTGTTCCGGCTGCTGGAAACCGCCACCGGCATTGAACCACTTGATATCGGTCCCGTCGCGCCAGCTTTCACGGCGCAGCAGTGGCTGTTCGGCGCGAAGCCTGATTACCTCGCGGGTAAACTCCCGCAGGCTTTCGCAGGTTTCCGGCAGGTCGTCCCAATGGACCCAGGAAATCTCGCTGTCTTGGCAATAACCGTTATTGTTGCCAAGCTGGCTGCGGCCAAATTCGTCACCGGCAAGCAGCATCGGCGTGCCGTGGGAGAAGAGCAGCGTGGCGAGGAAATTCCGCTTCTGCCTCTCGCGCTCCGCATTGATGCCTTCGTCCTCGGTCGGACCTTCGGCGCCGTAATTGTAGGAGCGGTTGTCGTTGTGACCGTCGTTATTGTCCTCGCCATTGGCCTCGTTATGCTTCTCGTTGTACGAGACGAGGTCGTTCAGCGTGAACCCGTCATGGGCCGTTATGAAGTTGACGCTGGCCCAGGGCCGGCGGCCGCGCTGGTCGTAGAGGTCGCCGGAACCGAGAAGCCGGGCGGCAAAATCTGTCGGGACATTGTCGCCCTTCCAGTATTCGCGCACCGTATCGCGATATTTGTCGTTCCACTCGGCCCAGCCCGGCGGGAAACCGCCGACCTGATAACCGCCGGGGCCGATATCCCAGGGCTCGCCGATCAGCTTGAGCCTGGAGAGAACCGGATCCTGCGTCACCGCATCGAAGAATCCGCCGCGCTCGTCGAACCCTTCCGGCTCGCGACCGAGAATGGTGCCAAGGTCGAAGCGGAAACCGTCGATATGCATCGATTCCGCCCAGTAGCGCAGGCTGTCCATCACCATCTGCAGCACTCGCGGATGCGAGGTGTTGACGGTGTTTCCGGTGCCCGTGTCGTTGATGTAATAACGATGCTGGTCCGGCATCGTGCGGTAGTAGGAGAAGTTATCGATGCCCTTGAACGACAATGTCGGACCGAGCTCGTTGCCTTCCGCCGTGTGATTGTAGACCACGTCGAGAATGACCTCGACACCAGCATCGTGGAAAGACCGCACCATGTCGCGAAAACCCTGGATGCCGTTCGGGCCATAATAACGCGAGGCGGGCGCGAAGAAACCGAGCGAGTTATAGCCCCAGAAATTCTTCAGGTCCTTGTCGAGAAGATGCTGGTCATCCGGGAACCAGTGAACCGGAAGAAGCTCGACCGAGGTGATGCCGAGGCTCTTTATGTAATCGACGGAAGCCTTGTGCCCCATCCCCTCGAACGTGCCGCGGAGTTCCTTCGGCAGAGCTGAATTGAGCTGGGTGAACCCCTTCACATGGGTCTCGTAGATAAGCGACTTCGACCACGGAATGTTCGGGCGGTTCCTGTCCTGCCAGTCGAATTCGTTCGGATCGATCACCTTTGCTTTTGGCGTGAACTGCGCGCTGTCGCGCGTATCGAAGGTGAGGTCCTTGTCTTCGGCAAGAAGATCATAGGCGAAATGCGCCTCGTTCCACTCGATGTTACCGAAAAGTTCGCGGGCATAGGGGTCGATCAGCAGCTTGTTCGGATTGAAACGATGGCCGTTTTCGGGGTCGTATGGGCCGTGCACACGATAGCCGTAAAGCGCGCCGGGTTTCAGGCCGGGTACATAACCGTGCCAGATTTCATGCGTGTATTCCGGCAGTTCGAGTCTGGCGATTTCGATCTTTCCGGTCGGATCGTAGATACAAAGTTCGACGCGTTCCGCATGGGCGGAAAAGATCGCAAAATTGATCCCCTCGCCATCGAAATTGGCGCCGAGCCGCGTCCAGTCGCCCGCCTGAATCGTGAACTGATTGGCTTTCATGTCCATACCGCACCCCACTGGATAAAATCTGCCTGACAATGGTGCGGCGCGGCATTTTGTTCCGTGATGAAACGCTCAGATGACGACTTCTCGATAAAACATGGAAAAGGCCACGGAAGCCGCCCTCCTGAAACTTTCCGCATCGGTGATTGTTCCCAATGCCGGGAGACCGCCTATCTGACGAAGGACGGGCGGAAACAACAAAGAGGAAACCTCAATGACATCGCTGACCCCGGAAGAACTGGAAGGGCGGCTGAACGCCCATCGCGAACTGATGATCGAAATGCTCTCGGCGATGATCGGCGGCGAAGTGACAATCACGACATTTTTGAGAAAGCTGCGCGACGACGCAACATTCAAGGACCATGAGGAAGATCCCGGTGTTATGCCGGACACCGCTTTTGCGATCGAAAACGCCTCGGCGCGAGAAATCCGCGCCATTCTGGAAGCCGCACGCGCCCGGGCCGAGGCAAGCTAGGCATCGACTGAGGGCTTATTTTAACACCTGTTCACATTTGTGGCCGACCTGCCATGTTTATGGCGATTTCATGGAACTACAATGGCAACAGCACGTTCTTGGATCCAGAGTTCGATGGAGGCGACAATGGTCAGGGAATGGTTTGAGGTTGCAGGTTTCGCGCTGGTGATAGCCGCCTGTTATATGTTCGTCATTCCGGTTTGAAGTTTCCCGAGGAGGGGAATGAGGCCTCGACGAAAGAGGCCCCAAGCTCTCGTGGCCAGAGGCTGCGAGAGCATCATATTTTCGACATGGCATAGCGTGTCGTGCTGCTTCACAATGGATGAACCGGCGTAAAATTCAGGGAACGTTTCGCCTCCCCGGCTTGTTAGCCCATCGAGACAGGTCGCAACGCAAGTTGTCAACGACTGACACGGGAGACTACCATGCAGCACTTTTTCACGATGCTCAGGAACCGCTTTTTATCCCATCGGGTTCAACCGACGTTCCAGGCTGTGCGTCCTAAAGACATTCAGGTCGCCGTGCCGGGTGCAGTTTGGCTTCCGCTTCCAAAGACGCAGCGGGACGAAATCAGCGTGCCGGCGTCGATCAACGGGCGCGACCTGTCTACCGGACGGCTCTGATCACCGACAGGCCGCCGAATACCTGAAAAAAACAATCCAATAAGGAGCTTATCATGGCGAACATCCAATCCGCCAACATCCTCATTCTGGCTACCGATGGCTACGAGCGCTCGGAACTGCGCGTTCCGCTGGAAGAGCTGACCAAGCGCGGTGCCAATGTCAAAATCGCCTCGATCAAATCCGGCGAAATCAAAAGCTGGGACGAAAAGGACTGGGGTGACTGTGTGGCCGTCGATCTTGAGGTGAATGCGGTCAATGTCGAGGATTTCGACGCCCTCGTTCTGCCGGGCGGCCAGATCAACCCGGACGTCCTGCGCAACAACGAGGACGCCGTTCAGCTGGTCCGCCAGTTCATCAGCAGCGGAAAACCGGTTGCCGCGATCTGCCATGGACCATGGCTGCTGGTCGAAGCCGACGCCTTGCGCGGCCGAAAGGCGACATCCTATCCTTCGATCCGGACCGACATGCGCAATGCCGGGGCCAACTGGAAGGACGAGGCGGTGGTTACCGACAACGGCATCATCACCTCGCGTTCTCCGAAGGATCTGGCCCAGTTTGTCGCCAAGATCATCGAGGAAGTCGAAGAAGGCAGACACCAGCGCCGCGCTGCGTGAGGCACATCAGTCCAGACCTTGACGGGCCGTCCTTCTGGGGCGGCCTATTCGTTTGAACCTGTCTCTTTCAGAAACGTCACCAATCGGGCTTCGTTGATGCGCAATCCGCGCGGTGCCTTGGAAGAATTCCCGTCATTCATGACCCGGCGAAGCGGCGTGTCATCTTCCGAAAGGTCAAGAATGCTTGGATGGATATAGCTTGACCGGCAGACAGCAGGGGTATTCTGCAACACATCCGACGCCGCCTTGGTGAGCACCTTTATCTTCGGCCGTTTATCCTCGTCTTCCAACACCGTCCACGCCGTCATGAAGGCAGCGAGGCTGCCTCCCCAGGTTCGGAAAGTCTTGGCGGAGACCGGAAAACCGGCCGCCTTTGCCAGATAGGCATTGAGCCTACCGGAATCGACCGGCCGCGGCGTGCCGTGTTCATCCGGGAACGAGAAGAGCTGGCGGCCCGGCAGATCCGCGATTTCCTCGAAGATACGCTGCAGCCTCGGATGTTTGAGCGTATGCTGGACGCGTTTGCCGCCCTTGGCCGTGAAGCGCAACAGAACGCCATCGCCGGAGAGAACCATGTGCCGCTTGAGAAGCGTCGTCGCACCATAGGTGCGGTTTTCCTTGGCATAGGCGCGGTTGCCGACACGCAGATGCGTGACATCCATCAGTGCAACAAGGGCGGCGAGAACACAATCCGAGTGGTCGAGACCAAGCGACAGATCACGCTTCACCTTGCGGCGAATACGCGGCAGAGCTTCACCAAAACGCAAGAGCTGGTCGAACTTCTGCTCGCTGCGGAAACTCTGCCACTCCGTGTGATACCGATACTGTTTTCGTCCGCGGGAGTCATAACCCGTCGCCTGCAGATGGCCACGCGGATCGATGCAGATCCAGACATTTTCGTAAGCCGGCGGCAGACCGAGTGCGGTAATACGCAGGCGATCCTTTTCGCTCGAAAGAACCGTACCGTCCGGCAGCTTGTAGGAGAACCCTTTGCCACGCCTTAGCCGGCGGATGCCCGGCTCGGTACCGTGGACATAGGTAAGCCCGATTGTTTCCAGAGAAACGGCATCGATTTCGATGGTTTTGAGCGACAGGTCCATGAGCGCTAGAACGGCGACGGGTTATTCTTCGTTCCTGCGCCGGTCGATCAAATCGTCACGAACTAGATTGCCAGACTGCGGCGCTCTTCGCTCGCCTCGTCGCGTTCCAGATTGGCGCGCGGCGCGACAAGCCGCCAGATCAGACCTTCCGGGCGGAACTCGACATCCACCTGTCCACCGAAAGCCGCAATCGCATGGCGCTGGATGATGGTCGTTCCAAACCCCTTGCGGGATGGCTCGCTCACCAGCGGGCCGCCGCTTTCCTCCCAGACAAGCCGGATTTTTGGCCGTCCATCATCTTCGGGGGAGACATCATCCCAACGGATGCGCACGCGGCCATGCGGAACCGAAAGCGCACCGTATTTCACCGAGTTGGTCGCCAGTTCATGCAGCACCAGGCCGAGATTTTGTACCGCCTCGGCTTTAAGCATGAAATCCTCGCCCTGAACGAGCAGCCGGTCACCGGCCTCAAAGTTCGACAGGTGGATCTCGATGACACGCCTCAGGCGAACGCCAGCCCATTGTTCCTTGGCCAGCGCCTCGATCGATTTCGCCAGCCCCTGCAGGCGGGTGCTGATCGCCTTCTGGAATTCCGGCATGGTCGTATCCTGACGGCCGAGCTGGCGCATCATCGCCTGCACCAGCGTCAGGATGTTCTTCGTCCGATGCACCAGTTCGTGCAGGATGAGATGGATGCGGTCTTCCGCCTCGCTGCGGTCGAAGGATGCGTTCGACAGCGCCACCGCCACCTGGTTGGCTTCGGTGATCCGCGTCTCGACCGGCGACACAATCTCGCCCTTGCCGATCCGCTCTGCCATATCGGCAATCTGCCGGATCGGCGTGCGAAGCTGACGGGCGATCGTATAGGCAAACAGGACCGCCAGCGTCAGGAAGATCACGCCGCCCGCAATCAGCTGCTTGAACGTGGTGATGATGCCTTCCTGTGCCGATGCGATCGGCCCCCAGACGACGGCCTTCCAGGTCCAGCCGGTGATCTGGGCATAACCGTACATCTGCTTTTCATCGCCATCGACATCTTCGATCGTGCCCTTGAAACCCGTCATCAGGCGCAGGGTTTCACTGTCGAACGGCTTGCCCGAAGCGATCTTTTCAGCCCCGGCCGAGGCCACGACCTGACCTTGCCCATCGATGACGGCCGCCGACCAGCCGGCAGGAAGACCCTCGACGGAAACCAGCTTTTCCATGTCCTCGGCATTCTGCGTCATGATCACGGCAGAGCCGGCATGGGAAAGCTCGTCGGGCAACGGCATGGCGACGTTGAACACCCACTTGTTGCTGGTCTTGCCGAAAAACACGCTGGAAACTTCGGTGATGCGCGATTTGAGCACCGATTCCAATGCCGGCATGTTCGACATCTTGACCAGCGGTTCGCCGAAGGGCGAACGGGTATTCAGTCGCTGCTGGCCATCCTTGTCGACGACGATGACATAAAGCGAATTGGAGCGGAGGCTGCGCTGGGTACGGTCGTGGAAGGCTCTCAGATCGCCCGCTTCAAGCTCCGGCGATGTGATCAGCAGACGCAAGGTCGTCGCCATATCCTGCAATTCGCGATCGACGGATCGGGCGATCAGCTGCGCATCCTCGGCCGTCTCGTTGGCCAGCCCCTCGCGCTCCTGGCCCTCAAGCTGCAGGACGAGAAAACTGACGAAGGCAAGCAGCGGCAGGGCGACAACAATCACCAGCGCCATCAGATAGGCGCCGATCGAGGCTGTGGGGAAAAGACGCGAAAATCTAAACATTCCGCTATCTTAAGCCAATAATAAAGCTGCAGGCAAAAGCTGCCCGCTGTCACTGATCATCAGTTCGTCCCGCCCTACGCTAATACATCTTAGCCCAAAACGGTTCTAACCGCTTTTACAGATCGCGCCAACAGCTGTTTGGAACAACCGGACGCGACCTTGCCCCACGGTGTTACGGAAACGTATCAGCCGTACCGTTTCGGGACAGTGGCAAGGGGCGCAGGAAACCCTTCCACCACCGTATTCAGTCGATGCGGCTGCCGCTCTCCGGGTCGAAAACCACCGCCTTGTCGAGATTGAAGACAAAGCGAAAGGTCTGGCCGGGTTCGACCACCGTTTCCGCACGGGCACGGCCGGTAAAGGTCGTGCCATCGAGTTTGCCGGTGACGAACGTATCGGATCCGGTCGGTTCCACGATCATCACCTGCGCATCTATATGCGCGCTGGCAGCAGCAGCCGCATCGGCAGACCCCTGGTCCGAGATCGCTTCGGGACGCAGGCCGAGGACAACCTGGCTGCCCTCGGGAATGGAAGTCGTAACCGAAGGCGGGATTTTGACCGTCACCCCCTGCCCGCCGGCACCGAACAACTGGATACCGCCTGCGACCACCCTGCCCTTCAGCATGTTCATCGCCGGCGAGCCCATGAAATCGGCGACGAAGAGATTGGCCGGACGATTGTAGATTTCCGCCGGCGTGCCGACCTGCTGGACGATGCCTTCCTTCAGCACGACGATCTTGGTCGCAAGCGTCATTGCTTCGATCTGGTCATGAGTGACGTAGACGATCGTTGCATGAGTGTTCTGATGCAACGCCTTGATCTCGGCGCGGACTTCGACACGCAGCTTGGCATCGAGGTTGGAGAGCGGCTCATCGAACAGGAAGACGCGCGGCTGGCGCACCAGCGCCCGGCCCATCGCAACACGCTGGCGCTGGCCGCCGGAAAGCTGGCTCGGGCGACGCTTCAGAAGATGTTCGATCTGCAGGGTTTTTGCCACCTGCGCCACCGCCTTGGCACGCCCGGCCTTGTCCACCCCGCGCATTTCCAGCGCAAAGGCGATGTTCTCCTCCACCGTCATGTTCGGGTAGAGCGCATAGGACTGGAAGACCATGGCGATATCGCGCTTCGACGGATGCAGGTCCGTCACCACCTGGCCGTCAATGACGATGTCGCCCGAGGACGGTGGCAGCAGGCCGGCGATCGCATTCAGAAGCGTGGACTTGCCGCAGCCGGATGGACCGACAAGCACGAGAAAGCCACCCTTTTCAAGGCTGATATCGATACCCTTGAGGATCTCGACGCTGCCGATCTTCTTGCGGATGTTCCTGATTTCAAGAAAGCTCATGAAGGTTTATCCCTTGACGGCGCCGGCCATAAGACCGCGCACGAAATAACGTCCGGCGACGACATAAACGAACAGCGTCGGCAAAGCGGCAAAGACGGCCGCCGCCATGTCGACATTGTATTCCTTGACGCCGGTGGAAGACGAAACGAGGTTGTTGAGCGCTACCGTCATCGGCGAGGCTTCGCCGGACGAAAACGAGACGCCGAACAGAAAGTCGTTCCAGATATTGGTGAACTGGTAGATGACGGTGACGACGATGATCGGCCCCGAACTTGGCAGCAATATTCGCCAGAAGATCTTGAAGAACCCGGCACCGTCGATCATCGCAGCCTTCACCAGCTCATCCGGAAAGGCTTCGTAATAGTTGCGGAAGAACAGCGTGGTGAAGCCGAGGCCGTAAACAACGTGGACCATGACAAGGCCGGTCGTCGAATTCGACAGGCCCATCAGGCCAAGCAGCCGCGCCATCGGGATCAGCACCGCCTGGAACGGGATAAAGCAGGCAAACAGCATCATGCCGAAAACCAGCTTGTGGCCGGGAAACCGCCATTTGGTCAGCACGTAACCGTTGAGCGCACCGAGCAAAGTCGAGATGACGACGGCCGGCACGACCATCTTGATCGAGTTCCAGAAATATCCCTTGATACCGACGCAGGAGACCCCGATGCAGGCTTCGCCCCAGGCCTTCATCCAGGCCGCGATAGACGGATCGGTCGGCAGCGCCAGCATGTCGCCGCCGCGGATTTCGTCGAGCGATTTCAGCGAGGTCGACAGCATCACGTAAAGCGGCAGCAGGTAGACGATCGCGAGGATGATCAGCGCGCCGTAGATAAAAAAGCGGGTGAAACGTGCCGAGCCGGCGCTGATGGTTTCGGGTGCGGCGCTCATTGTTTCTTCTCCCGCAGTTCCGAATAGAGATAGGGAACGATGATCGCGGTAATGCCCATCAGCATCATCACGGCGCTGGCCGAACCGACATTCATCTGGTTGCGGTTGAACGTGTAGGAATACATGAAGGTGGATGGCAGCTCGGTCGCATTGCCCGGCCCGCCACCGGTCAGCGCGATGACGAGGTCGTAGGATTTGATCGCCATATGCGCGAGCACGATGAAGGCTGAGAGAAACACAGGGCGCAACAGCGGAATGATGATGCGTCGGTAGATGCTGACCGTCGAAGCCCCGTCGATCTGCGCCGCCTTGATGATTTCGCCGTCTATGCCGCGAAGGCCGGCCAGAAACATCGCCATGATGAAGCCCGACGCCTGCCAGACGCCAGCGATTACGACGGTATAGATCGCCATTTTCGGGTTCACCAGCCAGTCGAAAGTAAAGCTTTCCCAGCCGAGATTGCGCATCGTGTGTTCCAAGCCCAGGCCGGGATTGAGGAACCATTTCCATGCCGTACCGGTGACGACGAATGACAGCGCCATCGGATAAAGAAAGATCGGCCGAAGCACGCCCTCGGCGCGAATGCGCTGGTCCATCAGGATGGCGATGAAAAGCCCGATCGCCGTGCAGAGCGCGATATAGAGCACGCCGAAAATCGCGAGGTTCTGCATCGCCACATACCAGTTCGGCTGCGACCAGAGCCGGAAATAGGCATCGAACCCGCCCCATTTATAGACCGGCAGGATGCGTGACGTGGTGAAGGACAGCGTGATCGTCCAGAGGATGAAGCCATAGACGAAGATCAGGATGACGGCGAAGGACGGCGCCAGCACCAGCTTGGGCAGGCCGCTGCGCAACCTGTCGGCAAAGGATTTTCGCGGCCGTTCCGCAGCGATCACCGGCATCGGTTCGATTGTCGTCATGGGGTTCTCCGGTAGGGAATACGGTTGTGAAAAGGGATCGGCGTCAGCCCCCTCACCAACAAAATCTAAGACTTAGCTGAAGCTAAGATCTTGATTTTGTAACCTCTCCCACAAGGGGAGAGGTAGATTCGCGGACGGCGCGGCGCACTCATCTCTCCCCTTGTGGGAGAGAAAGCGATTTCAACATCTTAGCTTTAGCTAAGTGTTAGAAATCGCTAGTGAGGGGATCACCTCCCCCACCGCGCTGTTCCATCACTTCGCCGCAGCCACCGCTTCCGGCAGACGCTTCAGCGCAGCATCCGTCGTCAGCTGACCGTTGAGATGCTGGGTGATGACGTCGAGCATGGCTTCCTTGATGGCGGCCGGCTGGGCGTAACCATGGGCGAGCGAGCCCATCAGCGTGCCCTTGGACGAGGCCTCGCTAAGATCCTTCATGCCCTTCTTGGCGCAATCGTCGAAATCCGTATCCGGAATGTCGGTACGGGCCGGAACCGAACCCTTCACCTTGTTGAAGGCGATCTGGAAGGCCGGGTTTTCGACGGCGGATGCCATCTTCATCTGCGCGTCGGCAGATTTTTTGCCCACGTCGAACATCATGAACTGGTCGGCATTGAACAGAACCGAGCCTTGCGTGCCGGGGAAGCGGATGCAGACGAAATCCTTGCCCGGTTCCTTCTTGGCGCGCAGCCATTCGCCCTTCGACCAGTCGCCCATTTCCTGCGCGCCGGCCTTGCCTTCGATGACGAGAGCGGTCGACAGGTTCCATTCGCGGCCGGAGAAATTCGGGTCGAAATAGGTGCGAAGCTTCGACATGTCGTCGAAGACCTTCTTCATCGTGTCGCCGGACAGTGCTGCCGGATCGGCTTCGAGCACGGCCTTCTTGTAGAAATCCGGCCCGCCGACGGAAAGCACGACTGCTTCCCACAAAGTCCCATCCTGCCACGGAACGCCGCCATGCGCGAGCGGGACGATGCCTTCGGCCTTGAACTTGTCGAGCAGCGCAAACAGCTCGTCGATATTGGTCGGCACCTTGCCGCCGGCCTTGTCGAGTGCCGCCTTGTTCAGCCACAGCCAGTTGGTCGAGTGGATATTGACCGGGGCTGCGACCCAATGGCCGTCATATTTGGAAAATTCCTGCAGGGCCGGCGGGATGACCTTGTCCCAGCCTTCCTTGGCGGCAAGCTCGTCGAGGTTGGCGGCAACGCCCATTTGGGACCAGTCACGCAGGTCGAAACCGAGCAGCTGCACGGCGGTTGGCGGATCGCCGGCCGTTACACGGGCGCGAAGCGCGGTCATGGCGGCGGAACCGGCGCCGCCGGCAACCGGCATATCCTTCCAGGAAACGCCCTCTTTCTGCAGATTTTCCTTCAGCACGTTGAGCGCCGCAGCTTCCCCGCCGGACGTCCACCAGTGCAGCACTTCAACCTCTTCGGCGGCCTTGACCGCACCGGCCGTCATGGCAAGCAAAGCCACGCCCGCAGCCAGTTTTGTAATGGCTCGAATATTCATCGGTGATCTCCTCCAAATCCGGGCTCCTCTCCGGACAGGGCAATTTATAACGTTATAACCCGAGCAAGTGTCAACCCATACGCGAAGGTTTTTGAATTGCTCTCGATCAATTTTTTAAAGTATTGATCCATATCGCGAATTTCAGAGAATCCTGAAAATATCCGGCGACCAGAAAGAAATTTCTGGAAATCGGCGTGGAATTTGTAACGATATATATCGAGCTCCGGTCGCGATCAGCGGCTGGATGGAGGATCACACATGCCGCTGGACGATGCGGAAGACGAAGGCAAGCCGAACACGGCCAGCGCTTCGCCTTCAAATCCCGGTTCCCACCGCAAACCGACGCTGAAGACGATCGCCGAACTCACAGGGTTGGCCGTGACCACCGTGTCGCGTGCGCTCGGCGACGATCCGCTGATTGCCCGCGAGACGCGCCAGCGCGTTCAGGCGGCCGCAGCGAAGGTTGGTTATCTGCCAGACCGGGCGGCCCAGCGCCTGCGCACCGGTCGCACCAACGTCATCAGCCTGGTTCTCGATCCCCACGAGGAAATCCTCGGCTACGGCACGTCGATGATCAGAGGCATGACGGCGACGCTGCGCGGCACACCCTACCACCTCGTCATCACACCGCATTTTTCCGACATCCCGCAGATCGATCCCGTCCGCCATATCGTCCGCAACAGGATGGCCGACGGCATATTGTTCAGCCGCACCGAACCATCGGACGAGCGGGTGAAATTCCTGCTGGAAGCGGGGTTTCCCTTCGTCTGCCATGGGCGCACGGAACTCGCGACGCCGCACCCTTACGTCGACTACGACAATTACCGTTTCACCTATGACGCGGCGAAAAGGCTGATCGCCTCGGGTTGTCAGCGGCTGTTCATCATCCTGCCGCCCGAACGCTTCACCTTCCATCATCACATGCGCCATGGCTTCATGACGGCCGTGCGGGAGGAAGGCATCGGTTTCGAGATCGCTGCGGGCATCACGCTCGACAGCAAGGCGGACGCGGTTCGCGATCATGTTGCGGCGAGGTTAGCGGAGCCCGATCCACCGGATGGCTTCATCTGCGGCGGCGAAGTGTCGGCCATGGCGGTGATGTCGGCCACCCACGATCTGGGCCTTGCGATCGGCCGCGACGTGCGGCTGGTGGCCAAGCAGACATCCGGCCTGTTCGATCAGGTGCGACCACGAATCGAGACGATCTACGAGGACCTTTCGGAGGCCGGACGGTTGATGGCGACCTTGCTGCTGAAACGCATGGCGGGGGCGACGCCGGTGGGTGAATTGCAGGCGGTGCTAGAGGTGTGAAGTTACTTTCGGTGGGCAACAAAGCCCCCCTCTGCCCTACCGGGCATCTCCCCCACAAGGGGGGAGATCAGCTGGGCGCCTGCTCCTCACCTCAAGCAAACTTCATTTTTGGCGTCGCTACCATTCTACGCTCAACAGGAAGCGAAGGTAGCGCCGCGTGTGATCTCCCCACCTGCGGGGGAGATGGCCGGCAGGCCAGAGGGGGGGGCCGGCATGCGCCGACGCTCGCCGGCGCATGCATCATGCTCAATCCTCCTCGACGAACACCTCTTCGCGCTTCTTCCGCACACTCGGCAGGAAGACGACAATCAGCACGACGACTGCGATGAACAGCAGCCCGGCGCTGATCGGGCGCGTGACGAAGGTTGATGGATCACCGCGCGACAAAATCATCGCGCGCCGCAGGTTTTCCTCCAGCAACGGTCCCAGCACGAAGCCCAGCAGTAGCGGTGCCGGCTCGCAGCGCAGCTTCAAGAGCAGGTAACCGAGCAGGCCGAAAAAGGCGACGGCATAGAGGTCGTAGACGTTGGAATTGACGCTGTAGACGCCGATCGAGCAGAAGGCCATGATAATCGGGAAAAGCAGATAATAGGGAATTGTCAGCAGCTTCACCCACAGCCCGATCAGCGGCAGGTTGAGGATGACCAGCATCAGGTTGCCGATCCACATCGAGGCGATGATGCCCCAGAACAGGGCCGGCTGTTCTGCCGCCACATTCGGACCCGGCACGATACCCTGGATGATCATCGCGCCGACCATCAGCGCCATGACCGGGTTCGCGGGAATGCCGAGCGTCAGAAGCGGGATGAATGAGGTCTGGGCACCGGCATTGTTGGCCGATTCCGGGCCTGCCACGCCGGCCACCGCGCCGTGGCCGAACTCTTCCGGATGTTTCGAGACCTTCTTCTCCACCGTATAGGAGGCGAATGATGCGAGGATCGCACCGCCACCCGGCAGAATGCCGAGAACCGATCCGATCGCCGTGCCGCGCAGCACCGGCGCGACGATCGCCCGCAGATCCTCGCGGCTGGGCATCAGGCCGGAAACCTTGGCCATCAGCACCTCGCGGGTCCTCTCGTTTTCAAGATTGCGCAGGATTTCCGCAATGCCGAAGACACCGACGGCAACCGCCACGAAATTCAGCCCGTCGGCATATTCGCGGATGCCGAGTGTGAAGCGTGGCGCGCCGGTATAGATATCGGTGCCCACAAGTCCGAGCAGCAGGCCGAGCGCCACCATGGCCAGCGCCTTGATGATCGAGCCGTGCGCCAGTGCTATCGACGAGACGAGGCCGACAACCATCAGCGAGAAATATTCGGCAGCCCCGAATTGCAGCGCAATCCCGGTGAGCGGCAGCGCGAAGATCGCAACCAAAAAGGTCGAGACCGTGCCGGCGAAAAACGAGCCGATTGCGGCGATCGCAAGTGCCGCCCCCGCCTTGCCTTTGCGCGCCATCTGGTAGCCGTCGATGGCAGTGACGGCCGAAGAGGATTCGCCCGGCATATTGATCAGGATCGCCGTGGTCGAGCCGCCATATTGCGCGCCGTAATAGATGCCGGCGAGCATGATCAGCGACGAGACCGGCTCGAGCTGGAAGGTGATCGGCAGGAGCATGGCGATCGTCGCCGTGGCACCGATGCCGGGCAAAACGCCGATCAGCGTGCCGAGCAGCACACCGATCAGGCAGAAGAACAGGTTCTCGATCGACCCTGCCGTCTGGAAGCCGAGAAGAAGGTTATTGAACAGATCCATCAGTCAAATCCTAAAACCGGACCCAGGGGCCGAAACGCTGGAAGGGAAGGCCGAGGCCGTAGGAGAACACCGCGATCGAAAAGATCGTCAGCAGAGCGGCAAGCACGACAGCCGTCAGCGGCTTCATCTTGTGGGATGCGAAAGCGGCAATGAGCCCGGTGAAGAACAGCGACGGCACGAAGCCGAGACCGCGTACCGTGATGCCGAAAAAGATCGGCGCCGCGAGAATGAAGATGATCCCGCGCCAGGCGATCGGCCCGATCGGCTCCCCCTCTACGCGGAATGCCTGGAAGAGGATGATCGCACCGAAAAGGATCAGCGCCATCGCCAGAATGAACGGGAAATACCCCGGCCCCATGCGGAACGCCGTGCCGAGTTCGAGTTCGATCGACTGATAGGCGAAGAAAATACCGGCCAGGATCAGTAGGATACCGCAGATCAGATTGGCTTTGTCGAATGACTGGGAATTCATGGTGTCTCCGTTGGTGTGGGAGATGGTCTTGCGTTGATGACTGGAGCAAGTTCGCCCCCCTCTGCCTTGCCGGGCATCTCCCCCACAGGTGGGGAGATCAGCTGGGGCGCCGCTCGCCAATCAAATTCGGCGTTTGCGTTCTGCGCTTTGTCTGGCCACTCAAGGACTGTTGGAGGCGATGATCATGAGGCACTTGATCTCCCCCTTGTGGGGGAGATGGCCGACAGGCCAGAGGGGGCGAGCTTGCTCCAGCGCCGCCGCTGCATGCCGCACCCCCATCCGACCGTCTGATCAATCCGCGTATTGCCCTGCAGCCTCGATGATCGGCTTCCAGCGGGTGATTTCGCTTTCGAGCTTGGCTTTCAGCGCCGCCGGCGTGGCGTCGGTTTCGGGCGATGGCTTGGTGCCGAGTTCGGCGAAGCGTGCGGTGATGTTCGGATCCTTCAGCGCGCCCTGCAGCGACTTCGACAGCCGTTCGTTGATCTCGGCCGGCGTGCCCTTCGGCGTGTATATGCCGTGCCAGATACCCACCGTCATGCTTTCAAGCCCGGCTTCCTTGACGGTCGGCAGGTCCTTGAAGATCTCGAGACGCTCCGGCGAGGTGACCGCATAGGCCTTGATCGTGCCGCCCTGGATCTGCTTCGTCGTGTTCGTCGTCTGGTCGCACATGATATCGACCTGGCCACCGAGAAGATCGGTCATCGCAGGTCCCGTGCCCTTGTAGGGAACGGTAACGAGCGGCGTCTGGATGGCGCTCATGAACAGCATGCCGCAGAGATGCGAGGCAGCGCCGATGCCAGCATTGGCCACCGTCACCTTGTCGGCATTGGCCTTGGCATAGTCGACGAGGCCCTTGAGGTCGTTCGCTTCCATGTCCTTGCGGGCAACAATCGTCATCGGCACGTCGGTGACGAGGCCGACATATTCGAAGGCGTTCAGCGTGTCATAGGCGAGCTTGCGGTAAAGTGTGGCGCTGGTCGCCATGCCGATATGGTGCAGCAGCACGGTGTAGCCGTCGGCTTCGGCCGCCGCGACACGACCGGCACCGAGCGAGCCACCCGCACCACCGACATTTTCGACGACGATCTGCTGGCCGAGATCCTTAGACATCGATTCGGCAACGAGACGGGCAACCGTATCGGTCGGCCCGCCGGCCGCAAACGGCACGACCATGGTGATCTGGCGCTCGGGATAACCTTGCGCGTAAACCTGCACGGATGCGAGCGACACGGCGGCAAGCGCAGTTGCGCCGAGAACGGCGTTGAACAATTTCATGATTTCCTCCTCCAAGGACCAAAATCCGCTGGCGCACATCTCCTCCGGCGCCTGCTTGGCTTCATTTGCGGAGCTTACCGAAGCGCTGGCAATTGGCTCCAACACTGACCAGAGATGATAATATTCAAATCGCAGCGCACCATGGGTGGATTTGGGAACAATGCCTGAATGCGATGGGTGGATCTCCACCCAAGGATGGTATGGCGGATTGTCACCTCTCCTCATCCCTGTGCTTGTCACAGGGATCCAGCAGCGCCGCGTCTGCGGTGCAAAGACTCGTTTCACGCGAAGGACTTCGCGTGACTGGATTCCTGTGACGAGCACAGGAATGAGGGAGGAGATCACCTCACTCTCCGCGATCGTCCTGCGACAGGCTCTCGACTCCCAGCATCTTTTTGTCGAGTCCGTATTTCTGCATCTTTTCGTAAAGCGTCTTGCGGGAAATACCGAGCGTTTCATAAACCGGCTTCAGCGCCCCGCCATGGGCCGCGATCTCGCCAGCGATGAGACTGCGCTCGAAGGCGGCGACCTTTTCCGCCAGCCTTCCACCATTCTCCTTTACCGCCCCGCCCGGCTCTCCCGAGCCCGGATCGAGCCCCAGAACCAGCCGGTCGGCGGCGTTGCGTAACTCGCGGACGTTGCCCGGCCAGTCCCGCTGGGCGATCAGCGAGATGATATCCGGCGGCACGATCATGTCCTCGCGGCCGTAACGCGCCGCCGCCTCGCGCACCAGCTGCAGAAAGAGAAGCGGAATATCCGCCCGCCTCTGCGATAGCGCCGGAACATGGACCGTCGCGACATTCAGCCGGTAGAGAAGATCGGCACGGAACCGCCCGGCCGCCACCTCGGCCTCGAGATCCACCTTGCTGGTGGCGATGAACCGCACATCGAGCGGCACGGTCTCGTTCGATCCGAGCCTTGTGATCACCCGCTCCTGCAGCACCCGCAGGAACTTTGCCTGCAGGTCAAAAGGCATGGAGCTGATTTCGTCGAGAAGGATGGTCCCTCCCCGCGCATGTTCGAATTTCCCGTAACGCGGCCGCAGCGCCCCCGGAAATGCTCCCGCCTCATGCCCGAAAAGCTCGCTTTCGATCAGCGTTTCGGGAAGCGCCGCGCAGTTGATCGCGATAAACGGCCGGTTGGCGCGCGGGCTGATATCGTGCAGCGCCCGCGCCACCACTTCCTTGCCGACACCCGTATCGCCGATCACCAGCGTATCGGCATCCGTCGCGCCGATCGCGCGGATCCGGTAACGCAGGTCGACCATCACCTGCGTGCGACCCGGCATGCGAGCCTCGACATCGTCCCGCTTGCCGGCAACCGCTCTCAAGCGCCGGTTTTCGAGGATCAGCGAGCGCCGCTCCAGCGCCCGGCGGATGACGCCGGCAAGATGCTGTGGCGTGAACGGCTTTTCGAGGAAGTCGTAAGCCCCCTCGCGCATCGCCTTCACCGCCAATTGCACGTCGCCATGGCCGGTGACGAGGATGACCGGGATTTCCGCATCGAGTTCGCGGATCCGGTGCAGCAGCGTCATGCCGTCCAGCCCCGGCATGCGGATATCGCTGACGATCACGCCATCGAAACCGAATCCGGAAAGCTCCAGGACGTTTTCTGCGTTAGGGAAAGTATCGACGGTGAGGTCGAAGAGTTCCAGCGCCTGTGCGGTGGAACGGCGAAGTTCCTCCTCGTCATCGACCAGAAGCACTCGTTGCTGGATTGTCATTCGGCCGCCTCCATCACGCTTGCATCAGCCACATCGAGTTCGATGGCGAACACCGCCCCGCCTTCCGGATGATCGGTGACGGAAAGGCTGCCGCCGAAATCCTTGATGATGTTGTAGGAGATCGACAGGCCGAGCCCCAACCCCTTGCCGACACCCTTGGTGGTGAAGAACGGATCGAAGATGCGCTCGCGGATGGCAGCCGGCACGCCCGGCCCGCGATCGCGCACGATGATCATGACCTTCTCGCCGGCACCAGATGCTGAAACGTCGATCCGCCGGTCTTCAAGCCCTTCGACGGCATCGGCAGCATTGGTGACGATATTGACCAGAACCTGCTGCAATCGCACGGCACCCGCCATCACTCGAACTAACCCCGGTTCGACCGTGATGTGCAGTTCCGCATCGGCGGCCTTGAGCCGCGCCGAAACGATTTCGATCGTATCGCGAATAACATCCTCGACGCTGACGGCTCCGAGCTTTTCGTTCGGCTTGCGGGCGAAATTCCGCAGATGCCGGCTGATCGAGGCCATGCGGTCGATCAGCGCCGAAATGCGCTTGAGATTGTCGGCGGCATCCTCGACACGGCCGCGGTCGATCAGCAATCCGGTCGTCTCCGCATAGGTCTTGGCCGCCGCAAGCGGCTGGTTGAGTTCGTGGGAGAGGGCTGCCGACATTTGGCCGAGGCCTGCCAGCTTTCCGGCCTGTACGAGATCGGCCTGGGTCTGGCGCAACCGACGTTCCGTCAGCCGACGCTCGGCAATCTCCTTTTCGATCCGGCTGTTGACGCGGGCAAGTGCTGCGGTGCGCTCCTCCACCCGGCGCTCCAGCTCGTTCTGCGCTTCCGCCTGCAAATGCATCCGCTCCGCAAGCCGCGCTCGCCGCTGCAACACGATCGCCGAGGCAAGCCCGGCAAGGCAGAGCGCAAGAAACACCGCCGCCATCATCGTCTGCGCCTGCCAACGCACCGAGGCCGCGTCCATCAGCACATTCACCGTCCATCCCGCCCCCGGCATGGCCTGCGATACATAAAGATATTCCCGTTCCGCACTGCCGTTCCGGATCAGCATCGTCTCGTGGCCGGCAAAGCTGCCGTAAGAAAGCGGCAGTTCATGCAGTTTCGCATCCGCATAACGCCGCGAGGTTTCGGTGCGGGCAATGCGGTCCGGCGTCAGGGCTAAGATGGCGGCAAAGCGCCACTCATCGCTGCCCGTCATGAAGATGATGCCTTCCGGATCGGACACGAAAATCCGGTCGTCACCGCCGGCCCAAGAAGCCTCGATCGTATCGAGATCAACCTTGAAGACGATGACACCCGCGATCCTGCCATACATCACGATGGGCGAGCTGAAATAATAGCCGCGCTTGGCCGATGTCGTGCCGACCGCGAAGAAGCGGGACTGTTCGCCGCGCGCCGCCTCCTGAAAATAGGGGCGGTAGCTGAAGTTCTCGCCGACGAAACTGACGGCCGTATCGTAATTGCTGGCAGCAATCGTCGTGCCGTCCATGGTCATGATGTAGATGTCGGAGGATTTCAAAAGCGCGTTGACGGATTTCAGATAGCGGTTGGCGGAGAGCCGCAGCGCCGCGTTGCCCGGATCCTCGATCAGAACCTCGATGATCTCGTCATCGGCGGTCAGCGCTGGCAGCGCCTCGTAGCGCTTGAGATGCCCGTCGAGCGCCGAAACCGCCAGCCTCAAGGTCGTCGCCGCCTGCAGTTCCGCTTCGTCCATGTAGCTATGCGCCACAAGGTCGTGCACCTTCCACGTCAGCACGAGACCGAGCGCAAGACACAGGATAAAAACTGCCGAAATACGATGCTTCACGTCCGAAGGGCTCCTCCTCCCTCGACCATAACGCGCATATCTTACGGAGCACGGCGGAATTTACTACTGGCTTCTCGCATTACGGGTGTGTTCGAGAACTCTGTCATGAGCAAAGACCGACAAGGAATGCCGCCAACAGCAGCAGTCCCGTCCAAGACGCTTGACTTGCGGTAGGATATCGCGTCGATGTGCACTCAATGAGGGCAGGCCGCTACAGGCGGCAAGAGGGGTTCGAATGGTTTCCTTGCTTGCGCTTTTCATGGGCATCGTCGCCGGCCTGCGGGCCATGATGCCGCTGGCGGCCGTTTCCTGGGCCGCTTATGGCGGATTTCTTGATCTTTCCGGCACCTGGATCGCCTTTCTCGGCACGATATGGGCAGCGATGCTGCTCACCGTGGTCGCGCTTGTCGAACTGGTGACCGACCAGTTGCCGAACACGCCGAGCCGCAAGGTGCCGCAGCAGTTCATCACCCGTCTTCTGACCGGTGCTCTCGCAGGTGCCGCGATCGGCGCGCCTTACGGCACTTGGATCGCCGGTCTTGTATCCGGCGTCCTTGGTGCCGTCGCCGGCACCTATGGCGGGGCCTGGCTTCGCGCCACGCTTGCGACAAGCTTCGGCAAGGACCCGCCGGCCGCCTTCATCGAGGATGCGATCGCAATCGTCGCCGCCGTGGTCATCATGATGTTGCTACCCGGAACGCCCACCGTCTGAGGAAATCGCATGAAAAGCTTCGATGCGATTATAATCGGTGCGGGTCAGGCAGGACCTTCGCTTGCCGGCCGGTTCAACGATGCCGGCAAGACCGTCGCGATCATCGAGCGCAAACATGTCGGCGGAACCTGCGTCAATACCGGCTGCAAGCCGACCAAGACGCTGGTCGCCAGCGCCTATGCCGCCCATTTAGCTCGCCGCGCGTCGGATTACGGTATCGGCATCGGCGGTGAGGTTTCGGTTGATATGCCGGCGGTGATGCGCCGTTCGCACAAGGTGACGCTCGACAGCCGTCATGGCAACGAGACCTGGCTGGAAGGCATGCCGCATTGCACGCTCATCCGCGGCCATGCCCGGTTCGAGTGCAAAAACGTCATTCGTGTCGGTGACGAACTTCTGACTGCCCCGCAGATATTCCTGAATGTCGGCTCGCGGGCAACAATCCCAGATTTCGCCGGCATCAGCGACGTTCCCTACATGACAAATTCCGACATAGTTCTGCTCGACCGGCTGCCGAAACATCTCGTCATTGTCGGCGGCAGTTATATCGGGCTGGAATATGCGCAGATCTATCGGCGCTTCGGCGCGGAAGTGACCGTTGTCGAAAAAGGCCCGAGGCTGATCGGCCGCGAGGACGATGACATTTCCGCCGCGGTTCGCGAAATCCTCGAGGCCGAGGGTATCCATATCCGGACCGGTGCTGAATGTATCCGTTTCCGCAGGCATGAACAGGGTATCGCGATCGGCGTGAACTGCGACGAAGGCGAGCCGGAAGTGATCGGATCAGACGTGCTTCTCGCCGTCGGACGCCGGCCGAATACCGACGATCTCGGCCTCGACAAGGCCGGCGTGGAACTCGATGGACGTGGTTTCATCAGGGTGGACGACAGGCTGGCCACCGGTGTCGAAGGCATCTGGGCGATGGGAGACTGCAACGGCCGTGGCGCCTTCACCCACACCGCCTATAACGATTTCGAGATCATCGCCGCCAATCTCTTCGACGGCGAGGACCGCAAGGTTTCACAACGCCTCCTCGGATATGCGCTGTTTATAGACCCGCCGCTCGGCCGTGTCGGCCTGGGCGAGGCAGAGGCGCGCAAGGCGGGCCATGATGTGCTGGTCGGCACGCGACCGATGACCAATGTCGGCCGCGCCGTCGAAAAGGGCGAGACCAAGGGTTTCATGAAGATCGTCGCCGATGCGAAGACGAAGAAGATTCTTGGTGCCGCGCTGCTCGGAACCGGCGGCGATGAGGCAATCCACGGCGTGCTCGATCTGATGAATGTCGGCGCGAGTTACGATGACCTGCGCTGGGCAGTACCAATCCATCCGACCGTATCGGAACTCTGGCCGACCGTCGTGTTGTCGATGAAATAGGACATCCTCTTGGCATAAGGGGATCGGCAAGCTTTTCCGCTTATGAACGGGATCGGACGATCCTGTTCTGGATGGAAAACATGTGCGGATTTGCAGGTTACGCGGGAGAAGGGTTGGGAGCGGAATACGCGCCGCAGCTTTTGTCCTCCATGGGACAGGCGATCGTCCATCGCGGGCCGGATGGCAGCGGCATCTGGACTGCACCCGGCATCGGCCTCTCGCATGTGCGCCTGTCGATTGTCGGGCTTGTCGATGGCCAGCAGCCGATGACAAGCGCCGACGGGCGCTACACGATCGCCTTCAACGGCGAGATCTTCAACTATGTCGAACTGCGCGACGAGTTGAAGGCACGCGGAGCGATCTTCCGCACCGGATCCGACACGGAAGTGCTGCTGCAGCTCTATGCCTTTGACGGCGAGCGCTGCCTGGAAAAGCTGAACGGCGATTTCGCCTTCGCCATATGGGACGCAACGGAACGCAAGCTGATGCTGGCGCGGGACCGGATGGGCGTGCGGCCGCTTTTTTACACCGAACACAAGGGAACGCTCTATTTCGCCTCGGAAGTGAAGGCGCTGCTGACGGTGCCCGGCATCGATGCCGAACTCGATCCTTTCGCGCTCGACCAGATCTTTACCCTCTGGGCGCCGATCGCCCCGCGCACCGCTTTCCGCAATATTTTCGAGCTGGAACCCGGCCAGCTGCTGATCCGCGAAGGCGGAAGGAACCGGCTGAGATCATATTGGTCACTCGATTATCCCGATGCGGGCGAGCGTGGGCTGTCTGGCGATACCGACCATTGCGAAGAACTGCGCGCCCTGCTGAGCGACGCGGTGCGGCTTAGGATGCGTGCAGACGTGCCGGTCGGTTCCTATCTGTCCGGCGGGCTCGATTCCTCGCTGATCACGGCGCTGGCCGCACCGATGGCACCAGACGGGCTGAACACCTTCTCCGTCACCTTCGACAGCGCCGAACATGACGAAAGCAGTTTTCAGCGTGAGGTGGCTTCGGCGCTCGGCACCCGTCACCGCTCTGTCGCGTCATCACCTGACGCCATCGCGGCGGCATTTCCCGAGATCGTCCGCTTTACCGAACGCCCGATATTACGCACCGCCCCTGCGCCGCTCTACACGCTGGCAGGGCTGGTGCGCGACAACGGCATGAAGGTGGTCCTGACCGGCGAAGGCGCCGACGAAATATTTGCCGGCTACGACATTTTCAGGGAAGCAAAAGTCCGCCGCTTCTGCGCCTGTCAGCCGGGTTCGAAGATTAGGCCGCATCTGTTCAAAAAACTTTACCCCTATCTGCCGGGGCTGAAACAGCAATCGGCAGAATATCTGGCTGCCTTCTTCAACATATCTGGCACCGATCGGTCCGATCCGCTTTTCTCACACCGGCCGCGGATGAAAAGCACGGCAGCGGCAAAAATCTTTTATTCCGCAGATCTGCGCCAGACGCTCGGCGATTACGATGCAGCCGAAGAGCTTGCCGCACGGCTTCCCGAGCGTTTCGGTCGTTGGCACCCGTTACATCAGGCCCAGTATCTCGAAACCCGTCTTCTGCTGCCGGGCTATATCCTGTCCAGCCAAGGCGACCGAATGGCGATGGCGCATGGCATCGAGGGCCGTTTCCCCTTTCTCGATCACCGTCTGGTCGAGTTCGCGACCAGACTTTCGCCGGATGCCAAGCTGCGTGGCCTGCGCGAAAAACACATTCTGCGCGAGGCTGCGACGAGGCTTGTGCCACCAAGCGTGATCGAGCGGCAGAAACAGCCCTATCGCGCACCGGACAGCCGCTCATTCACCGGCCCCGGCACCGACGAACGGCCCTATGTCGCCGAGATGCTGTCAGAACGCACGGTTGCTTCAACCGGTCTGTTCAATCCAATGGCTGTTTCCAAGCTTTATGCGAAATGCCGCAAGCAGGATGTCGCCGGTTTCCGCGATAACGCCGCCTTTGTCGGAATTCTTTCGACGCAATTATGGGCCGATCAATTCGCGATAAAACAATCGGTTACCGAGACGGCAGCGGTTGCGAAAAGTCAGCCGTGAGGCTGCGAGCGCAGCTTTTCATACCTCACGCTCGCGTGATCGCTAAAATTTTAGTATTGTCTTTATGAGGATCGGAACGAGCTGCCTTTAAGCCTTCGGTCAAGCCGTGCCACGATCGAAACGTGTGGCAGACATCGCGACCAAGTCAGGGAGTTAGACACCATGACCGTATCGATCATCATCAAGACTTTGGACGACGAAAAGCGCATTGCGCGCACGATCGAGACCGCGCTCAAAGCCCTGCCGGATGGACAGGGCGAGGTGATCGTCACCGATCTCGGCTCGCGTGACCGTACGACCGAGATTGCAGCGGGTTACCCCGTGCGGCTGGCCCAGATTGCCCGCCCCGCGCGTTTTCGCAGCGGCGCCGGCGCGCAGCTCGGTTATCAATATGCGCAGCACGATTTCGTCTGCATGATCGAAGGCGACATGGAGCTCGATCCCGGCTTCCTGAAAGAGGCGATCCATTTTCTCGACCGCCATCCGCGCAGCGGCGGCGTCACCGGCCATATCGAGACGGCGGCATCCGCCAACGGCTTTGCCTCCGACAACCGCATCGGCTCGGTGGATCAGCTGGCGGGAGGCGGGCTTTACCGCCGCCGGGCTGTCGATGCGATCGATTACATGGCCGACCGCAACCTCCATGGTTACGAGGAGCTGAACCTCGGCATCCGGCTGCGCAGCACCGGTTGGAAGCTGCACCGGCTGGATCGCCCTTTCGCCCGTCATCACGGTCGCGATGCGCGCTCGCGCGATTTGCTTCTGCAGCAGGTCAGAACCAAGGAACCCTTCGGCATCGGCGAATTGCTGCGGGCGGCAACAGGAAAACCCTATTTCTATCGGCTGCTGCGTGACCTGCCGGAACTCGGCATGCTGGCGCTTGCCTCGACCTTTATCCTCGCCTCAGCCGTGCTGCTGGCGACACTTCCCGGCATGACCCAGCCGGCCCTCATCATCGCCGCAGGCCTTGCCGTTGCGGTCGGCATCACGTCCTATCGTACCGGTCGCCTCAAGACCGGTCTTTATACCGTGATCGTCCGCTTCCTTCAGGCGGTGGCGCTTCCGGTCGGTTACATCACTCCGCGCCGCAACCCCCGCTCCTGGATCGAAAGCCGCATTCTCGGCGAGCCCGATGCGGAAGTCAGCCGCGAGACCGATCAAGCGATGACCGGCTATGATGCCGGCCTGGCCAAGGTTACCCACTAAGCTGCAATTTCGCCGCATGGGGTACCAAACATTCTTCGGATCAAATCCTCCGCTGGCTCGTTTCGAGATGGTAGCCACGTGACAAGGAGGACGACCACATGGCCAATGCCAGCTCGAAACATATCGGTTCCGGCGCACAGGGAAAAAGCAGCGGCAACGGTGCGATGACCGATATCGACAAGGCTATTCTCCCCGACAACATGGTACTGTCCAACCGCGACAAGGCCCAGCATTCGCGCGAGCGCGGACTGGACGGCAAAACGGTTCGCAACGAGCAGTTTCACGACAACGAAACCAACCATCTGGACTGACATCCGCCGGCATTCACCGCCAGTGAAGGGCGAGTGAAACGGGATCACCGAATCATTACTTCGATTTAATCTGCCGCCGCTTGAAACGGCGGCGGAACGGAGTAGGCTCACCCCATCGTCGGCTACTGGACAGGGCTCCGGCGACTGGAAGACGGAGGGTTTCGACCTGAATTCTTTCGCCCCCATGATGGAGGCAGAGCATGATTCCGGCAGTAGAAAGCAATGCTTTCGATCCGAACGACCTGACTTTCCTGAAACGCGTGTTCGACGACGTGTGCGTGGAGCGCGGCCTGCATGGCGGCAGTGCTGCCGCCAGTGAAGTGGCGGTCGCCATGATCCAGCTTTACCAGCGCGGAGTGAAGGACGAAAAAAGCCTGCATCGCCACTTCGACGACAACAATTTCTTCGGCTAGAACAGTTTCACCGCAATTCCAGGCGCAAAAACGCTTCCTGCTTTTGCTGGAATTGCTCTATCGCTTCGCCTGAAGATCCCGTTCGTCGCGCATCAGGAAAACGCGGGTGATGGGATCGAGATTGTCTTCAAGCCACGTGGCCATCGCCGTCTCTTGCGCAAGGATTCGTTTGAACACGGCCTGGGCTTCGGTTTCACCCAATTCGTCGGCGGCCGTGATCAGCATGCGGTAGGTGGCGATCTCCAGATGCTCGAACGCATAGGCCTGAGCCGTGAATTTTACCACCTCGTCGCTCATCACCAATGCGGGGATACCGTGTACGGTGGCGGCAATGCGACCGGCAATGTCCTTGAGCGTAGAAGGCGCACCGGAAAAATCGTTGAGCAGGGTCTGCAGCGCTTCTGCCTGGCGTCGCGTCTCGTCGAGATGTTCGAGCATACGCGCCTTGAGATCGGGATAGTTTTCCAGCCGCCGCGTCTGCGCCGTGAGCGAGGTGATCGCCTGTTCCTCCATCGCGTGAGCACTCTTCAGCCAGGCAATGAAATTGTCTTTCGCATGGGTCATCCGGCTTCTCCCTCGTCTCATCACGAAGATAATACACAGGTCCGTGATCGCCAGAGGCAACCCCGAACCATGGCGGGAAGTTCCACGCAATACTGCGCGAAATTGTCGCTATATGCCATCGAGAGATGCAAACGCGGCATATCAGCTCCTGTTAAAAAAGTGGGAACCATCACTTGCGCCGAGGGTTGTCGATGCATTAATGGAGGCGCCGATGATCCCAGATCCACGAGAGCCCACAGAGCAGCCGCCTATGCCGGCGCCAGGATGGACCCCAGATCCGCCGATCGACGAACCGGAACCTGACAGGCTGCCCGATGAGGCGCCGTTGCCTAATCCGGATGAGACAAACAGACCGCCAGTCTACATGCCGCCAGCAAATGCGGCGTAACCGGCGGCATCAAAGAGAACGACATGACAGTATCGAGTAAGAGCATGCCGGGCCGCGATGCGTCTCGGTCCCAGCAGCCGGCAGAATTCAAACCGTGCCTGTGGAAACTGCTGGTGGTGACGGCCGGGATTCTGGTCGCCGTATTCGTTGCTATGGAAGTTGTGGATGATACCTATACGGGTTCGTTCGACACCAAGGTCTCTGCACCGCAGATGCAGAAGGCTGGATAAGCTGAAAGAGCGTTCCTGTCGCGGGAACAAAATCTAAAACCTTGGCGTTCATCCGTCAGACATGACGAGGTGGCGCAAGGTGGACGTGAGCAGTTTTTCCAATCCTGATCTGATGGATCCGGTTTCCGGTCGCATGCGGGTCATCAAGCCCGGCCGGAACGTCTGGCGTTCCGCCAAGGCGGAGCGCATCGCTTTTCTCATCGATGGCGAGGATTATTTCAACCGCCTCGACGAAGTCCTGCGCAAGGCGGAACGATCGGTCCTTATCGTCGGCTGGGATTTCAATCCCGACATTCGCCTGCGTCCGCGGCAGGAAGGTTCCGAAACGATCGGCGCCCTGCTGCGCCGCATGGTCGAGGAAAAGCCGGACCTAGAAATCCGCATTCTCGTCTGGGGCATGGGGCCGATCTATTCTGGCAAGAGTTTCCGCATGTTCGGCAAGATGGAATGGGCAGACCACCCGCGCATCGCCTTGCGCTTCGATTTCCGTCACCCCTTGAGAGCAAGCCACCACCAGAAGATCGTCGTGATCGACGACAAGACCGCTTTCATGGGCGGTATCGACCTGACCGCCCGCCGCTGGGACGACCGGCAGCACACGATCGTCAATCCGGCACGGATCTCGCCGGACGGCACGTCCTATGGACCGGTGCATGACATGCAGACCATCGTAACCGGTGACGCAGCAAGGCTGATCGGCGATGTCGCGCGGCGCAGGTGGAAAAAGACCCATAGTGAGGAGCTTTTACCCGTCGACGTGCCCGGCCCAGCCCCCTGGCCGTCCGATATCGAGCCCGCCTTGCGCGATTGCCCGACCGGCCTTGCACTGACCGAACCATGGAAGTGGAAGGGACGCCGCGGCCATCGCGAGGCGATACGCCTGACCCATGATGCGCTGAAGGCGGCCGAAAAACATCTTTATATCGAGACGCAATATCTCGCCTCCTTCGGCGTGGCCCGCACGCTCGCCAAGCGGCTGCGCAAGCAGAACGGCCCGGAAATCGTCGTGCTCGTCACCCGCGAATCCCACGGTTTTCTCGAAAAGCTGATGATGGGCCAAAATCGCACGCGGCTGATCCGCCGGCTGAAACGCGCCGACCGCTACGACCGGCTGCGGGTCTTTTATGCGGTGACGCCGGATGGCAAGGGCGGCGAACGCGAGATCATCGTCCACTCGAAGCTGATCATCGCCGACGACTGCTTCGTGCGCGTCGGTTCGTCCAATCTCAACAACCGTTCGGAAGGCCTCGATACCGAGAGCGATCTGGCCATGGAGCCGCAGGACGCGGCCGGGCGCGAAGCCATTGCGGAATTGCGGATCGACCTCATTGCCGAACACCTGGCAGCCGAGCCGGCGCTGGTGCGCCAGCATTTCGCCGAAACCGGATCGCTGATCCGCACCATCGAGATGCTGAACGTCAATGGGCGGCACCTGAAGCCTTTCGATGTGGATGTCGAAAAGGGCGAGACGGAATCCCTTCCCGGCACCAGCATCATCGATCCCAAGCAGCCCTTCTGGCCGGTTCCGCAGATCCAGTCAGGCTTCCGCCGCCTCCTGTCGCGCTTCTCAGCCCATCGAATGTTCTGAGAAGCGGTAAGGCCGACGACGATAATAGGCCTCGCTGGCAAGAAATGTCGGCAGGCCGATCATCAGCGGCACGAAGAAATACAGCACCCGGAAGGCCACAAGTGCGCCGATGATCTTCGTGCCCGGCAGGATGCCGAGCATGGTCGCCTCAAGCACTCCGAGCCCGCCCGGAACATGGCTGATCAAAGCCGCGACATTGGCCGTGACATAGGCGCCGGCAACCTCGAAATAGGTGATATCGCCGAACACCGCCGTGAGCTGGTGGATTGCCGCGGCGACACAGGCAAAATTCAGTGTGCCGACGCCGATCTGCAGAAGCGCCAGACCGAGCGACGGCGGTTCCAGACGCCATGTTCGAAGCCGCACCGGCACACGGAAAACACAGAGGCAAAGATAGGCAACGGGCACGATCAGGCAGGCAAGCCCCGCCGCCACCCTCGTTTCCTGGCCGATGCCGAAAAGATCGGTATCCGGCCCCAGATCGAGAAGCAGCACGATCGCTGCGAGTGTCGACAGCCCCAGCCCGACGGTAATGCCGCAAAAGCCGATCACCCTGGCGATATCTCCTCCCGTCAGCCCCCATCGCGAATAGAACCGGTAACGCACGGCACCGCTACTGAGCGCCGCCATGCCGACATTATGGCCGATCGACAGCGCGCAGAAGGACGCAAGTGCCGTCTGCCGCCATGCCAGCGTTCTTTTGACGTAACGGACCGCCAGCGTATCGAAACCGGTGAGGCACAGATAGGATGCGGCGACGAAGAAAAGGGCACCCGCAAATCTGACAACGGGAATGGCCTCGGCGGCCTCCGTCACCTCGTCCCAGGTGTATCGGCCAAGGCTGCGATAAACGAGAAAGGCGGCAACGCAGACGGCGGCAAGGACAGCCAGTTGTAAAATATGCTTCCTGCCGATCATCATTGCTCCTGTCATATTGAAGAAGGGGAACGAAAACCCGTCCAAGGTGTTCCCTGCCCATGCAGTCACCGCCGGCCAAATTATCGGCTTCCCGCCGCCTGAAACTCCTGACCTACAATGTGCACAGTTGCATCGGCACCGACCGGCGGCTGGCACCGGAACGTGTCGCCGAGGTGATCGCGGCGGAAAAGCCCGACATCATCGGCCTGCAGGAACTAGACGTCGGACGAAAGCGCTCAGGTGGCATCGATCAGGCGCATGCGATCGCCGAAATCCTCAAGATGCAGCATCATTTCCATGCCGCCCTCGATGTCGAGGAGGAACGCTATGGCGATGCGATCCTGACCGCCTTTCCGGCCGAAATGGTCAAGGCAGGGCCTCTGCCATCGGTCGGCGAGCAGCGTGGCGCATTGTGGATCGAGGTCGAGATTGGCGATAAACGCCTGCAGGTCTTCAACACCCATCTGGGCCTGAGACGCATCGACCGCTTGCGTCAGGCGGAAGTCCTGCTCGGGCCGGAATGGCTGGGAAACGATCGGGTCACCGATCAGCCGGTGGTGCTCTTAGGCGATTTCAACTCGATCCCGTCCAGCCCGCCCTACAAGCGGCTTGCCGGCGCGCTGGCGGATGCGCGCAACACAATGGCCGGACAACTGCGCCCGACCTTTCCCTCACGTTTTCCGCTTTTGAGGCTCGACCACATATTCGCATCAAAGGAAATCGCGGTGCTGAACGCCGAGGTGATCTCCACCCCGCTTGCCAGACTTGCTTCAGACCATCTGCCGCTGCTGGCGACAATCGAGATCTAGTGCAGCAGCTTGTGGAAGCGCCGTGCCTGTTTCAGCAACTGGGCAATCGCGCGATCGTCGATCGGCTCGTCGTTGGAAGCAATCCGGACGACGCGAACCGACTGCGCGCCTGATGTACCCAGCCGCTGAAGCACGAGCTGGAGTATGGCTGCTTCCACGCCGTCATCGACGATCACCACATCCTTGCCGGCATGATCGTGGCAGGGGCCATCGCCATCTCCCAGATACATGAAATGCCGGCGCTCGAGATCCGACAGCTGGCGCTGTCTTTCGGTATTCAGATAACCCGGCGGCACATGAAACTCCCGCGCCAGATCCTCGTCGATCACGGTCTGCGGCTCGTCGAGATCGATCACCGAACCAATCGTCGTTTCAGGGTGACCGGGTGCGTGAATGCGGCCGACGAGCAGTAGATCGAGTTCACAGCCGAGACGTTGCGCGACATCGAAGGCGAGACCGACGTTTTGAGGTGAAAGCGCGATGATGACCGTATCGGCAAGGGAAAGCGCCGACAGCGTGTCAGCTAATTCACGCCCTGCATGACCGGATGGGTGTGTTTCAGGCTGCATGAAAATCCTCTTCCCAGAGTTGCTTCATCTCCTCAAACAGAAAGCGGCGATATCAGCCGATTGTTCCGTCACCCTATCACGAAAACACTCTAGCCGCGAGAAAGCACAACCAGATAGCGTGCCGGCGAGGTGCCGGGGTTGGAAAAGGCGCAATCGCTTGGCGCGCCGAGCAGAAGGCAGTCGCCTGCTTTCAAAGCATGCTCCACACCGCCTTCGGAAAAATCGAGGCGCCCCTCGATCAGCCAGATCTGCTGTTGCTGGAAGGCGAAAGCCGATGCGGGATAGGTTATCCGGGCACCGGCCGGGAGCGAAACCTCGATCAGCTCCGCAGGCGCCCCCGCAGGTGAAATCGCCCGGCGCAGATAACCGGTTTCGGGGTCGGTCCAGACCGGCTGCTTTTCCGCAAGGCTTAATCGCTCGGCGGCTTTTTCGGCGGATGCGATCAGCACCGACAGAGGCACGCCGAAAGCGCCGGAGAGCCGGCCGAGCACGGTCGCAGTCGGGCTTGCCTCCCGACGCTCGATCTTGCTGATCATCGCCTTGGAGACGCCCGAACGTTCGGCGAGATCGGCAAGCGACCATTTGCGCGCCTCCCTCTCCTGCTTCAGCGTCGAGGCTATGGCATCGGCAGGATCATGCTCCATCGCGACACGGCTCCTTGCATCCAAATTGTCTCATATAGTAGACTTTGAATTCATATAGGAGACGAGAGTTTTCCGCAACGAGAGGGCGATAGCATGGCTGGCCAGATGCGACGCGAGATACGGTTCAACGCCTTCGACATGAACTGCGTCGGTCACATCCAGCAAGGTCTCTGGACCCATCCGCGCGACCAGTCCCACAGATATGCGCAGCTGAACTACTGGATGGATTATGCCCGCAGGCTCGAAGCCGGCCTGTTCGACGGCATCTTTCTGGCCGATGTCTTAGGCATCAACGACGTTTACGGCGGCAACGGAGACGCGGCGCTGAGAGGCGCCGTTCAGGTGCCGGTCAACGACCCGATGATGCTGGTGCCGGCAATGGCGGCAGTGACCAAACATCTCTCTTTCGGCGTAACCGCCAACCTGACCTACGAACCGCCCTTTCTCTTTGCCCGCCGCATGTCGACCCTCGACCACCTGACCGGCGGTCGGATCGGCTGGAATATCGTCACCGGTTATCTCGACAGCGCCGCAAGGGCGATCGGCCTTGCCGGTCAGAGCGCCCATGACGACCGCTATGATCTGGCTGACGAATATATGGAGGTCATCTACGGCCTGCTCGAGGGAAGCTGGCAGGACGACGCCGTCGTCGCCGACCGGGCGAACGGCGTATATGCCGACCCCGCCAAGGTGCGAAAGATCCGGCATCAGGGCAAGCAATACAGCCTCGACGCCATGCATCTCTGCGAACCCTCGCCGCAGCGCACGCCAGTTCTTTATCAGGCGGGCTCATCCACCCGCGGGCGGGAATTCGCCGCCACCCATGCCGAATGTGTTTTCGTCAACGGCCAGAAGATCGAGGGCGTCCGGGCAATCGTCGATGATATCGGCGCCCGTGCCATCGCTGCCGGACGTTTCCCCGATGATATCAAGATCTTTATGGGTGCAACCATCGTGACCGGCCGCACCGACAAGGAAGCACGCGAAAAATTCGAGGACTATCGCAGTCATGCGAGTTCCGAGGGCGCGCTCGTGCATGCCGCCGCCTCTCTCGGCATCGATTTTGCCGGATACGATCTCGACGAACCGATCCGGACGGCAAAAACGGCAGCTATCGTTTCCAATGTCGAGGCCATGACGCGCAGCGCCGGACCGCAATGGACCAAGCGCAAACTGCTTGAGCAGATGGTGCTCGGCAGCCGCCAGGTGCCGATGGTCGGCTCTGCCGAAAAGATCGCCGACACCCTTATCGACTGGGTGGATCAGGTCGGCATAGACGGCTTCAACCTGTCACGCACCGTCGTGCCGGAATGTTTCGACGATATCATCGAACTGGTCATCCCGATCCTGCAGGACCGCGGTCTCTACAAGACGGCCTACCGGGAAGGCACGCTGCGGGAGAAGCTGTTCGACAGCCCGCGCCTGCCGGCAAGGCATGTCGGCGCGAGATTCAGGTCCGTGACCTGAACATGGTCGCCATGCGCGCAGAGGATGACTGATCGCAACTTGCTTCTGTACGGGAATTATCCGGTCGTATAATACGGGCCGGATTGGCAGCAAGAACACGAATGTGACCGCCCCATGGCACCAGCCCGTCGCTCCTATACCCGCGCCAGCGAGGCTGAGCGCCGCGAAGACCTGATCGTCGCGACGCTGGACTGTATCGCCGAATCCGGCATTCAGGGCGCGACCGTGCGCCAGATCGCCAACCGCGCCGGCCGGCCTGATCCGGCACTACTTCACCGGCAAGGACCAGATGTTGCAGGCGGCCTATCTTGCCGTGATGAACGGCATGACGGAAATCGCGGTCACGGCAGCCGACGCGGGCGATACGGCCTGTGACAGGCTTCGCCGGTTCATCGTCGCCAACGTCACGCCGCCGGTGACCGACAGCCGCACGCTGTCGCTCTGGGCGGCCTTCATCAGCCATATCCAGACCGACCAGACTTTCGCCGCCATCCACCGCGAAAACTATCTTGCCTTCCTGACCGCGCTGGAGGTGCTTGTGGCGGACTTTTTCGACGAGCGGGGCACGCCCGTTTCGGAGAAGGAAAACCGCAGCTTCGCCATCTCGCTGAATGCGCTGATCGACGGGCTGTGGCTGGAAGGAACATTGACCTCGGACCTGTTTGCCGAGAACGAACTGGCCGATAGCGCCCTCGCCTCCGTCGAGGCGCTCCTAAGACTGAAGCCGGGCGAACTGGCTTCCGAACGATAAAAGGACTTTTCATGCGCTACGCTTCGATCACCGACCGCCTCGCCCATCTGGGCTCCGGCCGCTGGGCCCTGCATCTCACCGCGCGGCGGATGAAGGCCGAAGGCGAGGAGATCATCGAGCTGACGATCGGCGAGCCGGATGTGGCGCCTGACAAGGCGCTGCTGGATGAAGCGTCGCGTGCCATGTATGCCGGCCGCACGCGTTATTCCAACGGCCGCGGCGAACCAGCGGTGCTGAAGGCGCTGGTCGAAAAATATTCGAAGCGCCGCAAGGGTGTGACCGAGAAGAATTTTCTCTGCTTCCCCGGCACCCAGACAGCGCTTTACGGCGTGATGACCGGCCTTGTCGAAGCCGGCGACGGCGTGCTGGTCGGCGATCCGCTGTACGCGACCTATGAAGGCGTTATTGCCTCAACCGGCGCGCATATGATCCCGGTGCCGCTTCGGCCGGAAAAGCGCTTTCACCTTCAGGCCGAGGATCTGGAACGGGCGATCACCCCGGAAGCTCGCGTGCTGCTGTTGAACACGCCGCACAACCCGACCGGTGCGGTGCTGACAAAGGCGGAAATTGCCGCGATCGGCGAGGTGTGCCGCAAACACGATCTCTGGATCATCTCCGACGAAGTGTATGAACAGCTGATCTTCGACGGCACCGAGTTTGCATCACCCTTCGATTTGCCGGAACTGGCGGAACGGACGATCGCGGTTTCCTCGATCTCGAAATCCCATGCGGCGCCCGGTTTCCGCTCCGGCTGGGCCGCCGGCCCGGAAGAATTCTGCGAGAGGCTTCTGCCGGTTTCCGAAACCATGCTGTTCGGCGTACAGCCCTTCATCTCGGACATGACGGCGCTCGCCTTGTCGCAGCATTTCGATACCGCCGATGTGATGCGCGAAAACTATGCTCGTCGCGCGGCGATCGTCGAAAAGGCGTTCAAAGGCAGCAATCTTGTGAAACCCATGCCGCCGGAAGGTGGCATGTTCATCCTTCTCGATGTCACGGCGACGGGTCTGAACGGCGAGGAATTCGCCTGGGAACTGCTGCGCCAGCAGAAGGTGGCGGTCATGCCGGGCACGTCATTCGGCGATCAGGCAGCCGGTTTCCTGCGCATCTCGCTGACCGTGCCGGAAGATGTGCTGGAAACCGCCATGCAGCGGATCACGGACCTTGCCGGCCGCATCGTCGCGCATAAGGAAGCGCCGCTGCACATCCGCTAGTTATCGATCAATTCAACCCGCGTCGCCGGCATCGGCGACGCGCTCGTCTTGCTCGGTCACACCATCCGCACCAACGGCCTTGCGCGCCTTGTTGATTTCGATGCTGGCAGGGCTCGGCTGCTTTTTGGCCGGGGCCTCGCCGGTTCCAGAGCTCTTGGCAACGCTCGGCTGGCTGCTGCCGAAACGGGTGGCTTCATTGGATGTGGTTTCGCGGGTCATGATGTCCTCCAAGCTCAAGCGGTAACACCGCAGCCGGCAGAGGGTTCCTTCATCGACTTTTAGGGTCTCATCCTCCACCAGCCCCCGCAGATGAACCGCGGGAGCTTATACAGACCGTTCAGCAGCCGCTCTCTCCTACTTCCACAAGGCATGCCGCTTCGCAAAGATCTCGAACAGCGCCAGATGCGGAAGATCCTTGCCGTTTTCGATCAGCCCATGCCCGCCGACTTCGAACAGGTGAAGCTCGGTCGGCGTCTTCTGGGCGCGCAGGGCCTGGAACAGGATCAGGCTGTTTTCCGGCGCGACCGCCGGGTCGTCACCCGCATGGGCAAGGAAGGTCGGTGGCATGTCGGCGGGCAGGTTGAACTCCAGCGAGATCTTGCGCTTCTCCTCGTCAGTCCCGCCTTTCGGGAACATGTTCTTGACCGAAGTTTCGTGGGCGTAAGGCGCCATCATGCTCATGACCGGATAGAAAAGGCCGGTAACGAGTGGCTTGCTCGAAAGCTTGTCGGCTTCATCCACCGGCTCATAGGTATTGCGGCCAAAACTTTCGGTCAGCCAGCCGGCCAGATGCCCGCCCGCGGAAAAACCGGTGACGCCGACGCGGGCCGGATCGATGCCGAATTCCTTGGCGCGGTGGCGGATCAGGCGGATTGCGCGCTGGGCATCCTGCAACGGCGCTTCCGGGCCTGTAGCCCAGCCATCATGCGGCAGGCGATAGGTCATGATGAACACTGTCGAGCCGAGATTGGCAAAGGTCTCATCTATGCTGCTGCCGGAGCGGGTCACCGCCACGCGGGTATAGCTGCCGCCGGGGATCATCAGGACGGCCGAACCATCGGGCTTGGCCGGACGGCGCACCATCAGGATCGGATTGGTCACGTGCAGGGCGGCCGTATCATTCGGATCGCCATCCTTCGGGTTGCGCAGGATCCACTCTTCCTTGGCCGGCACCCCGGCGCTGCCCGGCACCTTGCCCTCTGGCCAGAGCGGAAAACTTTCGAGCTGCGGCAGAAGCGGCAGCTTCATCCCCTCGGGTACCTTACCCGGCTTTCCCGCGACAGCAACCGGCACCGTGACGGCATTCTGCGCGAGTGCGGCGACCGGCAACAACGCAGAGGCTGCAACGGCGGTGAGAAGCTGACGGCGATCCATGATGGTTGGCATGATGATGAGTACTCCCTACTCCTGTGACTCCTGATGCGCAGCCTAGGGGGTAAGCGGAACGTGACAAGCAGCCGACATGCCGCAGGGCCGTGGCAAAACCTGCACCGCGACACTCTGTCAGAGGCAGCAAGTGACTGCTGTCAAATATCGGACGGAAACGTCAGGAAGCCTGTTGCCCACCATGCGTCGGCTTCCCGTTCTCCTCCTCCGGAGGTTCCCAGCCGAAGACGCTTCGCCCGCCCCATTCATGCGAATGGCGGAACTCACCCGCGATGATTTCCTTGAAATCGGGGCCGGTGACATACCGTTCGAGCTGGCGGGACTGATCGTCGAGCCTGCGCAAAGCCTGCAGCTCCTCCTCGCGGCCGAGCCTGGCCTTGCCGACAGCCGATTTCATCACCCGGATCGTCTCGTCATAAACTTTCAGCGGCACTGGAAACGGATGCCTGTCCTTGCCGCCATGGGCAAGCGAGAAACGGGCCGGATCGGAAAAACGGCAGGGCGCGCCATGCACGACTTCAGCCACCATTGCGAGCGCCGAGACCGTGCGGGCGCCGACGCCGGGCGTCATCAGCAGATCCTCAAAATCCTTCGGGCCGCGCTCGGCGGCAGCGGCCAGCGTGCCGTGCAGGCGGCGCATGTTGACATCCTCTTCGCGGACATCGTGATGCTCCGGCATGATCAGATGCGGCAGCATCGGCTGGGCCGAAACCTTTTTCACCCGCGACGGATCGATGGCGATCACCTCACGGACGATCCTGTCCGGACCAAGCGACGCCAGAAGATCCAGCTGGCCGGTGCGCGATGCCAGCGCCCGGTGGTCGGCGAGATTGACGATCTCGCCTTGCCCGCGGCCCTCGATTGCCGCATGGGGTGAATCGAGAAAGCTTTTCAGCCCCTCCGAATGCCAGTGATACCGCCGCGCCTGCCGGCGGGCGTCATTCATGCCCTGCTGCACCACCACCCATTTGCCGTCGTCGGTGACGATGAAACCGTGCAGGTAGAGATCGAACCCGTCCTGCACCGCGGCGCTGTCCACCTTGGCCACCAGCTTGCTGGTCTGGGCAAGTTTTCCCCCGTCGATGCCGACGCGGTTGCCGATGGCGATCAGTTCATCCGGCGTCTGGCGCGAGTTTTTTCCACGGCCACCGCAGACATGGATGCCGAGTTCGCCCGACATCGGGGTAATACCGCGCTTGAGTGCGCCGATGACGCTGGTAGTGATGCCCGACGAATGCCAGTCCATGCCCATCACGGCGCCAAAAGACTGGAACCAGAAGGGATGCGCCAGTCGTGCCAGCAGCTCGTCGCGGCCGTAATGGATGACGATCGCCTCGGTGATGACGGCGCCGAGCCGCGTCATGCGTTCGCCGAGCCACCGGGGAACCCGGCCGCCATGAAGCGGAAGATCGGCACTGCCTGAACGTTGAGCCATGCCTCGTTATAAGCGCGCCGTGTCGGTTACGACAGCGAAAAGTTCTTCAAACGTTCCGTAAGCCGCCCGATCGTCGACACGTCCGCATTCGCGAAGGCAAACCGCAGGTAGTTCTGCTGGCCACTGCCGAAATAGACGCCGGGAATGCAGGTGATCCCGGCGCGTTTCGCCAGCTTTTCCGCAACCTCTGCCGAGCCGACGCCGGCGAACGGATGACGGACGAAGGCGAAATAGGCGCCGATCGCATCAAGCTTCCAGTCCGGAAGCTGTTGCATCACAGCCTTCAGCGCCTCGGCGCGACGGCCGATCTTCTGCCGGTTTTCCTCACGCCATGCGGCAAGCAGCGGCAGTGCCATCGCGACCGCTCCCTGGGCTGCGCGCGGCGCGCAGATCTGCAGGTTGTCCATGATCTTGGCGACTTGGCCGATCACCAATTCGCCAGCCGTGATCGCACCCAGCCGGTGGCCGGGAATGCAGAAGGATTTGGAGAAGCTGTAGAGACTGATCAGCGTCTCTTCCCAGCCATCGAGACCAAAGAGGTCATGCGGTTTCTCCCCCGCTTCGGCAAGAAAATCGCGATAGGTCTCGTCGAGGATCAGCCAGATGCCTTTCTGTCGGCAGAGCTTGAAGATCGCCTCCAGCAGCGCCGGTGGATAGATCGCACCGGTCGGATTGTTGGGCGAAACCAGTGCCAGCGCCTTAACATCTTCGGTGATCGCCGCCTCGATCGCTGAAATCTCCGGCAGGAACCCGTCCTCAGCCTTGCAGGACACGAATGAAGTTCCGATGCCCATCATCGCAAGCGTCGTCTGATGATTGAAATAGAAGGGTTCGGTCATCAGCACCGTATCGCCGGGACCCGCGACCGTCATCGCGGCGCAGACAAAGGCCTGGTTGCAGCCGGATGTGATATGCGTGTTAGCCGCAGAGAGAGCTGCACCATAGACTTCGGCGCTATGGGCACCGTACGCCGTCCGCAGCGCGGCATCGCCCTCGATCGGTCCGTAACCGGTATAGGCGGTGGATGATGCCGTCTCGCCAAGCAGTCGCAACATCTCGGGATGGGCCGGATAACCGGGAACCGCCTGCGACAGATCGATCAGTGGGCCAACGCTGCCGTCATAGGCACGACCCCAGGCTGCAACGGACGGAACGGGAGGAAGGGAAAGCTTGTCTACGAGCGGATTGAAGCGCGAATTAAAGGCGAGCATGGGGTTCCGGAGTGGGAATGTGAAAGACGGGCGATTGATTTGCCGCCCATGTTCATCAGATTATCGGGAGACGCAAGACCGCCGCTATAGGAGAGACGTTCATGGCCGACGACACCCCGGCTCAGGACTCGAAACTGACGATCACCAAGCGCAAATGGGCAGACGAGGGAAAATTCCTCACCGGCCGCCATGCCCGACCCGAGACGGACAGGCTGCCACCCGGCCAGCATCTGGTGAAGAACTGGCCGGTACTCGATCTCGGCCAGCAGCCAAGCGTATCGACATCTCAATGGAAACTCGACGTGCGCGGCTTCGTCAACAATCCGGTGACGCTCGACTGGTCGGCATTTCAGGCCCTGCCGCAGACGAACATGTTGTCCGATATCCACTGTGTGACCACGTGGTCCCGCTACGACAACAACTGGAAGGGCGTCTCGACCCGCGATTTTCTCGATTTCGTCGATCCGATGAATGAGGCCGTGTCGGTGATGCTGACAAGCTATGACGGTTACACCACCAACCTGCTGCTTTCCGATTTCTCAAGCCCGGACGCGATCATCGTGACCGACTGGGAGGGTAAGCCGCTGAGCGAAGAGCATGGCGGCCCGGTACGCCTCGTCGTGCCGCATCTCTACTTCTGGAAAAGCGCCAAGTGGCTGAAGCGCATCGACTTCAACGGCTTGGACCATGCCGGCTTCTGGGAGAAGAACGGTTATCACATGCGCGGTGACCCGTGGGCGGAGGAAAGATATTCGGAGGACTGAGGGCCTGATACCCTGCTGCATTCCAAGTGAGGCCGCGACATCTCTATGGATTGCCGTTTTCCAGAAGATGCGTACCAATCAGGTCCAGCAATAATCCGATTTTTTCCAGAAAGCTATTTATGCGCCTTATTATGGTTTTCCTTCTGGGCCTGCTTGTTACGGGCTGTAGTCCTATGAGCAAACGTATAGGAACAGTGCTGGTCAAAACCGACGCAAACGGCAAAATGGCGTCCGTGTCCATGCGAGATTCGACGGGCAATCCCAAAGCCGATGCACGATACATGCAGTTTGCGCGAACGACATTCGCTTCTGAGAAGCCGCATGCAAAACCGAACACCGGATATACCTACCGGGTCTACGGAGATCCCAAGCTCACGTCAGGAAATATTATAGTAGGGCGCCGCTTAGACGGCGGATAAAGACCCACGCCACGCCGGAGAGCACCGTTGCCTTCTCCCCGTAGAAGAGCGCAATGATGCTTTCGTCGAGCGCGTCAACCTCTCTGGTCATCATTCGATTGCGCATCTGCTTGCCGGTCGCGAGGAACGCCACATTTCGGGCATGACATCCGCCCTGCTTCCGGTTTAAAACAAGAAGGACTTCCAATTCGGAGGCTCCTCCATTCAAACCAGCGACTTGATGCGTAACATCAGGTGCCGATTCCGTGGGAGCATGACTTTGGCCTCGGCCACGCCGGAAACTGCAGATCAGAAGACGCCGAAACTGAGGGCGGATGCCCGCCGCAATCGCGACAAGCTGATAGAGATCGCCGCCCAGGCATTTGCCGACAATGGTGTCGAGACGTCGCTGGAAGACATAGCGCGCAAGGCCGGTGTCGGCATCGGCACGCTTTACCGCCATTTCCCGACACGCGAGCATCTGGTCGAAGTGGTCTATCGGCGTGAACTGCAGAATCTGGCAGATGCCGCCGATGAACTCTCCCGCACCGAAGCGGCCGATGTCGCGCTCGAACAGTGGATGCGCCGTTTCGTCAGCTACATGGCGACCAAGCGCGGCATGGCGAGCAGCCTGAAGATCATCGCCAGCTCCAACTCGGCCATGTTTGCCGAAGGGTTCGGACGTATCCGCTCATCCTTCGACAAGCTCCTGACGGAGGCGCAGGACCAGAACCTCATCCGCAAGGATATCGGCCAGTCCGACCTGATGCATGCCATGTCCAGCATCTATTCGATCCCCGACACACCTGAATGGCGCGACAGCGCCAATCGCCTGATCGGTCTCCTGATGGATGGACTGCGCGTCAAGCCCTGAGGCTCATGCGAAAACGGCCCGGAAAAACCGGGCCGTTTGCTGATCGGAGATAGTCAGGCCATTACTCGGCCGCGACTTCCTTGTAATCCCGGTAGTAGGACAGATAATTGCCGCGCAGACGCTCCGGCGCACCCGGATCTGCATATTTGTGCAGTTCGGAAAGATCCGTCTTGTTGAGGATGACGCCGATCGTCTTGGCGGCGATCTGCGGCTCGGACTGAAGCACGCTCTGTACCGCCTTGGCCGGTGTCGCACCCCATTCGGTTACGAAGACGAAGGCATCCGCATAGGGTTCGAACGCCTTGGCGTCGATGACCGGGATGAGCGGCGCAAGGTCGACGACGATCACGTCGAAGGTTTCCTTGATGCTTTCCAGGAACTGGCTCATGCCGGTGGAAGCAAGCAACTCGCTCGTATGGGTGACCTGACGGCCGCGCGTCGTCATCGGCAGGATGGTGAGGCGCGAACGGCGGTCCACACGGGCGACACTCGTCCACGACGTCTTGTTGAGGATAACATCGACGAGACCGACTTCCGGTTCGCTTGCCAGCATCTTGGAAAGGCCCGGATTGCGAAGGTCGGCGTCGATGACGAGCGTACGCGAACCGCTGGAGGAAATCAGACCGGCAAGATTGGCCGCCACAGTCGATTTGCCCTCGCCGGGAAGGCAGGAAACGACACCGATGACGGCGCATTTCTTGCCCTGCAGCACGATATCACAGGCGAGCTTGGTGTTGCGCAGTGTTTCAGCAAACTGCGAACGCGGCGCTTCGACCGCAACACGCATCATGCGGCGGAACGAGATCGGATCGCCCACCGGCTGATTGGCGGCATCGCCTTGTTCCGGCGCAGCATTCGGCTTCGGCGCATCTTCACGCGCTGCACCGGCAATCCGCGGCAGATAACCAAGGAAACGCATGCCGAGTTTCTGCTGCACGTCATCGCCGGTGCGGAAGAACCGTTCGCGCAGTTCAAGTACGGCAGCCGCGGCACAGCCGATCAGCAGACCGAGAACGACCGACAGCGCCATGGTCAACGTCTTGCGCGGGCTGGACGGCGAGGTCGGAACACCGGCATCGGAAATCACACGAGCCTTGGCGATCGGCAGGGACTGCAGCTGCGACGCCTGTTCGAAACGCTGCAGATAGGATTCATACAGCGTCCTGAGAGCGGAGGCTTTCTGTTCCAGTTCCTGCAACTGCACCATGTTTACGTTCGCATCGGCATTGCTGCCGGCAACACGCTGGATGTTTTCCCGCATCGACTCCACGCGCGATTGCGATACGTCCAACTCGTTCTTGAAGCTACCGGTCAGCTGCTGCAATTCGCGGAACATCTGGTTGGTGATGTCCTGCTTTTCAGCCTTCATCGCGATCGCCTGCGGATGATCTGCACCGAACTGCTGGATGATCGACTGTTCGCGGTCGTTGATGCCGATATAGCGCTTGCGCAGATCCTGCATCACGGTGTTGTCGGTATCGCGGTTGGAGACGACGGCATTCGCCACTGCCCCTTCCGGCCCCTTGTCGATGATCGCCTTGTACTGGTTGTAGCGGGCGGCGGCGGTCGCCGCATCCGCCTGGGCCACGATCAGCTGGCTGTTGAGGTCGGAAAGCTGCTGCGCCGACAGAAGTTCGCCGCGCGGAGAGATAAGGCCCTTGTCGCGCTTGTATTGCTGCACGGCGAGCGATGCCTGCTGCGAGCGCGTATTGAGATCGTTCAGCCGCTCCTGCAGCCAGATGCTGGCCCGTTCGGTCGCGTCGAAATTGGCGTTCAGCTGTTCCGTCAGATAGGATTCGGCATAGGTCTTGGTGATCATGGTGGAAAGCTGCGGATCCGGCGAACGGACAGACAGGGCGACGACCGAGCTGCGGCCGGTGCGCTCCACAGTCAACCATTGCTGGATGATCGCTGCAGCCTTTTCACGGCGACCGGCCGCGATCTGCGCTTCCGTAGCCGGCGGTTTATCCGTTGCAAAGATCGACGTGACGCTGCGGATCATGCCCTTGACCAGATCGACCGGCGATTTCGGCGGATCGACGATCAGGTCGACATCCGCAAGCTTCGCCTTGTCGACGACGCTCAGCGCCAGTTCCTTGGATTTCAGAATTTCGACGGCACTCGACATGCGGTTGTCGAGCATCTGCGAAGACTGGCTGTCCGATGCGCTCTCTTCCGCATAACGAGAAAGGTTGTCGTCCATCAGGATCTGCGTCATCGCCGTATACATCGGCTGCGCGAAAACCAGATAGAGGCCGGCCAGCACGACCATGGCTCCGACACAGGCGCCAATCACTCCCAGCCGGCGCATGGCTGCAGACCACAGCTTATCGAGATCGATGAACGTGTCGTGGTCTTTCTGTTCTGGGGGAAAGATCGTCATCGGTCGAAAGTTTGCCTGATCCATTGTTTCATCCGCTCTTGGGAAAGTAGTGCAGGAAAGGCGAATGTCTCGCCTTCCCTGTAATGATAATGCGTTAAGCCGCGCGGACCTTGGTGGCATGCGCGTCGAGCAGTTCCTGGATCGTCACCGCCAGATCGCCGCTCATGTCGGCACGCATCATCGCGAAGGCGACATTCGCCTCGATGAAGCCGCGCTTGGATCCGCAGTCGAACGTACGTCCCTGGTAAGGATGCGCATGGAACGGCTGAACCTTCAACAGTTTCTGCATGCTGTCGGTCAGCTGGATCTCGTTGCCGGCACCACGTTCCTGGCTTTCAAGAAGCTCGAAGATCTGCGGCTGCAGAATATAACGACCATTGAGGTAATAGTTCGACGGTGCGTCGGCCGGCTTCGGTTTTTCCACCATGCCGGTGACCTGGAAACCGTGACGAACGTCCTGGCCGATAGCCACGACGCCATAGCTCGACGTTTCTTCCGGCGCGCACTGCTCGACCGCAAACACATTGCCGCCGACTTCCTCGTAGAGATCCATCAGGCCGGACATGCAGCCGCGAGAACCATAGGAGACCATGTCGGGCAAAAGCAGCGCGAACGGTTCGTCGCCCACCAGTTCACGGGCGCACCATACGGCATGGCCGAGGCCGAGCGGAACCTGCTGGCGCGTGTAGCTGACGGTACCGGCAAGCGGCAGCATCTTTTCCAGCTGCGCCACCTGCACAGTCTTGCCGGAACGGGTCAGGCTGGCGATCAATTCGGGATTGCTGTCGAAATAGTCTTCGATGGCGGTCTTGTTACGGCTGGTGACGAAAATGATGTTTTCGATACCGGCCTGCATGGCTTCGTCGACGGCATATTGCACGACAGGACGATCGACGATCGTCAGCATTTCCTTCGGCATGGCTTTCGTTGCCGGCAGAAACCGGGTTCCGTTGCCTGCGACGGGGATAACCGCCTTCCGAACTGGTCTTTTCAAATCCATTCCCTAGTCCTTTCCAGGGGGCATACACGCCCGATTGACAGGATGTCAGTTGACACCGGCCGCTTTCACGAACCGGCGCATGCGAACGGCGATGGGCATCCGGAAGTGCTTGAGCGCTCCCGGTGCCTGCATCGCAGTTTTGAGGAACCCGCCGAGCGACTTGCGCTTCACTTCGTCGACGAGTGTGAGAAACGAGCGGGCTTCGACGATGCTGTGCGTACGACGACGCTGCGCCGCCATTTCAGCCTGGCCCAGCGGAAAGCGCGCCATGAACCGGCTGTCGCCTTCCAGCATGTCATCGAGATGCTGATGTTTCAGCACGCGGGAAATCGATCCCTGCCGCAGATAATAGACATAACCCGGGTTCGGATCGATCGCGCAGCGCGCGCCGCTGGCCAGAACCGAGGCGAACAGGATGTAATCCTCGCCGATCCGAAGCGCCTCATCGAACCAGAGATCGTTGCGGGCCAGAAATTCGCGATCGAAGATCGGCTTCATGTAACCGTAGTTGAAGGTTGTCTTGAAGATCAGGTTGGAATCGATGAATTCTGCAAGCGTGATCTCCCGTTTCTGCTGGAGAAAGCGTTTGTCGAACATCGTCTTCGCAGATCCGCCTTCCAGCGGCACGACATCGACATTGTCGACCACGATCGGTGCATCGAGCGTCTTGGCTCTCTGCAGCATCGATAACGAGCGTTCCGGATAGACCGCATCGTCGGAATCCAGCGTCGCGACGAAACGGCCGGCTGCCGCCGCGATCCCGGTATTGCGCGCCCTGCCCGGCCCGCCATTCTGCGGCTGACGGATCAGCCGGACGCGGGGATCGGTATAGCTTTCGGCAATCTCTACCGTCTCGTCGGTCGAACAGTCATCGACGACGATGACCTCGACGGTCACGCCGACTTGCCCAAGCGCGCTGTCAATGGCGCGCGCCAGCGTCTCCTCCGCGTTATAGGCGGCGATGATGAAACTGATATCGGGTATCGCGTTGTCGATACTCATGCAGCCTCCGCTGCGCCATACTGGCGGATTTCACGAACGCCGAGCATGCCCATGACGGCGCCGGCATGCAGCGCGCCACGCAGGGCATATCGATTGCGCTTCACAGGCATGAGCGTGAAGGCTGCGGCGATAGCGCCACAATAACCGGCCTTTGTGGCGGCGATGAGAGCCTTGGGAAGACGTTTGATGCCGCCATTCTTGGCAGCGACGATGCGACCATGGGTCTGGCCCGAACGGAAGCGCCGCTTGGCAAGCCACAGAAAACTCGCCCGGCTTTGCGGAACCGGCTCCAGCACCAGCGCATCCTCGGCAAATTCGATCCGACCGCCGCTTTCCGTCAGCTGCGAGAAGAAGTGCGTATCCTCACCGCCGCTTTGGCCAAGCGCAAGCGCGAACCGTCGGCCGATGACAAGCGGAGAGCGCATGTCGAGCAGCGTATTACAGGTATAACCGGTGATGATCCGGCCATCGACCCAGACAGGCATGGTCGAGTGGAAATCGCCGCTGCGCATCCATGCGGCGCTGTCGTCACCGTACAGCGCGCGCACCGGACCGAGCACGGCCTCACTACCCGTCTGGCGCGCCTTGTCGTAAAGGGCTGCCAGCCATTCCGGCGTCGCCGTCTCGTCGTCGTCGATGAACGCGAGAAAATCCGCATCGGCCGAGGTCAGGCAGGCATTGCGGGCAATCGAGATATTCGACTTCGGGCAATGCACATAGAGAATCGGGAACGGAGAGCGCTCACGCAAACTGTCCACCAGATCGGCAGCACTCGGAACGGCATCATTGTCGGCCACGATCAGACGCACCGAAGCACCTTCGGGCACGGTCAGATTGAACAGCGATTCAAGCGTCTCCCTCAGCGCCGGGCGCCGATAGGTGCAGATGCCGATGTCGATGTCGATGTCGATGCTTGCCACGGTGAGATCCGTCGTCATGCGACCTTCTTTCGTCGAATACGAAGCAATTCCATCCAGAACCCGGCCGACCATGCCAGATGCATGATCATTGCCGGAATGGTGGCAAAAAGCGCGATCGAGTTCCTTTGACCAATCGCCATATAGGCACCGTAGGCGAGGCAGGCAGCCATCCAGACGGCAACCGGCACCGCGGCCCACCAGTGCAGCAAAGCCAGCACCCCACCAGCCACAACCGGCGCGACCGCAAGTGGAATGGCCTGGCGGATTTTTGGAATGGAGCGATGCTTGAGAAGGTTCTTCGCCCTGCCCCGGCCATAACCGAGATATTGGCGGAACAATGCCGAGGCGCTGGAGCGCGGGTAATACGTCATGAAGGTCTCGCCCGTCATCCAGATGCGGAAACCGGCATTTCTGAGCCGGAAATCCAGCTCGGCATCCTCGTTATGGCTGAAGCTCTCGTCGTAACCACCCACCTTACGATAGGCTGCGATCCGCATCAGCGCGTGGTGACCGTGATCGACCCATTCGCCGCCACCGCCGGCCCGATGCTTGGAGCCGCCATTGCCGAGCTTGGAGTTCTGGGCGATCGCCGCTGCCTGCTGGAAGGCGCCGAAGCCAACCGTTTCCATGCCGACCACGACGGAATCCGCCTGATGCTCGACAGCCTCCTCGATCAGTGCCTGGCAATAATTGTCCGGGTAGTCGCCATGGGCATCGATGCGGATCAGATAATCGCGACCTTCGCCGAACTGCTGGATCGCAAGGTTCATCGCAGCGCTCTGGATCCGCTTGGGATTGTCGAGAAGCACGAGATCGGAGATTTCTCCGATCATACGGCGCACGATATCCGGCGTGCCGTCGCGGCTGCCGCCATCGGCAACGACGATCAGCATGTCGGTATCGCCCCGCTGAAGCGAAAACTTGCGCAAAAGCGGTTCGATCGTCTTTGCCTCATTGAGGCAGGGGATGACGAGAAGAACACGCGGATTGCGCTGAAGATCGGGGTTCTGGTTCGACACGTCGGAACCGGGAATGCTACTCATGACCATATTCCACCTCACGACTGCATGGTTGACGCAGCCTGCATTTCAGCAGGTGAGCGTAAATCTGGTTTTAACGATGCAAGTTTTGCAACCAGCGACCGGCAATCTGCCGGCCCGGTAATCCATTGACCGCGTTCGACGGCAGCGATCCGGGCGAAATGTTCGCCGTAGACTTCCGCTGTCATCCCGTCGAAAAGGGCTTCCAGCGCCTCCGGCGTTGCCTTGTCGATCGTCACGCCGATATCGCGGCGGGCGAGGAAATGCCCGGTCTCGGTCGATTTGAGCGCGATCGGCACGGCGCCATAAAGCCCGCCTTCGTAAAGGCGGTTCGGGAGCAGCCATTCGGAATTCTGGCCTTCCTCGAAGAAATCGATAGCCCAGTTGAACTGCACCTCGTCATAGATGCGGGCGAGATCCTCAGGGTTCTGATAGGCACCGTGAAAGGTGACATGCGGAGCATCGGTGACGATCCGGTCGAAATCGTTAAACTCGCTATAGGCCGGACGGCCGCGCAGCACGATTTCCACCTTGCCGTCCATGCGGCGGGCGAAATCCGTCAGGATCGCCAGCGACTTGGCGCAACGGATCGCCCCGAACCAACCGATCCGCCAGGGCTGACCAGGTTCCGGCGGCCGTGGTGCAGGCTGGACAGGCAAGGCATCCGGGTCGAGCGAGAGGACCTTGTTCTCAAGGAGCAGCACCGGCAGCGAAAGCCCGGATTTCGGCTTGAAGAAATTCTCGACGAAAGCCGGCGAACTGGTGATCAGCAGTTTTGCCCGGCTGCCGAAATGGCGCTGGAATGCGCGTGTCAGACGGCCTTTCCAGCCATTGTCGAGCAGCAGGCGGTGAATATCGAGGCATTCGTAGACGACCGGAATATTCTGGTCGAAAACCCCTGCGGCCCGCCCCGACAGCGCCAGCGTCTCCAGATTGCGGGCAATGATGACATCCGGCCGCGCAACACCTGCAAGCCTGCTTTTCAGCCCGAAGCTCGCCTTGACGATGGCGCCGATCCGCTGGGCGAATTTCCCGTCCGAGGTCTCACCCAGCACGATCGTGCGAACATCAGGCTCGCCCTCCAGCAGGTTCCGCCCTCTGGTAAACCCCGCAACCGTCACGTCTGCTCCCCCGGCCTTCAGGGTCAGTACGCGCCGCCGGATCGCCGCATCGGCGAGATCATGGGCGAGGTAGAGAACGTGTATGCTCAAACGGGCATGCTCCTGTGCTGAAAAATTCGACGCAATATGAAAAACGACGAAATGGCTGGACTGCGGATACGGTTAATCGAGATTGCAGGCGACGGATTCGGGGAACTGGCACGCGTCCCCCGGAGCTGTGAAGGAAACCCGGTCGATCACCATGGATGCCTGCCCCTGATAGGAAAAGCGGCCCATCCAGTCCTTCAGGGTGTCGGTACCCCACAGACTGAGCATGATCTTCTGGTCATTGGTCGGAATTTTCGACGGGTCCGTCACTTCGTGAACGAGCTTGCCGTTGACGAAATAACGCAACCGGTCCTTTTCCCAGACGAAAGCGTAATCGTTGAAACCCTGGTCGGCACCGCCATCGACCGGAACGAGCTTTTCGTTGCCGCCCTTGCCGTTGATATACTGGTTGACCTGGACCTGATTGGTGTTCTTGCCGAGCACCTCGAAGTCGATCTCGTCCCAGGGCTTCTTGTCGGTTGGGCCGATATAGGTGAAGAACGCGGAGTTAAGGCCTGAACCCGTCGCCGCCTTCATCCGCACTTCATAGGTGCCGTAAAGGTATCGCGACTTGGTCTGCACCTCGCCGCAAATGAATTTCCGGTCTTTCGACTGGCCTTCGGAAAAGTTCAGCGTCAGCGTGCCATTGGCGGTATCGATCTGCTTCTTCGACCAGGTGCAGTTCTGGTGCGAGCCATTGGCCCAGCCATCCGCGACATACCAGAAGGACCGGTCGAAACTGTCAAAATTCTCGACGAACGACTTGTTGTTCAAAGTACCCTGCGCCGAAGCCGGCATGGCGACGGAGAGAATGGAAAGGCCCAGAGTGGAGATGGCGGCCGCGATTTTGATGGCGATGGTCGTCATGGTTTCACCTGCGCTGCTGTGAGAGTTTCGGCTCCATCGGGTGCGAAGACCCGACGGAACGGCTCGAAGTCGCTTTCGCGAGTTTTTCCTTGCGACCGCGGCTGCCGGTCAAAAGCTGGTAGACCGGCGGCAAGACTCGCATGATGACGGCGTTGCTGATCACCAGCATGACAAGCGCTGTAACAACCGAGCCGAAATAGAAGACCGGATAGGCTTCTGGAGTTCCCACACGATTCCAGACCATCCAAAGCATTACCAGCAGCGGATAGTGGGCACAGAAGACCCAGAAGCTCAGGCTGCCGGTCGCAGCCAATCTTTTGCCAAGCCGCGTCTCGATCACGATTGCAGAGATCATCCAGACGCCGAGAGGGCCGACGATCGACAGGATGTTGCGGGCAAGATCGACGCTCCAGGGGTAAGCGGGCAGGCTGAGATAGATCGCCAGCGACAACGCAAAGGCTGCAAAAAGTGTGGCGATCGAACCCGGCCATGCGAAACGGTCCAGCGCCTTGAGATCGGCGCCACGCAACCCGAGGAACATGCCGAGCGCGAAACTGAACAGGATCGAACGCTTGACGACGATGGCAAAGCTCAGGTCCGGGATAACGGCGAGCACGAAAAGAATGGCGAGCGTCGGCCAGGCCGCGCGGCGCAGAAGGAACAGAAGGACCGGCGACAACAGGATGCAGACGAACAGATCGCGCAGGAAATAGAGCGGCACATTGGCCGGCAGTCCCTCAAGCGCAAAGGCATATGTCAGCATCTCGCGGAACGATGCCGTGATATCGGGGAAATAGCCGACACCGACGTCGGCACGCTGCAGGCCGAGGATTGCGACGAACAGGCCGAGGTTCCAGATCAGGAACGGCACGAGCACCGTCATCGTCTTGGACCGGACGACCTTGCCGTAATCGAAGGAAGCCGCGCCTTTGCGCAGCAGAAGATAACCCGAGATCATGCTGAGGCACGGCACGCCGATACGGAACAGGCTATCGCCAAGAAACACACTCAGCCAGTTGAACCAGCCGGTCTCGGTTATAACGGCGTCGGCAGCCGGATCATGAGGCACATGCACGAAGACAATGCCGCAGATCAGCAGGATACGCATCAAATTGATACGGGTGGATATGTTCTGATCAACAGTCAAACCAGTCACCCTTTTTGGGCAGCGCCTCCCGTCACCACCATTTCAATCAGAGCAGACTTGAGCCCGCGTGAGAGAGAAGCATCACGTGAAGTTTGGAGCAAAATGTGGCATTGCAGCAAAAATGACAGGTGCGAAATCTAGTAATGGGGGGCGTCCGGCGTTCGTTCATTGGCATTTATCAGGCCGGAAGCGCTGGCAGGCAGGGGATCTACACTGATAGCTAATATTAGAATGCTGCATTGCAACAGAAATTAAAATCGAAAAAACAATCACATTTTCTCGCGTGATCGTGCTTGGACCGTGAAGTGTCGGCATCAACCATGGCAAATCGAGGCGAAAATGTGGCAAAGATGGGGCCGAATCACCGAAGCGCCACATACGGCGGAAACCGCTTGTCTTGAAGCGCTTTGAGCACCTGCAAAGGCATCATCGCCCGAAAACGCGATAAAAAAACGCGGCCAAGCGTGTTCCACCCGGCCGCGTTGACAAGAATATTTAGTGCTTCGTTTACCGTCTTGGCAAACGCTTCGCCGTTAGATGGCCGTCGCGCGGCTGAGGGCGGTGCGCTGATCCAGAACGTTCAGCGCTTCGTCGATATTCGCCACCAGTGCCGCGCGGTCGCCATTGGCGGTCTGCCATGCATCGATGAACGTGCTGGTCTTGCCGTAGCTGTTGTCGAGCACACAATGGTCCGCATCGAGAAGCAGGCTCATGATATGGCCGTGCATGCGGTCGGTGATGACCTGCCGTGCCGAGCTGAGAAGCCTTACGCCGCGATCGAAGCGCTGCTGCGCCCGCTCACGATAGGCCAGTTCCGTCATCTTCGCCCGGCCGCCGACATCACCGCGCAGCAGTCCCTTGATGATCGCGATGCGCTTGGTGCGTTTCTGAAACTCGGCTTCCTCGTGTTCCGGCCAATCGGCCACGATGACATTCGGACGCGCAGTGGCACGCGACGTGTCATGCGCAGCGCCGACTTCCTGGTCGGCCCGCAGATTGAGCAGCAGGTCGTGGCTTGGCGCGAGGCGCTTTACCGGACCAATCCAGAAAGCCATGTCCGGGCAAAGGCGGACTTCGCACTGGAACCATTTCTTGGCGAATTCAAAGCTCTTCTTGTCGCGCACGAGCAGCTTGTAATTGCCGTGCTTTTCGATCGCGCGTGCGGTGCTGTCGACATTTTCCTGGCTCTTGAAATGGATCGTCTGCGGCATCTGGATGACCGGACGTCCCGGATATTTCCCCAGAATATGCTCGCGGAATTCGCGGAAACCCGGCCAGATGTCGCCGAAATTGCCGCCGCCATGCAGCAGGATCTGGCCATCGCCGATAGCCGACAACATCCGGTCGTCGCTGTGGGTGGGGATTTCGCTGACGAAGCTGGGCTTCGATTTCACCCGGTCGAAATAGGCGAGTTCACCGAGCCAGATGGCGCTGTCACCGATATTGTAGTGGTTCGGGAAGTCCAGCAACGCGTAACGCCCGGACAGATCGACCAGATCGGCGAGGTTATCGTGGATAACGCCCTGAAGCCTCTTGATGGTGGCAGCGCTTGTTTCCTGCATGGGATCTCCTTGACGTAAACTTCGTGAATTCGAACTGGGTCTATCTTTGCGCCAGCAGCCTGAAGCGTGCCGGCAGCATGGACATGATCATGGCGAGATAGGGCCGGATCATTTTAAAGGCGAAAATGAGCATGAATGCGGCATAGATGACGCCACCGAGCGCGATGCAGAGGCCGGTGCCGAGCCATGCAGGCGTCACCACCGCAAGGATCACCGGTTTGGCGAACCAGACGCAGACGGCCATGATCAGCGAGCCGATGAACGGCATAGCGATCGCCTTCAGCGTGCCGAGCGAATCGATATCGGCATAACGCTTCAGCACATATTGCTGGTACGGCATGGTAAGCCAAGCCCGCAGCGCATAACCGGCGGCAACCGCGATGATGCCGTAGGGCACCAGCAGCCAGGTGAGCAGTATCGTTGCTGCGAGCTGCAGTGCGGCGACCGAAAGAATGCTCTGGGCCTTGTTGACGGCGGCGAGCGCCGACGACGCAAAGACGTTCATCACGAAGGGCACGGCCATCATCACCAGCACGGTCGAGACATCGCCGGCATTGCCCCACTTGTCGCCGAACAGGAAGAGGATCAGCTGGTCCGATAGCGCGCCGAAGCCGAGCAGCAGCGGGAAAGTTCCGAGAGCCGCCAAGCCGACGATGCGGTTATAGGCGTTGCGGAAGCTGACCCGATCGTTCTGCAGCTTCGACAACGTCACCAGCGCGACGCTGCCGATCGGCGACAACACTGCCTGCGATATCAGCTCGATCAGCCGCCAGGCGATCCTGTATCGACCGACTTCGGTCGGCCCGTACCAGCGTGAGATGAAAATGTCCTGCACGCGGGCAAGCATCATCCAGAGAAGCTGGCTGACAACGAGGCTGATGCTGAACACGAAGATCGACCGGAAAATGGTGACGTTGAACCGCAGCTTCGGGATCCAGCGATAGGAAAGCCAGCCGAGGACGACGATAACAACGGCATTGACCGCGGTCTGCGCCACCAGCGACCAGACGCCCCAGCCGAGAAATGCCGCGGCAACCGCCGTCGCACCCGACAGAAGGCTGGCGGCAATGCTCTGGGCCGCAAGGCTCTTGTGGCCGAATTCGCGCGCCAACCGGGCATTGTGGATGACCGCAAGCGACGAAAGCGGCAGAAGCGGCGCCAGCCATTTGAGAATTTCGGCGACATTCGGATCGCGGACGAACTCTCCATAGGCGGGAGCGGCGAAGAAGATGACCAGTGCGACCGATACGCTGAAGCCGAGCGAGGCCCAGAACGCGGTATCGGCCAATTCCTCGTTGAGATCCAGCTGGCGGGTCACGGCGTCGCCGAGCCCGGCATAGGCAAGCACCCTGCCGATTTCGACGAACAGGCTGGCGAGCGCGAATGTACCAAAATCCGCCGGTCCCAATATGCGGGCCAGCACGACGAAGATGATGAACGTCGCGACCGTGCTCCACCCGACGCGGACGATCGACCACAGGATCGACGTTGCGGTTTTTTTCTTCAGGTCGCCACGATCGACGGCACTCGCATCCATGAACAATCCAATCGATTAGCAGGCGGCACCAGGCCGCCCCATATGCGTCTTGGCCCGCATGGTGGACCGTTGCCGTGCTGTTATGATGAAGCCTGACGCGTGCCCTGGCTGCGCCAGTAAGCCCAAAGTCCGGCCATATTCTGGCGAACGGTGTTTCGGTAGGTCAGCCCCAGCGCACCATCGAGATTGCGGCCACCGAAGAATTCCTTGAACGCCTGACGAATGTCCCAGCGCAGCATGCCGCGCAGGTTCGAATCCCGGACGAACATGTATTTCGCGTAGAGCGCGCCGTTGCCGTAGGAATATCCGTCGAACAGCCGCTGTACCTGATCCATGCTGCGCCGGCCGTGGAAATGCTTGACGACGAGATGCGGCGTGTATTCCACCTTGAAACCTGCCCGGAACGCCCGGTGGATGTAATCCGTGTCCTCGCCGGATCGGAAGGTGGCGCCGGCACCGAAGCGGGTATCGAAAAGACCGACCGCATCCGCAAGCGCCTTGGGAAAGGTCATGTTGCATCCGTGGATAAAGCCGCCCGGATGATTGTAATGGTTCATCACCGCATGTTCGGTATCGGTCTTGATCGTGATCGGCAGATCACGCTCGTCGCCGAGATCGATGCGGCCGCCACGCATGACGCGCGCCGTATCCTCGGCAAAAAGACGGGCGACGGTGACGAAATAATCCGGAGAAATCTCGCAGTCGTCATCGGTAAACGCGAGGATACGTCCGCGGGCATTCTGGATGCCGGTATTTCGGGCATGCGACAGGCCCGGACGGCTTTCGAAGATCAGCGTCGTGGCGATCGGCGCGGTTGCGCTCCACCTGGAGACGACATCGGATGTCCCGTCGGTCGATCCGTTATCGACGAAGATGAACTCGAGCTTGAGTTCACTCGCCTGCAGGGCAGCAACGGCAATGGCCTGCAAACAGCTATCGAGCCCGGAGGCCCGATTACGCGAAGAAATGATGAGGCTAATATCGGCAACCTCGGACGTCATCCTGTCCCCTTCAACCATTAAGCGCCCTTCAACCATGAAGCGAAAGACATGGCTCGCCGCCACCTCTTACCAAAAGCCATTTTGCACTGCAACAAATCACGAAACCAATGAGGGATGCAATTGGGGTATTTTCATGATTGTTGCTCACAGTTAGGGCACCATCGGTGTTTGAACATCACCAGCGGCAAATATTTTGCATAGCCTCATTTCTTGTCGGAAAAATGATAGCTGATCGCCAAAAACCTTAATTTTCAGGGGAAAAGCACGGCTTTTCGGCAAATGTTGTGCCGCAAGCCGAGGACAAAACAGGCTTCGAACTCACCGTTTTGCCGTATTCACCCTTCTAAAATTGGTGCAGCGCCCAACATTAACATCGCGCATTTGCGCCCATGCATCCACGACCGGGACATTGCGTTTGCGACATCGAACGTGTCGCTTTGAGCATCGATCCGGTCGAAAACTTTGAAGCCGAGCACGAATCGCCGGATCTGCAGACAGATATGCGTCCTTCGGGACGCAGCCGCTACCGCCCCCTCAGTCGTGTGTTCCGCGCCGGGCAACCAGTCCGATCTCAACACGATGAAATGCTCCTCCTGCCCTCTCGCCAAGAAAGATGGACAACCGCCCAGCGCCCTTTCCAAAACTGCTAAGGAATCAACAAATATGGCTTGTTTCACCGTTGTAATTCCGTTCTTCCAACGGAAAAAAGGAATTTTGTCCCGCGCGTTGAAATCGATATTCGCGCAAACCTATCAGGACTTCGACATCGTTATCGTCGATGACCAGTCTCCATTTCCCTCCGAGACGGAACTGCGCGACATCCCCGCAGAATGGAAAACCAGGATCCGCGTGATCCGGCAGGAAAACGGCGGGCCGGGCGCTGCCCGCAACACCGGGCTCGACAACGTTCCATCCGAGACCCGCTTCGTCGCCCTGCTCGATTCCGACGACATGTGGCGGACCGACCATCTGAAAAACGCGCATGAGTTCATGACCCGCTTCGACGCTGATTGCTATTGGGCATCGATGCAGGAGAGCGAAGAGTTCTATTATCATTTCGGCATGGCCAAGCTGGCCGAGACCGAAGACGGCAAGACGCTGGTAGAAGACCCTCTCGTGCTCGAAATTCCCAACCTCGCCAGCGTCATGCTGAAGGATTGGGCCTTCCTGCACCTGAGCTGCATGGTGATCTCGCGGCCGATATTCGAGACGGTGAGGTTCGATCCCGTCTTGCGGCTTGCAGCGGAAGACGTGCTGTTTTTTGCCGATTGCCTTCTGAAATCAAAGCGTACAGTGCTGTGCGACACGCCCGGCGCGGCCCGTGGCATGGGCGTCAACATTTTTCACGGCATCGACAACGAGTCGCCGGAATTTCTGCAGCAGCAGTTCAACACTCTGGTTGCGCTGGACACGCTCGAGACGCGCTTCGAGGACAGGCCTGACGATGTCGCCTCGATCACATCCTACAAGAACATGGCAAGACACCAGGCTTTGTGGAGCCAGGCAGGGCGACTGAAGCGTCGCCAGTCACCGGAATTCGGCATGCTGGCACGCTGGGTCATCCGCGATCCGGCAATCCTTGGCGCAGCCATGCGGCTTGGCGCCAGCAAACTCGACCGCCGTCGCGGATAGTCCGAAGACACATCATTTCACGAGAATGAAACTATTAGGCGGGAGATATTTCACCCGCCTGCCATCATGGTTGGCCTGCGACAGGCACACCGGCCAGCAGATAACGCGGCGTCGTCGGCAGCGAAGCGGCCGACGTGTTCTTGTTGCGACGAAGAGCATCGTATTTATCGAAGAAGATACCGGTCGCCACGGCCGGAAGAGCATCCGGGCGCGACAGCAGATGTTTGATCGCCACGCCGTTGCCGGACTGCCGTTTCACATCGAGGAACTCGCGCAATTCGTAGCGTGCCTTGATGTGATCCCGGTGGTGCGTGATGAGAGCGCGTGCGTCCGAAGGCAGTGCCATCACCGCAAGAATGGCATTGTCGGCCTCATAAAGCCGCCTCAGGTCTTCGGTCCGGTGCCGGCTGCTAAGCGAATCGCCACGCACGACGGCGCCATAACCACAATGCTCGATCACCTTGTATCGGGCGCCCAGGGCAAGGGCGCGCACATAAAAATCGTAGTCCTCGCCAAGCCGCAACTGTTCGTCATATCGAAGCGCGTGCGCCTCGATAAAGGTGCGACGCATGACCGGTTTCAAAAAGCCCGTCTCGCCCCTCGGCTTGCCGCGCTGGGAAATATTACCCTCGACGAATTGGACGAGCGACAGCGCGCGCGCCCGCGACTGAAACCGTGCCGGCGCCGAAAGCGCCGCTGGGTCCGCTACGAAAGCGATATTGTCGGCGATGAAATCCCAGCCGCTTTCGGCAAGCATGGGGGCAAAACGCCCCGGGAAGAAGAAGTCGTCCGCATCGAGAATGGCGATCAGTGGCGCGCTGGATTGGGCAATCGCCGCGTTTCTTGCCGCCGAAGGCCCCTGATTCTTCTCGAACGAAATGATCTTCAGGCGCCCACTTCCGTCATCGGCCGCCAGCGCCGCATGGTCGGTACCATCACTGGAGCCGTCATCGACGACGACGACCTCAGATACAACGGCCTCGCGAAGAGCCGAAGCCACCGCCAGACCGATCGTATCGGAAGCGTTCTTCGCTGCGATGATTACGCAGATCGTTTCATCAACGGCTTCCGCCATAAGTTTCTCCATCGTCCGTCTCGTCGCTTACAGGCGCAGACTAAGAACTTAGGAAAATGGCAGCGATGTGAAAGAGCTAATTTTATGTTCGGGACAAATCCTGATAAAAGCTCAGTGATCCTGGATGTGCACGCGAGCCGGCGCTTCGGCAGTCAAATTGTCGCGGACGCCAGCATCCGCTCTCGACTTTGCCGTAACGCCGTCGCTGGAGCGGGCCGAATCCATCTGCGCCTTCTCGCGCCGCACCAGGTAAACGATCCCGATGAAATAACCGATCTGAAGTATTACCGCGCAGAGAATAGTTTCGCCGAGAGCCATCCAGAAGGAACCTGACATGACATACGCGGCGATGGCAAACACGGCGAGAGTGCCAATCATGCTCACGAATACACGCGGTGCGTACATCATCATTCCTCCCGAGGGACTTTTCTTATGAGTTTTTAAATTTCAACAGTCCTCTCTCGTGCCCTGTACATTACGGTGCAACGAGAGAGTTTTCAAGATTTTCGCGCGGTCAAGGATTTTGGCCAGTGAATCTTTGGTAAGATTCCGTCAAAGGCCCAAGACGCGCCTTTCAACCGGTTCAACACCCCGTTACCACATGTCTACACCACATTTTCGCCACATTTAAGCCTGATTTGCCGCCAGTTGGAACAAACGGGTGCCGCCGGCTACCAGGAGCCCGCCCTATCCGTTCAATTATTGTTACAAAGGTCACCGGGCGCGATCATGCGCCTTTTGCGCTGCAGCATTGTATTGCGGTGCAGCAGGCCTAGGCCTTTGGTCCTAAGGACAAGCTACTTTGGGCCTGAACCTCAAGAAGCGGCGACTGATCCGACCGCTGAAAAACACTCGTAATACATCCGCATCAAGTTTCGATTACGATTAATAGTCGAGATCGATTCAAGTTTACAGGCCTGCGGTAGTATTTGTGTAAGGCTTTATATTTACCATCACGACCTGCAGCTGTGACCGCCCTCGCCTTCCGGCCTCCATTCGGCCCCTCCGGTCACCACCGCAGAAATTTTTGTCTGGCATCAAATTACGAACACAGACTTATTATCACATAATAGCTCGATGAAGCGCCGCTTAAGGCACCGACTATCGCAAAACCTAAATGGAGTCTCCTCTATGAAGTCAGCGACACGTTCGGCAGATACGCCGCTATCAGACCTGGACTATGCCGCCATGACACTCCCGATCGGCGGCCTGGTCAAAAGAACGTTCGACTTTACCGCAGCAGGCCTTGCCCTGATCGTTTTCAGCCCGCTGTTTCTAATGATCATGGCTTTGGTCAAACTGACCGACAAGGGCCCGGCCTTTTATGGGCACGGCCGTATCGGCCACAGGGGCCGTACATTCAAATGCCTCAAGTTCCGCACCATGGCGGTCAATGGGGATGAACTGCTTCGCAAGTACCTGCGGGAAAATCCCGAGGCCGCGGAAGAGTGGCGGCAGACCCGCAAGCTCCGCGACGATCCCCGCGTCACTGCGGTTGGTCGTGTGCTGCGCAAGCTGAGCCTCGACGAACTGCCCCAGCTGCTCAACATCCTTCGGGGTGAAATGAGTGTGGTTGGTCCGCGTCCTGTCGTCGATGACGAGTTGAAGGTCTACGACAGCTCCGCTGTCTATTACCTCCAGACACGCCCTGGCCTGACCGGTCTGTGGCAGATCAGCGGACGCAATGATGTCTCCTACGAGACCCGCATCGCGTTCGACACGCACTATGTGCAGAACTGGTCGCTTGTTCAGGACGTCTCGATCATCCTGAGGACGATCCCTGCCGTCTGCATGGCACGCGGCAGCTACTGACAGCCCATCTGGCCGCGCCGCATACCTCCCGCCGGCGCGGAACATCAAGATGACATACGAAACATACGAGAACCTAGGAGATCTGATGGGTATCCGAATGGTCTTTTCGCGACGCTTCCCGACGCTGGCAATGGCGGCGGGAACAATGGTTTTGTCGCTGACCACATCCGCAGGCGCTCAGAGCGCCGCCCAGCCCCAATCGCCGGCTTCCCAGTCTCAGGCACCTCAGGCTCAGGCCCCACAGGCGCAAGCCCCACAGGCTCAGGCAAAGTCGGCCAAGCCCGCACAGGCGGCAGCGCCGGCCACTGCAAAGAGCCAGGAAGGTTCCTATCGCCTGGGCGTTATGGACAAGCTGCGCATCCGCGTCGCGGAATGGCAGCCCGCCGATGGCAGCATCCGCAACTGGGACGCCGTCAGCGGTGACTACACGGTCGGCCCATCGGGTTCGCTATCGCTTCCGTTCATCGGCGACCTCGATGCCGCCGGCAAGACGACGGCGGATGTCGGCAAGGCGATCGGCGAAAAGCTGCAGAGCGAATTCGCCCTGCGCAATCTTCCCTCCGCCTCGGTGGAAGTCGCCGAGTTCCGGCCGCTCTTCCTCGCCGGCGATGTCGAGAAGCCGGGCGAGTACCCCTATTCCCCCAATCTGACAGTGTTGAAGGCTGTCAGCCTTGCAGGCGGCCTCAAACGCGCCGATGCAGGCCAGCGGTTCGCCCGTGATTTCATCAGGGCAAGGGGCGATGCGCAGGTCAGCGGTTCGGAACGCGGCCGGCTGATTGCCCGCAGAACCCGGCTGATTGCGGAAATCGCCAACGCCAAGGAACTGGCAATGCCGCCCGAGCTGAAGGACGTTGCGAACGCCAAGGAACTGATGGCCAGCGAAGCCTCGCTGATGAAGTCCCGGCGCGAGCGCTATGAGCTTCAGTTGAAGGCACTGGCCGATCTCAAGACCCTGCTGGACACTGAAGTCCAGTCTCTTGGCCGCAAATCCGTGACACAGCAGCGACAGCTTGCGCTTTACAACGACGACCGCGACCGCATGGCAAAACTGAGCGAGCAGGGTCTTGCGACATCGAGCCGGCGTCTTTCGGCGGAAGAGCGTGCAGCGGATCTGGAATCCAACATGTTGGATACCGACACGGCATCGCTGCGGGCCAGGCAGGATATCAACAAGGCGAACCAGGACGAGATCAACCTTCGCAACGACTGGGATGCCCAGCGCGCGCAGGAGCTGCAGGACACCGAAGCTCAGCTGGAAAAGCTCGGCCTCGAACTGTCCACCAGCCGCGAACTGATGTCGGAAGCACTGGCACAATCGGCCGAAGCCCTGAAGTTCGATCCGTCCAACAAGGACGCGACGATCAAATACGTCATCGTCCGGGATGCCGGCGATGGTCCCAAGCAGCTCACCGTCGATGAAAACGCCATGCTTCGGCCCGGCGACGTGATCAAGGTATCATCAGACCTTCTGATGCAGTGATAGGTGGCGAATGAAGATCGCTCGGTCGATGTTGGTCGACCCTGACAGGAACCAGGCTTATGGGATAGCGGCAGTGACGCTATCCTTCTTCGTCTTCGCCTATTCCAGCCGCTTCGGGCAGGTCTCGATCCTTGCCTATTATGCTGTCTGGTTTCCGCTGATCCTGGTCGACTACAAGCGGGTGCTGGGGAATTATTTCAGGTATCTTTGGATCCTGGCCTTTCCCCTGCTCTGCTTCCTGTCGGCCTTCTGGTCGCCGGCACCCGGCGTTTCGCTGCGAACCGCCATCCAGCTGCTGACCCATGTCATGTGCGCGCTGATTGCCATGCGCACGATCAGCGTATTGACCTTCACCCGCGGCGCGATCATCGGCACTGTCGTGGTGATGCTCTATTCGATCGCTTTCGGCAGCTACAGCTACGATGCGATGGACGGCAGCTACAGCTTCGTCGGCTCGTTCTCGTCGAAGAACCAGCTCGGGCTTTACGCTTCGCTCGGTCTCGTATTCTCGATCCTCTATGCCATCGTCTTCCGGCGTCGGGACCTGTGGCTCGTAGGGGCAGCAGCCGCCACGCTTCTCTGCGCCTATTGCCTGATGGCGTCCCAGTCCGCCACGTCCGTCATCACCACGGCCGGGCTTATCGCTGCCTGCGTCGCGTATCTCCCCTTCGGCCTGCTGGCGCCCGGCGCCCGCAAGCTTCTGTTCGTCGGCATCGTCGTGGTCGGATTGGCCATAGTCGTCGCGGGTCTGCAGATGGGCGCGGTCGATGCGATCCTCGGCCTCTTCGGCAAGGACTCGACGCTGACCGGCAGAACCTATCTCTGGCAACAGGGCATCGAAGCCGCAGGCCTCAATCCCATCCTCGGCATGGGCTACCAGGGTTTCTGGGTACAGGGCTTTGCCAAGCCGGAGCAGCTCTGGGACGAGTTCTTCATCGCAACCCGCAGCGGTTTCCATTTCCACAACACCTACATTGAGGTGGCGGTGGAGAATGGCTTTGTCGGGCTGGCGATCCTCGTCTTCCTCTTGCTGAAAAACGTATTCGGCCATCTTGGCGCCATGCTGAACCGGCGCAACGATCCGTCATCCATCGTGCTGTTCGCCGTCAGCCTGTTGCTGCTGATGCGCTCCTTCGTAGAAATCGACGTGATCTTCCCCTACCAGATCGGCTCGTTCATGATGTTCTACGCGGCCGGCAAGCTGACACTGCCGCGGCGCGCGGCCGCTCCCCGGCAATCCAGGTTCGGCCATCCCCCGCTACACGCCTGACCATCGCGCTCAGATACCCCCGTTTCAAACGCGAAAGACCCGGAGCCGAAGCTCCGGGTCGTTTTCAATCGGATAAAGGCGAGGCCTTAAGCCTCGCCATATCGCCGGTCAGGCCGCTCTCGCGGCATCCAGCGGGATCTCGACATCGATCTCGAGGATCGAGACGTGCTCGTCACGATCGACCTTGACCGTGACGCGGTCAGCGTCGAGCTGCACATGCCTGGCGATGACGGCAAGGATTTCCTCGCGCAGGATCGTGGTCAGGTCGGAGCCGGCAGACGCCCGCTCATGAGCCAGCAGAACCTGCAGGCGTTCCCGTGCAGCCGGCGCAGAGCGCCGAGGCGAACGGGTGAAAAGACGCAGTATGCTCATGCGGCCTTCCTTCCGAAGAGTTTTCCGAAGATGCCGCGCTTGTCACCCGGCACCGTCACAGGGACGACTTCGCCGGCCAGACGACGGGCAGCTTCAAAATAGGCTTGTGCCGGTGCGCTGCGCGCGTCGGCAAGCGTGACAGGGGCACCAAGGTTCGATGCCTTCAATACATCCATGCTTTCCGGAATGATGCCGAGAAGCGGGATGGAGAGGATTTCCAGAACGTCGTCGACCTTCAGCATGTCGCCGCGTTCCGCACGAACGGAATCGTAGCGGGTGAGCAGAAGATGCTTTTCCATCCGCTCGCCGTTCTCGGCCTTCAGCGTCTTGGAATCGAGCATGCCGATGATGCGGTCTGAGTCGCGCACCGAAGACACTTCCGGATTGGTCACGACGACGGCGACATCGGCATGGCGCATGGCAAGCGTCGCGCCTTTTTCGATACCGGCCGGGCTGTCACAGATCACCCAGTCGAAATATTTCTTCAATTCGCCGATGACGCGCTCGACGCCCTCTTCTGTCAGCGCGTCCTTGTCGCGCGTCTGGGAGGCCGGCAGCAGAAACAGCGTGTCGAGCCGCTTGTCGCGGATCAGCGCCTGCGGCAGCTTGGCGTCGCCATTGATGACGTTGACGAGGTCGTAGACCACCCGACGTTCGGCACCCATCACGAGGTCGAGGTTGCGCAGCCCGACATCGAAATCGACGACGGCGACCTTTTCATTGCGCTGTGCCAACGCTGCCCCGAGTGCGGCTGTCGATGTTGTCTTGCCAACCCCGCCCTTGCCGGACGTCACGACTATGACTTTCCCCATCCTGATCTCCTGTGTTGAACCTTATGCCGGTTCAGAAAAGTATGTCTGCCATGATCGTGTCGCCCTCGAGCGACAGTTGCACGGCGTGCCCGCGAAGGCTCGAATCCATGTCTTCCGCCATCTTGTAGATACCGTCGATAGCGATCAGCTCGGCTTCGAGGCGGCGGCAGAAAATGCGTGCGTTGGTATTGCCGATTGAGCCCGCCATCGCACGGCCGCGAAGCGCGCCGTAGATGTGGATCGAACCGCCGGCAATGACTTCGGCGCCGGATGCGACAGAACCGACAATGGTGATGTCGCCTTCCGGAAAGATGATCGACTGGCCCGAACGGACCGGTTCGTCGATGACCAGAGACTGCGGGATCGCCCGAACCTGTGGCGCTTCCTGGCGCTGCGGCGCCGGTGCGGCGGCCTCGGCTTCGGTCTCCGTTTCCGGCTCCCTTGCCGTCACCTCGACGTCGGAGGCCGGCTTGCCGCCCTTCATCGCCGGCGGCATGCCCGGACCGAGCATCGACGGACGCGCGCCTTCGACGCCCATCACCCTGACATTGCGTTCGGCAAGGTCGTCGATCAGCTGTTTCAGTTCGGGCTTCTTGATCGGCAGTTCCGACACGTCGAGAACGACGGGCCTGTCGAGAAAGAAACCGGCAGACCGGGCAGCCAGATCGTCGAGGCGGTCAAGCCATTGATCCAGCGGAAGATCCGGTGAAAGAACGACCGCCAGGAACGAACGGCCCTTGATGCGAATGGAGCGAGCGTCTGTTAGCACTTTGGTCATCTACGTTAAGAAATCGTTGCCCGATGTCTACCGCTGACGTGGTTAACAAATGGTTAACGCGGCCCGCCCAAGTCTTAAGATGCGGTAAGGAACTCGGGGGAAACAGGGCCGCGAAGGTGATGCGCGAAACCCTGAACCCGCAGCCTTGATCGAGGCTTATGCGGGTTTCCTTTTCCAAGCCGATATCGCGACAAGCCTTGTTTCCGCATCAAAAAAATTATGTGCTGGAGACGAAAAAGGAGGCGAGCCACAGGCCCGCCTCCGATGAAGAACAGTTTTGAGCGTCCAACAGCCAGACTGACGAGAATCAGTCTTCCTGGATATGGCTGTGATGTTTGGTGTCGCGCATCTTCACATAGACGACCAGCGAGATGGCGATCATGATCGTCACATACCAGAAGAACCAGTTCTCATGGCCCATCTGCTTGAACTTCAGCGCCACGAATTCCGCGGTGCCGCCGAAGATCGTGTTGGCCAGCGCGTATGGCAAAGCCACACCGAGCGCGCGAATATGCGCCGGAAACAGCTCGGCCTTCACCACCGCATTGATCGAGGTGTAACCGGTGACGATCAGCAGGCCGACGAGCGACAGGAGAAACGCGGTGAAGGCGTTCGTCGTCGCGGCAAGCGAAGTGAAGATCAGATAGGTGAACAGCGTGCCGAGAACACCGAACCCGACCATCAGCGGCTTTCGCCCGATTCTGTCGGACAAGGCGCCGGCGATCGGCTGGCAGAGCATGAAGACGAACAGCGCCGCGGTAGTGATCTCGGTCGCCGTCTCCTTGCTGAAGCCCGACGTGTTGACCAGGAATTTCTGCAGGTAAGTCGTATAGGCGTAGAAGGCGAGCGTGCCGCCGGACGTCAGCGCGATGACGAGGAAGGCTTCCTTCGGATAACGCGTGAACAGCGCCCAGCCGCCGGACGATTTCTTCGCATCGGCATCGGCATTCTTGAACGATTGCGTTTCGGCCAGGCCCCGTCGGATGTAGAACACCACAATCGCCAGAAGGCCGCCGATGAAGAACGGCACACGCCAGCCCCAGGACTGCAACTGTTCGGCCGTGAGCAAAGCCTGCAGCACGAGCAGCACTGCAAGCGCAACGAGCTGGCCGGAAATCAGCGTCACATACTGGAAGCTGGAGAAGAAACCGCGCCGGTTGCGGCCGGCCATTTCGCTGAGATAGGTGGCGCTGGCGCCGTATTCGCCGCCAACGCTAATGCCCTGCAGCAGACGCGCGAACACCAGCAATGCCGGAGCGGCAATGCCGATCGTCTCGTAGCCCGGCGCAATCGCGATGAGGAAGGAACCGAGGCACATCAGCGTGACGGAGAGCGTCAGGCCGGCCTTGCGGCCCTTGCGGTCGGCATAGATGCCCATGAACCAGGCGCCGATCGGCCGCATCAGGAAGCCGACGGCAAAGACGGCCGCGGCACTCAGGAGTTCGGCTGTCTGGTCACCGGAGGGAAAGAAGACCGGGGCGAAATAAAGGGTGAAGGCGGAATAGACGTACCAGTCGTACCATTCGACCAGATTGCCGGCGGAACCGCCGATGATGGATTTCAGTCTGACCTTTTCGTCGATGGGCGACGAGGCCATGTCTTTTGCCAAGGTGTTATCCAAGAGCGCAGATCCATTTCTGAAAAGCGCGGCGGCGTAAGGGTGCCCAGGCATCGCAATCGCGGGCCGCGCCAAGGGGTTGGGTGTCCCTGAAAGGACTTGGGGTGTCCGATCGTGTTACGCCCGAACGCCATCCGATGCCAGCCTTAATTAAACTGTCAATATGGCATATTACCGCAGTGCAGCATTAAATCTCTCGGAGAGAGGCAGACCATGCCGCCCTCATGGTTTTAATAGACCCTTTATCCCCGTTGTCAGAACTTCGGGTTGATGTTTTCGAAATGCAGCAGAAGACCGCTGTGATCCTTTTCTCCGCCTCCTTCGAACACGAAGTCGGAAAATTCGCCCGTCACCGCCTGCGTCAAAGGCAGTTGCAGGGAAAGTTCCTCGGCCAGTGCCATGACCGTTTTCAGGTCTTTCAGCTGGTTGTTGGACGAACCGCCGGGCTCGAAATTGCGCTCGACCATCCGCGCGCCGTGCAACTCCAGAATTCGACTTTCGGCAAATCCGCCGCGGATCGCATTGCGAAACGCCTCGCGGGACGCGCCGCCAGCCTGAACGAGGATCATCGCCTCGGCCACAGCGCCGATCGTCACTGCAACGATCTGCTGATTGGCGAGTTTGCACACCTGCCCCGCGCCGCTCGGTCCCACATGCGTGACGCGGCCGAGCACGGCAAAGATCTCGGAAAGACCAGAAACCACATCGGCATCGCCACCAGCCATGATCGCCAACGTCCCGGCATCGGCACCGACGACGCCGCCGGAAACGGGGGCGTCGAGATGTTTGATGCCTATAGCCGCGAGCTTTGCGGAATGCTCGCGGGCAATCGACGGGGCGATCGAGCTGGTATCGACAAGAACAGTGCCCTTTTTCATCGCCTCGGCCACGCCGCCGTCGAACAGCACCGCACCGACGATATTGCCATCGGTCAGCATGGTGAAGACGATATCGGCATCACGCACGGCCTCGGCGGGCGAGGCAGCAACAACCGCCCCCTCGGCTTCGAGCGGTGCGGCCTTTGCCGTGTCACGGTTCCACACCGTAATCGGATAACCGGCGCGGGCAAGCCGCCGTGCCATCGGCCCGCCCATCAGGCCGAGGCCGATAAAGGCAATGCTCTTCTTCCGGCTCTCGGAGGTCATAGCTTGCCTCCCAGCTCGTCCTCGATATGAACCTGGATGATCTCGTCGAAATTCTTTTCCGAGGTAAAGCCAAGTTCGGTCGCGCGCTTGGCTTCAAAACCCGGCGCCCAGCCGGCGACCATCTTCATGATCATCTCGTCGGGCTGACGGCGGATCAGCTTCACCGCATTTTCGCCGGCCACCCGACGCAAAGCCTCGATCTGCTCACCGACCGTGGCACTGACGCCCGGCATCGACAGGCTGCGACGCCAGCCGAGCTTCGAAAGGTCCAACCCTGCAGCATGAATGAGGAAACCGACGGCCGAGCGTGGAGACGTGTGCCAGTGACGTACGTCATCGGAAACCGGCAGGATCGCCTCCTGTCCGACAAGCGGCTCGCGCAATATGCCGGAGAAAAAGCCTGAGGCAGCCTTGTTCGGCTTGCCGGGACGGATGCAGACGGTCGGCAGGCGGATGCCGATCCCATCGAAGAAACCACGGCGGCTGTAATCTGCAAGCAGCAACTCGCTGATCGCCTTTTGCGTGCCATAGCTGGTGAGCGGCGTCAGGAAATAATCGTCCGGGATCGGATAGGGCAGCGGCGCACCGAAAACGGCAATCGACGAGGTGAACACCACCCGCGGGAAATAACCATCCTTCTGGTTTTCGAGCCTGATGGCATCGAAAAGGAAGCGGCTGCCGTCAAGATTGATGCGGTAGCCCTTGTCGAAATCAAGTTCCGCTTCACCGGATACGATCGCGGCCAGATGAAAAATCACGTCAGGCCGTGTCGCGATCAGTTTTTCCGCCTCGCCCGGCAGGCTGAAATCCGAGGCGAGCGTAACGACCTTGCCGGCAAAGCCGGCCGGCTTTTCCGGCTCGATCACATCGACCAGCGTCAACACATCGACGGGCTTGCCGTGCAGCGCGCCGTCCGAAACGAGACGCTGGGTGAGCTTGCGACCGACCATGCCGGCAGCACCGATAACAAGAATATGCATGTTTCCTCCCATACAACCGTGGATGCTCCACGAATTCCTCTTGTAAGGTTGTCTGATAACCCTGTATGCTCTGTTTGGAAATAGAAGAGTTCGTCATCAGGCAAAAAAGCCGGGGGCGAAAACTGAAATGAGGCTTTGGACTGCCGGAGGAAATTCCGGGCACTCCTGGGGAGGAGAAGACCACATGACGGACCTATCGGGCTCGCTCGCCGAGCAGCGCCTTTCGTTACGCGCCGTTCTGGGCGAAGATCTTGTCCTGACCAATCCGCAAGACATGCTGCAATATTGCCGCGACTGGCATGGCGACGTGACCAGCGGCGCCGTTGCCGTCATCCGGCCACGCTCGACGCAGGATGTGCAGGCGGCCATGAAGGCCTGCCGCGACCTCGGCCTCAAGATCGTGCCACAAGGCGGCAATACCGGCCTCGTTCTGGGCGGCATACCGGACGAACCGGAACGTCAGGTGGTGCTCAGCCTCGAGCGCATGAACAAGATCCGCAACATAGACAGCAATGATTTCTCCGCCGTGGTCGATGCCGGCTGCGTGCTTGCCGAACTCAAGGATGTGATTGCCGAAAAGGGCATGTTCTTCCCTCTGGCGCTCGGCGCGCAGGGCAGCTGCCGCATAGGCGGCAATGTTTCCACCAATGCCGGCGGCATCAACGTTCTGCGTTACGGCATGACGCGCGAGCTCGTGCTCGGGCTTGAAGTCGTGCTTCCCGATGGCAGCGTCTTCGATGGTCTCTCAACCCTGCGCAAGGACAATCGCGGACTGGACCTGAAGCAGCTTTTCATCGGTGCCGAAGGCACGCTCGGCATCATCACCGCCGTATCGGTAAAGCTGACACCCTACCCCGACAATGTCGCAACAGCACTTCTGGCGCTGAATTCGCTGGACGATGCGATCACCCTCTACCGCCGTGCGAGACGCGATTGCTGCGACCTGATGTCGGCTTTCGAATTCATGCCGCCGCTCGCCTTCACGCTGGCGCAGGAAGCAATGCCGGACCTGCCGATCCCGCTTTCGGGCGATTATCCGGCCTATGTGCTGATGGAAATTTCCGGTTCGGGCCTCGTCGATATCGACGACCTGATGCACCGCTTCCTCGAAGGCGTGATGGAGGGCGGTCTCGTGGTCGATGGCACGATCGCCACCTCGCAGGCGCAGGCGCGCAATCTCTGGCTTATCCGCGAAGGCATGAACGAGGGCCAGGCCAAGCGCGGCTCGCATATGCGCACAGACATCTCCGTATCGCTGTCGCAACTCGCCGCCTTTGTCGTCGATGCCGAAGCCGCGGTCGCGGAAGCCCTGCCAGACTGCATCAGCGTTTCCTACGGCCATGTCGGTGACGGCAATGTGCATCTGAACGTGCTGCCGCCCAACGGCGCCACGCCTGAGGAACGCCACGACCGGATCTACAAGGCGAAGAAGGTCGTCAACATCGTGGTCGACAAGTACCGGGGTAGCATCAGCGCCGAACACGGTATCGGCCGCTTGAAACGCGAGGATTTCGAGGAACGCCTATCGGAGACCAAGCGCAACCTTCTCGTCGCCATCAAGAAGGCCATCGATCCGGACCTGCTCTTGAACCCCCATTGCCAAATCGATCTCGACGCGGATATTCGCTAGCCATCACAAGGAGCATTATCCGCCATGGCCGATTTCACCCAGATCAGACGAAGCGAGCATCTGCCGACGCGCATCGCCGCCGAAATCGGCAGGGAAATCGCCGATGGCCGTTTTGCTCCGGGGCAGAAACTGCCGACCGAACACCTGCTTGCACAGACATTCGGCGTCAGCCGCTCGGTCGTGCGTGAGGCGATCGCCCATCTGCGCAACGAAGGGCTGGTTGAAACGCGACAGGGCGTCGGTGCCTTTGCAACCGAACTGGCACAACGACAGTCCATCCGCATCGAGGCAGGTACACCCGGAGACAAGGGCGCGTTTCGTGACCTGTTTCAGGTTCGTTTCGCACTTGAAACGGAATCTGCCGGACTGGCCGCTCTGCACCGCACGCCGGACGATCTCATGAAGCTGGACGAGATTTTGGCGCAGATGACCGGTGCGGAAAAATGGGGGGAGCAGGGCGTCGTCGCCGACCTTGCTTTCCATCGTGCCGTTGCCGCCGCCACCCATAACGAATATTTCCAGCAATTCGTCGGCTTCATCACCGAACGGACGCATGTCGCCATCAATGCCGCCCGCGCCGCCGCGATTTTGGAGGAAATCGTGGAAGTGACGATCGCCGAACATGTCGCAATCCGGGATGCGATAGCGACAGGCGAACCGGCCGCAGCCAAGACCGCGATGAAGCGGCATCTGAATGGCGCGGCGCGGCGCCTCAACCTCGAGCTGGAAATGAGCTGACGGTAAGGCGGGGTGGTTTTCCACCCCCATGACTGCGAGCGGTTCTAGACAAAACGCAAAAGTCATATTAGAACGAATTAAGCGTTGTCAGACATCTGACAATGGCGAAAAGGTGGAGGCCTTTTCTCAACATGGGAGGATTTCCTTGGCATATCAGCATGCCCTGTCGTCGAATATTGTCCTGCCGGTGGATGCGTCGAGCGCGCTTCTGGTCGGACGTGTATGGTCGAACGCAGCCGCCGGGCCCTGCCCGGTTCTTTTCTCGAACGGACATCTTCTCGACCTCTCTTCGCTTGCGCCGACATTGTCCGCGCTGCTGGAGATCGATGATCTTGTCCAGAAACTTTCACACACATCGTCATTCGCCGATCTCGGAAGTCTCGACGATTTCCTGAGCGGCAAGGCTGGAGCGCTTCTGGCGCCGGCCGATCTGCAGGCCATCAAGGCGGCGGGCGTCACCTTCGCCGACAGCATGCTGGAACGGGTGATCGAGGAACAGGCCAAGGGCGATCCATTGCGCGCCCAGGAAATCCGCGGCAGTCTTGCGCCTGTTCTCGGCGACAACCTCAAGGGTCTCGTCGCTGGTTCCGAAAAGGCCGCCGAAGTGAAGCGCCTGCTGCAGGATATGGGCCTCTGGTCGCAATATCTCGAAGTCGGCATCGGGCCGGACGCCGAGATCTTCACCAAGGCCCAGCCCATGTCGTCCGTCGGCTGCGGCTCGGTTGTCGGCATCCACCCGAAGTCGGACTGGAACAATCCGGAACCGGAAGTCGTGCTGTCAATCACCTCGAAGGGTGAAATCATCGGCGCCACGCTTGGCAACGACGTCAACCTGCGCGATTTCGAAGGCCGGTCGGCGCTGCTGCTCAGCAAGGCGAAGGACAACAACGCCTCCTGCTCGATCGGTCCCTTCATCCGTCTTTTCGACGGCAAATTTACGCTTGAGGACGTCAAGGCCGCGGAAATCAGCCTGTCCGTCAAGGGCGAGGACGGTTTCGAGATGACCGGCATCAGCCCGATGAAGGCCATCAGCCGTTCGCCGGAAAACCTGGCGTCGCAACTGCTGAACCGCAATCACCAATATCCGGACGGCGCGCTGTTTTTCCTCGGCACCATGTTCGCACCGGTCAAGGACCGACGTGGAAAAGGCCTCGGCTTCACTCACGAGATCGGCGACGTGGTCGAGATCTCCAGCCCGAAGCTCGGGCGACTGGTCAACCGGGTGGAATACAGTGACACCTGCCCCGAATGGACATTCGGCATAATGGCACTGATGAAAAACCTGGCCAAGCGCGGTCTTTTGTAGGGGCATCAGGGAGGAGCAAATGCAAAAGGTTATCGAATTATTCTACAGGGTCCTTGAGGCCCTGCTGATCCTGCTTCTCGCAGGCATGGCCCTGATGGTGTTCGGCAATGTCGTACTTCGTTACGGTTTCAATTCCGGCCTGAACGTCTCCGAGGAAATGTCACGCTACTTCTTCGTCTGGCTGACATTCATCGGCGCAGTCGTGGCATTTCGCGAACATTCCCATCTGGGTGTCGAGTCCCTTGTGGCCATGTTCGGCCGCAAGGGCCGCGTCATCTGCATGGTCCTCAGCAACATCGTCATCATCCTGTGTTCCGCCATCTTCTTCTGGGGCACCTGGGTGCAGTTGCCGATCAATTCGAGCATGGTCGCGCCGGTTACCGGCCTGTCCATGGCCTGGGTCTACGGTGTCGGCTTCTTCACCGGCGGAGGCTGCGTGCTGATTGCGCTGGAACGCCTTATCCGCCTGCTGACCGGTCGCGTCACCGAAGACGAGATCGCAGCCTTCACGGGTGAAAACCTGACGATCGAGCAGATGGCGGAGCGCACCTGATATGACCCTTTTCGTCTTTGTCGGCTCCCTGCTGGGCGCCATGGCTATCGGTGTACCCGTCGCCTTTTCGCTGATGTTCTGCGGCGTCGTGCTCATGTGGTACATGGACATGTTCAACAGCCAGATCATCGCCCAGAACATGATCGCCGGCGCTGATACGTTCACCCTGCTCGCCATTCCCTTCTTCATTCTCGCCGGCGAGTTGATGAATTCCGGCGGTCTGTCGAAGCGCATCATCGAGTTCGCAATCGCCTGCGTCGGCCACATCCGTGGCGGTCTCGGCATCGTCGCGATCGTCGCCGCCCTGATCATGGCCTCGATCTCCGGTTCGGCTGCAGCCGATACCGCAGCGCTCGCGGCCATCCTGATCCCGATGATGGCCAAGGCGGGTTACAACATCCCGCGGTCCGGCGGTCTCATCGCTGCCGGCGGCATCATCGCCCCGGTCATCCCGCCGTCGATGGCCTTCATCGTCTTCGGCGTCGCGGCCAACGTCTCGATCACGCAGCTCTTCATGGCCGGCATTTTTCCCGGCATCCTGATGGGCCTGTCGCTGGTCGTGACCTGGCTGATCGTGGTGCGCAAGGACAATGTCCAAGCACTGCCGAAGACATCCTACAGGGAACGTCTGCGCGCAACAGGACGTGCCGCCTGGGCGCTCGGCATGCCCGTCATCATCCTCGGCGGCATCAAGGCCGGCGTCGTCACGCCGACCGAAGCCGCCGTCATCGCCGCGGCCTATGCGATGTTCGTCGGCATGGTCATCTACCGCGAACTCAAGCCGAGCGACCTGCCCCGCGTCATCCTGCAGGCGGCCAAGACCACTTCGGTCATCATGTTCCTCGTCTGCGCAGCTCTTGTTTCGGCATGGCTGATCACGGCGGCGAACATCCCGGCGGAAATCGCCGGTTACATCGAACCGCTGATCGACCGCCCGACGCTCCTGATGTTCGTCATCATGATCCTCGTGCTCGTCGTCGGCACTGCCCTCGACCTGACGCCGACCATCCTGATCCTGACGCCTGTATTGATGCCGATCATCAAGCAGGCGGGCATCGATCCAGTCTATTTCGGCGTCCTTTTCATCATCAACAACTCGATCGGCCTCATCACGCCGCCGGTCGGTGTTGTCCTCAACGTTGTCAGCGGTGTCGGGAGAATACCGCTTGGCAAGGTGACCGCCGGTGTGTGGCCGTTTCTGCTTGCACAGACGATCGTGCTTTTCCTGCTCGTGCTGTTTCCCGATCTCGTGATCGTACCTGCACGATGGTTGCATTGACGGCCTGACCAACAACCTTTTCTATCTGACGTCTAACTGGGAGGACTACTATGAGGAAAATTCTTTTCGCAACCACCGCGCTCGCCATGGCGATTTCGGGATCGGCTCCGGCTTTTGCCGAATTCAACAGCCGCAACATCCGCGTGTCGAACGGCATCAACGCCGATCACCCGGTCGGCAACGGCATCAAGGCCATGCAGGAATGCCTTGACCAGAAGTCGGGCGGCAAACTGAAACTCACTGCATTCTGGGGCGGCGCGCTTGGCGGCGACCTTCAGGCAACCCAGGCGCTGCGTTCCGGCGTCCAGGAAGCCGTCGTCACCTCGTCTTCGCCACTCGTCGGCATAATCCCGGCACTCGGCGTCTTCGACCTGCCGTTCCTGTTCTCCACCCCGGCGGAAGCCTACAAGGTTCTCGACGGCAAGTTCGGCGACCAGATGAACCAGAAGCTCGACGCTTCCGGCCTGGTCAATCTCGCATACTGGGAAAACGGTTTCCGCAACCTGTCCAATTCCCAGCATCCGGTGACCAAGTGGGAAGATTTCTCGGGCCTGAAGGTCCGCGTCATGCAGAACAATATCTTCCTCGACACGTTCCAGAACCTTGGCGCCAATGCGACGCCGATGGCCTTCGGCGAAGTCTATTCGGCGCTGGAAACCAAGGCGATCGACGCCCAGGAAAATCCCTATGTGACGATCGACACCTCGAAATTCTTCGAAGTGCAGAAATACGTAACCGAGACGAACCACGCCTACACGCCGTTCCTGTTCCTCTTCTCCAAGGCGATCTTCAACACCTACACACCGGAAGAACAGACAGCCCTGCGTGAATGTGCGGTCGTCGGCCGCGATGTGGAGCGTCAGGTGATTGCCGATCTCAACAAGAAGTCGCTGGAAAAGATCAAGGAAGCCGGCCTTCAGGTGAACCAGCTTTCGCCGGAAGAACAGGCCCGCATCCGCGAGAAGTCGATGATCGTCTATGAAAAGCACAAGGCCCAGATCGGCCCGGACGTGGTCGACGGCATTCTGGCCGAACTGAAGACCATCCGCGGCAACTGATCCGGATACACTCCCCGGATAAAGTACCGTGAGTGAAGCCCGCACCCCGCCGGTGCGGGCTTCTTTATTTTTTCATTCCGGAATGGCCGGAAGAACGGTATCGCGCTTCTTCAGCATCTGCTCGCGGATGAAGATGAACAGGCCGGACGCGACGATCAATGCGGCACCAACGATCATGCTGAGCCGCGGTACGTCACCGAAGAACATCCAGCCGAAAATGACCGCCCACAGCAGCAGCGTATATTGAAGCGGCGCGACGGTTGCCGCATCCGAGATTTTCAGCGCCCGGTTGACCAGCATATGCGCCGCCATCGACACGATCCCGAGAAGTGCCAGCAAGCCGAGATCGAAACCGGACTGGATCGGCGACCAGTCGAAGGGCACGAAGAAAAGCCCGGCAAGACCTGCACCGCAGACCTGGAAGAACACCAGCGTACTATCCGGCGTGCCGCGCAAGAACCGCCCCGAAATCATCATGAAGGCGAAGGCGGCACTACCGATGATCGAAATCACCGCCGGCATGGTGAACATCGCAGTCGATGGTTCAAGCGTGATGATGACACCGAAGAAGCCGATGGCGATAGCCGTCCAGCGCCGCCAGCCGACCTTGTCAGCGAGCAGAAGCGGCGAGAGAGCTGCGACATAGATCGGAGCCGCCAGCCAGTAGGTCATCACATCGGCGAGCGGCAGATACATGACCGCATAATAGAAGCAGAACACCTCGGCGGTAGAGCAGACCACGCGGGCAAGCTGCATCCACGGCCGCTCGGCCCTGGTGAGTGCCGGAAGGCCGGCCATCCAGACGATCGGCACGAGGATGACGAGTGCTGCGATGCTGCGCAGAAGAACGACCTGGCCAAGCCCATAACTCGCGACCAGCCATTTTCCCAACGTATCGTTGAGCGCGAACATCAGCATGCCCAAGAGCATGATCGCGGGGCCTGCCATCGAAAGGCTCCTCAGGCCGACTGCGGAAGAGAGCGACATCCTGCTGCTCCCTACACGCTTGAAGCATCGGAGAAACGCCGATGAACCGTGAAGGCCTTGTCCAGTTCCGGATTGAGCTCCATGCCGAGACCCGGACCGGGCGGAACGGTAATCATGCCGTTCTTCACTTCGGGCAGTGCGGTGACGAGATCGCGATACCACGTGTTGTAGAAGGCCCGCACGCTTTCCTGCACCAGCGCGTTCGGCGCGTTCAAGGACAGATGGGTGGAAGCGCAGAGCACGACCGGGCCGGTGCAATCATGCGGCGCGACCGGCAGATGCCAGGCTTCCGCCATCGAGGCGATCTTGCGCGCTTCCGACAACCCGCCGCACCACGAGATATCGAGCATGACGATGCCGGCGACCCCGGTTTCCAGATAGTCGCGAAAACCCCAGCGGCTGGCGAGGGTCTCGGAGGCCGAGATCGGTGCCGGCGAGACTTCTGCATAACGCTTCAGGCTGGACAGACTGTCCATCTTGATCGGGTCTTCATGCCAGAAGGTACCGTATGGCGTCAGCGCCTTGGCGATCTGCATCGCCGGCAGAAGCTGCCACATGGAATGGAACTCGACCATGATATCTATTCTGTCACCAACCGCCTTGCGGATCTTCTCGAAAGGTTCGAGCGCCGCCTTCATCTCGGAAGACGAGATATATTGTCCTCTGGTCTTTTCCGCCGCCTGATCAAATGGCCAGATCTTCATGGCCGTAATGCCGTCTGCAAGCAGCGATTCCGCCAGTTCGTCGGCACGGTGCAGAAAACCGTTCAGGTCGTCGTAATCCTTGCCGGTCGACAGGCCGTAATTGGCCGTCGTCTGGCCGGTTGCCTTCTTGATATATTCGGTGCCGGCGCAGGTGTTGTAGGTGCGGATTTCGCGGCGGGAAAAACCACCGAGCAACTGTGCGATCGGCTGGCCTGTGAATTTGCCGAAAATATCCCACAGCGCGATGTCGAAGGCGGAATTTCCACGCACTTCGGCGCCCGACGAGCGGAAGCCGACATACCCGACCAAATCCTGCGCAAGCAGATCGATCGCCAGCGGATCGCGGCCGATGACGCGCGGCGCGACATATTCGTGTATGTAGCTTTCAACCGTTTCGGCACCGAAGAAGGTCTCCCCCAGCCCCGTAATGCCCTCATCGGTGTGAACCAGAACCCAGAGCAGGTTGCTCCGTTCGGTGACACGCACCGTCTCCAGCTTGGTGATCTTCATGTTTCCTCCCACAAGTTCCCAAGAGCCTGTATTTCTAAGGGAATTGAGGCGGGATCGAAAGCCGTTTGAGGCCGCTATAGTACGTGAAGCTAATAAAATTGCGGCGTTTTTCGCGCGTCTGGCGATCTCTCCTTGAGCCCGCCCATGCGGCCATCGCCGCTTTCGCAAAATTCCCCGCGCAAATCCTTTGACATGAGCGACGAAGGGATCTTTCATGGCGTCAAGAAACGTCGCCATGCCCCGAGGAAAGGGCCTGGACGACACATAAAGGCAGAAAGAGGAATATCATGAACGTCGCTTCCCGTCCGAACGACATCCAGGCCGTCATCGAGGCCGACCGCGCCCATGTCTGGCATCATCTCTCCCAGCACAAGCAGTATGAGGCCACCGATCCCCGCATCTATGTCGAGGGCAAGGGCACACGGGTCTGGGATGCCACGGGCAAGGAATATCTGGATGCCGTCGCCGGTGCGGTGTGGACCGTCAATGTTGGTTATGGCCGCACGACGATCGCCGATGCGGTGCGCGAGCAACTGATAAAACTCAACTATTTCGCCGGCGCCGCCGGCAATATTCCGGCAGCGCTGTTTGCCGAAAAGCTGATCGAAAAGATGCCGGGCATGACCCGCGTCTATTATTCGAACTCCGGCTCGGAAGCGAACGAGAAGGTGTTCAAGATGGTGCGCCAGATCGCGCACCGCAAACACAATGGCGGCAAATACAAGATCCTCTATCGCGACCGCGACTACCACGGAACGACGCTCGGCACGCTGGCGGCCGCCGGCCAGAAGGAACGTCGCGAACAATACGGCCCGATGCCCGAAGGTTTTGTCGAGGTGCCGCATTGCCTCGAATATCGCAGCCAGTGGGGTGACGTCGAAGATTACGGCCTGCGCGCCGCCAACGCGATCGAGGACGTGATCCTGCGCGAAGGCCCGGAAACTATCGGCCTGCTCTGCCTCGAGCCGGTGACGGCAGGCGGCGGCGTCATTGTGCCGCCCAAGGGTTACTGGGAACGCGTGCAGGAAATCTGCCTCAAATACGATGTGCTGCTGCATATCGACGAAGTCGTCTGCGGCATGGGCCGCACCGGCAAATGGTTCGGTTACCAGCACTACGGCATCGAGCCTGATTTCGTCACCATGGCGAAGGGCGTGGCCTCCGGTTATGCGGCGATCTCCTGCACGGTGACGACCGAAAAGGTCTTCGAGATGTTCAAGGACGATCCATCCGATCCCCTCTCCTATTTCCGCGACATCTCCACTTTCGGCGGCTGCACCTCGGGGCCTGCGGCGGCACTCGAAAACATGCGGATCATCGTCGATGAAGGCCTGTTGGAGAATACGCTGAAGATGGGCGAACGGCTGATGAACAATCTGCGCGAGTTGCAGAGCCGTCATCAGGTGATCGGCGACGTGCGTGGTCTCGGGCTTTTCTGCGGCGCGGAACTGGTGATGGATCGCGAGACCAAGGAGCCGGCACCGGAAAAGATGGTCCAGGCCGTCACAGCCGACTGCCTTGCGCAGGGCGTCATCATCGGCGCCACCAACCGTTCGGTTCCGGGCCTAAACAACACACTGTGCCTCAGCCCGCCGCTGATCATCAATGCGGCCGAGATCGATCAGGTCACCGGCGCGATCGACAAGGCACTCACCAAGGTGTTCGGCTGATTGGCCAGGCAATGCGGGCTGCGTCCTTAAACGGCGGCCCGCATCGATTTGCGCGATATGAGCGGTAAAGCCGCCGGGGAACATGCATGACCAATTCCGACTTCCGCCCGGTCTCGGGCGTTGACCTGCCGCGCTTTGCCGGCATCGCAACCTTCATGCGCCTGCCGCATATTCTGCTGGATGACGAGCGCTTGAGCCAGGTGGATATCGGCCTGATCGGTGTGCCATGGGATGGCGGTACGACCAACCGGCCTGGTCCGCGCCACGCGCCGCGCCAGCTTCGCGATCTCTCCAGCATGGTGAGGCACGAAAATGGCGCAACGCGGATAAGGCCCTATGATCTCGCCAACTGCGCCGATCTGGGCGATGTCGGACCCAACCCGGCCGATGTCGAGGATTCGATGAAGCGCATCACCGCCTTTTACGACCGGGTGAAGGCAGCCGGCATCATGCCGCTCACGGCCGGCGGCGATCATTTGTCTTCGCTGCCGATCCTGCGTTCTCTCGGCCGCGACAGACCGCTGGGCATGATCCATTTCGACAGCCATACCGATCTCTTCCACTCCTATTTCGGCGGTTTCAAATACACCCACGGAACACCTTTCCGCCGCGCCGTCGAAGAAGGGCTGCTCGATCCGAAACGGGTCTGCATGATCGGCATACGCGGCCCGGCCTACGATTTCGAGGACCGCGATTTTGCCGACGCCGTCGGCATTCGCGTCATCCCGATCGAGGAATTTCACGCACGCGGTGTTGATGATGTCATGCTGGAGGCGCGGGAGATCGCCGGTTCGGGCGAAACCTATGTCAGCTACGATATCGATTTCATCGATCCGGCCTTCGCACCGGGAACAGGTACACCGGAGATCGGCGGGCCGAACAGCTATCAGGCGCTGCAGGTCGTGCGGGCCTTGCGCGGCCTCAACATCGTCGGCGCGGATATGGTGGAAGTCTCGCCGCCTTTCGACACCAGCGGCGCCACGGCCTTCCTCGGCGTCACTGTCATGTTCGAGCTGCTCTGCGTCATGGCTGAAATCATCGGAAAGCGCGGCAAAGCCGGCTAGCTTAGCTCAAACAGCGTTTGCCATGCTCGCGTCGTTGAGAAGTCCGCTAATGGCGGCGATCAGTTGCGCCGGCACGAAAGGTTTCTGGATCAGGACGCTGTTGGGCACGCCATGCGATGTCCACTCGGCGGCACTGTCTGCCGTCACATAAACGATTGGGATGCTCGATACACATTGCCGCGCGTGCTGGCCGACCTGCCAGCCGGTGCCGCCCTTGCCCAAACGTATATCGGTGATGACACCCGAAAACTGCGCCGCATTGGCATCGAGCTCGGCAATCGCCTCTTCTGCCGAGGCAAAAGACGTAACCTCGAAGCCGTTTTCGGTCAGCAGTTCCTCGGCATCGAGCCGCAGGAGATGGTCATCCTCGACCAGAAGCAATTGTATCGATAGCTCATCCGCCATGGTCCGTCCTAACGGATGCGGCGACTGATCTGCCACCCGCATCCTAACTTGCCGGCTTCGACAAAACGTCTCAAGCCATTCCGTCCGGACCTCTAACGCAATCGATGGGATGCGGTTCCCCATTCTGATACAAACTCAGCAGATGCTTTATCACTGTGGCACATCTGCATCACACCCGCGTGCAAATCGAGACGCGGCAGGCCTTGGGGTGAAGCCTGCAGCGCCTCGATACGGCACGGCATTGCCGACACCTATTGCAGCGCGACGGCGCCGTCCGGACGGGAAAAATAACGGCGCCAGGCGCTGGGCGTGGTGCCGGTGACGCGCCGGAACACGCGGGAAAGATGAGACTGATCGGCCAGCCCGCAATCGAGCGCGATCTCGCAGAGCGGCGCCTTGGTGGTCAGCATGCGCTGCTTGGCATGTTCCACCCGGCACGAAACGACATAGCTGTGCGGGGAGACGCCGAAGGTTGTCTTGAATGCGGCGGAAAAATAACTTGTGCTGAGACGAACCTGCTGGGCGAGTTCGTCGAGCGGAATTCCATGGGAAATCCGTTCATCGATATAGTGTCTCACTTTTTTGACCTGCCATGGAGCAAGGCCACCGGTAGTGACCTGCTTCTCCGGGCTGACGAATGAAGCGGCCGGCTCTACAAGCCGCAGCTGACCAGGCCGCCGCTCGGCGGTTCCGATATCAACGCCGAAGGGATTGTCTGGGTAGAGGTTAGCCAGATCGGCATAAATCGTGCTCATATCGAGCGGGTTGATCTGACGGGCGACAACAGCTGCGGTGGCGGACATCTACGCTCTCCTGTGGATCTGTCGAATTTTCACCAGTCCATATTGAGATGGCCGCCGCCAATCGGATATTCTACAGTCAGTCAGTTTTCGTACACATGGGTTTTAACCTCCTATACTCGGGTATTATTGCCCTTGGCGGAACACGCCGCGTAGGGTCGGGTCGAGGTTTGAATCGCGATGATTTCAATGAATTGAGGACATGACGGAAAGCCCAATCATCCTGGTCGTCGACGACGAACCGCTTATCCGGCAAGCGCTCGACACCCTGCTTCGTTCCGTCGGTTATCGTGTGCGGGTTTTTGCGACCGCGCTCGACCTCTACGAGGACGAATGCCTGCCGCAGGCCAGCTGCCTGATCCTCGATATCCGGCTGCCGTTTACCAGCGGCCTGGACTTCCAGCAGAAGCTGACCGACCGCGGTGTTGTGGTTCCGATCATCTTCGTCACCGCCCATGGCGACATCCCTATGACCGTGCGCGCCATGAAGGCGGGGGCCGCAGACTTTCTCTCCAAGCCGTTCCGGGATCAGGACATTCTCGATTCGGTCGCTTCTGCTGTCGAGAAACACCAGGCGTTTCTGGGCTCCAGCCGCACCGAGGCTGATCTCAAATCCCGTTACACGCAGCTTTCCCCGCGTGAGCAGCAGATCATGGCGATGGCGACGGCCGGCCTGATGAACAAGCAGATTGCCGGCGAACTGGGCCTGAGCGAGATCACCGTAAAAATTCATCGCGGCAAGGTCAGCCGCAAGATGAACGCAAAAACCTTCGCCGATCTGGTGAAGATGGCGGAATTGCTCGGTCTGTCGCACCGATAGAATGAGCCGAATAAACCCCTGTATAATTTAAACGCTTCTCTCCCGGGCGCATATTGAGGGCAGATAGAAAACCGGAATTCCCCCGGAGATTGGTTCATTCCCGTTGAAAGCGCCTGTCATCATTGCCATCATCGACGACGAAGAAAACATTCGTCGCGGGATGAGCGGCCTATTGAGATCATTCGGTTACGAAGCGCGTAGCTTTGAATCTGCAGAGGCATTCCTGGCCACGACCGAAGCTGCCGACTGTTCGTGCATCGTCTCCGACGTACACATGGGCGGCATGAGTGGTATCGACCTTTTCCATACGCTTGCCACACGCGGAAGCGAAGTCCCGTTCATCTTCGTCACGGCCTTTGCGGACGAGATAGGGCGGCTCAATCTTGGCAAGGACACCTGCGTCCTTCCCAAACCTTTCAAGGTCGATACTCTTGTCGACTGCATCGAGAAGGCCACGCAGGCAGCACCCTGAACATCGGAAGAGATCAGCGCATGTGTACGCATCATAACTTCATCAGGACCGTGACGCCGAAAACGCGCGGTTGCGAGGAATGCCTGGAACTGGGCATGACATGGGTTCACCTGCGCCTCTGCCGCGAATGCGGCCATGTCGGCTGCTGCGACGAGTCGGAAGGCAAACACGCGACGGGCCATTTTCGGCAGACCCGTCATCCGATCATCGAAGGTTATGATCCGCCGGAAGGCTGGGGCTGGTGTTATATCGACGAGGAGATCGTCGATCTTCCCGACCAGACACCGCAGGTTGGCCCGATCCCGCGTTACGTCTGAAATGCTCCCAGCACCCACGCCATGAGAAGTATGATGGAGAGCAAGAAGCCAAGCAGGATTACAAGATCCCTCTTGTTTCGGTTCGTTTCCCTCTTGGAAAGAACCCTATAGGCCCGCTTTTGCCTTCGTCTGGCATCTTCATCCAGATTTCGCGTTTCAAAATGACGTTGGGTCTCGTTCTGCAATGCCCTCTCCCTGGCCCCTTAGTTCAAAGATAGGAGTTTGCCTCTCTGGAAAACAAGGGGAAACGGCACGTCGACTAAGATCAATGCACCACTGCAAGATACTGATGGATCGCGGCAACCACGACCGATCCCTCGCCAACGGCCGAGGCCACGCGTTTGACCGAACCGGCCCGAACGTCGCCGACCGCAAACACGCCCGGTTTGCTGGCGGCATAGGGATGCCGTGTCATGTCGTCGGAGGAAAGCCCGGTGCAGACGAAACCGTGACGGTCGAGCTCCAGACAGCCGTCAAGCCAATCGGTATTCGGCTCCGCCCCGATCATCACGAACAGGTTGGAGGCATCGCAGCGGGAGGCCTGTCCGGTCGAGCGATCGACCCAGGCCACGGTCTCGAGGTTCTGACCGCCGTCAAGCTCGGTAATCTCGCATCCTTCGCAAAGCGTGATATGCGGCGAACTCTTAATCCGCTGCACGAGATAGTCCGACATCGTCGCGGAGATCTTGCTGCGAACCAGCATATGAACGTGGCGCGCGGTTCGCGACAGGAAGACGGCGGCCTGCCCGGCGGAATTGCCGCCGCCGACGATGACGACCTCCTGGCCGGAGCAGACCTGCCCTTCCATAGCCGTTGCCGCATACTGGATGCCACGGCCTTCGAAGCGCGCATAGTTGGGAACATCGAGCTTGCGATAGCGTGCGCCAGTCGCGACGACGACGGTTTTCGTGCTGACCGAACGGCCATCGCTCAAGCCGATGACATAAGGCGCCTCCGAGCAATCGAGTGAGGCCGCACTGCGCGAGACGCAAAGGCGTGCGCCAAACTTCTGCGCCTGGATATGCGCCCGGCCGGCAAGCGCCAGCCCGGAAATGCCGGTCGGAAAACCGAGATAGTTTTCGATCTTCGATGAGGTGCCAGCCTGACCGCCCGGCGCCATGGTCTCGACCACCAGCGTCTTCAGCCCTTCCGATGCGGCATAGACGGCCGACGCAAGCCCGGCGGGCCCCGCTCCAAGCACCACCACGTCATACACCGCATCATCTTCCGGCGGTTCGAAAAGTCCCAGTTCGTCGGCCAGAATTTCGTTCGTCGGACGCTTGAGAACGCCATGATCCGGCGTGATCAAAGCCGGCAGGTCATCGGCATCAAGCCCGAACCTCTGCATCACGTCCGGCGCTTCCGGATCGTTCACTCCCATGATCGTCACGGGATAGAGATTGCGGATGAGAAAGCGCTGGATGCCGAGCAGCTCGCCGCCTTCCTTGTGTCCGACAAGGATGCCGCCGCCCGTCGCATGCCGCACGAAACCGGCCCGGCGAAGAATGTAGGAGCGGATGATCGTCTCGCCGATATCCGGTTCCCCGGTGATCAGCGCACGGAATTTCTCGTTGCAGACCCGGATCACCCGCGAACCGGCAAGGCAGAGACCGGAGAGCAGAATGCTGCGATGGGTGAACATGTTCTGCTCACCACTGAACTGGCCTCGTGTGTAGCTGTAGAGATGATGCCGGCCCTTGATCGGATCGTCGGCGAACATCTGCAATTCGCCATCGAGAACCAGAAGGAAATCGATCGAATGATCGCCGCGACGGAAGACATAAGTGTCTTCCCCGACAAGCTCCTCCGTTCCGTAGGGACGGATTCGCTCGATCATGTCGTCGGTCAGCAAGGGGAAGGTTTGTGCCGGGCGTATCCACGGGTCGGTCGGATCGACAGGAAGATCGGGCATGCAAAACTCCCCGTCAGGATATCAACCAGGCATAGCAAAATGTATCAAACAAAAGCCGGCATCCGCAATACGGATGCCGGCGAAGAGCATGTTACTTGTTGGTGTCGCGCAGGATTTCGAAGAGGAACCAGACGCGCTTTTCCGTCTCGTCGATCCAGTTTTCCAGCAGGCTGGCGGTAGCGACATCGCTATGTTCGTCACAGACGTCGTGCAACTCGCGCATGCTGGCGACGAGCGCGCCATTGTCGTCACGCAGTTCCGCCAGCATTTCGTGCGGATGAACGAACTCGGCGTCGTTATCCTCGATGCGCTGCTTGCGGGAAATGTCGCCGATCGAGCGCAGCGTGTTGCCGCCGATCTTGCGCACGCGTTCGGCCAGCGGGTCAGTCATGGCCAGAAGCTCGTCGCCATGGTCGTCGAGCATCAGGTGGAAGTCGCGGAAATTCGCGCCGGACATGTGCCAGTGGAAATTCTTGGTCTTCAGGTAAAGTGCAAAGACATCGGCCAGCAGCGCATTGGCGCCACCGGAAATGTCCTTGGTTGCTTCGGCACTGAGACCTGTCGGGGTCTTGAGATCTGCCGAGCGGCGAGATTTGGCGGACTGTTCCATGATCATATCCTTCATTGAGATTCAAATTACGCAGTTCTGAACGATGCCGGCGGGTCGCTTGCGGGAAACGTCTCACGCAGCGCCTCGTCGAGATCCTCGTCGGTCTCGACACGCGCAACAGGCGCTCTCGCGATGACGAGATCGAGCGGTTCGGGAAGACTTTCAAGACCGTCACGCAGCACGTCGTCCACGTCTTGACGCTTGTTCGTCATGTCACGTCTCCAATCTTGCTGTGAAAACCCAAGCCGTCGCTTCAAGAAATGAGGTTACGGCATTTGCGTTCCAATGATGCGACAATATCGCCCTGCCCTGCGCGCGGCTTGGACAAATCCATCTGCACAAGCATTGCAGTCTGCTTTTCGACGGCAACCCAAACGAGCCGGTTGCGTAATTTTCGACAATTCAGGATTATTTCAGAGAAGCATAGCACAGAAATCTCCGATAGTCTGTCGGAAGAATGGGGCAATCGCGATCAGGGCGCGGACGATCGACCGAGGGGACGGGACTTGCAGAGCGAAACGACCAACTGGATGGGGCGCTTCAAACACCGCTCCGGTCCTGCAGGCGGCCATCGATATCGCGTGGCTTTCGGCATTGCCTCCGGGCTGACCATCTTCACCATCGATACGTTCACGACATTGGCAAGCGCAGTCGCTGTGCTCTACGTGCTGGTTATCGTGCTTGCCGGTGATCTTGGCAGCAAACGCATAATCCGGGCCACCTCTGCAGTCTGCGCCGTCCTCACCCTTATCAGCTTCGCGACCTCCCACGGGCAGGATCTGGAATCCCAGGCGACATTGCGCCTGCTGTTCAGCCTTGCCGCCAATATCGTGACGACGCTTCTTCTTCTGCGACGCGTCGGCGACGAAGCGGCCCTGAAGGAAAGCGAGCATCGCTACCGGACGATCTTCGAAACGCTCGCCATCGCGATCTGGGAGAACGACTTTCGCGTGGTCAAAGCCGAACTCGACAAGCTGCATGAACGCGGCATCATCGATATACGCCAGTATCTGGCGGACAATCCCGACTTTGTCATAAACATGCGCCAGGCGGTGCGGATCACCGACGTCAACCAGACCGCGCTGAAACTGATGGGCGTTCCAACCAAGGACGGGTTCTTCCGCACGCTCGACGACTTTCTTCCAGACACCGATGGCGGTTTTTCGCATTTCCTCGCCGGAATTTTTGAGGGACAGACCGAATTCCAGTCGGAAACGGTTGTGCGCAGCCGCGACGGTCGCCTGATCTCGATCCTTGTTGCATTGAGCTTTCCAAGAGACGGTTCGGGCCTCGACCGCATACAGGCGAGTGTCGTCGATATGACCGAGCGCTACCAGTTTCAGGAGGCTCTGGAAGCCTCGCGTCAGGAACTGGAACAGGCATCCCGCGCCGCGATGATCGGCGAAATTTCGGCCTCCATTGCCCATGAGGTCAACCAGCCGCTCTCTGCGATCATGACCTTCGTTCAGGCCGGCACACGCTGGCTGAACCGCACGCCGCCCGATATTGACGAGGCCAAGGCGGCACTGCAGGACGCAGTGGTCGCAACCGAACATGCAGCCCAGGTCGTCAAACGCGTCCGCATGCTGCTCGGCAAGTCGAAATCGGAAACCGCAGAGGTAACGGTCGACGCCGCGATTGCCGATGCCGTGCAGCTAAAGCAGAAGGAACTTGCAGCCGACGGCGTGCAGGTGAGCCTTTCGCTGATGGCTCCATCCGGAACAGTCCATGGCGACCGGGTGCTGCTGCAACAGGCTTTCCTGAACATCATCATCAACGCCATACATGCGATGGAAACGGCGGAGGCCCGCACGCTGACGATCCAGAGCAATCTCACAGACGACGGCATCGTCATACGCTTTATCGATAGTGGTGCGGGATTGGGCGCCATTGCGCCCGAAACCCTGTTCAAGCCGTTCAACACGACCAAGACCAACGGCATGGGCCTTGGTCTTGCCATGTGCCGGTCCATCATGATGGCGCATAGCGGCACGATCTCGATCCGCGACCGGACTGATGGAACGGGCGCGATCGTTGAGGTCAGGCTGCCGCTCGCTGTAGACGAGGAAGAAGCTGTGCCACTGACTGCCTGATGCGATCCGTTACACGGTTGAGGACGGTAGCTTTGCCACGGCAGCCTTCAACGCCACGCCGCTGACGCGTGTCTTCATCATGTCCCTGACAAGCCCGCTGATGATCTCCGCGGCTTGCCCGAGCGGCAACCCGCCATCGCGGATATTGGAGACGCAGTTGCGGCCGGAATCCGGATTTCCCGGCTTAGGACCATAGGTGATGTAAGCCCCGAGACTATCGGCGGCGGAAAGGCCCGGCCGTTCACCGACAAGTACGATCGTCAGCTTCGCACCGAGCGCATGGCCAGCCGGATCACCGAGCGCAACCCGTGCCTGGTTTGCCAGCGCGATCGGTGCCGCCGAAAGGTTAAGGGCAGTCAGTTTCGGAACAAGCGCTTCGATCAAAGGCACGGCATTAAGCTCCACCGCGCTGGACGACAATCCGTCCGCCACGACGATCGCCACATCATAGCCCTTGCCCGCTCCCGTCTGCTTCAACCGGTCGGTCGATTCCGCCGAAAGCAGACGACCGAGATCCGGCCGCCTCACATAGATGCTGCGATCACCCGCCATGCTGTCGATGCTCACCACCGAAAGACCGAGACCGTTGAGCCGGTCGGTGAGCGCGGCCCGATCGACGCTGGTCCAGACCGCCTCGCGCGCGCGCGCGTGATCGAGCAGGAAGGACAGCTGCGCCCGTGTCGGAAGGCCCGCACCATGACGACCGAGCGAGACACGCGCATCAGTCATGTCCTTGAGGTCCAGCACCTGTTCGGCGGCGGCGGGTTCGATCACCTTTGCCATGTCAGGCCCCGATCAGATTGCTGCTGCGGACATAACTGGACAGCGCGGCTGGCTCACCGATCAGCGCGCCGTCGCGATCCGTCAGCCCGATCTCCGCAAGCCATTGCTCGAATTCGGGCGCCGGTGGCCGTTTCAGCGTCTCACGGCAATAGACGGCGTCGTGATGCGACAGTGACTGGTAGTTCAGCATGATGTCGTCGGCGCCGGGCACGGTGATGACGAAATTGACGCCGGCCGCACAGAGCAGCGTCAGCAGCGTATCCATGTCTTCCTGGTCAGCATCCGCGTGGTTCGTATAACAGACGTCTACGCCCATCGGCAGGCCGAGCAGCTTGCCGCAAAAATGATCCTCGATGCCGGCACGGATGATCTGCTTGCCGTTGAACAGGTATTCCGGCCCGATAAAGCCGACCACGGTATTGACCAGCAACGGATCGAACTCGCGGGCAACCGCGTAGGCGCGCACTTCCATCGTCTGCTGATCGACACCGAAATGCGCATCCGCCGAAAGCGCCGCCCCCTGCCCCGTCTCGAAATACATCACATTGGCGCCCGGCATGCCGCGCTTGAGCGACCGCCCAGCCTCATGCGCCTCTTTCAGAAGCGCCAGATCGACGCCGAAACCGTGATTGGCCTTCTGGGATCCTGCCACCGACTGGAACACGAGATCGACGGGCGCGCCCCTTTCGATCGCCTGGATCGCGGTCGTCACGTGGCCGAGGCAGCAGGTCTGTGTCGGGATTGCGAGCTTGTCGCGCAGCTCGTCGAGAAGCGAGACGATCCGCACATAGTCCTCGACCGCATCGGTCGCCGGGTTGACGCCGATCACCGCATCGCCCGATCCCATCAGCAGCCCGTCGATCGCCGATGCGATGATGCCGCGACTGTCGTCGGTCGGGTGGTTGGGCTGGTTGCGGGTGGACAGCCGCCCGGCGAGCCCGATCGTGTTGCGAAAGCGTGTCACAACGCGGCGCTTGGCCGACACCGCAATCATGTCCTGCAGCCGCATGATCTTCGACACGGCCGCAACCATTTCCGGCGTCAGGCCCCAGGTTACGGCCTCCAGCCGGTCATGGGTCGTCTCGGGCTTGAGCAACCACTCACGGAATTCGCCGACGGTGAGCGACGACACCGCGGAGAAGGCCGCCGGATCATGCCGCTCCGCGATCAGCCGGGAAACCTCGTCATCGTCGGAAGAAATCAGTTCCTCGCCGAGAAATGCCTTCAACGGCAGATCGGCAAGCGCCATCTGCGCCGCCAGCCGTTCGACCGGGCCTTCCGCTGCTATGCCCGCCAACTGGTCGCCGGAGCGTTCCGGCGTCGCCTTTGCAAGCAGCGTCTTCAGGTCATCGAAGCGAAAGACAGTCTGCTCGATCGTCGTTTTATAGGCCATGCGGGATCAACCTTCGATAAGGTTTGGTGATGACATTCGGCCTCCCGGACGCTCCAGTCTCCTCCAGACCATTGCGTCCTGCCCCGATTAAGCACGACAAACACATCGTTTTTCAAGGTCAATCTTGATCTTGGGCAACGCAGGTGCGCTTGACCTCCGGGCACGGTCCAATATCTACGCAGCATGGATTCTCAAGACACCCCAGGCACATCCCGTTTCGACATCAACCCGCTGCGGGAAACCATCCGCCGCATAGCCAAGGGCCGCGATACCTGGGCCTTGCGCTGGCAGGGGCTGCTCGCCTTTATCGACATCTGCATCCTCGCCTTCTTTCTGCTCGGCCCCTATCTGCGGGACGGGCCGTCCTATCTCATTATCGATTACATGATAGCCGTCTGGGTCGGTGCCGAACTGATAGCCCGTTCGCTTGCCGCACCGTCGCTCGGTCGTTTCCTGAAAAACCCGATGACCTGGGTCGACCTCGTCATTCTGGCCACCCTGCTGTTTCCCGATACGCTGTTCAATTTCGCCTTTCTGCGCGTCATGCGCATATGGGCGATCGGCCGAAGCCCGCTGCTGAGGGAGCTGATGCGCCGTTTCGGCTGCCTGCATCTGGAAGATGTCACCCGCGCCAGCCTGAACTTCGTCGTTTTCCTCTTCATGGTCACGGGCTTCGTCTACACGACTTTTTTCTACAATCGCGATGGCGGCGAAGGTTTCGTCGATGCGCTCTATTTCACCGTGGCGACCATCACAACGACCGGTTTCGGCGACATCACGCTTCCCGGCACACTCGGCAAGCTGACCTCCGTCTTCACCATGATCATCGGCATTTCGCTGTTCGTGAGGCTGGCCCAGGCAATCGTGCGGCCACACAAGGTGCGCTTTGCCTGCCCCGAATGCGGGCTTCAGCGGCATGATACCGACGCCGTCCACTGCAAGGCCTGCGGTCATCTCCTGAATATTCCCGACGATGGTGTCTGAGCGGGATGGAGTAAGCGTCATATCATGACGTGATGATTGGCTCTTCGTGTCGTATATCGACTGGGCTGGGCCGCGAACTGTCGCTAATCTCCCCCGCATATTCAGGAGACGGCAATGGCAGAATTTCCAACCAAGGCAAAAGTGGTCATCATCGGTCTGGGCGGCATCGTCGGTGCCTCCATCGCCCACCATCTGGTGGAGCGCGGCTGGGACGACATCGTCGGCATCGACAAGTCCGGCATCCCGACCGATATCGGCTCGACCGCCCATGCCTCGGATTTCTGCTATACGACCAGCCACGATTACCTGTCGGTCTGGACCACCCAGTATTCGATCGACTTCTACGAGAAGATGGGCCACTACGCGCGCATCGGCGGCCTGGAAGTCGCCCGCACCGGCGACGACCTGTGGATGGAAGAGATCAAGCGCAAGCTGACGTCCGCCAAGGCTTTCGGCACCCGCGCCCATTACGTCTCTCCTGCCGAGATCAAGGAGAAATTCCCGCTGATCGAGGAGGATCAGGTTCAGGGCGGCCTGTTCGATCCCGATGCCGGCCTCGTCATTCCCCGCAGCCAAACGGTTGCCGGCAAGTTGGTCGACGCCGCCGAAAAGGCCGGCAAGCTTGCGGTCTTCGGCAATACGGCGGCCCAGTCGCTGATCGTCGAGAACGGCCGCATCAAGGGTGTCGTCACCCATCGCGGCACGATCATGGCCGATCATGTCATCGTCTGCGCCGGCATCTGGGGCCGCCTGATCGCCGAAATGGTCGGCGAAGACCTGCCCGTCATGCCGGTCGATCACCCGCTCACCTTCTTCGGGCCGTACAATGAATTCGAAGGCACCGGCAAGGAGATCGGTTACCCGCTGCTGCGCGACCAGGGCAATTCCGCCTATATGCGCGACACCGGCGACCCGAACACGACCGAGGGCGGCCAGATCGAATGGGGGTATTACGAGACAGACAATCCGCGCCTCTGCCACCCGCGCGACATTCTCGAAAAACATGAGGCTCGCCTGTCGCCCTCGCAGCGCGATCTCGACATGGAACAGATCCTGACGCCGCTCGAGCGTGCGATGGAACTGACGCCGATCCTCGGCGAGCTGGGTTATAACGAAGGCCATTCCTTTAACGGCCTACTGCAGGTCTCCGCCGCCGGCGGCGCCTCCTGCGGCGAAAGCCAGAAGGTACGCGGCCTCTGGTATTGCGTCGCCATCTGGGTCAAGGACGGCCCCGGATACGGCAAGCTGATCGCCGACTGGATAACCGACGGCCGCACCGAGGTCGATCATAACTCGATCGATTATTCCCGCTTCTACCCACACCAGCTGACCGAGGAATTCATTGAGGGCCGCACCTATGAGGCAGCGCAGAAGATCTACTTCCCGGCCGTCCACCCGCGCGAACCCTATGCGACCGGTCGTGGCGCCAAACGCTCGCCTTTCCATGAGCGCGAAAAGGAACTCGGCGGTTACTTCATGGAACTTGGCGGCTGGGAACGTGCCCATGGCTACGCCGCCAACGAACATCTCCTCGAAAAATACGCAGACCAGGTGCCGGTGCGCGAGAACGAATGGGACAACCGCCATTTCTGGCGTGTCTCCAATGCCGAACATCTGGCGATGAGCGAGGATTGCGGCATCGTCAACCTGTCGCATTTCCATATGGTCGATATCGAAGGCCCCGACCATGTCGAGCTGCTCGAATGGCTGTGTGCGGCCAAGATCGGCGGCGACGCCAATATTGGCAAGGGCATCTACACCCACTTCCTCGACGACGAGGGCATGGTCCGCGCCGACTTCACCGTCTTCCGGCTGGCAGACCGTGGTCGTCTGGTCAACGGCGCAGATGCCGGCCCGCGCGACTTCCACTACATGAAGCGCATTGCCGAGGACAAAGGCCTTGACGTCACCATCACCGACGTCTCGGAAAAGTTCATCACCATCGGCATCTGGGGGCCGAACGCCCGCGAGACGCTGAAAAAGGTCGTGGCCGATCCAGCCGGCCTCGACATCGAGAACTTTGCCTTCGCGGCGATCAAGCCGATCGAGATCGCCGGCAAGCCGGTCACCGCCTTCCGCATTTCCTATGTCGGCGAACAGGGCTGGGAACTGCATATGACATACGAGGACGGCCTTGCCGTCTGGGATGCGCTGCGGGCAACCGGCGTCATGGCCTTCGGCGTCGAGACCTATGCCAATTCCCGCCGCATGGAAAAGTCGCTGCGCCTGCAGAACGGCGATCTTCTGACCCAGTACAACCTGATCGAAGCCGATCTGGCCCGTCCGAAGGTCAAGGAAGCCGATTTCCGCGGCAAGGCCAAGCATCTGGAATACAAGGCGCGGGAACACCAGCCGGCCATGCTCTGCACCCTGGTCATGACCGACAACACCGATGCATCAGGCGTCAAGCGTTACCCGGTCGGCTCCATGCCGGTGATGGACCCGGAGACCGGCAAGACGCTGGTCGATGAGTTGGGCCGCATCTCCTACACGACCTCTGTCGCCTACGGGCCGACGATTGGCAAGAACATCGCGCTGGCCTATCTGCCGCACGATTTCGCCCAGGTCGGCCGCAAGCTGCTGGTCAATTATTTCAACGAGGATTTCCCGGTGGAAGTCGCGGCGGTCGGATACAAACCGCTGTATGACCCGGAAAATTTGAAGCCGCGGACGTAGACAAGAACTCCCCCATTCCTGTCCTTGTGACAGGAATCCAGCAAACGTGCGTCTGCGCGTCGAAAAGGGTCTTTTTCAGCCCAAGGACTTGGGCTGGCTGGATTCCTGTGACGGGCACAGGAATTGTCTATCGAGAAATGTGCTTTACTGCTGCCGAAGCCTGGATGATCCCCGGGATGGCCTTCCCGGGGATCATGCGGTGGCGCGCCCGGACAGGAATAGGTCTTTCCGACCGGCCTCATGGTGGGCCGCTGCCGCACCAGCTTCGCATCGCTTGTTGACTTGAAAGGGCCGGCTTTCGCCGCGCCCGCAGACAATGCTAAGCATGGAGCACCATCATGACCCCGAATGCCGATAAAATCCAGTTCGCCCTCGGCTGTGACGTCTCCTGCCGGACCGTCACCATCTTCGACAGCCGAAGCCATCAGACAAGCACCGTCGAAAATACACCAGCGGCCCTTCGAAAGGCGCTTGAACCCTATGCAGGCTGCTGCGATGTGCTGGCCGTCTGTGAAGCATCCGGCGGATACGAGGACATGCTGCTGAGCGTCCTTGCCGCCCTCGCCATTCCCACCCACCGGGCCGATGCTGCCAAGGTCAAGGCCTTCATCCGCTCCTTCGGCACCAGAGCCAAGACCGATCCGATCGATGCGCGCTTCCTGGCCCATTACGCACTTGATCGCGGCACCAGGCTTTGCCGTTGGCAACTGCCGGAAAAGACGCAAAGCATGGTCAAACTGCTTGTCGCCCGTCGCGCCGATCTCGTGGCCATGCGGGTGCAGGAAACCAATAGGCTGGCAGCCCCTCGCAACAGGCCGATTGCAACTCAGATCAAAAGCCATGTCCGAGATCTCGACCGGCGCATTGTGGAGACAGAAAGGCAGATCGACCTGCTGATCGCCAAAAGCCCGCAGATGGCGCAACGCAGAACCATTCTGCAATCGGTTCCCTGCATTGGTCCCGTCGTTTCCGCCATGCTGATCGCCACCATGCCCGAGCTTGGCCATATCGATCGCCGCAAGGCTGCCGGCCTTTCCGGTTGCGCGCCTCATCCGCGCGATAGCGGCGCAATGCAGCGCCATCGAGTCACCTCGGGCGGAAGACGACAGATCAGGCCGGTGCTCTTCACCGCCGCCCTCACGGCAATCCGCGGAACGAGCCCCCTGGCAGACGGCTACCGACGGCTCGTCGCAGCCGGAAAGCCGAAGCGCCTCGCAATCAACGCCATCATGCGACGCATCGTCGTCATCGCAAATGCGAGGCTAAAAGAATACGAGACGCAACTGACTTGATGAGGGTTGAGAGATGCGTGCCCGCCAAACACCCTTAAGCGCTCTGTCGATGCCCTAACTCGGCACCGCCCGTCAGTTCACCCGCAATCTCTTCCGCCACCTGTTTCGCCTGGTTGCGAATATCCGGCACGGCGGTGATTTCCCAGAACTGGCCGGCGGTCAGGGCACCAACGGCGTAAAGCCTCTGCCGCACCGTTCCATCCGGGCAGCAGATGCGTGACCGGGCATCGACGCTGACGCCGAGACCCAGCCTGTCCATGCCGATCACGGATGTCTCGCACATCTGCTGCAAAAGCGGCGAATGGGCAATGCCGGCGCGCTCCATGCCGGTGCAGTTGACGATCCAGTCGACGGCGATCTCGTGCGTCTCGGGTGTACCGCGTTTGCGGAACCGGATGCCGATCCGGCCGTCGGCCTCCCTGATCTCGCGGATGAAACCCGCATGAACAGTGACCGTACCGTCCTCAATCAGCGGCCTGAAACGCGACCAGACCGGCGGCGCCAGCCGATGGCGGTGGATGTTCCACCAGGCAAGCGCATGCCGCATGAAGCGCGACCGCTGCGCGTCGTTGAGTTCCTGCCAGAGATATTGCGTGCGGTGTCGCAACCCATCCATCAGCCCGCGCCAGTCCGCGCCTTCGCGCACCTGGGAGCGGAAACCGGCAAGGATCTCGCTGATCTCGCGGCTTTCCGCAGGCAGACGAGGTTCAACCGGCTCCGGCTTGATCGTGGCATGAGCGTGCGGGATCAGCCCGCGCCGCGAGATGACATGGATCTTGCCGCGATGCCCGTGAGAGCGCAGCGACAGGACCTGATCGATCATCGTCAAACCGGAGCCGAGGATGCAGATGTCATCATCCGGCTTGATCGACGAGAGCCAGCCGAGCCTCCATGGGTTCTGGATGATACGATGCTGCATCTTCTGCGGGACGAGATCGGATGCGATCGGCATTTCCGCATTGCCGACGCCGAGGCAGAGCGCGACATGTTTGGCGCGCAACACCGTGTCGTTGTCGAGATGGAATTCGACATCCGCCTCGCCGGGCATCATACAGGCCGTCGCCTTGGCCTTGATGAAATCCACAGCTACCCGGTCGTCGCGCTTTCGGATCAGCGAAGCAAGCCGGTCGCGCAGGTAGAGCCCATAGTCTCCGCGCGCAGCAAAATAATCACCGATCGGCTTGCGCCCTTTTTCCTTCAGCCAGTTGAGAAAGTCGTCGGGCTGGTCCGGAAAGGCGCTCATCCGTGCCGCCGGCACGTTCAGCCTGTGAAGATAGAACTCGCTGCGATAGGCCGTACCGCGACCGAAGCCGGGATCGTCGCCGATGATGGCGATCGACCGCTCCGGGCCGAGCTGGCGTAGGAGATTGATCGTCAGGGCGATGGCAGAAAAACCGGAACCGACTACAGCGACGTCATAGGTCAAGGGTCAACTCCTGCTTAATTTCGGTAAGCCGGTCGCCACCCCATGGCGCCCGATTTCGCTACCAACCTAGTCGTGATTGAGCCGCTGTAAAGCCCCCAGCCCGACTGAGCTGTGGCAAAGCCTGAAGCTTACGAACGGAAAAGGCCGCGGCATGATCCATGCCGCGGCCCGATTTCGTCAGAGATTATATCGCTCAGTCCGGCAGAGCGTAGGCGATCACGTAGTCGCCGCGATCGGGCGACTGGCGAGCACCACCGGCCGAGATGACGACATACTGCTTGCCGGTCTTCGGCGACTTGTAGGTCATCGGCGTGCCCTGGCTGCCAACCGGCATACGAGCCTTCCAGATTTCTTTGCCCGTCGCGCTATCGAAGGCGCGCAGATAATAATCCTGGGTGGCTGCGAAGAAGACCAGGCCGCCCTGGGTGGCAAGCGAACCGCCGATGGTCGGCATGCCGATGGGGATCGGAAGACCCATCTTGATGCCGAACGGACCGGTATCCTGAACGGTGCCGAGCGGAACCTGCCACTTGATCTTCTGGCTATCCATGTCGATTGCCGTCAGAGAACCGTAAGGTGGTTCCTGGCAGGGAATGCCAAGCGCCGACAGGAAACGGTTCTTATCGACCGCATAGGGCGTGCCCTTCATCGGCACGAGGCCCATGACGGTGTTGGTGGCTTCCGAACCGCTTGCGACGGCGGTGGTCGGTGCGGCTTCCTTCATCTGGATCCACAGGCCGAGGCGCATGTCGTTGACGAAAATGGTATTCGTCGTCGGATCGGTGGAGAGGCCGCCCCAGTTCATGCCGCCCAGCGAACCCGGGAAGTTGAGCGCCAGATCCGTACCCGGAACCGTATAGACGCCGTCATAACGCATGCCCTTGAAGGCGATGCGGCACAACAGCTGGTCGAACGGGGTCGCACCCCACATGTCGCTTTCGGTCAGCGTCTGGGCGCCGATCTGCGGCATGCCGACCGACAGCTTCTGCGTCGGGGAATAGGGCTCGTTGGGGATCTTGCCCGGAACGACCGGAACTTCGGCGACGTCCGTCAGCGGCTGGCCGGTGGCACGGTCGAGAACCCAGATCTGGCCGGCCTTGGTGCCGAAGGTCAGAGCAGGAACCGTTGTCCCATCCTTCTTCTTGAAATCGACGAAGGAGGGCTGCATCGGCACATCGAAGTCCCAGAGGTCGTTGTGGACCGTCTGGTAGACCCACTTTTCACGGCCGGTGGTGGCATCGAGCGCCAGCATGGACGCGCCGTATTTGTGGTCGAGTTCGGTGCGGGTCGCACCATAAAGGTCGACCGAGGGGCTGCCGACCGGCAGGAACACGGTGTTCGATGCCGCATCATAGGAGGTGCCGGCCCAGACGTTCGGTGTCGAACGTGTATAGGTCTTGCCTTCCGGCGGTGCGGTGTTGACCGTCGGGTTGCCCGGGTCGAAGGCCCAGCGCAGCTGGCCGGTAACCACGTCGAAGCCGCGCATGACGCCGCCCGGCATATCCACCTGGACGTTGTCGGCGATACGGCCGCCGATGATGATCGTCGTGCCAGCCACCGTCGGGGCTGCCGTGAGCACGTATTGCGGATCGGCGGCGACGCCGAGGCCGACCTTCAGGTCGACGCGGCCATTGACGCCGAAATCCGTGCAGAATGCGCCGGTATCGGCATCCAGCGCAATCAGCTCGGCGGTGATCGTGTTCATGATGATGCGACGCTGGCACAGCGCACCTTCGGCAACCGTTACCGGGGTCACGGGCGTCGAACCGTCGATTGTCGGCTGCGCGAGCGGTGCGGCGGCGTCGAAATAGGCGAGACCGCGGCAGCGCATCCAGACGGACGACTTGGCGTTGATCTCGTTCTTCCAGATTTCCTTGCCGGTATCTGCGTCGATCGCGATGACGTTGTTATGCGGCGTGCACAGGAACACCCGCTCGCCGACCTGCAGAGGCGTCAGCTGGTCTTCGGCACCGCCGCCGCCGGGGCTGATCGGGGTGTCACCGGTATGATATGTCCAGGCAACCGTCAGGTCCTTGACGTTGTCGCGGGTGATCTGGTCGAGGGCTGCGAAACGCGAGCCGCCATTGGTATTGCCGTAGGCTTCCCAGTTCTTCTGCTCCTTGGCCGGATCGACCGGCGTCAGTGCAGCAGGCGTGCCGGAAAAGGCGACCGTCGGGTGCGGCACGAACATGCCGGCGAAACCGGCAGCCGATGCGACCGCGAGAACGGCGGCGACCACGAAGGACGGCAGGTAGGCCGGCGTGCGGCCGGCGGCCTTGCGCAGCAGCGGGAAGCTGAGCGCGATGACCGTGGCACCGACACCGAAAGCCAGCAGGCGCGAAATCAGCGGCCAGAAATCAAGGCCCGCATCCCAAAGCGACCACAGGACTGTAGCGATGGTCACAAGGCCGAAAAGAAGCGCGCCGGAAGGCTTGCGCAGGATGGTCAGAACGCCGGCAATGGCGATGGCGATGCCGGCCAGCACAAAATACCAGCTTCCGCCGAGAGAAACGAGTTTGCCGCCGGCTATGGCGAAGAACAAGCCCGCGAGGGCGAGGACGGCACCAAGCACGAAAAGCCAGATCTTGGCTATCGCGGACAAGGCGCCTCGAGAGGTTTCCATGGGTGTCTCTAGCTCCAGTTGTGGGTTCGACAGTGTCGACAGTCCAAGCACACAGCAGTGCCGTCAGGAGCGGGGAACAGGATCAAATGTGCTTACCGTGCTTCTGTCGAAGAAACGCGCGCGGCGGGCCGAATGTAATGCAATCGGCTAGTCGGAGGCGTCCCGTTCGAGGACTTCGAGAACTCGCTTGCCACGCCCTCCCCGCGCGCCAGCGACAGGCATCCATGCCCGCACCTGCGGTATAACGCCGCCTGCGACAAAATTGCAAGAAAATGTATGTACTATTCCGTACATAATCCGTTCGAGAATTTTGAACGATGGTCAATTAATTGATTTTAATAGATTTTTTTGGAACCATTTCAACTCGCGTCACAGCCGGATGGCCACTAAAGAGCAGCCTCGTCTCCTGCCGTCCCATCTTGCAGGACATAATGCGTCCTCAAGGTCCGCGCTTCCCGTTTGGTGACACGGAGCGAACCGCCCATCTTCACCAGCGCGTTGACTTCTCTCAAAGCAAGCGCATGGGCAACGCCGACGACCCGGGCAAACGTGCGGCTATCGCGTGCGATGCCGCGTTCTGCCGCAACGATCAGCGCCGCCTGAAGCGGCGTCAGCCGGGCATCCTTCGCCTGCATTCCGGCGACAAGCGACAGAAACTGCTCGGCATCATCCTCGTTTGCGTTCAAGCCGCCTCGCTTTTGCGGAACGATACCATGATCGACTTCGATGTCGGCGTATCGCTTTCATCGCCCGCACTGCTGAGCGGTACGAGAACGTTGAGCTCGGGATAATAACCGGCGATGCTGCCGCGCGGGATATCGTAGGGCACAAAACGGAAATCCGGCGCGACCCGTGAAATTCCGTCGTCATAGTCGCCGACGACGTCTGTCCGGTCACCGGCCGCAGCGCCGATCGCCTGCAGGTCTTCGGGATGGATGAAGATCACCTGCCGTTCGCCATAGACACCGCGATAACGGTCATCGAGACCATAGACCGTGGTATTGTACTGATCGTGCGAACGGAAGGTTTGCAGCGCGAAACGACCACCACCCTTGCGGGCGCGCTGATGCACGGTCTCTTCCGGTAGCGGCGTCGCCGAGAACGATGCCTTGCCCGCCGGAGTGTTCCATTCGCGATGAGCGGCGGTATTGCGCAGAAGGAAGCCCCGCGGCTTGCGCAAGCGGGTGTTATAATCCTCGAACCCCGGGATCGTCGCCTCGATGTGATCGCGAATGCGGTCGTAATCGTCAGCAAGCGCCGCCCAGTCGACAATACCCGAACCCACCGTCGCCTCGGCGATACCGGCAAGGATCGCGACTTCGGAGAAAAGATGCGGTGAGGCCGGGCGGTTGATACCGGCGGAACCATGCACCATGCTCATCGAATCCTCGACGCTCACGAGTTGCGAATTGCCTGCCGAATTGAGATCCATCTCGGTTCGCCCGAGGCATGGCAGGATATAGGAGACTTCGCCCGGCATCAGATGCGAATGGTTGGGCTTCGTCGCGATATTGACGGTTAGCTTCATCCGGCCAAGCGCCTTTTCGACCAGGGCGCTATCGGGCGTGGCGCGGGCGAAATTGCCGCCGAGCCCGATAAAGGCCTGCGCCGAACCATCCAGCATAGCGCCGATTGCCGCGATCACATTATGCCCATCCGTGCGTGGCGCGGAAAAGCCGAAATGTTTTTCCAGTGCATCGAGGAAAGCGGCGGGCGGTCTTTCGTTAATGCCGACCGTGCGGTCTCCCTGCACGTTGGAATGGCCACGCACCGGGCAAAGGCCGGCACCGGGCCTGCCGATATTGCCGCGCAACAGCATGAAATTGGTAATCTCGCGGATCGTCGCGACGGAATGCAGATGCTGGGTGACACCCATCGCCCATGTACAGATCGCCCGATCGGCACGCATATAGACATCAGCCGCCCGCTCGATCTCTTCGCGGCTCAGGCCCGACTGGTCCTCGATCTCAGCCCAACCCGTTCGATCGACGGCGGCGCGATAATCGGCAAGACCGGCGCAATGCTCTTTGAGGAAATCATGATCGAGAACAGCGGCTTTGCCCGCGGCGACCGCTGCATCCTCCGCCGCAAACACCGCCTTCGCCATGCCGCGCACAGCCGCCATGTCGCCGCCGAGACGCGGCTGGTAATACTGGCTGGCAATCTCTGTGGAGCTGCCGCGCAACATCTCGATCTTGTCCTGCGGATCGGAAAACCGCTCGAGACCCTTTTCACGGACTGGGTTGAACACGACCACATCGGCACCGCGGATCGCTGCCCGGCGAAGATCGCCCAGCATGCGCGGATGGTTGGTGCCGGGGTTCTGGCCGATGACGAAAATCGCATCCGCCTTTTCGAAATCTTCCAGCAGCACCGTGCCCTTGCCGACGCCGATCGCTTGTTTCAGCGCAACGCCACTCGCCTCGTGGCACATGTTCGAGCAATCGGGAAAATTGTTGGTGCCGTAGACACGGACAAACAGCTGGTAGAGATAAGCCGCCTCGTTGCTGGCCCTGCCGGATGTGTAGAACTCCGCCCGATCGGGACTATCGAGGTTTTTGAGCATGCTGCCGATTTCGGCAAAGGCGTCTTCCCAGGCAACGGGCAGGTAACGATCACTTGCCCTGTCATAACGCATCGGATGGGTCAGGCGGCCATTCAGCTCCAGCTTGTAATCGCTGAGCTTGCGCAGTTCGGATACCGTATTGCCGGCAAAAAAGGCTGGAGTGGCGCGTTTTTCCGTCGCTTCCCAGGAGACGGCCTTTACACCGTTTTCGCAGAATTCGAAGGAGGAGCCATGCTCGGGGTCACCCCAGGCGCAGCCTGGACAATCGAAACCGTCCGACTGGTTCGCCTTCAACATGGTACGGGCGCCGGTAAGCGGCGATCCGCTTTCGAGAAGCCGCTTTCCGCAGCTCTTCAATGCTCCCCAGCCACCTGCGGCAGAGGACTTCTTGCCGATAAATGATACAGTCATGACGAATGCTATTGATGATCGTCAAGAGCACATCAAGCCGCCTGTTCGGATGACTCGATAGACAAAAGCTATCAGACTGCTATCCGCTAACCTGCGGAATGGCGCACGCCTCTCCACCACCGAAAATGCGCGAGCGGGTGAGGAAGCGTTTTTCCCGTCCGTTGTCCAGCGAGAACATGCCGCCCCGGCCCGGCACGACGTCGATGATCAGCTGCGTATGTTTCCACACCTCGAACTGGCTGCCGCTGATATAGACCGGCACGCCACCGATCTCGCCGAGTTTCACGTCATGATCGCCGACGATGAAATCATCCGTCGGATAACACATCGGCGAAGACCCGTCGCAACAGCCGCCGGACTGGTGGAAGAGGATCTCGGGATAGTCCTGTTTGATTTCCGCGATCAGGTTCAAAGCCGCATCGGTAGCGGTGACACGCGGTTCGCCGTTGACGGTAGTGTCCATGGCTGCTCCTCCAAGAACGTAAATTGTTAAGCTCAGGCGACGAGCTGGATGAAGTCGATCAGAATGGCGAGGAACACACCCGATACGGTCATCGCCAGACCATAGAGAAACATCCTGCTGGCCTTGTCATAGACACGTCGCTGCAGTGAATCGTGACGCAAAAAGACCACCAGGGAACTGCCCTGCGTGATAATGCCGGCCGATAGAAACAGCATGGTCGGCAGGTCGATCAATGTCCAAGGCACCGGATTTTGGGCCCACTGACTGAGAAACGTGAGAGAGAATGAAAGGATGATCCCGACGACGGTCAAAGTCCCGTTGCGGAACAGCATTTCGACGAGAGGCTCATTTTCATTCGACATCACGCAAGATCTCGATTGCCGCAATACTGACTTTCTATCGCATAATCCTTTCAAGACGATTGCCAGCGGCGTGACCGACGAAAAAACCGGGCAGGAGCGTTGCCCCTGCCCGGCCCGCATCTGATATCAGAAGAAGCCGAGCTTCTTCGGGCTGTAGCTCACCAGCATGTTCTTGGTCTGCTGGTAATGGTCGAGCATCATCTTGTGCGTTTCGCGACCAATGCCCGACTGCTTGTAGCCGCCAAACGCCGCATGCGCCGGATAGGCATGGTAGCAATTGGTCCACACGCGACCGGCCTGGATTTCCCGGCCGAAGCGATAGGCGCGGTTGCCGTCACGCGTCCACACACCGGCGCCGAGGCCGTAAAGCGTGTCATTGGCGATTTCGAGCGCTTCCGCATCGGTCTTGAACTTGGCAACCGACACGACCGGCCCGAAGATTTCCTCCTGGAACACCCGCATCTTGTTATGGCCGGCAAAGATGGTCGGCTTGATGTAATAACCGTCGGCCAGTTCACCGCCGAGATCGTTGCGCGTACCGCCGGTCAGCACTTCCGCGCCTTCCTGCTTGCCGATATCGAGATAGGAGAGGATCTTCTCCATCTGCTCCGTGGACGCCTGCGCACCGATCATCGTCGATGCGTCGAGCGGATTGCCCTGCACAATCGCCTCGACACGCTTGACCGCCCGTTCCATGAACCGGTCGTAGATGCTCTCATGCACCAACGCACGGCTCGGGCATGTGCAGACCTCGCCCTGGTTGAGCGCGAACATCGCAAACCCTTCAAGCGCCTTGTCGAAGAAGTCGTCGTCTTCGTTGAGCACGTCGGCAAAGAAGATGTTCGGCGACTTGCCGCCAAGTTCCAGCGTCACCGGAATGAGGTTCTGGCTTGCATATTGCATGATCAGCCGGCCGGTCGTGGTTTCGCCGGTAAAGGCGATCTTGGCGATGCGCGGGCTCGACGCCAGCGGCTTGCCGGCTTCCAGCCCGAAGCCGTTGACGATGTTCAGCACGCCCGGAGGCAGAAGATCGCCGATGATCTCGGCCCAGACCAGCAGCGAAGCGGGCGTCTGCTCGGCCGGCTTGATAACCACGCAATTGCCGGCGGCCAATGCCGGTGCCAGCTTCCAGGCGGCCATCAGGATCGGGAAATTCCACGGAATGATCTGCCCGACGACGCCGAGCGGTTCATGGAAATGATAGGCGACGGTGTCATTGTCGATCTCGCCGATCGAGCCTTCCTGGGCGCGAATGCACGAGGCGAAATAGCGGAAATGGTCGATGGCCAAAGGAATGTCGGCCGCCATCGTTTCGCGGATCGGCTTGCCGTTGTCCCAGGTTTCGGCCTGGGCGAGAACCTCCAGCTTGTCCTCCATCCGCTGGGCGATCTTCATCAGGATATTGGAGCGTTCGGCCGGTGCGGTCCGCCCCCATTTGTCCTTGGCCGCATGGGCAGCATCGAGCGCGGCGTTGATATCCTTTTCGTCCGAACGGGGGATTTCGCAGATCTTGCCGCCGGTGACCGGCGTGATGTTGTCGAAATACTTGCCCGAGATCGGCTCTTTCCACTCGCCGCCGATAAAGTTGCCGTATCTCAGCTTGAACGGCGATTCGACGATTTTCTGGTGCAGCATGTCATCCTCCCATGATGTATCTGCTCCCGGTTCACGACCGGTTCGGAAGGGAATGTGCGGCGGGTTGCTCCTGACGAAAAGCAGGCCGCGACCATATGGCGGTGCACACTGTCGCACCCTTGCTACAGTGGAGGGCCGCGAACGATGCGGCACCGCAAAAGAAGTTGATTTATCTCAATGCAGGCCGAACCGGTTCATCTTGCGATGAAGCGTCGCCCGGCTCATGCCAAGGGCGATCGCCGCCTGCGAGACATTGCCATTGGCGCGCGACAAGGCACGCATGAGCGCTGCCCGCTCTGCCGCGACCAGATCCTGACGGTCATCAGGCATGCTCTCATCAAGCGCATCGGATGCCGGAATGCCCGCGGCGATACGCATATCGTCGAGGCCCAGCGCCAGACGTGCCGCGCGGGTCGCACCGATCACCAGATCGTTGCGATCAACCGCCAGAAGTGCTGCCGCGGCGTGCGCTGCCTGCGGCACGATCAGGAAACGCGCACCCGGAAATGCGGAACGGAACAGATTGAGCTCGATTCTCAGCGCAGCGTCACGCACCGTCTGCGCAAGGATGGACAGCACCATTTCATTGACGTCGTCCCGGCATGTGGAAATGTCGAGCGCCGCCGCCACTTCGCCGCGATGGTCGCGGATCGGCGCGGTGGTACAACTCAGCCCGGTATTGGAAGAGAAGAAATGCTGGTCGCGAAAGATCGAAACGGCACGTTCATCTGCAAGCGCAGTGCCGATGCCGTTGGTTCCGATGCTGGCTTCGGTCCAGATCGCAGCCGTCCACAGGCCGAGATCATGAAAGGCCCTGTCGTCACCCATCGCGCCGCGGCGTTCCAGAGCCACGCCATTGCGATCGGTCAGCAGCAGGCAGCAACCGGACTTGCCGACTGTCGAGAACAGCCGATCGAGCTCCTCGCGCGCCTCCGCGATCAATCGATCGGATGCCTGCCGGGTCTGACGGAACTCGCTCTCGCTAAGTCGCTCAGGTACGCGGTTCTGCTCCGGCGCAAGGTGATGCATGACCATGCAGCGTCGCCACGACGCGACGACAGGGGAACTGGCGGCAACGGACTGGGCCGAAGCGTAAACCGCGTCCGCATGCAGTGGATTCTGGTGCATGGGCTCCTCCCAGCAAATGCTGCATCAAGTTTCGCTAAAAAAGCAGCACATTGCAATCGACGAGCATAGAACCCACGAACTATTTATCGGCGGGCGACACAGCCATGAACCGCTTCATGCAACGCGCCGCATGCTGAGCCCGCACCTCGCAAAGGGTGCAAAGGCTTGCCGCACACGGATAACCGTTTCCGGTTCCGCCGCCACCAGCGGCAGCCGGACATCGGCCAGGGACTGGTGAATGAAGGACTGCGCCTCTTTCACCGCAACGACCTCGTCGCGCCCGAGAGCTATCGCGGCAGCATCGACTGCCCTTTCAAGCGAATTCGAAGCACTGGAGCGTTCGGACATGGCAATAAGAGTTTGCACTGGCGACGGGATAACGTTGGCGAGCGGCGATATGGCGCCGTGTCCGCCCATGTCCAAGAATTGCAAAATCGCGCGATCATCCCTCGAAAGATGCAGAAAGCGGTCCTTCATGAGCGCGGACAGCCCCGCAAAATGAGAAAGGCGATCCATGCCGTGACAGATGCCGATGATGATATCGAGACTGGCGATCCTTTCGAGCAAGGCTGACCCATAATCTCTGGCGGTCCTGCCCGGATCGTCATCGACGATAACGGGAATGCTGGCCGCAGCGGCGACTTCATGAAAGTGATTGAGAACCCCCTTCGGCATAGGCTTCGAATAATAGGGCACCGTCACCAGCAGCGCATCCGCGCCCAGATCTTGGGCACGGCGGCACCGTTCGATCGTCTCGGCCGTACAATTGGTGCCGGTGGCAGCGATGACGGTCAGATGCTGGCTGCCTCTGGCAATACAGGCTTTCAGCAGCTCATCCCGCTCGTCTTGGCTCAGGCTGGGTCCCTCGCCGATCGGGTCGCCGACCACAACACCATCGACGCCGGCGACGATCTGCCGGTCGATTGCGGCCTCGAATGCCCGGACATCGATTCGGCCATCAGAAAACGGCGTCAGCAGGGGTGTGAAAGTTTGCCGCCTTGCGCGATGGAAGGGTGTCATGCTGTTGCTCCTGTTTTTGCAGGAACCACCATCGCTCCAAGCGCATAGGATTTCGATGCCGGGAGCGAGACTATGACATCAAAGTCTTATATGCATGCATTTGCCATGCTCGCGGCGGTACCCCATATTCCGCGGCAGAGACAAACCTTGGCCGCGCGCCTGGAGACCTTATGACCGCATCGCATGCCGCCGCTTCCGATACATCTTCGGAAACCCGCAAATTTCTTGTGCTGCTGCTTGGGTCGATTGGGGTCGTATATGGCGACATCGGCACCAGTCCGCTTTATGCCTTCCGTGAGGCACTGCGCCCGTTTGCGGCCAATGGCGGCGCACAGCCGGAACATATCATCGGCCTCATTTCGTTGATGGTCTGGACGCTGACGATCATCGTCACCTTCAAATATGTCCTCTTTCTGCTGCGCGCCGACAATGACGGCGAAGGCGGCACGCTTTCGCTTCTGGCGCTTCTGATGAAAAAGACAGGCAGCTATATGCCTGTGCTTTTCTTTGCGGGCCTGATCGGTTCGGCGCTGTTCATCGGCGATGCGATGATCACGCCGGCCCTGTCGGTCATGTCGGCGCTCGAAGGCATGAAACTCGTGACGCCGGCCTTCTCGGACTATATCCTGCCGCTTTCCGCCGCCATCATGGTCTGTCTTTTCATGGTTCAGTCCAAGGGCACCGAGGCCGTGGCAAAGTTCTTCGGCCCGATCACGGTCATCTGGTTTCTTGCCATGGCTTGGGGCGGCCTCATTCATATAAGCGATGACTGGAGGATCCTCGAGGCACTCAATCCGGTCAACGCACTGTGGTTCATCACCCATGCGGGCTGGGCCGGCCTGATCGTGCTCGGCGCGGTCTTCCTGACTGTGACCGGTGCCGAAGCGCTTTACGCCGACCTCGGACATTTCGGCCGCAAGCCGATCAGTGTCGCATGGTTCATTCTGGTGTTCCCGGCGCTTGGCCTGAATTACCTCGGCCAAGGCGCGCTCGTTCTTGCCGATCCGTCGACAATCTCCAACCCCTTCTATCTGCTTTACCCGGAATGGGCGCTGCTACCGATGGTGATCCTGGCCACGATGGCGACGATCATCGCCAGCCAGGCGGTCATCACCGGAGCCTTCTCGCTCTCCCGTCAGGCCGTGCATCTCGGCTTCCTGCCACGCCTTGCGATCAAGTTCACGTCGGAAACCAATACCGGGCAGATCTATGTTCCCGCCGTCAACATGGTCCTGTTCATCGGTGTCATCGTCCTGATCTTCACCTTCGGCGATTCCGAATCGCTGGCCACCGCCTACGGCATCTCGGTCACCGGAGCGATGGTTGTGACGACGCTGATGGCCTTCCAGTTCCTTCGCGCAGTCTGGGGATACCGCGCGATCACCGCGGCGATACTCCTCGCACCGCTGTTTGTCATCGAGGCGATTTTCCTTGCGGCCAACCTCTTGAAGATACACGATGGCGGGTGGGTGCCGGTGATGCTGGCGCTGGTCATCATGCTGACCATGTGGACTTGGACCAAGGGCTCGAAATACCTGAAGGAAAAGACCGCCAAGAACGACATACCGCTCGATACCTTCATCACCTCGATCGAAAGCTCGATCGAGCGGGAATCGTCAAGCGCACCGGTAACCGTGCCGGGTACCGCGATTTTCCTCACCAGCGTGCCTGACCGTACCCCGGCGGTGCTGCTGCATAACCTCAAGCACAACCATGTCCTCCACGAACAGAACGTCATCCTGACGATCTGGACCCAGGACAAACCCTACGTTCCGGCCCAGGAACGGGTCGAGATGACGAGGCTGTCGAAGCGTTTCATCCGCCTCGACATCACCTTCGGCTACATGGACGAGCCGAACGTCGCCAAGGCACTGACCGTCTGCAAGAAGAAGGGCTTTAAGTTCGAGATCATGCAGACCTCCTTCTATCTCGGTCGCCGAAACCTGATCGAAACACCCAATACCGGCCTGCCGCGCTGGCAGGAAAAGCTCTATATTGCGCTCGCCGATTTCGGCATCGATCCGTCCGCCTATTTCAAGCTGCCGCCGAACCGCGTCGTCGAGCTGGGCGAACAGGTCGCAATCTGATGTTGCGGGCAGTTCGATGACCATCGTCGCCTCCTATATCTACAGCAATGGCAAGCGTGGGCGAGAAATCTCGATCGACGAGCCGCGCCCGCCGCTGACTGGCAATGATTTCGTCTGGATCGGCCTGCATGAGCCGGCAGCGGAAGAACTGGAGAAGCTGGCGAAAACCTACGGGCTGCACGAACTTGCGGTCGAGGATGCGGTCAACGCCCATCAGGTGCCCAAGGTGGAGGCCTATGGCGACCAACTTTTCGTGGTTGCCAAGACCGCCTATCTCGATGGCGACAAGATCAAATACGGCGAGACCGCGATCTTCGTCGGCCAGCACCATATCATCAGCGTGCGGCACGGCTCGGCTCGCGGCCATGCGGAAGTCAGGGCCTTGCTTGAAGCCTCGCCGCAACTGCTGATCCAGGGACCGGATTACGTGCTGCACGGCATTATCGACTTTATCGTCGACGGCTATCTGCCGACCGTCCAGACGATCGAGGACCGGGTTCTGGAAATGGAGCAGAAAATGCTCGCCAATTTCCTCGAACGCGAACAGATCCGCCGCCTGTTCCGGCTGAGACGCCAGCTGATCCTGTTCGGCCGCATTCTGGGACCGATGTCGGAAGTGGCGGGCAAGCTCGTCAATCTCGATCTCCCCTGCCTCGACAAGAAGGCAAAACCCTTTTTCCGCGATGTGCTGGATCATGTCCGCCGGGTGGAAAGCATGGTCGGTGGCCTGCGCGAAGTCATCACCTCGGTGTTCGAGGCCTCTAACCTTCTGGAACAGCAGCGCCAGGGCGTCATCACAAGACAGCTCGCCTCATGGGCGGCCATTCTCGCCGTGCCGACGGCGGTGGCCGGCATCTACGGCATGAATTTCGAAAACATGCCGGAGCTGAAGACCGAGTACGGTTATTATGTCGTCCTTGGCGCCATCGTCGCGCTTTGCGGCGTGCTTTATTACCGTTTCAAGAAAGTCGGCTGGCTCTAGGAAGCGATCAGTCTCGCGTCAGCAGAATATAGGCCTCTTCGGATGTCGCAGCCGACCGAACAGCGTCAGCAATGACGTCGTCCCTGAGGCGGCGGGCGATGCATGACAGAAGGTTGAGCCCGTGCTTCTGGTCTGCCGGTGGCGAAAGAAGCAGGACGATCAGATCGACCGGCACCTCATCGACAGCCTCGAAATCCATCGGCTTCGACAGGCGCACGAACAGGCACAGACTGTGCGGTAAGCTCATCCATGATTGCGTGGGGAATGGCTACGCCCTGCCCGACACCGGTAGACCCGAGGGTTTCTCGGCTCGTCAGGGCAGCAGACACGATCGAGGCATCGACGCCGGTTTTCTTCGAGGCGAGATCAGCCAGCTTGACGATGAGTTCTCTTTTCGAGGCCGCAGCCAGATCCAGGCTGACATTCTCGGGCAGGAGGTAGTCGCTTAATTGCATGCATGCTCCATCGGCATTTCGAAAAATCAGATCTCTTCGACCAGTCGGTAACCGACGCCGGTCTCGGTCAGTATGTATTTTGGCTGATCGGGTGCCGCCTCGACTTTCTGCCGCAGCTGGCGCACATAGACCCGCAGATATTGAACATCGGTCAGCCCATCCCAGACATGTTCCAGCAGAAAACGGTGGGTCAGGACCTTGCCGGCATGCTGCACGAGAATGCGAAGGATATCGTATTCCTTGGGCGACAGTTTCACGTCTTTGCCACCCACCTTCACAATCCGTTTTACCAGATCGACTGTCAGGTCCCCCGTTTGAAACACGGGCTTTTCGCCTTGGGTCTGCAGCCGGTGGCGTAGTGCCACCCGGATGCGCGCGCCAAGCTCGTTCATGCCGAAGGGTTTCGTCACATAGTCGTCGGCGCCAAGTTCCAGCGCCTTGACGATACCCGCCTCATCGGTACGGCTGGACAGGATGACGATCGGCAGGGTCACACCCTCGCCGCGCCACTTGGCCAAAAGATCGTGGCCGCTCATGTCGGGCAGGCCGAGATCGAGAATGATCAGGTCCGGCTTGTCGGTGCTCACCAGCTCCATCGCCACCTTGGCATTCATCGCCTCGCTGATGGCGTAGTCCTGTGTGGCCAGCCCGACGCGCAACAGTTTGCGGATCGGCGGTTCGTCATCGACGATCAGGATGCGCACCGCGCCATTGGTCATTGCTCGTCTCCCACGATAGGCATTTCGACCGGTACCGGCATGCGGATGGTAAAGATAGCGCCCGATCTATCGGACCGGTTGTCCGCCCGGATCGTGCCGCCCATGGCTTCGACGAAGCCGCGGCAGATGGCAAGCCCGAGACCCGTGCCGGCCCTGACCCGGTCGCGTTTGCGCACCCGGTAGAAACTGTCGAAGATCCGCTCCAGATCCTGAACCGGCACGCCCGGCCCCTCGTCCATCACCGAAAGCAGCACGAAATTCCCGTCCCGCTTTCCGCTTATGCCGATCACGGTCCCCTCCGGCGCGTATTTCGCGGCGTTGTCGATGAGGTTGAACAGGACCTGCTCGAACAGCACCGGATCGACCTTCAGCATCGGCAGATCGGCAGGAATAGCGACCTCGATCCTGTGCCCGGCGGTGATCTTCGCCGCCCGGCTGAGCGCGGTCCCCGCCATGTCGCCGGCAAAATGGAATGCATAGTTCGGCTGCATCGACCCCGAGCCGAGGCGTGTCATGTCGAGCAGGTTGACGATGAAGCGGTTCAGCCGTTCGGATTCGTCGATGACGGTGGTCAGCAGCTCTGCCCGCGTCTCTTCCGGCAATTGCGGACCCAGATCCTTCAGCATGTCGGCGGAGCCCATGATCGCCGCAAGCGGCGTTTTGAGATCGTGGCTGATCGAGGTGAGAAGCGCGGTGCGCAGCCGGTCAGTCTCGGCCGCCAGCTTCGCCTTGTCGACGTCGGATACCAGCTGTACCCGCTCGATTGCCAGCGCAGCCTGATCCGCCAGCGCCTCGAAAAGCCTCTGCTGGTCGGGTGTCAGAAGCGGCCCCTGCCGGTCGTTGTCGAGACCGATCACGCCAACCGCCTCACGGCCGGTGCGCAAAGGCAGATACAATCGCTTGGCCCCCGGGAGAGTATCGGCGGCGCGTCCGGCTGGACGATTATGTTCCCAGGCCCATTTGGCTGCAGCGATATCGGCATCGACCAGCGTATCGTCCGGCGGATACCCCGCCTTAACGGCGATAGATCCGTCTTCAGGCAGCAGGATCACCACCCTCACCTTCAGCATCGAGGCGATCTGGAAGGCCGTTGCCCAGAGCACGTCATCCAGCGTGCCGGTGCCGGCAAGCTTCTTGGAGAAAAGATAAAGGTCTTCGGTCGTCCTCGCCCTCTGCCGTGCAGCGACGGCCTGCCGCTGTACGGCAGCCGTGAGATTGGAGGCGACGATCGCAACGCCGAGATAAAAGAACAGTGCGATCACGCTTTCCGGATCGCGCACGGTGAACGTGTAGCGCGGTTCGAGGAAGAAGAAGTTGAACGAGATCGCCCCGAGCAGCGAGGCGAAAAGCCCCGGCCCCAGCCCGCCCCGGACGGCCGACGCCAGCACCGACATCAGAAAGACCAGTGCCAGATTGCGCACGTCGAGCGTCCGGTCGAGCGCGATGCCGGCGCCGATTGCCAGCGCCACGAAACCGGCACTCTGCAGATAATGTTTCACCCGGAAGGGTTTTGGCGCCTGGGCAACCTTCACGCCGCGCTCAGGCGCGCCCTCATTCGCATTGCCGGAAATCACATGGAGGCTGATGCCGCCCGCATAACGGATCAGATCATGCGTGACGGACCCCTGCCAGAGCTGCCGCCAGCGCGGCATTCCCGGCCGCCCGACGACGATATGGGTGAAGTTGTTGGCATTGGCATAAGCGATGATCTCGCGCGACGGAGACAACCCCGGCAGCGTCACCGCCTCCGCGCCCAGCTGCTGCGCCAGCCGCATATTGGCCGCCAGACGATCCTTGTCCTCTTCCGAAAGCGTCGCATCCCGCGGCGTATCGAGATGTAGCACCGCCCAGGGCGCCCGCAGCCGATCCGCCTGCCGTCTGGCATAACGCACCAGGCTTGCACCATTGCGACCATGATCGAGGCAGACAAGCAACCGCTCGCCGGCCGCCCAGGGGCCGGAAATCGCATTCGCCTGCATGTGGTTGAGCAGCTGCTCGTCGACCCGCTGCGCGGTGCGCCGCAGCGCCAGCTCGCGCAAGGCCGTCAGGTTGCCGGGCGAAAAATAATTCTCGATCGCCCGCCGCGCCGTCTTCGGCATATAGACCTTGCCGTCATTGAGCCGCTTGATCAGATCGTCCGGCGTGATGTCGATGATCTCGACATCGTCGGCCCGGTCTATAATCAAGTCCGGCACCGTCTCGCGCACCCGGATGCGGGTGATCTGCGCCACGACATCGTTGAGGCTTTCGACATGCTGAATATTGAGCGTCGAATAGACGTCGATCCCCTGCGCCAGAAGCTCCTGCACATCCATGTAGCGTTTCGGATGCCGGCTGCCGCTGGCATTGCTATGGGCAAGTTCGTCGACCAGAACCAGCGCCGGCCGCCGGGCAAGGATCGCGTCGAGATCCATTTCCTCAAGGCTCTGGCCGCGATAATCGATCTCTTTCCGCGCAATGATCTCGAACCCGCCGACCAGCGCCTCGGTTTCCCGGCGCCCATGGGTCTCGACCACGCCGATCACCACATCGACGCCATCCGCCTGTCGCGCCCGGCCGGACATCAGCATCTCATAGGTCTTGCCGACGCCGGGGGCAGCCCCCAGAAAGATCTTCAGCCGCCCACGACCTTCCCGCTCCGCCTGCCGCAGCAGCGCGTCCGGCGATGGCCTGTTATCCGTGTCTCGGCCGTTCTCGCGACTGGCGTCGGGCATGAAGGTTTATCTCTCAGGGTGGCTCCGCCCCTCATCCGCCTGCCGGCACCTTCTCCCCGTTCAGACGGGGAGAAGGAGACGAGCCGCGAGCCATCCGTTCCCCCTCGCCCCGCCTGCGGGGAGAGGGTGGCCGAGTGGAGCGGAGGCCGGGTGAGAGGCAAACGCCTGCATTCGTTACGTCTTAGAACCATCCAGCGCCATGTTCAACGCCAGCACGTTGACCACCGGCTCTCCGAAGAACCCGAGTTTGCGGCCCTCGACATGCGCATCGACCAGCGCCTTGACCTTGGCCTCGTCCATGCCCCGCGCCTTGGCCACACGCGCAACCTGGAAGAAAGCGGCTTCCGGCGAAATATGCGGATCGAGCCCGCTGCCGGATGCGGTCACCAGATCGATCGGAACCTCGGCATTCGGGTTTGTCGCCTTGGCCGCCTCGTAATCCGTCTTCACCCGGTCGATCAGTTTCTGGCTGGTCGGGCCGAGATTGGAGCCGGAGGACGATGCGGCGTTATAGCCATCACCTGCAGCCGACGGGCGACCATGGAAATATTGCTCGCCGGCAAATCCCTGGCCGATCAGAGAAGAGCCGATCACCTGACCGTCTTTTTCGATCAGGCTGCCATTCGCCTGCGCGGGAAACACCGCCTGGGCGATGCCGGTCATGGCGAAGGGATAGATCAGGCCGGTAATGGCGGTTGTGGCAACGATCATGACGATTGCCGGACGAAGCTGCTTCAACATGGAAAATACTCCTTAAGCCAGACCGAGCGCGGTGATCACCACGTCGATCGCCTTGATGCCGATGAACGGGACGATGATGCCGCCGAGGCCGTAGATCAGCAGATTGCGGGACAGAAGCGCACCGGCGCCGATGGCGCGGTAGGTGACGCCCTTGAGCGACAGCGGGATCAGCGCGATGATGATCAGCGCATTGAAGATGATCGCCGACAGGATGGCGCTTTGCGGTGTCGCAAGCCCCATCACGTTCAAGACGCCGAGCTGCGGATAGAAGGCCAGAAACATCGCCGGGATGATCGCGAAATATTTGGCGATGTCGTTGGCGATGGAAAACGTCGTCAGCGCCCCGCGGGTCATCAACAGCTGCTTGCCGATCTCGACGATCTCGATGAGCTTCGTCGGATCACTATCGAGATCGACCATGTTGCCGGCCTCGCGGGCGGCGACCGTGCCGGTATTCATCGCCACGCCGACATCCGCCTGCGCCAGCGCCGGAGCATCATTGGTGCCGTCGCCGCACATGGCGACCAGCTTGCCCTTGGCCTGTTCTTCGCGGATCAGCGACAGCTTGTTCTCCGGCGTCGCCTGGGCGAGAAAATCATCGACGCCGGCTTCGGCAGCGATCGCCGCCGCCGTCATCGGGTTGTCGCCGGTGATCATCACCGTCCGGATGCCCATCTTGCGCAATTCCGCAAAACGCTCGCGAATGCCACCCTTGACGATATCCTTGAGGTGGATGACGCCGAGCAGCCTGCCATCACGGGCAACGGCCAGCGGCGTACCGCCGGCCTTGGCGATTTCTGCCGCGATCGCCTGCAGCTCCCGCACCGTCTCCGATTGCGGGCTGGCGGCTATCGCCGCATTGCCCGACACCGGCAGCGAGCCGCCGCCGACATAGGCGAGCACCGCCTCCACCGCGCCCTTGCGGATCTGGCTTCCGTCGAGATCGACGCCGCTCATCCTTGTCTGGGCGGTGAACGGCACGAATGTCGCCTTGAGGCCTGCCATGTCGCGACCACGGATCGCATATTTTTCCTTGGCCAGCACGACGATCGACCGGCCTTCCGGCGTCTCGTCGGCAAGCGAGGCAAGCTGCGCCGCATCAGCCAGATCCTGTTCGGACAAGCCGCGGACCGGGCGGAACTCGGTCGCCTGACGGTTGCCGAGCGTGATCGTGCCGGTCTTGTCGAGCAGCAGCGTGTCGACGTCGCCGGCAGCCTCAACCGCACGGCCGGACATGGCCAGCACGTTGAAGCGCACCAGCCGGTCCATGCCGGCAATGCCGATGGCCGACAGAAGCGCGCCGATCGTCGTCGGGATCAGCGTCACGAACAGAGCGACAAGCACAAAGATCGAGATCGATCCGCCGGCATAGGTCGCAAAGGCCGGGATCGTCGCCGTCGCCAGCACGAAGATCAGCGTCATCCCGGCAAGCAGGATGTTGAGGGCGATCTCGTTCGGTGTCTTCTGCCGCTCGGCGCCTTCGACCAGCGAAATCATCCGGTCGATGAAGGTCGAACCGGCAGCGGCGGCAATCCGCACCCGGATGACATCGGACAGAACCTGCGTGCCGCCGGTAACCGCCGAACGATCGCCGCCGGATTCGCGGATCACAGGCGCGCTTTCGCCGGTAATCGCCGCCTCGTTGACGGAGGCGACACCTTCGATCACTTCGCCATCCGACGGAATGATGTCGCCCGCCTCGACCAGCACGATGTCACCGACCTTGAGGCTGGTCCCGGCAACCATCCTGTAGTCCCGGCCATTGGCGTTGGTCAGAAGCTTGGCCTGGGTTTCGGTGCGCGCCTTGCGCAGACTGTCCGCCTGCGCCTTGCCGCGGCCTTCGGCTACCGCTTCGGCAAAGTTGGCAAATAGAACGGTAAACCAGAGCCAGAGATTGATCTGGAAGGAAAAGCCGAGATTGTCGCCACCGACGGCAAGGTCGCGCAGGAACAAGACGGTGGTCAGGACCGAAACCGTGGCCACGACGAACATGACCGGGTTCTTGGCAAGTGTGCGCGGGTTGAGCTTGATGAAAGCGCCGCCCACGGCAGGAATGAGAATGCGACTATCGAGGATACTCGCGGATTTGGACTGGCTCATGAAGAGGCTCCAGCTTGGATGAGGCGACCGTGCTGCTCCTGAAACATCAGGAGCGCCGGTCAGCCGTGCAGGATTTCGACGGCGCAGACGATGGCGAGAACACCCGCCATCATCGCCAGAATTGCGTTGGAGCCGCACCATCTCCGAGATCCTTTCGGGGACCTCCCCTCACCCCGCATCTGCGAGGCAAGGGTTGACTGGCGGCGGAGTGCCTGACGAAGGCTCATGGGTGTGTCTCTTAGAAGGTTTGCCCGGCGATCATCATCAGGTGCTCGACGACCGGGCCGAGTGCCAAAGCCGGCATGAAAGTCAGGCCGCCAACGATCAGGATCGTGCCGACGAGAAGCCCAACGAACAGGCCGCCATCGGTGGGGAAAGTGCCGGCAGAGGCGGGAACCGTCTTCTTGGCGACCAGCGAGCCGGCAATCGCCAGAGCCGGGATGATCACCAGGAAACGGCCCATCAGCATGCCGAGACCGAGCGTCACGTTGTACCAGGGCGTGTTGGCGGTGAGCCCGCCAAAGGCCGAGCCGTTATTGGCGGCGGCAGACGTGTAGGCGTAGAGGATTTCCGAAAACCCGTGCGGGCCACCGGTGCCGACAGATGCCACCGCCGACGGCAGGACGCTGGCGATTGCGGTAAACACCAGCATGGCGAGCGGCAGGCAGAGGATCGCCAGAACCGCCATTTTCATCTCCTTCGCCTCGATCTTCTTGCCGAGATATTCCGGCGTGCGCCCGACCATCAGGCCGGCCACGAAAATGGCGATGATGATGAACAGGATGATGCCGTAAAAACCCGCACCGACGCCGCCGACAATGACTTCGCCGAGCTGCATGTTGATGAGCGGGATGAGACCGCCGAGCGCCGTGAACGAGCCGTGCATGGCATTGACCGCGCCGCAGGAGGCAGCCGTGGTGATGACCGCAAACAGCGAGGACATGACGGTACCGAAGCGGACTTCCTTGCCCTCCATATTGGCACCCTGAAGGCCGAATGCATGCATGATCGGATTGGCCGCGGCTTCCGCCCAGTAGACGATACCGACGCCGGCAATGAACAGGATGCCCATGGCACCGAGGATCGCCCAGCCCTGACGCTGGTTGCCGACCATCCGGCCGAAGACGTTGGTAAAGGCAGCCCCGATCGCAAAGATCGACAGCATCTGGATCATGTTCGAGATATTGTCGGGATTTTCGAACGGATGCGCCGAATTGGCGTTGAAGAACCCGCCGCCATTGGTACCGAGCATCTTGATGGCAAGCTGCGAGGCGACCGGGCCGAGCGCGATCGTCTGTTTGGCACCCTCGAGCGTCGTTGCATCCACATAAGGACCTAAGGTCTGCGGCACGCCGAGCCAGACGTAGATAAGCGTCAGCACGATGCAGGCCGGCAGCAGAATATAAAGGGTGGCGCGGGTCATATCGACCCAGAAATTGCCGATCGCTTTGCCCGAGGCGCGCGAAAAGGCGCGGATCAGGGCAATCGCAATCGCTATGCCGGTTGCCGCAGACACGAAGTTCTGCACGGCCAGGCCCACCATCTGGCTGAAATAGGACATCGTGCTTTCGCCGCCATAACTCTGCCAGTTGGTATTGGCGACGAAGCTGACGGCGGTGTTGAAGGACAGTTCCGGCCCGACAGCCGGCATGCCGGCCGGGTTCATCGGCAGTATGTCCTGGAAGCGCAGCAATGCGTAAAGGACCACTGTGCCGAGAAGATTGAACATCAAAAGTGCAAAGGCATAGGTCGTCCAGTGCTGCTCTTCCCGTTCATTCGTGCCGGCAAGCGCATAAAGTCCCCGTTCGATCGGAACGAGGACCGGCGAAAGAAGCGTGCGCCCGCCGGAAAACACTCGGGCCATATAGGCGCCGAGCGGTTTGACGAGCACGATCAGGATCCCGCAGAAAACGAGGATCTGTAACCATCCGTTGAGGGTCATGTGAGGAAACTTTCAGTTCCCGAAGGCTTGATCAGAAGCGTTCGGGGCGGATGAGAGCATAGGTGAGGTAGAGGGTGAGAAGGACGGTGACGCCACCGCCGAGCACGTAGTCGAGTATCATCGTGCCGTCCCCTCAAAGCCTGTCGCAGGCGCGGGTGTAAGCGAAGCAGAGGCCGAAAAAGACGACTGCCGTGCCAAGGAGAATGATGTCCATCATCGAAGCGGGTCCCTTTGATCTGATCGAAGCCGGACAAGCAGATGGGCGCCATCCGGCTGGACGGCACCGCTGACGCTTGTTCTGGCGGGAGAAGGTCTTTCGATCTCTCGACCCCAAATATGCGGCCGAAGCGCATAGAGGTTCGAGACGGGATGGCGGGGAAAGATATAGGAATTTTATAGGAGTTTTTGGGGGTGGGTGCCTGCGCAGCCGGCAAAGCTGTTGCGCATAGAAAGACCCTCTCTGGCCTGCCGGCCATCTCCCCCACAAGGGGGGAGAAGACTCGCCGCACTCGCCTGCCTCAATCAGGGCACTGCGGCGCGGCCAGGTTAAGCCCTCCCCCTTGTGGGGAGGGGTCTTTTTGACGGATGAGACGCTAGGTGGGGAGAAGCGAGTGCCGCTTAAAACAGCAGCATCTCGATCGCATAACTTACACCGACCACAGCCAGCATCACGATCATCATCCCAACGATCGTATCCGATGCCCGCAGCCGCCCGGAACCCGCCGGTTGCGGTAGACGGCCGCGGGGATAGACATGTCTCCGCCAATAGTGAAACGCGCCGAGCATGGCGTCCTCCCTCACGCCCGGCGCGCAACGCTGCTGCCCGCATGCAGGCGGCGCGGCTCAAACGCCTCGCCCAGAGTCAGCGTCACATGGTCCGGCAGGCACCAGACGGCGCCCGGGAGGTGATCGCTCTCGAACATGGCGAAATGCACGGCCGAGGCACGGTCGGTAAACAGGCCACCCACCTTGCCTTCCAGATCATTAACGATCCAGCGGCCGCGCACATCGCGGCCGACGGTGAAGCGAATGCCGGTCGCGGGAGGCTCCAGGTCTTTCATAACAAACTTGCCCATCTCAGCGCTCCTCAACCAACCATCATCGCAAGCATGGCAATGGCGCCGAAACCGACACCCAGCACCGCGGCAAGGCGGAAGAACATGGCAAGGCTCATGCCCGCAGCCGTGCGATCGGCGGCGCGATGCGTGTGCGGATAAGCCTGCGTCAGGCGGCGGCGCTGCGCACCGGCCTCGGTAACGCGGAGAAGATGGATACTGCCCAGACGACCATACATGCGTCACTCCTTGTCGATCGAAGTTCCGCGGCCATGGCTGCGGAACGGGCACCGGATGCGATGCCTGACAACAAGGTAGCGACTGCCCCATAGGCATTCGATTGGGTCAGGAGGGTCGAGATATAGGGAAGTCATAGTCCCGCCGCGACGGGATTGAGCAGGCCGCGGCGGGTGTCGAAAGAAGTCTCAGGCGTAGCGCGAGACGGCAAGGTCGGTGGCGTCGATCTCCGGCTTTACCCCGCTGACGATGGCGCTGAGCACCTTCGCCGAACCGCAGCTCATCGTCCAGCCGAGCGTCCCGTGGCCGGTATTGAGGAACAGGCCCTTGACCTTGGTGGCGCCGATGACCGGCGTGCCATCCGGCGTCATCGGCCGAAGGCCCGACCAGAAATCCGCCTTGGACACGTCGCCGCCCGGGAAAAGGTCGGTAACGGAATATTCGAGCGTCGCCCGGCGCTTCTGGCCCAGATCGTTGGTGTAACCGGAGATCTCCGCCATGCCGCCGACGCGGATGCGGTCGCCAAGCCGAGTGATGGCGATCTTGTAAGTTTCGTCCATCACGGTCGATTCAGGCGCCCGCGAGGCATCGGTGATCGGGATCGTCAGCGAATACCCCTTGACCGGATAGACCGGCAACTTGATGCCGAATTGCTTAACCAGCATCGGAGAATAGCTGCCAAGTGCCACGACGACCGCATCGGCGCGCAACGTTTCGCGGTCGGTCACGACGCCGCGGGCCACGCCGCCCTCGACATCGAGCGCCTTGATATTGGTGCCGTAGACGAACTTGACACCCATGCCTGCTGCCTTAAGCGCCAGCGCATTGGTGAACTTGAAGCAGTCGCCCGTTTCGTCCTTCGGCGTAAGCAGGCCACCGACGATCTTCTGACGCACATGTTTCAGCGCCGGTTCGACGCGGATACAGCCTTCCGGATCGAGTACTTCATAAGGAACGCCGTCGGCAGCTAGCGCCTTGACGTCCTTGGCCGATGCATCCAGCTGCTGCTGGGTGCGGAACAGCTGCAAAGTGCCCTGCATCCGCTCGTCATAGGCAATGCCGGTTTCGGCCCGCACTTCGGCAAGCGAGATGCGCGCATAATCGGCGATCCGCAGCATGCGGCTCTTGTTGATCGCATAACGCTCGGACGTGCAGTTGCGCAGCATCTGCGCCATCCAGGACAGCATGGCGATATCGAGCTTGGGACGCAGGATGAGCGGCGCATGGTGCATGAACAGCCACTTCATCGCCTTCAGCGGAATGCCGGGGGCAGCCCATGGCGAGCAGTAACCGAACGAGACTTCGCCGGCATTGGCAAAACTGGTTTCCAGTGCAGGCCCCTCCTGCCGGTCGATGACCGTCACCTCATGGCCGGCCTTGGCCAGCTGATAGGCGGATGTTACGCCGACGACGCCGGCTCCGAGAACGATGACTTTCATGGACTTCCCCGATTTCTGCGTGCTCAAGCTCTAAAGACAAATGCGTGCGTAACGACCTCAGAGACTGGTCGGAATCTCATAGGAGAACGTCCCGCCCGTCTGCGCAAGTCGATCATTCGGGATACGGAAACGGCATCGATCTCGCGTGCCGTTGAGAACAGCCACCTTATCACTCGTTCACGCCCCTCTTTTTTGGAAGAACATAATGAAATAATCGTGGAACTTCCCGTCAATTGATGGCAGAAGATTGCGCCAATGAGATAATACAAAAACAATCTGCGATATTTTGGAAGAATCTGCATGGCCATACATGATGCCATCGACCGCAACCTCCTGCGTCTGTTGCGGCTCAATGCCCGCACCAGCAACGCGGCTCTCGCTGCAGAGGTGGGCCTGTCGCCCTCCGCCTGTCTTCGCCGCATCCGGTTGCTGGAAGAAGCGGGCGTCATCCGCGGTTATACCGCGCTGGTCGACAACGACCAGAACGGCATCGCCGTGCTGATCAACATCACGCTCGAACGGCAGACTGAGGACTATCTCAACCGCTTTGAAGCCGCGGTCCGCAAATATCCTGAAATCCGCGAATGTTTTCTAATGACCGGCGGGTCGGACTATTTTCTGCGCGTCGAAGTGGCCAATGCCGGCGAATTCGAGCGCATCCACAAGGAGATTCTGTCGGCCCTGCCGGGCGTATTGCGCATCCATTCGAGCTTCTCGATCCGCAACGTTCTGATGACGCGCAGCAGAAAGAGCCGCTGAGCCTCAGCCAGAATGCAGAAACGCCGCCCGTGCGAGCACGGACGGCGTTTTGTTGATTGATGGTCAGGCCTTGAAAGGCCTGAACGGATCAGGGCTGCTTGCCGATATAGGCGAGGATGCCGCCGTCGACATAAAGAACGTGACCGTTGACGAAGTCGGATGCGGCAGATGCAAGGAAGACGGCCGGACCCTTGAGGTCTTCGGTCGTGCCCCAACGGTTTGCCGGGGTTTTCGCCAGGATGAAGGAGTTGAACGGATGGCCGGGCTCGCGCAGCGGCGCGGTCTGCGGCGTTTCGATGTAACCCGGGCCGATGCCGTTGCACTGAATGTTCAGTGCGCCGTATTCGGAAGCGATGTTGCGGGTCAGCATCTTCAGGCCGCCCTTGGCAGCAGCGTAGGCGGACACGGTTTCGCGGCCGAGCTCGCTCATCATCGAGCAAATGTTGATGATCTTGCCACCACCCTGCTTGATCATGCCGGGAATAACGGCCTTGGCGAGGATGAAGGGAGCGGTCAGGTCGATGTCGATGACCTGGCGGAAATCCTTGACGTCCATTTCATGCATCGGCACGCGCTTGATGATGCCGGCATTGTTGACGAGAATATCGACCGGGCCGAGATCCTTTTCGATATCGGCGATCATCTTCTGCACGCCCGGCTCGTCGGTAACGTCGCAGATATAACCCTTGGCGTCGATGCCGGCAGCCTTATAGGCCTCAACACCCTTTTTCAGGAATTCTTCGTTGATATCGTTGAAGGCGATCGTGGCGCCGGCTTCAGCGAGCGCGCTGGCCAGAGCAAAACCGATACCGTAGGAAGCGCCGGTAACCAGCGCGACCTTGCCCTTGAGCGAAAAGCTATCTGCGTAACTCAATATCTTAAATCCTTGCCTATATTGAAAGAAATCGGAGCGGCATATGATTGCCGCTCCGCTTTAGACCGACTTAGCGCAGGTCGCTGATGGCGATGTGGTCCATGTCGTCGAAGGTCAGGTTTTCGCCGCACATTGCCCAGATGAACGTGTAGTTGGCAGTGCCGCAACCGGCATGGATCGACCACGACGGGGAAATGACGGCCTGGTCGTTCTGTACGAGGATATGGCGGGTCTCCTCGCCTTCACCCATCATGTGGAAGACAGCCTGATTTTCGGCGATGTTGAAGTAGTAGTAGATTTCCGAGCGGCGCTCATGGGTGTGAGCCGGCATCGTGTTCCAGACATTGCCCGGATCGAGTTCGGTCAGGCCCATCGAAAGCTGGCAGGTTTCCAGAACGTCCGGGTGGATGAACTGGTTGATGACGCGCTTGTTGGCCGTCGAATTGTCGCCAACCGGCTTCTTCTGGGCATCTGCGATCGACAGGAAGGTCGTCTTGCAGACCTTATGGGCCGGAGCCGAGATCATGTAGAACTTGGCCGGATTGGCCTTGTCCTTGCTCGTGAAGACAACCGACTTGTGACCCTTGGTGACGTAGAGGCAATCCTTGAAAGCGAGATTGTAGGTCTCGCCATCGACCTCGACCGAACCTTCGCCGCCAAGGTTGAAGATGCCGAGTTCGCGGCGCTCCAGCACGTAATTCGTGCCGAAATTCTTCATGCAGTCGATGCCCTTGTCGAGCGGAACGGCTTCGTTGACCGGCTTGCAGCCGAATACGACCATACGGTCGACGTGGCTATAGGTGGCGACGATCTCGTCATCGGCGAAGACCTTTTCGATCAGGAATTCGGCGCGCGTTTCCTCGGTCGTATAGCGCTTGAAGTCCTTCTGGTTGGCCGAATAGCGGATGTCCATGATATTACTCCTCTAAGTATGATAGAATGTCTGCGGTGCTGGTCTTATCAGGCTAGAAGCTTGATGACGACCTTACGCACCTTGCCTTGTGCCTCTGCGGCACAGCCTGGACGATGGATGTCGGTGGGATAGAAGACGGCATATGCGCCAGCTCCGAGAAGAAGATCGGTCTCGTCGGTGACTTTGGAGTAGAACTTGACGTCCTTGCTCTCGAAAAGATCTTCTTCGACCGTGTAGTCTGCGGCAAGCGGTGCATAACCGATGATCTCGCGGCCACTGAATACGAACTGGATGTCGATGTAGCGGGCGTGGGATTCAGGACGCTTCTCGGCCTTGGGGGCGGTGTCGTAATCCTGGATCAGGGCGAAGATGGTGTCGCCTTCGATATCGACACGTCCGGCGGGCAATGCGGCAATATCCGTTTCGGCCAAGAACTTCAGGCCTTTCTGGATATTTGCCGGCAGCGTTGCAGCGTCGCGGTCGAGCGTGGCGAGATTGCTGAGATACATGACGTTATTCCTTGAATGAACGGATTGGGGCCGGAGGCGAAGCGCCGGCCCCGTTCAGAGCTTAGTGGGCAGTCTTCAGGGTGTCACCTGCGTCGGCAGCGTCGGCCTGAACAGTTTCGACAACACCAGCCCGCTTCTTCATGTACTTGGCGTAGATGCCGGTCAGGATCGGAACCAGGATCGCAGTGGTCAAGCAAGCGGCAGCAACCAGCGAGGTGGCGGCGGCGGCGGCAGGCTTAAACTGCGGAGCCATTTCGGCGATGATCATCGGGTTGGCGACAGCAGCACCGGCAGCCGACGAGGCAGCGAGACCGGCAGTACCATTACCGCCACCAATGATTTTGTCGGCGAGCATCAGCGGGATACCGGTGACGACGATGACGATGACGCCGAGCAGGATGCCGCCGAGACCGGTCTGGGCGATGACATGCAGGTCGATGCCGTTACCGAGAGCAAAGCCGAAGAACGGGATCAGGGTGGTGACGCCGCCCTTGAAGAAGGCGCGCAGGTCCTTGTCGAGGTTGCCGAGGATGAAGCCGATCAGGAAGGGCAGGACGGCGCCGACGAACAGGTGCGGTTCGAAGGTTGCAACACCAGCTGCACCGAGGATCAGCATCGAGACCAGCGGGCCCGATTCGATCGACATCAGAACGAAGGCGCCCGATTCTTCCTTGCTGCCATATTGCTGCATGATCGCGGCGTAAAGACCACCGTTGGTCATGTCCATTGCGGCGCAGATAGCGAGAGCCGAGAAGCCCATGAAAAGGCCAGACTGCACGCCTTCGAGCGGCAGGAACTGAGCCGCGATGTAAGTGGCACCCCAGGCAACGAGCGTCTTGACGACGACGAGGTTACCAGACTTGCGCAGAACCGTGCCGGTTGCGCGAAGATCGATGGAGGTACCCATGCAGAAGAACCATACGGCCAGGATCGGCACGGTGCCTGCAATCAGACCGTTGGTGAACGAACCGAAATAACTTCCGGCCCAGGGAAAGAAGGTTTTGCAAAGTGCGCCGAGAATAAGCGGCACAAGCATCAATCCGCCGGGTACCCTATCAATTGCCTTTTTAATATTCATCTTTGTATTCCTCCTAAATATTGAGTTCGCTATTCTGCTGCGGTGGTTAAATTGCCGCGACTGGCGATCTCAGTTTTGAAGACGTCGGGTGTGGCGTCTTTCGGGATAATTGCACCATGATGCTGAACGACAGCGCCAGCGACGACGTGGGCACGACGTGCTGCCTCCGCAGGTTCGATACCAAGGCTTCGGCCTAAAATATAGGTTGCTGAAAAACTGTCGCCGGCAGCGGTCGTGTCGACAACTTTCTCGATTTTGGTGGCAGGTACCTTTTCGATCTTGCCTCCGTGAATGAGCGTGGCATCACCAGGCCCATCCTTGATGACCACTTCGAGCTGCGGCATTTTTGCAAAATATGCGATGCCAGCTTCCATGGTCTGCGCGAGCCCAAACACTTCCAGTTCCTCGATGGTGACGAGAACGCGGGTCGAGAATGCGATGACGCGCTCATAGGCCGCACGTGCGTTTTCGATGCCGCCCCAGAGCAACGGTCGATAATTTCCATCGAAATCGACGGCGATACCGGCACGTGCGAGTTCTTCCAGCCTTACGAGCAGCCGCTCGCGGCTTTCAGGCTTCAAGACGGCCAGGCTGATGCCGGAGACATAGACGCTCGTAAATCCTTCGAGCGCGGCAAGAAGTTCGTCAGAACCTTCGCCTTCGAAAGTTTCACGGGCGGCGGCCTCACCGCGCCAGTAGAAGAAGCGACGCTCACCGGTCGTGTCCGTCTTGATGAAGTAAAGACCGGGCCTGCGACCCTTTCGGCGTAGCACGAGATGATCGTCGACACCCTGGGCGTTCCAGAATGCCGCCATGTCCTCGCTGAAAGGATCGTCTCCGATTGCGGTTATATATGAGACGAATGGTCCCAAACCCGCGCCCAACCGTGCCAGATAGGCAGCGGTATTGAAAGTGTCACCTCCGAAAGCCTGCGTAATCGAGCCGTCCGGCTTGCGTTGCAACTCGACCATGCACTCGCCGATCGAGGCTACGCGTATTTCCAGTGGCATTTTGCCTCCCTTCCGCCCCCCAAAGGCATCGCGCCGTCCGATATAGGGGCCTGGATAAAGATTTCGTCCAGCGCTGAGCCGGACCATATTCACACTGATCAATTCCCACGTTGATCGGGATCAAACTTCGATGTCCACTATATTGGTAAGTTGCTGATGGAAGCTGCGGTCCTGTCAGGCTCTGGTCTGTTGGGGTCGTGGTTGGGAGGGCGCTTCACCAATGCCGAAAGGCAAAGCAAAAGGAAGAAGACAAATGGGCATCCTTTCCCAGACAATCGTCCCCGCCGACCCTTGGGCCGATTTCAAGGGCGAAAAGTGGCGCAACGCCGTCGACGTGCGCGACTTCATTCAAAACAACTACAAGCCCTACGAGGCCGACGCCGCCTTTCTCGCAGGCCCCACGCCACGCACCTTAAAGGTCTGGGAAACACTCGGAGTACTCCTTGCTGAAGAACGCAAGAAGGGTGTTCTGGATGTTTCCGCCGACCGCGCCTCGACGATCACCGCACATGATGCAGGTTATATCGCCAAGGACATCGAGCTGATCGTCGGCCTGCAGACCGACGCGCCCCTGAAGCGCGCGATCATGCCGAATGGCGGCCTCCGCATGGTGGAAAACGGTCTCGAAGCCTTTGGCTTCAAGCTCGATCCGTCGGTCCACGAGGTCTGGACCAAATATCGCAAGAGCCACAACCAGGGTATCTTCGACGTCTACAGCCCTGAAATCCTTGCCGCTCGCAAGTCCGGCGTCATCACCGGTCTGCCGGACGCCTACGGTCGCGGCCGCATCATCGGCGACTATCGCCGCGTTGCCCTCTATGGCACGGATGCACTGCGCGCCTTCCGCCTGAAGGACTTCCGCGGTCTCGAAAACGAAGTCTTCAACGACGACGTGATGCGGTTGCGCGAAGAACTGTCGGAACAGTACCGCGCTCTCGACGAACTGAAGGAAATGGCCGCCAAATACGGCTATGATGTTTCGCGTCCGGCCGTAAACGCCCGCGAAGCCATTCAGTGGACGTATTTCGCTTATCTTGCAGCCGTCAAGGAACAGAACGGTGCGGCCATGTCGCTCGGCCGTGTCTCGACCTTCCTCGACATTTACATCCAGCGCGATATCGACGCAGGCCTGCTGAATGAAGAACAGGCCCAGGAACTGATCGATGACATGATCATCAAGCTCCGGATCGTTCGCTTCCTGCGTACGCCAGAGTATGACCAGCTGTTCTCGGGCGATCCGACCTGGGTAACGGAATCGATCGGTGGCGTCGGTGAAGACGGTCGTCCGCTGGTAACCAAGTCGAGCTTCCGATTCCTGCATACGCTCTACAACCTCGGCCCGGCTCCTGAACCGAACCTGACCGTGCTGTGGAGCACCAAGCTGCCGGATGGTTTCAAGACCTTCTGCGCCAAGGTGTCGGCCGATACCAGCGCCATCCAATACGAAAACGACGACCTGATGCGGCCCAAATGGGGTGACGACTACGGCATTGCCTGCTGCGTCTCCGCCATGCGGATCGGCAAGCAGATGCAGTTCTTCGGTGCCCGCTCCAACCTCGCAAAGGCTCTGCTTTATGCGATCAATGGCGGCGTCGACGAAAAGAGCGGCGCAGTCGTTGCCAAGGGCTTCGAACCGATCAAGGGCGACGTCCTCGATTACGACGAAGTCATGGCCAAGTTCGACAAGATGATGGACTGGCTGGCCCAGACCTATGTCAAGGCGCTGAACACCGTCCATTACATGCACGACAAATACGCTTACGAGCGTATCGAAATGGCGCTGCATGACCGCGACATTCTGCGCACCATGGCATGCGGCATTGCCGGCCTGTCGGTCGCAGCGGACAGTCTGTCGGCCATCAAGCACGCCAAGGTCAAGGTCATCCGCAACGAGGCAGGTCTCGCCGTCGATTACAAGATCGAAGGTACCTACCCCGCTTACGGCAACAACGACGACAGCGTTGACTCGATCGCTGTCTGGTTGACCGAAACCTTCATGAAGAAGATCGCTGCACAGCCCTACTTCTATCGTAACTCGATGCCGACACAGTCGGTGCTGACGATCACCTCCAACGTGGTCTACGGCAAGAAGACGGGCAATACGCCGGACGGCCGCCGCGCAGGCGAGCCTTTCGCACCGGGCGCAAACCCGATGAACGGTCGTGATACCAAGGGCTTCGTCGCAGCCGGCGCATCGGTTGCCAAGATCCCCTACGATTCCGCTCTCGACGGCATCTCCTGGACGGCTTCGGCAACGCCCGATTCACTTGGGCGGACCGACGAGGAACGCGCCAGGAACCTGGCAAATTGCCTGGATGCCTACTCGGCTGCAGGCGGTTTCCATGTCAACGTCAACGTCTTCAATCGCGACACGCTCGTCCATGCAATGGACCATCCGGAACTGTATCCGCAGTTGACGGTTCGCGTGTCGGGATATGCGGTCAATTTCGTCAAGCTGACACGTGAACAGCAGCTCGATGTTATCTCCCGCACGTTCCATTCGAAAATGTAACGTTTAGACGTTAAGCTGGGCGCATATGGAACCCATATGCGCCCACGCTGTTGACCCGAATTCTTCTAGATACGAGTTGCCCCATGGACATTCATCGAGCGATCATGCGCCCGCCGAAGACGCACGCCCCCGCCGGCACCCACTCCTCGACGGATTTCGGGTACCTGCATTCCGTTGAAAGCGGAGCCGCAGTTGATGGACCGGGCATGCGCTTCGTCTTCTTCATGGCCGGTTGCCTGTTCCGTTGCGTCTATTGCCACAATCCGGATACCTGGAAACTGCACAACGGCCGCAAGATCACCGTCGATGACGCCGTTGCGGAAATCAAACCCTACGCAGGATTCCTGCGAATGGCAGGCGGCGTGACCATTTCGGGCGGCGAACCGCTGATGCAGGCGCCTTTCGTCGGCGAGATGTTCAAGCGCTTCAAGAGCGAACTCGGTCTTCACACCGCACTGGATACCCAAGGTTATCTCCACGCCTCGATGGACGACGAATGGTTCGACAATGTCGATCTGGTCCTTCTCGATATCAAGCACAGTGACCCTGAGGTCTATCAGCGCCTCACCGCGCAACCGCTGCAGCCGACGCTCGACTTCGCACATCGTCTTCAACGGCTGCAAAAGCCGATCTGGCTGAGATACGTCCTCGTTCCCGGCTGGACCGACGGACATGACGATATCGCCAGGCTTGCCGATTTCGTCGCCGACCTCGGCCCGATCGTGGAGCGCGTTGAAGTCCTCCCCTTCCATCAGATGGGCACCCAGAAATGGGCACAATTGGGGATGGATTATCCGCTCGCCGGAGCTCCGACGCCAACACCGGAATCCACGGCTGAAGCAAGATCAATATTCGCGGAACGCGGGCTGACGGTCTTTTAGGACTGAAGGCACGGAAAATCGTTCCCAATCAAGTAAATGACAAGGAATTTCAATATGATCGATATTCGTTCGCTCGTTCTCGTTGTGAACTGCGGCAGCTCTTCCGTGAAGTTCGGCGTTTTCGCAGGCACGGGCCGCGAACCGCTTCTTTCGGCTTTGGCTGAAAACCTCGGTCAGCCGGAAAGCCGGCTGGTCGTCAAGGAAAAGGGCGAAAAGACGGAAATATCGCTGGATGGAGGAAGCCATGACGTAGCCTTGCAGAAGCTCCTCGGCATTCTGGATCAGAAGGGTTGGCTAAGCTCGGTTGTTGCAGTTGGCCATCGCATGGTTCATGGCGGCGAGCGCTTTACCGCTTCCACACTTGTTACCGATGAGATCCTGCGCGAGATGGATGCGCTTTCCAACCTCGCTCCCCTGCACAACCCTGCAAACATCCTCGGCGTAAGAACGGCAATGGCGGCGCTGCCCAACGTTCCGCATGCCGCGGTCTTTGATACCGCCTTCCACACCACCATGCCACAGGCTGCCTTCACCTATGCCGTCCCGCAGGATTGCTATCGCAACCTCGGCGTTCGCCGTTACGGCTTCCACGGAACCAGCCACCGCTTCGTCGCAGCGGAAGCCATCGAGCTTCTCGGCCTCGACCCGAATGATCATGGCCTGGTTATTGCCCATCTCGGCAATGGCGCTTCGGCAACCGCAGTATTGAACGGCAAGAGCGTCGATACGTCGATGGGCTTCACCCCGCTTGAAGGTCTTGTCATGGGTACCCGCTCCGGCGATATCGATCCCGGGGCGCTTTTCCATATCGCCCGTGAAGATGGCCTGACGATCGATGAACTGGACACCCTGCTCAACCGCAAGAGCGGTCTGCTTGGCCTGTCCGGCCTGTCCAACGATTGCCGCACGCTGGAAAATGCCGAAAAGGAGGGCCATGAAGGCGCAAAGCTGGCACTGGACGTTTTCGTGCATCGGCTGGCTCGTTACATCGGCGGTCTCGCAACCTCGCTCGATCGCCTGGATGCCGTGATTTTCACCGGCGGTATCGGCGAAAATTCGGCAACGATGCGTCAGCGGACGATCGACCGCCTTGCGGTTCTCGGTCTCAAACTCGATGCTGAAACCAACGGCCAGATGTTCGGCGGACGTTGCGGTGTCATCACCTCGAAGGATAGCAAGGCAGCCGCTGCCGTCATCGCCACCAACGAGGAATGGATGATCGCTCACGACACGCTGGAAGCCGTCGCAACATCGACCGCAGCATAGCCGCCGAAACGGATCGCTCTATTTCAATCAATTCATAATGACCGCGAACATACAGAAGGATAATTCTCAATGTGCGCACGTATAATTTTTCTCGCTGCGGCAGCGCAGGATGTCGGCCTGACGTCGCTTTCGCTCGGCCTGGTGAGGGCACTGCAACGCGACGGCATGAAGGTCGCCTTCGTCAAGCCCATCGCCCAGCCGAGATCTGAAGGCAGGAGCCCGAAAAAAGGCATCGACACATCGAGCCATTTCGCCCGCACCCTGTGCATGACCAACTCGCCGGATCCCATTCCGTTCGAACGGGCGGAAGAACAGATCCGCAAGGGCGACCTCGCGGCCCTGCTCGAGGATGTCGCGACGATGACGGAAGCGTTGCGCGCCGATCATGACGTCGTCGTCGTCGAGGGTCTGATCCCGCTTGCCAGCGCCCAGATCGCCTTGCGCCTCAATGTCGAGATCGTGCGCAGCCTGGGCGCTGACGTCATTCCGGTGCTGAGCGGCGTCGATTACGACCCGAAGTTCATCGCCGAAACGGTTGCCCTGATCCATCGCCAGTATGCACGCGAAGGAAACTCGCCGCTTCTCGGTCTGATGATCAACAAGACGAAGGTGAATGCCGATCGCGATCGGCTGAAAGAGGCTCTGGTCCCCTTCGGCCTTGCCTCCTCGACCATCCTCGGCGCCATCCCCTACGAGCCGAACCTGAACACGCCACGCCTGTCTGATCTCGTCTCCTCGCTTGATCTGAGCGTCGTACAGGGAACCGGTCTCGATGCCGTCAGGGTACGCGAGATCGTCGTCGGCGCCCGTTCCGTCGAAAAGATGATCGACCGGCTGCGTCCCGAAACTCTGGTCGTCATGCCCGGCGATCGCAGCGACATCGCACTTGCCTCGGCGCTGGCCCATAGCCGCGGCGTACCGCTTGCCGGCCTGCTGCTCACCTGCGGCGCACCACTCGCCGATCCCGTTGCAGAACTGATGGCCTCGGTCGGTAGCAACATCCTGCCGATCCTGTCCACGCCAGACGATACCTATGCCACCGCCTCGCGCCTGTCGCATCTCAGCTACCATGTCAGCGAAGACGACAGCCAGCACATGGAAAAGGTCATCGACTTCGTCGCCGAACATATCGATACCGCTTCCCTGCGTGATCGCATCGGTACCTCCACCGAAGCTCGCCTGTCGCCGCCGCGCTTCCGCAATCACCTGATCGAAGGTGCCCGCCGCGCCAACAAGCGGATCGTCCTTCCCGAGGGCGAGGAACCCCGCACGCTTGCTGCCGCAGTGATTTGCCACCGCAAGGGTATTGCCCGCTGCGTCCTGCTCGGTCGCCCCGACGTCATCCAGATGATGGCCAAGGCTCAGGATATAGAACTGCCTGACGATCTCGAAATCCTCGATCCGCAGGCCGTGCGCACCAATTACGTCGATGCCATGGTCGAGCTGCGCAAGTCCAAGGGCATGACCCCTCCCCAGGCGATCGCCCAGCTGGAAGACACTGTCGTCCTCGGCACGATGATGCTGGCGGTCGGCGAAGTCGATGGTCTCGTCTCCGGTGCGGTCCACACCACGGCCAGCACGGTGCGTCCCGCCCTGCAGCTGATCAAGACCGAACCCGGCCAGAGCATCGTCTCCTCGGTCTTCTTCATGCTGATGCCCGACCAGGTTCTGGTCTATGGCGATTGCGCCATCAACCCGAACCCGACGGCCGAACAGCTGGCGGAGATCGCGCTGCAGTCCTCCGACACGGCAAAGGCTTTTGGCATCGACCCGCGGGTTGCGATGATCTCCTATTCGACCGGCACGTCGGGCACCGGCGGTGATGTCGACAAGGTGCGCGAGGCAACCGCGCTTGCCAAACAGCGCAAGCCGGATCTGCTGATCGACGGACCGATCCAGTACGATGCGGCAAGCGTCGAAAGCGTCGGCCGTTCCAAGGCACCGGACAGCCCGGTTGCCGGCCGTGCCAACGTCTTTGTCTTCCCCGATCTGAACACCGGCAACACCACCTACAAGGCCGTTCAGCGCTCCGCCGACGTCGTTTCCGTCGGCCCGATGCTGCAGGGCCTGCGCAAGCCGGTCAACGACCTGTCGCGCGGCGCTCTCGTCGACGACATCGTCTTCACCATCGCCCTCACCGCAATCCAGGCCGATCAGCAGTCGGCCGCAGAGGGTGGTGCTGGTTCCGAGCCGGCGCGGAAGGACGCTGTGAACGCATGAACATCGTCCAGCAGGACCCGGAAAGCCGGGACAAGATGACTTCGGCCTTCTTTCGAGGGCCGGAGGCAGGCGGCTCCCTGACGCCGGACGCGATTGCCATCGCGGCGGAAGAAATGGGGGTCAAGAAAGCCAGCTATGACACGCTGACCCTGCTGGGTCTGGCGGTTCTCGCCGGTGCCTTCATCGGTCTCGGCGCCATGTTCGCGACGACAACGGTCGCGGGCGCCGATGGAATAATGTCCTACGGTCTCACCCGGCTTCTGGCCGGGCTGAGCTTTTCGCTCGGCCTCATTCTGGTTCTGATCGGTGGCGCCCAGCTTTTCACCGGCGACATGCTGATGGTCATGGCCTGGGCAAGCCGCCGTATCGCCACCAGACGCATGGTTCGCGTCTGGGTGCTCGTCTGGCTCGGCAATCTGGTGGGTGCGGTCGTCATCGCCGGCCTCGTATTTTTCTCGGGGCAGTACACGTTCGGCAACAATGCAATCGGCATCGCTGCCATGCACTACGCCGAAGCAAAGTCTGCACTGCCGGTCGTGGAGGCTTTTTCGCTTGGCATTCTCTGCAACATCCTCGTCTGCCTCGCCGTATGGCTGGCGCTGGCTGGACGCACGGTCGCCGACAGGATTCTCGCCATCGTTTTCCCGGTGACCGCCTTCGTCGCTGCAGGCTTCGAGCACTGCGTCGCCAACATGTATTATCTCAGCCTCGGCCTGATGATCCGTTACGGCGCGCCTGAAAGTTATTGGACCGCCACCGGCCATGCACCGGGCGAAATCCCCTTGAGCGGTGTTCTCACCAATCTCGCGGTCGTAACCGCCGGCAACTGGGTGGGCGGAGCACTTCTCGTGGGTGGCGTCTACTGGTTCATCTACCGCCGTCCGGGCAAGCCCCATCACTGATCACAAACGCACGTGGCGCTGGTTATAACCATTCCAGCGCCACGGCCCTGCCCGACCCCGGCACACATGGTCACGAGCGCATAGCGCCCCTTTCGCAGGGAAGGCTCCAGTGCCGTAGTCCACGATATCCTGCTCCCCATAGACAGAGGGTATGGCCGAATGCAATCGCTCCGCCATTCGGAGTGATGTGTTCGGCACCCTCCGCCAGCCCAAGTTCGCGTAAGATCGCGATGCCTAGCGAAGCGAACGCCTCGTTCAGCTTGATCACATAGAAATCCTTCAGCTCCAGTATCGTGCAGCATTTCTGCGTCGATACCAGTACCGGCGATTGGCATGACCAACTGCGGGATTTCGCGAAGTCCGTAAAGCATAGATTAGTGCGAACGCATTAAACGATGGCCAAACATCGCACCCGGACAGTGATAATGAATTAATTATATTATGTAGACTAAGTATCAGACCAGAAATATTGGCCTGATCAACAGGGTTGCGTTTCATTTGACGTGCCGGCCGCACGGGCGCGGAAATGGTGCCACGAACTATTTCAAGAGGCAGATAACCAGCATGTTTCCTCTCCGCAGCATTTTTTCCCTACCGGTTTTCTGGATAATTGCAGCGATTGTTCCCCTGGTTGCTCTCCTATCTATACCGATTTCGATACCGATCGGGCCGATGTATTGGGACACTTATCTCTACCTTGATGCAGCGCAACGGATATGGATGGGGCAAGTTCCGAGCGTCGATTTCTCGACCCCCGTCGGGCCACTACCCTACTATCTCTTTGCTGCAGGCTTGAAGCTGTTCGAAAATGCGCAACCGCTTCTCTTGGCGCAATGGTGCATTCTGCCAGTCGCCATTCCGCTTTTCGCGCCAGTGCTTGCAGAGACGACCCGGCAGAGCAAAGCCTATGCCTTCGCGCTCCTTGTGCCATTCCTCGTTTTTGCCACCTTTCCTGCCAATGTCAGCGCCTACCACCCGTTCCCGACACTGGACGGTTTCGGCATATACAATCGCCATAGCGTCATCTTCCTGTATGTCCTGACCAGCGGCCTCGTCTTTTTGAAGGACGGCCGCAGAATGGCCGTCCTTGTTGCTGGCGCGATGCTGGCCCTGTTCCTGACCAAGATCACAGGCTTTCTCGTCGGCGGCTTGTTTGGCCTTCTGGCACTGCTGTCCGGCAGAATTTCGCTGCGCTATTGCATCCTTGCAGTCATAATTTTCCTTGTCCCGCTCGCAATTGCCGAACTGACAACCGGCATGGTCTCGGCCTATTTGCGTGACATCGCTCAGCTCGCCACCATGAATGAGGGCTCGCTTCTTACCCGCTTCCTGACGGTTGCATCCCTGAAGCTCGACGTATTGCTGCCTGTTGGCGTTCTTGCGCTTGTGCTGATCTGGATAGACTGGACGCGAGCCGACCGAAGCATCCGCTTTTTCGATCATAGTTTCTGGTGGCTGTCGGTCGTGACGGCAGGTGGCGTGATATTCGAGACGCAGAATACGGGCAGCCAGGAGTTCATCTTCATCTGGCCGGTGATGCTGATGATCTTCGAGCGCATCCGGCCTCTTGAGCAAGGCCCCAGAATGGCGGTTCTTGCGCTGGCTGCATTCTGCGTCATTCCCACCTTCACCAAGGTGGCGCATAAGACGCTGCGTGCCGCCGTCGTGGCACCGACATACGAAAGGTTGCACCTGCCGGAGGTGAGAAACATGCAGCAGGTTTCACAGCGGCAGGAAATCATCGACCGCGCGATCTTTCTGGAAACCCACTACGAGAATTACGCCGCCGCCTATGCAGATCTATCTGCCCACGGGCAGTTGCCAAGCTGGCAATATTACTCCGAGCTCGATTTCCAGCTCTACTGGATCATCTCGGCCAACAGCCTGGTGGAATCCCTGAAGGCGTTCGAGGCAAAAAACAATGTCCGGTTAGACAGCCTGATGACCCTCGACTTCACCAATCCCTTCGCTTGGCTGCTGAATCGCGATGCGACAAAGCATATCCAGATCGGCGCAGATCCTTACCGCACCGTTCCGCCGCTGACCGAGGAAACCATCCGCTCGGTCGAAGAAACGGCGGCGGTCCTGCGGCCGAAATGCCCCCTTACCACGGGGCGCCGCATGCTTGAGGCGCACTATCAGGAGGCCCTCAAAGGCCGCACCGTCGTGCAGATTCATCCGTGCTGGGACTTGCTTCTGCGCCCCGATATCCTCGCTTCAAACAATTTGAGGCCGGGATTATCTCCCAGCCTCAAATAACCTCATCTCCGAAAGTTTCACTTCACCTGTGCGGCAACGAAGTCCTTGACGATACGGACGATGCCGCGGGACATCACTTCGTCGAACGCATTGATGAAATCGTCCACATGGCTGCGTTCGCAGATCAGTGGCGGCTCCAGGCGGATGACGTTGCGGTTGTATTCGGTAAAGGCCACCAGAACGCCATGATCGCGCAGGAGATGGCTGCCGATAAAGCCAGGCAGCGAACCCTTCAGTTTGTCGTCCAGCATGGCGACGACCGGGCGCAGCACAAGCGGCATGGTCTTTGAAAGATCATGGAACTCGATACCGATCATCAATCCCTGCCCGCGTACGTCCTTCAGCAGCGAAGGATAACGGGCCTGAAGTTGCTTCAGGCGCTGCAGAAGATAATCGCCCATCTCGGCGGAGTTGTCGATCAGATGCTCGTCATAGAGCACGTTCATGGCCTCGATAGCCGTCACGCAGGCTTCACCGATACCACCAAAGGTCGCCATCGCATGGATCATCGCCGTCTTCGGCGTGCCATAGGCTTTCATATAGACATCGCGCTTGGCGATCATCGCGCCGACGGCCGACTTGCCGCCGCCGAGCGATTTCGCCAGTGCCGTCACGTCCGGCACGACGCCGTGATGCTCGAACGCATAGAACTTGCCGGTACGGCCGAACCCGCATTGCACTTCGTCTGCGACCCACAACACGCCATACTTGTCGCAGAGTTCGCGCAACCGCTGCCAGAAAGCTGTATCGGCTTGAATGATGCCGCCGCCGCCCTGCACCGTTTCCAGCACGATCACGCCGATTTGCGGGTCTGTGCGGAAGGCGATCTCGATCGCATCGATATCGCCGAACGGCACTTTCACCGTGTTATCGACCAGCTTGAATTCGCCGCGATAAAGCGCGCCATCGGTGATCGACAGGACACCCTTGGTCTTTCCGTGGAACGAGTTTTCCGCATAAACGATCTTCGGCCGCTTCGGGCCGGCAGCGCGTTCGGCCACCTTGATCGCAGCTTCCATCGCTTCCGAACCGGAAGAACCGAGGAACACCATGTCGAGTTCGCCTGGTGAGCAGGCGGCGAGATTAAACGCCAGCGCGCTCGCATATTGCGACATGAAGGCGATGGCGATTTCCTGGCGGTTCTCGTCCTGGAACTTGCGACGCGCATCGAGGACACGCTTGTGATTGTGGCCGAGCGCCAGCGAGCCGAAGCCTCCGAAGAAATCGAGGATTTGGCGGCCGTTCTGGTCGTAATAATACATGCCCTCGGCACGCTCGATCTTCACCTTGTGGAAGCCGAGCAGCTTCATGAAGTGAAGCTGGCCGGGATTGAGATGACGGGTGAACAGATCCGTCATCTTTGAGACGTCCATCGCCTTTGCATCATCGACACTCAGAAGCGCCGGCTTGGAGGTCGATCCGCGGACGGTTTCGATGAAGGTGTCATCATCATGTTCGTTCAGGCTGACTACAGTGGCCATTGTTGTTTCCCTCAGGCTGCCTTGGCGTGGGTGACATTGTCCTGCGAACCGCCGGCAAGTCCCTTGCGATATTCGGAATAAGCGGCGATCAGCATGTCTTCGTCGCGATATTGCGGCACCCAGCCGAGCTCGCGCTCGCCCTTGGACACGTCGAGAACGCACATTTCGTCGGCAATCAGATATTGTTCCGGATCCATGATCGGCATGTTGATCAGGTCGAATAGATCGAGCGTACGCTTCACCGCCCATGCCGGTGTCGGCAAGAGGATCGACTTCGAACCCGCATGCTTGACCAGATCGCCGAGCAGCTTTCTCACCGGCGGCGGATTGAGCGAACCGAGATTGTAGACCTCGTTCGGCACACCTGCCGTGAAAGCGGCATGAGCGGCAGAGGCGCAATCGAAGACCGAGATGAACTGGTAGGGATTCTTGCCGGAACCGATCATCGGGACGGGAAGATTATTGTCGATCAGCTTGAAGAGTTTGGCCAGAATACCAAGGCGGCCTGGGCCGATGATCAAGCGCGGCCTGAACAACGAAATCTTCATGCCGCGCTCGCGCCAATCGGCTGCCAGCTCCTCGGTCTTCAGCTTGGACAGGCCGTATTCGCCGAGCGGCGCGACAGGATGTTCCTCCGTCTGCGGCCAGACAAAGGTATGCCCGTAGACCATGTCGGTGGTGAAGTGGACGAGCGACGTGGCGCCGGCCTGGTCCATCGCCTTGATGATGTTCTCGGTGCCGTAATAATTGACCGGGAAGAAGAAATCATGCCGCTTGGCCCGCACCTGCAACGGCGACAACATCTTGGCCGAGAGATTGTAGACCATGTCATCGGCCTTGATGCCGACTCTGGCGATCGAGGCGGGATCGGTCACATCGACGGTGTCGAAACGGATGTCGCGGTAATGCGCAAGATCGCTCTTGGCGATATCGGCGACGATGACCTCGTGACCTGCAGCCTGCAGTCTCGGTGCGAGATGACGCCCTACGAAACCGTCTCCGCCGAAAATGATATGTCTCATGGTTTTAATCCCCGTCGTTCTGTCGGTTCTAATTCGTGTTGGTCAGGAATGGGTTCGCTCGAGAGACGCCGTCTGGTCCGCCGTTTCCTTGTGTCCGCTCTGCGCGATCAGCACCGTGCCGACGCAGATGAAGGCGATACCGGCAATCTTCAGCGCCCCGAGATCTTCCTTGAACAAAAGCCATGCCAGAACCGCGACGGCGACATAGGCGAGGCTGAGGAAGGGATAGGCGAAGGACAGATCGACCTTGCTCAGCACATAGAGATGCGACGCCATTGAGATGACGAAAGTCGCGAGCCCGAAGAAGACCCATGGATTGAAGATGATCTGGAAAATCCGCTGGACGATCGTATCGGCGGAAAAGCTCAGTGGTCCGAGCGACAGCATGCCCTGCTTCAAAAGCAGTTGCGCCGCCGCATTGGTCAGCACCGTGAAGAGGATGAACGGAATATATTTCATGACTGTCCTCGTGGGTGATCCGTGACAAGCGCCGTCCGGCGCCAGAAATCCGAGCAGAAACTTTCGTCCCGCAGCTTTTCCAGTTGCGGCCATTGCGGAAAACCGGCCTTGAACACTTCCGCGCTCATGCGGCTGTCCTTGTAGGGATTGACCCGCCCGCCGGCATCGAGCGTCATGCGATCGAGACGCGTCAGCAGCGCCAGCGTCTTCTCGCCGTGATTGGGAAAATCCATCGTCAGCGTGTAACCGGGGCGCGGAAACGACATGAAGCCCGGTGACCGCACATCGCCGAAACGCTTCAGCACGGTGAGGAAGGACGACAATCCCGCTCTGCGGCTTGCTTCCAGCATGGCCGGAATAACGGAGCGCCCGGCTTCGAACGGAATGACGCTCTGATGCTGGTAGAGACCGGACGGGCCGTAGAGCCGGTTCCAGTCTCCGACACCGTCGAGCGGATAGAAGAACTTGCCGTAGCCCGCCAGATGCGGAGCAGACTTCAGCCGGTTGACGTTGAAATAGGCCGTATTGAACAGCCCAAGGCTTACCCGGTTCAACGCAGAGAAAGGCAGTTCGAACGGAACGCCGAGCTTTGCCTTTACGCCTTCGGTGCGAAAATTGCCGTTCTCCGCGTGATTGCCGGTAATCAGCACGCCGCGGCCGGCCGATTTGCCGGATGCCAGCTGATCCAGCCAGGCGACGGAATATTCGTTCTCCTCGTCGGCATCTGCCGCCAGATCGAAATAACCTTCAAGGCTGGAAAACGCGGTTACCGTCTCGTCGATGTCGAGCGAGCCGACCTTCATCAGCTTCAGTCGCGCGGACAGGATAAGACCCGTCAGGCCGAGCCCGCCGATCGTCGCCGAAAACAGGTCCGGATTTTCCGTAGTGCTGCAGCGATAGATGTGACTATCGGAACGCAGCAGTTCGAAGCTTTCGACATGGCAGCCGAACGTGCCGGAACGGTGGTGGTTTTTGCCGTGAACGTCATTGGCGATCGAGCCGCCGAGCGTAACAAAACGGGTACCCGGCGTCACGGGCAGGAAAAATCCGTGGGGAGCGATATGGGCGATCAGTTCTTCCAGCGAGATCCCGGCTTCCGCCTCCACGATGCCTGTCTCGACATTGAAACCAAGCACCGACCTCTGCTGCCGCATCTGAACAAGCGAACCGGCATCGTTATGGCAGCTGTCGCCATAGGACTTTCCGTTTCCGAAAGCCAGCAGATCGGATCGGCCAGCCATGCCGTCACGCAACGCATGCACCGCCTGTTCGAAGGCGATGGCCTGCCTGGAATGGCGATTGATACGGCCGAAACTGTCGAGGCTCGCCTGCATCACAGGACACTCGCCGCAATGAAGAGCATGACGCCGATCGCAATGACCAGTTGGCTGCGCCAGTCGGTTGCGATGAAAACGACCGGATCGTCATCCAGCTCCTTGCGATGGGCAAGGATCCAGATGCGGACGTTGATATACAGCACCATCGGCACCAGCGGCCAGATTACCCACGGCTCGGGATAAAGTGCCCGGATGTCCTCGGACTGAATGTAGAGGGCGAGAACCATGGCGGCGGCGAATGCCGACGAAACACCACTCTGGGCAACGATGTGGATGTCTTCCGGACGATAACCGCGGCCGGCGATCCGGTCTCCAACGTCTACCGTCGTATAGCGCAATTCGACATAACGTTTCACCAGCGCCAACGACAGGAAGAAGAAGAGGCCGAAGGCGATCAGCCAGAACGAAAGCGGCAGGTCAGTCGCCGCCTTGCCGCCCAGGATGCGCAGGGCGTAGAGCCCCGCGAGGCAGAGCACGTCGATCAACAGCATCCGCTTGATGGCGAGCGAATAGGCGGTGGTGACCACCAGATAAAGAACGATGACTGCTGCAAATTGCAACGGCAGCAGCGAGCAGATGGCCGCCGTGGCAACGAGGAGCAGCGCGGAAACCAGCAGACCATAAGGAATGGAGATGGCGCCGCTCGCGAAAGGACGGTTCCGCTTCGTCGGATGCTGCCGGTCGAGCGGCAGGTCGAGAATGTCGTTGATGATGTAGATGGCGGAAGCCGAAAACGAAAATGCCACCAGTGCCAGTGTGGTCGCGATGAATGTCTCCAGCTGGAAGACCGTGTGGGCAAGCACCGGCGAAGCGAAGACAAGGAAGTTCTTCAGCCACTGATGCACGCGCAGCATCTTGATATAGGTCTTGATGCTCGCACGCTTGGCATCGAAACGCATCGACGAATGCACCTTCTGGTACCGGTCAGCCGCCGCATCCGGAGCAACGACAATCGCGCAGCGCGCAGTCTGGAAAACCGCGATATCTGCACGGTCGTTACCGGCATAGTCGAAGCCTTGCGGCCCGTAGATTTTTGCCAGCAGCGCGGCCTTGTTATGCGCGGCAAGGTTTGTTGTTTCATCCGTGTGATAGACAGCACTGAACAGACCGAGATGGGCCGCCACCGCCTTGGCAAACGGTTCAGCCGCCGCAGTCACCAGAATAAGTTCGCGGCCCCGGACCCGCTCCGCACGCAGATAGGAAACGAAATCCTCGCGATAGGGCAGATGGCTGGCGTCCAGCGTAACGCGGCGCGCGATTTCCGTCTTCAGACGCGCCTTGCCTGAAAACAACCAGACCGGCAGAAGAAAAAGATAGAGCGGGTTTGCTCTCAGGAGCTGGAATACGCTTTCCCACAACAGATCGGTCGAAATCAGCGTTCCGTCCAGATCGACGGCTAAAGGTATATCAACGATGTTATGTAAGCGCACATTCATTGTCGAAATATTCCCTTCAACGATAGCAGGAACGTCATCGCATCCGGAAGGAAAGAAACTTCGCTCAATCCCTGTACCTGACTAGCAGGCAGCTTTCCGTAGGCATCTGACATTCAGCCACAACCAAACATTGCACTGCAGCTGACGGGAAAATATGCCGCAACCAAGAATGAGCGGTTAATAGCTCCGGGTCCCGAACTGTTCTTGAGACCGTTTTCTGCGGCAATTCGGAATAGGGTTTAGAATTCACTGGGAGGCGTTGCTAATGAAGCGTTACCGCACTCCCGACAATTGTTCGGAAAAATGCCGCTATATTCTCCGCCGCGGGGAGATTCGCCTCACTTTACTACAACCGAACCATCCTCAGACAGAACTGTCGTGGTTTAAGGCAGAATGGAGATTGATGGAAGCCGCTTGAAGGCAAGGACTTTCTGCCCTACGCGCGACCGGTAAAACGCTCGATAGCCTCCATCAAAGGCTTTGCTTTGTAATCGCGGTCTAGAGGCAGCGGACGGTTCGGACTTCCATCATCACGGGTGAACCACATCGGCACCCATGTATAACGATCGGTAATACCCCAGGTCAGGATTGCCGTCGGCGGGTTTGCATCCGAAATCGCCTGCAGGAAATCGGTGACCCGGCCGGCAATGACCTCATCGCGTTGTTTTTCATCGGCAGGCAGGAGATTGTCGATGACGTCGAGTTCCGTGACCAGCACATCGACATCCATCGCCTTGAGCTCGGCCACGAAAGACGACACGCCTTCCTTGTCGATCTCATATTGCCCTTTCAGATGGCTCTGAAAACCGACCGCATGGATCGGGGCATCACGATCACGAAGATCACGCACAACACGTAAGAGCGCATTGCGCCGGTTCTTGAACTGCTCGCCGACACATTCGATATCGTATTCGTTGATGACGAGCTGAACCTTCGGGTCTGCTTCTGCCGCCCGACGGAACGCGGTTTCGATATATCCCTTGCCCATATTCTCAAGCCACAGATTGGGCCTCAAATAATCGGAACCACGGGGGTTCTCGGCGATTGCCTCGTTGATGACGTCCCAGCTGGGAATTCGCCCCCTATATTGCCCGACCACGGTGCGGATATGCTTGCTCAACGCTCGTTCCGCAGCCTTGCCGCCACGGATGGAAGAGGTCCAGTCCGGCATCGCCGCATACCAGATCAGCGTGTGGCCGCGCATTTTCATGCCGTTCTGGTCGGCAAAAGCGAGAAGCTTGTCACCTTCGTAGAAATCGAACCGGTCCTCCGAAGGCCTCAACGCCTCCCACTTCAGCCCACCTTCCGGGACGACCAGCTGGCAGTGTTCGACAAGCGCAGTTCGGTAGTCAAAATCATCCACGAGAGCATCGCCGCGTACCGCCGAACCATAGGGTATCCGCATCGCCGGCGCAGCTTGGGCGGCAGGCGACTGAAGCGCGGCCTGTGCCGCTACCGCTAGGCTGCCCTGAACGAAATCCCGTCTGCGCATTGATTTTCCCGTCTCGATTGGAGGAGAGTCAGCTGATCGCTGTCGCCGGAAGGTTTACGGAAGGCTAGCTGCGAGGCGTTATGATAATATTACCTCGGCCGACGAAGGTTCTTCACCGGCGGTTAACGTATATCGGTCTCCTGTTGAGATGAACCGTGGTTTCGCGCAGCACGACAGGACCGATCACCTTGAAGGACGCAGCGACAATTTCTCAGGCCGGAGCGTTATCGGCCCTGCGTACTGAGCGCGCCACCTGGAGCTTTGGGTCCGTGACCCTGCTGCTGCTGTTTTGCTATTTCTGGATCGGCCTCACGCCCTTTGCCCATTGGGACGGCAAGGGCAACCTTCCGTCCACCGGCAACCTCCTCAACCAGATCGTCGTCATCACTCTATTCACCGTCGCTATCGCAAGCCTTTGGCGCAATCCGGGCAGGAGCGTACTTTTCAGTCCGCGCTCGTTACTTGGCCTCATTCTTCTCTGGTTCTGCTTCGTCTCGTTATTCTCTTTCGATCCGGCAACGGCGTTTCGAAGGATTGTCTACGCGCTGCTCGTCTGCGGCTGCGCCAATGCAGTACTTCTGTTGCCGCGCGATAGTCGTGATTTTGCCAGAGTTTTCGCCATCGGCACGATGGCCGTCCTGCTGCTCAGCTATTTCGCCGTACTGGCGGTTCCTGCCGTCGGCGTCCACGGGGTCAATGAAGCCGAAGCTGCTCTGGCTGGAGATTGGCGCGGCATTTTCGGGCACAAGAACGCCGCTGCCGCAGGCATGGTCTATCTTGTTCTGTTCGGTCTTTACCTGCGCAAGGCTTCCTACCCGCGGCTGGGGTCGCTCATCGTCATTCTCGCGGCTATTTTTCTTGTTCGTGCCGGCGGGAAAACCGCAACGGCCATGCTTCCGACCGTATTGATCTTGGGCTGGCTGTTCGAGCATTGCCGGCCGCTGCGTGGCCCGCTCACCATCGGCCTTGTCATCGCGATGAATGTCATCCTCATCGGGCTTTCAAGCTCACCGGCTACCAGTTCGATGCTGGCCTCTCTTGGGATAGACGCGACCTTCACGGGAAGAAGCTCGATCTGGGCTTTCGCCCTTGCTCGCATCTCGGAAGCCCCGATCATGGGCTACGGCTTCCAGCTGCTTTGGGGAAGCGAGTACCTGCGCGACCTCACGACGGAATCCTGGGCCTATCTCGCCGCCCATTCGCACAACTCCTTCCTTGAAACACTTCTGAACGGCGGTTTCCCCGCCCTCATCCTGATGATCGTCTGGCTTCTCATCCTGCCACTCAGAGATGCAGGCGAAGCGCTTTCCACACAGAACGATCCGGCTTTGACGCGCCTCTTCCTGCGCATCTGGATCTTCTCGATCCTTCTGGCCGGTCTCGAAAATCTTTTCTTCGTCAACAACGGCCCACTGTGGTTCACCATGCTCATCGCCGTATTCGGGCTCAGACTGCAAGCCGGCGCCAGCCTCCAATCACGGCAGGGATGATATCGGCCTCGTCAGGACCACGCGATATTAACTGAAAGCCCAACATACATTTGTATCCGCTGATTTCCTTTCGTATTGAAGCTCGTCGCATATGGCGATGAGCGCATGAACGCGACACAGAACCGGAGAGCCAAGCGTGCAAGACGAAAGCAAAGCTTCGGTAGAAGCCGTCATTTGCATTCCGACTTTTCGTCGGCCGGAAGGTGTGGCGCGCACGCTTCGATCGCTGCTGGCACAGCAGACAGATCTGCGCTTTGCAATCGTCGTTGTCGAAAATGACGCTGAAAATCCGGTGGGCGCCGGATCCGCACAAGAAATCCTCGGAACCGTCGGCATTCCGCACGCAGTGGTGATCGAACCACGCCAGGGCAACTGCCACGCGATCAATCGCGCATTCACCGAAGCCCGGGACCGCTTTCCGGCAGCCGATTATTTCCTGATGATCGACGATGACGAGATCGCCACCCCAGACTGGCTGTCGCAGATGATCTCCACAGCTCGTAGCACCGGGGCCAAGATCGGCGGCGGTCCGGTCATCCGACAATTCGATGTGCCGGTATCGAAATCAGTCAGCCAGCATCCACTCTACGGCTTCATCAGCGGCCCGACCCGGCAGGTACCGGTCATTCACGGCACCGGCAACTGCCTCATCCACCGTGACGTCTTCGCGCGTCTGGAGCCGACCCTGTTCGACGTCGCCTTCAACTTTCTCGGTGGTGGCGACATGGAATTTTTCGCCCGTTGCCACGCGGCCGGCTTCACATTCTGGTGGTGCGAAGAAGCGATCATTCATGAAACCGTCGCCGCGGAGCGCACCACTCCCAACTGGCTGATGCGCCGTTCGGTCCGCACCGGAAGCATCAACTACGTCATCGACCGCAAGCGAATGAAGGCGCCGGCTGTCGCGGCAAAGCTTCAGGTCAAGAACGTCATTTCGTTGGGGCTGAGCCTCTTCAAGGCGATCGGGCTTCTGGCACGCACGAAACGTTTTCTGCCGGCCACCCATCCGATCCTGATGTCGATAGGCAGGATCACCGCAAGCTTCGGCTTTCTTCCGGTGCCTTACAAGGCCAGCGAAATCCCGCCGGCCGAAAGGCAATCGACTTTAAAAGCCGGCCAACACATCACCGAAAGCTGATTTTAAGTGCAGGTCATGCCGTACGCTGTTTTACCGGCTCCGGCTCTGTGCCGGCTGGCCGAGATGCGCGCTTGATGCCGTTTTGCGCCCGCAAAAGCGCCCTCCAGGCAAGAATGGCGATCAGGATTTCCAGCAGGTAGGTTGTCGCGATCACACCGCTGACGCTTGCGTAATATGCCGCCAGCGCCACAAGACCTGCGCCGACAATGTTCGAAGCATTGAGAATTTTCGCTCGCACATTCTGCAGGCTGGACGCACCGAGTGCCTCGAAGGCCGTTGCGCTGATCGCGATCGGGATCACCGCCCAGCACAGGGCACGGGTCATCCACGATAGCGAAACATAGTCATGTCCGAACAGAAGCGGCAGCCACGGCGTGATGATCCAGACGAACAGGCCGGCGGCGATACCGATGCCGGTCGTCAGAACCAGCATCTGCCTGGCGCGTCCCAGAACCGCGCCGATCCCGCTCAGGGCTGCGGCTGCGTAACTCGGATAGACGATCCGGTTGAGCGCCTCGACCGCCATATAGGAGGCTTCCGTCAACCGGCGGGCGATCGAATAACTGCCGACGATTTCCGACCCGGCTACCGCGCTCAAGACGAGAATGTCGGCATTGCTGCGCCCCGCCTTGAAGAAGAACTGGCTGGCGAACATGATGCCGATCGGGATTTCTTCGCGAACGATCCTGAAGCGGGGCATGCCCAGCCGTCGTATCGCGATCAGCGCGATGACCGCAGCGATCGCATGCGCGGCAAAATTCCAGACCGCCCATTCCGCCACCGTGGTGATGTTGAAGACAAGGCAACTGACAACGGCCGCGGCCATGCGCAGCACGGCAAACAGGAACTCGATCCTGTTGGCGACCGAAAAGCGCGAATGCGCGATGTAGCTATTGGTGGCGAGCCAGATGATCTTCAGAAGGATGATGTTGGTGAAAAGGATCAGCGCCGTGGCGACAAGCGTCGTCATCAACTGATCGGAGACCGGGAACATCAACGGAATGGCGATCATCCCGGCGATGACCAGAACCACCCCCGAGACGAGATTGAGAATATGCACATGCCCGAGCATATCGGGATAGAAGCCCGGCTCCTGCGCGACGCGCCTGACCAGCGATTCCTGCGATCCCAGACCGCAAACCTGAATGCCGAGATTGGTCAGAGCCGTGATCGTTGCATTGAGCGCAAACTGCTCATGGCCGAGATGACGGGCAAGCAGTGCGAAGGTCAAAAGCATGGTGACGCTCGATGCGAGCAGTGCCCCGCTCGATCCGACATAGGATCCGAGATGACGGGCGAACTGCCGGAATTCGTGCCTGGACCTCAATCCCACTCGTTACCTCCAACCGGCGACCTTGATTTCGCTAAGGCCTGCATGCCGGTGCGGCTGTCTATCCTTGGATATTCGCACCGGCCAGCACTATGCATGAACGGGATTAACGGAGCCTTAGGTCGAACATAGGCAGTCTGGGTTCTTCTGCTTCCGGAGCCATGATCACCGAATGACCGCCACCGTCAGTCTCGTCACGCCAACCTATTTTCGGGATTTCGAGTCATGTCGCCTCCTCTGCGATTCGATCGATGCCTTCGTCACCGGTTATGATCGGCATTACCTTCTCGTCGCCGATAGCGACCTCGAGCTTTTCTCCCAGCTCGGCAACGAAAAGCGGTTGGTGCTTCCGGATTCCGTTCTGCTGCCGGACACTCTGCATGCCCTTCCGGGTTTCCTGAAGTGGAAGAACCGTCAATATTACTGGGCGCCTGGTATCGGACTGCCGGTTTACGGCTGGCATGTGCAGCAATTGCGAAAACTCGCGATGGCGCTTCTGCAATCCTGCGAACGGATCATGTGCATCGATTCCGACAACTGCTTCGTACGTCCTTTCGACGCCGGAAGAATTGCCGGCGATCTGCTGTCGCCCCTTTGTGCCGATCTTGGCGGCGTGAATGAAACACGCCCAAACCATGTCATCTGGCAGAAGAACGCCTACCGCCTCATCGATGCACGGGAGCCGCCCTTGCCGGGCGACGACTATATCGGCCAGATGATTGTCTGGGACCGTGAAAGCCTGAGCACGATTGTCGACAGGATAGAGTCTGTGACCGGCCTCCCCTGGTGGAAGGCACTCTGCAAGGCCAGGGATTTTTCCGAATACATTCTCTACGGCGTCGGCGTCGCCAACAATCCGTCGCTGATGGGGCGCCATCGGATCATAGAACAGAGCCTCTGCGCCACCTACTGGAGCGGACCGGCGCTGGACGAAGCGGGTATCGGGGAACTGATCGATGGGATGGGCGACAATCAATACGCAATCGCCATCCAGTCTCATACGCTGACCGAACCGTCGCTGATCCGGCGTATCGCGCTGACCCGCAATCTCAGGCGTTAATTGGACGTCTCGATTGATCGTGTCTCTGTCCGAACCGCGCTTTGAACGCCGTCGAGTTCGCCGATGATCGCCTTCCAGAGGGAAGCGATCTCGACATCGATATCGAGCGACGGCGGCGCGCGTCCGATCACGCCGCGAACGGCCTTCGCCATCGCTTCGACATCCGCATCATGCGGGCAAATCACGATGTTTCCATTCCGGATCAGCACCTGGAACAAACCATGATGTCCCAGTCCCGCAGGGTCGGCCGGCGCATTGGTGACGACGATCCGGCCGCCAAGCGCGGCCGCCAGCACGCTGCCGCGCCGCGCGGTGAGACCTTCCGAGAACCGGTAGCAGAAGATATCGACCTCGCGGCACGCCGCAAAAACCTCCTCGTCGGTAGCGAGATATCCCGTCACCATCACCCGGTCGCCCAGACCGAGCGCCTCGACCCGGTTGCGGAAATCCTCTTCGACATTATCCATGCCCTTGATGAAGGAGCCGACAAAGGCAATCGCAACCTCCTGACCTTCATCCAGGAGCGCCCGTGCGATCCCGAGAAGTTCGGCGCAGTTCTTTTTCGGATAGATCGAGCCGAATTGGCCGATGATTGTCCGCCTGCCGGCACGCAAAGCGCGAATGGCAAGCGCCGCCGGCCCCGCGTCCTCTTTCCCGCTGGGCAGGAGGTTGGGCGGGATCGGAATAATGCCGGTCGTTTTTCGGCCGACAGGATAGCGGCTCTCCAGCCATTCCTGCCGAACCTCCGGCGCGGAAAAAAGAATGGTGTCGGCGAGCAGGATGACCGGCCAGAGTGTCAGCCGCCGTTTCCAGTCGAGGCTTGCCCACTCGTGCAAAACGACGACCACACGCTTGCGCTTCAATTTCGCCAGGGCTGCAGCCGCGAACGGCTCCACAAGCCGTTTCTTCCAGGCCACGATGGGAAAATTGAGGACGATCGCATCGGCATCCGCAAGACGCTCAGACAAGCGACGGAAATTTCCATCCAGAACATCGCTGACGGCCCGAGAACTCAGCCGGGCAGCCAGATTTCGGGTAAAGGCCTCCACACCGCAGACGGTCGTGGCGTCGGATCTAAGCACGAGATAACGCGTCAATGTCGGCGATCCATCCAACTCGGGAAATTGCTCCAACCAGAACCGATAAATCTTAAACTTTTGCGCCTAGTCTGAGGAACTCTGTACCAATAAACGATGGCCAGCACGTTCTTCAGGGGCATGGTTTACCGCTTATTAGCGTAGATAGAGTTTCATTGGCAGCGAAAGGCAGGTCCGGCCCCATGTATGCCATGCTTAGACCACCCAAGTTTCTTCGACGCGACGCGGCTCCAGACAAAGCCCGCGAAGCGGAGGACCATCGTGCCCCTGCGCCCGGACAGCATTCCCTGCTTTCCTATCTCGGATCGGACGAAGAGCCCCAACCTGTTTCGCCGCCGACAAGGCCCGCATCGCGGCCAATGGCCTTGCCGACAGCATGGCCGGATATCAGCGCCGGAATGGTGCTCGGCTGGCTATGGGCCGGCAAGTGGCTGGTCTTCCTGTTCATCATCCTCGGCGCTCTGGCGGGGTATGGTTTCGGCAACTATGCGAAGCCGAAATTTACCGTGGGCTCTCAGATCTTCATCGACCCGGCAAGCCTTCGGGTCATGGACGATGACATCTTCACATCCAATACCCAGCTCGACATGCAGATCTACGATGTCGAGAGCAAGTTGCGAATCCTGACATCCGCGAATGTGCTCAACAGCGTTATCGATGCGCTCCATCTGGATAAGGATCCGGAATTCAACGACGAGACGTCGAGCGCAGCCCAGTCCGGACGACTGGAGGCGCTGCGGGCACTTGAAAAACATGTCGTCGCAAAGCGCGAGGAAAACTCTTTCGTCGTCAACCTCGATGTCTGGAGCCTGTCGGCACCAAAGGCACTGGAAATCGCCAATTCCATAATTACCAATTTCCAGGATGAGCTGGTCAAGGCGCAGGCCGACGGTGCAGGCCGGGCCGCGACCGAACTCTTCTCCCGCCTCGACGCACTGAAAAACGAAGTCGCCGTTGCCGACGATGCCGTGCAGAAGTTCAAGCGAGACCACAACATCCTCTCAAGTTCCGGCGAACTGGTCAGCAGCATCGTCGCCAATCAGACCAACACGCAGCTCGTCGATGCGCAGGCCCGGGTCATCAGGGCGCGAAGCCGCTATCAGGAACTTTCGACCGGCAATCTCGACAACCGCCTGGACAGCGCATCGATCGAATCCCAGACGATGACTGCGCTACGGACCCAATATTCGGCGGTCAAACGCGAACTCGACGCGCAATCTGCGGTCTTCGGCGCAAGACATCCGAGGATTGCTGCGATGCGCCCGCAGCTGGAGGCAATCCAGGCCCAGATCACCGGCGAACAGAACCGCATTCTCGCCGCGGCGAGATCCGAACTGGCACAGGCGGAAGCCGCCTTGATGGCCCAGCAGACCCAGGCGAACACGATGAAATCGGTCGTCTTCGGCGACAACGATTCTCTCGTACAACTTCGACAGCTGGAACGTGAGGTGGAATCCAAGTCCACCGTTTACCAGGCGTTCATGGGGCGTGCCAAACAGATCGCCGAACGCCAGCAGATCAACACGACCAATGTCAGGGTCATCTCGCCTCCGACCATTCCGAAGACACGCAGCTATCCGCCGCGCACCCTTTACCTGACCGCGGGCGGTCTGTTTGGTGGGTTCGTGCTGGGCTGCGTGATGGCCGTCGGTCTCGGGCTTCTCAGCCTGCTGTTCAGACGATCCGGGAACGAACAGCGGGTCTGAGCCGAAATATCGTGCGGAATACCGGCCCGATGCAGACACGATACTAGATTTTAGTCGGATGCGCGTCCCCGTGCTGCAATGACAAACGGCGCCTCAGGGGCGCCGTCTCAATTGCGTTTGCCGTGTGAAGCGGCCAGACCTTCTATCGCGAGTAACGCAGCAATGCGTAGACTGCCACAGGATTGGTCAGCAGGTAGCGAAGCGTCAGACGCCGCGGCTCGTTATACATCCGATAGACCCATTCCAGCCCGCGGCGCTGCATCCACATGGGTGCGCGGGGATTTTTGCCGGACAGGAAGTCGAACAGTCCGCCGGATGTCTTGATCACGCCGACGCCACGCAGCTTTTCCAGATTGCGGCTGACGAATTTCTGCTCAAACGGGAAACCAAGGCCGATCCAGAGAATATCCGGACGCTTGTCGCGAATATCCGCAACGATCTCATCTTCTTCTTCGGGTCGGAAATAGCCGTTGCGACGCCCGACGAAGCGCAGGCGCGGATAGAGTATCCGCATCGCGGCTACCGCCTTGGCGTTGACCTCTTCGTTTCCGCCAAGAAAATAGAAGGTGACGTTTTCCTCCTGCGCCCGTTCGGCCACCGCGTGGACAAGGTCCGTCGTCGCCACCCGCTCGGGCAGCGCGGTCTTGCAGAGAAGCCTCGAACATTGAACCATGGGCATGCCATCGGCGTGGATCTGATCCGCCTCGAGCATGAGTTTCATGAATTCGGGCTTGCGGACGCACATCGCCAGAACCTGGCCGTTTGCCGAAGTGGAATAGAAGGGAAGATTATTCTGGCCTCGAGCGCAAAGGGCCTGCTCGATGAAGCCGGCCGCCGCTTCGTCCATCGTCGAACGGACGATCGGCAGGCCGCCCAGCACCACATGGGGCCAGTCAGCCATCCGAGAGACATTTACGTCATGTGCTTCAAGGGCCATTGAGAGCAATGCAAAGCATCCAGCTATGTTAAAGACATCCTGTCTTGCTGCTCATCAATCACAACATGGGCGTGCCATTCAAATACAAATGAAGAAAATGGTTACGATATATTTCCGAATACACATTAAATACTTATTAGAGTTTTATTAAAATTTTACTGGTCACGTAATTTAAAGATTAAAGCATATGCGGCCAGCGCTATACGCTTCCGCTTATCCACGACTACTGCCGGGATAGCAGCGCTGACATGACATCATCGCGAGACGCGGGCATGGCGGCTCAACCCAAGTTTGCAGTACCTCACGAATCACTTATATATCTAGCGAATCTAAGTGCTTGGGAGCGTTTCTCCAGCCAGTGGTGTCGCGTAGGCCGGTTCAGCTTTCGATTGTCGGCCTATGGAGACTAGATGCGTTCAAGTCGCACCATCAAACTTTGCCTGTTGATAGCGGCTGCCCTTATCCAGACGGCCTGTAGCCAGACATCACACAAAAATGCCGCTCAAAAGCAGCAGGATACGAAAGCGCAGGCGCTTGCGGCCTCGCCGTCAAAACCCTCGCCCGAGATAACGGGATCGATAACGGCACCGGTCACCGACATAGACAGTGCCGTCCGTCGCGTCGTCAGCTGGCACCCTTCGATCCAGGAGGCCGCCGGGCGGATCCGGCAACAGAACGAGCTGATCGCGGATGCGAGATCCGGTTATCGCCCGTCGGTTGGCGGCGGTCTCGATCTCGCGGCGCAGAAAGGTGATCGCGGCGAATGGGCACCCCGGTTGAATGCGACGGCCAGCCAGATGATCTACGATTTCGGAAAGGTGTCCGGCCGGGTCGAGGCGGAATCCGCCATCTATGATGTCCGCCGGGCAGAATTTCTCGCTACTGTCGACGATACGATCCGGGAAACCGTATTGGCTTCCGTGGAAGTCATGCGCAATGCCAGGCTTGCGGCCGTGGCGAAGGAACAGGTCAACGATGTCTCGGCCATCGCCGAGCTGGTGACCGCCAGAACCGACCGTGGCGCCAGCACGCGCTCGGACAAGCTGCAGGCGCAGGCCCGCATTCAGGCCGCCCAGTCCACCGCGCTTGAGATCAACGCGGAAAAGCAGCGATGGGAGGGCTCGCTGAGCTCGCTGCTCGGCCAGATGACCGCAGTGCGTCTGCGCCCGTCCTTCCCTTCCGCCCTCAGCAAGGCCTGCGCCGGACCTGAACCCGTATGGGAAACCGTTCCGACGGTTGTCGCGGCCAAATCCCGAAAGCGGGAAGCCGATGCGCGCGTCAAGCTTGCCCGTGCCGATATGCTTCCGACGATCGCGCTCGAAGGTACGACTCGGATGAAGACCTGGGGCGGCGGCGAATCCGACTACATGATCGGCGTAACCGTCAAGGGAGACCTCTATAACGGCGGTTCGTTCAGAGCCCGCCAGAACGCCGCCCGTTACGGCGCCCAGGCATCCGACGCAGCCATTGCGGTCGGAAAATTCGATACCCAGAGATCATGGATCCAATCCGCCTCGCAGGTAAACAGCCTCGGTACGCTGCTGAAATCCCTCGGCTCGCGGCAGACGATGATGCGCGAGACGCGGGATCTGTATCAGAAACAGTTCCTCGATCTTGGCACCCGATCGTTGCTCGACGTTCTGAACGCCGACCAGGAGCTGCATTCCGCACGCTTCGACGAAATCAACACGCGTTTCGATCTCTATAAGCTCAACGTCGAATGCGCCTATGCCGCTGGCAGGCTGCGGGATGCCTTTGGCCTTTCGTCTGCGTCTACATTACCGCCTGAAACTGTATCTGCATCTGCATCTCAGCCTCCACCTGTCCCTGAGTTAACATCTGCGCGCGCGCCTTCATCCAAGTCCGCATCTCCGTCTGCAGAACAGATCTCGGCCGATGCCCAGAAGATGCCATTGCGCGCACCTCGGACCTGATCCGAACGCGTAATATCCACAGCCACATCGTCAAAAGTTTCGAGATGACGCGACCCGTTCGCGTCATTCGTTTCGCTTTGGGTCGTTTGGCCAGTCTTTGCCCTCTGATCTTCACGCTTCGTTAAGCGTCAATACCGAACATGAGGCAATGCTAATTGAACATAAATTGAAATACAGCACCTTCATCTCTGTGTGCTGCCTACGAGATCCCTAAAGGGCGCTTTCGCCAGGAATGACGACAGCGATGAAGGCGATCGCCGCTTAGCGGGAGGCAGCACGCCAACACAGGGCATGATGCCCGGCACATCAGGAGGACAGAAGATGGTTGCTGTAGTATTGGATAAGGCAAACGGACAAACGACCACCGTAAACGGCAACGATATCGTCCTTTCCAAGCCAAGCACCGTAAAACTGTCCTTATCTCCCGACCAGATCGCCGCAACCTCCCGCTCTGGCGACGACCTGATCATTGACGTGCGCAATGGACCCGACATCCGGATCGAGAATTTTTACACGGGCGAAGGCGCCGAGCGTAGCGAACTCGTACTCGAAGACAGCGCCGGCAATCTCTGGCAAGGCGAATACACGGATGAGCTCGCCAATTTCGAGTTCGTCGAAGGCGCTCCGGTCGATCAGCTGGCAGGCGCCGGCGCGGCGGCTGGAGCCGGCGGAGGCGCTTCCGTGCTTGGCCTTGCAGCAGCGCTCGGACTTGGAGCCGCTGCAATAGGCATTGGCGGCTCAAGCGGCGGCGGCTCCGATGACAGCGATTCGGATGCGGACGCTGATGCAGATGCGGACGCTGACGCCGATGCAGATGCAGATGCTGATGCTGATGCTGATGCTGATGCTGACTCGGATTCCGATTCAGATACCGAGGCACCGGAACCGCCAACCAACCTTGCTGTCAACGGCACCGGGACAACCTTGACCGGGCGCGGAGAACCAGGTGCGGAAGTGATCGTGACGAATGCGGCCGGTGTCGTTGTCGGCACCGGCATCGTCGGCGCCAATGGCTCGTTCAGCATCACGCTCGACCCTGCCCAGATCGATGGCGGAGAATTGAGCGTCGTGCTGGAGGATGCAGCCGGAAACGTCTCGGATCCGGGCACGACGCCGTCACCGGACTTGATTGCACCCGATGCGCCGACAAATCTCGCAATCGGTGACGACGGTGCGGTCCTGACGGGACGCGGAGAACCGGGTGCCACGGTAACCGTCACGGATGCCAATGGTGTAACCGTCGGCGCCGGCACGGTCGGGCAGGACGGCACTTTCAGCATCGATCTCGATCCCCTGCAGAATAATGGCGGTGAACTCGAGGTCGTTCTCAAGGATGCCGCCGGTAATGCTTCGGATCCCGGTGCGCTGGACGTCGATGACATCCAGGCCCCGCTGCCGCCGACCAATCTTGGTGTGAATGACGATGGTAGCGTGCTGACGGGACGTGGCGAGCCCGGCGCGACGGTTACCGTAACCAATGCTGATGGCGATGAGGTCGGTACAGGAGTCGTGGCCGCTGACGGCACGTTCACCATAGACCTCGATCCGATCCAGTTCGACGGCGGCGAACTGGACGTCGTGCTCACCGATGGCGCGGGCAACACGTCTGCTCCAGGCACGGTTCTCGCACCCGACCCCGACGCACCGCCCGCCCCGACGGATCTGGATATCAACGCAGCCGGCACGGTTCTGACCGGCGACGGGCAGCCGGGCGCCCAGATCAAGGTTACCAACGCCGCTGGCCAGATCGTTGGCACGGCAACCGTTGCGACTGACGGTACATTTTCTGTCACGCTCGCCCCCGCCCAGATCGATGGCGGCGAGCTGCGTGTGGTTCAAAGCGATGTCAACGGCACCTCGCAGCCTGAGTTGATATCCTCTCCAGACCTGATCGACCCGGCCACACCCACCAATCTCGATGTCAACGACGCCGGAACGACCCTCACCGGCCGCGGCGAGCCCGGAACCACGGTGACGATCACCAATGCTGCCGGCGACGAGATCGGCACGGCAACGGTTCGTCCGAACGGCACGTTCACAGTCACGCTCACACCGGCCCAGACCGATGGAGGCACGCTGGAAGTCGTGCTGACGGACGCAGCCGGCAACACATCGCAGCCGGGAACGACCGATGCGCCCGATCTGACGGGACCGGACGCTCCGACCAATCTCAGCATCAGCGACGATGGCGCCGTCCTTACCGGCCGTGGCGAGCCCGGCGCGAAGATAACGGTGACGGATGCCGATGGCGTCGTGGTCGGCACGGTGACGGTCGGCCCGACGGGCATGTTCAGCATCCCGCTCGACCCTGCCCAGACCGACGGCCGGGACCTTCAGGTCGTCGCGGAGGATGCTTCGGGCAACGACTCCACGCCTGTGACGATCCCCTCCCCGGATCTCGTTGCTCCCGATGCGCCGACGGCTCTCGATGTCAACGACGCCGGAACCGTGCTGACCGGTCGCGGCGAACCGGGTGCCACGGTGACGGTGCGCGATGCGAGTGGCGTGATCATCGGCACCGGCACGGTTGCCGGCAATGGCAACTTTACCGTCAACCTCAGCCCCGCACAGGACAACGGCGGCGAGCTGAAGGTCGTGCAGCAGGATGCAGCCGGTAATGTCTCTGACCCGGCAACCCTCACCATCGACGATACACAGTCGCCGGCAACGCCCACCAACCTGGCCGTGGCCGACACCGGGCTGGTCCTGACCGGCCGCGGCGAACCGGGAACCAAGGTGACGGTCACCAATGCGGCGGGAGAGGTGATCGGCGAGGATACGGTCGATCCCGATGGCACGTTCAGTGTCGACCTCGATCCCGCCCAGCTGGACGGCGGCGAGCTGGATGTCGTGCTGACCGATACGGCAGGCAACGCGTCCACCCCCGGTACCGTGCTGGCGCCGGATCCCGAGGCACCGCCGGCCCCGACCGATGTGGTCGTCAGCGCAGATGGCACCATCCTTACCGGCGACGGCCAGCCCGGCGCAACCGTGCGGGTTACCAATGCCGCCGGCACCACAATCGGCACCGGAACCGTATTGGGTGACGGAAGCTTCTCCATCACTCTCACCCCCGCCCAGATCGATGGCGGTGAAGTGAGAGCCACGCAAACGGACGCAAACGGCACGTCCCAGCCGGCGCTCGCCCTCTCCCCGGACCTGATCGATCCGGCAGCGCCAACCAATCTTGCCGTCAATGATGCCGGAACCACACTCACAGGCCGCGGCGAACCTGGCACCACTGTGACCGTGACCAATGCCGCCGGGCAGACGGTCGGCACCGGCACGGTCGCCGGCAATGGCTCCTTCACCATCGCCCTCAACCCGGCCCAGACTGATGGCGCCAATCTGACCGTCGTTCTGGAAGATGGCGGCGACAACCTTTCGCCTCCCGCGACCGTCCCCACACCGGACCTCATCGCACCGGCGGCCCCGACCGGCGTTACGGTCAGCGCCGACGGCAGCCAGCTCTCCGGTCAGGGTGAAGCAGGCGCAACCGTCACGATCAGGGATGCAAATGGTGTCATCCTCGGCACGGGCACGGTTCCCGGCAATGGCAACTTCACAATTGCTCTCAACCCCGCACAGGACGATGGCGGCCTGGTCAGGGTCGTGCAGCAGGATGCTGCAGGCAATACGTCACCAATCATAACGGCGACATCGCCGGATATTACCGGGCCTGACGCGGCGACGGATCTCAACGTCAACACCGCCGGAACGGTGCTCACCGGCCGCGGTGAACCCGGTGCCACGGTGACGGTCACCAACGAAGCGGGACAGACGATCGGAACCGGGACCGTCGCACAAAACGGCACCTTCACCATCGGCCTGACACCACCGCAAACGGATGGCGGTGATCTTCAGGTCGTGCTCGCAGACGCCCAGAACAATCCGTCGGATCCGACCGTCATTCCGTCACCCGATCTCATCGGCCCCGATGCTCCGACAGGCATTACGGTTGGCGCTGGTGGCACGACACTGACCGGTCAGGGTGAGCCAGGCGCGACAGTCACGGTCACCAACGAGGCGGGCCAGACGGTCGGCACCGGCACGGTCGGACCGACCGGTCAGATCAGCATTCCGCTCAACCCCGCCCAGACGGATGGCGGCGACCTGACCGTTGTCCTGACCGACGAAACCGGAAACCCATCCGATCCGGTCATCGTCACCTCTCCCGATACGACCGACCCGGATCAGCCTGGAAATCTGGTTGTGAATGGTGCAGGCACGATCCTCACAGGTTCCGGTGAAATCGGCACGACGGTGACAGTCACCAATGCGGCCGGCCAGCCGGTCGGCACCGGAACGGTTGGTCCCAACGGGACGTTCACGATCGGCCTCAGCCCCGCCCAGATCGATGGTGGAAACCTGACCGTTACCCTTCAGGACGGTAGCGGCAATATCTCCGATCCGGGAACGGTCCCGACGACGGACACGACGCCTCCTGCCGCGCCAAGCGGCCTCGGCTTCCAGAATGGCGGCGCGATCCTGATCGGCACCGGCGAACCCGGCGCCATCGTGACCGTCACCAACGCGGCCGGCCAGCCGGCCGGCACCGGGACTGTCGGCACGAATGGTTCCTTCAGCGTCACTCTCAACCCGCCACAACTCGACGGCGGAAACCTGCAGGTCGTGCAGACCGACCCCCAAGGCAATACCTCTGCCCCGGGTGTCATCGCCTCCGTCGATGCGACACCGCCCGCATTGCCGACCAATATCAGTGTCAACGCGGATGGAACGCAGATCACCGGCCGTGGCGAAGTCGGATCGACAGTCACCGTGACCAACGCGGCGGGTGACACTTTCACAGGTACGGTCCTCGCCAACGGCACCTTCACTATTGCGCTTTCACCGGCGCAGGATGATGGCGGGCAGTTGCAGGTCGTCCTGACGGATGCGGCCGAAAACCCGACATTGCCGGTCAGCGTTGCGACACCGGACCTTGTAGATCCCGATGCTCCGGTATTGACCGGGACAAGTGACGACCGAACCGTCGTCAACGGCACGGGGGAAGCCGGTGCAACCATCATCATAAGAGACAGTGCCGGCCTCGTGATCGGCGGCGGCACCGTCGCAGCGAATGGCACCTTCGCCATCACGGTAAATCCGGCGCAGACCGCGGGCGGAACCATCACCGGTGTGCAGACAGACCAGGCAGGTAATGCCTCCGATGCGGGCAGCCTGCCGCTGACCGACATCCAGCCACCCGCACCGGCAACCGACCTGCTGGTCAATGCCGATGGCGATACGCTGACCGGTGAAGGCGAGCCGGGTGCTATTGTAACGGTTACCGGCGGAGCCGGTGGAACATGGACTGGTACAGTCGGTGCAGACGGCACCTTCACGATCACGCTTGACCCAGCGCAAATCGATGGCGAACAGCTGTCCGTCATACTGACCGATGCCGCCGGAAACGCGTCTGGCGTTGCAACCGTATTGGCACCGGACCCGGATGCGCCTGCCGCGCCTTTTGCGCTGAACGTTACCGGTGACGGAGAAATATTGACTGGCTCGGGTACGGCTGGCGCCAGCGTCACGGTCAGGAACGCTGCAGGCGAGATCGTCGGCAATGGTACAGTGGATGGAGTCGGCGGATTTACCATCGATCTCGATCCGGCCCAGACGGATGGCGGCAATCTGCAGGTCACCTTGACCAACATTGGCGGTACGTCCCAGCCGGGCATCATCAGCTCACCCGATCTGGATGCGCCGGATGCACCGACCAATCTTGGCGTGAGTGGCGATGGAGAAGTTCTGACCGGTAGAGGCGAACCCGGCGCAACGGTAACCGTAACCAATGCCGCCGGCGTTGAAGTCGGCACCGGCATCGTGGCTGCAAACGGAACGTTCTCGATCGGCCTTACCCCAGAACAGCTGGATGGCGGCTCGCTTAACGTCGTGCTGTCGGACACTGCCGGAAACCCCTCCCTGCCCGGCACGACGCTCACTCCCGACCTTACTGCGCCTGACGCACCGACCAACCTGGTTGTCAGCGCGAACGGCGCGCAGCTCAGCGGCGCCGGTGAGTTGGGCGCAGTCGTCACTGTCACCACGGCAGACGGCGTAGTCGTTGGCACCGGCTCAGTCGGCGCAGGCGGCACGTTCACGATCACGCTCAACCCGCCTCAGGCAGATGGCGCCGAACTGAACGTCGTGCTGAAGGATGCCGCCGGCAACGTTTCGGATCCGGGAACGGTTTCGACGACGGACGGGACGGCACCTGATGCCCCGACCAACCTCATCCTCGACGGTGACGGCATCGTGCTGACGGGCAATGGCGAAGTCGGCGCGGCTGTGACTGTCACCAATGCTGCGGGTACGATCGTCGGCACAGGTGTCGTCGGCCCGGGCGGAACCTTCAATATCACGCTCGATCCGGCGCAGGACGATGGCGGCAACCTGAACGTTGTCCTGACGGACGACGCCAACAACATATCGACTCCCGGCACGATCGGCTCGCCGGATCTGACCGGGCCCGAGCCGCCGACGAGCCTGGTCGTCAACAGTTCCGGCACATTAATCGGCGGCGGCGGCGAGCCCGGCTCCACCGTGACCGTCACCAATGCCGCCGGCACCATCGTCGGCACAGGCACGGTTGCACCGGACGGCACCTTCTCGATCGGCCTTTCGCCTTCGCAGGTGAATGGCGGCGCGCTCAATGTCGTGCTCACGGATGGCTCCGGCAATCCATCCGACACGGCTTCGGTCAATTCCCCGGATCTGCTTGCTCCGGCGGCTCCGACCAATCTCGACGTCAACGGCGACGGAACCAGCCTGACCGGCACTGGCGAACCTGGGGCAACAGTCCGTGTCACCAACGCTGATGGTGTTCAGTTCGGGCCCGTGATTGTACCAGTAAGCGGGATTTTCACCGTGCCACTGAGCCCGGCGCAAGCCGATGGTCGAAATCTCACTGTCGTTCTGACCGATGCCGCCGGTAACCCTTCTCCTGCAGGCATCACCGATACGCCGGACCTGCTCCCACCGGCACCACCGGAAGACCTCGCGGTCAGCCCGGCCGGCAATGAGCTGACCGGCACCGGCGAACCGGGAGCGACCATCACCGTGACCGGCACAGGCGGTGCCATCATCGGCACAGGCACGGTCGATGCCAACGGCAATTTCAGCGTCGGCCTGTCACCCTCGCAGGTAAACGGCCAGGAGCTGGAAGTCGTGCAGCGGGATGCTGCTGGCAATGTCTCGGGGCCGGCCTCGACCACGGCACCCGGTGTCGACTTCGCGCTGACAAACGCAACCGACACCGCCATTCTCGACCAGACGACCACCCGCCAGAACGAAGCCACGCCATCCACGGATACGAGATCCGTCACGGCGCTGCTTTCGTTGACGCTGGGCAGTCTGCTTGCCGTGAACCTCGGTTCGGCCACCAATCCGGTCGTCAACTTCAATCTCGCCCAGAACACCAACTCGGTCGATCTGGACCTGCGGATTGGCGGCCTCGTCAATGTCGGGGTGCTGAGCAACTTTTCGGTGATCATCGAACGCTGGAACGGCACCGCATGGGTGCGGGGGGACTATGGCACCGACAATGTCGATAACGGCATCCTGCGGCTGAACCTGCTTGGATCACCCACCGGGGAAATCACTCTGACCGACCTTGATGCCGGTCAGTATCGCGCCACACTCGTTCCCAATCCCGGCATCACGGTGGGCATCGGGACAGTTCGCGAGATCTCCGTCACGGCGACCGATCAGTTCGAGAATGTCCAGATCACCGTGGGCGAGAGGGCGGATGGCAACTTCATCGACATCGCTGCCACCGGCAATACGGACGATCTTCGCATTGCCGAGATCGAATTCAACGGCATCACCCATCTCCTGACCAATGGGTCGGTCACGGTCGAAGGGGCGTTCGGCACGCTCGTGTTCAGTGCCGATGGCAGCTACATCTACACCCCTCACCTCAATGCCACAGCAGGTGGTACCGACAACTTCACCATTGTCGTGGTCGACCCGGTGACCGGCAACGAACTGTCTTCCGATCTCACCATCGACGTCGAGGTTCAGGATACCAGCGCCATCACCATGGCATCGGCATCCGACGAAACCATGAGCTTCGCCCTTGCCGACGATGGCGGCGGTACCGATGGAACCGACCACCCCGATGACAATGCGAGGACAACCGCGGACAACGACGCGTCGTCCGACAGCCCCGACACGGCGGATACTGACAACTCGGCTACCGATATCCCCGCAGATGCTGCCGTTACGGACGATATCCCGCTGGATGCCGCCCTCGCCGATGGCTCCGACACGACACCGGATCCACAGGAACCGGTCGAAGCGTCCCTGAACGCGGATGACGGATTGAGCCTGCTCGTTGGGGGTGGAGAGGAAGTCGATCTCAGTGCGCTCGACGGGCTCACCGGTGACACGTCGATCACCGCCGGTGCAGACGGCGATACGGGCCTCGACATATCGGCAAATGTCGATCTGCCGGATGGCGTCGATGCCGTTCTTGACGTTGTGGACGCGCCACCGCTCGATCCGTTCGAGCCGATCAACCAGAACGATGATCTTGCAACACAGAAGCTGCCGGTCGTGTAGCGCGGAGGAATGACCTGATGGATGCCAAACAGGCTCCTTCCGAAATGATGCAAATAACGGACGAGGAAAGGGCGACAGCCCTTCCTCCACCCAATCCCGAAACGGACGATCAGAAAAAACAGAAGGAGCAGGTGACTGCCGCGGCAAGCAGCCATGCGAAGGACTGGATCGAGATCATGGGGCTGCTGGCGCAGCATTATGGCATCGCCCATTCGAAATTTGCCGCGAATTACGTCTCGATCATGCAGGAGGCCGCTCCTCCGGTTCACCGGATCGGCAAGCTTGCTCGGCGTTTCGGTCTCGACGCCAAACCCGTCGAGCCGCTTTCCAAAGGTATAACCGCCCGCCGTCTGCCCATGTTGGTTGAACTGAGCTATGGCGATATCGGGCTGGTGACGGAGATCAATCAGGATCAGGTGAAGATCACCTTTGCCGGCGACAACGGCCACTGGACCTGGATCCCGCTGTCGGAACTGGAAGGGCGGATCATCTATCTGCTGATCGCCCGCGACGCCCGAACCCGGCCCGACGAGCGCATTGATGCCTATATCGCAGCCGATACCCATGGATGGTTTCGCAAGCTCGCGCTGAACGATCTTCGCCCCTATGGCTACGTCCTATTGGCGTCGTTCGTGGCCAACGCGCTTTCGATCGCCGGCGTCATCTTCTCGATGCAGGTCTATGACCGGGTCGTGCCCGCAAATTCGATGAGCACGCTGGTCGTATTGTTCATCGGCGTCGGCGTGGCGGTCGTCTTCGACTACATCATGCGCAAGGTCAGGACCGCCATCATCGATGTCGTCGGAAAGCGGGCGGATATCCGCATTTCCGACGTCGTCTTCGGCCATGCGCTGAGGGTGAAGAACCAGAACCGGCCGAAAGCGACCGGCACCTTCATCTCCCAGCTGCGCGAGCTTGAACAGGTCCGCGAAATGCTGACCTCGACAACGGTATCTGCCGTCGCCGACCTGCCCTTCTTTCTCCTTTTCCTCGGCCTGTTCGCCTATATCGGCGGCTGGCTCGCCGTCATTCCGGCAATCGCCCTTCTGATCATGGTGGCACCCGGCCTGCTGGCACAGGGCAAGCTCAAACGGAATGCAAGCCTTGCCATGCGCGAGTCCTCGCTGCGCAATGCCATGCTGGTGGAATCCATCCAGGGTATCGAGGATATCAAGGCCCTGCAGGCGGAAAGCGTATTCCAGCAGAAATGGAACACGTTCAATCTGGCAAGCGCCGATGCGCAGGTGAAACTCCGCTCCATCACCAGCACCCTGTCGAGCTGGGGACACGGCGTCCAGACCAGCGTCTTTGCCGTGATCGTCTTCTGCGGTGCGCCGATGGTGATGGCGGGCGATATGAGCACCGGCTCGCTGGTCGCCTGCTCGATCCTCGGTTCCCGCATGATGGCACCTATGGCGCAGCTGACCCAGGTTCTGGGCCGCCTGCAGCATGCCAAGATCGGCCTGGCAAGCCTGAACACGATCATGAAGATGCCGGTCGACCATCCCCCTGCGGAAACCCGGCTTTCGGTCGGCTCCCTGCTCGGCGAATATCGGTTTCGCGGTGCCGTCTATTATTACGGCGAACCGGCTGGCCGGCCGGCACTGTCGCTCTCGGACTTCTCGATCACGGCAGGCGATACGGTCGCACTCCTCGGCAAGAACGGAGCCGGCAAGTCCACCCTGCTGCAGGCGCTGTCCGGCCAGCTGGAACCTCACACCGGCGAAGCGCTGATCGACAGCCTTGCCCTCGACCACATAGACCCGTCCGACCTGCGCCGCGAAGTTGGCCTCATCACCCAGAATTCGCGCCTGTTCCACGGCTCGATCCGTGAAAACGTGCTGATGGGCGCCCAGAGCGCCTCGCAGCAGGCCATGCTGGAGGCCTTGCAGATGACCGGTGCGGACGAGTTCATCCGCATGCTTCCCAAGGGCATCGATCATCTGATCGACGAAGGCGGGCGTGGCCTTTCGGGGGGCCAGCAGCAGGCGCTGCTTCTGTCGCGGCTTCTGATCCGCAACCCATCCGTCGTGCTGCTCGATGAACCGACGGCATCCATGGACGAGGCGACCGAAAAACTGTTCATCCAGCGCTTCTCCGCCTGGGCGAAAAACAAGACCGTGGTGATTGCCACGCACCGGATGCGCGTTCTCGATCTGGTCGAACGTGTGGTCGCGCTCGAAGGCGGCCGCGTCGTGCTCGATGCGGACAAGGAAGAGGCATTGCGCGTTCTAAAAGGCGGGAAACCGGCCCAGCAACTGCGCAGCGTCAAGGTCGGGAGTTAAGCCATGGCCATGTCCTTTCCCCGTGTCGTTGACGAAAGCTGGCAATATGGCGGCGAGGACGAGGTTCGCCTGTCCGGGGCGAAGACCGTCGTCAAGGTCATGGCCCTGCTCATCGTCGTCGGCCTGATATGGGCTCACTTCGCCATCCTCGACGAGGTCTCGACCGGCGACGGCAAGGTCGTGCCGATCAGCAAGGAACAGGTCATCCAGTCACTGGAAGGCGGCATCGTTTCGAAGCTGATGGTTCACGAAAACCAGGTCGTCGAACGGGGACAGCTGATTGCCCAGTTCGATCCGACGATCACCGAATCCGGCGTCGGCGAATCCGCCGCGACATATCGGGCAGCCCTGGCGAGTTCGGCAAGGCTCACCTCGGAAGTCAACCAGACCCCTTTGACCTTTCCGCAGGAACTCGACGCCTATCCCGACCTTATCGCTGCAGAAACGAGGCTCTACGAAGCCCGCCAGCACAATCTGAAAGAGACGCTGCAATGGATCGATGAATCCCTCGCCCTCACCCGCCAGGAACTGGAGGTCAATGAAGACCTGTCGAAGATAGGCGCGGCGAGCAGCGTCGAGATCATCCGCCTGAAGCGCGAACGGGCGGAACTCGAGCTGAAAAAGGTCGAAACCAGCACCCAATATGTCGTCGAAGCCCGCGAACAGCTTGCCAAGGCGAATGCCGAGGTCAGCTCGCTCATCTCCGTCATCAAGGGGCGATCGGACAGCCTCGCCCGCCTGACGCTGCGCTCCCCCGTGCGCGGCATCGTCAAGAACATCGAAGTCTCCACCATCGGCGGTGTCGTGCCACCGAACGGCAAGCTGATGGACATCATCCCGCTCGGAGACCAGCTGATGATCGAGGCCCGTATACTGCCGCGCGACATTGCCTTCATCCATCCCGACCAGCGCGCAACGGTGAAGATCACCGCATACGACTACGCCATCTATGGTGGGCTGGAGGGCAAGGTCATCACCATCTCGCCGGATACGATCCAGGATGAAGTCGATCCCGAAATCTATTATTATCGTGTCTTCGTGAAGACCGAGAAGGACGCGCTGGAAAATCACGCCGGCAAGATATTCCCGATCTCACCCGGCATGGTCGCCACCGTCGATATCCATACCGGCCAGAAAAGCGTGATGGACTATCTCCTGAAGCCCTTCAACAAGGCTCGCGAGGCGATGCGCGAGCGGTAAGCGAGGAGCATGGCATGACGACTCCACCGGATATGACCCTGTTGCAGGAGCATGTACGAACCGCATGCCGCCCTTTGCCGACGCCCTATCCGGCCTATGTGCTGTTCTTCGCCTGCTCCGATGGCGAGGAACGTGCCAGCGTAACCATCGCACGTGGTGTGTCTTTCGACGAAGCCTGGCAGACGGGCATGGAGGCGGTGCAGATCATCCAGCGCCGTCAGTCCGGCCGGCATCGCTGGTTGCGGGTCGATTGGCCGACAGCGCTGGAAGCCTCGACATGGGCCGAACTCCGCGACGTGCTCAGCGACACCAAACGCAATTACTTCCGCCTCGGAATTTCCTTGGACGAACAGTTCGAGAACGCCTTTCTGGAGCAGGAACTCAATGCCAACGCGATGCTCTATGGCGGCAACCAGACGGTCTCGGCAGAGCTGAACGAAAAGAACTTTCTTCTTTATTTCACCAACCGTTTTCCTGGCTACCACCTGCCGGACTTTGCGGATGAACAGGTCATCTATCCGTTTGCCAGCACGGGCGCTTTTTTCGACGGTACGACGGTCTACGCTCTCCATCCCTCAGGTCTCAATGCCGGGCGCCGTGTCACCGATAAGCTGGAGGTAGAACTCCTCACCTCGCTTATCTCCGACGGATCCGAGTTTCTGGCGCGGCAGGTCGGTCCCGACGGACGTTTCGTTTATGGCTATCACCCCTGCTTCGACAGACAGATCGGCGCCTACAACACGCTTCGCCACGCCAGCACCACCTATGCGATGATCGAAGCTTACGAACTGACCTGCAGCCCGATGCTGCGCGAAGCGATTTGCCAGTCGATTTCCTGCCTGACACGCGACCTGATCGTCCATGCGCTTTTGCCCAATGGCAGGCTCGCGGCCTTCCTTGTCGAAGCCAATAGTGAAATCAAGCTCGGCGGCAACGCCGTCGCGATCCTGGCACTCACCAAATATGCATCCGTCTTCGATGACGACAGGCATGACGAGCTGATGGAAAGGCTCGCCTCCGGCATCTGCTTCATGCAGGACGGCAAGACGGGCGCATTCCGCCATGTTCTGACCTTCCCGAGCCTGGAAACCCGGCAGGAATTCCGGACCATCTATTATGAAGGAGAGGCCGTCTTCGCCCTTATGCGGCTCTACGATCAGCTTCGCGACGATCGCTGGCTGAAGGCCGTCGAGCTCGCCTTCGGGCATTTCATTCGCAACGGCCACGCGCGCCATCACGACCATTGGCTCGCCTATTGCACCGACGAGCTGACACGCCACCGTCCCACCGAGGAATATTTCCGCTTTGCCATCGACAACGTCGCCGATCATCTCGACTTTGTCGAAAACCGGATCACGACGTTCCCGACGCTTCTCGAACTGATGATGGCGACGCGCCAGATATTGGCGCGGTTGCAGATCGACGGACGCTTCCCTCATCTTCTGGATCGGATCAAACCCGAACGCTTCGAACGCGCATTGGAAAAACGGGCGCATTACATGCTCAATGGGCATTTCTGGCCCGAAATGGCGATGTTCATGCGCAATCCCAAAAGGGTAGCCGGTTCCTTTTTCATCCGACATCACGCTTTCCGGGTGCGCATCGACGACGTCGAGCACTACCTTTCGGGGTACATCGCGTATCTCCGACACCTGCATGAGCAGGATCTCAGACAGGATGCCCCGGAAGATTTCTCGAGCCGGAACGAGCCGTAAAACTCATTCTTTTCCGGCAAGGCCTTCGATTCCCTGAGACACTCCCCACCAAGCGTGATTATCTTGGCGCCTGCACTGCATGGCGCCGGCCTGTTCCAGGCCTGGCATTTTCAGAACAAAAATCGATAGAACGAAAATATTGGGGAATGGCAGATGACGACGGTGATGAGCTGGGCCGAATGGTACGGCAAAGACGGACTTGGCCTTGCGCAACTGGTGAAGAATGGTGAGGTAACGGCATCCGAACTTGCCGAACAGGCGTCGACAGCAATCAAGGCGATCAATCCACATATCAGCGGCGTGGTCGAGATCTTCGAGGACGCGGTCTCGGACGCCACCGCCAACGGTGCAAATCCCGAGGGGGCATTTGCAGGTCTTCCCTTCCTGCTGAAGGATCTCGGTCCGACGCTTGCCGGCCGGCTGCAGGAACAGGGCTCGCTCTACATGAAGGGCAATCGCCCCACCTCCGACACCTTCCTGACGGGGAAGATTAAGTCGGCAGGCCTCAATATCATCGGCCGTACCACGACACCGGAATTCGGCTGCTGCAGCTCGGCGGAAAATCCGGCGCTTTATGTCACCCGCAACCCGTGGAATACCGATTTCACCAGCTGCGGCTCGTCGGCGGGCTCCGCCGTCATGGTCGGTGCCGGTGTCGTACCGCTTGCCCACGCAACGGATGGCGGCGGCTCGATCCGCATCCCGGCGGGTGTCAATGGCGGGATCGGGCTGAAATCGTCTCGCGGCACCTTTTCCATCGCGCCGGCAGGTTCGGACTTCACCTCGGTCGTCTCGACGCAGGGCTGCATCACGAGAACGGTGCGCGACACCGCGGCCTTTGTCGACAACTGCCGCGGCGGCGCACCGGGCGAATTCATGCCCTACTGGTCGCCCGCCGAACCCTTTCTCGACCTGATCGAGCGTGATCCGAAACCGCTGCGCATCGCAGTCTCCCACGAATGGGGACCTTACAAATCAACGCCGCATATCGTCTCCGAACTGGAGCATGTCGCCCGTTTCCTCGAACGCCTCGGCCATCACGTCGAGTGGGTCAAGCCGGAGATCGACTACGAAAAGGCCTATGCCGCGCAGACGGCCTGCTACATCACCAACTTCGCCCAGACGGTGAACAATCTTCTTCGCATGAAGGGTCTCGACAAACCGCCGGCCGATCTGATCGAACCGATGAACATCCGCATCTGGGAACAGGGCAAGGATGCGACCTATATGGAGCGCGCCGACATGCAGCTCGCCTTCAACGAGACCGCCCGCGCCTTCGGTGATTTCTACGAGAAATGGGACATCGTACTGACGCCGATCACCGCGCGGGAAACGCCGCCGATCGGCACGACCGAATATCTGACGATGACCGATAATCCGTCCGCGCTCGACTGGTTCGCCAATCTCTGGGGCTTTTTCGCCTACACACCCTTCAGCAATCTCTGCGGCACCCCCGGCTTGAGCCTGCCGCTTGCCAGACATGCCAACGGCCTGCCGCTCGGCATGCAGATCCAGACCGGTCTCGGCCGCGACGGGCTTTTGCTGCAGCTGGCAGCCCAGATCGAACGGGCGATAAGCGGCAAATGGAACCTCGGCGATATTCCCAGGGTACACGTGACGGCGATAGCCTGATCGCTTTCCGCAACGCTCGCGCGAATTGCTCTGCCGGGTCAGCCTCTACGGTGTGTTTCGCGCCGGAATTCTGTCAGCGACCTATCGTCGCTGACAGCATGCGGATTATTCCCGCAAAACCGCGTCATTGCGCCGTTAAACAGCAGACTAAACAAGGAACCCGACAGAAAAGAACGTTTTGCGAAGGGTTTCCCCTTGTGCTTGCCGTACCGGCAAGTACCATCGCCGGTCTTTCCGCCCGGTATTCCTTGTCGTAACACTGCCCGACAAAGAATACCGGCGACCGGCTGGTGAGGGCACGATGAAAACGAAGTGGGGACGAAACCTTTGAAAATCGGAGTTTTGAAGGAGCGCGCGGATCGTGAGGCCCGCGTTGCGATGACGCCGGACAGCGCGCAGGCGCTGCAGAAGCTGGGTTATGACTGTGTGATCGAAACGGGCGCAGGCAAACTTGCCGGTTTCTCGGATGACACCTACCGCGCTGCCGGTGTGACAGTGGTCGATACGGCAGATGCGTTGATTGCCGCCTCCGACGTGATCGCCAAGGTGCGTCCGCCGGAAAGCGCCGAAATCGACAAGCTCGGGCCGGCCAAGACGCTGATCTCCTTCTTCTACCCGGCGCAGAATTCGGCTCTTCTGGAGCAGGCCAAGGCCAAGGGTACCAATGTCATCGCCATGGACATGGTGCCGCGCATTTCCCGCGCACAGAAGATGGACGCCCTGTCGTCGATGGCCAACATCGCCGGTTACCGCGCCGTCATCGAGGCCGGCAACAACTTTGGCCGCTTCTTCACCGGTCAGGTCACGGCTGCCGGCAAGGTGCCGCCCGCAAAAGTTCTGGTCATCGGTGCCGGCGTTGCAGGCCTGGCCGCAATCGGAACTGCCACTTCGCTTGGTGCGATCACCTATGCCTTCGACGTTCGCCCGGAAGTCGCCGAACAGATCGAAAGCATGGGCGCGCAGTTCGTCTTCCTCGATTTCAAGGAAAACCAGCAGGATGGTGCCGCGACCGGTGGTTACGCCGCTCCGTCGTCTCCCGAGTTCCGCGAAAAACAGCTGGAGAAATTCCGCGAACTCGCGCCTGAGATCGATATCGTCATCACCACCGCGCTGATCCCCGGTCGTGACGCGCCAAAACTGTGGACCGCCGACATGGTGGCCCTGATGAAGCCCGGCTCGGTGATCATCGACCTTGCGGCCGAACGCGGCGGCAACTGCGATCTGACCGTCGCCGACCAGCGCATCGTCTCCGACAACGGCGTCATCGTCATCGGCTACACCGATTTCCCCAGCCGCATGGCCGCCCAGTCCTCGACGCTCTATTCGACCAATATCCGCCACATGATGACGGACCTGACGCCGGCAAAAGACGGTATCGTCGTCCACAACATGGAAGACGATGTCATCCGCGGCGCGACCGTCACCTTTGAAGGCGAGATCACCTATCCCCCGCCACCGCCGAAGATAAAGGCAATTGCCGCCCAGAAGCCGAAGGAGAAGGCCAAGGAGCTGACGCCGGAAGAAAAGCGGGCAAACGAAGTTGCAGCCTTCAAGGCGCAGACGAAGAACCAGGCCATTCTGCTGACCGTCGCAACCGTGCTGTTGCTGATCGTCGGTGCCTATGCGCCGGCAAGCTTCATGAGCCATTTCGTCGTTTTCGTGCTCGCCTGCTTCATCGGCTTCCAGGTCATCTGGAACGTCTCGCATTCGCTGCACACGCCGCTGATGGCCGTCACCAACGCCATTTCCGGCATCGTCATTCTTGGTGCCCTCCTGCAGATCGGCTCGGGTAACTGGCTGGTCGTCATCCTCGCCGCTCTGTCGGTTCTGGTCGCGACGATCAACATCGTCGGCGGCTTCCTTGTGACACGGCGCATGCTCGCCATGTTCCAGAAGTCCTGAACGCGTAGGGGGTAATTATCATGACGATCGGTATCGTTTCGGCCGCCTACATTTCTGCGGCTGTTCTCTTCATTCTTTCGCTCGGCGGCCTTTCCGGCCAGGAAAGCGCCAAGCGCGCCGTGCTCTACGGCATTGTCGGCATGGCGCTCGCCGTCATCGCCACCGTCTTCGGTCCGGGTGTCGCCACCAGCTTCGGCATTGGCCTCATCATTGTGATCATGGTCGCCGGCGGCTCCGTCGCCGGTTATTACGTCGCAAGCCGCGTGCAGATGACGGAAATGCCGCAGCTTGTGGCAGCTCTTCACTCCTTCGTCGGCCTTGCCGCCGTCTTCATCGGCTATAACGCCCATATCGAGGCATGGCGTGTCGGCGGCCTGGATGAGGCTGCCCGTGCAACACTCGAAGGGTTCTCCGCCATCCTTGCCCACAAGGACCCGGTCGAACTGGCGATCATGAAGGTCGAGGTGTTTCTCGGCGTCTTCATCGGTGCGGTCACCTTCACCGGTTCGGTCGTCGCCTTCGGCAAGCTTGCCGGCAAGCTCGACGGCAAGGCGAAGAAACTGCCCGGCGGACATCTTCTCAATGCCGGTGCGGCAGCTCTTTCGCTTCTGCTGCTGATCGCCTATTTCAACGGAGCAGGTGTCTGGACGCTGATCCTGATGACGCTGCTCGCCTTTTTCATCGGTTATCATCTGATCATGGGCATCGGCGGCGCCGATATGCCGGTCGTCGTCTCGATGCTGAACAGCTATTCCGGCTGGGCGGCGGCTGCCATCGGCTTCACGCTCGGCAACGATCTTTTGATCGTCACCGGTGCGCTGGTCGGCTCCTCGGGCGCCATCCTCTCCTACATCATGTGCAAGGCGATGAACCGCTCCTTCATCTCGGTCATTTTGGGCGGCTTCGGCGGCACGACGGGACCGGCGATGGAAATCGAGGGCGAACAGATCGCCATCGATGCCGAAGGCGTCGCCAATGCCCTGAATGATGCCGACAGTGTCATCATCGTTCCCGGCTACGGCATGGCCGTCGCGCAGGCGCAGCAGGCAGTGTCCGAACTGACCCGCAAGCTGCGCGCGGCAGGCAAGACCGTCCGTTTCGCTATCCACCCGGTTGCCGGCCGTCTGCCGGGTCACATGAACGTGCTGCTCGCGGAAGCCAAGGTGCCTTACGACATCGTTATGGAAATGGACGAGATCAACGACGATTTCCCCACCACCGACGTCGTCATCGTCATCGGCTCCAACGACATCGTCAACCCGGCCGCCCAGGAAGACCCGAACTCGCCGATTGCAGGCATGCCGGTGCTCGAAGTCTGGAAGGCCAAGCAGGTCTTCGTCTCCAAGCGCGGCCAGGGCACCGGTTATTCCGGCATCGAGAACCCGCTCTTCTACAAGGAGAACACAAGGATGTTCTATGGCGACGCAAAGAAGTCCGTCTCCGAACTCCTGCCGATGATCAAGTAAGATACCAATACAGGTTCGGGGTCGGCTGGCCGATCCCGGACCTTGAGACCAGAAGCCAAGGAAATGCGCCTGCCCCGGTATTGCGGCAGGTCAATGCAAGGCCTCGCAACCGGTGACCTTTATGGCGGATCAGATCAGACCGATCCGCTTGCCGTGATGGAACCATGCGCTTACGCTCAAGCCCGATTGATAATGCCGGAACCGGCGATGCCGCTTCACTTGAGCGCGTGAAATCCCAATGTGAAGCGCGTGGCAGCTGTTGCGCACCGCCCGGTTTTGCGGCAGTTGCGATTTGGGGCATGGATCGTCTCGGTGCGGTGATCGAACGTCTCATCCGCTGGCGAAGATAGAACGAAGGACATTTCATGTTCGGCTGGACGGACCTTGTCATTGGCCTGCTACAGCAGACATGCGTCTACCTCGTCATCGCTTATCTGTTCAGCAAGACGCCGCTCTTTCTTCCCCTGATGCAGGTCACGGTGCGACCGTCCCGCAAGGTCGCCTGTTACGTCATCTTCTCGATGTTCTGCATCATGGGCACCTATTTCGGCCTGCATATCGATGAGGCGATTGCCAATACGCGCGCAATCGGCGCCGTGCTCGGCGGCATTCTCGGCGGTCCGCTGGTCGGCCTTGCAGTTGGCCTTACCGGCGGCATTCACCGTTATTCGCTCGGTGGATTTACGGCTCTTGCCTGCGCCATTGCCACCACCGCGGAAGGCCTGATCGGCGGACTGGTTCACAGCTACCTCATGCGCCGGCGCAGAACCGATCTCCTGTTCTGGCCGCCCCTCATTGCCGGCGTCACGCTTGTTGCCGAAATAGCCCAGATGTCGATCATCCTCATCGTCGCCCGGCCTTTCGTCGATTCAGCTCATGTGGTCGAGACGATCGTCTTGCCTATGACTGTCGCAAATACGGTCGGTGCTGCGATGTTCATGAACATCTTGGGCGACAGGCGAAAACTTTTCGAGACCCACTCGACGATCTTCTCCAGCAAGGCCCTGAAAATCGCCGAACGTGCCGAAGGCGTACTGCGCAACGGTTTCAATGCCGAAAACAGCACCAAGGTCGCCCGTATTCTCTACGAGGAAGCCAATGTCGGTGCCGTCGCCATCACGGACCGCGAAAAGATCCTCGCCTTCATCGGCATCGGCGCAGACCACCATCTGCCGGGTCGTGCTATCACCTCGGCCCAGACCATGGAGGCGATTGCCGAGAACAAGGTCATGTATGCCGATGGCGATGAAGTCAGCTATCAGTGCTCAATCCATCCGAATTGCCCGCTCGGGTCATCGCTCGTCATTCCGCTGAAAGGCGAGGACAATGCCGTCATCGGTACGATCAAGCTATACGAGCCGAAGACAAAGCTGTTTTCGACCTTCAACCGCTCGCTCGGCGAAGGCGTGGCGCGCCTGCTCTCGGCCCAGATTCTGGCCGGACGTTATGAGCGCCAGAAACAAATGCTGGTCGAATCCGAAATCAAGCTGCTGCACGCGCAGGTCAATCCGCATTTTCTCTTCAACACGCTCAACACCCTGTCGGCCATCATCCGCATAGATCCGGGCGAAGCGCGCAATCTCGTCCAGAACCTCTCGACCTTCTTCCGCAAGAACCTCAAGCGAACAAACGACATCGTCACGCTGTCCGACGAGATCGAGCACGTCAATGCCTACCTCCAGATCGAAAAAGCCCGTTTCCGCGATCACCTGCAGGTCGAGATCGATGTGCCGGAAGATCTGGCGCAGGTCCATCTTCCGGCGTTCTCGCTCCAGCCGCTGGTGGAAAACGCCATCAAGCACGGCACGTCTCAGTTGATCGGCGAAGGCCGGATCACGATCTCCGCTAGGCCAGATGGCGCAAACCTGCTCATTTCGGTAACCGACAATGCCGGCCTGTTCGTCCGCAAACCTTCCATGGATGGCGGGCTTGGCATGAGCATCGTCGACCGTCGCACCAAAGGGCATTTCGGCGATACCTTTGGCATAGACGTCAAATGGGAACCGGAGGTCTTTACCACCGTGTATCTGCGCGTGCCGATGGGCGAACAGGCGCATGGCCATGACCATCGCCACGACGCCTCAGACGACCATCATCATCACGATCATTCTCATGATGGGGCAGCACCCGCACGCACGCCTTCGCGCGCTCGCCTGAAGGTTGCTCGTCTTTGGTCGGCAGTGAAGTAATCGCGCCTCCAACAAACAAATTCACCGCATCTGAGCTCGAAAGGGCAGAAACCGCTTCACCGCTCAGGTGTCATTGTCTGCCGCTCGCGTCGCGGTGGCACCGCTGACCGAAACACCCACTCCCGCTTATAGAACGCGCGTGTAGCGTGGCGTCATTCCCTACGGAGGACGTTACCATGAGCAATGCTTTATCGATTGTCATCGGGTCGGCCTGCATCCTTGCCATCTGCTACCGCTTCTACGGTATCTTCTTTGTCCGCAAGGTGCTTGGCATCAACGACGCCGAAACCACACCATCCCATTCGCTGGCGGATGGACGCAATTATGTACCCACCAAGAAGTGGGTGAATGCCGGACAGCATTTTGCTGCCATCGCCGCCGCCGGCCCGCTTGTCGGCCCGGTTCTTGCCGCCCAATACGGTTACCTGCCGGGCCTGATCTGGCTTCTCGTCGGCTGCGTCGTCGGCGGCGCGGTGCATGATACGGTCGTGCTCTTCGCCTCGATGAAGCACAAGGGCTCGTCGCTGTCAGAAGTCGCCAAGGCCGAACTCGGCCCGGTCGCGGGCTGGTGCACAGGTCTTGCGATGCTGTTCATCATCACCATCACCATGGCAGGCCTGTCGATGGTCGTGGTCCATGCGCTGGAACGCAACCCCTGGGGCACGTTCGCCGTCTTCATGACCATTCCGATCGCCATGATCGTCGGTCTCTACGAGAAGATGGGCGGCAACGGCAAGATCGCAACCTATGTCGGCCTCGCCGCCATCCTCGCCTCGGTTTTCGCCGGCCCCTATATCCAGGAATCGGCAATCGGTGAATGGTTCACATTCCACTACAATACGCTCGGCGTCATGCTGCCGATCTATGCCTTCCTCGCCAGCGCCCTGCCGGTCTGGTTGCTCCTGACCCCGCGCGGTTATCTCTCGAGCTTCCTGAAGATCGGCGTCTTTGCCGCCCTCGTCGTCGGCGTCGTCATCATCAACCCTGAAATCAAGATGCCGGCGCTGACCGAGTTTATCCATGGCGGCGGCCCGGTCCTCGCCGGCCCGGTCTGGCCCTTCATCTCGATCACCATCGCCTGCGGCGCCATCTCGGGTTTCCACGCCTTCATCGGCTCGGGTACTACGCCGAAACTGGTCGACAAGTGGAGCGACATCCGCCCCGTTGCCTTCGGCATGATGCTGGTAGAATGCCTCGTTGCAGTTCTCGCCCTGATCGCCGCAACCGCCCTGCCAATGGCCGACTATTTCGCCATCAACGCCTCGCCGGAAGTCTTCGCCAAGCTCGGCATGACCGTTCAGGACCTGCCGCGTCTCGAACAGTCGATCGGCATGGACCTTGCCGGCCGTACCGGTGGTGCCGTGACGCTTGCCGTCGGCATGACCGAGATCTTCACCAGCATTCCCTGGTTCAAGACGCTCGCCGCCTACTTCTTCCAGTTCGTCATCATGTTCGAAGCCGTCTTCATCCTGACCGCGATCGACTCTGGCACCCGTGTTGCCCGTTATCTGATCCAGGATATTCTCGGCGATCTCTATGCACCGATGAAGAAAATCAACTGGCTGCCGGGTTCGATCTTCGCCAGCGTCGTCGCATGCCTTCTCTGGGGGTATCTGCTGAATTCGGGCGATATCAACTCGGTCTGGGCACTGTTCGGCGTGTCGAACCAGATGATGGCCTCGCTGGGTCTCACCATCGGCGCAACCATCATCCTGCGGCTCTCGGCAAAGCGGATCTATGTGCTGACCTGCCTCATTCCACTCGCCTACCTGTTCGTGACAGTGAACTATGCGGGCTACTGGATGATCGCCAATGTCTACCTCAACGAGGCAGCGAAGGGTTACAACCCGGTCAACGCCGTCCTTTCGATGATCATGATGACGCTGGGTGTCATCATCCTCGTCACCGCAATCTTCAAGTGGAAGGACATGCTTCGCACCAATAGAGCCGGTGGTAACGAGAAATATCTCGGTACACCGGCCGAATAAACGGCTCTCCAAAATTCCTCCCGAGCCGGAACCGGGCGCATGTGAGATCCACATGCGCCCGGTTCGAATTTTTGGGAGCTCGCTAAATACTGGATGTGGAAACTGCGTTCAGAGGATTCCGAGCTGCTCTTTCAGCGGCCCCAGAAAACGCCGGCTGACAGGAATGGAACGTCCGCCAAGGGTGAGGATATTGGCAACGCCGTTGTCGCCCAGCGCGATATCCTTGATATGCTCCGCATTGACCATGTACTGGCGATGGCAGCGGATCAGCTTTGTCCGCTCTTCCAGGGTGCGCAGCGTCAGTTCGGTAAAATGCTCATGCCCGTCATTGCCGAGCACATAGATGCCGCCCGGCCGCGAAAAGATCGCTTCGACTTCCTCCAGCTTCATCAACCTTATCCGGTTGAGACCAGTGCATGGAATATGGCGCAGCGGCGGCGCGATATCGAGCAGTTTGGCCTGCTCGCCCGATTTCACCTTCCGCAACCTGGCCAATGTCTTCTGCAACCGCTCTTCCTGGATAGGCTTCAACAGGTAATCGAAGGCATTTTCCTCGAAAGCCCGCAGCGCATATTCCTCATAGGCGGTCAGGAAGACGACCCGCGGCATACGGTCGGGATCGATCATCCGCAACATTTCCAGCCCGGTAACCTGCGGCATGTGGATGTCGAGAAACATGATTGCCGGAGACAGACGGTTGATCGCCGCGATGCCTTCGATCGCATTGGCACACTCACCGACGATTTCGATATCGCTCTCGTCCGCGAGAAGCGATTTCAGCTCGTCGCGTGCCAATGTTTCGTCGTCTACGATCAGAACTCTCATGCGCCTAGATCATCCAGCGGGAAGGAACATGCTCTTACAGGACACCGCCGGTGAACGGAATGTCGCAGTCCCGTCGTAATCGGCGCCGTAACTATCGACCTTGCGGCAGATCAACGACCGGCCACGTCTCGAAAAGGCGTCGATAACCGACATGGCCCGTCATGACGACGGTAAATGCAAAAAAGAATGGCCCGGTGAGATGAATACACCGGGCCTCGCGTTCATTCGGAGCGACAGCGGTACCTGCCTGGAAGCACCGTCGCACCGTCAGATATGAAAACCGTTACATCACGGCGCCGATCTGCCACGGCACGAATTCCGCACCGCCATAACCTAGCTCCTCACTCTTCGTCTGTTCGCCAGAGGCAACCTTGATGATCAGCTCGAAGAGCTCTTTGCCTTTTGCCTCGATGCTTACCCCTTCCGTGACGATGTCGCCACAGTTGAGGTCCATGTCGTCCTTCATCCGCTCGTACATTTCGGAATTGGTTGACAGCTTGATGCAGGGTGTCGGCTTGTAGCCCGAGACGGAACCGCGGCCGGTGGTAAAGACGATCAGGTTGGCGCCCGATGCGACCTGGCCCGTGACGGAGCACGGATCGAAGCCGGGGCTGTCCATGAACACGAAACCCTTGCGATCGATCTTTTCGCCGAACTTGTAGACACCGAGCAAAGGTGCGGTACCACCCTTGGCCACTGCGCCGAGCGACTTCTCCAGGATCGTCGTCAACCCGCCCTTCTTGTTGCCGGGGGACGGATTGTTGTCCATCTCGCCGCCGTTGCGGGCGCAGTAATCTTCCCACCACTTGAGCCGCTCGATCAGCTTGTTGCCGATCTCCGCAGTTTCGGCGCGACGCGTCAGAAGATGCTCGGCGCCGTAAACTTCAGAGGTTTCGGAAAGAATGGTCGTGCCACCATGCCGAACAAGCAGGTCCGATGCATAACCGAGCGCCGGATTGGCAGTAATGCCCGAATAACCGTCCGAGCCGCCGCATTGCATGCCGATCGTGATCTCGGAAACGGGAGCAGGCGTGCGCGTCGTACGGTTGGCGAACTCGGCCACGCCGCGCAGCTCTTCCAGACCTCTTTCGATCGTTTTGCGCGTGCCGCCTTCTTGCTGGATCGTCATGTACCGCAGCATGCCGTCCTGGCGGATGCGCCGGCCACCAACGAGATCGGGGATCTGCATCACCTCGCAACCGAGGCCGACCAGCAGGATACCGCCAAAATTGGGGTTCTGCGCATAACCGGACAGTGTCCGGAACAGCGTGGCATATCCCTCGCCATCGGTGGACATGCCGCAACCCGTGCCATGCGAGATCGGCACGATACCGTCGACATTCGGAAACGCATCGAGAAAACCTGATTTTTCGGCCGCTTCCGTGATGAAACGGGCGACCGAACCGGAACAGTTCACCGTCGTCAGAATACCGATATAGTTGCGGGTTCCGACTTTGCCGTCCGCCCGCTTGTAGCCCATGAACGTCCGGGCTTCGGTTATTTCGGGCAGCGGCGTGTTGGCGCTGGCGAAAGCATAGTCCTGAGCGTGTTCGCCCATGCCGAGATTGTGGACGTGAATATGATCGCCGGCCGCGATATCGACCTTGGCCTGGCCGATGATCTGTCCGTAGCGCAACACGTTTCCACCGGCAGGAATTGCAGCGGTGGCAATCTTGTGCCCGCGTGCGATGGCCTGCGAGGCCGCAACACCGCTTGTCGTCAGGATGTCGCCTGCTGCGAGGTCGCGCAATGCGATCTCGATATTGTCGGCGGGATGAAGGCAAATGCTGTTCTTGATCATACGTATCTTTCTCCTGATCCGGCTCTCATGCCGGTTTGCACTGCCGGTTGGTCTCCGGGCCATGCATTGAATTACCTGAACTGTCGCCGCTGCCGAGACGAGCGGAGCATTCTCAACTGTGCGGCCGGACCACCTCAGCCCTACGGCCGAACCGGCAGCAGTGCTTCCCGCACTCCCGAACCGGCTTTGCCACCGCGCTTGCGGGACGGCAGCCGGGGCCGGGCCTCATCCAGCCCAAGTCCATCGAGATGCCCGAAAACAGTCCGAAGATGGGCACGCATGTGGACTACGGTCGTATCGACATCACCTGCGATAATCGCATCTGCGATCATCTGGTGCTCGATCAGGGTAACGGCCATCCGGTCGCTGTCCTGAGTGGTGAGATAGCGGACGCGATCGAGCTGTGTCTTCGCCCGTAATATTGCATTCCAGGCCCCGGCATAGCCGCTGAGTTCAGCGATGAGGGCGTGGAAGACGTTGTCGAGCTTGTAGAACGCATCACCGTTTCCGACGACGGCAGCCTGCTCGCGCAGATTGGCACGAATGCGCTCGCGCCCGTCGTCATCCATGCGTTTTATCGCATCCTCCACAAGCGCGCATTCCAGCTTCTCGCGGATATACTGACCAACCGTAACCGCCTCCAGCGAGATCGGAGCGACGAACGTCCCGAAATGCGGGTAGATGACGACCAGTTCCTCTTCGGCAAGCTTGATAAGAGCCTCGCGCACGGGCGTCCGGCTCACTTCGAGCTGCTGGCAAAGGTCTGCTTCGGACAAGGGTGCGTCCGGAGCGAGACGGCCGCATACTATATCCTCCCGGATCTTGTCGAACACCTGGCTCGTCAAACGGGAACGGCTGCGATCCATCATTCGGTCACTCATCTTCTCTGTTAAGGTCAGGCCAAGTTGTCCTTTTTGCGAGATTTCCGGCTTATCGGCAACATCGACGGCATGAGACCATCGACGCCGATACAGGCCGCGGAACGACAAACTGTCTGTTATGCCACCCGTCCCTCCCTGAAAGCCTGCACGGTCTGCATGACGCCCCGAAGTTCCGCGAGCCCCTTGAGGCGACCGACGAAGGAATAACCGGGATTGGATTTCTGGCCGATATCGTCGCCCAGCAGGTGCCCGTGATCGGGGCGCATCGGAATTTGCGGCACCGGACGACCGATCGAGGCACGGCGTTCCTCTTCGGCCATGATCGCAGCCGTCACCGCGACGAGATCGGTATCGCCTCCGAGATGATCCGCCTCGTAGAAGGAGCCATCCGGCTCGCGCGTTGTATTGCGCAGGTGGGCAAAGTGGATGCGCGGCGCGAACTCCTTGGTCATGGCAACCAGATCGTTTTTCGGGTTGGATCCGAACGAGCCGGTGCATAATGTCAGGCCGCACGCCTCCTGCGGAACACCCTTGAAGAGCGCACGCACGTCATCCGCACTCGACATGACGCGCGGAAGACCGAAGATCGGGAAAGCCGGATCGTCGGGATGGATGCACAGCCGTGCCCCCTCTTCTTCCGCCACCGGTGTGATCTCGCGCAGGAACTCAATAAGATTGGCACGAAGATCCTCGACCCCGATCTGCTGGTAGAGTTCGAGCATCTCCTTGAACGTCGACCGCGTATAGGCAAAGTCGCGCGCCGGCAGCCAATCGATAAGGTTGCGCTCCAGCTCGGAAATCTTCGCATCGTCCATGGCCTCGAAACGGGCCTTGGCGAGAGAGACCTGCTCGGCCGAATAGGATGCTTCAGCCCCCGCTCGGCCAAGAATGAAGAGATCATAGGCAGCGAAATCGATGCTGTCGTAACGAAGTGCATAACCGCCATTCGGCAGCCGATACATTAGATTGGTGCGGCTCCAGTCGGTGATCACCATAAAATTGTAGCAGATCACCTTCACACCGCCGCGCGCCACATTGCGGATCGACTGCTTGTAGTTCTCGATCTTCTCGCGGTAATTGCCGGTCCGGGTCTTGATTTCCTCACCGACGCCGATGCTCTCGACCACCGACCATGTCAGGCCTGCGGCCTCAACTTCAGCCTTGCGCTTGGCGATTTCGTCGGAAGGCCAGATGCCACCCTGGTTCATATGATGAAGAGCAGTGACGATGCCGGTCGCACCGGCCTGGCGAATTTTTCCCAGGCTCACCGGATCATCCGGGCCGAACCAGCGCCATGTCTGTTCCATATAGGGTCTCCTACCTCATTTTATATATATGGTCCGAAGCGGCAGGCTTCAGACCTCACCCAGAAAAGCCTTCAGGGTCTTGCGAACCCCGTGGCTCATCAGGCTCGACAGATGTTCGATGACCGCTACACGAAAATGTGCATTGGCCGGCAGCACGTCTCCGAAGATTTCCCGAATGCCGAAAAGCGCAGTTGCCAGCTTGGCAGCATCATTGCCGGCATCCCTGGCGATCTCCGTCAACCGCGCGGCATGCGGATCGGTGACGGTGTAATCCTGACCGAGCTCGTTTCTACCCGACAGAAACTTCATCCACGCAGCAATGGTGAGCGGGATGACCTTGGGATTGCGGCCGGAAGAATAGAGTTCGGCGGCCGCTTCCAGCAGACGGGGCGGAAGCTTCTGCGACCCATCCCATGAGATCTGCAATGTCAGATGACGCACGCCCGTATTGCGGAAGCGTGTTTCGAGATCATGCGTATAGGCCACGACATCGGTACCCGGAACCGGCGGCAAGGTACCGATCAGATCCTCGTCCCACAGGCGGCGGATCACCTTGGGAAGGTCCTCGTCAACCATCGCGTCCGCGATCGTCTCGATGCCGGCGATCACCGAAAGATAAGCGAGCGTCGAATGCGACCCGTTGAGGCAGCGCAGCTTCATCAGCTCGTAGGGAAGGACATCCTTCGCCATGATCGCGCCGGCCTTTTCCCAATCCGGTCTCCCCAGCGGAAAATGATCCTCGACGACCCATTGGCGGAAAGGCTCGGTGACGACCGGCCAGGCATCCATTACACCAAGGCTATCGGCAACTTTCTGTCGATCCGCATCCTGTGTGGCCGGCGTGATCCGGTCCACCATCGTGCAGGGAAAGGCAACATTCTCGCCGATAAATCGGCCCAGTTCCGCATCACGCAGAGTGGCAAAACGGGTAACGATGTTGCGGACCTTGATGCCGTTCTGCGCCAGGTTATCGCAGACGAGAACCGTGAAAGGTGCCTGTCCAGCCTCGCGCCGCAATCGAAGCGCTTCGGTCAGGAAACCGGGAACGCTGCGCGGATCGGTCGGGTTGGCGAGATCGGCAATGATCGCCGGATGTTTCTCGTCCAGATTGCCGGTCGCCGCGTCCTGGCAATATCCCTTCTCCGTTACCGTCAGCGTCACTATTCGGATCTGCGGCTTGCAGAGAAGTTCGAAAATCTCGGATTTCTGGTCGGCCGTCACCATGATATCGAGGATCGAGCCGATGACACGCAGGTTATCCTTGTCATTGTCGCGGCTGAGCAGCGTGTAAAGTCCGTCCTGCGGCTTCAGCGCATCGCGGATGGCGGGCGACATCAGGTCCACCCCGACAACACCCCAGTCCGTCGCCCCGTTCTGCAGAACGTCGTCCGTGTACACCATGGCGTGAGCGCGGCAGAAGGCGCCAAGACCGATATGGACGATGCCGGGAGAGACTGCCTTGCGATCATATGACGGATGTTCGATTGCAGCGGGAAGCATCTCAAGCGCGGCACCGCCCAAACGCTTCGAGACAGCCTCATTCCTCAAATTGATAGTCATGAAAAAATCCTCGGTTATCTCATGCGAATCTGCAGCCAGCAGGTCGTGCCGCACACACCTCCGCACCCCCCGAAGCGCAATAAAGCCACGGGTTTTTCGTCTCAGAATACACTCATTACGTGTAATATCGCAATTTCATGTAACTGACCACGGTGTTGACCAGTGCTACGTCAGATCCTGCATTCGGCAAAATCGAAGCGACAGGCAACCGGGTCAGGAAAATCGAACACAGGGGCGATGATGGCGCAGTCGCGATCACTTCAGTCCGTGTTATTACCCACAATGTGAGCCAGGACGAGCACCCATGGATTACGTGCCGCGCTCAGCTTTCCCGATAGAACCGGTCTCGGTATCCAAGGCATCCACGCAAACACGCCAATGGCAATTCCCCTCTCCTCAAGCTGCGCTACAACTTATGTATACTACCATATGGGTGACGTTGAATAGATAAATTCAACAAAAGCATGCGACATTTTTGTCGGCAACCAATAATTGACAATCGTCACGACTGGGTATTTATTCAATAAATAACAATAACTTAAATCGATTTATTTTGTAAACACATGTCACATTCAATGATACTGGCGCAGAAACTGCGCCAGTTGAGCTCCCACCTTCGATCCGACAAATACGCGAACAGACCTGCATAAGCGGCGGCCTGATCTCCCTCGACAAACGATCCAGGTAGCAGGCGAACCATTCTTGCTCCCCGATAAAAAGCTGCGACACCTTCGACTGGATGCGACAAGCCCCTGCGACAATTTCGCACACCCTGACTGGCAAAACTCCCAATTTAGTGATTTTGACGACCCCGCCGATATGGATTTTATGGCCATGATTCAATGCGGATTTCTCGCAAAATCGGCGCAATTGAAAATAGACGAACGTCAAGAAATTCGGCCTGTGACTTGTCGCCATCAGATCATTGACATTCCAATTCGTAACAATCTAGCGTTGATACGTCGAAAGGAGGTCGGCTTCATGAAATCACTTATACATTCTGACGTTTTATTTCCGGCCGAAAACAGTATTCGCTCTATTGCTCAAGCCCTTTACAAGACAGTTTCGGATCTTCCCATCGTAAGTCCTCACGGCCATACCGATCCCAAATGGTATGCCCTGGACGAACCGTTCCCGGACCCGGCGCAGCTCCTGATCGTTCCCGATCATTACATTTTCCGAATGCTTTTCAGCCAGGGCATCCGCCTCGAGGATCTCGGCGTACGCCGCCTCGATGGTTCGACCGTGGAAACCGATGGGCGCAGGATCTGGCGGCTTTTTGCTGAAAACTACTATCTTTTCAGGGGCACGCCGACCCGACAGTGGATGGACTTTGTCCTCTCCAATCTCTTCGGCATCGACGAACCACTCACCGCCAAGACCGCGGACAAGAGCTACGACCTGATCGCCGAAAAGCTGCTCCTGCCGGAATATCGGCCCCGGGCGCTGTTCAAGCGATTCAACATCGAGGTCATCGCAACGACCGAAGGCGCACTCGACGACCTGCGCTGGCACAAGGCGATCCGTGAAAGCGGTTGGGACGGGCGCGTGATTACGGCTTATCGGCCGGATGCAGTCGTCGATCCAGATTTCGAGGGTTTTTCCGCCAATCTCGACCAGCTGGGCGACATGACGGGTGAAGACACCGGATCTTGGACGGGTTACCTCGCTGCCCATCGGAAGCGCCGGGCGTATTTCAAGTCCTTCGGCGCCACGTCCTCGGATCACGGTCACGCGACCGCCGACACGGCCAACCTGTCGGACCAGGAAGCGGCTGCACTTTTCGGCCGTATCCGTGCCGGCAAGTCGGATCTGGATGATCACAAGCTGTTCCGCGGCCAGATGCTGACGGAAATGGCCAAGATGAGCCTGGACGATGGCCTTGTCCTGCAGATCCATCCCGGCTCCAGACGCAACCATTCGCCAACCGTGTTCGCTAATCATGGCCGGGACATGGGCTTCGATATTCCGGGTCGCACCGATTATGTCAGCGCCCTGAAACCGTTGCTCGATGCCGTCGGCGCGGAACGCGACCTGACGGTTGTGCTCTTCACGCTCGACGAAACCTCTTATGCCCGCGAACTGGCACCGCTGGCGGGAGCTTATCCTGCACTTCGGCTTGGACCAGCATGGTGGTTCCATGACAGTCCGGAAGGCATGCGGCGTTTCCGTGAGATGACGACCGAAACGGCTGGCTTCTACAACACGGTCGGCTTCAATGACGACACGCGCGCCTTCCCGTCCATCCCGGCGCGCCACGACGTTGCTCGACGGGTAGATTGCGCCTTCCTGGCACGGCTCGTCAGCGAACACAGGCTCCGGGAGGAGGAGGCTTTCGACCTCGCCAGGGAGCTTGCCTATACGCTCGCGAAAAAGGCGTATCGGCTCTGAACGACGCTTAGGCGTCGACACGAGGAGACTATCAAAACTGGCTTCCGTAAAGCTGGAAATGGAGCATCAGCATCCATTTCCGGCATCGGGTTCGGCTGGCTAGATTTCTGATTCAATCAGTTATTAATGGAGGAAATACAAATGAAACGAACTTTTAAGGCGATCCGCACGATGCTTCTTGCTGCAGGCGCAGCAGGTGTTCTTCTTGCATCGCCGGCTATGTCACGCGATTTCAGATCTGCCGACATTCACCCGAATGACTATCCGACAGTTCAGGGTGCCATGTATATGGGCAAGATCCTGTCCGAGCGCACCAATGGTCGCCTCGGTGTCAAGGTTTTCCCGAACGGCGCCTTGGGTGACGAACGCGGCACAATCGAACAACTGCGCATCGGCGGCCTCGACATGCTGCGCATCAGCGCCGCCGTGGTCAACAACATGGTGCCGGAAACCATCGTCATTTCGATGCCCTTCATCTTCCGCTCCACGGCACATGAACGCACCGTGCTTGACGGCCCGATCGGCGAAGAAGTTCTGAAGGCACTGGAAAAGCAGGGCATGATCGGCCTCGCCTTCTACGACAGCGGCGCACGCTCGATGTACACCAAGAAGCCGATCAAGACCCTCGCCGACCTCCACAACATGAAGATCCGCGTCCAGCAGTCTGACATGTTCGTGGCAATGGTGCAGGCTCTGGGCGCCAACGCAACCCCGATGCCAATGGGTGAAGTTTATACCGGCCTGAAGACCGGCATCATCGACGCCGCCGAGAACAACTATCCTTCCTTCGAATCGTCGCATCACTACGAAGCAGCCAAATATTACACCCGCACCGAGCATGCCATGGTGCCTGAACTGCTGCTCTTCTCGAAGCCGATCTGGGACAAGCTGCCTGCGGAAGACCAGGCGCTCATCCGCCAGGCCGCCAAGGACTCGGTCGTTGAACAGCGTCGCCTCTGGGATGCACGCGAGACCACGTCCAAGGAGATCGTCGAAAAGGCCGGCGCCGTCATTGAAGATGTCAACGACAAGCAGGAATTCATCGACGCGATGAAGCCTGTCTACGAGCAGTTCGCCAAGACTCCTGAACTGCAAGACCTCGTCAAGCGCATCCAGGCAACGAAGTAAAACAACGAGGAAGCAGCTCCTTATGGGGCTGCTTCCTTCTACGGCGCCGCACTTAAAAACATCAGGCGCAAGCCCGCTGCAAAGCTCAAGACACTGCGCATCGCTTTTTCGGAAACCGAGCCGGTTCCCGAACCGATGCGCCAGGGGGATACCATGAATACTCACACCAAATCCGAAGCCATCCATCCACCCGCGATGACTGGATGGCTGACGAGCATCAACGCACCGCTGGCCAAGATCGGCATGATCCTGGCCATAAGTGGCCTGCTAACGCTTGTCGCAGTCGTATTTTACCAGGTTTTCGGCCGTTACGTGCTGAACGATTCGCCCAGCTGGACGGAAAACCTGGCAATCGTACTCATTCTCTACGTCACCATGATCGGGGCTGCCGTTGGCGTCCGCGATGCCGGTCACATTGCTCTCGACTCTCTGACCGTTCTGCTGCCGCAGAGCATGCAACGCTATGTGGAGCTGGTCATCTATATCGCAATCTGCCTGTTCGGTGCCGCCATGGCCTATAATGGCTGGGTGCTTGGCTGGTCGGTCGCTCCCTACCTGATGCCCAATCTCCATGTGACAGAGGCCGTGCGTTACATTCCGCTCGCAGTCTCGGGCGTCCTGATCATCATGTTTTCAATCGAACATATCCTGGCCATTTTCCGTAAGGCGGAGGTCGTACCGTCATGGCACTAACCATTCTTTGTATCACTTTTGTCGGCTTCCTCGTTGCGGGGATCCCCGTCGCTTTTGCGATCGGCCTGTCGGCGCTTTGTACCATTCTTTATGAAGGTCTTCCGATCGCCGTCGGCTTCCAGCAGATGATGGCGGGCATGAACGTATTTTCGTTTCTCGCCATTCCTTTCTTCATTTTCTCCGGTGAATTGATGCTGCATGGCGGCGTTGCCGACAAGATCGTCACCGCAGCCAAATCCATGGTCGGTCACGTCCGCGGCGGCCTCGGCATGTCGAACGTCGTCGCCTGCACCCTCTTCGGCGGTGTCGCCGGCTCTCCCGTCGCCGACGTATCGGCCATGGGCGCCGTCATGATCCCGATGATGAAAAAGGAAGGCTACGACGCCGACTACGCAGTCAACGTCACCACGCACGCCGCTCTTGTCGGCGCGCTGATGCCGACAAGCCACAACATGATCATCTACGCACTGGCCGCCAGCGGCAAGGCATCCATCGGTGCCCTGATCGCAGCCGGCATCATGCCTGCCCTGCTTCTGATGGTCTGCAACCTCGGCGCAGCCTATTACGTTGCCAGAAAACGCGGTTATCCCGCCGGCACTTTCCCCGGCTGGCACATCGTCATGCGTTCGCTCGCTGCAGCTGCCCCCGGCATGCTGATCGTGGTGATCATCCTCGGCGGTATAGTTTCGGGTATCTTCACCGCAACGGAATCCGCTTCCATCGCCGTAATCTACACGATGCTTCTCACCTTCTTCATCTATCGCACGATGACCTGGGAAGCCTTTCTGGCGGCAGCCGCCAAAACAGTCAAGACAACGGGTATCGTCCTGCTGCTGATCGGCGTGTCGACCATGTTCCAGTATCTCATGGGTCTCTACGGCGTTGCCGACATGACCGGTGAGCTGATGAGCCACATCTCGACCAACCCGATCGTCATCTTCCTGATGATCAACATTATCCTGTTCTTGCTTGGCACGTTCATGGATATGGCCAGCACGATCCTGATCTGCACGCCGATCTTCCTGCCGATCGCCATGCAATACGGCATGGACCCGGTCCAGTTCGGCATGGTCATGCTGCTCAACTGCGCATTGGGCCTGAACACGCCGCCGGTCGGCACCACGCAGTTCATCGGCTGCGCCATCGGCGAAATCTCGGTCGGCGAAGTCATGAAGTCGATCCTGCCCTTCTACAGCGCGCTGTTCCTCGCCATGGCATTGGTCACCTATGTACCGATGTTCTCAATGTGGTTACCGCGCCTGCTGATGCACTAAAAGCAGCAGCCCGCAGCACGAAAATCAGGCGCCCGGCTTCGGCCGGGCGCTTTTGCGTTTCCGGCATGGTTCGATCCCGTGGATTTGCGGCAAGCAAGCTCTGCAACCGCAAATGCAAAAGCCGGCCGCAACATGGGCGACCGGCTTTTGATATGTTTTGGCCGCGACCGGCGGCCCAAAAGATATTACTTCAGGAATTCAGCCCGATGCGGGTTGAAAACGTCGATCAGACGGCCGGCTTCCAGCGCCTTGACGCCATGGACAAAATCGGGCGGCACGATAAAGCTTCCGCCCTTGGTCAAAGTTTCGGTCCTGCCGTCGATCGTAACTTCGAAACTGCCGTCTGCGACATAGCTTGCCTGGATATGCGGATGGGAATGCTTCGAACCGATCGCTCCCTTTTCGAACACGACCTCCACCATCATCATCTCCGGCAGGTAGGTCATGATGCGGCGAGTGACGCCGGGTTCCGGGTTCACCCATTCGGCGTCATCCGCCGAAACAAAGAGATCGCTAGCTGTCATTACTGTCCTCACCTAAAAATTCGTGGTTGCCTTGCGATAATACATATCGCCGGGTTGGCAACAACCACTACCCTGCGAAGAAATGACGAAACACAAGCCATTGTTTTTGATATATTTATTTTCGTTTACATGTTTTTCGGCATGCGTATCCCATTCAATGTCAGCCGGAGCGGTCGTCTTGGCAAGACGAGAGAGATCGGGGCATTGAAAGGCCCGGCAACGCGAGTGATTGATACACCTCGCGGCAGCTTCCGAAAATCTCACCTCGATCCGGCCGATGCTCGCCATCTGAGACGGCAAGGTCGTTTACGAAAAACCGCCGGTGTAAGCCGACCGAAAACTTACCGTGAACTGCTGTGCAAAGCCGATTGAACAGAGCTTCGTTGCTTGTATCTTCGCACGGCCGGAAATCAGCGCCTCAATGGCGATGCAGGAGAATGACATGACGAAAACCGCCGACATCCATCTCTCCTATGCCGATCTCGCGGCACTGCTCCAAAAGATCTTCGTCAGGAACGGCGTGTCTGAAGAGAATGCCAAAATCCTTGCGGAAAACTGCGCATCCTGCGAACGCGACGGATCGCTCAGCCACGGCATCTTCCGCATGGCGGGTTACGTCTCGTCGCTCGCCAGCGGCTGGGTCGATGGCAAGGCCGTTGCTGAAGTCGAGGATGTCGGCCCGGCCTTCGTCCGCGTCGATGCCAAGGGCGGTTTCACCCAACCGGCCATGCTTGCCGCGCGCCCGTTGTTGATCGAGAAGGTCAAGGCAAATGGCGTCGCGGTTCTCGCCATCCGTCGCTCGCATCATTTCAGCGCGCTTTGGCCGGATGTCGAACCGTTTGCCGAAGAGGGTTTTGTCGCACTCAGCGTCGTCAACAGCATGGCCTGCGTTGTGCCGCATGGTGGAAAGAAGGCCGTGTTCGGCACCAATCCGATCGCCTTCGCTTCGCCGCGCGCAGGCGCAGCACCTTTCGTTTTCGATCAGGCATCAAGCGCCATTGCCCATGGCGACGTCCAGATCGCAGCCCGCGCCGGCCATGACCTGAAACCTGGCATGGGCGTCGATCGTGATGGCCAGTCGACCACCGACCCGAAGGCCATTCTCGATGGAGGCGCACTGCTGCCCTTCGGCGGCCACAAGGGCAATTCGATCGCGCTGATGGTCGAAATCCTCAGCGCCGCTCTGACCGGCGGTTATTTCTCCGGCGAATTCGACTGGAGCGGCCACAAGGGCGCGCAGACACCGTTCACCGGCCAGTTCTTCATCGTCATAGACCCTGAGCGGGGCGGCAACGACGTTTTTGCCGACCGTGTCGCCGGCATCTGCGATCTCGTATTGGAGGCAGGCCAGGAACGCCTGCCCGGCGAACGTCGCCACCTGACCCGCGCCAGGGCGGCGGAGGCAGGTATTCCACTGTCTTCAGAAAATTACGAGAAGCTGAGGGCGCTGGCCGAAAGCTGACTCAGGGTTCAGACGTGCTGCCCGCCATTGATGTGGATTTCCGCACCATTGATATAGGACGATTGCTCAGTGCAGAGGAAATAGATGGTTTTGGCCACTTCGATGGTCGTTCCGAGCCGGCCCAGCGGCACTTCGGCCTGCACCAGATCGTCAGTCCCTGGCGACAGAATCGCCGTTGCAATCTCGCCCGGCGCGATGGCGTTGGCACGCACGCCACGCGGGCCGAACTCATGCGCAAGTTCGCGGGTCAGTGAAGCAAGACCGGCCTTCGAAGCCGCGTAAGCGACACCCGCAAAGGGATGGACGCGGGAACCGGCAATCGAGGTGACGTTGACGATCGAACCGCGCGCAGCCTCAAGCTCGGGTATCAACGCCCGCGCCAGAAGCGCTGTCGAGATGAGGTTGACGTTCAGCACCTTCGTCCAGGTATCGGCATCCGTGCCGGCGACACCCAATCTGGCGCCATCGGCACCTTTCGGGGAAATCCCGGCATTGTTGACGAGCGCCGCCAGCTTGCCGTCGGGCAAACGTTGCCGCACCTCTTCAACGAGGTCATCGATGCTCGAAAGCTCGGCCAGATCCGCCTGGATATGGCTCTCCCGTGCCGAAGGCCAGCGGCATTCCTCGGAAAACGGCTGACGTGAAACGGTCAGGATTCTCCAGCCCTTTTCCAGAAACAGCTTGACCGTCGCATGGCCAATCCCGCGGCTTGCGCCCGTCAGAAGCATGTAGGGGGTAGTGGTCAAAGACGAACTCCCAGAAGTCGGCGAGGAAACCTGCAACCCGGCCTATCAGCATATTCGTAAGTCGTGAAACGGTTTCAGCCGCGCTTTCGCATCTGCGAAGAAATTGTGCTTTGCAGCCGGAATTTCAACTGGAAAAAGCGAGACGGATAGGTTCAGGAAGTTTTTGCAAAACGCCTGGCGTCTTCGGACACGAGAAAACCCTGTACCACAGGAGGCACAGGGTTTCCGTATCAGCGTGGTTCTGCGATCGGCCTAAACTTGCAGATTGGCCGCCTGCGAGGTTTTTCGCCCGCTTTCGATCAGGGCCTTGGTATAGTCCTCGCGAGGCGCCATGAAGATCTGCTCGGTGTCGCCCTGTTCGACGATCTCGCCGCGTTTCATAACGATCGTGCGGTCGCAGATCTGCCGGATGACGGCGAGGTTATGCGAGATGAACACATAAGTGAGGTTCAGCTCGGAGCGCAGCTCCTGAAGGAAGTCGAGCACCTGCGCCTGAACCGAGATATCCAGCGCCGAGGTCGGCTCGTCGAGGATCAGCAGGCGCGGGTTGAGGGCGATCGCGCGGGCAATGCAGACACGCTGCTTCTGGCCGCCGGACAGCTCGTGCGGATAACGATATTTGAACATTTTTGGCAGCTGTACGATGTCGAGCAAGGCTTCCGCCCGCGCCTCGATATCCCGCCGGCTCATATTCGTCTGGATGCGTAGCGGCTCGCCGATCGCATCACCGATCGTATGACGGCCGTTGAGCGCCGAATGCGGGTTCTGGAAGACAAACTGCATATGCCGGCGCATCTTGCGGAGCGGCTCGCCGGAGAGACCGGAAATGTTCTGGCCGTCGAAGATGATATCGCCGGACGTCGGCTCGATCAGACGCATCAGCATGCGCGCCAGCGTCGATTTGCCGGAACCGCTTTCGCCGACCACGCCAAAAATCTCGCCAGTCTTCACCGACAGGCTGAGCGAATTGACGGCAGTAAAATCGGCACCGGACTGGCTGCGATAGACCTTCTTCAGATCGATCGCTTCCAGCAGATGGCCCGGCTTGGACGGTTTGGCCGCAGTGGCTTCAGCCGCAACTTTCTCGGGCGCAATGTCGATATCCGGCACCGCGGCAAGCAGACGCTGCGTGTATTCGTGCTGGGGACGATTGAGGATGTCCTGCGTCATCCCCTGCTCGACGATCTCGCCCTTGTACATCACCGCGCAGCGCTTCGCGACGGTGGCAATCGCGCCGATATCGTGGCTGATCATGATGACGGTGAGATTGAGTTTTTCCACCAGCGAGTTGATCAGGTCAAGCACCTGCGCCTGCACGGTCACATCGAGCGCTGTTGTCGGCTCGTCGGCGATCAGGATGTCCGGTTTGCCGGCCAGCGCCATGGCGATCAGAATGCGCTGGCGCATGCCGCCGGAAAGCTGGTGCGGATATTGCGAAAACAGCATGGACGGGTTCGGCAGCCCGACCTGATCCAGCAGATCTTCGGTGCGGGTGCGACGCGCCGCCTTGGAAGACACACCTGTACCGGCTGCCTTTTCATGCGCAGCGATGACATCCGAGATCTGCCGCCCGACGGTAAACAGCGGGTTGAGATAGGTCATCGGATCCTGGAAGATCATCGAGATGCGGATACCGCGGATCTTCGTCCAGTCCTTCTCCGGCAGGTTGGTAATGTCCTGTCCGTCAAAAGAGATGGAGCCTTCGACGACCTTCGCATTGCGCGGTCCGATACCGAGTACGGAACGCACCAGCACAGTCTTGCCCGAACCGGATTCGCCAACGATACCGACCGTATCGCCACGGTTGACGGTGAGATTGATGCCCTTCAGCACATGCACCGGGCCGTCGAAAGTACCGATGTCGAGCCGGTAATTTTTGATGTCGAGGAGAGCTGTCATCGGTCGCGGCTCCTTGGGTCGAGAATGTCGCGCAGGCCATCGCCCAGCAGGTTGAAGCCAAGCACGGTGAGGAAGATCGCAGCGCCCGGGAAGAGCGAATACCACCACCAATCCGGCATATAGGTGCGGGCGACCGAGATCATTGAGCCCCATTCCGGCGAAGGTGGCTGTGCGCCAAGCCCGATAAAGCCGAGGCTGGCGGCCGACAGGATCGCCATGCCCATGTCCATGCTCATCTTGACGATGATCGGCGACATGCAGTTCGGCAGGATATGATGCCAGAGGATCCACGGCGTTTTCGCACCGATCGAGCGGGCGGATTCGATGAACAGCTCTTCCTTGATCGACAGCGTTTTCGCTTCGACCAGGCGCACATAACCGGGCCACCAGACGATCGCGAGCGCCAGCACGCAATTGGTAATGCCGGGGCCGAGGGCCGCGACGATCGCAAGCGCGAGCGCCAGACCGGGAACAGCAAGGAACAGTTCGGTGATGCGCATGATTACAGCACGAACCCATCCGCCACGGTAACCGGCAATGATGCCGAGCGTAATGCCGACAATCGCCGCAAGGCCGGTGATGACGACACCGATCCACAGCGATGTCCGCGCACCGATGATGACGCGGGAAAAGATGTCCGCGCCCATTTCATCCGTGCCGAACCAATAGGTGCTGCTCGGCGGCTGCAGCTTGGCCGACATGTTGATCGCACCGCTCGCCGCTTCCGGATAGGGCACGATCAACGGCCCGAAGGCGGCCAGCAGAAGGAAGAGCACGACCAGCGTCAGGCCGAGCATCGACGAAAAGCTCTTGCGGAACATATGCGCATAGAGCCGCCACTGGCGGATCTGGCTCGCATGTCGTTCGCGGAAGGTGAGCGGGCGTGATGCTTCCGCCGGGGTGTCGATCTGTGTGTTCATGGGTGCAGCCGTCATCACGCTTTCCTGAGACGCGGGTCGATCCAGGCATAGGCCAGATCAACGAGGGTGTTGGCGACGATAAAGAAGAAACCGATCATCAGTGTCACGCCGACGACGGGCTTGAAGTCGGACGACAGGGCGGAAGAGACCGCATAGAGCCCGATGCCCGGCCAGTCGAACACGGTTTCGACGAGAACCGTCGAACCGAGCATCCAGCCGAAGCGCAGTCCGATCATCGCAAGCGTCGGCAGCATGGCATTCTTCAGCGCATAAAGCGCGACGATGCGGAAAGACGAGATGCCGTGAGCGCGGGCAGCCACGATATAATCCGACTGCAGCACTTCGATCATCTCGGCGCGGTTGACGCGCAGGATCGAGGCGAGGCAGGGAAATGACAGAACGATTGCCGGCAAGATGATATGCTGCAACGAGACCCAGAACGTCGAGAATTTGCCGGCGATGAGGCTGTCGACCAGAAGCAGGCCGGTCACAAATTCCGGCGGGCGGGTGACGAGCGGCAAACGCCCCGAGACCGGCAGCCATTCCAGATCGACCGCAAACATCAGCTGCAAGATGATGCCGAACCAGAAGGCCGGCAGTGCAACGCCCGAAATAGAGAATATGCGCGTTACCTGGTCGAGCGGCCCGTCCTTGTAGACGGCCGACAGCATGCCGAGCGGAACGCCGATGACGATGCCGAGAAACATGGCGACGAAGACGAGTTCCAGCGTCGCCGGGGCATAACGCATCACTTCTTCAAGCACCGGACGGGTGGTGACGATCGATGTGCCGAGATCGCCGCGCACGAGATCGCCCATATAGACGATGAACTGTTCCGGCAGCGACTTGTCGAGCCCGTATTCGCTGCGGATCGTCGCGACCATGTCTTCGGTCGCATTGGGACCGGCGACGAGCCGGGCAGGATCACCAGGGGCGATATTGGTGATGACAAAGGTCAGCGCCGCAATGCCGATCATCGTGCCGAGCAGTGTCAGAATTTTGCGGAAGGCGAATGTCAGCATCGTCTTCTCCGTTTGTTATGATTGGCGCATGGCCCGCGGTTGGGAAAGCGGACCATGCGCACTATTCTGGCTTGAGTGAGGGGACTTCAGCCAGTGTTTATTCGGACTTTACCCAAAGCGGATAGAGATCGACTTCGCCGGTGAAACGAACAGGGCTGAACTGGAAACCCTGCAGGTAGTCACGACGTGCCCAGCGGCGGTTCTGCAGCATGCCGAACACTTCCGGCTGGTCTGCGACGATCTGGGTCTGGATGTCGGCATAAAGCTTGGCGCGCTCATCCCAGTTCGACGAGGACCGGGCCTTGTCGATCATCTCGGTGACCTTCGGATTGTCGTAGAACATCATCGCGAAATACTGGCCCCAGCTGTTCTTGTGATACTGGTAGGCGACAGCGTCCGGATCGGTCGAGACCGGGGTCGTGTAGACCGAAGTCATCGACGGCGAAGTCTCGACCTTGGAACCGTTGGCGACCATGTTAGGCCACTGTTCCGGCTTTATCTCGACATTGATGTTGAGCGGCTTCAGGCTGTCGAGCAGCACGAGGCCGATGCGGCGGGCTTCTTCGAGGCCGGCAACGTGAACGTAAGGCAGGGTGATGCCGCCGTTCGGATAACCGGATTTCGCCAGATATTCCTTGGCCTTGGCAAGATCCTTGCGCGGAATGCCGGGCACGTCGATATGGCCGCGCATCGCATCCGGGATCGGGCTCGTCTCAAGCGAGGCAGCACCGTTATAGACCTGGATCAGCGCATCGTAGTCCATCGCATAGGCAATTGCCTTGCGCAGATTGATGTCGGCGGTCGGCCCCTGCTGCGTGTTGAACTTGATGCCGAAAGTGGTCATGCCCTTGTGGTCTTCGATGGCGATGCCCTTGGCACGCGCGATCTGGACATAGTCGTCCGGGGTCAGGCCTTCGACGATATCGACTTCGCCGCGCTGAAGAGCGGCCTTCTGTGCGGCAGGTTCGCGGATGATCTTGAAGATCACGCCGGCCGGACGATTTGCTTCGCCCTGCGGCCAGCCCTTCCAGTAATCGGTAACGGCTTCGGCTTCATAAAGAACGTTCGGTTCCCAGCGGCCGAGCTTGAACGGACCGGAGCCGGCTTCGTTGTCGGTCAGCCACTTCTGGCCGTAATCGCCGTCCACTTCATGGGCCTTAACCTGGGCCGGATTGACGATGTACCACCAGGGCAGGAAGGAGAGGAAAGGCGTATATGGGCCCTTCAGCTCGAACTTGACCGTATAATCGTCAACGACGCTGATGCCTTCCGGCGCCAGAAAGTCCTTGAGCATCCAGGCGACGCCCTTGTTGAGCTTCAGGCCGCGCTCGAAGGAATAACGGACAGCTTCGGCATTCACCGGATCGCCGTTGTGGAATTTTGCGTTCTTGACCAGATGGAACGTCCAGGTCTTGCCGTCTTCGCTGGTTTCCCACTTTTCAGCCAGCCAAGGCTTGATCTCGGCCGGATCGCCTTCGTATTTGACCAGCCCGTCATAAACGGCCTGCTGCATCATGCGTGTCGACCAGTCGTAGCGGATATGCGGATCGAGAACCGGGATCGCCTGACGACCGCCGAACACGATGACATTGCCCTTGTCGGTGCGCTCGAAAGCGCCGGCAGGGGTGGCAAGAACCGACGAGGCGAGCAGCCCCGCGATTGCGATATTCCTGATGATTTTGCCGAGCATGTAGTTCCCTCTCTTATTAAACGGCTTTCAAGTCAGACTGTATGCAAGTTCTAGAGCATCTGGCGAACGACACCCGCCACCAACCGGCGTGACAGCAATACCGGCGCATCGATGGATTTACGCACTTCCTCGTGCATCTCGGCCGAATAGCCCATGCAATGCATCACCACGAGGTCGCAGCCTTCCAGCTGCTTGGCACGTTCGCTCATCTCGCCACCGGCATAAGGCGATGCCGACACCAGTTTCGGATTACCCGGCAGCACATGGCGTTCTTCGAAATCCTGGATCTGCCGTTCGAGCGGCACGATGACGCCGAGCTTGCGGGCGGACGCGGCAAGTGCTTCGACTGTCGAGTCGACGATCCGCTGCGCTTCGACAACAAGCGTATTCTTCAAGGGCTCGATCTTCGTGCCGGTGCAGAGCAGAACGACGAGATCGAAACCTTCGCCGTCGATCTTCTGTAACAGGACGTTCAGCTTCTCTTCCGTCAGCGCCTTGGAGGAAACAATCTCCTCACCGCTGTTCAGCCGGGTCGCAAACGAATGCTCACCATCCCTTGCGCGCATCGCATCGAGTTCTGCCGGGCTCATCCCGTCCAGCACGCCGAATTCCTGATGCACGATACGGCCTTCCGGCAGACCTGATGTAATCTCGGCCATCATTTCAGGAACCAGATCGACGCGGGGCGTCTGCCCGATGGTCACGAAGGCAATCTTGGATGTGGAAGGCATGCTCTCGTTCATTCCCTGCATTAGTCTTGTTGGCAGGGAGCCTAACGCTCGAATATGCAGCTTCACTATAGGGTAATGCCCCTAGAGGAAAACAATTCGGTAATATATTTTGCGATCATTTTTTAGGCAAACCGTGCTTTTCGCGCAATTTTATTACGCAAACACGATTATTTTTGTTAGGGATGACCCGCGGCGACAACCATCCGGATCAGCGCATTGGAGGACGTCACCTCCATTTTCGTCATCACATTGGACCTGTGGATTTCGACCGTCTTGGGGCTGATCCCGAGCTGACGTGCGATCGCCTTGTTCGACAATCCCTCGGCCACCAGCGAAAGCACCTGCCGCTCGCGCGGTGTGAGACGCTGCAGTTTTTCCAGAAATTCTGCCGGAACGCCGGGCATGGCAACCGGATGCGTACCGTGCAAAAGCAGCCGGATCGCGCTGACGACGATACGTCTTGCAAGCACCACAGGCTTGCCGCTCGCCTTGGCCACCGTCTGCCTGTCGGCTTCGGTAAAGCTCACCGAATTCAGCACGATGATCTCCGAATCCGAAAGATCGACCAGCGCGCTTGCCAGCAATCGTTTGTTCCCATCTGCAGCGTAGCTGGCAGTGACCTTGTAAGGCGCGAGCGCCGGAATATCGAGTTCGCCGATCTGCTGCTCCAGCGGCTGGATCAAGCCCACGGCCGAACCATGCGCGGCAAGCGAAATGACCGTCGATTCCATTGCCCGCTGGGCATTGACGGTCGGGCACGTGCTTTCGAAATCCCGAAACAGCCCGGTCGACAGGATCACCACCAGATCGAATTCGTTTGGTTGGAATGCGGCGGCGATCTTCGCCATCCGCTCGGCGATCCTCGGTTTCGACACGACGATATCGCTGCCGTCGGAAAGCCGGGTGACGATGCTCGTCTCGCCGGGCCGCACCTTGAAATCGTTGATCTCTGCCTGCGAAAGCCTGTCCAGAGCACCGATTTCAAGCGCTTCGATCGGCAGATCGAGGTTTTCCAGCATGTCGTCGATAATATCTTCGCGCGGCGTCTGGCCAACGCTCAGAAACATCACGCGATGAGGCGGTTCCGCTGCTTCCGCGATGGTCGAAGACGGAGTGTAAGGGTTCTTCGTCACGGGCAGGGAATCGGTCCTTCTGATCCTATCGCTATAGTCGTTCTAGACATGCCCAAATTAAAGGCAAGCCCATTCTAGGGGCAGTCCCCTATAGGCATTCTTCGTCGCACATGGCTAGGTTCTAGCACATTATTCGGAGGCAAACATGATCCGTGATTTCGAAGCGAGCGAGATCGACCCGCTTGCCGTTGGTGCCTGGATTCTCGGGACCGGCGGTGGTGGCAGCCCGTATCTGGCGCAGCTCAACCTGAAAAAGCTCTACAAGGACGGCAAGCGCGTCAAGCTTATCGATCCCAACGCTTTGGACGATGGCGATGCCGTCGCCGTGGTGTCGAAGATGGGCGCCCCTTTGGTGGGCCAGGAACGTCTGGTGGACCCGGCGCATCTTGCCCGCGCCATGCAGCTGATGGAAGAATATACCGGCCGCAAGTTCCGCGCCGTGATGAGCGTCGAGATCGGTGGCGGCAATGCGCTGTCGCCCTTCCTCGCAGCCGCCATGCTGGACATTCCGGTGGTTGACGCCGACGCGATGGGCCGTGCCTATCCGGAAGCCCAGATGACCAGCTTTGCCATTGGCGACCTGCCGATGTACCCGCTGACACTCGTCGATTGCCGCGACAACGAAGCGATCGTTGCCAAGGCCGCATCCTGGAAATGGATGGAGCGTATCTCGCGCAAGATCTGCACCGAAGTCGGCTCGACCTCGGCCACCTGCAAGGCCCCGCGCACCGGCAAGGAAGTCAAGGAATGGGGCGTGCTCCATACCGTGACCAAAGCCGTGAGCCTCGGTCGTGCGGTGCTCGAAGCCCGCGCCGCCCATACAGACCCGATCGAAGCCGTTCTGGCGCATGAAGGCGGCAAGATCCTGTTCAAGGGCAAGGTTGCCGACGTGGATCGCACCACGACCGGCGGCTTTCTGCGCGGCGCTGCCATGATCGACGGCCTCGACGCGGATCGCGGCGCCAAGGTCGAACTCGCCTTTCAGAACGAATGGGCAGTCGCCTTCCGCGATGGCCAGCCGATTGCCATGACCCCTGACCTGATCTGCCTGCTCGACACCGTGTCGGGCGAAGCAATTGGCACGGAAACGGTGCGTTACGGCCAGCGCGTCACGGTTGTCGCCCTGCCGGCACCGGCTGTTCTGACCAGCCCCAAGGGACTGGAACATGTCGGCCCGCGTGCCTTCGGATATGATCTTGATTTCAAATCGGTGTTTGCAGCATGAAGCGGATCGGAATTGACGTTGGCGGCACCAATACGGATGCCGTGCTCATCGATGGCGAGAAAGTCGTTTCCGCCATCAAGTTTCCCACCACCGCGGATGTGATGCAGGGCGTCGTCAACGCCATCGGTCACGTCGTCTCTTCGCAGGCGCCCGGCGCCTCGCCGATCGACGCCGTGATGATCGGCACGACGCATTTCACCAATGCCGTCGTCGAACGTGCGCGTCTGGAGCGCATCGCAGCGATCCGCATCGCTATGCCGGCCGGCGCTTCCCTGCCGCCGATGATCGACTGGCCGGATGATCTGCGCGAAAGCGTCGATCCTCTGTCCTTCATGGTCCATGGCGGCCATGAATATGACGGTCGCCCACTGGTGCCGCTGGCCCACGACGAAATCCGCGACGCAGCGATGAAAATCCGCGACGCCGGCATAACCTCCGTCGGCATCACGGCGCTCTTTTCGCCGCTGACAGCCGAAGGTGAGCTGGAAGCTGCCGAGATCGTCCGTTCGATCATCCCGGAAGCGCGCATCACGCTCTCCCACACGCTCGGCCGTATCGGCCTGCTGGAACGCGAAAACGTCACGCTGCTCAACGCGGCTCTTCAGGGTCTTGGTCGGAAGACGATCGACGCCTTCAAGGACGCGCTCAAGCAGGCGGGCGTCAACGCACCCTTCTACCTGACGCAGAACGACGGCACCGTGGTTCTGGCCGATGTCGCAGCCGCCAACCCGGTCTACAGCTTCGCCTCCGGCCCGACCAACTCGATGCGCGGTGCGGCCTTCCTCACCGGCCTGAAGGAAGCCATGGTCATCGACGTCGGCGGCACGACCTCGGATGTCGGCTGCCTCGTCGGCGGTTTCCCCCGCGAAGCCAACAACGTGGTCGAAGTCGGCGGTGTACGCACCCTCTTCCGCATGCCGGACCTTCTGCCCATGGCACTCGGCGGCGGCACGATCATCGATCCGGAAACCCGCAAGATCGGCCCGCGTTCGGTCGGTTACCGCATCACCGAGAAAGCCCTCGTCTTCGGTGGTGATACGTTGACTACGACCGACGTTGCCGTCGCTGCGGGCCTCGTAGAGATCGGCGACCGCGATCGCGTCAAGCATCTGGACAAGGCAATGGTTGCCGACCTCCTGAAGCGCATCGAGGCGATGGTGGAAGACGGCGTCGACCGGATGAAAACCTCGGCCGAGGGCGTCAGCCTGATCGCAGTCGGCGGTGGTGCTTTCCTCATTCCGGAAAAGCTGAGAGGTGCCAGCGAAGTGCTGCGCGTCGAACACGCCGGCGTTGCCAACGCACTCGGTGCCGCCATGGCGCAGGTCTCCGGCGAAGTCGATCAGGTGTTCTCCGATCTGTCGCGCGACAAGGCGATTGCCGAAGCCGACCGTATCGCCCGCGAACGCGCCATCGAGGCCGGTTCCGATCCGAAGTCGATCGTCACGCTGGATACGGAAGACATCCCGATCGCCTACCTGCCCGGTGATGCCCGCCGCGTCCGCGTCCGCGTTGTCGGCGATATCGCCTTCATGAAAGACCAGCAGAAACAGGCTTCGTAAACGCAGTCCGCCGCGCTAACGTAACAAAAAATCAATGTCCCCGACCTCATTGAGGATCGGGGACTTTTCCGTATTGAACAGGCGAGGATGCGTCATGAAAGCCATGTATTACGAAGCGTTCGAACAGATGCCCGAGATCAGGACGCTTCCCGATCCCGAGCCGACCTTCGGCGGCGTCGTAATCAAGGTCGGTGCGACCGGCCTCTGCCGCAGCGACTGGCACGGCTGGAAGGGCCACGATCCCGATATCCAGCTGCCTCACGTTCCCGGCCATGAACTGGCCGGCAAGGTCGTGGCAAAGGGCAAGGGCGTGATGCGCTTCAAGGTCGGCGATCGCGTCACCGTGCCGTTCGTTTCAGGCTGCGGCCATTGTGCCGAATGTCATTCCGGCAACCAGCAGGTCTGCCCGGACCAGTTCCAGCCCGGCTTCACCCATTGGGGTTCCTTCGCCGAATACGTGGCGATCGACTATGCCGACACCAATCTCGTGCATCTGCCGGAAGAGATCGACGACGCAACGGCCGCAAGCCTCGGCTGCCGTTTTGCCACCTCCTTCCGCGCGGTTGCCGATCAGGCCCGCACCGGTCCCGGCGACTGGGTCGCCGTCCACGGCTGCGGCGGTGTCGGCCTCTCGGCCATCATGATCGCAACCGCACTCGGTGCTAACGTCATCGGCATCGACCTGACCGAGGACAAGCTCGCATTCGCGCGGCAATGCGGGGCGGTTGCCACGATCAATGCCGGTTCGGTGCCGGATGTCGTGGAAGCCGTCCGGGAAATCACCAAGGGCGGTGCGCATGTCTCGATCGACGCGCTCGGCCACCCGACGACCTGCTTCAACTCGATCAAGAACCTGCGCCGCCGCGGCCGCCACGTTCAGGTCGGCCTGATGCTCGGCGAACACGCAACGCCGCAGATCCCGATGGCGCAGGTCATCGGCCACGAGCTGGAAATCTACGGCAGTCACGGCATGCAGGCCTGGCGTTACGATGCGATGCTCTCCATGCTGACCGCCGGCAGGATGAAACCGCAGCAACTGATCTCGAAGCGGGTAAGCCTTGCCGAAGGCGTCTCCGAACTGGTCAATCTCGACAAGGCCGAAACACCCGGTATCGCCGTCATCACCAGCTTCTGAAGCTGGCCCGAACTGGGAGGCGGAAACATCAGCCTCCCACGAAAGCATCCTGATTGTCCTGCACCAGCGCCGTCAGATAATCGGCAACCGCCCGCACGCGCGGAACACGGCTCATATCGCGGTGCCGCACGATGTAATAGTGCCGCGTCAACTGCACCTCGCGCGGCAAAACGATCTCAAGCTCCGGCTGCCGGCTGGCGATGAAATGCGGCAGGATGCAGAGGCCCAGCCCGTTGAGCGTCGCCGTCAACTGCGCAAAAATGCTGGAACTCTGGAATTTCGGTTTGATGCCGGGATGTACGTCGCCAAGATAATCCAGCCCAGGCGCAAAGATCATGTCCTCGATATAACCGATGAACGGATGATTGAGCAGATCCTCCCGGCGCTTCAGCGTGGCTGCACCCGCCAGATAGCGCTTGGATCCATAGATGTTGAGCTTGTAGTCGGTGATCTTCTCGATCAGGTAGGGTCCGGCCTTGGGCGGATCGAGCGCTACCGCGATATCCGCCTCCTTGCGTGACAGCGACATGATCTGCTGGATCGTGACCAGTTCCAGCGAAAGGCTCGGATGCCGCGCGGTAAAATCTCCGAGATGATGGGCGAGAAAGAAGTTGGAAAAACCTTCCGGAGCGCTCAGCCGCACGACTCCCTGATGCGCCGCATTGCCGGACGTGATCTCGGCCTGCAACCGGTCGGCCTCCGCCTCCATCCGCTCCGCCGTCTCGATGAACCGCTGACCGACCACTGTGAGCACATAACCGCGCGGGTTGCGCTCGAAGAGCTTTACCTTGAGGGCAAATTCCAGCCGGTCGATGCGGCGCGCAACAGTGGCATGGCTGGTGCGCAGATGCCGTCCCGCCGTTGACAACTGCCCCGTGCGGGCAACGGCCAGAAAATATTGCAGGTCATCCCAGGTAAAGACGGGATTTCCACTCATAACCCCTCCCCGGCATGGCGATCTGTTCAAAAACGCACAGATGCTGTTTGCAATTAATAGTGGCGAGCTTCTTGCGTCAACGGCCTTTTTCCTCAACCATGCGTACTTGGAAGAGCTGCTTTGAGGAGGGCGGCCTGCCAATTTTGAACAGATAGCGCTCTGCAATCTCTTGGGAGGAGACCTTATGCGTAAGACGTTCCTGACGTCGCTGGCCGTGCTGCTGGCGAGCGGCACTGCATTCGCCCAATCTGCATCCGACGGCAAGGTAAAGATCGGCATCCTGAACGACCAGTCCGGCGTTTATGCCGATTTCGGCGGCAAATCGTCGGTCGAGGCGGCCAAGATGGCGATCGAGGATTACGGCGGCAAGGTGCTTGGTGTCCCGGTCGAACTCGTGAATGCCGACCATCAGAACAAGCCCGACATCGCCTCCAACATCGCCCGCCAATGGTACGATACAGAGCAGGTCGATGCGATCATGGACCTGACCACTTCGTCGGTCGGCCTCGCCGTGCAGGCGCTGTCCAAGGACAAGAAGAAGATCACGATCAACACCGGTGCTGCGACCGTCGATCTCACCGGCAAGGCCTGCACGCCCTACGGCTTCCACTGGGCCTACGACACCCACGCCCTTGCGGTCGGCACCGGCGGCGCGATGGTCAAGCAGGGTGGTGACAGCTGGTTCTTCCTGACCGCCGACTATGCCTTCGGTTATTCGCTGGAGCAGCAGACGAGTGATTACGTCAAAGCCAATGGCGGCACGGTGCTCGGCTCGGTGCGTCATCCGCTCTCCAGTCAGGATTTCTCGTCCTTCCTGCTGCAGGCGCAGTCTTCCGGTGCCAAGGTGATCGGCCTTGCCAATGCCGGCCTCGACACCGCCAACTCGATCAAGCAGGCTGCCGAATTCGGCATCGTCCAGGGCGGCCAGAAACTCGCAGCCCTGCTCTTCACCCTTGCCGAAGTCCATGGTCTCGGGCTGGAGGCCGCTCAAGGCCTGACGCTCACCGAGGGTTATTACTGGAACCTCGACGACAAGAGCCGCGAGTTCGGCAAGAAATTCTTCGCCCGCACCAACAAGATGCCGAACATGGTCCATGCCGGCACCTATTCCGCCGTCACCCATTATCTGAAGGCGGTGGAGAAAGCCGGCTCGGACGATGCCGACGCGGTGGCGAAAGCCATGCGCGAAATGCCGGTCGACGATTTCTTCGGCCGTGGCGGCACGGTCGCCGCCAACGGACGCATGATCCACGACATGTACCTGCTGCAGGTCAAGAAGCCGGATGAAAGCAAGGAGCCCTGGGATTATTACACTGTGCTCGCCACGATCCCAGGCAAGGATGCCTATCTCGACCCGAACAAGGCCGGTTGCGAGCTGGTGAAATAATGGCAGTGCCTGCACAGGACCTGCACGAGGAGCCGCGGGTGGTTTTATCCGCCCGCGGTCTTTCCAAGAGCTTTGGCGCGTTTCTGGCGGTTCGGGACGTCGATCTCGACATCGAACACGCGCGGGTGCATGCGCTGATCGGCCCGAACGGCGCCGGCAAGACGACGGTGTTCAACCTTCTCACCAAATTCCTGCAGCCGACGGCCGGCTCCATCACCCTGCTCGGAACCGACATAACCAAAACCTCGCCGGACAAGGTGGCTCGCATGGGACTGGTCCGCTCGTTCCAGATCTCTGCGGTGTTTCCGCATCTGACCGTGCTCGACAATGTTCGCGTGGCGCTGCAGCGGCCGAATGGCCTGTCGACGCAGTTCTGGCTGCCGACTTCCGCGCTCGACCGGTTGAACGACCGGGCCGACGAACTGATCGAGACGGTGGGGCTGAAACGCGAGCGCAACGCAATCGCCGCCGACCTTTCCTACGGCCGCAAGCGGGTGCTCGAGATCGCGACCACGCTGGCGCTTGATCCGAAAGTGCTTCTTCTCGACGAGCCGATGGCCGGCATGGGCCAGGAGGATATCGGCACGGTCTCCAACATCATCCGCGAAGTGGCAAAGACCCGTGCCGTGCTGATGGTCGAACACAATCTTTCGGTCGTCGCCGACATCTGTCATCAGGTCACGGTCCTGCAGCGCGGCGAGATCCTCGCCGAAGGCGACTATGCGACAGTGTCAAAAGATGAGCGCGTGCGGCTCGCCTATATGGGCACGGAGGACGCGTGATGGCAAAACCGCTTCTACAGGTCTCCAACCTCAATGCCTGGTATGGCGAAAGCCATATCCTGCACGGCGTCAACATGACCGTCGGCGAAGGCGAGACGATCACCATCCTCGGCCGCAACGGCGTCGGCAAAACGACGACGCTCCGCACCATCATGGGCATCATCCGAGAGCGCAAGGGTGAGATCCGTTTTTCCGGCAAGGATATGGCGAACGTTCCCTTGCACAGGACGGCGCATGCGGGCCTGGGTTTCGTACCCGAAGAGCGCGGCATATTCTCGACGCTGACGGTGGAGGAGAACCTGATGCTGCCGCCGGTCGTGGCCGATGGCGGCCGGGAACGCGCGATGCCGCTCGACGAGATCTACGCGCTTTTCCCGAACCTCCACGAAAGGCGCTTCAGCCCCGGAACGAAACTGTCGGGCGGCGAACAGCAGATGCTGGCGATCGCTCGCATCCTTCGCACCGGCGTCAAACTCCTGATCCTCGACGAACCGACGGAAGGGCTGGCCCCCGTCATCGTCCAGCGCATCGGCGAGGTGCTGAAGACATTGAAGGAACGGGGCATGACGGTGCTGATGGTCGAACAGAATTTCCGCTTTGCCAGCCGCGTCGCAGACCGATTCTACCTGATGGACCACGGAAAGATGGTCGCCGACTTCCCCGTCAGCGAACTGCCGCAGCGCATGGATACGCTGCACAAGGTTCTGGGGGTGTGAGGATGGCTGGAATCTTTGAATCGATGACCGTCCAAATGCCGAAACGGGTGACGGGATATGGGGCGGTGCGTCGTACCGATCTCCCCCCTCGTGGGGGGCTCGAAGAGCGGGTCGAGACCCGTGGCTCGACCCCGGCAGCCCGGCAGGGCAGAGGGGGGCGCCGCGTGCACCGCCCTTTACCATTGAGTTCGTCGAGCCGTTGTTACCCCCCTCTGTCACTTCGTGACATCTCCCCCACAAGGGGGGAGATCACAGGGAGTTCGCCGCAGCGATCTCCGCCTCTCGGACACATCACACGAGGGAGGTCATCGACATGACCATGATCTTCGGCATCCCGCTGCAGGCCTTCATGGGCCAGCTCCTGATCGGCCTGATCAACGGCTCCTTCTACGCGCTCCTGAGCCTTGGCCTCGCGGTCATTTTCGGCCTGTTGCGCGTCATCAACTTCGCCCATGGCGCGCAATATATGCTCGGCGCCTTCGTCGCCATGCTGATGCTGCAGTATTTCGGCATCAACTACTGGTTCGCGCTTATTCTGGCGCCCGTCGTCGTCGGCCTGTTCGGCGCGGTGATCGAGCGCCTGCTGCTGTCGCGGCTTTACGAGCTCGACCATCTTTACGGCCTGCTCTTCACCTTCGGCCTGGCGCTGACGATCGAGGGCACGTTCCGCTATCTCTACGGCTCTTCCGGTCAGCCTTATGCACCGCCGCCGGCACTCACCGGTGCAACAAATCTCGGCTTCATGTTCCTGCCGGTCTATCGCGGCTGGGTGGTGGTCGTCTCACTCATTGCCTGTATCGGCACATGGCTCTTGATCGAAAAGACCAAGCTCGGCGCTTACCTGCGCGCCGCGACCGAGAACCCGACACTGGTACAGGCCTTTGGCGTCAACGTTCCGCTGCTCCTGACGCTGACCTACGCGCTCGGGGCCGGTCTTGCAGCCTTCGCCGGCGTGCTCGCCGCGCCCGTCTATCAGGTCTCGCCGCTGATGGGATCGAACATCATCATCGTTGTTTTCGCCGTGGTCGTGGTCGGCGGCATGGGCTCGATCATGGGCGCCATCCTCACCGGTTACATGCTCGGCATCGCCGAAGGGCTGACCAAGGTCTTTTATCCGGAAGCCTCGAACATCGTGATCTTCGTGATCATGGCGATCGTTCTTCTGATCCGCCCGGCCGGCCTTTTTGGAAAGGACGCGTAAGATGAGCGACGTGATCCACACCACTGCCGCCAAAACCCGCACCGGGCGTTCCGCCACCGCATCGAAAGCCTATGCAGCCTTCCTCGGCATCGGCCTCGTGCTGCTGGTCGTGGCGCCGATGTTCTTCTACCCGATCTTCCTGATGAAGCTGCTCTGCTTCGCGCTTTTCGCCTGCGCCTTCAACCTGCTGCTCGGTTACACGGGCCTCCTGTCCTTCGGTCATGCAACCTTCTTCGGTGGCGCGGCCTATTTCACCGCCCATGTGGTGAAGGAATGGGGGCTTTCACCGGAACTGGGCATATTGACCGGAGCGGCCGGTGCCGCTGCGCTCGGCCTGCTGATGGGTTTCTTCGCCATCCGCCGACAGGGCATCTATTTCGCCATGATCACGCTGGCGCTTTCGCAGATGTTCTTCTTCTTCTGCCTGCAGGCCGGGTTCACCCATGGCGAGGATGGTATCCAGTCCGTACCGCGCGGCCATCTGTTCGGCTTCATCGATCTCGCCAACACGACCAACATGTATTATTTCGTGCTGGCCGTGTTCCTGATCGGCATGATCATCATCTGGCGCTTCATCAACTCGCCCTTCGGCATGATCCTCAAATCGATCCGCGAGAACGAACAGCGCGCCATCTCGCTCGGTTATTCGGTGGCACGCTACAAACTCGGCGCCTTCGTCATGTCGGCAGCGCTTGCGGGTATGGCCGGCGGCACGAAAGCGCTGGTCTTCCAGTTCGCGACGCTGACAGATGTCGGCTGGCAGATGTCCGGTGAAGTCATCCTGATGACACTTCTCGGCGGCATCGGAACCCTGATCGGGCCGATCTTCGGTGCGGGCCTCGTCGTCACACTGCAGAACTATCTGGCAACCTCGCAATTCCCGGTCACCATCATCACCGGCGTCGTCTTCATGGTCTGCGTCCTCCTCTTCCGCCGCGGCCTTATCGGCGAATTTTACGCCTCACGGCTGGGCCGAAAACTCGGCTTCGAGCATCGGCGCTGATCGGCTAGAAACATGGAAACCTACGATTACATCATCATCGGTGCTGGCAGCGCCGGCTGTGTGCTCGCGAACCGTCTCTCGGCGGACAGCCGCAACCGTGTGCTGCTTCTGGAAGCCGGTGGCAACGACAATTACCACTGGGTGCATATCCCCGTCGGTTATCTCTATTGCATCAACAACCCGCGCACCGACTGGTGTTTTGCCACCGAGAAGGAAGAGGGCCTGGGCGGCCGCTCGCTTTCCTATCCGCGCGGAAAACTGCTCGGCGGCTGCTCGTCGATCAACGGCATGATCTACATGCGCGGCCAGTCCCGCGACTACGACCTCTGGCGGCAGATGGGCTGCACCGGCTGGGCCTGGGATGACGTCCTGCCCCTCTTCAAAAAGAGCCAGGATTTCTACAAGGGCGGAGACGAGATGCATGGCGCTGGCGGTGAATGGCGGGTGGAAAAAGCCCGCGTCCGCTGGGCCGTACTCGACGCCTTCCAGAAGGCTGCGGAAGAAGCCGGCATACCCGCGATCGACGATTTCAACCGGGGAGACAATGAAGGCTCCAGCTATTTCGACGTAAACCAGCGCTCCGGCATCCGCTGGAACACCTCGAAAGCCTTTCTGCGTCCGGCCATGAAACGAGCCAACCTTCGCGTTCTCACCAAGGCCCATGTGCGCAGGCTGATCGTCGAAAACGGCGAAGTGAAAGGCGTCGAATTCCAGCATGACGGCGTAACGAAGACGGCACATGCACGACGCGAGACGGTGCTGTCAGCCGGCGCGATCGGCACGCCGCATGTGCTCGAACTGTCCGGCATCGGCCGCGGCGACGTGCTTTCCGGCGCAGGCGTAGAGGTGGTGAAGGAGGTCAGGAATATCGGCGAAAACCTGCAGGATCACCTGCAGCTTCGCCTCGTCTACAAGGTGACGGGCGTCCCGACACTCAACGAAAAGGCCTCACGTCTTTTGGGCAAGGCGGCGATAGGGCTAGAATATGCGCTGAAACGCTCCGGCCCGATGTCCATGGCACCCAGCCAGCTCGGCATCTTCACCCGCTCCGGCCCAGCCAAGGAGACGGCAGACCTCGAATATCACGTCCAGCCCGTTTCGCTCGACAAGTTCGGCGAGCCGGTCCATGCCTTCCCGGCGATGACGGCAAGCGTCTGCAACCTGCGGCCCGAAAGCCGAGGTTCGGTGCATCTGAAAGCACCGGATTTCGCTGCAGCCCCGTCGATCCGGCCGAACTACTTGTCGACCGCCTCCGACCGCGATGTCGCCGTAAGGTCGATCCGCCTCACCCGCGAGATTGTCAGACAACCGGCCTTTGCCCGCTACGATCCGCAGGAATACAGACCCGGCCCGAGCTACGAGACCGATGCGGATCTGGAAAGAGCAGCCGGCGAAATCGGCACGACGATCTTCCACCCGGTCGGCACCGCCCGCATGGGCGCCGATCCCGATAGCGTCGTCGATCCCCGGCTGAAATTGCGCGCACTTGGGCGACTGCGCATCGCCGACGCCTCGATCATGCCGACGATAACATCCGGCAACACCAATTCGCCGACGATCATGATTGCCGAAAAGGCAGCCGAGATGATCCTCGCGGACAATCGCTGACAAGCGGCGCAAGACGAAAGGGAAAAAGCGACATGACCCGGATCGCATTCATCGGCCTCGGCAATATGGGCGGCCCCATGGCCGCAAACCTGGTGAAAGCCGGACATGCGGTCTCCGGCTTCGATCTCTCCGAAGCCTCGGTGAAAGCAGCGGCCGAAGCGGGCGTCGATGCCTCGAAATCCCTTGCAGAAGCCGTACGGGATGCGGAATGCGTCATCACCATGCTGCCCAAGGGCCAGCACGTCGTCTCGGTCTGGACCGATCTTGCCACGCTGGTGACGGAGGGCACGCTTCTTGTCGATTGCTCGACGGTGGATGTGGACAGCGCCCGTCAGGCCCACCGCCTTGCCGGCGTGATGAACTGCCCCTCGCTTGACGCACCGGTTTCCGGCGGCACGACCGGAGCGGCGGCCGGTACGCTGACCTTCATGGTCGGCGGCGCGGAAAGCGCTTTCGCTGCCGGTCGGCCGATCCTTGAGGCGATGGGAAAGAAGATCGTCCATTGCGGCGGCAATGGTGCCGGTCAAGCGGCAAAGATCTGCAACAACATGATCCTCGGCATTTCGATGATCGGCGTCGCAGAAGCCTTCGTGCTGGCGGAAAAACTCGGCCTGTCGCATCAGGCCCTGTTCGATGTCGCCTCCACCTCGTCCGGCCAGTGCTGGTCGCTGACCACCTATTGCCCCGTCCCCGGCCCGGTGCCGACCTCACCTGCCAACAGCGACTACAAGCCGGGTTTTGCCGCAGCCCTGATGCTGAAGGACCTGCTTCTGTCACAGGAAGCGGCAGCACAGTCCGGAGCAAGAACGCCGCTCGGCGCACATGCCGCCGAACTCTACAGGGCGTTTGAAAACGGCGGCCACGGCTCGGAAGATTTTTCCGCCATCATCCGCATGTTGCGACAGACCCAGACCTCATAGCTACCGATGAAAGGAGAGAGCGGCCAGATCACCCTCCCTCTTTTGAGGGGAAGTCATACGGCCAGGCCGGCAACCCCCTGATCGAGAAGTGCAAAGGCGCGGGAAAGATGCCCTTCGAAAACCAGCGAAGGCTCATCCGCCACCACCGTAAGCTCAGGCATTCCACCGAGCCGCACGACATGGCTTTCCGCCAGCCCATCATGCAGCCCACCATCGAGCAGGTCGTAATAACGGGTACCGAGCCCGGTGATAAAAACCGGCATCGGACCATGCAGGCTGATCAGCCGCGACAGGCCGTTGCCCAAAGCAAGCCCAGCCTGCCGGAAAGCGCGGACGGCCTGCCGACCGCCTTGTCTGGCCCGAACAGCGATCTTGTCGACCTCCGCGATCGGCACGAATTTGGCCGGCACCGTATCGGACGGCACTTCGAACGTGCTGCGCAAAATGGCATAAAACCCGGCATAGGCTTCCACGCAACCCCGCGCGCCGCATCGACAGAGGCCACCATCGGCGACATGCAGCATATGCCCGAAATTCGGCGCCGAGATTTCCGCAGGTCCTGACGCAGACGAGCGAGCGATGCCAAGCCCGATACTATGGCCAAGCGACAGCGCCGCCAGCCGTTTTTCACCCGCATAAAAGGGCGCGACCTTCGTCGCCCACCGTTTCTGTTCCCGGTCCATCAGCGCACCGGCGACAAGCAGCGTCTCGTTGTTGAGCACGACCCGCCAGCCCGGCTCCATCGCACGCGAAAAATCCACGGACTGCGCACCGAATACAGGAGACCACATAAGCACTGGCCGTTGCGGATCGACAAGCCCCTTGCTGCTCACCGAGACGAGTAGCAATTGCTCGTTGGCGATACGCGAGCGCGTCAACAGTCGGCGCAGCGCCGACGAAATCTGTGGCAGAAATTGATCAGGACCGCCCTCACCACGTGGCTCGACAAACCGGTCGAGCAGTGTCCCGGCGTAATCGACCAGCGAATATTCTATACTATCGGAAGAAATCACCACCAGCGCCAGATATCCGTAATCCCGCCGCTGGGAAAACAACACACGCGGCCGACCCCGGCCGACGACCGAAAGGCTCTCGCTGCGTTCGATCATGCCCGCCCGCTCGAGATCGGCGGTGATGGCCGAGACCGTCGCGGACGCCAGCCCCGTCGCATCGGAAATTTGCGTATGCGCCATACGGGCGTGCCGCCGCAGCGCCGAAAGCACCAATGCACTGTTCTGCTGACGCACCAGTTCCGGGCTCGATTTGGCCGAGATCGGCACCCGTTCCATTCCTTCCGCGCCTTGTCCGTTTGAGCGACGGAAGCGACGCAACCATAGTCTGCAAAGACCGAATTGACACCTATCAGATTCTCTGCCATCAATTTTCTCGACTGTCGAGAAAAAAGCAAGTGCGACGTTTTCGACGGGCCATCTGGTGGGCAAAAACGGCAATGGAGGTTGCCTCGCCCATCGTCACTCGGGAGGAGGATAAGATGAAAGCTATCACCAAGCTGATGGTCGGGACGGCTATGCTTGTTGCCATGCACGGTGCGGCGATCGCCGCCGATGTCGTGGTCGGCGTGTCCTGGTCGAACTTTCAGGAAGAACGCTGGAAGACCGACGAAGCCGCGATCAAGAAGGCACTGACTGCCGCCGGCGCCAAGTATATTTCCGCCGACGCCCAGTCGTCCGCATCCAAGCAGCTGACCGACGTGGAATCGCTGATCTCGCAGGGCGCAACTGCCCTGATCGTGCTGGCGCAGGACAGCGACGCCATCGGCCCGGCCGTCGAAAAGGCTACGGCCGAAGGCATTCCGGTCGTCGGTTACGACCGCCTGATCGAAAACCCGGACGCCTTCTACATCACCTTCGACAACAAGGAAGTCGGCCGCCTGCAGGCTGAAGGCGTGTTCAAGGTGAAGCCGGAAGGCAATTACGTCTTCATCAAGGGTTCGTCCGCCGATCCGAATGCGGACTTCCTCTTCGCCGGCCAGATGGAAGTGCTGAAGAAAGCCATCGACAGCGGCAAGATCAAGAATGTCGGCGAAGCCTATACCGACGGCTGGAAGCCTGAAAACGCCCAGAAGAACATGGAACAGTTCCTCACCAAGGCGAACAACAAGATCGACGCAGTCGTCGCATCCAACGATGGCACAGCCGGCGGCGCCATTGCAGCACTCGACGCACAGGGTCTTGCGGGTTCCGTGCCGGTTTCCGGCCAGGATGCCGACAAGGCAGCGCTGAACCGCGTGGCTCTCGGCACCCAGACGGTTTCCGTGTGGAAAGACAGCCGCGAACTCGGCAAGAACGCCGCCGAAATCGCCCTTGCGTTGGCCGGTGGCAAGAAGCTGACCGAGATCAAGGGCGTACAGGTGTTCGACGGCGGCCCGAAAAAGCAGAAGATGCAGTCTGTCTTCCTCAAGCCGCAGCCGATCACCAAGGACAACCTCAACCTCGTCATCGATGCCGGCTGGATCACCAAAGCCGAAGCCTGCCAGGGCGTCAAAGCCGGCACGGTCGCCGCCTGCAAGTGAGGTCTTGGTCTACCGGTGACCAACGCTGGGAAGTATTTCGCAACGTTGGTTCTTCGTATTGACGCAAGACCCCTCCCCACCCTCCCCACAAGGGGAGGGCTTAACCCGGCCGCACCGCCACACTTCATTTGAGGCATAGCGGCAACTGCAAGTTTTCTCCCCCCTTGTGGGGGAGATGGCCGGCAGGCCAGAGGGGGTCTTTTCAAGATCCGCCTGACCCGCGCGGCTGGGCCACCACCCCGCCACGCAGACATTCGATGAGGAACGGCAGGATATGGCCGACATGACGCATTCGACGACACCGCACGCATCAGAGACAACCACCACGGCAAGACCGGAGGGCAATCTCGTCGCCCGGTTCTTCCGCGCCACCGAGATCGACACCCGCATGCTGGGCATGATCGGTGCGCTGCTGATCATCTGGATCGGCTTTCATATCCTGACCGGCGGTTTGTTTCTCACCGCCCGCAATCTCTGGAACCTGTCGGTACAGACCGCCTCGGTGGCGGTGATGGCGACCGGCATGGTTCTGGTGATCGTCACCCGCAATATCGACCTGTCGGTCGGCTCCATACTCGGTTTTACCGGCATGATCATGGGCGTACTGCAGGCGCAGTACCTGCCCCAGCTGCTCGGCTTCGATCACCCGGCCATATGGGCCGTCGCCCTGATAGGTGGCATCGTCGTCGGCGGGCTGATCGGCACATTGCAGGGCTTCATCATCGCTTTCCTGTCAGTCCCCTCGTTCATCGTAACGCTCGGCGGCCTGCTTGTGTGGCGCGGCGCCACATGGTTCGTTACCAGCGGCCAGACGGTCGCGCCGATGAACCCGAGCTTTCGCCTGATGGGCGGCGGCGCCGAGGGATCGATCGGCGAGACATGGAGCTGGATCGTCGGCATCGTCGCCTGCCTCGCCATTGTCGCCGCCATCGTCAACGCCCGCCACCAGCGCAAGCGTTTTCACTTCCCCCGTCGCCCGCTCTGGGCCGAATACGTGCTGGCCGGGGTCGGCTTCGTCACCGTCATCGGCGCGGTCATGGTCGCCAATGCTTACTTCTGGCCGATCAACATCGCCCGCCGTTATGCCGAGGCGAACGGCATCCCTTGGCCGGAGGGCGGATTGCAAATCCCGCATGGCATCGCCATTCCGGTGTTGATCGCGATTGCCGCCGGCATCGTCATGACCTTCATCGCCACCCGCCTGCGTTTCGGCCGTTACGTCTTCGCCATCGGCGGCAACCCGGAGGCGGCAGAACTTGCTGGCATCAAGACCCGCTGGGTAACCGTGAAAATCTTCGCCCTGATGGGCGTGCTCTGCGCCATCGCCGCAGCGATCTCCACCGCGCGTCTCAATGCCGCAACCAATGCGCAGGGCGAACTCGACGAACTCTATACCATCGCCGCAGCCGTCATCGGCGGCACATCGCTCGGCGGTGGATTGGGCACCATTGCGGGCGCCATGCTCGGCGCCCTCGTCATGCAGTCGCTGCAGTCCGGCATGGTCCTGCTCGGCATCGATACGCCATTCCAGCGCATCGTCGTCGGCATTGTGCTCGTCACCGCGGTGTGGCTCGACACCGTTTATCGCGCCAGAGCCAAGTAAGAGGAGATTCCATCGTGACGGACCAGAACATTCCGCTCGTGGAAATGAAGGACATTTCCATCTCCTTCGGCGGCATCCATGCAGTCGAGAAGGCCACAATCGATCTGTTCCCCGGCGAAGTCGTCGCCGTGCTCGGCCATAACGGCGCTGGAAAATCGACGCTGATCAAGGTCCTATCCGGCGCCTATAGGAGGGACGGCGGCGACATCCTCATCAACGGCGAAGCTGCCGAGATCAGGAACCCGCGCGACGCCAAAAAATACGGTATCGAGACGATCTACCAGACGCTGGCAGTCGCCGATAATGTCGATGCCGCCGCCAATCTCTATCTCGGCCGCGAGCTGCGCACCAAATGGGGCACGCTTGACGACGTGGCGATGGAGGCCAATACCCGCGAAGTGATGGGCCGGCTGAACCCGAATTTCCGGCGTTTCAAGGAACCGGTCAAGGCGCTCTCCGGCGGCCAGCGGCAATCGGTGGCGATCGCCCGAGCCATCCTGTTCGACGCCCGCATCCTGATCATGGACGAGCCGACGGCAGCACTCGGGCCGCAGGAAACCGCGCAGGTCGGCGATCTCATCAAGCAGCTGAAACGCGAAGGCATCGGCATCTTCCTGATCAGCCACGACATCCACGATGTCTTCGACCTTGCCGACCGGGTTTTCGTGATGAAGAACGGCAAGATTGTCGGCCATGCCCGCACGCAGGATGTCACCAAAGACGAAGTGCTTGGCATGATTATCCTTGGGAAGGTGCCGCCCGGCGCCGTTCCCGGACCGGGCGCGATGAAAGTCGCTTAATTTTCGTCCAAAAGGCAGCAGGCGGACCGGATGGACCGGCCCGCCTGCTGCATCTTATCGTGTCAGAACCCTTCCAGCACGACCTTGCCTTTGGTCTTGCCGCTTTCGATCCCCGCATGCGCCTTCTTCAGGTTTGCGGCGTTGATCGGCGAAAGTGTCTCGGTCACAGTCGTGCGGATCTTCCCCTCGTCAACCAGTCGCGAGACCTCGTTGAGCAGCTTGCCTTGCTCGGCAATATCGGCGGTCTCGAAGATCGAGCGCGTGAACATCAGTTCCCAGTGAATGGAAACGGCTTTCCGCTTGAAACCGAGAACATCGAGGCTTTCGGGATCATCGATCAGCCCGAACCGGCCCTGTGGCGCGATCAATTTGATGATCTCCTTCAGATGACGGTGCGTCTCGGTCGTGGAGAAAACGAAGGCGGGCGCGCCGATGCCGAGTGCTGCAACCTGTTCCGCGATCGGCTTCGAGTGGTCGATCACGTGATGGGCACCGAGCGTCTTCACCCAGTCCTGCGTTTCGGGCCTTGAGGCGGTGGCGATCACCGTCACATCGGTCAGCGCCCGCACGAGCTGGATGGCAATCGACCCCACACCACCCGCGCCGCCGATGATGACGATCGCATTGGCGGCACCGGAAACCGGCTTGCGGATATCCAGCCGGTCGAACAACATTTCCCAGGCCGTGATCGCCGTCAGCGGCAGGGCTGCGGCTTCCGCATTCGAGAGCCTTTTTGGCCTCGTCCCGACGATACGTTCGTCGACGAGATGAAACTGGCTGTTGGCACCGGGGCGGATCAGCGAGCCGGCGTAAAACACCTCATCACCTACCTCAAAGCCCTTCGCCTCAGGCCCGGTCTCGACCACCTTGCCGACAGCATCCCAGCCGAGCACCTTCCACTGGCCGGCTTCGGCGTTGACCCCTTTGCGGATCTTCGTATCGACCGGGTTGACGGAAATGGCTTCGACTTCAACGAGAATATCCCGGCCGCCCGGCACCGGGCGCGGAAGCTCGATATCCTGGAGGGCGTCGTGGCGCTCGATTGTACCGGCTTCTCTGTATCCGATGGCTTTCATGATCTGCTCCTTGCATGAACGAATGGGCGTCGATTGATGTGGAGCTAAAATGGGCTATATTCGATAATCGACAATACGCACAAAAATCGCACGTAGTATCAAAAAGGATACTGTTATGGCTAAAGCCCGCCACTCTCGTTTCGATTGCTCTCCCGGCTGTTCTGTGGAAGCCGCGATCGGCCTCATCGACGGCAAGTGGAAGTCGGTCGTGCTTTTCCACCTTCTCTCGGGAACCCTGCGCTTCAACGAGATCCGCAGGCATATCGTCAACGTCACTCCGCGCATGCTCACCAACCAGCTACGCGAACTGGAAGACGATGGCCTGATTGTGCGCAAGGTCTACGCCCAGGTACCGCCAAAGGTGGAATACAGCCTTTCTGAGCTTGGCCGCAGCATGGAGCCGATCCTGCTGGCGCTGAAACTCTGGGGAGACGCCAATATCGGCCTCTACGGAAAGCCGCACGGCGTCGATCCCCGCGAACCGAAGTCAGGCGATCTCGCCGCGTAATGAGCGATATGCTTCAGGCAGAATCGAGCCCCATCAACCTGATCTGTTCGGCCTCGTCGAAGCGAAGCAATCCGCCATTGCGGTTCCGTTTCACCCGGTTGACGTGAGCGCGCGGGCTGACCCCGGTCACACGCTTGAACATGCGCGAGAAATAATAGGGATCGCCGTAACCGACCTCGACCGCCGCATTTGCCACCGGCATCCCCGCCTCGAGCAGATGCATGGCGCGCTCCATCCGTTTCTGCTCCTGGTATTTGCGTGGCGTGTGCCCGACTCGCTTCTTGAACTCGCGCAGGAAATAGTCGGCGTTGAACGGGGATGCATCGACGGCCTGTTCCGCGATATCCGGGTCGAGAGGGTTGGCCGAAATCATCGCGGCCGCCTTCATGATGGCAAGGTCCAGCGCATCGGTGCCCTCGGTCTGATATGTCGCACTGTCATGCCAGCCGATGAAGGCATCCTCGATATAGGCGATCAGCAGATACATGAACAGGTGATGCTGGCTGAGCGTCAGCGACGAAGGCGGCGCCGTCTGGCGATATTGTCGCACCAGCGGCTCCAGTAGCGGCCATTTCTTCAGATGGACATGAGGACGCAGTTCCATCTGTGCGATCAGGTCATGCTTGCCGTAGATATCGAGCGTGAAATGCTGGGCAATGCCCCTGTACATCGTCGTTCCGCGGTTCCAGCCGCGGAAACGCTGCCCCCGCCGGATCAGCATTGCATCCCCCGGCTCCATGATCCGACGCTCGCCTTCGATCACATAATGACCGCTGCCCTCCAGACAGATGATGAAGTCCTCGACCGGGTTGGTTTTGTCGATCCGCCAGGTCCGCGAATGCTCCATTTTAATGGTGGCGCGGGTGAGTTTCAGCGCCAGCGCCGAGGGCGCGATGCTGGAGAGAATTCCACCTTCGATTTCGTCCATCTTTTTTCCCGTGTTTGTTCATTCATTCTCGGCCTAAAATGAAATTATGTCACGTTAAATACTGGAGGAGTGACGGAATTGACGATTGTTCAGACTTCCAGCTAAGCCACTGACGCATAACAGCCTTGCACATATTGGCTGGAGGAGGAATTTGATTTGCACAAAAATGTATTTCTCATAACCGGGTGTGATTTGCCCGTTGGGGGCGTCACATGAGGGCGCAACGTTTCCTGGGTTACGCCTATCTGGCCCCCTATTTGATCGGCCTCATTATTTTCACGGCCATTCCTTTTTTGACTTCGCTTTATCTCAGCTTCACCAGCTACGATCTGATGAGCAGCCCGCAATGGACCGGGCTGTCCAATTACACGCGCTTGTTCACCCGTGACCGCACCTTCGAGAAATCGCTGAGCGTCACGTTGCTTTATGTATTTTCAACGGTGCCGCTGAAGCTCGCCTTCGCGCTCTTCATCGCGGCCATCCTGAACTACAAGATCAGGTTCATTAATATCTTTAGGACGGCATTTTACGTTCCGTCGATCCTCGGCGGATCGATCGCCATCGCAGTTCTGTGGCGTTACCTTTTCTCCACCGAAGGCCTCGTCAACATGGCGCTTGCCGGCCTCGGCTTTTCGGCGGTGGACTGGTTCGGCGATCCGACCAATGCACTGTTCACCATCACATTGCTGCGCTGCTGGCAGTTCGGCTCTGCCATGGTGATCTTCCTGGCGGCCCTGCAGTCGATCGACAAGTCGCTCTATGAAGCAGCCGCAATCGACGGTGCAGGCAAGGTCATGACGTTCTTCTTCGTGACACTGCCGCTGCTGACACCGGTGATCTTCTTCAACCTGGTCATGCAGATGGTCCAGGCATTCCAGGAGTTCAACGGCCCCTACATCATCACGCAGGGCGGACCGCTGAAATACACCTATCTCCTGCCCCTCTACATCTACGAGGAGGCATTCAAGAAGTTCAACATGGGCTACGCCTCTGCAATTGCCTGGGTGCTCTTCGCCATCATCATGGTCCTCACCCTCGTGGCCTTCTGGTCCTCGAAGAAGTGGGTCTATTACGCCGGCGACAAGAGGAGCTAAGCCATGACCGATATTTCCTTGGCCAAAACCTCGGCCCGCACATTGGACGAAGCCGCCGCAGCCAGGCGCGCCCGCATGCATCTCATGTCATCGGTTATCCGCTACGCACTTCTCTTTGCGGTCGGCTTCCTGATGCTCTATCCGCTGATCTGGCTGGTCGGCGCCAGCTTCAAGACGAATTCGGAAATCTTCTCCGGTGCAGGCTTCCTGCCGCAAAGCCCGACGGTGGAAGGCTATGTGCAGGGCTGGCAGACTTCCACGCCCTATACGTTCGGCCGCTTCTTCTGGAATTCGTTCCTGATCATTCTGCCGAAAGTCATTGGCACGGCCATCTCCTGCACCATGGTGGCCTACGCGTTTGCCCGCTTCGACTTCCCATTCAAGAAGATCCTGTTCGGATCGGTCATCGCCGTCCTGCTTCTGCCGAACGTCGTCACCCGCATTCCGCAATACATCCTCTTCAGGGATCTCGGCTGGCTGGACAGTTTCCTGCCGCTCTGGGTGCCCTCGGCACTCGCCGGCGACGCTTTCTTCGTCTTCATGCTGGTGCAGTTCCTGCGCTCGCTGCCGACGGACATGGAAGAGGCTGCCCGCGTCGATGGCGCAAACAGCCTGCAGACACTGGTCTTCATCGTCGTTCCCATGCTTGGCCCGGCGCTGGTCTCGGTCTGCCTGTTCCAGTTCATGTGGACGATGAACGACTTCCTCGGACCCCTGATCTACATCTCGTCCGTCGACAAATACCCCGTGAGCCTCGCGCTCAAACTATCAATCGATACCACCGAAGCCTTCGAGTGGAACCGCATCCTGGCGATGTCGGTGCTCACCATCACACCGGCGCTTGTCGTGTTTTTCGTGGCGCAACGCTACTTCATCGAAGGAATCTCTGCGGGAGGCAGGAAGGGCTGACATGGCATACGTACAATTGAAAAACCTCGAGAAAGTCTACAACAACACCAACAAGGTCGTTCACGGTCTCAGCCTCGATATCAAGGATGGAGAGTTCATGGTGTTCGTCGGTCCGTCCGGCTGCGCCAAGTCCACCACGCTTCGCATGATCGCCGGCTTGGAAGAAATTACCGCTGGCGACATCATCATCGGCGATCAGCGGGTCAACGACCTGTCGCCGAGCAAGCGGCAGATCGCGATGGTGTTCCAGAACTATGCGCTCTATCCGCATATGAAGGTGCGCGGCAATCTCTCTTTCGGTCTGCGCATCGCCGGCCGCCCGAAGGCCGAAATCGAGGCAGCAGTCGAAAAAGTCGCTGCCATTCTCGAAATCGAACCGCTGCTCGATCGCCTGCCGAAACAGCTGTCGGGCGGACAGGCCCAGCGTGTCGCGCTCGGCCGCGCACTGATCAAGAACCCCGGCGTCTTCCTCTTCGACGAGCCGCTGTCGAACCTCGACGCCAAGCTGCGCGCTTCGATGCGCGTGCGCATTACCGACCTGCACCGACAGCTCAAGGCGGAAGGGAATTCGCCGACCGTCGTTTACGTCACCCACGACCAGACCGAAGCCATGACCATGGGTGATCGGATCTGCGTCATGCAGGCCGGCCGCATCATGCAGGTCGCCACGCCGAAGGAACTCTACAACGCACCGGCCAACCTGTTTGTCGCTGGCTTCATCGGCACGCCGGAAATGAACCTTGTCGAGGGAGCAATGGAAGGCGGTGACTTCGTCGTCGGCAGCCAGCGTCTGGCGATGGGCAGCGATCTTTCCGGTCGGCTTTCCAGCCAACCCGCGGATGCCGTTCTCGGCATCCGTCCGCAGCAGTTCTCGCTGGTGGCGCAAGGCCCGGCACTCGAGGCCAAGCTGGTCCATGCGGAATTCATGGGTCACGAAGTCTACATGCACGCGGACTGCGAAGGCCGCAGGCTGGTGAGTGTGGTCGGCGCAGCAGAATTCGAGGCGCGGGGGCAATCCGACGTGATCCGCCTGCGCCCCGACCCGAAAACATTGCACGTTTTCGACAAGTCAGACGGCCGTAACGTTTCGCTGCATGGAGGCAGCATTGCGGCATAACCAGATACAGCCAATTTGAGGAGGCACATATGAAAAACCTATTGAAATCATCCATCGTTCTGGCCGGTACGGCACTTGCGGTCATCGCAATGGCGCCATCGGCGGGAGCCGCGGAATTGCGCATGTCGTGGTGGGGCGGGGACAGCCGCCACGTCGCAACGCAAAAGGCCATCGCCGCCTGCGGCGCCAAATACGGACACACCGTAAAAGGCGAATTCACCGGCTTCGACGGCTATCTGGAAAAGCTGACCACCCAAATGGCAGGCAAGACGGAAGCCGATATCATCCAGGTCAACTGGCCTTGGCTGCCCTTGTTCTCCAAGAACGGCAATGGCTTTGCCGATCTGCGTGCGTTGAAGGGCCTCGATCTTTCGAACTGGACAGAGGCCGATCTTGCCTCCGGCTCGACGAACGGCGTGCTGCAGGGCCTGTCGGTCTCCACATCCGGTCGCGTCTTCTTCTTCAACACGACGACGCTTGAAAAGGCCGGTGTAGCCGTACCGACCACCTGGGATGAATTCTTTGCCATGACCAAAACGGTCAAGGAGAAACTCGGCCCGGATTATTACACATTCAACGCGGTCAAGGAGACGGCGCATCTTCTGATGACGCTGGCCGTGACGCAGGCAACCGGCAAGGGCATGGTGGACCCGAAGACCAACCGCGTCGCCTGGACGCCTGAAGAACTGGAAGCCGGCATCAGCTTCCTCGGCAAGCTGGTGGAAACCGGCGCGATCCGCTCGCAGAAGCAGGAAGCGGCTGACGGCAACGTCAACCTCTTCGAAAAGCCGGCATGGTCGGAAGGCAAGATCGCAGGCTCCTACGAATGGGACTCCACCTATTCGAAATACGCCGATCCGCTGAAGGAAGGTCAGGTTCTGAAGCCGGTGCCGATGCTGAAGATGACCAATGGCAAGAGCGAAGGCGTCTTCCGCAAGCCGTCGATGGTGTTCTCCATCTCGAAGAACTCCAAGAACCCGGAAGCAGCAGCCCAGATTACCAATTGCCTGCTGAACGAGCCGGAAGGCATCGATATTCTCGGCACCTCGCGTGGCATTCCTGCTTCCAAGGCAGCGATGGCACGGCTGACGAATGCGGGTGAGCCGGAAGTCCGCGCCGCCAATGCCATCGTCATGGCCTCGGAAGGCCCGACGATTTCGCCCTTCGACGAAAACCCGGTCATCCGCGGCATCATCATCGATACGCTCGAAGAATATGCCTACGACCAGATCGATGCGAAGGCCGCTGCCGAACAGATCATCGATGGCGTGAACGACGCGCTGGCCAAGTTCGACTAAGCGCAGATGACGCTTATCACCCGGCCTCAAAACAGGCCGGGTGATTGATAAATCAAGAGAGAAACGATGAACAAAGCCATTTCAGTTGCGATCTCCGCACGGATCGCGGCCATAAGGTTGGCTGTGCCCGGCGCACGTTATGCCCTGCCGCACCCCTTGCCCTGGCAGCTGCTACGCAACGGGGAACACGAACCGGTACAGCAGGGAACGACAACCAGCGTCGTCACCCTTCTGGATACCCTTTATCCGGCCACGGATTACCGCTTCGAGGTAGAAGGTTTCGAGCCACTTTCATTCCGGACCCGCGATTGCGCCGGACTTGTACGGGCAATCGACTACGGCCTCGTTCAGGATGCGGCCTTGTCCGACCTTGGCGCAGCGCGCTCGAATGCCGATGCCCTCGCAAAGGCGCTCGCAGATACGCCCTCGGGCGGCACACTTTATCTTGGCCCCGGGATCTGGACCACCTTTCCGCTCAGGCTGCGAAGCGATTTGACGCTGCATCTTGCCGAAGGCGCGATACTTCGCGCACCGAGCGTCCGAGACGGCTGGCCGATCCTTCCGGCACGCGGTGACGATGGTCGCATGCTGGGCAGCTGGGAAGGCCTACCCGATGCCTGCTTTGCCGCCCCCGTTCACGCCATCGGCGCCGAACGTCTTATCATCGAAGGAAAAGGCATCCTCGACGGTTCCGGCAATGCCGGCGACTGGTGGACATGGCCGAAGGAAACCCGCGACGGCGCTCGCCGGCCGCGCGGCCTGCACCTGATCGACGGCAAGGAAACGCTTCTTCTCGGCTTCACCATCCGCAATGCACCGTCATGGACCGTCCACCCGCAGGGATGCGACGGACTGGCTGCGGTAGCACTGCATATCCAGGCACCCCATGACAGCCCCAATACCGACGGTTTCGACCCCGAAGGCTGCAAGAATGTGACCGTCGAAGGCGTGCGCTTTTCCGTCGGCGACGATTGCATCGCCATCAAGGCCGGCAAGCGCGGTAACAAGGGTGAAGCCGATCATTTGAGCGAAACCCGCGGCGTCACTATCCGTCATTGCCTGATGGAACGTGGCCATGGCGGCGTGGTCATCGGTTCGGAAATGTCCGGCGGCGTTCACGACGTCACGGTCGAGGACTGCGAGATGATCGGCACCGATCGTGGCCTGCGCGTGAAGACCCGCCGTGGTCGTGGTGGCGGGATCACCAACATTTCCATGCGCCGGGTCAAGATGGACGGCGTGCTTGTGACGCTTTCGGCCAACGTCCATTATTTCTGCGATGCGGACGGCCATGACGACTGGGTACAGTCGAGAGAGCCGGCACCGGTCGTCGAAGGCACGCCGCATATCGACGGCATCTTCGTCGAAGACGTGGATGTCTATGGTCTCGCGCTCGCCGCAGGCGTCTTTCTCGGCCTGCCGGAAATGCCGGTTCGCAACATCCGTATCCGCGGCCTGCGCATCCATTCCACCGACCCGGCGGCTATTGCGGCCCCTGCGATCATGGCTGACGGCGTGCGGCCGATGCGTCACGAAAATATCCTCTGCGAACATGCGCAGATCGATTGCGACGACGCGAGCCTCCTCTCTCCCGATCCTATTTCTCTCCCCAACCTACTGGCACCCCGATGAAACCTACCGACTATTTCGACCAATTCTGCACTCGCTACCAGGCCTATAAAAAGGGCTCCTGGTGCTACGAAGACGGCTGCATCTATCGCGGGTTGGAACTGCTCTATCAAGCTACCGGCGAGCAGCGCTGGCTCGACCACATTCTACGGCTGATAACGCCGCAGGTCGGCCCTGACGGAAGCCTTGCGGGCTACACCCCGGAAGAGTTCAACATCGATAACATCCTGCCCGGACGCGCGCTGATCTTCCTCGACCGCGAGACCGGCGATCCCCGCTACATGGCGGCCGCACGCCGCCTGATCGGGCAGCTCGATGGACATCCGCGCATTCCGGCCGGCAACTACTGGCACAAGAAACGTTATCCCTCACAGCTATGGCTGGACGGGCTCTATATGGGCCTGCCCTTCCAGGTCGAATATGCGATTGCCTCCGGCGAAGCGCCGCGGATCTCCGACGCCCTCCAGCAGATGGCAACAGCCCTCGCGCTGACACAGGTCGGTAACGGGCTCTATGTCCATGCTTACGACGACAGCGGCGCGGAAAAATGGGCTGATCCGGTCACCGGCAAATCTCCGGCAGTCTGGTCTCGTGCCATGGGCTGGCTGGTCATGGCGCTGGTCGATATCCTTGCCGTTATCCCCGCAGATAAGGCTTCAGCGACACTGAGAAAACAGACGCGCGCCATTCTTCTGGCGCTCGCCGAACGCCAGCAGGCATCAGGGCTATGGCCACAGGTTCTCGATGCGCGGGATCTTGCCGGAAACTACGACGAAACCTCGGCATCGGCTATGTTCGCCTATGCCCTGTTGCGGGCGGAACGAATGGATCTGGTGGCGGCGGAAGAGGCGCCGAAGATCCGCGCATCTGGTCAGAAGGCAGCCGAAGCCCTTATCGACAGCCGTCTTGTTGAAGAAAACGGCGAAACCCGCCTCGTCGGAATTTGCCAGGTGGCAGGCCTTGGCCCCTTCGAGGGCCGGTATCGCGACGGCTCGCCTCCCTATTACCTGACGGAAGCGGTCGTGGCCGATGACGCCAAGGGGGTCGGTCCGTTCATGATGGCCTATGCCGAAGCCACTCTGGCGATCCGGGCAAAGGCCGCCTGATTTTTTACGTTGACGCGCCGTGTATCCTCGGAATTACACGGCGCGTTCAGCTTGGAAAGCGTTACATCATTCGGCAGGCCATGCGTCAAAACGCAAACGGCCTTAGGCAGCCCAGCTGCGTTCCAGAACCGAAATCCAGTTCTCGTGGGCAATCTTCTTCAGCTCGGCATCGTTGAACCCGTGCTTGCGCAGGGCGTCGACCAGACGCGGCAGACCCGCCGCATCCTTGAGTTCGGCCGGAATTGTCGTTCCGTCGAAATCGGAACCGAGCGCGACGTGATCAATGCCGATCCGCTCCGCGATATAGGCAACATGGCGCACAAGCAGGTCGAGGCTCGTGTTCGGATCCTTCACCCCGTCGTCACGCAGGAACAGCACGCCGAAATTGATGCCGGCAAGACCGCCCGTATCGCGGATCGCGTCGAGCTGACGGTCAGTCAGGTTGCGGCTGTGGTTGCACAGCGCATGAACGTTGGAATGCGAGGCAACCAGCGGCGCCTTCGAAAGCTTGGCGATCTCCCAGAAACCTGCCTCGTTCATGTGCGACAGGTCGACCATGATCTTCAGCTCGTTGCAGGCGCGGATAAGATTCTTACCCGTTTCGCTGAGGCCCGGGCCGATATCAGGTGACGACGGATAACGGAAAGGCACGCCATAGGCAAAGATGTTCGGCCGGCTCCAGACCGGGCCGAGAGTGCGCAAACCGGCCTGATGCAGGACATGCAGAGCATCGAGATCGGCTGCGATCGCTTCGGCGCCCTCGATATGGAATACGGCCGCAAAACTGCCGGTTTCGATCGAGTGGCGAATATCGGATGCCGTGCGGCATACCGTCACCGCACCTTCGGAGCGCGCCTCGATGTCGAACAGAAGCCGCGCCATGGCGAGCGTTTCGTTCAGCGCATCCGGCTGCGCGGGCGTCGGATAATCTCCATTCGCGTCCTTCGTCATGCTTGGCGATGGGACGTAGATCGCACACAGCCCACCGGCCAGACCACCGGCTCTGGCACGAGGCAGGTCAATATGCCCCGTATCCTCGCCGTCCAGAAAACGCTTAACCGGGTCGCTGCCTGCGCCGCGCCGCAAGCGCAACAACACATCGTTATGGCCATCGAAGATCGGGAGCAAATTGTTCAACATTTTCTGAGAATTCCTGCGGGAAATTGAGCGTTTCAGCTATCCGTAAGTACGTGGCGCCTCGGCAGCAAATGCAATCCACGCATAACCTATTCGAAAAATGGAATTGGTCGGTCTTTAAACGCACTGTTAATAGGCCCGACGAATTGCGGCAAAATCTTGCCGGGCTGCAGTGTGCCTGCAGGCTCGGACGTTAATGGGGAATATAGCAATGGTATCGAGACGTAATTTTCTGATCGGCGGCGCAGCCCTGCCCTTCCTGTCCTACATCAATCTGGCAGACACTGTATTTGCAGCCACGCCGAAGGATATCCTGGTCGTCGCCCAGCAGCTCGACAACATGACCAGCCTTGACCCGCATGAGGGTTTTGAGGCCGTCGGTGGCGAAATGATCAACAACATGTACCAGACGCTCGTTCGCGCCAACAGCGACAACCCGAACGAAGTCACCCCGGTCGTCGCAGCTTCCTGGGAAGCCGATGCCGATAACAAGGTCTTCACCTTCAAGCTCGCTGACGTCAAGTTTGCGTCCGGCGCCGCAGTGACGGCAGACGACGTCGCGTTCTCGCTGCAGCGCGCCATCAAGATGAACAAGAGCCCGGCCTTCATCATCAATCAGTTCGGCTTCACGCCGGAAAATGTCGAAGCCCGCATCGTCGCCAAGGACGAAAAGACCGTCACGCTGACGACGGAAACCCCGACCGCCATCTCCTTCCTTCTGTTCTGCCTGTCGGCGAACATCGGCGCCATCGTCGAAAAGAAGACGGTTCTCGAAAACGAAGTGAATGGCGACCTCGGCAATGCATGGCTGCAGAAGAACAGCGCCGGCTCCGGCTCGTTCAAGCTTCAGTCCTGGAAGGCTTCGGAAAGCATTGCACTGACGCTGAACGAAAACGGCCCCTACAAGGGCAACCTGAAGCGCGTCATCATCCGTCACGTCGTCGATCCGTCGTCGCAGATGCTGATGTTGCAGAAGGGCGATGTCGATATCGCGCGCGACCTGACCTCGGAACAGCTCAAGGTGCTCCAGTCCGACGAAAACGTTGTCCTGGTCCGCAAGCAGATCGCCTCGCTGATGCTCGTCTCGCTCAACCAGAACAATGCCAACCTTGCCAAGCCGCAGGTCTGGGAAGCCGTCAAGTGGGCGCTCGACTATGAAGGCATGCAGAAGAACATCATCCCGCTGACCCATGCCGTTCACCAGAGCATGGAACCTGCCGGTTTCCCCGGCACCGTCACCGACACGCCGTTCAAGAAGGACGTCGAAAAGGCCAAGGCGCTGATGGCCGAAGCCGATCTTGCTGACGGTTTCGACATCACCATGGACCACTATTCGGCCCAGCCTTACCCGGATCTTGCCCAGGCGATCCAGGCAAACCTCGGCGAAATCGGCATCCGCGTTAAGCTGCAGTCGGCAGAAAACCGTCAGGTTCTCACCAAGATGCGCGCCCGCCAGCACGAAATGGCTCTTTCTGCATGGGGCACGGATTATTTCGATCCGAACTCCAACGCCGAAGTGTTCTGCATCAACAAGGACAATTCGGACGACGCCAAGAAGAAGCCTTTCGCATGGCGCTCCAGCTTCAAGAACGACGAACTGACCGCCAAGGCCGAAGCTGCCCGCGACGAAAAGGACCCGGCAAAGCGCCTGGAACTCTACGAAGCGCTGCAGCGTGATTTCATGCACAACAGCCCGTTCGCCGTCATGTTCCAGAACACCAAGACCGCGGCCTGCCGCAAGAACGTCTCGGGCTTCCAGCTCGGCGTCCTGTCCAACGGCAACACCTATCTGGAGACCAACAAGGCGTGAACAGACGTTTCAAAAGCCTTGCAGCAACACTGAGCAGCGTCCTCCTGACGCTGTTCGGTTTGACTGTGCTGACTTTCCTCATCGGCCGGGTCATGCCGGTCGATCCGGTCATTGCCGCCGTTGGCGACAATGCACCGGAGGACGTCATTCTTCGCGCTCGCGCCGAAATGGGCCTCGACCAGCCCATTCCGGTGCAGTTCCTGCATTATCTCTACCAGCTCGCCCACGGCGATTTCGGCATGTCGGTTCTGACCAAGAACCCGGTCGCGACCGATATCGTCCGCTTCTTCCCGGCAACCTTCGAGCTTGCCACTGCAGCGTTGCTGCTGGCAGCCCTTATCGGCATTCCGCTCGGCGTCTGGGCGGCAGTCCGTCAGGGCACGTTCACCGACCAGGCGATCCGCGTCGTCTGCCTCGCCGGCCATTCGGTGCCGGTCTTCATGCTGTCGCTGATCTCGCTGCTGATCTTCTATTCGTGGCTCGATATCGCACCCGGCCCCGGCCGCCAGGACATCATCTATGACGGCATGATCGACACGGTCACCGGCATCCTGACGATAGACACCCTCATCGCCGGCGATTTCGGCGCTTTCTGGGATGCGCTGGCGCATATGGCCCAGCCCGTCATCATTCTCGCCTATTTCTCGATGGCCTATATCGCCCGCATGACGCGCGCCTTCATGATCGATGCGCTGAAGGGTGAGTATGTCATCACCGCCCGTGCGAAAGGTCTGTCGCTGACCACCGTCATCTGGGGCCATGCCTTCCCGACGGTCGCCGTGCAACTCGTCACCGTCATGGCTCTGACCTATGCCGGCCTTCTCGAAGGCGCCGTTGTCACCGAGACCGTCTTCTCTTGGCCGGGCATCGGCCAGTATCTGACCGTATCGCTGATGAACGCGGACATGAACCCGGTCGTCGGCACCACGCTCCTGATCGGCATCATCTATGTCGGCCTCAACCTGATTGCGGACATTCTCTACCGCGTCCTCGATCCACGGGTACAATAATGATCGCCACCTTCCGAAACTGGGCGCTGGACGATAGTCCGTCCTCGCGCCGCCAGGCCGCCTGGGGCAACTGGTACCGCATCTGGCTCAACCTGCGCGGCAATCCGCTCGGCATGATCGGCCTGACCATCATCCTGATCTTCATCGGCATCGCGATCTTCGCACCGCTGCTAGCAACCCACAATCCGGCATCGCAGGACCTAGCCAACCGCCTCGCCGCCCCCACTGCCCTGCACTGGTTCGGTACCGACGAGCTCGGCCGCGACATCTATTCGCGCCTGCTTTACGGCGGTCGCGTCACGCTTGGCATGGTCATCGCGGTGGTCGTGCTCGTAGCCCCAGTGGGCCTCGCAATCGGCTGCATCGCAGGTTATTTCGGCGGTATCGTCGATACGATCCTGATGCGCATCACCGACATCTTTCTCGCTTTCCCGCGCCTCGTTCTGGCTCTGGCTTTCGTCGCGGCTTTGCAGCCCGGCGTGGAAAGCGCCATTCTGGCCATCGCGCTCACCGCATGGCCGCCTTACGCCCGCATGGCCCGTGCCGAAACGCTGACGGTGCGCGGCAGCGATTTCATCGCCGCCTATCGCCTGACCGGCGGATCCTCATGGCGCATCATCTTCCGCCACATCATGCCGCTCTGCGTGCCGACGCTCATCGTTCGCGTCACGCTCGACATGTCGTCGATCATCATCACCGCCGCCTCGCTCGGGTTCCTCGGCATGGGCGCACAGCCGCCGTCGCCGGAATGGGGTGCGATGATCGCCACCGCAAAACGCTTCATTTTCGAACAATGGTGGGTTGCCGCCATTCCCGGCATCGCGATCTTCATGGTTTCGCTGGCCTTCAACTTCCTCGGCGACGCGCTGCGCGACGTCCTTGATCCGAAGGCGGCCTGATATGCTTGTAGAGATCAAGAACCTGCATATCGGCTTTGAAAGCCGCACCGGCTTTGCACCCGCAGTCAAGGGCGTGTCGCTGACGCTCGGCACCGAAAAGCTCGGCATCGTCGGCGAAAGCGGTTCGGGCAAGAGCCTCACCGCCCGCGCCCTGATGAAACTCCTGCCCAAACAGACCCGTATCGAGGCCGACAAGCTGGAATTCGACGGCATCGACATTCTGTCGGCGTCTGAAAAGCAGATGCGCACGATTCGCGGCAAACGGGCCGGCTTCATTCTTCAGGACCCGAAATATTCGCTGAACCCGGTGAAGACGATCGGCAGCCAGGTGGCCGAATCCTGGCGCGCACACAAGGGCGGCAGCAAGCGTGCAGCCCTTGAAGCCGCCATCAACCTGCTGGAAATGGTAAAGATCCGCGATCCGCGCAAGGTGGCAAGCGCTTATCCGCACGAAGTTTCGGGCGGCATGGGCCAGCGCGTCATGATCGCCATGATGCTGGCACCCGATCCGGAACTGCTGATCGCCGACGAGCCGACCTCGGCTCTGGATGCGACGGTGCAGGCGGAAATCCTGCGCCTGATCGAGGAACTGGTGTCGGAACGCGGCATGGGCCTGCTGCTCATCAGTCACGACCTGCCGCTGGTCTCGCATTTCTGCGACCGCGTCGCCGTCATGTATTCCGGCCGTGTGATGGAAGAGCTGAAAGCCTCCGAATTGTTGTCCGCGCAGCATCCCTATACGCGCGGCCTCTTGAACTGCATGCCCTCGCTGATCCATCCCAAGGAGCGCCTGCCTGTCTTGACCCGTGATCCGGAGTGGCTGAAATGACCATCGAGATCGACAATCTGCGCATCAGCTTCGGTGACAAGGAAGTCGTCAAGGGCGTGTCCTTCAACGTCGCAAAAGGCGCCAGCTTCGGCATCGTCGGCGAAAGTGGCTCGGGCAAATCCACCGTCCTGCGCGCCATGGCCGGCCTCAACAACGAATGGTCGGGCCGTATCGCCTTTTCCGGCGAAAACGCGCCGCTCTATCGCCCGCCGGCTTTCTTCCGCAAGGTGCAGATGGTGTTTCAGGACCCCTACGGTTCGCTGCACCCGCGCCAGACGATCGACCGTATCCTGTCGGAACTGCCGCTCGTGCATTGCATGGACAATATCGACGACCGCATCGCCAAGGTGCTGTCGGCCGTCGCCCTGCCGATGAGCGCCCGTTTCCGCTACCCGCACCAGTTGTCCGGCGGCCAGCGCCAGCGTGTCGCAATCGCCCGCGCGCTGATCGCCGAGCCGGAAGTGCTGCTGCTCGACGAACCGACCTCGGCGCTGGACGTGTCGGTTCAAGCGGAAATCCTCAACCTTCTGGCCGACCTGCGCGTCGAGCGGAACCTCACCTACGTGATGGTCAGCCACAATCTCAGCGTCATCGCGCATCTGTGCACCGAAGTCGGCGTGATGATCGATGGCCATATGGTGGAACAGGTCACCGCCGAGGATCTGAGGCTCGGCAATGTCAATCACGCTCACACCCGCGAATTGCGCAGCCTGAGCGTGGAGCTCGAAGAACCGGCCTGACCCGAAATTTGACCCGAAAACCGAGACCGGTTTCGGGTCATTTCTTTCATGGTTGGCGGACCCCAGGCCCGGTCTTCGAGAATTATCTGGAGAAGCGAAATGTCGATCACGACCAATTGGGAAGCAGCGCAACAAGCCGTCAGGAAATTCACTGGCGGATGGGGTGCGGATCAGCCCGGTGGTGCCGTGATCGGCTTCGACGCCAATGGCATCCGCTTCGCAGAAGTCGGCGGCGTTGAGAGCCTGTCGACCATGGCGCCCTTCTCCGCTGATACGGTGGTGCGCTACGCTTCAGTCACCAAACACGCCTTCTGCGCCATGGTGCTTACGCATCCTGAAGCGATCTCGCTCGACGACACGCTCGGCCAGCATCTGCCCGAGCTTCAGGAGCCATTCGCAAGCGTCACCGTCGGCCGTGCGCTGGACATGAGCGGCGGCCTGCCGGATACCCGCGAATGCCTGTCGCTTCTCGGCCTCTCGGTCTACACCGAAACCAAGGCCGGCCCGCTGATGGAACTCCTCGCCCGCCAGACGCGCCTGAACTACCAAGCCGGCACCGAAGTTTCCTATTCCAACACCGGCTATCGCTTCGTTGAGACGGCGCTGGAGCGCAAGGGCCTGTTCTTCCGCGACTTCATCCGCGATGCAGGCGCCAGGGCCGGTGCCACGCTCGATGCCCCCGACGTCTGGAACGATGCCGTCACCGGCCTCGTGCCGGGTTATTGGCACGACGGCGAAAAATGGCAGCTCTCCGCCGCAGGTCTTCACATTTCCGCCTCCGGCAGCATGACCGGCAGCGCCACGAGCCTCGCCAACTGGCTGCGCCTCCTGCTTTCCAACGAAGCACCCTTCAGCGGGACACTCGACCGCCTCTCCGCACCCCGCGCCCTGTCTGATGGCCGCGAAAGCGGCTACGGCCTTGGGTTGCGCGCCACCACGCTCGGCGACCGCCAATTCACCGGCCACGGCGGCTCGCATCCGGGCTACAAGACCTATTTCCTTCTCGACCAGGAAAACCGGAGCGGTTTTGTCATCGTCTCCAATCGGGAAGACACCAACGGCAACAAGATCGCCCAGGAGGCCATGGCCGCCCTCTTCGATCTCGCCCTACCCGTCCCCTCCTCCGCATTGACAGATGGCCTTTACATCACCGAGACCGGCCCGTTCTGGGCCGAAGTCAAAGGCTCGACCATTACCTGGCTCGATGCCGACGATACAGCCTATGAAGATGAGGATGGTTATGTCTCATCCTTCTCCGCGTCCTCGCCGTTGCGCCTGAAGATGGACGGCACGGCGATCCTCGGCCAGATCGGCCACCCGCCCCGCCGTCTTCTGCCGGCCGTCGATACGGGTGTCCCGGCATCGCTTTCCGGCCGCTGGTTCTCCGATGAAGGCGCGACTTTCGAAATCACAGACGAAACCCTCGTCATGGGCGTCGGCCCGGTTCGTCACCGCATGCCGCTGAAGGCACTCGGCAACGGCCGTTTCCTCTTCACGCTGAAGGACGGCCCCTGGACGAAGCGCGTCTGCCTGCACCTTCTGTCCGAAAATCGTCTCGAACTAGTTCTCTCCCGCGCGCGCATGATCGAATATAGCCGCACCGGCTGATTGCATTTTCCCGCCAATGGGACCAATGCAGAGCCGCAGCCGGTTTTGCATGGGAGCGCGTGGTGGAAGTCAAATGGCTTGAAGATTTTCTGGCGCTGGCACAGACGCTGAATTTTTCAAAGGCGGCGGACGAGCGCAACGTCACCCAATCCGCCTTCAGCCGCCGTATCAGGCAGCTGGAGGCCTGGGTCGGCACCAGCCTGATTGACCGCGCTACCTATCCCTCCCGATTGACCGAAGCCGGCCATCGTTTCGTGCCGATCGCCGAACAGACCTTGCAGGGTCTCTATCAGGCACGCCGCAACCTGCAGCATGAGGAAGGCACCGACGCCCGCACAGTGACGCTGACGGCCCTGCACACGCTATCCTTCACCTTCTTTCCGGACTGGCTGACCGATCTCAGCGCCCGGCTTGGCCCGATCGTTTCCCATATGCGGCCCGATTCCGGCAGCATGGAACAGAACCTGGATTCACTCGTCGATGGCGATTCGGACTTTCTCCTGACCTATCAGAACCAGCACGTGCCGATGCTGCTCGATCCGCAATTCGAGCATCATCGACTGGGCGCAGAAACCATCATTCCGGTCAGCGCCCCAAACCCGGACGGCCAGCCGATGCACTGCGTCGAGCCGGGTTTTGCCCATGTCAGCTACCAGAAGACCTCGTTCTTCGGACAGTTGGTAGCCGGCGCTCTGGCGACACGCCTGCCGACAGACAACCGCGTTCACGTCGGCAGCATGTCCGTCGGCCTGAAGGGAATGGTGATGTCGGGCTGGGGGCTCGCCTGGATTCCCGAGAGCCTTGTCACAGTCGAGCTCGAGGACGGCCGGCTGATGCGTGCGGCCGATCCCGAATGGGATATCGAAGTCGAGATCCGGCTCTATCGCTCGAAAGAAAACCGGCGGCCTATCGTCAAACGCATCTGGGAGACGCTGGCCGCCGGCTGAACTCTTATTACACCGCCGTGCGACGGGCATTATCCATGTAAAGCTCGCGCAGGCGCTTGAACATCGCACCCGGCTTGCCGTCGCCGACCGGCTTTCCATCAATCGAGGTGATCGGCACGATGAAGTTGGAGGCGCTCGTCAGGCACGCTTCGCGCGCAGCCATTGCTTCCTCGACGGTGAACAGGCGCTCCTCGACAGTCAGTCCCTGTTCGCGGGCAAGATCGAGCACGGCCAACCGCGTGCAGCCCGGCAGGATCGCATTGCCATTGCCGCGCGTGACGATCTTGTCGTCCTGGGTGATGATATAGGCTGTCGAAGACGCACCTTCTGTAATGAAGCCATCCTCGATCATCCAGGCCTCGTCGCAGCCTTCGGCCTTGGCGATGCGCTTGGCAAGAACCTGCGGCAGCAGGCAGACGGTCTTGATATCGCGGCGTTCCCAGCGCTGGTCCGGCACGATCTTGACCTTCAGACCCTTTTCGACAGCCGCGACATGCTCCAGCGTCTTCGCCTGGGTAAAGAGAAGCAGCGTCGGCTCCAGATTTTCCGAATAAAGGAAATTCCGGTCTTCGGCACCGCGCGTGTATTGCAGGTAGATTACGCCTTCGGTCAGCTTGTTGTCTTCGACCAGACGTTTTTCGATCGCGACGATCTCGTCCGTCGAGATCGGAAGATGACCGCCGATTTCGCCCACGCTGCGCTCAAGACGAGCCATATGCAGCGGGCTGTCGATCAGCTTGCCGTCCAGCACCGCCGTCACTTCATAAATGCCGTCGCCGAACAGGAAACCGCGATCGAAGATCGACACATGAGCTTCGTTCTCGGGCAGGAAGGCACCGTTGAGATAAACGGTGCGGGGTGTTGCGGCAGGCATGGGAACTCCAGTCTTGGGGATAATTAACGGCGCTTGAGAGCGTCGAGGGAAATGGCGTGAATGGTGGAAAGCTTGTCAGTCCCGGCATTGTAGCCATGGGTCGTCGCCGCCATCGTCATCGAATTGAGGATCGCCTCCTCGGCAGCCTCGATAACGGCTTCGAACAGCGGCGAGACGACATCGTTGGAGAGAACCGGATAGGTAGCAATTGCCTTGCGGCGCTCCGGCGTACGGCGCACCTCTTCGGCCGTAGAAAATGCCAGCGCATAATCGCCCGACCCGTTGCTCAGCGCAGCACCCGTGCGCGCAAGACCACCAAAGCAACGCTCGGCAATACGCTTCAGATTGCGCGAACAGAGCGGCGCATCGGTCGCAACGATCATGACGATCGAGCCGTCCTTGTCGTGAGCACCTTCCGCTTCGTAGGGCCGTCCGGCCACAGTCAGCTTGCCGCCGTAATTGGACTGCACCAGCACACCGACCGTGTAGGAAGTTCCGGCAACCGAAACGACGCGCGAGCTGGTGCCGATGCCGCCCTTGAGGCCGAAGGCGACCGTACCCGTGCCGGCGCCGACCGCGCCTTCTTCGACCCGGCCAGCCTTCGCAGCGGCAAGCGCGCTTGCCATTTCATCGACGGTCGGACGGGCAGCGCGAATATCGTTCAACCGGGAATCATTGGTCTCGCCGACGACGGCATTCAGTGACACCACCCGCTCGTTCCCGGCCTGCGCCAGCGTATGCCGGTTGAGCGCTTCGATCGCGCGACCGACACCGAGCGTGTTGGTCAGCAGAATCGGCGTCTCGATCTCGCCGAGTTCGGCGATCTGCGTCGAGCCTGCGAACTTGCCGAAACCGTTGAACACGGCAAGCGCCGCCGGCACCTTGTCCTGAAACAGATTGCCGGAATGCGGCAGGATCGCCGTCACGCCGGTGCGCGTCCGCTCGCCTTCGACACAGGTGACATGGCCGACGGCAACACCGGCGACATCGGTGATCGCATTGAGCACGCCTGTCTCGTAATGGCCGATGCAAATGCCGAGATCACGCAGGCGCGCACGATTTTCACTGGTCATCGAATAGGTTCCCGTCATCAGGTTTGCCGAAGACTACTTCAGGCAGGTCCCGACCGGCACAACAAAAACGGAATAGTTTCAGACCAGCTTTGCAAGATGATTTCCGTCTTGCGGCCGCCTCAATAGAAGCAAGCCTGAAACGGCCTGACAGCTGCACCCATTGCGGCGGCATCGCTGCCGAGTTCGGAAATGATCAGTTTCGGATGCGGGCGTGACGCCCCATAACGCGGCCTGCCGAAAAATTCCGTTCGGTCGATCAGCATCTGCGCGAGGTCGGGCGGCATTTGCCCGCCGAAAACGATGGCCTGCGGATCGTAGACTGCCCAGATTGCATTGACGAGACGGTTATAGGCAGGCGTCACCTCATCCACCCATTCTTCGACCCCCTGCCAGTTGCGATCGAAATGCTTTCGCATGTAGCTGATCGATGGCACGTTGACGCCGTTGCGCTGAAGCCTTTCCAGCAGATATTGCAGCGCCGGGCGACGCAGGTTTTCCTCGTGATCGTACATCTGCGAAAATTCGCCGGCATTGCCATTGCCGCCAAGCAGCAGTTCGCCATCGCTGATCAGGCCCCCGCCAAAACCGTAGTTGAAGCTGAGATAAGCCAGATGCTTGATATGGCGCCCGGCGCCGAACATGATCTCGGCGATCGTGCCGGCCTTGGCGCCATTCATCGTCCATACCGGCTTGCCGAAGAGCTGGTAAAGCAGCGGCCCGAGTTCGATCAGCGACCATTCGTGCAACGGCAACGAAGCGTTGTAACGCGTGCCGTCCAGATGAAAGCCGGCAATGCCGAACCCCACCCCGAAAAAACGCTCCTTTGACAGGCCGAGACGTTGCTGGTGCCCGATGAGCTCCTGGTAAACGAGTTCGAGGGATTTCCGCATGCCGCGATCCCACAGGAGAACGCTGCTTTCCGCCAGTGTTTTCCCCGAAAGATCGACGATGCAGATATCGATGACATCCGACGTGACGGAAAGACCGCAGGCATAAGCGTGCCCGCCATTGATCTGCAGCATGGGACTGGGCTGGCCGCTTCCAAGACCCGGCTTCGGTTCGCCCAGAAGAACAATGCCACGTTCGGCCAGCGTATCGAGAATGCGGTGAACGGACTGTTGCGTCAGGTCCGAAAGCCCCGTCAGCTCCGAACGGGAAAGCCCCGGATGCCGCCAGATCAGACGGAGCAGGCTGCGTTCGTTGGCAGAAGCCACCGCATCGTCGTTAGCGCGCAGAAATTGTTGTTCGATCAGCGTATTGGGCGAATAGGGCATGACAGTCTCCGGGACACGATCAGTTACCATGCGCATGTGACAATCGCTATGCCCTTAAGATTCCGCTGGGGAATCCCCTTGGGATTGGCGACCCTCCCATGCGACCTGCCGAAAACCCGTCAATTAACTGTCACACACTAAGTGTAACAAATGCTCGTCATTCACCGGCACGGTCCGGAAATCCAAAGGGCGAAGCGAACATGAAGATCTCCACTCTTGCGGCCTGCGCCGCGCTTCTCGGCTGTGCTGGCTCGGCACAGGCCACCAACATAGAATTCTGGTACGGCAACACCGGCCCGGTCGAAACCGCCATCAAGGCGCAGTGCGATGCGTTCAACGCCTCGCAGAGCGAGCACAAGGTCAACTGCGTCGGCCAGGGCTCCTACGAAGTGTCGATGCAGAAGGCGATTGCCGCCTATCGTGCCAAGAACCACCCGGTTCTCATCCAGTTCTTCGATGCCGGCACGCTCGACCTGATGTTGTCGGATGCGGTCGAACCGGTTCAGGACCTGATGCCGGACGTCAAATGGGACCAGTATATTGCCGGCGCCCGCGCCTATTACGAAACGTCGAAGGGCAAACTGTTCGCCCAGCCCTACAATTCCTCGACCCTGCTGTTCTACACGAACAAGACCGAACTCGAAAAAGCCGGCATCACGCAGACGCCGACAACCTGGGAAGAGATCATCGAAGCCGCCCGCAAGCTGAAGGCTGCCGGTCATGCCTGCCCGTTCGTCACGGACGGCGATACTTGGCGTGTGCTGGAGCAGTTCTCCGCCCGTCACGGCCTGCCGATCGCTACCAAGCACAACGGCTATGACGGTCTCGACGCCGAATACGTCATCAACACCACCTTTGCCGCCAAGCACCTCGCCAATCTGGTCGAATGGCGCAAGGAAGGTCTCGTTCGTCTCGCTGCCGATACCAAGGCCGGCAACTACACCGCCGCCTTCAATGCCGGCGAATGCGCGATGATGGAACAGTCTTCCGGTTCATACGCTGCTGCCGCCAAGGCTTTTGACGGCAAATACGAACTGACCGTCAACATGGCGCCGATGTACAAGGGTTACGAACGCCACAACACCTTTGTCGGCGGCGCCTCCATCTATGTCATGAAGGGCCACGACAAACCCGAAATCGAAGCCGCCAAGGCCTTCCTCGACTTCCTGCGCAAGCCGGAACAGCAGATGTTCTTCACAGCCGCCACCGGTTACGTCCCCGTCACCACCGACGTTCTCGATACCATCGCCAAGAGCCCGGACGCCAAATCGCCGAAATATGCCACCGCCAAGGTTGGCGTCGAATCCATGAACCAGCCGGCAACTGCCGATACCCGCGGCATCCGCCTCGGTTTCTACGTCCAGTTCCGTGAAGTCTTCATGGAAGAGACCCAGAAGGCCTTTGCTGGCCAGCAGACCATGCAGGTGGCGCTCGACAACACCAAGAAGCGCGGCGACCAGTTGCTGCGCCGCTTCGAGCAGACCTACAAGGGCAAGACGCTTCCCTGATCCGGGCCTTTAAGCCTTCGCAGCATGGGGCGGCATCCGCCCCATGCCCTGTTTCTGTTCTGGAGCTCTCTCCATGTCGTCGGAATCCTCCCTGTTCGGCCATCGCTGGCTGCCGCTGCTTCTGGTCGCGCCGCTGATGTTGCTGATCGTGCTGTTCTTTTACGTGCCGGTCTTTCAGGCCTTCTACTGGTCGTTTTTCCTTGAACAGCCGTTCGGCGGCGGTTCGGAATTCGTCGGTCTGCAGAATTTTCGGCGCGTCCTCACGGACCCGGAATTCTGGGCCGCCACCGGCCGCACAGTCGTCTTCATGCTGACGGCATCCTCGCTCGCCGTTATCGTACCGCTGATGCTGGCGATTGCCGCCGACCGCAAGATCGGTCTCTCCTATGCGGCGCGCAATATTCTCGTCTGGCCGAAGGGCATTGCCGGCGCCTCCATCGGCGTCGTCTTCGCCTTCATCTTCAACCCGTTCGTCGGCTTGATGGCGCCGCTCAACACGCTGTTTCCCGGCCTGTGGAATCCCGGCATCGATGGCACCGACGCCTTCGTCACACTGGTCGCAGCCCATGTCTGGAGCGGCATTCCGTTCAATTTCGTCATCCTGCTGGCCGGCCTGCGCTCGATCCCGCCCACGATGTATCAGGCGGCAGCGATGGACGGCGCCGGTCCGTGGCGCCGCATCTTCGATGTCCAGCTGCCGCTGATAATGCCCCAGCTTTTTCTGACCTTCGTGCTGGAATTCACCGAAAGCATCACCTCGGTTTTCGCGTTGATCGACACCATTACCGGAGGCGGTCCGGGCGGTTCGACGAGCCTGCTCGTCTACAAGATCTATGTCGATGGTTTTCGCGGTTTCGATCTCTCCGGCGCCTCCACCCAGACGGCCATCCTGATGGTCTTTGTTCTCCTTCTTGCAGCCTGCCAGTTCGTCTTCCTCGGCCGGCGCCTCAACTACGAGCGCTGAGCCATGGTCGAGAACGCACGCTCCATCAACATCGCCGCCGGCATACTTCTGGCCATCGGCATCCTCTATATCGTCGGACCGCTCTACCTGACGCTCTCCACTGCGTCGCAATCCTACGAATACATGCTGCAAAATGGCTTGGCCTGGGTTCCGGGCACAGAACTGTTCGCCAATATGGGCAAGGTCATCAACGACACGCGTATCCCGATCCAGATGCTCAACAGCATGATCGTGGCCTTCTCCAACGCGTTGGCAACCTGCGCCCTGTCCTTCCTGTCGGCCTATGCGATCGTCTATTTCCGCATCCGCTGGGCTGGTGTGGTCTTCGCGCTTATCCTCGCAACGATCATGCTGCCACTCGATATCCGCGTGATCACTACCTATCAGGTCGCCTCGAACATCTTCTCGCCGCTCAATGCGGTGCTCGACGTGACCGGCCTCAACGACCTGATCGCGGGCGCTTTCGGTGCTCCGGTGCATCTGGAACTGAGCGTGCTCAACACGCATTTCGGCCTGATCGCGCCACTCGTCGCGCACGGCACCGGCACCTTCCTGTTCCGCCAGTTTTTCATGACGCTGCCCAAGGACCTGTTCAAGGCGGCGCGCATGGATGGCGCAGGCCCGATCCGTTTCCTGTTCGATATCCTGCTGCCGCTTGCCCGCCCCAGCGTCGCGTCGCTGTTCGTCCTCACTTTTCTCAGCGGCTGGACGCAATATCTGTGGCCGCTGGTCGGCGCCTCGACGCCCGACATGCAGACTGCCGTAGTCGGCCTTGCTCGCCTCGTGCCGGATGCCGACGGACAGGTTCCCGATTTCCCGATGATCATGGCCGGTGCCGTGCTCGTCTCCCTTGTTCCCCTGACGATGATCGCTCTTCTGCAGCGTTTTCTGGTCCAGGGCCTCGTTCTTTCGGAGAAATGATCTCATGACCTCCATCGACTTAAGCATTCGCGCCGCCGCGGCCGAAATTCAGCTGATCGGCGTCACCAAGTCCTATGACGCCAGGACCACCATCATCCCGCCGATCGACGTCTCGCTGCGCCCCGGTGAGTTTACCGTCGTGCTCGGCCCGTCGGGTTGCGGCAAGTCCACGCTTCTGCAGATGATCGCCGGTCTGGAACGGGTGTCCGGCGGCAAGATCGTCATCGGCGGCCGTGAGGTGCAGGATCTGGAACCAAAACATCGCGGCTGCGCCATGGTGTTCCAGAACTATGCGCTCTATCCACATATGACGGTGGCCGAGAACATGGCCTACAGCCTCAAGGTTGCCGGCGTTTCCAAGGCCGAGCGTACCGAGCGCGTCGCAACTGTCGCAAAAATGCTGGGCCTCGCCGACTTTCTCACCCGCAAGCCCGGGCAGCTGTCCGGCGGCCAGCGCCAGCGTGTCGCGATCGGCCGCGCCATCATCCGCGAGCCGGGCGTACTGTTGTTCGACGAGCCGCTGTCCAATCTCGATGCGCAGCTACGCCACGATATGCGTGTCGAACTGGCCGAACTGCACCGCCGCATCGGCGCCACCAGCGTCTTCGTCACCCACGATCAGGTGGAGGCGATGACGCTTGCCGACCGCATCCTCATTCTCAACAAGGGTCATATAGAACAGTTCGATACGCCCAAGGCGATCTACCACAACCCAGCTTCGGTCTTCGTCGCAAAGTTCATCGGTTCGCCGCCAATGAACATTCTCGATGTGACGGGTGACGGCCACGTGCTGCGGCTGGCAGATGGTCAGGTCGTCGCCAACTATGCGGGCGAAGGCAGCTTCCGGCTCGGCATCCGACCGGAGGACATTTCCGTGAATGCCGGTGGCTCGATCAAGACCGAGATCCGCTATCGTGAAGACCTTGGCTCCCACGAAATTCTCGAAACGAAAATCGCCGAGCAGACCCTGCGGATCGCCATGCCCTTCGGTGTCGAGATAGATACGACGCAGACTTTGTCGCTCTCCTTCCCCCAGGCCCGCCTGCATCTCTTCGACGGCGAAAACGGCCGCGCCATTCCCGGCGCCTTCGGCGACGCAAGATCCGCATCTGCATCGGTGAAGGAATACCAGTGAATTACGGAAGCTTTATTGCCGATAAATCCCGCGACTGCGCCATCGTTGCGCATCGCGGCATCTGGCGGGATGCGCCGGAAAACAGTCTTCTCGCCATTCAACGGGCGATCGATGCCGGTTACGAAGCCGTCGAGATCGATGTCCGCCGTGCAGCCGATGGCGGACTGTGTCTGCTGCATGACGAGACGCTGGAGCGGATGGCCGGTCTCGACACGGCACCGGAAAACCTGTCGTCGCAGCAACTTTCCGCGCTTGCCCTGCGCAACCGCGATGGTGGCCCCGATAACGCCTTCACCACGGAAAAACTGCCGAGCCTTACCGAGGTGTTCGAACTGACCAAGGGCCGCATTTTCCTGCATCTCGACGTCAAGCAACGGGACGTCATCCCGGATGTCATCGCTCTCGCCAAAACCATGGGCGTCGAAGCCGAAGTGGATTTCTGGGCATCGCTGAAGAGCGAAAAGGATCTCGCCTGGATCCGCGAAACGATCGTACCGCACGAAGTCCTGTTTTTGGCAAAGACCCGGCTCAACGTACAAGGCGCCGCCACGCAAATCGCATTGCTGAGCGAACTCGCACCCACAGTCTGCGAAATCTATTTCGATGACCTCGAACAGCTTGCCGCTCTCGATGGCCCGCTGCGTGACAACGGCATGGCACTCTGGGTCAACACGCTCGATAGCGTCGCCTGCGCCGGCTTCACCGATACCGCTGCCCTTCTCGATCCCGACGCCGTCTGGGGACGGCTGATCGATGCCGGGATCTCGGTCATTCAGACCGACGAGGCAGCCGCTCTCAAATCCTATCTCGCGGCCCGCCGCGCCTGACTTGACCCCAAGGAAAATGTAAAATGACTCACTACGTAGATTATATTGCCGACCAGAAACGCGATCCCGCTATCGTCGCCCATCGCGGCGCCTGGCATGGCGCACCGGAAAACAGCCTGGCCGCCATCGAGCGGGCGATCGCCGTCGGCGCCGATATCGTCGAACTCGACATCCGCAAGAGCATCGATGGTGAGCTGTTCATCATGCACGATGACACGCTGCTGCGTATGGCCGGCATCGATCGCGACGCCGAAACATTCACCATGGCCGAACTGCAGGCGATCGCCCTGCGCGAGGATGACGGCGGAGCACATCGCCCCGCGACCGACCAGCGTATCCCGACGTTGAAGCAGGCGCTGGAAATCATCCGCGGCCGCGTTTTCGCCGACCTCGACCTCAAGGATCGCGGCCTGTTTTCTGAAGTCGCCGCCTGTGCCCGTGAAATGAACGCCGCGCCCTATGTCGATCTGAAAACCCGCGTCATGACCCGCGAGGAACTGGACTGGGTGCTTGCCCAGAACATCGAAGGCGTGCCTTTTATGGCGATGGCAAAATTCACCGAAACCGGGTTTCAGGAGACGATGGCACTGCTTTCCGAAATCAAACCGTTCATGTGCGAGATGCGCTTCGACCGTCTGGAAACGATCGCCGACAACCGTCAGATGTTCCGCGACGCCGGCATGGCGCTGTGGACGAACACGCTGAACATGGAAGCCAGCGGCGAATGGGTGGACAAGACTGCCCTGACCGATCCCGACCGCATCTGGGGCACTTTGATGGATGCCGGCATCAGCGTTTTCCAGACGGACGAACCGGAAGCTCTGAAAACCTATCTCAAGGCGCGCCGCGCATGAAGGCCGTCAGCGACGAACTGCTCATTGCCCTGATGGGCGATATGCGCGAGGCGGCAAAGACGGAAATCCTGCCGCGCTTTCACTCGGTCACCTCGGACACCATTCGTGCCAAGACGATGGCGGACGATATCGTCACCGATGCGGATATCGCGTCGGAACGGGTCATCAGCGAAAAGCTGAACGCTCGACTGCCGGGCATCACCATCATCGGCGAGGAAGCCGTTTCGGACGACGCCTCGATCCTCAAGCGTCTTAGCCATGCCGATCTCGCCGCGGTCATCGACCCCGTCGACGGCACCTGGCATTTCGCCCATGGCACGCCGATGTTCGGCAGCATCCTGGCAATCGTTTCGGGCGGCGAGACCATTGCGGGCATCATCCACTACCCGGTCCTCGGCGACTTTCTCGTCGCCCGCCGTGGGCAAGGCGCCTTTCATGTCGCGGCCGATGGCACGCACACACGCCTGTCGGTCGCTGCCCCAACGCCGGTCGGAGAGATGCACGGCTTCATTCCGCTGTACATGTTCGAGCCGGATCGGCAAAAGGAACTGGCGCAACGCATGCTGCGCTTCTTGCGCGTCACGACATGGCGTTGCTCGGCCTGGGAATACCGGATGCTGGCAACTGGCGCGATGAGCTTCTGCCTCAACGAAAGCCTGAAACCATGGGATCACGCCGCCGGCGTACTGATCCATTCAGAGGCCGGAGGTTATGCCGCAACCATGACCGGAGAGCCATACCGCCCCACCATGACCGAGGGGCACCTGTTGACGGCACCCGACGCGGCATCTTGGGAAGCGATACGGACCGCCATGTCCGAAGATTGAGCCTCTAACGAAAGGGCCGCGCCCCACGGCCCTTTCGTCGTATATCTACTGCCCGCGCCTCAGAAATCCCAGTCGTCGTCTTCCGTCGCAACCGCCTTGCCGATGACATAGGAAGACCCGGAGCCGGAGAAGAAGTCGTGGTTTTCATCGGCATTCGGCGAGAGCGCCGAAAGTATCGCCGGATTGACCTTGCAGGCTTCCGCCGGAAACAGCGCCTCGTAACCGAGGTTCATCAGCGCCTTGTTGGCGTTGTAATGCAGGAATTTCTTGACGTCCTCGGTCAGCCCGACACCATCGTAAAGCGCCTCGGTATATTTCGCCTCGTTGTCGTAAAGCTCCAGCAGAAGATCGAATGCAAAATCCTTGATGCCCTGTCGTTTCGCTTCCGGCAGGAGTTCCACCGCGCGCTGGAACTTGTAGCCGATATAATAACCATGCACCGCCTCGTCGCGAATGATCAGGCGGATGAGGTCGGCAGTGTTGGTGAGCTTGGCGCGGCTCGACCAGTATATCGGCAGATAGAAGCCGGAATAGAAGAGAAAACTCTCAAGGAAGACCGAGGCCACCTTCTTCTTCAGCGGATCGTCTGATGCATATTGCTGCATGATCAGTGCCGACTTCTTCTGCAAGAACTCATTTTCCTCCGACCAGCGATAGGCATCATCGACATCGGGCGTCGAACACAAGGTCGAAAAGATCGAGGAATAGGAGCGAGCATGCACGGCCTCCATGAAAGAGACGTTGGAGAGCACCGCCTCCTCGTGCGGTGTCACGGCATCCTCCATCAGCCGCACGGCGCCGACACCATTCTGGATCGTGTCGAGCAGCGTAAGCCCGGTGAAGACCCGGATGGTGAGCTGCTGCTCCTCCGGCTTCAGCGCGGCCCAGGACGGGATATCGTTAGAGAGCGGCACCTTTTCCGGCAGCCAGAAATTGCTGGTCAGCCGGTTCCAAACTTCCAGATCCTTGTCGTCCTCGATGCGGTTCCAGTTGATGGCGCGGATGGCGGCGGCGGGCTTTGCGTTCTTTATTTGGATATTCATATTGGTCACCAGACTTAGAGTGCACACGATACGCAGCCCTGCACTTCCGTGCCGGTCAGCGCCATCTGGCGAAGGCGGATGTAGTAGATGGTCTTGATGCCTCGTCTCCAGGCATAGATCTGCGCCCGGTTGATATCGCGGGTCGTGGCCGTGTCGCGGAAGAACAGCGTCAGCGACAGGCCCTGATCGACATGCTGGGTGGCTGCCGCATAGGTGTCGATGATCTTTTCCGGGCCGATCTCGTAGGCATCCTGGTAATATTCGAGATTGTCGTTAGTGAGATAGGCGGCCGGATAATAGACACGACCGATCTTGCCCTCCTTGCGGATCTCGATCTTCGACACGATCGGATGGATCGAGGAGGTCGAGTGGTTGATATAGGAGATCGACCCCGTTGGCGGCACGGCCTGCAGGTTCTGGTTATACAGCCCGCCCTGCATCACGGCAGCCTTCAGTTCGGACCAGTCCTCCTGCGTCGGAATGTGAATGCCGGCCGTTTCAAATAGCTCAGTCACCCGCTCCGTCGCTGGCTTCCATTCCTGTCCGATATATTTGTCGAAATATTCGCCGGACGCGTATTTCGAGTTTTCAAAGCCCTTGAAGCTTTTTCCCTTCTCCACCGCCAGACGGTTGGAGGCGCGCACGGCGTGATAGGCGACCGTGTAGAAATAGATATTTGTGAAATCGACGCCCTCTTCCGAACCATAGAAGATCCGTTCACGGGCAAGATAACCATGCAGGTTCATCTGCCCGAGGCCGATCGCATGGCTGTCCTCATTTCCCTTGGCGATCGACGGCACCGAAGTGATGTTGCTCATCTCGGAGACCGCCGTCAGCGCCCGGATCGAGGTTTCGATCGTCCGGCCGAAATCGGCCGAGTCCATCGCAGCGGCGATATTCAGCGAGCCGAGATTGCAGGAAATATCCTTGCCCATCTTCGCATAGGAAAGATCGTCGTTGAATTCGCTCGAATCGCTGACCTGCAGGATTTCCGAGCAGAGATTGCTCATGGTGATACGCCCGGCGATCGGGTTGGCGCGGTTCACCGTGTCCTCGAACATGATGTAGGGATAACCGCTCTCGAACTGGATCTCGGCGATCACCTGAAAAAACTCGCGCGCCTTGATCTTCTTCTTTCGGATCCGGCCGTCCTCGACCATTTCCTGATACTTTTCCGTCACCGAGATTTCCGTGAACGGAACGCCGTAGACCCGCTCCACGTCATGCGGCGAGAACAGGTACATGTCCTCGTTGTTGCGGGCGAGTTCGAAGGTGATGTCGGGAATGACGACACCGAGCGACAGGGTCTTGATGCGGATCTTTTCATCGGCATTTTCGCGTTTGGTATCGAGAAAGCGCATGATGTCCGGGTGGTGGGCATGCAGGTAGACGGCGCCAGCCCCCTGACGCGCGCCAAGCTGGTTGGCGTAGGAAAAACTATCCTCCAGCAGCTTCATCACCGGAATGACGCCCGAGGACTGGTTTTCAATCTGCTTGATCGGCGCGCCCATCTCGCGAAGATTGGTCAGCGACAGCGCCACGCCACCGCCGCGCTTGGAAAGCTGCAGCGCGGAATTGATCGAGCGGCCGATACTCTCCATATTGTCCTCGATCCGCAGCAGGAAACACGAGACGAGTTCGCCGCGCTGTTTCTTGCCGGCATTGAGGAATGTCGGCGTCGCCGGCTGGAAACGGCCGGAAATGATCTCGTCGACGAGATCGCGAGCAAGCTTTTCGTCACCACGCGCCAATGCCAGCGCCACCATGCAGACACGGTCCTCATAGCGTTCCAGATACCGTTTTCCGTCAAACGTCTTCAGCGTGTAGCTGGTGTAATATTTGAATGCGCCGAGAAAGGTCGGGAAACGGAACTTCTTGTCATAGGCATGGTCGAACAGGTCACGGACGAAGTTGAACGAATACTGGTCCAGAACCTCCCGCTCGTAATAGCCTTCAACAACCAGATAATCGAGCTTTTCCCGCAGGTTATGGAAGAACACGGTATTCTGGTTGACGTGCTGCAGGAAATACTGTTTTGCGGCCAGCCGGTCCTTGTCGAGCTGGATCTTTCCCTGCTCGTCATAGAGGTTCAGCATGGCATTGAGCGCGTGATAGTCGAGCGCGGGCTCGACGCTCTTTTTCGGCTTGTCGAGAACTAGGGTGTCCAAAATCGTTCCAATCCGTGTCTGACTTTTTCGACATCCTCCGGCGTGCCGAGCAGTTCGAACCGGTAAAGCAACGGCACCTGGCACTTGGCGGAAATGATGTCGCCGGCGAGCCCGTAGGCCGCGCCGAAATTGGTGTTGCCGGCAGCGATCACGCCGCGGATGTTTTGCCGGTTTTCCGCATCGTTGAGAAAGCGGATCACCTGTTTCGGCACGGCGCCTTTGCTTTCGCCGCCGCCATAGGTCGGCACGACGAGAATGAAAGGCTTGTCGACGCCGAGCGCCTCATCGCCGCCGATTGGGATACGCCGGGCAGTCAAACCCAGCTTCTCCACGAAACGGCGGGTATTTTCCGATTTACTGGAAAAATAGACGATCTTGCCCATCGGCCTCAGGCCAGAGCAGGCGAAAGGCCACTGATTATGTCCGGACGGAAACCGGCCCAATGGGTTTCGCCGGCGATGACGACCGGCACCTGGCGGTAGCCGAGTTCCTGCACCAGCTCATAAGCTGCGGCATCGGTCGAAACGTCGATGACACTGTAGTCGATCCCCTGGCGATCGAGGGCGCGGGTGGTCGCGGTGCACTGGACGCAGGCGGGCTTGCTGTAAACGGTAATGCTCATGTTGATCCTCGTGTCGGATAGGCGTGCAAGGTCGTTCGGACATGCGAGGATGTCCGTCAGGAATTGGTCGAAGATGAAAGCAGCCGCAACCGGCCGCCGAACGTCAGAAAACGTGCGTCATTCGCGTTGATAAAATCTGGAACTCAAAGACATAGGACTTCACCCCGAAGTGGCTCATGCGAGGCATTCGGAGTTGCGCACGCACGGCATCATCCCGCACGCATACGCGACCTTCCGGACACCCCGCCCGTGGACGTTTTCGTTGCGAGGCAGGTCTCCTGGCTTGCGGGTCAAAACATCCGATCTGCCTTCCCGATGCTTGCGCATCAGTGACGTGATCGATCGGATGCTCGCCGCTTACAGTTGCGGGGGCAGCTCCGGCATTGCTCGGCCCGTCATGGACGTTGCGCACCGTATTCCCGTCTTAGCTTCCGACGCGAATCGGAAGAACCTCGAACACTAGATATAGTATATGAGGTGAAAAATTCGTCAACTATTAGATCGATTATGCCCGACAAGTAACTGCCGGCGCAGCACTCGATGCACAAAAAAGGGGAAATCGCAGGAAATTATATACTCTTATAACAGGGCCTTCGCACAACTTGACGTTCGTCATTCTCGGTTGAGATAAGTCAACGAAATGCCACTCCATATGGCGTCTTGGCGAGGAAACATACGCAATATGTTGATTCGTGAAGGATGAGAAAATGCAACACGTGGTGGATGACCGAACTCGCGGCCCGCATCCGGCAACCGGGCTTCCCGATGCCGTACAGGATCCTGCGGATGCATCCGTCACACCGGTTGCGATCGATGTGGTCTCCACCATCGACGAATATCTCGACCGTGCCGACTGGCGCGTCAACGCCAATGCCAACCAGGGTTATTCGCTCGGCGGTCTGATCCTCAACGTCTCGGGCAAGGTGGTCGCCAACTACTGGCTCTCCCACGTCTATCCGCAAGCCGTCGGCAATGCCCACCGCAGCGGCGACCTGCATATCCACGATCTGGACATGCTCGCCGGATACTGCGCCGGCTGGTCTCTTCGAACCCTGCTGATGGAGGGGCTGAACGGCGTGCCTGGCAAGGTGGAAGCAGGCCCGCCACGGCACTTGTCGAGCGCAGTCGGGCAGATCGTCAATTTTCTCGGAACGCTGCAGAACGAGTGGGCCGGCGCCCAGGCCTTCAGTTCCTTCGACACCTACATGGCGCCCTATGTGCGGGTCGATGCCCTGTCCTATGACGAAGTCCTGCAATGTATGCAGGAGCTGATCTACAATCTCAACGTCCCCTCCCGCTGGGGCACACAGACGCCCTTCACCAACCTGACCTTCGACTGGGTATGCCCGGAAGATCTGCGCGAGCAATCGCCGGTCATCGCCGACAAGGTGATGCCCTTCACCTACGGCGATCTCCAGATCGAAATGGATATGATCAACCGCGCCTATATGGAGGTCATGGCGAAGGGCGACGACAGGGGCCGGGTGTTCACCTTCCCCATTCCCACCTACAACATCACGCCGGATTTCCCCTGGGAAAGCGAGAATGCCGAGCGCCTGTTTGCCCTTACAGCCAAATACGGCCTGCCCTATTTCCAGAATTTTCTGAATTCCGAACTGCAGCCCAACATGGTCCGCTCCATGTGCTGCCGCCTGCAGCTCGATCTGAGCGAATTGCTCAAGCGCGGAAACGGCCTGTTCGGCAGCGCCGAGCAGACCGGATCGCTCGGCGTCGTCACCATCAACTGCGCAAGGCTGGGTTATCTCCACAAAGGCGACGAGAAGGCGCTTCTGGCAAGCCTCGACACTCTGTTGGACCTGGGCCGCGACAGCCTTGAGATCAAACGCATCATCGTCCAGCGCCTCATCGATGACGGGCTTCTACCCTATACGAAACGCTATCTCGGCACGCTCGACAACCATTTTTCGACGCTCGGCGTCAACGGCATCAACGAGATGATCCGCAATTTCACCGATGACCGTTACGACATCACCAGCGAATGGGGACATGCCTTTGCCCTGAGATTGCTGGATCATGTGCGCAGCCGCATCGTGATGTTTCAGGAAGAAACCGGCCACCTCTACAATCTGGAAGCCACGCCGGCCGAGGGCACCACCTATCGCTTTGCCCGTGAAGACCGCAAGCGCTTCGACGGCATCCTGCAGGCAGGAACGGCGGATGCACCCTATTACACAAATTCCAGCCAGTTGCCGGCCGGCTTCACCAGCGATCCATTCGAGGCGCTGACACGACAGGATGCCCTGCAGCGCAAATATACCGGCGGCACGGTCCTGCATCTCTATATGGGAACCAGGCTGTCCTCGGCGGAGGCCTGCCGCAAGCTGGTGCGCCGGGCGCTGACGAATTTCCGTTTGCCCTACATCACCATCACCCCGACATTCTCCATCTGCCCCAGGCACGGCTACATCGAAGGCGAGCACCAGTTCTGCCCGAAATGTGATGCCGACCTGATTGCCAGACAGCGCCGAAACGCCGCTGCCAACTGAAAGGAACTCCCGATGAACCGGATCGTCGAACCGGATACCGCTTGCCAGCACGCAACCGCCTTCACCCTGCGCGATGAGGATCGTCAGCGCTGCGAAATATGGACGCGCGTGATGGGTTACCACCGCCCCGTCGCCTCCTTCAATCTTGGCAAGAAAAGCGAATTCGCCGAACGCAGATATTTCGTCGAAGAGCCCTTCCAACGTGACTGAGACCGGAACGGAACGATTTCGGGTCGGCGGTTTCGAAAGCCTGTCGTTTTGCGACTGGCCGGGAGAGATCGTCGCGACCGTCTTCGCCCAAGGCTGTCCCTGGGACTGTCCCTATTGCCACAATCCCCATCTGCTACCCGCCATTGGCAGCAACGAGTTGGATTGGACAGACCTTCTCGGATTCCTAGAAACACGGCGAGGTCTCCTCGACGGCGTCGTATTTTCGGGCGGCGAGCCGACACTCCAGCGCGGGCTTGGCGCCGCAATCGCCAATATCCGCACCATGGGTTATCGCATCGGCCTCCATTCCGGCGGCCCCTATCCCCAGCGACTGGCAGCGATCCTGCCTCTCGTCGATTGGGTCGGGTTCGACATCAAGGCAGCTTTTACAGATTACGATCGAATAACCCGTGTACCGGGAAGTGGTCTCAAAGCACGCAAAAGCCTCGAACTTGTCCTCGAAAGCGGCGTCGATTACGAGTTGCGCACCACCATCGATCCGTCACTTCTCGACGACAAGGCGGTTGCCATGATCGGGGCCGAACTCGCCGCTTACGGTATCGTTAGCCACAAGCTCCAAAAGTATCGACCGATCGGTATCCGCGCTGCATAATGTACGATACGGCGAGGCAACCAGGATTCTGAGTTGGAGAATACGAACCCAATTGCTGTCTCGTTCCCACATGAGAAACCCGATTTTGTTGCGGTTGGCCTGCGATCTCTGAAATGCTAGCCTGGATTTCTCGCTCGCCAGCTAACGGACATAGCCCCGGCTGGTGTCAAAGGGTATTTCATGATTGTATTTCGGGGAAAATATTTTGGTTGCGGGGGCAGGATTTGAACCTGCGGCCTTCAGGTTATGAGCCTGACGAGCTACCGGGCTGCTCCACCCCGCGCCAAGCGCAAACTATTGTTTGCGCGACTGCGTCACAGCTTTGCTGTGATGCGTAGTGCCGGAGCAAATTGCTATGCAATTTGTCTCCTGTAAGGGCCGCACCAAATGGCGTCCCCGACATTCATTTAAGTTCTGCGAACGATA
>NZ_VDMN01000005.1 GCF_006335145.1 Aliirhizobium smilacinae | reverse complement strand
CCGGCAAAATCGACTATCTTCGGACCGAACATGGCGATGCCGTCGATCTCATGATCGTCATCAAGAACGCCATCGATCCCAAAGGCATTATGAATCCGGGCAAGGTGCTGCCGAGCTGAGCTGAGCCGAGCCGAGCCATTCCCATCCGAAACGCACTGATCGCCGAGGATATCTGCAATGAATTCGTTCAAGCCTCACAGCTCCCACTGGGGTGCCTTCTCAGGCCGATACGAAAACGGCACGCTCGAAATCCGGCCGCATCCCGGTGATCCCCATCCTTCCCCGCTGCTGGGCAACATTCCAGCCATTGCAGATAGCCCTGCTCGGGTCAGGCGCCCGGCCATCCGGCGTGGATGGCTTGAAGGTCTCCCCTGCCACGCGAACAAACGCGGTGCGGATGACTATGTCGAGGTCAGCTGGTCTGAAGCCTTGGATCTGGTGGCGAACGAGCTCCAGCGCGTTTACCGGGATTTCGGTCCGCAAGCAGTCTTCGGAGGTTCCTATGGCTGGTCGAGCGCCGGGCGTTTCCACCACGCGCAGAGCCAGATCCATCGGTTTCTCAATGTGCTGGGCGGCTATGTGCGATCTGTCAATACCTACAGTTCCGGTGCGGCGTCGGTCATCATTCCGCATGTGCTCGGACCATATGACACGTTCGACCGAAAGAGCGTCACCTGGGATGCCATCGAGCGCAGTACGGAACTCGTCGTCGCCTTCGGCGGAATGGCAATCAAGAATGCCGACGTGCATGGCGGCGGCATCGGTGCGCATACTGTACGGCCGAAGTTATCGGGCGCGAGTGCCCGCGGCGCGCGGTTCGTGTCCGTCAGCCCACTCAGGGATGACTTTCCTGCCGAGGTAAATGCCGAATGGCTGCCGATTATCCCCGGCACCGATGTGGCACTCATGCTTGGTCTTTCCCATGTGCTCGTGACCGAAGGATTGCACGACCGCGAATTTCTTCAGCGCTACACGGTCGGCTACGAACATTTCGAGGACTACATACTCGGTCGCGGCGATGGATTGCCGAAAACTGCCGAATGGGCTGCGGAGATCTGCGGTATCGGCGTCGAGACGATCAAGGACCTGGCGCGGACGATGGCGCGATCCCGGACGCTGGTGACTGTCAGCCACTCCCTTCAGCGCGCTGATTATGGAGAGCAACCCGTATGGATGGGCATTGTCCTTGCAGCAATGCTTGGGCAGATCGGGCTGGATGGCGGCGGGTATTCCTATTCGCTTGGAGCACTCGGCAATATCGGCAAGCAGCAACTGGCCGTGCCGTTGCCGACTCTCAACCAGTTCAAGAACCCCGTGACGGACTACATCCCAGTAGCCCGCGTCGCCGACATGTTGCTCAATCCGGGCGCCGGTTTTCACTATAACGGCCACGCCCTGCACTATCCGGATATCCGCCTCGTCTATTGGGCAGGCGGCAATCCGTTTCATCATCACCAGGATCTAAACAGGCTGCGGGCTGCCTTCAAGCGGCCCGAAACGATCATCGTCCACGAGACGGCATGGACATCGACGGCCCGTCACGCGGATATCGTGCTGCCGGCGACAACGACGCTCGAACGGGACGATATCGGCGCTGCGGACCGCGACGATCTGATGATTGCCATGAAGAAGCTGATCGAGCCGGTGGGCGAGGCGCGGGACGACTATGAGATCTTTTCCGAGATCGCGCGGCATCTTGGCAAGTTCGATGCGTTCACCGAAAACCGTACATCCAAGGAATGGCTTTCATTCCTGTTTAAAACGACGCATCAGGCACTTGTCGCCAGCGGGCAGGAAGCCCCGGATTTCGAAACTTTCTGGGAACGGGGCGAACTTCGTCTACCACTGAAACCCGATGAAGGCGGTCCAGCAAGCGCCTTCCGTGACGATCCGTCCGGTTCCCCGCTGCAGACTCCATCCGGCAAGATCGAGATATTTTCGCAGACGATCGCGGATTTTGGCTACGACGATTGCCAAGGCCATCCACACTGGTATCCCGCACGGATAGAGATCGAAGCGGATCGAGCGGCCTATCCGCTGCATCTGGTTTGCAACCAGCCGCACCAGCGTCTGCATAGCCAGCTTGATTATGGTGAGTTCAGCCGTTCGACGAAGATCAAGGACCGGGAGCCGATCCGCATCAACCCGACCGACGCGGCAGCGCGCAGTATAGTGGATGGTGATATCGTCAGGCTGTTCAACCAACGCGGCAGCTGCCTTGCTGCAGCGGTGCTGAGCGAGGACGTGCGCAGAGGCGTCATGCAGCTTGCGACAGGTGCATGGTTCGAACCGGACGATCGGACGTCGGAACATGCGATGTGCCTACACGGCAATCCGAATATCCTCACCCGCGACGTCGGAACCTCCAAGTTGGCCCAGGGCTGCACCGGGCAGATCACGAAAGTGGAGGTCGAGCGTTTTTCCGGCGAGATTCTGCCGGTACGGATCTTCGAAAGCATGACATTCCTGCAGAATAAAAACGCCACCCGGGCATAGACGCGAACGGTCGGCCAGCCTTGCGCTCCCGGTTACTCGGCGGGAAGTGACCGGTTAAAAGCAATGATGGGTCCGCAGAGAGCAAGATCTAGCAGGCTTGCTAGCTCGGCATGGTTTCCTTCGGGGCATATCGTCCAGGCGCTCCACAACCAATCTCCAACACCTCTGAAACACCAATCCCAATGACCTCACAAACTGCGGCAAATTAATCCATTAATTCCATAGAAAAAGAATAACCAGTCTTTCTCCGTGGCGCTGTGCTGATAGGCTGTGCGCCATGATCTTCTTGTCGAAAAGCAAAAGGACCGCGTCATGAACGGAATATGTACCGCCGATTGCGCTCTCCGCTCGAAACAGCCGTCCAAGGCTGTCTGACAGCGGCAACGCTGCACCCCACTCATCAGGATTTTTATCCAGGCATTCGCCTGCTCGGCAAGGAGCGGCAACGGGTTGCCGCGCGCAATTTTCCCGCATCGCGGATGAGCTTGCGTGCGCTCGGTAAGAATTCTGCAGACACAAGCTACGCCCAACCCATCAGGATCGCCCCATGACCGAACGTTCTTCCCTCCTCAGCCTTTCCCGGCGCCGTCTGTTGATCACGACATCCGCAGTGGCTGCCGCCGCCCTTCTCGTCTCGGCGACAGGCTTTACTCCGGCTCAGGCAGCCGACACTCCGAAAGACGGAGGTGACATCACCTTCCTGATCGACTCCCTCGGAGATAGCTGGATCCCCAACAATAGCGCGATCTCCAGCTTCCAGGGTCATATCTGGGGCCATGTCACCGACAAGCTCCTTTATGTCGATGCCGAAGGCAAGGTCAGCCCCTGGCTCGCCGAGCGCTGGGAGCAGAACGACAACGCCACCGAGTTCACGCTCTATCTCAAAAATGGCGTGACCTTCTCCGATGGCGCGCCGCTCGATGCAGCCGCCGTGGTTGCCAATCTCGACATCTGGTATGCCGGTCGCAAGAACGAAGGCATCAACCCGATTGGTCTCTTTCCCAAGACCTATGATCGCGCTGAAGCAGTCGACGCGTCCACGGTAAAAGTGTTCTTCAAGAAGCCGACACTCGGGTTCATCCCGACTTTGGGCTATCACGGCTCGATCCTGATCTCGCCCAAAAGCATTGGGCAGCCCGCTTCCGAACAGGCCGACCTGAGCAAGACCGCCGGCAGCGGACCCTATGTGGTCGAGAGCTGGAAGGAAGGCGATCATGTGACGCTGGTCAAGCGTAAGGACTACAACTGGGGGCCTGCGGCCGTCGGCCATACCGGCCCGGCCTTCCTCGATAGCATCACCTACAAGCTGGTGTCCGAACCGTCGATCCGGGTCGCCTCGGTCCAGTCCGGTCAGGCTGATGTCGCCTACAACGCATCCCCCCAGGAACTGAAGTCGCTAAAGGAAGAAGGCTTTACGATTGCAACGCCGCGTTATCTCGGTTTCGTCAATGGGTGGGCGGTCAACACGAAGATTGCACCCTATGATGACGTCAAGGTCCGTCAGGCGCTGCAGACCGGCATCAACCGTCAGGAAATCATCGACACGGTCTATACGCCTGACTGGAAGTTGCCGACGTCCTTCATCCAAAGCAACGTGCCCGGCGCCACCGACCATGGTGCATTATTGGCTTATCATCCCGACAAGGCGGAAAAGCTTCTGGACGAAGCAGGCTGGGTAAAGGGCGCTGACGGCATTCGTGTCAAGGACGGCAAACCTCTGACGCTGACGCTTCATTCAAACCCTTATCTCGCCACCTCCAAGTCGGTGGACGAACTCATCTCCCAGCAGCTCGGCAAGCTCGGCTGGAAGGTCAACATCCGGGCCTATGACGTGGTCACCTACGGCGAGAAGGTTAAATACGGCGGCCCGGCAATTCCGACCTACGAGGTGACACGCAGCTTCATCGATGCGGGAACCGTCGCCGGCATTTTGACCAATGCCAACAATGGCGAGAATTGGTTCGCTCTCGATGACCGCGATACGACATTAAACGGACTGCGCGACAAGATCGCCGGCGCCGGTTCTGCCGAAGAGCGGAACCCGCTCCTCGATACATTGCAGGAATACGTTCTGGATCAAGGCTATTTCATCCCGCGCACCCAGATCGTCCAGCGCATCTACGTGCAGTCACCGACGCTCAAGGGCGAAGTCTATAACGGCGTCGCCTATGCCAGCTACTACACGGCCTTCATTGCCGATTGACGCGTAACACAACCGAACCAATGCGAGGCACCGGCATGAGCAATGCCTACCTAACCTACGCCGCGAAACGGCTCGGCCAGGCGGTCGTCGTCATCCTGCTGGCCTATGTCTTCACTTTCGTGGTCGTCAGCATCCTGCCTGGCGACCCGATCACCAGCGTTCTGCGCAATCCGCAAAACGGTTTCAGCGAAGAAGAGATCGCCGAAATCATCGCCGCGCAGGGTCTGGACAAACCGGTCATCATTCAACTCTGGAACTCGCTGACCGGTTTTCTCACCGGCGATCTCGGCATGTCGATGCGGTCCAACAGGCCCGTATCGACCCTGATCAGCGAAGTTCTTCCCTCGACGCTCATTCTTGCTTCTGTGGGACTGGCTGTCGCGCTGATCCTGGCAATAGTGGTCGCCTACGGCACCCGTTTTCTTCCCAAACGATACGGACAGGGCCTTCTGCGTGGTTTTCCTTCGCTGTTCCTGTCCGTGCCGAATTTCGTCATCGGCCTGGTGCTGATCCATCTCTTCGGCTTCCAGCTGGGCATCTTCCGCGTCATCAATCCCGACAGTTTCTGGGCGACACTGTTTGCCGCGATCGCGCTCGGCATCCCGATTTCGGCACAGATCGCCGAAGTTCTCATCGCAAACCTCGATAAAGAGGCGGAGCAGGAATATGCCGCCGTCGCCCGCAGCCGCGGCCTGGGTCAGGCGCGCCTCTTCGCAAAGCACCTGCTCAAACCGGCCTCGCTGCCCGTCGTTACCGTCATCGCCCTTACGATCGGCGAACTTCTCGGCGGTTCGCTGATCACCGAGACTGTCTTCGGGCGAACGGGCATCGGCAGCCTGGTGCAACGTTCGGTGAGCACGCAGGACCTGCCCGTGCTGCAGGCAATCGTCTCGCTCGGGGCCGTGATCTTCGTCCTCGTCAATCTCGTTGCCGACCTTCTCTACCCACTGCTTGACCCGCGCGTAAAAATTCTTGGCGGGCAGAAACGCCGCCCAACCACGGCCGATGAGCCCTCCATCGGATCAACCAAGGCGGTAACATCATGACCTTCGCCTCAAACTTGACTCTGTCGGCATCCACTCGCAACAGCTGGGCGGAAGCCCTTCGTATGCCGGCGATTGTCGCGCTTTCCTTCGTGGTTGTTGCGACCATCATTGCCTGGTCGGTCGCACCGCAATTGTTCACGACCTACAGCCCGGTCATCGGCGTTCCGGCGGACAAGCTGCTTGGTCCCAGCACCGCGCACTGGTTCGGTACCGATCATCTCGGACGCGACCTTTACGCCCGCGTTGTCTATGGCACGGCGTCTTCGGTATCGAGCGCACTTGTCGCTGTCGTGATCGGCGTTTTAGCCGGCGGCTTTATCGGATTGCTGGCGGGGTTCCTCGGCGGCTGGGTCGATGTCGTTCTGGCACGACTTGTCGATGTCCTGCTTTCCATTCCGAAATTCCTGCTGGCGGTCATCGTCGTCACCGCCATCGGATTCGAGACGATCAATGCCGCAATCGCCACCGGCGTATCGGCCGTTGCCATCTTCGCACGCGTTACGCGGGCGGAGGTCATCAAGACCAGACAGGCGACATTCGTCGAGGCCGCGTTTCTGTCGGGCGGTTCGCGCTGGTACATCCTCTGGCGCCACGTCCTGCCGAATGCCTCGCGTTCGGTGCTGCCGCTTGCAGTCCTGCAATTCGGTGAGTCCATCCTGGTGATCGCCAGCCTTGCCTTCCTCGGTTACGGCGATCCACCGCCGGCTTCCGACTGGGGCCTGCTGATCTCGATCGGCAAGGACTACCTCAAATGGCCGTGGCTCGTTTATGCGCCCGCTTTCATCACGATCTTAACCGTCCTCTCAGTGAACAGGATCAGCCGATGGCTTCGCAAGACAGACTGACCGACACTCTCATTCGCGCCATCACCATTGCTCCCGCGCCACAACCAGCCGCACCGCTTCTTCGCGTCGACAATCTGTCGGTTTCCTATGGGCGGCAGGATGTCGTTCACGATGTCGGGTTCGAGCTCGGACGCGGCAAAAGCCTCGCCCTGATCGGCGAGTCCGGCTCCGGAAAATCGACTATTGCCCGCGCCGTGCTGCGGCTTCTTCCAAACGGCGCAAGAGCCTCCGGTGCTGTGCAATTCAATGAGCAGAACCTGCTGGCACTCCCCGAACGCCGGTTCCGGCCCTTGCGCGGCCGACAGATCGGCTTTGTCCCGCAGGACCCCGGCAACGCACTTAACCCTGTACGCACGATCGGTGTGCAGGCGATGGAAGCCGCAGCATTGACCGACGAACCCAGCGTAGCCATCCGCAGGGCGCTGATCCTCGATACATTCGCTAAGGTAGGGCTCGACAACCCGCAGCGGGCCTATGATTCCTATCCTCACCAACTATCCGGCGGCATGCTGCAGCGTGTGCTGATCGGCCTTGCGGTCCTGCCACGTCCTGCCCTTCTGGTTGCCGACGAGCCAACGTCTGCGCTAGACGTCACGATCCAGAAGCGGATTCTCGATCTCCTTTCCCGCTTGCAGCATGATCTGAATATCAGCCTGCTGCTGATCACCCATGATCTCGCCATCGCTGCCGAGAGAACGGATACTCTCGTCGTGTTGAAAAACGGTGTCGTGCAGGAAGCGGGCAAGACATCGGCGGTCTTTTCTTCTCCGTCGTCAGCCTATGCCAGAAAACTCCACGCCGATGTCCCGGCTCTCAACCCGGATCGTTACGCGAGGCTGCGGGAGACCGGTTTGCGTTTGCACCGTACTGAGGAAGCCCCGAAGATCGAAGTCAGCGCTGTCACGAAAAAATTCACGGTCGATGGCAAGGTACTGACAGCTGTCAACGATATCTCCTTCGCCGTCGCCCCCGGCACTACTCATGCCCTGGTTGGTGAGTCGGGCTCCGGCAAGACGACCACGATCCGGCTTCTGCTTGGGCTCGAAGAACCGGATAGCGGTGAAATCTCGGTCGCCGGGGAGCAAGTTTCCGGTCGTTCCCGCGAGTCGTTGCGTGCCGTCTGGCGGCACCTTCAGCTCGTCTACCAGAACCCGTTTACCTCGTTGGACCCGACATGGACCGTCGAACATCTGGTTCGCGAGCCTCTCGACCGTTTCAAGATCGGAACGTCTAAAGAAAGGGCCGAGCAGGTCCGTCAGGCAATCGCCAATGTCGGGCTCGACGAACACCTTTTGACCCGCAAGCCGGGCGCACTTTCGGGCGGACAGCGGCAGCGTGTGGCGATTGCAAGATCGCTGGTCCTGAAACCGGATGTGATCGTTCTCGATGAACCCACATCCGCACTCGATGTCAGCGTTCAGGCGGATATTGTCGAGGTTCTGCTGTCACTGCAGGCAAGGCTTGGCCTGACCTATGTTTTTGTCTCGCATGATCTGGCGCTGGTTCGCCAGCTCGCACACACCGTCTCCGTCATGCAGCGAGGCAGCATCGTCGAACATGGGACCGTCGCGGATATTTTTGGCAATCCCCAACATCCCTACACCGCATCACTCCTGGCTTCGATCCCGGGCGGCATCGCCGATCCGGTGCGCATGACGCATCCGAAGCCCCGGCAAGTTTTCCGAAAGGAGCAGATCGCATGACCATTGCGGTGCCCACCAGCACTCTACCTGCTTCGTTTCGTCCGAAACAGCGGCTCGGTTTCAACACACGCGTTTCGTTCAATGACGATGCGGGTCCGGCGCAAGGGCTGCGCGACGGGATCGAACTGTTCAAGCAGGCCGAGCAACTGGGCTACCAGTCAGGCTGGGCCTATCAGCGACACTTCGACCACTATCTGTCGTCGCCGCTTCCCTTCTTCGCCGCCGTCGGCCAGCACACCCAGCACATCACGCTCGGATCGGCGGTCATCCCGATGCGGTACCAGGACCCGATCTTGCTCGCAGAAGCTGCCGGAACGACGGATCTGCTGATCAACGGCCGACTCGAGCTGGCAATCGCAACCGGAGCCAACGGAGCTTTCGACGCCGTCTTCGGCACCGTCGATACCGACGCTCGCACGGAAGCCAAACGCCGTCAGGCGCGCTTTCTCTCTGCCATCTCTGGCGAAGTCCTTCATACCGTTACCGAAGCGGGCCAGGGAGCGCCGCAAGGTGCGGAGTTGCGGGTAACACCCTATAGCCCGACCTTGCGCGCCCGCATTCGACAGGGTTCGGCAAGCCTCAGCTCAGCCGTACAGGCTGCCGAACTCGGCATAGGGCTCATCTCAGGAACCGTCCTGCATGATCATGACGAAGGCGAGACATTCGGCGAGTATCAGGCCCGCCTTATCGATGTCTACCGTACGACCTGGCGCAGACTCTGGACGACAGAGCCGCCACCGGTCGCCGTCGCCGCTTCTATTCTCGTCGGGACGACCACCGAACTACGTGAAAAATATGCCGCTTACGATCTCGAGCGCCGCATCAACGGAATTGCCGCGTCGCGGCCCAAGGGGGCGCTCGCGCCTCCGAGCCAACCTGCCGGAGCGCAGATATCTCCCGTCTTCCAGGGAACGCCCGATCAGGTGATCGAAGCTGTTTTCAACGATCCCGGCCTTAGCACTGCAGACGAAGTGGTTCTCTTTTTGCCACCGGCCTTCGGCCTTGCCGAAAACCTGCAGCTGTTGAGTGATCTCGCCCATACCGTCGCCCCAGCATTTGGCTGGTCTCCTACCCCGCAGCATTGAATCCAACCGCAGTCGCGGTAAGGCCACCTACTTCACGGCCGGCTGCGGTGAATATTTTCTACATATTGCATAGAAAAAGAACGACCTGTCTTCCTCATTAATCCGCCGCTGCTTACCCTCTTCGCATCGGCCGGCAACCTCAAGGAGCCCACATGACCGCGGAATTTATCAGTGTAAGTTTCCCCAATGCGTCAAACGACCTGAACCCCATTCCCGACGCCCCTGTGGATCCACTTTTTCTGGAGCGCTATGCTCGTTCCCTGGATGATTACGGCTTCAACTATACGCTGATCCCTTACTCATCCTCCTCCTTCGACCCTTTCACGCTCGGCGCGACGGTGCTCGCGCATACGAAGCACATCAAGATCATCGTGGCGCTGCGGCCCAACACCGTCTATCCGACGGTTGCCGCCAAATCCCTGGCAACGCTTGATCAACTGAGCGGCGGCCGCGTCGTCGTCCACTTTATCGCCGGCGGCAGCGACGAAGAGCAGGCGCGTGAAGGTGACTTCCTCAACAAGGAAGAGCGCTATGAGCGGCAGGAGGAATATATCCGTATCCTGCGCCTCGCCTGGACATCGAAGGAGCCCTTCGATTTCGACGGGAAATATTACCAATTCAAGCAGTTCCGCAGTGCCGTGCGCCCGACCAATGGGCTCATCCCGATCTCGCTCGGTGGTTCGTCCGATGCCGCCTATCGCATCGGTGGCTCTCTCTGCGATATTTTCGGGCTGTGGGGCGAGCCGCTTGCCGAAACGAAGCAGCAGATCGAACGTATCTATGCAGAGGCGGCAAAAGCCGGTCGGACGGATCGCCCACGCATCTGGGTAACCTTCCGGCCGATCGTGGCCGAAACCGACGAGCTTGCCTGGGAGAAAGCACACAAGGTCCTCGATCAGCTGAACGCAAACCGCCAGAAAGGTCTGGCACGTGCTCCGATCAACGCGGCCCCACCGGCCAATGTCGGATCGCAGCGGCTTCTGGATATCGCCAAACGCGGCGATGTACATGACCGCGCCCTCTGGTATCCGACCGTCACGGCCACCAATGCCAGCGGTGCGACTACGGCACTCGTGGGTTCGCCGCGTACGATCGCGGACTCCATTCTCGACTACATCGATCTCGGCGCCGATCTGATCTCGATCCGCGGTTATGACAATTACAACGATGCAGTCGATTACGGGCGTTATGTCCTTCCGCTTGTGCGCGAAGGCATTCGTGAACGGGAAGAAGCCAAGAGAAAAGCTGCTGCGTGAGCGCGGAAGGTCCGGTCAGAGCGCCGGACCTTCGCCTGTTCCATGCGAACCACGACATCTTTTATTTTTCTCTTGAGCGAAAAACTCTATCGCAATCCGGAAAGCCTCGAACCGCATGTCCCATGATCCAACCGTCCTCGACGATACCGCGCGCATCCTCGCAGACGCCGCACCCGATGCGGATCAGACCGGTCAGTTTCCCTGGGCCGGTATCCGTGCCGTTCATAAGGCCGGCCTGCTGGAAAGCACCGTGGCCACCCGGTATGGTGGTGAAGGCGCGACGCTGAGCGATGCCGCTCATATCCTTGCGGCACTTGGGCGGGGTGACCCGTCGGTTGCCCTGATCAGCGCCATGACAATCTTCAACCACCTGGGACAGGCGACAAAAAGCCATTGGCCAGATGATCTCTACCGGCGTCTGCTGGGTGAGGCCAAGCAACGGCCGCTGCTGCTGAATGCTGCGCGCGTGGAGCCTGAGTTAGGCTCGCCGGCGCGCGGTGGCCTGCCGGCGACGATCGCGTGCCGCACGGCAGCCGGCTGGTCGATTTCCGGTCGCAAACGTTTCGTGACGGGTGCCCATGGACTCACCCATTTCCTCGTCTGGGCGCATACGGACGAAGTACCGTCGCGGGTTGGAACTTTTGTCGTGGCCAACGGCCTGCCCGGTATCGAGGTCATCGAGAACTGGAAAAGTCTCGGGATGCGGGCGACCGGATCACATGACGTCGAATATAAGAATGTCGAAATCCCGGCAGAAAACGCTCTCGATCTCGTCGATCCGTCGGTGGCTCAACAGGATAACCGCGCCCATGCGGCGATCAATCTCGCACTGACCGCCATTTATCTCGGCGCTGCGGAGGCTGCACAGGCTGCTTTCATCCAATTCGCGCATGAACGCGTGCCGGCCAATCTCGGCCATCCCATCGCCCGCACCGAACGGTTCGTGACCCTTTCCGGCGAAATCGATCTGCTTGTCTCCGGCGCCCGCCAGATCATTTTTGGCGCACTCGAGCACAATACCGGCGATGCGGAGCCGCTTATACGGGCAAGGCTGCTTGCCGGCCGACAAATCCGCAATGCCGTGGAGACGGCAGTCCGCGGGATTGGCAATCCAGGCCTCAATGCCGATCTGGGCCTTGAACGACATTTTCGGGACATCCAGTCCGTGCTCGTCCATGCCCCGCAGGAAGATACATCCGTCTCCATTCTAGGTCGCGCAGCTTTCGATCGATGGAACAAGAGCAAGGTCGATCGGTCTGGTGATGCAACCAATGTCCCCATTCTCAAGATGGCCTGAAGAAACAAGAAAATGATCGCTTGCGGCTGATTGCCGGTGAACGCATTTCTGAAAGGGAATTTGAATGAGCAACAATCTGATTGTCGGCTTCTCGGGCAATATCTCCCGTCCGTCGGGCACGAGACGTTTCGTGGAAAACGTGACGGAAGCATTGGCGGCGCAAACCGGCCTGCAGCATGTGGTCTTCGATGTGGAAGATTTCGGGCAGTCCCTTGCGACGGCAAGGTCGGTGGCAGATCTCGATCCCTCAGCACGCAAAGTAGTTAGAACGATTGTCGAAGCCGAGGCACTCGTCATCGGCTCGCCGACCTACAAGGGAAGCTACACGGGCCTGTTCAAGCACGTTATAGACCTGCTGGACCCCTCGGATCTGCGAGGCAAACCGATCGTTCTAACGGCGACGGGCGGTGGGGATCGGCACTCGCTTGTCGTCGAGCACCAATTGCGGCCGCTCTTTGCATTCTTCGAAGCCTTTGTGACGCCCACCGCAATCTATGCCTCGGGCCGCGACTTCACCGACGGCGCGCCATCGCCCGCCATCCTCGGTCGTGTAAACCAGGCGCTTGCGGAAGCTTCACTGCTTATCACTGCCCGTTCGCTCTCGGCCGCAATCGCCGCGGAATAGACGGCAGGGATAGGAAAGAATGACAGCGAAGAAATATGTGGTCGGAATTACCGACCACATGATCGGCATGCCCGATCTGGAAGCCGAGGTGCTCGGCGATGACGTGGAGATCGACTTCTTCGCCAGCGCGGACGAGACATCGTTTGCACCCGATCGCTTGACGAGGCTCGATGCCCTGATGGTCTGGGGCGCGCGGCTGGGAGAACAAAGCATCCGCCATCTGGCCCGTTGCAAGGGCGTGGTGCGTTATGGCGTCGGTTACGAGAAGATCGATCTTGCTGCCCTTGATGCCGCCGGCATCCCATTCGCCAACAATCCCGATTATGGCACGGAAGAGGTCGCGGATCATGCGATCGCAATGATCCTTTCCCTACATCGACGCCTCTGGGAACATGATGCGCGTGCTCGCGGATACAGTTCCGGATGGCAGATCCACAGCCTCAAGCCGCTTCCACGCTCGAACCGGGCCACGGTTGGCGTCGTTGGTGTCGGCAGGATCGGGACGGCAGTGATAAACAGGCTGAAACCTTTCGGTTTTCGTATCCTTGGTTACGATCCTGGCCAGCCGCCGGGACATGAGAAAGCCATCGGCTATGAACGGCCGGAGCGACTGGAGGAGCTTTTCGCCCAATCAGATATTGTGACCCTTCATTGCCCGGCGAATGCCCAGACACGCGGTCTTCTGGACGTTGGAGGTCTCGCCCGATTGAAGCGCGGAGCGATTGTCGTCAACACTGCTCGAGGAGAATTGATCGAGGATCTCGATGCGCTCGAAGCCGCGCTTCGTAGCGGGCAGATTGCGGCAGCCGCCATCGACACGCTACTGAAGGAGCCGCCCGGTGATCATCCTCTACTGACCGCGTGGCGTAACCGTGAGCATTGGCTTGCCGGCCGGCTGGTAATCACGCCGCACAATGCCTTCTATTCCGATCATGCCGCCGTCGAAATGCGTCGAAACGCTGCAAGGACGGTCAGGCTATTGCTTGATGAAGGTAAACTGCGCAATCAGGTCACGGAGTAAAATTGCCGGTCGAAATTGCAGCCGCTTGATCGTCACTTTACCCGGCTGGCCGGCAAATTGCAGTTCGTTACCCGGCAATGCCTCAAAAAGAAAAATACCCTCCGCTCGCGGCGCTATTTGAAGGTTTATTCCTTCTATCCTGACTGAGACCGTGGCTCAATGCCACCTCTGTACAGGAGGTTACGATGAGCAAGGTCATCAAGTTGGCAGGAAAGCTCAGGGCTGTTTCCCCTTACATCAGAACGGAAGACGAGGCGATCGAGGCTGCCAAGGCTTTGGCTGGCGAGATTCGCACCGGATCCAGTCTTCGGGACCGACAGCGTATCCTGCCGCATCACGAGATGGAGCTTACCGCCCAATCCGGCATTCTGGGTGTCACCGTCCCATCGGAATATGGTGGTGCCGACATTTCCAATCCGTTCCTCGCCGAGGTGCTGGCGATATTGTCTGAAGCCGATAGCTCCGTCGGCCAGATTCCGCAGAACCATTTCTATATACTAGAGGTCCTCCGCCTCGCCGGGACCGAGGAGCAGAAACGGTATTTCTTCACCCGCGCATTGGCAGGCGATCATTTTGCCAACGCGCTTGCCGAAAAAAATGGCGAGGCAGCAGGCATGATCAGTACCCGTCTTGTGCCGGATGGCCCGGGCTATCGCATTTCAGGGCAGAAATATTACTCAACCGGCGCACTGTTCGCCGACTGGATTGCCGTCTTCGCGCAAGATGAGCAAGACCGCATCGTGATGGCGATTGTACCGCGCGATACGGATGGCCTGATGATCACCGATGACTGGGCAGGTTTTGGTCAGCGGACCACAGCAAGCGGCACAGTGATCATCGACAACATCTACGTATCGGCAGATTCCGTGATCGCTCATTACAGGGCTTTCGAACAGCCGACGACACTTGGCTCGCTGGGTCAATTGCTCCACGCTGCCGTCGATCTCGGGATAGCCCGCGCGGCTTTTGCGGATATGATCGATTTCGTCAAAACGAAATCGCGCGGCAATCGCAATATTGATATCGAGATCGCAAGCGCCGACCCCCTGGCGATGGCCAAAACCGGATCGATCGCCGTTAAGATCGAGGCAGCGGCCGCCGTCATCGAACGCGCGGGGCGAAAGGTCGACATCGCCCAGATATCACCATCAGCAGCTGCGGCGTCGGACGCATCGCTTTCCGTGGCGGCCGCGAAAATCCTGACGACGGAGGCCGCGCTTGATGCAACCAACGCACTTTTCGAGCTCGCCGGAACGTCGGCAACGGACGAAAGCCTGAACCTTGATCGCCACTGGCGTAATGCGCGCACGCACACCGTTCATGATCCGGTGCGCTGGAAATATCACGCCATTGGTGATTTTCATCTCAACGGCCGGCTTCCAAGACCGAATGGTCAGTTCTGATTGGTCATTCCGTCGATAAGGCTACGAAGGCGGCCTGCGATTGAAGCGGTGGCTTAGAAGCTGGATGATCGAATCATAGCGCCGTGCGACACAGCAGTGGATGTCCATCTCTGCGAAAACATCGAACGTCGCACCAAGTGTTCAAAAAAGTCATATCCTTGGGCCCAATGTCCGAAGCCGCTTGCGACATTGATATGGCCGGCAAAGCCGATGGTCGACAGCTCGCTGCCCCAGGCTTTCACATGACGTTCCAGCTGTGGGACGCTCATGTAAGGGTCATTGAGGCTGCCGACGACGAGGCTTGGAAACGGAAGGCGCTCCAGGGGTTCAATGCCGAAATCAATCATACAGGGATGCATCTTCAAAGTTGTTTCCAGTGAACAGGGAGCGACCAGAAGCGCCCCGCGGATAAGGCCTGCCTGATGACGGTTGGCATAACTTGCGGCCAGAAGACATCCAAGGCTGTGCGCAACGAGAAAGGCGCCGTCGGTATTCGACAGCGCCTCATCAAGCTTCGCCTGCCAATGCGCCAAAACCGGACATGTCCAGTTTTCCTGTTCGACGACCGACGATTGTACATTCTCGCGCGTCCAGTGCCGCTGCCAATGTTCGTCGGAAGAACCGTTCAACCCCGGAATGATAAGCGTCTGGATCATGACCGACCTCACTGCCTTTCTAACGCAATGAGAAGATAGACAGCCGGTGACGTTGCGTCGGCGAAAGCGCATCCAAAATCTATTAGAAAGATAGATTAATTTGCCTCGTGGCACGAGGCATGCTCGGATAAATTATGGCGACGAACAAAGAATGAATGGAAGTCGGACATGAAAAGCTTCAGCAATGCAGGCCAAGGCAAGACCAGCCAGTTTGTGGAATCGTCCGTATTCCGATGCCACCTCCACTCCCGAATGCAGATGTGTATTGCGCCCCTCACGGCCGACAACATTGAACATAGATTGCGAGATTGGAGTATTGGACATGCAGAAGCAGGTCATTGAGCATGGCGGATTGCCAGTCGGCATAGCCATTCCGGATAGCGGAAAGCTGCGTTTTATTGCTGTGAAGTTTCACGTCATCGATCTCGACGATCGGCGTTTTTCCACGGTTGGGGAACTGAGGGCCGCGATCAGCGACCATATCAGATCTCAAAGACCGATCGCGGCCTGACGAAAGATCTCGCAAAAGCTTGATCGTCGGCGTCATGCGCGTTCGATAAATTCGTTCCCCAGAGAGCTACATGAAAGACATTATGAAATTAGCCGGCAACCGGACGATGACGGTCGGTGCAACGCTAATCGTTCTGAGCCTGGTTTTGCGCAGTCTCGACACCGGCATACCCAATTGCCTCATCGCGGCCGCTTTGGCAGCAGGTTTGGTTTCGGTGATCTTTGCCGCCGGGCGAATGGCCGACTAAGACGCTCTGACGCATCTGGGTTCCCCGATTATCGGACAGCCGAAAACGACAGACCTCGATAGGATCGAAAGCCAATCCACGTAGGGGATTTCGGATCAAAACGCCTCGGAGGCCTGCGTCTTGATTGCAGATATGCTTGTTTAATCCAGACGTTCAACGAGAAAGAGGCCGATGCGCAATCTTGACGAACCTGCCTTACCACCCCACATCCGGCGCGATTGGGACAAGATGCATCGCATGAAAACATTTCTAGAAAAGACGTTCGGCCCGACCGAACTCGCAATTGTTGAAACAGCGCTCGGCGAGTGGATTGATGAGGCTAATGTCGAAAGACAAAGTCCTGAGGCCGAATTGGCAGCGGCGATCGTCATCAACCTGTTCCGCGAAGGGAATGATACGGTTCCAGCGATGCGGAAAGCGATCTCTGCCCATCGCGGATTGAACGACCTCCGACACCCATAAACTCGTCGTGTGGCTGGCCCCACCTATTGCTCGGCGGCCAGCTTCAGCTCATCGTCAGACCCGACGACGCCCGGAATGATCGAAATTCGTTGAGCGCTTTTATCGACCGACCTTCATCAATCGATGCGAGATCGAGTATGATAGCATTGGCGATTGTCATCGGCACGACAAGAGATTGAGACTCGCCCGGCTCGCCGCGCGACACAAGAATCTGGTGATCCGGAACCGGATCAATGCGCGTCCCGCCGACATCGGTGATCGCAAGGGTCGTTGCCCCACATCTTGCCGCGACGCCACGCACTTCGTGAAGCAGTGGAGGTGCTCTGCGAAAAGCGAGAAGCCAGACAACGTCACCGGAAGAGAGCGTGGAAAGCAGTTCGGGGAGTTGATGCACCTGACTGCCAAGATCGACGGCTTCATATCCGGAGCGGTTAAGGCGCAGCGTAATCAAACTGCAAAGTGAGGCGAAATGGCCGCGCCCAAACACGAAAATCTTCCGGCAGTCTCGCAGACGCTCCGAAAAGGCGCGGATATCCGCGTCGGAAACGCTGTTGCGGGTCTGCTGGAGCGCCGAAATCTCGCTATCGAGCACGGATGCCAGCAACCCGTCGCTTTCGGCTTTCACCAGCCGAGCGGCCATACGGGCCGCGGGACTTTCGAAATCATTGCCGCCTTCGGTGAGGCTGGATTGCAGAAAACTGCGAAATTCCGGGTATCCTTTGAAGCCCAGCCGCCGTGCAAGCCGCACGGCAGACGCGGGATGAACACCGGCACGGAAGGAAACATCTTTTCCATTTTCCAGCGCAGCCCGGATAGGGTCTTGGATCAAAACGTCCAGCAGACGCGTATCTGCGTCCGTCAGCCGCGTCGAGTGACGGCTGATCAGGTCGCTTAGCGCAAGTGGAGAACCTGGCGTGTTCATCTCGTCGTCAACCCTCAGTTTGCAGCGGCTTCCCCACCATCCAGAACGATATCCATCCGATCGCCGCTTTGGCTATCAAAAAACAGAGCCCGATCAAGATCGTAGGAGATCCACAAGCTGCTTGTGTCGGTGGGAAGATCGCGTCGAGCGGTCGTGACTGTCAATCGTCCCGCCGGACTTTCACAATGAAGCAACATCTCCGAACCGGTCATTTCCGACAACAGGAGACGAGCGGGCAATGCGTTACCTCCCGGATTCTCCCCATGGACAGTGAGAATTTCAGGACGCAGCCCGACAGTCAGTTCTTGCAAAGATAGCTTCTTACCCTGCAGGCCGGGGAGCGCTTCGGCGGCCACAAAATTGATCGGGGGACTACCGAGAAAGCCCGCGACGAATTGATTGCATGGCCGGTCATAGATCATGTCCGGCCGGTCGAATTGCAGGACATGTCCGCCCTTCATAACGGCCACCTTATCGGCCAGCGACATCGCTTCGGTCTGGTCATGTGTGACGTAGACGATCGTCGCTCCTAACTGCCGATGCAATTCCTTGATCTCTGTCCGCATGGAGATGCGCAAGGCGTTGTCCAGATTGGACAAGGGTTCATCCATCAGGAAGATGGATGCGTTTCGAGCCATTGCACGGCCCATGGCAACGCGCTGGCGCTGACCACCCGAAAGCGCCGCGGGTTTGCGGTCAAGGTAAGACTCAAGCTGCAGCGTCTTTGCAACATCCAGGGCCCGCTGCTCACGCTCAGCTTTGCGCATGCCGCGCAGTTCAAGTCCGAAGGCTATGTTTTCGCGCACCGTCATGTGCGGATAAAGCGCATAGTTCTGGAAGATCATCGCGATATCGCGGTCTTGCGGAGCAAGGTCGTTGGCAAGTCGCCCACCGATTTCGATCCGGCCTTCTTCGCAGCGATCCAGACCGGCGATCATCCGCAACAATGTGGACTTGCCGCAACCGGATGGGCCGACGATGACCACGAACTCACCCGGCTCAATATCAAGCGACACACCATGAAGAATGCGCGGCCCGTTCGGATAAGACTTTCGGATATCCTGAAGCGAAATCCCGCTCATGCCGGGTTCCTCTCGTGATGGCTGTTGCGGACGGAGATCGCCAGTGTCGGCCGGTCTGTCGTGAAGACCTTAACGCCGAGATCGAGAGCCCGCTTGATCTGCTCGCTCGTGTGAGCAGCCCAGCAGCCGAACTCGATGCCTGCGGAAACGAATATTGCCTGCAGCTCTGCATCCGCAGTGTCGATGTGAACCCCAACTTCTGCAATGCCGTGAGCCTTTGCTACCTCGATCACCGTTTCAGGCCCCAATTGGCGCAGGACGGGTGGGCTGACCAACCATAGCCGCGGACGATTGGTAGCCGCCGCGATGTCATCCATGGATCGTACCAGAAACGACGAAAAGGTGGTGCGGTCCAGCATCCCATATTGCTGCAGCATCGAGACGACCTTGGGTACGAAATCAGGATAAGGGATGCCATCAGCGCCCGGCTTGATCTCGCAGCGGAAACCGACCCTGCTCTTTGCAAAGATCAAGCATAGCTCTTCGAGTGTAAGAGGATTGGCACCCGCGCCGTAACGGATCGTGGCCTTCTTTACCTCGGAGAGAGCCATATGCGCGATTGCGCCGCTCATATCGGTCGTGGCGTCGAGCGTCGGATCGTGATGGACGACGATGGCACCATCCGCGGTCGGATGGACGTCGAATTCCACCTCCTCAAGCATCATTTTTACGGTCGCGGTAAAGCCCTGCAGCGTGCTGTCACCAAATTCAAGCGTGCCGCCGCGATGGGATGCAATACGTGTCATGTCTGTGATGTCCTTGATTTATTTGACGGCGCCCATGGTGATGCCGCGCACGAGGTGGCGCTCGACCAGGAGGAAGCCGCAAAGAACCGGTAGAATGGTGATCGTCGATGCGGCCATGACGAGCGGCCAGTCGACCAGCCCCTCACCCGGATTGATGCGGTAAAGACGCGCCAATCCAATCTGCAGCGTGTAGAGATCCTGATCGCCGACCGCGACGAGCGGCCAGATGTAGCTGTTCCATTCCGTCATGAAGATATAAAGCGCCATGGATGCGATCGCAGGGCGCGACAACGGCACAATGATGCGCCAGAGTACCTGCAGCGGCTTTGCCCCATCCATATAGGCCGCCTCATCCAGCGCTTTGGGGATGCCGCGGATATACTGACGCAGGAAGAAGGCGGCAAAGCCATTGGAGATCGCTGGCAGGATGAGACCGGCATATGTATCCAGAAGTCCCACTTTTGCCAGCGAAAGATAGTTCGGGATCAGGCTGATATGGCTCGGGATCATCAGCGTTGCCACCGTTGCGCCGAACAGAAGATTACCTCCCCGGAACGAATAACGGGCGAAAGCGAAAGCCGCCATCGTGGCGAATGTGATACCGAATAAAGTCACCAGCCCCGAAACGATCAGGCTGTTCAGGAGATAACGGGCGAAATTATACTGCCCGACGGCACGCCCGTAATTGTCCAGCGTGAATCCAAGTTCACCCGCGTAATAGGCATCTGCCGTCTGGAACGAAATCCAGACCGAATAGAGGACAGGCGAGAGAAACAGGAGGCCGGCAATCAGGGCAAGGCCTGCGAGAAAGGGATTCTCAGGCTTCATAATGCACCTTTCTGCCGATGATGCGGGATTTGAGTATCGCCAGTGCGACAAGCAGGACGAACAGCATGACCGCGAGCGCGGAACCACGTCCGATATCGAACAGCACGAACCCGATCTCGTAGAGCAGGTTGACCAGCATATCGGTTGCGCCGGCGGGGCCGCCTCGGGTCATGACGTTTACGATCGTGAACACTTGAAACGCTTCGATGACCGAAATGACCAGAAGGAAATAGGTCGTTGGCATGACCAGCGGCATCGTGATCCGGCGAAAGACGTGGAAACGGCGACCGCCATCGACGGAAGCTGCATCATAGAGTTCCCGCGGGATGGCCTGAAGCCCGGCTATATAGATGACAATGTCATAACCCATCTGCTTCCAGGTATTGACGAAGATCAGCACCCAGAGTGCGAGATAGGGATCCTGCAGCCATTGCACCTTGCCGAGGCCAAGCGTGCCGAGGATCGCATTGACCATGCCGTAATCCGTCGAGAACACCCAGGAAAAGACAACGGCGATCGAGACCGTCGACGTTACCGACGGCAGAAACAATGCGCCGCGCAGAAGCCGGGAATGCACAGACTCGCGAACCAGATAGCTGGCGATAAGAAGAGCCAAAGCAAGACGCAGCGGCACGGACAGGACGGCGAAGAGCGTCGTGACCCAGAGCGAATTCCACAATTCGCGAGAGGACAGCAATTGCTCGTAATTGCGAAGTCCAACGAACGGCATGTCGGGAGAGAGAAAATTCCACTCCCGGACACTCAGATTAAGGCTCGCGAGGATCGGAATATAGGTGAACAACGCGATGGAAATCATCAACGGTGCCACGAAGAGGTAAGGCGTAAGTTTGCGAAGCATGATTGGAACCGCACCGGCAGAGCGAGAAAATCTCGTCTCCGCCGGTGCCCTTTAGAGAGGATCAGTTGCCGACGCGCTTTTCTTCGGCGCGCGTCTGCTCGGCGAAGTCCTTCATCGTTTCGTCGACCTTCCGCTGGCCGAGCGCCATCGCCTGCCACATCTTGTACTCGGTGGTCCGCATCCAGGTGACGACGGTCGAGCGTGCACGCCCATGGGCGTTCGGCAGAGACTCGATCGCAACCTCGATACCCGGCTGCGTTGCAAGCGCTTCCTTGGCGACAGGAAGTGCTACGCTTTTCTTGTTGATCGGCAGATAACCAGTGGCAGCAAACCAGATCGCATTGGCCTCGGGCGATGCAGCGTAGCTGACGAACTTGTAGGCTGCGTCCTGAACATCCTTCGGCGACGTCGCCATGATGCCGATACCCGCGCCGCCGATCGGAACCGAGCAGGCCTTATTGCAGGGCATTGGGCGGACGACGAGATTGTCACCGATCGCCTTTTTGGATTCTCCGTAATTGCCGGTCGAATTGAACATGATGCCGACCTTCTTGGCGAGGAAGGCGTCGCGACCATTGTCTTCTTCCGTCACGCCATCCGGCGAGGCGACCTTGTTTTCATGAACCAGCGATGCCATCCACTGATAGGCTTCGATCGTATTCGGCTTGTCGAGAAGGATCTCACCTGATTTGGGATCGACCAATTCGCTGTCGTTTGCCATGACAAGACCCCAGCGAGCGAATTGTCCGGGAGCAGCGATGCCGGAAATACCTTCCGAACCGAGTTTCTCGCTTATCGTCTTGGCCGCCGCCGTGATTTCATCGAATGTCTTCAGTGGCGTATCCGCCGAAAGGCCGGCGCGCTGGAAGATATCCTTGTTGAAATAGAGAACCGGTGTCGAGGAATTGAACGGAACGATATAGTTCTTGCCGCCGATCACACCGACTTCCTGCGCATAGTCGTAGAGATCTGCCTTTAGCGGATCGGCATCGAAATAAGGCGTCAGGTTCGTCAGGATATTGTTGTTGGCGAACAGGCCGTAGCGAGTAACTTCCAGAATAACGGCATCCGGCGCGCGACGGGCCGGAATCGCGGCCTGCAACTTTGCAATGATATCGTTGTAATTGCCGATGAACTCGGCCTCGACATCGATACCCGGATTGGCGGCCTCGAAGTTGGCGATGATCTTATCCAGTGCCTGACCGCTCGACTTGTTGAAACTATGCCAGAATTTTACCGTCGTTGCAGCCTCGGCGGCCCCAACGCTGGCGACGAGGGCGATCATACTGGCTACAACTGTGCTCTGAAATTTTCGTGACATCTGCATCTCCAATGCAAGTGAAATTGCAATGAGATTGAGCTAGCAATCGCAAGCGACAGTTTCTTGAAGCGCGTGTGAATGTTTGATGACGAACGCAAACCGGCGCTGAAGGCACCAGTGCCTCCTCGCGAGCCAGCTGGTTCGGTCGAATGACATCAACTTCTTCCTAGCTGGCAGCGTGATGTCCTGATGCTGCAGCCTGATTGCCGTCCAACGCCAAAAGCGCCCGCTTCGTTCGGATCAACCACGTTTTTGCTCCCTGCCGGCGCGCGATTGCTGCCGATCTACGCAGGTCCGCCTTCGCTTCGGGTATTCCCGCGACTGCGCGTGCTTGCAGCTCTCCGCTCAGTCGTAGCAGTTCGGCGATGAAATAGCGTTCGCCGGTTCTCTCGGCCAGAGAGAGTGCTTGCTCGATCGTTCGCATCGCCTCGTCTTCTAATCCCAGGCTGAGATAGCTTTCAGCGAGAATGCCAAGAAAACATGTCTTGTCTATTTCTTGTTCGCCCATGGTGTCGCAGATGCGTCGCATTTGCTGAAGCCCTGCTGCGCTGCGATTGGTCATGACCAACATCCAGCCTTCAAAGAACTCCGCCATATTCTGCCAGAGTTGAAAGCCGTTACGGCTTGCCAGAGGAATCAGTTCTTCGACCATCGGCGCCACCAGTTCAAGATCGTGCCGCAGGGCCATAAGTATGCAGCCATCACCAAGGCAGGCTGCGAGTCGGTAGTCCGCCTGCCGGCGTGCCTCTGCCTCAGCCTCCAGGAAGAGCCTCATCGCGTCGTCCTCGTAGCCGAGTAGCTGAAGCGTCCAGGAAAGGTAGATCATCGACATGCTGGGATAATCGCTTCCAACGACATCGGCAGCCGATCGGTATCCCAGCGCCTGATCGAGATAGGCCTTAGCCTGCCGGAGCCGGCCGCGCGCGAAAGCGCACATGCCCAGAAACTGCGTGCCGAGAACGAGAGCTTTGATATTGTCCTGTTTCCGGCCAATCGCCAGAAGCTGATTGCTGGCCCATTCGGCATCGTTGAAACGGGCAGAGTTGAACGCCGTGCCGAAAAGTCCATCAAGCGCGCGGATGGCGGCTTCGGCATCGCCGAGGGTTTCGCTTAGCCTCATGACATTGCGATAAGCGGCGCTTCCCTCGCGGGTAACGTAACCGCGGGCTGCGTACAAGACGTCACCACGCTCAAGTTCCAGCCGCAATTCCTTGCCATCACGGTGAGATGACGGAGGCAGCCTGCGCAGACAGTCCAGCCCCTTGGTGAACATGTTCGCCGCCTCGACTTTCGCCCATGTCTGCCCGACCTTGATACCAGCCGCCAACCATTGATCGGCGGCACGCTCGTAATTCCCGGCCTCCGCAGTGTGCTGCGCCAATATTTCCGGATGCTCGATTGCCACGTCCGATTGCGCTTGTTCGATAAACGCTGCGACCTTCGCATGGAGTTGCCGGCGCATCTCCCGAAGCAACGTTCCTCGCGCGGCCTCCTGAATAAGGACATGCGCGAAAGCATATCTCGGTCGATCCCCCAGCGACTGATGTGCGATCAGGCCAACCTCTGTCAGCCGTTCCAGTTGCGGTGCCAACAAATCGGCCGGTACATTTGCGACATCAGCCAGCATCGCAATGTCGAACTCGCGGCCGATCACAGCAGCGATCTGGGCAATTCTTTTGCCTTCGCCTAGCCTGTCCAGTCGTGCAAGCAATGCGGATTGCAGATTGTTCGGAACGACCAGTCCGATTTCATGTCCATCTTTCGCTCCATCGCCGGCGACCACAGAATCCAGTGCTGAACGCGCCAGTTCTTCAACATAGAGTGGCACACCTTCCGCCTTGCCTAGAACGGAATGATAGACGCCTGGAACCAGTTTCACGCCGGATGCGAAGCTATCGAGGAGTGAGCTAGCCTGCTTGCTGGTGAGCCGTTTGACAGGCATGGTTTCAAGGCTGGCTTGCGATTGTCCAAGTCTCATCCTTTTGTCGCGGGTCGTTATCAGCACAAGAGCCGGAAAATCCGGATTTTCCTCATAAAGCGCTTCGAGAAGATTGATGGACGAGGGGTCCATCCATTGGGCATCTTCGATCGCCAGCAGGAGAGGTTCCTGATGAGCGAGCCGATGCAGCCAATCAAGGAAAGTCTTGCGGACGATGGTTTGTTGCTCGATCACTGTAAGAGGGCTGGGCAGATAGCCCGACGTATCCATCCCGAGAAGCCTTGTCATTATCGGCATGGAATCTGCCAGGGGTATGCTGTTCGCAGCCAGCAACGTCTTCAGCTTCTCTCTTGCGGCGACAGGCGGTGCGCCTGAGAAAGAGCACTCCTGACGCAGCAGCTGAAGGAAGGGAAAAAGGGCGCTGTCGGAATGGGCGGCGTGACATTGCGCCGTCAAAGTTCGTGCTGCCGGTAGCCTCCTTGCCACTTCAAAAATGAGCCTCGACTTTCCGATACCCGGCTCTCCTGTCAGAACAAGCCATGAGGCGGAGCGACCGGCAGAAACTTGCTGCCATAGCTCCAGAACTTTTTCGATCTCCTTTTTGCGAGCGACAAACCGCGTAAGCTTGGCTCCGCCAAATCGGGTGCCGCCGTCCAGAGGCTTGCCGGCACGCCAGGCATGGGTCGGTTCGGAAAAGCCCCTCAAGTCGATGACGCCGAGATCTTGAAATCCGAACGAGCGTCGAACAGAGGCGTAAGTGTTTTGGTCGACGACAATTGTATGCGGATCGGCGAGTGCCTGCAGTCGCTGCGCAAGGTTTGGTACCGGCCCAAAGGCGACGGTAGACACTCCTTTCGGCGCTCCCCTAACATCGCCGACAACGACAAGACCACTGGCGATGCCTATCCGGACCTCCGGCCGGACGCCATCGGGGGTCTCGATCCGGGGAACCGCCTCTACGAGCTCCAGCGCCAGGGCAAGCGCACGCTCTGCATCATCCTCTTCGGCCAGTGGATAGCCGAACAGAACCTGGAGCGCGTCGCCAACGTAGTTTGCGACAAACCCTCCGTGAGATCTCGCAATCGTGCCGCATCGAGCAAGGTAGTTTTGAGTGAGCTCGCTGAAGTCCTCCGGGTCTAGCTGGGCAGCATAGCGGGTGGAATCCACCATATCGCAGAACAATATCGTCAGTTGGCGGCGCTCGCGTTGTCCATCTTTAAGCGCGGCTGCCGGCGGGTGGCTCATCGCCGTAAGCGCAGCAATTAACTTTCGCCTCGGTCCGACCGGGATCTGCATCTCCCGAAGGTCCTGATCTGTGACGAGTTTCAGTCCCTCGAAATCGATCTCGGCGCGAGCAAAGGTCTGCGCGAGATGCGCAAGTCCTATGTCGATCAGCCATTTGTCGATGTTACTCATCGCAGCTCCCTCACAGGGCGACGAAGATCGGGCGCTTCGGCATGCGCACCAATTTCAGCAGGCTACATGAAGGATAAGAAATATTCAGAATTTTGTCGATGCCAAGCGTCAGGTCCGTCGCCTGCCGAATGCAAGCTCAGCCGCATCGGACATCGACATAGGTGAGGTAGTCCTTGGGCCCATAGGCCAGCACCTGCTGGTCGAAACAATATCGTTTTGGCGCGATCCGAACGAGATAGCGCCGATTGCACCTTCCGGGCAGATCGAGCTGAAAGTGTCGCGGATCTGCAGACGGCACAGGATCGGTAAACTTCGCATGTCCGAGATAGGACAGGTTGCGAACGAGTATCGACGTCCCCGAAGTTCCGATTTCGCCGACAAGATCGACGAAGCCATTGCCGGTAACCTCCTCAATCGAGGGGTAGCTTTCGTACAAAGCCGTGCCACCAGCGGCCGGTATCTCCACGGATTTTACGGCAACGTCGAAACGGACGTCGTCCCGTTGCGGTATCGAGCCGTAACCATTGAGATATTTCCAGGTCAGCCGGAGCAGGCGATAGCCATTCACCTCCGCAACCGTGAGGGGCAACACCCGGGCGGTGAGGCCGGAAGGCTCGGACGTATCGCCGTCTGCCGCACCGGGCTTTGGGCAAGAGGTGTACAAAGGTCGGTAGTCACATTCCGCTCCGCCGGCGTTCCAAAGGCAATTGCTGAGGATCTCCCAGTCTGAAGAGCTGATTTCCGAAGCAAAGCCCGCAAGGTCGTTCCCCTCGATCGGCACCATCCAGGGATGGATTCGCCCCTCGCCCGACCGGCTTGCCCATTGGGTGCGATGCGTGTCGATTTCGCGCAATTTGCGCTGTTCTGCCAGCAGTTGCAGATATTGCGATCTGTCCGGCTGTTGGATGCTGGGCGCCAGCCCCACCGCATCGGCGGCAAAGCGCTGACCAGTCACCTGTGTCGTCAGCGTGTGGCAGCCGGTACAATTGCCTGTCGGGTCCCGGATGGTCATGGCGCGGCTAAGCGCGACGCGGTGGGTGGCGGTATAGCCCGATCCAATCACTCGAAACGGCGTCGAGCGATTTCGCGGCAATGAAGGAAGCAGGGTGCCGAGGCTGAAGGCAGCCTTCGTCAAATCGTGCGTGCCGGCGAATCCGACACGCGCCTGCTGGATACTAGGCGTAATGACGTAAGGCCCTTTGTTATCGTGGCAGGCAGAGCATTCTATCTGAAACGTTGGATCATAAAGCGCCTCGGCGGCCGTGCGGCCCTCATGATCCGCATAGGAGCGGCCCCCGGGTGGAGCAAAACGGGTCGACCAGTCGAACTCACCGCGATCCTTCCTGCCGTCGAAAAAAGCGATCTCGCCCGTAAGGCGGTTGTAGCCGATCACTCCGAACAGCGCGAATTTGGGATTGGAACGCTGCCAGTAGGGAGTAGGCTGCACTTCTCCACCAGGCCCCGATTTACGGCAGAAGAACAGCCACTCAACGGGGCCGCTTTCACGCCGCGTCAGCCGCGAGTTGATACCGCAATAGGAGGCGCTTCCGGCAAGCGAGGGTTTGTCGCATTGGAAAATATCGGCGGTCCATTTTACGAAATTTCCCGCGGGATCACGGTGCTCGAATTCGAGCGGATGCCCATCCTTGCCCAGGTTTGGCTTCAGATCGACGATATTTCCATCGATCTGTACCGGTACGATTGTGGCTGCGTCATCAGAACAATCGCCCTCCGGGATTTCGCCGAATACGGCGCGCATCTCGTCGCCGAAACGAGTAACCGTATCGGTACTTGCCGACGCGGGCGCCCAGAGATAGGTGCCGTTCCACTGTTTGACCGTTTCCGCTAACAGCAGTTCTTCGGCCCCGGCAGGTCGGTAGCCGACCGGCCTGATGTTTCCTGCTCTGGCACTGTTTGACTGCAGCGTCAGACGTCTGCACATCCGAAAGGCTTCCAGATCGCTCAAATATCGCTTGTGGTCTTGCGTGGGCGCAACGCAACCGATCGTTCGGTCACAGAACGCATCCCGTTTACAGGCGCGGCTGTCCAGCCTTTTATTCGATTTCTGAGAATCTGGATCGCTGATCGCATGTTCGATGCGCCCGTTCGAAGCCAGAGAGCCGAACATCACCACGAATACGGCCACCATCATGGTGATCTGGCCGGAAGACCGCATCACCATTCTCCCGGCCTTTATCGGGCTCGCAATGTAAGCTGGGGGCCATCGACGATCAGCGTCATTTTGGAAAAGCGCCAGACATTCGCCAACTTCTCGAACTCGGTCCGGAGTACACCGGTGTAATCAAGCACCGGTGTCTCGATATCGGAATGCTGAAGCGTCACCACGACCGTTGTCTTGCCCTGCACGGTATTGGCGTCGACCGCGTGAAGAAGAGTATTGCTCTCAATGTGGCGTGGCTGGCTCTTGTAAACGTCAAACTCGTCGAAGTAATCGTTCAGATAGCCCTGCAGCTGTCCCTCCCCGTTCTTCTGAGTAAGCTGTTCGCCGGCCGCATTACACAACTCGTAGAAAACGGAACTCGAAAAAAGATCAACCAGCATCGCGGAATCATGCTTGTCCAATGCCCAGTTGTAGAGATGGATCAACTTGATGATCGCGCGCTCATCTGCAGCAGGCGGATCATTGGCAGTTTCCACCCATCCTTGGCTCGGCTTGTTGACACAATCAACGGCCTGCGCCTGATCGGCGGCGAATATGAGGCCACCCGCCGTTGCGATTGCAAAAGCAGCCCTCATAGCGTCGGCAGCAAAAAGCTTCTGATATAGCACCGGCATCAACGCCTCCCTTTTATTTGGAGCGACATTCGTCCATACAATGGCTGCACTGAACTCGGATTCTTTTCAGATGCAGCTGCCCATCAATGTGTTCCAACCGATGAGTGGCGCGGCTGGGTGATCGATCTTCCTCGCCATCATCACCCGGAATATCCCCGTCTTCAGGCTGGCCGAATTCGACCAATCCTTCCATGAACAAACGCTCCACGAATGTCCGTGCAGCCTCTTGAGCCGTCAGGGGAGAAAATGCGCCGCCCTCAGGCACGCCACTCCGGGCCCGGCTCTCCGAGGGATCTGCGGGTGCCTCGACGACGATCGGCTGATCAATGCTATAATGGGATATCAAAATCGAAATGAGCCGCGGCGAGGAGCGACGCTCTTCGCTCCTGATGGCCACATCTATCTGCCCCTCGACCAACGGCACCAATGGCGGCTCGATCGGGGAATTCGGCGCGAGTATCAGCCGTCTGACAAACACGCCGCGAAAGATGGCCGTATAGGCGGGATTTCTGCTTCCGGCCGCCAGCACCATCTCCGTCGCAAGCGCGGCATAATACTGCGGAACGAAAGGAGCAGATCTGACAGATTCAATGATGATGTCTCTCAAATCCAAGGTCGCATCCCGCAAAAGATTTGGAGTGGGCGCAGGATGCAAAGCCAGCATTCCGGACAGTATCTCCAGCATAGCCCCAGTAAAAATCCGCGAAAAGGAATGCGGTTTGGCCGTCAATATCGAGGAGGGGCCGTTGGAAGGAAGAGTGGACGGTGGTGTGTAGCAGAACGCATTATAAGCGTTGCGAAGGCAATCCGGTTCCGCATCATTTGGAAAGAGAGTGTAAAGCGCCGAGCCAAATTTTTCTGCGATGCGCGAAAGCCGCGAATTGCAGAAAATCTCACCGGCGCCGGCCGCTAGGATGGCAACCCGGATCGTCTCGACCTGAAGCGCACACAAAATGGCGCTCAAGTCTCCGAATGCTTCTTTGAACGCAGCAATCTCCGTATCGCATAAACTCCATAGTGGAGGCTGAACGGTATCAAGAACTGCATGCCCGAGTTCGTGACAGAGAATGTCGGCACTATCTGCCGTATATAGGAAAATTCCCGGTTTCAGCTGACCTCGGTAGAAGATAAGCGATTGACGATTATATTCCGCATTCCAGCAGCTGAGGACATTCGACAGCTTGACACTGATGCGGGAGCCGCAATGCCAGTCTGCCTTGGGCGCTAGAGCAACCGCCCAGAAGTCGGCGCCGCGTCTGAGAGCCTCGGCAGCATTCCAGTATCGGAAGTTGCGCGTCGTGGTATCCGGATCGACAGGGAGTTCGGGCAACGGAAATGAAAAACCGAACGGAATTTGCGTCACATCGGGTTTGGGCGCGCTAACGAGCAGGCCTGACGCGGGATCCTTTTCCCAAACCTGTATCTGCCCTGGCATGATCCCCTCCCAGATGACATGAAACCGGGCACAAGATGCATTGCGCTTACAACCGACAGCTTATCACAAATCAAAATACATTCAATCAAGCTGATAAATGTGGGCGTAAGCTGAGTTCGTATGTCCCGCGTCATGACTTCGGTTTCCAGAAGAGTGAAACGGCGTAAGAAACCCGATACCCATTTGAAGTATTTGCCGTGTGAAACCGTTCAATGATTCCGGTTCAAACTCCGGCGGATGGGCCGTAAGCCGCATTGGGCCGAAAGGCGCATGCAACAAACATGGCACCGATGATTACAGAGTAGTCTTGAAGCCGCTTTACGTTCGCACAGGCACAGCTCCCATTTGCGAGTCCATGTTATGTGTCCTATGCTCGGCATCCCATTCGGCAATTCGTCTCAGATCTACCTTTGTTGTGACCAACCTTAGTCTCGAACGGGTCGATGCGATGGAAAGGAGCCTGCTCCGCTACATCTGGAGCCACACCCGCAGGCAACAGCTGTGGATCCTGCTCGTCGTGGCGGCATCCATGGTCCCCTATTTCTTGGCTTTCGATTTACCGAAGCAGATCGTCAATGGACCGATCCAGGGCAATGGCTTTGAAGCGACCGATGCACGCCAGCCATTTTTCCGGATTGCCTACGAACTCCCGCTGATCGGGCATGTCGAGCTTGCCAATGGGATCGATCTCGACCGGCCGCAGACACTCATGGCGCTAAGCACTGTCTTTCTGGTCCTGGTGTTGATAAACGGGCTTTTTAAGTTCTACATCAACACGTACAAGGGCCGGCTTGGCGAGCGGATGCTGCGCCGCATCCGCTTCGAACTCGTCGACCGGGTTCTCCGCTTTCCTCCCAAGCATTTCAAGCGACTCAAGTCCGCCGAGATCGCGACCATGGTCAAGGACGAGGTGGAGCCGCTCGGTGGCTTTACCGGTGACGCTTTCGTTCTACCCGCTCTCCTCGGCGGCCAGGCACTTACGACGCTTGGGTTCATTTTCGTTCAGAACGTCTGGCTCGGCACAATCACTGCCGGCATCGTGACGATACAACTTAGCATCATACCACGGATGCGCCGAAGGGTACTGGAACTGGGGCGCCTGCGCCAACTGACGGCCCGCGAGCTATCGGGGCGTGTCAGCGAGATTGTCGATGGCATCGGCGCAGTTCACAGCAACGATACGTCCAATCTCGAGCGTGCCGATATCGCCTGGCGGCTCGGCCGGATCTTCTCGATCCGCTACGACCTTTATCAATGGAAGTTTCTGGTAAAATTCATCAACAACCTGTTCTCCCAGGTCACGCCATTTATTTTCTATGCCTTTGGCGGCTATTTCGTCCTGCTGGGAAAACTCGATCTTGGGCAGCTCGTCGCCGTCATCGCTGCCTACAAGGATCTTCCCAGTCCGTTGAAGGATCTCATCGACTGGGATCAGGCGCGTCAGGACGTACAACTCAAGTATGGGTCGGTTTGCGATCAATTCAGCGTTGAACCACTCATCGCGCAGTCGGTCCACGAGCTTGCGAGCGGCCCGGTCGCGCTCCTGGAAACCTCCGTCGTCGTCCGTAACCTCACACTTGTCGATGATAGCGGCGCGAGACTATTGGACGATGTTTCGACCGAGATTAAGCCTGACGAGACCGTCGCGCTCGTCGGCGCTGCCGGCAGCGGTGCCGAAGCGTTCGCAGAAGCCCTTGGCCGTCTCATTTGGCCGGAATCCGGTAGCATGATGATTGGCGATCGAAATCTGCTCGAAATACCGGAATCCATTACGGGGCGCCGCATCTCCTACGCATCAGGTGAGCCGTTTTTGTTGCATGGTAGTCTGATGGACAATCTGCTCTATGGGCTCAAGCACGCACCCCAACCAAACGTGGCGGCGAGCGACGAAAACCCCGCTGAACTTCAGCGCTATGCGGCGGAGGCGCGCAAGGCAGGAAATGTCGTTTTTGTTCCGAGTGGGGATTGGGTGGACTATCAGTCGGTCGGAGCGAACGGGCCGGACGATCTTCTCCGTAAAATCCTGCCTATACTTGATGCCGTACAGATATCGGATGACATTTTCGGGCTGACGCTGCGCTCGACGCTAGATGCCGAGGTTTATCCGATCATCAGCGAACGGATCGCCGAACTGCGCCTTTCTCTGCGCAAGCGGCTTGTCGAGGAGCGGCTAGAAGATCTGCTCGTGCCGTTCGACTTTGATCGTTACAACATTCAGGCAAGCATCGGAGAGAACCTGCTCTTCGGCACCAGAAGCCAGCGGATCGTCGATGACAAGGATATGGTTGCTCATCCATATTTTCAGCTCCTTCTGGAAACCACAGGCCTTGATCGCGGCCTGTATGATATGGGCCTGGAAATCGCTGAAACAGCCGTGGAACTGTTTCGCGACCTCGCGCCGCAGCATTCATTTTTCCGCAGACTGACATTCATGACTGCAGAAGAAATCCCGGTCTATCAGGCAACGCTGTCGCGATGTCGTGGTCAGCATTTCGAGGAAGTTTCTTCCGAGGACCGCGCATCGATCACCGTGCTCAGTCTGTCGTATATCGAGCCTAGCCATCGCTTCGGTCTTCTAAGTGAGGCACTGATGGAGCGACTGGTGGCTGCGCGCAAGCTGTTTCATACCGATATTCCCGACGACATGGCGAGCTTGATAGATCGTCACGATCCAGAGCGCTTTACGGCATCCGCCACGTTACTCGACAATGTATTGTTCGGCCGGGTTGCGCATCAGGTGGCCGATGCAGCCGAACATATCCGGACGATCATGAAGGAGCTGTTTTCCGCGCTCGGCCTCTATGAGAACGCTCTGGCGATTGGTCTTCAGTTTGATGTCGGCGCGGGCGGAAAGCGGCTGGCATTGGCGCAGAGGCAAAAGCTCAATCTTGCTCGCGCATTGCTGAAACATTCGGACTTTACCATATTGAACAGGCCTCTGTCGGCGCTAGACCAGCGGATTGAAGAGGAGATCACGCGGTGTATTATCCAGCAGCGGAGCGATATGAAGCGGGCTTCCGCGGTCCTGTGGGTTATTTCCGATCCGCATATCGCTCGGATTTTCGATCGAGTCCTGCTCTTTCAGCGTGGTTCATTGATAGGCAGCGGTGACTACCTGGAATTATCGCAGTCAAATGCTGCTTTTCGGGAGTTGATGGAGTTGCAGTCGCGTCGTCTGTGAAAATCCACGTGACATGGGAAAAGGGGATTTCCGGAGAAACAAACTTGCTCAGCGATGAAGTCAAAACATTGAGGGAAGTGCCGATTTTCGCCAGCATCGAGCCAGCGAAGTTGAAGCTGCTTGCTTTCGCCTGCGATCGCGTGACCTATCGCCAAGGCCAGGATCTCTGCCGTCAAGGTGACCAGGGCGATGCAGCCTATGTGCTGCTGTCCGGCGCTGCGGATGTGATCGTATCGTCTGCTGCCGGCGACATCAGGGTCGCGGAAGTCGGACCCAATGCAATTGTTGGCGAAATGTCGGTTCTCTGCAATATTCCTCGCACCGCAACCGTGCGTGCCACGTCGAAACTGGAAGCCTTACGCATAAGCAAGGATCACTTCCTGGCGTTGACGAGCGAATTTCCCGAGGTCGCAGCCGAGATCATGCGCACGCTCGCGACACGGTTAAGCCGAACGACGGCCGAACTGGCCAATGCGCGTCTTTCGCCCCCCACGCACTGACCGAAACCCGGCTCGACGCGCTGTGGCGGTTTCGTGTTCCTCATCCGCCTCGTACGCAGGTTGGTCGAATTCGCATATGGAACGCCGCCCGCCTTGCGGCGGACGGCTGATGACTAATGGCGGTCGATGTTCAGTGAGCTGTTACAGTCGTTGTTCTGTGTGACAGGCTCGGCCACAGGCTGATCGAGCATAGAAGCGAGGCAAACAGCAACAGTAGTGACAGGTAGAAGGTCGGAAGGAAGCCTCCTAGCGCGAAAGAGACGATCGAGCCGATGACGCTGCCGATCCCGAAGCCAAGATAAATCAGGCCGTAGTTGCGGGCGAGGTTGGCCAGACCGAAAAAGTCACTGACCAGGCCGGGATAGACGGTGATCGTGCCGCCGAACGAGAAGGCAACGCAGGCGACCGCGAAGAAGAAAGAATACTCGTTCAGAGGTACAAAGAGGAGGAGAGCCATGCCGACCAGCGCGCAGGCGAGCGCTATGCTGATGATATGGATCCGGGCGATCTTGTCCGACAGGATGCCGAGCACAAGCCGGCCAAGCAGGTTGGCAGCAGCGATGATGGCAACGGTATCGGCTGCAACCGAGGCCGAAAGGCCGACATAACGCTCTCCGACATCCTTGGCGACGCCGATCAGGTAAAGTCCGCTCATGCAGACGGCGAGGAACATCAGGGCAAGCAGCCAGTATCTGGGCTGACGCACGGCCTCTGCCAGCGTGTAGTCCTTAGTGCCTGCGCTGACCGCGTGACCGCGGGCTTGCGGGGCTTCGCTGATGAGCAGAGCACCGCCGACAACCAGTGCCAGTGCAGCAATTGCCCAGATGCCGAAGGCGCTTTCCATTCCAAAGCGGCTGATCAGCTCGAGGTTGAGGTATTTGAAGCCGAGACTGCCAAGACCGTAGGCGCCGATCGAGAAGGCAGAAGCCAATCCCTTACGCTCAGGAAACCATTTGACGCAATTCGACAGGGTCAGCAGATAGCCGGTGCCGTCAGCTGCGCCGACAAGAATGCCGCCATAGATATAGAGCAGGGTAAGATTGCTTGCAGTCGAGGTCAGATAAAGGCCGAGCCCGAGCGCAAGACCGGCAGTGATCGCAACAGTGCGCAAGCCGAATTTCTCCTGCAGACGGCCCGACAGTGAAGAGCCGACGGCAAGTGCCAAGCTCAGAAGGCCGAAAGTGAGCGCAACCTGGGTGAGCGGCTCCGACAGTTTCGACGACAGGCCTTCGTTGAACAGGCTCCATGTGTAGACCGAGCCGAGGCCGAACTGGCACAAAATGGTGCCGACAAGGGTGTAATAACGTTTTGAAATGGGAAGAGCGGTCATCCGCGTTTCCTCCTTTATGAATACGGAGGAAATCTAGCCTTCTCATTATTCCTGCCGTTCGAAAAAGGCGTGAACTGCCCGATCCTTGGAATGAGTTGCCGTCAGAGCTGCATGAGTTGCTTGAACTCTTTCAGATGCGACCGGCTGACGGGAATTTCGACGTCATCGAAATTGTGCAGCTTGATGACGTAGGTGCCGTTAAACCAAGGCGAAATCTCGCGGATCTTAGCCGTGTTGATGCACCATGACCTATGGCAGCGGAAGAAGGTGTCGGCGGGCAGCTTTTCGGCGAAATCGCCGATGCTGGTCGGGATGACGAAGTGGCCCTTTACGGTGTGCACGTAGGTCAGTTTTTCGTCGGCGCGGGCGTAGTAGATGAGGTCTGCCGGCAGCACAAGGATACTGTCCTTGCGGGGAATATTGACGGTCCTCTTGGTCGCGGCAACCGGCTGATGCGTCGGCGCAGACGGAGCCGCCGAGTTTGAGTTGTTTTCCAGCCTCCTCAGCGTGTTGGCAACTCGCTGCTCATTAAACGGTTTAAGAATATAGTCGAAGACTTCCAGTTCGAAGGCTTCGGCGGCATGCTCTTTGTACGCGGTGACTATGACCACCTTCGGCGGGTTGGCCTGCTTGTGCAAATTGCGAGCCAGAGTCATGCCGTCGATCGAAGGAATATTGATATCGAGAAAGACGACATCAAGGTCGTTTTCCTGCAGATAGCGTAGCGCCGCCAAACCGTCTTCCTCGGTTGCGACCACCTTGATGGAACTGTGTTTTTCGATCAGCCATTTCAGTTCGTCACGTGCGAGATATTCGTCTTCAACGATCAGGGCTCTCATGCAGTTTCCCTGTTTTCGAGCGGCAGGTCGAAGCTCACCGACGTGCCGGGTTCGAGTCTCTGGATATTCAACCCGTGGCCATGGAGCAGTTTCAACCGTTCATTGACATTCATCAATCCGATCCGGTCACGCACGGCCTCCCCGTTTTCAACCGCCTTGATGACCTCGGGATCGATACCTTTACCTGTATCGCGGATGGTGACGCTGACACTATCGGCAAGGCGCTTGACCGCGATATGGACCTCGCCCGGACGTGGCTGGGATTGGATGCCGTGCAGGATGGCGTTCTCGACGAGCGGCTGGAGCGACAGGCTCGGAATATCGATATTTACGTTATCGACATCGAAGGTGACCGTCAGCTTGGGCCCGAAACGGGCCTGTTCGATCGCCACATAATCACGCACCTGCCGCAGCTCGTCCTGGATGTCGATCATGCCGTCGCTGAGCGAGAGATTCTGCCGCAGGTAATCGGCCAGCTTGGCAATGACTTGGCGAGCCTCGTCCGGACGAAGGCGGACAAGGGAGGAGATAGCGTTAAGCGCATTGAACAGAAAATGCGGATTGATCTTGCTTTGGAGGGCGCGGAATTCCGCCTTTGCCGCCATTTCGCGCAAAGCCTTCACGCGCGACAGTTCTATCTGCGTGGATATCAACTGTGACAGGCCGACGCCGAGTTCGCGCAGTGAATCGGTAATCATGTCCGGCTGGGTGAAGAAGATTTTGAGGGTACCGGTAACGAGGCCGTTTTCGCGCAGGGGCACGATCGCAACCGAGCGGAAATCAGCAGCCGGATAGCGATGCAGGTTATTGTCGACGGTGATCCGGTCGTTGCGGATGGCGTCGGCAGTCAGATCGCTTAAGTGCTTATGCTCCTCGTCGTAATACTCATGGCCGATGCCAACATAGGCCAGCACGTGGTCGCGATCTGTGATTGCCACCGCGTCGGCCTCCAGGCACTCGTGGATCACTTCGCAGACCTTGGCGAGCGTGTCATCCTGTACGTTCTGGAAAAAGGGCAACGTGCGGTTGGCAATGATGAGGGCAAGCCTTGCCTCATTGGCCGCGGTCAATTCCTTCTCGTCCTCGATATCCTGTATGCGCTTGATGATCATGCCGGTGCACATCGAGCCGATAATCATCGGCCAGGCAATTTCCGACACGATGGCAATGCCGACGCCGGCCGGGGCAAAAAGCAGGATGAGCAGCATGGTCAGGCATTCGCAGGCCATGCCGGCAAGACTTCCGATCAACCAAAGCCATCTGCGGCGACCGTGATAATGGATCGCCGTCGATAGAAGGCCGGCGCAGATGCTGCTGATCAGACAGGCGATCGCGGATGGACCATGGATGTCGATCAGAAAACGGTGCAGGCCGGAAATGATACCTGCGGGGATGCCGACCCAGGGGCCGAAGAGGATACCGCCGGACATGATTGCGATCGTGCGGACATTAACCAGCGCGCCTTCGACCGGAATGCCCATATAGGTGCCGCCGACGGCAAAGCCGGAAAACAGTGCGGAGAGAAAGGCAAGTTCAAGGCCGCTGAGCTTGCCTTTCCAGAGCACGTTCTTGAACAGGCGCGTGCGCCCGAGAAAGAACAGCACCATCAGCATCAAGGCTGCGCGTTCGAAAAGAGCGAGTAAAATCATAATAAACCGAAAAGCGGACAGCCTAGCCGAACGTCGGCTGTTCTGTAAGACATAAGGAAACGAAAGTGATGGGACTGTGCGACTTTTAGGATCGAATTGAAACCGGGTTTTCCTGGCGGGAAACGATTAGCTCTATCTGTTTAACACCATCCGCTCGATGCGAGATTATCACGAATCCCCTGGCTTAAAGCATGGTCAGTCGGTCACTTTTGCCGGATATGCTGTTCGACGAGCAACTTTAGCCTGGACTCGTCTTTTTCCTCGATAGAATCGACCATGCGGTGATGCTCCGCGGCCGAAACCTCTATTCTCAAACGCGTATGCCACTGCGAGACTGGCGCTGACGATGTACGTTGCCGTAGTTCGGCAATCACGCTGTGCATCTCCGCATTTCCGGCAAGATCGACATAGGCGCGGTGAAAGGCCAGATTTGCCTCATAAAGCTCAAGCACCGTGCCTGAAAGAAGTAAGCTTTGAAAGCGATTGGCCAGTTCTCTGAGCGCGGAGATATCCGTCGGCGTTGCGCGCTCGATCACTTTGGCGGCGATCCCCGTCTCCAGCATGATGCGGATTTCGGCGATGTCGTCCCACTGCTTTCCGTCGGTCAGATAGACATGGTATCCACGGTTCGGCACATGTTCGACAACCCGCTTGAGAGCGAGCCTATCCAACGCACGGCGAATCTCGTTGCGACCACGGCTGTAACGGGTCTCGAGGTCGATCTGCTTCAGCCATGTGCCTGGCGCATATATACCCGACTGAATATCCTGCAAGATCAATTGGGTAGCATCCAACTCTTCATCCACGTCGTTCGCCGCCGGAGAACCCGTCATCACCACCCCCGAAATCAGTGTCTTTGCACAATAAACAATCAAAAATAGATGTTGCGCAAATGTTATTCCGTCAATACGATTGGTACCAATTTTGTCAACAAAAGATCGCAGCGCATGAAGAACTCCGACGCCGTATGGGAACTGATCGACAAGAAAGCTCCCGACTACGCCCGCTTAAGTGATAAGGTCTGGGATACGCCGGAAGTGAATTACGAGGAGTTTTCCTCAAGCGAGGCGCATTTGGCGCAGCTTGCTGCTGAAGGATTTCGCATTACCCGCAATGTCGCAGGCATGCCGACGGCAGTGATGGGCGAAGCCGGCGAAGGCGGCCCGGTGATCGCCATTCTTGGTGAATACGACGCCCTGCCCGGCCTCAGTCAGGAAGCTGGCGTCGCCGAGGAACGCCCGCTGATTGCCGGCGGTCACGGCCATGGCTGCGGTCACAACCTGCTTGGTTCCGGCTCGCTGCTGGCAGCGGCAGCGGTGAAGGATTATCTGGCCGCCAACAACCTGCCCGGACGTGTCCGTTATTATGGCTGCCCGGCGGAAGAAGGCGGTTCATCCAAAGGGTTCATGGTTCGCGCCGGCGTGTTCGATGATGTTGACATTGCCATCTGCTGGCATCCGGCCGCCTTTGTCGGCGTTAATAACCCGGTCTCGCTCGCCTGCAATGAGTTGAACTTCTATTTCTCCGGCCGCGCCTCTCATGCCGCGGCAACGCCTCATCTCGGGCGCTCCGCTCTCGACGCCGTCGAACTGATGAATGTCGGCGTCAATTATCTGCGCGAACACATGCCTTCGAGCGCGCGCGTCCACTACGCCGTCACGGATACCGGTGGCAACGCACCCAATGTCGTGCAGGCCCGCGCCACAGTCCGTTATCTCGTGCGCGCCCGTGACCTGCCGGACCTTCTCGAACTCGTCGAGCGCGTCAAGGATGTCGCGACAGGCGCGGCACTGATGACCGGCACGACAGTCAGGAACGAGATCATCAGCGGTGACGCCAACCTCGTCGGCAACACGCCGCTCGAAACCCTGATGCACGGCCATATCGAGCGTATCGGTCTGCCGGATTTCGATGATGCTGATCGCGCCAAGGCGGCCGAATTCCAAAAGACGTTCACGCCGGCCGACATCAAGTCCTCCTTCCAGCGTTTTGGTCTTAAGCCCCGTCCCGGCGTATCGCTTTGCGACCTCATTTTCCCGCCGGAAAGCGGCGATACGTCGATCGTCGGCTCCACCGATGTCGGCACCGTCAGCTGGGTGGTTCCGACCGTGCAGGTACGCGGCGCGACCTATGCGATCGGCACGCCCGGCCATTCCTGGCAGCTGGTCGCACAGGGCAAACTGCCGGCGGCCCACAAGGGCATGACCCATGCTGCCAAGGTGATGGCCTCGACAGCTGCCGATCTGTTTGCCAATCCGGAACGGATTGCCGAGGCAAAAGCGGATTTTGCCTTCCGGCTGGAAGGTACGCCCTTCGTCAACCCGATCCCGGATGACGTCGATCCTCCGATCCCGCCCGTCCAGGATGCTGCATGACACAGCCTTCTTTCCTTGATCTGATCGGCAGCGGGCCGGATGGCTGGGGGCCTGCCCTTGCCGCCGGCGCACTGATGACGATCCTGATCGCGTTGGCCGGTTATGCCATCGGTATGGTGTTCGGCGCATTGGGCGCATGGGCAAAAATCGCCGGCGGTCCTATCTCCCGTAGCGTTGCCGGCACCTACACCACCGTGCTGCGTGGTATTCCCGACCTTCTGGTCATCTATCTTTTCTATTTTGGCGGCAGCACGGCCATTTCCGCAGTGGGCCATCTTTTCGGTGCAAGCGGCTTTATCAGTTTTCCTGGCTTTCTTGCCGGAGCATTGGCCGTTGGCGTCACCTCGGGCGCGCAGCAGACGGAAGTCTTTCGCGGTGCTTACAAGGCGGTTCACTCGGGAGAGCTTGAAGCCGCCATTGCCTGCGGCATGTCCCCTTTCCTGCGCTTCAGCCGTATCATCGCGCCGCTGACGCTGCGTTATGCTTTGCCCGGCATGGGCAATGTCTGGCAGATCGTGCTGAAAGAATCCGCTCTGGTGTCGATAACCGGTGTGGTCGAGTTGCTGCGCCAGTCGCAGATCGGCGCCGGCTCCACCGGTCGGCCCTTCGACTTCTACTTCATCGCCGCCATGATCTATCTCGCCATCTCGACCCTATCGGGTGCGCTGCTGCAGTTCGGCGAAAAGCGGTTCACCCGCGGTGTTCGGAGGGGCTGATGGATTTCGTTTTTCTCTATGAGACTTTTATCACGCTGATCTCGGCCATTCCGATGACGCTGCAACTGGCTGCAACGTCGGTGGCGCTGGGAACCGTTCTGGCACTCGGGTTGGCGCTGTGTCGCGTCTCCGGCATTGCCCCGCTCAACTGGCTTGCCCGCGCCTATATCTTCATCTTTCGCGGCACGCCGCTGCTCGTGCAGATTTTTCTGATCTATTATGGCCTCAGCCAATTCCGCGGCGTGCGCCGCAGCATGTTCTGGTTCATCCTGCGCGACCCCTATTGGTGCGCGATCATCGCACTGATGTTGTGCACCGCCGCCTATTCCGCAGAAATCATCCGCGGCGGCCTGCTTTCCGTGCCGCATGGTCAGGTGGAAGCGGGACGCGCATGCGGCATGTCGCGTTTTCTGGTGTTCCGCCGGATCGTGATACCACTCGCAATTCGCCAGTCGCTGCCAGCTTACTCCAACGAAATCATCTCCATGGTGAAGGCGACGTCGCTTGCCTCGATCATCACCATCATGGAGATAACCGGCGTCGCAGCGAAACTGATTTCCGAAACCTACCGGGCGATCGAAGTGTTCATCGTTGCAGGCGCGATCTATCTCGCCATCAACTTTCTGCTGACCCGCATCGTCGTGCTGATCGAATACCGCCTGAGCCCGCATCTACGACAAGCGCCCGCCCTGCAGCCCGTTGCGGCAGGAGAAATGAGATGACTGCGATGACACCCATCACCACCACCCCGGCGATCGAAGTCCGCGGGTTGCGCAAGAGTTTCGGCCCGATCGAAGTGCTGAAAGGCATCGACCTGACAGCCCATGAAGGTGAAGTCATCTCGATCCTCGGCTCATCGGGTTCCGGCAAATCGACCATGCTTCGCTGCATCAACATGCTGGAAACGCCCGATGCCGGCGATATCAGCGTGGCCGGCGAAAAGATCGGCCTCAAGCGTGACGCGAAGGGCCACGGACAGGTTGTTGACCGCAAACAGGTACAGCGCATTCGCTCCGAACTCGGAATGGTCTTCCAGAGCTTCAATCTCTGGTCGCACAAGACGGTAATCGAAAATATCATCGAAGCGCCGATCCATGTGCAGAAACGGCCGAAAGCGGAAGCCATTGCGGAAGCCGAGGCATTGCTCGAAAAAGTCGGCATTGCCGACAAGCGAAATCATTATCCGGCGCATCTTTCCGGCGGTCAGCAGCAGCGTGCAGCGATTGCGCGTGCGCTCGCAATGCGCCCCAAGGTGATGCTGTTCGACGAACCGACATCGGCCCTTGATCCGGAACTGGTCGGGGAAGTGCTGCGTGTCATGCGTTCGCTGGCCGATGAGGGCCGCACCATGCTGGTCGTCACCCATGAAATGGCCTTTGCGCGCGACGTTTCCAGCCGGGTGATTTTCCTCCACCAGGGCGCCATTGAGGAACAGGGCAGCCCTGGGGAGATGTTCACCAATGCGCAGTCGGAACGCTTTCGAAAATTCATCAGTGCCTGATGACCAGGATAAACCCAACAAGGAGACGGGGAACTACAATGACATTCATGAAAACACTGGCTGCCGGCATGTTCGCAGCGGTTACACTTGCGACCGGCGCTTTCGCGCAGGAAAAGACGGAAATCACCATCGCCACTGAGGGCGCATTTCCTCCCTATAACCTGACCAAGCCGGACGGCACACTGGACGGCTATGACGTCGAACTGGCGCATTATCTCTGCGACCATATGAAGATCAAGTGCACGATCGTCGCGCAGGCTTTCGACGGCATGATCCCTGCCCTCAACGCCGGCAAGTTCGACGCCATCATGGCCGGAATGTCGGCCACCGAAAAGCGCAAGGAAGTCATCGATTTCTCGATGTCCTACGGCAGCACGGGCCAGGCTTTTGCAGTTCTGAAGGATAGCGACCTTTCCAAAATGCCGCTGAAGGATGCTCTCTTTTCACTCGCCAGCAACGAGGAAGGCGCTCGCAAAGCCGTCGAGGAACTGAAGCCGCTGCTGAAAGGCAAGATTATCGGCGTGCAGACCGCATCGATCGCCTCGCGCTTCATCGATGAATACCTCAAGGATACGGTCGAAAAGCGCGAGTACAAGACCACTGAACAGCATGACCTCGACCTGCTTGCGGGTCGCGTCGATGTGATCATGGCCTCCATGGGTTACTTGAAGACCGCCGCTGAAAAGCCGACCAACAGCGACATGGAAATTGTCGGCCCGCGCTTCCAGGGTGGTTTCCTCGGCGCCGGCAGCTCGGTCGGCCTGCGCAAGAGCGACACCGCGCTGAAGGCCAAGTTCGACGAAGCGATCACCGCCGCCAAGGCTGACGGTACGTTGAAGACCCTATCGATGAAGTGGTTCGGCTTCGACCTGACCCCGCAATAAGCTTTGCATCCGACAATAAAGGGGCCGCGGATATCGCGGCTCCGCGATCAGCGCGGCGATCGATGCTCATCACGCCGCTTATGTTCGCTTTTCTGATTTCCCAAGCACCGTTCGATCAGGCTGCGCCGGCTGATCGGTAACAATGCTCAAGCGGATTCATCAATCGCCTTGAATATCCGTTATTTTTTGGACTCCGCGCCATGTCGCTCCAGGAGCGAGAGAGATAGGGATATCAATGGCCGCCGCCTCGATGCAGACGAAATGTCTCCAGGCGTCATCTGGGAGATCGGCTATTGTCGCGCAACGCTCCGGACCGGGATTCCATACGACCGTATCGGGCATTCCCTGCGCTGAGATAAGCAACCGGCGCTCACCTTCCTCCAGTGTCAGTTCATCCGTCGTGTTGTAATAGATGCGGTCGAGCGGACGGTCGATCAGCAATCGCTCGTTCGTTTCAGCAGCGATGACGTTATCCTTGAGCTTGTCCAGGTAACGAATGTTCTGCAAGCCGGCAATGCTGACGTTCTCGATTGCGGTCACACGGAAGTAGGTGTGGAGCGCCGCGGTGAAAGAGAAAACCTCGGATCCGGTATTCAGCACCGAAAAGGCAACTTCCAGGCTGCGATCGGTCAGCGTCACCTGAAGCTCGGCTTGGAAAGAATGCGGCCACAGCGCGCGCGTTTCGGGTGTGTCGGTAAGCTGTAACCGAGCGACCTCGGCTCCGTCGGCACCACTCGCGACCGGCGTCCACGTCTGGTTGCGGAAAAAGCCATGCAGCGGCAGATCACCGAGGGTGGAAAACTGCGGAAAGCAGATGGGCGCACCGCCACGTACGGAGCTACCAGGCGAAAAATCGGCAAGTTCAGAGAGATAGATGTTTTCCGTCCCTTTCGCGGACCGCCAAGAAGCCAGTTGGGCACCATGGTGCAGGACCGAGGCTGCAGCTCCTCCCGGCGTCGCCAAATGCAGTGTGGCGGGATCTTGTTGAAACGAATTCATGACGTTCTTTCTTCGATAGCGTCGCACCGCGAGATGGTTGGCGCGGATTTTGTTGCGGCAGGCTCATGCCCTTGGGTAAGCGGCGGTTCGTCACGAACCCATCAATGAAATGGGAGGCTTTCCTGACGGTTAGGGATAACTGTGTTTCGAGCAGCTCGGTCACATCACAGGTACGGCCTATCGACGACGACTTTCGCCCTAACGCTGACGTTCTCCTCGACACCCAAAGTGATGTAGGAACGTCGAAAATAACAACATGCCATATGTGGTCAATCCAATGAAGGCCGCTGGCTTGACCTTTGGTAACCATGCGGCGTTATTACGTTTTTGATCTTGAGGTGGTGCTACCACGCGGGGCGAGCCGCCGCGCCGAGCGCCCTATGTGGAAGCGCTATCTTCGGGAGTAGGATAAGCGCCCAACCGACTGCCAAGCCGTAGAAGTCAAAAAAAGGCCCATGCCTTTCGGCATGGGCCTTTGCAATGATCAGAGACGGCGAAGCGCCTTGGTCAGTCCGTCAACGATTTCCTGGCCGGCTTCGTCGGCTGTCAGCTGGCCATAGGCAAACTGCTCGATAACATCCTTAAACAATTCCTGCACAGTCGGATGTTCGATCAACGGAGACATGACGGGTCCCGTTGCTGCAGCAACGATCTTTGCGCCCTCGAGACGCTCAGGTGTCAGCTTCCCTGCCGCTTCCAGCGTTGCCTTGGCGATTGCCGAAGCCGGCAGGCCGCGGCTGTCACCAAGTATCAGGATCGCATCCTTGTCGTTCAGCAGGCAATTGATGACCTGGGCTGCAGCTTTCGGGTCCTTCGAATGTTTGGAGATCGAAAAGACCATGGACGGCTTTTTGTAGACGCCATCGGACTTCGCACCCTTGATTTGTAGCGGAGCTGCCGGCACCAGCTTCCCGACCGTCAGCGGATCATTATATTTCGAATAGGTCGAATCCCAGAAATAAGTGCCGCCGATCCTGCCCGATACCCAGGCCGGGTCGTCAAAAATCTCGATATTGCCAACACCCGCGGCATCCTTGGCGGAGCGCACGATGCCGTTATCCACCATCCACTGGTAATGCTTGAGCGCGCCGGCAATATCCTCGGCCGTCCAGGCAAGCTCATTGGTACCGGGCTTGACGAATTCCTGGCCGGAAATCTGCGCTGTAAAGGCTTCGATCATCAGCATCAGGATGACGCGGGTGCTATCGAATGGGTAAAGGCCCTGGGGATTCAGCTTCTTGGCTGCGGCAGCAAGATCATCCCAGCTTTTCGGCGTGTCGATCCCTGCCTTTTTGTAGATTTCATCGTTGAAATAATAGGTGGCGCCGGTCACGGAGACAGGCAACCCGTTCAGCTTGCCTTTGATTGTGGCAGGCGCGAGCTGGCTATCATTCCACTGGGTCAGGTCAAGTTCGCCAGCGAACTGCTTGAGGTCGGCGAACCCGGTACCATCCTTGGAGAACTGGAAGAGCCATGGCCAGTCTACCTGGATGATATCGGCCTCGGTGCTGCCGGCCATCTGCGTCATCAGCTTTTCCAGATAACCTTCAAAGCCGGCAAACTCCGCCTTGACCTTATGCCCGGTCTTGCCCGTGCAGTATTCCAGCGCCTTTTGCGTGGCGACATGGCGACCATCGCCTCCCCACCAGGACATGCGCAAATCCGCTGCCGCCGCGAAGTTTGTCGCGACCACGGATGCAGCCAATGTTAGAGACAGAACATTCAGTATCGATTTCTTTCTCATGATGCGTTTTCCTCCTGAAACCCTGCATCGGTGACATGGTCGTCAGTCGCACCCTCAGGCGAGGCTGACGTTCAGACCGCTTGTGCGGTCGAAGATGAAAACCCGTTCCTCTTCCGGGCGAATACGAATGGCGCCATCGACATTCGCCTTGCGGAAATCCTCGACGGGTAGGACGATGGTAAAACGCTGGCCGCCAATGCTGATATGAACATCCACCTCATGGCCGAGGAAATCCGCCTTGCTGACCTTTGCTACCAGCGCGTGCTCACCCGCTTCCGCCAGACGGAAATGCTGCGGCCTCACGCCGAAGGTGACATCGCCGGCGGTACCGGCTTCCAGGCGTCCTGCGAGATTGTCTCCAAACTGTATCGACTGGTCACCGAAGGTTACCACCGGCCCGCTCTCGCCCTGGCTGAGCGTGGCATTAACGAGGTTCATTTCCGGCATGCCGATAAACCCTGCGACGAAGGCATTTGCCGGTCGGGCATAGAGCGTTTCGGGATCGTCCACCTGCATGATGCGGCCGTCCTTCATGACGCAGATCCGATCCCCCATGGTCATCGCCTCGACCTGGTCATGGGTCACGTAGACGACAGTCGATGACTGCCCCTGTTCCTTCAATCGACGATGCAGATCGGTGATGCGAACGCGCATGGATGCGCGCAGCTTGGCATCGAGGTTGGAAAGCGGCTCGTCGAACAGGAATACTTCCGGTTTTTTGATCAGCGCACGGCCCAGCGCCACACGCTGCGCCTGACCGCCGGAAAGTTGCTTGGGCAAGCGGTCGAGCAGCGGTTCGATTTCCAGCACTTCGGCCACTTCCGCGACACGCTTTGCAATCTCTTCCTTATTCTCGCCGGCAAGTTTAAGCCCGAAGGAGAGGTTCTTGCGGACCTTCATATGCGGATAGAGCGCATAGTTCTGGAACACCATGGCAATACCGCGGTCCCCCGGCGGCAGGTTGTTGACCACCCTTTCACCGATGGTGATGTGGCCACCGGAGACCGTTTCCAGTCCGGCAATCATACGCAGCGTCGTCGACTTGGCGCAGCCGGAGGGACCGACCAGGACCATGAACTCGCCGTCCTTGACGTCGAGATTGATGCCATGGAGTGCCTTCACGGTGCCGCTATAGACTTTTTCGAGGTTGCGGATAGTCAGTTGTGCCATTGGATTAACCCTTTACGCCACCAGCAGAGATGCCTTCGACGAAGTATTTCTGAGACATGAAGAACACCAGCAATGACGGCAGAAGCGTCAGGACTGACATGGCAAGGATACGGTTCCATTCGAACGACTCAGCGGTGTCGATCGACAGCTTGAGAGCCAGTGAAACAGGAAACTTTTCGACCGAGGAGATGTAGATCAAGGGGCCGAGAAAATCGTCCATGGTCCACATGAACTGGAACAGCCCCACGGAGATCATCGCAGGCACCAGCATCGGCACGACCACATAGATCAGCGCCTGGAAGCTGGTGGCACCGTCCACGCGTGCCGCTTCTTCCATGTCACGGGGAATGGACCGCAGGAACTGCAACAGCAGGAAGACGAAGAAGGCATCACCGGCAAAAGCGGACGGCACCCAGAGCGGCAGGTAACTGTCGAGCCAGCCAAGTTCGTTGAAGAGCATGTATTGCGGGATGCGGGTAACCACGTTCGGCAAAAGCAGCGTGCCGATCACGGCGGCGAACAGGATCTTCTTGCCGGGAAAGTCGAAACGGGCAAACCCGTAGGCGACCACCGTGCACGAAATCACCGTGCAGATTGTCTTCGGCGCGATGATCAGAAACGTGTTCCAGAAGAAGCGGCCGAACGTGTAGGGCGTCGAGGTCTGCCAGCCTTCGGCATACCCGTCCATTACCGGGTTCGTGGGCATGAAACCGACGCCGCCAAAAATTTCCTCGTTGGTCATGAAGCTCGCGCCGACCAGCCAGATCAACGGATAAAGCATGATGAGGCCGACAATCGTTAGGATGGTATAGCGGATGGCAAGCGAGATGTTTTCACGGCGCTTCTGTGCGGCCAGATACCGTTCGGCCTCTTCGATGGCCTTGTCGTCGGAGTGAATGATACTGTCACTCATGGTCAGCTCCTCTTGTCGCCGGCGTAATAGACCCAGTATTTCGACGACCAGAAGGCGATCAGCGTCAACGCCATGATAACTGTGAACAGCACCCAGGCGATGGCGGAGGCATAACCCATGTCGAATTTCTTGAAGGCCATTTCATAGATGTAAAGCGGCAGCAGATAGGTGGACTTCAGCGGGCCGCCGCTGGTGATCACATAAGGTCCGTTGAACTCCTGGAAGGCTTGAACCATCTGCATGATCAGGTTGAAGAAGATCACAGGCGTCAGAAGCGGCAGGGTGACGGCGAAGAAGGCTCGCCAGGGTTTTGCGCCGTCGATGGCCGCGGCCTCGTAGAGTGACTTGTCGATCGACTGAAGTGCAGCGAGAAAGATGACCATGGCCGAACCGAACTGCCAAAGACGCAGAAGCGTGATGGTGAACAGTGCAGTGCCGGGATTGCCGAACCAGTTGATGGCTTTGAAACCTAGTCCAGTCAAAACCATGTTGACCATGCCAACATCGGCAAACATGTAGCGCCACAAAACCGCGACGGCGATCGAGCCACCAAGAATGGAAGGCACATAATAGGCGGTGCGGAAAAAACCGATGCCCTTGAGCTTGGCGTTAAGGATACTGGCGATAAAAAGCGCGAACGCGAGTTTCAACGGCACGGTCAGCGCCACAAAGAGCATCGTCACCTTGAACGAGCGGGCAAACGTGCGGTCGCTCGTCAGAATGTCGGTGTAATTTTGCAGTCCGACAAAATCCATTCCCTGCATCAGCCGGTAATCGGTAAACGACAGATAGAGCGATCCGAGGAATGGTATGGCCGTGAAGACCAAGAGGCCGATCAGGTACGGTAGAACGTACCAGAAGCCGAGAAGTCGACTGTCGCCACTCATGCAGATAGCCTCCTGAGGTTCTCCGGCAGGCGCCCGGCAGTTGCGGCAACCATGGCTCGGAACAGTTTTGCGGCACGGTCCTGCCCCAGCGGAACAACCAACGGATCGGAGAGGAACAGGCCTTCGAGCGTCGCGCCATCACTGGCGAGCACCGCTTTCAGCACTGCGTTCTGGCGTTCCGCATGCGGCTTAACCAAAGCCTCAACGGCGGCCGGCAAACGGCCGGCATGGATCGGGCGCACGCCATGACCGGAGAACAGCACATTGGTCTCGACGATTGTACCCGGCGCAAATCCTTCCATCTGCCCGGTATTGGGCATATTGGCATTGACGATCAGCGTTTCGCCGCGTGTCAGTGCCCGGATCTGCCCCACAAGAGCCTCTTCGGATACGGCTCGCAGCGGCGGTACCTCGCTGGCGGTTTCTGCTGTACGTGCATCTTCCCGGCGCTTCGCCTGGTCGCGACGGCGCCAGTCCACAGGCGTGAGGCCAAAGCCCCATTCTCCAGCGTGGCCGAGATACCAGCTCGACGGTAGAAATTCGGCAAGATGCCGATCACCTGCCGCCGCGGCGATGCCGAAGCGCGCCGCGAGATCGAACTTGACCCGGTTGACATCCTCGAAATAGCGCTGGAATTCATCAGCCGGATCGAGTGGCACGGCCCTCCATCCTTTCGCGCGGTTTTCTGCAGCGAAACTCAGATAGTCCGGCAACCAGTCACGGCCGCCCACAAAGGCGCGATCGACCCAGGTGAAATGGTTGATGCCTAGAACATTGGCCTGCACGTCACGAAAGTCGTAGCGGATCGAACCTTCCGCACGATTGGCAAGCCAGGCTATGATGTGGCGCAGTTTGGTGACCTCATGGCACTCGCCCCAGGCCCTGATTTCGGGAAAGGCTGCGTAAAGTGCGCCGGTCAACACCGACATCGGGTTTGTGAGATTGCAGACATAGGCCTTGGGCGCATAAGTCCGGATAGCTTCAGCGATTTCCGCCATGGCCGGGATTGCCCGCATGGCGCGCACCAGGCCACCCGGCCCGACCGTGTCACCCACCGACTGGATGATGCCCTCGGATTCCGGTAGTTCAATATCCTTGGCCATATCATCGAACGAACCCGGTAGGATCGATACGACGACAAAATCCACTCCCCTTAGCGCCGAAGCGATTGTCTCGCTTGCCGTGTAGCGGATCGAAAGCCCGTGGGCTTCGGAGAGGCGATTGCCGATCGCGGCATTACGCTTTGCAGCCTCCAGATTGAGGTCGAACAGACGGATTTCACCGGCAACCGTGCGGTCATGCACGAGATCGGCCATCAGCACCTGGGCCCAGTTCAGCGAACCGCCACCGATATAAGCTAATGTAATTTCAGAAACAGATTGCGAAGACATGCTTTCCTCCTCCTAAAAGGACAGCGTCCACCGGTCCGGCGCCAGCGCCGGACGTATGACAAGGTCATAAAATTCCCGGCAAAACCGGGTGGGTCGTTAAATGTAGGAACGAAGATATTCCGACAGGCAGAGGATCGCCATCGCCTGCCCATACGGCATCGCCGTCAGCTTTATCTGGCGGTAATAATCGAGATCCGCCCCCATGGCCGTGCCGAAGGAGGTATTTTGCAATTCACCGGCCGCATCGATATGGCCGATCACGCCCTGCACGGCGCGCTCCGCGACGGCCAAATATTCCGGTCCGAGGTAACGCTTGCGCACGGCCTTCATCAACCCGTAGCCGAAACCGGCAGCCGCCGAGGATTCCACATAGCTCTGCGGATCATTGATCAGCGTGTGCCACAGACCAGATGACGACTGGTGCTCTGCAAGCGTTTCCGCCTGGCGCTTCAGGGTCGAAATCAGATGGCGGCGGAATGCATCGCCTTCCGGCAGGTCGAGCAGATCGAGAAATTCCGGAATGGCAATGGTGATCCAGGAATTGCCACGCGCCCACAGCGCCTCTGCAAAATTATGCTTGTCCTCGAAGGTCCAGCCATGGAACCAGAGACCGGTCTTCCGATCGGCAAGATACTGGGTGTGAATGAGGAACTGGTATTTCGCCTCTTCCACATAATCCGGCCGATTGAGCAGCAGGCCGATTTTGGCGAGCGGCATGACGCTCATCATCAGCGTGTCATCCCACATCTGCTGATAATTGACGTTATTATAAACGATGTGCTGAATGCCACCTTCGCTCGTACGCGGCATCTCATGCATCACCCATTCCGCCCAGGTTTCCAGATAAGGCTTCCAGGCGGGATTGGGGTTGAGCTCATATAGGCATGCAAGCGTCAGGAACGGGCAGACAGTGTTGACGTTCTTGGTCGGAGTGCCTTCAGCAAGACGCTGATCGAACCACGATGTAATAATGTCGAGCGCCTTCTGATCGCCGGTCTGCTGCCAGTAATTGAAGAGGCCGTAAAGTCCGATCCCGTGGGTCCATTCCCAACCAGCCCAGCCCTTGGTGTCGATCACCCGGCCGTCTTCCAGGCGCAGCAGAAATTCGCCCGTCTTGTCCTCAATGGCGACGAGATTGTCGGCAAGCCGCTGGATAAGACCCACAACTTCTTGTTTGGGCGCCACAAAACTCTTCTGCCGCAGGAGCGCATGCATAGTCAAAGCCACTTCCCTCCAGTGCCGCCGGGCCTCCTTGCCCGAACGCGAAATCGGAACACGATTTCATTCTTGAAATGAAGGAAGCATACAAAAAAATGGAATGCAATGGGTGCTCAAATTTTATCGCACCAAACCTTTCAAACGGCAAGAACAAAGCGTTTTAGCCGAATTTGTCGAGTTTTTCTAGATATTTGACGCGACTTGACAACGCGCGACAATATTTTCAGAATGCAATTCTATTTTTTTGGAGTTACCGATGTCCGACGCTTCTCGCAATAAATCAGACAATGTCGCTGCGGTCCTTAAAGTCTTTTCGGTGCTCGAAACGCTGGCGGAAGAAGGTCGCTCGAGTCTCGGCGATATTGCGCAGAGAGCCATGACCTCCAAGGCCACCACGCACAGATTGTTGCAGACCATGGTCGATCTTGGTTATGCCGAGCAGGAGGAAGAAACTGAAAAATACCGGCTGACACTGAAACTGTTCGGGCTGGGTGCGCGCACGCTACGCGGACAGACACATCTGCTGCAGGTAGCCGACCGCGCCATGGGCATGCTTTCACGCGAGACCGGCGAGTCCATCAATCTCGGCGTGATGGACGAACGAGAACAGCGCGTCGCATACATCCATAAATACGACAGTGCCTACAGCCTTTCGATGAACTCGCCGCTCGGCAAACGTAACCCGCTGCACAGTACCTCCCTTGGCAAGGCGCTTCTGGCCTATCGCGATGAAACAGAGATCGCCGACCGCCTATCGAAAATGACGTTCGAGAAGCTGGCGCCGAAAACGATCACGGACGTTGAGACGCTGCGCGAACAATTGATCCGTGTCCGCGAGGACGGTTACTCGGAAGAATTGGAGGAAAGCGAAGTGGGTGTGCGCTGTATGGCCGTGCCGATCCGCGACCACCTTGGGAAGTCGATCGCAGCGATCAGCATTTCGTTCCCGCTGTTCCGTTTCGATCCGGCGCGCAAATCCACTTATGTGCGGATCCTGCTGGAAGCCGGGCAGATGGCCTCGAAAAGCCTTGGCTTCAGCGGCTGATCCAGCAGCATTTGAAGTGTGACATTACTGATGCACCGGCCTCAAGCCTCGGATACATCGACTAATCTGCGCGGCAGACTGTTCATGCACTCGACGCCATCGGCCGTGACAAGAAACTGGTCCTCGATCATCAGCGCGCCGAGCCCCTGACCATAGAACGGCGCTTCCAGCGCAACGACCATGTTCGCCTCGATGACTTCCGGATTGTCGGCTGAAAAGAACGGCCATTCCTCGATACCGACGCTACCACCGACCGAATGACCGAAATGGCCGCGATAATATTCGCCAAAGCCGTCCTTGCGCATCGATTGCAACATGGCGGCATGGATTGCGCCAAAGGTATTTCCGGGGCGAATCTGTTCTAGCCCGGCCTCAAATGCGCTCTCGAGGGCCTTGAAGACCTCGGTCGCAAGACCTGATGTTCGACCAAACGTGAATGTGCGCGCACCATCGGAAGAATAGTCCTCTACGAGCGTTCCGACATCCGCTTTGATAAGCGCGCCTGGCGTTACAAGCGCCGCCATATCGGAAAGGTCTGCCCCGACCGAAATGTAATCCCAATGACCGCTGAGAGAAAAACTGCCCTCGGCGGCCGCGGACTGCGCGCCGGCCTTCCATGCGGCCGAAAGCGCTGGAAGCGACACACCCGGCCTGATTGCCTGCGCCATATATCTCAAGCCCGCTTCCGCAGCTTGGGAGGCACGGCGCAGGCGTTCTATTTCGAGCGGAGTTTTTACCGCCCGCAAACGCCGCAACACCGTCGAACCATCCAGCCATTCGGTCTCTGGCAGCGCAGTTTTCAAAGCCTCGAAATCGGCCGCGGGCATGAATTCGAGATCGACGCCGATGCGCGCTTTCGAAAGACCACGATCGTGAAGAAGTTCGCACAGAAGGCGGAAGACTGCAGACCTGTCGAATGTTTCGGGGCGCGGCCCACCAAGGTCGAAACGCCGATAGGCGTCGTCGATCTGCGTCACCGTTTCGGCGCCTGTCACGTCGAGCATATCGATCCATATGCGATGGGTGCGTACATCAACTTCGGGTGCCAAGCGTCGCACGGTGGCGGCGGCATGATCGCTGACCACAGCTGCAAGATCGGCATCCACCTGCGCCGGCACGAGTGCAACCGCAGCCCCTGCCCGGCCCCACATGGTAGCGACGCCGGCCGGCGCGCCGACAGCGTAACGAAAAGCTTCCGGCTGGAAAAGCACAAGCGCGTCGATGCCGGCGTCAGTCATCAGACGGTTTGCCCGCTGCCTGTCGATATCACTCATTGTCTGTTCCAATCCATGATCTGTGTGAAGGACTTAATCGGAGTGATGGCGAAGTTCCAGCGCTGGAACAAAATTCTTCAGTGCCTCCTCTGGCGGAGCAGCGCATTCTCTTCAAGTTCATTTTTTTGCCCTCGCCGCCCTTCCGATGAATCGGTACTAGGCTATTCTTCGCAACATGTGTGATGGCCGGAATGGCCGGTGAATTGGAGTTTCAAGATGAGTGGTTTGACGACCCGTACGGGCTCAACCCTGGAGAGCAGACAAATGCGTGCTCGCACAGCACTTGCAGCGATCCTTATCGGCGCGCTGGCCGCCGGATCTGCACTGGCTGCGGATTTCGATGCGGACGCCACGATCAATATCGGGTCGCTCTACGAGCCGCAGAACCTCGACAACACGGCCGGCGCCGGCCAGGGTATCAACGAGGCCTTCAACAACAATGTCTACGAAGGGCTCTTCCGTCTTGCCGATTCAGGCGAAGTTGAACCGGTTCTGGCCAAGGATTTCAAGGTCAGCGACGACGGCTTGACTTACACATTCACCCTGCAGCCGAGTGTAAAATTCCATTCCGGTGAGCCGCTGACCTCCAAGGATGTGAAATTCTCGATCGAACGCGTCACTTCAGCGGAATCGAAAAGCTCGCGCAAGAACAGCCTGAAGCCGATCGCCGGCATCGAGACGCCGGATGATGCGACCGTCGTTATCAAGCTGTCGTCGCGTTCCATCTCCCTGCCCTACAATCTCAGCTATGTCTGGATCATCAACGATACCGCCACCAATCTGACCGCGACCGAAGACGGTACCGGACCTTATGAGCTGGCAGACTGGCGTCGCGGTTCGTCGCTGGCGCTGACCCGGTTCGACGGCTATTGGGGCCAGAAGCCAAGCAATGGCGACGTCGTCTTTCAGTATTTCACCGAGGCGACCGCCCTCAACAACGCGCTTCTGACCGGATCCGTCGATATCATCACCTCCGTGCAGAGCCCGGATTCGCTTGCCCAATTCAAGGACAATGCCGACTTCACGGTCGCGGAGGGCAAGTCGACCACCAAGCTGCTTCTGGCTTATAACGATCGCGTCGCGCCGTTCGACAACGTCAAGGTTCGCAAGGCGCTGGCCCGCGCGGTGGACGATGCAAAACTGCTGAAAGCCGTGTGGGGCGATTACGGCACGCTGATCGGCTCCATGGTGCCGCCGACCGACCCGTGGTTCATCGACCTGACCAAGACCGATGGCTATGACGTCGAAAGCGCCAAGGCGCTTTTGAAGGAGGCCGGTTACCAGGATGGTTTCTCCTTCACCATCGACACGCCGAATTACGATCCGCACCCGATCGCCGCGCAATTCCTGCAGGGCGAACTCGCCAAGATCGGCGTCAAGGTCAACATCAACGTCATCACCGCCAACGAATGGTATTCGAAAGTCTACAAGGCGCATGATTTCCAGGCGACCCTGCAAGAGCACGTAAACCACCGGGACATCGTGTTTTATGGCAATCCCGACTTCTACTGGGGTTACAACAACCCAAAAGTCGTCGACCTGATCAAGCAGGCCGAGGCCAGCACCACGACCGACGACCAGACAACCAAGCTGAAGGAAGCCAACACGATCATTGCCGAGGATGCGGCCAGCAACTGGCTTTACCTCTATCCGCAGATCGTGGTGTCGGCAAAGTCGGTTACCGGTTATCCGCTCAACGGCCTGAACGCACAGTTTTTCGCCGGCGGCATCAAGAAAGCCGATTGACCGTCATCTTGCTCTCGGCAAATCGAAAATCTGCGTTATAAGGCAGCCGCCCGGTTTTTCCGGGCGGCTTTTCCATGAAAGGTGCCGACCATTCTTTCCTATCTCTTGCGTCGTCTGGCCATCCTGCTGGTCTCGATCGTGATCGCGGCTGCCGTACTGTTCGTGCTGTTGCGTCTGCTGCCCGGCGATCCGGCCAATGCGCTGGTCTCGGTCGGCGCCGATCCCGAGCAGATCGAGGCCGCACGCCGGCAGGTGGGGTCTGACCTTTCGCTTTCGCAACAGTTTGTCCGCTTCGTTTCAAGCCTTGCCCGCTTCGATCTCGGAACATCCTTTGTCAGCCATGCGCCCGTTCTGCCTGAGATCGGCAAGCGTCTGGCCATCACCGTGCCGCTGACGCTGATGGCATTCGGGCTGGCGATCGCCATCGCACTGCCGCTCGGCATCATCGCAGCGGTGCGCGCCAATCGTTGGTACGGCTCGCTGATCTCCGTCGTGTCACAGCTCGGCATCGCCGTTCCAGTGTTCTGGATCGGCATTCTTCTGGTCACGGTGTTTGCCGTCAATCTCAGGCTTTTCCCCTCCGGCGGCTTTCCGCCGCGCGGCTGGGCACGACCGGACGCCGCATTCACCGCGCTGGTGCTTCCGGTCATTACCATCGCCATCGTGATGTCGGCATCGCTGATCCGTTATGTGCGCTCCGCCACGCAGGACGTGCTCGGCAGTGATTACCTGCGCACTGCCCGCGCGCTCGGCGCAAGGTTCCCCGAGGCGCTGATCCGCCACGGCATCCGCAATGCGTCTGTGCCGGTCATTTCCATCATCGGTATCGAGCTTGCCTCGACCCTGCTTGGAGCCGTCGTCGTCGAGCGCGTGTTTTCGCTGCCCGGTCTCGGTTCGATGCTGCTTCTGGGCATAGAACAACGCGATTATCCCAATGTGCAGGGCGTGCTGTTCATCTCCACACTTCTGGTCCTGCTGGTCGGATTTCTCGCCGATCTTGCCCAACGTCTGATCGATCCACGCCTGAGAGACCGTAGCGGGGGAGCGTCACGATGAGCGAAAGCACCATCATCATCGCCTCGGTCGAAGGCAAAAAACGGCGCTCGTGGACGTTCACGATTGGCGCCATCATCGTCGGCCTGCAAGTAGTGATCGGCCTGATGACCTTGATCTGGACGCCGTTCGATCCGTCCGCCATGTCGGGTGGGCGGCTGGGGGCTGCATCGCTCGTCCATCTCGCCGGCACAGACAGGCTCGGCCGTGACCTGTTTTCGCTGATCATGATCGGCTCGCGCATCGCCCTCACCGTCGGCAGCGGCGCAATCGTCATCGGCGGGCTGATCGGCATCACCATCGGGCTGCTCGCCGCTTTTGCCTCCAAGACGCTGGACGATGTGCTGGCCGCCGGTCTCGATATCCTGATTGCGTTTCCGACGTTGCTGCTTGCGATGCTGATCGTCGCATCCAGCGATGGTGCCAGCCTCACAACCGCGATCGTGGCAATCGGAATCGCCAATTCCGCCATCGTCGCGCGGCTGACACGTATCCTCGCCAAGCGCGTGCTTTCGATGGATTACATCACTGCGTCGCGGATTTCCGGCACGTCGTGGCTGGGTGTGGTGATGATCCATGTCCTGCCAAACATCTGGCCGACGCTGCTCGTCAATCTGGCACTGCAATTCGGGCTGGCCGTGATTGCCGAAGCATCGCTTTCCTATCTCGGCCTCGGCGCACCACCGCCAAACGCCTCATGGGGCCGGCTGCTGCAGGAAGCGCAGGCAACCGTCTATACCGCGCCGCTCGGGGCAATTGCGCCGGGTATCGCGCTCGTCTCGCTGGTGATCGGCATCAATCTTCTCGCCGACGGCCTGCGCGATCTCGCGGACCCAACCCGCAGGAGTCGCCGATGACCGCACTCCTCGACATCCATGATCTCGCCATCCGGACCGGGAGCAAGTCTCTAGTCGCAGACCTGTCGTTTTCCATCGCGGCCGGCGAACGGCTTGGGCTGATCGGCGAGTCCGGCTCCGGCAAATCGTTGACCGCGCTGGCCGCCATCGGTCTGCTGCCGGAAGCTCTGATGGCTTCGGGGTCCATCCTGCTCGACGGCCACCAGCTTGTTGGTGCATGCGACCGCGAGCTTGTGCCGTTGCGTGGCACCGCTGCCGCCGTCGTGTTTCAGGAACCGCTCACCGCGCTTGATCCGCTCGCCAGGATCGGCCGGCAGGTCGGCGAGGCCGTCAGGCGCCGCGCGAAACGCGATGGCGCCGCGACCGACAAGGCAAGCATTACCCGCGAAGTATTGTCCCTGCTCGACCAGGTCGCACTGCCCGACACAGGCCGCATTTTTAATGCCTGGCCACACGAGATTTCCGGCGGCCAGCGGCAACGTGCCGCCATTGCCATGGCGCTTGCCTGCAAACCCAAATTGCTGATCGCCGACGAGCCGACCACTGCACTGGATGTCACGACTCAAGCCGAGATTCTCGCGCTGCTCAAACGGCTCGTTCGCGAGCGTGACATGGCGCTGCTGTTCATCAGCCACGACTTGCCCGTCGTCGCTGGCACGGTGGATCGCGTGCTGGTGATGCAGCATGGCCGGATCGTCGAAACGGGCGCAGTCGCCGACGTGTTCGCACAGCCACAGCATCCCTACACGCAGAGCCTCGTCGTCGCCGCACGTGCATTCGACGACGCGCTGGAGATGACCGCATGAGCCTGATCGACGTTCGCAAGGTATCGTTTTCCTATACGCGCGCAAACAGCACGCTTCACGATGTCAGCCTCACACTGACGAAAGGCCGCAATCTCGGCATTGTCGGCGAATCCGGCTCCGGCAAGACGACGCTGCTGCGCATCTTGCTCGGCCTCAATCAACCGACCAGCGGCAGCGTCACGTTCGAGGACAATCTGCTCGATCTAAAGAACCGCCAATTGATGCGGCGCTTTCGCTCCAGCGTGCAGGCGGTTTTCCAGGATCCCTATTCATCGCTGGACCCGCGCCAGCGCATCTTCGACATGGTTGCCGAGCCGCTACGTTCGCTGGGCATCGAAGGCGACAGAAAGGCCGCCGTCATGCAGGCACTAGAGGCCGTCGGATTGACAGCCGATGCGGCCAATCGTTACCCGCATGAGTTTTCCGGCGGCCAGAGGCAGCGCATTGCGATTGCGCGTGCCATCATCTCGCAGCCGGATGTCATCCTTGCCGATGAGGTGGTCAGCGCGCTGGATCTTTCCACCCGCATCCGCATCGTCGAGCTGTTAAAGGAGCTGTCGCAGACGATCACATTCGTGCTCGTCTCGCATGATCTGAGCCTGGTGTCATCACTCTGCGAGGAGATGATCATTCTCGAACGCGGCCGCATCGTCGAAAGCGGCCGAACACGCGAAATCCTGTCGAGCCCAAGCCACAGCTACACGCAAAAACTGTTGGCGAGCATCCCGCGAATGCCCAGTTCGTAAACTGAGGTCGTCACAACAACCGCCTACTGCGCGGCATCTCCGACGTAGGGCGGTATAGCGGCTTTTAGCTGGCTCGGATCGAGCTCAGATCGCTGATCTTCCAATAGTCGTTTCCGGACGAGCACGCTCATCACCCGTGCTGCGGTCGAAAAGGCCATTTCGTCCAACGGTCCCTCGCCTTCCCATGGCTTCGTCAGCCTGTCGGCTACGCTGCCGACGATGTTGGCCGGCACAATATCCGAGCAGCCTTTCAGGGCTTCAAACACTTCCGATATTCTGACGGCGTGCTGCCCAAAACTAACTCTTGGTTCCTGAACGAAGATGCCCCAGTCCTCGAACTCGTGGAGGGCGTCACGAAAGAGATATTGCAGGGTGATCGGTGCATGTCCGTTTTGTAGGTCAGGCAAGGTCGAAGTCATGATTGTTCTCCCTTTTCGATCTTCAGAAAACTTCCGGTTGAAATACCGTAATTAGAGACGGGCCATTCAGTGCGGTGCCGTCAGATTGCCAGCCATTTCAACAGGGCAAATGAATTCCCCAATAGAAGCTTTCGGGATGCCTGGCTTCCGCCAATCGCTCGTCGTCCCGGGCTTCATCAAAATCGCGGCCAACTCGCTTTTCAGGCGGCTCTTCTATTTGCTGTGCTTCACGAGGCCGTGCCGAAAACGCAAAAAGGTCAAACCCAAATAAAGGCAGGCTGCTTGCAATCATGGTCACCTCCGCCACGTGGTCTTAATAACTTAAGATGCTCAGGCAGAAAGGCTTTATGGTCAACATTCTCTACAGAATTTGCGCACTATTATGCAGGCAATCTCTAGTAACGCCGTGCTTCAGAACGGGACGAGAGAGATTTCTGTTTTTTGCAAGCGATAAGCCTCGCCATCCACCCATCATGAGCGGCTCGCATGACGCATCGACGAACATGATGCCTCATGAAGGCCCACAATCAGCGTCGATCCCCGAGGGCCCCGGTTTGCTGACCTTCCTCGCCGAACGTGAGGTTAAGAGCAGCTGTAATGTCGGCGATGAGATCATCCGTATCCTCGAGCCCGATCGACAGGCGCAGATGACCGTATTTGCGAAACTCCTCCGGCCAACGGTCGGAGCCACCTCTCGCTGTTGCGCCAACGTGGACGATCAGGCTTTCATCATGTCCAAGTGAGACCGCCGAGGTAATAACCTTAAGGTTGGAGACGAAGCGGTTCTGCGTCGCAGGATCACCATCGACCGCAAACGCGATAACCGCGCCATATCCTCTCGTGCCGAACTGCCGCTTGGCGACATCGTGCTGCGGGTGGCTCGGCAACGACGGATGACGGACATATGCAACGCGCCGGTCGGAAGAAAGATACCGTGCGACGGCCTCAGCGGATCGACAATGTTGCGCCAGTCGCAAGGGCAGCGTCACCGATCCGCGCATGATCAGCCAGGCGTTGAACGGCGCGATGCTTCCCCCGACATCGACAAGAGCGTCGCCCTTGATGCGCTGAACGAGATCCTTCCGGCCGATGACGACGCCCCCCATCGCATCGCCGTGGCCGTTGATGTATTTCGTCAGCGAATGAATGACGAGATCGGCGCCACTTGCCAAAGGTCGAAACAAAGGCGGCGGGGTAAATGTCGAGTCGACGCTAAGAAGCACCCCGGCCTGCCGCGCAACAGATGACAAAGCTGCGATGTCGGAGACTTTCGTCGTCGGATTGGCAATCGTCTCGGTATGAATCAATTTCGTATTCGGCCGGATTGCTGCCTTGACTGCCTCGATGTCACTTACATCGACGAATGTGGCTTGGATCTGATAGCGCTGCGGAAGCAGTTCGGCAAAAAGCCGCCACACGGCCTCATAGGTTACGTCGCTGACGACGACGTGATCGCCAGTCTTCAGAAGCGTGAAGAATACGGCATGAAGAGCGGCGACACCGGTCGCGAAGACAGCTGCATCCTCGCCCTGCTCCATCGCGGCGAGTTTCTGCTGAAGTCGGATCTGGTTATAACCGGAATTTCTGGTGTAGAGCGCGATGCTGGTGTCGGACCAATCGACCTGCGAAGGGTCGTCCGGCAAATGATAGGAATTTGCCATAACGATTGGCGTCCGGATCGCCCCAGTCGAGGTATCTACCTCGTTGCCGCCATGTACTGCCAGAGTTTCAAAGGAAAGCGTGCTCGGGTCCTGTTTGTCGGGTCTTGCCATCGTCTTGCCAACTCCAATGTCTTCGCTGCGGCTCAACTAAGGCCGCAAAATTTAATAAAATATCTTGCCGTGCCCGTTATTACCGGGGCAAAAAGTCACGGAATTAGTCAGAGCCGGCCTTTCCAGGGCACAAGCAGCGCCTCGAGAAGACGAACGGCGAGGCCGAAGACAAACGCGCATGCAGCGATGATCAGAATACCGACAAACACGACATCCGTTGCGAGAAAATGCGAAGCCGACATGATCATGTAGCCGATGCCGCGATTGGAGGCGATCAGCTCCGCGGCCACCAGCGTGCTCCAGCCGACGCCGAACGCGATACGGATTCCGGTCAGGATTTCGGGCAATGCAGTCGGAAAAACGATGTCGCGGAAAAGCTGCAGGCGGCTTGCCCCCAGAGAGCGTGCGGCGTTCACCCGCTCGATCGGCAGGGACCGGACACCCGCCTGTGCCGAAAGGCAGATCGGTGCAAACATGGCAAGAACGAGCAACGTCACTTTCGAAGTCTCTCCGATGCCGAGCCATATGATCATCAACGGCAGATAGGCGAGCGGCGGCAAAGGCCAGTAAAATTCGATCGGTACGTCCAGAATGCCTTTTGCCCAGCGGCTCAGCCCCATCAGCAAACCGATGGGTATGGCGGCGGTTATCGCGATCGCGGCGGCCGTCAGAATGCGAAAAAGGCTTGCAGAAATATGCTCGCCAAGTGATGCACCCGCATAACCGTCGTTAAAGATGAGACGAAACTGGGTCAGCACGTCCTGAGGCGTCGGCAGGAAGAGACGCGGCACGACGGCGAGCCTGGCTGCGGTCCACCACGCGACAATGATAAGAAGTCCTGTGAGAATGCTGATCGCCAGGGTTCGGCTGCCGCTCGCGCCGAAACGTGTCATCTCGACAATGCGGGGTTCCTGCGCTTTCGGAACGGCGACCACCGACGCGGTTTCTACAATATCCGTCATTCCGCAGCGCTCCTTGCATCCTGCCCGCCATGCAAAAGCGTGCGGATATCTTCTCTCAAGTCGTTAAAGTCGGACGACGTCTTGATCGCCCGCGCATCTCCCGTCTCGGCAAATCTCTGTACGAAATCGAGATTGTAACGCGCCACGATCCGGCCAGGCCGCGGAGACATGACGATGACCTGGGTACCCAGGAAGAGTGCTTCCTCAACGGAATGCGTGATGAAGAATACCCGTTTACCCGTCTGTTTCCAAACGGTGACCAAAAGTTCCTGCATCTGTTCGCGCGTCATGCTGTCGAGCGCCCCGAAAGGCTCGTCCATCAGAAGAGTGTCCGGATCTGCCGCGAGCGCACGTGCGATGCCAACCCGCTGGCGCATGCCGCCGGAAAGCTCGTAGGGAAACGCCCTGGCGAAATCGCTCAAGCCAACCAGGTCCAGAAGCGCCTCGCAACGACGGGTCCGTTCGGCTTTCGAAACGCCCGCGAATTTCAGCCCGAGAGCCACGTTGTCGGTGACATTTTTCCAGGGAAACAACGTGTCCTTCTGGAAAACCACGCCGCGATCCGAGCCCGGTGCAGATACCGATCGTCCGTTTAGAGTGATCGCGCCTTCCGACAGTGGTAGAAAGCCTGCGATAGCGTTGAGCAATGTCGACTTTCCGCAACCGGATGCGCCCAGTGCGACGACGAAACCCTTCTCGGGAATGTCGAGCGAGACCTGATCCAGAGCATGGACGATGCGGCCCTGGTCGGTTTTGAAATAAACGCTCGCGCGTTCGATCTTGAGCATGGGATGTCTTTCTCAAGACGGGACGCCAGGCTTTCACCCGGCGTCCCGTTTCATCAGTTGCTGGCGCCGGCAAGCGCATTGGCTGTCACGAACTCGGCGTAACTTGGAAGCACTTCCGTGACCTTGCCCTGATCCTTCAGAAACTGCGCGGTATCCTTGAGGATCTTGGCTGCGCCCGATTTTTCGCCGCCACCCAGCCAGGCAGCAGATGCCTGCACGTCCGGCGTCAGAAGATTGAGGTTGTTGAGCGCCGAGGCTTGCTGTTCGGCCGTGCCGCCGAGAAGCTTGGCAAGTTCTTTGGCATGGGCGCTATCAGCATTCCAGGCTGCCTTGTCCTTGGCGAAGGAAGCGTAATATTTGTTGATGACGCCGGCGAACTTCTTCAGAAACTCCGGGTTTTCATCACCGAACTTGCTGGCAGCAACCCAGGCGGAGAAGGTCGGAGCGCCTTTTTCGGCGACTTCCTTAGACGTGACGAGAACCTTGCCGGTTTTCTTGAGCTCGGTCAGAGCCGGATCCCAGACGAAGCCACCATCGAGGTCACCGCGATTGAACGCTGCGACGATTTCCGGCTGCGGAATTGCAAAAACCTGAACGTCACGCTCGCTTAAGCCAAGAGACTTGATCAATGCGAGAAGCTGATAATGGTCGGTCGAGACGGGAGCTGCGGCAAGCTTTTTGCCCTTGAGGTCGGAGAGGCTTTCTATGCCCGAACCGTTGCGAACGACCAGCGCTTCGTCGATGCCCGAGATGGAAGAAAGGTAGAATGCCTTGACTGCCAACCCGCGTGACGTGGCGGCAGCGAACGGGCTCGAGCCGACATAACCGACCTGGACATCGCCCGAGGCGATGGCAGCGAAAATTTCGGCTCCCGAATTGAACTTGCGGAAATCAATCTCGTAGCCGGTGTCCTTGGAGAACTCGCCATTGGCGATGGCGACGGATGAAGGAAGCGCGTCGGTCTGGTAGGCGACGACAACCTTCTTGTCTGCGGCCTGAGCACTGACGGCAACGACGATGCTGCCTATGCCAAAGACAGCCGCTTTAAGAATGGTCTTGATGTTCATTTTGCCCTCTGCCCGGAAATATCCGGCGCCCCTTGTTGTTTCCACTATTCAAGAATAGGGGGCTGCAATGCATCGGAGACAGCAAAAAACTGCTATTTTTATAGAATAAATAGACATGAAAAATTCTCAGGCGGCAGGCGGGCCTGCTTTTTATCTTTAAGGCATCGGAAATCCAATTCGATCTTCGGCGCCTGGAAAAATGAAATATGTCAAAGACGACACTTCAGCGCTGCATAAAGCTTCATGACATCGACGTCTCGAAGCGAGCCAAGCAGACCAAAAATCTGGGCAAAAAATAAGGGCAACCGGAATACGGTGCCCTTAATAGTTACGAGGCTGCAAACCTCCAGAGAGAACAACCCACCAGGAAATAGCAAAGAGCCTATTTAGCGATGAGCAAGGAAGAGATTATCTCCGGCCTCCTCGCGGATGAAGGAATGACTTTGCTGTTTTTGCGGACAAAGGGAAATTGATTTACACAGATATGGCCACGCCGGCTCTAGGTCATGAACTCTCGCAGACGATATGGAGTGGGACGTTCCACGGATACCTCGGCCAGAACCTCTGTGTCGGAGAAAAAGGCTGGCACGGGGATCTGGCGCGGGGTCCGACCGCCAAGCGCCAGCACCGTATCAGCATTCCGCTCGACGAAATCCATGTCGTGGCAGATCATGACGATCGACTTACCGGCCGAACGCTCTGCCTCAAGAATGCTCTCCAGCCGTTCGGTCCATACTCGATCGAGCCCCCTTTGAGCCTCATCGAGCAGCAACACCGGCAAGCGCATCGCCAGCACGGATGCAATCGCCAGAAATCTCCGCTCGGCAGCAGAAAGATCAAGAGGATGCCGCGCGATCTGATCCAGCAGCGAGGTCCTGTTCAGGGCATCGCTCACCCGCTCTGAAATTTGGTTCGCCGGCAATCCGAACTGGCGCGGTCCGAAAGCCACCTCTTCTTCGACCCGCCCTGCAAACAACTGTTGCTCGGGAGATTGGAACACTGTGCCGATATGAGCAGCGATTTCGGAGATTTTTCGACCTGAAATCGATTTCCCTCCAACGAGAACCTCTCCGTCCTCTGGCTTGAGAAGACCATTGAGCAGCTTGAAAAGAGTGCTTTTTCCCGCCCCATTTCTGCCGACAACAGCAAGAATGTGCCCGTCTGGAACCGTTGTGCTGACGCCGTCGAACAATAATGGTTGGCCCTGATAGGCAAACCCAAGATCCCTAACCTCAAGCACTTCTTGATCTCCTCAAAATCGCAGCGGCCTCAACGAATGTGAGCGGAAGATTGTCCCTCGATAGGTTCTCGGCAGATCCGGAACCACGCTCGATTTCCAGGAAACATCTTGTAACGGCCGGTAAACCGATTGTCGCAATCACAGTTGGATCAAAAAGCGTGGCACGTATATTTCCAAACTCGGAAATCTTTCCCTCATGAAGCACGAACAGTCGGTTTGCCCATCCAAGAACCGTGTCCGGATTGGTATCCATGATAATCACACTGACATCCGCAGGCAGAGCATTCAGGACGGAAAGCGTGTGCGAACGCGCCTCTGGATCAAGATTGGAGAATGGCTCATCTAGGATCATAAGTTTTGGGCGTAGGGCAAGCGCTGAGGCAATCACCAGCCGCTGCTGCTCTCCGCCGGACAGCGTGAAGGGGTCCCTGCCTGCAAGGTGTTCCAGATGGCAGGCGGCAAGAGTTTCATCGCGGCGTGTAACGATCTCTTCATGCGGCAGGCCCAGGTTTTCCGGACCGAATGCGATCTCTTCGGCCACAGTAAATGCGCGCCCGGAAATATGTTGCGCCGGAAACTGACCAACCAGTTGAACGGTGGCCGCGCGTTCTACGAGGGTGTAATCGTCCCAGGGCTTGCCGTTCCATAGGCAGCCGCCCGCGGTCAGCCGGTGGGTGCCACCGCTGAACCAACCTGCGAGCCATCCGGCAAGCGTCGATTTGCCGGAACCGTTACCGCCCAGAATGGCAAGGCGCTCGCCCTGGGCGACACGCAGGGAAACGCCTTTGAGGACATCACTGGATGCGAAACCCACGTGAAGGTCGATCACCTCGATCATCGTAGTACCATGAATGCAGTTTCCATCGCCATGAATACGGCAAGCGACCAGCGCAGAAATCGCTGGAACCGCGTGTCCGCAGGCGGATCGATAACGGTTCGATACGGCAAAGCTCTGAACCCTCGCGCGGTCAACACGTGGGAACGCTCTTGGGCGTCAGCGAGTGCGGAGGTCAGAAGCGGAACGAGTAGCATTCGAAGCGCCTGCAGACGCCGCCAGGGCGAGCCATCGACGCTCAGGCCGCGTGTCTGCTGCGCATCGCTGATTGCCCTGGCTCGCCCTGTAAACTGATCCAGAAGCAGGAGCGGGCTTGCAAGAAGAAAGGACAGACCGGGCGGCCAGCGCGCAGCATCCAGCGCACGCAGGAGCGTCGCGGGCGCAGTGGTCGAGACGAACAGTAGCGAGGAAGCCAGAATCAGTGAAATCCGACCACCGACAAGCGACGCATGCTCCAAGCCAGTCAGGCTATAATGTAGCCATCCGAGGACGGGCTGCATATCTGACCGAGGCAATATGGCCCCGTGAAATACGAAGACTGCGAGCGTGAACGGAAGCGAAAGCAGAACGTATCGCCAGATAACGCTTCCTCCCACCCCGCAAGCAAGCCCGATCAGCAGGATGATCGCACTGACGACCCAAAGTGCCGGTGGCGGCAATAGGAAGGACGTCACTACGACGGTAAACAGACCAGTGGATTTCGTCAGCGGATTTGCCCGGTGAAGCGAACTCTCCCCCGGGCAATAAATAGATGAATTCAACATCAAGCAGCAGCTTTGCTGAATTTCAGATAGTCATAGCCGGCAGTCAGCCGCTCCGGCAACTGCCGAACAAGACCCCAGACAAGCAGCGCGGAAAGCACCTTGTCGGCGACGTTTGAACCGAAGACGGTGAATGCCACCGAGCTGACCAGGGTTTGGCCAACGCTTGAGAAATATGCAACGAAGAAGTCGGCACCAGAGCCCGTCACGCCACCGAAAATGTAGATCCGGATCGGCACGGCTACGACCGTCAGGGCCGCTGCGATGACAACGCCCGAAATCACCGTCTGCCAGATCGTCCTGAACCATCCGGCTCTCGCGAGCAGTCCCGCAACAAGGCCGATGACAAGCGCTACAGGCGCGAAGGCCGCGGCGACAGGCGCGAAAATCAGCCCGATGATCACGTTGGTGAATATGCCCGTTATTGCACCAGCGATAGGCCCGGCAAGCACGGCGACCAGTATCGTCCCGATCGAATCCAGGAAAATCGGCAGACGGAGCAGATCATTGAACTGTCCGCCAACGATGTTGATCACGATCGCCACCGCGATAAGAGCGAGAACCTTGGTGTCAAAATAAGTCTTGGTTATAGCCGACATGATATTACCCCCTATTTCAGCTGCATCGGTCTGGCCCCGACCGGACCGATGCGTATCGTTGATGTTCAGATAGATAACCGTGGCTCGACGATGAGTTCCTCCCAGCCCGATTGCGGGCAGAGTTCGCGCCGGAAAGACAGATCGGTAAATTCAGCAAGCGTGATTTCTGCTGTTGTGTAGACGGCCGATCCCTCCCCGAAATGTGCTCCGATGGTCTTGCCGGTCCGGTCGGAAAGGGAAATGTGGAGATGCTCGCCTTTTTCGTCGATCGTGCCGACAAGCGAGACGATTTCGAAATGGCCGCTCACTTCGGCCCAAACGCCGGTATTGGCATAACGAAGCAGCGCCGTATTCAAACTTCCGACAACCGAAACGATTGAGACGGCCTTGAGGTTGTTGGCGTTGACGAAGGCTCTCAGTTCCTTGACGACATCCTGGCCCGGCTTCAATCTAACCGCATAAAAGCGCGCGCCGCTCGATGGCGCGTTTGCGTAACCACTCATTTCTCACCTTTTCTATAATGCGTATGTCTGGTTTGGCCGCTGGCAGCCTTGTCGGGCGCCGCATCGTGGAGGAAGGGAGCGTTTGTCGTCCGACCGGCATGCCGCCCTTCGGCAATGGTATCCCTCAGTCGAGCCTTGCGAATGGCAGCAACAATCGTGCGCCCGATGAGCGGTCCTTTTCATGAAATGTTTTCTTCTGGAAACCGATGCGATGCCCCTTCTAGAAACCGCAGCATCAGTAGATAATTTATTCTATATTTTTTATAGATTATTTATTCTTGTGTTCGGCGCAAACGCTAAACAATTTTGGCAACAGCAGTCGCATCATGGGGATAAATTTCCTCACCTCGCATAAGCTTTCCGGCGGCTTGCCCCAAGTCAGATATCTTTCGATAATGCCTGCGGGGAAATCGATTACGGCATCGGGTATCCATCGAAATAGATGGGTGGCCCTGGCTGCTGCAACGACGGCATCCCGAGATCCGCGTGATGCGATGGCTTCGTTTTCTTGGATACGCAAGCGATCCGGCAACGTTTCAGAAACAATCTCGCAAGCTACCGGCATGGCGAAATGCGGCGAGATTAATCGTCATCGCCTCCAAAGAATTCCATTCCAAACATCGACATCAGGCGGCATTCATCTTTTCACCCAACACGTTCATGCATTGCGCCCATCGGTCACGCCGGAGCGATGGAAGGGAAAACACGCTCCTCAACCTTCAAGAAGACTAGCAAGCCTCGATAGGGTCCCGGTCCATGCGCTGTTTGCATTTGCTAAGAGACAGGTGGCTTTAGTAACTTCATCCCGAGAGACGCAATTATAAGCAAATGCCTTTTCTAAAGGCCGCCTTTTTAGGCAAAGCCCGCCCTCGCGAAATTAGTCCACTAAATTAATGTAATTAACGGTTTCAGCGCATCGGGGGACAGTACCGCTGGCGGAAGCCTGATTGTCATCAGGAGTTTTTCATATGAAATCCCAAGGGCTTATTCGCAGCGTTACAAAATCCGCAATTGCTGCCGGCATGCTTGCGACCGCTGCATTCTCTGCGCCGGCTTATGCCGGCCCCACACTCGACAAGATCAACCAGCGCGGCGCGATCAAGGTCGGCGTGGGCACCACACCCGGCTTCTTCGCGCCGGACAGCAGCGGCAAGTGGCAAGGCTTTTTCATTGACTACGGCCGTGCATTATCGATCGCGGTCTTCGGTAATCCCGACAAGGTCGAATTCACCAATTCGTCTCCGCAACAGCGTCTTCCGGCGCTTCAGAGCGGCGAATTCGATGTTCTCCTGTCCGGTGTCACCGTGACCATCACCCGCGCTTTCAAGCTGGGTTTCCATTTCGGTCCGACGATCTTCTACGATGGACAGGGCATTCTCGTCCGTAAGGATCTCGGCGTCACCAAGGCCGCCGATCTCGACGGTGCAACGATCGGCGCGCAAAGCGGCACAACCGGCGAACTCAACGTGGCGGACTTCTTCCGCAAGACCGGCAAGAAGTTCACGCCGGTGACGATCGAGGATACCGGGCAGTTTATCGCTGCACTGGAATCCGGACGCGTCGATGCCATCACCCAGGATTCGTCTGATCTCGTCGGCAAGCGAACCCAGTTGAAGAAGCCGGACGATTACATCGTTCTGCCTGAGCGGCTTTCGAAAGAACCGCTCGCACCGGCTGTTGCAGGCGGTGATGATCGCTGGCTGGAAATCGTCAACTGGACGGTCAACGCTACTATCCAGGCTGAGGAATGGGGCATCACGTCTAAGAATGTCGATGAATTCCTGAAGTCGGAAGATCCGGCAATCCAGCGTTTCCTCGGTGTCGATCCGGCACTCGGCGAAGCCATCGGCCTTGATCCGAAATGGGCCTACAACATCATCAAGGCGGTGGGTAATTATGGCGAGATCTTCGATCGCCATCTGAAGCCGCTTGGCTGGGATCGTGGCTACAACCGTCTATGGACGGATGGCGGCCTGCTCTATTCTCCGCCTTTCCGCTGAGAAAGCGATCATCGGACATGCCGATCATTGTTACGCCGGGCCCTCGCAGGCCCGGCTTTCATCGCCGGTTGCTGATGTGGTGGGGCAACCGGCCGCTGCTTCAGGTTGCCATCATCGGGCTTCTCGCAGCCCTGTTTGCTTTGTTGGCGACAAATGTCGGCGATACGATGCAGCGGATCGGCATTTCGCCCGGCTTCGATTTCCTTTGGCGATCGACGAATTTCGAGATCGGAGAGAGCTCGATACCGTTCAGTGCCAGCGATCCTTATATTCGCGCCGTTGTCGTTGGCCTTATCAACACGCTGAAGGTCTCGCTATTCGGCTGCGTGCTGGCCACGGTCCTCGGGGTTGTCATTGGCGTGGCGGGCCTCTCCCGCAACCTCCTTCTTGCGGCACTGGTGCGCTGGTACATTGAGATCATCCGCAACACACCGCTTTTGTTGCAGCTTTTCTTCTGGATTTCGCTTGCCAAGGCATTTCCCGCGCCGAGGCAGGCAAGCGCCTTTTTCGGCTCTATCTATCTGACGAACCGCGGCGTCTTTGTCCCCTCGATTGCGGTTGAGGGCCTGCCCATGGGTGTGGCGACCGCCGTTGCAATTTTGATCGTTGTCTACGCAGTCCTGCTTTTCACCCTGTTTCGAGCGGGCAGGCTCAACAGTCGGAATGCAGGCTTTTCCGGCTTGGCGTTGCTATTCGCTTTTCTGGCCCTCCTTCAGCTTGCCGGCGCGGATATTACCCTTGAGGCTCCGGCACTTGCCGGGTTCAACATTCGCGGTGGCTACAATTTAACACCGGAGTTCGCCGCTTTGCTCACCGGCCTTGTGGTGAAATTCGCAGCCGTCATCGCGGAAATCGTCCGCGCAGGCATCCAATCCGTCAATCGCGGCCAGTGGGAGGCGGCAAGGGCGCTTGGTTTGCACAATAGCCAGATCATGCGCCTTGTTGTGTTGCCGCAGGCCTTACGAGTGATCACACCGCTGACGACCTCGAGCTATCTCGACCTTACGAAGGACTCCAGCCTTGCGGTAGCGATCGGTTATCCGGACCTCGTCAGCATCATCAACACGACCGCCAACACAACGGGTCAATCGCTGGAAGCGCTTTTGATCCTCATAGGCACCTATCTCGTCATCAATCTCGCCGTGTCGGCGCTGATGAACGAATACAACAGGCGCGTGGCGTTGAAAGGAACATCGCGTTGACCGAAACTGCTCCGATTTCTGCCCAGCACCGGGCACGACACTTTTTTTCGCGCCTTCGCATCGGATTGTTCGGATCAGTTGCCAATACGATCGTCACGCTCTGCACCCTGGCGCTGCTCGCATGGCTGATACCGGCGTTTCTGAAATGGGCGGTTTTCGACGCCACCTGGGCCGGCGACCAGTCAGCCTGCGCCGCACGCGCTGGCGCCTGCTGGGCCTTCGTATCTGCGAAACTTCGCTTCATGTTTCTGGCATTTTATCCCCAAGAGCTTCAGTGGCGTCCCGTCGCCGTCATCCTTATTCTTGTAACCCTATTTTCAGCCAGCGCCCTTCCCCGCTTCTGGCGTAAAGAATTGCTTTCCGCCTGGCCTGTCGCAGTGTTGGCGTGCTGGCTCCTTCTTGCCGGCGGGTACGGCTTGTCGCCTGTCTCGTCTAACCACTGGGGCGGATTGCCGGTCACACTCTTCGTTTGGGCAGTCTGCTTTGCTTCAGCCACGCCGATCGCTATCCTTTTGGCACTGGCAAGGCGCTCCCGGTTCGGTGGCCTGAGAACATTATCGATCATCTATATCGAAGTGATGCGTGGTACGCCGATGGTGGCAATCCTCTACGTCGCCATGCTGATCCTGCCAATGGCCCTGCCCGGTGCGCAGTTCGACAAAATGATCCGGGCGATGATCATGATTACCCTCTTCTGGGCGGCCTATGTGGCTGAGGTCGTTCGCGCCGGGCTTCAAGCCATCCCGTCAGGGCAGGAAGAGGCGGCCACCGCACTCGGCATCGGCTACTGGCGCACCATGCAGTTGGTCATACTGCCGCAGGCATTAAGGCTGGTCATCCCAGGCCTGGTCAACCTCGCAATCGGCTTCCTGCTCGCCACTTCGCTTCTGGCGGTTATCGGCATTTTCGATCTCTTGAACGCCGCACGAGCCTCGGCAACCGACCCCGGTTGGCTGGGCTTCTACAACGAAGCCTATTTCGTCGCGGCGATCGTCTATTTCGTGATCTGCTTCAGCGCGTCTCGTTACAGTCTCTGGCTGGAACGCCGACTACGAGCGGACACGCGCATATGAAATGCCATCAAAACCAATATTCTGCAAGGCTCGAAAAGTTGGCTATTTCGCTCTGAACGAAGCCATTCCTACGTTTAGCAGCCCTATAAATAACCGCCAACAAAAAGCGGCTCCTTTCGGGAGCCGCTGATCATTCAAAGGAAGATAAGAGTTCCGGCGATGAAGCCGAATGCACCGGTAACCGCGCAATGCGCCAACCATCTTTCGAAATGGAATGACATTGTTCTCGGCCTGCGAAATGCCCGGCGAAGCTCCGGGCGACGTTCAAAAGCCAGCGCCATAGCCCACTCCCCTTCAGTAACCGAGATGGGAGCTCCAGAAGAGCGTCACGTTATCGTTTCCTTCGACGTTTTTGGGGTCATGACTTTCAGTCTTGACCTTTTGCGCAAAAGCTTCAGACGACAACCGCGCTTCCTCCCGTGCATCTGCTAGAACCTTGCGCACCGATCCGAAGAGGTCGAACCCGAATAGAGAAATACCACCGCCAATCATTGTCAGCCTCCGTATCCTGGAAAAGATGGAGGGATAGTTTGACTGCAAACGAGACTATTTCCAATATTGTCTATCAAAACACTCTACTAATTTGCACCTTATGTGGAGGAGAATATGCCCTAATTTCGGGCGTTCGGAAAAAGCGCGTTTTTGCAAGAACTGAGCCCGCGCCGCAACCACGCGAATTGCGCCACGAAATGGAATTAAAGCAGTCGCCGCGACCCTCAGTCGGCCCGAAAACGTCTTTACCGACATGTATGAGCCGCAACCATCGCAGCTTTTTAAAATCATTCGTTAGCCGGGTCGTGAGGTTGCCAAAAGCGACCAGGACAAGGATGGCGGTTTCGTAATCGTGCTTTTGAAGGATACGACGCTGGGCTTCGCGTTCGTGCCGAGAACGGTATCTGGATCGATGCGCTGCCAATTCCCCGCACATTCACCATCAACGCCGGCGACCTGTCGGAAGAATTGAAAGGTAGAGCGCGGTATCACCGTCGATCGCCTCAATCCGATTTTTCTAGAAGTCGACGAGAACCATCTCGAAAGCAGGCTAGGATCCCATCCGGATGTCGCGCTGGCCGCATTACTCAGATCTGCGACCACCACTGCAGGCGGCGGTGTAGCGCGGATGGGCCCACCAAGACCGGTCGCACTGGTCCCCAACAGATAGCGGAGCCTCAGCGTGCGATCATCTCAGCTTTGGGTGTTGAGCGCTTCGACACCATTTCCTCAAGCGTCATGTTGTCGAGGACTGAGGAAATGGCATCGCGAACCTCCACCATCGAATGACGCACCTGGCAGTCATCGGGGTGATCGCAATCCTCGCATGCTTCGAACGCTGTCTTGCTTGCGCATCGGATCGGCGCAAGCGGCCCGTCGAGAATCCTGACTGCCTGACCGATGGAGATCTCCGATGCCGGCTTGGACAAGGCGTAACCTCCACCCGGCCCCTTCTTGGAGCGCAGAATCCCGCCCTTGCGCAATTCCAGAAGGATCGCATCGAGAAACTTCTTAGAGATATTGTTCTGCTCGGCAATCTCACTCACGAAAGCCGTCTTGCCAGGCTCGAGTTGCGCCAGATGAACAAGCGCCTTTAGCCCGTATTTTCCTTTTTTGGTCAGCATCGATATTCGAAAGTCCGCACTAGCAGCGCCCGCGCAATTGCTGGGCCTGCAGACCGATACAGGACTTGGGCAAAACCTTCAACAAGGGGTTGTTGCCATCGGCTGCCGTCCGGTTCATTCCGTCGTCGATAGGACAGGTCACTGCGAGATTGGCAACCAGCTTCCAATTTCCGGCTCGCAAATAGATAATTGTTTCCTGGGCGGCATCCTCGGTTGGAGACGGATTATCGAAATTACCGGTGGAAAGGAGCATAATCCCCCGCAATTAACGTAGATGGCGCATCCCTTTTTTACGTATCGGCAGCCAGGCGAACTGGAGATTCTTATTCACCGATAAACAGCGGTATTTCTTCGCTTGGTGCCTGTATTCGCTTAGATTTCCAATCGTACAAACAGGGAAACTTATCATGGCTGCGCTCCAGTTTAATAACAATCACAGGCTTGCTCCTGCGGGCGGTGTCACGGAGCTTTCCTGTCGTCTCGATCTCAAAAAACGAATGCGGGCTTCGGCAAGTTTCGAAGCACCATCCAGACGAAAGCGACTACGAGAGCGGGATACTTACGATGCAAAGACAAGTCATTGAATTCGGCGGATTGCCGGTCGGGATCGCGGTCTCTGAAAACGGAAAACTCCGTTTCATAGCTGTTAAATTTCATGTGATCGATTTGGACAATGAGCAGTTTTCGACAGCGGGAGAGCTGAAAGCAGCGATTGGGCGCCACATCAATTCGGCCCAGCCTCTCGCCGCATAACTGAAGCTTCCAAGTGAGCCTTGTGCCCACATTGCATCAGTTTAGTCGAACACACTATCTCCAAGAGATTTACAGCAATGCAAAAATCAATCCACATTCGCTTGATCATACTCGGCGCAATTCTCACCACCGCAGGATTTGTTGCAAAAATACAGGCGGCATCCATTCCGGAGTGGCTCGCATGCGGAAGCCTTACGGTCGGTCTTGCTACGATTATTTTCGCCAGTGGCTGCCGAAGTGCGGGTACGCTTCGCAAGTGAACGGTCTGGTGAGAAGCCAGTAAACGGCACCTACGCGTCGCAACTTCCAAAAGAACTGTCGGATCGATGGCTTAAAACCGATCCTGTCTGTATGTGCCGCAGTGTTATGTCCCCTGCGGGGTGCGAACCATAGCAATCTGGAACACCGGTTGCGTCGAAACTCAAACGCTTTGGCAGTCGGCTTCCGCAACCGGTCTTCAAGTTGGACTTCCTAGAGAGAACCGACGCCCCCATCGACCAGCAGTTCCGTGCCAACGACGAAGGACGATTCGTCGGAGGCAAGAAAGACGGCAGCCTTTGCCAGTTCGATCGGTTTTCCCATGCGGCCAATCGGCACGAGCCGTCGGATCTCCTGCTTCAACGCCTCCTCCGCATCATCATCCAGCCCAAGCCGTGACAACGCCGGCGTCTCCGTCGGTCCCGGGCTCAAACCATTGACGCGGATGCCGCGATCTTTCAGTTCGCCGGACAGTGTCCTTGCCAGAGACAGGATGCCTGCCTTGCTGGCCGCGTAGGCACTCGATTGCGGCAGGCCGATATGGGCTGACACCGATCCGCACAAAATGATCGAAGAGGGATTTGCCAGCAATGGCAGAAGCGCCTGAAGAAGGAAGAATGGCCCCTTGAGATTTGTGGACATCAACCTGTCGAAGGTCGCTTCATCCCAGTTGACCAGCGGCCGATGGGTGACATCTCCCGCATTTACAAAAACGACGTCGATCGAAGCCCAATGGTGGCCGAGAACCTCAGCCAGTTGCACCTGATCCGAGATCGAGCCGGCTTCGCTTTCGAGGGCCAGAACACGGTCTCCTAATTCTCGCCGTATGCCTGCAATGCCTTTTGATGATCGACCTGTTACAGCGACCTCTGCCCCTTCGAGGACAAACTGCCTTGCCGTTTCCAGACCAATACCACTCGTGCCGCCGGTAATCAGCGCCCGTTTTCCTTCAAGTCGTCCCATTGGATCCCATCCAGTTGATGATGGACGGATTGTCACGGCTTTAGTATCTTTTGTATAGTAGGCACCAAAATGCTACTAAAGGAAGCTTATGGAAAAAATTGTATCGTCAACCGAATCTCCCAATCGCTGCCCGATGGTCGACTTTGTCAATTTGATTGCGGGCAAGTGGGCAATTCCCATTCTGTACCGATTGATCATCGAGGATCGCCCCGTACGGTTCGGCGTCCTGCAACGCGCCGCAAGCCCGATTACACAGAAGGAACTGACGCGTCACCTGCGGCTGTTTGAACAACAAAGCCTGGTCGCACGTACGGTTTATCCGGAGATGCCGCCCCGAGTGGAATACGAAATTACCGAACTTGGCAAAACCTTGAAACCTACTCTTGATTCATTGGCCGGCTGGATGACGACGCATGGGTCATCGATCAGAGACGCGACAACGCCCGCAAATTAGCGGCCTCGCGTTATTGAACGCCCTTACTCCAGTGCGCCACCGACCAGTCGCGCCTGTATACAGCTGACAATTGCGTCGATGGCGACACGCAGCCGTGGGAGCATCACCGGTGAAGCGAGCCAGATCACATTGATGGGTAAGTGACCGGCTACTCGGTTTTCGAGCACAGCGATCATGTCTCCTCTGGTGAGTTCGTCTCGCACCAGCCATCGCGGCAGGATCCCAATGCCCTGTCCTTCACGGATTGCCGACAGGGTCAGCAGGCTTCCGTCCAGCAGCAGTCGTGGTTTCGGTCGCAGGGCAATGACTTCACCATCTCTCTGCCGCAACATCCAGGAATGTGGCGAGCCTGCAGAAGATTGCGCAATGAGGTCATGCTCCGGAAGATCCTCAATTTCCGTCGGCACAGCCCGTGTCCGAAAATAACTCGCAGAACCGCAAAGCGCCACACGCTGGATACCAACCGACCTCGCAACCAACCCGGCGACATCCGGCAGGTCACCAATCCTGACGGCCAGATCGACGCCGTCGTTGATGAGATCAGAGATCGACGCGGTCGCGGAGATTTCAAGATCCAACGAGGGCCATTGCCGGCAAAGTTGATAGAGCGCCGGCGCCACCACCCGCGCGCCGAAAAGCGGTGGTAGGCTGATGCGCAGCCGGCCGGCCGGTTCGCGACCGAGGCTCGAAAGGGCAGTTTCCGTTCGTTCAATCTCCTTTCGGGCTGCCAGGCAGACGTCACGATAGACGGCTCCCTCCGAAGTCAGTTTAAGCGTGCGCGTTGTCCGATGAAACAATCTGATACCAAGCCGGATTTCGATCCGGGCGATCGCCTTGGCAACTGCCGAGGCAGACAATCGTAACCGCTCGGAAGCGGCTACGAAACTGCTGGTTTTGCAGACTGTCAAGAATACGCCGATGTCATCGCCCTGCTGATGCATGCTGGAATATTAGCGAATGTTATTCCTCAATAAAAGGATTTTTTATCATTTTACAGACCTGCGAAGGGCGAATTAAATATACTATATGACCATCCAACGAACCTATTCCATCATCGGCGGCACCTCCGGCATTGGGCTTTCTCTCGCTCGCAAACTGGTTGAGCGAGGAGAGCGCGTCATCATTGGTGGACGCTCTGCACAGCGCCTTTCCAGTGCGTTATCCACACTTGGATCGAACGCGTCCGGTCAACTCGTCGATATTACCGATCGCGTTTCGCTAAAGGCGTTTTTCGCGAACGGGCCCTGCCTGACCGGGTTGTTCACTCCCGCAGCGACTTACTCTACTGGCTCATTTTCCGACGGCGAGCTCGATGCCAGCGAAGGGCTGTTCCGTGCAAAATTCTGGGGCCAGTATTGGGCCGTGCATGCCGCGCTCCGGCACCTGAAACCTGACGCTTCCGTCGTGTTGATGTCCGGCGCGGCATCAGCAAGACCGATCGGCGCCCCGGCCTATGCCGCATGCAATTCCGCTTTGGAAGGTCTAGCGCGGGGCCTCGCTCTCGAGCTCAATCCGATCAGAGTGAATTGCCTGTCGCCGGGCACGACGGATAGCGATCTCTGGCGCAATCGACCGGCAAGCATCCGCGACCCGGCATATGAACGTTGGAAATCACTCTGCCTTGTCGGACGTCCGGCAAGTCCGGAGGAACAGGCCCAGGCCGCGCTTTTCCTTCTCGATAACGCCAACATGACCGGCAGCACGTTGTTCTGCGACGGCGGCTATACACTGCGGTAATCCGTGTCTGACGGCCGCGATGGTGGCTTGGCACCGCGGCCGCTCAGAGATGATGAATAGGCTTCAAACCGAAATGCGAGTGTGGATCACCCGCAGCGGAGATTGCGCTGCCGCAGCAATCCAGCGGTTGCGGCCATCAGGACAATGAGCGCGCCATAAACCGAGACTGTTGTATGAAGGCCGATAAGCGGAATGAATGCCCCGGCAAGCACAACCGGAACGCCAAAAGCCAGATAGCTCAAAGTAAAAATGGAGGCGAACAGCTCACCGCGTTCGCTTGCAGAGACAAGCGGCACGATGCTTCTCAAGGAGCCGTAAAAACAGGTGCCAAAACCCGTTCCTGCAAGCGTAAGCGCAAGAATGTAGACGGGAAAGGATCTGAGCTCCATTGCCACAAGCGTCACAATAGTGCCTGCGGCAAGTGCCGAAGTCCCATAAACCAGGATCTTGTGAGGGTCTTGTGCTCGCGCGAAGAAACATGCTGCAGCACCAGCGCCGGAAAGTGCCGTCACCACTCCGGCCTGTAGAAGATAGCTGTGGCTGCCGAAAATCGAAGACATGATTGGAGCGCCAAGGGACAGATAGAGGCCGCCTGTCGCCCATCCTGCGACGATAGCCGGCGCGCATTGCCAGAAGGTCGAACGGGCCGACACTGGAATACCGAGACGGGGGCGCAAGGCTTTTAACAGCCCCTCATGCCGAGGGGATGTTTCCGGCAGCAACCACACGGCAGCCGAAAGGGTGACGCTGATGATACCGATTCCGTTGAAGACATCGATCTTCGGATAGACTGCATGTTCCATGACAATGCCGGAGGCAAGTGTGCCCGCCGCGAGGCCAAGCAAGGGAATGACCGAATTGCAGATGGCAGCAAGTCCCGGCCTGTCCGGCGGCTCCAGATCCACAATTGCCGCGGAAAGCGTGGACAGCAAAAATGCGCAGGCAACACCTTGGAGAGCACGGGCCGCGATCAGGCCCGCTGACGATGTGGCGGTCTCGAAGAGGATGGCAAAGATCGCCAAAAGCAGGAAACCCAGCGACAGAACCGGCCGTCGTCCGACATGGTCGGAACTGGAGCCACCGGTCAGCAAGGTCATGAGCAGTACAATCGCGTAGACCGCGAAAATTGCAGTCATTGCAACGTCCGAAAAACCCACCTCACGCTGGAGTACCGGATAGAAAGGCGATGGTGCACTCGCACTGGCCATCATGAGACCGCTTCCAACCGAAGCGATCAGAAAGCCAAAACGATGCCGCAGCGTGTAGGCGCCTTGGGATATGGGCATGATGGTTCTCCAACACAAAAATTGCGCCAATTGTTCGATTTTATTCGAACCATTTTCTACTACCCTTTCTATCATAGTTCAACTATATTCGAACCATGGCCCCTGCGAATGGAACTACTCCTGTCGAACTGCCTCACCCAGACCGCAAGGATCTGGTCCTGACCGATGTGCTATTTGCATTGAGCGATCCGGCACGTCTGGAAATCGCAATGCAGATCTCTGACGGTATCCTCGATATGGCGGACTGCCACCTGTCTAATCCCAACGTTCCCAAATCCACCAAATCACATCACATGAAGGTGCTAAGGGAAGCAGGCGTGATCAGGAATGACCCAGTAGGTCGGGGCCGCCTGCTGACCCTTCGCCTTCAGGACCTTGACGCTCGCTTTCCAGGGTTGATGAAGGTCATTCTTTCCGGCAAACAATAGGTGTGCAGCTCTTGAGAAGAGTTTAGACGCCGGTGAAGCGCGCCCCGGCGGGCAGGCTGAGCTTCAGCCCGTGGCTACCGCCATCCAATGTCACATCATTCAGCTTGCGCTGAGCAAGGCAGGCCTGGAATTCACTGAAGCCGGGAACAGTCCGGCGAAATCCGCGATGATCTGGGCATAGTCCTCCGGCTGGAACTCGTAAGGCAGTTCGAGCCGGAATTCCGATACGAGCGGCACGACCGGATCGCGCGACAGCTGCTCAAGGATGTCGGCATGGGTCCCGATAATATCCGGCAGGAACAACGTCCGCCGCGGCCCATGGGCGCTTTTTGTCCGCTCGGTTCTGGACGCAACAAAGTCGACGTAGCGTTTGCGGGTCGCCGCGCTTGCGTTGTCGGTCGGCAAGATCACCCGACCGAGCGCCACACGCGCCGGACGAGTGTGGGCCCATTCGTGCCGGAAGCGGGTGATCAGCGCTGCCTGTGCGGTCGGGAAATCGTCTGTATCTTCGCCGCTGACGATATTGCCGGTCAGGAGGTTGAAACCGGTCCGGCCGGCCCAATGGGCGGAATTCTGAGAACCGCCGCCATACCACAAGCGGTCAGACAGGCCTTTGGCGATAGGCCTCAGCCGCGGAATCTGGGTGCCAGCCGCATTGCCCGATTCCTGTCGTTCGGACAGCGAGTGGGATTGCAGCGCACGAGCCAGTTTTTCCGCCCGACCATGGCTGTAATCTGCCTGTGGCGCATCATCGACATAATCGGCAATCAGATGGGCAAAAGGTGGCGGCCCGACCGAAACGCCAACATTCAGGCGTCCACCCGACAACACGTCGACCGTCGCGAGATCTTCGGCAAGGCGGAACGGGTTCTCATAACCGAGCTGGATGACCGCGGTGCCAAGCCCGATCGTCTTGGTGCGTTGCGAGGCCGCCGCGAGAAAGGTGGCCGCGGATGAAATTCCACGTTCCAGATGCCGCTGGCGCACGAGCGCACATGAATAACCAAGCGTCTCGCCGAGTTCTATCAGCCTCAGCGTCTCCCCGATCCCCTTGGCAGGATTGTCGTCATCATAGTTTCCGGGAACCAGAAAGGAGAATTGGGAGATGTGGGAAAGCGGCATGGCAACTCGCTGATGGTGAAGAATTGAACGGACGATGCAATGTACGGCAATGGTCACGCAGCCGAAGGCGGGCGGCGCTTGGCAAGACATTCCAGGATTTTTGCATCCTGCACCGCATTGAGTATTTTGACGTCTATGTTGCTGCTTAGAACGAGGCGGCCGGCGGATAAATCGGTGTCATAGACCGCTGGCTGGTTTTCGCGCCGATATGCTTAGAATAGGTCCGCGTATAACCGAAGGCGGCGGCCGCTCACACGGATGCGGCAAAACCCCGTTCCAGATCCTTGATCAGGTCACCGACATCTTCCAGGCCGATCTGCAGTCGCAGCACCGGCCCACCGGAAGGCGGCGGCGCCACCCGTCGGTCAAACAGGTTGACGTGAAGCGCCAGGCTCGGGAAGCCGCCCCAGGAGTAACCGAGACCGAACAGGGTCAGTGCATTGAGAAAGGTTTGGGCCTTGCGCTTGTGTTGGGCTTTCTCCGACACCGCCAACACGAAGGAGAAGATACCGCTCGCGCCTTTGAAATCGCGCTTCCAGAGATCGTGCCCCGGAAAGCTCGGCAATGCAGGATGCAGAACCTGCGCCACGTCCTCTCTGTCCTCCAGCCAGCGTGCAATGGCCAGAGCGCTTTGCTGATGTCGCTCCAGTCGCACGCCCATGGTGCGCAAGCCGCGCAGAACCTGATAGGCATCATCCGGCGCGCCGCAAATACCGAGCGCGCCGTTCGTTTCTTTCAAGCGAGACCAGTGCTTTTCGTTGGCAGATACGGTGCCCATCAGGATGTCGGAATGGCCAGCCGGATATTTCGTGACCGCCTGGATGGAGATATCGACACCGAAATCGAGAGGGCGAAAATAGAGCGGTGTTGCCCAGGTGTTATCCATGGTGACCACCGCACCGAGACGATGAGCGACCTCAACAATCGCGGGAATATCCTGCATCTCGAAAGTGTTTGATCCCGGCGCCTCCGTGTGAACGAGCCTTGTATTCGGCCGGAACAGCGCCTCGATACCAGCACCCGCTGCAGGATCATAAAACTCTGCCTCGATGCCGAAGCGCGACAGCACTGTTTCGCAAAAATGCCTGGTCGGCCCATAGACGGAATCGACCACCAACGCATGGTCACCGGGTGAGAGATAAGCGAGGAAGGCGATCGTCACCGCCGCCAGGCCGGACGGTACGAGAATGGTCCCGGCAGACCCTTCCAGCTCGTCGATCGCATCGCAAAGAGCGTTGGTCGTCGGCGTTCCCCGCGTGCCGTAGGTATATTTCTGGGCGTGGGTATCCATGATCTCGGCGCTGGGAAAGAGGACGGTCGATGCTCTGACAGACGGAGGATTGATGAAGCCGTGATAGTCGAACGGATCATACCCGGCGCGGACAAGCTGGGTGTTGGTTCCGAGCGCGCTCGACGGCTTGCGGTCTTGGGTCATGCGAATGCTTTCAATGGATAATGGAAAGTGTCGGCAGCACTCCCTCGAGAAGGAGCCCTGCCGAAGGCAGTTTCAGCCAAATTCGGTCAGGTTTTTGGAAGGCCGGGCGGATTGGTGCGCGATTCCGGAAGCGCCTCCTCCGATAACTGCCAACGTGCGAGAATTTTCGCGTAGGCGCCGGTTTTGATCAGGTCGTTGGTCGCAAGCGTCAGCGCATCGGCGAGGCCAGAGCCTTTGCGGGTTGTGATCGCTACATCCGAGCGCTCCGGCCAGCCAGCCGACAGCGTGCCGACACGTCTGATGTTCTTGTCGCGGGCAGCGATATAGACAAGCTGCGCATGCGGCTGGACGATGACATCGACGCGCCCGGACTGGAGCGCCATGATGCGGGCCGCATCGTCATCGTGATATTGCAGTTCGATCGGCTTCAGGCCCGCGGCAACGTCTTCGTCGCTCCACTTGAGCAGGATGCGTTCCTGATTGGTACTGGCGCCGACCGTGATGCGCAGTCCGGCGGCGTCCTTCGGCTCCTTTATCTCCTTGATATCGCTGCTGGCCTTGACGAAGAAACCATGCAAGCCCTGCCGATAGGTGGAGAAGTCGAACTTTTCCTTGCGCAGCTCGGTGACGCCGACATTGGAGATAACCGCATCGTATTTTCCGGATGTCAGACCAAGCGGCCAGTCGGCCCAGGCAACAGGCACCAGTTCCAGTTCGAGGCCGATGCTGTCGGCGATCGCCAGCGCGTAATCTGGATCGGCTCCGACAACCGTCTTCGCATCGGTGGCATAGGTCGCCAGCGGCGGCCCGCCCGTGGATACCGCGACGGTGAACTTGCCAGGATTGGCAAACTTGAAATCCTTGGGGATCGCGGCGATCGCCGCGGCATCCTTCTCCACCCGCACACGGCCGGGCTGCTCCGGAGAAAGATCGAATATGTCATCTGCAGCAAGCGCGTCATAGGCAAACAGCGGAAGGATGAGCAGGCCAGCGCTGATCACGCGACTGAATTCTTGAAAGATGGTCATGGCGTTTATCCGGTTGACGAGGAAGGAGGCGCGGGCGGGAGGAGAGCCCGCGCCTCTAGGCTGCTGTGTCCCCCGACACATCAGCGACTGATGAATCAGCTTTTCGGCAAACCTTGCGGATTGGTGCGTGACTCGGTGATAGCTTCTGCCGACAGGTTCCATCGGGCGAGCGCCTTGCCGTAATTGCCGTTCTTGATCTGGGCGTTCAGCGAAAACGTGATCGCATCCGCAAGCCCTGCCCCCTTCTTGGTGGCCACGGCGATTTCCGCCGTTTCCGGCCAGCCGCCCGAAAAGGTACCGACGAGACGTGTCTTGTTGCCCTGCCCCGCCTTGAAGGCCGAGATCGCATTGGGGCCGAGATAGGCGTCCGCACGCCCCGCCTGAAGAGCAAGGTCCTGCACCGTCACGTCATCGTAATACTGGATCTCCACCGGCTTCAGGCCCTTGGCGACATTCGCTTCGTTCCAGCGCACAAGGATCTGCTCCTGGTTGGTGCTGGCGCCGACGATGACCCGCAATCCGGCGACATCTTCCGGCTTGCTGATATCCTTAATCTTGCTGTCATTGGCGACGTAGAACCCGAGAAGGTCGTGTCGATAGGTCGAGAAATCGAGCTTTTCCTTGCGCAGTTCGGTTACCGTCACGTTGTGGATCACCGCATCGAACTTGCCGGAGGCGATGCCGAGCGGCCAGTCGGCCCAGGCGACGGGTATGATTTCAAGTTCTAGGCCGAGGCTGTCAGCTACGAGCTGCGCAATGTCGGGCTCACCGCCGACCGGCGTCTCTGTGTCGTTGCCGTAGACCGCGAATGGCAGGCTGCCGGGCACAGATGCCACGGTGAACTTGCCCGCGGTCACGAATTTGTAGTTCGGGCTGATGAGCTTGACTGCGCCATCGACCTTTTCCGCGCGGACGCGATCCTTCTGTTCGGGAGAAAGATCGAGGCCTTGCGCATATGCTGTCGAGGCAAGCGCTGCCGACAGCGAAAGAAGGCTGCCAACTGCGATGCTGAGAAGTCTGCTTCTATGCGACATCCTGGTGCTTCCTTATCGTTGAAATTGTTCAGAGAACTTTGGCGAGGAATGCGGCCGTGCGCGGATGGTCCGGCCGGCTGAAGACCTTGTCCGGCGTGCCGGTTTCAAGGATGCGGCCCTGTTCCATGAAGACGACCTGATCGGAGACTTCACGGGCAAAGCCGATTTCGTGGGTGACGATGACGAGGGTTGCGCCGGAGCGCGCGAGTTCCTTGATGACGTCGAGCACTTCGTTGACCAGTTCCGGGTCAAGCGCGGACGTCGGCTCGTCGAAAAGCAGCACTTTCGGCTTGAGCGCCAACGCACGCGCGATGGCAACCCGCTGCTGCTGACCACCGGAAAGCTGGCGCGGATAGGCATGTGCCTTGTCGGCAAGTCCAACACGGGCGAGAAGATCGAGCGCTTCTGCCTCTGCCTGTTCACGAGACAGGCCGCGTACTGTGACCGGTGCCTCGGCAATATTTTCGACGGCGGTCAGGTGTGGGAAGAGGTTGAAATTCTGGAACACCATGCCGACTTCGACCCGGCGTTTGAGAATCTCCTTCTCCTTCAGCTCGTAGAGTGTCTGACCATCCTGCCGATAACCGATCAACTCACCGTCGATGGCGATGAAACCGGCATCGACGCGTTCCAGATGGTTGATCGAACGCAGCAGCGTCGATTTTCCGGAACCCGATTGGCCGAGAATGGTCGTGACGCTGCCGACCGGAACCTTGAGGGTGACATCGTCCAGAACCTTCAGCGAGCCGTAACTCTTGGAGACGCCGTGGATCGTCACCTCGCCGCCACGGGCCTGCAACGGGCTGCGGCGGACAACCTTCGTCGTCGCTGCCGCAGGCACATAGGCGGCGGGAGCGCCTTCCTTCGGCTTCACCAGACGACGATACAGGTGCGAGAAGACCGAAGGCGGCGGATTGCGCAGCGCACCGCGAGAATAATGACGCTCGATCTGATGCTGGATGATCGACAGCACCGTCAGGATGACCAGATACCAGACCGTCGCCACCATCAGCAGCGGAATGACTTCCAGATTGCGGCGATAGATGATCTGGATCGTGTAGAAAAGCTCCGGTAGCGCCAGGATATAGACCTGAGACGTACCTTTCGCGAGCAGGATGATTTCGTTGAAACCTGTCGGAAGAATGCTGCGCATGGCTTGCGGCAGGACGATGCGGGAGAACTGCCGGCGGCGCGGAAGGCTGAGAGCGGCCGCAGCTTCAAGCTGCCCCTGATCGACGGAGAGAATGCCGCCTCGGACGATCTCCGAGGAAAATGCCGCCGCATGCAGCGCCAGCCCCAGCACGGCGGCAGCAAACGGTGTGATTAGCTGCGTCGTATTCCAGCTGATGAAATTGATGCCCGTGTAAGGTACGCCGATGGTGATCGTCTCATAGAGATAGCCGAGATTGTTGAGGATCAGCAGAAGCACGATCAACGGGATTGAGCGGAAAATCCACACATAGGTCCATGAAACACCGGACAGAAGCGGAGAGCCCGAAACGCGGGCAAGTGCCAGCCCCGTCCCCAGGATGAAACCGAAGAATGCGCCGAGCAGTGTCAGAAGCAGGGTCCGCCCCAGGCCGACCAGAACCGGTTCGGCGAAGAACCATTCGGCAAACACACCCCATCCCCAACGCTCGTTCCCGAGCACGGAATGCAGGGTCGCCACGATGAGGACGACCGCGAGGACTGTGCCGACGGTGCGCGCCGGATAGCGGGCCGGGACAATTCGGTAGTGCGAGTAGTCGCCATTCACCGGCTTGATGACCTCGCCGGATCCGGCGCGAGCATCGTTGAAATCCGCGGTAACTGTCATGATGCCGCGCTCACGCCGAACGATGCAGCGCCGAGGGCTTGGTAATTGCCGAAATCGAGCGATTTCTCGAATGGCAGTGTGCGAATGGTCTGTGGATCCGCGGTGGTGTCGAAAAGCGCGGAATAACCGTTGGTCAGATAGAGAGCAACCGCTTCCGGCTGACGGAAGCCAGTTGTCAGATAGACACGGACATAGCCCTGCCGCACCGCCTGTTCCTCAAGCTCGACCAGAACACGTTTTGCCAGCCCCTGCCGCCGATAGTCCGAATGGGTCCAGACACGCTTGAACTCCGTCGTTCTATCATCTTCGTGCCGCATGAACGCACCGCCGGCGATCGCCTGACCGTCACGCAGAAGCAGAACGAAATTGCCGTTCGGCGGAGCGAAGACGTCAGGGGCATATCTGTTCATTTCCTTCTTCGCGCCCTCGGCATCGAAAAAGTCGCCGTAACGGCTGTCGTATTCGAAGGTCAGTTCCTCGATCAGCGGCCCTGCCAGCGGGTCGAGCGGTGTCGTGTAATAAAAGCGATCACTCACGGTTATCACTCCTTTGTCGGCCAATCATGAGAGGAAGGTTTCGGCGAGCCGTGCCCAGTAGCGGGCAGCGGGCGCGATGATCTCGTCGTTAAAATTGTAGAGCGGGCTGTGCAGCGGGGCGCTGTCGCCGTTGCCGACGAACAGGTAGGAACCCGGCCGTTCCTGCAGCATGTAGGCAAAATCCTCGCTTGCCGTGCGTGGCCTGAAACTGCCGGCAATTTGTTCCGAAGGGAAATTCTCCTCGGCGACACGGCGGGCGAGCCGTGTCTCTTCGACGTGATTGATAACCGGTGGGAAGCCGCGTCGGTAATTGACCTCCGCTTCCGCACCGAAACTTTCCGCCTGGGCCCGCGCAAGAGCCGGGACCCGCGCCTCCAGCTTGTCGCGAACGGCAGGAGAATAGGCGCGGGCCGTCAATTTCAGCTCGACACTTTCCGGGATGACGTTGGATGCTGAGCCGCCGTGGATCGACCCGACCGTCAGCACCGCCATTTCAAGCGGATCTACGTTGCGGGCGACGATGCTTTGCAGCGCCGTGATGAAGGACGCAGAGGCCAGAACCGGATCGACCGTCTCATGCGGGGAAGCTCCGTGCCCCCCCTTGCCGATGATCCTGATCAGCGCCTGATCGACCGACGCCATCGCCGGCCCCTCGACGAAACCGAACTGGCCCGTCGCGACGCCCGGCCAGTTATGCAGGCCGAAGACCGCATCGACCGGAAACCGTTCGAACAGTCGATCCTCAATCATCTTGCGGGCACCTGCGCCCACTTCTTCGGCCGGCTGGAAGATCAGCGTCAAGGTTCCCGAAAAACGGCCATGCTCTGCCAGATAACGCGCAGCTGCGAGCAGGATGGTGGTGTGCCCGTCATGGCCGCAGGCATGCATGACATCAGGATTGCGGCTTGAATAGGAAAGCCCAGTGGTCTCCTCGATCGGCAGCGCATCAATGTCGGCACGAATGCCGATCCGCCTATGACCAGAGCCTCGGCGGAGGGTGGCGACAACGCCGTATCCGCCGACACCCTCCATCACCTCGTACCCATAAGAGAGAAGATATTTCGCGATAATGCGGGCCGTACGCTTCTCGTGAAACGATAGCTCAGGGTACTGATGCAGGTCCCGGCGGATGTCGATGAACTCATTGATCGAGGCAAGGATCAGCCGTTCGGCGTCGTCGCGAGAACGCGCGCCGTCAACATGAATATTCATGATTGTTGCTTTCCAAAGGTTGCGCCGAGCCTCGAAGGCCGGCCGTTTCACCTTGTCAAAATGTCAGGCCCTGGCCTTTTCCGTTTCCTGGTCACCAGCCTTGTAGACGCTCTCCTTGTAGGGAAGCCCGAGATTGTCGCGAAGGGTCCGGCCCTGCAGTTGCGGATCGAAATAACCACGCTGCTGCAGGATGGGCAGTACGTGTTGAACGAAATCGTCCAGCCCCTCGGCAATCACCGGAAAGCCGAGAATAAACCCGTCGGCTGCGCCATTATCGAACCATTCGATAAGCTTGGAAGCCACGACATCCGGAGTACCGACAAAACCTTCCCTCGGCGTAGCAGCATTAAGAGCCGCCTCCCGAAGGGTCTGTCCCTTCTCCTGCGCCACACGTTTGATACGGTCGGTCGTCGAGCGAAAGCTGTTCTTGCCGATATCGCCGAGCTCGGGAAACGGTGCGTCCAGATCATAGGTGCTGAAATCGTGGTGGTCGAAAAAACGACCAAGATAGGCGAGCGCTTCATCGATCGAGATCAGGTTACGGATGGTTTCATATTTTTCCTCGGCATCGGCCTGTGTAGAACCAACGATCGGACCGATGCCCGGAAAGATCTGCACATGCTCGGCAGAGCGACCGTGGGCCACTGCAGCCTGCTTTACGCGTTGCGAAAACGTGCGGTTTTCCTCGAGTGATACACCGTTGGTGAAGACGGCGTCGGCATGCCGGCCGGCGAGACCTATCCCGGCGTCCGATGAACCCGCCTGGAATATCACCGGCTGCCCCTGGGGCGAACGCTGGATGTTCAGCGGCCCCTCCACCTGGAAAAAGCGTCCCTTGTGGCCAAGCGTATGCAGCTTTTCCTGGTCGAAGAATTTGCCGCTGTCGCGATCGCGCGGAAAGGCATCGTCATCCCAGCTGTCCCAAAGCCCCTTGATCACTTCGAGATATTCGTCGGCGATTTCATAACGAAGCGCATGTTCGGGGTGGCTGCGGCTGTAATTCCTGGCAGTGCCCTCCAGCGGCGTCGTCACGGCGTTCCAGCCGGCGCGGCCGCCGCTGATGAGATCGAGCGAGGCGAATTGCCGGGCGATGGTGAAGGGATCGCTGTAGGAGGTGGAAACCGTGCCCGCCAGACCGATCCTGGTTGTCACTGTCGCAAGCGCGGACAAGATGGTCAGCGGTTCGAAACGGTTGAGGAAGTGCGGAATGGACTTTTCGTTGATGTAGAGCCCGTCCGCGACGAAGGCAAAGGCGACACCAGCCGCCTCTGCCTTGAGGGCAGTCGTCTTGAAGAACTCGAGATTGACACTTGCATCGACAGGGCTTTTCGGGTGGCGCCAGGAATTCATATGGCCGCCGGCACCCTGCAGCATGATGCCGAAATTGATCTTCCTGCTCATGACACTCTCTCCTTTAAATCAGGCAGCCGCAGAGAGCGGCTTGCGGGACAGAAGTTCGATGGATGAAAGCCGCCGGTCCGCGCCCACTGCCGGTGGCTCCAGAATGAACTCTTCGATGCCGAAGGTTGCGGCCAGCCGCGACAGTTCGGCGTGGATGTCATCCGACGTTCCGTGAAGCACACTCGGCTTGCGTTCCTCGATACGGTAGGTCTTGGCACCCGCCTGCTGCGCGAACTCCTCTGCCTGGTCGCGCCGGCCGAGACTGACCGATTGCCCATTGTCTAGAAACACTTTGAAAACCTTCAGCCCCGAGACTTGTTCTGCGGCGTCGGAAGCGCTCTCGGATGCATATGCTGCAAGCGCCAGGATGGGCGCACGCCCACCACTTTCCTGACGATAGGTTTCGAGACTGAGGCGCAGATTTTCCGGATCACCGTTGAGATGGCCGGCAAAAACGAAATTCCAGCCTTGCCGGGCGGCCAGTTGCGCGCTGCCTGGACTTGCTCCCAGCAGAAAGCGTTCCGCCGTGACCGGAGGCTGGGGCCCCGCGAAGGCCAAGGAGGAATCTCTCTGTGTGGCAATGGAATTGTCGAGAATGGATGTCAGATCAGACAGCTGCGTCTCGAATTCCGGCTTTTCCGCCCGGTAAACCTGCAAGGCGACAGTTGCCTTAGGAAGGCCACCAGGCGCCTTTCCGATACCAAGATCAACGCGGCCCGGAGCCAGAGACGACAGGAGGTTGAACGCTTCCGCGACTTTGAACGGGCTGTAATGCTGCAGCATGACGCCACCGGAACCCACACGGATGCTGGAGGTGTTGGCAAGAATCCAGGACACCAGAACCTCCGGCGCAGAACTCGCCAACTCGGTCGATCCGTGATGCTCTGCGACCCAGAAGCGTTTATATCCTAAAGCTTCAGCCCGTTTAGCCAGATTGATTGTCGCCGATAAAGCGCCGTCCGCCGTCTGTCCATCTGTAATCGGGCTTTTATCGAGCAGGCTTAAGTTGTACATCTGCGACCTCACGCCACACCTTTAACATGCACCCATTTGTCTACTGATTTAATAGATAATGAAGGGCGATATTTGCGATTGCGATGAGTGAAGGGGAAAATTCTTCTGCGTCACCAAGACGGCACATGCATTCAGGGCAGTTTCACGCGCAACGTCGCCCACATCGAAGCGGAAGAGCTGGAAATGGTGCGTTTCAAATGTTCATTGCTATGCGCGGGAACATCAAGCCGGGCCAGGTATTCAATATAGACTTCGGGAGACACTTTGAAGATAGACCAGTTGAGCAATGCTTCCTCAGCGCGACGTTCGGATGCCTCCAACATAAAAATGGATAAGCACCGCGGAAAGGCATCAGAGACGTTTCTCAATCGCAATTCGCTTCCGGATTAGGACCAACCCGATAATCGGTGCAGCCGTTACCTTCGTCGCTGAAATTCGCCCTTTGCAATTTGTTCAAGCGCGAGGATATCTTTAACGAAGAGCTTCTGTCGTCCGCCCAGAACGAACCCCATTTGCTCCCAGGCACTCAGAATTCGCGAAACGGTATGTAAGGTCGTGCCAGTCATTTCGGCAATATCTTGGCGAGAAATCAGAAAATCGATGCGGATGCCACTCTCTTCCTTCTTCCCCGCCTTATTGGCGAGGCGAAGAACGGTATGGGCAACGCGACGCTCCACTTCCTCGGTGGACATTTCGCGAATGCGTACATGTGCCTCCTCCAACCTCTCACCGATGGTCTGCATGGCGGTCACGGCGAGGCGCGGATTATGCTCAACGAAATTCGGCCACAGTTCCGTCGGCCAGCACAAAGTCACGCTTTCAGCGACGGCAATCGCCGTGCCAGGATAATCCACACGTTGCAGCGCTCTGGCAAAGCCGAACAGATCGCCGGGATGCACAACCCGCACGATGATCTGCTGCCCGTCTTCCGTCACCTGCGTGACCTTCAAGCGTCCATGGAGCAGAAGATAAAAGCTGCTGGCAGCACCGCCTTGCTCGAAGACTGCCTCGCCCTGAGCAAAACGGCGAGCCGAAGCGTGCTGCAGCAAGCGATCGAGTTCTTCGTCCGGCATAAGATCGAAAAGTGAAATGGATCGGATAAGCGAACGGTCGATTTTCAAGGCAGGCTTATTCCTCGCTGAGAAGCCAGTCAGGTCGCATTTATAGCGGATACACAGCCTACTCTCCTCTCCCCAAGGGAATCGGGCTATGTCACGCTACATCGGCCGGCCCAAAATGGCAAAGAGCAGCGGTGCATACCAGCGCTTGTCGCGCACGAGACGAAACCCAACATTATCCGGCGGCGCCCCCACCGAGCAACCACCGCCTTTTGGCTCACGAATGAATGCGCTTAAAGGCGAGCTATGTTTTCCAGTTGCGATATAAATGCCGCAGCTTTCGACTTGAGATACCGGCTTGGAGTACCTGTCCAGCGTGACCCTGCGCAGACAGGTAGATGTCCATTCCCAGACGTTTCCTCCAAAATCGGCAAGGCCGTGTTCATTCTCGCCGAAACTTCCATAGGGTTGCGGATTGGGAATGCGGGACGCCTTGCGCGCGGTCTCGCGTTCGTAATCCGCCAGCCAACGCAACGCAGGGTTCTTGCTGCGAGGATCGATGCCAAGCGCATCATCGGGATACTTCGAGCCCGCAGCGAAGGCCAGTTCTTCAACCTTCGGCAATCGCCAAATCTCTCCCGTCTTGTCCGAGAGCCAACGGGCATAGGCGACGGCGTCATCGAAACTCACACCGTTTGCAGGCAAATCTGCACGTGATGGCGTAGAGGTCTCCCGGCGAATGCAGAAACCCTCCGTCACGCACCGATCATAGTTCTCGGTGCTCACCTGATATTTCGTGATCTCCAGTGATCGCTGGATAGTTTCAGTCATCGGTGCATCGACGACGAGGCCATTGCGAAAGAACTCTCCGCTTTGGCGATACGCCAAGCGACCCGCAGGTATGTTGACCGTTACGGGTATAAAGCCGCTGGATCCACGCCTCGGCAATAATCCGGACTGGAAACCAATTGCGCTTGCTAGCCCCGCAATAAGTGCCACCGGAAGGATAATCGAAGCGAGCGCATTATGCAGAAAAGCAACTCTGGGGATTGTCATAGGATCCTCCGATCCTCGTCCGGCCTCCTCTGGCCGGTATGGGGATGCGGCTCGACGCCCGTCCGGGGCCGAGCCGACATCGTCAGCCCGAGGTCGGCGTGACTACCGCCGTCATCAGGTCATCATTCCAGTCGCCGGTCACCTTGAAATGGCCGGCCGCGCCAAGTTCGAACGCCTCGATCAGATTGTGGTTTACATACGCGTAGATTCCGGGCTGCAGGAACGTGTAATAGGCCGCCCCGGCAGCACCTCCGGGTATGAACCATGTTTCCTGATCGAGTTCCGGCGGATTGGCGAACTTGCCGGTTGCCCAGACATAGTCGCCATGACCGCCGATCAGGTGTGGACGCGTGTCCCTGTTGGCCTGCGAATGCAGGATCAGAACCCGTTCTCCCACCTTTGCCTGAAGAGCGTTTTCGCCTGTCAACGCGCCGACCGCGCCATTGAACACGATATGCGTCGGCGTCAGGGTCTTCATGGCTTCCAGGACATCGGGATAAGCTTCCCCGGCACTCTCATATTTTTTGAACTGGCCTTTCTCATCCTTCGGAACGTAGAAATCCTGCTCGCCGACATAATAGACCTTGTCGTAAACAAGCTCTTGTCCCTTGTGGTCCTTGAGCCCGTCACGAGGCAGGACCATGATTGCGCCGTTCATGCCCGAGGTGACATGCCATGGCACCATGCCGGCTGGCGCGCAGTGGTAGACGAATACACCGGCCTTGGTCGCCTTGAAGCGCAGGACCGCCGTCTCGCCGGGGTTGACTACAGTCAAAGCCCCGCCGCCCAGCGCGCCGGTCGCCGAGTGGAAATCAATATTGTGCTGAAGTTCGTTGGTGTCGGGGTTGACGAGGGTCAGTTCGACATAGTCGTTCTGGTGGACGACCATCATCGGCCCCGGGACAGATCCGTTGAATGTCATCGCATGGACTTCCGTGCCCTTGTCATCGACGACGATCTTCTTTTCCTGGATGGTCATCTTGAACTCGACAACCTTCGGTGCGCCTTCAGCCTTCTGCGTGTGCGCATGCACGAAAGGTGGCCTTACCAGATCCACCTTGACGCGCTCAAGCGTCGCTATGTTAGCTGCTGTTACAGCGGCATTTGTCTTTATATCCCCGCCTTCGGCATGTGCAACAGACGTGACAACCGGCGCCAATGCGCCCGCCACGGCGACGCCGGCCAGCATGCTCCGCCGGGTCAACCGGAACTGTTCACTCATGAAAGTCTCTCCCTTTTCAAGAAACGAAGCAACTTATGCTCCGTGCTTCCGAAACTAGATCGACCAGAGCGACCGTTATTGCGCCAACACAAATAAAACGAAGAGTTGTCGCGCATAGGTAGACGAAAACAAACATTGCGCGTCCACCTGATCAAAGATATTTTTGGAGAAAACTGAAGCGCGGGTGCATGCAAGGGAGCATGTTACTCAAGTGTAAGACGGGCACCGGCGAATGGCCGGATGTCAGGCTTGATCGGTGACCTAACTCGCCTCAAGCAGGGATTGTTGCCAAAGAAGCGGCATGCGAATCCAGTCTATTTTTTAGACCCAGTGCATAAAATTTTGGCGAAACTTCGAGGGAATTGACGTTTATCAAGGCGAGCAGTCGGCACTCTTGGTTATGATCAAGGCATTTGATGCGTTTTTGCATCTTAGATTTTGACAGATATCGGATGCGAACATGGCAGAATCGACAGCAACTTTGGAGCAGACATCGTTCCGTAAGAAGCGACGCCGGGAGTTGCTGACTTTCGCCGTCCTAGCCTTTGGTATCTGGCCCATCGTCGCAGTCGGCACTGTGGCCAGCTACGGCTTCATGGTCTGGGCCTACCAGATTGTCTACGGACCGCCAGGCCCCCACGATATCACGCCGGCTCGGCCGAATTCGGCGGAGTGACAAGTATGAGCAAGGTCGCCAGCACGCGTCGCGCATTCCTGACGGGAAATACATTGCGCGAAACCGGCCACTATTACCCTCCCGGTGTAACGGACGAATCCGTCCGCAACTGTTCGGGTTGCGGTGGTTGTGCGGAGGTCTGCCCGACAAAGATCATCACGGTTCGCAGCCGCGTTCCAATCGTCGATTTCAAGGTTGGCGAATGCACCTTCTGCGGCAACTGTTCGAAACGATGTCCCGAGCGGGTTTTCCCGCCTGAACCCGCCGCATCCTTTACCCATCACGCCGTCATAACAGGCACCTGTCTTGCGTTGAACTTCGTCGATTGCCAGGCGTGTCGCGATGCCTGTCCGACGACGGCGATCCGGTTCAAGCCGCGGCTTGGCGGGCCTTTCGTGCCCGTGCTCGACACCGACCCCTGCACCGGTTGCGGTGCCTGCATTTCGGTCTGTCCAACCCAGTCCATCACCATGACGGCAAACACAACGGAGGTGGCACATGCGTGAACCACAGCATCACATATCGAGCGCCGTGGTCGTGACGCGGCCGGAAGCGGTCGAGCGCATGTCCGCAGCCCTTGCCGAAATCGAGGGGGTCGAGGTGCATGCTACGGGTGGCGGCAAGATCGTCATTGTTATCGAAGGTCCAAGCTCCGGCTTTCTCGGTGAAACACTGATTGGAATTTCGGCGATGGACGATGTCATCGCCGCACACATGGTTTTCGAACAGACAATTTCAGAAAAGGAGATGTCGGATGACGGCAGAACTCACGCGGCGTGATGTGCTGAAGGCGCAGGCCGCTGCGATCGCGGCCTCGACGGCCGGCATCGCCATGCCGGCATCCGCCCAATCCGTCCCGGGCGGTGTTGCCGCACTGGAGATCAAGTGGTCGAAGGCGCCCTGTCGCTTCTGCGGCACCGGTTGCGGTGTCATGGTTGGCGTGAAGGAAAACCATGTCGTCGCCACCCATGGCGACATGGAGGCCGAGGTCAATCGCGGCCTCAACTGCGTCAAGGGCTATTTCCTGTCGAAGATCATGTACGGCAAGGACCGCCTGACGACACCGCTCTTGCGCAAGCGCAACGGCGTCTTCGACAAGGAAGGCGAGTTCGAGCCCGTTACCTGGGAGGAAGCTTTCGACATCATGACCGAGAAGGCCAAGAAGACGCTGAAGGAAAAGGGGCCGACGGCGCTGGGCATGTTCGGCTCCGGCCAGTGGACGATCTTCGAAGGGTATGCCGCGACCAAACTGATGCGCGCCGGTTTCCGCTCCAACAACCTCGACCCCAATGCCCGCCACTGCATGGCGTCTGCCGCCTACGGCTTCATGCGTACCTTCGGCATGGATGAGCCGATGGGTTGCTACGACGATTTCGAGCATGCCGATGCCTTCGTGCTGTGGGGCTCGAACATGGCGGAGATGCATCCGATCCTTTGGACACGCCTCGCCGACCGCCGCCTTGGTCACGAGCACGTCAAGGTTTCGGTTCTTTCGACCTTCACCCATCGCAGCATGGACCTTGCCGATATTCCGCTGGTCTTCAAACCCGGCACCGATCTGGCGATCCTCAACTACATCGCCAACCACATCATCCAGACCGGTCGCGTAAATCAGGAATTCGTCGACAAGAACACCAAGTTCATGCAGGCGACCACCGATATCGGTTACGGCCTGCGCCCGGAACACCCACTGGAAGTGAAGGCAACCGGCGCAGCCAAGGCTGCCGAGATGACGCCGATCGATTTCGAGGCGTTCAAGAAGCACGTTTCCGAATATACGCTCGACAAAGTTGCCGAACTGGCCGGCGTCGACAAGGCGTTTCTGGAGCAGTTGGCCGAGCTTTATGCCGACCCGAAGGTCAAGGTAATGTCGCTCTGGACCATGGGCTTCAACCAGCATGTCCGTGGCGTCTGGGCCAACCAGATGGTCTACAATATCCATCTGCTCACCGGCAAAATCTCCGAGCCGGGCAACAGCCCGTTCTCGCTGACCGGCCAGCCCTCGGCCTGCGGCACAGCCCGCGAGGTCGGCACGTTTGCGCACCGCCTGCCGGCCGACATGACCGTGACCAACCCGGAACATCGCAAACATGCCGAGGAACTGTGGAAGATCCCGCACGGCATCATCCCGGAAAAGCCGGGCTACCACGCCGTCGAGCAGGACCGCATGCTGCATGACGGCAAGCTGAACTTCTACTGGGTTCAGGTCAACAACAACATGCAGGCCGCTGCCAACAACAGCAACGAGGCCTATCTCGGGTACCGCAACCCGGATAATTTCATCGTCGTCTCGGACGCCTATCCGACCGTCACCGCCATGTGCGCCGACCTGATCCTGCCCGCCGCCATGTGGGTGGAAAAGGAAGGCGCCTACGGCAATGCCGAACGCCGCACCCATGTCTGGCATCAGCTGGTCAACGCACCGGGCGAGGCCCGTTCCGACCTCTGGCAGCTGGTGGAATTCTCAAAACGTTTCACCACCGAGGAAGTCTGGCCGCAGGACATCCTGGACCAAAGCCCGGACTACAAGGGCAAGACGCTCTATGAAGTCCTGTTCCAGAACGGTCAGGTCGATCAGTTCCCCGCAACCGAGATCTCGCCTGACTACGAGAACCGCGAGGCAAAAGCCTTCGGCTTCTACCTGCAAAAGGGGCTGTTCGAGGAATATGCCAGCTTCGGCCGCGGCCACGGCCACGATCTTGCGCCCTACGATATGTACCATCAGGTCCGCGGCCTGCGTTGGCCGGTGGTTAACGGTGAAGAGACCAAGTGGCGTTACCGCGAAGGTTACGACCCTTACGTCAAGGCCGGAGAAGGCGTGAAATTCTACGGTCAGAAAGACGGTCGTGCCGTCATTCTGGCAGCACCCTACGAACCACCGGCAGAATCTCCGGATGACGAATTCGGCTTCTGGCTGGTCACCGGCCGCGTGCTGGAGCACTGGCATTCCGGCTCCATGACCATGCGCGTCCCCGAACTCTACAAGGCATTTCCGGGTGCCCGCTGCTTCATGAACGGCGACGACGCGCGCCGGCTTGGCATCAACCAAGGCGGACAGGTGAAAATCCAGTCGCGACGCGGCGAGATCATCAGCCGGGTGGATATCCGCGGCCGCAACCGCATGCCGCATGGCGTGATCTTCGTGCCGTGGTTCGACGCCAGTCAGTTGATCAACAAGGTCACGCTCGACGCCACCGACCCCATTTCCAAACAGACGGATTTCAAAAAATGCGCAGTCAAGATCCTTGCCGTCGTCTGAGCCGGCGTCTCTGGACGCTTTTCGCGCTCGCTCTGTGCCTGGTAACGGGTACGGTGGCTCTTGCGCAAACAGTGCCGCAACTCTCGGGTCGTGCTAGCCCGATGGAAAATACCGGTGCAGACCCGCTGCCGAAATGGATCGTCGATGACATCCAGAAGATGCGCAACTATCCCGACCAGCCGCCAGTGATTCCGCATTCGATCGAAGGCTACCAGCTGTCGGTCAACACCAATCGCTGCATGTCCTGTCATCGGCGTGAATTGACCGAGGGCTCGGGTGCGCCGATGATCAGTGTCACCCATTACATGAACCGCGAAGGTCAGATGCTCGCCGATGTTTCGCCGCGGCGTTATTTCTGCACTGCATGCCACGTTCCGCAAGCCGACACGCGACCGCTGGTGGACAACATGTTCAAGGACATGAGCGAACTGGGCTTCAAACCGGCGGGATCTGGACAATGATCGGCATGGTCAAAGCAGTCATCCTGTGGGCCTGGCGTATTCTCGCTACGCCCGCTGGAACCTTAGGCCTCGGCTTTCTCACACTTGGCGGTTTTGTGGGAGGGGTACTGTTCTGGGGTGCGTTCAACACGGCGCTGGAAGTGACCAATACCGAAAAATTCTGCACCGGCTGTCACGAAATGAAGGCCAACGTCTATGAAGAATTGACGCGCACGGTCCATTTTTCCAACCGTTCGGGTGTCCGCGCCTCCTGCCCGGATTGCCACGTGCCGCATCAATGGACCGACAAGATCGCCCGCAAGATGCAGGCCTCCAAGGAAGTTTGGGGCAAGATTTTTGGCACGATCAGCACGCGCGAGAAGTTTCTGGACAAGCGGCTTGAGCTTGCCCAACACGAATGGGCACGGCTGAAGGCCAATGACAGCCTGGAATGCCGGAACTGCCACTCGTCTATCGCGATGGATCTGACCAAGCAGACGAAACGCGCCGCTGAAATACACACGCGTTATCTTCTTGCTGGAAAGGCAACCTGTATCGATTGCCACAAGGGCATTGCGCATGAACTTCCCAATATGGATGGCGTCAATCCCGGCTGGAAGGTTCCAGCTGAACTGATGGGTAAGGCCGCAACCCATGGCCTTCAGGACACGGATCAATTGGCAGCTTACCTAGCCGCCCGAGAAGGTCACATCATCGACTAATCCGCTTCTAACGATGTCGGCTCCTGATGGGACGGCAACGTCTTTTGGCCGCCAAACCGCAAGACGAAGGTGGCTGACGGGTTAGCGGTGATAACGGAAGATAAAACGAGGATTGGAATAACGAGGCCGAAGGAGCGCGGCAGGTTTCAGTCGGTTAGTCCTGCGCGGATGAGCATCCGATAGACTTTGCCAGAACCATCCGAGGCTCCGACCCAAAGGTGGCCCCTGCTTTCCAGTTCCGCAGCCAGGAATGCGGGTTCACTGGCGAGGAGCACAAACAAGACTTCGCCTGGTTCCATCAGAGAAAGTCGCGACAATACCTTTTCCATCGGCATTGGTGGTGGCGCATCGACAAGATCGAGTTGCCACAGAGGTTCCGGCCAATCCGAAGCGTTTTCGGCACCGCTCGACACAGCAACCCGAGCCGCTTGGTCGGCTGATGGCGAAAAGGTAATTTCCCAGTCGCCGTTCTCAAACTCCTGCATTTCGCTTGAAAACCCCTGCCGGCTCATTAGCGACAGGAGGGGCGTTGGCTTGAATGTGGAGAGAAGCCGCAGCCCCTCTCCTGGTGCCAATGACTGAACTGTCGCCATGATGTCCTTAAAAGGCTCCCCGCCTTCACGCAGAATAGGACGGATATCGAGTTGCTTGTAAACCTGCGACATGCCGTGTCTCCCCGCGTAGCGATATGGCTGGTTCCGTTTGACCCGGCGGCATCAAACTAGCCGACGTGTTTCAGTGATGGCCACCGCAGGAGCAACCGCAACCGTCATGCTTGAGCCGCTTGAGCTCGACCTTCCAAAGCGGGCCATGCTCGAGATATTCCCATCCGAAAAGGCCGGTGAAATGACTGTCGAGATGCATGCGCAACGGGATCGGATCGTGATCCACGATAATGTGCAGCACCTCTCCGGGCTCGAGTGTCTCCAGCGTGCCGAAAATGCGCCGATGGCGCTGAGCTCCCGGAATCTCGCGAACATCGATCGAGAGAACTTCACCAAGCTTTGCAGTCATCGTCTATACCGTCCTTCATCTGCCCGCGAGATATGTGGGGCCTGGGGCGCGGCCTATGGCCTTTTGCTAACACGCGCGAAAAAGTCCCTCCTTGTTTCGGCTCAAAGATCTTTCAGATCCAGCCAATCCGTTCGCTGCTTGGCATTCGGCAAAGAAGGATAGGTGTGCGACCTCTACTTTTGCTCCTGTCACAGGAGTTGAACGATGAAGAGAAGCATTCTTGAGCGATATGGCGACGCCCGGCTACCGCGCTACACCAGCTATCCGACCGCGCCGCGGTTTTCTCCGTCCATTGGGCCCGGAACCTATGGCGACTGGTTATCCCAGATCGATGGCGGCGATCCCATCTCTCTTTATGTACATATACCGTTCTGTCGGTCGATGTGCTGGTATTGCGGTTGTCACACGACAATCACCCTGAAAGATCAGCCGATACTCGACTACCTCGATATGCTGAAGCGCGAAATAGGTCTGGTGGCCGAGGCCATGTCGAAAAAAGCGGAAATTGCCACGGTCCATTTCGGCGGCGGCACGCCGACAATCATGGAACCTGCCGAATTCCTTGATCTTGACTTTCACCTGCGCAGCCACTTCTCTTTTGCCAAGAATACGGAACTGGCTGTGGAGATCGATCCTCGCACTCTAACCGGTGAGATGATCTCCGCACTCGGCAAGGCCGGTGTTACCCGCGCGAGCCTTGGCGTACAGAGTTTCGATCCGAAAGTGCAAAAGGCGATCAACCGCATTCAGACAGCAAGCCAGACCCGTATCGCAACAGAAGGCCTTCGCGCTGCCGGCGTCGGGAACATCAATTTCGACCTCATCTACGGCTTGCCGCATCAGACAGTTGCCTCGGCAGTCGAAACGGCTGAAACCGCCATATCGATGCGGCCCGACCGATTCGCTGTTTTCGGCTATGCCCATGTCCCGACCTTCAAGAAACATCAGCGCCTGATCGACGAGGCAGCCCTCGCAGATGCAGCCGGACGCCATGCACAAGCGGAAGCGATTGCAGAGACTTTGCTCGATGCCGGATACAGGCAGATCGGGCTCGACCATTTTGCCCTTCCCGGCGACAGCCTCTCGATAGCCGCCAAAACCGGATCGCTGCATAGGAATTTTCAGGGATATACAACGGATGCCTGCGAAACCCTGATCGGCTTCGGTGCCTCTGCTATCGGCCGCTCGGTTCACGGCTACGTACAGAACGAAGTCGCGATCGGCCGATACGCACAGTCGGTCGCGACCGGCCAGCTCGTTACCGCAAAGGGCTATCGCCTGACGGCCGACGACAGGTTGAGAGCGGATATCATCGAGCGGATCATGTGTGATTTCTCGGTCGATCTTGCCGCAATATGCCAGTCCCATGGCGTCTGCGTAGATGCGGTCGTGAATGGGAATTCGCAGCTTCAACGTCTGCTCGCAGATGAGATCGTTACTTTGGAGAACAGCGTCCTACGCCTGCGCGGTGAAGAGCGTTTTCTGGTCAGGGCCGTTGCGGCCTGTTTCGATGCCTACCTGGACCATACAGGCCGCACCCATTCAAAAGCGGCCTGAGCGATTTCCAGAAAAAGATGGACCCGGCCTTCGGGCAACGCCGGGTCCTCGCTGCGGTCGGTTGGGGATCAGCCGACCAGCCCGCGATAGATGGCCGGAAGCGCCGAAGGCAGCTTGCGGATATCCGGGATGACTGCAAATCCATGCTGGCCAAAGATCGCTGGCACATAGGATTTGGCATCCTGATCGACAGTGACGCCGAACACCTGAACACCCTTGCGCCGAGCTTCAATCACCGAGCGGCGCGTATCTTCCAGCGCAAACCGGCCTTCGTAATGATCGACATCATTGGGTTTTCCATCTGTCAGCACCAGCATCAGGTGCTTGCGGTTGGGCTGTTCGGACAGTTTTGCCGCAGCATGACGGATGGCAGCACCAATCCGAGTGTAGTAACCGGGCTTCAGTGAAGCGATGCGTTGGCGCACGGCATGGTTCATCGGCTCGTCGAACGCCTTGATGGTTTCCACCCGTACCCAATCGCGCCGGCGCGAGGTGAAGGTAAGGATGGAGTGGTTGTCACCACAGGCGGAGAGCCCCTCGGCCAGCACCATCAGCGCCTCTTTCTCGACATCGAGCACCCTTCGGTCGTTGAACCAGGAATCGGTCGAGAGCGACACATCGACCAGCAGCGTCACGGCCAAGTCATGCGCTTGCGGCCGGCTCATCAGATGGATGCGATCGGAGCATTCACCACTGGCTTTCAGGTCGGTGCGGCTGCGCACGACAGCATCGAGATCAAGGTCCGCGCCATCGAACTGGGCGCGCAGCATTTCGCGTTTCGGCCGCATCACTTCGAATTGCCGACGTACCCGGCGAATGAGGTTTTTCACTTCGTCAGACTGCTGGAAATCCTCGCCTTCCAGCGGCGCGGGACCGGCAAACACCCGGCAATGATCACTCAGATAGATGCCGCGACGATAATCCCATTCGGGATAGGTGAGTTCGGCGACAAGAGGCGTATGCACCAGCGCTTCCGGCGGCAGGTCAAGATCGAAGCGGAATTTTGCCGATGGCCGTCCCTTGCGGTCGCCGAGCGTCATTTCGTCGAGTTCGTCGGCCGCCGCCGCATCGTGATCGTCGCTGTCGTCACCGGGGCGGTCGACATTGACCATCTCCGCCATGGCAAGGATCTTCTCGAAACGGTTGAGGATAAACGGGCTGCGCTCGCCCCTTTTCTTCGAGCCCTTTTCACGCACGGCAATGTGGCGGCCACCCGTCATGGCATCCTGCGACGAACCGCCGGCGGGGCGATCCTCCTCCTGCCGCGGATCGGCTTCCTCACGCAAAAGCGCATCCGGCCAGAGCGGCACCGGTAGCATGGGCAGATAACCGGGCGGAGCCTTGGGAGGCCACGGACCAGACTTGTGCAAAGGCGCCAGACCGGCACCGTGCCGCAACAGATCGCCGATGCAGTTTTCAACCATCTGCTCGATGCGCGGCAATTTTCCGCGATGGCGTTGTTCGATCAGCGACAGGCAAAGACTTTGATAGCGGGGTTTCAGGCCCGGGAAGACTTCGAGCACATCCTCCACCCGGCGCTCTGCCTGTTCGAGCAGGGCGAGATCGCGCCGAAGCGGATCGGTCTCATGGATCGGAGTAAGGTCCATCCGCGCCATGATCGCCGCCAGCCAAAAGAACAGATCGCGATTGAGATGGCGTTCCGGCATCAGGTCTAGAACCGGCGGCAGCATCAGCGATGCCTCGTCGCGGGCGGGCTGGATGAGCTTTTCCTCTCCCAGCCCGATGCGCTGGCGAAGCTTCAGGCGATGCGCGGAAGCCTTGCCGCGCGCGGGAACGAGTTGCACCGTTCGTTCGCCCCCAAAACCGCGAAAGCAGACGGAGAGAACCGGAAGCACCTCTTCCAGTCTGACCGCTGCCGCTTCGTATCGTGGCCAAGTGCGGGTATTGCCGGCGAAATTGTGCCAGGCGCGTCCGACTGTCTCTTCGAGTTCGAGAAAATCCAGCATCGTTACTGCCTTTAGCGGATCACCGCCTGCATCAGTTCGAGGAGAGCGGTGCGGACATCCGGCTCATCGGTCAGCGGCTCTATCATCGCCGACCGCACGGCTTCGCGTGGATCCAGACCGGCATCGATCAGGCTCGCGCAATAGACCAGGAGACGAGTGGAAACGCCCTCTTCCAGATCATGGCCCTTCAGCGCTCGCAGCCTTCGGGCGAGTTCGACCAGAGGCTCGACACGTGCTGCATCGAGACCGCTTTCTTCCGCGACCACCTCGATCTCGCGCGCTTTGGGCAGAAAATCGAATTCAATCGCGACAAAACGCTGGCGTGTCGAGGGTTTGAGCGTTTTCAACAGGCTCTGGTAGCCGGGATTGTAGGAAACGACGAGCATGAACGAACCCGGCGCTTCCAGCTGTTCGCCGGTACGCTCCAAGGGCAAGATGCGGCGATCGTCGGTCAGCGGATGGAGCACGACGGCAACATCCTTGCGGGCCTCCACCACCTCATCGAGATAGCAGATGCCGCCTTCGCGCACCGCCCGCGTCAACGGACCGTCGACCCAGACAGTATCGCCACCCTTTAGCAGATAACGGCCGGTGAGGTCGGCTGCCGCGAGATCATCGTGGCAGGACACGGTCGTCAGCGGCAGGCCGAGTTTTGCCGCCATATGGCTGACGAACCGTGTCTTGCCGCAACCCGTCGGGCCTTTCAGGAGCAGCGGCAGTTGGCGTGTCCATGCGGTTTCGAACAGGACGCATTCATTACCCGCCGGCGCATAGGCCGGGATATGGGATGTCGAGTGACGCAGATGCATGTTCATCGAAAGTTTCCCTGATGATGATGGAAAAATCCCGGCCCGCGGCTTCAGGAGCGCGGGCCGGGACATCACTCATTCGGCCGGCTCGGCAATGCCGCCAATTGTCCGTGCGCGCTCTTTGCCGGGCACGAGAATGGCCCAGACAAACATCAACGCGGATATCAGAACGAAGACGCCGGAGCCGAGACGGACCCAGTAGAACAGAGCCAGCTGTTCCTGCACATCCATGTAACCTTCGCCCAGCACACGCTGCAGATGAACCTGCAAGACACCGGCGAAAGTGAGCGCGAAGGTCATCACCGACATCGACGTGCACATCATCCAGAAGGACACCATGGACAGCCACTGGTTATAGGGCTTGCGGCCACGGATTTCCGGAACGGCATAGGCCATGATGGCAAGGTTGAGCATGACATAGGCACCGAAGAAGGCGAGATGGCCGTGTGCTGCGGTCACCTGCGTCCCGTGGGTGTAGTAGTTCACCGAAGACAGCGTGTGCAGGAAACCCCAGACGCCGGCACCGAAGAAGGCCATGACCGAGCAGCCGATCGACCAGAGCAGAGCGGCACGGTTGGCATGCTTGCGGCCGGCCTTCCAGGTCATCACAAAGGTGAATATGACCATGGTGAAGAAGGGCGCGACTTCGAGCGTCGAAAACAGCGAACCGATCCACTGCCAGTAACCCGGCGCGCCGATCCAGTAATAATGGTGGCCGGTGCCGAGGATGCCGGAAAACAGCGCCAGGCCGACAATGACATAGAGCCACTTCTCGACCACTTCGCGGTCGATCCCGTTGAGCTTGATCATCAGGAAGGCAAGGACAGAAGCCATGATCAGCTCCCACACGCCTTCCACCCACAGGTGCACGACATACCACCAGTACATCTTGTCGAGCGCGAGATTGGCCGGATTGTAGAAGGAAAACAGGAAGAAGATCGCGATCCCCCAGAGACCGAAGATCAGAATGTTGGTGACGACGGTCTTGCGGCCCTTCAGTGAGGTCATGGTGACATTGAACAGGAACATCAGGCAGACGATGACGATGCCGACCTTGATGGCAAAGGGCTGTTCGAGGAATTCACGCCCCTCATGGATCTTGAACATGTAGCCGACCACGGCAACGGCCGCGGCGATCAGAAAGATCCAGAACTGCGCGATAGCCAGTTTCGGGCTGTAGAGTTCGGTTTCAGCCTCTTCGGGAAGCAGGTAGTAGGTTGCCCCCATGAAGCCAATCAGCAGCCAGACGATCAGCGCATTGGTATGGATCATCCTGACGATATTGAACGGCAGGAGTTCGGACAGGGTATTCGGCATGACATAGATCGTGCCGGCCAGAACGCCGAACAGCACCTGCGCCAGGAAGAGACCGATCGCGCCGTAGAAATACAGCATCGCGACCTTTTGGGTTTGGTATTTCATCGCATGTTTCTCCTTAAGGTCCGAGCTCATCAACCGGCGTCGTTCGGCGGCCATTTCTGGGTGTTGATCTTGCTCGTCCATTCGAGGAAGTCGGCGAGGTCGTTCAGTTCCTGTTCGGTCAGGTTGAACTGCGGCATCTGACGCCGTCCCTCGATGCCGCTCGGCTGGGACGCCATCCAGGCTTTCAGCGTGTCGCGGGCACCGTCAGCATCGTCGTGACCGCCGTAGCGAACCCAGACATTGCCCAGTTCAGGCGCGAAATAGGCACCCTCCCCCAGCAAGGTGTGACAGTTGATGCAGGCGTTTGTTTCCCAGACATGCTTACCGCGGGCGACGCTGTCGGTGAGCGCCGTTTCATCCGTCGAGGTCGTGCGGATGTACCAGTGACTATGGGCTGTCAGCCCCACAAAAATCGCGAAAAAGAATATGGACCCGCCGTAAAAGACGTTGCGGGCTCCGGTCTTGGTGAGGCGTTCTGCCATACCTTACGTCCTCTCATCTGACGTAGTCAGTGACCACGGCTCGAAATCTCCCGCCATGCTGCGGCCGGACGATCCCCTCGCCGGCCATGCGGGACGTCTTCTTTCTATTGCTCGGGGAAAAGCCTTCTTTGTGCATTGGCAAAGAAGGGAGCGGTTTGGCTTAGGTGAGAGATGAAACGAGAAGCGGCCGCGCCAGGGCTACGAGAAGCAGCAGCGCGCACCATGCCAGCAGCGATAGGGCCATGCCGCGCTGGCCATGACGCAGTTCCATGAAATCGAGAATGACCAACCGCGCCTTTGCGAAAGCAATCAACAACACAGTGCCGATGGCGATCAGGTTTCCGTCAGACAGAGTCGCAATCGTGGCGCCACCGATAGCGAGAACAAGAACGAGAATGAATGTCCCGAGAAGCGGGAAGCGAGCATCATGCATGGTCGTTCACACCAAATAGATGATCGGGAACATCACCAGCCAGACAAGATCGATCGCGTGCCAGAGCGTGGCGATGAGAAGGATGTTGCCCCGCGCCGGTCGCCAGGCGACGAGAAACAGGACGAAGCTGCCGAAGACGACATGGAGAAGATGAAACCCAGTAATGAGAAAATAAAGCTGGAAAAAATAGGAGAAGGTCGCATCGAAAGAATAACGGAACTCGGCGGCGTATTCGATACATTTGATCACGACGAACAGAAGCCCGAAGGCCGCGGCCACGCAAAGCGGGATCCGCGCCTTTAAAGGCGTCGCCCGCCGCCATGCCGCAATCGCGGCCTGCCAGCCGCTGGTTATCAGCACGACCGTATTTGCCGCCGCAAGGCCGGGATTGAGGTGAATGCGGGCGACTGCAAAATCCTCTGCATGTATGACTGACATGATCAGAAATGCCGTGAGCAGAATGCCGAAGGCGACAAGTTCGCTCCAGACCAGAATCCAGAGAAGCATAACGTCCTCGTCGCCCACCGTCTCATGAGCGATCTGCAGAGGCGCCCTACCTGATATCTCGTTTTGCATAGCCATGCCCGACGATAGGCGTCGCGAAAATGTCCTTCTTTGCGCTCCGGCAAAGAGGATTGCGGATCACCAGGGCATGGTGGGTGCGTCGAAAGGAATTTTACCATGACGGACGCACAGGTCGGCCTTCTCGTCGTGACACCGATCATTATCGGTTTCGCGCTCACCTTGCAGCGCATGGGTGTGCTTCAGCGTAGCGGCACGCTATCGGCAGTTGCGGCCGCGGTCATCATCGCCGGCATCCTGTTCCTGCAGCAATAGGGGAAGCGTCATGACAGCCTCGATCAATGCGCTGAACGCCCCGGATGTTCGCCGGCTCGACGCCAATCACCAGCAGCTCCTCAACCTCAGCCTGCAGCTCGAAGAGGCTATGGAAGAGATTGGAACCGATCCGGAATACGCCGATCTGCAACGCCTTTCCAATTCCATATTCCTGCGGCTCAGGGAGGCGCATGATCTGGAGGAACAGGTTCTCTTTCCCGGCTTTGACCATCGTGCAGGCTCGTGTTTTTCGGTCATGATCATCGAACATCTGAAGGCCGAGCACCGTTACGACAGACTGGTGGCAGAAGAGTTGCGGCTGACCCTCACGGCGCTTTCCGAAGGCCGGTGCACCCTGCCGCTCGACACAATAGCAAGAATGCTACGCAGTTTCCTGGAGTGCCTGCGCCGCCACGTCTCCACCGAAAAATTGATGATGGAAGCCCTGTTGGCCGCGGAGTCCGAAGAACGGGAGATTTTCGCTTGAGCCAGCTCTATCTCGCGCTGATTGCATTCGTCCTGTTGCATTCTGTACCGGCTCTCCCAGCGATCCGTAACGGCGCAATCGCTATTCTCGGCCGAAAAACATACCTCCTGATCTATTCGATCGTCTCGACCTTGCTGCTCGTCTGGGTGTTCCATGCTGCCTTGAACACGCCCTACGTAGAACTGTGGGAGCCATCTGGTGGCCATGCAACGGTAACACTCGTGCTCGCACCGCTCGGCATATTTCTCGTCCTTGCCGGCCTGTTCACGCCCAACCCAGCCTCGATAACCCTTCGGCACGGCGATCAACCGGGAGCCATCGTCGCCCTCACACGCCATCCGGTTTTGTGGGGTTTTCTCTTCTGGTCAGGAGGCCATCTGATCGCCAATGGCGACCTGCGGTCTCTCATCCTGTTCGGCGGACTTGGCCTGTTTTCTGCAGCCGGTTTCCTGATGCTCGATAGGCGGGCAAGACGTCGGCTTGGCATGGGCTGGAGCGCATTCTGCACGGATCATCCGCTGCTGCCTCTGGCAAAACTCCTGACCGGCAGAAACAGGATGAGGGTCGATACCCCCATGGCGCTCGCCTTCGCACTGACGGCAACCATGACCCTCTGGCTTCTCCTCGGCGGCCATGCCTTTCTGTTCGGCGCTGATCCGCTGATCATGGCGACCATGTAGGACGTCCTGACGACGGTCAGTTTGTCAGCGTTGTTTGCGCTTCGACAAAGAAGCTGGGCCGGCACTGCATTAACGCTGGCGACATGACCTTTGCGCCTGTGCTCCCTCCCGAAAAACTTCCCCCGCTCTGTCCATAGCCACCTCGCGGCGCTCGATGGCGCACGGGCGTGGCATTTTAGAACATGCAGTCCGGGGGGTCTTCCATCATGTCCGCCACACAAGCGCGCGCGGCGACACCGCGAATGAGCAACGCTAGCATCAAGCATCTCGCAAGCCATACGCTCATCCTCCTCCTTGCCTCCACGTCGCTCAGCCAGACAGCACTGGCGCAATCCGCGGTGCCGGGTTCGTCAACCGTCCTTGAGCCGATCGTTCTGGAATCCGGGCAGAAAACCACCACCGGCTGGTCTGATGGCGTGATGGACAGGATGGCTGGCGGCGTCACGCTGGTTCAGGCCGACAGCTGGCAAGGTACTGTTGCGCCGACCCTGTCGGATGTCCTGGCCGGCGTTCCGGGCGTCGTGGTGCAGGATTTCTTCGGCGCCAATGACCAGCCACGCATCCAGATCCGCGGCTCCGGCCTGCAGCAGAACCCGGTCGAGCGCGGCATCCTGATGCTGCATGACGGCCTGCCGATCAACCGCGCCGACGGCTCCTATATTGTCGGGCTTGCCAATCCCTCGACCGCGCAGGGCGTAGAAGTCTATCGTGGCTACATGGCGAACCGGCTCGGTGCCACCGTGCTCGGCGGCGCCATGAACTTCATGTCACCACCGATCGTCGGCGCGCCCGGCGTCGAAATCACCACCGGCGGCGGCAGCTTCGGCCAGGTCGGCGGCACGGCGCGCGCCAATTTCGGCGATGAAAGCCTCGGCGCCTCGATCTATGCCGATGCCACACGACGAGACGGCTTTCGTGACTACAATTCGTCCGAGCGCGTGAGTTTCGGCGGCAGCTTCGTTGCCGAGCTTTCCGATGTCATGACCACCCGCGTGTTCTTCGATTACACCGATCTCGGTTTCGATGTCGCCGGCCCGATCAACAAGACGGCGCTCGACAGGGATCCGAGCCAGGTTTCGGCAGGCCCGGTCATCGTCGGTGGCGTCGCCACCAATCCCGGCCCAAACGTGCTGCGTGACAAGCCGCGCCGTGATGCGACGCAACTGATGCTCGGTTCGCGCACCACGATCGATCTCGGCGAACACCGCATCGATCTCGGCCTCGGTTACACCCATACCGACGACAGCTTCCGTTTTCCGGTTTCCGCCGGCATTCGCGAAACGGTCGGTGGCGACCTGACCGGCATGGCTCGCTACAGCTATGCACCGGATGGATTTGGCAAACTGCCTTTGTTCGAAACCTCGGCGCTCTATACGATCGGCTCGGCGGACCGCCGTTATTACCTCAATGAAGCCGGTACACGCGGCAGCCTGTTCGGTGAAAACGACCTCGACGCCTCGACCCTGTCGCTGCATGCCGGTTTCAACATTCCGGTCGCCGACGGCTGGACAGTTTCGCCTGCCATTTCATACGCGCATGCCTCGCGGCGCAATACCGACAACTATTCGTCGGCAACGCGTCCGACGATCGCCTATAATCCGATGAACCCGACGGTACGCCTGCCGAACGGTGCCATCGCTGCGACCGATACCAGCTATGATCGCAGCTATACGGCCTGGAGCCCCAGCCTCGGTGTGACTTTCGAGCCATCCACCGATCACATCTTCTTCGCCGCCATGAGCCGCAGCTTCGAACCCCCGACGCATGACGACTTGCTGGCGAACATCAATGGTACCCCGAACAGCAGCCCCGGACGCCCGGCACCTGCGAACCCGTCTCTGCCCTCCAACGCCTTCATCACGCCCGCTCTCGAAGCTCAGACGGCAACGACACTCGAAGGAGGCTGGCGTGGCCAGACGGGCAGCGTCAACTGGGATCTCACCACCTATTATTCCTGGATCGACAATGAGCTTCTGAGCCTGCGCGATGCGACCGGCGCATCCATTGGCGCCATCAATGCTGATCGAACCCGCCATTTCGGCATCGAGCTCGGTCTATCCGCCAATCTCACCGACCGTATGACCGGACGGGTCGCCTACACGTTCCAGGACTTCCGCTTCGTCGACGATCCGCTGCGCGACGACAATTACCTTGCCGGCGCACCGCGCCACATCGTCAACCTGGCGCTCGCTTATCAGGCGACCGACGACTGGACGATTTCCACCAGCCTGAAATGGGTGCCGGACGAGACGCCGGTCGACAACATGAACACGTTATGGGCCGATCCTTACGCCGTGGTTGATCTGAAGACCGAATACCGCATCAACGACAAACTCTCGATCTTCGGTGAGATCACCAATCTGTTCGACGAAAAATACGCCTCCTCGACGCTGGTGGTCGATCAGGCGACCGCGGGACAGGCCGCCTACATTCCGGGCGACGGTCGCGGCTTTTATGCCGGTCTCAGGAGCCGCTTCTGAAAACTCTCCCCGTTTGTCGCGCCATTTCTTGCGCTTACGCAAAGAGGCGGCCTGAGAACCGGATAAGATCGTTATCACCGCTTGGAAAGAAGCCGTCGTGAACCTTTTTGCACAACCCGAGAAAAACTCCAGCACCTCGAACGGCATCAACCGCCGCTCCTTGTTACGGACGGCGGCAACAGCCGCGCTTGCGCTTCCGTTCGTCAGCCGCGTCAATGCCGCCACACTCGATGAACTCGTGCTCTACGGTCCGCCGGCCGGCCCCTCGATCACGCTTGCCTATGCCGTTGGCGCCGGCCTGCTGCGCGACGTCGCCGAGCGCGTACGTTTTCGCATCTGGCGTACGCCGGACGAAATGCGCGCAGGCCTCACCTCCGGCACCATGCAGGCCGTGGTCATGCCAGTGACGGCAGCGGCAAACCTCAGCACCCGAGGCTTCGGAGTCAAGCTCGCCAATGTGATGACCAATGGCCTTCTCTATGTAATCTCGACCAATCCTGAAATTCGCAGCATTGCCGACCTAGCCGGCAGAGAAATCACCGTGCCCTTCCCCAACGACACGCCGGAACTGATATTCGATGCCGTGCTGGCGCATCACGGTCTGGCTGGCAAGATGAAGGTCAGCCGCTCCGGCTCGCCGATCGAAGCGATCCAGCTGCTGCTTTCCGGCCGGATCGAAACCGCGCTGGTGCCCGAACCTGCGGCAACCGCGGCAATGATCAAAGCCTCGACCGCCGGCAAGACCGTCCATCGCGCGATCGACATGCAAAAGGAATGGGGTGCCGTGACGGGACTTGGGGCCATCATGCCTCAAGCCGGACTGGCGCTCGCGCCTGCCTTCCTCCGTGACCATGCCGAGCGGATCACGCCGCTTCTCTCCGGCCTCGAAAAGGCGACCGCCGAGGTCATTGCAAACCCGGCAGCCGCGGCTGGCCATGCCGCTTCGGCGCTGGAACTGCCCTGGCCGGTCATCGAAAAATCCGTGCCTTTTTCCAATCTCGTCGCAACGCCCGCAGCTCAGGCGCGCCCCGAGATCGAGGCGCTGCTTGAAGCAATCGCGAAGACCAACGCACCAATGATCGGCGGAAAACTTCCCGGCGACAGCCTGTATCTGTGAGCCCAACCATGACGTCACTTGCCGAGCGTGCTTCAAGAACGGGACAATTTCTCTGGTCCGGCTGGTCCGGCCTTGCGGGATTAAGCGTTTTTGCAGCCGTCTGGCAGGTGGCGCATGAAGCCTATGGCAGTTTCATCCTGCCCTCGCCGCTCGAAACACTCACCGCCGCACAGACGCTTCTGGGCGATGTTTCCGCCTGGCAGCTCTTGCTCACCACCTCGTCACGTGCACTCTCAGGCTTCGCGCTTGCTGGCGTGATCGGCACCGTGGCCGGATGTATCGCCGGGTTTCATCCGGCAATCCTGCGCCTCGTTCAGCCGCAGATCACATTGATGCTCGGTGTGCCGCCGATCGCCTGGATCGTGCTTCTGATGATCTGGTTCGGCACCGGTTCGGCGACAGTGACGATGACGGCCGCCGTCGCCTGCCTGCCGATCGTTTTCCTCGGTGCCGCGGAAGGTATCGCCAGCCGCGATAGGCTGCTCGACGACATGGCACTCTCGCTCGGCATGGGGCAGGTTCGCCGATTTGTCCGCATCATCGTTCCGCAAATGCTGAACCGCCTGTTCCCGATCCTCGTCATGGCGCTCGGAACCGCTTTCAAGGCGGCCGTCATGGCCGAACTTCTCGCCAATGCCGGCGGAATCGGCGAAGCGCTCGCAGTCTCGCGTTCCAACCTCGACGTGGCGAATGCACTTGCCTGGATCCTGCTGTCTGTGAGCGCGCTGCTTGCCGTCGAATACGGGCTGATCCAGCCGACCCGTTCCGAGCTGGAAGCCTGGCGCCATGCTGCCCGGCCGTGGGGTGTCAAACGATGAACGCCCTCAATCTCACCGATATCGGGCACGCCTTTCTCGGCCGTACAGTCCTTGACCGCATCACTCTCGACATCGGCGAAGGTGAACTGGTGGCACTGGTCGGGCCGTCCGGTTGCGGCAAGAGCACGCTTTTGCATATCGCCGCCGGGCTTATCGATCCGCGACAGGGACGCATCAACCGTAGCTATGCGCGACACGCGGTCGTGTTTCAGGAGCCGAGGCTCCTGCCATGGGCCACGGCGCGCAAGAATATCGGAATGGCGCTTCCGGAAGGGCTCTCGAGCCGCAACCGTCATAGCCGGATACTTGCCGCAGCCACGGCCGCGGCCCTTGAAGAAGATGATCTCGACAAATACCCGGTCCAGCTTTCGGGCGGCATGAAGCAGCGCACGGCGATTGCCCGCGCGTTGGCAAGTGAAGCCGACTTCCTGTTCTTCGACGAGCCGTTTACCGCGCTTGACCCGGCCCTTCGTCGGCATATGCAGGATATCGTCATACGCCATGCCGGGAATGGCAAACGTTCGGGCCTGTTCATCACCCATGACATGGCAGAAGCCGTTCGGACCGCCCACCGGATCGTCGTGCTGGATAGACGGGGCAACGGCATACTGGGCGAGCGCTATATACCTCTGCGCCCGGTAGAGCGTGACGACCGGATGATTTTCGAGACGGTCCAGCATTTCATGAAGGCGGACCCGCTCTTTGCGCATGTCGAGGAACTCGATGAGCGGAGGAGTGCATGACGGTCGTGCCCATCCAAACGTCTTCGAGATTGCGAGACATCGTGCGAGCCGCGATAGCGGAAGGCCTGAGGCTATTCTTCCCGCTCGCAGCTTTGCATGCCGCCGTCTGGCCTTTGTCATGGGTGGCCGGATGGCAGCTCGGCTTGCCCTTCGCTCACAACACCCTGCCGGCACACTGGCACGCGCAAGAGATGCTGATCGGTTCATTCGGGGCAGCCGTGCTCGGGTTTCTCACAACTGCCTTGCCGGAGTGGACGGACACGGAAGGCTTCAAGGGTAAACCTCTGCTCATCCTCGCCGGCCTGTGGACCTCAGCCCGGCTGATCGGCCTGTTCGGCATCGATGCCGCAATCCTTCTGGGTGGCATTCTCGATCAGGTCTGGTTGGTTTTCCTTGTTAGTTACGCCGCCTGTCTCGGCTGGAAAAAACGGACTATTGGGCTGATCGGTTTCGTCCTGCTGCTGGCGACATTGGCAATCGCTGCCGGTCTTCTGCGTTTCTCCATGCTGACAGACACCTATGATCTGGCCGAGCGCGCGATCCGGCTTATGCAATATGCCTTTCTTGGTCTGCTCGGCCTGGCGCTGGCCCGCATCACCGTGCCGATTACGAACCGCGTGCTTGACCCGAGTGAGGAAACCTCGCCTTACCGGCCGCATCCGGGCCGCATCAATCTGGCGCCAGGACTTGCCGGCTTGCTGATCGCCGCCGAGTTTTCAGGGTTTTCCGATGCAGTCTGCGGTTACCTTATGCTGGCGACCGGCGCGGCGTTTCTCGATCGTGTCGCCGAAGGGTTTATTGGCCGCGAAGGATGGAGATTTGAAGTGGCCGGCCTCTGGCTTTCCAGCCTGCTGGCTGGTCTGGGCTGTCTCCTTGCCGGCCTTGGCAGGATCGGCCTCGACATCCCGACGCTCGGCGGACTGCATCTGATGCTGATGGGTGGGCTCGGCCTTGGCGTATTGCAGGTTCTGTCAATTGCCGGACTGCTGCATACCGGCCAGTCGCTCGGGTTTTCTCGATTAACCCGCGCGGCGATCCTCTGCCTTCTCGGCGCGGTGACACTGCGTGTTGTTCCGGAATTCTGGCCATCCCTCAATCTGCCCGGTGGCCAACACAGCCTTTCTTCCATTGCCTGGGCCGCCGCCTTTATTCTCTGGCTTTGTGCTTACCTTCCTCCCTTATGGTCGACCGCCACCATCGACCAGGACAGATGCTGACCATGTCGAACACCTCCACCCCCGCTGCAAAAATCCGCCTTTCAAATCTGGCGCTAGAAGGATTTCGGCCGTTCTTTCTGTTCGGTGCGCTTTATGCGGCGCTGACGATCCTGCTCTGGGTGCCGTGGTATCTCGGTTTTCTGCATGTGCCGACGGCCTTGACGCCGATCGCATGGCACCAGCATGAGCTTCTGTTCGGATATGTGCCCGCAATCATTGCCGGTTTTTTGCTGACAGCCATGCCGAACTGGACAAAGCGCAAGCGTCTCACCGGCATGCCGCTCGTACTGCTGGTCGCGCTCTGGCTGGCCGGTCGGGTAGCGATCTTCGTGTCAGAGAAAATCGGACTTCCATCCGCAAGTGCCATCAATATCGCTTTCCTGATCGTGCTCGGTCTTTATGCGCTGCGAGAAGTCGTGGCGTCCAACAACACCCGAAATTACAAGCTGGTGGGCGTAATCAGCCTACTTGCGGCAGCGCAGGCGCTTTTCCTTTACGAATTCTTCTGTTTAGAGCGAGTCGAAATCGCCGGTCGGTTGGCTATCGCCGCCATAATCCTGATGATTGCCATCGTCGGAGGCCGCATTATCCCTAATTTTACCGGTAACTGGCTGAAGAAAAACAATCCCGGCCGAGAGCCGCCGCCCTTCGCTCGGTTCGATCTTATTGCGATGGCGGTTTCGAGCCTTGCGCTCGCTTCCTGGCCGGCCGTCCTGCCGTTTGATGATCTGACTTCATTCGCAGGCGCGTTGATGGTGCTGGCCGGTATTCTACAACTGATCCGCCAGGCGAGATGGTGTCCCGAGCGAACGTTTTACGAACCACTCGTCGCCATCCTGCATCTGGCTTTTCTGTTCGTGCCTCTCGGCTTCATTTTGACCGGAATCGCGCTCATCAGGGATGACGGCAGTTTCGCCTCTGCAGGCGTTCATGCCTGGACGTCAGGTGCCATTGGTACGATGACGCTAGCGGTGATGACCCGCGCCACCCGTGGCCATTCCGGTCAGGCACTGCATGCACCGGTTTCCACGGTGCTGCTCATCTATCTTCCGATCATTATCGCAGCACTGCTGCGGATAGCAGCGGCCTTGGCCCCACAGCAAACAATGCTGCTTCTGCCGCTAGCTGCCACATGCTGGATTGTAGCCTTCGGCGCATATACGGTTTGCTACGGCAGATTCATACTATCTCGATAACACGTCCGACGCTGGAATCTGGAACCGAACACACGGAATGCGCAAAGTGTAATTAATATGATCGAGTGCCTGAGTGACGATCACGCTGACTAATGCACGCTCTCAGGCAGCATAAGGTGCGCCAACTGCCACTGCATCGCATGAGGATGTTGTCCTGGCATCAGAATACAGGGCGCTTCAGAACCAGTTGAAGGGGCTGTAGCGCCTCCTCGGCAAGAAGACGATGGAAGGCGAAATCCTCAAGGAAGCGCTCGAAATAGCGCCAGGGTCAAAAATACCTGTAGCGCCGTTCTCGTTACCGAAAGACGGTTGGCGATGACGGCAGGGTCGCTGTCGACTGCTGTTAGCCCGAGGCCATTGCACATGTCGAAACCACCAAAGGCATCGAGAGTGAGGACGTTAAGTACCTTGTCATCATCGTCGTCGAGAAGCGCTTCGGCCAAAGCAACACCCTTCCCAAGACCACAGAATGGCTGACAGACAACGGCTCCTGCTTCATTGAGAAAGTCGTTGCTCATCAATATCGGCATGGAGCCTTGTTCGACGCCCGTTCGAAGTCCGCAGTCCAACGGAATGGCTCAAGCCTTCGTCAAAACCTTCAAGTGCGACTACCTGGGGCTTTGCTATTACTATCCCGAGAGACGCAATCCATCAGCCAGCATCAGAGCATTTCTGGATCCGGCGCGTGAATTAGCACGACGAGATGCGTCTGATCCACATTAGCCAGTCAAACCCAATGCTTCGTAAAGACGTCTTTGTGTCGGTGTCAGAGTTCGCGTTTTATGACAGGCTCGATACGCAAAGCAGGCCCTTAACAGGCGGCACCGCTCATCAGGGCGTCCTCCTTGACCGCGTCGGCAAGAAAATCGAGAACCGTGCGCACCCGTAGCGGTAAGTTTCGGCGCGAAGCATACACTGCGGTGATAGGCAGCCGTGCCGGCGGCAGACAAGGCAGAACGTTGATGAGCCTGCCTGATGCAATGTCTTCGGCCACGAGGATATGAGAAAGGATGGCCAGCCCTCCGCCGGCGATGGTCGCTCTATAGACGGCAGTCGCATTGTTGAACACCATCCGTGGAGCAATCGGTGCGCGCACCTGATCGGCGCCGTTGACGAACACCCAGGCCCGTGTTTCTCCGCCACGGCTGTAACAGATGCAGTCGTGCTGCGCGATCTCATCTGGTCCACCGGGCATACCCCGCTCACCAACATAGCCGGGTGATGCAACGAGGAAGGCCGTGGTCCAGCCAAGCCGGCGACAGATCAGACTGCTATCGGAAACGTCGCCGAGACGAACCTCGATGTCTATCCCCTCTCCGACGAGATCTGAGGGTTCCTCGCGAAACACGGTCTCGACCGTCAGGCGCGGATGGCGTTTCAAAAGTGCAGGCAGTCGCTCACTGACATGCAAACCAAGCGGAGCGGGAAGGCTGATCCTCACCCGGCCGGACGTCGTCACGCTTTCGGCCGCCGTCGTATCACCCAGCGCCTCCATGGCGTCGATGACCTTGCGCGCCATCGGGATCATCTGCTCGCCTTCCACTGTCAGCGACAGGCCATTGGTGCTTCGATGCAGCAGCCGGGTGCTATAGTGCGCCTCCAGCGAGGAGATTTGCCGCGACACAGCAGGCTGCGTCAGACCAAGATCCAGCGCCGCGTTCGAAAACGAACCCGTTTCGGCAACCCTCAGAAAGGTTCGCAGAGCAGCAACCACATCCATCCGTCATCCCCCTCATACTTTCCCGCATAAAGCTTATGCGGAAAGCTTAGACCGGTTTCGGTTGCACGTCCATCTATTGCGGATATTTTATATCCATAAGGATATTTAGCATCCTTAATAGATGGAGATAGCTATGACACAGCGCCTGAACTACGCAGCCCAGTCCCCGGAATTCTTCAAGAAGCTGTCTGACCTTAGCCAGTCACTCAAGGACAGCGTCATCGAGCAGTCGATCCGCGATCTGGTGAACATAAGGGCCTCCCAGATTAACGGCTGCGGCTTCTGCCTCGACATGCATGTCAAGGAAGCCAAGATCCATGGAGAGAATGAGCTTCGCCTTTATCATGTCGCCATCTGGCGGGAATCGAACCTGTTCGCTCCGCGCGAGCGTGCAGCTCTTGCCTGGACCGAAGCAGTCACCAAACTTGCTGAAGGCGGCATTCCCGACGAGCTTTACGAGCGGGTTCGCGGCCAGCTGTCGGAGAAGGAAGTCTCCGATCTGACCTTCTCGATCATGACCATCAATGCCTGGAACCGTGTCAGCATCGCTTTCAAGGCCGTGCCCGGCTCGGCCGACAAACTCTACGGCCTGGAAAAAGCCGGCCTCAGCTGAGCTGCGCTTTCACAACATACGCCATTTCAAATCCATTCGGCACGCATTCCTCAAGGGAGAACAGACATGAAGATCGTAATCATCGGCGGAACCGGCCTCATTGGTTCGAAGACGACCGAACGCCTTCGCGCCAAAGGCCATGAGGTGATCGCCGCCTCACCGAACACCGGCGTCAATACTATCACCGGCGAAGGCCTTGCCGAAGCGCTGCAAGGGACCGAGGTCGTACTCGACCTTGCAAACTCGCCATCCTTTGAGGACAAGGCTGTCATGGAGTTTTTCGAGACGTCCGGCAGCAATTTGCTCGCGGCGGAAAAGGTCGCAGGCGTTAAACATCATGTCGCACTTTCCGTCGTCGGGACCGAACGCTTGCAGGAGAGCGGGTATTTCCGGGCAAAGCTCGCTCAGGAAAAGCTGATCAGGGAAAGTGGCATTCCCTTCACGATCGTCCATTCCACGCAGTTCATGGAATTCGTCGGCGGCATCGCTCAATCGAGCATGGTCGGAGACAAGGTCCACCTGTCGTCGGCCTTCGTTCAGCCGATCGCCTCCGATGATGTCGCCGATGCGATGGCAGATGTTGCGCTTGGTGCACCGGCTGCCGGGATTGTAGAAATCGCCGGCCCGGATCGCTTCCGTCTCAATGAACTCGTCGCCCGCTATCTGGAATTGACCGGAGACAGCCGCCAGGTCGTCGCCGATCCAGAAGCGAAATATTTCGGGGCACGTCTCGAGGACGGATCGCTGGTCACGGACAACGATCCTGGGCTCGGCAAGATCGGCTTCGACCAATGGTTCGCAACAGCGCCGCGTCGCTAAGGCAGCCAAATCCTGCAAGTTCGGAAAAGGACACGATAATGATCAAGCTCAGCCTTGCGGCCTTCGCCGCATTCTTTCTCATTGCCGGCACGGCCGGTGCTCACGACACCTCGGGCGGTTCCGCATCGAAAGTGACACTCGTCTACGAACACGAATTGCCGAACGTGCCCGGCAAGAGCATGAAGGGCGTACTCGTCGAATACGGCCCGGGCGGCTTCTCCGATGCGCATACCCATCCGGATTCGGCCTTCATCTATGCCACCGTGCTGGAAGGCTCCGTCTTGAGCCAGGTCAACGAAGGGCCAGTGACGGAATACAAGGCGGGCGAGAGCTTTTCGGAATATCCGGGCGACCGCCACGGGGTCAGCAAGAACGGCAGCGACACAAAGCCCGCCAAGCTTCTTGCCGTCTTCGTGGTCGATACGGCCCAGACGGAACTGACCTATCCTATCAAGAAGTGAGACCAGCCAAGGACCGGGTGCAAACGCAGCCCGGTCCTTCTTCTTTTCAGGGCAAGGGAACCACAATGGCTTACAATTCGCTGATGCCAGCCTTTCTGACCGTCGATCTCCTCGGCCTGCTTGGGATTGTCGTGTGGCATCTACAAGGACAGCAGAGGCCGACGGCCCGCCTGATTGTCCAGATCCTGTTCTTCGCCTCCATGACGGCAACGTTGATTGTGAGCGGCATCCCGCCGCACCGCGTGATCGCCGGAGAAACCGACGGGTTCGCGGTCTATATGGGCACTGCGGCTCGCGTCCTGTGGTGGGTTCATCTTGCCTGGGCGACCATTGGTTTCATCCGTCTTTACATCGTCCTCGATCGCCGCCCGCAGGAAGCGCGGCTGATCCAGGATCTCATCGTGGCCGGGGTCTATCTCGGCGTTACGCTGTCGATTGTCGGCTTTGTATTCGGTGCCCCAATCGGCACCCTGGTTGCCACATCCGGTGTCGTGGCGATCATTTTGGGCCTGGCGTTGCAGAACACACTCGGCGACCTGTTTTCGGGGATCGCACTGACGCTCGGGCGGCCTTTTTCGATCGGAGACTGGATTCAGCTCGCGGATGGCACTGAAGGGCGTGTCGTTCAAAACAATTGGCGATCGACGCAGGTGCTGACACCAGCCAACAATCTCGTCGTGCTTCCCAACAGCACACTCGCCAAAATCGGCCTGACCAACCTTACCAAACCTGACGAGAGCCATCTCGTTATCCTGCCGATCCGCATCACATCTGACAGTCGACCGGCCGAGGTCGAGGCAATCCTCAAGTCGGCGTTGCAGACATGTCAGTGCATTGTCCAGGCTCCGGCTCCCATCATCGCGCTCAAAAGCATCGACGCGATCGCTATCGATGTGGAGCTTCAGTTTCGGGTCACGGCCCCCGCAGCCCGGACGCCGGCCCGCAACGAGGTCATCGACACGGTCCATCAGCGCTGTGCAACTCACGGCCTGTCATTGGCGATGCCTGCACAGAGCTACCTTGGGATTGCCGTAAATTCATCGGCAAAAAAGGCTTCGGCCTGAGCTTATCCGGCGCGCTTGAGAACCCATTCGAAGGTTCCGGACCAGATCTCCGGGGTAATTTCCGTTTGCAGGATCTTTCCGAGATCCGCAAACGTCACTTTTCGAAGGGCGGAGCGCCAAGCCTCGTCGGCCTCCCACATGATACGCGCGATCGCACAGGGGCCGCTCTCGCAATACCCTTTCGGACGGCAGGGATTATTGGCTCGGATGTTCTGGCAAACAAAGGTCCGACCGCTACCTTCGACAGCTTCAATGACATCGAGGAAGGTCAACTCGCTCGCGGTCCTGGCAAGACGATATCCACCGGATGGGCCAAGAGTGGTGTGAACAAGACCTGCCTGTGACAAGCTCTGCAGTGCTTTCGACAGATATTCCTTCGGAAGCCCGTGCAGCTCGGCGAGTGCTTTGGTTGAAAGATATCGGCCTTCGGGGAGGCCCGAGAGAATGGCGCAACAGTGCAGCGCCCACTCGACTTGGCTTTTAAGGATCATTAGGAATGCCCGGTCAATAATTACGGATATACAATATCCCTATTTGGTTTTGCTGTAAATGCGAGCGCTGGCCCTGTTTCAAAACTCCCAAAGAGGATCGCCCATGCGGCCCGCAGATCTCCAGAAAATCATCACAGCGAGTAGCTCCGCACAAGGCTAAAGATCGCTTGCCCCACTGAGCGTCTTCTCGCAGACAAGGCGTATGATGCAGACAGCCTTCGCGACCGGCTAGGCAAGGCCCGTATAAAAGGCGGTTATTCCATCATCACGGGCATGAAAGAAACTCTATCCGCTGGATCGAGCCGCGTACTAGCGAAGAACCGTCATTGAACGTCTGTTCTGCAGGCTTGATGGGATTTGGACTCTCGACCCGTTTAGTGGCTCATCATCACGGCGCCAGATTTAAGTTGCAAGCGGCCCATATTTACACATGGCCTAAGTCGTCATAGCTCTCGTGGAGCGCCCAGTCCCCCGCGCTGAAGCGATCGCGGGCAAAATTGTGCTGGTGCCAATACGGATAGATATAGGGCGCCCGACTGGCCTGATTGAGCTTTTCGAGCTCTTCCGGGGTCAGTTTGAGATCGACTGCCGCTATGTTTTCACGAAAATGATCTTCCGTCAGCCCGCCGACAACCAGCGAGCTAATTGCCGGTCGCGTCAACGTCCATGCCAGTGCGATCTGCGCGACCGTGACGTCCCGGTCCGCCGCGATCTCATCCAGGACGTCGATGATCGCCCAGAGTTTTTCCTGATTTCGGATCGGCGGTTCGGACCAGCCTGCAGCCTGCCGTGAATCTTTCGGCGTCCGGTTTCTGCCGAACATACCGGAGAGGAGACCTGCCGCGAGAGGGCTCCAGACCGTCACACCAAGCCCCTGATCGATCGAAATCGGCAAGAGTTCGTATTCGGCCTCGCGCGCTTCCAGAGTGTAATGGATCTGCTGGGTGATGAACCGCGGCAGATGCCGCTGGTCGGCGACCGCAAGCGCCTTCATCAGATGCCAGCCGGAATAGTTAGAGCAGCCGATATAGCGGATCTTACCGGCCTGAATGAGGCTGTCGAGCGCCGACAGCATCTCTTCCAGCGGCGTTAAGCCATCCCATTCATGCATATGGTAAATATCGATATGATCCGTCTGCAGCCGTTTCAAGCTCCGCTCACATTCACGGATCAGGTGAAATCGGGACACGCCCTCATCGTTTGGTCCTTCACCAATGCGCATGCGCACCTTGGACGAGATTAGCACGTTGTCTCGCCTGCCTTTCAGTGCCTCACCGAGAATCTCCTCGGAGCGACCGAACGAATACATGTTCGCAGTGTCGAACAGGTTCACGCCGCCATCGATGCAGACATCGATGAGCCTGCGGGCATCATCGACGCCCTGATCGGCAACTCTGGCAAACGCCCCGACCCCGCCGAAGGAGAATGTTCCCATTGAGATCACCGAAACCTTCAGCCCAGACTTTCCCAGAACGCGATATTCCATCGTCTCCTCCCAATAAGATCGTTGAAGAATCTATGCCCACGGGCCTCCACCCGCAGGCCGAAAGGCCGTTACTCTGCGGGCTGCCTCCTTGCCGCACGCACTTTCGGCTGTAGCGGCATTGGCCGCGGAACATCCTGCCCATCGCTGGCCCGCAGGACGAGATCTGCCCCCACCAGCATCTTGACCGAAGGCTGGCTTTCGGCAGCGTTGATGATATCGTCGAGGATTGTCACGGCAAGGTAGCCGATCTTGCGCTTCGAAACTTCGATCGTCGTCAGCGACGGCTCGGTCGTGGCACTTTGCGGCAAGTTGTCGAAGCCGATGATCGAAACGTCGGCCGGAACCCGAACACCAAATTCCTTCAGTGCCTTCATGAACCCATAAGCAATGATGTCGTTGGTGCAGAAATAACAGTCCGCAAGATCAAGCCCGCCCTCAAGCAGCGCGCGGGTATCATCGTAGGCCCCATCATACGTCGATTCGATCGAAAGGACGTCGCTCTCCCGTACCTTCAGACCGTGCCGTGCCATGTTCTTGAAAAATGCGTCCTGCCTGAGGCGAAAATTCGTCGTGTCAACGTGACTGGCGACAAAACCGATCCGCTCGAAGCCATGGCTGCGGAAGCGTGACAGCACTTTGTAGACGGCATCTTCATTGTTCATATCGACGAAATTAGCGTCAACAACATCGTAGAACGTATCGATGAACACGGTCGGAAAGCCGATACCCTGGATGAGCCGTATATCATCCTCGGTGAGCTCTGTGCCAAGCGCGATCACACCACTGATCGGCGCACCGGCGAGCGATTCCGCCACAGCACTGATCGGCTGACCTTCGAAACTGACAACCTCCAGCGTATAGTTCCGCCTGGTCGCTTCAGCCGACATGCCATCGATATAATCGGAGATAAAGACGCTGTGATCGCGGTTCACCGTATGGCCGTGCTTGGAAATTTTCAGGAAGCGGAGCGTATCTCCACCACCTTCATTGCCGCCCTTCAGGCTACGCGGAACGTAGTTTAGCCTGGCCACAGCTTCCAGCACGCGCTTACGCGTCACGCCGGAAATATCACCCTTGCCGTTCAGGACAAGAGACACGGTTGCCGGGGACACTCCAGCGGCCTGCGCGATATCACGGATTGTCAGTTTCTTTGTCGTCTTCATACGGTCTGAGGACCTCTAAATCGGTTCAAACACGGATACGTGTTTAGTAAACGGTCCAGTCGCCTATTTGAGCGTTATGACAATTCAAAGCGCGACGCAACCGCAAAAAATGACTAAAAAACCACTTGCTAAGGGAAAAATGCTTTGGTAGCCATTTAGTAAAGCTCGCGCTTGTTTACTAAACATGGGAGGAGACCATGCATAAAACCGGCGAGCAGCTGGTCATGCTTGTCGTGATCAACTGCGCTCTGCTGGCAGTTGGTGCCGCAATTTCAGGCGGCACATTTCTTGCCGTGTTCAATCTTCAGTCCATGGCAAGCCAGGTCCCGGAAATCGGCCTGCTGGCGATAGGCGTGATGTTGGCCATGTGCGCCGGCAATGGCGGTATAGATCTGTCCGGCAATGCGCTGGCAAACCTTTCAGGCGTCCTGTCCGCGGTGGTCGTATCGTCCTTCCTGTCGAGCACCGACAGCGAAATGGCTTTCAGCCTCGCATTCATGAGCATGACTGTCGGCGTCGGCCTGATCGGTGGAATGATCAACGGCCTGCTGATCTCAAAGCTAAACATCACGCCGATCCTCTGCACGCTCGGGACGCAGATGGCCTTCATGGGTCTTGCGGTGGTGGTGTCCGGCGGCAGGGCAACCACTGTTGGCAGTCCGGATCTTTTGTCTCGCATCGGCAACGACATGTTCCTGGGAATGCCGATCAGTTTCTTGATCTTCGCCATCGTCGCAGCTGTGATCGCAGCCGTGCTTAAGTTCACCCCCTATGGACTCTGGCTGATGCTGATGGGCACCAATCCAAAGGCTGCCGTTTATGCCGGCTTCCCGCGCACGGGCATCATCGTCGGCACCTATGCGCTTAGTGGAATGCTGTCCGGCGTCGCCGGCATGATCATCGCTGCCCGCAACGTCAACGTAAAGTTCGATTATGGCAGCTCCTATCTGCTGATCGCGATCCTGATCGTCGTTATGGCGGGAGTAAAGCCGGAGGGCGGGTACGGGCGAGTTGTCTGTGTTGTGCTTAGCGCGATCGCACTACAGCTTATGTCGAGCCTCCTGAATTTCGGCGGACTGTCCAACTTCGTGCGCGATTTCGCCTGGGGCCTGCTGCTGCTGACCTTCCTTGCCGTCGGTCGCTACGACATCGCCGGCTTCCTGATGCCTTTCAAAGGACACCCAAAATCTTCGGCGCCCGGCCCTCAGGCACCGAAGCTTAACAACTGAGGGATCTCGTGGAGGAGAAAATGAAAGCAGTATCGAAACATATTCTGATCGGCGGCGTCGCAATCGCTGCCCTTCTCTCCGGCACCGCCAGCACGCTGATGGCCCAGCAAAAACCGGTTATAGCAACGGTCGTCAAGATCAGCGGCATTCCGTGGTTCGACCGGATGAACACCGGTGTAGAGGCATACCAGAAGGCCAATCCAGATGTCGTCGCCACGCAGAGCGGCCCGGCAACTGCCGATGCGGCCCAGCAGCTGCAGATCATCCAGGACTTGATCGCCAAAGGCGTCAACGCTCTGGCCGTGGTTCCGATGGATCCGGCCGTCATCGAAGGCACGCTGAAGCGCGCCATGGATCGTGGCATCGTCGTCGTCACCCATGAGGCCGACAACCAGAAGAACACCCAGGCAGACGTTGAGGCCTTCGACAACAGCGACTACGGCACGGCACTCAATGTTCGTCTTTCCGAATGCATGGGCAACAAGGGCAAGTGGACGACCTTCGTCGGCTCGCTCGGCAGCCGCACCCATATCCAGTGGGTCACGGCTGGTGAAGAAAATGCCAAGAAACATCCGGACATGCAGCTCGTCGACCCGAACAACGAATCCTTCGACGATGCCAACGGAACCTATGAGAAGGCCAAGGAAATCCTGCGGAAGCACCCCGACATCAAGGGCTTCCAGACATCGGCCGGTAACGACGTCCTCGGCGTCGGCCGCGCTATCGACGAAGCGGGCCTCTCCGGCAAGGTATGCCTCGTCGGTACCGGCCTACCGAACCCGTCCGCAGACCTTCTCGAATCCGGCGCGATCACCGCAATCGGTTTCTGGGATCCGCAAAAGGCCGGCATGGCGATGAATGCCGTCGCCAGACTTCTTCTCGAGAAGAAGGAAATCAAGGAAGGCACCGACCTCGGCGTACCGGGCTATGAAAAAGTGAGCGTCAAGAAGGGTGCCGGCGATGGTTTGCTGATCATCGGCAACGGCATGGTTCTGGCCGACAAGGCGACCTACAAGGAACACATGTTCTAATCCTCCAGACCATACCGGCCGGTGCGATCCACGTGCCGGCCGGACCTGGCGCGCCCTCGGCGGCGATGCGTAATGAAAGAGGACTTTTCCATTGTCGGCGACTTCCAACACACAACAGGCATCGGGCCGGTTTCTGGAACTTCGCAATATCCAGAAATGGTTCGGCGGCGTGCACGCGCTGCGCGGCATCGACCTCACGCTCGACCTCGGCCAAGCCTATCACCTGCTCGGTGAAAACGGCTGCGGCAAAAGCACGGTCATCAAAATCATGTCCGGCGCGATCACACCGAGTGCGGGTGAGATCATTCTGGAGGGCGAAATCCATTCGGCGATGACGCCGATCCAGTCGCTGAGCGCCGGGATCGAGACCGTCTACCAGGACCTTTCGCTGCTGCCAAACCTGACGGTGGCGGAAAATGTTGCGCTGAATGAACAGCTGGTGTCCGGCCAAGGGCGGCTCGGACGTTTCTTCGATCGCAAACGGTTAAAGGAAACTGCCGAAAAGGCGCTGACGACCGTCGGCCTGCCGAACAACGGCACATTTCTCAATACGATCGTCTCCGATCTGCCGCTGGCGGCACGCCAGCTGGTGGCGATCGCCCGCGCCATCGCCACGCGCGCCAAACTGGTGATCATGGACGAGCCGACCACGTCGCTGACCCGCCGCGAGGTCGACAATCTCATTCGCGTCGTCGACAGGCTGCGGCAGGAAAACGTCGCCGTCCTGTTCGTCACCCACAAGCTGGACGAATGTTACCGTATCGGCGGCAATGCCGTCGTATTCCGCGACGGACAATGCGTTGCCCAAGGACCGATCGAAAACTACACCAAGACACAGATCGCCGAACTGATGACTGGCCGGACGATCGATTCCGCCCGCTATCGTACGGCGACACCCATGGATGGCGAACTCTTCTCTGTGAGGGGTCTGAGTGCCACCGGCTTCGAGCAGCTGGATTTCAGCCTCCGCAAGGGCGAGATAGTCGGCATTACCGGTCTGGCGGACTCCGGCCGAAACGAACTAGCGATGGCAATCACCGGCGTGGCGCCGGCCCGATCCGGTAAGATCACGTTGGATGGTAGGCACGTGGTGATCCGCCGACCCGCGGACGCGATCGATCACGGAATCGGTTACGTGCCCGAAGACCGATTGGCGGAAGGGCTCTTCCTCGACAAATCCATCCTCGAAAACGAGATCGCGCTGATCCTGACGCGGCTCAGCAATCGTTTCGGCGTCATAGATAAGAAGGCCGGGCGCGAGACCGCCGCCAGGCTTTCGGAAGAAATGCGCCTTAACACCAAGGATCTTGATCTGCCGGTCGGTTCGCTTTCGGGCGGCAACCAGCAGCGTGTATTGATCGGCCGCTGGCTCAGTATCGAGCCGAAGTTGCTCGTGCTGCATGGCCCGACAGTAGGCGTCGATGTGGGTTCCAAGGATACGATCTACCGGGCCATACAGGCGCTCGCCGAACGAGGTATCGGGCTGATCATCGTCAGCGACGACCTTCCCGAACTGCTGCAGAACGCCGACCGCATCCTAGTGATGAACGGCGGCCAGGTGGTCGCCGAATTCGAAGCGGAAAAGGCCACCGAGGACCAGCTTTACCAAGCCATGCTGACATCCAAGCTGGAGACGACCCAATGAACAGCTCGCGACTGGAAGAACTGCAGCAAAGCCGGGTGGAGCGTCAGCCATTCAGCTTCGGGGAGTTGATCCGCCGGCGGCCGGAAACCATAACCGCCGCATTGCTTGTCGCGATCTGCATCATCGTGGCGATTGCCAATCCGGCCTTCCTGCAGCCGTCGACCCTGGTCGATATCGGCCGCGCCAGCGTTGTGATGGGGTTGTTCGCGCTTGGCGTACTCGTCATTCTCGCGGCCGGCGGCATCGACGTGTCATTCACCGCGATCGCGGCGTTCACCATGTATTCGCTGACCGTGCTGGTGCAGAACTATCTGCCCGGCCTGCCGATTGCCGTAATCCTGATGATCGCGACGGTCGGCGGGGCGCTGCTTGGCGTCATCAATGGGCTGTTGGTGCATCACCTCAAGGTGCCGTCGCTGATCGTCACGATCGGCACGCAATATTTGTTCCGCGGCTTTCTCCTGTCGTTCATCGGCACTGTCTGGATCATGTCGCTGCCGCCGCAGATGGGTGCCTTCGGTCGCCTTCCGCTTCTGCAGTTCGAATCCGCCAATGGCGCGACGATCACCCTGCCTTTCTATTTCCTCGTTCTGCCGATCGCCGCCTTCGTCACCTGGCTGATCCTCAACCGTACCTTGATGGGCCGTGCGATCTTTGCCATGGGCGGCAATGCCAACATTGCCAGTCGGCTGGGATACGACCTGAAGAAGCTGCATATCTTCATCTTCGGTTATGCGGGCGCACTCGCGGGCCTTGCCGGTATCATCCATGTCTGCGCCAACCGCCAGGCCAATCCCTTCGATCTTGTCGGCACCGAGATCAACGTCATCGCCGCGGTCGTGCTCGGCGGCGCCAAGATCACCGGCGGCACCGGTACGGTGCTCGGCACCATTCTCGGCGTGCTTCTGATCGTCGTCATCAACAGCGTGCTCGTGCTGGTCGGTATTCCCAGCACCTGGCAGCGGCTCGTGGTCGGCGTCTTCATCCTACTGGCGGCCGCGTTCTTCGTGACACGCCAGCGCAAGAAATAAGCTTTTCCGGAGGAACCCATGAAAAAATTTCTGAACGATCCCGTAAACTTCGTTGATGAGATGCTCGAGGGCATCTACCGTGCACATCCGGACGTGACATATACGGCAGACGACAAGCGCTGCATGGTCACCTCCAGGCCAAAGACCGGCAAGGTTGGCATCGCAACCGGCGGCGGCTCAGGCCATCTGCCACTTTTCCTCGGTTATGTCGGTGACGGCATGCTGGACGGTGCCGCCGTCGGCGGCGTTTTCCAGTCGCCAAGCTCGGAACAGATGTATCAGGTCACCAAGGCGATCGATCAAGGCGCCGGCGTTCTCTATATCTACGGCAATTACAGCGGCGACATCATCAACTTCGACATGGCCGCCGAACTTGCCGATCTCGACGGCATCCAGGTCAAGCAATGCGTCGGCAACGACGACGTTGCCTCGTCCAAGGTCGGCGAGGAACACAAACGCCGCGGCGTGGCCGGCATCTATTTCGTCTACAAGACGGCAGGGGCGGCGGCAGCCGAGGGCCTGTCTCTCGACGAGGTTCACCGGCTCGCCGAAAAGGCACGCCTGCGCACCCGCACCATGGGCGTTGCACTTTCGAGCTGCGTCGTGCCGGAAATCGGTCATGCCACCTTCTCGATCGGCGAGGACGAGATGGAGATCGGCATGGGCATTCATGGCGAACCCGGCATTAGCCGAAAGACGCTCGGTACCGCAGATGCCGTCATAGACGAGATGATGGAACGCATTTTTGCCGAGCAGGACTACAAGTCCGGCGACGAAGTGGCCGTGCTGATGAACGGTCTCGGCGGCACGCCGCTGGAAGAGCTTTACATCCTGTTCCGCCGCGTCGCCCAGTTGCTCGAAGGGCGCGGGGTCAAGGCCAAGCATGTGTGGGTCGGCGAATTCGCTACGTCGATGGAGATGGCGGGCGCTTCCGTGTCGATCCTGCATCTCGATGCGGAACTGGATCGCCTCGTCGCGGCACCGGCCAACACCCCCTTCTTCAAACATTTTTCAGCCTGAGGACCTTGATCATGGACGCCATTACAGCTGCCGATCTGATCCGCCTGTTCGATGCCTGGAAGCAGCTTTTCGCCGAACAGCGGGAATTCCTGATCGCTCTCGACGGCAAGGTCGGCGACAGCGATCTCGGCATCACCATGGCCAAGTCTTTCGCTGCAGCGGCCGATGCCGTTGCAGCGGAAGGCGAGGCCGCCGGTATCGCCAAGCTTCTACGCACCGCCGGGGCCACCATGGCGCGGACGGCGCCTTCCACCATGGGTACTCTGACTGCAACGGGGTTCCTACGTGCCAGCAAGGCCGTAGAAACTGCGACGTCCCTTGGCACGCCCGAAATGGCGGCGTTCTGGGTCGCTTATCATGACGGGATTGCGGAACGTGGCAAGGCCAAAGTTGGCGACAAGACCATCGTCGATGTCCTCGATCCGGTTGCCCGGACCCTGGAGGAACAGGCAGCGGACGGCGTTTCGCTTGTCTCCGCCCTTGCCGCCGCCGCGGCTGTAGCAGAAGACGCGCTGGAAAAGACCAAGACGATGGTCGCCCAGCATGGCAAGGCCGCGGCCTTCCAAGAGAAAACAATCGGTCTTCAAGATGCAGGCGCAACCGTCGGCGCACTCATTTTGAGAGAGCTCAGCAATTTCGCTACCACTCGATAGCTGCAAGAAGGAAGCGATGGCAATCTATTTAGGTATCGACGTCGGCACGGGCAGCGCAAGGGCCGGCCTGTTCAGCGACGATGGCTCGCTGATAGCAAGTGCCACGCATCCAATCCAGATGTGGCCGACACCCGGTGAAATCTTCGAACAGTCATCGGAAGATATCTGGCAAGCAATCTGCATCGCGACCCGTCAGGCGATGCATGACGCTGGAGCCAATCCTGCATCGGTGGCGGGCATCGGTTTCGATGCGACTTGTTCCATGGTTATCGTTGGCAAGGATGGAAGTCCTCTGCCAACGCTGCCGACAGGTGATACAAACCGCAATGTCATCGTGTGGATGGATCACCGCGCGACAGAACAGGCCGAGCGGATCAATGACGGACGTCACCACATCCTATCCTATGTCGGCGGTCGAATGTCGCCCGAGATGCAGATTCCGAAGCTGCTTTGGTTGAAGGAAAACAATCGATCGACTTTCAATGCGGCCGAACATTTCTTCGACCTCGCCGACTACCTCACATTCCGCGCAACGGGCAACACCACTCGCTCGCTCTGCACAGTCACATGCAAATGGACCTATCTCGGCCATGAGCACCGCTGGGACGCGGATTTCCTGCAAGCGGTTGGTCTGCAGGATCTCGCGGAGCATGGTTTCGAGCGCATTGGCAAGATTGTCGGCGATATAGGCACCCCGCTCGCAGGAGGCTTGCTGGCCAGCGCAGCCGATGACCTTGGCCTCTTACCCGCCACACCGGTTGGCCTTTCGGCAATCGATGCCCATGCCGGCGGCATTGGTACGATAGCCTCGGAATCCAGCGACGCCCCTACAGGAAATCCGACCAGTCGGCTTGCACTCATCATGGGAACATCCGCCTGCGCCATGACTGTTTCCCCCAACCCGACCTTCGTTGACGGCGTATGGGGGCCCTATAGCGGCGCGATGCTTCCCGGGTTCTGGCTCAACGAAGGCGGCCAATCCGCCTTTGGTGCGGCGCTTGCTTATATTGTCTCCATGCATCCGGCTGCTGCCGTTGCGAGAAATCTGGCTTCTGCAGAAGGAGTTGACCTTTTGGTCTTGCTGGAGCGCATGGCGATCGAGAAAGCAAAAAGTATTTCGGAGGTCGCGCAACTCGCCCAGAATATTCATATCGTCCCGGAATTGCTCGGCAACCGCTCACCGGAAGCCGATCCCTCAGCAACAGCACTCATTTCGGGGTTGCGGCTCGACGACAGCATCGGCAATCTCGTCGAGCTTTATGTCGCGACGCTCTGTGGTCTTTGCTACGGCACTTGCGACATCATCGACACTCTTGTGGCCAATGGCCTGCCAATTAGAGACATTGTCGTCTCAGGTGGCGCAGCCCGAAGCGAACTGTTCCGCAGAATTCTTGCAGATAGCACGGGGATGACGGTCCATCTCCCTGCGACGGGCGAGCCGGTATTGCTCGGAGCAGCCATTATCGGCGTTTGCGCGCATCAGGGAGGATCCCTCATCCAACACGCGGCAAAGATGAGCAAGATAAAGAATGCCGCCCATCCAGAGGCTGGAGAGGCCGCCAGGTTTCACGAAAAGAAGCGAAAGGCATATCAGCTCCTACGAACTGCGGATAAAAACATACGGAAGACTATGAACGATTAAGACGATAATAGCTGCCTAATCGCGTTGATGGGATGCGTGCCATCGATCCAGGTTGCTCTATATACACAAGGAATTCAATGCCTTGCTTCACTGCGACCGACATCAACATCGCAGGCATCCGGGCTTTCTAATCTGTTCAGGACTACTGCTGATCATTCGGGACTTGCCAGCCCTCTACAAATATCTCGATGCGTAAATTGACCGTTGCCGTGGTGTTCCATTTTGATGGCGCGAGAGACTCAGGAAAGCTTTTCGTCAAAGCAGCGAAGAGGATCTAGCATCGATGCAGCGTACAACTCCATTGCTTTCTGCAAGGCTTGGCGCACCGGCATTCAGCGCGATTAGATCTACAATCCCGACACCAGGCACGGTGCAATCGAAGGCTTTCTGCCACATGGGCCGCACTATCTGAGAGACATTATTGCAACTCACATCTTGAAGCAGAATGGTCCCTCTGAACAGGCCAGCTATGTTATCCAAGATATATCCGACGTAGTTCAGCAGCGCTGTAGTCGTTTCCTGCCGTAGGACAAGGCGGCGTCGGCAGCCAAAATGCTTAACCACGTGTGGAACACGACATACGGTCAGGAAAAAGCGGGCTCAGATGTTGAAGCGAGTTCAAGGCTGAGACCACATCGTTGTCTCGTTCCGGAGACTGAACGCTTCCGCGACTTTAATCGAGGCTGAATGCTGTAGCATGACGCCGCCGGATCCCATACGGACGCTGGAGGTATTGGCAAGCATCCAGCCCACGAGAACCTCAAGCGCAGAACTCTCCAACTCGGTCGATCCGTGCTGCTCTGCGACTCAGAAGTCGCATACATTCTAAAGCTCTAGCCAGCCTTGCCAGATTGACTGTCGCCGATAACGCGCCGACCGCTGTCTGTCCATCTGTAATCGGGCTTTTGTGGAGCAGGCTTAAGCTGTATATCCGCAACCTCGCGCCACACCTTTAACGTGCACCCATTTGTCTACTGGCATGGATAACAAAGAGCGATATCTGCTATTGCAATGAGTGAAGGGAGAAGTCTTCCGTGTTGCGGTGACGGCGCTAGCATTGAGGGCGACAGCTTACCGCCCAAGGCGCGATTGCGAAAAAAAACTGGCCAATCTCTTGTGGCTAACAGTATTCTGGAACGTGTAAGTGCTTCGTCGAGCCTTATTGTTCAAATACATCGCAAGATTGGTCGGCTGCACCTTAGGCGATTTCAGGATATCCGCACGCCACGGCATTTCGTTCGAGTTCAAGCAGGCTGTCGTAGTCGCCATCAGTCAGAAAAGCGAAATCAACGATACCCATTCCGTCAAGGACCTCTTCCAGTTGCGGCGCGACGAGGGCGGCGCGCAATGCCGTCCTCAGTATTTCAACGTCCTCATCGGATGAAATCCCTCGTGTAATGAAGGGTAAACCAGGCCCGCCCGGCGTTTCTGCAAGAATGGAAATGTCCTTCAGGCGCTCCGAGGCGTATCGGGCAATATTGCCATAGGTTACGCAATCAATGGCTGCGCAATCGGCTCGGCCATCGGCAACAGCCGAAATGCTGGCGTCGTGCCCGCCGGTTTGGATCACTTCACCAAAGAAACTGGTGCCGCGCGCGATCGGCGACAGCGTTGCGCGAAACAAGTTGTAGCCGGAATTACTGTCGCGGCTGTTGATCGCTGCCCTTCGTCCTTGAAGGGCCTTGAGTGAAGATACACGTTCGTTTCTGTTGGTGATCACGAAACTGCGCATCCAAGCGCCGTCGCAACCCGGATAACGGTAACAGGGCGTCGCCACCAGACGCACCTTCCCGCGCAGGGATTTGGCATACGGGAAACCGCAGGTCTGGGAGAGCAAAAGATCCGGACGCAACCAGACGTCGCGATAGTCCGTGGCCCTGTCGAGTTCCTTGGGCACACCGGGAACTCCAGCGCTGATCAGATGATCGCGGAGAAAATGCCAGAGGGCATCAGTCGCCTCGGCTAACGGCTCCGGCGTGACATACATTGAGATGCTTGCGATGCTCAAGGCCGACCTCCGGCTAAGGGCGAGACGTCGCGTTCCAGATGGCTTGCCAGAACCGAGATATCTTCGCCGAGCGAGCGATCCTCCTCAAGGGCCGGCACTTTGCTTCGGATCATGTCATACGTGTTACGCGTCCCAATTCCGCAGCGATGCCCTTTCTGCAGATCCACGGCCTGTGCCGCGGCCGCCATTTCGCAGGCGATCAGTAACTGCCATGAGGCCAGCATCTCGTCGAGTTTACGGATGGTGAGCAGAGATTGTGTCGCGTGGTCCTCGACGCCTTCGGAAACGGCGAGAAAATCCAGCATGACCGGGTTCGCCTGGTGACGGATTTCGGCCATCAGTGCCGTTACCGTCTTCTGCATCGGCACAAAGCCCGCAGAAGCTCCACCGACGGGGGAAAGATAACGAGGCAGGCCTTTGCGGGCGGGACCGGTTAGCTGGATGAACCGGGCAGCCGAAGCCGCCGCCGCTTGGGCGACCGCCAGTCCGAGGTTCTCGAAAGCAAGCGAGAGCGCCGGTGTATGGAAATTGCCCGTCGAGAGCACACGGCCTTCGTCTATGATGACAAGCGGGTTGTCCGCTGCGGAATTGAGCTCAAGTTCGACCACGCGCTCCGCCCGTTCCAGTGCGTCGGCCAGAGCGCCAAGGATCGGCGCAATGCATCGCAGGCTCAACGGATCCTGGATCGCTGTGTCGCCCTCGAAAAGCGACGAACCATGCAACGCCTCTTCCAGCAGACGGGCCTCCTCGATCTGACCGGGCGCAGGCCGCGCCGCCTGGATCGCCGGCGCAAGGATCGCAGGATTGCCAGCCATCCCTTCGAAGCTTAGCGCTGCCGCCTGCCGCTGCCAGCCGAGGAGGTGCCGAAGGTCGTGCAGCACCAGAGCTCCCTTTCCCGCCGATACGGCCGAGGCGTTGAGAAGGGAGATTCCATCCTTTGGCTGGAGGGTTGCGGGCTTCAGGCCCGCGCGAGCGAGCGCTTCGAGAGCTGACAAAACATTGCCTTGATACTCGGCGTCCCCCTCGCCCACCAACACGCGCGCTACGGCAGAGAGAAGCACAAGGTCGCCGGCGCCGATGGAACCGACCGAGCGCATCACCGGATGAACGCCCGCATTCAGAAGAGCCAGCAATGCCTCGAACACACCGGGCGATACACCCGACCCGCCAACGGCGAGCATGGCGATCCGCGCTGCCAAGACCGCACGCGTTACATCGCGCGGCATAGGTTCGCCAACCGCCATTCCCCGGCCCCGGATCAGCTGAAGCTGGAAGGCGGCGAACTCTCCGGTGACGGCGGTTTTCAGGTTGGCGCCGAGGCCGGTATTCATCCCATAGATAGGCTGACCGGGTGCGGCAACGCTTTCAAGAACGAGCCGCGCCTCCACAAGACGCGCAATCACCCGCTCGTCGGCAACCACCCGCACCTGTTTTCGAGCAATTGCGGCGATATCCGCGATCGAGACGCCCGAACCCGTCAGCCTGACCGTCGTCATGCGAAACGCAGCCTCTGGCCGAGATTGGCTGCCTTGGCTTTTTCGAGAAGTGCCGAGCCCAGCGCGATATCACTGAGCGACAGACCGCGATGCCACAGGAGAATGGTCTCGTCGTCACTCTGGCGACCGGGCTTCAGCCCGGCAACGATCTGGCCCAGTTCCGCATGAAGGGTCTGCTCGGAGAGCTTTCCGGCTTCCACATGTGCGCGGAGCGAGCCAAGTTTGCCGCCCTTGCACTGGCCCCAATCGTCGACCACCAACTTGTCCATGATGTCGGTCAGCGAAAGCTCGACCGCACTCATGGTTCCGTAGGGCACGACGAAGGCCCCCTTCTTGATCCACTCCGTCTTCAGCATCGGCTCCGGCGCATTCAGCCGCGATGCTTCGACGACGATGTCGGCGCCCTCGACGCAATCACGCCAGTTGTCGGTCACGGTGATCTTCTTGCCGAGATCCTGTTCGAGCTTGGCGCCAAAGGCGTCCCGGCTTTCTGGGCGACGTGAATGGACGCGGATCTCATCGAAGTCGAAGAGATGGTCGAGCAGGCGCACGTTCCAGTAGGCAGTTCCACGTGCGCCGATATGGCCGAGCACTTTCGAACCCTTGCGGGCGAGATGTTTTGCACCCATTGCGGTGACCGCACCGGTGCGCATGTCGGTAATGGCGGTAGCGTCGAGGATCGCCTTCGGCACGCCCGTGCGCGGGTCAAAAAGGTTGAGAACCCCGAATTCCGACGGATAACCGAGCTTGTAATTATCGACATAATCGCCGACCACCTTGATGCCCGCCAGCCCCAGCGGCGCCACGTAACCGCGCAGCACGTTGAAATGGCCATGGAAACTCGGATCCGGCTCCAGATGCACGCGTGGCTCGATTACCGTTTCGCCGTTGCCCTGTGCGCCCAGAGAAGTCTCGATCGCACCGAGGATCTCGTCATTGCTAAGGTCCAGCGCCTCGATATCGAAGGCGTTGAGATAGTCGATATAGATCGGGTCCATTGTCATCTCACTTCATGATTTTCCAGGCTGGGCAACGCCGAGATTGGTTCTGAGCGTGGTGCCCTCGTATTCTTCGCGGAAGATCCCGCGGCGTTGCAACTCCGGCACGACCAGTGTGACGAAATCCTCCAGCCCCGAGGGAAACAGCGGCGCCATGACGTTGAACCCGTCGGCAGCACCGTCGGCAAAGCGCTCCTCCATCGCATCGGCGATCTGGATCGGCGTGCCGACCACCTGCCAATGGCCGCGCGCACCCGCGAAATGCCGCGCCAGCTCGCGGATCGACAAACCCTCGCGCTTTCCGAGATCGATGATCAGCTGTTGACGGCTCTGGATCAGGTTGGTCGGCGGCATTTCGGGTAACGGGCCGTCGAGCGGATAGGCGGAGAGATCCTCAATGCTGAGATAGCTTGCGAGCAGCGCCACTCCGACCGCATCGGGAATGAGGTCCTGCAGGGCGCGGTATTTCGCCTTCGCCTCTTCCTCTGTTGCACCGATGATCGGCGAAATTCCCGGCATGACCTTCAGATCACCGTGTCCACGGCCGTATTTGCCGAGCCGCGCCCTCACGTCGGCATAATAGGCCTGAGCCTCTGCCTTTGTCTGAGACGCGGTGAACACGACGTCGGCAGTGCGCGCCGCGAGATCCTTGCCGACATCCGATGCGCCGGCCTGCACCATGATCGGCCGCCCCTGTGGCGAGCGCGGGCTTTCGAGAATTCCATCGACGGAAAAATGCTTGCCGTGACGGTGGACAGGATGCAGCCTGGACCGATCCGCAAAAGCCTCCCCGTTGGACAGCAGATAGGCTCCATCCTCCACCCCGTCCCAGAGCGCCAGCGCGGCATCGGCAAATTCCTCGGCGCGTTCGTAGCGCTGTGAATGTGAACGCAGCCCGCTTGCGGCAAAATTCTCCGCTTCCAGTTCGCTTGCGGAGGTGACGAGGTTCCAGCCGGCGCGTCCACCGCTCAACTGGTCGAGCGCTGCGAAACTGCGGGCAAGGCCGTAAGGCTCCGTATAGCTTGTGGAAGCGGTGGCGACGAGGCCGACATGAGACGTGTTGACGGCAATCGCGGCGAGGAGGCTGAGCGGTTCGAAGGCCGTCGAGCGGGCAGCCTGGCTCGCCAGTTCGGGATCGCGCTCGCGAATGGCGGCGGCGTCCTCGATGAAGATCATGTCGAACTTGCCGCGTTCGGCAATCTGCGCCAGCGCGATGAAATGATCGATATCGCTGCCGGCCTGCGCATACGCGTCCGGATGACGCCACGCAGCTATATGATGGCCGCCCGCCATCAGGAAGGCACCGAGCTTCATGCGTGACCGGCTCATCGTGATACCTCTCTCAACGAGACCGCTGGATGCACCGGCCGCGCCAAACGGAGCCGGTCGCGCAGAGTTGCGTCGGAGCCGTCATTGATCAGGCCGCGTTGCCTGAATTCGGGAACGACGTCCGCAACAAAGCGCTGCCCCATTTCCAGCGTCGGCGGAAGAATGGTGAACCCGTCGAGATCAGCAACTGCTTTCAGCTCCTGCAACTGATCGACGATCATTCGCGGTGTCCCGAGGAGGCGGGTTGCGAGAAGCGGCTGCGCCGTCCGGTCTTCACCGGACAACTCCAATCTCTCATTCATGTCCTGGGCAGCAGATGCGATGACCGGACCGATGCTGGCAAGAATCCGGATATCTTCTCTCCGGCGACCCGCGCTCTCGATTGCCTTAATTGTCCGCCCTGCTGTCCTGACCAGATCCTCTGCCGCCCTTGCCTGCAGCAGGAGCAGTTCTCCGGTTTCGAACGCGAGAGTGTCGTTGCCACCGTCCAGCAGATGCGCCATGACCGGCCTGCCCTGCGGCGAGCGGTTGACGTTCAGCGGGCCACGCACCGAAAAATGTGTGCGGCTGTGGTGCGCGATATGCATTTTCGACGGATCGAAGAAGCGGCCGGCGACCTTGTCATAAACAAAGGCATCGTCCTCGAAACTGTCCCAAAGGGTTTTGACGACGTCAACATATTCCCTTTCGCGAGCGGCATCGGCACCATCGGCGACCACCATCCATCCCGCACGCCCCTTGGTGATCAGGTCGAGCGAAGCGAAACGGCGGGCGAGATTGTAGGGCTCATGCTGAGCGGTGACTGCGGCAGCAACGATGCCGATCCGCTTCACCCGTGTCGCAAGGGCCGATGCAAGCAATGTCGGCTCGAAGGGTACCGCCACCGACGACAGATCGTCGACAGGGCGAAGGCCAACCCGGTCGGCGAGCAGAACAAAGTCGAAACCCGCGGTCTCGGCCGCCGACACCTGATCCAGCAACGCGTCGAAACCGAGAAGACGACCGTCCCGTGCCTGCCGCCAGGCATCCGGGTGATGGCCGAAAGGCGAAAGCGCATAGCCGAGTAGCATCAGGATGCATCCTCTATGCTGACACGGATCTCGTCGACCTTCTCATTGTAAAAGGAGATCAGGCCGGCGACCTTGATGCTCTCGTCGAGCGGCTCGGGGTAATACCAGACGATATTGTCGTGCCGCTGCCCGTCCAGTTCGAAATGGAAGTAGGAAGCGGTGCCCTTGTAGGGGCAATATGTCTTCAGTTCGCTTGCCGCGAGCCGGCCCGCAACGATATCTTCAGCCGGGAAATAATAGCGGGGTATATGTCCTGTCTCGAACAGGAAAACTGCCCTATTGCTGCGCGCAACGAGCTGTTCATCGACGAAAACCTCGACCAGGCGCGAGCTGGCGATCGTATCGATCCGTTTATAGACGTTGCGCGGATGGCGGAAAATCTCCTCGTCCTCCTCGAACCAGCGCACGGCCGACCATTCCACTGTGACGAAATCGGCAAGTTCGGCCTTTCCGACGGCTGTTCCGTCGAAAGACCATGCCGCGGCTTCTCCGACCCCAGCCACGCCGAAGACATATCTTTCTCCGAGAAGCTGAGAGGCCTCGCCCTTGCCTTTGGGCGACAGAACGCCTGGGCTGAAATCGCTCTTGGGTAGATAATAAACCGGATGACCACCGTTCTCGTAGATCACGATCGCGCCAGTCGTATCGGCAATGGTATTCTCCCCAACCTTGAGCCGGATCCGGCGATGGGTAGGCTCGATCAAGACGGCCGGTACTTCGGAAGAACGATAGGAAAGAGACATCAGCTTTCTCCGGTCAGATCGAAAAGATAGCTTCGCGTGTCAGATGACCAACGACAACGCCGTCTTCGCCGGTCACAGCCAGAATATCGGTATTGCCGGCCACCATCAGCGACAGCGCATCGCGAAGATTGAGCGACGCAGCGACACTCGATTTTGCATTGGCCGACGGTAAGGCAAGCGCAGCATCGGCCACCGAAAAAAGGCTGAGCCGCTTGATCGCCCGATCGACGCCGACGAAATTGGAGACGAAATCGTCCACGGGCTTGGACAGGATCGCGTCTGGAGTATCGTATTGCACGATCCTTCCCGCCTTCATGATGGCGATGCGGTCGCCAAGCCGGATCGCCTCGTCGAGATCATGGGTGACGAGAACCACCGTCTTGCGCACACGGCTGAGGATCTGACGAAACTCGTCCTGCAGCCTTGCGCGGGCTATCGGATCGATCGCTCCGAACGGCTCGTCCATCAGAAGTACGGCGGGATCTGCTGCCAGCGCGCGGGCGACGCCGATGCGCTGACGCTGGCCGCCCGAAAGCTGGCGCGGATAGCGGGCCAGCATTTCCTTCGGATCGAGCCCGACGAGATCGAGCAGGTCTTCCGTGCGTTTCCGAATACGTGGCTGATCCCAGCCGAGCAGGTTCGGAACCGCCGCGATGTTTTCCGCGATCGTCATATGGGGGAAGAGGCCGACATTCTGGATCACGTAACCGATATGCCTGCGCAACTGAACCGGATCGGCTTGCGTCACGTCCTCGCCATTGACGAAGATGCGCCCCTCTGTCGGTTCGATCAGACGGTTGATCATCCGCATCGTCGTGGTCTTGCCGCAGCCGGACGGGCCGATCAGTGCAACGGTCGACCCCTCCGGAACCTCGAGCGTCAGGTTGTCGACCGACGGCGCTGCCCCTTCTGCATAACGCTTGGTGACGTTCTCCATGCGGATCATGCGGCTGTTCTTTCTGCAAAAAGCTTCTTCTCGGCAAAGCCGAGGAAAAATTCCGTCCCGAGAGCGAGGATGGCAATCGGAACAGCACCGACGAGAAGGCGCGACATATCCATCATGCTGATGCCGCCGGCGATGAAATCCCCCAAGCCGCCGCCGCCGATAAATGGCGCCAGCGTCGCGCCGGCGAGAACCTGGACCGCGGCAGTTCGCGCACCGGCAAACATCGCAGGGGCGGCGAGCGGAATACGGATTCTCCACAAAACCTGGCTACGGCTCATGCCCATGCCGATTGCCGCCTCCACGGCATCGGGATCGACATCCCGAAGACCTACATATGCGTTGAGCAGGATGGGCGGCAGGGCAAGTACCGTCAGAGCCACGATCGACGGCATCAGTCCGATGCCGAGCAGCGGCATCATGATGGCAAGGATCGCGAGGCTCGGAATGGTACGCAACCCATTGACCGTATTGATCACCCCGAATGCGAAGCGGCCGTGATTGACGATCGCTACCGATAGCGGCAGGGCGATGGCAAGCGCGATCGCCAAGGAGACGCCGGACATGACCAGATGTTGGCCGAGCGCCCGCAAAAATACGTCGGAATTGTTGGCGATCCAGGAAACTGCGTTGTTCAACATGGAGACGCCCTCACTGCCACCGGACCAGCAGCCGTTCGGCGCGGGTCAGGATGAGATCGAAGGCTATCGCCAGCAATGCCGTCAGGATGCCGCCAACAAGGATCTTTTCCGGATATTCCTGGTCGATGCCGATGAGGATGATCGTGCCGAGCCCACCGCCGTCGATGAAAGCGGCCACCGTGGCGATCCCGATCGTCGTTACCAGCGCGATGCGGGCACCGGAAAGGATCAACGGTGCGGCAAGCGGCAATTCGATGCGGAACAATCGCTGCCAGCGGCCATAACCCATGCCGTCGGCGGCATCGAGGACATCGACGGGTACACCCCGAAGACCGGTGACGATGTTGCGCAAGAGGATCAGCAGACAGTAGGAAGACAGGCCAATCAGCGCCGGCTTCATGCCAAGCCCGACGAGCGGAATAAGCAGCGCGAAAAGCGCCAGGCTCGGAATGACGAAAATGACATTGGCGACAGTCAAGGCGACAGCATATAGCCTCTGCCGGCGGGCGCAGAAGATGCCGATCACAAGTGCGACGACCAAACCGATCAGAACCGCGGAAATCGACAGGACCAGATGCTGCCAAACGGCCAGCGCGATCTCGGGAATATGCCTGGGAGCCCACTTCAACGATGACGAACTTTCTCTGAAGCGATCATAAAACGACAAAAACCAATCGATGCGGAAGGGCGCTAAAGGCCCCACCGCATCGTCATCTCAAGTTGCGCGTTGCGCGATTATATCAAGGTCTTTCAGATCCCTTGAGCCTTCAGGAATTCGGCCGCGACATCCGCCGGCTCTTCCTTGTCGCGATCCACCTTGGCGTTCAGCTCGCGCATGTTCTCGTTATTGAGAAGCGGGCTGACCTTGTTCAGAACCTCGGAGATCTTGGGGTTCTTGGCGAGCGTGTCCTGGCGGACCACCGGCACAAGATAGTAGGGCGGGAACAGGTTCTTGTCGTCGGCGAGAACGGTGAGCTTGTTCTCCGAAATCTGCCAGTCGGTGGCGAAACCATAGGAAACGTCGAGATCCTTGCTGGTCAGCGCACTGTAGCGGATGCCGAGCTTGGCGAAGATCTTGAACTCCTTGAACTCGATGCCGTAGACCTGCTTCAGGCCCGGCAGTCCGTCCTTGCGTTCGCCGAAGCCGGCTTCCGCGCCGAACGTCAGATCCTTCGAGACCGGGCCAAGATCGCTGAGCGTCTTCAGCTTGTACTTTTCGGCCGTCTCCGGAAGCGTGATGATCGCATAGCCGTTGTTGATCTGGGTCGGCTGCAGAAGCGTCAGCTTCAGGTTCTTCTCGTAATAGTCCTTGACCTCGCCGTAGATCTTCTCGGCGCTGCCCGACAGGTCACCCTTCACGACGGCTGCGAGCGCTGTGCCGGTATATTCCGGATAGAGATCGATCTCGCCATTCGTCAGTGCTGTATGGGCCACAAGCGTAGCGCCGAGGTTGAGCCGGCGCTCGACTTCCACGCCAGCTTTTTCGAGGGCCTGCGCATAGATTTCCGCCACGACGAACTGCTCGGTGAAGTTTTTGCTGCCGATCTTGACCGCCTGCGCATAGGCTGGCGCTGTAAGCCCAATGAAAGTTGCGGCGACGACGCCGAGTATTCCTAGATTCACGGTTTCCCCCTGATGTGTGACGATTGTCACGACGTTTTTACGCCCAGAAGGTTCCAATGGCGCAGGATGCTTTGCTATTTTCGCCTGGAATCGGGAAACAAATACCCTGGCCCGGCCTTCTTTGGGCACCTGTCAGCTGCAACGCACCGCACGGTCTGGTGATCAAGAATGCTTGGATCGGCAGGCGGACTATGCCAACGTCCGCTGCTGAGCAATAAGGTGGAGCAACGCTACAAAGGATGTATGGCGTTTCGATCTCCTGAGAAACCAAACTGAAAAATCGAAAGAGGCTCCGCTTATGGCCATCCCAAAACGTAAACATCCTCGGCGAGATGCGTGGTTCACCGAGATCTCATTTGGAAATTCGACCTGGAGTTCGCTTGGTGGCATCGAAGGCGATGTTCTGGCTGCCGAAATCATAAGCAAAGCCTGGGAGGGAGGAATCCGCTACTTTGACACGGCGCCTTATTACGGGAGCGGTCTGTGCGAACGACGCCTCGGAGCCGGCCTGGTATGGCAACCTCGCTCGGAATTCCTGCTTTCGACGAAGGTCGGCATCAATCTCGATCCCTTTTCGAGACGGCCCAGCGTTGATCGACATTACCCGCATTACGCAGGTTTCGCACCGACATGCGACTACAGCGTGGACGGCATATCCATGTCGTTTGAAACCTCGCTCCACCGCCTCGGGATTCCCTCCGTGGACATCGCCTACATGCATGGGCTTTCCATCTGCGATGGTGGCATCGATGCGGCTCTTGAGACTGGCATGCCGGCCCTGATCGAGCTGCGAGACGATGGTCGCACAAAAATGATCGGCGTAGGTGCAAACACGCCCGAAATCGCGATGGCGTTTCTGCAGCGTTACGATATCGATCTACTTCTCTTTGCCGGCGGCTTTTCGTTAGTGGACCATGCCGGGGCAAAAGCCGTTATTGATCTTTGCGAAAAGCGGGGAACTGGCATCATTGCTGCGTCGCCTTTTGCCAGCGGGCGCTATTTTTCGCCTGAAAACGAGGCGTTTCGCCACAAGCTGAAGATACGGTGTTCCGAGTTCGGCATCGACGAAACTGCAGCTGTCGTACAATTTGGACTGCGACAGCCCGCTGTCTTGTCCGTTCTCTGGTCAACCAAAACACCCGCAAATATCGATCTCACCCTTGAGGCGAGCCAGCAAACCATACCCGAGGATTTTTGGCTTTCCCTGAAGCGGGATGGACTTTTGTATTTTTAGAGGCCACGCAACGGCGTCGAATCCGTTTAGGGCGGCACTTCAAATTCGACCGTTTCAAAAAAAACATGCCGTCATCCGGACGCGACATGTGGCCGTCGTCGCCACATTGACAAAGGCAGTTTCTCGGTCCAACTTGGCACCATTCCGAGGGGAGCACTGTACGGTGCTGAGATGGCGGTGAGCCGAACCCTTGAACCTGATCCGGGTCATTCCGGCGTAGGAACGGAAACGGCGCAGATCCGCACCTCTTTCTTATTCTCCGCTCACCTGGATCTCCATGATATCGCTGTCAGGAGATCAGCCATGCTTTATGTTTTAAGGGTTTTCCAAGCCCCGGGACCATTGTGGTCCGGCGGCTGCACGTCGCGTTTCTGACATGCAGTTCAGATTCGCAGCCTTCGGGCTATTTCTGCTGCTGGCAATCTGGGTGGCGGCCGTGGAGCTGTTTTCGCCACCACGCTACCTCCTGCCATCGCCGCTTGCGGTAGTGCAGGCATTGTGGCGCCAGAGCGATTTCCTTGCCCATCACACGCTGGTGACGCTCGGGGAAATTTTTGCCGGTCTTTTTTTCGGCAGCATCTTTGGCGCCACGGTAGCGTTTCTGGCGATGGCGCTGCCGCGCACCGGCAGGCTTGTCTGGCCGATGATCCTTGTCCTGCAGACCTTCCCCGTCTTCGTGCTCGCCCCGCTGCTGGTTCTCTGGCTGGGTTTCGGCATGGCCTCGAAAGTGGTGATGACGACGATCGTCATATTCTTTCCGGTCGCCTCGTCCTTCGCCGATGGCCTGAGACGCACCCAACCGGTGCTTCTGGAAGCGGCCGCGCTGACGAAGGCGACACCCTGGCAAGTACTGGTGCGGCTGAGGGTGCCGCTTGCCCTGCCCGCACTCCTATCGGGCCTGCGTGTCGCCGTGCCGCTGGCGCCGCTTGGCGCCGTCATAGGCGAATGGGTCGGCGCTTCGGCCGGGCTGGGTTTCGTCATGGTGCAGGCCAATGCCCGCATGCAGACCGACATCGTTTTCGCCGCCATGGCCATTCTGGCGCTGACCAGCGTCAGCCTGCGGCTAATCTTCGATCACCTGACACGGGGACATCCCCATTGGGCGGCAGAGACCGATCCAAACACACTGTTTTCATCATGAGGAGAGACGACAAACAATGAAACGAACCCTGTTGGCGATCGCGATTGCCATATTCACCAGCTTCAATGCCTCCGCTGTCCATGCCGCAGACAAACTGACGGTCATGCTCGAATGGTTCGTCAACCCGGACCATGCCCCGCTCGTCATTGCGGCACAGAATGGCTACTTTGCAGCCGCCGGCCTCGATGTCGAACTGGTGCCACCAGCCGATCCATCGACGGTTCCGCGCCTCGTCGCGGCAGGTCAGGCAGATATCGGCATCCACTACCAGCCGAACCTCTATCTCGACCGCGCTGCCGGCCTGCCGCTGAAGCGCATCGGCACGCTGGTCGAAACACCGCTGAACACCGTCACCGTGTTGGCCGATGGTCCGATCAAAAGCCTGAAGGATCTGCGCGGCAAGAAGATCGGGTTTTCGGTCACCGGTTTCGAAGACGCCATGCTGAAACGCATGTTGGAGGGCGAAGGCCTGAGCCTTGAGGATGTCGAGCTGGTCAATGTCAATTTCGCGCTATCACCATCGCTGATCGGCGGCAAGGTCGATGCCACGCTTGGCGGTTTTCGCAATTTCGAACTGACGCAGATGCGCATCGAGGGCCATGAAGGCCGATCGTTTTTTCCAGAAGAACATGGCGTGCCCGTCTATGACGAACTGATCTTTGTCACAAACGATGCGCTGGCGGCCGACCCGCGCCTGCCACGTTTTCTCGAAGCTGTCGAGAAAGCTGCGATCTTCCTGACCAATCATCCCGATGACGCATGGAAACTCTTTATCGCCGCCTATCCCAATCTCGACGATGCGCTGAACCGTCAGGCCTTCACCGATACGCTGCCGCGGTTTGCCAAGCGGCCAGCGGCGCTCGATCGCGGCCGGTACCAGCGGTTTGGCGATTTCATGCAGGCAAGCGGGCTTATCCAAAAAGCGCCGCCGGTCGAAGACATCGCACTGGAGATCCGCTGACCATGACGCAGACATATCCCACAGCCGAGAAGGCGGCGGAGCTACTGGAGCGCGTGCGCGTGCGGCGTCCACGCGTCCATTGCCTGATGAACACGGTGGTGCAGAAATTCACCGCCGACGGCATTACAGTCATCGGCGCCATCCCGTCGATGACCTCCTCCCCGGACGAGATCGCCGATTTCGTATCCAAGGCGGATGTGCTGACCGTCAACTTGGGCACATTGGATGCCGAACGCCGCAACGTCATCGAACGAGCGGTCGAGATCGCCAATGATGCCGGAAAACCCTGGATCCTCGATCCGGTGCATTGCGACTATTCACCGTCACGACTGGCCTTTGCCAGAACGCTGATTGCCCGCCGGCCGAGCGTGGTTCGCGGCAACAAGGCGGAGATGGCGCTGATCGGGAAGACCGGCGACATTCTGGGCATCGAGACCGGCGCGGCAGACCAGCTGACCGATGGCACGCGCAGCGTCACCGTGCGCAACGGCCATCGCTGGATGGCGGAAGTTACCGGCACGGGCTGCCTGTCCGGCGGGGTGATCGCCGCATTCCTGACCGTGGAGCCGGATGCGCTTGCCGCCGCCACGGCGGCGCTGGCTGCAACCGGCGTGGCGGCCGAACAGGCCGCCGAATTCGCACGCGGCCCCGGCAGTTTCGGCGTCGCCTTTCTGGACACGCTCTCGGCCCTCACCCCGGAAGCACTGCGCAAGGCTGCAAGGATCGACCATGACCATTGATTACCGACTGAACCCGATCCTTGATGCCGGCCTTGCCGATATCGGCGACCTTGCGGAACTCGCCGCCTTGGCCGCGAAAAACGGCGCGACGCTGATCCAGTACCGCGACAAGACCGGCTCCACCGGCGCCATGATCGAGCGCGCTCGGGCTATTCTCGAAGCGCTGGAGGGAACCGGCGTGCCGCTGGTGGTGAACGACCGCGTCGATGTGGCATTGGCGGCCGGCGCAAACGGTGTGCATCTGGGGGCGGACGACATGGATGCCGCAACCGCGCGCCGGCTGCTTGGCCCGACAGCCATCATCGGCCTCACCGTCAAGACACCCGCCGATGCCGAACGAGCCGGACGGGCAGTGGCAAGCTATGCCTGCATCGGCGGCGTGTTCGAGACGTTGTCGAAGCACAATCCCGATCCGCCGGTGGGGCTGGATGGCTTTCGCCGGTTACGGGCACAATTGCGCGCGCTCGATCCCGGCCTGCCGGTCGGCGCGATTGCCGGTATCGGCCTGCCGCAGGTGCCGGATGTGATCGTGGCCGGTGCCGATGGTGTCGCCGTCATCTCGGCGATCTTTCGCGCATCCGACATTGCCACTGCCTGCCGCGATTTTCGGCACGCCGTCGATGATGCCCTGAAGGGAGCGCAGCGATGACAGCCACCGCCATGACGATTGCCGGGTCCGACAGCGGCGGCGGTGCCGGCATCCAGGCCGATATCAAGACGTTTTCGGCGCTCGGAGTGTATGCCACCAGCGTGATCACCGCCGTGACCGCGCAAAACACGCTTGGGGTAACCGCGGTGGAGGATATTTCGCCGCAGACGATCCGGGCGCAGATCCGAGCGGTGCTTGCCGATATCGATGTGCATGCCATCAAGATCGGCATGGTGTCACGCAGCGAAACGATCCTCGCGATTGCGCAGGAACTGGAAGGTTATCAAGGCCCGATCGTTCTCGATCCGGTGATGGTCGCGACATCCGGCGACCGGCTGCTGCGCGAGGATGCGATCGGAGCCCTGCTAACGGCCCTGGTGCCGAAGGCGACGATCGTCACCCCCAACCTGCCGGAAGCCGCTCTGCTGACGGCCACGCCAATCGCCGAAACGCGGGCGCAGGTGCTTCGCCAGGCGGAAATCATCCTGACCGCCGGCGCTGCTGCCGTGTTGATCAAGGGCGGCCATAGCGGCGGCAAAGACAGTATCGACCTTCTTGTCGATCATATGGGAGTGACGGAGTTTTCGGCACCCCGCGTCGATACAAACAATGATCATGGCACCGGCTGTACGCTGGCGGCCGCTATAACCGCAGGGCTCGCCACTGGCACGCCGCTTGAGGAAGCGGTGCGCAACGCCAAAGCCTATCTTCAGCAGGCCTTGATTGCCGGTAAAACGCTGACCATCGGCGGCGGGCACGGCCCGGTCCACCATTTCCATCAATGGTGGCGCGCATGATGCCCGCCATTCGCTGCAGGATCAGCCCATCTCGCCCGGCAGCGTTTCGCCGAATTGCGCGCCGCGCCAGATCGCCGAAGCCTGCGGGTTGGCAAACAGAAGACGCAAATGGCCGATAATCTGGCCCGCGCGGGGATCGGCCAACCGATAGACGACCGCTTTGGCGGCACGTTCGCCGGCGATGATGCCCGCCTCGCGCAGTTCACCGATCTGCTGCGACAGCGTCGGCTGGTGCACGTCGAGTATCTTTTCCAGCTCCCCCACCGTGCGCGCGCCCTCCATCAGCACACACAGGATCGACAGGCGAACCGGGTTCGACATCGATTTCATGAAATCCGACGCCTCGCCGATTGCCTGGCATCTGATCTTCGGCACATGCGGCTTGCGATGATGGTCATCCGTGCCGTTTTGGTCCTGGGTCATTCTGCGTCCTCCAACGCCGGAATATTTTTCTTCTCTACCGCGCAATTTCAGCGTCGCATTCCTGGCCGAGACTGCCACCTTCATTATATAACTTTATATAACAACAATCAATGAGGTGAACATTTTGGTTTTGAGGATCGGCCACCACCCAAACAATCTGCACCTTCGGCTGGCATCTTTATGGCCCGGCGCCTTCGCATCCTTCAAGCCGGAATTCGTAAGCTATGTCGAAGGCCGCGAGACAGCCAAACGCCTGCAGGCTGGTGAATTAGACATCGGCGGCACAGGCTCCACACCGCCCATTCTGGCGGCGGCTTCCGGCCTGTCGGTCGTTTATGCCGGCGCATCGGCACCACGCCCGACAAACGGTGCCATTTTTGTTGCCAAAACCTCCAGCATTGAAACCATCGCCGATCTGAAGGGCAAGCCGATCGCCCTGGTGGACGGTTCTTTCCTGACCTATCTCCTTGCCAAGCGCCTTGAAGAGGCAGGGCTCACGCTGAATGATGTAGAGCGCCGGGACATTGCGCCCGTGCCTTCCCGCGAGGCTTTGCAAGACGGAACGGTTGCCGCCTGGATCGCCATGGCACCGCATCTCGAACAATCTCTCGTCAGCGGGGAGTTCCGTGTTCTGGCCCATTGCGGCGACCTCATTCCCAATCGCTCGACCTTCTGGACGATCAAGGATCGTGGCCTGTCGGCCGAAATGCTCAACGCCTTCGCAGGCGAACTGCAACACCTCGGCCAGCAGATCTCGGCCGACCCCGAAAAGGCTTCGGCATTGCTGTCTGCCGATGGCAACGAGGCAGAGCGCCGCGCCTGGACGCGGATCGTCTCCGAGCGAAACTGGGAGGTGATTACCGCCGATACGCGGCTGTTGCGCGAACAGCAGGCAGAAGCCGACACGCTGTTTGCCCATGGCGACCTCGCCGCCAAACTCACCATCGAGACGAATACTGCCGACACGAACAACGGCAAGGAGATCTGACCATGAACGTTCTCTGGTACATGTGCGCGCCCGATGGTGCCTATCCGTGGAAGCCGGAAGGCTCACGCACGATCGATTACGGTTATTACAAGCAGCTCGCCCAGGCCTATGACCATCTCGGTTATACCGGCGCCCTTTTCGCCACCGGCGCCCATGATGTCTGGCCCCTCGCAGGCGCGCTGCTGCCCTACACGGAACGCATGAAATTCCTCATCGCCTTCCATCCCGGCCTGATCGCACCGACGTTGCTCGCCAAGATGGCGGCGACGTTTCAGGAATTTTCCAATGGCCGCCTGATGCTCAACGTCGTCTCTGGCGATGCAAAAATGCTCGGCGCCTATGGCATGATGCTCCCTCATGACGAGCGCTACGTCATGGCCGATGAATACCTGACCATCTGGCACCGGCTGATGGCGGGCGAAAGCGTTACCCACAAGGGCATATATTTCCAGACCGAAGGCGCAAAGCTGGCGCTTCCGGCCGGCACCGACATTCAGCCGCCGCCGCTGTGGTTCGGCGGCTCATCGGACAGCGCCATCGAAGTGGCCGCCAAGCATGTCGAAACCTATCTCTCCTGGGGCGAAACGCCGGAGCAGATGGGCGAGAAGGTCAAGAAGGTAAAAGCCCGCGCTGCGGAACATGGCCGCGAACTGACCTATGGCATCCGCCTTTACGTCATCGTCCGCCAGACTGACGCCAAGGCCTGGGAAGCCGCTGCCGATCTCTACGATCAGATGGACGATACGGCGATTGCCGGCAACCAGCGTTTCGTTTCCAACACGGATTCGATTGGCCAGCAGCGGATGAGCGCCATGCATGGCGGCATCAAGCCGACCAATCTTCGCGATCTCGAAATCGCCCCCAACCTGTGGGCCGGCATCGGCCTCGTTCGCCCCGGTCCCGGCACCGCCATTGTCGGTTCACCCGATACCGTGATCCGCACGCTTGAGGCTTACCGGAAGGTCGGCGTCGACACGTTCATCCTCTCCGGCATGCCGCTTCTGGAGGAAGCCTATCGTTTCGGCGAACTCGTGCTGCCAAAACTGCCGGTCGAACGGCTGCTGCCGGAACGCAAGCAGTTCACCTGGTCGACCCTGTTCGATCGCGATCTGTCCGGGAAACCCGCCAATGGCTGATACCAGCACGGCGGCCCCGGCAACCGGCCAGGCACCGGGCCGACGCGGCGGCCGCAAACTGGCCAATACGGCCATGCGGCTGGCCTCTCCGCTTGCCATCATCCTTGTCTGGCAACTCGCCAGCATGACGGGCCTGCTGTCGCCGCGCATCCTTGCAGGACCAAGCGAAATCATCGCCACGGCTGGACGCCTTGTCGCATCCGGCGAGTTGATCACCGGCCTTGTCGTGTCTTTCCTGCGGGTATTGGCCGGTTTTTCGATCGCACTTGTGCTCGGCATCCTTCTGGCCTTGGTCTCGGGCCTGTCGCGGCTGGGTGAAACGATCATCGATCCGCCGATCCAGATGCTCAAGGCCATGCCGTTCCTTGGTCTTCTGCCGCTGTTCATCCTGTGGTTCGGCATCGGCGAAGCGCCAAAGATCGGGCTTGTCGCCTTCGGCGCCGTCTTTCCGATCTACCTTACCCTGCATGGCGGCATTCGCGGCATCGACAAGAAGCTGATCGAGGCCGGGCAGACGCTGGAACTGGGTACATTCGGCATCATCCGCCATATCGTCATTCCCGGCGCGCTTCCCTCGCTTCTCGTCGGCGTGCGCTATGGCCTCAGTGTCGCATGGCTGAGCCTCGTCGTCGGCGAACAGATCAACGCCTCCAGCGGCATTGGCTACATCATCACCTATGCCCGCGATTTCCTGCAGACCGATGTCATCGTCGTCTGCCTTCTCGTCTACGCCATCATGGGCCTGCTGACCGATGGTCTGGTGCGCATGATCGAAGCCTATGCGCTGCGCTGGCGCCCGGAGGTGATCGCATGAGCACTCTCGTCGATATCCGCAAACTGCACCGCTCGTTCGGCGGCCCTGCCGTTCTCGACAGCATCGACCTGACAATGGCGCCCGGCGAATTCGTCGCCCTGCTTGGCCGCAGCGGCTCCGGAAAATCAACACTGCTGCGTGTTCTCGCCGGCCTCGACACCGCACCGGCGCAGAAGCTGGAACTTCCCGTCCGCCGTTCGGTGGTTTTTCAGGAGCCGCGTCTTCTGCCATGGAAAAGTGTCATCGAAAACGTCGCGCTTGGCGTCCGCCGCGCCGATGCGCGGACGCTGGCAACACAAGCACTCGCCGATGTCGGCCTGTCGCACCGGGTGGATGCCTGGCCGCTGACGCTTTCGGGCGGCGAGGCGCAACGCTCGGCGCTTGCACGGGCACTGGTGCGTGAGCCGAAACTACTGCTGCTGGACGAACCCTTTGCCGCACTCGATGCCCTCACCCGGCTGCGCATGCATGATCTGGTGTTCGAACTCTGGCGCAAACATCACCCCGCCGTGCTGCTCGTCACCCATGACGTCTGGGAGGCGGTTGCACTTGCCGACCGTATCCTGGTGCTAGATCAGGGTCGTTTCATCAAAGAAATTCGCGTCGACATCGATCACCCGCGCCGCCGCGACGATCCTAGAACCAGCCGCATTGAAGCAGAGCTTCTGAAGGAACTCGGCGTCGAACCCCTCCATGCTTGAACACTCACTTGCCTGAACCCCACGCCAGAATGGCAGATTGGACAAACCGATGATCACCAAGCGCAAACTTCTTGCAGCCGCGGCCTTCCTCACGGCGGCCGCCACCTTTGCACCCTCCGTTCAGGCCGCCGACGACATCGTGCGGATAGGTTGGCTGCGTGGCCCCAATGACATCACGCTCGCAAAATCGCGCGGCACGCTGGAAAAGGCGCTGTCTGAAAAGGGCATCAAGGTTGAGTGGGCCGGCCCCTTCCCGGCCGCCGCACCCGCGTTCGAGGCACTCAATGCCGGCAGCATAGACATCACCGCCGGCAGCTCGACATCGGCGATCGCAGCACTTTCGGCAAAAATCCCGCTCGTCGTCTTCGCCTACCAGAAGATGGCACCGGGTTCCGAAGGCATCGTCGTCAAGAAGGATTCCGGGATCACCTCGATCAAGGACCTGGCCGGCAAGAAGGTCGCGGTCAATCGCGGCGGCACCGGTGAATATCTGCTGATGCAGGGACTGGAAACCAACGGCGTTGATCCGAAAAGCGTCGAGCGCGTTTATCTCAGCCCAAGCGACAGCGGCCCGAGTTTTACCCAGGGCCATGTCGATGCATGGGCGACCTGGGACCCCTTCCTGACCATCGCGGAAAAGGCATATGATGGCAAGGTCGTGGCCGATGGCGCCGCCATCAAGTCCGACAATGCCGTGGTTCTGGTCGCAAGCCGCGATTTCGCCAAGGACAAGGCCGATCAGCTGCAGCTCGTTTTCGACGTCATCAAGTCGGAAAATGCCTGGGCTGTTGCCAACAAGTCGGAAGCCGGCGCCATCTGGGCTAAAGAAATGAACGTCCCTGCCGATCTCGGCGCCAAGATCGGTGAGAACAATGCCGTTCCGACCACCGGTGTCTCTGAAGCCAATGTGAAGCAGATCACTTCCGTGGCCGAATGGTACGCAAAGAGCGGCATCATTCCGGCCTTGCCGGATGTGGCAGCCGGCGTTGTTTCGCTCAAATAAGCTTTGGTCTGAAATCAGCTGCCTGATGACGCCATTGGCGCCACAGGCAGCTGGCCTGCACACACAGGCGTCAGTGTCTGATCTCGGAATGAATGCCAACCCGCTATCTGTAGAAAAAGGCCATGCCTTTTTGACTCAATTGAGCTATCTGGCCAATTTCTACACCCTCAAGTATCCGACAAACAGAACGCGGCGAAGACGGCCCATCCGGGGCTTTGTACGGTGCCGCTAAGGCTCGAAAATTAACTGGTAAGCCGTCCGTCGTTTTTCACATGCGGTTGGTCTACCTTCCTCCGCATTTCCGATCTCACGAGGGGTAGTGAAGCATTCGACATTTCGGGAATGGGGTCTTATCCGCCTCAAAAGGTTGATTGCCCTCTACGAGGTTTTCGTCGCCCTTGATGTCTCTGCACGCCTGAAAACCTAGCGGAAAATCCTGGATTCAGACCTTATCCAATTATTTCGATCGCGCGATGCACGGCCTCTCCGGGTCCTGCTACGGCGAAACCAGCTCATATTCGAGTAAGCAATATATGTGGCAACGTGTCGATGACCGTTGCACGCAACTCATGGCGCCGGAGAAGCTACGAAAGAGCAATCCTTTCATGCCCTATGCCGCAATGATCCGACACATCCCTGCGACAATCACAACCTTATAGTTGTTTAACAATCACGCTCCAGCCACGCATCGTCATATCAACGACGCACCCGCGCGGGCGAAACCATGCGACAAAACGTCAACATTTTTTCAGAGCGATATCGGCACGCACCTCAATGACGCGGGCAACCAATTGATAATATGAGATTTTCGAAACCGTCCCTCAGTCATTACGTTTGATAATTACAGTGATCCGATAAATTCAATTTTTTAAATGTCACATCTCTGCCACAAAATCTTCAGGCGCTTCCTTAGAAGTGAAAAGCAAATTCAGATCAGATATTTCAGGCGATTTCGCAACGAAATTGTATTCTGTCAAGTGCGCTTATCAGCAACAAAAGGAACTCCTCCGAGGAATTACATCAAAATTTAAAAGTAAACGCTCCACGAACGGAGCGCTACTTGGGAGAGAGCACATATGCTAGCTATTCTTGGATTAGTGACAATCATTGTATTGTTGACAGTGATATTGACAAACAAGCTGTCGCCACTGGTTGCCCTTATCGTGATCCCGATCATTGCATCGCTGATTGGTGGATTCGGTGCCGAAACCGCTACATTCATCGTCAGCGGCGTCAAGAACATCGCGCCGACGGCCGCGATGTTTGTCTTCGCGATCGTCTTCTTCGGCGTCTTGACCGACGCCGGCATGATGGACCCGATAATCGACCGTATTCTGAAGGCCGTTGGGCTGAAGCCGACCCGCATCGTCGTCGGCTCCGCACTGCTCGCCCTGATCATCCATCTGGATGGCTCCGGCGCAGTCACCTTCCTGATTACCATTCCGGCCATGCTGCCTCTGTATGACCGCCTGGGTATGCAGCGTCGCATTCTTGCGCTTGTCGTTGCTCTGGCCGCTGGCGTCAACTTCCTACCCTGGACCGGACCGGTCCTGCGCGCCTCGGCTGCGTTGAACGTTCCTGTATCCTCGATCTTCACCCCGCTCTTTGTCGTGCAGATCGTCGGTCTCATCTTCACCTTTTCGGTCGCATGGTACATGGGCAAGCGCGAAGAACGCCGCCTCGGACTTGGGGCAAGCGCTACAGTTGCCGCAGCAGGCAATGGGGCTACTTCGGAAATCGCCTACAAGCGTGAACTGACCGACGCCGAAAAGGAAATCCGTCGCCCTCACCTTTTCTGGGTCAACATTCTGCTGGCGCTTGCTATCCTCGGCACGATGATCTCGGGTTATGTCGATGCCGCTCCGATGTTCATGATCGGCACCGTGCTTGCCCTGATGATCAACTATCCGAACGTCAAGGACCAGAAGAACCGCGTCGATGCCCATGCCAAGGCTGCGCTGATGATGGCTTCCATCCTCTTTGCTGCTGGCGCCTTCACCGGCATCATGGGTGGAACAGGCATGATCAAGGCCATGGCCGCAGCCGGCGCAACCTACGTCCCGGCAGACCACGCACAGGCCATTCCCTTCATCACTGGCATTCTGTCTATGCCGCTCAGCCTGCTGTTCGACCCCGACTCCTACTATTTCGGTGTCATGCCGGTTCTGGCAAATGTCTATCACAGCTTCGGTGGTGACCCGATCCATGTCGCCCAGGCATCGATCCTTGGCCAGATGACCACCGGCTTCCCTGTCAGCCCGCTGACGCCTGCCACCTTCCTGATCATGGGCCTGACCGGTGTCAGCCTCGGCGAGCATCAGAAACTGGCAATCCCATTCCTCTTCGCTGCCACGGTCGTGATGACCATTACCGCAGTGATCCTGGGTGTCATCCCATCCCCGTTCGGATGAGCCACACCCACCTTTTTTGAAATAAGGAGTTATAATTATGCGCACTATTCGCATCGGATCTGGAGCCGGATATTCCGGCGATCGCATCGAGCCGGCGGTAGAACTCGCCGAAAAAGGCAATATCAACTACCTCGTTTTCGAATGCCTGGCAGAGCGCACCATCGCGATCGCCCAGAATGCCAAGCTGAACGATCCGACCAAAGGATACGATCCTCTGCTGGTCGAGCGTTTCGAATCTGTTTTGCCAATCTGCAAGAAGAACGGCATCAAGATCATCACCAACATGGGCGCCGCAAACCCTCAGGCCGGCGCGGCCAAGGTTCGCGAGATTGCCACCCGCCTGGGTCTCGGCAAACTCAAGATTGCAGCAATCTCCGGCGATGATGTCGTCGAAGCTCTGAAGGTAAGCGACACGAAAATCCTTGAAACCGGGGCTCCGGCCTCCAACATGGCCGACGTACTTATCTCCGCCAACGCCTACGTCGGCGCTGCTCCGATGGTCGAGGCTCTCGCCAATGGTGCCGATGTCATCATCACCGGCCGCGTTGCCGACCCGTCCATGTTCCTCGCTCCGCAGATCCACGAATTCGGCTGGTCGCAGGATGACTGGGACAAGATCGGCAAGGGCACGGCTGTCGGCCACCTCCTGGAATGCGGCGGTCAGGTCACCGGTGGTTATTACGCCGAACCCGGCAAGAAGGATGTCGCCGATCTCGCCCGCCTCGGTTTCCCGATTGCAGAAGTCTCCGAAGATGGTGCAATCGTCATCACCAAGGTCGAGGGTTCAGGTGGCAAGGTCACCGAGCACACCTGCAAGGAACAGATCCTTTATGAGGTTCATGATCCGAAGACCTATCTGACGCCGGATGTGACAGCTGATTTCTCGCAGATCACCTTCACCGAAATCGCTCCCAACCGCATCCGTGTTACCGGCGTCACCGGCCGCGCTCGTACTAAAACCTTCAAGGTCTCGGTCGGTTATGCCGACGGCTACATGGGCGAAGGTCAGATTTCCTATGCCGGTCCCGGTGCGCTTGCACGCGCCCAGCTGGCACTCGATATCGTCAGGGAAAGGCTCAAGATCACCGGCGTCAAGGCCAGCGAGCTTCGCTTCGACCTGATCGGTGTGAACTCGATTCACGCCGAGGTTCTCGCACCGGCTCCTGAACCGACCGAAGTCCGTGTTCGCGTCACCGGACGTTGCGACAGCATGAAGGAAGCCGTGCGCATCGGCAACGAAGTCGAGACGCTTTACACCAATGGCCCTGCCAGCGGTGGTGGCGCCACGAAATCGGCCAAGCAGGTGGTGGCAATGCTGTCCGCGCTCTTCCCGCGCGACAAGGTCATTCCCGTCATCGAATATCTGGAGGCTTAAGGCCATGAAACTCTTCGACATCGCCCATTCCCGCACCGGCGACAAGGGCAACATCTCCAACATATCCGTCATCGTCTATGACCAGAAGGACTACGAGCGCGTCCGCGAATACGTCACGCCTGAACGGGTCAAGGCGCATTTTAAGGGCATCGTCAACGGCGAGGTCGTCCGTTACGAAATCCCGACCTTGGGCGCGCTCAACTTCGTCATGCAGGATGCACTCGGCGGCGGCGTGACACGCTCGCTAGCGCTCGATGCACACGGCAAGTGCCTGGCCTCCGCGCTTCTTGCGATGGACATTCCAGCCAAGAATTAAGGCGCCGACGGCGCGGGCAGCTCGCTTCACCGCAAGCTGCCCCGCTTTCCCCAAAAGGATATTTCCATGTCAAAAGTAAGTACCGTCGCGGCGGCCGTTGAGCAGATCCCGGATGGCGCCGTCCTGATGATCGGCGGGTTCATGGGAGCCGGAACACCGCCTCTCCTGATTGATGAATTGGTCCGTCAGGGCAAGAAGAACCTGACCGTGATCGCCAATGACACAGCCCGTCCCGGTGTCGGGATCGGCAAGCTGATCGATGCCGGTCTGGTGAAGAAGGTGATTGCCAGCCATATCGGCACCAACCCACAAACGCAGAAGCTAATGATCGCCGGTGAGCTCGAAGTCGATCTCGTTCCTCAGGGGACGTTGGCTGAGCGGGTACGCGCCGGCGGGTCAGGCCTCGGCGGCGTGCTGACGCCCACCGGTGTCGGCACCACGGCTGCTGACGGCAAAACGACCGTCGAGCTCAACGGTGTCACCTATCTGATCGAAGAAGCGATCAAGGCCGATGTCGCCCTGATTGCGGCCCGCAGTGCCGATTATTCCGGTAACCTGCGCTACTCGCTGACATCGCGCAATTTCAATCCGTTGATGGCGCTTGCTGCGGAACTTGTCATTGCTGAACCCGACGAGATCGTACCGATCGGCTGCATCGAACCGGATTCCGTCGTAACCCCGCATGTGCTCGTGGACTTGATCGTCGTGAAGGGAGCAGAAGCATGAACGACAAGGAAATCATCGCCCGGCGTGTCGCGCTGGAACTGAAGCGCGGCGATCTGGTCAATCTCGGCATCGGGCTTCCCACCATGGTCGCCAGCTATCTTCCCTCCGATGCGGGTATCTCGTTTCAGTCGGAGAACGGCATTATCGGCATGTCTTCCCTGCCCGACCCGGCATTGGCCGGCGTTAATCTGACCGATGCCGGCGGCTCGCCCATCGGTGCCCTGCCAGGAGCCTGCGCCTTCGACAGTGCCATGTCCTTTGCCCTGATCCGCGGCGGTCATCTCGATGTGACCGTTCTTGGCGGCCTGCAGGTCGACGAACAAGGCCAGCTCGCCAACTGGATGGTGCCGGGCAAGATGGTGCCGGGCATGGGTGGTGCGATGGATCTGGCGTCAGGGGCCAAGCGCGTCATCGCCGCCATGACCCACACGGCCAAGGGCGCTCCGAAGATCATCAAGAAGTGCACCCTGCCTCTGACTTCGGTTCGCCGCGTCGATCTGGTCGTCACGGAACTGGCCGTGATTCAGCCGACAGATGAGGGGCTTGTGCTTCTCGAAATTGCTCCCGGCGTGACTGTCGATCAGGTTATCGCCGCATCCGAAGCCAAACTGTTAATGCCGAAGGTTCCAGGCGTGATGGGCATCGCAGCCTGAACCATCGGTTTGCGGGAGGGGTGGGTATCCTCCTCCGTCGCCCCTCCCGCTCTATTCCAGCTTTTCACTAAGTCGCAAAAAATCTAAGCGCGGGTCTTCTGCGCCATGTTCTCTCTTTTCGCCGCAGATCCGGGCCGGTAGGTCGGTCATGTGGCAAGATTGGAAAAACCATGACCAATATCGTAATCGTATCTGCCGCCCGCACGCCGGTTGGCAAGTTCATGGGTGGCCTGTCCACCCTTCCCGCAAGCCAGCTGGGCTCGATCGTCATCCGCGAGGCTCTGGAAAGGGCCAGGCTTGAAGCATCCGCCGTCTCCGATGTCGTGCTCGGCCATGTGCTGAGCGCCGGCCAGGGCCAGAATACTGCCCGCCAGGCAGCCGTTGCCGCCGGCATTCCGATGAGCGCCACCGCACTCACCATCAACCAGGTCTGCGGTTCCGGCCTGCGCGCCGTTGCGCTCGGCGCACAATCGATCCTTGCCGGCGATGCCGATGTCGTGGTTGCCGGCGGCCAGGAGAACATGAGCCTTGCCCCGCATGCCGCAGTCCTGCGCACCGGCGTCAAGACGGGCTCGGCCGAGTTCGTCGACACGATGATCAGGGACGGCTTGTGGGACGCTTTTAACGACTACCACATGGGCATCACCGCCGAAAACGTCGCCGCTAAATACGGCTTTACCCGCGAGGAGCAGGATGTGTTCGCACTCGCCTCGCAGACCAAGGCAGCCACTGCGATCGCTGAGGGCCGTTTAAAACAGGAGATAGTTCCGGTCACCGTCAAGACTCGCAAGGGCGATATCATCGTCGATACCGACGAAAACCCGCGGGCCACGACACTTGAGGCACTTGGCGGCCTCAAGCCCGCCTTCAAGAAGGACGGTACGGTGACGGCCGGCAATGCCTCGGGTCTGAACGACGGCGCAGCCGCAGTTGTCCTGATGCGTGAGGATGAAGCCGCCCGTCGCGGTCTGACACCGCTGGCCCGGATCGCCTCGTTTGCGACGATGGGCGTCGATGCCGCAATCATGGGAACCGGTCCTATCCCTGCCTCCCGCAAGGCGCTGGAACGGGCCGGCTGGAGCATCGACGATCTCGACCTGATCGAGGCCAACGAGGCTTTTGCCGCACAGGCGCTGTCGGTCAACAGGGATCTCGGCTGGGACCCGGAAAAGGTCAATGTCAACGGCGGTGCGATCGCCATCGGCCATCCGATCGGGGCGTCCGGTGCGCGTGTGCTGGTGACACTGCTGCATGCACTGAAGCAACGCAACGCAAAGAAGGGTCTCGCAACGCTCTGCATCGGCGGCGGAATGGGCATCGCTCTCTGCGTCGAAAGCTTCTGACACACCCCTTTGGAGCTTCGGCTTCGCAAGGCTTGGGCATCATCAAGATGCCCATGCCAACCCAATCTCCCGAAAGGCAAATTATGGTAGATGCCGGCCAGGGCGATCAGCAGTCGGCGGCCAAGGCAGGCATACAATAAAGCGCCACGTAGACAGAAACCAGATCACCATGCCGGCTCCGTGTGCTTGCGTGGTGATACCGTTTCAACGAAACGCGAACAGATCCCAGTGTCCGACAAAGCAGCTTGAGTTTTCCGCCCGCTCCAGCCGCGCCGACTGCCAGTCATTTACATCCATCTTACTGACAAGACCGGTCTCGGCGGCCGCCGTTGCCATGCCGGAGACGAACTGCCGCTGCAGCTCCGCATGTGACGGGTCGAGCCGCCACGGGCTCGGCGCCATAGCGACATGAAAACTCTGGCCTTCTAGCAACTTGCGCAATGAAGGCGTAGCGGCTGGACCGAGCGCCGGGCCGAACCCCTTGTCGGACTGCTGATGGGTGTTGAACGCTGCGACAACCTCCTCGTCCATCGGATGCGGATCGTCCCAATGGCAGATGCCGTCATAGTTCAGCGCGGCGTAGAGGCTGACGTCTGCCTGTACGAGCTGCGCAACCAAACCGGCCAAAAAATCCTCGGAAACGAGATCGAAGAGAGCCGAAGCCGTAACCAGCCGTGATCCGTCAAATGTGTCCACGGAAATATCATCCAGATGCGCTTCGACACATTCGACCCGTCCTGACAGGCCGTGCCGGCTTCCTGCCTCCGCAAGCAGATTCGCATCGTTATCGACAAGCTTCCAGCGCCAATGCTGCGCTTCGGGCAGAAGCGCCCGGAGGGTAGAGCCGGTTCCGGCGCCCAGATCGACGACAGTTGCGTCCTCCCCCACGGCCATCACATGATCGGTCACCCGCTGTCTCAGGCCGCGATCACGTGCCGCATGGTCGGCGACCTCGCGCAGATCGAGCCATCGCGTATCGAACCCGCTCATCGGATACCCTCCAGAAAATCGGCAAGGACCTTTGCGCTCGCAGTCCAGTCCGGCAATTTTCGACCTGTCGCGAGCGACCCGGCGGCGTAGTCCCGCCGCGCCTGCGGATCATCGAGCAGCCTCGCCAGCGCTTCGGAAAATCCATCGACATCGCCGGGCTGAACCAGAATTCCAGCTTGATCGGAAACAAGATCCGGCACCGCACCGCCGCGGCAGCCCACGATCGGCACGCCTCGCGCCATGGCCTCGGCAAACACCATGCCGAAACCTTCGTAGCGGCTTGCCAGCGCAAAAATATCGGCACGCGCATATTCGGCATTCACGTCATCAAGCGCACCGGTCACGACAATCCTGTCGCTCAACCCATCGTCCGCAATCTGTCGGCGCAAGACGGCTGCGGATCGCGGATCCATCATGTCGCTGCCGACGATGCGGCATTGCCATGGCCGGTCGCGCAGCTTCGCCAGAGCCGCGACAAGCGTTGCATGATCCTTGCGCTGCGTCAGCGATCCTACGGCAAGGATCATCGGCGGCTCGCCGTCCGCACTGCCCTGTGCAGGTTCGTCACGTTCGGTGCCGGGTATCGCCACACAGATCGCCTCCTCCCGGATACCGAAATCCGAGACCAGAGTGCGGGCCGTCTCCGAGCTCGTCACGACGACGCCGCGAACACAAGACAGCGCGGCGATTTCGCTTCGGCGCAGATCTTCCGCCTGCCCTTCCGATAATCCCGTCTCCAGTGTTAGCGGATGATGAACGAGCGCGACCAGTTTCAGCCGTCCGGCCTCTGCCAAGGCGATGTCGGGCATGGTGCCGAATGCCAGTCCATCGATAAGGACGAGGCTTTCATCGGGAAGCGCGGCGAACTGTCTTGCCGTTGCCTCCAGCTCTTCACGGTTTGGATTGGGAAACCCATCAGGCAGCCGTAGATGATCGACCCGCCAGTCAAGCGCGCGCAGCTCCGCGATCATCCGTCGATCGTAACCATAACCGCCGCTGCGGATCTCGATGTCTCCGGGAATGACGAAAACGAGATGCGCTGCGCGGCTCAAATCGCTGCCTCATACCATGCACGCGCCACGTGGCTTTCATGCAGGGTGATCTTCAGGCGACGTATCCGCTTGCCGCCGGTTCCGAGTTCGCCGGCCTCTATGCGTCGACGCAAGTCGTCAAAAATGTGTTTCGCCAGCACCTCTGTCGTCGTCACCTTGCCGCGAAAGACGTCGAGTTCATCGAGGTTCTTGTAGTTAAGCGGCGCAACCGCTTCCTTCAGCACCGTTGTTGCCAGACCGATATCGACGCCGAGGCCGTCCTCGTCGAGATCCTCCGTCATGAAGGCTGCATCGACAACGAATGTCGCCCCATGCATCGCCTGGGCGGGGCCGAAAACCTCACGCGGCAGGCTATGGGCAATCATCATATGGTCGCGCACTTCGACAGCAAACATCGTCTTGGAATCCTTCAATTAAAAATCATCAGCAATAGCGGATGCGGTGACACAACGTATCCGGATCAGAGAGTATCCCGATATAGCGCCCGGCGAGATCGTCAAAAGCCGTCTCGCCGGAAACAAGATCGTCGAGGCGGTCGTCGTTGAGAAGAGCAAGCGCCGTCTCGAGACGCCGCGAAAGCGGCCACCGGGCTCGCCGCAAAGCGGGAACATGGCCGACCTGCGAACCGATGATCGACAGGCGGTGGCTGTGAAACCGGCCGCCGAGCGGCACGGCCGACGTGCCTTCACCGAACCACGACATTTCGACGATCCGCGCTTCGAAGCCCGCGACAGCGATCGCTGTCGCAAGGCCTTCGGATGAGGCCGAGGCATGAATGACAACATCGCTGTCGCAGGCAGATGCTTGCGCCTCTTCAGGCAATGCGAAGCGGCACCCGAGCTTTTCTGTGAGAGTGCGACGGTCGGGGTTCACATCGATCAGTGTCACCTGCGTGCCGGGGACTTTTGCCGAAAGAAATGCGACCAGCAGTCCGACGAGCCCGCCGCCGACAACCGTCACTTTGTCGCCCGCAAGTATCCCGGCGTCCCATATGCCGTTCAGCGCCGTTTCCATGTTGGCGGCAAGCACGGCCCGAGCGGCCGGCACATCCGCAGGAACCGGTATCACCATGGCCGCCGGAACATGAATCAGATCCTGATGCGGATGCAGGCAGAAAACGGTTTCACCAACCAGCCCTGCACCACCGGCTTTCACCGTGCCGACAACCGCATAACCGTATTTGACGGGAAACGGGAATTCGCCGTCCTGCAGCGGCGCACGCATGTTTCCGTATTCGCTCACGGGTACCGATCCTTCTGCAACGAGGGACTCAGTGCCTCTGCTGATGGCGCCGAAACGGCTTTCGATCAGAAGCTCGTTTTCGGCAAGCGGCGCCAATCCCGACTGCTTCAGTTCAGCCCGTCTTATTCCGGTCAGCCACAATGCCCGCGACGTCGTCATGTGCGGCTATCCGCCAGCACCTGGCGGGCAACGCCCGCTTCCCGCTGTGCCGACCTATACGCGGCCTGCGGGCGTCGCCAATGGCGGGCGGCATGCGGCACGAGCGGGCTCAAAATTCGCGGCATGCGCCCTTCTTCGGGAATGGCGAACAGACCGAGACGCGTGGTCCAGCGGCCAAAACTTTTGGAAGCGGTCAGCATGGTGAAGGGGATCGCCAGACAGAGCCCTGCCACCATGGGCAATGCCCAGAGAAAAGCGGTCGCCCCTGCCCCGAACAGCAGGATGACGGCAAGCGAAACCCCGATCACCGTCTGCAGCCCCATGGTCTTGAGGGCCGATAAGAAGGACACGCCGAGCCTGTCGCGGTTCTGTCCGCTCCATGCCATACAACGTCCGAACGGCAGGCCGAGCAGGAAGACGGATACGTAAACGGCAATGATCGGCGCCATCAGCATCGAGGCGAGGATTTCGATGATTGCGGACAAGCCGAAACGCAAAGGCCCGCCATAACTGCGCACCGCGCCCCTGGTCAGACAAACATCGATCATGCCGGCGAGTTTCGGTGCAATCGACATGAAGAAGATGACGCCAAACAGGGAAAGGCCGAGCTGCAGATAGGTAGGATCGAAACCTGCCGACATGGCCTTCCATGCGGCTGCGAAAGTCGCGGCAATCCAGGCCGGCGGCGCGATATACATCAGGATCGCCTGCAGCACCTGAAACCGGCTGAGCAGCTTCAGCCGCGGTTCGAACAGAAAACGCCAATACTGCATGTTGCCCTGGCACCAGCGCAGGTCGCGCTTGGCGAAATCGGGAAATGTCGGCGGATTGGCCTCGTAACTCTGCGTCTCGATCGGCAACACGCGGACCTCGTAGCCGCCCCGGCGCATATAGGCCGCCTCCAGCTGGTCGTGGCTCAGCACATGCCCGCCGAGCGGCGGCGATCCGGGCAGGACAGGCAGGCGGCAATGCCCCTGGAATGCTGCGGTGCGGATCAGGGCATTATGCCCCCAATATGGCCCGCAATCAGCATTCCACCAAGCAGCTCCCATGGTGAAGGCACGCATGCCGTGCCGCATGCCGAACTGGAACATTCGCGCAAAACCGCTGGTCGCTGGCGTACCGACGACGAGTGACTGCATGATGCCGATTTCCGGTCGCGCTTCCATGGCCGCCGCAAGCCGGACTATGGCGTCGCCGGACATGACGCTGTCGGAATCGAGCGGCAGGAAGAAATCATAGTCCCCGCCGTGTTCATCGAGGAAGTCGTGGATGTTGCCGGCCTTGTAACCGGTATTGATCGCACGCCGCCGATAGACAGGACGGTTTTCAGGCGCCAGATCGACAGTTTCGACAAAACGAGCGAAGCCGGCCAACTCGACCTTCGCGACGACTTCGTCGGATGTATCGCTCAAAACGAAGACCCGGAAATGGCGCTCCAGGCCCGTTGCCTTGAGGCTTGCCGTCATTGCCTCCAGTCGCGCCAGAGCCGGTAGCGGGTCTTCGTTGCGCAGAAACAATGTCAGCGCGGTTCTAGACGAAAGCACACGCGGACGGTCGTACTCGCCCTGCGGATAAAACGGGTAGACGCTGCGCGCGGGATCTCCCGGGCCATGCTGCAGCATTAGCCCGATGATCGCATTCCAGAAACCCAGCACCGTCCACGGCATGGCGAGTAGGAAACCAAGCAGCATGATCGCTTCGAACACATCGATGCCACCTGGAGACAGGAGGCGAAACAGCCCGTAACCGAGTGCCGCAATCGTTGCCAAATTGAGTATCAACACGATGGCACGACGCTGTGTAACCCTTAGCCCCGTATATCGAAATGGGTGTTCGGGCGGAGTTCTGCCCGAATGCACACCGTCCCTCTCGAAGCCGCCGCCTGAGGCGGTCGCGGCGGAGTCCATCCGGCTGGTATGCAAATCCATGGAGGCATTGCTTTCGATGAGTGTCTGACGGCTAAAATTAGGCACAGGTTACATTTCAACAAGACGGTGCCCCCTTCAAACCCGTCACAATCTTGCTCACGAACGGGTGATCCGGAATGGCACGGAACAAATCTCCCGCACTGGTGGTTGACGGGAAAATTACGCTTATTCGTACGGAGAGCAAAATGGCTGTGTTATCCTCCCGTGACAGGGATTCTGCCGCCTACCCACTACAGTCGCTTTTTGTCCCGTTTCCATTCGTCTGCTTCACGCTCGCACTTGGTACTGACATCGCCTTCTGGCAGAGCGAAGGCAACATCATGTGGCAGAATTTTTCGTCCTGGCTTCTGTTTGCCGGACTGGTCTTCGGCGCTATCGGTCTGATTGCCGGTCTGCTGGATCTTATACGGCGACGTACACGTCCGTTGCGACCCGGCTTTCTGTCTATTTTTCTCTATATCGTGGTACTCGCCGTGGCACTTCTCAATAGCTTCGTTCATGCGGGCGACGGGTGGACGGCGGTTGTGCCTTACGGTCTTTTTCTTTCAGCCGTGACCTTCGTTCTGGCGCTCTTTGCCGCCGTCGTTTCCGCTCGCAAATATGCCAGACTGGCCTGGAGGGTATGATCATGAAGTATTCCGCTCTCGGCGTATCGATCATCGCGCTTTCCGCCGGGCTCACCAGTGCAATTGCCCAGGATGGCGGTTTCGATATCTCGCAGCAGATCGGGCCAGACCCGGTTCTTCCAGAGCCGCAGCAGGTTCTTCTCCCCGACCTCAAGGTTGCCGAGGTTGTTGGCTGGAAAGACGGCGAAACGCCGACCGTACCGGACGGTTTGAAGGTGACTGCCTATGCCGCGGATCTCGCTAATCCCCGCACCGTCCATACACTTCCGAATGGCGATGTTCTGGTCGTTCAGTCGCAGGCGCCGGAAGGCGAGCCACTCAGCCGCCCGAAGGATTTCATTCGCGGCTGGATCATGGCGCTTGCCCATGGAAGCGGTGGCGGTGAAAAGAAAGAAAGCAACCTGATCACCCTGCTTCGCGACACCAATCGCGACGGTCAGGTGGATGAAAAGCATGATCTTCTGACCAAGCTGGACTCGCCGTTCGGCGTCGCCTGGATCGAAAACACTCTGTATGTCGCTTCCGCCAGCGCCGTGCTGGCCTATCCTTATGAGCTCGGCCAGAACGAGATCACCGCACAACCGAAAGTGCTGACACCCCTGCCTGGCGGCCCAATCAATCATCATTGGACAAAGGATCTGGCGCTCAGCCCCGACGGGCAAATGCTTTATGTCTCCGTGGGATCGAATTCGAACGCCACCGAAAACGGGCTGGAGGCAGAAAAAGGTCGCGCCGCGATCTGGCAGGTCGACCGTCGGACGGGTGCGGCTCGGGTATTTGCGTCGGGCCTGCGCAACCCCAACGGCCTGACCTTCCATCCGGAAAGCGGCGAACTCTGGGCAGTCATCAACGAACGCGACGAGCTTGGCCCTAATCTCGTACCGGATTACATGACCTCCGTGAAGGACGGCGCCTTTTATGGCTGGCCATGGAGCTATTACGGCAATCATGTCGATGCACGCGTCTATCCGCCCCGGCCGGAAATGGTCGAGAAGGCGATTGCGCCGGATTACGCGCTTTCCAGCCACGTTGCAGCTCTCGGCATGACATTCACGATGGGCGCCGCCATGCCGCAGGCCTATGCCAGCGGAGCCTTCATCGGTGAACATGGCAGCTGGAACCGCACCAGTTTCAACGGATACAAGGTCGTTTACATCCCTTTCGAAAATGGCAAGCCATCCGGCAAGGCCCAAGACGTGGTGACGGGTTTCCTTCAGGGCGATCAGGCACGTGGCCGTCCGGTCGGCGTCGGCATAGACGGCACGGGGGCTCTGCTCGTGGCCGATGATGCGGGCAATACGGTCTGGCGTGTCGCCTCCTCCGACGGCAACATCATTCCACAGCCTGTCGGCACGGATCGGGTATCGGGCAGCGAAAAGGTTTCTACGGATATGAGGTCAGGACGCGTTCCCGCAGCCGGAACAACCGCTTCGGCCGCATCGCAGACGACGCCTCAAGCTAGCTCGCAGGACCGCCTTACCACTCAACAGCCGATTTCTGACGAGCCGGAAAAGCTGCGCCCGGCCCAGATGCAGATCGCGCCGGCAACCGGCCCTTGAGGCAGGTTGCATGTCGTTACCGCAAAAACGCTACACACTTTTGCGCGTTATGCTTAGAACCCCGCTTCACGGAAAAGCACCATGAGGATGCGCCTCCAGGCGCGTTCAGCGAAACTAACGCCTTTGCCGTCGATCAGCATCACCCCCTGAACCGATCGCAACGGAAGAGGGGTGCTGCCGTCTATCGTTGCCACCACGACATATTGGGCCGAGACCGGCACCAGCCTCTGCCGCTTTCCTTCGTTGACCGCATGGACGGCGACGGCACCGTGATAATGAGATGAAAGCTGCGGGACATCGATCTCCCGCGCGCCGGCTTCTGCGATGGCAGCGAGAGTGACCGGCATTCGCGGCTGTGAAAGATCGTCGGGGACGAACCAGCCGGAGGCATTAACAGTGAGCCGCGAACTGTCATTGCCGGCCACATATCCCCTCGCTACCGAACCAAGACCTGCCGAAAGGAAGGCTATCTGCTCGCTGCGTCCCACCCATTGACCCGATTGGATTTCGGGGTTGATCTCGGTGACGGTGCCATCGAATGGTGCCTTGACGATCAGCGCAGTCCTGCGCTCTTCCAGCCCCTGCCTGCGGGCTAGCAAACTGCCAAGTTCGCTTTGGATGATGCTGCGCTGGGCAAGGTCGTCCGCATTGGCGCCGATCCGCGCCAGACGCGATCGGGCCAGTTCGATCTCGACATCCGCGATCCTCAGCTCCTCGTTGATCTGCGGCGCATCGATGGCAAACAGCACATCTCCCGCTTTCACCGCCTGCCCGGCAGATATGTCGAGGCGTTCGACCTGTCCCGGCTCCTTCGGATAGAGACGCACGAATTGCTGCGGATAGATGACCGCAGGTGCGATGACGCGGGTCGAAAGCGGCAAGAATGCCAAAATGATCAACAGTCCAACGATCGAGGCCGTCACATAGGTCCTGCGGGTTCTAAGGATGTCGCTGCGCATGGCCCACCACTCCTTCATTTCCATGACGACAGGGCGAATGATGAAAAAGCCGATCTCGACGGCAAAAAGCAGAATGCCGACCAGCTTGATGGTGAAATGATAGACCAGCACGGCAATGCCGAGATAGAGGACCAACCGATAGATGGCAGTGGCCACCGCATAGGCAGTAAGGATCACGTCGAGCCGCGGCGGAAACGTTTCAGGCGCCGGATATCCGGGCCGGAACAGGAATTCCCGCAAGCGCCAGCGCATGTGCCGGAAGCTGCGCGGCTGCAGGTTCTCGATCCCGAGCAGATCCGCCAGGATGTAATAGCCGTCGAAACGCATGAATGGATTGAGATTGACGACTAGGCTCAACACCACGCCGGTTGCCGCGAGCACGAAGACGGCGCTGCGCAACGGACCATCCGGTACGAACGCCCAGGCCAGCAGCGCGTAGGCCGCGACCGTCAGTTCCACCAGCATTCCGGCGGAATCGATCCGCAGTCTTTGCCAGCGCGACTTCAGTTTCCATGCATCGCTGACATCGGTGTAGAGCAGCGGCACCATGACCATGAAGGCGACGCCCATGGTCGGGATGCGGCAGTCGAACCGATGTGCCACATAGGCGTGCCCCAGTTCGTGCAAGCACTTGATGAAGATCACCGACAGGATCGAAATCGCCGCCCCTTCCAGCGAAAAAACGAAGGGAAAAGTGCCGATGAAAGCATCCCATTGGCGGGAGACTAGGTAGAGCCCGATCAGCCCTGCGGCAGCCGAGATCCACCAGAACAGCTTGCTGAACAGGAAGGCGACATGGGGCCAGGTCGCCCGGATGAACCGCTCGGGTCGCACCAGCGGTATCCTGAAGAACAGATAGTTATGGATGAGCCGCATGAACCATGAATGGCGCGGCTGCGCCTTCTGGTGCAGCGCCCGCCAGGCCCCACGCGTCGGCTGTACCAGAAGCAGATTGTGCTCCAGCATGCGCACAATGGTTCCGATATCATCCGCCGACATCCGCTCGATGAAACGGGCATTCACCGCTTTCAACAGATTTCCGACCGTCCTGCTGACATTCCAGAAGCTGAGAACCTGGAACATCTCATAGGTGATGCGAAAGAAACGGTTGCGGATCGGGTCGAAAACCACCCAGGTCGGCGCGCCGGAATAACTCGCCCCGACCCGCATGATCTGTAGATCCTGACGCAGGGCCGGCAGTGGTGCATCCTGCGGCTGGCCGATCTGCGGTTGAGCAACCTGTGGCTGGCCGCTCATAAGCCGAACCGCTGGCGGATGACCGAGATCGGCTTGCGGAACAGGTAATAGGCAAGCGCAACCTTCTCGCCGCTGATCTGCGCCGTGCCGCGAATGCCGAGCCGCATGCCGGGTTGATCGCCGTCCAGCGCCGCATAGATGCGATAGGCCAGTACGTCGCCCTCGATCATCCTTGCCTCGAAAGAAGCTGCCACCACTTCGGCACTGGCCGGGTTGAGAGGATCGGAATCGAGAAAAGCCCTGACCTTCGCCCCTTTGGAGACCGCAATCGCATCCGCCACCGGCACATCGACGCGAAGCTGCATGCGGTCGGGATCGGCCACTTCCATGATCCGCTCGCCGGTCGTCACCGGCCGGCCGATCCAGTCGGCGATGGTCAGGCGACCTCGACCTATACCGTGACCGTCTCGATCGGGGCACCGAACCGACCGCCCGTCGGCTCCGACGCCAATGTCACCGCCTTCGAGGATACGCCGTTCAACGGCCGCCTGCCGGTTGCAACGGATGCGGATGGCGACACGCTGACCTATGGCCTCGGTGCGCCCGCCGTCCACGGCATGGTCACCGTCAATTCAGATGGGACCTACACCTATGTTCCGGCACTCAATTTCAACGGAACGGACACATTCACCTACACGGTGAGCGACGGCCGCTCGATATCTACCTACACGATCACCATCACGGTTGATCCGGTCAACGACCCACCGAGTTCCTCGGATACGTCCATCTCGGTTACCGAAGGAACATCGGTCTCGGGCAACCTGCCGCCGGCTACAGATCCTGAAGGCCAGCCGATTTCTTACGGCCTCGGTAACGGCCCACAGCATGGTACGGTGACGATCAATCCGGATGGGACCTACACCTACATACCATCTGTCGGTTACAACGGAACGGATAGCTTCACCTTCACGATCAGCGACGGCACCAACACAGCCACCTATACCGTGGCGATCACGGTCGATCCGGTTGAAGGCCCGGACGAGCCGCGCCCGCCGCTGGAGGTGGATCCGGCGTCGCCGGTCACTGCCGAGCCGACCGATCCCTGGCAACCGCCATCGGTCTCCGACAGCATATCGGCCGGATCATCGTCGCCGATATCCTCGATCATGGACAATCTTAACGGGATTGCCGATCTCACCGCTCAAGGCCCGATCGTCAACGTCGTCAATTCCATCCGCTCGCTGAACGGCATTGGCTATCTCCCGGAAGAAGGCGCCGTCATCTATGCCGCCAGGCAGATGGACGAATGGGTGGAGAGCGGCCGCATCATCGATGACCTGACAGCAGGCTTCTTCAAGGGCGGCTCGAACATCCATCTGGCGCGGGAAGGCGCCGAAAGCACGTGGTTCCAGATCGATACGATGGTCTACAAGGATTACCTCTACATCATGCCGTCCTCGGACGGAGATGTTGAGAATGCTTCATTTGGTGTGACGCTCGCGGATGGACGCCCGTTGCCGGACTGGCTTAAACCGACGCGCCAGGGCCTCGTCATCGGCCGTCCGCCGGCAGGTCTTGAATTCATTGACCTGCGCATTCACGGTAATTCATCGGATGGCGTGATCTCCGACACGATCCGCATCGATCTCAACACCGGCGCGATCCTCGATCACGTCAGCGACCGCAGATCAGATCTTGGTCCAGGCCTGTTCTCGGATCATCTGCTTGCAGCGGCAGACCTGCCTGGCGACGACGTTTCTATGCTCGGCCACGCGCTTCAGCGGTGGAGCGAACTGCCCGACCGCTGATGGAGCTGCCCACTGGCGTCAACGCTATCCGCCGGGTTGAAAACCGGCGGATAACCAGTCTTTACACAGACGGGACCGGCAGCGTCTTGCGGCGGGCCCGATACCAGATCAGACCGGCCAGGAGAAACACGACGACTGCCGCGCCCGCGCCCATTCCAATCCTGGCGAGCTGGACGATATTGGACTTCGGCCCGCCTTCGCGGATCACCTGAACATCTTCTGGCGTCACCTTGAGCTTCTCGTTACCATACTGCGCCAACAGGTAGTTGGAGAGCGAGGCAACCTCGACATTGTTCAGCTGCACGACGGCATTCGTCTGATCGCCGAAAGGCGGCATGAATACATGGCCGGCATCGGTGTGGCGATCGACGCCATTGAGGATCGCGGAGATAACGTTGATCGAGTTGTCACCGGCCGTGGCGGCATTGTGGAACAGGCTCGGGTAATAGCCGTCCCTCGTACCTTGTGCATTGTAACCGTGGCACGAGGCGCAGTTGGCGGTAAAGATTTGCGCGCCAGCGTGATTGCCTGCGAGGCTTTCGGCATACTCCTTGCCACGGAAGGCAGCCATGTCATTGCCGGCTTTTCCATTGTCGAAGCGGGTGGCGCCGGATGCGGGCGAAGCATTCGCCGATGGAACGCTGCGCACATAGGTGACGATTGCGTTGAGATCCCCATCCGTCAGGTGCTGGAACGAGTAGCTGATCGCCTCCGCCATGCTGCCCGCTGCCTGCGCCTTGTTTTCCAGCTTGCCGGTTTTCAGATAGGTGACGAAATCTTGCTGGCTCCACGAGCCGATACCATGCACCTTGTCATTGGTAATATCGGGCGCATACCACGCGCCGACCTGACCGCCCGTAAGGTTCAGGCTTTTCTGTTCCTGCATGAAGGCACCGCGCGGCGTGTGGCAGGTGCTGCAGTGACCGGCACCTTCGGCGAGATACTTTCCGCGGTTCCATTCGGCCGATTGGCTTGGATCATCGACATGCACCTCGTTCGGGCGGAACAGCAGGTTCCATCCCATTATGGAGGCCCGGATGTTCATCGGGAAAGGCAGCTTCGTTTCAGGAGCCTTCTCGTCCACCGGATCGACGCCCTGCATGAAATAGGCGTAGAGCGCGTGGATGTCCTCATCCGTCATGACGGAATAGGAGACGTATGGCATGGCCGGATAGAGGTTTGAGCCATCGCCGCGAACACCCTTGCGGACCGCGTCGGAAAACTGGGCTTGCGTATAGTTGCCAATGCCGAATTCCTTCGACGGCGTGATGTTCGTCGACATGATCGTACCAACCGGCGAAGACATCGGCAGGCCACCCGCCATCGGCTTGCCGTCGGCATGGTTGGTATGACAGGCGACGCAGTCGGAAGCGGTCGCCAGATAGCGACCCTTCTCGACCAGTTCCTTCGAGAATTCCTGAGCCGATGCCATGGCCGGAACTAAAGCTGCAAACACCAGAGGTGCGGCGAAAGCGAATGATTTTATCATCTTCATGTTCATGCACCCCGCATCTGTTCGACAATGGCATCCGCCGACTTGATGGCGAGCGCGACCATGGTGATGGTACTGTTGCCGCAGGCCGTGGACGCCATGGCGCCGCCGCCCGGAATGAACAGGTTTTCATGATCGTGCGAACGACAGTCGACATCGACCACCGAGTTGCTCGCCTCGTTGCCCATGATCGTGCCGCCCATGATGTGCTTGCTCTGGTTGAACTTCGGCGAGATCTTGACATCGGTTGCGCCCATGGCTTCGGCAATGCGCTTGCCGATCGGTAGCGAGTACACTTCCGCCGATCGGCGCGTGTATTCACCGACATCGTAGTGGATGTGCGGCTTGGGCAGACCGAGCCAATCCGTCTTATCGGAGAGCGTCAGGCGGTTGTTCGGATCGGGCAGCACTTCATGCGCGGCAACGACATCAGCCGTACAGGCTGTCATGCGCCGGATTTCCTCGTCCAGCGCCTTGCCAACCAGCCCCTTTTTCAGCGCTGCGAAGGTGACGAAGCGGTTGCGGGCAAAATTGTTGTAACGGAAATAAGCGCCGGCATGTTCGGAGCGGAAGGACCCTTGCGAGGTTTCCATGATGCCCGAATTGACGACCGGGCCGACACCCGACCAGAACGGCTCCTTGGTGGTGACCGTCAGCGTCAGCTGCGGGTGGTCCATCATGTTGCGGCCGACTTGATCTGACGAGTTGGCAACGCCGTTGGGGTTACGATCGTCCTTCGACATCAAAAGCAGTTTCGGGTTTTCCAGGCCGTTGCAGGCGAGCACGAAAAGCTTGCCGGTGATGCGGTGGCTTTCCTTGTGTTGGTCGTAATAACTAACGGCTTCGATCTTGTTCTGAGCGTTGGTCTCCACCTTGTAGACGACCGAATCGACCAGCAGTGTCGCACCCTTCTTTTCCAAGCGGTGCAGCGCAGTTTCGGCATCGTACTTGGCGGCAACCGGACAGACCGGAACGCAATTGTTGTTGCCGCAGCAGGCCGGGCGGCCATCATAGGGCATGCCGCTATTACGGGCCTGTGCCACCGGGATGTTGTTATAGCCGAGCGACTTGGCGATCTCCGTGAAGCGGGTCTCGCCCGGAGAGAATGGCAAAGCGGGCATCGGATAGGGAGCCGAGCGAGCGCCGGTCTGCGGCCATTGCAGGCCTCGATCGGACGGACCGCAAATGCCGAGCTTGTTTTCCGTGCGAACGTAATAGGATTCCAGCGTATCGTAGTCGATAGCCCAGTCGCGACCGACGCCGTAGAGGGATTTCAGCCGCATGTCTTCCGGTGTCAGGCGCCAGGAGGTGCCGGCCCAATGCCACGTCGAACCGCCCGCATAACGAATGAAGGTCTGGGCGTAAGAGTCGGGGCCGCTGAGTTGCAGATAGGCGTCTTCGGGCTTCTCGTTGCCCATCGGATGGGGTGCCCAGGGGCGCGACGGATAGGCGACCGACGTATCGCCCTTCACACCGAGCGGCGCATTGCGCCAGTTCTCTACGACTTCAGCGCGCGTAACGCGCGGACCGGCTTCGATCATCAGCACGGAATGGCCTGCATCGAGCAGCTGTTCAGCAATCACGACGCCAACGACGCCCGTTCCGACGATGACGACGTCGGCACTATTCTTGGTAACCATGGGGAAAAGACTTCTCTTAGGTGGGTTTCGTCAGAAGCGTGGCATTGGGGCCGACAACGGAACGTTGGGGCGGGTCCACAGATTCGGGCCGGACAATCCGTAGGACGGAATAGTCACGACATCGCTCGTCGTCCTGAAGGTCAGCGCCTCTTCATAAGTGAAGACGGCGGCGTTGCGCTTTTCCGAGGAACAGCCGCTATACCAGGCCGAAATCACCCAATGGGCAAAATCCTTAAGCTCGCCATCCGGAATATCGGCGAAGAAATCCTCGACCTGCGCCGCATTTTTCTTCTCGGCGATGGCGATGATTGCATCGAGCATCTGCGCCAGGTTCTTGTACTCGCCGCTTGCCATATCGACGATACGCGCCCCGACAGCCGGGTTCAGCTGGTGCTGGATAAGCAGGTTGGACAGCTTCATGAACTGGCCTTGCGTGCCGGCATCAACTGCCGCAAGCGCAAGTGTGGGACAGAGCGAGGCGGCAATGCTGCCGGCAAACAAAGTTGCGCCGCCGAGCAGAATGCCGCGGCGCGACATCATCAGCGTTCCGTTAAGGTCTTTCGGCTGTCTAGTCATCGTTTTCCTGACTATGGGAGAAAGAGGCTAGCGCCCCCGGATTGAAGGGTTCGGCCACAGAGGCGCGTTGCATGTGCGCAAGATGTCGGGCAAGTTCCCGCGCGGAGTCGTTCCCCGAAGCGCAAAGCGTGGGGATAACGAGGGCGGAAGTGGAACAATGAATCTCAGGCATGCAAAAACACAAAAGGCACGAGTGGACACAATGACGCTGTCGCGAGACAGCGCGGTCCTCCCCCGCACCGAAATTAGTTGGATAGCTGATGATCAGCTACGCCACCAATTGATAATTGTCAATCTGGCAAAAGGAGGCATGCCCGCGTGATCGTCACTGCACATGAAATTCTGCATTCGCACGGCATTCTGCTGCGTCGGTGCCAACAGGTAGCGCTTGCGATGTTCACGCAGGAAGCCGGCGATCTGGGGTTTTCTCCGACGCAATATAGCGCGCTCGCCTTTGCCTATATCGAACCGGGCATCCATCAGAACGTTCTGGGCGAGCGCATCGCGCTTGATCGGTCATCAGTGACAAAATGCCTGGAAGGACTGGAGAGCAGAGGTTTCATTCGCCGGGATGTCGACCCGAAGGACAAACGGGCGCGGCTTCTCCATATCACCCCGGAGGGTGAGGAAATGTTGAAACAGGTCAGCGCGGCCGCACGCCGAGCCCGCGAGCGTTTCCACGCCACGCTTGGAGAGGCGGAATTCGGCCAGCTCATGGATCAGCTCAGCGCATTCGGGCGCGTACTCGATCGCGTGGACGAAACCGATAACGGATAGGATCAGGTACCGCGCGTGAGGCAGCGCGAGACGCTGTCCTGCCAGCCTTCGATCGCTGTCTTGCGCTCGTTGTCTGCCATCAGCGGCTCGAAACGGCGGTCGCGCTTCCAATGGGTGGCAAATCCCTTGGCATCGGGCCATACCCCAGCCCTCCAGCCGGCAAGCCATGCGGCGCCAAGCGCGGTGGTCTCCAGTAAGGCTGGGCGATCAACCGGCGCGGCCAGAATGTCTGACAACCGCTGCATCGTCCAGTTGGAGGCCACCATGCCGCCATCAACCCGAAGCACGGTCGTCGCGCCATGGCCCGTCCAGTCCTTCCTCATCGCCTCGAGCAGGTCATGGGTCTGGAATGCGACGCTTTCGAGCGCGGCGCGGGCAAATTCCGCCGGGCCGCTGCTGCGGGTCAGCCCGAAGATCGCGCCGCGAGCCTCTGCATCCCAATAAGGTGCGCCGAGACCGGTAAAGGCCGGCACCATATAGAGTCGTTGCTTGGGATCGGCCTGTCGCGCCAGCGCGCCGATTTCGGACGCGACCTTGATGAAACCCAGTTCGTCGCGCAGCCATTGCACTGCCGCCCCGGCGATGAAGATCGAACCCTCCAACGCATAGGTGGTAACGCCATCCAGCCTATAGGCTATCGTCGTCAGCAGCCGATTGGAGGATGAAACACGATCGGTGCCGGTATTGAGTAGCGCGAAGCAGCCGGTGCCATAAGTGGATTTCAGCATACCTGCCTCGAAGCAGGCATTGCCGATCACAGCCGCCTGTTGGTCGCCGGCCACGCCGAGGATAGGGATTTCAGCGCCGAAGATCGACTTGTCCGTCACGCCAAAGTCGGCGGCGCAATCCTTCACCTCTGGCAGCATCGCATTCGGAATATCAAGAATGGCAAGTAGCTCTTCGTCCCATTCATTGGTGCCGATATTGTAGATCAGTGTGCGCGAGGCATTGGTGGCATCGGTCACATGCGACTGTCCGCCTGTGAGCTTGTAGATCAGCCAGCTGTCGACCGTGCCGAAACAGACTTCGCCCCGCTCAGCGCGAGCGCGCAGTCCTTCGATATTGGAGAGCAGCCAGGAGAGTTTCGTGCCGGAAAAATAGGGATCGAGCAGCAGTCCGGTCTTTCCGGTAAAGGTTGCTTCGAGGCCTTTTCCTTTCAGGTCGTCACAAAGTCCGGATGTGCGCCGGTCCTGCCAGACAATCGCCGGATGGAGCGGCTCGCCGGTCTGGCGGTCCCAGATGACCACCGTCTCGCGCTGGTTGGTGATGCCGATCGCGGCCAGATCGCCGGCTGAGATACCTGCCTTTTCGATCGCCGACCGTGCAGTCGAAAGCACGCTCTGCCAGATCTCTTCCGCATCATGCTCGACCCAACCGGAGGCCGGGAAGAACTGGGTGAATTCATGCTGGCCAAAGCCAGCAATCGCCATCTCGGCATCAAAGACGATCGCCCGGCTCGATGTCGTTCCCTGGTCGATAGCGAGGATGTGGCCACTCATGATGTCGATTTCCCAAAAGTCAGTCGGATAAGGAACCGGGGCGCATGACGCGCCCCGACCGGATTTGTATAATTGATGAAAGCCTATTTCTGCCAGCTCTTGACCAGCTCGTCGTAGTTGACGGTGACCGGCTTTTCCTTCTCGTTGGCAATCTTCAGCTGCGGAGCAAGATTGCCCTTCGAGACGGCATCCTTGTTCCAGTATTCTAGGTCATGCTCCTCGGCGAGTTTCGGCCCCCTCTCCTTCTGGACACCGGCACGTTCGAGACGCTGCAACACCTTTTCCTGCTCGGCGCAAAGTGAATCCATCGCCGCCTGCGCGGTCTTGGCACCTGAAGATGCGTCGCCGATCGCCTGCCACCAAAGCTGTGCCAGCTTCGGATAGTCGGGGATGTTGGTGCCGGTCGGCGACCACTGGACGCGCGCCGGCGAGCGATAGAACTCGATCAGGCCACCAAGTTTCGGCGCACGATCCGTGAAGCTCTTGTGGTTGATCGAGCTGTCGCGGATCAACGTCAGGCCGACATGGCTCTTCTTCACATCCACCGTCTTCGACACGACGAACTGGGCATAAAGCCATGCGGCCTTGGCGCGGTCGTCGGGCGTGGATTTGAGCAGCGTCCAGGAACCGACATCCTGATAACCGAGCTTCATGCCGTCCTTCCAGTAGACGCCATGCGGGCTGGGCGCGAAACGCCACTTCGGCGTGCCATCGTCATTGACCACGGGTAAGCCTTTTTTCACGAAATCGGCGGTAAACGCCGTGTAGGTGAACATCTGCTGGGCGACCTCACCCTGCCCCGGAACCGGACCGGATTCGGAGAAGTTCATGCCGTTTGCGGCCGGTGGTGCATAGGCCTTCATCCAGTCAAGATATTTCTGGATCGAATAGACGGCCGCCGGACCATTGGTATCGCCGCCACGCGCGACGCAGGAACCCACCGGCTGCGACTTGTCGTTGACCTTGATGCCCCATTCGTCGACCGGCAGACCGTTCGGCAGACCCTTGTCCCCATTGCCGGCCATCGAAAGCCAAGCATCGGTAAAGCGCCATCCGAGCGATGGATCCTTTTTGCCATAGTCCATATGGCCGAAGACCTTCTTGCCGTTCACTTCGCGGCCGGTGAAGAATTCGGCGATATCCTCATAGGCCGACCAGTTGACCGGCACGCCGAGATCGTAGCCATATTTCGCCTTGAAATCGGCCTTGTTCTTGGCGTCGCTGAACCAGTCGTACCGGAACCAATAAAGGTTGGCGAACTGCTGGTCGGGCAGCTGGTACAGTTCGCCATCCGGCGCGGTGGTGAATTTCAGCCCGATGAAATCCTGCAGGTCGAGACCGGGATTGGTCACGTCCTTGCCCTCGTTTGCCATCCACTTGGTCAGCGAACGGGCCTGCTGGTAACGCCAATGGGTGCCGATCAGGTCGGAATCGTTGACATAGGCGTCATAGACGTTTTCGCCCGACTGCATCTGCGTCTGCAGCTTTTCGACGACGTCGCCTTCGCCGATCAGGTCATGGGTGATCTTGATGCCGGTTATCGCCGTAAACGCTTTGGCCAGCGTCTTCGATTCATATTCATGCGTCGTCAGCGTTTCGGAAACCACCTTGATATCCATGCCGGCAAACGGTTTTGCCGCATCGATGAACCACTGCATTTCCTTTTCCTGCTCGGCGCGGGAAAGCGAGGACTGATCGCCGATTTCCGCGTCGAGGAACTTCTTGGCGGCCGCCATGTCGGCATGGGCCGCACCCGTCATTACCAGCAGCATCACTGCCGTCGTCGTCATAAGATGCCGTCGCATATCTAGTCCTCCCGGTTGATGCGATTGCAGTTCACTTGAACCCGAAAGTTCAAGCCTTGGCAGCCGGACCTCCTCCCGCTGCCATATCGTCTTGGCCTTAGACGAAACGGAATACGCCGATCGCGTAAACCACCGACAAGGCCAGAGCCCACCACAGGCTGGGGCCTCCAAGACCCAGCCATGCGAGATTGATGAAAGCGGAACCGAGCAGCGAAACGAACAGACGGTCGCCCCGCGTCGTCTCGAACCGCAAGATGCCGACCCGCGGGCTGCCGCCCGGCGAAAAATATTCCCAAACGCCCATGCCGGCGATAAGCGTAAATATGACGATGAAGAACAGAGCCGTCGGCGGCGTCCAGGCCATCCACGAGAAGTTCATGTGATCCCTCCCCTTGTTAAACGCGGCCCAGGGCAAAGCCCTTGGCGATGTAGTTGCGGACGAAATAGATGACGAGCGCTCCGGGAATGATGGTCAGCACGCCGGCTGCCGCCAGCACGCCCCAGTCCATGCCGGACGCCGAGACCGTCCGCGTCATCGTTGCGGCGATCGGCTTGGCATCCGTCGTCGTCAAAGTGCGGGCGATCAAAAGCTCGACCCACGAGAACATGAAGCAGAAGAAGGCGGCCACCCCGATGCCGGATGCGATCAGCGGCATGAAGATCTTTACGAAGAAGCGCGGGAAGGAATAACCGTCGATATAGGCAGTCTCGTCGATTTCCTTCGGCACGCCGGACATGAAGCCCTCCAAAATCCACACCGCCAGCGGCACGTTGAACAGGCAATGGGCGATCGCAACCGCAATATGCGTGTCGATCAGCCCGAAGGCGGAATAGAGCTGGAAGAACGGCAGAGCGAAGACGGCTGGCGGCGCCATGCGGTTGGTCAGCAGCCAGAAGAACAGGTGTTTGTCGCCTAAAAACCGGTAGCGCGAGAAGGCATAGGCTGCCGGCAGCGCTGCCGACACCGAGATCACCGTGTTCATCACCACATAGATGATCGAGTTGATATAGCCGTTATACCAGGACGGATCGGTGAAGATCACCATGTAGTTGCGAAACGTCGGATTGGTCGGCCACAGCGTCAGCGGCCCTAAAATCTCGCCATTGGTCTTGAAGCTCATGTTGACGAGCCAGTAGATCGGCAGCGCCAGGAAGAGGATATAGACAACCGGGATCAGGAAACCGAGGCGGGAGCCGGAACTGTTGTTGACGGGTCTGTTGTTCATGGCGCGCTCCTCAACCCTGCTCGGCATCGCTCTGCGTCATGACGGTGTAGAACACCCATGACAGCAGAAGGATAATCAGGAAGTAGATGATCGACATGGCCGCCGCCGGCCCGAGATCGAACTGGCCGACCGCCATCTTGACGAGGTCGATCGACAGGAAGGTGGTCGAGCTGCCCGGCCCGCCGCCGGTGACGACGAAGGGTTCGGTATAGATCATGAAACTGTCCATGAACCGCAAAAGCACGGCGATCAAAAGCACCCGCTTCATCTTCGGCAACTGGATATAGCGGAACACCGAAAACCGCGAGGCGCCGTCGATACGCGCCGCCTGGTAATAGGCATCGGGGATCGACACCAGGCCGGCATAACAAAGCAGCACGACAAGGCTCGTCCAGTGCCAGACATCCATGACGATGACTGTCGCCCAGGCCGCCGTCGGGTCCTGCGTGTAATTGTAATGCACCCCGAGCGAATTCAGCACGTAACCGAGCAGACCGATATCGACGCGACCGAACACCTGCCAGATCGTGCCGACGACATTCCACGGGATGAGCAGCGGCAGCGCCATCAGCACGAGGCAGAGCGGCACGCCAATCCCGTGCTTGGGCATATTGAGCGCGATCAGGATGCCGAGCGGTACTTCGATGGCGAGGATGACCGCCGAGAAAACGAGATTGCGCCACAGCGCATCCCAGAACCGTGGCGAGGTGAGCGTCTGGGTGAACCAGTCGGTGCCGGCCCAGAAAAATTCGTTGTTGCCGAACGTGTCCTGCACCGAATAGTTCACCACCGTCATCAGCGGAATGACGGCGGAAAAGGCGACCAGCACCAGAACCGGCAGAACCAGAAACCAGGCCTTGTTATTCCAGGTCTTTTCCATGGTCAGCCCTCCTGCCTTGCAGTTTCAGTCTTGGCACGCCAGCTATCGACAAAAATGCCGATGGCACTTTTCTCGAACGACACTTTCGCATCGGTGGGGATCTCGTCATCCTCGGCGAGCACGATCGCCAGCGGCTGGCCGCAGAACGTGGCGCGGACGATCTTCTGCCGGCCGATATCCTCCACCTTGGTAATCGTCACCGGCATGCCCTCGCGCCCGAGCCGGACGAATTCCGGCCGGATACCGAGTTCGATCCGCCCGCCGGCCTTCACCGCGGGAGCGCCGCTCAAGCTTATCGTCTGGTCGCCGACACGGGCACTTGCCCCGTCGATCGAAGCCGGCATCAGGTTCATCCCCGGCGAACCGATGAAATAGCCGACGAAAGTATGGCTTGGCCGTTCGAACAGTTCCGCCGGCGTACCGATCTGCACGATCTGCCCATCATGCATGACGACAACCTTGTCGGCAAAGGTCAAAGCCTCGGTCTGGTCATGGGTGACATAGACCATGGTAAAGCGAGACTGCCGGTGCAGCCGCTTCAGCTGCGAGCGCAGCACCCATTTCATATGCGGATCGATCACCGTCAGCGGTTCGTCGAACAGGATGGCGTTGACATTGGCCCGCACCAGCCCGCGCCCGAGCGAGATCTTCTGCTTCTGATCGGCCGTCAGCCGCTGCGCCCGTCTCTTTGCCATACCGGCAAGATCGGTCATCTCAAGGATTTCGTTGACCCGCTTTTCGACCTCGGCCTCCGGCACTTTCCGGTTTCGAAGCGGAAAGGCGAGATTGTCGAACACCGTCATCGTGTCGTAGACGACCGGGAACTGGAACACCTGCGCAATATTGCGCTCCTCGGTCGACAGCTGGGTGACATCCTTGCCATCGAACAGGATGCGCCCGTCGGAGGGCTGCAGCAGGCCGGAAATGATGTTGAGCAGCGTGGTTTTACCGCAGCCGGAAGGCCCCAGCAGCGCATAGGCGCCGCCATCCTCCCATTCGTGATGCACTTCCTTCAGCGCATAATCCCCGGCGGCCTTGGCCTTGTCACTATAGGCGTGGCGGATATGTTCGAGCGAAATACGTGCCATACCGTCCTCCTTTACGCCGCGGCCGGCAATGCGGCGACGAGCGCCTTGCCGGTCTGTTGGTCGAAAGCCATCAGGTGGCGGCTGTCGAGATGCACCTCGATCTGCCGGTCCTGTTCTATGTCGTGAATGCCATGCGCAAGCATCACCCAGCGGCGCCCGGCAAAATCGAGATGGATGAAGCTTTCCGAACCGGCGATTTCCGACACCAGCGTGCGGGCCTTGAGCGGCGTCGTATGGCCGTTGGCCGCATGGAGAAACAGGTGATGCGGCTGGAAGGCGAGCGTTACCGGCCCGTCGGCAATCACCGACAGATGCGCCGGCACCGGAATGACCGGCTCCCCGTCGAGCAGGAAATCATTGCCCGAACGTATGAGCGCAATCGTGTTGAGCGGCGGATCGGCAAAGATTTCCGCGGTGACCAGATCGGCAGGCCGGCGATAGACATCCACCGTCCGGCCGAACTGCGTCACGGCCCCTTCGTTCAGGGTCGCCGTATTGCCGCCGAGCAGCAGCGCCTCGGAGGGTTCAGTCGTTGCGTAAACGAAGATCGCACCGGACGCGGCAAAGATTTTTGGCAGCTCCTCGCGCAATTCCTCGCGCAGCTTGTAGTCGAGATTGGCAAGCGGCTCGTCGAGCAGGACGAGATTGGCATTCTTGACGATCGCCCGTGCCAGCGCCGTGCGCTGCTGCTGGCCGCCGGACAGATTGAGCGGCGTGCGATCGAGATAAGGCGTCAGCCGCAGAAGCTCGGCGGCCTTTTTCACCTCACGGTCGATCGTGGCTTTATCTTTGCCGGCAATCCGCATCGGCGAGGCGATATTCTCATAGACAGAAAGCGCCGGGTAATTGATGAACTGCTGGTAAACCATCGCGACATTGCGCCTCTGCACCGGCACATTGGTCACGTCGGCGCCGTCGAAATGCACCGAACCTTCGGTCGGTTTGTCGAGACCGGCCATCAGCCGCATCAGCGATGTCTTGCCGGCGAGCGTCGGCCCGAGCAGGACATTCAGCGTTCCCCGCTTTAATGTCAGGTCGGTCGGGCGAATATGATATTCGCCGGCCACCGTCTTCGACACGTTGCGCAATTCCAGCATATGGACCTCGGGCCTCCCAACCCTTGGTTACAAGCGGTGATGTTGCGGGGGCCTCAGGCGGCCCGGCGAACTCCCGCCATGTACTCCTCCAGACCTGCGGCCTCCTCGGCCGTCAGGAACAATCCCTGTTTGGTGCGGCGCCACAACACATCCTCAGCCGTGCGCGCCCATTCCCTGTCGATCAGAAAGCGGACTTCCGCCTCGTAAAGCGTACCGCCGAAAAACCGTCCAAGCCCCTCTATCGTCTTGGCCTCTCCCATGATCCCCTTGGCATCCGTGCCGTAACAGCGGATCAGCCGTGCCGCATGGCGCGACGTGAGAAACGGATAGGCCGAGACCAGTCGACGTTCTTCTTCCAACGCTCCCGTCACCGGAAAATCACCACCCGGAAGCCGGCTTTTGGCCGTCCATGGACCGCCTTTGGTACCGATCGCCTCGCCGACCTTTTCCAGCGCATGTTCGGCAAGCCGCCGATAGGTGGTGAGCTTGCCGCCGAAAACGTTGAGCAGCGGCGCACCATCGGCCTCGTCGACCTTCAGCACATAATCGCGTGTCGCTTCCTGCGCCTTCGATGCACCATCGTCATAGAGCGGACGCACAGCCGAATAGGTCCAGACGATATCGTCGGCCTTGACCGGTTCGGCAAAATATTCGCTCGCAGCCTTGCACAGATACTGGATTTCCTCCGGGCTGATCCTGACATCTTTCGGATCGCCCGGATAGTCGCGATCGGTCGTGCCGATCAAGGTGAAATCCTGCTCGTAAGGGATGGCGAAAAAGATCCGGTTGTCCGGGTTCTGGAAGAAGTAGGCCCTCTTATCCTCGAACTTCTTCTTCACGATGATATGGCTGCCCTGCACTAGGCGGACATTATGGACATTGTTGCGGCCGATCGCACCGGCCAGAACCTGATCGACCCATGGCCCGCCGGCATTGACCAGCATCCGCGCCTTGTGGGCGGTGGTCACGCCGGACGCCTCGTCGCGCACCTCGACCAGCCAGAACCCGTTTTCACGCCGCGCCGAAACAACTTTCGCGCGGCTGAGGATCGTTGCACCCTTGTTGGCCGCATCGCGGGCGTTCAAAACCACCATGCGGGCATCGTCCACCCAGCCGTCGGAATATTCGAACGCCTTGCCGAAGACAGGTTTCAGCGGCTTTCCGGCCGGATCGGTCTTCAGGTTCAGGGTCTTCGTCGCCGGCAGAAGCTTGCGGCCGCCGAGATTGTCGTAAAGGAACAGGCCGAGCCGGATCAGCCAGGCCGGACGCACGCCACCTTTCTGGAAAGGCAGCACGAAGCGCAACGGCCAGATCACATGCGGCGCCATCGCCCACAGGATCTCGCGTTCCATCAGCGCCTCGCGCACCAGCCGGAATTCGTAATGTTCGAGATAGCGCAATCCGCCATGGATCAACTTGGTGGCGCCGGAAGACGTGCCGGAAGCGAAATCGTTCATCTCGGCAAGTGCGACGGAATAACCCCGGCCCGCCGCATCGCGCGCGATGCCGCATCCGTTGATGCCGCCGCCAATCACGAAGAGATCGAAAACCGTATAGCCTGCCATTGCCCCACCGATGACTTAAGCTTTCGCATTGCACAAAATTACGCAGTTGCGAAACCGATCCAAGTCTAATGTGAAAGAAAAACGAATGTCAAATGAAGATTGACAGAAAGCAGGAATGAGATGATTTCAACCGGTCTCGACCAGCCGAACCTCGCTCGCAGCACAGATTTTACGGATCTCCGCAGACGGACAGCGGTCGGTAATGAACGTGTGCACCTGCGAGATATGCCCCATGCGAACGGGTGCAGTGCGCTCGAATTTCGATGCGTCGGAGACAAGGATGACATGCCGCGCATTGGCGATGATCGCCTGAGCCACCTTGACCTCTCGAAAGTCGAAATCGAGCAATGCCCCGTCCGCATCGATCGCCGACACGCCGATCACTGCATAATCGACCTTGAACTGGCGGATGAAATCGACCGCAGCTTCCCCGACGATACCGCCATCGGATCCGCGCACCACGCCGCCGGCGATCACCACCTCGATCGATGGAAAAACACGCAAGCGATTGGCAACATTTATATTATTGGTGATCACCATCAACTCCCGATGATCGATCAACGCTTCGCCGACCGCTTCCGTCGTCGTGCCTATATTGATGAACAGCGAGGAATTGTCGGGAATGATCTCGGCCGCCGCCCGGCCGATCGCCTGTTTTTCGGCCGCCGCCATCGAGCGTCGCGCCTCGTATTTGACATTCTCGTTGCCGCTCGGAAACACTGCCCCGCCATGAATGCGGTTTAGCGCCTTGGCATCACACAGATCGTTCAAGTCCTTGCGGATCGTCTGCGGCGTCACCTGGAAATGGCCGGCCAGATCCTCGACCAGCACTTTTCCCTGCTCCTTGGCGAGCGCCAGAATGTCTTCCTGCCGACTGGATAAATGCATGGCCCCCTCGACTTTCGTTTTCTTCATTCTAGGCGAAAACGAAACTGCAAACAACATCGCACCAAATATCGTTGCCGATCGTTCGAGATAGACCGCAAATATCAACCACGGCGCATTTTTCGCAGGTGGTGGGGACTCTGTACGGTAGAGTCTTGGTGAATGCGCTGGAAAACGCAGCGCTGTTGCTTCACTGCCCTAGATGGTGTTGCCGCACCCCCATATTATACAAGCAACGCTACGCAGCTTGTGACGGCCGATCAGGCACGCTTGATGATGGAATAGTGATGACGCAGTTTGTCTTGGATTTTGTGGATCTCGAACAATGGAGGCTTGCCGGGCATGGCGCCTCTCGAAACCTTTTCGAAAACAGAATGTATCCCGACATCCTCATCAAGACCGTAAAACCTTCGGCGCAGACCGCGGGAGGCAATCGAAAAGTCAAAAGCAGGATCTACTTCTTCAAGAAGTGGCGGCGCTTTGGTGCCTACATGGTGTTCCGGCGGGAGCTGGAAGAATATCTCAACCTCGCGCGCAAATTTGGAGGTGAGCGGAAGAAACTGCCCATCGCCAAGATTTTTGGTTTCGTGCAGACCAGCCAGGGGCTTGGCATGATCGTTGAACGGGTCGCCTCCCGGGACGGGTCGTTGGCGCCGACGCTTCGCAGGATTATTCAGGAGCGGCGCTTCGAGCAGAAACATCTGGACGCGCTGAACGAATTCTTCCGAGAGGCGACGCGGTTCCACATCGTTCTGATGGATTGCAACCTCGGCAATTTCGTCTGGAGCGATGCACAGGACGGTGATCCCCGGGTCATCTGTGTCGATGGGACGGGCGAAAAGTCGCCAGTAGGACTTTATGCTACGAGCAACCTGCTCAATCGCATCAAACTTCGGCGCTATCAGGCACGACTGCATGGGCAGATCCGCAAGCAAGCAGAGACAGCCGGAATAAATGTGTCATCTCTGATCGGTATGAGCACATAACGAGCCGTTCAGCCTGCTGTCAGCAACGGCGGCTAAACGGACACTCTTCGCAAGGGATCATTCGCATGAAAAGTGATAGAGATATCGCAAACGACATACTCGCTCACGCGATCGATGGCGATATCGATAGGGCCAATGCAATTCTGGATACGACGCTCGCGGTGAAGCGTCAGAGTTCCTTCCGTGCCCATTCTGCCAAATATCTTGTGGCCCTCTTTTGCCTGGTGGTAATCTGCCTGGGTATCGATGCCCTGGATGGACACATTATCGACCATCTTTGAGGCAGCAGGACCGCCTTCCTAAACCAAAGCCCCTCGCCCGCGGCTAATCTGCGGATGCCAGCAGCTGCGGGCTGTCTTCCTTTACCGTCTGCATCACCACGTTCGTCGATGTGCTTGCCACGAAGGGAAGGGTTGAAATCTTCTCGCCGAGCACAATTCTATACCTTCTTATGTCTCTGGTGCGAACCTTCAGCAGATAATCGAAACGGCCGGCGATCATGTGGCAGCCTTCGATCTCCCTGATTTTGCGCGCGGCATCGTTGAAGCTTTTCAGCGCCTCCTCGCGGGTGTCGGTGAGTTTTACTTCGACAAAGGCGATATGATCGAGGCCAAGTTTCTGCGAGCTGAGGATAGCCCTGAAGCCCTCAATGAAGCCTTCATCGATCAAACGACGCAGGCGCAACTGGCACGGCGTTTTGGACAGGCCGATACGGCTCGACAGCTCGGTGATCGACAACCGGCCATCTGCCGAGAGTTCCTGAAGAATCTTCTTGTCGAACTGGTCTAATTCACTAGACATGATGCCCTGTCATTCCATTTTGTATAGAAAGTCGCCGATAATCAGGCATTATGCATAGAATAACCCGAATAACTGGGCAACTCTAAAATTCCCGTCATGTTATCTTTCGCGCCTTGTGGACGCCTCTCCTACAACCGGGACACCCTATGACGATTTCTCGCCCCATAAAAACGACCGACCTCTCAAGGGCATTTGCAAGCTTCGCACCCGCGCTGCGCGAGCAGACCGAGTTGCGCCGTGCGATCACGGCAGAATATCGCCGGCCAGAGAGCGAAAGCGTTGCGATGCTGCTGGAGCAGGCGACCCTGCCAGAGGAGGCGCGCCGCGCCATCCGCGCAACTGCCAGCCAGCTGATCAAGGCATTGCGCACCAAGCACAAGGGTACCGGCGTCGAAGGTCTGGTGCATGAATATTCGCTTTCCAGCCAGGAGGGCGTGGCCCTCATGTGCCTTGCCGAAGCGCTGTTGCGTATTCCCGACACGGCGACACGCGACGCATTGATCCGCGACAAGATCTCGGACGGCGACTGGAAGTCCCATGTCGGCGGCGGGCGTTCGTTGTTCGTCAATGCCGCCACCTGGGGGCTCGTCGTCACCGGCAAGCTGACCAACACCGTGGACGGACGCAGCCTTTCGGCTGCGCTGACCCGGCTAATCGCCCGTTGCGGCGAACCGGTCATCCGCCGCGGCGTCGATATGGCGATGCGGATGATGGGCGAACAGTTCGTCACCGGCGAAACAATTGCCGAGGCACTGAAGCGCGCGAAACCGCTGGAGGAACGCGGTTTCCGTTATTCCTACGACATGCTGGGCGAAGCCGCGACGACTGCCGCGGATGCCGAGCGTTACTACAGGGATTACGAGACGGCGATCCATGCGATCGGCAAGGCGTCTGCCGGCCGTGGCATCTATGACGGCCCCGGCATTTCCATCAAGCTGTCGGCGTTGCATCCCCGTTACGTCCGCGCCCAGGCTGATCGTGTCATGGCCGAACTTCTGCCGAAGGTGAAGGCGCTCGCCGGACTGGCAAAGAAATACGACATAGGCCTCAATATCGATGCCGAGGAGGCCGACCGGCTCGAACTTTCGCTCGATCTTCTCCAGAGCCTTTGCGAAGATCCGGATCTTACAGGCTGGGAGGGCATGGGCTTCGTCGTGCAGGCCTATGGCAAGCGTTGCCCGGCGGTTCTCGACTTCATCATCGATCTTGCCCGCACCAACAAGCGCCGTATCATGGTCCGCCTGGTCAAGGGCGCCTATTGGGATGCCGAGATCAAGCGTGCCCAGGTCGACGGGCTTGACGATTTTCCGGTCTTCACCCGCAAGGTTCACACCGACGTCTCCTATATCGCCTGCGCCCGAAAACTCCTGGCCGCGACCGACGCCGTATTTCCGCAATTTGCCACCCACAATGCCCAGACGCTGGCAACGATCTATCATCTCGCCGGGCCGGACTTCAAAAGCGGCAAGTATGAATTCCAGTGCCTGCATGGCATGGGCGAACCGCTCTATGACGAAGTCGTCGGGCCGGCCAAGCTTGGTCGCCCGGCGCGTATTTATGCACCCGTCGGCACCCACGAGACGTTGCTTGCCTATCTGGTGCGCCGCCTTCTGGAAAACGGTGCCAACTCGTCTTTCGTCAACCGCATCGGCGACAAGAACGTCTCGATCGACGAACTGGTTGCGGATCCGGCGGATGTGGTTCGCGGCATGGCCGAGATCGGCGCCCGCCACGACCAGATCTCCCTACCCCAGGATCTCTATGCCGGCCGCCGGAACTCTGCTGGCCTCGATCTGTCGAACGAGACGGTGCTGACCGCGCTTTCGGCATCGCTGAAGGGATCCTCCCCCCGTGAGTGGATTGCCCGCCCGCAACTCGGCAACACGCAAGTCGCCGGCACCAGCCGCCCCGTGCTTAACCCCGGCGACCGGCGAGATCTTGTCGGCACCGTGACCGAAATTTCGGAGGATGGCATTGAACAGGCCATGTCCATCGCCAGCACGGCGGCCGCAAGCTGGGCTGCCGTCGCACCGACTGAGAGGGCCGCATGCCTGGAGCGTGCCGCCGACATCATGCAGACGGATATGCCCGACCTGCTCGGCCTGATCATGCGCGAGGCAGGAAAATCCATGCCGAACGCTATCGCGGAAGTGCGCGAGGCGATCGACTTCCTGCGCTATTACGCCGAACAGGCGCGCCGCACGCTCGGACCGGGGCACAAGCCGCTCGGCCCGATCGTCTGCATCAGCCCATGGAATTTCCCGTTGGCGATCTTCACCGGCCAGATCGCTGCGGCCCTCGTTGCAGGCAATCCGGTTCTGGCGAAACCGGCGGAAGAAACGCCACTGATTGCCGCACAGGGCATCCGCATCCTGCACGAAGCCGGCATTCCGACAGACGTGCTTCAGCTGCTTCCGGGCGATGGCCGCATCGGCGCGGCGCTGGTCGCATCAAAAGAGACCTGCGGCGTGATGTTTACCGGCTCGACCGAAGTTGCCCGGCTGATCCAGGCAGAACTTGCCGGGCGCCTTTTGCCGAACGGCAAGCCGATCCCGCTGATCGCCGAAACCGGTGGCCAAAATGCGATGATCGTCGATTCCTCGGCGCTTGCCGAACAGGTGGTCTTCGATGTGATCGCCTCGGCCTTCGACAGCGCCGGTCAGCGTTGCTCGGCGCTGCGCGTGCTTTGCCTGCAGGAAGATGTCGCCGATCGTATCCTCGCCATGCTCAAGGGTGCCGTGAAGGAGCTCACAATCGGCCGCACCGACGAACTGAAGATCGACATCGGCCCGGTTATCACCGAGGAAGCCAAGGGCGGCATCGAAAAACATATCGACGGCATGCGCGCGCTCGGCCGCAAGGTCGAGCAATTGCCGCTCGGTCCCGAGACCGAAAACGGCACGTTCGTTGCCCCGACGATCATCGAGATCACATCGCTGAAGGACCTCAATCGTGAAGTCTTCGGCCCGGTTCTCCATGTCCTGCGGTACAAGCGCGACGATCTGGAGCGTCTGATCGAGGATATCAACGGCACCGGCTACGGCCTGACCTTTGGCCTGCATACCCGTCTTGACGAGACGATCGCGCAGGTGACCGGCCTCATCCGGGTGGGCAATATCTATGTCAACCGCAATGTCATCGGCGCCGTTGTCGGCGTGCAGCCGTTCGGCGGACGTGGTTTGTCGGGCACCGGCCCGAAGGCGGGCGGACCGCTTTATCTCGGCCGTCTGGTCGACAAGGCACCCGTGCCGCCGCGCCACAGCTCGATACACACCGATCCGGCGCTGACGGATTTCGCCCGCTGGCTCGGACAGCGCGGCCGCAACCGGCTGGCGCAGGATGCACGCGAAACCGGCGCGGTTTCAGCGCTTGGCCTTGCGACCGATCTCCCCGGCCCGGTCGGGGAACGCAACATCTACGCGCTGCATCCGCGCGGTCGTATCCTGCTGGTTCCGCAGACGGAAATCGGCCTCTATCGCCAACTCACCGCGGCGCTTTCCACAGGCAACGATGTGGCAATCGATGCGGCATCGGGTCTGCAGGCATCGCTTTCGGACCTGCCGGCCAGTGTCGCTGCACGCATCCGCTGGAGCGCGGACTGGGCCACGGATGCGCCTTTCGCCGGCGCGCTGATCGAAGGTGCAGGCGAGCCCAGTGTCGAGATAACGAAAGCGATTGCCGGCCTGCCGGGACCGCTCGTTCTCGTTCAGGCGGCAACGTCCGAAGAGCTTGGAACGGATGCGGAAGCCTATTGCCTGAACTGGCTGCTGGAAGAGGTTTCGACCTCGATCAACACGACGGCAGCCGGCGGCAATGCCAGCCTGATGGCGATCGGCTGATCGCCACATCAGACAGCGTGCACCCGACCTCGCGGCCGGGTGCGACGACATCCCTACCAAATGTAATCGACATCCGGCGTTGTTTTCGTTTCTAGATATTCGGTCAGCCGCTCGACAATCTGCCCGCAGGAAAGGCTCAAGTGTTCGCGAAGCCGCTCACCGGCGTCCCTGCTGCGACCATCGAGTATGAAGGAGATGATCTCCTTGTGGTCGTGCATGAAGGTCTCGATCGTCGGGTTGTCCGATAACGTGACCTGCAGGTATTTGCCGCAGATATAGGTCGGGGCGGTGCGCGATAGCGCCTCGATGATTTCCGGGTTGGGGCAATAACCGAGGCAGCGTTGGTGGAGATCGTTCTCCAGCCCGTCGAGATCGACGATATCGAGCGCAGGCGATACCGCTATCGCCTCGACAAGACGGCCTCGCATGGCCTCAAGCTCATGGCGCGGAATGAGAGAGGATGCGGCCTCCAGGGCGACCGGCTCCAGAATCCGTCGCAGGTCATAGAGATTTCGGCAGCGATCAACGTCGAGGCCGACGATCTGCCAGTGGCCGCCGTTTCCCCGCGCCACGATTCCGAGTTTGTTGGCCCGGAAGATGAGATCGCGCGCCACAGTCCGGCCGATGCCGAAATGCCGGGCGAGTGCCAGTTCATTGACCCTCAGATGACCGGACATCGAATGCAGGATCAGTTCGCGCTCGATCCTGAAATAGAGCTCGTCATGGGCGCTTAAGCCGGCATCATCATCGTCACCCAACGTCAGGTGATCGGGTGTCAGAGTAAAACGGAAAGGCTCGCTGTCGTTACCAACGACGAAACCCTGCCCGTCATGGGGGCGCACGCTGCCTTGCGCCTCCAGAATTTCGAAAGCCTGCTTTACCGGAGAGCGGCTTGATCCGAAGATCTTGGCAACTTCAGCGATCTTGATGATCGCGCCGGTGGCGATCCGCTCGTCACGGATCGCCCCATCGAGATGTTCGGCTATTCGCCGATAGGCCGGCTGTCGCTCCAAGTTCCTCTCCGTTACAGGCTGCCGTCAAGTGATCGCGCCGAGCTGCCAAGGCACGAATTCGTTGTTGCCGTAGTCATAGATCTCGCTCAGCGTCCGCTGCCCGGATGCGACCGCGATCAGCGTTTCGAAGATCCGCTCACCGGCTTCCTCGATGCTTTCGCGTCCATTAACGATAGCGCCGCAATTGACGTCCATGTCCTCGCTCATGTGGTCGAACATTTCCGTATTGGTTGCAACCTTGATCGTCGGCACCGGCTTGAAACCGGAGACGGAACCGCGACCGGTGGTGAAGATCAACATGTTGCAGCCGCCGGCGATCTGGCCGGTAACAGCGACCGGATCGTAACCGGGCGTATCCATGAAGACGAAGCCGGTTTCGTCAATGATCTCGGCATATTCGTAGACGGCCTGCATCGGCATCGAGCCGCCCTTGGCGACCGCGCCCAGAGACTTTTCCAGGATCGTCGTCAAGCCGCCGGCCTTGTTGCCGTGCGACGGGTTGTTGTTGAGTTCGGCACCGTGGCGCGAGGTGTATTCGCCCCACCATTCGATCCGGTCCATCAACTTCTGCGCAACTTCTGGCTTTACGGCGCGCATGGTCAGCAGATGTTCGGCGCCGTAGATTTCCGGCGTTTCGCTCAAGACCGCCGTACCGCCATGTCTGACAAGCAGATCGGATGCATGGCCAAGGGCAGGATTGGCGGAAATGCCGGAATATCCGTCCGAACCGCCGCATTGCAATGCAAGCTTCAGCTTGGAAAGCGGCTGCGTCGTCCGTTCCTGCCCCTTCAGCGCATCGAGCATTTCGACGATGATCGCCGAAGCGACCTCGACTGTCTTGCGCGTGCCACCAAGCTGCTGGATCGTCATGGTTCTGAGGAACTGGCTTTCCTCCAGACCATATTTCTCCTGGATCAGCGAGATCTGGTTCACCTCGCAACCAAGCCCGATCATCAGGATGCCGGCAAAATTCGGGTTGCGCGCATAACCGCTCAGCGTGCGGACCAGATATTCGTATCCCTCGGTTCCAGTGCCGATCGCGCAGCCCTGCCCGTGCGTCAGCGCAACGACGCCGTCGATGTTGTCGTAACCCTTCAACCCGCCGCCGCGATTGAAATGATCGGCGATCGCATGGGAGACCGTGGCGGAACAGTTCACCGACGAGATGATGCCGATATTATTGCGGGTGCCGACCTGGCCGTCCGGCCGCAGATAACCTTCAAAGGTGCGCCGCTCGGCGTCCGGGACGAAATCGATCACCGGAACGTGCGACGAGAAATGGTGCGTCACGTCGCTGTCCTGCATGGCGATATTTTGCAGATGAACGTGGTCTCCGGGCGCGATATCGCAGCTGGCAATGCCGATCGTCTGGCCGTATTTCGTCGCCGCCTCACCTTTGGCAATTGCGCGGATCGCAATCTTGTGACCTCGTGGAATGACGGCTTCAGCCACTATGCCGTTGACGCCGGACGCCTCCCCAATCGCGATCTCGCGTCGGGCCACGGCAACATTATCCAGTGAATTCAATAGAATGGCGGCTGGAATATTCGAGCCGGCCTGCACATCAATTTTCATCTTATCCTCCCAAAGAAAGAAATTGACTTTGTCGACAAAAGTCATTTCACTGACGACATCGAACTGTCAAGGAAAATAATCGGAGCAGTTTTCCGGTTTCGTGCCGTCGAGGAGGACGACACTAAACACGCTGCAAACGACCTGATGGGGAGGAGGAGGAATAATTTGGACTATGTGTTCGATTTCAGCTTTCTCGAAAGCTTTCGATCCGAGATCATCAGCGGCGTACGCTTGACCATCCTGTTGACGGTGGTCTCGATCCTGCCGGGCTTTGCGCTCGGCACGGCCTGCGCCGTCGGCCGGCTTTATGGCCCGCGCTGGCTGCAGACGGCCGTGACGATCTATATCGAGGCGATCCGCAACACACCGCTGATCATCCAGGTCTTCTGGCTATTCTTCGGCCTGGCCGTGCTTGGCGCCCGCATCGGTCCGTTCAACGCAGCGGTCATTGCACTCGTCATCAACACCGGCGCCTATTCGGCGGAGATCATGCGGGCCGGCTTCCAGGCCATTCCGAAAGGACAGCTGGAAGCGGCGAACTGTCTCGCCATGACCCGCCGCCAGATTTTCTGGAACATCCAGCTGCCGCAGGCCGCCGAACTGGTCTATCCGGCACTGGTCAGCCAGTTCATCCTGATGATGCTGGCAACTTCGATCATGTCGCAGATCTCGGTCGAAGAGCTGACTGGTGTCGGTTATCAGGTCCAGTCGATCACCTTCCGCGGCTTCGACGTCTATCTGGTGATCGCGGCGCTCTATCTTGCACTCGCCACCATGCTGCGGCTCTGTCTTCACGGCGCGGCGCAACTCGCCTTCACCCGCCTGCGCAGGCTGAGGACGCCGCTATGAGCCACTGTCCCGCCTCTATTTCCGACCGTCCGAAAGGAGATCGCCCATGCTCGGTGTGAGCCTCGATCAATACGGCTTTCTGGTTCAGGGCGCCTTCTGGACCGCCGTCCTCTCGCTGATGGGGTTTGTCGGCGGCACGATCGTCGGCCTGCCGGTGGCGCTTGCCCGCATTTCGCGCGGCTGGTTCCTCTGTCGTGCCTCAAGTGCCTATGTGCAGTTCGTGCAGGGCATTCCTTTGCCGGTCATCATGTTCGTCGTCTATTTCGGCGTCAGCATCTATGGTTTCGACGTCAATGCGCTGGTGGCAGCAGCCATTGCCATGACCCTTTATTCCAGCGCCTATCTCGGCGAGATCTGGAAAGGCTGCATCCAGGCCGTGCCCAATACCCAGTGGGAAGCCGGAGAATGCCTGGCGCTCACCAGCCTGCAGCGTTTCATCTATGTGATCCTGCCGCAGGCATTGCGCATTGCCGTACCACCAACCGTCGGCTTCCTGGTTCAGATCGTCAAGAACACCTCTTACTCGGTGGTCATTGGCTTCTTCGACCTCACCTACTCGGCCAAGATTCTTAACAACGCCACGTTTAAGCCCTTCGTCATCTTCACCGCCGCGGCGCTGATCTATTTCGCCATCTGCTTCCCGCTGTCGCGTTATGCCCGCCGGTTCGAGCTGCGCCTTAACAGGAGAAACGCATGACCGTCATTTCCATGAACTCCGTCCACACCCCGGTCGCGCCTCAAACCGGCGTCCAGCCAATGGTCTCGTTTCGCGACGTGCATAAAAGTTTCGGCGCACTGGAAGTGCTGAAGGGCATCGACCTCGATGTCATGCCGGGCCAGGTCGCGGCGCTGATCGGCCGAAGCGGATCGGGCAAGAGCACGGCTCTGCGCTGTATCAACGGGCTGGAGAAGATCAATGGCGGTGAGCTGACCGTCTGCGGCCGCAATCTGCGCGCCCGCGATTTCGAACTGCGGGACCTGCGCAAGGAGGTCGGCATCGTCTTCCAGAGCTACAATCTCTTCCCGCACCTGACAGTCGAACAGAACGTCACCCTCGCACCAAGAAAGGTGAACGGTCTCGACGCAGCCCAGAGCCGGGCCTTGGCTGCCGAAGTGCTGGAGCAGGTCGGGTTGTCGGACAAGGCTTTGAGCTATCCCGAACAGCTTTCCGGAGGCCAGCAGCAGCGCGTCGCGATTGCCCGCTCGCTCGCCATGCGCCCGCAACTGATGCTGTTCGATGAGGTTACATCGGCGCTCGATCCGGAACTGACGGGCGAGGTTTTGCGCGTCATCGGCAAACTCGCGGCCGGCGGCATGACGATGGTGCTCGTCACCCACGAAATGGCGTTTGCCCGGCAGGTCGCCGATCTCGTCGTCTACATGCATCAGGGCCGTGTCTGGGAAGCCGGCAAGGGCACGATGCTCGACGATCCGCAGACCGTTGAACTCAGGCAGTTCGTCGGTAGCGGGCTGTAAAACGGATCGGATTTGATTTTGCCGCCGTCATGGGACGGCGGATGGAGGAGGAGAAAGCATGAATATCAAACTGTCTCGCCGCGTCCTGTCCTGCGGCCTTGCCATGACTGTATTGCTCGGCGGTGCTGGAGGAGCATTCGCCAACGCGCTCGAAACCATCAAGCAGCGCGGCCGCATCCAGATCGCCGTTGATGTCGGCCATCCGCCTTACGGCATGCTGGACGACAAGGCACAGCAGACCGGCCTCGACATCGATACAGCCAAGCTGCTGGCGAAAGATCTCGGCGTCACGCTTGAAGTTGTGCCGGTCTCCGGTGCAAATCGAGTGCCGTTCCTGATTTCCAACAAGGTCGATCTTGTAATCGCTTCCTTCTCGATCACCGAGGAGCGCAAGAAGGTCATCACCTTCTCGAAACCTTACGGGGTCATCCCAGTGGTGATCCTCGGCCCCAAGGCCGAAGACCTGAAGGATGCCTCCGGCCTTGACGGCAAAAGCGTTGCGGTCGCACGCGGCACCACGGCCGATATCGAGCTGACCAAGGCGGCCAAGGAAAAAGGCGTGACAGCGAATATCGTCCGTTACGAGGACGAGGCGACCACCAATACCGCGGTTGGCACCGGCCAGCAGGACTACATGTCGGCAGCTCTTTCGACCGCCCAGGCTGTGGCCGATCAGAATCCAAGCCGAAATCTCGCCATCAAGGTCGAACTGGCCGCCTATCCGATGGCCGTCGGCATGCGCCAGAAGGAACCTGAGCTCGAAGCCTGGGTCAACGAATGGATCACAGCGAACCTCAAGAATGGCGAGCTGAACAAGGTCTACCAGCACTACTTCAAGCAGTCGCTGCCGGAAGAAATGCTCAATCAGTAAGCCGGACGGCTTTTGATACCATAAGGCAGGCCCCGCGCGGCCTGCTCCAATTCCCTTACATTTCAGGAGAGACTATGAAGCTGGTTCGATATGGAGAGCCGGGCGCGGAGCGCCCTGGCATCTTGGATGACGAAGGTCGCATACGCGACGTAAGCAGCCTCGTTGCGAATTTCACCGGTGATGCTCTATCGCCGGCAAGCCTTCAGCGGCTTCGCAATTCTGACCTTGGTGCCCTGCCCGCCGTAGAAGATGGTGTGCGGCTCGGCTCCTGTGTGGCGAAACCCGGGCATTTCATTGCAATCGGTTTGAACTATGTCGATCACGCGCATGAATCCAACATGCCAATCCCAAGCGAGCCAGTCGTATTCAGCAAGGCGCCATCCTCTATCTCGGGTCCAACCGACGATGTCGTGATGCCGGAAGGATCTGAGAAGTCGGACTGGGAAGTGGAGATCGCGATGGTGATCGGCACCGCCGCATTCAACGTTTCCGAAGCGCAGGCGCTCGATCACGTGGCGGGTTTCTGCGTCTGCAACGACGTGTCCGAACGCTCTTACCAGATCGAGCGCGGCGGCCAGTGGATCAAGGGCAAGAGCCTGCCGACCTATGGCCCCATCGGCCCCTGGCTCGTCACTCGTGACGAGATTGCCGATGTCCAGGATCTCGGTCTCTGGCTCGATGTCAACGGCGAACGCCGGCAGACCGGATCAACCAGTTCGATGATCTTTTCGCTTGCCCATATCGTCTCCTATCTGTCGCGCTTCATGCGGCTGGAGCCCGGCGACATCATCACCACAGGCACACCGCCCGGCGTCGGCATGGGCATGAAACCGCCGACCTATCTGAAGCGCGGCGATGTGATGACGCTCGGCATCGATGGCCTAGGCGAGCAGCGGCAGACCGTCCGGTAACAAATATCTCTGCGGTATTGGCTGCAAAATGACCCGTCGAACTCATGCGTCATGAGCTATGTTCATGGCGCGTGTGACACAATCGTTCGACGATGCCCGTGTCCACCTTGGTCGAGGGCATCATTCTGCTTGCCTTGATAAATCCACGTGTTCTGCCGAAAGTGTCCTAGCTTGCCAATTCAGGCACTTCTCCGCCGACAATGCGATCAGAGAAGGAGATTTTGGAGACGCCGTAACGGCTCAGAAGTTCTTGGTCCTCGTGCGAGCGGAATTCGGCCTGTTCTGTCGGCGAAGAGTAATATTTTCCGATCAGAATTGGCAGGCGCACCATCTTCAGACCCTTTTGCTGGATTGCGCCCCAAAACAGAGTATCTCCAATCGATTTGATGATCGATCCGTCATTGAAATAGCTCGGATAGTATTTTCCGATCGCCGCGGCATGCCACAATGTTGCCGGACCAAAGGTGCCGCGCTCGCCGGATCCTGAGCCCAGCCTGAGACGCTGGTGCGGCTTGGGCGGCCAGTCCGGCACGAACTCGGATGCCACGAGCAGTGGCGCCTTGAACGGCTGGTCGAGATGAGAATGATCGAAGGCAATCAGCCACTCGCCGCCAACAAGGGCAGCAGAAGAAGCACAGGAAGCACCGACCATCATCTCTACCGCATTGGTGGCCAGGCGATCGTCAAGGTTGAGGTTCATGACATAGAACGACTTGTTGAGCGCCACCGCTGCAGCCCATGCTTCGTAAATCGAAAGCGGGCCTGAAAACACATAGCAATCCGCGTCGAGCCAATCCGGCGGCGTATCGCCATTATCAAAGATGTAGAGTATGCGCACGCCAATGCTCTGACGGCGCAGATTGATATAATGTGACTTCAACAGATCGAGCTTGTTATGCTGGCGATGCCAGACCGCGCAGTACACAGTAACCAGCGCGCCTTCGAAATCGCTCTGCGTCCTCACTCGGGTATAATGCATCTCGGGGAATTCCTTCGCCGTAAGGTTCGCGCATGGCACAAGCGTCATTTACTGATTTCGAGGCATGGCATGCGTCGGGCGTTCGCGTCAATTGCCAATGGTCACGTTTTCTGGGGGGCGACCGACGAGCGTTCGCACCCCGATATGTGGGTGTATTTTCTGCGTTGCGAAGCCATTCGTCACGCATAACAAGGGTATTGGATGCAGCAGACGTTCGGCCTCACTCCTCATTGCCTGCGGATTCCGGTGGGGCGCCTGCTCCACAGAGAGTATGATCAATGCGCGTCCTGGTAACCGGGGCGGGCGGAATTCTGGGACGGCATGTCATCCGGCACCTGACACGTTTGGCCCCCGATACCGAAGTGATTGTCAACAAGGCCGATTTGACCAGTCTCGATGCAGTTAGGGCGCAGCTTGCCGCATCGCCATCAATCGACAAAGTCATCCACCTTGCAGCTCTCGTTCCTGTAGCTTCGGTCACTGCCGAACCTGCGCGCGCCTATGCTGTCAATGTCGGCGGTACGATCAATCTCCTTTCCGCTCTGGAGGGAAAAAACACCTCTTTCTTGATATGCTCATCAAGTCACGTCTACGCGCCGTCCCCGAAGCCAATCCGCGAGGATGCTGAAAAAGCACCGGCATCATTTTATGGCCGCACGAAATGGCAGGCCGAAAGTGTAGCTGCCGACATATGCGAGGCCATCGGCCGACCTTTTCTCGCGACGCGCGTGTTTTCCATTCATGACCCAGCTCAAACTGGTTCTTTCCTGCGCCCGTCCATAGAGCGGCGCCTGGCCAGCGAAGACCTACGGCAACCTTTCGAACTGCCCGGTGGCGATAGCGTCCGCGATTTCCTGCCGGCCGAGAAAGCTGCCGAATACGTCGTTCGTCTCGCCCTTTCCTCTGCAACCGGTCCGGTCAATGTCGCATCCGGCAAGGGTACGACCATCCGCGATTTTGTTCAGGGCCTAAATCCGCACCCTCTCGAAATACGTGCCACTGGTAGCGCCGACACTCTCGTCGCCGATATTTCCCGGCTTAGACAGATCCTAGGAGACCTTGATGTCTGAGACTGTTTCCATCGTCATCCCAACTTTCAACCGTGCCAACATGCTGCCCCTGGCGATAGAGAGCTCGTTGAACCAAACAAGACCAGTGGAGGTCATTGTCGTCGATCATGGATCGACCGACGAGACCCCAAGAGTGGCCGAGGCCTATGGCGACCGAATCCTCTATATCCGCCGCGAGCGCGACTTCGGGCCGCATTTTTGCTGGCTGGAGGGCGTGCTGCATGCGAAAGGTGAACTGGTGCATCTGCAGTATGACGATGACTGGATCGCTCCGAACTTCATCGAGGCCTGTGTTTCCGTTATTGCCGAAGACACCGGATTCGCATTCAGCGGTGCCGATGTCGTCGATGGGCCGGGCCTTCCGACGAAGCTGCGCCAATTTGTTGAATGGCTTCCCGAAACTGGGATATTCCCGGTCGAGGCAGTCGAGAAACAGATCCTCGGCTCGCTGATCTCGCCCGGCGCGGCGGTCTATCGTCGCCAGATCCTGATCGATGCGCTCTATCAGGGTCGCCTTCCACTGCAGACAAACGAGTATCGCGGCGTTGGCCCCGATGCCTTCATTACCCTGCTTTCGATGCTGCGTTATCCGAAAGTCGGTTTCGTGCGCGAGCCACTTGCCTTTTTCCGAGCGCATGAAGGTTCCATCACGATCGACGCCTTTGCGTCCGGCGAAAAGACAGCAAAGCTGCGTGCCGCCTATGCTGAGGTCACCCGCTATTATCTCGAAATGAAAGTGATGCGCGCGGCGCGTATCAGGGAGGCATCTTAATGTCTGGACTTCGTCCTATCCGCCTGGCTGAAGAAACCATTGCCCAGGAAGAGCTTGAAGCACTCTCCGAATGGATGCTCGCAGGCAACCGGTTGACCAAGGCCGGGCAGACGCTCGCCTTCGAAGAGGAGTTTGCGATCTGGATGAACAGCCGCCATGCGGTCTATGTGAATTCCGGTTCGTCAGCCAACCTTCTGATGATCGCCGCGCTGAAAGAGGCAGGTCGTCTACGCAATAACAAGGCTATCGCTGCCGGCGTCAGCTGGGTCACGACCGTCTCACCGCTACTGCAGCTCGGCTTCGACGTTCGCCTGTGCGATTGCGATCCGAATTCGCTCGGCATCGATCTCAATCATCTGGAGGACCTTTGCCGTACCGATCCTCCGGCGCTGCTGATTCTCGTCCACGTTCTCGGCCACACTGGCGACATGGATGCGATCCGCGACATCTGCCAACGCTATGACGTCGTGTTGCTGGAGGATTCGTGCGAAGCACTTGGTTCGACCTACAAAGGCCGCAAGCTCGGCTCGATCGGCACTGCTGGCAGCTTTTCGTTTTATTACGGCCACCATATCTCGACCATCGAGGGCGGCATGGTGGTGACTGACGACAGTGATCTGCACCAGCTCATGCTTTCGCTTCGTTCACACGGATGGAGCCGCGATCTCAGGCCGGAATTGCGCAAATCGCTGGCCGACGACAACGGCATCGACGAGTTCAAGAACCTCTACACGTTCTATCACGCCGGCTATAACCTGCGCTCTACCGACCTTCAGGCTTTCCTCGGACGTTCCCAGTTGAAGAAGCTCGATCATATCGTTGAACGCCGTCGCTTCAATTTCGAGCTGTACCGCAAGGCATTGCCCGACTTTTTTTCGCAGTCCGGCGATACTGAAGTCCTTTCGTCCTTCGCTTATGGTACCTTCATCGAAAACAGGCTTGAAACCTACAAGCATATCAACGCGCTGGATATTGAATGCCGTCCGCTGATCTGCGGTAATATTGGGCGCCATCCCTTCTGGCTTCGAGACCATAAGCAGCTTGCGCTGCCGAATGCTGACAAGGTGCACGATTACGGCATTTACCTGCCGAACCATCATAACCTGAACGAGGCGGACATCGCGCGCGTGGCTGAGGCCTTCGCTGCTGTCGCCCGTCCCTGCTGAGGAACGACGATCATGACCAATAAGGATGCGAAACGCGCACTTATAACCGGCGTTACCGGACAGGACGGTTCCTATCTGGCTGAACTCCTGCTCTCCAAGGGCTACGAGGTACACGCCATCAAGCGCCGCTCCTCCAGTTTCAATTCCGGGCGCATCGATCACCTTTACGAAGACCCGCATGAAACCCATCGCCGTTTTACGTTGCATTATGGCGACATGACCGATTCCACCAACCTGATCCGTATCATTCAGGAAGTGCAGCCGGACGAAATCTATAACCTTGCTGCACAGAGCCATGTGCATGTGAGCTTCGAGACGCCAGAATACACGGCGAATGCTGACGGCATGGGCACGTTGCGCATCCTTGAAGCATTGCGGATTCTGCACCTGGAAAAGAAGACGCGTTTCTACCAGGCATCCACATCGGAACTTTACGGCAAGGTGGTAGAAACGCCGCAGAAGGAAACGACTCCTTTTTATCCGCGCTCGCCCTATGGCGTCGCCAAGCTTTATGCCTTCTGGATTACGGTCAACTATCGTGAGTCCTATGGCATGCACGCGTCGAACGGAATTCTCTTCAACCACGAAAGCCCGCGTCGTGGCGAAACCTTCGTGACCCGCAAGATCACCCGCGCTGTTGCGGCAATCACCGCCGGCGATCAGGAGCGGCTATATCTTGGCAATCTCGACGCCAAGCGCGACTGGGGCCATGCTCGCGATTACGTTGAGGGCATGTGGCGCATCCTCCAGCAGGACGAGCCTGATGATTACGTGCTGGCCACCGGTCGCACTGTCAGCGTGCGCGATTTCGTCACCACCGCCTTCAAGGTTGCCGGTGTCGAGGTCGAATGGAAGGGCGAGGGTGTGGACGAGCGTGGCTATGAGCGCGGTACCAACCGTTGCCTCGTCGAGGTCGATCCGCGATACTTCCGCCCGACGGAAGTCGATCTCTTGCTGGGCGACCCTACCAAGGCCAAGGAAAAGCTCGGCTGGGTGGCGACAACCACGCTTGAAGAGATGATCACGGAAATGGTCCAGTCCGACATTAGCGAACATGCGAATTCCGCCCATCAGAGGGACAAGGACTGACCAATGAGCCGCTTGTTTGCGCTTGAGGGAAAAAGGATCTGGGTGGCCGGCCATCGCGGCATGGTCGGCTCGGCGCTCGTGCGGCTTCTCTCCAGGGAGAATTGCGAGGTGCTGACTGTGCCTCGCAGCGAGGTGGATCTGCGTGATCAGGCTGCAACACGCCGCTGGCTCGCGGATACAAAGCCGGACGCCGTCATCATGGCGGCTGCGCGCGTTGGCGGGATAGCCGCCAACAGCGCTTCTCCGGTCTCCTTCCTCTATGACAACCTGATGATCGAGGCGAATGTCATCGAAGGTGCGGCACGCGCCGGAGTGGAAAAACTTCTCCTTCTCGGTTCGACCTGCATCTATCCGCGTGATGCAGAACAGCCGATCCGTGAAGAATCCTTGCTGACAGGCCCGCTGGAAAAGACCAACGAATGGTACGCCATTGCCAAGATCGCCGGCATCAAGCTTTGCCAGGCGTATCGACAGGAGCAAGGGCTGGATTTCATTTCGGCCCAGCCCACTAACCTTTATGGTCCCGGCGACAATTACGACCTGGAAACAAGTCATGTCCTACCGGCGCTGATCCGCAAGGCACATGAAGCCAAGGTGAGAAAAGCCGACAGACTGACGATCTGGGGCAGCGGCAACCCGCTTCGGGAATTCCTGCATGTCGACGACCTTGCCGAGGCCGTCGTCTTCCTGTTGCGCAACTACTCCGATGCCCTACCGGTCAACATTGGTTCGGGAGAAGAGTTTTCGATCGCGGATCTCGCGCATCTCGTTTCCGATACCGTCGGCTTCGAGGGTCCGCTCGCCTTTGATCGCTCACGACCGGATGGCACGCCGCGCAAGCTTGCAGATTTAACTCGTCTGCACAGCCTCGGCTGGGACAATGCCCGGCCGTTGAAGGTTGGTTTGCAGCAAACCTATGAGAGCTTTCTCACCACACAAGGCGTATGATTTTCGAAGCCAGGATTTTAAGAAGCCGTGTTTCTGCCGGATGACGACAGATACGCTCAGGCCTTCCTGCGCATCATCAACATCAGAAACGGCGCGCCGATAAGTGTCGAGACGAGACCGGCCGGGATCTGATAAGGCGAGACGATCGTCCGGCCGACGAAATCAGCGGCCACCATGAGACCCCCGCCGATCAGAGCGGCACCGATCATTTGCGGCATGGCTCGCGTCAGGCCAGCTTCCCGCGCGAGATGCGGCCCCATGAGACCGACGAAGGACAAGGGGCCGACGGTGAGAGTTGCCGCCGCGGTCAGCAATCCGGCAAGCCCGAAAAGCGCCAATCTGGATTTCGCCAGCGGTATGCCGACCGCTGCAGACGGTGCAGGCCCGAGCGGCAGGATATCGAGCCAGTGCCGCGCAGCAAGCGCTGCGGCGATGAGAATGGTGGCAAACGCCACTTCCGCGATGGCCGACGTGCCATCCACCAGATAGGTCGAACCGCTCATCCAGCGCATCAGCAGAACCGCGCGCGGATCGCCCGTCGAACTCAATACGCCGACAACCGCATCGACCATCGCACTGAGCGCAATACCGGCCAGCAATACCCGTTCCGGAGCAAATCCGGATCGGCGGGCGCCGAGCAGGATGATCGAAACAACGATGATCGCCCCGATCATGGCAAAAGCGAACTGCCCGGAAAAGCCGGGGGCAATGGCAAAGAGGGCGACAGCAACACCGAATGTTGCGCCGGCACTGATCCCCATGACCTCGGGACTGGCCATCTCGTTGCCGGTAAGCCGCTGGAGGATCGAGCCGGCGACGGCAAGCATGGCGCCCGATGCCAGCACGGCGAATATTTTTGGTGTCCTGATGGCCAGAATATCCCGCGAGTAATCACCAAAAACGAGCACCCAGCTACCATCGACCCCTCGCCCGACAAAGATGCTGATCAACAGCAAGAAGACGAGAGCGACAGCCGCGACGGCGATCGGCACTTTTGCATCCCAGCGTCGCGCTCGTTTCCATACCGGTGCGGCCTGAATCCTGTGGCGGATCTTCAGCCGCGGCAGAAGCGCCAGAAGCAGGGGCGAACCGAAGATCGCCGTGACCGCTCCGGTCGGCAGGAACTCACCAAAGCCGCCCGCGACGAGCTGCAGGACGGAATCCGCAAAAAACAGCAGCCCAGCCCCGATCAGAGGGGACCAGAAGATCAACTGTGCAGGACGCCGCGCACCGGCTAGTCGCGCGATGGTGGGAGCCACCAGTCCGATGAAGCCGATGACACCAACGGCGCTCGTTACGAAGGCGGCAAGCGACACGGCGCAGGCGATGACGACGACACGCAGTCGAACCAGCCTGACCCCGAGCGCAGATGAACTGCTCTCGCCAAGATCGATCAGGGACAGCGGCCGGATGACCAGGCCGCAGATGATGGCGACAACAGCCAGCTTCCAGACCAGCGACAAAGGAATGACCCAGCTCTGCTGCGCCAGCGATCCGGCCCCCCAGATGAACAGGCTGGCCAGGTATTTCTGGTTCAGATAGGTCAGGATTGCCGCCAGACCGCCGCACCACAGGCTGAGGACAAGGCCCGAAAGAACCAGCGAATAGGGCGAAAAACCTCGGCGCGCCCCGAGGCTGACGACGATCACCGCCGCCGCCGCGCTACCGATCAAGGCGACGACATCACGACCGGCGCCGAGCAAACCCGGCAGAAACAATGAAGTCACGACGATCGCCAGGTTTGCCCCGGCCGAAACGCCGAGTGTCGTCGGATCGGCAAGCGGATTGCGCAAGACCTGCTGGAACAGGGCACCGGACAAGGCAAGCGCCGCACCCGCAAGCAGCGCCGTCGCAAGCCGTGGAAGCGTCGAATAATAAAGCACCATCCGCTCGATATCGTAGCCCGGAGCAACCGGCTCTGACAGTGACGGCGCAACGAGAAACCAGGATGCCGCCCCGCCTGCGCAAAGCAGAAAAAGGGCCAAAAGAGCAGGCCCGAAAGTGTCGCGACGGGATGCGGTCATGCGTCTTTTTCCAGAAGATCCGTCACCAGGGCGGCAAAACGCATCGCCTCGTTGACCATGCCGAACATCAGCGCCGGCGGGAGAATGGACATATGGCCGGGCCGCGAAAACGGAAGGCTTTTCCAAAGCGGACTATCGGCCAGTTTCGGCAGCACATCCGGCGGAACGGGATCGAACGCGATCAGGCGCGCGGCCGGATCGGTGATCGTCGACAACTGCTCGATACCGATTGTCTCGAAACCCCAGTAGTTCGATTGCTTCTCCCAGGCGTTGCGCACGCCGATACGCTCAAGCGCGTTGTGAAACAGGCCGGGCGCCGAATAGATACGGGCGTGACGGGCATCCATGAAATTCACCAGTACGACCGGAGGCACATATCTGCCCGCCAGACGCTGGCGGCAGGTTTCGAATAAGGTATCGGACCGCGCCAGAAACTGCTCTGCCTGATCTTCCCGGCCAATCTCGGTTGCGAGCCTGCGCGTCGCAGTGATGGCTGCCGGAAGGATAGGACCGCCACCTGGCATAAAAACTTCCAGCCGGACAACCTTTGCAATCGGCTGGAGCTTGGGCAGGAGATCGTCGAGATAAGGCGTCGTCAGGATGATATCCGGCCTCAGCTGCACGAGTATTTCGAAATTCACCTCGTAGGCACTGCCGATATCGACGACCGATTGCGGCATTTCTGGTGCGACCACCCACCTGCCCCAGTCGGCAAGGTCGGAAATCCCGACAGGCGGCAATCCGAGCGACAGGAGCGTCGAGGCCAGCCCATAGTCGAGGCTGACGATCCTCTGACCGGCCACTTCGGCAAACAACGGCGTCGGCATCACCGTTGCCGCCGCCGCGCATTGCAGAAATGATCGTCGCAAGATCGCCATCATCCCTGTACCTCAGCGAGCATAGGCGAGCGGATGGGACAGGCTCGATGTGGCAATGACATCCATGTCTATTCCGTAAATGGCCCGAAGCGTGTCGGGCACGAGAATGTCGGCAGGCGTTCCACTTGCGACCACGCGGCCGCCTTTAAGCGCATGGATCCGGTCACAGAAGCGGGCGGCCATATTGATATCATGAAGAACGATGATAACGCTCCTGCCGCCCTCATGGGCCAGCCGCCGCACGAGCGACAGCACCTCGATCTGATGAGCGATATCGAGCGCTGCGGTCGGCTCATCGAGCAGCAGGCAACGCGCATCCTGGGCAATCAGCATGGCTATCCATGCACGCTGGCGTTCTCCGCCGGACAGCGTGCCCACCACCCTGTCGGCAAATCTGCCTATATGTGTCGCCTTGATGGCTTCCTCGACCTTTTTCCGATCGATCGCAGAGAACCGGCCGAGCGCTCCATGCCAGGGATAACGCCCGCATCCTACGAGTTCGCGGATCGTCATCTCCGATCCGGTGCTCAGATCCTGCGGCAGATAGGCAACGGAACGTGCGAAATCGCGCCCATCATAATCCTTGAGATCGCGACCAGCATAGGCGACCGAGCCGGTGGTCGGGGTCAGCTGCCGTGCCAGGATTTTCAGCAGACTGGATTTGCCCGACCCATTGTGACCGACCAGGGCCACCACTTCTCCTGCCGGAAAATCGAGACCAACATCCGACAGGATCGCATTTCCATCGATCGAAAGACCGACCTTGTCGATCGCAAAGACTTGCGTCGTATCAAGCGCTTCGTGTGCGAGCTGAACCGAGGTCATGCCGCCCGTCTTATGTCGAGGAGAACATACAATGTGCGGCTGCCGGTTTTACCACTTATACTTCAGCGAACCCAGGACAGTGCGGCTTTGGCTGGTATAGCAATAACCGTCCGTGCACACCTGCTCGCGCCGGTCAGCGAGATTGGTAGCGCTGACCGAAAGGGACAGGCCCTTGAGGTCTGGAGTAGTGGCACCAAAGTCGTAAGACAGTGCGGCATCAAGATAAGCTACTCCGGCGTTCTTGCCGGTATTCGCGTCGCTGGTGAAGGAATCACTCATCGCGCGTATGCCGCCGCCGATGCTAAGGCCCGCCAATGCAGTGTCCTCTGGCACAGCGTAGTTCACCCATAGAGACGCAACGTGACGCGGTACAGTCGAAGGCGCGTTGCCAATCAATGATGCGTCGATATTCTCTGTGACTTCGGCATGAGCATAGGTGTAGGCGGCAATCAGGCTGATGCCGTTATCAAATTCGGTGCGCCCTTCGAGCTCAAAGCCTGTATATGTGTTTTCCCCGGAATTGTGGGAAAACAGGTAGCTCGGGATATCATACTGAGGCTTACCGGTTTCGACCAACCGATAGACAGCGCCGCTCAAAGAGTAGTTCTCGCCCTCGGGCTGGTACTTCACACCAACTTCGATCTGGCGGCCCTTGGTCGGGTCGAGCACGGAGCCATCGGCTGCAAGCGCCGTAGAGGGGACGAAAGACGTGCCGTAGCTAACATAGGGCGCAAGGCCGTTGTCAAAGAGGTAAAGCAGCCCCACCTGGCCGGAGAGGACGCCGTCATCTTTCTCGCTGGTCGAGCCGCCGGCACCCTTCACAGTGGACTCCTGATGCGCCCAGTCATAACGAAGACCCGCTACAGCACGCCAATTGCCGAATTCGATCTGGTCCTGGGCATAGATGCCAGTCTGGTTGAGGTCGCTACCAGTGAAATAGTTGAGGTCCGGAATTGTGACGTCCGAGCCAGGAGTGCCAGGCGCTACGCTGGCGCCGCCCATGGCGAAGTCCGACGTGACCCCGGTGTAGTCAAGGCCGGTGAGTAGCGTGTGTGAAAAGCTGCCGGTATCGAACTTGCTTTCGAGCTGGTTGTCTATTTGATAGGTGCGCATGTCATCCGTCACCGAAGTCGTCGGCCAAGTGCCATCCGTATTGACGTTGACGCGATCAAGATAATGCGCCTTTAAGTCTACATCGCCGATGCGGGCATTCTGGCGGAAGGTCAGGCCGTTATCGAACTTGTGCTCGAGCTGATAACCGAGCTGATATTGCTCCACCTTCTGACTGTTGAAGTCCGGATCGGTATAAAGGAAGACATCCTTCCCCTGCAGATAGCTCCAGGCGCTTGCGCCAGTCTCGCCTTTTTGTGCCAGACCGTAGACGGTTAAGGTCGTATCGTCGCTTGGCTTCCAGGTGAAGGATGGCTGCAGGAGATATCGATCATCGGGAATGTCGTAGCTGCCTTCACCCTCGCGGACGAGTCCGACTACGCGATAGAACAGTTCGTCGTTAATCGGCCCACCAAAGTCGAAGGCCGCTTGCTTGCGGCCAATGGTGCCGTATTGCAATTCGACTTCGTGATGTTCTTCTTCCAACGGCAGCTTGGAGATGCGGTTGACGATACCCGCAGCGCTCGCCGCACCATACATCACCGAGACCGGCCCCTTCAGGATCTCGATGCGATCCAGCGTATAAACTTCGGTGGCGAATGAGCCGTAGGTCATGATCGGCTGTCGCAGACCGTCGCGAAAGTCTCCGGTGGTCGTGGTTTCGATGCCGCGGATGTAGATCTGGTCAAAACGCGGATCGTAGCCGAAGGCGCCGGTCGTGACACCGGAACTGTAGCGGGCCGCTTGGATCATGTCAGTGACAGCGCGCTGCTCCATTTCCTCGCGGGTCACCACAGAAATGGAGCGCGGTGTCTCAACCAGCGGCGTATCGGTCTTTGTGGCTGAAACGGTGCGCTTGGGCACGATCGTGTCGTTATCTTCGCTGATCGTCTGGGCGCCGCCTTGGAGAACGATGGGTGCAAGTTGCGTCGCATCACCAGTCGCATCCTGCGAAAAAGCCGTCATCGGGATGAACGCAGTAGTCATCACGCCGACGAGCATTGAGGAGCCGAGAAGGCGACGGCGCGCAGGGAACTGGTAGGTAGAGAGCGTCATTGCCCGATCCTTTTGACAAGCGGCAGAGTGAATTGAGTGACCCGAAAAGGCCACGACGGTAAGGGTCGCGAGAAATGTCGCCGGGCGACATAGCTCACCGGCAGCACCAATAAGAGTTCGATTTCTCGCGATCAACAAAATATGATAAATTAAATCATCTTTCGCGAAGGCGGCGTAAATATGTCACTGATATGGCAGAGCATAAGCCCGATGGTGGCCGAGAATGATGATCATTGGTGGATCGCAAACGCGATGCCGACTGCACGGTTGACGGCCGGTCCAAGCACGGACATATGCGTTTCCCCGGCAAAAACCTCAAATTCCGTGCGGATTCCGTCCGCTGAGCCGTTCAGGCGCTCCGCCATCTCCGTTGCCAGTGCAACAGTTCTTTCCGTTTTCCTTTTTTCAAGGCGGGCCGCTGCATCCTCGTTCCGGTACTGGAACGGTGCCAGCTCATCCCCCTCGTACTCACCCGCCGACAGATGCAGAAACGGTGTATTGCCCGGTGCAGCCTGACGCCGCGCTTCGTTGTTGAGGATCTCGCTCCCCTCCCAGTAGATGGTCGGGCTAGCGGCAATCCAGCTGGCGAACAGACCCGGCCGTTCGAAAAGAGCGAAAAGTGTAAAGAGGCCTCCGAACGAGTGACCAAAAAGCGATCGCCGCGCCGGATCGAGCCGAACCATGCCGGCAATTTTGGGAATCACTTCGTTCTCGATGAAGTCGAGCAGCTCGCCGGTTCCGCCGATCAAAACCGGAGGGCCGCCCTCAAAATACGGCGGATAGGACTTTACCGGCGGCGGCCCGAGATCCCAGGCCCGGCGAAGTGGATTATAGGGCTCGCCGGACGGATAACCGATCGCTGCGACAACACCCCAGCCGACATTCGTCGCAGCCGGATAGGGCGCCTGCGTGACAAGGCTGGAGACGGCAAAAGGAAAGGTCGCATTGCCGTCCGTCGTTACCAGAAGGGGCCAGCCGCCTGCAGGCGGCTCCCCGGCCGGAACATAGAGGAATATGCGATAGGGTTCGCCGCCCACGGACGGAACCAGATCGAAAAAACACGTGCCGGGCATCGCGTAGATTTCGGTACCATCGACCATGCGTGTCTCCCAATCGGCTTTGAAGCGAAGACCTGATGGCTAGGATAGGAGCCCATGGCGCGGCAAGCCGCGCAGCCAAAATCTGGAGAAAAGCCCACAGGTTTTTACTCACCCACATTTGCCGGGTACCGGGCGCAAGTTGCATTAAGGCCCACAAGTCATTCAAATGTCATATCGCGGGACTAGGAGGGGTTGTGGTTTTCACATGTCCGTGAGGGGAATATGCGCACACTTTTTTCCGCGTTGGTCGCTACGACCATTCTTGCCGGCGCCGCTCAGGCTGCCGAAATTTATCCGCTTGATCGCGCGACGATCCTGACCGGCTCGCCATTCGATTTCAAAGCCGAGTTCAGTGCCGTCGTAAAGCCTGAAGACGTCAAGATCACCGTCAACGGCCAGGATTACAAGGCAGCACTCGGCAAGGAAGTCGAGTTCGTCGCCGAGGAAAAGAACAAGGACAAGGTCCTTGGTTCGGCCGTCATTCTGCGCGGCGTCACGCTCGCCAAGGCCGGTGACTACAAGGTCGAGGTTTCGGCCGGTTCCGAAACCAAGAACGTGACCTGGAACGTTTACGGCACGCCTGAACAGGCAAAGGCCAAGAACGTCATCTTCCTGATCGCCGACGGCCTTTCGGTTGCTCATCGCACGGCAGCCCGCATCATGTCCAAGGGCATGACCGAAGGTAAGGCCAACGGCCGTCTCAACATGGACGACGTGCCGCCGGTTGCCTTCGTCGGCACCTCCGCTACGGATGCCGTCGCCACCGATAGCGCCAACACGATGTCGGCCTACATGACCGGCCACAAGACCGCCGTGAACGCCATCGGCGTCTACGCCGATCGTACGCCTGCCTCGCTGGACGACCCGAAGGTCGAGACGCTCGCAGAAGCCCTGCGTCGCCAGACCAAGAAGTCGATCGGCATCATCTCGACTGCCGAACTGCAGGATGCAACGCCGGCTGCCGTCGTCGCCCATACCCGCAAGCGCGGCGACAAGGCCGAGATCAACGGCATGCTGTTCGACGTGAAGCCTGACGTCCTGCTCGGCGGCGGTTCCGCCTACTTCCTGCCGCAGGCAACTGCCGGTTCCAAGCGCAAGGATGACAAGGACTATATCGCCCTGTTCAAGGAGGCCGGTTACACGCTGGCAACCAGCAAGAGCGAACTGGCAACGGCTGCCGGCACCAATACCGGCAAGATCCTCGGCCTATTCCACACCGGCAACATGGACACCACACTCGACCGCGAGTTCCTCAAGAAGGGCACCGTTTCCAAGTTCCCGGAACAGCCCGGCCTCGTCGAAATGACCAAGGTGGCGCTCGACAACCTGTCGAAAAACCCGGAAGGCTTCTTCCTGATGGTCGAAGCCGCGAACGTCGACAAGATGTCCCATCCGCTCGACTGGGATCGCGCCGTCGTCGATACGATCGAATTCGACAAGGCCATCGGCGCTGCTCGCGAATTCGCTGCCAAGAACCCCGGCACGCTGATCGTCGTCACCGGCGACCACACCCACGGCGTCTCCATCATCGGCACGGTCGATGACGACAAGCCGGGCACCGAAATGCGAGAAAAGGTCGGCACCTATGCCGAAGCCGGCTTCCCGAACTATGAAGACAAGGACGGCGACGGTTATCCGGATAAGGTCGACGTCTCGCGTCGCCTGTTCCTGAACGCCAATAACGGTCCGGACCATTACGAAACCTTCCGTCCGAAGCTCGATGGCCCGTTTGCGCCGTCAATCCAGAACGAAAAGAAGGAATACGTCGCCAACGAACAGTACAAGGACGTTCCCGGTGCAGTTCTCGTCACCGGCATCATCCCCAAGAGCGCCGATAGCGGCGTGCATGCTGTCGACGATATCGTTCTGCAGGCAGAAGGCCCCGGTGCCGAAGGCTTCCGTGGCTACATGGAACAGAGCGATGTCTACAAGGGTCTGGCCGAAGCTTTCGCCCTCGGTGCAAAGCAGACCAACTAAGATATAAAACCGTGAGGGCACGCCGTTATCGCGGCGTGCCCTTGCCGATTTTCGGGCCTTGTCTCGCAAGTCCTAACGTATCACGATGAACCTGTATTTTCGAAGAAGGAGAACGGGGATGGACAAGCTTCGCAGCGCGACATTCAGCCGCCGCCAGACCCTCGGCCTGATTGCCAGCGTGCCCCTGATTGCAGCGGGTAGCCGGGCCGAAGCAAAGAGCGACATCACCTTCGACGAACTGTACGGCAAGGTCAGTGTTCTCGGACTGGAATTTTCCGAAAAGGTCAAACAGCTGAACGGCAAGGACATCGCCATGCGCGGTTTCATGGCGCCGCCACTGAAAGCCGAAGCCCAGTTCTTCGTGCTCACCGAAATCCCCATGTCGATCTGCCCCTTCTGCTCCACAGATGCCGACTGGCCGGACGATATCGTCGTTGTTTATCTCGGCGAAAAGCAGACCTTTACCCAACCCAGCCAGACGATCGAAGTACGCGGCAAGCTCGAAATGGGCTCATGGACGGATCCGGAAACCGGTTTCGTCAGCCTGCTGCGCATCCGCCAGGCAGAATACGCGACGGTCTGAAACATGCTCCCCCTCAAGATCGAAAGTCTCGCCGTCTCCTTCCCCGGTCTGGCGACACCGGTGCTCGCCATCGATAATCTCGCGATCGCTGCCGGCAGCCGGATCGCGCTGACTGGCGGCTCCGGTTCGGGCAAAAGCACGCTCATCAATATCATCGCGGGTCTGGAGCGCATCCGCACCGGGCGTGTCGTCTGGGGTGAACAAAACCTCGCCGATCTTTCAGAAGGCAGACGCGACCGCTGGCGGGCCGCCAATATCGGCCTTGTCATGCAGGATTTTCATCTTTTTCCGGGCCTTTCGGCGTTGGACAACATCCTTTTACCCGCCCGCCTGTCGCGCGTCGCAAGTGCCGACGTCATCAAACGCGCCCATATGCTGCTCGACACCGTCGGCCTCAAGCGCCCGGAGCAACATGTCGAAACAATGTCACGGGGCGAGATGCAGCGTGTCGCGATTGCCCGCGCGATTCTGCGCAGACCCGGCGTGATCATCGCCGACGAACCGACCGCCAGCCTCGATCTCGAAAGCGGCGCGGCCGTCGGCGATCTTCTTCTTTCCGTCGCGTCCTATGCCGGTTCGACGCTGATCATCGCCACCCATGACCAGCGTCTCGTCGAACGCCTCGATCGCCGCCTGTTGCTCAAGGGCGGCCGTATCACCGGCGATACCGATCACAAGGAGATCGCGGCATGATCGGCTTCATCCTTGCGGACCTGCGTCGCCTGTGGCTGGGCGGTGCGGTGGTGATTCTGTTGGTGGCATTGGCGACCGCGCTCGGCGTTGCCGTCACGCTGCAGGAGCGCTCGCTGCGCCTTGGAAGCGCCCGTGCCGCCGACAAGTTCGATCTCGTCATCGGTGCTGCCGGCAGCGAGACCCAGCTGATCCTCTCCTCCATCTTCCTCCAGCCAGCGCCGCTGCCGCTGGTCGATGGTGCAGTTCTTTCCAAGCTTGCAGCCGATCCGCGCGTGGCCTGGGCCGCACCGGTCGGGTTCGGCGACAGCTTCGCCGGCTACCCCATTGTCGGCACCACGACCAGTCTTGTCAGCAGCACGACGAGCGGGTTCACCGAAGGCAAGATGTTCGCGCTGGAAGGTGAAGCGCTCCTTGGTGCTGCGGTAAACTTGCCGCTGGGTGCCGAAATCAAGCCGATGCATGGAACGGCAGAAACCGGTGGCAACACCCATGCAAGCCCCGCCTACAAGGTCGTCGGCAAGCTGCAGCCGACCGGCACGCCGTGGGACCGTGCCATTCTCGTACCGATACAGGCTGTGTGGCATGTCCACGGTCTGGGCGAGGAGCACGGTCATCACGACGAAGGCGAGCATCATGAGGGCGAGGCAGGTCAGGCCGAGCCTGTCGCCCAGATCTCTGCCTCGCAAGGACGCAAATACGCCCTCGCGCTCGGCGCGGCGTCATCCAGGCATGTCGAAGAAGAACACCACGGCAGCGTCGATCCCGATGCGCCGATCGTCGAAACCTTCGGCGCCGGCACGCCCGGTCTTCCAGCGATCCTCGTCAAACCGAAAACGATCGCCGATGCCTACCGTCTGCGCCAGGAATATCGAACCGGCAGCACGCTCGGTGTCTTTCCAGGTGAAGTGCTGACCGGGCTTTATGCCACGCTCGGCGATGCCAAGATGGTGTTGAGCGCGGTTGCCGCTGGCTCTCAAGGGCTTGTCGCCGCGGCATTGGTTCTGGTCACGGTCATCCATGTCGGACAAAGGCGCCGGCAGATCGGCGCATTGCGGGCATTTGGCGCACCACGCGGCTCCGTCTTCCTGATCGTCTGGCTGGAACTCTTCGTGCTGGTCGCGCTTGGCGTCGGCATCGGCTTTCTGCTTGGGCTCGGTGCGGCCCATATCGGCTCGCAAGTGTTCACCGCCAAAAGCGGCGTTATCCTGCCAGTCGGGTTTACCCGCGAAGATCTACGACTGGCGCTGATCCTGCTTGGGTTTGCCGCCGTTCTCGCAGCAGTACCTGCACTGCTTGCCTACCGTCAGTCCCCGGCAACCGCCCTGCGCGCCTGAATGGCGCGCAGAAGCAAGCCTTGGATCAAAGCCGTTTTCCGGCTTTGTCGAAACGATGCACCATCTCGGGTGCATAGGAAAGCCAGACGGTCTCCCCCGAAGCATAGACCGCATCACCCACAGCACGGGCAATGATAATGCCGATATCATCGACCGCGACGTGCAGGAACGTGTCGCTGCCCAGACGCTCGGAAAACTGTACGCTGCCTGATAGAAGCCCACGTTTTCGATCGACCTCCAGATGCTCCGGCCTGACGCCAAGCGTATGCGCGCCGGCTGCTATAGCCAAAGGCCCGGTGAAGAAGTTCATCTTCGGAGAACCGATGAAGCCGGCGACGAACAGGGTCTGCGGTTCGTTGTAGAGGTCGATCGGCGCACCAACCTGCTCGATCAATCCCTTGTTGAGCACGACGATCTGGTCCGCAAGCGTCATCGCTTCGACCTGATCGTGGGTCACGTAGATCATCGTCGCGCCAAGCCGTTTGTGCAGTTGCGCCAGCTCTACACGCATCTGCGTGCGCAGCGCCGCATCCAGGTTAGACAGCGGTTCGTCGAAGAGAAACACTTTCGGCTGGCGCACGATGGCGCGACCGATGGCCACGCGCTGTCGCTGGCCGCCGGAAAGTTCAGCCGGCTTGCGCCTCAGGAGCGGTGTCAGCTGCAGCACGTCCGCAGCGGCTTCGACCTTCGCCTTGATCTCCGCCTTCGGCACCTTGGCCATTTTCAGCGCGAAGCCGATATTTTCCCCCACATCCATATGCGGATAGAGCGCATAGGACTGGAAGACCATGGCGATGCCGCGTTCGGTCGGACGTTCTTCGGTGACGTCGCGGTCATCGATAAAGATTTTCCCGTCGGTCGCATCCTCGAGCCCGGCGGTCAGTCGCAGCAGCGTCGATTTTCCGCAGCCCGAAGGTCCGACGAAAACGGTGAAGGATCCATCCGGAATATACAGCGACGCGTCGGGAATGACGGTGACCGACCCGAAGTCTTTCTTGATGTTTCGATATTCGACAACGGCCATGGGATCATTCCTTGGGAAGGTTCTTGTAGGTGAAATGCGAAAAATCGGCCGGCATCGCGAGACCGCCGAGATCGTATGCCGCCATGCCAACGAACGCGCCGGTGAAGTTGCCGATACCGACGAAGGAGCCGGTGATCTTGCTTTGCTCCCCCTCGCCGCTTTCGTCGGACAAGACGGAATTGTCGAGAACAGGCCCGATCCGTGTCCAGGCGCCATTCTTCACATAGAAGAAGCGCAAAGCCGCTCCGCGCACCTCGACCCGCAGACGGACCGGGCCATCCGGTATTGAAACCGGATTGTCGAGGCCGAGCATGGTCATGCCGTTCGGCCATTGACCGTTGCAGTAGAAGATCTGCAGCGAACGCCCGGCCTTCTCGTCCTGGCTGACGCAGAGGTAGTGGTAGGCAAAGCGGTTATAGTAGGCGATCAGTCCAGCCATCTGCAGATGCGAGGTCGGGTCGCAATCAACCTCTGTCTCGGCGTCATAGTCAAAATCCGTCTGCCGTCGTGCGACCAGCGATTGCTCGAACCATGATCCGATCGACTCGCGTCCGAAAAGGCGCAAGTGGCCGGGCCGCTTCGTCAGCGAGAACAGCCGTTCGGGATAGGGCGAACGCAGCCACTGAAAGGCGAGCGGCAATCCGTTTTCCGGGCTGAACTCATAACGTTCGGGCTCTGCGGGGAATGGATGGACCGGAAGAACCGGAGCCGGAACCTCGTCCTGCGGCACGAATTTTTCGCCCTCCAGACGCAGCCAGCCGTCATCGCCCCAGACGCATTTCTGGATGGAGGTCTCGCGGCCCAGCACCGAACGGTAGAGGCCGGGCAGCGGTCGGCTGCACAGATGCACCATGTAGGTTGCGCCATCCGGGGTCTCGACGAAATCGCCGTGCCCCCCCCGCTGCAGGGTCGCATCCGGATGGAAACGCGAGGTGATGACATGGGTGTCGGGATGCAGCTCATAAGGCCCGGTGAGATTTCGCGAACGCGCCATCGTTACAGCATGACTGTAACCCGTGCCCCCCTCGGCAACGATCAGGTAATACCAGCCGTCCCGCTTGTAGAGATGCGGGCCTTCGGAAAGGCCGAGCGGCGAGCCCTTGAAGATGTTGGAAATCGGGCCGACAAGCTTCTTCTCTATCGGATCATATTCCTGCAGCACGATGCCGCCGAAACGCGACGGGCGCCCGCGGTGATCCCAGAGCAGGTTCACATGCCATTTGCGGCCATCGTCATCATGGAAGAGCGACGGATCGAAGCCGGAGGAGTTCATATAGACCGGATCTGACCACGGACCTTCGATCGACGGTGCGGTGAGCACGTAGTTATGGGCGTCCTTGAACGAGCCGCTCTTACGCTTCACGTCCGTGTAGACCAGCCAGAACAGGCCGTCGGAATAAGTCAGGCACGGCGCCCAGATGCCGCAGCTGTCGGGATCGCCGCGCATATCGAGCTGCGAGGCGCGGTTGAGCGGGCGGGTGACGAGACGCCAGTTCACCAGGTCGCGCGAATGGTGGATCTGTACGCCGGGATACCACTCGAAAGTCGACACGGCGATGTAATAGTCGTCACCGGCGCGGCATATCGAAGGGTCGGCGTTAAAGCCCGGAAGGATCGGGTTACGGATCATTGTCGGTGTCATGAAGTCAGCCTTTCACGGAGCCGCGGGTGAGACCGGCCACGATGTATTTCTGGGTGAAGGTGAAGAAAATCAGCGCCGGCAGGATCGTGAGCGACACGAAGGCGAGGATGCGGTTCCACTCGACCATGAATTCGCCCCGATACCGCATGATGCCGAGCGGCCAGGTGTAGCCCGCGCTGTTATTGATCACGACCAGCGGCAGGAGATAGTTGTTCCAGCTCTGGACGAAAACGAAGGTGCCGACGGTCGCAAGGATCGGAGTCGAGAGCGGCAGGGTAAAGCGGAAGAAGAAACCGATATATCCGCAGCCATCAACATAGGCGGCCTCGAACAGTTCCTTCGGCAATTGCTGGAAGAAGCTGCGCAAAAGCACGATCGCAAATGCCATCGAAAAGGCCGTCTGCGGCAGGATCACGCCGAGTGGATTGTCCAGCAACCCGAAATCGCGAATCTGCAGGAAGAGCGGCACGATCGCCGTGGCGAAGGGAAACATTAGCCCAAGCAGCAAATAGGCCTGGATATATTTCGAGCCGAAAAAACGGATCTGCGCGAAGATGTAGGCCGCCATCGAGGCCAGCAGCAGGGTCAGAAACACGGCCGAGAACGAGATGATCAGCGAATTCTGGATATAGCCCCAGAAGACCGATCCGCCGAGGATGTCGGTATAGGTCTCGACACGCCAGACGGAAGGCAGGCCCAAAGGTGATGCCCTCAACTCGCCAACAGATTTGAACCCGCCCATAAAGGTTGCGATAAGCGGCACGATGACCAGCGCCGCCACCAACGACAGGATCGCGGCACGAATAAGGGCTAGGAAGAAACCGGGGCGGATCATAACGCGCCTCCTTTACCCATGGCGAGGCGTTTGTAGCTAAAGGCCGTCACCATGCAGAGAATGAACAGGACAACACCAACGGCAGCGCCGTAACCGACATTCAGCTGCGCCAGACCATAGGTGTAAAGGTAACTGACGATCGAATGGGTGGAGTTCGACGGCCCGCCATTCGTGAGCGGAATGATGATGTCGAAGACCTGCAACGCGCCAACGATCGCAAAGAATGCAGATAGCTTGATCGCGTGCATGATCAGCGGCAGCTTGACGTAAAACACCTTCTGCAATCGGCTCGCGCCGTCTATGTCCGCGGCTTCGAGCAGGTCGTCGGGCACCGCCTGAAGTGCCGCGATAAAGATCATCATGTGATAGCCGAAATACTTCCACACCACGACGGTGATGATTGCCAGGAAGGCAAATTGTCGGTCAGCCAGGATATAGAACGGATCGATTCCGAGTGCGGCAGCGATCTGGCCGGACACCCCGAAATCACCATCAAAGATGAAGCTCCAGATCACGCCGGAGGCGATCTCGGCCAGGATGTAAGGCGCAAAGAAGATCAGCCGGAAAGCGGTATTGGCCGACGTCTTTTTGTAGATAAGCAGCGCCAGCGTCAGGGCCAGCGGTATCTGGATAAACAGCGACGCCAGGATCAGCTTTACCGAATTCCACAGCGACTGGTGGAAGACAGAGTGATTGGCAAGCCGCTGGTAATTCTGGGTGCCGACGAAATTGTCGATCGCGCCGTAACCGCTCCATTTGAAGAAGCTCAGATTGGCGGCGTTGAAGATCGGCCAGATGACGAAAAGGGTGAACAGCACCAGGGCCGGCGGCAGAAACAGCAGGAGAGCCGTCAGCTTTCCTTGTCGGTGCATGCGCGCAATGCGCGCCGCCGGGCTAAGCGTCGGGCGTGAGCCGATCATGGTCGTCATGTCATTCCTCGATATGTCCGGGGGTTGCATGAGGCGTGGCGAGTGAACGCCACGCCCACCTCAGCGAGGTATCAGCGCATTTCGCGCGCTTCTTCCACGAGGGCAGCCGCTTCTTCCGGCGAGATGTCGCCGGTCACGATCTGTGCTGCGGCATCGTTGAGGGCTGCTCCGACGCTGGCTCCGAGCATCTGGTCGAGATAGAGCTGGTGATGCGGTGCCTTGGAAAGATCTTCGGCGATCCGGCGCAGACGCGGGTCGGCAATGCCGGATTGGGCATTGGTGCCGATCGGCAGCCAGATCTTCAGGCGACCACCTTCCGTCTGGTTCTTGTTGTTGGTCAGGAATTTCAGGAACTTGACCGTTGACTGGCCCGCATCCTTGGTCACCAGCCAGCCATTGACGCCGCCGAATGTGTCGGCATGTTCACCCTTGCCGCCGTCAACGGCCGGGAAGGTTATGAAGTCGAGATCATCACCGAGACCCTTGCCCGAGGCAGAATTCTGCGCCTGCGCACCGACCAGGAAGTTGCCGGCAAGATAGAAGGCACCCTTGCCGTCACCGAACAGGCCGGCGGCCTTGGGCTGCGTCGTATCCATGTAACCCGGCTGGAACGGCTTGAGATCTGCCAGTTGCTTCAACGCGTCGCCGGCCTGAATGAAGGCGGGATTGTTGAAGCCTTCGTTCTCACCCTTGTCAGCGGCTGCGACGCCGTCCGTGCCGGCGATACGGGCAGCAAGCTGGCCATAGAAGAGGGCGATCGGCCACTTGTCCTTGCCACCCATGACGATCGGCACAATGCCGGCGCCTTGAATTTTCTTGGAGGCAGCAAGCAGGCCTTCCCAGTTCTTGATCGCCTTCGGGTCGATACCGGCCTTCTCGACGAGCGCCTTGTTGTACCAGAGCACGACGCTCGCGGCATACATCGGTACGCCGTAGAGTTTTCCGTCATGGCTCATCGACTGAATGCCGGAAGGCGAATAGTTCTTACGGTCGGCATCGGTGAAATCGGTCGAAATGTCCTTCAGCACACCGGCCTTTGCCTGTTCGTAGAATACGCCGCCGGTCCATGTGAAGAAAGCGTCTGGACGCGCAGATGACTGCAGCAAGGTCGGCAGCTTGGATTTGAACGATGTGTCATCGAGGAAGTCGAACTGCACTTTCGTGCCGGGGTTTTCCGCCTCATACGCCTTTGCGACGTCGAGATAATACTGCCGCCCTTCCGGAACATTCGGCTCGATCGCCAGCATGCGGACGTCATCCACCAAGGCAGAGCCAGCCAAAGTCAATCCCAGGACCGTTGCGGCCCCGAGGCAAAATGATTTCATGACAATTTCCTCCAATGTGTCCGGCTGACGCCAGATCCCTCCGAACCGAGGCTCCACACCCGGCTCATGGTCGAAAGCTAGACCATGCGGTTTTGCACCCACCGTTATGATTTTTAACAGTCTTGATGAATGCGAAGGTTTTTCTTGCAAACGCCGCCAAGTTGATAGCGCTGATGAAACGGGGTCTGATGGAGGATGAGATGACCGCGAAGAAACGCAATGGATATCAGGTAGCGCTGCTCTTCAAGGCACGCGGGAGTTACGGGCGGGAGATCATCGCCGGCGTTTGCGACTATGTGAAATCGACGCGCGCCGTCTGGGACATGCTGCTGCACGAGGATTTTCGCGACAGCGTTGCAGGAATTTCGGACTGGTCCGGAAACGGTATCATCGCGGACTTCGACGATCCCGACTTTGTCACGGCGCTGTCGGAGGTTTCGATACCGGTGATCGGCGTCGGCGGCTCCTATCATCGCAACGCCGACTATCCGCGCAACTTCCCTTATGTGGCGACGGACAATGAAAAGCTGGTGACGGAAGCCTATACCCATCTCGTCGACATGGGCCTGCCGCGCTTTGCCTTTTACGGCCTGCCGGAAACCCGTTCATACCGCTGGTCGGAGGAGCGGGAGAAAGCCTATCTGAAGCTCTGCGCGCGGGATCGCGCCAAGCCGGAGATCTTCAAGGGACAGGGAACGTTCGGGCCTGATTGGGACGAGATCCTGGCCGACGTGATCGCATGGCTGAAAGGACTACCCAAACCAATAGGCGTGATCGCAGTCACTGACTCGCGTGCACGCCATATCCTGCAAGCGTGCATCCTTGCCGATATCGCCGTTCCCGAACAGGTATCGATCGTCGGTATAGATGACGACCCGCTCCTGCGCATGTTGACGCGAATACCGATCAGCTCCGTGCGGCAGGGAACCCGCAGCATGGGACGGACAGCGGCCGCCATGCTGCATCGCCGTCTGATCGGCGCGACATTGGACGAGACCCGCGTCATCATTCCGCCGGAAGGGTTGAACGCACAGATGTCCTCCCGATACCAGCCGATCTACGACCCTTACGTGATGCGGGCGAGGCATTTTATCCGGCAATTTGCCGGACAGGGGATCAAGGTCGCCCAGGTCGCCGCCTATGTCGGAGTTTCCCGAACGACGCTGGAGACGCATTTCCGCCGTGCATTCGGCTACACAGTCCATGACGACATGCTGGCCTATCGGCTTCAGACAGCTCAGAAATTATTGATGGACCTCGGCCTACCGCTTGAGAGGGTGGCGGAACTCAGCGGCTTTACCAGTAATCAATACATGCATACCGTGTTCAAGCGTGAACTCGGATGCAGCCCGCGCGAATACCAGAGAAACACCGTCGCTCGTTGATCGATCGGCAGGGATGGCGCCTATCGATAAGCGTCCTCCGTGCAGCGGAAATCCTCTCGTTCCGGAAAACGTCGCCACCCACAGATGTGATAAATTGTCGCATTTGAGGTACGTGCATCATATCATCCTTGCAACCTACCAAAGCACCGTATCAAATGCATCTTGAGGAGGTAACTGCCGCGTCTTCGCGGAGAGGTTACGGAGGTGGCTCACGCCATATCAAGAGGCAACGACCGTGGCAGGGCATTACCCTGCCTGCGGGCTGCATGCTCGACGAGCATGGGCGTTGGGAAAGCGCGCCGGTTACGGCCGCCATCAAGAGGAGGTTAGGTTATGAAGAAATTTCTTTTGTTTACGACAGCGGCGTTCGGGATCGCAGCCGGTTTTTATGCAACCACCGGGGTGGCAAATGCATCTCCTGACAAGCCTGTGATCGGTTTCTCGATCGATGACCTGCGCGTAGAGCGCTGGGTGCGGGATCGCGACTATTTCACCGCTGCCGCGGAGAAACTTGGTGCCAAGGTCAGCGTCCAGTCCGCTGATGGCAATGAAGAAAAGCAGGTGAAGCAGGTCGAAAACCTGATTGCCCAAGGCGTCGATGCCATCGTCATCGTGCCGATGAACTCGAAGGTTTTCGATGCCGTGATCGCCGATGCAAAGGCATCGGGCATCAAGGTTCTTGCTTATGACCGCCTGATCCTCAACGCCGATGTCGACGCCTATATCTCGTTCGATAACGAACGCGTCGGTTATATGCAGGCCGAAAATGTGCTGAAGGTGAAGCCCGAGGGCAATTATTACCTCCTCGGCGGGTCGCCGACCGACAACAATGCGAAATATCTGCGTGCCGGCCAGGAGAAGGCTCTGAAGGCGGCCGTCGATGCAGGCAAGGTCAAGATCGTCGGCTCGCAGTGGGTCAAGGAGTGGAGCCCGACCGAAGCACTCTCGATCATGGAAAATGCGCTGACTGCTGCAGATAACAAGATCGACGCCGTGGTGGCATCCAATGACGGAACCGCCGGTGGTGCCATCCAGGCGCTTGCCGCGCAGGGCCTTGCCGGCAAGACCGCCGTTTCCGGACAGGATTCCGACCTTGCCGCCGTCAAGCGGCTTCTCGACGGAACGCAGACTGTTACCGTCTACAAGCCGCTGAAGCTTATCGCGTCCGAAGCCGCAAAGCTCACGGTGCAGCTGGTGAAGGGTGAAAAGCCGGCATTCAATTCGAAAATCAACAACGGGACCAAAGACGTGGACACCCTGTTGCTGACGCCGACCGCCGTCACCAAGGACAATGTCGACGTCTATGTGAAGGATGAGTTCTACACCAAGGAACAGATCGGCCTGAAGTAAACGAGGCGAACGGCCTCGGGACCAGCAACTGATTCCGGGGCCTTCAACTACATTACGAGGGTACGATGAGTGACTTTCTTCTCGAAATGAAGAATATCTCCAAGAGCTTTTCCGGCGTGAAGGCTCTGGATAGAATTCACCTTGAAGTTCGCCGCGGCGAGTGCGTCGGCCTCTGCGGTGAGAATGGAGCCGGCAAGTCGACCTTGATGAAGGTCCTGTCGGCAGTTTATCCCTATGGCAGCTGGGAAGGCGAAATCCTGTGGGAGGGGCGGGAACTGAAGGCCTCGTCCATCCGCGAAACGGAAAAGGCTGGCATTGCCATCATCCACCAGGAACTGATGATGGTCCCGCATCTGTCCGTGGCAGAAAACATCTTCCTTGGGTCCGAGATCAGCAATCACGGTTTTCTCGATTACGATGCAATGAACGCCCGGGCGCAGGAACTGCTCGCCAAACTGAATGTCCATGACATCAATCCGGCGCTGCCCGTCCTCAACTATTCCGGTGGCAAGCAACAGCTCATCGAAATCGCCAAGGCACTCAACAAAAATGCCAAACTGCTGATCCTCGACGAGCCGACCTCGGCGCTGACCGCCACGGAAATCCGAACGCTGCTCGACCTCATAAAGGGTTTGAAGGCGGAGGGTCTTGCCTGCGTCTACATTTCTCACAAGCTCGAGGAGGTGGCTGAAATCTCGGACACAGTCACGGTCATTCGTGACGGAACGCATATCGGCACACGCCCGATCGGCGAGCTGACGACGGCCGGCATCGTGACCATGATGGTCGGCCGGGAAATGAAGAACCTCTATCCCAAGGAAGACCACGATATCGGTGAGGTCGTTCTGGAGGCGCGCAACATCTCCTGCTGGGATGTCACGAACCCCGAGCGGAAGGTGGTCGACGACGTTTCGTTCAAGATCCGCAAGGGTGAGATTTTGGGGATAGCGGGCCTCGTCGGCGCAGGGCGGACCGAGCTGGTCTCAACCCTGTTCGGTGCCTATCACGGCACCCATAAGGGGAGCGCTTATCTCGAGGGCAAAGAAATTACGATCCGGTCACCGCGCGATGCCGTGAAGGCGGGTATCTGCATGGTGCCGGAAGATCGGAAGCGAAGCGGCATTCTTCCGATCATCGGTGTCGGCCATAACATGACGATTTCGGTTCTTAATCGCTTCGCCGCGTTCGGCCTGATCGACGAGCATGAAGAGCTTGCACAGATTCAGGGCGAAATCCTGCGCCTGAAGATCAAGACTGCCGATCCGATGCTGCCCATTGCATCGCTCTCCGGTGGCAATCAGCAGAAGGCGGTGCTCTCCAAGATGATGCTGCCCGATCCACGGATTCTCATTCTCGACGAGCCGACCCGCGGAGTCGATGTCGGCGCAAAATATGAAATCTACAAGCTGATTTTCGCGCTCGCCAAGGCAGGCGTGGCAGTTCTGATGGTGTCGTCGGAACTGACCGAAGTCCTGGGCATCTCCGATCGTGTCCTCGTGATCGGGGAAGGCCGGCTGCGCGGCGATTTCGTCAATGACAACCTGACTCAGGAACACGTGTTGGCCGCGGCTTTGGGCCAGACCACGCAAATGGCCTGAAACGTGTGGCCACGGCTGCAGAAGGCATTTTTAAAATGGCGAATATAAATCTTCGAAAATTCCTTTCCGAAAACAAGATTGTAGCCCTGCTGATCGTCGTCTGCCTGATCTGGGCCCTGTTTGGATATCTCACGTTTAACACCGATACCGGCGTGTCCGGTTTTCTGACGGCGCGCAACTTTTCCAACCTGCTCCGCCAGATGGCAATCACCGGGATACTGGCAGCCGCGATGGTTTTCGTCATCGTGGCAGGTGAAATCGACCTCTCGGTCGGGTCTCTGCTTGGGCTTCTTGGCGGTATCGCTGCCATTCTCGATGCGGTCTATGGCTGGCCTTTAGCAGGAACGATATCCTTCGTTCTTCTGGCAGGGGCGGCGCTTGGCCTGATGAACGGCTGGCTGACCGCCTATCTCGGCATCCCGTCCTTCATCGTGACGCTTGGTGGACAGCTTGCATTTCGAGGGTCCGTACTTGGCTTGACCGGCGGCATAACGATCGCCCCCGTTTCTCCGAGCCTGCGTTACATCGGACAGGGTTACCTTCCTGGCTGGCTGGGCAACGGATGCGCCATAGCGCTCTTCGTTCTCCTGCTTTTCATGGCGTTCCGAACACGCCGCAAACGCCTGCAGCATAGTCTGCGCGTCCCCACGCCGGTCATGGAAGCAACGAGGCTCGTCGGGATCGGCATCCTCATTCTCGGTTTCGTGCTGGTTCTGAATTCCTATCAGGGTATCCCCGTCCCGGTCCTCGTCCTGCTGTTCGTGCTCGGCATCTTCACGATCATCGCCAAGGGAACGGTCTTCGGCCGCTATATCTATGCCGTCGGCTCGAACGCAGAGGCAACCCGCCTTTCTGGCGTCAACGTCAATCTGGTCAAGATGGTCGTATTCGGTCTGATGGGCGTCATGGCCGCGCTGGCGGGTCTGACGACCACCGCAAGACTTGCGGCCGGTACACCTTCGGCAGGCTTCGGCGGCGAACTCGATGCCATCGCCTCCTGCTTCATCGGCGGCACATCGATGCGTGGCGGCGTCGGATCCGTCATCGGGGCACTCGTCGGTGCATTGATCATGGCAAGCCTCGACAACGGCATGTCGATGCTCGGTGTCGATACGTTCTGGCAGCAGATCATCAAGGGCATCATCCTTGTCATCGCCGTCTATCTCGACATCATATCTTCCGGTGTGAAGCGGCTCTGAAACCGCTCACTCTCGACGCGTAACGGAACGATACTGAATCGCCCCTGCCGAACTTCGATTGGTTCGGCAGGGGCGATCTGTCCGGTTGCCGGCTGAGACGACAGGCCTTCCGCAAAAAAGATCGATGCCACCTCATCTTCCAACCGCTTCGGATTGCACCAGATCTAAAGGCACAGTCGGGCAGCATTCGCCGCCTCGAGCCATGCCAGGAGACCACCATGACTTCGCCGCATCCGTCAAAGACCAGCATCGGCAATCACCTGCTACATCCGGAAACCCAGATGCTGAATTACGGGTATGATCCCGAGCTTTCCGAAGGCGCGGTGAAGCCGCCGGTGTTTCTGACCTCCACCTTCGTCTTCAAGTCGGCGGAGGACGGTCGCGATTTCTTCGATTACGTATCCGGCCGCAAGGTGCCGCCGGAAGGGCGCGGCGCGGGGCTGGTCTATTCACGCTTCAACCATCCCAACAGCGAGATCGTTGAGGATCGTCTCGCCGTCTACGAAAGTGCTGAAAGTGGCGCCGTCTTCTCCTCCGGCATGGCGGCGATTTCGACGACGCTGCTCGCCTTCGTCCGACCCGGCGACGTTATCCTCCATTCCCAACCGCTTTACGGCGGAACCGAAACCCTGCTTACCAGGACATTTTCGAACCTCGGCGTCACGCCGGTCGGGTTCGCCGATGGCGTCGAGGAAAGCTCGATCACGTCGGCTGCCGAGGAGGCGATGAAAAAAGGGCGCGTCTCGGTCATCCTCATCGAGACACCCGCCAATCCGACCAACGGCCTTGTCGATGTCGCGCTGGTGAGACGGATTGCCGACAGGATCGGCGAGCAGCAGGGACACCAGCCGATCGTCGCTTGCGACAACACCCTCCTCGGTCCCGTCTTCCAGAGGCCGCTGCAGCAGGGCGCCGATATCTCGCTCTATTCCCTGACGAAATATGTGGGCGGCCATTCGGACCTGATTGCAGGGGCAGCCCTCGGCAGCAAGGCCCTCATCACCCAGATACGATCGCTCAGAAGCTCGATCGGCACGCAGCTCGATCCGCATTCATGCTGGATGCTCGGCCGCTCGCTGGAAACGCTGCAGATCCGGATGGACCGCGCAAACAGCAACGCGAAGGCGGTCGCCGATTTCCTGAAAGAGCATCCCAAGGTCGCGAAGCTTCATTATCTGGGTTTTACCGATCCGGAATCGGCTGTCGGGCGTGTCTTCTCGGCCCAGTGCAGCGGCGCCGGCTCGACATTCTCGTTCGATATAGAAGGCGGGCAGCCTGCTGCATTCCGCTTTCTCAATGCACTGCAGATCGTCAAGCTCGCCGTCAGCCTGGGCGGCACGGAATCTCTCGGTTCCCACCCCGCCACGATGACCCATTCGGGCGTGCCTGCCGATGTGCGCCAGCGCATTGGTGTGCTTGACTCGACGATCCGGCTGTCGATCGGCATAGAACATCCCGACGACCTGATTGCCGACCTCGTTCAGGCGCTCGATCAGGCATGATACCGATGGCGCGCCGCCCCGGCGGGACAGGCCTGCCGCTTGACTACGCCCGGATCAGGATGCCCGCCTCGCGGGCAGCATCGACGAAGGCCTGCCGGGCGTCTTCCGGCTTTTTCTTGCCGGCATCGACAGCGGCGCAGATTTCCAGCGCCCTGTCCAGCAGAGTGCCGTCTTCCGTCGGCCAGTCTTCGATCATCGCCCAGGCGGCACCTTGCGTCGTCTCGATCACGGTCTCTTCCGGTGGTTCTCCAACGGTGACGACAACCGGTTTTTTCCAGGGCGTGTTCATAAGTCTCGTTCCATCTCTTCGATCGCAGGCGTCTTAGACCGATTCAACGCGGCTGGCGAGGCATCCGCAATTTAGGGCTTTGAGAAAGGTCGCAATTTGAGCCAAAGTCGCGGCGCATGAACCGAAACGATGATCCATGACCTCCAGCCTATTCCGACCAACGTCATCCAGTTCCCCAAAACCCGTCATTGCCATTATCGGCGGCGGCGTCACCGGCGCGGCGGTCGCCTATCATCTTGAGAAGGATAAGCCCGGTGCCGCGCAGATCGTCATCTTCGAGCCGAGGCAAGCGATCGGCAAAGGTCTCGCATACGATACGTCCGATCCCGTACACCGGATCAACGTGCCGGCAACGCGCATGAGCATCCTGCCGGACGACCCCGATCATTTCACCCGATGGGTCGAGGCAACAAGCGTTCTCGCCGATGATCCGGCAGCAACCCGCCCGGACGGAAACGTCTTTCCGCGGCGGAGCGTTTTCGGAGACTACGTATTTTCGAACCTCAAGCCGCTGCTGGATGCCGGCACCATATGCCATGTCCACTCTGCCGTCGCACAGGTCGACAAGAGAGAGGAGCGCTGGCATCTGACGAGCGACAATGGTGACGTGTTGCTTGCCGATATTCTCGTCATCGCCACGACGCATCCCGCACCGGTCTCCCCTGCCCGCCTGGCAAACGCTCTTGCCGGCCATCCGCGCTTCATCGAAGACCCGACGGCATCCGATGCGCTGGCACCAATCCGGAAAGACGACCGCGTTCTCGTCGTCGGCAACGGCTTGACATCCGCCGATGTCATCGCATCGCTGAAACAACGAGGGCATCGCGGCAAGATTACCGCGATCTCCCGACGCGGCCTGCGTTCGCGAGGCCATGCGCCCTTTCCGCAGGAGCCGTTCGGCGAATTCCTCTCCCCCCCAAGCACGCGTGCATCCGCCCTCGTCGCCCGTATCCGCGCGGCGATCCGTGCTGCGGCCGACGAGGGGCTTACCTGGCATGCCGTTCTGGATCAGCTGCGCGCCCAGGGCAGCGCAATGTGGTCGCATCTCCCGGTCGCGGAACGCCGCAGGATCGTCCGGCATCTTCGCCCTTACTGGGACGTTCATCGTTTTCGCATAGCCCCGCAGGTGGAAGATGTTCTCGACGAGGATATCGTCGCAGGAAAACTCGAAATTCTCGCAGCCTCGGTCGATCAGGCCGAAATAGAGGGCGACGTCATCCACGTCCTCATCAAGCGGCGCGGTCAGGAGCAGACGGAAAAGCGTGAATTCGATGCCCTGATAGTCACGACCGGGCCTGCCCACGGCCGTCTCCTGTCAAGCCAGGATTGGCTTCACCACCTCGGAGAAGAAGGGCATCTGCATATCGATCCCACCGGACTTGGGCTTGCCTGCAATGAACAGGCGCAGGCGCTCAAGGCAGATGGAACAGCTGATCGCAGCCTCTTCATTGCGGGGCCCTTGGCCCGCGGGCAGTTCGGCGAGCTGATGGGCTTTCCACAGGTCCCCGAACATGCGGTCTTCGTCGCGAAATTGATCGCGGCAAATCTGCCTTAACGTGCCGCATCTACTCGAGCGTGAGGTTGTCGAGGACCGAGGAAATGGCGTCGAGAACCTCCACCATCGAATGACGCACCTGACAGTCATCGGGGTGATCGCAATCCTTGCATGCATCGACGCCTGAAAGTCCGCTCAGCCGGCACGACTGCCGCTTACCATTGACCGATCCAGGACCGGAGCAAGAACTTCGACAATCTGTTGTCGGTAGCGGCTCCGGCGCGTGGCGTTCAACGCCTGCTTCATTGGATGTCTGTCAGTTTTAAGAAACCGCAAAGACCTCGCTATGCGTGGCGACGAAGAACTGTCCTTCCGGCGTGACCCAACCACGGAACATTCCATCGGTGTTGTAGGGCGCGGCAATCGAGCCGTCGGCCGCGACCGCAACCAGCCCCGCGCCGATTTCATGCGGCTTGAGATCTTCGATGATTACATTGGTCGCCGCCTTTTCCAAATTCTCGCCAAGGTAGTTCATGCGGCTCGCCACCTCATGGCCGACAGCATAGCGGATGAAAAATTCTCCCTTGCCGGTGCCCGATACCGCACAGATACCATCACGTGCATAGGTTCCGGCACCGACGATCGGCGTGTCGCCAATGCGACCGGCCGGCTTGTTGTTGTAACCGCCGGTGGATGTCGCAGCCGCCAGATGGCCTGCTCTATCGAGAGCTACCGCTCCGACCGTACCATGCTTCTCGGCCTCGCTTGCCTTTACCGCTGTTCCGGCAGCGGCATGCGCCTTCATAGCGGCCAGCGCCCTAACGCGGCGCTCGGTGGTGAAATAGTCGGGTTCAACGATGTCGAGACCTTCTGCTCGAGCGAATTCGTCCGCGGAGGATCCGCCAAGAAGCACAGCCTCACCCTTTTCCATCACGCGGCGCGCCGCCTTGATCGGATTGCGGATCCGCCTTGCGAGCGTCACGGCGCCGGCCTCCAAGGTCCTGCCGTCCATGATCGAAGCGTCGAGTTCATGCTCGCCATCGGTATTCAGCGCCGCGCCGTAGCCGGCATTGAAGTGCGGGCTGTCTTCCATCACCAAGACGGATGCCTGAACCGCATCAAGAGCCGAACCGCCGGCGTTCAACACAGCCCAACCAGCCTGCAACGAACGATGAAGATCGGCGCGAGCGGCCGTCCACTCCTCCTCGCGCAGATCGAGTTTCGCCATAACGCCGCAGCCACCGTGAATGGCGAGTGCTATCTTGCTCATCATTTGCCTCGTATTTACCTGCAAAAAAGGCCGGACAAAGCGCCCGGCCGATCGTTCGCATATCTGACTTGTTACTGCGCCGAGCGAATGTTCATCGCAAGCGTGTCTTCGTCCGAACGCGGCGTGATCGTGATTGCCTTCTTCATCCCCCATGCCGAGACGATCGAAGCGATAGACAGATTGGGGCGGTCACTGGCGACCAGCGCGTTGGCATCCTTCAGGAACTGCTCACGCTTCTTGGCATCCATCTCGACGCCCGCATCCTCGATCAGCTTGTCCAGCGCCGGATTGGAATAAGCGCGGATATTGAAGGCGCCGAGTTTCTTTGCCGGATCGTTGGTATGGACAAGCGAGGACAAGGTGTAATTCGCCTCACCCGTCAACGTGCCCCAGCCAGACATGGTCAGCGAGTAATCGCCACGGGTGTTTGCAGGGAAGTAGACGGCACCCGGCTGCGCATTCGCATCGACCTGAATGCCGATCGCCGTCAACATCTGGGCAATCGTCGTGCCGGTATCCTTGTCGCCCGGCAGGCGGTCGTTGGTGAAGGTGAAGACAACCTTGAAACCGTCCGGATAACCAGCTTCGGCCAGAAGCTTCTTCGCCTTTTCGACGTCCGACGCCGGCACTTTCACATCTGGATTGTAACCGAAGATATTGGGCGTCACGAGCTGCGACTGTGCGGTGCCCATACCTTCCATGGCTATCTCGGTGATCGTTTCGCGATCGATGGCAAGATCGAAGGCCTCACGGACCTTGGGGTCGAGGAAGGGGTTCTTCGGCAGCGGCGAACCGTCCTTGGCCGTAATCTGCGGCGGCTTTTCGCGGAAATCGAAGGCGATGTTGAACAGGTAAACACTGTCCTGACGGACGATAGTCAGCTTGCTGTCAGTCTCCAGCGTCGGCACGTCCGATGCGGGAATGCGGGCGATCAGGTCGACCTGACCAGCCTTCAGCTGCGCAACGCGAGCGGCATCGTTGGGGATTTCCTTGCGGGTGACCTTGCCCCAAGGCTCCTTGCCGCCCCAATAGCCGTCGAAGCTTTGCAGTACGAGCTGTTCCTTCGGCGTCCATGAAACGAATTTGTAGGGGCCGGTACCGATCGCAGCCTTGCCGGAATTGAAGCCTTCGGCAGCCTTCTCGGCGCTGTCAGAATAATCCTTTGCTGCAACATGCGATACGACGAAGAGGCGGATGAAATCGTTCGGCAGGTTCGGGGCCGGACCGTCGGTCTTTACCCGGATCGTATGGGCATCGACGATCTCGGTGCTCTTCACGCGGCGGACATAGATGGTTGTCGGGTTGGGGCCGGCAACCTTGGGAATGCGCTCGATCGAAAATTTGACGTCTTCAGCTGTAAAGTCGGAACCGTCGTGGAATTTCACGCCTTCGCGCAGCTTGAATTCCCAGGTCGTGTCGTCGATCGCCTTCCAGGAGGTCGCAAGCCCCGGCTCGAGTTCGAGATTGTTGCCGGACTTGATGAGCGAGTCGTAGATGTGCTTCATCGCTTCGGCATGAGTGCCGGCAGCAGTGAAATCAGGATCGATGGACAGTGGGCCGGCGCGAACACCGATGGTGAGATCGGCCGCAAGAGCCGCGCCCGAAACGCCGCCGAGCAGCATCGCTGCAAGCGCAACTGTACGAAATGTCTTGGAAATCGTCATTCTTCGTTCTCCTCAATATTTGTGATTGATGGCCAATTTGGGGAATCGACGACGATCTTGGCGAGCAGTTCCGACAGCATCAGCTGTTCGGCCGGCGTCAGCGCGGAGGCCATGGCCTTTTCCCGCTCCACCATCGGCTGCATGGCCTGATCGACGATACGTCTGCCTTCGTCCGTGATGTAGAGGACGAAGCTTCTCAAATCCGCCTGATCGACCTCACGGCGGATGATCTTCTTGTCGATCAGCTTCTGGATGGCGCGGCTGATCGTGTTTTTAGGGAAACCGGAAGAGCTGCAGATTGCGCTTGCCGTCAGCCCGTCCGAGAGGCCGAGCGAATAGAGCACCACGAATTCGGGACGGGGGAGCCCGTACTCCTTCTCGAACCGGCGATAAATCGGCTCGTTGAACTGCAGCGCCAGAAAATTGATCCGGAACGACAGCCAGCATGGATTTTGCCAGAGTTTGACGGCGACAAGATCTTCCACACGGCGATTTCCGGCGGCAACAAGACCACCTTCCCGCAGTAGATTATCCAGCGCATATTCGTCAGCTTCGCGCACGTCCTGCTTCCTACCCAACTTGAATTTAGTCCCGTATGGAACTTGACGCTGCATTAATTGGCTGTCAATTTCTTTTTTTAGTCCCGTATGGAACTTTGCACACGGCGTGACATCACGCCAAAAAGCATATTTTTTGTGCGTTTCGGTCATATTTAGCAAATTCTTTGCGCAGGCAGGCCGAAACGGAGAATGGAGATGGATTAGGTGAAGATCGCGGATATGAACTGGATGCAGGTGGAGGCGCGAACCGGCAGTGACGATCGCTGCATTTTACCGATCGGCAGCATCGAACAACACGCCTATCTGAGCCTCGCGACCGACATGATCCTTGCGGAGAAAGTGTCCGTCGATGCCGCCGAGCCGCTGGGCGTTCCAGTCTTTCCGGCCCTGCCCTACGGCCTTGCCTCATCCTTCGCGAGCTTTCCCGGCACACTCACCCTGTCGCTCGCAACCTATATCAACGTCATTCGTGATCTTCTTGACGGCCTCTATCGCTCCGGCTTTCGCCGTATCCTCGTGGTCAACGGCCATGGCGGCAACACGCCGGCGATGACCGTGATCTCCGAGTGGCTGAACGACCACACAGACGCATCGGTCAAATTCCACGACTGGTGGCGCGCGCCGAAGACGATGGCCAAGGTTGTCGAAATCGATCCGGCGGCCTCGCATGCCTCCTGGATGGAGAATTTCCCGTGGACACGTACGGGAGATCCCCGCCAGCCATCGACACAGAAGCCGCGGATCGACTTTGCAGCCCTTGCGCGGGTCGATACGGAACGCAAACGCACCCTGCTCGGCGACGGCAACTATCACGGCCTCTACCGACGACCAGACGATGAAATGCTTGCGATCTGGTCGGTTGCCGTGGCCGAGACCCGTGAACTTCTTGAGAACAACTGGCACTGAACGCGGCCATCAACGGCGCGCGAATGCGCGCCGCATTTTGACCCCCGCAGAAGACGGGAGAACGGGAACAGATGTTGGGCTTCATCTTGCAAAGGCTGTGGCAGGCGGCAATCGTCGTGCTTGCCATGTCGGCACTGGTCTTTTGCGGCGTCTATGCCGTGGGCAATCCGATCGACGTGCTGATCTCGCCGGATGCGACGCAGGACATTCGCGCCGCCGTCATCGCGCAATACGGACTGGACCTGCCGCTCTGGCAGCAATATTTCGGCTTCCTCGGCCGGGTGTTCGACGGTGATTTCGGCCGTTCCTTCGTTTACAACATGCCGGTCAGCGAACTGATCCTGTCCCGCCTTCCGGCAACACTGGAACTGACGCTGGCGGCAGTGCTGTTCGCCAGCCTCGTCGGCATCCCGATCGGGATGTATGCCGGTTATCGTCCGAACAGCCCGGTGTCTCGCGCCATCATGGCGCTTTCCATCCTCGGTTTTTCCGTTCCCACCTTCTGGTTCGGCCTGATGCTGATCATGCTGTTTGCCGTGCAATGCGGCTGCATGCCCGCAGGCGGGCGCGGCGACACCGTGAGCCTGTTCGGCGTCGATTTCAGTTTCCTGACAACTGACGGCCTGTCGCACATCATCCTGCCGGCCTTGAACCTCGCCCTTTTCAAGTTCTCGCTGATGATCCGGCTGGCTCGCGCCGGCACCCGCGAACTGATGCTCAGCGACACGGTCAAATTTGCACGCGCGGCCGGCATTTCGGAATTCACCATCCTCAGCCGACATGTGCTGAGACTGATCTCGATTCCGCTCGTCACCGTCTTCGGGCTGGAACTCGGCTCGACGCTCGCTTTCGCGGTGGTCACCGAAACGATATTCTCCTGGCCCGGTCTCGGCAAGCTCATCATCGACAGCATCACCTCGCTCGATCGCCCCGTCATGGTCGCCTACCTCATGTTGGTCGCCATGCTGTTTATCGTCATCAACCTTGTGGTCGATCTCACCTATGCGCTGCTCGACCCGCGTCTGCGAAAGGGCCGAGCCTGATGCGCGACACCCCATTTTCCCGTTTTCTCGAAGAATTCCGTCGCAACAAGGTCGCAGCCGGCGCCGCCATCGTTGTCGGGGTGATCGTCTTCATCGCGCTCATAGCTCCACTGGTGACACCGCAGGATCCCTATGACCTTGCCCATCTCGTGCTGCGCGATGCGCGAAGACCGCCTGGTTATGTCGGCACCGGTGGATATACCCATTGGCTCGGCACGGATTCGCAAGGGCGTGATCTCCTGTCGGCGATCATCTATGGCCTGCGCATTTCGCTGCAGATGGGCGTGATCGCCGGCGGCGTTGCCCTCGTCATCGGCGCGGTTGTCGGTTGCGCGGCTGCTTATATCGGCGGGCGTTTCGAAAGCCTGGTCATGCGCATCGTTGACCTGCAGCTTTCGTTTCCGGCGATCCTGCTTGCCTTCGTCATCGCCGCCGTTCTCGGCCAGGGGCGCTACCAGTTGATCCTTGCTCTGATCTTCGCCCAATACGCCTATTTCGCCCGAACCGCGCATGGTGCGGCATCTGCGGAGCGGCAGAAGGATTATGTCGAGGCCGCACTCTCTATCCCGCTCTCTCCTTTGCGGGTTGTGTTGCGGCACATCCTGCCCAATTCCTTGCCGCCGCTGATCGTCGTTGCAACCGTTCAGGTGGCAAGCGCCATCTCGCTCGAGGCAACGCTCTCCTTCCTCGGCGTCGGACTGCCCCCGACCGAACCCTCGCTTGGCATGCTGATTGCCAACGGTTTTCAGTATCTGCTTTCCGGCCGTTACTGGATCTCGATCTATCCCGGCGTGGCGCTGATCCTGTTCATCGTGTCGCTCAACCTCGTCGGCGACCAGATCCGAGACCAGCTCAACCCGAGGCTTCGCCGATGACCACACCTCTTCTCGAAGTCTCCGATCTACGCACTTGGTTCCCCAGCGGCAAAAGCGAGGTGAAGGCGGTCGATGGCGTTTCCTTCTCGCTCGCTCCCGGCGAGGTTCTCGGCTTGGTCGGCGAATCCGGCTCCGGAAAATCGATCACCGGCTTCTCCATCATCGGCCTGATCGATGAACCCGGTCGTATTGTCGAAGGCTCGATCAAGCTCGAAGGTCGTGAACTCATCGGCCTTTCCCCGCATGAACTGCGGGCAATCCGCGGCAAGACCATTTCCATGGTTTTCCAGGATCCGATGATGACGCTCAATCCGGTGCTCAGCATCGGCACGCAGATCAAGCTCGCGCTCGAAGCACATGAGACGATCAGCTCTGCGGACGCCCGCGAAAGAGCGATCAAGGCGCTGGCGCAGGTCCGCATCGCTGAGCCCGAGCGCAAGGTGGATTTCTTCCCGCATCAGTTTTCCGGCGGTATGCGCCAGCGCGTGGCGATCGCTATCGCGCTGCTCCATCGCCCGAAACTCATCATCTGCGACGAGCCGACGACCGCGCTCGACGTGTCGATCCAGGCGGAAATTCTTGCCGAGATGAAGGACCTGGTGGCGGAACTCGGCACGGCGCTGATCTGGATCAGCCACGATCTCGCAACCGTATCATCGATCGCAGACCGTGTGGCTGTCATGCGCTTCGGCAAGGTCGTAGAGATCGGCCCAGCGCTCGGCGTGCTGACGAAACCGCAGCATGATTATACCAAGGCGCTGCTCGATGCCCTGCCCTCGCGGGCAAAGCCGGGTGAACTCCTGCTGCGCGGCAGCGGTATTGCCGACGCCGCCCCGCCGCCACGCAAAGCCGCAACAAGCGACCTGCCGCCGCTCGGAAGCCCCTATCTGGTGATCGATGCGGCCGTGAAACGCTTCGAAAAGCCGGCCGGGCTGTTCAGGAACCTCGCAATCCGTTCCGGCATTGCCCAGCCCCGGCCCGTCGTTCAGGCCGTGGACGGCGTCTCTATCACTTTAAAGCGTGGTGAAGTGCTTGGCCTCGTCGGTGAATCCGGCTCCGGCAAATCGACCCTCGGGCGCATGGCGGCCGGCATCACCGTGCCGACATCCGGCACGATCCGTCTGGCCGGCAAGCCGGTGATGAGCGGTGGCCGCAGTCCGCACAAAGTCACCACGCGCGTGCAGACCATCTTTCAGGACCCGTTCGCCTCGCTCAACAGCCGCATGCGCGTCGGGGACATCGTTGCGGAAGGCCCGCTGGCTCACAAACTCGTCTCACGTGCCGAGTCCGCTGAATATGTTGCCCGATGGCTGTCGGCAGTCGGTCTCGATCCGTCTTTCGCCAATCGCTTCCCGCACCAGTTTTCCGGCGGGCAACGGCAGCGTATCGCGATTGCCCGCGCTCTCGCCATGCAGCCGGATGTCATCGTCTGCGACGAACCGGTTGCCTCGCTCGACGTGTCTATCCAGGCGCAGATCATCAACCTGCTCATCCGCCTGCGTTCCGAACTCGACCTGTCGCTGATCTTCATCAGCCACGACCTCTCCGTCGTGCGGCACCTCTGCGACCGGGTGGCGATTATGTATCAAGGCCGGATTGTCGAAGAAGGCGGCGCAGCAACAATCTACGACAACCCGCAACACGACTACACCAAGCGGCTGCTGGCAGCCGTTCCTGTTTTGCCGACAGCGGCATGATCATCATCGGAGGATAGGACAGATGGAACCATGGGAATGGGATGAATCGATCTGGCGTGGCAAGGTTGAAAAGGTCCGCGCCGGCCGATCGTTGAAGCCGAAGGCTTGGAAAGGCGGCGCGCGCTGCGCCGTGGCACTTTCCTTCGACAGCGACCACGAGACCAACGAGCTGCGCGATGGCGGCGAATCTATCGGCCGGATGTCGCAGGGCCAGTACGGCAACCGCAAGGGCGTGCCGCGCATTCTCGAAACTCTGTCTGCAGCTTCGGTTCCGGCCACCTTCTTTGTGCCGGCCGTCACCGCGCTGCTTTATCCCGACGAACAGCGCCGCGTGATTGCCGAAGGCCATGAGATCGGCCTGCATGGCTGGATCCATGAGGTGAACACCAAGGTTCCGCCAGAAAATGAACGCGAGCTGCATTTCCGCGCCGCCGATACGCTGGAAAAGATCACCGGCATCCGCCCCGTCGGCATGCGTACGCCGTCCTGGGATTTCTCCTCGGTAACGCTGGAGATCGAGCGCGAACTTGGCCTGATCTACGATTCCTCGCTGATGGCGGATGACGATCCTTACGAGCTGATCGAGGAGGGCGAAGCAACCGGCATGGTGGAACTGCCGGTCGAATGGATCCGCGACGACGCGGTCTATTTCAACATGAACCGCTTCACCGCCCTCCGCCCTTATACACCGCCGACAGACGTTCTCGACATCTTCAAGCGCGAATTCGACCGTGCCTATCAGGAAGGCGGCCTCTTCCTGCTGACCATGCATCCGCATGTCTCGGGTTATCGCTCGCGCATCTTCATCCTCGAAGAGCTGATCCGGCATATCCAGTCCCATGACGATGTCTGGTTCGCCACCCACGCGGATATCGCCCGTTTCGTGAAGGAGGATTCCGGTGTCTGACGAACAAAGGAAGGTCGCGCTCGTCACCGGTGGCGGTCGCGGTATCGGCAGGGGTTGCGCACTCGATCTCGCGCGTCACGGCTTCGATGTCGTCCTCGTCGATCTCATCGAGGACGACCTTGCTCGCACGGCGGCAGAAATCCGCGAACTTGGACGGAAAGCGCTGACCTTCGTTGCGGATGTCAGCGATCACGCCCGCGCTGCCGAAATCGTTACCGAGATCGACCAAAAATGGGGCCGGATCGACGTCCTTTTCAACAATGCCGGCCGCTCGATGTCGAAGGGGATCGAGGAGATATCCGAACAGGAATTCGACGATACGATCGCCATCAACCTCAAAGGCGCATTCAACTATATCCAGCCGACAGTGCCGGTGATGCGCCGTAATGGCGGCGGGCGGATCATCAACATGTCGTCGATGAACGCCCATACCGGCGGCGTCACAAGCGCCGTCAGCAAATTCTCCTATACCGCCGCCAAAGCCGGCATTATCGGCATGACGAAGGCGCTGGCGAAAGAACTTGCACCTGAGATCGTCGTCAACGCCGTATGCCCCGGCGTGATCAAGACCGAGCGCTCGAACGCCATGATCGATGCACGCGAGGCCAGCCTGGCCGCAGGTATTTCACTCGGCCGCGTCGGCACCCCGGAGGATGTCGCGAGTGTCGTAACGTTCCTCGCCACCGCGGAGCCCAATTTCATCACCGGCCAGGATATCCAGATCGACGGCATGCAATGGGTGCGCTGAGCGCCACCTCTCTGACGACCGATAATGTTGCCGAAATGTAACGCCGACGAGGTATCGACAGGCCGCAAAGTCTGCCACTTACGGATGAGGAAACGAGACCGCTTTCCACACAATGTAAAGAAATCAAAGAGTAAACTTGATTTTATAAGTCATGTTTATTGCAACATCGCCATTACCCGCTGAAATTCCTCTAATCAATTGCGATTGCGAAGGAATTCATTGTTGCTACTAGAGCCCTGGGGTAACTGGCGGAAGACGCCTTACACGTGGATAGGGGGTCTATCGGATGACAAGCCGTGCATTGCACATGGCCGATCTTTACCGAACGGAGCACGGGCGCCTGCGTTCATTCGTACGACGGATCGTCGGCAATCACGCGGTCGCTGACGATCTCGTCCAACAGGCTTTCACCAATCTTCTGGCACGGGCAGAGCCTGCCATTGAAAACCGTGCCTATGTCGGAAAAGCGGTCCGCAATCTGGCTCTCAACCATTTGAGGAACGAAAGACGTCGTGCCGAGGTCGAGATCGCCGGCGTCGATGCCGCGCTTGTCGCAGATCCTGTCCCCTCGCCCGAAATGACCGTTCTCTTCCGCAGCGAATTGCGCAAATTGCTGGAGGCGATCCTGCAACTGCCCGAGAGACGCCGCGAGACGTTTATGCTCAGCAGGGTCGACGGGCTTTCGCATGATGAGGTTGCAGCCCGCATGGGCGTCTCACGCAATACCGTGATCTCACAGATCGTTGTAGCCATGGCGGATCTGGAACGTCTTCTTGCCAACGCATAGGTCCGAACATCTCATGAAGGAATACGAGACCGATCCCACCTATATCAAAGCGCTGGAATGGTTTGTCCGGATAAAGGACAAGAGCGTCACCAGCGCTGATCGGATCGCCTTTGAACGGTGGATCGAGGAAAACCCATCCCATGCGGAAGCGTTTCAACGCGCGGAAGCGCTGTGGAAGCGGTTCGATATCGTCGTGCCGGAATATAAACAGCTGAAGGCTTCCGGCCGGATCAATCGGCGTAGCGTCGTTTTTGGCGGCCTGACGCTGCTTGCCGGCGGACTGTTACTCTACAATCTGTCTCGCAATCGCCTCTTCGCCGATTACAAGACCGACATTGCCGAGCGGCGCAGCTTCACCCTGCCTGACGGCAGCATGGTTGAGCTCGGCGGTTATTCGGCTCTGTCGATAGAGTTCGGCGCTGGTCAACGGCGCATCTTGCTCCATCGTGGCCAGGCGTTTTTCAAGGTTGCAGCAGACCCGGCACGGCCATTCGTCGTTCAGGCGGCAGGCGGCAACACGAAGGCGCTCGGAACCCAGTTCGACATCAGACTGTCTGGCGATAGCGCCGTCGTGTCGGTGATCGAACATGCAGTAGAAGTGCAAGGACATGATGCGTCCTCCGTCACAGTCGATGCCGGCTGGCAGGTCAGTTATGACGGCTCCGGCATCCGTGCCGCAACGCAGATCGATATCGAGACAGTGCAGGCCTGGAGAAGCAACCGACTTGTCTTCGAGGATGTGCCGTTGCGGCAGGTCATAACGGAGATCGAGCGGTATCGGCGCGGCCGTATCCTGCTCGCCGACAGTACGATCGGCGACATCCCGATTACCGCGGTGTTCGATACCGCGCAGATGGATAGCGTTCTCGTCAACATGGCGGAAACCCTGCCGGTCAAGGTCATCAATGCGCGCGGTTATCTCGCCGTCATCTACCGTCGGTGACCCAACGCTTAAAAAATTTCACGTCCCGATCATTAGTTCGGCCCGCTTCGGTGTCTGACCATATGAGGGAGATTGAAAGATCCCCTCATCGACAGAGTGAGCCCGCGCTGCGGGCTGTCAGGTAGGGGTTAGTCATGCAGGCCGTTGAAGCGTCGCAGCAGAACATGCGCGGGACCAGAAATCGAGATGATCGCAAAAGCCGTTGGAACCGGTCGCGAATTTTCTTTCTCACCATGACGACGGCGCTAGTCGGCAACCCGGTCGTCTTCAATCAATCGGCAAAAGCCCAATCGACCGTCTCTGCCCCCAGCGCCGAGCGTGTAGCCTTCAACATTCCCGGCCAGTCGCTCAGCCGCGCCCTCGTCGCCTATTCAACCGCGACCGGCAACCAGATGTTCTTCGACGCGAACCTCGTGCGCGGCAAGAATGCGCCTGCGGTGACCGGAAACCTCACGCGCGGCGAAGCTCTGGAACGGCTTCTTGCAGGTTCGGGTCTCAGCTATCGGTTCAGCAGCGGCAACACGGTTCAGCTTATTGATGCCCAATCGGCGGCGGATGCCGCAACGGAAACCGATCTGAAGCCGATCGTTCTTTCAAACGGCACCGGTTATTCGCCGGACGCGCCCTATCAGAACGCCGGCTCCGCCGCCTACATTTCTGAAGAACAGATCGAGCGGTTTCGCGGAACCTCGGTCGGCGATTTCCTCGGCGGTGTTCCCGGTGTGCTGAACGGCGACAGCCGTAATTCGGGTGCTGTCGATGTCAATATCCGCGGCATGCAGGGACAGGGGCGCGTGCCGGTCATCGTCGATGGCGCGACGCAGGAAACCAGCGTCTATCAGGGTTATAACGGTTCGACCGCCCGCACCTATATCGATCCCGATTTCATCGGTGACGTGGCGATCGAAAAGGGCGTCAGCATGGGCGCCGACGCGACGGGGGCGACAGGCGGCGTGGTGCGAATGCGCACCATCGAGGCGAAGGACATCCTGCTGCCGGGCAAGGATTTCGGCATGCGGGTGAAGGGCAGCTTCAACACCAACAGTTCGTCGCCGCCCACCCCGGCCACGCTTGGTGGAATGGAGGAGGGTAGCGGTGCGCTACCTCCAGGGGGCATGGACCGCCCGGCCTTCCTCAACCCGACGGGCGGCTCCGGCAGCGTCTCCGGCGCCGCATCGACGGAATTCCTGGATATTGTTGCAGGCTATGCTCGGCGCAAGAACGGCAATTATTATGCCGGCAGCCATGGTAAAGGCGCCCCCGTTATAAAAATGGTACCGGATGATTTTTATGGGGAGCTGAGCAAGATCGTTGGCATTTCCAAGTATCGCCAGGGAGAGGAAATCCTCAACACCTCGCTCGACAACGAATCCTGGATGGGGAAGGGTACGATCAAGCTCGACGAAGACCATACACTGGAACTCGGCTACAGCAAGTACAAGAGTGACTATGGCTATCTCCTGGGCTCCCAGACGTATCTCGTCGGCTCGAACTATCAGAACATCCTCAGCAGCATCGACCTCGACACTTATACGGCGCGCTATCGTTACAATCCTTCCGACAACGACCTGATCGATCTGAAGGTCGATAGCTTCCTGTCGCAGGTGGACAGCCGAGCCAACTCCACGAACTATAATTCGACGACCAAAACGCTCACCCCCGCCTTCTACTGGACAGGGTCTGAACGTTGGGGTGCCACGGTCTCGAATACCTCACGTTTCTTCACGGATTTCGGCGATTTCGCGCTCGAATATGGCGGTGCTTTTACCCGCGAGGATGCCGGTCTGCCCGGCGGCGTGACCTATGACAGCAGCCGCATGTGGCTGCCGCGCCAAGGATCCCGCGAAGAATACAGCGCCTTCACGTCACTGGAGTGGAAACCGACCGACTGGCTGAAGCTGAACGGAAACATGCGCTATTCGCATTTCGAGAGCGTCGACAAAAGCGATACGCTTCTTGGGCCGTTCGAACGCTCGGACGACGGCGTGTCACCGATCGGCACGGTGACTTTCGGCCCGTTCGACGGGTTCGAATTTTATGGCAAGATCGGCAGCGCCTTGCGTTCGCCCAGCATCTTCGAGTCGCTCACCGGTCCTTCTTTCGGCTTCCCGGTCGACCTCAATCCGGTGGCACCGGAGCGTGCGCGCAACATCGAAGTCGGCATGAACTATGTAGACGACAGCGTCTTCATGGCCGGTGACAGGCTGCGCTTCCATGCCGCCTATTTCGACAACAAGATCGACGATTACATCACCCGTTCCAATGTCCCGCGTGACTTCAGCAGCATCGGCTTCGGCACGATCTACGTTCTCGGTCGCCTCAACCTCGACTATGCGCGCATGCGCGGCATCGACATGTCGGCGGAATACGATACCGGCGATTATTTCGCCGGTATTTCCTGGAACCACTATACCGACATGATGTTCTGCGCACGGCCGGGCGATGTCGACCCGCTTTGGGACCGTTGCAGTGCAGGCGGTATCTTCAACAGCTTCTCGGCACAGCAGGTTCCGCCGAAGGACACGGTAACCGTCAATCTCGGTGCCCGCCTGCTGGATGAAAGACTGACGCTGGGTACCCGCCTCACCTATGTCGGCAGCCGTTACATTGAGGGCACCGGCTGGGGTGGCAACACCATCAACACGGCTCTGGGTATCGGCGGCATAAAGCCGTCCAACTGGGAGCCCTATACGCTTGTCGACCTTTATGGCAGCTACAAGGTAAACGAGAATGCGACGCTCGATTTTGCCGTCGATAACGTTACCGACCGTTATTATGTCGATGCGCTCAGCGCGATCGGCGTTCCTGCGCCGGGACGAACCTTCAGGGCAAGCTTTACGGTGAAGTTCTGACGGGTAGTAAAACATCTTCCGGAGGTGTGGCAACCGCATCTCCGGGCAAAAACGCCTGAGTTACCGTCCGTCCGTATCGGTTATTCTTCTTCGATACCTTCCGTCAGGCCGTCATAGACTTCCATCAGGGCATTGGTGATGGCCTGGCCGAGCGCGTTACCCGCAGCACGAACGTCTTCATCGTTTCCATCGCGGGCAGCGCGTGCGAGTTCAAAACCCTGGTCAGCGACGAGCTGTTTTGCGACCTCTATCGCCCAAAGACCGAAGTCACCGCGATTGTCGATCTCCATCGTCTCGTTCATGTCAGTGCTCCCTCGGTTGCGGCTTCCATCTAACGTAAACCGCGGTCAAGACAAGTCTCGGATTTGGCCTCTTTCGCAAGCATGCGTTCTGTGTGAGGCGTCATTCTCCTATACGAAATACGTATAATTCTAATTTGATTATAATAATAAATTATATTGCGGTGCGGCATTTTCGGTGGAACTATGGTTGCAACAAGGGTCGCTAAAGGCCTGGACCACCAGTAGGAGAACATCGATGAATCCCTTTATCAAGGCCGGCATTGTCGGCTTATCGGCACTGCTTGCCTGCACGCCAGCCTTTGCCCTCGGCGATCCAATCAAGACCGCCATCGACGCGACTTTTGCGCCCCATGCCATGCCTACCCTCGACGGCAAGATCGAGGGGTTTAACGTCGACATGGCCAATCTGATCGGCGAACGTCTCGGCAAGAAGGTCGACCTCACCGGCGCCCAATTTTCCGGCCTCATTCCGGCATTTCAGGCCGGCACATACGATTTTCTCGTTGCACCGGTGACGGTCAACAAGGAGCGCGCCGCGAACCTTCTCTTCACCGAAGGTTTCATGGACACCAATTTTGCTTTCGTCGTCCCGGCCAATGCCCCGGAATACAAGACGCTCGAAGACTTCAAGGGCAAGACGATCGCTGTGAACAAAGGCTCCGCCTATGACAGCTTCCTGCGCGAGAAGGAAAAGGAATTCGGCTGGAAGGTCGAGAGCTACGGCACCAATACGGATGCAGTCGCCGCCGTGATGGCAGGCCGCGCCGATGCCAATCTCGCCGGCAATACGGTCGCTGCCTGGGCCGTCAAGCAGAACCCACGGCTGAAACTGTCCTACGAATACGCAACCGGTCTCGTTTGGGCTCTCTCCTTCCGCAAGGGCGATGAGGCCAATCGCGACCTGGTAGACCGGGCGATCGAATGCCTGAAGCTGGATGGCTCCATGGCCAAGCTTTCCGAAAAGTGGTTCGGCGTCACGCCCGTTGCCGGCACGACCATCGTGACCCCCACCAAGGGATTCGGCACTCCAGGCTTCGATGGCTACAAAGACGACGACCATCAGGCATCCTGCGAAAACCTGAAATAATCCCCGCATCGTGGATGGGCGGGGCCTCCCACTCGCCTGTCCACACTCTTTTACAGAACGGCATGTGACCCGCTCCTGCAGGTCGCATCCAGGTAGAAGCGCTGCCGGCCCGATGCCGGCTCAACGACCCGCCTTATACCGTGCCTGCCGGAGTAGCCTGAATGGCCAATCGCCCCATGCTGGAAATCGTCTCGCTGGAAAAGCGCTTCGGTCCCAACACCATCCTGAAGAAGATCGACCTCAAGGTTACCGAAGGCGAACTCGTCTTCGTCATCGGCCCGTCCGGTTCGGGAAAAAGCACCATGCTGCGCTGTTGCAACCGCCTTGAAGAACCGACTTCCGGCGATATCATCGTCGATGGCCGCAACATCATGGCCGGCACGCGCCGCGATCTCGACCGCATGCGCCTGCAGATCGGCATGGTTTTCCAGGGTTTTCACCTTTATCCACATATGAGCGTCCTGAAGAACGTCACGCTCGCCCAGCGCAAGGCGCTGAAGCGCAGTAAGACCGAGGCGGACGCACGGGCAATGGACATGCTCGAACAGGTCGGCATGGCGCACAAGGCCGATGCCTATCCGGGCGAACTCTCGGGCGGCCAGCAGCAGCGCGTCGCGATCGCCCGCTCGCTGGCGCTCGATCCGAAGGTCATGCTGTTCGACGAACCAACATCGGCGCTTGATCCAGAACTGGTCGGCTCCGTCCTCAAGGTGATGAAGGATTTGAAATCCAAAGGTATGACGATGGTCGTCGTCAGCCACGAAATGGGCTTTGCCCGCGAAACCGCCGACCGCGTCATCTTCATGGATGGCGGTGTCGTCGTCGAACAGGGCACGCCGGACGAGATTTTCGGCGCGCCGAAAGCCGAGCGCACGCGCGCCTTTCTCTCGCGCGTCTCCGGGTGACGGCCATGGAACGGTTTCTCGAAACCTTCTTCAACCCGACGGTGATGGCGAAATATACGCCGGATATCATCGCCGGCATCTGGGTGACGCTGACGATTGCCGCCGCCGTCATCGTTGCCGGCATAGCGGCCGGCCTGGCGCTCGCCTGCCTGCGCAGCTACGGCATAAGGGTTCTGAACTTCTTCATCATCTGCTACGCCGATATCTTTCGCGCGCTGCCGCCGCTGGTCGTTATCCTGATCCTCTATTTCGGCTTTCCCTCGATCGGCATCCAGCTGTCCGGCCCGATGGTGCTTTTCATCGTGCTGGCGGCAACGCTTGCGGCCTTTGCCGAGGAGATCTTCTGGGCCGGGTTCTCGTCGGTAGAAAAAGGCCAGTGGGAAGCCGGCATTGCCACCGGGTTGGGCTTCACCCGTACACTCGCCTATGTCGCACTGCCCCAAGCAGTCAGGCTTGCCATTCCACCACTGGTCAATCGCGTGCTGGCAATCACCAAAATGACCGCGCTCGGCTCCGCCATCGGCGTGTCGGAAATCCTGTCGAGCGCCACGACGGCGCAGAGTTTTTCCGGCAGCGCCACGCCGCTGACCATGTCGGTCGTCGCCTATCTGGTGATCTTCCTGCCCATGGTTGTCATCGCGCGCTGGCTGGAAAGCCGCACCGCCTGGAAGAAGCGATAGGAGGCCGACATGGACATCTTTATCGATCAGTTCTTCAACATCGACATCATGCGCAAGTCGTTGCCGCTGCTCTTCAAGGGACTGTGGATGACATTGCAGCTCTGCAGTGCCGTCATCCTGCTCGGCCTGATCGGCGGCCTGTTCGTTGCGCTCGGCAATATGAGCGAACGCCGCTGGCTGCGCTGGATCTCGATTGGCTATACCGATCTCTTCCGGGCGCTTCCGCCGCTGGTGCTGCTGATCTTCATCTATGCCGGTCTGCCCTTCGCCGGCATCAACATCTCCCCTTTTGCCGCCGTCGTCATCGCCTTCCTGCTCAACAACTCCTCCTATTATGCGGAAGTCTATCGCGCCGGCCTCATATCCGTCGCAAAAGGCCAATGGGAAGCGGCGGAATCGACGGGCCTGAGCCCGGCCCAGACGCTGATCCATGTCGTCCTTCCTCAGGCGGTGCGAAACGTCCTGCCGGACCTGCTGTCGAACACGGTCGAAGTAGTGAAGCTTACCTCGCTCGCCTCGGTCATTTCGCTCTCCGAGCTTCTTTATAATGCCGGCATGGCGCGTTCGGTGACCTACAATGCCTCACCTCTGGTGCTGGCCGCTCTCTTCTATCTCGTGCTGCTGTGGCCGCTCGTGCGCCTCGTCAGCCATTTCCAGCGGCGCCTTGCCGCCTGATTGCTTCGAAAGGAACCCCGATGACCGTCATGAAGATTGCAGGTGCCCAGCTCGGCGCCATCCAGAGGGCCGATAGCCGCGAAAGCGTCGTTAAGCGCATGATCGCGCTGCTCGATGAGGCAGCCTCCAAAGGCGCCGACATGGTCGTTTACCCCGAACTGGCGCTGACCACCTTCTTCCCACGATGGTACATGGAGGATCAGGCCGAGGTCGATTTCTGGTTCGAAACGGAAATGCCCAACGCCGCCACCCAGCCGCTTTTCGACCGCGCCCGACAACTGAACATAGCCATCACCTTCGGCTACGCGGAAAAGACGCCCGACGGCCACTATTACAATACCTCGATCGTCACCGACCGACAGGCCAATATCGTCGGCAAATACCGCAAGATCCATCTTCCCGGCCATTCGGAATACGATACCGAACGCGCCTTCCAGCATCTCGAAAAGCGCTATTTCGAGCCCGGAGACATGGGCTTCAACGTCTGGCGCAACGAAGGCGTCATCATGGGCATGGCGATCTGCAACGACCGCCGCTGGCCGGAAACTTTCCGCTGCCTTGGCCTGCAAGGCGTCGAACTGGTGACGATCGGCTACAACACACCATCCGTGAACGCCCAGATGAGCGCGGAAGGCTTGGAAAAGCGCCTGTTCCATTCGGAACTTTCGCTACAGGCGGGCGCCTACCAGAATTCAACCTACGTGGCCGGCATTGCCAAGGCGGGCGTCGAGGACGGCCATCCGCTGATGGGCGGCTCGATTATCGTCGATCCTGACGGCTTCATTCTCGCAAGGGCAGTGACCGAGGAAGACGAGCTGATCATCGCAGAATGCGACTTTGCCAAATGCGACTTCGGCAAGAAGACCATCTTTGATTTCGAACGCCATCGTCGTATCGAACACTATGGCCGCATCACCAGCCAGACCGGCGTGATCGTCGAAGTCTAAGGAACAGCGAGAATGACAGAGTTCGACACCGTCATCCATAGCGGCCGCATCGCCACCGCGTCCGATATCTTCGATGCCGATATCGGCATCGTCGATGGCCGTATTGCAGCAATCGGTGAAAAGATCGCCGGCGGCGCTCGCCGTATCGATGCGGGCGGCAAGCTGTTGGTTCCGGGCGGTATCGAGGCACATGCCCATATCGCCCAGGAAAGCTCGACCGGACTGATGTCCGCCGACGATTATTATTCGGGCTCTGTCTCTGCCGCCTTCGGTGGCAATTCCACGTTCATTCCGTTTGCCGCCCAGCATCGCGGCCAGTCGATCGCCGATGTCATCGCCACCTATGACGGCCGTGCGGCCCCGCAATCGGTACTCGACTATTCCTACCACCTGATCATTTCCGATCCGTCTGCAGCCGTGCTGGAAGAGCTGCCGGGCGTCTTTGCCCGTGGCATTACATCCTTCAAGGTCTTCATGACCTATGACCTGATGAACATCGGCGACGGCGGCATGCTCGACATTCTGACGGTGGCGAAAACCCATGGGGCGCTGACCATGGTCCATGCCGAAAATAACGACATGGTCAAATGGATGAACAAGCGCCTGGCCGCATCCGGCCTGACCGCGCCGAAATACCATGCTATCAGCCGTCCGGAACTGGCAGAGGAAGAAGCGATCAACCGCGCCGTCTCGCTGGCGAAACTCGTTGATGCCGCGCTCTTCATCGTCCATGTCTCGACCGCGGGCGGTGCTGCCATCGTTCAGCGCGAAAAGCTCGCCGGCACGAAACTGTTTGCCGAAACCTGCCCGCAATATCTGGCGCTGACCCGCAACGACCTCGACCGTCCGGGCATGGAAGGCGCGAAATTCATGTGTTCGCCTCCGGTGCGCGATGCGGCGACACAGGTGGCGCTGTGGCGACATGTGCAGTCGGGTACGTTCGAAAGCGTCTCCTCCGACCACGCGCCTTACCGCATGGATGCATCGGGCAAGTTCGCCAATGGCGCGGAAGCCCCCTACCCGAAGATTTCCAACGGCATGCCGGGCATTGCCATGCGCCTGCCCTATCTCTTCTCCGAAGGCGTCGCCAAGGGCCGCATCACGCTACAACAGTTCGTGGCGCTTTCGAGCACCAATGCGGCAAAGACCTTCGGTGTGGCGAAGAAAGGCACGATCGCGCCCGGTTACGATGCCGATATCGCCATATGGGACCCGGAAGCCCGTCGCACGGCGACGCTCGCCGATCAGCATGACAACATGGACTACACGCCTTTCGAAGGCATGGAGACCGAAGGCTGGCCGGTTCTGACCATGAACCGCGGCGATGTCGTCGTCGAGAATGGTGAGCTGAAGGCGGAGCGCGGCCGCGGCCGTTTCATCGCCCGCAACCCGGTCGACCTGACGGGCAAGCCCGGCCACCGCGCCAAGGAACTCGACACGGCCCAGAATTTTGGCGCGGAGATTGCCCCATGAGCACACTCGGACCGATCCTCGTCATCAATCCGAACAGTTCCGAAAACGTCACCGAAGGACTGCGTGAAGCGGTTGCCGGCATGCAGTTTCCCGGCGGCCCGGTGATCGAATGCATCACGATCAAGGAAGGCCCGCCCGGCGTCGTCACCCAGCGCCATGTCGACGAGGCATCGCTGCGCACCGCAGACCTTATCGAAAGCCGGCCGGATGCCTCAGCCTATGTTCTCGCCTGTTATTCGCAGCCCGGACTTGATCTGGCCCGTTCGATCACCGTCAAGCCAGTTTACGGCATCCAAGATGCCGGTGTCCTGAGCGCGCTGGCACTCGCCGATCTCTTTGGTGTCATCGCGGTGGCGGAAGCCTCTATCCCCCGTCACCTGCGCAATCTTCGTCGCCTCGGCGTCGATGGCAGGCTTGCCGGCGAAGTGGCATTGGAAGGTTCGATCAGCGTCGCCGACAGCGGCCATGGCGAAGAAAGCTACGCAGCCCTCCTGAAGGCCGGCACGAAGCTTCGCCAGATGGGTGCGGGCGCGGTCGTGCTTGGCTGCGCCGGCATGTCCGGCCATCGCCGCAGGCTGGAAGAAGAACTCCGCATCCGCGTCATCGACCCGACCCAGGCGGCTGTCGCCATGGCGCTCGGCGCCGTGCTCGTGTAGCGGTCATGGCCGAGATCGAGCACAAGCCGGATATCTCGCTACGTCTTCTCGAAATCTTCGGCGCGATGATGCGCTGCGAGACGACGGTGGAGGCCGCCGAGCAGCTGGGCATTTCCCAGCCGGCCGTTTCCAACGGCATCCGCCAGCTCGAAAACCAGCTCGGCGTGACCCTGTTCGAACGCTTGCACCGGCGGCTCGAGCCGACCGAAGAAGCGCTGCTTCTATTCGAGGAAGTGCGCCCCGTCTTCAGCATGCTGCGCAACTTTTCCGCCCGAGCCCGCTCGATCCGGCATGGCACGTCGGGGCGGCTGCGCGTCATATCGACGCCGCCACTCGGCAATACGGTGGCACCCATGGCGCTTGCCCGGTTCCTGAAGGACCGGCCGGATGTCTCCGTCGCCTATGATGTGCGCCGCCTCGAACACGTGATCGAGGCAGTGCAGAGCGGTGCGGCCGATGTGGGGCTGGCGATCGCTCTGGAACGCCATCCTTCGGTCAATGTCGAGGTTCTGGCACGCACCCATATGGTGGCTCTGGTTCCAAAGGGTCACGAAGTCGCGGAACGTCAGGAAGTAACCGTCAGCGATTTGACGGAGCACGGCTTCATCGGCCTGGAAGTCGAATCGCGCATGGGCCAGATGCTGCGCGACGCCTTCGAGCGTGACGGCATGACTTATGAGCCGCGTGTCGAGGTGCGCTATTGCGCGACAGCGGCAGTTCTTGCCGGAGCAGGGGTCGGGGCTGCTATCGTCGATCCCTATAGCGCTGCCTATCAGCCGTCTGAGGGGCTGGTTCAACTCCCCTTCCAACCACCTTGCGAGATCCCAGCCGTGATGATTACCCGCAAGGGCGTGCCGCGATCGCGCCTGCTGCATGGCTTCATCGCCGAACTGAAACGGGCCGTCGGCGATGTGCTGTGACCCCAAGTCCAGGCCGGCCGACGGCCGGCGCCCTCATTTTGCCCCATCGGCGCTGCGTAGCATCCGCTGAACGCCGCCCATCATCCCGAAGGAGAATGTATCTTGTCCCGTACCGTGTATCTCAATGGTGAATGGCTGCCTGAAGCCGATGCCAAGGTTTCCATCTTTGATCGCGGCTTCCTGTTTGCCGATGCGATCTACGAGGTGACCGGCGTCATCGGCGGCAAGCTGCTGGAATATGCCGGCCATTCTGCCCGCCTGAAGCGCTCGATCGCCGAACTGGGCATGGAGCTGCCGGTCTCTGCGGAAGAACTGCTCGAAATCCATCGCGAGATCGTTCGCCGTAACGACCTCAAGGAAGGCCTGATCTACCTGCAGATTTCCCGCGGCGCAGCCGACCGCGATTTCGCTTTCCCGAAAGAGCCGAAACCGACGCTGGTCCTTTTCACCCAGGCAAAATCGGTCATCGAGAACCCCAAGGTGAAGACCGGCATGTCTGTGGCGTTGCTGCCCGACTGGCGCTGGGAACGCCGCGACATCAAGACCGTGCAGCTGCTCTATCCGTCCATGGCCAAGATGCAGGCGATGGAAAAAGGCGCCGACGATGCATGGCTGGTGGAAGACGGTTTCGTCACCGAAGCAAGCTCGGCAACCGCTCACATCATCGACAAGGCCGGCAAGCTGATCACGCGCCCGCTGTCCAACGCCATCCTGCATGGCATTACCCGTGCCAGCGTGCTCGATATCGCCGAAGAGGCTGGCATTCCTTACGAGGAACGCCCGTTCTCGCCGGAGGAAGCCAAGAACGCGGCCGAAGCCTTCATCACCTCGGCCACGAATTTCGTTCTGCCGGTCACGGTAATCGACGGCCAACCGGTCGGCGACGGCAAACCCGGCCCGCTTAGCTTGAAACTGCGCGAGCTTTATATCGCTCACAAGACAGCCAGCGCCATCTGATCTCCAGCGTCGCGTGACGGGCACAGCATGGGGTTCGCCATCCATGCTGTGCCTCACGACATGGCTGACTGCTCCTTCATCGCAACGGGCCAGTCTGTAGTTAGCTGAAAAAACGCGCCTCAAATTTCGTTGTGCATCGCAAAAACGATTAAACTTGACTCAGGAAATCACATTATCTAGGTCAGCATAGTTGACTTATTTTCTGTGGGAGATTGAGCATGGAAGCGACGACTAAGGGCTTCGGTCTATATGATCCCACAGAAGAAAAAAGCAGCTGCGGCGTCGGCTTTATAACGCGAAAAAGCGGCGTTCAGACCCATGACGTATTGATAAAGGGACACGAGGCTCTTTGCGCTGTTCCCCATCGCGGTGGCATGTCTGCCGAAGGTGTCGGCGACGGAGCCGGTATTTCCGTGGACCTATCTCTTGGCTTTTTCCGCAAGCTGACCGGACGCCCCGATCTTCAGCCGCGCCGCTTCGGTGTCGGCAATTTCTTCTTACCCGCAGATCCCGCATTCCATGAGGAAGCGGAGCGTGTCGTCGAGGCGGCATTGGCGGAACAGGGATTTGAAATTCTCTCCAAGCGTGACGTGCCGGTATATAATGACGCGATCCGCCCCGCCGCCATCCGTCATCAGCTGACGATCCGCCAATGGGTGTTTGGCTGTCACAGCGAATCCGCCTTGGCGATCGAATTCGATTTCCGCATCCACAAGGCGCTGCTGGCTATCGAGGCACAGGCCTATACGCGTGCCGAACTTGCCGGTCTTTATCCGATATCGCTCAGCGCCCGCACGCAGGTTCTGAAGGGCCGCCTCAACTCCAACGAGGTCATTCCCTATTTCCGCGATCTGGTGGACCCTGATCACACGATCCACACCATGTATTTCCACACGCGGTTTTCCACCAACACGGACCCGCATCCGTCGATGGCCCAGCCGTTCCGGCAGATGGCGCATAATGGCGAGCTGAACACCGACCGAAAGAACCGCCTGTCTGAAGCGGCGATTGCCGCCGCGAAAAACGCTGCGATCATCCGCCCCAAGGGACAGTCGGATAGCTGCCGTCTCGACCAGACGCTGCAGTCCCGCATTCTGGAAGACGGCCTGGATCTGGTGACTGCCGTCGTCTCGATGATGCCGCCGGCATGGGAAAACGACGAGACGCTATCGGCCGAAGTCGTCGCCATGCTCGAATATTTCTCTCTCTACGAGGAGAAGAATGACGGCCCGGCGGCGCTGATCTTCGGCAATGGCGACGTCATCGGCGCAAGGCTGGACCGACTCGGCCTGCGTCCGCTGCGTACTGTCGAGACCGACGAATATCTCTGCGTCATGTCGGAAGCCGGCCAGATCGCCTTCCCGCCGGAAACCGTGCGCCATCGCGGCCGCATCGAAGCCGGTGGCATGCTGGTTTACGACCACGTCGAAAAGCGCAGCTATGCAACTGTCGAAGCTCTCGAAATGCTGGCCGCCCGCAAGCCCTATCGCGATCTTCTGGCCGACGCGCGCGTGCGTCTCGGTGACCTGCCGGAAATCCCGGCAGAAGCTCAGGGCTCGCCGCTGCGTTACAATGGCGATCTGGAGCGCCACCAGCGTTACGTCGCCTATTCCCACAATCAGGAAAGCTTCAAGTTCCTGATGGATCCGATGCTGGCAACCGGCGCGGAAAAGATTTCCGCCATGGGCTACGGTAATGCCATCAACGCCCTGTCGGACCAGGAAGGCGGCGTCGCAAAGTATTTTTCGCAGCGTTTTGCCCAGGTCACCAACCCGCCGCTCGACAGCATTCGCGAAGCCGACGGCATGACGCTGCGCATCGCGCTCGGTGCCAAGCCGAATATCGGCGCAAAGGCGGCACGGCAGATCGTCGTACCCTCGCCCATCCTCACCCATCTCGACATGCTGAAGCTGCGCGAACAAACGGAAACCCCGGTTCGCCGCTTCGAGATGCTCTACACGCCGGTGCTCGATGATACCGAAAGCAATGCACAGGCCCTTGAGGCCAGCATCGGCCGGCTGTGCAGTGCGATCGCTGCTTTCGCCCGCGAAGAGGGCGGCATTGCCGTCATTACCGACCGGCATGTGGCGCGCAACCGTGCAGCCCTGCCGATGATCCTCGTCGTCTCGGCGATCAACCAGAAACTGATCGAGGAAGGCGCGCGTCTGCGCGTTTCGCTGGTGGTTGAAAGCGGCCAGATCTCGTCGTCCCACCACGTCGCAACCGCCTTGGGTTTCGGCGCGTCGGCAGTCTATCCGCTCGGCGTGCAGTTCCGCGCCGAGGAGAAGTTTGCGGCTGAAGCGGATAAAGCTTTCAAGCGCTTCGCCAAGGCGGCCGAAAAGTCACTGATGAAGACCATGGGCAAGGTCGGCCTCTGCACGGCCGAAAGCTATGTCAGCGGCGAATTCTTCGAGCCGAATTTTCTCGATACCAGCGATCCGGTTCTGAAGCGTTATTTCCCCAATGTGAAGACGCCGGTTGGCGGCGTTAACTTCAAGGTCATCGCCCAGGCCGTTGCCGACTGGCACGCCAAGGCACTGACAGTGAAGGGTGAAGACGACATTCCGCTGCTCGGCCTGTTCAAGGAACGCGCCGAAGGTGCCGGCCATTCCTTCGGTACTACGGCCGTGCGCGGTTTCGTCGACATGACGGAGGAAAAGCCCTCCTTCGCCGAGTCGGATGGCGAAGAAGATCCTTTCCTGCGCCTGCTCACCCTCAATCGCCTCGATGACGCCTTCGGCATCGACGACGCGGCCTATACGAATACAAGCTACGATCGGCTGTCTTCAGACGCGATCGACCGCTTTACCATCACGCCAGGCTACCGCGCCTTCGCACGGATGATGACGGAAGAGCGCGCCCGTCGTCCTGCCGCGCTTCGCGATGTTCTGGCCTTCCCGGCAGATATCACCTATGCCACCTCTCCGGACGATTTCCGCAAGGAGATGAAGCGTTTTTCCCGCAAGGGCAATAACAGCTTTCTCGTGCGCGGGCTGACCTGCGAAGCCTTGCCCGACGACCTCTTCCGCCTGACACTGACCGGTCCGCAGGGCGGCGATCTTGCCCGGCTTGCGGCGCTCGGACAGTCGCTTGTCGTTCGTTTCGGCACCGACATTCTCGGCCATTGGCTCGAGGGCGGCGCTCTTGCCATCCATGCGGAAGGTCAGGCACTGGTCTATTTGAAGCATCTCGACACCGCGCCTGCCGGAATCGCACTGGAAGATGTGCAGCCGGCAAGCGAAATCACGCCACTTCTCGCCTCCGGCGCCATGAGCCATGGCGCGCTTGTATCCAGCGCGCACGAAGCGGTCGCCCACGGCGCCAACATGGTCGGAGGCATGTCGAATTCCGGCGAAGGCGGCGAACACATCTCGCGTTACGGCACGATCCGCGCCTCGCGTATCAAGCAATTCGCATCGGGTCGTTTCGGCATCTGGGCAGGCTACCTCGCCGATCCGATGCTGGAAGAGCTGGAAATCAAGATCGGACAAGGCGCCAAGCCCGGCGAAGGCGGCCAGTTGCCGGCCGCCAAGGTGACGGTCGAGATCGCGGCTGCGCGTGGCGGTACGCCGGGTGTCGAACTCGTTTCGCCCCCACCACATCACGATACCTATTCGATCGAGGATCTGGCGCAGCTGATTCATGACTGCAAGGCGGCACGCGTGCGCGTCATCGTCAAGCTGGTCTCATCGGAAGGTATCGGCACGATCGCGGTCGGGGTCGCCAAGGCCGGCGCCGATGTCATCAACGTCGCCGGCAATACCGGCGGCACCGGGGCTGCTGCCGTCACCAGCCTCAAATATACCGGCCGCGCCGCCGAAATCGGCATCGCCGAAGTGCATCAGGCGCTCCGCGCAAACGGCCTGCGCCAGAAGGTTCTTCTGCGTTGCTCGGGCGCGCACCAGACGGCGAGCGACGTGGTCAAGTCGGCGCTTCTCGGCGGCGACAGCTTTGAATTCGGCACGACGGCGCTGATGATGCTGAAATGCGTCATGGCGAAGAACTGCAACATCAAGTGCCCGGCAGGCCTCACCACCAACGCTGAAGTGTTTGACGGCGACCCACGGGCATTGGCGCAATACCTGCTCAACATCGCGCATGAAACACGCGAAATCCTTGCGTCGCTCGGCTTCAGGTCTCTCCGTGAGGCGCGTGGCCGCAGCGATCTTCTTCACCTCCTCGATCATCCGTCCAGCGTCGGACAGCTTGACCTCCGTGCGATGCTGCAGGTGGTCGAGGAGGTGAAGATCACCGATCCGGTCTATATGGAAAAGGATTACGCGGTCGATGATGCCTTCATCGACATGGTGCGCTCGGCGCTGATCGATGGCGGCCTGCCGGTGGTGGAGCTTGGCGGCAACCAGCATCTCAACAACTGCAACAAGAGCGTCGGCGGACAGTTGGCGGTCGATATCGAGCGAATGCTGAACCACGAACTGACCGAGGACGAGACCCGTCACCTTCCGGCCGTGCGGCAGGACAAGCGCGGCCGCCGTTTCCTCGACGCAGGCTCTGTGAAGATCGCAACATCCGGCTCGGCCGGCCAGTCCTACGGCGCGTTCTGCAATGACGGCATGATGCTGACCCATACCGGCACCTGCAATGACGGCGTGGCCAAGAGCGCCAATGGCGGCACGATTTCCGTCCGCTCACCGGGCGGCGGCTCGCATGAAGCGGGCGGTAACGTGCTGATCGGCAATTTCGCCCTGTTCGGTGCGACCGGCGGCCGGCTCTTCGTCGAAGGCCAGGCGGGCGACCGGTTTGCCGTGCGCAATTCCGGATCCACCGCCGTCGTCGAAGGGGTCGGCGATTTCTGCTGCGAATACATGACCAACGGTGCCGTGCTCAATCTCGGCGCATTCGGCAAGGGTGTCGGCAACGGCATGAGCGGCGGCTTCTTCTATCAGTACGATCCCTATCGCGACCTGCCGAAGAAGATGAGCCATGACTCGATCCTGATCGGTTCGATCGCCGATCCGACCGATCCGTATGTGGCTTTCCATGCGGATGCGATCCGGATGATGCTGGAATGGCATGTAGAAGCCACCGGATCGGAAAAGGCGCGATGGCTGCTCGAAAACTTCGAGAGCGAGCGGTCGAATTTCGTCTACTGCCTGCCGCGCGCGCTGCTGCTCTATCAGGACAGCGATGCCATCCTGAAGGCGAAGAGCCGCAAGGATCTGATCGAGGAACTGTCGACGGCGCTGGCCGGCCATCAGGTTCGCAAGTTCAAGCTCGCCTATCGCGACCGCAAGCCGATCCTCAACGGCAAGGCTCCGGGCCACGGCGAGACGGATACGCAGGACATGTTCACGCTGCTGAACAATTACACGGTTCTGTCGATGGCCCAGTCGCTCGCTATGGCCCGCGTGCCGAACGCGCTCGGACCATCCGAACCGGCGGTGGAAAAGGCGGTGCGCAACCTGATCCTGACGGAGGATTTTGCGCTGATGCAGAAGCTCTCGCGTTATGCCCGAGAGGCGATTGCCGATTACGACGATCAGGATCTTGCTGTTCTCGTCTCCGAAAAGCGCCTGTCGGACTATCGCCAGGCGCTTGCCGGCCGCAACACGCTGTCGATCGACAGCCCTGGCACCTACGGCTGGATTATCCAGCAGACGCAAAGCAACCGCGACCGGATCGGCCGCATCCCGAGCTTTGAGGAACTGTTTGCAGCCAAGGCTGTCGGCAGCCTTGCAACGGTCAGATCGTGAGACCCGGATGATGATGATCCCACATATTCCCGAGGAAGCGCCCTTCAACAGCGACCAGCGCGCCTGGCTTTCCGGCTTCATGGCCGGGCTGAATTCGCGCCTTATCGCCGGTGAGAGCATTGCCAGCGCCCCTGCCGCCGACGCTGCGCAGACGATTCACATCCTCTACGGCACCCAGACCGGCAATGCCGAAAATCTGGCAATGGATGCCGCGGCTTCCGCCAAAAGCCTTGGCATGGCGCCGGAGGTGCGCGGCCTCGACGATATCGAGATGGACGCACTCGATGCCATGCGCCATGTGGTAATCGTCACCTCCACCTATGGCGAGGGCGAGATGCCGGACAATGCCCAGCTTTTCTGGGAGGCCTTGTCTGCCGATACCGCGCCGCGCCTCGAGGGCATGAAGTTTGCCGTGCTTGCACTCGGCGATACCGGCTATGACGGCTTCTGCCAGGCGGGCAAGCTGATCGATACGCGCCTCGAGCAGCTCGGCGCCACGCGCATCGCGACCCGTCTCGATTGCGATATTGATTTCGAAGATGCCGCAGCCGCATGGCTCGGCGAAACCCTGCCGCTTGCCGCCGAAAAGCCCGTCGCGGCTGCCACCACCACCGTGGCGCCAAACCTGTCGCGCGAAGCAACCGGCTGGAGCCGCAAGAACCCCTATTCCTCGACAATGGCGGTGAACCGCTGCCTGTCCGGTCCGGCCTCATCCAAGGAAATCCGTCACTTCGAATTCGATCTTGCAGACAGCGGTCTTATCTACGAGGCGGGCGACGCACTCGGCGTCATGCCGGTCAACGATCCGGCATTGGTCGATCTGCTGATCGCGAGGCTCAGCGCTTCGACTGAAACAGAAGTCAGTGGTGGCTCACTCGGCGCGCTGCTCTCGACCCAGTACGAAATCTCGACGCCTTCACGCGACCTGATTGCCGAAGTCGAACGCCGCGCCGACCACGAGGAACTCACCCATGTCGTCCGCAAAGGCGACAAGGAGGCACTCGACGCGTTCCTCTGGAGCAAGGACACACTCGACCTGATCTCGCTCATTCCCGAAGGCAGCCTGAATGCCGGCGACTTCATCAGCCTTCTGAAGCCGCTGCAGCACCGCGCCTATTCGATCTCGTCCAGCCCGAAAGAGGCAGAGGGTCGCGTCCATCTCACCGTTGCAAGCGTCCGCTACCACGCCGCCAACCGTGATCGCGGCGGCGTGTGCTCGACCTATATGGCGGATCGGGTTGCCGAGGGTGCCTCCGCAGGCATCTTCGTCTCGCCGAACAAGGCTTTTCGCGTACCGGGAAATGACGATGCGCCGATGATCATGGTCGGTCCCGGCACCGGCATCGCGCCCTTCCGTGCCTTCCTGCAGGAACGCCGCGCTAGCGGCGCAAAGGGCCGCAACTGGCTGTTCTTCGGTGACCAGCGCCGTGACAGCGATTTCATCTACGAAGACGAGCTTTCCACCATGAGCCGAGACGGCCTGCTCACCCGCCTCGACCTCGCCTTCTCGCGCGATCAGGATGCCAAGATCTACGTTCAGACCCGGATGAAGGAAAACGGCAAGGCGCTGTTTTCCTGGCTGGAGGACGGCGCATCCTTCTATGTCTGCGGCGATGCCAGCCGCATGGCGCGCGATGTCGATACCGCACTCGGCGAGATCATCGTCGAACATGGCGGCATGACGCCGGAAAAGGCGGCCGATTATCTGGCAGGCCTGAAGCGAGACAAGCGATATCTGCGGGATGTCTATTGACGTACCACCCGGACAAATGTTTGTGCGAGATTGAAACTTAACGGGCGCGGCCACGCGGGTGCCGCATTTCCGGCTCGCCGCATATGAAGCGGCAGCGAATATCTTGTCATGCTACCGGTGAAGCAGAAACCCGCCTTGACCGAAGACATCAATCGCTCGCCGATGCAACGATCTCGATGACGAAATAAGACTCCGGAGTTTCAATTCTCAGCTCGCCGCACTCCGTTGCATTTTCGAGGATCATAGCGTCGAGCGAGTTAAGCTCGACCTGCGCGACCTTCGCATTTCCCGTCACAATGACGATCACCCACGCCACCTCCGAAGGGAACCCGATCTCGCCAGCCTGCGCGAACCGCGTCACCCGGTGCGAAAAATGCCCGCGCCGGGTCATGACATTGAGATCGGTAATCGGCCCCGCCTGAAGCACGGCTTCGGTCTTCGCATCGCCTCGAAACGAAAATGGCGGCGACTTGGGGCCGAGCAATATCGGCGCCAAACCTTCAACCGAAAGCATCATGCCCTCGCCAGTCAAAATGCTGAGCGTCCGGTCAATGCATTCGAAAATGGAGAATGGGCCATCGGAGACCACGGGCGCCATGCTGACGCGCCAGTCGAACGTATCGACGGTTGCGCCATCGGGAAAGACGGCAATCTCGACCGTCTCTCCCTTGCCGTTTTTCCACGGCATGCGCTTGTGATCGGCTGCGCGAAGAATGCGCATCGGCTCAGTTTCCGAGGATGCCGGGCAGACGAAGCCCCTTTTCGGTCGCGCATTCCACTGCGATCTCATAACCTGCATCCGCATGGCGCATGACGCCGGTTGCCGGGTCGTTCCACAACACGCGCTCCAGACGGCGATCGGCGTCTTCCGAGCCGTCGGCGCAGATCACCATGCCGGAATGCTGCGAATACCCCATGCCGACCCCGCCGCCGTGATGCAGAGACACCCATGTCGCGCCCGATGCGGTGTTGAGCAGCGCGTTCAGGAGCGGCCAGTCGGACACGGCATCCGATCCATCCTTCATCGCTTCCGTCTCGCGGTTGGGCGAGGCGACGGAGCCTGAATCGAGATGGTCGCGGCCGATGACGATTGGAGCGGAAAGCTCGCCGTTGCGCACCATTTCGTTGAAGGCAAGACCGAGCTTGTGGCGGTCACCAAGGCCAACCCAGCAAATACGGGCCGGCAGGCCCTGGAAGGCAATGCGCTCGCGCGCCATGTCCAGCCAGTTATGCAGGTGTTTGTTGTCAGGCAGCAGCTCCTTCACCTTGGCATCGGTCTTGTAGATATCCTCTGGATCGCCGGAAAGGGTGGCCCAGCGGAACGGGCCGATGCCGCGGCAAAAGAGCGGGCGGATATAGGCCGGGACAAAACCCGGAAAGGCAAAGGCATTTTCCAGGCCCTCATCCTTGGCGACCTGACGGATGTTGTTGCCGTAATCGAGTGTCGGCACGCCGGCATCCCAAAAGGCGACCATGGCTTCGACATGGGCTTTCATCGAAGCGCGGGCAGCGACTTCAACCGACTTCGGATCGCTCTCGCGCTTGGCCTTGGCTTCCTCGACTGTCCACCCGATCGGCAGATAGCCGTTGCGCGGATCATGCGCCGAGGTCTGGTCGGTGACGATGTCTGGGCGCGGGCCGCCGGCCTGCATGCGCTTGACCAGTTCCGGAAAGATTTCGGCGGCATTGCCGAGCAGACCGACGGATTTGGCTTCGCCCTTAGCAGTCCATTCTTCGATCAGGGCCAATGCTTCGTCCAGCGTCTTTGCCTTGGCGTCTACGTAACGGGTGCGCAGGCGGAAATCGATGCGGGTTTCGTCGCATTCGACGGCAAGGCAGCAGGCCCCGGCCATGACCGCTGCGAGTGGCTGGGCGCCGCCCATGCCGCCGAGGCCGCCGGTCAATATCCACTTGCCTTTAAGGCTGCCGTCATAATGCTGGCGGCCGGCCTCGACGAAGGTTTCGTACGTGCCCTGCACGATGCCCTGCGTGCCAATATAGATCCACGAACCGGCAGTCATCTGGCCGTACATGGCCAGTCCCTTCTTATCCAGCTCGTTGAAATGGTCCCAAGTCGCCCAATGCGGCACGAGGTTGGAATTGGCGATCAGCACACGAGGCGCATCCTTGTGGGTGCGGAATACGCCGACCGGCTTGCCGGATTGGACGAGCAGCGTCTCTTCCTCGGTCAATGTCTTGAGCGTTGCAACAATCTTGTCGAAATCGTCCCAGGTGCGGGCAGCACGGCCGATGCCGCCATAGACGACCAATTCATGCGGGTTTTCCGCCACGTCGGGATCGAGATTGTTCATCAGCATGCGCAGCGGCGCTTCGGTCATCCAGCTTTTGGCGTTGAGTTCGTTTCCCCGGGGGGAGCGGACATCGCGGATATTGTGGCGCGGATTGGTCATTGCTTCTGTTCCCGTTGTTCTTTTGTGATCAGATGTCCAGCACCGGCAGGATGCCGGGCGAAATGGCAGCCGCGAGCGCTCCTGAAGCAATCAGCCCCGATGCGGCGGCAAGATCCGGCGCCATATAGCGATCATCTTCGAGCGACGACACGGAAGCGCGGAGCACGCCTGCGGCTTTTTCCAGCTCCGGGCTGGTCTTCAACGGACCGCGCAATTCAACGCCCTGCACGGCGGCAAGTGCCTCAATGCCGAGAATGCCGAACAGGTTTTCCGTCATGACCAGCAGGCGACGCGCGCCGTGGCAGGCCATCGACACATGGTCTTCCTGATTGGCGGAGGTTGGCGTCGAATCCACGGATGCCGGGTGCGACATCTGCTTGTTTTCGCTCATCAGCGCCGCCGAGGTCACTTCTGCAATCATCAGACCGGAATTCAGCCCCGGCTTTTTCGACAGGAAGGCCGGCAGTCCGTAGGAGAGGGCCGGATCGACCAGCAGAGCGATGCGGCGCTGCGCGATCGCACCAATCTCGCAGATCGCGAGCGCTGTCTGGTCGGCGGCAAAGGCGACGGGTTCCGCGTGGAAATTTCCGCCCGAGACAACCGAATTATCCGAGAGCACCAATGGATTGTCTGTCACGGCATTGGCTTCGATTTCCAGCGTGCGCGCCACCTGGCGCAAGATATCAAGGCAGGCGCCATCGACCTGCGGCTGGCAGCGGATGCAATAGGGATCCTGAACACGCTCGTCGCCTTCGATATGGCTGGCGCGGATTTCCGAGCCTTCGAGCAGGTTGCGCAGTGCAGCGCCGGCATCGATCTGCCCCTTGTGGCCACGCAACGTATGGATATCCGGATGAAAGGGCGCCGATGAGCCCATCGCGGCATCCGTTGACAGCGCACCGGTGACAAGCGCCGTCTGGGCGGCGCGATGGGCGCGAAAAAGGCCGGCCAGCGCCAGCGCGGTCGAAGTCTGGGTGCCGTTGATCAGCGCCAGTCCTTCCTTGGCGGCCAGCACGACGGGTGTCAGTCCGGCCTTGGCCAGGGCATCGGCCGAACCCAGTCGCTCACCGCCGAAAAAGGCTTCGCCCTCGCCCATCATCGCGGCGGCCATATGGGCAAGCGGAGCAAGATCTCCGGAGGCGCCGACAGAGCCTTTTTCGGGAATGACCGGGATGACGCCCTTTTCGAGCATTCCCTCGATCAGCCGTATCAGTTCCAGCCGAACGCCCGAAGCGCCCCGGCCGAGCGAGATCAGCTTCAAAGCCATGATCAGGCGCACGACATTTTCCGGCAAAGGCGCACCGATGCCGCAGCAATGGGAAAGGATGAGATTGCGCTGCAGGGTGGCAAGATCGGCACTGTCGATCTTGATCGAGGCGAGTTTGCCGAAACCTGTGTTGATGCCGTAGACCGGCGCGTTGCCGGCAGCGATTTCGGCGATACGGCGGGCGGCTTTCTCGATGCCCGCATCGAAGGAACGACCGAGAACAGCGGCCTCGTTGTTCCAGTAGATATTGGCAAGATCGGCAAGCGGGACGCTGCCCGGATGAAGTGTGATCGTCATGCGGTTACCTGCTGGCCCCTATGATTTGGCCCTTGAATATACGGGAATGGAGAGGGTTGAAGCCAATGCGGTAAACGAGCTCCGCAGGGCGTTGGATGTTCCAGATGGCAAAGTCGGCGGACTTGCCGACTTCAAGCGTGCCGGTTTCACCAATCAGACCGAGTGCTCGTGCCGCCTCGCGGGTCGCACCGGCAATGCATTCGTCAACCGTCAGACGGAACAGGGTAGCCGACATATTCATTGTCAAGAGCAGAGACGTCAGCGGCGAGGTGCCGGGATTGCAGTCGGTGGCGATCGCTATTCTCACACCGGCATCGCGCAGCGCCTGGATCGGCGGTTTCTGCTTTTCGTTGATGGCGTAAAAGGCGCCGGGCAGGATGACGGCAACCGTACCGGCCTTAGCCATGGCAGCCGCACCCTCGGCATCGAGATATTCCAGATGATCGGCAGACAGGGCGTCATAGGACGCTGCCAATTTTGCGCCGCCAAGGTTCGACAATTGTTCGGCATGAAGCTTTACAGGGATATCAAGCGATTTGGCATGGTCGAAGACGCGCCGCATCTCATCGACCGAAAAAGCGATGCCCTCGCAAAAACCATCGACGGCATCGATCAGGCCGTCCGCATGGGCCTTGTCCATGCCCGGCAGCACGATATCCGCAATGTAATCGCCGTTGCGGCCCTTGTACTCGACAGGCGTTGCATGGGCCGCGAGATAGGAAGTTACGACGCGGACCGGCCGGACCTTTGCCAGCGCGCGCGCAGCGCGCAGCATGTTGAGTTCGCCTTCAATCGAAAGCCCGTAACCGGATTTGATCTCGAGCGTCGAAACACCTTCGGCAAGCAGCGCATCGACGCGAGGCAGGGCCGCCTCCACCAACCCGTCGACGGACAGTGCGTTGGTGGACTTAACGGAGGAAACGATGCCGCCGCCCGCACGCGTCACTTCTTCATAGGTAGCGCCTTCGAGCCGCATCTCGAATTCCATCGCCCGATCGCCACCGAAGACGATATGCGTGTGGCAATCGATCAGGCCCGGCGTAATCCAGCGACCCTCGCAATCGACCACTAAGGCATCGCGCCTCAAATCCGGAGGAAGATCCGCTTCCGCGCCGACGAAGACGATCACCCCATCCCTCGCCGCAATCGCACCGATTTCGACCGTGCCAAGACCCTCAGAGCCTTCGACAAGAGTCGCCAAGCGCGCATTTGTCCACACGGTTACGCCCGTCCGAGATTCGGAATGAATGGAGAAAACATCACCCAAGTTTTCGTTCCCGCACATGGATTGCGCCTTTCATTATGGAGAAACATGTATATACATAATAACCATCTTGGCAAGCACGTTCTTTCGCTCAAAACTGCATCCGGGATCAGGCCATTTAACGACGGATCGGGAATCATGATCAATTCGGCTGCCTCGACGCTCCATGCCGCATCGGCTCTCCTGCCCCAAGGATGGGCTTCCAATGTGCGCCTGACGGTCGTTGGCGGGGCCATCTCCAGCGTCGACATCGGAGTAACGGCTGAAGCCGGCGATGAGCGTCATTCGGTCCTCGTCCCGGCCATGAGTAATCTTCACAGCCACGCTTTCCAGCGCGCCATGTCGGGCCTAGCCGAACTCCGCGGGCCGACGGATGATAGTTTCTGGAGTTGGCGCGTGCTGATGTATCGTTTCGCCTTGCAGATGACGCCGGAACAGATCGAGGCGGTCGCGGCGCAGCTCTATATGGAAATGCTCGAAGCCGGTTTTTGCCGGGTGGGTGAATTCCACTATCTGCATCACGATCGTGATGGTTCGCTCTATGCCAACATTGCCGAACATGCCGAACGGATTGGCGCGGCGAGCGCGGAAACAGGCATCGGCCTAACGCTGCTGCCGGTCTTCTATGCGCATTCCGGCTTCGGCGGACAACCACCGATCGATGGCCAGCGCCGCTTCATCAATTCGGTCGAGAGCTTTTCCCGGCTGATGGATGCCTGCCGGAAGATGCGAGCCTCGCTGCCCGGCATGCAGCTAGGCATCGCACCGCACAGCCTGCGTGCCGCGACACCCGACGAACTGACCGCCATCCTCCCGCTTGCCGAAGGCGGTCCGGTGCATATTCATGTCGCCGAGCAGACAAAAGAAGTAGACGACTGCATCGCCTGGTCCGGCGCCCGCCCGGTCGAGTGGTTGCTGGACAATACCACTGTCGATGATCGCTGGTGCCTGATCCATGCCACGCACCTGACGGAGAAGGAAGTGGCGGACATGGCGGCCACCGGCGCGATCGCAGGCCTCTGCCCGATCACCGAAGCCAATCTCGGTGACGGCACTTTCGCCGCTGCCGAATTTCTTGCGAAACGCGGCCGTTTCGGCGTCGGATCGGATTCCAACGTGCAGATTTCACTGGCGGACGAATTGCGCCAGCTCGAATATTCGCAGCGCCTCGCCCATCGTGCTCGCAATGTCATTGCCGAGCCGAATGGCTCGACCGGACGCCGTCTTTTCGACGCAGCCATTGAAGGCGGTGCGGCCGCACTAGCCACGAGGGCTGGGATTGCCGAGGGCGCAGCTGCCGATGTCATTGCCCTGGATATCACCAATGCCTCCTATCTCGCAGAAGACAATCTGCTCGATAACTGGATTTTCGGTGGCGATGTCGCAGTAGATACCGTCTGGGCTGCAGGTAAGAAGCAGGTGACGAATGGACGCCACATTGCCCGAAACCAGATTCGCACACGCTTTGCAGCGACCATGCAGACCTTACTTCGCGGTTGAGCCCCGATTGACGGGGCGAACCTGCAGTATAGACGTGCGTCGACGCCGCCCCGAACGGAGACCATCAGCATTTCCACGAACCTGACGCTTCACCGCAAAATCCTGGCGGATATCGAGGAAAAGATTGTTTCCGGCACATGGCCACCCGGTCACCGGATCCCCTTCGAGGTGGACCTTGCCGCATATTACGATGTCTCCCGGATGACGGTGAACAAGGTCATGGGGCAGTTGGCGCAGTCGGGCCTGATCGAACGTCGCAAGAAAGGCGGAAGCTTCGTCGCCCACCCCAAGGCACAATCTGCCGTATTGGAAATTCACGATATTGCCGACGAGGTACGCTCGCTCAACGTCGACTATTCCTATCAGCGGCTGTCAATCACGCGCCGCAAGGCAATCGGTGAAGAGCTGGCGTGGTTCCCCGGCGATACGCCTGGCGACGTACTCTTTTTGACCTGCCTACATCTTGCTGCTGGCGAGCCCTTTTGCCTTGAAGAACGTGCTATCAATCTTGTGACCGTACCGGCAGCAATTGAAGCCGATTTCATCTCGGCAGCGCCCGGCCCCTGGCTCTCTTCGCAAATTCCCTGGATCACGGCCCAGCACCGCATACAGGCCGTGCCTGCGGACCGTAAGGAGCACAAGATCCTCAAGCTGACCCCGAAGGATGCCTGCCTCGTCATCGAGCGCCGCACCTGGAACGCGTCGGGCGCAGTGACCTGGGTTCGGATGACCTACCCGGGCAACCGCCACGTCGTGACGGCGGATTTTCGACCCGCATCAGCCTGATCAGCTTGTGGGGGCAGATGTATGCAACCGGCGACGGCACTTTCATCACCGATAAAGCGAAAGTTCCAGAAATTTTGGCAGTGCAGCAAAGAAACTTCCGGGCTTGGCGTTAAAATAGAATAGCAAATCCATAGAAGTTTGCCGCAAGTGGATAGGTTGATGGTCATCGAACAACGGCGAGACCGGACCCATGACGCACTATCGGACACTTATTGCTTTCAGCCTCGGGCTTTTGGCGACGACGACATTTGCAACGGCCGGCCTTGCCGCAGATGCCCCCGCCAAGGGTGGCACGCTCGTCTATCTCGAGCAGCAGGCCCATACCAACCTTTACCCGCCGGCCGGCGGCTTTTATCCGAATGGCGGCGTCCTCAACCAGATCACCGACAAGCTGACCTACCAGAACCCGAAGACGCTGGAGATCGAACCATGGCTGGCAACGTCCTGGACGGTCAACGACAATGCCACCGAATACACGTTCAAGCTGCGCCCCGGCGTCACCTTCTCCGACGGAACGCCGGTCGATGCGGCAACAGTGGCGAAAAACTTCGACACGTTCGGCCTCGGCAACAAGCCGCTGAAACAGCCGGTGTCCGAAGTGGTCAACAATTACGACCACAGCGAGGTCATCGATCCGCTGACGGTGAAGTTTTATTTCAAGAAACCCTCGCCCGGTTTCCTGCAGGGCACATCCGTCATCGGCTCCGGCATCGTCTCGCTTTCGACGCTGGCCCTGCCCTTCGAACAGCTTGGCGATGCGACGAAGATCATCGGATCCGGCCCCTTCGTGGTGAAGGCCGAGACGATCGGCAAGTCGCTCGATCTGACGGTCCGCGAGGACTATAACTGGGGACCGGCCAAGCTCGAACATCAGGGCCGCGCCTATCTCGACGGGATCAACTATATCGTCACCGCCGAAGACAGCGTGCGCATCGGCGCGCTTCTCGCCGGCCAGGCGGACTTCATCCGCCAGATCCAGGCCTATGACGAAGGTCAGGTGGAAGCCCAGAGCTTTACCATCTACGCACCCGGCACGCGCGGCGTGAACAACTCGATCGTCTTCCGCCCGGACAATCCGCTGGTGTCCGACATCAAGGTGCGCAAGGCGCTGTCGCTTGCGGTCAATCGCGATGAGATCCTGTCGACGATCTTCTCGAAGAACTATCCGAAGGCCACCTCGATCATCGCATCGACAGCGATCGGCTATGTGGCGCAGGAAGACAAGCTCGGTTACGACCCGGAAAAGGCCGAAGCCCTGCTCGACGAAGCCGGCTTCAAGCTCGGGGCAGACGGCATCCGCGCCAAGGACGGCCAGAAGCTCGTGCTGACCTCGTATGAATCGCTGCCGCAGCCGCAGAGCCGTGCGGTGCTGCAGCTGATCGCACAGCAATGGTCGAAGCTGGGCGTCAAGCTCAACGTGCTGGCCGGCGATGCCGGCAGCAAGGTGATCGACGAGCTTGACCCGCTGAAGACCCCGGTTGCCGTCGCCATGGTCGGCCGCGCCGATCCCGATGTGGTCAAGAGCCAGTATTATCCGACCAACCGTAACCTGCTTTTGCAGAAGGGCGGCGTCAGCGACAAGGTCAAGACCTTCTCCGACGACAGGCTGAATGCCATTCTCGACGAGATCGCCTCGCAGCCGGACCGCGAAAAGCGGCTGAAGGCCGTGGCGGATGCGCAGGCCTACGTTCTCGATCAGGCCTATGCCGTTCCGATCTTCGAGGAACCGCAGGCCTTTGCCGGCGCCCCTTACGTCAAGGGCGTCGCCTTCGAAGCCGTCGGCCGCCCCGCATTCTACAGCACATGGCTCGATAAGTAACAGAGCTCGACAAGTAACAGAACTCCAAACCAACAGGCCTCCCAAGCCGAAGGGATGGCAGTCCACGGGCTGCCATCCGACCTTCTTTTCTTGCCGGTACGGTCTCCCTCGCGTGATCTTTTCACCCGTATCGTCTTCGGCATCCTCCATTCGTTGCGGGTGCAACCGCTTTAACCGGCCATGTCGCCGGCGATCCCCAATCCTTCGATCTGACGAGGAAAAATCATGACCCATCCAGTGCTTGGGGTAGACCACAGCTATCTGCTGGTCGATGACCTCGATGCCAGCGCCGAACGTTACCGCCGCCTCGGCTTCACCCTCTCGCCCCGCGGACTTCATAGCCCGCAGAAGGGAACGGGCAATTACACCATCATCTTCCAGAATGATTATCTTGAACTTCTCGGGGTCGTCGCCGAGACCGAACTCAACGCCGCCCAACGCAAGACGCTCGCCACCTATGGCGAAGGTTTGCATGCGATCGCCAATCGCACCGCGAACGCAGATGCAGCAAAGCCTGCTCTTGCAGAACTCGGAATCGGTACGGGAGAAGTCAGCGCATTTTCACGGCCGCTCCCCCTACCTGGTGGCGGCGAGGGCATTACCAGCTTCAGAACACTGGGGTTCGATCCGAATGATGTTCCGCTGGGACACTTTTTCCTTTGCCAGCACGAAACGCGCGACATGGTTTGGCGACCGGAGCTGCAGGACCATGCCAATGGCGCGGTCAGTCTCGGCGGCATAATCGGCGTCAGTGATGATCCGCGCAGAACGGCTGAAACCTATGCGAGGTTTTATGCTGCTGGCCGCATCGAGGAAGCGCAGGGTGGTTTCCGTGTAGAAACCGGTGAAGGTTCGGCGCCCCTCTTCTTCTTCGATCCTGCAGCGATAACGGCTCTTTATCCCGGACTCGATATCGGCAAGACACCCTCTAACGGTTTTGCCGTGCTTCGTGTTCGCGTGAGGGATACGGAACGGACAGCCAGTGTTCTTTCCGGTCAGGGCATACCGTTCATAAAGACATCCACCGGAAGCATTGCTGTCGCTCCGGCTGACGCCAGCGGAGCGGTTGTCGAATTCATCTGAGATACATCGGGTGCCGCGGTCATCCCGGCACCCAATCGACCTCTGGCCTGGCAGGGAAAAGAATTACCTTCGTGGCATCTACGGGCATAAAAGCCGGAAGATTTTCAATCAGGCGGCAGGCCCCGGTTCGACAACCAGCTTGCAGCACCCCTCATCACCCGGCCTCCAGGTTTCGCCCTTGAACACGAACCCTGCTGCCTTGAAGAGACCACCATCGATCGCACCTCCGGCCTTGCACAGCAATTCGAGGTCGTCATCCGATCTCCCCATTGCCTGCCATGCTTCCTTCAAGGGACAGCGATGGAACTTGATCTCCAGGCGCTCGTCGTCGCATTGGCGAACGTCCGGCTGGAACAGGATATCGCCCGCCGGAATATTGCCGAGAAAACGTTCCTTCAAGGCAATCAGCCTGTCCGGGCCAAGATCGGCGAATTGCCCACCGGCGATAACGCCCATGCGGCGCGTCGCTTCGGATAGAAGCTCCACAGCCCTCTGCGGTCCGAAGGCGTCACGCAGAACGTCAAATATATTGGCATAGGCTGCGGCACGCATGTTGAAGGCCGCCTGCAGCCATTCGATCGGCACCATGCGGCCGGTTTCATTATTTTCAGTCATCACGTGGATCGTCTTCCTGTCTTAATGATAGGCGGGCTCGAGCCTGTCCTTCACGCGGTACCAGCCGAGCACCGTTGGCGCGACAAGCTTTGCAACCGGATGAAAGGGAATGGGGAGGACCGGCGTAATAGGAACGGCCAGATCCTGCTGGCCAACACCTTCGATCGCATCGGCAAAAACCTTGCCGAGCGAGGTTGCCAGGGCCACGCCGCGCCCGTTACAGGCCGCCCAGGTCCAGAGGCCGGGCGCGGGGTTATAGAATTGCGGCATCCGGTCAGCGGTCATGCCTATGCGACCGTTCCAGACGAAATCGAATTTCGGCACGCCCATCTGCGGAAAGATCCTGGCCAATCGTATGCCTATCCGCTGTTTCAGGCGTTCGGCACCGTTGAATGGAAACATCAGCGCACCACCTGTCACAAGGCGGCCACGGGCATCCCAGCGAAAGAACCGCAGGTCCCCGTGTGTGTCCGACAGGGCCTGCCGCCCTGGCAGCACGCTGGCGCGGACGGCGTCCGGCTGCGGCTCAGTGGCCATTTGCCAGGACAGAATGGGCACAAGCGAGTGCGCAATCTTCGGCGCCAACCGGCTTTCAAACCAATCCGTGTACCCGTTCGAGGCAAGTATGATCTGGTCGGAGATGACGCGGCCTTCCGGTGTCGAAACGACCCAGCCCGCCGGTGTTTTCTCGATCGATCGGACCGGCGTGTTTTCATGAAGCGTTGCCCCTGCCGCGACCATGCGGTCGGCAAGCCCCTTGGCAAAGGCCAGAGGATTGATATGGCCGCCGCTGGAGTTGAGCATGCCGCCATACCAGTCTCGCGAGCCGACGAGATCGGCAGTTTCTGCTGCGTCGAGCAGGCGTACCGGTGCACCACGGCGCGACCAGGCCTCGACGCGATTTGCCGACAGGCGAACGCGTCCGGACGAGTGTGCCGGCTGGAACCAACCGCTCTGGACAGACTCGCAGTCGATGTCATGCCGGCGCACAAGATCGAAAAGATAGGATGCGCTATCGCAGACGAGCTGGGCGAAACGCTCTCCCGCCTCGCCGTGGCATTTGGCGATAGTATCGGGCTCTGCACCAGTCATTGTTGGAATGACCTGGCCGTTATTGCGGCCGGACGCTCCCCAGCCTGCTTGGGCAGCTTCGAGGACAACAACCTTGTGCCCACGCTCCGCGAGGTGAAGGCCGGCGGAAAGACCGGTAAAGCCGGCGCCGATTATGGCGACTTCAACCCTCACCTCGTCAACAAGGCTGGAGGCTGGGCGTCTCGGTCGCGTGACCGCATTCCACAACGAGGGAGGAAAATCGGGCGATGTAATATCGTTCATAAAAAATAATCCAGAATATCGATGCCGTTAGTCGCACGGAGATATCCATGCGGCTTTTGGAGATGAAAAATACGGCAGGCCCGTCAGTGCAACCCGCAACGATAGTACTATTGATCTCGTGACTCCGTTGCGAGCCGACCCTTTGTGAGGCCGGCCCGATGGGTTACCAGGTTGCATCCATCCCGAGCTTTTCGAACGCTTGGTGGCGGAGTTCCGCGAGATAAGGATCGCCGCGTCGCCGCGGATAAGGGCGGTCGTTGATGATCTCGGTGATGATCCCCGCCGGACGATCGCTCAGGATGATGATGCGCTGTGCAAGAAACAGCGCCTCTTCGATATCGTGCGTGACCAGAAGCGTCGTAAAGCCTCGTTTCTCCCAGAGATCCACGATCTCGGTCTGCATCGAGATACGTGTCAGCGAATCGAGTTTTCCGAGCGGTTCGTCGAGAATGAGGATGCTAGGATCGTTTACCAATGCGCGCGCAAGTGCGGCGCGTTGCGCCATGCCGCCGGACAATTGCCGCGGATAGGCATTGCCGAAGCCTTCTAGGCCGACGAGCCTGATCGCATCATCGACCGTCGATCTTCGTTCTTTGAGCAGCCCGCGCGCTTCCAGACCGAGTGAAACGTTTTTCCAGACTGTTCGCCACGGATAAAGCGTCGGGTCCTGAAAGACCACGATGCGTGACGGGTCCGGTCGTTCCACCGGCTCGCCATCGACCAGAATGCGACCCTCCAACGGGAGTTCGAGGCCGGCGACGAGACGCAGCAACGTTGATTTCCCGCATCCGCTGGGCCCCAGGAACGCCACGAATTCGCCCGGCTTGATGTCGAGATCGATGCCGGTCAGAACCGGCAGCGCCTGGCCGTCGAGATCGAAGGCATGGCTGAGCTCATTGATCTGTATGCGGGCACCCGGCCCTTTGACCGCTCCGGCAGGCACTCGCTGATGAAGAGCTACCATTTGACGACTCCCTTCTGCCACGCAAGCAGGCGGTCACGGACGGCAAAGAGAAGCGTGATAAGCCCCGAGAAGATGATCGCCATGACGATGAGCGCGCCGTACATGTTGGAATAGGCTGCCCATCCCTGCGCCCACTGAAGATACCAGCCAAGCCCCGATTTGACGCCCATCATTTCCGCTGCGACGAGTACGGAAAACGAGGCACCAAGCCCCATGAAGAGGCCGACGAAGACATGCGGGAGGGCGGCCGGTATCGCCACCTTGAAAATCAGGAAACGCTCGTCGGCCCCGAGTGTGCGCGCGACATCGTAATAGGCCTTGTCCACCCCTGCGACACCGGACCATGTCAGCACTGTTACGGGGAACCATGTGGCCAGTGCGATCAGGAACACAGCTGCCGAGAAACTTGTTGGAAAAAAGAAGAATGCCATCGGCAGAAGCGCCGTCGATGGTATGGGGCCTAGAAAGCGAAGGATCGGGTGTACCCAGTATCCGAGCGACCGGGACCAGCCGATGGACACACCGGTGACGAATCCCCAAGCGGCACCGAAACCGAAGCCGAAAGCCAGAAGCCGAAGGGAATTTACGAGACTGTCGCCAAGACGCGGCCAATCATCGGCATAGACCTCGACAAGGGCGGAAGGTGGGGCAAAGAACGGAACGGGTAGAAGGACAAATTTTGCGGTACTGAGTTCCCAGCTGATGAAAAAGATGCCGAGCACCGTCAGCCAAGGCCACCAGCCCAGAGAGCGCGTCCTCAAAGCGGAGGAAAATACACTTGCGACAGCGAGCAACGCGAGTGCCAGGGCCCACACGGCAAAGCCGATCGAGGTCTGTCTCCCATAGATCGCGTCGCCAAATCCGACAGGCTGATCAGGTACCCCTAACGAGATTACGGCAAGGGCAATCCAGACGAGGACGGCAGCGGCAACCCAGACCGGATGCCGCAGCCAGGAGGCTTCGCCGGGCTTTGCCAAAACCTCGCGAGACCTGATGGAAGGTTTCCCCGAGGAGACCTTGGCGAAAAGCGAGACCTTGTGGTCCGGAACGTTGCGGGCAAGAATATCAGATGAGGACATCGGGCACGATCTTCTTGGCAAAGGCTTCCGCGTCGGTGTTCTGGCGGATGACGTTGATGGTCTTGAGCTTGTTGGTGAAGAAAGCCACATCCCGGCGTAATGCCTCTCCGGTAGAGTGGTGCCCATGCGTATGGCTGCGCAGGATCGTCGCCAGCGTGGCCGCCGGTACGTTTGCAGGCACGAAGGGCGCAAAAATCTCCGCCGCTTCATCCGGATTAGCAGCAGTCCAGGCCTGAGCATCGACGATAGCCCGGGTTATCGCCGAGGCTACATCCGGCTGGTCACGGACCAGACTGCCTCGAAGGCCAAGAACGCAGCAGGTGGATGCGGCATAGGGACCTTCCAGATTATTGGCGATTTCCGTCAGCTTTTCCCGTTCGCGAATGAGATAGAGATGTGGATCATCCCCAGCCAAGGCGTCGACCTCGCCCTTCTTGAGCGCCTCGCCGAAAAGATCCTGAGGATATTGAAGCCATTCGACTTCCTTGTCGGGGTCTATCCCGATCTCCGCAAGGCGGATGGCGAAGAAGTTCCGCACCGGGCTGGCTGCGTCGGTAACCGCCACCTTCTTGCCCCGCAGGTCCTCGATCTTCGATATATTCGCACCCGGCGCCGCCAGAAGACGCATGCAGCCGCCATGGGTCCCGACGGTCAGGGCGACATCGAAGCCCTGTTCCAGCGGCTTCAACCACCGGAGTGCCATGCCGATGCCGCCATCGGCGTGGCCGGTCGCAATGGCTTGCAGCAGTTGGTCTGTCGGGCCGGAGAAATTGATCGGCTCGACCGTGAGATTGTACTGCTCGAAGAAACCACGCTTGAGCGCCACCGAGATCGGCGATTGGCAGACTGCGGTCTGACCCCAGGCAAGCTTGACGACGGCATGTTCCTTGAGCGCATTGACCTGCCCAATGGCTGGCTTGCCGAGAATGCCGATCGGGTCAAGTGCTCCGAACGCACCGATACCGACTGCTGCACCGGTTATCTGCAGCAGCTTTCTGCGGCTGGACGGAAATTCGCTGAAATTAGAAGACATTATATACCTCTCGTAAAATTCCTGCAGAATGACAGGCGTTAAGCAGCATCCGCTGCTTTAGAAGCAGGCAGCTGATGGTCGACACGACCGGTGACGTTCGTTGCGCGCTTGAGAAGATTGAGGATCGGGCAGGCTTTTTCGACAGCTTCCGCGACACGGGCGATCTCTTCCGGGCTAGCGTCCGAGATCAGCGAGACTGTGTAGTCGAAATCATGCGGATAGATCGGGATGTCCTCATGACCATCCGAGCCGCCTCGTGGGTCGATCTTGGCCGACACTTCCGCATGTAATTCTTCCAGCGCTATTTGCTGGTCGGCCGCCTGGATCAGCCAGGTATGCGTCAGGCAACTCGAAAGCGCCCCAACCAGAAGTTCGGGAGAGGATGGGCCAAGATTGTAACCTGCGAAATCCGGCGGGCTATCGGAGACAACCTGGAAATCTCGAATCCGTATACGACGGACGCCGCTACGCCCTTCCGCACTGGCGCTTGCTTTCAAGGTCGCGACACCGAGTTCGCCCGACTTGATGCGCACCCGCCTTTGCAGAAGTGCTGCCCGTTTTTGAGCCAAATATTCCTTCAATGCCGACATACGCTTCATCCCCTGTTTGACGATAACCGGCTGCTGCCAAAGTGCCGGCCACCGGACGAGAGGAGATTACTGCCGTCAGATTCCTGTAGTATACAAAAATTATGTACTATTGCCGCGCATTCACGGGAACGAAGTTGCAACCTTCGGCTGAAAGGAGGAAATTCCAACTCAAGTCAGAGAGCTGTTGACGAATGCCAGAAGTGTCAGAGCAATCAGAAAGGCGGATTTGGGGATAGTGGGAGCCTGACAATCCAAATCGACAGCGTGTCACGGTCAGTAGCTCTTCCCACCCATCGATACGACCACCTCATCAATTTGCCACTCGTCAGCAAAGTAGCCGCACAACCACCTTGAGACGAAATCACCCAAGTGCAAGGGCCAGCCTTCCCTCACACCTAAAACAAGGGCCTAAAAGTAAAGGGCTACCTGCACTCAGCCGAACCAGAACACCGGAGCTGTAGCCCCGACGTTTCGATTCACGCGACAAGTCCCTTTGTCAGTTCCAGCGCCTGCCGCTCGAACAACCGGCGATAAATGCCATCCTGAAGACGGATCAGCGCCTGATGGTCACCTTCCTCGACAATCTTGCCCTTGTCGAAGACCAGCAGGCGGTCCAGCGACCGTACCGTGGACAATCGATGAGCGATGACCAGTGTCGTGCGGCCAACCATCAGGCGTTCCATTGCCTGTTGGATCTGGACCTCGCTTTCGCTGTCCAAGCTCGAAGTCGCCTCGTCCAGGATCAGCACTGGTGCATCGGCCAGAAAAGCCCGGGCGATGGCGACACGCTGCCGTTCACCACCCGACAGCTTGACCCCGCGTTCACCCACCATCGTTTCATAGCCTTTGGGCAGGTTTATGATGAAGTCGTGCGCGCTTGCCTGTCTGGCTGCCTGTTCGATCTGGCGACGCGAAGCGTTTGGCTGACCATAAGCGATGTTTTCCGCCAGCGTGCGGTGAAACAGGATGGGCTCCTGCTGCACGATGGCAATTTGGCCGCGCAGGTTCGCTTGCCTGACCTCGGCTATATCCTGCCCGTCGATTCGGATGGAGCCCGAATTGACGTCATGAAGGCGTTGAATGAGCTTGACGAAGGTCGTCTTACCCGAGCCCGAATGTCCGACGAGGCCCACACGCTCGCCTGGTTTAATGGTGACCGAAAAGTCATCGTAAAGCGGCCTGGGATGCGCACCGTACTGGAAGCTGACCCGATCGAATACGATCGCACCTTCGCTGATCCTGATGTCCTTGGCACCGGGTTTATCCTCGATGCCCAGCGGCATCTTGTCGAGTAGAACCAGTTCTTCCATGTCGTTGACAGCGCGCTGCAGATTGCGGATGTCCTGGCCGACATTGCGCAGATATCCCTGAAGAACGAAGAACATGGCCAGCACGAAGGTAACGTCACCCGGTGTCGCCAGGCCTTTTTGCCACATGATCAGACCCGTGCCCAGAATACCGGCCTGCATCGAAACCATCATGAAGCCCTGGATCGTGCCGCTCAGCGTGCCGCGTTTCCATGTCCTTCGCGTACGCTTGTCCCACTTTGCCAGCACATGACCCAGGCGCGTTTCCTCCCGGCTTTCCGCTCCGAAGGCCTTGACCACCGAATTGCAGCTGATGGCATCCGCCAGCGCGCCGCCAAGCCTGGTATCCCAGGCATTCGCAAGCCTTGCTGCCGGCGATACGAAACCCATGGAAAGCGCCACCGTCACGCCGACATAGATCAATGAACCTGCCGCCACGATCAGGCCCATAACCGGCCAGTAGCTGCCGAGCACGACACTGGCGCCTACTAGCATGACGATGGATGGCAGCAGCGCGATCAGCAGAAGGTCATTGAGTGAGTCGAGCGCCCACATGCCGCGGGTTACCTTGCGCACAGTCGAACCGGCAAAGCTGTTGGCGTGCCAGTCGGCCGAGAACCGCTGAACCCTGTGAAAGCCGTTATTGGTGACGTCCGCCATAATGCGCAACGTCAGCCGGATGATAGCGTTGAAGATGAACCAGCGCAGAGTGACGCTGGTCAGGCCAAGCAACACGACGACGACGAAAGCGCGAAGAGCGTCATTCGCCGCACGGCCGCCAGCAATCGCGTCGACGATCCGGCCGGAAAATACCGGCACCATGACTTCGGCGAGCGTGCTGGCAATCACCAGGCCAATGATTGTGCCCACTAATAGTGGCCGGTGGCGCCAGTAATGAAAGACAAAGCCGAGCACATGGCGATAGGCATCGGCGCGGAAATCGAGCTTCTTGCGAGACATTTTAACCAGCCCGGCGCGTGCTTTTGCAACCGGTCCTCAAAATCGAGAGTTGGATGACACGGCCCGAACGGGAGACGAAATAATGCCGTCGGATCAATCAGGCCATGAGGAAGAACAAAACCACATATCGCGCGCGCCTGTGGCGGGCCGCGATCGGCAACGACCTAGCGTCGGGACATGCCGTATGGGAAGGTCTCGATGAATGTGTGTGCCATGCAATGCCTCCCCTTGGTTTGATCTGAAGCGATGCGTGTTTGTAGCGAAACAGTTCGCAATTGCCAACCGGGCTTTTACAACCTCACAGAAAGTGATGCGAAAACGACACAGCCTCCAGGCGTGGGATGTTGATCGATGATGACCAATACGAACTCCGACTGAAATCTCTCGCAAGGGTTTTGGGTCGGATCTCACTCCGGCCGGTGTGAACAAGATCCACACGGACATGTTCGGCATGAACGAAACAGCTCAGCGCCCACGGTCACGCGCCAAACGTAACTTCAAAATCTTTTCTTCTTCTTCCTCAAGAAGTTTCAAGAGCGTCTGCCGTTCAGAATCGCTCCACTCTTTTTCGCCTAGAAGCTTTCTGAAACGCTCCATGTTCAGGCGCGCGATGTACTCCTCCAATCACAGCTCCCTGCTTCCAGATGTCGCGGCGGTAAAAGTTGATCACATGTTTCTAATCAACGAAACCGGTCGAACCGGGCCATAAGTTGCAACGATCCCGACAGGCCGCACTGACAAAAGTCAGTTTGCGGAGATTTTGCCGGTTTCGATGCACATTTGGTTTGATATGAAATTGACTGCAGCTCAGCTGGACGGGTCGAACATGAGCGTTCGAGCGCAGCATCCCTGGCCTTTGGAAGATGACGAGGAAGCATCCGGTCTTGATCTGACGCTTGACGAGAAAACCGAGCTTTCACACTTTTGCGACGTCATAAGTGTTGGGGCGAAGGGCCCGCCGATTTTTACGCAAGGTCAACACGCCGATCATGTTTTCTATGTTAATGAAGGCATCGTCCAGGGGCGCCATACAATCCGCAGCGGCGTCCGGCAAAGCGTAGCGCTCTACTGGCCCGGAGACTTTTTTGGACTGGCGCGCGACGGGATGTTTTTTAATTCCGCCGAGGCAGTTATCGACTGCACGCTTTATCGATATCCAATCAGGAAGCTTGAGAAGTTCCTGATCAGCCGCCCCCGCATTCAACATAAATTTCTTATGAAAGCTGTGCACGACATTCGCAAGACACAGCGCCAGCTGATCATCATGGGGGCGCTGGACGTCGCGCGAAGACTGGCCGTTTTCCTGGTCGATTGCTGTGGTCACCGCGAATATTTCGATACGGGGACTCAGCATCTCACAATCCCTATTTCGAGGCACGATATTGCCGACCATATAGGCACGTCGGCGGAAACGGTGACGCGGGCAATAAATACATTGGAGAAAAAAGGCCTTATTCGGCGCGAGACCCCTTGGAAGCTTGAAATCAAGACCTCTGAACTACTCGCCTTCTCCTCCCTGGATTAAAGTCAAAGCCCCTTTTTTGGTGGTACGGATTGGTCCTGCAGGATCGGCCGCGGAAGCGTTGTCATCCTTGATGACGAACGAGCCGATGCGGCAATCCCGGACGTGAATCCCAGGGCTCACGATTTGCTGTTTGTCTGAAGTCGCTTGGCGTGTCGTTCGTGCTGGCAACCGCCAGCACTGCGGCTGAGCTTGAGATGTCGGGGTTCGCTGACGCAGCTAAGCTCGGAACCATACGAGCCTAAGGCCATTTGTCGAAGCGGTGCAAAATCTCGCGAATACACAACTTGGATCGGGAAACCCCAGACTATGTGGGTGATCACCGCGAGCGCGAAATCATGGCGCCTGTATCTCGCCCTAGCTTGGACGATGACCACATCTTGTCCGCCAACAGCTTCATGCCGGTTAACCTGACAACAGCCTCCGCGCTATTGGTTGCTGTGACACCTGCCTTGCAGCCTGACTTCCCAATATTGCTTCCGGTTATTTTCCGCAGTCGTGGCTAACCATTCTCCTGCTTCCGAAGTTCAGCCCTTTTACGCGGATCACTACGCCTCACAGTTCTTGGGGGCGCTTCGCCATACGCGGCAGCGCTCCTTCGCTAGACGAAATGACGCACGCAGCGATTGATGAACCGCAACGACCATTAATATGGTGGTATATTACAGCTCTTCCCATGACCATGTTGGAAGCGACGCGCCGCGAGGATGATTACGGCAGTGTCTCTTGGTGGTCAGTCAACGTTTGGGAGATAGAGATGACAAGCGAGCTTATAGGCGACCAGCCATCACTGCCTGCAAAGGCATTAAAGACGGTGGGCCGATATCGATGGACAATCGTCGGATTGCTGTTTTTTTCAACGACGATCAACTATATGGATCGTCAGGTCCTGGGCCTTCTCAAACCGACCTTGATGGGCGATCTGGGATGGACGGAATCCGACTACGGCGACATCGTCGCGGCTTTTTCGCTCTTTTACGCATTTGGTTATATCGGCGTTGGCCGCTTGATGGACAAGATCGGCGTTAAAACCGGCCTGCCTGGTGCAGTTGCCGCGTGGAGCCTCTTCGGCATGATCCATGCCTTTATGAGCAGCGTATGGGGCTTCAAGATCGCACGCGCCGGTCTTGGCCTGACGGAAGGTGGCAACTTTCCGGCTTCGATCAAAACGGTGACAGAATGGTTTCCGGCCAAGGAACGTGCACTTGCAACCGGGATATTCAATGCCGGCAGTAATGTCGGAGCGGTCGTGGCTCCGATCATGGTTCCGCTGATCCTTATGACTTGGGGCTGGCGCGCCTGCTTCCTCATCACCGGCGCGATCGGCTTCGTGTGGGTTGTCGCCTGGTATCTCATCTACGAGAAGCCGGAGAAGAACCGGCGGCTTTCTGCAGGCGAACTGGCTTACATCCAGAGCGACGCCATTCCTCCGCAGGTCCATGTTCCCTGGCTGCAGTTGCTGAAATACCGCGGCACCTGGGCCAATATAGTCGGCACCTGCTTCAGTGCACCGGTCTGGTGGTTCTACTTGAACTGGGTTCCCGGCTTTCTGCATCAGCAATATGGCCTAAACCTGATGGCTGCGATGTTGCCGCTGATCATCATTTACTGCATGGCAGACGTCGGCAGTATCGGTGGCGGCTGGCTGTCTTCTTACCTGATCAAAAAAGGCGTCAAGACGCTGCGGGCTCGCAAGATTGCCTTCCTGGTCTGCGGTCTCTGCGTCGTTCCGGTTTTCATGGCCTCGCAGGTTTCCAACATGTGGATCGCCGTGCTTCTGATCGGTGTCGCAGCGTCCGCTCACCAGGGATATTCAGCCAACGTCTACACGATCGTAACCGATACGATGCCGCGGAACACGGTGGGTTCGGTCGTCGGTATCGGTGGGTTCTGCGCCTATATTGTCGGCATGTTCGTCTCAATGGGCGTCGGCCGCCTGCTCGATGCTACGGGGGGCAATTACCACATCCTCTTCATCATCGCTTCCTCGCTTTACCTTATCGGTCTCGTTCTGATGCATTTCATCCTGCCGAAGACGGGTTCGGGCATGACCCCTGCCGGCATCGAAACGTAAGCCTTTCGTCCATCAAGGAGACTCCCCGGCAAAGGGGGATCTCCACTATCTGCAGGCCGCCTCAAATCGGATTGATGTTTTATGGAAACTCATTTGAAAAATAGTGTTTTGGCGAAGCGTCTCGACAGTGCACAGATTTCCAAATTGCCTCCCGCCGTTCAGCGCCCGTCTTATGATCGCGATGCCGTGTCTCCAGGCATCGTGCATATTGGTCTTGGCGCCTTCTGCCGGGCTCATCTGGCCGTCTACACGGACGATGTTCTCGAAAACGGCGCAAAGGACTGGGGTATCGTCGGTGTCGACACCATGTCACCCGCGATCCGTAATGCACTGAAGCCACAGGATTGCTTCTACACCCTGCTCGCTCGCGACGATGGCGAGGACAAGCTGCGCGTCATCGGATCGATGCTCGACGTCATGATCACCAGTGACCAGAGACGCGAGATTTTCGATCTTCTGATCGATCCGAAAATCCGCATCGTCACGCTGACCGTTACGGAGAAAGGCTATTGCCAGGACGCAGCAACCGGCTCTCTTGACGAAAAGCATCTCGCAATCATCGCCGATCTTGCCAACCCGACCACGCCGAACAGCATTCCAGGCTTTCTGACGGAAGCAATTCGGCTGCGGCGGCAAGCGGGGCAACCGGCCTTTACCGTGCTGGTCTGCGATAACCTTGCCCAGAACGGCACCAAGGTTCGCGACATCGTTGCCCGCTTCGCAACCCTTCGCGATGCGGAATTGGGCCGGTTCATCCTGGACAACGTGTCCTTTCCCTGCACGATGGTAGACCGGATCACACCGGCAACCCAGGACGCCGACCGCGCGATCGTCGCCGCCGATCTCGGCGTCGAGGATGCCTGGCCGGTCGTGACCGAGCCGTTCCGCCAATGGGTGATCGAAGACCGTTTTCCGCTTGGTCGACCAGATTGGGAAAAAGTCGGCGCCATCATGGTGGATGACGTGCATCCCTTCGAGATGATGAAGCTACGCTGCCTGAATGGGGCTCATTCGATGCTTGCCTATCTCTCGGTCGTCGCCGGCATCGAAGCGATCTCAGATGCGATGGCAGATGCCGATCTCCCGAAAATCATCCGCCTGCTGTGGGACGAGGATCTAATCCCCAGCCTGCCGGTCGTCCCCGGCACGAATGTCGAAGCCTATACGCGGGAGCTTGAAACGCGCTTCCAGAACAAGGGCGTTCGCCACCTGACGCTGCAGATTTCCTCCGATGGATCCCAAAAACTTCCGCCCCGTCTTCTGGAGGCGGCCCGCGAACTTTATGCGGCCGGTACGGAGCCCAAGGTCATACCGCTGACAATTGCGGCTTGGATGCGTTTTCTGTCCGGCAGGAACGAGCGGGGGCAGGACTACAAGATTGCCGATCCTTATGCCGAACGGTTGGCGACCCTTGCCGCCAATGCCGGCGACGACCCCGAACTGCTCGCCGATAGCCTCTTTGCCGTCCGAGACATCTTTGGCGAGGATCTTCCGGCCAATCAGCATTTCCGCACTGCCGTGATCGGCCATCTGTCCAGCCTCATGGCACAGGGCACCGCAAAAACTCTCAAGACCTTTCTTGCCGGCAACAAAGGCCCTGCGTCTACCAATACGAATATCAGATAAGGAGAATATCGATGGAACAGACATGGCGCTGGTTTGGCCCGGAAGATCCCGTCAGTTTGCAGAAAGCCCGGCAGGCAGGCGCCACCGGCATCGTTTCTGCCCTGCACCATATGAACCAAGGCGGCATCTGGCCGATCGATGAAATTGCAAAGCGCAAATCCGTCATCGAGGCGGCTGGACTTAATTGGTCGGTGGTCGAGAGCATCGGCGTAGGTGAAGAGATCAAGACACGCACCGGCAATTTTCGCGAGAAGATCGACAATTACAAGCAGTCGATCCGCAATGTCGCGCGATCAGGCGTGAAGGTGATCTGCTACAATTTCATGGTCATCACCGACTGGAGCCGCACCAATCTGATGTACCAGCTGCCGAATGGTGGTTTTGCGCTGCGCTATGACAGTGTCGATTTCGCCGCTTACGACCTATTCGTGTTGAAGCGCACGAATGCTCAAAGTTCGTATTCAAGCGAGCATGTCGACAGAGCGGAAGAGCGTTTCAAAGCGATGAGTCCGGAGACGGTCGCTGAGCTGGAACGGACACTGATCGATTGGCTGCCAGCCCGAGACTTCGCCTATACCCGCTCGACGTTCAAGGACATGCTGGAAATCTACCAGCAGATTGGCACCGAAGATCTGCGCGCCAATCTGATCGAGTTTCTGCGTGAGATCACGCCGGTCGCCGAAGAGGAGGGTGCACGTCTGTGCATCCACCCGGATGACCCGTCCTTCCCGATCTTCGGCCTGCCACGCGTGATGTCGAGCGCCGACGATGTGAGGGCGCTGTTTACGGGCGTGCCTCAGGAGGCTTGCGGCCTGACCCTGTGCACGGGATCTTTCGGCTCCAACCCGAAAAACGATCTTCCGGCAATGGCGAAGGAATTTGCGCCGCGCATTCATTTTGTCCATCTGCGCAACACAACACATGAACCGGACGGCTCATTCTACGAAGCGGACCACTTGTCTGGCGACACCGATCTTGTCGCGGTGACAGCCGCGATGATGGCGGAGGAAACGCGGCGGGCGTTGATCGGCCACCCGGCGCCGCAGATACCGATGCGACCCGACCACGGCCATCTTCTCGGTGACGATATTGGCCAGACGATGAACCCCGGCTATTCCTTCGTCGGTCGCCTCAAGGGACTTGCCGAACTCCGGGGTGTGATGCATACGGTCAGCGCATTCAGAGATGGAAGAATAGCCTGAAACTGCGCTATTTTGCGCAAACACGAGCATTGGCGCTGTGACGCGCCGATGCCTTGATCACAGTAGCATCTTCCTCGTGAATGGCGATTTTGACATAGGGCAAAAGAGAAGCGAAGAGACCATGATGAACCGCAGTCGATACCGTTTGACGAACCAGGTGTTCGACAAAATCAGGGACGATATCGTGAGCGGCCGTCTGGCGCCTGAGTCCCCGCTTTCGGAAGCAGATCTATGCGAACAATTGGAGGTCAGCCGGACGCCCGTCCGCGAGGCGCTCATCAAGCTTAGCGAGGAAGAGCTGGTCGTCATCTATCCTCACGTCGGCACGTTTGTCGCTCCGATCTCTCTGGAGGCCGTCAGGGTCGGTCAATATATTCGCGAACATCTCGAATGCGCGCTGGTCGCCGATGCGGCTCGGCGTATCGATGACGACGGGCGCAAGCGCCTGCGTGAAAATATCCGCGAACAGGTCGCCGCCGCGAAAAACCCCGACGAGTTCTATCGTCTCGATAACGTATTCCACGCTCTTATCGCCGAGCTGGGCGGTTACGCCGGAGCCTGGAATGCGATCCTGCGCGCCAAAACGCAGTTTGACCGAGTGCGGTATTTGACGGTGCAAGACAAAAGCCGGGTTAAGGAAATTCTCGCCGAGCACAATCTCATTGTTGATGCCATCATCAGCGGAGATGCGGAAACTGCGACGAATAGTGTTCGCAGTCACCTGCGGACTGTTTTCGCCAATATCGACAAGCTCGGTCTGCAGGACAAAAAAGAAACGCCAGCGTTGCGCAAGAAGCGCAACACGCAGCGCGACCAATAGCTTGATGTAAGCGTGCCAACAGGACCTCCGGCTTGGTTATCTGTTGGAGCACGGTCGCCTCTGAAGTTGGCTACAATGCAAAATCAGTATTCGGGATTGCCGCGAATTCTGCATGCGGTGGCGACCGTATCGCACTGTCTCCCAAACACGATTTGGTCCGGGGACGCAGCACCCCGGACCAAACATGTCAGCACATGGCGTTTTCTTTAAAGCCCACCTTTTCTCCCGGTCGGTGCACTTATCGCTTGTAACGTTCGATCAACCTGGCAAGCATCTGCTCTTCTTCTGCCGTGAGGTCGACCAGCGGCGCGCGCACCGGGCCGGCATCAAAGCCCTGCAGGCGGACACCTGCCTTGACGGCAGATACCGCGTAACCTTTGGAACGGTTGCGGATTGCCATGAACGGATAGAAGAACTCATTCAGGATCGTTTCGCATTTTGCCCGCTCGCCAGCGCGCAGCGCCTTGTAGAATTCGATGGCAAGGCCCGGGACGAAATTGAAGACGGCAGACGAATAGGTCGTGAACCCTGCGCCGAGATAAGCTTCCGCGAAAAGTTCCGCCGTCGGCATGCCGCCGAGATAAGTCAGGCGATCGCCCATCTTGGCGGTAACCTGGCGCACCAGGCCGATATCGCCCGTGCCGTCCTTGAAGCCGACGAGGTTTTCGCATTCGTCGCAGAGGCGTGCCAGCGTATCGGGCTGGAGAACGGAATTGTCACGGTTATAAACCATCACGCCCATGCCGGTCGCCTGGCAGACGGCCTTGATATGGTGGTAGAGACCTTCCTGCGGTGCATCGATGAGATAGTGCGGCAGAAGCAGGATGCCGTCACCGCCGACCTTTTCGACCGATTTTGCGATGGAAACGGCGATGTCCGTGCCGTACCCACAACCCGAAACGATCGGCGTTGTACCGGCAGCCTCCTTGGCCACGCGCACGATCTGCGGTATTTCCTCCGGTGACAGCGAGAAGAACTCACCCGTTCCGCCGGCTGCGAACAAGGTGGTGGCTTCGAAACCAGACAGCCAGTTGACGTGTTCGGCATAGCTTTTCGGGTTGAATTTTCCCTCGGCGTCGAAATGCGTCACCGGAAAGGAAAGCAGGCCTGCACCCAGCGCGTGTTTCAGGTCTTCAGTCTTCATGTTCAAGCTCCTTGGCGTGCGGCAGCAGTGATGGACGCCGTTTCGATATTTCTGGGAGAATGGGGAATGCCGGATCAGTCCTTCAGCGACCCAACCATGGCAGCCAAGCGGTCGCATGCGCCTTCGAGTTCACGGTCCGAAGCCGCAATCGACAGGCGGATGAAACCGGGAGCGCCGAAGGCAGCGCCGGGCACGCTGGACAGGCCAAATTGCTGCAGCAGATGTGCGGCAAAGGCCGGGTCGTCGTCGAGGATGTCTCCCGTCGCCGTCCTGCGACCGAGCAATCGCTGAACGCCGATGAACGCGTAAAAAGCGCCATCGGGCGGCGTGAAATCCAAGCCCTCAATCTGTGCCAGACGATCGGCGACGATTTTGGCGCGACCGGCAAAAGTCTGAGCTCCCTTGCCTACAAAAGCCTGGTCGCCTGTCAGCGCCGCCAGCGCTGCGGCCTGCGCGATGGTGCAGACCGAGGTGACGCTTTGCGACTGCATCTTGTTCAGCGCTGCGATCAATGCCTTCGGTCCGGCGGCATAACCGACGCGCCAGCCGGTCATCGCATAGGCTTTCGAGACGCCGTTGACGATCAGCGTACGGTCGCGCAACTCCGGACATGCCTGGGCGAAGGAAACGAACGGCACGTCCTTCAGCAGTACATGCTCGTAGATCTCGTCGGAGATGACCAGAACGCGCGGGTGGCGGGCCAGAACCCCGCCAAGCGCCTGATATTCCGCCTGCGAATAGATGGCGCCGGTCGGGTTGGACGGCGAATTCAGCATCAGCCAGCGGGTTTTGGGCGTGATCGATGCTTCGAGCGTCGCTGCATCGATCTTGAAGCCGGCTTCTGGTCCGCAGGATACATAGACCGGCTCACCGCCATGAAGCGAGACGATATCTCCATAGGACACCCAGCAGGGCGTCGGGATGATCACCTCGTCGCCCTGCTCCAGCGTGGCGAGAAAAACGTCGAACAGGATCTGCTTGGCGCCATTGGCCACCATCACCTCGTCAACCGTATAGTCTAGCTGGTTTTCGCGGCTGAACTTGACGACGATCGCCTGACGCAGGCTTTCCGTGCCGGCGGCGGCACCATAACGAACGCGGCCCTTGCGGATCGCCTCGGCGGCCGCTTCAGCCACATGTGCGGGCGACTCGAAATCCGGCTCTCCCAGCGATAGGTCGATGATGTCGCGGCCCTCCGCCGCCAGCTTTTTTGCCGCCATCGCAATGGCCATGCTCGGCGACGACTTGATGCCGGCCGCGCGCTTGTTCTCGAACGTCATATCCAAATTTCCCGGAAAGCAGTTGGTCGGAACCGGCGGGGCTTTTCCCGCCGACAACCTCTCTGATCAGCCCTTCGACGCGTAGTCGAAATCCTTGTCGCGCTGTGCCGCGGCCGGATCGCGCTTGTCCGGCGCACCGTAGCCGCCGCCGCCGGGAAGCTGCAGGATCAACCTGCGGCCAACCGGCACATATTGACGCCCTTTGGTCTGAAGGCGGGTTCCGTCGTCGAGCAGGACAGCACCGGCCGCACCGTTCTCGCCACCCTCACGGCCGCGCGGCGGATTGTCGACACGGTCGAACATGGCGTTGAAATGCATCTCGTGACCTTCGGTCGTCGAGATTTCCACCACCTGCCCGAGACCGCCGCGAAACTGGCCGGCGCCACCGGAACCGTCACGCAATTCCTTGCGCCAGAAGATCACCGGGCCGACATGCTCGGTCGCCTCGATCGACATGGAATGCACACCGCTCGGGAAGGCTGTGGCGCTGAGCCCGTCGAGGGTCGAGCGTGCACCGGCGCCGCCACTGTTGAACAGCAGCACTTCGGCGCGCTGGCCACCATCGGCCGGCGCCTTGTCGCCCTGCAGCGGGCGAACGCTGACATGCAGGTTCCACAACGCGCCTGCCCCTTCCGCAGGCACTTTGCCCGGCAGCATCTTGTGCACGGCCCCGAGAACGGCATCAGGCACCAGATGGCCAAGCACGTGGCGGACAGAAACAGGTGCCGGATGCTGGGCATTGAGGATGCAATTCTGCGGCGCAGTTACGCGGAACGGCAGAAGCGAGGCGTGGTTGTTGGGGATTTCGGGCGCGATCGAGCACTTCATGCCGTAGCAGGCATAGGCCGCCGAATAGATGATCGGGCAATTAATGCCCTTCGGACTCGGGGGCGAGGTGCCGTCAAAATCCGCAAGGATATAGTCGTCCGCCACATCGAGACGCACGGCGATGTCGATCGGCGAACCGTAACCGTCGACGCGCATGGTGTTGGAATAGGAGCCCTTCGGCAGGGCGGCAATTCGCTCGATCGTGGCATCATAACTGCGCTTGAAGATGAATTCGCCGAGCGCCTCCAGATCGGCAAGTTCGAACTCTTCCATCATGTCCATCAGGCGGCGATGGCCGATCTCGTTGCAGGCCGCCAGCGAATAGACGTCGCCGACCACCTGCTGGCTTTCGCGCACGTTGTTGTGCAGGATGTTGACGAGATCCTTGTTGACCTTGCCACGCTCGGCAAACTTCATGATCGGGATGAAGATGCCTTCTTCGTAGACCTCGTTCGCATCCGGGCCAAAACCACGGCCGCCGACATCGACCACATGCGCCGTGCAGGCGAAATAACCGACCAGCGCGCCCCTGCGGAAGCTGGGCGAGACGACGGTAAAGTCGTGCAGGTGGCCGGTTCCCTTCCACGGGTCGTTGGTGATGTAGACATCGCCCTCGAAAATGTTTTCAGGGCCTATATCGCGGATGAAATGGCCGACAGCTTCGGCCATGGCGTTGACGTGGCCGGGCGTGCCGGTGACCGCCTGGGCGATCATCTTGCCGCCGCGGTTGAAGACACCGGCGGACAGGTCGCCGGATTCACGCACGCTGGTCGAGAAGGCAGTGCGGATGAGGGTGACGGCCTGTTCTTCGACAACGGAGATCAGACGGTTCCACATGATCTGCATGTGGACTTCGGAAAGTGCGTTGGGTTTCATGTCAAATCCTCCGTTCAGGCGCTCTGCTTGACGCGAATGAGCAGGCAGCCATCGGCCTGCATGATGACTTCGCGGCTGGCGGTAATGATGGTCGAGGTTTCCCGTTCGGTGATGACCGCGGGGCCGGCAACCCAGTCACCCGGCTTCATGTCGGTGCGCGACACGACCGATGCCTGCTGGAAGGTTTCTTCCTGCACATCGAAAATCTCGCGGGTGCCACGAACCTTGGCGGCGCCGGCCTTTGCCGTTCTGCCGACCCGTTCAGGCGGTGCGACCTTGGAGGTGGCACGCAGCGACCAGCTGACGATCTCGACATCGAGACCATCGATGACGCGACCGAAGAAATGCTCGTACTGTTCGTCGAACAGTGTCTTGAACAGATCGCCATCCGCATCGGCATAATCGCGCACGTCAATTGTGACCGGCACTTCCCAGCCCTGGCCAACATAACGCATGTAGGCCGTGCATTCGAGATCCGGGTCAGCCTCGGGCGAACCCGAGCGCACGAAGGAGATTGCCTCGGCGCTGAGGTCCATGATCGTCTGGTTGATCCCTCCTGCCTCGAAACGGCTGAGGCGGCTATAGGCGCTGCGCACACTTTCGAATCCGAAGGGCGCGCGCAGAAAACCGATGGCCGAACCGACACCCGCACCCGGCGGGATCAGCAGGTCCGACATGCCGAGCTTTTCGCACAGGCGGGCAGCATGGATGGGGGCGGCACCACCAAAGGCGATCATTGTGAACTCGGAAAGCTCCTTACCGTTTTCCACCGCATGCATGCGGGCGGCGTTGCTCATGTTCTCGTCGACCACTTCGCTCAGACCATAGGCGGCCGTAGCGATGTCGGTGTCGAGCTTCGATGCGAGATCCGCATCCATCGCCTTGTCGGAAGCCGGACGGTCGAGCTTCATCGTGCCACCGGCAAACTCGTCAGGATCGAGGCGGCCGAGGATCAGGTCAGCATCGGTAACGGTCGGGTTGGCGCCGCCGCGGCCGTAGCAGGCAGGACCCGGCTCGGAGCCGGCGCTGTGCGGACCGACACGGATCTGGCGCATGCTGTCGATGGTGGCGATCGAGCCGCCGCCGGCGCCGATTTCGACCATCTCGATGACCGGAATGGAGATCGGCATGCCGCTACCCTTCTTGAAGCGCCAGGTACGGGCCACTTCGAAGGTTTTCGAGGTTTTTGGCGTCTGGTTCTCGATCAGGCAGATCTTTGCGGTCGTGCCGCCCATGTCGTAGGACAGAACCTGGTCGAGACCGTAGCTGCTGGCGATATGCGCCGCGAAGATCGCCCCGCCGGCAGGCCCGGATTCGAGCAGGCGCACCGGAAATTCGATGGCGCTTTCGACGCTGATGATACCGCCGCCCGAATGGATCATGAAGACCGGGCAACGCGTGCCCTCTTCGGTCAGACGGCCGACGAGCCGGTTGAGATAGGATGCCATCAGCGGCTTGACGAAGGCATTGGCGCAGACGGTGTTGAAACGCTGGAACTCGCGCATCTGCGGCGACACTTCCGACGAGATCGACACCGAAATATCGGCTTTCTTGGCCAGAAGATGGTCGCGGACGACCTTTTCATGCGCGCCGTTGAGATAGGAATGGATGAAGCCGATGGCGACGCTGTTATAATCGGCGGCTATGATCTCGTCGCACAGCGCGTCGACCTCGGCGAGATCGAGAGCTTTCAGCACCGAACCATCGGCACCGATGCGCTCGTCGATGACGAAACGTTCGTTGCGTGGCACCAGCGGCGCCGGCAGCACGATGTCGAGGTCATACTGCTCGAAACGGCTTTCGGTGCGCATCTCGATGACGTCGCGAAAACCCTTGGTGGTGATGAAGGCGGTGCGGGCACCACGGCGCTCGATCAGCGCGTTGGTGGCCAGCGTGGTGCCGTGAATGATCGTGTCGATCTGCGAAAGCTCGACACCGGCAACCTCGGCCACCTGGCGGATGCCCTTGACGATCGCGTTTTCGGGGAAGGAATAGTCGGTGAGGACTTTGATCGAATGGAGCGTGATGCCGACCTCCATCGCAACGTCGGTGAAGGTGCCGCCGATATCGACACCGACCCTGATCTGCATGCCATCTTTCGCCATTTTCTAACTCATGCTCCATGTGTGAGCTGTCTTGCCGCGCCGGGAAGGCTCAAATTTCGGCGTGCAGCGGCCTGTCCCCGCCCGCGCAAACAGGCGGGGGTCAAAAGCTCTTCAGTGGTTGATGTTTCTGGTGCCCTGCGCGGCGGCTCTTCGGCGGTCGCGCAGGGCTTCAGCGTTACTGCTTGCCGGTGAAGTCGACGCCCGGCAGCGTTGTCGGCAGTTTTGCGCGGTCGACGCCGATCCACTTCTTGTAGATCGCGTCCAGCGAACCATCGGCAGTATGACGGGTCACGAAATCGGTGAGGAAGGCCAGCATTTCGGTATCGCCCTTGCGGACGGCCATGCCCTGGAAATTGTCCGCAACTTTGAACTTGCGCTCGAACTGCTTGTCGTAACCGGTCTGCTTGATGACAAGACCGTAGGTCACGCTCCCGAGGATGGCATCGACCTGACCGGAAAGAAGCGACTGAACGGTTGTCGCATCGTCGTCGAAGCGCTTGATCTCGGTGTTTGCCGGAGCCGTCTTGACGAGCAACGTATCGAAGGCGCTGCCGCGGTTGACCCCGATCACATATTTACCGAGATCCTCGCCGCTTTTGATTGCAGCATCCGTCTTGCCCCAGACGGTAATGTCGTTCGACGAATAGGGAATGACATACTGGATGACCTTGGCGCGCTCTTCGGTGATTGTCATCGACGGCACCAGGAAGTCGACATTGCCGTTGACCAGCAGCGGAATGCGGTTCTGGCCGGTAATGCGCTCGAACTTCACCTCGACGCCGAGTTCCTTGCCGATCAGCTTGGCGATCTCGATGTCGAAACCGTCATTGCCGCCCTTGGCGTCGATGAAGCCCCACGGAAACTGATCCATCTGCACGCCGATGGTCGCGGTACCCTTAGCCTTGATTTCCTCGGGCGTCACGGCAAGCGCCGTCGTTACAAAAGAGGTCGCGGCGAACAGTGCGGCGGCAAGACCGCCCAGGACTTTCGAACGCGAAAAGGTCAATGCTGTATTGAACATGTAGTTACCTCTGGTTGGTTTTTTTGACATTCGTTCTTGTTTTACCGCGCGGCGTTGAGACGTCGTTCGATGCGTGAACTGCAGTAGGTCAGGGGCAGGCAGATGAAGAAGTAGATCACTGCCACCGCCCCATAGACCTGCAGCGGCTGAAACGTGATGTTGGCCATCAACTGGCCGGAGCGGGTAAGCTCCGTGAGACCCAGCAGCGCAGCGAGTGCCGTGCCCTTGATCAGGTTGACGAGGAAACTGATGGTGGCCGGCAGGCCGATGCGAAAGGCCTGCGGCAGCACGACATCCACCATGCGATGCATGTAACCGATGCCAAGCGCCCGTGCCGCCTCGCCCTGTCCATCGGGAACGGCCTGGATGCTGCCGCGCCAGATTTCACCCAGAAACGCGCTGGTGTGGAGCGACAGACCGATGGTCAGCGCTACCCAGACATCGACCTTGAAGCCGAGAAGCGGCAGGCCGAAGTAGACGAAGAACAGCTGCACCAGCAGCGGCGTGCCCTGGAAAATCTGGATGTAGGTCGCTGTGAGGATGCGCAGCGACTTCCATTTGCTGGTACGGCCAAGCGCTATGGCCAAACCGAGAATGCCTCCGAAGGTGAAGGCGAGAAGCGACAGAACGATGGTCCAGCGCGCGCCTTCGAGCAGAAAGAGGAATTCTCCCCAACCAAACTGACGGATCATCGCAGTGCCTCACTTTGCCGGGTAGGAGAAATAGACCCGGCCGATCAAGCCGAGAGCGATGGAGAAGAACTGCGACATCGCCAGATAGATGACGCCGAGGGTGAAATAGATCTCGAAGCTGCGGAACGTCTGGGAATCCAGAGTCTGGGCGAAATAGGTCAGCTCTTCGGCCGACACCGACGACATCAGGCTGGAATTCAGCATCATCAGGATGAATTGGCTGCAGAGAGCCGGGTAAACCGCCCTGATCGCCGGCCGGAACACAATGAAGCGGTAGATATCGACAGAGTGCATGCCGAGCGCCCTGCCCGCCTCGATCTGGCCAGGACGGATGGACTGGACACCGCCGCGCACGATCTCCGCTGCGTAAGCCGCACAGTTCAGCGTCATCGCCAGGATCGCCGCCTGCTCGCCGCTCAACCGGATGCCGAGTGCCGGCATGCCGAAGAAGACGAAAAACACCTGTACCAGGATCGGCGTGTTGCGGATCAGCTCGATGTAACCGATGGCGATCGAACGCAGCATGGGAAGCTTGCTCATCCGCATCAGCATGAACACTAGACCGAGGGCCAGGCCGAAGACCATGGACAGCGACGACATTCTCAATGTTCCCAAAATGCCATCGAGAAGCATCGGCCATGCAGCAAAAACGGGACTAAAATCGAATGAATAGTTCACCTGCCACCCCTCAGTGGTTGAGAATCTGGCTGAGAAACGCCTTGGTGCGTTCATGGCTCGGATTGCTGAAGAACACATCCGGCTTGGCGCTTTCGATGATCTCGCCGCGGTCCATGAAGATGACGCGGTGGGCGACGGCGCGGGCAAATCCCATCTCGTGCGTGACGCAGATCATCGTGATGCCATCGTCGGCGAGCGAGATCATCGTATCGAGAACCTCCTTCACCATCTCTGGGTCGAGTGCCGAGGTCGGCTCATCGAACAGCATGATCTTGGGATCCATGCAGAGTGCACGGGCAATCGCCACGCGCTGCTGCTGGCCGCCGGAAAGCTGCGCCGGATATTTCAGCGCCTGCTCGGCAATGTGGACGCGCTCAAGATGGCGCATCGCCTTTTCCTTGGCATCGGCAACCGATGCCTTGCGCACCCGGCGCTGCGCCAGCATGCAGTTTTCGAGAACTGTCAAATGCGGAAACAGGTTGAACTGCTGGAACACCATGCCGACATCACGGCGGATATGGTCGGCATTGCTCCCCTTCTGGCTGAGCGTCGTCCCATTGACGGTGACTGTGCCCTGCTGAATTTCCTCCAAGTGATTGATGCACCGAATAAGAGTGGACTTGCCAGAGCCCGATGGACCGCACAGAACGATGTGTTCGCCTCGGCCGACCTCGAGATCGATCCCCTTCAGCACCTGCATATGGCCGTACCACTTATTGACGCCGCTCATGGCGATGGCTTGTTCCGATGCGCTGGTCCCGGTCATGGCCAGTTCCCCTTTTTTGTTGTCAGGCTTTCAATGCGACTTCAAATACGGCATCGACCTCGACCGATGATCCGCGCGGCAGCGATCCCGCACCGAGCGCGGTGCGGACATGCCGGCCTTTCTCTCCGAAAATCTCGACAAGCAGATCCGAGGCGCCATCGATGACGGCCGGATGCGCCTTGAATTCTGGCGGTGCATTGACGAAACCACGCAACTGCGCGCAGGCGACGACCCGGTCAAGATCACCGTCCAACGCCGTATTCACTCTTGCGACGATATTGAGCGCACACAGCCGCGCCGCCTTGTAACCGTCTTCCGGCGAAATACTTTCGCCGACGACGCCAACGAAGTGCTCCACGCCATCGATCCGTGGAATTTGACCCGAAATGAACAGCAGGCTCCCCACCAGTCGGTGGGGGATATAATTACCTGAAGCCGGCGCTAGCGAAGGCAATACGATGCCCAGCTCGGAGAGACGTGCGGAGACGACACCCATAGCAATTTTCCATTTAATTTTAAGAACGCGCAGAATTGCGCGGACCTGTTCCCGGGAACATGTCACCGATCGATTTTCAATATCGTCGGCGCCGTTCCGCTTTTTGTGTGGATAAGGATTATTGAAATAACACCTCTTGTCAATATCCAAACAAGAGGTACTATCTCGCTAAAAGCAATCGTTTATTTATTTGTAAAAAATCTAATTATATCAATATTTTACAGTGGTAATATTTTATCTAATTTTTCCTCGAAAACCAAAATAGAGAATTTTTATTTTACAAAATTTTTGGCTGATTGCTGCCGAAAGGTATTTGGAGGAGGTGCCATTCGGCCGAGTGTGCGCACTCTATACGACAATTTTTGTGAAGAGGTGGTAGCATCACTGCGCCAGGTAATGTTACCTTATCTATAAAACGCGCATAAAGCGCAGCAACAATGCGATTTGGATGGCTAAAACTTGGAAACATTGACGGACCGAACCATCAAGGCTCTAAAAAGCCATATCGGCGAGAGTCAGCTTTCGAAGGGTGACAAGATCGGCTCTCTCGGCGAATTGTCTCAGCAATTCGGCGTCAGCAGAACGATCATCCGGGAGGTCGTTTCCGCTCTGAGGTCGGAAGGCGTCGTTGAAGCGCGTCACGGTGTTGGTGTGTTCGTCAGCAATCTTCCTCGCTCAACGGGCGAAGCTGCCGCCGACATGTTTGATGCAGATGCCGCCTTGGCTCCGCTGTCTCGCCTGAAAACGTCTTTCATGGACCTTATCGAGTTGCGGATGGCTTTCGAGGTTCATGCCGCTGGTCTCGCAGCGGTCCGCCGCTCCTGGGCGCAGGAATCCAACATATGGAATGCCGCCCGCCAATTCGAGGCCTCGCTGGAAGACGAAACTGCGCTCGATCATCTCGATTTCGTTTTTCATCGCTCGATTGCAGAAGCGACGAATAACGGTGCGTTCATCGAGTTCTTCAGTCTGATGAGCCTGCAGATATTGCCACAGCCGGCATTTTCGAAGCAGCTCAACCCCGCCCTGATCACCCAAGACTATATTCAAAACACCGTAGTCGAGCACCGGGCTATCTGCGAAGCGATCAGTTCGGGCAGCGCGGAACAAGCACGCGAGGCAATGCGGGCACATCTCAACCGCAGCCACCTGCGTTATCGTGGATTTTCAGATGGAACCCATTCTCCGCTGAGTAACGTAGCACGCGAGGATTAGCGGCTTTGGCCGCCGATAAGTGAGGTTGGCGCTATGAACAACATCGAGAAGCGGCAAGCCAAGTGCAGGTCCGCGGATATCAAAGATCTCATCCACGGATAGGCAAACACGACGGCATCAAAGCCCGCAAGCCGACCTTCTCTTCAAGCCAGCAACGAGACTGCCATCACCAATCAGCGATCAGCGATCAGCGATCAGAACAAAGAAGACGGCCGCAGCTTGCTTTCAACTTTTCGGAGAAATGAAAAAGCCTGCCGCGGGAGGAGGTGCGGCAGGCTTTTAAAATAATAGAACAACGGCTGGGAGGAGGAGTGCCGCGTTCTGCCAGGCTTCCCTTGGGAGGAGGATAGGGTCGCCTGAAACCCGAAGCTCTGCGGGAGGAGATGCATTGCTTCGTTGACATATGGATACGCGGATTTGCAGGCCGCAGTAAGACGGTTAATTGCAGCGCAGCCATGCAGTTTTGCATCGCTCGAACGGACAATGCCTAATTTCACGCCTTGGCTCTTAATCTCTCCTGTGAGGTCGAGACTTGGTCAAAGGATATTTGGAAACGGAGTTCACACAACAGAGAGAACATTGGGATCACCACCGCGAGACATTTAACAAGCAGATAGCGCCGAGGCGGTGGACAGAATTTCCAACACCATTTGCACGACAATCATCGATACTTTCGATCAGATACGCCTGGCCACTAGTGCAGAACCCTGGATGTTCCGCATCGATCTTGCGTTGAGCTTTAACGACATCGCTGAGGTTGACGCGATCTCTGCGCATTCGAGGTGGCCCGCGAACGGTTTCCCGAAGCCGTTCTCAAGATGACAGGCCTCCGACATGGAAGGCGTGCTGATCTCTCGCGTCGAAATCGATGCCATGGACACGTCCTGAGAGATCGGCACGCTTGCGCCACTTTGGACCTGAAGGACAATAAGCCCCATTTCACTCTGCTGCCAATAATGTGACCCTCTACCCCTAATTGCTGCCCTACTTATGGTCGGCGCTCCGCTCTTGCAGTAAGAGGGGGTAAGAGGCTGCCTGTGGCCACTTTTTAAATGGAGAATCGTTTTTGGCACGTCAGCCCGTCAAGCATGGACATGCCCACATTGAAGAGACTGAGCTTTCCTCCCGCGGCAAATCACCGAGCGGAACCCAGACCTTGCTACGCGGCCTCAATCTGCTTGAGCATGTCGCCCACGGTATTCGTGATGTGAAGGGCTTGTCAGAGCGTCTGGGCATGCCGCGCAGCACAACCCATAGGGTGCTGAGCAATCTGGTGGCGGAGGGCTACCTTCATCACGTCCCTTATCAGGGCTACACCCTGGGCTATAAGCTCATCTATCTCGGAACTCGGGCGCGCGAACAGCGGCCCCTCACACAACTGGCTCGCCCCTTTCTCGAAAAGCTTGCCGATTTCTGCGGCGATACCATCCATCTCGGACAGATCGAGGGACCGCACGTCCTCTATCTCGACAAGCTGTCCGGTCAGCGTGGCCTTGAAATGCGTTCCCGCATCGGCCAGCGCATGCCGCTTGCCTCTACCGGTGTCGGACGGGCACTGATGCTCGGCATGTCGGAAGAACGGTGGCGTGAAGTCTATGACGAGGCGGTATTGCTGCGCGAGCGGATCAATAGCGAGCGTCCTCCCCTACCCGAGTGGTCCGATTATCGTGCGGCCATGCTTGATTATCGCGAACGCGGCTGGGTGATGGAATTCGAGGAGAACGAAGTCGGTATCCGCTGCGTTGGCGCCCCGATCTTCGACATAAACGGCGAAGTTGTTGCGGCAGTCAGCATAGCGAGCGCCAGCTTTCATATGTCGAAGGAGCGTATGCTCGAACTAGGCCCAGTCGTTGCGGAGACCGCAAAGTCGATCTCCGCTGCACTTGGAAACGTGCCGGCCGAAGCGGCGCAAGCGTAGTGCTCATGACGAAGAGACTTTTGCTCGAAGGTCGCGGTGCGGCGCAGACGCCGAGCACCCATCAAAGTCTCGCACATCGATTAATGTTGTAAAACAGCGCCGGCCAAGCTGCCTTGCCCGGCGCTGCTTCGCCTCAATAAGGGGTGACCGGCGTTATCAGTGCCTCGCCAGAAAAATGGGCAGCAACATTGTCGAAAACCAAATCTCCCATGGCTTTTCGCGTTGCATGCGTGGCGCTTGCCATATGGGGCGTGACGACAACGTTCGGGCGACCATACAACGCCGCCGGGACTTCCGGCTCGCGTTCGAATACGTCGAGCCCGGCACCTGCAATCGTTCCAGCGTCAAGTGCCGCAATCAGCGCCGTCTCGTCGACCACCGTTCCGCGTGCAATGTTGATAAGGATTCCGTCCGCACCGAGCGCCGTCAAAATCTCGGCATCGACGAGGGCGCGGGTCTTCTCACCGCCATTGACGCAGATGATGAGGAAATCCACTTCACTCGCCAGGGTTTTCAGATCGGCAGCGAAAGCATAAGGCAAGCCAGCAATCGGCTGTCGGTCGGTATAGCTGATCACCATGTCGAAGCCTGACGCGCGGCGGGCGATTGCCTGACCAATGCGGCCCATGCCGGCTATGCCAAGCTTGCCGCCGGAGACTTTCTTTGTCCAGGTGAAACCGCCCTTTGCCCATTCCCCACGCTCGACGAAGCGCTGTGCTTCGACGATCTGGCGTGAGGTGGCAAGCAGCAGACCCATCGCCATGTCGGCGACATCGTCAGTCAGTACGCCGGGCGTATTGGTCACTGCAATGCCACGTGCATGGGCGGCGGCCACGTCGATGCCGTCGTAACCGACGCCGAAATCGGCAATCAGTTCCAGCTTGGGAAACTGGGCGATGAACTCGGCCGTGATCACGGATTCGCCGTTGACGGCCAAAACGCGGGCATTTTCGGCGGCCGTCTGCCGCTCGGCCTCATCCAAAAGTTCCCAGTCGGCGAGCGTGCAGGTTTCGTCGAGACGCTTTGCCAGCGCCGGGGGCAGAAAGGCGGCCTTGACCACTCTCGCTTCGGTCTTGTCGAACATCGTCATCTGCTTCCTGTTCCTACCATTCCGCCACGGAGCCGTCGGCAAGGCGCCATACCGGATTGCGCCAGTCGGGCGCCGTCTTGGACCGTTCGATGACCAGTTCTTCGTCGACCTCGACACCGAGACCGGGGCGCTTGTTGGGATAAAACCAGCCATCCTCGATGCGGAAATCGTCCTTGTTGGCGACATAGTCGAACAGTTCGGCACCCTTGTTGTAATGGATGCCCATGCTCTGTTCCTGGAACACAGCATTGTGCGAGACGAAATCGACGGCAAGGCACGATGCTAGCGCCAACGGTCCGAGCGGGCAATGGGGGGCGAGCGCCACGTCATAGGCTTCGGCCATGGCGGCGATGCGGAAGCATTCCGAAATGCCGCCGGCATGGCTAAGGTCCGGCTGGAGGATGGAGATGCCGCCGCCTTCGAGCACGCGCTTGAAGTCGAAGCGGGAGAACATCCGCTCGCCGGCGGCAATCGGAATATGAGTCTGGGCTGCAAGGCGCGGATAATATTCGGCCTGTTCGGCCAGTACCGGTTCCTCGATGAACAAGGGGCGGAACGGTTCCAGCTCGTGAATGAGCACTTTTGCCATGGGCGCTGCGACGCGGCCATGGAAGTCGAGACCGAATTCGATCGTATTGCCGAAAGCGCTTCGGATTTCGGCAACGACGGCAACGGCGGCATCGATCTTGGCCGAGCTGTCGATAATGCCCATTTCCTCGCAGCCGTTCAGCTTGAACGTGTCGAAGCCGATTTCCTGCAGCGTGCGGATATTGGCGATGACATCAGCTGGACGGTCGCCGCCGACCCAGGAATAAGCCTTGATGCGATCGCGAACGAGACCACCCAGCAGCTCGTAGACCGGCGCATCGAGCACCTTGCCCTTGATATCCCACAATGCCTGGTCGATGCCGGCGATGGCGCTCATCAGGATCGGGCCACCGCGATAGAAACCGGCGCGATAGAGAACCTGCCAGAGATCATTGATGCGGGCGGGATCCTTGCCGATCAGATATTCGCTGAGTTCGTGCACGGCGGCTTCGACGCTGCGGGCACGGCCTTCGATGACAGGCTCGCCCCAGCCGGTGACGCCTTCATCCGTCTCGATCTTCAGGAACATCCAACGCGGCGGCAGGCGATAGGTAGTGAGTTTGGTGATCTTCATTGAAAATAACTCCAGATTGGAAAATGGCCGGCACGATCAGGCGCCGACGCGTCCGGCTGCAAAGGCGGCGACGAAGCGGCGTGCCTCGGCGGTCAATTCCTGCCAGTTTCCGGCCGCGATCAGGTCGCGACGGACGAGATTGCTGCCGACGCCGGCGGCAAAGGCACCGGCGCAAGCGAAGGCTTCCAGATTATCCAGGCCGACACCGCCAACCGGAATGAGAGCCGCCTCGGCGAACGGTCCCCTGATATCCTTGATGTAACCGGGACCGAGGCTGCCGGCCGGAAACAGTTTTAGCAGGTCGCAGCCGAGCCGATAGGCTTTCACCACTTCGGTTGGCGTTGTGACCGAGGGGATCATCAGCCGCTGCCGCTCGTGGACGGCTGCGATCACGTCCGGCTCGAAATTGGGAGCGAGAACGAAATCGGCGCCGGCATCGAGCGCCAGTGTCGCAGAAACCGGATTGACCACCGTTCCAGCCCCGATCCGCATCCGGTCTCCGAGCGCCGCCTTCAGCGCCCGGATGCCCTCATAGACGGAAGGGCTGTTGCAGGTGATCTCGAACACCTTGACGCCGCCTTCGAGCAGCGCCTGGGCTGTTGGCACCACGTCGGCGGGCGAAAGCCCGCGGGCGATGGCAATGATGCCGCTTTCCCGGATGGTGGCGATAACCTCTTGTTTCAGCATTGGATCAACCTTTCTGGATGGTGGTATTTATACCTTTGCTTCGATCGGCGTGCGGACGATGAACCAGTAGCAAATGGCCGAGCAGGCAGCGATGAAGCCACCGCTGATGAAAGCGAGTGCATAAGAACCCGTGGCATCGACGATCATGCCGGTGACCAGTGGCGACAGCGAACCGGCGAAATAACCGCCGAAATTCTGGATGCTGCCGACCGAACCGACCATCGAGCTGGGTGCGACGTCGCCAGGCAGGGCCCAGCCATTGGCCGACAGCGACGACAGCATGGCCATGCCGATGGTCAACAAGGCGAGCGTTCCACCGAGGCTGGTGAAGAAGGGGGCAAGCATCAATGCAAAGCCGCCGAGCAGAGCCGAGACGGAGATGACGGCACGCTTTGCGTTGAGTGGCGAAGCGATGTTCTTGTCGACCAGCCATTTGGAGACGTAGCCGCCAAGGAAGGCACCGACGATGCCGCCGAAGAACGGTACCGAGGCGAGAAAGCCCATCGTCTTCATGTCGAGGTTCTGGGTTTTCAGCAGATAGAGCGGCACGAAATAAGTGAGGATGTTGAACATCCAGATGTAGCAGAACCAGCCGAGGATCATTCCCCAGACAACGCGATAACCGAAAAGATCGCGCCAGCGGATGGGGTTTTCACCCTTGCCCAGTTCCGTTGGGGTGCCGCCGCCATCGGCCTTGATGTAATCAAGCTCTTCCTTGGACAGCCAGCTTGTCTTTTCCGGCTGGTGATAGGCGACGATCAGCAGCAGGCCGAACAGGATGCCGAAACCGCCGGCAATGTAGAACAGTTCGCGCCAGCCGAAGCTGACCATCAGATACACCAGCAGCGGCGGTGCAAGTGCCGGGCCCCATTTCGAAGCGGCGTCCCAGATGCCGGTCGCAAGCGCCCTCTCCTTCTTCGGGAACCAGGCGGCGGTGATCTTGGCTGCACTCGGCCAGCATGGGGCCTCGGTGACACCGAGAACCGCGCGAGCGGCAATCAGGCCAAATTTGGACGAGCAGACACCGGTCAGCGCTGTGGCGCCGCTCCACAGGATTATCGCTCCCGTATAAACGCGCTTGGCACCGAACTTATCGATCAGCCAGCCGGCCGGCAGCTGAAATATAGCGTATATCAGCGAAAAAATCGTGCCGAGCAGTCCGATATCGGAATTGCTGAGCTGGAGTTCCTTCATCATCTCCGGCGCAGCGACAGACAAAGCCGTGCGGTCAACGAAATTGACCATTCCGCCAACTAGAAGGATAGCCACGATGATCCATCTGCGGCTACCGGCACTCTTGGCTGGCGCCGCAGCGTGTTGAATAGACATTTCTCTCTTCCCTTTACTTCTGAAGTCCTCAAATCAGTCCGCGGACGCGCGCAATTTCCATGGCGCCCAAGGCAGAAATAGAATGTATGCCGTCCGGCACCGTCTCGATCGGGCCGGTGAAATATGGGTCGGCGGCAATCAGCTCCATCAACGCGTCCCGCAGTCCTGCCTTGCCGGCAACAATGATCCGACTGTCGGGCAGAACGTTAAGCGAGTTGCTGCTCTTGAGCGCGATAAGGTCGCTGGCGAGAACTGCGCCGAGCAGAAAACTGGCTCGGCCATCGCGGTCGAGATCACCGAAGAGATCAAGGAGGCGCACGAGAAAAGCGGACCGTCCTATTCCGAGTCGGGCGCCGACGCCGGCTCCCTTAAGCAAGGCTTCGGAATTGACCTTCTCGGCGAAACCATGATCGACCGATCCGGCAATCAGTGTATGGCGGCTGATGACATCAAGCAGTTCTCCGGAAATGGTGGTGATCGATCCGGAGATCCGGCCGGCTTCATCAATGCCGACGAATTTCGCATGCGAGCCCGGCAGGATCAGCACCGCAGGCCCGCTGATGCCGAGCGCATGCAGCACGCCGATTGCCTCGGTTTCCTCGCCGCGCATGATGTCCATTTCATCGCAGTCATCGATGGAAATGGCACCGGCCCTGTTCTTGACACCCGGGATAAGCCAGATCGGCTGGTCGGTCACGCCGGGAAGTTCGACCGACTGCATGCCTGCCGCAAGTTCGGTTTTACCTGCAGGTGCGGGCAGGTGAGGGATTTCGCGAAGACCGTTGTTAGAGGTGATCATGCCCGAGGCGAGATAGAGGCATTTCTCGTCCGGGGATATGTTTGCACCGGCGAGCGCTTCCGACAATGCCTCACCGACAGCTGCCTTGAGCTTGTCCGTACTGCCGGTGATGGCTGTATCGCGAACACCTACTGGCCTCCCGGCTTCGGCGACTGGAGAACCGTCGCGCCATGCGATTACGCGGGTGTTGGTGGTACCTGTATCTAAAGTGGTAATCAGCATCGAAAACCCCTCCCGCGGTTCGGCTGTTAAATTATGATTGCTCCGGGAAGGAGGCAGTGAGCCGCATCCAGGATGCTTTAAATCGATGCATCATTTGTCTCAAATAATGAGATAAGCATCTCATATTTAGATATACCTGCAGTGGGCGACGGTCAAAGGTAAAAATGCCGCATTGCAGCATGGCGGGATGAAATTCGCTTCGGGGCCGCTATGTTCCGCGATGGATAAGGAAACGGCTACCGGACTCTTCCAACGACAAGTCCCAGCAGTTGATGATCGATGCCACCCATTTGAAACCCCATCGCGCAGCAGCCAGCCTAGAGAAAAGAGGGCGCTTCTCCGAATATTGGATGCACCAAAGGTGGATTGAACTTCATGCCGTTTGCCATGGTCACAGTCGGCCACTTGTCCCGATACACCCTGCCCGCATGAATTATGCTTGCATGTCTCCCATCATGGGCGAACCGCAAGGCAGTCATCTCGCATGAACCGATGCTCCACAAAAAATACAAAAGAAATCTAGACCGTGTCCGCCACGGTTAGGGACTGCAGGCGAATTCACACTTGATACGACCGCGGCACTCACACTTTTTTCAACGACATCACTGGCGCAAAACTCGGCTTCGCCAAAAACTATAACAGAGCGATACTGGATGTCGTGATTGAAGACGGCGCGGAAAAATACAATGCCGTCGAGATGGGGTGACAGTAAAACACACCGGAATGCCCTTCTGCTGGACTTTCAGCATCCGACTTGCCGACGAACGTGCCAGTGGACATAGTCGTCGATGCGCCAGTGATTTGCCGGCGTGACATAGTGCATTCCATCGATCGCGTAGCCGATCTCGCAAACGATCCCGGCATCGATGATTGGTCTATCGTCTCGCGATCACATTAGCCAGCCAGTTATATCGACGAAGACGTGTTTTGTCAGTTGGCGGTAGAGGCTGCTGTATTCCAGTCTCTATTGCAAAATGGTGATGACCATCGAAGTAACTTCGCCTAAAATCCGATCGAAGGCCATTCTGTAAAAGATCATGGGACAACTTGGGAGCGCATTTCGACCGGATATTCGGCTAGCCAAGCGTTGACATGCGTCATGAAGCCGCTTGGAGTACTCTGCATGGTCTGGTCGCTTCTATGCCGCACCCACTAGGCACAGGATGAGCTTCGACCTTTCGTGATTGCCTTGTAAAGACGTCCAGGACCTCACTAGATCTTGCTGAGACTTAACTCAGAAAAGCTCCTCGACGCATTCGCGGAGGAGCTTTTTGATGAGCGGCGTCCTCGATTCCGTTGTTTGATCTTGGTTGCGGGCACCCGCCATCAATTCACCGGGTGCGGTCGAGGCGCAGATAGCTTCGGAGAGTCTTTCGGCAAGGCGCGATGGTCACTAAGGTGGCCGAGCGACACGGCCCGAATCCGAACCACCTATCCAGCTGGCGGATGATTGCAAGGTAAGCTGGCTCTCCCTGCACCCGAGGATGCAGTGGAGTTCGCAGCAGTTATCGTTGACCCATCTGTTTCCGAGCTGCCGATCAAGAAAGCCAGCCGTCCCGAGATCATCATCGAAGCTATCACGATACGTCTGGAAGAGAGCGCATTCGCCGCTCGGATCGCCGTCTGTTCCGTCCGTCGCTAACGACACCCAGTCATCGGCGTTGTCAGTCCGCGGGCTTTAAATATGACAGGCGGCGGTGCTGGTGGCGACCGACGCGTCGGACACGACAACTCATACCAGCCTTAATAGAGCCAATGGAGGGACAAACTGCGATTTACGTTCTCAAGCTTGAGAGCCCCACGGCCATCATCATTCGCAGCTGGGTCGGACACTGCCTGACATTACAGCGACGGTTTTGGGGAAAGCCTTGTTGGCTTGGCTTTCAGCAAGAGAACTGGAGGCCATTCTTCCTGACATCGACTTCGAAGTGATTACCAAGAATTCGATTATTATGGTGGAGTTTTGGGGCCTGCCGCCGTACTACTTCTGCTCCAATGGCAGTACGAGCCTCGCCACGAGCCCACCGTGTTCTCGATCGAGCAGCACCAATTTTCCATTATGGGCTTGGATGATTTCAACAACGATGGAAAGACCGAGGCCGAACCCGGTTTCGGTGTCGTGGCGAGCCGTATCCACCTTGAAGAATGGTTCAAGAACGCGGCTCCGATATTCCTCAGGAATGCCGGGCCCATCATCCATGACGTCGATCATCGCCTGACCATCACTTATGCATAGTTCGACATTCACATGAGTGCCGAACTTTACAGCGTTTTCGCAAAGATTGGTGATCGCGCGCGTCAGCGCCAGAGGTTTAAATCTGGTGACCATGCGTGCCGGGCCATTGTAATTCACGTCATGTCCCATATCGGCGAACTCATCGCAGGTTGTCTGCAATACTGAGGCCAAATCGGCGCGTTGCGATAGTTCCCGTTGATGGTTGTCACGAAGGTAGCCAAGGCTCTCCTTCAACAGCCTGTCGATACGCTCGATATCTCCCAGCAGTGCTTCCCTTACTTCTCCCTCATTCACCCGTTCAGCCCGCAGCCGCAGGCGCGTCAACGGCGTCCTCAGGTCATGGCTGATGCCGCGTAGCATTCTTGTCCGCGACTCGACCATCGTCGAAATACGGCGCTGCATGCCATTTAGCGCGCGGGCGAGCGTCACGATCTCGACACTCCCGCGCTCTTCGAAAATTGCGGGCCCAAGCGATATATCCGCCTTCATCGCAGCGGAAGCGATACGTCGAAGCGGGCTGGTGAGCGCCCGAACCGCGAAGACCGAAAACAGGATGAGAAGCGTGACGGTCGCGACCAGATAATTCGCGCCGAATATCAGTGCGTCGTTACGAAGGAAGCTTTCGGGAAGTTCCCTTACGAGAAGCGTGTCATTATCGACCCTGGCGGCAAGAACACGTTTACCATCAACGAACGTCCTCCAGCCTCCGAATGGTACGGGATGATTTTCCGGAGGAATGAGCCGATCGACTGCAATCTGAAGGAAGGGCTCGTCAGGCGAGGATGTGGTGAACCGTTCGGAATACGAGAGGGGCTGCAAGCTCAGACGCCCGTCTTCTCGATTGGCCGCGGCAAGAACCAAACCTTTTTCCGCGGGAGTAGCCGATGCGAGGACCGAGGCGATCGCCGACACTTGGGCCGACATACTTTCCATATCGGGAGCGTTGTATTCCTCCCGAACCCAGGTTTCCAATGTCGAACCAATTACGAAAGCAATGATCAGGCAAGCGAAAATCACTGCGGTGATCTGGCCTTGTATGGTCGAGATCAACCGGGAGACCCGAAATCCCAAAGTGCCCCCTGGGGCTACACAGCCCGATATAGAAAACAATATGCCCCATGTCGCGGGGCTGGTCGGACCGAGGATAAAGCCTTCATTCGAAAAACGACATTAAGTTTTATGTCGATCGGGTTCCAACGCCCGCCCGCAATAAAGCGTAACACAAAGACATGCCGTGTCGGCTCCGCCCGTGACAGGACAGATGCGTTGCAAACACGGCTCGCTTTTCGGGGTGACGCCCGTGTCAAATCACTGGAGCACCCATGTCTTTTATCCAACGGACCGATCGGCGACTTCTCGCAAGCGCCTTATACGCCACGCTTGCGATCGTCGGCACGGCTTCGATCACGCTTGCCGCCGATGCGAGCCTGTCAGGACAGCCCCCTGAACCGCCATTCGATGAGGAACGGTTCAACAAGGAGAAACCGGAACGCAGCTGGAGCCTTATTGTTGGCGCCGGGGCTATCTACGAACCTGAATATGAAGGCGGCAAAGACTTCCAGATACAACCTGTACCATTCGTGGTTTTCAGCTACGGCGAATGGCTGGAAATTGATCCGAGAGGCGTGACGATAACCGCGCTCCGTCACGACGGCTTCGCACTCGCGGCCAAGGTTGGCTACGAGGGCGGACGCGACGATGACGACGCGGACCGCCTGGAAGGGCTGGGCGACATTGACTTCGCGGCCACCGTCGGCGCCAAGGCGTCCTACAACTGGAACGGCTTTGAAATATATGCCAGCGTCGACCAGACGATCAATGGCAGCGAGAGCCTGATCGGCACGTTTGGTGCCGAGTATCAGGCGCCGGTAACGGAACGGCTCATCCTCGGTGCGGGTGTCGAGGCGGTGGTTGCCAACGACAAGCACATGGAATCCTATTTCGGTGTGACTGCCGCCCAATCGGCAAGATCCGGTCTATCCGAATATAAGGCAGAAGCCGGCCTGAAGCGCGTCAACGTTTCGGCATCGGCAATCTACATGTTGAGCGAAAACTGGCTTGTCCGCGGTGAGGCAGGCGTAGGCTTCCTCACCGGCGACGCTGCGGACAGCCCGATCGTGGAAGAAAAAACACAGCCTTCCGCCTCCCTTTTTGTCGGCTACAAGTTCTGACAAGGACAGACACGTCAGATGACCGAAGCCGGGCGTCCTGCCCGGCCTCTTTGTTTCCAGTCGTTAGGACTGCTCAACATTCGCGGTAAACATGTAACCGCCAAGTCGCACCGTCTGCAGCAGGACGGGGGTCTTCGGATCCGCCTCGATCTTCTGCCGAAGACGGCTGATATGAACATCGACGCTACGCTCGATCGGCCCTGCAAGACCGGTATGGGTGAGCGAAAGAAGCTCTTCGCGGGTAATCACCCGGCCCGGATTGCGGCAGAAGGCAAGCAGCAGGTCGAATTCCGTCGTCGTCACCGCAACCCGGGCATTGCTCGGATCGTGCAACTGGCGGCGCAGCGGGTCGATCTGCCAGCCCTCGAAGCGCAGTTTTCGCTGAACCGCGGTAGTCACCAAGCCATAGGAGGCGCGCCGAAGCAGGCTGCGGATACGGGCGACGACTTCGCGGGGGCTGAACGGCTTGGTGACATAGTCATCGGCTCCGACCTCCAGCCCGACGATACGATCGACTTCTTCACCGAGCGCGGTCAAAAGTATGATCGGCGTCGTTTTTTCCGAGCGGATACGCCGGCAGATGCTCAGGCCATCCTCGCCGGGCAGCATGACATCCAAGATAATGAGATCGAATTCATTGTTGCGCAGCAGGGCATTCATGACATGCGCGTTTTCCGCAACGGTCGCCATCATGCCGTTTTCCTGAATGGCCAGCGCAAGCAGCTTGCCGATTTCGGGATCGTCCTCGACAATCAGAACCTTTGCATTGGCGGAATTTGCTTGCACCACTGTTGCCCTCACTCGCCTGACTGCACGCGTTTCGCATGTCGGCAGGACAGCATATGTTTCGCTTTATTAAGTTTTGTTGCGAGGATTGGGAAGCTGTCACGGTAGCCAACGAACGGGACGCAGGCCAAATGCACTCCAAGACCGATAGGACAGCGTGTTGATCGATCAATACACGCTCAACAAGCCTATGGCAGGCGTCGCTAAAGAGGCGCGAAACATTAGGAAATAAGACGAAATGAACTGATCCTGTGACCGATACTAGGCTTGCCCGGAAAACTCGGAGCAAACCTATGACGTCATCGATCCCGCGCAGCAAGCAAGCAGGTTTGCACCTTTCGCTCGTACTAATGACGACGATGGTGACGAGCGCGGCGTTTTATCTCAATCCGTCGATCGATATGGCTGTCTCACGGTATTTCTTTGACGGCGAGCAATTCCCCCTCAGGCACAACGGGTTTCTCCAGGCGCTCAGGCAGGCGAATTTCTGGGCCGGCGTCGTTGTCATAGGCGTTTCGATGGCTTTGATCGCGTCGCGCCGTTTGAGAGATGCGGCTGGCATCAATTTCGGGCGCGCGGTTATTCCCCTGGTCACATATGGAATGGGTGTTGGGCTCATCGTGAATATGTTCCTGAAAGACACTTTTGGAAGAGCCCGGCCACGGGACACAATTGGCCTGGGGGGCGATCAACCACTAACCGCTGCCTGGGAAATGTCCCAGGCCTGCCCGTCGAATTGTTCATTCACGTCCGGAGAGGCGGCCGGTGCAATGGCGATGATGTCTCTGGTTTACCTCATCCCGATCGGTTGGAACGTGACGCGCAGGGTTGTACAGATCCTGCTCGCGTCGCTTGCAATCTCATTGTCCTTCAACCGCATACTGTTTGGAGGCCACTATCTGTCCGACGTCGTGCTTTCCATGCTCATCGTCACCGCTGTGATGTTCGCTGCCGAATGGCTATTGCGCCAAATACGATGGGAAAAACTCGACCCGAATAGAGGTCGACGAGGATCTTCTCGACGTGGGAACGCGACTGATATCGCTTATCCGCGCACTCAATGAGGCCGGGCGTTTGGGCATCACGCACGGTTTCCAGCCCTTCCGAACGATGGCAGACGAAGGGCGCACTTTGCGCCTCGGCGACTGTCGGCACGTATCTCGAATTATCAAGTGAAGACATCTCCCATCGCAATCTCGAAAGAGCTGACCAACATGCAAACTAAACCCGATGCCGGTTTTCGCCGGCCGACCAACGAAGACCTGAATGACAGAGTCAAAGGCATCATTGCGACCTATCTCGACCTTCCCAGGGAGCTTGTCGTTGAAGAGGCTAGCCTGTCGCACGACCTCTGCGCAGACTCGCTGGAGATCACTGAGTTGGTGATGGTCTTCGAGGAAGAATTTGGCTGCAAGATCGGCGACGATGCGGCTGACCGATTTCTGACGGTTGGCGACATTGTCAGACATCTGCAGAGCCTTGCAGGCGTTTGAAATTGAACAGTGTCACGCACACGAGTGCCGGGAAAAACCACAGCCTATCGTGCGTTCCAGGATCAGGTTTGTTTCGCAGCGCTCCGCGCTCAAAACACCCACGCAGGAATTCGCTATCCAACAGGTACGGATCGCCCTGAATGGCCCGGAGAACGCTATCGCGCCTTATCTTCCAGGTACTGGTGTCGGCCGTCGTGATCGGAGCTCTTTTAGGCGGCCCCATCATTCTGATGCTTTTGGTGGATGGCAGCTATTAAAGGTCAGCCGCATCCTGACTGATGGAAGGTGACCACCATCGGAAGGTTTCCTACCGAACCGCAATGCCCCATGCTTCTGAATGCGGCGGCCCGAAAACTGAGAAGCCAATCGAAAAACACTAGCGAAAAAGCATTGTTTCCGCTGACATAAGGCATAGCGGCATCGTGCAGTCAGCCACCCGATATTTTTGCCTCATCGCAATTCACTCCCCTCCACGAACGCTGCCATTTTGCCTTGGGCAATATTGGCTTCAGTCAAATCCCTAGAAAAAGATGACGGGGCCAGCCTGCGGAAGCTGGCCCCGTCAAAAGCGCGCCAGGGATCGGCCTGGGGAAGCCGTGCGGTGATGGCGCGCTTATTGTCGGATCTCTTTCGAGCCCGCTTCGGCCGACTGGAGGAAAGGCCGGAAGACGTGACTGACGCGATCGCCGATATCCGAGACGATCAGGTGCAGCGATGGGATCACGATCAGCGATAGGACGGTGGAGACAAGCAATCCGCCGATCACGGAGATTGCCATCGGAGCCCGAAACTCGCCGCCTTCTCCGATCCCGAAAGCCGACGGCAGCATGCCGCCGACCATCGCAAGCGTCGTCATGATGATCGGGCGCACGCGCTCCCGGCATGCCTCGACGATCGCCTCACCACGGGAAAGCCCATGCGCCTCCCGCTCGATGGCAAAATCAACCAGCATGATCGCATTTTTGGTCACGATGCCCATCAGCATCAGGATGCCGATCACGACGGGCAGGGATATCGGGTATCCGCTTATGAGAAGGCCAGCCACGACGCCACCTATGGAAAGCGGCAAAGATGCAAGAATGGTCCAGGGCGACACTATGCTCTTGAAGAGCAGGATGAGAACGATAAGCACCAGCATGATGCCCCCTCCCATCGCGACCGCAAAGCTTTCGAAGACATCGCCCTCCGTATCCGAATCGCCGGTTGCCTGGACACGCACGCCGTCAGGCAGTTTTTTGACGCTATCGAGCTGCATCAGGCGCTCAAGCCCTTGCCCTGAAGTCAAACCAGCGGCCATATCAGCGCCGATTTCGATCCGGCGCTGACGGTCGAAGCGATCGATCGCGGCGACGGTCTCGTCGAAGCTGATCGCGGCGATAGCGGACAGCGGCAATTGCCCCCCGTTTGCGGTCGGCACACTCAGCGTTTCAAACACCGGTAATCGGCCTCGCGCGGCTCGATCAAGAACAACGCGGATCGGGATTTGGCGCGAGCCTTCGACGAAATTCGCCAGGCGCGAATCCACATCGCCAATCGTCGAAATCCGCATCGTGCTGGCAATGGCTGCGGTCGAGACGCCGAGCGTTGTCGCTTTCTCGGTATCGACCGTCATGCGAAGCTCTGGCCGCATCGCGACGTTATCGCTTGTCGGTCCGACGAAGCTACCGTCCGCGGCCATCTCCCGAAGGATTTGGTCGGTCGCGTTCTGAACGACGGCACCGTTACTGCCCAGCACAGAGAATGATATGTCGCGACCACCGCGATCGTTGAGAAAGCGCAGGCGAACGTCCGGAATGTCGATCAACGTCTTTTCAAGTTCGGCTTCGATCGCAAAGGAGGACCGGCTACGCTCGACCTTGTGCAGGAGATCGATCGAGACGACGGCGTAACGCACGTCCTGCTGGCCGCTCATGCTCGATCCGGCCCGAACCAGCACACCTTCGACCTCATCGACCTGACCGATCGTGGCCGCGATCCTATCAGTTACCTCACGGGTGTCGGCAAGGCTTGAGCCTGGCGGCAATTCGACAGTCAGCGTCAGGCGCCCGGAATCTTCTGCCGGTAGGAACGTGGTCGGTACCGACATGAGCGCGATCATCGCAAGAATGAATAACCCGAAGGCGGATATGACCGTCACCCATTTCCAGCGAAGAGTCTGTCGCAAAAAACTCTGGTAGCCGAGCAACAATCTCCCCTGCTTTGCTTCGATCGGGTGAGCGGCGCTCATCATATAGGCCGCCATGACGGGGGTGATCATCCGGGCCACCAACAGCGAGAAGAACACCGCAATTGCCACCGTCAGTCCAAATTCCCGGAAGTAGAGCCCGACGACACCGCTCATCAGGCCAACGGGCGCAAAGACAGCGATGATCGTCGCCGAAATCGCAATCACCGCAAGACCGATTTCGCCAGACGCATCGAGTGCCGCTCTGTAAGCTGATTTGCCCATATTGCGATGACGGACAACGTTCTCGATCTCGACGATGGCATCATCGATCAGGATGCCTGTCACCAGCGTGATTGCCAACAGACTGAGAATGTTGAGCGAGAAGCCAAGCAGATCGATCGCAAAGAATGTCGGGATGATCGATAACGGCAGAGCGACGGCCGCAACCAGCGTCGCGCGCCAATCACGCAGGAACAGGAAAACTATCACGATCGAGAGTGCCGCTCCTTCGAGCAGCGTGTGCATCGCCGACCGATAATTTCCGGAGGTATAAGAAACAGTGTCATCGACGATTTCGAAACGAAGATCGGGATGGCCGACACCTAATTTTTCGACGGCACCCGCCACCTCTTTGGCAACGGTCACATCGCTTGCCCCCTGCGAGCGATAAACGGAGAAACCGACAACATCGGCGCCGTTCAGCGTCGCGAATGAACGAGGTTCGGCAAACATATCGCTCACAGTCGCGACATCCGCCAACCGGACGGAGTTTTCACCACCAAGCGACAGACGCGTTTCTGCAATCCCCTCAACGGTACCGGCAGCGGCGGCGGTCGTCAGCACCTGCTCGCGGCCTTCCATATCACTGCGCCCGCCGGATCGGTCGAACTGGGTTTCCATGATCGTTTCGTTCACCGAGTTCACGGAAAGCGAGAGTGCCTGTAGCCGGTCCGCATCGAGTTCGACATGGATCTCGCGGTCGGCACCACCGATCCGATCGATACGCCCCACACCGGAAAGGCCCTGCAGATCTCGCATCACGGTGTCGTCGATGAACCAGGAGAGTTCGGCTACCGTCATCTCCTGACTGGCAACCGCATAGGTAACGATGGACTGCGCTTCCTCCTCAATGCGCTCGATAATCGGTTCGTCGATGGTTCCTGGCAGATCGCCCCTGATCCGCGCGATCACGTCACGCACATCGTTCATCGCACGATCTGGCGAAACAAGGCCGAGTTCGAATTCCACCGTTGTGACCGAACGTCCCTCGCCGATCGTGGAGGATAGTTCCTTGATGCCCGGAAGCGACGCGATCGCATTTTCGACAAGCCGCGTAACTTCGGTTTCCAGTTCGATCGGCGTTGCACCCGATTGCTCAACAGTTACCTTGACTGCAGGCGTGATGATCGTAGGGAAATGCGTGACCGGCAGGCGGGTGAAACTGTAGAGACCGACCACCGCCAGGATCACGAAAAAAAGGATGGATGGAAGAGGATTGCGGATCGCCCAGGCGGAGATATTGCCGTTCATCGCGCCATCTCCCTGTGTTCGACGGCAAAAGCCGAAGCGACATGATTTGCAGTCGGTCGATCGGACACGGCAAGAACAGGCCGAACCTTTTCCTGGGTTTTGAGAAACCCACCGGATTTCAGCACCACGATCTCGCCATCGCTGAGCCCATCGACAATCTCGACAAGGCCCTCTTGCCGCACACCCACGGTCACGTTGCGACGATCCACGACGCCATCTTTGACCACGAAGACATTGCTCGCGCCGCTTGCTGTATTGACCGCGCTTCCAGGCAGGAGAATGTTGCGCCGTGGCGAGGCGTTGATGCTGCCGCGAGCGAAGACGCCCGGCTTCAGTCCATCCGTTTCATCAAGTTCGATGCGTACCTCACCGCTGCGGGTAACCGGATCGATCTGCGCTGCGGTCAGTCGCAACCTGCCGCCGAGCAGGCCTTCGTATCCCGGCAGGCTGATCTGCGCGCGCATGCCCTCGTCGAGCCGCATGAAGCTTGTTTCGGTCACCTGCGTGACAAATTCGATCGCGGCATCCTTGGCGATGACAAACAAAGGGCTTGCGGATGCCGAGGTCATCGCGCCGATCCGAGCAGCCCGCTTGAGCACCAGCCCGGCATCAGGCGCCCTCACCGTGCTGCGCTCGACCGTCAGCGCGATTTCCTTTCGCTCGCGGGCGATCAGTTCGGCATCGGCTTCCGCCAGAGCGAGGGACTGGCGCGCGAGTCTTAGTTCCGCAACGGCGCGGGCATGGGCGTTTTCGTGCTCATCCAGAAGCTGTTGCGATACTGCGCCCTTGGGCTGCAACGCCCGACTACGCTCCAGCGCCTTGCGCGCCTCCGCCTCGCCGACCGCAGCAACATCGAGCCTGCTGCCTTCCACCTCGGCGGCGGCTCTCGCCCGCAGCATGCTCACGGAATTCTTGTCGAGCAGCATTCGCGCTTCGGTCGTATCGATCAGGGCAAGCGGCTGCCCTCGCTCGACCCGCTGCCCCACTTCGGCAAGGATATGCTCGATGACGCGCCCTTCGATAAACGGTTGAACCTCTACCTCCTCCCTGGCGATGAGCGAGCCGACAACGGGGATTTTCTCCGTCACCTCCCCCTGCCGGGCGACGACGACCGTGACCGGCGTCTGGTTTTCAGCTTGTGATGCGGAGAGAAAGACAAGCCAGACCACCAATGCCGACACGACAAGACGCAGTTGCGGCAGCACTGATCGGGATATCCCTTGCATGAATCGACCCTTCCGTTTGATCCGCAGGTACTGCGAATGATCCGAAAGGAACCGTATCGATCACGCGCTTGGCCAGTGTGTCGTCACGTTAAGAAAGGTTACGCCGGCGGTGGACAGAAAGCTCGGCTGGGTTTGCCAATGCTGCGGTTCCTGGAGCCGAACTTCTACCTGCTAGTGTCCCACGACCGGAGCTTCATGCACAAGCAGCACCACGAAGAGCCGAGGACAGGCTGATACGGGCATCGCCGGCAATTTAGCGCTCGCCACCGAGGAGAACCATCTCAGCCGCACAACCTGCGGAGGCGGCATCCCTGCAGTGCTGCAGGAAGCGATGCCCTAATCGCGTTAAAGTAAAGACATCGCTGTTCCGCTCCACGAGCATCGATTTGAGGTAGGAGCCTCGAGGTCTGCGGCTCAACGTCGACTTGGGCAGGTCCAATGCCCGGCTAGGCCTCGCTATGCCGCCGTGATCGGCAAAGAGGGCAAAAAAGGCGAAGATCGTTAAGGTCCAGCATGTGCGCCAATCAAATAGATAATGTCGCGCATGTTTGAAGCGGCTGCCCGGACAAATGGCACGCATCTGTCCGGGTGAAAAATCAGCTACTCTTCCTGAAATGCTTTCTCGCGACCCTTGCGTACCGACGGCAACAGCACGGCAACGAGCAGGACAGCCGCGACGATCAGAAGACCGGCGCTGACCGGACGGGTGACGAGTACACTCGGGTCGCCCTTCGAGAAAAGCAGTGCGCGGCGCAGGAACTCCTCCATCATCGGGCCGAGGATGAAGGCGAGAAGCATAGGCGCCGGCTCCGCATCAAGTTTGCGGAAAACGTAACCGACCACGCCGAAAATCGCCATCATATACACGTCGAAGGCGTTGTTGTTGACGCTGAACACGCCGATCGCGCAAAACACAATGATGATCGGGAAGAGGAAATTGTAGGGAATGGCGATCATCCGTACCCACAGCCCGATCAACGGCAGGTTCAGGACGAGCAGCATCGCATTACCGATCCACATGGATGCGATCAGTCCCCAAAACAGCGTGGGCTGCTCGGTCATGACTGAAGGACCCGGTTGGATGCCCTGGATGATCATCGCGCCGATCATCAAGGCCATGACGGAATTCGATGGCAATCCAAGCGTCAGCATCGGGATAAACGACGTCTGGGCACCGGCATTGTTGGCCGATTCCGGACCGGCAACACCTTCGATTGCGCCCTTGCCGAACTCTTCCGGATGCTTGGCTAATTTCTTCTCCAACGAATAGGAGCCAAACGAGGCGAGTGCCGCGCCGCCACCGGGCAGAATGCCAAGCAACGAGCCAAGCGCGGTGCCGCGCAAGATAGGCGCAATGATGCGTTTCCAGTCTTCCTTCGACGGCATCAGACCGGTAACGCGCTTGGTCATGACCGAGCGATCCGCTTCGTCTTCGAGGTTGGCAATGATTTCGCCGAGACCGAAGACGCCCATGGCGATGACGACGAAATCAAGCCCGTCAGAGAGAAGCGGCATGCCGAACGTGTAGCGAGGCACGGCCGAGTTCACGTCGGTACCCGCCATGCCAAGCAACAGCCCGACGAGAATCATGCCGAGGGCATGAAGCAACGGACCAGAGGCCATGACGATCGAGGCGATCAGGCCGAGGGCCATCAGCGAGAAATATTCGGCCGGACCGAATTGCAGCGCGACAGCGGCAAGCGCCGGCGCAAAAACTGCAATCAGGATGGTTGAAATCGTTCCGGCAATGAACGATCCGATAGCGGCTGTCGAAAGCGCACGGCCGGCATGCCCCTGACGTGCCATCTGGTAACCGTCGAGCGCGGTCACGACCGACGATGGTTCACCCGGCAAATTGACCAGAATAGCAGTCGTCGATCCACCGTACTGAGCACCGTAATAGATGCCGGCCAGCATGATCAGAGCAGATTCCGGCGGCAGTCCGAAAGTAATCGGCAAAAGCATGGCGATCGTCGCCACCGGACCAAGGCCCGGGAGAACGCCGATGGCGGTGCCGAGGAAAACGCCGACAAGGCAATAGAACAGGTTGTAGAATGTGCCGGCAACGGTGAAACCGAGCCAGAGATTTGCGAAAATATCCATCACTTCGGCCTCACTTGAACCATTCGCCGATGAGCGGCATGGGGACGCCGAGTCCCTTGATGAAAACGACGGCGCACACGATGATGAAGGCAACAAGACCGAGTGCAGCGCGCAATTCGAAGCGGAACCGTTCACTGGCTGCAGCCGAGATAAGGATCAACGCCAGGAGTGCGACGATGACGCCCGCCGTTTCCAGGAGATAGCCGAAGGCGCAGACCGACAAAGTGATCAGCGCCATGCCCTTCCAATTTAGACTGCCAATCGGCTGACCTTCACGCATAAGACCACGCAGCATGGCGATGATGCCGAAAAGGATCAGCAGGCCGGAAATGATGGTCGGAAAATAACCCGGCCCCATGCGCCCCGATGTGCCGAAGGAATAGTCTCTGGCGATGATGAAGCCGGCGAGACCGAGGGCGAGATAGATCACCCCGATGCCGAGATCCTTTTGTCCGCGTATTTGCGTCATTCTTACCTTCCTCCCTGGTATGAAGGTTATTTTGTAGAGGCCTGCCCGCCGAGAGAGGGGCCGGAGTGTTCTGTCATGGGCAGTAGCCTGAGCCCGAAGGGCTCCTCCGGCTTCTGCCAGCGCTCGATGAGACGGCGATAGACACCGTCGACCTGATCGGCGGCGCTGTAACCGATCACGTGAAAGAAGCCGCCGGCTTCCGGCGCAAGATCGGTGCGGCCGAGAAGGATGACGGAAAGGTCGCGGGGGATGGCCAACCCTGCCCGCTCAACCAGGGCCTTGAATTTGGCGCCGTCATCAATGCCCCAGATAATCAGCGCGCGTCGGCTGGCGGCCTGATCTCCGTTGATTGCATTGATAAATGCATCGACAGCAACATCCTCGTAGTCCTTGGGCGGCAGTTTCGCGACGCGGATTTCGGGCTGCAGGATCTGCGCCAGATCCGGTCGTTCGCGCAGGTTCCGCCAACGGTGAAGACCCATCTCGTTGGCGAGAAAGAAACTCGTCGTCGTGAGAAGATGGATGCAATCATGCCCGGTTGCGGTCAGGCGTTGAACCGCAGTTTCGATCGATTGGCCCCATTCGAAACCGACCGCATCGATATCGGTACCAACCAACCATGCGCCGTCAACGACGATCGTTTCCGTCTTGCGTCGGATCGCGGCGATCATGTCCACCGGCATCGTATCGAAGGAGTTCTGGACGATGCAGGCATCGAAACGTGGCAGGGTTTGAAGAACCTGCTTGGCATGTTCCGGATCGGAGTAACCGACTTCGAGCGTCACATGTCCGGCATCGGAAAGGCGCCGCTGCAACTCTTCCAGCACGAAGCGTCCGCGAAGATTGTTGGACGAGCGGCGAAGCAAAATGACACTGCGCTGAGCTTTGTCCTGGCCAGCAAGGTTGCGCGACACGGCAAGCGGTTGGGAATTTTCTCCGGTGAAAAAGGTGCCTCGACCGACATGAGCCGCCACGAGCCCCTCATGCTTCAAAGCCTTCAGTGCGCGCTCGACGTTCTGCTGACTCAGCGAAAAGTCGCGCATCAACTGCCGTACGGTCGGCAGACGCTCTCCGGGGGGGGCCGTCAATGCGACCGACCGCAAATAGGATTGGAGTTTGCTAGTCTCGGACATGAGCGTCTCCTTAATACAATACAATATGTATCTTCAAGCTAAAATTGATTTTGAATTTTGGCTTGATGTGCGGAATTTTCGGCTATAGTAACGCTATAAGTGATTATATCTAACGATACAATATATATTGTATCCAGTCGGGAGGAAAAATGTTTAGACGTCATTTCATCGCCGCAGCCGTGACTTCGCTCACGCTGGCCGCATCTCCGATTGCGGCTTTCGCCCAGGACAGCGGTCCCATGACATTGCTGGTCGGTTATTCGGCTGGCGGCAGTGCCGATTATGCGGCACGCGTCATGGCGCCGGAACTTACCAAGCGCCTCGGTCGCTCTGTCGTGGTGGAGAACGCCACCGGCGCCAGCGGTATGATCGCACTGCAGAAGCTGATCAACGGCAAGGCCGATGGTGCGACGCTCTATTACGGCGGCTTCGACACGGTTGCGGTCCCTATGGTCAACAAGTCGGTGGATATAGACTGGAAGGTATCTACCTTACCGGTCGGTCGCACCGCGCTGACCTCGATGGCAATCGCCGTACCGGCTGAATCACCCTACAAGACCCTGGCCGAACTCGTCTCGGCCGCCAAGGAACAGCCCGAAACGGTAACCTACGGCTCTCCGGGCATCGGTTCCGCCCAGCATTTCGTTGGCGAGATGATCGGCCATCGCGCCGGCGTAAAGCTTCTGCATGCCCCCTATCGTGGCGGCACGCAGGTTTCAAACGATCTGCTGGCAGGCATTCTCGATTCTGCCGTGCTGACCACCTCGACTGCACTTCCCTTCGCAAAGGACGGCAAGATCAGGATTCTGGCCGTCACCAGCGCTGAACGCGCCGCTGCATTGCCGGACGTCCCCGCTCTCGGCGAGATTGAGGGTTTCAACGGCCTGGCGCTGCCGCTGTGGCAAGGACTGTTCGTCAAGGCAGGCACCGACGAGGCCGTTGCCAAGATGATCAGCGATGCAATTGCAGAATCACTGGCCCAGGATGACGTCAAGAAACGTTTGGCCGATGCAGGCTTTGCTGCGGCCCCAATGCCGGTTGGCGAGTTTACCGGCTTCGTCGAGGAGCAGGCGAATACCTACAAGAAGATCGTCGAAGAATCGTCGATTTCCGTAGAGTAGTGATCCCGGCGCTCCGGTTCGCCGGAGCGTTTTTTTCTTTCATTGATTGATACAGATCCGGAATTGTCATGACTGCAGGAATGTTCGACTCCTTCATCACCCGCCATTGGTTCAGCGAAGAGGCGAAGGAGATCTGGAGCGACTTGCAGACTCTGCAGGCATGGCTGGATGTCGAGGCCGCGCTTGCGCAGGCTCAGGGTCGTCTCGGCGTCATTCCGGCAGACGCCGTACCGGCGATCACTGAAGCAAGTCGTCACGAGCGTTTCGATACCGAGCGCCTCAGTCGCGATATCGCCCATGCGCAGCATCCCTTCGTGCCCGTTCTTAGGCAGATGGAAGAATTCGCCGGCGAACCGGCCGCCGGATACATCCATTGGGGTGCAACGACCCAGAACATTTTCGATACCGGCGTGGCGCTACAGATGCGTCGCACGCAGGCACTGATCGACACCAGCCTGGCCACTGCGGAAATCTCGTTGTCGGAACTGGCACTCGCTCATCGCGACACGCTGCAGGCTGGCCGCACCCATGGCCAACATGCGCTACCGATGACCTTCGGCTTTAAGGTAACGGGCTGGCTTGAAGAGGTGCGCCGCGATCGTGTGAGACTGCGGGATCGCGTTTCGCCGTCCTTCGTCGCGTGCCTCGGCGGCGCGATCGGAACCTTTGCGGCGATGGGCGAAAAGGGGCCAGCGGTCGAGGCTGAAATGGCAAGAATTCTTGGGCTTGAGCCCGCGGTGCTGCCGATGCGCTCGTCCTTCGACCGTGCAACCGATTATTTTTCCGCTCTCGCCTTGCTTGCCGGGACGGCTGAGAAGATCGCCCAAGACGTCGTCTTCATGCAGCGTACGGAGATCGGTGAGGTCGAGGAGGCTTTCCATATGGGCAAGGTCGGTAGCTCGACCATGGCCCAGAAGCGCAATCCGTCCACCGCATTGTTGCTCATCAGCCTCTGCAGGCTGCTGTCCGCTCGCCTGCCGCTGATGCTGGGCTCAATGGTGCGTATGGATGAAGGCGATTCCTCGGCCACCAACGTTGCTGACGTCGCCGTCCCGGAAATTGCCATACTCGGCGCTTCGGTCGCCGCCACCCTGACGCGTCTCGTCACCGGCCTCGTCGTTCACGTCGATGCGATGAAGCGTAACGTCGAGATCACCAACGGGTTGATCGTGTCGGAAGCAGCCATGATGCAGCTTTCCGATAGACTGGGACGGCACAAGGCCCATCACATGCTCTACGAGGCGGCACAGCGCTCTGTCATGGAGGGCGTACCATTCACCCAGGCGATCTCCGAGCATCCGGAAATGGCTGGCCATGACATGGTGACGCTTGATACTGCGGGATATACGGGTTGCTCCGAAACGATTGTCGACACGCTCGCGAAGAACACGAATCCGTAGAGAGCCAGACCCCAGCGACCCAAGGACATCCTGGATGTCCTGGATGTCCTGGATGTCCTGGATGGATCTGAACCTAGCATGTTCCATTTCCAAGCGCGCCGTATCATTGATTACAGAGGATTATATCCGGCAATTTGGAATGTCTCATTGCTGTTCGCGGCATCAACGATCGGCGGCACTTACAGCAACTTGTGGGACGCAATGTGCCAATCAATGAGATCAGTTCGGCAGACTAGTCGGCGTCTATCAAACATATATCGCAAAATCTGGCGCAAAACGTTCCGCGAACGCGAACTGCCGGATTATGATAGTCTTATGGCACCACTTGCCAATGATATTGCAAACCTGCAGCAGCGACTTGATTGAGCTTGGCAACCAAGCCTGTGTTGCAGCGCAGCATCCACCGCCATCGCTTTTCCCGATGGGCATCGGCGATCCATCCACCGCGCTTGCTATCAGATAAGACTTTAGCCACAACCGCGCCATGATTTCAATTTCCGATCTTTCCACCCGCATCGCCGGCCGTCTCCTCCTTGATAAGGCCAATGTGACACTTCCAAGCGGCACCAAGGCTGGCCTTGTTGGCCGAAATGGCGCGGGGAAATCCACTCTGTTCAAAGTCATCACCGGGGACCACGGCGCCGAAAGCGGCTCCGTATCGATCCCCAAGAATGCCAGGATCGGACAGGTGGCGCAGGAAGCTCCCGGTACGGAAGACAGTCTCATCGAGATTGTCATGGCGGCCGACAAGGAACGCGCCGCGCTGATGTTGGAATCGGAAACAGCAACCGACCCGGAACGCATCGCCGATATTCAGATGCGGCTGGTCGATATTGACGCGCATTCGGCCGAAGCGCGTGCATCCAGCATTCTGGCCGGTCTCGGTTTCAACCAGGAAGCCCAGCTTCGCCCGGCATCGTCCTTCTCAGGTGGCTGGCGCATGCGCGTGGCACTGGCATCCGTGCTGTTTGCCGAACCTGACCTGCTGCTGCTCGACGAACCGACCAACTATCTCGACCTTGAAGGCACGCTCTGGCTTGAGGATTACATCCGCCGGTATCCTTACACGGTCATCGTCATCAGCCATGACCGCGACCTGTTGAACAACGCCGTCAATGCCATTGTCCATCTCGACCAGAAGAAGCTGACCTTGTATCGCGGCGGTTACGACCAGTTTGTGCGCCAGAAGGCCGAGAACGACGAATTGCAGACCAAGGCCAAGGTCAAGAACGATGCAGCGCGCAAGCATCTGCAGAGCTTTATCGACCGCTTCAAAGCCAAGGCTTCCAAGGCCAAACAGGCACAATCACGCGTCAAGGCACTGGAGCGCATGGGTACGGTATCTTCGGTCATCGAAGATCACGTTCAGCCCATAACCTTTCCGGAACCGGCGAAGCAGCCCGCCTCGCCGATTATCGCCATCGATGGTGGCTCGGTCGGTTACGAACCAGGCAATCCGATTCTCAAGGACATCAATCTCCGTATCGACAATGATGACCGAATTGCGCTGCTGGGTTCCAATGGCAACGGCAAATCGACGTTCGCCAAGTTCATCTCCGGCCGTCTGGCGCCCGAAACCGGCGATCTGCGCACAGCCCCTTCGCTGAAAATCGGCTTTTTTGCCCAACACCAACTGGATGATCTGGTGCCTGAAGAATCAGCTGTCGAGCATGTGCGCAAATTGATGCCGCAGGCACCGGAAGCCAAGGTCCGTGCCCGGGTGGCACAGATGGGTCTTGCAACCGAAAAGATGGCGACTGCTGCCAAGGATCTCTCGGGTGGTGAAAAGGCTCGCCTACTGATGGGTCTGGCGGCATTCCATGCGCCGAACCTGTTGATCCTTGACGAACCGACCAACCATCTGGACATCGACAGCCGTCATGCGCTGATCGAGGCGCTCAACGATTATGATGGCGCAGTGATTCTGATTTCGCATGATCGTCATCTGATTGAAGCGACCGTCGACCGCCTGTGGCTCGTCAACAACGGCACTGTCACCACATTCGAAGGTGACATGGACGAGTATCGCGATCTCATCGTTTCATCTGGGAAAAAGAAAAAGAAAAAATGATGTCCTGGGCGATCCCACTTCGAAGGCACGCCGGATCGAGACTAACGCGTACTTCGTTGGCGCTTTGGGTAAGCTTCTCTAGTGAGGAAAAAACACCTCCGGACCTTTTGGCTTAAGCCTGAGCCCGTTAAGCGAACTACGCGAGGAGCTGGCTCAGCGTCATTGCGAGCCCGTGATTTCTTACGCTTTTGAGTGGGATGTGAACCGCCGATCCTTACCTTTCGAAAGAGCTCAATGTACTTTGATATTGGATTTTCGCGGACAACTGCCTCGCAAACGGTTTTGAAAGTCCTCAATCTTGCCACGGGTCTAGAAAGATAACGCCGGTTCCCAGGAAGTCGTGAGTATTGCGTGTGACAACTAGTAGCCCGTGAACCAGTGCCGCTACGTCGCCGTCGATGGATGCTGAGTATCCAGCGCTCAAGCTCTAAAATGCTATGGCGGAAATAAACAGGTCGCGGGAGTCTTGAGCGCTTATCCAGTTAGTAACATTCGGATCAGCTTTACGCAGCTTGGAGACGACGTTTGTGTCGAGCAAATATTTCAAGAAGAATCGATCTCGCGGCTGGTGATTACCAGCCGAGGTGGATCAAAATCGATATTCGATAAACCAGGCATGGAGAGCGCGTCGACAAGATTGTGATGTTTGCCGATCAGGCGCTCAAAATCGCCGTATGTCATAAGGACATGCGGCGGTCTGCCTCGATCTGTAATAACGACAGGCCCCGCCTCGGAGGCCTTTTCGCTGTGCTGACATCGTGGTTCATTTTGCAGCTGGTTAAGCTGATAGTGCCCATACGAGTCTCCATGTAGGAGCATACCCACATGGAGAGCCTATGATCTCCACATTTGTAGGACTAAAGTCGAGATTTTACTGCCACTATGTTCGGCTCGTCCAAACTCGGATCTTTGATCAATGAGTTAAACCGCAGAACGTCCAAATGAGCGGCTATCAACTCGCATTTTCTCATGCTTATCGGACACGTCCTCCCACGAAAGGACCCGCGGCAGCACGACAGATATCTTCTCACAAAGTGTCGACACATTGGTAGACAGATACGATTTTGCTGATCTATATTGAATGCAATCAGATCAGGGGAACAGAATGGACGGGTTTGACGTCATCGTCATCGGAACAGGATCAGCGGCATGCTCGGCAGCGCTACGTTCTGCAAAGGGTGGGCTTCGTGTCCTCGCGATAGAGAAGAGTGCAAAGCTCGGCGGAACCTCGGCAATGTCCGGATCCGGCGTCTGGATCCCGGCAAACCACATCGCGGCAGCGGAAGGCGTATCCGACAGCAAGCAGGAAGCACTCGATTATCTGCGTGCCGTGCAGCCGGCGGATTGGGCAGACAGGGAAGGCACCCGCCATCGTGCCTTTGTCGAAAACGCACCGACCATGTTGAAGTTTCTCTCCGACAATACGCCGATCGATTTTCGGCTGATCGACGAGCCCGACCCCTATGTTGAAGCATCCGGCGGAAAGAAATACGGGCGCATGTTGTCGCCCATGCCCTTAAGCAGGCGACTGGTCGGCAAATATGCCGGCAAGATACGGCGATCCACCCTGCCGCATGTCTTCACCTATCAGGAAAATGTCGATCTGGACCTCTACCATCGTCCGTTTTACGCCATTTTCAAGATGTGGCCGAAGCTCTTCTGGCGCTGGCTGAACAATGCAGGCGCCCAGGGCACAGCGCTGATGACCGGCCTGATCAAGGGCTGCCTCGATGCCGGCGTGACATTCCGGCTCGAGACTCGGGCCGTCGGACTGGTGCAGGACGACAGTGGTCGCATCACCGGCGTCGAGATCGAGAGCTCGGGGCGGCGCGAAACCATTTCCGCACGTCGCGGCGTGGTAATCGCTTCCGGCGGTTTCGAGTGGAACAAGGAAATGCGGGAGCGTCATTTCCCCGGCCCGCTCGACCGCATCGGAACGCCGATGAGCAACGAAGGCGACGGCCAGAAAATGGCGGAAGCCGTCGGCGCGCATCTCGACAACATGGACCAGGCGAATGTCTATGTCTGCCTGCCAACGCGTTATGAGGGAAAGCGCTACGGATTGCCGATCAACTTTCTCTACGAGCCGCATTCCATCGTCGTCAACCGCAATGCCAAGCGGTTCGTTAGCGAGGCGCATTTCAACATCGGCGAGGCGCTCGATGCCCGCGATGCCGATGGCGCGCCGGTGAATCTGCCCTGCTATCTGGTCGGCGATCATCGTTTCCTGGAATCCTCCTTCCCCTTCCGCTGGTATGCCTCTTACGAGCGCGACTGGGTAAAAAAAGCCAATACGATTGAAGAGCTCGCTGCCAAGCTCGGCTTGCCGGCAGCGGAGCTTAAAGCATCGATCGACCGCTGGAACTCCTTCTGCGCCAAAGGCGCCGATGACGATTTCCATCGGGGCGAACCGGCCTGGGAGCGCAAGAAGGATGGCGGCAAGGTTCGGCTCTACCCGATCGACGAGGCGCCTTATGTCGGCCTTTCGGTCAACCGCTCGATCATCGGCACCAAAGGCGGCGCGCGCACCAATGAATTCGCCCAGGTTCTGCGGCAGGACGGCTCGATCATTCCGGGGCTCTATGCCGCGGGTCTGGCGATGGCCAATCCGATCGGCACCAGGGCCGTCGGTGCCGGCACGACGCTCGGCCCGAACCTGACATGGGGGTTCATCTCGGCCGAAACGATCCTGAAGCAGAACCAGTAGGTCGCGTATTTCGATGTCAGGGCCGGCCTTGCGCCTTTCCTGGCCTGATATGCCAGTGCATGAAACGAGAATCTTGAAGCGTCGCAGGCTTCCTGCCACGCCATAACGAGAGGGAACGAGAATGGAAGACGTTGCAAAATCCGACACGCCCGCCGGTGTTCACGTATCCGGCCCGGATGAACGGGAGAGCTATTGGCAACCCGTGCCTGCCAACGGCCATGTCGACGTGGCGCTGGCGCCGCACATCGTTCCGATGGAATCTCCGTTCGGGATGGGAACGCAGTCTGTGGCACCGGGCGGTTACGTCCGCGAACACACGCATGATCGCAACGAAGAAGCGGTCTACGTGATCGAAGGCCATGGCCGCGCCGTGATCGACGGGAAGGAATTCCCGCTGGCGCCGGACACCGCGATTTTCCTTCCCAAAAATGTCCGGCACATGTTCATCAATGACGGCGACACCCGGCTGCGCTGGGTCTGGCTCATCGTGCCGAACGGCCTTGAGGACTTCTTCCGCCAGATCGGCAAGCCGCGCAAACCCGGCGACCGTGTCCCCTCGAATTTCCCACGTCCGGAAAACGTGCTGGAAATCGAGCGACATACGGTTTTCGGCACGGACCTGAAAGACAAGTTCGACCCCCTGAAGCAGAGCTGATCGCCATGGCATCGGTCGAGCCCGTTACCATTGGATTGATCGGCTTCGGTGCGCTGGCCAGGCAGGTCGTTGCAGCATTCGAGGCGCAGACGATCCGATGGGTCGTGCTGCTTCGCGATGGGTCGACCGCAAGGCCGCCGACGTCCGTAAAGATAGTACGGCGCCTCGACCAGCTGATTGCGGAACACCCGCAGGCCGTCATCGAGGCAGCCGGCCAGCCGAGCGTCACGGCCTATGTGCCGGACATTCTGCTTGCCGGCATCCCGGTTGTGGTCGCCTCAGTCGGAGCGCTTGCAGACGAGGATACCGCCCGCGCGATCGCGGACGCCCGACAGGCATCCGGCGCACGGCTTGTCATTCCCTCGGGTGCGATCGGCGGTCTCGATTATCTTGCAGCGGTATCTAGCCTTCCCGACGCGAAGATCCGCTACCGGCTGAGAAAGCCGGTAGCGGCCTGGCGCACTGAACTGGAAGCGCTTGGCCGTTCGAACATCACCGAGCAGGTCGTGCTGTTTACGGGCAGCCCTGCGGAAGCGGCAAGGCTTTATCCCAAAAATACGAATGCCGCCTTCACCGCAGCCCTTATCGCTCATCCCGCCGAGATTTCGGTCACGGTCATTGCCGATCCGGACATTGATGGCAACATTCACGAGATCGAAATCGATAGCGCCGCCGGCAACGCACAGTTCCGCTTCAACAATGCGCCGTCGCCCGACAATCCCAAGACATCCGCCGTCACCGGTCTCAGTCTGGCAGCGGCTGCACGCGATATTCTCGACATCGGAAGGAAACTCTAGTGGCTTTTTTCGTCGCGCCTGATGGCTGCCGTATCCACTACGAGACCTTCGGTGACCAGGGGCCGCGGGTGATGCTTATTCCCGGCCTCGGCGGCGATGGCCGTTTCTGGGGCGGAGTGGTCGACGAACTTCTGGGAACTTTCCGTCTGACGGTTGTCGATCACCGCGGCGCGGGTCGAAGCGACAGGCCGGAAGGAGGTTATTCGATCGCCCGGATATCGGCCGATTGCGCTGCCATCGCCGCATTACAGGGGGAGGCCGTTCACATCGTTGGTCATTCGACCGGCGGCGCGATCGCGCAGACGCTGGCGCTCGACCATCCGGGTATCGGCTCAAGCTTCACGATCAGCAGTTCATGGGCACGGGCAGACGAACGCTTCCGCAGTCTCTTCATCGCGCGCGCAGAACTTCTGGAAGGTGGCCTGCCGGAGGCCTACCAACGGCTGACCCATATCTTCGGCCACGAAGCATCCTATCTCGACGACCACAAGGACCGATTCGAAGCTGCGGTAAGGGCGGCGACGACCGCCCTGGCGCCACTCAACGTCACTGCCGACCGGGTGCGCATGCTGCTCGACCATGACCGGCTGGACGATCTTCGGCGGATCGACCGTCCGGTTCACGTCATCACCGCCGATGCCGATATCCTGACGCCACCGGCGCTGTCGCAGGCGATCGCGGACGCGATCCCTGGTTCGCACATGACCAAGCTCACCGGTGCACATTTCCATCCGAAAGACCGACCGCGGCAATTCACCGAATCCATTCGCCTTTTCATCGAAAAAGTCTCGACATGACAGAAGCCCCAACACCCGAACTGACCGATCCTCGCCTCTCTGCCGCTCGCGACCTGCTGCAGGCAGGTCGCGACATGGCGCGCCAATGGCGGCTCGGGACATGCCTGTTTCTGTCGGAGAAAGGCGTTGGTTCGGAAGCTGCGTGGAAGACGCGCTGCGCCGCCGAAGGGCGGGTGATGCAGCATGCGCATATCGGGTTTCGAGACGTCAACCGCACGATCGATGCCATCCGCACCGTTCATGCAACCTGCGCAAGATCGGGTGTGACGGTCGATCGGTTCGGCATCACGCTGGACTGGTCGATGGGTTATCCGGAAGCCATGCGGGCCAAGGCTTCACGCGGAACCGGCATCGTGCTGGGCGGACCGGAGGATTTCGCCCGGATCACCAATGCCGCGCCGGCCGCGGCGCATTTCGGCGATTTCATGCTCGGGCTTCCCGGCGCGGTCGAAAACACCCGCTCCGCGATTGCCGCAGGCGCGACGGCGATCGGCAATCTGGGCCAGTATTTCACCTTCCGGCTTCCCTACTGGGACGACGACGTCGCAACGACCGAAGCGACCGTTACCGCGCTTGGCCTGATCGCGGCGCAGGATGAAACGATACTGGTACATTCAAACCTGGACGACGGATTTGCCGGCCTGTTCATCGACATGGCCTGCGCGCTCGGCATGGTCGTGATCGAGAAATACATCGTCGAGGACCTGATCGGCGCCCGCGTCTCGCATTGTTACGGGCACCATTTCAGTGACCCGCTGTCACGCGTGGCCTTCCATGCCGCCCTTGTTCAGATCAATGATGCGCCCGGCACGATGATCTTCGGCAACACGGTGGCTTACCAGTCGACATCGGCGGGAAATTACGCCAGCCTTTCCAGCTACCTGACGGCCGATATCCTGGCGCTCGGACGCTGGCCTTCCGGCCATGCCGTCAATCCCGTGCCGGTGACCGAAAACCAGCGCATCCCCGATATCGACGAGATCATCGACGCGCAGACCTTTGCCCATCGCCTTGCCTACCATGCTCCCTTCTACGCGCCGATCCTGGACTGGCCGACGATCGAGGCGATGGCAGCGACGCTCGTCGAAGGCGGCCGCCGTTTTGCCGCAGCGGTCATCGCAGGGCTGGCTGACCGCGACGTCGATACGAAGGATCCGGCGGCGCTGATGCTCGCCATCCGCCGCATGGGGCCGAAGCGGCTGGAGCTTCTGTTCGGGCCGGGCGCCGAGACGCCGCGCGGAAGGCAGCCGCTCATCCATGCCGAATGGGCACGTGAACTCAATCACAAGGCCACCGAGTGGGTGGGGCGACAATCTCCGCTGGAGGTCCCGAAGACGCCGCTGGTCTGCATCGGTACGACGGACGTGCACGAGCACGGCAAATACCTGGTGGAGCAGGCACTGGAAGGACTGGGCGCTGACATCGTCGATGCCGGGGTCGCGGTTGATCCGGAGACCCTTGTGAGGCGCGCAAAGGATGCCGGCGCAAACGTCATTGCCATCAGCACGTATAATGGCGTTGCGCTATCCTATGCGAAAGCCGTGAAGGCAGTCATGGCCTCTCACGGGCTCGATTTGCCGCTGCTTGTGGGCGGCCGCCTGAACGAGATACCGAAGGATTCCAATTCCGGCCTGCCGGTCGACGTACGATCCGATCTCGCGGCCGCCGGATGTTTTCCTTGTTCGGATCTCGACGAGATGCTGGCCGCCCTGCGCACCACCATCCCGTCTGCTTGAAGATCTACCAGGCCGTCATTCCACCATCGACGGTGAGGATGGAGCCTGTTGCGTAAGAGGATTCGTCACTGGCCAGCCACAGGATCGCCTGGGCAATCTCGTGGGGCTGCGCCACCCGGTTCATCGGTGCCCGTGCGTTGAGGGCCGCGACGAAACCGTCCGGATCGGGATGGGTTTCGAGGATCTTGTCGAAATAGCTCGACCATGTCGTGCCGGGCGCGACGGCGTTGACCCGGACTTTCTGGCCCGCATGGTCGAGAGCCATCGATCGCGTCAAGGCTGCGACCGCCCCCTTCGACGCGACATAGGCCGCCCTGTCGGCAAGCCCGACATTGGCGACGTTGGATGCGGTGTTGACGATCGCCCCGCCCCCGGCCATCAGCGGGATCACGTGTTTGGAGCAAAGAAAGACGCCTTTGACGTTGACCGCCATCAGGGCATCCCAATCCGCCGCCTCTGTCGTCAACACCGAACCACGAAAACCATAACCGGCATTGTTGACGAGGATGTCGACGGCACCGAACAGCTCGGCCGCGCGTTTCGCCATCGCCATCACCGCGGCCTCGTCCGACACGTCCGTCGCAATCGCCGTACCACCGACCGCCAGGGCGACTCGCTCGGCCGCGGACGCGTCCCGATCCACGACAAGAACCCGGGCACCTTCGCGCCCGAACAACTCGGCCGTCGCCGCGCCGATACCGGCGCCGGCGCCCGTCACGATGGCTGTCTTGCCCTTCAAACGCATTATCCACGCTCCTTTTCCAACTGTCTGAAATCTATTCTGCAGAAATGCTTGCAAAGTGTCGACACTTTTGTATTAAATTTCATAACGCATTTGGAGGCCTCTTGTGAAGAACACACCCTCGACGGAAGACCATCTCGAAATCTACCGGAAGATGCTGATGGTGCGGCATCTGGAAGTCGGGCTTGGCGCCCTTCACAAGGAAGGCCGGACCCGCGGCCCCATTCACCGCTGCGACGGCCAGGAGGCTGTCGGCATCGCGGCCACGGCCATGCTGGAAACGGAAGACAAGGTGGCGACAACCCATCGCGGCCATGCCGTCTATATCGGCAAGGGCATGGCCATGCGGCCGGTCATCGCCGAGATCTTCGGCCGGACGACCGGTGCCTGCGGCGGCCGGGCCGGTCACATGCTGGTGGCTGATGCTGCAAAGGGCGTCGTCGGCGGCAATGCGATTGTCGGTGCCGGGATTCCGGCGGCAACGGGCATGGCGCTTTCGATGCAGATCATGGGCAAAAAAAATGTCGCGATGTGCGTTTTCGGCGATGGAGCGGCGCAGACCGGCATCTGTCACGAATCGATGAACATGGCCGCGCTTTGGAAACTGCCGGTCGTTTTCGTGCTGGAACACAATCAGTTTGGACTGACCGTGCCTTCGGATGTGCAGTCATCCGTCGACGACATTTCGGTGCGCGCCGCCGGCTATGGCATGCCTTCGGAGATCGTCGACGGCAATGATGCGATTGCAGTCTACCGCGCCGTCTCCGGCATGGTGGAGCGCGCCCGGCGCGGCGAAGGTCCGGGCATGATCGAATGCAAGACCTATCGTCTGGAAGGATTTTCGACATCCGACATGGGCGGTTATCAGGCGCCTGACGACATCGCAGCCTGGAAAGCACGCGATCCGTTGATCGTATCCAGAAACGTGCTTCTTGCCGACGTTGGCGAGGCAAAGCTCGCCGAAGTCGAGGCCCAGGCGAAGGCAGAGGTGGATGCAGCCTTCGAAGCCGCATTGTCCGACCCGATGCCGCAATTTGCAATCGATGAAGCATGCAACCCCTATAGCGAGGCGCACTGACATGGCACTGATGCGATATGCCGAAGCCTTGAATGCAGCGCTGCGCGAAGAAATGGCCGGCGACCCCTCGGTGTTTCTCTTCGGTGAGGATATTGGCCGCTACGGTGGCGTCTTCAAGGTCACGAAGGGCTTGATGGAGGAGTTCGGCGAAAGCCGCGTTCGCGACACGCCGATTTCCGAACAGGCGATGACCGCGATGGCCGTCACGGCCGCCATGACCGGCACTCGCCCGGTGCTGGAAATCATGTACGCGGACTTCATTCCGCTATCGCTCGATGCGCTCGTCAATCAGGCCTCGATCTACAATTACATCTGGAATGGCCAGGTCAAGATGCCCTTTGTCCTGAGAACCCAGGGCGGCGGCGGCGCAGGCGCGGGCGCCCAGCATTCCAAGGCACTCGACTCGATGCTGGCGCATATCCCCGGCATCAAGGTCGTTGCCCCGTCGACCCCCGCAGACGCGAAGGGCATGCTGAAGGCGGCGATCCGTGACGACCAGCCTGTCGTTTTTTTGGAGCACAAGCTGCTCTACAACATCCGCGGCGAAGTGCCGGACGGCGACATCATCGTGCCGCTCGGCAAGGCGGCAACACTGCGCGAGGGAACGGATGTTTCCATTTTCGCCACATCGAAAATGGTCGTCGAAGCGGTCAAGGCCGCAGATCTTCTGGCGGGTGACGGCATTTCGGCCGAGGTGATCGACCTGCGCTCGCTGCGCCCGCTCGACGTCAACGCCATCACACGCTCGATCGCCAAGACCCATCATGCCGTGGTCGTCAACGAGGGGTGGCGTTTCTGTGGTTATGCGGCAGAACTTTCTGCCACGATCATGGATCACGCCTTCGACGAGCTCGACGCTCCCGTCGCACGCGTCACCCTGCCGGACATGCCGATCCCCTATTCCGAGCCACTGGAAACGGCGATGCTGCCCAATGCTGAAAAAATCCGCGCTGCCGCTCTCGCAACGCTGAAATGAGGGTGTGACGATGACAACCCATCCCATCAGCATTGAAACTGCCGGCGGCGAATACATGGAGTCCGTGCTTGTCATTGCCTGGTCGGCCAAGGCTGGCGACCGGGTAAAGGCTGGCGACCTGCTGGTCACGGTCGAAACGGCGAAGGCTGCCACGGAAATCGAAGCGGACCGCGACGGCTGGCTGGCGGAAATTCATTACCAGGAAGGGCAGGAAGCGCCGGTCGGTGCGATACTGGGTGCGATATCGGAAACCGAGCCGCAGCCATTCGCTGACACGAGCAAGACGCAAAGCGCGCCCGCGGCTGTCGAGAAAGCAGCGTCAGCCACAGAAACCGCTGAAACGGCTGTGCCAATCTCGTCCGTCGCGGGCGCTCGGATTGTCGCCAGTCCTTTGGCGCGTCGCCTCGCATTGCAGGCGGGTATCGACCTTTCCGGTATCGCAGGATCCGGTCCCAACGGCCGGATCAAGCAGCGGGACATCGTCAAGGCGATCGATCAGCGGAAGTCACCCAAACCAGCAACTGCCGCCTCGCTGGCAGCACCGCTTGTCAACGCGCCTCAGGACAGTCTTCCGATCGTGCTGCTGCACGGTTTCGGCGCCGACCGGTCCGCCTGGCGACAGGTGATTCCGCTGCTTGGCAGCAATATCCACACGGTCGCGATCGACCTTCCCGGGCACGGATCGAATGCCGATCAAGGTGCCGAAAGCATCGAGGACCTGGCCGCTTTCGTATCCGACACGCTCGAAGACGCAGGCATCGAACAGGCACATGTCGTCGGACATTCCCTCGGCGGGGCAACGGCGCTCAGCCTGACCTCCGTCGGCCGGGTCGCCGTCCGCTCATTGACCCTGCTTGCGCCGGGCGGCCTCGGTCCGGAAATTGCCGGCAGCTTCATTGCCGGGCTCACCCGATCGACGTCCGCGGACGCCCTCGATCGCTGGCTGACATTCATGCTCGCCGAGGCGACAACCCTTCCTCAAGGATACGCCAGCGCAATCCTGCGGCAGATGGAAAAGCTCGGCAACAGGGCTGCTCTGCAAACCCTCGCCGGCCATCTGTTCTCCGGCGACACCCAGATCTTCGACGGCGTGCCGGCCCTTTCCCGGCTCGACGTACCGACGCGGATCATATGGGGAAGGTCCGACCGCGTCATTCCCTGTAGCCATGCCTTGCGGGCACCGGATTTTGCAGCGGTTCATCTTTTGTCGGGTGTCGGGCACGTGCCGCAAATGGAAACCCCGGCCCTGACGGCCCGACTGATCATGGAGACAGTGAGAAGCGCGAAAACATGACCCCGGCGTACCGGCCAGACCCGTGGTCGGCCACAACAAGCAGACATCAAGGAGCACAGAATGATCTTCGACCATCGCACCTACACTGCCAAGCCCAACATGTTGCCGAGCTTTCTCAAGCTCTATGAGGACGTGGGCCTGCCGATGCAGCGCCAATATCTCGGAGAACCTTTCGGTTTCTTCCAGACCCATATCGGCGATCTGTCGCGCACCGTGCATCTGTGGAAATACGACAGCCTTGCCGATCGTGAAGCCCGTCGCGACCAGATGGAGGCCGACCCTGAATGGCAAGCCTACCGCCGCAAGGTGATCGACACCGACTATCTGGCCGATATGCGCAACCAGATTCTCAAGCCGGTATCCTTCTTCATTCCTGGAAAGTAACATGCATCTTCATTTCTCGGCCGAGGGCCAGAGCTGGCCGATCAAGCTGACCGGCAATGCCGAGAGGACGCGCAACGCAATGTTGCGCACCCTTCCGATGCCCCTCCAACTGCATACGCCGAAGATCGCCGGCAGCCATATCTATTGGCACGCCCCTTTTGTCGAAGACGTCGAGGGCGCGACCCATGTCCTGGATGCGCCGGCCGGCGCCTTCCTCTACTGGCCCGTTCGCCAGTTTCTCGAGATCACCTTCGCACCGCTCCAGGCCGAAACGGCGCAGGTGACATTGCTTGGCGTGCTGGATGCGCCGATCGAGAGTATCGCTTCGCTTGCCGCGACGCTGAAGCGTGATCAGGGCCGGCGCATCATCTCGGGCAGCTTGACGCCGGACGATGGCGAAATACCGCCATCGACCTCCCCGTCTCCCCTACCCGCCGACATGCTTTCGGCGCACCAGCGGCTCTGGAAGGAAATGCCTGCCGACATCGCTCAGGTGACTGCGTCGCGCGCCATCATGCATCCGGCTGGCCCGGTATTTGCTGCCGAAGGCGAAGCGCGCGTATTGCACGAGCTTTTATGGTGGACGCGTGCCGAAATCGGCAAGCGAGATGAACGCGTGTTGCGCCAGACTGCCGAACTCGCACTCAACAAGGCGGCGACGCGGCTGCGCGACTTCTGCCACATGGACGAAACGCCGGCGCTTCTGTTTACGCTGGAATCCGCCATGAACGGCCCGCTGCACTTCAATGCGTTGATCGATGAGGCGATCACCGTCGCCGGTCGCATCGGTGCCTGGATCGACCTCCTCATTCCATGGAACGACCTCAATGAGTCTTTCCGCAAAGCGCTAGACTGACGAGGAAGCAGATGGTGAAGAAAACAATCGGGATTGTCGGCTTCGGGGTCATTGGTCAGCGATGGTCGGCTGCCTTTCTGCACGCCGGTTACGATGTCCGCGTCTATGATCGGGCAGACAATCAGGAAGCGGATTTTCGGCTGCTGCTTCCCAGCCTGCTGGGTGACCTTGAGGCGGTCCGCCCGCGGGGCGTAGCCGAGCCTGGTGAGATCAGGCTTTTTACGTCCATGACCGAGGCCATGGACGGCGTCGATTTCGTTCAGGAAAGCGGGCCGGAGACTCTGGAGATCAAGCGCAAGCTGTTATCGGAAATCGAAAGCTGCGTGTCGGATCATATCGTCATCGCCTCGTCGTCCTCCGCGCTGCTTGTCTCGGACATGCAGAGTGAATGCCGGCTTCCCGGACGGATCGTGCTGGGCCATCCGTTCAATCCGGCCCATCTCATGCCGCTTGTCGAAATCGTTGGCGGATCCCTGACCGATCCGTCGTCGGTTGAGGTGGCAAGGGCGATCTATGAGGAAATCGGCAAAAAGCCCGTGGTGATGAACCGGGAAATCACCGGCCATCTGGCGCTGCGCCTGATGGGGGCGATGTGGCGCGAGGCGATCGCGCTCGTCCGCGATGGCGTCGCCTCGGTCGAGGATATCGACCGGGCCTTCGTCTATGGACCTGGCCCCAAATGGACGCTGCAGGGATCCTTCATCTCCAATCAGCTCAATGCGGAAAACATGGACGATTTTCTGCGCAAATACGGCCCCACCTATCAGGCGATCTGGGACACGCTGCTGGACGCGAAGCTTGACGAGCAAACCATCGCTGCCGTGACACAGTCGACCAGCATGGCCGTTGGCGGGCGCAGTCAGGCGCAGCTGAAAACCGAACGCGAAGCCGGGCTGGTCTCGATCCTGAAGAGCGTCGCCGAACACGGCGCATTGTAAACATCTTGAAGGAGAACCGCGATGAACTATCGCTGCGCGCTGGTGACGGGCGCCTCTAAAGGCATCGGTGCCGCCATCGCTTCGGCGCTCGTGGCCGAAGGTCTCGTCGTCTATGCGCTCGGACGCAACGAAGCTCCGCTGTCCGAGCTCGCCTCGCGACTGGGTGAAAGGTTGAAACCGGTGGCAGCCGACGTGCGTGATCATTCGCGGATCGCCGAAAAGCTGGCCGGCGTCGAGATCGACGTGCTGGTCAACAACGCGGGCGGCATCTCGACAGTCCGGCCACTTCACCAACAGACGGCCGAGGAGACGGAAGAGGTTGTTGCCCTTAATTTGACCGCGCCGCTGCAGCTCATACGCATGATGCTTCCGGGCATGATCGCCAGGCAGAAAGGGCATATCTTCAACCTGACCAGCACCGCGGCCTCCGGCGCATTCCCCGGCACGACAGGCTACGGCGCCGCCAAGGCCGGACTGTCGCAGGCAGGCCGGATTCTCCGCTACGACCTTGCCGGAACAGGTGTGAGGCTCACCGAGATCGCGCCGGGCAGAGTGGAAACGCAGTTCTACCTTCAGGCCTTCGATGGCGATGCGGCCGACTTGCAGGAACGGATGTATGCGAAACAGCGCCCGCTACGCCCGGAGGATATCGCCGCGGTGCTTGTCGGCGCCCTGAACCTTCCTTCGCATGTGGACGTGGCGGAACTGATCGTTTCTCCGACAGATCAGGCGATCGGCGGCCACATCTATCCCGCTCCCTCCACCTCATCGACGTAACCACTGCGATCTTTCGGTACGGATGTGAGCCGTGCGAAAACCGCGTCGCAAGCGGCCTGCCAGGCAGCAGGCTGTCCCCGCTCTTCCAGAACCTCAAGGCCGAGTTCGGTAATGCCGCCGGGCGTTACGAGATCCTTGAGGATCGTTTCCATCGGCTCGGCAGTTTCGGCAATCATGCGGCCAGCGGCGACGAAGGTCTGGGCCACGAGTTGGCGCATCGTCTGCTGATCCGCACCATGATCGTGCCCCCAGTGGACGCTCTGCCGCACGATGTCCTGTGCCCAGCCGTAGATTGCGGCATTCACCGTTGCCACCTCGAATTCGTCCTCGTTGCGAAGCGCGATCGCCAGGCCGAAGCGCGCGATCAATTGGCGTGCTTCGGCGATTTCCGGATAAAATACGGTCGGGCTGGCGTTGATTTCAGCCGCCGTCAGCGGCATGGCGCGCACGATCCGGGCTGCAATCGCTGGAAATTGCGACAATGCAACGCCGGCACAAACGGAAACCACGATCTGTCCGGCTCTCCAAGGCAGGCCTTCCAGCGCCGCGGTTGCATCTGCAGGGCGAACCGCGAGGATGACTATTTCTGCCCGCTCCACCAATTCACGGTTGTCAACACAGATCTCCAGCCCATATCGGGCGGCAAGCTCTTTCGACTTTCCTCGCGGCGAAAGCAATATTGTCTGGCGGTCGCCGGACTTCATGAGGCCCGCGATCATGGCGGCGGCAAGATGTCCTACACCCAGAACTCCGATTATCATATTATCCGATCTCCATGATCTTGAGGTTGCATCGATCACACATTAGAAACGATCAGAACTGCATATATAACTGTCGACAATATCGCTCGACGACGGACCATTTACTGATGAAGAATTCCCCAGAAACGACCGACCACATCGCTCTTGCCGAGACCGCGGAGCCGGAAACCCGCAGATCTGCAGACAGCAGCGAGCGCGCGTACAATGCCATCCGGAAGCTTCTGGTGGAGTTCCAATTGAAGCCGGAGGAGCGCATCAATGAAATGCGGCTGGCAAAGAGCCTTTCCATCTCCCGCACGCCGATCAGGGAAGCTCTGAACCGTCTTGCATCGGAGGGCTTCGTATCGCTCACGCCCAATCGCGGTTTCTTTGTCCGAAGCCTCAGCACGGAAGGTCTTATCGACCTTTACGAATTGCGCTCGATCATTGAGTGCGCAGCTTTCCGTCTGATGTGCGAGCGAGCCTCCGACGATGAAATCGACAGTTTGCGGTCGTACTGGGCCGGCCTCGTCGAGGGTTACCGGGATCAACCACCGGACGATATCCTGGCGGAAGACGAACGGTTTCACGTTCTCATCGCCGAACTGTCCGGAAACCCCGAAATCGTCAACCAACTGCAGGCGATCAACGCACGCATTCGTTTCATCCGCCGCATTCAGATCGAGCATCGCAGCCACGACAAGGATCTGGTCGCTGCGCATTCGGCAATCGTCGATGCTGCGATAAAGCGCGATGCGGAAGGCGGGACGGAGTTGTTGCGCAAACATATCGAACTCACAGTTTCTGCCACGCAGGAAGCTCTCAAAGATGCCTTGCTCAAGGTCTATTCCTCCGCCGATCAGAGCCCGCGCCAGCGCCGCGGCCGAGCCGCATCCAACACATGAATAAAACGTGGCAAAATTGAACGCAATAGTGTCGACACTTTCTTGACGTATCTCAAATTGTCTGCTTCCATAGCGTTACCAGCAAGAAGACCACTAAGGCCTGCTGACGCGATAGGACCGCAACAAAGGGGAACACAATGAAGCTGATCGCTGCGCTATCTCTTACGACTGCCCTTTTCGGCACACCAGTTTTCGCCGAAGAGATCACCGTTGGTCTTGCTGGCCCGACATCCGGGCCACAGGCATTTTTCGGAACCACATGGCATAACGGCTTCAAGCTTTACATCGACAAGCTGAATGCCGCCGGCGGCGTCAACGGCGTTACCGTGAAGATCGACCAGCAGGACGACCAGGCCGATCCGCGCCAGGGCACTCTGGTCGCACAGAAGTTCTGCGATGACGACGGCGTGATCCTCGGGGTGGTCAACTTCAATTCCGGCGTGGCGCAGTCGACCTTGCCGATCTACGAAGATTGCACGCTTGCGACCATGACATTTGGCTCGAACCCGGCGCTGACGCAGCAGGGTTACAAGTTCATGGTTCGCCCTGTCGCCAACGACTTTGCCGGCGCCCTGCTGCCCGCCGAATACGCACTGCAGAAGCTCAGCGCCAAGACCGCTCTCATCGTCAACGACAAGCAGGTATTCGGTCAGGGGATCTCGGAAATCTTCGGTAAGAATTTCACGGCTGGTGGCGGCAAGGTGCTGGATACGCTCTCCGTCGCACCAACGGACGTCGATTTCAGCGCAGTTCTCGCGCAGATCAAATCGAAAAATCCCGACGTGATTTATCTCGGCGCCGTAATGCCGCAACTGGCGCTGTTCGCCAAGCAGATGCACGAACAGGGCGTCAAGGCGACGCTTATGGTTCCGGATGGCGGCTACACGCCAGAATTCATTTCCCAGGCAGGTCAGGCCAATGTCCAGGGAGCCACGGTTGCCGTACAGGCGCCGCCACTGGATGCCACGCCGGCGATTGCGGATTTCGCCACGCAGTACAAGGCCAAGTACGGCCAGGATGCGGGCCCATATTCGATCTATGGCTATGCCCAGGGACAGATCCTTGAGGCCGTGTTGAAAAGCACCAAGGGCTTGACTCGCGAAGACATGAACGACGCGCTGCACGCCGTTAAAGCCGACACGGCTATCGGTGTTCTCGAGTTCGACGAGAAGGGTGATCTGAAGGTGGCCCCTTCCTATCTCTACAAGGTCGACGGCGACAAGTTCACCTTGATCGGGACGAAATAACGGCACGACAAGTCGGGCCGGCTCGCGCCGACCCGTGACTTTTCGACCGCGCGGCTGCAAACTCGCTCGCGAGCGCAGCCGCGTCTCCTATCCCGCCGTTTGCGGCGCACGTGGACAGGACACCCATGCTCGGAATCCTTATTCAACAAACATTCAACGCCCTGACGATCGGTGCCATCTACGCACTCATCGCGCTTGGCTACACCATGGTCTACGGTGTCCTGCGCATGATCAACTTCGCCCATGGCGAGATGTTCATGCTGGGGGCATATGCAGCGTTTCTGGCGCTCACCCTGTTCGTCGGCGATATCGGCGGCGTCGGCGCGCTTGCCCTGACGCTGGTTTTTGCGGTGGCGGTCGTCGGCGTAGGATTGGTCGGCGTCGGCATTGAGCGACTGGCCTACAGGCCGTTGCGAAACTCCAACCGCCTGGCGCCGATGCTGTCTTCTCTCGGCGTCTCGCTGTCGCTTGTCACAGGCGTGCAGATCATGGCAGGCCCCCAGCCTGTCGCTTTCCCCAGCTTCTTCCCGGCAACCCGCATCGGAATTCTCGGCGGCACCGTCACGCTGGTGCAGATCGGCATTCTCGTGGCGGCTTTCGTGCTGATGGCGGCGCTCTACGTCCTGGTCAACCGAAGCCGGGCGGGCATCATCGTTCGTGCCGTGTCGGAAAACCGCTCGACCGCCCAGTTGCTCGGCATCAACGTCAACCTTGCCATATCCCTGGTGTTTTTCTTCGGTCCGCTTCTGGGTGCGGCCGGCGGCATCCTTTATGCGAGTTATTACGGTATCATGACACCCACGATGGGCGCCGTCGTCGGCCTGAAGGCCTTCACCGCGGCAATCCTCGGCGGCATCGGCTCCATCCCCGGCGCGATGTTGGGTGCCTTCATCCTCGCTTTCGTCGAAGTTGCCGGGACGGCCCTGCTACCTGTCCTTTCGGGTGGTTTGCTCGGCACCGAATATCGCGACGTCCTGGCATTCGTCATTCTCATACTCGTTCTTCTTGTCCGGCCCGCAGGTATCCTCGGTGAGCCCGTCTCGGAGGAGAGCATGGTTTACAAGAGGGAGTTCTGATGTCCTCCGTCGACACATCCGTTCAAATGCGCATGCGAGGCGGCAGACTCCTGTCCCTGTTGATCCTGGCGACCGCTGTTGCCCTGATAATCGTGACGCCCTTCCTGCCGAACTATTATGTGCGCGTCGCCAATGGCCTGCTGATCTACATTCTCCTCGGCATCGGCCTCAATATCGTCATCGGCTATGCAGGACTGCTCGACCTAGGCTTCGTCGCTTTCTACGCCGTCGGGGCCTATACCTATGCGCTGCTGGCGAGCCCTCAATTCGACCTGCATCTGCCATTCCTGCTCATCGTGGTGATCGCAGCCGCCGTCGGAGCGATCACCGGCATCCTTCTTGGCCTTCCGGTGCTGAAGATGCGGGGAGACTATCTGGCGATCGTGACGCTCGGCTTCGGCGAGATCATTCGTATCGTGATCAATAATCTGGATTGGCTGACCGGCGGACCCAAGGGCATCGCCCGATTGGACAAGGCGTCGATCGCTGGGATCGAACTGGCAAGGCCGACTGAAATCTACTGGCTCCTGATCGTGGTTGTCTTCGCTGTCGCGATCTTCGTGTGGCGGATGGAGAAATCCATTCTCGGAAAGGCCTGGGCGGCCATCCGCGAAGACCAGGATGCGGCGCGCGGTATCGGCATCAACACGACGAATGCCAAGCTCGCAGCCTTTGCGACCTCCGCAACGATCGGCTCTATCGCCGGTGTCATCTTCGCGGCATCGCAGCGCTTTGTCAGTCCGGACAGCTTCGCACTGCAGGAGTCCGTCCTGATCGTGCTGATGATCGTGATCGGCGGCATCGGCAATATTCTCGGGATCGTCATCGGCGCGGCCATCCTCATCCTGCTTCCGGAAGTCCTTCGGGAATTCGCCGAGTGGCGCATTCTGTTCCTCGGCCTGTTGATGATCGTGCTGATCATCGTGCGACCTGCCGGGATCGTGCCGCGCACGTTCGGACCGGAAAAACTCATTCGGGGGCTGTTCGGAAAATGACACTCGTTTTTCACAACCTTCGCAAGCAATACGGCAGTCACGTTGCGATCGACGACGTCTCGACGGTATTTCAACCGGGCCTCATCCACGGCATTATCGGCCCCAACGGCGCCGGAAAGTCTACCCTGATCAACATGACTGCCGGCTCCTATCTGGTGTCCGGCGGCAGGATCAGCCTCGACGATCGAACGCTGAGCGGCCTGAAGAAATACCAGATCGCCAATTCAGGCGTCGCGCGGACCTACCAGAACATACGGCTGTTCGACCAGATGACGGTGCTCGAGAACCTGGAAGTCTGTTTCTATCCGACGCAGGTCGGACAGGTCTGGCGGGAAATTCTCTGGCCGCCATTCGCAGCGAAGCGACGGATAAACCGCCGCGACGTGTGTATGGAGCTGCTCTCTTTTTTCGGCCTGCAGCACTATGCCGATGCCGAAGCCGGGAGCCTGCCATATGGGCGCCAGCGCATGCTGGAAATCGCCCGCGCTCTGGTGACCAATCCGCGTGTGCTACTGCTCGACGAACCGGCAGCCGGCCTCAATCATCACGAGACGACAGAACTGACCGCCAGGCTTGCGGAGCTGAAATCGCCCGACCGCATCATGATTGTCGTCGAGCACGACATGGATCTGGTCATGAGTGTCTGTGACCGCATTGTCGTGATGCATCACGGCAAGCTTCTCTTCCAGGGAACCCCCGCGGAAGTTCAGGCAAGCTCCGACGTCCAACTCGCGTATCTGGGAACAGCCAATGACATCGACGACATCAAGACCGCTGCTAAAGATCGCCGGGCTCAACTCGGGATACGGGCGCGTCGGCGTACTTAACGCCGTCGACCTGGAAGTCGACGAGCGCGAGATCGTCGTCATTCTCGGGCCGAACGGTGCCGGCAAGACAACCCTGCTGAATTCGATTTCCGGTGTTGCGCGCGCAACCGCGGGATCGATCGAGTTCGACGGCAAGGATATTACCGGCGCACGGCCGGAACAGGTCGTGCGCATGGGTCTCGCGCATTGCCCGGAAGGCCGGCAGATTTTCCAGCGGCTGACGATCGAGGAAAATCTCGTTGCAGCCCATATCGGACGCGGCGGCAGGAGCTTCGAAACCCTTCGCAACGAGGTGTTCGAACTTTTCCCGATCCTGAAGGAACGCCGCAACGGTATGGCAAGCAGGATGTCGGGCGGCCAGCAGCAAATGCTCGCCATCGGCCGGGCGCTGATGGCCGAACCGAAGCTGTTGATGCTGGACGAACCTTCGCTTGGCCTTGCACCGAAAATCATCCAGCAAATCTTCCACATCATTCTCGATCTTTCGAAATCCGGGATCTCCATCCTGCTTGTCGAACAGAACGTGCAGCTCGCGCTGGAATGCGGTGATTACGCCTATCTCCTGAACACGGGCCGGGTACGCGTCCATGGGCCGGCGCAGGAACTTGCCGAGCATTCGGCAATCAGCGAGCATTATCTCGGCGGTGCGATCGAGGAGACAATCCATGTTTGAGGTCGACTGGCAGACCCCGCATCTCTGGAGAAAAACAGCTCAAACGCGGACGACGGCGCCCAGGCTCTCAGGGGATCACCACACGGATGTACTCGTTGTGGGCGGCGGCTTCACCGGCATGGCCGCCGCTCTCGGCGCCCGAGATTGCGGACTGAACGTCGTCCTGCTGGAAGGTAACGAGATCGGTTCGGCTGCGTCAGGTCGCAATAACGGGCTCGTTATCTCCCACCATTCGAAAGCGTCGCCTTCCGAATTCGAGAAGGTTTACGGCAAGCCATTGGGAGAGCGCTACAACCGCATGGTAGCGGATGCGGCGGGTGTCGCCTTCGGCCTGATGCAGCGCTTCAACATCGATGCCCATCAGGTGCAGGAAGGCTGGATTCAGCCGGCGCATACGGAAAAGACGCTGGAGCGCGCGCGCCAGTTCCATGACGAGTGGAAAGCCTTCGGCGCGAATGTCTCCTGGCTCGACCGCGACGACGTGTCAGCCCGTATCGGCAGCCCCTATCTGGGCGGCTGGATGGTGCACAATTCGGGCCACATCAACCCTTTCGCGATGACGATCGGGCTTGCTGACGCACTGGAACGTGAAGGCGTGAGGATTTTCGAGAATTCCCGCGCGACACGTATCGAGCGCATCGCGACCGGTTGGCGGGTTCTGACCACGTCGGGAAGCGTCACTGCGCCGGAAGTCATTCTCGCCACCAACGCCCTGACCGAAGACATCTGGCCGGGGCTGAAGCGTACGCTCATACCATTCAAGGTGTTTCAGGCGGCGACGCCTCCGCTCTCGGAGGAACTGCGGGCGCAGATTCTGGTGGGCAATCCTGCCGTATCCGACATGCGCAACGATCTCCGTTATTTCCACTACGATTGCGATAACCGCCTCGTCAGCGGCGCCACGCACTCGCTCTGGTTCGACGAGGCCCAGCGCGGACGCGCGAAGGTCGCCCAGATGCTTGGAAAGGCATTCAAGGCATTCGGCGGCCCGCCCGAAGTCGATGAATATTGGCATGGCACGTTCGCGGTTGTGCCCGACCGGCAACCGCGTCTCTACCGCTTGGCACCCGGTCTCGTGTTCGGCGGCATTTACTCGGGCCGGGGCGTCGCGCTCTCCATGTCACTCGGCCAGGAGCTGGGTCGCTGGGCAGCCGGCAAAAGTAGCGACGATCAGATGCCGCTTCCCGTCACATCCATGAAACCGATCCCGTTACATGCGCTGGCCGTGCAGACAGCAAACAAGATGCATGCATGGCATCGGCTGAAAGATCGCCTTGGTTGAAATCCATTTCCGCTTTGATCCCATTATTTTATGAGGCCAGGATGACAGATACCAGAGACCATTCTAACGACGACGCGGTCGTGTTGGCCGGGTGCTTCATCTGCATTTTACCTGACAGAGATTGCCGACCTGAAAGCAGATACAAGCGAGATCGGGCCTTGTCTTTCCCGCATTTGCCGCTTCGATCGGCTCTGCGTTCTTTCCTCAACCGATACCTGCGCCTTATTCGCAAAGCCGGATCCGTAACGGCCTAGATTTTCACAGCCGTCTGCACCATCGGGCTGATGATCCCAGGGATTCGACGAGCGTATTTAAAGCGACGATGAAGCATTTGATGGAGTTGTGAGCTCATATGGAAATCCGGCACATCGCAATCGTCGGCACTGGTATCATGGGAAACTCCTGGGCAATCGTCTACGCGAGAGCCGGCTTTCGGGTCAGCCTGTATGACCGCGAAGCTGGGCCAAGAGCGCTGGCGCCACAAAAGATCCGGACAGCCTTGGAGCATTCCCGGCCGCTGCTTCGTGACGGCGATACCGTCGACGGTGTGCTGGAACGCATCACGGTCAGAGGTGAACTTGTCGATGCCGTCTCTGGCGCTCAGTTTGTCCATGAGTGCATCGAGGAGAAGATCGACAGCAAAAAAGCGATATTCGCCGAGTTGAGCAAACTCGCCGAACCGAACGCAATCTTGGCAAGCTCGACTTCCAGCTTTCCGGTTTCGACATTCGCTTCCGAACTCGATAATCGCGAGCGATGTATTGTCGTCCACCCTGCGACGCCACCGCACCTCTTGCCGGTAACGGAAGTGTGCCCTGCCCCTTTCACCGATGAGGATGTGACTTCAGCGGTATTCGCATTGCTGCGGGAATGCGGTCAGGTTCCCGTACTCATCAAACGCGAGATCCCGAGTTTCGTCCTGAACCGCTTGCAGGGTGCTCTTATCGTGGAAATGTTTCGCTGCCTGAACGACGACATCATCTCTCCCGCGGACATGGATACGATCATCAGCGAGGGGTTCGGGCTCCGCTGGGCATTTCTCGGCCCATTTGAAGCGGCCGACCTCAGCTCTTCAGGTGGCGTAAGGGAATATTTCGAGCGTTTTGGATTCATCTTCAACGCAATTGCAAGCGATTTCGGGATTGCGGAGCCAGTCGTTGTGCCTGCTTCCATTGATAAGATAGAAAGGTATGTGCGAGAGCGCCTGCCTATCTCAGCGATCGCAAGCCGCGCTCAATGGCGCGACGAATCTATCATATCATTGCGGACGCTGAAAATTTCGCAGCGATCTCCAACCCTAGACTCAGATGGACCCAGTGGCGGCATCGAATGAACGCGAAGGACGCGCTTTGGCTATTTTTGCTCTTGGCCAGGTTGAACCTTCGACCCATTGTTCGACGCCAACGAAGTCTGTGATATTCTTTTGAAACTTGCTGGCTATGTACTGTTCATTTTCAATGCCACGCCGGGCGCGGCGTAAACCTAACTCTTTGCGCGGTTCGTCTAATTCCATTGGTAGCTCCATGTGAGCAAGATCGGAAATGGAAAAGCGGTCGAGACAGGCTTTGACGGTATTATTTGCCCCAGGCATAACCTGATCGAGACCGCGATCCTCGGCCTGCTCTCCGGTTGCCTTCGCCCCTTTTGAAGCCCCAGGAGATTGGGCTTCCAACCGACAGATAATGTCGCCGAGCGAGACGGTTTGGGCCGGCCGCAAGAGTTCCAGTCCACCGTTGCGGCCGCGCTTGGCCTTCACAAAACCGGCGTTGACGAGCTTCAACACGATATGTGCGGCTAAGTCCGCAGTCGTGGCGTCAGCTGCTGCGGCATCCTCCGTCCTTAGTCGGCGCTCATTTGACAGGGCACAGGCGACCAATATTTCAATTGCCACTTCGGTTTCGGGTTTCATCTTCATGCAATGTGTTCTCCGAGATTTGATCTGTTTGTTCGTCCCACGTCACACCTGCGAGAATGCTCCACCTCCGCTCTTACGCAGCGTTGCTCCGCCCCTGAGCTAGATTAAGCGCGCGATATCGCCCAACGGCCTTCGACGGCAGATCACTGTGTCTGCCTCCTCCACGATACTTCTGTCTTCGACAGCGACAATCCGGTCGGCATTGGTAATGGTCGCTAGTCGATGGGCAATGACCAGCGTCGTGCGCCCTTTAGACCGTTCGGCTAGCGATCGCTGGATTGCCCGTTCCGCCTCGCTGTCGAGCGCCGATGTTGCCTCGTCCAAGATCAAGATCGGTGGGTTCTTTAAGGAAGATACGAGCGATCGAGAGTCTCTGCTTCTGGCCACCGGACAGTTTTACGCCGCGTTCACCGATCATCGTATCAAGACCATCGGCCAAGGCTGCGATGACATCGTCAAGACGAGCACGACGGAGCGCCTGGATGATGTCAGCCTTGGTTGCATCGAGACGGCCATAAACGATGTTTTCGCTTGTCGTTCCGGCAAACAGGAAGACGTCCTGCTGAACGATGCCGATATTGGAGCGAAGGCTGTTAAGGCTCGCGTCCCGGATATCGACCCCGCCGATACTGATTGCGCCCCCGGTCACCTCTTCGAAGCGCGGCAGAAGTGCACAGATCGTCGTCTTTCCGACGCCGGAGGGCCTCACAAAAGCGACCGTTTCCCCCGCCACCATCGACAGGTTCAGGCGGGCGAGGATCGGCGTCCCCGCCTGGTAACCGAAACTGACGTCGTGATATCTAATGCGGCCGCTCAGTCGCGAAATATCACACGCATCCGCACGATTCCTGATATCGGGCTGCCGATCAAGAAAGTCCGTATAGCGCTGGAAGCCGGCAATCCCTTTTGGATAGGTCTCGACGATCGAGTTGATCTTATCGATTGGCCGGAAAGAAACGCCGACCAGAAGCAGGAACCCGACGAAACCGCCGGCAATGAGTTCGCCACGCGTCACATACCAGGCTCCGGCCAGCATCACTACGACTTGGACGAGGCGCATCGACAGATAGGAGAGCGACGTGGAGGCGGCCATGACACGATATGCGTCAAGCTTTGTCGCGAGATAGTTGAGGTTGTTTTTGGCAAACAGCGCCCTCTCGTGATCCTCGTTGGCAAAAGCCTGAACAACACGAATCCCGCCAATATTTTCCTCGATACGGGCGTTGAACTCCCCTACCCGACCGCAGTGCTCGTAAGCGCTCCGGGAGGAATAACAGAGATGTCCCTGACGGCTGCGGTTCTGGAGATTGGCCCGCAATATGTCACAGCATGGCATCTGGGCTGCATCATCGTCGTAGCGTTGTTGACGGGTCCAATCTTTTATTTGCAACGCCGCGCCTTAGCGGCACGCCGCTAAGGCAACTGGCATGGCGTGTAGATAAGGTCGAATACATTCGCAGCATATTATCCCGAATGCACGCTCTTGAATGTGTTCGAACCGCTAACCCAGCATTCGGCTTCTAAGCATTGAGCGCCCCATCGCCTACATTTACACCTCTGCTCCTTCCGAGATCGGTCTATCGACCTAGACGGGCCGCATCAATCAAAGCAACTCTACCAGCACATCCAGGAAAGCGCGGACTGCCGGATTGGTCCGGCGGCTCTGTGGCCAGACGGCCGTGATATTGTGGCGCTCAACGGCAAAGTCGGAAAGAACAGGGACTAGATCTCGCCGCTTGACCAAGGGCGCTGCCATAAAGTTTGTGGCCATTCCAATCCCTGCTCCGGCTGCGATCGATGCGATGACAGCCTCACTTGCATCCACGATGATCGCAGAGGACGGCACAATCTCTATCTCCCGGTCACCAACGCGGAATGGCCAACGAAACATGAGACCCGTGCTTTGATAGCGCAGGTTAACGGTATCGTATGCCGGAAGATCATCAGGATGTTTCGGCGTGCCCTTCGTCGCCAGATAATCCGGCGAGGCATAACAACAAAGTCGATGCGAAGAGAGGCGCCTCGATAGAAGCCGTGAATCGGGAAGATCACCGATCCGAATGGCAATGTCTATGCCCTCCTCGATTAGGTCGATCCTCTGATCGCTCAGTCTGAGGTCGATCGACACCTTCGGATGGAGCGTGCGAAACCTTGGAAGAGCGGGCGTAATCACATGCAAGCCGATCGGCAAAGATGCCGCGATCCGCAGCGTGCCGGCCGGTACCGCACGGGCGGCCTTGGCTGCCTGCTCGATCTCTTCTGCGTCCCGCAACAGGCGGAGCGTCCGCTCATGGAGATCGCGGCCCTCGTTCGTGAGCGCCAGAGACCGGGTCGTCCGGGTAAACAAGGATACGCCGAGCTGACGCTCCAGTCGCTGGATGCTTTTGCTGACCGCCGAGGGTGAGATGCCCAAAGATCGAGCCGCGGCCGTGTAGCTGCCCAAAGAGCCGGCCCGCGCGAACGCGATCAAACCCGCCAGCCGTTCAATTCCGATTTGTTCCGTCATGGCATTAGTAAATCGACTTTCGATGCCATTATCAATCTCGAATGCTAGACATAAATGGTGTCAAGGAAACCACTTTGGATAGAGGCTGAAATGACCCAGATGATGAAAGCCGTTCGCCTGCACGAATTCGGCGGCCCGGAGGTTCTGCGATACGAGGATGCCCCGAAGCCGGTGGCATGCAAGAAAGAGGTACTTGTCCGTGTCCACGCGGCAAGCCTCAACCCGCCGGATCTCTATCTGCGTGACGGCTACAGAGCGCTGCCCCCGGAATGGCAACCCAATCCGAGCTTCCCTCTAATCCTTGGCACCGATATCTCGGGAGTCGTCGATGCAATCGGCGCCGGCGTCTCGGGCTTCAATGTCGGCGACGAGGTCTATTCGATGGTGCGGTTCCCGAATGAGTTGATGACGGGGAGCAGCGCTTATGCGGAATATGTCAGCGTTCCTGCGTCGGAACTGGCGTTGAAGCCGCGCAATATCGATCACGTCCATGCCGCAGGCGCGCCAATGTCGCTTTTGACGGCATGGCAATTCCTCGTCGATCTTGGCCATGATGCGCCGAACCCGTTTCAACCATTCGCTCACACACCCATCCCGCTCGACGGAAGGACAGTGCTGGTCAATGGCGCCGGTGGTGGTGTCGGACATCTGGCGGTTCAGGTTGCAAAATGGAAGGGAGCCCGCGTGATCGCAGTTGCATCCGGAAAACACGAAGCGCTTCTGCGCGATCTTGGCGCAGACGAGTTCATCGACTACACCAAACAGCCAGCCGAAACCATCGCATCGGATGTTGATCTGGTCATGGACGCCGTAGGTGGCTCGAACATCGAGCGGTTTCTGAGCGTCATCAAACCGGGTGGCGCGCTCTATCTGGTCAACCCTCTGGGCTTTTCCGGCCATGATGAGGCCGCAAAGCGCGGGATCAGGGTGTCATCGACGCAGGTGCGTTCCAACGGCGCGCAACTGGCCGAGGCCGGCCACCTCCTCGATAACGCCACCATCCGTGTCGTAATCGACAGCACCTTCTCGCTTGCAGAGGCATCGGCCGCACACGAGCATGCGTCCCTTGGCGGAATCCAGGGCAAGGTCGTGCTGATCGCGATGTGACGACCAATGAGTCCCGATCCCACAAACGCGGGGCCTGGGGGCCTTTGCAAGAAGGAACGAGTTATGCTGATCGTCACCGGGCACACATACATCGAGCCGAGCCAACTCTCGCTCTTTCTCGCGGATCTGCAAACGCTGGCCATTGCCACGCGGCTACGTGCCGGCAACATCGCCTATCACGCCGCCGTAGAGGACGCAGCGCTGGGCCAGGTGCTCGTTTCGGAGCGTTGGGCGGACCAGGCGTCACTCAGCGCCCATCTTCAGGCCGCAGGCACGTTGTCGTTTGTCAGTAAATGGCAGGGCCAGATGCACGGCGAGATTAGGAGATTCGATGTGTCAAATGAGCGAGCGCTCACCGATAGCTGATTACCCCCGCGGCCTGAGTTTAATAGCAGCCGCTTTACTATGCATCAATCGAATATGTGATATCACCGGCCGGCGGAAGAGTGCCTTGCGCTCTCTCACCCGCAAGGTGGCTACAGTAAGCCCAGAAACTCACTTGATCACGGTCCTTTGCAGATCGGGGCGCGACCGGTCACCGCTTCACCTACCTGCGCCTCATAGGCGCGAAAGCCTGAAGCGTCGATATTGATGATACGATAACAGGGATTGCCACCAGTCCAGAAAGGCATCGGATCTGTCAGATCGGTGATGAAGCGGTGGGCACAGGCCTGCCCCGAGCTAAAGGCGATCCCTTCGGCACTGGTTCCTGCGAGCGGAACGTGGATGTGACCGAAGACGATATGTCGGATGCCGGCCGGATGCCCAACCAGCCTCTTCATCACCGCCCCGTCATCATGCATGCCGATATGGTCGAAATGGGCGATACCACAGTCCATCGGCGGATGATGGATGAAGATCGTGGCAGGGAGTTCACCTGCTCCAGCCAGCGCCGTATCGAGAAACGCTAGACGATCTTCGCCATACATGCCGCCGATCACGCCTTGCTCATGGCTATCCAGGAAGATCAATCGACCGTATGTCGTGTCCATATAGGACTGTATGAAACCGTAATCGTCGCGGGGATGCTGCGGGAATGCCATTACGAAATTAGGCCGATCATCATGATTGCCGAGCATGAGACGGACGTCGAACGGCACTGGCGCAAGAATGTCTTTCAGGATGTCGTAGGCTTCGGGATCTCCGTGATTGCAGAGGTCGCCAGTCATCACCAGCAGGTCCGCGTCCGCATGTTTCTGAAGGACGTCGGCCATTGCGGCACGCAGATGCTTTTCGGGGTCGATGGCGTGTACCGAATGCCCGCGCGGCATAAGATGTGTGTCTGTGATCTGTATAATTTTCATGGAGAGCTTTCCGGAAACAGAATTGACCGCGGAGAAAATCCCCGCGGCCTTGGACGAGTGTCCTCAGAGGTTACTTCATCAGGGCGTTGGTCTGCTCGACGATCTGCTTCAGGCCGTCTTCCGGCGTAACTTCGCCACGCATGACGGTGCCGATGATGTCGCGCTGGGTGCGCCATATGCGAACGCTGTCGCCACCCGGATAGCCTGCCCAGGGAAGCGAACGATCAGCCTGCAGCGAAGCAGTCTTAACGTTCGGATGCTCGGCATAATAGGGAGCCAGGAATTCCGGGCCGGTCGCGAGCTTGTTGGTCGGCAGATAGCCGGTGATGCGAACGATGACGTTCTGGGCTTCCGGGCCGGTAACCCATTTCAGATATTTCCATGCCGCGTCCTGCTTGGCTGCGTCCTGCGTCAGCATGACTGCCGAGTTGCCACCGGTGGGAACGCCACCTTTTTCCGGGTTATCGAGCGGGAAGGTTGCAGTCTTCAACTCGAAACGATCGCCGACCAGACCTTCGACGGTCTGGACGTGAGCTGGAGTGGAGAAGATGAAGCCCGTCAGGCCTGCACCGAACTGCTGGCGCGACTGGTCCCAGTCGAGCAGGTTCTGGCCGCCTTCGGTGACAAAGCGGCGGGTCAGCTTCAGTGCGTTCAGGCCGATTTCGTTGTTGAAGCCGACAGTCTTCGTCGCTTCATCGACAAGCTTGCCACCCTGGTTGGTGACGAGTGCTTGCCACAACCAGTCATCCGGCCAGAGATTGATGTCGTAGCCCATGCCGGCAACCTTCCCGTCCTGGGCATGGATCTTCTTTGCCAGCTCAATCAGGCCTTCGAAAGTCTTCGGCATGTTGTCAGGATCACCGCCAGCCTTACGGACGAGTTCAGCATTGATGTAGATGATCGGCGAGGAAGCATTGACAGGCAGGCCGTACTGCTTGCCGTCGATCTTGCCGAGAGCAGCCATGTTCGGCGTGTAGTTCTTGTCGAGGAACGCCTGGCCACCTTCCTTTTCAATGAACGGTGCGAGATCGGTGATCTGCTTGCGCGGCTCAAGTGCGTGAACCAGTTCCGCGGTCAGGTTATAACCGGAGAAGTAGACGTCAGGCAGGTTGCCGGTGACTGCAGCGCGAAGAACCTGCTGCTGGCCATCGTTGTAGCCAGGTGCCGGTGCGAGGAAATTGATCTTGATGTCCGGGTTGTTCTTCATGAATTCATCGGCCAGCGGCTGATGGAATTTGGTGAAGCCGGGCAGGTTGTAGAGGACGTTGAGGGTTACGTCCGCAGCAAAGCTCGGTGCCGAGAAGCCGCTGAGGGCAAGACCGAGTGCCAGGCCGCCCAGAGCGGTCCGTCGATTGATGTTCATTGCGATCTCCGAGGAGTGGGGTTGAGGGAGGAGGAGAGTTACTTCACGCCGGTCATTGTGATGCCGGCGATGAAATGTTTGCGGGCGAGGAGGAAGCACACCACCATTGGCGCAGTAATGATCGTCGCACCTGCCATCAGCGCGCCGTAGTTTGCGCCGGATTCGACGTCGGCGAAAAACAGCATGCCGAGCGGCGGCGGAGCGAGGTTCGTGTCTGTGACGACGATCATCGGCCAGTAGAGGTCGTTCCAATGGGCCACGAGCGAAAAAACCGAGAAGGCGGCAAGCGAAGGCAATGAGCCGCGCAGCACCAGCCGCCAGCAGATCTCAAGCTCCGAAAAGCCATCCATGCGGGCCGCCTCGATGATCTCGTCGGGATAGCTGCGGAAGGACTGGTTGAACAGGAAGATCGCGAAGACCGAGAGCAGGAAGGGCATCATCATCGCGAAATAGGTGTTGAGCATCTGCGCCTTTGCAAGGCCAACGAAGAGCGGAAGCGCGAGCGCCTGGATCGGCACCGTCAGGGCTGCGATAATCAGTGTCAGCAGAAGCTTGCGGCCCGGAAAGCGTAGCTTCGCAAGTGCATAGGCCGCGGGCACCGCGGTGAGGATCTGGACGATAAGGATGCCGAAGCAGACGATTACGCCGTTTGCCATGAATTTCAGCATGGGCACCTGGCCTGCGGCGCGCGAATAATTATCGACCGCGGCAAATTTCTGCGGGATCGGCCAGAGCGACACGCTGAATATTTCCGCCGGTGAGCGGATTGAGGTCAGGAACATCCAGTAGAAGGGCAGAAGCATGACAAAGGCGCCAAGGCCCAGCACGGCATGCGGCATGTATTTGCGAAGCGCGAGCATCAGTAGTGTACCTTCCTGTCCATATGCAGCGTCTGGCCGATCGACAGGATCAGCACGATCGCAAGGAAGATGAGGGTCAGGGAGGCCGCGTAACCGGTGTTGGAATATTCGAAGCCTTCGAGATAAAGGGCGTAGAGAAGAACTTCCGAACCCGAACGACCCTTGGTCAGAACTGCCACCGTCTCGAATACCTTGAAGGCGGAGATCGAGGTGGTGACGACAACGAACATTGTTGTCGGTCCGAGCATCGGCCACGTGACAGTCAAAAAGCGATCGACCGGGTTCTTGGCGCCATCGATACGCACGGCTTCATGAAGGTCCTTCGAAATTGCCGTCAGGCCGGCGAGGAAGAGCACCATGTTGAAACCCAGAACCTGCCAGATGCCGATGATCGCCATGGTCGGGATGAGCAGGGAAGGATTCGACAGGAAGCCGACTGGTTCGAAACCGAACCATGTGATCGCGGCGTTGACGGGCCCGAGAGAGGGATGCAGCAGGAACTGGAAAACCGTTGCCATGGCCACTAGCGTTGCGGTCACGGGAAGAAAATAGGCGATCTCCCAGAAGGCGCGGCTGCGTTTGCGGTTATACACCAGGAGCGCAATCCCCAGCGCCAGAAAAACGCCGACCGGAATGACGATGACTGCGTAGATCACCGTGTTAAGCAGTGCTCTCATGAAGACCGGGTCGGCAAAGGCCTTGCGGAAATTCTCTAGCCCGATGAAACTGGTCGATAACGCGCCGAGCTGGTAGTCGGTCACCGAGAATGCGGCAAGTACGATCATCGGAATGATGTAGATTGCCAGCAGCAGCAGGACGGCCGGAAACACGAAAAACATGCCGCGAACCGCCATGCGGCGTGCTGGCAGAGACTTTCCAGCCTTTGCGGCAGGCGCCCCAGATGAGACATTTACCGCTGTGCTCACGCCATCACCTGTTCGAGCTGTCTCACAATGCAGCGTTTTTCGTCAGAGCCGAAAAGATGAATTTGCGTTTTGCTGAAGCCCAAACGGATCAACCCTTCGCTATCCACGCCGGTCGTGGTGCCAGCCTTTTCGCGCATAACGAGGCAGATAGATGTGTCATCTACGAGTTGGCAGGTGACAAAACGATCGGCGCCCTGGGTTTCCGTGCGCAGCACGCGCGCCGGGATACCATCCGTCGCCGGAAAGATATCTTCGGCCCGGATGCCAATCGTGGCCGGGCCGCGAGACGTGCCGTCGGCCTGCAGGCCAAGCTTACGACTGAACAGGACGATATTGCTCGAAGCGTCGATCTCGGCCGGCAGCAGGTTGATGGACGGTGTTCCAATGAAACGGGCAACAGTCAATGTCGCGGGTGCCTGATAGAGTTCATCAGGTGTACCCAGCTGCTCGATCCGGCCTTCCGACATCAGCGCGATACGATCGGACATGGTCATCGCCTCGATCTGGTCATGGGTGACGTAAATGAAGGTCGCGCCCAGACGGTCATGCAGATTGCTCAGCTCGCCGCGCATATGGGCACGCAGCTTGGCATCGAGGTTCGACAGCGGTTCGTCCATGAGGAAAGCGGCTGGCGAACGCACGAGGGCGCGGGCAAGCGCCACGCGTTGCCTTTGACCGCCGGAAAGCTGGGCCGGCTTACGGTCCAGAAGGTGGCTGATCTGCAGGACATCGGCCGCCTGTCGCACGGAGGCGTCAATCTCGCGAAGCGTTTCCGCCTTCGCGACTACACGGCCGAGAAGGGGAAGCCTTGCAAAGAAGGGCAGACGGCGCATGCGCAAGGGCGTCGCGATATTGTCACGAACCGTCATATGCGGATAGAGCGCATAGGACTGGAACACCATTGCGAGGTTGCGGTCCGCCGGATCGATTTCTGTTACATCACGGTTGCCGATCGAGATCGTCCCGCGATCCGCCGTCTCCAGGCCGGCAATAATCCGCAGCAGTGTGGACTTTCCACAGCCCGACATGCCGACGAGAGAAAGAAACTCGCCCGGACGAATGGAAAGATCAATGCCCTTGAGCACGTCATCGGCGCCGAAGCCCTTGCCGATCCCCGAAATATTTACTGATTGAGGCTGCATTCTGCGCTCCTTTTCGGGGGCGCGTATGCGGCGTTTCCGTAACAGGTTTGCGACAGTTTTTAGAAGCTTCTGTCACATCTTTAGCGCCTGAGGTAAGGAGCAAGAGCCCCGAAATCCCTTGGAGCCCACGGCCAGAAGACTTTCCATGCGATCGTTTCCGACGCCTGCGACATGGCGTCGCATCTACAATTATCGAGAAGTGAATGCGCGAAGGACAGCCCGGAATTCTGTCCGCAGAAGGCCGCCCTCCCCTATTTGCTGGTTCTGGATCTTCGTAACCGTCGTTTATCCGGCCAAATAAATACTCGAGACGTGAGCAGCGGCTGCGTGCCAAAGGTACTCGGCATGCATCCTCATCTTCGTTCGGCGGGATGTCTATATCTATAGCTTTAGAAAGTAGGCACTTTTGCCGCGCAAGAATGTCGCCGTCTTCGACAAGCGAGAACCACGTCGCCTACGCAAGGAAAACTGCTGGACTTCCGGGGAAGTCGATGCTGGGGACCAAGCGCGCCCCTTGGCTCTTGGAATGCAACAACATGATCAGAGGATTGAAATGCAGCCTCATGGCAGCATTCTCTGACGAACTTTCGGTCACAGCTTACCATGCCCCAAGTTTTATCCAGTTTTAAGTTCGCGCCGCGATTTTTGGTTTCGCTAGCTCGGGCGGTAGCCGCGGGTTGTGGTGCGGAGCCATTTCGACTGCGCACCACTGCATCACGTCGCGGGTTGATGGCCCGAGCGAGCGCGGCGGGTGTCAGCCAGCCGAGGCCAGAATGTGGTCGATCATCGTTGTAATCGTTGCTTCAGTCAGAGAGCACTGATCAAGCCTGTGTCAGTGCTGAGAGGAGCATTTCATTCAAGAACTCGTCGCGCAGCCGACCATTGAAGCTTTCAATGAAAGCGTTCTGGAGCGGTTTGCCGGGTGCGATGTATTGCCAATCGACTGTCGTCCGGTCGGCCCATTGCGGGACCGCGTTGCTGGTGAGCTCACTGCCGTCGTCGCTTACGATCATCTTCGGCTTGCCGCGCTCCTCGATGATCCGGTTCAGCTCACGGGCAACGCGCAGAGCGGAAAGCAAAAATGTATCGACGGCAAGGCTCAGACATTCACTGGTGCATTCGTCCACAACCATTGGCCTGCTGCCGGTTTTTCGGACACGAGATTAAGCTAATCCCACCTTGGTTTCAAAGTCATTTGGGCTGAGATAGCCCAGTGTAGAATGGCGACGTTTCGGGTTGTAAAAGCGCTCGATGTAATCGAACACGTCCGCTCTGGCGTCGTTCCTCGTGCGATATACCTTGCGTGCCGTTCTCTCCGTTTTCCGTAATGAGAAGAAGCTCTCCATTGCTGCGTTGTCCCAGACATTTCCGGAACGGCTCATCGAACAGGTGATGTGGTGTTCGCCCATGAGGCGCTGGAACTGCTCGCTCGTATATTGGGCAGATTCAACTGGTCGCCGCAACACCTTCGATCATATCTGATTTGAGCAACCCGTCGAGCGCTTCTGCCGGCGTGCGATAACCCAGCGTTTTGCGCGGCCTGCTATTGAGGGCGTGCGCTACGGCCCTAAGCTCATCAGCTCCATGCTGGCTGAGATCCGTGCCCTTCGGAAAGTATTGTCGCAGCAGGCCGTTGGTATTTTCGTTGCTCCCACGCTGCCACGGGCTTTGAGGATCACATAAGTAGATATCGAGGCCAGTATCGATCCTGAGCTGTGCGTGTTGAGCCATCTCGGCCCCTTGGTCCCAAGTCAGGGATTGGCGTAGGCGCGCTGGAAGCTCCATGATAGTTTCGGCGATAGCATCACGGACTGCTTCAGCGCCGTGCCCGGCAAGAGCCGGACCGTTTTTGACGGACTTGTCGATCCCGTGACCTTCCGTGCGTGGCAGGTGCAGAAGCATTGTGAACCGCGTCGTACGTTCGACCAGCGTGCCGATCGCGGAGCTGCCGAGTCCCAGAATAAGATCACTTTCCCAATGACCAGGCACTGCTCGTTCGTCGATTGCGGCCGGGCGATCGCTGATCATGATTCCATTACCAACAAAGGGCTTACCCCGATTGCGAGCACGTTCGCGAGGTAAACGCAGTGCTCGCCCGGACCGCAAGCAAGCCGATAGCTCTCGTTTCAAAGCGCCTCGGCCTTGAATATAGAGTGCCTGGTAGATGGCTTCATGGCTGATGCGCATGGTCGCGTCCTTGGGGAAGTCCAGTCTCAGACGCTGGGCGATCTGTTCGGGGCTCCAGGCTTTTGACCAGCGTCGGCTTTGCCGATGAACGGCCCGTCGTCCTTTCCATACCACGGCAGGGCCATCAAAGGCGATGCCGCCAGGCGTGGCAATCAGCCCCGAGAGCCGGTCCTGCACGTAATCGCGAAGGGCGACATTGGTTACCAGCTTCGCTACCTTTGGCCGCAGGGCCGCTCGATCAGCATGCCATTGCGCAGTGATGGCGCGATAGTTGAAGTAGCCGCCGCGTGTTGCCGAATTTCGTCTGATCTCGCGCGAGATTGTACTGGGTGATCGTCCCAGCTTACGTGCGATGGCTCGGACGCCGGTGCCTCGAGCACACTCCAAAGCAATTTCCTCTCGCTCTGCGAACGTCAGGCTGCGGTTTTTGAGTGGCGTTGCCGAGGGTGAAAGATTTGTGGGAGGCATACCGCCTGAACTCCGAAACCACCGGTTCCCAACGGGGGCAGAGACGCCGGCTTCCACAGCGGCATCCTCGCTGGACAAGCCAGCCGCTATTTCTCGCCAGAACCGACACAGGTTCTCACGCTGCCATACTGGTGGTCGGCCTGGCGAGGATAATTTCTGCCGCGTAGATCGCTCCGATTTCCTTCTTCCCGTAACCATTCACACCTCCTAGTTTGGGGGTGTTGCGACGACCGGTTGAATCTGCCTTGGCTACCTTGATCGGAATGGTGCAGCAGCGCGTCCGCTTTTCCTCGACGCCAGATCGCCATGATCAGTGCATCGGTGACGAGTTGGGCCGTCATGTTGGCATTCATCGACCAGCCAACGACACGGCGTGAGAACAGGTCAATGACGGCTGCGACATACAACCAACCTTCTGCGGTCCAGATATAGGTGAAGTCAGCCACCCACTTCTGGTTCGGACGGTCCGCTACAAACTGGCGGTCGAGGACGTTCGGCATGATGACGGCACGGTCACCGGCATCCTTTGGCAAGCCACGCCGTCTTGGCCTGGCCCTGAGCGCATTCAAGCGCATCAGCCGCTCTATACGATGGAGGCCACAGGATAACCCCTCTTCCAGCACATCGTGCCAGACCCGTGAGCACCATAAGTGCGGTCGCTGGACTTGAAGCTCTGCGTGATCTTGTCCAGCAAGAGCTTATCATAGCGGGCGTGTTCGCTCGGAGAACGATTGAGCCAGGCGTGAAAGCCTGATCGGGAAACTCCCAGCGCTTCGCAGAGCCATGCCACCGGCCAGATTGAACACCGGACCAAGCTTGATTATGAAATGCTATGGGATGCGCTGCTGCTTTCACACAGCCTCGGCCGAAAGCTGACGACCTCCTCATTATGCTCTTGAAGGGATCAGAACTGCTGACCCCGTAGTTTCCTGCGTAGTCTCGCCAGATTGGACAACCGGTCAAGAACATAGCAGTGAATTAGACGGACCAGTCTTCGACGCGTAAACCGGCCACGCGATCAAACTCGCGGCGGTTGTTTGTGACGATGATCAATCCACGCGAGCGGGCGTGTCCCGAGATCAGTTGATCATATGGACCAATGGGCGTTCCATTCCTCGCAAGTTCAGCACGTAACTGGCCAGTATGGGTGGCTGCTATCTCGTCATAAGACAGCACTTCAAGGCGAGCTGCGAATCCCTCAACTACGGCCAAGTTTCGTTCTGGGTTAGCCGATTTCTCTGCACCATATATCAGCTCCATCAAGCTTATTGAACTCATACAAAGCTGACCGTGGTGGCGATTGAACGCATCGCGCACCTGCTGCGGTTTGTTCTTGATGGTGAAAATGCAGATGTTGGTGTCCAACATGTATTTCAGCATTAAAATGCCTCGCGCTCCTGCAACGCAGGCTGATCACGTTCGCTCATGAAGTCGGAGGTTGCAGCGATACCTTCAAACCAGCTGTCCCAGACCTCGCCTACGGGTGCTATAATTCGAGTACGCCCGACCGCGACGATATCGACACGCTTTACATCATCCGGAAGAGCAACTGCCTTTGGCAGCCGGATAGCCTGGCTACGATTACTCTGGAATACCGCACCTTGCTCCATGACATACTCCTCTGGCATCTACATATGGGATATCCCGAAATTAATGCCCAGCGAAGGATATGTCAACGGGATATACGCCGCTATCCAAAGTGGCTTGCGTTGAGCTCTTGATGGGATAAGAATCTTCGGCCACAAAAAAATCTCTTTGAAATAAATAGTTAGGCTATTTCAGCTCCGACACGTCTGTGCTTTCACGCGCTTCCGGCACCTTGAATCGCGCCATGTCTTTGATCGGGGGAAGACCGAACATCCGCGCGTATTCACGGCTGAACTGAGACGCACTCTCGTACCCTACGGCGAATGCGACTGTCGTGGCGTCCCGGTGTTCAAAGAGCATCAGTCGACGGGCCTGTAGCAGCCGTAACTTCTTCTGGTACTGGATCGGCGTCATTGCCGTCATCGCCGTAAAGTGCCTGTAAAAGGCCGGCACGCTCATTCCTGCCATCTCCGCAATTGCCTCCGCGCGGATGGTCTCGGTAAAATGCTCGCATAGCCAGTCGATCGAACGGCGGACCCGCGACATCCTGCTGTCTCCTCGAGCAATCGAGCAAAGCATAGGCCCCTGCGGTCCCTGAGACACCCTGAACAGGATCTCACGCTCGATCATCGGCGCCAGCATCGCCACGTCATCGAGCCGGTCAAGGAGACGCATCATCCTCAGCCAGGCGTCGACGAGATCGGGAGCGGCAGCGGACGGGGCAAAATCCGGTGTTGCCTTGCAGGCGCCCACATCCGCTCCGAGAACGCTCGCGACCACCGAAGCGTCAAGGGTCAAGCTTACCGCGAGATATGGTCCTCCAGCATCGTCGGAATTCACCTGGCCGATGGCTGGAAGATGAACGGGAACGACGAAATAGCTGGCCGGTTCGAACCGCAAGACATGCTCGCCTACGGATAAGATCTTGGAGCCCTGCAGGACGACATGGAGCATCGGCTCGTAGACCTGATCCGAGCATGCTTCGCTCCGAACCATCGACACGCGAGGGATCCCCGTGGCCGTCCACCTGCTTTCGGCGCGCATCACGATGCTGCGCAGTTCGTCCAATGCACTTTCCATGAGAGGCATATGGCGACAGGCACGCGGTCGAACAAGCGGATGAGAAGAATAGGCAAGGATGAGAGAAGAACCGGCACGCGGGTGACGCATCTGCAACCCACATCTCGATTGTCGATGGGGCCGACCGGCTCCGACACATGAGACCTATGAGGTTTTCAGATGAGACTAAATGGAAAAATCGCCGTCGTCACTGGCGCATCCAGCGGCATCGGCGCCGGGATTGCCAAGGCGCTCGGCGCCGAGGGCGCGACCGTCGTCGTCAACTACTCGACCAGCCGGAAGGGTGCCGACGCCGTCGTCGCATCGATCGAGGCGGCCGGAGGTAAGGCCGTCGCCGTGCAGGCAGACATGAGCAAATCGGCGGATGTCATTCGCCTGTTCGAGACCGTGAAGGTCGACCATGGCAAGCTCGACATCCTGGTGAACAATGCCGGACTGGCCGTTTTCGAGATGGTCGCCGACCTGACGGAAGAGGCGTTCCACAAGCAGTTCAACGTCAACGTCCTCGGATACTTCCTCGCCATCCGCGAGGGGCTGAAGATCTTCGGCGACACAGGCGGCAGCATTATCAACATCAGCTCAATCCTCAGCACCGATCCCTATCTGGCGTCGAGCGTCTACGCGGCCACCAAGGGTGCCGTCGACACGATGACCTTCGCCTTGGCGCGCGAACTCGGTCCCCGTGGCATCCGGGTGAACTCGATCCTGCCCGGTCACACCAACACGCCGGCAACCGACGGCAATTTTGCCGGTGAACTCGGCGAGAAGCTGCTGGCGGGTACGCCGCTCGGCCGCTTTGGCGAACCGGAAGACATAGCGCCAGTCGCGGTCTTCCTTGCCTCCGACGATGCACACTGGGTCACCGGCGAATCCCTGCGCGCCTCAGGCGGCGTCCGGGGCGTGGGCTACTGACGACCAGTTCGTCTTCATAACCCTGAGCCAACGACGTCCGGCCACCTGCGGGACGTCCTCGCATGTCCTTCTCGTAAATACGGAAACAACTATGGCCAGTTCGACTGACGGGGGCAGCGCTCCCACATCGGCGCGACGCGCGCTCACCCTGCTTATCATCCTTGCCGCCCAGCTCATGCTCTGCATGGATCTGCTCATCGTAGTCGTGGCGCTCCCGCGCATCGAACAGGACCTGAGCTTCACTCCGGCGGCTCTGACATGGGTCCTCAATGCGTTCGGTCTCGCCTTCGGCGGACTGCTCCTGCTGGGCGGCAGGCTGGGTGACATGGTCGGACAGGTTCGCGCGTTTCGCATCGGGATCGTGATCTTCATCGCAGCATCCCTTCTCGGCGGCCTTGCCCAGACTGCCGCGATACTGGTGATCGCCCGCGTCCTGCAGGGACTTGGCGCAGCATTGGCGGGTCCAAGCGTTCTGGCACTGGTGATGGTGACAGCGCGCGACGCCGACGAGCGTGCCCGCGGGCTGTCTCTCTTCATCGCCGTGTCTTCCGTCGGCGCATCGGCCGGCCTGATCCTCGGCGGCGTGCTCACCGAGTTCCTGTCGTGGCGCTGGTCGCTGCTCATCAACGTCCCTATCGGCGCCGTGGTCGTGATGGCGATCGGCAAGCTCGTCGCGGAAACCCATCCGAAGCAGGCTCGCCTCGATGTCGGCGGCGCGCTGACCGCGACGCTTGGATCGGTCGCGCTGGTCTACGGCTTCATCAGCGCCGCGGACCACGGCTGGACGTCGCCCGGTACGATCGGATCCTTCGTCATTGCCGCGGCAATGATCGTCACCTTCTTCAGGATCGAGCGCACACATGCGGAGCCGCTCCTCGACCTCGAACTCGTCCGCAACGGATCACGTCTCGGCGGACTTGCTGTGATGGCGCTTATCGTCGGCGTGCATTTCGCGGTTCTCTTCATGCTGGTTCAATACCTGCAGCGGGAATTGCATTACACGCCGCTGGTCGCAGGTCTCGCCTATCTGCCGTTGACCATGACCGTGTTCGTGATCAGTCACTTCGTGCCGAAAATGCTCGGGCGTTTCGGCCCTCGATCGCTGCTGGTGACGGGAAGCATTCTGGTGGCCGCAAGTCTCATCGGCTTCGCATTCCTCGGGCCTGACAACGCTTTCTTTCCCTCGGTCTTCGTTCCACTTCTCGTGCATGCCGCAGGGATTGCTCTGGTTTTTGCACCGGGCACGGTCGCGATCATGCATGGCGTACCCGACAAACATGCCGGATCCGCATCCGGGCTGTTGCAGATGGACCAGCAGATCGGCGGCGCGCTCGGTATTGCGGCGATTGCGTCGATCTATTCCTTCGCCGTCGTTCCCGGAGAATATACGTCCGGGCTGCCTGCAGCCTTTGGCAGCGGCGCTGCCATCGCACTGATCTCGGCGCTCATTGCCTGGTTCTGCGTTCGCAATCCGAACGATACCGATCGCGCCGTCCATGATAGGAAACCGGACGAACCACGCGTCACCGAGTGCGCCGGCTAACGTGAGACAGCAACCGGAGTCCCGAACCAAGGGCGCTCCGGCCCTAAAAGGATATGATCGTGGACCAGCTATTGGCGATGCGCGTCTTCATCCGGATCGTCGACGCCGGATCGTTTGCAAAGGCCGCGGACTCCCTCAACCTGCCCCGCTCGTCGGTCAGCAAGCTGTTACAGGATCTCGAACAACACCTCGGGACGAAGCTCGTGGAGCGCAGCTCTCGGGCGCTGACGATCACGGCCGAGGGCGAGGCCTACCGCGACCAGGCCGTCGATCTTCTCGCCGACCTCGACGCAATGGACTTGTCCGCCAGATCGACGAGGTCCGTGCCCCGCGGCAGGTTACGGGTGGATGTCGGCTCATCGCTGGCCAACCTTGTGATCATCCCCGCCCTTCCTGATTTTCGACGACGATATCCCGACATCGATCTGCTGCTGGGCGTGAACGATCGCCCGGTCGATCTGGTCGGCGACGCCGTCGATTGTGTGATCCGAGGCGGCGAGCTGTCGAACAGTTCGCTGATCGCCCGCCGCCTATGCCATCTTGAATACGTCACCTGTGCGACGCCGGAATACCTGGCAGCACACGGCATGCCCAGCCATCCGTCGGATCTCCACGGCGATCATGTCGCTGTCAGCTACTTCTTCCCGCAAACGGGCAGGATCCTGCCCCTGCAGTTTGCCAGGGACGGCGACCCTGTCGAGATCGAACCGCGCTCCGCGGTCAGCGTCAGCGAAAGCACGGCCCTTACGGAGGCGCTTTTGGCGGGCCTCGGGATTGGCCAGACGTTCGGCTTCAGCGCCCGGCCGCATCTGGAAACGGGCAGGCTCGTCTCCGTGCTCGAAGACTGGACGCCGCGATCCCATCCTCTCCATCTCGTCTATCCGGCCACCCGCCATCAGAGCGCCAAGCTCCGGGCTTTCGCGGATTGGGCCGTCGAAATATTCTCCGGAATGGTGTGACGCTTCTGCCGGTTTGATCGTCCATACCAGTGGATCTTGCCTCCATGGCCGCGAGCTTCTGCCGCCCCACGCATGGGCCTACATCAGCGTCAGGATGTCGGCCTGAACTGTTCGGATCGACCGCTCCCAACCAAGGAGAACGACCATGTCGGACAGACTGGATGGAAAAATCGCCGTCATCACGGGCGGCACGACGGGCATTGGACTGGCAACCGCAAAGGTCTTTGCGGCAGAGGGCGCTCATGTCTACATCACCGGCCGCCGCCTGGATGTGCTCAAGGCAGCTCTGAACGAGATCGGCGGCAATGTCACGGGCATCGTGGCCGACTCCACCAATAACGCAGATCTCGACCGTGTCATGGAGCAGGTCAGGGTGGAAGCGGGTCGGATCGACGTCCTGTTCGCCAATGCGGGCGGCGGCGGCATGCTGCCGCTCGGTCAGATCACGCAGGAGCACATCGAAGGCATATTCGGCCGCAATGTCACATCGGTGATCTTCACCGTCCAGAAGGCGCTGCCCCTGCTCGCCAGGGGCGCGTCTGTGATCCTGACGGGATCGAGCGCCAGCATCGAGGGCGCGGCCGCATTCAGCGTCTATTCGGCCTCGAAGGCAGCCGTTCGCAATCTGGCACGAAGCTGGGTTCTCGATCTGAAAGAGGCCGGCATCCGCGTGAACGTGGTCAGCCCCGGCCCTGTCCGCACGCCGTTTCTTCTGGACTTTGCAGGCGACGACCCGGCCCAACAGCAGGGGATGCTCGACTATCTCGGCACGCGGATCCCGCTCGGCCGGGTCGGCGAGCCGGAGGAAATCGCCAAGGTGGCTCTGTTCCTGGCTTCAGACGATTCAAGCTTCGTCAACGGCGCCGAAATCTTCGCCGATGGCGGTCAGGCACAGGTCTGAACAACAACGGCGGCAGGACGATTTCCCCGCCGCCGCTTTCAGAAGTGTGGACGCTTTGTCCAAAAGCTTTTTGTCGTAAAGCCGCAAGCCCGCAACAATCGAGAACATGGCAGCCAACTCGGGGACTGCGCTTCGGTAACCGATAAAACGGGGAAGACTTCACTCCCTCCTTTGAGACTGTCGATCTACATTCGGAAAACCAATGCCCCACCGACAAGTCCGGCGCCGACGGCAGCCATCAACAGATGTTCCCCTTGCCTGAACTTGACGTCCTGGTTCGTGACCGACAAAGACAGTGCAATGGTGGCGGCAGAAGAATTCCCGTAGGATTGAATCGTGCGAACGGTCTTTTCTTGCGGCAGCCCCAGATTTCCTGCGACGATGTCCAGGATACGGGAATTGGCCTGATGGGGGATGAAGCGGTCGATGTCTTCCGTCGCGACCTGCGCCTGTACTATTGCTTGCTGGGAGACATTCGTCATCATGGTCACCGCTCGCGAAAAGACCTCGCGCCCGTCTCGCATCGTCATCAGGAATTCTTGTGCGCCAAACTCCGGCGAGAATGGTCGATTGCTGCCGCCCGCCCGTATCCGGATCAGATCATAACCGCTGCCATCCGAGGCGAGTTGCGAGGCGAGAAGACCGCGGGCGTGGTCTTTCTCCGGCACGAGCACAATGGCGCCGGCGGCGTCGGCAAACAGAACGGCACTCGTCTTCTCGGCAGGGTTGATCCGCCGACTGAGAATGTTGGCGGCGACGACCAGCACAGCGCGTCCATGCGTCCGAACAAAACTGTCGGCAAGAGTGAGCGCATAAATGAAGCCGGAACAGGCGCCAGCAAGATCGACCGCACCCGAATTCGCAAGACCAAGCTTGTATGCCAGCAGCGGCGCCGATGGCGGCAGAAGATGATCCGGCGTGGACGTGGCAAGCAGGGTCAGGCCGATCTCGCTGCGGCAAATCTTAGCGTCGTCAAGCGCCATCTGGCCGGCGTTGGCGGCAAGGCCGCTCAGCGTATCCTCGTCATCGGCCCAATAACGCGTACGGATGCCGGTTCGGCGCTCGATCCACCCAGTCTCAAGTCCCAGCCTCGCCTCGATTTCCGGATTGTCGACGCGCCGACCCGGAATGGCATGGCCAAATCCGGCCATGCGCGACGAGCCCACTGACTTCATCTCGCGCGCTCCAGCACAATGGACGCCACCTCGTCTATGGCATCATAGGCCCGGTCAACCTCCTGCGCCGTCAGGCAGTAGGGAGGCATCAGGTAGAGGACATTGCCAAGCGGACGGATAAGGAGGCCACGCTCCCGAAATAGCGCCCGCATCTGCTGCCCGACTTCCGCAAGATAGCCGCCTGTCGGCACCACCAGGTCCAGCGCCGCGATCGTGCCGGCTTGACGAAGATTGGCGAACCGGGGATCGCCGGCGAAGCGAGCAAGGTTGCACCGATGGGCCGCTTCTATCGTCTCTATGCGAGACAAAACCGGCTCCTCCTGCCAGATTTCCAGATTGGCGACCGCCGCTGCGCAGGCAATTGGATTGGCGGTGTACGAGCTCGAATGGAAGAAGGTTTTCCGTCTGTCGGTCGAGAGATGAGCATCGAAGATCTCGGCCGTTGCAAGCGTTGCCGCGAGCGGTATGGCGCCGCCGGTCAGTCCCTTGGAAGTGCACAGGATGTCTGGCGCAATCCCGGCCTGCTCGCACGCGAACATCGTCCCGGTTCGACCCCAGCCTGTCATGACTTCGTCGGCGATCAACAGGCAGCCGAAACGCACGGCAATATCCTTCAACGAGGCCAGCAGACTGGCCTCATAGATCTTCATCCCGCCGGCACCCAGAACCAGAGGCTCGATCAGGAGGGCTGCGACGCCGCTCGTCCGGCAGATGGTCTCGAATCGATCGAGCATGTCCTGCTCGCGCCCGGCCTCCGGGAACGTAAGACGGTCAACGGCGAAGAGCAGCGGTTCGTAAGCGACGTTGAACACGCCCCGCTCCCCTGCCGACATCGTGCCGATAGTGTCGCCATGGTAACTCCCCTCCATCACGACGATACGATCGCGCGGTTCTCCGCGGTTGTGGAAATAGCCCAGTGCCATCTTGATCGCCACCTCGACGGCGGTCGATCCACTGTCGGAGTAGAAGACATGCTTCAATCCCGGTTGAGCGATTTCGATCAGCCCTTGCGCCAGCCGCTCGGCGGGCTCGTGCGAAAATTCGGCGAAGATGATCTGGTCATAGGCTTCAGTCGCGGCACGGATCGCCGCCATGATCTTCGGGTGCCGATGGCCATGCGTGATGACCCACCAGGAAGAGATGGCGTCGAGGAGGCGATTGCCATTTTCATCGATGAGATAGGCCCCATCTGTCGACGCGATGCGGGTCATCGGTGGCTCGAGCGCATGCTGGGTGAAAGGATGCCAGACGGTTGATCGGTTCATCGGGAGCCCCCAGCGAAAGTCGACAGGTCGAAATTCTCGGCAAATGCGCGGCGCAGTCCGTCGCAGTTCATCTCAGCGATCCACGGCAGGCGGCCGAGGATGCGGGCGCCGCTCACATGGCCGATGATGCGCTGCGTCTCCCGGTTTTCCTCGCCGATGAAGGCGATCCCGAAAAGCGGGATGCCGCGATGCTTTATCGCCTCGACGGAGAGCAGCGTATGGTTGATCGTACCGAGAGACGTGCGGGCGCAAAGAATGGTAGGAATCTGCCATTGCGCGAAAATGTCGGCAAAGAGCAGGTCATCCGCAAGCGGCACCAAAAGGCCCCCGGCCCCCTCAATGACCAAGGGTGCGTCCGTTTCCGTTGGAACAAGTCGGGCGGGATCGATTGCAACGCCATCGAGACGGGCAGAGAGATGTGGCGAGGCAGGTGTTTTCAGACGATAGGCCTCCGGCAGAATCCGTTCACGGCCAAGGCCAACGAGCCGCAGCACGGCCTGGCTGTCGGTCTCATCGTCGAGGCCCGACTGCACGGGTTTCCAGTAGACGGCGCCGAGAGCAGCGGCCAGCGCCGCGGAAAAAATCGTCTTTCCGATACCGGTATCCGTCCCTGTTACGACATAACGCGGATTCATGATCTGTCCTCCTCGATCGCAGCACCCAACCGCTCGATCATCGCAGCGATCTGACCTTCATCGACATTCAGGGTGATGGAGAGACGAAGGCGCGCGGTGCGATCGGGCACGGTTGGCGGCCTGATCGCCCTGATATCGAAACCTTCGTCTTGCAAGCGCGCCGCAACCCGCAACGCCCGGGCGTTGTCGCCGATCATGACTGGCTGGATCTGCGATCCGCTGGGACTGATCTCGAGCTTCGAGCCCAACAACTCGGCGGTGAAATCTCGCAGAGTGTCGAGACGTTGCCGTCGCTCGGGCTCATCCGCCACTATCCGCAACGCCTCGCGTACACCGGCTGCGACGAGCGGCGAAGGCGCGGTCGAATAGATAAAGTTGCGGGCGCGGTTGACCATGTAATCCGCCAGAACGGCAGGCAGGCCGACGAGCGCGCCGGAAACACCCAGCGCCTTGCCGCAGGTATGCAGCGTGATCAGGCTATCCGAACGCGTGAGGCCAGATGAAAGCCCGCGGCCGCCAGGGCCGAAAACGCCCGTTGCATGTGCCTCATCCACGACAAGAAACCCGCCATGCCGTTCGGCGATCTTCAACAGTTCTACGAGCGGAGCACGGTCGCCATCCATGGAGTAGAGGCTTTCGACAGCGACCCATGGACGGCCCTTGCCACCAGCTCTCCGCCAGTCACGGATCGCCCCATCGAAAGCTTCAACGTCGTTGTGACGGGCAGCAACTGCATCGGCCTTGCCGGCAGAAATGCCATCATGGACGCTTGCATGGATCAGCTCATCGTAAACGATGAGATCGCCGCGCCGCGGCAGGCAAGAGAACAACGCGACATTTGCAGAAAAGCCGCTGCCGAAATACAGAGCCCTTTCTGACCCGAAGAAGGCTGCGGCCTCGGCTTCGAGTAGTTGATGGACCCAGTGATTGCCATGCAACAAGCGCGATCCGCCAGAGCCTGCAGGGATGCCATGCTCGATCGCAGCAGATATCGCCGCGGCGAGGCGCGGTGAACGCGACAATCCCAGATAATCGTTCGAAGTGAAGTCGATGCCCTGATGTCCAGACAATTCCCGCAGCCGTGAATTTCGACCCAGGCCGTCGAGCGTGGCTTCGTAGCGGCCAAACAACGGCGCGCTCACCTCTGCTGCTCCAACTCCAGGGGCTTCAGGCCGAGTCGGCGGAAGAGAGCACTGTCGTGATCCTCGCCAGGGTTGTCGGCCGTCAGCAACGTCTCGCCGACAAATATGGAGTTGGCGCCCGCGAAGAAGCAGAGCGCCTGCATCTCGTCGCTCATGTCGGCACGTCCAGCGGAAAGCCGAACATAGGATTTCGGCATGAGAATACGGGCCAAGGCAACGATGCGGACGAAATCGAACGGGTCGATAGGCGCTGCGTCTTGCAGTCTCGTGCCGGGGATGGGGATCAGCATGTTGATCGGAACGCTTTCCGGCGGAGACGGCAGGTTGGCCAGTGCCACCAGCATGGAGATGCGGTCATCGATGGTTTCACCCATGCCAAGGATGCCGCCAGCGCAGACTTTGATGCCGGCTTCCCTTACATTGGCCAGCGTCTCCAGCCGGTCTTCGAAGGTGCGGGTGGTGATGATCTCCGGATAGTGGCGCTCGGACGTATCGATATTGTGGTTATAATAATCGAGGCCCGCATTAGCGAGCTTGGCGGATTGCTCCGGTGTCAGCATGCCAAGCGTCATGCATGTCTCCATGCCGAACGCCCTGACGCCCTCGACCATTGCGACCAAGGCATCCATGTCGCGGTCCTTCGGACTGCGCCAGGCAGCGCCCATGCAATATCGTGAGGCCCCGCTCTCCTTCGCCTTGCGCGCTTCCGAGAGCACCCGTTTGACCTCCATCAGCTTCGACGCCTTCAGACCTGTCGGAGCGTGGGCGGATTGGCTGCAGTAACCGCAATCCTCCGCACAGCCTCCGGTCTTGATCGAGAGGAGCCGGCTCATCTGGATGGCATTGGGATCGAAATTTTGACGATGGTCCTGATGTGCACGGAGCAGAAGATCAGAAAATGTCATTTTGTAGATAATTTTGGCGTCCGCAAATGTCCTTTTGGGCAATGATTGTCGATTAGGTCGGTTTTCGCTCTGATTTTCGGCCGAAACAATTTCCAATGCACCATCCACTTCGAATCATAATAGATATCTGATTTAAATTATCTATTATTTTGTAAGGCGCAAGTCTGTGGGCGTACCCACATGGAGGGAGTGTAAAATGGACCTTCTGTAGGGCTGCTATGCGATCTGCAGGGCGGCGCCAGAGCGGTGGCGCTTCTCAATCAACCGCAGCACATGGCGCTCGAGTATACGGACTGCTTCATCGAGATCGCCAGAGCGAAGATGCTGCAGGACCGCGTGATGATCTGCATCGAACCGCGGCACAGCCCACCCTTTATTGCCTTCAAGAAACAGAAATCGGGAGCCGACCATATGGAGATCGTCGATTTCCGCGAGCAATCTGGGCATCTCGCAGGGTGTGAGCAGCATGCTGTGAAATTGTCGATTTGCAGACTCTTGCTGAACAATATCGACCGCTTGATCACAGTTTCTAGCAACGACCTCAGCCTGATCGAGCATGTGCGGAGTGAGATGCGGGGCAGCTTGCCGAAGCGCCAGGCCTTCAAGGACAGATCGCATTCTGGTCGCCTCTTCGACTGCCGCCGAGTTGAAAGACGCAACCCTCACACCGCGACGTGCTACGCTGACGGCGAGGCCTTGAGCTTCGAGCCTTCGCAGCGCCTCGCGAACCGGGACATGGCTCGCACCGAATTCTTCTGCGATATGCTCTTGCCGCAGCCGCGTGTCGGCCCGGAGCACGCCTGTGACTATCCGGTCTGCCAGGACGCGGCTGATGCGGTGTGCAATCGTATCTTCTGTGGTGCTCATCCTTGCGTGGATAAATTTTTCAGGGCCTGCTGTCGAGGCCGAGAGCGATGGTCCCACGATATTTCATAATCTGGAGTGCCGAACCAAGCTTCAAATTGGCGGCGAGCCCTATGGTTCACCGCCATTCACGTTACAGCCCTAGACCACCGAGAGAACGGCGGGATCGCCCGACCGCCAGATGTTATCGACCGTGTTGCGGGTAATGACCCAGATGTCGCCATCTCTCGTCAGTTCGACGTTGTAGCGGTTCTTCATCAGATAATGACGTGACGGATCGCTTCGGGGAACATGCTGGGCCTCCACGAGAACATCCATGTGTGCGGTGTCGCCATCGATTGTCACTCGCGGATTGCTGACCGAATGCGTCGTGTCCAGTGTGGCGAGCGAGGTCGTTAACGCCGAGACGATGACATCCCGGCCCTGGATGACCGGATACTCGAAGCCGGCCTTGGTGGCGGCTGGTCGGAAGTCGGAAACTGCGTCTTCCGCAAGCGCAGAGGACAGAAGCTTGCTGTCTCGAAGATCGATCCCGGCTGTAAAGCGATAGAGGGCTTCGACGACGGCGAGACGGTCGGCGGCGTCCTGTGCGAACGATAGCGATATGGTCATGAACGTGCTCCTTGTTGTGCCGGAGGCCTGCGGAGTGCAAGCCTTGTCGGCATCGGCGCGCAAGGCGCCAATGGTTCTGGTTCGATAGGACGGTGGGGTGTCTGTTATTCGAGGTCGGCGTCGATGCGCTCGATCAGGCTGTCTGGATTGATCGCGACTTTCAAAATCCCGATCTCGTGTCCGAAATCGCCTGTGAAATCGAGCCTGACATCCGAATGGTGACCGTCAAGTTCGTCGATGGACAACAGCTTGCTGTTGGTGCTGTAGCCTACGAAGAACCGCTCGAGGTATTGGCGGACACCATCTTGGCCGACGAAGACGTCGCCGACAGAAACATCGTCGATGACGGCGTCGGTTGCGAACAGCGACAGTGCCCCTTCGACGTCGAAGGCATTGGCGGTCGCGATGAAAGATTCGACGAGCTTCTGCATGGTACCGGGCTCCTTAGACATCGTTGATCGAGGTATCGGCGATGGTCTGCGCGAAGCCGCTTCCAAACAGGGCTGCAGGCGTCTGGAAGCCGGGACGGACTTCGCCGCCTAGGACACGCCGGCCGGCCTCGGCTGCCGCCATTGACGTGAAGGTGTAACCGTTGACCGTGTCGAGAATGGAACGGGTGACTGTTCCATCTGCGCCGGTGACTTCGACTGCCGCTTGGTAGCGGTTCGCCAGCCTCTCCTCTTCACTCGGGCCGTCCGAGAGCGCCGAAAGGTCACCCTGCGGGAAGCCATCGCCGGTGACATGCACGAAGGTTTCGACGTTGGGAACGCCTGTCGCCCGCCAGATGGTGATGAGATCGGGCAGCGTCACGGGGAAGCTGTCGACCGGACCCTTGCCGAAATCGAACTTGTGGATGCCGTCGGCGGCAATGGCGACAAGCTCGCCGTCCACCCGAGCCAGGGTCTCGGTGGTGAGATTCTCCATGGCGCTGATCGCCGATCCCCGTGAAAGTCCGCCAGCGACATGGAGAGCGATCCTGATCCTGCGAGCGTCGTTCACCCGCGAGAGCGCATGCCCGGCGAGGCTGCCAAGCATGGCGACGCTTCCGCCGCCGCCCGGCATGAGCATCACGCCTACAGCCTTCGCCTCGTCGTCGAGCGCGCCGGCCAGACGGTAGCTGTCGAGTTCGGCAGCCGTGTCGAGATAGTGGACACCGCTGCGGATCGACGCCGTGATCAGGGCGTTGGCGGTGCGCATGAATGGACCGGCGCAGTTCAAGAGGACCGAGATGCCGGCCAAACCGGCATCGATTGCGGCAGCATCGTCGAGACCGAAGACGCGGCATTCGACGCCGAGTTCTGCAGAAAGTTTCGAGAGGGCCGCTTCGTTGCGGCCGGCGAGAACGAGGGGCGTGCGGGCCGCCTTCGCATGTTCCGCGGCCATGCGGCCGGTATAGCCAGTCGCGCCATAGATCATCAGTTTGGTCATGTCAGTGCTGCCATTCCTTGTAGACAAATTCGAGGCTGTAGCCGTCCGGGTCGCGGACTTGGGCGGCGTAGTAGCGTGGGTCGTAGTGGAGCTGCGCTCCCGGTGGATGGATTTTTGACCCACCCGCGGCAATAGCAGCGGCGAAGGCTGCATCTACCTGGGAGGTGCCATCGGCGACAAAGCCGATATGAGCGGCGCGGCCTTCGACCACGCCTTCGCGCAGCCAGAAGAACACCTTGCCGTTCGCGCCGAACCCTTTCAGGTCAGGATGGCCGGGCGGCCCGTCCTTCCCGTCATAGTCGTGCGCATGGACGATCTTGAGCGGTGCCAGCGTCGCTTCGTAGAAGGCGATCGACCGATCGATGTCACTGACGGATATGAAGACATGGTCGAGCATGCTGCTCTCCTTTGCTCAGATGATGTAGCCGCCCGCGACTTCGATGTTCTGGGCGTTAATCCAGCGGTTCTCGGAAGACAGGAGACTGGCGACGACGCACCCGATCTCTTCAGGCTCGCCGACACGACCGAGCGCAGTCTGGCCTGCCAGCATGGCCTCGAACGCGTCGTTCAGACCGCCGCCGAGTTCTGTGCGGATTGCGCCGGGAGCGATCGAGTTCGCGCGGATGCCACGCTCGCCGAACTCCTTGGCCATGTAGCGGGTCAGGACTTCGAGTCCACCCTTGAATGCGGCATAGGGCGCGACGCCTGCGGTCGCTACGCGCGAGGTGGCGCTGGTGATGTTGACGATCTGGCCGCCGTCCGCCATCAGCGGCAGCAGGATCTGGGTCAGGAAGAACGGCCCCTTGAGATGGACGTTGAACAACCCATCGAACTGTTCTTCTGTAACCGTCGCGATCGGATTGAAGAGGCCGTATCCGGCATTGTTGACGAGATAGTCGAAATCCTCCCGACCAAAGACGGATTGAAGTTTCGAGTCAACGACGTCACGAAACGCCGGGAAGGATGTGACGTCGCCGACGTCGAGCCTCAGGGCAGCGGCCTTGCCACCACCCTCCACGATCGTCTTCACGACGTCGTCTGCTTTTGCGGGATTGCTGTTGTAGGTCACGACGACGCCCATGCCGCGGCGAGCGCATTCTATGGCCGTGCTTGCTCCGAGACCCCGGCTTCCTCCGGTGACGATAACGATCTTCATGGTTGTTTTCCTTGCCCGTTTGGTATGAGCTGAAGGTAGTCCCGCATCGGATTGGCCGCTCACCCATTCCTCTCTGAAGTTTGCCTATTTCTGCTTTGCGGTTGCAGATTCTATCCCGACCTGTCACGGTCTTCTCCATGGAAAAGCAACTTCAGGAACTGCGCGGCCTCGCGTCTTCGGCGGAGAGCCGTCGGACGGAAACGGGCATTCCGCGCGTCGCGATGGTCCAGGGTGAGATTCCCGAGCATCGGCTTTCGGCCGTCTACGAGCCGATGATCAACCTGATCCTGACCGGATCTAAGACGATGACGGTCGGTGACCGGACCTTCGCCTACGACCCCGCGACGTATTTCGTGATGTCGGTCGATCTGCCTGCCGTTGGCTCGGTGCATCCCTCGGAGACCGGGGAGCCGTATCTGGCCGTCAGCCTGACGCTCCATCCGCCAACTGTCGCCGCCCTCATCAGCGATCTGCCGGTGCAGGTCTGCAGCAAGCTGTTCGGCTCCGGCTTCTCGGTCGCACCGGTCAACGAGGAGTTCCTCGACGCCTGGGTGCGGATGATGCGGCTGATGGACCGTCCGAACGAGATCGCGGTGCTCGGCCCCGCCTACGAGCGGGAAATCTTGTTCCGTGTGCTACAGGGGCCGCTCGGCTGGATGCTGCGCGACATCGCCGCGCCTGATGCGGCGCTGTCGCGGATTGGCGTCGCGATCCAGTGGATCCGTGAGAATTTTGCCAAGCCCTTGCGGGTGGAAGCACTCGCCGAAATGGCTGCACTCAGCGTCTCGGCGTTCCATCGTCACTTCAAGGCTGTGACGGCGTTGAGCCCGATCCAATACCAAAAGCAGGTCCGGCTATTACACGCTCGGACGCTTATGATGGCTGGAGAAGAAACGGCGACATCGGTTGCGTTTGGCGTTGGCTATCAAAGCCCGAACCAGTTCAGCCGGGAATATGCGCGGCGGTTCGGGTTGCCACCATCGAAGGATGTTTTGCGTCTGAAGGGCTACGCCGCTTAGGTCACTGAAGCGGGTTTTCTTTCCAGCGGCGAAACCCGCCTACAGGTCTTGAATGAATACGAACCGAATATGCATACGTAAACTTATCGCCAGACAGCATTGTCGTTCCACGAAACAAAAACATGAGTAAAATTGTCTTGTTAAGAGCATGAGACGGTGATAGCTGCGTTATATGGACAACGCAGACCATCCGGAAATCCTAGATGCCTATTTGGGCGTTCGCACGCGCCTCATGCGCGTTATTCATCGTCGGGTACGTTGCTCGGCGACCACTGCAGACCTTCTGCAGGATACCTTTCTGCGTTTTTGGGAAAGGCCCGGTCTCCTGCGCGATGTCGCCGATTTGGCCGGATACTTCATGATTACCGGCCGCAACTTGGCCATCGACCATGAAAGACGCAGAAGGATTGCTCCCTTTGTCGACGGTATCGACGGTCTTGAGGCCATTTCAGACCCCACCCCGTCAGTGGAAACCTCAACGATCAGCAGACAAGAACTCACACGCGTTCAGGCTGCGGTGGAGAATATGCCCCCTCGCGCCAGGCAGGTTTTTATGATGTCGCGCATCGACGGCCTGACTTATGTGGAGATTGGCGAACGACTCGGCATATCGCCTAAGACTGTTTTCGGTCATATGGTCGTAGCACTTGAACGGCTCCGAGCAGAAATGAAGACCGAGCGCTAAGAAGTCGCGCGGTTTTGACAGATGAGGCAGAAGATGAGCGGCTCATCCAATCGGGAACATGATCCTGACGATGGTGCGGACGTCGACAGACAGGCCGCGGAATGGTTCGCTTTATTGCTGGATGACGGCGCCACACCGACAGATCGCGCCAATTTCAGGGCATGGCTTGAGCGAAATCCTGCACATGCGACAGCCTATGCAGAACTTGAACGACTGTGGCTCGGCGCCTCCGCTCTGCCAGAGGTCGCTCGGCCAACGTCACAAACCCGCCGGAAAATTCTCAGATCCGGCGGTGCCTTTGCCGTTCTTACGATAGCCGGCGCGGGTTCCGCGATCTATCTGCGGTCTTCAGGCGCCGACTATCAAACCGGAATTGGAGAGACGGCACGCTTTACCTTGTCAGACGGATCGCTCGCCGAACTGTCGACCGCCAGCGCGATCTCGCTGAACTTCACGGCAGGTCAGCGACAGGTGATCCTGCAACAGGGTGAAGCGTTCTTTACCGTCGCCCCAGACGTCAGTAGGCCGTTTATCGTCGACTGTGGGCAACTCAGAAGTATCGCGCTTGGAACCCAGTTCTCGGTCGGCATGCATGATGATGGTATTGTTGTCGGAGTTGTTGAGCATACGGTGAGGGTCTCGTCCCCAACCCAGGAGCAGGACGTCCAGGAGGGACAGTCGGTTCTGTTTGCCAACGGGAAGCTTTCCTTGCCGACCCAGACGGATGTCGGCACTCAAGTCTCATGGCGCGATGGAAAACTCGTATTTATCTCGACGCCCTTCGAGGACGTCGTTGCCAAACTCTCCAGATGGCGGCGCGGCAAGATGATCGTCATGGACAAGGGACTGGCGCGCCGGCCCGTCAGCATTATCGTTGATGTCCACCGGGCAGGCCTGATACTGGAAAATCTCGAGCATGGCTTGCCCATTCGCATCGCCAGATACTCGCCATGGCTGAGCCTGATCTACTCCCAGTAAAAAAAATCGAAAATCGACCAAGGTTTTTTCCAGTCGAAGGCGTCCCCTTGTTGAGACGCCCGAGATCGATCGGGCTTTGGCGCGTTTGCAGGGGGCAACGAGTGGAAAAAAATAATCAATTCGGCGGCAATCACCTTCGGCTGTTTCGTCGAATGCTGCTGGCAGCCTGCGTCGGATTTGCACCGCTGACCGTATCGGGATTGACCGAAGCTCAGATGACCAAGAGCTTCGAGTTCGCAATTTCGGCACAATCTCTGTCGGCCGCGTTGGTGCGCTATTCATCCGTGACCGGTATCGACATCGCATTCGACGGCCCCCTCTTCGCCAATCTGCGCACAAGCGGCATCAGCGGTGATCTTGGAGCCGAAGCGGCGCTGACAAGGCTCTTGGCCGGCACGGGGCTAACATATCGCTTCACGACGACAACTACGGTCCTGCTGATCGCTCCGCAGGCAGCTTCTGATGCAGGCTCGGCGGACGGAGCCACATCCTTGCAGCCGATCATTCTGCAAGGTGAGCAAGCCCGCGGGCCAGTCGATGGATTTGTCGCCACTCAAAGCGCGACCGGCACCAAGACTGACACATCGCTCAAAAATACCCCGCAGGCCATCAATGTCGTAACGAAGGACCAGATGGCCGCTCAGGGTTCGGCGACGTTGACCCAGGCACTTCGCTATACACCGGGCGTCATCAGCCAATATGGCGACGATTCACGCTATGACTGGTTCACGATTCGCGGATTTCGCCCGAGCCGATATCTCGACGGCCTGCGGCTACCCTTCGGATCTCGCGGTTATGCACAGCCACGCGTAGAGCCTTTCGGCCTCGAAAGGGCAGAAGTACTCAAGGGACCCGCGTCGGTTCTTTATGGCCAGGGTGATCCGGGCGGTCTGATCAACATGGTGTCAAAGCGGCCGAGTGCGACAGCGCCAAACGAAGTCGAAATACAGCTCGGGACGGACAAGCGCATCCAGACTGCGTTTGACCTCGGCGGCACGATCAACGGTGACGACAGCCTGCTTTACCGCATTGTCGGTGTCGGCCGCCTGACTGACACCCAGTACGACTACGTGCGCGAGAAGAAGGCCTATATCGCGCCATCCTTTACCTTCAAGCCGGATGAAGGAACGTCGCTGACGCTTTATGGCAGCTACCAGCGCATCGATTCCCCGGGAGGCGGGGGAGCCCCGGCGCTACCGGCAAACGGCACGCTATATACCGGCATCTATCCTGAATTGCCGCGCGGCGCCTTTCCCGGCGAACCGAGCTTTGACCACTACAAGAGCGACCAGGCATCAGTCGGCTACGATTTTGAGCACGAGCTCGATGAGAACTGGACCGTTCGCCAGAACCTTCGCTATTCCTATATCGACACAGACTCGCAGCGCGTTCAAGCCGCTTGCATTTTCGCCTGCGCTCCGACCGGTTTTGACCGTTATGCCTGGGCATTCCCTGAGAGCGCTCGCGCGGTCACCGTGGACAATCAGGCCGTTAGACATTTCCAGACGGGAAATTTCGCTCACACCGCGCTGTTCGGCTTGGATTATTCATACGAGAGCAGCCGTTACGAGGAGTCCGCGCTTCAATTCATACCGGCACCATTCAACGGAATGGATCCGGTATATGGCACGCCGGTCACCAGGCCGCCAATCGCCACCCGTATCGATCAGGATCGCAGTCAGATCGGGCTTTACGCTCAAGACCAGGTGGAGTGGGACAATTTCGTCTTCTCCGTTGGTGGCCGCTACGACTGGGCAAACACGGATACCAGAACCCGCACCAGCACTTCTGATAACAAGGTTGATCAGAAGGACGGCAAGTTCACCTGGCGCGCAGGTCTCGTCTACAACTTCGACAGCGGTTTTTCGCCCTACGCCGGCTACTCGACGTCGTTTAATCCCGCCGGCGGCACCGACCGCGCCGGCAATGTGTTCCAACCAACCACCGGCGAACAGTTCGAAGTAGGCGTAAAATATCAGCCGGAAGGCAGCAACAGCTTCATCACCCTGTCCGCCTATCACCTGACCCAGGACAATGTCCTGACACCTGACGGAGGGACACCAACCAGAAACGTTCAGACTGGACAGGTAACGATGCGCGGTGTCGAGCTAGAAGGTAAGGCGGAGATTACCGACGCTTTCTCGGTACTGGCATCCTATGCTTACACCGACAGCGATATCACCAAGGCCAATCGTAGCAACCCCGCCGATCCTAGCACTAGCAATGAGGGTAACCGCTTCGCCTTCGTGCCCCGCCATCAGGCGTCGCTCTGGCTCGATTATGCGCTGCAGACATCGACCATCTGGGAGGGCTTGAGCTTCGGCGGCGGTGCCCGCTACACCGGCCAGACCTTTGGTGATAACGCCAACCAGTTCGATATCCCATCTTACACAGTCTTCGATGCGGCAGTCCGTTATGATTTCGGCAAGGCCGATCCGAAGCTCGAAGGCCTGAAAGCATCGCTCAACGTCAATAATCTGTTCGATCGCAAATATGTCTCGACCTGCATTGCAGCCACGGGATGCTATTGGGGCGAAGGGCGCAGCGTTTATGCGACCCTTAAATACAGCTGGTAAGGCCGTGCCTCATCCTGCCGAGTCAAACCATGACCACAAACTGACGCGACGGCAATTTGCCGCCGCGTTGGCGACTATCCTGGTGCCGGTGAATGCGGCGGCAACGCCCGCCGTATCGAGAATCGCAGTCCTTGACTGGGGATGGGCGGAAAGCCTGCTTGCGCTGGGAGTTCAACCAACGGCCGTTGCGGAAGCACCTCTCTATGGTGATCGGGTGGTTGTCCCGGCACTATCGTCGGAGACGATCGACCTCGGTTTGCGGTCCTGGCCGAACATGGAGTTGCTGCGGTCGTTGAAACCGGATCTGATCCTTGCACAGGCGGGATATGGTGTTTCGCAGGCTCGGCTTAACGAAATAGCCCCGACACTTGCACTGCCGCTCTATAGTGCAGAGCGCATGCCGTTGGTCGCCGCTGAAGCGGCGTTAAAGGAAATCGCCGCCAGAACCGGTCGGGAAGAGGCGGCGATCGATTATCTGCAACGCGCCCACGCCCGGCTGGAGACAATTGCTGCGAAGGCGAAGGCGTATGACGGGCGGCCGCTGCTGATCATCAAATTTACCGACGACAGGCTGATCGATATCTATGGCGAGGGAGGTTTGTTCGACGATGTTTTGAAACGCCTCGGCATCGTCAATGCCTGGGATGGAGCGACCAATAACTGGGGCTTCGCAACGGCTGGGCTGGATGCGATTGCCCGCTACCCGGAGGCTCGCCTGATCATCATCGAGCCAGGTCCACCCGGCCGGTTCCTGCAAAGCACGCTCTGGCAATCGCTGCCGGCGGTGCGCAAAGGCCATGTGGCAACGATCCCGCCCACGTGGGTCTTTGGCGCCTTTCCTTCGGCCATGCGTTTTGCCGAAGTCATCCGAGAAGGCATCGGCATCGCATGAGCTCAAGCTTGATAACCCTCACCCGCCTTAGCGTCGTGATGGCGCTTGCTGCGATTGGCCTTTATGCCGTCGCCGTATTCGGCTACATTCCAGTCGCAGATCTGTCGGCGGCGCTGCGTCATCCGGACCCCGCCTCCTTTGGACAGATTTATGTCCATTATTCACTCCTGCCTCGGATGTTCGTCGCATTGCTTGCAGGAGGAGCGCTTGCCTTTGCCGGCACAATTTTCCAGCAGCTGCTGAAAAATCCGCTCGCCGAACCGTCGACGCTCGGCATCCTTTCCGGCGCCCAGCTGGCAATCACGCTCATGACGCTCTCGACCGTCACGGTATCGGCTTTCCAGCGGGATATTGCGGCGCTGATCGGTGGCCTGGCTGCGGTTGCGATTGTCTCGGGCCTTACGCGAAAGACCGGCTTCGCGCCGATGACCCTGCTTCTTTGCGGCCTGGTCATCAGCTTCTCGGCGGGCTCGGCCTCGGTCATTCTGGCGCTTTTCCACCATGAATATCTGCGAGGTGTGTTCATCTGGGGGAGCGGATCGCTGATCCAGAACGATTATGCGAACGCGATCGCGCTGGCGGTACGCTTCATCATTTTCGTGCCTGTCCTTCTGCTCTTCCAGAGGCCATTGGCTATCGCTGGGCTGGATGACGCAAACGCCCGCAGCCTCGGGCTATCCCTCACCAGCATGCGCGCGCTTGTTCTAATCATCGCCACGATCCTAACGGCGCTTGTTGTCGCACGTGTCGGCGTGGTCGCCTTCGTCGGCATTGCGGCAAGCCATGTCGCTCGCATGGCCGGGGCGCGAACCCTGAACGAGCGCTTGTTGTGGGGCGCGCTAATCGGCGCCCTTCTGCTACTCCTCGCCGACGGCATAGTTCTCGTCAGCGCGCCCGTCATCGGAGATGTTCCAACCGGCACAATCACGGCAATCGCCGGGGCGCTCTTGATGCTCGCGCTGCTGAAGAGCGTTCCCTCATCAATCGACCAGTTCACGCCGATTGATGGGCGTAATTCTACAAGCCGAACCTCGGGTAGCGTCCTCGTTCTGGTCTGCATTGTGACCCTGACCTTCGTCGCGATCCTTTCCTTGACCGAGCAGATGTTTACCCATGGCCTCGATCCGTGGGGGCTCTTTACGGGCCGTTGGCCGCGTGTGCTGACTTCTGCCAGTGCCGGTGCCATGCTCGCGATGGCCGGCGCCATCACACAAGCGATCACCCGCAATCCGATGGCCAGTCCCGAAGGCCTCGGTGTTAGTGGCGGAGCAGGCCTTGGGATTATCGCCGCGTTCTTTTTCGGCGGCATGGCCTCTCCCCTGATGCCGATCGCCGGAGGTATCCTTGGCGCAATCCTGTCCTTCTCCCTCGTTTTAACGGTTGCCAGGCGCAGAAGCTATGCAACAGGACCGGTTCTGCTCGGTGGCATCGCAGTCGGCGCGCTCGCCACCGCCATCATGTCGCTCATCGTTGCCAGCGGTGACCCTCGTGCAAGCTATATTCTGGCATGGACGATGGGACCGACATTCCGCGCCACGGGTATTGTCGCTCTCATCGCTTCGTCGCTTGCGCTTATCGGCTTTGTCGTTTTCCCGCTGTTCCGGCGCTGGATAGAGGTACTGCCGCTCGGCGATGGTACGGCGCGCGCGCTGGGCGTCAATCCAAGACGGTCGCGCGGCGTATTGCTATTGTTTGTCGCTACCCTCACCGGCATCGCGACACTGGTTGTCGGCCCATTGAGCTTCGTCGGCATGATGGCGCCACATATCGCGCGAATGGCTGGCGCGCGCGGACAGACACGCATCGTCCTGGCCGCAACCACAATCGGGGCCACACTGATGATTGCAGCCGACTGGCTCGGTAGAACTGCAGACTTTCCCTACGAGATCCCAGCGGGTGTGATTGCGGCATTTATCGGCGGACCGTATTTCCTTTGGATCATCCGCTCAAACGGCAAGACGACTTTGCGAGCATAGGAGCGAGAGACAGGTCATGACTGACTTATCGGAACACTTTGAACTGTCCCCTTCGCCTGGTCCTGACACAGATCTCGGCGAGAGCGCTACCTCCCTGTTCGAGCTAAACCAGGCAAGCTTCTCCGTTGGGCAGCGCATCTTGCTCAAGCCACTAACGGTAACGCTCCCCACACGCAACGTGATTGGTCTCATCGGGCACAACGGTTCCGGGAAATCGACCCTGATCAAACTTCTCGCGCGCCAGCAGGCGACCACCGGCGGTGTGATCTCCTTCGAAGGCAGAAAATTGGAGGAATGGCGCGATCGTCCATTTGCTCGCAAGGTTGCTTATCTGCCCCAGCAGGCACCGGGGGCGCCCGGCATGCTTGTCGGCGAACTCGTGGCGTTCGGCCGCTATCCCTGGCATGGAGCCCTCGGCCGCTTTGGTGCCGAGGACAAGAGAATGGTCGAGGAAGCAATGAAACTGACAGACGTGGCGATCTACCGCGACCGCGTAGTCGATACGTTGTCCGGCGGGGAACGTCAGCGTGTCTGGTTGGCTATGCTGGTTGCCCAAAACCCGGACTGCCTTCTCCTTGATGAGCCAACCTCTGCGCTGGACATTGCCCATCAGGTCGAAGTCCTCTCGCTGATTCGGCGGCTGACCGAAGAACGTGGACTGGGCGTTGTCGTCGTCCTCCACGACGTCAACATGGCCGCCCGCTTTTGTGATGAAATCCTTGCTCTCCATTCGGGTGAACTTATTGCTCGCGGGACACCGGTGGAAATCCTGACACCGGATCGACTGCAGGCGATCTATGGGACTAGGATGGGCGTCATGTGCCATCCCGACTTAGGCTATCCTATGAGCTACATCAGGTAGCTGTAACTTCAATGGCGAAGCCTTTAATGCAATATGAACCGGTGACCCCGTCAGTTAATCAGAGAACTACCTAGCCTCTCCGTCTGAAACGCATTCAGCTCAATGGCACCCGTGGCGTCACATAGACACGTGTCGCTTTGTGTAACGATCCTACCAGTTCGTCACCGAGCCATCACGGCGCCTTAGGTGTGGCGCTTCCCAGAATTCGAAACTCTGTTTTGCCAAAACTTCCTCATTCACCTCGATGCCGAGGCCGGGAGCGTCGGAGACCGGATAATATGCTCCTTCCAACTTCGGTTGAACGGGGAAGAAATCCGAATTGTCAAAGCCGAGATGGGTTTCTGCAGGGCTGCTGCGGGTTTCCAGCCACGAAAAATTTGGCACGGCTGCGCAGAAATGCACGGTTGCGGCAGTGCAGACCGGGCCAAGCGGATTGTGCGGCATCATATCGACGTAGTGGGTCTCGCTCCATGCGGCCACCTTCATCGACTCCGTCAGGCCACCGACATTGCAGACGTCGAGGCGATTGAACTGATGGATATCCCGTTCGATATAAGATTGGAACTGCCATTTGGATGAAAACTCCTCGCCGATTGCAAACGGCACATCCGTCATCCGCCGCAACGCCTCATAGGCGCCCGGGCTTTCGTCGCGGATCGGCTCCTCGAGAAAATCGAGCGTGCCGGACGGCATCTTTTGACAAAAGCTTGCGGCCTCTGCCACAGTCAGCCGGTGGTGATAGTCGATGCCAAGCACGATATCCTCACCGAGTTCCTCCCGCGCCTTCACCAGCCATTTCGCCGTCGTGGCGATGTGTTCACGCGGCTCGTAGATTTCCTTTTCCTCGTGTCCGGAAGGAGAAAGCCGCATTGCCGTCCAGCCGTGTTCGACCAGCATCTTCGCCTGTTCGATCATCTCAGGCCCCGGCCCGGCAAAGGTTGTCGCGAAGGTCGGAATACGATCACGCTGCTTTCCGCCGAGAAGCTCATAGACCGGAACGCCAAGCGCCTTGCCCTTGATATCGTGGAGCGCGATATCAATCGCGGAAATCGCCGCTTGCAGCACGCGGCCGCCCTCGAAATACTGGCTGCGATACATTTCCTGCCACAGTGCACCGATCCTGAACGGATCGCGCCCTTTAAGGAATTCCGCATAATGCTCGAGCGCGCCGACGACGGCCTTTTCGCGGCCCGAAAGCCCGCTTTCGCCCCAGCCAAAAATACCCTCGTCCGTCTCGATCTTGACGAGAAGCTGGTTACGAATGCCGACCTTGACGGCGTAAGTCTTGATGGTGGTGATCTTCATTATCTGTTCTTCCTATTCGGTCGCCTACCAGTGCCAAAGCGTCCCGTCTTCGAGACGGTTCACCGGTAGGTAGGCGCGCTGGTATGGGAATTTCGCTGCAAGCTTCTCGTCAATGTCGACCCCATGGCCGATCGCTTCGCCCGGATGCAGGTAGCCGTCATCCAGGCTCCAAGCGCCGGGGAAGACGTCGAGGATCTGCGGCAGGTAGCCGGAATATTCCTGGATGCCAAAATTCGGAACCCAGAGATCGAGATGGAGGTTTGCGCCGAGGCAGATCGGCGACATGTCCATTGCTCCGTGGCAAGCTGTTCGAACATTATAGATGCTGGCGAAATCCATGATCCGGCGCAGCGCCGTGACGCCGCCGGCATGCACGCAGGTGGTACGGATATAGTCGATTAGTTGCTCCTCGATCAGCAATCGCGCGTCCCAGATCGTGTTGAACACTTCACCGACGGCAATCGGCGTCGTCGTATGCTTGCGGATGAGGCGGAACCCTTCTTGATGCTCGGCGGCGACCGTGTCTTCCAGCCAGAACAGGCGGGCGAATTCCAGATCCTTGCCAAGCCTTGCCGCTTCGATCGGCGTCAGGCGATGATGGCTGTCATGCAGAAGTTCCACGTCCCAGCCATGGACCTCGCGCACCGCCTCGAACAGCTTTGGCATATGGCGCAGGTATTTCGAGGTCGACCATACCTCCTCATGCGGGACAGCGTCGTCGATGGCATTGTTGGTCACCGTCTTGGCGCCGGTGCCGTAGACATCCGGCAAACCGGGAATGCCGCACTGGACACGAACTGCCTTGTAACCCTCATCGATCCGCTTGCCGACCGCTTCGACCGCCTCCGCGATATTGGTGCCCTGCGCGTGGGTGTAGCAGAGCACCTTCTCGCGACTGGCACCACCAAGAAGCTGGTAGAGCGGCATATTGGCGGCCTTCGCCTTGATGTCCCACAGCGCCATGTCGATGCCGGCGATCGCCGCCATCGTGACAGGTCCACGACGCCAGTAGGCACCCCGGTAGAAATACTGCCAGATATCCTCGATGCGCGATGGATCCCGGCCGATCAGGAGTGGCACGAGATGCTCTTCCAGATAAGCGACGACGGCCTTTTCGCGCCCGTTCAGCGTTGCGTCACCAACACCCGTCAGCCCCTCGTCGGTGAAGATCTTGACGGTGACGAAATTGCGGCCGGGCGAGCAGACGATGACTTTTACATCTGTGATTTTCATGGACTTATCCGTTTGCTGAAACAGGGTTGGCGACATAGCGGACACGATGGTGCAGACGCCTGTCGCGCGGGTCTGGATGGGGAATGGCGGAGAGCAGCGCGCGGGTGTAATCGTGCGCCGGATTGTTGACGACCTGGTCGGTATTGCCCGCCTCGACGATCTGGCCGCGATACATGACGGCGACGCGGTCGCACATGTAGCGGATCACCGACATGTCGTGGGAGATGAAGATATAGGAGAGTCCAAGCTCGTCCTGCAGTTTCATCATCAGGTCGAGAATCTGCGAACGCAGCGACACGTCGAGAGCTGACGTCGCCTCGTCGGCAACGATCAGCCGTGGCTTGACGGCGATGGCACGGGCAATGCCGATGCGCTGGCGCTGGCCACCGGAAAAGGCGTGCGGATAACGTTCGCGCCAGGCGGGTTCCAGCCCCACCTGTTCCATCAGTTCCGCGACCCGCTCGTCGAGTTCCTTTCCGCGCATGCCGGCAAGCTTCAGTGGCTCGGCGATGATCTGAGCCACCGTCTTGCGTGGACTGAGCGAGCCTACCGGATCCTGGAAGATCATACGCACCTCGCGGCGAATCTCCCTCAACTGTGATGTGCTCGCCGTCCGCAGGTCTATGATGCTGCCGTCGGGGCGCAGATAATTGATATTGCCGGCTTCCGGATCGTAGATGCGCAAAAGGCAGCGGCCCATTGTAGTCTTGCCGGACCCGGACTCACCGACGATGCCGAGCGTCTCGCCCGGGCGCACGCTGAGCGAGATGTCATTGACCGCCTTCAGGCCGGACGGAAATGTCAGCGACATGTTGCTGACTTGAAGCAGTGGCGCGGCATCGGCCGGGATCGGCGCCCGCGTCAGACGAATATCGGCCTTGTTTTCCAGCCTCACGACCGAGCCGATCAACCGCTTGGTATAGTCGTCCTTAGGCGCGTGGAAGACGTCCTCAACGCTGCCGTGTTCCTTCACATGGCCGCGATACATGACGAGAACCTCGTCGGCGATTTCCGCCACCACGCCCATGTCGTGGGTGATGAAGATTACCGCCATGCCGTGGCTCTGCTGCAGCTTCTTGATCAGGTCGAGAATTTCCGCCTGGGTTGTGACGTCGAGCGCAGTCGTCGGCTCGTCGGCGATCAGGACGGATGGATTGCAGGCGAGTGCCATTGCGATCATCACGCGCTGGCGCATGCCGCCGGAAAACTCGAAAGTGTAGCGATCGATCGCCTGTTCGGGACGCGGGATCTCTACCTGCTTCAGCAGTTCCAGCACACGTTCCCGCCGTTGCTTTTTCGGCATGCCGAAATGGATACGCAGCGCCTCGCCGATCTGCTCGCCGATCCTGTGGACGGGTGACAGCGAACTCATCGGTTCCTGGAAGATCATTGCAATCTCCCGGCCGCGAACCTCGCGGATCTGCTTGCCACGCGGATCGAGCCTGGCCAGATCGACCGTCGATCCATCCTGACGGGTCAGGACGATCGAGCCGCCCTCGATCCTGCCGGGCTTGTCGACGATCTGCAGGATGGAGCGGGCGGTGACCGACTTGCCGGAGCCGGATTCACCGACGACGCAAAGCGTCTTGCCGCGCTTAAGTTCGAATGACACGCCATCGACGGCCTTGAACACGCCGGTGCGGGTCTTGAAGTAGGTGCGAAGGTCTTCGACCTTGAGGATTGTATCACTGGTCATCAGGCGTTCTCGTAAGGATCGGCTGCATCGCGCAGTCCATCGCCAAGGAAGTTGAGAGAAAGCACGGCGATGACGATGGCCGCGGCCGGTGTGAAGAGTAGCCAAGGCGCCTGCGCCACGGCACGGATATTCTGCGCCTCCTGCAGCAGCACGCCCCAGGAAATGATCGGCGGCTGCAGCCCTATCCCGAGGAAGGACAATGCCGTTTCGGCCAGGATCATCGTCGGGATGGCGAGCGTCACGGTGGCGATGATATGGCTCATGAAGGACGGCACGAGATGGTGGAAGATGATGCCGAATTCACTCATCCCGTCGAGCCGCGCGGCAGTGACGAAATCCTCGCTGCGCAGCGACAGGAATTTTCCGCGTACTTCCCGCGCCAGGCTGGTCCAGCCGAGCAACGAGACGATCAGGGTTATGACGAAATAGGTCCTGAGCGGTGGCCAGCCGACGGGGATCGCGGCCGCAAGTCCCATCCAGAGCGGGATGGTCGGGATGGAACGCAGAAGCTCGATGACGCGCTGGATCACCACGTCGATCCAGCCGCCGAAGAAGCCGGAAATGCCACCGATCGCAACGCCGAGCACGAGGCTCATCGCAACGCCGACGAGACCGATCGATAACGAGATACGGGCGCCGTAGACGACACGAGAAAAGATATCGCGGCCGAGGCGGTCCGCACCGAAGACATAGAGGCTGTCGCCGGGACGCGCGTTGACGAGACCGAAGAGCTTGGTCTGCATCGGTATGATGCCGGCAAGCGTATAGGGATCGGACGACACGAAAAAGCCGACAGCGAGTGGCTTTCCCGGATCCGCGGAAAACTCGCGCCGCATCGACTGGGTGTTCAGCGTCATCTTCAACTGGTCGACATGCGGCATGAACGAGCCGTCATGGATCAGCGATAGGCCTTGCGGCGGCGCATAGGTGAAGCGTGCATTGGTGGCGTTGGGATCGAATGGTGCGATGAATTCGGCAAACAGCGCGACGAGGTACATGAATGCGATGATGACAAGGCTCGCCAGAGCGATCTTATGCTTTTTGAACTTCAGCCAGAACAGGCGCCATTGGCCGGCAACGGCGATGTCCTTGCCACGGAGATCGATGACGGTATCCGTATCGGAGGGAATCTGGGTCATGTCGGTCATTGCAGTCTAATCCTCGGGTCGGTCAGCGCCAGCAGGAGGTCGGAGATCAACGTGCCGATGATTGTCAGCACTGAGATCAGGAGAATGAGCGATCCGGCCAGATACATGTCCTGCGCAAGCAGCGCGCGCAGAAGCAACGGGCCTGTCGTCGGCAGGCTCATGACGACGGAAACGATGATCTCCCCGGAAATGACGGCGGGCAGGATCCAGCCGAGAGTCGAGATCAACGGATTGAGCGCGAGCCTGACGGGATAGCGCATCAGCAGTTCGAATTCGGACATGCCCTTGGCGCGCGCCGTTGTGACGTAAGGCTTGGAGAGTTCGTCGAGCAGGTTGGCGCGCATGATGCGCACCAGCGCCGCAAGCGAACCTAAGCCGATCACGATCACTGGCAGCCAGACGTGCTTGGCAAAATCGACAAGCCTGCCGAAGCTCCATGCCGCATCGGCATATTCGGGGGAAAACAGCCCGCCGACGCTTTGGCCGAACCATGCCGACATCAGGTACATGGCCGAGAGCGCCATCAAGAAATCCGGCACGGCAAGGAAGAAGAAGGCGAGGAAGGTCGCGAAATAATCCTGGATCGAATATTGCCGCACCGCCGACAGGATACCGATCGGGATAGCCACTGCCCAGACGAAGCAAAGCGTCAACAGCGACAGGAGCAGCGAAAAACCCAGTCGGCTCCAGATCAGTTCGGTCACCGGCTTGCCGAGCTCGAACGAGATGCCAAAATCCCCATGCAGGATTATGCCTGCTATCCACTTGTAATACTGGACATACATCGGCTGATCGAGGCCATAGCGCTCGCGCATGGCAGCGAGCGTCCCGGCTTCGACGGCGCCACCCTGCGCGGCCCAGTCAGCCATTAGCGTCGTCAGGTAGTCACCCGGCGGCAACTGGATGATGGCAAAGGCGATGATCGATACGGCAAACAGCGTCGGAATAGCGAACACCAGCCGCTTGGCAATATAGCGAAGCATGAGCAATGACCGTTTTGGGGTGCGGTGTGACCGAAAGCCATATGCTTTCGGTCACTGGAGGATCTTGAGGGACCGGCTTACTTGGCTTTGTCGAAGTACCACTGCGAAAGTGTCGGCGCCGGATGCCAGAGGTTGCCGGTAATCGGAATCCCATCGACGACATTCTTCAGGTTCTTGGACACCATCATGTATTTGGGCATCGGGCGGGAAATGCCGATATTGAGGAAGTTTTCTGCCGAAAGCGTCAGAAACTCTTTCATCCGCGCCTTACGGTCTTCGTCGCTGGCGGAAGCGTTGACCTTGTCATAGGCTGCCATCAACGCCTTGATCTCGGCCGGCGGTTCCTCGCCTGTCTGCGGGTTGGCGTACCATTCCGCCCACCGGACAGCGAAAAAGATGTCGGCCTTCTGGAACGGCATATAGCAGCGCGGATCGGTATAGACCTCGTTCAGCCCGCCGACACAGTTCCAGATATAGGCGTCCTGCTCATTGGCGTTCCACATCGTATTGAGGCGCGCGCGATCGGTAGTGCGGATCTGGATGTCGATGCCGACCTGCTTGGCGTATTCCTGCACCATCTGCACGATGTCAGGGTAGGACAGGCCGAAGGCGTCGGCGACCATGAAGTTAACCGTGAAGCGCTTGCCCGTCTCGTCGAGACGGTAGCCCTGCCCATCCTTGTTCGGCATGATCTTGTCGAGTGCCGCGTTGGCAGCATCCGGATCATATTCCGTGAACTGCGTCGCCTCCTTCTCGTTGAACAATTCGTGCTCGGGCTGGACGGCCACCTGCGCCGGTGCGCCCTGCCCGACATAAACGAGATCGATGATTTCCTGGCGGTTGATGGCGCGGCTAAGGGCGATGCGAAAATCCTTGTTCTGGAATACCTTTTTCTTCACCGGATCGGTGGAGTTCAGGTTCAGCAGGATGACAGCATCATTAGCCGGCAGATCTTTGACATCCACGAAACGGAAATTGCCGCTCTCCTGGCCGTCGAACAGAACTGACTTGAACGTGGCGTTGTTGATGTGCCGGAAAGCGAAGTCGAACTCACCTGATGTCATCTTGAGCGCCATCAACTGCGGGTCGTCGAGCTTCGCCCAGGTGACATTGTCGATATAGGGCAACTGGTTCCCCTCGCTGTCGACTTTCCAGTAATAGGGATTACGCTTGGCCGCGACCCTTTCGCCATCAGCATAAGGGATGGTCAGGATCCACGGATTGAGCGTCGGCAGTTCGAGATTCTGCCAATAGGCAGGTTGGAAGGTAAGCGAGATCTTCGAGTTGAACAGCGCCACCCAGTCGCCGGCAGCCGGGTTAGCCTTCAACAGGTCGGGGATACCGTCCTTGTTATACTTCTCGTGGAACTGGCTGAGATAATGCTTCGGATAAATCACCGGCAGATGGCCCTGGCCATAGGCGAGCTGCTGCAGGAAAAGGCCGTAAGGTGAATCGAATTTGAACTCGACCGTCTGCTCGTCGACCTTGCGCACCTTGACCGGCTTGCCGGCGACGGTGAAGGTCGGGTTCTTAGCCGGCGAAAGCGCCGGGTTCATGAACACGTCCTCGTACCAGAACATGATGTCATCGACAGTGAACGGTTGGCCGTCGCTCCACTTCAGGCCCTTGCGCAGCGTGAATGTGTAGGTCGTCGCGTCATCGGAGGCGGTGAATTTTTCTGCCAGCGACGGCTCGACCTTGCTCCACTTTGGGTCCCATCGCACAAGTAGTTCGTTGGCGATGGTACGCGTCAGGTTATACTGGTCCCCATTGGCTAAAATGGTTGTCCGCAGCGTGCCGCCATAATTGCCCACGCCATCGACCATCGTTTCCACGAACGGATTTTCCGGCAGACGCTCGGTTACAGCGGGTAGCGTACCAGCCCTCACTTGCTCCTCGAGCACCGGCGCCTGTCTGTAATCCACGGCCCAGGCGACAAACGGCCCTCCGGAAAGTACAACCGTAATGATTGCTGCAGACAGGCCAAGCCTGTTCAGCGCGTGCTGATAGCCCATTAGAATTCTCCTCCTGCCGAATACCGGCTCTCCCTAAGCGCACCCTCCCAGGGCGCTTATTCACACGAAAATTCCTTTATTGTACATTATTTGTCAATAGTCATGTATGCAATTGGCGTTTTTATAGTAGCAAATCCGAAAAAAATGCATTAAAAGCAACATCATGAGCACGATCGTGAAGTTTGATACATCGGATATGCAACACGCCCAGCAAAACGACGAGGCTGGCGGGTCGATCTATGAGCGCCTGCGTGACGATATCATTTCAGGCCGGGTGAAGGCGAATGAGCGGCTGAAGGTCGCCGAGCTGGCCAGCCGCATGGGCACGTCGACAAATCCTGTTCGCGAAGCATTGCAACAACTTCGAGGTGAAGGCTTCGTTGTGATGACGCCAAATCGTGGCGCGCGCGTGAGGCCGATCGACGAGGATTTCGTCCGCGATATCTGTGAGATCGAAGTGCTGATCGAACCCGCGTTGACCCGCTGGTTCGTAGGCATTGCTACACGCGAAGATGTCGAGGAGCTCGAGCGGCTGCAGGAAGAGATCGAAGCAATGAACTTCGGCGATGAGCTTGCGCATTCCAATCTCGATCTGCAGTTTCACCAATTAATGTATAACCGGCACTACAATCGCCATGCCGTAGAACTATGGGTACGCCACCGCCACATCCTATGGGCGATCAGCCGCGGTTTCCCGACCTCACTCAGCCGGCAGGCCAATGTGCTTGGCGAGCATCGTGAGCTGATAGCCTGCATCAAAGCGCAGGACCCGGAAGGGGCCGCAAATGCAATTGCGCGCCATGTAGAAGGATCCGGACGACATATCATGGAGCGTATGCGGCTCAGCAAACGTTAGGGTTATTGAAGTTCTTGAAGGGATTCGAACTGGCGACCCAGGACGCTAGGTTACGGTGACCCTTTGCAAATTTGGCAGTTTGCCTGAGTGGGCACCACCAGTATGGCCAAACGGCCGGGTTGAAACTTTGCTCGTCGAGCGTGATTAGAGACCAGGCGACGAAAGGCAATGTGGGGTAGCACACCGGTTACTGTCGACCGCAACGTGCCGTTCGATTTCGGGGGGGGGGGGGGGGAGAGAGTTAATCCTGCCTCCTTCGCCCCTGCGCGGACTTTGATCTCAACGACAGGGCGTCAGAGGAAAACAAGGGTTCCTTCAGAGAGGCGCAGCAGAGGATGGTCTTTTCGGTGTACTCTCACAGACGTGGTAGTGGGCTGAGTTGAACGAGCGTATTTGCTTGAAACTGGCGAGAGCTGGAAAAGGGCGGTCGGACAGCGACTACCAGCGCCACTGAAATCAGGCCGTCTACGAAATCCTCGGGGATGACCAACATGAAGCACCATCGTAAATCAGGAGGTTGCTGCAATCGAGATCAAAGACGCGAGACTGCCCGAGGCAGTACATCCGTTCGGATGTCCAAGGCCCGATGAAACCTGAACCCAGAAACACGATCGTAATTTCACGAAGAAAAAAACGAAGGGCGCTCAATCCATTTCTGGAGAGCGCCCTTCGAAGACCCGGACAGCCTCGCGCGCGACAGGGTCACTGCGGCAAGGCCATCTATAACGGGTGATGGACCATAGATGCGTTCGGCCGAACCCGTTTTCAAGACCGCCGACCACTGACCTATCTATGTTGACTTGGCTAACACCAGGCGATTGCCGTCGAGGTCTTCGAATATCGCTATGTCGAACTTCCCCGAACTTCGCTCGGTAGGCTGATGACCAAGTTCTGCAAGACGAGCCAGCTCAGCGTCGAGGTTGTCAGGAACGAGTGTCGCACTTGAATTACCCGCCCTTTTCGCATCCCCGAAGACCTGAACGGTGGATCCTCCAGGGAAATCCCATTCCATGTCGGTGTCCATGGGAATTCTGTCCGGCTCACGGTCGAAGAACCCCGAGTACCAAGCCTTGGCGGCTTGCATGTCCGCAACCGCGATACCTGCTAGTATATTCTCGAAGGCCATGACACTTCCTCCGCGTTGACTCAATCAGTCCGGGCTGACAGCTGATGGTGGCTTGATGTCCGCGGCGGTCTCAGTATTCCCGTCATCCTTGGCGAACTTGTCATCGACTTCCTGATTCACTTTGGTCACGTCGTCAGATTCCTGCTCGGTCAGCTCATGCTGTTCCTCTGCACGTCTCCAGTGGTCATCATGAGCACCCTCGAGACGACCTTCGTCCTCCCAGATTTTGTAAGCACGTTCGCGGCGCTGCTGCTCTTTGTCGACCATGGTTGTCTCCTCCTGATGGCCTGACATAACTCCGGCTCGGATGACTCGTTCCTCGAACGGAGGATGACAAATCAGTGAGAACAAACAGCCGAGACATCAGCTTGCAAAGTCCCAAGGACACCGAGGCAGTCGGCTGCTCTCATCGCCTTCCCAATCAACTTGCGAAAGCACGGACTTCATCTGTTGTCGTAGCGGTGCGTGGCCGCCTCGACCTTGTCGCCGTTCGCCGCCGCCCATAAACACAGCGCTTCAAACGGCTCTCGCAGTGAATGCCCGAGGGGAGTAATCGCATACTCGACGCCAATCGGCTGCGTTGGAAGCACCGTCCTCGTGACAAGGCCGTTTCGTTCAAGTCTCTTGAGAGCATCGGCCAAAGCCTTATGCGTGATCCCATCAAGACGCCGTTTGATTTCGTTGAAGCGCGAGGGTTTCGGACAAATCACGGTCAATATCAAAATCGTCCATTTGTCCGCGATCTTGTCCAGCACCGGGCGAACCAGTGGCATGTCGCAAAGCGCGCGATGAGAGAGAACTTCGAGGTCGGTATACTCGTCCATATCTAGGCTATTCCAGGTGCGTAATTGATATCAGATATCGAACGTATACCATGGCGAGACCATTCAGTGAAAGGATTTACAATGGCTCGAATGAGTAACAAGGTGGCTCTGGTTGTCGGCGGCGCGAAGGGTATCGGCTTGGCGATTGCGGAGCGGCTTTCTGCAGAAGGCGCAACTGTCTTCATCACCAGCCGTAGAGGTGAAGACGCAGAGAAGGCGGCCAAAGCCATCGGCGATGGCGCGGTCGGCATTACGGCTGACGCGAGCTCGCCGGAAGACATGGTGGATGCGGTCGAAAAAGTGCGTCAAGCATGCGGTCGTGTCGACGCGCTTGTTCTGAACGCAGGTCTTTCCGAGCCATCACAGATTGCCGAGATAACGCCAGGGCATTTTGACCGTCACTTCGGCGTCAACGTCCGAGGGATGGTTTTTGGTCTCCAGGCAGCTCTCCCCGCGATGACAGAAGGCAGCTCGGTCGTCCTCGTCGGATCGATTGCCGGGAACGCGGGCTACTCGGGCTACGGAACCTACGGCGCAACCAAAGCGGCCGTTCGGGCCTACGCCAGAGCCTGGACGACAGAACTCGCGCCCAAGGGTATCAGGGTCAACGTCGTCGCACCCGGCCCCACCGATACGGAGATGATGGCTGCCGTCGCCGAAGACCATCGCGCGGCAATTGTCGCTCCGATCCCGATGGGTCGTATGGCACGGGCTTCAGAAGTGGCGGCGGCCGCCCTGTTCCTGCTAAGCGATGATGCCAGCTACATCGCGGGTGCCGAACTGTGCGTCGACGGCGGGCTACAGCAAGTCTAAAAAACACCCAAAACGCTGTACTCGACTAGAAGTGTTCGGGTACAGCAAACCCGTTTGTGACGGGTCAGAGGGTCGTCGGCGAACGGCTTCGGCACGGCGGTATCTGCTCCATTCCGTCTGGGAGGAACGTTGCAGTCGCGATAGTAGGCGCGTGTCGGCACGGGAAGGCCTGCCAGCCCGTGCCCAAGGCGGCGCGCGAAGTGACAGCCCATATCGTGTGGTCATCTAGACGCGATAGAGTTGGGCTTTCCGCCGAACAGGCCGTCCGAGGAAACACCGCATGAGAGAAGAAACTTAAGGAGATCGAAGCAATGGCCGTGACGATCAAGGAACTGGTCGTTCCGGGCATGAAGCCCAAGGAACTCATCGAGGCTGTCAAGGAACGACATCCGAAGGCCTCGAAGAAGGAGATCGCCAGGGCGGCCTTTCTCACCGTTATCCTATCCGCCGAATTCGACCCGGATGACACTCAGGCCCTTCACGACCTAGCGATGGATACAAGGGACGAACCAGGTTCCTGACCAGTGACGAGTTGGGAAGACACTTCGGAGATTGACCGGGAACCGTATGATCCGCTTGGTGGTCACCTGATTTTCGGAGAAGCGTCAGGATCGCAGGGATGTCCGGCAATTCGTTTGCTAGATGCAATGAACCGGTTGGGAGTGTTGAGGCATGCCCGTTTGCGATCAAGGGACGGCCCCGCTATCGATCTTTGCCTTCCTCCACTTCACCAGGTAGCCAAAGCCCGGTCCGATCAGGGCTCCTCCGACGATCAACGCCAGGGCCAACAACAGGCTGTTACGCGAGCTTTGCATGAGGCCTCATATTTCTGAATGGCGGGCAGGCCAGATGGCGATGTCGATGACATCCGGCTCGATCGGCACGCTGTCGTCTCGGCTGCCCTGGAATTCCATCCAGCTGATCCTCACCGCACAATCGACGCTGTCGACGAGGAATAGAGGTCCATTGGGCAATGGGTCTGGCATCGAGAAACTCTTCGAGGGAAACCTGACCTCGACATTCTCCACATGCGTCCAGGGCTTGTCGCTCATGGGATCGACCGACGGATGTTCCGGCTCTCGGTCGTAGATCGCGATCCGGATGTGCTATTGCAGGCATGATTGCGTGTAAACTGTGATGCCCGAGGTCATGACAAAGAGGCTATGTTCCTCCATTTCAGGCGTGATCTCGGTAGGGGCCTCGAAGGCTTGGTCTTCTCTGTCCACAAGGTAGAACTGGCCGTAGTCGGACTGCCAGGCGAATGTCGCCCAGCCTTTCGGTGAGGCGGCCATTTCCATCATCCTTCGTGGGCCTCCGTCCAATGAAGATGGGTCACGTAAGCCGTCAATGCTCCCTCGCCTTCCGTGGTGATGGTTACCGCTTCCCCCTTCGGCATGTAGACGATATCGCCCTGCCCCGCCGTCACGGTTCCGTCGCTCGTCGAGACAAACAGACGGCCCTCAAGGACAATCATGGTATCGTGAACCGCCATGGTTTCGGTAAGTGACTGGTCAGGTGCGTAGCGCCCATATCCGATGGTGACAGGGCCGCCATCCTTCTCGTCGATCAGATTTCCGACAAAGATATCGGCTTTCTGGCCAGGAGAGCGTTCAAGTTTGGCGTCGGCTAGGCTGAATTTCTGAGCCTTCATTACTACCTCCCTATTCCGAGCAGGAGGTAGTGCGGTCGCCGAGATCGCCAAGACCGACACCAACGGAGAACAAAATGACCCAGAGCTGCCCCGTCCCGACACCCGAACAGCGACAGTACATGGAGATCAGGGAAGCCGCTGAACGCGCGATGCTCGACAAGGTCTACAAGGCCATCGAGGACGCATCCGCCGAAGTGGCTGACAAGTTCCGGGAGGCCGGGCTGGAATTCGAGCCTACGAGCACGGACTACTTTACGTTCGCGACGCAGCAGGTTCTTTTCGTGCGCCTGAGCGGCGGCAATCCTGATACTTTGGAGGGCGGCGATCCCGAGATCGGCGAACGCATCGTTCGCAATGGACAGCATATCATCGACCATTACTGGCGAGGCAACCGCAAAGAACCCTGACGGCCTTCGAGCTGTCGAACGCACGTCCGACGACCTAAATGCGGTTACCCGCCCTACCTATCGGAAACGACCAACATTCACGGCCGCCAATGCCCGTTTTCCTGGACTTCGAAGCCTCTTCCCTGAGCAAACACAGCTACCCAGTCGAGGTGGCGTGGGTCTTCGAGGACGGGCGCTCGCGTTCATATCCTTCCCAAAAACTTCTCTGTGGCGGCCATGAACGAACCTTTCATCGAAACAGTGCGGGAAATCTGAATATCTCGCGCGACGCACAGTTGCTGATCGAAGTCAGCCCGCCACTCGGCAAGACCTCATCTGTCCCGTTGATGGGAAGCCAAGCAGCGCTGAACCGGGCTCTCCCCTTGATCAAGCCTTGATGTGTTGAACTTCAGGTACTCTGTGCACATTTACAAGCTATGCCAAAGACCGCGAACTCCGACATCGAACTGCTGAAATCGTGGACGCTATCGTCTGCCGCTACGCTTGGGTCGTCTGTTCGTGCCAAGGGAATCTTTCAGGAAATCCAGGCCAGACTTCCAACCGTTTCAAAAAAGTCCCTGGTGCTGGAAGGCAGCGATCTCACTCTGGCAATGCCAGCATCCGATAAGGCCGCGTTCGTTGCAGCAGTCGCTATTGCCTCTAAGGTGGTGGACGAAGTCGACACCCTGCCCGTCATCCCGCGCGAAATACAAGATATCCTCACCATCAAGACAAGCGAACGCCATCGATGGCTCGCGGACGGACGTCTGCCGAGCGCGGGGACTCGCACTGTTCGGTTGAACGGCCGAGCCCGCAGGATAACGTTCCACGTCTTCGACCCTAAGGTCGTGGAGGACCTTCTAGACCGGGGCACTGTAGACGAATGGCGGGAGGAAGACGCCGAGGCGAAAGCGGAGAAAAAGCTCAAAGCTGCATATCAAGCAAAACTCACGCGCTTGCTGAAGAAAACTCATAAGGCTTCCAAAAAGACCAAACGAGATGCCGACGATCAGAACGTGAATCTAAAAGGCTGGGATGATTTCGATGTCGATGGACTGCTTCGCTAGTTACCGCCCCGACTTCGGTCGCCGAACTCTGACGCAACCTATCAGGTCTCATCGATGAACAGCTCGACCGCAACCACCCTTCATTCGCTGCCGAGGGGGTTTCGAGCGGTGGTCATGGGTGCGAGTGGCGGGATCGGATCTGCGATTTGCAATCACCTCAAAGCAGATCCACACGTCGGCGACCTTGTTGAGCTATCCCGAGGACACAACGGTCTCGACCTTCTCGATGAGCCGACAATCGCGGCGGCTGCAGAGAAGTTATCGCAGACGAAATTACATTTACTTGTCTGTGCGACGGGTATCCTTACTGTCGCCGACCACGCACCAGAGAAGTCCCTTCGCGAAATTGACCCCGATATCATGCTCCATCAGTTTCGCACGAACGCCATAGGTCCCGCCCTCGTCGCAAAACATTTCCTCCCATTGTTCGACAAACGAGACCGCTCCATCGCGCTCTTTCTATCGGCTCGGATCGGATCCATTGGAGATAATCGGCTGGGAGGATGGATTTCATACCGGTCATCAAAAGCCGCCCTCAATCAGATCGTGAGGACGACTTCGATCGAGTTGTCGCGTACTCACCCTCAGGCGGTTATAGCCGCCGTTCATCCGGGTACCGTGCGAACCCGCCTATCAAATCCTTACTCTGCCACACACCCTACCGTCAGTCCAGAACAAGCAGCATCCTCAATTCTCCACTCGACCGACAACCTCACTGAAACTGGCACGTTCATCGCGTATGACGGGAGCACGATCGAATGGTGATGAAGGAACGGCCATGACCCTGGGCGACCTGATCAATCTTTACCGTCCTCGGCTGCTAGACGAAACGGTAGGAGTGCAGCGCAGTTGGGAGGATACGTTCAAATATACTCTCAAAATCTACCCGGCAAACACGCCGTTGGAGGCATTTGACCTCGATCGTCTGGCTGTGGAGATGAGAGCCTCTGGAATGAACCAAGCCTTTGTTGACGGCTATGTTGATCGATGGCGGCGCGTGATTGGGGGGTAAAGTGTCATTTCCACCGGGGCCGGAACTTAATTTCGGCGGCTTGCCATCTCTAAACGTTTTAGTTGCGACTACTTTCTCCGGGTGTAAGGGTAAGGTGGTGTGGCGTGGGAAAACTCGAACTTACAGTAGCAGGGGTACTTGTGTTCCCGATTTTTGCGACTGGAACGGCTTATTCAGCCGAAGGCAGCTACAACATGCCCGCAATAATCAGCGATTTGACGACCTGTGTTGGAGAGTACGAAGCGGCGCAACAATACGTCGATGGATAAGCCGAAGCTCATTTGAGATCGACCACAACCCTTAGGCTTAGGACCTATTAAATAGCTTGCGATGGCTTGTTTCGTTTGATTCATTGGGTACAACGGAGGTAGCCGCGATGGGTGATTTGCTGTTGTCATCGCAGGCGCAGATGCGTCGGATCGATTCATACTTTCCTTTGTCGCACGGGGTGCCGCGCGTTGATGATCGGTTGATCCTGAGCGGCATAATCTTTGTCTTGCGCAATGGATTGCGATGGCGGGACGCGCCCAGGGAATACGGTCCGCACAAGACGATCTACAATCGCTTCATCCGCTGGAGCAGGTTCGGCGTGTTCAACCGGGTTCTGGCAGAACTGATCGCCAAGCGGGGCAAGCCCGAGCAATTGATGATCGACGCCACCCATTGAAAGCCCATCGCACCGCAGCCAGCCTGCTAAAAAAGGGGATGTCCCCAGTAGCCGCCGCCCAAACCGATCTGATATCCATGATTGCGTCCGTCGAGATCGACACGGAGCACAAAAAGAAAAAGCTCCTCTAGGCTTATGCCGAGGAGCTTTTGGTGGAGTTTCCCGAGTGGGGGAATTTACAAGTCTCATTGGTTGCGGGGGCAGGATTTGAACCTGCGGCCTTCAGGTTATGAGCCTGACGAGCTACCGGGCTGCTCCACCCCGCGCCAAGCGCAAACTTTGGTTTGCGCGACTGCGTCACAGCTTTGCTGTGAT
>NZ_VDMN01000004.1 GCF_006335145.1 Aliirhizobium smilacinae | reverse complement strand
GCGCTAGACCCGGTCCCAGCGTGCTGGCAGTTGTCACTTCTATCCCTCGAACGGAGCGCGTCGCGATCCTAGTTGCAACCGACCGCGTTCCGGACGATAGCGAAGATGGGGTATTCACCGCCGGCAGGGGCGACCAACTCCGATATTCCGAGGTGACCGTGTCGATCCCACCGGGCCATCGTCCTTCCAATATCGAGTGGTCGACGGCGAAGCCAGACCCCCACCATTCCTTTGCGGTGGTTGGAAGGCGAGAGCTAACGGCTCGCGAGTTCGTAACGCTTGCACGCGGACCTGCCAAATCAGCCGCCTATGGAAAGGCAGGGCTTTTTATTCATGGTTACAATTACAGTCATCAGGAAGCTCTCTTCCGGCTTGCACAGATGGCTGCGGATTCGAAGGTTGAAGACCGCGCGATCCTTTTCGACTGGCCTTCGCAGGCCGAAGTAACCGGCTACGTCGCAGACAAGGATTCGGCAGCATTTGCTCGCGACGATCTTGCCAAAGTACTGGCAGAGCTCTCGGGCGGCGGCGTGAGGCCAACCATCCTGGCCCACAGCATGGGTGCATGGCTGGCCGTCGAGAGTGTTCGGCAGCTATCACTGATGGGCAATCAGAAGGCTATCCGGTCTATAGACCAGCTTGTACTCGCAGCGCCGGATATCGACATAGACCTGCTTCGCAAACAGCTTTCGGTTACAGGCAGGCTCTCCAAGCCGATCGTCGTACTCGCTTCAAAGGACGATATCGCGCTTGCGCTCTCGAAGCGGCTCGCTGGTTCGGCAGCGACTGCCGGATCATTGGACATCGATGATCCGAGGACAAGAGAACTAGCCGTGAAAGAGAACCTGGATGTCGTTGATATTTCGACTATTCCATCGTTGAACGGCACGAACCACGACCGGTTCGCATCTCTGGCCGCGGTCTATCCGCAACTCCGGCAGGGTTTCAGCAACCCGGTCGCTGGCACAGGTGCGCTCGTGCTCGATGGCGTCGGCGGAGCGCTGTCTGCGCCGTTCAGATTGGGTGGGTCCATATTGGCAAAATGAAACCCAACTCGATTGAGTTCTGGCTTGTGCAAAGCAGTCGGTGGTTAGACGAGACGTTCTTATCCTTCATAAGTCATCCACGCACTGGCATATCCGCTGCAAAGGCTTCGGATTACTTAGTAGAGCTGGTTTCCAGCGCACGCCGGATGATGTCGCTCCTGTACGGTAGCGTACGGAAACAATCCTCCTGGGAAGCTGTTCATCGCTTGTAGGGTTCTAGGTGAGGAAACAATAACATGATGAAGATTTTTGCAGTAACCGCGTTGTCAATCGGTCTGGCGACTTCGGCTTTCGCGCAAAGCTCCGGCGGTGGCAACAATGGTGGCAGCGGTGGCAATGACAGCTCCGGCAGCAGCGATACAAACAGCGGTTCCTCGGGTAATGCCGGTAACGACAGTGGCGGTAGCAATCAAGGCGCTGACCAAGGGAGCTCAAACACCAATTGCGGCGCGCCGGGTGGGACTCAGGGCGCAGCCCAGTCTGACCAGAACAACAACGGCAGCACCAATCCGGGTGCAGGTACTGCAGGAACTTCCTGCTAAAAACCGAGACCCTTCTTAAGGCGAAAGCTCCGGTTTTCGGAGCTTTTCCTTGCGTGTTTGGAAAACTCCGCCGTGAGATCATGGGATTGTCACGCCGCACGACCCGTACGATGTTAGGAGCTCCGAACGAATGCTCCAGGAACGATAGGTATCTGCCCGAACGCATTCCCCCTGCCGAGCATCGCGGTCTCAGCCCTGATGCCAGCCAGCCTGATCAAGCCGCTCGACAGCTGCCTTGTTGCCCGGGCCGTTTCGCGAAGCAATAGGGGGCTCAGAGAATATGAATATCCACCAACGGCAGGGTTGTCGGTTCGAAATGGAGCAAGAGCGACAGCCGAGCACATGCCGATATTGCGCAGAAGAGATTGAAAGTTTGATCCTGACTGGCGCTATCTTCGGTGCAGTTTGGGTGAAATTGGCTTGCGTCACCTCATCATGATGGGCTTGGAACGCCGCCAAATCTCTCAAGATCGTCCAATGTATCGATGTCAATCACAGCTGCTTCCCCGATCTCGATTTCCACCATTTCCACGCCGGACGTTTCGATCAGCATCTTGGCGCCGCGATCTGCCTGCAATGTCAAGGCCCGATGATAAAGTGCTTTTGGAAGGATGACCGGATTGCCCGGGATCCCGACGTGAACTGCGCGGATGACAGCGCGCGCCCCGAACATTTCGAACGCTGCGATGAGTTGATCCAGATTTTCCACTGTGATGGCCGGCATGTCGGCGAGCAAGACTAGTATGCCATCATGGTCCATGGCTCCCGGGATGTTCAGGCCGGTGATCAGCGAGCTCGACATACCGGAGGCAAAAGCCAGGTTGAAGGCGATCGTCATATCGAGGCCGACAAGACAGGCCTCAATCTCCTCATGCCTGAAACCGGTGATCGCATAGACGTGGCTTGCCTTACTTTCGATGGCCCGCAAGGCCATTCGCCTCACCAATGGAACGTCATCGATTGTCGAAAGCAGTTTGTGTCCTGCATCCGATGGCATGCGGCTCGACCGACCGGCGGCAAGGATAATGATCGCGACCGAAATGTCGGGCTTGAGGAATTGATTGGGAAGTTCCTGTCTGTTCGTCATTGCAAGGCTCTCCAATCTTACCTCCACCAACCCTGCCTCAGGCCGAATACGCAGTCCATCCCTGATCAGGCGAACAATCCTGTGCGCGCGTTCCCGCCAATCGAGTGTGCCCGGGATCGCGTAGATGCAGAACGGCGTGTAAAGTACATGGTCGTCGTGCCCTCCCTGAAAAGGCCAGTGTTTGATGTGAACCGCACGAAACGGAGCATCCATTCTTCGAGCGCTATATCGGGCGCCTTTTCTGGCATGAGTTCTGCGGCGGCAGTGGCGCGCAATTCGAGTTCGCGCCGATAAACCACTTCCACGAGATGCTCGCGGGTCGGAAAGTGCCGATATAGCGTGCCGATCCCGCCGCCCGCTTGCCGGGCGATCTCTTCACCCAATCGCTGAGCATCCGCGCTTAACGTCGGCTGCATCTGCGGTTGCGACGCCTGTTCCTTGGCCACCAAAATTCCAACCTACAACAGGCTTGACGAAAGCTCGCCAGCCACTAAGTTTAAATGGAGGATCCTCCGTTTGCGTGAGGCGCCATCAAACTTTTAATCAGAAAGCGGTGGATGTCATGCCCAAAACCGTGGAGCAGCCCGCAAAGGCAATCTGTCTTGATCGCTCATATCAGGCGATCTCGATTTTCGAATCCACCATTGCTGCTGTCTGCAGGAGCATGTGATGACGGTATCGACGCATCCAAGTCTTGGTAACAAAGAGCACCGGATCACGTTCCCTGACCGGGCAAACAATTTTGAGCCGGATGCGACCAATGGGGTTACCGCCGAGATATTGCCGGTGCCCACCAAGGCGTTTTCGACGGATTCCGCAGTCGAAGTGCTGGATTATGCCATTCAGGCTGTGGAGGCAGGTCGACTGGTGGCGCTCTGTACGCTGGTCGAAATCCGTGGCGGCTCCTCGCGGTCACTGGGCGCGCATATGGCCGTCGCCGATGACGGCCTTTATTGTGGTTATGTCTCGGGCGGTTGTACCGAGGCGGTTGTTGCTGCCGAAGCCATGCAGGCAATCTCGAAAGGACATGATCGGTTCGTCATGCTGGGTGAAGGGTCGCCTTTTTTTGATATCGTCTTGCCATGTGGAGGCGGGGTGACGGTTGCGGTTCACATAATGCGAGACATTCGGTCTATTCGAGAAGTGATGGAAGGCCTGCACTGTCGCCGCAGAACGAGTTTATCTTACAATCCTGGCAGCCAATCGCTTTCCTTCGTTTCAGGAGAGGCGGATGCCGGCTGGAATGATGAGGTCTTTCTGACCTCTTACCGTCCGGCCGTAAGGATCCTTCTTTCCGGTCACACGTTGGAAGTCGACATTGCCGCCAAGGTGGCGCGGGCAGCTGGATATGAAGTTCTCCATTATGACGTAGCGGTTGGCGAGGTACCAGGCGAGACGCTGATTGACGACGATACTGCGGTGGCACTTCTGCAGCACGATCTGGAGCTTGAAATACCTGTTCTTGATGCTGCCTTGCATGCCCATCCGTTTTATCTTGGTGCGCTGGGCAGCAGCCGCACCCATGCAAAACGGATGCAGCGCCTGCGGGAGTTTGGGCATTCGCAGGAAGCCATCGACAGGATAAAGGCGCCGATCGGTCTGTTTGGTCCGGCGCGTGATGCCCAATCGCTAGCGCTTTCGGTGATTGCCGATATCGCAGCCTGTCGTCAGGCAGCTCTTGTGCGGGCTTGAGCATGATACCCAGCGCGGTTCGCGCGCCGAGGCAGCTGTAAAAACTGAAGAAAAATATCCTCTCGCTAGGGGATCAACTGGCCGCATACGTCCGTTTCGTTTCTGCGGTTGATCATCGCCAATGCTTTTGAGCCAAGGGAGATGTCCTTATGCAATTTATCATCAATGGAGAGGCAATCGAGGTCGAGGCGGATATCCGCACATCGCTGCTTGACCTCATGCGCAACTATCTGGGCTTTACCGGAACCAAGAAAGGTTGCGATCAGGGAGCGTGTGGCGCCTGCACCGTGCTGGTGGATGGCGAACGTATTAATTCCTGTCTGGCTCTGGCGGTCCAATATCAGGGCCGCAGCATCACCACGGTCGAAGGGCTTGCCGCCGATGGCAACCTCCATCCACTGCAACAGGCCTTTATCGAGCATGACGGCTTTCAATGTGGATATTGCACGCCTGGCCAGCTCTGTTCCGCCATCGGGATGGCCGGCGAAATCGAGCGCAACATCCCGAGCGTCGTCACCACTAACCTCGCCGCTGCCAATATCCCCATCGATGAGCGTGAAATCCGCGAACGCATGAGCGGCAATCTCTGTCGATGCGGGGCTTACAACGGCATCGTGGAGGCAATTTCCGAAACACTGGCACATCAGTCGGCAGCTCCGACCAAGGAAAGGGTACAGGCATGAACATCTTTTCCTATCAACAGGCGTCGGACGCTGCCTCCGCCATCACCCTTAAGAAAGCTGGGCCCACCGCAAAATATCTTGGCGGAGGTACGAACCTCGTCGACCTCATGCGGGAGACGGTCGAACAGCCGGAAACTTTGGTCGATGTCACGCATCTGCCCGGCGCGATCGAACAGCGTGCGGATGGCGGCCTGCTGATTGGTGCAGCAGCCAAGAACACGGCATTGGCCGCGCATCCGGTGGTTCGGTCCGATTTCCCGCTGCTTTCACGCTCCATTTTGGCGGGTGCAAGTGCGCAGATCCGCAACGTCGCAACGGTCGGCGGTAATATTTTGCAACGCACCCGCTGTCGGTATTTTTATGATAACGCTGCGCGCTGCAACAAACGCCAGCCGCAGGTGGGATGCGATGCGATTGAAGGGTTCAATCGTTACCACGCCATCCTGGGTGCTTCCGATGCGTGTGTGGCAACCCATCCCTCGGACATGTGTGTCGCGCTTGTCGCGCTCGATGCGGTGGTTCACCTGCAGGGGCCGGCTGGAACCCGCAGCATACCGTTGAGCGAACTGCATCGCCTGCCGGGCGATCGACCCGAAGTCGAAACGGAACTGCAGCCGGACGAACTGATCACGGCAATCGAAATCCCGCCGCTCAGCTTTGCGCGCCGCTCGACCTACAGAAAGGTTCGCGATCGCGCCAGTTACGCCTTTGCGCTCATATCAGTCGCGGCCGCTGTCGATATCGACGATGCCGGCATCGTACGTGGTGTGCGCCTTGCGCTCGGCGGCGTGGCTCACAGGCCATGGCGCGCCTTGAAGGCAGAAGCCAAGCTGATGGGGCAGATGGCGAGCATGGAAAGCTTCCGGGTTGCGGCCGAAACCGAACTCGCCGATGCTGTCCCTCTCAGCGAGAATGAGTTCAAGATGGAGCTAGCGAGACGCACGATTGTCGCCGTGCTCGATGAACTGAAGGGAGAAAACGCATGAGCGTCCAACCTCAAGCCGAAACCAACAAGCCGGGCCGCTGGCAGCCGGCCGTCACGCCTGATCCGATGCTGCGCAAACATGGGGAGCTCGGGCAACCCGTCTCGCGGATCGACGGTCCTTTGAAAGTGCAGGGCAAAGCGCGGTTCGCTGCCGAGTTTCCTTATGACAACATCAGTTATGCCGCCCTTGCCTTCAGCAGTATCGCGCGCGGAAAGATTACCGAGCTCGACGTGGCGGCGGCGGAAGCGGCGCCTGGCGTCATCCTCATCATGACATATCACAATGCGCCACGCATGAAGTCGCCGTCGCTGATGATGTCGTCGCCAACCGCCGCCGGCGCCAGTGACCTTCCGGTGATGCAGAATGACGAGATCCACTGGAACGGCCAGCCGATCGCGCTCGTTCTGGCCGAAACGCAGGAGCAGGCCGATTATGCTGCTTCGCTGGTCAAGGCAAGCTATGCCAGTCTGCCGGCGGTAACGTCTTTCGACGAGGCGAAGAAGAAACCTCGTCAACTGGAAACACTGCTCGGTCAGCCGCCGGTCTTGGAAATAGGTGATGCCGAAAGCGCTTTGGCCAATGCCGACGTCAAGGTTGACCTCACCTTTCGGACACCGCGTCACAACCATAATGCCATCGAGTTGCATGCGGCCACAGTGGGCTGGAATGGCGACGAGCTGCGCGTGCACGATGCCAGCCAGTTGCTTGACCTGACAGCCGGGCAGCTTGGCGATATCTTTGGCCTCGAACCAGGCAAGGTCCGTGTGACCTCACCTTATGTCGGCGGCGGTTTTGGCGGCAAATGTCTCTGGGACCATCAGATCCTTGCCATCGCAGCCTCGAAACTGGCCGAACGGCCGGTGCGCATCATGCTTTCGCGCGAAGGTGTCTTTCGTATCGTCGGTGGCCGCACCCTGACCGAGCAGCGCGTAGCACTTGGTGCGGGTTCAGATGGCAAGCTGGATGCCCTTATCCATACCGGCACCGCGGGAATGACGCTGCACAATTCCTGCCCGGAGCAGTTCACCTTCCCGGCGCGGCATCTTTATGCGGCAAAAAACTTCAAGCTTGCACAGGATGTCGCCGACATGGACATGCTCGCCAACACATTCATGCGAGCGCCGGGTGAATCCGTCGGCACATTTGCACTGGAATGCGCACTGGACGAATTGGCGGAAAAGCTGGAGCTTGATCCGATCGAACTGCGCCGCAGGATCGAGCCGGAAAAAGACCCAACGACCGGCAAACCCTTTTCGTCGCGCTGTCTAATCGAAGCGTATAAGGCGGGAGCAGAGCATTTTGGCTGGCAGACCCGCAGCATGACGCCGCGGCGGAAGCGAGAGGGTGAATGGCTCATCGGCATGGGATGCGCAACTGCGACCTATCCTTACCATCGCTTCCCCGGTGGGTCGGCAAAGATCAGGCTGACAGCGGATGGTCACGTAACTGTTTCGACAGCAGTGCATGACATGGGCATGGGTACGGCAACGGCCCAATCTCAGCATATCGCCGCCCGGCTCGGCGTGCCGATGGAACACGTTACATTCGAATATGGCGACAGCAGTCTGCCGCGGGGTGTGATCGCCGGTGGTTCAACCCAGACCGCCTCGATCGGTGGCGCTGTGATCGCTGCGACCGACGTTTTTGTCGAGGAGCTGATCAAACTTGCCGGCAACGATTCTCCACTCGCGGGACTTTCGCTTGCCGAAGTCGAAACGCGGGATGGTGGTATCGGCCATCTTGAAAATGCTGATCGTTTCGAGAGTTATCGTTCCATTCTCGCCCGTGCCGGACGTGATGAACTGGTCTGTCAGGCCGACGCACCGGCGCCTGCGGAAATGGAAGCTTTCTCCATGCATTCGTACGGCGCGCAATTCTGTGAAGTGCGGGTCAGCGCTCTCACGGGCGAAATCCGCGTGTCCCGTTTCCTCGGGTCCTTCGACGCCGGCCAAATCCTCAATGCCAAGATGGCGACCAGCCAGTTTAAGGGCGGTATCGTCATGGGGATCGGTCTAGCGCTCACCGAGGAAACCAATTTCGACGAGCGCACAGGGCGTGTTGTGAATGCTTCGCTTGCCGAATATCACGTGCCGGTGCAGATGGATGTTCCGAAAATCGATATCCTCTATACCAACACACCCGATCCGCATGCACCAATGGGCGCGCGGGGCATTGGCGAAATCGGTATCACCGGTGTTGGGGCAGCGGTTGCCAACGCCGTCTACAATGCCACAGGCATTCGCGTTCGTGACCTTCCGATCACGCTTGACAAGGTGATGTGGGGTACGCCCGCCAGTATGTAAAGGGATGCAGGGTTCTGCCCTACTTAGATCATAACGCGAGCTGAGCGGATTGCCGTATCGGCTGCCGACCGAGGCTGAATGGGAGTTTGCCTGCCGCGCCGACACGGATAGCGCTTTTCATTTCGGACCGACATTGACGCCCGCCGTTGCCAATTACCGTGGCACCGGAGGCGCTGTTTGCGGATGGGACGGCAGGACCAGTCTATGGAGTGACGCCTATGCCGGTAGCCGCTACGAAGACGGCGCTCACGCCGATGGTCCTCAGGGATTTTTCGCCAATTCGACCAAGCGTGTGAGAACCTATCCTGGAAATGCTTTCGGATTGTTCGAGATGCATGGGAGTGTTTGGGAACACTGTCTGGACAACTGGACCGATCATTCGGAAGAGCTGCCGAAGGATGGCAAGCCTTTCCAGGATGGTGATCCCCGCCGACATCCCGTGCGTGGCGGATCCTGGTCACACAATCCTGCGATCTGCCGCTCTGCATATCGGGAACCAATGGATCAAATGTTCCGCGGCTGGCAGGGGCGCGTCGGTCTCAGGGGGGCATGCAGTCTTTAGACGATAGATGGGGAAGACTATGGATAGGCAGGTCCTCATACTGACAGATGCGAGCGAGATCGGTCCGGGAGCCCGGAACGGGGATGACATTGGCGGCGGTTTTGGTCCCCGTCCGGATGGCACCGCCTTTCGGCTGGTCAGGGTCGGAACCGAGGGACTTCGTGCTCAGGTGGGTCACCTTCTGGACGTCGTCGAATATGTTTTCGATCAGACCTCGGAACAGCCCGCCGTATCCCTGGAGCAAATAGAACTTTCCATCGAAATTAGTTCGGAAGGGCAGGTCTCGATCATGGGGACGGGTGGCAAGGCTGGTGGCCGCGGGGCGATAAAACTCGTTTTCAAACGCGGCAAGTAATGGAATTCTAGCGTCGACACCTAGTGGCGCTCCGGCAGATAGCGAGAGCCGAAATGTCTGCCAGGCCTCAAGCCATACTGGGCCGCCGCTGCCACAGCATCTGCTTGCTTCCGATGCGGGGTTTCGCAGGCGAGAAACATCGTTTCACTTGCCGCCACCACAACGGTGTTGATTGCCGTTGAACGCCTGCGTCTGCGGTGTTTCTTGCGCTTTTGGCGGGTATGCATCAGATAGCTTATTGAAAAGTGGTGGTGATAACGATGTCTAGTGTTGCGATTAAGTTTCTGTCGACGGTGAACGCCCCTTACGGGACGAACCTCTCGGCTGAGCAACTCGCTTCGAAGATTTCGGATTTTTCGAGCGTTGAGAATTTCGATGCTTCCGCATTCTCATTCTATTCCGAAGTCAAAGCCGACCTCCAGCGCCAGTTTCTGGATGAGATGGAAATCGACCACGGTGCCGCACCCAAGATTGTTCAAAAGTTCTCGCAGCTAGCCGGATATCCCCTCGCCCTAGCCGCCTGAAGGCTGTCCTGATGAGCCAATGGGAAAGCCTTTTCGACCAGTCTGTGTCGATAATCGATCAGGTAAACTCTTCTTTTAAACTCCTCGATAGCTGGACTTTCGGCGGCGGCACCGCCCTTATGCGCCAAATAAGCCATCGTGAAAGCTTCGATGTCGACATTGTCATCGATGATCCGCACGTCCTCCCATCCCGACAGTTCAACAAAAAAACGTTAAGGAGATTGTGACGAGCCAGGACTTGTCCCCGCTATTCACGCCGCTCGACCAAAAGGGCGGAGCTGAAAAATAAATTTTCTATCGCTACCTCCCTGAATCCACGGGATTTCTAATGTGCAGGATAATATTCACAGCCTGACGCCTGCTTGACTCTTCGTTGACGTCGGAACAAAAACAGAACATCTGCATTTTGCACGACATGATGTCGGCCTAAAACACGACCTTGAAGGGAGCCGTGAACGATGACTGCTGCCCGTGAGAGTGTCATCTCCGATCTGCGTGAGCGTATCGCATCGCTGGAAACCAGCACGGTGAAGAAAGCCGGCTGTCTGGCCTTCGGCGTGCCTGACATGGATGCGGCCCTGCCGGGCGGTGGCCTCAGCCATGGCGCCCTGCACGAATTTGCCGGGGGTGGATCAGGCACGGTCGATGGCGCAGCCGCCGCCCTTTTCGCAGCGGGCATAGCCGCCAGAACCAAGGGACCGATCGTCTGGTGCCTCACGCGGCCGGATCTGTTTTTCCCGGCATTGGCGCAGGTTGGTCTGCATTCCGATCGGGTGATCTTTGTCGAGTCCGGCAAGGATGAGGATGTGCTCGCCAATATGGAGGAGGGGCTCTCCTTTGGCGGTCTTGGGGCGGTCGTCGGCGAACTGGTCCGCTTGCCCATGGTTGGCTCGCGCCGGCTGCAACTGGCGGCCGAACGCACCGGGACGATGGCGCTCGCCGTGCGCCGTTGGCGGCGGCAGACGGAAGCCAATGATTTCGGGCAACCGACGGCCTCCACCACGCGGTGGCGGGTGAGCGTCATGCCGTCGGAGGATCTACCTGTTCCGGGGGTAGGGCGACCACGGTGGTTTGTGGAGTTGATGCGCGTCAAAGCGGGTGAGTGTTCTGAGTTTCTCGTGAGGTCATGCGATGACAAGGGTCGTCTCGATTTATCTGCCGGATCTGGCGACCGATCGCATTCGCCGGGACGATCCGTCCATTCCGCCTGAACAGGCGATCGCGGTAATCGCCAAAAGCGGCTCGAAGCGCTGGGTGTCGGCCGCCGATGTGGCTGCGAAGAAGGCCGGGGTGCGGGTCGGCATGCCGGCCGCAAAAGCGCAGGCGCTGTTTCGCGGTCTGATGCTGGTGGACGCAGACCTCAAGACGGACGCCGCGGCGCTGGAGCGGATCACCCTCTGGGCTCTGACACTTTACTCCCCGATCGTTGCCGTCGACGGCGTGGACGGGATTGTTATGGATACGGAAGGCGCCGACCACCTGCAGGGCGGTGAACTGCCGATGGTGACCAAGATCGCAAACCAGTTCCTGGCAAGAAAGCTGACGGCCAGAGTCGCCATTGCGGATACTTGGGGGGGCGCGCACGCCTGCGCCCGCGCGATTAGCCGCGAAACGGTCATCGTACCGATCGGTCAAACCGTCCGGGCTGTCGAGAAACTGCCGATATCGTTGCTGCGACTTTCGCCCAAGATCGTCAGCGACCTCCACACGCTCGGTTTTCAATCCATCGGCGAGCTGGCGAATACCGCGCGGGCGCCCTTAAACCTCCGTTTTGGTCCGGAAATCGGCCGCCGTCTCGACCAGATATTTGGACGTGTGTCCGAACCGATCGATCCGATCCGAACTGCCGAGTTGATCGAGGTCGCCCGGTCCTTTGCCGAGCCGATCGGTGCTGCCGAGACGATCAACAAATATGTCGGCCGGCTCATCCTCCAACTGATCGAGGAGCTTCAGAAACAAGGCCTCGGTGTGCGCCGTGCCGATCTGATCGTCGACAAGGTCGATGGCACACGGCAGGCGATCCGTGCCGGCACGGTCAAGCCGGCCCGTGACGTCGCCTGGCTGACCAAGCTGTTTCGTGATCGGACCGAAGAGATCGAGCCGGGCTTTGGCATCGAGAAACTGACCCTGGTCGCTGTGATCGCCGAGCCGCTTGAAAAAACGCAGAAATCGTCCTCGCTGATAGACGAGGAGATTACCGATGTTTCACCGCTGATCGACATTTACGGAAACCGCGGCCACAAGGTCTATCGCCTTGCGCCCTTGGCCTCCGACGTTCCCGAGCGTTCCGTCCAGCGCGTCAGCGCTGTTGCCGATCCGATCGCAATCGCATGGGTCGGCCACTGGCGCCGGCCTGTGCGGTTACTGCCCCGGCCGGAACTGATCACCGCCATTGCGCTGATGCCCGACTATCCGCCTGCCTCGATCACCTGGCGTGGCAAGCGCCGCAAGGTCAAGCGTGCCGACGGGCCAGAACGTATTTTTGGTGAGTGGTGGCAGCGCGACAGCGAAATGGAGGCGGTGCGCGATTATTTTGTCATCGAGGACGAGAGCGGCGAACGCCTGTGGGTGTTCCGTTCCGGCGATGGCGTCGATCCAGAGACCGGCAGCCACCGGTGGTTCTGCCACGGGATTTTCGCATGAGATATGCCGAGCTGCAGGTGACAACCCATTTTTCCTTCCTGCGCGGGGCGAGCTCGGCGCAGGACCTATTCGAGACTGCCGCAGCGCTCGGCATCGATGCCGTCGGCGTCGTCGACCGAAACAGTCTCGCAGGCATCATCCGTGCGCTCGAAGCATCGCGTGGCACAGGGTTACGGCTGGTCGTCGGCTGTCGTCTGGATCTCGCCGAAGGCATGTCCATCCTCGTCTATCCAACCGACCGGGCCGCCTACTCGCGGCTGACCCGGCTGATCACGCTCGGCAAGTCACGCGGCGGCAAGAACAACTGCATCCTGCACTGGGATGACGTGGTCACCTATTCCGCAGGGATGATCGGCATCCTCGTGCCAGACCTTGGCGACGATGTCTGTGCCGTGCGCTTAAGGAAAATGGCCGAGGTGTTTGCCGACCGCGCCTATGTGTCTTTGTGCCTGCGCCGGCGGCCGAACGACCAGATGCGGCTCTATGAGATTTCTAATCTGGCGGCGCGGTTCAAGGTGAAGACGGTCGTCACCAACGACGTGCTGTTTCATGAACCGGGCAGGCGGCAGCTGCAGGACATCGTCACCTGTATCCGCACCGGCAAAACCATTGACGATGTTGGTTTCGAGCGCGAGCGCCATGCCGACCGCTACCTGAAGCCGCCGGAAGAGATGGAGCGGCTCTTCCCGCGCTATCCGGAGGCGCTGGCGCGGACGATGGAGATCGTCCACCGGTGCAAATTTTCGCTTGAGGAGCTGACCTATCAGTATCCAGAGGAGGCGATCGTGCCGGGCAAGGATGCCCAGGCTTCTTTGGAACATTATGTCTGGGAATGCGTGCCGTCCCGCTATCCCGAAGGCCTGCCGCCGGACGTGCTCAAGATCGTGCGCCATGAGCTCGATCTGATTCGCACGATGAAATATGCCCCCTATTTTTTGACGGTGTTTTCGATCGTGCGCTACGCCCGAAGCCAAGGGATCCTGTGCCAAGGCCGCGGTTCGGCGGCGAACAGTGCTGTCTGTTATATTCTCGGCGTCACTTCGATCGATCCCTTGACCAACGATCTTCTGTTTGAGCGCTTCGTCAGCCAGGAGCGCGATGAACCGCCGGATATTGACGTCGATTTCGAGCACGAACGGCGCGAAGAGGTAATCCAGTGGATTTATCGGACTTACGGCCGTGAGAAGGCAGCACTTTGCGCCACCGTCACCCGTTATCGCGCCAAGGGTGCCATCCGCGACGTCGGCAAGACGCTCGGTCTGCCGGAGGATGTGATCAATGCGCTATCGTCGGGCATGTGGTCCTGGTCGGAAGAAGTGCCCGACCGCAACATCCGCGAGCTCAACCTCAATCCCGACGACCGTCGTCTTGTTCTCACCCTGAAACTTGCCCAGCAACTGATGGGCGCGCCCCGTCATCTCGGTCAGCATCCGGGCGGCTTTGTGCTGACCCATGATCGGCTCGACGACCTGGTGCCGATCGAGCCAGCAAAGATGAAAGACCGGCAGATCATCGAGTGGGACAAGGATGATGTCGAGGCGCTGAAATTCATGAAGGTCGACATTCTCGCTCTTGGCATGCTGACCTGCATGGCAAAGGCCTTCGAACTCATCCGCCAGCACAAGGACCGCGATCTCGACCTCTCCGGTATCGAGCAGGAGGATCAGGCGACTTATGCCATGATCCGCAGGGCTGACACGCTTGGCACCTTCCAGATCGAGAGCCGCGCCCAGATGGCAATGTTGCCGCGTCTGAAACCGAAGACGTTTTACGATCTCGTCGTCCAGGTCGCCATCGTCCGGCCCGGTCCGATTCAGGGAGATATGGTCCATCCGTATTTGCGCCGGCGCGAGGGCAAGGAGGATGTCGTCTATCCGACCCCCGAACTGGAGGCGGTTCTGGGCAAGACGCTCGGCGTGCCGCTGTTTCAAGAGTCAGCGATGAGGGTTGCGATGGTTTGCGCCGGCTTTACCGGTGGCGAGGCCGACCAGCTGCGCAAATCCATGGCAACGTTCAAGTTCACCGGTGGGGTGAGCAAGTTTAAAGAAAAGCTGGTGTCCGGCATGGTCAGGAATGGTTACACGTCCGAATTCGCCGAGAAGACGTTTTCGCAGCTTGAAGGGTTCGGCTCCTACGGATTTCCGGAGAGCCATGCGGCGTCGTTTGCGCTCATCGCCTATGCGTCGAACTTCATAAAATGCCATTATCCCGAGGCGTTCTGTGCGGCCCTGATCAACTCGCAGCCGATGGGCTTTTATGCGCCAGCCCAAATCGTCGGCGATGCCCGCGCCCATGGCGTCGAAGTCCGGCCGGTCTGCATCAATCGATCCCGCTGGGACTGTACGCTGGAGCGCATCGGCAATACGGACCGGCATGCCGTAAGGCTGGGTTTCCGACGGGTGAAGGGGCTGGCCATCGCCGATGCGGCCCGGATCGTCGCGGCGCGGATGAACAGCGACTTCGTGTCTGTCGATGACATGTGGCGGCGCTCCGGTGTGCCGACTGAAGCGCTCGTGCAACTCGCAAAGGCGGACGCATACCGGCCGTCCCTGAAGCTGGAGCGCCGTGATGCGCTCTGGGCCATCAAGGCACTGCGTGATGAACCATTACCGCTGTTCGCCGCGGCGGCCGAGCGCGAGATGGTGACGATCGCCGAGCAGAACGAGCCCGAGGTTGCGCTCCGGCAAATGACAGAGGGGCACAATGTTATCGAGGACTACGGCCACACCGGCCTGACCTTGCGACAACATCCGCTTGCGTTTCTCCGTAAGGATCTCGCTTCACGCAACATCATTACATGCGCCCAGGCAATGAATGCCCGCGATGGCCGTTCCGTCTATACCGCCGGCCTCGTCCTAGTGCGCCAAAAACCGGGATCTGCCAAAGGCGTCATGTTCATCACCATCGAGGACGAAACAGGCCCTGCCAATATCGTCGTCTGGCCATCGTTGTTTGAAAGACGGCGTCGTATCGTGCTTGGCTCCAGCATGATGGCGATCAACGGGCGAATCCAGCGAGAAGGGGAGGTCGTTCATCTGGTTGCCCAGCAACTGTTCGACCTGACCGCAGACCTGTCAGGTCTGGCCGATCGAGATGCCGAGTTCAAAATGGAGGCGGGCAGAGGTGACGAGTTTGCGCATGGCGGTGGGCCGGATCCACGCGACAAGCCCAAGCCCGTGGTGATCCCTCGGGATATGTTCACACCCGATCTTCATATCGATACGCTGAAGGTGAAGGCGCGGAATTTTCAGTGATTATGGCATCGGCCGAAGAGTCGCTGGGGGAGGCTGGCCCGCTCGGCCTCAAGATGAACTCAAACATTCCGGTCGAGGTGCCTACCATCGGCGATGCAATGGCGACGGTCTCTGCTATCGGCTTCTATGCAATTACGAAGCCTGTAAGGAATAAGAGTTGCGCCTTTCCAAACCAACGTTCATGGACAGCGACGCCTCGCGAACTCCAGTGTACAGCGTCTTCATGAACACGATTAACGGTACCGACAAACCTCTTTTTGGAATCGCTCTGGCATCATCAGGCTATGCGTGCTTCGCATTGCAGGACGCCATCGTCAAATGGCTTGTGGCCAACTACGAGGTGCCCCAGGTCTTGTTCATGCGCAGTCTTGTGATTGTCGTGATCACTTTGCCCCTTGCCCTGCATTTCCGTCACCCTTCGATCCTGAAAAGTCAGTATCGCGGAACGGTGGTGCTGCGCGCAGCACTGATGCTCATCGCTTGGCTGCTTTTCTACAATGCCGCAAGGCACCTCGGGCTGGCCGAACTGACAACGCTGTATTTCTCAGCGCCTATCATGGTCGTCTTCCTGTCGATACTTGTTCTCAAGGAACGGGTGAGTCCGGGGAGATGGCTGGCGTGTCTGGGCGGGTTCGTTGGAGTTCTGATCGCAGCCAATCCTGCGCATTCTCCCAACTTCATCCCCGCGTTGATGTGCGTTGCGGCCGGTGCATGCTGGGCATGGAGCACGATTCTGATCCGGCTGGTCAGCCGAAGCGAGACCACGCTGACGCAGATGTGGGCCACGAGTCTACTCTTCGCTTTGGCGTGTGCTGCTTCGTTCCCCTGGCTTTGGAAAACGCCTGATGTGATGGGCTGGGCATTGATGATCACGCTGGGTCTCGTAGCGACGGTGGGGCAGTATCTGCTGTACGAGGGGTTCCGTTACGCTCCGGCATCGGCGCTTGCCCCCGTTGAGTACACCGGGTTGATCTGGGCCTTCGTCTATGGCTATGCCATTTGGGCTGAGATTCCGACAATCAACGTTTTCATAGGAGCGATGTTCATTGTCGCAGCGAGCCTTGCGCTGGTCGTATGGGAAAAGCGAACGGAGAAGGCGGCAACAGCTATACGCTGATGGTCCAAAACTATTACCGCTCAAAGGCTTTCGTAAGTCACCTATCGGCGACAAAGAAGGACAAGAGGAGCGTGTTGGATCGCTAATGCGTGAGTTATCATTCAAGAAAATTCGCAAGTCGGACATCAAGGCCAGCCAGATGAAGCGTGCGGCCACACCCGGTGCTTCAGATAAACTTGTGAAATATGTGAAGGCTCTTTTCAATTCGGCCATCAGTAAGGAGTTGGGGACTTTCAATCCCGCCACGGGCGTCGGAAAAATTCATAAGTCGCCCGCATTCCATACCTGGAGCGACGGAAAACGGGGCACACCAAGCACTGATGACGGCGGCGCAAAAACGGAAGAGCTGCATTCTCTTCCGGGCCGGGATGCGGATGCATCCAACACACACGCCAAATCGGAGCAAGCCACCACCGAGATTTTCCCATCGGATGATGACGCAATCGCCGCAGTGAAGGGCGTCACCACCCGCTTTTTCGGCCTCGGCCGCGCCGAGTTCGAAACCGCCAATTGGGCTGTGAATGCGCTTGGCGACCAGACGGTGTTGACCAGTACCAAGCAGTCGGCCGCGAAATTTGGAGAGCCGCAAGATGTCGATCGCAGAGTAGCGCCAGAAGCTGATGACGGCCGATCAGATGTTGGAAATGAAGGCGGGAAAGATGTTACTGCTGGCAGGGTCAAAGCCGCCCGCGCTTGTCGATGCGATCGTGTCGTATCAGCACCCTGCATATCGGGGGAAGCTGGACCGGAATCCAATGGTGTGATTGCCTCGCGAGATGCATAAGGTCTATATCGAGAAGGCTGGGACTCCATCGGCGAGGGCTTAACTCCCAATTGCTGACGTTCATGCCGATGCAAAGTCGCACAATTTTCCCGATCGGGAATATTTAGTGGTCATTTGCAGATCGGAATTGTTAAATTTACCGATCGGGAAATTTCCCTCGACAGCACGGCTAAAATGCTGCTATTTTCCCGATCGGGAAATTCAAATGGCAACACAAGTGAGAAGTCCAGCCGATATCGGCACTCTGGTGAGAGCGGCGCGCAAGGAGCAAAACTTGCGGCAGGACGAGCTTGCCGGTGTCGCGGGCGTTGGCCTGCGGTTCATTGTTGATCTCGAGGCCGGCAAGCCGACAGCGCAGATCGGAAAAGTGTTGCAAGTTCTGCAAACGCTCGGTTGTTCGATCGATATTTTGGAACCTGGTGAGCGCAGGCGATGACGACAAAGGTTCTCAATGTATGGTGGGATAGCCGTGACGTCGGCCAGCTTACCCAAGACAGACACGGCGATATCGCCTTTCAGTATGCAGATTCATGGCTTGGCGACCAGGTCACGCCGCCGCTTTCCGCGTCGTTGCCGAAGCGACCGGAACAATTCTCACGTCGTGAATGCCGCCCGTTTTTCGGGGGGCTCCTCCCTGAAGAGAGCCAGCGTCTGGTTGCAGCGCAGGCTCTGGGTGTTTCGCCAGGGAATGACTTCGCGCTTCTCGATCGCTTGGGCGGTGACGTTGCCGGCGCGCTTCAGCTGCTGCCGGAAGGTGAGTTGCCGGCTGATGTGACGGTGAATGCCGGGGCTCAGTCGACGCCACTAGATGACGCCGGGATCGTTCGAATATTGGATGCACTTCCGAACAGGCCTCTACTGGCCGGCGAGGAGGGGTTGAGACTATCTTTGGCTGGCGCGCAATCGAAGGTGCCTGTTGTGGTCATTGACGGTCGGATCGCCCTTCCATTGCCGGGGCAACCGACCACGCATATTCTGAAGCCGCCGATAGCGCGCTTTAAAGGCACGACCGAAAACGAAGCATTCGTGATGAGCCTCGCCGCCGCGATAGGCCTTGACGTCGCCCCCCGTAGAGGCAAGAATTGTGGAGGGCCGTCCATTCCTCCTGCTCGAGCGATATGATCGCGTGCGCGATGATCTCGGCATCATGCACCGTATCCACCAGGAGGATTTTTGTCAGGCGCTCGGGGTGCCGCCGGAAACCAAATATGCCAGCGAAGGCGGGCCGACCTTCAAGGATTGCTTTGAGCTGCTGCGGCGTGTTGCGGCGCGGCCGGCGATGGATATCGCGAAGCTGCTGGATGCAGCAATTTTTAATCTCATTGTCGGAAATGCCGATGCTCACGGCAAGAATTACTCGATCCTGTACGACGACCAGGGGCCGAGAATGGCACCGCTGTATGACTTGCTTTCGACGGTGGCATACCCCGACCTATCGCCGAAAATGGCGATGAGAATTGGGAAGCGAGCGACCTTGGCCGAAATGGATGCAGATGGGTGGAAAGCATTCGCGAAAGATGCCGGGATTGGTTTTGCTCTGGTTCGCCGGCGGGTTTCCGAACTATGCGGGGATGTCATGAAGCAAAGAGGTGTTGCCTCGGCGATCGTGCGGGGTGATCTAGCTGCTGCCGCAGAAGTGTCTGAATCGGTGCAGAACCGCGCTATTTTGGTGTCTCTCTCAGTCGAATAACTGTCAAGTTGAGTATACCCCAGTAGTTGCGGAACAAATTCCGCTCGATCGCCGCCTGGAGCGTTTGTCAGGGCAAGTGAGAAACTGACCCCTGGAGGTGCGGACGAAATGAAGAATTGCCCCCTCGTTTCACAACGAGGAGAGATGGATGACGAGCTTGATTTCAGCGCTTCCTGCATTGCCGCGAACGATGCAGGGCGAAGATATGCTTCAGGCAGATGAGGTGATGGCAATGTTGCGGCTTTACGAGCTTGGTTGGAGCGCCAAGCGCCTATCGAAAGAGTTTGGCTGCGCTCGCAACACGGTCCGCCGATATCTGCGGGAAGGCGGTGCAGCGCCATACAAAAAGCCGGTTTGCCGCAGCGCTTTCGATGGCTTGGATGAGTGGCTCCGCGAACGCTTTTTCCGGCATGATGGCAATGCCGATGTAATCCGGCAAGAATTGGCCATCGAGCATGGAATAACAATTGGTTTGCGCTCGGTAGAGCTTCGGGTCCGGGAATGGCGGCGCGAACTCAAAGCGCAGAAACGGGCAACCGTCCGGTTCGAGACACCGCCAGGCAGGCAATTACAGATTGATTTTGGGCAGACACGTGTCTGGATTGGCGATGAACCAATCCGGGTAAACGTCTTTGTCGCCACTCTGAGCTATTCCCGACGCATCCATATCCGTGCCTCGCTGCGAGAGGGGCAGACGGATTGGTTCGAGGGCATGGAAGGCGCGTTTCTTCGGTTCGGCGGCGTCCCCAATGAGGTTCTACTGGACAATGCGAAGGCGCTTGTCGAGCATCACGACACGGTCAGTCGGGAGGTTCGCTTCAATGCACGGCTATGGGCATTTGCGCGTTACTGGGGCTTCGTGCCACGCGCTTGCGCTCCATATCGGGCCCGGACGAAGGGAAAGGACGAACGCGGGGTCGGCTCCGTCAAGAAGAACGCTATCGCAGGTCGCCAATTTGAGAGCTGGGCGTCCTTCGAGGCACATTTGGCTCGTTGAAACGTGAAGTCGCCGATCAGCGCGACCACGGCACGACTGGTGAACCTCCAATCGAGCGCTTCGTCGGCGAGGTCGACGCCGTGCGGCCGTTGTCAGGCCGTGCGCCATTTGGACAACTGCGCGATCTCGTGCGCAAGGTGCAGGCGGACTGCGCATCGATCTCGACACCAACAGTTATTCCGTACCCTCGCGCCTCATAGGGGAGAGCGTCCAAGTTGTTGTGCTGGCGGGTCGTGTCATCGTCCGCCACGCTGGCCACATCGTAGCTGATCATGCTCTCTGCCTGGGGCGGCTCCGACTGCAAAGGAGCCTGGCAACTTAGGACAAAGCCCAGTGTGTTACGGCAAAACCGGTTCCTTCAACGCAGACGTGGCAGAATACATCGCACGAGGCGGACTGCGTTCGAAACGGCCCGCAAACTCCCCAAGGCAAACTGATCCAGAGTTGCGGCGTAAAGTGGAGCAGGCGGCCATCAACCACGCGATGTCATACTTTGAGTCTGAGGCGGGCGGTACTTGTCGCGTTGTTTCCGTTGAAAAAGACGGCGTCGGCTGGGACCTTGTGGCCGTCGATGACGAAGGCGGAGTCCTAAAAGTCGAAGTAACGGCCTTTCCGGGAAAACCTCGTAGTAGAGCTCACGCCGAACGAATATTTGAAAATGCGATCACCCGAACACAGGGCAGACAACGTCATTTATGTGGTTCCCGAAGCCCTGTCGTCCAAACCCAAGTCTTACATTTTTCGGCATGATGCGATTCTGTCGAAGGGAGCAGACCTAGTCTGGCTGACGGACAACAGCTCCAGATTGAGCTTCTCATAGCAGCTCGGCTTACCATTGCCTGATCGAAGGCTTGTCGAAGCTGACGTCTCAAAACCTTGGCTTCTGAACGCGAGTCCGGACTTATGTGCCGACGAGTCCGGACTTGTGATGGTTGAGTCCGGGTTTATGTGGCGATGAACAGAAATGGTGGGCCCGGAGGGACTCGAACCCCCAACCAAGCGGTTATGAGCCGCCGGCTCTAACCATTGAGCTACAGGCCCTGCCGGTTCCGGCAGCGGTGGGACGCAATGGTTCGTCTCACCCTGAGGCTCGCTCTAACCCAATTCTTCACCGGTCACAAGCGCTTGCCGCAATAGCTTCACAATGAACCTGCAGGTAGAATGTCGTATTGCCAACGAACCGCTTTATTCGCATCGGCCCCACGCGGCTATGCGTGACGAAAAGCGGCTTTAAAAATTAGAGAACAAGGAAAAACCGATGAAGCCAATCAGTCATTTCGCTTATGCCGCACTCCTGGTGCCCATGGTGCTTGCCGGTCCCTTGTCCAGCAATGCACTTGCACAGGAAAATCAGCAGCCGCGGGAAGCTCAGATCAATGTTTCAGGGGAAGGTGAGACGGCGGTGGTGCCGGACATGGCCATCCTGTCCCTGACGGTGTTGCAGCAGGCGGAAACGGCGGAAGCGGCGCTGACGGCCAATAATGCCGCCATGCGCAACGTGGTCGGCGCGCTGCGTGAACGCGGCGTCGAGGAGCGGGATATCCAGACGAGCCAGTTCCAGATCTTTCCGCGCCACGAGCAGACCGACGCCAAGGACGGCAATTCGCAACCGGGCAAGATCATTGGTTACCAGGTCAGCAACGCTCTGACTGTGCGGGTGCGCGATCTTTCCAAGCTTGGCGCGCTTCTTGACCAGTCGGTAAAACTTGGGGTCAACGAAGGCGGGCAGATCAGCTTTACCAACGACAATCCGGAAGCCGCACTGACCGAAGCCCGGAAAAAAGCTGTTGCCCAGGCGCTCGCCAAGGCGAAGACCTTGACGGAAGCCGCGGGCGTCAAGCTCGGCCGGATCATCGAGATGAGCGAGAACTCCGTCCGTCCGATGGCGCAGCCGATGATGCGTATGGCAATGGCAAAGGAGATGGCTGCGGATTCCGTGCCGGTTGCAGCCGGCGAGAGCACTTACTCGGTTACCGTCAACGTGACCTTCTCTCTGCAGCAATAAGATTGTTTGTTGCCAATGCCAAAATAAACAACCCGGCCAGAAAACTGGCCGGGTTGTTTTGGGATCGGGTTATCTCAGGTCGAAGGTCAAGCCTTAGCGACGGATGACGGGGCAACCGCGCTCATTGGCGAAAACAACGCGATCGCGGCCATGCCGGTCGCGGCCGACGACGACGATGGCACGGCGCGACGCATCGACGATACGGGCGCGCCTTAGGCCCATACGCTCTGCCTTATCGAGTGCGCGTCCCGGCGAGCAGCCCGGACGGTCGTTATGACGGCGCCAGTCGCGACCGCGATCATGATGCCTGTCGTTATATTGGACGTATATACCGGCGCCATTCGGGCCGAAACCTCGTTCCGAGGCTGACACCGTGGTTGCAGTGGCTGCGATGCCGCTCAGGGCGACGATTGCGGCAAGTCCGATCCTGGTGAACAAACTGGTCATGGGTGGTCCTCCGATTGAAGCTGTTTTTTGTCCGCCCTATGAGGCGATGATTGGAGATTATTCGTGACAGCCTGAACGGATGCCCAAAGCTGCGTTCAGGTTCGGTTCAGCGCTGCCATTGACCATTCCTGTCAAGCTGAAAGGTGAAGGACGATCTCGCGGCAGTGCGGCTGGTCGCGATGTTCGAAAAGATAGATGCCTTGCCATGTGCCGAGCATCAGGCGCCCGCCATTGATCGGAATGCCGATCGAGACCGCTGTCAGTGCCGCCTTGATATGGGCCGGCATGTCATCCGGTCCTTCTGCCGTATGAACGACCCAACCCATGTCCGGGTGGATCGACGGGGGAACAAGCCGGCCGAAGAATGTTTTCAGGTCTCTCTTCACGTCGGGATCGGCATTTTCCTGAATAAGCAAAGAGCATGACGTATGTCGGACAAACACCGTCAATAGACCTTGACCGACATGGTGATTGCGGATGAATGCATCGACCTCATTGGTGAATTCATAAAGGCCTTGGCCGTGCGTCGAGATCGAAAGCATCGTCTGTGGCATCAAATCCTCCTCTTCCCCGCCTGATCATCTTACCTTCGATGGCCTCAATGGGCGGGACCACCTCCAGATTTCAGATCGATCTTTCGCAAAACCAGCGCAAGCGGGATGGCGCAGGCGGAGATGATCGCCAGGACGTGGAACACGTCAATATAGGCGAGGTAACTTGCCTGTTCCTGGATCTGCCAGCCGATGAAGCCTATCGCCTGGTTTTGCGCGTCGATTGCGCTCGAACCACGTTCGACGAAGAAATTCTGCAGATTGCTGATTGTGTTGAAATAGTTCGGATCGGATGGCACGACATGTTCCACCAGCCGGCTCTGGTGCCATTGTTCCCGATGGGCCAGAACGTTGGAGGCGACCGAGACGCCGATCGATCCGCCGGTATTTCGAGCTGCGTTGATCAATGCCGATGCCTGGTCCGTCTGGTCCGCGCGCAGGCCGTAATACGAGGCGGCCGTGATCGGGATGAAGATCAGCGGCAGGCCAAGGCCGAGATAAAGCCGCGAGACGACGAAGAAACCGAAGTTGAGATCGGGGTTCAGCCGCGTCATGTCGTACATGGCAAAGGCGATGATGCCGGCGCCGATGGCGATCAGGTATTTCGGCTGGAAGATCGATGTCAGCTGCCCGACCATGAACATCATAAACATGGTCACCAGTCCGCCGGGGGAGAGTGCAAGGCCAGCCCACGTGGCCGTATAGCCGTAATTTTCCTGAAGGACCTGGGGCACGAACTGGGTCGTGGCGATCAGGATCGCGCCGATTGCGAGCATGACGATCATGCAGGATAGGAACTGCCGCTTGGCCAGCAGGCTGATGTCGATGACCGGGTTTTTCGTCGTCATCAGCCAGGGGATCGCGATGACTAATGCTATAATGCAGATCGCGGTCGCCACGATGATGAAGGTCGAATCGAACCAGTCTTCGACCTGTCCACGGTCGAGAACGAGTTCCAGTGCACCGAGGAAGGTGGCAATCAACGCGAAACCGACAAGGTCAAACCTGATCCCCTTGCGCCGCATCTCCTCGCGCTTTTCTTTCGCGTCGGTGGATTCCTGGACGAGGAAATAAACGAGCGCAAATGCGAACACGCCGACGGGGCCATTGATGAGAAAGCACCAGTGCCAGGAAAAATTGTCGGAGAGATAGCCGCCGAGCGTTGGGCCGATCACCGGCGCAACCACGACTGCCACGCCGAATATCGCAAAGGCCTGGCCTCGCTTTTGCGGCGGGAAGGCGTCGGTAAGGATGGATTGGGACACGGGTACCATACCTCCGCCGGCAAAACCCTGGATCATGCGAAAGACGAGTAGAGACGGAAGATCCCAAGCCAGTCCGCACATGACCGACGCGATGGTGAACGTGGCGAGGCAAATGAGATAGAAGCGTTTGCGGCCGTAACGCTGCGCAATGAAGCTGCTAGCGATCAGGGCGATGGCATTCGAGACGAGGTAAGTCGTAACGACCCAAGAGGCCTCGTCAGAACTGATCGCCAGTCCGCCGGAAATGTAGCGCAGGGCAACGTTGGCGATGGTGGTGTCGAGCACCTCCATGAATACGGCTACGGCAACCACGACCGCGATAAGCCATGGATTGGTCGCCCGTGCGGTACCCGGCCGGGCGCCGCCGCTCGCATCCGCAATGGCCATAATTAATTCCTCGGCCTGACGGTAACTGTCGGAACCACCGACATTCCGGGACCTATGGCCACGTTCTTCGGCCATTCATCGACGGCAATCTTCACCGGCACGCGCTGGGTAACCTTAACATAGTTGCCGGTGGCATTTTCTGCCGGCAGAAGAGAGAAGGCAGTGCCTGATCCGGGCTGTACCGAGACGACCTTTCCATGCAGTTGATGGCCCGGATAGGCGTCGATAACGAGATCGACCGGCTGACCCGGCCGCATGTCGGCAAGTTGCGTTTCCTTAAAATTTGCTGTGACCCAGATATCGTCGGGAACGAACATGGCGATTGCCTGCCCCGATTGGATGAATTGGCCCTTGGAGCCAGATAGCCGCACGACGCGGCCGGGCTGGGCCGTTGTCACCGTCGTGTAGTTGAGGTTCTGCACTGCCGTCTCGCGCTGCGCTTCGGCTTGCTTCAGGCTCGCCTCGGCGCTTGCTTTCTGGGCTTCGGCAGCATTTTTGTTTTTCACCGCGGATGTGATGCTGGCACCTGACTGGGTATAGGTCGCCTGGGCTTGCCTCAGATTTAAGTCTGCCTGCTGCGATGTCTGCAGACTTCCGGCGCCTCCGGTAACCAATTCCTTCTGGCGGGCAGCCTCATCGCGGGCGAATTGGAGGGCTGCATCGGCAGATGACTGTTGCGCACGCGCTTCGTCGATGGAGGCTTTCGCGACTTCGATCTGGGCTTGTGCGTTGATGATTGCTGCGTTTGCCGAGGCAACCTGGGCGTCTGCCTGATCGAGTGCGATCTGATAGTCACGCGGCTCGATACTGGCAATTCTGGCGCCGGCCTCCAGATGCTGGTTGTCCGTTGCGGATATTTCGGCGACATAACCCGAGACCTTGGCCGCTACCGAAAAGCTGCGGGCCTCGACAAAAGCGTCATCCGTGGTTTCGTAAGGATGAAAGAAGATCAGCCAGACGAAATAAGCAGCGCCCCCCACACCAATTAAAGCGAGAACGATGACTGCGATCCAGATCGGGTGCCGGCGAATTACAGATGGCTTGTTTTCCGCGTCACTGTCGACTGCTGGTTGACCATGAGCCTCGGCAGGTTCCTTTTCCTTGGCTTCGGAATTGTCGGTTTTGTCGGAGTTAGCGCGCTGAACTTGAGCCACGGCAGGCCTCTCGATATTGGCTTTGAGAAGTGCTGCAAACGCAGCATCCTCGCCCAAGGTTCCACCCGATTTGCTGCGACGGCTAAATCGCAACTATCTGGATAAGGAACCGGTCGCCATAGTCTCTCGATTTCTTGCGCGGCGGCGTCTTCGCCCTATCTAGATTGAACGCCTACCAAGCCAGCGAGAGAGCATGCCATTGCATCAGCAATTCCATCGGAGATTTATCGATCGGTTTATGACCTTCGAACCTATCGGTCTCATAACGTTTGCCTTGGTGGCCGGCGGCGTATTCGCTTTCCTGACACTGACAGGAGAGGTGTTAGAGGGGGACACGCATGCCTTCGACGAGGAAATTCTGCTGGCGCTGAGACAGACGACCGACCTTGCCGTGCCGATCGCGCCATCCTGGGTGACGCATGCGGTGGGCGACATTACTGCGCTCGGCGGCGTTACGGTTTTGTCGCTGATGACCCTTCTTGCTGTCGTCTACCTTCACCTGGCCCGACAGACTGCGATTGCCATCTTCATGTTTGTTTCGATCGCCGGCGGGTGGCTGGTCAGCAGCGCTCTCAAGCTCGGTGTCGCGCGGCCCCGCCCGGATATCGTGCCGCATCTTGTTGAGGTCCACGATATGAGCTTTCCGAGCGGTCATGCGATGCTTTCGGCAGTCACTTATCTGACGCTGGCCGCGCTGCTTTCCCGTGCCCAACAATACCGCGCAACACGAATATTCCTGCTGGCGACAGGGATATTCCTGACGTTCATTATCGGTTTGTCACGTCTCTATCTTGGTGTTCATTATCCGACCGACGTATTGGGCGGCTGGTGCGCGGGTGCCGTTTGGGCGGCAGGTTGCTGGCTGGTTGCGCGTCGCTTTATCGAACGGAAACCGAAAGAAGCTGTTTCCGTAAAGTGAGGTGACGAGAACGAACGATTTGCCGATGCTTTTGCTGATCAACGAAGACGAGGCAACAGTTGCCATCGTCAATGGGCTCGAGAGCAACAGGTTCGATATCCGCTTCCCGTGGAGGCAGTTGCTATGAAACTGCTTGCCGTCATGCCTTATACACTCAGCCTCGCGGTGACGCGCAGAGTGCTTCGGAAGAAGCAAACCGCTACCGGGCGAGCCTGAATTGTACGACGTCGAGGCGTCCAGTCCGGAAGCCAGCCGCGCAATATTGCAGGTAATAATGCCACATGCGGAAGAAACGTTCATCGAAACCGAGAGACATGATCCTCTGCCAGTTTTCCCTGAAGGACTTGTCCCACAGAAGCAGAGTGTGCTCGTAATCGCGGCCGAAACGGAAACTATCCTCGACAGAGAGATAAGCTTTCTGCGCCGCGTTTTCGAATGCCGGGATGCTTGGCAGCATGCCGCCCGGGAAAATATACGTCTGGATGAAATCGGCATCGCTGCGGTAATGGGCAAAACGATCCTCCGCGATCGTGATGACCTGGATGATTGCCTGTCCTGTCGGAGAAAGGAGGGATCTGACCTGATCGAAATAGGTCCGCCAGTTCTCTTCACCGACCGCTTCGAACATTTCGATGGACACAACCTTGGTAAAGGTGCCTTGGCAGTCACGGTAATCTTCAAGCCGGATATCGGCACGGTCGGAGAGACCCGCTTGCTTCAGTCGCGTTTTCGTGAATGCGGCCTGCTCCTTCGACAGAGTTAGGCCGGTCACTCGGCATCCGGTCGCGCGAATAGCTTCTTCGGCAAAACCGCCCCAGCCGCAGCCGATTTCCAGCACGTGATCGTCCTTGCCGATATGCAGCTCCTCAATGATACGCCGATACTTGGCTTTCTGCGCCTCGGCGAGGTGCGCGCGAGGTTGGGCAAAAAGGGCCGAGGAATAGGTCATCGTTTCGTCTAGCCACAGTCCGTAGAACTCATTGCCGAGATCATAATGGTAGGCGATGTTGCGGCGGCTACCCGCCTTCGAATTACGGTTCAGCCGGTGGCGCATACGGGCCAGCAACGCGGCGAAGGGGCTTGCCTTCATCATCTCGTGCCACCGCCCATCGTTGGCGATCGCCAGATCCATGACCGCGCCGAGATCCGGTGTTTCCCATTCACCTTCCAGATAGGATGTGGCGAAGCCAAGGCTGCCTCCCGCGGCCAAGCGGCGAAGAGGGCGCATGGTCCTGAATTCGATCATGGCCGTGGGGCCGCTTGTTTCTCCGAGGAAACGTGCTTTGCGTCCGCTTGGAAAAATGAGCGTCAACTGGCCTGCCGTCAGGCGATCGGCCCAGCGGCAAAGAATTTTCTCAAAGAGCGAAAAGGATTGGACCGGCATCTCAAACTTGTGATCGACATCCGACATCAGCGGATTTCCGTCCGTTGAGTGTGGGTGACGATGGTTGTCGTTCTTGGCGAGAGTGCGGGTGCATGGCGGTGAACGGGGACCCGTTTCAGCCACAGAAAAAGCGCTTCCCAGTGAATGGCGGCCGTTACCTTGAGAGTCATGAGCGGATATCTGAGAAATGCCATCGCAAGGCCGCGATCGGAGAAGGGCGCGCGCTTTCCCTGGAACATTGCGTAGAGAAACATCCCGTCTGCGTCGGATTCCTTGATCGCAATCCGCACTTTGTCCGCAGGCATGTTCACGGTGAAGTCGTATCGGCAATCCATTGACACAAAAGGCGAAACATAAAGCTCCTTGCTGCAGGAATGGCTTATCTGTGCGCTGTCGTCGGCATTTGCCGGGATTACATAGGCGTGGCGTTCGTGGAAGGTGTTGCAGACCTCATAGATCACGCCGCGCAGCTTGTCTTCCGGCCCGAAACAGAAATAGACGGTAAGGGGATTGAAGACGTAGCCGAAGATGCGGGGATAGCAGAGAACCTTCACGCGCAGGTCATTGGTCTTTATGCCGGCATCGGAGAGTTGCCCGCTGACCCAGCTCTTCAGTCCGCCGGATGTTCCCGCGCCATGGTCCTTTTCCCAAAAGCTGAACAAGCCGCGCCGGTTAACGCCGAAAAGGCGTAACGTCCGATCCATCACCGTCAGTTCATCAAGATCGAGAAGCAGGGAAAAGACGCTGTAGCGCAGGTTATGGCGTTTTGGCCTCAGCCTGGTGTGGACAACGGTGCCGGCATAGATGCTGGACGTCAAATTCATTCGGCGGCCTCGCGAAACTCTCCAATCCTGATCCTGCCGGATTCGTTTTCGACACTCCACGGGCGACGAATGCCTCCAAGCGCCTCGGCGACGGCTAGCCCCGACTGCAGGCCATCCTCGTGAAAACCACTGCCAAAATAAGCACCACAGAACCAGGTGCGGTTGATACCCTGAAGCTGCCAGAGTTCGTTCTGGGCTTTCAGGGCGCGCGTGTCGAAACGGGGGTGGGTATAATCATAGGTGCCGTGGACCAGATGCGGCAACGGTTCCCGATTGGGGTTGAGCGTGAGAAAGACAGGATTTTGTGTGTCCAGGTTCTGAAGCCTGTTCATCCAGTAGGTGACGCAGAGCTGCTGATCTCCGGTTTTTTTTGCCCCATTCATGTAATTCCAGCTCGACCAGACATTCCGGTGTCTGGGCATCAAAGCCGGGTCGCTGTGTAGAACAGCCGTGTTGCGAGTGTAGCCGAAGGCCCCAAGCAGATCCTGCTCGCTTTGATCCGCATCCGTGAGCATGTTCAGGGCCTCATCCGCGTGGGCTGCGATTACCACATCGTCAAACAGGTCCGAACGGCCGCTCGTGTCGGTAACGGTCACCCCGTTCGCAGCACGTCGGATCGAGGAGACCGAAGCGGTGAGGCGGGTCGTTCCGGCAAAATCCGCGGCGAGGCGGGTGACATATTCCCGGCTGCCACCATCGACGGTGCGCCATTGCGGCCGTCCCGACAGAAGCAGCAAGCCATGATTGACGAAAAATCGCAGGAAGGCATGCAGAGGATAATCGTGCATCTCCGCCGCCGTCGTCGACCAGATGGCGGCACCCATCGGCATCAGGTGATCGTTGATGAAGGTTGCGGAGTAGCGCGCATCACGCAGGTAGTCACCGAGCGTGATATCCTGCGTATCGGAACGGTCAAGAAGGGAGGGCGCTTCCCTGTAGAATTTGAAGACGTCGCGCAACATGGCCCAGAACCGCGGACGAAATGCGTTTCGTTTCTGGCCGAGGAGGCCCTTGAGGCCGGTACCGCTGTATTCAAAGTCGCCATCGTCCATGGACGCGGCAAAGGACATATCGGATGCAATCGTCGGCACCTGCAGATGCTCGAACAGGGCGACAAGATTAGGGTAATTGGTCTCATTATAGACGATAAAGCCGGTATCGACCGCAATTCTGCGGCCGCCAATATCAATACTTGCCGTATTGGCGTGACCGCCAAGCCGATCGGACGCTTCATAGAGAGTGACGTCGTTTCTTTTCGACAGGAGCCAAGCGCAGGAGAGGCCACTGATGCCCGATCCGATCACCGCTATCTTTTTTGCTTCCTGTCCGAAATTTTGCGTCAAAGGTGTCATCCCAGATTCCTCGCCCGTATCTGCACTTCATTACGAGTTAGGGTGCGAATCGGATCTCTCAAAAAGATGCAATGGCTATGATCCGGCGGCGTAAGCGTCTCGTAAAGCTTGCCATGAACCTGAGCATTTCTATCTCGCTTGATAAATGTCAAAAGAGGCGACCGTCAGCTTTAAGGCTGACGGGACACGCAGCGCATAGGCTCGGGATGAACAAGAAAAACTCCGGTGGTCTGATAGCCGACGATCTCGCTAAGGCTGAGATGGTGCGGCTGCTTTCCATCGTCGGACGGGAACGCAGCGTCGATGCATTTGAAGCGATATTCCGGTTCTATGCGCCGCGTATTCGCAGCTTCATGGCTGCCAAGACGAAGGATAGGCAGGCCGCTGAAGAGCTGATGCAGGAAACGATGACGGCGGTCTGGAATAAGGCCGGTCAGTTCGATCCCGCTCGCGGCAACGTATCGGCATGGATCTATACGATTGCGCGTAATGTCCGGATCGATGCCTATCGACGCAAGCGCCCGGAGTTCGACTTCAACGATCCGGCTTTCGTTGCCGACGACGTGGCACCCGCCGATCAGGAATTTCAACAACTCCAGGAAGCCCAGTTGCTACGTGGCGCAATGGCAACGTTGCCGGAAGAGCAGCTTGATGTATTGCGAAGGGCGTTCTTCGACGACGCATCGCATTCGACCATCGCACGCGATCTCGGCGTACCGCTCGGCACGGTGAAGTCGCGCATCCGGCTTGCCTTCGAGAAGCTGCGCTCCACACTGGAGGGGCGGCTATGAGCGTGAAGCATCATATCAGCGACGCCTTCCTGATAGACTACGCATCGGGAAGCCTCTCGGAAGGATGGAGCCTTGCTGTGGCGAGCCATCTTGCCCTTTGCCCCGATTGCCGCCGGCGCCTCTCTGCCATGGAAGGAGCGGCCGGAGCGCTTCTGGACAAGGCAAGCGAAAGTGGTGATGAAGACGTGGCCTGGGCTCGCTTCAAAACCCGGGCGATTGATATCAAGGCCGAGGAAATCAGGCCAAGCGCTATAACACCCAAGTCGATGGCCGTGCTTCCTGAACCGTTGCGGTCCTATCTTGGTGGGGATCTTGCTGACCTCAAGTGGCGGGCGCTTGGTCGTGGCGCCTATCAGATCCTGATCGATACGAAGGACACTGAGACGCAGGTCAGGTTGCTGCGTATTCCAGCCGGCAAGCCGGTGCCGGAGCACACGCATGAGGGGCGGGAACTGACACTCGTTTTGGCCGGCAGTTTTCACGACGGCGACGAGTTGTTTGCTCGCGGAGATATCGAGGAAGCCGACGGTGAGCTGCTCCACACGCCCACCGCGACGGACGGCGAGGATTGCATATGCCTTGCCGTCACCGAAGCGCCGCTGAAATTCTCGAGCTGGATCGTGCGGCTGATGCAACCGATCCTGAAAATCTGACAGGAGAGACAGATGACCTATGCGCTGGCCTATATAGGTACCGTCGTCGCCTTCCTCGGTCTCGATTTTCTCTGGCTCGGCACGGTTGCTACCGGTTTTTATCGCAGCCGGATCGGCAGCCTTTTGCTGGACCAGCCTAACTTTGTGGCCGCCGGGGTGTTCTATCTCTTCTACGTTGCCGGCATCGTCTATTTCGCCGTCCAGCCTGCACTTTTGTCGGGAAATTGGACGACAGCGGCTGTAGCGGGCGCAATTCTGGGCTTCATCGCCTACGGCACCTATGACATGACCAACCTGGCAACACTGAAGAACTGGTCACCGACTGTCAGTGCTGTCGATATGGCGTGGGGTACGGCGCTGACATCTTTTTCTGCCGTTGTCGGATACTTCGTGGCGCAGAAATTCTCCAGCGGGTCCTGAACGTATTAAGGGAGAGACGGGCGGCACTGTAAGATTGACGCCGTGCTCGTATTCGTTCCAGCTGGTTTCAATGCGGCCATTCAGGCAACGTTGCTTGTACCAAAAGTCTCTTCCAATAGTCGGTTGAGTTTCTGTGCGTTCAAGGGTTTGGGGAGTACAGGCAGATTTTTCAGCCTGCTCTTGAGTTCCGGCAGTTCCGCATGACTGCCGCATATGATGACCGGTACATCCCGCTCCTGTAACATCTCGATGACCGGAACCGACAATTCTCCATGCAAGTTCAGATCGACGATCGCTCCAGCCAGATCATTGCGTGGGATGGCATCTATCGCATCGGCAATCCTGCCGAAGGGGCCAACGATCTTATGGCCAGTTTGCAGGAGATGATCTTCCATATCCATTGCAAGTAGAAGATCGTCCTCCAGCAGCAGGATATTCGGACAGTCGTTCAGATAATCAGCTTCAGTCATATTACCTTTACAGTGTCATTCCTGGGCCAGGGGAGGATGACACCTGGTCCAGATAATTCAAATATGGCTTTCGTCGTACAGGACGCTTGGCTGACTAGAAAGTTCCACCTCGTCTAAAGGTTAAGATGCTTGCGCGGATCTTCATTCGATCTTTCCGGCCACTTTTCCATAAGCGCTGTCAGATCCGGATCGGGGATTTCCGGCAGCACGATTTTTATCGTTGCCAATAAGTCTCCATGTCCGCTGCCGATCTTCGTTACGCCTTTGCCCTTCAGGCGCAGCGTTGTGCCGGTATTGGTATGTGGTTTCAACGTCACGTTCAGATAGCCGCCGGGCGTGGGGACCCTTATCTTGCCGCCAAGCACTGCTTCGCGGATGGTAATGGGAATTTCCACCCGGATATCGTCGCCGTCCCGCTTGAAAAACGGATGCGGTTTGACCTTGATCTCGATGAGTGCGTCGCCATCGTGACCTTTGGCTCCACCTTTGACGCCTTTGCCGCGAAGGCGCAAAACCTGTCCATCGCGGGTGCCGGCCGGGATTTTCACATCAAGCGATGAACCGGAGCCGAGCGAAACCGGTGCGGTCGTGCCATTGATCGCGTCAAGAAAGGAGACCTCCATCGTATAGTGGGCGTCTGCGCCTTTGCGAAACTGTGCTTCGCCGAACGGAGATGCATTCGGACCGCTGCCGCCGCGCCGGGACATGAAGCTTGCGAAAATATCGTCGAAGCCGCCGAATTGCGAAAAGCCGCCTTCATCAAAAAAGGCCTCTCCGCCATTGGCTCCGGCATATTCCCGGTGCTGCTGGAAGGGCGCGCGCTCGACCCCGTTGATGTCAATCTCGCCGCGATCGAAGCGGGCACGTTTTTCCTCGTCGCTGACAATCTCGTTGGCGGCGGATATCTCCTTGAAGATTTCCTCCGCCTTTCGATCTCCCGGATTGAGGTCGGGGTGATATTTCTTGGCGAGCTTTCGAAAGGCGCTCTGGATGTCTTTCTGCGACGCATCCTGCTTCACGCCCAAAATTTCGTACGGATCCTGTCTCATCACTACCTCCAGACGCAAAACATGAACTGAAACCACAGCCGCATCGAAGAGACGAACCAATGGTTTCAGGCGGCTTTGCAGCGGTCCGACACGTCGTCGGACAAGGATACGGACGGCGCTCCGCCTTGCTTGGCGGGCACTACAGGGTCAAGCCTTCGTCGCACCATATCCTCATCAAGCAACATGGTCGGTAGAAGCTGCGGAATTCATCTTGCCGGTCCCTCACAGGCAACCAGCAACCATGAGGTGGTGTTTCCATTTGGGAACTTCAAGGCAGAGCGCTCGTTACCAATGCGCCCGTCTTGGTGGTCGGCATCGGCAGATCATGCCTTGCGGACAAAGAAGAGGAGGCGGTGCGTTCGGGTCGAAATACCACCGGATATAATGGATGCAACAAAGAGGATAGGAAAAGGAAGAATGGATATACGAAACCAGAACAAGCTCCTGGCGCGTCTTTCGCAGAACGACTTCGCGGCGCTCGAATCTGTCTTGGAACCGATCGATCTTCCTCAAGGCTTCGTGCTTTCGGCACCCGGTGAACCGCTCGAATACTGCTATTTCCCGTTCTCCGGGGTGATCTCCACGGTGGTGACGTCACCTTCCGGCAAGAGAACGGAGATCGGATTGTTGGGTCGAGAGGGAGTATCCCCTTCATCAATCGCGTTGGGGGCCGCAGACGCCCCCTATCTTGTCGTCATGCAGGTGCCGGGGCATGGTGTCCGCGTGCCTATTGCGGTGATGCGGAATATGATCGAAACATCACCTTCGCTGAAGCGCCTATTGACGCGCTGGGCGCATGTGGCAATGAGTCAAGCTGCGTTTACAGCGCTCTCGAACGCCATACACCCCGTTGATGAGAGGTTGGCGCGCTGGATTTTGATGTGTCACGATCGAGTTAATGGCGAAGCGATTGACCTGACGCACGAATTCCTGGCGATCATGCTGTCGGTACGCCGCCCTAGCGTGACGGTGGCGTTGCATGTGCTGGAAGGCAAGCAACTCATCTATTCACACCGCGGGACGATCATCGTTCGGGACCGGAAGGGACTGGAGCAATTTGCCGCAGATTCCTATGGCGGAGCGGAGCGCGAATATGAACGCATGTTCGGCATTGTCGATGATATTACGCGAAAATCAGCCTAAATGCTTGCGAGCCGGGTTCTGATGCGATCGACCATAATATCGGGGTCACCCGGCTTGCTCATCCATTCGCTGCCTTCGAAAAGGTTTTCATCCCATTCGGGAGGTTTTTCGCTGCCGGTGTAGATCATGAATGGGATGTGGCCCTGCTGAAGACGGGCGAGGACCGGCTGGCTGTCGCCATCGTCGAGATACAAATCCAGCAGGACGAAATCGGGTGCTGATTCATCCAGCCAGTTCAGTGCATCCTTGCGGGAACGCAGCGTGACGAAATTGCTCATGCCCTTTTCGGCAAGCGCTTCCTCGATGTCGAGGGAGATCAGCGGCTGGTCTTCCAGCAACAATATGAGCTTGTCTGGCAAATCGAATCTCTGGACGTACAAGATACTGATTAGATAAACGGTTTTTCGCTCTCTGTACCCCTTTGTCTGATACCGTACCGAGCTGCCTGGCCGGGTTGTGTCTCGAATTTTATAGCCATAGATGAAATCGAGCAAATCACGCGGAGACTACTCGTCCAGAGGAAGCCGAATAGGCCATGTTCTCCTTTTTAAGGGCGAGCAATGGGTGAAATTCGGCAAACGGCAGTTCGGAACAATCTGCTGCGGCTTTTGCCGACAACCAGTTTTACCGCAATCGCCATGCATCTGGAATTTGTCGAGCTGCCGCGCGGTTTCGAGCTTTCCGAGCCGCACGAGGAAGCGGATTACGCCTATTTTCCCGAAACCGGTATCGCGTCGATTGTCGCCCGGTCGCCGCAGGGGCAACATGCAGAAATCGGTATCTTCGGGCGGGACGGGATGACGCCGGCCGCCGTCGTGCTTGATGCAGGCTCCGATCCGTTTTCGATTTTCATGCAGGTTCAGGGAGATGGGTACCGGATCTCGACGGCGCTGCTCAAGCCGCTGCTCGATCAGGATGGCGAACTCAAGAGCCTGCTTGGCCGGTATGTTCAGGCACTATCGGTACAAGGCGCCTTCACGTCGCTTTCCAATGCCGTCCATCATATCGACGAACGGCTGGCACGCTGGATACTGATGTGCCACGACCGCACTGATGGCGACGAAATCAGCCTGACTCACGAATTCCTGTCGATCATGCTGGCTGTTCGCCGTCCGAGCGTTACAACCGCGCTTCATGTGCTCGAGGGGCGCAAGCTGATCTATTCTGAGCGTGGCATGATGATCGTGCGCGATCGGCAGGCGCTGGAAGAATTTGCAAAAGATGCCTATGGCGAATGCGAACGGGAATATAACAGGCTGCTTGGACCATACCACTGACCGTGGTGGCATGCGTTACTCCACTGTGCGGGGGAAAGGTACCGTGCCAACCACGGCGCCGCCTGCATCCTGAATCTCGAATACTTTCCCGTCTGTAAAGAGACCCCGTCTCAACCTGTCTGCACTGATTTCTCGCGCGGCGGCCTTCGCTTCGCAGAGCGCCGCCTCCTTGTCTTGCAGTTCGATTCCTTCCAGATCGTCGTAACGATCATTGGTAGAACGGATATTGAAATAGTATTTTGGCATGGGAATTTTCAACCTTTCCCATGCCTTACCTCTAGCGCAGCAATCGGTTCCCGAATTTTGGCGCGTCGAAGTCGTTTTTTGACGTAGCGCCCAAGGCCTGAGCCGTCAGGCACGCTCTTCCCAGAGTTTCGCCAGCTCGACGATCGTCTTCACGGCACGCTCCATATCCTGGCTGCTGACCCATTCAATCGGCGAGTGGAAGGCATGGCCGCCCGCGAAGATGTTGGGGCAGGGCAGGCCCATGAAGGAGAGCCGCGCGCCATCCGTGCCGCCGCGTATGCTGCCACGCACCGGCGACATGCCCGCCCGACGGATTGCCTCGATGGCGTTCTCGACGATATCCGGATGGTGGTCGAGCACTTCCTTCATGTTGCGGTATTGTTCGGTAATCTTGAGCGTATGGGACGAACCGGGATAATCGGCCATGACTTCGGCGATGATGGTTTCGAGCAGCTTCGCCTTTTCCTTAAGTCCTTCTGTCCTGAAGTCGCGCAGGATGAGGCTGATCTTGGCGCCTTCCATCGCGCCGGAGACAGAGGTCGGGTGGATGAAGCCGTCACGGCCTTTCGTCGTTTCCGGCGTCATGTCCTTCGGCAGCTTGGCGATGATATTTCCGGCAATGCGGATGGCATTTTCCATCTTGCCATAGGCGAAGCCGGGATGGATGGCGACGCCCCTGATGGTGATATCCGCGCTGTCGGCGGAGAACGTTTCGTCCTCGATCGTGCCAGCGGTCTCACCATCGAGCGTATAACCGAAATCGGCACCGAGCTTCTGCAGATCGACCTTTGCGACGCCGCGGGCGATTTCCTCGTCGGGGGTGAAGAGAATGCGGATCGTGCCATGCTTGATGTCGGGATTGTTCAGCAGAAATTCGGCGGCTGTCATGATTTCGGCGAGGCCCGCCTTGTCGTCTGCGCCAAGAAGCGTCGTGCCGTCAGAGGTGATGACGTCGTTGCCGATCTGGTTCTTCAGTTCGGGATGTTCGGCCATCTTGATGATGCGACTGGCGTCGCCCGGCAGCGTGATGTCGCCGCCCTGATAGTTGCGGATCACCTGCGGCCTGACGCCCGTGCCGGAAAAGTCCGGTGCCGTATCCATGTGGGCGCAGAAGCAGACGACGGGAACGTTGTTCTTGCCGGTATTGGACGGAATCGTGGCGTAGACATAACCGTACTTGTCGAGTTCGGCATCGTTGACGCCGATTGCCTGCAATTCGCTGACGAGCATCCTGCCGAGATCGAGCTGTTTTGCCGTGGATGGCTGAGTTGGCGACGAGGCGTCGGACTGGGTGTCGAGGACGACGTAACGGAGAAAACGGCTGGTGACGGTATCGGTCATGACAAAATCCATTAGGCAAAAGCGATTTCAATCCCCGACCATAGCCGTCCTGACCGCAGGCGTGAACCACCATTTCTCAGGTGCTAAGCATGTCTGAACGAAAGATCCCGCCGAAGCGGGATCTTGGGTATTGCATGGCGGAAATGTCTACTTGAACACGCCTGGCAACCAAAGCGACAAACCGGGTATATACGTAACCAGCAACAGCACGAAGATGCTCGCACCAAAGAAGGGCCAAATCGTGCGCATCGCCTCTCGTATTGTTATGCCGCCCACCGCACAACTGACGAAAAGCACAGTTCCCACTGGTGGCGTGTTCAGCCCGATACCGGCGTTCAGGATCATCACGACACCGAAATGAACCGGATCGATGCCAAAGGCTTTCACAACAGGAAGCAGGATCGGCGTGGCGATGATGACCATCGGCGCCATGTCCATGAAAGTACCAAGGACGAGCAGGATAATGTTGATCATCAGGAGCACGATGATCGGGTTATCCGAGATTGCTCCGATCGCGGCGATGATAAGCGTCTGGACCTGGAGAAAAGCCATTAGCCAGCCGAACGAGGCTGCAGTGCCGATGACCAGCAGGACCATGGCCGTCGTGCGCACCGCTCCCATCACCGCCTCTACGAAACCCGACCAATCCAGCTCCCGATAGACGAGCATGGCGACAAGAAAGGCGTAGAGCACGGCGATGCAGGAGCTCTCCGTTGCCGTGAAAACACCTGAACGCACGCCGCCGAAAATGATGGCGATCAGCAAGATGCCCGGCAGTGAGGCGAGCAGATAATAACCTACGCGCCGGAAGCCGGGAAAGGCATCGGCGGGATAACCGCGTTTCACCGCTACCCACCAGGCGGTGAACATCAGCGCAGCTGCCAGAAGCAGGCCGGGAATGATACCGGCGGTGAAGAGATCGGCGACCGAGACATTGCCGCCGGCGGCGATCGAATAGAGGATCATGTTGTGCGACGGCGGGATCATCAGGGCGATGATGGCGGCATTGGCTGTGACGTTTACCGCATAATCCCGGTCATAACCACGCTGGGCCATTTGTGGGATCATCAGACCGCCGACGGCCGAGGCGTCGGCAACCGCGGAACCAGATATACCGCCGAACAGCGTCGAGGCGACGACATTGACCTGACCAAGGCCGCCCCGCATGTGTCCGACCAGGCCCGCAGCAAAGCGGATAAGTCGCGCCGCGATGCCGCCGCGGACCATGAGGTCGCCGGCAAAGATGAAGAACGGGATCGCCATCATGGCGAATACGTTCATTCCGGAGTTCAGTTGTTGGAAAACGACGATCGGTGGAAGCCCGAGATAAAGCACGGTCGCGAAAGAGGAGATGCCGAGGCAGAACGCAATCGGCATGCCTATGATCATCAGGAAAGTGAAGGAGGCGAAGAGGATCGTATAGGCCATTATGCGGCCTCCTGGACAAGCACGTCGGCGGCGATTTCCTCACCGATTGCGACGTCGATGAAGCGTTCAAGGGAAAAGATTGCGATCATCGCACCACCGACGATCATCGGGAAAAAATCGGTGCCGCCCGGCCAACCGAGGACGGGGATGCGGGCCGTCCATGTGCCGGCAGCCAGCAAGGTCGAATAATAAGCCATGCCGATGCCGAAGAGCACGATCAGCCCGAGGCTGAGAAGGTCCATCGCTTTCTGAATGTTATGCGGCATGACGTAACGCACGATGTCGAGGCCGAGATGGACGCTTTCGCGTACACCGACTGCGGCGCCCAACATGATGAACCAGGCCATCAGATGGAGCGACAAAGGCTCCGACCAGCTTGGACTGTCGTTCAGGATATAACGGCTGAAGACCTGCCAGCCAACGATCAGCGTCATGGCGATCATGCCGATACCTGCGATCCAGAGTGACAAGCGGCTGACTACACCCAGCGCGGGTTTTATCGCCTGCATGAATTTTCGCATTGTGCTGTTCCTCCTCCCGGATTCTGTGCCGGATATGCGAAAGCCGGCCTCAGAAACGAGACCGGCTTTCATTCGCTTGACTACTGAACGGCCTGGATCTCGCTCAGAAGCTGCTTCATGCTCGCGTCGGTGACGAATTTGTCGTAGACCGGCTTCATCGCGGCGGAGAATTCCTCCTTGTCGACGTTGATGACCTTGACGCCTCCGGCGCGGACCTTTTCTTCCGAGGTCTTTTCGCGGGCGGTCCAGAGTTCGCGCATCTTGACGACGGAATCCTTAGCCGCCTGACGAACAATCTTCTGGTCGTCCGGCGTCAGCTTGTCCCAGGAGACCTTGGACATGACAAGGATTTCCGGGTTCATCGAATGCTGGGTGAGCGTATAGTTCTTCGCCACTTCGTAGTGACGAGCGGACTCATAGGAAGGCCAGTTGTTTTCCGCGCCGTCGACCACGCCGGTCTCAAGCGAGGAATAGACTTCGCCCATCGGCATCGGCGTCGGGTTGGCGCCGAAGGCCTGCATCATGGCGATCCAGAGGTCGGACTGCTGGACGCGGATCTTCAGACCCTTGAGGTCGGCCAGTTTTTCGACCGGCTTTTTCGTCGTGTAGAAGGAGCGGGCGCCTGAATCGTAGTAGGCGAGGCCGATCAGGCCGTGCGGTTCGAAGGCCGCAAGGATCTTGTCGCCGATCGGGCCGTCAACAACCTTGTGCATATGGTCTGTCGAGCGAAACAGGAAGGGCAGGCCGAGAACGACCGTTTCCGGGATCAGGTTGTTGAAGGGGGCTGCGTTGACGCGATTAAGGTCGATGACGCCGAAACGTGTCTGCTCGATCGTGTCTTTTTCGCCGCCGAGAACCGAGTTGTTCATCACCTGGATGGCGATGCGGCCGCCGGTGCGTTCCTTGACCAGGTCGCCCATATATTTGACCGCGTCCACCGTCGGATAACCGTCCGGATGGATATCGGCCGAGCGCAGGGTGACTTCCTGCGCATGGGCGGATGGAATGACTGTCGTTGCGGCAAGGGCAAGCGTTAGCGCCAGCCCGAGAGCTTTCGTGATTTTCATGTTTTCCTCCTCCAAAGAAACCGGCACCTCCACGCACCGGTTATTTAAAAAATCAACTCGTCGATGCACTCCATTCCTGCAGGCCGAAAAGCACCTGCGGGTTCTCGATCAGGGCGAGATGCCGGGTTTTTTCGTCCGGCAGCCAGCCAAGCACTGTATCGGTAAGCGCCGCGTCATCCGGGTAATCCGCCTGTTGGCGGGCGAGATTGTGCGGCCAGTTCGTACCCCAGACAATCCGTTCCGGGGCATGGTTTGCGATATCGCGGGCAATGGCTGCGACATCTGCATAGTCGGTTCCGCCGGTTTTCGACGATTCATACACGCCGGCGAATTTGAACCAGCAGTTTCCTCCGTCGATCAGCCGCTTGACCGCTACGATCTCCTGGCTGTCGGGTGTGACGCCGGAAAAGAATTTTCCGTGGTGGTCGAAAACCCAGCGCGATTTCAGCTTTGCCAGACGCGCTTCGTGGTCGAGGATGTTGCTGCCGTCAAACTGAACGGCGAGCATCCAGCCGTGAGCCGCAGCTTTCGCATCGACGGTTTCGAGTTCTGATAGACCAACGGCGCCACCGGGGAGATCCATGATCCGAGCACCGACAATGCCGGCATCGGTGAGCCGCGTCATTTCGGCTTCGCTGGTTTCGCTATCGATGACCGCAACACCGCGAGCGATATCTCCCGTGACCTCAAGGCAGGCAACAAGATTGGAATTGTCGCGCTGATGCGCATTGCCCTGGGTGATGATGACCCGGTCGATGCCGAGCCAGCGCATCAGCCGGCGGTACTGATCGGGATCGGGCAGGGCGCCGGCCGGAAGGTCCGGGCCGCCGGGCAGGGATGGATAGCCCGGTAGATACATGTGCATCTGCGTATCGACTGCACCCTGCGGCAGCTTGGTCTTCGGAGCGTTGCCGGACAGGGTGCGAACGAGCATCAGGCCGCTCCCTTTTCTTCGGGCATGCGGAATTCCTTCAGCGCATCGCGGTCGATCTCAATGCCGAGGCCGGGGCCGTTCGGGATCTGCACGATGCCGTGCCGATGTTCGATCGGCGTCTTGATGATCGCCTGACGGAAGGGATTGTCGGTGCGGTCGAATTCGAGGATCGGCTCGATCGGGTTGACGCGGACCGGGCTGGGGATCATGGCGGCCATGAACTGCAGGGCTGCCGCGATATGGACCGCCGTACCCCAGACATGCGGGACGACTCGGATGCCGTGCAGGGTTGCCAGATCGGCGACGCGCTTTGCCTCGGTAAAGCCGCCGACGCCGGCGAGATCCGGCTGGACGATGTCAATTGCACGGGTTTCGATCGGCTCGCGCATGCCCCAGCGGCTGTGCCATGTTTCACCGCCGGCAACGGGTATCGGTTGTTTGGCGCGAACCTCGCGATAGGCGGCAAGCTGTTCCGGCACAACGGGCTCTTCAAACCAGTCAATGCCATACTGGGCCGCGGCGTTGCCGAGCCTGATCGCCTCGATCGCATCATAACCGTGGTTGGCGTCAATCATCAGCCTCATGTCCGGCCCGGCTGCTTCACGCACGGCTTTGATAACACGAAGATCTTCCTCGACGCCGAAGCCGATCTTGATCTTGGTGGCGTGAAACCCTTCCGCACGGTAGCGGGCGACATCCGTGGCATTGTCTTCAACGCGGTCGACTCCGTCGCGCTTGAAGCTGCCTGTTGCGTAGGCCTTGATGGTTTCGCGAAACCGGCCCCCGAGCAGGATCGAGATGGGCACGCCGAAATGTTTGCCCTTGATATCCCAGAGTGCGATGTCGATGCCGGACAGCGCGGTTACGGCAAGGCCGCGTTGTCCCTGGTCACGCAGGGCGTTGTAGAGCCTTGCCCAGATCTTTTCCGTCTCAAGCGGGTTTTCGCCGATCAGCCAGTTCGCATAAGTCTGCACGACAGCAGCGTTCGGCCGGGCCGGGCCGAGGCATTCGCCCCAACCGACCGTGCCGTCGTCGCACTCGATCTCGACGAGGATGTGAGCCCGGCGATCGAAGCGCATGGACGCGCTTTCGAAAGCCACATCGAGCCTGTGTTCGAGGAGATGAGTGCGGACCGAGGCGATTTTCATCGGGATTACCTCTTGTGGCTGCCGATGAGCTTCAGGAGCATCTGTTCCTCTTCTGCCGTCAGGTCGTCCAGCGGCGGGCGGACCTTACCGGCATCGAAGCCCTGCAGGCGTACACCAGCCTTGATGGCGGCAACGGCATAGCCCTTGCGGCGCGCGCGCAGTTCCATGAACGGATAGAAGAACTCTGTCAGGATTTCTTCGCAACGAGCGCGGTTACCGGCGCGAAGGGCCTTGTAGAATTCGACCGCAAGCCCCGGAACGAAGTTGAAAACTGCCGACGAGTAGGTGGTGAAACCGGCGCCGAGATAGGCTTCGGCAAACAGTTCCGCGGTCGGCATGCCGCCGAGATACATCAGGCGATCGCCCATGGTGGCGGTGACCTGCCGGACGAGGCCGATATCGCCGGTGCCGTCCTTGAAACCGATCAGGTTCGGGCATTCGTCGCAGAGACGCTTCAGTGTGTCGACCTTCAGGACGGAATTGTCACGGTTATAGACCATGACGCCGATGCCGACCGACTGGCAGATTTTCTTGACGTGCTGATAGAGGCCTTCCTGTGGTGCATCGATCAGGTAATGCGGCAGAAGAAGAATGCCATCGGCGCCGGCTTTTTCGACCGCTTTGGCCATTTCGACGCCAACTCGCGTGCCAAAGCCGCAACCCGAGACGATCGCGGTGTCACCCGAAGCTTCCTTGGCAGATCTGACGATTGTTGGGACTTCATCAGGCGAGAGCGAGAAGAACTCGCCGGTGCCGCCGGCGGCGAAAAGAACGGGCGCTTCGAAGCCCGACAGCCATTCGATATGGCGCTGATAACTATCCTGTTTGAATTCACCTTCATCATCGAAATGGGTAACAGGAAAGGACAGAAGGCCAGCGCCCAGCGCTGCCTTGATTTCTTCAGGCGTCATAATGGAATTTCCTCTTTAGATGTCTCCTCCAGACAAAATTGTCGTACAGGTTTGAGGAATTTGTGTCAACAAGTTACCTGACATCTTGTCGCAGGGCACGAAGAAGGTTGCGGTAGCGCAACTGGCTTCCGCGCAGGTGACGGCGCATCGCGTCGCGTGCTTCCTCCTCGTTACCTTCGGAAATTGCGCTGACGATCGCCTGATGTTCTTCGACAAGAAGATTGATGTATTCCAGCTGCTCTTCTTCCGTTTCATCGCCGCGCAAAGCGGCTCGCGGGATGACGTTCTTGCCGATCATCATCAGAAATTCGCGAAAGCGCGGATTGTTGGTTGCGTCGGCTATAGCGAGGTGAAGGGCAAAGTCGGCTTCACTTGTCGGTTGATGCGCCTCAAGACAGGAGCGAACGGCGTAGTGACGCTCGAAAATCACCTCTTCCTGAGCCGGAGACCGCCGCAACGCGGCCATTCCTGCCGATTCCACCTCGACGGCGGTTCTCAATTCGAGCAGTTCGATCATGGACGATACGCGCGCGAGATCGACATGTCCGAGCGACAGGTTGAATGGTGCAGGCGCGGGTGTTGCCTGTAACACAAAGACGCCAGCCCCCTGACGGGCCTCGACCAGCCGATCGGAACGCAAAGCGGCAATAGCCTCCCTGACCACCGTTCTGCTGACGCCATGGGCTAATGTCAGTTGAGCTTCACTCGGGAGCCGCGAACCCGGCGGGAACTGCCCCTCAGCGATCGCCTGGCGAAGTTTTTCGCTTAATTTCGTGGCGCGTGTCTTCGGAGAGGTAACCGGATCCGCCTTGAGTTCCTCGCTCATAGATGCTTTTCCTTCCTGAGATTTTATAGCCTCCGAACTTTCCGGAGTACGATCGCTTTTTGCGGGTATCGCAAGATGTATGACAAGTTTGTCTGCTTGTCACGCATTCACGGACGGGGAGCTGCGCGAGCGATTTATCGCACAGGCAGCAATGAGGTGACAGAAGCCGGAATGACGCGGCCTGACAAGCTCGCAGCTTTAACGAGAGGTGTTGAAAACAGTGGCTAGGCCCACTACCACGATACGCTAAAGAAGCTGGAGCGCGTCCGTGAGAATGATGCTTATCAAGGTTTTGGTTGCGGGCATTTTGTTCGTTGCGCCTTCTGTGGCTACAGCGCAGTGGGCTCCGGCAGAGCAGATAAAGACCTATACGGTCAGCGGCTCCACCGGTATCGAGCTTTATTCACAGATCGGCGAGAAGGGACCTCTGGTCGGCGACCAGATGCGGACGATCGCGCATACGGATTTCAAGCTGCTCTGGTCGCGCAAATACGAGCCGCAGCCCGATGGTTCATGCAAGCTGGTTTCAGCAAGACCGAGCCTGACGCTCATCTACACGCTGCCGAAAGCCGGAAAACTGCCGGACAGGCTAAAAGCCAAGTGGCAGGTGTTTTCCGATGGCGTGCGCCGGCATGAGTTGCATCATGGCGAGATGATCGTCGAGATGGTGAAGGAAATCGAGACGGTAAGCGTCGGTCTGTCGGTGCCGGACGATCCGAAATGCGCCAAAATAAGAACCGACCTGACAGCAAAACTCGGCGAAATTTCCAGACGCAACAGAGAGCGGCACCGGGACTATGACAGGATCGAGATGAACAATGGCGGTAATGTCCACCAGCTCATCCTCAACCTTGTGAACGAACGGTGAGATGCCCGGCTGTCCCGGCTTGATCCTCGAAAGATAATCCCAAGCCAAATGATGAACAGTCCGATCACGGTGGCAAGCCGTTGCCCGTGCTCAGTTCGTTGCTATAGTCCTATCCAGCAAGTGCGTGACATTCCAGAGAGATTTGCATGACCATTTCCGTTTCCGCCGCTGATATCGATGACAAGGCATTGCTCGAAGAGCTCATCCGCTGGGTCGAGATCGAAACGCCATCGCAGGATGCCGCTGCCGTCAACCGGCTGGCGGATCATGTCGAAAAACTGGCCAAAGCCGCCGAACTTACGGTCGAGCGTCTGCCGGGCACGCTCGGGCTCGGGGACATTCTCTCCGTCCGTTCGCCGCGGGCCGAAGGCAGCAACGAGAAAACGGTCCTCATTCTGGCGCATCTCGATACCGTGCATGCGCATGGTGTTATCGCCAAGCAGCTGCCTTTGAAGCGAGATGGCGACAAGCTTTACGGGCCGGGAATCTACGACATGAAATCCGGTGCATTGATGGCGCTGGAAGCATTGAAGATCGCGGTGGCCAAGGGCAGCCGCATGCCGATCGATCTGGTCTTCGTGCCGGACGAGGAAATCGGTAGCCTTTCGTCGCGCGCCTATATGGAAAAGCTTGCGGCAAACGCCGGTTACACACTGGTGGTCGAGCCTGCCCGCGACGGCGGCAAGATCGTCATCGCCCGCAAGGGTGTGGCGATGTATGACGTCACCATTCGGGGACGTGCTTCGCATGCGGGGACGCGTCCGCAGGACGGGCGCAGTGCCATCCGCGCGGCGGCGCGGCTGGTGCTGGATCTCGAGGCCTTGAATGATGCCGAACGTGGTGTGACGGTCACGGTCGGCACGATCCATGGCGGAACCGGCCGTAACACGGTGCCGGCAGAGTGCCGGCTGGTGGTGGATGTGCGCGTGCCGGATGACACGGCCGCGCGTGAGATCACGGGCAAGATCGAAGTGATGAAACCGGTTGATCCGGATATCACATTCGAGATTACCGGCCAGATGAACCGGCCGCCCTTTGCCCAGTCCGAAGACGGCGTGAAGCTGTTCGATGCGGCGGCCGAGATCGCGGCGGAACTCGGCATTACGCTTGAAGGCGTGGTGACCGGCGGCGGTTCGGATGGCAATTTCACTGCGGCTCTGGGTGTGCCGACCCTTGATGGGCTCGGTGCCGATGGGGCAGGGGCACATACGTTCGATGAGCATATTTTTGTCAGCAGTCTTGCGCCGCGAACAGCCTTGCTCGCGAACCTGATGATGTCGCTCGAACCGAAATAAGAAACAGGCAGATCACTATGACCAGCGGCATTCACCATCTCACGGCGATCACGCGAAAAATCCAGGCGAATGTCGATTTCTATGTCGGTTTCCTGGGCCTGCGTCTCGTCAAGCGCACGGCCGGTTTCGAGGATGCACAGCAGCTGCATCTGTTTTACGGCGATGGTGCCGCGACGCCCGGCTCGTTGGTCACGTTTCTTGCTTGGGAGGATGGTTCGCTCGGGCGTGTCGGGCACGGGGCGCCAAGCGAGATCAGTTTTGCGGTCGACCGCGAAGCGATCGGTTTCTGGCTGACGCGGGCGCTGCAATGCAATGTGAAGATGACCGGACCGACACAGGAATTCGGCGAGCCGGTGCTACGGCTGACCGATCCGGATGGGATCATCGTCAAGCTGGTTGGTGTCGACGAGTATGGCGACTGGATCTGGTGGAAAGATGGCGGCATTGCCGAGGCCGATGCGATCCGCGGTATTCGTGGGGCGACTATCCTGTCGGAAAAGGCGGACGAGACCGCGTCTTTCCTTGAGCGGCATACAGGCTTCAAGCCCGCTTCGGTGGAAGGGGCGGTGCAGCGGCTGGTTTCCGACAGCGGACAGATCATTGATGTGCGCAATGCTGGCGGGTTCTGGACGGCAGCGCCGGGAACGGGGACGATCGACCATGTGGCGGTGCGTGCGACTGATGTCCAGGCGGTGGACGATCTGCATAAGGCGCTGCAGGCAGAGAATGCAGGCGACATCAATGTGCATGACCGGCAATATTTCTATTCACTTTATGTGCGAGAGCCGGGAGGTACTTTAATCGAGGTCGCAACCGATGCGCCGGGCTTTACAGCTGACGAACCGCTGGAGACGCTCGGATCGCAGTTGTTTATTCCCAAACATTTCAAGGCTGACCACGAGGCGCTGAAAGTGATGCTGCCGCAATTCGGCCTGCCGGGCGAGGAGCGGGTTATTTATCGCGACCTGCCTTTCGTACACCGTGTCCATATGCCGGAAAACTGGGACGGCTCCACGCTGGTTCTATTGCATGGCACCGGCGCTAACGAGACGGCGATGCTGCCGCTTGGGCGCAAGGTGGCGCCGAATGCGATGCTGATCGGATTGCGTGGTCGTTCGACGGACGAGGGCTATCCTCGCTTTTTCCGCCGTCTCAGCCAGACAGTGTTCGACCAGAAGGAGATCGCATCCGAAGTGGAAGCCTTTGTCGCTTTCATCGAGGATATCGGTCCGGCTTATGGTGTCGATCCGGCGCGCATGACGGTTCTCGGTTATTCCAATGGCGGCAACATGATCGGCGCTACGATGCAGCTTCGGCCGGAAGTTATCCGTAAGGCGGTTTTGCTGCGCTCGATGAATGTGCTCGAAGATCGGCCGGCGGTCGATCTGTCCAGCACGCGGGTTTTATCACTCAGCGCGACCGACGATTTTTACGGTCCGCTGGCGGGTGAGCTGGAAGATCGACTGCTGTCTGCCGGTGCCCAACTGACCGCAAAGGTGCTGGATACCAATCACGGGCTTGGAGCAGAAGACGAGGTGCTCGTAAGTGCCTGGTTGCAAGAGCGGAATGTGTGATGCCGTTCACGCCTCTATCTGACGGCGAGTTGATGTCGGGCAGGGCAGTCCTCTGCGCAGACATCGGTGGATCGTTCATCAAGTTCGGTTTCTCGCGAGAGCCGGGCAAGGTGGAGGAACTGGAGCGCGTGCCGGTGCCGAAGACGGATTGGCGGGAGCTTGCAACGACTTTGCAGCATCTTGCGGATAAGGTCGAAGCGGGCAGGACATTGCCTTTGGGTCTCTCGACGGCGGGGCTCGTCGATCCGGTGACGGGGATCGGGTTGTCGGCAAACATTCCATGCCTGACGGGCCTGCCTATCGCTCAAGCGGTTTCCGAATTGACGGGGCGTTCGGTGCTTGCGGCGAATGACGCCGATTGCCTGACACTGGCCGAAGCGAATGACGGCGTGGGGCGTGGGCATGCCGTGGTGTTCTGCGTCATCATCGGCACGGGGATCGGCGGCGGGATTGCAGTCGATGGGCGCACCCTTCGTGGTGCTGGTGGCGTAACCGGTGAATGGGGCCATGGGCCGGCGCTCAATACGAGCGTCGAGATCGGTGGCAGGCTTCAGCATGTGCCGCGGTTTTCCTGCGGCTGCGGGCAATCAGGTTGTGTCGATACGATTGGCGGTGCGCGGGGGATCGAAAAGCTGCATCAGCTTTTTCACGCCGAAGAGCGCAGCAGCCATCGGATCATCGCCGACTGGCAGGCGAAAGATGTGAAAGCCGGCGAAACGATCGAGGCCTATCTACAACTAGTTGCCGATCCGCTGGCAGTGGCCGTCAATACGGTCGGGCCGTCGATCATACCGGTGGGCGGCGGGCTTGCCTCTGCCGGAGCGCTGATCACCGCGCTGGACGGCGCAGTCAGGGCACGCATTCTCAATCGGTTTGATCGGCCGTTGCTGGTGCCGGCGATCAGACGGGAAGATGGCGGATTGTTAGGGGCCGCCGTTCTGGCGCGACAGGGAGTGGTTGATGTCCGTTCTGCTTGAGGTTTGTGTCGACAGCGCCGAGGGGCTCAATGCCGCGGTCGAAAGTGGGGCGCAGCGGATCGAACTGTGTTCGGCACTCGATGTTGGCGGATTGACCCCATCCAAGGGGTTGATGGCGCTGGCAGCGAAAGCGCCGGTGCCGGTCTATGCGATGATCAGGCCGAGGGCCGGCGATTTCGTCTTCGATGACGCCTCGCGGACGGTTATGCTGGCGGATATCGATGCAGTGCGCGAGAGCGGGCTTGCGGGCGTGGTGCTCGGGGCAAGCGTTTCGGACGGGCGACTGGATATCGATCTGCTGGCGTTTCTGGCAAAGCGGGCTGAGGGCATGGGCCTGACCCTGCATCGGGCCTTCGATCTGGTTCCTGATCCATTAGAGGCTCTGGAACAGGCAATCGAACTTGGATTTGAGCGAATATTGACGTCAGGTCAGGCGGTCAAAGTTTCAGACGGGAGGCGAGTGCTTCGCCGTCTCGTCGAGCAGGCTGACGGGCGGATTTCGATCATGGCGGGGGGCGGGGTCTTGCCGGATAACGTTGCGGAGATTGTCGCGACAACCGGAGTCTCCGAAGTTCATTCCTCATGTCGCCAAGCGGTGACCTATGCTGATGAAACACTTGTTCACTTCGGTTTTTCTGCCCAGCAAGAGTACCGCACCGATGCTCGCACCGTGCGTAAAATGCTCGGTGCTTTGGAGGATCTCGCCCAGTAGCCTCAAGACGGATCTCTCTTCCCTTCGCCCCGATCCGACCGCAGAAAACTGCCGCGCCTAGCGATCGGACGACCGGGACCTCTATCGATACTGGAGCATCCTGGACAAATTCATCTGCGAGACTGTTGAGCATCTGGCTAGTTCCGGCGTGATAATTTTCGACGCCGGTAACCCGTTGCAGGATGGATGTTCGATCCGCTGGCCGCGGTGCTGCCTAGATCTGACCGCCCGCCTTACCGATCATCTTCGTCAGGCTACCGTCCGCCGGATAGAGCGGGATGAGGCAGGCCTGGAAGGCGTGGTAGATGTCGCCCTTGCCCGGGAACAGCGTGTGGGCGGGAACGAGATCTTCCGTCAGTTCCTCATGCCAGCCACCGTTCTTGTGGTCGATGAAGCGGTTGGCGATGGTGCTCCAGATCAGCCGGTAGCTGTCTTCGAGGAACGGGTCGTGCGGCAGGTGCTGGTTGATGAAATGGGCAGCGCCCGCTGCCTCGCACATCGGCCACCAGAGCTTGTTGGTCTTGGCCGGGCGGTCATCCCAGTCGAGCGTGTAGAAAAAGCCGCCTTTTTCCTTGTCCCACCCCAGTGACACGGCTTGAACAAACAGGTTTTTGGCCGCATCCGGCATCCAGGCGTGTTTCTTACCGCCAAGCACCCAGAGCTGCAGGGTAAGACGTGCCCATTCCAGCGCGTGTCCCGGCGTGGTTCCCGCGGGGCGGAACATCTCGTCGGGGTGGTAATAATCCTTGTTGAGGGTCCAGCTTGTGTCGAAATGCTCACCGACGCGGAAGCCTGTGCTGCCGGCGAGACGGCGGATGATGAGGTCGGCAATGCTCTCCGCCTTGTCGAGATAATGCTGTTCGCCGGTTGCCTCATAGGCTGCCATCAGGGCTTCGGTCAGGTGCATGTTGGAATTCTGGCCGCGATAGGTGCCGCCGTCGATCGGTCCCCAGTCTGCGGTGAATTCCTCGGCGATGGCACCGTGTTGCTTGTCCCAGAAGCGGGTTTCCAGCACTTGCGTGATATCGGCCAGCATCTTGTCCGCGAGTGGGTGACCGATGATCTTGGCAGAGGACGCGGCGAGCAGCACGAAGGCGTGGCCATACCCTTGCTTGTTGGTGTCTGCGGGGCCGTCATCGTTCATCGACCAGACGTAACCGCCGTTTTTCTGGTCGCGATGGCCATTCCAGAGGAAATTCATGCCGTGGTCGATCAGGTCGCCAGCACCCGGACGTCCAAGCATGTAGGCGATCGAGAAGCAGTGGACCATGCGAGCAGAGGCGTGGATGCCGCGGAGGGGATTTGTGCCGGGAAGCGGATGGCCCTCGTCACCGAGATCGTAGAAGCCGCCCTTCGGGTTGATCGCACGATATTGGAAGAAATCCATCAGGCCCTCCGCCTGATCAAGCAGCCAGCGGCGATGATAGGGAAGATCGCTCCAGAATTTCAACGCCTTATCCGTATCGCTCATGCTTCTTCTCCCTTGTGCGTCAACACTTTGCTTAAAGGCTATAGTCATTGTGACCATAGCTGTCATTGGCGAATCTGGCATAAAACGGACCGTTGACCGTTGCGACAAATCCGACAAGGATTGCGACGTATGTGCTGGACATCACATAAAGGCATCTTTATATGATTATGAATATTGCCTTGATCTCTATCAGGAGTGCTTGCCTTGTTCGATGAACTGTTCGGTCCCGAAGGTGCTGGTCGCGACGGCGCGGAAATTCTCGCTGCGCTGAAAGCTGCAGCGCGCGAGCGCATTCTCGTTCTCGACGGCGCCATGGGTACACAGATCCAGGGGCTTGGCTTTGACGAGGACAAATTCCGCGGCGATCGCTTCATTGGCTGCGCCTGTCACCAGCAGGGCAATAACGATCTGCTGATCCTGACACAGCCGCAGGCGATCGAGGACATTCATTATCGCTACGCCATGGCGGGCGCGGATATTCTGGAGACCAACACTTTCTCCTCCACCCGGATCGCCCAGGCCGATTACGAGATGGAAGGTGCCGTCTACGACCTCAACAAGGAGGGCGCCGAGATCGTGCGCCGTGCGGCCAAGCGCGCCGAGCGCGAAGACGGTCGTCGCCGGTTCGTCGCAGGCGCCATCGGCCCGACCAACCGTACCGCGTCCATCTCGCCCGACGTCAATAATCCCGGTTACCGGGCCGTGACGTTTGACGATCTCCGTATTGCCTATGGCGAGCAGATCGACGGCCTGATCGATGGCGGTGCCGACATCATCTTGATCGAGACCATTTTCGACACGCTGAACGCCAAGGCGGCCATTTTCGCCTGCAACGAGCGTTTTGCGGCCAAGGGCATCACTCTGCCGGTGATGATCTCGGGAACGATTACCGATCTTTCCGGCCGTACGCTGTCGGGCCAGACGCCGTCTGCCTTCTGGGATTCGGTCAGCCATTCCAATCCGTTCACGATCGGCCTCAACTGCGCGCTCGGTGCCGATGCGATGCGTCCGCATCTGCAGGAGCTTTCGAGCGTTTCCGACACGTTCATCTGCGCCTATCCGAATGCCGGCCTGCCGAACGAGTTCGGCCAGTATGACGAAACGCCGGAAATGATGGCCGCTCAGGTCGAGGGGTTTGCGCGCGAAGGCCTCGTCAACATCGTCGGCGGTTGCTGCGGCTCGACGCCCGAGCATATCCGGGCGATTGCGCAAGCCGTTGCCAAGCACAAGCCTCGCGAAGTGCCCGAGCACGTTGCGTTCATGTCGCTCTCGGGTCTTGAGCCCTTCGTGCTGACCAAGGACATTCCTTTCGTCAATGTCGGCGAGCGTACCAACGTCACCGGCTCGGCGAAATTCCGCAAGCTGATCACAGCCGGCGACTACACGGCGGCACTTGCGGTTGCCCGCGACCAGGTTGAGGCTGGGGCGCAGGTGATCGACATCAACATGGACGAAGGCCTGATCGATTCGGAAAAGGCGATGGTCGAGTTCCTCAACCTGATCGCCGCCGAGCCGGATATCGCTCGCGTGCCGGTCATGATCGATTCATCGAAATTCGAGATCATCGAGGCAGGCCTGAAATGCGTTCAGGGCAAGTCGATCGTCAACTCTATCTCGTTGAAAGAGGGCGAGGAAAAGTTCCTTACACAGGCCCGGCTGGTGCGCAGTTATGGTGCCGCCGTCGTCGTCATGGCTTTCGACGAAACGGGGCAGGCCGATACCTACCAGCGCAAGGTCGACATCTGCACGCGTGCCTATAAAATCCTGACGGAACAGGCAGGATTCCCGCCGGAAGACATCATTTTCGACCCGAACGTCTTTGCTGTCGCGACCGGCATCGAAGAACACAATAATTACGGTGTCGATTTCATCGAGGCGACGCGGACGATCCGCGAAAGAATGCCGCTCGTGCATATTTCCGGTGGTGTGTCGAACCTGTCCTTCTCCTTCCGCGGCAACGAGCCGGTGCGTGAGGCGATGCATGCCGTGTTCCTTTATCACGCCATCCAGGCGGGGATGGACATGGGCATCGTCAATGCCGGCCAGCTTGCCGTCTACGACCAGATCGACGCGGAACTGCGCGAAGCCTGCGAGGACGTCGTGCTGAACCGCCGTGCCGATGGCACTGAGCGGCTGCTGGAAGTCGCCGAGCGTTTTCGCGGTGGCCCGGGCAAGGAAGCCAGGGTTCAGGATCTTTCCTGGCGCGAACGGTCGGTGGAAGAGCGTATCTCGCATGCGCTGGTAAACGGCATCACCGAATATATCGAGGCGGATACCGAAGAGGCTCGCCAGCAGGCGGAGCGTCCGCTGCATGTCATAGAAGGGCCGTTGATGGCCGGCATGAACGTGGTTGGCGACCTGTTCGGCTCGGGCAAGATGTTCCTGCCGCAGGTGGTGAAATCCGCCCGCGTGATGAAGCAGGCCGTGGCTGTGCTTTTGCCTTACATGGAAGAGGAAAAGCGTCTCAACGGCGGAGACCAGCGCAAGTCGGCAGGCAAGATCCTGATGGCGACCGTCAAGGGAGACGTGCACGATATCGGCAAGAACATCGTCGGCGTGGTGCTGGCCTGCAACAATTACGAGATCATCGATCTCGGCGTGATGGTGCCAGCGACGAAGATTCTCGAAACGGCGATTGCCGAAGGTGTCGATATCATCGGCCTGTCGGGTCTCATCACTCCTTCGCTCGACGAAATGGTCCATGTGGCGGCGGAAATGGAACGGCAGGGTTTCGAGGTTCCGCTGTTGATCGGTGGAGCGACAACCAGCCGCGTGCATACGGCTGTCAAAATCCACCCGCGTTATGAGCGTGGTCAGGCGGTTTATGTGACGGACGCGAGCCGGGCCGTTGGTGTCGTCTCTTCGCTTCTGTCGCCGGATGCGAAGGCCGGTTATGTCGAAGGTATCCGGGGCGAATATGCCAAGGTATCGGCAGCACATGCCAGAGCCGAAGCCGAGAAGCAGCGTCTGCCGATCGCGCGTGCGCGTGCGAATGCGGAAAAAGTCGATTGGGCTGGCTATCAGCCGGTGAGGCCGCAGTTTTTCGGCACGAAGATATTCGAGACCTATGATCTGGCGGAACTGGCGCAATATATCGACTGGACGCCATTCTTCCAGACCTGGGAGTTGAAGGGCCGATACCCGGCGATCCTAGAAGACGAGAAGCAGGGCGAGGCGGCGCGTCAGTTGTGGAACGACGCACAGGCGATGCTCGAAAAGATCATCGCCGAAAGCTGGTTCCGGCCTCGGGCGGTGATCGGCTTCTGGCCGGCCAACGCAGTCGGCGACGACATCCGGTTGTTCACGGACGAAAATCGCGCCGAGGAACTTGCGACGTTCTACACCCTGCGCCAGCAGCTTTCGAAACGAGATGGACGGCCGAACGTGGCATTGTCCGATTTCGTCGCACCGGTGGGAAGCGGCAAGGCGGATTATGTCGGCGGTTTTGTCGTGACGGCAGGGATCGAGGAAGTGGCGATCGCCGAGCGTTTCGAACGGGCAAACGACGACTATTCGTCGATCCTGGTGAAGGCGCTGGCCGACCGGTTTGCCGAAGCCTTTGCAGAGCGCATGCACCAGCGGGTCCGCAAGGAGTTCTGGGGTTATGCGACGGACGAGACCCTGGGCAATGACGAACTGATCCACGAGCAGTATGCCGGTATCCGCCCGGCGCCGGGTTATCCGGCGCAGCCCGATCACACGGAGAAGGAAACCCTGTTTCGACTGCTCGATGCGACCGATGCGACCGGCGTGGTGCTGACCGAGAGCTACGCCATGTGGCCGGGTTCGTCGGTCTCCGGCATTTATATCGGCCACCCGCAATCCTACTACTTCGGCGTCGCCAAGGTGGAGCGGGATCAGGTCGAGGATTATGCGTCACGCAAGCAGATGGGGATAGAAGAGATCGAACGCTGGCTCGGACCGGTGCTGAATTACGTTCCGGTCAGCGCGTCGGCGGAAGCTGTGGACGACGCGGCATAAGCCTTCATAAAAGCGATGTTGTTCGGAAGGCTAGAAGGTCTCCCGGACAATTCGTTTGACCGATCGGGCCGAATGGTCCCGACTGCCTATTGCTGATCCGATTTGGGGCTATCCTCCGGTGCAGAAGATCGCCGGCATTTCCGGTGGTGTCAGGCCTGTTAGGTCGTCATGAATTGTCCGACACGCTGGTTGCTGATGGCATCCTGGTCCGTCTCAAACGTGCCATGACGGGCAATTCGATCTTGACCGTGACCAGGCAGCATATGGCCAAGATTATCGGGAAAAGGATGCCAGCTTCCAGCAAGCCGCCCTGCGATTTCATCGTCATGACATAGATGCCATTCAACCAGCAGAACATCGGGTAGTGCAGGGTATAGATCGGATACGAGAGGGTGCCGCTGAACGTGGCCGTTGCCTTCAGCCGCGAAGGCAGGCTCTGCTTGGCACCGAGCACGACAAGTATTGGCGATACGATGATCGTCCAGGTCGTTGCAATCAGGCCCAATCGTATCGGCAGAACCACGATGAGCGCGGTGAGCAAAAGCAGAGCTACAAACACTCTCTGGCTCAAAACACTCGGTGACCGATCCTTCATGAATATGTTGGCGGCCAAAATGCCGAGGAAAAACGAGCAGGTTACTCGCGGGAAACCAAACCAGAAATTTGCGGTCGTATCACCACCGAAACCATAGGGAATACGGGTTGCCGAAAGCAGGACCAGGAAGGTGCAAATCGCCAGATAAAACCTTCTGGGGAAGGTGATCAGGATAGCGGTCCAGACAATGTTCACGAATAACTCAAAGAACAATGAGAATTGCGGGCCGTTTAGAGGGAATACCTGCGGGCCTCCAAGGGATTCCGGCGCGCTTATGTAAGGAATGGAAAGCAGTGACAAGCTGACGGCTTCCAAAACGATTGAGGCGGTCGGCGCCTCCGGTGACAGGAAGCCTTTTGCAAGGAGGTAGCCGGCGCTGATGAAGGTTGCGACTATGATCATGGGCCAAAGTCGCAGCACTCTGACGCGCAGGAATGGCAATAGGTCGGAGGCTGAACCTACTTTGTGTTGATATGCGATGACCATGACAAAGCCGCTAAGGCAGAAGAAAAAATCGACTGCTATGCCGGCGTTGGGAAGCAGCCAAGGTAAGTTGAGCCAATGCCCGAGGTGAAATAAAAGAACGCCTGCGGCGGCTACAAAACGCAATACATCCAAGACTTCGTAATGATTTCGCATGAAATTCTCACGTCTTGTAGCTGTGTTTATATGTCTTGTGATTATGTTATAATTTCATCTCTTGCCGTCAATTTATCTTAAGTATTTTTCGATTTTTTGTTGTTGATAGTATTTCCGCGGAGCGCGTCTCGGCTGCCGTCGCCCAATAAAAAAGCCAGAAAGTCTTTGCTTTCCGGCTTTCGTTTTTAAACTGCATTCGGGGCAGTGATCAGGCCTTGGCCAGCCGCGCCGTCAATTCTTCGATGCCAGCTTCAGACTCGACCTTGTCTCCATGAAGCATCAGGTAGATGCCGACGCCGACCGTCAGCGCCGCAATGAACAGCAGATACCAGGCGTGAGCCATCGGGTTGATGGCAAGAGCCGATGTAACCGCGATCGGGGTGAGACCACCGAATATGGCGTAGGAGACGTTGTAGGAAAAGGAGAGGCCGGTGAAACGGACGCGTGCCGGGAAGGCGCGGACCATCACATAAGGGATCGCCCCGACCATGCCGACTGCGAGACCCATGATTGCGTAAAGTACGAAAACCGTGATGATCGACGTGCCGGCGAAGCTGTAGAAGGCCCAAGTGGCGGCACCGAAAACGATGCCTGCGACGGTGAAGAAGCGGCCTGATCCGATCCTATCGACGATAGCGCCCGCAGCCGAGGTGGCGAAAATCAGGAACACGGTGCCGAAGCTGGTGGCGGCGAGTGACTGCTGGGCAGTGTAGCCGTAGAGCTTCTGCAACAGCGTTGCGGTCATCAGGGTTGTGACGACGATCGCCGCAGACAGGATCCAGGTGAGCAGCATCGAGATGATCACACCGCGCTTGTGATCGCGCAGCACTGTCTTCAGCGGCAGTTCCGGCGCAAGGGCGCGGCTGGCCTTCATTTCCGCAAAGATCGGCGTTTCCTGCAGCCAGCGGCGCATCCAGACAGACAACAGACCGAAGATGCCGCCGATGAAGAAGGGGATGCGCCATGCCCCATCGGCGATCGCCTCGGGCGTGAAGACCGTATTGATGACGGCTGCGATCGAAGAACCGAGCAAAATGCCGAGCGACAGGCCGGAGGTGAGGAAGCCGCAAGCAAAACCAACGCGGCGGAAAGGCACGTGTTCGGCGACGAAAGTCCAGGCGCCGGGCACTTCACCGCCGATGGCGGCACCCTGCAGGATGCGCATCAGCACCAGAAGGATGGGTGCGAACACACCGATCGTGGCATAGGTCGGCATCAGCGCCATGCCGAGCGTCGACAGCGCCATCAGCAGGATCGAGAAGGCGAAGACCTTCTTGCGGCCGAACATGTCGCCGAAATGAGCGAGCACGATGCCGCCCAGAGGACGAACGAGATAACCCGCGGCGAAAATGCCGAAGGTCTGGATCAGAACCAGCCAGTCCGGCATGTCCGGGGGGAAAAACAGCTTGCCGATCACCGTCGCGAAAAAGACGAAAATGATGAAATCATAAAATTCCAGCGCACCGCCGAGGGCGGCAAGGCCAAGGGTGCGGAAATCCTGGGAGGTGAGGCGGCGCGGAGCGGCTCCGGAAGGAGCCGATGAGGTAATCGAAGACATTGCACTCAACTGAATGTACGGGGTGGCCTCCCGCTCAGGGAGATAGCACCGACCGGAATGCGGCATAGAAGGCCGTATATCAAGGCTTAAAGGCCGTTTTGTCAGTCAATCCACTGGCATGGAGATGCAGTTCGGCAACAGGCCGAACAGGGGCAACCCGATGTTCGGATCAATCCTTGATCAACAGCAGATCGCTGGCGGCGAAACGCAGCGTTACAGTCTCGCCCAGCTGCGGCAGGATCTTGTCCGGGGCATTGAACATATCGAACGAAATCTGGTTGCCGCCGACCTCAAATCTGGTGCGGACGACGGAGCCGAGGAACTGTGATGATACGACTTTACCTGTCAGCGCCGTGTCGCCGGTGGCCGATTCATTGAGCGAGCCTGCTTCAGGACGGAGTGCGATCGAAACCTGGTCGCCACCCTTCAACGCTCCGATCGGCTCGCGCAGTTTGATGACGTTTTCGCCGATGCGGATGGTGTTGGCCGCCGGGTCCTCAACAATCGCATCGATGATGTTGAGTGTACCGACGAACGACGCAACGAAGCGGGTTGCCGGGCGATTGTAGATATCGGACGGCGTGCCGATCTGATCGGCGCGGCCGGCATTCATGACGACGATACGATCGGAGATGGACAATGCCTCTTCCTGGTCGTGCGTGACGAACACAGTGGTGATGCCGAGCTGGCGCTGGATCTGACGGATTTCCTCACGCAGCGAGACGCGGATCTTGGCGTCGAGCGCCGAGAGCGGCTCGTCGAGCAGCAGGACCTGCGGTTTCGGCGCGAGCGCGCGGGCGAGGGCGACGCGCTGCTGCTGGCCGCCGGAGAGCTGGTAGGGGTAACGATCGGCGAGATGTTCGAGATGGATGAGTTTCAGCATCTCCTTGACGCGCTTCTCGATCTCCGACTTTGGCTGGCCCGCGACTTTCAGTCCGAAGGCGACGTTGTCGAAGACGCTCATATTGGGGAAGAGCGCATAGGCCTGGAAGACCATGCCGATATTACGCTGGCTTGTCTTGAGGCCGTTCTGGTTCTTTCCGGCGATCGAAATTACTCCATCGCTCGGTGTCTCGAACCCGGCAATCATGCGCAGAATGGTGGTCTTGCCGCAGCCGGACGGGCCGAGAAAGGAGACGAATTCGCCCTTTTCGATGGCCATGTGGAAGTCCTTGACGACCTGCGTCTGTCCAAAACTCTTCTTGATGCTGTCGAGCACGAGAAACGACATGGGAAATCCTTATGCCTTGGACGGCGCCAATTTGCTGAAACGGGAAACGAGCTGAAGAAGGCCCATCGAAAGCCAGGTTATGGCGAAGGCGATGATCGCCAGCGCGGAAGGCTCATAGGCCTTGTTGGCGCCGACGAGCTGCAGATAGGGGCCGAAAGCCGGGCGATCGAGCAGCGATGCCATGGTGAATTCGCCGATGACGATGGCAAAGGTGATGAAGGCGCCTGACAGAACACCGGACATGACATTCGGGAAAATGCAGCGGAAGAGAATGGTCGGCCATTTCGCTCCCAGAATTTCGGCAGCTTCCGTCAGCGTTCGGACATCGATGGTGCGCATCGCCGTATCGACAGAGCGATACATGTAGGGCAGCGACAGGGTGATGTAGGACATGACCAGCAGCACGTTGGTGCCGAAGATGGAGCCGGTAAACGGGATGTAGGACGACGAATTGTAAAGGCGCAGGTAGCCGAAGACGATGACGATCGCCGGGATGACCAGCGGCATCAGAGTAATGAATTCGAGCACCGGGCGCATTTGCGGCAGGCGCAGACGCACCCAATAAGCGGTCGGCACCACCAGCAGCATGCCGAAGACGATGGTGAACAAAGCCATCAGGATCGAGAAACCAAACGTCTGCTGGAACTGGACATCAGAAAAGACAGAGCCATAAGCATCGAGCGAATATTCGCCGCGACGCATACGCAGCGAAAACTCGAACGTGCCGAGCAGCGGTATGAAAAAGTAGATCACGCCGATGGCGATGGCGAGCCAGGCAAGGAACTTGGACGTCTTCATGGTCTCATCCTCACTTCTGCCAGCGTTCGGCGCGCATGCGCAGCCAGATGTAGAGGATGTTCGAGAGGCCGGTGATAACGATCATGCCGAGGGCCAGCGCGTAACCGAGGTTCGGATTGTGCAGCACGTCACCGCGGATCTGGGCGTAAAGCAGGATCGGTACGATGTTGAGCGAGGCACCGGTCAGCGCATAGGCCGTGGCGATGGCGCCGAAGGCGTTTGCAAACAGAAGCAGGGTGGTGCCGAGAAGGCTTGGCCAAAGGATAGGCAGGCCGACCATCCGCCAGTACTGCCAAGTGGAAGCCCCAAGGCTTTCGGAGGCTTCGCGCCACTCCCTCTTCAGCCCGTCGAGTGCAGGTGTGAGGATCAGCACCATCAACGGGATCTGGAAGAACATGTATGTGATGGTGAGACCGAAGAAGGAGAGGAGGTTGAAGCCGGTCGAATAAAGATTGAAGCCGAACCAGTCACGCAGGAAAAGGGTGACGAGCCCGGTGCGACCGAGCGTGGCGATGAAGGCGAAGGCGAGCGGCACGCCAGCAAAATTCGAGGCGACGCCTGAAAAAGTCAGGAGGCCCGAGCGAATCCATGAGGGCAATCCGCCGAGTACGACGGCCCACGCGAGGAAAAAGCCGATCAGCGCGCCACCCAGCGAGGAGGCAAGCGAAATCCTGATCGAAATCCAGTAAGCCGAGAGGATGGTCGGGGTGAACAGATCGGCGATGTTCTTGAAGGTAAACTGGCCATCGGCGGTAAAAAAGGCGCCGGTGACAAGATAGAGCGTCGGGATGATCAGGAACATCATCGCAAAAATCATGAACGGCACGATGCCGAGCCAGTCGATGATTGTGCGGCGATCGATGAAAGACGAGGATGCGGAGGACATTCAGCCGTCGTTTCTGCCGGAGTAGGGAAAACCTCCCCGCCGTTTGGACGGGGAGGCTGATTTGATTTACTTGACGTTCGCGCCGACGACGCTGTCCCACTTGGTGGTGATTGCGGTCTTACCGGCTGCCTGCTGGTCGAGCGTCGGGAATACGGCCTTTTCATAGGCTGCTGCCGGCGGCAGGGCATCGAGCAGTTCCTTCGGGATCTTGTTGCTCTTGGCAAGATCGTTGAAACGGATCGGGTGGCAATAGCCCTTCAGCCAGCCGAGCTGTCCTTCGTCGGAATAAAGATATTCCATCCAAAGCTTGGCTGCATTCGGATGCGGGGCGAAAGCGGAGATCGCCTGGACGTAGACGCCGGCGACGACGCCCGAAGCCGGGACGACGACTTCGTAAGGCGGGTTGCCCTTGAGGCTCTCGCCCCAGGAAATGCCGTTATAATCCCACGAGACGATGATCGGCGTGGAGCCCTGAGCGAGAGAAGCGGACTTGCCGATGACCGGAACGAAGTTGCCAGCCTTGTTGAGTTCGGCGAAGAACTTCAGGCCTTCGTCGCCGGCCTTGGCAGCGTCACCCTTGGCTGCAGAGAGACCTGCAGCATAGACGCCCTGAACGGCCTGGTTTGCCGAGCGCGGGTCGCCGGCGAGGGCAACCGAGTTGGCGAATTCCGGCTTCAGCAGATCCGGCCAGTCCTTCGGTGCTTCCTTGACGAGATCCTTGTTCACCAGGAAGGCGAGAACGCCGTAATAGTCGCCGTACCAGTAGCCGTCGGCATCCTTGGCATCGGCCGGGATCGAATCCCAGGTGGATACCTTGTAGGGCTGGATCAGGCCATCTGCCTTGGCGGACGGGCCGAAGGACAGACCAACGTCGATCACGTCGGGAGCCTGCGGCCCCTTGTTGTCCTTGTTTGCCTTGATGGCTTCAATTTCGTCACCCGAGCTTGCATCCGGGTTCAGTTCGTTGACCGTGATTTCCGGATACTTCTTCTTGAAGCCGGCGATGACATCGCCGTAACCGCACCAGCTATGGGGAAGCGCGATCGTGGTCAGCGCGCCTTCCTTCTTGGCGGCGGCGATCAGTTCCGCGCTCGGCTCTGCGAAAGCGAAGCTGGTGGATGCGACGACTGCGGCAGTCGTCAATGAAAGAAGGCGGTGAGCGTTCTTGAGCACGGATGTCCTCCTGAGGTTTAACGTGTCGGCGGCAACTCGTAGTGCTGTTTCATGAACTGTATGTGACAGACAAGGCTCTGATCATCAGGCCATAAGCCCCAGCTTTCAAAGCATTTTTTTCGCAAGTGTCAAAAACGATCTGGCTGCGGCTGTGGATAACCCGGCAAGGGCGTCGTGGATGGAACATGCAAGGCGCAATTTGGCCACATACGGTGCGAAGTTCCATTTGACGACAACTTGAAAGTGAAGAATGCTGGCGTCAATCTTTTGTTTACGATTTGCGGCTGCCTGTTAAAGGCGATGGTGGCCTCGTGATTTTGAACGACGATGCATTTCAACGGATCAGTCGAGGGATCGCGACAGTTCCGAAACACGGCAAAGCCAACTGGCGATGCCGGACAAGATCCTCCTGGGAGTAGTCAAAGCTGCGCGGTCCGGACACCGAAATATCGGGTCCGGCCGGTCCATGGGCATATCCGGCCGTTGGGGCCGGAGCCCTTTGCTTTGAGCAGGAGACGGGGAATGGAAAGTTCATCTGCAGGCGTCAGCTACAAAAAGGCTGATGCATCCTATTTCGATAAGCGCGGTCTTTCCCGCTATGCCGGGGTCTGGTCACTTTGGGCGCTGGGGGTCGGCGCCGTCATTTCCGGGCATTTTTCCGGTTGGAACTTCGGTTTTGCCACGGGCGGCTGGGGCGGCATGCTGGTCGCCGGCATGATCATCGCGGTCATGTATCTCGGCCTGACATTTTCGATCGCGGAAATGAGCCCTGCTTTGCCGCATACAGGTGCTGCCTATTCGTTTGCGCGCACGGCTATGGGCCCTTGGGGCGGGTTCCTCACGGGGCTTTGCGAAAACGTCGAATACGTGCTGACGCCGGCGGTGATCGTGACTTTCATCACGGCTTATGTGAACTCGATCCTCGGGTTAGATCCGGTCTATTCACCGCTCCTGTGGATATTCTTCTATGCCGTGTTTCTGGCGCTCAACGTTTTCGGCCTGGAACTATCGTTCAAGGTGACGCTGGTGATCACCTTGATATCGCTGGCGGTGCTCGTCTTCTTCTGGATCAGCGCCATTCCGAACATGGACTTCTCCCGCTGGGCATTGAATATCGGCGTCGGCCCAGACGGTGCTGCGATTGAACTGCCGGAGGGCAACGGCGACTGGTTCCCATTCGGATTCACCGGCGTGCTGGCCACGCTGCCTTTCGCGGTCTGGCTGTTTCTTGCCATCGAGCAATTGCCGCTTGCAGCAGAAGAATCGGTCGATCCGAAGCGTGATATGCCCAAGGGCATCATCCTCGGCATCATTACCCTGATGGTTTCGGCTTTCATGATCGTGCTGCTCAACCCGTCTCTGCCGGGCGTTGGCGCCTTCCATCTCAGCTCGGCGCTGGAGCCGTTGCTCGATGGCTTCAAGGCCGTCTATGGCGATAGCGGCGTGGTCATTCTCGGGCTTGTGGCCTTGACCGGCCTGATCGCCAGCTTCCACACGATCCTCTATGCTCAGGGCCGACAGATCTACTCGCTTTCCCGCGCCGGTTATTTCCCGACGGCGTTGTCCATCACTCATCCGGTCTACAAGACACCCTATGTGGCGATGATGGCAGGGGCTGCTGTTGGTCTGGCGGTCATGCTGGTGATCTGGTTTTCGCTCGGTGCGGAGCAGGGCGGTACGGTGATCGGTGCCGTACTTCTGAACATGGCCGTTTTCGGTGCGATGTTCTCCTACATCATGCAGGCAATCTCCTTCATCATCCTGCGCAAGAAGCTGCCAAATATCGAACGGCCGTTCCGCTCGCCTCTCGGCATTCCCGGCGCGGCGCTGACCGTCATCATCGCGGTCGTGACGCTTCTTTACCAGATTCAGGACCCGAACTTCTTCAAGGGCGTCGTCTGGGTGGTCGTCTGGTTTGCGGTGGCAATCGCATATTTCGCGATCATCGGTCGTCATCGGCTGATTCTGTCGCCGGAAGAGGAGTTTGCGATGGAACATAAGGAGGCTGCGTCGCTGGCCTGATCTTCGGCGCTTGATGAAATGAGTGCGGTCATCCGCTGGATGGCCGCATTTTTGATGCTGCGCCGCATCAATCCTGACAAATGATATGCGCAGGTCGGCAAATTAATCTTTGATTAACCATGTTTGGAAAGGATGTGGGCTAACGGCCCCATGCTTCGGGGATGCCTGCAGAGCGATGCGGCTCGTCACCTCCAAGGATGAAAAATGCCCGTAATATCTTTCGCCAATGCCAAGGGCGGCGCCGGCAAGACGACTGCTGCATTGCTGCTTGCGACCGAGCTTGCTCACCAGGGTTTCCGCATCATCATCATCGACGCCGACCCGCAGCGCTGGATCAGCCAGTGGCAGGAGGCGTCCGGCAAGGTCCGCAATATCGAAGTGATTTCCGAGGTGACGGTTGCCTCGTTGAATGGGCACTTGCGGGAAATGGCGCCGGTTACCGACTATTTCATCATCGATTTGGCCGGTGCACGGGATGCGCTGGTGACGACGGCGCTCGGGCTTTCCGACCATGTGTTCATTCCGGTTCAGGGATCGGCCATGGACGCCAAGGGCGCCGCCCAGATTCTCGACCTGCTTGCCATTCTCAAGAAGAAGGCCAGACTCGATTTCGACCACTCGGTCGTGCTGACCCGGGTAACCTCTATGGTGACGACGAAGGCACTGCTGGCGATCAAGGGCCTGCTGGCCGCCAAGGGCGTCAATGTGATGACGACGCCGATCGGTGAGCGGACCGCTTTCAAGGAATTGTTCGAGACCGGCGGCACGCTGCATACAATGGACCCGGCCAAGGTCAGCAATGTCGACAAGGCAAAAGAGAACGCCCGCGCCTATGCCGTCGAGGTTCTACGTCTTATGCCGATCAAAATCACCCGTTCCGCCGTTTCGCGGCTTATCGGGCTCGGACGCAACATCGCCTGACAATCCAAACCCATCCTCATAATGAATATGGCCGGCGAAAGCCGGCCAATGTCGTTGTGATGAATTGGTAATAGCGGCAACTAATCCACGAACTGGACCGTCGTTCCCGGTTTGACCATCTTGGCGAGCTCCGTCGCATCCCAGTTCGTCAGGCGCACGCAGCCGTGGCTGTTGGTCTTGCCGATCTTCGACGGTTCAGGCGTGCCGTGAATGCCATAGGTCGGCTTCGACAGGGCGATCCAGACGGTGCCGACCGGACCGTTGGGGCCTGGCGGGATCTGCAGGATCTGCGTGTTGCTACCCTGGGTGAAGTTGATTTTCGGATTGTAGGTGTAACCCGGATCGAGTGCGATACGCTGAACCGTGTGATCGCCGGACGGCGAAGGCGTATCGGAGGAACCGATCGTTGCCGGATAGGCGGCAATCAGATTGCCGTCGGCACCATAAGCGAAGACCTGCTTGCGTGCCTTGTCGGCAATGATGCGCGTCACCTGACCGGTCTTTGGCTGGCCGGGGTTGATGACCTTGATGATCGTGCCGGGGATGGTGAAATCGGCACCCGGGTTGAGCGCCTTCAGATACCCTTCGTCCATGTGGAACTGCTCGGCCAGCTTTTCAGTCACCGATGTGAAAGACATGGCCGGCAAAACTGCCTTATGGGCGTAGTCTTCGGGGATGGAGGCGACATAAGGGCCGGCGGCGTCCGACGCGGTTATCGTGTAGTCGATGATCGGCAGCCCACCGGAATAGGCAAGCCGCTGCATGATCTCTTCGGAATTGTTCGGATCGAGCGTTTCGCCCGTCATTTCCTGCCATGCCGCCACCGCCTTGTTGACGTTGTCGCCAAGGTGGCCGTCGATCACGCCCGGTGAAATGCCTTCGCGGTCGAGGAAGACCTGAAGCGCGGCGATCTGCGCCTGCGGTTTCTTTGTGACCGTGATGACCGGTTTGTTGGGATGCAGACTGTCTGCCGGAGGCATGCTCTGGTTGGGTTCAAGCGATGCTTCTTCGGCATAGCCCTGATCGGCATCCGGCAGACTCTGGTTATCCAGCGGCATGCGGGTAACCGAGCCACCGATGGAGCCCGTCACCGCGCCAGGCTCGCCCGGTCGATATTGGCGATAGTCGCGGTAACCGCCCTGATTGTCGGATCGAGGCGGGTAGGCCTCTGCCTGGCGATTATTGCCATAGGTGCGCGGCGCCGGCGGGTATTCTTCGTAACGCTGCCTTTCGCCACCCTGTCGCATTTCCGTGGCGACGATATTGCCGTAACGATCGAGATAAACTCGACGTCCAGACCCATCGCGGCTGACGATGATGTCTCGGCTGTTCGGCCTGTAATCGAGGATGGCTCCATCCGGCGCGACAAGTACGGGACCGTCGGAATATTGCTGGTAACGCGACTGCGCTGCTGCCGGGACAACGGAAGCTGCCAGGACCGCAAGACTGATGCTGAAAAGAATGGAGCGCTTCACGTTCTCACCGATTATAATGTTGCCTATTCAAGTAATCGGGAAGTGGCCGCTTGGTTCCCGTTTGCCGTCCACGATGACTGACAAGCTAAATTTGACGCTTGTATGGAAAAATCCCAGCTTGCGATGAATGAATCATTAAATTCCGCTCACATTAGGTAAACGCGTTGTGAGCATGAGGAGGAAATGCTGATGAAAACCTTTACCGCGGCACTCGGACCGACGCTTCAGCTGGATGAAAGCTCGGTTCTGGATATCGGAAAGTGCTTCGTTCACGATACCGATATCGCTCCCGGCCGCGCGATTCCTGACGATGGTGATTCGCGAATCGACCATTCGCTGGAAGGGTTCCTGTTCACATGCGGCCCGGACCATATCCGTCATCCGCAGGCGATCGAGGGTGACGTCGGCGGCCGGAAATATCCGCTGCACGGTTCCTACTCCTCCCATCCGGCGGAAATTCTGTTCTGGGATATGCAGGGCGACGATGCGGAATGTCGTGCCCGTGTTCCGGTGGTAACGGCGGACGGCGGTGGAGCCCTGCTTGAGCGTCACTGGAGAATCGATAGTGCCACGGGCGAGGTCTGCCTGCAGGACAGGGTGACGAATACCGGAACCAAGCCGATGGCGCGGGTGCATATGTATCACATGAATATCGGCGCATGGCTGTTCGACGATGGCGTGCATCTGAGCGGTGCAATGCTGGACGGAGGTGAGATGCGCTGGGATTTCGGACCTGATCCGGGAAGCGTCTTTTGCGTTTCGGCGCGCCGTGAGGGCGAGGAATGGGCGGAAGTCGTGCTCGGGCCAATCGCGTCACTGGGCGGCTCGACACTGAAGGTGCGGTTCAAGACCGATAATCTGCCGTATCTGCAGATGTGGCGGAATCAGAAGGAACCCGCACATGTGCTTGGTATAGAACCCGTATCGCATCGGCTGGCGAGCCGCGAGGAGCTGACTGAAACGGGCGAATTGCAATGGCTTCAGCCGGGCGAAAGCGTCGATTATGCGCTGCGCTTCGCCTTCGTCTGAGATGCGACCATCTGCCGTTGACGCTCATCAAGCCACCGCGTAATGCTGGCGCCACAAAAAATGGAGGTTGCGCCATGGATATCCGCCAGATCAACGACGAGTATTCGGTTTCCGGACAAATCACCGTCGATGAACTCGATGAGATCAAGGCTCAGGGCTTCAAGTCACTTGTCTGCAACCGTCCAGACGAGGAAGAGCCCGGTCAGCCGCACTATGCCGAGATCGAAGCCCGCGCCAAGGAGCTCGGCTTGGAAATCCGTCACATACCGGTCGGCCGTATGGGCCTGACGCCTGAGGGCGTGACCGAGATGGCTGATGTGCTCGAGGATTTTCAGAAGCCCATGCTGGGATTCTGCCGGTCCGGTGCACGCTCGACCGCCATTTACGAACAGGCCCAGCGTTTCAAGGGCTGACGATTCTTTTCGCGCGCGGTGTGAGTTTTACGCCGCGTTCCCCCTAGCTCAGCATTCAGGAGCATTCCCATGAGCATCAAGCGCATCGATCCCGGCGCACGCATGAGCGGCGCAGTCGTTCACGGCAACACCGTTTACCTCGCCGGCCAGGTTGGCGAAGGCGAAACCGTAACGGACCAGTGCAAGGACGCGCTCGCTGAAGTCGATCGCCTGCTCGCTGCTGCCGGTTCCGACAAGTCGAAGATCCTGCAGACGATCATCTACCTCTCCGACATGTCGACCTTCGGCGAAATGAACGCCGCATGGGAAGCCTGGGTCGATCCGGCTAATACGCCGGCCCGCGCCACCAGCGAAGCAAAGCTTGCTGCGCCGAAGTACAAGGTCGAGTTTATCGTCACGGCTGCGATCTGATTTAGGGGGCCGCGGATGCTCAAGACAAGTCTGATGGCGATCTGCATTGCCGGCAGCTTTTCGGCATTCGCGGCTCACGCCGACACTTTACCCTCCGTCCCGACCGGCGCGGAGATGGATGTGGCCTTCCAAGGCATGATTTATGCGCGCGCCTGCGATATTCGCTACAAGCGCCCGGCCATGATATGGGATTCGAAATCTGTCTTTTTGAAATATGCCCGTGAAGCCTATTCCGACCCTCAGGCCATCACTGAGAAGGCCTTCAAAGAATCCCAAATTCAGACGACGCGCGCTTACGCCAAGGCTTCGAAGGAATTCACCGTCGAGTTTTGCACGCGGCTCGCCAAACTTTTCCAGCAGCAACTGGGACGTTGATTGCCGTTTGATTGCAAGTCGATCAGGACTGTCGCCTCGAACGTCATGAAAAAAGGGCCGGAAGAACCGGCCCTTTTCTGTTGTTGATGATCACGCTTCGCCTGGGGTCATGCCGAAGAGATAAAAGGCTGCCAAGGCGATGGCGATGAGGAAAATGACGGCGACGAAGGTCGACATCCCTCCCAGTGCTTTGCGTTTCGTTTCATTTGCCATGCCGCATCAACGGCATGACCCGCGAGATTGTTCCGAGACTTTTGAGCAAATGCCCGTATTTGGGCGTCAAATCCTGTTGCGGATCTGGGTCAGTGTGCGTGCCGGCGTAATCGCCTCCGGATCGAGCCGGACCTCGATGATTGCAGGCTTTCCGCTTTCTCGGGCACGCAAATAGGCCGGCCCGAAATCTTCTGTCTTTTCGACAAGCTCACCATGCCCGCCAAAGGCTTTTGCATAGGCAACAAAATCCGGATTGACGAGATCGGTGGCGCTGACGCGGCCGGGATATTCGCGCTCCTGATGCATGCGGATGGTGCCGTAGATGCCGTTATTGACCAGCAATGTGATAATCGGCAGACCATAACGGACGGCCGTGATGAATTCCTGGCCGTGCATCATGAAGCAGCCATCGCCAGCGAAGCAGACCACCTCGCGTTCGGGGAAAAGCTGTTTGGCCGCGACTGCCGCCGGCAGTCCGTAACCCATGGAGCCAGAGGTCGGAGCGGACTGGGTGTTGTATTTCTGGAAGCGGTGGAAGCGGTGAAGCCATGTGGCGTAGTTGCCGGCGCCATTGGTGAAGATCGCGTTATCCGGTACGTTGTCTTCGATCCACGCCATGATCGGTCCCATATGAACACTGCCGGGCCCGGTTTCGGGCGGTGTCGACCATTTGAGATAGGCGTCGTGCATGGCCGATTTGCGCTCGGCCCAGAGTGGCAGGGCCGGCGGCTCTATATCCTTGATCGCCGCCACAAACTCCGCCGGTGCAGCGCAGATCGCGAGATCCGGGCGGTACATGCGGCCGAGTTCCTCCGGGTCGGGGAATACATGGACGAGCTTCTGTTGCGGGTAGGGGATGTCGATCAGCGTGTAGCTCGACGACGGCATTTCCGACATGCGGCTGCCGATCAGGATCAGAAGGTCGCTGTCCTTGATCTCCTTTGCCAGAGACGGATTGATGCCGATACCGACATCGCCGGCATAGGACGGGTGCAGGTTGTCGAACAACATCTGGCGGCGGAAGGAGCAGCCGACCGGCAGCTTGAAGCGGCTGGCGAATTCCTGGAAGTCTTTTACCGCCTGCTCATTCCAGCGGGTACCGCCGAGGATGACCATCGGCCGTTGAGATTCCTTCAGCAGCTTCTCGAATTCTGCGATCTGAGGCTGGCCGGGGTGGCTCTCGACGCGGGTATAGAGTCGGGCCTCAGGGGCCTCGACTTCTTCGACCAGCATGTCCTCCGGCAGCGTTAGCACGACGGGGCCGGGGCGCCCCGACGTGGCGACGGTGAAGGCGCGGGTGACGAATTCCGGTATACGGCGGGCATCGTCGATCTCTCCGACCCATTTGGCGAATTCGGTGAAGGCGCGGCGGTATTCGACTTCCTGAAACGCCTCGCGCTCCTTCATGTCGCGGCCGATCTGGCCGACGAAAAGGATCATCGGGATCGAATCTTGCTTCGCGACGTGCAGACCGGCAGAGGCATTGGTGGCGCCGGGTCCGCGGGTGACCATGCAGATGCCGGGCTCGCCGGACAGCCTGCCCCAGCTGTCGGCCATCATCGCCGCACCGCCTTCCTGACGGCAGACGAGGACGTCGATGCCGCTCTCATAAAGCGCGTCGAGGACGGCGAGGTAGCTTTCGCCCGGCACACAGGAAACCCGTTTGACGCCGTTTGCCTTGAGCGCATCTACGATCAGTTGGCCCCCTGTCTTGACGACGGTCTTCATCGATTGCATTCCTCCTCGATTGCATTCAGTTCTGCCAGAATTTCATCCGTGTGTTCGCCCACTTTCGGGCTCGGCCGGTGATAGGCAAGCGGTGTCTCGGAAAGGACGATAGGACTCCTCACGCCCGGAATGATCGTGCCGTCCGCAGCCTCAAGATCGATACGCAGGCCGCGCGCTTTCACCTGTGGATCTTCGAACATCTCGCCGATCGAGTTGATCGGCCCGACGGGAACCGCGTTTTCACCACAGGCGGCCAGAAGATCGCTCTTGGTCCACTTCATGGTCTCGGCAAGAATCAGACTGCGTACCTCGACGCGATGGGCGACGCGTGCCTTGTTGGTCGCGTAACGCTCGTCGTCAGCCAGTTGCTCGACGCCGAGGATTCGGCAGAAACGGCGGAACTGGCCGTCATTGCCGACAGCCAAGATGACATGGCCGTCCTGAACCTGGATCACCTCATAGGGAGAGATGTTCGGGTGGGCGTTGCCGAGTTTTACCGGAGAGATGCCTGAAATCAGGTAGTTCATGTTCTGATTGGCGAGCACGGAGGACATGACGTCGAGCAGCGCCATATCGACCTGCTGGCCTTCGCCCGTTCTCATGGTGTGGATCAGCGCGCTCTGGATGGCGGTGACGGCATAGACGCCGGTGAATATGTCGGCGATCGCGACGCCCGCCTTCATCGGCTGCCCTTCAGGATCACCGGTGATCGACATGAAGCCCGACATGCCCTGGACGATGTAATCATAGCCGGCAAGGCTGGCATAGGGGCCGTCCTGGCCGAAGCCGGTGATCGAGCAGTAGACGAGTTTCGGATTGATCTTCTTCAGGCTTTCGTAATCGAGCCCGTATTTCTTCAGGCCACCGAGCTTGAAGTTTTCAATCAATACGTCCGACTGGGCGGCGAGGCGCCGGACGATCTTCTGGCCTTCCTCGGTCTTGAGATCTACGGCAATCGAGCGCTTGCCGCGATTGGTGGCGTGATAATAGGCCGCAGACAGGTTTTCGCCGTCGGTGCTTTCGACGAAGGGCGGCCCCCAGGCACGGGTGTCGTCACCGCCTTCCGGGTTCTCGACCTTGATGACGTCGGCGCCCATATCGGCCAGCATCTGGCCCGCCCAGGGGCCGGCGAGAACGCGAGCGAGTTCGAGGACTCGGATGCCTGCAAGCGGCGGTTTCTTGGTGGCGATGTCCATGGTCAGGGGGCTACCGATGTCGTTTCGCTTGTGGTGACGGGCTTGATCGATGCGACGCGGCGCTCGCGCCAGATAATGTAGAGGCCGGAGCCGATGATGATCGAGATACCCAGCCATTTGATCGGATCGGGGAAGTCACCGAAGACCAGCCAGCCGAACAGCGTTGCGGAGACGATTTCGAAATACTGGATCGGGGCGAGCACGGAGGCCGGTGCGGCCCTGTAGGCGTAAACGCTCAGCAGGCCAGAAAGGGCGGCGAAAACGCCGACGCCCACCATCCACATGAATGTAGTAAAGTCGGGGAGGGATGGTGCGAGGAAGCCTATATCCGCGCGGTCTCCGACCAGCAGCAAAACCGCGCAGATCGGCAGGCCCCAGAGCGACATCTGGAACTGCATCGCCCACGGGTCCTCCCGATGCGCAAGCGCGCGCGTCATCATCGCGAATATGGCGACGCAAAAGGCTGTGACGACCGGCAGAAGGGCGACATAGCCGATTTCCTGAAAGCTCGGGCGGATGACGATCATGGCGCCGATAAAGCCGACGAAACAGGCCGTATAACGCCGCCAGCCGATGATCTCCTTGAGGAATATGCTCGACAGAACGGTCAAGATGATCGGCTCGACGAAGAAGATGGCAATGGCATCGGCCACCGGCATGACCGCAAGCGTTGCGACGAAGCAGACCATGGAGAGCGTGATCACCGCCGCCCGGATCGCGTGATAGAAGCTCATTCGCCACGAAAAAGAACGCCAGGATCCTGCCCAGAGCACGAACGGAAGCATGCAAAGGCCCTGAAAAAAGAAGCGCGCGGCCGTTATCATGGTGGGCGAGGCGGTCGTCGTTGCCAGCTTCGAGAAAACATCGATCAGCGGTGCGACCAGCATGGCGAGGATCATCAGGCCGAGACCGGCCGAGATGCTGGCAGTCTGGGGTTGCGATACCGATTTGGCGGACGATGCACTCATGGCGTGGATATACCGAGGCGCGACCTTTCGCGCACTTGAAGAAAAGTCATGAACTCATTCCTTACCTGCTGCAGGCCTTGGTTGCCCATTGGGCGAACTCGGCCGAAGCCTCAAGGCGCATCGTATCGTTGAGCGTCTCGTGGCGTGCATTCGGCCAAAATCTGGTCGTGACGTCGAAAAGGCCATTCTTCCGCAGGAGTGCGGAAAACCAGAGGACTGCTTTTCCGTTGTTGGTGGCAGGATCCTCGCCGCCGCCGAGCAGGTGAACCGGCAGGTTTTTCGGCAGGCAATCGACAAGCGTCGGTGCACGGAAGGTCAGTTCGAAAAGATCGAGCCAGAGCGAAACGCTCGCGTCGAACCCGCAAAGCGGATCGGCGATATAGGCGTCGACTTCGGCCGGTTCATGGCTCAGCCAGTCGAAATCGGTACGATGGCCGGGGATGCTGTTGCCCCAAGCGCCGAAGGTCAGGCGCGGCAGGAGGCCGCTCGGCGTGTCCGATCCCTTCAGCGCACGCTCGGCCAGAAGCAGACCCTGTGCGGCGCGACCTGCAAGGCCCGGATTGAAGTTGGAATTCCAGATGGCGATGGCGTCAAATGCCTGCGGGTGATCGATGGCGGCGTTGAGCGCTATGAGGCCACCCATTGAGTGGCCGAAAAGGATGATCGGGAGATCGGGGTGGGCAAGGCTGGCGTGAGCCCGGACGGCCATCAGATCGTCGATGACCGCGCGCGCGCCATCCTTCAGCGCGAATCGGCCGATCGGTGCATCCGGTGCCGTCGTTTCGCCATGGCCGCGATGATCCCAGGCATAGACGTGGAAGCCTTCCGAGGCCATTTCCGATGCAAAGGCATGGTATCGCTTCGAGTGTTCCGCCAAGCCATGGGAAATCAGCAGGATACCCTTGGCTGCCTCTCCCGCCGCGGAGTGGTGGAAGGCGAGGGATGCGCTCGCTGGACGGTCCAATCTCAGCGTTTCCCACGCAAATTGCTGGTTCATTTCCAAGCCTCTCCCGCTCTCTGCATTGCCCCGCGGCCCGTCTTCGCCTACATAGCGGCAAAACCTCTTTCCCCCGGAGCTTAATTATCGATGGCACGTCAGTTCATCTATCACATGTCGGGACTGAACAAGTCCTATGGCGCCAAGAAGATTCTCGAGAACGTCAACCTGTCCTTCTACCCGGATGCCAAGATCGGTATTCTCGGTCCGAACGGCGCGGGTAAGTCGACGGTTCTGCGCATCATCGCCGGTCAGGACAAGGAGTTCACCGGTGAAGCATGGCTCGCCGAGGGTGCCACCGTCGGTTACCTCGAGCAGGAGCCGCATCTCGATCCGGCCAAGAACGCTTTCGAAAACGTCATGGTTGGCGTCGCCGACAAGCAGGCCGTGCTCGATCGCTACAACGAACTGATGATGAACTATTCCGACGAGACGGCGGACGAGGGCGCCAAGCTTCAGGATATCATCGACAGCCAGAACCTCTGGGATCTGGAACAGCAGGTCGAGATGGCGATGGAAGCGCTGCGCTGCCCGCCGAAGGATGCCGACGTGACGCTGCTTTCGGGTGGTGAACGCCGCCGTATCGCGCTTTGCCGTCTGCTTCTGTCGCAGCCGGACCTGCTGCTGCTCGACGAACCGACCAACCATCTCGACGCCGAAACCATCGCGTGGCTGGAAAAGCACCTGCGCGATTATCCCGGTGCCGTGATGATGATCACCCACGATCGCTACTTCCTCGACAACGTCACTGGCTGGATCCTGGAGCTCGACCGCGGCCGTGGCATTCCGTACGAAGGCAATTATTCCGCTTATCTGCAGGCGAAAGCCAAGCGCATGCTGCAGGAATCCCGTGAGGATGCAGGCCGCCAGAAGGCGATTTCGCGCGAACAGGAATGGATTGCATCCAGCCCGAAGGCCCGTCAGGCCAAGTCGAAGGCTCGTATCAAGGCCTACGAACAGCTGGTGGACGCAGCCGATGGCATCCGCCCCGGCGATGCGCAGATCATCATTCCCGTCTCCGAGCGTCTCGGCCAGGTCGTCATCGACATGGAAGGCATCACCAAGGGCTTTGAAGGGCGCACGCTGATCAACGACCTGTCGATCAAGCTGCCGCCGGGCGGCATCGTCGGCATTATCGGCCCGAACGGCGCCGGCAAGACGACGCTGTTCAAGATGATCACTGGCCAGGAAAAGCCGGATGCAGGCACGGTCCGCGTCGGCGACACTGTGCATCTCGGTTATGTCGACCAGAGCCGCGATGCGCTGGACGGCAACAAGACTGTCTGGGAGGAAATCTCCGGCGGCGCCGAAATCATCAAGCTCGGCAAGTTCGACATGAACAGCAGAGCCTATTGCGGCGCCTTCAACTTCAAGGGCGGCGACCAACAGCAGAAGGTCGGCAATCTTTCGGGTGGTCAGCGTAACCGCGTCCATCTGGCCAAGATGCTGAAGGCTGGCGGCAATGTTCTGCTGCTCGACGAACCGACCAACGACCTCGATACGGAAACGCTCGGTGCGCTCGAAACGGCGCTCGAGAACTTCGCCGGCTGCGCGATCATCATCAGCCATGATCGCATGTTCCTCGACCGCCTGGCGACCCACATCCTCGCCTTCGAAGGTGACGGTCATGTCGAATGGTTCGAAGGCAACTTCGAGGATTACGAGCAGGACAAGATCCGCCGCCTTGGCCCTGATGCGCTGAACGCCGGTAGCCAGTCCTACAAGCGCCTGACGCGCTAAGGCTCTCCGACAGTTCATTGGAATAGAGAAGGGCGGCTTGGCCGCCCTTCTTGCAAATCGGCGCATGGGTTGCATCGCTCTCCTTTTTCATATAAAGATATCTTTATATCTTGATTATTAGGGAACGTGGATGTCGATATCGCTCGATACACTGGTTGATGTGCTGAAAACGGTGGGTGAGCCGACGCGTTTTCGCCTTCTCGCCCTGCTCGCGCGTGGCGATCTGACGGTCACGGACCTCACCGAAATTCTCGGACAATCGCAGCCACGAATTTCCAGACATCTGAAGCTCCTGAACGAAGAAGCGTTGATCGATCGCTATCAGGAAGGGGCATGGGCCTATTTTCGCCTCAGCCAGGAAGGTGCGTCGGCGGCGCTGGTGAAGACGCTGCTTGCCGCTTCCGCCGGTGACGATCCCGTGCTTGTTCGTGACGGAGAACGGCTCGCGGCCGTCAAGCATCAGAGGGCAGAGCGGGCGCAGGCCTATTTCAGCCGTAACGCTTCGGAATGGGATGAATTGCGCCGTCTGAATGCCAGTGATTCCGCCGTCGAACAGGCACTGCTTCGTCTGGTCGGAACCGCGCCGATCGATTCGCTTCTGGATCTCGGCACAGGCACTGGCTGGATTTTGCAGTTGCTGGCGCCGCGGTATCGCCGCGCGACCGGCGTCGATGCGAGCCGCGACATGCTGGCCGTCGCTCGAGCCAATCTTGACAACGCGGGCATACTGAAGGCATCGGTCCGGCATGCGGATATTCTCAACCTCTCGCTCGAGGGGCAGGATTTCGATGTCGTAACCATCCACCAAGTACTGCATTTCCTCGATCAGCCGGAGCTTGCGATTGCGGAAGCGACGCGGATTCTTCGGCCGGGTGGACGGCTTATCATCGTCGATCTGGCACCCCACAAGATGGAGCATTTGCGCGAAGAGCACGCTCATCTGCGGTTGGGCTTTTCGCATGAAATTATCGGTGACTGGCTGGAAAAGGCCGGACTGGACATCGAAAAGGCGATCGATATCGTGCCGGATAATGAAGATGGGTTGACCGTAACAATCTGGCTGGCAAAGGATCGCCGCCTGCTGATGGCGGGAACCGAGCGGGCGGAAGCGCTTTCGGTTCTATAGGAAGAATGATGATGAACGAGAACACGACACACCCGCGATTCGAGATTTCTTTCGAGTTCTTCCCTCCGAAATCGGAGGAGATGGAGGCCCAGTTGTTCGAGACCGTCGAACGTCTCGCTCTCTGGCAACCGGAATTCGTGACCGTGACCTATGGTGCAGGCGGCTCTACCAAGGAGCCGACGCTTGCCGCGGTCACGACGATCATCAAGGATACGAATCTGCCGACTGCTGCGCATCTGACCTGTGTCGATGCCTCGAAGGATGACGTGCACGCGATCGTCGAGGAATATCGTGCCGCAGGCGTGCGCAGGATCGTCGCGCTGCGTGGTGATCCGTCGGCGGGTATCGGTACGGTTTACGCGCCTCATCCACAGGGGTTTCAGCAGACTGCCGATCTGGTTGGTGCGTTGGCGGCTTACGGCGATTTTGATATTTCGGTCTCGGCCTATCCGGAAAAACATCCGGAGAGCCCCGATATGTCGGCGGATATCGCTGTGCTGAAGAGCAAGGCGGATGCAGGTGCGACCCGTGCGCTCACCCAGTTCTTCTTCAATAATGATGTGTTTTTCCGTTATATGGACGCAGTTGCCGCTGCAGGCATCACGCTTCCGGTCATCCCCGGCATCATGCCGATCCAGAACCTGACGCAGCTGAAGCGCTTTTCAAAACGTTGCGGCGCGACAGTGCCAGGCTTTCTCGATGACCGATTCGATGGGTTCGACGATAAGCCAGAGGAGCGGGCCAAGGTAGCTGCGGACGTGGCCGCCGAGCAGATCGAGGAACTCGGCAAGCATGGATTCAAACATATCCATCTCTACACGATGAACCGGGCGCCGCTTGTTTCGGCCGTGCTGGAGAATATCGGCTACAAGCCTGGAGCTGCGAGGGCGGCTGCCTGAGGGCGCGAGATTAAAACAAAAAACGCATGTCCCGGAAGACATGCGTTTTTCGAAATTCTGGTCCCTATCAAACGTTGGTGGATGCGAGATACGACCGGTAGTCTTTCAGCCTAGATGAAAAGCATCGAGGCAATGAATGCAAATGCTGCACCGACTACCAGGAGATTGAGGGGGTATGTACGTCCCATGTCTGCCTCCTTGCGTTGACGGTCAGATTTTATGTCGGTTCTGTGTCAAATGGGAAGCGGAATTTTGTGCTGCATTGCGGCAGCAAAACCTCTTTACGATTTTATTATCCCTCTATGCTGTTGATAATAAAAGATTTTATCGAAATTAACGAAGCTTTCCGACACGTTAAATTCATCTATTTGTCTGTTAATGACAGTTATTTTGCGTGACCAATGGTGCCATTCGGCAATGCTTCAGGCCGCCTTTTTGCGCATGCGAAGGATTCGTCCGTCGAGCAGTACGAGGCCAAATCCAATCACTGCCATGCCAAGGATATCGGTCACGGCGAGGCGTTCTCCAAGGAATAATGCACCAAGCAGGATCGCGCTCGGTGGCACCAGCAGGGTGACGAGCGAGGTGTTCGTCGCGCCGGCGATCGATAGTATCCTGAAGAAGATCAGGTAGCCGAGTGCGGTCGATAGAAGTGCTAATGCGATGATGGCCGCAATCGCATGGATGGATGGTGTCGCCAATGTCCATGGCTGATCTGCAATCAACGAGACCGGCAGCATGATGAGACTGGAGGCGGTTAACTGTCCTGCTGCCGTCACCGGAGCCGGAATGCCTCGGAAACGCTTGCCGTAGGTTCCCGCGACGCCATAGGAGATTGCAGCCATGACCGGCAGGACGAGCGCCCAGAGCGGGGCGGCGCTGTTGGCAATCGCGCTTGGCCCGATCAGGATGCAGGTTCCGGCAAGGCCTGCAGCGCAGCCGGCGAGCTTTGCGCCGGTGAGCTTTTCATCCGACGTCCACTGATTGGCGATGATCACCGTCCAGATCGGCGTGGTGGCGTTGAGAATGGAGGCGAGGCCGGCGCCGATCTGCGTCTGGCCGAAAAAGATCAGCGTGTGCGGTAGGGCGTTGTTGACCAGGCCGAGGATCAGGAAGGATCGCCAGTGCTCTCTCAATATCGAATAGGTGCCGAAACGGCCATGAAGGTAGATGTGCAGGGCAATCGCCGCGAGGCCGAGTCGCAGTAGGACCAGTGTGAAGGGCGGCACTTCATGGACTGCAATGCGGGCAAAGAAGAAAGATCCGCCCCATAGAAGGCCAAGCAGGAACAGCAGGCCCCAGGCAAGTGGTGTCAACCTTTGGGTCTCGGATGTCATCTGATCTACCTGAGCGAAATGGGAGCCTGGAACATAAAACGGGCGGCGCTGATATCGCCACCCGTTTTATGTTGTGTCTGAATTTTTATTTGCAGGTCAGAGTGCCTGAAGCAGCGCCTGCGTCGGCCAGCCGTCGGCAGGCATGCCCAGGCGGGCCTGTTCCTTCTGCACCGCCTGGCGTGTGCCGGAGCCGAGAATGCCGTCGATCTTGCCGACGTCATGGCCATGGGTGTCAAGCTTGGTCTGCAACTGCTTCATCGCTTCGACATCCAGGCCCGGTTCCGGGGTCGTCTTCTGGTATGGAGGCGCACCGGAAAGGCGGGTGGCGAAGTAGGCGGCGGAGGTCGTGTAGATGAACGACTGGTTCCACTGCAGATAGATGTTGAAATTCGGGTAGGTCAGGAAAGCCGGTCCCTTGCGTCCCTGCGGCAGGATGAGGGCTGCCGGCAGATTGCCGAACTTGGTGTCGCCGTCGCGCGGGGTAACGCCATAGGAGAACCATTCGCTGGCCGGGATCTCGTTGCCAAGGCCGGATTTTTCAAAGGGCAGGCTTTCCGGCAGGGTCACTTCCTGAACCCAGGGCTGGCCGGGCTTGAAGCCCATGCTCTGGATGAATTTCGCTGCGGTGAGGATCGCGTCCGGCGAGCTGCCCTTGACGTCGATATGGCCGCTATTGTCGCCATCAACACCCTGGGCGATGATGTCTTCCGGCAGCATCTGGACCTGGCCGATCTCGCCGGCCCATGCACCCGTATTGGTCGCCGGGTTGAGATCTCCGTGTTGTACCATCTCGATCAGTGCGATCAGCTGCGGTCGGAAAAGTTCCGGACGGCGGCAGTCGTGCGAGAGCGTGACCAGCGCGTTGCGGGTGTTGAAATCGCCCTGAACGGCGCCGAAATCGGTTTCCATGGCCCAGAAGGCAGTGATCACACCGGCCGGAACGCCGAACTCGGTTTCAGCGCGAGAGAAAACATCTGCATACTGCTTCAGCTTCTGGCGGCCGATATCGAGGCGGGCCTGGCTGACTGTGCGCTGCGAGAACTCGAGGAATGTCTGGCGGAAGACGCCCTGCGCCCGGTCGCGGCTGAGAACCTTCGGGTCGATCTGGGCACCGGCGAGTGCCTCGTCGGCAGCAGATGCCGGAATGCCCTTGGAGACGGCTTCCTGCTTCACGCCAGCCAGAAACGCAGTCAGATCACCACCGCAGGCGGGGGCAGGTGCGGTCGAAGGCGTCTGAGCGAATGCAGGGGCAGTCATGCCCCCGGCGATAAGGGCAGCAATGACAAAGCGGCGGCTGTCTAGGAAGGGCATTTGGCGATCCTGGCGATCTGTGGCGTTTTTGGGATGATTTGAATGAGACGCTAGTTGCGCCGTGGCGTATTTGGCAATGCCGCGGCAGTCGGCTATTTAGCGCACTCGCATTCACATTGCCAGCATTACGAATCGCTTGAGTTGTGTCTCAATCGTTTGCAGCCGTAACCCAGCTGTTCCAGTTCTTGGCGCTGCCGGCGAAGACGTTAATATCCGTCTCGCCCTTTATACCGGGCACAACGCCCGTGGCGGTGTACTGCCAGAACGCCCATTCCCGATTGGTGTAGATCTCGCTCGGATGGGCGGCCACGGAGCGGACCCAGAAGTGATAGTCGTTGAAAGCGCCGACGAGGTTGTCGCGATGGAAATCAACCGACGTGTAGATGATCGGTTTTCTGCCATAATGGGCTTCAATGCGGGCGATGAAGCGTCGCATCAAGTCGCGTACCGTTGCCGCATCGGGCTTCAGTTTGCAGGTGGGTGAGGCATGGTTCCATTCCATGTCCAGGACCGGCGGCAGCATGTTGGCTTCCTTCGGCACGTTGGCGATGAACCAGTCGGCCTGATCCTCCGGTGTCGAGCAGAAATAGTAGAAGTGGTAGGCCGCGTGCGGAATGCCGGCGTTGGCAGCCCCGCGCCAATGGGTTGAGAAGGCTGGGTCGATCCGGTCCTTGCCCTCGGTGCCCTTGATAAAGACGAAGGCAACGCCTGACTTTTTCACCGTCTGCCAGTCGATATCGGTGCCGTTCCATTTCGACAGATCGATGCCGTGAACTTCATGGCGGCCGGGATGATTTCGGCCAAAATTCTGAGGATCGTTGTCCTTGAATTTCGTCCCGCTGATCGAAGCCGTGTCCATCAGGTCACTGGTGGATGTGCAGGACGTCGCCATCAAGGCAGTCAGGGCGAGGACGAGAAGGGGGCGCGGCATTGATCATCCGGGTTGCTCTGCAGGGATGCCGCTGTCCGCCGGAATCAGGCAGGGCGGCATTCGAGCTTCCCGTTTACCATAGCGCCGCAGGAAATGGGTAAGGCGTAATTGTAATGCCGATAACGAGTGCGTCAGTCTCGTTTGCGGATTACGGCATGCCATGCGTAACCGCCACCGATTTCCTCGAAGATCATGTCGGCGCCGATGGGCTCCAGCTTTTTCTCCAGCACTTCGCGAAGGCTTGCCCGCGGCGTGACGTGAAAGCGGCGAAGCCATGCCTGAAGCACACGGCGGAACCAGACCGGGAGGCGCCCCTGCTGGCCAAAGTCGACGATATGCAGCGAGCCGTTCGGGTTCAGTGCGGCCAGTGCTGCGGTAATTGCGTCCTCCCATGCGGGTATCATCGAAACGGCATAGGAGATCATGATGCGGTCGAAGCCGGCAACGCCGAAATTCTCCGGTCGGAAGGTCGTCGCGTCGGCCACGATCAAAACAGGCTGCTGCTCGCTGCCGGCCATATTGGCACGTGCCGTTTGCAGCATTTCGGCTGAGATATCGAGGCCATAGAGTTTTGCCTCTGGATAGTGGCGACGGGCCAGTGCCAGATTGCGGCCGGTTCCGCAGCCGACTTCCAAAATACTCGAACCTGCCGGAGCCTTGAGACCGGCGATCATCCGGTCCCGGCCAAAGAGATAATATTTTCGCGTCAGGTCGTAGATGTGCCGCTGGTAGCGGTACATCTTGTCCATATCGGCAGCGTGGCCTTCCGTCGTGGCGCCGGCGCTCACTGGCCCGCCTTCACATAGATGTGGAAGCCACCATAGATGGCAGAGCGGTCCTGAAGGTTCAGTTCGGCGGAACGCTGCTCAAGATAGGTCCACTCCTGCCGGAGTGCATCCGACAGGCGCCCCTCGATCACGCTCTTTTCGGCGGCGGTGCGGAAGATGACGCGAGCGCCAGGTGCGGCTGTGCGGTTGATTTCGCTCCACAACGCGTTCAACTGGTCGTCGTTCATCCAGTCCTGGGCATCGAGCAAAACGAAACGATCGACCGAACCGGCCGGCTTGCGCGCCAAAAGTCCGGTGACGCTTTCATGATGAACGGTAACCCGATCCGTGTTCTGTCGGATTTCTCTGTAATTTTCCGCGCGGAGATAAACGGGCAGGTTGCCCTCTTCCGGGCGGGGATAACGGCGGGCAAAGGCCTGCCAGGCGAAATAATTGTCGTTCAGCGGGAAGTGGCAGGCAAGTTTTTCCAGCCGCTCGCGCAGCACCGGTGCGATCGAGCCATCTGCTGCGAGGCTTGCCAGTTCGTCATATTGCTGCGGAGGGATGCCAAGGCCGAAGAGCGAGCTTTTGCGGCTGGTCACGAAGCGGATCAGCGGGCGGTCGAAAAGCGGGCCGATATGAGTGTCGAAGAACTGCCGCTGTTCACGGATCGAGCGGGCCTTGGCAAACTCCTTCAGATCGACGCCATGGAGACGGGCGACGATATGGCCGATGGCGATGAACCGGCCGAGCAAGCCGGTGCGATAGATATTCCTGTTGAAGACCTCGACACGCCGGCGGCCGGTCAGCGAGCGCTTCTGCCAATAGGTCCGCGTCTGTTCGTCGAGTTTCCATGCGATGTGTTCGTCGAACGCCATGCTGTTGGATTTCAGGCCGCTCATGGCGAGCTGGCGGACAACGTCGGCATGCGACGGAAGATGTTTGAATGCCGCAAGTTTCAGGCGGTTCAGGGCGATGTGATGCCGGTTGAGATCGACCACGTCGATCGTCTTCGGCGAGCGGGAAAGATAGGCAAGCATATTGCACCCACCCGAACCGATGGTGACGACCGAGTGCCCTTCGGACAGTTCCATCGCTTCCATGTCCACCGAGGGGTCTTCCCAGATCTGGGGGTAGACCAGGCCGGAAAAGAGCAGGCCGAACAGGCGCTCGGAAAGGCCGTGGGGTGACAGGGCCTTATGCTGGAGAAGTGCATCCTTGAGCTTGCGGTTGCGCTGCAATCCACGGTCTTCAACGATATCTGCCATGACCAAATCCTGCTTCATCATGAGTTGCGAGGCGTTTAGCCGCTTCGTGCAACAGCTTCGTGACGCACAGTGTGACTTGCTCCTGCTGCCGGAGTCTTGACCACCAGGGGCCTTTCCCTTGGTCGCGGATTTTGCTTGCATGGCGCGGACAAATGGAGGCGCTGGTGCTCAAGCGGATTTTTCGTGGTCTTGTGGTGTTGTTGCTCATCGTGGCAATCGGCGCCGGGCTTTGGCTTTATTTCATCCCGCCCGATCTGCTGCGTGTCGGCAGCGGTTACGCGGCCAAGATCGTTTGCTCCAACGTCTTTATCGCCAACCGGGATCCCGACGAGGTGCTGGCTGAAGATGTCCAGGCGCCTGGGCATCCGCTGCTGCACCTGATGCGCATCACCGTGGATCGCGAAGAGAAACGCGTCGATGCCGCCCTTCTCGGATCGATTGCGCCAAGCGAGGCGATCTATCGGGAAGGGACAGGCTGCACGGTCGTGCCGGTCGGGACAGTTGTAGCGGGTTCCGACGCTACGAAGGCGGAGGCATTGGCCGAGGCTGATGGGGTTTGGCCCGCAGGGGATAAAATCGAGTCGGACGAATCGCTTGCGGCCTTGCTTTCAGACGTCGCTTTAACCGGGCCGGGCATGCGGGCAGTCGTGATCGTCAAGGATGGGAAGATCAGCGCCGAAACCTATGGTGATGGGTTCTCCAAGGACATTCCGCTTCTCGGCTGGTCGATGACCAAGACCGTCAACACCGCGATCATCGGCCGGTTGATGATGGAGAACCGGATTTCCGCGGATGAGAAGAACCTGTTTCCCCAATGGCGGAGCGACGGCCGTGCCGATATCCGTATTGCCGATCTGCTGGCGATGGAGAGCGGCCTCGGGTTCAACGAGAATTATGGTGCAGTTGCCGATGTCACTCGGATGCTGTTTCTAGAGCCCGACATGGCGGGTTTCGTGGAGGCCGTGCCGCTGGAAGCGGATATCGGATCGCGCTTCAACTATTCGTCCGGTACTGCCGTACTGCTTTCCCGAATCTGGATGGATCGCATCGGTAATGCGTCGGATGCGCTTGGCTATCCATGGCGCTCGCTGTTCAATCCTCTCGGCATGACGTCTGCCGTGATGGAAACCGACGCGGCCGGTACCTTTGTCGGCAGTTCCTACATGTATGCCACGGCGCGTGACTGGGCTCGCTTCGGCCTGTTTCTGGCGCATGATGGGGTGTGGAACGGTGAGAGGCTGCTGCCGCAAGGATTTGTCGAGGCGATGCATGCGCCGAACAGGAGTTCAGGCGGACGCTACTCGAAAATGCAGACGTGGTTGCCGAAACCGGAGGCGGGCCTGCCATCCGATGCATTTGTCATTAGCGGTCACGACGGGCAGACGATCTTCGTCATTCCGTCGCTGGATCTGGTGATCGTAAGGCTGGGTTTGACGCCGCGGTCGCAAGGTTACGATGCAGCCATGCTCGTATCGGAAGTCGTGAAGCGTGTGAGAGCAGATTAGCGGTTATTTCTGCAGGACGTGGAGCATGTCCTTGCGCTTGGCATCGTAATAATAGCCGCGCGCATAAAGCCTTATGGCGTTGTCGTTCTGGTTGTCGGCGACGAGCCAGGCGCCGCGAAGATATTTGATCGCGTATTTGAGATTGGTTTCGGCGTCGAGAAGACCTTCCGGCGGACCCTCGTAGCCCATCGACTTGGCGGTCGAATACTTGATCTGCATGAGGCCCCAATAGCCATTCTTGTGATAGGCCTTGGGGTCATATTTGCTTTCGCGATGCACGACGCGATGCACCAGCGATTCCGGCACGCCATAAAGACCGGCGTAACGGTGGATAAGCTTTTTCAGGCTGGACGGCGCCTCGGATGCGGTTTCCGGAATCGGCTCACCGGGAGCCGGCGGGAATTCCATCCGGTTGTCTATCGCCGAAACGGCGGCAACGGCCTTTGGCTGCGCTGCGTAGGCCAGTGTCGTGGTCGCGATCTGGGGACGCGGGATAGGGACGACCGATTGCAGCGCCACCATGTCCGGCGTCAGTTCGGGTTCGTCGAGAGCGATAGCCTGGGCCGCTGCCGGCTGGATCTGTCCGGACTGGACGGCCGGGGCGACCGGCGGAGAAATGAGGCGGCTGCCCTTTGCCGTGCTGTGGACCAGAGGCTGGGCGGAGGCGAGAACCACCGGCGCTGCGGCCGTCGTGGCAGAAACAGCCGGTGCACTGACCTGCATGGCGACAAACGGCGCCATAACCGGCGATTCCATCGCAGCTGTCTGAACCGCGGCGGCCTCGATGACTGCGGGTACGGGAACCGGGAGCCGGCTGGTCTTCACGAGTGTGACGGTATTTTCGGAGCCTGCCTGAGCGACGACGGCACCAGATTGCGTGGCCTGTGACGCATCGGCTGTCTGCTGAACGGACGCATCCTGCGCCTCGTTCGACGCCACGTTGTTGCTGTGGTCAACGCTGGAACATGCGGCCAAGGCAGAGGACATGGCGAGAACCACGGCTGCCTTCCGGCCCACAAATCGCATCATTGCCATTGGGTCGCTTTCATCAAAAATCGTTGCCCAGAACGTTAACAAGACCAGTGAAACTGGATGTCAATTAACCTATTCGAAAGAGATCGACAAGCCACCAGCACGTCGCAGAAAATCAGGCGGCAATGCGCCGATATCCGGCAGTCACTGCGCGACGGGCGATAAAGCGCGTTCCGGGCCTGTATGGAGCCTTGCTGCGGACTGTGGAACGGCGCCGTTTGCGGGCAAAACGGCCGGGAAGGGTGGCGTGGGCGAGGGCTGCCACCATTGCAGCAACGGCAAGCGCAGAAATCATGTTCAAATATTGCGCCTGGGGTAACAGCGTCGGATTGAAAAACTGAACGGCGATTGCTGCCGTCAGTGCGAAGTAGCGAATGCTCTTGAATGTCTTGAGAATGAAATAGCCGAAAATGCGTAGAGGCCGCGTTTCGGGAAGGTTGTCATTGTCTGCAGGCCCATACCGTAGCTGAGGGTCCTGATAAGCATAAAGGACATGAACCATCAGATAGGAAAGTCCTATCCAGGATAGCGCACCGATCGCTGCCGGCCAATAGAATGAGATCAGGAAAACGACGGTAGTTACGAGGACGCCGCCCAGAACGAAGGCCAGAACAAACGCAGGGATGGTGATGAGCGCGCTGGTACGTCCCCACGAAGTGGAAAACGCGGCGGTCAGCGACGCAATGGGATGAGGCACTAGCAGCACGGCAACTGCCGTTGCCGCAAAAGCGAGCCATGTCTCTACGGTCATCATCACCCTCCCAGGTGCCACGGCACCTGTCATTTCTCCATCAGGCCGGTTCGAAGGACTGGCCGATGGACTCCATTACATCGCCAAACCATCTTGCCGTCATATCGAACGGTTTACCACCCTTGATGCGTGGAAATTCGATGGTTCTAAGCTTCCCATTCTGATCTTCGTCATGCCCTGTTACGCCGGATACCTTGTTCAGCGCGCTTTCCACGGCAAGATCGACCATTCCCTGGATCAATCTCAGATCGTCGCCATTGGCCGGGGCCGACCGGGCGAAATAACCCGACTTCTGCACCATCGACCGTTCGGCATCGAGCCGCGCTGCAAACTGCTTCTGGAACCATCCTCCGACATTGATCGTATCGATCTTGACGTGCCCGAACGCATCGCGCTTGACGCTTTCGCCCGCGGCTTCACGCTCGGCGACGATCGCATCGAGGCAGGCGCCTTCCGAAACGAATATCGTCGCAAAACCGCGCTTGTCCATGACCTCCCTCAAACGAGCTGCTTCCTTGTCGGCATCGAAGGCCATCTCGGGAAGGTAGAGACCGTCTATGCCCTTCATTTCCTCATTCATCAGGAAGCCGTCGATATATTCGTTCGCCTTGCTCTTCTGGATATAGGCACGCGCTGTCGCGGCAGTCAGCCAACCACAATGGCGACCCATGACCTCGTGAATGACAAGCGTGCGCGGCGCAGCCGTCTGTTCGTTGGCGACATTGTCGAAGAATGCGGCGCCGACTTCGGCCGCAGTCCAGGCGCCGAGCGATTGGCGAATAGGGATGACGTCGTTATCGACGGTCTTCGGCAGGCCGACAACCGTCAGGTCGTAGCCATTGGCGCCGAGATAGGCTGCGAGATCTGCGGCTGTCGTATTGGTGTCGTCGCCACCGATCGTGTGGAGAATGGTAACACCATCGGCGGCCAGGCGGTCCGCGGCAACGGCCAACGGGTTCTGGCCTTCCTTGATCAGGCCACGCTTCACGCAATCTGCGGCATTGGTCAGCTTGACGCGGCTATTGCCGATCGGAGAGCCGCCATAACGATGGAGCAGGTGGGCCTTCTCCCGAATCTCGGGCGTGATGTCGATTCTATCCGAGAGCAGAACGCCCTGGTATCCGGATCGATAGGCAAACAATTCGGCGTCCGGAGCGATGTCGGTATAACGCTGAATAAGGCCTCCCACGGCCGATGAGAGGCAGGGAGCGAGACCGCCTGCGGTCAGCATTGCGACTTTCTGTTTGGCCATGGATCCTCCGTCGCGCGTTGCGCTTACCCTTTATCTGCCACCAACATGGATGCGGTAGAGGGCAGGCCATGTAAAGTGCATTTCTTTGCCGAAGCCGTTTTGCCTCCCACTTTTCTTTGGCGCATAATCCTGTTCTTTCAGATAGATACAGCGGTACGTGAGGTCCCATCACATCTGATGGAGGGACGTTTTGCAGCGGATATGCTGCTAAAGGCTATGTAACTCCGGTATTCGATGGAACCGCAGGTCCGATCGAGGATTACCTTCATTGTTCGGATAACATGAACAGAGTTTAATCCGGCAGCGGCCGTCCGGTCCGTTGCAATTTTCGGCGTTATCTGGTCATTTACGCGCATGATATTCGATTTTTCCTGTTTGCAGATTTCCTCCTTGTTGGAGCGACTCGTCAGTGCAATCGGCGATGCCGCCGGGAGTGCGCTGGGGCGCGTGGTCGAGGCTATCCGCACGCTTTTCGAAGGTGACCCCGAGACGCGCAGGCAAGTATCGTTCTCGGTCGCCATCATCGCGCTCTCGGCGAAGATGGCGAAAGCCGATGGAATCGTCACCGAAGCCGAGGTGAGGGCGTTCCAGCAGATCTTCGATTTTCCGGATGAGGAAGCCCGCAACGTGGCTCGCCTCTACAATCTGGCGCGGCAGGACGTGGCAGGCTACGAAGCTTACGCGACGAAGCTTTCCGGCCTTTGCAGTTCGGGTGCCGTAGAGAATTGCCCGATGCTGGAGAGTGTCGTGGACGGGCTGTTCCATATCGCCAAGGCAGATGGCCTTGTGCATGAAAAGGAACTGCTCTTCCTCGGCCGTATCGCCGAGATTTTCCGCATTACGGACGATCATTTCCGTCGCATCATGGCGAGGCATGTGCATCTCGATGGCCGCGATCCCTATCTCGTGCTCGGGGTCTCGCCCGAGGATGATTTTGCGGCGATCCGCAAGCAATATCGCCTGCTGGTCTCGGAGCACCATCCCGACCGTCTGATCGCGCGCGGCGTGCCGGCCACGCTTCACGCGGCTGCCCACGAGCGGATGGCTGCACTGAACGCCGCCTATGAAGCGATCGAGAAAGAGCGTCGCGCAGCATGACTGATTTCGTCGCGGACTATGCGGGAGCATCGGTCCGGCCCTCTCCCAATCACGGGGAGCGCGCCTCCGGGCGCAAACCCGATGCGATTATCCTTCATTACACCGGCATGCCGGGAGCGGATCAGGCACTGAACTGGCTCTGTAATGGGGAGAGCCAGGTTTCCAGTCACTATTTTGTCCATGAGGACGGACGCGTGATCCAACTGGTTCCCGAGGCGCGGCGCGCCTGGCACGCGGGCAAAAGCGCGTGGGCAGGGGAGATCGACATCAATTCCTGTTCGATCGGGATCGAGATTGCCAATACCGGGCATCCGGGTGGGCTGCCCGAATTCCCCGCGATACAGATCGAGACGGTCGTTCAATTGTGTCTGGATTGCGGCAAACGGTGGTCGATCCGACCGGAACGGGTGCTGGGGCACTCCGATGTTGCGCCGATCCGCAAGGTCGATCCGGGCGAAAATTTCCCCTGGCATATCTTGCATCAGGCGGGCATCGGGCACTGGGTCGACGCCAGTCCGATTGCTGGTGGACGATTCTTTCAGCTCGGCGAAACGGGGCAGCCGATCGAGGCGCTGCAATCGATGCTGTCGTTCTATGGTTACGATCTTGAGATAACTGGCAATTTCTGCGAACGCACCAAGGGCGTTGTTGAGGCGTTCCAACGGCATTTTCGCCCGGCTCTGGTGGATGGGATCGCTGATTTTTCCACCATCGACACGCTGCATCGTTTGCTGACCTCATTGCCGAAATACAGCCAAGCCGAAGCCTGAATTTCCGCGGATGGCGTGGCTGTGAAACCCTCGCTTTCCTGTGCTGCCACAGACTTTCCTTATTATCCGGGTCTAAGCAGTGGCTCGCGCAGTCGCCTTGTAGGCGGGGATTGCAAAGAAAAACGAACAGGTTTCGTCAACAGAAGCATCGTCCTTCCGGCGATGCTTCCGATGGATCGGCATGTGCCATCCGCGAACCTTGCAGGTCCACGAGTTTGAGGGCCTCACCCGGAGACTGACTTACTTCATGAGAATGTTGGCTGTTGCAGCCGCAGTGAGCATGGCCGTGCTTGCTGCGGGTACGAACTTTGTGCGCGCCGAGGATGGTGGGGACACGACCTCTACCGATAAACGGGCAATCGAGCCCTGGGAAACGCGGGAAACCGCCGCGCAGGCGGCAACGCCCGAGGAGCAGCTCGTGCTTCGCCAGGCGCGTTACGAAGGGCTGATCCGTCAATATGCTGATCAGTATGACGTGCCGGCCGAACTCGCCATGGCTGTGGTGCGGATCGAGAGCAACTTCCGGCCGACCGTCAGAGGCAGTGCTGGAGAAATTGGTCTCATGCAGATCAAGCCTGCAACAGCCAAGCTGATGGGGTATAAAGGGCGCGCTTCCGGTCTCTACGATCCGGAGACCAATATCCGTTACGGTATGAAATATCTCGCCAAAGCGCGTGATCTCGGTGACGGAAAGCTTTGCCGTACCATTCTGAAATACAATGCCGGACATGGTGCCAAACGGATGAACCCAGTGTCGCAAAGCTACTGCAACAAGGTCGAGACGGTTATTGCGTCGATGGAGCGCGAGAAGCCGGTGGAGGCGATTTCCTATGCGACTGTCGCTCTCGATTACGGACGAACATACCCGCTGATGTTTTGATTCCGGAAACCGGCCGAAGCGCTTTGCGTTCCATGTTATTCTGACGAATTCTTTGGTTTGAGCTGTGGCCTTTGCAGATCAAACCGTTTATGGAGCCGGTGCCAGTTGGCCGGGCAGCCGCGCTTTACCAATGCCGAAAGGCGGTAAGGTGAGGAAAGTCCGGGCTCCACGGAAACACGGTGCCGGATAACGTCCGGCGGGGGCGACCCTAGGGAAAGTGCCACAGAAAGCAAACCGCCTCGCTTTATGCGGGGTAAGGGTGAAAGGGTGGGGTAAGAGCCCACCGCACCGCTGGAAACAGGGGTGGCAAGGTAAACCCCACCGGGAGCAAGACCGAATAGGGATGATGCGGGGCGCCACAAGCGCCTACAGCCTGTTTCTGGGCCAGTCATCCGGGTGGGTTGCGCGAGGCGATGTGCGAGCATCGTCCCAGATGAATGGCTGCCACGTTCCGGTGTTCGCATCGGGGCCATACAGAACCCGGCTTACAGGCCAACTGGCGAATCTAACCTGACGACGATAATTGGGCGATGTATGCCCTGCGAATGTTGGTGCACGGAAGTGCGGAATGTCTCGCCTGTCGATTGAAAATATCTGTTATTTCAGTGGCTTGAGCCACGTTTCGGCAATGTTTTCGAGCTCCTCTACCGAGCCGACGGCAGCGCCTTGGTAATGTTTTGTTAAACTTAACGGGTCATAAATAAATGCTGATCGGGAGGAGCTTGCGGAGCTCTTTTCGAGAATGTCTCTTTTGTCGAATGCCGTTTCATTTTCATGCTGTGGTGGGGCGGTTTCGTGCCTCTCGATCCGGTGTCGATCCCTCCGTCTGGCGATCGTGGGGTGAGGGTGGTGTGGCGGGCTTAAAGGGGTTTGCGGTTTTGTGCTCCAATGGCAGCGAGAGTGCGGTATGGTGAATACGTCGGATATTGCTGAGGTCGAGGCCGAAGGTGGGCCGGCTCGCCATATTCCGGTTCTGCTGAAGGAAGTGGTTGATGCGCTTCAGCCAGAAGCAGGAAAGATCATTCTCGACGGCACATTTGGCGCAGGTGGATACACTTCTGCGCTTCTTTCTGCTGGTGCGTCGGTGATCGCTCTCGACCGGGATCCGACGGCGATTTCGGCGGGTCAGGCGCTTGTAGAGAAAAACCAGGGGCGCCTGTCGCTCATCCATTCCCAGTTTTCTCAATTGGCCGACTTTGCTCCGGATGAAGGTCTGGATGGGGTCGTTCTCGATATTGGCGTGTCTTCGATGCAGATCGATGAGGCCGAGCGCGGCTTCTCATTCCAGCGTAACGGGCCTCTCGATATGCGCATGTCGTCTGCGGGTGTTTCGGCCGCTGATGTCGTCAATCGTGCAAAGGTCGGTGATCTCATCCGTATCTTCGGGTTTCTCGGTGAAGAGAAACATCCGGGACGTATTGCCCGCGCCATCGAAAAGCGCCGTGAGACCCAGCTTTTCGAAACGACGCGCGATCTTGCCAATCTGATCGAGAGCGTCAATCCGCGCAAAGCCAAGGATAAGATCCACCCCGCGACCCGCGTCTTTCAGGCGCTGCGGATTTTCGTCAATGATGAGCTCGGCGAGCTGGCTCGTGCTCTCTTCGCCGCCGAACGGTCGTTGAAGCCGGGTGGGCGGCTGGTCGTTGTGACCTTCCATTCTCTCGAAGACCGGATCGTGAAGCAGTTCTTCTCTGATCGTTCCGGCAAGGCATCCGGCTCGCGGCACATGCCGGCGGTCGAGGTTCGGTCTGCCGTTTTCGATTTTCCGGGCAAGCAGATGATCGCAGCCAGCGAGGCGGAGGCGGATGTCAATCCACGGGCCCGTTCGGCGAAGCTCCGCATGGGTGTCCGTACCGCAGCGAAACCGGGCACTGCCGACCTTTCTATTTTCGCGCTGCCCGATCTTGCCAGCCTTGCGACCATGGGAGCCTGAGGATGCTGAGGAGTTTCGATCTCGTCCTGATTGGCGTGATGACCACGATGGCGGTTGTCACCTACACCATCAAGCACCGGGCCGACGAGAAGCTGACGGAGGTTCGTCGGCTCGAGGCGGAAATCAAGCTCGAGCGCGACACGATCGACCTTCTGAAGGCTGACTGGGCGCTGGTGACCCAGCCGAACCGCCTGCAGCCCCTTATCAAAAATTACGACTCGGAGCTTGGTCTCGTTCCCACCGAGCCGACGCAACTCGCCATGCCGAAGGAGCTGCCCATGCACAGGTCGCAACTCCCGCAACCCGATACGACGATCGAGGATATCATTGCCGGCAAGAGCGGTGAAGTCGCTGCTGCGCTCAAGGGTGTCGCGCAGGCCAAAGCGACACCAGCCCCCAAGGTTCCGTTGCCGGCCCCGCGTGGCTGGAGCCCTGATAACATGTCCACTGGTTCGGTGAGGCGCTGATGTCTTTTCTTTCCCGAGTCATGGTGGTCAAGCGCCGGGCGCATTTTTCATCCGACCGCAAGGGCAGGTCACCCGTCAACGGCGCGGCATTCGAAGGAACGCGCAAGCGGAAATCATCGCAGGCGCGCAACCGTGTTGGTCTTTTGATCGCAGGTTTTGCTGCATTTTACGTGCTCATCGGTGGCCGCCTCGTGCAATATGGCGTGGCACAGCCGGAGATCACATCGAGCATTCTGCCCGCGGACCGGCTGATGGCGTCGCGTCCTGACATCGTCGATCGCAATGGCGCGATACTTGCCACCGACATCCGGACCGTCTCGCTGTTTGCCGAGCCGCACAAGATCGTCGATGCCGACGAGGTGGTCGAGAAGCTCTCGACCGTGCTGACGGACCTCGATGTCAAATCGACCTATTCAAAACTCAAGTCCAATTCGCGCTTCCAATGGCTTCGCCGCCAGCTTACGCCGAAGCAGCAGAGCCAGATTCTCGCGCTCGGTGTTCCCGGTATCGGGTTCCGGCCGGAAAAGCGCCGCTTTTACCCCGGCGGCCGTACCGCAGCGCATATCGTCGGTTATGTGAATATCGACAATCGCGGCGTTGCCGGCATGGAACGTTACGTCGATAGCCAGGGGCTCGCAGATCTCGCCGCAGTCGGCATGACATCGAACCAGCCGCTGGAGCCAGTCAAGTTGTCCATCGACCTCAGGGTGCAGGCGATCGTGCAGGACGTCGTTTCTGCCTCGATCGGCAAATACCAGGCAATCGGAGCGGGTGCCGTCGTCATCGACGTGCATACGGGTGAAATTCTCGGCATGGCTTCGGCTCCGGATTTCGATCCGAACGATCCGGCCGCCGGCGGCGAGGAAGGTTGGTTCAACCGCATGTCGAACGGCACGTTCGAGATGGGATCGACCTTCAAGTCCTTCACGCTGGCCATGGGCCTCGACGACGGCAAAATGAACCTGAACAGCACGTTCGATGCGCGTTTCCCGATCCGCATCGGCGGCTTCACCATCAAGGACTTTCACGGCAAGGGTCGTGTGCTGAGCGTTCCGGAAATCTTCCAGTATTCGTCCAACATCGGTACCGCGAAGATCGCTGATGCGGTTGGTATCGAAGGTCACAAGGAATTTCTGACGCGACTGGGCCTTCTCTCCCGAATGAAGACCGAGTTGCCCGAAGTTGCTATGCCAAGCCAACCGCGGCAGTGGAAGAAGATCAATTCGATTACGATCTCCTTCGGCCATGGCGTAGCGACAACACCGCTGCAGACTGCGGTGGCCGGCGCTGCTCTGGTCAACGGCGGCAAGCTGATCGAGCCGACTTTCCTGCCCAGAAACCAAGAGCAGGCAGATGTCGTCGCCACTCAGGTACTGAAGCCTTCCACCAGCAGGGATATGCGCTACCTGTTCGAATGGAATGGCGCCAACGGCTCAGGCCGCAATGCGCGCGTCCCGGGCTTCGATGTTGGCGGCAAGACGGGCACTGCGGACAAGGTCGTCAATGGACGTTACGCTCACGACAAGAACTTCAACGCCTTCCTGTCGGCTTTCCCGATGGATAATCCGCGTTATGTCGTTTTGAGCTTCAGCGATGAACCTAAAACCGACAAGGGCAACGGTGCAGCCATTGCCGCGACCTCGGCAGCCCCGATGGTCAAGGAGATCATCAGCCGGGCGGCTCCCATTCTCGGTGTAAAGCCAAAGTTCGGCAATGACGGCTCTGCCCTGCTTGTGTCTTATTGAGCGACAACAACTCGAGCGGCGATTCGTGAACGCCGCTCGGAAGATGGAATAGATTGATGAAACTGCGTGATCTTGCTGGTCCGGATTTTCCGGAAGTGAACGACCTTCTCGCTGGTCCTCTCGGAGATACCGAGATCACCGGGCTTTCGTTGGACAGCCGCAAGATCAAGCCGGGCATGCTTTTTGCCGCTCTGGCTGGCGCCAAGGCCGATGGGCAGGGTTTTATCGGCGATGCCGCGGCGCGCGGTGCAGTCGTTGCCGTTTCCGCTCATCCGGTTGATGCGGGTATTCCGGTTCTTGTCGTTTCCAACCCAAGACGTTTCGTCGCACTCGCTGCAGCCAGGGTCTTCGGCAGGCAGCCCGAGACAATGGTGGCCGTGACCGGCACGGCAGGCAAGACATCCGTCGCGTCTTTTGTTCGGCAGATCTGGGCGAAAGCAGGTTTGAGCGCCGCGCAGATCGGAACGACCGGCGTCATTTCGCCAAGCCGGAACAATTATGGATCGTTGACAACTCCGGATCCGGTGGAACTGCAAAAGCTGTTGGCTGAACTGGCGGACGAAGGTGTCACGCACGCCGCCATGGAAGCGTCCAGCCACGGTCTGGACCAGTCGCGTCTGGACGGCGTCAGGCTTTCAGCTGCCGCCTTCACCAATCTCGGTCGCGACCATATGGATTATCATCCGACGGTCGAGGACTACATGGCCGCCAAGATGCGGCTGTTCGATACGCTGATGCCGAAAGGCTCTCCCGCCGTCATCTTCGCCGACGACGCGTGGTCGGATGAAGCGATCCGCGTTGCCAAGGCTTCGGGGTTGAATGTCCGCACGGTCGGTCGGAAGGGCGATTATCTCTGTATCAAACGGGTCGAACATTTCCGCCACAAACAGACGGCCGAAGTTCATCACAACGGTCAGATATTCGAGATCGACATTCCGCTTGCCGGAGACTTTCAGCTGGCGAATGCCCTCGTTGCGGCTGGTCTCGCGATCTCGACGGGTGTCGATGCAAAGACTGCTTTCAAGGCGCTTGAAACGCTGACCGGCGCGGCCGGCCGACTGGAACTCGTTGGTCATACAAAGGACGGCGCACTCGCTTATGTCGATTATGCCCACAAGCCCGATGCGCTGGAAAAGGTGCTGACCGCCGTTCGCCCTTTCACCAGCGGCAAGGTGCTTGTGGTGTTCGGTTGCGGTGGCGACCGCGACAAGGGCAAACGGCCGATCATGGGTGAGATTGCCACACGTCTGGCAGATATCGTGGTTGTGACGGACGACAATCCACGCTCCGAGGTGCCGGAGGTTATCCGCTCCGAGATCATGGCCGCTGCACCTGGCGCAGTCGAGATCGGTGATCGGGCCAGTGCGATACGTCATGCTGTGAACCTGCTCAAATCGGGCGATACGCTTATCGTTGCCGGCAAAGGGCACGAGGAGGGGCAGACGATCGGTACGACCGTGCTGCCGTTCTCGGATCATCTCGAAATACGTCGGGCATTGGAGGAGAGGGCATCGTGAGCTTGCTGTGGACATCGCAAGAGATGACGGCGGTCATGGAAGGTCGCCCGATCGGTACGCTTCCTGAAGGCATTACCGGGATTTCGATCGACAGCCGCTCCATCGGTGCGGGCGAAGCGTTTTTCGCGATCAAGGGCGATCGTGTCGATGGTCATGATTATGCGAGCATCGCTGTTGCCAATGGCGCCGCGTTGATTGTCGTCAGCGAAGGCAAGCTTCCCGCGCTCGGTCGGTTGACCGTGCCGATGATCGTGGTCGAAGACGTGCTGGTGGCGCTCGGCAAGCTGGCCGTGGCTGCCCGCGCGCGCAGTCACGCTCGCATCGTTGCGGTGACGGGATCGGTCGGAAAGACGACGACGAAAGAAATGCTGCGCCAGGTGCTTGCTCCCTCGGGCAAGGTGCATGCGGCCGTTGCGTCCTTCAACAATCACTGGGGTGTGCCGCTGACACTTGCCCGCATGCCGGTCGATGCCGATTACGGTGTCTTCGAGATCGGCATGAACCATGCCGGCGAGATCACCCCGCTGGTGAAGATGGTCAAACCACATGTCGCGGCCATCACAACGATAGCCGCCGCGCATCTCGGCCATTTCAAGGATTTGGAAGAGATCGCCGCAGCCAAGGCCGAGATTTTCGACGGTGTCGTCGAAGGCGGCGTTGCCGTGCTCAACCGGGATATCAAGCAGTTCGAGTTTCTGGCGCAACGCGCGCAGGAAGCAGGCGTTACGCGGATCTGCAGCTTTGGCCAGCACGCCAAGGCGGACTTCCGCCTCGCGGATTTCGAGGGTGACGGCGAGGGATCGACCATCTGGGCCGTTCTCGATGGCGAAACGCGGGAGATCAAGATCGGCGCGCCGGGACGGCATATCGCCGAAAATGCGGTTGCAGCGCTTGGCACTTGTGACCTTGTCGGCGCCGATCTCGATCGGGCGATCGAGGCACTTGTGGGCTTGAAGGCCGTCAAGGGCAGGGGCGAACGTCACCGTCTGGGTATCGGCGAAGGGCATCTGACGCTGATCGACGAAAGCTACAACGCCAATCCGGCTTCCATGCGGGCGGCGATCGCGCTGCTTGCCTCGACCACACCGGAACTGACGGGCCGACGCATCGCCGTTTTGGGTGACATGCTGGAAATGGGCGAGTTCTCCGCTCAGTTGCACGAGGAACTGACTGGCCCGCTGCTTGCTGCCGGGATCGAGCATGTCTGGCTTGCAGGCGCGGAAATGGCCGTTCTGCGCGATGCGCTTCCCGACAGTGTCGAAGTCGCATATTTCGAGCAGACATCCGAGTTGTCGGATTATGCAATCCGCTCCGTGAGACCCGGCGACGTGGTGATGGTGAAGTCTTCGCTCGGGATCGGGTTCGGCAAGATCATTGCCGCCTTGCTTGACAACTATCCGGCATTCTCCGACACGGACCACCAACTTTGAATTTTAGCGGCTTCGGGAAAGGGCCCTCATGCTGATCTGGCTTGTCGAACTGTCGGACAAACTGCAGTTTTTCAATTTGTTCCGATACATCACCTTCCGGACTGGCGCAGCCCTGTTCACGTCGGCCTTGATCGTTTTCCTGTTCGGGCCGCGGATGATCGATTCGCTGCGTGTGCGTCAGGGCAAGGGGCAGCCGATCCGTGCTGACGGTCCGCAGACCCATTTCAAGAAAGCCGGCACGCCCACTATGGGTGGGTTGATGATCCTTGCCGGCATCGTCGGCGGTTCGCTGCTCTGGGCAGACCTTTCAAACGTCTATGTCGTAGCAACTCTGCTCGTGACGCTCGGTTTCGGCGCCATCGGTTTTTATGACGACTATCTCAAGGTGACGAAGCAGTCGGACAAGGGCTTTTCCGGCAAGGCGCGTCTCGGCATCGAGTTTCTGGTCGCGGGCATTGCGGTATTTTTCATGATGCGCATGGCAATGCATGGCCAGACTTCCAACCCGTCGCTTGCCACGTCGATCGCTTTCCCGTTCGTCAAGGAATACGTTCTCAACGTCGGCATCTTCTTCATCCTGTTCGGCGGCTTCGTCATCGTCGCTGCCGGTAATGCCGTGAACCTGACGGACGGTCTGGACGGTCTTGCGATCGTGCCAGTGATGATTGCTGCCGCTTCCTTCGGCGTGATTGCCTATCTCGCGGGTAACGCCGTTTTTGCGAACTATCTGCAGATCAATTTCGTGCCCGGTACCGGCGAACTTGCGGTCATTCTCGGCGCCGTGATCGGTGCAGGCCTCGGCTTCCTGTGGTTCAATGCTCCGCCCGCGGCCATCTTCATGGGCGATACCGGCTCGCTGGCGCTCGGCGGCCTGATCGGTTCGGTTGCCGTTGCCACCAAGCACGAAATCGTCATGGCGATCATCGGCGGTCTTTTCGTCATCGAGACGCTTTCGGTGATCATCCAGGTCGGTTTCTTCAAAATGACTGGCAAGCGGGTATTCCTGATGGCTCCAATCCACCACCACTTCGAAAAGCTCGGATGGACAGAAAGCCAGGTCGTGATCCGTTTCTGGATCATCGCCGTCGGCCTCGCCATGCTCGGCCTTTCGACCCTCAAGCTTCGGTAAATTCGGTAATAATGCGATGATCCCGGTCACCACCTTCAAGGGTAAAGATGTAGCGCTTTTCGGGCTCGGCGGATCGGGCCTCGCGACTGCGCAGGCGCTTGTCGCCGGCGGTGCGTATGTGACCGCCTGGGACGACAATCCTGAAAGCGTGACCAGGGCTTCGCAGGCCGGGATAATGGTTGCTGATCTGAGGGGCATCGACTGGTCGAAACAGACGGCTTTCGTGCTTTCGCCGGGCGTGCCGCTGACCCATCCGAAGCCGCACTGGACCGTCGACCTTGCTAAGGCCGTCGGTGTCGAAGTTATCGGCGATGTCGAACTCTTCGCACGCGAGCGTCGCGCCGTAGCGCCGGGTTGCCCATTCATCGCGATTACCGGCACCAACGGCAAATCGACGACGACGGCGCTTATCGCCCATATCCTGAAGCAAAGCGGCCGGGACACCCAGCTTGGCGGCAATATCGGGACTGCAGTCCTGACATTGGACGAACCCAAGGCCGGCCGGTTCTATGTCGTCGAGTGCTCGTCGTATCAGATCGATCTTGCGCCGACGCTCAATCCGACCGCCGGGATATTGCTCAACCTGACGCCTGATCACCTCGATCGGCACGGGACGATGCAGCATTATGCCGATGCGAAGGAACGCCTCGTTGCCGGCAGCGATACCGCAATCATCGGCGTGGATGATAGTTTTTGCGCGCTGATTGCCGATCGGGTGGAGCGAGCAGGTGTGGCCGTCAAAAGGATCTCCAAGCGCAGCCCGGTGGCGGATGGCATTTATGCCGACGGAATGCAGCTGATGCAGGCGCATGGTGGTGCTGCGGAGAAGATCGCCGATCTCGACGGCATCCAGACGCTCAAGGGAGCTCATAACGCTCAGAATGCTGCTGCAGCGATTGCCGCTTGCCTGGCTGTCGGGCTTTCAACCGATGAAATTCGCCAAGGTCTGCAGTCGTTTCCCGGTCTCAAGCACCGGATGCAGCCGGTCGGCCGTCGTGCCCAAGTGGTTTTCGTCAACGATTCGAAAGCGACGAATGCCGAAGCTGCTGCTCCGGCGTTATCCAGCTATGAACGGATTTACTGGATCGCGGGTGGTCTTCCCAAGGAAGGCGGCATCGCAAGCCTCGCACCACTTTTCTCTCATATAGTGAAAGCTTATCTGATCGGAGAGGCCGCGCCGGCATTCGCGGCCACCCTGGGCGAAAGCGTGCGATACGAAATCTCCGGTACGCTGGATCAGGCTGTCGCCCATGCAGCCGCAGACGCCGATGACGACACAATGTCCTCGGCGGTGATGCTTTCGCCGGCATGTGCAAGCTTCGATCAATTCAAGAATTTCGAGGTCCGCGGGGATGCTTTCGTGCATCTCGTGGCCGACCTGCAGGACGTGACGATGCTGGTCGATACCGGAAACAGGAGCTGAGACAATGGTAAGCCGCGCAGACCGAGGACCGCTCGCAGACTGGTTCTGGACGATCGACCGCTATTTTCTGGCGGCCTTCATCCTGCTGATGGGGATCGGCTTCATGCTATCCTTCGCCGCTTCGCCTGCGGTTGCAGAGCGTATCGGTCTCGACAGTTTCCACTTCGTTGAGCGGCATGCCGTGTTTATCGTGCCGTCCTTGGCCGTCATGCTTGGCCTTTCTTTCCTCACCCCGAGACAGGTGCGGCGGACGGCCATTCTGCTCCTCGCCATTTCCCTGGTCCTGATGGTGCTCGCCTTGTTCTTCGGTGTCGAGGTCAAGGGTGCACGCCGATGGATCGGTATCGGCGCGCTGTCCATCCAGCCTTCGGAATTCATGAAGCCGGCTTTCGTCGTAGTCTGCGCTTGGCTGTTTTCCGAACATGCCCGGCAGCCGGAAATTCCCGGTAATCTTTTTGCAATCATCCTGTTCGGCATCGTCGCCGCACTTCTGGTCGCTCAGCCGGACCTTGGTCAGACGATCCTGACCAGCGTCGTCTGGGGCGGCATGTTCTTCATGGCGGGAATGCCCTGGATCTGGATCGTGCTGCTCGGTGGTGTCGGCGCCGGTGGCCTGCTTGCCGCCTATTACATGCTGCCGCACGTGACGGCGCGTTTCGACAAGTTTCTAACCGGGGAAGGCGATCGGTTCCAAGTGGAGACGGCGCATGAAGCCATCGTTCGCGGCGGCTGGTTCGGTCAGGGGCCGGGCGAGGGTATCGTCAAGCGCATCCTTCCCGACAGCCATACCGACTTCGTGTTCTCCGTCGCTGCTGAAGAATTCGGCATCGTGTTCTGCATGGCGCTGGTGCTGATCTTCGCCTTCATCGTGTTGCGCGGACTGAACCACGCCTTCAAGGAGCGCAATGACTTCAACCGTTTTGCCGTCGCCGGCCTCGTGCTGCAGATCGGCATCCAGTCGATGATCAATATCGGTGTCAATCTCGAACTGATGCCGGCCAAGGGCATGACGCTGCCGCTGATCTCCTATGGCGGATCCTCACAGGTCGCCATCTGCATTACGGCCGGTTTCATCCTTGCGCTGACCCGCCACCGGCCGGAGAAGCGTGCACAGGAACGAAGCCTGTTCCGGGTTGCACACGGCGTTCCGGCGGAGTGAGCGAATGAGCAATGGTACGATCGTTCTTGCCGCCGGGGGTACCGGCGGCCATCTCTTTCCGGCCGAGGCTCTCGGGCATGAGTTGCGTCGTCGCGGATATGCCGTTCATCTGGTGACGGACAGCCGGGCAGAGCGATTTGCCGGAAAGTTTCCGGCGGACGACATTCATGTCGTGCCTTCCGCGACCTTCGCTTCGAAGAACCCGCTTGCCATGGCGAAGACCGCATTCACCCTTTGGAAGGGCCTTCGTACGGCGCGAAAGCTGATGGTCCGTCTTCGTCCGCTCGCGGTTGTCGGTTTCGGTGGTTATCCGACCGTTCCGCCCCTTCTGGCTTCGACGGGAATCGGTATTCCGACACTGATCCATGAGCAGAATGCCGTCATGGGCCGAGCCAACAAGGCGCTTGCCAGACGCGTGCAGGCGATTGCGGGCGGTTTTCTGCCTGAGGGCCGTGGCGAACATGCGGCCAAGATCGTGGTGACAGGTAATCCTGTGCGTCCACCTGTGCTGGATGCTGCCAAGATCCCTTATGTCGCATCGCGTGGACAGGAGCCGTTCCGGCTCGTCGTGTTCGGCGGCAGCCAGGGCGCGCAGTTCTTTTCCTCTACCGTGCCGACGGCGATCAGCCTGCTGGAGCCGGGTTTGAGGGAGCGTCTTATCGTGACGCAGCAGGCGCGCAAGGAGGACAAGGATCGTGTCACATCCTGCTTCGCTAAGCTGAAGTCTCCAGCGGATATCGCGCCATTCTTTAGCGACATGGCCGACCGCCTGGCCGAAGCGCATCTCGTCATCTGCCGTTCCGGCGCATCGACGGTGAGCGAGCTGTCGGTTATCGGACGTCCATCGATCCTCGTGCCCTATCCCTACGCACTCGATCATGATCAGGCTGCGAACGCCGCTGCTCTGGTTGCCGAGGGCGGCGCGCAGGTCGTGGCGCAATCTGAGCTTTCTCCGGAGAAACTGTCGGGGCTGCTTGCTGCAGCCATGAGCGAGCCCGATCGTCTCGAAGCAATGGCGGCCGATGCGAAAAAGGCCGGCAAGCCCGAGGCGACCGAACATCTGGCCGATCTCGTCATTGCTATTGCAGAAAAGCGCCCGATCGCCGAATACAAGAAGAAGATTATAAGTGGAGTTCAGGCATGAAGATGCCCCAGGCCATAGGCCTCGTACATTTTATCGGTATTGGCGGCATCGGCATGAGCGGCATTGCCGAAGTGCTGCACAATCTCGGCCATCGGGTGCAGGGGTCCGACCAATCGGATAGCGCCAATGTGCAACGCCTTCGTGACAAGGGCATCGAGGTTTTCGTCGGCCATGAGGCCAACAATCTCGGCGATGCGGAAGTCGTCGTCGTCTCGACCGCGATCAAAAAGACCAATCCAGAGCTGATCGCTGCGCGTGAAAAATCGCTGCCGATCGTGCGCCGTGCCGAGATGCTGGCCGAACTGATGCGTTTCCGCAATGCGATCGCCATCGGCGGTACGCATGGCAAGACCACGACGACGTCCATGGTTGCCACGCTGCTGGATGCGGGCGGCCTTGATCCGACCGTGATCAACGGCGGTATCATCAATGCCTACGGCACCAACGCCCGCATGGGCGAAGGCGAGTGGATGGTGGTCGAGGCAGACGAATCGGACGGCACCTTCCTGAAGCTGCCGGCGGAAGTGGCGGTCGTCACCAATATCGATCCCGAGCATCTGGATCATTACGGCAATTTCGATGCCGTGCGGGCCGCCTTCCGCCAGTTCGTCGAGAACGTGCCATTCTATGGTTTCGGCGTGCTTTGCATTGATCATCCCGAGGTTCAGGCTCTGGTCGGCAAGATCGAGGACCGCAAGATCGTCACCTATGGTGAAAATCCGCAGGCGGATGCGCGGTTCTCGAATATCCGTATGGATGGGACCAAGGCGACCTTCGATGTCGAGATCCGCCGCCGTCGCACCGGCCGGGTTTTCAATTTCAAGGATCTTACCCTGCCTATGCCGGGGCGGCACAATATTTCCAATGCCACGGCCGCGATTGCAGTGGCCAATCGGCTTGGTATTTCCGAAGACGCTATCCGCAAGGGGCTTGCAGCTTTCGGCGGCGTCAAACGCCGCTTCACGCTGACGGGAACCTGGAACGGCGTTCAGGTGTTCGATGACTACGGGCATCACCCGGTCGAGATCAAGGCGGTGCTGAGAGCTGCGCGCGAGGCCTGCAACGGTCGGATCATCGCGGTTCACCAGCCGCATCGCTACTCACGCCTTTCAAGTCTGTTCGAGGATTTCGCGACCTGCTTCAACGACGCCGACAGCATCATCCTTGCACCGGTCTATGCGGCTGGAGAAGATCCGATCGAAGGCATCAATTCCGAGGCACTGGTTTCTCGCATCCGCGCAGGCGGTCATCGTGACGCGCGCTTTATGGAAACGCCGGTCGAACTGGCGCATATTGTTTCAGGCATTGCGAAACCAGGTGATTTCGTGGTTCTTCTGGGAGCAGGTAACATTACACAGTGGGCGGCATCATTGCCGAGGGAACTGGAAAGCATATCAGGACAGTAAGTATGAAGCAGGTAGATGGGGAAAAGCTGCTGGCCTCGCTCGGGGAGGGCGTCAACCAGTTGCGCGGGCGGCTTACGCCGGACGCATCGATGGAAAGGGTAACCTGGTTCCAGGCGGGCGGTCTGGCTGAACTTATGTTCCAGCCGCATGACGTCGATGATCTGGTGACGTTCCTGAAAATATTGCCACCCGAGGTGCCGTTGACGGTTGTCGGCGTAGGCTCAAACCTGCTCGTTCGCGACGGGGGGATTCCGGGCGTGGTCGTGCGGCTTTCGGCCAAGGGGTTTGGACAGGTGGAGCTGGTCGGCGAAAACCGCATCCGCGCTGGCGCGATCTGCCCCGACAAGCATATCGCTGCAATGGCGATGGATAACGGTATCGGCGGTTTTGCCTTCTATTACGGTATTCCCGGCTCGATCGGTGGTGCCCTGCGGATGAATGCCGGCGCCAATGGCGGCGAGACGGCGCAACGCGTTGTCGAAGTCCATGCCGTCGACCGGCAGGGTAACCTTCATGTGCTCTCCAGGGAGGACATGGGGTACAGCTACCGGCACACGAAGGTGTCTAAAGACCTGATCTTCACGCATGCGGTGTTCGAAGGTTATCCGGAAGAGCGGGCAACGATCCGCGCCGAGATGGACGCTGTTCGCCAGCACCGTGAAACGGTGCAGCCGATCAAGGAAAAGACCGGCGGGTCGACCTTCAAGAACCCCGAAGGCCATTCCGCCTGGAAGCTGATCGATGACGCTGGTTGCCGTGGATTGATGAATGGCGGCGCGCAGATGTCGTCGCTGCATTGCAATTTCATGATCAATATCGGCCATGCGACCGGATACGATCTGGAATATCTCGGCGAGATGGTGCGCCAGCGCGTGTTCGAACATGCAGGCATCAAGCTGGAATGGGAAATCAAGCGGCTCGGCATTTTCATGCCCGGCCGGGAAGTGAAGCCGTTCCAGGGTGCAGCCACGGAGTGACCGACCGTCTCGGTCCGTTCAGGAGGCGTGAATGACGCTTGTACATAATGAACGGACGAAGCTTCTCGCCAACTCGCTGGATAGACTTTCGACGGCATGTGTCGCTGCGGGTTTCATCGCACCTGCGGTGTCCCTTTCCAGCAGTTCGCTGTCGTTCGGCATTTCCTTGTCGACGGCTATTTCCACGATGGCTTGGCTTTTAGGTGCTTTGATACTACATTTAAGCGCAAGACGAGCGCTCGGAGGGCTGATCGCATGAATGCCCCAACATTCTTTTTTCTTTACATCTTGCCGTTCGTGATCGCGGGTGCAGGGTGGATTGCCGTGCTTTTGAATGAGCGGAGCAATCGCCGCAAGGTGCACATTCGCTCCGGCAAATAAATATTACAGCCTGTAGAGAAAAAGCCCGCGAGGCCAATGGCTTCGCGGGCTTTTCTGTGAGTTTGATTCCGGCATTTCTGCCTTTTGGCTCAGACCTTGTCCTTGCCCGACAGGAAGATGCAGGCGAGCGTGACCAAGGCGGCTAAGAAGAGATAGTAGCCGACATAGGTCATGCCGTAGGTCGCCTGCAGGTAGGTGGCGATGTAAGGCGCGAGCGAGGCGCCAAAGATGCCCGCCATGTTGAACGTGATCGACGAGCCGGTATAACGAACCGAGGTCGGGAATGGTGCTGCCAGCGCCGTACCGATCAGGCCGTAGGTCATGCCCATCAGTACCATGGCGAGGATCACGAACAGGAAGATCATGCCTTCGCCGTTGGTCATCAGTGCCGGCAGAATGAACGAGAATGCGGCGATCAGCGCGGTGGTGAGGATCAGCATTTCGCGACGGCCGTAACGTTCGGCAAGCTTGCCGATGACGACGATGAATATGCCGAACACGATGGAGCCGAGAAGCTGTACTTCCAGCGCATCGAGGAACGGCATCTTCAGGACCTTGACGTTGTAGGACAGAAGGTAGGCCGTGCCGATGTAAAACAGGACGAACGTCGCCAGCGCCACAAAGGTGCCGAGCACGAGGCTGCGCTTGTGCTTGCGGAACAGTTCGGCAACAGGCACTTCAACGCGCTCGTGGCTGTCGATGGCCTTCTGGAAGGCCGGCGTTTCAGTGATCGACAGACGAACCCAAAGACCGATGGCAATAAGCACGATCGAAGCGATGAACGGCACGCGCCAGCCCCAGCTCAGAAGTGCTTCCTGCGACATGAAATGCAGGAGGATCCAGAACACGCCGGAAGACAAGAACAGGCCGAACGGAGCGCCGAGCTGCGGGAACATGCCATACCAGCTGCGCTTGCCCGGAGGCGCGTTTTCGGTGGCAAGCAGAACGGCCCCACCCCATTCGCCGCCGAGACCAAAGCCCTGGCCGAAACGGCAAAGCGCCAGAAGCAGTGGTGCGAGAACGCCGATCTGCTCATAGGTCGGCAGAAGGCCGATGACGACGGTGGAGACACCCATGGTCAGCAATGCGGCCACAAGCGTGGTCTTGCGGCCAACGCGGTCGCCATAATGACCGAACACGACGGCGCCCAGCGGACGGGCGAAAAATGCGATCGAGAAGGTTGCAAAGGATGCAAGCAGGGCGCTGGTCGGATCGCTGCCCGGGAAGAACAACGCCGGGAACACCAGAACGGCGGCCGTTGCATAAACATAGAAATCGAAAAATTCGATGGTCGTGCCGACCACACTGGCCGTCAGGACTCGTGCAGGAGAATTCGTTGCAACAGGCGCTAACGGCTCAGCAGACGGCGAAGCGGATGGCATCGCGTTAGTCATACTGGTTCCAGTTCAAAAAGATTGTTCATACGGCTCTTGGGAGGGCCGGCATGCGCACTACCGCAATTTTATGACGACGAAAACCCTTTGCGCCGCAATAAATGCAAAAAAAACCGGCGCTGAATAGAATCAAGAGCTGCTGCGCTGAGCAGATCCGGTTGGCCGGCCTATGATTACATGCAACGCGTTAAAGTACGACGTTAACCATTTTGGAATGAATTTTATCAATAATATTCAGATACTTAACTCTATCCGTTAAGTAAAGTAAACGATTTATTAACCATTTTGCTGCACCAATAGGGGACGGCTTCGGTGAGAGTCGCAGGCCGCAAGCTTGGCGCATCTCCGAAATTCGAAAATTGGTGTTTTTCAAGGAGCGATGGATGAGTGGCAAGCATGTGGCTGTTTTGATGGGAGGATTTTCTTCCGAACGGCCAGTCAGCCTGTCGTCCGGCAACGCATGCGCGGATGCGCTGGAAGGTGAGGGCTATCGCATCACCCGCGTCGATGTCGGGCGCGATGTTGCTGCTGTGCTGTCCGATCTCCGTCCGGACGTTGCTCTCAACGCTCTCCATGGTCCTTTCGGGGAGGATGGGACTATCCAGGGTGTGCTCGAATATCTGGAAATTCCTTACACGCATTCGGGTGTGCTCGCGTCTGCCTTGGCGATGGACAAGGCTCAGGCAAAACATGTCGCCAAGGCTGCCGGTGTTCCGGTTGCCGAGGCTCTGGTGATGAACCGCAAGGAATTCACCAATGCTCACCCGATACCAGCTCCTTATGTGGTGAAGCCGGTACGGGAAGGGTCTTCGTTCGGTGTGGTTATCGTTCGGGAGGATCAGTCTCATCCGCCGCAGATCGTGACGTCGCCTGATTGGCTTTACGGCGATGAAGTGATGGTCGAGCGTTATGTCTATGGTCGCGAATTGACCTGTGGCGTCATGAACGGTCAGGCGCTGGGCGTTACAGAGGTTATTCCGACCGGTCCCGGCTTCTATGACTATGATGCGAAGTATGTTGCCGGTGGCTCGAAACATGTCATTCCGGCAGAAATTTCACCGAATATTTACCAAAAAATACAAGCATGGGCGGTCAAGGCGCATGAGGCTATCGGTTGCCGCGGAGTGAGTCGTTCGGATTTTCGCTTCGATGACCGGTTCTCTGACGAAGGTGAAATCATTTGGCTTGAGGTCAATACTCAGCCTGGAATGACCCCGACGTCTCTCGTGCCTGAAATGGCTGCTCACGCAGGTTATTCCTTCGGTGAGCTTGTTCGCTGGATGGTGGAGGACGCTTCTTGTCTACGGTGATCGGCAAAATGGCTGGTGGATCGCATCGTCGCGCTGCTGCAAGTGTTGCAGGTGCGGATGATCGCCGCGTGCTGCCGCGCCCGCTGCGTCGCGCCGTGCGTTTTGCCGTCAGCCTCGCGACCGGCAGGATCGATATTCCGCAGCACGTCGGCACGCTGTCGACCTTCGCATTCTTTGCGGCTGTGGGCTTTTATGGCATGTCGCTGGGCGGTCATGGCCACGACGTTGCGCAGTCCACGACCGCGGCCGTCGGTTTTGCGATCGAAGACGTGCGCGTTTCCGGTAACGATCAGACCTCGGAAATCGATATCCTTCAGCTTATCGGTCTGGATGGTACGACGTCGCTGGTCGCGCTGGATGTCGATGCTGCACGGCGCAAGCTGTCTGAATTGCCCTGGGTCGAATATGCCGAGGTGCGCAAGGTCTATCCGCGCACGATCGAAGTCATGCTCAAGGAGCGCAAGGCATTCGCCATCTGGCAGCATGGTTCTGAGCTTTCGCTGATCGAAAAGAACGGTTCTGTCATTGCGCCGCTGAAGGACAACAAGTTTGCTTCCCTGCCGCTTTTCGTCGGTCGCGATGCGGAAATTGCCGCGGCTTCTTTCGCGCAGGAAATGGACAAGTGGCCGGAAATCACGAGTCGGGTACGCGCTTATGTGAGGGTTTCGAGCCGCCGCTGGGACCTGCATCTCGACAACGGTATCGTTCTCAAGCTTCCGGAAGAGCGTATTCCTGCCGCCTTGGCATTGCTCGCCAAGCTGGAGAAGCAGCAGGGCGTGCTTGAGCGGGATATCGCTGCTGTCGATCTGCGCCTCGGAGACCGTACGACCATACAATTGACTTCGGCCGCTGCGGAGCGCCGCGAGCAGGCGCTCGATACCCGTACCAAGGCCCTGAAAAAAGCTGGAGAGAAATCGTGAGTATGTTCGGTTCCTCTCAGTTCGGCACACCGCGGATGAAGCCCCTGTCGTCCAAGCGCAGCCATGTCGTTTCGGTCCTCGATATTGGGTCGACCAAGGTCGTCTGCATGATTGCACGGCTGACGCCGCGCCAGGAAAGCCAGATCCTTCCCGGTCGCACCCATCACATCGAGATCATCGGCATCGGTCATCAGCGTTCGCGCGGCGTGAAGTCCGGCGTCATCGCCGATCTCGATGCCGCCGAAAGCGTTGTCCGTCTCGCGGTCGATGCGGCCGAGCGTATGGCAGGCCTCACTGTCGACAGTCTCATCGTCAACGTTTCCGCGGGCCGCCTTGCAAGTGACGTCTACACCGCAACCATCGATCTCGGTGGCCAGGAAGTCGAGAGTTCCGATCTTCGCAAGGTGCTCATAGCCGCCAGCCACCAGTCGCAGCGCCAGGACCGGGCAATTCTGCACTCGTTGCCAACGGGATTCTCGCTCGATGGCGAACGCGGCATCCGCGATCCGTTGGCGATGTATGGTGACGAGCTTGGCGTGGACATGCATTTCGTGACGGCCGAGCGAGTTACGCTCAAGAATCTCGAGCTTTGCATCAATCGCGCGCATCTTTCGGTCGAAGGCATGGTTGCCACGCCATATGCCAGCGGTCTTGCCGCCCTGGTCGACGATGAAGTTGAACTCGGCTGTGCAGCAATCGACATGGGTGGCGGCACGACGACGATCTCGGTCTTCTGCGAAGGCAAGCTCGTTCATACGGATGCGATCGGCCTTGGCGGCCATCATGTCACGACAGATCTGGCGCGAGGGCTATCGACTCGGATAGAGGATGCCGAGCGCATGAAAGTTGTACATGGTTCGGCACTCGCCAATGGAGGCGATGAACGCGACGTGATCTCTGTCCCGCCAATCGGCGAAGATGATCGCGACCAGCCGACCCAGGTACCGCGCTCGCTGGTCACCCGTATCGTCAACGCTCGTATCGAAGAGACGCTGGAGTTGATTCGCGACCGTATCCAGAGGTCTGGCTTCAGCCCGATTGTCGGTAAACGCGTCGTTCTGACGGGTGGCGCCAGCCAGCTGACCGGATTGCCGGAAACGGCACGGCGCATCCTTGCCCGAAATGTACGGATCGGCCGCCCGATGGGTGTGTCCGGATTGCCGGCGGCCGCTAAGGGGCCGGCATTTTCCACGGCGGTCGGACTGATCATCTATCCGCAGGTGGCGGACATGGAAACACATGCCTCGCAGGGTGGCTTGATCGCCTCGTTCGGCAATGGAAATGGCAGACTGGCCCGGATGGGGCAGTGGCTTAAAGAGAGTTTTTGACAGGGAGACAGCCCTCCCTTTCGAAGTGAACTGAAAAATTGGTCAGCTCGGCAACGCGGCCAGAAGCAGAAGGAAAAGGTACAATGACGATCAAGCTCGCAAAGCCTGATATTACCGAGCTGAAGCCTCGGATCACCGTGTTCGGCGTGGGCGGTGGCGGCGGCAATGCTGTCAACAACATGATCACAGCCGGGCTCGAAGGCGTCGATTTCGTCGTTGCCAATACCGATGCCCAGGCGCTGACCATGACCAAGGCCGAGCGCATCATCCAGATGGGCGTGCAGGTTACCGAAGGTCTCGGCGCCGGTTCGCAGCCGGAAGTCGGTCGTGCGGCCGCCGAAGAATGCCTCGACGAGATCATCGATCATCTCAACGGTACCCACATGTGCTTCGTCACCGCCGGCATGGGTGGTGGTACGGGTACCGGTGCTGCTCCGGTGGTTGCACAGGCCGCTCGCAACAAGGGCATCCTGACCGTCGGCGTCGTCACCAAGCCGTTCCACTTCGAAGGTGGACGCCGCATGCGTCTGGCCGAACAGGGCATCCAGGAACTGCAGAAGTCGGTCGACACCCTGATCGTCATTCCGAACCAGAACCTGTTCCGCATCGCCAACGACAAGACGACCTTCGCCGATGCCTTCGCAATGGCCGACCAGGTTCTCTACTCGGGCGTCGCCTGCATCACCGACCTGATGGTCAAGGAAGGCCTGATCAACCTCGACTTCGCTGACGTTCGCTCGGTGATGCGCGAGATGGGCCGCGCCATGATGGGTACCGGTGAAGCTTCCGGTTCGGGCCGCGCATTGCAGGCTGCTGAAGCTGCAATCGCAAACCCGCTGCTCGATGAGACCTCGATGAAGGGCGCTCAGGGCCTGCTGATCTCCATCACCGGCGGTCGCGACCTGACGCTGTTCGAAGTCGACGAAGCTGCGACCCGTATTCGCGAAGAAGTCGATCCGGATGCCAACATCATCCTTGGTGCGACCTTCGACGAAGCGCTTGAAGGCCTCATCCGCGTTTCCGTCGTTGCAACCGGAATCGATCGCGCTCATGGCGATATCGACCTGCGTGCAGCTGAAATGCGCGCCGCGCAGAAGCCGATTATCCGTCCTTCAGCGGCCGTTGCTCCGGCTCCGGCCGCGCAGCAGCCTGTCATGATGCAGGCACCCCAGGCACAGAAGGTTGCCGATCCTATCGCCGAGACCATCCGCCAGGCGGAAGCCGAAATGGAACAGGTTCTCGCCATTCCGATGCCTGCCGCTCCGGCACCGCAGCAGGAAGAGTTCCGTCCGCAGAGCCGTATCTTCGCAGCTCCTCCGGCCGAAGCTCCGGCACCGGTCATGACACGTCCGGTACAGCCGGCTCCTCAGCCCGCACCGGTCTATCATCAGCCGGCGCCTGCTCCGGTCATGAGCCAGCCCGCTCCGCGGATGGCTCAGCCGGTTCAGCATCAGCCCCTTCATCGCGAGCCCGTGATGGAGCCGGTTCGCATGCCGAAGGTGGAAGATTTTCCGCCGGTGGTGAAGGCTGAGATGGAACACCGTGCACAGCCGGCGAGCCATGTTCAGGAAGAGCGCGGTCCGATGGGCCTGCTGAAGCGGATCACCAACTCTCTCGGTCGCCGCGAAGAAGAAGAGCATGTCCAGTCGGACATGACGGCTTCCGCTCCGGTACCGCAGCAGCGTCGCCCGCTTTCTGCTGAAGCCAGCCTCTATGCCCCGCGCCGCGGCAGCCTTGACGACCACGGACGTGCTGCTCCCCAGTCTCATCACGAGGACGACCAGCTCGAAATCCCGGCCTTCCTGCGCCGCCAGTCGAACTGAGTTAACGGCGTATAACAAAGTTGAAGAGGCCCGGGTGATCGCATCCGGGCCTCTTGCTGTTGGATATCTCGGCCCGGAAAATGAGCCTTTCCATTCAATTACTTGGATACTGCAGAACGGAGGCTGGCAAAGGATGTTTCGGCTGTTAGAAAACCGTAACAATCCGAAACGAACAGTGATTTGGAAAGAGCTTTGAGCATGCGTATTTAGGACACTGACAGAGTTGGAACATCGATCTTTCGTTTCAACAATATGCGAATACGCCCCCGCTGATCATGGGTGCGGCGGAATAAGAAGGCTTACGTTAATGACAATTGGATTGCTCGGATTTCAGGCAACGATTGCTGCTCCGGTTACGTTGAGCGGCATCGGTGTTCATTCTGGAGCGCCGGTAATGATTACCTTCCAGCCGGCGGAAGCCGGTACGGGTATTGTTTTCAGCCGTAATCTCGAAGATGGGACCTCGGTCGAATATCGCGCCGTTTCATCGCAGGTCGGCCCGACCGATCTCTGCACGATACTCGGCGTATCCCCGGCGAAGTGGGTTGCGACGATCGAGCATGTCATGGCTGCGCTTTATGCGATGGGCATCGATAACATCGTCGTCGAAGTCGATGGCGCAGAAATGCCGATCATGGACGGCAGCTCCTATCCTTTCATCGAAGCGATCGAACAGGTCGGCACGGTCAATCTCGGGATCAAGCGTCGCTACATTCGCGTCGTCAAGCCGGTGAGAATCGAATCGGGTGCATCCTGGTCGGAGTTCCGGCCCTATGACGGAACCCGATTCGAGGTCGAAATCGACTTCCCGTCTTCGCTGATCGGCCGTCAGAGCTGGAAGGGCGACCTGACGGCGGCGACGTTCAAGTCCGAGCTTTCGCGCGCCCGCACATTCGGCTTCATGCGGGACGTCGAGCGTCTCTGGGCTGCTGGTTATGCACTTGGATCCTCGCTGGAAAACTCGGTCGTCATTTCCGATGACGACACGGTCGTGAACATCGAAGGCCTGCGTTATGCCAAGGACGAGTTCGTTCGCCACAAGACGCTGGATGCCGTTGGCGATCTGGCCATTGCCGGTGCGCAGTTCATCGGTTGCTACCGCTCCTATCGCGGCGGACACAAGATGAATGCGAATGCGCTGAAGGCCCTGCTGAGCGACCCGACTGCCTATGAGGTGGTCGAGGCTCCGTCGTCGGTCGGAGCCCGCGTTCGTGCCGGTGAGTTCGTTCCGGTCAGCGTGACGGAATGCGCTCCCTGGTTCGCCTAAAATTTGTAATCTCCGTCAGACTGGCCGTTCCGCAAGGAACGGCCTTTTTCTTTTCATAAAAGGCACTTGCAGGCAGGGCTCGCCACAAAAATGCATTAATGCCGACCCATTGCGTTGCCCTGACCATGCTTTTATGGCTAGTACGCCGCTGGGCACGAGTGGTTTCACGCGGGGACGATCAGGGACTGTCGGATGGCTGATGGAAAGTCTGTAGAAATGCGTAGCTTTACGAGGATCGGCTTCCTGGCGATCGCACTTATCGGGACCGGTGTTGGTTTGGCTGCTTGCCAGTCCGACAAGGACATCGACATCACGAAGCTTGGCTTCGAGGCGGAGTCTCCCGAGGTCCTGTATAATCAGGGTCTGGCCAATATGAAGGCCGGCAACATGGCCGAAGCTGGGCGCAAGTTCGACGCCATCGACAAGCAGAACCCGTTCACAGAATGGGGCCGCAAGGCGCTTGTGATGAGCACGTTCGTCAAGCAGCGCATGGGCCGTAACGACGATGCGATATCTGTCGGTAATCGTTATCTCAAGCAATATCCGAAATCTCAGGATTCGGCCTATGTCCAGTATCTTGTTGGTTTGAGCTATTCGAAGCAGATTTCCGACGTGACGCAGGACCAGAAGGCTGCGGCAAACACGATTGCGGCAATGAGCATCGTCGTCAAAGACTATCCGGATTCGGAATATGTCGAGGATGCCCAGGCGAAGATCCGATTCGCACGCGACCAGCTCGCCGGCAAGGAAATGCAGATCGGCCGCTATTATCTCGAGCGTAAGGAATATCTTGCCGCGATCCAGCGTTTCCGTAACGTTGTCGAAACCTATCCCAACACCAATCAGGTGGAAGAGGCCTTGGCGCGTCTGACCGAGACCTACTACGCGATGGGTATCGTGGAGGAGGCTCAGACAGCGGCAGCGGTACTCGGCCGCAACTATCCTGATAGCCAGTGGTACGCCGATTCCTATAAGCTGCTTCAGTCGGGCGGCGTGCAGCCGCGCGAAAACAGGGGCTCCTGGATCTCGCGCGCCGGTGCAAAGCTCATCGGCGCCTGACGCGCCAGAGGTCATTAACGAGGCCACATGCTGATCCAGTTGTCGATCCGCGATATCGTTCTGATCGAGCGGCTCGATCTCGGCTTTGAGGCCGGGCTCTCCGTGTTGACGGGCGAGACCGGCGCCGGCAAATCCATTCTGCTCGACAGTCTCTCGCTGGCACTCGGCGGCCGCGGTGACGGCGGCCTTGTTCGACACGGCGAAGACAAGGGGCAGGTGACTGCCGTTTTCGACGTACCCGGACAGCACGCGGCTCGAAAACTTCTCAAGGAAAACGGCATCGATGATGACGGCGACCTGATCTTCCGTCGTATCCAGTCGGCAGACGGTCGTACACGCGCTTCGATCAATGATCAGCCGGTCAGCGTGCAGTTGATGCGGCAGGTGGGGCAGGTGCTTGTGGAGATCCACGGGCAGCATGACGACCGGGCCCTGATCGATACCAATGCACACCGGATGCTGCTCGACGCTTTCGCCCAGCTGTCCGAAGAGGTCCAGCAGGTGGGCGGTCTCTACCGCACTTTGCGGGATGCGGAACGCGCCTTCAAGGCGCATCGCGCCAAGGTGGAGGCTGCGGCCCGCGAAGCTGACTATATTCGCGCGTCGGTCGAGGAGCTGGAGGCTCTTTCACCGCGTGATGGCGAAGAGGATGAGCTCGCCGAACAGCGTTCGAAGATGCAGAAGTCCGAGCGAATTGCTGGCGACATTTCGGAGGCTTCCGAATTCCTCAATGGCAATGCATCGCCCGTGCCGCTGATCGGTTCGATGGTGCGCCGTCTGGAACGCAAGAGCCATGAGGCTCCCGGTCTGCTGGAAGAGACTGTCGAGCTTCTGGATCAGGCACTCAACTATCTCTCCAATGCGCAGATGGAGGTCGAGGCGGCGCTAAGGCGTACCGAATTCGATCCACGCGAACTGGAGCGTGTCGAGGAGCGTCTGTTTGCATTGCGTGCGGCGGGCCGCAAATATTCCGTTGCTGTGGTCGATCTGCCGGCGCTTGCCGAAAAGATGGTTGCGGATCTGGCCGATCTCGATGCCGGCGAGGAAAAACTCGATCAGCTGGAAAAGATCGCTGCCGCCGCCAAAACCGAATTCGATCTTGCGGCTGCGGCTCTTTCGGAGAAGCGCAAGACGGGTGCCGAAGCGCTCGCTGCCGCCGTGATGGCGGAACTGCCGGCGTTGAAGCTGGAGCGCGCACGCTTCATGGTCGAAGTAACCGCCGATCCGGAGGCTGCTGCTGCCGAGGGGATCGACTTGGTCGAATTCCATGTCCAGACCAACCCGGGTACGCGCCCAGGCCCGATCATGAAGGTCGCTTCCGGTGGCGAACTTTCGCGGTTCCTGCTGGCGCTGAAGGTGGCGCTTGCCGACCGTGGTTCCGCTCCGACACTGGTGTTCGACGAAATCGATACCGGTGTGGGTGGGGCGGTCGCGGATGCGATCGGTCAGCGACTGAAACGGCTGTCGTCGACCGTGCAGGTTCTGTCCGTCACGCATGCGCCGCAGGTGGCCGCCCGCGCCGCTACGCATCTTCTGATCTCGAAGGGACCGGCAAGTGACGGATCCGAGAAGATCGCAACCCGCGTCGCCACCATGGCACCGGAACACCGTGCCGAAGAGATTGCCCGCATGCTGTCGGGTGCGTCGGTGACGGACGAAGCGAGGGCCGCCGCGGCAGCTCTTCTTTCCGGTAATCGCTGAAGCCGAATTTCAGGGATAAGGTCCGGTTACTCGGCTGCCTGAAGTTTTCCCGTTTTTCCCGCCATGCGACTGATGACTTCGTCCTTCCACACGAAGCGATGAACCAATGCCATGCCAATATGGCCGGCGATCATCGCAAGCAGCGTCCAGGCGAATATTCCGTGGAGAAGGTTGGCCGGTGTCACCATCCATCCGATGTCTTCAGCTCCGCGCGGCACGATCTCGACGCCAAAAAGCGCAAGCCCCCATTCGGAACCGAAAGCGCGTAGGAAAGCGACAGCCGGAATGAACAGCATCAGGACATAGAGGCCGATATGGCCAAGCCGAGCGGCAGTACCCAGCGGACCGCTTTCATGCTTCGGCCGGTTCCCGAGATTGTAGAAGCCCCAGAGCGCGCGCAACGCCGCGAGCAGCAGTATGACTGCTCCGATTTCACCATGGGTGCTGTTCAGCATGTCGGTGAGAGCAGAGCGGCCGATGAGCCGATTGATGACGATGCCCGAGAATTGCCAAAGCAGGATTACGGCCATGCTCCAGTGGAAGATGCGGGTGACAAGACCGTAGCGCAGTCCGGTGTCCTGCCAGCCATGCGCCATTTTCGTTATCTCCCTGCCTGTTTTCTATCTGAACCTGAATGTCGGAATCAGGTATTACGGTTCGGCATGGCGTGGCGTCCAGTCGCTGGACCTACACATCCTCGTCTGTTTCCCCAACATGTTCGTGATTTTTAGGGCGCGCTGCATTTTCAGCTTCTTCCAATCCATGATGATTGCACTAGAAAAGCGGTGAAGATGGAGATTCCCGCATGGCCGCCGACCAGACCCCGATCGAGACATTGACCGAACAGACGGCCGCGGCCGAACTGGAACGGCTCGCGAAGGAGCTGGCCCATCATGACGAACTCTATCATGCCAAGGATGCGCCGGAGATTTCCGACGGGGAATATGACGCACTCAAGCGCCGCAATGCCGCTATAGAGGAGCATTTTCCGCAGCTGATCCGCTCGGACAGCCCGTCGATCACCGTCGGTGCGGCGCCGCTGGCGACTTTCTCGCCGATCACTCATGCACGACCCATGCTGTCGCTCGACAATACGTTTTCGGACGAGGATGTTCGCGATTTCGTCAGTTCGGTCTATCGATTCCTAGGACAGTTGCCAGACAACTCTATCGCGTTTACCGCCGAACCGAAAATCGATGGCCTGTCCATGTCGATCCGCTACGAGGACGGGGTTCTCGTTAACGCTGCGACCCGTGGCGACGGTACGACGGGCGAAAACGTCACCGCCAATGTGAAGACGATTAGGGAAATCCCTAACCGCCTGCCGAAAGGCGCTCCCACGATCGTCGAGGTGCGCGGCGAGGTCTATATGGCCAAGAGCGATTTTCTGGCGCTCAACGCCGAGATGGAGGCGCAGGGCAAGCAGCTTTACGTCAATCCGCGCAATACCGCTGCCGGCTCGCTACGGCAGCTCGACGCCAAGGTGACGGAAAGCCGCAAGCTGAAATTCTTCGCCTATGCCTGGGGCGAGATTTCCGAACCGAACGACCTGCCCAAGACCCAGTACGAAATGGTGCAGACCTTCAAGGACTGGGGTTTCCCGGTCAATCCGCTGATGAAGCGGCTGAATTCGGTCGATGATATCCTGGCACATTATCACGAGATAGGCCTTGCCCGCCCGGACCTCGACTACGACATCGATGGCGTCGTCTACAAGGTCGACCGGCTCGACCTGCAGGCGCGTCTCGGTTTCCGCTCCCGTTCGCCGCGCTGGGCGACGGCACACAAGTTTCCGGCAGAGCAGGCTTTCACCACAGTCGAAAATATCGATATTCAGGTCGGCCGCACGGGTGCACTGACTCCGGTTGCCCGCCTGACGCCAATCACCGTCGGCGGTGTCGTCGTCACCAATGCGACGCTGCATAATGCCGATTATATCGAGGGTATCGGCAATTCCGGCGAGCGTATCCGCGAGGAAGAACATGATATCCGTACCGGCGATACGGTCATCGTGCAGCGGGCAGGGGATGTCATTCCGCAGGTGCTGGACGTGGTGATGGAAAAACGTCCAGCCGATGCGAAGAAATACGAATTTCCGGCCAAATGCCCAGTCTGCGGCAGCCATGCGGTTCGGGAAAAGAACGAAAAGACAGGCAAGCTCGATTCCGTTACCCGTTGCACGGGCGGTTTCGTCTGCCGGGCACAGGCAACCGAGCACCTGAAGCATTTCGTCTCGCGTAACGCCTATGACATCGAAGGGTTTGGGACAAAGCAGGTCGATTTCTTCTTTGAGAGCGAAGATCCCACGCTGCAGATCCGCACTGCGCCCGACATTTTTACGCTGAAGGCGCGGCAGGAAACTTCGCCGTTGATGAAGCTCGAAAATATCGAGGGGTTCGGCAAGGTCAGCGTCAAGAAGCTGTTCGATGCCATCGACGAGCGTCGCTCGATCGCGCTCAACCGCTTCATTTACGCGCTTGGCATCCGCCATGTCGGCGAAACCACGGCAAAGCTGCTTGCGCGCCACTACTGCACTTACGAAGCTTTCGACAACGCGATGAAGGAGGCCGCGTCACTGAGCGGTGATGCCTGGCAGCATCTCAACAATATCGAGGGGATCGGCGAGATCGTCGCCCGCGCCATCGTCGAATTCTTCAAGGAGCCGCGCAATCTCAAGGTGATCGACGACCTGCTTCGGGAAGTGACGCCGCAGGAGGCCGAGCAGGTCGCTGCATCCAACAGCTCCGTGGCCGGCAAGACGGTGGTTTTCACCGGTTCGCTTGAACGGTTCACCCGCGACGAAGCCAAGGCGCGCGCCGAAGGTCTTGGGGCTAAGGTGGCAGGTTCGGTGTCGAAAAAGACCGATTATGTCGTCGCCGGCCCCGGCGCCGGGTCCAAGCTCGACAAGGCTCGGGAACTCGGCGTCGAGGTGATGACGGAGGACGAGTGGCTGGCCTTTATCGGCGGCTGATCGCATCTGTAGTTTTCGGTAAAGCGAATTTTATTTTCCAATCATATTGGAATTTGCACCTGTGTCCTCTGCCGGCCCGGTAGAGAGCGGCAATTTTTTGTCACGAAATGATAGGAAAATTCCCATGAGGATTTTGCGTGTTGTCGCCATTGCGGCTTTGGCGCTGGCGTTTGCCGGCCCAGGCCTTGCACAGCAGGTCGATGGCAAAACCGTGCAGCAGCGTAACAAGGACGTAGTTCTCGATTTCTACGAGAAGGCGCTGAACCAGAAGGATTTTGATGCTGCGTCGGTCTATCTTGGCACCTATACCCAGCACAATCCAAACGCAGCCGATGGCCCGGAAGGCTTGAAGGGATTTCTGGCTTTCCTGAAAGAGAAATTTCCTCAATCGCATAGCGAAATCAAACAGGTCTTTACCGACGGCGACTATGTGATCCTGCACGTGCATGCCGTTCGTGAACCGAATACGCGCGGCAATGCCATTGTCGATATCTTTCGGCTGAAGGACGGCAAGATCGAGGAGCATTGGGATGCCGTTCAGCCGATCCCGGAAAAGTCGGCGAATTCGAACACCATGTTCTGATGTTTTACTTCCGCCGGTGGTGACGCATGTTCTGCATGGCCTGCGGCGGAAGCCTGTCTTCGATCATGTCTTCAGCCGCGCCATCGTATAGGCATCGACATAGGTTCCGTCTCGAAAGGCGAACTCCCGTAGATGGCCTTCGGTCACAAAGCCGTTTTTCTCGTACAGACGGATTGCGGGGTCGTTATCCACATAGACCGTCAGTTCTATACGGCGCAGGTTGAACCAGTTGTCGGCAAGCGCAAGGATCTCTCCGATCAGCGCACGACCAATCCCTTTGCCGATATAGGCGTCGTTTACTCCCATGCCGATACTGCCCACATGGACGCGGCGATTGGCAAGCCGCGTCAATCCCGCATCGCCGACGACCCTGCCGTCGATAAGTGCGATCAACCCGGTCGTGTTTGCCGGCTGACTTTCAATGCTCTTGCGAATTTCATCCGGCGTGTGGTGCGGGGTGCGCAACGTGCCATATCTGTAGCCTGGAAGATTGTGCAACATAACGATGTCTTCGGCGTCCGCTGGTCGCCGTGCGCGGATAACGAGGCCGTCGGGCCATGCAGCATCTCTTGCCAGTGGTGGGGGATTTTCCAGTTCGTTCATGTCGCTCTCTTGGTTTTGCCGAAGCAGAGCGGAACGATGCCGACCCTGCCATCATTCGGCAGGGTGGTGGACGGATGACCGGCTAACGCGCCAAACCCGCCACGCGCCCTGCAGGGCGAATGGTCATGGTCACATGGGTAAGGGCGATAGAGCTGGTCATAGGTTGAATTGGGCCACGAAAAGCAGGCAGCGTCAAGCCGCGCGAGGCGGCCGGCTTTGCCGAATCATCTCTTGAGGCGTAGAAGCCCGGTGGACGAACAACCGGAAGTCAGCCTTGAAGACCATCGCCATCGATTTCGAAACCGCCAACGAACAACGCGGAAGTGCGTGTTCGGTCGGACTTGCATGGATCGAGAATGGCAAGGTTGTTCGCGTCGAGGAACGTTTGATCCGGCCGAAGGACATGCGTTTTTCGTCTTTCAACATCGCGATCCATGGCATTCGCCCTGAGCAGGTCGAGGATGCCGGTGAATTTCCCGAGGTGATGGACGAGTTCGCCGACGATTTCGCCGGGGCGACGATGATTGCGCATAATGCTGCTTTCGATTTCAGCGTCTGGCGCGCTTGTCTCGATCAGTACCGCCAATCCTATCCCGAGCTTTCCTATCTATGCAGTGTCAAGATGGCGCAGAAGGTCTGGCCGCATCTGATCTCGCACAAGCTCAATATTCTGGCGCAACATCTCGGTCTGAATTTTTTGCATCATAATGCTGCCGAGGATGCTGCCGTCTGTGCGGAGGCTTCGATCGCGATCGCGCGTGCGCTGAACCTGCCTGAAATCCGCGATATCCCGGTGGCGATCGGGATGAAGGCCGGCCGTCTGTTTTCCGGCGGCTACGACGCATGTACTTTGCGTAAGCAGTCTATGATTGCGATTGGCCGTTAACGGCCCCGATAAGCCTTGCAAGCGGTGGGTTGCACCTTATCTCTGATCACGGATCGTTGACCGGAGATTTGCCCTATGCCCCGCCTGAGCCGCCGCGTTGTTTCGCTTGTCTCTGCCGTTACCATTCTGACCGGCCTTGCAGCCGCACCTGCGATCGCGGAAGTGGTCGGCAAGGTGGGGGTCGACTGGATCGGCAATGACATTATTGTCGAGGCCGTGCCGGACCCTCAGGTCAAGGGCGTCACTTGCCACGTCACCTATTTCGATCGAAGCGTTATCGATCGCCTGAGAAACGGCAACTGGTTCGAAGACCCTTCCAACAATTCCATTGCCTGCCGCCAGACCGGACCGATCGAGATTGGCGATATCGAGTTGGACAAGGGCGGCGAAGAGGTGTTTCGGCAGGGCAGGTCGCTGATCTGGAAAGACCTTCTGGTCAAGCGCATCTACGACAAGACCAATGATACGCTGATCTATCTCGCCCATTCCCGTCAGGTTGTGGAAGGCTCTGCCAAGATGGCGATTTCCACGGTGCCGCTTTACGGCCAGCAGGTGACGTGGACGAAGGGTAAGCCGGCGCCTTAAACGCCGCTTGACTATGCGCATGAAAAAGCCGAGCTCCTCATGAGCCCGGCTTTTCTGTCACAGAAGCGGTGATGTTAGCGAATGTAGACTGTCTTGCCGCCATTGGCTGCCGTTTCGATCGCCACGACGTTTTGGAGCTCGACATTCTGCTCCTTGAGTGCGCTCTGCAGTGCCGGGTCGGATGATACCTGGGCCTGAGCGGCCTGGATCACGTCAGGAGTGGGGTTCGAAATGGTCTGGGGCAGTCTGCTGCCGTTATCTGCGCTCGGGTCGTTGGTGACGTTGACCACGGTCACGTCCATGGCAGAGGGAGCGGGTGCCGTCACACCTGTATCCTGGGCATAGGCGCCAGCAAAAGTGGAAGCGGAAAGCAGTGCTGCGAGTGCAATAGCTTTTTTCATCGAAATTCTCCTTGTCGTCGTTTTCTTTCACGCGACGAAATAACGTTATAGGGAGCGTTTTTTCGTTGCATCGTGTCTGAGTTGACAGGGACTAAACCGCCTATCGTCCAAGAAGGTTTCATAAAAAAATCTTTATTTTGCAATGGCTTATTGTTCCATCACATATGCGTGCGACACGGTTTGGTGAGGATCGCGCTTCGGCAAACGAAAACGCCCGGCGTGAGGTCACACCGGGCGTCTTGGAGTTTCTCAAACGTTGTCGGCGCTCAGGCGGCTTCGCGCGAAAGTTCGTCGGCGATGACCGTGTCGAGGTTGAGGAAGCAGACCATCGTCTTTTCCAGCGCCACGATACCGCGGCAGAAATCGCGCTGCGCCTCGGGAATGATTTCCGGTGCCGGCTGCAGGTCTTCGCTCTTGATGGTCATCATGTCGGAAACCTGTTCGACCAGAAGGCCGACGAGCTTGCCGCGGATATCCGTGACGATGATGGCAGAGCGCTCGGACGGTTCAGTCATCTTCATGCCGAGACGGCATGCCATGTCGATGACCGGGATAACCGCGCCGCGCAGGTTGATAAGGCCGAGGACGTAAGGCGGGGTATGCGGCATCGGTGTGACCGGTGCCCAGCCGCGGATTTCGCGGATCGCCATGATGTCGATGCAGAACTCCTGGTCTCCGAGATGGAACGAGACGATCTCGAGATAGGCGCCGGACTGCTTTATCGCATTGCTCATATCAGAACTCTTCCGTTTGGCTGAGAGGCCCGGATAACAACAGGGGCTTCAGGAATCATGTTGGTATGATCTTTGCCGCGCAGAAGTGAAAAACCGGTGAATCCTTTGCAAAATCCGGATTGTTTTCGGGCTGCGGCATAGGGCAGCAAGTAATCTGTTCAGGCAGATCCGATTCGTATAGAACACGGACATGCAACCAAGTCCCGTCCATCCCTTCGTTCTGCCTGCCGCGCTCTTTTTCGGGCTGGCGGCGCTTGTCCTGTCGGTGGTCGCATTTGCAGGCTGGATCAAATACGGCTCTTCCATTCTGCTTTCAGCGGGAGAGACGGCTTTGTCATGGTGCTTTTGATCTCGTGGCCCGAAGGTTTCGGTACGGGATGTTGAATTGCGCCGGCGATCCGTTGCGTTTATCCCTGCGACGTTGTTTTCCTGAATAAGAGACTGACCATGAAAAGCCTTCGGATAGCCTTGTGGATCGCCGTCTTTGCTCTCGCGGGCGTCCTCGTGTGGTTGACCCTGGAGGTAACCCGGCAAAAACAGGATCTGACAGAAGGTCCGTTCGGCGTGCCGTTCCGCCTGGTTGCACAGGATGGTCAGGCGATCACGGAGCAGGCCTTCCGGGAAAAACCCACCGCCCTGTTCTTCGGCTTTACCCATTGCCCTGAGGTCTGCCCGACAACCTTGTTCGAGCTGAATGGCTGGATGCACAAGGTTGACCCCGACGGTACAAAGCTGAACGGTTATTTCGTCAGCGTCGATCCGGAGCGTGACACGCCGGAATTGCTGGGCCTCTACATTTCCAACGTCACCGATCGCATCAAGGGCATTTCGGGACCGCCAACCGATGTTCTTGCGATGATCAAGGGCTACAAGGTTTACGCGAAAAAGGTGCCGGTGGACGAATCTGATCCCAACGGCGACTATACAATGGACCACACAGCATCAGTTTTTCTCCTCGATAAAAGTGGTCGGTTCGCGGGCACGATCGCCTATGGCGAAAACCCCGAGGCTGCCGAAAAGAAACTCGCCAATCTGATCAAGGGCTGATTGATAGCCGTTGAGTGCGTTCCCGGTTGAATGGCGCCCGGCTTCTGTGGCAATGGTCTGCGCAACAATCAGCTGAGAGAGAAGACCGTGAGTGAGATCCGCCTCTATGTGACAGTCACCGAAGTAACGGCGGGCGAAGTTCTCGACCTTCTGTCGGATGTCTTCGGCGAAGAAGACCTCGCGATCGCCACCACCGAGGTGGATGAAAAGCGCGATATATGGGAAGCCTCGGTCTATATGTTGGCCGACGATGAAGCGGCGATCCGTGAGCGGATCGCTGCGGCGCTCGCAGAGCCATTCCCTGACCTCGCAATTGCTCGCGAAATCATTCCCGATGTCGACTGGATCGCAAAATCGCTGGAGGGGCTGAAGCCGGTTCGCGCCGGGCGCTTCATCGTCCATGGCTCGCATGACCGCGACAAGGTTCGCGAGAACGACATCGCTATCGAAATCGATGCCGGTCAGGCTTTCGGCACGGGGCATCACGGCACGACAGCTGGTTGCCTAGAGGTAATCGACAAGGTCCTGCGCGCCAGACCGATCAAAAATGCGCTTGATCTGGGGACGGGTAGCGGCGTGCTTGCTATTGCTGTGCGAAAAGTCAGAAAGATCCCGGTTCTGGCCACAGATATCGATCCCATCGCCGTGCGGGTTGCGCGGGAAAATGTCAGGCGCAATGGTATCGCCAACGGCATACGGGTGGAAACTGCACCGGGGTTTCACTCTCCGGCCTTCCGCGAAGACGGGCCGTTCGATCTGATCATCGCCAACATCCTTGCTCGTCCGCTGATGAAGATGGCGCCGGAGCTTGAACATCATCTGGCACCCGGCGGATCGGTGATCCTGTCCGGAATTCTGGCCACTCAGCGCTGGAAGGTCATCGCCGCCTATAACGGCGCGGGTATGCGGCATCTTTCCACGATCTGGAGAAACGGCTGGGTTACGATGCATTTCACCAATCGGTGAAGCTGCTATTCAGCATTGCACTGTGTGCATGACATCAATACGTAATTTTCCGAAAATCAAAAGGCGGCGCTTTCGCGCCGCCTTTGCAGGCTTTTCAGCCTGACTGCCTGCGAGCACGAGGGAGGATCTGCTCAAGCCGGCGTTTATTCTGTCGGATCAGGTCCGCTCCTTGTGATCGGCAGATCAGAAGGTGCAGGGCTTGGCACCCTTGCGGCGAAGCTCTTCGCGGCTGGTGCCGAGGTTTTTCAGCGTCTCGTTATCGAGGCTCAAGAGTGCGCCGTTGGCATAACGGGAAGCCTGCTTTTCACGGGCCTGGACCATACGGTTCATCGCATTGCGGAAAATGGAGTTGGCCATCGATTTCATCCTTCGGTCTGATGTTTCACTCAGTATGGAGAGAATATATGCGCCATCGAGTTGCACAGTGAGTAGGCTTCGCTCATTGGTGACATGTGATTATCGCATGGCTTGGCGGATGACTGCTTGAATATGCGGCAGACAAACATCCCGTGCCGGGCTGGCGACATCTCGGTCAGATCGCCTAATATCGATGACAAGCGGAATCACATCAGCGGAATGGCAGTCATGTTTCAGTCCTTCGACAATAAATCTTCTCCTCAGTACGGCGGTGAGCGTGTTGCGTCGCTTCGAGCACGTTTCGCCGACCTGAATATCGACGGTTTTCTCGTTCCACGCGCCGACGAGTATCAAAGCGAATATGTTCCGGAGTCGGCCGAGCGTTTGTCATGGCTCACCGGGTTTACCGGCTCGGCCGGAATGGCACTTGTCACGCAGACTGAGGCCGTTGTTTTTGTCGATGGTCGGTATGTCACGCAGGTTGCCGAACAGGTGGATGGTGCCGTTTTCACTGCCGGCGATCTGGTCAACGAGCCGCCGCACCTCTGGCTTCGATCGCATGCTCTGAAGGGTTTTCGCCTCGGTATCGATCCCTGGCTGCATGGTGGCTCTGAGGTAAGGAAACTGGAGAAGGCTCTGGAGGAGATCGGTGGATCGCTCGTGCTTCTTTCCGAAAATCCTCTCGATACCGCATGGGTTGATCGTCCGACCGAGCCGCTTGGCGCCGTTGCCGTCCAGCAGGATGTGCATGCCGGAAAGCCCGCGGCAGATAAGATAGCTGAGATCGCCGCCGGCCTTGAAGCAAAGGATATTGCGGTAGCGCTGATCGCCGATCCGTCTTCGGTTGCATGGATATTCAATATTCGCGGCGCCGACGTGGCGCACACGCCGCATCCGCTTTCACGCGCGCTGATCAGCGCGGATGGCAAGGCGGAATTGTTTATCGACGAGCGCAAGCTCGGCACTGAGGCTCGCGCTCACCTTCAGCCGCTCGCGATCGTTCAGGAACCTTCTTCGCTGATCGACCGGATCGGCAGTTATGCCGCCGATGGTGGTCGCATTCTCGCCGATCCTGAGCTGACGGCGCTTGCGCTGATCTATGCCATAGAGAGGGCGGGCGGCGTGGTGGTGGAGGGCACCGATCCTGCACGCCTGCCGCGCGCCATCAAGAATGCTGTGGAGCTCAAGGGCTCAGCCGATGCACATGTGCAGGATGGGGTCGCCATGGTCGAGTTCCTCTATTGGCTCGATCAGGCCAAGCCGGGCTCAATCACCGAAATCCAGGCGGTGGAAGCGCTCGAAGCAGCGCGTGCGCGTGTCGGTCAGAACCTGCAGAACCCGTTGCGCGATGTTTCGTTCGACAGCATTGCCGGTGCCGGTGAGCATGCCGCCATCATGCATTATCGCGTCACCCGTCAAAGCGACCGCAAAATCGAAGCCGGGGAACTGTTCCTGATCGATTCAGGCGCGCAATATATCAACGGCACCACCGATATTACCCGTACGGTGGCGGTCGGCGAGGTCCCGGAAGATCGCAAACGCTTCTTCACGCTGGTGCTGAAAGGCATGATTGCCATCAGCACGGCGCGTTTCCCCAAAGGCACGCGCGGCTGCGATCTCGATCCGCTGGCACGTATCGCATTGTGGAAGGCCGGCGGCGATTTCGCCCATGGCACCGGCCATGGCGTCGGCTCCTATCTTTCGGTGCATGAAGGTCCGCAGCGCATTTCTCGGCTGGCGACGCAGGAGCTGTTGCCCGGCATGATCCTGTCGAACGAGCCGGGTTATTATCGCCCCGGTCATTACGGCATCCGTATCGAGAACCTGATCTTCGTTCGCGAGGCCGAGGAAATTGCCGGCGGCGATATGATGATGCGCTCATTCGAGACGCTGACCTGGTGCCCGATCGATCGCCGCCTCGTCGTCTCTGCGTTGCTGACGTCTGAAGAACTGGACTGGTTGAATGCCTATCACGTCACTGTGCGTGACAAGCTGGTGCCGCTGATCACGGACAGCGCGGTACAGGCATGGCTTGAAACAGCGACCGCACCGATCACGGCCTGATTTCAGGCGCCGAGACCAAGCCCGTAACGGGCGGCCATCACGGCCGCCCAGCCAACTGCAAGGATCGTAAGGCCCGGAAAACGCAGGCCAACGACCAGCGCTACGACCATGGCGATTTTGATGTCCCAGCCGCCATAAATGAAAGGCGGTGCCACCAGCGTCGTCAATACGGCTGCCGGCACAGCGTTCAGCGCCGATTCCACTCGTGGCGGAATGCGTTTCATGCTGCTCATCAGCACATAACCACCGATGCGGGTGAAATACGTGGCGATCGCTGCGACCACGATAAGCATGGCCGTGTCGGGATCGATTGAGAAAGCGCTTATCTCGGTCATTTACATCGCCTCCCGTTCTATTTCCGATACGTCCGGTTCCTCATGCATCTTGGGTGGCGGCAGGATGGCGGCGACCAGAATGCCGAGCGCTGCTCCGACGCTGATATGCCAGGGTGAACCGACGATATGGAAAGCAGCGACCGAACCGATCGCTCCCGCGAGCATGACGGGGATAAAGTTGTGGCGGCTACGGAAACCCATGGTCAGGCCGAGGAAATAGATCGGCAGCAGCACATCGATGCCGAGCGCTTTCGGATCGCCGATCATCCGGCCGAAGAACGCGCCGATGACCGTCGTCAGTATCCAGGAGACCCAAACGACGGCCCCCATGGCAAAGTACCATCGAAAAGTCGCGGGCTTGCAGCTGTCTTCACGTTTCACCGTTTCGGCGAATTGCGGATCGACCAGCAGGAAAAACGCCAGCCAGCGCTGGACATGCGGATAACGGCCAAGCACGGGTGTGAGGGCGGCCGAATAGAGAATATGGCGAAAGTTTACCGCCAGAATGGAGAGCACGATCACCCACGCCGCAACGTGGTGGCCAAAAAGTTCGATGCCGACCAGCTGGCTGGCGCCGCCATAAACGAGACCACTCATCAATGCGGCTTCGGTTATGCTGAAACCGTTATCGACCGCGATGGCGCCGAAAAGAATGCCGAACGGGGCCGATGAAATGGCGACGATGGCGCCCTTCTTCAGGCCGTTTGTCAGCTGTTCGTGACTATCCATGCATTGTTCCCGCGGCACGGCGGTTCGGTGCGGGTCTGACTGGGCAGATTTCCGCACTATCCGCATGTTTCTCCATAGGATGTGCGTGTAGAAGCAGTCGCACCAACTGGCAATTGAATTGCGTTTATTCAACTTATCGATTTTGCTGATCGATACCCAGTGCAGGACAATGAAGATCGAGTTGGAAGTCCGAGAATTTCGCGTTAATCGGCCAGGATCACGTCGCTGCTGACGATATCGATACCGCGCTCCCGCATTTCCGAAATGGCATCCTTCACGCCTTGCAGATCGATGCCGCGGCTCGCGTCGGATATGAAGCGGACGTTGACCTCCGGCAGCATATCGCGCGCGTCAATAGCCGAGAACTTGACGCAATAGTCTGTCGCAAGTCCACATATGTCGAGTTCCGTCACCTGTTGCGCCTTGAGGTAACCGGCAAGCCCGGTCAACGCGGCACGATCGTTATCGCGAAAGGCGGAATAACTATCGACTGCGGGGTTTTCGCCCTTCTGCTGAATATAGTCGATTTCGCTTACATCGAGGTCCGGATGGAACTCCGCATCCGGGGTGCCCTGGACGCAATGATCCGGCCACATGACCTGGGGCTGGCCGGACAGTTCACCCATGTCGAAAGGTTTTTTGCCGGGGTGTTGGGAGGCGAAGCTGCCATGGTTGACCGGGTGCCAATCCTGGGAGGCGACGACAACGTCATATCCGCCGTCGCGAATCAGGCGGTTGGCGACGGCAACCACCGAATCGCCGTCCGGTACGGGCAGGTTTCCACCTGGGCAAAAACCATTCTGCATGTCGATCAACAGCAGTGCTTTCATGATGTTCTCCCGCGTTTGTGACAGCAGAATGCCAAGGCACCATTCGGCGATCAAGAAAATTATTCAAGCAATTCATGGTCATCGCGAAGGTGTTGTTGAGTTATCTAAATTAGAAATAGCTTATTAAGCATGTTGCGAAATGATTGGTTATCCGAATTGGAGGGGTCACCATGAAACGCCTTATTCTTCCCGCAATCGCCTTGCCCGTCACGCTTGTCTCCAGCTTTTACAGTACCACCGCGCATGCGCAGTCAGCACCGCTCGTCAATGTCTGCTCGGGCCTGAGTGTCGATCTGCCGGTATTGCAACCGCTCACTTCCGGGCTCGGGGCTATTCTCAGCCCATTGTCGTCATTGATCGATCTCAACCTCACCGGCGCCCTGAGCGGCAAGAATATCGGCGTCAACGTTCTCGATACCAACGGGCAGGCGGTCAACAGTGCGGATTGCGGGCTGGCGGCCGACTCGATCGATATCGACGATGCTCGGGGTATCTCGATGGGCGGCGGCAGTCTCACCGGGCTCGGTGGGGCGGGCAATGCGGCATCTGTCGCGGGTGAGGTGAACTCGGTTGCCATTGGTAACGGGGCAAATACAAGCGTGGCGGCCACGAATGCAATCGCACTCGGCCTGCGCGGCACGGTGACTGCCGCAAACGGTGTCGCGCTCGGGGCTGACACGAATGTAAGTGCGGCCGGTGGCGTTGCGCTCGGTTCCGGTTCGGTGGCATCTCGTGCCGGTATGGCCGGTGCAACAGAACTCTTTTCGGGAACTGCGGTCTCTTCGACCGCCGGTGCGGTTTCAGTCGGTACGGCAGGCGGCGAGCGCCAAATCACCAATGTCGCGGGTGGCACGGCCGATACGGATGCCGTCAACGTCAGGCAGCTGCGGGCAGTCAGCAATACCGTCACGACCGGGCTGGGGGACGTGGCCATCGCGCTTGGCGGCGGATCCAGCTATAACAGCAACACCAATGTCTTCACCGGCCCGAGCTACACGCTGCGGGGCAACACCTATACCGACGTCAACTCGGCGCTTCAGGCGATCAATTCCTTCATCGGAGGTGCAGGCACCAATGGGGCCTTGGCAGCCAACAACACGAGCGGCCTGCCGAATGCCGTTGCCACCGGTGCCGATGCGACTGCCGTCGGTTACGGTTCAAGTGCCGCACACGCCAACAGCACCGCGATCGGTCGTGGCGCGACCACGACCCGGGCCGGTCAGGTGATGATCGGTACGTCCACGAATACCTACACGATGCCGGGCGTTACATCGACTGCAAGCCGGGCAGCGCAGAGCGGCCCCACGCAGGTTCTGACGACAGATGCGGCCGGCAATATAGCGTCTGCCAATATCGACGTGAACCGGATCAGCTCGGATATCTCCAGCCTACGCGGTGATATTTCCAGCCTGCGCAGCGAAACACGCAAGGGTATTGCTGCTGCGATGTCGATGACGGCTGCGCCAAAACCTTCTGCACCGGGCAAGACATCCTGGTCGACGAACATCGCCGGGTACCACGGCGAAATGGCGACGAGCTTTGCGGTGGCTCATATGTTCGACAGCAACTATCCGGTCGTCTTCGATGCCTCGGTCGGTTATTCGCCTGGCGGTGGCGCGCCCGGCGTTCGTGTCGGTCTCTCCGGCGAGTTCTGATCGTATCCCTTCCTAACCCCTGCCGAACTGGTACTCCCCCCGCCATTCGGCTCGTTCCACCCCGCGATTCCCCTCGCGGGGTGGAATGTTTTAAGCATTGCTTTGACTGGTTTTCGGTGCCGTGAGAGAAATTTATTCTCATAAATGTGCCAGCGGTCAGAAAACCTAACCTCGTCATGCTCCGGCGATACCAATAGGTAAGGCGTATAATAAGGAGCATAATTCGATGTCGATTTCGTCCTCCCTGGGATCAGGAGCGACTGTGCCGCCGCTCGGAACGCCTGGTCTCGTTTCCCTTGTCGTTCTCGTTGCCGGCACGCTGGCGCTCGGTGCCATTTACGGACCAGCCCAGGGCGCGCTTTTTCTTGTCGGTGGTGCGCTGGGCATTTCGCTTTATCATGCGGCCTTCGGCTTCACCTCGGCATGGCGGGTTTTCATCGCCGAGGGCAGGGGACGCGGCCTGCGCGTCCAGATGATCCTGCTTGCCCTTGCAGTCATCCTGTTCTTTCCTTTTCTGGCCAGCGGCACGTTGTTCGGCAATGAAGTGCGCGGCAATATTTCGCCGGCCGGTATCGGTGTCATTGCCGGCGCTTTCATGTTCGGCGTCGGCATGCAGCTTGGCGGCGGTTGCGCTTCCGGCACGTTGTTCACCGCCGGCGGCGGCAATGCTCGTATGCTGGTCACGCTGTTCTTCTTCATTGTCGGCTCGCTCGTCGCCACGCTGCATACGGGCTGGTGGGCGGCGCTGCCTGCGCTGCCGCCGACCGCGCTTTTCCAGACCTTTGGTGCTGTCGGTGGCATTGCAGTGTCTCTGGCCATTTTCGGCGCTATCGCCGCCATCACGGTCGTCGTCGAAAAGAAGCGGAACGGCGCGCTTGAACAGGCTCCGCCGTCGCCACGCCAAGGTTTTGCCCGGTATTTGCGTGGGCCATGGCCGCTGGTCTTCGGTGCGATCGCGCTTGTCATCCTTAACTTTGCAACGCTTGCAATCGCGGGTCGCCCCTGGGGCGTCACTTCGGCCTTCGCGCTGTGGGGCGCCAAGGGTGCGCAACTGATCGGCATCGATCCGGCCTCCTGGCCCTATTGGCAGCAGCCGGGCAATGCCAAGGCGCTGGCAGCTAGCGTATTTGCCGATGTGACTTCGGTGATGGATTTCGGCATCATTGCCGGTGCCATGCTGGCCGCGGCTCTCGCCGGCAAGTTCGCGCCGAACCTCGATATTCCGCTACGCTCTGTTTTCGCTGCCGTGATTGGCGGGCTGTTGCTGGGCTATGGCGCCCGGATTGCCTATGGCTGCAACATCGGCGCCTATTTTTCGGGGATCGCTTCAGGGAGCCTTCATGGTTACCTTTGGGCGGTGGCCGCTTTTGTCGGCAATGTCGTCGGCGTCAAGTTCAGGCCGTGGTTCTTCAACGAAGGCCGCACGATCCGCCGGATCGACGGCTGAAAATACTGACCGAGCAGAACCTGACGGCCACGTATTTCGTGGCCGTTTTCCGTTGCCGAGCGCCCTTGTTTTTCTGTCGCATAGTGCCGCATACCCGGTAATTTAAGCCCCTTGCCTTGAATAACCGGTCTTTTGTCGCTAAACAGCAACGGTCGTCAGCTTGACCCGCCTTAATTCCCGAGGCCAGAAACACAGCCTCGCCGCATTTCGGCTAAACTTCCGGCGGCATGCGCTTTTATGAGCGCCATCGAAACTGATCGGGGCGGCGTAAAGACATTGGTTACCATAATCGTTCATTCTCTCACCCATTCGCAGGGCGGTTTTACGCGGAATCATTCCGTTTCGCAAAACCACCCCAGTCTGGTAAGCGAGGCGCCCTTTGCGACCTTTGCAGTGATGAGTAACGGTTCGGGTAACGAGTGATGGTGCGTAGGGTCGAAGCCTCCACGAAGCGGAATCAGGTCTCGAAGCGATCGGCAAAGCGCAAGCGCGGCCGATCGATTCTCTTGAATATGACCATCGGTATCGGACTTACCGTTGCAGCGCTGATCGGCGCTTCGGCCGTCACCGTGGCAACCGCGGTGAAGCCTGCCAAGGATCTGCATTTTCAGACCGCGCTTCTTTCGCCCGTCGTCACAGGCGGGCATCTGACGCGGGATCTCGGCGAGAGAACCCTCGACGTCTCCAAATTCTCCCGGCTTCCTGGCCGTGCAGCCGCTGAACCCAAAGGTTCGCGTCTCGCCGGGGCCGAGATCGCTGCCTTGGCAGCTTTGCGTCCTGAAGGTTCAACCGTCCGGCAAGCTCTTCACCACGCCATGGCGAAAGCTGCGCGTCGGGTGGAAACGGACCAGCAGTTTGCTGCTCTGACGACCAAACGTCCCGGCAGCGATGCCATACGCTCGGCGCTTGGGCAGGCAATGGAAGGCACCGTTCTGGTTGCGCCGCGAGGCGAGGGCGCAATGCCCGACATGATCCAGGACGCGGAAAACGTCACCAACGTCGCCGCACTGAAGGATATGAAGCCAGTCGAAATGGCTTCACTCGATACGTCGGATGGCGATGATGTTTCGATCAACCAGCCGTCGGTCGAAATCACGCAGGATGTGGTGGCACTCGCCGTTCCGCCGGCTGCTGACACCTACGCGCTTCCGAAGGCTGGTCCGCTTCCCGTCATCCGGCCAGCGGCTGGCATGCGTGGCGACGATGCAAAGCCGGCAGGCCGCGCCAATGCGCTTGCTGCGATCGCATCGGTCGCGCCGCAGAAACCGGGCAAGGCTGACGGGGATGACAAGCCGACGGTGCTTGCTTTCGCCAAGCCGGACAACCCGATGCGCGAGGAGCCGGTAACCCCGTCTGCGCCTTCGCCCAAGTGGCAGGGTCTCGGTACCAAGGTTGCAATCTACGACATCACCAATGGTGTCGTGCATATGCCGAACGGCACCAAGCTAGAAGCCCATTCCGGCATCGGCAGCATGCGCGACAATCCTAAATTCACCCATGTGAAGATGCGCGGTCCGACGCCTCCCGGCACCTACAAGCTTTCGATGCGCGAATCTCTGTTCCACGGCGTTGCCGCCATTCGCCTGACGCCGACTGACGGCAAGCCGCCGCAGGGCCGCACAGGCCTTCTGGCACACAGTTTTCTGCTTCGTGTCCGTGGCGATTCGCATGGATGCGTCGCCTTCGCCGATTACGACCGTTTCCTCAAGGCGTTTCAGCGCGGCGAGATCACCCACATGATCATCGTGAACAAGTGGGACGGAAAACGCCCCGGCTCAGGTTCTGGCGGTGGCTTCCTGGCCAAGCTGTTCAACAACAACGACGCATAAAAAAACGGAGCCTCAGGGCTCCGTTTTCGTATTCAGCCATGTCTTGTTCAGCCAAGCGTATTGCGGATGGCACGCAGGAAGATCTTTGCCCCGATCGGGATCAGGTCGTCCGGAAAATCGTAATTCGGGTTGTGCGGAGCGGGGTGGTTTTCTCCGGCACCGAGAAACAGCATGGCCGATTTGGATACCGCGCCGAAACGACCGAAATCTTCCGAGGCGCGGAACCCTTCGCCCGGTTCATGGGATACGCCTTCCGCATCCATTGCGGCACGCAGGATGTCGGCGGCTTCAGCGTCGTTGACGCAATGTCCGAACACTTCCTGATATTCGATCTCAAGCTTCAGTCCGCTCGCCGCGGAAGCCTCACTGGCCATGGTCTCTGCCTTATCGACGAGCGCGGCCATCTGATCGTCGGTGGACGTTCGCAACGTTACCCAGATCTCGCCGTGGCCGGGCGCTACACCGACGGTTGGCTCTCCGATCGCGGCGTGGGTGACTGTGGCGCGGACAAGGTCGCCGTCCAATACCGTGCCGACCGACAAGGTATTGAGTCCGGGCATCAGGGCCGCGACGGCACTTACCGGAGAGGTCCCCGTTTCGGGATAGGCGGCATGGGCCGTCTTGCCCGTCAGCGTGATCTTCATGCCGCGGGAAGCGCAGTTGGCCGGTCCATTCTTCAGCCAGACATGACCGAAGGGCACACCGGGCATGTTATGCTGCGACAGGCTGAAATCCGGCGTCAGTGCAGCGAATTTCTCATCGGCGATGACGGCTGCGGCGCCAGCGCCGTTTTCTTCCGCCGGCTGAAAGAGAAGGATCGCGCGACCCTTCTTCGGGCGTTCTCGGCCAAGCGCGCGGCCGACAGCCGCAAGCGTCGCCATGTGGCCATCATGTCCGCACATGTGGCTCTTGCCGGGAATTTTCGACCTATATTCCGGCTCTCCCAGTTCCTCGATCGGCAGGGCATCGAGTTCGGCGCGGATCATCACCGACTGGCCGGGAGTGCCACTGTCATAGATCACCGCCACACCTGTGCCGCCAAGTCCCTCCACGATCGCATCCGGCCCTGTCTCTCGCATGAAGCGAACGACTTCCCTGGCGGTCTCTACCTCCTCGCCGGACACTTCCGGCATGGTATGAAGATGGCGGCGCCATGCAGTGGTTTCGATGATGTCGTGATTGGTGAGGGACATTATATGTGCTCCGTGTGGCTGGACAAAAGACCTAACGAACACGCTTGAGCGCGGCAATGCGACGAAAGAATTTCGCGTCTGAAATTTTCCGGCAACAAATGAGGCGTCAAGTCGCCTCTGTTGGATAAGTTTTTGAAGGAATAGAAATATGACCGACATCGGTCTTTTGGGTTGCTCGTTTGTGAAGCGTGCGTTGTTGATATTGGCCATGCTGACGGCTTCCCTGGCAGCCCCGGTCTACGCGCAACAGCCATTGGATAATCTTTTTGGCGCACGCGTTGAACGCGATATTGCCTACGGTCCTATGTCCGAGCAAAGGATGGATGTCTATCTACCAAAAAACGCTCGAAAATCCCCGATCATACTTATGGTGCACGGCGGAGCATGGACGGTTGGCTCGAAATCCGCCCGAGGTGTAGTAGAGAACAAGGTTGCGCACTGGTTGCCGAAGGGCTTCATCTTCGTATCGGTCGAGACAAGATTGATGCCGGCTGCCGATCCACTTCAGCAGGCGGCAGACGTTGCAGCCGCAATGGCGGTGGCCCAGCGACGAGCTGGCTCATGGGGTGGTGATCCCTCGAAGATCGTATTGATGGGACATTCAGCCGGCGCTCACCTCGTGGCACTCGTCTCTACAGATCGTTCGATCGCTGAAAAGGCAGGCGTAAAGCAATGGGCAGGAACGGTGGCGCTCGATAGCGCAGCCTACGATGTTTCGGCGATCATGGAGCGGCCAGGCCATCCCAGGTTTTATGATCGGGTGTTCGGGAGCGATCCACGCTTCTGGTCAAAAGCCTCGCCAGCGCTACAGTTGAACGGAAACGTGCCGCCCATGCTGCTTGTATGTTCCAGCCTGCGGCGCGATTCCTGCCCGCAGGCCGACGCCTTTGCCGGCCGCGCTGGCGGAAGAGCCGAGGTTCTCAAGGTTGCGCTGCGCCATGGCGCGATCAACAGCACTCTCGGCCTTGCCGGCACTTACACCCACCGGGTTGATGCTTTCCTGGATTCACTCGGAGTGAGATAGGCATATTTTACTGCTGGACGTATGTCGTCAAAAATGGATGCGGCAAAAGGCGTAGCGGCTCCCGTCACGCCTTTTCCACAAACCCATCCAGCACGCGCTTCTGCCCTGCTCGGTCGAACTCGATGGTCAGCTTGTTGCCCTCGATGCCTGCAACATTGCCATTGCCGAACTTGATGTGAAAGACCCGGTCGCCGATCGAAAATTTCGAGGGCGTGTCGGCCACGGATTTGGCCACGAGTTCGCCGTCGATCGTGCGACCGCGCGGGCCGCTTTCGCCGTAGCCGATGCGTTCCACCGCGTGGCCGGAGCGGTTGCCCCAGTTGTCGCGGGTGGCGTCGGTCTTGTTGGCCTGGGCGCGTTTCCAGCCGGGTGTCGAATAGGAGTTGGCGAAAGGTTCGGCCTTGTCGAAACGCGACTGGCCGTAACCGCCGCGCCCTCCGTAACCACCGTAATTCGACGAGTCGGAGGCCGCCACATCGACATGGCTCTGCGGCAGCTCTTCAAGGAAGCGTGACGGCAGGGTCGATTGCCAGAGACCATGGATGCGGCGATTGGAGACGAACCAGATATGGCAGCGCCGCTTGGCGCGAGTAATGCCGACATAAGCGAGACGACGTTCCTCCTCGAGCCCGGACCGGCCGCCTTCATCGAGTGCGCGCTGATGCGGAAACAGGCCTTCCTCCCAGCCAGGAAGGAAGACGGTCTCGAATTCCAGGCCTTTTGCCGAATGGAGTGTCATGATCGAGACGGCATCCAGGTTCTCGTTCTGCTCGGCATCCATGACGAGCGAGACGTGTTCGAGGAAACCTCGCATGGATTCGAAGGCCTCCATCGAGCGGATAAGTTCCTTCAGGTTGTCGAGACGACCCGGTGCTTCCGCCGACTTGTCGTTCTTCCACATGTCGGTATAGCCGGACTCTTCGAGGATCTGCTCGGCAAGTTCCGTGTGTTCCGTCCTTTCAAGTCGCTCCTGCCAGTTCCTGAAGTTTTGCACGACATCGAACAGCGCCTTGCGGGCCTTCGGCTTCAACTCGTCCGTCTCGACCATCTCGGAAGCGGCCTGCAACATCGGAACGTCGCGGGCGCGGGCGGAGTCGTGCAAATAACGTATGGTCGTGTCGCCAAGCCCTCGCTTGGGGGTATTGACGATACGCTCGAAGGCCAGATCGTCGGCCGGCTGGCAGACGAGGCGGAAATAGGCCATGGCATCGCGGATTTCGAGCCGTTCGTAAAAGCGCGGGCCGCCGATGACGCGATAATTCAGGCCGAGCGTGACGAAACGGTCTTCGAACTCGCGCATCTGGAAGGAGGCGCGCACGAGGATCGCCATATCGTTGAGCGCATGCTTCTTGCCGTCTCCATCGCCACGCTGCAGCCGTTCGATTTCCTCGCCGACAGCGCGGGCCTCTTCTTCCGAGTCCCAGGCAGCATGGACGATCACCTTCTCGTCGTCGGGATCGACGCGATCGGTGAACAGCGTTTTGCCCAACCGGCCTTCATTGTGCGCGATCAGGTGACCGGCAGCGCCGAGAATATGTTCGGTGGAACGATAATTGCGCTCCAGCTTGATCACCTTGGCGCCGTGAAAATCCTTTTCGAAACGCAGGATATTGTCCACCTCCGCCCCACGCCAGCCATAGATCGACTGGTCGTCGTCACCGACGCAACAGACGTTCTGAGGCACGTCCTTGGGGCGCTGGGCCAGAAGACGCAGCCACATATACTGTGCGGTATTGGTATCCTGATACTCGTCGACCAGAATATAGCGGAACTTCTGGTGATACTCCTTCAGAAGGTCCGGCGTCTTGCGGAAGATCGTGATCGGATGCAGCAGAAGATCGCCGAAATCGCAGGCGTTCAGCGTTCTCAAGCGTGCCTGATAGGCGGCATAAAGCTCGCGCCCCTTGCCGTTGGCGAAAGCGCGCGCATCGCCTTCCGGAATGTCGGGCGGCAACAAGCCCTTGTTCTTCCAGCCGTCGATCATGCCGGCGAACTGTTTTGCCGGCCAGCGCTTGTCGTCGAGATTTTCGGCCTGGATCAGCTGCTTGATCAGCCGGACGACGTCGTCGGTGTCGAGAATGGTGAAGTCCGAGCGCAGGCCCACCAGTTCCGCATGGCGCCGGAGGATCTTGACGCCGATCGAGTGGAACGTCCCGAGCCACGGCATGCCTTCGACAGCGCCGCCGACGAGAACGCCGATGCGCTCCTTCATTTCGCGCGCCGCCTTGTTGGTAAAGGTGACGGCGAGAATTTGGCTCGGCCATGCACGGCCGGTCTCCAGAATATGCGCAATACGGGTGGTCAGCACGCGCGTCTTGCCGGTGCCGGCGCCGGCGAGCACCAGAACCGGGCCGTCGATCGTTTCCACCGCTTCGCGCTGTTCCGGGTTGAGGCCGGAAAGATAGTCGGCGGCAGGGCGTGCGCCGTCGCGTGCGGCCATGGCGCGTGCGGCGATGCCAAGTCCACCCTGAGATCCGCCCAAAGGCCCGCTCTGTGTCGGCTGCTGGCGATCGGAAGGGACCTGCTGCCTGCGCGGCGCGGGTTCCGGCTCTTCGTCGAAGAACGGAATATCGTCGAAACTGTTGCTCATGCGGCCAATGTAGTGATTCGAGACCGAAAGGCCAGTCGATGTTCTCTTTTCATTCCAATGTTTGCGGAGGAAAAGCGCATCACAAGGCAAATTGAACGATAACACGCGAAATTCGTTCAGCTCGGTGACAGGGATGGATGGTCTGGTTTCTGCAACGGGCGGTATGGGTTCATTCTGACATAAGCGTGAAATCCCGTGATGTTACAAATCGGTAAGGCGATGGCACAGCCATTGCGTGTTCATAGGGAAACGGGGATACTCCTCACAACCCAATCATAGTTGCGAGGATATGCATGCGGATCTGGAACCAGCTTCTTTTGTCGGCTGCGGTTTTACTTGGAGGCCTCTGTTTCTGGGTTTATCTGTCGGCCGATGCTGGCCGTACGCTGGTATCCATGGGCGTTCCTCAGACGATCGTTTCCGCGATTAATCCGAAAGCAAGCGAACCGGTTTCTGCGACAGTCGCTGGGAATGGGCAACGCGCGACGGGTTCGGGCCGCAATCAGCGGAGTTCGGGAGAAGCGCAGGCCGTGCTCGTCTCGACAAGGCCGGTCGGAACAGGTGTCGTGAATGACAGCCTGTCTGCCATCGGCGATGGCGAGGCGATTCAATCGGTCATCGTGATGCCGCAGGCCTCCGGCACGATCAACGAGATCCTGGTGAAATCCGGCGACCGGGTGAAGAAGGGGCAGGCGCTTGCCAAGCTCGACGACGACGAGCAGATCATTCTGCGTGACCAGGCGCAGGTGCTTCTGCGCAGCGCGAAAGAAAAGTCGGAGAGCTACAGGAATCTGAAAAGTTTCTCCCGCCTCGATGTCCTGGATGCGCAGATTGCCGAGGAAACGGCCCAGCTCGCGCTGACCAATGCACAGCTTGCGCTTAAACGACGTTCCGTTGTGGCGCCGATCGATGGGATTGTCGGCATCGTCGCGATCAATATCGGCGACAACGTCACGACGACAAGCAATGTCGTAACAATAGACAACCGATCCGAACTGCTCGTCGATTTCTGGGCTCCAGAGCGTTTTGCCGTGCAGGTCAAGAACGATATGCCGGTCGAAGCCACGTCCATTTCACGTCCGGGGCAGACATTCAACGGCTCTATCGAGGCGGTGGACAACCGCGTCGATCCAGCTAGCCGCACCATCCGCATTCGCGCCAAGATCCCCAATGGCGACGACCAATTGCGGGCGGGCATGTCCTTCGGCGTGACGATGCGCTTTCCCGGCGAAACGTATCCCGCTGTCGATCCTTTGGCCATTCAATGGGACAGCCAGGGTTCGTTCGTCTGGCGTATCGAGGATCACAAGTCGGTAAAGACACGGGTCAGGATCATCCAGCGCAATCCGGATGCGATCCTTGTCGCTGCGGAGATCAATGAGGGTGACGCGATTGCGACGGAAGGCCTGCAGCGCGTTCGCGAAGGTGGTACGGTTCGTATTGCCGGTGAGAAGCCGCCGGAGGTTGCCAGCCGATGAGCGCGGATAACAACGGACAGTCGCAAGAGACGCCACAGGGCGCATCACAGGCTCAACCCGGCAAGCAGGGTTTTGCCGCGCTTTTCGTCCGGCGCCCCATCCTTGCTGCGGTTCTCAACACATTGCTTGTCGTCGCGGGTCTCGCAGCCCTTGTCGGCGTCGAAGTGCGCGAATTGCCGGATGTCGATCAGCCTGTCATCAGCGTGCGCACCACTTACGACGGTGCATCTGCGCAAACGATGGACCAGGAGGTGACGGACGTCATCGAAGGTGCCGTCGCGCGCGTCAGCGGTCTGAAGTCGATCTCGTCCGTCTCCGATTTCGGCCAGAGCCGCGTTACACTCGAATTCAGCGACACAGCCGATCTGGCCGTTGCCGCAAACGACGTGCGCGATGCACTCGGGCGGGTGACCGGCCAGTTGCCGGAGGATGCCGACGAACCGCGCATCATCAAGGCGGACAGCGACAGCCAGCCGATCATGCGGCTTGCCGTCACCTCGTCCACCATGTCGATGGAGGAACTGACGCTTCTCGTCGATAATGAAGTGTCCGACCGGCTTGCGGCCGTGGATGGCGTTGCTGACGTCGAACTTTACGGTGACCAGGAAAAGATTTTTCGCGTCGACGTGAACCAGACCGCGCTGGCGAGCCGTGGCCTGACGATTGCAGACCTTTCCAACGCATTGTCGACGGCGGCGATGGATGTGCCGGCAGGATCGCTTGAATCCTCGACGCAGGATATCGTCGTTCGCGCTACCGCCAACCTCACCAAACCCGAGGATTTCGAGAATATCCTGATCGGAGACAACATCAGGCTTCGCGATGTTGCGACCGTGATGCTCGGACCGGATGACGGGACGACCGCGCTTCGCTCAAACGGCGTTCAGGGCGTCGGTCTCGGCGTACTTCGCCAGGCACAGTCCAACACGCTCAGTATTTCGGAGGGCGTGCGGGCTGCCGTTGCCGAACTGTCGAAAAGCCTTCCCGAAGGCACGCGGATCGCAATCACCAGCGATGATGCCGTGTTCATCGAGGGGGCGCTGCACGAGGTGGAGATTGCGCTGGCCCTGTCCGGCACGATCGTCGTGTTGGTGATCTTCCTCTTCCTGCGCGACTGGAAGGCGACGCTCATTCCTGCGTTGACCATGCCGGTGGCGCTGATCGGCACGCTGGTTGCGATCTATATGGTCGGTTTCTCGATCAATATCCTGACACTGCTGGCGATCGTTCTCGCCACAGGCCTCGTGGTCGATGACGCGATCGTCGTGCTCGAGAATATCGTGCGGCGACGAGCCGAAGGCATGGGGCCGCGCGCCGCTGCCGTGATCGGCACCCAGGAAGTGTTTTTCGCGGTTCTTGCGACCACGGCGACGCTTGCCGCAGTCTTCATCCCGCTCTCGTTCCTTCCCGGCCAGATGGGCGGCTTGTTCCGCGAATTCGGCTTCGTTCTGGCTTTCGCCGTGGCGCTTTCGTCGATCACTGCGCTGACGCTCTGCCCGATGCTTGCATCCCGGATGCTGACCAAGCCGATCAAGGAAAAACATGACGGTCTGCTTGGCAGGTTCGGCACGCTGTTTGCCAATGTCTACCGCACGACCCTGCATGCCTGCCTGAATGCGCCGGCTGCGGTTGTTGTGGTCGCGCTTCTGTTCGGCGGTGCCGGCTTCATGGCTTTCAAGACGGTCAAGAGCGAGCTGACGCCGGCAGAAGACCGGGCGATGGTCTTTCTTCGGGCTACGGCGCCCGAAGGCGTCAGCCTGAAATACATGCGCGACAAGCTGCAGCAGGTCGAAGAAAAACTTCAGCCGCTTGTCGATTCCGGCGAAATCCAGAATATCTATTCGATCTCGGGGCAGGGCGGCGCCAAGAACAACGGCTTCATGGTGCTGACGCTCGCTCCATGGTCGGAACGTGACCGCAGCCAGGCGGAGATCGTCAAGGATATCAATGCGGCGACGGCAACCGTGCCGGCGCTGCGGGCCTTTGCGCAGCAGCAGAACAGCCTTCGTATCCGGGGCGCCGGCAATGGTTTGCAGATGGCGCTGGTCGGCACGAACCACGAACAGCTGACCGTAGCGGCGACAAAGCTCGTGGATTCCCTGCGCGAGACCAATCTGTTCGATACGCCGCGTCTCAACGACGAGCCGAACCAGGCGCAGATCTTCGTGACCGTCAATCGCGAGCGGGCGTCTGACCTGGGCATAAACATCACTGATCTCGGGACGGCGGTGCAGTCGCTGCTCGAAGGTCGTTCCGTCGTCGATGTCTTCGTCAATGGCGAGGCGATCCCGGTCAAGCTCAAGTCGACGACAAGACCTATCGACGATCCAACCGATCTCGAAAGCATTTTCCTGAAGACCAAGGATGGTCGGATGGTGCCGATGTCGACGGTTGCGACACTGGAAGAACGGGCGGTTTCGCCGACCCTGCGTCGCGAACAGCAGCTCGCATCGGTATCCTTCTCTGCAGGACTCAAGGATGGCGTTTCGCTCGGCCAGGCGGTTCAGGTTGCGACCGAACTTGCACAGCCGCTGATGCCGCAGGGATCGCGTCTGATCCCGCTTGCTGAAGCTGCAACGCTCAAGGAAAATTCCAGCGGCATGGCGCTCACCTTCGGATTTGCGATCGCCATCATCTTTCTGGTCTTGGCTGCCCAGTTCGAAAGCGTGCTTTCTTCGGTCATTATCATGTCGACGGTGCCATTGGGGCTTGCCTGCGCCGCGTTTGCATTGGTGCTGACCGGATCAAGCCTGAATGTCTACAGCCAGATCGGCCTGGTGCTGCTTGTCGGGGTGATGGCCAAGAACGGTATTTTGATCGTCGAATTCGCCAATCACCTGCGTAACGAGGGTGCCAATTGCCGTGAGGCGATCGAGCGGGCCTGCAGCCTGCGTCTGCGTCCCGTGATGATGACGATGATCGCGACCGTGATCGGTGGGCTGCCGCTGGTTCTGGCTCAAGGCGCCGGTGCCGAGGCGCGTATCGCGCTCGGCTGGGTGATCGTCGGCGGTCTCGGGTTCGCCACGCTGGTCACTCTATACATCACGCCGGTCGCTTATCTTCTGCTTGCCCGCTTCGCCAAGCCGCATGCGCATGAAGAAGCGCGTTTCCATGACGAACTGGAAAATGCGAAAAAGGGTCGGGCGAACGACAGCAAGCAGCCACCTCTCATGGCGGCCGAATAGGGATCGGTCACGAATGGTAGGCCACGTACCGTGCTGACCTCGTTTCGGCTGGACAAACAAGGCCCTGTCTCCTAACCAATCTCCTGCTCAGCATGCAGGAGATTTCGAGATGGCAGTTCGGGACGTTCAGTCTGGCGCGCGCAATGAAGACGGGATCAGGGCAGTTCTCGGTATTTTGAAGCAGGCGTTCGGGGATCGCTTTCAGACCGGCCAGTCGTTTCGTGAGCAACATGCGCACACGACCACATATCTGCCGGCACAATTGCCGGATGGTGTCGTTTTCGTCGAGACGAACGAAGATGTGAAATCCGTCGTCAGGACCTGCGCGGAACATCGCGTTCCCGTCATTCCCTTTGGCGTCGGCTCGTCGCTCGAGGGCCAGGTGAATGCGCCTTCGGGCGGTATCTCGGTCGATTTTTCCCGGATGAACAAGGTGTTGCGGATCAGCCCGGAAGATCTCGACGTCACTGTCGAACCCGGAATCACCCGTGAGGAACTCAATCGCGAATTGCGCGACACCGGCCTTTTCTTCCCCATTGATCCAGGTGCCAACGCCACGATCGGCGGCATGGCCTCTACCCGCGCATCGGGCACGAACGCGGTGCGTTACGGGACGATGAAGGACAATGTGTTAGCACTCACGGTCGTGACTGCAGACGGTGAGGAAATCCGCACGGCACGTCGGGCCAGGAAATCTTCGGCTGGCTATGATCTGACGCGGCTTTTCGTTGGCGCGGAAGGCACTCTCGGGGTTATTACCTCGGTGACGCTCAAGCTGCAGGGTATCCCTGAAAAGATCGGGGGTGGCGTCTGCGCCTTCCCGAGCGTCGAGGCGGCCTGCAATGCCGTTATCATGACGATCCAGATGGGCGTTCCGGTCGCGCGTATCGAATTGCTGGATGACGTTCAGATCAAGGCCTGCAATGCCTATTCGGATCTCTCCTATCCGGAAAAGCCGACGCTGTTTCTCGAATTCCACGGTACGGAAGATACGGTCCGTATCCAGTCGGAGCAGTTTGCCGAGATCGCTGCCGAATGCGGTGGTGACGAATTTCAGTGGACCGCGAATGCCGAGGAGCGCACAAAGCTCTGGAATGCGCGCCACAATGCCTATTGGGCCGGTCGTGCGCTCGATCCTTCGCTGAACGGTCTTTCGACGGATGTCTGCGTGCCGATCTCGAGGCTTGCCGAGTGCGTCGCCGAGACCCAGGCCGATATCCAGAGTTCCGGCCTGCTTGCGCCGATCGTCGGCCATGCGGGCGACGGCAATTTTCATGTTCTGGTGCTCTTCTATGACAAGGATCCGGCCTCGGTCGCCAATGTCGAGGCGTTTACCGAGCGGCTCAGCCGTCGCGCACTCGCGATGGACGGCACCTGTACCGGCGAACATGGCATAGGGCAGGGCAAGATCTCCTATCTCGACGAGGAACTCGGCGGCGCGCTGGACGTGATGCGCTCGGTCAAGAAGGGGCTCGATCCCGAAAACATCTTTAATCCCGGTAAGATCTTCCGAATGGCGCAGGCGTGACTTGAACGAGACGGTCGATCGTCTAGTGTGATTGAAAAAGGAGACTGGGACGGTGTTCGGACGCGTGATGGTGGCAATCGGCGGTTTGATCGTCTTGGTGCTCTTTGCAGCTCTGATTGCGCCGTTCTTTCTCAACTGGTCCAGCTTCCGCGTCGAGTTCGAGCAGCAGGCAAGCCGCATGCTCGGCAAGAAGGTTTCGGTGCATGGCGACGTCGATGCCCGCATCCTGCCGTTTCCCTCGATCACGCTGCACGATGTCCGTGTAGGCCAAGATCTGGACGGTCAGCCATTGGCGCAGATCGCCAGTTTCTCCATGGACATGGAACTGGCTCCCTTCCTTTCGGGAGAGGCGCGGATCTTCGACATGCGTATCGAAAACCCGACGGTGCGCGTCCACGTTCTGAAGGATGGGACGTTCGACTGGATGCGTGGGAGCCGCCCCGCGATTCCCACGCGTGTCGTGGTGATCGAGGACGTTCATGTCAGCAATGCCGCGGTTTCGGTGATCGACGAACAGTCCGGACGAACCAGAAACCTCACAGGACTGACGGCCGAAATGTCGGCCGCATCGCTTGCCGGCCCCTGGCGCGGTGATGGCAATGCCATTCTCGATGGCGAGGAAGCGCGGTTCAGCCTGATTACGGGAACAGTCGATGCCGAGGCACGACGCCTGCCGCTCCGGCTGCGGCTCTGGCCCGAAGAGGAACCTCTTGAGGTCAATCTTGAGGGCGAACTGACTTTGGCCGATAATGTGCCGACCTATGCCGGCAGTTTCACCGCGAATGTGCTGCAGGAAGAGGACGAAACGGAGCCGGTTTCGGCACCGCCGCCGGGCCCGCGTGTTAAGGGTGGTTTCGAAATTACCAACGATCGGATACGTGTTGCCGACTATCGGCTCGAGGTCGGGGCGTTAAACGATCCTTACGTCGTTACTGGAGAAGCGACGCTCGATACAGGAAGCAAGCAGGAGTTCCTGCTGACGGCCGAAGGCCAGCAGATCGACGTCAACAAGCTTGGCCAACAGGGAACGCGTGGCAAGACGGGTCGGGACGCTGCCGCCTCTGCGCAACGCCGGCTTCAAGCTTTCGTCGAGATGGCCGCGTCGATACCCATCCCTCAGGTTCCCGGCCGGGCCAGCCTGAAGCTGCCGGCCGTCATTCTGAACGACACGACGATCCGCGATATCCAGCTCGACGTGCGTCCGGCGGACGGAGGATGGACGGTCGACAAGGCAATCGCGACCCTTCCGGGGCGTACCCGGATGGAAGCCGGCGGAGCATTGGTTCTGCAGGGTAGCCCGTCCTTCAAGGGTAATGTACTTTTCGCCTCCACCCAGCCTTCCGGTCTGGCCGACTGGCTTTCGGGCCGTGTCGATCCGGCGATCCGGCAGCTTCGCACGGCCGGCTTTTCTTCCAAGGTCGACCTGACAAGCGATATCCAGCGTTTCGACGATCTGGAACTCGCGATCGGGCCTGCCACGCTTCAAGGGAGTCTCGAGCGGCAGTCTCAGGGCGCCCATTCGCCGGGTCTGTCCGTGAACCTTTCGGGCGACGAGATAGATCTCGATGCGATGAGGGCGCTCGCCTCGCTGGTGACCGGTGAGGATGCCGGCCGGAGCGTGCTCGACCACCGGCTGGAGGCGAAGCTCAAGGCCCAGAAGTTCACGGCGTCGGGCGTTGTTGCGGAAAATGTCGATACGGCCTTCACCATGGCGGGCGGTGTTCTGTCGCTGGGCCATCTCTCCGTCGGCGACATTGCCGGTTCCCGGATCTCGGCGGAGGGAGAGATCGAAGGTTCGCTGCTTGAATATCGCGGTATCGCAAAAGTCCATTTCCAGTCCAAAGATCCAACGGCGTTCATGGCGATGCTGAAGCAGCAATTGCCGACCCACCCGGTTCTTGATCGCCTGAGCGCCAATGCGGCCTTCTATTCCGACACGGATCTGACCGCAGACCTGACGATCGGCCAGGACACGGGCGGTGCGGTCGTGAAGATTGCTGGCGCCATCAACGGCAGTGCAGTCAAGGCCGATGTCGATTTGCCGACCCTGTTCAACCTGACGGGCGGGGATGAGATGGCGATCACCGCATCGCTGGACAATCCGAAATCGGAAATCCTGCTCGGTCAGGCCGGACTGGATATTCTTCCCTTCGGCGGTGACGGGCCAGGCAACCTTGCGCTCGATGTCCGGAAGTCCTCTGATAAGCCGGCCCGCGCGAAACTGTCGTTCAGGACGGAAAGAACATCTGCCACGGCCAGCGGCGATATCTCCCTGATGGCGAATGATTTCGCCGAGGGGCAAGGACATATCGAGCTGAAGAGCCAGAACATCGAGCCTTATCTGCTCCTCACAGGCATCGGGATTCCGCAATTCGGCGGTGGACTGCCGTTGGATCTGCAGGCTGATTTCGCTCTTTCGGACAAATCTATCGAGGTCACATCGCTGCGTGGTGATGCAGACGGCAACCATATCGAGGGACGTCTTTCGATAGACCGTAGCGCGCCTAACCTGAAGGCTGACGGTGCGCTTGCCGTGGACACGCTGGATCTTGCCTGGCTCGGAGATGCGGTTTTCGGTCCTGCCGTAGAACCAGGTAATGGCAAGCCATCGGCAGAACCATTCTCCCTGCCGGTTTTTGGGGATAACCAAGTCTCTCTCGACATGAAGGCCAAAGCCTTCCATGCGGGAGAACTGGGCAGCATAACGAATTTCTCGGCAAGGCTTGGCCATCGAGGTGGCGGAATTTCGCTCGATGACGTTGTCGGCGACTGGCAGAGTGGAAAGATCGCAGGGAAACTGCTGATCTCCAATGGTAATGGTACGGGTATCCTGCAGACCAAACTGCGTGTCGAGAATGCCGATCTGTCGTCGCTCGTCTGGCGAAATGACGATCATCCCGTTGCAAGTGGCAGGGTTAGTTTCGAAGCTTCGGCGGAAGCGAGCGGAGGCAGCATGCGCGATCTCGCCGCAGCACTCAGCGGATCGGGTGACGTCCAGCTTTCCGGCCTGACCGTTCGTGGCATCAATGCGGACCTGCTTGAGCACATGATGGCGTCAGCCGATGCTACCAAGGGAGAAATGAAAGAAACCGAGGTCGGCAGGCAGGTGGCCGGTCTAGTTCATCAGGGTAGCGTCGATCTTGGACAGATACGCGTTCCGTTTTCGATCAGCGGCGGCGAGTTGCGTGTTCAGGAAATCAGGTCGCCAGCCGGCGGGCTCATCCTTGCCGCAGAAGGCAATACCAGCGTTTTCGAGCATGGCATGAATGCAACTGTTGCCGTAACCTATCACCCTGGTGACGAAGCCGTCGCGGGAGGCGATCCCACAGTCCGCCTGCTTTATTCGGGTGACCGGACAGCGCCTCGCGAGCGCGTCGATGTGTCGGCGCTGACGAACTTCCTGTCTCTGCGCGCCTATGAACAGGAGCGCCGCCGTGTCGAGATGCTTCAATCAAGCGTGCTTGAAAAGCAGCGCCTTCGCCGTGAAGTTTCGCTTTATAACTTCAGGGCTACGGAACGCGCAGCCGAAAAAGCGCGGCTCGAAGCAGAGGAACGACAGCGTCAGGCGATGATCGAGGCGGCTAGGGCGGCGGAACAGGAGCGGCAGCGCAAGGCGAGCGAGCTTCAACTCACCGTGCCGCCGACCAACGAAAATCTGCAACCCGGCAATCAATCCATCCGGCCGTTCGGCGAGGGGAACCTGCCGGGCATCGGCCAATAATACTCAGGCATGCACCTCGTGGATACTCTCCACGTTATCCGGCACGTCGTTTCCGGTTGCCGGGGCGGATCCCTTCAAATAGCGAAGAACGTAAAGGCGCAGCGAGGACGAGAGGTTGCCGAGGCCCCCGCGCTGGTCATCGATTTCGGTGATAAGGCCGGCGAGGCTCATGCCTCGTTGTTTGGCGATCGCCTTCAATTCGCACCAGAATTCATCCTCGAGGGAGAAACTCGTTCGATGCCCGTGAAGGGTTGCGGAATGCTTATGGATCAAGAGTGGCTCCGTGATCGTCATGACCAGAGGCCCCTATAAATTTGGCGGAACGGTGCTCGTCAAGCGACCCAAATAGGCACAGCTAACAGGCCCTTAATGTCCACTCAGTCTGGATCTTTTCGAGACTTTTCCAGCTTGCTTTGATCGAGAATCTTCTCTGCTTTCTCGTTTAGCGCACCGGTCAGCGATTTCTCAGCCTTGGTCCGGCCATGGCTGATTCGGTTCTGATCGGCATGTTTCTCTTTTTCAGAGCGAGCTTTGGCCTTCTTGAACTGCCGGAGATTGACGACGTCACCCATGGAACGGTCCTCGGCCGATCTGGCGCCTACTGTTTCTTGCGGAACGAATCGAGCGAAACGACCGAACCTTCCTTCTTCTCTTCACCGTCGTCCTTTGCCGGTTCCGACGACTTGGCGACGGCCTCGACAGGGATGGCAGTGATCTCTGCGGAGGTTTCTTCTTCATCGGTCATCGGAACTTCGAACTCGAGTTCGAAATTCACCGAGGGGTCATAGAAGCCGCGAATGGCGTTGAAGGGAATGACCAGCCGCTCCGGCGTGTCGGAGAAGGAGAGGCCGATCTCGAACTGCGTATCGGTGATCTTCAAGTCCCAGAACTGGTGCTGGACGACGATGGTCATCTGTTCGTTATACTTCGCCTTCAGGTGCTGCGATATGCGCACGCCGGGCGCGTTGGTCAGGAAGGTGATGAAGAAATGATGGTCACCGGGCAAGCGGCCCGTCGCCGCGACTTCGGTGAGGACCTTCCGAATGACGCCACGCAACGCATCCTGTGCCAGAATATCGTAACGGATATGATCCTGAGCCATGCGGTCCTGTCTTTCCCTTTTAACGTCTTTTAGTAAGACGCGTTATGCCATGCCATGCCCGCGTACGGAAGTCCCGAACCGTCGAGTCAGTTCATGATTGTATTCCATGAAAAAGGGAAGGTGAAGGCTTCTGTTGCCAGGTGCCTTCGGACCCCGCCTTACGGGGCTAACCGTAAGGACTTAGTTCGGATTTCCCGCACCGCCATTAGGCAGCGAGAGCGTAACCCTTAGCGTTGTTGTCATTTGCAACTACACTTGTGACCCGATAACGGCGGTATCATGCCGAGCAAAAGTTCGATCTTTACGCCCTTGTCGATCCTATTTCGCCCCCATCATAAACTGGCCATCAGAGGCCAGTTTATGGTGGAGGCGCCGGGTACCGCCCCCGGGTCCAATAGGTTTATTACACCGACCGTTTATCGCCATATCCGGACCGAAGTCCGGCAAGGCTGATATAGGTGTTTGCATGGCCGTTGAAAAGGGGGCTTGTCACATTGACATGACGATCTTGAAAAGGCGGGGACATGACGATCTGAAAAGCCGGGAAAAACCGCAATGCGTCACCGGCAGGTGATTGGTGTCCGCCTGCCATGCTATTATGTAAGTCCGAAATTCAGGAATCGGCGGGCAGCACCTATGAAACAGTATCTCGACCTTCTCCGGCATGTGATGGAAACCGGGACCGATCGCGGTGATCGCACCGGCACCGGAACGCGCTCCGTTTTCGGATATCAGATGCGTTTCGACCTGTCGGACGGCTTTCCGGTTCTGACGACGAAGAAGCTTCACCTCAAGTCGATCATCCATGAGCTGCTGTGGTTTCTGCAGGGCGATACGAATATCGCCTATCTCAAGGAAAACGGCGTCCGGATCTGGGACGAATGGGCCGACGAAAACGGCGATCTCGGTCCGGTCTACGGCTATCAGTGGCGCTCCTGGCCGAAGCCGGATGGCGGTCATGTCGACCAGATCGTACAGCTGATAGAGGGACTGAAGACCAACCCCAATTCCCGCAGGCATATCGTCTCGGCCTGGAACCCTGCGCAGGTGGACGACATGGCGCTGCCGCCGTGCCATTGCCTGTTCCAGTTCTACGTCGCAGACGGCAAACTCTTCTGCCAGCTCTATCAACGTTCGGCCGACATATTTTTGGGCGTACCCTTTAATATAGCGTCTTATGCCTTGCTGACGATGATGGTTGCGCAAGTCGTGGGTCTCAAGCCCGGCGAATTCGTTCACACGTTCGGCGATGCCCATATCTATTCAAACCATGTCGAGCAGGCCAAGCTGCAGATCACCCGTGATCCGAAGCCGCTGCCGACGATGAAGATCAATCCCGAGATCAAGGATATTTTCGGGTTCAAGTTCGAGGATTTCGAACTCGAAAACTACGTCGCCGACGCACACATCAGGGCAGCGGTGGCCGTCTGATGGCGCGGGTTCCGCTTGCGATAGTCGTTGCCGTCGCCCGCAACGGCGTGATCGGTCGTGATGGCGATATGCCGTGGAAGCTTTCGACCGACCTCAAACGCTTCAAAGCGATGACGCTCGGCAAGCCGATGATCGTCGGTCGCAAGACGCTTGATTCTTTCGGCGGCAAACCTTTGCCCGGACGGCCGCATATCATAGTGACGCGTGACCTATCCAGCCATATCGAAGGTGCGCAGCTCGCCGGCTCTGTGGAGGCGGCAGTGGCTATAGCGCAGGTGGTCGCTGCCGAGACTGGAGTCGATGAAATCGGCATAATAGGAGGCGGCGAGATCTACCGGCAATCGATCGATTTGGTCGAACGCCTCTATGTGACGCATGTCGAGACCGACATTGCCGATGGCGATACTTTTTTCCCCGATATCGATCCCGAAATTTTCGAGAAGGTCTCCGAAGAAGCCGTGCCTGCTGGCGAGAAGGACAATTATGCGACGCGTTTTGCCATCTATCGCCGGAAAATTGCGGCAAACTGAAACATTTCGTTACCGTTGACTTGGAAGTTATTGAACGCGCGTTGAAAGCGCCGCTTCTGATACCTATAACGGGCGGTAACCCTCGTAACTCTTCGAAGAGTTGAGTTGTGTGGGAAGGGAGACACTTACAAAGAGGTTTTGATGCCCTGGAGCAATCAGAATGGCGGCGGCGGCCCTTGGGGCGGCGGCGGCGGTGGCGGCAACAATCAAGGTCCATGGGGACAGGGACCAAATCGTCCGCGCGGTAATGGCGGCGGCGGTAATGGCGGCCCGCCCGATATCGAGGACATCATCCGTCGTAGTCAGGATCGGCTGAAGGGGATCGTACCGGGGGGCTTCAATGGTGGCGCGATGGTTATCGTGCTGCTCGTCATCGCGGCATTCCTGGTTTTCCAGTCCGTCTATACCGTGCAGCCGGACGAGCGTGGCGTCGAACTGAGGTTCGGTAAGCCCAAGGAAGAAATTTCCATGCCGGGCCTGCACTTCCATCTGTGGCCGCTTGAAACCGTCGAGATCGTCAAGGTGACCGAGCAGCAGCAGAATATCGGTGCACCGCGGGGATCGAATTCCAACGCCGGCTGGATGCTGACCGGCGACCAGAACATCGTCAACGTACAGTTCTCGGTTCTGTTCACCGTCACCGACCCGAAGGCCTATCTGTTTAACCTGGAAACACCGGCAGCAACGCTGCAGCAGGTAGCGGAAAGCGCCATGCGCGAGATCGTCGGACGCCGTCCTGCCCAGGACATTTTCCGCGATAACCGTGAAGGCATCTCCACGGAAGTTCGCAATATCATTCAGGGCACGATGGACACTTACGGTTCCGGCATCGCAATCAATGCCGTGCCGATCGAGGATGCGGCACCGCCGCGTGAGGTTGCCGATGCCTTCGAAGAAGTGCAGCGCGCCGAGCAGGATGAAGACCGCTTCCTCGAAGAAGCAAACCAGTATGCCAACCAGAAGCTCGGTCAGGCCCGTGGTCAGTCGGCACAGATCCGTGAAGAAGCTTCGGCTTACAAGGACCGGGTTGTCAACGAGGCACAGGGTGAGGCCCAGCGCTTCGTCTCCATCTACAACGAATATGCAAACGCGCCTGAAGTGACGCGCCGCCGCATCTTCATCGAGACGATGGAAACCGTGCTGAAATCGTCCAACAAGATCATCATGGATGGTCAGCAGCAGGGTGCGGTTCCGTATCTTCCGCTCAATGAGATGATCCGCAATCAAGCAGCACAGCCGCAGGGAGGCAGCCGATGATTTCCAACCGACTGCCCGCCATTCTCGTTGGCCTCGCGGTAATCCTTTTCCTCGTCTACTCCTCGGTATTCGTGGTGAACCAGCGTGAACAAGCCATTGTCATCCGTTTCGGTGAAATCCAGGACGTGAAGGATCAGCCCGGCATCTATTTCAAGCTGCCGTTTGCCTTCATGGACGCCGACCGGGTTCAATATGTAGAAAACCGTTCGCTGCGATTCGATCTGGACAATATCCGTGTTCAGGTTCGTGGCGGCGCGTTCTACGAAGTCGATGCCTTCGTGGTCTACGCGATCACAGATCCAAGGCGTTTCCGCGAAACGGTCTCGGGTGACCGGGAATCTGCGGAGTCCCGTCTCAGCACCCGTCTGGATGCGGCCTTGCGCCGGGTCTACGGTCTGCGTAACTTCAGTGCAGCGCTTTCTGACGAACGCGTTTCGATGATGCAGGAAGTCCGCGCTGACCTGAACGGTGCGGCCGAATCGCTTGGCCTCTCGATCCGCGACGTTCGTATTCGCCGTACCGATCTGACGCAGGAAGTTTCCTCGCAGACCTTCCAGCGCATGCGGGCGGAACGTCTAGCCGAAGCCGAGCTTATCCGCGCCCGCGGTAACGAAGCTGGCCAGCGTCGCCGGGCTATTGCCGACCGTGAAGTTGTCGAATTCGTCTCCGAAGCGCAGAAGGATTCTGAAATCCTGCGCGGTCAGGGCGATGCCGAGCGCAACCGGATCTTTGCGGAAGCGTTCCAGCGCGACCCGAGCTTCTTCGAGTTCTATCGCTCGATGCGAGCCTATGTTTCGGCTCTTGGAGACAACAACACGACGATGGTGCTTTCGCCGGACTCTGATTTCTTCAAGTTCTTCGAGTCACCGGATGGACGGAGCGCTCCGCCGGCAGGAGCTGCGGCTTCCACTCCACCGGCTCCAGCAAACTAAATCGATCAGGAAAGGGCGGCTTTGGCCGCCCTTTTCACGTTTTATGTGCAGAGGGGCGGCTTCCTCACGAAAAGGTAATTTCCTGCCGGTTCATTCCACCCTATTCTCTGCCGAAACTCTGCCCGATTCAGTCGTTCCTATAAGCAGACCGACAAAGCCCACATTCTGAGGGCAATGCAGACAGTCCAAAATGTGAGGAGGCCAGATGGCTCAGCAGGTTCGATCGTCCTGGAAGCGCATTGCCGCGGGAGGCATTGCTCTGGCCGTTGCCGCTGCGCCCATGTCCAGCTGGGCTCAGACGCAGCCCGATGCTCCGGCTCAAGCCCAGGCGCCATCTGCTCCCTCACAAGCGCGGCCGAGCGCGCCGGGCGCAATGCTGCCCGCGCCTGCGCCGCCATCGACATCTTTCAATCCTCCGCCTTCACCCAAAGCGGGCATGACACCCGCAGGGCCGGCATCGATTGCAGATCTCTCCGAAGGCCTGCTCGATGCGGTGGTCAATATTTCCACGTCGCAGAGCGTCAAGAATAGCGGTAAGGGCCCGCAGCAGCCGCAGATCCAGGAGGGTTCGCCTTTCCAGGAGTTCTTCGACGATTTCTTCGACGGCGAGGGTGGCCAGCGCGGCAATCAGAAGGTCTCGTCACTCGGCTCCGGCTTCGTCATCGATTCGACCGGATATGTGGTGACGAACAATCATGTCATCGAAGGCGCCGACGATATCGAGGTGGTGTTTGCCAATGGCTCCAAGCTCAAGGCGACCCTGATTGGAACGGATACCAAGACCGATCTCTCGGTGTTGAAAGTCGAGCCGAAATCGCCGCTGAAGGCGGTACCTTTCGGGGATTCGCGCCGCATGCGCATCGGCGACTGGGTGATGGCGATCGGCAATCCGTTCGGGCTCGGCGGATCGGTGACGCTCGGTATCATTTCGGCACGCGGGCGCAATATCAACGCCGGCCCTTACGACAACTTCATCCAGACGGATGCGGCCATCAACAAGGGCAATTCCGGTGGACCGCTGTTCAACATGCGCGGCGAGGTCATCGGCATCAACACGGCAATCATTTCGCCTTCGGGCGGTTCGATAGGTATCGGCTTCGCCGTGCCGACGGAGATTGCCGAGAACGTCGTGCGCCAGCTCATTGAGTTCGGCGAGACACGGCGCGGATGGCTTGGTGTGCGCATTCAGCCGGTAACCGATGAAGTCTCGGAAAGCCTCGGTCTCGACCGAGCAAGAGGCGCGCTCGTATCCGGTATCATCAATGACGGACCGATCAAGAACGGTGAGATCAAGGCCGGCGACGTGATTGTCAGCTTCGACGGTCAGTCGATCAACGAGATGCGCGACCTGCCGCGTATCGTCGCCGAAAGCCCTGTCGGCAAGGAAGTCGACGTGGTCATCCTGCGCGACGGCAAGCAACAGACCGTCAAGGTGACGCCGGGGCGTCTGGAAGACAGCGTTCAGTCTCCAGAAGCCGATGGGGACGAGCCGGACGACAGCGATGTACCCAATCCCGACAACGGGGGCGACCAGAGTGCGGAGCAGAGCAAGGAACCGGTTCAGGCTTATGGCATGACGATCGCCGTGCTCGACGAAGATCGCCGCAAGAGCTTCGATATCGCAGAGAGCGTCGAGGGCGTGGTGGTGACTGAGGTGGCAGCCGGTTCGCTGGCTGCCGAAAAGGGCGTAAAGCCGGGCGAAGTCATCGTCGAAGTGGCGCAGGATTTCGTCGAGCAGCCAAGTGACGTTACCAGCAGGATGGATGCGCTCAAGGCGGAAGGCCGCAGAAACGCGCATATCATGATCGCGGACAAGGCCGGCAATCTGCGCTTCGTGGCTATCCCGCTCGACTGAGACAGAGATCAGGCAGGCCTGCGGGCCTGCCACTCATCCTTTGAGACGGTATATACGACGTGCCGTTTCAGGTGCGGGTGGGTGTCGGGAACGCGGGGATGGCTGAAATCCAGCTCCCGTCGTCTAGACATTCCAAGACGTTGCATCACGCTGGTCGAGCGATGGTTTGTCTCGACCGCGAAGGAGACCACGATATCGACGTCGCGGCGCGAGAAGGCTTGTTCCAGTAGTGCTTTTGCCGCTTCGGTGACATAACCGTTTCCCCAGAAGCGTGTGGCGAGACGCCAGCCGATCTCGACTATGTCATCGGGGAATATGCCGGGGAGATTCGGGTGGGACAGGCCGCAGAAACCGACAGGTTCCTGCGTATCCTTCAGCACCAAGGCGTAAAACCCAAGCCCGTCCTCACTCATCATCCCGTTCAGCTTGCCGAGGAAGGCATCTGCTTCCTCGTGGCTTCGCCGAAAGGGGAAGAACTCCATCACCTTCGGGTCGGCATTGATTTCGCGAAAAAGGTCGCGGTCGGTCTTCAGCCATGTGCCCAGTATCAGGCGGGGCGTTTCGACGATCGCGACCCGCTGGCTCATTGGCTGACGAAGTCGCTCTTCCGATAACCCTGGATATAGAGCAGCGCGGTCAGATCGCCGTGGTCGATGCGCATCTTCGCCTGAGCGGCCACGGTGGGCTTGGCATGAAGGGCGACGCCGGATCCTGCAATTCCCAGCATGCCGAGATCGTTGGCGCCGTCTCCGACCGCGATCACGTCGTCCGGCGTGATACCGAGCCTTGCCGAAATCTCTTCCAGTGCATCGACCTTCGCCTGTTTGCCGAGAATCGGTTCGGCAACTTCACCGGTCAGGATGCCGTCTTTTTCGATCAGGATGTTGGCACGGTTCTCATCAAAGCCGAGCGTTGCCGCTATCCGGCTGGTGAAGACGGTGAAGCCGCCGGAGACGAGGGCGGCGTAATGTCCCTTGGATTTCATCGTCGCAATCAGCTCGCGGCCGCCGGATGTCAGCGTGATACGCTTTGCAATCACGTCATCGACCACCGTGATCGGAAGGCCCTTGAGCAGGGCGACGCGTTCCCGAAGAGCGGGCTCGAAGGCGATCTCGCCATTCATTGCACGCGCGGTTATCGTTGCCACCTTGTCCTTCAGTCCAACGACATCGGCCAGTTCGTCGATGCATTCCTGCCCGATCATGGTGGAATCCATGTCGGCTATGAGAAACTGCTTTCGGCGTGTTTCCGTCCGTTGCACGACGACATCGATCGGGGCGTCTGCTATCAGCGTGCGAAAAGCGGCTTCTGCCGCCGTGATATCCTGGTCGTCATGCAGGGCGATGTCACAGGCGACGCCGTCGGCAAGCCAGTAGAGTCCCGAAGTCTTGACGGCCTCGGCTGCCTTTTCTGCGAGAGCCGAGTTGAGAACCGGATTTGACGGATGGGCAATGAGCGTGGCAACGAAAGCCATATGGAAAACCTTGTGCAAGACATCGACGCGATCCTGATAACCGGGCCGACGGCCAGCGGCAAGTCGGCGCTGGCTGTGCAATTGGCTCAGACACGAAATGGTGTCGTCATCAACGCCGACAGCATGCAGGTCTACGACACGTTGCGGATGCTGACCGCGCGCCCTTCGCAAGAAGAGATGCAGGGAATACCGCATCATCTCTACGGTCATGTGACGGCGGTGAGCGCCTATTCGACCGGGGAATGGCTGCGGGACGTGACGGCTCTCCTCTCCGAAATCCGCTCCCGTGGCCAGCTGCCTGTCTTCGTCGGAGGGACCGGACTTTATTTCAAGGCGCTGACCGGGGGCTTGTCCGACATGCCGGAGATACCCCAGGACATTCGTTGCGAGGTTCGACTGCGGTTGAAACAGGAAGGTCCCGAGGCGCTCCACGCCGAGTTGTCGCGCAAGGATGCGGCGATGGCCGGCAGTTTGGAAATGAGGGACGGACAGAGGATCGTTCGAGCGCTGGAAGTCCTGCAGGCGACAGGCCGATCGATCGCGGATTTTCAGGGCAGGCAGGGGCCGATGATTGTGGATCCGGCGCGGTCCCGGAAATTTGTCGTGCTGCCCGACCGTGCCGTTCTTCATGACCGCATCAATCGTCGTTTCGAGAAGATGCTCGATCAGGGGGCGATCGATGAGGTCCAGGCGTTGCTCAGGCAAAGTCCGTTATCTGATTTGCCGGTGATGAAGGCGATCGGGGTGCGGGAGATTGCCGACATGCTGGATGGCAAGATGTCGAGAGGCGAGGTGATCGAACGCTCCTCGGCGCTGACCCGGCAATATGCAAAACGGCAGATGACATGGTTCCGCAATCAGATGGATGAAAGCTGGAGCCGGATCGACGGGACGCCCGCTTCCGTTCAGTCCTTGTCGTAAAGACTGCTCAATGGTTTTTTCAGCAGGCTATCCCGGAAAGAGCCCTCCCGCTTCACAAACGGATTTGGCCTTGCAATCGGTTCGGGTGTGAGTGTCGGCGCTGGAGCTGCGGGCGGGGCAGGCCGATCCCGCCAGCTAACCCGGCTATCCAATGGCGGTGTTGGCTCGACCCTTGTCGGCCTCGGCAACATGTCGGGCCGATAGGGCTCCGCCGCCGCGCTTGGCTTTGCTTCCGCGGCACCCGCCGGTCCGATCTCCCGCTTCCATCGATCAAGTTCGGCATCGCTTGCCGGTGGGAAATCGCCATGCGTGCCCGGAATGAATGCGGCGGCTGGCATGGCGCCCGCTGCTTCGGCTGCCAGATAGCTTTGCTGAAAGGTGGTGATGTCAGGTCCACCGGCGGAGCGCATGCGCGAGACGATGGTGCGCAAGTCGACGGTATCCGGCGTTTCCTCATGATTCTTGTCGACTATCCCATGAGCCTTGGGCAGGTGGCTGTAATCGACATGGCTGAATTTCATCCGCATCGGCACCGCGATCGCTTCGCCGAATGCGATCGCTTCGCCATTGCCGATCGAAGACAGGAAGCTGGTGGTGGAGACCGATGAATTCGGGATCGCCGACTTGATGATGTCCTGGTCGCGATCGTTAGAAAGGCGCATGGCAAACAGCGTCGAGCACTGTGAAAGAATGGTCTGGTCAAGCTCTCCCGGCCGCTGGGTGATGATGCCGAGGGAAACGCCGTATTTACGGCCTTCCTTGGCAATACGCGCAATCGCCTGGCGGGTCGGAATGAAGCCGAGATTGGGATCGGCCGGCACATAACGGTGCGCTTCTTCACAGACGACCAACATATGAATGGCGCCGTTGCTCCACAGGGCAATTTCGAAGGCCATCCGGCAGAGAATCGAGGCCACCGAGTTGACGACTTCCGAGGGGATGCCGGCGAGCTGGAAGGTGGAGATCGGCCGATCGTCTCCTGGAATGCGGAAGATATGCGCGATGGTCTCCATGATCGTGTCATTGATCGTATTGTTGGAGAACATGAAATTGTAGCGGGGATCGTTGATGGCGGAAACCACCCGCATTTTCAGCGACCGGAGGAACGGTTTTTCCGAGCGGCCTTCCAGCCGGCCGATGCGATCGTCGATCAAGGCAAGGAGATCTGCCATTCGGTAGGGGACCGGCGTGTCGGCCGTCACCGAGCTTTTTTCGGTGCTTCTTCTCGTCAGGCTGGAATCGCTGCCACGAAAGGCGCGCTTGGCCTCCGGAATGAGGTCTCGAAGAATATCGAGTTCTTCGGGTATCGCGGGTCGTCCGCGGAAAACCACTTCGGCAAATTCCTCGAGCCGCATCAGCCAGAAGGGCAGGTCGAGCGTATCTGTGTCGATCGTCACCGCGTGTTCGGGGAAGGCCGCTGCAAACTCGTTATGCGGATCGAGGATCAGAACCCTGAGTTTAGGGTCGGATTCAATCGCTTTGTGAAGCAGCAGAGAAACCGCCGTCGACTTGCCGACGCCGGTGGAGCCGACAATGGCGAAATGCTTGGACAGCATTGTCGGTACATGGATGGCTGCGTCGATACTGTCGTCCTGGGTCAGCTTTCCGACAACGCATGTTTCGCTTTTACCCGGGTCGTAGATCTTGACGAGATCCGACGAGCGTATCCGGTGCGCGACGGCTCCCAGATAGGGGTATCGCGATATGCCTCTGGAGAATTGCTCTCGCCCATCCGGGTCGACGCGGACTTCGCCCAGCAGCTCGACTTCGATCTGGAACTTGGTGTCGTCGTTTTCCGACCAGTCGCGTATGCCGGTCTGCATCGAATAGGCCAGAGCCACGACGCGGTTCTTGCCGACGGTAATCGAAATGAGGCGGCCGACAGACCAGAGTTCGGTGAGCTCGGTTTCCCCGCGCTCTGCTATTGCAGCGATCGTTGCATGGGCGCCATTGCATGCGACAACCCGGCCCAAAAAGCGGTTTCCCGGCTTCATAGGATCCCGACGATCTTGCTCTCCACCTGAGGGAGGGCGATGGGTGTCGTCATTCAGCAAAAGGTGCCCCTGTCATTGGGGATAAAAATTCTAGCCAGCACATAGTGACGTACTGAAAACGCAAATTATGGCTTGGCGCTTAATAAGTGGTATAGGCTTTGCCGATGAAACGCTCAGGTTGACTGAAAACAAGGCTGGCAGAGGAATTTTGCTCAAACGTCGCGTTGACGAATGTGCATTATGCAGCTAACACTCCCGACCATGAAGATTTCGAAGGCACTTATTGTGGTGGGAACGCGCATGGGCAGGACGGTGTAACCGTCCGGCGATAGCCACCCATGCGCGGAAAGACAGGCTCCTCAAGGGGCCTTTTTTTATGCCTTGTTTCCGGCCACTCATTCTGAAAACGCCAGACCGGAAGCAAAAAACTCCAGCAGCAATCCCGGCCGTTGCAGATAAAAGGCCAGACATCAGGAGGACATGACATGACGGATACGACGGATAACGGCAACCGAATGACAGGCGCCGAAATCGTTCTTCGCGCATTGAAGGACAACGGCGTCGAACATCTCTTCGGTTACCCGGGCGGCGCCGTCCTTCCGATTTATGACGAGATCTTTCAGCAGGACGATATCCAGCATATTCTCGTCCGTCATGAACAGGGGGCCGGCCACGCCGCCGAAGGTTACGCCCGCTCCACCGGCAAGGTCGGCGTCATGCTGGTCACCTCCGGTCCCGGTGCCACCAATGCCGTTACGCCGCTGCAGGACGCGCTGATGGATTCGATCCCGCTCGTTTGCCTGACAGGCCAGGTTCCGACCACGCTGATCGGCTCCGACGCCTTCCAGGAAGCCGATACGGTTGGCATCACGCGCCCCTGCACCAAGCACAACTGGCTGGTCAAGGACGTCAACCAGCTGGCTGGCGTCATCCATGAGGCGTTCCGTATCGCCCAGACCGGCCGTCCCGGTCCTGTTGTCGTCGATATCCCGAAGGACGTGCAGTTCGCCACCGGCACCTATGTGCCGCCATCGGAGGCACAGGCAAGCAAAAGCTATACGCCGAAGATCGAAGGCGATCTGAAGGCGATCGAGGCTGCCGTCGAACTGATGGCGACTGCCCGTCGGCCGATCCTCTATACCGGCGGCGGCGTCATCAATGCAGGCCCGGAGGCCTCCAAGCTGCTGCGCGAACTGGTCGAGCTGACCGATTTCCCGATCACCTCGACGCTGATGGGACTGGGCGCCTATCCGGCATCGGGCAAGAACTGGCTCGGAATGCTCGGCATGCACGGCTCCTACGAAGCCAATATGGCCATGCATGACTGCGACGTCATGGTCTGCGTCGGTGCGCGCTTCGATGACCGTATTACCGGTCGCCTGAATGCATTCTCGCCGAATTCGCGCAAGGTCCATATCGATATCGATCCGTCGTCGATCAACAAGAATGTCCGTGTCGATATCCCGATCATCGGCGATGTCGGCCATGTGCTGGATGACATGGTCCGTCTTTGGCGGGCGCTGCCGAAAAAGCCGGAAAAGGCGCAGACCTCCGAATGGCATGCGTCCATCGAAACCTGGCGCGCAAGAAAGTCGTTTTCCTACAAGAATTCGAACGACGTGATCATGCCGCAATATGCGCTGGAGCGTCTGGCCGAGGCGACGAAGGGCAGGGACACTTACATCACAACCGAGGTCGGCCAGCACCAGATGTGGGCGGCGCAGTTCTTCGGTTTCGAAGAGCCGAACCACTGGATGACCTCGGGTGGTCTCGGCACGATGGGCTATGGCCTGCCTGCTGCGCTCGGCGTGCAGGTCGCGCATCCGGAAGCCCTCGTCATCGACATCGCCGGTGATGCGTCGATCCAGATGTGCATTCAGGAAATGTCCTGTGCCATCCAGCATAACCTTCCGGTGAAGATCTTCATCCTCAACAACCAGTATATGGGCATGGTGCGCCAGTGGCAGCAATTGCTTCACGGCAACCGCCTGTCTAACTCCTATACCGAGGCGATGCCGGACTTCGTCAAGCTGGCGGAAGCCTATGGCGCGGTCGGCATCTATTGCGACGATCCGAGAGAACTGGACGACAAGATTGCCGAGATGATTGCGGTCGACAAGCCCGTCATCTTTGACTGCCGCGTTGCCAATCTCGCCAACTGCTTCCCGATGATCCCGTCAGGCAAGGCACATAACGAGATGCTGCTGCCGGACGAGGCTTCCGACGAAGCCGTCGCGACCGCCATCGATGCAAAGGGCCGCCAGCTCGTTTGATGCGAGCCGGCATTCCTGACGACATTTTAAGGAACGGACCCAGATCATGAACGCACATCAGCAACCGACCGGCTCGGCCTATTTCATCAGCCCGGAGACCGCCAAGGTCGAGAGCCATACGCTATCGGTTCTCGTCACCAACGAGCCGGGCGTCCTTGCCCGCGTCATCGGCCTTTTTTCCGGCCGCGGCTATAATATCGAAAGCCTCACGGTTTCGGAGACGGAACACGAGTCCCACCTATCCCGCATCACGATCGTCACCAACGGCACGCCGACCGTACTCGAGCAGATCAAGGCGCAGCTCGAGCGGATCGTACCGGTACACCGGGTCGTCGATCTGACAGTACGCGCTGGCCAGCTTGGTCAGGAGCGCCCGATCGAGCGCGAAGTTGCGCTGATCAAGGTGGCGGGGACTGGCGAAAGCCGGGCCGAGGTTCTGCGTCTGGCGGACGCCTTCCAGGCCAAGGTCGTGGATGCGACGGTCGGTCACTTCATCTTCGAGATCACCGGCAAGTCTTCGAAGATCGACCAGTTTGTTGCGGTGGTGAAGCCGCTCGGGCTTATCGAGGTCTGCCGCACGGGTATCGCTGCGATGAACCGCGGCGCTCAGGGTATGTAACCGGGATTCGACAAAAGCGGCCGTCCGGGATAGGCGATGACAACTCGGTTCAAACGTGGACGGTCGTTGCCTTGAAATATAATGATCCCGGCAAGATCGGGGGGAAGCCCTGGCTGCCCCCCGTCGAGACGCGGCTCGGTGCTATGCGCTGGCTTCGCAAGGACATGCCGTGGGTCAAGGATTATCTCGGACTGTCGGACATCCAGAATTGCTTTGCTCCTGATCTCGGCGGGACGATTGCCTGGGGCGGTCGCATCGTCGCGAAGATGACGGAGACGATCGCCACGGCCCGCCGTCTGCCGCATTGGCGGCTTGAGGACGGATTTCTCCGCTCCGTGCAACTCGGGAAATCGGGTGTATTGCCGCTTTCCATCGTTGCCGACGATCTGGCTCTTTCGATGGATGCATCCAGATCATCACGCCTGGAGCGGCTCATCATCGATGCGTCCGAAAAAGATGGACAAGGTGCAAAGGATATCCGTGAGGCAATCGTTCTACACGGTCTGTCGAAATACAATCATCTGCCCCATCAGGAACCGAGGTTCGAACAAAGCGGCAAGCGGAGAATTCTTCTCATCGACCAGGTGAGGGGGGACGTTTCCGTTCCGCTGTCGCTGGGCTCTGCGGCTTCCTTCTCGATCATGCTCAACGATGCTTTGGCGAGCGGTGCTGATTGTATCGTTCGCACCCATCCGGACGTGATTGCAGGTTATCGGAAGGGCTATCTCACCGAAATGGCGTCAGGCCGGCCGGGCGTTACCCTGTCAACGGAACCCGTGTCGGCGGCTTCGATCCTGAAGGTGGTCGACGAGGTCTGGACGGTGGCAAGCCAGTTCGGCTTCGACGCTCTGCTGCGCGGCGTGCCGGTGCGCTGTTACGCGGCGCCGTTTTATGCCGGCTGGGGCCTGACCGACGATCATATGAGCGAACCTGCCCGAAAGATCGTCTCGAAACGCCGTGGCATGAAGCGCAGCATCGACCAACTCGCCGCTGCCGCTCTCATCGGTTATCCCATCTACCGCAATCCCGAGACGTGGCAGGCGACGGATGTGTTTAAGACGATCGATGCGATCGTTGCCGGACGCGCGGGGCTGTTAACCTAAAGCATTTCCAGCGGATGTTTGCGAAAGGGTGGCGCGAAGGCCGCGTCGAGCGCTGCCCAATCCTCCCTGCTGATCTCCAACCCGATTGCTCCGGCATTTTCCTCGACACGATGCGGATCGCTGGATTTCGGGATGGCGATTGTGTTGCGCGTTCTTAAAACGAAGGCGAGGGCGAGTTGGGCCGGTGTTGCCTGATAGGCCTTGGCGATGCGGATCAGTTCCGTGTTGCGCAGGATGCGGCCCTGTTCGATAGGAGAATAGGCCATGATAGGAATGCCGCGCTCCTGACACCATGGCAGGAGATCGTATTCGATGCCCCGGCGCGCAAGATTGTAGAGTACTTGATTGGCGGCGCATTTTTCACCGTCCTCAACCTCCATCAGATCCTCCATGTCCTCGACGTCGAAATTGGACACGCCCCATTCGCGAATTTTGCCTGACCTGCGCAGCTGCTCGAACCCGGCAACGGTCTCTTCAAGATCATGCTCGCCACGCCAATGAAGAAGATAGAGGTCCAGATGTTCGGTCTTCAACCTCTGAAGGCTGCGCTCGCAGGCGTCTATGACGCCCTGGTGGCTGGCATTGTAGGGATAGACCTTGCTGACGAGGAACACCTCGTCGCGGCGTCCCTCAATCGCCTTTCCGGTGATGATTTCGGCCCCACCCTCACCATACATTTCTGCCGTGTCGATCAACGTCATGCCGAGATCGAGCCCGTGTTTGAGGCTTTTAACCTCCTGCTCGGCAGTGCTGGAATTTTCACCCATCTTCCAGGTTCCAAGCCCGAGCGCTGGCAGCAAGGTGCCGGAGGGGAGAATTGCAGAAGAAATGTCTGACATGTCGCAAAACCTCGGACTGGCCTGTAAAAGGCTAACCTAAGGCTTTCTTACGGTAAGCCAAGCGGCGGCTAGTCCATGTTCTCCGCGACAAATCTGCTCGATCATAAAAACACGCCGTCTTATCCCTGCCTTTGATTCATCTTTCGTTCTTTTCTGTTGCGCTTTCGTCGAGAATCCTGCCAAGTCGCCGCATGCAATTTGCACCGCAACAGGACGAGGCCCTCAAGGCCGTTTCTCGCTGGCTGAAGGACGGGCGTAGCCAGGTTTTTCGCCTGTTCGGCTATGCCGGTACCGGCAAAACAACGCTTGCCAAACATTTTGCCGAGCATGTGGACGGCGAGGTTCTGTTTGCGGCCTTTACCGGCAAGGCGGCGCAGGTTCTGCGCTCCAGAGGTGCCCGTAACGCGAAGACCATTCACTCGCTGATTTATCGCCCGCGCGGCGAGGAGGCGGTGGAAGACGAAGAGACCGGCAAAACCTCGATCTCGCCGATGTTCGCCATTAATCGCCAGAGCCCGGTCGCCAAGGCCGCGCTTATCGTCATCGACGAATGCTCGATGGTCGATGAGGCGCTCGGCAAGGACCTTATGAGTTTCGGTACGCCGATCTTGGTTTTGGGCGATCCCGGCCAGCTTCCGCCCGTGTCCGGCGGTGGTTTCTTCACCGAGCAGGACCCTGATTATCTGCTGACCGACATCCATCGCCAAGCGCAGGACAATCCGATCATCCAGATTGCCATGCAGGTGCGCGAAGGCAAGGAGATCATGTATGGCGATTACGGCAAGGCGCAGGTGATCTCTCGGGACGAGGTGACCCAGGAGCTTGTGATGGACGCCGACCAGGTGCTCGTCGGCACCAATCGCACCCGCAAACGCTATAACCAGCGCCTGCGCGAGTTGAAGGGCTTTACCGCCGACTATCCTCAATCGGGCGACAAGCTGGTCTGCCTGCGCAACGATCAGGTCAAGGGGCTGCTCAACGGCTCGCTTTGGCAGGTCATGAGTTCCTCGCGCGAAACGGTAAAACCCGGCATCAACCTGATGATCCGGCCGGAAGACGACGACATGGATCGCGGTGCAGCTAAGATCAAGCTGCTCAAGGCTGCCTTCGAGAGCGAGGAAGAAATTCCGTGGTCGACGCGCAAGCGTTATGACGAATTCGACTATGGTTATGCGCTGACCTGCCATAAGGCGCAGGGTTCGCAGTGGAACAACGTGGTTCTGTTCGACGAGAGTTATGCATTTCGCGATACACGCGAACGCTGGCTTTACACGGCCATTACCCGTGCTGCCGAGACGCTGACGATTGTGAGATAAGGGCAGGGACTTGCTGTAGCTGGCTCGGCTTTGCGGTTATACTGGTCGTTGACAATGAACCGGGGACGCGGCAAAAGCGTTTTAACAGCAAAGCTGCAGTTGACGTTGAGTCAGTTGGCAGAATTTTCAGGCATGTTGCATGTCTGGAATGCTGAGAGATTTATGGGGTTGATGAACTCATGGCTGCTAAGATCTATCGTCCTGCAAAAACTGCAATGCAGTCTGGCAAGGCAAAGGCCCGTCTCTGGGTTCTTGAATTCGATCCGGAAACGCCGCGTAGCATCGATCCGATCCTCGGTTACACGTCTTCAGGCGATATGAAGCAGCAGTTGCGGCTGACTTTCGAAACGCAGGAACTGGCGGAAGCCTATGCTCAGCGCGAGGGCATTGAATACCGGGTTATCCACCCGAAAGAAGCAAACCGGCAGTCGTTGTCATATACGGATAACTTCCGTTTCAACCGCCTGCAGCCCTGGACACATTGATTGACGCGGCAGATAACCTGCCGCCCAGAGGCCCCTTAGCTCAGCTGGATAGAGCACCTGCCTTCTAAGCAGGTTGTCGCAGGTTCGATTCCTGCAGGGGTCGCCAATATTCTCAATGACTTAGACGATGTGTAGTCGGTGGCCGAAAGCTGCAGTTTTCCTGCTAATACATCAGAATATGCGCCCAGGGCTTCCGAATAGGGGCACCGGATAAACGTAATCCCCTTTGCTTGAAAAGCCGTGGCGGTAGAGGCAGGCTCTCAGAGAGGCTTGACTATAGAAGTTGTCCGTGCGGGGATTTCCGCGCGGTGGCGTCGATGCCTCCAGCATGCAGGCGTCTCTTGTGGTGATATAGCGATCGTCTATCTCAGATCCCCGAATAATTCCGACGCTGCCATAGGTTATCGACGCGGCAGAGGCGTTTTCCGCCAACACTGGAGCCAAGACAATCAATAGCGCTGACGCGAACGTGAGATTCACGGATTCTCTCCCTCAGATGAGCGGAGAGCAACGGCTTAACGCCAATTTTGTTCCTGCATGGTGAGATTTTACCTGTCCTTGTTCGCATATGCGAAACGGCTTTTGGAATTTCGCTGCAGCGCATTGTGAGGTATCATTCTTCCCATCGGTTCCGTTGCGTCACGCAGGGGAAGGTAGATTTGGCGCCGGGAGCAGGAGTTCCAGGTTCGGCGCCTTCAATACACTGAAATGGTTTTTTGCGGGCCGCGCGGGGCGGCCCCGGCCCTTGCATTGTTTTTGAGCCTTCGAGTGGGGATACATATGAACAGACATTTTCTCGCTATGGCGAGCGGGGTCTTGCTCGCCGCCTTTACTTCAAGCTCGAGCCGCGCGGATGAGCGTCCGCTGATCTGGCAACCCATCAAAAATTCCGACACCAGCTATTCGGTGAAGCTGGGCATGCGGCTTCCCGTGCGGCTCGAAACCGAGGCCGGCTTCAATGTCGGTGTCGATTCATCCAAGACCGGCGAGGTGGTGAACACGCCTCTCAAGTTCTGGAGCAGGATCAAGACCGTCGATAGAAAGCGGCCGGCATCCCAGATGAGCCGCGATATCGGGATCAACATGGATGGCATTGCGGGCAGCGCCGCCATCACGATGAACTATTACGAGAAGCAGATTGCCACGCCGTCATTCAACGTGGAGCGCCAGGCCACCTATGCGGTCCGTTACGACGGCGCGCAGAAGGATTGGGCGGGGCTCGACGCAAGCCAATCCATCAAGCTGAGGCAGCGCGAAACCGGAACGGCATTCGTCGCCGTCGCCAACAGTTCTGCGAGTTTTTCAGCAGTGGGCGCCAGTTTAGGCTTCGAGCAACCGCTTGGCGACAACATCACGCTCAGCGGCAACGTGAACAGAAATTTCACGGATGCAACGACCGTCTCCAGCGTGAATGCCAACTATTCCTACAAATGGTGAAACGAAAAAGGGCGCCGTGAGGCGCCCTTTCCAGATGGATGTCCTGACGATTTCTAGTGCAGGATCTGGCTGAGGAACAGCTTTGTGCGCTCGTGCTGCGGATTGTCGAAGAACTCGGCAGGTGAGTTCTGCTCGACGATCTGGCCCTGGTCCATGAAGATGACGCGGTTGGCGACCTGACGGGCAAAGCCCATTTCATGGGTGACGCACAGCATGGTCATGCCTTCCTCGGCAAGGCTCACCATCGTGTCGAGCACTTCCTTGACCATTTCCGGATCGAGCGCCGAGGTCGGCTCATCGAACAGCATGATCTTCGGTTTCATGCAGAGCGAGCGGGCGATCGCCACGCGCTGCTGCTGGCCACCGGAGAGCTGACCCGGATACTTGTTTGCCTGTTCCGGGATCTTGACGCGCTTGAGGTAGTGCATCGCCACTTCCTCGGCTTCCTTCTTCGGCATCTTGCGTACCCAGATCGGTGCCAGCGTGCAGTTTTCCAGGATCGTCAGATGCGGGAAAAGGTTGAAGTGCTGGAACACCATGCCGACTTCGCGGCGCACTTCGTCGATCTTCTTCAGATCGTTGGTGAGCTCGATATTGTCGACGAGGATATTGCCTGACTGGTGTTCTTCCAGCCGGTTGATGCAGCGGATCATCGTTGACTTGCCGGAGCCCGAAGGCCCTGCAATGACGATACGCTCGCCCTTCATCACCTTCAGATTGATGTCGCGCAGCACGTGGAAATCACCGTACCACTTGTTCATCGCGATGATTTCGACGGCAACCTCAGTCGAGGAAACGGTCAGTTTTTTGGTTAGGGCTTCAGCCATTGTTTTCCCCTTTAACTCTTGTTGTGGCTAGTGCCTGTGGCCCGTGTCGAGGTGCCGCTCCATGAAAGCGGAATATCGCGACATGCCGAAGCAGAAAAGCCAGAATATGAAACCAGCGAAGACGTAACCTGTTATCGGCGTCACTGGCGTCGACCAGTTCGCATCCGACTGGTTGAGCGTGACGATGCCCAAAAGGTCGAACATGCCGATGATGGACACGAGAGACGTATCCTTGAACAGGCCGATGAAGGTGTTGACGATGCTCGGGATAACCAGCTTGATCGCCTGCGGAAGGATGATCAGGCGCATCTTCTGCCAGTAGCTCAGCCCCAGCGAATCCGCGCCTTCGAACTGACCCTTCGGAATAGCCTGCAGGCCGCCGCGGATAACTTCAGCCATATAGGCCGCCGAGAAGATCGAAACACCGATCAGCGCACGCAGCAGCTTGTCGAATGTCCACCCATTCGGCAAAAACAGCGGCAGCATGACGCTTGCCATGAACAGAACCGTGACGAGCGGAATGCCGCGGATAATCTCGATGAAGATAACGCAGAGCGTCTTGATCACCGGCATCTGAGAACGTCGACCGAGCGCCAGCAGGATGCCCAATGGCAGCGATACGGTGATCCCGAAGAAGGAGAGGATCAACGTTACCATCAACCCGCCCCAAAGCTGGGTCTCGACATGCGGAAGGCCAAAGCCGCCAATCAGCAGGAAGAACGAGATGAAGGGCAGGATGATGAACAGCGCAAGCGCATTCCATGCCTTGTGGGGAACCTTCGGGATCAGCATCGGAACGAGCAGGATCACGAAGAGCACCGCAACGAGGATCGGTCTCCAGCGTTCCTCAAGCGGGTAGCGACCGAACATGAACTGCTGGAATTTTGCGTCGACAAACGCCCAGCATGCGCCGGATTGACCATCAGGCAGGACACCGCCCTGGATGACGGTTGCGCATGCGGTGCGGTCCGAGCCGGTCCAGACGGCGTCTATGAACAGCCAGTTGATCATGCCCGGGACTAGATAGGCGAGCAGGGCAAGCGCAAGGATGGTCAGGACCGTATCCTTCGGCGTTGCGAAGAGCTTGGTCCGGAACCAGTGCGATGCACCGCTGACGCCGAGCGGTGCCGGTTGGGGCGCCAACATGTCCTGGCGTATGAAAGTCGAAGAGTTGATTGCCATTATTATCTCTCCACCAGCGCCATTTTGGCATTGAACCAGTTCATGAATATTGCCGTGGTAATCGAGATGGACAGATAGATGATAAGGAAGAGGGCGACGATCTCAACGGCCTGACCGGTCTGGTTGAGCATCGTGCCGCCGATTGCATAAATGTCGGCAAATCCGCAAGCGACCGCGAGAGAAGAGTTCTTGGTAAGGTTCAGATATTGGCTCGTCAGCGGCGGGATGATGATCCTGAGCGCCTGCGGCAATACGATCAGCCGTGTGATGGCGTTCGACCGCAGTCCGAGTGCGTTCGCTGCTTCGGTCTGGCCCTTCGGCACAGCCTTGATGCCCGAGCGCACGATCTCGGCGATAAAGGAGGCTGTGTAGAAGGAGAGCGCCAGATAAAGCGAGATGAATTCCGGTCCCAGGACCGAACCACCTGTGAGGTTAAACCGACCCGCAATCGGATAGTCGAAGGTTAGCGGTGCGCCAAGGGCCAGGAATGTGAGGATTGGCAGACCAAGGATCAGCCCCAAGCCCGTCCAAACCGTATGAAACGGCTGTCCGGTGCGCATTTGCCGCTGCTTTGCCCATCGCGCCACGAATACCGTTGCGACAATGCCAATCAGAAATGCCACGGCGATTGCCCAAGCACCATCGCCGAATATCGGTTTGGGCACAAACAGGCCGCGATTGTTGAGGTAGGTCTGGAAGGGCAAGTTGAAGGAGTCGCGCGCTTGTGGAAGCACGGCGATAACGCCTTTGTACCAGAACAGGATGACGAGGAGCGGCGGGATATTGCGGAAGAATTCCACATAGACCTGCGCCAGCTTGGCGATGAGCCAGTTTTGCGAAAGACGGGCGATGCCGACGATGAAGCCGATAATCGAGGCCGTAATGATGCCGAGGACGGCCACCTGCAAGGTGTTCAAGATGCCGACGAGAAGTGCGCGGCCATAGGTGGAATCGCTGGAATAGGCGATCAGCGACTGGCCGATATCGAAACCGGCGCGGCCCTGAATAAAACCGAATCCCGAAGCGATGTTGGCTCTTCGCAGGTTATCTATCGTGTTCTGCGTTACCATCCAGACGAAGAGGACGACCACCGCCAACGTCAGTACCTGATAAAAAATCCCGCGAGCCTTCGGGTCATAGATCAGGGAGGAGGCCTTCTTGCTGGTAGTTGGCGTATCGGAATTGAGCGCCATGCCGGCCATAAACAAATCCCCTTTGTTTATATGTCTCCTTTTGGAGACTTTTTGCCCTTACGGGAACTTTAAATGCATGGAGGTGGATGTGATCCACCTCCATGCGACTGCTTTGCGCTTGTAACCGATTAACGGATCGGGGGAGCGTACTGCAGGCCGCCCTTGGTCCACAGAGCGTTGAGGCCGCGTTCGATCTTGAGCGGCGTGTTCGGGCCGACGGTGCGGTCGAAGACTTCGCCGTAGTTGCCGACCTGCTTGACGATGTTATAGGCCCAATCGTTGGTCAGACCGAGGTCGGTACCGATCTTGGAGCCTTCTTCGCTGCCGAGCATACGCTTGATGTCCGGGCTGCCGCTGGCTTTCAGCTCATCGACGTTCTTCGACGTGATGCCGAGTTCTTCGGCATTGACCATGGCGTAATGAACCCACGATACGACGTCGAACCACTTGTCGTCACCCTGGCGTACGGCCGGGCCAAGCGGCTCCTTGGAGATGACTTCCGGCAGAACCATGTTCTCGTCCGGGTTCTTCATCTTCAGGCGGATTGCATACAGGCCCGACTGGTCGGTCGTGTAGACGTCGCAACGGCCGGCGTCATAAGCCGTGGTTGCATCGGCTTCTTTTTCGAAAACGACCGGGTTGTACTGCAGGTTGTTGGCCTTGAAGTAGTCGGCAAGGTTAAGCTCGGTGGTCGTGCCCGTCTGGACGCAGACGGCAGCGCCGGAAAGCTCGAGTGCCGACTTCACGTTGAGGCTCTTCTTCACGATGAAGCCCTGGCCGTCATAGTAGTTGACGGTACGGAAGTTGAAGCCGAGCGACGTGTCGCGGCTGATCGTCCAAGTGGTGTTACGGGTCAGTACGTCGACTTCGCCGGACTGCAGGGCCGGGAAACGGTCCTTGCTCGACAGGGCAACGAACTTTGCCTTGGTCGGATCGCCGAATACGGCAGCAGCAATACCGCGGCAGTAATCAACGTCGATACCGGTCCATTCGCCCTTGTCGTCCGGGTTCGAGAAGCCTGGAATACCGGCGCTGACACCGCAGGTTACGACACCCTTTGCCTTAACGTCATCAAGCGTGGCTGCAGAAGCTGCCGAGGCCAAACCCAGGGCTGCAGCGCCAATCGCGACTGACAGAATTGTCTTTTTCATTTTCCCAACCTTTGTTTGTGTTTTATTTTCTGATGTCACCGTGCCGCTCCCCTTGGATATTTGTTCGAATACGGCCGGTTGCATGCCAACCCTCCAGCGGCAAGCAAGCCTATCTCATTCGCAAATGCTTTGAGGGTCAAGTCTCACCAGCATGAATTGCGTTTGAAACAAGGTAAAATTAAATTTTATGCCCAGTGAATGGGCGTTTGCCTACATTAGGTGCGACATGTGCTGAAATGAGTGCCTTTATGCTTTGCATCTGACCTTCACTCAACTTTACGGCGCATCGACCGGACTTGACCTCTAGTCTCCGTGGCGCGACAAGAAAGTTTTCCCGCCTAGAGAGTTCCCCCACGAGATGACCAAGAAAACTTCCATGCTCGGTTCCGCTGGCGCCAATACGCGCCTCGCACATATCGGCAACGATCCGCTATCCTATCACGGCTTCGTCAATCCTCCGGTCGTTCACGCCTCGACCGTGCTGTTTCCCGATTCAGAGACGATGGAAAAACGTGGCCAGCCCTATTCTTACGGGACACGAGCAACGCCGACGACGGACGCCCTATGTGCTGCTTTCGATGAGCTGGAAGGGTCGGCAGGGACTATCCTTGTCCCGTCTGGTCTGGCGGCGATTTCCGTGCCGTTCCTTGCCTATCTGTCGGCTGGTGATCACGCCCTCATCGTCGATTCGGTCTACACGCCCTGCCGGAATTTCTGCAATACGATGCTGACGCGCCTCGGCGTCGAGATCGAATATTATGATCCCGAAATAGGTGCGGGTATCGATGCGCTGATCAAGCCGAACACGAAGCTGGTGCATACCGAGGCGCCGGGTTCCAACACGTTCGAGATGCAGGATATCCGCGCAATCGCCGACGCCGCCCACAAGCACGGCTGCGTCGTGACGATGGACAATACCTGGGCCACGCCGCTTTATTTCCGGCCGCTCGATTTTGGCGTGGACGTATCTATCCATGCCACGACGAAATATCCGTCCGGTCATTCCGACATCATCATGGGGTCTGTTTCGGCCAATGCCCAATGGTGGCCGAAGCTGGAAGAGACGCGAATCCTCATGGGCATATGCGGTGCGCCCGATGATTCCTATCAGATCCTGCGTGGTCTCAGGACCATGGGCATTCGTCTTGAGCACCATCAGAAAAGTGCGCTGGCGATCGCCCAGTGGCTGGAAGGGCGCGACGATGTGGCGCGTGTCCTTCATCCGGCGCTACCTAGTTTTCCAGGTCACGCGATCTGGAAGCGGGATTTCAAGGGTGCCAGCGGCGTATTTTCATTCGTGCTGAAGGCCGATTCCGACAACGCGAAAGCAAAGGCACACGCCTTCCTCGATGCTCTCACCTACTTCGGTCTTGGGTATTCCTGGGGCGGATTCGAGAGCCTTGCTCTGCATGTGAACCTGTCGGACAGGACGATTCGCAAGCAGCCGGAGGAGGGTCCCGTCATTCGTCTGCAGATCGGACTCGAAGACATCGCCGACCTGCAACAGGATCTCGAACAGGGGTTCCTGGCCGCCGCAGCTGTCTGATCAGTCTACGCGGTAGCCGTAGAGCCAATCCAGGTCCGCCGCGAGCGATTGCGGCGGACGTAGCGACAGGACGATATCGCGGCCGATACGGAACGGACCGCGGGCGTGATAGGCAAAACGGTTGAACGAGCCACGTGCCTTCACTTTTGCAGCGCGCCTTGTTCTCAGGCTTTCGAAACCTGCCAATGCGGCGGGCAGGGTGGCTGCCCTCGTCACTTCATTGGCAAGGACGAAACCGTCCTCGATCGCCATAGCCGCGCCTTGTGCAGAAAACGGCATCATTGCGTGGGCCGCGTCGCCAATCAGCACGACATCTCGACCGTTGTGCCAGCGACCTGACGTCACTTCATGAAGCGGCCAGAATGTCGGTCGGGCGGGCCGGCTGAGGAGAGCGATGATCTCCGCATTCCAGCCGCCGAACTGCTTGATCAGCATGCCGCGCTGGCTTTCGCTCGCCTGCGCTTCCCATGTCGCGCCGGGACTGATGCCGGACGCGATGGCGACGATGTTGAATGCGGCCTTTTCCTTCAGCGGATAGGCAACGAGGTGCGTCGATGGGCCCATGAAGGCGGTTACGCAATCACGAGCCAGCCAGGTGGGCGCCTCCTCCAAAGGAATGGTGAAGCGCCAGGCAATGTTGCGGGAGAAATCGGGTTGCGGCGCGTCCGGCACCGATGCCCGCGCATTGGACCAGACGCCATCGGCCCCGATCACCAATGGATAAGGGGTGCCAGTGATATCGCGAACCGCCTGGGGCAGGGTTCCTCTGATCGGGGTGCCGATCTTGACCGTGCAGAGCGGATTGCGTTTCACCGCTGCAAGCAGCGCCGCCTGCAGTGTCGCGCGATGAAGTACGCCATAGGGCGCTTTCCAGCGCTTTCTGGCGAAATCACCTGCGGGCACACCGGCCAGTTTCTTCAAGGATGTGCCCGAGACAAGGTTTATCTCGCGGGGCTCTGTCCAGACCTTTTCGAGGTCCTCCAGCACGCCGAATTCGCGCAGGATCGCAGAAGCGTTGGGCGACATCTGCAGGCCTGCGCCTACTTCCACCAGATCATTGGCTTCTTCAAAAATATCACAAGCTATGCCCACGCGGGAAAAGCTCAGCGCTGCGGCAAGGCCGGCCATGCCTGCCCCCACAATCGCAATCCTGTCTAGATGCATTGGCTTGCTGCCTGAAAATTTACGTCTACGCTGCCTTGACGTGGAAAACGCAGCCCGGAGGATCTGTCTGCTCGGCTTTCAGGCCCGGATTATACCTGTAGAGAGTTGAGCAGTAGGAGCAGACCTTTTCGACGTCGTCGCCGAGATCGATGAAAATGTGGGGATGGTCGAAGGGCACGGAGGCGCCGGTGCACATGAACTCCTTCACGCCGATCTGGATAACCGGATATCCGCCATCGTTTTGAAAGTGAGGAATGCTGTGGCCAGCCATGATCTTCTCCCTGCCGCTTGATTTCGCCGGACATTATCCGCCCGCGCATCGATTGGGTAGGGGGAAATCAGCTGGATTTTTTTCTTCACCGGGTTCTGTGGCGATCACCGATCCATTATAGATCGGCGAAAACAAAGGACAGCCCGATGAATTTGAATGCGCCCGCCTTCACGTCTTTCGTCCATGACGGAGTTAATCTCTGCTATTTTGATGAAGGTGATCCGAGTGGCGATCCGGTGCTTCTCATTCACGGCTTTGCTTCGAGTGCGCTGGTCAACTGGGTGCATCCCGGCTGGCTGAAGACGCTTGGTGATGCCGGCTACAGGGTTATCGCCATGGATAACCGCGGTCACGGCGGTAGCGACAAGCCGCTCGATGCGGAAGCCTATCGCCCTTGGGTTATGGCCGGGGATTTGGTGGCGCTGCTCGACCATCTGCGCATCCCGCAAGCTCACCTGTTCGGTTACTCGATGGGCGCCAGAATTTCCGTCTTTGCAGCCCTGGCTCACCCGGAGCGCATTCGGTCGCTGGTTCTGGGCGGGCTCGGGATTGGCATGACCGATGGTGTCGGTGATTGGGATCCGATCGCCGATGCGTTGCTTGCGCCCGAGGTCGAGGCGATCACCCACGAGCGCGGCAAGATGTTCCGCGCCTTTGCGGACCAGACGAAAAGCGATAAAGAAGCACTTGCGGCCTGTATCCGCGGGTCGCGCGATCTTGTCGCACGTTCGGACATGGGGCGGATCGACGCTCCGACACTGATCGGCGTCGGAACCAAGGACGATATCGCCGGATCTGCACAGGAACTGGCGGATCTCATGCCGGATGCACGGGCGCTCGATATTCCGAACCGCGATCATATGCTGGCGGTCGGCGACAGGGTCTTCAAAAAAGCGGTTCTGGAATTCTATGCGGAACTGGCCAGCCGGTAGCCGGTTCTCTGATCTTAACGATCAACGGAATGCGATTTTACGCGCATTGGTGTTCCGATAAAGTTGTTCTATATAATGTGCTCTGGGAAAACCGAGGGCAAAAAGGAGTGGGCCATGCCCCCGAGAATGGACATTCGCATCAAGGATAGCGTCACAACGGTCGATCCAATATGGGATACGTTGAAGGAAGAGGCACGTCTCGCCATCGAGCACGACCCGCTTCTCGCGGCTTTTCTGTACTCGACCGTTCTGAACCATCGTTCGCTCGAAGAGTGTGTGGTCCATCGGATCTGCGAGCGCCTTGATCATCCGGATCTGCAGGCCGTCCTCCTTCGCCAGACATTCATGGAGATGCTGGAGGAATGGCCGGAATGGGGTTCGATCCTTCGCGTCGACATTCAGGCGGTCTATGACCGCGATCCGGCTTGCCTGCGCTTCATGGAGCCCGTGCTCTACTTCAAGGGCTTTCACGCGATCCAGACCCATCGTCTGGCGAACTGGCTTTATACCCGCGGAAGGCGTGATTTCGCACTTTACCTGCAAAGCTGCTCGTCCAGCGTTTTCCAGACGGACATCAATCCGGCAGCGCGGATCGGAAAGGGCATATTCCTCGATCACGCGACCGGTCTGGTTGTCGGCGAAACGGCGGTGATTGGTGACAATGTCTCGATCCTGCACGGCGTGACACTTGGCGGAACCGGCAAGGAGGGCGCCGATCGGCACCCGAAGATCGGCAATGGCGTGCTGATCGGTGCCGGCGCGAAGATCCTCGGCAATATCGAGATCGGTTCTTGCTCGCGCGTTGCGGCCGGATCCGTGGTGCTGAAACCGGTCCCTGCGAAGTCCACAGTTGCAGGGGTTCCGGCAAAGGTGGTCGGAACAGCAGGGTGTTCAGAACCGGCGCGCGTGATGGACCAGTTGCTGATGTCCGAGGACTGAGCGACCGAACGTGAAATACAAGTTGAAGCCGGCAGGCCAGGGGCTTGTCGGCTTTACTTTTGCCGCGGTCCCATGCAACAAGCGCCGCAACTTGAATAGAAAACGGAGATTGTCGTGAAGCCCGACGAAATCAAAAAGATCGACGCTTATTTCAAGCGCCTTCTGAACCCGCAGATCATCGTCAAGGCACGGCCGCGCAAGGACGATTCGGCAGAAGTCTATCTTGGCGAAGAGTTTCTCGGCGTCGTTTATGTCGATGACGAGGATGGCGAGCGTTCCTACAATTTCTCGATGGCCATCTTGGACGTCGACCTGGACTGATAAACCGCACATTATTTATCGGCGGGCCGTTTTGGCCCGCTTTCGATTCGTGGGGCTTTTCGTTGCCCCCGGCAGCCGCTCGCACCCTTGTAAGACGATCTTTCCAACCCCATTAATAGAGAACGGCCGGTACGGTCCGTCTCTGTGAGATTTGCCTCCACACCGATATCTCATGCACACGCGATGCATGTTCGTGGCTGACAATCGTCAGGTGCGGTCGCTTCGCGTTTGCGTTCGATGGGCTGATGGGTGTTAATTTTTGCAGGTTGGGTCGTTCTCTGGCGGAATAGTGATTGCGCCGCCGCAAAGGGGGCTTAAAATCCGCGTCCAATGGACTAAGTTAGAAAGACTGGAGTTCGGCAGGCCACAACGTTGAAGATGGTCGCCGGCACCTGGGGATGATAAATGATGATCGCAGTGCCGATCTCTATGGAAAAAGAAAAAGATGGTGACGGGGATAACGCCAACCGCGGAACCTCGGTCATCACGCGTACGAAGCCCAAGACGAAACGCCCGAACCTGTATCGCGTACTCCTCTTGAATGACGATTATACCCCGATGGATTTCGTCATCCACATACTGGAGCGGTTCTTTCAGAAGGACAGGGAGGCTGCCACGCTCATTATGCTCCACGTTCATAACCACGGCGTGGGCGAATGCGGCATATTTACCTACGAAGTAGCGGAAACAAAGGTAAGCCAGGTGATGGATTTCGCCAGACAACACCAGCATCCGCTGCAATGTGTCATGGAAAAGAAGTGAGGAACCCGACGTGCCCACATTTTCGCCTAGTCTTGAAAAGGCGCTGCATCAGGCACTGACCTTCGCCAACGAGCGGCATCATGAATATGCCACGCTCGAACACCTGCTTCTCGCGTTGATAGACGACGCGGATGCGGCGGCGGTCATGGGCGCTTGTAACGTCAACCTTGAAAACCTGCGCAAGACCGTTGCCGACTATGTCGATAACGAACTTGCCAACCTCGTGACCGGCTATGACGAAGACTCGAAGCCTACCTCCGGCTTCCAGCGCGTCATCCAGCGGGCGGTCATCCATGTCCAGTCTTCCGGTCGTGAAGAAGTAACCGGTGCCAACGTGCTCGTCGCGATCTTCGCGGAGCGCGAAAGCCACGCTGCCTTCTTTCTGCAGGAGCAGGAAATGACCCGCTACGACGCGGTCAACTATATCTCTCACGGTATCGGCAAGCGTCCGGGTTCCTCCCAGACCCGTTCGCCGCGCGGTTCCGAAGAGCCGGATTCAGAATCCAAGCCGCCACGTGGCGGCGAGCCGGAAGAGGGCGCCGCCAAGAAGCCGGCGGATGCGCTCAAGGCCTATTGCGTCAACCTCAACGACAAGGCCAAGGACGGCCGCATTGATCCGCTGATCGGTCGCCATTCCGAAGTCAACCGGACGATCCAGGTCTTGTGCCGCCGTTCCAAGAACAACCCGCTCTATGTGGGTGATCCTGGCGTCGGCAAGACCGCGATCGCTGAAGGTCTCGCCAAGCGCATCGTCGAAGGCAAGGTGCCGGAAGCGCTCGCCGATGCGACGATCTTCTCGCTCGACATGGGCACACTGCTGGCGGGCACCCGCTATCGCGGTGACTTCGAGGAACGCCTGAAGCAGGTCGTCAAGGAACTGGAAGATTATCCGGGCGCGGTGCTGTTCATCGACGAAATCCACACCGTCATCGGTGCGGGCGCGACGTCGGGCGGTGCCATGGATGCGTCCAACCTGTTGAAGCCGGCTTTGTCCTCGGGGCAGATTCGCTGCATCGGTTCGACGACCTACAAGGAATATCGCCAGTTCTTCGAAAAGGACCGGGCTCTGGTGCGTCGTTTCCAGAAGATCGACGTCAACGAGCCGTCGATCCCGGATGCGATCGAGATCATGAAGGGTCTGAAGCCCTATTTCGAGGACTACCACAAGCTTCGCTACACCAACGAGGCGATCAAGTCGGCTGTCGAACTGTCGGCCCGCTACATCTCCGACCGCAAGCTGCCGGACAAGGCGATCGACGTGATCGACGAGACCGGTGCGGCGCAGATGCTGCTGCCGGCCTCCAAGCGCCGCAAGCTGATCACCGAGAAGGAGATCGAGGCAACGATCGCAACGATGGCGCGGATACCGCCGAAGACCGTTTCCAAGGATGACGAGGCCGTTCTCGCCAACCTGGAAAAGGAACTTCTCTCGGTGGTCTACGGGCAGGATGTGGCGATCGAGGCACTTTCGACCGCCATCAAGCTGGCCCGTGCCGGCCTGCGCGAACCGAACAAGCCGATCGGCTCCTACGTCTTTTCCGGCCCGACAGGCGTCGGCAAGACGGAAGTCGCCAAGCAGCTTGCCGCTTCGCTCGGTGTGGAACTCCTGCGCTTCGACATGTCGGAATATATGGAACGCCATACGGTCTCCAGACTGCTCGGCGCACCTCCCGGTTATGTCGGCTTCGATCAGGGTGGTCTTCTGACCGACCAGGTGGATCAGCATCCGCACAGCGTGCTGCTGCTCGACGAAATCGAAAAGGCGCATCCGGATATCTACAATATCCTGTTGCAGGTCATGGACCATGGTTCGCTGACAGACCACAACGGCAAGAAGATCGACTTCCGCAACGTCATCCTGATCATGACGACCAATGCGGGCGCTTCGGAAATGGCCAAGGCCGCCTTCGGCTTCGGTTCCTCCAAGCGTTCCGGCGAAGACGAAGAGGCGCTCAACCGTCTGTTCACGCCGGAATTCCGCAACCGTCTCGACGCAATCATCCCGTTTGCGCCGCTGCCGACGGATGTCATTCATCAGGTCGTTCAGAAGTTCGTCATGCAGCTGGAAACGCAGTTGTCCGAACGCAACGTCACCTTCGACCTGCATCAGGATGCTGTCGCCTGGCTGGCGGACAAGGGGTACGACGAGAAGATGGGCGCCCGTCCGTTGTCTCGCGTGATCCAGGAATACATCAAGAAGCCGCTTGCCAACGAGATCCTGTTCGGGGCTCTGCGCAAGGGTGGTGTGGTCCGTGTCACGGTCGGCAAGGGCGAAGATGGCAAGGACAAGCTGGTACTTGATTCCATTCCGGAAGCTGTGCCGGTGAAGCCGAAGCCGGAGGCTGAAGTCAAGGAAGCCGAAGACGAGGCGAAAGCCAAGGTCGTCAAGCCGAAGGCTGCCAAGAAGGCCGCGCCGAAGGGCAAGGCCGGTGGTTCTGCCAAGGCAAAGGCGGATGACGACGGCGACGTGATTGCCGAGGATGCGCCGAAGCCGCGCAAGGGCAGCACGGTTCCGCGAGTGCCGAAAGCCAAGTAATTGCGTCATATCGATTGAAAGAAAGATGCCGGGCTTGTCCCGGCATCTTTGTGTTTGTAGGCATGGATTTGATTAACAGCAAATGGAATGCCGATGTCTTTAGAGCAGCGCGATGAGCGCGGAAGCTTGAGATGGTTCCTGACGGGCATGCGCGGCATCCTGTCCCTTCCGGCCATCATTCTCATGACATCCTATGTCGGGTTTGCCGCGTTTGCTGTGCAGGCGGGGCTGACGCGTTCCGAAGCGGTCGCGATGACGCTCGGAATATGGGCGCTTCCGGCGCAGATGATACTCGTCGGATCAATGATCGGCGGCGCCAATATCGCGGCGTCATTTCTGGCTGTGACGCTGTCGTCCATCCGCATGATGCCGATGGTCGCCTCCATCGTTCCGGAGATGCGCACGTCGAAAACGCCGGTCTGGCTTCTGCTGTTTCTCTCGCATTTCATCGCGATCACGTCGTGGGTGTTTGCCTCGACCCGGCTGCGTGATGTCCCGCGCGAACATCGCGTCGCGTTCTTTGCCGGTTTCGGCATCACGCTGACCTCAACAAATGCGCTGATCGTCGGCATCAGCTACGGAATCGTTTCGCAGTTTCCGCCGATCGTGGCCGGCGCGCTGTTCATGCTGACGCCGGTCTATTTCATCTCATCCATCTGGGCGAGCGCAAGCCAGCCCGTGGTCCGGATCGCGTTCGTCGTCGGCATCGTGCTTGGACCGATTCTGGCTCTTGTCGTGCCGCAGTTCGACGTTCTGCTTGCCGGCGTCGGCGGCGGAACCTGTGCTTATCTGATCGACCGCTATCGGCGTCATCGGCAGCGGGCTGTTGAGGAAGGCGCGTGATGCTGGAGGAATACTGCACCTATGTCCTGATCGTCGTTGCGGGTTTTATCGCGACGGATTTCTGGCGCTGGCTTGGCGTGCTTGCCGGCAATCGGCTGAATGAAGAATCCGAAGCACTCAACTGGGTGAGGGCGGTCGCCACCGCGTTGGTCATGGCGGTTACCGCCAAACTGATCGTCTTTCCGACTGGCGTGCTGGCTGATTCGCCTCTTTGGCTTAGGCTGGCTGCCGCTGGAATCGGTTTTTGCATATTCCTGGCCACTGGAAAGAAGGTGGCGGTCGGCGTCATCGTGCCGGTCGCCATTCTTGTCGCGGGTCTGTTTCTGCTCGAGGCCTGATCAGGATCCGAGTGCGTCGACAACCTTCTTCGCATTGGCGGCAAGGACCGCGTTGTCTTCCATCCCGCCCGAATGCGGCTTCAGGCCTGCGCCTTCATAGCGCGGAATGATGTGGAAATGCAGGTGGTAGACGGTCTGCCCCGCAGCCTGCTCGTTGAACTGGGTCACCGTGATGCCGTCGGCATCAAACGCTTCCTTGGCCGCCTTGGCCAGTTTCTGGACGACGGGAATGGTTTTCGAGAGAACGGCGGCGTCAGCATCAAGGATGTTGCGCGAAGGTGTCTTCGGTATCACCAGTAGGTGACCTGGCGATTGCGGCATGACATCCATGAAAGCCAGCGTATCGGCATCTTCGTAGACGCGGTGGCACGGAATTTCGCCGCGCAGGATTTTTGCGAAGATGTTGGTGTCGTCGTAACCCATGGAAATCCTCTCCTTTTCTTCAGAGTGTTTCCGCCTTTCTTTGAAACGCGGAACCGCTCTGCTTCTTTCAACGCAATTCCGGACGCAAAACCGGTTCCACTTTTGCTGGAAATTGCTTCGTTCAGTCGTCCTGCTGGCGCTCGCCCTTGCGGAAGGGGCTGTGCTCGGACAGGTATTCGCTCATGCCGTCGACTTCCTGACGTTCACGCTCCAGATAGTCGGCAATCGCGCGGCGCAGGCCCGGATGGGCTATGTAATGCATGGAATGGGTGGTGGCGGGAAGATAACCGCGGGCCAGCTTGTGTTCGCCCTGCGCGCCGGCTTCCACCCGTTTCAAACCCTTTGCTAGAGCAAAATCGATTGCCTGGTGATAACAGACCTCGAAATGCAGAAAAGGATGCTCCTCGATGCAACCCCAGTGGCGGCCGTATAGCGTATCGCCGCCGATGAAGTTGATCGCACCGGCGACATAGCGGCCATCGCGTTTGGCCATGACCAGCAGGATGTCGTCAGCCATGCGTTCGCCGATCAGCGAATAAAAACTACGGGTGAGATAGGGTCGGCCCCATTTGCGGCTGCCCGTATCCATGTAGAAGGTGAAGAACTGGTCCCAGATCTCCTCGGTAAGGTCTGCGCCGGTCAGCCAGTCGATCGATATGCCGTTTTCCAGCGCCGCGCGGCGCTCCTTCTTCAACGCCTTGCGCTTGCGTGACGCAAGCGTTTCCAGGAACGCGTCATGGTTCGCGTAACCCTCGTTGATGAAATGGAACTGCTGGTCGGTGCGGTGCAGATAATCGGCATCTTCGAAGGCTTCGATTTCGTTGCTCGGCACGAAGGTCGCATGCGCCGAGGATATCCCGAGCTGGCATGTCACCTCCTGGAGACCCGTTGCCAGCGTTGCCTGCATCACCTCGCGATCATAACCGGCGGAGACCAGCAGGCGCGGGCCGGTCGCCGGTGTGAACGGGATGGCGCATTGCAATTTCGGGTAATAGCGTCCGCCGGCCCGCTCGAAGGCGTCGGCCCAGCCATGATCGAAGACATATTCGCCCTGGCTGTGGTTCTTGAGGTAGGCGGGGATGGCGCCAACCAGCGTGCCGGCATCGTTTTCGAGCAGGACATGATGGCCGAGCCAGCCAGTCTTGGCTATCGCCGAGCCGGATTCCTCAAGCGAGGACAAGAAGGCATGCGACAGGAATGGATTGTATGGAACCTCGGGGGAGGAGGTTTCCTTCGAGGCACCGCTCAACCGCGACCAGCTTTGCGGGCTGATCGCGGCGAAGGATTGTTCGATACGGATCGTCAGGTCTGCAGTCATTCCCGATTATTCACGACTTCCTTAGCGTGAAGCAATCTCACGTGGATCCAGTCCTTCGAAGGTTATCTGGTCACCGTGAAGATAGCTATGCACAAGCGCGTTTTCATCCCTTACCGTCCAGGTAATGACCGGCGTGCCGGCGCGTCTTTGGGCGGTGATGAAGGAATTCGGCAGGTGCGGCCAATGGTAGGAGATGAAATCCAGTCCCAGCTGCATCGACTCGTCGTGCTGGAAGAATTCCTCCGGCTTGTCGCCCATGGCGGTAAGGCCCAGCGGATAGGGAGCCTCGACCCGCTTCAGATCGCGCAGGATGTGATGATCGAAACTCATCAGCGCGACCTTGCCCTGATATCCTTCCAGAACCTCCAGCACATCCTCGACAAAGCCGTCATCTTCCTCGGCGTTGCGGCCTTTGATTTCGATGACGAGCGGCACGCGACCGGCAACGAGGTCTAGCATCTGTCTCAGTGTCGGGATCTTGTCTGCCGTGCCACCTACCGAAAGCAGCCCAAGTTCGGAAGCGGTCCGCTCGCGCACGTCACCGCTGATGCCGCAGACGCGGTCCAGCTTGTCGTCGTGGAAAACCATCGGAACGCTGTCGGCGGAAAGCTGGAGATCGCATTCGATGGCGAAAGCGGCATCCGCAGCGCGAGCAAATGCCGTGAGCGTGTTTTCCCATACCTGCTTGTTCATGTCGTGGTAGCCGCGATGGGCGACCGGGACGTCCTTGATCCAGGATGCGGAGGTCATGCTTCGATCTCGATGATGGCCTCGACTTCGACGGCGGCACTGAACGGCAGGCCGGCTACGCCGACGGCCGAGCGGGCATGCTTGCCGGCATCGCCGAAAACGTTGGCGATCAGGTTGGAGGCGCCATTGGTGACGAGGTGCTGTTCGGTGAAGCTCGGAGCCGATGCGACGAAGCTGGTCAGCTTGACGAACTGACGGATGCGGGACAGATCGCCACCGAGGGCGGCCTTCGCCTGGGCAATCACGTTGATGGCGCAGAGTTCTGCAGCGCGCTGGCCTTGGGCTACGTCGATTTCCGCACCGAGAAGGCCGATCGCTGCGATCTTGCCGTCTTCGAGCGGGAGCTGGCCGGAGATGTAGAGCATGTTGCCGCTGATGCGGGTCGGCAGATAATTGGCGGCCGGGGCGGCAGCAACGGGGAGGGTAATTCCAAGTTCCGCCAGGCGGCTTTCGATGGCATCGGACATTTCGGTCTCCGGTTTGTTGTCAAGCGTACAAAAATCCTTCATCAAGGTCATAACCTTGGCTGATGGCGTTCTTATAACACCCGCGCCCGAGTCCAACAGGAGAATGTGAATGCTGCGCACGAGCCTCGCGCTGTTCCTCGTCACCAGTGCCGGTGTCGCATCCGCCGCGCCGATCAGCGCCGATAATGCTGCACGTCTGCTTATTCCGCATCGGGCGATCTATGACCTCAAGCTCAAGGACGCGTCGGAGCGATCGGGTATCGAGGGCATGTTCGGCCGCATGGTCTATGAGTTCAACGGTTCCGCCTGCACGGGGTTCACGACCAACTTCCGCCTTGTGACGAAGATCAGCACGGGTGAAGAAACCCGCGTCAGCGACCAGCAGACCAAGACCTTCGAAGACCTGTCGGCGAAGCAGTTCCATTTCGAGACCAAATCCTTCACCGACGAGCAGCTCGACAAGAGCGTCACCGGGGATGCGAGCGAGGCCGAAAGCGGGGTGAAGGTCGAGCTGCAGGGTGCGAATGGCAGGGAAGTTGACTTGCCGGCAAGTGCTTTTCCGACCAGCCACATGCTCGATATCATTCAGCAGGCCAAGGAGAACAAGCGGATTTTTGAAACACGCGTGTTCGACGGCTCGGAGAACGGCGATCAGGCGCTTTTGACCTCGACGGTGATCGGCAAGGCGGAGACGCCGGAAAAAAGCGATGCAGAAGCCGGTGCGGCCGGCGAATTTGCCAAGACCCCCTACTGGCCGGTCACAATCGCGTATTTCAACGATGGTGCAGCCGGAGATCCGACGCCTGTCTATAATATGTCGTTCAAGCTTTACGAGAACGGCATTACCCGCGATCTGACCATGGATTATGGCGATTTTTCACTGGAAGGCAGTCTGGTAAAGCTGGAATTGCTGAAGACGCAACAGGATCCATGTCCCGCCGTGCCACGCTGAAGCTACGCTTTCGATCTGGCTGACACACGCGGTCGCAGTACTGAATGTGTACGTCAGGATACTCGACACAGTGTTGGATTCATGGCTGTAGTTGCCCCGTATTAAGGAGTGATTCATGGCATTGATCGGATTTAAAAATACCCACAATCAGGAAGTCTACGTCAATCCGGCGCAGATTCTCTATGTGATGCCCTTCGAGGAAGGGGTGACGATCGTCACTTTTGCCGTGCTTGGCAGCGCCGGGCAGCCGCACACGATCTATGTTCGCGGGGGTATAGAGCAGGTGCGCCAGAGGCTCGGAGCCAAGGCCTGATGTTGGACGGATAGCGAAAGCTGTCCGGCAGCGCTTGCAATTTCCCGTAATCGCCTGTATGGGCACCACCATTCCACACGTAAGGCATGGGATTGTCCGGGAGAAATCCGGACCGTTCCGCCCGGTGGCATTCTCGAAGAGGGTGCTGTTCGCCTTGCGGAGGTTCAACCGGAAAAGGATAACAAGGCATGGCATTGCCCGATTTCTCTATGCGCCAGCTTCTCGAAGCCGGCATCCACTTCGGCCACCAGACGCACCGCTGGAACCCGAAGATGAAGCCGTACATCTTCGGCGATCGTAACAACATCCACATCATCGACCTGGCCCAGACCGTTCCGATGCTGTCGCGCGCCCTTCAGGTCGTGTCCGACACCGTTGCCCGTGGTGGCCGCGTTCTGTTCGTCGGTACCAAGCGTCAGGCTTCCGATCTGATCGCCGATTCGGCCAAGCGTTCTGCCCAGTATTACGTCAACTCGCGTTGGCTCGGCGGCATGATGACCAACTGGAAGACCATTTCGAACTCGATCGCCCGTCTGCGCAAGCTCGACGAGATCCTGGGCTCGGAACAGTCCGGTTACTCCAAGAAAGAACGCCTCAACCTCGAGCGCGAACGCGAAAAGCTGGACAAGGCTCTCGGCGGTATCCGCGACATGGGCGGCGTTCCGGACCTGATGTTCATCATCGACACCAACAAGGAAAAGATCGCGATCGACGAAGCCAAGCGTCTTGGCATTCCGGTCGTTGCGATCATCGACTCGAACTGCGATCCGGACCTCATCGACTACCCGATCCCGGGTAACGACGACGCATCGCGCGCCATCGCTCTTTATTGCGACCTGATCGCCCGCGCTGCCATCGACGGCATCGCTCGCCAGCAGGGCGCTTCGGGCCGTGACCTCGGCGCTTCCGCCGAACTTCCGGTTGAGCCGGCTCTCGAAGGCGAAGCCGAAGCTTAAGGCCAAGGTTGGAGCGGCGTGCCGCTCCTGCTTTTTCCATTTGACTGAGGCCAGAGAGACCATCCCTGGCCTCAGTTTGTTTAAAGCTCCTGTCCGCCCGCAATCCATCCGATCGCGGTTGAGAGGGCAGGCCAGAGGTGGTTTTCATCACCCTGTCATACTTCCGGGTACATTCGTTCCCAAAACCTTGAGCCCGCCGAGGTTTTTCGGCGGCACGCAACAAGAACCGACAAGAGGCTCACAATGGCTGAAATCACCGCTGCACTGGTGAAGGAACTGCGCGAAAAGTCCGGCGCAGGCATGATGGACTGCAAGAAGGCGCTGACCGAAAACAACGGCGACATCGAAGCGGCAATCGACTGGCTGCGCGCCAAGGGCATCGCCAAGGCCGACAAGAAGTCGGGCCGCACCGCTGCCGAAGGCCTGATCGGCGTCGCTTCTGCCGGCACCAAGGCTGTTGTCGTCGAAGTCAACTCCGAAACCGACTTTGTTGCCCGTAACGATGCCTTCCAGTCGATCGTTCGCGGCATTGCCGATGTTGCACTGACCACCGACGGTACCGTCGAAGCTGTCGGCGCCGCCACCTATCCGGCAACCGGAAAGACGGTCACCGACACGATCAAGGACGCAATCGCCACGATCGGCGAAAACATGAGCCTGCGTCGTTCGGTTGCTCTCGAAGTCGAAGACGGCGTCGTTGCGACCTACATTCACAATGCTGCTGCAGACCGTCTCGGCAAGCTCGGCGTTCTGGTCGCCCTGAAGTCGACCGGCAACAAGGAGGCGCTGAACGCCATCGGCCGTCAGGTTGCCATGCACATTGCTGCAACGGCTCCGCTCGCCGTCCGCGCCGAAGAAGTCGATGCTGCCGTCGCCGAACGCGAGCGCCACGTCTTCATCGAACAGGCACGCGAATCCGGCAAGCCGGAAGCCATCATCGAAAAGATGGTCGAAGGCCGCATGCGCAAGTTCTTCGAAGAAGTTGCTCTCCTGTCGCAGGCTTTCGTCATCAACCCTGACCTGACCGTCGGCGAAGCTGTCAAGGCTGCCGAAAAGGAAGTCGGCGCACCGATCGAAGTCACCGGCATGGCTCGCCTTCTGCTCGGCGATGGCATCGAAAAGGAAGAGTCCGACTTCGCAGCAGAAGTGGCTGCTGTCGCCAAGGGCTGATTTTCGTTCGCTAATGCAGTGAAAAGCTTGGGGGCACCGGTGACAAGCCGGTGCCCTTCGTGTATCCGCAAGCCGTTTGATCTCTCCGCATCGTCTTGCCCTTCAAGGAGCCGTCATGTCGTCTCAGCCCATCTATAAGCGCGTTCTTCTCAAAGCCTCCGGCGAGGCCCTCATGGGTAGCCAAGGCTTCGGCATCGATGTCGCGGTAGTGGATCGCATTGCCTCGGATATCTCAGAAGCCAGAAGCATGGGCGTCGAGGTCGGCGTCGTCGTCGGCGGCGGCAACATTTTTCGCGGCGTGGCTGTCGCATCCAAGGGTGGCGACCGGGTGACCGGTGACCACATGGGCATGCTGGCAACCGTCATCAATGCGCTGGCACTCGCAACGTCGCTGCGCAAGCTCGACATCGACACCGTGGTTCTTTCGGCCATCGCCATGCCGGAAATCTGCGAAAGCTTTTCGCAGCGCCAGGCGCTCCATCATATGGCGCAGGGCAGGGTGGTGATCTTTGCCGGTGGCACAGGCAACCCATTCTTCACCACCGATTCGGCCGCCGCCCTGCGTGCAGCCGAAATTGGCGCCGAGGCGATCTTCAAGGGTACGCAGGTGGATGGTATCTATTCCGCCGACCCGAAGAAGGATCCGAATGCTACCCGTTTCGACGCGCTGACCCATAGCGAAGTCCTGGAAAAGGGCCTGGCGGTCATGGACGTTGCGGCGGTCGCTCTGGCCCGCGAAAACCACATTCCGATCGTCGTCTTCTCGATCCATGAGCCAGGCGGCTTCGCGCAGATCTTGACCGGTGGCGGCCTCAAGACGATCGTATCCGACAACTGAGAATCTACCGCGGACCTGCTGTCCGATAAACAGGTTTGCCGATAACAAGATGGAGTCCCAACGATGAGTGGATCAGTCGATCTCAACGACATCAAGCGCCGCATGGAAGGCGCCATCAATGCCTTCAAGAGCGATATCGCTTCCTTGAGAACCGGTCGTGCTTCGGCCAACGTTCTCGATCCGATCACCGTCGAAGCCTATGGCTCGCGCGTACCGCTGAACCAGGTGGCAAACATCACCGTGCCCGAGCCGCGCATGCTGGGCGTTTCCATCTGGGATAAATCGATGGTCAGGGCAGTCGAAAGTGCGATCCGCGAATCGCATCTCGGTCTTAATCCGATCGTCGATGGCCAGAACCTGCGTATCCCGCTGCCGGAACTCAATGAGGAGCGCCGCAAGTCGCTCGTCAAGGTTGCGCATGATTATGCCGAAAAGGCGAAGGTTGCCGTCCGCCACGTTCGTCGTGACGGCATGGACGGCCTGAAAAAAGCCGAAAAAGACGGTGTGATTGGTCAGGACGACAGTCGTACCCAGTCGGAAAAGGTTCAGAAGATGACCGATGAGACGATTTCTGAAGTCGACCGCTTGCTTGCGGATAAGGAAAAGGAAATCATGCAGGTCTAGGTTGGGTCTCCATTTCCCTCCCTTGGCCGTTGAAGGAATTGCATAGGATATGCTGACGCCAGATATTGCGATCATTCCGGAGCACGTTGCCATTATCATGGATGGCAACGGCCGGTGGGCTAACAAGCGTGGTCTGGCCCGGACGATGGGACACAGCAAGGGCGTCGAGGCCGTCAAGGAAACGGTCCGGGCGGCTGGCGAACTTGGCATCCGGTATCTGACGCTGTTCGCATTTTCGTCCGAAAACTGGAACCGGCCGGAAGCAGAGGTGAGCGATCTGCTCGGGCTCCTGCGCCGTTTCATCCGCCGTGATCTGGCAGAACTTCATCGCGAAAACGTGCGCATCAAGGTTATCGGCGAGCGGGACAAGCTGCGCGGTGATATTCTACCTCTTCTTCTGGAGGCTGAAGAAACGACACGCAACAATACCTCGCTTACGCTGGTGATCGCGTTCAATTACGGTTCCCGCGACGAAATTGCGCGTGCAACCGTGAGGATTGCGCAGAAGATCAACGCGGGCCTCATGGATCCGTCCGCGATTACCGCTGACACGATCAGCGACCATCTCGATACCGCGGGCATACCCGATCCGGACCTGATCATCCGCACGAGCGGTGAGGAGCGGCTTTCGAACTTCCTGCTCTGGCAGGCAGCCTATTCGGAATTTGTCTTCCTGCCCGACTACTGGCCGGACTTCAATCGAGACCTTTTCATTGAAGCGCTCAAGATCTACGCCTCGCGTGACCGACGCTTCGGCGGCTTGTCGGCCAGACCCGCGGCGGTCATGGGCTGATGGGACGGGAACTCAAGCTTCGTATAGCATCCGCGATCGTTCTGGCCGTGGTCGTGTTGACCGCGACCTGGGTCGGCGGATCGGCATTCAACATCGTGGCTGCGGCAATCGCACCGCTAATCTATTATGAATGGTCGACGATCACCCGTCTGGCTGAGCAGAACTTCAAGACGAATGCATTCGGCTGGCTCATCGTCGTGCTCATCGCCGGTGATATCGTGTTTGGAAGCAGCGAGCTGTCCATGCCGCTTCTTTGCGGCGGTGCGGTGACGGCCGCGCTTATGGTGCTTCTCGGTGGCGGCTCCTGGTGGCTGCCGGGCGGCATTGTCTATGCGGGCTTGAGCGGCATTTCCCTTGCTGCAATCCGCGGAGACAATCAGGCGGGTTTCGTCGCCACGCTTTTCATCTTCGCGGTCGTATGGGGTACGGACATACTGGCCTATTTCGTCGGTCGGGCCATCGGCGGGCCGAAACTTGCTCCGCGAATCTCTCCCGGCAAGACGTGGTCGGGTGCTATCGGCGGAACAGTGGCGGGCGTCGCTGCCAGCGGTCTGCTTACGCTTGGCGTGTTTTCGCGGCTTTCCCTGTGGACAATGGCGCTTGCCTTTCTTCTGTCTGTCGCCAGCCAGGTCGGTGATCTGTTCGAATCCTTCATCAAGCGCCGCTTCGGCGTGAAGGACAGCAGCCATCTCATCCCCGGACACGGTGGCGTGATGGACCGCGTGGACGGCTTGGTTTTTGCGTGTTTTGCCGTATTCCTGCTGACGCTTGTGGACACGGCTATGAAGGGCCATGTTAGCAATTCGGTCGCAGCTTTCATCTTCGGTCTGTAGGATGGCGACCAGCCTCGTTATTGTGAAGCGGAAACATTGATGGCCATCTTCGGTTTCATAACGGGCTATATCATCCCGTTTGTCCTCGTTCTCTCCCTGCTCGTCTTCGTCCACGAGATGGGGCACTATCTCGTGGGACGGTGGAGCGGAATTCGGGTCACCGCCTTTTCAGTAGGGTTCGGTCCAGAACTGATCGGATTCACCGATAGCCACGGCACGCGCTGGAAGCTTTCGGCTATCCCGCTCGGCGGTTATGTTAAGTTCTTCGGCGACGAAGATGCGTCGAGCCTTCCTGATGCGTCAAGCGTTGCTCATATGAGCGAAGCCGATAGAGCTCAGACTCTCGCTGGGGCAAAGCTTTGGAAGCGTGCGGCGACGGTCGCCGCCGGCCCGATCGCCAATTTCATACTGGCGATCGCCATCTTCGCAGTCCTGTTTTCCGTCTACGGAAAAATGATTGCAGATCCGGTCGTCGCAGAGGTGCGTCCAGACAGCGCGGCTGCCGCCGCCGGCGTTCTGCCGGGTGACCGCCTTGTCGCACTCGACGGAAGCAAGATCTCCACATTCGAAGAGGTTCGCCGTTACGTTAGTGTTCGACCCGAGACGTCGATCATCGTGACAGTTAAGCGGGATGGTCAGGATATAGATCTGCCGATGGTGCCGAAGCGCACCGAGATCAACGACCAGTTCGGCAACAAGGTGGAACTCGGGCTGATCGGCGTCGTCACCAATGAAGAACGTGGCAATTTCCGGCGTGAGACGTTCACTCCGCTTGAAGCTGTCGCCGAAGGCGTGAAAGAGACCGGCAACATCATAACCGGTACGTTCCGCTATATCGGAAACCTGGTGACCGGCCGGATGAAGGCCGATCAGCTCGGTGGTCCGGTTCGTGTGGCGCAGGCTTCGGGGCAAATGGCATCGCTCGGATTCGCTGCTGTCATTCAGCTTGCCGCTGTCCTGTCTGTTTCCATTGGACTTTTGAACTTAATGCCGGTTCCGGTGCTTGACGGCGGCCATTTGGTTTTCTACGCAATAGAAGCTGTGAGGGGGAGGCCCCTGGGTGCGGGAGCCCAGGAGATCGCATTCCGTATCGGTCTTGCGATGGTACTCAGTCTGATGGTGTTTGCCACCTTCAACGATATCACCAACCTTATTGGCTAGGTAAGCTGCGGGTGAATAAATCGTTTATTCACCATGTTTCCAATGTTGCGTGGCCTCAAGGCCACGCTTCAAAAGGAAGTAAATAGAAATTAACGCGATAGCTTGCTTGTAGGGCAAAAGAAGGTAAAACGACACACGTGGCCGGAGTCGGGCTCCACCCGCCGAGGGACAACGGGAAAAGGTAAGAATTGAAAATGAAGGCTGGTTCAAAGTTTTTGAACGCAGTGTCGGCGTTTGCGCTGTCTGCTAGTGTTGTCGCGTCGGGTTCGGGCGTTATGGTGCTTGCTAGTGCTGCGAGTGCCGAAGCTGCTGTCATCCGCAGCGTTCAGGTGCGTGGCGCCCAGCGCGCCGGCGAGGAGGCTGTCCGTTCCAATCTGACCATTCAGCCCGGCGTTACCTTTTCCGGTGCTGACATCGATGAATCGGTTAAGCGCCTCTACGCGACCGGTTACTTCTCTGATGTGAAGATCAGTGTTTCCGGCAGCTCGCTTGTCGTGACCGTTGCTGAAAACGAACTGGTCAACCAGGTCGTCTTTAACGGCAACCGCAAGATCAAGGACGACAAGCTAGCAGGTGTTGTTCAGACGCAGCCGCTCGGTCCTTACAGCCAGGCAATGGTCAATGCCGACATCGAGCGACTTCGCACTGCCTATTCGCAGATCGGTCGCAGCGACGTCGAGATCACGACCCAGACGGTCAATGTCGGTCAAGGTCGCGTCAATATCGCTTTCGTGATCAACGAAGGTGACCGCACGAAGATCGCCGACATCAATTTCGTCGGTAATCAGGCTTATGGCGATGGGCGCCTGAAGGCTGTGATCGCGACAAAGGAATCCGGTCCGCTGTCGTTCCTTACCCGTAAGGACGTTTACAGCCAGGACAAGCTGCGCGCCGACGAAGATGCGCTGCGCCAGTTCTACTACAATCACGGTTATCCGGATTTCCGCATCGTTTCTTCCGATGCGCAGCTTGATACGACGACGAACAAGTACACGATCAACTTCACGGTTGAAGAAGGTGCGCGTTACCAGTTCGGCGACGTCAATGTCGAATCGAGCGTCGAAGGCGTCAGCGGTGATGACCTCAAGGGTCTCGTCGAGACCAAGCCGGGCTCCGTCTACGATGCCCGTGAAATCCAGAAGTCGATGGAAGCTATTTCCAAGCAGGTTGCGTCGAAGGGGTATCCTTTCGCCCGCGTAACTCCGCGTGGTGATCGCAATCTGCAGACCAACACGATCGGCGTCTCCTACATGGTCGATCAGGGCGAGCGCGCCTATGTCGAGCGTATTGAGATCCGCGGTAACACCCGTACGCGTGATTACGTCATTCGTCGCGAATTCGATTTCAGTGAAGGCGATGCCTTCAACCAGGAAATGATTTCGCGCGCCAAGCGCCGTCTTGAAGCGCTCGGCTATTTCACCTCGGTCAATATCTCGACCACACAGGGTAGCGCAGCAGACCGTGTTGTCGTTGTCGTGGATGTCGAAGACCAGTCGACCGGTTCGTTCGGTATCGGCGCCGGTTACTCGGCCGGTGGCGACGGGTTCATTCTCGAAGCTTCGGTCGAAGAGAAGAACTTCCTCGGCCGCGGTCAGTATGTTCGTATTGCCGCCGGTGGTGGTCTGAATGATTCGCGTACCTATACGCTGTCGTTCACGGAGCCCTATTTCCTCGGTTATCGTCTGGCCGCCGGCTTTGACGTATTCCGCAGCGAGACGTCGTCGAACGATAATTACGACTATTCGGAAACGGGTTTCACGCTTCGCGTGACGGCACCGATCACCGAAGATCTGGCGACGACCTTCCGCTATACATACAAGCAGATCGAATACGAGGCCAGCGACTCCGAATATGCCGACCTCTCGCCGGTCTATCAGGATCTCGTCGATCACGGCAAATATACGCAGTCGTCGGTCGCTCAGACGCTGACCTACAACACGCTGGATAGCCAGACGCTTCCGCGCGAAGGGATCTATGCAACCTTCACGCATGAATTCGCCGGCCTTGGTGGCGATTCTGAGTTCTACAAGCTCTCCGGTCGCGCCCGTTACTTCCAGACGCTTTCCACCGAAGCTGATCTTATCGGTTCGCTGTCGGTCGGCGCCGGTCACGTTATCGCCACAGGCGACAATCTGAACGTCTTCGACCAGTTCACACTCGGTGGACGTCAGGTTCGCGGCTTCGACAATAACGGTATCGGCCCGCGCACGAAGGCCGATGGCGACGCGCTTGGCGGCACGACCTACTTTACCGTTTCTGCTGATGCGTCCATGCCGTTCCCGGCTGTTCCTGAAGATATCGGCCTTCGTCTGGCTGCTTTTGCAGACGCCGGCACACTCTATGGTAACGATGTCAAGGCCAACAAGGCGGACGTTGAAGGCACGGGCATGTCCTGGCGCGCATCCGTTGGTGTGGGTGTCATGTGGGCTTCTCCGTTCGGCAACATCCGGATGGATTATGCGATCCCGGTCGTCAAAGAAGACTTCGACGAAACCCAGGAATTCCGCTTCAGCATGGCGAACCAGTTCTGATCGTTTCCGGCCGCGAAAGCGGCCGGAAACCTGTTCTGGAGCTTAGCTTTATGGATCAAAACAATTTCTTTCCGCCCCATGATGGCGTAAGCCTGCGCGAGCTGGCGGTCCATCTTGGGGCTGAGCTTTTGGACGATTCTGTTGGAGATCGCATGATTTCCTCGGTGTCGCCCGTTGCGCGTGCCCAGGAAGGGCAGGTCTGCTATATTCTGTCGCGTAAAAGCCGCCAGGAGCTTGAGACATGTAAGGCTTCTGCGATCCTATGCGATCCAGGTCTCGCCAACATAATTCCCGCGCATATCGCAATCCTGCAAACAAAAACACCGCACTCGGCCTTTGCCATGGCCGGAGCGTTGCTGCACCCGATCGCGATGCGTCCAAGCCCGGTAACGTCGGAAGGCGAGGGCGTATCTCCAGCTGCCTATGTCGATCCGACGGCAAAGCTGGAGGACGGTGTGACGGTCGAACCTATGGCGGTCGTCGGCGCGCGTGCGCATATCGGTTCAGGCACACGCATTGGCGCCGGCTCTGTCGTTGGAGCCGACGTTCAGATCGGGCGCAATTGCAGCATAGCCGCCGGCGCAAGCGTGGTGGCAGCTCTTATCGGCAATAACGTTATCATCCACAACGGTGCCCGTATCGGCCAGGACGGATTCGGCTTCGCGCCGGGACCGCGTGGTATGTTGAAGATCGTGCAGATCGGTCGTGTGATCATCCAGGACAATGTTGAGATCGGCGCGAATACGACGATCGATCGCGGCGCCATGGATGACACCGTGATCGGCGAAGGTACGAAAATCGACAATCAGGTTCAGATTGCCCATAACGTCCGTATCGGACGCCATTGCGGCATCGCCTCGGGTGCCGGTATCGCCGGATCGACAACGATCGGCAACGGCGTCTTGATCGGCGGCGCATCCGGCATAAATGGGCATATTTCGATCGGAGACGGCGTTCAGATCGCTGCGATGAGCGGCGTGGTGGCTAACGTTCCGCCGGGCGTTACATATGGTGGAATACCGGCACGGCCGATGAAGGACTTTCTCCGCGAGATGGCGGAAAAAATGACTCAGGTGGACGACAGGGCAAAACGCAGAGGAGAGAAAAACAATGACTGATGAGACCAAGCCGGAACTCGGCGCGGCCGACATTCAGGAAATCATGAAGCTGCTGCCTCATCGCTATCCTTTTCTGCTGGTGGACAAAATCATCGCTATTGATGGTGACAACTCGGCCATCGGCATCAAGAACGTAACTGCCAACGAACCACAGTTCCAGGGGCACTTCCCAGAGCGCCCGATCATGCCGGGTGTCCTTCTTGTCGAAGCGATGGCGCAGACTGCGGGTGCGATCTGTGCGCGCAAGGAAGGCGAAGGCGGCAACCTCGTCTACTTCATGACCATCGACAATGCCCGTTTCCGCAAGCCGGTCGTGCCGGGCGATCGGGTGGAATTCCATGTCGTGAAGCAGAAGCAGCGCGGCAATATCTGGAAGTTCCATTGCGACGCCAAGGTGGAGGGCGTACTCGTCGCCGAGGCCGATATCGGTGCGATGATCGTCCGTAAGGAAGGCGAATGAGCACGATATCAGCCAGCGCACGCATTCATCCGCTTGCGGTTATCGAGGACGGTGCCGTCGTCGGTGAGAATGTCGTCGTCGGACCTTTCAGCCATATTGGCCCTCGCGTTGTTCTCAAGGACGACGTTGAAATTGCCTCGCATGTCGTGGTGACCGGGAATACGGAAATCGGCAAAGGCTGCCGTATCTTCTCAATGGCCGTTATCGGCGGGGTTTCTCAAAGCCTGCACGAAGCCGGTGAAACTTCGTCACTGACGGTCGGCGACAATTGCGTCATGCGTGAAGGTGTGACGATGAACACCGGAACGGTTGGCGGTGGCGGCAAGACTGTCGTCGGCAATGATTGCCTGTTTCTCGCCAATAGCCACGTGGCGCATGACTGCCAGCTTGGCAGCGGCATCATCATGTCCAACAATGTGATGCTGGCCGGGCATGTGCATGTGGCCGATCGCGCCATTCTGGGCGGCGGCTGCGCCGTGCATCAATTTTCGCGCATTGGCCGGCAGGCATTTATCGGTGGTCTTTCTGCCGTCAACTACGATGTTATTCCCTACGGCATGCTGAACGGTAATCCGGGCATTCTCGGTGGCCTGAATGTCGTGGGCATGACGCGTGCGGGCATGGACAAGCAGACGATCCATCGTGTACGCCGCGCCTACAAAGACATTTTCGAAGGCGAAGGTAATATCCGCGCGAATGCGGCGGCTGTTCGCGACGCCTATATCGATTGTGCCGAGGCGATGGAGGTTATCGACTTCATCACCGCCGACAGTGATCGCGCAATTTCCTCTCCCTTCCGCAGGAAGGGATGAGGCCCATGCCAGGCGCGTCCGGCATGGCGCGACAGGGCTATTCTGACGGCCGCCTGGCCATCATTGCGGGCCGAGGGCTTTTGCCGCTCCACCTAGCACGAGCCGCAAGGGCTGAAGGGGAAGATCCCTTCATCGTCGCTTTGAAGGACGAGGTCGACCACCGTTTCGACGATTTCGAGAGTATTTCGGTCGGAGTCGGCAATCTTGCGGCGATTGAAAAATCCTTCCGAGACTTGAAGATCGGCCGCGTTGTCATGTCGGGCGGCGTCGCCCGGCGACCCGAATGGCGCGATATCCGGCCGACGTTCAAAACCATTCTCAAAATGCCGTCCGTGGTGCGCACGCTGATGTCGCACGGCGATGACACCGTCCTGCAAATGGTGATCAAGCTTATCGAGGCGATGGGCTGCACTGTAATAGGCGCCCACGAGATTGCCCCGGCTCTGCTTGCAAGACTGGGTCCTTTGGGGCAGGTGTCTCCGACCGGTGACGATCTGCGCGATATCGAAAAAGGAACGGAAGCTGCGCTAGCGCTGGGCCAGCTGGATATCGGGCAAGGCGCCGTTTCCGTCGGTGGCCGCGTTGTCGCCATGGAAGGTGTCGAAGGTACCGATGCGATGCTTCAGCGCGTTGCAGAGCTTCGGCAATCCGGCCGGATCTCGGCGCGTCGCCGTGGCGTGCTTGTCAAGCTTTGCAAGCCGCAACAGGATATGCGCGCAGACCTGCCGACAATCGGTCCGTCTACCGTGGAGAGTGCGGTAAAAGCTGGTCTTGCCGGTATTGCCGTGGAAGCGGGCAGGGCGCTGGTGCTCGAGGAGCAGGCAATGATCGCTGCGGCGGATGCGGCTGGCATTTTCGTATGCGGGATCGAGCCGAGCCTGGATCATGGAGGGCTTCAATGAGCCGTACACTGAAGGTGGCAGTTATCGCGGGAGAAGTATCCGGCGATCTGCTGGGCGGTGATCTGATAGCGGCGCTCAAAGCCGCTCACGACGGGCCGGTCGAGCTCATCGGCGTGGGTGGTGATGCACTGACGGCGCAAGGGCTGCATTCCCTTTTCGACTTTTCCGAACTGTCGATCATGGGCCTGACCCAGGTCCTGTCGCGGCTGCCGAACCTGATCAAGCGTATCAACCAGACAGCACGCGCCATCATCGCGGCACAGCCGGATGTGCTGATCATCATCGACAGCCCGGACTTCACCCATCGTGTGGCGAAGAAGGTGCGGGCGGCGTTGCCCCGGCTGCCGATCGTCAACTATGTCTGCCCGAGTGTGTGGGCGTGGAAGGAATATCGAGCCAAGGCGATGCTCGCCTATGTGGACCGCGTTCTGGCTGTCCTGCCGTTCGAACCCGAGGCGATGAAACGGCTTGGAGGTCCGGAGACGATTTTTGTCGGGCACCGTCTGACGAACGATCCGGATCTTCTCAGGGTGAGAGGCCTGCGCGCCGCCCGCCCCCTCAAATCCGTCGAAGAAGAAAAGACGATCCTGCTTCTCTCCGGCTCCCGTTCGGCTGAGATCAAAAGCCTTCTGCCTATCTTCGGAGATGCGGCGAAAGAGTTTTTGGAGCGAAACGGCAAAGCGCGCTTTCTGCTGCCGACTGTTCCGCGCCGTGAAGCGCTTGTACGGGAGATGGCGGAAAAGCTTCCTGTACCGGTCGAGGTAACGTCGGATGTCGAGGGGAAGTGGAGCGCATTTACGGAGGCGGATGCGGCTATGGCAGCCTCCGGTACCGTCATCCTCGAGCTCGGCCTTGCCACCGTGCCGGTCGTTTCGGCCTACAAGACCGACTGGCTGATCAAGCTTCTTGCCGGCAAGATCAAGACCTGGACAGGAGCGCTGCCCAATCTGATCGTGGACTATGCTGTCGTGCCGGAATATGTCAACGAAGTCGTTCGCCCAGCCAGCCTGTGCCGTTGGGCCGAACGCCTGTCCAGTGACACGTTGCAGCGCCGCGCCATGCTGGAGGGATTCGATCTCACCTGGCAGCGGCTGCAGGTTCCGGTTCCGCCGGGTGAGGCTGCGGCTGCTGCAGTGCTCGACCTGCTGAAACGCTCTTAAAAATCTTCACATCATCCTCGCGGGCACTGTCCTCCTGCGGGGGCATCACAGGACAATAAAAAACCCGGTCATCGCTGACCGGGTTTTGTTTTTTGCGGATTGTCTCGCGCTTAGCGCTTGGAAACCGGCACGTAGTCGCGCTTGGCTTCGCCCGTATAGAGCTGACGCGGACGGCCGATGCGCTGCTGCGGATCTTCGATCATCTCGGCCCACTGGGCAATCCAGCCGACGGTGCGGGCGAGCGCGAAGAGCACGGTGAACATGGTCGTTGGGAAACCCATCGCCTTCAGCGTGATACCCGAATAGAAATCGATGTTCGGGTAGAGCTTCTTTTCGACGAAATATTCGTCGGTAAGGGCGATTTTCTCAAGTTCCATGGCAACCTGCAACAGCGGGTCGTCCTTGTGACCGAGTTCGGCCAGAACTTCATGCGTGGTCTTCTGCATGATCTTGGCGCGCGGGTCGTAGTTCTTGTAGACACGGTGACCGAAGCCCATCAGGCGGAACGGATCGTTCTTGTCCTTGGCGCGGGCGATATATTCCGGGATCTTGTCTACGGAACCGATCTCCTGCAGCATGTTGAGCGCTGCTTCGTTTGCACCACCGTGAGCCGGACCCCAGAGGCAGGCGATGCCGGCGGCGATACAGGCAAACGGGTTGGCACCCGACGAACCGGCAAGGCGAACGGTCGAGGTCGATGCGTTTTGCTCGTGGTCCGCATGCAGGATGAAGATGCGATCCATGGCGCGGGCCAGAACCGGGTTCACCTTGTATTCTTCGCAAGGCACGGCAAAGCACATGCGCAGGAAGTTCGATGAATAGTCGAGATGGTTCTGCGGATATACGAATGGCTGGCCGATGTGGTATTTATAGGCCATGGCCGCGATCGTCGGCATCTTTGCGATCATACGCAGCGATGCGACCATGCGCTGATGCGGGTCGGTGATATCGGTCGAGTCATGATAGAAAGCCGACAATGCGCCAACCGTGCCGACCATGACGGCCATCGGATGGGCATCACGGCGGAAGCCGGTGAAGAAGCGGCTCATCTGCTCATGAACCATCGTGTGATTGGTTACGCGATAGTCGAAATCCTTCTTCTGCGCTGCGGTCGGCAGTTCGCCGTAGAGGAGCAGGTAGCAGGTTTCGAGGAAGTCGCCCTGTTCGGCCAGTTGCTCGATCGGGTAGCCGCGGTGAAGCAGCACACCTTCGTCGCCGTCGATATAGGTGATCTTCGATTCACAGGAAGCCGTCGAGGTAAACCCCGGGTCGTAAGTGAAGGCTCCGGTTTGCTTGTAGAGCGCGCCGATATCGATGACATCAGGACCAATCGTGCCGGACTTCACCGACAGCTCAACTGTCTTGTCACCGAGAGCGAGATTTGCGCTAGTTTCCGTCATTCTGATCCTCCAACCGGTTGGCGGCATGACGCCTCAAAAGCGCCATAAGCATTAAGCGTTCCACGTTTAGCTATATGATCCTTTGGCGTATGCCAAGCTGTTCTGACGGCAAATTGTGCAGCGCGGCACGATAATGGGCACCGCCATTTAGCCCTGCGGCCAACCCCTTGTTGCAATCCGGAATCCGGGTCAGGCGGCATAGCTTGCTGCGTCAGGTTGACGCACTAAAAAAAGAACGCTCAGGTTGTATTCTCTGGGTGGGGCGGGCTGGTTTCATGCGGTCTGAAGGTTTCGAGAAGATAGATACCAAAACCTTGAACCGGCGCCCGGATCTGGTTGCCGGACTGTCTTCTTATTCCCGATCGGCGTCGGAAACCGCAGCCCTGGAAACGGTAACCAGACGGCAGATCGTGGCGAAGACGCCCATCTGGCGCCGACATTCGCTTGCCGCTCAAGCTTCTCAAGCCGGAAGGTTCGTTTCAGCCTCTATCAGAGAGGAGCGGCTCCACGGCCACGGTTTCCTGTTTCTGCCAGTTGCGCTCGGGATCGGATCCGCTTTCTGGTTTCTCAGCCCAATTGACCCGTCGCTTTGGGCTTCGATCATTGTTTTTGCAGTCCTGGCGCTGATGGCTCTAATCATGAGGTCTGGCTGGACACGCATTGCGCTCACATTCGCGTGTCTTGTGTTCGGTGGTATGGCCCTGGCCGGGATCGAGACGTGGCGCCGCTCGACGGTCATTCTCGATTCGCCGGTGACCACCGAGGTTGCGGGCGTGGTTGAGCGCAGCGAAGCTGCCGGTCCGGGGCGGGTGCGCTATATCATTGCCATCCGGCAGACCACGAGCCCCACTTTACGGCGACCACCGGCCCGGGTCTCGCTGCTGGCAAGAGCCCAGCATGAACCTTTTGGAAACGGTGACGCCATTTCGGGCCGAGCGAGGCTATCCCCTCCGTCCGGACCGGCGCTTCCGGGTCTGCATGATTTTTCGTTCTCCGCTTATTTCGACGGTGTCGGTGCGGTGGGATATTTCTATAGCGCTCCGCAAAAGGCAGGAGATGCCGAAATTGAGACCGGGTGGTCGGAACTGGCTCTGCGATGGCTGTTCGATCTACGAAGGCAGATTGGTAATCGCATCCGCTCCGCGGCGCCCGGAGATGCAGGCGCCTTCGCAGCTGCGATTGTCACCGACGAGAGACGCGCAATTTCCAACGATACGGTCGAGGCGCTGCGAATCTCGGGGCTCGCTCATATCGTGGCGATTTCCGGGTTGAACATGGCGCTGGCCGCCGGGATTTTCTTCGTCGGGCTGCGCAGCGCGTTTGCTGTTTTTCCCAGTGTTGCGCAGGCTTGGCCGATCAAGAAGATCGCGGCCGGCGGAGCGCTGGCCATGGTAACCAGCTATTACCTGATCTCCGGTTTCGGCGTATCCGCCCAGCGCGCTTATATCATGATGGCCGTGATACTGGTTGCCGTGCTTCTGGACAGACCCTCGATAAGCCTGCGCAATGTGGCACTGTCGGCGCTGATCATTCTCGTCTGGACCCCATCGGAGATTCTCGGACCCAGTTTTCAGATGTCGTTTGCCGCGACTGTCGCGCTGGTCGCCGGTTATGCGATCTGGGCACGGCGCGCGCAAACGGAAAACCGGGAGCCGTTCCCCATTCGTCACCCTGTTGTGACATGGATAACGTCTGTCGGGCATTTCATTGCCGGCATCATCGCCACATCGCTGATCGGCAGTCTGGCGACGACGATGTTTTCCGTCGAGCATTTCCACCGTATCGCGACCTACGGGCTCGCGGCGAACCTTGCGGCGATGCCGATCATCAGCTTTCTTGTGATGCCGGCAGGGCTCATCGCCATGCTGCTCATGCCCTTCGGCCTCGATGGCCCGTTTATTGCGATCATGGCCAAGAGCCTCGAATGGGTTATCGCGATTGCCAAACATGTGGCGGGATGGGGAGGTGATGTCGTCGTCGGCCAGCAGCACCCGTGGTTTCTTCCGCTCGGGATCTGCGGGTTTTTGCTGCTGACGCTTCTGAGGACGCGGCTTCGATATTTCGGTCTGCCCTTCCTTGCCGCTGCATCCGTCTTTTTCTGGATAGGTGTGGAGCAACCTGCCTTCAGCCTGATCATCACGGAAGATGGGAGTCTTGTGGCTTATCGAAATGCCGAGCATGTTGCCGTCAACAGAAAGCGTCCCTCGGAGTTCATCTTCGGGCAATGGATGCATGCACGGAAGCTTCCGACGTTATCGATCCCGGAAATGCTGGACAGCCCCGTTGCCGTGAATAAACCGGCTTCTTCCAAAGAGAGGTTGGCGGAACCGGTCCTGGCCGATGCGCGCAGGCAGATGCGGGCGGCAAGGATCGGTCAGTTCTCCTGCCTGGCTAAAGCCTGGTGTACATTCATGTCACCGGAAGGTGTCGTTGTCGTTGTCGTTGATGATGGTCGTTACGCGGGGGCTGCCTGCGACGTTGCCGGTCTCGTCATTGCGCCGCGGGCACGCTTCGATCACTGCCGGTCTGGCACCCCGATGCTGAATAGCGCCAGCCTGCGCAAGACCGGCTCGATCGAAATCGATTTTTCCGGATCAGCGAAAGTCGAAGGCTGGCATATCACGACTGCAATGGATGATACGGTTCGACCCTGGAGCATTCATCGCAGTTACGATTGGCGGCGCAATATCTATGACCGTAGTTTGCCGGCGTGGCTTACGTCCCAGCAGACAACGGGTCGCCTCGATGAAACGCCCCGCGTTATATTTGATGCAGAGACCAGTGGCCTTTTGGAACTGCCACCCATTTTTGGCGGCTATCCTGCAGTCAGTGATAACGGCGAATGAGGCCGACAAGCTTGCCTTGAACCTTGACGCGATCCGGTGGGAAAATACGAGTTTCGTATGCCGGGTTTGCTGCCTCAAGCGCGATCGATCCGCCCTTGCGCCGGAAGCGCTTCAGCGTCGCTTCCTCGTCGTCGACGAGTGCTACGACGATGTCGCCCGGATTGGCCGTGTTGCTGTTGCGGATGATGACTGTATCGCCGTCGAGAATACCGGCCTCGATCATCGAGTCGCCCTTCACCTCAAGAGCATAATGTTCGCCGGAGCCCAGCATTTCGACAGGCACGGAAATATCGTGCGTATTGTTCTGGATCGCCGAGATCGGCACGCCGGCCGCGATGCGGCCCATGACGGGCACGCTTGCAGACGCGCTGTCATTTGCGGAAACCGGCGCGGTATTGACCGGCGGCTTCTTGCCGAGACTTCCCTCGATCACGCTCGGCGAGAAACCGCGTTTCGGCTGCAGCGTCGGGACATAGGATTCAGGAAGCTTGATGACTTCAAGTGCACGTGCTCTGTTGGGAAGGCGGCGGATGAAGCCGCGCTCTTCGAGAGCGGTGATCAGCCGGTGGATACCCGACTTCGACGCAAGATCGAGAGCGTCCTTCATTTCATCGAAAGAGGGTGGCACGCCGGACTCCCTCATCCGTTCGTGAATGAACAGAAGCAGTTCCTGTTGCTTGCGAGTCAGCATGTCTGGCGCACCCTCAGATTTGAAACAAATGCAGAACGAACACTATATGTTCCATATGTGTTCCGCAAGTCCCTAAATTTTCGTGAAAACATAATCAGTTTCTTAGATGACCAGTGACGTTCTCGATCGGAATCTACTTGCGCTCTCCGGCTGTGTGACCAATCTAGTCGCGGCGGATCAGAAGTCTGGGGGACATGCGTGACTGCTAGGAAAATCGACCATCTCGTTCTGCCTGTCGGGGATCTCGCCAGGGCACGCGAGCGGCTCTCGTCACTGGGCTTCACCGTGGCGCCCGATGGCCATCATCCATTCGGCACTGCCAATGCCTGCATCTTTCTCGAAGACGGAACCTATCTCGAGCCTCTTGCGCTGACGGATAGGCGCAAGGCGGGTGCGGCTGTAAAGCGAGGCAATGTCTTCATCGAGCGCGACCTGGCATATCGCGGACGACGAGGGCGTCAGGGGCTTTCCGCGATTGTGGTGTCCAGCGACGACGCGGCCAGCGACCACCAGCACTATATTGCAAGCGGAATTTCCGGCGGTGAACCGCTCGAGTTCGCCAGAGCAGTAAAGTCACCGGATGGTGAGGAGACCGAGGGGCGTTTCAGGCTTGCCTTCGCGGCGATGAATGGGGCGCCCGACTTCTTCGCTTTCGCCTGTCAGCGAGTCGTCTCCTTTCCGCAGGACATGGGTGGCTTGCGCACGCATGAGAATGCGGTCAGTGGTTTGAAGGAAGTCGTTTTGGCAAGCGACGATCCGCATGCTTCGTCGTCCTTTTTCGAAAATCTGCTGGGGACATCGGGCAACGAGGTTGAGGGAGGCCTGGCGTTCCAGACGGAGGCCGGGCGTGTGCGCGTTCTCGGCGGCGAGCAGATTGCACATGAGTTCGGTGTCTCGGGAGATGCGGCGATTGGCGGGCTTACCGGACAGGCTGTGATCTTTCGCAGTCTTGATCTGGCCGTGACAGAGATCATCCTTGCTGCTAATGACGTCGCATTCATCCGCCGGGATGGCCGCGTGCTCGTGTTGCCTTCGCCCGGCCAAGGCGTTCTGTTCGGCTTCGAGGAATAAGAGAATGGCAGTGTCCCCCAATCCTGTGGTTACCGTCGGTGAAGGTGAAAAAAAGGTCGCCTTTTCCAATACGGGTCGGCTTTCGCTGATCGCGGGTCCCTGCCAGATGGAAAGCCGTGACCATGCTTTCATGATCGCCGGCACACTCAATGAACTTTGCGGCAAGCTCGGCCTCGGCCTCGTCTACAAATCGTCCTACGACAAGGCCAACCGCACGTCGATTTCGGGCAAGCGTGGTATCGGGCTCGAAACCGCGATGGAAGTCTTTGCCGATCTGAAAAAGGAATTCGGCTTTCCGGTTCTGACCGACATCCACACGGAAGAGCAGTGCGCGCTTGTCGCGCCGACCGTCGATATCCTGCAGATCCCGGCCTTCCTGTCGCGCCAGACGGACCTGCTGGTTGCCGCCGCCAAGACGGGGCGGGCGATCAACGTCAAGAAGGGTCAGTTCCTGGCGCCCTGGGATATGAAGAACGTCCAGACGAAGCTAACCGAAAGCGGTAATCCGAACGTGATGCTGTGCGAACGCGGTGCATCTTTCGGCTATAACACGCTGGTGTCCGACATGCGCTCTCTGCCGATCATGGCCTCGCTCGGTTCGCCGGTCGTTTTCGATGCCACCCATTCGGTACAGCAGCCGGGCGGGCAGGGCGGATCGTCGGGTGGCCAGCGCGAATTCGTCGAGACCTTGGCCCGCGCAGCGGTCGCCGTCGGTGTTGCCGGGGTTTTTGTCGAGACGCATGAGGATCCGGACAATGCGCCGTCGGACGGACCGAACATGGTTCATCTGAAGGACATGCCGCGGCTTTTGGAAAAGCTTCTCGCTTTCGACGCCGTCGCCAAGGCGGCTTGATCTGCAAATCCACTTGAGCGCAATCAAAGTGTGTGTAGCGCTCATATTGTAATTCGGGTGTCATTGAATGTGAGACATTTTCAATGACCGCGTGGATAATAACTCTGAGGAGAGACCCTTGACTGCTATTACCGATATCATTGCTCGCGAAATCCTCGATAGCCGTGGCAATCCGACCGTCGAAGTCGACGTTCACCTGGAAGACGGCTCGATGGGCCGCGCCGCCGTTCCGTCGGGCGCATCGACGGGCGCTCACGAAGCGGTCGAGCTGCGCGACGGTGGCAAGCGCTACGGTGGCAAAGGCGTCGAAAAGGCCGTTGAAGCGGTCAATACCGAGATCTTCGATGCCATCGGCGGTTTCGATGCCGAAAGCCAGATCCATATCGACAAGACGCTGATCGCGCTTGACGGTACGCCGAACAAGTCGCGTCTCGGTGCAAACGCCATTCTCGGCGTCTCGCTTGCCGTTGCTAAGGCTGCCGCCGAATCGGCCGGCCTGCCGCTCTATCGTTATGTCGGTGGCGCTGGTGCCCATCTCCTGCCCGTTCCGATGATGAACATCATCAACGGCGGCGCCCATGCCGACAACCCGATCGATTTCCAGGAATTCATGATCATGCCGGTCGGCGCCGAAACGCTGAAGGATGCTGTGCGGATCGGTGCGGAAATCTTCCATGTTCTGAAAAAAGAACTGGGTGCACAGGGTCATAACACCAATGTCGGCGACGAAGGCGGTTTTGCCCCGGGCCTGAAGAGTGCGCCTGAAGCCCTCGATTTCATCGTGAAGTCGATCGAAAAGGCCGGTTACAAGCCGGGTGAAGAGGTGTTCCTCGGTCTCGATTGCGCCTCTACCGAGTTCTTCAAGAACGGCAAGTACGAGATGGAAGGTGAGGGCCGCACGCTCGAGCCGGAAGCCATGGCTGATTATCTCGCCGAACTGGCCGGCAAATATCCGATCATCTCGATCGAAGACGGCATGGCCGAAGACGACTGGGAAGGCTGGAAGTACCTGACCGACAAGATCGGCTCCAAGGTTCAGCTGGTCGGCGACGATCTGTTCGTCACCAATTCGGCCCGCCTGCGCGACGGCATCAAGATGGGTGTTGCCAACTCGATCCTCGTCAAGGTCAACCAGATCGGTTCGCTGACGGAAACGCTCGACGCCGTCGAAACCGCCCACAAGGCAGCCTACACCGCCGTTATGTCGCACCGCTCGGGTGAAACGGAAGATTCGACGATTGCCGATCTCGCCGTTGCCACCAATTGCGGACAGATCAAGACCGGCTCGCTGTCGCGTTCGGATCGTCTCGCCAAGTACAACCAGCTGATCCGTATCGAGGAAATGCTTGGCCCGCAGGCTGCTTATGCCGGCCGCTCGATCCTGAAGTCCTAAAAGACCGGCTGGGATCCAGCCTTTCTCGACGATTGAAAAAGCCCGCGTTTTGCACGCGGGCTTTTTTCGTATCGGTGTGCTGCATCGCGATATGCGAAACGAATGCTTAAGCAAGTTCTGCGATTTTCTATTCATTATCCTGCGGGCGATGAATCGCTCCCGTCGCGTGAGCTCAAGGTGTTAAGAACAGGCATGTGGACAAGACATCACAAACAGAGAAAGTTTGGCCGTTTCATCCTGCCTGCAATCACCATCGCGTTTCTTTCCTATTTCGGCTATCATTCGATCCACGGTGATCTCGGCCTGATCGCGACTGAGGAATTCGAGAAGCAGCGCGTGGCGCGTAGCGGCGAGCTTGCGGCGCTCACCGTAAAAAGAGAAGCCTTGGAGCGGCAGGTGCATCTGATGAGCGACGGGTCGCTCGACAAAGACATGCTCGATGAAATTGCGCGTTATCAATTAAATGTCTCGCGCAGGGATGAAATAGTCATATTTAACAACTATTTCTGAATTAACCGAATTTCGGTTAATATAACTTTATGCAATAAATTTCAGTGGCTTGTGTGGAATGATAGCCATGCAAATATGTCATTGCTGGGGGACGGTTTCTTCCCTATGTTAGCTGCAGAAACCCGGAGTGGGTTGCGGCGTACATCCGTTCGCCATGATGCCGCTCTTTCAATGCAGCACATAGGGAGGGATCGATGGCGCAAACCAAATCCGCGTCTGCATCCGGCCGCAAGCCAGCGGCAAAATCTGCCAGCAAAACAGTTTCGAAGGAATTCACCGGCAAGAACACGCCGGAATTCGGCAAGGACGATGATCTGCACGCGTATCGCGAGATGCTGCTGATCCGTCGTTTCGAAGAGAAGGCCGGCCAGCTCTATGGCATGGGCTTCATCGGCGGTTTCTGCCACCTCTATATCGGCCAGGAAGCCGTCGTCGTCGGCATGCAGATGGCGCAGCAGGAAGGTGATCAGGTCATCACCGCCTATCGCGACCACGGTCACATGCTGGCAACCGGCATGAGCGCCCGCGGCGTCATGGCGGAACTGACCGGGCGTCAGGGCGGCTTGTCCAAGGGCAAGGGCGGCTCGATGCACATGTTCTCCAAGGAGAAGCATTTCTACGGCGGTCACGGTATCGTCGGCGCTCAGGTGTCGCTCGGCACCGGCCTTGCGTTTGCGAATTCCTACCGAAACAATGACAGCGTTTCGGTCGCCTATTTCGGTGACGGCGCTGCCAACCAGGGTCAGGTCTACGAGAGCTTCAACATGGCTGCTCTGTGGAAACTGCCGATCATCTATATCGTCGAGAACAACCGTTACGCCATGGGCACCTCGACCGCCCGTGCGACAGCGCAGTCGAACTATTCGATGCGTGGCGTCGGCTTCGGCATTCCGGGTATCCAGGTGGACGGCATGGATGTTCGCGCCGTCAAGGCTGCCGGTGATGAGGCGCTTGCCCATTGCCGCGCCGGCAAGGGCCCGATCATCCTCGAAATGCTGACCTACCGTTACCGTGGTCACTCGATGTCCGACCCGGCCAAGTATCGCTCCAAGGAAGAAGTGCAGAAGATGCGCTCCGAGCAGGACCCGATCGAGCAGGTGCGTGCGCGCTTGCTGGAAAAGGGCTGGGCGAGCGAGGACGAGTTGAAGGCGATCGACAAGGATATCCGTGACATCGTTACGGATAGTGCCGATTTCGCCCAGAACGATCCGGAGCCGGATGTATCCGAGCTCTACACTGACATCCTGCTCTAAGCGCGGGGAGGAAAAATCCTATGCCTATCGATATTCTGATGCCTGCGCTTTCCCCGACCATGGAGGAAGGAACGCTTTCCAAGTGGCTCAAAAAGGAAGGTGACACCGTCAAGTCCGGCGATGTGCTCGCCGAGATCGAGACCGACAAGGCGACCATGGAAGTGGAAGCCGTCGATGAAGGCGTGATCGGCAGGCTGCTGGTCGCCGCCGGCACCGAAAACGTCAAGGTCAATACAAAGATCGCCGTGCTGCTCGCCGAAGGCGAAAGCGCCGATGCGATTTCCGCTGAAGCACCGAAGGCCGATGCCCCGGCTGCGTCGTCCGACGCTGCTGGCGGAAAGGCCCGCGAAGCTTCCGAGGAAACGCCGGTCGCGGCCAAGGTTCCTGCCCAGCCGAAGGTCGACGTTGCTGCCGATCCGGATATTCCGGCCGGCACGGAAATGGTCTCCACGACCGTTCGCGAAGCCCTGCGCGACGCGATGGCCGAAGAAATGCGCCGTGACGAAGACGTCTTCGTCATGGGTGAAGAAGTCGCCGAATACCAGGGCGCCTACAAGATCACGCAGGGATTGCTGCAGGAATTCGGCGCACGCCGCGTCATCGATACCCCGATCACCGAACACGGCTTTGCCGGCGTCGGTGTCGGCGCTGCGATGGCGGGTCTCAAGCCGATCGTCGAGTTCATGACCTTCAACTTCGCCATGCAGGCGATCGACCAGATCATCAACTCGGCTGCCAAGACGCTCTATATGTCGGGCGGCCAGATGGGCGCTCCGATCGTGTTCCGTGGCCCGAACGGTGCGGCCGCCCGCGTTGGCGCGCAGCACAGCCAGGACTATGCGTCCTGGTACAGCCAGATCCCAGGCCTCAAGGTTGTCATGCCGTATACGGCTGCCGACGCCAAGGGCCTGCTCAAGGCTGCGATCCGCGATCCGAACCCGGTCGTCTTCCTGGAAAACGAAATCCTCTACGGTCAGCATTTCGATGTGCCGAAGCTCGATGATTTCGTTCTGCCGATCGGCAAGGCCCGTATCCACAAGAAGGGTACGGACGCCACGATCGTCTCCTTCGGTATCGGCATGACCTATGCGGTCAAGGCTGTCGAAGAGCTTTCCAAGGAAGGTATTGACGTCGAACTGATCGATCTTCGCACGATCCGCCCGATGGACCTGCCGACCGTTATCGAATCGGTCAAGAAGACCGGCCGCCTCGTGACGGTCGAAGAAGGTTACCCGCAGAACTCGGTCGGCGCCGAAATCGCCACCCGCGTCATGCAGCAGGCTTTCGACTATCTCGATGCACCGGTGCTGACGATTGCCGGCAAGGACGTTCCTATGCCCTACGCCGCGAACCTCGAAAAACTGGCGCTGCCGAATGTCGGCGAAGTCGTCCAGGCGGTCAAAACCGTCTGCTACAAGTAAGGGAAGGGTGATACGATGCCTATCAACATCACCATGCCTGCTCTTTCTCCGACCATGGAAGAGGGCAACCTCTCAAAGTGGCTGGTCAAGGAAGGCGACAAGGTCAAGTCCGGCGATGTGATCGCCGAGATTGAAACCGACAAGGCGACGATGGAAGTCGAAGCCATCGACGAGGGCACGATTGCCAAGCTCGTCGTCCCGGCTGGCACGGAAGCGGTCAAGGTCAACGCCCTGATCGCAATCATTGCCGAAGAAGGCGAAGACGTTGCGGCTGCTGCTGCCGGTGCGGGTTCCGCCCCTAAGGCTGAGGCTCCCAAGGCCGAAGCTGCAAAGGCTGAAACCGCTTCTGAAGCCCCGAAGGCTGTCGCTCCGGTCACCGACGCTGCTCCGGCACCATCGACGCCTGCACCGGTTGCCGATGGCAAGCGTGTGTTCTCCTCGCCGCTCGCAAGGCGTCTGGCCAAGGAAGCCGGCCTCGACCTGTCCGCCGTTACCGGCACCGGTCCGCATGGCCGTGTCGTCAAGGCGGATATCGAGAAGGCTTCGGCCGGCGGTGCCAAGGCGGCGCCTGCTGCTGCACAGGCCGCTCCGGCTCCGGCCGCTGCGAAGGGTCCGTCGGACGACAACGTGCTCAAACTGTTTGCCGAAGGCTCCTACGAGCTTCTTCCGCATGACGGCATGCGCAAGACGATCGCCTCGCGCCTGACCGAATCGAGCCAGACCGTTCCGGCCTATACCGTCTCGATGGAATGCGAACTCGACGCGATGCTCAAGCTGCGCGGCGAGATCAATGCTTCGGCACCGGTGAAGAAAACCGAGAAGGGCGAGGTTCCGGCCTTCAAGCTTTCGGTCAACGACTTCATCATCAAGGCGCTGGCACTGGCGCTGCGCGATGTCCCGATGGCAAACGCCTCCTGGACTTCGACGGCCCGCGTTCTGCACAAGCATTCCGACGTCGGCGTTGCCGTGTCGATCCCGGATGGTCTGATCACTCCGATCGTCCGCAATGCCGAAGCGAAGGCCCTGTCTGTCATCTCCAGCGAGGTGAAGGATCTGGCCAAGCGCGCCCGCGACAAGAAGCTTAAGCCGGAAGAATACCAGGGCGGCACCACGTCGGTGTCCAACCTCGGCATGTTCGGTGTTTCCAGCTTCACCTCGATCGTCAACCTGCCTCAGGCCTCGATCGTATCGATTGGCGCCGGCGTCGAAAAGCCGGTCGTTCGTGGCGGCAAGATCGAAGTCGGTACGGTGATGACGGCGACGTTTGCCTTCGACCACCGTGTCATCGATGGTGCGCTCGGTGCGGAACTCGCGTCCGCCTTCAAGCGCTACATTGAAAACCCGATGTCGATGCTGGTGTAGTCGCTGGAGGACGGAGGGATGAGGACCGTTCTCTGCTTCGGCGATTCGCTGACCTGGGGATATAATCCCGAAGGACCGGGAAGACATGCTTTCGAGGATCGCTGGCCAAGCGTCCTCGGGGCCGCCCTTGGTCCCGGTGTCAGCGTGATTGCCGAAGGACTGAACGGCCGCACCACCGGTTATGATGATAACCTGGCCGACTGCGATCGTAATGGTGTGAAGAACCTGCCAACGGTGCTTCACACCCATATGCCGCTCGATCTCGTTGTCATCATGCTCGGGACCAATGACATGAAGCCGGTGATTGCCGGGACCGCCCATGCGGCGCGTGCCGGCATCCAGCGGCTGGTCGGGTTGATCCGTCATCACGAGTATTCGTTCGGTTACGATGCGCCTGACGTGCTGATCGTATCGCCGCCGTCTCTTTGCGAAACGGCCGATCCAATATTCTCCGCGATTTTCCGCGACAGCATCGAGGAATCCGCGATGCTTGCCTCGCTCTATCGGGATCTTGCAGACGATCTCGGCTGCGGATTCTTCGACGCAGGATCGGTCGCTCGTACAAGTTCGATCGACGGGGTCCATCTGACAGCGGAGGGAACTCGGGCAATTGGTCGCGGTCTCGAACCGATCGTTCGAATGATGCTTGGCCTTTGATTTGGATCAACGGAGGTAATTTTAGGCGGACCTAACCTGGGCCTTTCCGAAGCTAAAAAGGACTTGGACCATGTCTGGTACGCTGCATGAATTGGCCGCAGAATTTCCGGATTTCAGGGCGCTTGTGCGCCATCTCCAGCAGACGGATGGGCACTTTGCCCGACTTTGCAGGAGCTATGAAGATCTGAGCCGGAGGGTTCACATGGCCGAGAGACGCAACGAGCCCGCAGGCGATGCCATGCTCATCGACATGTGCAAGCAGCGCCGGCAGCTCAAGGAAGAAATCTACGGGATGCTGGTTCAACCTGAACCGGAAGCTGAAGCGATCAAGCTGGCGGTATGACGTCAGGCGCTTCCATCCCGTACAAGACCTCAAGGCACTCGCCCGGGTCTCGACAAACGAGGATTGGAAGCGCTCATGTCCAACGCTTATGACGTTATCGTAATCGGCTCCGGCCCTGGCGGCTATATCGCCGCCATTCGGGCCAGCCAGCTCGGCATGAAGGTCGCCGTCGTCGAACGCGAGCACCTTGCCGGCATTTGCTCCAACTGGGGCTGCATCCCGACCAAGGCGCTGCTGCGCACCGCCGACGTGCTGCACACCGCCACCCACGCCAAGGATTACGGCCTGACGCTCGAAGGCTCGATCAAGCCCGACGTCAAGGCGATCGTTGCGCGTTCGCGTGGCATTGCCGCGCGGATGAACAACGGCGTCGGTTTCCTGTTCAAGAAGAACAAGGTCGATATCATCTGGGGCGAAGCCAAGCTCACCAAGCCGGGTGAGATCGTCGTCGGCAAATCGACCAAGCCGGTTGTTCAGCCGCAGGGTCCTGTTCCGAAAAACACGCTGGGCGAGGGCACCTACACCGCCAAGCACATCATCGTCGCAACCGGCGCCCGTCCGCGCGCGCTTCCCGGCATCGAGCCGGATGGCAAGCTGATCTGGACCTATTTCGAAGCGATGAAGCCGGAAGAACTGCCGAAGTCGCTGCTCGTCATGGGCTCGGGCGCCATCGGCATCGAATTCGCTTCCTTCTACCGCACCATGGGCGTCGATGTGACTGTCGTCGAGATCATGAGCCAGGTCATGCCGGTCGAAGATGCGGAAATCTCCGCCTTCGCCAAGAAACAGTTCGAAAAGCAGGGCATCAAGATCCATCTGGAGGCCAAGGTCGCCAAGGTCGAGAAGGGCGCCAACTCGGTCACCGCCACGATCGAGAAGAAGGACGGCACATCTGAAAAGATTACGGCCGACCGGATGATCTCGGCTGTCGGCGTTCAAGCCAACATCGAAAACATCGGTCTCGAAGCTGCCGGCGTGAAGACTGATCGCGGTTTCATCGTCATCGACGGCTACGGCAAGACCAACGTTGCCGGCATCTACGCGATCGGCGACGTTGCCGGTGGTCCGCTGCTGGCTCACAAGGCTGAACACGAAGCCGTCGTCTGCGTCGAAAAGATCGCAGGTCTGCCGAACGTTCATGCCACCGACAAGAGCAAGATCCCGGGCTGCACCTATTGCAACCCACAGGTCGCCTCGGTTGGTCTAACGGAAGCCAAGGCCAAGGAACAGGGCCGCGATATCCGCGTCGGCCGCTTTTCCTTTGCGGCCAACGGCAAGGCCGTGGCACTCGGCGAAGATCAGGGCATGGTCAAGACGATCTTCGACAAGAAGACCGGCGAACTGCTCGGCGCCCACATGGTCGGCGCGGAAGTCACCGAACTTATCCAGGGCTTTGTCGTCGCGATGAACCTCGAGACGACCGAAGAAGACCTGATGCACACGATCTTCCCGCATCCGACCATCTCGGAATCGATGAAGGAAAGCGTGCTGGATGCCTATGGTCGCGTGCTGAACGCCTGATATCCATATCTTCACAAGATATAGGCGCTTCCCATTTGTGCTTGGGGAGCGCCGAATGACTATCTGAGCCCTTGGAGGAGGAATGATGGAAAGTGTTGGCTGGATCGGGGCGATCATCATCGGCGGACTGGCCGGCTGGCTTGCCGGCAAGCTCATGGACATGCGTTTCGGCATCTTCATGAATATCATTCTGGGGATCGTCGGCTCGGTCGTCGCCATTGCGGTGCTGGGTACGTTCGACGTGCCGGTGAAAGACAGCCGGCTCGGTTATTTCGTGACGGCTTTCCTTGGCGCGAGCCTTTTGCTATTCGTCGCCAAAATCGTCAGGCGCTAATGTAGCGGGCGGGCAAGTTATGCCGCGCAAACATTTGCCGCGGTTCATGCATAGAGATTTTCCGAACGGACAACGTGCTCCCATATGAATGCGGGGCTGAAAGCAGGATTTCATGGTCACCATTCTCGACAGGACCAATCTCTCTGAAGAGAAGCGCGTCCGCCATCCGGAAAAGGCGCATCGTCCCGATACCGAGGTGATGCGCAAGCCGGACTGGATTCGCGTGCGTGCACCGGTTTCCAAGGGCTACCAGGAAACCCGGTCGATCGTGAAGGAGCATAAGCTCGTCACGGTCTGCGAAGAGGCGGGCTGTCCCAACATCGGTGAGTGCTGGGATAAAAAGCACGCCACCTTCATGATCATGGGCGAGATCTGTACCCGCGCCTGCGCCTTCTGCAACGTCGCAACCGGCAAGCCGAATGCCCTCGACATGGCCGAGCCGGAAAACGTCGCCAAGGCTGTCAAGGAAATGGGACTACAGCACGTCGTCATCACCTCCGTCGATCGCGACGACCTGGATGATGGCGGCGCCGAGCATTTCGAAAAGGTGATCTGGGCGATCCGGGCCGCGTCACCCCTGACGACGATCGAGATCCTGACGCCGGACTTCCTGAAGAAGCCGGGTGCACTGGAGCGGGTCGTGGCCGCCAAGCCGGACGTGTTCAACCACAATATGGAAACTGTTCCCGGCAACTATCTGACGGTTCGTCCCGGCGCGCGGTACTTCCACTCGATCCGCCTTCTGCAGCGGGTCAAGGAACTCGATCCGACGATGTTCACCAAGTCCGGCATCATGGTCGGCCTCGGTGAGGAGCGCAATGAAGTGCTTCAGTTGATGGATGATCTGAGGACGGCGGATGTCGACTTCCTGACGATTGGCCAGTATCTGCAGCCGACGCGCAAGCACCACAAGGTCGAGAAATTCGTCACGCCGGAAGAGTTCAAGTCTTACGAGACCGTGGCCTATACGAAGGGCTTCCTAATGGTTGCATCCAGCCCGCTTACGCGTTCGTCGCACCATGCCGGTGACGATTTTGCCCGCCTGCGGGCGGCGCGCGAAAAGAAGTTCCTGGCTGCCGCCGAATAGGCGGCAACCTGTCTGTTGTTATTCCGCGGCTTCGATCTTGCGGGGCTTGTCCTGGCCGTGCCTGCGCTCGCGGAGCGTAGCCTTGTGGCCGCGTGTCTCGCCCTTTGCCATTTCGATGAAATAGGCGAGAACGGGCATGCCATTCATATCTGCAAGCTGCTTTGCTGATTCGAGCAGCTTTATCATCTGTGCGAAATCGTCCATGGGTATGCGTCTTTCGGATAGATAGAGCTTATCAATATTGCAACGCACCAATATAGGGCTGATTGCGGACTTGGAATACTACAACCGCCTCGCGTCACATTAAATTTCTTTAACTTGAAATTCCTCAAACGGGAAGTGTGCACTGCGACAAAATGGCCGTGATCACCATTCCAGTGAGGTGAATTATATGCTCTCCACGGATATGGAAGCGTGCGCAAAGGCGCTCCACGAGGCTGATCGCATCCTCGTCATCGGTTGTTCTGGAGGCGGTAAATCGACGCTTTCGCAGCAGATCTGCGCCAGACTTGATCTGCCTTACATCTCCATGGACCGGGACTTCTACTGGTTTCCGGGATGGGTGAAAAGGGGCCGGTCCGAAACGCGAGGCATGATCGCGGACGCAGTGGCCGGGGATCGCTGGCTGATGGACGGGACGGGATCCTCGAGCTTCGATCTCAGAATGCCGCGGGCAGGGTTCATCATCTGGGTGCGGATGCCGCTCTAGCTTTGTCTATGGGGCGTCTTTTCGCGAGGTGTCCGCCATCTGGGGCGATCAAGACCGGACATGGCTCCCGGATGCCCGGAGAGGCTTTTCGATCGCGAGTTCCTGTCCTTCATCTGGAATTTCGAACGGCAGACCTCACCGAGGATCGTGGACGGGATCCGCCGTTTCAATCCCGACTGCCCGGTTCTGACACTGAGATCGCGTGCCGAAATGCGGCAGCTTCTCGATCGTCTCGGGGCTTGATCTTCCCCGGGGCGCAGATTAACTCCACGTCATGCCAAAGTTCGAAATTCGCCGCCCGGTCAAGCACAGTCCCGAACAGATGTACGCCCTCGTCGCGGACGTCCAGCGTTATCCGGAATTCCTGCCGCTTTGCGAAGCGCTTGTCATTCGCTCCACCAAGGAGCGCGACGGCAAGACCTTGCTGCTCGCAGACATGACGGTCGGTTACAAGGCGATCAAGGAAACCTTCACCACCCAGGTGCTTCTCAATCCCGCCGAGCAGGCGATCGACGTCAAGTATATCGAGGGACCGTTCAAATATCTCGACAATCGCTGGCGTTTCGAGCCACCTACGGATGGCGGGCAGGGTTGCATCGTGCATTTCTACATCGACTACGAGTTCAAGAGCATGATTCTCGGCGCCCTGATGGGCTCGATGTTCGATCGTGCCTTCCGGATGTTCACTGATGCCTTCGAGACACGCGCCGACAAGGTCTATGCCGCGAGCTGAGTGCTACTGCGTCACCGCCACTTCGATCAGCATTTCAAAAGCCGTGCGCAAGGTGGCGAGGCGGACTTCGCTGCGGCCGATATCGCCGTAGCGCATCTCCCTGTGCAGAATCGTGCCTGACCGGTTGCGTGCAGCGACATGCACGAGCCCGACAGGTTTTTCGGCCGAGCCGCCGCCAGGCCCGGCAATGCCCGTCACCGCCACTGCGATATCGGCACGCGAACGGAATAGCGCGCCCTGCACCATCTGCAGCGCCGTCTGCTGTGATACGGCGCCATAGGCCTTCAACGTTGCCGCATTGACGCCCAGCAGATCCATCTTGGCTTCGTTCGTATAGGTGACAAAACCGCGATCGACGACTGCGGAGGAGCCGGCAATCTCGGTCAGAGCACCTGCGATCAGACCGCCCGTGCAGGATTCCGCGGCGGAGATCATCAGCTTGCGGGCAGCGAATTCCGTGATGATCCTGCGCGCTTCCGCTTCGATATCGGCCGGGAAGAGGCTCATGCCGGCGATCCGCGGTAAACGACGGTGGCCGTTGCTATGGCGGCGATACCTTCTCGGCGGCCGACAAAACCGATCGTCTCGTTGGTCGTTGCCTTGACCGAACAGCGATCGATCGAAATGCCCAGAATCGTAGCCATGTTTTCCCGCATCTTGTCGCGGTGCGGGCCGACTTTCGGTGCTTCCGCAATCAGCGACACGTCGGCATTCATGATAGTGCCGCCTTTTTCCCGCACGATCTTTGCCGCGTGGTCGAGAAAGATCTTCGAGGATGCGCCCTTCCACTGCATGTCGGACGGCGGGAAATGGTCGCCGATATCGCCAGCGCCACAGGTGGCGAGCAGCGCGTCCGTCAGCGCGTGCAGCGCGACGTCCGCATCCGAATGGCCGCTGAGCTTCTGGTCGTGCGGAATGAAGACGCCGCAAAGCGTCACGCCGTCGCCCGGCACCAGCTGATGCACGTCATAACCATTGCCGGTGCGAACGTCGGGGAGGGCATTTGCTGTCAGTCTCTCGTCGGCCATGGTCATGTCCCGTTTCACGGTAAGCTTGATATTGTCGACGGAGCCTTCGACGATCGAGACCGGCATTCCGGCCCATTCGGCAATGGCAGCGTCGTCGGTAAAATCGTCGCGACGAAGCGCCGCAGCCTTTTCGTGGGCGGAGCGGATTTCGGACAGGAGGAAACTCTGCGGTGTCTGGGCGGCATAGAGGCCAGCGCGCGGCACCGTCTCATGAACGCGACCGTCGGTGCCGCCGCGCTTCAGGGTATCGGTCACGCCGACTGCAGGCAGGACGGCATCGATGCCTTCGTCGAAGGCCGCGGCGATCCGGTCGAGCAGGGCGTGATCGACGAAGGGGCGGGCGGCATCATGGATCATTACATGCGTCGCTTCGGTTGCGGAAAGGGCCTTCAGGCCCTCGTAGACGGAGCGTTGACGCGTGTCGCCGCCGAAGGTGAGGATCACGCCACTTGCGGACAGCGCGGCTGTTGCACCCTCGTAAAGCTCTTCGTCGTCCGGGTGGATGACGACCACGATCGGCCCGCGCCTTTGCCAGCGAAGGAACGTGTCCAGCGTATGGGCGATGACTGGCCGGCCGCCGATCGGGCGGTATTGCTTCGGCCCCTCGTCCGGCGAGCCAGCTCTTTCCCCTCGTCCTGCCGCGACGATGACGATGCCGATTGTCATGGAGTTGCTGTTCCCGTCCTGTAGTGGAATTGGTCACTATCGATTTGGATTGACAGGCCGAGAACTATAGCCTCAAAAGCCGTATTTCCAGCACGTCGCTTAAAAATAACGCAATTCCGGAATTGCTCTTGGCAAATGCTGAAGACCTGAATAAAAATAATGCACACTAAAGACTTGCCTGAAAGATCATCAATTGCAGCGCAGCGACCTTGCCAGACCATTTCAGATCGGATCGGTCACTGTCCGCAATCGGGCCGTGCTTGCGCCAATGTCGGGTGTGACGGATCTGGCTTTCCGTAAGCTTGCGTGGCGCTTCGGTGCCGGGCTGGTCGTGACCGAAATGGTGGCAAGCCGCGAGCTGGCGATGAACAAGGGCGAATCCTGGGCGCGGCTGAAAAACGCCGGGATGACGCCGCATATGGTGCAGCTTGCCGGACGTGAAGCCTATTGGATGGCCGAGGCGGCGAAGATTTCTGCTGACAATGGTGCGGATGTCATCGACATCAATATGGGCTGTCCGGCGAAAAAGGTGACCGGTGGTTATTCCGGCTCGGCCTTGATGCGTGACCCTGATCATGCGCTAGCGCTGATCGAGGCGACGGTGAAAGCCGTTTCCGTCCCGGTAACCGTCAAGATGCGGCTCGGCTGGGATCATGACAGTCTCAATGCCCCGCTGATCGCACGCCGGGCGCAAGAGGCCGGTGTCCAGCTTGTCACCGTGCATGGACGCACCCGCATGCAGTTCTACGAAGGCAAGGCGGACTGGGATGCGATCCGCGCGGTTCGCGACGTGCTCTCCATTCCGCTGATCGCCAATGGCGATGTGCAGACGCCGGAAGATGCCGCAGAGATCCTGCAGCGGTCGGGTGCCGATGCCGTCATGGTCGGTCGCGGAGCGCAGGGCAGGCCCTGGCATGTCGGCTGGCTTGCGGGACATGCGGTACCGGCACGCAATGAAATCGGTGCCATCGTTATCGAACACTATGAGGCAATGCTGGAGTTTTACGGCGTCGAAGCCGGGCTCAGGCATGCCCGCAAACATCTTGGCTGGTATATCGAACGTCAGGATTGCGACATCGCGGCAGAGGACAAGGCGGCGATCATGATATCTCGTGACCCTGCTGACGTTATCCGACGCCTTTCATCCGTTTTCGCAGACGGCGTATCCTCACCGGCCCGCAAGGAGGCTGCATGACAAAGTCCGCTGTTCAGGACGCTGCCCATGGGCAGGCGCTCGCCATGGCCGTCCTCAATTCCGTGCAGAACCCGGTCATTCTGGTCGATCAGGCCGGAAAGATCGCGTTTGCCAACTGGGAAGCGGAGTCCTTCTTCGGGGCAAGTGCTGCGCATCTCGCAAAATACAAGATTTCCAGCTTCATTCCCTTTGGCAGCCCGCTTCTGGCGCTGATCGAGCAGGTGCGGGAGCGCAAGGCGCCGGTCAACGAATACCGCGTCGATCTGTCTTCCCCGAAGTTGGGGCAGGAGAAGCTCGTCGATCTCTACGTCGCGCCTGTCGTCAGCGAACCCGGTTCGATCGTCGTCGTGTTTCAGGAACGCTCGATGGCGGACAAGATCGACCGCCAGCTCACGCATCGCGCCGCTGCGCGCTCGGTAACGGGGCTTGCCTCGATGCTGGCGCACGAGATCAAGAACCCGCTGTCTGGCATTCGTGGCGCAGCGCAGCTTCTCGAGACGGTCGTTCCCGACGAGGACCGGCCGCTCACCCGCCTGATCTGCGATGAGACCGATCGGATTGTCTCGCTCGTCGATCGCATGGAAGTGTTTTCCGATGAGCGCCCGGTCGATCGGGTTCCGCTCAACATCCATTCGGTCCTCGACCATGTGAAAGCCGTCGCCAAGGCGGGGTTCGGCCGCGAGATCAAGATTTCCGAGATGTACGATCCGTCTCTGCCGCCGGTCTACGCCAATCGCGACCAGCTGGTGCAGGTGTTTCTCAACCTCATCAAGAATGCGGCCGAGGCCGTGGACGGGCAATCGGATGCCGAAATCATGCTGACGACGGCCTATCGTCCCGGCATTCGTCTTTCGGTCGCCGGCACGCGCGAAAAGATCTCGTTGCCCTTGGAATTCTGCGTCATCGACAATGGTCCCGGCGTGCCGTCCGACCTCGTGCCGCATCTCTTCGATCCATTCATCACCACAAAGACCAACGGGTCCGGGCTCGGGCTCGCGCTGGTCGCCAAGATCATTGGTGGCCATGGCGGCATTGTCGAATGCGACAGCCAGGCCCACCGAACCATATTCCGTGTTCTGATGCCCATGCACAAGGAAGAGGCTGGGGACGGCCGCGCCTTGAACTCCACAGGAAGCGAAACATGACTGCCACGATCCTTGTCGCCGACGACGACGCGGCCATCCGTACCGTCCTGAACCAGGCCCTGACCCGGGCCGGTTACGAGGTACGCATCACCTCGAATGCTGCCACCTTGTGGCGCTGGATTTCGGCCGGCGAGGGCGACCTCGTCGTGACCGATGTGGTGATGCCGGATGAAAACGCCTTCGACCTTCTGCCACGTATCAAGAAGGCACGGCCCGATCTGCCCGTGCTGGTAATGAGCGCGCAGAACACGTTCATGACCGCCATCCGCGCGTCGGAAAAAGGCGCCTACGACTATCTGCCGAAGCCTTTTGACCTGACCGAGCTGATCGCCATAATCGGCAGGGCTCTGGCCGAGCCGAAGCGCAAACCTGCGCGTCTCGACGACGACATGCAGGACGGCATGCCGCTGGTCGGCCGATCGGCCGCAATGCAGGAAATCTACCGCGTTCTCGCCCGTTTGATGCAGACCGACCTGACGCTGATGATCACCGGCGAGTCGGGTACCGGCAAGGAACTGGTCGCCCGCGCGCTGCATGATTATGGCAAGCGTCGCAATGGTCCGTTCGTGGCGATCAACATGGCCGCCATTCCGCGCGACCTGATCGAATCAGAACTGTTCGGTCACGAGAAGGGCGCCTTTACCGGCGCGCAGAACCGCTCCACCGGTCGTTTTGAACAGGCCGAGGGCGGCACGCTGTTCCTCGACGAAATCGGCGACATGCCGATGGATGCGCAGACGCGTCTTCTGCGCGTGCTGCAGCAGGGCGAATACACGACTGTGGGCGGGCGTACTCCGATCCGCACCGATGTGCGCATCGTCGCTGCCACCAACAAGGATCTGAAGCACCTGATCAATCAGGGCCTGTTCCGCGAAGATCTCTATTACCGTCTCAACGTCGTGCCGCTTCGCCTGCCGCCGCTGCGCGATCGTGCCGAGGATATTGCAGACCTCGTTCGCCACTTCATGCAGATGGCGGAGAAGGAAGGCCTCGACGCCAAGCGTTTCGACAGCGAAGCGCTCGACGTGATGAAGTCCTATGCCTGGCCGGGTAACGTGCGCGAGCTGGAAAACCTGGTGCGGCGCCTGATGGCGCTTTATCCACAGGAAGTGATCACCCGCGAAATCATCGATAGCGAATTGCGGTCGGACGTTCCCGACAGCCCGATCGACAAGGTGAACCCGCGTGGCGGTTCGCTGACCATCGCGCAGGCCGTGGAAGAGAACATGCGCAGCTATTTTGCGGGGTTCGGGGAAAACCTGCCGCCGCCTGGCCTCTACGATCGCGTGCTGACGGAGATGGAATATCCGCTTATCCTTGCCGCACTGACGGCAACACGAGGAAACCAGATCAAGGCGGCCGACCTGCTCGGCCTCAACCGCAATACGCTTCGCAAAAAGATCCGCGAACTGGGCGTCTCGGTCTATCGCAGTTCACGCTCCGCATAAGATTGGTGAAAAGCCGTCGGACATGACGGTTTTCTCTCATCCGCAGAACACCCGGCCTGTTCACTTATAATTGCGTGAATAGGCGGGGTTCTCGCATGACGACTTCGTCGCCTGCTTGACAGTTGAGGATCATCGTTGCATTTTCGCCACAATGCGTTGCTTAGAGGTCACGCAGGTGCCCTAGTTGGACCGGCGGCGTTTTGCGGTCAGAGCGACGGACATCCTATTTCGGTAATTTTGAAGCGTCTTTCCAAATGTGGTCAGGCGACAAAGTGTTTGGTCCCACAGCGGGAGGAAAATGATGGTGGACGGCGGGACGGCACCCCTTGCCGACGCTCAATCTGCGACCTTTATCCAGGATCGTCGCGCGTCCTTCGCTTTGCCGGGCATTCTTCTGGCTGGCGGCGCACTCGTCTGCGCCATCCTCACGCTGCTCGTGCTTCTCGGACTGACGCCGATTGCGCCGACCGGCAATGTCGTCATCGCGTCAGCCGTCATCAACTCGCTGTTCATCATCGGCCTGATGTATCTCATCGGGCGCGAGGTCACGCGGCTTGTGCGCGCCAGAAATCGGGGCAGAGCGGCTGCACGCCTTCATGTTCGCATCGTCGTTCTGTTTTCCATCGTCGCCATTACACCGGCGGTGCTTGTGGCGATTTTTGCAAGTCTGACGTTGAATGTCGGTCTCGATCGCTGGTTCTCGCTGCGCACGCAATCGATCGTGCAGTCGTCGCAGGACATCGCCCGCGCCTATATGATGGAGAATGCGAGCTATCTGCAGGGCCAGACCGTTTCGATGTCCAACGACCTCGAACGTAACCGGGCGATGTTCTATCTCGATCGCACCGGGTTTCTCGATCTGATGACAAGGCAGGCCCGCGGGCGTGGCATGCTGGGTGCCTTCCTCGTGCAGGAGGACGGTCAGGCGATCGCGCAGGCCGATATCAAGACTGAACGTCCGCTGCCGGCCATTCCCGCCGATGCGCTCAAGTCCGCCGCTGGCGGCCAGCCGACGCTCATTCCGCCTGGAATCACCAACCTTGTCGGGGCGGTGATGAAGACGGATGCCATAACCGGAACGTTCCTCTACACGATCCGCGCTGTCGATCCCAAGGTCATGAATGCCATGCGCCTGATGGAAGAGAACACCGCCGAATACAAGGCGATGGAAGCAGGCCGCTCGTCGCTTCAGTTCGCTTTTGCGGTGCTCTATCTCGGATTTGCGCTGATCGTTCTTCTGGCAGCCATCTGGGCGGCAATCGCGGTGGCCGACCGTATCGTACGGCCAATTCGTCTTCTGATCAGCGCTGCGGATGCCGTCGGCAGCGGCAATCTCAATGTCGTGGTTCCCGTTCGCGCCGCGGACGGTGACGTCGGCAGCCTGTCGCGCACGTTCAACAAGATGATCTCCGAAATCCGGACGCAGCAGGATGAAATCCTTGAAGCCAAGGATGAAGTGGATGATCGCCGCCGCTTCATCGAAGCGGTGCTTTCCGGCGTGACGGCCGCCGTTATCGGGGTGGATGACCGACGGATCAGCATCGTCAATCCTTCGGTCGAGGAAATGCTCGGAACCGATCAAGATGGTCTGATCGGCAAGACGCTGCAGGAGATAGCGCCCGAAATCGATCACGTGCTGACCGAGGCAACGACGCGCTCTCGTGGCGAATTCCGCAAGGAAGTGAACCTGATGCGCAACGGCAAGGAACGTACCTTGTCGGTTCAGGTCACCCGTGAAGAACAGAGAACCTCAAGCGATTCCTACGTGATCACGCTCGACGACATCACGGACCTCGTCATCGCGCAGCGCTCGACCGCCTGGGCAGACGTTGCACGCCGCATCGCCCATGAGATCAAGAACCCGCTGACACCGATCCAGCTCTCGGCGGAACGTTTGAAGCGCCGTTACGGCAAGCAGATCGATGAGAACGACCGGGCGGTCTTTGACCAGTGCACGGATACGATCGTTCGACAGGTCGGCGATATCGGCCGGATGGTCGATGAATTTTCGTCCTTTGCCCGCATGCCGAAACCGTCCAAGGAAATCACGGATCTCAGGGGTATCCTGAAGGATTCGATTTTCCTGCGCGAAATGGGCACGACGCATGTCGATTTCATTCGCGAGCTTGGCGATGAGCCGCTGAACGGGTTGTTCGACGGGCGCATGCTCGGTCAGGCTTTCGGCAACCTCGTCAAGAATGCGGTGGAAGCGATCGAGATGGTGCCAGCTGACGAGGAGCGCGACGGGCGCAAGGTGCTGGTCCGTTCGAGCTACGACAAGGCCCGGGATCTTTTCGTCGTGGATGTGATCGACAACGGCAGCGGCCTGCCGACCGAGAACCGCCACCGAATTCTCGAACCCTATATGACGATGCGCGAAAAGGGCACAGGCCTCGGCCTCGCCATCGTCAAGAAAATCATTGAAGAACATGGGGGGCAGCTCGAACTGCACGATGCCCCCGCCGATTTCGACCATGGCAAAGGCGCCATGATCAGGGTGCTCCTGCCGCATATCGAGGCAGCTGCTTCACCCGTGACGGATAAAGACAAGGAAATGGCTTATGGCGTCTGACATTCTGGTCGTCGATGACGAGGCGGATATCCGCGAAATCGTTTCGGGTATTCTCTCCGACGAGGGGCACGAGACGCGGATGGCGCATGACAGCGACAGTGCATTGGCGGCGATTTCCGACCGCGTGCCGCGGCTGATTTTCCTCGATATCTGGATGCAGGGTTCGAAGCTCGACGGTCTGGCATTGCTGGACGAGGTCAAGAGCCGTCATCCCGATCTGCCTGTCGTGATGATCTCCGGTCACGGCAATGTCGAGACGGCCGTCTCCGCGATCAAGCGCGGCGCCTTCGATTTTATCGAAAAGCCATTCAAGGCGGACCGGCTGATCTTGATCGCTGAACGGGCGCTGGAAAACTCCAAACTCAAGCGCGAGGTCACCGAGCTGAAGAAACGCACCGGTGACGCGGCCGAATTGGTCGGAACCTCGGTTGCTGTATCCCAGCTTCGCCAGACGATCGAAAAAGTGGCGCCGACCAACAGCCGCATCATGATCCTTGGCCCTTCCGGCTCCGGCAAGGAACTTGTCGCCCGGATGATCCACCGCAAGTCCTCGCGTGCAACAGGCCCGTTCGTCGCTCTTAATGCGGCGACGATCACGCCCGACCGGATGGAAGTGGCACTTTTTGGTACCGAGGGAACGCCCGGCCAGGCCCGCAAGATCGGCGCGCTGGAAGAAGCACATCGCGGCATTCTCTATCTCGACGAGATCGGCGAAATGCCGCGCGAGACTCAGAACAAGATCCTTCGTGTGCTTGTCGACCAGCAGTTCGAGCGGGTCGGCGGATCAAAGCGGGTGAAGGTCGATGTCCGAATCATTTCGTCGACCGCCTATAATCTCGAGAGCCTGATCTCCGAGGGAGCTTTCCGCGAGGATCTCTACCATCGCCTGGCTGTGGTTCCGGTCAAGGTACCCGCGCTGGCCGAACGCCGGGAGGACATTCCTTTCCTCGTCGACATGTTCATGCGGCAGGTGTCTGAGCAGGCAGGTATCCGCCCGCGCAAGATCGGCGATGACGCGATGGCGGTGCTGCAGGCGCATGACTGGCCGGGCAACATCCGCCAGCTGCGCAACAATATCGAACGTCTGATGATCCTTGCCCGCACGGATGGTCCTGACACGGCAATCTCGGCCGACATGCTGCCGACGGATCTCGGCGACATGCTGCCCAAGGTCTCTTCCAAGGGTGACGTCCACATCATGACGCTTCCTTTGAGAGAGGCGCGCGAAATGTTCGAGCGTGATTACCTGATTGCCCAGATCAATCGTTTTGGCGGCAATATTTCCCGCACTGCCGAGTTCGTCGGCATGGAACGCTCGGCGTTGCACCGGAAGCTGAAATCGCTCGGCGTCTGATCCGTCCAAACGAATACGGGGATCGCATCCGTGCGGTCCCGAATATCGCGATCGATTAAGGTCCTCTCGACCTCCGCGACTGGTATCTGCACTACCAATCGTTTCAATCGATACAAAGACCATCGCCAGCGGGCATTCGGGCAGTGTCGCACCGAATATCCGAGACGCCTTTTTCGAGATTGCGGAAAAGACGGCGATTTGATAACCAGAGTTTTGGGGGAAGGGAAACACGGGGCGTTTCCTGATCATCTCATATCAACGAGATCATTTTCCCGGCTTTTGCCGGCAAGAAAGAAAGAAGCGGCGCTATGGCGGAACGTTCTCAGAACCTGCAGGATTTATTTCTCAATACAGTCCGTAAGCAGAAGATTTCCCTGACTATATTCCTCATCAACGGGGTAAAGCTCACGGGAGTCGTAACCTCGTTCGATAATTTCTGCGTTCTTCTTCGCCGTGACGGGCACTCGCAGCTCGTGTATAAGCACGCGATCTCCACCATCATGCCGGGCCAGCCCATGCAGATGTTCGAGACCGAAGAAAACGCAGCTTAAGGACACAGACAGATTTCAAATCGAGATACGTCTAACGAATCGCTCGTCCCGGAAGCCGAAAAGCACCGGGACGATATGCGTGCCGTGGTGGTGGTTCCGGTGGTCAAGCAGTCCCGGCCACGAACAGCGCCGGGCGATAGCCAGATCACTGCCGCTCCGCAGCGGTCCAATGAAGCACGTCTGGAAGAAGCCGCGGGACTTGCCCGCGCCATCGATCTCGAAATCGCCGAGGGACTGATCGTCACGGTCAACCAGCCGCGGCCTGCGACCCTGATGGGGACCGGCAAGATCGAGGAAATCAAGGCGCTTCTCGACGAGAAGGACGCCGGCCTGGTGATCGTCGATCACCCGCTGACGCCCGTGCAGCAGCGCAATCTGGAAAAGGAATGGGGTGCCAAGGTCATCGACCGTACCGGCCTCATCCTGGAAATCTTCGGCCGCCGCGCCTCCACCAAGGAAGGCACGCTGCAGGTCGATCTTGCGCATCTCAATTACCAGAAGGGCCGACTGGTCCGGTCCTGGACCCACCTTGAACGCCAGCGCGGTGGCGCAGGCTTTATGGGCGGTCCGGGTGAAACCCAGATCGAAGCCGACCGGCGGCAGCTGCAGGACAAGATCATCAAGCTCGAGCGCGAGCTGGAGCAGGTCGTTCGGACCCGCCAGCTACATCGCGCCAAACGCCGCAAGGTGCCGCATCCGATCGTGGCACTCGTCGGTTATACCAATGCCGGCAAATCGACATTGTTCAACCGCATTACCGGTGCCGGTGTTCTGGCCGAAGACATGCTGTTTGCAACGCTCGATCCGACGCTGCGTCGGATGAAGCTGCCGCATGGCCGCACCGTCATTCTTTCCGACACCGTCGGTTTCATCTCCGATCTTCCGACCCACCTCGTCGCTGCCTTCCGTGCGACGCTGGAAGAGGTGCTGGAAGCCGATCTGATCCTGCATGTGCGCGACATGTCCGACCCGGACAATGCCGCCCAGTCGCACGATGTGCTGCGCATCCTCTCCGATCTCGGTATCGACGAGAAGGAAAGCTCCGAGCGCCTCATCGAGGTCTGGAACAAGATCGACCGTCTCGACCCGGAAACGCATGATGCATTGTTCGAGCGTGCCAAGGGCCGCGACAATATCATGGCGCTTTCGGCCGTGACCGGCGAGGGGCTCGATGCCCTGATGGACGAGATCGCCAAGCGGCTTTCTGGTGTACTCACCGAGACAAGCGTGACCATTCCCGCCGACAAGCTCTCGGTCGTCTCCTGGGTTTATGGCAACACGGTCGTCGATGGTCGCGAGGACAACGAGGACGGTTCTGTGACACTTGAAGTGCGCATGTCCGAAGCCGAGGCCAACGAGCTCGAACGCAAGCTCGGCAACGGCCCCAAGGCCGACAAGGAAGACTGGGAGCGGTAAGCGCCGCTCTCAATCATTCCTCACATAGCCGCGCGTTTGACGCCGTTGTCGGGAGCTTATGCGAGAGCGGCCTTTCACTTCTCCACGAAAGCTTCGTTTATAGAGTCTGTGACTGGCGGCGAAGCTTCTGCAACCAAAATCCGGTTTGCGCATTGTGGCAGCGCATTTTCGCGCCGGACCCACGCCCCATGTCCATTACCGATGTTTCTTCTCGCCCTTCGCCGATGGGGCAACCTGTCGGCAAGATGCCGCCGCGGATCGTTTCCGATCGTTCGCTGGCCGCGCTCTGTGTCCTCAACTTCTTTCTTGCCGATGCGCGGGACGGGCTCGGTCCTTTCCTCGATGCGTTTCTTGCCACGCGCGGCTGGTCGTCTTTATCGCTTGGCCTGATCGCCACCCTCGGCGGCCTGATCGGGCTTGCCGCCACGCCGCTCTGCGGAGCGCTGGTGGACGGTACGCGATGGAAGCGGGCGCTGATCGCCGGGCCGGTCGTGCTTGTCACTGCGGCGGCTCTGATCACCCTCATTTCTCCCGACACGTCGATCGTCTGGATCGGGCAAATTGGCACGGCCGTGGTCGGGGCCGTCATCGGTCCGGCACTGGCGGGCCTGACGCTCGGACTGGTCGGCGAAAAGCTCTTCTCCCAACAGATCGCGCGCAACGAGTTCTGGAACCACACAGGCAATGTCGCTTCGCTGTTTGCCGTCTACGTGATTATCTCGCTGTTCGGACTGACCGGCATGATCTGGCTGATGGTCGCGACAGCCTTCGGCGCATTGGCTGCCATTGCGATGATCGATCCTGCCAGGATCGACCACAAGGTGGCGCGCGGTCTTGAATCGAAGACGAGTGCGGCAGAGGCAGGGGACAAGACGTCACCCTCGGGCTTCGACGTGCTGCTCAAGAGCCGCGGCCTGATCCTTCTCGCGCTGATCCTTTTGATCTTCCATTTCGGCAATGCGCCGATGAGCCGGCTGATCGCCCAGCAATTCGCGATCGAACTCGGTACGCCGTTCCGCACCACGGCGATCATCACCGGTATCGCGCAGCTTTCCATGGTCGCCGTGGCGGTTGCCACGCCGTTTCTCATCCGTCGCATCGGGCTCGGGACAACGCTTGCGATCGGTCTGGCGGCGCTGCCGATACGCGGGTTGATCGCCGGCAGTTTCGAGGGGTTCTGGGTGGTCTGGCCGGTACAGATCCTCGATGGCGTCGGCGCCGGACTGCTCGGTATCGTCACGCCGGTCGCGGTGGAACGTATCCTCAAGGGCAGCGGCCGGTTCAATGTCGGTTTCGCCAGCCTGATGACGGTCCAGGGGATCGGCGCATCGCTCAGCAATGTCGTTGCCGGATGGCTGGTCAGCGAGGGCGGCTATACGCTCTCGCATCTTGTCGGCGGCGGCGTCGCGGTGATAGCGCTCGTGGTCTTCGTGATCTACCGGAACGAGATTGCGCCAAGCGCAAGGGAAGTTCAGGCTGACAGCAGGTAGTGGCAGTCCGTCCAATCGATCATCGGACAGACTGCTCCATCCTGCCTTTACCCCACAAACGCCCGTTCGATCACGAACTCGCTCGGCTTGTTGTTGGCGCCTTCGGTCAGGCCTGCCTTTTCCAGCAGCTCCTTGGTGTCCTTCAGCATGGCGGCCGAGCCGCAGATCATGCCGCGGTCGACTGCCGGATCCAGCGGCGGTACGCCGAGATCGGTGAACATCTTGCCGTTCTCGATCAGATCGGTGATGCGACCCTGATAGGGGTAATCTTCGCGGGTGACGGTCGAATAGAGCTTCAGCTTATCGCCAACCAATTCGGACAGAAACTCGTGGTTTCTAATCTCTTCGATCAGATCCTGGCCGTATTTCAGTTCCGACACTTCGCGGCACGTATGGGTAAGGATGACTTCCTCGAACTTTTCGTAGGTTTCCGGATCGCGGATCAGGCTGGCGAACGGAGCGATTCCGGTGCCGGTCGAAAACATGTAGAGACGCTTGCCGGGGGTGAGCGCATCGAGAACGAGCGTGCCGGTCGGCTTCTTGCGCATCAGTACCGTATCGCCCGGCTTGATCTTCTGCAGGTGCGAGGTCAGCGGACCATCCGGCACCTTGATAGAGAAGAATTCCAGCTCTTCGTCCCAGGCGGGGCTTGCGATCGAATAGGCGCGGTAGACCGGCTTTTCGCCGACCATCAGGCCGATCATGGCGAACTCGCCCGAGCGGAAACGGAAACCTGCCGGGCGCGTCATGCGGAAACGGAACAGCCGGTCGGTATAGTGCTGCACGTCCAGCACCGTCTCGGCGTAAACGCCATCCGGGATTTTTACCGCAAATTCTTCGTTTTTCGCAGGAGCGTTCATCGCGTTCGGTCTTTCGGTCTCAACGTTTTGACAGCGAGATATACTATCAAGCCGCGCATTTGAAGGCATCCACGCCCATTGTCGCGGAAAGCATAGAAAATATGTGTCCGAAAGTCACCTTTAAGACACCTGTTTCCGCGAGATAGCTAAGTTCAAGCCGGCACCGACCGGCGTCGCCAGCTGTAACCTTCGCCGGGTTCGGCATGGCGGGCTGTCGGCTGATAATGCACGGCAATGCCGGGCAAACGTCCTTCGGCCAGCCGTTTCAGCGCCGTCGCATTGCTCACCGCGAAACTGTCGACACCGCAACGGAGCATCAGCGGCACCTGGTCGATCAGGACATCGCCAACGGCGCGCAATTCGTTCTTGTAGGCCAGACGATCACGCAGCAGCGAGGCGTGACTGAAGGCGCGGCCATCGCTGAACGCCGGGAAATCCACGGCGATGATTTCGATGCGGTAGAGATAGGGTTCCAGCTGACGCACATCGTCGGCAGGCCTGATCAATACGCCGAGGCCGACATCGTTGCTGGCTTCCGCCTTTTCGATGAAGTCTGCAAGCGGCAGAAGCGGTTTCTGCTCGCCCTCGGCCTTCACCTCATCCGTCTCGATGATCCACGGATCGTTCTCAACAAAACCGGTCTCTCTCCAGATCTTCGCCATCACGCAGCCTCCGCCTTGGCATCACCATAGAGCGCTTCCTTGAAAGGTTGCGGCCCGACACGGCGATAGGCATCGAGGAATTTTTCGTCCTTGCTCTGGCGCAGGCCGAGATAGGTATCGACGATGGTTTCGATTGCGTCCGTCACCTTGGATGGTTCGAAACCGCGACCGATGATTTCGCCGATCGACGTATGTTCGTCGCCGGAACCGCCGAGCGTGATCTGGTAGAGTTCGGCGCCCTTCTTCTCCACACCCAGCAGGCCGATATGGCCGACATGGTGATGGCCACAGGCATTGATGCAGCCGGAAATCTTGATCTTCAGTTCGCCGATCTCGGCCTGCCGTTCCGGCGCGCCGAAACGGGTGGAAATCTCCTGGGCTACCGGGATCGAACGGGCGTTCGCGAGCGCGCAGTAGTCCAGGCCGGGACAGGCAATGATATCGGTGATCAGGTTGGAATTGGCCGTTTCCAGCCCATGCGCCGTCAAAGCACGATAGAGCGGCTCGAGATCGGCCAGCGCCACATGCGGGAAGATGACGTTCTGCTCGTGGCTGATGCGGATTTCGTCGTTGCCGAATTCCTCCGCCAGATCGGCGATCACGTCCATCTGCACATCCGAGGCGTCGCCGGGAATGCCGCCGATGGGTTTGAGCGAGATCGTCACCATGCCGTAGTCGGGGTGCTTGTGCGGCTGGACGTTCTGGTTCACCCAGCGGGCAAAGGCCTTGTCCTGTTTCTTCCAGCCGGCAAGCTCAGCCCAGCCTTCGGCCCGCGCGGGCAGGGCCGGCGGAGCGAAATAGGCGGTAATGGCGGCAACGTCGGATTCCGGCAGTTTTAGCTCGGTTTCCTGCAGATGAGCGAATTCTTCGTCTACCTGACGGGTCAGTTCCTCGACGCCGGTCTCGTGGACGAGGATCTTGATGCGCGCCTTGTATTTGTTGTCGCGACGGCCATGCAGATTATACACGCGCATGATCGCGGTGATGTAGGATAATAGATCCTGCTCGGGCAGGAAATCCTTGATCTTCTTGGCGATCAGCGGCGTGCGGCCCTGGCCGCCACCGACATAAACCGCAAAACCGATCTCACCCTTGTCGTTCTTCTTCAGATGCAGGCCGATATCGTGGACCTGGATCGCGGCGCGGTCGCGCTCGGCGCCGGTCACCGCAATCTTGAACTTGCGTGGCAGGAAGGAAAACTCGGGATGAACCGAGGACCACTGGCGCAGGATTTCCGCATAGGGGCGGGGATCGGCCACTTCGTCCGCTGCAGCGCCGGCAAAATGGTCGGCGGTGACGTTGCGAATGCAGTTGCCCGAGGTCTGCAGCGCGTGCATCTCGACGCTGGCGAGTTCGGCCAGAATGTCCGGTGTGTCCGACAGTTTCGGCCAGTTGTACTGGATGTTCTGGCGGGTGGTGAAATGCCCGTAACCGCGGTCGTATTTGCGGCCGATATGCGCCAGCATCCGCATCTGCTTCGAATTGAGCGTGCCGTAAGGGATCGCGACACGCAGCATATAGGCATGCAGCTGCAGATAGACTCCGTTCATCAGGCGCAGCGGCTTGAACGCGTCCTCGGCGAGCTCGCCGGACAGGCGGCGCTCCACCTGATCGCGAAACTGCTCCACGCGACCCGAAACAAAGGCGTGGTCGAATTCATCGTAACGATACATGGGATCCCAGAACTTTCGGTGTCAGACTGCGATGAAGGCGGCGTCGGCTTTGCTGTAGCCGGTCGCATAATCCATTGTGGGGCCGGCGGCGCGGATGCGCTCGCGCAGACGCGTCGGCCAGAGGATGCCGTTGGTCTCCTCGACATCGATCACGTTGACGTCCACCACCTTGTTGTCGGCGAAATCCTGGTTGCCGATCGCTTCCAGCGAGGCGATGGCTTCCGCGTGGCGCGCCACCAGCGCATCCTGCAGGTTTTCCGTCCAGTGGCCGGCGGCATCCAGCCAGACGGCGATGCCATCGGAAAGGCGGTTGGCGGTGAGAACCTTGTCGGTCATTGCTGCATCCCTTGTTCCTGGCTTTGTTGCGGACCCAGGTCTTCCTGATTGCGGACAGATTTTCTAAAGGCGGAGAGCGGTTCTGATTTGCTGAAGTTGGCGCCGGCGACAGCTTCGCCGATGATCACCATGACCGGACCGTCGAGATCGTCTCGCGCTTCCAGTGACGGCAGTTCGCTCAACACGCCATGAAATAGCTTGCGATCCGCGCGGCTGGCATTTTCGATCACGGCAACGGTCGTGTCGCGGCTGAGACCGGCATCCATCAGGCGCTCGGATACCGAGGCTGCGACCGTGCGGCCCATATAGACGGCAATCGTCGCGCCGGAAATCGCAAGGCTCGCCCAGTCCGGCAGCACATCGCCGGTCAGATCATGGCCGGTGGTGAAGATCAGCGAGGAGGCGACACCGCGGAGTGTCAACGGCAGATCGAAATCGGCGGCGGCTGCAAAGGCGGAGGTAATGCCTGGCACGATCTCATAGGCGATGTCTGCTTCGCGCAGCGCTGCCATCTCTTCGCCAGCGCGGCCATAAACCAGCGGATCGCCGGATTTCAGCCGCACCACGCGCTTGCCCTGACGGCCAAGGTCCACCAGAAGACGGTTGATCTCGTCCTGGCTCTTGGAATGACAGTTCTTGCGCTTGCCGACCGACAGCCGCTCGGCGTCGCGGCGGCCCATATCGACGATCGCCTGCGGCACGAGCGCGTCATAAACGACCGCATCGGCTTCCATCAGCACGCGTTGTGCGCGCAGCGTCAGCAGGTCTTCCGCGCCGGGGCCGGCACCGACCAGCCAAATCTTGCCTTCGGCACGACCGGTGGTCGACAAAAGCGCATTGGCTGCACGGCGGGCGGAAACAGGGTCATTGGCATCGATTGCGTCGGCGACATCGCCCGAGAAGAAGCGGCGCCAGAAGATGCGGCGCGATACGCCACGCGGCACAAGCCGTTCGGCTGCATCGCGGTAATCGGCGGCAAGGCCTGCCAGACGACCGAGCGACGGCGATAGCATCTGGTCGATGCGGGCACGGATCATCTGCGCCAGAACCGGGCCGGCACCTTCCGTGCCGATCGCGATAGCGACAGGCGCGCGGTTGACGAGGGCCGGCGTGAAGAAGTCGCAATAGTCGGGCTGGTCGACGGCGTTTGCCGGAATTTTTTCCGCACGGGCTGCAGTGACGATCGCCTGATCCTGCTCCGCCTCACCGGTGGCCGCAAAAACCAGCGTTGCGCCCTTTACCTGTGCTACCGAGAATTCAGCATGAACAACCTGAATGCCTTGGGCGACGAGCCATGCGGCATAGTCCACTTCCGGCTTGTCGGCATAAGCGACGATCTCGGCCTCGGTGTTTCGCAGAAGACGGGCCTTGGCATAAGCTTCGTCGCCATTGCCGAAGATTGCCACGGTTTTTCCATGCACACGGAAAAAGGCCGGGAAGGCCGACAGGCGTTGATGGCTGAGAGACATGCGGTTATCCTGAAACATATGACAGGACTATCCACAATCTGGCGCGGGATTTGAAGAAATGGATATGCAAAGTGAATTGACCGCGGGTATTTCTGTTTCGCGATCAACCTGTTCTTGAGCAAAAGCCACCGCGGAGGATATTTCTCCAGTTTTTCTGTAGATTATCGGGTTTTTACCCCGATCGGGTCGATCCGCGTTATAACTTGCCTAGACAAACCAGCCACAAAGAGCCTCCATGACCATTGCCGCCACTCTCACCCCACGTCTTCTCGACGTCATCGAACACGACATTCTGCCGCTCACAGAAGCTGGTGTCGCTGCCGGCAACAAGGTTTTCGGGGCGGCAATCCTGAAGAAATCCGATCTGTCTCTGGTGATTGCCGAGACCAATAACGAGCTTGAAAACCCGCTTTGGCATGGCGAGGTCCATACGCTGAAACGATTTTATGAGAAAGCTTCAGGACTTTCCACCAAAGATCTGATTTTCCTGTCAACTCACGAACCGTGCACGATGTGCATGTCGGCGATCACCTGGGCCGGATTCGACAATTTCTATTCCTTCTTCAGCCACGAGGATTCGCGCGATGCCTTTGCCATTCCGCATGACCTGAAGATCCTGAAAGAGGTGTTCGGGCTGGAGCCCGGCGGCTATCGGCGGTCGAATGCATTCTGGAATTCCTTCTTCATCGCCGATCTCGTCGAGACCGAAGACAATCCGTTGCGCGACACGCTGAGGGCGCAAACGGCCCGGATCAAGCAGGCTTATCAACGGCTTTCGGATAATTACCAGTCCGGCAAGGGCGACAACGACATACCGCTCAACTGAGCGCCAGGAACATTTCACGATGGAATCTTCAAAGGATATTTCGCGCCTGATCGAAATCATGGCGGCGCTGCGTACACCGGTGACCGGTTGCCCCTGGGATCTCGAGCAGAATTTCGCATCGATCAAGCCTTATACGATCGAGGAGGCCTATGAGGTCGCCGATGCGATCGAGCGCAACGACATGGACGATCTCTGCGAGGAACTCGGCGACCTTCTGCTGCAGGTGGTCTTCCATGCCCGCATGGCGGAAGAGGCAGGCGATTTTGCCTTCGGCGACGTGGTCGAAGCCGTGACCCGCAAGATGATCCGTCGGCATCCGCATGTGTTCGCACGCTCCGATGCCGATACGCCCGGTGCGGTCAAAATCCAGTGGGACGAGATCAAACAGGAAGAGAAACGCGAGCGGGCCGAACGCCGCGCTGCGCGGGGTCTAACCGAGGATTTCAGAGCCGGTTTCCTCGGCTCCGTCCATCGCAGCCAGCCGGCATTGACCGAAGCGCTGAAGCTTCAGGAGCGTGCCGCCAAGGTCGGTTTCGACTGGTCCGAAGCCGAGCCGATCCTCGACAAGATCGAGGAAGAGGTGCGGGAATTGCGCGAGGCACTGCAGAGCGGACATCCCGAAAAGGTGGCTGACGAGCTTGGCGACCTGATCTTCGCCATGGTCAATATCGGCCGCCACGTCAACACGAATCCGGAAAACGCGCTGCGCGGAACGAATACGAAATTCCGAAGGCGGTTCAACCATATCGAGACGGAACTTGAGAAGTCAGGCGAGACCTTGGAGGCTGCAACGCTGGAGCGGATGGAAGATCTCTGGCAGGCGGCCAAGGCGATTGAACGGCAGCTGGATTGAGCACATGATCGACGCCTGCAGGATCATGCCATGAAGATCGAGGGTCTCGAAGTCGCGATCGCCGGCGCGGGTATCGGCGGGCTGTCGCTCGCGACGATGCTAGCGCGGCGTGGTGCGAAGGTCGTGGTTTATGACCAGATGGCGGCCCCGCAGCCGATCGGTTCGGGTTTCGTGCTGCAGCCGACAGGTCTGGCGATCCTGGAGAGGATGGGACTGCGGGAGGCGATCGCCGCGCGCGGGCAGGTGATTACCCGCATGCATGGGGCTCTGGCAACGGGTGGCTCGTCCATGCCCGGCAAGACGGTTCTGGAGATCAGCTATCCGGGCAACGGCCACGGCATTGCGGTGCAGCGTGTGGCCTTGTTCGACCTCCTCTTGTCCGAAGCGATCTCTGCCGGCGTCCGTTTCAAGACGAATGCGAGGACGACGGGGATCATCGAAGGCAGCCGGCCCGCTCTGGCACTCGACGGCAGCAGGGCGACGCCATCGGCGGATATCGTCGTCGATGCCATGGGCGCCAGCTCACCGATCGGGCACGATCCGGCGAAGGAGCTGGGTTACGGTGCGCTCTGGGCGACGGTTCCCTGGCCCGAGAACGGGCCGTTTCATCGGTTCGAACTGGAGCAGCGTTACGAGCGGGCAAGCCGCATGGCAGGCGTCCTGCCGGTCGGGACCGCAAAGGATGGCGCACCGCCTATGGCGACGTTCTTCTGGAGCCTGCGAAATCGCGATATCGACCAATGGCACCGCGATGGACGAGCGGCCTGGATAGAACAGGTGGCCGCGCTCTGGCCGGAAGCCGCGCCGCTTGCCGAAATTGCCGAGCCGGTGCATGCCCGTTATCGCCACCACACACGAAAACCGATTGCCGGGCGCGGGGTCATCCGTATCGGCGATGCCTGGCATGCGACCAGCCCGCAGCTGGGGCAGGGCGCCAACATGGCGATGATCGATGCCGCCTCGCTGCTCTCGGCTCTTGCCCGCGCGCCGTCAATCGATGAGGCATTTGCACTGCATCTTCGCCATCGGGCACCGCATGTCTGGCTCTACCAGATGCTCAGCCTGGTGCTGACGCCGTTCTACCAGTCCGACAGCCGCATCCTGCCTGCCATGCGCGATATCGCAATCGGCCCCACGACGCGCATGCCGCTGGTACGGCAGCTCGTCAGCCGACTGGTCACCGGCGATTTTCTCAGCCCGATCGAACGGATCGGGCTTGAGGATTTCTACGGCGCTTAGGCTGGACGCAGTGTGATGACGGTCAGTTCCTAAGGAACGCCGAGCCGCAGTGCAAAACCGATCCACAAAGCCGTGCCGTTGTTGACGTAGAGCTGCATGTCGCCGACGTCGTAGCGGCCCGAAACGAAGCCGTTGTTGAAACGGGCGACGAGACGATCCATGCCAAGGATCATGCCGCCATGGGTATGGCCGGAAAGCTGCAGGTCGGCACCGGCCTCCGCTGAAACACGTGCATTGCGAGGCTGGTGGTCCAGCAGGATCACGGGCGCTTCCGCTGGCGCACCGGTCAAGGCCTTTGTTACATCCGGTCCTTCGAGGCCAAAACGCGTTGCGTTGACATCGTTGACGCCGGCAAGCGTCAGCCTGGCATCACCGCGCGACAGCACAACATGGCTGTTGGAGATGGTTTTGAGGCCCAGTTCCTGGTATTTCGCCATCCAGCCGTCGTGGCCGAAGTAATATTCGTGATTGCCCGGAATGGTGTAGACGCCATCCGTCGCCCTCAGCTTTGCAAGCGGCGCAACGTCAGTCTCGCGGGCCTGCAGGTCGCCGTCTATCAGGTCACCGGTGATGACGATCAGATCGGCATTCTGGGCATTGGCTTTGGCGACCGTCTCCTCCACCCAGGGCGCCTGGAACAGGCGGCTGATATGCAGGTCGGTGAGCTGGATCATCCGGTAGCCGTCGAATTGCGCCGGCAGGTTGCGGATCCTGATCTCGACTTCCTTGACCGACGGAACGCGGATTGCCTGGGAAACGGCAAAGGCTGCCAGCGACATGGTGACGACGCCGACGCCATAACGCAGCCATGGTGCGATTGCCACGCGCCGGCGCTTCAGGGTTGCGGCCACCAGCGCTCCGATATCGAGGATCAGCTGGCATACGGCGGTCAGCAGCACGAAACCGGAAATCCAGTTCGCCGTGATCATCGCAACCCGTGGAACTTCCGGCGAGAACATCGTGCCGAAGACGAGAAGACTGATCAGGCTGTGCTGGAAAACCACCATCAGGATGACGGCGAGAAAACCTTTCAACCAATTCGGCCAGGGCAAGGGATAGATGAAACGGGCGACGACATAGAGGCAGAGGAGGGCTTTAAAGAGATGAAACAAGGGAGGGGCGCTCTGAGGCTCGGGATCGGAAGCCTCTCTTCTGCGAGTTCTCTGTCAAACTCAACCGGCTGACGCGATTTTGATCGCGGCAAGGTTCAGGCAGACCTGGCTACGAGTTTCAGTCGCGCTTGATCGTCATCAGCATGTCCCACATGTCCGCGCCGGTTTCGAATACTGCGGCATTTGCCGCAAAACCCTGTTCGGCTGTCAGCACATCGATCATCTCTTGTGCCGTATCGGACTCGTATCCGGGCGTGGTGCTGTTGGCGATGTTATGGGCAGCCGTGTTCAGTCGCTGGGATTGTGTCTGCATGCCGGCAACCGAAATGCCCATTGCAGCCGAGATTGTCATGGCTTCGCCCTTCGTGATTTGTCTACCGACATAACCGGGCAGCAACCAAGGAAGCGTGAATGGACGCGCTTAAGGCTCGGTATCAATGACCGAGTTCCGTGTGCCAATCAGGAACAGTGGTTCGATCCGTGGTGTGGAGGTGAACTGGCATCGGGGTCCGCATAAAGGACGCAATCTTATTCCAGATAGCAAAAACATGCCGATCCGATCGAGTCCCCATATCGATGAGAAATCGGGAAGAGTGTCAGATTTAGGGATTGCCCTAATATCGTCCGGGCCTATGTCGATATTGCAGTGCAATATTCCTGATGCCGGCTGAAGGAGCTATTCATGGCGGGTAACGCAGCGATTCCGAGAATTATCGGAATAGACCTCACCCGGTCGGTCGCTATCTTTTTCGCAATGCTCAGTCATGTCTGGGTCGTCACCAATATGGATGACTTCTGGAGCGGACCGTCCGCGGATTTTCTGCGCGCGCTGATGGCGCTGGCGACACCAACCTTCATCCTGCTTTTCGGTACGATGCTGGAAATCGTCTATCGGCCCAGATTCGTTGCGGGTGAACAGGGGCGGGTTGCCATGCGGCTGTTTTCCCGTGCGATCCAATGCTGGCTGCTATACTGCCTGTCGATCGTCGTGCTGTATCTCGTGGCTGACGGATATTCGCTGAAGTTCTCGATCGCCACGATGATGCTTCTGGGGGTCACGCCCTTCACCGATATCCTGAAATTCTACGCCGTCGTTCTTTTCCTCGCGCCCATCCTGCTGTGGATCCGCAACAGGGTCGGGCTGCTGCCGCTCGTCGCCATAGCGATCGCGGTCCATGTTGCCCATCCGATCCTTCGGGGACTGCCGGGTCCTCTCGATTTCCACATGAGCATGTATGCCGAAAGGGTGGTCACCTTCCTGTTCGGCGTCGGTGACGCCAAGCTCGGCGGTCCATCGATCCTGCACGGTACCAGCCTGATTATCGGCGGAATGGTGTTCGGACGGCTCATCGCGGGTGACCAAATCGTCCGTTCTGAAGAAGCGGCGGGCAATATCGTCAAGAGAGCGTCATATCTGCTGGCCGTCTCGGCACTGGCATTGTTGCTCGGTGCTGTTTTTTATGATGAAAAGTCGCTGGCGGAACTCGGCAACATGTCGTTGCGGATGGATAGCGATCCGCTCTATTTCGCTGCTGGTATTTGCGGCGCGATTGCCATCACCAGCCTTGCCGTCCTTGCCACCCAACGCTTGTCTCCGGAGGTCAAGCAGCGACTGGAGAAACCGGTCTTCTTCGGACGCACCAGCCTGTTCACCTTCGCTTTCGGCAACATGATCCTTTACGCTTGGCCGGAGACACCAGCCGCCTTAGGATCTGCCGTCCTTCAGGCCGTTTTGATCAGCATTGTCATTACTGGGCTGAGTTATCTGTTCGACCGGGAAGTGCGACGCGGTGGAACGCTGGCCTTAGTGATTAAATGGTTCCAGGCGAGGATCGCATCTTTCGTTAAAATGCTGATGGTTTGGTCAACGCCGAGGGCTGAACAGGCCTGAACCTTCAGTTCAAGCTGCCTTTAACCTCTTGAGAAGGCTGTCCAACTCCTTCGATTCGGGAAGCGGCGTCGGTGGCCCCGATTTCAGGTTGGTGCGATCGGCAAGATCGAACTGATACCAGTCGAAAAGGCTGGATGCTATATTCTGGGCTTTCGGGCTCGTCTTGTCGACGCCGTTCTCTTCGCACCAGGCCTCAAGGAACCGCTCGAGCAGTTCCAGATCGTCCGAACCCAGTGCAACATTGGTTGAATTGTTTTCCCGAAGCATTGCGTCCTCACATGCGTCCCATGTTCGTCATCGCGTTTGCGATGTCAGTCAAACATGCGGCTATAACGCGGAAGAGGCGAAAAAGTTCAACGGGATAAGCGAGAGCCGGTGGGTGGGACGGCCGCGATAGCGACCTACGCCATGTATCGCTCAGCTCTTGCGGCGGCGGCGATGGATCGCACGGGCCGCGATGACGCCACCGGCGAGGCCGACAACGACCGACATGGTCAGGTTCTTGGTCGCGTCGTCCTTGACGATCGGACGGACGATGATCGTGCCGGGATCGGACTGCGTGGCATATTGCGGACCACGAACGGCCAAGACGAGTTGGACCGCGCCAACGACAACGATGGCGACAAACACACCGCCGAGAAGGGCGCGCCGGTTATTGAAGATGCTACCGTTCACTCTGCTATTCCTTTTATTTCTGAAAATCGAAACGCCGGCACACCGACCGAAAATGCAAGGCTACGGAGGGTACGGTCAGCATTCTTAAATGCCTTTGCTCAAACGCCCCGTTTGGCCTCGAGCAGTGCCGAGATTATATCCGATACATGATCTGAAAACCGGTATCGACTGCTCCGGTATACGGTTTTGTGCAATTAAAACAATGCAAGGATCGCGTTGTGTGGCGGCAATCTGTGGATACGGAAAAGGGCGGCAGTGCCGCCCTTCTGTTTTTTTGGAGATTTCTCTCCTGCGAGATGGTCAGGCCGCCCGATTACTCGGCAGCTTCCGCGTAATCTTCCAGCGGCGGGCAGGTGCAGAGCAGGTTGCGGTCGCCATAGACGTTATCGACGCGGTTGACCGAGGACCAGTACTTGTCCACCCGGAAGGCGCCGGGCGGATAGCAGGCCTGTTCGCGGGAATAGGGACGATCCCATTCCCCGACCAGGTCTTCCACCGTGTGCGGTGCGTTCTTCAGCGGGTTGTTGAGCTTGTCCATGCGGCCTTCCTCGATGTCGCGGGCTTCCTCGCGGATCGCCAGCATCGCATCGCAGAAACGGTCGAGTTCGGCCTTGGTTTCCGATTCGGTCGGCTCGATCATCAGCGTGCCGGCAACCGGCCAGCTCATGGTCGGGGCGTGGAAACCGCAGTCGATCAGGCGTTTTGCAACGTCGTCCACCGTGACGCCAGCAGAGGCGTTGAGCGGGCGGGTGTCGATGATGCATTCATGTGCCACGCGGCCGGCTTCCGACTTGTAGAGCACGTCGAAGGCACCCTTGAGGCGGGCCGCGATATAGTTGGCGTTGAGAATCGCCACCTTGGTCGCCTGCGTCAGGCCTTCGCCGCCCATCATCAGGCAGTAGGACCAGGAGATCGGCAGGATCGACGGCGAGCCGAACGGAGCGGCAGACACCGCACCGTCACGACCATCCGACTGAGGGTGACCCGGCAGATAGGCCGCCAGATGGGCCTTGACGCCGATCGGGCCCATGCCTGGACCGCCGCCGCCATGCGGGATGCAGAAGGTCTTGTGCAGGTTCAAGTGCGACACGTCGGAGCCGATGTCGCCGGGGCGGGACAGGCCGACCATGGCGTTCATGTTGGCACCGTCGAGATAGACCTGACCACCATGCTTGTGGGTGATGTCGCAGATTTCCTTCACCGTTTCCTCGAACACGCCATGCGTGGACGGATAGGTGATCATGCAGGCCGAGAGATTGGCTGCATATTGCTCGGCCTTGGCGTGGAAATCTTCCAGATCGATATCGCCGTTTTCACGCACCTTGACGACCACGACCTTCATGCCGACCATCTGGGCGGAGGCCGGGTTGGTACCGTGCGCGGAGGTCGGGATGAGGCAGACGTCGCGATGGGCATTGCCATTGGCGATGTGGTAGTTGCGGATGGTGAGCAGGCCCGCATATTCGCCCTGCGCGCCGGAATTCGGCTGCATGGAGAAGGCGTCATAACCGGTGACCTGGCAGAGCTTCTGCGACAGATCGTCGATCATTTCCTTGTAGCCCAGCGCCTGATCCTGCGGAACGAAGGGATGGATATCGGAAAATTCCGGCCAGGTGATCGGCAACATTTCCGCCGTGGCGTTCAGCTTCATCGTGCAGGAGCCGAGCGGAATCATCGCCCGGTCGAGTGCCAGGTCGCGGTCCGACAGGCGGCGGATGTAGCGGGTCATCTCGCTTTCGGCGCGGTTCATGTGGAAGATCGGATGGGTCATGTAATCCGATTTCCGCAGAAGCGCGGATGGCAGGCGGTATTCGACCGGGAAGTCGGAAACCTTGAAATCACCGCCAAAGGCGCGCCAGACGGCTTCGAGCGTGACCGGGCGAGTACGCTCGTCGAGCGACATGCCGATCCTGGTCTCGCCGATCTTGCGCAGGTTGACGCCTTCGGCAACGGCGGCCCGCAGGATCAGGCCCTGCATGTGGCCGACGTCTACGGTGATTGTGTCGAAGAAGGTTTCCGGTTCGATGATGTAGCCGAGCTTTTCGAGGCCCTTCGCCATCAGCACGGCCTTCTTGTGGACCTGCTGGGCAATGGCTTTGAGACCGTCCGGGCCGTGGAAGACGCCATACATCGAGGCCATGACGGCGAGCAGGACCTGCGCGGTGCAGATGTTCGACGTCGCCTTTTCGCGGCGGATATGCTGTTCGCGGGTCTGCAGCGACAGGCGATAGGCGCGGTTGCCCCGGGAATCGACCGAGACGCCGACGAGGCGGCCGGGCATGGCGCGCTTATGGGCATCCTTGACGGCCATATAGGCGGCGTGTGGGCCACCGTAACCGACCGGAACGCCGAAGCGCTGCGACGAACCGATGGCGATATCAGCACCCATTTCGCCCGGAGACTTGAGCAACGTCAGCGCCAGAAGGTCGGCGGCGACGGCTGCCACCGCACCCGTCTGGTGCAGGCGGGAGATGAGGCCGGTGAAGTCGCGCACTTCGCCGTTGGTGCCCGGATACTGGAAGATCGCGCCGAACACATCGACCGGGTCGAGATCGGTCATCGGGTCGCCGATGACGATCGACCAGCCGAGCGGGGCGGCGCGGGTTTCGATCAGCGCGATGGTCTGCGGATGGCAGGCCTTGTCGACGAAGAAGGCGGTCACCTTGGTCTTGGCCTGACGCTGGCAGAGCGCCATGGCTTCGGCGGCGGCGGTTGCTTCATCGAGCAGCGAGGCATTGGCGACGTCGAGGCCGGTCAGGTCCGAGATCATCGTCTGGAAGTTCAACAGCGCTTCGAGACGGCCTTGCGAAATTTCCGGCTGGTAGGGCGTGTAGGCGGTGTACCAGGCGGGGTTTTCCAGGATGTTGCGCTGGATGACCGGGGGCGTGACGGTGCCGTAATAGCCCTGGCCGATCAGCGAGGTGAGGACCTGGTTCTTGTTGGCGGTCTCGCGCAGCTTGTCGAGCGCTTCGCGCTCGGTCAGCGCCGCACCCCAGGCCAGCGGCATCTGCTGGCGGATGGAGGCCGGAACCGTGGCGTCGATCAGGCCGTCAAGCGACTTGTAGCCGATGACCTTCAGCATGTCGGCCATTTCGGAGGGCGAGGGACCGATATGGCGGCGATTGGCGAAATCGTACGGATCATAATCCGTAAAGTGGAAATCGGTGCTGTCGGTCATCAGGCAATCAGCTCCTTATAGGCAGCTTCGTCCATCAGGCTGTCAGCATCTGCCGCGTTCTTGAGCTTGAGCTTGAAGAACCAGCCGGCGGCCTGCGGGTCGGAGTTGACCAGCGACGGGTCATCGACGATCGCCTGGTTGATTTCGGTGACTTCGCCATCGAGCGGGGAATAAACGTCGGAGGCGGCCTTGACGCTTTCGACGGTGGCGGCATTGCCGTCTTTGGTCAGTTCGGCACCGACTTCCGGGAGTTCGACGAAAACGAGATCGCCGAGCTGTTCAGCGGCATGGGCGGTGATGCCGACGGTGGCAACGCCATCTTCGAGTTTCAGCCATTCGTGTTCGGCGGTAAATTTCAGCATTTTTGTTCTCTCCGGAGGATTTTTTAGCGTTTGTAGGTGGGGGTGATGAAAGGAAGGGCCGCAACCGTCATCGGCAGATATTTGCCGCGCACTTCAGCGAAAACCTGGGTACCGGCAGTGGCATGCGAAACCGGCAGGTAACCCATGGCTACCGGGCCTTCGACCGTCGGGCCGAATGTGCCGGAGGTGACTTCGCCAAGCTCGGTCGCGCCATCCGCATCGGCGAACAGTTTGGCATGCGAGCGCACCGGCGCCTTGCCTTCGGGCTTCAGGCCGACGCGGCGGCGGGTTGTGCCGTTGGCGAGTTCACTCAGGATGCGGTCTGCACCCGGAAAGCCGCCTTCGCGGTCGCCGCCGGCCTTGCGGGCCTTCTGCAGCGCCCATTCGAGCGATGCTTCGATCGGCGAGGTGGTGGTGTCGATGTCGTTTCCGTAAAGACACAAGCCGGCTTCGAGGCGTAGTGAATCGCGCGCGCCCAGCCCGATGGCTTCGCAGTCCGGGTGTTCGAGCAGCGCCTTGGCGACGTCCACAGCATGGGCTTCCGGTACGGAAATTTCAAAACCGTCCTCGCCGGAATAACCGGAGCGGGAGATGATGCAGGGCACGTCATGCAGCGGTACTTCGCGCACATCCATGAACTTCATGTCTGAGACGCCGGCCCAGAGTTCGGCCAAAACCGCCTGCGCGCGTGGTCCCTGAAGAGCAATCAGCGCGCGGTCTTCCAGAAGGGTGACGTCGCAGCCTTCAAGATTCGCCTTCATATGGGCGACATCCTGCTCCTTGCAGGCAGCGTTGACGACGACGAGGAGATGGTCGCCGCGATTGGTGATCATCAGGTCATCGAGAATGCCGCCGTTTTCATCGGTGAAAAAGCCGTAACGCTGGCGGCCTTCCTTGAGGCCCAGAATATCGACGGGCACCAGCTTTTCCAGAGCGAGGGCCGCGTCGGTATATTCACCCGACTTCGCCTTCACGATGACCTGCCCCATGTGGGAGACATCGAACAGGCCGGCGGCGGCGCGGGTGTGAAGGTGTTCCTTCATCACGCCGAGCGGGTACTGGACGGGCATGTCGTAACCGGCAAACGGCACCATTTTCGCGCCGAGCGAAATGTGCAATGCGTTGAGCGGGGTGGTTTTCAGAACTGCGTGATCGTCCAAAAAGACGCCTCCAGGTTTGGGCACGCCTGAAAACAGGTCGCACGCCGGCTCAGATTAGGACGCGGGTCCGCGTCGGTTTCGAGCCCCCTCTGTCCTTTTCGCCTGAGATTGTTATCCCTTCGGCGAGCCCCCATAACGGTTGCTTCTCTCCAGAGTTCCTGCAGTCTTCCCGTGGTCCTTTTGCCTGAGAGTTTCCGGGGCGGTTGCTCCTTCGGCACCGCACTGAAGCGGCTTCTCCCTACGGGTGTCGCTCATTATCGTTGCGGCATGCGGTTTGGCAAGGGCTGCATGTCGAAACCAGCACGATTTCTGTCGCATCGCCGGCATGGATTTGATCTGGTTCAATGACAGCCGGTATCGACCGGCTACTCGCGATGGGCCTTTGTATGCGCCCACGTTTTCGGCTATTGATGTCGACCGGGTGGAGATGGACGGGGAGAGGCATGCGGCGGAAGTCCGGCATCATGGCGCAGTTCGTCTGCATCCTGATCCTGTCCCTGATCGACTGGGCAGGCTCGACCGCTTATGCAATGCCGTCTGCCGGACTATCTTCCGGCGCCTTTGCCGAGGCTTACCGCCTCCCGGATGGTACGTTTGCCGTCATCTGTTCGGAAAGCGGGCAGCATGAAAAGCAAACCGGCGATCGCCACTGCGATCAATGCGTTACCGCAGGTCCCGTCGCCCTTGCTTCGCCCGTCGATGATATGGTGCTTCCGGATCTCGTCTGGCACATCGGCTTGGAACCGGTCGTTCGATCGCAGCTTGCCGAAATGCTGTCCATCGACCGCGCCACGTCACGCGGGCCGCCCTTCGCAGTCTCATCGGGATTTTCGACAATCTGAGACTGACGTTAGCGGGCGAATGGCCATGGTGCCATCACCGAGTGGAGACAAGAATGAGAATCACGAAATTGGGCGCGGTTGCAGCAGTATGTGTCACCGTCGGCTGGCAGCAGGCCGAGGCGCATGTATCCTTCGCGACCTCGAATGTCGTCGCCGAAACGACGACCATCATCTCACTGCAGGTGCCGCATGGATGCGACGGGCAGTCGACCAACGAAGTGCGCGTGTCGCTGCCTGAAGGGTTTGTTTTTGCGAAACCGCAGCCGAAGGCAGGCTGGCAGCTCGAGATCATCAAGGGCGATTACGCCAAGGCCTATGACGACCATGGTACCAAGGTAACCTCCGGTCCGGTTGAAATCCGCTGGAAAGGTGGTGATCTTCCCGATGCCTTTTACGGCACGTTCAATGTTCAGGGCAAAGTCTCGGGCGTCGAGCCCGGCCAGCGGCTTGCTTTTGCGACGGTTCAGGTCTGCGGTGACAAGACCGCATCATGGACGGACGTGGCCAGGGACGGCGTCGAGCCGCATTCGCTGAAAAACCCGGCGCCGACATTGCTGGTGACGGCCGGCGAGTCGAGCGGGCAGGGTGGTCACGATCATGCCGCGATGCATATGGGCGGAGGTGAAAACGGCGCGGCCAAGCCTGACCAGACGGAGGCATTCAAGGTCGGTGATCTGACAGTGACGGGCGCTTACGCCAAAGCCATGCTGCCGGGGCAGCCCGTCGGTGGCGGGTATCTCGTCATCAGTAACGCAGGTGCTGCCGGCGATCGGCTGGTTTTGGCAACGTCCCCTGCTGCCGGTGCGGTGGAAATTCACGAGATGGCGATGCAGGGCGAGACGATGAAGATGCGCAAGCTCGGCGACGGTATTGCCATTCCGGCGGGCGAAACCGTGGAACTGAAGCCCGGTGGCCTGCATCTTATGTTCACGAAGGTGAAAACGCCGTTCAAACAGGGAGACAGCGTTCCTCTCACGCTCACCTTCGAGAAGGCCGGAAACGTCGATATCCGCCTGCCCGTCAATTCGATGGCGCCAGCCGGCCAGCACGAATAGCTCTTAGGGAATAAACGCGGGCATGCTTTGCCGCGTGCCTGCTCTTCTTTGAGACCGTGGTCAGTCCTCGAAGTCGCGGTAAGCTGCCTCGACCTGCCGCAACGTATAGTGCTGCTGAGGTTGTTTGCCGGTCGTCAGCACATCGATGGCGACCTTGATTGCAGGGATCATGGCATCGACGGCTTCGGGATCGCCGACGTTTTCGCGGGCTTTTGCATTCCTGTCGGCATCTGCCTTGACATCGGCCACCTGGTCCTTCACGGAAACCCGGCGTGGCGTGCGGAGCGCCTCGATGTTCAAAGCGGCCGTATTTGCAGAAATGGTCACGATCTGGGTCATTTGTCTCACCTTCGATCTTCCACCTTTACGAGAATGGGTGTTTTTCGATGCTTAAACGGAACCACTGCTTTTTAACGATGTGGGCTTTTGGTTACGCAGTCAAGGGTTGAAGTCATGACGAACATTCTGCTCGCCGCACTCGGTGGCGCCATCGGCTCCGTGCTCCGTTATCTGGTGGGCGTCTTTACGGTTCGCTGGTTCGGGCCAGCCTTCCCCTGGGGCACGCTGACCGTGAACGTCGTCGGTTCCTTCATCATCGGTTTGTCCGTGGAAATGATCGCGCGCCGTTTCAATGCGTCGACCGAGCTGCGCGTCTTCATCGTTACCGGCATCATCGGCGGCTTCACCACCTGGTCGTCGTTTTCGCTCGATACGATGGTGCTGTTCGAACGCGGTGCCACGGCCGCTGCTGCAGCCTATGTGATCGGCAGCCTTGTCATCTCGTTTGCCGCCGTGTTTGCCGGGCTGGCGCTCGGGCGGGCAATGCTCTAAAGAGCGGCCCTCAAGAAGATATAAGAAAGAGCGTTGATGGCAGGCATCGAGCATATCCGTGTCGAGGCGGACGAGGCAGGCATGCGCCTCGACCGCTGGTTCAAGATCCACTATCCGGGACTTGGCTTCGGCCCATTGCAGAAATTACTGCGTTCTGGACAGGTGCGTGTCGATGGCGGACGGGTGAAATCCGACAGCCGTGTCGAGCCCGGCCAGACCGTACGCGTGCCGCCTATCGATACGGATGCCAAGAAAGGCCCGATCGCCGGCAAGGATCTGAAGCATGCCGGCGATTACGAGCTGCTGCAGCGCATGGTCCTGCATGAGGACGACAAGGTTATCGTTCTGAACAAGCCAGCGGGTCTCGCCGTGCAGGGCGGCTCCGGCGTCACACGCCATATCGATCAGATGCTCGAAGCGTGGATCAGCCCTAAGGGTGAGAAGCCGCGTCTCGTCCATCGTCTCGACCGCGATACGTCCGGGGTGCTGGTCATTGCCCGTACCCGTGGTGCCGCACAGAAGCTGACGGCCGCGTTTCGCGAACGCGACACCAAGAAGACCTACTGGTCGCTGGTGAAGGGCGTGCCGCGCAAGCGCGAGGACAAGCTTTCCTCTTGGCTGGTCAAGGAGCAGACACCGGATGGTGACAGGATGCGGATCGCCAGGCATGGCGAAGAGGGCGCCGATCACGCGATCTCCTATTACCGCGTGCTCGAAACCGCGGCGCAGACGATGGCATGGCTGGAGATGGAGCCTTATACGGGCCGTACTCACCAGCTGCGCGTTCACGCGCTTTCCATCGGGCATCCGATCATCGGCGATCCGAAATATCAGGATGACGATATCAATTGGCCGTTCCCCGGCGGTATCCAGAAGAAGCTGCATCTGCATGCCCGTCATATCGACATCCCGCATCCGAACGGGGGGCGCCTGAAGGTGACCGCGCCTTTGCCGCCGCATATGGTGCAGACCTGGAACCTGCTTGGGTTTGATATGGAAAACGGTGCAAGGGACGACGACGAATGAAACTGGTTCTGTTCGATTGCGACGGCACGCTGGTCGATAGCGCAGCCCTGATCCACGAAACCATGCGCCGGACGTTTCTGCATTTCGGCAAACCTGAGCCGACATTCGACGATACCAAGGCGATCATCGGGTTGACGCTCGACATCGCGATCGCCCGGATGCAGGGCAAACAACATGCGGATCAGGAGGCTGTCGAGATGATGGCCTATTACAAGTCGCTGTTTTCCACTGTCCGTACCGATATGGATTATCGCGAGCCGCTGTTTCCCGGCATTTTCGACCTGATGGAGACACTGGAGAAGCGTGAAGAGATCATTCTCGGCGCAGTGACCGGAAAGTCGCGTCGTGGGCTGGATTCCGTCAGGGAAACGCACGGTTTCAGGTTCGTGGCTTCCCGCACGGCCGACGATTGCCCGTCAAAGCCGCATCCGGCCATGGTGACGGAATGCTGCGACGAGACGAGCATGCGGCCTGCCGACACACTTGTGATCGGTGATGCGATCTACGATATGCAGATGGCCAAGGCTGCCGGTGCAACGGCGATCGGCGTTTCCTGGGGTTACGCCTCGGTTGAAGAACTGAGGCAGGCCGGTGCCGACGTGATCGTCGATCACCCGAGCGAGATACTGGCCCATATCGGCTGAGGAATTTAGACATGCGCGAACTTTTCCCCGATCCTTCCGAGGCGATGAGCCATCCGGACCCGACACGGCGGGCGCAGATCCAGATGCAGAAGCCGCTGCCCAAGCGCTTCTACAAAGAGGTCTCAATCGTCGAAGACGAGGGCGGACATGCGGTCCATCTCGACGGTCGCCCGGTCAAGACGCCGGCGAAAGCAGCGCTTGCCGTGCCGACTGTGCGGGCTGCCGAGCTGCTGAGGGACGAATGGGCCAATCAGGTCGAGGTCATCGACCCGCGCACCATGCCGGTAACCCGGCTGATCAATACCGCCATCGACGGTGTCGCTGTCGAATCGCAGGCCGTGTTCGAGGATATCCTGCGGTTCTCGTCCAGCGACATGCTCTGCTACCGCGCGGAAAACCCTGAAAATCTGGTTCTTCGCCAGCAAAACCAGTGGGATCCTGTTCTGGACTGGGTCGCCGATCGGCACGGCGCGCGTTTCGAGCTGATCGAAGGCGTGATGCCGAAGGAACAACCCCGTGAAGCCACGGCGGCATTTTCCTCGGCGCTCAGAAAATACGAAATGCCGATCGAACTGGCCGTTCTCCACACCGTGACCACGCTGACGGGTTCGGCAATTCTGGCGCTTGCTTTTGCCGAAGGCCATCTTTCGGCTGAGGATGTCTGGGGAATTGCGCATCTCGAAGAAGACTGGACAGCTGAGCATTGGGGCGAGGATGCGGAAGCGCAAAACCGTCGCGAGAAACGCCATGCGGAATTCCAGGCTGCAGTTGCGGTTTTCGAGGCGCTGAAGCCTTCGGTTTAATGCTTCGATAACCCTAAACAGGGAACATGCAGGCTCATTGTCCTTGGTGCCTGCATGTCTCTCCGTCCGTTCCGTATCGCCATCCTGCCGCTGACCATGCTGATGCTGACAGGCTTCCGCATGCCGGTGAATGGCGACGTGTCGGAGCACATGCTCTACGACATAAGGGGTGCTTTCGTGACGGCGCAACCCGATGTCTCGCGTGATCTCATCACACGCACCGATCTGCTGATCGATACCGCGATCCAGGCGACCACGCGTTCGATCATTCTGCCGCGGACGATCCTGACGGTCAGGATCGGCGAGGCGCGACCATCGCCCGTTCTGTTCGGTTATCGATATTCTGCAAGGGTGACGGTCAAGGCGGTTTCCGTTACATCAGGAGAGCCGGTGGCAGAGGGATCGTTCGAAGCGACCTCGTTTGCTTTCGCCGAGCAGGGAGCTGCCGATTCGCTCGCCGAAAAGATTGCCAGCCAGATTGCTTCGGAATTTCGCCTGACCAATCCGCATAGAGCGACCACGATCACCGCATATGCCGAGAGCGTCAGACGCTGAAAAGTCTCTACGATCGCCTGATTCCTGCAATTTTCGTGTAATGCCATAGAATTGACTTTTGGCAGTACGAGATCCCCACTATCGCTGCCGTGCAACGCTTTTATGGGAATACACCTATGGCACTTTTCGATCGTCTGGCAGCTTACCGGGACTATGGCCTGGCTGCCTTAAGAATCATGACCGGTCTGCTCTTTCTCGAGCACGGCACGATGAAGCTTTTTTCTTTCCCGGCGGCTCAGGGCGGTGACCACCTGTCGCCGCTGTTGCTGACCGCAGCGCTGCTGGAGTTCGTCGGCGGAATACTGATCACGATCGGTTTCCTCACCCGACCGGTGGCGTTCATCCTCTCCGGCCAGATGGCGGTCGCCTATTTCATGGCGCATGCGTCCAAGGGTTTTTGGCCGGCACTGAACAATGGCGAAGCCGCCATCCTGTTCTCTTTCGTCTTCATCTATCTTTTCTTTGCGGGCGCAGGCGCGTTCTCGGTCGATAACCGCAAGAAGATCTGAAAATCGCAAATAGCTTGAAGCCGGCGGGTCGCCGGCTTCATCCATCTTTCAGATCAACCAAGCCGCTCGCCATGCCAGCGGAGGTGATCGTCCATGAAGGTGGAGATGAAGTAATAGGAATGGTCGTAACGCTCATGCATTCTGAGCGTCAGGCCGATATCGGTACCCTTTACCGCTTCCTCGAACAGCCATGGGCGCAGACCGGTTTCCAGAAAACCGTCGGCCTTGCCCTGATCGATCAGAAATTCCGGAAAGCGTGCGCCATCCTTTACCAGTGCGCACGCATCATACTGGCGCCAGGCGGCCTTGTCGGCGCCGAGATATTTTTCAAGTGCAGGTTCTGACCAGTCGGCGGTCGATGGCTCGACGATCGGTGCAAAAGCGGAGCAGCTCTTGAAACGGTCCGGGTTCTTCAGAGCAATGGTCATGGCACCATGGCCGCCCATCGAATGGCCGAAAATCCCCTGCCTGCCCATATCGACGCGGAACTGTTCGCTGACAAGCGCGGGCAGTTCTTCGGTGATGTAGGTGTACATCTGGTAGTTCTCGGCCCAGGGTTTTTCGGTGGCGTCGAGATAAAAGCCTGCACCCTTGCCCATCTGCCAGTTGGTCAGTTCGTCCGGCACGTCGTTGCCACGCGGGCTCGTATCCGGGCAGACGATGATGAGGCCGAGTTCCGCAGCAAGCCGGCGATATTCGCCTTTTTCCATGACATTCGCATGCGTGCATGTGAGGCCCGAAAGGTACCAGAGAACAGGGCGGGGTTCCTGGATTGCCTGGGGCGGCACGAAGACGGCGAAGGTCATCTCACCTTTGCAGGCGTCCGAGTCGTGGGCGAAAACACCCTGCATCCCACCGAAGGCAGTGTTCTGTGAAATGATCTTCATGGGGTGGTCCTTTCGGGATCGAGGCTTAAAGGCTTCAGGTCGCCAGCGAGACGATGGCGTTGACCGCAGCGGCTACCAGTACGGTGTTGAAAAAGAAAGACACGACCGAATGCAGCAGATTGATTTTGCGCATGTCGGTGGAGGTGATCGCGACATCCGAGGTCTGCGCCGTCATGCCGATGACGTAACCGAAATAGAGAAAGTCCCAGGCACCCGGCCGATCCGTCTGGGGAAAATCCAGCCCGCCGACCGATATGCCATCATCCTTGTCGCCGGGGCGCCAGTAGAGATGGGCGTAATGCAGCGAGAACATCGTGTGGATCGAAAACCATCCAAGAATGACGGCGGCAAAACCGACCGCCACATCCAGCAGACCCGACGGCTGTTTCTGATTCAGCGCTTCGAACAGGGTGACGAGTGCCGCGACCGCTGCAAGCAAGGTGACCGCCAGAATGATCGGCGCAGGCTCATCGGTGTTCTGGCCGCTCGCTTCCAGCTTGTCGGCATCGAGATGGCGAATGCGCAAGCCGATCATGGCAAGATAGATGACGAAGAAGACGATTGCCGTCAGAGCTGCGGCGACTTCTGGTAATACGACGATCAGAACGGGCAGGGTAACGATCGACGCAATTGCCGCTGCAAAGAAGGGGCCATGGCGGTGATGACGCCAATGCCGTTTTCGGTCGCCGCCGTCAGTCCTTGCCATATTTCGATTGATCCATATCGCTCAGCCGGTCGATTTTGCCCTGCGGCAAAGCCGGTCGAGAGTTTCCAGAAATGCCGAGCGATCCCTCGGCGAGAAGGCGGCATTATATCCCTTGCTTTCGCCCGTCTCGCGCAGATGAGCGCCAAGATCACGCATCGCGGTCGCCATGCCGATATTGGTCTTGTCGAACAGGCGGCCGGTCGGACCCGTGACGAACGCGCCTGCCGCCACGCAGCGCCCCGCAAGCGGCACGTCGGCGGTTACGACGATATCGCCGGTCGTGGCGCGCTCGGCGATCCAGTCATCCGCGGCGTCGAAGGCACCGGAAACGATGATATTCTTGACCATCGGATCACGGGAAGGGCGCAGGCCGGAATTGGCAACAAACGTCACCTCAAGGCCGTGGCGTTCCGCGACCTTGAGGATTTCCGGCTTTACCGGGCAGGCATCGGCATCGACATAAATCAACGGTATTCGCTTTCTTGCTTGTTCCAACGAGCAGGAAGGCGAATTAGCACATTAAACCGTTGCAGTCGTCTGATCGTCGATATTTGCAGCGGGTGCGTTTTTCTTGATGGATTCGATCGCCGCCAGCGCGGATGCCTTGGCCGAATAACCTTCCGACGAAAACATGTTCTGGCCATTGGAGGCCTTGAACCGGAAACGGTATTCGCCTGCCTTATCCTTGTAGACTTCGAATTTGTACATGCTGACTTCCTCTCTCTCTACTTCCCGGTTCGGATGATAGATTGGGCAAAGGGAAATGCAAGGTAAGGCTTTTTAGGATTCCTTGCTTTATGCGTCAGTCGTCAAAATACCGATGATAATCTCTGGCCGCGTGAAGAAGGCGTATCAGTTCGATACCGGCACCATCTGGCAACGGCGTATAGATGATGAGATAGTTCCGATAACTGAAGATGCGCGTCGTCGGATATTTTGGAAATCACTTCGCTCCGAGTGAAGGATTGTCCGCCAGCATCATATATCGCTTCTCCAGTGCGAATATGAATCTGTCAGCATTCACCTCACTGTCTCTGGCGATAAAAAGCCAGGTATCGCGCAGATCCCGGATGAATTGAGGTCGGCGAAGAATAGTGCCCACTTACAGCCTACCGGTTTTGGCGAAAATCGGCGACCAATTCCTCGGCGGTCTCCATCGGCATGGCGTCCCCGCTGATCAGGCCAATGTCGATTTCAGCCTCCAGATCGGTCAGAAATTTGGCTGCTTGAGCTTCACGTTCTTCCACCAGCCGCAGCCCGGCAGCGACGATTTCGTTTGCGCCGCCGTACCGTCCCGTAAGAACGAGCCGGTCGATAAGTTCCTGCTGTTTCTTGTTCAATGAGACGGCAGACATCTATAGATGCTCCAGTGTTAGCGTATTCGATTCTATCAATCTTGTGGCGCCAAAGCCAGAGATGCCGTTCTGCGGCTAATTCGAAATCGGCCGCACCATATCCACGTGCGGAATGTCGTCCTCGAGATATTCTTCCGACGTTCGCTCAAACCCGAGCGAGCCATAGAATTTCTGCAGATGAGCCTGGGCGGAAATCTCGATCGCCTCGCCGGGATAGGCTTTCTCGCACTCGGTAATCGCCTCGCGCATCAGCGCTTCGCCAAGATGTTTTCCGCGGTGGTTCGGCGAGACTGCCACGCGGCCGATGCGGGGCAGGTGATCCGGCGTCGGGCGCCAGAGGCGGGCACAGGCGAGCAGGTCGTCGCCGTCCAGCAACCGAAGATGCAGGCAGTCGGGGTCATTGCCGTCGAGTTCCGGGTACGGGCACTCCTGCTCGACGACGAAAACGTCGACCCGCATTTTCAACATCGCATAAAGGTCGAGTGCGGAGAACTCTTCGAGTCTCCGCACGTCGACGATGTAGGTTGGAACGGTGGTCAATAGACCACCACGCCGCGGATGCTTTCGCCCGAATGCATCAGCTCAAAACCCTTGTTGATGTCGTCGAGCGGCATGGTGTGGGTGATCATCGGGTCGATCTGGATCTTGCCCTCCATGTACCAGTCGACGATCTTCGGCACGTCGGTACGCCCGCGGGCGCCGCCGAAGGCCGTGCCCATCCAGTTGCGGCCGGTGACCAGCTGGAACGGACGCGTCGAGATTTCCTGGCCGGCACCGGCAACGCCGATGATCACCGACTTGCCCCAGCCGCGATGCGAGGATTCCAGCGCCTGGCGCATGACCTTGGTGTTGCCGGTGCAGTCGAACGTGTAATCCGCACCGCCGATCAGGTCGCCATGGCGCTTGGTCATGTTGACCAGATAGGGAACGATATCGTCGCCGACTTCCTTCGGATTGACGAAGTGAGTCATGCCGAACTTTTCGCCCCATTCCTTGCGGTCATTGTTGATATCGACGCCGATGATCATGTCGGCACCGGCAAGGCGCAGGCCCTGCAGCACGTTGAGGCCGATACCGCCGAGGCCGAAAACGATCGCAGTCGAGCCGATCTCTACCTTGGCGGTGTTGATCACCGCACCGATGCCTGTCGTCACGCCACAGCCGATATAGCAGATCTTGTCGAACGGCGCGTCCGGATTGACCTTGGCCACCGCGATCTCCGGCAGGACCGTGAAGTTGGCGAAGGTCGAGCAGCCCATGTAATGGTGGATCTTGTCCTTGCCGATCGAGAAGCGCGACGTGCCGTCGGGCATGACGCCCTGGCCCTGCGTTGCTCGGATCGAGGTGCAGAGATTGGTCTTGCGGCTGGTGCAGGAATAGCACTCGCGGCATTCCGGCGTGTAGAGCGGAATGACGTGATCGCCCTTCTTCACCGACGTGACGCCGGGGCCGACATCGACGACGATGCCCGCACCCTCATGGCCGAGGATCGCCGGGAACAGGCCTTCCGGATCGGCGCCCGAGAGGGTGAAGTCGTCGGTATGGCAAATGCCGGTCGCCTTGACCTCGATCAGCACCTCGCCGGCACGCGGGCCGTCGAGCTGGACCGTCATCACTTCCAGCGGTTTTCCTGCCTGAACGGCTACAGCGGCGCGGACATCCATCGTGTCTCTCCTTGGATTGGCAATTCGAAAAGTGTTGTTACTGAATTAGAATCTGCGCGGACTTTTGCACGCTCGGGCGATCCGGCTCAAGCCGGAACCCGATGCGGCATGCCGCAAAACGACAGATGCCGATCACGCTTCGATCAGCGGGGTTCTATGATCGGAACATGCGGTGCGAGATCGCGCGACATGCGGCCATCGATCCGGGGATCGTCGCAGATTTCGACCATGAAGGAATAGGGCCTGAAACCGGAGCGCTGATAAAAGGCGAGCGCTGCCGGATGATCGAAATTGCAGGTATGCACCCAGAACCGGCTGATCGGCCTCGACCAGGCATTCTCGATCGCGGCATTCATCACGACACGCCCAGAGCCGTTGCCGATCGCTTCCGAGACGACGCCGAAAAAGGCGATCTCGCATTCGCCCTCTTCGCGGAAATCGAGTTCCAGAAGCCCTAGCCGGCGTTCGCCGTCAGTCAGCACATAGACCTCGATCAGCGGATCGGTCAGAATCGCTTCCAGCTCGGCATCCGGCATCACAAGCCGCGAGATCCACAGCCATTCTTCACCGACCCGTCGGTACAGATCGCGATAGTCCTCCACCGAAGGCGCTGCCCAGCGTTCGACCCGCAGGCCGCTTGCCGGAGGCAAGGGCCGGGCGGCCGGGCGCTCGAACATTTCGAGGCAGGTGACCATGTTGGCGAGCTTTCCCGCGGGAACGGGAGAGTAACCGAACGGGAGCGTGGGATTTGACGTTTGCATGCGCTCTTGGACTGTTTTGGCCCGCTCATGTCAACCGTTTGCGGATAAAATTACCCGCTCAGGCCACACGCTCGTCCCACGTCACGGCACTATTGCCGGTCAGCAGCCATGGGTGAGAGCGAAGGTTTTCGCCATGACGCTCCTGGCCCGCAACATTGTCCATAACCTCCTGCCAGCCCGGATGGTTATCCCGATGCCGTACGACATCGTCTATCATCGCGAGGCTGGAGGCTTCCAGCGCCGAAATGAAGAGACGGCCACTATCAATCCGGCATCTGAGCAGCCGCCAGATATAGGCCATGTCATCGGCGGTGATACCCGCATGGCGAGGTGCCGGGATGCCATACGACGTTTCCAGTGGGTCCATAAGCCTGTGGCGCAACTGGTCGAGCGCGAAGGCAAGCAGGATGTCCGGGCAACTGTCGGCGCGTTCTATCGCATGCAGAAGGGTTTCCAGCTGCAGCGGATGCTCGACACGGCCGTCGAGTGCCAGCGCGCGGATCAGCCACGCGGATTTCGCAGCGTCCAACCGGCCTTTGGGTGCCGCTGTATCGACGATGAATGCGGTCATCTGCTCGACGAAATAGGCCGGCCATTCTTCACAATGGGCCGGACACATGTCGTTCAAAGCCAGAAGAAGCAGCGCGTCGTCGTAACCACGGATTCCGTTCGTAAAGGCGTATTTTCGCAGAATCAACAGGTCGTGCCTGTCTATGCGGCCCTTTCCGGCGATAATACATGCCGGAAAAGAAAAGCGGGTACCGCTCATCTCTTTCTCCGTTTCATCATGAAACTGATATTGCTCTTAATTTGGAGAAGTTGAGAGGCCGACAATAAGGGCGGTTAACGAAGACTAGCCAAGCGGCGGTTCGGCCGAAATCTGTTTCACCCTGGCACGTTCGCGCCAGATGATGAACAGGCCGGAGGCGACGATGATGGCGATCCCGAGCCATTTCGATGCCGTGGGGAAGTCGGCAAACAGGAGATAACCCAGCACCGTCGCCGAAATAATCTCGAAATACTGGAAGGGCGCGAGCAACGACAAAGGCGCCATGCGAAAGGCGCGGACCACCAGCAGGTGCACGTATCCGGACAGGCTGCCGAGGATGATCAGCAAAACCAGTCCAAGGCCGGATGAGGGCAGCGAGGCCTCGAACTCCACCGGATAGATGAAGTGCCCGGCAAACAGCCCTGCCGTCATGAACAGGGTTCCGCCGACACCGGCGACGAACTGCATCGTCAGCGGCGAATCGGCATCGCCGATCGCGCGGTTGAGGAACAGGTAGAGCGTGTAGAGAAAGGCGCACAGGACCGGCAGCAGCGCCGTCCAGCCGAAGATTTCGTAACTCGGCTGGATGACGATCATCGCGCCGCCGAAACCGATGGCAATGGCGAGCCACCGTCGCCAACCGACCTTTTCGCCGAGAAACAGCGCCGACATCATCGTCAGCATGAAGGGCTCGACGAAATAGATGGCGAAGACATCGGCGAGCGGCATGTATTTGACCGCCATGAAGAACATCAGGCTGGCGGCGGCATGCAGCGCGCCGCGCAACAGGTTCATCCAGGGGCGCTTGCCTCCACGGATCGCGCCGGGAACGAAAAAGGCGATCGGCAGCAGCGCCAGAAACTGGAAGAAGAACCGATAAAAGGTTACCTGACCCGGCGACATGGTCTCGAAGGTCGCCATGTATTTGGCGATCGCGTCCATCATCGGCAGGACGACCATGCAGGCCGCCATGATCGCCATGCCCTTGATCGGATTTTGCGGGGAAGAATCGGACATGGGCAACACTCTTATGGGGCTGCAGTGTTCAACCATAGCCGCAAGTGGGGTTCAAGCCTGAGACGAGGGCGTGATTGCGCGTGTGCCTACTGGCACAGCGTATCCGGCGTCCCTATCTGCCTGTCTGAACCCAGGAGATGTCGTTGTCGGAATTCATCAGCTATCTGTTCGCCATCTTTGTCGTGACGCCGCTTCAGGCTGAACTTTCGGAGCGCCTGCAAGGCGTGCCCTCGCAGGAACTTGTCGAAGCCGGCAAGGCGTGTATCTCGGTCGAAGGGCCAGGGCTGCTCCGATATGCTCAGGACAACTGGGGATGGGCTGCAGCTAATGCAATCGGTGTCAGCGCCGGTCTGGTCGATCCCATCACGCTGCTTCCTCAGGGCAACGAGAACTGTCGTCTGGTTATCCAGTCGCTGGCCGTCGAAGGGTCGCGTAACGCCTGAAATCGATTGCTGCTGTCGCAAATCGACTTGCCGATCCAGATGCCCTGCGATGAATTTCCATACGGGCATTGCGGCAAGTAAGCTATTGCCAGAAAACAAAAAACCCGGCCGAAGCCGGGTTCTTTTGGTGCGGTCGAGAAGACTCGAACTTCCACGGGTTGCCCCACAGCGACCTCAACGCTGCGCGTCTACCAATTCCGCCACGACCGCATCGTGGTAGAGCCGAATTGCTCCGGCGACGCAGCATCTAGCAAATGGATTCTGGCTGCACAAGTGCGTCGTGACAGTTTTTTGAAGGATAAATTCGAAGTCCACAGGCCGGCCTGTGGACAGTTTCCCTAAAGCCCTTGTTTTGCGGGCCGGACAGGCGCCTTGCAAACCACCAATCTTCTTGTCAGAAGGCTGTCATGCAGACACGAACCGATCTTGACCACCTGATGTTCCCTGCGGCGGACTGTGCGCCGGTGCGCTGGCGCATCTGCGACTGTCCCGTGCCCTATGAAGAGGCGCTGGCGACCATGGAGCGCGAGGTCTCCGCAATTGCCGACGGCAAGGCGGATGAACTCGTCTGGCTGCTCGAGCACCCGCCGCTCTACACGGCCGGCACAAGCGCCAATGCTGCGGACCTGATAGAGCCCGACCGTTTCCCGGTCCACGACACCGGCCGCGGCGGCGAATATACGTATCACGGCCCCGGACAAAGGGTCGCTTATGTGATGCTCGACCTGAAACGACGCCGCCAGGACGTGCGGGCCTATGTCGCTGCACTGGAGCAACTGGTCATCCAGACGCTTGAACTGATGAATGTTCGCGGAGAGCGCCGCGAAGACCGAGTCGGCGTCTGGGTTCAGAGGCCGGAAAAGCCAAGGTTGCCGGATGGAAGCATGGCGGAAGACAAGATCGCGGCCTTCGGCATTCGCCTGCGCCGCTGGGTGAGCTTTCACGGGCTGTCGTTAAATGTCGATCCCGACCTCTCGCATTTTTCAGGCATCGTTCCTTGCGGCGTCACGTCCTACGGGGTGACGAGCCTCGTGGATCTCGGAATGCTCGTGATGATGGAGGATGTCGATATCCGGCTGCGTCAGGCCTTCGAAGAAATTTTCGGGCCGACGGTGATCGAGAAGGCGTAGTCAATGGTTGATCTGAAGATAAAGAAGCGCCCGATCGGAGCCGTCGCTGAGGTTGCGCGAAATGGTCACCCAGAGGTGACAAGCCGGACAGGCGGTCGCATCGGTGTCGTCACCGGCGCATCGGAAGAGGGTTTCAATCCGCTCGACCTGATGTTCGCCTCGCTTTCGGCCTGCCTTGTTCTCTCCGCCCGAATCGCTGCCAGCAAGCTTGCTCTTCTAGACCGTTTCGATGGCGCATCGGCTGAAGTGACAGGTGAAAAGTCTGCAGAGGAGCCCTATCGGGTCGAACGTTTTATCGTGAAGATCAGGATCGATGGCAATCTTTCGGAAGGCGAGCGTCATCAGATCGTTCATATGGCCGAGGAAATCTGCACCGTCAGCAATACGCTGAAGACGCCCCCGGCCATTTCTCTTTCCATCGGTTGACCGGCTCAGTCACTGTCCGGAATGCGGCTGTCTACGCCGGCGAGGCGCAGGTGATTGGTGATGCGGCCGACGCCCGTGACCGTCTGCGTCGCGGTGATGATCCGGTGTGAAGTCGTTGCATCGTCCACCTGACCTTCGATCGTGACGTTGTTGCGGTCAACATGGATGTCGATCAGGTCCATGTCGACGATCCCGAGCCCGTCGATTGCATCAGTGATGCGTTCCTCAAGATCGTCCGAGTCTTCGAGGCCGACCGTGCCGGGGCGCAGACTGTCGCGCTGTGGTGGTTCAAGGCCGTCGAAACCCGCTTCGTCGACGAGAAAGCCCGGATTGCGATCCGTTTCGGTATTCGGGTTCGAGTTACCATATTCGGCATTGTCGACGGGGCCGGAGGCTTCGCCCGGCTTGTCCGCATAAGGCCAGCCGTCATCAATGTTTCGATCGTCGTAATCGCGAAAGTCCTCTTCGCGCGAAATGTCGTCGATATCCTTTTTCGGTGACATCAAGGCCTCCTTGGCTTTGTTGCGTCAGTGTCGGGGACCTTGGTGGTCGCGCTCAGTTCTGCGTGTTGTTTTTGTTGCCGGTCAGGGTCAGATGGTTTTCCACGTCGTGGACGCCGTCCATGGTTTCCGTTGCCAAAATGACTTTGCGTGCGGACATGATGTTGTCCACCGCGCCCTCCAGCACGACCTTGCTGCCTTCGACATGAGCTTCTATTGCAGAAGCGTCGACATCCGGCAGCGATGCGAGGCGTGCCGCCACTTCGCTACCAAGGTCTTTGCCATCGATCTTGGATATTTCCGTCATGGTCTTTCTCCTCGTTGAACCATGAGCGTATAACGCGCCAGAACCTGCTCGGTTCTCCCGAAAACTCATTTTTCCTTCTGCCACCGGCGCGCGAGCCGTTCGCGCTTCAACCGCGACAGGCGGCGAAGCCAGAAAATGCCGTCCAGCTGATCGATTTCGTGCTGGATGCAGACAGCATGGAAATCCTGCGCATCCTCCTCGATCACTGTGCCTTGCAAATCCTGATATCGCACCCGAACACTCCGCGGACGCTCGACCTCGTCGGTTGCTCCGGGCATGGAAACGCTGCCTTCCGTGTGACGAATCGTTTCTTCACTCGCCGACAGGATTTCCGCATTGACGTAATAAAGCGGCCCCTGTGCAGCCGAGAGTTCCAGCACGAAAAGGCGCTGGAAGATGCCGATATGGGCGGCGGTTATGCCGACGCCGGGGGCGGCGCGCATCGTTTCGAGCAGGTCCTGTGCCAGCACTGCCAGTTGGTCGTCGAATCGAGTGACCGGCGCACAAGGCTTCGAAAGGCCCGGATCGGGATAGTTCAGAATGGTGCGGATGGTCATGGCGGTTCTCTTTCTGCGGCGTGGCGGCAGATATGCCACCCCTGACGAAATACGAGCCGAAAGCCGCATTGCGGCTGTCGATAAAATTGCTTCAGTCTTTCATGCTATCTGATTGTTGACTATATGTTTTCGGTCGCTGTCATGGCAGCGGCAATCGTGCAAGGCGAGGGCGGTTGATGAGTGATAACCAGAACGACACCCTCATCGACCGGAAAGTCGGCGGCGAAGGGCACGACATCTATTCCGAAAGCGGATCGATCCGGTCGGACTTCCTGGCACGCGTCGGTGCGGCCATTGCCGATCGTGACGTACTCTTCCTTCGCCAGAACGTTGCGAAGCTGCACGAATCCGAACTCGGCGACCTGCTCGAATCTATCCTTCCCGATCAGCGCCATGCGCTGGTCAAACTGCTCGGCAAGGATTTCGACCTCACGGCCCTTACCGAAGTCGACGAAGCCATCCGTATGGAGATCGTCGACCAGATGCCGAACGCGCAGATCGCGGCGGCGATCGGTGACCTCGATTCGGACGATGCCGTCTACATTCTGGAAGATCTCGATCATCAGGACCGGGAAGAAATTCTGGCGCAGCTGCCGTTTACCGAGCGGGTGCGTCTCCGGCGGGCTCTGGATTATCCGGAAAGCTCCGCCGGCCGGCGCATGCAGACGGAATTCGTCGCCGTGCCGCCATTCTGGACGGTCGGGCAGACGATCGACTACCTGCGTGACGAGGAGAACCTGCCAGAGAGCTTTTCGCAGATTTTTGTTATCGACCCGACGTTCCGGCTGCTCGGCATCATCGATCTCGACCGGATACTGCGGACCAAGCGGCAGGTTCGGATCGAAACGATCATGCGCGACACGAGCCATCCGATCCCGGCCGACATGGACCAGGAAGAGGCTGCCCAGATCTTCGAGCAGTACGACCTTCTGTCCGCCGCCGTCGTCGACGACAATGGTCGCCTCGTCGGCGTCTTGACCATCGACGACGTGGTCGACGTGATCCAGGAAGAGGCGGAAGAGGATTTTCGTCGTCTTTCCGGTGTCGGTGACGAAGAACTGTCCGATACAGTCAAGGATACGTCGCGGTCGCGCGTGCCATGGCTGATGGTCAATCTCGTCACCGCTTTCCTGTCGGCATCTGTCATCGGGCTGTTCGAGGCGACGATCGAGGAGATCGTGGCGCTCGCCATCCTCATGCCTATCGTGGCCGGCATGGGCGGCAATGCCGGCTCGCAGACGATGACGGTGACGGTGCGGGCGCTTGCCACCCGCGACCTCGACATCCACAATTCATGGCGCGTCGTGCGCCGCGAGGCCGGTGTCGGCCTGATCAACGGTGCACTGTTCGGAACCGTCGTCGGGTCGGTGGCGGGCTGGTGGTTTGCGGATTACCACCTTGGAATGGTGATCGCCTCGGCGATGATCATCAACATGTTCGCAGCCGCCATGGCCGGCATGATGATCCCGATCCTGCTTAACAAGGCGGGAACCGATCCCGCCGTGTCGTCGGCCGTGTTCGTCACCGCCATCACGGATATGACCGGGTTCATGAGTTTCCTCGGTCTTGCGACCCTGTGGCTGCTGAAATAGGCGCGGTTTGACTGTTACGTAAAAGTCAATTATTTTCGCGAACCACAGCAGGGAACCGACGTGGACAAATATTATAGCATTACCGAGCTGACCCGCGAATTCGGCGTTTCGACACGCACGCTTCGATTCTATGAGGACGAAGGTCTGCTTCATCCCGAACGGCGCGGACGGACACGTCTGTTCCGGGCCACGGACCGACGCCTTCTTCAGGAGATTCTTCGCGGCCGCCGCATCGGTTTCACGATCTCCGAAATCCGCGAGATCATCCATGTCTATCGCGAGCCGCCCGGTGAAATGGGGCAGCTCAAGCTGCTGATGAAACGCGTCGACGAGAAGCGCGACGAGCTTCGCCAGAAGCGCAAGGATATCGACGAAACGCTTGCAGAACTCGACAATGTCGAAGAGGCCTGCCTTACACGCCTGGCGGAAATCGGCGTCGGTACCTGAGGGCCGTCAAGGCTGCCCGGCGCTGATCGAGCATTCCTGCGCCATGATCTGGATACGATTGTCCTGCGCGCTGATCGTACCGCTCTGCAGCGGTGTCATCAGCTGCTCACCGATCAACTTGTCTGCCGTGCAGCCGCAGAACCGCTGGCAGAGCGCCGCATCTCCTGTTTCGCGCAGGCAGCTCGGCTGGCAACTGTTCATGTAGACCAGCCGGGGATCGGGTGCAGGAGCCGGCGAGATCAGCGAGAACAGATAGACGAGCGCGAGCAGAATCGGCTGGTGTACCAGATAGACGATCAGGCTGTTGCGACCCGCCTTGGCGAGTATCGTGTCGTTGCGCTGCAGTTCGGCCAATCGCCCCGTCCAGCCGCGTATAATGGCGAGGCGTGTGATGGCTATCCCGGTCAGCAAGGCAGCGAGCCATGGAAACAGCGGCACGTAATCATTCGAGCGTGGCGGGAATTCTGAAAATCCGATCCAGGCCAGCCAGCGTGTATCGAACAGGGGGGACTGCAGGATACCGGGCATGACCGTGGCGTCGATAATCATGCCTGCGACGATCAGGATCGGTATTGCGAAGGCGATCCCCAGAGGTGCCCTTAGGAAGGCGAGGCCGATCAGGCTCGACAAGGCGATATTGTGCAGGATGCCGAAATAGATCCATTCCTGCGGAAAGGCGAAAAGCGTGGCGACGCTGATGGCGATTGCGGCGCCGGCAACGATGGCCAGTCGCTTGCCGAACGAATGCCAGCGAATGCCGCGGCCATGCGCCAGCACGAGGCTGACGCCGGCGAGAAACAGGAACGAACTGGCGATTGCCCGTGCATAAAGCCGGAAGAAGCCCTGGGTGGCCGTGCCGGGATCGACATAGCCGAAAAACTCGAGATCCCAGGTGAAATGATAGGTCGCCATGGCGATCAGCGCTATGCCGCGAAACGTATCGATCAGCAGTATGCGCGGCGGGCGCTCGCCTGTCGGCTGCGTGGGGGTGTCGGCTGAAGTCACTCTACTTTAAATCCTTAGTCGTCATCCATGATGGCGAGCCGCGCCTCGGAAAAATACTGGCGGCGGACCAGCGCGACGATGATGATCACCGTCGTTGCCATGAACACATAGGGCCCGGCGAACCATCCGAGATAGCCGATCGACAGAAAAAGTGTCCTTAGGCCGGAATTGAAGTGTTTTGCGGCAATCATGTTCATCCGGATGACGTGATCGGCAGCCCGGCGTGCAGTCTCGGGGTCGGCTTCGGCCTCCCTGGTCATTGGCAGTCCGCCAAAAAGGATCGTGCAGTAGTTGAACAGCCGGTAGGCCCAGCCGAACTTGAAGAAAGCGTGGCCGAGAAGGAAGGCCAGTCCACCAACCTTCATTTCGAAGACCGCTTGCCCGCCATAAGGAACGTAGGGCAAATGGGAGAAGACCGCATTCACCTTGTCGGTCGAGCCGAGAAGCGCGAAGCAGCTGCCCAACGCGAAGATCGACGACGTGGCAAAGAAGGCGGTACCATTCTGCAATCCGGCGAAGATCTGCGTATCGATCATCCGCAACTCGCGCTTTAGCGAATTGTAGATCCAGCGATGCCTGCGCTCGACCATGGCCTGGTTAAGGCTCTGCCGAGGAAGAAATTTTCCTCCCGAACCCGCTGAGAACCAGGAGTAAGCCGCCCACAAAACGGCGAAGAGGGCGAGCGCGATGTAATCTGCAAGAATCATGGGAAACTGCCGGGAGCCGAAATCGTATCGCCGAACTTTTGCGTTGTTTCGGCGTCGGCGGCAAGAGGACCAACCATTCCGGTACAACAGTTTGTGCGGACTTGCGCATCTGCGGACGAGGTCGCATATGAGATCCGCGCGTGATGTCGTTGTTGTCCAATAGGGTGTCGGAGCGTCAACATGACGGCACACTCATATGACATAGGCTGAAATCGACCTTATTCGCGCAGCCAATATCTGGATTGTTGAACTTCCATGTTTCTATCCGTATTCGACGTTTTCAAGATCGGCATCGGTCCTTCGAGCTCCCATACGATGGGGCCTATGTCGGCTGCGAACCGGTTTCTCGAACTCATTCTGTCCGACGACTGGCCGCGCCCCGCCGGTGCGCATGTCGCGGGCCTGTCCGCATCGCTGCACGGATCGCTCGCCTTTACCGGGATCGGTCATGGAACGGGCAGGGCGGTCATTCTCGGCCTGATGGGCGAAGCGCCGAACACGGTCGATCCCGACCGGATGGACGCGATCATCGACGAGGTTGAGCGGACCGGACGCGTGACGCCACCCGGTCACCCCGCCTATGATTTCCAGCCGAAGACGGACCTGGTCTTCGACAAGAAGCAGCCGCTGCCGGGTCATGCCAACGGCATGAGCTTTTCGGCGCTCGACAAGGACGGAAGGCTGCTCCTGAAGCGCATCTATTATTCGATCGGCGGCGGTTTCGTCGTGACCGATACGGAGCTTGCGGCGATGCGCGCGACGAAGGATGCGGCCGGTGGCGAGCGTGTGCCCTATCCATTTTCGACCGCCAGGCAGATGCTCGACATGTCGCATGGCGCTGGTCTTTCGATTGCCCAGATGAAGCGGGCCAACGAACTGACGCGGACAGACACGCAGGCGCTCGATGACGGTATCGACGCCATATGGGAGGCGATGAACGGCTGCATCGATCGCGGCCTGAAGGTCGACGGCATCATGCCGGGCGGGCTGAAGGTCAAGCGGCGGGCGAGGGCCATCCATGATCGTCTCAACGAGGAATGGCGCAGCAACCGGCCAAATCCTCTTTTGGCGAACGACTGGCTTTCCGTTTACGCGATGGCGGTGAACGAGGAAAATGCCGGCGGTGGTCGCGTCGTGACGGCACCGACCAACGGGGCGGCCGGCGTCATACCGGCGACGCTGAAATATTTCCTGCATTTCCACGAGGACGCGACGAAGGACGACATTCGCGAGTTCCTGCTGACGGCCGCCGCGATCGGCGGCATCATCAAGCACAATGCCTCGATTTCCGGCGCCGAAGTCGGCTGCCAAGGCGAGGTTGGTTCTGCGGCCGCCATGGCTGCTGCCGGGCTGGCCGCAGTGATGGGCGGTTCGGCGGAGCAGATCGAGAACGCAGCCGAGATCGCGCTGGAGCACCATCTCGGCATGACCTGCGATCCGATTGCCGGCCTCGTCCAGGTACCCTGCATCGAGCGCAATGCGCTGGGCGCGGTGAAGGCGGTCACTGCGGCGTCGCTTGCCCTCAAGGGCGACGGAACGCATTTCGTGCCGCTCGACGCCTGTATCGAGACGATGCGCCAGACCGGCAACGACATGAGCGAGAAATACAAGGAGACCTCCACGGGCGGGCTTGCCGTCAACGTGGTGGAATGCTGATTCCGCGCGTCTCTGTGGACCCGATCGGGTTTTGACTTGACTGGCGGGACTTACGGGTCTTCAAGCCAGTCATGGCTCTTCATCTCATCAAGCTTTGCGTCGGCGCGGACAGTATCCAGGATCTCAGGGATTGGGTATCGGAGCGGTCGCTGACCGCCATGGCTGTCGGCCTGGAGCCGCACAGCATCCACACGACCCGCATGGTGCCGAAGCGGGTGGACGAACTGCTCGATGGCGGTTCGCTTTACTGGGTAATCAAGGGGCAGGTTTCCGCCCGGCAGAAGCTGCTCGATCTGCGCACTGTCAAAGGTGCCGACGGCATCCAGAGATGCGAGCTGGTTCTCGGTCCCGAAGTGATCGAAACCGCATCGCAGCCGAAGCGGCCGTTTCAGGGCTGGCGGTATCTGAAGGACGAAGAGACGCCGCGCGATCTCGGTGCGCTGGGCGACGATGTCGCGGCGCTTCCCGAAGACCTGCGCCGCGAACTCTCGGATCTGGGTCTGCTTTAAGCGATCGTCTTGGGCGGAAGCTTCATCCGCACCGGTGCGCGGCCGGAATGGGCTGCTACATGCAGATGGATGCCGGCCTCGGGCTGAGCCTGACGCCAGGCGCGTGCGCCATGGCTGAGCAGAAGCGAGACCAGATCCCTCGTCTTTTCCTTCGAGCGGGTCAGGCCAAGGCCTGCAAGCCGCATCGCCGCTTCGTGAAGCGGATTGAGTGCCACACCCTTGGCCCGGGACAGATGGGCCGTTCCGAAATTGGCGCTATTTTCATTCATTCCCATCGGAAACCCCGTTTACACATTACAATTCGAGATTTCGCCGCACCGTTTCCGATGCGGTGTCGAGGAAGGGCTCGCGCCCCGCCCTCACTGCATGGATGCCCAGCAGCCTACGCCCTTTTTCTTCAGAACGTTGCAGGCATCGACCGCGGTCTTCTGGTCGTCGAAACCACCAAAACGTGCGCGGTAGATCTGTTCGCCCTTGTTGCTGAAGGCGACCGTGAATGGTTTGGCGGAACGCAATACCTTGCCGCCTTTATCCTGCGCATTCTGCAGGAGATCGAAGGCCATCTTCTCGCTCGGAGAGACGCCAATCTGAATGACCCAGCCGGATGTGACCGAAGTCGATGTGCTTGCGCGGGTCGAAGCCGTGGTGACCTGATCGACGGGCTCGGATGGCAGATCGCGCTTGCTGGACGCTGCTTCCCGCTTCGGCACGGATGCCGGAGGGGTGAGTGCTGCGAGAGCCTGGGTTGCCGACTTGCTCTGAGCGCTTTCACCGGCATAGGCGGACGCTGAAGCCATTTTGGGCACGGCGAGCGGAGCCGTCGGGCGCTGTTCGCGCTGTTCGTAACGTGCATCCGGAAGCGGACCGCTATTGGGCAGATCGAGCGCTGCGACCTGACGGCCTTCGGAAACTTCGGCAGTGACGGCCGGAGTACGCGGCACGGGTGTCGCGGGAGCGGCCGGTGCCGTCTGGGCGATCAGGTTGGAATTACCGCCGCGGGAGGCTTTGGGAAGATATTCGGCAACCAGTTTGCGCATCGTGGCGTCACGGGCGGCACTCGAACGTCCGCCGAGAACGACTGCGACGATCGAACGTCCATCGAACTGCGCCGAGGTGGCAAGGTTGCTGCCGGCAGCGCGCGTGTAACCGGTCTTGATGCCGTCCACGCCCTTGACGGTGCCGACGAGGCGATTGTGATTGCCGATTGTCTGCTTGCCGAACTGGAAGGAACGGATGCTGAAATAACCGTAATATTGCGGAAAGTGCTGACGCAGCGCGATGCCGAGGCGGGCCTGGTCGCGGGCCGTCGTCATCTGCGCAGTATTCGGCAGGCCGTTGGCGTTGCGATAGGTCGTGCGGGTCATGCCGAGCGCACGAGCCTTGTTGGTCATCAACTGCGCGAAGCGTGCTTCGGAGCCGCCGACATATTCGCCGAGCGCCGTCGCCATGTCGTTTGCCGAACGGGTGACAAGCGCGCGAATGGCGTCGTCGACAGAGATGCTGCCGCCGGCGCGGACGCCGAGCTTCGACGGTGGCTCGCTCGCAGCATGTGCGGACACAGGCACCTTCGATTCGAGGCTGAAGCGGCCTGCTTCAAGCGCTTCGAATGTCAGGTAAAGGGTCATCATCTTGGTGAGCGATGCGGGGTAGCGCAGACCATCAGGGTCTTCGCCATACAGCACCTTGCCCGACTTGGCATCGACGACGATGCCTGCATATTTGGGCTCCGCGCGCGCCGGTTGAGCCAAAGCGGACAACGACAACGCTATTGCGAAGAGATATCCGAGACGTTTCGCCTGCACTTTCACTGCACCCTTGGGAAGGGACGCCGGGAACATGGTTTTCAACACTGCCGCACTCATCGATTCTGTCATTTTTCAATAGATCCGGACGTGCCCCCACCCCAGATCGCTAGGGGACCAATCTAGGAGATCAGCGTTACCAAGAGGTTTATGATGAACGGCCACTTACTTCGATTTGAAGCATTTTAGTTGCCTTTCGGGGCGGGGTTGCTGCCGGTGGCATCAATCCGCGCGCCGACAAAGGATGCAACTGCGGCATCAATATGATCCCAGTCCTTCAAAAGGCTGCTGGAGAATCGATAAAGTACGCTGAGATCGCGGCCGACATGGATGTCGCGCTGGCAGTCGCCGCTGGTGGCGCGTTCCTCTGCTGCCGGAAGAAGGCAGCGCACGGCGAAAGGCGGCTGGCCGGGACGATCCGCCGTCAGCAGCACTTCCGACCCGTAACCGCTGGTGTTCTTGAGGTGGTGAAGGGTCAATCCATCGCCGAACGACTCGGCCGGGCCATCGAAGAGCTGGCTATAGATTGGCTCCAGGCGGCCCGACATGTCCTTCGACATTGTGCTTTGGGAAATCTGCAGGAACAGCAGCAGGTCCGGGCGCCCGGCATTGTCGAAACTGTCACGGTATTCCTGGCTGTAACCCATCAGGCCGGGCCAGGTGAGATAGAGATCTATCCGCTCAGCCGGACCCGAACGGCGTTGCTCGGCAAATCGGATGGTGTTTTCGGGGATATGCAGCGTGTCCTCGCCAATCGTGATGGCAAGTGCCGCACCACTTTCGGAATGCCCGCCGAGCGCCATGCGCTGACCGAGCCAGCGCCCACCGATGCTTATCGCCAATGTAACCAGTATGAGCAGGATGGCGGCGAGCGTCAGGCACAGCAGAAACCGGTCGGAAATCAGCGGCAGGTCTTCCTGCGGCGGCGCTGTGGCGCGGCGTGTCATGGCTTGGCCCCGTGTCCAGATGTCGTTATGCGGGACCGGAACAGGATACGGGGTCCAAACGCCTCTGCCCGCGATAGTCTCGCGGGCAAGGTTAATTTTCGGTGAATTCGGTGGTTGGTTGCTTACTGGCTGACACTGCCGACAGCGATCGCACGGCCATCCTGCAGCTTGACCCAGCGGGAGGGATCAACGTTATCCTGACGCTTCAGGTAGGTGTATTCGGTATCCGTCCAGAGAAGGACCTTGTTGCGCATATTGTCGAGGACGTAATCGCCACGATCGGTGCGCACGGTGAGTACGGCATGGCCTTCACCGCTTGGCTGCAGCACGACGGTAATCAACAGGTCCGATGCGTCAAAACCCTTCTGCATCAGCATTCTGCGCTTCAGAAGAACGAAGTCCTCGCAGTCGCCGGCCGTGGTCGGGTAGGTCCAGTATTCCTCTACACCATAGAGCTCCTGGTCGGTCATCGGGGTGATCTCGGTGTTGACCGTGTAGTTGACGTCGAGCAGCGTCCGCCACTTGTCTTCCGTCAACGCTGCCGGACCGGCGTCTCCCCTGAGTGGCTTGCATTCGCTCGCATAGTTCTTGCAGAACTCGTAGTGGCCGATCGGCGGGCTGGCCTTGCCGATGACGCGCATGGCTCCGGCCGGCATCGCGAAAGATGGTGTAGCGGCGGCGATCGCGATGGCGGCGGTCAGGAGTACCTGTGCAAGTCTTTTCGGAAGCGTCATTTTTCTGTCTCCCCGTGGTTGGAGCGACAGTGCCGGAAAGATTTTGAGTGAACGCAAAATAGCGTCGTAAAATCAAACGCTTATTCTAATCGATTTCGAAGAAAAACCGAATAAAACACGCGCAGTATTCGACTCGAATGCGCAGAAAATTCGCGACAAATTTAGCTAAAATTCGAGATGAATTCGATCAGTCGGCGGGTAAGTCATTGGATTTTCGAGGTGCCGGTTCGTCTCTGTCGCGGCTGAGCGGGCAAGGAGCCGGGGCGGTCTGTCTCTGTTCGGTGTCGGCGGCAGCGCTTGCGGAGGTCGAAAATGGAGTGAGAACGGCCCGTGACATGGTCAAAACCACCGCGAAAAAAATCCCGAAAAGATACATTTTTTCGACCCTGGCCGATTTTCGAACAGGCGGACGCAAAAAATCCGCTCATGCCGTGCCGATTTCGGACGCGGCGATGCAGCGGCTGGTCGATGAATCGGTGATCGGGTGGTTTAAAGGAAAGAGGTCAGGGCTTCGCGTGACTGGACCGAGGCGAACTCGATTGCGACGCCTTCCATGAAGTGACGCACGACGCGGCCACGCATGCTGCCGAGCCGGACAGGCGTGCCGAGAGCCGGACGGATCTCGACATCGACGGCGGCGCCGGACAAGGACAAGTCCATCAGGCGGCAAGCATATCGGCTGCCGTCTTCAAGCGTCAGTTCGGTCAGGGTGTTGCGCGGTGTCAGACGATCATGGCGCCGATCTTCCGGCAGGCCGAGTTCGTGCTTGTTGGCGATCCAGGTCAGCTGGGCCGCCAGCTTTTCGCGCTTGCGTTCGGTCGCATTGATCGACAGTACGAAACCGTCGTTCGACAGGCTGAGCACTGTGCCTTCGAGGCGTCCCAGGTGGTCGAGATAGGCGATGACCCGTTCGTTCAGGCGCGGCTGCCCGGCGCAGACGAAACTTACGTCGCCGGGCGACATGTCTACCACCGAGCAGGGATATTCCTCGTGATCGGCCAGCATCAGTCTTCCTTCGACATTGACCGTGACGCGCTGAAACGAACGCTGGGCAGCGATCGCATGCGTCGGTTGGGTCTGTGCCGGCTGGAAGGAAAACATATCGGTACGATTGGCTCTGGGCTGATACTGAACCAAACAGATAACATTAGGCAGTTAACAGATGGTTGTCCCAACGCGCGATGTTAACGTCCGGGTTGGGTGAATTTCTGGCCGACAAGGCGGCGGAAGAAGGTGGCTGGCATTGCGGTAGAGACGTGGCTATCGGCGCTGACGGTCGGTCGTGTGCCGTCGGGTTTGACAAAGCCCCAGCCCTCGAAAGCAAGGCCCCGTATCGGCAGTGCGGTGAACGGAAGCTGGCTGTGGCGCGGGACAAGCGCTCCGAGAACCCGGTCGCTTCGGTACCCTTGCGAACGCATCGGCATCAGAAGCAGATCGTGGGCATAGTCATCCTCGCCATGCGACAGGCGGATATCCAGCAGCGCCGGCCTTTCGTAGAACAGAACATGGTTGAGAATCGTCGTCGGCGTTTCGTCTTCGGTGCCAAGCCACATGGATGCGTAATCGAGGCCGCGAAGTTCGCGATCGAACAGTTCACATATCCGTGTACCGGCAAGAGCGAAAGTCGGGTTGGCCGGGAGGGTCGCGTTGACAATGAACAGATGTGGCAGGAAACGGCGCAGGGCCGACGGATCGATCTCGGAACGCAGAGGGGCTGGCCGGCTTCCTCTTAAGCCGTTCCAATAGTTAAAGATTTCTTGTGTTGCCGTGTTTCTCATGCGTTATTCCTGTCCAATAATGATCCAGAATACCCCTTGGAGTCGTGTGGATAGGCTTCATTCAGCGAAAATCGTGCCAGTTGGAGCGTGAACGCGGCCGCGCCGTCGCTTTCCGCATGGGGCCGGCTTGCCCGCGTGGCTTTTCAAGCCTGAAACGCTGCTGTATGCCTGCTGGACTGTTGATGACGGAAGGATTGGCCATGGACGATAGGCCCGACATGGCCCCCGATGACGAGGCGTTTTCAGACAACGGAAAACGCCAAAGCCAGCCCATCTTCAATATGCCCGGCATTATGCTTGCCAGCATGGCGCTCTTGGCAGTGCTCTACGTCGTCCAGGAATATATGCTGAGCGCGGATGCGCGCGCCGAATTCATCGTGACGCTGGCATTCACGCCCGTCCGCTACATCTTCCCGCTGTCCGAGCAGGGTTTGGAATGGCTCTGGACGCCGGTCACCTATTCGCTGCTTCACGGCAGCGTCGAGCATATCGCTTTCAACGCCCTGTGGCTTGCCGCCTTCGGCACGCCGGTGGTGCGGCGGATCGGGACGGTCCGCTTTCTGATCTTCTGGATATTGTCGGCTGCGGCCGCGGCTTTCTTTCATGCCGGGATTCACTGGGGTGAAGAGACGCTGCTGATCGGTGCTTCCGGCGTCGTCTCGGCGCTGATGGGTGCGGCATGCCGTTTCGCTTTCCCCGATGGCGGCGGTTATGATCGCACGCACGGCCATCTTTACCCACGCCAGTCGATCCTGGGCGCGTTTTCCAACCGCACGGTGGTGATCTTCACCGCCATGTGGTTCCTCGGAAATATTCTCGTGGCCGTCGGCCTGCCGCTGATCGGCAGTGATGCAGGCGATATCGCCTGGGATGCCCATATCGGCGGCTTTCTTTTCGGTTTCCTGCTTTTTGGTCTTTTTGATCCTATTCGCTACCGTGAGGTGTAGAGGCTTCCGCTTGAACTCGCCTCGGGCCCGATCTACAATCCCAGATGCATGGAGAAGGTGCCGGAAATCTCGGAGGAGGAGAGATTCGGCACGTTGATGGGTCATGTGGATTGGTAAGGAGAAAGCATGTCGACTACCGTGAAGATGATGCTTGACGCCAAGGGGCGCGCAGTGGAGACGGTCGAGCCGGATCGGAAGCTGCTGGAGGTTGCGACGGTTCTGAACGACAGGAAGATCGGTGCTGTGATCGTTGCCGGTCTGGAGGGACGAATCGCCGGCATCTTTACAGAGCGGGATCTGGTCAGGACGATTGCAACGCATGGCGTTGCAGCACTGGAACAGCCGGTCCAGACGATGATGACGACCGGCGTGACACGCTGTCGGGAGGACCAGACGGTCGAGGAAGTCATGGAAATGATGACCGGCGGCCGTTTCCGCCACGTACCGGTCGAAACCGATGGCAAGCTCGCCGGAATTATCTCGATCGGCGACGTGGTCAAGGCGCGCATGCGCGAGGTCGAGCACGAGGCCGAGCAGATGAAGGCCTATATCGCCAGCTGACGGCAGACCGAAACGCGACTGCGAGATTTGAAAAATTCCTCGCCCGCGCTCAGCGGGCGAACACTTCCTGTATGCGCTTCAGGGCGCCGATCTGCGCCATGGTTTCCTCGTAGCCGCGTTCGATCGCTTCGCCGGCACGGTGGAATTCCGACAGGCCGATATCGCTCAGGCGCGGATGAAGTGCCAGATCTGGCGGATCGCCGGCCAGGCGGGCGCGGGAAATGCGCTCTTGGATGATGTTGAACGCCTGCACCATGGTGGCCGTCATGCCGACGCGCGCCGCATCCGACTTTTCCCTGATCACCTCGTCGAATGTCTGGACGCTGGCATTGTGCTTGACCACGGCCGAGCGGCCGAAAATGTCGTAGTTCAAATTCACCGCGACGACGAGCGGCTGTTCATAGGCGCGGCAGACGGAGGTCGGCACCGGATTGACGAGGGCACCGTCGACCAGCGTGCGGTTGTTGCATTTCACCGGCTCGAAAATGCCGGGCAGCGCATAGGATGCTCGAAGACCGGTGATCAGCGAACCGCTCGAAATCCAGATCTCGTGGCCAGTCAGAAGTTCTGTTGCAACGGCGACGAAAGGACGGTCGAGGTCCTCGATGCTAAGGCCCTCGAGATGTTCCTGCATCCGTTTGGTCAACCGCATGCCGCCGAGCAGGCCGCCGCCGCCGATGGTAAGATCGAGCAGTGCCGCGATGCGGCGCATGGTGAGGGATCTGGCAAACGTTTCCAGTTCGTCCAGCTTGTCGGCCAGGTAACATCCGCCGACCAGCGCGCCGATCGAGGTGCCGGCGATCATGCCGACTTCGATGCCGGCTTCGTCCAGTGCCCTGAGAACACCGATATGGGCCCAGCCGCGGGCAGCCCCGCCGCCAAGCGCAAGTGACAGTTTCGCTTTACGGGGAGGGGCGATCGCGACAGGCGGCGTCGGGTTCTGCACGCCCGTCAAACCTGCATCCTGCGATGCGGGCTGACGATCCTGACGGTTCCAGCTCCAGTTCAGCATTGATCCATACCCTCCTGAGCCGATCATTGCGTGATCGGTAATTAACGCATCGGATGGTTTCGAAAGCGTTTACTCTGGCGGGAGCTGGATCGGAACGAGGCGGGTACCTATTCGGTCGGCTTGCTGGAATACACGGCTTCAGGATCAAAATGACGCGCATCATCCCTGATTTCAAGGATGGTCCTGTCGTCATCTTTTGTTACGGCCCGATAGAAACAGGAGCGGCGGCCGGTGTGGCAGGTGGCGTCATGGCCTGCAACGGAGACCTTCAGCCAGATCGCATCCTGATCACAATCGGTGCGAATCTCATGCACGGTCTGCAGGTTGCCGGAGGTCTCGCCTTTCTTCCACAGCGATTGGCGCGAGCGGCTGTAATAATGGGCAATGCCGGTATCGATCGTCAGCCGCAATGATTCGGCATTCATATGGGCTACCATCAGCAACTCGCCGTCGCCGGCATCGGTAACGACGGCGGTGATCAGGCCGCTTGCGTCGAAGCGCGGCGTGAAGAGGCCGGCGCCCTCCAGCTCGACCTTGTCGGTGGACGGTGCCGGAAAATCCTGGGCTGTCATGTCGATTACCTGTTGCGGGCAAGCGTGAAGAAACGTGCCTGCTCGGTCGCGTTGGTCTTGAACTCGCCGGTAAATGTGGTGGTCAGCGTACGGGAGCCCTGCTTCTGTACGCCGCGCATTTCCATGCACATATGTTCGGCTTCGATCAGCACGGCGACGCCACGCGGCTTTAATGTGTCTTGGATCGCGTTGGCGATCTGCGCCGTCATATTTTCCTGCGTCTGCAGCCGGCGGCCGAAAATCTCGATGACGCGGGCTATCTTCGACAGGCCGAGGACCGGGCCGTTCGGCAGATAGGCGACCGTCGCCATGCCCTTGATCGGCAGCATGTGGTGTTCGCAATGAGAGAAGAAAGGAATGTCGCGCACCAGTACGACGTCGTCGAAGCCCGACATTTCCTCGAACGTGCGGCCGAGAACCTCTTCATATGACTGGTCATAGCCGGCAAACAGTTCGCGATAGGACTTGGCGACACGCGTCGGCGTGTCGAGCAGGCCTTCGCGCGTCGGGTCATCGCCTGCCCATCGCAGCAATACCCGAACGGCTTCTTCGGCCTCTGCCTGGGAAGGGCGGGCCTGATCCTTGCTCGATTCCTGGCCCTGGGCCGGAAAATTCTTCACAATCGCATCCATCTATGATCTCCCGATGCGGTTCAAGGCCGCATCCGACATACATACAGGCGTCTTTTAACGAGAAAAACGCCCAACACATCTCTGTCCGTGCCCGTTATCTGATGGCTGACGGGGCTTTTGACAAGATATTCTGTTTCACCGCAGATCGAATTCGGCAAAAACCTGCCTTATTGATCGCTGTATGATGCCATCACATATAGAGACTAACGACTTTCTTCGATAGCTCACCTTACGCTACGATCCGTTCACCGGATCACGACGAAGCGGACGAATTGGTATGGACGACATCTACAGCAACAGGATCCTGGAATTCGCCGGTAACATCACCCGCAGCGGCGCAATGCCCGATGCGGATGCGAGTTCGGAGAAACATTCCAAACTCTGTGGCTCGAAAGTGCGCGTCTATCTCAAGCTGGATGGCGATTTGGTGACGGATTTTTCCCATGAGGTCAGGGCCTGCGCGCTCGGGCAGGCGTCGTCGGCGATCATGGCGCTGCATGTGGTCGGTGCAACCTCAGGCGAACTGCGTCAGGCCCGTCTCGATATGCTGGCCATGCTGAAGGATGGCGGCGAGGGGCCTGTCGGCCGCTTCGAGGAGATGCGTTATTTGAGGCCGGTGAAGGACTACAAGGCCCGCCACGCCTCCACCATGCTGACCTTCGATGCGGTAGTGGATGTGCTCGACCAGATCGAGGCGAAGCAGGTGGACAGGCTGGAGGCTTGAATTGAGCGCTGCGGCAATCACCCCCCTCTGGCCTGCCGGCCATCTCCCCCACAGGTGGGGAGATCAGCTGGGCGCGGCCACTCGTTCCACAGCAAACGATGCCACTTGGCGGGAAACGCGTCACCAACATTGCCAAACTTTCCGTTTGGCGAAACTAGGGCCGCGAGTCGATCTCCCCCCTCGTGGGGGAGATGCCCGGCAGGGCAGAGGGGGCCCGGCAGGCGCAAAGGGGAAACGGAAAGCCGCTGCTTCCGCCATGTTCGTCTGATGTGCGGCTCCCCCGACTGCAGTCACGAAAAACCATCACAGCCAAGCCGGTCCCGTAACTGGCAGGGACAGTTCCGCAAGACACCCGGACGGCTTCTCGGCATGGGTTTCATCCGCTTCTACCAGCTGACGCTGTCCGGCTTTATCGGCAATTCCTGCCGCCATATCCCGACCTGTTCGGAATACGGTTACGAGGCCTTTGCCCGGCACGGTTTCTGGTCAGGTTTCTGGCTGACGTTGTTCCGGGTCGTCCGTTGCGGACCGGGCGGGACGAGCGGGCTTGATCCGGTACCCGATGCACTCGCGACCGGCTATTGGCGATGGATGCCCTGGCGGCTCTGGCGTGTCGGTCGAAAGACCTCGTAACCTTTACTCCGCAGCGATTTTTGACTATCACGCACGCGTTCGATGCCGCGCCGGAAAAGCCGCGCGGTCCTTTTTTGACCACCCGCATTCGTTGGCGGGACTGGACAGGAGAATTTTGATGTCCGTTTCCCTTACATTTCCCGATGGCTCCGTCCGCGTCTTCGACGCTGGCACGACCGGCTTTGCCGTTGCCGAATCCATTTCCAAGTCGCTGGCCAAGAAGGCCGTGGCAATCGCGCTCGACGGCGAGCTGCGCGATCTCTCCGATCCCGTCACCGATGGTCGGATCGAGATCGTCACCCGCACCGATCCGCGTGCGCTCGAACTGATCCGCCACGATGCCGCCCATGTCATGGCCGAGGCCGTGCAGGATCTGTGGCCCGGCACGCAGGTGACGATCGGCCCGGTGATCGAAAACGGTTTTTATTACGACTTCAAGCGCATCCATCCGGACAGCCGCGAAGACTGGCCCTTCACGCCCGACGATCTGCCGAAGATCGAAAAGAAGATGAAGGAAATCATCCAGAAGAATGCCGCCTTCACCAAGGAAATCTGGACCCGCGAAAAGGCCAAGGACGTGTTTGCCGACAAGGGCGAGGCCTACAAGGTCGAGCTGGTCGACATGATCCCGGAAGGCCAGGACCTGAAGATCTACAATCAGGGCGGCTGGTTCGATCTCTGCCGCGGTCCGCATATGGCCTCGACCGGCCAGATCGGCACGGCCTTCAAGCTGATGAAGGTTGCCGGCGCCTATTGGCGTGGCGATTCGACCAAACCGATGCTGACGCGCATCTACGGCACGGCCTGGGCAACCCAGGAAGAGCTGGACCAGTATCTGCATGTTCTGGCGGAAGCCGAAAAGCGCGACCACCGCAAGCTCGGCCGCGAAATGGATCTGTTCCATTTTCAGGAAGAAGGTCCGGGCGTGGTGTTCTGGCACGGCAAGGGCTGGCGCATGTTCCAGACGCTGACGGCCTATATGCGCCGCCGTCTGGCCGGTACCTATGAAGAGGTCAACGCACCGCAGGTGCTTGATGCCTCGCTGTGGGAAACGTCGGGTCACTGGGGCTGGTACCAGGAAAACATGTTCGCGGTAAAATCCGCCTACGCTTTCACCCATCCGAAGGACGAGGAAGCGGATAACCGTGTCTTCGCGCTGAAACCGATGAACTGCCCGGGTCACGTGCAGATCTTCAAGCATGGTCTGAAGTCTTACCGCGAACTGCCGATCCGTCTTGCCGAATTCGGTCTCGTACATCGCTACGAGGCGTCCGGTGCGCTGCACGGCCTGATGCGCGTGCGCGGCTTCACGCAGGACGATGCGCATGTGTTCTGCACCGACGAGCAGCTGGCGGCGGAATGCCTGCGCATCAATGCGCTGATCCTGTCGGTCTACGAGGATTTCGGCTTCGAGGAAGTCGTGGTCAAGCTGTCGACGCGTCCTGAAAAGCGCGTTGGTACCGACGATCTCTGGGATCGCGCCGAAAGCGTGATGACCGACGTGTTGAAGACGATCGAGGAACAGTCGGGCGGCCGCATCAAGACCGGTATCCTGCCGGGCGAGGGCGCGTTCTACGGTCCGAAGTTCGAGTATACGCTGAAGGACGCGATCGGTCGCGAATGGCAGTGCGGCACGACGCAGGTCGACTTCAATCTGCCGGAACGTTTTGGTGCCTTCTATATCGACGCCAATTCGGAAAAGACCCAGCCGGTGATGATCCACCGCGCCATATGCGGTTCGATGGAGCGTTTCCTCGGCATCCTGATCGAAAACTTCGCCGGCCATATGCCGCTGTGGTTCGCGCCGACGCAGGTCGTCGTCGCGACGATCACCTCGGATGCTGACGATTACGGCCGTGAAGTTGCCGAACAGCTGCGCGATGCCGGACTGCAGGTCGATACCGACTTCCGCAACGAGAAGATCAACTACAAGGTCCGCGAGCACTCGGTTGCCAAGGTGCCGGTGATCATCGTCTGCGGTCGTCAGGAAGCCGAGCAGCGTTCGGTCAATATCCGTCGTCTCGGCTCACAGGCACAGACGTCGATGTCGCTCGACGAGGCGCTGGCCTCGCTTACCGACGAAGCGACGCCGCCGGACGTCAAGCGCCGCAAGGCTGCCCGAAACAAGGCTGCCTGATCGCCAAACGATCGACAGCGCCCGTCATCCACGGGCGCTGTCAGAATTCTGTCATTGGACTGCAATATTCTATCCCCCTCATCAATGGCGGATATTCCGCGGAGAGTGATTTGCGCTTCAAGGAACTTTCCTACGCCAACGAGCGTGATCCCAAGCTGAAACGCTGGTTCATCCGTTCGATCGAGGGCCTTTCGGGCCGTGACCGTTATGCCCGTCTCTACGATATCTGGCGTATCGACATCGTCGGCAAGACCGATCGCGTGTTCGGCAAGATGCTCGACCTGATCGATGTCGAACTCGATGTGCAGGGAGAGTGGCTTCCGGTCGTCGAAGACGGCCGCCCGCTCGTCATCGTCGCCAATCATCCTTTCGGCATCGGCGACGGGATCGCGGTTCTGGCCATGGCCGAACAGCTCGGCCGTCCGTTCCGCGTGCTGATCAACAACGAATTGCTGAAGGTGCCGGAGATCGCGCCCTATTCGCTGCCGGTCTCCTTCGAGGAAACCAAGGAAGCACTGGCGATTAACATGCAGACCCGGCACGAGGCGCTGAAGCTTCTGAAGGAAGGCGTGACGATCATTATCTTCCCGGCCGGCGGGGTTGCCACGGCCAAAAAGGGTTTTGGCGTGGCGCAGGACCTGCCCTGGAAGATCTTTACGGCAAAACTGGTGCAGGCGGCCAAGGCCGATGTCGTGCCGATCTATTTCGACGGCCAGAACGGTGCGCTTTTCCACATAGCCAGTAAACTGTCGCTGACACTCAGGCTGTCGCTGCTGATCCGCGAGTTCAAGCGGCTTTCGGGCAGTTCGATCCGGGCGCGGGTGGGCGCGATGATGAGCTGGGAAGAGCTTTCCGGCATCCGCGACCGCAAGGATCTGCTCATAGTCCTGCACGACGCGGTGTTCTCGATGCGCCCGATACGGCAGTCGCGCCTCGCCAAGTTCCAGCAGAGGCGCCTTGCCGCACAAGAGATCGTCGGCAGAGAAGCGGCCTGATCCAATTCATCGGCCCTGGTTCAGGGCGTGATCGAATGCGCTGACGACCATGTCGATCATCTGTCCGTGAATTTCGCTACGGCTTCGCCCTGCGCCATCCGAGCAGATCGGATCCCCTATGTCTTCGGCTTCGGCAATCTCCGCTGCTCCAGGTTTGCACTCTGCGAACATGCTGTAGTGGCTGGCATCGCTGATCGTTGAATAGCGCGCGTTTGGAATGGCCTTTGCAATCTCGCCGGCCTGCGTCGTCCTTGGGATCGTCCCGGGCATGCCGAGATTGACCAGTTCGACGGGGATCGAGATGCCGGAAAAGCTGCTGAAATCGAAGACATCGACGGGCGCGGGATCGATCGCCATGGCAAAGCGGATGCGACGATCCGTATTGCTGCGGCCAGCCAGACGCAGATCCATGGCATGCAGATCGACGCCGCTTTTCCTCACCCATCCACATAGCGACTGGTTGAGCATGTCCGTGTCGCAATAGCTCGCCAGCCGCTGAGGATCGATCCGTGCGCCGGCGATCGCCAATGCGGTGCTGCCGCCCATCGACAGACCGAGCATGCCGACCCTCGAAGGTTCGATATGGCCTGCGAAAGAAGCATCCTCGCTGACTGCATTCAAAGTCGCGGTGATATCCTGAGGGCGGAGCCAGAGCTTCATTGTTTCTGCCGCGGACCGGTTCGGTCCGGAATTCCCGGGATGTGTCGGGGCCGCAACGATGACTCCGTGTTCTGCCAATGGTGTCGCGAGCCAGCTCAAGGCCTCCGGGTTTCCGGCAAGGCCCGCGCCATGGGACAGCAATATGAGGGGATATTTCCCATGCCGGACCAGCGCATCGTGCATTGCCGGCGTGCTGATGAAAAAGACGCTTTCCCCGAGTGTGACAGGCTTGCCGCCTCGTTCCGCGGGATACCAGACGGTCACCGCGAGATCGGCGCCGCGCTCTTTTGAATGGGCTGTAATCTGACGCATGCCGACATTCTCGGTCGCCAGCCCCGGCTGTCTTGCTATCAGAAGGGAGGTGGCGATCGCCACAAGTATGGTGGTTGCGAAATTCATCCCGGTTCTCCTGTGCCATCATCGCCATGCGCTTTCTGCTGCGCTCGGCTGTGTCAGGTTCAGGGTCGAATGAAATTAGAAAGGGCGCGACCTCGATCATGATCAAGGTCGTTTTTTCGATATAAAGCCTGCTGCGAGATGAGAAAGTAGCCGCTTAATCCTGCGGCTCGACGGCAGCCTGTGCGCCGGTATTGCGCGGATTGCGCATCAGCACTTCGACATCGGTGTTGCGGCCGGCTTTGACGCTGAATTCGCGCTGATAGATCTTGTCCTTGTTGCGGGCGACGGCGAGGTATTCGCCTTCCGACAGGACCATCATGGAAAAGGCGCTGACGCTTTCATTGACGACGTCACCGGCGGCCGTCAGCACGGACCATGCGGTATCGGCAATCGCTTCGCCGCCGGGTTGCGAAACCAGCTTGAGGGTGATCTGGGCCGCCTTATGCTGCATTACCGCCTGGGTGAGCTTGCCGGCCTCGACCTGGATATCGGCGCGCACAACGGCGTTAATGTCGCCATATTCTGAAACGATGTGATAGGTGCCGGCGTTCAGCCGCACGATCGTGTTCGGCTTGACGTCTGACATGACAAGCGCGCGGTCGCCGTTGTCGCGCACCTCGGAGGAGTAGACGGAAAAGCTGAGCTGTGCCGGGGGGATGCGCTGGTCGGCCCCTGCAACTGCATTCAGCACGAAGCCGCCCGCATCGAGCACGAGGGTCTGTTCGGAGACATTGCCTTCCGCCGGAACAGTCAGCTTCTTGGTGATGCCGGCGCGGCCGAAGGCGCAGTTGACGAAATAGTCACCGGGCGCCAGCTGGAAATCGGCCGAACCGCCATCCGAGCTTGCCACGAGCGGCAGCTTGCCGTCTTCGCCGGCGATCGGGCTGAACACCCTCCAGGCGAGGCCGTCCTTCATCACATCGCCGTTATTGGTCAGTTTGGCGCTGAAACGCACGTCTTTGGCAACGGCGCTCTGAGGCAGGATCGAGGATGGAGAAAAGGCGTTCAGCTTCGGCATCTTGGCGGAGCTGTCGAGCTGGCGAAAACTCTTGAATGCGTCGGCATCCTGCGCGTGACCGCCTGTCGCCAGCAGAAGCATCAACGCTTGTGCAAGGAGTATACGGCGAGCAATGAAAGTGCCTGACATTCGATGACCGGTTGACTCTTGTTTTACGACTGGCCACTTGAAGACCATGGGAAAGGCAAATTCAAGGCCTCATTCTACCACACCCCTAACACAGCCCATCAAATGAAGGTTTCCGACATGAATAATGACGTAAAGCTGATCGATTACCTGCGCGGACGTCATTCGACGCCCGTCGCGCAGATCAAAGGGCCGGGGCCGGAAACCGCCGAACTTGAAGAGATCCTGACCTCGGCCGTGCGGGTTCCCGACCATGGAAAGATCGCTCCCTGGCGGCTTGTCGTCTATCGCGGCGATATCTGCGCCTCTCTCGGCGAGGCCTTCCTCGAAATCGCGTCTGCGCAGAATGGCGAAATGACCGAGGCCGCGAAGGAAGCCGAGCGTGTGCGCTTTACCCGAGCACCATTGATCGTCGGCGTCATCAGCCGCGCCGCGCCGCATGCGAAAATCCCGGAATGGGAGCAGGTCCTGTCTGCCGGTGCCGTCTGCCTCAACCTGCTGATGGCCTGCGAAGCGCGCGGTTACGTCGCCAACTGGCGCACCGAATGGGTCGCCTATGATGAAAAGGCGTTGAAGGCGCTCGGCATCAAAGAAGGCGAGAAGGTTGCCGGCTTCATCCATATCGGCTCCAGCGATTTTCCGACACCGGACCGGCCGCGCCCGCAGCTTTCCGACATCCTCACCTATGCCTGAGGCGGGGCATTCCATGTTCTACCGCACGGATACCAACGACCACGGCATGGCGCATGATCCCTTCAAGGCTATCGTCGCGCCACGGCCGATCGGCTGGATCGGCACGAAGGGCAGGGACGGGTCGCTCAACCTGTCGCCCTATTCCTTCTTCAATATCGTGTCCGACAGCCCGAAACTGGTGATGTTTTCATCCTCGGGACGCAAGCACAGCCTGAGGAATGCCGAGGAAGCCGGCGTGTTCACCGCGAGCCTTGCCAGTCGCCATCTGGCGGATCACGTCAACGCGTCCTCTGCGCCGGTCGATTACGGGGTGAACGAGTTCGAGTTGGCGGGATTGACTGCCGCGATGGGGCAGGTGGTCGATGCGCCCTATGTGGCCGAGGCCTATACCGCACTGGAATGCCGCCTGACCGAAATCATCCAGCCGAAGGGGCTGGATGGCGAGAAGGCGCAATCCTTCATGGTCTTCGGCGAGGTGGTGGGCATCCATATCAGCGAAGAGATCATCCGTGACGGGCGAATCGCCATGGATCTCGCACGGCCGATCGCCCGGATGGGATATATGGATTATGCCGATGGTGGCTCGGATGTGTTCCAGATCAAGCGCCCGACCCGATAAAGGCGGAGCGAATATCGGGGTTAATAAACGTGGTGAACCAATATTAACCTTTCGGAGCTAGCTTTCGGACAGTCGGGCCGTTCAGGCATCGGCCAGATTTCCGGGGCGCATTGTGATCGTACAGGCATTTCTACGTTGGGCTGAAACGGCAAGGACCGGCGAGCGGGCAAGGGCTGCAAACGCACTGGCCAAGGCGTTCGTCCAGTCGGCGCTCGGTCCGGACGAACATCGTGCCGCGATGATGGCGATGACCTATCTTCTCGATGACCCGTCGCCAAAGGTGCGGCTGTCGCTTGCTCAGGCGCTCGCATCGTCCGACGCCGCGCCGCGGGCCATCATCATGTCGCTTGCCGAAGACCAGCCGGAAATCGCCTGCACGGTGATCGCCTGTTCACCGGTTCTGCGTGATGCCGATCTGGTCGAACTTGCCGGCCGGGGCGATTCGTTCACACGGTCTCTGGTTGCGGCGCGTCCCTCGCTTGGCTACAGCGCTGCCGCCGCGGTCGCGGAAGTGGGCGACGGTCCCGAAATCATCCTTCTTCTGGAAAACGAGACGGCCTCGATCAGCCGTATTTCGTTGCGCCGCATGGCGGAGCGTTTCGGCCATCTGGCGGATGTGCGGCACATGCTGCTCGACCGCAGCAACCTTCCGGCCGATGCGCGGCATATGCTGGTCGCGCATGTGGCAGCGGCGCTTGCCGATTCGGACCTCGTGACGCGAACGATCGGCGCCAAACGCATCGATATCGTCACACGCGAAGCCGGTGACGAGGCAGTCGTGGCGATTGCCGGATCGATCGCGCAGGATGAAATTCCCGCGCTGGTCGAACATCTGAAGACGAGCGGTCGGTTGACGCCGGCGCTTCTCATCCATGCGCTGTGCAGCGGCAAGGTCGATTTCTTCGCGTCGGCGATCGTGTCGCTCGTCAATCTTGAAGAACGTCGCGTGCGCGCCATTCTCGCCACCGGCAGGATCCATGCGGTCCGGGCGCTGTTCGAGGCAGCCGGCATCGGACGGGATATTGTCGCCGTCTTTGTCGAAGCGGTGTTTCTCTGGCGGCGTGCGGCGGCAGGGGCTGGGCTCGATACCTGCTATTTCGCGCTTCTCGAGCAATTCGACGGTTCGCGCGGAGATGGCGGTGCCATCGGGCAATTGCTGGATATGGTCGACCTGCTTCACCGTGGCGAGATGCGCCGCAATGCGCGGTCCTACGCCGCGGATGTTTCGCTTGTCGCCTGACCGGTCAAACGTTGCGCGGCGCTATCTCAAAACCGCGATGCGTCAGCGATCGAACTTGCGGGCAACCCAGGAATAACCGCCTTCCACAAGCCGTACCGGCTTCGTCATCAGCGTCTTGACGCCTTCGGTCGTCGGCAGCACGTTGCGGACGCGCTGGATGGCACGCCCTGCCAGCGTCTCGGCCTCTTCCGGTGTCACTTCCGCAGCTTGGGTTGTTTCCGTGTTCCCGCTTGCCGGTGCAGCGTTCTCGGCGGTGTGTGCCGGGGTCGATGAAGGGCGCGTTGCGGGAACTGGGGCAGCACTCGGGACGCCTGCCGTTTCCGGATCCTGGCAGACGGAGATCAGAACCGGGTAGGGCTGGTTCGCATATTTCGGCAGATGGTCTTCCGACACCGAATCGCACATGGCAACCGTCGGCCAACGTTCTTGGGCGGTTGCGATGTAATGGCAGTCCGTCCCGCTGTCGTTACAGCCGAGAATGGTCATGACGACGAGGGCAGCGTTCATTGCGATCTCCAATCCGTTCGCAGCAGCTTATGGCGAAGATCATGGCTCGATGAAGGCTGGCTCAGGGCCTGTATGGGCTCAGGGAGCGGAAGCCTTGCGCACGATCGGCAAATCGTCTTCCGAAAGCACAGCTTCGGGATCTGCCGGCTGCTCGGCTTCTGTCACATCCGCGATCCGCACTTCGCGGATCCATTCGCGCCAGATCGATACGACGAGCGCCATGAGCACGGGTCCGATGAACAGGCCGAGAAAGCCCATCGTCTTGACGCCGCCGACAAGGCCGAAAAAGGTCGGCAGGAAGGGCAGCTTGATCGGGCCGCCGACGAGCCGCGGCCTCAGGGTCTTGTCGACGATGAAGAGTTCGACGCTGCCCCAGATGAACAGGCCGGCACCGGCAACATAGGAGCCGTTGGCGACGAGATAGCCCGACACGAGCGTGAAGGAGAGCGGCGCGCCGCCCGGAATGAGCGCCATAATGCCGGTCAGCACCCCGAAGGTGACGGGCGAGGGCACGCCGGCGATCCAGTAGGCAATGCCGAGAACGATGCCTTCGCCGATGGCAATCAGCGTCATGCCGGTGACGGTGGAGCTGATCGTGGCGGGTACGACGCGGGAAATCCGCTCCCAGCGTGTCGGAAAAAACCGTTCCCCGAGAAGGTCGATCTGAGCGCTGAAGGATGCGCCGTCGCGATAGACGAAAAACAGGGCAATCAGCATGAACAGCAGCGTCAGCATGATGTGGAAGGCGCTGTTGCCGGCCACCAGCACACCATGATAGATCGCGCCGATATTGGCGCCGCTGATCAGTTGTGCCAGCTCTCCGACAGCACCGGGGGCGCCGATATGTCGGGTCCACTGGACGCTGAGCCATTCGCCTGCGAAGGGAAGGCCGGTGATCCAGACGGGTGGCGGTGCGCCGTTGCGATTGACTTCGACCGCCCAACGGAACCATTCGGCGATTTCACGCGCCGCATAGGATGCGCCGATACCGACGGGCACGACAATGAAGATGACGATGAAGATGATCGCCAGCGTCGCGCCGATCGTGGTGTTGCCACCGACATGGCCGAGCAGGCGACGATAGAGCGGCCAGCTGGCAAAACCGATCACCAATGCTGCCAGAACCGGCACCATGAAGCCGTGAAAGAAATAGATGGCGGCGGCTGCGACAATGATGAGTAACCAGCGCGCGGCCGAAATCGGTGAGATCAGGGCAATCCTGTTCGGGCTGACGGGGCCAAGCCAACGCGGCTCGGTGCCTTTTCGATTGCTGCTGCGGTTCACCATAAGGTCCTGTCTAAAGCTGGCTCCTATATGGCCAGCGGAGATCGTGAAAACAAGCTTCGCACCGATTCATTAAAACGCTATTTCATTACTTGCGGTAGCGCGTAGATGCGATAGAAATATGAAATTGCCAATTGGCAATGCCGCTCCATTTAACACGGGCATGTTTTAAACAGCTTGCGGGTCTTTATAGGCGCGCGGGGAAACAGAAGCCATGTGTGCCATTGGCAGGCCAGGAGCTTCAAGGGAAAATTGATGCGTCAGACTGAAGCGGTCAACCTTACCAATTGCGACCGCGAGCCTATCCATATCCCCGGATTTATCCAGCCGCATGGTTGCCTGATGGTCTGCGACAGTGTCGGCTCCGTCATCCTGCAGCATTCGGCCAATCTGGGCGAGATGCTGGGGCTCAAATCTCCGGTGATCGGCGAAAGAATGGAGGCGGTCCTGGGCGGTGATGTCGCCCATACGCTGAGAAATGCGCTTGCGACCTCCGACGATCCCGCCCGGCCGGCACTGCGCCACGCATTACGCCTCGCTTCGGGGCGGGGGATGGATATTGCGCTTCACCGCAATGGCGACAAGGTGATCCTCGAATTCGAACCGGCGTCGACGGATACCGATCAGCCTCTCGAAGTCGCCCGTATGCTGATCAGCCGCATCCGCAACGTCTCCAGCCTCGACCGGCTGGTGCAGAGTGCGACACGGCTGATGTATGCGATGCTGGGTTATGATCGCGTCATGGTCTATCGGTTCGAACAGGACGGCTCCGGCAAGGTCATCAGCGAATACAAAAGGCGCGATCTCGAAAGTTTCCGCGGGCAATACTTTCCGGCAGGCGATATTCCTGTCCAGGCGCGGGCACTCTACATCAAGAACACCATTCGTGTGATCTGCGACGCCGATTACCAGCGTGTGCCGATCGTGCCAGAACTCGATGAAAACGATCAACCGCTCGATCTGTCCTTCGCGCATCTTCGGAGCGTTTCGCCGATCCATTGCGAATATCTGAGCAACATGGGCGTCGGAGCATCCATGTCGATCTCGATCGTGGTGGATGGCGAACTCTGGGGGCTGATTGCGTGCCACCATTATTCGCCCAAAATTCTGTCCATGCCCCAGCGTGTGGCCGCGGAGACGTTCGGCGAATTTTTCTCGCTGCATCTTTCCGCCCTGCGGCAGAAAGAGCTGCATGAAACGGCGGGACAGGCCCGGCGTTCGCTAGACCGGTTCCTGCAGGAAGCCTCGCATCACCGGGATATCAGCGTTCTGCTGCGCAACTCGCTCGAGGTCTTTTCGGCGATGATGCCCTGCGATGGCGTCGGCCTGTGGCTCGATGGCGTCTGGAGCAGCCAGGGGACCGCGCCTCCGTCAGAGATGATCGGTGAGCTGGCTAACGGGATCGGTGGCATGACCGGGAGCAAGGTCTGGTCGACTTTCCAGTTGTCGCAATCCTTGCCTCAGTCAGAGATTTCGCCGGATGACGTTTGCGGCGTGCTGGCCATTCCGCTATCGCAGCGGCCGCGGGACTATCTGTTCTTCTTCCGCAAGGAAGTGGTGCAGACACTGGACTGGGCCGGAAATCCTGACAAATCCTATACGACCGGGCCGATGGGCGACCGGCTGACGCCGCGCAAGAGCTTTGCCATCTGGAAGGAGACCGTGAGGCTTCAGGCCCAGCCCTGGACCGACGCCGATCGGGAAATAGCCGAAGCCATCCGCGCCGTTCTCGTCGAGATCGTTCTGCATCATAACGAAATACTGGCCGACGAGCGCGGCAAGGCGGACGTGCGGCAGCGGATGCTCAACGAGGAGCTCAATCACCGGGTCAAGAACATCCTGTCGATCATCAAGGCACTGGTCGGTCATCCTGTCGAAGGCGGGCGCAGTCTTCCCGATTATGTCGATTCTCTGAAAGGGCGCATCCAGGCGCTTGCCTTCGCCCACGACCAGGTGGTGCGCGGCGGAGACGGCGGTTCGCTTGTGGACCTGCTGGACGCGGAACTGCGGCCCTACATGGAGGGCACCCGATCGGTGGTGCTTGAAGGTCCGCGCATCTGGCTCGACAGCCGGGCATTTTCGGTCATGGCCCTGGTTCTGCACGAAATGTCGACCAATGCGGCAAAATACGGATCGCTGTCGGTTCCCGGCGGCAGGCTCGACGTTCGATGGACAAAACTCGAATCGGGCGCCTGCGAGCTGAGATGGATCGAGAGTGGCGGTCCGAAGGTAACGCCACCGAGCCGCAGCGGATTCGGCAGCGTGCTGATCGGGCGTAGCATTCCGTACGAACTCGACGGAGAAGCTGAGGTCAACTATCCCGAAAGCGGGGTCGAGGCCCGTTTCCTCGTGCCGTCGAAGAACCTGCATGGCGATGACGACGTCACCACCATTGTTATCGGCGATGTAGAAGCGACCGGCGCCGAAAGGCTGGCGGCACCGCAGCTGTCCGAAATGGAGTTTCTATTGGTCGAGGACCAGATGCTGATCGCCGCGGATGTCGAAGTCATGCTGGCCGAACACGGGATAGACAAGGTGACGACTGCGCCATCCGTGTCCGAGGCGCTGCGCAGGCTGAAAGGGTTTACCCCCGATGTCGCTATTCTCGACGTCAATCTCGGATCCGGCACGTCGCTGCCGATTGCCGAGGAGCTGGTGCGACGCGGCGTGCCCTTCGTTTTTGCCACCGGATACAGTGACCGTTCGATCATCCCGGTCAATCTGGCAGCACCGATCGTCCGCAAGCCCTATGAAGCAGAAGCTTTGATCTCTGCGATCACGAAACTGCTCGAGACGCGATAAAGCAATTCCCGGACGCAAAACCGGTTCCCACTTTTGCTGGAATTGCTTTAAAGCGTCGTTACAGCCAACGGGGCGGGACGGGCGAAATCGTCCTGTGCGGCGATCATGTTGAGTTCGCGACGGCCTGCCGCCAGCGTCTTTTCGAACAGCGCGAAGATACTGGAGGCGGTTTTCGACAGCGCCTGGTCGAGCGGTGCGCCCGAGAGGATGTGGCCGAGGAACAGGGCCGAGGTGCAGTCGCCCGCGCCATTCGGCGCCGGATCGAATTGTAAGCGCGGCGTCGTTGCCAGAAACTGCTCGCCCGATTTCGACGAGGCCAGCATCTGGATTTCGTCGTCGCGGGTGCCGTCATGGATCAGCGAGGTGAGAAGCACGGTTTCCGGGCCGATCTCATGGATCATCCGACAGGCAGCGCGTGCGTCTTCCAGCGTCAGGATCTGGCGGCCTGCGAGGTATTCCAGCTCGAACTGGTTCGGGGTGATGATCGAAGCGCGGGCGAGCGCCTTTTCGCGGAAATAATCCGGAATACCGGGCCGGACGAAAAAGCCGCGGCCGACATCGCCCATGACCGGGTCGCAGAGCCAGCGCGTGCCTTGCGGAAGGCGATCGAGAACCGACAGGATGATGTCGCCGATCGCGGGATCACCGAGATAACCGGTCAGCAGTGCGTCCATCTTTCCCAATGCGCCAAGGCTCTCGAGCCCGTCGAGGATGCTCTCGATATGGGCGGCGGAAAATACCTCGCCGGTCCATTTCAAATAACCGGTGTGGTTGGAGAACTGCACCGTGTTGATGACAGTGACTTCGTGGCCGAGCCGCTGCAGCGGCAGGGTGGCGGCACGGTTTCCGACATAACCATAGGCGACGTGGGACTGGATGGAGAGGATCTGCTTCATGGCGTGGTGTGCTTCATTTGCCTGGAAAAACATTTCCTCTCGCGTGAAGCACGCCACGTCGTCACATTCAATCCTTGTTCGGCCAGATCACCCTCAGATATCGAGGTTTTCTGCAAAAGCGGCGCGTTCCTGAATGAAGCGGAAGCGCGCATCGGCTTTGGTGCCCATCAGGTTGTCGACAGCCTCGCGAGTGCCCTCGAAATCCACCTCGTCGATATCGACGCGCAGGAGCGTGCGCTTGGCCGGATCCATGGTGGTTTCCTTGAGCTGCGCGGCCATCATCTCGCCCAGACCTTTGAAGCGCCCGATCTCGACCTTCTTGCCCTTGAAGACGGTTTCCATCAGCTCGGCGCGGTGGGCGTCGTCACGGGCATAGACCGTCTTACCGCCCTGGCGGATGACGTAGAGTGGCGGCACCGCCAGAAAGAGATGGTTGCCGCGGATCAGTTCCGGCATTTCCTGGTAGAAGAAGGTGATCAGCAGCGAGGCGATATGGGCGCCATCGACGTCGGCATCGGTCATGATGATGATGCGTTCGTAACGAAGATCTTCCTCGCGGTATTTTGTCCGGGTGCCGCAGCCGAGCGCCTGGACCAGATCGGCGATCTGCTGGTTTGCAGACAGTTTTTCGCGGCTGGCCGAACCGACGTTGAGGATTTTTCCGCGCAGCGGCAGAATGGCCTGGTTGGTACGGTTGCGGCCCTGCTTTGCCGAGCCGCCAGCCGAGTCGCCCTCGACGATGAACAGCTCGGCACCTTCTGCGGTATTCTGCGAGCAGTCGGCCAGCTTGCCGGGCAGGCGCAGCTTGCGCACCGCAGTCTTGCGGTTGACTTCCTTTTCCTTGCGGCGGCGCAACCGTTCTTCGGCGCGCTCGATCACCCATTCGAGCAGCTTTCCCGCTTCGTTGGGATTGCCGGCTAGATATTGGTCGAACGGATCGCGCAGCACGTTTTCAACAAGGCGCTGGGCCTCGACGGTGGCGAGCTTGTCCTTGGTCTGGCCGACGAATTCGGGCTCGCGGATGAACACCGACAACATGCCGACGGCCGAGATCATCACGTCATCCGTGGTGATCTCCCTGGCGCGCTTGTTCTGCGTCAGTTCAGCGTAATTCTTCAGGCCCTTGGTCAACGCGATGCGCAGGCCGGCCTCGTGGGTGCCGCCTTCTTGGGTCGGAATGGTATTGCAATAGGAATGGACCTGCGGGTCGCCGCCATACCAGGTGATCGCCCATTCCATCGCGCCATGGCCGCCGGTCTTTTCGGTGCGGCCGGAGAAGATATCGCGGGTGACGGTAAAATCCTTGCCGAGCGTCGCGGCGAGATAGTCCTTCAGGCCGCCCGGAAAATGGAAGACGGCCTTTTCCGGGATCTCGCCACCTTCCGGCACGACGCCCGGATCGCAGCTCCAGCGGATCTCAACGCCGCCGAAAAGATAGGCCTTGGAACGCGCCATGCGGAAAATGCGGCCGCCGTCGAATTTGGCGCGATCGCCAAAGATCTGCGGATCGGGATGGAAGCGCACGCGGGTGCCGCGACGGTTGTGGACGTCGCCGAGTTCCTGCAGGCCGCCCTGCGGCACGCCGCGGGAAAAGGTCTGGCGATAGAGTTTGCGATTGCGGGCGACTTCGACTTCGAGAACGTCGGACAGCGCGTTGACGACCGAGACGCCGACGCCGTGAAGGCCGCCAGACGTTTCGTAGGCGTCGCCGTCGAACTTGCCGCCGGCATGCAGCTTGGTCATGATCACTTCGAGCGTCGACTTGCCGGGAACCTGCGGATGGTTTTCGACCGGAATGCCACGGCCATTATCCGAAACGGTCAAAAACCCTTCGGCGTCGAGATGCACTTCGATGAAATTGGCGTGGCCGGCGACCGCCTCGTCCATCGAGTTGTCGATGACTTCGGCGAAGAGATGGTGCAGCGCCTTTTCGTCGGTGCCGCCGATATACATGCCGGGGCGCATGCGCACCGGTTCCAGTCCTTCGAGGACACGGATCGACGAGGCGCCGTAGTTGTCGTCGCCGCTCTTGATCGGAGCAGGGCGCCGCTCGGCCGGTTCGGCAGCTACTGCAGCCACAGGCGCCGCAGCAACCGGTTTTGCGCCGGCCGCCTTTGCATCGAGCGGCTGGGCATTGGCCGAGGAATCACCGAAAAGATCGTTGTTATTATCGTCCATCTGGTCTTTCACTGCTACCTGTCGAGGTGCCGAGGAGGAAGCCATACCCATCTCATGTCGTTTCGAATCACTTGCGATTTTGCCAAAAGTCCGGCTTTTTCGCGATGCCGTATTTGCGGCCTTTATTGCCAGCAATGCTAGCTGGGCCTCGTGATGGCAAGCTTTGAAGACGCAAGGACTTAAATGAAATTCCGCATGTCCACAATTCATTTCGTTTTCGGCACGCTTCTTGCGCTCTGCATATCATCGACCGGTGACTTTGCAATCGCGCAGGAAGGACCGATACCGCCGTTCAAGGACAATCTCTTTTCCAGTCACGCCACTCTCAAAAGCGACGATGGCGGGGCCTATGAGGTGATCGACTATAACGAGCTGCGCGACATCAACGACCGGGACCAGGAGCCGGAACGCCGGGTCAGGGGTGCCTATGTCGATACATCGGTTCGTCGTCTGCAGGAAAATGAGACGCTGACGCTTGGCAACCGGACCGTAGACGTGACACGGGTGGGGCCGACTTCGGGAGAACGCTTCGCCGTCATCTTTATCCATGGGCGCGGTGGCGATCGCCGTCTCGGCGTCAACGACTATAGTTTCGGCGGCAATTTCAACCGGCTGAAAAACCTCGTCGGCCGCAATGGCGGTACCTATTATTCGGTGAGCGTCCGGTCCTTCGACGACAAGGGGGCTGCGGATGTCGGTGCTCTTTTGCGCTATGCTTTCGAACAATCTGCCGGCCAGCCGGTCATTCTCGCCTGCGCCTCGATGGGCGGGATCATCTGCCAGAACATCGTGCGCGACAAGGAAGCGGTTCATTATCTCGGCGGCATGGTCCTGCTCGGTGGCCCGCCGGATCCGGGGCTTGCGACCACGGCGTTCGTAAAACTCAAGCTGCCGCTCTATTTCGCCCATGGCAGTGCCGACAGCGTCTACAAGGCGGAAGATCAGGAGAAGATTTTTCGCGGATTGCGCGCTTCCGGTTATCCGGCCCGTTTTACCGTTTTTCAAACGGGAGGACATGGAACGCCGATCCGGATGGTCGATTGGCGCAAGGTGTTAAATTTCGTGCTGGTTGCCCACAGATGACTGGAATCGGCGGTTAAATCGATCTTTGGCGCCACCCAACCGATTGAATCTCGGGATTGTTTTGCGGTTTTGTTCGTTCTGGTGGTCGGGCGAACGCCGGCTTTGAAGCAAGCGCTTGAATCGAGATTGTTTTTCAGCGTACGAAAGATGCCGACCTATCCGGGCGACCGGATTTTGCAGGCGATGATTGCGATCTCGTTTCGAGGTCGTCGAGAAATATAGAGGAGGAAACCACCCGATGACCCCAGACGTTCGCCCGCTCGTGGCTGGAAACTGGAAGATGAACGGCACCCGTGACGCGCTCGGCGAGATAAAGGCGATGGCCGAAGGAGTGGTCGGCCCCCTGTCCGATCATGTCGAAGCGTTGATCTGCCCGCCCTCGACGCTTCTCTATGTCGCGACGGCGCTGTGCACCGACAGCCCGCTGATGATCGGCGCACAGGATTGCCATCAGAAGGTCTCGGGCGCCCATACCGGCGACATTTCGGCCGAGATGATTGCCGACTGCTTCGGAACCCACGTCATTCTCGGCCATTCGGAGCGCCGCACCGATCATGCCGAGACCGATCATGTCGTTCGTGACAAGGCAGCTGCAGCCTATCAGGCGGATCTGACAGCGATCATCTGCATCGGCGAAACCGCGGGCGAGCGCGACAGCTATCAGACGCTGGACGTGCTGAAGCGGCAATTGGATGGATCCATTCCCGATGGCGCCCACGCTGAAAACACCGTCATCGCCTATGAGCCGGTCTGGGCGATCGGTTCGGGGTTGACCCCGACGAACGAAGACATCGCCGTCGCGCATGCTTTCATGCGTTCCGAACTGGTGCGGCGTTTTGGCGATGAAGGCAAAACGATGCGTATTCTCTATGGCGGTTCGGTCAAGCCGGGCAATGCCGAGGTGCTGATGGGCATCGCCAATGTCGATGGTGCGTTGATCGGCGGAGCGAGCTTGAAAGCGGCCGACTTCCTCGCCATCTATTCCGTCTATGAGGGGCTGATCGCGGAAACCTTGTAATCAAGGCTTGGAAACCGCGGTAGCCTCATGTAAAGAGCCGCAAAACTCTTATTCGATGCCCGCGTAGGGCAGGGACCCGATACATGCAGACCGTTCTGATCGTCATTCATCTCATGATCGTGCTTGCGCTCGTCGGCGTAGTGCTCATCCAGCGCTCCGAAGGCGGCGGGCTGGGCATCGGCGGCGGCTCCGGCTTCATGTCGGCGCGCGGCACCGCCAATGCGCTGACCCGCACGACGGCGATTCTGGCGGCGCTGTTCTTCGTCACCTCGCTGGCGCTCGGCATTCTTGCCCGTTACGATTCGCAGCCGACCGATATTCTGAACCGTATTCCGCAGAGCCAGCAGGGCACGGGCAACGGCATTCTCGATCAGCTCGGTCCAGCACCGGCCGCACCGCCGGCTCAGGCACCTGCAGGCAACGGCGTTCCATCCGAAACCGGCGCTGCCACGCCGTCTGCCCCGGCAGCCGGTCAGGCACCTGCTACGGCTGTTCCGGCGGCACCTGCTGCGCCGTCGAACACCGTTCCGACCGGCCAGTAAGGCTTCGGTCAAGTCTTCAAGCTCCGGCAGGCCAAAAGCCTGCCGGTTTTATTTTGTGAACATTCCACAGCCGTTTTAGCGTTTGGCAAAATTAGGGCTGGCGGAATCGTGTGTGAAAAGGTAACCGGTGACTCCCATGGCGCGATATGTATTCATCACAGGCGGCGTGGTTTCTTCCCTCGGAAAAGGAATTGCGGCCGCGGCCCTCGGAGCATTGCTTCAGGCGAGGGGTTACCGGGTTCGGCTGAGGAAGCTCGATCCTTATCTCAACGTTGATCCGGGCACGATGAGCCCGACACAGCACGGCGAGGTCTTCGTCACCGACGACGGTGCCGAGACGGATCTCGATCTCGGTCACTACGAACGCTTTACCGGGCGTTCGGCGACCAAGACCGACAACATCACCACCGGCCGGATCTACAAGAACATCATCGACAAGGAACGCCGCGGCGATTATCTCGGCGCAACCGTGCAGGTCATTCCGCATGTGACGAACGAGATCAAGGATTTCGTCACCGAGGGCAATGACGACTATGATTTCGTACTCTGCGAAGTCGGCGGCACGGTCGGCGATATCGAGGCGATGCCATTCATGGAGGCGATCCGCCAGGTCAATAACGACCTGCCGCGTGGCACCGTGATCTATGTTCACTTGACGCTGATGCCGTATATTTCGGCTGCAGGCGAGCTGAAGACCAAGCCGACCCAGCATTCGGTCAAGGAGTTGCAGGCACTCGGCATCCATCCCGACATCCTGCTCGTTCGCGCTGATCGCGAGATCCCGGAAGCCGAACGCCGCAAGCTGTCGCTGTTCTGCAACGTCCGTCCCTCTGCCGTCATCCAGGCGCTCGACGTTGCCAACATCTATGACGTTCCGGTCGCCTATCACAAGGAAGGTCTCGACAACGAGGTTCTGGCCGCCTTCGGCATCGAGCCTGCTCCCAAGCCGCGTCTCGACCAGTGGGAAGAGGTCAGCAGCCGTATCAAGCAGCCGGAAGGCGAAGTCACGATCGCGATCGTCGGCAAATATACCGGCCTCAAGGATGCCTACAAGTCGCTGATCGAGGCGCTGCATCACGGCGGCATCGCCAATCAGGTCAAGGTCAAGCTTGAGTGGATCGAGTCGGAAGTCTTCGAAAAAGAAGACCCGGCGCCTTACCTCGAAAAGGTCAACGGAATCCTGGTGCCGGGCGGTTTTGGCGAGCGCGGTTCGGAAGGCAAGATCAAGGCCGCGCAGTTTGCCCGTGAGCGCAAGGTGCCGTATTTCGGCATCTGCTTCGGCATGCAGATGGCGGTCGTGGAAGCGGCGCGCAATCTGGCCGGTATCGAACACGCTTCCTCGACCGAATTCGGTCCGACGAAAGAGCCGGTCGTCGGCTTGATGACCGAATGGGTGAAGGGCAATGCGCTGGAGAAGCGTGCGGCTGCCGGCGATCTCGGCGGCACGATGCGTCTCGGCGCCTACGCCGCGAGCCTGAAGAAGGATACAAAGATCGCCGAGATCTACGGTTCGACCGATATTTCCGAGCGTCACCGTCACCGCTACGAGGTGAATGTCGATTACAAGGAACGGCTGGAAAGCTGCGGCCTGGTATTCTCCGGCATGTCGCCGGACGGCGTTCTGCCGGAGACCGTCGAATATCCGGATCACCCGTGGTTCATCGGCGTCCAGTACCATCCGGAACTGAAGAGCCGTCCTCTCGATCCGCATCCGCTGTTTGCAAGCTTCATCGAAGCGGCTCTGGAACAGAACCGGCTCGTGTAATCAGATGAGACAGACTCGGTTGCGATCGGGTTTGGATCGCTTGTACGACTGAATCTTTGCGTCATTCCTGTGCTTGTCACAGGAATCCAGTCAGCCCAAGTCGTTGGGCTGAAAAGACTCTCCTCGTCGCGCAGACGCGCGACGGCTGGATTCCTGTCACAAGGACAGGAATGAGGGTTGAGTTTGGTCCGCCGCTAAATGCTATTCGGCCCAGCTTCGATCAAATCTCTTGTTAGAGGGTTTTGGTTTCCGCCGCATTCGCATCGCTGACCGCCGTCAACAGTGTCAGCATTGCCGCATTCAATGGTGTCGGAAGCCCGTGGCGCCTTGCTGCCGCAACGACGGCGCCGTTCAGCGCTTCGATTTCCAATGCGCGGCCCGCGAGGCAATCGAAATACATCGAGGTGCCTGCTTCCGGCGGATAGCCCAGAAACGTCTCCAGGATCGTCTCTGCCTCGTTGTCGCGCAGTTGCGCACCCTCTGCCCGGCCGACAGCAACGGCTTCGCGAAGGACGCCGAGCGACAGGCCCTGAATGTCCGGTCTCTGGAACACGCCGAGCCTCTGGCGCGTCAGGGCGGTGATCGGGTTGGCGATGACGTTGACCAGCAGTTTGCGCCATTGATAGGTGATGAATTCCGCGCTGCGGCCGACATCGATCGGCGTGCCTTCGAAAAGCGCTGCGAATGCGTCGCCCGGCAGTCCGGCCGGGACCAGCAGGTCGTGGCCGCGGATATGCCGGAGCCTGACATGGTCGGGCGCAAACCGCTCGCCGTTGTAATAGACAATCGCCGGAAGGATGGTGGCGCCTTTTGCGTGAGGCCCTACGCGCTCTTCGTGGGAGATGCCGTTCTGCAGTACGGCCACGGTCGTTTGCGGGGTGCACAGTCTCTCGAGCCAGGGAGCGGCGGAGGCGCTGTCCTGCGCCTTGGTGCAAAGGATAACCCAATCGACCGGTTCGGCGCGGCTCGGGTCCGTCAGCGTTTTCAGCGGTATCTGCTTGCTCTCTTCAAGGTGGTCGAAGGTGAGCTTATCGATCTGCCTGCGGGCGCAGACGGTCACGTCATTCTCCGGTGACAGGCTGAGGCAGGCGGCAGCGACCCCGCCAATCCCGCCCAATCCGACAACCGCAATTTTTCGCCGCGCCATCTCGCTCTCTCCTCTTCCGGAAGGGAGAGAGTAGTTGCCGATTGTCGTGATGGAAACGCCAATCCCGCGCGTTGCGGTACGGCGCTAGCCTTTCAGGCCCTTGTAGGCCTCCAGAGCACGGTCACGCGCGAGACCGTGATTGACGATGGGCTTCGGATAAGTCTTTCCAAGATCCACGCCTGCATCCGCCAGAACATGGTCGGGGGCATCGAAGGGCTTGTGGATGTATTTTTTCGGCAGGTCTTTCAGTTCCGGCACGAAGTGGCGGACATAATCGCCGTCGGGATCGAATTTTTCGCCCTGCAGGATCGGGTTGAAGATGCGGAAGAAGGGCGAGGCGTCGGCGCCCGATCCCGCCACCCATTGCCAGTTGGCGGTATTGCTGGCCGGATCGGCATCGAGCAGCGTATCGCGGAACCATTCCTCGCCGCGCCGCCAGTTGATCAGCAGGTCCTTGATCAGGAAGGATGCCGTGATCATCCGCACCCGGTTGTGCATGTAGCCGGTCTGCCAGAGTTCGCGCATACCGGCATCGACGATCGGATAACCGGTCAACCCCTTTGTCCAGGCGCTGAAATCGGCAGCGTCGAAATCCCATTCGAAAGCGTCGAATTTGTCGTCCCAGTTCTTCGTGCGAAGCTCAGGGAACTCGACAAGCAGATTGTAGCAGAAATCTCGCCAGGCCAGTTCCTTCCGATAATGCACCAGATCGTCCCGGTGTTTCTGCGCCAGCCCATTTGTAGCGTGCCAGATGCGGGCGGGAGAGATTTCGCCGAGCGCCAGATGCGGAGAAAGCCTGGATGTTGCTTCGATCGCGGGAAAATCGCGGCCGCGCTTGTAATCGTGCAGGTCGGCATCGATCAGGTCTTCCAGCCTCTCCTGCGCACCGGCTTCACCGGGCGTCCAGTGTTCGGAAAAGCCTTTTGCCCAATTCGGCCTGGTCGGCAGCAGGTTCCAGCCGTCTAGAGCTTCGGAGCGGGGATGGCTTGCGGGAGACGGAATGGTTTTTGGCGGATCGATGGGTTCATGCGGCTCGTGCAGCTTCTGCATGGCGTTCCAGAACGGCGTGTAGACCTTGAACGCGTTGCCAGAGCCGGTGCGGATCGTTTTCGGATCGTGCAGCAATTGCCCGTGGAAGGCACGGATGGCGATGCCCGCATCCTTGAGCGCAATAGCAATGTCTCGGTCGATCGCCGTCCGCTCGTAGGCACGATTGACGTAAACCGTTTCTGCGCCGGTCTTTCGGGCGAAATCGATGAGGATTTCGTCGGCCTTGCCGGTGGCGAGCGTCAGGTCGCTGCTCAGTGACTTCAGCTGTTCCTTTAGCCCTGCCAGCGAGTGATGCAGCCACCAGGCCTGTGCTGACCCGAGCGGGCCGGTATCGGGATGTTCGGGTTCGCGGATATAGACGGGGATGACCGGGCCGCCTGCATCGATCGCGGCATGAAGCGCCGCATTGTCATCGAGCCGAAGGTCCTTGCGGAACCAGAGGATGGCGGCTGTTTGGCTCTTGTCTGGCACGATCTACTCCGTTTGGGCATGCATGCCCAAGGCTACGGATTTTTCGTCCGCCTGGATCATTCAAAGGTGCAGATCACGCAAAAGGACGGATGAGCAATATGGGGCAGGACGCACCTGCGGCCAGTTCCGGAGCATGAGGCTCCCGGATGATGAGACCGTCGGCATGGGCAAAAATCTTCATCATCGACGAATCCTGTTTCGGATTGGCGTCGGCAACCAGATTGCCCTCTTCGTCGCGGGTAATTTTCGCGCGGAGATAGTCCTGCCGCTGGTCGTTTGCGGCAAGCGCTCGTGCCGTGATTCCCAAAACTTCTCGCTTTCGCTCCGGCAGATGGGCGAGGCGGCGCAGCAGCGGCTCAAGGAAAAGCATGCCGGTGACAAGGCTTGCGACGGGGTTTCCGGGCAGACCAAGCACATGCATGCCGTCCAGTGAGCCGACCATCAGCGGTTTCCCGGGCCGCATGGCGATGCGCCAGAAATCGAGCTCCATTCCAGCGGATTTCAGGGTCGCCTGCACAAGATCATGGTCGCCGACGGAGGCGCCGCCGAGGGTGACGAGTATATCGGCACCGGCATCACGGGCGCGGCTAATGGCGGCGGAAATAGCCTCCTGGCCATCGGGTGCGATGCCGAGATCGAGCACCTCGCCGCTATTGTCGCGCACCAGCGCGGCAATGCCGAACGTGTTGGAGGCGATGATCTGCGCGGGTGCAGGTGTGCCGCCGGGCTGGATAAGTTCGTCACCGGTTGCAAGGATCGCCACCTTCGGCCTGCGAAACACAGGGAGCGTCGGGTGGTTCATCGCCGCGGCGACTGTCAGATGCGAGAAGTCGATCACCGTTTCGGCCTTCAGCACGGTTTCGCCTTCGGCAAAATCCTGACCGCGGGGACGTATGTGTCTTCCTTCGATGACCTCGAATGTCGTGCGGATGCGGTTTTCGCCGATCTTCTCGGCATCTTCCTGAATGAGGATCGTGTCGGCGCCTTCCGGTACCGGCGCGCCGGTGAAGATGCGGACGGTTTCGCCGTGACCTAAAGCGCCTTCGAAGGCGTGACCGGCGGCGGCGGTGCCGATTACCGTCAGTTCGGAGCCGATCGACGGCGCGTCTGCGGCAGCCAGTGCATAACCATCCATGGCGGAGGAATTGAAGGGCGGCTGAGTCAGTCTTGCCCGGATGTCTGAGGCGAGAACTCGTGTCGTGGCATCACCGAGAGGAACCGATTCGATTTCGCGAAGCGGTTCGGCGCGGGCAAGCAGGCGGGCCCTGGCGTCTGAAACGGGCAAAAGCGCCATGGCGAAATCTCCTCAGGCTTCGGCGTGATAATGGCCGGATTTGCCACCGGTCTTTTCCAACAACCTTATGCCGCCGATTTCCATCGCTTTGTCGGCTGCCTTGGCCATGTCGTAGATCGTCAGGCACGTCACCGAGACGGCGGTAAGCGCTTCCATCTCCACGCCGGTCCTGCCGGTGAGTTTTGCTGTGGCGGTGACGCGCAGGCCGGGCAGGGCCTCGTCCTCGGTGATCTCGACGGATACCTTGGTCAGCATCAGCGGGTGGCAGAGGGGGATGAGATCGGATGTCTTCTTGGCGGCCATGATGCCGGCAAGCCGCGCGGTTCCGATCACGTCGCCCTTCCTGGCGTTGCCCTCACGGATCAGCGCCAGCGTCTGCGGCAACATGCGGACGAAACCTTCGGCAGTGGCCGAACGGCTTGTCTCGGCCTTATCGCCGACATCGACCATATGGGCCTCGCCCGACTGATCGATATGGGTAAGCTTGTTCGGTTGTTCGGCCATCACTCGGCCGCCAGCGTGCCTGCTTCGCCTGTCAGCAGCACCCGTGTCGCGGCCGCAACATCTTCCTTGCGCATCAGGCTTTCGCCGACGAGGAAGGTGCTGATGTCGACCTTCTGCAAACGCAGGCAATCCTCATGGGTGAAGACTCCACTCTCGCCGACGAGCAGGCGGTCTTCGCCGGTCACCATCGCGGACAGGCGTTCGCTGGTGGTGAGGCTGACCTCGAAGGTTCTCAGGTTGCGGTTGTTGACGCCAAGAAGCGGCGAGGGCAGTTTCAGCGCCCGTTCCATCTCCGCTTCGTCATGCACTTCGATAAGGCTGTCCATGCCGAGTTCGGTGGCGGTCTCGTAGAGCGCCAGCGCCTCGTCGTCGGACAGCGAGGCCATGATGATCAGGATGCAGTCGGCGCCCCAGGCGCGCGCTTCATAGACCTGATAGGGCTCGAACATAAAATCCTTGCGCAAAGCCGGCAACGCGCAGGCATTGCGGGCGGCGACGAGGAATTCCGGTGCGCCCTGGAAGCTCGGCGTATCCGTCAGAACCGAAAGGCAGGCGGCACCGCCGGATTCATAGGCAGCGGCCAATGCCGGCGGGTCGAAATCGGGGCGGATCAGGCCTTTGGACGGGCTTGCCTTCTTGATCTCGGCGATCAGTCCGAACTGACCGGCCCGCTTTTTCGCCTGCAGCGCCTTGAGGAAACCGCGGGGTGCCGACTGTTCGGCGGCGCGTGCCCGGATTTCGGCAAGCGGTACGGCCGATTTGGCGGCTTCGATCTCGACGCGCTTGTAGGCTTCGATTTTTTCGAGGATATCGGCCATGATCCTATTCCTTCTCGTTGGAGACCGCCACGAGCCGGTCGAGGGCTGCCGCGGCCTGTCCTCCGTCGAGGGAGGCGGTGGCCAGTAGCATAGCATCTTTCAGCGTTTCCGCCTTGCCAGCAACGACCAGAGCTGCCGCCGCATTGCAGAGCGAGATATCGCGATAGGCGTTCTTCGCGCCGCCGAGGACGGCACGCAGGGCCGCGGCGTTATGAACGCCATCGCCACCCTTGAGGTCGGCGAGCGTTGCCGGCGCAACGCCGAAATCGGCCGGCGTCAGTTCGAATTCGCGGATCTTGCCATTTTCGAGGGCGACGACCTGCGTCGCGCCGGTCGTGGTGATCTCGTCGAGACCTTCGCCGTGGACGACCCAGACGGTTTCCGATCCCATCTCGCGCAGGGTTTCCGCGATCGGCATCAGCCATTGCGGAGAATAGACGCCGAGCAACTGGCGTTTTGCACCAGCGGGATTGGAAAGCGGCCCAAGCAGGTTGAAGATCGTCCGCGTGCCGAGTTCCACGCGGCTCGGGCCGACATGACGCATGGCGGCATGGTGCATGGAGGCGAACATGAAGCCGATGCCTGCCTGGCGGATGCAGTGGGCGATCAGGTTCGGTCCGATCTCCAGATTGACGCCAAGCGCGGAGAGCGCGTCGGCGGTGCCGGATTTCGAGCTGAGCGCCCGGTTGCCGTGCTTGGCCACGGGCACACCAGCGCCTGCCGCGATGATCGAGGCCAGCGTGGAGATGTTGTAGGTTCCCGCACCGTCGCCACCGGTCCCGACGATATCGACGGCGTCCTCGGGTGCTTCGACACGCAGCATCTTGGCGCGCATGGTGGAGACGGCGCCGGTCATTTCCGCCACCGTTTCGCCCCGCACCCTTAGCGCCATCAGGAAGCCGCCGATTTGCGACGGCGTCGCCTCGCCGGACATCAGAATTCCGAAGGCGTCGTGCGCCTCTTCGCGGGAAAGCGATTCGCCGGTGGCGACCTTGGCGAGGAATGGCTTCAAGTCAGGCATTTGCGGCATCCGCCTCGATTACTGGACTGTGGATGCAGACTGATCGAGGACAGTCTGGTTGATGGAGACGCCATATCGGTCCTTCAGGCTGTTGACCATCTGATCGAGCATGTCGTCGCCGGCTGATTCCGCCAGACGCTGAAGCTGCGGGTCATTGGCCAGTTCGTCGGTCGGAGCCTGCTCGACGGCCGTCACCTTCAGCAGCATGCGGCTTTCGCGGTCCGCAGCAAGTGCCGTGCCCGTCGTATCGACCGGACCGGAGAAGGCCGTAGCGATCGCTTCCGCACCGAAGATCGCGTCTTCGGCATTGCGGCGCAGGCCGGTCTTGGTTTCCACGGCGATGCCGAGGTCTTCGGCGATGGCGGCAAGCGTTTCGCCCTTGTCGACCCGGCCCTTCAACTCGGTTGCCTTGGCGGTCAGTGCATCGCGCTGCTGTTCCGCGGTCCAGTCGACAACGACCTTTTCACGGACTTCGGCAAGCGTGCGGTCGCGTTCAGGTATCACGTTACGGACCTCGAACCAGATATAGCCGGTATTGCCGAGAGCGACCGGAATGGTGTCCTGTCCGGGTTCGGTGCGGAACACTTCGGCGACCAGATTGCTGGCGGCAGGCAGGTTTGCGATCGGCTGTTCCTGTTCGTCCTGACCGGACGCATCGGCCGTCACGGTGACGAGCTTGAGGTTGAGTTCCTTGGCTGCGTCATCGAGCGTTGCGCCACCGCCGCGCAGATCTTCGAAGCGGTCATGGGCGCTGGTGATTTCCTGCGAAGCCGCAGCGACTGCCACCTGCTGGCGCAGTTCTTCCTTCACTTCGTCGAAAGTGCGGGTGCTTTCCGGGCGGATATTGCTGATGCGCAGGATGACCGAACCGAACGTACCCTTGATGACGGGCGTCGTGCCACCGTTGGCGGAAACCTTGAAGGCAGGCTCGGCCCAGGCCGGATCCGGCAGGCTTTCCCTGGTGAAATCGCCAAGATGCACGTCCGTCGTCGTCTTGCCCTGATCCTTGATGATCTGGTCGAACGTGGTCGTGCCGTCGCGCAGCTGGATGGCTGCTGCATCCGCCATTTCCTTGTTCGGGAAGGTCAGCTGCTCGATCGTGCGGGTCTCGTGCGTTTTGTAGCCGTCCTTGCGCTTGTCGTATTCGGCGCGCAGCTGCTCGTCGGTAATCGACGAGGCGTCGGCCAGATCGCTCGGCTCCAGCTTCACATAGGCGAAGTTACGGTATTCCGGCGCCCGATATTTGGCTTTGTTGGCATCGAACCAAGTGGTCAGTACGTCGTCTGCAGGTGCTTTGACCGGATCGATATTGGCGTTGGACAGAAGCAGATAATCGATGGTGCGGGCTTCATCGCGATACTGCTTCAACGCATCGAGCATGACCTGCGGCGGCTTGAAACCGTCGGATACGGCTTCGACGACCTGGCTGCGGACGGCAACCTTGCTGCGCTCGGCGATATAGTCGTTTTCCCGCAGGCCGGCATTGCGCAGGCGCGAGGAGAAGAGGTCGCGATCGAACTGGCCGTTGGTGCCCTTGAAGGCCGGATCTTCGGCAATCAGGTTCGCCAGACGCTCTTCGGAGAGGCCGAGGTTCATGTCGTCGGACAGCTGGTCGAGAGCGGCACCTGCGGAAAGCTGGGTCAGAACCTCGCGGTCGATGCCGAAGGAACGGGCCTGCTGGGCTGTCAGCTGCGTGCCGAACTGGCGGCTGAGATTTGCGATCTGGCGCTGATAGGCGAGCCGGAACTGCTCGGGGGTGATTTCCTGATCGCCGACCGTCATCACGGTGTTCGCATTCGAAGCGATCAGCGATTGGCTGCCGCCCCATATGGCGAAAGAGGCAACCAGGAGCAGAAGCAGAGACTTCGCGACCCAGGAGCGAGCGGCGTTTCTGAGAGAATCAAGCATCGATCAACATACCTAAAGACAGTCTGCCGCCTTGTTCCGGCGGATGAAGCACTGTCTCTAGAACAAACTGCGGCGGAATAGAAGGCATCGGCGATGAAAAGCGCGCGAGCGTCGGGACGGCCAGTGCGTTCTTTTTTGAAATCGGATGCAGCGGAAAGATCCATGCGGGCAAGGCCGGCATGGCGGGAGCGGGAATAGGGCAGGCAGTGGCATTCAAAGGGTGGTTGGATATTCGATCTGCCTGCCCCGGCCGCTTTTTCGGATCTTTCGGGACGTGTCAGTTCCCGTCTGCCCCGATCTTTCGACCATCACCGGAAACCGAGCCGAGACCCGCTGAACGAGGAGGCCGGTTCGCGAACCCGGTTTCCCATCCGATGACGAGCCGATTGTCGCGCATCCCGCGGCCGCGGGGATGAACGGGCAGGAAGGCGCAGGCCAAGTTGCGGCAGATCAAGGGGATTATTTTGCAGAGAGGCCGGGAACGTTCCCGCTATTTGGTGAAGATGAAGAAGGCGCCGAGCGCGATGAAGCCGAAGCCGATCGCCTGTTTCCAGTGGAAACTCTCGCCGAGATAAAAGACCGAGAAGATGACGAAGACGGAAAGCGTGATGATTTCCTGGATCGTCTTCAGCTGGGCGGCATTGAAATAGCCGTAGCCGATGCGATTTGCCGGCACCTGCGCGCAATATTCGAAAAACGCGATCGCCCAGCTTACGAGGATGACGGTGAAGAGCGGCTTGTTCTCGAACTTCAGGTGCCCGTACCAGGCGAATGTCATGAAGATGTTGGAGAGAATGAGAAGGCCGATGGTCAGGACGGGTGTCAGGGAAAAGCTCATACGGGGGGGGTCCGACGGATGTTGAAAGGGGGGAGGCGGTTCAGGTCGCAAGCAGCAGCAGGATATAGGCGATGACGGTGAAGACGAGGCCGCGGAAGGCATAGGAAACGCATCTATACTTCTGCCGGGCGATAAGGGAAAGCACGTCCGCATTGTTGAGATATTCGTGAAACAGGTAGCTGACGTCGCTTCTTTGTGCTGCGTGTTCGAAGATCGGTCGGTGCTGCGGCCATGTTCCCCAGAACAGCGAGGTGGATTTTTCCGCCCTGCGCGGCAGGACGACGAGAATGGCTGACAGTATAGAGGCGACGGATGCGATGGCCAGTCCGCCCGACAGGATCGCCGCCGGCCAGCTGCCTTCCGTATAACGGGCGAATGTAAAAACGCCGCGCCCTTCCGCCGACGAGATCAGGAAGGCAAGCATGAAGGTGAAGATATAGGCTGCCTTCTGGTCCGATATCTTGATCTGGTCGTAGAAGACGTCGTTCACCTTGCGGATATGATTGATGTATTCTTCGGTGACGACGCCCGTCGCCATCGGCATTTCCAACATCTCGGTCGGCGCGCTGTCAAAATCGCTCATTACTCGTTACATCTCCCGTTATAGTGTCTCCGTGTTAATACACCTGCCTTTTAAAGCAAGATGATACCCTTGCTAAAACTTGACAGTTTACATGTTTGTGCCACAGGTTGCGGCATGGGCGGGGCGTTCAATCGGTTTTTATTTGCGGTTCTTTCGACGCTGCTTGCGACCGGGCTTTTCTCTCCGTCGTGGGGCGAACCCGTGCCGCGTGGCGGTTCGGTGGCCGGAGCCGTGATCGCGCGCAAGACGGGCGAGGAAGTGCGCTTCATCGACGTGTCGAACTGGCAGTTCGTAGACCTCAAACAGGATCTCGTCGGGGGCGATGTGCTCCGCACGAATGCGACTGGGCAGCTCGCCATTCTGTTTTCCGACAGGACGCAGATTCGCATGGGGCGCAATGCGACGCTGGTCGTCAAGCAGGTCACGTCCGGTTCCGGTGCCGACACGGTGCTGGAACTGCAGGCCGGCACGATCTGGGCGCGCGCCGAACGCGGTGGTCCGGGCGTCGAGGTGCAGACGCCGGCGGCGGCCGCCGCCATCCGCGGTACCGACTGGACGATGACGGTGGAGGGCGCAAAAACCTTGCTCAACGTGCTTGAGGGCCAGGTCCAGCTCAGCAATCCGCAAGGCAGTGTCGATGTGCGCCAGGGCGAGGGTGCCGTTGCCTCCATCGGACAGGCACCGCGCAAGGTCGTGATTGTCGATTCGGACGACCGCGAACAGATGCTGTTTTATCTTCCGGCACGGGAGGCTTTCGGGCGCATGCCGGCATCGAACCAGCCGGTCGCGCAGATGCGGCGCGAGGCCGACCGCATCGTTGCCAAACCGGCGGACATGCGCACGACAGAGGACTGGGTGACGCTCGCGGAGGCTCAACTGACGCTGGAGGGCCGCCCGGCGGTGCGCGACACACTTGCCTTGCTGAAGGGGCGATCGCTGAATGCGAACCAGCAGGCACGGGTGACGCTGATCGAGGCCATAGTGCTGGCCGGCAATAAGCAATATGCGCAGGCCGCGAAACTGTTTCAAAAAGCCGAACGCGGGCTCGATACCCGCCGCAGGGGCGTTGCGCTCTACGGCGGTTATTACGCGCGCAGCCTTGCCGATCCGAACCGTGTCGAGCAATTGCCGCGCGCCGCCGGCGGACCGGATGCGGCGTTTCTCAGAGCCTATGCACTGGGTTTTTTGCAGGATCTTCGCGCAGCGATGAAGGTTCTGGAGGATGCCGAAAGAAATTATCCGAGCGACCCGCAACTGCCGGCCTACCGGGCGATGCTGGCGCTTCTGCTGAACGACCGGCCGCAATACCAGGAGGCTGTCGATCGCTCGCTGTCGCTCGACCCGAACGAACCGACTGCACTCGAAGCGCGTGCGCTCTACAAGGCCGGGTTCCAGGGCGACAATAAGGGCGCGATGGACGATCTCGACGCGGCCGTGAAGGTCTCGCCAGGGCGTAGTTCCACCTGGAACGTGATCGGCAATGTGCAGTCTTCCCGAGATGCGAACCGGGAGGCGGAGGTGGCGTTTCTCAAGGCGATCGAACTCGATCCGCAGGACCCGATCCCGCACGCCAATCTTGCGATCTTCTATCTCGATACCGGGCGGATCGAAAAGGCCAAGGCCGAGATCGACAAGGCGATCGATGTCGATCCGGCTTTCGATCTCGCGCTCGTCGCGCGTGGACGCTATTACCTGCAGACCGGTGAGGTGGACAAGGCTCTGGAGGACCTGCTGGCCGGCACGGTCGCCAATCCCGCATACTCGCAGGGGCAGTTGATGCTTGCCGCCGCGCATTATGAAAAGGGCGATCGTGTTGCCGCTAATCAGGCACTCGACAACTCCGATCGGCTCGATGACAACGATCCCGTCATTGCGGCGGTGAGGACCGCGATGGCGATCGACGATTACGATTCGATCGGTGCGATCAGGCATGCGCAGGAATATCTGCGGCGGTCTAAGGCGCGGGGCGGCGAGTTCACCTCCGTCGGCGCCAATCACGAGGCCGGGTCGACGCTCAACGACGCGTTTCGTCTGCAGGGGCTCGATGCCTGGGGCGAATTCTACGGCGATGCGGCCTTCGACCCGTTCCAGGCGACGGCCTATGTGGACCAGAGCCTGCGCGGCAGCAGCGATCCTTTCGTCGACAATTATTTCTACGGCGACAACGTCATTACCAACGACGGCAACAGCCAGGCGTTTTCCTCTCTGCTGCAGGGATTGCTGCTCGATCCGCATATCATTTCCGGCCGTTCGCGCGAGGCGAACCTGCTGAAGCAGCCGTTTTTCGAGGTCGAGCTTGGCGGCGGTTTCACGACTGCAGGAGGCGAGACGGGGTATACGGCGGAAGGTGAGGTGCAGGCCTATCGAAACCTGCCCTTCCCGGTGAGCCTTTATGCGAACCTGCAATGGCAAAAAGTGCCGGATGCACGTGACGTCGGGGCGCTGACCGATCTGGAAACCGAAAACAGGCTGATCGGCGCCAACGCCTATCTGACCGCAAGCCCGACGGCTTACGATCGGCTGGTGTTCTATTTCAATCAATCGAAGAGCGAGATCTCACGAGATCTGACGGCGGCTGTTCCCGATCCGTCATTCCTTTTCGGCCTGCCACCGGGCAGCCTGCCGGCGGGAACGCTTTCGACTACGCAGGATGTCTCTGCCCGCTCGACAACAGGCGGATTGGGCTGGAGCCATACTGTAAGCTATCAGAACGTGGTGAACGCCGCCTTGCTGTATAGCGGCATCAAGAGCCAGGATACTCAATATCTTGAGGCCGGTCTTTTCGGCATTCCTATCCCGCTTGGCCAGACCTATGAAGAGTATCGGCAAGAGGCCTACGTCGCGGCCGTCAACCACATGGTGGGGTCAGGCGACTTTACCTGGCGATATGGCATCGAGGGTGGCTGGATCAATCTCAGGCAGATCCAGAGAACCGAAAATCTCTTGAATCCGCCAGTATCTCCTGCGCCAATCGATGACCGTTTCGACAGCACCGTCGGGCGCGTTTATGTCGATCTGCTGCATGAGATCAGCGATAGCCTGAAGGCGGAATACGCCCTGTTCGGAAGTTATATCAGCGGCGATACGGCGGACGTGGCGCGGATCGAGCCAAGGATCGGACTGGCATGGTCTCCGGTGGATGGCCAGTGGCTGCGGGCGGGCTTCATGCGCAGCAGCATTGACCTGACGACGCCGACGCTGTCGCCGATCGGTATTGTCGGCATCCAACCGAATGCGATTTCGGTCGCGACGGAAGGTTATGTCGATACCTACGCACTGCGCTGGGATGCCGAATGGACGCCAGATTTCTTCACGGCGCTGCAATACCAGCATCAGGAAATGGATGATCCGCGCATTCCGGTCCCGCTGATCTCGACACCTTTCACAACGACGGAAGGGCGACTTGATCGGGCCAGCCTGACGGCCAATGCGGTGCTGGGCCATGGGTTCGGCCTGTCCTCGACGGTTGCCTATACGGATTCCGAGGATAAGGGTTCGGGCACGCCGACATCGGGCGGGCCGCTGCCTTTCGTGCCGGATTGGGCGGGGCAGGTGGCGCTGACCTGGGTGAGCCAGGCGCATATCAAGACGACGCTTGCCGCCAATTATGTAGGGGAGCGCGTCGGTGAGACCGGCGCCTCGCTCGACGATTACTGGACGCTCGATGCCAATCTCGTCTGGGAGCCGTTCGACAAGCGCTTCGAGCTCGAACTGGCCGCCTATAACCTGTTGGACCAGGATATCGAGTTGAACACCGACACGCCCGGTTGGGGCCGCTCATTCAAGGGCACGTTCAGGGTCCGTTTCTGATGCCGCCTGCCTTCAGACGTTCAACGGTGCGCAGGCTGGTCGTTTCGCGTCCGCTGCAGGTCCTGCTTCTGGCAGTATTCGTCTTCGGTGCCGTGGCGCTTCTGTCGCGGCTGCCTGCCTGGTCGCTGATGGATTATCGGGCATTCGATTATCTCTCGACGATCAAGGGGCCGGGGGTGCCTTCGGATGATGTCGTCATCGTTGCCATCGATGAGCCGTCGCTTGCTGAGATCAACACGCAATGGCCTTGGCCGCGCAGTCTTCACGCGCAGCTTGTTTCCCACCTGAGGGCGGCAGGGGCGAAGGTGATCGGGCTGGACATCATCTTCTCCGAACCCTCTTCGGCTGCGAATGACCAGGCGCTGGCCGATGTGATAGGGCCGGACGTGGTTCTGGCTGCGGATGAAACGGTCGTCACCTCGGATCAGGCCGATCAATATATAAGGGTGATGCCGCTCGACATGCTGATCGCGAAGGGAGCTGCGGCCGGGATTGCGTCGATAATGCTCGATCGCGACGGTGCATTCCGGCGGGTACCGACCGTTTTCGACGGGTTTGCCGCAACGATTGCGACAGCAGGCGGCGATGCCGTCGAGGTCCCGGAAGAGGGCAAACTCGTGCAGGTCTTCGGTGGGGCCAGGACCTATCGGACGGTCTCCTATTACCAGGCGCTTGATCCCGCCAATTTCCTGCCACCGGGTTTCTTCACCGGCAAGACGGTGATCGTCGGATTGAGCCTGCAGAATGCGCCCTCCATCGACAGTGGTGGGGCGGATGCGTTTGCCACATCGCATACCGTGCATGACGGACGTCTGACGGCCGGTGCCGAGGTGCAGGCGACCATTCTCGACAATCTGCGTTTCGGCCGCTCGATCACCGAGATACGAGGCAGTTTGGCGCAGGTTATTCTCTTCGTGTCTGCGCTTTGTGCCTATCTGCTGGTCAGCCGCCGGACCGGTTGGAAGACGATCGTTGGAAGTGTCGCGGCAGTGCTGTTTCTGGCCGGCGGGAGTTATCTGGTGCTTCACATGGGCGGAATATTCGTGTCGCCGCTTGCGCCATCCTTCGCTTTTGTCGGCGTGGCGGCGGCTCAGGCGACATTGGACTATGCGCAGGAGCGGCGCAGCCGTCGGCAGATCACGCGGGCGTTTTCCCAATATCTGGCACCGGCGCTGGTGGCGCAACTGGCCAAGGATCCGAGCAAGCTGAAGCTTGGCGGTGAAAAGCGCTTCCTGTCTATCCTGTTTTGCGATGTACGCGGTTTCACGACCATATCGGAGCAGTTGAAGGACGATCCGGAACAATTGACCGCGCTGATCAACCGGCTGCTGACGCCGCTTTCAGAAATCGTTCTCTCCCATGGCGGGACGATCGACAAATATATCGGCGACTGCCTGATGGCCTTCTGGAATGCGCCGCTTGACGATCCGGATCATGCGGTGCACGCCGTATCCGCAGCACTCGACATGCTGGCGTCGATGGATAGGCTGAATGAGGAACTTCAGCATGAGGCGGAAGCCGATGGCCGACGCTTCTTTCCGCTGAGGATCGGCATCGGGGTCAATACCGGCGAATGCGTCGTCGGCAATATGGGCTCGGAACAGCGTTTTGACTATTCGGCGCTCGGCGATGCAGTCAATCTGGCAGCAAGGCTGGAATCGGCGTCGAAGGCCTATGGCGTGTCGCTGCTGATCGGCGAAAGGGTGGCGGCAGAGGTCAATGAGGTATTCGGCGTGTTCGAACTCGACAGGATCGCGGTCAAGGGCAAGCTGGAGGAAACGCGGATCTTCGCAGCCAGCCGCAATCGGGATACGTCATTGGCCGAGAGGCATGGGAAGGTTTTGGCTCTTCACTACGAGGGGAACATGCCACCGGCTGATCTGGTCGAGAGTTTGGCGCAAGATGTTCCCGAACTTGCGGTCTATTACCAGCGGATGATGCCTCAGGACGATCAGCCGCCGGTTTCCGATTAATGCAGTGTTTCGGTGGCGGCCTTGTCGTCGTCCATGATGCTCAGGGCCTGAAACAGGGCTTCGACGAGGATGTCGGTCAGGCCGTCCATGTCGTTTTCCTGCAGGAAGAGTGCGATCGACTGGTCTGACGGCTGGTTCACTAGATCAAGTTCCTTAGACATTCATGTCCCTTTCGTTTGTCCTCATGACGTGCGGACATGATTGGGTGCTTCGGCTTGTGCCGGGCTGGCCACAAAGCGATGCGCGGGCCAGCGTCACCGATCATTAGGCCTGATTCCATCTTAACATATTGTCCGAAAATGGGACGGCAAGGCCTTGAATCGGAACCAAAAGGTTTTTTGCTGGTTCACTTTTTGTGAAGGTCTGGCAGCGAAAGTGGCCTCATGTACGGGCGATTCGGCCCATCGAGTATGGAGATGGCATGACACTGCTGCAGTTCCCCGCCCACAGGCGGACCGCCGACGTAAGGCGATGCGCCGACGCACTCCAGCGTCTTCATGGCGAAGAGGCAAACCGTTTCTGGCGTTCGGAAATGGCACAGTTTGCCAAGGGATTTCGGGCGCAGGGCGTCGAGGATGACGAGATCCGTCATCAGGCCGCACTGTTCATGAATGCTGTACAGATCGAACTCCAGTCCGCTTTTGCCGAAGAAGAGCGGGACGCGTCCGCCAACTGAGCCGCGCTGCGGTTCAGTTATTCGTGACGTAAAGCATCGATCGGGTTGAGTTGGGCTGCGCGGCGGGCCGGGAAATAGCCGAAGATCATGCCGATAGCCGCCGAAAAGACGAAGGCGAGCAGGATGATCGTCGGGCTCGCCACGAAGGGCACCTGAAGGTAGCTCACGACGCCATAGGCGAGTGCGAGGCCAGTTACGATGCCGGTCACGCCGCCGAAGATCGATAGCATCACCGCTTCCACCAGAAACTGCGTCAGCACCTGGTTTTCCAGCGCGCCGATCGCGAGCCGGATGCCGATTTCGCGGGTGCGCTCTGTGACCGATACCAGCATGATATTCATGATGCCGATGCCGCCGACAAGGAGGCTGACGGCCGCGACCGCGCCGAGAAGGCCGGTGAGCAGCACTGTGGTCCCGGTCATCGCCGCAGCGATCTGGGACATGTCGTTGACCGAGAAATCGTCGTCGCGGCCGATGGCGATGCGGCGTCTTTCCCTCAGCAGGCTTTCGACATCCGACTGAACTTTTGCCGTGGACACACCTTCCTGGGCGGAAAGGATGATGCTCGATATGGTCGTGGTGCCGCCGATGCGTCGCTGGTGCAGCTTGAGCGGCATGATCACCGTGTCGTCCTGATCGTCGCCCATGCCCGACTGGCCCTTGACGGCAAGAACGCCGACGACGGGGCAGGCGACGTTGCTGACACGGATGCTCTGGCCGACAGGGCTGGCGGCGCCGAACAATTCGCGGCGCGTCGTTTCGCCGATAATGCAGGCCGCCTGGCTGCCGCGGTCTTCGTTGGGCAGGAAATCCCGGCCCAAAGCCAGTTCCCAGTCCTGCGCCACGAGATAATCGCTGGTCGTACCGATGACTCCGGTCGAGCGGTTGGCGCCGCCTGCGATGACGGTGACGGTACCGCGATTGACGGGGGCGACGGCGCGCAGGCCGCTCACCTGATCGCGGATGGCCGTGACATCGTCGTCGGTGAAGCGCTTTGCCTCCGTGCTTGCCCGGCCCGGCCCCCATTGTCCCGGACGGACGAACAGCGTGTTGGTGCCGAGCCGCGAGAGTTCGTCGCGCACCTTGGCAGTGGTGCCGTTGCCGACCGTGACCATGGCGATGACGGCGGCCACGCCGATGACGACGCCGAGCACGGTGAGAAACGACCGCAGCATGTTGCGGCTGATGGCGCGCCAGGCGAGTTTTGTCGTCTCAAACCACATGAGCTGCCTCGCTTGCCTGGATTTCGTCGCTGACGAGATGGCCGTCGACGAAACGGAGAAGCCGGCGCGCATAGGCGGCGATATCCTCCTCATGAGTGACCATGATGACGGTAATGCCGTTGTCGCGGTTGAGCCTTGTGATGAGGTCCATGATCTCGCCGCTCGTCTTGGTGTCGAGATTGCCGGTCGGTTCGTCGGCCAGAAGCACGGCGGGATCGGTGACGATGGCCCGTGCGATTGCGACGCGCTGCTGCTGGCCGCCGGAAAGCTCCTGGGTCGTATGTCCTTCACGCCCGCGAAGTCCGACCTGTTCCAGCGCCGCCATAGCCCGGCGTCTTCGTTCAGTATGGTCCATGCCGCGATAGACGAGCGGCAGCTCGACATTTTCGACCGCAGAGGTGCGCGCCAGAAGGTTGAAGCCCTGGAAAACGAAGCCGAGCATGTGCCGGCGCAGCAAGGTCAGTTGCGCGCGGTCGAAACCGCTCGTCGGGATACCCTGGAAGATGTATTCGCCGGAGGAGGGAAGATCGAGGGCGCCGATAATGTTCATCGCCGTCGATTTGCCGGAGCCGGACGGGCCCATGATCGACACGAACTCGCCCTGGGTGATGGTTAGGTCTATTCTGTCGAGCGCACGAATGGTCGCTTCGCCACGACCGTAGACCTTGGAGACCTGCCTGAAGGTTATGAGGGGAGCGGCCATCGTCTGTCTCCCAGTCACCGGCTGCGGGCTGTCGCTTCGGTGATCAACTGGTCGCCATCCTTCAATTCAGCCGATTTTACCACGGTAAACTGGCCATCGGTCGCGCCCATTTCGACCGGGACACGTTGGGGCGCGCCATTGCGCAATACCCAGACCGAGCGGCCGGCTGTCGCTGCTTCACCACGGCCGCCGCGATTTCCACGCGGGCGGGGCGGGGAGAACAGGCGCGACAGGAAGCTGCCGCGGGGCTGCATGGTCGAAGGCGGCGCGTAACGGAGCGCCGCATTGGGCACGAGCAGCGCGTTACCGACCGATTGCACGGTGATGTCCGACGTGGCCGTCATGCCGGGGCGCAAAAGCAGGTCTTCGTTGTCGACCGTCAGGATCGCCTTGTAGGTGACGACGTTGGAGACGGTTTCGGAGGCGAAGCGGACGGCCTCGATTTTTGCCGGGAAGTTTCTGTCGGGATAAGCGTCGACAGAAAATTTTGCTTCCTGTCCTTCACGCACCTGGCCGACATCGGCCTCGTCCACCGCAACCTGAAGCTCCATATGCCTCAGATCGCCTGCAATGGTGAACAGAACCGGTGCATTGAGTGAGGATGCGACGGTGGCGCCCGGATCGACGTCGCGGGTCAGGACGACGCCGTCGATCGGCGAAACGATCTTCAGCTTGGAGAGGTTGATCTCCGTCAGACGAAGGCTGGCTTCGGCAGAAAGCACTGCCGCCTGGTTGATTTCAATCGTCGCCAGCGCCGAATCATAGGCGTATTTCGCCGCATCCAGTTCCTGCTGGCTGGAAATGCGATTGCTGACCAGTCCTGAAAGTCGATCAAAGGATGTCTTGGCCGACGCCGCTTCGGCCTGCGCCTTCAGCACGTTGGCCTTTGCCGATGCAAGCTGGGCGCGGGCGCTCTGGACGTCGGCCTCCTGCTTGTTGGTGTCGAGTTCGAGCAATATCTGGCCTGCCTTGACCGGGCTGTTATAGGTGACGTTGACCTTGCGCACCGTGCCGGAAAGCTCGCTGGATATATCCACCTGATCGGTCGGCTGGATAGAACCGGTGGCGGTGACGATGACCTGCAGGTTGCCGGTCTTTGCTTCCTGCGTCGTATAGTCGAACTGCTGGCCATCGCCCGTGCCAAAAAAATAATATCCGGCACCGCCGGCAATGAGCAGAACAAGGATCGCAAAGACCCACTTGCCGCGGCCACGCTTCCGCTGGCGGCCGGAGGTTGCTAGGATCGCGGCGAGATCCGGAGCATCCTGTGTGGCGGGATCGGTAGGGGCGTTCACTCTGCAGCCTCGTTTTTCATCGGTTCGGTGTCGTTCTAATCCATCGTCGATGCCGTGACCGTAGCAACCGGCAGGCGGGGGATCGTATTGGCTCCATGCCATGAATCGCTCTGATGGAGAAATTAAATAACCGTAAGTTGTCGGTGACCGCCAAGCCGATGATCTGAATCAGGCGAGCCGCCGTTTTTTCGTGGCGCGGATTTTCAGACCGGTCCATTCTTGAAATGCATCGAAGTCGGTTGTCGCGCGTTTCTCTCCCGCAACAAAGGAGATCTGCAATGATCGACGTAGCGAGAATCAAGGAACACGCAGAGATTATCGGTGCCGACGGCGTTCACGTCGGAACGGTGGATCATGTCGAGGGGAGCCGTATCAAACTGACCAAGAAGGACAGCGGCGAAGGCCGGCATGAAGGGCATCACCACTTCATCCCGCTTGAATTGGTCGCCGATATCGAAGGCGACACTGTAAGGCTGTCTGCCAATGGCGACGTTGCCGTGACCTTCGAGGAAGAGCAGGGCGGCAAGGGCGTGCACTGACGCGTCCTCTCAATAATCAATATGGCCGACGCTTCGATGATGCGCCGGCCATATTTTATGGGTGCTGTGCTGATCTCACTCTTGACGGCTAGCGGGCACGCCGAAGCGCTCAGGCAGGAATGCCGTTTCCGTTTGCTTTCCGCTCAGCCGGTCAGACTTGCCGCTCATAAGCGGTTGAAGCGGGGCGACTGCAGACAGGACGGCAAGGCCGCCTGCAAATACGGTCGCCAGAGCAATCATGAATGTGCTGCGTCTCATCTGAATTCTCCTTCTTCAAAGGAAAACGTGGGGCTCGATAAATCATTTCTTCCCTGGCCGGTGTCTGTCTGAGGCGGATCGGGTTCGAAATGAAAAGGATGCCATACAGATGCGCGGGTGCTGTAATCCCCTGGCTTTGGCCCTAGCTGTTGGCGGAAAGCTCATTTGGGGATGCCATGATCTGCGTCTCGCCGATCGACCGGTCCATGTACTTGAAACCAACTATGCTCAGGACCGAAGCAATAAGAATGACGAAAATAATCCGCATGTAAGTCTCCTTCGGCGGAAATAACACATCAGCGATACAGTTGTTCCCCTGGTGTTCAGTCGAAGATGCCGGAATGTAGTGAAGTTTTGTTTCGGAAGAGGAGGGGACGTTACCTGTGTGACCGCTTGGGAAATTGACCGGATGGTGAGAACATAGGGGCTCGCCCCCCTCGCTCTACTGATTGAAAATTAGTCGCATAGGTCTTGAAGAGGTCGGAAGCGTACAAACTTGTCCGTGATAAAAAGACGGCTGCGTTGAGGGCGCCATACGGCTAAACGGCTGAACACCATGCTGAATGGTGTCGCGTCCTTCGGACGGCAGACTCCCACAGGTGCTTGAAACAAAGCGGTTGCGTGTTGCAGTCCGATTGCCTCCCCGTGCGTCGTAATCTATGCAGCCCCTGCGTTTGGCGCGGGTTCCTCAGTGGAAATTGCATCAGTCGTCCGCCCCGGTAATTCGGGAGACCCGTCGGCATGTTCGATGGTGATTTTGACCTCGCCGAACTCGACCTGTCCGAATGGTGATGCGAAGGCGATTTCCGCGGCGTCACGGCCGACCCCGATCCGCACCAGCCCGTCCAGATTGGCTTGCCGAGTGGCGTCGAATAGCCACCAGCGTCCGTCCAGGTAAGCCTCGAATACGGCATGGAAGTCTCTTGGCTCGAGCCCGTAGGCGTAACAGGATACAAACCGCGCCGGAATATTGAGAGCCCGGCAAAACGCTATCCCGATGTGAGAGAAATCCCGGCAGACACCGGCCCGCTTGATCAGACTTTCTGTGCCGGTGGTCTGTTCGTTTGAGGAACCACGTTGATAGTCAATGTTGTCGTAGATCCAGTTACAGATGGCTGTAACACCGTTGTGGCCTGCCGGCCTGTCACCGAATTCCCTCAAGGCGAACGCAGCCAGCCGGTCGGAAGGCACAAATCTTGACGGCAGGAGAAACGGCATGATGTCGAGGGGCAGCGCGTTGAGGGGCGTCTCGTGGATGCTATCGGGATTGGTTCGAAAGACGTCGAGTGTAACATCCGCTTCGTATCGGACGTTCAAAGGGCCGGGCTGGGCGTCGATGCTGAAATATCTATTTCGGATGTCCGGCACGGTGTAGATGCGATGCTCGTGGTCGGGCGAGATGATAAGCCGTTCGACCAGATCATGGTGGCGAGCAAGCTTGGCGACCTCAATATTGAAAATAAAAACGGTCGGGCCTTTGACTTCATAGGACAGGTCGCAGCCAAGAGTGTAGCGGATAGTCATTTGTCGCCTTTCCTGGAGCGGGTTCCATCTGGAGCCCGCACAATACGCGAATGACGATTGCGTTCCGCCCGGGCGGAACGAAAGGCTGTTGCATCTGTTGGGTACCCGACGAAGCAAATCCGCTTCGCAAGGGAGAATTCATCATGGGTAGCACAGCAGACAAGATTTCAGGCAAGGCCAACGAGCTTGCCGGAAAAGCCAAGCAGGGTGTCGGCAAGGCAACCGGTAGCCATGAGACGCAGGCAAAAGGCGCGGCACAGGAGGCCAAGGGCGATGCCCAACAGGCCAAAGGCCACATCAAGGGCGCCGCCCAAAGCGTCGTCGGCAAGTCCTGAGTAGACGTTACATAGGCCAAGATTAAGCCGACACTGTCGGTGCCGCACGGACCGCTGGCAATCGCGCCAATAACGCGGCGAAATACTGAATTCGACCAAAGAGATCCGAGGCGGCAGTGATGCCGTCTCCTTTTATTTAGTGGTTTGGATGTTCCGGTAGACCGGCCCGGCCCATACAGTTTCGTCAATCGTCGAAACAATGCCAGACGACGCGTGGCCCTTGCATGTGGGAGCGGCTGTTTTCCTCACCGCGAGGCCCCCGCCTTGGCATCTTGCGCGCCGTAAAATCAAGCGGCTGCTGTGGGGTCACGAGCAGCCGCCTAGATCCATACAGGAAACTGGATCCGAGTTGAAACGAGCTTGTATGGTGGTGGGTTCCAAAAGCACAACCGAGAAAAATTCCAACTTGGAAAAAGTCGGGCAAAACCTGGTTATCGCTCGATAAAACCAAAGCGAGGTCTTTTGCTTACGAGTTATGATCGTGGATTGACGACTTCAGAAGTGGGAGAGTCCTTGGTCTCTCCTGGTGTCTTGAAAACGGTATAATAGCCGGCCAGCATCAGGCCCGACACAAAGATGACCTTCACAAACGCATACATTCTGGAGCGTGCAGTTTTTCCGGTGCTCATGTTTTCTCTCATCTGAAGATTTGCGCGGCGGTGAGCGGTATCAATGACGATCCGCCGCTTCCAGATGAATGAGATGATTCTGGCGGCACATCACGAATTCCACGACATCGCCGTCACAGGCATCGATCAGTTCGTTCTCCGAAAAACCATCCGCAAGCGCTGCGAGCTTTAACGCAAGCGCCTCACCGACGAACTGCTCAGAGTGCTCGAAGTCACCAGACGAGCCGGGCATGGCGACCACTTTGGGGCGTCGTTCGCTTATTTTCGCGTCAAGCCAATCATGAATATTCATCATCGGCGTATCCTCCTTCCGAGATGCGTCTCATAATCGCGCAGTGGGTGTTTTGTTCCGTCGCAAACAACCTATTCTTCAAGCGTAGCGAGCCGAAGACCGCCAGATTCTCCGCTACGCGGTCAGGCTCGCGGTGACTGAAGGGCTATCGGACAGTTTTCGGCAAGAACCGTGACAACCCCTTGCGTTTCCGGGCCTGTGGAATGAGATCCACATCGCTTACCAGTCTTGCACCGCCGTCGCGTTTTTCCAGCGTGATCTTGCGACTGTGAAACGCTTCCAGCTCCGCGCGATGACCAACACTGACAATGGTGACATCAGGTAGGTCATCCGTCAGCATCTGCATGATGGCGTCCTGACTCTTGTCATCCAGAGCCGACGTTGCCTCATCCATGACGACGATTTCAGGGCGTTGAAGCAAGAGGCGCGCAAATGCGAGACGCTGCTTCTCGCCGCCGGAAAGCGTATGGTCCCAGGGGGCATCGTCCTCAAGCTTCTCGTTGAGATGACCGAGGCCGACCTTATCCAAGGCTGCCTTCATCTCCTCAACGGACCAATCGTCTACGCCATGCGGGTAGGCGACGGCGCGGCGCAAGGTTCCTGACGGGATGTAAGGCTTTTGCGGAAGCATGAAGAGGCTGGCGTCCTGACGGAAGTTGACGCTTCCTCCGCCCCACGGCCATAGGCCCGATATTGCGCGGACGAGCGTACTCTTGCCAGAGCCCGACTCTCCGGAAACCAGTACCCGTTCGCCGGATTCGATATCCACTTCCGTTTCCTTGACGACGGCAGTCCCGTCGCCCAACGAAACGGACAGGTCCTTGAGGCTGAGCATCGTCTCGCCACTTGTTTCGCCACGTTGAATGCGTCCGACAGTTTCGCTCTGTTCGGCCCGCTCCAATCCGTCGAGAGACATCATCAGCGATGCCACGCGACGGGCGCAGGCATTCCAGTCAGCAAGGCGAGGATAGTTGTCCACCAGCCAGCCGAATGCCGTCTGGACGATGGTGAAGGCCGAAGCGGCCTGCATCACTTCCCCGAGCGACATGCTGCCATCGAGGAATTTTGGTGCGCAGAGAAGCACCGGCACCACCGGGGCGATCAGCATCGAGCCGTGAGACACAAGCGTCGTGCGCATATATTGATGGGCGAGAAGGCGCCATTGCTGGCGCACGTTTTTAAACGACCTGTCGAGTTCGTTTCGTTCTTCTTCTTCGCCGCCGAGCAGAGCGATACTTTCGCCATTTTCGCGCACACGCGTCAACGAATAGCGGAATTCGGCCTCGACCTGGTTCTTGACTTCAGAAATCTGGACAAAATTGCGGGCAATGAAGGCAATCGACCCGGATGTTACGATGGCGTAGATGACCGCGGCCACGACCAGGAAGCCCGGAATGGTGATATAGGTCCCTGCAATCGGGAGCGTCAGTGCACCACCGATGGTCCACAGGACGACGATAAAGGTGGAGGCAGAGACAAATGCCGAAATCACCCCGGAGACGAAATCGACCGGGGATTCCGTTGCGATGCGCATATCTTCGGAGATACGGGCCTCGGGGTTCTGATGGTCCCCACCGATGAGGTTGAGCTGATAATAACGACCGTGGTCGAGCCAACGTGCGATCAGAGCTTTGGTGAGCCAGGAGCGCCAGCGGCGCTGGATCATCATCCGAACGAAGACCTGTATGGTGACAAGAGCGACGCTGCCCAGTACCAAAAACGGGAAGATGGTGCCCAGGTGATAGACCGTTGCAGCGTTCCGCTGCTCGATGGCATCGAAGATCTCGCGGTTCCAGACATTGATGCCGTATTGAAAGCCGACATTGGTCCCGATCAGGATAAGCAAACCGATAGAGCATGGCCAGGCGAAACGGTCACCGTGACGGCTCCAATAGCCGCGCGCGCTGATCCAGAAGCGCTTCAACAGATATTTCTTGCGCGCATGCTCAAGCTCTTCGGGCGTCAGATGCGGACTTGTCTCGACGATGTCGGGAAGGGGCTCGGCCGTGGACGTCAAATTCGGCTCTCCTTTGAGATCATTGCGCCTTATCAGGCCTTCAGTCGAAGAACTTGGCAGCGACGCCTTGCTTGACCATGCCAGCCAGTTCTTCGGCATCGCAGTTCGTCAATCTGACGCAGCCAGGTGAGCCGGCCTTGTCGATCAAACAAGGCTCAGGCTTTCGGTGCGTTGGAAATCTGGAGGGGTCTGTGGAGAGGTAAACCGCTTGCGTCATGCACGACATCCATTTTGAACCTCACGGTCGCGTGAGGTTCAAATTAACGCGGTGGATGCGAACGGGTTCCGACGGGCTGGCGTAGTAAAGGCAGCATGTAAATGCCGCGGTGCGGGGATGAATCGCGATGGCGAGAATATTGGTGCTGGCCGGTAGCGCGCCATGTCCCGCGAGCTTTCGACATATCAAGGGAAACGCGATTTCAGGAAAACTGAAGAGCCGTCAGGCAACGTCACGGTGAAGTCGTCAAATCGGCTTCGTTTCGTTATCAGAAACATGACGCGACACGATTACATACGACCTTCGACTGGAACTCGATGGCGTCTTCGAAGGTACGACACCAAAGGACCACTATGGCGGCGGCACCGCGATGGTCAGGATGTGAACAGCAACGGCGGTGCGATCCTCAATAAGGGAAAAAACTCCGTCGCCTTAGGCCAAGACATGGCGATGATAGGATATGCGCTTGTCTAAGAAAAACCGGCGCTTCACCGCGGCTGTGATCATCGGCATAAGGGGCTGCAGTCGCAGTCTGCGGAACGAACATTGCAAAAGATTGGCTCGTTCTGGTCATATCGTTATTCGGATGCGATCACGCCAAGTTCGGCCAGCATGCAACTCAGCTGGTGCTCGGAAATCGGCTTGGAGAGGAAACGCGCACCATCGGGGAGCTTTCCCTGTTCTGGCGAGTAACGCCCTGATATGACGATGATCCTACATTCGGGCCAGCGCGACGCTGTGAGGTTCGCCAGCTTTATGCCGTTCATCGAGCCTGGCATGTCGATGTCTGTCAACAAAGCTCTCACCGTCGTTTCAGACTCAAGCAGCGCAAGCGCCTGATCCGCGTTTGCGGCCTCAAGAACATCAAAGCCGCAGTCGCTCAAAACGTCCGCCAAATCCATTCGGATCAGGCCATCGTCCTCGACCAAGAGAATAGGATGCTGATCCATCAATGTTCCCTCTGGAAACCTTCAAGGTCGGCGTCGATGACGAATACCAATCCCTGCGGTTCGAATGAGAATGTAACTTTGCAGTCGGCAGTCCCGTTTAGACCTGCATTCACAAGCCTCATTCCGGAACCCGCATTTCGTGGTTCGTGGGCGGGCGGCCCTCCGGTTTCGGTCCAGACCAGTTTAAAACGATCTGACTTTGGTCCTGCCACCTCCCAGCCGATTGCAATCCGCCCCTCGGGCGTCGACAAGGCGCCGTACTTGATCGCATTGGTCGCCAGCTCGTGGAGGATCAGGGCGAGGGACAGAGAAGGGCGGGTGCCGACCTTGATATCTGTTCCTGAAACGGAGATCCGAGGGCTCAGCGCATCGTCATGAAGGGATAGCATCTGGTCGACGAGCTGGGTGACCGTAGATGCGCCAATTCCTCCAAGCAGAACGACGTCATGGGCAGCGCTCAGCACCGCTATCCGATCAGAAAGCCGGGCGCGTGCGCTTGTGAGATCGGTTGAGTTCCGGAGGGTCTGGGACGCGATTGCCTGCACCATGGCAAGCTGGTTTTTGAGGCGGTGCCCCAATTCATGGGACAGCAATTCCTGCTTTGTCTGCTCGGCTCGCAGTTCGGTGACATCCAGGGCCTGAACGAGGATACCGCTCACTCGGCCATTGTCCTCGACCATCGGCTGATACACCAGGTCTATGACACGATTTTGCTTTTCGCCCGCTGCTCCGCGGTTCAATTCGATTTCCAGGTTTTTCGCTACGAATGGTGTACCGGTCAGGTAAACGCCATCCAGGATGTCGATATAGCCCTGCCGTACGACCTCAGAAACGGCTTCGGCGACCGATTTCCCGATGATTTCGCGGCTTGTTCCGATGATCGAATAATAGACCTCATTGGCATACTGAAAGACATGATCCGGTCCCGAAAGAATTGCTATCCCGCCGGGGTTCAATTCAAACACGCGCTCGAAGCGTTCGCGGAGGCTCCGTTCGGCCTTCCTCGCGGCGACATAGGCGGTCTGCTCTGTACAGGCGCAAAACATGCCAAGCACCGTGCCCCAAGGATCACGAACCGGCGTATAGGAAAAGGCAAAATGCGTTTCTTCGGGATATCCGTTGCGGTGCATGACGAATTCGATGTCGTCCATCGACGTGCCCTGTCCGGCATAGGCTGCCGATATGATCGGCTCGACCTGATCCCAGATATCGTGCCAGAGGTCGCGGAATGGGTGTCCGAATGCTGAAGGATGCCGCTGCCCGCACATGGCTGCATAACCGTCATTGTACAGCGTTATCTGCGCCGGTCCCCAGACGATCAGCATCGGCTGCAGCGATCCGAGCATGACATTGGTGAGCGTTCTGAGCTCCACGCTCCAGGTGTTTGGCGCTCCAAGCGGTGTCGCGGACCAATCAAGATCGCGGAAAAGCTTACCGCAATCCGGGTTAGCCAAAGACATGTGTGATCCTCTGTTTCTTACTTTACCAGCCAGCTTGCCGCTGGTCCGCGCTAAACCACTGAAACGGCGCGGTTGTTCCGAACACTCTAATCTATCTCCATATCGGCTCGCGATTGCTTTGACGCGGCGTCGATCGCTTTGCTCATAGCCGCCGCCAGGGATTTTTCCGACACGGGTTTGCGGACCACGGGGATGGCTTCGAACCCTTCAGGAATCGTGCTGCTATCGCGGTATCCGGTTGCGAACACATAAGGGATGGCAAGGCGAGACAGTTCGCGGGCCGCATCCTCCGATGTCGAGGTCCCGAGGTTGAGATCGAGAACTGCGCATTCCGGTGGAGCCGCCGAAATCATCCCAAGCGCTATCTCCACATTCGCTGCCACCGCAACATCCTCGGCTCCGAGCGATCTCAGGAGCTCTTCGGTATCCATTGCAATCAGGGATTGATCCTCGACAAGGAGAACCCGAAGGCCATCCAGCGGACGCTCGGCCAGCTCAGTGGTCTCACGGGAAACCTGATGCTGCTCCGACACGGTTCGCAGGTGACTTGCCGGAAGAACAATCGCCGATCTCAGGCCCTCGGGAGCGAAGATCATCTCTACCGATCCGCCGAGATCATGGGAAATCGTTTTCTCGATAAGGTTGGAACCGAAGCCGCGCCGTGTTGGAGGAACGACTTCAGGACCACCGCTTTCGACCCAGCTTAGATGGCAATCGCCGTTTTCGGTCACCCGCCATGAGATTTCGAGCTTGCCGGAAGGAACCGAGAGGCTCCCATATTTGGCAGCGTTGGTCATCATCTCGTGTAACAGCAGGGCGAAGACGCCAAATGCGCGTCCGGTCAGGCCCACGGGCTTGCCGTCAACAACGATGCGATCGGGCATCTTGCTGAAACGGTGCATTCCCGCCTCGGCGTCGATCAGACCGCGGAGTTCCCCACCTTCGGTGCCTGAGAAGGACTGGTCATGTGCAAAGGAGAGCGCTCGCAGCCGCCCTTCGAACGACTGGGTATAGTCGTTCACCGATTCGGCATTGGCACCGGTCTGGATCGCAATCGACTTCACCAGCGCGAGGATGTTTTTTACGCGGTGAGTCATTTCCGAGTTCAGGAGATTGCGCTGTTTTTCGTTCTTTTCACGCTGCTCCTCGGTCGCGTCGTTATGGGAGAGCATGACGTCCCTGACGTAGCTGCGGATCGCATCGGCGACCACCAGGTCGGCATTCGTCCAAGGCAAGGATTTGTGACGGACATCTTCACGCCAGGTGTCGAAACTGCCGCGGGGCGACAGACGCATGCCTGTTTCGGTGAGATCTTCGGCTTTTCTCGGCTCACCGGCCCACTCGATCTGATGCGCTTCTTCGCTGCGGAAGAAGACAAGAAAGTCCTGTGAAGACACAGAAATGGGAATGGCAAGCAGCCCGGCAACACGTGTGCCGTATTCGTCCTGGTCTCCGACTTCGGTCTGAAGGTCCTGGGTATCCCAGATGTTTCTCCCGGCTTTCGCCGAGACCATCTCGATTAGCTGCGGTATCGCTGCCTCAGACGGTGCCACGCCGAAGGAAAACCACTGACCACGCGACCAAAGCCCCGCGCCGTCACTGGCGATCAGTGACGAGAACTCCCGCAGTCGGGTCTGCAGCGTGAATTCCACCGGGTCGTTTGAATCGACGCCTGAAATGATTGCATCGAGGCGGCTGCGGGTGGCGACGGCGGCTGCTTTTTGCTGGCGATGCTCGATGGCTGCGACGTGAAGCGAGAAATACTGGGCAAACAGTTCTGTCGCGACCCGCAGAGGGATGGAAAGCAGCTTCGGCGTGTTGTGATGACAGGCGATCAGTCCCCAGAGCTCGCCATCGACGACGATGGAAATCGACATCGATGCAGCCACCCCCATGTTGCGGAGATATTCGCAATGGATCGGCGAGACGCTGCGCAGGTGGGCATGTGACAAATCGACCGGAGGTTCGCCATCGGCGATCATCGGCTTCAGCGGAACGGGCACGAACGACGCGTCACCGATCACCCGAACCCAGTTCTTCACATAGAGTTTTCGCGCCTGAACCGGAATGTCGGAAACAGGGAAGTGCTGGCCAAGAAAGCTGGTCAGCGAAGGATCGCGGGCTTCGGCGACGACGCGGCCGGCACCGTTGTGCAGGAACCGATAGACCATGACGCGGTCATAGCCGAGCATGGCCCGTACAAGACGTGCGACGGCTCGGAAAAGGCTGTCGAAGTCCTTCAGGCCATCCACGCGGCGCACGAGCGATTGGGTGAGATGCAAAGCGACTTCCGTGTCGTCGGCGGAAGCCGGGGTCTCGAACTCCAGGAACGTGCGCCCTTCATATCGATGCGCCGTAATGTCCGCTGCATGCCTGCCGTCCGCAAGCCTGGCTTTCAAAACGACTCCGCCGATATGGCCGGGGCCAGCCCGCGCAACCGCATTGGCAATATCGTGCGAAACCTTGTCGCCAACGACATCGGCGAGCGCCGCTCCGACATAATTCCGGTTCGTATCGCCGAGAAAGCTATCCAGATTGTCTGAAACGAAGGTAACCAGTCCATCTTCGCCCAGCACGATCATCGCGCCATGCGGCTGTATCGTTCCCGGAATGTGGATGGGCTCGCGGTCGCAATTCGTAAGGTCGACTGTGGAGCGATCGTAACTCAACGGCAGATTCCTGATTTCTCAATGGCTTGGAGAGTGCCGATGCGATGTGACACGGTCGTTCGGACAGGCAATGGTTTGGTCGTGTTTTATACGTATACGTCAGCAATTTGGATTAGGCCGGTTGATGATCTACCCCGAATAGTTGACCGCAGGTAACTGCTATCCCCCTGCATTTGTTCCTTTTCCGGACGAGTTATCTGAGTGCCGGCTTCGTCTGTCGAAATAGCGTCCGCGATCTCAACGAGAAGATCGTCAAAGCGTATAACGATGCATTGAGCGTCACGGAATTACGTGAATTCCCGAACGACAGTCATTGCATCTGCAGAGAACCGGGTTGGGAAGAGGTCGCGACCTTCATCGAAGGCTGGTCGACGCAAAACCAGTGGGGCGCTGCAGGGGAATCGCGCGCCTGTCGCCGAGTGGCGTAACCAATATACATCCGCCAGCTCCTCCGAAGAGAAAGACTGGCGGACATATTTACCTGCTAGAGAACAGAAACGTTCTCGGCTTTCGACTTTCCAGTCTTGCGATCCTGACCAACTTCAAAGCTGACCTTGTCGCCCTCGCGCAGCGAGCTACCGCTCTGAAGAGCCGACACGTGGACGAACACGTCCTGGCCGCCGCTCTCCGGAGTGATGAAGCCGAAGCCCTTGTCGTCGTTGAAGAATTTAACTGTGCCGGTTGCCATTTGTCTCTATTTCCTTTGTTGTGGCATCAAGATGCCGGGGTGCAAAATATGGCGGGTTAAGAACGACTTCAACCCAATCTATCCCTATTGACGAATATTCCGGAAATCTAACCGATGGTTGGTGCTTTTCTTGGTTGGGCCTAGTTGATCATCAGGAGCGGCGTCGACCCTGCCGCGAGAATATAATGAAGCGATCGATGATCCCTGTCGGCTACGGCGTTGGCTCATGCGGCACGGCACCGGACATAATCCAGCCGCTCTTGCACTCTCGTGCGATCGAGCGGGGAGGGTCGGTTGGGAGACTGAGCTTCCCAACGTTTTTCCAACTGATGGAACATCTGATGACTTGTCGTATTACCGCACGACAAGGAGATGTCTATGAACCTCGCCCCACCGATCCCCAAATACACATTGGAAGAGCTGCAGCAAATTTACGAACTCAGCATCCAGCAATCGAATCAGATTCTCGACAAGTTCAAAGGGGAGAAGCATTCGATCGACAAATTCCTGCGGCGGTGTAACCGACGAGGGGGCTAGATCGGGAGAGACGTAAGTTAGGCTCACCGCTGTGCTTCTTTTTCTAGGCGATAACCGGAACTATTTTCTAACTGCCTCGTTCTCAGGCGCCACGGAAATCCGTGATAACAATAGCATACGAGGAAATACTCATGAAAACCATGATCGCCGCCGCAATCGCTGTCGCCACGATGAGCACTGCTGTTTACGCGCAGCAACCGGCCGCACCGGCGGCCCAGCCTGCAGCTACCGCGGCATCGGGCGCTGATGCAACGATCGTTGGTCCAGGCATCACGATGGGCATGGCCGCCGCTAGCCCCCTCAAGACGGTCGAAATCAAGAGCTCCGACCTCGTTACCTCGAAGCTTGTAGGTCTCAACATTTACAACAAGGCAAATGAAGAAGTCGGCGAGATTTCCGATGTCGTGATTGGCAATGGCAAGTCGGTGATCGGCGTGATCGCCAGTGTCGGAGGCTTTCTCGGCCTGGGTGCGAGCTACGTAGTGATTGATCCGGCCTCCATGGCTGTCGCTGACGATAACGGCACGTGGAAGGCCTACGTCGACACCAACAAGGACGATCTGTCGAAGGCTCCGAAGTTCGACTATGACAAGCTGAAGAAGTAATCATCTCTTGCCGGCGACCACTGATAAATGGTGCTTGGCAAGGTGATCATCGGAGGTCGGTGCGAGGAATCGCTCCGGCCTTTTTTATTTTGGTGGCAGCGCCGGGTTGTTCTAGCCAGCGGTAACACATCGCGCCGATCTGGATATTCCTGATAACAGCCGGGACCACCCATCCTCTACGGTTCATGTGCCGCGAGTCTGCCGTAAAAGGCCAATATGCGGCGTATAGGTGGGAATTGCTATGCAACAACAACGGCCGCTTCCGAAGCTGACCGTGTTGTTTTCTTTCGGTATATTTGGTGAGAGCGCAGGGGTTCGAACCCTGGACCTACTGATTAAAAGTCAGTTGCTCTACCGGCTGAGCTACGCTCTCTCACCGAAGCGCCTGGGCGCCTCTCGAAAGTGCGCGATACATATGCAGGTCACATCTTGCGGTCAACCCGCAAAACCATCAAAAAAAACGCAGTTCGACGCTTTTTGCTTCGGTGCATAAAAGGTGATTGGTATTAAACGGCAATCGGCGGTAGCGCCTCTGCCACGTCTGATAATCGGAGCGATCCCCGTGTCCATTGCCGAAATCTCCATTTTCACCGCACTTCTGGCGGGGACATTGTCATTTCTTTCGCCCTGTGTCCTGCCGCTTGTCCCGCCTTATCTCTGTTACATGGCCGGCATCTCCGTCGATCAGTTCCGCGACCAGTCGTTGGACAGGGCATCTCCGGCACGGGCGGCGGTGCTGCGGTCGGCATTCTTCTTCACGCTCGGCTTCGCAACCGTCTTCGTAATGCTTGGGGCGGGCGCATCGACCGTCGGCGTGCTTTTGCGCCAGCATCTGGACCTGTTGTCGAAGATCGGCGGGCTGATCATCATCGTCATGGGGCTGAATTTTCTCGGCGTGTTGCACATCGGGTTTCTCTCCCGCGAGGCGCGGTTCCAGTCTTCTGGTCGCCCGGCAACGTTGTCCGGCGCCTATCTGATGGGGCTGGCCTTCGCCTTCGGCTGGACACCCTGCATCGGCCCGGTCCTCGGCGCCATCCTCGGCGTCGCTGCGTCGCGCGAGACGGTGGGCGAGGGGGCGGCTCTGCTTGCCATCTATTCGCTCGGACTTGCCGTACCGTTCTGGATCGCAGCGGCCTTTTCAGGCGTGTTCATGCGCTTTATGACCCGTTTCCGTCGCCATCTCGGACTGGTCGAGAAGGCGATGGGCGTGTTCCTGATCGTTACCGGCCTTGCCTTCATCTTCGGCTTCGTCACCTCGGCGGCGATCTGGTTCCAGGAAACGTTTCCTATCCTGATGCAGATCGGCTGATCGATCTGGCTTTTTTCGTTTCAACGCAATTCCGGACACAAGACCGGTTCCCACTTTTGCTGGAATTGCTCCAAGCTGCGGGTCAGAAAATAGCCGATGGCCAATGTCGTTGCACTTCTCCTGCCGTTCTTCGGCTTGATCCTGATCGGATATATTGCGGCAAGAGCGACAGGACAGCCGCTCGAAGCGCTCGGCTGGCTCAACACGTTCATCATCTATGCGGCACTGCCGGCGCTTTTCTTCAAGCTGGTATCGCGCACGCCGATCGAGGAGCTGGCGCGCATCGATTTCATCCTCGGTGAGATCGGCGCGGTCTATCTTGTTTTCGCAACCGCTTTTCTGGTCGGTTATGTGCTGCGGCGCAATTCGTTCGAGGACTGCACGATCCAGGGCTTTACCGCCGGCTACGGCAATATCGGCTATATGGGGCCGGGGCTTGCGTTGCTTGCCTTCGGGGATGCGGCGGCCGTGCCTGTCGCGCTGATCGTCTGTCTGGAAAATGCCGCGCATTTCATCATGGCGCCGGCGATGATGGCGGTGGCCGGTGACGACGCGCGGCCGAAACACCAGATTGTCGGCTCTATCGTGAAGAAGGTGGCACTGCATCCGTTCATCCTGTCGACGGCACTCGGGTTCGCGTCCGCGGCTTCCGGGCTGCAAGTGCCGGTACCCGCCCTGAAGCTCGTCGATTACCTGGCACAGGCGGCGGCTCCCTGCGCGCTGTTTGCGATGGGCGTGACACTGGCATTGCGGCCAGTCAGGCGCATTCCGGCAGAGCTCGGATATCTCGCCGTCCTGAAGCTCGTTATCCTGCCGCTCAGCGTCTATGTCGTACTGTCGCTGGTGGGTGACTTCGATCCGGTGTGGATGCATGCGGCAATGCTGCTTGCGGCGCTGCCGACGGCAACCAATGTCTTCGTCATCAGCCAGCAATACGGTGTGTGGCAGGAGAGGGCGTCGGCAAGCATTCTGATCATCACGCTCGCATCGATCGTGACGCTGCCGGTTTGGCTTTACGTCATCTCCAGCGGAATTCTACCGCCGGATCTGTTTCCCTAATTCCCGAACCAAATTCTTCAGGCTGCGCCCCGGCTCAACGCCTTCCTGCATCAGCGCGTTGCGCAGCGGGGAGACGGCGTTGAGGACGTGCATGCCTGCGGCCCTCACCATCTGGACCGGAAGCAGATCGGTGAGCAGCGAGCGGTTCAGGAGGTCGACGCTGAAGGTGCGGCTCATCACGTCCGGGCGTCTGCGGCGATTGTAGCGGTCACCGGCATCCGCCGGGATCGGCCGGTCGCGCTCAGCGGACAGGAGATCCGCGAGCGTCATGCTGTCGCGCAGCGACAGGTTCAGCCCCTGGGCGCCGATCGGCGGGAAGGCATGGGCGGCCTCACCGATCAGGGCGACGCGTCCGGTGCCGAAACGCTCGGCCATCATGCTCGAGAGCGGCCAGGCCTGGGCCTTGTCTTCGACGGTCACCTTGCCGAGGATCGACTGCATGCGGGCTTCGACGGTGGTCGAAAGTTCTTCCGTCGTAAGGTTCGTCAGGCGGGTCGCTTCTTCCGGTCTGACAACCCAGACGAGGCTGGAGCGCGAACCGGGCAGGGGCACCTGGGTGAACGGACCGCTTTCGGTGTGGAATTCCGTCGAGACATTGCCGTGCGGCAACGTGTGGGCGAAATTCAGCACCACGGCGGATTGCTGGTAGGACCATTTCCGCACGTCAATGCCGGCCGCCTCGCGGGTGATCGACTTGCGGCCATCCGCGCCGATGACGAAATCGACTTCAATGACCTCGCCACCGCTGATCGAGATCGTCACCTTGTCGGTCTGGACGGCGACGCTGTCGACATTCGTCTCGATGCGGGTGAGGTTGGGTTCGGCGGCCAGAGCGTCATCGAGAACCTCGGCCAGCGCCTTGTTCGGGATGTTGTAGCCGAAAGCGGCAAGCCCGATATCGCTTGCACGGAACTGGGCCGGCGGGGCGCGCAGAAGGCGGTTGGTGCCGTCGAGGATCTGCATGACGGACAGCGCAGCAGTCGAGGGCAGGATCTTTTGCCATACGCCCAGACGTTCGAGATAACGCACCGACTGATCCATCAACGCAGTGGTGCGGCCATCGTCGTGTCGGGGGGCTGCTGCAACCAGGCAGACCTTGCGGCCCGCACGACCGAGAGCAAGAGCTGCTACCTGGCCTGCCAGGCCGCCACCGACGATCGCGATCTCGTAATGCTGCATTGTCCGCTTCCAATTCTCTGTCCGGCTCTATGTAGAGCGTCTTAGCTGTTCAATCCATGGGGTAACATTCGGCGAATCGATCACTTGCCCTAACCGGTGTAAAACCTGTGGCGAAGCTGCCGGCCGGTTGCAATATGCAGGAATTGGCCGCATATCCGAGGTCTAAAGAAAAAAGCGGGACCAGCGCGTGTTCAGACGAATTTTCAATTACCGTGCGGTGCCCTACGCGGAAATTCGCGCTTTTTCTGTCCACATCTTCACGGCATCCGGATCCTTTCTCGCCTTTCTCGGCGTGGTGGCCGCTGCAGAGCATCGGTTCGTCGACATGTTCTGGTGGCTCGGCCTGGCGCTTCTGGTCGATGGCGTGGATGGCCCGATCGCCCGCAAGCTGAAGGTGAAGGAAGTTCTGCCGAACTGGTCGGGCGACATGCTCGACAATGTCATCGACTACGTGACCTATGTTCTTTTGCCGGCATTCGCGCTCTATCAGAGCGGCATGATCGGGGAGCCATGGTCCTTCGTTGCCGCCGGCATGATCGTCGTGTCGAGTGCGATCTATTATGCCGATATGGGCATGAAGACCGACGAATATTTCTTCTCGGGTTTTCCCGTCGTCTGGAACATGGTGGTCTTCACGCTTTTCGTCATCGATGCGAGTGCGACGACGGCGATGATCGTGGTCACCGTTTCTGTGATCCTGACCTTCCTGCCGATCAGCTTCCTGCACCCGGTTCGCGTAAAGCGGTTGAGGCCGCTCAATCTTGCGGTAGGCGCTATCTGGTGCCTGCTCGGCGGCTATTCTTTGCTCCTGCATTTCGAGTCGCCCGACTGGGTCGTCTGGGGCGTGGTGATCAGCGGCATCTACCTCTATTGCATCGGGGGTGTGTTGCAGCTGTTTCCCAATCTTGGAAAATAACGCGCTGCAGCAGAGATAACGTTCTTACATATTGTGGATGTCTGCAAATCCGCTATCAATATCAAATGGCTGCGTTCTGTGGTGCGGAAGGCGGCCAATCCATTTTTAAAAAACGAAAGCAAATGCAGCGCTGCAACGGACGGCACTGCATATAAAAGGGGGTTCCGTGACGTTTTCCGAGGGCGTTGAGGCAAGCCCGCTTCTGTCTGTCCGGGGGCTGACCAAGCTCTTCGGCAGCTTCGCGGCGTGTAATGCCATCGATCTCGATATCGGCCGTGGGGAGATCCATGCGCTGCTGGGCGAAAACGGCGCCGGTAAATCGACGCTGGTGAAAATGCTCTTCGGCGTGTTGCAGCCGACGGCCGGTACAGTTTCCCTGGAAGGCAAGCCGGTGGTGATCCCGTCGCCCGGCGAGGCGCGCCGTCTTGGCGTCGGCATGGTTTTCCAGCACTTCTCGCTGTTCGAAGCGCTGACGGTGGCCGAAAATATTGCGCTGTCGCTCGATCCGCGTACGCCTCTGGCCAAGATCGCGGAAGAGACGGCGACGGTCTCGCGCGCTTACGGCCTGCCGCTCGATCCTTCGGCGCATGTCGCCGATCTTTCCGTCGGTGAGCGCCAGCGCATCGAAATCGTCCGGGCGCTGCTGCAGAACCCCAAGCTGATCATTCTTGACGAGCCGACATCCGTGCTGACACCGCAGGAAGCGGAACGGTTGTTCGAAACGCTGATGCGGCTGAAGTCTGAAGGGCGTTCGGTTCTTTATATCAGCCACCGGCTGGAAGAGGTGCAGCGTATCTGCGACCGCGCCACGGTGCTGCGCCATGGCAAGGTGACCGGCGACTGTGATCCCCGGCAGGAAACGCCTGCCTCTCTGGCACGGATGATGGTCGGCACGGACGTTGCCGAAGTCCAGCGTGCTGATGCCGGAGCATTCGGCGACGTGCTGGTCGAGGTTGCCGGTGTTTCGGTTGCGCCGCGCACGCCGTTTGCCGTCTCGCTCAAGGATATTTCGCTGAAGGTTCGTGCTGGCGAAGTGCTGGCGATTGCAGGCATTGCCGGTAACGGCCAGTCGGAACTGTTCGATGCGCTTTCGGGTGAATATCCGATTGCCGACGATAACGGCATCCAGCTTCGTGGAAAACCCGTAGGGCGGCTGCGAATCAACGGACGCCGTCTGCTCGGGGCAGGTTTCGTGCCGGAAGAACGGCATGGCCATGCGGCCGTTTCGGCGCTTTCGCTTTCGGACAATCTTCTGCTCGCCCGCAGCCGTTCCGACAAAAAAGCGTTTCTGGCTGGCGGGCCTCTGTCGATCCTTCGGCGGGATGCGATTCTTACTGCATCGCGGCGCATCTGTTCGATCATGGATGTGCGGAAAAGCGGCGACGATCCGGCTGCCGGGTCGCTGTCCGGCGGCAATCTGCAGAAATTCATCGTCGGCCGCGAACTCGACCGCCAACCGGCCGTGCTGGTCGTCAACCAGCCGACCTGGGGCGTCGATGCAGGGGCTGCGAGCCGCATCAGGCAGGCGCTTGTCGATCTTGCCAAGGCAGGCTCTGCCGTCATCGTCATCAGCCAGGACCTCGACGAGATTTTCGAGATCGCCACGACGATCTCCGTCATTTCGGACGGAAAGCTGTCCGACCCTTATCCGTCCGGGGAGCTTACGCTTGAACAGATCGGCCTGCTGATGGGCGGTATCCACGAAAACCATTCGGCAGTGGAGACCGCGCATGCGCATTGAACTGCAGAAGCGGGCGAATACGTCCACCCTCTTCTCCATCCTGTCGCCCCTGCTTGCGCTGGTGCTGACACTGGTGGCGGGCGCGATCATGTTCGGGCTGCTGGGGAAAAAACCGCTCGGGTCGCTCTATATCTATTTCGTCGAGCCGCTGCTCGATGTCTGGTCGCTGCACGAACTGGCAATCAAGGCGGCGCCGCTGATCCTGATCGCTGTCGGCCTGTCGATCTGTTTCCGTTCGAACAACTGGAATATCGGCGCAGAGGGTCAGTTCACCATCGGGGCGATCACCGGCTCGATCCTGCCGGTGCTGAACCCCGACTGGCATTCGCCGCTGATCCTGCCGCTGATGCTGGTCATGGGAATGATCGGCGGCGCGCTTTATGCGGGCATTCCGGCGCTGTTGAAGACGCGGTTCAATACCAACGAGATCCTGACCAGCCTGATGCTGGTCTATATCGCGCAGCTGTTTCTCGACTGGCTGGTGCGCGGCCCGTGGCGCGATCCGCAAGGCTACAATTTTCCGCAGACGAAAAGTTTCCAGCCGGAAGCGGTGCTGCCCGAAATCCTCGATTCGGGGCGCGCGCATCTCGGCATCATCTTCGCGCTGATCGCGGCCGTGGCACTGTGGTTCATGATGCGCTTCATGCTCAAGGGTTTCCAGGTTTCGGTGCTTGGCCAATCCGAACGGGCAGGTCGGTTCGCCGGTTTTTCGGCGCGCAACATGGTGTGGTTCTCGATGCTGCTCTCCGGTGCGCTTGCAGGGCTTGCCGGGATTTCCGAAGTGTCCGGCTCGATCGGCCATGTGCAGCCGGTGATCTCGCCGGGTTATGGATTTACCGCGATCATCGTCGCCTTTCTCGGGCGCCTCAATCCGCTCGGCATCATCGCGTCGGGTTTCGTGCTGGCGCTTACCTATCTCGGCGGCGAGGCGGCACAGCTTTCGCTCGGCATTTCCGACAAGGTGAGCCGCGTCTTCCAGGGGCTGATCCTGTTTTTCGTGCTCTCCTGCGATACGCTGATCCATTACCGGATCCGCCTGATCCTCAATCCATCCGCGGCACAGGAGGGAAAAAGCTGATGTTCGAAGCGATCCTTCTGACTGTCATCACCGCATCGACACCTCTCGTCATCGCCGCTCTCGGCGAACTGGTGACGGAGCGCTCGGGCGTGCTCAATCTCGGCGTCGAGGGAATGATGATCATGGGGGCGGTGGCCGCGTTCGCGACCGCGCAGCTCACTGGCTCACCTTATCTCGGCATCCTCGGCGGCATTGTCGGTGGCGGCCTGTTCTCGTTGCTGTTCGGGTTCCTGACGCTGACGCTCGTCGCCAACCAAGTGGCGACCGGTCTGGCGCTGACGATCCTGGGCCTAGGCCTGTCCGGCCAGCTCGGCGAATCTTTTGTCGGCATGCCGGGCGTACGCCTGCCGGCGATCGTCATTCCGCTTCTGTCCAACATCCCGTTCTTCGGGCGCGTGCTGTTCTCCCAGGACCTGATTTTCTACATGTCGATCGCGCTCGTGTTCGGCATCAGCTGGTTCCTGTTCAGGAGCCGCGCCGGGCTGAAGATGCGCGCCATTGGTGACAATCACGGTTCGGCGCATGCGCTCGGCATCAACGTCGTGCGGACGCGCTATCTGGCCGTTCTGTTCGGTGGCGCCTGCGCCGGTCTTGCCGGAGCACAGCTGTCGCTCGTCTATACGCCGCAATGGGTGGAAAACATGTCGGCCGGCCGCGGCTGGATCGCGCTGGCGCTGGTCGTGTTCGCATCCTGGCGTCCGTTGCGGTTGCTGGCGGGCGGTTATCTGTTCGGTGCCGTCGGCATCGGGCAGCTGCATGCCCAGCTGCTCGCGCAGAGCGGCGGAATCGCCATTCCGTCGCAGCTGCTTTCGGCGCTCCCTTACATCGCAACTATTGTCGTGCTGATCATCATTTCGCATAATCGTCGCACGACGCTCATCAACACGCCGGCTTCGCTCGGAAAACCATTTGTCCCCGATCGGTGACCGCGTTAACGTCAATGTCATACTCCATCAGAGGTTGGGAAATGAAGAAACTCATTATTGCGCTGGCAGCTACAGCCGCTGTGGTCGGCGGTTTCGCCGGCAGTGCGTCGGCTCAGGAAAAGAAGAAGATCTGCTTCATCTATGTCGGCTCCAAGACGGATGGCGGCTGGACCCAGGCGCACGACCTCGGGCGCCAGGCGCTGCAGAAGGCTCTCGACAGCAAGATCGAGACGCCGTTCCTCGAAAGCGTGCCGGAAGGCCCTGATGCGGAACGCGCCATCGAACGTATGGCCCGCTCCGGTTGCGCCCTGATCTACACGACGTCGTTCGGCTTCATGGATGCGACGGTCAAGGTTGCCGCCAAATTCCCGGACGTGAAGTTCGAGCACGCAACCGGCTTCAAGGCCGCTGCCAACCTTGCGACCTACAATTCCCGCTTCTATGAAGGCCGTTACATCCAGGGCCAGATCGCGGCCAAGATGTCGAAAAAGGGCGTCGCCGGCTACATCGCATCCTTCCCGATCCCGGAAGTGGTGATGGGCATCAATGCGTTCGAACTGGGTGCGAAGTCGATCAATCCCGAGTTCAAGCTGAAGGTCGTCTGGGCCAATACCTGGTTCGACCCGGGCAAGGAAGCCGACGCCGCCAAGGCACTGATCGACCAGGGCGTCGATATCCTGACGCAGCATACCGATACGACCGCTCCGATGCAGGTTGCTGCCGAGCGCGGCATCCCGGCCTTCGGCCAGGCATCCGACATGATCGCCGCTGGCCCGAAGACGCAGCTGACGGCAATCGTCGACACATGGGGCGCCTATTACATCAAGCGCACCAATGCTGTCCTCGACGGTTCGTGGAAGTCTGAACAGATCTGGGACGGCCTGAAGGACGGCATCCTGACCATGGCGCCCTATACCAACATGCCGGACGACGTGAAGGCTATGGCGGAAGAGACCGAAGCCAAGATCAAGTCGGGTGAGTTGCATCCGTTCACCGGCCCGATCAAGAAGCAGGACGGTTCGGAATGGCTGAAGGCTGGCGAGAAGGCCGAAGACGGCGTTCTGCTCGGAATGAACTTCTACATCGAAGGTGTGGACGACAAGCTGCCGAAGTAAGCCTTCTTCACTGCATGGATCGAAAGGGCGTCTTCGGGCGCCCTTTTTGTTTCCCGCCGATACAAGGCGTTTATCGCACCGCAAGATTGTTGCTGCTAAACAGCGAGCAATTGCCGAAGGAGATTCTCTATGAGCCGTTCATGCCTTGCCGTCATCCTCGCCGCCGGCGACAGCACGCGGATGAAATCGTCGATGTCGAAAGTGCTGCACCCGGTCGCCGGTCGGCCGATGATCGCGCATGTGATGGCGGCGGTGGCGTCTGCGGGGATGACCGATGCAGCGCTGGTCGTCGGACGAGATGCGGAGAAGGTCGCCAAGGCCGGTTCGCTCGACGGGATTTCGGTGCGCTCCTTCCTGCAGACCGAAAGGCTCGGCACCGGGCATGCGGTTCTGGCCGCCCGCGAAGCGATCGCCGACGGTTTCGACGACGTACTGGTCGCCTATGGCGACGTGCCGCTGATCACCGCTGCGCCGTTTGCGGCGGCGCGCGAAAAGCTGGCCGAAGGCGCTGACGTCGTCGTCATCGGTTTCCATACCGACAAGCCTTTCGGTTACGGCCGGCTGCTGGTCGAGAGCGGCGAACTCGTCGCCATCCGCGAGGAAAAGGATGCGACGGACGAGGAGCGCAAGGTCACCTGGTGCAATAGCGGGCTCATGGCGATCAATGGGAAGAAGGCGCTGTCGCTGCTCGACAAGATCGGCAACAGTAATGCCAAGGGCGAATATTACCTCACAGATCTCGTCGAGATCGCCCGTGCCGAAGGCGGCAAGGTTGTGGCCGTCGATGCGCCGGAAACCGAACTGACCGGCTGCAACAATCGCGCCGAACTGGCTTATATCGAAAAGCTGTGGCAGGAGCGCCGGCGCCATGAGCTGATGGTATCGGGCGTGTCGATCATCGCGCCGGAGACGGTGTTTCTGGCTTTCGATACACAAATCGGCCAGGACGCGCTGATCGAGCCGAATGTGGTTTTCGGCCCCGGTGTGACGATCGACAGTGGTGCGGTCATCCACGCGTTTTCGCATATCGAGGGCGCGCATGTTAGCGCCGGTGCCACGGTCGGGCCATTCGCGCGGCTGCGCCCGGGCGCGGATCTGGCGCAAGGGTCGAAGGTCGGCAATTTCTGCGAGGTGAAGAACGGCAAGGTGGGCGAGGGCGCCAAGGTCAACCACCTGACCTATATCGGCGATGCGGTGATCGGCGCCCATGCCAATATCGGCGCCGGCACGATCACCTGCAATTACGACGGAGTGAACAAGTTCGAAACCCGCATCGGGGCGAACTCTTTTGTCGGGTCCAATTCGTCGCTCGTCGCACCCGTGTCGATCGGCGATGGCGCTTATATCGCCTCCGGCAGCGTCATCACCGAAAACGTGCCGGATGATGCGCTCGCCTTCGGTCGCGCGTGGCAGGAGATAAAGCCGGAACGGGCGGTCGCGATCCGCGAACGGGCGCTGGCGATCAAGGCTGCGAAGACAGCGAAAAAATAGAAACCGCAGCGCGTTACCGCCCGATACCGAAAGTGACCTCGGCACTGATTGCCTGGCGTTCGCAATCGGGTAGGAATTCGCCCAGATTGAATCACTTTTGGAGAAGCCTGTATGTGCGGGATTGTTGGTATCGTCGGTCAAGAGCCGGTTGCGGCGCGTCTGGTGGATGCGCTGCGTAGGCTCGAATATCGCGGTTATGATTCCGCTGGTGTGGCAACGATCCACGAAGGCAAGCTCGATCGCCGCCGGGCGGAAGGCAAACTGTTCAACCTCGAAAAGAAGCTCGACGGCGAGCAGCTGCCCGGTTTGATCGGTATCGCACACACCCGCTGGGCGACCCATGGCGTGCCGAACGAGGCCAATGCCCATCCGCATTTCGTCGATGGCGTCGCCGTCGTGCATAACGGTATCATCGAGAATTTTTCCGAGCTGAAGGATGAGCTGATCGCTGACGGCGCCGTCTTTACCAGCCAGACGGATACCGAAGTCGTCGCCCATCTTCTGGCCAAATATACCCGCGAGGGTCTTGGCCATCGCGAGGCGATGCTGGCCATGCTGAACCGCGTCTCGGGCGCCTATGCGCTCGTCGTGATGTTTGAGGACGATCCGGGCACGATCCTGTCGGCCCGTTTCGGACCGCCGCTGGCGATCGGCCACGGCAAGGGTGAAATGTTTTTGGGCTCGGATGCGATCGCGCTGTCGCCGTTCACCAACGAGATTACCTATCTGGTCGATGGCGACGTGGCCATCATCAACCACAAGGGCCTCGAGGTGATGGATTACCAGGGCAAGCCGGTCACCCGCAAAAGCCAGATTTCCCAAGCGACCGCCTTCATGGTCGACAAGGGCAATCATCGCCACTTCATGGAAAAGGAAATCTACGAGCAGCCGGAGATCATCTCTCACGCGCTCGGCCATTATGTCGATTTCGCCAGCCATACGGTGAAGCCGACTGACAAGGCGATCGATTTCTCCAAGCTGTCGGGCCTTGCCATCTCCGCCTGCGGCACGGCCTATCTCGCTGGCCTCGTCGGCAAATACTGGTTCGAGCGGTATGCACGGTTGCCGGTCGAGATCGATGTCGCGTCGGAATTCCGCTACCGCGAACTGCCGCTTTCGCCGACACAGGCTGCACTGTTTATCTCGCAATCCGGCGAAACCGCCGATACGCTTGCCTCGCTGCGCTACAGCAAGGATCAGGGACTGAAGATCGGCGCCATCGTCAACGTGCGCGAATCGACGATTGCGCGGGAATCCGACGCGATCTTCCCGATCCTCGCCGGCCCGGAAATCGGGGTTGCCTCGACCAAGGCGTTTACCTGCCAGCTGGCGGTGCTTGCATCGCTGTCGATCGCCGCCGGCCGCGCGCGCGGTACCGTCTCCGAGGCGGAAGAGAAGGCGATGGTGAAACATCTGGCCGAAATGCCGCGGATCATGAGCAAGGTGCTGAACGACATCCAGCCGCAGATCGAGACGCTGTCGCGCGATCTGTCGCGTTTCAAGGACGTGCTTTATCTCGGCCGCGGCACCAGCTATCCGCTGGCCATGGAAGGCGCGCTGAAGCTCAAGGAAATCTCCTACATTCACGCCGAAGGGTATGCCGCCGGCGAACTGAAGCATGGGCCGATCGCGCTCATCGACGAACATATGCCGGTGATCGTGATTGCGCCCTATGACAGGTTCTTCGAAAAGACCGTGTCGAACATGCAGGAAGTGGCGGCCCGCGGCGGCAAGATCATTTTCATCACTGACGAGAAGGGGGCGGCCGCTTCCAAGCTCGAAACGATGGCGACGATCACGCTGCCGAATGTCGACGAAATCATCGCGCCGATGATCTTTTCGCTGCCGATCCAACTGCTCGCCTACCACACGGCGGTCTTCATGGGCACCGATGTCGATCAGCCGCGCAATCTGGCGAAGTCCGTCACAGTCGAGTGATATTTACGGCTTAGGCTTTTCCTTGCATCGCAGCATCGCATCCGGCATTGTCGCCTGTATCAGGCGACAATGCCCAAATCATTTTGGGTTCAAATTTTCTAGGAAAATCATATGACCGAGAGCCCCGAGCGCATTTCGATGGCCGGTCGGCTCAGGAATAATTTCCTTACCGGCCTGATCATTTGCGCGCCGCTGGCGATTACCGTCTGGCTGACCTTCACCTTCATCGACTGGGCCGACAGCTGGGTGACGCCCTACATTCCACAGCGTTACGACCCGCAATATTATTTCGACGTGACGATCCCGGGAACCGGGCTTCTGATCGCGGTGGTGTTCATCACCATTATCGGGTTTCTCGGCAAGAACCTGATCGGCCGGACGATCGTCAATTTCGGCGAATCGATCCTGCAGCGCATGCCACTGATCCGCAGCGTCTATAAAAGCATCAAACAAATCTTCGAGACGGTGCTGAAGGAACAGTCGACCTCGTTCAAGAAATGCGGACTTGTCGAATTTCCGGCGCCCGGTACCTGGGCTCTGGTGTTCATCGCCGGCGATGCGCAGGGCGAGATTGCGGCCAAGCTGAATACCAATGGCGAGGAAATGGTCGCGGTGTTCATGCCGCCGACGCCGGTGCCGACGGCCGGTTTTCTGATGTTCGTACCGAAGAGCAAGATCGTTTTGCTCGACATGACGCCGGAAGAGGGCGCCAAACTGCTGATCTCGGGTGGCCTGATCGCGCCGGACTACAATCCGAACGGGCCGGCCATCCCGGCACTTCCAGCGCCGCGCAAGAAGGCGGCCAAGGCCGCTAAGATTGCGTCGAAGGAGGCCTAGCCGGCCCTCAGGAACCGGATCGCCTCGTCGCGACGGTGCAGGTACAGCAGCACCCGCACCGCTTCGCCTCGTTCGCTGGTCAAATCCGGGTCACGATCCAGTAGATAGGTCGCGTCCTTGCGGGCAATCTCCAGAAGATCGGCATGGGCGGCAAGGCTGGCAATCCTGAAGCCGGGCGTTCCGGATTGGCGGGTGCCGAGCAACTCGCCTTCGCCGCGCAGTTTCAGGTCTTCTTCGGCGATCAGGAACCCATCCTCGCTGTCGCGCAGGATCGACAGCCGGGCATGGCCGGTTTCGCTGAGCGGTCCCTTGTAGAGCAGGATGCAGGTTGATGCCTCGTCGCCGCGGCCGACGCGGCCGCGCAGCTGGTGCAACTGGGCGAGGCCGAACCGTTCGGCATGTTCGATCACCATGATCGTTGCATCCGGGACATCGACGCCGACCTCGACGACGGTTGTTGCGACCAGCATGCGGATCTCGCCGGACTTGAAGGCGGCCATCACGGCGTCCTTTTCCGGACCCGCCATGCGGCCATGCACGAGGCCGACATTTTGGGCGCCGAGTTCGCGGGCGAGAACCGCGTAACGCTCTTCCGCCGACATCAGTTCGGAGACGTCGGATTCTTCCACCAGCGGGCATATCCAATAGGCTTTCTTGCCCTCGGAAATCGCACCTTTCAGGCGGGCGACGATGTCGCCGATCCGTTCGGTCGGGACGGTGACGGTCTGGATCGGTTTGCGGCCGGCGGGTTTTTCGGTGAGCTTCGAGACGTCCATGTCGCCGAAGGCGGCGAGAACCAGCGTGCGTGGGATGGGGGTCGCGGTCATCACCAGCATATGCGGCGAGATACCCTTGGCCGTCAGTCGCAGGCGCTGGTGGACGCCGAAACGATGCTGTTCGTCGACCACGGCCATCATCAGGTTCTTGTAGCTGACCGTATCCTGGAACAGCGCATGGGTGCCGATGACGATCTGCGCTTCGCCCGAGGCGATGCGTTCGACGATCGCCTCACGCTCGCGGCCCTTGGTGCGGCCGGTGAGAAGCTCGACGGTGACGCCGACGGCGCCTGCGAGCTTCGAGATGGTGGCAAAATGCTGGCGGGCGAGGATTTCGGTCGGTGCCATCAGCACCGCCTGTCCTCCGGCCTCGATGGCGGCGGCCATGGAAAGCAGCGCCACCAGCGTCTTGCCGGCGCCGACATCGCCCTGCAGCAGGCGCAACATGCGGTCTTCGCCGGCCATGTCCCTGGTGATGTCCTCGATCGCGGTCTTCTGGCTTGGTGTCAGTGAAAAGGGCAGGGCGTGGACGATCTTTGCGGCGAGATTGCCCTTTACCCGGATCGGCTGGCCCGGCACTTTGCGGATCTTCTGGCGCACCAGTGCCAGCGACACCTGACCGGCGAGGAATTCGTCATAGGCAAGCCGGCGCCGTGCAGGCGCATTGGGATCGATGTCCTTTTCGTCTTCCGGTTCGTGCAGATGCCGGAAGGCATCGTTGACCGGCGGGAAATTCTGCTTCTGAGTCAGCGCCGCATCGGCCCATTCGGGGAAATCCGGCAGGCGCTCTAAGGCGCCCTCGATGACCTTGCGCAGCGTTTTCGGCGAGAGACCTGCGGTCAGCGGATAGACCGGCTCGACCAGGGCCAGGTTCTGCGCTTCCGAGACCTTCACCATGAAATCGGGGTGGACCATGGAGGCGCGGCCGTTGAACCAGTCGACCTTGCCGCTGACCATCACCTGTTCATCGAGCGGCAAGGATTTCGCCAGCCAGTCGCCCTTGGCGCGGAAGAACGTCAGCGCCAGTTCGCCGGTCTCGTCATGCAGGAAGACGCGATAGGGCTGGTTGGTGCCGCGCGCCGGCGGCTGATGGCGATCGACACGTCCCTCGATGGTGACGATCGAGCCTTGCGGGGCGAGCGCGATGCCGGGGCGGTTGCGCCGGTCGATCAGCGAGAAGGGCGCGTGGAACAGGAGATCGACCACACGGCAGTCCTCGGCGTCCTCGCGGCCGGTCACCTTGGCGATCAGGTCGGCAATCTTCGGGCCGACACCGGGCAGCGACGAGGCGGAAGCAAACAGCGGATCGAGTATGGCAGGGCGCATGGCCGATAGATGCGATAGATTTTGCCCATTTGGCAAGGTGACGCGGGCCGAAAACAATCCTATATGAACCGCAAAACAGGGACTTGGCTTATGACCGGATTGGCACGCACCAGCGCCGACCTCGACCCGCGCCGCAGGCGCATCCTCTATCGCTGCTGGCATCGCGGCATTCGCGAGATGGATCTCGTCTTCGGTTCGTTTGCCGAGGCGGAGATTGCCAAACTCTCCGATGAGGAACTCGACGAGTTCGAGGCGATCATGGCAGAGGATGATCACGACCTGCATGCCTGGATCACCGGCGCGCAGCCGCTGCCCGCCGATCGCGATACGTCGATGTTTGCGCGCGTTGCCGCCTACAAGCCGGATTTCGATATTGTCACGACAGAATCGCTGAAAGAGAAACTCGGCTAATGATTTCCGGATTTGATGCGAAGAAGATCGCGGCCGCTTCCGCGCCGCTGACGATCGGCAATGTGCCGCCCGGCATGGAGCCGATGGTGCTGGCCGAGCTTGCCCACTCCGGCCAGTCCGTCGCCTATGTTGTGTCCGATGGCCAGCGCATGCCCGACATCGAGCAGATGCTGTCCTTCGTCGCGCCGGAGATCCCGGTCCTGTCGCTGCCGGCCTGGGACTGCCTGCCTTACGACCGCGTGTCGCCAAGTGCCGATGTCTCCGCCCGGAGACTGACGGCGCTGTCGGGCCTGATCGCGCATGCGAAGAAGCCGCATCCGGCGATCGTGCTGGTCACCGTCAATGCGATGCTGCAGAAGATCGCGCCGGCGGAGATCATCGAAAGCCTGGCGTTTTCGGCCCGTCCCGGCAACCAGATCCGTATGGACGATATTGCCGCAAGGCTGGAGCGCAACGGGTTCGACCGCGTTTCGACGGTGCGCGAAGTCGGTGAATTTGCGGTGCGCGGCGGTATTCTCGATGTCTTCGTGCCGGGATCGGAAGAGCCGGTGCGGCTCGATTTCTTCGGCGATACGCTGGAGACAATCCGCTCGTTTGATCCAGCCAGCCAGCGCACGACGGGACAGGCGCGGTCGCTCGATCTCAATCCGATGAGCGAAGTGACGCTGACACCGGATACGATCAGCCGGTTCCGCACCAATTACCTGTCGCTGTTCGGTGCTGCCAACCGCGACGACGCGCTGTATCAGGCGGTTTCCGAAGGCCGGCGTTATGCCGGCATGGAACACTGGCTGCCGCTGTTTTACGAAAGGCTGGAAACGGCCTTCGACTATCTTGCCGGTTTCCGCATCGTCACCGACCATACCGCCCGTGAAGCTGCGGGCGAGCGCTCCAAGCTGGTGATCGACTATTTCGAGGCGCGGCGTGATCAGGGCTCGCAGGGCAAGGGGGCGGCTGCACATTCCACCCCCTATAAGCCGGTTTCACCCGGCCAGCTTTATCTCGACAGCAAGGCCTTTGCATCGGCTTTGGACGAGGCGGCGGCGCTTCGGCTGACGCCGTTCAACGAGATGGATGCCTCGGGTCGCCCAGTGGTGACACTCGATGCCCATACCGGTCCGCGCTGGGCGAAAAGTCAGGCGGAAGCGAGTTCAGAGACGCAGGACCGCGAAGAGCGGGTGAATGTCTTCGATCTCGTCGTCAAACATATTGCCGACAAGCGGGCAGAGGGCGCAAAAGTTGTCGTCACCGGCTGGTCTGCCGGCTCGCTCGACCGCCTGCTGCAAGTGTTGGATGAGCGCGGGCTGAAGCGGATCAAGCAGATCGACAAGCTTGCCGATCTCGACAAGCTGGAAAAAGGCGAGGCGGCGTCTGCCGTGATGAGCCTCGAGGCAGGCTTCGAGACGGGCAATATCGTCGTCATCGGCGAACAGGACATTCTCGGCGACCGGATGGTGCGCCGGGGCAAGAGGCGCAAGCGCGGCGCCGATTTCCTCACCGAAGTCGCCGGTCTCGACGAAGGGTCGCTCGTCGTTCATGCCGAACATGGTATCGGCAAATTCGTCGGGCTGATCACCATCGAGGCGGCCGGTGCGCCGCGCGCCTGTCTCGAACTGCATTATGCCGATCAGGCAAAACTGTTCCTGCCGGTCGAAAACATCGATCTGCTGTCCCGTTACGGCTCGGATGCGGCGGAAGCCAATCTCGACCGGCTCGGCGGCGGCGCCTGGCAGGCCCGCAAGGCGAAGCTGAAGAAACGCCTGCTCGACATGGCCGGCGACCTGATCCGCATCGCCGCCACCCGCATGGTGCGCCGTGCGCCGGTTCTGGCGACGCCGGAAGGGCTTTACGACGAATTCGCCGCCCGTTTCCCCTATGACGAGACGGAAGACCAGGAAACCGCGATCGAATCGGTGCGCGAGGATCTTGCCGCCGGTCGTCCGATGGACCGGCTCGTCTGCGGCGATGTCGGTTTCGGCAAGACGGAAGTGGCCTTGCGCGCCGCCTTCTTCGCGGCGATGAACGGGGCGCAGGTGGCAGTCGTCGTGCCGACGACGCTTCTGTCGCGCCAGCATTTCAAGACCTTTACCGAGCGGTTCCGCGGGCTGCCGATCAAGATCGCGCAGGCCTCGCGCCTCGTCTCGGCCAAGGAACTGGCGCAGACGAAAAAGGATATCGCCGAGGGCAAGGTCGATATCGTCGTCGGCACCCATGCACTGCTCGGCGCCGGAATCCAGTTTGCCAATCTGTCGCTGCTGATCATCGACGAGGAGCAGCATTTCGGCGTTAAGCACAAGGAGCGGCTGAAGGATCTGAAGACCGACGTCCACGTCCTAACGCTGTCGGCGACGCCAATCCCGCGGACGCTGCAGCTGGCGATGACGGGCGTGCGCGAACTGTCGCTGATCACCACGCCGCCGGTCGACCGCATGGCGGTTCGCACCTTCATCTCGCCGTTTGATCCGCTGGTGATCCGCGAGACGCTGATGCGCGAGCATTACCGCGGCGGTCAGAGCTTTTATGTCTGCCCGCGGCTTGCCGATCTTGCCGATATCCAGGCCTTCCTGCAGTCCGACGTGCCGGAGCTGAAAGTGGCGGTCGCCCATGGCCAGATGGCGGCGGGCGAGCTGGAAGACATCATGAATGCCTTTTATGACGGCAAATATGACGTGCTCCTGTCGACCACGATCGTCGAATCCGGCCTCGACGTGCCGACCGCCAATACGCTGATCGTCCACCGTGCCGACATGTTCGGTCTCGCCCAGCTCTACCAGCTGCGCGGTCGCGTCGGGCGCTCCAAGGTTCGCGCCTTTGCGCTGTTCACGCTGCCGGTCAACAAGGTGCTGACGCAAATGGCCGACCGGCGCCTCAAGGTGCTGCAGTCGCTTGACACGCTCGGCGCCGGTTTCCAGCTGGCAAGCCACGACCTCGATATCCGCGGTGCGGGCAATCTCTTGGGCGAGGAACAGTCAGGCCATATCAAGGAAGTCGGTTTTGAGCTTTACCAGCAGATGCTGGAGGAAGCGGTTGCCGAAGTGAAGGGCGAGGACGAGGTTGTCGATACCGGCTGGTCGCCGCAGATCTCGGTCGGCATTACCACGATGATCCCGGAAAACTACGTGCCGGACCTGCATCTGCGCATGGGCCTGTATCGCCGCCTCGGCGAGGTACAGGAACTGTCGGAACTCGATGGTTTCGGTGCGGAAATGATCGACCGGTTCGGCCCGATGCCGCCGGAAGTGCAAAACCTGTTGAAGGTTGTCTATATCAAGACGCTGTGCCGCAAGGCGAATGTCGAGAAGGTGGATGCCGGGCCGAAGGGCATCGTCATCGTCTTCCGCGACAAGCAGTTCCCCAACCCGGCCAATCTGGTCGGTTATATCGCCAAGCAGGGATCGCTCGCCAAGATCCGTCCGGACCAGAGCATCTTCCTCAACCGCGACCTGCCGACACCGACCAAACGCCTGACGGCTGCTGCACAGATCATGACGCAGTTTGCGGAACTGGCGAAGGGGTAAGCGTCACGACCGTCATCCTCGGGCTTGTCTCGAGGATCTGCTGCGATCACTGTTCGGATTGTGGCGAGAGTGGCTCAATGCTCGCATTCACCTTGGCGCGACTGTCGTTATCCGCCGCGTCGCGGAGCCAGCGTGGAGCGTGGTCAGATGCTCGGGACAAGCCCGAGCATGACGGCTGTGGGCAAGGATTGCCTTACCGCACAATCCTACTTTCCATTCCCGTCTTCCGGGGCCATCACCGCTGCGGCCTGAGCATCGGTGCCCAGGGCGGGCGGTAGCGGGGTGCCGCGGACGCGTTCGCGGATCAGTGTCAGCATGCCCGAACCGATGATGAGCACGATGCCCAGCAGCATCGGCAGATCGATACCATCGCCAAAGACGAGGTAACCGAAGGCGACCGCCCAGAGCATCTGGCTGTATTGTATCGGACCGATCATCGATGCCGGCACATGGGTTGCCGCATACATGACGAGGATGGCGGCAAGTGCTGCCAGCAGCCCGTATCCGGCAAGCCAGACCCATTGCATGGCGGTCGGCGCTTGGAAACCGGGGATGGCCAGCGCGCCGCAGACGATCAGCGTACCAAGCACACCTGCGCCATAAAGCGAAATGTTCTTTTCCGACGGCCCCATGGCACGGAAGACGACGATCGAAATCGCGCCGCTCAAACCGCCGAAGACTGCGCCGAGATGGCCGATCGACAATTCGCGGAAGCCGGGGCGCAGCACGACCATGACGCCGATGAAACCGATGACGACGGCCGCCCAGCGACGGTATCCGACCTGTTCCTTCAGAAAGATCACCGACATGATGGTGACGAAGGAGGGCAGGAGGAAGATCAGCGCGAATGCTTCCGCCATCGACAGATGGGTGAAAGCGGTAACGCTGCCGATCGTGCCGCCGGCCTGGGCGACGAAGCGCAGAAGCCAGAGCGGGCGGTTGGTGGTGCGGACGATATCGCTCCACCGGTCGCCGCTTTTCATGATGAAGGGCAGGCCGACGAGGCAGAATACGGCGCCGAGGAATGAAGATTGATAGGGGCTCAACTGGCCCTCGATCAATTTCACGCTGGCATCGCTCCACGCATAGGCGGCAAATGCCGCAAAGGCGAGGAGGACACCCTTGAGGGACTGGTCTTTTTGCACTGGGGTGGCCTTTGAAAGAGCTAGATCATGCCCTTGCGGGCTTCTGCCTTGAGTTTGGCGACGTCACGCAAGGCGCCGGCAAGCACGTCGGGGGGCTGTGCACCGCTGATGGCATATTGTCCATCGATGATGAAGAAGGGCACGCCATTGACGCCCATTTTCTGCGCCGCATCGATCTCGCCAAGAATTGTATCAATGTCCGCATTGGATTTCAGCAGGTTTTCGACGACGTTGCGATCCATGCCGCAGCTTTCGGCGATTTCGGCAAGAACCGTATGATCGCCGACATTGCGGCCCTCCTCGAAGTTCGCCTTGAAAAGTGCGGTCGCAACGCGGTCCTGCACTTCGCGGCCTTCGATCGAAGCCCAATGCAGCAAACGGTGTGCATCGAGCGTATTGGGGCCGATCTTGATCGCGTCGAAATCGTAGCGGATGCCGACTTCCTGCCCGAGTTTCGTCAACATTTCGTGGCCGCGGGCAACGGCTTCAGCGCCGCCGAGCTTTTCTTCGAGATAAGCTTTTTGGTCGACCCCTTCCGGCGGAATGTCCGGATTGAGCCGGTAGGGGTGCCAGTTCACATCGACGCCAAGCTCATCCTGGACTTCGGCGATCGCCAGTTCGAGCCGTGCCTTGCCGAGATAACACCAGGGGCAGACGACGTCCGAGACGATGTCGATGGTAACGCGCTCCATGGCTGGATCCTTCGCGAAAACTGCAGTTTGGGTGTCCGGAGCATTTCCGCTTTTCTTCGAAACGCGAAACTTCTCCAGTGTTCTGTCTTACGCAATTCCGGACGCAAAACCGCTTCCCAATTTTGCTGGAATTGCTTTACTGCGCCCGGTTATCCCACCAGGTGTTGAGCTGGTAGCCGTAGAGCGGCAAGATTTCGGGATAACTGATATGTTTGCGCCGCGCCACCCATTGATTGGGGACATGATAGAGCGGCACGAGATAGTGACCTGAAAGCAGCAGTCGGTCATAGGCCCGCACCGACGCCCGGAAATCCTCGTCCAGACGGGCGGTGAGCATGGCCTCTATCAGACGGTCGATATCCGGATCTGCCGTGCCGGCAAAATTGTTGCTGCCGGGAGCGTCGCGCGCGGTCGATCCCCATCGGCCGATCTGCTCGATGCCGGGAGACAGCGAAGACGGATAGGATTTGATGATCATGTCATAGTCGAAATTCGACGAGCGCGCCTGGTATTGCGAATCGTCGACGGTGCGAATGCGCATATCGACGCCGATCAGCCTGAGGCTTCGCTGATAGGTGATGGCAAGTTTTTCCTGATCGATGGTCTGCGCCATCACCTCGAAAGAGAGATGACGGCCGCGATCGTCCGACATTCTGCCGTCCTTGATCGTGTAGCCGCCCTTTTCCAGGAGATCGACCGCCTTTTTCAGGACTGCGCGATCCGCGCCCGAGCCATCGGTTTTCGGCAGATGATAGGTGCCGTCGAGCATGTCCGGCTCTATGCGATCTTTCTCGGCCCCCAAAAGGGTGAGTTCGCGCTCGTCTGCGGGGGTTCCGAGCGAGGAAAGCGGTGAACCCTGCCAGAAGCTCTCGGTGCGCGTATAGGCATTTTCGAACAGGTTCCTGTTTGCCCATTCGAAATCGAAAACCAGCGACAGGCCGGCGCGGACATTGACGTCGGAAAAAAGCGGGCGGCGTGTGTTGAAGACAAAACCAAGCATGCCGGTCGGCAGTTGCGGGGTGAAAGTGTCCTTGATCACATCGCCATTGTGGGCGGCTGGAAAATCGTAGGCACGTTCCCAGTGCGTTGGGCTGCCTTCCAGATAGATATCGACGGCACCTTTCTTGAATGCCTCGAACATCGTCGATTCCTGCAGGAAATATTCCACCGAGATCCGGTCGTAATTGTCGAAGCCGACCTTGGCCGGGATATCTTTGCCCCAGTAATCGGGGTTTCGCTCGTAGACGATGCGCTCGCCTGGGGCGATGGTTTTGATAAGGTAGGGGCCTGAGCCGACAGGCGGCTTCAGCGTCGACTGGTCGAACGAATCAGCGTCGATCGCATGTTTCGGCAAGATCGGCGTGGAGCTTGCCAGGATGAGCGGAAATTCGCGGTCGGCCTTTTCGTTGAAGGTGAATCGAACGCCGTGGTCTCCCACCTTTTCCATCTTGCTTATCCGGTCGAGCCTTGCCGAAAAAGGAACACGCCCCTTGTCGCGCAACACCTGCAGGGAAAACATCACGTCTTCGGGCGTCACCGGCTGGCCGTCCGACCATCTGGCTTTCGGGTTCAGATTGAACTGGACGAAGCTGCGCTGGTCATCCCATTCGACGGATTCCGCTAGAAGACCATAAAGCGTGAAGGGCTCGTTGCCGGAGCGGGTCATCAGGGTTTCGTAGATCAGATTGCCGAAAGCAGGATCCCAGATGCCGCGAGCGGTGGTGCGGATGCTCTTCAGGTTGAAGGGGTTAAGGCTATCGAAAGTGCCGACAACGCCATAACGGACCGATCCGCCTTTCTTCACCTGCGGATTGACGTAGTCGAAATGGCGATAGTCTGCAGGCAGGTTCGGCGTACCGTGCATGGCAATCCCGTGGATGGGGGCCGCTGCCAGCGGGAGCGGCATCAGGACCGCAATCAACAAGATGAGAAAACGCCGCATAAGGACCCCGATAGGTATCGCCGATTCGCCGCAAAATAGACCAGTCTTGGCCTGCGACCAACCTTGCGCATCCGATAAAACAACTGGTCATCCGTGCCTTTGAGTATTCAAATATAAAGGCGGGGGGCTGGATATCGGAGCGGCCGCGATGTAACAGAGGGACGAGAGGTGGGGTCATTCAAAAGCCTCATTTGAACCCCAGGTGACACATCAGTAGGACACCCCCAGGGATTGAAGGCATTGCCGCGTCCGAGGGTTTTCAGGAGACGGATCTCGTTATGAATCTTAAGGCTACCAAAGTTCTGCGGACGGCTATGTCCGCTCTGGCTCTTACCGTCGGCGCGGCTGCCATGCCGTTCGCGGCATCTGCACAGCAGGCTGCAGCTCCGGCAGCGCCTAGTGCTCCGCCGCTCGGCTGGTTCAAGACCTGCACCAAGCAGGACGACGCCGATCTTTGCGTGGTGCAGAATGTCATCCTCGCGCAGAACGGCCAGCTGATCACCGCCGTCGGCCTGATCACGCTCGAAGGCAAGGTCAACCGCAAGCTTCTTCAGGTTTCTGTACCGACCGCGCGTCTGGTTCCTCCGGGCGTCGTCATGCAGATCGATGGCGGCAAGGGCCAGAAGCTCGATTACACCGTCTGCCTGCCGGACAAGTGCACAGCCGAAATTCCGTTGACGGATGCGATGATCGCCAGCCTGAAAAAGGGCAATGACGTGGTCTTCACTTCGATGAACTTCCGCCGCGCTCCGAACCCGATCAAGGTTTCGCTCGGTGGCTTCACCGGCGCCTTCGACGGCCCGGCGATCACCCAGTCGCAGTTGGCCGAAAGCCAGCGTACGCTGGAAGAAGGTATGCAGAAGAAGGCTGAGGAAGCACGCAAGAAGCTTGAAGAAGCTCAGAGCGCTGCCAAGCAGGGTCAGTAAGCACCTCAACTCCTCGCAGGTTTAAAGCAAAGGGCGCGCCTCATGGGTTGCGCCCTTTTCGTTTGTCGTGATGCGATGCCAGCCTGCCATGGAAAAAGGCACAACAAAAAGACCGCGACGCTGGCTGCGTCGCGGTCTTTTTGTTGTGGTTCATCTCCGGAAAGATAGCCGCCCATCATGATGAGCGGCATGTTCCATTCAGACCTTGGGGTTGTGTGGATGGAAGAGCTTGCCCTTTTCGCCGATCAGCACGAACATAAGACCGATGATCGATACGGTAAAGAAACCCGCGATCATCGGCAGTGCAGTCTCGTTGAAGGATTGGCCGATCATCGCGCCGATCGCGGCGCCGCCGACCGTTCCCAGGAAACCGAGAACAGACGATGCCGTGCCCGCAACGTGTCCGAGCGGCTCCATTGCCAGCGAGTTGAAGTTCGAGGCGATCCAGCCGAACTGAAACATTGTCAGTGCGAAGAAGGCGAGGAACAGCAGGAATGGCATCGGTTGCGGTCCCAATACCTGAACCAGCAGCCAAAGCAGGGTCGTGGCGATAAAACCGAGCAGCGCTCCATGAGACAGGCGGCGCATGCCGAACCGCCCGACAAGCCGGGAATTCAGGAAGGCCGACAGGGACATGAAGACGGCGACTGCCGCGAAGGCGACGGGGAACATCACGCCAAGCTTATAGATGCCAACATAGACCTGCTCAGCGGAATTGATGAAGCCGAACAGCGCGCCGAGAACGAAGGTGGTTGCCAGCGTGTAGCAAAGCGCCAAACGGTTGGTGAGCACGATCAGGAAGCCGGCAAGCACGGAAGAGACCGTGAACGGACGGACATCTTCCTGATCGAGCGTTTCGGGCAGGCGTCTTGCCACCCACCACGTGACGATGATGCCGACGACTGCGATGAAGGCGAAGATCAGATGCCAGTTGCCGAAGAACAGCACCAGCTGTCCGGTTCCAGGCGCGATGATCGGAACGATCATGAAGACCATCATGATCAGTGACATGACCTCGGCCATGGCACGACCGCCGTAAACGTCACGGACGATGGAGACCGAGATGACGCGCGTGGCAGCCGACCCCAGGCCCTGAATGAAGCGAAGGACAAGCAGGCCGGAGAAGGACGGCACGAAGACGACCGCAATGGCGGACAGGATGTAGATCAGCAGGCCGACAAGAAGCGGCTTGCGGCGACCAAATCTGTCTGAGAGCGGTCCGTAAAGCAATTGCGCGACGCCGAAGCCGAAAAGATAGGCCGACACGACATATTGCCGGTGGTTCGGGTCCTCGACGCCGAGCGATTCGCCGATCTGTTGCAGGCCCGGAAGCATGATGTCGATCGCGAGTGCGTTCAGCGCCATCAGCGCCGCCATCATCCCGATGAATTCCGTCTTGCCCATGCCCCGAAGGCGGGCAGGCGGCATTTGTGAAGGATTTGTCACAGCGATTTCCTAAAGAATGGGAAAGGCGCCGCGAGGGGCGGCGCCTTCAAATTTTCGAGAGCGGAGTTTGGCTGCTCTATCAGGCGGCGCGTACGCTCACACCCTGGCCTTCGAAATGGCTTTTGAGTTCGCCCGACTGGAACATTTCGCGGACGATGTCACAGCCGCCGACGAATTCACCCTTGACGTAAAGCTGCGGGATTGTCGGCCAGTTGGAATAGTCCTTGATGCCCTGACGGATTTCCGCGTCTGCAAGGACGTTGATGCCCTTATAATCGACGCCGAGGTAATCCAGAACCTGGACCACCTGCCCGGAGAACCCACACTGCGGGAACTGGGGGGTGCCCTTCATGAACAAGACGACGTCGTTGGTCTTGATTTCGTTGGCGATGAGATCGTTAATGCCGCTCATATCATATCCTTTCACATGCGGTTTCAAGGACCGCTGCGCTTACACGTTGCCTTTAAATAGCAAGGCAACCTTATTAATTCCAGCGCAATTACAGCGCCGAATGGAAAACCTTACATGCAAAAACACGGAATCTACACGCTGCGCTGTTTGCTGCGACTCAATGTCGTGCGTCTTTTGCTGACCTGTTTGCGTGCTGGTCTCGCCGCGCGGGCGGAGGTGGTCTTTTTGGCGGACACTGCGCTGACCGAGGGTCGCGGCTTTTTGGCGGCTACCTGACGCTTCTTCCGCTTGCTTGCAGTCTTGCCGTGAGACTTGCCGAGAAGTTCCTTGATGACGTTCTCGACGACGCTTGTCACGATCTGCTTGACGAGATCGCTCATCGGATCAATCCGCCGGAGCCGATGTTTGCAAGGCCAGCGCGTGGAGTACGCCGCCCATATTGCCCTTCAGCGCTTCGTAGACCATCTGGTGCTGCTGGACGCGGCTCTTGCCGCGGAAGGCTTCAGCGACAACTTCGGCTGCATAATGATCGCCGTCGCCGGCAAGATCCCTGATGGTGACCTTGGCACCGGGAATGCCCGCCTTGATCATGTCTTCGATTTCGCCGGGTCGCATGGGCATTCTGTCGTGTCCTTTTTCTCAACACCTGGAATCGTTCCAGGGCAATCATTCTTGAGAACACTGCCTCAAACCGGCTGCGCGGTCAAAGCGACAATGCCGGCGAGTGTATCTCGCCGGCATTGTATTTGTTTCCGGTTCGGATTGAAGCCCCGGATCACGCCATGAAGGCGGGGAACCATGCTTCGTGCGCCGTGGTGAGGCTGGTAACAGCCGTATTGACGATGCCGTCGATGACAACGCTGTCGCCGCCGACCTTGCCGAGCGTGCGGAAAGGAACACCGGCGCTTTCGGCACTTGCCGATACGAAATTGGCGAGATCGGCAGGGACTGCGATAACGTAACGCGCCTGGTCTTCGCCGAACAGCAATGCGTGGGCCGGACCCTGCTGATCGTTGAGGCTGACCGTCATGCCCTTGTTCGACCCCATCGCCATTTCGGCAAGCGCCACGCCAAGACCGCCCGACGAGATGTCGTGGCAGGCGGTGACCTGGGCGTTGCGGATGACTGCGCGGACGAATTCGCCGTTGCGACGTTCGGCAACAAGGTCAACGGTCGGGGCAGGGCCGTCGATCGTGTCGAGCACGTCACGCAGGTAGACGGAGGAGCCGAGATGGCTGCCATCGGTGCCGATCATGATCAGCACGTCGCCGTCGCGGGCAGTGCCGATGCGGGCCATCTTCTGCCAGTCACCCAGCAGGCCGACGCCTGCAATGGTGGGTGTCGGCAGGATCGCGACGCCGTTGGTCTCGTTGTAGAGCGACACGTTGCCGGAGACGATCGGGAAATCGAGCGCGGTGCAGGCCTCGCCGATGCCCTTGATGGCGCCGACCAGCTGGCCCATGATTTCCGGCTTTTCCGGATTGCCGAAATTGAGGTTGTCGGTGGCGGCCAGCGGCTCGGCGCCGGTCGCGACGATATTGCGCCAGCATTCGGCAACCGCCTGCTTGCCGCCTTCGTAAGGATCGGCCTCGACATAGCGCGGGGTGACGTCGGAGGAGAAGGCGAGCGCCTTGGTAGCATGGCCTTCGACGCGCACGACGCCGGCGTCGCCGCCGGGAAGCTGCAGCGAATTGCCCTGGATCAGCGTGTCATACTGTTCCCACACCCAACGGCGGCTTGACTGGTTCGGCGAGCCGACGAGCGTCAGCAGAGCCGCGTTGTAATCGGAAGGTTCGGCGACCTGTGAGGCCGGCAGGGGCTCGCGGACATTGTGCTGGATCCACGGACGGTCGTATTCCGGCGCCTGGTCGCCGAGATCCTTGATCGGCAGGTCGGCAACTTCCTCGCCCTGATGCAGGACGCGGAAACGCAGGTCGTCGGTGGTCTTGCCGACGATGGCGAAGTCGAGGCCCCACTTGACGAAGATCGCCTTGGCTTCCTCTTCCTTTGCCGGTTCGAGAACCATGAGCATGCGCTCCTGGCTTTCCGACAGCATCATTTCATAGGCCGTCATGCGCTCTTCGCGCACCGGAACCTTGTCGAGATAAAGCTCGATGCCGAGGTCGCCCTTGGCGCCCATTTCGACGGCGGAGCAGGTGAGGCCGGCGGCACCCATGTCCTGAATGGCGATGACGGCGCCGGTCTTCATCAGTTCGAGGCAGGCTTCGAGCAGGCATTTTTCGGTGAAGGGGTCGCCGACCTGAACGGTCGGGCGCTTCTCCTCGATCGATTCGTCGAATTCGGCCGATGCCATGGTGGCACCGCCGACGCCGTCGCGGCCGGTCTTGGCGCCGAGATAGACGACCGGCAGGCCGACGCCCTTGGCTTCCGACAGGAAGATGCCGTCGGACTTGGCAAGGCCGGCTGCAAACGCGTTGACGAGGATGTTTCCGTTATAGCGGGCATCGAACTCGACTTCACCGCCGACGGTCGGCACGCCGAAGGAATTGCCGTAGCCGCCAACGCCGGCAACCACGCCAGAGACGAGGTGCTTGGTCTTGGCATGATCGGGTGCGCCGAAGCGCAATGCGTTCATCGCTGCAACCGGGCGGGCGCCCATGGTGAAGACGTCGCGCAGAATGCCACCGACGCCGGTCGCCGCACCCTGATAGGGCTCGATATAGGACGGGTGGTTGTGGCTCTCCATCTTGAAGACGACAACGTCGCCATCATCGATATCGACGACACCGGCGTTTTCGCCGGGACCCTGGATGACGCGGCGCCCCTTGGTCGGCAGCGTGCGCAGCCACTTCTTGGAAGACTTGTAGGAGCAGTGCTCGTTCCACATCGCCGAAAAGATGCCAAGCTCGGTAAAGCTCGGCTCGCGGCCGATCAGATCCAGAATGCGCTGATATTCATCCGGCTTGAGACCGTGCGAGGCGATGAGTTCGGGAGTGATCTGGCGGGAATTGGAGATCGTCATCTTTAATCCTGGAATGGCTGCCGGTCGGGGCTTTCGCGCCTCTTTAACCTAACTGTTCCGTCAGTGCGACAGGAAAATCAGCCTCCGCCGCCAATGGCGGAGGATAGGAGTATGGAGGTGCTGCTGCGCCGGCCGTGTCTCAGGCGACACTGTCGTAACCGGCTGAGCCGTTGTCCAGCAGGCTGCGAACGATCCGCAGGCCGTCGCTGACTTCCTGCCGGGAGCCCGGTGAGGAGAATCCAAGGCGAATCCTGTGGCTGATCTTTTCGGAACGCCCCGCCTTGAACTCGTCCTCGTCGTCGACAAGGACGCCATCGGCATAAACGGCATTCTTGAATGTCGCCGAAAGCCAGGGCTCCGGCAGCTTCAGCCAGAGGAAGGGGATGTCGGTACTCGAATTGAAATCGTAACCGGCGAGGATCTCGCGGGCCATTGCCTCGCGGGCGTTGATCTCATTCCTGCAGCGCTCCCAGATGGCGTCGGCCTCGCCGCTCAGGACTAGGCGGGCGCTGAGTTCCGCAAGCAGGAAGGGCATGCCGCCGGTCATCATCTTGTGCGCGACCCGGACGCGCTGGGCTAAATGGGGAGGGCAGGCCACCCATCCGCCGCGTATGCCGGCGGAGACAGATTTGGAGAGCCCGTCGACGACGAAGGTCCGCTCGGGTGCAAGTGCCGCGATAAGAGGAATGTCCTTCTTGTCCATCGCGCCATAAAGATTGTCCTCGATCAGCCAGACGTTATGCCGGCGGGCAATCTCGGCAATGGCCTTGCGATGCTCCAACGGCATGGTGGCGAGCGTCGGGTTCTGTGCCGATGACATGAAGAAGGCGATCTTCGGGTGTTCCTGAAGACAGACCCGCTCAAAATCATCCGGCATCACCCCCGAAGCATCCGAGGCCACCAGCGAGATACGGCGGCCGATCAGGCCGGCCGCGCGGCTGACCTGGGAATAGGTCAGGTGCTCGAACGCTATACGGTCGCCCGGATTGGTGAGCACGCTGATGATGGCCATGACGCCCGCATGGGCGCCCAATGTGGGTACGATCGCATCGGGGCGAGGAGCCCATTCGCCACAGCGGAGCCAGCGGACGCCTGCCTCCTGCCAGTTATCCGGACTACCGCGTGTGTATCCTGCCACCGCGTGGGGACAGTCCCGCATGATATCCGATATGACGGCCGACAGGGTCTCACCCTGGCCGATGTCGGGGGCAGCGGTGCTGTCGAAGCGGATCTTGTTTGCCGGTGCGTCGAGTGGACGCGTACCGGCGAGACTGCTGGTGACCGGGTCACGATGCGATTGGGGCTCTTCTTCATTGCGCGCAAGCACATAAGTACCGCGGCCAACCTCACCGCTGACGAGTCCACGCTCGTGCAGCAGCGAATAGGCGCGGCTGATCGTGCCGATTGTCACCCCGATGTCGTAAGCGAGATTGCGCTGCGGCGGCAATTTTCCGCCAGCCGGCAGATCGCCCTTCGCTATCGCGCTCTCCATCTGGTCGGCGAGGCGAATGTAAAGCGGGCCGGAGCCCTGTTGAATGTCTGGAAGCCAACTTGTCATAGTGACAATTAGCTACATTGTCCCTCTTTCCGAGTCAATGTATTTGGATTGCACCGAATGAGATGCAACGCCAATAGGTGCGACATGCGCAAGTACGACGAATATCTCGCTACAATCGATACAATGTACCCCGACCGTTATGAACGGGAGGAAGCACTCCATGTCGCAGGTGATCTGCTGCAGCCTGCGAAGATGCCGGTGCGTGCAGGGCTGGTCGCCGGACTGATCGATGTTCTGGGAAACTGGGCAGCTCGCCGCAAAGGCCGGCAAATGCTGCGCGATATGGGCGACGAACAGCTGCAGGATATCGGAGTGACGCGTATTTGCGCGACCCGTGAGGCAGCTAGGTCACGGTTCCTGGCGTAAAGGCCTGCATGTTTGTGGGGTTATCGCAGGAGAAACTGGCCGGTCCGGCAATCCAATCGCCGGGTTGGCTTTTTCAGCAGTTCGAATTGCCTGCAGCCCAGCGCTTGACGTCGGTGCTGATGCGTCCGCTGAGCGGCTCATCCATCAGAGGACCGAAGGCGCTGAGACGGGCTGGTTTGCCTTCAGCCTGCACGACGAGGAGCGGGCGAATATCCGACGACCCCTTGCGGGTCAGGAGGATGCGTGGGCGGCCCGAAAATGAGGTGAGTTCCGGTGCGAATCCGTAGGACTTGAAAGCCGTATCACCAGACTTGAACCAGCAGCGGTTTGCCGCAACGGCAACCTTTTCCATGATGTCGAGTGCGGACGGGCTTGTCTGGTGGGCTACAGGCTTGGCCTGGCAGGCGGCAAGCAGGCTTGCGAGAACGGCGGCAGAGACAGCATGTGAAATACGGCAGGACATCTGCGTTTCGTTCCCGAATTGTTGTGATTTTTGAGCGGTGGTCGAGGTGGTCGGCCACCGCACGCAGCGCTTAAGCCGCGATGACATCCAGTGCGGAGGCGAAGATACCCCGGCCATCGGTGCCGCCGTGAGCGGCTTCGATCAGGTTCTCCGGATGCGGCATCATACCGAGCACGTTGCCGCGTGCGTTAACGACGCCGGCAATGTCGTCGATCGCGCCGTTGGGGTTGGTGCCGTCTGCATAACGGAACACGACCTGGCCGTTGCCGTTGATCGACTTCAGCGTCTCGGCATCAACGAAATAGTTGCCTTCATGATGAGCAACCGGGCAACGGATGATCTGGCCCTTGTCATAGGCGCGGGTGAACTCGGTCTCGGCATTGACGACTTCGAGTTTCACTTCCTTGCAGACGAATTTCAAAGAGGCGTTCATCATCAGGGCGCCGGGCAGCATGCCGGCCTCGACGAGGATCTGGAAGCCGTTGCAGACGCCGAGAACCTTGACGCCCTTTTCGGCCTTTTCCTTGATCGCCTGCATGACCGGCATGCGGGCAGCGATCGCGCCGCAGCGCAGGTAATCGCCATAGGAGAAGCCGCCCGGAATGACGATCAGATCGACGTCATCGGGGATGCTCGTCTCCGTCTGCCAGACGGTGATCGGCGCCTTGCCGGAAATCTTGGTAAGGGCGGCGATCATGTCGCGATCGCGGTTGAGGCCTGGGAGCTGGACGACGGCTGACTTCATGGCTGTGGTTCAAACCTTGCTTGGGCTTCCTGGAACTCGCGCAGTTCCAGTCGGTGTTCGATACGGTCGAGACGGTTTTCGTGGCGGGCCAGAGTAGAGTAGATGTTATGTATCTCCTGATGCATGGACACCATAGTTCCCCTCATTGCATTCATCTCGGCGCGAAGCTCGCTCAGAGATAAATCAACCTTGTCGAACCGTGTGTTCAGTTTCTTCAGCAGTTCATACATCAGCTCATTGGTGACTTCAGCCATCACACGCTCCGCAACCTCTAGTCGATTGCGATAGTGTAGTTCTCAATCACCGTGTTTGCCAGAAGCTTGTCGCACATGGCCTTGAGATCGGTTTCGGCCTTGGCCCTGTCGGCGGTGTCGAGTTCGAGATCGAACACCTTGCCCTGACGGGCCTGGTGGACGCCTTCGAAACCGAGGCTGCCGAGCGCGCCTTCGATCGCCTTGCCCTGCGGGTCGAGAACGCCGTTTTTCAGCGTGACGGTCACGCGTGCCTTGATCACTGCAAAATACCCCTGATTACTTGACGAGAACCGGACCCGTTCCGCGGATCGGTTCGTTTTCGTTGATGATGCCGAGTCGGCGGGCGACTTCGGAATAGGCTTCGACCAGACCACCCAGATCGCGGCGGAAGCGGTCCTTGTCCATCTTTTCCTTCGTCTCGATGTCCCACAGCCGGCAGCTGTCGGGCGAGATTTCGTCGGCCAGGATGATGCGCATCATGTCGCCCTCGTAAAGGCGTCCACATTCGATCTTGAAATCGACGAGCTGGATGCCGACGCCGAGGAAAAGGCCGGTCAAAAAGTCGTTCACACGGATAGCTAATGCCATCACGTCATCCAGTTCGGCGGGATTGGCCCAACCGAAGGCGGTAATGTGCTCTTCGGAAACCATCGGATCGGCGAGCTGGTCGGACTTGTAATAAAATTCGATGATCGAGCGCGGCAGGACCGTGCCTTCTTCGATGCCGAGGCGTTCGGACAGCGAGCCGGCGGCGACATTGCGAACGACGATCTCGAGCGGGATCATCTCCACTTCCTTGATCAGCTGCTCGCGCATGTTCATCCGGCGGATGAAATGCGTCGGAATGCCGATCTTGTTCAGGTGCGTGAACAGATATTCGGAAATACGATTGTTCAGCACACCCTTGCCGTCGATAACACCATGCTTCTTTTTGTTGAAGGCTGTCGCGTCGTCCTTGAAGAACTGGATCAGCGTGCCCGGCTCAGGTCCCTCGTAAAGGATCTTGGCCTTGCCTTCATAAATACGGCGGCGACGATTCATGATATTTTTATCTCGTTGTAAGCGGCCAAAGCCGCTGCGGTCTTCTTTGAAGCGGTCCCATATCGGAAAAGTTTCGTTTTCACAATGCAGGCGTCTCCCGGCGAGCAAATTGCCCAGTGTTCGGCATGCGAAGAATCAGTACGGCCAGACTACATCGGATTGTCCGACTTTTTTCCGACAGCAGAGACTTTCCACGACAGATAGGACTTCGGGCCCTATCTTTCCATAGCAGCCACAATCAGGCGGGGCATCGCGAAGTCCTCCCGCAAGATCCCGATTGATGGCATGAACGCGCCTGCAGCCTGTCGTCGTTGCCGAGGAGGGTTGGCACGCAGGTTCCGGCGATCGGATTGCGAAAGGGGTCAGTCGTTCTTATTTGAATATTCTAATATGAATGTGGGAGGAATAAGATGAGTGGTATCAGTGATCGTGAAAAAGCGTTCGAAAACAAGTTCGCGCATGATGAGGAACTGAAGTTCAAGGCCCTTTCCCGTCGCAACAGGCTCGCAGGGTTGTGGGCGGCGAGCCTGCTTGGAAAAGCGGACAAGGATGCTTACGCCAGGGAGGTTGTCGTGGCGGATCTCGAGGAAGCCGGGCATGAGGATGTTTTTCGCAAGCTGAGGCAGGATTTCGATGCCGCCGGCATTGCCGTATCGGATACGGAGATCCGCACGAAGATGCTCGATTTGCTGACCGAAGCCTCGTTTCAGGTGGAAAACCAGTAGGAAAATCGTGATGTTTCCGCGTCACGCCGAGGTTGAGAAGTGAACGTAACGGTTTCGTCCCTGTCGTTTGGCCTCATAGAGGGCGATATCTGAATTGCGAAGCAGCTGGCGGACGTCGATGGCTTCGCCGTATTCGGACGCAATCCCTATGCTCGCCCCGACCCGGCAGAGATGTCCCTCGTAGGTGACCGGTTTGCGCAGGGCGTCGATCATGCGGATCGCGACAGATGACAGCGGTTCGCGCATGCCCACGAGCTGCGATACAACGATAAACTCGTCACCGCCCACACGGGCAATGAAATCCTCGTCGCTGAGCGTCGCGCGCAAAGTCCTGGCGGTATGAAGCAGCATGGCATCTCCCGCGTCGTGACCGAGCCTGTCGTTGATCTGCTTGAAGCGATCGAGATCAACATGGAGGATGGCGATGCCGGTTCCGTTGCTGCGGCATTCGGCACCCATACGCTGAAGCACCTCGTCGAGATAACGGCGGTTGGGGAGCTCGGTCAGGTAATCGTGCATGGCGCTATGCTCGATCCGGTCCTTGGCGGCCTCCAGTTCGCTGTTTCGTGCCTCGGCAAGAAGCTTTGCCCGCTCAAGCTCGCGATGCAAGCCGACATCCTCGGTGACGTCCCAGTTGGCTCCAACCGTCATCTGGTGACCGTTTCCATCAAGGAAAGTCATGGTGCGTGCTCGGATTATCCGGTCCGAGCCGTCACGGAGGACGACACGATATTGATCCGAGAAGCGGTTACCATTCTCGATATGCTCGTCGACGTTCTTCAACACGCGTTCGGAATCGTCAGGATGGAGGAAGGTTTCCCATAGCCCCCCGACCCTGACATCCTCGCGCCGGCCGACGTCATAGATGCGGTACATGCGGTCGTCCCAGTCCACCACGCCGGTTGTCAGGTCGCATTCGTATGTGCCGACGCCGGATATCTCCAGCGCCATGTCCAGGCGTCTTGCCATGCGGGCGGTGGCTTCCTCGGCCTGTTTGCGAGCGGTGATATCGGTATCTGTCCCGACGATGCGTATAGGTTTGCCGCTTTCGTCCCATTCGACGCAATCGCCGCGGCACTCGATCCAGATCCAGTGGCCATGCTTGTGACGTTCACGGTATTCGAACACCGTATAGGCCGGGTCGCCCGCATTCTGTCGTTCTATGCAGTGGGTCACATGATCCCGATCGTCCGGATGGACGAGTTCGAGCCAAGCCTCGGTGCTTTCGGCAAGCGGATCATCCTCGGACATGCCCCGGATGCGCCGCCATGTGGGTGAGTAGTATTTTTCCCCGCGGTTCCAGTTATGGTCCCAGACGCCGGTCGATGATCCGACAAGCGCCTTGTTCCAGCGGCTTTCCCATATTTCGAGATCTGCAAGCTTTGTCTTCAACGCGGTGATATCGGCAAACGAGGCGGCGATGACGAGCGGTCCATCAAGCCTCGCCGATGCGACGGCAAGGCTTACCTGCGCCCATCTCAGCGTTCCGTCCGGCTGCGGCAGGCACAATTCGATCTGGCGGTCTGCCCCGCTTTCGCAGTGCCGAAGCTCGGCGAGAAAATTCGTGCGGTCTTCGGCGGGAACCAAGTCGGTCAGAAGCTGCGGCTCTGACAGGCTCCAGTTGGCCTTGAACGCCTTGTTCGCATGGAGAAATCGCCCCTGCCGATCAAGCAACACGATCGCAAAAGGGATGGCATCATGGATACCCACCGACAGGCCGATGTCCCGCACTGGTGATATCGATGGGCCTGCGTACAAGACTGGTTTGGATGACATCGGATCGCCTACATTCGCAGGAATATCCTAATGTTAGCAAATACGAATTAAAGTGCCATTAAAATTGTCCGTCGAAAACGAGATGACGACGGTGGGTTGTTTCAGCGCATGTCGCCGGATTCAGACCTTCAGTCGACTCAGGAACTGGGCGAAAACCATGGTTCCTTCCGGCCATGGGCCATGTCCGGACTCGGCATTGATATGGCCGGATTCGCCTGCATCGACCAGAACCGAACCCCAGGCATTGGTGACGTCACCCGCGTGTTCATAGGAGCCGAAGGGATCGTTGCGACTGGCAACTGTGAGGGTCGGGAAGGGAAGGGGATTTCGCGGATAGGGGCCGAAGGTCATCAGGTGCTTGGGCCGGATGTTCGGGTTCTGCACATCCGGCGGAGCGACAAAAAAGGCTCCGGCGATCGGCTTGTTGAAATGCGGTATCGCGTGGATGGCCGTCGGTACGCCCAGCGAATGGGCGACAAGCACAACGGGCTTCGTCGAGGCGTTGACCTCCTCGACGAGACGCTGGACCCAATCTTCCTTCACCGGCTTTGCCCATTCCGCCTGCTCCACCCGGCGGGCCGTTGCGAGCTTCTGCTCCCAACGGGTCTGCCAATGGGTGGGGCCGGAATTGGTGTAACCGGGAATGATGAGGATGTCGGCTTCTGATGCTTTCATGCCGCGTATCTGGGTTCGTATTGCGTCGATATCAAGCTTCGCCGAAGACACGGGTGAAGATCGTGTCGACGTGCTTGGTGTGATAGCCGAGATCGAATTTTTCGCGGATCTCTTCTTCCGAAAGTGCGGCAAGCACTTCCTGGTCGGCGAGCAGTTCTTCAAGGAAATCCTTGCCCTGTTCCCAAACCTTCATCGCGTTGCGCTGTACGAGACGGTAGCTGTCCTCGCGCGAGACGCCGGCCTGGGTGAGGGCCAGAAGAACCCGCTGGCTCATTACCAGACCCTTGAACTTGTTCATGTTTTTCAACATGTTCTCGGGGTAGATGACCAGCTTTTCGATGACACCAGCAAGACGATTGAGGGCGAAATCAAGGGTGACGGTCGTGTCGGGGCCAATGGCGCGCTCGACGCTGGAATGGCTGATGTCACGCTCGTGCCAGAGGGCAACGTTTTCCATCGCCGGTACGACAGACATGCGCACGAGGCGGGAAAGGCCGGTCAGGTTTTCTGTCAGAACCGGGTTGCGCTTGTGCGGCATTGCCGACGAACCCTTCTGGCCCGGCGAGAAGAACTCTTCCGCTTCCAGAACTTCGGTGCGCTGCATGTGGCGAATCTCGATCGCGACGTTTTCGATCGACGAGGCGATGACGCCGAGGACGGCGAAATACATGGCGTGACGGTCGCGCGGTATAACCTGGGTCGAGACCGGCTCGGGCTTCAGGCCGAGGGCGGCGGCGACATGTTCTTCGACGCGCGGATCGATATTGGCGAAAGTCCCGACGGCACCGGAGATGGCGCAAGTAGCGATTTCCTCGCGGGCTTCGAGCAGGCGCGTCTTGTTGCGGTCCATTTCTGCGTAGAAGCGGGCAAAGGTCAGGCCCATTGTGGTCGGCTCGGCATGGATGCCGTGGCTGCGGCCGATGCGGACAGTGTCCTTGTGCTCGAAGGCGCGGGTCTTCAGAGCGGCAAGCACGCGATCGACACCGGCGAGCAGGATGTCGGTGGCGCGAACGAGCTGGACGTTGAAGGTGGTATCGAGCACGTCGGACGAGGTCATGCCCTGGTGGATGAAACGACTATCCGGACCGACGAATTCAGCAAGATGCGTCAGGAAGGCGATGACGTCATGCTTGGTGACGGCTTCGATCTCGTCGATACGGGCGACGTCGAATTCGGCCTTGCCGCCCTTTTCCCAGATCGTCTCGGCAGCAGACTTCGGAATGACGCCGATCGCGGCCAGAGCGTCGCAGGCATGGGCCTCGATTTCGAACCAGATGCGGAACTTGGTTTCGGGAGACCAGATGGCGACCATTTCCGGTCGGGAGTAGCGGGGGATCATGGGTGGCTCGCTTGGTGAATGACAATTGCCGCCGCTCTATCAAGAAGAACGGCGAAGCTCAATCTTTTTGGGACTTTGACCTGCCTTTAAGGCTTTCAGCCTTCGGCTGCCTTCACAAGTGCCGAGATGTTTTCGCGGTAGGCGTCCTTGCTGCCACCTTTGTAGACGGCCGATCCGGCAACGAAAACGTTGGCGCCGGCCTTGCGGGCCGCCCCGATGGTCGCCGGCGTAATGCCGCCATCGACTTCGATCTCGATCGGGCGGTCACCGATCAGGGACTTGATGCGGGCGATCTTGTCGAGTGCGGAAGGGATAAAGCTCTGGCCGCCGAAACCGGGATTGACGCTCATGACGAGGATCAGATCGACGTCGTCGAGCACGTTTTCGAGAACGGAGACCGGCGTTGCCGGGTTGAGTGTCACACCGACCTTCTTGCCCAGAGAGCGGATCGTCTGCAGCGAGCGATGCAGATGCGGACCGGCCTCGGCATGGACGGTGATGCCATCACAGCCGGCCTTGGCGAAGGCTTCGATATAGGGATCGACCGGAGCGATCATCAGATGGCAATCGAAGAAAGCGTCGGTATAGGGACGCAGCGACTTGATGACATCCGGCCCGAAGGAAATATTGGGAACGAAATGGCCGTCCATGACGTCGAGATGGACCCAGTCCGCGCCGGCTTCGATGACGTCTCCGACCTCCTGGCCCAGTTTCGAAAAATCAGAGGCGAGAATGGAAGGGGCAATACGAAGCGGCAGCGTCATCAGCGGATCTCCTGTGTCGTCTGCCGACTAGCATTCCAGGGCGTCTGCCGCAATCGCTACTCGGTCACGGAGGCAGGCGCGAGGAATTCGTTGCCGCGCCATTCCAGCAGTCGGTAAGGATTGTCTGCGAGTTCGTGGCCAGTATCGAACTGGATCTGCCCGACTACGGTTTCGAAACGCTGCGCCTTCAGCGCGGACAGGAGCTTTGCCGGATCGGTACCGGCGGAAGAAGCTGCCTGACTGGCCAGTTCGGTTGCCGCATAGGCGGGAAGCACGCCGCCCTCGGGCTCGATGCCTCGGCTTTTCAGCGATGCAGCTGCCTGTCCGGCAACCGGCAGTGTCTGGTAGGGAGGCTGCGTCACGGCCAGAACGCCATCGCGAAGAGCGACGGGCCGGTTGGCGGCCTTCATGGCATCGCCGCCGAGCACGGTCAGCGGCATATTTTCGCTGGCGGCATCGCGGGCGAGGATCGCCACGTCGTTACGGTCCGCGCCGACCAGAACATGGGTTGCGCCGGCTTTCTGCAGGCGCCTGACCAATGCGATCTGCTGTTCCTGGCCCGGCCGGAGCGTATCGGTGAAAACCGGCGTGATACCGAGTGGCTCGAGCTTCTGGCGGACGGCGCTGACGAGTTCGCGCCCGTAGATGGTGCCGTCATCAATGAAGGCTATCGGCTCGGCTTTCCAGCGACTGACGATCGCTTCAGCGATTTTATCGGCTTCGGCTGATTCGGACGGTGCCATGCGAAACAGCGGCCAGCCATTGCGCAGGGCATCCTCCATGAGAATGCGTGAGCGGACGGAGATGGTAATGGCGGGGATTTTGCTGCCGGCCAGTATCGGCATGGCAGAGGTCAGCGTCTCAACGCATAGAAATCCGATCGCGATCGAGACCTTCGCATCGACAAGGGCCTTGGCGGCAGCAGCGCCGCCGGGCTCATTGCATGTTTCTTCGATTTCAACGAGCCGATCGCCGGTCGATTCCGCGGCAGCGCGTGCACCTTCGAATGCTTGCGTGCCGAGCAGTGCGTAAGGCCCTGTTTTAGGGGCGACGACGCCGATGGTCGCGGCTGGGACCGCTGTTGCCGGAGCAACATATCCAAAGGTCGCTGCCGTCAGCAGGACGGCTAGATCGAGACGCAGGGAACGCATGCTTTTCCTTGATGCCGTGTTCGCCGCAGCTTTAACCCGCAAGGGTGAGAGCGTCCAAGCTTTTTCCCGTCTTTTGCCGTTCGTGCCCCAAATGTAGCATGATCGTGAGCGGAATTCCGACACTTATCCAGTCAAATCCAGATGCAATGGATCGGTGACACCGATTGCAAGGGTATTGCGGCATCCTGATAATCCGTAGGGGACGAGGCATCTGGAGTTTTCGACCAGTATCAATCAATTTCGGTAGTCGGCTTATGATGTCGCTTGATTTTCCCAGGATCAGGAGGTGCTAATTGGTTTTCTGCGGGAAATAGCGGCGGTTTTCATGAGTTGGCTAATGTTGTTGCAATTCTGGGAACCGATCGGCGTGGATGTCGATGACGTCGTGGCTTCGGCAAGAGATTCAATTATATCCATGTTGACGTGCTCCAGGCGGTATTCGCTGCAGGAGGCATCCTGAAGAGTTCGAGGGTGATTATGGACAATGCTGCGATCGAGGAAATGTTCGAAGATCTTGGACCGGTCTCGATCCGGCGCATGTTCGGTGGCAAGGGGATCTATCATCAGGGGCTGATCGTCGCCATTGATCTGCGCGACGAGATCTTGCTGAAGGCGGATGAGACAAGTGCTCCGGCTTTCAAGGCTGCAGGCGCCGTTCAATGGTCCTATGAAGGCAAGAGGGGCAAGCCGGTGCTGATGCCCTATTGTTCGATACCCGATGTCGCGCTCGACGATACCGATGAGTTGCGTCATTGGGTGACGATGGCTTTTGAGGCTGCCTTGCGAGTCAATCGCGACACCTGATCGGATTTCTTTGCAACTGCGAGATTTCGCGTATTGCGAAGAATGCTGACACGCAGATATTCTGCATTCGTAATGGGGGATGTGGTCCGGGACCTGCCGGGCCGACGACAGCATCCGACGATATTGTGTGTTTTTTCAATCAAGAGAAGCCGTTTCGGAAAACCGAGACGGCTTTTTTAATGGGATTTCAGCAGCTCGAAAGCTTGGGAGGAGAACACCGACAATGGAGCGGGTGGCTCGTTCATGTCGATCCACATGAGGTCGGCATGTTTTTCCGGTTCGGTGAGAACCGGTTCTCCGGAAAAATCGTCGGTCACATAGATCAGGGAAAGCCAGTGCTGGCCTTCTTCTTCAAGGATACCTTCGATCACGCAGAGAAAGTTGATCTTGCCGATCTTCAGGCCGGTCTCTTCTTCGGCTTCCCGACGAGCGGCATCCTCGGCCTGTTCCATCATGTCGACCTTGCCGCCGACGATGTTCCAGTGGCCCGCTTCCGGCGCCTTCAGGCGTCGGCAGACAAGCACCTTGCCGTCGGCCCGGCGGATCACCAGGCCAACGCCAAGGCCAGGGAAATCCTGGCCCGGTTTTGCGAGAGCGGACATTACTTCGCCGCGTTGGCGACGATCAGCATGAAGGCGGGGATATCATCGCCGAAACCGACCGGGGTCGGGCCGTCATCGTGGTCGCGATAGCGACGGCGATCACGGTTGTCGTCATTGGCAGGGTTCGGGCGGCGTTCCCGGCCGCGGCTGTTGGCAGGCTGATTCTTCCGGTCGGTGCGACGCTCCGACTTCGTATTTTCCAGAACTGCTTCCACGCTTGCCTCTTCCGTGACGATTTGTTTTTCCTGCTGCGGTGCTGCCGCTGCTACTGCTGCCGGTTGTTCGTGGCGATTGCCACGGCTGCGGTCCTTGCCGCCACGTTCCCGGCCACCACTCTTGCGTCCGCTGCGATCGCTTTCGTGGCTTTCCATGGGGGCGGGCAGGGCGGCAATATCGCCATTCTGCCATTCGATCTTTTCGCCGATCAGCTTTTCGATCGCGTCCAGATATTTCGAGTCGGACTTGGTGACGATGGTGAATGCGCGACCCGAGCGGCCGGCACGGCCGGTACGGCCGATGCGGTGAACGTAGTCTTCCGCATGGATCGGAACGTCGAAGTTGAAGACGTGGCTGACGTCGGGAATATCCAGGCCGCGGGCGGCGACGTCGGATGCCACGAGCAGCGTGATCTGGTTATCCTTGAAGCCGGCCAGCATGGTCGTGCGCGAGCGCTGGTCCATGTCACCGTGCAGCGCGCCAACAGAAAAACCGTGGCGTTCGAGCGAGCGGAAAAGATCGGCCACATCCTTCTTGCGATTGCAGAAGATGATGGCGTTCTTTAGATCGTCCTGGGCCTTGATCAGGTCGCGCAGGACGGCGCGCTTCTCATAGTCCTTGCCATGGGCTGCGACGAGGCGCTGCGTCACGGTCTTCGACGTCGAGGAGGGCTTGGAGACTTCGACGCGTTCCGGGTTCTGCAGGAAGCGGTCGGCTAGCTTCTGGATTTCCGGCGGCATGGTGGCCGAGAAAAACAGGGTCTGGCGGGTGAACGGGATCATCTTGGCGATGCGTTCGATATCCGGGATGAAGCCCATGTCGAGCATGCGGTCGGCTTCGTCGATCACCAGGATTTCGACGCCGGTCATCAGCAGCTTGCCGCGCTCGCAATGATCGAGAAGGCGGCCGGGCGTGCAGATCAGCACATCGGCGCCACGTTCGAGCTTGCGATCCTGCTCGTCGAAGGAAACGCCGCCTATCAGAAGGGCGACGTTGAGCTTGTGATTCTTGCCGTATTTCTCGAAGTTCTCGGCAACCTGGGCCGCGAGTTCGCGGGTCGGCTCAAGGATGAGGGTTCGCGGCATGCGTGCCCGCGCACGGCCCTTTTCGAGAAGCGTCAGCATCGGCAAGACGAAGGATGCTGTCTTGCCCGTTCCGGTCTGCGCAATACCGCAGATATCCCGTCGCTGCAGCGCATGCGGGATCGCTCCGGCCTGGATAGGCGTGGGGATCGTGTAGCCGGCGTCGGTGACGGCGTTGAGAACTTTCTGGCTCAGGCCAAGATCAGCAAAAGTGGTCAATGGAAATACTATTCCGTTCCGTTCAAGAAGAACATGATCCGTCGCTACGCGCAAATGGGGCGACAACAGGGCGCGACATATGACCAAAATGCCGGAAAGTCAAGAAAACCAGCTGGGGTGGCCGTCGTTTTGGTGAATGAAAGTAACCTCGCGGCGATACGCCGCGTGAATGACGAAGCTTCCTACTCGAGATAAGTGGTGAGCTTCATGCCGGCATTCAAGAAATGCATGGGATCGACCGCCTGGCCATTTCGTCGCACTTCGTAGTGAACGTGCGGCCCGGTGGACCGCCCGGTCGACCCGGCGCGGCCGATCACGTCGCCGGTCTTGATCTCGTCTCCGACGCTGACCAGTATCTTGGAAAGGTGGCCGAAACGTGTGGAAATGCCGTAGCCATGGTCGATCTCGACCATGTTGCCATAACCGCCGACGACACCGGCCGCGATGACCTTTCCAGCGCCCGTGCTCTTTACATCGTCGCCGGTCTGGGCAGCAAAATCGATACCGGCATGCAGTGCCAGACGACCAAGAAAGGGATCGACCCGGTTTCCGAACCGGCTGGTGACGGGCTGTCCGGGGGCGGGATTGGAAAAGGGCAGGTCACGGGCTGTCTCGCGCACGCTTTCCAGCCGGGTCAGGGCGGCATCGAGATCATCGAGAGAGGTATCGAAACGATTGCCCGGCAGGCGAGGTTCGACATAAGGGCCGCCGATACCACCTTCCTTGCCGGATGGAGGGTCCAGATCGACGCCGCTTCGCAGCAGGATCGTGGTGATCGCATTCGCCGCGTCCGATGCTCCTGTCGTCAGGCTCGCGATCTTCGTCAGCTGCTGGCTCTCGAGCGTCTTGAGCGACAAAGTGACCTTGGAGAAAATCCGGTCGGCGCGATCGGCCGGGCCTTCACGCAGACTGGTACCGGCCATGGTCGAGGCGACATCCAATTTTGCGGACGGCTCGCTGCCTTGCAGGATCTTGGCGATCGCCGCAGACCCTCCGGTCGAGGATGCCCGGCGACCGTCGCCTACGGGCGCGAAGGCGGGAATATCGACTGCCGGGGCTTCCGCGCCAGGCTGAAGCCCGGATTCCTCCGCGCGATCAAGAAGCGAACCCAGCTTGCCGTGACGGGAAAACAGCGCGTCCTGTTGTTCGAGAAGCTTTTCGACCTTCTTCTCGACGACTTGCTGGTCGAGGAGTTGGCGGGACGTGATGCGATCCAGCTGCGCGCGCAGCGCGGCGATACGATCCTCGTAATCGTGCTGCATGCGGGCCTGACGGGCGATCGTCGCTCCGATCAGGTCATCCCGGATCACCAGATAGGATGTCGCTCCGAGATAGCCGATCGTGAGAATGCCGGTGAAACAGACGGTGAGGGCGATCATCCAGGGGCGAATGGTCATGTGGCGGATGTTTTCGCCGCTTGCGAGAATCAGGACGTGATTCGCTGCCCGTTTTCCAAAAACCTTGTTTTCGGCTCGGTCGGCCACGTTATGCTCCTGAAAAGCGAGTCAAATCCGATGCTTGTATGGCCTGATTACACATCCTTAAGGTTAACGAAGCCTTATGTGCGGAGCGTTGCCTCGCAATCCCGTGGTGCTCTTCGGGTGGCGGGATCACTTTTGAAGTGATTATGCGAAAAAACGGTGCTAGACGCCGTCTCGCAACTAAAAACACATCCGCAGAGAAGAGAGATGTCCAGGTTCAAGTCCGATTTCCTCCGCACGCTCGATGAGCGCGGCTTCATTCACCAGATCTCCGACGAGGCAGGTCTCGACGAGTTGTTCGCCAAGGAAACCGTGACCGCCTATATCGGCTTCGATCCGACGGCACCAAGCTTGCATGCCGGCGGACTTATCCAGATCATGATGCTGCACTGGATGCAGAAGACCGGACACCGTCCGATCTCGCTGATGGGTGGCGGTACAGGCATGGTCGGCGATCCGTCGTTCAAGGACGATGCTCGCCAGCTGATGACGGTCGATACGATCGAAAGCAATATCGCCTCTATCAAGCGCGTCTTCGCCAATTACCTTTCCTACGGAGAGGGTGCGAAGGACGCCATGATGATCAACAACGGCGACTGGCTGCGCGATATCAACTATCTCGAATTCCTGCGCGACGTGGGCCGTCATTTCTCGGTCAACCGGATGCTGTCCTTCGACAGCGTCAAGACGCGCCTCGACCGCGAGCAGTCGCTGTCCTTCCTCGAATTCAACTACATGATCCTGCAGGCCTACGATTTCGTCGAGCTCAACAAGCGATACGGCACACGCCTTCAAATGGGCGGCTCGGATCAGTGGGGCAATATCATCAACGGTATCGACCTCGGTCACCGGATGGGGACGCCGCAGCTCTACGCGCTGACCTCGCCGCTTCTGACCACGGCTTCGGGCGCCAAGATGGGCAAGTCGCTGAACGGCGCCGTCTGGCTCAACCCGGACATGCTATCTGCCTACGACTTCTGGCAGTACTGGCGCAATACCGAGGATGCCGACGTTTCGCGCTTCCTCAAGCTCTACACGACGCTGCCGATGGATGAGATCGCCCGGCTTTCGGCGCTTGGCGGCTCTGAAATCAACGAGGTGAAGAAGATCCTCGCGACCGAAGTGACCGCCATGCTGCATGGCCGTGACAATGCCGAGCAGGCAGCCGAGACGGCGCGCAAGACCTTCGAGGAAGGCGCTCTGGCCGACAACCTGCCATCTATCGACGTGGCGAAGGGCGAACTCGAAGCCGGCATCGGTCTGCTTGCGCTGATCGTCAAGGCCGGCCTTGCTGCATCCAACGGCGAAGCCCGTCGGCATGTCCAGGGCGGGGCTGTGCGCATCAACGATGTTGCGATCTCCGACGAGCGCACAGTCATCGGTTCGGGCGAAGTGACCGCCGATGGTGTGATCAAGCTGTCGCTCGGCAAGAAGAAGCACATTCTGGTTCGTCCCGCCTGAGCCGGACGGAAGCGAAGCAGTTGATAAAAGGCCGCTTTCGAGCGGCCTTTTGCATTACTGGAATTCGAATATCTGGCGGAACACGCCGGGTGCGATGAGCGAGAGTGGATTGACGATCAGCCGAGGTTTCTCAAAGGGGCCGTCCAGCTTGAATGTGATGCCGAGCAGGCCACGGTCGCGACCATTTCCAAGGATCGCACCGATCAGGGGAAGCTCACCGAAAAGCCGGTTCAGCCCGTAAGCCGGCATGAAAGTGCCGGTGAGGTCCATGTTGCCGTTCGCATCGCGGATCTTGCCCTGAAAGGTGGCGCCGATCTGCTCGCCGCGTACGACGCCATTGGCAACCGACAGCGCACCTTCGCGGTAAACCAGTGCGGCGAAACCTCTCTGGAAACGCGCCGAGCTGACGTCGATATCCTTTTTCACCGCCGAATTGAGGCTCTCGCCATCCTGTCCGACGGGGCTGGACACGAGAGACTGAAGTCGCTGTTCATTCGCGAGCTGGAAATTGCGGATATCGAGCGAACCGACCCAATCGTTACCGCGAGCCTTGAGCTTCAGGTTCAGGAGGCCGGCCCTCAGGTTGTCATAGAGATCCGTGAAGCGAGCGACCGCTCCGGCATCGCCGCTGGTGACGGAAATCGTGTCGCCACGCGACATCTGCGTCACCAGTGCCTGTCCGCTTGCGGTGACTGAAGACATGTCGGCACGCACGATGTTCGATCCGCGTGAAGAGAAGTTCAGCGCAACATTTGAAAGCGATTCATCGTTGAAACCGACGACGCGATCGACTTGTGCACGTAAGCTGGCACTGCCGCCATCACCCGAACCCTTCGTCGAACCGCCGCCGGTGCTGTTGGCGCGCAGCATCGTGATGATCGGCCGCAGGTCGACGCTCGAACCGCCAATGGCAATGTCATATGCGCCCTTGGAGCGCTTTACACTGACGCTGTAGTTGTCGGCAGGCGAAAGCTGGACGTGAGAAAATGACGCCGACTTCAAGGCTCCGTCTGACAGCTGCAGGTCACCCTTGACGCCGAAACTATCGCCGCTCAGCTGGAATCCGTTGAGGGCAATTTCCTTTGCAGCGCCGGTCGAGACTTCGAACTGGGCCTTGGAGCCGATCCCGCTGCCCTTCGTCCATCCGATCCACGGGACGGTGAGGGAGGAGCGACTCAGGTCGAGCGTGACGGACTGGCGCTTTTCATCCAGCCTCGTCAGCTCAGCCACGATCGGGCCATCGACCAAATCCGACAGCCCGGGAACGAGCTTGTCCCGCTGGGAATTGTTCAGTGTGGCCTTGATGATGCGTTCCCGTTTGACGGTCGAATTGGCATCCACCGGTTCCGTAACCGAGAGTTCGGCCGGTATATCGTCTATGGTTCCGTTCGCTGAAAGCCGGGCGGCCTGATTGTCGACAGCCAACATCCCTATCAGTCCGCCGATCTTGTGCCCCTCCATCGGGGTGGCCAGATTGACCCCGTCGAGACGTATCTGGGCGTTCCAGATCGGCTTTGGCGGATGGTGATCCGAGATCAGTCCGAAGCGGGCCTGGATATCGGCTCTGGCATTTCCCGAAAAGTCGCCAGGCTTGAAATTGGTGCCCTTCAGCGCGTTCATCGGCGCGAAATTGGCAAGCTCCGTGATTGCGTCCGCCTGGCCTGCGATCTTGAGCGTGAGATCCGCCATCAACGGTTTTGCATAGGTCGATGGAATGGCAAAGCGTCCGCTTTCGACGGAAACGACGCGACCGGACGGCGCATAGGACGCCGCCTTGCTGACATCGACCACCATGTCCTCACCTTTCAGCGAGAATTTTCCGGCCAGATCGCGCAGCGGCGGAACTTCACCCGGTAGATTGAGGCGGGAATCTGTGATCCCGAAGCTGATCTGCAGCTCGTTGGCGTCGAGCTCCATCGGTATTCCGGGGCCTTTCATCCGACCGGCGGGAATGAAGACGGCAATCGTTCCGTTGGTCACGTTGCCACCGAAAAGATTGGCCATCACCCAGTCGCGTGGTTTGCGCGCCATCCAGAAGGGCCAGAGCTGCTTGATGCCGGTCACCTGCATCTGCGGAAGCTGGCCTCCGAAACTGATCTCGGGAGACTGTTTGCCGAAACGAACCTTGAGCGCCGCGGCCATATGCCCGAGCGGGCTCGCCACAGTCATCTCGTCAAATTCCAGCTGGCGGTCAGAAGAAAGATATCGGCCTGTCGCCTTGAGGTCGAAATCCGCTGGCTGTTCTCCCTGAGATGCACCAATGGCTTTGCCGCCTCTAATCAGAACATCGAGACCGAAGCCGAGGCGCGTATCACTCTGGTTCAACCTGTTCAGATCGATGACGGCGCCGGTAAACGGGAGGATCGTCGGGCCGAAACTAGCCTCCGACTTCAAGATCTCGATCGAGTCCTTGGCAAAATCGTAGGCGACATTGATGGTTGCGCCACTGAACGTCTGCTGGATACCGTCGAAATAGAAATTGCCCGGCGAATTCGTCAGTGTCGCCGACATGGCCGGCTTCTGGGCATCGCCGCGAGATCGCTCGGCGGACATGTCGAAATCGACGGAGCTTTCGAGGCCTTCTCGCGGTTGTCCGTCTTCCGTTCGCTTCAGGAGGAACTGTGTGACTTCCAGCCCGGAGAGGTGTGCGGAAAGGGCGGCCGTCACGCCATCGACAGTTTTGGAGGCGGCCGTCAGCTTGGCTTTGCGATCATTGATGCTGATGGTGCCGTCGATGCCGATCTCCCCCTCAGCATTGCGTGCCAGCTGAAGGTCGTTGACCTTGAGAACTGTCGGCGAGCGTTCAGGTGCGGCGGGCAGGACGATCTCGATGCCGGCGAGACGGATGGATGCCGTGCCGGTTCGTTCGATCAGGCCGCGCGCTTCATCAAGCCTCTGAAATGCCTGCTCCAGAAGTTGAGGAACGGCATCGACCCTGACCTTGGCAAGTGCGATGGGATCGCCTTCGGGCAATTGTGCGGTCTCTAGCCGAATGGACTGTGCCGCTATGCTGTTGATCGATATGCGCCCGCCGAGCAAGGCGAGCGGATCCACAGCCATGCGCAGGGCGCCTGCACGGCTCAAATGCTGTCCGGTCGCGCGCTCGACGATATCAACGTCGCGCGCTTCGATCGCCAGACGAAAATCCGAATCGAAACGGATCGCTGTGGAGCCGACATTGGAGATGTAGCGGGGGCCGATCGCGTTGTTCAGGGCAGACTGGGCGCGACTGGTCAGCGTGCCATCGACGATGCCGCCTTCAATGGCGAAGACGGCGCTGCCGACAGCTACCATGATGAGGACGACAAAAAGCGCCACTGTCTTGCAGAAACGCCAGGTTCTCGTGCGGTGCGGCGGGCAGTGGACGATAATGGGATCTTCGGTCTGGGCGGACGGAAGCTCGTGCAGTGGGACGATGTCCTTCCTGCCGAAATCGATCTTCTCTCCTCTTATTTCCGCCATTCAGTGAAGAACTCATCCTTTTCGCATCCACCGCTGATCTGGACGCCTCGTCGGGCTGTATATACCCATGGCGATAACAGTCACTCAAGATGCTGGCAAAAGAAAGGAAAACCATGGCGAACCTGAACATCGGCGACGAAGCGCCGGATTTCACACTGCCCGGAAATGGCGCCCGGGCAATTTCTCTGGCGAGCTTTCGCGGCAAGCCGCTGGTCCTGTATTTCTATCCGAAGGATGACACGACCGCCTGCACGACCGAAGCGATCTCTTTTTCACATCTCAAACCGGAGTTCGAGAAACTGGGGGCTGCGGTCGTCGGCGTCTCGGCCGACAGCGTGAAGAAGCATGACAATTTCGTCAGCAAGCGCGAGTTGACCATCTCGCTCGGATCTGACGAGGACACCGCGGTCTCACAGCTTTATGGCGTGTGGAAGGAGAAGAGTATGTACGGCAAGACCTATATGGGTATCGAACGTACGACATTCCTGATTGACGCCGAAGGCCGGGTGGCGAAGATCTGGCCGAAGGTCAAGGTCGCCGGCCATGCAGAAGACGTTCTGGCTGCTGCCCGGGCGCTTTAAAACCAATAGGCCCGGCAAGCGCTGCCCGCCGGGCCGTATTTGATCCATGATCTGCTCAGGCGCCGAAAAGATAGTTGGAGATGAGCGGCAGCACCTCGTCGAAACCATGATAGATCATGCTCAGAGCGACGTAGACGATGATGATCAGGCCGAGATAGGCGATCCACCGGAAGCGGGAAAGAAGCTTTGCGACAAAATTCGCAGCAACGCCCATCAGCGCGATCGACACGATAAGGCCGATGATCAGGACCGTAGAGTGCCCCTGCGCCGCACCTGCGACGGCCAGGACGTTGTCCAGCGACATCGAAACGTCGGCCAGCACGATCTGCATGGCGGCCTGGAAAAACGTCTTTTCGGGCGCGCGGGTTGATGCTGCTCCGTCGGCGGTTCCGTGAGCGTCATCGTGCTGAGCCACGCGAAGCTCCGACCACATCTTCCAGCAGACCCAGCCGAGCAGAAGACCGCCGAGGAGCTGCAGCCCCGGAATGCCGAGGAGATAGGTGGTGACGACCGCAAAAACCAGCCGCAGGACCGTGGCGGCGATAATGCCGAAGAGAATGGCCTTCTGGCGCATATGTGCCGGCAGGCCGGCAGCGGCCAGCCCGATGACGATCGCATTGTCGCCGGAAAGAACAAGATTGATTGCGATGACCTCGACGAGTGCCATGAAGCCGGCAGCCGTGAACAATTCCATCATGAGGCGTGACCTTTTATGCCCGTTATCATTGTCTAGGTGAAGGGTATGCAGGAGTGTCGTTCGAGGCTCTCGGCCGCAGAGCAGAGGGCGCTTGTTGACGTAATTCGGGAGTTATTCCCGAAAGGCGAGCAAAGCAAGCGCGTTACCCGTCATACAAGACCTGTCGCCTGCCATTGCTGCCGTTTGCCGCGCCCTATGGCGGTTTTCGGGGTGGGTGGTTGCCGTTTCCGGCATGACAGTCGGGCACCGGTAAGCTTGTTCTCCTTGTCGATGACCGCCTATTCCCCTATATCGGCGGCCATATTTCGATTTTTGGATGTGGCAATTTGATATTTTGCCGCTTGCTCACGCGGCAGGGAGAGATAGATGGCAGCCCAAAACGCCGTAGTTCTTGTCGTTGAAGACGAGCCGGTTGTTCGATTTGCAACACTCGATGCGCTGGAAGAAGTCGGCCATGACGTGCTTGAGGCGGCCAATGCCGACGAAGCGATGGTGCTTTTCCGAAACAATCCTCACATCGATATCGTCTTCACCGACGTCAACATGGATGGCTCGATCGACGGATTGCAGCTGGTTCAGCGGGTGAGGGCGATCCGGCCTGGTATCGGCATCATCATCACGTCCGGCATCGTGCGACTTGATCCAATGCTCTTGCCCGCAAATACGATTTTTCTGCCGAAGCCTTACCAATATGACGAATTGCTTTCGTCCATTCATCAACTGATGGAATAGCAAGTCACAGGCGGCGAGTGCAGCGTGACAATGCAACAAACACGATGCCTTTTCGGACGGTCGTCGAAGTGGTAGGTCGAATAAAATGCCATGCCATGGCTGGTGGTCGGTAAACGGATATTTGAATGACGCAGTTGAAACTCGTTGGGCTCTCGGGAAGTTACGGTCGACCATCCAAGACATCCGCTCTGGTCGAGCATATCGCGGAACTCGCGTCCGACCGGTATGATCTGGAAAAGTCGGTTTTCGACCTCACGGACGTGGGGGACTCGCTGGGTCTTGCGAAGTCGCAAGCCGATCTGGATACGGATGCGGCAGCGGTACTCAATGCCGTGGTCGGGGCAGATCTGCTCGTCATCGGTTCGCCCACCTACAAGGGCAGCTATCCCGGCATGTTCAAACATTTCATCGACCTCATCGATCCGGAGCAATTGCGCGGCAAGCCGGTTCTGATCGCTGCCACGGGTGGCGGTGAGCGGCACGCATTGATGGTCGAGCATCAGCTGCGACCGTTGTTCGGATTTTTCATGGCGCATACGATTCCGACGGCGATCTACGCGTCAAACCGTGATTTTTCGGGCTCCGAGATTGTCTCTCCGGCGCTGCGCGAACGGATCGGGTTTGCTGTCGACGAACTCGCTGCTTTCGTTTCCCGAAAACAGGAATCGGCAGGCGAATAGACGAGCGTGACGTGCGCTGTCAGACGAATTCTGGGAGGGATAGAATGTCATCATTGGAAGACGATACCGCAGCAATCGCGGAGCAGGAACGCCTGCTTGTTTTCGACAGGTTCGATAGCGACGAGGCCTGGGCGCTGGGGGAGCGGCTGAGGCGGTTGGCGAGTGAGCGTGGTCTGCCTGTTGCCATCGATGTGACCCTGCATTCGATGCCGGTGTTTTACACCGCTCTTTCGGGGTCGACTGCGGACAATGCCCGATGGGTGCGTCGCAAGCGGAACATCGTATTGCACTTTCTTCGCTCGAGCTACGCCGTGGGACTGCGGTTGGCGCAGCAGGATGCGACGCTGGAAGAAAAGTTCAGTCTCTCCGATACGGACTATGCCGCCCATGGAGGCAGTTTCCCGATCACCGTCGCAGGTGTGGGCTGTATCGGAGCGGTGACGGTTTCAGGATTGCCGCAACGAGAAGACCATAATCTGGTTGTTGCCGTGCTTGCGGAGATGCTGGGGCACGATGCGCAGAAAATCGCGCTTGCGCCCTAGGAGCGTTTTGTCGGCCGGGAACTGCCGGCCGACAAAAGGATCGAATTTCTTCAGCGTCTGAAGGCGCGGGCAACTGCGATCAAAATGCAAGCGCCGATAAAGCCGGCGATCAGATATCCGATCCAGCCCCCGAGGACGACACCGAATACGCCAAGGATGGCGTTGGCGATGATTGCGCCGACGATACCCAGAATAATGTTCATGAAGACGCCCATGTCGCTCTTCATGAATTTTTCGGCGAGCCAGCCGGCAATGCCGCCGATGATGATGGCTGCAATCCAGCCGATACCTGCGTCTTCCATATCGTTACCCTTTCAATAACCCCGTCCTTGGGGTGCGGCAGGTAACGCGCCAAAATGTTCCAGGGTTCCCGATCACTTTATTAGAAATACAACATTCCTTTTCTTCGCCGTGAACAGGTCCTATTTTGCGAACCGATTCGGTTAGCAAGACGAGAGAACAGTGAACCCATCCTTCTTCCTCGGTCGCCGCCTCGGCGAACTCCTTGATCTTTTCCGAGGGCGCATGTCGATCGCCCTTCTCCTGTCGCTCGCCGTTTCTTCGGGCTTCGCTCACGACGCAGCGGCTCAATCCCAGCCGCCAGCGCAGCCATCCGCGCAGGTGCAAACCGACCAGGCTGCCCCGACGGATGTCACGGCCGACTCGATCAACATCGAGATGAAGGACAAGCTGGACGGGTTGCGGCAGCAGCTCAGCGCATTTCGCGAAAGCGTCAATACCGCCGCCGATGACGATGCGAAGCTCGCCGACATCAGGGTGAGAGCCGAAGCGATCGTCGAAGATATGCGGGTTGCCTCGGATGCGATGAAGGTGCGTGTCGAGCAGATCCAGGGGCGCATCACCAGTCTTGGCGAGCCGCCTGCCACGGGACAGCCGGCAGAGGCACCGGCTGTGGCCGAGGAAAGAGGAAAGCTTCAGAACGAGCGTTCGCAGCTCAACCTGATCGTCGATGACGCGGGCAATCTGCAGAACAGCGCCACGCAACTTGCCAATACGATAACCAATCTTCGCCGAGCGCTGTTTGCACAAACGCTGTTCCGGCACACGGAATTGACACCCGAGGTCTTCGTCGATGCGGGCAATGCGTTCATTACCGAAATGCGGGATTTCTCGTCGACGATCGCAAGCTGGACGAGCTTCGTCTGGCGCTTCAAGGCGTTTTCGCTGCTTGGCGCCATCGGCCTGTCCGTGGGTGCCGCCTTTCTTTTCCTCGCGGGCGGATATCGGCTTTTCGGCAGGTTTTTGAGACGCAATGACAGCGCAAATCCCGCCTACATCAAACGGCTTTCCTATACGTTCTGGTCGACGGTGATGCAGAGCGTGAGTTTCGCTGCCTTTCTCATAACCTCATACTTGTTCCTTGAAGGCTTCAATGTCCTGCGCCCGGACGTGGCGCCGATGATTGCCACGTTCTTCGGCTTCGTCTGGTTCGTACATTTTGTCTGGAAACTGACCTATGCAGCGCTCGCACCGAACGAAACGGGCTGGAGGCTGGTCAGGATCACGGACAGGGGGGCTCGTCTTCTCAGCCTGGCGATCATCGCCATGGCCGTCGTCAACGGGCTGGATTATCTGCTCGGCGCCGTGAGCGAGGCACTTGGTTCCCCTTTGGTGCTGACGATCGCAAAGAGCCTGATTGCCTCGGTAGTGATTGGCCTCATTCTTATTGCCATCTCCTTTATTCGGCCGGTTATGACCGAGGGAGAGGATCCTACGGGGCAGGGGCGCCCTTGGCCGCGTTACTTTTCCGTCGCGTTGCGGGTGATGGGCGGCCTGTTGCTTCTCTGCGTCATCGCCGGATATGTCGGCCTGGCGCGCTTCGCATCTACACAGATCGTTCTGACCGGAGCGGTGCTTGCTCTCATCTACATCGGGATTCTGTCAGGCAAGGCGATTGCGAAACGGGGCGCCTTCAACGATACGGCGCTTGGACGGCGACTGGTCGAGCGGCATCGCTTCGGCGAGATCGGACTTGACCAGGCCGGGCTCCTCGTCGGTCTCGGGATCTATGTCATCGCGCTTGCGCTCGGCATCCCGCTGATCCTGATCACCTGGGGATTCCAGATTACCGACATCGAATCCTGGGTTGTCAGCTTCTTCACGGAATTCCGCATCGGCAGTATCTCGATCTCGATCGTCGGCATATTCGGCGGCGTGCTTCTGTTCGCACTGGGCTATATCGTCACCCGTTGGGCCCAGAAATGGATAGACGGCAACGTGCTTGCCCGTAGCCATGTCGATATCGGCGTCCGCAACTCGGTGAAAACCGGTATTGGTTATCTGGGCGTCGGGCTGGCGGTGATCATCGGCGTGTCGGCCGCAGGGATCAATCTTTCCAACCTGGCTCTTGTCGCTTCTGCCCTGTCCGTCGGTATCGGTTTCGGCCTACAGAACATCGTGTCGAACTTTGTGTCCGGCCTGATCCTGCTGGTCGAGCGACCTTTCAAGGTCGGAGACCATGTCGTAACAGGCACGACGGAAGGCATCGTGAAACGGATTTCGGTGCGTGCCACGGAAATCGAAACGTTCCGCCAGCAGGCGATCATCGTTCCGAATTCGGATCTCATCAACGCGGCCGTCGGTAACTGGACCCTGAAGAACCGGATACAGCGATCGGAGATCAAGGTTTCGGTCAGCTACGAGAGCGATCCCGAAAAGGTCATGGCCATTCTTCTGGCCATCGTCGAGAAAGTGCCTGAAATCCTCCGAAATCCAGGGCCGCATGTGGAGTTTCTTGCGTTCGGTGGATCCTCTCTGGATTTCGAACTGCGCTTCCATCTGGCCGACATGTCGGAAGGGCTGCGTGTCCGCAATGACATCCGTATCGAGATACTGAAGCAATTCCGTGAGCAGGGCGTCGAGATACCATTCCCCCGTTCGGAGGTCGTCTATCATCGCGGCTCGCCGATCCTGCTGGAAGAACCCGACGTTCGCGGAGGCGCATGACGATCCACCGGTCCGGCGAAGTTGCGGCAGAAATTTCACGGCGGTTAAGCATATATCGCCATGTTTCATTGACCTAAAAGATGACGAGAACGATCTCCCGGCTCGATTTGTTCTGAATTGAGCCGGCGAGTTAACCGTTCCGCAAATCGCGCCAAATAAAAATATGCTCGGGGCATGAATTTATTTGTAAGGGTCGACAATGACATTCCTTGGTATTTCCGGGATGCAGTATTCCGGTGAGTCACTTGGCAATTCCCGCATTCTTCTGGCCGAGGATTCCAACGTCTTCACATCTATGATCGGCATGAGGCTGAAGGAGCTTTTCGACATCGACGTCGAGATTTGCCGCAATTTCGAAGACCTTCAGCTCGCATACGACCGATCGACCGATCCGATCATGCTGGCGATTTCCAACATCAATCTTCCGGGCGCCGAAAACGGCGAGGCGCTCGAATACCTGATCGACCTGTCGATACCGACGGTCGTGTTTACAGGTACGTTTCACCAGGAAACGCGCGACAAGCTGCTGACCAAGGACATCGTCGATTATATCCTCAAGGACAATGTCTTTGCGGTCGAGATGCTGGCGGAATCCGTGTGCCGGTTCCTGACCAACCATCGCCACCACGTCCTGATCGTCGACGACAGCCCGACGGCGCGGGCACTGCTCTCCAGCCGTCTCAAGCGGTACAATTTCCGCGTCAGCACGGCTGAAAACGGCGCAAAGGCGCTCGAGATCCTCAAAAAGAACAACGATATCGGTTTGGTCATCACCGACTACAACATGCCGGATATCGATGGTTTCGAGCTTACCCGCCGCATTCGCTCCGTTCGCGGTTCGCATGAGCTGCGGATCATCGGCGTATCGTCTTCGTCTGACCGGCATTTGTCGGCCCGTTTCCTGAAGGCGGGCGGCAACGACTTCATGCTGCGGCCGTTCATCGATGAAGAGTTCTATTGTCGCGTCAACCAGAACCTCGACACGTTGATTCAGATCCGCTCGATGCGGTCTGCTCGAAGCGTCGGCGATATCAAGAATGTCGCTTAAGCGCTGAAGCCAGGTGCCGCATGCCTTATATCGTCAGTCAGAAACGCGAGCAGCCGGACTCGTTTGACTATTCCGAACAGGTCGCGACAAGTGGGGCGGCAGGAGGTCTCTGGACCGCTTCCGCGACTGACCGTTGCATCCTGTCCATCGAGGATTTCTATCGGTTCGGCGAGCCTATCGTTTCGGAATGCATCGAAGGCGGGCGTGCCTGCAGCATAGCCATCGTCGACATAGACCGGCTTTTCCGGATTTCCGAGTTGCATGGATCCGAATGTGCCGCTCATGTGCTTTCGGAATTCGGCACCAATCTCCTCCACCTTTCAGCGGATCTTGAAATGTCCGTCGCGCATCTCGGCCTCGACCAGTTCGGGCTGCTTCTGGTCGGGCAGGATGTCGCCCTGGCAACGGAAAGCTTCGATCGCCTGAGGCAGGAACTGGTGTTACGCGCGATCGGCTGGAAGGGCGAGATGTTCAATATCACGGTATCGATCGGAGTTGCCGAGATCCACGGTATGGAAACGTTCGACAATTATCTCAATGCGGCGGAGCAGTTTCTGTTCATGGCCAAGATGTCTGGTCGCAATCAGGTCATCTCCGATCATACTTTTTCCGTCGCGGCTCACTGAGCGGGAAAATCTTGTAACACCGGCAGAGCATGTGTCTCTGCCGACGTTGCTGTTTTCAGTTCAATGGGCTCCGAGAAGCGCGTTCTTCTGGCTGTCGAGATAAGCCGAAAGATCCTGTGGCTTGATGCCTGTCAGCGTTTCGTAGTCGGTGGTCACCAGATCGAAATTCCCGGCGCGGATATTGGCATCGGCCGAAACCAGCATCCTGACGAGGAAATCGGGAAGGCCGGCCGACGTCAATCCGCCTGCCAGCTGTTCGTCGGTGACATGCACGATGTTGAGCGGCTTGCCGCTTGCCTTGGATACAAGCGCTGCGATCTCTTCGGCCGTCAGGCTTTCGGAACCGGTCAATGTGAGGATGTTGCTGCCTGTTGGCGGATTGGCAAGGGCTGCGGCTGCAGCTCGGGCGCAATCGTCACGGCTGATGTTGGATACCTTGCCCGCACCATAGGCGGTATACCATGTGCCGGTTTCCAGATTGTGCGGCATCGACATCAGATAGTTGTCGCCATACCAGGCATTGCGCAGGATCGTGTAGGGAATGCCGGTCGCCTTGATGGCCTCCTCGGTGCCGAGGTGATCGGGCGCGAAGCTGACCAGCGATTTGTCCGGGTTCGGCATGGACGTGTAGAGGATATGCTTGACCCCGGCCTTTACGGCCGCTGCAACCGCGGCCTTGTGCTGCTTCAGTCTGCCGCCCGGCGTGGCAAGATCGTCGGTCGAGATGATCAGAACACGATCGATGCCGGCAAAGGCTGCGGCGAGGCCATTCTCGTCGGTGAAATCGGCCTTGCGGGTTTCGACGCCTTTGGATGCAAGATCGGCAAGCTTGGACGTATCGCGGCTCGCGGCAACGATATCGCCTGCGGACACTTTCGATGTCTCCAGGAGGTGATTGAGGACTGCGCGGCCGAGTTGGCCGGCGGCGCCAGTGACGAGAAGTTTGGTCATGTCGTTTCCTCTTGCAATACCGGCAGATCAGCGCGGCATGATTGTTGGTCTCAAAAAGAGACTAGCACTAGAATAGGAATTGACCAGGATATGTAAAGGAGGCACATTTCAGGGAGATCGTTACCAAAAGGGAACCACCAGTATGGACAACAGAGCGCGTGTGCCGATGCTTTCCGGAGAACCATGCGACATGTCCACATGGGATGCGGGAAACTGCCCGGTGCGCGATGTGATGAACCAGATCGCCGGCAAGTGGTCGACGCTCATTCTGCAGGCGCTGGCGGAGAAACCTTATCGCTTCGGAGAGTTGCGCAGGCTGGTGCCGGATATTTCGCAGCGCATGCTGACCCAGACTTTGCGGGACCTGCAGCGCGACGGCTATATCGGCCGCGAAGTATTTCCGACCAAGCCGCCGAGTGTCGAATACCGCATGACGGAACTCGGTTATTCGCTGTTCGAACCGCTGTCGAAAGTGTTGGCCTGGGCCGAGAATAATCATTCGTCGGTAAAGGCTGCGCGCTCGAAGTTCGACGAGAGCGAACTTGCCTGAGTTACGAGAGAGGGCGGCACTCGCGGCTTGATGTTCTGCGGGGCTCCAGATGGGATATCGAAGCCATCTTCTCGGAAACATGTCTCTTCGACATGTTTCCGAGAATCTCAAACCCCCAGCTTACGCCAGGGGTTTGTCAGCAATCCAAATTCGCATGTGCGGATTTTCGGCTTATCGACGCAATTGACGTCAGTGCGCAAGAATCATCTTCGGCTTGAACTGACCGCCGTCGCGAGGTTCGAAGATCTGGTAGATCTGCGGATTGCGTAAAGGCTGCTCGCTTTCGTCATGCTCCAGGTTCTGTTCCGAAACATAAGCGACATATTCCATATCGTCGTTTTCGGCGAGCAGATGATAAAAAGGCTGGTCCTTGCTGGGTCGGATTTCAATCGGGATTGAGTTCCACCACTCTTCAGTATTAGCAAATTCCGGATCTACGTCGAATATGACGCCACGGAACGGGAATACCTTGTGACGGACAACTTCCCCAATCATGAATTTTGCGTTTTTCTGCTTCATGGTGCGATGTCCTTTCGCAAGATCATGTGGGAATAAAATTCACGAACATCAAGATGTAGTCTGTCAACTGTCCGCTTCCGTTCGTTTGCTCTCGATCTGTCTTTTGCCTTTCAGAGAGGCGAGAACGACTCCACCCAATACAAGCACAATGCCGAGCGCATGATAAGGTTCGAATGTCTCGCCAAGAAAAATGACGGCCATGACGATGGAGACCGGCGGCATGAGATAGAGCGTTATGCCTGCCGTCGACGGACCAAACACGCGCACCGCATGCTGGAAGCAGAAGAAGGCGGCAAGCGAGGCAAAGACGACCATCCCGGCAATCTTCCACCAGTCCGAAGCGGAATCGGGAAGTGGCCCGCCGTCGATGAATTCCAGGATGCTTGGAGGCAGCAGCACGAGTGCGCCCGACAGTGCGATAATGCCGAACAGCGCCAGCGGCGAGAGCTGCTGAAGCGCCGAATTTTTCAGCAGGATGGAGTAGATGGCGAAGGAGATGGCGGCGACGAGAATGCCGAAGTCACCGACATTGAAGCTGAGATGCAGCAGTGCTGATGGATCTCCGCGCAGCACGATGGAGATGACGCCGGCAAAGGCGACTATCATGCCGGCCAGTTCGCGCCCGCCGATATGGCGTCCGCCGAACATCCACTGAAACAGGATGATGAAGAGCGGCGAGGTCGTGTAGATCAGCGTGCCGTTGGCAGCGCTTGTGTAGGTCAGCGACCAATAGACGAGACCGCCGCATATGCCCATGCCGAGGCCGCCAAGCAGCAGCCACAGCCAGAAATGATTGCGTATGAAAAGCGCACTGGCGCGGCGGTCCGCATAGATGAAGGGCAACATGATCGCCGTTGATCCGGCCCAACGCAGAAATGCCGTCGTATAGGGCGCCACATCCCCGATAATGCCGCGGCCGAAAATCATGTTGCTGGAAAAGAAGATCGGAACGAGAGAAAAAATCAACCAGTCGACCGGCCTGCCGGGACCAGCCTTCGTTTGAGGCGCCATGCTTCACCAAACAGATAAAATATCAGCCGCGAGCGGCCATGAGGACTTGAAACGAAAAACGGCGGGAAGACCCCGCCGTTTCACAATGCGGCGTGCACCGCGGTCATGTCATACGGCCGGTCAGGCCGAATAATACATGTCGAACTCGACCGGGTGAGGCGTCATTTCAAAGCGCATCACTTCCGTCATCTTCAGTTCGATATAGGCGTCGATCTGGTCGTCATCGAACACGCCACCGGCCGTCAGGAACTTACGGTCCTTGTCGAGACTTTCGAGCGCTTCGCGCAACGATCCGCAAACGGTCGGGATCTTCTTCAGTTCTTTCGGCGGAAGGTCGTAGAGATCCTTGTCCATGGCCTTGCCCGGATGGATCTTGTTCTTGATCCCGTCGAGACCGGCCATCAGCATGGCAGCAAAACCGAGATAGGGGTTCTGCATCGGATCCGGGAAGCGCACTTCGACGCGCTTGGCCTTCGGGTTGGAGCCGAACGGAATACGGCAGGAGGCCGACCGGTTGCGGGCCGAATAGGCAAGCAGGACCGGTGCTTCGTAACCAGGGACGAGACGCTTGTAGGAGTTGGTCGTCGGGTTGGTGAAGGCGTTGATCGCCTTGGCATGCTTGATGATGCCGCCGATATAAAAGAGGCAGCTTTCCGACAGGCCGGCATATTCGTCACCGGCAAAGGTCGGCTTGCCATCTTTCCAAATCGACTGGTGGACGTGCATGCCTGAGCCGTTGTCGCCGAAAATCGGCTTCGGCATGAAGGTTGCCGTTTTGCCGTATGCGTTGGCGACCTGATGCACGACATATTTGTAGATCTGCATCTTGTCGGCGTTACGCACCAGCGTGTCGAACTTCACGCCAAGCTCGTGCTGGGCGGATGCGACTTCATGGTGGTGCTTCTCGACGACAACGCCCATTTCGGTGAGCACAGTCAGCATCTCGGAGCGCATGTCCTGCAGGCTATCGACCGGCGGGACCGGGAAATAGCCGCCCTTGACGCGCGGACGGTGACCGAGGTTGCCGGTCTCGTAATCCGTGTCGTCGTTGGAAGGCAGTTCGGACGAATCGAGCTTGAAGCCTGTGTTGTAGGGATCGGCCTTGTACTTCACGTCGTCGAAGACGAAGAATTCTGGTTCCGGACCGACAAAAATGGTGTCGCCGATACCCGAAGCCTTCAGATAGGCTTCCGCCTTCTTGGCCGTGCCGCGTGGGTCGCGGTTGTAGGATTCACCCGAAACCGGATCGAGGATGTCGCAGAAGATGACCATCGTCGACTGGGCGAAGAACGGGTCCATATGAACCGTTGCGGGGTCCGGCATGAGGACCATGTCGGACTCGTTGATCGCCTTCCAGCCACCGATCGAGGAACCATCGAACATGACGCCATCGGCGAACATGTCCTCGTCAACGGCGGAAATATCCATCGTCACATGCTGCAGCTTGCCGCGCGGGTCGGTAAAGCGAAGGTCAACGAACTTGACGTCGTTTTCCTTGATTTGTTTCATGATTTCGCTTGCGCTCGTCATTACAGGTTCCTCGATTTCAGTAACGATATGAACGGTCACGCCGAGCCGGCTAGATTGCGTCTACACCCGTCTCGCCTGTGCGGATACGGATGACCTCCTCGACGTTGGACACGAATATCTTGCCGTCGCCAATCCGTCCAGTCTGGGCCGCGTTACGAATCGCTTCGATCACGGCTTCGGCATTTTCGTCGGCGAGCACCACTTCCACCTTAACCTTCGGCAGAAAGTCCACGACGTATTCGGCGCCGCGGTAAAGTTCGGTATGGCCCTTTTGGCGACCGAAACCCTTGGCTTCGGTTACCGTAATACCCTGCAATCCGACTTCCTGAAGGGCTTCCTTCACTTCGTCGAGCTTGAAAGGTTTAATGATCGCTTCGATCTTCTTCATGAGAAACTTTCTCTCCGCTTCTCCCCGTGGCAGGTCCCAGACCCGCTCGGCCATGCCAATGCAGATATCGTGCCAAACTAATGTTGGACTTTCAAAAGGATATTCTCCTTTTGCACGTATTCCTCGCGGTTTCCATGCCGGAAAGCCCCGTCAGCGCTCGACTCGTGACGATTTCGATGCGGGATGACGCCGCAGTGGTCTATTTTGTGACAAATTTGCGAAATTTTGGCTCTCGCCTATAGGGTGTAGAGTTGCTTAATAATTGTGCAAATGATGAAATTGAAGCCTTTCTTGCGTTGCCGGCGCAGCTTGTGTTTTCTATTGCTCTGAGGTCAATTGCAGTATGGCTCAAATTCCATCCTATCTTCTGCTGACGTCGAATGAAATGGCTTTTGCCGACGGCATGGCGGCGCAATCGGGAATTCCCTCTTTCGATCTCATGATCCGCGCCGGACACGCGGTTGCCGCGGCTGCACTGTCCCGTTTCCCTGAAGCCCTGCGCTTTACGGTTCTTTGCGGACCGGGAAACAATGGTGGAGATGGATATGTTGCAGCGCGCGTGCTTGCGGCTGCTGGCGGCCGCGTGGCGGTGTTTGCCTTGGGTGACACCGCAAGGCTCAACGGCGATGCGAGATTGGCTTTCGAGGCCTGGGATGGGGGTGTTGCTCCGCTCGAGGAATTCGAGCCACTGGCCGGTGACATCGTTATCGACGCGCTTTTCGGCGCGGGTCTGTCACGTGATGTGCCGCCTGAGGTGGGGAAGGTGATTGCCGCGGTGGCCAAGGCTGCCGTGCCGGTCCTGGCGGTCGATCTGCCTTCGGGCCTGAACGGACGCAGCGGCAATATTCTCGAGGCAGCTTTCAAGGCAGATTGCACCATCACCTTCATGGCGAGGAAGCCGGGCCATCTGCTGCTTCCCGGCCGGTCTCTTTGTGGAGACATCGAGGTTGCCGACATCGGCATCCCGGGTCGCATCATTGAGGCTGCGGCCGGGTTGCTTGCCGAAAACCTGCCGGAGATCTGGTCCGGGCTGCTGCCGATCGCCGGTTCGGACAGTCATAAATACAGGCGAGGGCACTTGGTCGTTTTCTCCGGCGAGGCCTCGAAAACAGGGGCGGCGAGGCTTTCTGCGCTTGCCGGCCTGAAGACCGGAGCGGGTCTTGTTACCGTTGCGTCGCCCGCGGATGCGATGGCGGCCAATGTCGCTCATCTGACGGCCGTGATGCTGAGACAGATAGAGACCGAGATGGAACTGAACGAATGGCTGGATAGCGCCAGGCTTTCAGCCTTTGTCCTCGGTCCCGGCTTCGGCATCGGAAATCGCGCCCGAGACTTCGTTCTGGCATTGAAAAACATGCCGCTGGTGCTGGACGCCGATGGCATAACGTCATTCAAGGATGATCCCGCAGCGCTGTTCGAAGCTTTCGCAGACGGAAAGGTGCGGCTGGTGCTCACGCCGCATGAGGGAGAATTCGGCCGGCTTTTTCCGGACCTTGCGGCGGACGAGAGCTTGAGCAAGGTCGACAAGGCATTGAAAGCAGCCGAGCGCGCCCATGCGGCAATCGTTTACAAAGGGGCGGATACCGTGATTGCCTCGCCGGATGGCCGTGCGATGATCAACACCAATGGTCCGCCCTGGCTTGCGACGGCAGGATCAGGAGATGTGCTGGCTGGAATGATCGGCGCCTTGCTGGCGCAGGGAATGCCGGCCTTCGAAGCGGCGGCCGCGGGCGTCTATCTGCACGGAGAGGCCGCCACTATCGCAGGACCGGGGATGACGGCAGAGGATCTTGCCGAACAGGCCGGCCAGGCCATGGCCGACCTAAGCCGGTCTCGTTAGCCGACCAATTGCTGCATGGCGATCGCGCCCTGCGGGGCATTGACCTTGCCCTCGTGGATGAAGAAGGCGAATACCTCGCGAGGCGATTCTTTGACCTTTCGCTTTTCGTCGACCAGCGGAAGGTCTTCCGGGACGCCACCCTTGGCCCAGGTGGTGAGCCTTTTCGCCCACGCATTCATGTCCGCATCGGCATAACAGGTCGGAATGTCGTCCGAGCCTTTTTGCAGCCGCGCGTAAACGAAATCGGCCGTGACGTCCGCGATCATCGGATAATCGAAATGTTCGGCGCAGACCGGTGCGATATTGTATTTTTCGAGAAGTTCGACGAATTCCGGCACCTTGAAACTGTCGTGGCGCACTTCGACGACATGCCGCAATGGCAGGCCTTCGAGCGTGTTCGGCAGCAACTTCAGAAATGCCTCGAAATCCTCGGGCTCGAACTTCTTGGTGGGCGCGAACTGCCAAAGTAGGGGGCCGAGATGGTCTCTCAGCTCCACCAATCCCTGGCTCAGGAACTTTTCGATGGATTCGCCGGCATCGGCCAAAACCTTGCGGTTGGTGGTGAAACGGCTGGCCTTGAGCGAGAAGATGAAACCGTCCGGCACTTCCGACGCCCACTTCGCAAAAGTCTCGGGTTTCTGCGAACCGTAATAGGTTCCGTTCACCTCGATCACCGAAAGCTTGCTCGATGCATATTCGAGCTGCCGCTTCTTTGTCAGCTTGTCGGGATAAAACGTGCCTTCCCAAGGCTCGAAGGTCCAGCCACCGATACCGGTGCGGATTGTGCCGCTCTTGCTCATCTCACCCTCCAAAGAATTGAACCGTCGGTTATTCGGCAGCCTCGACCTTTTTTGCCGGCCGGCGCTCCAGAAGATCCTTGAGGAACTGGCCGGTATAGGACCGCTTTTCCTTGACGATCTGTTCCGGCGTACCCTGCGCGACGATCTCGCCGCCGCCTGTGCCACCTTCCGGGCCGATATCGATGATCCAGTCGGCCGTCTTGATGACTTCCAGATTGTGCTCGATGACGACGACGGAATTGCCCTGGTTGACCAGTTCCTGCAGCATTTCCAGAAGTTTCGCGACGTCATGGAAATGCAGGCCGGTCGTCGGCTCGTCGAGAATGTAGAGCGTGCGGCCGGTCGAGCGTTTCGACAGCTCCTTGGCAAGCTTGACACGCTGTGCCTCGCCACCCGAAAGCGTATTGGCCTGCTGGCCGACCTTGATGTAGCCGAGGCCGACTTCGAACAGAGCCTGTAGCTTGTCGCGCACGGCAGGGACCGCGGAGAAGAATTCGACACCTTCCTCGACCGTCATGTCGAGCACGTCGGCGATCGACTTGCCCTTGAAATGTACGTCGAGCGTCTCGCGATTGTAACGCTTGCCGTGGCAGACGTCACAGGTGACATAGACATCCGGCAGGAAGTGCATCTCGATCTTGATGACGCCATCGCCCTGGCAGGCTTCGCAGCGGCCGCCCTTGACGTTGAACGAGAAACGGCCGGGCGCATAACCACGCGCCTTGGCTTCCGGCAGGCCTGCGAACCAGTCGCGGATCGGCGTGAAGGCGCCGGTATAGGTGGCCGGGTTGGAGCGTGGCGTGCGGCCGATCGGCGACTGGTCGATATCGATGACCTTGTCGATATGCTCGAAGCCGTCGATGCGGTCGTGTTCGGCCGGGATTTCGCGAGCGCCCATGACGCGGCGTGCCGCCGATTTGTAAAGCGTTTCGATCAGGAAGGTGGACTTGCCGCCGCCCGAAACGCCGGTAACCGCCGTGAACACACCGAGCGGCACGGCTGCCGTGACATTCTTCAGGTTGTTGCCGCGCGCGCCAACGACCTTGATTTCCTTCCCCTTCTTGGGCTTGCGGCGTTCGGTCGGCACGGCAACGCCGAGTTCGCCCGACAGATATTTGCCGGTTATCGACTTCGGATTGGCCATGACCTGCTGAGGCGTACCCTCGGCGATAACTTCGCCGCCATGGATGCCGGCCGCAGGGCCGATATCGACGACATAATCCGCCGTCAGGATCGCGTCCTCGTCATGCTCGACAACGATGACTGTGTTGCCGATGTCGCGAAGGTGTTTCAGCGTATCGAGCAAGCGCGCGTTATCGCGCTGGTGCAGGCCGATCGACGGTTCGTCCAGCACGTAGAGCACGCCCGTCAGGCCCGAGCCGATCTGCGAGGCAAGCCGGATTCGCTGGCTTTCGCCGCCCGAAAGCGTGCCGGAATTACGCGACAGGCTGAGATAGTCCAGACCGACATCGTTGAGGAACTGCAGTCGCTCGCGGATTTCCTTGAGTATGCGAACGGCGATTTCGTTCTGCTTGGCATTGAGATGTTCCGGCAGTGCGGAGAACCAGTCGCGTGCTACGCGGATCGACATCTCGGTGGTTTCGCCGATATGCAGCTTGTTGATCTTGACCGCCAGTGCTTCCGGCTTCAGGCGGTAACCGGCGCAGGCAGGGCAGGGGGCTGCCGACATGTAGCGCTCGATTTCCTCACGCGCCCATGCACTGTCGGTTTCCTTCCAGCGGCGCTCGAGGTTCGGCACGATGCCTTCGAAGTTTTTCGTCGTTTTGTAGGAGCGTGCACCGTCGGCGTAGTTGAATTCGATTTTTTCCTCAGTACCCTTCAGAATCGAATCCTGCGCCGCCTTGGACAGTTCGTCCCAACGGGTGGAGAGCTTAAAACCGAACACCTTGCCGAGGCCTTCGAGAGTCTGGTTGTAATAAGGCGAGGAGGATTTCGCCCAAGGGGCGATCGCACCATCGCGCAACGTGCGAGCCGGCTCGGGGACGATTAGATTGATATCCACCTTCTGCTGCGAGCCGAGACCGTCACAGGTCGGGCAGGCGCCGAACGGGTTGTTGAACGAGAAGAGGCGCGGTTCGATTTCCGAGATTGTGAACCCGGAAACAGGGCAGGCGAATTTTTCCGAAAACAGCACACGCTCATGGGTTTCGTTGAGCGATTTGTTGGCCGATCCGCCGGCCGCGGTTTCATTCGCGGGTAACGGCTTGTCGGCAAATTCCGCAACGGCAAGACCATCTGCAAGCTTCAGCGAGGTTTCGAGACTGTCCGCCAGACGCGCGGAAATGTCGGATCTCACGACAAGACGATCGACCACGACGTCGATATCGTGCTTGTATTTCTTGTCGAGGGCAGGGACGTCGGCAATTTCGTAGAACTGGCCATCGACCTTGACGCGCTGAAACCCCTTCTTCATCAGCTCGGCGAGTTCTTTCTTATACTCGCCCTTACGGCCGCGGATCATCGGCGCAAGGATGTAGAGGCGTGTTCCCTCTTCGAAGGCAAGCACTCGATCGACCATCTGACTAACCGTCTGGCTTTCGATCGGCAGGCCGGTTGCCGGCGAATAGGGAACGCCGACACGTGCGAAAAGCAGGCGCATGTAGTCGTAGATTTCGGTGACGGTGCCGACGGTCGAGCGCGGGTTTCGCGACGTCGTCTTCTGTTCGATCGAGATTGCCGGCGACAGGCCCTCAATCTGGTCGACATCCGGCTTCTGCATCATCTCCAGGAACTGGCGGGCATAGGCCGACAGGCTTTCGACATAACGCCGCTGACCTTCCGCATAGATCGTGTCAAAGGCGAGCGACGACTTGCCGGAACCGGACAGGCCGGTCATCACGATCAGCGAGTTGCGGGGCAGGTCGAGATCGATGCCCTTCAAATTGTGCTCGCGCGCACCACGTATGGAGATGGTCTTGAGTTCGCTCATCGTCATGCCTTTGGGAGAATTGAAGGCCCTTATGTAGTAACTCATCGGCGCCTGTCGAGACGAAACTGCCGCAACGCAAAACCGGTTCCGATTCGATTGACACGACTATAGGAATAAAATAGAACAAATAAAGAACAAAATATCCCGTGGCGCGTTCGAAATTAGATGTGGATTTTGCCTGTGGAATTAGCAGCCGCGAGGTCGCGCCATGCATGGCCTATGGTTTATGGTGCCACCATTGAATTTTGAGCTGCGGATCGCGGCGGAGAAAGTGAGAATATCATGGCAGGTAGCGTCAACAAGGTCATCCTGATCGGCAACGTGGGTGCGGATCCCGAAATTCGACGGACGCAGGACGGTCGCCCGATCGCCAACCTGCGCATCGCCACGTCGGAAAGCTGGCGTGACCGCAATTCCGGCGAGCGCAAGGAAAAGACCGAATGGCACACGGTCGTCGTGTTCAACGAAGGCTTGTGTAAGGTCATCGAGCAATATGTGAAGAAGGGCGCCAAGCTCTATATCGAAGGCGCACTGCAGACCCGCAAGTGGCAGGACCAGGCCGGCAACGACCGTTATTCGACGGAAATTGTGCTGCAGGGCTTCAACTCGACGCTGACCATGCTGGACGGCCGTGGCGAAGGTGGCGGTGACCGTGGCGGTCGCGGTGGCTCCAGCGACTTTGGTGGTGGCGGCGATGACTTCGGCGGCGGTTATGGCGGAGGCGGCAACGACTACGATCGCCCGCGTTCCGGCGGCCAGGGTGGCGGTCAGCCTGCTCGCGGCGGTGCCGGTGGCGGTGGCCAGACTTCAGGCGGGAATTTCTCCCGCGATCTGGATGATGATATCCCGTTCTGATGCAAAGGCGCCGCAAGGCGCCTTTCTCATATCCTGAAACATCCGGAACTGGGTTTATTTCATGAGTGACACCACCAATGTGCCGAGGCAGCCAGCGACGTGGAGGATCGTCCTGGCGGCCATCCTCGATTTCTTCACGATCTTCTGGGCCGCAGGCTTTTTCGTCGCGTCGACTTTCGGAGGCCGGACCGAAAACGGTTTCGCGCTCGATGGCGGCCCGGCATTCTTGTGTTTCGCGCTGATCGTCGCCTATTTCGTCGTGTTCAACAAATTTCTCGGCGGAACGATCTGGAAGCGGATTTTGAGGGCTAAACGGACCGATCGCTAGAGGCGATCGCGTCCGCGTCGGTCACCTTGCATTGGCATCTGCAAGCATAGCCACCAGAACGTCTGATTGGGACAGTATGCCGGCCAGCGTTTTGTCCTCGTTCAATACGGGGAGATAATGCAGGCCGTTTTCTGCGAACATGATGATGGCTTGCGCCAGAGGCATTTCCGGCCGAACCGTCTTGACGGGCGAAGTCATGATGGCGCTGACGGAGCCTTGCGGTGCGACGGTGCCGGAAAAAGCCAGCCGAACCCGTGCTGCGAAACCTTGCGCTTTGCCGGTCCAGTTCACCTTGTCGAACAAATCTGTTTGCGTGACGATGCCAACGACCTCGGCCTTCGGGTTGATGACCGGCAGAGCCTTGATGTGGTGCGAGCGCATCAGCTCCTGGGCTTTTTGCACAGGCGTTGTCGGTGAAACGGTGATGACGTCTCGCGACATGAAGCTGTTGCAATCAAGATCGCCGGCACGGCGGCGGTAGGAACGCAGTTAGGTGCGCCTCAAAATGGATTCGAGATCGTCCCGGTCTATGTCGAGAAACTCATCGTATTCCTTCAATACCTCGTCGAGATCTTCCGAGGAAAAGCCGATCCGCTGGATAGGGGCGGGGTCTCTAGTGCCATGGTCGACAGGCGCCTGCTTAACCCGGTGCGGATAACTGCGGCCTGTCAGATTGTTGAAAATCAGGGCTAGCGTGAGCAGAGCCAACGAATTGCCAAGCACGGGCCAGACAACGAAGCCATAACCGAGATCGTGAATGGCTGGGCCGCCGAGCACGGCCGTCAGCGCGATTGCGCCGCTTGGCGGATGCAGGCAGCGCAAGGTCATCATCAATCCGATCGCGACCCCGATTGCCCCGGCAGCCGCCAGGAACGGGTTGTCGATGAGTATCGCGGCAACGACACCGACAAGGGCTGCCACCGTATTGCCGCCAAGGATTGACCACGGCTGGGCAAGCGGGCTGGCGGGAACCGCAAAAAGCAGAACAGCCGACGCGCCCATCGGGGCTATGATTGCGGGAAGTGCCGGGCCTAGGCCGACGGCAAGGCTTCCGATCAACGCGGTGACCAATATGCCGACAAGCGCACCAATCGAGGCACGCAACCGTTCCCTCTTGCTGACCGACGGAGTTTCGGGTCGCAGCCGGCGCAAGATGGATCGCATCGGTATGTCCTCAATCAGGCAACAATATCCGCGTTCTCGGGCGGCAGCGCCTGCTTCTATCAGAAGCGGCTGATTTGTCGTCTGTCAAAATATCGATACCGGAGTTCTTAAAGATCGAATGCCGCGCGAACACCATCGACGACGAACTGTACCGAAAGAGCGGCGAGGATAACGCCGAGAAGTCGTGTCAGGATCGCCCTGCCGGTCACGCCCAGGATGCGATCCAGTCTTTCCGCAAGCAACAGCGTCACGAAAAGAATGACCATCATCAAAGCGATGACGGAGATCAGCAGTGCACGGTCGAATGCGGTGGTGAACGTGCCGGCGAGCAGCACCGTGGCTGATATGGCGCCCGGTCCAGCGATCAGGGGGATTGCCAGCGGAAATACCGCGAGATCGCGGATGTGGTCTATGGTGATCGCCACCTGCGAGGTCTTTTCCTTGCGTTCCTGCCGCTTCTCGAAAACCATTTCGAAAGAGATCCAGAACAGGAGCAGGCCGCCGGCGATGCGGAATGCTCCCATCGATATGCCGAGAAGACCGAGCACGCCGGCACCGAACAGCGCGAAGACGGTAAGGATGCCGAAGCCGATGATCGAGCCGCGCAGGGCGACCTGCTTGCGCTGCGCTGCGGTCATGCCGATCGTCAGGCCGAGGAAAACCGGAGCGAGACCGGGTGGGTCCAGCGTCACCAGCATCGTCGTCATCGCGTTGATCAGCGCGTCGGCAGTCGCCATGTATATTTTCCCTGATGGTTCGAGTTCCTTGCGAACACGATGGATGATTGTTAGGACAGTCTCGGCTTAACGGGAAGTCACGACCTTTGCCGCGCTTGCGGCGATGGACAAAGTCTTGCCGTGAATGGCGTCGAAAGCTGTTCAAAACGCTTGCGGAAATTGGCGCTCGTTATCTCTTTCCGCTATAAAAATGCAACTGATTCCGTACAGAGATCGTGATCCGATTTGACTGAGCAAAGCACACCCGGCGGCGGAAAGCTGCCACCAGGCATCGAACCCATTTCCATTATAGAGGAAATGCAGCGCTCCTATCTCGACTACGCCATGAGCGTGATCGTCAGCCGCGCGCTTCCCGATGTTCGTGACGGCCTGAAGCCGGTTCATCGCCGCATTCTCTACGGGATGAACGAGCTGGGGCTCGACTGGAACAAGAAATACGTGAAAAGCGCCCGTGTCACCGGTGACGTGATGGGTAAATACCATCCGCACGGCGACTCGGCGATCTACGATGCGCTGGCCCGTATGGCGCAGGACTGGTCGCTGCGCATGCCGCTGATCGACGGTCAGGGCAATTTCGGCTCGATCGACGGTGATCCGCCAGCGGCTCAGCGTTATACCGAGTGCCGTCTGGAGAAGGTCGCGCACGCGCTTCTCGACGACCTCGACAAGGAAACCGTCGATTTCCGCGACAACTACGACGGCACGATGTCGGAACCTGTTGTGGTTCCGGCAAAGTTCCCGAACCTGCTGGTCAATGGCGCGGGCGGTATCGCCGTCGGCATGGCCACCAACATTCCGCCGCACAATCTGGTCGAAGTCATCAACGGCTGTATCGCGCTGATCGAAAATCCGGCGATCGATCTGCCGGAAATGATGGAGATCATTCCGGGTCCGGATTTTCCGACCGGCGCCATGATCCTCGGCAAGCACGGCATTCGTTCGGCCTACGAGACCGGTCGCGGCTCGGTGATGATGCGTGGCGTCGCCACGGTCGAGCCGATGCGCGGCGACCGCGAGCAGATCATCGTTACCGAAGTTCCCTACCAGGTGAACAAGGCGACGATGATCGAAAAGATGGCCGAACTGGTCAAGGACAAGCGTATCGAGGGCATTTCCGACCTTCGCGACGAATCCGACCGCCAGGGCTATCGCGTCGTCATCGAACTGAAGCGCGATGCCAACGCAGACGTCATTCTCAACCAGCTTTACCGCTACACGCCGCTGCAGACCTCGTTCGGCTGCAACATGGTGGCGCTCAACGGCGGCAAGCCGGAACAGCTGACGCTGCTCGACATGCTACGCGCCTTCGTCTCGTTCCGCGAGGAAGTCGTCAGCCGTCGGACGAAATACCTTCTGCGCAAGGCGCGCGATCGCGCCCACGTCTTGGTCGGTCTGGCGATTGCGGTTGCCAACATTGATGAAGTCATCGCCCTGATCCGTCGCGCGCCCGATCCGGCGACCGCCCGCGAACAGCTGATGACCCGCCGCTGGCCGGCGCACGACGTCGAAACACTGATCCGTCTGATCGATGATCCGCGCCACAAGATCAACGAGGACGCGACCTACAATCTTTCCGAAGAGCAGGCCCGCGCCATACTCGAACTGCGTCTGGCCCGCCTGACGGCACTCGGCCGCGATGAAATCGCCGACGAGTTGAACAAGATCGGTGCCGAAATCAGCGACTATCTCGACATTCTGTCGTCGCGCATCCGCATTCAGACGCTGGTCAAGGACGAGCTCGCCGCCGTTCGCGACGAGTTCGGTACGCCGCGTCGCACGCAGATACTCGATGCCGGCCTCGACATGGACGATGAAGACCTCATCGCCCGCGAAGACATGGTCGTCACGGTTTCGCATCTCGGCTATATCAAGCGCGTGCCGCTGGCGACCTATCGCGCCCAGCGTCGCGGCGGCAAGGGCCGCTCCGGCATGGCAACGCGCGACGAGGATTTCGTCAGCCGTCTGTTCGTGGTCAACACCCACACGCCGGTGCTGTTCTTCTCCTCGCGTGGTATCGTCTACAAGGAAAAGGTCTGGCGCCTGCCGATCGGCACGCCGCAATCGCGCGGCAAGGCCCTGATCAACATGCTGCCGCTCGAAGCCGGCGAACGCATCACCACCATCATGCCGCTGCCCGAGGACGAAACATCCTGGGAAAACCTTGATGTGATGTTCTCGACGACCCGCGGCACGGTTCGCCGCAACAAGTTGTCGGATTTCGTCCAGGTCAACCGCAACGGCAAGATTGCCATGAAGCTCGAGGAAGAGGGCGATGAAATCCTTTCCGTCGAGACCTGCACCGCGCCGAACCACGATCTCGACATTCCAGGTGACGACGTTCTGCTGACGACGGCGCTTGGTCAGGCGATCCGCTTCCCGGTCGATGAAGTCCGCGTCTTTGCGGGCCGCAACTCGATCGGCGTGCGCGGCATTTCACTGGCCGACGGCGACCGCATCATCTCGATGACGATTGTCGGTCACGTCAATGCCGAGCCATGGGAACGCGCTGCCTATCTGAAGCGCTCAGCCGCCGAACGGCGTGCGGCCGGCGTCGATGAAGAGGATATCGCTCTCGTCGGTGAGGAAGTGGTCGAAGAAGGACAGCTGTCCGACGAACGCTACGAATACCTCAAGGCCCGCGAACAATTCGTTCTGACGGTTTCCGAAAAGGGTTACGGCAAGCGCTCGTCTTCCTACGATTTCCGCACTTCGGGACGCGGCGGCAAGGGTATCCGTGCCACCGATACCTCGAAGACTTCGGAAATCGGCGAACAGGTTGCTGCTTTCCCGATCGAGGAAAAGGACCAGATCATGCTCGTCTCCGATGGCGGCGTATTGATCCGCGTACCGGTAGACGGCATTCGTATCGCCAGCCGTGCGACCAAGGGCGTCACAATCTTCTCGACAGCCAAGGATGAGAAGGTGGTTTCCGTCGAACGTATCAGCGAGCCGGAAGGCGAAGAGGAAAACGGCGTTGAGGGCGAAGAGTCCACAGTCGATGCTGCAGATGCTGGTCCGACGGCTGGTGAGACACCTGAAGGTGACGACAGCGGCGCGTAAGGCGCGCCGCTTCTTTTCCGCCCGAAATATCAGGATCCATCCTGAAGCAAGACATGAAAAAAGCCGGAGAACATGTTCTCCGGCTTTTTGAATTTGTCATACCTGTCGATCTTGTGGCGACTTCGAACCTTAATGGCTCAAACCTGCCCGATGCCTAGAATGGGCGTCGGCGGGCAAAATCTTCCAAATCCCTATGCTCGCGGTGAAGCTCGGAGATTGTGTAGGCCACAGATAGGACGGACATGCTGCTGATAAAGGCTGCAAGTAATGTCAACGTCGCTAACATGGCTCACCATTCGGCTCTTCGCCGGTTCGATATCAATAGTAGGAAACGTCGTGGTACCGACCGGTTACCTGCGAGTAGTTCATCTCGGAAGAATCGGGCTTGCTCTGATAGAGCGTGACCGTTGCCGTCAGCATCACTGCGATCATCGACGTCCAGACGACGTTGATCATGGTGACCTTGTCGAGCATCATCGGGTTCTTCTTGGTAAACATCTCCGCATTCCTTCTTACTGGCCTGTTTGCGACGAGCGCTGACAGGTTCCACCGCATTTTGAGAGAAACTTAACCTATCGCCTCTGAAGCCTCCCTGAAGGGGTTGTTCATCTGGCGTTCAGGTTTCTTACGCCTCAGGCATCGTCCTGACCGAGTGCGAAGAGCACTCCTTCGAGCATCAGCGCTGCAAAGACGGCGCACAGGACAATAACAACCAGCATCTGTTTCTCCATGAACGGACAGGAACCCCTGTCTCTGTCCGGAGTAAAACAAACCGCCGCTGAAACGACCTTGAATGGACCGTTCATCCGCCATTCACGGCGACGACTGCGGCTCGACCCTTGCAGAGAAGGGGCCGACGTGACAAAAGGCCGTTGAATCTCAACCGGCGAAGTCAGGGGCTGGGGCCTAGGCATGACAACTGCTTTCTACCCCGGATCTTTCGATCCGATGACGAACGGGCATCTCGACGTTCTGGTTCAGGCGCTGCAGGTGGCCGACCATGTGATCGTTGCGATCGGGGTTCATCCGGGCAAGACGCCGCTGTTTTCCTTCGAGGAACGCGCGGAATTGATCCGGGCATCCCTCAAAGACGCACTGCCGGAAAAAACAGCCAGCATAGACGTCGTCTCCTTCGACCGCCTCGTCGTCGATGCCGCCCGCGCCAATGGTGCCAAGCTCCTGATCCGCGGCCTGCGCGACGGGACCGATCTGGACTACGAGATGCAGATGGCCGGCATGAACCGCCAGATGGCGCCGGATGTGCAGACGGTGTTCCTGCCAGCGGGAACGGCCTCCCGGCCCATAACCGCCACATTGGTCCGTCAGATCGCGGCCATGGGGGGAGATGTGGCTGCTTTTGTGCCGCCGACCGTGCTCGCGGCCTTGAAATCAAGATTTGCGCGCTGATTTGTTCAGAACCACGGAGTTTCAAATGAAATTGCTTCACCTTGCCTTTGCCGGCCTGATTGCGCTGGCATCCATGATGACGCCGGCTCTGGCCGAAGATCAGTTCCTGACGATCCAGCTGAAGGATGGCCCTGTCGTCATCAAGCTGGCGCCCGAAGTGGCACCGAAACATGTGGCCCAGATCGAGGCTCTGGCTTCCAAGGGCGAATACGACAATGTCGTTTTTCACCGGGTGATCGAGGGCTTCATGGCACAGACGGGTGATGTCGAGTTCGGCAAGCAGGGCGGTGCGAAGTTCAATCCGCAGCGCGCCGGCATGGGTGGTTCGGAAATGCCCGACATCCAGGCCGAATTTTCCAAGGTACCGTTCAAGCGCGGGACCGTCGGCATGGCTCGCTCGCAGAGCCCGAATTCGGCCAATTCGCAGTTCTTCATCATGTTCGATGAAGGTCCGTTCCTGAACGGCCAGTATACGGTCGTCGGCCAGGTCGTGTCCGGCATGGAATTCGTTGACAAGATCAAGCGCGGCGCAGGCAGCAACGGTGAAGTCAGCAATCCCGACAAGATGATCAAGGTCACGGTCGGCAAGAAGTAAGAGCGCTCTGCGCCCCAATTCCTAAACCAGAGAAAAGCCTCGAAAGGCGAAAAAGGAGACGCACATGGCGGAGATCAAGGATCCCGAAAACACCCTCATCATGGAAACCACCAAGGGCAAGGTCGTGATCTCGCTGCTTCCTGATCTGGCACCGGGCCACGTTGCCCGCGTCAAGGAACTGGCCCGCGAAGAAGCCTATGACGGCGTTGTCTTCCACCGCGTCATCCCCGACTTCATGGCCCAGACAGGCGACGTCAAGTTCGGCAAGAAGGGCGGCGAAAGCTTCAACCCGTCACGCGCCGGCATGGGCGGCTCCGAAAAGCCGGACCTGCAGGCAGAATTCTCGGCCGTACCGCATGTCCGCGGCACCTGCTCGATGGCCCGTTCGCAGAGCCCGAACTCGGCCAACTCGCAGTTCTTCATCTGCTTCACCGACGCTCCCTGGCTGAACAAGCAGTACTCGGTCTGGGGCCAGGTCACCGAAGGCATGGACATTATCGATCTGATCAAGAAGGGCGAGCCCGTTCAGGATCCGGATTCGATCGTTTCGGTCCGCGTCGCTGCCGACGTCTGATTTGACCGTTTACCTTTGGCCCGCTCCGTCCCTTAAGGCGGGGCGGGCTTACGCATTTCAAGAACAGGCCTGAAAATACGTTATGCGCGTCGAACTTTTCGATTTCGATCTGCCGGAAGAAAACATCGCTCTGCGGCCCGCAAACCCGCGCGACAGCGCTCGGTTTCTTGTTGTGCGCCCGGAAGCAGAGCCCGTGCTGGCGGATCATCGGGTCTTTGAACTCCCCGATTTTCTCAAGCCCGGCGATGCGCTGGTGTTCAACGATACCAAGGTCATTCCGGCCCAGCTTGAAGGTATCCGGCACCGAGAAGGCGCCGGCGGCCAGCAGGTTTCTGCGACGCTGCATATGCGCACCGAACAGGATGTCTGGAAGGCCTTTGCCAAGCCCGGCAAGCGCATCAAGGTCGGCGACCGTATCGAATTCGGCCATGGGACGGAGACCTGCCTGCTCGGTTCGCTGATGGCGACGGTTGAAGAGAAAGGCGAGGGCGGCGAAGTCACCCTCCGATTCGATCTTTCCGGGCCGGCGCTCGATGAGGCGATCATGTCCGTCGGCCATATTCCGTTGCCGCCCTATATCGCCGCCAAGCGCGCGGAAGACGAAAAGGACCGGCAGGACTACCAGACCATCTATGCCCGCGAAGAAGGCGCAGTGGCCGCTCCGACCGCAGGACTGCATTTCACGCCCGATCTTTTTGCAAAGCTCGACGCCGCCAGCATCGAACGACATTTCGTTACCTTGCATGTCGGCGCCGGCACATTTCTGCCGATGAAGGTCGACGACACCGTCGATCACAAGATGCATCAGGAAATCGGCTACGTGAGCGCCGAGATTGCTGAAAGGCTCAACGCGGTGAAGGCGAGGGGCGGGCGTATCGTCTGCGTCGGCACCACCTCGTTGCGATTGATTGAGAGTGCAGCTTCGGAGGACGGGAAGATCCTGCCCTGGAGCGGCCCGACCGGCATCTTCATCACGCCCGGTTATCGCTTCAAGGCGGTGGACCTGCTGATGACCAATTTCCACCTGCCGAAATCCACCCTGTTCATGCTCGTCTCGGCCTTTTGCGGCTTGGAGACGATGAGGCATGCCTATGCCCACGCCATTCAGACAGGCTATCGTTTTTATTCCTATGGCGATTCCAGCCTGCTTTTCCGGAAAGACTAAATGAGCACCGAGAACTTCCAGTTCACCCTGAAAAAGACCGATGGCGGAGCACGTCTCGGTAAAGTGTCGATGCCCAGGGGCACGATCCGCACACCGGCCTTCATGCCTGTCGGCACCGTTGGCACGGTCAAGGCCATGTATCTGGATCAAGTGAAGGATACCGGCGCCGATATCATTCTCGGCAACACCTATCACCTGATGCTGCGCCCCGGCGCCGAGCGCGTCGCCCGACTTGGTGGCCTGCACAAGCTGATCCGTTGGGAACACCCGATCTTGACGGATTCGGGCGGTTTCCAGGTCATGTCGCTGTCGGGCTTGAGAAAACTTGACGAAAAGGGCGTAACCTTCAAGAGCCATATCGATGGCTCCCTGCATCATATGTCGCCGGAACGTTCGATCGAGATCCAGGGGCTGCTCGGCTCCGATATCCAGATGCAGCTCGACGAATGCGTGGCGCTGCCCGCAGAGCCGAAGGAAATCGAGCGGGCGATGGAACTGTCGCTGCGCTGGGCGGAACGCTGCCGGGTGGCCTTCGGTGAGCAGCCGGGCAAGGCGATGTTCGGCATCGTCCAAGGCGGCGACCAGCCGGCGCTGCGTATCCGCTCGGCCGAAGGCTTGAAACAGCTCGACCTCAAGGGTTATGCGGTCGGCGGTCTGGCCGTCGGTGAGCCGCAGGATGTCATGCTCTCCATGCTCGATACGACGCTTCCGGTCCTGCCGACCGAAAAGCCGCGTTACCTGATGGGCGTCGGCACGCCGGACGACATGCTGAAATCGGTCGCACGCGGCATAGACATGTTCGACTGCGTCATGCCGACCCGCTCGGGCCGTCATGGCCTTGCTTTCACCCGTCGCGGCAAGGTCAATCTGCGTAATGCCCGCCATGCGGAGGACATGCGTCCGCTGGACGAGGAATCGAGCTGCCCGGCGGCACGCGATTATTCCCGCGCCTACCTGCACCACCTGTGCCGCGCCGACGAGGCACTGGGCGGCATGCTGCTCTCGTGGAACAATCTGCATTATTACCAGGATCTGATGAAGGGCATCCGTCAGGCGATCGCCGAGGGCCGTTTCGCGGATTTCTATGCCGAGACCCAGGAAGCCTGGGCCAAGGGCGACATCGACAAGCTCTGAGGATTTTGGGCAGCGTGAGCGGCGAGGACGGACAGGATCAAGCCACCGGCGTTACCGCTCGCATGCTGAGCTGGGCGCGTAACTCCACGGTCTACCGGCTGTCACGCCGGATGATGTCGGAGCGAGAGCTGGCAGATGCCATCAGGCGCAAGGCAAAGCAGAAGTTCGAGGATATTCCTGAAGAAGACCTTCAGGTTCTGGTAGCGGCTGCACTCGAATGCGGCCGTGTCTTCGGTTGTCTGGACGACAAGGCATATGCCGAGACGAAGGTGCGTTCCGGTGTCAGAACAGGCCGTTCGCGGCGGATGCTGCAGCGGAAGTTGCATGAGAAGGGCATCGATTCCGACACGGCAGCGACCGCCCTTGAGGATATCGATGATTTTCATGCTGCCCTCGCGTATGTGAGGCGACGTGGCTTTGGGCCTTATCGTCGCGACATAGCCGATGACAAAAGGATTGTGAGGGAATTATCGTCACTGGCGCGCAATGGCTTCAGCCAGGAAGTATCTCGGCGGGTCATAGGGCTAAACAGAGACGAGGCGGATGAGATGATGGCGTCTGCCCATTGATTACGTCCATTCGCCTTGATCATTCCTGGATGACCCGGCCGGTAAATGCAGACGCTTTCTAAATGCCCGTACTTGTGGAATTTTTCATCATCCGGACTCCGTTTATCTTGTAGCTACCGTCATCCATCAGCCGCATTTCGTAAATCGCCGTCCAGTCCTTGCCGTCCGGGCCGGTGATCATCACTTCCTGAAACACCATCTCGCCCCCACCAACCAGTTTCGAGCGGCCGAAGGCATAGTTTCCGGCGTGGTAGACCGGCTCGTAGTTCTTCTTCACCATGGCGAAAAAGCTATCCTTGTCGGGATAGAGACCGCGGATATCCGGGGAGGCGAGTGCATAGGCTCGATCGGCATCCTCCGCCATCAGCGCATCGATCTGGGCCGAAATGATTGCCTGGGCTTCAGCGGCAGGATCTTCAGCATGGACAGGCAAGGCAAACGCAAACATCAGGAACGCAACGAGAGAAGAAAATCGTGCAGCCATCGGATGGTCTCCAGCAAGATATCCAAGGGTAGCGCTTTTTTGCCCGCGGGAAAGATGTGGTTTCGGCTTTTTCAGTCACTCCGGCGTCATCTTTGCGCGGCAGTAAGTTCGCGCGCCGTCCTTGCATGAACGCGCAGGGCAGGGTCCCGTCTTCGTCGGTTGTCGTCGATCCGTCCTGCTGCCACCAATGACACGACTGATTCGACCGGATATTTTGATGACCCTGCTGCCTCCGGCCTTGCTCTATTTCAGCAATGCCATTCTCTTCGTTTCCCTTTTCACCCGCCTTCCGTCCATCCAGGCCTCGCTGGAAATAGACAAGGCCGTTCTTGGACTTGCGCTGCTCAGCGCGCCGGTTGGAACATTTTTGGCATTGCCTTTGGCGGGGAGGGTCACCGATCGCCTGACGCCGCGGATGACCGCAATCGTCATGCTGCCGATCTGCGCGCTGCTGACCCCGCTTCTCACGCTCCTTCCGCTGCCCGGTTTCATTTTCTGCTTTTTTCTGTTCGGCTTTTTCCGGACGATTTTCGACGTCGCCGCGAACATGATTTCTGCGGGTATCGAGAGACGCACCGGCGTGAAAGTCCTCTCTCGTAGCCACGGTTTCTGGTCGGTCGGCTTGCTGGTCGGTTCTCTGGCGTCGGGGTTTCTGGCGGAGGAGGGCGTTTCATCGACCGTGCAGCAGAGCATGGCGGCCGGCATGGCTATTCTGGCCTGTCTGACAGTCTTCCTGCTTACCCCACCTGATCCTGCGCACGCGGCCCCTGCAGTGCGACGCTCTGCCTATGTTCTGCCGGACCGGACCATCCTCTTGATTTGCGTGATGGTCTTCGGCCTTTGCATCGTCGAGGGCGCGATCTATGACTGGGGCATCTTCTTCCTACGCGAGGAACTGCGTGTCGATCCGGCACTCGCCGGCACGCTTTATGCCGCCTTCACCGTCGGCATGGGGTTGACCCGAATGTTCGGCGACACGATGCGGGATCGCCTCGGTGCGATCATCCTGATCCGTCTTTCGGCGGTCGCGGTCGCGGTTGGCGTGATTCTGCTGGTCTCGACATCGGACTACATCTTTGCCGGTGCGGCACTTTTCCTGATCGGCTGCGGCATCGCACTGGCTTTTCCGCTCGCGGTGGCGACGACGATCGCGCTCGGTAAGGGCCAGACCTCCGAAAACCTGGCCGCATTGTCTCTGACGCTGATGTTGTCCACCATCGGCGTTCCGCCGCTGCTCGGCTTCATCGCCGAACATGTGAGCCTTTCAGCGACCTTCCTTGTGCTTCTGCCCTGCATTCTCGTCAGTTTCCTGATGGCCCCGGTCGCCGAAGGAAAGCGCCCGTTCCGCTTCAGAAAACAATAGCTGTGGGCAAGGCGGGCAGGGGCGACGAAACAGCTGAGCCGCGCCCATAATTGGCCATAAGAATGGGTAAGGGGTTGAGCCGTCGTGGCTTAACGCTTACGATTATGCATGTAATGCCGAAGACAGGTGACGCTCCTTGATCGACCCCTATGACATTCTGGGCCTTTCGCGAGAGGCTGACAGCGCGGCCGTGAAATCCGCCTACAGGAAGCGTGTGAAAACGGCCCATCCCGATACGGGTGGGGATACGGAGATGTTCGGCGACCTGAAGCTTGCCTATGAACTCCTGCTGGATCCGGTGCGCCGCAAGGTTTTCGACGATACAGGTTATGATCCCGAATTGGCTGATACAAAGGACTTGCAGGGTCTTGTCATCCTGGAGACACTCGTCAACGAGATGATCCTCGACGAGCGCGAGCCCGGCTCCTTCGATCCGGTTGCCTCGATGCGCCGCAAGCTGACCGATCGTATCGTCAGCGCAAGGTTCCATATTCTGGAGATGGAACGTCACCGCGCCCGCATTCGCAACCATATGGACCGCATGGGCCGCAAGCCGGGAACCGATGTACTCGGGCGCATGTTGAAGGCGCGCTCCGAAACGATAGGCGAGGCGATCAGAAAATCCGAAACGGAGATCAAGACGATCGAGCAGGCCTATGTCATGCTCGACGGCTACGCCTACGAGCTGGAGATCACCGAAGTGAAGGACGCCGCCGAATAATCGTGCGGCTCCATCCGGCGCCATCCTATCCGTTGGAGACTATTCGACATGTCGCTCACCATTCGCCCCGCCATGCGCGAGGACGCTGCAACTCTGCTCGGCTTCATCCGCGAACTGGCGATCTACGAAAAGGCTGAGCACGAGGTGGCGGCCACCGTCGAGACGATCGAGGAATCGATCTTCGGTCCCCGGTCGGTAACGCAGGCGCTGGTCTGCGAACGAGACGGGCAGGCGATCGGCATGGCGATCTGGTTCTTCAACTATTCCACATGGCAGGCCCGCAATGGGCTATATCTTGAAGATCTCTACGTGACGCCGAGCGCCCGTGGGCTGGGTGCCGGCAAGGCACTCTTGAAACGACTGGCCCATATTGCACTGAAAAACGGCTGCGGCCGTTTCGAATGGAGCGTGCTCGACTGGAACGAGCCGGCGATCAGGGTCTATGACGCAATCGGCGCCGAACCGCAGAAGGAATGGATCCGCTATCGGCTCACCGGAGATGCGTTGACCGTGTTCGCCGGTGAGCAGACAACGCGCTGAGCTGCGCCACGAGGCCGCTTCTCAGGCCGATCTGAACCCGTCGTCGTGTGGTACCTGACCATCCGGCGTCAGATCGTCCACCGCGCGCGGCAAATCCTTGCTCAGGCGCGAGAGGATTTCATCTCGCGACAGGCCGGTCTTTGTCGCGAGTTCGTCGAGCACATCCGGTCCTATCGCTTGCTCGAGCTGATCCCCGTCGATGTCCTCATTCGTGCCCGGGCTCACCCATGACTCGGCCTTCTCACCAAGTCCGTTCTGTTGAAACGTCTTCAAAAGGTCGCCCAGACCACCGCTGAGGATACCGCCCGATGTCAGGCCACCAAGGATGCCGCCAAGGCCGCCGGCGCCATTGCCACCCGTCAGCTTGCCCAACAGGTCGTCCAGGCCCCCCGTTTGCGCCGAAGTGTTGCCAGGCTCGGCATCTGTGCCTGCAGGTTGCGGCTTCTGTATTCCCCGCAGGACCTCTGCGATCTTGTCTCTGTTTTGATATCCGGCGACAGCCAGTACACCGAGTAATGCTTTAAGTTGACCACTCACCATGACCTTCTCCTCCACACCGTGAGCCCCATGAGAGGGGCGTCAATAAATCCCAATCAGCAGCGTTGAAACGGATGCTTATCCCGAACGTTCCTGCGTGGCCCGAAAAAACGGCGCTCAAAATTCAACGGTATCGGGTTGGACGAAACTCGACACATCGCCGTAGATTTGAACCACAACCACGCCCTCTCATTTAGGGCCACCTTATATGCATTTCATCGACTTCGCGATGTCTGTTTGCTATCCAGTGCGCAGGTATCGGAATGATCTCGCCACGCAGAGGCGCCCGTACCGATCCCCTACATCACCGCCAGCTTGCGGAACTTTTGACCCGACCAGGTGATCAGGTGTCGACGATCGGCAAGGGTGAGCTGCGAACAGCACCGAGATATCCAAGATCTTCAGCACGAAGCCACTGAAATCATTGGCATGCCGCTTCTAGAAGTAAAATGTATCCCAGCGCGGTCTGGAGGAATCGCCAGCGAGCCTGCAAGGCCCGCTGGCGAGCCACCTCTTTGACCTAATTCAAGCCCGCTGAAGCGACCAGCACAGGTTCTGCGCGATAGTCGGAGGCGAACAGTTTCTTCAGATGTTCGATCTTCGGCAGGTCGTTGTAGACGATATAAGGGTAGGTCGGGTTCTGCGTCAGAAAATCCTGATGATAGGCCTCTGCATTGTAAAAGGCGTGTCCCGGCTCGATCGTGGTGACAATGGCGGCGTCGAACAGTCGAGCCTTGTTGAGCTGGGCGATGTAGGCTTTGGCGACACGAGCCTGATCGTCATTGGCCGGAAAGATCGTCGACCGGTACTGCGTGCCGGTATCGGGTCCCTGGCGGTTTAGCTCGGTCGGGTCATGCGCCACGGAAAAGTAGATCTGCAACAGATGACCATAGGTGACCTTTTTGGGGTCGAATGTCACCTTCACGGCTTCCGCATGACCGGTGCGGCCGCTGCCGACCATTTCATACTGTGCTGTCTCCCTGGCGCCGCCGGCATACCCGGAGACCGCGTTGGTGACACCATTGACGTGCTGGAACACGCCCTGGACGCCCCAGAAGCAGCCGCCCGCGAATATTGCCGTCTCTGTTGCGGCGGAACCGGCAGCCAGGTCCACGGCCGGTGCCGGGATGGCTATGCCCTCCTGAGCCGACGCGCCGGATGCGCCCAGCGTCAAGCCGGATATCAGAAGTGCGGAACCCGCGAGCATTCCAAAAAACAGTCTGGTCTTCATGACAATATCCTCAGCCGAAGGTGAATGCGTAGGCTTCCGGACCTGCGTCGAGGAAGCGGATTTCGAATGTGTGGTCTTCTACCGGCCCGTTCTGGCGGATGAGCTGATAAAGGCGTTGCTCGGTGATCGTGCCTTTGCCGTCGGCATCGACATCCATGCCGTGATCAGTTCCTGGCGGCTTTCCGTCGATGGTAACCTCAAAGCGCACCGGCGTGCCATCCTTGCCGGTCCCGAGAACGAGGTGCAGATCACGGGCATGAAAGCGGTAATAAACGCTGCCGCCGCCATCGTTCAGGCTTGCATGCTCGGCGCCGACCGTCCAATTGCCGGTCAGCCCCCATTCATTGCGCCGAGGCCGTTCCTCGGCATAGAGGTGAGCGACATCGTTCTGGATATCGGTCTGCCCGATAAAGTTCTGGGCGCGTTCATAACCAACATAGGTTTCCGGCGACTGCACGTCGGCGCTGTCCGAAGCGGCCTGTGCGCCGCTGGCATTGACGGCCACCACGTCCCTTGCGACCTCGGTATTGCCGGCCTCGGCCAGCAGTTGCTGGATGACGCGCTCGGACTGGTCGTACTCACCCTCGCCAAAATGGTGGTAACGCACGCGGCCGTTGGCATCGATGAAATAATGTGCCGGCCAATACTGGTTGTTGAAGGCTCTCCAAATGGCATAATCGTTGTCGACTGCGACCGGATAACCGATGTCGAGATCGGTCGTTGCCTTCCTGACATTGTCGATACGCTTCTCGAAGGCGAATTCCGGCGAATGCACGCCGATCACCACCAGACCCTGATCATTGTATTTCTCTGCCCAGGCCCGAACGTAGGGAACGGCGCGCAGGCAGTTGATGCAAGAATAGGTCCAGAAATCGATGACGACGACCTTGCCTTTCAACTGATCCATCGTCAGCGGCGGCGAGTTCAGCCATTCCACGGCACCGAGCAGCGACGGCACTGTATTTTCGACCGGTAGGGTGGGGGCGGCGTTTTCCGGAGGCTTGCCCTGCATCATCATGGCATTTGAGCCGCCCATCATCATCATATTGGGATTGGCGCCAGCCATCGCCGGGGCGTTGCCTCGCATGGCGTCATTGCCGCCCTGCATCATCATCTGGGTGTTGCCGGCCATCATCGCGCCGCCAGCCTGCATGGCTTCGCCCTGCATCGCGTTCTTCGGCATGACCACAGAGGGCTGCATTGCCCCGCCGGGATTACCAGCCATGGACTGTGAGCGTTCGCCCTGCAGTTTGTCGATGAGGTTCTGCTCAAGCTTCGAGGTGCTCGCAAGCGATGCCTGCGTCAGAAAGCCTGTATCAAGCCCGAGGCCGATCGCTACCACCGCGACCAGAACCGCAACACCGAGGCCTCGACGGACCCATTCGCCAGCGCCAAGCGACCGCTTCATCGCCTGAAACACCCTCCCGCCGATCAGCAACGCAAACGCCAGCGAGGTGGCTGCTCCAAGCGCATAGGCGAGCAACAACAACGAGGTGCCGACATTCGCACCCTGAAGGGCTGCACCCGTCAGGATCAACCCGAGAACCGGCCCGGCGCAAGGTGCCCACAAAAGGCCCGTGGCAACACCCAGAACCAGCGAGCCGGCAACGACTGATCCTTTGCGAGTTTCCTGGTCCGCCGATTGAGACAGCCGTGCGCCGAGGGCGACCAGCGGTCGCGTCAGGCGTTCGGACAGCGATGGAAACAACAGGATGACGCCGAACACGGCAAGCAGCGCGATGGCCGCAAGCCGGCCGTATTCGTTGGCCTCGACGGCCCAGCCGCCACCGACGGCAGCAAGCGTCGCCACTCCAGCAAATGTCGCCGCCATGCCGATCAACATGGGCAAGGTGCTCTGAAGGAACGGTTTTCCGGCGCGGGCGAAGACGAAGGGCAGCACCGGCAGAATGCAAGGGCTGACAATGGTCAGCACGCCGCCGAGATAGGCGAGAAGGAAAAGCAGCATTTACCTGGTCCTTGTCGGTTACACCGACGCCGGGTGAAACTTGAGAGCAACGCCGTTCAGGCAATATCGCAGACCGGTGGGTTTCGGGCCGTCGTTGAAAACATGGCCAAGATGACCACCGCAGCGTCCGCAATGAACGGCGTTACGCACCATGCCGAAAGTCTTGTCCGAGGTGGTTCCGATCGTGTTGTCGAGAGGAGCCCAGAAGCTTGGCCAGCCGGTACCGCTCTCAAACTTGGTGGCCGAAGAAAAGGCCTCCTGATCACAGCCCGCGCAGGCAAAGTTGCCTTTGCGCACCTCATGCAGGAGCGGGCTGCTGTTGGGATATTCAGTACCTTCTTCCCGCAGCACCGAGAACTGGTCCGGCGTCAGCAGTTTGCGCCATTCCGCCTCCGTATGTGTCACCGCAAAATTGCCGGGTGGATTGGCAGCGCGGGCAATCGATGCAAAATGCACGGCGATCGCTCCAAAAGCTGCAGTCTTGAGAAGTCCGCGTCTGTTCACCACGTCCAAATCCTCCAATGAAACCTTACTTCCGTTAAATACGGAGATGAGGCAGGCAAAGTTACACCGATGAACGCACATATACGTGATCGTAGTGCAAGGATCGGCTCGAATTCGGGTTCTCTTATTGCGGAGCCTGCTGATACTACTGGATACCATTGCCGAAAGGCTGAAGCAGCACTCGAAATACGACTTCAAGGGACGTGATTTTGCGGGCAGGCATATCATGCAGGCAGTGACTTGGTATTTGCACAGTCCGCTGAGCTTCTGCTTCGCGCCGCAACGGTGACTGATGAATGTCCGGCGCTGCTTTTGACAGTCAAAGTCCTGCATCAACCATCCAGCCGCGCAGCGACACGCGCGACACTCGCAATCCATCGTGCTCAGCCAGCTTGCAGGTGATGCAGGCACCGATGATCGGCGAGGGGGTTCTGCGTATAACACCGGGCATGCCTAAATCTCGGAAACGAAAACACTGAAATCATTGACATGTCGCGCTTGAAACTAGAATGCACCCGTGCTGGTTCCAGATTGAATGCAACGCTGGTCGGAAATCTACACGCATCACTGTTCTAAAGCCAAGAGATGCCGGCTGAACATCTCCTTCGGCGTCTGAAACCCTAGGCACTTGCGCGGCGTGTC
>NZ_VDMN01000003.1 GCF_006335145.1 Aliirhizobium smilacinae | reverse complement strand
TAGGCTGAATTCTGACCCGAGAGCTTCGGATAGGCGGGATTGGTGTTGGCCTTGTCGTGACAGGTCAGGCAGGCCGGGACCTTGTCAGTAGTGCGGCCCTGTTCTGCCAGCACACGGCCCTTTTCGACGAGACCCGAAATGGGCTGTGTCGCCTGACGAGGAGCCGTTGGTTGATTGGCATAATAGGCGGCAAGTTCCGGCAGGCTTTCTGCCGGCATTGTGCCGACGGCCACCTGCATGATCCCGCTCGGGCGCTGCTTGTCCGCATACGCCTTCAGAGCGTTGAGGAGATACGCTTCTGATTGGCCGGCAAGCCTTGGAATGTGACTGCCGTCATTAAGCTTGCTTTCGGCATGGCAGCTTTGGCAAGTGACGGGCAGAGGCGAAACCTCACCGGCCTGGCCGACCCCGTGTAGGCCGGATGCCTGTTTATAAGCATTGGTGTCCATCTCCGGCAGTTTGCGCAAAAAGGCGACCATTGACCACACCTCATCATCGCGCGACTGCACGGGCCATGCCGGCATGCCGGTGAAGCGAACGCCATGCTTGACGATCTCGAACAGTTCCGCGTCTGACCATTGCGGCACGACGGTTTTCAGATCGGGCGGGGGGGGCAACATGGCAAGAACCGAATCCGGGCGCGGCTGTGCAGGCGAACCGTGACAGATGGCACAGCCGGTTTCGAAATGCCCTGCAGCGCCGGGTATAAGTCCCTGGTCGTCAAGCGCCGGCACATCTCCTGCCGCGACCGCACGGACGGAGACGGAATTGCGCATCACCCAATGCAGGAACCAATCGGTGACCGCCCAATGACCGGTGGAGGCCCGCACACTCATTAATCCCGACCAGCCCACTGCCAGCCCGAGGAAAGGTGCGATGACGGCGAGCACGAACAGGTGCTTCCAGCGAATGATCACCAGCCCCTCCTCCCGGATGTCTCGAGACCGTTGGAATTCAATGTTGTCGCCAGAAGCGACACGCCGCCAGCGAGATAGACAGCGGCCCCGACGAGCAGCATGATGACGCCTCCCGCCTGCTGATCGCCGATGGGGCTGAGCGAGAGGCCAAAACAGGTGACCTCGCCATTCCCGTAAAGCGGTCGCGGCGATAGTGCGAGCAACGCCCCAAGCAGCGTCATATGCATGGAGGTGAAAAGTAACCCAACCGCACCGGCCATCCGGCGCCCATCGCGGCCCGCGCCCAGCCCGCCGAGACAGGAGAGCCAGAGAGCCAGCCCTGCAACGAGAAAGATAAGCTGTTCGATTGACGCTATCGCAACGGTGCTTTCTGATAGCGCCCGGAGAGCCGGAATATGCCAGGTCCAGACGGCCAGCAACTCGGCGAGCGAAGCAACGATGGGGGAGAACCACGGCAAACGCGCCGGGAGATCGAGACGGGTTCCCGAAAGACCGATCGCAATCAACGGTGCTGCACCAGCAACAACGCCCATATGGGCAATCATATGGATGGTGAAGGAAGTGCGGTCGGCAAAGGGAAGCAGAGCGCCCCAGAGCACCATGAGCAGGATCACACCGGCTGCAAGCGAAGCCACCTTCATCGTTGGCACTCCGCGATAAAAATCAGCGGGATTGCCGCATAGACGACGGCCACGAAGCTAAGGCCGGACAGAAGCAAGGTCGCAAATCCCTGGAAAAGGGTGCGATCTCTTCGAGTCGGCTCGTCATGCGGCGGATCACCGGAACCGAAACCCCATTGGCGCCAGGCAAGATAAGCAGAGAGTACGATCGCCATGAGCGCCAGAACCGTCAAGCCGCCAAGCGCCAGCCGCACCACAGCGAAGCCGAAATCGAGCGAGGCCGCTTTGGCGCAGTAAACCGCCACCGCGGCATAACAACCGAGAAAATGGATCGCCCAGACGGTCGGCGCGGTAAACAGGGTCCAGAGGCTCTCCACCTCCCTAGGAATGACGCTTTTCATGCGCTCACCATCGGAAACAGGCCGAGCACCGCGAAGGTAATGACGGCAGTAAATGCCATAAAGTGCCAGTAGAGCGTGACGTTGCGGATATCCTGATCATACTCCGTCGTCATCCGCCCGGCAAAGTTGCGAGCCAGACAATAGGCCTGCATCACAATTCCCACCGCACCGTGGACCACTGTCCAGATGACAATGACCCATACCGTTGCCGGATAGACGTTGGAGGTTGGGTCCATGCCATGGAAATACGGACCCGCCAACCCGGCCAGACAGGCGGCAACGGTGGCAAAAATACCGGCGGCAAGTGCGAGCCGGCAGCCTGGGTGCCCCCTCGCGTTCAAGTGGCGTGCCACTATCGTTAAAAGCCATGCGATGATGAAAAGTGAGAGCGCCACCATGGGCCAGAGCGCGCCCGGACCAGGCGCTCCTGTGGTAAAATCGTCATGCACCGTCCAGTAGAAGAAATAACCAAAGATCAGACTGGCAAAGGCTGTCCCATCGCCGACCATGGTGATGAACATCGCCCACCAACCGACCGAAGCCGGACCGGAAACATAGACAGGCAGCTCTTGCCCGAGACCAACATCAACCTTTTCCGCCTCCGGTATCTGCGCGGTACCCGTCCAAAGCCACCAAACGATGGCGATCAAGGTGATGATCGCGCAGATGATCGTGGGGATCCACCAGTGAAAGGTGAGTGCGATGAACACTCCCCCGAGCGCCAGCGCCGAAATCATCGGCACATAAGAGACGCCGCCGACACGCAAGCATTGGATTGGCTCGGCATCGAGCACCGACGTGACAAGCGTCTCGCGTTTGCCCGATTTGGCGTCGGGAAGATAGTAGCGCCCCGCCTCGATATTGGCCTGGAGATCAGGCTGTTCCCAGAGCGGGTAGCGGCTTGTGATGATTGGTACAGACCGCATGCCCCAACTCTCTTGCGGGTCATTGGTCCATTCGAGTGTGCCCGCACTCCACGGGTTGAGATTGCGCCCGGAAGTTTTAGGCTTAGGCCGCAGGATGTCGATGACGAAGGTCGCGACACCGGCCGCGAAGATGAAGGCGCCAACCGTGGAGACAAGATTAAACAGGTTCCAGCCAAATTCCTCCGGGTAGGTGAACACCCGCCGCGGCATCCCACGAAGACCGGAAAGGTGCATGGGGAAAAAGCCGAGATTGAAGCCGACGAACATGAGCCAGAAGGCAAGTTTCCCCCATGCAGCCGACAGCTTCTTTCCCGTCACGAAGGGGAAATAATAATAGATGCCGGCAACGATCGGGAAGAACATGCCGCCGATCAGCACGTAATGCAGGTGGGCGACGATGAAATAGGTATCATGCGCCTGCCAGTCGAAGGGCGCGAGCGCTACCATCACGCCAGTCAGTCCCCCGATGGTGAAGATCGCCAGGCCGCCGGCGCCAAACAGCATAGGCACCGAAAAGATCACCCGGCCAGCCAGCATGGTGGCGATGAAAACGAAAATCTGAACACCGGTGGGGATCGCGACAGCCTCAGAGGCTGCGGAAAAGAAGGCGAGCGAGATCTGCGGCAGGCCGGTGGTGAACATGTGATGCACCCACAGCCCGAAACTGAGGAAGCCTGTGCCGACGGCGGCAAGTACGATCCAGGAATAACCGACGATCGGGCGCTGCGAAAAGGTCGGCACGATCATCGCCATCAGCGCGATGGCCGGCAGGAAGACGATGTAGACTTCCGGGTGACCAAAGATCCAGAACAGGTGCTGCCAAAGCAGCGGATCACCGCCGCGCGACACATCGAAGAACGGCCAGTCGAACATTCGCTCCATCTCGAACAGGATGTCGCCGGCGATCAGTGGCGGGAAGGCGAAGAGGATCATGCCGGCGACGATCAGGAGATACCACGCAAACATCGGCATCATGTTGATACGCATGCCGGGAGCGCGGCATTTCATGATGCCGACGATGATCTCGACGGCGGCGGCAATCGACGCAACCTCGATGAAGGACAGGCCGAGCAGCCAGATGTCGGCACCGATGCCGGCATATTCCTTGTCGGTGGCAAGTGGGGGATACATGAACCAGCCGGCATTCGGAGCAGAATCGAAGAAGATCGAACCGCAGACAAAGATGCCGCCGAGCAGAAAACTCCAGAATCCGAAGGCCGAAAGCCGCGGAAACGGTAGCTCGCGCGCGCCCAGCATCGAGGGAAGAAGAAAAATCGCCACAGCCTCGAAGATCGGTACGGCAAACAGGAACATCATCACCGTGCCATGCAGGGTGAAAGCCTGGTTGTAGAGATCGGCGGAGATCAGATCATTGTTGGGTGTTGCAAGCTGCGCACGCATCAGCAGCCCGAGCAAACCTGCAAACAGCATGAAGGCAAATGCGGTAACGCCGTACCAGAGGCCGATCTCGCTATTGTTAACCGAGGTCCAGTAACGCCAGCCGCCCGGCGTCTTCCACACCGAACGCAGCCGCTCTTCCTGCGCCGCCCGTTCCTCGGGCGAAAAATTGCCGAGCTCCACCATCACTTGAGCTCCTTCAGGAAGGCCGCGATTGTCTTGATGTCGTCTTCGGGAAGCATGCCGAAATGCGGCATCTTCACACCGGGCTTTGTCCTTTCCGGATAGGAGATGAAGCGGGCGATATCCTCTTGCGTATGCGGCAATGTTCCAGCGGCCAGCGTGCCTCGCTCGCCGAATGCCGTCAGTTCGGGCCCAATGCGGCCCGCAGCGGCAGTGCCGGATATCGCATGGCACGCCCCGCAGCCATTTTTAAGAAAAACCGCAAGCCCTTCGGCATCTCGTGGACCCGGAACCTGACGCTCAACGAGCCATGCCTCATGCTCGTCGGGCGCAACCGCCCTCACGGTAAACGCCATCAGCGCGTGAGATTGTCCGCAGAATTCGGCGCAGACACCGCGATAGATCCCTTCCCTGTCGGCCATCAAGGTCAGCGGGTTGGTTCGGCCGGGGATCATGTCCATCTTGCCGCCAAGCGACGGGACCCAGAAGGAATGAATGACATCTACCGCCTTGAGCAAGAAATGCGCCGGCTGCCCCACCGGAATCCGCACCTCGTTGGCCGTCTCGAACATCACTTCCCCGGCCTCATCAAGATAGCGCACCCGCCACCAGAACTGTTCGCCGGTGACTTCGATACGGTGCACCTGCTGGTCATCCGGCAGCCACGGGCGGACCGCCGGCATCAGCCACACGCCGTAGGACAGGAGCGCGCAGAGGATGATGGCCGGCAGGATCGCGCCGCACCAGAGGATGACGCGTCCCGCACTTTGCTCGGAATAGACGCGCTTCTTGCGGGATGCATAGATAAGGGCCGCGACGACCGCGCTCCAGATGATGATGCCAGCGATCAGCATGACAAAGAAGAGGTGGGCTACATGGGACGCCTCCGGTCCTGCCGGATCGAGCGCCGAGTGAGGGCCGGAACAGCCGCTGAGGGATAGGGCAGAGAAAAGGATAGACGATGAACCAAATCGGGATCTTGAGGTCCAAAGGATCAAATCCCTTGGCCGGCACACGTCGCTGCTCCCATCAGCCATCATCGATTGAACGTCCCCACTCATGCAATGACGACACCATCAAACTGCATCACGCCGCTGCCCCGCCAACGCGCGCTTTTCCTTTTGGTTCCCGGACGGATTTACTCTCCCTACGTGTAATTATTGCCAAAAAAGTATATTTATGCCGCCACAGTGCCACAACCAGCTATCAGGAGCTGTTTTTTTTGCAGCGTCGCCATTCTTATATTCCACCATCGCCTTAGCGCTAAAACAGCAAGTTTCGATGGTCGGAATGGCAAGTCGCGAATGTCGATCGCTGTGATCCTGCGCTCTGCACCTGCGAGGTATGCATGGGTCGGCCTGAGCCTAATTTAAGCTTTCCTCGTTTTCGTCGTACATTTTCCAAATCACCCTTTGGTTTTCGCCCGACCTGCCGAATTCCTGCAAGGTTCTGAAGATGGAGAAAGCCGCTGCTGCCTAATCGGGCGGTTTGAACGGTTGAAATCAGTCATACGAGGGACGCTGCACAATGCGGGTCGCGCAGGCGGAACAATCTTTTATTCTCGAGGTTTCCTTTTGCATCGTGGGAGGAAAGATCATGAGCAATCGCAACATAGTAAAAAGTGCGACGAAAGCGCGCCAGGGCCAGACGGGAAAACCTGTCCTGATCGTACTCTGCGCAGGCCTGTGCCTTTCGGCTGTAGCATGGGCCGGAGCGGAATTTTGGGGAGAAGCAACCGACGCCCCTGCTGAACAAACCGCAACGCCACCTGCAGGCGGCAACAGCCCGCAATCTGCCTCGAGCACAAGTGACCCAACAACAGGCACCAGAGCCGTCGATCGGACGCCGCACGCCGAGGGTGGAACGGGCGGTGCATCTCAAACCAATGTCCCCTCCGGCAATGTCAGCACACCGTGAGGGTCGATCTCTCCTGGCGTCTCAACACATTTGGCAATTCGGCGTCGAGCCGTGATCGAAGCTAGGCAGGAATGTCCGATGAATAAGCCCGGAAACTTTGTGCCTTTAGATCCAACGGACTCTCGAGCTTCGTCGTCCATCAGATGGTGGCACTCGGCAGTTGTCTATCAAATTTATCCGCGCAGCTTCCTGGATTCGAACGGAGATGGGATAGGCGACCTCCAAGGGATCATTTCCAAACTCGATTACCTGAAACAGCTTGGCGTCGACGTAATCTGGCTATCGCCGATCTATCGATCACCGATGGACGACAATGGTTACGACATATCCGACTATCAGGATATCGCGCCGGAGTTTGGAACTCTCGACGACTTCGATCAGCTCGTTGCCGAAGCCGCTGACAAAGGTATCGGCATCATGCTTGACCTTGTCGTTAACCACACTTCCGACGCGCATCCATGGTTCGTTGAATCCCGTAGAAATCGAAAGAACAGACGGCGGGATTTCTACATATGGCGGGAGCCCGCGCCTGACGGCGGCCCTCCAAACGCCATGCAGTCCTCCTTCGGAGGGTCCGCGTGGACCCTAAATGAGGAAACCAACCAATATTACCTGCATCTTTTCTCCACGCGGCAGCCAGATCTCAACTGGGAAAACCCTGCGGTGCGAAGCGAGATCTACGAGATGATGAACTGGTGGCTGGCGCGCGGTATCGTCGGTTTCCGGATGGATGTAATCGATCATATCGGCAAGCAGGTCGAGAAAGACATTATAACCGACGGCCCGCATTTGCACGATTTCATCCAAGAGATGAACAAGGCGACATTCGGCAGACACGACGTCGTCACGGTCGGAGAGGCATGGAGTGCGACGCCTGCATCCGCGCTGGTTTATTCTGGCAAAGCTCGCCACGAATTGTCGATGGTCTTCCAATTCGAGCACGTCATCAGACAATGGGACGAGACCTACGGGAAATGGCGGCCGAAGCCGTTCGATCTGGTCCAGCTAAAAAGCATCTTTGGAAAATGGCAGCTTGCCTTGGCCCATGATGGCTGGAACTCGCTGTTTTGGGGCAATCATGATCTTCCACGCGCCGTCTCCCGTTATGGCAATTCCGAGGGTTATCGCGTCGAGTCTGCGAAGATGCTGGCGATCGTCCTGCATATGCTAAAAGGGACGCCCTACATTTTTCAAGGGGAAGAGATCGGCATGACAAACATGCCGTTCACCTCGATCGAGCAGTACAGAGATGTTGAGACGCTCAACATGCATCGTCTGCATCTCGAGGCCGGACTATCGCCAGAGGAATTCATTCGCGGGGCGAATGAGAGCGGTCGTGACAACGCCCGCACTCCGATGCAATGGGCGAGGTCGCCGAATGCGGGATTTTCGACCGGCACGCCCTGGATTGAAGTCAATCCAAACTATCTGGCTATCAATGCCGAAGCGGCAATAGCTGAAGATGCGTCCATATGGCATCACTATCGATCGCTGATTGGCCTGCGCAAATCCCATCCCGTAATCATCTATGGCGACTATCAATCATGGCTCGATCAGCACCCGTATGTGTATGTCTACACACGCACGCTCGGTACTGATCGCCTCACAGTCGTCGCCAGTTTCAAGTCGGACGAACTGATCATCAGCATGCCTTCTGAATTGGTCGGCAAGGGCGTCTGCCTCGTCTCCAATTACGGGGCTATGAATGAAGTCTCGGCGACCATCACACTGAAGCCATTCGAAGCGTTTGCTATACTGAGCAACATGTCCGCCCTCAAATAGCTTGCTCAAAACAGCAATAGCGTCGACCTAGACGTCGCTGCGCTTCAGTAAATAGTCCAAGCCGCCGGCGCGATACCAACGATAGCCGTAGGGCTCTATCACCATGTGATGGTTGCCATCGTCTTCCGCACGGCTGTCGCTTCCGTCAGAGATATCGATCAGGATATTGCCGTCGGCACCAATGCCGGTGTCGAAGGTGATCTCGACCGGCTTGTCATGAAAGTTATGGATGATGATGACAGCATTGTTCCGCCAATCATATCGCATCGCCAAGACTCCGGCGTCGCCGCAATCCAGCAACTCGAAGGTTCCCCAGCCGATTTCCGGTGCCTCCTTGCGCATGCGGATCATCCGCTCGGTCCAGTTCAGCATCGATTGAGGATCGCGACGCTGGAAGGCGACATTGAGGTGCTCGAAACCGTAGGGACCTTCCTTGATGACCGGAAGGACAGGTTTTTCGCCCTTGGTGAACCCTCCTTGAGGTTCGTCAGACCACTGCATCGGTGTGCGCGCGCAATTGCGTTCCGGCAATGAAAGATCATCACCCATCCCGATCTCGTCCCCGTACCGCAGGACGGGTGTGCCTGGCAGCGAATACATGAGGCTGTAGGCAAGCTTCATCCGTCGTTCGTCCCCTCCAAGCATGGGCGCCAAGCGACGCCGGATTCCGCGATTGTAGAGTTGCATATCCTTATCCGGACCGAGGGCGGAAAACACCTGCTGGCGCTGCTTGTCATTCAGCCGGCCAAGGTCGAGCTCGTCGTGATTGCGCAGGAAAATCCCCCATTGCCCGGTATGCGGTCGCTCCTGCGTATCATACATTGCCTTGGCAAGCGGGCGCGTATCAGCGCTCGCGAGCGCATAGAACAATGCCTGATTGACATGGAAGTTGAACATCATCTGCATGCGATCGCCATCGTCACCGAAATATTGCAGGTTCTCTTTTGGTACGACATTCGCCTCCGCCAGGATGATACTGTCACCCTGCCGCCATTGGAGGAACTCGCGGAACATGCGGAGCATGTCGAACTGTTGCTTTGGCACCTTCACATCAGCGCCCTTTTCGGCGATCACGAAAGGTACCGCATCCATTCGGAAACCAGACACGCCGAGCTGCAGCCAGAAGCCCATGATTTTCAAGATTTCCGCCTGGACATGAGGGTTGGCCGTATTCAGGTCTGGCTGGAAGTCATAGAAGCGATGGAAGTAATAGTCTCCCGACGACTTGTCTCGCGTCCAGGTCGTCTTTTGGACCCCAGGAAAGACCATCCCCTCGTCCGCGTTCGCAGGCTTTTTCTTCGACCAGACATACCAGTCGCGGTATTGGGATTTTCTATCTGAGCGAGCCTGCTGGAACCAAGGATGCTGGTCGGACGTATGGTTGACCACCAGGTCTATGAGGACACGGATGCCGCGCTGTTTGGCGCCATGGGTGAATTCGACGAAATCGCCGAGCGTCCCGTAGCGGGGGTCGACGTTATAGTAGTCGCAGACATCATAGCCGTCGTCGCGGCCAGGCGAGGTCTGAAACGGCATCAGCCATATTGCGTTGACACCAAGCCCCGCCAGATAGTCGAGACGACGTTGCAATCCTTGGAAATCTCCGACGCCGTCACCGTTCGAATCCATGAAGGTCTCGACGGATAGGCAATAGACGACGGCATTCTTATACCACAGGTCGTTGATCAAGATGGCCTCCGCTCACTGTCTGCGAGGAGGACAAAGCGCAATATTAGGCGAAAAGTTCCCTTCAGGCCGACTCCATGTAGTGATAGGTGTGAGATACATCGATCATCGAAGCCTCGGAAAGTCTAAGGATCGGTGTAAGCGGTGGCGCGAATCCGTATGCCGCGGTCACCGGGATCCTGCGAAAAAAGAATTACTCCGGTGGATTTGGATTCCGCGGGAACATAATCGAAGGTGACATCCGTGGTTTCCAATGGATTCCCGCCGTTGAGGATCTCGCCCCGAACCACCACGCCAGCGGCCGTCGCAGTCGATCTGTTTGCAATGTCAAACGTCACCCGATAACCACCTGCAACCGGATTCCTGCTCGTGATAACAATGCCAAGGTCAGGCGGTTTGTGGCCGTCCGTGACCGCTTCGAAGAAAATGAACCCGATCATCGAAAGCACGAGTAGGGCTGAAACGCAGCCTGTCGCCCATTCGACCCAATGCGCTTCCCGGTCTTCAATGCTTGAGGGCGATGGCATAATGCTTCCTTTAAAGTATGAGCCGCGCTGCCGCGGCCCCTATTGCTCCAGGAAAACTCAAAACGATGGAGGACATCACCATCTGGCTGACAGCTTTGCCGTCGAGGCGGCCGAATAGCCACAGAACGAAAAAACTGACCGCCATGGCGACGACATAACCGGGTAAGGTAAATCGAACGAGGACATGCCACCTAGGAGCGGCCGCCGACATCTGGTGGGTCCCTTTGAAGGCTACCGCGTATACAAATGCATGCATAATCGCGATTGACGCCACGATCGCAAAAAGCGCGTGCCAGGCAGTCATTTTGTAGGATATTAGAATGATCTCTTCGGTTGGAGCGATGTTGAGGTTGAGGAAAAGCGCACCGACAGCCATTAGGAAAAGTTCGTGACCATAGTTGCCCGACATCCTATCGCGAACGGCGTCCTCACCCTTTCCGCCATCATCATCCTGATCTCCACCTGAACCTGTGTGGTCTGCGAGTTGTGACCGTCCAAGAAGAGCGCCGATGCTCGCCGCCACAGCCTGAATGGAGATCTTACCGATAATCTCTGACATCGGCATGGACGTTTTGATGTCACCAAGGAGGACGAGAATGAGCGCACTCATCACAATCCCAAGACCATAGGCGATTGCGGCGTCTCGGCAGGCCTGCGCAAGCGTGTAGGTCTTTTCGAATCCGACACGATGCGCAAGCGCGATCAAAAGTGGGATATTGACGAGAACGAGCAGGAGGAGCCGGGAGCGCTCCATATAAAAACCGAGCTGCCACAGCTCCATCGTCATGAGCATTGGAAGGCCAAAAAGCAGGGCACCAGCTGCCCCACGGCCAATTCCGACCAGAAATTTTCGAGAGCCTTCGGGTGCCTCCCTTCCAATCCGGCTTTCCACCTATCCCTCCAAGCACGCGGTTGCCATCACCGGTCCGCCCCAACGATTGACCCTGAGCAAACGTTCCTCCCGCATTTGAAGCACACATTCGTGATGAATGTTCCGATCCGCAAAATCCTTGCCTGTGCCACTCGCAAACCGGGCGATTGCTGAGGCCGATGTCGCCGTGCTGTTCATAACGAGCGATATTGGAGCGCTGCGCAGCGACGTTCAAGGTGCGCTTGGTGTGATGAGAGAGCCGGTCACGAATCTGGAGCTCGTCGGAGAGTTCACTGCCCGTTGGCAGTCACCGGTCTACGTGGGAGATGGGCCGCTTCTAACCAAAGCAATTTCCAGACCCGCAGACGCGCTGCGACACATGAAGAGCCTAACCCATAGGTCTGGTCCGATATACTGGCGCGCGGTCGATCTACGTCAAAACCCTCTCACAAATCGGGTTCACCCGGAGATTTCTCGGCCGCAATTCATCGCCGCATGTGCCGATGCCGACGCAAGACGTTCAGACAACGAGTGATCTGGAGACCTTCGAACAGCCAGGTGGCTATTCGACCACTTTAATCGACGCCTCCGCAAACCTTATCGCATTTGAGCAGTTAGGGACGACACCGGTTCTGCCAGCTGCAGCAAAAAGGAAAATACCCCGTGAGCGAAATCGAAGAATTTTCGGTGAGCACCAACGGCGATCGTTGGTTCTTGGACATGAGTGGCGGCGAGGCAGTTGTCCTCCATGTGGGGAACGAATCGTCCGGAGGGCATGAGACTAGAACGCCACTCGCAGATTTCCTGAGGGAAAAAGCAGGGAAACCGGAGCACGCAGCGCTCCTGCAAGTTCTTGGTCAATCCCGTGATGAAGTCGAGCATCAGCTCAGCGAAAAGGTGGCGGAAACGTCCTCGCACAAAACGGCGATGGAATACATGCGCCTGGGCGGACGGCGTCTTGCGAAGGTCGACGACAACATCGTTACCTCCCTGACCTGGGAGGACGAGCCTGAGGAAGCAGCGGCGTTTTGGCAGGCCCAGGTTGAGCCATTGGATGAAAAAACCTAGCGCGAGGTCATCCTTCATCTTCCTTCCATCAGCAACCGTTAATTCAAAACCGAGGAGAACGATTATGACTGGCGACCAAAAAGATCTTGGAACTGATGCCTCAAGGACAGATTCCGAGACAGCCGACCGCGCGCGTGAGGTACTTGAGAAGCAGGCAGAACGAGGCATCGAAAGAGCGATGGGTGATAAAGCCTCAGCTGGTTCCGACTATCACCCAGAGCAGGACCCGGCCGAGGGTTCTCTGGAGACCGTGGAACGGGACCTCGCCCCGAAAGACAAAGCTGGCAAGCCGATAGCCGAAAGCGGCCAGGCCAAGCCGTTGACTAAGGAATCCTCACCAGGATCCGAGGCAGCCGAGCCCTCGCCCGAGCGGTAGCCGTGTTAAAAAATCGGCTTGCTCCTTCACGTGACCGCCGGGTTGTCACGCACCATGGGTCCGAAACGCCAAAGCGGCCGGTCATTGCTGACCGGCCGCTTTGTTTTGACATGCCATCGACCTAAGCCGCGGCGAGGGCTTTCTCGATCTCGGGTATCGTATGCCCCGTAAGGTCCTTATCGAGTTCGCCAATGAGCACATCCGAAAGAGACTTGTGGTAGCTTTTGCGCATCTCGCCGAGCGTGCGTGGAGCTGCGACGATGACAAGGCTCTTGATTTTGCCGTCGAGCACTTGGGCGTTTAGCAGGCCCGCGACGCCATTGCTGAACCCATCCTCGTCCTGCTGGCTATCGTCAGGGTTTGCCGCGCTGCTCGGGTGGCGAGCGCCGGATGCGATTTTCGAGCTGTCCACCTCTGCTGACGGCATGGCCTTGAGCTTGACGTTGGCCGCATCGCCCTCGTTCTCAAAGAGTGCAAGTTTTTCGCCATCGGCGACCGCAATTACTGTGTGTTGGGGAAGCTGCATGGGGGATCTCCATCTTCGGCAGCATAGTTTCAACCTTTTGGATGAAGCAGTGCTTGTTTCAGGGCTACAGTAACCCTGGCACAGACAATCAGTTCCTTGTGCTCGGACATCCGCCGAGCTTCCAAGTCTGCAAAGTTTCCCTTAGCGATGAAGTCACGATGCGAGGATCTCCGCAATAACGACGCGATATCCTGGCAGCGCGAGATCGATATCGCCGATGTCTTGGACAGTGAACCAGCCCAGTTCGGAATGCTCGGTTCCCAGAAGTTGAGCCATTTGCCCTTCCCATTTGTGTATCGCGTAGATGTAAAATGGCCGCTTCCGTTGGTCGTCTGAATCTTCGAAAATTGTTGCCTCCAGGCTGAAGGCAAGTGGCGTCAAGCCGACTTCTTCCTGACACTCGCGCACGAGTGCGACATCGAACTCCTCGCCTTGTTCGACATGGCCCCCGACAAGATCCCACAGGTGTGGCGACCATTTTCGATGGGGCGCACGCCTGACGAGCAGGATCTTTTCACCCTCGACGAATGCGGCGCAGACAATTGTCTTCATGGGGTGTTCTCTCCCTTAGCCAGCGCGCAAATTTGCGGCGCTAGGTAAGGCAACCTTCTTTCGACGAGAGGGTTCCTACCACGAACGCTAAATGTGGAAAACGCATGTGCTCAAAGGGAATACTGTCAGATCGCCTCAGGCCAGCGCTCCATTCACAACAGACCAGGCTAGTTTCATGATCGCTGGAATTGAAGACAACGGGGCGGCCGGCAGGGTCACCGAACTCTGGCGCTATCCCGTCAGCTCGATCGGAGGCGAGCGCCTCGAGATTGCTGAAATTGACCAATACGGGGTGACGGGTGATCGTCTCTACGGTCTGTTCGATGCAGATAGCGGCCAAGTGGCGGCTCCAGAAAAAGAGACCCGCTGGCGTCCTGCTCTTTTTCTTTCGGCGCGCATCGGCAGCAGCGGACAGGTAGATCTCCGCTTCCCAGAAGTGGATTGGATCAGCATCTCGGACATCAGTGTCACCGAGAGACTGACAGAGCATTTCGGTTTCGAGGTTGGCATCGGCCGTTACGGCGATCATTCTGCAGGATCAGAGCCAAAAGTTTCGCCGCGATATGTTGCAAGCCCGCTCCATATTGTCACGACTGCTTCGATCAGAACACTTGAACAGATGACGGGGGAAATCTCGGTGGATCCCCGGCGGTTCCGTCCAAACATCCTCATAGAGACTTTCGGCGAAGCCTTCCCCGAGAAGAAATGGCTCGGACATAAGCTACAAATCGGCAGCGTCTGTTCACGTGTCATCGAAGAGACAAAGCGCTGCGGCATGACACTGATCGCCCAACCGGGCATTGAGGAACGGCCCGAGGTTCTCCGCGGCATTCTTCGCCACAACCGACGCAATCTCGGTGTCTACGGCGACATCGAGATGCCCGGCGTGGTTCGAATTGGTGATCGAGTCTATTTTACGAGTTGAAGCCTGTTTTTGGCTGTCACGTCATCAACGATGGCTTTCGAAACGATTGCACTGATTTCTTCAGCGCTGGTGATGCCTTGAACGAAAGGGAGTTTATGCAGCAGGAACGAAATGGCCGCACAATAGAGCTTGTTCGACAGGTTGTGCTGGAAGACCGGCCTGAATGCTGCGTCGAGTTCTATTCCTCCAGTCTGAACCGCCACATCTGGCGAGCCCTCGTCGAAGACGGCCTGGGCTTCTACGGTTTGCGCCTTCCGAACGACGCCCTGCTCCTGAAGTGACGGAAAGGGGATGTCGTCAGCCGACATCGAATGCTGCCCTGTCGCATCGATGAATGCCGCATAAGCAAGGGTCTTGCCTTCTACCGCGACAGCCGCGCCCCGCTCAACACTATCCGTATCGATCCGGTAATCATTGCCTAACGCCATGACATCCAGCTTGCCTGCTCGATGCAGAGCCAGCAGACGTTTGATTGATTCATGCGGAACGGTCGCATAGTCGTCGACGAAAACCGTCTTGAAATGCTTGTGGAAGCGTTTGAGGTCCTCGTCGTCCAACTGTGGTATGACCCGGGCAATAACCTCATGCATCCTCAAGATCGCATAGCGCCATCGGACAGTATAGTGGGTCGCCTTGTTCTGCTCGGCCTCTGCCAGGTTACGCGCCGCCCAGATGAATGGACCTGAGTGTTCGCGCGCTGCAAAATATGCAGGGGCCAGCGTCTCAACGGTCAGCGCAGACAGACCGATCGACGCCGCATAGTCAGGGTCGCTGGCGGCGAGTTCCTGCCTGAACAGTTCGAACACGTCGTCCAGTAGGTCATGCCGGCCGGTCGCCAACAGACCGTCGATGGCTTCGGTCGTGCAGAAGATGGGCGCAATGTAGGGGATCTCGCAGTAGAAATCGGCTTCCGGAAGAATGCCCTTGCGCGACATCATCGTCACATGAAAGTCGTCGCTATCTGGCTTCGGCTGGTACTCGATCTGTCCGGTGGCATCGTGATAAAATGCGCCGTTGGCCGTCGCCACAGTGATCAAGGCGTCGATGCCACTGAGAGACGTGCCCAAAATCCCGACCGAACGGTTCGTGATTCGCTTCAACTCGGGCGCCGGCCAAGGCGAGATGTAATAACCAGGCTTCTCCTCGATGTTTTGCGGCCAGTCATGTCCGGTCGCCATGACGACGTGGTCAAAGCCAAACGTCGAGCTTGTGTCATCGGGACGCTGAACGGAGATCTGGATATCGTCCTGGCGCAACGCAATGTCGGTAACCCGGTGTCGCGCCTTGATGTTGATGACGTGTCCGCGTGACTGCCCTAGTCGGACCAACTGCAGAAACTGAGACTGAAGATATTCGCCGAGAACGACCCGAGGATAGAACTCCCGCTCCTGAATGGCGGTGCGCTCGATCCCAAGCCGCTGCAGTTCCGTGTCGCTTTGGCGACGCAGCCATTCAACGAGGGTTTCGCAAATCGGCGGAAGCTCGATGCTCGCGATGTTCGAGAGCATTGCCCGATCATTGATGTCTGGATGGTATGGCGTGCCTTTGCCGGGATCCGATTCCGCCTCGAAAATTGTGATCGCCAACGGGACTTTTGACGCCACCACCCCCTTCAAAGTGTAAATTCCCGTGGGGCCAGTGCCGATGATGGCGACCTTTGTGTCCATTCGGATAGAGATCCTTGAGAAAATTGGCCTCGGTTGATCCGAGCGCCACCGATGCGGGTCGCAGATAACGAATGGCGAACCCGTTTGATCCAGTCGCAGCGTCTCTGTCGCCAATCGTACACAGCCGGCGATCGCCGGGTCGCAGACGGAACGATTAGTGGTTACGCGGGTTAGGCTCTCACGGATCTGTGAATAAGGATCCGAACGGAGGAAATCCCAAATGAAAAAGATCATCTTCGCCGCGGCGCTGATCGGCGCGTCCGCGCTACCGGCGCTGGCCCAGACAACGGCTCCACCACCGACTGCCGACGGCATTACTCCCGCGGTGGCGACGCCCGATACAAAAAATCCGACTGCACCCGCCGAAGGAGCCAATAGCTTCACGGAGAGCCAGGCCAAGGATCGGATCGAGAAGGCCGGTTTTACCGGGGTCAAGGATTTAAAGAAGGATGACAAGGGCATCTGGATGGCATCCAGCATGAAGGACGGCAAGCCCGTCATGATTGCCCTCGACTACCAGGGCAGCGTCGTCGCCAAATAATGTCTCACCCTTCAAGGAGTATACGACTCTGAAAACCGTTACAGGACTATTCGACGATTACACCGACGCCAGCGCAGCAGTCAGTGCGCTTGAATCTGCGGGTGTCCCGTCGATAGACATCAGCCTCGTCTCGAACAATGCCGACAAACGTCACGGCGAGCAATCCAATGCAGGTGAAGACGCCGGTAAGGGTGCTGGCATCGGCGCTGTCGTCGGTGGTGCTGGCGGCCTTCTGACCGGCCTTGGGCTGATGGCCATTCCAGGTGTTGGTCCTGTTGTTGCAGCCGGCTGGCTGGCGGCAACTGCCGCTGGTGCTGTCGCCGGGGCCGTCGCAGGGGGCGCCGCTGGCGGCCTGATCAGTGCCATGACCAACTCGGGTGTTTCTGAAGACGATGCCCACGTCTACGCCGAAGGTATTCGCCGTGGCGGAACCCTCGTCACCGCTAAAGTCGATGACACGCTGGCAGCGGAAGCCGAAGCTATCCTCAAGCGTTCGAGCTGGGTTGACCCTGCCGAACGACGCGTCGCTTACAACGAACAGGGTTGGACCAGGTTCGACGACACGCTGGATCCCTACGCTCCCGAACAGGTTGAACAGGAACGCGATCGCTATCGCCGCCCTGGCCTCTAAGCTACCTGCCCGTGCGTCCTGCTCAGGACGCGCGTCTCCTTGCCCACCTACCGCGGCCACCGGACGCTGGCCATTTGGAGGAAACCTCACCATGGCCAAAGACATCAAGAAGCTCGACGAGCTGTTTCACGACACGCTGAAGGACGTCTATTTCGCGGAAGGTAAGATCGTCGACACCCTCTCGAAAATGGAAACGGCAGCCAAGAGCAAGGAGCTCAAGGCCGCCTTCGTCAAGCATCTGGCTGAGACCAAAGTGCATGTCGAGCGGTTGGAGGAAGTGTTCAAAATCATCGGCGCCAAGCCCGAGAAAAAGACCTGCGACGCTATCCTCGGGATTACTGATGAGGGCGACGAGATTATGAAGGAGTATGAGGGCTCTCCTGCCCTCGACGCCGGTCTTCTTGCTGCAGCCCAGGCCGTCGAGCACTACGAAATGTCTCGATACGGTACTCTTAGGACTTGGGCAATTGAGCTCGGTTTGAGGGATGCAGTAACGCTGCTTCAGACAACCCTCGATGAAGAGCAGGCAACCGATATTGCTCTTACATCCATTGCGACGTCGGTCGTAAACCAGAAGGCCGAGTAAGTTTGCAGGATGTTTCACTGATTACGCGTCCGCTCAGACAAGGAATATATTCAATCGTATCTGCTCATCCAGAGCATGGAAAATCTCCAGCCTGAGCAAATAGAAAATCCGCCGCAAACGCGCGGCGGGTTTATGATAAGTCAATCAAGGTCCGGACTTGCCGACGGCACTCTTCACTGTGTCCTTGATGTGGCCTATTGCCTACCGGGCATCACCCTTAGCTTCCTGGACCGCACCCTTTGCCTGCGTCTCGTGGCTACCGGTCGCTTTGCCGACGCTCTGCTTTGCCTTACCGGCGAGTGCGTTGGCTTTGCCGGACACCTTGTCCGCTGTGCTACCCATGATGAATACTCTCATGCGAAGCGGGATCGCTTGGTCGTGTATCCGACAGATGCGGGAGCCTTCCGGCTTCACTGAAGCCGAATCGGAAAATCGAGTTTTGATGTCCTGCAAACGATTTTTTCCGCAAGTATCTTATTTTCTTGAAACTTTTGCGGGTCCACATTCGTGTGCGTGCCACGCGAAAACGGATTGAGTATTTCTTTTCACTCGCTCGATTTTTCTTTGAAACCTTTTGTCGTTCTGGACCTTACCAACCGCAATCACCTGCAGTTTTCAGGTCCGTCAAAGGAGCCGACATGACCCAATCCGCACCCGTCCGATATTCACCAGAACTCGAAAGCGTCAAGCCAGACGAGCACGAGACCGTTTCGGGCCTCAACGAGCAGTTCGATATCATCCTCGAGAAAACCGCCGAAGATTATGGCCATGCGGTGCGATCGGTCCACGCAAAGGCGCACGGGATCATTGAGGGAAAGCTGACGATCAAGAGCCGCTTGCCGCCGGAATTGGCGCAAGGCCTGTTTGCCAAGCCGGGCGAACATCCGGTCTATATGCGGCTTTCCACCAATGCCGGTGACATTCTTCCTGATGCCATCGCCCTTCCCCGCGGTCTCGCGTTGAAGGTCGTCGGCGTCGACGGTCCTCGGCTGCCGGATGCAGATGGTCACAACCAAGACTTCGTGATGGTCAATGGTCCCGTCTTCCAGGCACCCAATCCGGAGAAGTTTCTGTCCAGCCTCAAGCTGCTGGCAAAAACGACGGACAGGATGGAAGGAACCAAGACCGTGATGTCGAGCGTGCTTCAGACGGTCAACAAGGGCCTTGAAGCTGTCGGCGTCGCCAGTCCGACCGTGCAATCGCTTGGTGGCGCGCCGAATGTCGATCCGCTCGGAGAGACCTATTTCAGCGTCACCCCGTTTCGATACGGGGATTATGTCGCGAAATTTCGACTGAAGCCGGTGTCTTCCGATCTCACCAAGCGCACCGGAACGGAGATCGATGCCAGCGTTCGGGCGGATGCGATCCGCGAAACCGTCCAGGCCGAGATGCAGGAAACGGTTGGCGCGTGGGAATTCCAGGTCCAGCTCTGTCGTGACATCGAGGCCCAGCCGATCGAGGACCCGACGGTCGAGTGGAAGGAAGACGAGGCACCTTTCGTCACCGTTGCGACGGTGACTGCCGGGCCGCAGGATAGCTGGAGCGATGCCAAGGTTCAGAAGGTCGACGAGGAGATGCGGTTCAGCGTCTGGACCGGGCTTACGGATCACCAGCCGCTCGGCAGCATCAACCGCGCCCGCAAGGACACCTATCTACACTCCGCGCAATTCCGGGCGAAGTTCAACGGCTGTCCGTTCCACGAGCCGCGCCAGTAGTGGCATAGGCCGACCGACGGGTTCTGCTCGCTTGAGCGGAGCCCGCCACCCACCATCCTCCCGACTGGAATACACCGATGGCAGACACGATCCCCAATCCGGAATCCGAGGGCCCCTCCGGCGGCTGGGGCTCGGTCAAATCGATTGCGCGCATCTACGGCGATACCAGGCCACCTGCGGCCGTGGTGGAAACGCTGGCACGGCAAAACAAGCCCGGCGGCTTCATGTGCGTCGCCTGCGCGTGGCCGAAACCGGTAAACTATCACCCCTTCGAGTTCTGCGAGAACGGGGCAAAGGCAACACTTTCCGATTTGACCAGCGCCCGGTGCACACCCGATTTCTTCCACGATCATTCTGTCGAGGAACTCCGGACATGGAAGGATTACGATCTCGAGCAGACCGGGCGGCTGACCCACCCCTTGCGCTATGATGCCGGAACCGATCGATATGTCGAGGTCACCTGGGAAGAGGCCTTCGAAAAGATCGGCGTTACGTTGAAGGTGCTGCCGCGAGAGAGCGTGGTCTTCTATTCATCCGGACATGCCGGGCTCGAAGCGTCCTACCTCTACGCGCTACTCGCGCGGGTCTACGGCAACAACAACCTGCCGCAAAGCTCCAACATGTGCCACGAGACGACCTCGGTCGGCCTTAACAAGGTCATCGGTTCACCTGTCGGCACGATCGTCTGGGACGACCTGGAAAAGGCCGATGCCTTCTTCTTCTTTGGTCAGAACCCCGGCTCGAATAGCCCACGCTTCCTCCATCCGCTCCAGGAGGCCAAGAAGCGCGGTGCGCGGATCGTCACCTTCAATCCGGTCGTCGAGCAAGGGCTTGTCTCATTCGTCAATCCGCAGAGCCCGGTCGACATGCTGACGGGTCACGAGACGCAGATCTCCGACGAATATCTTCAGGTGCAAGCCGGCGGCGACATCGCTGGCATCCTCGGCCTCTGTAAGGTCGTCGTCGAAGCTGACGACAAGGCGGTCGCCGCGGGCGCCGCGCGCGTCATCGACGTTGACTTCATTAATGAGCACACGACTGGCTTAGAGACATTCATCTCGCTGGTCCGGCAGACTAGCTGGGCAGAGATCGAACGCGAGAGCGGTCTGACTGAGCCTGCCATCCGCCGCGCCGGTGAGATCTATATCGCGTCGGAACGGGTCATCGGCGTCTATGGCATGGGCCTGACGCAACATAGCCAGGGCGCGCTTAATGTCGCCATGGTGGTGAATCTTTTGCTTCTGCGCGGCAATATCGGCCGGGAGGGTGCCGGCTGCTGTCCGGTCAGAGGGCACTCGAATGTCCAGGGTCAGCGGACAGTTGGAATAGCCGAGAAGACGAAGCTCATCCCGATGGACAAGCTGAAGCAACTGTTCGACTTCGACCCGCCGATGAAGGACGGAACGACGATCGTGGATGCGGTGAAGGGCTTGATGGCCGGCGAGATCAAGGCATTCATTTCGCTCGGCGGCAATCTTGTTCGTGCTGTTCCGGAGCAGAAGGAAATGGAGCGGGCCTGGGCAGCACAGGAACTGACGGTGGTCGTCTCCACGAAGCTCAACCGCAGCCACCTCTTTCCGGCGAAGAATGCCTATATCCTCCCTTGCCTGTCCCGGACTGAGGACGACACCCAGGCAACGGGAAGTCAAGCCGTCTCCACTGAGGACAGCTTTTCCCATATTTCGGGGTCGATTGGGAAACGCACGCCCGCATCCAAACATCTCAAAAGCGAGCTGGCGATCGTGACCGGGATCGCCAAAGCCACCCTTGAGCACAACCCGAAGCTGAAATGGGATGAATGGGAGGGTGACTACAGTCTGGTGCGCCAACTGATCGAGTTCACCTACCCCAAGGATTTCAAACACTATAACGACCGTCTGTTCCAGCCGGGCGGCTTCTACCGCGGCAACGATGCCCATGAGCGCTTGTGGAATACCGAAGAGAAGAAGGCGGTCTTCACCACGCCGAAGCAACTGAACGCCTTGTCGTTCGCGGACGCCGACGGTCGGTTCCGGCTGATCACCATGCGCTCCAACGACCAGTTCAACACGACGATCTACGGCTATTCGGATCGCTTCCGCGGCATCGAGGGAACACGGGATGTCGTGCTGATGAGCAAGTCCGACATCGACGCTAACGGCTTGGTCGAAGGGCAGGTGGTGAAGCTGGTCAGCGATTTCGGCGATGGGTTGCGCCGAGAGCTTGGCGGTTTGACCGTCAGGGCGCACAACCTGCCGAACGGGACGATTTGTGCCTATTATCCCGAAGCCAATGTGCTGAACGCCATCGACCACCACGACGAGCTGTCCAAAACGCCGGCTTCGAAAGCCATTCCAGTTCGGATCGAAGTCTGAAAATCACGCAAGTAGCGAAGCCAATTGCGAGTTAGAATCGTGGTGTCCGAACCAGGGATTGGCTCTGGAAATGTAGATGAACTTTCTGCTCACAGATGCGCTCAACTGCCTCCCGCCCGCGGCAAAACTTGCCGATCAGCAGCCATAATATTTAGAAAACAGTCACATTTCCTAGCATCGACGAACCGTCGCCCTCCTCGATACCGGCGAGTGTGCCCGATAATGATTTCTCCAATCGCCTGAGCTCCCGGCAAGGAGGCTATCTGCGTCTTGAGGATTATGGCGCGATCGGCGAAGGACGATCAGTGGCTCTATCGGGTGCGGATGGTTCGCTCGACTGGTGGTGCGCTCCCAATATGGATTCGGCACCACTGTTCGATCGCCTGCTCGATCTGCGGGACGGCGGCTACTTCGTCATTCAGCCTGATCGGCCTTTCACGGTCACCCGGCATTATCGACATTCGAGCAATGTCCTTGAGACGGTCTTCACGACGAACCGTAATGAGGCGGTCCTGACAGAGTCGATGAACAGCGGGACCGCGGGACGCCTCCCCTGGTCGGAGCTGGCACGCCGGATCGAGGGGCGAACGGGTACTGTGCGCCTCGTGTTCGAGATGGTATTGAGCCGTCGCGGAAATACGGTCAGCTCGTACTCTTCCTTGATCGGCAACAAGTCGGTCTTCCACATCGGTAATGTCCTGGGCCTACTTCTTCATAGGGTCGGTACGGGCTGCACATACTCGGACGAAGGCACCCAAGGGACGTTCTCCGTCGCGGCGGGTGAGCGAGAGGTGCTCGCACTCGTTGCGGGGCAGGATGAGCCACTCGTTGTTCCAATGATCGAAGAAATCGACAATCGCATCGACATTTCCGACGCGGAATGGCGGACCTGGGCGCGCAGCAGCGATTATGACGGACCGGACCGAAATGCGTTCGTGCGCAGCGCCCTTGTCTTGGAATTGCTGCTCTACTCGCCTTCTGGCGCTATCGCCGCGGCTGCGACAACGTCACCGCCCGAAAAGATCGGTGGCCGAAAAAATTACGACTACCGCTACGCCTGGCCCCGCGTCGCCGGCTATCTGATCGAGCTCTATAAGTCGCTGAAGAACGATCTGCCCGCGTTCAACGGTGATCCGAGCTGGACCCTGCCGATGCCGGCCCGCTACGTCGTCGGCCAGGATGGCGCGATCCTCTATGCCGAGGTAAACCCGACTGTACCCGCCGTCCGGAACCGGAAGACATGCTGCCCGCACTTCGTGCCGCAGCGACCCGAACCGCCGCCTGATCGTCCGCTCACCGAAGCATCTGGAGACAAGGCCCTGCTTCCCGCCGAAGCGGGCCGAAAGGCAAACTCATCTGGTGGCGCTTCCGTAGGGCGCCACTGTTGGCACTCTAGGGTCTTGAACGGATACGCACTTACGAACGGCCATTTCTAAGCCACGAAATACCCAGCGTTCTTGAGGAATTGAGGTCTTCCAAAGGTGTCACCGCTGTTTCGCGAGCTTGATTGCGTCCCGCTGAAGAATATTCCCCTTGCAAAGGAACCCTTAGCGTAATTGCGCGTTACGGCGCCTGATAAAGTCTTAACTAGAGCGAATGGCGTTGTGAATGTTGCAGGCTAGCCCGGGCTACGGGAAGATTTTCCGTATTCCAGCGTTAGGCGGCTCTGAGGCCTTATGTCGCTCGCCACGTCCTGACCTTTCAATCCGCGCCCGAAACCCTCTCGCACAACGCTTTTGGGGTCGACCTTGTCCGTCGATCGCCAACGTGAAAGGCCGTCATTGCATACTGCTGACGCAACGCTTACGCGTCCAGTGGTCAAATCATTCGCCCATCATCCGAGATATTCATGACGACTTTTCCCGCACCCACACCGACCCGGCGAACCATCGGCCTAGACCCTTGGGTCGCCTTCAGTCTTCTCGGAGCCTTGGCATTCTTTGTCATCAGCGCAGCCATCGCCTGGTACAATGTCCAGACACTGCGTTCCAATAACGAGCGTGTCGTCCACAGCCATGAGGTAATAGTTGCACTCTCCGACCTCCTGTCGAACATTCAGGATGCGGAAACAGGCCAGCGTGGCTTTCTGCTGACGAACAGCGACCGCTATCTCGAGCCGTACAACACGGCAATCAACGCTATCCCGAGACGGCTCGAGACGATCGCCGGCATGATCAGCGACAACGCGTCCCAGCAGCAACGCCTCGCCAACCTCAAATCTCGGGTCGAGGGAAAACTGTCCGAGCTCCGTGAGACGATCGAGCTGCGGCGAAGCCAAAGTGCCGAGGCGGCACTTGCCGTCGTCAATTCCGATCGCGGCAAGGTCGAGATGGATGCTATTCGGTCGCAGCTGGCCGCAATGCGGCAGGAAGAGACGAGGCTGCGCACGCAGCGCCTTGCGGAAATGGACAGCGCTTACACGACCGCATTCGCCACCAGTATCCTTGCTGGTCTATTGGGTATCCTGCTGACCGTCGCGATCGGGGTGCTGATGCGTCAGGCGACACTTTCAAGGCGGCGCCAGGATTGGCTTCAGTCGGGAGAAGTGGGATTGAACGCCGCGGTTACCGGTGATCGACGCACAGAAGAGCTCGGCGACAGCATCCTGCAATTCCTCGCTCGTTACACCGGCGCCGTCGCCGGAGCGATTTTCGTCAAGGATGAGGACGACTTTCTACGCGCCGCGACCTACGGAGTGCCGGAAGGTGCCAATGTGCCGGAACGCTTTAAGGCGAAGGAAGGTCTGCTTGGACAGGCGGTGACCGGCGCGAAACCTATCCTGATCGAGGGCGTGCCAGACGGGTATCTGGCTTTTGGCTCAGCGCTTGGACGCGACAAGCCACGCCATTTGATGATCTCCCCTGGAAGCGTCGATGGTGCGGTGAATTCCGTCATCGAACTCGGTTTCCTGCGTCCCGTCGACAGCTCTGTTCTAAGCCTCCTCGATCAGGCGTCAGCCTCGATCGCAACTGCCGTTCGTTCAGCGAAATATCGTAGTGACCTCCAGAACTTTCTCCGCGAGACTCAACGGCAGGCCGAGGAGCTTCAAGTCCAGGGCGAAGAATTGCGCGTTTCCAACGAGGAGCTCGAAGAGCAAGGACGGGCGCTCAAGGAATCGCAGGCACGTCTCGAGCAGCAGCAGGTCGAGCTCGAACAGACGAACTCCCAGCTGGAAGAGCAGGCCCAGCAGCTCGAGGGCCAGCGCGACGACCTTGAGAAGGTCAACGCATCTGTGCAGCTGAAGGCCCGCGAACTCGAACAGGCAAGCCAGTACAAGTCGGACTTCCTTGCCAACATGTCGCACGAGTTGCGCACACCGCTCAACTCTTCCCTCATCCTGGCCAAGCTTCTTGCGGATAACTCAGACGAGAATCTCACGGCCGAGCAGGTCAAATACGCACAAACGATCCAGTCTTCCGGCAATGACCTTCTCAATCTGATCAACGACATTCTCGATCTCTCGAAGATCGAAGCAGGCCATGTCGATATCCGGCCAGAGCCGGTCGCTCTCGACCGATTGGTGAGCGGTCTCAGGCAGCTCTTCGATCCCGTCTCGAAGTCGAGAGGCCTTGGCTTTGACGTCGATATCGCGCCCGAGGCGCCTGCCGTCATCGAGACAGATCCACAACGTCTCGAGCAGGTGCTCAAAAATCTTCTTTCGAATGCCTTCAAGTTTACCGAGAAGGGCCAGGTTACGCTGACGCTTCGTAGTGCCGCGGATGGTCAACTGGCTCTGGCGGTAACCGATACCGGCATTGGCATCGCGGAGGATCAGCAGCGCAGCATCTTCGAAGCATTCCATCAGGCCGATGGTACGATCAGCCGCCGCTTTGGCGGAACGGGCCTTGGCCTGTCGATCTCGAAGGAGCTCATTCGCCTCCTCGGCGGTGCAATCCACCTGACCAGTCGGCACAACCACGGCAGCACGTTCACAGTTGTCGTCCCCGTCTCGTACGATCCGTCGCGCGTCGTTTCCCGTGACATTCGTACCGTGGACCCGGTGGCGATCCCGCGGCCCGTTGTCGAAGAGGTGCGGGCGCTTCAGCCCGAACATCGTCGGATCGTCGAAGACGATCGCTCGGCTCCAGCTGACGGCAAGCGCACGTTGCTGGTCATCGAGGACGATGAAACGTTTTCTGCTATCCTTCGTGACCTTGCGCGCGAAATGGGTTTTCGAGCGCTCGTTGCAGGAACGGCTCATGACGCATTGGAGCTTGCCAAGCAGCATATGCCGAGCGCGATCGTGCTCGATATCGGATTGCCCGATCAATCTGGCCTGTCGGTGCTCGATCGCATGAAGACCGACGTCCGCACGCGCCATATCCCGATCCACATCGTGTCGGCCGACGACTACGCGGAGACTGCGCTTTCACTGGGCGCTGTGGGCTATATGATGAAGCCGGTACAGCGTGAACAACTTGTCGAGGTACTTCACAAGCTGGAAGCGACTCTCTCGCAGGGTGTCCGTCGCGTTCTGATCGTCGAGGACAACGAGGTCCAGCGGGAAGCTGTCATGAAACTGCTTACCTCACATGACGTCGAAACGGTCAGTGCCGGCACGGCGGCTGAATGCCTGATGCTTCTCAAAGAGCAGACATTCGACTGTATGGTCCTCGACCTCACCCTTCCCGACGCGTCCGGCTACTCGCTTCTGGAGACCATCAGCGGCGACGACAGCCATTCCTTCCCGCCGGTAATCATATATACGGGCCGGGTTCTGTCGGCGGACGAGGAGCAGCGTCTGCGGCGCTATTCGAAGTCCATCATCATCAAGGGCGCCAAGTCGCCTGAACGACTGCTCGACGAAGTGTCGCTGTTCCTGCATCAGGTGGTCTCGGACCTACCGGATGAGCAACAGAAGATGATCCGCAAGGCGCGCAACCGGGATGCGTTGCTGGAGGATCGCCGGATCCTGATTGTCGAAGACGACGTTCGCAACGTCTACGCGCTGACCAATATCCTCGAACCTCGCGGAGCCGTCATCGATATCGCCCGCAACGGCCAGGAAGCGCTTGACAAGCTCGGCCAAAGCCAAGGCGATGCAACGAAAGCGATCGACCTCGTGCTGATGGACGTTATGATGCCCGTCATGGATGGACTTACCGCAACACGCACGATCCGGAAAAACCCCGACTGGAAGAAACTGCCGATCATCACGCTGACGGCCAAGGCCATGCCCGACGACCAGCAGCGCTGCATCGAAGCCGGGGCCAACGATTATATGGCCAAGCCCCTCGACGTCGAAAAACTGTTGTCGCTCGTACGTGTTTGGATGCCCCGGTGATCGAAACATTCGAGAAAGTCGAGGACATCGAGATCCGGCTTCTGCTGGAGGCGCTCTACGTCCGCTATCACTACGATTTCCGCAACTACGCCATGGGGTCGATCAAACGGCGTCTGCGGCAAGCTCGCGAGCAGATGGGATTTGCCACCATCTCCGCACTGCAGGAGAAGGTTCTGCACGACGAGACTATGCTGCCCAGGCTGCTCGGCTATCTCACGGTCCAGGTGAGCGAGATGTTTCGCGATCCCAGCTATTTTCGCGCAATCCGCGAAAAAGTCGTTCCGCACTTGAAGACCTACTCGTCGCTGAAGATCTGGATCGCCGGCTGCAGTTGTGGCGAGGAAGTTTATTCAATGGCGATCCTGTTTCGCGAGGAAGGGCTGGAGGATCGAACGATTTTCTACGCTACCGACATCAACCAGGATGCATTGCAGGCCGCCGAAGCCGGCGTCTACGACCTCGACCGGGTCCAGTTGTTTACAGACAATCATCGGAAGTCCGGAGGCAAATCGTCGCTTTCCGATTACTACAACACCGGCTACGGCCGGGTTTCATTCGACCGGTCACTGCGCGAGCGTGTGGTTTTTTCCGACCACAGCTTGGTAACTGACGCGGTCTTTGGTGAGATGCACCTGATCTCCTGCCGCAACGTGATGATCTATTTCGATCGGCCCCTGCAAGACCGCGCCGTCGGACTGTTCAAGGACTCTCTGGCTCGCAAGGCCTTTCTGGGTATCGGCGCGAAGGAAAGCCTTCGCTTTTCCGCGCACGCAGATGCGTTCAAGGAATTCGTCCGCGAGGAGAAAATCTATCAAAGGGTCGGCCTGTGACCGCTGCCAGACCACAGGCGATCGTGATAGGAGCTTCCGCCGGGGCATTGGAGGCGCTCTCCGTTATCCTGCCGTCGTTGCCGGCTGACTTTCACGCACCGATCATCGTCGTTGTCCATATCCCGCCGGACAAGCGGAGCGTGCTTGCTGAACTGTTCCAGGCCAAATGCCGGATCCAGGTGATCGAGGTGGAGGATAAGGAGCCGCTCCAGCCGGCAACCGCCTATTTCGCGCCGCCGGACTATCATCTGCTTGTCGAAAGCACCGGGAGCCTAGGGCTGACCTCCGAGGAGCCGGTTCTGTATTCCCGGCCTTCGATCGACGTCCTGTTCGAGAGCGCGGCCGACATTTATGGTTCGGATGTCACAGCCATCTTGCTGACTGGCGCCAACCAGGATGGCGCCAAGGGTGTGTCAGCCATCGCCCAAGCGGGCGGACAGGTGATCGTACAGGATCCCGAGACTGCTTTTGCGGCCGCAATGCCCGAAGCGGGTTTGAAGCGTTGCCCCGATGCCAAGGTTTTGTCGCTTGATGGCATAGCCGAATATCTAAGGAGGATCGGCTGAAATGAGCCAGGTATCGTTTCTTTTGGTCGACGATCTCGAGGAAAATCTCATCTCTCTCGAAGCCCTGCTGCGCCGAGAAGGGTTAAACCTTTTGAAGGCACGCTCGGGCGATCACGCACTGGAACTGCTTCTGGAGCACGACGTCGCCCTTGCACTGATCGACGTCCAGATGCCAGGCCTGAACGGGTTCGAGCTCGCCGAGCTGATGCGCGGCAACGAACGCACGCGACGCGTCCCGATCATCTTTGTGACAGCCGGCAATACCAGCGACAGCCGTTGGCGCTTTCAGGGATACGAAGCAGGTGCCGTCGATTTCATTCAGAAACCGATCGAGCCGGACGTCTTGCGCAGCAAGGCGGAAGTGTTTTTCGAGCTTTACCGCCAACGTCAGCAGATTGCCGCACAACGCGATCAACTGCAGATCCATGCTCAAGCACTGAAGGACGCAGATCGCCGTAAAGACGAATTCCTGGCGACGCTCGCCCACGAACTGCGCACGCCCCTGGCGCCTTTGCGCAATGGCCTCGATCTCCTTCAGCGCAACCCGCATGGGGAGAAAGCTGGCGACATCCGCAATATGATGGATCGGCAACTGGTTCATCTCGTGCGGCTGATCGATGACTTGCTCGATGTCTCGCGCGTCAGTCAGGGTAAGATCGAGCTGAGAAAGGAACCCGTGCGGATCGATGAAATCGTTAGATCGGCAACCGAAGCCAGCCGCCCGCTCATAGACGGCGCAGGGCACCGGCTGACGATCGACATGACGGAAACTTCGCTCTGGGTCGACGGTGACGAGATCCGCTTGTCGCAAGCGGTGTCGAACCTCCTGAACAACGCCGCGAAATACACGCCAGCGGGTGGGCAGATCACACTTGGCGTGCGCGTTGACGCCAACCGCGCTGTCATATCCGTGACCGACACGGGTGTCGGCATACCCGACAATATGCAGGCAAGCGTCTTTCAGCTCTTCACTCAGATCGACGATCACCTGCAACGTTCACAAGGCGGTCTCGGTATCGGTCTCGCCCTTGTCCGGCAGCTTGTCGAAATGCATGGCGGGTCTGTGGACGCTTTCAGTGCCGGGCCTGGGGCCGGCAGTCGGTTCACGATCAAGCTTCCCCTTGTGCCCGCACCGGCGCGGACGCATGGTCCGGACCAATCGGTCGTGCCCGCTCCTTCCTTCCGGCCGCTCAAAGTTCTGGTCGTCGATGACAACCCCATCATCGCTGATACCCTCGGAATGATGCTGGAGGATATCGGCCACGAATTCGAGGCTGTTCATGATGGGCGTGAGGCGCTAGACGCCGCCAGGCATTACCATCCAGATGTCATTCTCCTCGATATCGGTCTGCCCGGCATGAATGGCTACGAGGTCTGCAAGGCGTTTCGCGGCGAAGCTGAATTCCAGGATACGCCGATCATTGCCCAGACCGGCTGGGGTCAGGATCGAGACAAAGAGCTGGCGACCGAGGCAGGCTTCAGCTTTCATCTGACAAAACCAATCCCGCTAGAACAGCTGCAAAAGGTATTCTCGACGCTTTCGACCTAATCCACCGGCGAGCGCGATATTTCGGGAGTTCCAGGTCTTGAGCGGATGTGAACTCTCACCACCTCATGTGGCGTCGTGCTTAACTCGAATGCAGATAGTTGGGTTTTTAAAGTGGTGGACAGCTTGTGCCCCGAAAGGAAACCAAGCGCCTTCGCGAAATCATCTTTGGCCCGAGGTCAAGGTGGCCCTGCGAAGTCTCAATCTTGGGCTGGTAGCATTTAAGCAGGATTAACCTTGAGTGCTTCGGACCTATAAGCAGGGCACGCGCATGACGAATTTTTTCCTAACTCAGCCGGCCATGCATATCAGCGTATATAGAGGGGGGTAGCAGTCAGTGACCGAGACGCGCAGACAGATGACTGATCGACCGAACTTGTCGATCATCGGCGCGTGAGCCTCTGAGACTGCTTTAGAAGTTTAGTGGGTCTGTGACCTCTCCAATAGCGTCATCGTCATGCATAAGTCTCCGACCGAGCAGCCGCGACATCAGCGAGAATCGAGAGGGCAAGTGACGTCGAGTCCCTCGTTGGGCCAAACAATCCAATCGGTGCCTTGATCCGATCAAAAGCTTCTGCAGGCATGCCAATCGATTTAAGGCGATCAATGCGTCGACAGTGCGTCCGCGTGCTTCCAAGAGCGCCGATATAGAAGGCCGGAGATGAAAGTGCCCTCCTCAACAGATCTTCCTCAAGATTAAGGTCGTGATGCAGCAATACCACCGCCGTAAATGCGTCGATAACGGTCGACTGCGATAAGGAGCGCGAGCCCACAAGTGTCACGGCATAACCTGACGCTTCCGCCAGGCGGCGGACAGCCTCCGCTTCCCCTGTTTGGCCGGAGATCACAACGCGAGTGACGGGCCGATAAACACAGACAAAATCCTTGTCGCGCCACCCAGATCGAACGGGGACCTGGTCTAAGCGCACAACGCTCTCCGTCTCCGGCCTGTAACTCAAGGCCAACGACTTACGGCCCGCCAAATCACCCAAAGCATCCTTCAGCACATCGGTATCGCGCAAGACATGAATAGCGATCGTGATGCCGCCGCCACAGGGTAGCGCGATATCGAAGAACGGCGAACCTTCGCCGAATTTGACGATGCGATCACGATGTCCAACAATCGCCTCTAGAGCCTCTGTTGCTACGGCCGATTCAACGCAGCCGCCTGAGACATAGCCGCAATACCGGCCGTCGGATGCAACGGCGACATGGGCTCCAAGAGCACGCGCAGCCCCGCCTCGTATCTCGACCAGTGTTGCAAGAGCCGATCCACCATTCTGCGCAGCCTCGATAGCAAAACCGAGAATATCAGCTTGATTGTCGACGGAACTGGCCCGGACGGGGCTCGGCGTCAAGGTTATCAGGGTGTCGTCCAAGTCTTGTCCTCTTATGCAGAGCGGTGTCCATATGCGGCCACCGCCTGTGATCAGGCAACGTTCGGCAATTCACCGATCAGCTTATCGAGCGTGATCGGGTAATTTCGAACACGGATGCCGGTTGCGTTGTAGGTTGCGTTGGCGATGGCGGCGGAGACACCGCATAAGCCGAGTTCGCCCACTCCCTTTGCCTTCATTGGTGACGAGTATGGGTCAATTTCGTCCATGAAGATGACCTCCTGGTGCGGAATATCCGCATGGACGGGCACCTCATAGCCGGCGAGATCGTGATTGACGAAGAAACCATGCCGTGTATCGACCGCAAGCTCTTCAAACAGGGCACCACCGGCGCCCATGGTCATCGCACCTATGACCTGGCTGCGGGCGGTGATCGGATTGAGGATGCGGCCTGCCGCACAGACCGCCAGCATGCGGCGAATGCGGGTTTCACCCGTGGCGACATCAACGCCGACCTCGACGAAATGTCCGCCAAAGGTAGACTGCTGGTGGGTCTTGGTCAGGTCGCCCCACTCGATTGTATCTTCGCCGACAAGGCCTTCTTCACCTGCGGCTTCGTCCAGTCGAACAACCCGGTTGCCGGACTTGACCTCACCATTCTCAAACTTGACATCAGCCGAATTGAACCCAAGCTTGCTGGCGATTGCCTCGCGAAGCTTGACGCAGGCGGCGTAAACGCCGGAGGTTGCAGAATTGGCACCGAACTGACCGCCGGATCCTGCCGACACCGGAAATCTGGAGTCACCAAGCTGGACAGCGACCTTATCGACACCAACTCCCATCATCTCGGCGGCTGTTTGAGCGATGATTGTGTAGCTGCCTGTCCCGATATCCGTCATGTCGGTCTCGACGGTGACGATACCATCCTGATCAAGCTTGACCCGCGCACCGGACGGCATGACAAGGTTGTTGCGGAACGCAGCGGCGACACCCATGCCAATCATCCAGTTTCCCTCGCGCCGTGTCGCAGGATTTGTCCGCTGGTCCCAACCGAACTTTTCGGCACCACGTCTCAGACAGCCTATCAGATCGCGATGAGAGAACGGACGATCCGGATTTTCCGGATCAACCTGGGTATCGTTCTTGATGCGAAACTCGACCGGATCCATTCCGAGCTTTTCCGCCATCTCATCGACAGCGATTTCGAGCGCCATCAATCCGGGAGCCTCGCCTGGCGCACGCATGGCATTGCCTTCCGGCAGATCAAGTGTTGCTAGCTTCATGGCGGTCATCCGGTTTTCACCGGCATAGAGCAGACGCGTCTGCATCACCGCCGTCTCCGGCCCGCCACCTGGCAGATCGCCAGACCAGCTTTCGTGCGCGATGGCGGTGATCTTTCCGTCGCGTTCGGCACCAATGCGGATACGCTGAATCGTCGCCGGACGGTGGGTGGTGTTGTTCGAGATCATCGGACGCGGAAGCGCGACCTTGACTGGCCGTCCGACGGCCTTGGCAGCAAATGCTGCCAGAACCGGATCGGCTCGAAGAAACAGTTTGCCGCCGAAGCCGCCGCCGATGAATGGCGACATCAGGTGCACTTTTTCCTTGTCCATGCCCAGTGTGATGGCAAAGTCGGAACGCCACCAGTCGATCATCTGGCTGGACGTCCAAACCGTGACCTCGTCGCCGTTCCAAGCGGCGATCGAGGCATGCGGCTCCATCATCGCATGCGACTGATCCGGGGTTGTGTATTCGGCATCGAGCGTGACCGCAGCGGCGGAGAAGGCCTTATGGAAATCGCCGGCCGAACTGTCCGGCTCGCTCGAAGGATCCGGGGTCTTGGCATTGGCCATCTCGACTCTGAGATCGAACGCACCCTTTTCGGGCGCATAGTCAACCATGATCAGTGCGGCCGCAGCACGCGCCTGCTCAAATGTCTCTGCCACCACGACGGCGACTGCCTGATGGTAGTGCTGGATCTCACTTCCGCCGAAAAGCTTGGCGGTGTTTAGCTTGCCCTTTTGCAGATCGCCCACATCGAGCGTGGTGACAACGCCGAGAATGCCGGGCGCCTTCTTCGCGGCAGCACTATCAATCGATGTGACCTGGCCTTTCGCGATCGCGGAGCCGACCGGATAACCGTACGCATAGCGCAGGTTGGGATCGTGCCACTCATAGGCGTACATGGCGCGACCCGTGGTCTTCAACTCGCCGTCGATCCTGTGAATGGGCTTGCCAATAACCTTGAGCTGATCGATCGGATTGGTCGTTGCTGGATTTTCGAACTGCATGACTTATCCTTTCGCCTCTGACAGAACGGCGGCAAGTGTGCGCTCGGTGAGGCTGATCTTGAACTTGTTCTCTTCGGTGGGGCGGGCATCGGCCAGCAACGCTGAAGCCATGGCGCGAGCGCCGTTGGGTAGCTCGGCCTCCGCAGCTTCGATACGCCACGGCTTGTGCGCGACGCCGCCGACAGCGACCTTGCCGCTACCATCGGAATGAATGACAGCTGCAACAGATACCAGCGCGAACGCATAGGAAGCACGGTCACGGACTTTGCGGTAGATTTGCTTGCCGCCTATGGGCGAAGGCAGGACGACGTTAGTGATGAACTCGCCGTGCTCCAGCGCCGTCTCGATATGCGGGGTATCGCCTGGCAGGCGGTGGAAGTCTGCCATCGGAATGGAACGCTTCTCTCCGTTGGGCTTGACGGTCTCCACGACCGCGTCCAGTGCCCGCATCGCCACGGCCATGTCGCTCGGGTGGGTGGCAAGACAAGCTTCGCTCACACCGACCACACCAAGATGGCGGGTAACTCCGCCAATGGCAGAACAGCCGCTGCCTGGGTTCCGCTTGTTGCAGGGCTGGTTTGGATCGTAGAAGTAGGGACAGCGCGTACGCTGAAGCAGATTGCCAGCCGTCGTCGCCTTGTTGCGCAGCTGCCCGGATGCGCCTGCCACAAGCGCGCGGGATAGGAGCCCATAGTCGCGGCGGACGGTCACATCCGCTGCAAGATCGGTATTACGTACCAGCGCGCCGATACGCAAGCCGCCATCTTGCGTTCTCTCGATCGTGTCGAGGTCAATGCCATTTACATCGATGAGATGAGACGGCTTCTCGATCTCAAGCTTCATCAGATCAAGGAGATTTGTACCGCCGGCGATGAACTTTGCATCAGCATTTTGCGCCGCCGCCACTGCCGCCGCCTCGACCGACGAGGCTCGCTCATAGGTAAACGCTCTCATGCCGGCACTCCCGCAACTTCATGGATTGCATCGAGAATGTTAGCGTATGCACCGCATCGACAGATGTTGCCGCTCATGCGCTCGCGTATCTCGGGCGACGTGATGGCTACTTTTTCGGTAAGGTTTCCGGTGACGTGGCTCGGGATGTTTGCCTTGATCTCCTCGAGTACCGCCAGGGAGGAACAGATCTGTCCCGGTGTACAGTAGCCGCACTGAAATCCATCGTGCTTGACGAATGCGGCCTGCATCGGGTGCAGATTGCCGGGCCGGCCGAGGCCTTCGATGGTTGTGATCTTGTCGCCCTCATGCATGACAGCGAGTGACAGACAGGAATTGATGCGGCGACCGTCTACGATTACCGTACAGGCGCCACACTGGCCGTGATCACAGCCCTTCTTCGTTCCTGTCAAATGGAGGTGCTCACGCAAGGCGTCGAGCAATGTAGTTCGGTTATCCAATGTCAGGCTCTGGGATTCCCCATTGACCTCAAAGGCGACGTTTGTTGTTTCTTGCAAGGTTTTTCCCCTCGTGTCTTCCGCACGGACACCCGTCGCGGCTCCAGCGACCGCTACTGTTGCGGCTGACGACACAAGCAGTTCTCGTCGGGAAAGTTCCAATTGGATTGGTGATGGCATCTCAACCTCCAGGCTAATGGCTCCGGCACGTGAAGGCGGAAAACCTCAACGTCGCTTTTCAAATAGGGCCGCGGCTAAGCGGGATTACCCCTTCAAATCCGCATGCACCTATTAGCGCAGCGCATGAATGCGATTAGGTCTTGCAGCCCAAGCAATTAAAGCTGTGGGGCGCAACTTGTTCCACAGTCGAAGGCGCAGCTGTCATAACTGGAACCTGAAAAGCGGTGGTGATGTCGGCGGTATGTAGCTGCGGCCATACGTTCAGCGCTGGATACGTTCGCCGAGCAACAGCAATCTCTTAATGAGCACTCGAACCAATCCGACCCGTCGACCAGCTGCCAGACCGAGGCAATTCGCTGCAAGACTCGGCAGCCGTTAACGCTGAATTGGTCGTTCGCGACTCCTTGGTACGCTCTACCGTCTGACTTCATCACCGCAATAACAGCGGACATCACCTGAGCCGCTGAATAAACCCAAGAAAACCTGTTGACATTCCAATGGTTCGCTGTTGGTATACCAACGGAATTCAAAGATCCGATATTACTATCACGCCATCAACGTTGCAGTGGCCTACCACTGAGCCTGCGTGCTTTTGCTATGGGCTATCTTAATTTCAGGGGGGAAAACTTGATCGACATGAATGTCCTCTTCGGACGCTCGGAATTCTCCGCGCGCCTCGAGAACGTGCGAGAAGAAATGCGAAGACGCCGCCTCGACGCGATGCTCGTCTCCGCGCCGGAAAACTACTTTTACGTCTGCGGCTATCAGACGAAGGCCGTCTTTACATTCCAGTTTCTGTTGATCCGAACGGACGCTCCGCCGGTGCTTTTTACGCGCCAGATGGAGACCGCCAATGCAGCACTTGCGCTTGAGCTAGGCCATATTGAAACCTACGCGCTCTACCAGGACGACGAGGATCCAATCGCTGCCGCGTGCACCTTCATCGAAAGTTCAATCGGCGAAGCACAAACCATCGGGATCGAGCTTGCCAGCTGGACGATGCCGGCCGAGCGTGCTGCCGCCATCATGAATGGCTGCCGCAAGATGACCTGGCTCGACGCATCGACGATGATCGACCGTGTTCGAATGATCAAATCCTCGAAAGAGCTCCAAGTCCTCCAGGACGCCGGCGTCATCGGTGATGCGATGTCGGACCGAACCTGTGCGGCAGTCGCTGCTGGAGCTTCGGAAAACGACCTTGCGAAAATTGCCTTTGCTGAAATGGTCGGAGCTGGTTCCGAATACCCTGGCAGCTGGCCGAATATCATGGTCGGTCGGCGCACCGGGTTGGTGCACGCAGCCTGGGATGGTGAGGTCATCCAGGAAGACGATCACGTCACGATGGAGCTCACAGGTGTCAAGGCGCGCTACCATGCGCCATCGGTGCGAACAGTCTTCATCGGTGAGCCGCTTGCGAGGCTGAGATCTGCTGCGCTTGCAATGACCGAAGCGCACACGGCTGCAATTGCGGCAATCGCGCCCGGTCGACCGATGAAGGTCATCAACGAAGCCACCCAATCCGTGCTTTCGCGATATGACCTGCCGTGCAAACTCGCACGTCGATCGGGCTACTCGCTCGGCATAGGCTTTCCACCCTCGTGGGGCGCGCAATGGCAAATCGGCCTTAACTCTCTGATCGAGGACCCGCTCGAGGTCGGCATGGCTTTCCACGTCGTTATCGTTGGCCATTTCGACGACAACCGCTCGGTCGGTGTCGGCTGCACCGTCGCTATCTTCGATGACGGCGTAAAGCGGCTGACCCGAGGCGGCATCTACGAACCCATTACGTAAAACCAATTCATCATGTCTGACAATAAAAGGGAACAGCAGCATGGCCAGCAAGATTCTAAGCTCCACCACTCTCCTCAATCCAACCCGTCGTAGCCTTCTCAAGGCGAGTGCTATCGCGTTTCCGACTGCCGCGATCCTGACGCATACGCGCGCGGCTTCGGCAGCCGACCAGAAGATCGTCGTCAGGACAACTTCCGGCGGCACCTACGGTGAGGCGATGGAGAAAGCGATCTTCGCTCCATTCACCGAGGCGACCGGTATTCGAGTCGAAAAGACGCCGGCCGATATGGCGCCGCTCATTGCCTCCGCGAAAGCCGGGCGTCCGCTGGTCGACCTTGTCGATACTTCGGAAGGTCTTCTGCAGACCCTGGCTGCCGCCGATGCCTTAGCTACAGTTGAGTACGACCGGTTCAAACTGTTTAAGATCGACGATATCGGCAAGGATGCCGCCCAGGAAAAGATCGTCCGCCGGATGGTCTATGCACGCGTACTTGGATATCGCAAATCTGTTTTTCCGAATGGCGGACCGACGAGCTGGGCAGAATTCTGGGATATCAAGAAATTCCCGGCCGTGAGAGCCTTGTGCGGTCTGCAACTCAACATGCCAGACCTGGAATTCGCGCTTCTTGCAGACGGCGTTGGGAAAAGCGATCTGTATCCGGTGGATATCAAAAGAGCACTTGCTTCGTATGGTAAGATCCGAGCGGACGTCCACACGTTTTACGGCACCGACGCGATTTCGGCGAGCCTGCTCTCGACCGGGGAAGTCGATCTCGAGCCAATCGCCAATGGCCGCATCCAGCCGATGATCGACGAAGGCGGCGATTACGCCTTCGACTGGAACGAGCATATGAAGGTTCCAAGCGGCTACTCCATTTTGAAGGGAGCTGCCAATCTCGAGAACGCACACAAGTTCATCGACTATGCGCTGTCGTCGGAAGCGCAGGCGCGCTTCGCTACTCTGATCCCTTATGGGCCTGTCAACAAAAACGCCTTTGCCTCGATTTCCGACGACGTCGCCATGAAGCTTCCGACCAACCCGAAATGGTCAGACAAGGGTTTCGTGCAGAATACGGCATGGTGGGGCGAGAACACCGCGGCCGTTACAAACGCTTGGAACGAGTGGGCGGCAAACTGATGGCGTTTCAGCCTTCGACGGGCGAACCGCTCGGTCGCTCAACCCGCTCGGCTGCGGTGCAGCTGAGCGGCATTCACAAGACGCTGGGCGGGACACCTGTGCTTGCCGGCGTCACGATGGACATTAAGGCGGGTGAGTTTGTCACCCTGCTAGGACCATCCGGTTCGGGCAAGACATCGACACTGATGGCAGTTGCCGGCTTTATCATTCCAGATAGCGGGAAGATCACCGTTGGCGACAGGGATGTAACCAATCTTCCACCCGGACGGGATCGGGACATGGGCATCGTCTTCCAGAACTATGCCCTCTTTCCGCACATGACGGTCGCTGGCAACATCGCCTACCCGCTTCGCGTCCGGGGCATGTCGAAAGCTCATATCAAGGATCGTGTCGATCGCGCCCTGCGCCTCGTCCGGCTCGAGGGGCTGGCCGACCGCAAACCTGCCCGGCTATCAGGCGGACAGCAACAGCGCGTCGCGCTCGCCCGCGCGCTTGTCTTTGAACCGTCGGTGCTTCTGATGGACGAGCCGATGGGAGCCCTCGATGTGCGGCTTAAACAGGAGCTTAAATGGGAGATCAGGCAGCTGCAACGAGAGATCGGTGCGACAGTCATCTACGTTACCCATGACCAGAACGAGGCGATGCTTCTGTCCGACCGCGTTGCGCTGATGCAGGATGGCCGGATCGAGCAATATGCCTCTCCGGAAGAAATCTACCGGCGACCAACCTCGATTTTTGCCGCGCGCTTTCTCGGCGATTCCAATCTCATCGCCGGCCAATTTGACGAGAGCGCTGGCTGCATGACGGTGGCGGCTTCGGGCAAGGTGATCCCGGCAGCCTGGCCTTCGGGATCACCGTGCCACGGCAGGTGCATGGCGCTTCTGCGGCCCGAGCATGCGCGGATCTCCGCAGCAACCGAGCTGACGACACCGCACAGCCCCGCTCAAGATCTGACGACAATGGGTGCGGTACTCGAAGAGGCGGTCTTCATGGGACAGAGCATGCGTTACCGCGTCCATGTCCCTGATCTCGGATGCGCCCTCGATGTCCAGCAGGTCGCTGGCGCCGGAACGACGGCCCTTTCTCCAGGAAGGCAGGTCAATGTCTCTTGGGATCCACGTGACCTCCATCTGATCACCACGGAGACGGCATCGTGAGCGTGGCGTCCAGGACCGGCCAGCCGGCCGCATCAGGCTTCATGAGCCAAGGGCGACAATTCGTCGGGCTTGCCATTCTGCTGGCTTTTCTGTCGGTGTTCTTCCTCTATCCCCTTGTCGAGATCCTCGTCCTGAGCGTGATCGATGCGGAGGGCAGCCTATCGCTGCAGCCTCTTTATAAACTTCTGACAAATGCGGGCATTCAGTCGATCCTTCTGCAGACAGCGGTGACCTCGGTAACTGTCGCCTTCACGTGTCTGGTCATCGCCTATCCGGCGGCCGCCTGCCTTGCGCGTCTGGAAGGATGGAAGGCGACACTCGGAAACATCATCATCCTCTTCCCGTTTCTGACCAGCAGCCTGGTCAGAACCTTCGTGTTTATCGTGCTGCTCGGGCGCAACGGCATGCTCAATCAGTTTCTCGTTTCAATCGGCGTACCTGGAGCTCCGTGGAAGCTGTTGTTCAACCAAACGGGCGTTATCATCGGCATGACCTACGTTCTATTGCCCTACATGCTCCTGTCACTGGTCGGCAGCATGAAGCGTGTCGATGCAAGGCTTATCGATGCGGCCAGAAGTCTCGGTGCAGGCAGGGTGACGATCTTCTTCACCGTCTATCTGCCGCTGACAGCCCCGGGTGTGGCTGCGGGACTGGTGATCACCACGATCCTGGCGTTCGGTTACTTCGTCACGCCAGCCCTGATGGGTGGGCCGGCACAGGTGATGATCGCCCAGCTCGTCGAGCAGCAGGTTGTGATCATGTTCAACCTGAGCCAGGCCGCCGGACTGTCCATCATCATGCTCGTCATCGTCGGTGTCGCTTATGCGGTTGCTGCGCGCTGGCTTGGGATTGCACGACTGATGAGGGCAGGTTGACCATGAGTGAACGTAAAGACTTGGGACGAGCCGCGCAGTCTGCCTATCTCGTCGTCGTCCTCTTTCTGCTGATCTTTCCGCTCCTCGTCCTCATCCCGATGTCGCTAGGATCCTCCACGACAATTGCCGCGATCCCACAACAATGGTCGCTGCGGTGGTACGACGAGGTGCTCGGGTCGCCAGAGTGGCGCAGCGCATTTGGCTGGAGCATGCTTACCGCCACCGCCGCAAGCATCATTTCAACGTCCATGGGATACCTCGGCGCGGCCGCTATGGTCCGCTCCAAATCCAGGCTGCAGCCACTTCTCCAGATCCTCATTCTTTCTCCGATGATGGTGCCTGCGGTTGTCGTCGCGCTGGCGACCTATCTGCTGTCGACATCGCTTGGGCTCGACGGTGGTTGGGTGGCGATCTCGATTGGCCAATCACTGTTGGGATTGCCTGTCGCCGCACTGGTGATTGCGGCAAGCTTGCGTGGCATCGACGAAACCTTGCTGCGGGCTGCCGTCAGTCTGGGCGCCCGGGATCGGCAGGTGTTTTTGACGGTGGTCTTGCCAATGGCGCTACATGGTATCCTCTCCGCATTTGGCCTAAGCTTCCTGATTGCCTTCGACGAAGTGCTGATCGCGATCTTTCTGACAACGCCCAGCCTCCAGACCCTGCCGGTGCGGATCTATCAAGCCGTCACCTACGAACTGACACCGGCTGTCGCCGTCGTCAGCGTGCTGCTCATGGCCATCGTTTGTGCGGGCATGATCATCGGCGGTCTCTACAACTGGGCCATGAAACGAATGGTACCGGCGACTTCCCAGAGCTAAGGAAAGGGCCGGCGCGCAAAGCGGCCGGCGGTTGCCGCCGTCAGGCCAGAAGAAGATTTGCAATGCTGAGCACACCTGGCAAGCGATTGGCGGTCCAGGCCTACGACCAGGTGCTTGAGCCGATCGTCTCCCGGCGGCTTGCCTCGGACACGGTGATACAGGAGCGCAAGCTTTCCGAACACTTGAACATGTCGCGCACGCCGCTGCGTGATGCGCTGCTCATGCTGGAGGGGGAAGGCCTTCTCATCAGGAACGAAGGCCGGGGTCTGCGCGTCCGCAGCATGGACATCGTCGACTTCGTCGAAAATCTGGCGGTCAGAGACCTGTTGGAGCCGGAGGCGGTGCGCCTGGCTGCGGGACAAATCGAAGACCATAAACTTGCAGATATCGAGAGAGCTGTCGCTGCCATCCTTGAAGGTAAGATGTCGGGCATGCCCACCGAACGGGAGAGCGTTCGCGCTGTCGACGAAAAGCTGCACGCGACGATAATGCTGGCGGCTGGCAATAAACAGATGGCCTCGCTAATTCGATCGTTGAGGTCGGCAGCCGAAAACATTGACTTCCCCACCGGCCATGACACCGTCGCCGCAGGCAAGACAAACGTATGGGAGTTCCGCATGGCGGCAGGCACAACAGCATCGACTATCAGCACGGATATCGTGGCAAAGCTTTCCGAAGCGATCGAAAATCTCGAAACGATGGAGTCAGACGAAATGCTCGTCGTCCTCAACGAAGCGCTGGATGTGATCCGCGAACTGGTCCAGATGCTGGATGCGGCTGGCGCTGAATAGAACAGACAGGCGTCTACCGTCAGAATTCCGGAAAACGCCGAGCTTTCCATTGGCTGCGCGGCACCGCATCCCCGACATCAAGCCCGAAGGACACCACTTTCGTCGCATTCTGGTCGATCTCGCAGCGGAACCGCACCTCATACCACTGCGCATTCGCACGGAAACCGGCGCTGCGGATGTCGAGAACGTTTCCTTCCGACAATGAATAGGACGGCAGGATTTCTGGCTGGTAAGCCGGCGATCCGTGTCGCAGCTGTTCCCTCAATTCCGTCGTGCAGAGATCGCCGGCACGAGCACCGCGCGACATGCTACCCATCGCGGTCGTGGCGACGGCATCGGATGTGTCGGCTTGGGAAAACAGTCGCTTGGCCTCCTTCAAAGGCTTTCCCCCAGCCTGTTTCTGCTCGTCCGGCTTTTTGTCCTTCACAGGATCAGCGTTCGGCTCCGCCGCGATGTCGGCCTGGATACCGTCGATCGTGCCGTTCTCGCTGGTGGCGAGGGGATCGGCATTGGCTGTCTCCAGTAGGGGGGGAGCGACATCCTGAGGCAGCGCCGGTGCGGCAGGCTGTGTATTGGCCTCCTCGCTCGGCAGGGCTTCGTCCGTGGCATCCGCGCTTGTCGCTTCGGACGCTTGGGCAGCTTCGGAAGGGTTTGTCTCATCGGCGTCCCTTGGCTGCCCTTCCTCGGACGCATCGCCATCAGTCGAAACACCCGAGCCCTTGCTCTCCTCGCCGAACTCGAAGACCGGACGAAGCACGGGTAAGGGCTGGCCGTTGGCCGCCTGTTCCTGGCTGTTTTCTGCAGGCTGGTCCGGTGGTTGCTGCTGTGTCTCGGGTGGCGGCGGCACCTGCTGTTCGGCGGCCTGCTCCTCCGGTGGAGGAGGCTGCTCGGCAGCCGGAGGAATCTCCTCCGCCGGCTTTTCCTCGGGCGCAGGAGGCAGTGGCGGCGGAGGTTGTGCCGCTGCCGCCTCTTCGGCAGGCTGCGGAGGCGGTTCGGGCGGCGGCTCCTGCTCTTCCGGCTTGGTTTCCGGCATGGTGAGGTTTAGAGCCTGCTCCTGTTCCGAAGCTTTTTCTTCGGGCTTTTGTTCTTCCGGCGGCGGTACGATCTCGACGGAAACGCTTTCCTCCTCCGGCGGCACCGGCTGGGCAGCAGGCAGGCGAACAAAAAGCGCCACCGCAATGATGACATGCAGAGCAACGGAGACAGCTATGCCTCCATAGAGCTTGTGACGCGGCTTCGGTGATGCTTCCTGCATGGTATCCGATGTAGGATGAAAGAACGGCGGGATGAAGTCCCTGCCCGCATGGCAAACAACAAAAACCCGGCAGACTTTCGCCTGCCGGGCCTGATCTCGCGAAATTGAAGGGCTTGCCCGACCTTAGCTGTCGAGGAACGAGCGCAGCTTGCGGCTCCTGCTCGGATGTTTCAACTTGCGCAGCGCCTTGGCCTCAATCTGGCGAATACGTTCGCGCGTCACCGAGAACTGCTGGCCGACTTCTTCGAGCGTGTGGTCCGTGTTCATGCCGATGCCGAAACGCATACGCAGCACGCGCTCTTCGCGCGGGGTCAGCGATGCCAGAACACGTGTCGTCGTTTCGCGCAGGTTCGCCTGGATGGCGGCGTCGATCGGCAGAAGCGCGTTCTTGTCCTCGATGAAGTCACCGAGATGCGAATCCTCTTCGTCACCCACCGGGGTTTCGAGCGAAATCGGCTCCTTGGCGATCTTCAGGACCTTACGGACCTTTTCGAGCGGCATGGCGAGCTTTTCGGCCAGTTCTTCCGGCGTCGGTTCGCGGCCGATCTCGTGCAGCATCTGGCGCGATGTGCGGACGATCTTGTTGATCGTCTCGATCATATGCACCGGAATACGGATCGTGCGGGCCTGGTCGGCGATCGAACGGGTGATCGCCTGCCGGATCCACCATGTCGCATAGGTCGAGAACTTGTAACCTCGACGATACTCGAACTTGTCGACCGCCTTCATCAGGCCGATATTGCCTTCCTGAATGAGGTCGAGGAACTGCAGGCCGCGGTTCGTGTACTTCTTGGCGATGGAGATGACGAGACGAAGGTTTGCCTCGACCATTTCCTTCTTGGCGATACGTGCTTCGCGCTCGCCCTTCTGCACCATCGATACGATACGACGGAATTCGGCGACGGAAATGCCGGTTTCGGTCGCAAGATTCTGGATTTCCTGACGGATATCCGTGATCGTGCGGTTTTCCGCCTTGGCAAATTCCCTCCAGCCCTTGGCTGCGAGGTTGCTGACCGATTCCATCCAGTTCGGGTCGAGCTCGGCACCCTGATACTGTTCGAGGAAGCTGTCACGCTTCACACCATAGGATTCGGCGAGGCGCAACAGGCGACCTTCGTTCTGCATCAGACGTTTGGAAATGTCGTAGAGCTGCTCGACCAGGGAATCGACGCGGTTCTGGTTGAGCGACAACGACTTCACCGCCGTGACCAGCTCGTCCTTCAGTTCCTTGTAACGCTTTTCCTGTCCGGAAGACAGCGTGCCGGAACAGGAAAGGCGAGCTTCCACCTGCTGGTCCTGCAGCTTACGCAGCTTCTTGTAGGTATCGGCGATCAGGTCGAGGGTTTCCATGACCTGCGGACGCAGTTCGGCTTCCATCGCGGCGAGAGAAAGGCTCGACTCGTCGTCGTCCTCTTCTTCCTCCTCGAGCGGAATCTCGCCGCCGACCGACGTGATGTCGTCGTCATTGGCAGCGGTCATGCGAGCCTTGCGGCTCTTTTCCTTTTCTTCGGCAGCCTTGCGGTCGGCCTCAATCTTTTCCGGGCTCTGGAACTGCGGCGCAGCCTTGGCTTCTGGACCGGAATAGGTGGTTTCGAGATCGATGATCTCGCGCAGCAGCGTCGTGCCCTCGTTGAGCTCGTCGCGCCAGATAATCAAAGCCTGGAATGTCAGCGGGCTCTCGCAGAGGCCACCGATCATCGTCTCGCGGCCGGCCTCGATGCGCTTCGCGATCGCGATTTCGCCTTCGCGCGACAGAAGTTCGACCGACCCCATTTCGCGCAGATACATGCGCACCGGGTCGTCCGTACGGTCGGTCGGCTCTTTCTTCTTGGCGGTCGCGACGGCTGTGCCGGCAGACGTCGTCAGTTCGCCGCTTTCGCTTTCGTTTTCGTCGCTCTCGGCGCTGTCATCGTCGTCGCGGCTGGAGCCTTCTTCGGCTTCCTCGTCCTCGACCACGTTGATGCCCATGTCGGACAGCATCGCCATCGTGTCTTCGATCTGCTCCGAGGTCACTTCTTCGGAAGGCAGAACCGAATTCAGCTCGTCCATGGTCACATAGCCGCGTTTTTTCGCGGCCTTGATCATCTTCTTGACCGCGTCATCAGAAAGATCGAGAAGCGGACCGTCGTGCGAGGCTTCGCGTTCGTTCTCGGCTTCTTCGTTTTCTTTGACTTTTGTTGCCATGTATTTCGTCACTTTCCCTGAACGCCATTGCGCCGCACCAGATGGGCCGCGCTTATGGCCGGCGGTTTAAGGCTTCATACCCTAACCGCGAATCACTTGCCCACTCGTAACGGAATGACCTTTAATTCCGAATTACCACAGACGACTGTCCTGAACAGAACATACGACCTGGATTGCCGTTCCCGCCGACACACCTGAACCAATCCGCCTAACTTGTCTTGAAATGGTGATTCCCACAAATTAACGATCCGTCAAGCTTTTCCCCGATGTTTACACCGGAAAATTGGAAAAAGACGCGTTACACCTGCCCTTGGCAGGCATGTTCACCAGTTTCGTCGAATATGTAGGCAGGCTTTCCCATAAGACAAGAGTTAACCAAAACGCAAGCGCGCGAAACGGATCAGGATCGAAAAACTGGGCTATACCGCAAAACGTGAACGGTTTTCCTGATTTTTCACATGCGGCAACAGGAAAGAACCTGCGCAGTTCTCGTCAATGGCTGACTGCGGCACCTTTCACCCGCCCCGAGAGGACGCCAAAACCATCGATAATCGCCTCCTGCGCCTCGAGCCGGGTAATTTCGTTCTGGATCTCCAGAAGCGCCCTGAGGAGAATTTCGCCGCGCTCGTCTTCACCGCCCTCAAGCTCTGCGATCTCGCGCTGCAATTCCATCTTCTGCCAGCGAAGCTCCTTGTTGCGCGAATGCAGCGCGCGCGTCTGCCGATAGGCCTGCAAGGCATCCTGCGGATCGGCCTCTTCAGTCGCGGTCCAGAGCCGGGCATTTCGAACCTGCTGGGTCATGGACGAAAGAAGATCGGCAAAGCCGTCCGCAACGAGACCATCGCGAACCGCCTCGACGGATAACTTCACCCCAAGCCCGCCAACAATCGAAAGCAGTGAAGACCAGAACCGCTGCAGCTCCTTGTTCTCGAAATCGACCGACGAAATCTCGTCATACTCGTCGAGCAGCAATTGCGGGTGATTTGCGATTGTGAGCGCCAGAACCGTTTCGCGCAACGCCGGCCGCGACTGCGACGAAAGCTTCAGCATCTGGTTCAGCCTGGCACTTCCTGCCGTACCGCTTTCGACCATGGCGCCTGCCACTGTCGATCCACCCTGCTGTGGTCCGCCGCGGCCACCCTTGCGTCCAGCTCCTGCATTGTTGTTGTTGCGCTGGAAGTTCTGGCGACGATCTCCGCCTCCCCCGCTCGCCTGATTGAAGAATGCTCCCAGGCGATTGCGGATATCCTGCTGGTAATGATAGCGCACGCTTTCGTCGGCAATCACCGAGACGATCTGCTTCAGCCGCGCATCAAGCTCGGCCCTTCGTTCCGGCGTATCGAATACCGAGCCAGCCGTCTCCCGCTGCCAGACCATGTCGACCAGCGGCCGTGCCTCGGACAGGACGCGATCGAACGGTGCGCGGCCCTCGTTCTTCACCAGATCGTCCGGATCCTTGCCATCCGGCAGAAGCGCGAAACTCACCGACCGACCGGGCTTGATGGCCGGCAGCGCAAGGTCGGCTGCGCGATTGGCGGCACGGATGCCCGCACCGTCGCCATCGAAGCAGAGCACCGGCTGCGGCGTCACCTTCCAGAGAAGATCGAGCTGGTTGTCCGTCAGCGCTGTACCAAGCGGCGCGACAGCATTCTCGACACCCGCCTGATAGAGCGCGATCACATCCATATAACCTTCGACGGCAATCAGCGTGCCGCTCTGGCGTTTGTCGCCAGCCGCCTGTGCAGCCCGTCTTGCACGGGAAAAATTGTAAAGTACCTGCCCCTTGTGGAAGAGTTCGGTATCCGGCGAGTTCATGTATTTCGCCATAGCATCCGGCGCCATGGCACGGCCGCCAAATGCGATCACCTTGTCGCGTGACGATAGGATCGGGAACATGATGCGGTCGCGAAAATAATCGTATGAGACAGGAATATCCGGCCCGTGGCGCACGAGACCACAGGCCTCGATCTGCTCGCGCGGCACATTCTTGCCGGCCAGATACTCTTTCAGCGCATTTCGGCTTTCGGGCGCATATCCCAGTCGGAAGGTTTCGATCGTTCGTCCGGTCAGGCCGCGGTCGCGCAGATAGGCCCGTGCCTTGGCGCCATTGGCGCTTTGCAGCTGGTCCTGAAAATACTGCGTTGCCATCTCCATGACGTCCTGAAGCGACGTGCGCTCCTTCTCGCGCTTTTCCATCTGCGGATCGGGCTGCGGCATGGCGATGCCCGCCAGATCGGCGATCTGCTGCACGGCTTCGGGAAAATTCAGGCCTTCGAGATCGGTCAAAAAACGGAAATGATCGCCCGAAACGCCGCAGCCAAAACAATGGTAACGGCCCTTGCGGTCCTCGCAATGGAAGCTGGGGCTCTTTTCACCATGGAATGGGCAGCAGGCCCAATAATCGCCACGCGACACGTTTGTCTTGCGACGATCCCACGTCACCCGTCTGCCGATCACAGTGGAGATCAGCACGCGGTCGCGTATCTCGTCGAGGAACGTGTTGGAAAAGCGCATGGTACTCATATAGGTGGAAGTCGGCGGCCGCGCCACGGGCAAGATGTTTCCTACCCGCTATTCACAGCCCCAATACGAACGAAATACGGCGCCCTCAGGCGCCGCGTTGTTCAATCAGGCAAATGTTGGCCTCAGCTCAGCTTCGCTTTGATGACGCCGGAAGCCTTGGCGAAATCCATCTGGCCGGCATAACGCTCGCGTAAGGCTGCCATGACCTTGCCCATGTCCTTCATGCCGGCGGCACCCGTTTCGGCCACTACCGCGGCAACGATCTCGTCCACCTTCTCGTCGGAAAGCTGCTCCGGCATGAAGGTCTTCAGGATGTCGATCTCTTCACGCTCCTGGGTGGCAAGCTCTGCGCGGCCGGCATCCTGGTAAATCTTGGCAGACTCTTCGCGCTGCTTCACCATCTTCTGCAGGATCTGCAGGATCTCGTCCTCGCTCGCAGCTTCCTTGCCGACACCACGGTTGGCGATATCGCGATCCTTGACCGCGCTCTGGATGAGACGGACGGTGGAAAGCCGGCGGCTGTCCTTGGCCTTCATCGCTTCCTTCATGGATTCTGTGAGCTTTTCGCGCATCATCTTGGAAATCTCCGTCTTGGCGGGAAATGAAACCCCGCAGGCGCCTCATCAAGGCATTTGACGGCGGTGATAGATCACCTCGCCGGGCCGATCAATCTTTTCCCATGACAGCAAGCGGATTGAGAGTGATTCTTTAACGGATGAGATTGACCCCGCCCCGCGCTTTGTTTATTTTCCCGCACCTGCACGACATTTGGATTGAAAAGCCGCTGGCGAATACGCTTGCGCCCTTTTCTGCGAAAACATGAACCCCTGCAGCCTGTCTTCGCCGAGACGGGAACGATGGGTCAGAAGGATAGACATGACCGGCACCGCCCCCCAGACGCCCGCTTGGACCCCGAAGAAGCCCACCGCCCTGCTCGTTTTAGCCGATGGCACCGTCATCGAAGGCACCGGCATCGGCGCGACCGGCAAGGTTCCGGCAGAAGTCGTCTTCAACACGGCGCTGACCGGCTACGAGGAAATCCTCACCGACCCGTCCTATCTGGGCCAGATCGTCACATTCACCTTTCCTCATATCGGCAATGTCGGCACCAATGACGAAGATATCGAAGACCTGACGCCTGCGGCCCGCCGCGGCGCAGTCGGTGTAATCTTCAAGGCCGATATCACAGAACCATCCAACTACCGTGCAGCCAAGCATCTCGACGATTGGCTGAAAACCCGCGGCATCGTCGGTCTGTCGGGCGTCGACACCCGCGCGCTGACCGCCTGGATCCGTCAACACGGCGCGCCGAATGCCGTCATCGCCCACGACCCGAACGGCGTCTTCGATATCGAGGCGCTGAAGGCCGAAGCGAAAGCCTGGAGCGGCCTCGAAGGCCTCGACCTCGCCAAGGAAGCAACATCCGGCCAGTCTTCGCAGTGGACGGAAAAGCCTTGGGTCTGGAACGAAGAGGCCAGCCAACTCTCGCCTGAGGACGCCAAGTATCACGTCGTCTGCGTCGATTACGGGGTCAAACGCAACATCCTTCGCCTCTTCACCGGCCTTGACTGCAAGGTGACGATCGTCCCGGCACAGACGTCTGCAGAAGACATTCTGGCCCTCAAGCCGGACGGCATCTTCCTTTCGAACGGCCCGGGCGACCCGGCTGCCACTGGCGAATATGCCGTTCCGGTCATCCAGGAGATCGTCAAGACCGACATCCCGACCTTCGGCATCTGCCTCGGCCACCAGATGCTCGGCCTGGCGCTCGGCGCAAAGACCGAAAAGATGCATCAGGGCCATCATGGTGCCAACCACCCGGTCAAGGATCACACGACCGGCAAGGTGGAAATCGTTTCGATGAACCACGGCTTCGCAGTCGACTCGAAGTCGCTGCCGCAAGGCGTTGAAGAGACTCACATCTCGCTGTTCGATGGCACCAATTGCGGCCTTCGCCTTGCAGGCAAGCCGGTCTTCTCCGTCCAGCATCATCCGGAAGCATCGCCCGGCCCGCAGGACAGCCATTATCTTTTCCGCCGCTTCATCAATCTGGTGCGCGAAAAGAAGGGCGAACCGGCTCTCGCCGAACGCTGATCGTCAGAGTTTAAGCTTTTTAACGATGGCCCGCTTTTCAGCGGGCCATTTCTTTTTGGCTCTTCACCAGTATCCAGAAACGGATGCAGAGGAAGACAGCGGCAGCGGCAAGCCCCAGTACGAAACCGAACCAGACCCCCTTTCCGCCGAAACCAAGCGGGAAGGCGAAAACATAGGCGCAGGTAAAACCGATCGGCCAATAGGCGATCAGCGCCAGGATCATCGGCACCCTGGTATCCTTCAGCCCGCGCAGCAGTCCAGCACCCACGGCCTGAAGGCCATCGACCAGCTGGAATGCCCCCGCGATCACGATCAGCGGCACGGCAAGCGCAAGTACTGCTGCGGCATCGGGTTGCGCGGTATCCAGGAAGAGACTGCCCCAGAAATACGGGAAAACGGCATAAAGCACGCTGCCGACGATCGCAAAAACGATACTGACGACCAGCACCGCGACCCCTGCCCGCCGTACACCAAGATCATCGCCCCGGCCATTGGCAAGCCCGACGCGGACGGTCGCGACCTGGGCCAGCCCCAGCGGAATCATGAAGGCAATTGAGGCTAGCTGCAATGCAATACCATGAGCTGCCAGCTCCAGCTTGCCGATCATGCCCATCAGCAGCGAAGCTGCGGCAAACAGGCTGGTTTCGGCCAGGATTGTAAAGCTGATCGGCAGGCCGAGATGAAGGACTTCGCGGATGATCGGCCAATCCGGACGCCAGAAACGCACGAAGATCTCGTAGGACCGCGTCATCGGCTGCAGCTGTACATAGGCGATGATGATGACGAAGCCGGTGGCATTGGCGCAAACGGCTGCGAGAGCCGCCCCGTAAAGCCCAAGCTGTGGCGCGCCAAAGTGACCGAAAATCGTCAGATAGGCGACCACGAAGTTCATCGCGAACATGCCGAGCGTGACGTAGAGGACAATGCTCCCCTTCTCCAGTCCGGTAACGAAGCTACGAATTGCAAACAGGCCGAGCGCCGGGAACATGCCCCATTGTGCAATTCGCAAATAGCCTTGCGCGTTAGATGCAACATCCGGCGCCTGCCCCAGTGCAAGCAGGATCGGCTCAGAAAACCAGAGGATTGGCGCCATCAATGCGCAATAGGCAATGACGACCCAAAGCCCCATGCGCACGGCACGCCGGACGCCGACCTTGTCATCATGGCCAAGCGCCTGTGCAACAAGCGGAATAACCGCGCTGGTAAAGCCGGTACCGAAAATGAAGACGATGAAGAAAACCTGCGTGGCGATAACCACGGAAGCAAGTTCCGTCGTGCCGAGCCAACCGACGAGAATGACGTCGGTCGTATGGATCGCCATCTGCGCCAATTGCGCGCCGACAAGCGGAATCCCCAGAGCAAACGTGGCGCGCAGATGCTCGGCCCAGGAATTTCCCCGGCTTTCAAATGCGACCGTGTTGAGCGAGCTCGACATGAAGGAACCTCGATAAAAGAAAAGGCCGCTTCCAGAAATGGTCAGCGGCGCAGCACTCTGCCTATAAAGACGGCATCGGCCCACAGCAAGCCTGACCGCCAACACAACAGATTTTGTGCGGAGTAGTTCACGAAACCTGATCGCTTGCGGAATCCCTCACCGCAATAAAGTGACGCACCGCACCCGCGAAGCCGTAGGCGTTTTTTCCTGTTATGACGCAAAGAATCTGCGACTATGTGGACAATAGGCCGAGGGCAATTGAGCGATGATAGAACTTATCTGGCAGGGCATACTGATCGGCATCGGCGCGACGGTGCTGATGGATATCTGGGCGATTATCCTGCATCTCGCATTCGGCCAACCGAAACCGAACTGGGCGCCTGCGGGCCGCTGGTTCCGGCATCTGGCGAACGGTACGGTCTTCCATGACAGCATTGCGGCAGCACAGCCCTATCGTCACGAACTCGCGCTTGGCTGGACCGGCCATTACGCAGTCGGCGTCCTCTATGGCATCATCCTTGCGTTGATCATGGGCCCCGAGTGGATGACTGCCCCAACCTTCTTGCCCGCCTGGATTTTGGGCATTGTCACGATCGGCGCCGGCTGGTTCCTGATGCAGCCGGGCATGGGCCTCGGCTGGGCAGCCTCGAAGACACCCAACCCCAGCAAGGTGCGGCTTCTCAATTTCCTCGCTCACACCGTTTTTGCACTCGGGCTGTATGGAACGGCACTGCTGATCGGTTGATATCTGGCGTTCTCATGTGACGGTGTCATGCAACCGCGATAGGACAACCTCTCGTCAACCGGCCCACACGTTGGCGTTGACTTCCCGTTTATCACAACGAATTAACATGGACGCGCAATGACCCTTGACCCGACGTTCGGAAATCTCTCCTCCGTCGGCTAACAGATGGCGTCCCGCATGCGACTGAGTACGATCACACATCTTGCCTATGCGGTTACTCTCGTCCTGACGACGGTATCAGCGTCCACCTTCATCCTGTCGGCGAGAAGCGCCTCGCAGGAACGCACGGCGATCCAGCAACACCTGGAACTTGATGATCTGGCTGAAGAACTCGCTGTCCTCGCCGAGAGCCGAACAGATGAAGCCCGCCTTTATGTCATGCGCGGCGACGAGCAGCATCTGGCGAGATTTTACGTCGATGACGATCAGGAAGGCCATCTGGAAGGGACTCTTAAAAAACTATCCGACCTGGGCGTGTCGGCAGAAGAAAGGGCGATGTTTGACCGCATAAGGAGTGCCGCCGACGCTATAGATGTTATCGAGAAGGATGCCATTGGCGCATATCGTGCAGGCCGGCAAGATGACGCACAGCAGGCGTTGTTCGGTGATGCGCATTATCGTCTGCAGACTGATCTCGTGAAGCAGGTCGAGGATGTACGAGCCAGCATCACCACGCGATCTCAAGGGATCGTGGATGCCGCCAAAGCTCGAAGCGATTTCTTCGGGACCATTGCCAAGTCGATGCTGGCGCTGACCGCGCTGATGTTCCTCGCTGTCCTCTATTTCGTCCTGAGCCGGCGGGTGGCGCTGCCGCTGATCAGAATGAGTAATGTGGTCACCCGGCTGGCACGGCAGGACTACGACGTCGAGGTGCTGGACGACGGGCGAAAGGATGAAATCGGCGAAATGAACCATGCCATCCAGATTTTTCGGGATAACGGCCTGGAGCGGGAGCGGCTTGACGCCGAGCGCCGCAAGGATCAGCGCATGAAGGACCTCATGCTGCAGATGATGCATCGGGTGCAGGCTTGCCAGAACCAGGAAGAACTGTCCGACGTCGTCTCGCGTTTCATGCCGCAAATATTTCCGGATGCGGCAGGTCACCTGTTCGTCCTCAAAGAACAGGGCTCGATCCTGCATTCCCTGGGACAATGGTTAAACCCGGTCGCATCCGAACTGCATTTTTCGATCGATGACTGCTGGGCGCTGCGGCGCGGACGCCCGCACCTGAGCGAACCGGAAGGTGACGATGTCACCTGCCACCACATTCATATCGGCACAAGCAGCAATCTCTGCATCCCGCTGACCGCGCTCGGCGACATCGTCGGTTTGCTTTATCTAGAGACCGACATCGGAAATCATGCGTCATATGCGGATCGCCTGTATTTTGAACTTCTGGCAGAGAATGTAGGACTTGCCGTTGCCAACCTTCAGCTTCGGCAACGTCTGGTCGGCATGGCAAAACGCGATGCGCTGACGGGCCTCCTGAACAGACGCTCGCTCGATGAGGCGCTCAATCGACTGATCGAAGACCCGGGCACTCCACTTGCCTGCCTGATGATCGACATCGACCATTTCAAGCGCTTCAATGACCAATTCGGTCATGACGCCGGGGATGCCGTGATGCAATACGTGGCGCGAATCCTCTCGGAAGTGATAGGCGACCACGGCGAAGTGTTCCGGTTCGGCGGCGAGGAGTTCACGATACTCCTGCCGGGCGCGACCGAGACGGATGCCGAGAAAATCGCAGAACATCTGAGACAATCCGTCGAGCGCGCCCCTTTGTCTTACAGGGGACGCCTCCTTGATCCCGTGACGATTTCGCTCGGCGTTTCCCGATCACCGCAAGGAGGCACCGTATCAAGCGTTCTGGAGCGGGCAGACAGAGCTCTGCTGACGGCAAAGAAAAACGGACGTAATCAGTGGATTAGCGAAGAAACATGGCAGAGTGCCTGAAGCGCCTATGCCAGCCTATCATCACATCTCACGTTACAGCTATATTCTCTTTGGCATAGCCAGAGCGCGCGGCTGAATACCGCCCTACACATCCCCTGAAAATGTATCGCAGGCATTCATGTTGCCGCTGTCGAAACCGCGCTTGAACCAGCGCATACGCTGGGCGGATGTGCCGTGGTTGAAGCTCTCCGGCACGACATAGCCCTGGCTGCGCTTCTGCAGCGTATCGTCACCGATCTGCTGGGCTGCGTTCAGTGCCTCTTCGAGGTCACCCTGGCTGAGCAACCCCTTCTGGTCCGTATGCTTACCCCAGACACCAGCGAAACAATCGGCCTGCAACTCGACACGGACCGACATCTGGTTCGCCTGTGTTTCGCTCATCCGCTGCCGTGCCTGATTGAACTTGGGAAGGATACCAATAAGATTCTGCACATGATGACCGACCTCATGTGCGATCACATAGGCTTCGGCGAAATCGCCGGACGCATCGAAACGCTGCGAGAGTTCGTTGAAGAAGGTCGTGTCGAGATAAAGCTTCCGGTCACCGGGGCAATAAAACGGCCCGGACGCAGCCGAGGCATAACCGCAGGCGGAACTCACTTGGCCGGAAAACAGCACCAGGGTCGGATCCTCATAGGTCTGCCCGTTCGCCTTGAATATTGCGTTCCAGGTATCTTCGGTATCTGCCAGAACGGTGCGGACGAAGGCGGTCATCTCGTCATTGACGGGCGCACGCTGTTGCGATTGCTGAGTGCTGCCGCCACCTCCGAGGTCGATATCGCCACCGGACAACAGCGTCAGAGGATTTATGCCGGTGATCCAGCAAATTATGAGCACCACGACGATGCCGCCGATGCTGAGACCACCGCCACCGCGTCGCCCGCCTCCACCGATCGGAATGCGGAACCCGCCGCGGCCGAGAGGGCTTCCTCCCATGGAGGCCCCGCGTTGATCCTCGACATTATCCGACTGCCGGCGACCCTTCCATTCCATTCTGCCCACTCCTCGACGACGTGATGTCCAATTTCGCGTCAATATAGCGCAGGCGCGCCGAAAGGCGATGCAGAATGAGATGTCTCGTTACGCGACCTGCAATTGCTTCTTGCTCGGCAAGAATACGGTGAGCAATCCTATCGCCGGCAGAAATGAGCAAACACCATAAACGAAGACAATACCGTGACTGTCGGCAAGGACACCGAGCACCGCGGCCGCAATGCCACCAACTCCGAAGGCGATGCCGAAGAATATCCCGGCGATCATGCCGACGCGGCCCGGCACCAGCTCCTGCGCCATCACGATGATCGCGGGGAAGGACGAGGCCATGATAAAGCCGATGATCGCCGAAAGCACAATCGTGACCGGCAGGTTGGCATAGGGCATGGCGAGTGTAAAAGGCAGCACCCCCAGGATAGAAACCCAGATCACCACTTTCGAGCCGAACCGGTCGCCGATCGGACCGCCGACGACGGTGCCTAGCGCCACAGCGCCGAGGAAGACGAAAAGCATGATCTGCGACATCTGAACCGAAACACCAAAGCGTTCGATGGCGAAGAACGTGTAGTAGCTGCTGATTGAGGCCATGTAGGCATTCTTCGAGAAGGTCAGGATCGTCAGCACTGTCAACGCGATCACCACGGTCCGCTTCGACAGGTTATGAGCGCCAAGCACCTTTTTCTTTCCCCTGTTCGCCGCCATATGCGCCTTGTACCAGCCGGCAATCCACGTCAGGACGACGATGCCGAGAAGCGCCATGCCGGAAAACCAGGCAACGCTGCCCTGCCCCATCGGCACGATGATGAAAGCGGCAAGCAACGGACCGATCGACTGGCCGAAATTGCCGCCGACCTGAAATGTCGCCTGCGCAAATCCGTAGCGACCACCGGCGGCAAGCCGTGCGACGCGGGATGCTTCCGGGTGAAACACCGCCGACCCGATGCCAACGAGACCCGCTGCAATCACCAGAATCGCGTAGGTTGGCGCCCAGGCGAGCAGGATCAGTCCGAAAAAGGTCGAAGCCATGCCGATCGGCAGCGAATAGGGATAAGGCTTCTTGTCGGTGATGATGCCGATGACCGGCTGCAGCAGGGACGCCGTGCACTGGAAGGCGAGCGTCAGGATACCGATCTGCCAGAAGTCTAGATTGAAGTCGGCTTTCAGCATCGGATAGATCGCCGAGATCATCGATTGCATGATGTCGTTGAGCATATGGCAGAAGCTCGCTGCCAGGATGATCGGCAGGACGGTCTTTTCCGCCGCAACGGTAGCTGCGGACTTAGAGGTGGCATCGGCCATGGAAATCCTCCGGGCAACGGATTTTCCCTCGGATATCCGCGCCTGCATTTTTTTCTTGATGAACGGCAGGAATAGTATCGGCGGGTGCGGCTGTCTATGACGAGACCACCGATTTCGGTACGGTTGCCGCACCGGAATCGGCAGTTCCTCGGCGATTGGCCCAGGCTGGCGAAAGAGCCGATAAATTGGCAGGCCGTCTTGCCCGCGCCCGGCCGGTCAGCCACTTCACGAAAAAGATAGTAGCGAATGCGATAGCGATTCCGGCGATGACGTCGACGACGTAATGACTGCCATGCGTCACCGCAGAGGTGGCCATAAGAATATTGAGGATAAGCATTGGATAGCGTCCGGTTTTAAGGCGAAAGCCAGCCCAGGCACATAATGCCGCCATAGCAGCATGGACTGACGGGAACGTCAGGATACCGGCAGCATCTTGAAGCGAAAGCACGAAATTCGGATCGCTTCGAACTGCATTGAACTGCCCAAGGAAAAAGTAGCCGAAATGGGCATTGATGTTGACCACGTCCGCTTCCGTCAGCCCATAGACGACATAGGCGCCAAGCGCAGGAAACCAGACGGAGATGAAACTCGATGCAAAGCAGATTAGCGCATAGGCGATGATCATGTGGTAGGCTCGTATCGCCTGTCCTACCAAAACGAGCAGGATTGGAAGAGCAAGCAATTGCCATATGAACGATTGATAGGCAAACCCCAGCGCCGCTGCAAGAATAGGGCGACCATCAACAAATGAAACAAAGCTCAGCCAGTCGACGCCGAGCATCCGATCCGATCGGATAAGCAGGTCATCGGCAAGCGGCATATCGACCCCAATGGCAATATATGTCGAAACGACAATCGGAACGACAAGCAAAAGCAGACAGAAGGAGGTTTCCACGACGAAGCCGAGCGCGTGAATTTGGCGAAGATGACAGTAACAGCCGAATAAAACCAGCGTGCCAAGGAAATATGCGCAGGGCAACATGAAGCTGGAATATTCGATGGTCAGTCCAACGACATCGGCCAGTCCAAACATTACCGCATATGACACAAGCGTCAGCGCAAAAAGTAAGCGTCGTGCTACTGTCAGTTCCGATAGCATGATTTCGTCCCGATACAGATCCGTGGCGTTATAGACATGCGAAGGTTAAAACCGCGCTCCCGGAAAAGTTAAAATAATTACATTTGCAACCTGCATGTTGCATGAGGTGCGATAGCAAAAGCTTTTCCTGTCGATTTGCCGATTTATGGGGTTCCGTTCGCAGGCACATTTGCCTATAAGCCGCGTCTAGCCAGAAAAATCATGCGCACGCCACCCGACCGGAGCTACTCACGCCCCGAGCCGGCTTTTTGTGCAGAAAAAGCGGATAGAGACCATGCCAAAGCGCCAAGACATCAAATCGATCCTCATCATCGGCGCGGGTCCGATCGTTATCGGCCAGGCATGTGAATTCGACTATTCCGGCACCCAGGCCTGCAAGGCGCTGAAGGAAGAGGGTTACCGGGTGATCCTGGTCAATTCCAACCCGGCGACCATCATGACCGATCCGGGCCTCGCCGACGCCACTTACGTCGAGCCGATCACGCCGGAAGTCGTTGCCAAGATTATCGCCAAGGAACGCCCGGACGCATTGCTGCCCACCATGGGCGGTCAGACGGCTCTTAATACTGCACTGTCGCTGAAGCGCATGGGCGTGCTCGATCGCTATAATGTCGAGATGATCGGCGCCAAGCCGGAAGCCATCGACAAGGCCGAAGACCGCGCGCTGTTCCGCGAGGCCATGGCCAAGATCGGCCTGGAAACGCCGAAATCGATGCTGGCCAATGCCACCGAGATCAAGGACGCCGATCGCAAGAAGCATGAAGCCGCCCGTACCGAACTGAAGGGCAAGCTCTCCGGTGCCGAACTCGACACCGCGCTCGATGCGCTGGAAAACCAGTGGAATCTCGGCGAAAGCGATCGCAAGCAGCGTTATATCAGCCATGCAATGGCGATCGGTGCGCAGGCGATCGACGTCGTCGGCCTGCCGGCCATCATCCGCCCGTCCTTCACCATGGGCGGCACCGGCGGCGGCATAGCCTATAACCGCTCGGAATTTTTCGAGATCGTCGGCTCCGGCCTGGACGCCTCGCCCACCACCGAAGTGCTGATCGAAGAATCGGTGCTTGGCTGGAAGGAATACGAGATGGAAGTCGTCCGCGACACGGCGGACAACTGCATCATTATCTGCTCGATCGAAAACATCGACCCGATGGGCGTCCATACGGGCGACTCGATTACCGTCGCGCCGGCACTGACGCTGACCGACAAGGAATATCAGATCATGCGCAACGCCTCGATCGCGGTTCTGCGCGAGATCGGCGTAGAGACCGGCGGCTCGAACGTCCAGTTCGCCGTCAATCCGGCCGATGGCCGCCTCGTCGTCATCGAGATGAACCCGCGCGTCTCGCGCTCGTCTGCTCTTGCGTCGAAGGCCACCGGCTTCCCGATCGCCAAGGTCGCCGCCAAGCTCGCAATCGGCTATACGCTCGACGAACTCGACAACGACATTACCGGCGGCGCGACGCCTGCTTCGTTCGAACCGTCGATCGATTACGTCGTCACCAAGATCCCGCGCTTTGCCTTCGAAAAATTCCCGGGCGCCTCGCCGGTTCTGACCACCGCGATGAAGTCCGTCGGTGAAGTCATGGCGATCGGCCGCACCTTCGCGGAATCGCTGCAGAAGGCGTTACGCGGCCTGGAAACCGGCCTCACCGGCCTCGACGAGATCGAGATCCCCGGCCTGGAAGACGGCGCCGACCGCCAGAACGCCATCCGCGCGGCAATCGGCACGCCGACCCCGGATCGTCTGCGCCAGGTTGCCCAGGCTCTACGCCTCGGCATGACCGAAAACGAAGTCCACGAGGCCTGCAAGATCGACCCTTGGTTCATCGCCCAGTTGAAGGCGATCGTCGACATGGAAGCCCGGATCCGCGAGCACGGCCTGCCGACCGACGCTGACAACCTGCGCATGCTAAAGGCCATGGGCTTCTCCGATGCCCGTCTGGCTTCGCTGACCCACAAGCGCCCGAAGGAAGTTGCGGAACTCCGCAACAGCCTCAATGTTCGCCCGGTATTCAAGCGCATCGATACCTGCGCTGCCGAATTCGCCTCGCCGACCGCCTACATGTACTCGACCTACGAAACACCGTTCGTTGGCGAACTGCGTTCGGAAGCCGAAGTTTCGACGGCCAAGAAGGTCGTCATCCTCGGCGGCGGTCCGAACCGCATCGGCCAGGGCATTGAGTTCGACTATTGCTGCTGCCACGCCGCCTTCGCGTTGAAGGATGCCGGTTACGAAGCGATCATGATCAACTGCAACCCGGAAACAGTGTCAACCGACTACGACACCTCCGACCGCCTCTATTTCGAGCCGCTGACGGCTGAAGACGTCATCGAGATCCTGCGCGCCGAACAGGAAAAGGGTGAGGTTGTTGGCGTCATCGTCCAGTTCGGCGGCCAGACCCCGCTGAAGCTTGCCGAAGCGCTGGAAAAGAACGGCATCCCAATCCTCGGCACCGCGCCGGACATGATTGACCTTGCAGAGGATCGAGACCGCTTCCAAAAGCTGCTGATAAAGCTCGATCTGACGCAGCCAAACAACGGCATCGCCTATTCGGTCGAACAGGCCCGCACCGTTGCTGGCGAGATCGGTTTCCCGCTGGTCGTGCGCCCATCCTACGTTCTGGGCGGCCGCGCCATGCAGATCCTGCATTCGGAAAGCCAGTTACAGACCTACCTGCTCGATACCGTGCCGGAACTCGTGCCGGAGGACATCAAGCAGCGTTACCCGAATGATAAAACCGGCCAGATCAACACGCTGCTGGGCAAGAACCCACTTCTGTTCGACAGCTACCTGTCGAACGCCATCGAAGTGGATGTCGATTGCCTCTGCGACGGCACCGATGTCTTCATCGCCGGCATCATGGAACATATCGAGGAAGCAGGCATCCACTCGGGCGATTCGGCTTGCTCGTTGCCGCCGCGCACGCTGTCTCCCGAAATGATCGACGAGCTTGAACGCCAGGCCACGGCCATGGCAAAGGCGCTCAACGTCGTCGGCCTAATGAACGTCCAGTTCGCCATCAAGGACGGCACCGTATACGTGCTCGAAGTCAACCCACGCGCCTCGCGCACCGTGCCTTTCGTGGCCAAGACCATCGGTGCGCCGATCGCCAAGATTGCCGCCCGCGCCATGGCCGGAGAAAAACTTGATGCGCTGTTTTCCGCTTATGGCACGAAGCCCGACCCGCGCAACCTCAAGCATATCGCTGTCAAGGAAGCCGTTTTCCCGTTTGCTCGTTTCCCCGGCGTTGATACACTACTCGGACCGGAAATGCGCTCGACCGGCGAAGTCATCGGCCTCGATACCGACTTCGCCCTGGCATTCGCCAAGTCGCAGCTCGGCGCCAGCGTCGAATTGCCGCGTGACGGAACGGTCTTCGTCTCCGTCCGCGATAGCGACAAGACCCGCGTCCTGCCTGCGATCAAGATTCTCACCGCGATCGGCTTTAAGGTTCTCGCCACCGGTGGCACGCAGCGTTTCCTCGCCGAAAACGGCATCGAGGCGGTGAAGATCAACAAGGTTCTGGAAGGCCGTCCCCATGTCGAGGACGCCATCCGCAATCGCCAGGTCCAGCTGGTCATCAACACGACGGATGGCAACAAGGCGATCTCGGACTCCAAATCGCTGCGTCGCGCTACCCTGATGCAGAAGGTACCCTATTACACCACCATGGCTGGGGCCGAAGCCGCGGCAATGGCGATCAAGGCTCTCAAGGCCGGGAATCTCGAAGTCAGGCCGCTGCAAAGCTACTTCTAAAAAATGCAAAGCCTTGCCCCTTTTATGGTGGGCAAGGCTTTTTGAAATTCATCGGCGGACCAACGCGACGCGACCGACATTCCATGAAATCGCAAGGTCGGCACGTATTGCTTCGGCAAAGGTAATCGGACGACACCAGATGCAGCGCCGCATAAGACAATGAGGAACAGTAAGCTAAACGGTTCCTTATCCTAACAAACACTCTTTTCATGGCTAACCGGATTGGTGAAAAGGTTGAAAGTTCAACCTCCCAACTGAACCTCCCCCGCTCAATCACAAAGTGCGAGAGCGGCTGGAGTATGACCTGCGTTTTCTACCGAGCAATTGCATTCAAGTATACGGTATCGTACGCGTCGGTTTGGCGCGAAACCGACGAATGGCATGCCTGCCGAGCCTCACCAGTTGCGCGAGTGAAGGTGGCGGATACTCGACATATGAACGAGGCTACAGCAGCTACGTAAAGCCGCTCCATGTCTCTCACGATAGTCACCGGCATCAGGTGTGGCACCGTAATAGGGATGATCCAAGTTGTGGGTGCCGTGATCACCGACCGGACCGCAGGAACTGGAACAGAAACGATCGCCTCAGGTCGGAAAGCCTCAGCCAGACTATCGCGGCAACAATCGCGACGGAAACGGCAGATTATGCTTGCGCAACAACGGTCGTGATTTTCTGACGAAAGTCCCGAAACCGAAACAGCTTCTTCTTCGTGCCGTGAACGGGGAGCTCGCGGAGTGAGCAGGTCGGGGTCATATGAGTATAACGACGGTCGGCGAAGCCTTGCAGATATACTGCCATGCGTATCAATGAAAGCTACGCCCGCCGACCCTAAGGTTTGACGGTGAAGTAATTCAGACCGGCACTTGAGTTTGTCTGAGCCGTTAAAAGGCCGTTAGCTCTGGCAGCAGCGATCACCGGCCTTGCGCAGCTTTATTTCTAGGATTTCTGGTCGGCGGCGATTCATGTCTACAGCATTTTTGCTGTTTGCAAGCTGACGAACGCTATCGCGATCTCTCACAGCAAATCCGCAAAGAAGGTTGTAATTGCAATTAAATCTCTCCATAGTTGCGCATACTACCAAAGATTGAAATGCGTATTTCATTTCACTCATGGAGCCAAGCATGCGGAAAGTGAAGAAAATCTCCATAAGCACCAAAGTTTCCATGGAGGACTATGCAGCTGTCAGAGTGTTGGCTTCACAACGAAATTTAAGCCTCGCAAGTTTCTTGAGGCTGTCTGCTCTGAAGGCCGGTGAAATGGAGCCCGTTTATCGCGACGACGATCGTCGGCTTCTCCTTTATCTACGAGAGGAGCTTCGAGACGAAGGGTGCCGGCTGACGGATCTTGTTCGCACACTCAATGTGGAAAACCTGCCCGTCGACGGGGCGATCAAAGCTGGACTCGTAACCATGCAACGTACGATCGCGGCCCTCTGCGTGGAGCTTTCCGTCCATCGTAAAGAGCTTCTCAAACAACAGCCCCAAGGAGATCGTGATGGCAGGACTTCATCCCAGCGGCATTGACGAATGGTGGCAACGGCGTCCTCGTGTGCTTGACGAGATCTCGCGTCGATCATTGTTCCCTGAGTGCACATGGGCGTCTTTGGCAGACGCAGGGAACCCCGCATTTACCTCCAGACCCGGACCATCTGTGACGTCTCTGGTTCGAAAGCGGAACCACGAACAGAAGATGACCAATGACACGCGTCGCCGCTTCTTAGCGCTGGCGAAGGGCGCCACTCCCGTGATCGTGAAAGTTGCGGGTTTCAATAAAGCTGACGGGGCCAAAAACCTTGTGACCTATATCTCGCGTGAGGGCGAGCTTAGACTGGAGAACGAGCGCGGAGAGCGGCTGCGCGGACCGTCAATGCCCGGCCAGGTTGCCGACGAATGGGCACACCTTATGTCACCACGTGAAGCGAGCAAGGACTTTGCCGCCTTTGCCATGGATATTTCCTGGAAATCGGCTCCTCCTTCACAGTCGCCTGTGACATTTGCCAAGCAGGCTCTGGGCGAGCGAGTTTTCGCCTTTGCAGTAAAGGAAAGCGAAAACAACCTGCAACTGAAAGGTCTGGTCGTCTTGAACGCCGGGAAAGGCGACCGGTTGGAGCCAAGCGCTGAGACCGCCGGCCATGTCGAACGACGAATGCGAACCAATCTGAGAGATGAGGCGGTAAACGTCTCGTTTTTGTTTGACGGTTATGGACATGGTACCCGATGGGCCGCAGCTCGTCTCCGCAGTCTTGTAGAGGACAACGCTGGCAAAGTTCAGAATGAAAAGGGTCAGACGATTGATGGTCGTGATGCGGCGACCAGGCTGGTTCAGCATCAGTGGCGCAATGTGGCAGGCAGCCGCACACCGCGGGATGTTGTACATCTCATAATTTCGGTTGGGGCTGACAGTAGTTACATAGCATTGGAGCGTTCGGTCCGAGGTTTCCTCGCACAGGAGTTTCGAGGGCGCCGATATGTCTTTGCAATCCACGACCCGATCCAGGATCCCAAGGGCATAAACGACGGTGGAAAGCGACCACACATCCACGCCCACGCTGTTATCACGGCGATGAACGACTATGGAGATCGGTTAAAAGTTTGGATCCCGGATATGGATCGCTGGCGTTCAATTCTTGCCGAACATGGCCGGGCTAACTATCTCGCCGTTGAGACGGTTCAACGCGTGGAGAGAGCAATGCCGCGCGCTTACACCTATAAGCAGGTTCGTCCGATTAGCTATGACGGAAGGACCGAGCACAGAGGTACGAGCGACTCCGCTCATATGCGTTACTGCGAGAAGCGTAGCGAATTTCCGGATCTTTCTGCCGGCGCGAAAACTAGGGCGAAGGTAGATGAGGCCCGCGCCGTCTGGCAGGAGCTTACCAAATCTGGCTACGCTCCTGACATTCAACTTCACGCAACCAGAATGATCAACCGTATCATGCGGGCGGAAGACTGGCTCGAACATCGTTTAGCCAAGCAGACGTCACAACGATCCCAGACGCAAGCCGCCGCAGATCAGCAGCCACATCAAAATGCGGCGCGCGACAGCTTTGACGCTGCGAAACCCGCGCAAATGCAGGGGCTATCGGAGCATGAAAGCTGCCTGCAAACGCCAGCCGGTTTTGGCGCGGCTACGTCTAGCAACCGAGAAAGTGACAGACTGGACGAACCAGGCTTACACTTGAGTACCGTCAATGGTTCGCGCGCGCCGTCGCCATCGAACCAACTACATCAATTGACCCATGGGGATCACTCAACCAATTATAACGAACAAGAAACAGCGGGGCTTAGAGAGCGTTTTGGAACGCTGTTCAATGCGTTCGTACGAGCGATTGAAGATCGCATCCGTCCTGAAATACACATACGCCCAGAGGTTGGTAATCAACCCACCTACAATCAATATACAGCAAGCCCCAACGATCCTTTTGAGGATAAAAGGGTTTTGCTCGCGTCGTTGAGCGCCGAACGATTTGCTGCGCGCGCACCTTCGTCCAACCTCACAAGAGAAGAACACGAGCTCGATCAGGTCCCTCCAGCCGACCGTACTCCGGGACGAGACGAGAGCAAGGCGCACGCGCAAGCCGGATTGGAACGAAGCAACACCTTCGATCGGGATGACTATGAAAGGTGATCTCGTAGGGGATGGCCTGATGAAAAAACCGGGCAGTTGCACAACGTGATCATTGATCACAATTACGCTGTATACGTTGTTAACGGTGGGTGGCTACGATGGATTTATCCGGTGCTGAAGGCTTTGATGCGGCTTTGACTTTGACTGATATTCTCGACCATCTGCCCTCGACCAAAAGACGCGAAATCGCTCGGGTTCTCGAGGTCATTTTTGATGAGGTCGAGCGTCATCAGTCGACCAAAAGCTCTCAACAAAACAGGCGTGGTAAGATCCTCAAGGTCATACTCTTTGGCAGCTACGCCCGGGGTGACTGGGTTGAGGATCGTCTCAGTGGCTACCGCTCGGACTATGATATCCTGGTTGTCGTCAATAGTCACAGTTTCGCCGAGGATGACGATCTCTGGCTCGGACTTGATGACCGGCTGATCCAGTTGCAGATTGCCGGTCATGTTAAAACACCGACTAGTCCGATCGTACATAGCCTGCAGGATGTGAACAACCAACTGGCGCAAGGGCGGCCGTTCTTCGTCGATATTCTTCGCGATGGGAAGATGCTCTATCAAAGCGATCCTTACCCGCTCGCACAGCCGAAGCCGTTGAATCCGGCGGAGGCGAAGGAAGAAGCGCGGAGATATTTCGATCAATGGATCGCGAACTCCTTTTCGTCCCTAGAGACCGCGGCGTACCAACTAACCCGATCGAGAGATGGCTCGTTCTGGCTGAATCACAGTGCATTTTCCCTGCATCAAGCATGCGAGAGCGCCTACCACTGTTTCCTTCTGACGATGACGCTTTACAGCCCAAAGTCACATCGAATCAGAAATCTCCGTTCAAAGGCAGAGAGTATCGATGCGCGATTGATTGCCGCCTGGCCACGCGACAGCCGCCTCAGCCGTCGCCGGTTTGAACTCCTGGTGCGGGCGTATGTCGAAGCCCGTTATTCGCCCAAGTACCAGATCACAGCCGAGGAACTGGAATGGCTAGTGGAACGGGTGGAGACATTGCAGGTGTTGGTTCAGAAAGTCTGCCTTGAGAGGTTGGCAGAAGAGAGCTTATGAAGATGTCAGGCGAGATCAAATGCCTTGTCTGCGAGGAGCGGCCCGATCAAGGCGGAATAAAGGAAGGTGGCAATGGCCGATAGTGTGGAACGCTCGCTGATTGTCGAAAACGAGCGGCTGTTCGCGACTGAACGCCCTACCCTGTTCCGAGCATTCTCTGATCCCGCAATCCTGGCTAAATGGTGGGGGCCGCACGGCTTCACCAATCGCATCGACAGATTCGAATTCACGAATGGAGGAACATGGATCATCGTTATGACATCCTCCAGCGATACCGATTTCGTTAACCACTGGACGTTCGAGGACATCCGGCTAGACGAGCGCATCACAGCCTTCCATCATGGCCCGACGCACGCATTCGCCCTCGAGATCGGATTTCATGACGCAGGTCCTGCCACTCGCCTGACATGGCGCATGTCCTTCGACGACACGAAGGAGAACCGTGAGATCGAACGTTTCCTCGAAGCTGCCAACGAGCAGAATTTTGACCGGCTGGAAACCGTCATGTCGCTGATGGCGAACAAGGGGGTGCTGACCTAGTGCAGAACCGAACCAGGCATGATTATCGCCTTGGCCAAGTCATAAACGCGCCGCGACAACGCGGCATCGATGCCATCTTCAACGTCAGCTATCTCGATATCTGAGGCGGGCCGGGCGGGCAAGGCCGGGCAGCGCGATAGGCGGCGGCTCCGGCCCGATCACACGCGAGGAAAAGGAGGCAAGACGCGCATCTCACGGCCCCTTTCCGTCGCGATACTTGAGACATGCCAGCCGTGGTAGTGGTTGGCGCTCTTTGAAGCGGCAGCTACACGCTCACCAAGCTCGGTCGGTATGCGAAGGTTAAGGAAGAGCCATCCGGGAAATCGGGTCTGTTAATTCGGTTCTCGCCCTTCTCCTCCGACCGACGAAAAGAGGAGGAAGCAGATGGCTCGCAATCGTACTGTGCGTGTCGTTCAGATTCAGACTCAACTTCGGAACGGAGCCCCGTAAGACGCTGTTCTTCAGTCATTTTCCCCTTCATTGAAATGCAACAGGCTGAATGATATTTTCGATATCGCACTCGCGAGGGGATTTCATGTCGAAGAACATCGTCATCCTGTTCGACGGCACGTCGAACGAAATTTCGGCGGACCGCACGAATATCCTCAGACTGTTCGGCGCGCTAGAGCGGTCAGGGCGACAGATCGTCTATTACGATCCGGGTGTCGGCACGTTCGGTGCCAATAACGCATGGTCGAAGATCTATCGCAATACGATCGAGATCTGGGGGCTGGCGACCGGCTGGGGCATGGACCAGAATATCAAGGAAGCCTACCGCTTCCTGATCGACAATTACGATCCCGGCAAAAAGGACGATAGCGGCAACTATAAAGACCGCGACCGTATCTATATCTTCGGCTTCAGCCGCGGCGCCTATTCCGCACGGGTTCTAGCGGGTTTCATTCACGCGCTCGGATTCATGAACCGCCACCATCTCAACCTTCTTGACTACGCCTACGATACCTACAAGGGGATACCGGCACAGGAAGAGATCGATCGTGACCGGCTGCAAGACGAAGACGGACGTTCCGCTTTTGCCTCCATGCGCCTCTACGAGCGGACATTGCGTACCGGCAGGCCTCCGATCAAACTGCTTGGCCTGTTCGATACGGTCGCCTCGGTGATCGAACCGGGAAAACACTGGCTGCAGATGAAAACCCATCCCTTCAGCGCCAAGAACCCGAGCGTCGAATGGGTACGCCATGCGGTCGCCATCGACGAACGCCGCACGATGTTCCAGCCGGAATTGTGGACTGCCGATCAGGACTACAGAGGCAGCCCGTTCAAGAAAGTGAAGGGAAAGCAGAACTTCAAGGAAGTCTGGTTTGCAGGCGTGCATGGCGATGTCGGCGGCGGTTATCCCGAAGCCGAAAGCAGCCAGGTCAAGATCCCGCTCGACTGGATGATCCGCGAGACGGAACCGGCGGGGCTGATCTTCCGGACCCAGACTGTCAACGATATCGTCCGCGGTGAACGGGACAATAAATATGTCAGACTGAACCCGACCGCGGCCCTGCACGATTCCATGAGCTTTGGCTGGAAACCTCTGGAGTACCTCCCTCGCCGCGTGCCGGAAAACTCCTGGCGCAAGCGGGGCGACCGCCGTTCGATCTATATTCCGCTGAAGGATTACCGATTGATTCCGGATACGGCAATGCTGCACCAATCCGTGCGTACCCGGACTGACGCAGGCGGCTACAACCCGCCCAATCTGCCGAAGGATCCTGTTTTCGTCACCTGACACGCCATGGCCGTTTTCCGGCGATCGGCCGCCTCCACTTTCGCAAAGGCGGCCATGGCCCATCATGGACCACATTCATCCGGAAACATCCCGGAGGAATTTCCACATCAGAAGTGACGCAACAGCCAGCGTCGTCCACATCGCAAACGCGACACAGACGGACATGATCAGACTTGCGACCCGCCTCGTCATGGGGCGGCACCTCCGTGGGTTGGTCCTGGGAACAAAGTTATGTGGGAATATTTCCCGCGTCTCGAACGAAGCCCGGCAAGAGTTAAAGACAAGAGCCCCCGAAACGCGAAATTTTGTCCAGCTGTCTCGCGATGCACCATTTGCGACCCGAAATGATACCGCGCTGCAGCATCAGCCTGTGAATAACCTGACCGTTGCTCACATGAGCCTTTTCACAGATGCGATATCCTCCCGAAAACGGGCGAGTTCCTCCCGCTTCAAACCCTCATCGGGAATACGCAGCAGGTAAGAAGGATGGACGGTGACGAACAGCGTCCTGCCCTCCTCCATAGCAATTGGCTCGCTGCGGATATCTTCCAGCTTCTGCCGCATGTCGGTCAACGCAAAGAGCGCCGTTGCTCCCATTGCCACGATTAGCTTCGGCTTCACCAGTTCCAGTTCCTTCGTCAGCCACCAGCGGCATTGCCGCACCTCTCCCATATTGGGCTTCTGGTGGATGCGCCGTTTGCCCCGCGGCTGATATTTGAAATGCTTGACCGCATTGGTGACGTAGAGCCTGTCGCGTTCGATACCGACTTGGGCCAGCGTATCATTGAACAACCGGCCCGCCGGACCGACAAATGGCCTGCCCGCCAGATCCTCCTGATCACCCGGCTGCTCGCCGATGAACATCGTCTGCGCATCCTCAGGCCCCTCCCCGAAAACCGTCTGCGTTGCGAGACAATGGATATCGCAGAGTGTGCAGGACCGCGCCTCTTCCTTGAGTGCAGCAAACGTGCCCGCTGCTGGCTGCGGTGCCGCCGGCACTTTTGCCGCTGCCTCCTGGATACGGTGATGGAACGGCAAGGGCTCGCTTGCCTGTCTGGCAGCCATTGCAAGAACGTTTGCCTCGGCCTTGGCGATCATGCCGGGAATGAGCTCCGCTTCGGGCAGGTTCTTCCAGTATTTCTTCGGCATCTCCGTCATCATCATCTTCACCTTCAACCGCGCCGGATTGAAGATGGAAGCATAATAGGTGCGCCACAGATCGTCGGTATCGTCGCGTAGATCCGGCTTTTCGGCCGGATCGTCGGTTGTCCTGAGTTCCTCTCCGTTCCACGATGCCGAGCCTTTGGGCGTCAGGATCAGCCAGTCCATGTCGGTGAAACGCCGCTGGAAAAACGGCGCGACACGCTCGACAATGAAATGATCGGGCTCGAACCAGGCGACGAAGCGCCGCCGCCCGGCAGCGCCTTCCGGCAGAGCCAGTTCTTTGAAACGAACGAAGGCGGTCATCTTGTGATAATCGCGCCCGACCGATTTCGCCATGCGCCGCGCCGCGCTCACATCCCGATCCACGGCCATGTTGAGCAACCCGTGCGAATGGAAGAGCCGGAAGAGCAGCCGATAGAGAAGCGTAAACCGTGTCGGGTCGGAATGGCAGATGACTGCTTCCGCAAGCCTGATGAACGAGGCCGACACCGTGACCCTGGGCGGCGGATCTGCAGGCTCTGGCAGGCGGTTGTCATCGAAACCGAACAGACCGTCGGCATCGTCCATCGTTCGCCACTCGATATATTCCGGCACGATGCCGGCACTGAGGAAACCGCGTGCCGCATCTCGCCATTCGATCAGATCGCCCCGCCCCCGCAAGGAATAGCGGTACATCATAACAGCGACAGTTGCTCTGGTTTGGGTTGGAACATCGCACGCAGATCCGAACGGTCGACGAGCCGGTGCGGCGTCCAGCCTTCGCAGACGACAAAGGGCTGCACCTTTCGAAGCGATACGCCAAGCCGCTTCAGATCATCGAGCCGCAACCGGCGGAAACGCCGGGACGACAGGATGCCCTTGACCGTCTTGGTGCCAAAACCCGGCACCCTCAGCAGCGTCTCCTTTTCTGCCCGGTTAATATCGACCGGGAACCGGTCGCGATGACCGAGAGCCCACGCAAGCTTGGGATCGAGATCGAGATCCAGCATTCCATCCGACTGGCCGGAGGTGATTTCACCGATATCGAACCCGTAGAAACGATAGAGCCAGTCGGCCTGATAAAGCCTGTGCTCTCGCATCAAAGGCGGCTTGATCAGCGGCAATGTCTTCGACGAATCCGGGATCGGGCTGAAGGCTGAATAATAGACGCGCTTCAGCCCATAGCTGCCATAAAGCCGGGCGCTGGTGCCTAGAATGGTGGCGTCATCGGCACCATCAGCCCCGACGATCATCTGCGTGCTTTGCCCGGCCGGCGCAAATTTCCGCCGACGTTTGGTCTGCAGCGTCGGCTCCGCCATTTCCTCTATCTTCAGTCGCAGATTGCCCATTGAACGTCGGATATTGTCCGGCTGCTTTTCCGGCGCGAACCGACCGATCCCTGCATCGGTCGGCAGTTCGATATTGATCGACAGACGATCGGCATAAAGGCCCGCCTCCTCGATCAGGCGTCCCGATGCTTCGGGTATCGACTTCAGATGGATATAGCCGCGAAAATTATGGATCGTCCGCAGTTCCCGCGCGATCCGTACCATCTCCTCCATCGTGTGATCGGAAGAGCGAATGATGCCCGAAGACAGAAACAGCCCCTCAATGTAATTGCGGCGATAAAATTCGAGAGTCAGCCAGATCACTTCTTCCGGCGTGAAACGTGCGCGCTCCACATTGCTGGAAGAACGATTGATGCAATAAGCGCAGTCATAGATGCAGAAATTTGTCAGCAGGATCTTCAGAAGCGAAATGCAGCGTCCATCTGGCGCATAGGCGTGGCAGATGCCCGAACCTTCGGTCGACCCCAGCCCTCCACTCGCCGACGAATCGCGTTTCGTCGTCCCGCTTGAAGCACAGGAAGCGTCATATTTTGCGGCATCCGACAGGATGGCCAATCGTTCTTTCAGCGACTTCTTCATTACGTTTGTTCTATATATGTTCTCATTTCAATGGTCAAGAGATTGACAAACGGGCGCGGTTCACATCACATGAAAAGTCGGGAGACATGACATCATTTCGAAAATCCTCGTGAGAGACATCGAAATTCTGATATAGTGACCCTACATTTTGATGCTGCGATGGTTCCGAAGTTCACGCTCCGGAACCTGTTTCTTTTTGTGTTCGCGGTACCCGCGGATACGCCCCTGAAGGATACGGAAATGGTTGAAAAGGTACCGATGACGCAGAACGGCTTTGTCCGGTTGCAGGAAGAACTGCGCTGGAGACAGCAGGAGGAGCGTCCCCGTATCATCGAAGCGATTGCGGAAGCGCGCGCCCATGGCGACCTTTCCGAAAACGCTGAGTATCATGCTGCCAAGGAGGCCCAGAGCCACAATGAGGGCCGCATCACCGAGCTTGAGGATTTCACCGCCCGTGCGGAAGTGATCGACCTCTCCAAGATGTCCGGTTCGACGATCAAGTTCGGCGCCACCGTCAAGCTGATTGACGAAGATACCGACGAAGAAAAGACCTACCAGATCGTCGGTGATCAGGAAGCCGATGTCAAATCCGGCCGCATCTCGATCTCGTCTCCGATAGCTCGCGCCATGATCGGCAAGGAAGCCGGCGAATCGATCGAAGTCGTAGCACCCGGCGGCTCCAAGGCTTACGAAATCCTTTCCATTTCCTGGGGCTGAGTGCCGTGGCCGAAGGCCAGAAGAACAGCAGTCATAATCCGGCAATCGTCGATATAAGTGAAGTCGAGGTCATCGCACCAAACTTCAAACGGCGATTGTCCGGGGTGACCAGCACGATCATCCAGCTGGTTCCGGTTCAGCGCGCCCTTGGTTACAAGGTGGCGGCGCTCGGACCGGGCCTGCCGGAAACCATCCCGCATATCCGCTTTCGGGACTTGTTGCGCTTGTGGAGCCGTCCACACGGCAAGCGTTTCCGCGTCTGGCATGCCCGCCGCAATGTCGAAATGCTGCCTGCCATCATCATGCGCGATATCCTCCGCATGCCGCTGAAGATCGTCTTCACCTCGGCTTCGCAGCGCAGGCATTCGGGTTGGACGAAATGGTTGATCTCGAAGATGGACGCAGTCGTCGCCACTAGCGGCAGGACGGCGACCTATCTCAACGTGCCGAACACCGTTGTCATGCATGGCATCGACACAGAGCGTTTTTCACCGCCGACGGACAAGGCCGCAACGCGGCAAAACCTCGGGCTAGATCCAGCCCGGAAATTCGTCGGTTGCTTTGGCCGTGTGCGCCACCAGAAAGGCACAGACCTTTTCGTCGACACGATGATCGAGCTTTTGCCCACGCGCCCGGACTGGACAGCGATCATCGCCGGCCGCGCCACCGGTCCGCATGTCGATTATGAAAAAGGTCTGATCGACAAAGTTGCCAAGGCCGGCCTTGCCGACCGTATTTTATTTGTCGGCGAACATACCAATATAAACGAGTGGTACCGCACACTCGATCTGTTCGTCGCGCCCCAGCGCTGGGAAGGTTTCGGCCTCACACCACTGGAAGCGATGGCGACCGCCGTTCCCGTCGTGGCAACAGATGTCGGAGCGTTTCCAGAGCTGATTGTCACTGGTGAGGGCGAAACCGGTACGGTCATTATCGCGGAGCTTGAAGCAATGAGTGCCGCAACCGGAAAATTCATGGACAACGATGCAAGATGCCAAGCCGCTGCAGTGCGCGCACGCCAGCATGCGGTGGCCAACTTCAGCATCGAGGGTGAAGTACGGCGCCTAGGCGCCGTCTATGAGAAGTCTTTAGCTTAGCTCACGTTTCGTAGAAACATCCGGAATAAGACCTCTACGATCCAGAAACTCGATCATCGCAGTATCGACGACGGTCTCGGATTCGATATTCGCGACGGCAGACATGACGCGATCTTCATATCGCTGGCGTGATGCCGGCGAGGCAGGCCCTCTTTCGATCTTCTCTCTCAGATCCTGCTCGGACTTGCTGTAATAGTGGTTGAGCTGGATGAAGTCGGAAGAATAGAACGCCTGCCCTTTCCTTCCCTTCCGGGAGAAAACCTCGCCGCGGTCATTCGACGTATTTTCGCCGAAGGCGCCTGTTGAGAAATGGTGGATGCTCACTTCGGAAACGGCGCACGGATCGACGATGCATTTGAAATTGCTTGCATTCTTCTTCGTCGACAGCGGGTCCGCGCCGCGGATCGTATAATTGCGAAGCAGCGATCCGGCAGGACGTGTCTTGTGTCCGCTTGTTCCGAACATATGCCACGGCAGAGAAATATTCGGGAACCTCTTTGCGCCTTCAAGTGCCTCGTCCAGCGTGTCACCATTTTTCGGCAACAGGAATTCGTCGACATCAATAAATGCCATACGGGCGTACCGACCGCCGAAGTTCAAAATGCTGTGGGCAAAAGCAATTGCCTGGCTGTTCAATAGGTTCTGGGTCGGCGTATCGATCAGCCGCCCTTTCCAGGGCACGACCGTCAAGGCGGACGGATAGAGCAGTCCGCGGGCGATAGCAATCGTATCGTCCTCGCAACCGTCATCGTAGATATGGAAATGTACGACGCCTACTGCACGGTGGAACTCGATCCACTCGGCAATGTATCGCGCCTCGTTCTTCACACAGGTAACGATCGCCACGCCCGCCCGATCGGGATCAGGCTTGGGCGGCGTAATCGTCAATTGCTTTGTGTAAGGATGTTTCTTTTTGAAGAAGCGCATATCAACTCTATTGTGTCGCCATATCAGCGATCATGACGTGTCAGCGAAAACCGATCGCTATACCGATACCCCGCAGCCAGCAAGGCAGACTTTTCCGAGTAGCATTCTACCGTGATACCTTGTTTGGAACAGACAGACAGCGCAGTCGCAAAGTGCCCTAGAATGCGAGCTTCCGCCATGGCGATGCCGCTGAATGCTGCTGCATCCTTCGTTTCATAGAATCGAGGCAGATCGGCGTTCGAGATATCGATGCCGAACAACCCGATCAATCCGGGGCGGCATGCGATGAGAAACTGCATGGCGGAGATTGCAACCGAGCCGCCCTGAAATACCCCTTTGTCCGGCTCAGTAGAGATACCGCCGTTTCCATCGCGGCCCATTGTCACGAAATCGAGCCGGGACAGTTCCGCATTCGAGCGGCGGCGCGAACCATAAGGCCTTGAGATGTTGTCAATCAGGATGACCCGTTTGTCGCTCAGCCATGACGGATCATGCTCGCATATGGCGCGGATGACCTGCACCGAAAGCAAACAGATCGTATCCGCGGCAATCCTGTCGCGCAGAAGTGCGAAATGGCGCCAGATGAAACGCTCGTCCTCGATCGCGACGGCCAGAGGCAGCGGACCTCGCTTGGCAAGCAGATGGATGGCCCCGTTCAGGAGTATCGCCGAGCCGATATCGAGCTTGGTCATATCGCACCTGTCGATAGAAGGACCCGAGCCGATTATATAGGCCGCCTCCTGACCATGACCGAGACTATCGCACTGTTGAAGGACGTTGAGCTGCCTTCCCCGGTAGACGATGGCGCGATCCGGCTGTTTTGCAGTGATGACAAGTCCCGGAATATGGTCCTGAAAATGCGCCCGTTCGCTTCCAAGAAAAAGTCGCGCGCCTAATTTCACAAGCGATCGGGTCAATGGGCGATTTGAGCGTTTGGTCATTGCACGACAGATCTATTCTCGGTTCGCTGCCTGGCAGAAATGCTAGGTGAAAATCTTGTTGTCTTTTCGGTACCAATAAAGGAGCCGGCTAAGCCGCATATTATACGGACGCAAGAAAACCCGGAAGAAAGGGACCTGTTCGACAGGACGGGCATCCATATCGGCCATTTCCTGTTCTGTCATATACGCAAACCCGTATTTCCCACGGTTGAAGGGAAACACGCGGAAACGTCCTCTACCGCCACGGTAAACCCGCGGAAAGGGAACATGCATGGTTATCGGCGTAAAGGGAAAAAGCCGCTCGTAACCGAGATCGGTAAGCGCCTGCTTATTTGCTCTTTCGCCTTCAAGGAATTGCCATTTGATACTGTTCAGGCGCCCCAGATGAACTATGCCGACATCCGCATAGGACGTTCTCGTGTCGTAGCGGTAGGCGCGCCGCTCCTTTAGAACCTCATACTCCCCTCGCCTCAGAAAGCGGGGATCAACCTGCAGGACTTTATCGCCGCTGTTGAAGAGATCGCCGTATTGCTTGCCGATATTTTCGTCAAATGGACGGACGAACTGCATATCGTCCTGAATCATCATCAAAAATTCGAAGCCTGACTGAGTAGCGTAGGCGCAGGCCTTCTGAATATTCAGATAAAGGTTTCCATGCCTCTTGCCCAATTTGGGCTCTCTGGAAATGATCACCTCACGGAAAAGATGTCGCTGCGTTTTCAACAACTCGACCGTTCGGGGATCCTCACTCGCATCGTCGATCAGGATCGTCTCGAACCCTGCACACATCTTTATCGTCGACTGGATGCAACGTTCCAGCGTTGCGCCCATATTATACGAGAATATGCAGATAAGGGTGTTCTTGGGCGTCAGCATGTCCATACCTGCGAACTTCAAGCCGCCGCTCTCCAATGTCGAGACGGCGGGGCAATCTTAAACTTCAACCAACCCAAGCTGCTTCACCTGCCGGATCGTCAGCATCGTCCGAACGGTATCGACATGCTCATCTGCGGTCAGTGTTTCGATGACGAAATCCTGGAACTGTGTCAGGTTTTCGGCGGTGCAGCGCAGCAGAAAATCGCTGTCTCCATTCACCATCCAGGCCTCTCGCACCAGCGGCCATTGCAGCACTCTGGAAGCAAACCCCTTCAAGTCCGCGTCCGACTGGCGTTTCAGGCCGACCATGCAGAAAGCCACGAGATCGAAGCCGAGCTTCTGGCCGTTCAGCAGCGCATGATAACCTTCGATGATGCCCGCTTCTTCCAGCTTTCGTACACGCCGCAGACAGGGTGGCGCGGAAATCCCGACGCGTTCGGCAAGCTCCACATTCGTGATGCGCCCGTCCTGTTGGAGCTCCTTCAGAATCTTTATATCGATGGCATCGAGATCGGCGCGGAGCACGGTATTCCCCCTTGAATGGGATGGCTTTTAATCGAAACAGCGTTTAACGCAAGGCATAAGCCAATACAGCCCCACCGCGCTGTGCACCAGACAGGGTGATCAAGGCATACGGGGATATTTTTTAGACTGCACATAGATCTGCAAGCTGATTCCGGCCTTCGGGTCCATGCGCTCGCGACCAACTGTCCTGTTGTTAATGCAAACCTGCCCTTGCACTGACGCATGGATCGACATTAGATGACAGTCAAAAAGCGGCAGAGCGAAAACACCCTTCCTATATGGGTATACGTTCAATCCGCCTTCGAAAGGAAGTTTTCATGTCCGCTCGTCACACGGAAGTGCTGATCATCGGTTCAGGTCCCGCCGGATATACGGCAGCCATCTACGCCGCCCGCGCCATGCTGAAGCCGGTCCTGATCGCCGGCATGGAACAGGGCGGTCAGTTGATGATCACCACCGATGTCGAGAATTACCCCGGCTTCGGCGATCCGATCCAGGGCCCCTGGCTGATGGAGCAGATGCTCAAGCAGGCGACACATGTCGGTGCCGAGATCGTCAATGACCTCGTCACCGAAGTCGAGATGAACAATCGGCCGTTCACCATCCGCACCGATTCCGGCACCGTCTGGACCGCCGACACGATCATTATCGCGACCGGTGCCAAGGCGAAGTGGCTGGGCATCGAGAGCGAACAGCATTTCCAGGGCTTTGGCGTCTCGGCCTGCGCCACCTGTGATGGCTTCTTCTATCGCAACAAGGACGTGATCGTGGTCGGCGGCGGCAATTCCGCCGTCGAGGAAGCGCTCTATCTGTCCAACATCACAAAATCCGTGACCGTCGTGCATCGCCGGGACGAGTTTCGCTCGGAGAAGATCCTCCGCGAGCGGCTGTTCCAGCGTGCGAATGTCAAGGTTTTGTGGAATACCGAGATCCACGAAATCACAGGAAAGCCGGCAAAGCCGCCGCTTCCGCCTTCGGTTGAAGGCGTGAAACTGCGCAACACGCTGACCGGCGCGATCACGGAACAACCGATCCATGGCGTTTTCGTCGCGATCGGCCATGCCCCCGCGACAGAACTGTTCAAGGACAAGCTCAGGATGAAGGCCGGCGGTTATCTCTGGACCGCGCCCGATTCGACCGCGACTGACGTGCCCGGCATCTTTGCCGCAGGCGACGTGACCGACGACACCTTCCGGCAGGCGATCACCGCCGCTGGTATGGGCTGCATGGCCGCACTTGAGGCCGAGCGTTACCTGGCCGGCATTCAGCCGGTCTCCATAGCCGCGGAGTAAGCATGGGCGTTCCTCTGGACTGGGATAAACTGCGCATTTTCCATGCGGCAGCAGAAGCGGGTTCGTTCACCCACGCCGCCGACAAGCTGCATCTCTCCCAGTCGGCGATAAGTCGCCAGGTCAGTGCACTCGAGCAGGACGTGGGGGTGAAGCTTTTTCATCGCCACGCCCGCGGGCTTATTCTGACCGAACAGGGCGAACTGCTCTACCGGACAGCCCATGACGTTCTCCTCAAGCTGGAAACGGTCAAGGTTCAGCTCACAGAGACGACCGACAAGCCTTCCGGCAAGCTGCGCGTCACCACGACAGTCGGCCTCGGCCAAGGCTGGCTGACGGACAAGGTGCAGGAATTTCTGCAGCTTTATCCTGAAATGTCGGTACAGCTCATCCTCGACAACGAGGAAGTCGACGTCAACATGCGTCACGCCGACTGCGCCATCAGGCTTCGCCAACCGCAGCAGTCGGACCTCATTCAGCGCAAGCTGTTCACGGTCCACATGCACGTCTACGCGGCCCCCTCCTATATCAACCGCTTCGGCGAACCGCAGACGATAGAGGACCTGGACCAGCACCGCATCATCACGTTCGGCGAACCTGCCCCGAACTATCTGCTGGACGTCAACTGGCTCGAATATGCCGGTCGCAACTCCGACAACACGCGGGCTCCGCACCTGCAGATCAACAGCCAGACGTCGATCAAGCGCGCCTGCCTGCTCGGCATCGGCATCGCCGTTCTGCCGGATTATATCGTCGGGCGCGACCCCGGCCTGATCCAGCTGGCGATCAACGCGGACATCCCCACCTTCGACACCTATTTCTGCTACCCGGATGAAATGAAGAACGCAGCAAAGCTGAAGGTCTTCCGCGATTTCATCGTCGCAAAAGCCAGAAACTGGAACTTCTAAGTCCCGGCATATCAGGCGAATCCCAAGGATCAACGCGCTGCTCTTGCATTTATGCAAGTTTTACGACGGAAGCCATGCGCTCAAAACATGGCAGGCCTGCACAAAATATGATTGCGCAATGCACAAAAAACCATCATATCGCACTCAGCTGATGCATATGGTGGCTTTCCTCCCAGTTCCACCGCAGCAGCTGTTCCCCTCTGGAGGTTCATTTTGACCTTCACACTTAAAAGGGCCCTGGAGTAATCCGGTGGCCCTCTTTTTTTGCCTTCCATCTGCCGCCGGGACGGAAGCTGCGCCAATCTGCAGCAGGCAAAACAAGCCCTTGCGTTTAATATCTTCACCAAGCCCCTTGTCGCGAGCCGCATCGCAACCCATATTGAAATCAGTCGACGGCTCGATGGTTTCCCGCCATCCGCGTCGGCTGTTCCCCTCTGGAGGTTATTTGACCTTCACAATTGACGGGCCACGGAGAAATCCGTTGGCCCGATTTTTTTGCCTCTTTAAATCGGAAAAGTACGATCTACATATCGAATGAAGGCGATATGCGATGAAAACAGACAAGACGGAAATTCTAAAAGCGCTGGCTCACCCTGTACGGGTGTCGTTTCTCGAATGGATGCGCGAACCTGAACAGAATTTCTGCGATCAGGCACATCCGCTGGAAATGGGCATCTGCGCCAACCAGTTCGAAAAGAAATGCGGCCTGTCGCAATCGACGGTATCCGCCCATCTTGCCACGCTCGAAAAGGCCGGATTGCTCAAGACGAACCGTGTCGGTCAGTGGGCATTCTATAGCCGCGACGAAGAAACCATCGCGACCTTCCTGAAAGAGCTGAAATCGACACTTTGATTAGGCTTCCTCCCAAGATCCTCCAAGCCAAAGGCAAAAGGACTTCCGCAATGACCACACTCTTCGACCCGGTGAAGTTTGGCGATATCGAATTGGCGAACAGGATCGTCATGGCGCCGTTGACGCGCAATCGCTCGCCCAAGGCGATCCCGAACGATCTCAATGCGGCCTATTACGAACAGCGCGCCTCGGCCGGCCTTCTGATTACCGAAGGTACGCCAGTGACGCAGCAGGGCCAGGGTTATGCTGATGTTCCCGGCCTTTATCTCCCGGAAGCCATCGCAGGCTGGAAGAAAGTGACCGACGCCGTTCACAAGAAGGGCGGCAAGATCGTCACCCAGATCTGGCATGTGGGCCGCGTATCGCATGTTTCCCTGCAGCCGAATGGCAACGCACCGGTTGCTCCCTCCGCAATCCCGGCCGGCGGCAAGACCTACATCATCGATGAAAACGGCAACGGCGCCTTCGCCGAGACTTCGGCTCCGCGCGCGCTTGAGCCTGGCGAAATTGCAGGTGTTGTCGCCGACTATGCCAAGGGTGCCCGCGCTGCAATTGACGCCGGGTTCGATGGTGTAGAGATCCACGGCGCAAACGGTTACCTGATCGACCAGTTCCTCAAGGACGGCGCCAACCAGCGCACCGACGAATATGGCGGCTCGATTGAAAACCGCGTCCGTTTCGCGCTCGAAGTCGTCGATGCCGTGGCAAAGGAAATCGGCGCAGGACGCGTCGGGATCCGTCTCTCACCGGTCACGCCGGCCAATAACATCACCGAGAGCCAGCCACAGGCGGTGTTCAACCACCTCGTCGAGCAACTCGGCTCACGCAACCTCTCCTTCATTCACGTTGTCGAAGGCGCAACCGGCGGTGACCGCAACTTCACCCAGGGCGACAAGCCGTTCGATTATCATGAATTGAAGGATATCTACCGCAAGGCCGGCGGCACCGGCGCATGGCTGGTCAACAACGGCTATGACAAGGAAACGGCAGAACAGGCCGTGGAAAGCGGTTATGCGGACGCCGTTGCCTTCGGCAAGCTGTTCATCGCCAACCCGGATCTTGTCGAGCGCTTCCAAACGAACGCTTCGCTGAACGCACCGGACAATACGACCTTCTACGGCGGCGGTGCCAAGGGTTATACCGATTACCCGGCTCTGGAAGCCGTCGCCTGATAATTCGATACAGCTTGGGGCCGCAGCATGCGGCCCTTTTGCTATCACACGCAAATCTCGCAAAGCCTCACGGCAAGTGCTTGCTATCGCGCGCCGGCCGTCTCTCCGTCACCGTCCTGAACTTCTGCTTCCGGGCGATCGCCGCCGTCGCTGTGTTCGCTATGCCAGGCACCCTTATCATCCTGCCAGCTGATCTCTTCCGGTTCGCCACCCACCTGCTGCTCCGCGGCAACGATACGGGCAGCCTGCATTGCATCCGATCGGCTTGGAAAAGTCTCGGAGAAAACGTCGCCGAGACGATAGGCCCAACCGCCGTCATGCGGCACGATCTTGTAAACGACCTTGGTCATACTTCCTCCTTACGCGTGGCCGCATCACAATACATGTCGGAAAATCTTTCCGGCTACGGCACCGTGGTGAAGATGCGGAATACCGAAGCAAAGTTCCAGGCCACAAACGAAATAATGGCATTATCATCCAAATAGCGCAAATGCCCTACCCCGTGGCACAGCGCGCTTGATGCGGTGCGCTGCAGCGTTAGATCACCACCATCAAAAGGAGCGCGCGTAGAGAATGATGTCACTTGTCAAACAGGAGAGTTTTCTTCTCATCGCATTCGGGTTTGCGGTCCTGTCCTACCTTTTCGAGCACACTCTTCTCGAGCAAGGACAATTCGTATCGATGATTGCGGCCTGCGCCCTCATCGTCGTCATCGTCATGACCTCCACCCGCGTTGCCCATCATGCGGAAGTGCTGGCCCACAAGGTCGGCGACCCATACGGCACGATGATCCTCACCCTTTCTGCCGTTGCGGTGGAAGTGCTGATCCTTGCGATCATGATGGGAAGCAGCACCTCACCGACACTGGTGCGTGATACGATCTATTCGGCGGTCATGCTGGATATCAACGGCATCATCGGGCTCGCGGCCCTGATCGGCGGCATCAGGCATGGCGAGCAGCCCTATAACGATGACTCGAGCCGCACCTACAGCGCCATGATCCTCACGGCCATGGGCATATCGATGATCGTTCCGGAATTCATTCCGGAAGCAAAATGGCACTATTATTCCGCCTTCACCATCGCCGCGATGATCGCTCTTTATGCCGTGTTCCTGCGCATGCAGGTGGGCACGCACAGCTATTTCTTCAGCTACAGCTATACTCGCACCAGCGGCGCTCCCGTTTCCGCCTCGAAGGGGGCCGCCACGGCTGGCCAAAAGCCGGAAGCCGCGCAACAGCGAGAGGCTCGCAACGAGCCGGCGAGCGTCTCCATTGCCATAATCCTGATCGGCGTGTTGATCATCGGCTTCCTGGCCGAATTCATGTCGGCTTTCCTCAACGAGGGATTGGAAGGATCAGGGGCACCACCCGCGCTAATGGCCGTCGTCGTCGCATCAATTTCAGCTGCACCGGAAATCCTGACGGCACTGCGCGCAGCGCTGAAGAACCGCATGCAGTCGGTCGTCAACATCGCCATGGGAGCCTCGCTTTCGACCGTCATCCTGACGGTACCCGTCATGGAAGCGATCGCGCTTTACACCGGCCAGCCCTTCATCATGGCGATGACGCCGGTACAGACCGTCATGGTTGCGATCACGCTCGTTGTTGCTGCAATCAACCTCAATGACGGACAGACGAACGCGATCGAGGGCATGACCCATTTCGTACTTTTCGCCACCTTCGTGATGCTGACCTTCCTGGGGCTATGACGGAAAAAACATCCGGATCAACAGCCTGAATGATTTTGCGGATTCAATCTCTCAAGCCCACCGCCCCGACAACCGACGCCATAAACTAAACTTGATCGGACCGTGTTCGGCACTTCGGTCTGACCACCCTATCTGAATCACGACGTCCATTTTGAAGGGAGATAGAATGAAACGCCTCAGCCTCCTGCTCGCCTGCACGGCGATTTCATCCGCACTCATCTCCGCTCCGACCCTCGCTCAGAATGCGAACCAGCCCGCTGAAACCGGGCGCGCCAACGCTCCCAACCAGAAGCCCGCTTTCGAAAATCAGACGCGCGCGCCACAGCCCGCATCGATACCGAAGATCGCCACCGAAGTTGTGGCCGAAGGGCTACCGCATCTGTGGGCGATGGAGTTTCTGCCCGATGGCCGCATGCTGGTCACCGCCAAACAGGGCGCCATGCACATCATCTCGGAAGAAGGTGAGGCCGGCCCGGCAATCGCCGGCGTTCCGAAAGTGGCATTCGGCGGCCAGGGAGGATTGCTCGACGTTGCATTGGCGCCGGACTACGCCACGTCCGGCATGATCTTCTTTTCCTTCTCGGAACCACGCCAGGACGGCAACGGCACATCGGTCGCCTCGGCAAAACTCGTGGCCGACGACAACGGCGGCGGCAAGCTTGAAAACGTCAACGTCATCTTCCGCCAGACACCGGCTTACGACGGGCGTTCGCATTTTGGTTCACGCCTTACATTCGGTCCGGCCAACGAACTTTACGTGACGGTTGGGGAACGCTCCGACCGCGAACCGCGCGTGCAGGCACAGGAACTCGGCAGCGGGCTGGGAAAAGTCTTCCGGATCGATATGAACGGAAAAGCCCTGCCCGACAATCCTTTCGTCAACACAGAAGGCGCGCAGCCGGAAATCTGGAGCCTTGGCCACCGTAACATGCAATCCGCCGCGCTGGATGGCCAGGGACGCCTCTGGACAGTCGAACACGGCCCGCGTGGCGGCGACGAGTTGAACAGGCCGGAACCCGGCAAAAATTACGGCTGGCCGGAAGTCACCTATGGTGTCGAATACAGCGGCAGCGCAGTCGGCAAGGGCATCACCGAGAATGCCCAGACGGAGCAGCCCGTCTATTACTGGGACCCGGTAATAGGCCCCTCGGGCATGGCTTTTTATGACGGCGATGCCATTCCCGAATGGAAGAACGCCTTTCTGGTCGGCGGCCTCGTTAGCCAAGGCGTCGTTGTTCTTCACATGGATGGCGACCGGGTGGCCCATGAGGAACGCGTGCCGCTCGATGCCCGGATCCGCGACGTCAAAGTGGGGCCGGACGGCGCAGTTTATGCTGTGACAGAACAGCGAGGCGGCGGGCAATCCACCATCATCAAGCTCACCAAGACCTAGGCGGTCATGGCACCGGGCGGCTTTTATGTCGCCTGGTGTCCATTTAAGCACGCATGCGGCAGCCCTCAAAAAACATGACAAAAATAATCATATTTGTTGCATTCGGTTTTCTCGTCCTCTAAGAGACGGCAATCCGCCCTTCGGCTTTCGTATCCGAGACTGTTATGACAGCGCATTTCAGCGCCCCCTCCGCAAATGAATACGCATCCTCGGCCGGTGAAAACCCGCTGCTGGATCGGGCTGTTCTCGCCTATTATGACGAGCTTTGCGGAAGCGTGCGCAGACGAGGCCATAGCCCGGCAAACTCCCAGGAAATCGTTCACGACGTTTATGTCCGTCTGCGGCAGCGGCATAGCGCCCTCGAAAACAAAACGTCGCTGAGAGCCTTTCTGATCCGGGCCTGCATCAATCTCGGCATCGACCGCTTTCGCCGCGAGCGTTTCGAATCCTGCCTGTTCTCCGGCAGCGAACAGGAAGCGCTGCAGGTCAGTGCACCGATCGCATCTCCTGACCAGACTTTGGACCTCGAACATCGCATAGGCATACTGAAAGTGGCGATCATGGAAATGTCGCTACAGCGACGACGCGTCTTCATCGCAAGCCGTGTCGGCAAGCTTCCAGCCGACGAGATTGCCGAACGCATGAAAATCAGCCGTAACATGGTCGATCGCCATCTGCGAAAAGCCTATCTCCATTGCCTGGATCGTTTGGAAGACACGCTCTGAGCATGACGGACGCAAAGACAAGCGAGAAGAAGTTGCGGGCGCAGGCAATCGACTGGATGTTGCGACTTCAGGAAAATCCTGATGACGTAGTGCTAACGCAGCGTTTTCAGCATTGGCTTGGCGAAGACCCTAATAGAGCCGTGGTTTACGAGCGGGCATGTCGAGCCATGGGCGATGCGAGCCATCTCCTCACCAGCGACCTCGACTTCACCCGCAACGCAGCTCACAAGCCGCTGCTACGCCGGCGCAACGTCGTGGCGGGCCTGCTGCTGGTTCTGGGAGGCTCGATAGCCTTTGCCCTGGCCGATGGACCAATGCGCTTGCGTGCGGATGTCATCACAGGCACAGGCCAGCAGCAAAGCGTAACATTGGCAGATGGCTCCATTGTCGAGATGAACGCCGAATCCGCAATCGCCATCCACCTCTCGCAAAGCCAGCGTCGTATAAGCCTGTTGCGGGGCGAGGCCTTTTTCCAGGTTGCGGCTGACCCGACGCGCCCCTTCGTTGTGGAAGCTGGCGCAGGAACCACAACGGCGCTTGGCACTGCTTTTGACATCAACCTCACGCAGCAGGGCACAAAGGTGGTCGTTACGGAACATGCCGTCATGGTCGCGCCCGAGGACGGAGATCGCGCACATCGGCTGCAGGAAGGCGAGCAGATTTCCTACGATCTCGATGGCCACCTCTATACGGCGGCAGCGGCGGACATCGACACCGCAACCGCCTGGCGGCAGGGCCGCATCATCTTTGACAACAGCCCTCTGTCGTCAGTGGTGGAACAGATCGACCGCTATATTCCCGGCCGGATCGTCATCGCCCAGTCCTATCTCGCCGATAGAAGAATTTCGGGAAGCCTTGATCTGGCCCGGCCCGACACGGCACTGGACGCCTTTGCGAACGCCATCGGCATCAGGATTACCCGGCTTGGCCCATACCTGACGATCCTGCGCCAATAATTTTTTTCACAGACGTGTCCCAAAGCTGCATGTCCGTCCGTCAACCCGGCAGAAGCACATTTAAACGGACAGGTCCGGGGGCAAATGACACATTCGACAAGACACAGCAGCATGCGCAGACACAGCCGGCTGCTTGCCGTTCTTCTGAGCGGTGCCGCATTATTTTCGACGATGGAAACGGCACGCGCCCAGCAAACCGCGGCCATTTCGATCGACGTACCGGCCGGCACATTGACCAGGGCGCTCAATGCATTGGCCGGACAGGCGGGGTTACAAATCGCTTTCGACGCTTCGATAACGCAGGGCATCCCGACACGAGGCGTTTCCGGAAATCTGACCGTGGACGCGGCACTTTCCAGGCTGCTCGCTGGTACCGGCATCTCATACCGCTATTCCGGCACGTCGATGGTGACGTTGAGCAAGGCTAATGGTGCGGACCTGGCATCAGGCGAGCAGACAGCACTCGAGCCTATCGTGCTCACGGGCGGCAATTATTATGGCGCCGGGGACCCGAGCAAGGCTGTTATCGGCAAAGAAACAATGGCGCGAATGCAGGCAGCAAGCATTCCTGAGCTTGTCAACTACACGCCGGGCGTATCCATGGGTGGCGGCGTACGGCTTCAGGGGCAGACCATTGCCATACGCGGCTTCGCTCGCCAGTCGGACACACGCATCCTGCTCGACGGCGCTCCGAAGAACTTCGAAAAATACGACCAGGGCACGATCTTCGTCGAACCGGAACTGCTCAAACGCGTCGAGATCGAAAAGGGCGCAACCTCCGTGCGTTACGGCAATGGCGGCTTCGGCGGCACCATCCGCATGGACAGCAAGGATGCCGCCGACATGCTGAAACCGGGACAGACCTGGGGTTTCTATGGCAAGACCGCCTATCAGACGGCCAACAGGCAATTCCTGGAAACCGGCGCCCTCTACGGCCGCTCGGATTTCGGAACGCCGGTCACCTATGACGGCCTCCTCTCGCTGACATGGCGCAAGGGCGACGACATGCGGATCGGTGGCGGCGAACGCTTTCTGTTTTCCGATGAGAAACTGGCCTCAGGCATGGGCAAAGTAGGCGCAGAATTCGACGGCCACGAGATTAAGGCTTCCGTGCTCTATGGTGAGAGCAACAATTGGGGACCGGTCGCCGCCATCCGTGGTCAGATTGATCCCATTGCCAATGACATCAAGAATTACGGTTATCAGGAAGCGCTGAGGCGGCGCCTGGCGTGGCGGGAACTGAAGGACTTCACCTCGACCTTCGAACATAAATATAGCGGTGACAGCGATCTCGTGAACACGCGCTTCATGGCCAGCTATTCGTCTACCCAACAGCATGCAACGCGTCACGGCAATCAAACGCCTTCCGCCTCCGTCGGCGGTTATGAAAACGATGCGTCCTATTCGGATATCCACGTCGAACTGGAAAACACGTCAAACTTCGATCTTGGCGGTTTTGGGCATGCGCTCAACTACGGCCTGCAATACAATGCGCACAAGCGCGACATCTCCATGTTCGACATCGCCAACAGCACGAAGCCCGAGTATAACTACGGTTACTACGCCCCCTATTTCATGCCCGAAGGCACGCAGGACACCGTGTCGGCCTTTGTCCGTGACACGATCAGCCTGGCCGACAGCCTGACACTGACACCGGGGCTGCGCTTCGACTGGGTTCGCTCCGAAGGGGTGCCGAACGCAGCCCCGCGTTACAACAATCCGGCACTCGGCCATGATTATTCGGCAGTCGACCATTCCGGCTTTACGCCCGCTGTCAGCGTGGCCTGGGCGGCAACTTCGAATATTCGTCTGTTCGCTGATTGGGCTTACGCCATGCGCGCGCCCAATATCGATGAACTTTACTCTACTCAAGGCACCACCACTGCACCGGCCACCAGCCGCGAGCTGCATATCGAACGCAACAACACGATAAATCTAGGCGTCGATTTCATTTTCGACGACATGATGACGTCCGGCGATACGCTGTCCGCCCGGGTCGCCGTCTTCAACAATCACGTTACCAATCCCGTAACACGGCGTTTCGGCGGCAGGAACCTGTCAGGCATGGGCGCAAGTGGTGTGGACTGGTATTGGAATACCCCTGCTTATTATACGTCCGGTTTGGAAATCCAGACGCACTACGAAAACGACAGGATGTTTGCCGATCTCGGCTTCTCGATAATGACGGGTACTCGCCATGGCGCTGTAAACGATATCCTCGGACCAAAGACCTATATCAACGATCTGGCGCCGACCACGGCCAATCTCATGCTCGGAGCAAAGATACCCGATTGGGATCTATCCTTCGGCTGGAAGGGCACCTTCGTGAAGGCACAGGATAAGACACCTATCCGGCAGTATCTAGGCTCAACCTATGCGCGGCCCGAAAGCTCGGGTTACGCCGTTCATGGCATTTTTCTCGACTGGACGCCCAAGGAAGGCTTCATGAAGGATACCGAGCTGCACGCGTCCGTCGAGAATATCTTCGACAAGAGATACGAGCCCTATCTTAGCGACGGAATTGCCGCCATGCCCGGCCGCAATTTCAAGATCTCGCTGAGCCGCCGCTTCTAAACGCGGTCGTCCATTGCAGATCTACAAACGAAAAAGCCGCCCCGAAAAGGAGCGGCTTTTTCTTGCATTGATGCCGAAACGTTACTTGCAGGCGCCGGCAAAGCGCTGGATGCGTTTGCAGGCTTCTTCCAGCAGTTCTTCCGACGTCGCGTATGAAATGCGGAAGTTCGGGCCGAGGCCGAATGCCGAACCGTGAACGACGGCGACGCCTTCGGATTCCAGCAGTTCGGACACGAAGTCTTCGTCCGTCTCGATGACCTTGCCCGACGGCGCAGTCTTGCAGATCAGGCCGGCGCAGGACGGATAGACGTAGAAAGCGCCTTCCGGCTTCGGGCAAACAATGCCGGTCGCCTGGTTCAGCATCGACACGACGAGGTCGCGGCGGCCTTCGAAGATTGCCTTGTTCCTGGTGACGAAGTCCTGCGGGCCATTGAGCGCTTCAACAGCAGCCCACTGGGCAATCGACGAGGCACCAGAGGTCTGCTGGCCCTGGATCATGTCCATGGCCTTGATCAGCTGGATCGGGCCGGCTGCATAACCGATACGCCAGCCGGTCATCGCATAAGCCTTGGAAACGCCGTTCATCGTCAGCGTGCGATCGTAAAGCTTCGGCTCCACTTCCACCGGAGTGGCGAACTTGAAGTCACCGAAAGTCAGGTGCTCGTACATGTCGTCGGTCAGGATCCAGACATGCGGATGCTTGAGCAGGACGTCTGTCAACGCCTTCAGCTCGGCAGCGCTATACGCAGCACCGGTGGGGTTGGACGGCGAGTTGAAGATGAACCACTTCGTCTTCGGGGTAATGACGCTTTCGAGCTCTTCTGCCGTCAGCTTGAAATTGTTTTCCTGCTTTGTGGCAATCGAAACCGGCGTACCACCGCACAGCGCCACCATTTCCGGATAGGATACCCAGTAAGGAGCCGGGATGACGACTTCATCGCCCGGATTAAGCGTTGCCATGAAGGCATTGAAAAGAATCTGCTTGCCGCCGGTGCCGACGATCGTCTGCTGCCAGTCGTAGTCGAGGCCGTTCTCGCGCTTGAACTTTGCCGCGATCGCCTTGCGAAGTTCAGGAATACCCGAAACCGGCGTGTACTTCGTCTCACCGCGGTTGATCGCATCGATCGCCGCCTGCTTGACGTTATCGGGCGTGTCGAAATCAGGCTCGCCGGCGCCGAGACCAATCACGTCCCTGCCCTTCGCTTTCAGGTCCCGCGCTTTCTGCGAAACGGCGATGGTGGCGGACGGCTTTACACGGGAGAGGGCATCGGCGAGAAAGGCCATAATTGAGGTCCTGAGAGCTGTTGCAACGCGGCGAAGGTCAAAAAAATCGCCCGAAGTGGTATGTCGAATGACGCCCTCTCTTTCAAGCGGAAAGCTTGAATACGACCTATCAAAGTCCGTGAACACTCACCCCGGCAGCAAGTGCGGTAATTGAAGCCGGCTCAACGTCCGCACAACCTATTCGTGTCACCAGCTCAAACATTAAAACCCGAAACCGGGAAACGAAGAATGCGGCCAAATTGCGAGCCGGAAACGCAGAGCAAGCCACATTGAAGGAATGCTCTCCTAATCCACTCTGCTGAAATAAAGGTAACAGTATCACCTGTGCCAAATCGGCACATTGCTCAATACAATCAATGATAGCCAACTAGACTTTATAGCGCCAAAGCTGTCGAGTCGGCGAAAACGCCTATGTTCCAACGGCTTCCGCGGGTTTGCCTTTTCAACTTGACGGCGCAATTTCGCAAAACTTTTTCTTGCCAATTCCCTATAAACACAGCAATCTGCCGCAGTTCGGGCAATTTACGAGCATGGGAAGACCTATAATAATGCGATCCGAAGGCGCCAAAACTTCGGGCGGTAGAAACGGGGACAATTTGAAAAAATCTATTCCTGACATTCGCCGCGGTAACACAGGGACCCTTTCTTAAAGCTGCCTGCCGCCGCCCCTCGGGGCAATAGTGTTGTGCTGTCCGCCGCTGAACACGGACAGAGAGAAAAGGACCTGATGCATGGCCGAAACTGGCACTGTAAAATTCTTCAATACTGACAAAGGCTTCGGCTTCATCAAGCCAGATAATGGCGGCGCCGATATCTTCGTCCACATTTCTGCCGTCCAGGCATCTGGCCTGTCCGGTCTTTCGGAAAACCAGAAGGTAAGCTTCGACACGGAGCCTGATCGTCGCGGTAAGGGCCCAAAGGCCGTTAACCTGCAGATCGATGGCTAAGCCTGCGAGGCTTTGACCCAAGTTGAGGCCCGGCAAGATTGCCGGGTTTTTTTATACCAGAAATTTCGACCGAGCGCCTCACACTCCTTGTGAAACTCCGTAATCTCGGCGTGATATTGTCTTTACGAACCGGATGACGGCTTTTGCTGCTCGTTGGCAGACGCCGAATACATGTCCTGCAGATAAGGATTGTTTCTCCGCTCCTCTCCGATCCGCCCACCCGGCCCATGGCCGCACAGGAACCCGACATCGTCGCCAAGCGGCAGCACCTTGTCCCGGATCGAAGCCAGCAGCGTCTGGTGATTGCCTCCCGGCAGATCGGTACGACCGACGGAACCGTTGAACAGAACGTCTCCCAGATGCGCGAAACGTTGCGCGCGATTGAAGAAGATCACATGTCCAGGCGCATGGCCTGGGCAATGGTAGACTTCGAAAACATGATCGCCGAAGGACACGGTATCACCGTCTGTCAGCCAGCGGTCCGGCACAAGGTTGCGCGCTTCCATCCTGACGCCGAACGACTGGGCTTGCGTATCCAATCGCTCGAGCAGCGGCAGATCGGCTTCATGCGGGCCAATCACCTTCACTTTGAGGATTTCGCGAAGTTCGTCTGCGCCACCGGCATGATCGATATGGCCATGCGTGATCCATATCTCCTTGATCGACAAGCCGTTCTCGCGAACCGTCTGCTCGATCAGCGAAACGTCGCCACCAGGATCGACGACCACGCCTTCGCGTGTTTCGTCATCGAAAAAGATCGTGCAGTTCTGCTGAAACGGAGTAACGGGAATGATCCCGGCTTGAAGTTTTCCCATGATCTCCGGCCTTGGCTTGATTACCCGCCGGATATAGCGGCTACCGCAAGAGAAAGCAGCCTAAAATTCACTCGCCGGCAGCAACCATGTAGCGCGTGTCGGCGGCGACAGGGGGAGCGAGAGACGCGTTGGCCAGAAGGAAAGCGCAAACGACAAGCTTGAGCGTGATCACAGTTACGAAAACGGCGCGCAACGGATGCGGCTCCGGTTTGTCCATCGTGATCGGCGGCAAGGCTGAATAGGTCTGCATGATGGCTCTCCAAAACTCTCTGGCCGGAATAATGAGTAGCGCGGCTTTAGGTTCCATGAACCTTGGTACAAGGGAGATCTGGGAGGATCGTAGAAAGCCGCGAGCTTTGGACATTGCCGCTCCAAAACTTGCTCGCCGGATATTATGCGTCCGACGACCGGCATGGCATCCTTCCCCGGATGCTCGCCATGGAAATCATACAAATTCTGTTGATTGTTCAAGCCGATCGCGCTTTATCGAGCACGACGCATTACAATCATAAGGGTATGCGGCGCAGGTGTTGGCGCCGCACAGTGGAAAGGAACTGCACGTGTCTCGATCAATGGCGGCCAAACCCGTCAGGAAAGATCTGCCGCCCATGCCGGCGGTCGATGAAAGCCGGATCGACTTCGACACAATCGAATTGTTCTTTTTCGCCTATCGCGATTTCCTCTCGGACCCTGACGCCATTCTGGCCAGGATCGGCATGGGACGGGCGCATCACCGCGTTGTCTATTTCGTCAGCCGTCAGCCGGGTCTGATGGTCGGCGATCTTCTCGATACGTTGCAGATCACCAAACAGAGCCTCTCGCGCGTCCTGAAACATCTCATCGAGGCCGGGTATATCCGCCAGATGGCTGGCGCAAAGGACCGCCGTGAGCGACGCCTCTACCCTACTTTGGCCGGCCGCGAACTGGCGCTTGCCCTATCCGAGCCGCAATCTTTGCGCATCGCCAATGCCATGGAGGATCTGACCCCCAGCAATCGCGAGGCGGTGAAGGAATTCCTGAAAAAAATGCTTGGCCGCGACGAAAGCCTGCCGCCGGCAAACGACGACGTGTAGGATGCCGTTATGACGAAAACACCACCTACGGACGACGCCCCTCATTTGTTGATCGTCGATGACGACAAGCGCATCCGCGATCTGCTCAATCGTTACCTCGCCGAACAGGGTTTTCGCATCACCATTGCCGGTGATGCCGCCGAAGCCAGGCGCAAGCTTGAAGGCCTGCATTTCGATCTCATCATCCTCGACGTGATGATGCCCGGCGAATCCGGCCTGTCGCTGACCAAATCGCTCTACGAGAAAAAGACGATCCCGGTCATCCTTCTGACGGCGCGTGTCGAGGCAGAATCCCGCATCGAGGGGCTGGAGGCTGGCGCCGACGACTATCTGGCAAAACCGTTCGACCCGCGCGAACTGGTCCTGCGCATCAACAACATCCTGCGCCGCAGCGCGTCGGAAACACCGAAGATCGAACAGGTGATCTTCGGACCTTTCACCTTCTCTATTTCCCGCAAGGAACTGAGGCGCGCAGCCGAAACCATTCGCCTGACCGACAGGGAGCAGGAAATCATGCTTCTTTTTGCGTTGCGCGCCGGCGATACGATCCCCCGCCACGAATTGATCGGGGACGATTCCGATGTCGGGGAACGGACGATCGACGTGCAGATCAACCGCCTGCGGCGGAAGATAGAAGACGATCCGGCCAATCCGGTCTATCTTCAGACGGTGAGAGGCATCGGCTACAGGCTGAGCATCGACTAGCCTCCCGCAACGGGCGGCAATGGAGCGGCAATGGCTTTTTTCGACACGCTGAGACAGAACGCGGCAGCGCTCAGCATTCCGGGCTGGCGCCCGTTCACCCGTTGGCTACGCCGTTGGTTGCCCACGGGTCTCTATACCCGCTCCCTGCTGATCGTCATCCTGCCGATGCTGCTGTTGCAGACCGTGGTCGCTGCTGTCTTCATGGAGCGTCACTGGCGCATGGTCACCGAGCGTCTGTCCGACGGCACGGTGCGCGACATCGCCGCCATAATCGAGATCATTCGCAGCTATCCCCAGGACAGCAATTACAACCAGATCACGCGGATCGCCGACCAGACACTGGGCCTGACGATCGCGGTGGAAGAGAACGGGCAGTTGCCATCGCCACGGCCTCGCCCCTTCTTTTCGATCCTGGACGGTATATTGACCGACCAGATTACCCAGCAGATCAAGATGCCGTTCTGGCTGGATACGGTGGGCGACAGCAAGCTCGTGGAAATCCGCATCAAGTTCGATCAGCGGGTGCTCAGGGTTTTCGTCAGCCGCGGCTCGACCTATGCATCCAACACCCACATCTTCCTGGTATGGATGGTAAGTGCCGCCCTGGTTCTGGTGATCATCTCCATTCTTTTTCTGCGCGGGCAGATCCGCCCCATATTATCGCTTGCCGTTGCCGCCGAAAGTTTTGGCAAGGGCCAGAAAACGGAAGGTTTTTACCCTCGTGGCGCCGACGAGGTCCGCCGCGCCGGTCTCGCCTTCATCCAGATGCGCGAACGCATCGAACGTCAGATGGAACAGCGCACCGCGATGCTGGCCGGCATCAGCCACGACCTTCGCACCATCCTTACCCGGTTCAAGCTGCAGCTGGCGCTTGCCGGCGACAAGCCGGAACTCTCCGGCATGACCGAAGATGTCAACGACATGCAGTCCATGCTGGAGGGCTATTTGGCCTTCGCCAAGGGCGAGGGCGAGGAGGATTTCGGTACGCTCAAACTCAGCGAGCTGCTGGACCGCTTTCGCAACGATTTCGAACTGCGCGGCCGCAAACTCACTTATGAGATCGAAGGCGAGGACGAAATCGCGGTACGGCCGAACGCCTTTACCCGGCTAGCAGGCAATCTGGTGTCCAACAGCGAACGTTATGCCAAGAGCCTGCACATTCACGCAAAACACAGCGCCAAGTGGCTCACCCTGACACTGGACGACGACGGTCCCGGCATCCCCTCGGAATCGCGAGAGGAGGTTTTCAAGCCTTTCTACCGGCTCGATGAGGCTCGCAATCTGGATAGTTCCGGCACGGGCCTCGGCCTCGCCATCGCCCGCGACATCGCCCGTGCCCATGGCGGCAACGTCACGCTGGGCGACAGCCCGAGCGGCGGCTTGAGGGCTATCGTGCGCATTCCGGCATAAAGGGCGGACCATGAGCGCAACGTCTTTGGATATCCGACAAGCTCATTAGCGCGACCTACCCGCGCTTATGGAACTGTACCAACATTTGGCCGAAGGGGACGAAAAGCCTCACCTTGAATTGGCGCAGGACGTATTTGAACGGTTCCGAGCCTATACGGAAGCATGATCATAGTCGGACAGGCAGGCGACGCCTTGGCGACATCATGCACGCTAGTCGTTGTCCCCAACCTCACGCACGGCGGGACACCGTATGGTTTGATCGAGTATGTTGTTACGCACCGCGAATATCGAAATCGGGGCTTTGGCAGGCAGGTCCTGCTATACGCAGCTGAAGCCGCATGGAAGGCAGGCTGCTACAAGGTCATGCTCATGACCGGTTCGAAGCGACGTGAAACATTGGACTTTTATCTCGGTGCAGGTTTCGAACAGTCGAAGACCGGGTTTCAAATGCGCCGTGTTCCAGCTCGAGCGGAAACATAACCGAAACCCCGCAAGCCGATCACATCATCTTCCGCCCGTTCGGAACGCCCTGTTCCACCGAGGCCAGCACGATCGCACCGTTTTCGTCCTCGAAACCGAGCGTGAGTACCTCTGACCGCACCGGGCCGATCTGGCGCGGCGGAAAATTCACGACGCCCAGCACCTGACGGCCGATCAGTGATTCCAGCGTATAGTGCACAGTGATCTGCGCCGACGACTTTTTGATCCCGATCTCGGGACCGAAATCGATCTTCAGCTTGAAGGCCGGTTTGCGCGCTTCGGGAAACGGCTCCGCCTCGACGATCGTCCCAACCCGGATATCGACCTTCTCGAAGTCGCCGTAAGTGATTTCGTCCGTCATAATAGATCAGTTACCCAGTTCTTCGGCCCGAGTACGAGCCGCGGCAATCGCCTTGTCGAAGATCGGCTGGATGCCGTCATCCGCCATCAGCACCGAGAGAGCGGCAGCGGTCGTGCCGCCGGGCGAAGTCACGTTCTTGCGAAGCTGCGACGCGTCCTCCGGGGACTGGTTCAACAACTCACCAGCCCCCGAGACGGTTTCCCGCGCGAGCCGCATGGCGAGGTCCGCCGGCAGGCCCAGCTTGCGGCCTGCCTCTGCCATGCACTCGACGAGATAGAACACATAGGCCGGTCCACTGCCGGAAACGGCCGTAACCGCGTCGATATCGGATTCGGTTGCGACCCACTCGACAGGGCCGCTGACCCGCAGAAGAGCATCGACCGCCTCACGCTGCACATCGCTGACACGCGCATTGGCGAAAGCACCCGTAACACCGCGACCGATCATCGCCGGCGTATTCGGCATGGCGCGAACCATGGCGGCGTCATCGAGATGGCTTTTGAGATAGACGAGCGTCTTGCCTGCCGCGACGGAGACAATAACCGTCTGATCGCCGACGACCGGCCTCAAAGGCGGCAGGACCACGTCCATCATCTGCGGCTTGACCGCAAGGAACAGAATATCGGCCTTGAAACCTTCCGGCACCGCCGTCACATGGCGCGCCCCGGCTTCGACGATCTTCGCCTTCATCCTGTCGGATGGAGAAGGATCGACGACCGTGATCCGATCGCCGGAAACGCCCTTGTCCAGCCAGCCGGACAGCATTGCGCCGCCCATATTGCCGGCACCGACAAGCACGATCGATCCACTGCCAGAAGTCATTATCAGCACTCGCCTACGGTTTCGAACAGGACGGCATCCATGGCCGCCTTGGCTTCCATGCCCGACCAGACAACGAACTGGAATGCCTGATAATAGCTCTCGCAGGCATCGAGCGCGCTGGAAAGCAGCACTTCCACTTGCTGGTTGGTCGGCTCTGCGCCACCGGCGAGCAGCAGCGACTGGCGGAAGATGATCACGTCCTCCTGACGCCACAGGTCGAAATGGCCCATCAGCGTCTGACCATTCACATGCGACAGCAGGCGAAGGATCTCGTTCATGCGGATGTCCGGGATCTTGAGATCGAACGCGCAGGCCAGATGCAGCGCCTCGAAATCCTCCATCCAGGAGAAGGAAACGTGGTAGTCGGTCCAGCGACCTTCGACGGTCATTGCGATTTCGTCTTCGCCGGATCGTTCGAACGTCCAGTCGTTGGACGCAGCAACGAATTCGATCATGTCGACCGGATTCGATTGACGTTCAATTTCCAATTCCATGAGGCTCATGCGGCACCTTTTAGACCGGAATGAATGCGGAGTTGCGAAAAACGCCAACACGCGAACAGTTAACCGGAAACAACACTCCCGATGATCTTACGGCGCCGCCAGATTAACGCTCTAACCCTGCCTGGAGCTTACCAGCCCGTTTCGAATCATCATTTAAAATCAGTGTAGCTAGACCACTTCGAGCTTCCAGCCCCTCCCCCCATTATTTCGGTGGGTTACGGGCGGAACGGTTCGTGCCGGAGGTCAGCGGAGATGAGTAACTGACTCTGTCGCTTACCTTTTTCGGAAGTGTCCACAGGCCAGACTTTTTTGAGGAGAACTACACTTCACCGCCAGGGGACATTGCTCCAAGGCGGCACACAAAGGTTAACGGCAGATACGAATCGGCCTCCCATGCGGACATGGGAGGCCGATTGATTCTGGATGATCGAGAGAGTTCGCGATCAGCCCTGCTGTGCCGACAGCTTTGCTTCGAGAGCTTCGATGCGCGCCTTCAACGCATCGTTTTCGTCACGGGCGCGTGCCGCCATCTCGCGGACAGCCTCGAATTCCTCGCGCTTCACAATATCCATGCTGTTGAGGAAACGGTCGGCCTGGGCATGGAAAGCCGTTTCCATTTCCTTGCGCACGCCTTGGGCTGCGCCTGCGGCATCCGTCATCAGCTTCGCGAAATCGTCAAAAATGCGGTTGGTTCCGGTCGACATGTCGTCATCTCCTTGAAGCCGGCGGAAATGCCCCGGCATATCTTTTGTCCATGACAATGGAAGTAGGGCTAGCGGCTGTCCGTTGCAAGCGCCATCCACTGTTGTGGTAACCGGTTGTGCGATTCCAGCTTGACCGCCACTTTTGGTAAGGCCATGGTCCGCCCAAGTCGGTCACGCCGGGAACAAACATTGTACGAAACATTGAATCTTCTTGCCATTCTGCCGTTTCCAAATATCGATCCGGTGGCCTTTTCCATCGGGCCTCTTGCCGTTCATTGGTACGGCCTCGCCTATGTGGCGGGCATTCTGATCGGGTGGTTTTATGCCCGCAAGCTGGTCGATAGGCCGACGCTCTGGAAGGGCGACGCGGCACCGATGACGAAAGTTCATCTCGACGATTTTCTGGTCTGGATCGCCGTCGGCATCGTGGTCGGCGGCCGCACCGGTTACGTCCTCTTCTATGACTTCTCGGTGATGATCGAGAACCCGATCCGCATCATCCAGATCTGGAACGGCGGCATGTCCTTCCATGGCGGCCTTCTCGGCGCCATCGTCGCGATGATCCTGTTTGCGCGCAAGAACGCCATTCCCGTCTGGAGCATGTTCGATATCATCGCAGCCGTCGTGCCGCTCGGTCTGTTGTTCGGACGTATCGCCAACTTCATCAATGGCGAACTCTGGGGGCGGCTGAGCGCCGCGCCTTGGGCGATCGTTTTCCCAACCGGCGGCCCGTTCGCACGTCATCCGAGCCAGCTTTACGAAGCCGGCCTGGAAGGCATCGTCCTTCTTCTGCTGCTCGCCGCCCTGATCTTCGGCATCAAGGCCTTGAAGAAGCCAGGCCTCGTGGCAGGCGTCTTCGTCATCGGTTACGGCTTTTCACGCATCTTCGTCGAGTTTTTCCGTGAGCCGGATGCACAGTTGGGTTATCTTCTCGGAACGAACTGGCTGACCATGGGCATGGTTCTATCGACGCCGATGGTGCTGATCGGTCTCTGGGCTGCCCTGCGCGCACTCGCTGCCTCCCGTACGGCCGAGGCCTGAAGGACACGCCCATCATGAGCACGCCCGCAAATACTCCCCTGGCCGACAAGATAAAGAACCTGATCCGCACCAACGGACCAATCAGCGTCACGGATTATTTCGCGCTCTGCCTCGCCGATCCGGAATACGGCTATTACCGCACACGCGAGCCGTTCGGCCGCCACGGGGACTTCATAACCGCCCCCGAGATCAGCCAGTTGTTTGGCGAAATGGTCGGCATCTTCATGGTGCATGCCTGGCAGCAGCACGGTACGCCCGGCGAAATTCGTCTCGTCGAGATCGGGCCGGGTCGCGGCACGATGATGGCCGACATGCTGCGTGTGATCAGACGTATAGCGCCTGCTTTGTTCGATCAGATGACCGTACATCTCGTCGAAACCAGCGAACGCCTTCGCGGTGTCCAGCGGGTGACGCTCGAAGCCTATTCGACCAAGATCAGCTGGCACGACAGTTTTGAAGAAATCCCCGACGGCTTCTGCCTGATCGTCGCGAACGAGCTTTTCGACGCCATTCCGATCCGCCAGTTTATCAAGACAGCGACGGGCTTTCGCGAGCGCCTGATCGGTCTGGGTATCGATGACGAACTCGCCTTTGCGGCGGGCGTTGCAACCGTCGATCCGGCGCTACTGCCTCCGCACACCAGCGCCGTTCCGGATGGCACCATCTTCGAAGTGGCGCCCGCACGTCAGGCCGTGATGCAGACCCTTTGCGAGCGCCTGCTGCAACAAGGCGGCACTGCCCTCGTTATCGACTACGGCCACATGGTGACCGGCTTCGGGGACACGCTGCAAGCCGTGATGAACCATGACTTCGATCCGCCATTCGCCCATCCGGGTGAAGCAGACCTAACCAGTCACGTCGATTTCGAGGATCTTGCCAAGGTTGCCGTGGCAAGCGGCGTTCATCTGAATGGAGGATTGCGTCAGGGTGAGTTTCTTTACGGGCTTGGCCTGGCCGAACGCGCCACGGCTCTCGCCCGCGACAAGGACCCGCCCGAACAGCGCCTCATCGCGGCAGCCGTCGACAGGCTGGCCGGAGAAGGCGCAGGCAAGATGGGCGAACTGTTCAAGGTCATCGCCGTTTCGAGCCCGGCGGTGAAGCTCATGCCGTTCCGTGCAATCGACTGATCCTTGCCCGAACTGCATTGACAGGTTGGCGGTTTCTGCGCCACTCTCGTCGGCAGAAGCAGACGCGTTCGTGTGCATTACCTCGTAAAATCAACAGGATAAACGCACATGCCGAAAAACGACCTGCCGCTGCCGATCGAAAGCACATTGCTGCGCGAACGGGCAGGTGCACGCATCCGGCACGGCTTTTTCACCAGAACTGGCGGCGTTTCCGAAGGAATCTATGCAGGCTTGAATGTTGGCATAGGCTCTGATGACGACAGGGACAGGGTGATCGAAAATCGCGCCCGCGTCGCGGCATGGTTTGACCTGCCGCTCGACAGACTGGCGACCCTCCACCAGATCCATTCGCCTGATGTCATCGTCGTTGATGAACAATCCGCGGCAAGCGAGCGGCCGAAGGCCGATGCGATGGTGACCAATGTGCCTGGCATCGTGCTTGGGGTTCTGTCCGCCGATTGCGGCCCGATCCTCTTTGCCGATGCCGAGGCGGGCGTGATCGGTGCCGCCCATGCGGGATGGAAAGGCGCGCTCCACGGCGTGCTCGAAAACACCGTCGAAGCCATGGTGTCACTCGGCGCTGACCGTTCGAGGATCACCGCCGTACTTGGCCCGTCGATCGGTCCGGAAAGTTATGAGGTCGGACCCGAATTCGTTGCCAATTTCAAAGCCGTCGATCCGTCTTACGAGGTTTTCTTCTCAGCCTCGGACAAGCCCGGTCACGCGATGTTCGACCTTCCGTCATTGACGGTCAGGCGCCTCACCGAAGCCGGTGTGCGCGCCGAAAACCTTGACCTCGACACCTATCCCGATCCGGAGAGGTTCTTCTCCTATCGGCGCACGACCCATGCGAAAGAGCCGGATTACGGCCGTCAGATTTCCGCAATCGCGATCCGGGAGGATTGAAATGGCCCTGCAATTCGAACGTGATGAATATTCCGCTCGCCTGAACCGGCTTCTGGCCGAGATGCAGGAGCAGAAGCTTGATGCGATGCTGCTGTTCGCCCAGGAGAGCATGTACTGGCTCACCGGCTACGACACGTTCGGCTACTGCTTCTTCCAGACGCTGATCGTCAAGGCTGATGGCTCGATGACGCTGCTGACCCGCTCGGCGGATCTGCGCCAGGCACGCCAGACCTCGATCATCGAAAACATCGTCATCTGGGTAGACCGGGTAAACGCCGATCCGACACTCGATCTCAAGAACTTGCTGAGCGACATGGATCTGCTCGGCGCCAAGATCGGCATCGAATACGATACCCACGGCATGACCGGCCGTGTGGGCCGCCTCATCGACAACCAGCTCTCCACCTTCGGCCAGTTGATCGACGGCTCCTATCTCGTCGGCAGGCTGCGCCTGGTCAAGAGCCCTGCTGAGATCGCTTACGCAAGGCACGCTGCCGAACTGGCGGACGATGCGCTCGACGCCGCCCTTCCGCTGATCAGGGCAGGCGGTGACGAAGCCGATATTCTGGCGGCCATGCAGGGCGCGGTATTTTCCGGCGGCGGCGATTACCCGGCCAATGAATTCATCATCGGCTCCGGCGAGGACGCGCTTCTTTGCCGCTACAAGGCCGGCCGGCGCAAGCTCGAGTCCAGTGACCAGCTGACACTGGAATGGGCCGGCGCCTCAGCGCATTATCACGCGGCGATGATGCGCACGGTCGTGATCGGTGAGCCGTCGCTGCGACACCGCGAGCTTTACAAGGCATGTCTTGAAACCATCCAGGCGATCGAGGAAGTGCTTCGTCCCGGCCATACGTTCGGCGATGTCTTCGACACCCATGCGCGCATCCTCGATGAACGCGGCCTGTCACGCCACCGGCTGAACGCCTGCGGTTACTCGCTCGGCGCCCGTTTCTCGCCATCCTGGATGGAACAGCAGATGTTCCATGTCGGCAACCCGCAGGAGATCCTGGCCGACATGACGCTCTTCGTGCACATGATCATCATGGATTCCGACAGCGGCACGGCGATGACGCTTGGCCATACCTATTTGACGACCGAAGGCGCACCGGAACCGCTCTCACGCCGCGGCCTCGACCTGATCGTTTGCTGATCACAATATCTGTCGCAATTGACACGTCCGAAAGGCCGCCTCTAAGTTCACATGAGGTGATGTGTTCGGGAGGTGGATGCGTGCAGCGATCTGGAAGATGGCATGTCATCGCGGCTCTCGTTCTCTTGCTCGGACTTTCCGCCTGCAACACCACCGATGCCCTGACCCCGCAGGTCGATATCGGCGGCGGAATGGAGCGGTCCTCCAGCACCGTCACCCAGGACGATACCGACAGGATGGCCGGGACCTATAAACCCGCACCGTTTCGACCTGCCCCTCCGGCTTCCAGAACCTATTCGCGCGGACCGAATAACACGCTGGAGTCGCAGGCTCGGGCTTTGGAGAATGGCAACACCATCTCGCCGTCCTCCTCAGGCCCACCGCCGGAATGGGCGGGACAAACTTCGGGCAGCCTGGTGCAGATGCCCTCCGCTGGCGGCGCACCCGCCACCTCCCCGGCAAATCAAGCAGCATTGCCGTCTGTACAGGCCAATGACGGCGGAACCATTCGCTTCTTGCCGATCATCGGCGCTCCGGTCGAGGCGGTCACGCCTCTCTCCCGCCAGCTGGCGGCAGCGGCCCGTTCGAGCGGGCTGACGATCCGGCCATCGGTCGATACGAGCACCGAGCATATACTCAAGGGATATTTCTCGGCCCTCGCCGACGACGGCAAGGTCACGGTCGTCTACGTCTGGGATGTACTGGACAATGCAGGTGCGAGACTGCACCGAATGCAGGGACAGGAAACGCTGTCCGCTGAAAGTTCTGATCCGTGGGCAGCAATACCTGCATCCGTCATGCAGTCGATTGCCGACAAGACCATATCGGGTTATCTCGAGTGGCGCCAAACAGCCTTACGGTTGTGAAAGGAGTGGTATTTTGGCCCTCAAGTCACAGTTCATTCATAAAATAAGTGCGCATTTCGAAAACGCTCTTGCATTCAAGGGCAGCGGCGGTAAAAGGCCGCCATCCAGCTTCAAAACAGGCGGACCGAAATGAAGGTTTTCGCAGGCAATTCGAACCGGCATCTGGCCGACGCGATCTGCAGCTATCTTAATGTCCCAGTCGGAAAAGCCAGCGTAAGGCGATTTGCAGACCAGGAAATCTTCGTTGAAATTCAGGAAAACGTGCGCGGGGAAGACATTTTCGTCATCCAGTCGACGTCTTTCCCGACCAACGACCATCTGATGGAACTGCTCATTATGATCGATGCGTTCCGGCGGGCTTCCGCCAAGCGCATCACGGCGGTTCTTCCCTATTTCGGCTATGCCCGTCAGGACCGCAAGGCCGGACCGCGCACGCCGATCTCGGCCAAGCTCGTGGCCAACCTGATCACCGAGGCGGGCGCCAACCGTGTCATGACGCTCGACCTGCATGCCGACCAGATCCAGGGCTTCTTCGACATCCCGACGGACAATCTTTTCGCCGTGCCGATCCTCGCCCGCGACGTGAAGGAAAATTACGACCTCGGCAACGTTATGGTCGTTTCGCCGGACGTCGGCGGTGTGGTGCGCGCGCGCTCGCTCGCCAAGCGACTGGGTTGCCAGCTCGCGATCGTCGATAAGCGCCGCGAACGTGCCGGTGAATCGGAAGTCATGAACGTCATCGGCGACGTGACCGGCAAGGACTGTCTACTGATCGACGACATCGTCGATTCGGGCGGGACACTCTGCAATGCCGCCGAAGCTCTTTTGAAAAACGGCGCTACCAGCGTAACCGCTTATATCACCCACGGCGTGCTCTCGGGCGGCGCGGTCAGCCGCATCGCCTCGTCCAAGCTGAAGGAACTGGTGATCACCGACAGTATCCAGCCGACGACGGCAGTTCAGTCCGCACCGAACATTCGCGTCATTTCGACTGCGAACCTGCTCGGTGAGGCGATCAACCGCACGGCGATGGAATCCTCCGTCTCCAGCCTGTTCGACTGACCCTTTCCGGTCATCCGACATAATTTTGCGAATATTTCCGCCGGGCCGAAAGTCGATATCGATTTTCGGCCCGATGCTTTAGATTGATCATCAATTCGATGGGGAGGAATCAACGATGTCATTCATATCAGCCCATATTGCCAAGCTTCCACTTCTTCTGCTGCTGCCGCTTCTATCAGCCTGCGTGGAGGGCGGCCCGCCATCAGGTCCGGGAGGCTATTACCCGCCTTCTCGTCCCGACCGTGGGCCACAGATGTGCACCATGGATTATCGGCCCGTCTGCGGCGAACGGAGCGGACGGTTTGAAACCTTCGGCAATTCCTGCCAGGCCGGAGCCCGTGGATTCCGTGTCGTCAGCTCCGGCGAATGCAGGGGCTCTGGGAGGCCTGATCGTCCTGACTGGGATCGCCCCGGAAGACCTGACAGGCCGGAGTCGAGTCGGCCAGACCGGCCGGATTGGGATCGTCCCGGCAGACCGGATCGTCCCGACTGGGACAGACCGGGTCGCCCTGACCGCCCGCAGCAGTCCGGCGGCATCTGCACGCGCGAATACCGTCCGGTTTGCGGCCAGCGCGGCGGTCGCACACAGACGTTCCCGAATCCCTGCGAGGCAAACAACGCCGGATTCGGCATCATTTCATCCGGCGAATGCCGCCGCGGATAAAAAACGCGGGAAGACCGTTACAAAACGCCGGGGCAACAGTCCCGGCGTTTTGCATTCGGCAAATGCGTTGACTATGTAGGTCCGGTATTCCCAAGGAGTCCCGCATGGCCGCCCGCGACCGCTATTCCCGAAAGCTCGAATGTTCCCAGTGCGGCAATACCGGCTTTGCCGAAGTCTCCGAAACGGACGACAAGCGCGCCGGTAACCGGGATTTTCGCATAGACGAACTGCCGAAGAGCTTTAGGACCGAATTTGCTTCGACCGACCCGCGCAAATATATGATCCGTTGTAGCGACTGCGGGTTCAAGTTCCGCTTTGAGCAGAAAACGGTCTACGCTCCGGGTGGCGAAGCGCGCCGCTGACGCGGCCGGCGAAAACCTCGCGTAGAGCCTGTCAGGCCGCTTCGGTCAGTAGTTGCTTGTCGATCGGCATGGGCCGCCCCAACAGGTAGCCCTGCGCCTCGTGGCAGCCTTCATGCCTCAGGATATCCAGCTGATGGGACGTCTCGACACCCTCGGCGAGCACCGGGATACGCAAGCCCTGCCCCAGCGCGAGGATAGCCCGGACCATGGCTTTTGCCTCTTCGCTCCGCTCGACATCGATCAGGAAGCTGCGATCGAGCTTGATCTTGTCGAACGGGAAGGACTGCAGCGTTTCCAGAGAAGAATAGCCGGTGCCGAAGTCATCGATGGCAATAGAGACGCCGAGCGCCTTGATCGCCCGCAACGCATGCAGAGCGCGCTGTTTGTCGCTGAAGATAGAACTCTCGGTGATTTCGAGTTCCAGGCGGCTAGGTTTCAGCCCGGTCTCAAGAAGCACCTGATGCACGAGTGCCGGCATGTCGGTATGAGCGATCTGAACAGGCGAAAGATTGACCGCGACCTTATGGTCGACTGGCCATCCGGCAGCTTCTCGGCAGGCCTCGCGAAGCACCCATTCGCCGATCGGCAGGATGGCGCCGCATTCTTCCGCAACAGGGATGAAATCCACGGGCGAAACAAGACCGCGTTCCGGATGATACCAGCGCAGCAGAACTTCGTAGCCGGTTATATCGCCAGTCGAGACTGATTTCTGGACCTGATAATTCAAATGGAACTGTTTCGCGTCGATCGCGGCCCACAGTTCCTTGGCCATTTTCGTGCGGTCACGCGCTGCCTCGTCCATCTCCACATCGTAGAAGCAGAACTCGCCGGTCAGCGACGCCTTGGCGCGATACATGGCCAGGTCGGCATTGGCGATAAGCACTTCGGGCGACTGGCCGTCGTTGGGATAAAGAGCGATGCCCATGCTGGCACCAGTGCTAAGCCTGTGACCTTCGATATCCATAGGCCGGTTGAATTCGCCGATCATACGATCAAGAAACGCACTGACCTCGCCGATATCGTCATATCGAATGGCCGCCACGAATTCGTCGCCGCCGAAACGGGCAAAGATTTGTGTCGGCTCGATCACCTTGAGCATGCGGTGAGCGATCTCCCTTAGCACCGCGTCACCGACGCCATGCCCCAACTGGTCGTTGATCTGCTTGAATCTGTTGAGGTCGATGCCGACGACCGCGAGACGATCGCCACTATGTTCAGCATGTAGAACTTCGCTTTCGATATGGCTCATAAAGGCGGCTCGGTTGGGAAGCTGCGTTAGGCCGTCATGACGCGCCATGAAGGCGATCTGCTCTTCGGAGCGAACCTGCTCAGTGATGTCGTCGAAGGTCGAGACCCAGCCCCCGCCTGTCAGCATGTTCAGTCCTATGCGGAAGGTCTGGCCGCCGGCAGTGCGATGAGGGATAACGCGTTGCCCCGATTTCATGGCAGCAAGATAGCGATTGTAGTGTTTCTCCGCACGGTTCAGCGCATCCTGCGGATCGGCGTAGGACATTTCATAGCCCTTGCGGACCATTTCCCAATAGCTGACACCCGGAGTGACAAAACCTTCCGGAAACTTGAACATCTCACGATAGCGGCCATTGCATAGGATCAGCCTCTCATCGCGGTCGAAGAGACATATGCCCTGGCTCATGTTTTCAAGGGCAAGATCAAGGTTCTGTGTAACGACTGCGATACGGTCGCTGTCTTCCTTCTCGCGGGTGATATCGCGGGTGATTTTTGCATAACCGACCAGCACATCTTCTTCATCACGGATCGGCTGGATGACGACATGCGCCCAGAACCACGTTCCGTCCTTCCGGTAACGTTTTCCTTCCGCCTCGAAACGGCCGGTATCGCGAGCCGTTCTGAGAGCCTGTTCCGGCATGCCCTGCTTTTGATCTTCCCGAGAGTAGAAACGTGCGAAGTTCTTGCCAATGATTTCGTTGGCGGCATAACCCTTGGCGCGTTCAGCGCCGGCATTCCAGTTGGTCACAACGCCTGTCGGGTCCAGCATGTAGATGGCGTAGTCCGTAACGCCGCGGACAAGCAGCTGAAAATTTCTCTCACTTGCCCTGGACGAGCGTGCGGCGCGGCCGGAAACGACGGCAGCGGCAGCGCCCGACCCGATCAGGGTCAATGAGACAACGACGATAGTCGATAACATCAGTGGTTTTGACAGCGAGCCTACTTCGATCGCCGAAGAGAGATCCGGAACGAGTCTGGCGGCCCCCATGGCGATGAAATGCATCGATACGATCGCCAGGGACAAAATCCCCGCAGCTACCGCAACAGCCTTGACGCTCCGCGACTGCGCGATGACAAAAGCAACCGGAGCCAGGGTGACGGCCGCAGCGATTGCGGCAAAAACAAGCGAACGCTCCCATGCAATGACGCCGGCAAATTCGATGGCCGACATGCCGGTGAAATGCATGCAGGATACCCCGGCGCCGAACACCACACCGGCTGCAGCCGCGCCGAAGCGCGTCGGAATAACCAGCACGAAGGTTGCGGCAGCAAAGGTCGCGACAAACGCCAGCCCCAGCGACACAAGCGTAAGACTGAGGTCGAAACGGAAAGTCTGTCCGGGATCATAGGCCAGCATTGCGACGAAATGCGTCGCCCATATGCCGAACCCTCCTGCCCCTGCAGCGACCGCAGCCCAGGTCAGGCGCGCGGCGCGATCGGTTTCCCGTGCTCGACCGATGAAAGAGACAGTTCCAAGGTTCGCCAGAAAGCAAAGTACGCCCGCCATCAGGACAAGGGTAAGATCGTGTTCTTGGACCAGGCAGTTGACGATACCGTACATCATAATCATTCCTTGAAATCAATGTTGCTTGTCGGCGTCGTTTCTTTAACAAACTCCATACGTTGTATTGTGCAGACCAGTTTTTGGACTGGTGGAAAGAAACGTCCTTAACAGTCTGGCAAGGAGTGCCTACCCTGGATCAACGCCAGCCCACAGCTCCGCAACAAGCGGCTGTACGACCGGCGAAACAAAAGACATTGTCAGCTTCAGGAAAGCCTTGCCTCGCAGGGGTCGTTGTACTATAGGGGCGCGTCCGCATAGACACCCTTGGAGGCAACGCGGATGGAACGCATGCATAATGCCTTCCGGTTCAGAGCGACCGTTTCGATCGACTGAACTCTCCAAATAACCTCGAAAGGAAATGCCATGAGCCAGGATTCTTACGAGCTCAAGGCCGAGGCGCGCGAACGGGTAGGTAAGGGGTCCTCCCGTGAACTTCGCCGCAACGGTTTTATCCCCGCTGTCATCTATGGTGACAAGCAGGCCCCGATTTCAATCGTCCTCAACACCAATGAGGTCACCAAGCGTATTCACGCTGGCGGTTTCATGACGACGGTTGCAACCATCGATGTCGACGGCAAGAAGATCACTGTTCTGCCGAAGGATTATCAGCTGGATCCGGTGCGTGACTTCACCCTGCACGTCGACTTCCTGCGCGTCTCCGGCAACACAGAAGTTACCGTCGACGTTCCGGTTCACTTCGTCAACGAAGACAAGTCCGCGATCAAGCAGGGCGGCGTCCTGAACATCGTCCGTCACACGGTCGAGTTCCTCTGCCCGGCCAACGCCATCCCGGAATTCATCACCGTCGATCTCGACGGCGCCAAGATCGGCGACAGCATCCACATTTCGGCCGTCAAGTTGCCGAAGGGTGTACGCGCCGTCATCACCGACCGCGACTTCACCATCGCTACGCTTGTTGCTCCGGCTGCCGGTGTTGCTGAAGAAGAAGTAGTAGTTGCCGCTCCTTCTGAAGAATAATAAATATTCTTCTATCGAGACAGAGAAAGCCCGCCCCTTGGCGGGCTTTTGCTTTTTACCAAGGTCCGAATCTAACGCATCTCAGCAAAGATTTAAGAGAACGCGTCAGGGAAGTTTAAACATTTGAGTGGAAGGATAGCCGGAAATACGGGGTAGTATTTTAGAAGAGCAATATTGGGCCGGGGAAAACGAATGACTCATTCTGTAGAGAGTCGTTTCATTGCCATAATATCTGGCGCGCTTCTCGTCGTCGTGGCTCCGCTTTTCACGCTTTTCCTCGCTCTTTCGTCTCAGCAGGCTTCCCAGAGCATCGGCGAACACGTCGATGTGGTGATGAACAGCAACACCCAGGCACTCGGAAAGCCGTTGTGGGATCTGGACCTGGACAGCATTCGCCAGGTCGCCCAGATGATCCTGCTGGATCAGATGGTCCATGCCGTCCAGATCAACGACACGACGGGCAAGCTCAGTGTCTCTGAAGCAGTTCCAGGGGCACCCGATCTCGATACTCTCGAATCCCGCAGCCAGACGGTGATATATCGATCGCTGCAGGGGCCTCGCGAAGTCGGCACGCTGACTATTTATGTGCCTGTCGCAAGCTGGTTTTCTGGCCTGCATCAGATCGAGTTTGCGTTCATTTCGATCTTCATCATTGCGATCCTGACCGTTTTTGGCGCAGCCGTATTCGGCAATCGGATCATGGTCGTCCGCCCGTTGACACGCCTGACGGCCGCGATCGAAGCGACCCGCAGGCTTGGCTCGCGCCACCATGTCGACTGGCGTTCCGCCGATGAGATGGGCCGGCTAGCCAGAAGCTTCAACGAGATGCAACTCCTGCTGGAGCGCGAGGAGCAGGAGTTGAAGCGGGCGCATCAGCAGACGATAGAAATCTACAATCTTACCCCCGCAATGCTGTTCTCATTGACCGCCGGCGATACGGTTGCCGCCGTCAGCGACTATTGGCTGTTGGCCACCGGCTACCAGCGGGAAGAAGTCATCGGGCACCACTTTTCGGATTTCGTATTTGCGGCAGATAGGGCTTCCTTCGAAAATCGCAGACGGGACGCCCATACCGACAGCGTCACAATAGAAATCACCGTTCGCTTCCTGTGCAAGAACGGTCGCCTTCTCGATGTGCTGATCGCCGAAGCCGATCTCGGGGCAACCACAACGCACCTTGCCGGCTCGCTGAGCGTCATGACCGACGTGACGGAATTGAAGCAATCCGAATTCCGCAACCACCAGCAGGCGATATCGGATCATCTGACCGGACTGTTGAACCGGCAAGGATTTGAGGCTGCTCTCGATCGACACATTATCGATGCCGACCGGATGGCGACGCAACTGGCCTGCCTCTTCGTCGATCTCGACCGCTTCAAGGCCATCAACGACAATCACGGCCATGCCGCGGGCGATCTGGTTTTGCAGGAATTCGTTACGAGGCTTCAGCCGATGCTGCGCGTTTCAGATACGGCCTCCCGGCTGGGCGGAGATGAATTCGCCATAGTGATCGCCGGCCCGGATGCCGAGAGCCGCAGCGCCGAACTGTGCCAGCAGATCATCGACATGTTCGAGTCGCCGTTCCGCACTGAAGGAACCAGTCTAAGACTGAGCGCCAGTGTTGGCGTCGCCTTTTATCCGCAACATGCCGCGACCGCTGCGGAACTACTGCAAAAGTCCGATCTGGCGATGTATGCGCGCAAACGCGACGGCAAGAATGGTGCAAAGGTCTATGACCCTGCCATCCTGACCAAAACCAGGGAAAAGGCCGAAATCGAAAGCGACATCGAAGTCGGCATCGCAGCCAACTGGTTCGAGGCCCATTTCCAGCCGATCGTCGGCATAGCCAGCGGCCTGCCCGTCGGCTTCGAGGCGCTCATGCGCCTGCGCCATCCCCGCAAGGGTCTTCTTGCCCCCGGCCCGCTTGTCAGCGTCGCCGAGGAGAACGGGTCGATCGCCGCGATCGGCAATCTCATTCTGGAAGACGCGCTTGCCAATCTCAATCGGGTCTCCCGCCTTCCCGGCCTCGGCAATTCCTATGTCGCCGTGAACTTCTCGCCATTGCAATTCGAACCTGGCCTTCCAACCCGGCTGGCCAACCTGCTTGCCGACGGGGGCATCCTGCCCTCCCGTCTGGTAATCGAGATCACTGAAGCCGTACTGATGCATGACGACCCCGAAATCCGCAGAACCCTGTCCGAACTTCATGAATTCGGCTGCCGCATCGCGCTGGACGATTTCGGCACCGGCTATTCGTCTCTGAGCTACCTGAACCGCTTCCCTGTCGATATCGTCAAGATCGATCAATCCTTCGTACAATCGTTGCTTGGCGGCGACACCGACGTGGAACGAAAGAGCCGGATGCTGATCGAGGGCATCACGACCATCTCGCATCAGATGCAGTGCCAGGTGGTTGCCGAGGGGGTGGAGACGGCGCAGCAACGACAGCAGCTGATGCAGATCGGCGTCGATTACGCGCAGGGTTATCACTTCTCTCGGCCTCGCGAGATCAATGACCTGCTGGCGGACTTTTCCGGGCAGCCCAGCAAAACGTCCCTCGCCAGTTGACCGGTGGAATGAAACATTCGAGTGCAATGCTTTCAGCGACCTTTCGGAGGCACGCGATGAAGATGACGATTGCGCTGATCTGCATGTTGGGACTGGGCTCGCCGGCGTTGGCGCAGAGTGCCGTCACCCTGACGACGGAGTCATATCCTCCGTTCATCTACCGTAACCCGGACGGGACGTATCACGGATCGAGCGTCGAACAGGTCGAAGCGCTGATGCGCAATGCGGGCATTCCGTTCACAATGGAAATCATGCCATGGGCGCGGGCGATCACCTTGGCGGAAACGCAGCCCATGCATTGCGTCTTCTCCACGGCGCGCATTCCCGAGCGGGAAAAACGGTTCAAATGGGTGACCCCGCTCAGCATCAGCCGCCACGTACTGGTCCGGCTCGCAGGCTCAGGCGTGACAGCCAAAACCCTTGAAGAGGCCAAACGCTATACGATCGGCACGCACCGGGCTGATTTCACAGAGACCCTTTTGCGCGAACGGGACTTCCCCTCAATCGACCTGAGCTCGGATTTCGAGATCACCCTGAACAAGCTCCTCGAGCAGCGTGTCGATATGATGCCGATGTCGGACAACATCTACGAGCGGCTGAAATCAGAAGGCAAGCCGATCGAAATCGTCCTGCCGTTCTCTGAAAGTCACTTCGGCATAGCCTGCAACAAACAGATGCCTGATGACCTGATCAGCCGCATGCAGAACGGGCTCGACGCACTGATCAGCGAAAAAGGCCAGGATGAAATCCTTCAACGCTACGGGCTGAAACCTCTCCGTTTGTGGGAAAAATAGACACAGAAAGCAGTTCCAGCAAAAGCGGGCACCGGTTTTGCGTAGAAGCTAAGAGATAGAGGAGTTTCGCGTTTCGTAGAAAAGCGGAAATCGTCTAGGCGTTGACAGTGACGTCATTTCGCGGTCAACGAGCGTAAGAAGACGGAGAGTTTCAATGTTGATCATTGCCGGACTGGGCAATCCCGGATCGAAATACGCAGGCAACCGCCACAATGTCGGTTTCATGGCGGTCGATGCCATCCAGCGTCGGGCAAGCTTTTCCCCCTGGTCGAAGAAGTTCAAGGCCGAGATTTCGGAAGGCGAGATCGATGGCGAGAAGGTCCTGCTGATGAAGCCGCAGACTTTCATGAACCTGTCCGGCGAATCCGTCGGCGAGGCCATGCGCTTCTACAAGCTGACACCCGCAAGTATTGTCGCCATCTATGACGAACTCGATCTGCCGCCCGGAAGAGCGCGGATCAAGACGGCCGGCGGCCATGGCGGCCATAACGGCATCAAGTCGCTCGACGCCCATTGCGGCAAGGATTATCGGCGACTGCGCATCGGCATCGGCCATCCGGGAAACAAGGAACAGGTCCAAAATCACGTTCTCGGCGATTTCGCCAAAAGCGACCGTGTCTGGCTGGAACCGCTGATGGAAACGCTCGCCGATAACGCCGGCATGCTGGTCAAGGGCGAGGATTCGCAGCTGATGAACAAGCTGACGCTCGCCGTCGGCGGCAAGCCGGAGCCGGAGAAAGCGGCAACCAAGCAGGCACGGCCCCCAAAGCCGGCCGGCCAATCCCATATCCGTCAGGCCCGCGGCGGCAAACCCAGCCTTCCGACATCGGGCCCTATGGCCGATATGCTGAAGAAGATGTTCGGGCCAAAGGAATAGCCGAAAATCCCTACTCCTCTGGCTCCGTCGTGAACATCAGCGGGAAACCGGCTTCCTTGGCGAGATCCACAGCCTCCTTGGCTTTCGTCTCGGCAATGTCCTTGGCGCAGACGACGACCACGCAGGAACCGAGCCGGTGAGCTGTTATCATCACCCGCAGGCCGGTCTCCTCGCTCATGCGAAACACCGCCTTCAGAACCATCGTGACGAATTCACGCGGGGTATAATCGTCGTTGAGCAGGATCACCTTGTAGAGCTTCGGTCGCTCCAGCTTGGGTTTCGATTTCGTTTTCGGATTAACAACCGTATCTTCGGCCATCAGCTTGACCTCCATGTGAGGAAAGCCTCAACGGGCATGAGAGTTATTTTGCGCCGCAGTATCGATATTTCAAGTCGTCGCTTATTGCGAGTCGCCTATCGGCCCTTCACTCCCTCTTGAAACGAGCATGCGTCGCCCGGCAAGCCTTGACCCGCAAGGCACTTTCCCCCATAGCGACTGCAAAATCAGTTAAACGATAGGTTTCATCCCCGATGGGCTTCAAATGCGGTATCGTCGGACTGCCCAATGTCGGCAAGTCCACCCTCTTCAACGCGCTGACCAAGACCGCGGCCGCACAGGCTGCGAACTATCCGTTCTGCACGATCGAGCCGAATACCGGCGAAGTCGCGGTGCCGGATGCGCGCATGCAGCAGCTGGCGACCATCGCAGGCTCGAAGGAAATCATTCCGACCCGCATCTCCTTCGTCGACATTGCCGGCCTCGTGCGCGGCGCATCCAAGGGTGAAGGCCTCGGCAACAAGTTCCTCGCCAACATACGCGAAGTCGATGCCGTCGTGCATGTGCTGCGCTGTTTCGAAGACGACGACATCACCCATGTCGAGGGCAAGATCAATCCGGTCGGCGACGCCGACACGATCGAGACCGAGCTTATGCTCGCCGATCTCGAAAGCCTGGAGCGCCGCGTCGAACAGACCCGCAAGCGCGCAACCGGCAAGGACAAGGAATCGGTCGCCCAGTTGCCGGTAATGGAAGAGGTCATCAAGCTCCTCAACGATGGCAAGCCGGCCCGCATTCTGCTGAAGACGCTGGCGCCGGAAGACATCGAGATCCTCAAGGGCCTCAACCTCCTGACCTCGCATCCGGTTCTTTATGTCTGCAACGTCGCGGAAGGCGATGCCGTGGACGGCAACGCACACACCAAGGCCGTCGCCGAGATGGCGAAGGCGCAAGGGGCGGAATGCGTCATCATTTCCGCTGCGATCGAATCCGAAGTCGCCCAGCTTCCCGACGAGGAAGCAAAGGAATTCCTCGGTGCGCTGGGTCTTGAAGAAGCCGGTCTCGACCGCCTGATCCGCGCCGGTTACCACCTGCTCGACCTGATCACCTATTTCACCGTCGGCCCCAAGGAAACCCGCGCCTGGACCATCCGCCGCGGCACCAAGGCGCCCGCCGCTGCCGGCGTCATCCACACCGATTTCGAACGCGGCTTCATCCGCGCCTTCACCATCAGCTTTGACGACTACATCGCCTACAAGGGCGAAGTCGGAGCCAAGGAAGCCGGCAAGGGCCGCGACGAAGGCAAGGAATATGTCGTGCATGACGGCGACGTCATCCACTTCCGCTTCAACACGTAAGTCGACATCCGGGCGTCACGGCGCGGTCTCCCGCGTCGTGACCCGATCCTCCATTGCCGAGGCACTGCATGCTTTATCTCGAGGATTTCACACCCGGCCGTGTTCTGCCCCTCGCCTCCTGCAGCGTAGAGGCAAGGGCGATCGTCGAATTTGCCCTTGAATTCGATCCGCAGCCGATGCATCTCGATGAAGACGCAGGTAAGGCCAGCATCCTCGGCGGACTGGCAGCATCGGGCTGGCACACGGCAAGCCTCTTCATGCGGATGATGTATGACGGCTGGCTGGCGGACTCCTCGTCGGAAGGATCGCCCGGAATAGACTTCATGGAATGGAAAAAACCTGTTCTCGCCGGAGACAGGCTCTCCGGCCACTCGACGGTCATCGAAGCGAGAGCCCTGCGCTCGCGCCCCGGCCTCGGCCTCGTCAAATTCCTCCACGAAGTCATCAACCAGAACGGGGAAGTCGTCATGCGCGGCGAAAACCCGATCATGTTCCGCGCCCGCACTAATGAAGGTGATGCGGCAGGAGACGCCGCATGAAACTCATCGATCTCTCCCCACCCGGCCACACGGTTGTCACCGGCTCGCTTCTCTTCGCCGCGGAAGACATCATCACGTTTGCGAAGAAATTCGATCCCCAGCCTTTCCATACCGACCCGGAAGCCGCCAGGAACTACGTTTTCGGCGGGCTCTGTGCCTCCGGTTGGCATACCTGCGCAGGCTGGATGAAGACCTTCATTGCCTACTGGGCGAAAGAACAGGATCGCCTTATCGCCGAAGGCATCGTTCCGCCAAAGCTCGGCCCCTCGCCCGGCTTCAAGAAACTGCAATGGCTGAAACCCGTCTATGCCGGCGACACGGTCACCTATTCGGTGACGCTCATCGAAAGCCGGCCGCTGATGTCGCGGCCTGGAACCTCGATCAACCTGACGGCCAACCAAGGTGTCAACCAGAAGGGCGAGACCGTTCTGCGCTTCGAGAGCACGGTTCTGGAGTTCGATTAACGCACCGCGACCACGGCTGCACCCGCACCGATCATCACGGTCCCCGCAGCGCGGTTGACCCGCCGGACGAGAAAAGGATTGCGAAGGGCACTCCGCGCACGGCTGGCAAGCGCAACATGCCCGCCTATGACGGCCACCTCTACCGCGAGGATAACCACAGCCAGCATGCCACCGTCTGCGACGGTTATTTGCGTTCCGACCACATTCGGCAACAGCGCGATATAGAACAACGGCATCTTCGGATTGCCGAGATTGAGAACAACACCCGTCAGGTAAGCGCCGAGCAGGCTTCCGTTCGGTTGCGGCGCCAACGCGGGTACGAGTGGCTCAGCTGTCCAGAGTTTGATTCCCGTCCAGATCAGGTAGAGCGCGCCGCCATAACGCAAGACGGTCATCACGAAGCCCATCTCGCTGGCAACGACCGAAAGGCCAAATACCGCAAGCGCCAGAAACAGCAGAATGCCGGTGCAGGTACCCGCACCATAGGCGATCCCCGATAGAGCGCCCTGCGAAATCGTGCGAGCAACGATCGTCACGTTGTCCGGGCCGGGACTGGCCGCGAAGAAAAGGAAAGCGGCGGCGAAGGTGGCAAGCGCAGCAATGTCCATCGGATCCTCCATCGGAAAGATGGCAGAGTAGCAGCCGCAGCCTGCTCTGCCATCCCTCACGAATTGGGGGGATGCTTATCCGTCAGTGGCCGGAAAATTCCGCCAGCGTGCGAACTTCGACGCCGAGTGCTTCGAGATTTTTGCGGCCGCCGAGATCCGGTAGGTCGATGACGAAGCAAGCGGAGACGACCTCCGCCCCGATCTGGCGCAACAGCTTGACCGCACCCACGGCGGTACCTCCCGTGGCAATCAGGTCGTCGCAGAGAATTACCTTCTCGCCCGGCTTCACCGCATCGACATGGATTTCCATCTCGTCGGTACCGTATTCCAAAGCGTAGGCCATGCTGACCGTGCGGTAAGGCAACTTGCCCTTCTTGCGGATAGGCACGAAGCCGGCAGAAAGCTGATGCGCCATCGCGCCGCCGAGAATGAAGCCGCGTGCCTCCATACCGGCGATCTTGTCCACTCCGAGCCCCTCGTAAGGCTTTACCAGCTCGTCGACAGCAAGACGGAAAGCCGCCGCATCACCGAGCAACGTGGTGATATCGCGAAAAATGATGCCGGGTTTCGGATAATCCGGGATGGAGCGGATCGCGGCGGCGAGAATGTCCTTGGTCGAGGCAGTCATGAAAACCCTGTTCGTATTTCTGCGGCGCTTGGTGCACACATGAAAAAGGCGGCCGAAGCCGCCTTCCCTATCTCTATCTTTGACCCGACTTCGGATCAATGTCCCTTATTGGCATAGACCGACTTCTTCGTCAGGTAGATAAGCCCGCTGAAGATCACCAGGAACACCATGACCATGAAGCCGGTCCGCTTGCGTTCTTCCAGATGCGGTTCTGCAGCCCACATCAGGAACGCCGAGACGTCCTTGGCATACTGGTCCACCGTCTGCGGCGAACCGTCGTCGAAGGTCACCTGATCGTCCGCAATCGGCGGCGCCATGGCAAGCGATGCGGCATTGGCGAAATAGGGGTTGTAATGCCCCCCTTCCGGCACTTCCACACCTTGCGGCGGCTCCTGATACCCGGTGATCAGCGAGTAGATATAATCCGGCCCGCCTTCCTGGTACTGGGTGAAGATGTCGACAACAAATTGCGGGAAACCGCGCGTAATCCCGCGCGCCTTGCCGATCAGCGAAAAGTCCGGCGGGGCGGCACCGTTATTTGCCGCCGCAGCAGCCTGCGTGTTCGGGAACGGCGACGGGAAATGGTCGGACGGCACACCGGCGCGTTCGAACATTTCGCCTTCGTCATTCGGCCCGTCCTGAACCTGATAATTGGCGGCGAAGGCTTTCACCTGCGCTTCCGAATATCCCAGGTCTTCCAGAGTACGGAAGGGCAGAAGCTGCATCGAATGGCAGGCGGAACAGACTTCGGTGTAGATCTTCAATCCGCGCTGCAGCTGCTGCTTGTCGTAATGGCCAAAAGGCCCGGCAAAGCTCCACTTCACGTTTTTCGGATGATGGATCGGATAATGCGGCGTGGCACCTTCCGCATGGGCTTCTGCCCCTGCAGCCTCGTGGTTTTCCTGCGCACCTGCCTGGGCGATGCCCAGTCCGGCCAGAAGCGCCAGCGACAGAAGGCTTGTAGCAAGCTTTTTCATGGGTCTTGTCCCTCTCCCGCCGATCACACTGTTGCCTTGGCAGGTTCGGGCGTAGCCGATCCCGCCTTCTTGCTCTGTTGCTCCAGCACGGCTTCGGTGATCGAGTTGGGGATCCGCCGCGGTGTCTCGAACAGACCGAGAAGCGGCATGATCACCAGGAAGAAGCCGAAGTAATAGAGCGTTCCGAGCTGCGAATAACCGACATAATTGCCCTTCAGGTCGCCGCCGAACAGCAACGCGATGAGCCCGCCGCCTTCTGCCGGCATGGCGCCGAGCCAGCCGAGGAAGATCGAGTTGGCAACGAAGATCCAGAAGAACAGCTTGTACCAGGGACGGTAGACAGCCGACCTGACCTTGGATGTATCGAGCCAGGGCAGGAAGAACAGGATTATGATCGAACCGAACATGACGAGCACGCCGCCCAGCTTGCTGTCGATCGGGCCAACATTGAAGGTGATCGCACGCAGCATCGCGTAGAACGGCAGATAATACCATTCGGGCACGATATGCGCCGGGGTCTTCAGGGCATCTGCCGGGATGTAATTGTCCGGATGGCCGAGATAGTTCGGCATATAGAAGATGAACCAGGCGTAGACGATCAGGAAGACCGACACGCCGAACGCATCCTTCAGCGTCGCATATGGCGTGAAGGGCACCGTATCGGTCTTCGACTTCACCTCGACGCCGGTAGGGTTCGTCTGGCCGGTGACATGCAGCGCCCAGACGTGCAGGACGACCACGCCGGCGATCATGAACGGCAACAGATAATGCAGAGAGAAGAACCGGTTCAGCGTCGGCTGGTCGACAGCAAAGCCGCCGAGCAGGAACTGCTGGATCCATTCGCCCACCAGCGGAAAGGCGGTGAAGAAGCCGGTGATGACCGTTGCACCCCAGAAGGACATCTGCCCCCAGGGAAGTACGTAGCCCATAAAGCCGGTCGCCATCATCAGCAGGTAGATGACGACGCCAAGAATCCAGAGGATTTCGCGCGGCGCCTTGTAGGAACCGTAATAAAGGCCGCGGGCAATATGCAGATAGACCGCGATGAAGAAGAACGACGCACCGTTGGAATGCATGTAGCGCAACAGCCAGCCATGGTTGACGTCGCGCATGATCTTTTCGACCGAGACGAAAGCCTCGGCCGTCGATGCCGTGTAATGCATTGCCAGCACGACGCCGCTCAATATCTGCACGATCAGCATGACCGACAGCATCGCGCCGAACGTATAGGCGTAGTTCAGGTTACGCGGCACCGGATAGGCGACGAAACTGTCATACACCATGCGCGGCAAAGGCAGCCGCTGATCGATCCACCGTTCGATCCCCGTCGACGGTTGATAAGACGAATGTCCACTCATATGTCAGCCCCTCACCCGATCCTGATCACGGTATCGCTTGCGAAAGCGAATGTCGGAATTGCCAGGTTCTGCGGTGCAGGACCTTTTCGGATGCGGCCCGCCGTATCGTAATGCGAGCCATGGCAGGGACAGAACCATCCGCCAAAATCGCCGGACTGGCCGAGCGGAACACAACCGAGATGAGTGCAGGAGCCGATCATGACGATCCAGTTCTCCTTGCCCTCGCCGGCAGAACGGTCGACGCCGGTCGCTTCCGCGTCCGCTGCGATATTGGCGTTGCGGGCGACGGGATCCTTCAGGTCGGACAGTGCGACGGCATTGGCTTCTTCTATTTCCTTGGGCGTGCGGTTACGGATGAAAACGGGCTTGCCGCGCCATTTGACGGTCAGGGACATGCCTGGTTGCAATGCCGCGACATTCACCTCTATAGAGGCCAGCGCCAGCGTCGATGCATCGGGACGCATCTGGTCGATGAAAGGCCAGGCAACGGCCGCGGCACCCACCGCACCGGCCATGCCGGTCGTCAGATAGAGGAAATCGCGGCGCGTGGGTTCGCTTAGCGTTCCTTCATTTGGATTATGCTCACTCACGGTTCAACCATCCTCTCATGCAATGTCCCTGTCATCCGCATGCCTCCTCCTGGCTATGGTTAACCTCCGTCACCATAGATCGAACACCGATTCCCCAGCAAGCCAGTGCGATCACTGATTTGATCGCAGATAAACTTGCCGCTTGGCAAGGCCCATGACCGAATGAAGGAACACGATTTCTATTTTGGCATGTAATCAATAGGGCACTGCAACATTGTCTTGCGACACTATGCAGCGGCCATGATTTAGCCTGCGATATCAGAGGGGAACTTGATTTGGATCAAGCGCATTTTGCGGCGATTGCATGCAAACATGTTGCGTTGCAAGAGACATTTGCCCGTGCTAATTCATCGGCCAAGAAAAGCTTCGGACCCGATCATGACACCAAGAACGATCCTTTCCGTTGCAATCTGCGTCATCGTGTCGCTCGTAATGCTAGCAATCGGCTCGCGATACCTTCATCCGCACTGGGCTTTCGCCACACTCCATAGCCTGCAATTACATGCCGCCGCGGCCTGTATCGTGGCCATGATTTTCGCACTCGCTCTCTATCGGAACATCGTGGCCTTCCTTCTGCTCGCCGGATCGATCGCACTGGCGGCACATGCCGTGATCATGGGCCAGGACTACACGGCGATGGCAACGGAAAGCGATGCCAATGCTCCAAGCGTCAAACTGCTCTCCTTCAATATCCTGAGGGATAATCAAGCGAATGGCGAAGCGATTGCCAGGATGATCGCCGCGTCGGGTGCGGATGTGGTCAACATCATGGAAGCCGAGCCGCTCGAGTCGCATCTCTCGCAACTCAGTGCGGCTTACCCCTACCGCATCGGCTGCGGTATTCTGACCAAGGATTGCGATCAGTTGATGCTGTCGAAAACACCGCTCAGGCGAGGAAGCATCCGAAGCCTGAGCCCTATTTTTGAAAACCGCTTCATCATGGCCGAGACGGAAATCCGGGGCCATAAGATCAATATTGCCGGTATTCACACGACCAAACCCTATTTCGATGAATTCCAGACCGTGGAACTGGTCCGCGCCACCCTTGCCATGGAGGAAATGCAAGGACCGCTCGTCCTTTCTGGTGATTTCAACGCCTCGTCACTTGCCCCTAATATCCGCAGTTTCTTCACCTGGACCGGGCTGCGGACAGCATCCTATGAGCCACCGACATGGCCTGTCAGCCTCGGCGCGTTCGGCCTGCCGATCGACCATGTCTATGTGCGCCTGCCACTGAAGATCAGATCGATCTCCACCTTGCCAAGTGCCTATGGATCAAATCATGCCGGCCTGATGGCCGATATTGTCATCAGCGGTCAGTGACAGACCTATTGCGCCGCATCGGCAGCGAGAAAACCGCCCGTCTGGCGTGACCAGAGTTCGGCATAAAGACCGCCAGCTGAAATCAGCTCGCTATGCGTGCCCTCTTCCACGATCCGCCCCTTGTCCATCACGATCAGGCGATCGAGCATCGCAATGGTTGAAAGCCGATGCGCGATAGCAAGCACGGTCTTGCCTTGCATAAGACCGTCGAGACTGGCCTGGATCGCCGCCTCAACTTCGGAATCGAGAGCCGACGTCGCTTCGTCGAGAATGAGGATCGGCGCGTCCTTCAGCATGACGCGGGCAATCGCGATCCGCTGCCGCTGCCCGCCCGACAGTTTGACGCCCCGCTCGCCCACATGCGCGTCAAAACCTTTGCGCCCGCGCTGATCCACGAGACTGCCGATAAACCCGTCGGCCTGAGCCTTCTCGGCTGCGGCGAGCAGCTGCGCATCGGACGCATTGGGACGACCGAAAAGAATGTTGTCGCGGATCGAGCGATGCAGCAGCGACGTATCCTGCGTGACCATGCCGATCTGCGCCCTCAGCGTTTCCTGACTGACCTTTGCGATATCCTGGCCATCGATCTCAATCCGGCCACCTTCGAGGTCGTAGAAACGCAGCAGCAGATTGACGAGCGTCGATTTTCCGGCGCCGGACCGGCCGATAATACCAACCTTCTCGCCGGCACGGACCTTGAGGGTCAAGTGATCGATAACGCCTGATTGCCTACCGTAATGGAAACTGACGTCGTTGAAGTGGATCTCCGGCTTTTTGACCTGAAGCGCAGGCGCACCGGGTACATCAGTCAGCTCGATAGGCTTCGAGATCAGTTCGGCCGCATTCTGCACGGTGCCGAAATTGCGCATGATACCGTTGAACTGCGTCATCAGGCGGCCAAGCAGGAAATTCAGCCGCAGCACCAGCGCAAGCGTGAAGGCAACAGCGCCGGAGCTGATCTTGCCCTGCAGCCAGAGATCGATGCAGAGCGCCGCCATCGAGGTGATCATCACGCCGGACAAGAGCGCCATCGAGGCCCGAACGCCTGTGATGAACCGGGTGAACATCAGCGTCGTCGACTGGAACGTGTCGAAAGCGTCGCGCATATAGCGGTCGTTTGCCTCGTCGCGACCGAACAGGCGCAACGTCTGGATATTGCTATAGGCATCGACCATCCGGCCCGAAAGCATCGAGGCGGCTTCCGCCGTTTCCTTCGAATGATAACGGATACGCGGCACGAAATAACGCGCAAGTGCGGCAAAGATCCCGACCCAGGCCAAGACCAGCACCGCCAGCCGCCAGTCGAGCCCGCCGACCAGCATCAGCATCGACACCGAATAGATGCAGACGAACCAGACGCTTTCCATCAGCGAGGTCACGAGATCGCCCGCCGCCTGCCCGCCGGACCAGACCTTGGTGACAATTCGGCCGGCAAAATCGTTCTGAAAAAAGGACAGGGACTGGCGCGCAACATGCTGGTAGGACTGCCAGCGCACGAGATTATAAAAACCCGGCGTGATCATCTGCTGATCGACAAGCGCCGTCACCAGCGTCACCAGGAAGCGCACGACGCCGATCAGAACCAGCATCCCACCCAATTCCCAGCCGTGGGATGCAAGAAGCCCACCCCACCCTTGAGCACGGTCGATGCTCGCCAGGATGTCGACAAGCCGGCCAACGAACCAGAACAATGCCGCCTCGATCGCAGCCGTCACGCCGCCCAGCACCAGCATCGCCAGAAACGGCGCCTTCGCCTGCCTCACGTAAAACCAGATGAATGCCAGCGTTCCTTCCGGCGGACGGAGATCTCCCTTCTGTGCGAAGGGGCGGATACGGGTCTCGAAGAAGCGGAAGAACTGGGTGATGGCCATGCGACGGATATATGCCGCTTCCGCAATGCGGCAAAGGGCTCCCGCATTACATTTCGGCAAGGATGTGCACGTCGCCAAAACGCGAACGGCGGCCGAAGCCGCCGTCCATTCCCGATCATAGTGGCTGGAGCTTAGAACTCCGACCATTCCTGCTTCACGGCCGCGGCAGAAGATCCGCCACCGAAAGCCGAAGCAATCCTGGTGCCGAGAGCACGGGCCGGCGATGCCGCTGGGCGCGATGTCTGCGTGGCTGCGCGTGGGGCGGATCCTGCCGCCCTTGCGCCTTCACCGAGATTGAACTGAGCCAGCAATTCGGTGAGCGCTGCAGCCTGGGTGGCAAGGCTGTGGCTTGCAGCCGTCGTCTGCTCGACCATTGCGGCGTTCTGCTGCGTGCCTTGGTCCATGTGATGAACCGACGTGCTGATCTCGCTTAGACCGGTCGACTGTTGGCGTGCCGAGACGACGATGGAGCCGACATTGGTGTTGATCCGCTGCACTTCGGAAACGATCGTCTCCAGCGCCATGCCCGTCTCGCCAACCAGCGTCACGCCATCGCGCACCTTCTCGCCGGACTTGCTGATGAGAGCCTTTATCTCGCGGGCAGCATTGGCAGAACGCTGCGCCAGCTCGCGGACTTCCTGCGCCACGACGGCAAAGCCCTTGCCGGCTTCGCCCGCACGGGCAGCCTCGACGCCAGCATTGAGAGCAAGCAGGTTGGTCTGGAAGGCAATTTCATCGATGACGCCGACGATATTGCCAATTTCGCCCGACGACTGCTCGATCGCTTCCATCGCTGCAACAGCCTGTCGAACCACCTCGCCCGAGCGCTCCGCACCCACCCGCGTCTGATCGACCAGCTTGCCGGCCTCACCGGCACGTACGGCGGAATCCTTGACGGCCGTGGTCACTTCTTCCAGCGCCGCAGCCGTCTGCTCGACGGAAGCCGCCTGCTGTTCGGTACGCTTCGACAGATCGTCTGCCGCCGAGCGGATTTCGTTCGCGCCCGCATCGATCATTCGCGCATTGTCGCCGACCGAACGCAGTGCGGTCTGCAACTTGCCGACCGATTCGTTGAAATTCACACGCAACTGATCCAGCCGACCAGCGAACTGCTGATTTAGACGAACCGTCATGTCACCATCGGAAAGGTTCTTCAGCCCGCCTGCCAGAGCCTCTACGGCAAACGACACTTCGGCCGCGTCACGCGCCTTCTGCTCCTCGTTGGCGATCCGCTCCCGCTCGCTCATCGAGCGATTGGCCTCGGTCTGCTGTTCGAGACGAACACGCTCCAGCGCATTGTCGCGGAACACCGCCACGGCAGCGGCCATATCGCCAATCTCATCCGTGCGACCAGCATAGGGAATCTCGACCTGATTGTTACCGGCAGCCAGCGCCTGCATCGAGCCGGTGATCTCCGTGATCGGTCGTGTCACGCGAAAAAGGCTCAGCAATGCAGCACCGAGCGCGATGACAACGGCGACGAGAACGCCAATGATCGTCGAGACATAGACGAACTGCGCCATCTCCTCGGTGACACTGCGGTCATCCAGACTACGAGCCTTGTTGTCTTCGATCAGCCCCTTGAGCACGTCGCTTGCTTCGGCACCTTTCGGCACCATCTGGGCAATCATATCCCTTGCCTCATAGACTCGCGATGTACTGATCAGCTGCACGAACTGAGCGCCCATGGCATCATAATCTGCAACGAGCTTCTGCAGAGCTGCGTATTTTTCCTTCGCGGCGGGGATGGTCACGCCTTGTCCGTAATTGTCGAAAGCCTCGATGCGCACCTTGTCGGCGGCTTGAAGCCGCTCGATCATCTGCTTTTTCTCCGCGGCATTTGGCGCGGCGAGCGTCATCAGATAGAGCTGGCGAACATCCGATAACAGACGGTCCATGTTGGCGATCAGGAGAGCGCGCTCCATACGGCGACCGATCGTGTCCGCCTGGCCCTCGATCTGCGCCACCGACCGCATCCCGAGTGCACCCTGAACGATAAGGATGAGAACGACCATTCCGAAAAGGGCGGGGAGGAGTAATTTGATTTTTATCGTGTTCATCGTCTCAAACCATCAGGAATACGCAATGGTGCCATGCACCCTACGCATCCCTGACAGTTACAGATAAACAAAGGCTTACCAGCCGATGCTAATTGATCGCATCGAAAAAAGTGCGACAACCAATACCCCTAAAAACAGATGGGGTGGAAATCGCTCCGCGCATTTCGTCGCAGGCCAGGCCTCCGAAGTGGCACATAAAACGAATGCGGCGGACTACTCCGCCGCCTCCTCTTCAGTCGATTGATCGCCGAGAAAACCGCCCGACTGGCGATGCCAGAGATCGCCATAGATGCCGCCGGCAGCAGCCAGTTGCTCATGGGTTCCGGTCTCGACGATATGCCCCTTGTCGAGCACGATCAGACGGTCCATCTCAGTCAGCGTCGACAGCCGGTGCGCGATCGCGATCACTGTCTTGCCTTCCATCAGCGCGAACAGGTTTTCCTGGATCGCGGCTTCTACTTCCGAGTCGAGCGCCGATGTCGCCTCGTCGAGCACCAGAATCGGCGCATCCTTGAGGAAGACGCGGGCGATCGCGATGCGCTGCCGCTGGCCGCCGGAAAGCTTTACGCCCCGCTCGCCCACATGCGCATCGAGACCGGTACGGCCCTGCAGGTCGGAAAGTCCTTCGATGAACTCCAGGGCATTGGCCCGTTTCGCCGCCAGGATGATCTCGGCATCGCTTGCATCCGGGCGCCCATAGGCAATGTTGTCGCGGATAGAACGATGCAGCAGCGAGGTATCCTGCGTCACAACGCCGATCATCCCGCGCAGGCTGTCCTGCGTCACCGACGAGATATCCTCGCCATCGATAGTGATCCTGCCGCTCTCCAGATCGTAGAAGCGCAGGAGCAGGTTCATCAGCGTCGTTTTGCCCGCCCCCGAACGTCCCACCAGACCGACCTTCTGGCCGGCGGCAATATCGAGCGTCAGCCCGTCGATCACGCCCTTGCTCTTGCCGTAGTGGAAGCGGACGTTTTCGTACAGGATATGCCCTTTCTGGGTGGCGAGCGCGCGAGCACCATTCGCATCCGTCACGTCATGCGGCTTTGTCATCATGTTCATGCCGTCATAGACGGTGCCGATCGCTTCGAAGAGCGCCGTGACTTCCCACATAATCCATTGCGACATGCCATTGATGCGCATGGCAAGACCGATGGCAACCGCGATCGAGCCGACACTCACGCCTGCATTGATCCACAGCCAGATACCAAGACCTGCAACGGCGAACACCGTCAGCGCATTATTGAGATCGACGCAGATGTTCAAGAGGCTGATCTGGCGCATCTGCCGATGAACCGAGCCGAGGAACTCGTTCATGCCTTCCTTGGCATAGCTCTCCTCACGCCCCGCATGGGAAAACAGCTTCACCGTACCAATATTCGTATAGCTGTCGACGATCCGGCCGGTCATCATCGAGCGCGCATCTGCCTGTTCGCTCGAAAGCTTGCGAAGTCTCGGAATGAAATAGCGCAGGATCAGCACATAGAGCACGAACCACATGATCAGCGGCAGCACCAGCCGCCACTCGACGGCAACGACGAGTGCCAGCATCGAGACGAAAAAGCCGATTGCATAGACGAAGACGTCGATGATCTTCATCGTCGCTTCGCGCACCGCAAGCGAGGTCTGCATCACCTTGGTCGAAACACGCCCGGCAAACTCGTTGGCGAAGAATGCCATGGAATGCCGCAGCAGGAACCGGTGCATCTGCCAGCGGGCAATCATCGGATAGTTGCCGGCAAGCACCTGATGCATGGTCACCGTATGGATCGCACCGACAAGCGGCAGACCGACAAGCACCAGTGCTGCCATCCACAGAAGCTTGTTTCCCTCGTCGGCAAAAAACGTCTGGCGATCAGCGCCGGCCAGCCAATCCACAATATTGCCGAGGAACTGGTAAAGCAGGACTTCCGCTACCGCGATGGCAAGCGAGCAGCTACCCAGCAGCAGCAACCACGGCCATGCCGGTTTGGTGTAATGCCAGCAGAACGCAAAAAGCCCCTTGGGCGGCAAAGTTGGCTGGTCTTCAGGATAGGGATTGAGGCGGCTTTCAAACCACGAGAACATGAACAGGCTCCGACAGACGGACGGCTCTCAAGCGATCCGGGGGCGAAAACGTCATACCCGGCAACGGTTGAGGAAAGAACAGGCATGGCCTCGTTCGGCCACGAACGGAAATAGAAAAGCGGATCAGTGAAGAGAAAAGGCTTTGCGTGAACCGCGAAACGCCTCAGGCCAGACGAATATCCGACTGGCGGAGGCGCGTGAGCACGGTCATATCCATGTAGGCCTCCAAAATGGGCGTTGAACAGGCCGCTCTTCTACACGCTCGCGGCAAAATTGAAAAGACCAAATCGGCCATATCGATGCACGCGCGATGCATCGATATGGCTGAAAAGACTTGAGCAGCAAGCCTCACATCCGCTAATCAGACGCCATGACAGACTTGCGCATTGCCCTCTATCAACCCGACATTCCCGGCAATACCGGAACGATCCTGCGTCTCGCCGCATGCCTCGGACTTGGCGTCGACATCATCGAGCCGGCAGGTTTCGATATTTCCGACCGCAACCTCAAGCGCGCCGGAATGGATTACCTATCTGCAGTCTCCCTGACGCGCCATGTCAACTGGCAGAAATTCGATGAGTGGCGCAGGACGAGCCGCCGCAGGCTTGTGCTGGCGACGACGAAGTCACCCGAACCCTATACGCGGTTCAGCTATCGCCCGGATGATATCCTCCTCTTCGGCCGGGAAAGCGCCGGCGTGCCCGAACACGTACATGAAGCGGTCGAAGGCAGAATCCTTATTCCGATGGTCGAAGGCCAACGCTCGATCAACCTTGCCATGTCGGCCGCGATGATCGCCGGCGAGGCCATGCGCCAGACCGCCTGGCAACCATAGGCATGCCGCGAAAACCGTCGAATCTGTCGCGTAAAGTGCCTTGAACGGGCTTGCAAAAGGTCTATTATTCATTAGCCGGCAACGGAATCGCCCTCTCTTTTCCATGATCACATCGGGGAGTTTGGAGTGCAGTCGACGCTCGTCGTCATCAACATCCTGGGTGCAGTCGCTCTGCTTCTTTTCGGCCTTGCGCAGGTCAAGGAAGGGGTGACCCGAGCCTTTGGCGCACGTCTGAGAACCGGGCTTGCCAATAGCACGAGAAGCGGTCTGCGCTCCTTCCTGTCCGGCCTTGTCGCCACGATCGCGCTGCAAAGCTCGACTGCCACCGCCCTGATGACGGCCTCCTTTGCCGAACGTGGCCTCGTCAACCCGCGCATGGCGCAGATCGTGCTGCTCGGCGCCAATATAGGCACGGCCGTAACCGCCTGGCTGGTCGCTGCCGGAACCGAAGTCTTTGCCCCGCTTCTGCTCCTCGTCGGAGTTATGCTTCTGCGCAACGGCTCTGCCGCCCGTAAAGGCTTGGGCACGGCGCTGATCGGCATCGGCCTGATGCTCCTGTCGCTTCAGGTTCTCGGCATGGCGACCGAACCCATGCGGCAATCGCCCGCTCTTGCGGCATTTCTGAACTTGCTCGATTCCAGCTGGCTTGTCGCGCTGCTGTTTTCCGCAGCCCTTGCCTTCGTGTCCTCGTCAAGCCTTGCCATCGTCATCCTCATCCTTTCGCTGGCATCGAGCGGCATCGCCTCGCCGGGCCTCATCGTCGTGCTCATCCTCGGGGCGAACCTCGGCGGCGCCATTCCGCCGGTCATCGCCACATTAGCGAGCCCACCCGAGGCACGCCGCATCACCCGCGGCAACCTTCTCGTCCGCACCATCGGCTGCGCACTCGCCCTTCCGCTTGCCGGCATTGCGGCCGAACTGCTGCAGTCGCTGCCGATCTCACCCGAAAAAATGCCCGTCGATGCACATCTCGCCTTCAACCTTCTTCTCGCGCTCATCGCCTGGCCTTTCGGCTGCCTGATTTCGGATCTGATGACCCGCCTGATCCCGGACGAGCCGGAAAAGGAGACCGGCCCGCAATTCCTCGATCCGGAGGAGTTGCACGACCCCGTCCGCGCGCTCGCCAATGCGACGCGTGAAGTGCTCGGCGTGGGCGACCAGATCGAACGCATGCTGATCCGCACTGAAAACGCCTTCAAGCACAATGATCCGGCGCCGTTGAAGGAAATCGCCCTGATTGAACGCCGGGTCGACAGGCTGCAGCAGGACGTAAAACTCTATTTGTCGAAGCTCGGTCAGCAGGGCCTGAATGACGAGAATGCGAGACGTTCGATCGCGATCATCGATTACGCGATCAACCTTGAGCATATGGGCGACATCATCGAAAAAGGCCTTTGCGATCAGCTGGGCAAGAAGATCGCCAAGGGGCTGAAGTTTTCTGATGACGGATACAAGGAACTGGCCGATCTCTTCGACCTCACGATCGACAATCTACGCACCGCCCAGACCGTCTTCGTCACCGGCGACGTCAACCTCGCAAGGCGGCTGATGGAGATAAAGGTGGACGTCCGGCGGTTGGAAAAGCGCTCGGCGGAGAAGCACCTTGAACGTCTGAGAGACGGCAAGCTGGAGAGCCTGCAGACAAGTTCGGTGCATCTCGACATGCTGCGCGACCTGAAACGCATCAATGCCCACATCGTCTCCGTCGCCCATCCCATTCTGGATGAAAGCGGCTCGCTCATCGAAAGCAGGCTGAGGCAGTTGGATCAGCGGTCTTGAGATCGGCGATATAATGCCACTGGCAAGATCAGTCGGCTGTCGGCAGGCGGCGCATGGTGAATTCGATCTGGTCTCCGTCCAGCTGGCGCCAGCTTTCCACTTCGGTCCAGTAGGCAGCCTTGGGGAATTCCTCGAACCATTCCCGCGCCTTTTCGCGCGCCTCTATTCGCGACATCTGAAAGGTTTCGCGCACGAACATGCCGGAACGCTCGCCGGCCATTTGCTGCCGGTGGCGGTCGATGCGCCGCTTCAAGCCATCGAGCGGCGGTGGTGTGAATTTCGCCATGAGAGCCTCTCATCCGCACCTTGCTAATGAACGAAGATAAGCGTGGTCTGCACGTTTTGCGAGTCAGATTTTGACAGCTAAGAAACTCCGGTATCGTTCATGGAATGGCCTGCGAAAGCCATTGCTGTTATGGCCATGCTCGAGGAGACGAATCGACCGCCTGACGACGAGAGGAAACGCAATGGAACGACCGAACCTGCCGAAAGGCCTGCCCGAGGACATCGAGGACCGGAAGCAGATTGCCCGCGCCTGGTTCGAAAGCCTGCGCGACAAGATCTGCACGTCGTTCGAAACTCTCGAACAGGAACTGACGGGTGTCCTGTCAGACCAGCCGGCAGGCACGTTCACGGGTAAGGACTGGTTTCGGGATGGCGGCGCCGGTGGCGGTGGCCGCATGTCGATGATGGAAGGCCGGGTGTTCGAAAAGGTCGGCGTCCACACATCCACCGTCCATGGCGAGTTTTCTGCGGATTTTCGCAATCAGATCCCCGGTGCCGAACAGGATCCGCGTTTCTGGGCATCCGGCATTTCGCTGATCGCCCATCCGGTCAATCCCAATGTGCCGACCGTTCACATGAACACCCGCATGGTCGTGACCTCCAGCCACTGGTTCGGCGGCGGTGCCGACCTGACACCCATGCTGAATGACCGGCGCACGCAGGAAGATCCGGACACCCAGCTTTTCCACAGAGTGATGGAAATCACCTGCCAGCGGCACGAGGCGGTGGCTGATTACCCGCGGTACAAGGCCTGGTGCGACGAGTATTTCTTTTTGAAGCATCGCAACGAGCATCGCGGCATCGGCGGTATCTTTTTCGACTGGCTGCAATCCTCGGAAGAAAAAGGCGGCTGGAATGCGGATCTGGCCTTCGTTCAGGATGTCGGACGCGCCTTCAACCTCGTCTACCCGCGCATCGTCCGGGCCAATTTCAACAAACCCTGGACGGAAGAACAGCGTGACGAGCAGCTTGTTCGCCGTGGCCGCTATGTGGAGTTCAACCTGCTTTACGACCGTGGCACGATCTTCGGCCTGAAAACAGGCGGCAATGTCGAATCCATCCTGTCGTCCCTGCCCCCGGCCGTTCGCTGGCTTTGATAGGCCGGCAGGATCACGACAGCTCACGATTTATTTTTCGTACGGCATCGTACATTTGACAAATATCATACACGAATCGTCTCTCCCGGTGTTAATCTGTGAAGATCCACTGGGAGGAGTATCCGATGACTGCATCGAAGAGCATGCCCCTGCCTGCCGCACCCACCAATAGCGGCACAGACTCCAGAATAATCGACAAATCCGACCTGATCGACCGCCTCGCGACGGAGATGAGGGTCAAGAGCGGCGGTGAGCTGCCGCTTTCCTTCTGCATCGCCCAGGTAAAACGCCAGCTCGCTGGCAAGCAGTCGGAATCATCCGCAGCCAATAACAAGCCCGCTGCAACGGCGAGACCCGCGGTCGGCTCGGTATTCCACTCCTGGGCCATGCGGGATTAACCCGCAGCCTCTGGAAGACCAAAGGCAGAAACATCGCGGAACTCCTGCAGCTTCTGCCGGTTTAGTTTCGGTCGCCCGATGAGAGGGCGGCCGACATCAACCACAGGGAGGTAATCGCCATGCGGCTTTTCGAATGCGGCACACTCGTGCCCGGCTGCCAGTGGCACACGCGCGCCGAAGAAGATGCAGAGGTCGTACGCCGGGCCGTTGCCCACATGCGTAGCGATCACGGCGAGCAGATCATCCGCGAAACCATGGTGGAGAACATCAAGGCGCGTATCCGTAACGAGGAGAAGGCGCCGGCCTGAACGGTCGCTAAAGCAATTCCAGCAAAAGCGAGAACCGGTTTTGCGTCCGGAATTGCTCTAGTTTTTCTCGCTCACCATGGTTTCCAGCCGGGCGGCCAGTTCGGGCCGCTCGGGCAGAAAATTGCGGCTGATCCAGAACTCTTCGAGTTCCTTCAGCACCTCGCCGACCCGCTTGCCTGCGGGTACGCCCGCGGCCACGACATCCGCACCCGAAAGCGGGAAATTCGGCTTCACGTAGTTTTCCGCCGTCGTCAGCAGTTGCGACAGGCGGGCGCTCTTGCGCATCGCCACCGGATCGCCCTCGACGGCGGCCCGTGCAGATGCCAGCGCCAGCTTGATACGGGTAAGAATGCCATCCGTCCCGTGACGATAAAGCAGCCGGGTAAAACCGACATCCGTCACCTCGTCCGGCGGCATGGGCGTCGACGCCCACCGCTCAAGTTTCAGCGCATCCGCATTCGACAGCCTCAGACGCTTGGCAAGCGCTTCAAGCCTTTGCCCGTCGGGCGGCACCATGGCCGAAAGCCGCAGCAGCGGCTCCGCTTTCCATCCAAGTGACTTTTCAGCGGCGACAAGACTGTGGATACCGTCGATGCCCCATTTCTCGCTCTCGGGCAGTATCTGCGTCAGAACTCCGGACTGGCGCATCCACAAAAGCGCCCGCGACGGATCGGGTGCCGCAAGCAGCTTCTTCGTTTCCGTCCACACACGCTCGGCCGAAAGGCTGGAAAGCTTTTCCTTTGCCCGCGCACAGGCCCGCAATCCATCCGCATCGGGACGGCCGGAACCGTAATAGGCGAAGAAGCGAAAGAACCGCAGGATGCGAAGATGGTCCTCGGCAATCCGCTGTGAGGCATCGCCGATGAAGCGCACCGTTCGGCTGCTGATATCCTTCAAACCTTCGACGAGATCGATCACCTCGCCCCGCATATCCGCATAGAGCGCGTTGATGGTCAGGTCGCGCCGTTCGGCATCCGCCTTCCAGTCGGTGCCGAACTCGACAACGGCATGTCGTCCGTCCGTCTCGATATCGCGACGAAGCGTCGTCACCTCGAAACCACGGCCATCGAGGACCAATGTCACGGTTCCGTGTTCGATCCCGGTCGGCACCGCCTTGATACCGGCCCCGCTCGCCCGCTCGACAACCACCTCGGGTCTGAGCGTCGTTGCGATATCCACATCCGCGACGGCGATCCCCATGAGAGCATTGCGCACGGCACCGCCGGCAACCCGCGCCTCGCCACCGTCTGCGTTGAGCAGCGCCAGAATGCGCTGTACGGCAGCATCCCGGAACCAGGTCTCGCCAGCCACAGAAGTCATGCATAAAGCCTTTCATAAAGGGTGCGGAGGATACCCGCCGTGATCCCCCATATATTGCGGTTCTCGTATGGCATGAGATAAAAATGCCGTTCGCTGCCATTGAACTGGCGGCTGCCCCGCTGATGGTTCGCCTCGTTCATCAGAAACGACAGCGGCACCTCGAAAACGTCGTCCACTTCGGTCGGATTGAGCTTCAGGTCGAAGCCGCGCTGGACGACCGACAGAACCGGCGTGATGCGAAAGCCCGTCATCGCGTAATATTGCGGCAGCCGCGCCAGCGGTTCGACGAAGCGCGGATCGAGCCCGATCTCCTCGCGCGCCTCGCGCAAGGCAGCGTCTTCCGGCGACCCGTCCTCCGGGTCTACCGCACCACCAGGAAAAGCGATCTGGCCGGAATGTTTCCGCAGTGTCGCCGTCCGCTGCGTCAGGATAATCTTCGCTTCATCGCCGTCATCGACGACCGGTACGAGCACGGCCGCGTCGCGAAGCTTCAGCTCCCGAGTAATATCGACGAATTGCGGATTGAGCAGATGATCGCCATGATCGCGCCAGGCAGTATCGAGCGGTCCGCCGCTCTGGTGCAGAGCGCGCTGTCGAAACCCGTCGGCCGAAAACCGCGCCACATTATCGAGGGTGAGATCACTCATGAGGCCAGCCGCTCCAGTTCAGCCGCCGGCATGATCGGAAAAACCTCGCCACCGGACCGCAGGGCGAACATCTCGACGCCGTCGATCTCGATTACGTCCCCCAACTCGACCAGATCATACATGACAGCTCGCGAAACCAGCGCCTCCAGCCTGCCCCGCACCAGCAGATAGGGCTTAAGCTGCCGATCATCGCCAACCGTCTCGAAACGTAGCGGATGAGCGGAATCGACCTCCACCACGTCACCAACATTCGTGCGGAATGTGATGAGCGGAGAACCGTCACGTTCGCCGACCTGCATCTCGACAGCCAGGAACGGCGCATCGGCCACGCGAATTCCCACCTTTTCCACAGGCGTGACGAGATATGTTTTACCGTCCTCGTCGCGACGAAGAACGGTGGAAAACAGCCTCACCAGCGGTTCGCGACCGATTGGTGTGCCCATATAGAACCATGTGCCATCTGCGCGGATTTCCATGTCGAGATCGCCGCAAAAGGGCGGATTCCATCTGTCGACGGGCGGCAGGCCACGCTTTCCGGCCCCCGATTGCTCGGCAGCGCGCGAAATCATGGCCGCAAGGCCGGCGGCGTCGGAGGCCGAATTAATCGTTTCTGCTGCCATCATTCAGTCCCGGTTCGAAATTAATCGTTGACCGTCGCGTTCGTTCCTCACGAGATAGTCATTCGAAGCGAGCTTGTCAGCCTTATTTCGGGTAATAACTTCTGAGGCTAATGTGCTTGCTGCAGTGCAACGACTCGTGCTGAGGGCAAAAGGCCGACCGGCGTGTGAATATCGACCTTGATCATGGAGAACGACATGGGCGTGATGAATCCAACCGAGGCCGTTCTTGACGAGAAGGCGATCGTCGCCGCTGCCGAAAAAGCGCTGGCCGATATTGCCGCCATCCGCGAGGAAGTGGCAAAAGTCATCTTCGGCCAGGAACGGGTGGTGGAAAACACGCTTCTCGCCGTTCTCTCCGGCGGCCATGCCCTGCTCGTCGGTGTTCCCGGCCTCGCCAAGACCAAACTGGTGACCACGCTCGGCACCGTGCTCGGACTGGATTCCAACCGCATCCAGTTCACCCCCGACCTGATGCCTTCGGATATTCTCGGCTCGGAAGTCATGGACAGCGACGAGAATGGCAGACGCTCGTTCCGCTTCGTCAAGGGACCAATCTTCGCCCAACTGCTGATGGCCGACGAAATCAACCGTGCCTCGCCACGCACCCAGTCGGCGCTTCTGCAGTCCATGCAGGAATATCACATAACCGTCGCCGGCCAGCGTTTCGACCTTCCCGCCCCCTTCCACGTGCTCGCGACCCAGAACCCGCTTGAGCAGGAAGGCACCTATCCGCTGCCGGAAGCGCAGCTCGACCGCTTCCTCCTGCAGGTCGACGTTCTTTATCCGGACCTCGCCGCCGAAAGGCAGATCCTGCTTGGTACCACCGGCATTGCCGAAGCGCGGCCGCGCAGCGTCATCGACAGTACCCGCCTGCAGGAAATCCAGATGCTGATCCGCCAGATGCCGGTCTCGGACAAGGTGGTCGATGCCATCCTCTCGCTGGTGCGCTCGGCCCGTCCAGGTCACGGCAATGCCGATACCGACAGGCATGTAGCCTGGGGTCCCGGCCCGCGCGCCGGCCAGTCGCTGATGCTGACGGCCCGTGCCCGTGCGCTCTACGAGGGACGTCTCGCCCCCTCGCTCGACGACGTTTATGCGTTGGCGGAACCGGTTCTCGAACACCGCATGGCCCTGAACTTCGCCGCCCGTGCCGAAGGCATGTCGGTGCGTGACGTGATCGCCGGACTGGTAAAACAGGCCCGAGGTTAATCCTCCGGTTCCTTGAAAGGACTAATGCGTGGCATCAATCGGCCAGATCGTCGAGCAGACACCCAGCAGCGAAGTCCTCTCCCGCGCCCAGGCGCGTGCGGCGCTCGTGCCCGATTGCATGGTGGAAGCCAAGCGCATCGCCAACACGGTGATCGCCGGCTGGCACGGTCGGCGCAAGCGTGGCATGGGCGAAAACTTCTGGCAGTTCCGCCCCTATGCGGAAGGCGAAAGCCTGTCGCGCATCGACTGGCGCCGCTCCGCCCGCGACGACCATACCTATGTCCGCGACCGCGAATGGGAAGCGGCCCATACGATCTGGCTCTGGGCCGACATGTCGCCGTCGATGATGTACAAATCGACCTTCGCCATGGTCTCCAAGGAAAGCCGCGCGCTGGTGCTGATACTGGCACTCGCCGAAATCCTGGCCCGCTCCGGCGAACGCATCGGATGTCCCGGCATCATGGAGCCGGTTTCGGCCCGCAACGCCGCCGAGCGGCTGGCGACGGCCATCATGCACGCGCCGCTGACCACCGGCCTGCCGGAAACCAACATGATCCGCGGCCAGAGCGATATCGTCTTGATCGGTGATTTCCTCGATGACGCCGACAGCGTCATGTCGCGCATCTCGCCGCTCGGAAAGCGCGGTCTGCGCGGCCACGTCATAGAGGTCGCCGATCCGGCAGAGGAAACATTCCCCTATACCGGCCGCACCGAATTCACCGATCCGGAAACCGGCGAGAAGCTGACTTCCGGCCGCGCTGAAACGATCCGCGAGGATTACCAACGCGCCTATCTCGCCCGTCGCGAAGCGCTTGGCGAAGGCCTGCGCCGTCTCGGCTGGAGTTTCACCTTCCATCGGACCGACCATCTGGCTTCAGAGGCGCTTGTCACCATTCACAGCCATCTTTCCGGCATGCCCGTAGCATTTCCGGGAGGCCGCACATGAGCGCGTTTGCCTTCGCCAACCCGCTTATCCTCTTCGGCCTCCTGTCTCTGCCGGCCATCTGGTGGCTGCTGCGGCTCACCCCGCCACGCCCGAAAACCGAGGTTTTTCCGCCGCTGAGAATCCTCGCGACCGTATTGAAGCGCGAGGAAACCCCGTCACAGAGCCCCTGGTGGTTGACGCTGTTGCGCATGCTGCTCGCCGCAGCCGTCATCCTGGCGATTGCCGATCCGGTGATGAACCCGCGTGCCAGCTCGCTGAATTCCGGCGGCCCGCTTGCGCTGGTGATCGACAATGGCTGGTCGAGCGCGATCGACTGGGAGCGCCGTGTCGAAACCGTCAATATGCTGATCGACGAGGCCGAAAGCGCCGACGTCCCGGTTTCACTGACCTTCACCGCTGACACCAGCAACGAGCCGGCCGCCGGCACGGCAGCCGCCGCACGCGACAAGCTTGCCGCTGCTGAACCCAAGCCGCTTGTCCCTGATCGCCTGCGCGCCGTGCGCTCCCTGCAGGAGGCGCTCGACGGCAACCGGCTTGGCACCGTAGCGCTGATTTCCGATGGCGTGGCTGCACCCGGTGACGCTGACGCGATGACGGCGCTCTCCGCCATCGCACCCGCCGATATCCGTCTGTATCAGGGCGACGGCCGTGGCGCAGTGGCCCTCACCGGTGCCACCAACAATTCCGAGACCATGGCCGTCACCGCGACCCGCCTCGATACGGCCGCTCCACAGCAGTTGACCGTTAATGCGCTCGACCAGCAGGGCCGCTCGCTCGCCTCAGGCACGGTCGATTTTGCCGCCGGCTCCGGCATGGCGACAGCCGAGATTTCAGCGCCCTTCGAACTGCGCAACGACTTCGCCCGCCTCAGCATCGACGGCATGGCGACCGCCGGCGCCACGCACCTGCTCGATGACGGCTTCAAGCGTCGCCGTATCGCGCTGATTTCCGGCGAGAGCGGCAGCGATTTCCAGCCCCTTCTGCAGCCGCTCTATTACATCAACCGCGCACTGACGCCTTATGCCGACATCATCCAGACCAACACCGCGGATCTTGCCGTCGCCATTCCGCAGATCCTCGAAAACAACCCGTCTGCGATCATCATGGCCGATGTCGGCCGTCTGCCGGCCGAAACCTACCAGCCGCTTCAGCAGTGGATTTCCCGTGGCGGCACGCTGATCCGTTTCGCCGGCCCGCGACTTGCGGCTGCCCCCGCAGACGATCCGCTCGTGCCAGTCAGACTGCGCCAGGGCGAACGCGCGCTCGGCGGCGCCATGTCCTGGTCGGAGCCGCAATCGCTCGCAGACTTCCCCAATTTCGGCCCCTTCGCTGGAATGCCGCGCGCGACCGACATCACCGTTACCCGCCAGGTTCTTGCCGAACCGACACCGGATCTGGCCGAGCGCACCTGGGCAAGCCTTGCGGACGGCACGCCGCTGGTGACCACGCGGGACGTGGATGCCGGCCGCCTCGTCCTCTTCCACACAAGTGCCGAAGCCACATGGTCCAACCTGCCGCTGTCGGGCAATTTCGTCGAAATGCTGCGCCGTGTCGTTCAGCTTGCCCGTGCCGGTGGAGCAACCACCGCATCGGCAGGCTCGGAAGGTGCAGCTGCAACACTTCCTGCCTATCGCCTTCTGACTGCCGACGGCCTGCTGTCGACCGAAACAAGTGGAGTGCGTCCGATCATGATCCGTGCTGGAGAGACGCCCTCTGCGACCTTCGACCATCCACCGGGCCTTTACGGCACCGAGGACGGTTTTTCCGCCGTCAACCTTTTGCCGCCCGGCGCAGAGCTTGCAGCTTTCGACCCGGCCCCGATCGGCCGCGCCGTTACCCCCGAGGGGCTTGCCGGTGGTGAAGCCGTATCGCTGCGCCCTGCTTTGTTTGCGGCCGCTTTCGCCATGCTCATTCTCGATAGCCTGATCGTGCTGTTCATCAACGGCGCCTTCTCCCGTATGCCGAAGAACGCCAGAGGTGGCAAAAGCCGCCGTTCGGGTGCCGCAGCAGCCGCAATCGCAGCTATAGCCTTCGGCCTTGTTACCGCCCACCCGAACCCGCTTTCCGCGCAGGAAATGCCGGAAGGCAGCGGTGCGAAGGCCGGCGACGAACAGATCCTCGAACATCTCGACACGACCCATCTTGCCTATGTCGTGACAGGTGAGGCAGACGTCGATCGCATTTCCGAACAGGGGCTTATGGGCCTCAGCGAATTCCTCACCTATCGCACGACGCTGGAGCCCGGCGACCCTGTCGGCATCGACATCACCAAAGACGAGCTTTCCTTCTATCCGATTATCTACTGGCCGATCTCGGCCAACGCACCGATGCCTTCTCAGGCGGCGATCTCGCGCATCGATGCCTATATGCGCAACGGCGGCACCGTATTGTTTGATACCCGCGACCAGTATTCGTCTCTCGGCGGTGGCGGCAACTCTCCGAATGGCGAACGACTACAGCAGATTCTAGCCAATATCGACATTCCGCCGCTGGAGCCCGTACCGGAAAACCACGTCCTGGCGCGGTCCTTTTATCTGCTGACGAATTTCCCCGGCCGCTACAATGGCAGCGCTCTTTGGGTGGAGGCGCGTCAGGATGCGCGCAACAGTGCCAATCAGGTTTCTTCGGGTGGCGACGGTGTTTCGCCGATCATGATCACCGGCAACGATCTGGCCGGCGCCTGGGCGGTCGACCAGCAGGGCGCACCGGTCCTGCCGACCGTGCCCCCGGACGACATGCAGCGCGAATACGCCTACCGCGCCGGCGTCAACATCATGATGTACATGCTGACCGGCAACTACAAGGCTGATCAGGTTCATGTCCCGGCCCTGCTCGAACGGCTTGGCCAGTAGGAAAGAACATCGATGACCCTTGAGTTTTCGCCCTTCTTCCCCTGGCCTGTCCTGATTGGCTTTGGCATCCTCGCACTCGTACTTTGCGTCCTCTCTTTCTGGCGTCGTGTCCGTGGTGCCAGCCTGCGGACGATTGCACTTGCCGCCCTGCTTCTGGCGCTCTCCAACCCCACCCTGCTGCAGGAAGACCGCGAGCAGCTCTCTACAATCGTGCCGATCGTCGTCGATCGCTCCCAGAGCCAGCAGACGGATGAACGCAAGCGGCAGACGGATGAGGCGCTTGCCGAGCTTCGAGACCGTTTTTCGAGGTACCCGAATATCGAGACGCGCATCGTCGAAGTGGCAGATGACCCGGATAGCGACACGCCCTCGACCCGGCTCTACACGGCACTTCGCTCTGCAGTTTCCGACGTTCCCCCGGCACGCCTAGGTGCCGCAATCTTTGTGACCGACGGACAGATCCACGATCTGCCCGGCACCAATCAGGATCTCGGCTTCACCGCTCCCGTCCACGGTCTGATCACCGGACAACCGGACGAATTCGACCGGCGCGTCGAAGTCGTGCGTGCCCCGCGCTTCGGCATCGTCAACGAAGAACAGGAACTGACGTTGCGGGTGGTCGATGACGGCCGCGCCACCAACACGCCCGCTCAGGTGACCGTGCGGATGAACGGCGACCAGATCGCCACCTTCCGTGCCTCTCCCGGCGCCAACACGCCCTTCCCCTTCACGGTCCCGCGCGCCGGCAACAACGTCATGGAATTTTCCGTCGATGAATTGCCGGGCGAAGTGACGACCGCAAACAACCGCGCCGTCCATGTCATCGACGGAATCCGCCAGAACCTGCGCGTGCTGCTGGTGTCCGGCGAACCGCATGCCGGCGAACGTGCATGGCGCAACCTGCTGAAATCCGACGCCTCGGTCGATCTCGTCCACTTCACCATTCTTCGTCCGCCGGAAAAGCAGGACGGCACGCCGATCAACGAACTGTCGCTGATCGCCTTCCCCACCCGCGAACTGTTCGTCGAGAAGATCAAGGATTTCGATCTGATCATCTTCGATCGCTACAAGCACCGCGGCGTGCTGCCGATCCTCTATTACGATTACATTTCGCAATATGTGCAGAACGGCGGCGCCCTGCTGATCGCGGCAGGCCCCGAACATGCGAGCGAGGATTCCATCGCGCTCACTCCGCTCGAGCAGGTGCTTCCCGCCTCCCCCACCGGCGAAGTCCACAGCGCCGGCTTCTACCCCCACCTCTCCGAGGTCGGACAGAAACATCCGGTGACACGTGGTCTCGACGGCTCCGGCCAGACGCCGCCCGCATGGGGGCGCTGGTTCCGCACGATCGATGTCGATCAGCCGCGTGGGCAGACCGTGATGGAAGGCGATGGCAATCGTCCGCTTCTCGTCCTCAACCGTCAGGGGCAGGGCCGCGTCGCCATGCTGCTTTCCGATCAGGGCTGGCTCTGGGCGCGCGGCTTCGAAGGCGGCGGCCCGCATGTGGCGCTCTACCGTCGTATTGCCCACTGGCTGATGAAGGAACCGGAGCTCGAGGAAGAGGCGTTGACCGCCCGCTCCTCCGGCCGCACGCTGGAAGCGACGCGCCAGACGATCGGCGACGATCCCGGTCCGGCAACCGTTCGTTTCCCCTCCGGTCGCACGGAAACCATCCCGATGACGCAGGCGGAACCCGGCCAGTACCGATTGGAACGCCGGATGGATGAAGTCGGCCTCTTCCAGGTCTCGAACGGCGAGTTCTCGACCCTCGTGCATGTCGGCGCCGTCGATGCACCCGAGTTCAAGGCGATGATCTCGACGGAAGAGACGCTGAAACCTTATGCGGAAAGGACCCACGGTCTGGTAACGCGGGTCGCCTCCGGCGAAAACATTACCCTGCCCGATATCCTGCCGGTGCGCGGTGAGGTGCGGATCAGCAATCCCAACCGGATGTCGATCCGCATGACAGATGAATCCGTGCTGCGCGGGGTCAACAGCCTGCCGCTGTTTGCGGGTTTCGCCGGCCTCTCGGCACTGCTCTTCGCCGTCGCCGCCATGTGGTGGCGCGAGGGAAGGTAATGGGCGTCCGCACCGAAGTGACCGCTGCACCCTCAAGCGACGATCTGGACGTCATTCTCAAGGGACTGACGGCGTATAACGGAGCGGAAGTTGGGCCTGCCGATCGAGCGTCTCTTGCGGTCTTCATCCGGGACGAACAGGACCGGGTGATAGGCGGGCTGTCGGGATACACATCCTGGGGCTGGCTGTTCACGCAACTGCTGTTCATTCCGGAAACGTTGCGCGGTCAGGGAATGGCGGCAAAACTCCTCGAGCAAGCGGAGGCCGAAGCCCGTCGCCGCGGCTGCCGCGGTGCCTGGATCGACACATTCAATCCGCAAGCCCTGAAAGCCTACCAGCGCCAAGGTTATGAAATGTTCGGCGAACTGCCGGCATTCGTCGGAGATCGCACCCGCACCTTCCTTAAAAAGGCGCTTTAGTTTATCGATGCGCCCGTTTTGGGAGGAGCGCATGAGCATAAAACTGAAAGTGACCGAAGGCATCGCGCCACAGGAGGAAGAACGCATCCTGCAGAAGCTGCGTGCGTTCAACATCGCGACATTCGGCGAGAGCAATCGCCGCGAGCTGACGATCCCCCTTTATGATGATGCAGGCGAGGTCAACGGTGGCCTCGTCGGCTATACGGGGCGCGGCTGGCTGTATATCTCGATGCTCTACATCCCTGAAAACCTGCGCGGCCAAGGGTTTGCCACGCGCATGCTGGAAATGGCCGAGGGTGAAGCCCGCAAGCGTGGCTGCATCGGCGCCTATATCGACACGATGAACCCCGACGCGCGCAGCCTTTACCGTAAACTTGGCTACGCCGAGATCGGCGAGCTGGATGCATTGTCCGGTGGACATATCGTCACCTGGCTTGCCAAGCGTTTCTGAAAGCTAGGCCGTTTCCAGCTCAGCTTCGAGCACCTGCAGAGTGCGAACGTCATTCTCACCGGAAATTCTGGTGGAAGCGAAGCTCTCGCGGATCTGTTGGCGCAGCCAGGCATTGGCAGGATCGCCATCTGCGTGGTTCGCCCAGACCATGTTGACCGGCGGAAAGCTTAGCGATACCGGCAGCGGGCTGATTTCGAGCCCGAGCAACGGCGCGTAACGCTCGGCAATCCGGCTTGGCACGGTCGCAATCAAAGGACTGCTTTGAGCTGCGGAGAGAACCGACATATATCCCGGCGCAGCCGTCACCACATTCAGCTCGACGCCGGCAATTTCCAGCGCGTCCTTGATGCAGCCCTGCAACGTCTCGTTCTGGGAAATCGTCGCATGGTCTGCCGCAAGATAGGCTTCCAGCTCGACGGGTTTGGCGAGATCCAGAAGCTGCGGATTGTAACAGCAGGCAAATTCGGTTTTGTAGAGCGTCTCGAATGATTTTCGGCTGCTCTGCGTATAGGTGCACCCGACCGCGAGATCGATACTGCCATCCTCCAGCGACGGATCCATCGCCTCGTAGGGGAAAACCCGCGCCAACACCCTGATACCGGGGGAAAGCTTTCGCAGACGCGCCGTAAGGTCCGGGATCAGCAACAGCTCCACCTCGGGCGACATGGCAATGCGAAACGTCCGCTGTTCGGTTGCCACATCGAACGCCTCCCCGCCGGTCAGTGCCAGTTGTGCCTGTTTCAGGGCCTGACGCACCGGCACCGCCAGACTGCGCGCCCTCGACGTCGGCTGCATCACCTGTCCGACGCGAATGAACAACTCGTCCTGCAACAACACCCGCAAGGTCGAGAGCGAATGGCTCATCGCCGGCTGCTGGATCTTCAACCGCTTCGCCGCCTTGGTAACGCTGCCTTCCGAAATCAGCGCATCGAAGGCGACGAGCAGGTTGAGGTCGAAGGAACGCAGATTGAAATGATCGATAGTTGTCATGAGCCGCATCGATTTGTTTGCTGATGCATCGATACATACGTGCTCTCCAGGTCAGTTCAAGACCATCGTTTCAATACTCACCTGGAGCTTTCCCATGCAGACCCGACGCGCTCTTCTCAAAACCTCAGCAGGCCTGACGCTTGCGGTCGGCGCCATCGCCGCCCTGCCCTCTGCCGTCCTCGCCAGAGCGCCGATCGTCGGCAGACAGGCCGCTGGCTATTACCGCCTGAAGCTCGGCGATTGCGAAATCACCGCCCTGTCCGACGGCACAGTGGCGCTTCCCATGGCGAAGATCTACGAAGGCATTGAGGAAAAGGATGCAGAGACCTATCTCGCCGGCTATTTCCAGAAAAACCCGACGGAAACTTCGGTCAACGCCTTTCTCGTCAACACAGGCGACCGGCTGGTCCTGATCGACGCCGGCACCGGCGACCTGATGGGGCCATCGCTTGGCAAGCTCGTCACCAATATCGAGGCGGCCGGTTACAAGACGGGCGAGATCGACGACGTGATCCTCACCCATATCCATGCCGACCATTCCGGCGGCCTGTCGAGGAACGGCAAGCGCGTCTTCGAAAATGCAGTCCTGCACGTCAACGAACGCGAGGCAAAGTTCTGGTTGAAGGCGGATGCTGCGGCGAAGGCTGATGCGGGCCTCGGCCCACAGATCGTTCAGGCAGAGGCAGCAGTCGGCTCCTATATCGCAGCGGAAAAATTCAAAACCTTTGCAGACGATGCGGCTCCCGTTCCCGGCTTCACATCGGTCCTCAGGAAGGGCCATACCCCCGGTCACAGTGCCATTGCGGTAGAAAGCAAGGGCGAGAAAATCGTCTTCTGGGGCGACATCGCCCATGGCGACGTTCTGCAATACGACAGGCCTGAAATCACCGTCGAGTTCGACGTCGACCAGAAACAGGCAGCCGCCACCCGTGCCATCGCTTTTGCCGAGGCCGCCGACGAGAAATATCTGGTTGCCGGTGCCCACCACGCCTTCCCCGGCATCGGCCACGTAAGGCGGGATGAGACCAATTACGACTGGGTACCGCTGCTCTACAGCGCCAATTACTGAATGTACTTCAGGCACCGCCCGTAAGGCGGTGCCTGTTATCTCAGGAAAGCGAAACATCCTTTGTCTCGACCCGGATCATCGTCGAAGCAACGGCTGCAAGCGCCAGAAGGGCAGCGAAAATTCCGATCGTCAGTCCGAAACCATGGCTGACGACATAGACCATTGCCGACGGGGCAAGCAGGCCCCCGAGCCGGGCCATGGCCCCCGCCGCGCCCATGCCGGTCGCCCGCGAACGGGTGGGAAACAGTTCAGGCGTATAGGCGTAAAGCGCGCCCCAGGTGCCGAGCAGCGCAAAACTCATGATCAGCAGCGACGCACCGATGACGACCGGCCCCGACGCGAGAACAAAAAGCAGGCACCCAGCCGCTGACAGAATGCAGAAACCGGTCAAGGTCGGCTTCCTGCCCCATTTTTCGACGCCGTAGGCAGCCAGCGCGTAGCCCGGGAGTTGCGCCAGCGCCACCAGAACCAGAAAACCGTAACCACGCACGAAGCCGAACCCTTCGCTCGCAAGCTTTGCCGGCATCCAGGTGAAAATCCCGTAATAGGAGACCGAAACGAGGAACCAGATCGCCAGGATCACCGTACTGGTGCGGCGCAGTGCCGGTGAAAAAATCCCCTCCCGCGGCACGGCTGGCGGAGGTGTAAGTTCTTCGTAGTCAGCAAGTCCACGACCGTTATTGACCGTCAGTATCCGGTTTATCACCTCGCGTGCCTCTTCGCCCCGTCCCGTGCGCAAGAGATAAATGGGCGATTCGGGGATAAGCAGCCGCATCCCGATCCCCACCAGTGCCGGTAGTGCAGTCACGGCAAAGATCAGGCGCCATGCATCCGTCATGCCTGCCGCGCTCGCGGCCCAGGCGGTCAGTGCGACAATCAGCGTGCCGATGGCCCAGAACCCTTCGAGCGCCACCAGCCACCGTCCACGATTTTTCGCCGGCAGAAACTCCGACATCATCGCGTAATCAACCGGAAGCGTGCCGCCGACGGCGATCCCCGTCAGAAACCGCAGGATCAGAAGAATGGTGAAATCCGGCGCGAAAACCGAGAGCAGCCCGAACAATGCATCACAGGAAACGGTGACGATCAGTACGTTGCGACGGCCGATCCTGTCCGCCAACCGGCCAAATCCCATTGCGCCGAGAAACATGCCGAGAAAGAACAGCGTACCGGTCTGCAATGCCTCGGGAATAGTGAGCCCGAAACTCGCGGCAATGGATGCCGCGGTGAAGCCGACGGCCAGCACCTGCATTGCATCTGCCGCCCAGACGAGACCGAAAACTCCGATCAGTCTGCGTTGATATCGTCCAGCCCCGGCGCGGTCGAGCGCCTCGTCCACCGTAATTGGTCTCATCCGACTGCCTTCGTTGTGATACGACCGGCTCCCCATATTGCCGGCCCATTCGAGGCATAGTTGATTTGTGTTATTTGCGCCAGCCGATGACGCCTTTGAGACGTGGATGCACGTCGTCGGCAAGCGGAACGATCAGCACCCGTGCCGGATCGACGGGACCTGGAAAATCCAGCGCGTTATAAGCGACCTTCTCGAAACCGAGCGGCATGTAATACGGCGGGTCGCCGATCAGGATCACGCCCTCCGAGCCCTTGCGCCTTGCCGCCTCGATTGCGATCCGCACCAGTTCCCGGCCGATGCCCATGTTCTTGTGTGTCGGCCGCACCGCAAGCGGCCCAAGCATGTGCCCTTTGACCGTTCCGGCAAGAACCGGCGTCATCCGGACGGAAGCGATCGTCTCGCCATCGTCGGCGCAGATGAAGGAAATCGACCGGTCGTGAGGGCCCTGCTCGCGGATCCGGGCGGCAGCACGGACATGGCGGCCCGGGCCAAATGCCTCTTCGTTGATCAGCTCGATCGCCGCATCATGCGATGCGTCTTCCGTCAGATAGACGAGTTCGTGCTTTGCCAGAGATTTCCGGGCGACAAGGTGCAGGGAAGCAGATGAGGACATGGGATAACCGAAGCCGTAGATAAAGAGCGGACAGGACATGCGAAGTCGATGACGCCTCGTCTGGCGTCTTGGTCGATCTTCAGCGTCGTCGCAGTGTCCGTACTTCGGTCATGTAAAGGTGTGATCCCACGAAAATGTGAAAACGCAACTAGCAGGATTTTTTTCGCCCGTCCAATGCAAAAACGCACTGTTCGAAAAAATGCGGCTCGCAATATCAAGCGGCTGCCGTATCTATCCGGCAAAAGAAAAGGAGAGCGCCATGGGCAGGCTCGTCGACGGTATATGGCAGGACGTCTGGTACGATACGCAGGCAACGAAGGGACGTTTCGAGCGGTCGCAGTCACAGTTCCGCAACTGGGTCACAGCCGATGGTTCCGCCGGCCCGTCAGGTAAAGGCGGCTTCAAGGCCGAAGCCGGGCGGTACCACCTCTACGTCTCATACGCATGCCCCTGGGCACACCGCACCCTGATCTTCCGCAAGCTGAAAAAGCTGGAAGATCTCATTTCCGTTTCGGTCGTCGATTACCTGATGCTGGAAAACGGTTGGGAATTCAAAACTCGTGATGGCGCGACCGGTGACGACCTCTTCGGCTCCGATTATCTCTATCATGTCTATCTCAAGGCCGATCCAAACTATTCCGGCCGCGTGACCGTGCCGGTTTTATGGGACAAGCAGCAGAACACCATCGTCTCGAATGAAAGCGCCGAGATCATCCGCATGATGAACAGCGCCTTCGACGGATTGACCGGTTCCGATCTGGACCTCTATCCCACCGAGTTGCGACAGGAGATCGATGCGCTCAATGCCATCGTCTACGACCGGGTCAACAACGGCGTCTACAAGGCAGGTTTCGCAACTACCCAGGCGGCCTACGAGGAAGCGGTCGTCGCCCTTTTCGAAACGCTCGACATGCTGGACCAGCGCCTCGAAACAAGCCGATACCTCTTCGGCAACGAACTGACGGAAGCCGACTGGCGGCTGTTCACCACACTGTTGCGCTTCGATCCGGTCTATGTCGGCCATTTCAAATGCAACATCCGAAGCATCGCCGATTACCCCAACCTTTCCGGCTACTTGCGGGATCTTTATCAACAGTCGGGTGTGGCCGAAACCTGCAATCTCTTCCATATAAAGAACCACTATTACGGTAGTCACAAGACGATCAACCCAACCGGGATCGTCCCTGTCGGTCCGGCACTCGACCTTGCGGCTGCTCATGGTCGCGAGCGGATCGGAGGCTGAAGCTAGACGCTATTCGCGACGATATTTTCGACAGCTCACCGAACCCGTAGCAGACGGATGAATAAGCCGGCTGCGCGCGCCTCGCCGCACCCAGTCCGAAGTGGGTGAGCCTGCAAAAACTGGAGTATCGCGCACTATTTTAGAGAATTATTGACAACACAAATGGCCGGTTCGATAGTCCCGTTCGCAATTTTGCACATGGGAGGTCCCGATGACCAATCGCACCATAATTCTTGCATCTTTTGCCCTGCTCGCTTCTGCCGCTTTTGTGACCCCGGCGTCTGCTCTTACAATGAAGGAGTGCAGCACCAAGTACCAGGCCGCCAAGACGGACGGTTCCGCCAAGGACGTCAAATGGAACGACTACCGCGCCAAATTCTGCGGTACGGACGCTGCCGCCGAAGACGCCGCCGACAACAAGGAAGTTGCGGCAACGACGGAGAAAGAGCCAGAAAAGGCAACCATCAAAGCCCCGAAAAGCGTCATTTTCCCAAAGGTGGTCGGCAAGAAATATTCTAGCGAAACCCCTGCCAAGGCTCGGCTCAAGACCTGTGTCGACACCTATCACAAAAACAAGGACGACGGCACACTCGGCGACCTTAAGTGGATCCAGAAAGGCGGCGGCTTCTGGAGCCTGTGCAATACGGCTCTGAAGAGCTGAGGTTAATCGCAAGCGACTGAATATCATCAGCCGCCGTCTCGGACATCTGGCCCGAGACGGCGATCACATTCTCTGGGATTAAAGGCTCGGCAAGACGTCAGACTGGCCGAGCCGACTTCCTTCATTTGGCATCATCAAGGCGGTTACCAAAAGTCCGACAGTTCGACCTCTTTGCTTAATTCTTGCAACCGTCTGAGCGTCGCATCCGTCACCTCGTCCGGCAGTGCATCCAGCGCGAAGAAACCGCTCTCGGCGATTTCCCGATCCGGCAGCCGCGGTGCCGTCTGCTCGACGGTGACGCGGTAAAACAGCACATGATCGCGCTTGCTGGTCTTTGAGTTGTAATAGACATTCACGAACTCCGGCGCGGCGGTCATGACGAGATTACCCTCCTCCCGCAATTCTTTGGCCAGCGCCTCCAGCGCCGTTTCGCCGTGCTCCATGCCGCCGCCCGGCATATACCAGCCCGGAACATAGGTATGGCGCACCAGAAATACCTCGCCCCGATCGTTGAAGCAGGCCGCTCGAACACCCATCGTCATCCCACGGGAGAGAAGAAAAAAACGATGCAGCAGCCACACCAGAGCACGCGTGCGCCATGTGCCGATTTCAGCTATGCCGGTAGCACTCATCAGCTCTCCGATCCGCTCGCGTAAATTTCATAACGAATTTCCGTTTCGTGCGTTATGTCTGGGCCATGTTCAAATTCGCCCATATTTCCGACATCCACCTGGGACCGCTTCCGAAACTCTCGATTCGGGAACTCATGTCCAAGCGTATCACCGGTTTCGTCAACTGGCATCGCAACCGCCGCAAACATCTGTTCGTCAATACACTCGATCTTTTGCTCAGCGATCTCAAGACCCGCAATCCTGATCAGCTCGTCATCACCGGCGATCTGGTCAATCTGGCGACGAAGATAGAGACGCGGCTGGCAAGGGAATGGCTGGACACGATCGGAAACCCGGAGGATACGACCGTCGTTCCCGGAAACCACGATGCCTATGTGCCCGGCGCCCATGATAAATCGGTTGCAGCCTGGTACCCGTTCATCAGGAGCGACGACGACCCCGGCGAGTGGCCGAAAGACGATCATATCTTCCCGACCTATCGCCAGCGCGGACCGCTGGCGATCATCGGCTGCTCCACATCGAACGCCACGCCCCCGTTTTCAGCCTCGGGTTTCTTCAGTCCGAGACAGGCTCGCGAGACGGTCAACCTGCTGAAAAAAGCCGGCGAAGAGGGCCTGTTCCGGGTCGTCCTTATCCATCACCCGCCGATCCACGGGGCAGCTGCTTCGCATAAACGGATGATCGGCATCCGGCGTTTTGCCGCGGCGATCTCCACAGGCGGTGCCGAACTCATCCTGCACGGCCATACTCACCTCAATACGGTCTACTGGCTGAAAACCCATGACCGGCCCGTGCCTGTGGTCGGTATCGCATCCGCCTCGCAGGGCCCCGGTGGACATAAACCGCCTGCCGCCTACAATCTCTTCAACCTTTCCGGCAAACCGGGCGCATGGAACCTCACCTGCGAGCGTTATGGCTTGACGGAAAGCGGTGACGGCATCCATCTCGAGAACACAAAGCTCTTCTACGGCGAGGCTCCGGTGCAAATCTCGGTGGAGGAAGCGGCCAGAGTTCTGCAAGGATAGTAGATGCTTGTTGCAGAATCGTCACATTCGATTCATACTTAATGCCTTGATGCATTTATTCGACTGAGAGCAAAAGGCCATATCCCCTTTATGAATCCGTCAGCAGCTTCGAACGACATCCGCCGCGACCTTGTGGCATTGCTGCCGCGTTTGCGCCGGTTCGCCTGGACGCTGACCGGAGACGCGAATACGGCGGACGGCCTCCTGCAGGAGGTCTGCCCGCGCGTTGTCCTGAAAAGCCATCACTGGAAGGGCGAAGGCCGGCTCGAAAGCTGGGTCTTCAATCAGATCCGCACCGGCTGGAACGAAGAGCCTCGCAAGCGAAGCCGCCAGGAGCCTCAGGCCAAACCTCAGGCCGCAGCAAAGAGCAGCGACGAAAATTGCGCTTCCAAGGCGTTTCTCGGTCTTCCTCAGGGGCTGGCGAGCGCATTGCTTCTCGTTGATGTAGAAGGTTTCGACTACACCGAGGCAGCATCGATCCTTGGCGTCACTCCGGAACTGCTTTCGTCGCGGCTTTGTGCCGCACGCCTCGCGCTCGCCTCTCAACCGCCCGGAGTGGCGGAGAGGAGAGCATGACCGTGGCAAGCACCGAACCTTCACAGCTTGAACGGCGTCTCTCCGCTTTTGTTGATAGCCAGGTTTCGGATACCGAGCGTCAGGATGTCGAAGCTCTGCTCGTCAACGATCCGCACGCGCGGGCGCTGCACGATGATCTGAAGCGCGGTAGCCAGGCCGCGCGGCATCGCCTCGACGATTTGCTGAAGGAGCCCGTGCCGCTCGACCTCGTCCGCAGCATCAAGAATGCGCCTCTGCCCCGCAAGGCGGTGCGTCTTCCCGGATCGGCACGCAGGAGCGCTGCCTTTCGCCCCTCGGGTCTTCAGGCTTTATCGGCCTGTATCCTCACTCTTCTTCTGGGCAGCAGTCTCGGATACATGATTGGCGCCCGGCCCACCGGCGGCATGCAGACGTCTGAAACACTGACGGGCCAGGCATTCGAGCAACGCGACTGGCTGGATGACATCGTCTCCCATTACCGCCTGTACAGCCGCCAGCAAAACCGGCTGGTGGAAATCGGTGCCGACAGGCCCGCCGATATTCTCGAATGGCTGACCACTGGCACCGGCGTCGGCTTTCGCATTCCGGATCTGACGGAGAGTGGGCTTGCCTTTGTCGGTGCACGTCTGGTTGCAGCCGAAAACACGCCGACAGGCGTGCTTATCTATCGCCGGACATCCGGCGACAATGACGGCGATATTCTGGCCCTTACTTTTTCAAGGGTAAGGCCCGAAACCACGAAACCGATCGAGGACATACGCCTAGATACCAGCCTCGTCTCCTGGAGCACGCCGCTTGCGACATATGTCATCGTGGCCCCCTCTTCAGCGGCCGATCTTGACGAGATCGCAGCCAAAGCAGCTGGTCTGATCTGACCACATTCAAGTTCAAACGAAAAAGCCGCCGCGGTATCCCGCGGCGGCTTTTTTGTCTGTTCAGCTCAAGGGCGCTTATCGCGCCCTCTCCTCCAGAACCCGGTTCGCTGCCGAGACGATCGCTTCCAGCGATGCGGCAACGATATTGGTGTTGACGCCTGCACCGAACAGCTTGCCGCCGGGATGCTGCATCTCAACATAGGCAATGGCCGATGCGTTGGAGCCATGTTGCAGCGAGTGTTCCGAGTAATCATTCACCGACAGGTCGATGCCGAGATAGACTGACAGCGCATTGATGAACCCGTCGATCGGGCCGGTTCCCTTGCCTTCGATCCGCTTGGTTTCGCCGCGATCGGTGATCTCTGCCGCCACCACGCGCACGCCCCTGTGGTTCGGTTCGGACGGGTAGGTGTGATGATCGACGAAGGCCAGCCGCGCGCCGGGCTGCTCGACATACCGCTCCATGAAGCGCTCATAGATGCGCTTTGACCCGACTTCCTTGCCCTCTTCATCCGTGATCCGCTGGATATCCTCACGGAACTCGACCTGCAGGTTACGCGGCAGGTTGATGCCGTAATCCTGCTGCAGGATATAGGCGATGCCGCCCTTGCCCGACTGTGAATTGATGCGGATGATCGCTTCATAGGAACGCCCCACATCCTGCGGGTCGATCGGCAGATACGGCACTTCCCAGACGGGATGATTGGCGACCTTGATCGCCTTCATGCCCTTGTTGATCGCATCCTGATGCGAGCCGGAAAACGCGGTATAGACCAGTTCGCCGACATAAGGATGACGCTCGGGAATGACCATCTCGTTGGAATATTCGTAGACGTCCTTGATCCGCTCGATGTCGGAGCAATCCAGTTCCGGATCGACACCCTGCGTGAACATGTTCAGCGCCAACGTTACCACGTCGACATTGCCCGTACGCTCGCCATTGCCGAACAGCGTGCCTTCGACACGGTCGGCACCCGCCATCAACCCCAGTTCGGTCGCGGCAATGCCGGTGCCCCGGTCATTGTGCGGATGGAGCGAGATGATGACGTTCTCGCGGTTGTCGATATTGCGGCACATCCATTCGATCTGGTCGGCATAGATGTTCGGCGTCGCCATCTCGACGGTGGATGGCAGGTTGAGGATCAACTTGTTGTCCGCCGTCGGTTTCACCACCTCGATTACCGCGTTGCAGATCTCCAGCGCCACATCCAGCTCAGTGCCGGTAAAGCTTTCCGGTGAATATTCGAACCGGTAGCCGCCGCCGGCCTTGGCGGCCATGTCGGTGATCATCTTCGCCGCATCGACGGCGATCTGCTTGATGCCGTGTACATCCTTGCCGAACACGACACGGCGCTGCAGTTCCGAGGTCGAATTGTAGAAATGAATGATCGGCTTGTGCGCACCTTCCAGCGATTCGAACGTGCGGGTAATCAGCTCCGGCCGGCACTGCACCAGCACCTGCAAGGACACGTCCTCCGGCACGCCGCCCTCTTCCACGCACCAGCGGGCGAAGTCGAAGTCGGTCTGCGAGGCGGACGGAAACCCGATCTCGATTTCCTTGAAACCCATATCCAGCAACAGCTTGAACATGCGTGCCTTGCGGTCGTGGCCCATCGGATTGACCAGCGACTGGTTACCGTCGCGCAAATCGACCGAACACCAGATCGGCGCCTTCTCGATGGTCTTGCCCGGCCATGTGCGGTCCGGGATATTGATGGCCGGGTAAGCGCGGTACTTTACGCCCGCCGACTGCATGCCCTTGGCCGATGCGGAAGTTTTGCTGTCCATGTGTCTGTCCTTCGCTTCCCATCCGCAGGAGCAGTTTCGCTCGATGCCATCTAAGGGTGGCCATTCGACTGCGGATGTTGGACCTGTTCAGGTCCGGGTTTCATTTTGGGATTGGATGCGAGGAGCTCTTACGCCGGCTGGCTTTTCGGCCGCCGGGCGCTCCTCAACGGACCCGGCAACCGAGTGTAAGGTCGAGGCTAAGAAGCGAGAGAGGCGCGAAAACCGTCGCCCCGGCAGCGATGCTGCGGGTTGCAAAACGGTCAAACATGATCGCGCCTGTCATGGTCATGCATGGATGTATAACCTTACATCAGGCATCCGGCAAGAACGGCTTTCGCTCTTCCGGTACGCATCTGGTCAGGTGGGCCGTTTCATCACTTTCGACAAGCCCATCATCGCAGCCCCCGCGACAAGCCCCCAGAAAGCCCCGGAAATCCCGGCAAACGTGGCACCCGACGCAGTGACGAGGAAGGTGATCGCCGCCGCTTCGCGCGTCTCCGGCTCGCGCCAGGCGGCAAAAGCTGCATTCGAGAACGCACCGATCAAGCCAAGACCCGCAACCGCCTGAAGCAGAATCGGTGGCGCCATCGAGACAAACGCGATGATCCCCCCAGCAATCAGCCCAAGTACGGTATAGGCTGCCCCACCGATCACCGCAGCCCAGTAGCGCCGCTTGGGATCGGGATGCGCATCCTCGCTGGCGCACATGGCCGCCGTAATCGCCGCAAGGTTGACCGGCACGCTGCCGAAGAAAGCAATGATGGTCGAGAATATGCCAGTCGAGGCAAACAGCGGCCCAGGCGCCGGCTCGTAATGATGCGCCTTCAAAATAGCAATTCCCGGAATATTCTGCGACGCCATGGTGACGATAAACAGCGGTAGTCCGACCGATATGAAACCATGCCAGGTGAAAAGCGGCGGCACCCAGATCAGGCTCGGATGGATGGCAGCCCCGATCTGGCCGAATACATCATCGGGCAGATCGACGCCGAAGATCAAGACGAGGATGAAGGCGCCGAGCGCCGCCGGCACGGCCCAGAGCCGCCACCTCGATACCACGACCATCCACGTCAGCACGATCGGCAACCCGAGCGCCGCATTGAAGGCAACTGCCTTCACCGGCGCAAGGCAGAGACTCAAGAGAATGCCGGCAAGCATGGCGTTGGCAATCGGTGCCGGGATCTTGCGGATCATCTGTCCGAGCGGCCGGAAAAACCCCGACAGCGCGATCATCACGCCGCAGAGCACGAAGGCTCCGACGGCCGCCGGGAAACCGCCCTCGATCGCACCGGTTGCCGCCAGAAGCGCACCGCCCGGTGTCGTCCACGCCATCATGACCGGCATGCGATGGCGGAGCGAAAAGAATACAGTCAGCAAGCTTTGCGCGATGCAGACGGCAAGCAGCGCCGAGGCAATTTCCTCGGACGACGCGCCCATAGCCTGCAATCCCTGCATGATCACGGCAAAGGAACTGACAAAACCGACAAAGGCTGTCAGCAGCCCCATCGTCAGGGCCGAGGGAGAAAAATCCTTGAGCATGGGCGACCGAAAACTTGGCAAGGGGTGGAAGTCTGATCCCTCAAGATCAAAATCCATTGCCCCTTGCAAGCCTCGTCACGCCAAAACCGTTCGCCTGAAGCGATCGATCAGAGAAGCCACTCGCTGGGTTGAACGGCAGAAGCGGTATTCGATGCTTCCAGGTCGTCCAGCGAATAGGCGCGGATGTAGTCGATATTCATTTCCGAGCCATCGGGAAGCTCGTCAGACGGTGTGCCAGCCATGCCGCCGACCGCCAGATTGACGATCATATACATCGGATCATGCATGTCGGCCGGCGTGTCCGTTTGCGCAACGGCCACATCGTCAAAATACCAGGTGATATGGTCTTCGTCCCACAGCAAACCGTAGGTGTGAAAACCCTCGGTATCCGTCACGGCGACATTTTTGATGACCGATGTCTGCTGACCTGTTTCGTTCGAATGGGCCGACATGATCAACGTATTCGGGTCCTGCCCGCGCATCTCGATCACATCCAGTTCCGGCGGCCACGAACCGTCTTCCGGAAGCAACCAGAAGGCAGGCCAAGCGCCCTGTTCATCCGGCATGTCCGCACGAATTTCGAAATAACCATAGGTCTGCGCAAAGGAAGCATGGGTCGTCAGCATGCCGGACGTATAGTCGTAACCTTCGACTTCACCGGAAAGCGCATCCGGCGTCTGCTCCGCCCTGATCGTCAGCACGCCATCCGTCACCGAGAACGGATTGGCGGATGCTGTCGGATCGTATGCGGGGTTGACGTACCATTGCTGCTCGCCGTTGGTGTGAAGCGAGGCGCCCTTCTCCGGTGCCCACCAGTATTTGGCCTCCCAGACGCCGTCCTGGCCATCGAAAAGCGAGAGCGAATTGAAATCCTCGTTGAAGCTCAGCGTCAGGCTGGAACGATCGAGATTCAGTTCGAACTGGTCCGCACTGAGATCATCAGCCGTCGTACCGGCCAGCACGACACTTTCGCCATTCCCCAGATTCAGCCAGAGATCATTGCCCTGCTGCGAGGATTGGCTGATCAATTGGTCGAAAGACGTCACACCATAACCGTCGAGCCGTATCCTATCGTCGCTACTGAAATCAGCGATGAGATCGGTGCCGTTCCCCTTAGAAATGATGAATGTGTCGGCACCGCCTCCGCCGATCAGCACGTCATTTCCAGCCCCGCCATCAATCGTCTGCCGGCTCGAACTGCCCGTAATGATGTTGTCGGCCGAGTTACCGAAGGCATAGCGGTTGTCGCCGGTTACCCTGAGATTCTCGAAATTCTCCGGCAGTGTGTAGCTCATCCATGTGTCGATCGTATCGACGCCTTCGCCGGCTTTTTCCTCGGCGCGGTTCTTATCGGAATAGAGATAGTAGATGTCATCACCTGTTCCGCCCGTCATGGTGACGTTGACGGAACTGTCGCCCCACATGGAGTCGTTCCCTGCGGTGCCGTACTGGATCGGGCCGGAGCCTGTCGCAGAAAACCAGGCTTTCGAGCTGCCGCTGTAATAAAGTGCGACACCAAGCGCATTCGAAATGGAGTTCGTCATTGAAACTGCTCCTGTTTGAGTGGCTCTCCTCCAAAATCCTCCCGCAGCCACTCTAACAGCTTGATCGGTTAAGTTTTCCAACAATGCATCACTTTTGTCCGACAACCGGACTGCAGAGTTAAGCCTGAGCTAAACAACCGGCTTTTCCGTATCGAAGCGGAACATCCGTCTATTTTTGATCATGCGACCGGCGCCGTGTGCCAATACCGGCACACGGCGCTTGGAACGCCTGCATCCTCGTTTGCAGACGCCGGCCCGCCAGTGATCAGCGCTTCGCGATGATCACCTCGAGATAGTCGCTTGGCACCACCATCGTGCCGTCCTCGGCCCGGTTGAAGCGATCGATGAGATCAACAAGCTCCTTTTCCAGGTCGGCCTGCTTCTCGGTCGGCAACGCGGCGAAGGCCTTGTGGACAGGTCCGTACCATGTGCGGAACACCTGTACCCAGTGATCCGCCGAACGATAGCGGAAGACGAAATCCTGCTGCGTGATGGATATCCCGGCCGCATGGCCGAACAGCTCCTCCAGCCGCCCGGACGTCCCCCAAAGTGAAGGTGGTCGCACGCCGGCCGGTGGCGGCACATGACGCCCGATCGTCTTGAACAATTGCCCGATGAAGCCGTCCGGCGTCCAGTTGGCAAGACCGATCCGCCCCCCTGAACGGCACACCCTCAGCAACTCGGAGGCAGCTTTCTCCTGATCGGGCGTGAACATCACGCCGAAGGTGGAAAGCACGACGTCGAAATGATTGTCGGCAAAGGACAGAGCTTCGGCATCGGCTGTCTGAAAGTTCACGCTGAGGCCTTCCGCCTCGGCACGCCGCCTGCCCTGTTCCAGCAAGGCCGGCACATAATCGGTCGATGTGACCTGGCACCATCGTCTGGCCGCAGCAAGCGTCGCATTTCCGTTGCCAGCCGCGACATCCAGAACCGTTTCGCCAGCCCTGAGATCGAGAGCCTCGCAAAGCGTCTCGCCGACGATCTGCAACGTCGTGCCCACGACCGCATAATTGCCCGATGCCCAGGCGCCCTGCTGGCGCGCCTTGACGGCGGCAAGGTCTGCTGCCGCTGTTGCCGCAGGATGCGACAGGTTGAGATTTGCTGTCTGCATTGTCATTCCTCCCGTTTGCAACTGCCCGATGGATCGGGTGGTGATTGGAGGATGCTCCATCGCATGCCGGTGTTTCCAGTGTAGAAAATGAACCGGACCCGATACAGAAAATGGATCGGATCAACAGGCGGCAAACGAACTGCGCACCATCCAATTGTCGATCCGCGATGCTAGATCCGCGTCGCCGACCAATGAAATCCTGCCTCGCTCAATCTCGGCCTTGAGGCCTGAAAGCCCCATCCATGCCGCCGTCATCGCCTTCAGCTCTGCCGTTATGTAGAGATCGACGTCATAACCGGGATCGATCAGGCAGAGGTCCACCGGCTGACCCGGCTTGTTCACCAGCCAGTAGTGGCGCTCTTCACGTGGCAGTTCGGGGTAACTGAACTCGATGACGCTGCGCCGCCGTTTGGGCAGCGCTTCCGCATCGATCTTGCGGCGCATGTTCCACATCAGAAGCCGGGCATCGAGGTTTTCGAGAGTCACATCGGCGTCGATATTGCGATGCGCCCAGAGGCCGAGTTCCCGGACAATAGGCCCGAGTTCGTCGGCAATCCTCGTCGTCAGGTAGGTGATCTCACCGGTGCTTTCATTGATTGAACGGGTCACCAACCCGTTCACCTCCATCTGCTTCAGCCGCTTGGACATCAGCGTCGGCGACATGCCGGGCACTCCACGGCGAATTTCATTGAAATGCGTAGACCCGGACCACATTTCGGAAAGCAGCAACAGGGTCCAGCGCGGCTCGATCAGTTCGCAGGCCTTGGCGATCGGGCAAAACTGATTGTATCCATCATCCTGCATCGCCACCCCTCCCCGCTGGAAATTATGCGCCTTCGGATTTGGAGGGTCCAGTCCATAAACTGTAGCGAGCAAGAACAAATGGAGACACGGAAAGGGTGCCGGCTACCACCGAACCGGCTCCTCATTTGCAGTAGAAGGACCGTTTTCGAGGCCAAACCAGTGTCACAAAAGCATAATCTTAAAGTTTGTCTGTGACCTTATGCCATCATACGACCGGAATATTCGATGGCTATTTTTTCTTCCTGGGACAAATCCGTGCGGCCAATCCATAAGACTTTTGGGTTCAGCTATTTTATTCCCGCCATCGCCGTCATTGTTGCGGTGGCTATCGGCTTTGTTCAGGCAGACCATGAAGAGCACGAGCGTTTTCTGTCAGAACAGAGGCTTGTCGCGTCCGAGCGCCTGGCCCAGGTTTCATCCCGCCTCGAAACCCAGATCCATGGCAATGTGAACCTCATCCAGGGACTTGTTGCAGCGATCGCGGCCAATCCCAACATGACGCAGTCGCAGTTTTCCGCCTTGTCAGAACGAATTTTCAGCGTTCCCTCGCAATTGCGAAACGTCGTCGCAGCCCCAAACCTCGTGGTCCAGCACGTCTATCCCTTCGACGAGAACAAGCAACTCATCGGGCAGGATTACAATGCCCATCCGAAACAGGCCGGATCGGTTTTCGAAGCCATCAAACGGCGCAAGACCACCGTCGCAGGCCCGGTGAAGCTCTCACAGGGCGGCCACGGGTTGCTTGCCCGCTACCCGGTATTTGCGATCGGCAACGGCCACTTCTGGGGTATCGTTTCTGCCGTGATCGATGCCGAGCGGCTTTATCGGGACAGCAATCTCAGCTCCGACCAACAATCTCTGGACATTGCCATAGCGCGTCGGCCACAGCCTTCCGACAAGGATGTCTTTGTCGGCGATCCCACAGTCTTTGCCGAAGACGCGGTGCGTACACGTATCGAACTCGGATACGACACATGGTATCTGGCTGCGGTCCCGAAGGGAGGTTGGGTCCAGGCACCTCCGTCGATCTTCACATTCCGGATCTACGCCGCCTTGGTCGCGATCGGCATCATCGCGCCTCTCATCTGGGCCGGCCTGCTGATGAGACAGCGGCATCGCAACCTCGTCACGCTGCAGCACCGTGAGGAGGAGCTTGCAGCCGTCACCCACCGCCTGGGTCTCGCTCTCGACGCTTCAGGAATCGGGGTCTGGGAATTCGATCCCGCCAGCGGCAGCCTGATCTGGGACAGGCGGATGCGCGAAATGTATGACGGGGCTCCCGATCGCGAGATGTTTTCCTACGATGACTGGAAGAACGCGATTCACCCAGATGACCTCAGCAATGTCCAACATGTCTTCCAACAGGCGATTACCGAAGAGAGGGCATACAATACCCAGTTTCGGGTTGTGTCCTCGGCGGGCGAAGTCAGACATATCCGTGCCAATGGCAGGTTCTACCGTCCAGTCGGCCGCGAGATGCGGGTCGTCGGAGCCAATTGGGATGTGACGAAGGACATGCTTCTGCAGGCAGAGCTGCGCGAGGCGCAGTCGCAGGCGGAAGAGCAGAATGTCCAGCTCAGGGCTACACGCAGGACACTGGAGCACCAGTCGCTCCACGACGCACTCACCGGCCTTCCCAACCGGCGCTTCCTGGACCAGTTCATGGAAGCAGGCAGCGGTAAGGCGGAAGCAAGCCACCGAATTGCCTTCATTCATGTGGATCTCGACCGCTTCAAGGAAGTCAACGACACGCTCGGCCATGCCGCCGGCGATGAGGTTCTGAGACAGACCACGGTGCGCCTGCTTGACCTCGTCACCCCGGATGAATTCGCCTCCCGCGTGGGCGGCGACGAATTCGTCATCGCCACAATCGGCCCATCCGTCGAGCGGCGCTCGCGTGAACTTGCCCAGGCGATCGTCAGGTCGCTGGCAAGACCGATAGACATAGGCGGCCAGAAATGCCGTATCGGTTGCAGCGCCGGCATCTCCTGCCAGACGGTGGCAATGGAAGAACCCCGCGAGCTTCTGGTCAACGCCGATATCGCGCTTTATGAGGCAAAGAAGCGCGGCCGCAACCGCTTCGAAATCTTCTCCGACGAGCTTCGAATGGCAGCCGTGTTGCGCAAGACGATCTCGGATGAGTTCCTGACGGCGCTGGAACACGACCAGATCATTCCCTATTTCCAACCCCAATTCGATGCCAGGACGCTGCAGATCGTCGGCGTGGAGGCACTGGCACGCTGGCAGCACCCAGACCGCGGCACGCTTGCACCGGATCGCTTTCTCGATATCGCCGAGAGTTTGAACCGCGCGGCAGACCTTGATGCGATCATTCTGGAAAAGGCGTTGTTCCAGTCGGTTCGCTGGAAAGCGCTCGGGCTGGATGTCCCGCATCTTTCGGTCAACATATCGGCGCAGAGATTGAAGGATGGACGTATGTTCGACCGGCTGGCGGGTCTGCAATTTGCGCCCGGCAGCCTGTCGTTCGAGCTTCTGGAATCGATTTCCTTCGATGATCAGGATGAAGACCTGCGCACGGCAATCACCCGGCTGAAATCGCTCGGCATAGACATCGAGATCGACGACTTCGGCACCGGCCATGCGTCGATCGTCAGCCTGATCGAACTCGGGCCGAAGCGCCTGAAGATCGACCGCAAGCTGATCTCCCCCATCGAGGCCTCGGCATCCCAGCGCAGGCTGGTCGCCTCGATCATCGAAATCGGGAAATCACAGGACATCGAAATCGTCGCCGAAGGGGTCGAAACGAGCGGACATATCGAAATCCTGCGCAATCTCGGATGCCATGTGCTTCAGGGCTACGCCTTCTCCAAGCCTCTTCCGGCCTCGGACTTCATCACCTTCGTCGAGAACTGGCAGGCGCGAACCGAGCATAGCGGATTACAGGTCAGAGAAGCGGTATGATATCCTCGCCAGCTCTGACGTCGTAGAACGTTAATCCCCGCGCACCACTCGCGGTGGTAATCACAAAGAAGCCCCGCACGTCCACGACCGCGGGGCTTTTCAAATTTGACTATCGGACGTGCCGTCTCAGATTTCGCTCTGCGAGGTCACGATCTTCGACACCAGGCCGTAGGACACCGCTTCCTCGGCGGAAAGCCAATAGTCACGGTCGATGTCCTTGGCGATCTTTTCTTCCGTCTGGCCTGTGGCCACCGAGAAGATCTTGATCAGGCGCTGGTTCATCTTGATGATTTCGCGGGCCTGGATCTCGATATCCGATGCCATGCCACGCGTGCCGCCGGACGGCTGATGGATGAGGAAACGCGTGTTCGGCAGAGCGACCCGGCGTTCCTTCGGAGCAGCCGCATAGATCAGCGCGCCTGCAGAAGCCACCCAGCCGGTTCCGATCATCCAGACATTCGGCTTGATGAACTTAATCATGTCATGGATGGAATCACCCGATTCGACGTGGCCGCCGGGGGAATTCACATAGATGCGAATATCGTCGTCGCTTGCTGCCGAAAGTGCGACGAGCTGCGTGTTGACCTTCTGCGCCAATTCCTGGGTAATCGGACCGTAAATGAAGATCGAGCGCGACTTGAAAAGATTCGCCTCTGTTTCCTTGCCGAGCGGCAATTCCTTGGTCTTGTCGTCGTTGTCGTCTTCGTCGTTCAGCACAGTCAGTGTCTCCTGCATGGGATTCATAACATCGGACATAATGCGTTCGCGGCCACAAAACAATGGAGAGTGGTTCGAAGCTCCCACGAACCTCGTTCATAAGGTGAATGACGTAGAAACCTGTGGGCACAGAGCCTGCAATTGCGGTGGACATCGGGAAGTTCGGCGTCCTATTCTCTGCCTTATTTGAAGGCCTTACAGAATAAAGGGGACCATAATGTTTAGACGCCTTTCCTTGTCCGCTGTCATTTTTGCTGCCGCGGCGGCACCCGCCTTTGCGCATCTCAACCCGGAGGAGCATGGCTCCTTCATGGCCGGTTTCTCACACCCGCTCTTCGGCATGGACCATATTCTGGTGATGACCGCAGTCGGTCTCTGGGCCGCGCAGATCTCGCAGGGCGGCGGCAGGAGTGCGCTGTGGATCGTCCCGGCAGCCTTTGTCGGCACGATGGCAATCGGCTTTGCGCTGGCATTGTCCGGCATCGGCCTTCCCTTCGTCGAACCGGCGATTCTGGCGTCCGTCATCGCTCTCGGTCTCCTCGTCGCCATCGCGGTCCGCCTGCCGACGGCGGTCTGCGCAGCGATCGTGGCTGTATTCGCGCTGTTCCACGGCCATGCCCATGGTGGTGAACTCGGCTCCGCCGGCGCACTCCAGTTCGGCATCGGCTTCGTCTTCGCGACAGCGTTTCTGCACCTTGCAGGCATTGCCCTCGGCCTCGGAATTTCCCGCTTCAGCCCCCACGTTGCCCGCATTCTCGGCGGTGCCACGGCTCTGCTTGGCCTGTCGCTGGCCTTCGGCTGAGCCCTCGCGCATTACCGCAATTTAATCCGACTGCGATTGGAAAAGCCGCAATCGCCTCCTACGTCCTTGGGCATCCAACTTGCCCAAGGAGGCAGATATGTCACCGGAAGAACGCCAGCTTCTCAACGGCCTATTCGATCGCGTCCGCACCGCCTCGGCCACGCCGCGGGATCGGGAAGCGGAAGAGCTGATCGATAGCGAAACCCGCAAGCAACCCTACGCGACCTATTATCTCGCCCAGGCGGTCGCCGTGCAGGAAAAAGGGCTGGAAGCCGCATCCAACCGCATCCGCGAACTGGAAGATCGCATCCACGAGCTTGAGGCAAGTCAGAGCGACCATCGGCAGACAGAACAGGGCGGCGGCTTCCTCAGCTCGATCTTCGGCTCGCAGCAGTCTCGCCAGCAGGCTCCGGTGCAGCAATCTTCTGCTCCGGCGTCCGGCCCTTGGGGTGCGCGCCCGAGTTATGAAGGCCCGCGCGGTTATGATGACGGTTACCGCGCACCTCCCCCGCCATACAGCCCTCAGGCTTCGGCTCCATGGAGCAGCAACGCGAATCGCGGCCCCTCGGCCGGCAGCAGTTTTCTCACCGGTGCACTCGGCACCGCGGCCGGCGTTGCCGGCGGCATGCTGCTTGCCAATTCGCTTTCTGGCATATTCAGCAACCATATGGCCGGTGCAGGTCTCGGCAATCCACTGGCAGGCGCCAGTTCCTTCGGCGCTTCGGAGCAACCGGCCGTCGAGGAAACCGTCGTCAACAATTATTACGGCGACGACGCGATCCGCGAAGCATCCGACAATTCGGATAACAACGGTAACGACAACAACAATGACGGCTGGCAGCAGGCCGATTTTCCGAACGACGACAACGGCGCGGCTTCCGACAGCAATGACTTCGGCAGCAACGACGACAGCTTCGACGTCTGACCACCACGACAGCAAGGAAAAAGCGCCGGGCAGCGATGCCGGCGCTTTTTGTGTTGAGGTTTAAGGCATTAGTTCCCGATGCTTTAAACCAATTAAGCCCAACCGTTTCTCATCCGCGGCCGCGATAAGTCGGCACGCCCTGATCCGGCAGCCACACCCCTTCAGGCACTGCACCCGTTTGCCAGAAGACGTCGATCGGAATGCCGCCGCGCGGATACCAGTAGGCGCCGATCCTCAGCCATTTCGGCGCAAGCAGATCGACCAGCCGCTTGGCAATATAGACCGAGCAGTCCTCGTGAAACGCACCGTGGTTGCGGAACGACGTCAGAAACAGTTTCAGCGACTTCGATTCCACCAGATAGGCATCCGGAATGTAGTCGATCACGATATGGGCGAAATCCGGCTGGCCCGTCATCGGGCAGAGCGAGGTGAATTCCGGCGCAGTGAAGCGCGTCACGTAATCCATGCCCTGATTGCTGTTCGGCACCCGTTCCAGAACCGCTTCTTCCGGGCTCTTCGGCGCGTCCACCTGTTTTCCGAGCTGTGACAGCCCGCTGACATCCGTCATTGTCATTTTGCTATTCCTTCCGCGCTGATATGCGCTTCGATTTCCACCTTCTGTCCATGGACGCGCTCGCCTTCGGGCTCCACATGGATCGCCAATGTGGCGCCGGGAATAACCTCTTTGATCGCATCTTCCAAGCGGTCGCAGATATCATGTGCCTGCCCGACCGACATCGAAGCCGGCACGACGAGGTGAAAATCGATGAAGGCAACGGCCCCTGCCCGCCGCGATTTCAGGTCGTGCACGTTGAGCGCACCCTCGGAATGGGTGGTGATCGCCTCGCGCACCGCGGCCTCTTCCTCCGGCTCGAGTGCCTTGTCCATCAGCCCGCCGAGCGAGTGGGAAATCACCTTGTAGCCCTGCCAGAGAATGTTGATGGCGACGAGGATGGCGAGCAGCGGATCGAGGATCGCATAACCGGTGACGACCGCGAGGATAAGACCGACGAAAACACCGGCGGAGGTGACAACATCCGACATGATGTGATGGCCGTCTGCCGTCAGCGCCGGCGACCGATGCGCCGTACCGACCCGGATCAGGATCGTTGCCCATATGGCGTTGACCACACCGGCGGCGGCATTGATCGCCAGGCCGAGCGCCGGCGCTTCCATCACGGACGGCGCAAATAGCGCACCCCACGCCTCCTGAATGATCAGGATTGCGGCGACGACGATCAGCACGCCTTCGATGACGGCAGAAATATATTCCGCCTTGTGGTGACCGAACTGGTGGTCGTGGTCGGCCGGCCGCTGCGCATAACGGATGACGAAATAGGCGATGAACGCCGCGGTGACGTTGACAAAGGATTCCATCCCGTCCGACAGCAGCGCGACGGAGCCGGTCACCCACCAGGCCAGCATCTTCAGGCCCATGACCCCAATTGAGATGGGGATGCCCCAGAATGCGAGCCGTTCGACAATGGCCCGATCTCTCGTAAGCGCCGTATTCACCGGTCTATCCTTTTCAAACCTTGGCACCCTTTGCGGGTGCGCCTTCCTGCAGGTGCAAACGACTTGCAGAAACTATGCTCCAAAACGGCGAAACCGCCGCTGCGAGTGTGTCGCAGCGGCGGTTTCTGATGCAGCAGCATATGGCGCAATCGATCAGGATTGTCAAAACCCCATTATTCACACCTGCACCGCTCGCATCTTGCTGTGACTCCATCACGCCACAGTTCCGTTGAAAAAAGAGGCTTGCCGAAATAAACATAACACGTTATATAACACTGCATATGAACCTGAGGATTGACTTTGTGACCGAGGATATCGTCCGTGATCTGGGCCTTTTGACGCTGGGCAGTCGCCTCAAGCGCATCGGAGAAAACCTTCAGGCCGATACGCAACGCATCATGCAGGGGCATGGCGTCACCGTTCAGGTCACCCAGTATCCTTACCTGGCTGCGCTCCACAGGGATGGCGCATTGACCGTCGGTGAAATCGCCGAAGCAGTCGGCATTTCCCAGCCGGGAGCGACCCGCGCCGTTGGACAGCTGGCAGACGCCGGACTTGTGGATATCTCCGTCAGCGACGACGACCAGCGCCGCCGTCAGATCTCGTTGACGGATGCCGGGCGTGACGTGATCGTCTTCGCCAAGGAGACCGTCTGGCCGGATATCGAGGCGGCGGTGACCGATCTTTGCGACGGTTTCGGGGCTGACCTACTCCTACACCTCGCCGCCATCGAAGACGGCCTTGCGCAACGTCCTTTGACCCAACGTACTTTGAAAACTGGAAAATCCCGATGACCCACATCCTCGATCGCCCCGCCTGGAACGCGCTGGCCACCATCCACGCGGCCTTCGCCGAAGGCACGTTGCTCGCAAAGCGTTACGACCCTTCGATCGTGCCGTTTGCGGCCATGAAGGACGACACATCCGAAAGCATTGCGGCTCTCACCGATCTGGCCGCAGCAAACGAAACCCTGGCATTGGTTGAGGCCCGGCCGATCCCTGCCCTTCCCCTGTTCGAAACCGTCATCGACGCCGTGCTGGTGCAGATGCTGGCCGAAAAACCGTTCGAACGGATCGCCGATTCACGCATCATGGCCTTGAGCGAACAGGATGCAGCCGACATGCTGGCGCTCGCAATCCTCACCAAGCCCGGCCCCTTCACGCTGAAAGCCCAGTCTCTTGGAAAATTCTGGGGCATCCGCATGGACGGCCGGCTCGTCGCCATGGGCGGCCAGCGCATGCGCCAGCCGGGTTTTGCCGAACTGAGCGGCCTTTGCGTCCACCCGGATTTTCAGGGCAAGGGGCTTGGGAAACTAATGCTACGCTTCGTCGCCGGCGAGATCTCGGCCGGCAATGAAACCGTCTATCTGCACGCCTACAAGCACAATGAGGGAGCCGTCGGCCTCTACCGCTCGCTCGGCTTCGCAATCCGCAGCGACATGTATTTTCACCTGGTGAAGCGGACGGAAACTTCCTAACCGAAGATCATCGCCATGTTGACGCTGTCGATGTAAAAACCATCGATCCTCACAGCATCGCGGGCAACACCTTCATGCTCGAAGCCGACCTTCTCATAGAGGGCGATCGCGCGAAGATTGTCCGCATGTGCATTGAGTTCGATCCTGTGCAAACCCGCAGCCCTGGCGGCATCGAGCGCGGCGGTAATCAGCCGCCTGCCGAGGCCACCGTCACGATAGCCGGGGATAATACCCATCCCGAGCGTGCCGCAATGGGCCTGCGCATCCCGCGCTGCGCGACGGATATCGCACCACCCGACCACCCGGCTGCCGGAAACCGCCACCATATGCGGATGTCCGGCGGCGATATTGTCGCGAACGAAAGCCAGCATCGCCTCGAACGGAGGCGCTTCAAGAAAGATCAGGTACTTCCGCTCGCGCGCCACGATGTCGAGGGCTTCGCGAAAACCCTCGACATGATCTTCCCGTATCGGTTCGATACGGATCTCATCCGTCATCTTACGCCGCCTTCGTCTCGCGCTTGCGGGCCAGATGCGCCACGACATTTTCGATCATCCGCATCCCGGCATCGCCGCCGAGCGTCATGATCGATTCCGGGTGGAACTGCACGGCCGCGATCGGCTCCTTGGCATGTTCGATGCCCATGATCGTGCCGTCTTCACTCTCGGCAGTGATGATGAAGTTCGGATCGAGCGTCGCCGGATCGGCAAAGATCGAGTGATAACGCCCGACCGTCACCTCCTTGGCAAGACCGGAAAACACGATGCCCGGCTCCAGCACCCGGATACGCGACGGCTTGCCATGCATCGGAATGGCCAGATGCCGAAGCTGACCGCCATAGGCTTCCGCCAGCGCCTGCAACCCGAGGCAGACGCCGAAGATCGGCAGGTTTTTCGCCCGCGCCGTCTTGATCGTCGCCTTGCAGTCGAAATCCTTCGGGTTGCCGGGTCCCGGCGACAGCACCACGAGATCGGGATCGATCCGGTCGAATACCTCTTCCGGCACCGGCGTGCGCACGGTGGAAACCGTTGCCCCGGTCTGGCGGAAGTAATTGGCGAGCGTGTGGACGAAACTGTCCTCGTGGTCGACGAGCAGGATCTTCACCCCCTCGCCCACGCGGGCAACGTCGCGGGACACCTTGCCCGTATTGCCGGCACGGGCATCACGAATGGCTGAGATCATGGCGGATGCCTTCAGTTCGGTTTCGGCCTCTTCCTCTTCCGGATTGCTGTCGTTCAGCAGCGTCGCACCGGCGCGCACCTCGGCAATGCCGTCCTTGACGCGGATCGTGCGCAGCGTCAGGCCGGTATTCATGTCGCCGTTGAAGCCGACCATGCCGATCGCACCACCATACCATGCGCGCGGGCTCTTTTCATTGGCCTCGACGAAGCGCATCGCCCACAGTTTTGGCGCACCGGTGACGGTGACAGCCCAGGCATGCGACAGGAAGGCATCAAAGGCATCCATGTCGGGGCGCAGGCGACCTTCGATATGATCGACCGTGTGAATGAGACGCGAATACATCTCGATCTGCCGGCGCCCGATGACCTTCACGGAGCCGGGTTCGCAGACGCGCGACTTGTCGTTTCGGTCGACATCGGAGCACATCGTCAGCTCCGACTCGTCCTTCTTCGAATTCAACAACTTGAGGATCTGTTCCGAGTCGGAGATCGCATCCTCGCCACGCTTGATCGTCCCGGAAATCGGGCAGGTCTCGATCCGGCGACCGGAGACGCGCACGAACATTTCCGGCGATGCACCGATCAGATATTCCTGGTTTCCAAGGTTGATGAAGAAGGAATAGGGCGACGGGTTGATCGCCTTCAGCCGGTTGGAAATCTCGGAAGGCTTGGAGTCGCAGCGTTCCATGAATTTCTGGCCGGGCACGACTTCGAAAAGATCGCCGCGACGAAAACTCTCTTTGGCCCTGGTAACGAGCTGGGCATATTCCCCGGGCTTGTGGTCGCCCTTCGGCGGCATTGTAGTTGTGCGCTGGAAAGGATCAGGCGAAATTTCCTGTCCCTTGCCCTCGGTCGTCACGCCACCCTTGGCAAAATCGTAGCGATCGACCCAGGCCTTGGCTGCATGGTGGTCGACGACCAGAATTTCATCGGGAAGAAACAGCACCATGTCGCGCTGGTCTTGTGGCCGCTCCATCGACAGCTTGATTGCGTCGAACTGGAAGGCCAGATCGTAACCGAATGCGCCGAACAGGCCGATCGCCGAATCCGCGTCTGAATAGAACAGATCGACGATCGCGCGCAGCACGGTAAATACCGTCGGCATTTTCGAGCGTTCTTCCTCGGTGAACACCCGCGAAGGCTTGTTGACGGTGAGGTCGAGACGGTGGGCAGTCCGCTCTCCGAGCGTCAGGTCCTCGACGGCAGCAAGCCGGTGGGCAACGAAACCCAGCAGCACTTCGCCGCGCTCGTTATAGGCTTCGATCCAGACTTCGCGACCGTTGCAGGTGATCCCAAGCGGCGGATCGACGATCGCCGTATCCCAACGGGTATAACGGCCCGGATATTCGTAGTTCGACGAGAAGACGGCGCCGCGGCGCTCATCCAGCCTATCGACATAGGAGGAGATTGCGGTTGCGTATTCCGCCGGCCGGCGGGCGCGGCTGACGGTAATGCCACCTTTGGTCTCGTACGTCTCCGAACCGTCGTCGCGAATGATCGTCACCATAATAATGCCCTTGCCTCTTCGATCTGGTTCGCCCGGTCCGCAAAGCGGCCAATAAAAAAGCCGCCTCGGTTCTCGGGCGGCTTGGTCTCGTCTTGTCGATGGACATGACTGGTCAAGGCCGCGTCAGCGTGCCCACCACCAGTTACCGTTGTTGTTCATCGAAATCGTCATGGCCGGAATTGTTAGCGTGGCTCTTGTGTACACGCAAGCGCAAAAATATCGCCGGTCGATGCGACCAAAAGCGGGACATCCGCGTTGCTTCTCTCGCCGGGCGTCCGATCTATCCGCCAGACGACCGGCCATGGTCATCACGGCCCGGAGGTTGGAACTGGATGAAGCGGTCTCTTTACATGCTTGCCCTGAGCGCTCCCTTCATGCTCGGCGCATCCCTGCCACCTTCCCGTCCGATCCCGCAGGCGCAAAGCACCGATCTTGTACAGGTGAACGTTCTGGATCAATTCCTCAAGGACACGGGCATCAGGAAACAATCATCCTCCCCCCAACGCAGCAGGTCCCGCACCGCAAGTCAGCGCGGTTCGATACCCAAACCACCACCGCTCGCCAGTGTTCCACTGCCGATCGAAAAGCCGACGCCAGAGACCCAATCTGCAACGAAGGAGGTTGCGGCTCCGGAGCAGACGCCGAGCACAACACCCGTTCCCAAGGTTGAAGAGCCTCCCGTATCAACGCAATCGCAGGTGCAAAAGACCATCGCCGAAAAGCCTGCAGCACCCGAAACGCCAAAGCCCGACGACACCCCTCAGCCTCCGGCGGTCGAGACGGTAAAGCCGCCTGTCGTCGAGCAGCCCGCCACGGCGACCGAGCCGGCACGCGAAGCCGAGGTTCCGAAACCCCTTGCCAAACCCGAACCGGATACGGCAACGACCGACACCAGCAATCCGGCGAAGGATAACGAGCCCGTAAAGGACGAAGCAACGCCGGCCGACAAACAGGCCGAAGAAGGCGAGACAAAAAAGGCCGAGAGCCCTCCCCCGCCGCCGCTGGTCAAGGAGGATCCGCAGGAACTGCAGGCCTGCCTTGCCGACCTGAAAGCGATCGGCGCGAAATTCCAGGCGAACGATCCGATCGACGATGGCAATGGCTGCGGCATCGAGCACCCCGTCGATGTGGCGGAAGTCCTGCCCGGCGTCGATCTCGGCGGTGCGACCATGCGCTGCAAAACGGCGCTGACCATGGCCCATTGGCTGAAGGATACCGTCCAGCCCGCCATGAGCATCGCCATGCCCGGCCGCAGGATCGTCGGCCTTGTCCCCGGCTCCACCTACCAGTGCCGCCTGAGAAACAGTGCCTCGACTGGAAAAATTTCGGAACATGCCCGCGGCAACGCCTATGACGTCGCCGCCTTCAAGCTGGACAATGGCGAAAGGATCGAGATGAAACCGCGGACGGAGGACTCGACATTGGAAGGCGCCTTCCAGCGCACCGCCACCGCCGGCGCCTGCCTGCACTTCACAACCGTCCTGTCACCAGGCAGCGACGAGGCACACGAGGACCATCTGCATCTCGATATTCTCGACCGAAAAGGTGGTTATCGCTATTGCCGATGATGCTCGATTACTGCTGCGTCACCGTGAAGGACGATCCGTTTCCGGCATCACCGCTGGACGTTCCCCTCGTCGGAGCAGGCGCCAGATCAAGCACCGGCGAGCAGATGCGCACGATGCGCGACTGACCGTACTGGGTGACCTTCAACAGGCCGCACTCCTCGTTGACATAGGCCGTCCGAACATAGTGCCGCTGGCTTTTCGCAGCCGGCGGATAATAACCCCCGACAAGATCGGCCGCGCTCGCCGGCAATACCGCAAAAGCCCCAAGCGCAGTGGCTGCAGCGATCGACAAAAGGTGTTTTCCAAATACGATCGACATGAAACTCTCCGGACGGGATGAACGAGGATCGGCGGTTTGTCCTATCCTGCGCAGCATCAATTCCAAATTCAAGCTCGGGTTCCCGCAATGCTTTCCCGCAGCTTGATATAAACGGTCCAAACCGCAAGCGGCTTGGACAATATATCTAGAACAATCCCTCGATCTGCCCATCGTCATTGAGAAAAATCCGCTCGGCAGCCGGCAGCCGCGGCAAGCCAGGCATTGTCATGATCTCGCCGGTGATCGCCACGATGAAGCCTGCACCTGCCGAAAGCCTAACCTCGCGCACATGCACGACATGCCCTTCCGGCGCACCGCGCAGGGTGGGATCGGTCGAGAAGGAATATTGCGTCTTGGCGATGCAGACCGGCAGATTGCCATAACCCTGCGCTTCCCACGCCTTCAGCTGGTCGCGAACGGCTTTGTCCGCCGTCACCTCGCCAGCGTGATAAATCTTCGACGCCACCGTCTCGATCTTCTCCATCAACGGCGTTTCGTCAGGATAGAGCGGCTGGAAATTCGCCTGCCCGCCATCGGCAAGCTCGACCACCTTGTAGGCCAGTTCCTCGATCCCCGCAGAGCCCTGACCCCAATGGCGGCAGAGGATCGCATCCGCACCCAGCCGGTCGACATATTCCTTGATCGCAGCGATTTCGGCATCTGTGTCTGAGATGAAGTGGTTGATGGCGACGACGACCGGCACGCCGAACTTGCGGACATTGGCGGCATGTCGGCCGAGATTGGCGCAGCCCCGCGTCAGCGCCTCGACATTTTCGACGGAAAGCTCTTCCTTCTTCACCCCGCCATTCATCTTCAGCGCCCGGATGGTCGCGACGATCACCGCGGCATCAGGCTTCAGGCCTGCCTGCCGGCATTTGATGTCGAAGAACTTTTCCGCCCCCAGATCGGCTCCGAAACCGGCCTCCGTCACCACGTAATCGCCGAGCTTGAGCGCCGCCTTGGTGGCGATCACCGAATTGCAGCCATGCGCGATATTGGCGAACGGCCCGCCATGCACCAGCGCGGGATTGTTTTCGAGCGTCTGCACCAGGTTCGGCTGCATTGCATCTTTCAGCAGCACAGCCATCGCCTTGTCGGCCTTGAGATCCCGCGCATAGACCGGCGAGCGATCGAACCGGTAACCGACAACGATCTGCCCGAGCCGCCGTTCGAGATCGGTGAGGTTTTCGGCCAGACACAGGATCGCCATCACTTCCGATGCGACGGTAATGTCGAAACCACCCTCGCGCGGAAAACCGTTCTTCGCGCCGCCGAGCGACATGACGATCTCGCGCAGCGCCCGGTCATTCATGTCCATCACCCGCCGCCAGGTGATGCGACGGATATCGATATCGAGTTCGTTGCCCCAATACACGTGATTGTCGATCATTGCCGAGAGCAGGTTATGCGCAGAGGTGATCGCGTGAAAATCACCGGTGAAGTGAAGATTGATATCCTCCATCGGCACGACCTGAGCATAACCACCACCGGCCGCACCGCCCTTTGTGCCAAAACAGGGTCCGAGCGATGGCTCGCGCACGCAGATGACAGCCTTTTTGCCAATCCGATTCAACCCGTCGCCGAGGCCCACCGTCGTCGTCGTTTTCCCCTCGCCGGCCGGCGTTGGATTGATCGCGGTAACGAGGATCAGCTTGCCGTCCGGTTTGCCCTGCAGGGAGGCGATAAAATCGGCACCGATCTTCGCCTTGTCATGACCGTATGGGATGAGATCATCGGCCGAAATGCCGAGCTTTTCGCCGATCGCCGAGATCGGCTGTTTTTTCGCCGCTCGGGCAATCTCGATATCCGACTTCACATCCGCCATGTCGGCCCTCCTGTATGTAAATTCCTGCAAATACTTGAGACATCAGATAACCAACCGCTGGTGCCCTGCATAGCTAAATCCCTGCGCGATTTGTTGAAATACCACAGCCGATAACCAGCTCGCACAAACTTGAGTTTAATAGTCAGATTCAAACTTGACTATTTTTGTGCACATTTCTAACACATTTCGCGGGGCTTCCGTTTTCGCGGAAATCAAACAGTTTTTTCAACTCCACATGCGCCGACAGGCTTCGACGCGTGACGATCAAGCATGCCTTTAAGGGGAATTTAATGGGGTCTATTATTTCAAGGCAGAGTTATCTTTTCGCTGGCTCGGCTCTTTTCATGGTGTTTTCTGCGACTGGCTCTGCTCAGGCGCAGAATGCGACAACACCTGCCACACCAGCACAGCAGGCGCAGACACAGAACGGGACAACAACCGAACTCGCCCCGATCGAACTGCGCGCCGGCCGCACTTCGCAGGTTCCGGCAGCATCTCCGCTTACCCAGACGACCGAGCGTCAGGTCATCCAGCAACGGATGGTCACCGATTTTAAGGACTTCGCCCGCCGCGTTGATGCCGGCGTGAACTTCAATAGCGCCAATCAGAGTATCAACATCCGCGGCCTCCAGGATGATCGCATCCTGACCACGATCGACGGCATCCGCCAGCCCTGGCTGGTCGATCCGCGTGGTGTCCAGGGTGGTATTACAGCCTTTGATTTCGACAGCCTGTCCTCCGTGGATATTACCAAGGGCGCGGATTCCAGCCGCTTCGGCAGTGGAGCGCTGGGCGGCACTGTAGAATTGAAGACACTCAATCCGGAAGACATCATCGACAGCGGCAAGAATTTTGGCGCGCTAACGAAAAGCACTTACGATAGCACCGACGACAGCTTCGGCAACAATGCTGCGATTGCAGGCCGTTCCGGCGATACATGGCTGCTTGTACAAGGCTCGTTCAAGAAGGGCCACGAGACCAAGACGAATGGCGATGTCGGCGGGTATAACACCACCCGTGGCGATGCCGATCCAGCCGACTTCTGGCAGCGCAACCTCCTGGTCAAGTTTCATCAGTATCTTGAAGGCGGTCATCGTTTCGGCCTGGCCGGCGAGGTATTCGATCGCAACAAAGATATCGACAGCAAGCGTGGAACGACCTTGACGAACTATGAGCAGGGGAGCCTGCGAAGTGGAGAAGACGTCAATCGTAAGCGTCTATCCGGCTCTTACGACTTTATCTCTCCAGGAAACGAGGACATCGTCGATCAGGCGAATGTGACCGTATACTGGCAGAAGGAACAACTCCGCAACACAACGGACGGCTTCCGCCTGAGAGATGGCCGCGCCGACATTCCAAGCATTGGCGGCGCGCCGAGCGGCGAAGACCTCCTTTATGGCTTCCCGACAGGCATATACACTCGCGACAACAAGTTGCAGCAAACATCCTACGGCATCAACGGCAGCGCCTCCAAAGAGGCGACACTCGGCGGTTTCGACCATAACTTCCGCTTTGGCGGCGATCTCTATTGGACGAAAACACACCAGTATTCGGCCGGTGAGGATAATTGCCCAGACGTCGACTGGTCCACTATTCCGCAGTTGACCATCTTTGGCACGAGCCTGGGTCCACAAACGTGCCGCATGCTGCATTCCAACTCGTCCGATATGGCCGATGTCAATGGCGTAACCTTCGGCGCATTTGTTGAAGACGATATCAAGTTCTTCGATGACCGTCTGACGCTCACCCCCGGCGTTCGCATGGACTGGTACAGCTACGACCCGAAGGATACGCCCGAATACCAGGCGAGCCCTAACTACGATCCGGCCTATTTGCAGAAGTCGGATGATTTCGGCATTTCGCCGAAGCTGCGTGCCGCCTGGAAGGCGACGCAGGAACTCGAACTTTTCGCTCAGTATACCCGCGGCTTCCGTGCCCCGAACGTTCTGGAACTTTACCAGAACTACGGCGCACCAGGCTCCTATGCACGCATCGGCAATCCAGAGTTGGAAACCGAAACCAGCAACGGTTTCGAGATCGGCGCCAAGTATCAGGCAACCGACTATGCCCTGCAGGCGACAGTCTTCAATAATTACTACCGCAACTTCATCGATACAGTGGAACTGGCAGCCCCTGGTGGCGAATATCCTGTCGGTGGCGTAACCGGCTACGAGAACCGGAACAAGGTCCATATCTACGGCGTGGAACTTGGCGGACAGTGGCAGTTCCAGGAGAACTGGCGCACCTGGGGATCCTTCGCTTGGACCTATGGCAAGGACACGGAAACCGGTGATTATCTGAACTCGGTTGCACCACGGCGCGCTATTCTTGGCGTCGGCTATTCGACTGAGACTTGGGGTTCAGATCTCTCGCTCACGCTTGCCTCTGCGCATAGCAAGGTTGCCGACGACGATAACGATTTCAAGGCTCCCGGTTATGGCCTCGTCGATGCAACTGTCTGGTGGACGCCGGAAAAGGTCGGTGAGTTCGACCTCACCGGCTTGAAGGTTCAGGCGGGCGTCTTCAACGTTTTCGACAAGAAATACTGGGATGCAGTCAGCACGCCGGATACTGTCAGCGGCAACGCCGATTATTACACCGAGCCGGGCCGCACCTTCAAAGTCTCGATTTCGAAGAAGTTCTGATATTTTCCTGACCAAGACGGAAACGCCGCATTCGAAAGAATGCGGCGTTTCTCATTTTCGAATGCTCTTGCGGACGTCAAATAGTGTCTTTATGGGCAGAACAGCGCACCCCAACCGGAGAGCATCTGATGAAATCGCTGGAACTGCTGGTCGAGAAGATCATCCTCTCGAGTCGTTGGCTGCTGGTCGTCTTTTACATGGGGCTTGTCGCCGCGCTGGCGGTCTATGCACTTTCTTTCGTCTACAAGTTCTGGAAAGTCGCACAGAACGTCTTCACGCTCGGCGAAGCGGAAATGATCCTCGCGATGCTCGGGCTGATCGATGCAGCACTTGTCGCAAGCCTCATCGTCATGGTGATGATTTCAGGTTACGAGAACTTCGTCAGCCGTTTCGACGAGACTGAGGCTGACGTCTCCTTCCTCGGCAAGCTCGATGCCGGCAGTCTCAAGATCAAGGTCGCCTCATCGATCGTCGCGATTTCCTCCATCCACCTGTTGCAGATCTTCCTCAACGCCGCGCAATACACCGACGGGCAGCTGATGTGGTACACCATCATCCACCTCACCTTCGTTGTTTCTGCCGTCATGCTCGGCTGGCTGGAACGGATCATGGCCGCCGCCAAGGCCGACAAAAACGAAGGCAAGCCCGAAGCGCATCTGTGATGCGTTTCCGCGGCCTTCCGTCGCGGATGGAAATGGCAACCGCGAAAGCGCTGATGCCGGCCGAATAATTGATTCGTAATTCATCTCGCTTATCCGATGCATAGAATGTTCCGGAGAACGACATGACGGTAGGTCGCGAGAATTTGCTTTCCATCAATGGACTGCGATTGAGGCAGGGAGAACGAATACTCCTCGTTGAGGATTCCGTCGCGCTGTCGACCTTGCTGACCCAGCGGCTGGAAGAGGAAACCGGTGCGATCGTCACGCGTTGCGGTTCTTTGACGCAAGCCCGCAGGAATATTGCGGAAGGCACGTTCCTGCTTGCCCTGACCGGCCTCAATCTTCCCGATGCCCCCGATGGCGAAATCCTCGACCTGTTGCTGGAAGCATCCATTCCGACGATCGTGTTTACAGCCACGTTCGATGCTGACACGCGGGAACGGTGCACCAGGAAGGAGATCGTCGATTACATCGTCAAGGATGGCGCGAAAACCGTGGACAAGGTCGTGCATACCGTCGGCCGTATCCTTGCCAACAGTGCCCACAAGATACTCGTTGTCGACGATGCCCGCTCTGCCCGCTCCGAACTCGTGGAAATTCTTAGCCGCCAGAACTTCCACGTTCTGGAAGCGCGCTCGGGCCGGCAGGCGCTTGAAATCCTGACGGCCGACAAGACGATCGACCTCGTCATCACCGACCACCACATGGCCGATATGGACGGATACGAGCTGACACGCCGCATCCGTCAGACCCGCAATTCCGAACAGCTGCGCATCATCGGCATCTCCTCGTCGTCGGACCGTCTTCTGTCCGCAAGCTTCCTCAAGGCCGGCGCCTCGGATTTCATCTACCGGCCGTTTGTGCATGAGGAACTCAAATGCCGCATCGACAACAATGTCGAGACGCTGGCCCAGCTCAATCATCTTCGCCAGTTGGCGGAGCAGGATTATCTCACCAGCCTTGCCAATCGGCGGCATTTCTTCGCGACCATGCGGCAGCGTGGAAGAGCTGCCATGCAGGGCTCCATCGCCCTCCTCGATATCGACCATTTCAAGACGGTGAACGATACCTATGGCCATGATGCCGGCGATGCCGTGCTACAGGCAATTTCGACCGCCATGGCCGACATGTGCGCCACTGCAAAGCACATGCCTGCCCGCATCGGTGGCGAAGAATTCGCTATATACCTGAACCAGCTGGATGCCTTTCAGGCACATTCATTCTGCGAGGAGTTGCGCAGAAGAATCGGCGAACTGGTGATTGAGACCGGCAGCCGGCCCATATCGGTCACCCTATCGATCGGCGTCGTCGAGTTCGAGCCGGATGAAACTTTCGAAAATCAGCTGAACGCTGCCGACCAACTTCTCTATCTGGCAAAGGCAAACGGCAGAAACCGGGTCTACTCCACCCTTACCATCCCCGAAGCGATCAACCCGATAGCCTCAGCCAGCGGCTGAGATCGGGATAAATATCCGTTGCCGATGGCCTGCCAAAACGTTTGCGTCGAACATTCAAGCGGGTTGGCAAGTGGGCGGGCGTCAGACCATTTCCAGACTTTTCGAACGAGATAAGCAGGTTTTTTTCGCCCGACGGCGAAAAAAACCAAACGTGAGCTTATTTCGATGGCGTTGGCATTTGCCCATAAGTCACTGAAATCAAATGGTTAACATGACTAAATATCATAAAATCTGTTAACTGGTGGAGTTTCCACCAGTTTCTGCTAGATATTAGACCCAAGTAGTATATTTATTAACAATAACATAGCTCCCTTGAACCCGAAAAACTGATGATAACTCACGAACGGCAATCGGTGCTGAGCAGCGAGATATCTGCGGCCCATTCGCAAGAAGGTTTATTCTTGGCCTTGCGACGGGTGACGCATGAATTCAGTTTGCAACACGTAACGTTGCTATCGCTGAACAATCCCGACGAGAAACTTCTGTCGCGGATGATTGTACAAAGCAGCATCCCGGAGCCTTATTTCGCGGAATTCGACCGAAAACGCCTGCTCGATAAATGTGCGCCTGCTGACATCATCATGCAGACGAAATTGCCGTTCTGCTGGTCGATCGGCGATCCGTTGCCATCTCGTCCGTTCACGATCGATTCCGGCATCGAAGATCTTCAGCGACGCTACGGCCTCATCACCAGCGTCGCGATGAAGCTTTATTCCCTTGAAGGTGAGCGTTTCGTCATGCGCTTCGATGGCGCCCGCCCGCGTCTCACTCAGGTCGAACTCAACGAAATTGGCATGATCACTTTGCATGCCTTCGACATGTTCGAAAAGATAAGGCGCAACGCACGCAAGGCAACACCGTCTCCCCTAACCGTCCGGGAGCTGGAAGTAGTTCGCTGGACAGCCCAGGGCAAAACGTCCGCAGAGATCGGGCAGATCCTCACCTTGTCCGACCACACGGTGAACGCCTACATGACCAATGCCATCAAGAAGCTCGATTGCGTCAATCGGACCCAGCTGGTGGCGAAGGCGCTGCGGCTGAGACTCATAGCGTAAGTTCAAGTCAGCCCCGGCTGGAGATCATCTGAAATTGGCATCCTGGATCGAGCATTCGCGCAAACCTTATGAAGCCCAGCACCAGGTTGTCGGCTTGAGCGATAAGGAAGTACTGGAACTTGTCGGGTCCTTCCGCCTCTGTGGTTTCTGGCGTTTCAATGTCGATAGCGGCCATCTCTTCGGCACTACCGAATATTGTCAGATTTTCGGCATCGAGCACAGCGACGGCCCATTGGACGTCGTCAGGCTGAGTGCATCAATCCACCCGGATGACCTGACCGTCATCATGGAGACTTTTGAGCGTGCGAGCGCTTCGCGGCTGACCTTCCACAATCTCTACAGGGTCAAGACCGGCCCCACGAGCTTCAAGTTCGTACGCAGCGTCGGCAAGTTCCGCGCAGACGCCGCCGGACAGGGCGACGTCATCGGCATGACCTACGAGCTTTTCCCGCAGGCGAGCACAACGATCGGCTTCATTCCCGATGACGAATTGCTGAAGGGCTAAACACCCTTCTTTTTATAGCAATTCCAGCAAAAGTAGGAACCGGTTTTGCGTCCGGAGTTGAGTACAAACAAAGCGATAGAGCAGTTTTGCGTTTCGAAGAAAGGCGGAAATGCTCTATCGGTCTAGAACCAGACGGATCTCGACCAGATTGGACCGGACACGCAGCGTGTAGAAACCCATCACGGCCAAGTGCGTCGGCATGATCCAGCCGTCTTCCGCACCGTTCGAGATGATCGCCGGCTGGATGCGCAATGCGGCCTGCATCTGCTTCAGCATATCGGTCCAGAGCGGAGCAAGGTTGCGCTCGCGAATGACCTGCGAGAAATCGGCGCCGGCAGCGGAGAGAATTGCGTAATAGCCATAGATCTGCCCGTAGGCAAACCAGAAGCGGTCGTCCGCCCGCGTATCGAACCAGCCGCCATTATAGTTTTCCGAACGCTCGCGAAGGATGGCCGAGGTGCTTCCGAGATCGTTGGCCACCCGGTCGATGAACTGCACCAGATTGTCGGCGCGGCTGTCGAACGTCGCCGAGCAATTGCTAAGTTCGGTGTTGAACTTGTGCAGGCTGTTGATTGCGGCTCGATAATAGCTCGGTGTTGGCGTCTTAGGGCCAAATGGGCTCAGTCCGAAATACCACGAATATTCGTCGAACTGCAGATTGCTGCGCGCATCCTGAAGGTTGATGTTGACGCCCGACGTGCCCCTCATCCGTGCCAGCGTATCGACCAGCTCGACCGAGGTGCGGCGCACGGCCTGGTTCACGCCGCGCTGGAACGATGCCTTGTTGTCGAGGAAAGGCGTATGATCCCAGTCGACCCCGAAAAAGCCGAGACGATAGAGAAGCATGGATGAAATCCATGCATTCTGGTTGACGTTCATGTCGGTAAGATCGGCACTCGCATCCGCAATAGCCGATGTCTGACACTGTCTGACGGATGCAGCGGCTACACCGGATGGCCCGGCTGCCTGTGCCTGCGCCTCCACGCCAGGCACCGGCAATTCCTGCCCTGCCGGAATGTTTCGCTCGTTCCAGCGATAGGTATCGACGAAATTCGGGTCAAAATTTCGCCAGACCTGCGTTTGCCAGATGAAATAGCCGTAGAGAGAGACCAGCAGGACGAGAAAGACGGCAATCGGCCCCTTCACCCAGAGACGGCGTCCGCGATACCATCCATGCGCTGCCATCAGCGGCCAGATCAACCAGGCGGTCAGTATCCTGACACCCCGCCCTATGGCAGCGGCCACGCCTCGAAAAAATCCGATGATCTGGTCGCGCATCTAGTCCTCCTGGAAGCCGATCGGTCACCGCTGACATATGATGCCGACCCCACAAGTACAACAGCGCGGCGGAGAGGATTGGAACAAATTCGATCGGGATAACGTCGCACTCTCGTGTCGGCAGTGCCCTTGCTGGCTGCACGTCACGAGTCTTCAAAGCGTCTTTCGAAGGCGAGATCGATCATCTGCCGGCTGCGGTTAAGGCGTGCGCCGGGTAAAAGGTCGTTCGCGAGACGCCATACCGATTGGGCAAGATGCGGATAGGCATCGGGAGACAGGAAATGCGCCTCCCGCTCGCGATCGAAGGAAAGCAATACCGAATAGAGATCGAGAAGGTTCTCGATATCGAGGCCGAGCTTCTGCATCAGCAGGTTCAAATCTCTGACGCCTCCGTTGAATGTCCGCGCAACCGTATCGATCAGACCGATCATGCTTGCGAAAGCCGGCTCTCTCGCGGCCTTGGTTTCACCGCCGCCTTCGGCTTGGAACGCTTTTACCTCCTGAGGCGCCTTGCGCGCGGTCAATAGAGCCAGCACTTCTTCAGCCAGTACCCGCTGACGGGTCACAGCCTGCCGATGAACTTCGATCCGTCCCACCAGTCTGTCTGCCCTTCCAAGAACAGTCCGCAACCGCTCGATACCGCCCGCTCTCGCGGCACGCCTTTCGATCCGCCGGCGCATCGACTTCTTCGAAAAGAAGCCGAGAAGCACATCGCTCACCTGCGGGTTTTCCCGACTGTCGAAAACTGCCCGCTCGTCATCGACGACAGCACCGATCCTCGCCACATGCGAAGCCAGAGCCCCATAAGCGGATTTCTGCTGCACCAGAAGTGCCAGGCGTAACGCGCCCAGTTCGGCAAAGGCCTCGCCATCCAGAGGCTGGATCATGCTAGCCGCCTTTGGAATGGCCGCAAGCAAATCGGCACCGGCTGCGACAACAGCCTTCAATCCCGCGTCGATCTCGACGATCGTGTCTTCGAAAACAGTGGAAACGCCCGCCTTCACCTTCGTCTCTGCCTCCATGCTCGGAAACAGAAATAGGGCCGCTGCGTAATTTGACGACAGCGGCCCTGCAATAATAACTAGGTGATAAAAAGGGTAATGATTAGGTGATGAAAAGGTCTGGTTGGAAAAGCGAGAAGCTCAGAGACCGAGCTTTGCAATTTCTGCGTCGAGGCGTTCCTTTGCTTTCTTCGGCATCTTCGCGGCCTTGACCGCGTCGATATTGGCCGGCGCGTCACCGACAACGACGAGCGCCACCATGCCCATGCCGAAATGCGGCGTGCACTTGAAGACATAGGCGCCGGCCTGATCGACGGTCACAACCAGATCCTGGCTGATCTTGCCCTTCACGTCCGCGACACCTTCGGGAACAAGGCCCGGCATGGACGCGGCATCGTGTCCCTTGTCGACGGAGACAAACTTGATCGTATCGCCGGGTGCAGCTTTCACGGCAGCCGGTTCGAAGACCATCGCCTGACCGTCAGAGCCCTTATTGAGCATCTTGATCTCGATCTCGGCGGACAGTGCCGGCAGGGCCAGCAGAACCACGCCAGCGGCCAGCGTGGCGGTCTTCAGTATCGTTCTGATCATTGAATTCTCCTGCGAAGGTTCGCGCTACAACCGCGATGTCTGCGTTTTACCGCTGCAGGACTTTAGCGCTTTGACATTGGTCAATAGAACAGCGGCTCCCCGAATTTTTAGGGGGACGGCGCAGCAGCCTCAATCGCAACGCATCTTTCCTTCCCAATGCCGCCGGCACAGGGAAACGTATTTTTCATTGCCGCCGACCTCGACCTGGGCGCCTTCGCGGATCACCTCGCCTGCCTCGTCCACCCTGACGACCATGGTCGCCTTGCGGCCGCAATGGCAGATGGTTCTGACTTCCCGCAATTCGTCGGCAATCGCCAGAAGTTCGTGGGAACCGGGAAACAGCTTGCCCTGAAAATCAGTGCGCAGGCCGTAGGCCATCACAGGAATGCCGACACGGTCGGAAACCCGCGCCAGCTGCCAGACCTGCTCTGCCGAAAGGAACTGCGCCTCATCGATAAAAACGCAGGCGATCGGTTCCTGTGCATGCATGTCTGCAATCGCAGTAAAAAGATCGTCGCCGGCGCTGAAGGGAATGGCCTCCGAGGACAGCCCGATCCGCGAGGAGACCTTGCCCTTGCCGGCACGCTCGTCCAGCGCGGCGATGAAAATCACCGTGCGCATGCCGCGTTCCCGGTAGTTGTAGGACGCCTGCAACAGCATCGTCGACTTGCCGGCATTCATCGTCGCGTAGTGGAAATAGAGCTTGGCCATGGCTTGCTTTTCTTATTCCCCAGCCACGAGGGAAAGACACGGCTGCAGATAACCACAGTTATTTGCGAACCGTCGCACCGCCTCAACCGAACAGCGAGACGATGCGATAGGTCAGATAAGAGATCAGAGCCGCAGCCGGCATGGTCACGATCCAGGCGATGACGATATTGCCCGCAAGCCCCCAGCGCACCGCCGAGACACGCCGCGCGGCGCCGACCCCGATGATCGCACCGGTGATCGTATGGGTGGTCGAAACCGGGATGCCGAGCCATGTCGCGCCGAACAGCGTCAGCGCTCCGCCGGTCTCGGCGCAAAAACCCTGCATCGGGTTCAGCCGCGTGATCTTCGATCCCATCGTATGGACGATCCTCCAGCCGCCGAACAGGGTGCCGAGCGCCATGGCCGACTGGCAGGAAATCACCACCCAGAAGGGCACGTAGAAATCCGAACCGAGATAACCCTGGCTGAACAGAAGCACGGCGATGATGCCCATCGTCTTCTGCGCGTCATTGCCGCCATGCCCCAGCGAGTAAAGCGAGGCGGAAACGAACTGCATGATCCGAAACGTCCGGTCCACCGCAAACGGCGTCTGGCGCACGAAGATCCATGAGACGGCAAGCACCAGCACAAGCGCCAGAAAGAACCCGATCGCCGGCGACATGAAGATCGCCCCCGCGGTCTTGAGAAAGCCGCCCCAGACGATCGAGGAAATGCCGACCTTGGCAAGCCCCGCGCCAATCAATCCACCGACCAGCGCATGCGAGGAACTGGATGGAATGCCGAAAACCCAGGTAACGATATTCCAGATGATCGCCCCCATCAGCGCGGCGAAAATCACCGCGGGCGAGACGATGCCCGGATCGATGATCCCCGTACCGAGCGTTTCCGCCACATGCAGGCCGAAGAACATGAACGCGATGAAGTTAAAGAAGGCGGCCCATGCCACCGCATATTGCGGCTTAAGCACACGGGTCGAGACGATCGTCGCGATCGAATTTGCCGCATCATGCAAGCCGTTGAGAAAATCGAAGAACAGCGCAATGCCGACCAGGGCGATCAGCAGCGGAAAGGCGAGTGTCGCATCCATCAGACGTTCTCGATCACGATGCCGCTGATTTCATTGGCAACGTCCTCGAAGCGGTCGACGACCTTTTCCAGTTCACCGTAGATCTCGCTGCCGATCATATACGCCATGGCATTGCCGGAGGCGCCGTGACGCAGGAAAAGATCCTTGAGCCCCTGATCATGCAGGTCGTCGGACCGGCCTTCGACACGCATCACCTCTTCTGCAATCGCGCTGAGACGCTGCGCATTAGCGCCGAGCTTGTCGAGCAGCGGGATCGCTTCGGCGACGAGATGCGCCGCCTTGACGACCTCTTCACCCATCTGCTGCATCAGCGGATCGAAATCCGTTTGCTCGAACAGCCGAATGGTCTTCACCGTCTTGTGCATCATGTCGATCGCGTCATCCATTGACTGAATCAGGTCCTTGATGTCGCCGCGGTCGAAAGGCGTGATGAAGCTGCGCCGGACGGCAAGCAGCACCTCACGGGTAATGTCGTCCGCCCGGTCTTCGAGTGTCACGATGCGCTCGCAATTCACCTCTACGTCTTTGCCGTTGAGAAGGTCGCGCAGGGCCTCGGCGGCTTCCACGACGGTTCGTGAATGCTCGGAAAACATGTCGAAGAACTTGTCTTCGCGCGGCATCAACTTCCGGAAAATACTCATCATGACACTAATCCCTGACGCGGCACCGACATCAGGGCCGTCACAAAACTGTCATAAAAGCCATCGGACGGCTGGAATCAACCGCAAAAATCGGCATTTAGACGAGTATGAAACCTGTCAAGAAATCTCCGAAATCCCCAAGTGCCCAGCAGCGACCGAAGCCACGGACGCTGTTGCAACAGCTTGCGCAGATGCCGGAGAAGCTTTTCAGCGGCGAGTTTCGCCAACAATACGGCGCTTTATGCTTCCGCAGGATTGCCGATAGTGACGCCATCGAGATCCTCGTCATTACCTCGAGGGAAAGCGGTCGCTGGGTCATCCCCAAGGGCTGGCCGATGAAGAAGAAGGAACCGCATCAGGCGGCCGAGATCGAAGCCTGGCAGGAGGCCGGCATCCGCGGCCGCGCGAGAAAGAAGCCGATCGGCCGTTACACCTATCTCAAATGGCTGGACAACGGCGATGTCGCCCCCTGCGTCGTCGATGTCTTTCAGGTCGAGGCGCTGGAAATCGGGAAGAACTACAAGGAGCGGGGCCAGCGTGAGATCGCATGGCTTTCACCAGGCGAAGCCGCCCACCGCGTCCGCGAAATAGAACTCAAATCGCTCATCATCGATTTCAAACCTAAGAAGAAATAACGCCTTGGGTCAGCCAAGAATGCTCAGGACGAAGTCGGCCCGCTCGGCAACGGAAACTTTCGGTAAGAGCACGACCTCATAACCGAGTACCGGATAGATGACGGAAAGCCGTTCATACTCTGCAATGGCGTCACTGAAGGAATGGCGTCGCTCGGGATCGCCTTCATAGATATCCGGCCACGGCGGCGTCATGAAAACCGTCGAATGATACGGATGGATCGCGTTTAAACGTCGAGTGACCAGCTCTCCGGTGGCGTGTTCCAGCGCGATGGCTGCGTCGATCAATCCGCGATCGAAGAACGTCCAGCCACGATTTGCCGCAGCCTCTGCGCGATCCGCAATCGACGTCCCGATTGCCCGCCGCGCAAAGGCTGCGAGGTCCACCCAAGGCAATGATGCGCCCTCTCCTTCCAGCTCCTGCTTGACGATACGCCTGCCGGGCTCCTCGACGACCGAAAAGCCGCGAGCCGCGAGCTCTGCCAAAAGCGTGGATTTCCCTCCTCCGGAACATCCGGAAATCGCGACAAAACAGTTCATAAGCAGCGTCTTTCATCTATCCATGCGCGCGGGACGCCAAGGGCAAGTCTCAATGCTCACCGCCGAAAAATAAATCAAATGCCCAAAATTTCCGCTGACAACGGAACATTGGGCGCGGTTTTGCGTTAGTCGCGCGCATTATTATTGAGGGAGGAATTAAAGTGTCTGGTCCGAATTCGCGTTGGAACAAGCCGGTAGAAATATCCTTGCCTGCCACCGGCTCGCATCAAGTTTTAGGCCCTTTCGAGGCCCTTACGTATTTGACCGAGAACTGGCCGGCCGGGCAGGGATTGACCTTCGTAAAAGCCCGTAGCGCATGCCGCGGCGCGCTTGCCGGTCACAAAACCGTAGACGAAGCGCGTATTGCATTCGAAGCCGCAGCGTCAGAGGCGCGAAAGCAGTTCGATAAAAGCCGCCACTAGCTTTAATCCAGAGAACATTCGACCTTTCTACTCGGAAGCGCTTCTGCATGGAAGCATCGCGCTTTTGGTGAGAATGGAGCAAAACCATGTCCAGGTCTTCTTCCCGCACCCTATCGGAAAGCGACAAAAGGGTATTGAGGTCGCTACTGAGCCGTTACGCCGCGCGATACTTTCTTTCAGGGCCAGATAAGGACGAACTCGTCGAGCAGACATTCCACGCCATGGCGGCCCATCCGCAAATTTTCTTCCAGAAGCCTGTGGAACAGGCTGTGGCCGAAACCATGCACCGGATCTATCAGGACGGCATTGCAACGCGGATCCAGCATACGTCAAAAAATGAAAATTGACGCATCGGTCAATGAAACTGCCGGACTTCCACCGGTGCCCGGCAGGCGACGGCGGCCCTGCGGCCCCAGTCGACCGCCTCTCCCATATCGGCCGCTTCCAGCACCCAGAAACCGCCTAGATGCTCGCCGGTTTTCAGATATGGCCCGTCGTCAACTTGCACCTCGCCGCCAGGCAGCACACTGATCGACTTCGCCTCTCGTGCCGGATTGAGCCCCCCGACGAAAAGCCTGACGCCCGCAGCGATCATCGCCTCGTTCAAAATGTCGATATCGCGCGACATCGCCTCGTCTTCAACGGCGAAAGGATCGTAATCGTCGGGATGATGAATGGAAACCAGATAGCGTGCCATTATGCCCTCCTCCAGGGATGATGGGATGGCACAATGCCCTCCCATCACTCTAAGGACGAGCGCTGCGAGCGAATTCCGACACGTCTTTCGACATGTCGATCTCCGAAGCGGGATATTTCTGGCAGCAGTCCGCGTCAGACGCTGGAAGTAGTCCCCAAAGATCCCTGATGCACGACGATGCGCGCATGGTAGGGAACGCGTGTATAAAGGTCGAGAATGTCCTGATTGACGAAGCGCACGCAGCCGGATGAGGCAGCGGTTCCGATCGACTTCCATTCCGGCGAGCCGTGGAGACGATAGAGCGTGTCCTGGCCATCCTTGAAGATGTAAAGCGCACGGGCGCCGAGCGGGTTCTTGATCCCCGGCTCCATTCCGCCGGCCTTGACCGAAAAGCGCGCCAGCGACGGTTGGCGGGCGACCATTTCGTCCGGCACCTTCCACCGCGGCCAGGGCTGCCGCCACTGGATCACGCCCTCACCTTCCCAGGCAAAACCGTCCCGGCCGATGCTCACGCCATAGCGCATCGCCGTACCACCCGGCTCGACGACATAAAGGAAGCGGTTCGGCGTATCGACGACGATCGTGTTCGGCTTCTCGCCTGTCGGATCGATAACCCGCTGGCGGTAATATTTCGGGTCGATCTGCTGGTATGGTATGGCCGGAAGCTGATGACCGCCATCTTCCATCGCGGCATACCGCGCCTGCAATTCGGCCTCGCTCGGCGGGCCGACGGGACGCTGTGCCACGGCAGGAATGACAGAAGGCTGGGAGGTCGTGGAACAGCCGGCAAGTGCCGCCGTCATGGAGACCGAACCAAGCACGAAGCTTCGCCGCGACAGGGAAAATGAAGTGGGCATCAAGGTTGTTTCCGGGATTGAGCAGAGAACGTTGAGCTTCTATCTCCCTTGATATGAGTTAGATCAAGTCACAACCAGGACATCGGGCTTAGCAAGCGCGCCATGGTGACAATTTTGCCGATATCGCGCGGATGTCGCAAATGGCCTTGGTCCTGCGGCGTAAACGCGCACGCTTGCTTGCTGTAGGAAGATATTGATAATGGCCAGGAACAAATAAGAACGGGAGCAAATCATGCGCATCCATAAATCGCTGGCCTTCACCGTCGCCTTCTCGGCATCCGTTGCCGGTTTCACCGCCAATGCATCTGCCGCCGAGCCGGCCGCCTGTGGCACCGTACGCCTGTCCGATGTCGGCTGGACCGACATCACCGCCACCACGGCCACGGCCTCGGTAATCCTGAAGGCGCTCGGTTATCAGACAGACATCAAGGTTCTGTCCGTGCCGGTGACCTATTCGTCGCTGAAGAACAAGGACATCGACGTCTTCCTCGGCAACTGGATGCCCACCCAGGAAGCCGATGTCCGGCCATTCCTGACGGAAAAATCGGTTGAATCCTTCGGACCCAATCTGGTCGGCGCGAAATACACGCTCGCCACCAATGCCAAGGGCGCCGAACTCGGCATCAAGGATTTCAAGGACATCGCCGCTCACGCCGATGCGATTGGCGGCAAGATCTACGGCATCGAACCCGGCAATGACGGCAACCGGTTGATTCTCAATCTGATCGAGAAAGACACGTTCGGCATGAAAAAGCTGGAAGTGGTCGAATCCTCCGAACAGGGCATGCTCGCCCAAGTCGCCCGCGCCGACAAGGCCGGCGAACCTGTGGTCTTCCTCGGCTGGGAACCGCATCCGATGAACGCCAATTTCAAGCTGACCTATCTAACCGGCGGAGACGATGTCTTCGGCCCGAATTTCGGTGGTGCCGAAGTTTACACCAATGTTCGCGCCGGCTTCACCGAGGAATGTTCCAATGTCGGCACCTTCATCAAGAACCTCAAGTTCACGCTGCCGATGGAAAACCAGATCATGGGTGGCATCCTGAATGACGGCGAAGACCCGGAAGTCGCAGCGACCGGCTGGCTGAAGGCCAATGGTGCCGCGATCGAACCATGGCTGGCGGGCGTCACCACCAAGGACGGCAAGCCGGGCCTTGAGGCCGTAAAGTCCGAACTCGGCCTCTGAGCTCAACAACAAGGGCCGGGTTTCCGGCCCTTTCGCCCTTCCCGTTTAATATTTTGAGGTGGTACCGGACGTGAACTGGCTACCCGATTGGCTCGTCGATTCGAGCGGAAAGCTGCGCCTCGGCAACTGGGCGAAAAATGCCGTCGACTGGCTGACGACAAATGCGAGCTGGTTTTTCGACTGGCTGTCCCATGTCCTGTCGAAGGTGATCGACGCGTTGCTGGCAGTGCTGCAATATCCGCACCCGCTTCTCCTCATCGCAATTTTCACCGCACTGGCCTATGGCCTTCGCCGTTCGCTCGGCGTCACGGCTTTCACCTGTCTCGGACTTCTGCTGATCTATAATCAGGGTTATTGGAAAGAGACGACCGAGACGCTCGCGCTCGTGCTCGCCGCAACCGTGGTCAGCATGACGATCGGCATACCGCTCGGCATTGCGGCAGCAAGACGCCAGTGGATCTATGAAGGCATGCGTCCGGTCCTCGACCTGATGCAGACGATCCCGACCTTCGTTTATCTGATCCCCGCCCTCATCCTTTTCGGCCTCGGCATGGTTCCGGGCCTGATTGCGACCGTTATCTTCGCGGTTCCGGCACCGATCCGCCTGACGCGCCTCGGCATAATCTCGACGCCGGGCGCGCTGACCGAAGCCGCCGTGGCTTTCGGTGCCACACCTGCACAGGTGCTGCGCAAGGTCGAACTCCCTTACGCCATGCCGCAGATCATGGCCGGCCTGACCCAGACGATCATGCTGTCGCTGTCGATGGTCGTCATCTCCGCCCTGGTCGGCGCAAACGGTCTCGGCGTGCCGGTCGTGCGGGCGCTCAACACCGTCAATATCGCCCGTGGCTTCGAGGCGGGGCTGTGCATCGTCATCCTCGCCATCATCCTCGATCGCATGTTCAAGAGCGACAATGGAGATGCGGCATGACCGACACCTCGACCAGGGACTGCGTCACATTCAGCAATGTCGATATCGTCTTCGGCAACGAACCCGCCACCGCCCTGCCGATGCTCGACACCGGCAAAAGCCGTGACGAAATCAGCGCCAAGACTGGCATCGTCGTCGGCGTCTCAAATGCCTCGCTATCGATCCGGGAAGGTGAAATCCTCGTTCTGATGGGACTGTCCGGCTCGGGCAAGTCGACGCTTCTTCGCGCCGTCAACGGCCTGGCTCCGGTCGTACGCGGCAGCGTCAGCGTCGCCACACCCGCAGGCCCGGTCGATCCCTACAAGGCAAACGCCAGGACGCTGCGCGAACTGCGAATGCACACCGTCTCCATGGTCTTTCAGCAGTTCGGCCTCCTCCCCTGGCGGTCGGTGGCGGAAAACGTCGGCTTCGGCCTCGAGCTTGCCGGCGTTCCCGAAGTGGAACGCAAACGGCGCATCGGCGAACAGCTGGAACTGGTCGGCCTCAGCAAATGGGCGGATCGGCGCGTCGGCGAGCTTTCAGGCGGTATGCAGCAGCGCGTCGGCCTGGCACGTGCCTTCGCCACCGGTGCGCCCATTCTGTTGATGGACGAACCCTTCTCGGCACTCGATCCGCTGATCCGCACCAAGCTGCAGGACGAATTGCTGGAATTCCAACGGCGATTGAAAAAGACCATCCTCTTCGTCAGCCACGATCTCGACGAAGCATTCCGCATCGGCAACCGTATCGCCATCATGGAAAGCGGGAAAATCATCCAGTGCGGCACACCGCAGGAGATCGTCCGTGATCCAGCAGACGACTACGTCGCCGATTTCGTCCAGCACATGAACCCGATAAGCATGCTGACCGCAGGCGACATCATGACCAAGGGCGTGTCGTCGGCAACGAGCGGTGTTACCGTCTCGGCATCCGCATCACCGGACACCCCCCTGATTGACATCATGGATGGACTTGCGCGCCAGCGCGGCGCTATCGCCATTGTCGACAATGGCAGCGTGGTGGGCTCCATCACCGCAGACGACGTGGTGGCCGGTCTGACCCGGCATCGGCTGCGCGACAACCGCTGATATAGTCTTAACCTTCAGCACATGGTGCGCAAACTTGACGCGGCAAGGTCTCTTTTGCAGTGCGGAATTAAATGATATAAAAATAAAGCAAAATCGGAATTCAACCAGAGAGTGACGGATGGCCGAACAGGCCCAGTTATTGCGCACCACAGACGACGAGGCACGCGAGCTTGCTCGCACGCTTATCCGTGGAGCGCGCTATATGTCGCTCGCAGTGCTTGATCCGGCAACAGGTTTTCCTTCCGTTAGCAGAGCTCTGACGGCGATCGATCTCGACGGCGTTCCCGTCGTGCTCGTCTCCGGGCTCTCCGGCCACACGAAGGGCCTGAATGATGATTGCCGTTGCTCACTGCTTGCCGGGGAACCGGGAAAAGGTGATCCGTTGGCACATGCCCGCATAACCGTTTTCTGCGAGGCAGAACCGGTTGCCCGCGATGCTGCAACTCATCACAGGGTTCGCGCCCGTTTCCTGCGACGTCATGCCAAGGCACAGCTTTACGTCGATTTCCCTGATTTCAGGTTTTTCCGGCTCGCGCCCGTTCAGGCTTCGCTGAATGGCGGCTTTGGTCGTGCTTACGCGCTGAGCGGCGAAGACCTGGTCTTTCCGCTCGCCACGGACGAATCAACATGGCTGGAATTGCAGAGCGAACTGGCCGAAAAAAACGTTGAAGCCGGCAAGTTTGCGCAGCGCCTGGGCCTTGGAGACAAGAACTGGAGATTCGGATTGGTTGATCCCGCTGGGATCGACCTAGTTTCGGGCGATCTACTCGTCCGGCACGAGTTTCAACACAGACTAGACTTGCCGGAAGACGTCATACATTATATCTGCAAATAAACTAAAATGTCGCATGAACTACCCGAAATTTAGGGGATGTACAAATTCTGCATGTGCCGCCTAACATCACCGGATAACAATATCTGGTGAATTGCGTGGCCACTTTGGAGACGAGGTGAAGAGAACTTATGGACAAGGTTGCACTTTCTGAACATTCGAACGCAGCAGCTGGGCTGCTGTCGGCAATGGCCAACCCCAAGCGGCTGATGATTCTCTGCTGCCTGGTGAAGGGAGAAGTCGCGGTGGGTGCACTGGCGACACGCGTAGGTTTGAGCCAATCGGCTCTGTCCCAGCATCTCTCCAAACTTCGCGCACAGAAGCTCGTCAAGACCCGGCGCGACGCACAGACGATCTATTATTCCAGCTCGTCGGAATCGGTTTTGAAGATTCTCGACAGCTTGGAAGACATCTATATCAGCGCCGAGCGGAAGACATCTGCAGCAGCCTGAGTTTTGGATCGGTCTAAAAAGAAGCCCGGGCAATTCCGGGCTCTTTTACTTGCGGCCGCCTGAAACAAGGCCATTCCCCGGGGAATGGCCTTGGCCGTTGTTAGTCATTTATAGCCTTTGAATTCCCCCCTCCGGACCGGCCCCGTCGGTGACGTCGAATCAGCTTGATCGAGACCTGCTTCGATGCAGAGCTCTGCGGCTTGAAACTTCCCCATCGAAATGTCGCAGCACCCGGTTATCTTCTTGCGCGACAGCCCCAAGATTTCTACAAAAATTGCGTCGCGTCGCGAGCCAAACATGGCCGTAGCGTGGACGACTGCGATGCCCATCTCTCGCCCGACACGACGATCACTGTCGACGGACGAAGGAGCAAGGCCGCTGCATGCTGAAGAAACAGGTTGGGAGGCCTGTACCCCAAGGAGATGGACATGACATTGAAGACAATCACGGCAGCATTGGCTGCCACGCTGGCTTTTGCGCCGCTTGCCCATGCAGATATCACGATCGGCCTCATTGCGCCCCTGACCGGCCCCGTTGCCGCCTATGGCGATCAGGTGAAGAACGGCGCCCAGACGGCCGTTGACGACATTAACAAGGCCGGCGGCATTCTCGGCGAAAAGGTCGTGCTGAAACTGGCCGACGATGCCGGTGAACCGAAGCAGGGCGTTTCCGCCGCCAACCAGATCGTCGGCGAAGGCATCCATTTCGTCGTCGGCCCGGTCACATCAGGCGTTTCCATCCCGGTTTCCGACGTCCTGTCCGAAAACGGCATCCTGATGGTCACGCCTACGGCAACCGCACCTGACCTTACCAAGCGCGACCTTGCAAACGTCCTGCGCACCTGCGGTCGCGACGACCAGCAGGCCGAAGTCGCCGCCAAATACGTTCTTGAAAAGCTGAAGGACAAGCGCGTCGCCATCATCAACGACAAGGGTGCCTACGGCAAAGGCCTCGCCGATGCCTTCAAGGCCACGCTGAACGCCGGCGGCGTGACCGAAGTCGTCAACGACGCCATCACTCCCGGTGACAAGGATTTCGGCGCGCTCACGGCCCGACTCAAGTCGGAAAAGGTCGACGTGATCTATTTCGGCGGCTACCACCCGGAAGGCGGCCTGATGGCTCGCCAGCTGCGCGACCTCGCGCTCAACGCCCAGATCATCGGCGGCGACGGCCTGTCGAACTCGGAATACTGGACGATCGGCAGTGAAGCAGCAGCCGGCACGCTGTTCACCAATGCATCGGATGCGTTGAAGAACGAAGACTCCAAGGCCGCCGCCGAATCGCTCAAGGCGAAGAACATCCCGGCCGAAGCGTTCACGCTGAATGCCTATGCCGCCGTGCAGGTCATCAAGGCCGGCATCGAAAAGGCCAAGACCGCCGAAGACGCGGAAGCCGTGACCGCGGCACTGAAGGACGGCACCGCCATCCCGACCGCCATCGGCCAGCTGACCTACGGCGAAACCGGCGACCTCACCTCGCAGAGCTTCTCGCTCTACAAGTGGGAAGCCGGCAAGATCGTCGCTGCCGAATAATCGGACGAAATGGATATGCAGCGGGCGCCTTCGGGCGCCCGTTTTGTTTTACGGGTCACGGCTATTTTCTCCGAGAGCAACCGAAAGATTTCGGCGATGCTGAAACAGAAAGCCGAAGAAGCAACCTTACACCGGATCCACTCCAGCTTCATCCCACCGGCACGACCAGCCCGCGCTTGAGCGTTTTCAGCACCACGCTGGTGGTGAACTTGCGGATGTTCGGATTGAGCTCCATCATCCGGTCGGCAAGCGCATCGAAATGCTCGACAGACTGCGCCAGGATCACCAGCGTGTAATCCCCTCGCCCCGACGTTCCCCAGGCCTCCTGCACTTCCGGCGTCTCGGTGACCCAGCGCAAAAAGGGCGGCAAAAGCTCCGGCCGGTCGCGCTCAAGCTCGACCTCGACCAGCATCGACACGGCACCGCCCACCTTCTTCGGATCGACGATGGAAACGTCGCGCAGGATCACCTTGTCCTCGCGCAGCTTCTGCAGCCGCCTTTGCACCGAAGACGGCGACAACCCCACCCGCTCCGCAAGCTCGGTCAGCGTGATGGTCGCATCCTGCTGCATCAATCTCAGGATGTCGCGATCGGTCTTCGTCAGCGCCATGGGCAAATTTCCCGCCAGAATCCCGATATCGGGAGATATTCCTGCATGCTCCGATATCTTCAGGAATAACTCCAGCTTTTCCTTGCCATGCTGTTGAAATGACTCAGGCACAGAACCCTCCCTCCGTTAACGGCATTCTCGCCGCATCCCAAAACATCGATCCGGTCTTCACCGGCAGCCCGCTGATCGAACAGCAGACCGCCAATGCCGAACTCGGCTTGCGGCTGTTCGCCAAGGTGGAGACGCTCAACCCGATCCGTTCGTTCAAGGGCCGCGGCACAGACTGGTGGATGCAGAACGAACCATCGGGCGACCACCCCGTCGTTTCCGCCTCCGCCGGCAATTTCGGCCAGGGCCTCGCTTATGCCGGCCGGGCACGCGGCCGCAGGGTCGTCATCTTCTCCGCCACCACCGCCAATCCCGGCAAGGTGGAAGCGATGCGCAGGCTCGGCGCGGAGGTTCGGCTGGAGGGCGATGATTTCGATGCCGCGAAAGCAGCCGCCCGCGCCTATGCGAACGCTCACGGCTGCCCTTTCGTCGAAGACGGTGCCCTTCGCACCATCGCCGAAGGTGCCGGCACGATCGCGCTCGAAATCACCGAACGCCTGTCGCGGGACGCCATCCCGCTCGATGCGATTATCGTGCCGCTCGGCAATGGCGCGTTGCTGACCGGTATCGGCACTTGGATCAAGGCCAGGGCACCCGGCTGCAAGGTCATCGGCGTCGTCGCGGCCAACGCACCGGCGATGAAGCACTCCTGGGAAACCGGCCAGCTCGTTTCGACCGAAACGGCCGATACCTCAGCAGACGGCATTGCCGTGCGCGAATGTGTCCCCTACGCGCTGGATTGCATGAAAACCACCATAGATGAAGTCTGGCAGGTAAGCGAAGAGGCGATCGGGCGGGCGCGAAAATTCTGCCTCCGTCATTATGGCCTCGTGGTCGAGGAAGCAGGCGCTTCCGGCCTTGCAGGCCTGATCGAGAACGGCGACAGCCTCAAGGGAAAGACGGTTGCAACGATCCTCTGCGGCGGCAATGTCAGGGCAAACCCGGCATAAAAGCGGGTATTGCTGATCGCCTCTCCCCGTTTTCGCTTTGACGGGCTAAGTAGGGTGAATCGAAAAATGCCAGGAGCACCCCATGACCACTCGCCTCGAAACCCTCATCGATCAGGGCACCGGCCGCGAGCCCGCGGATATCGTGCTGAAAGGCGGTAAATTCTTCGATCTCGTCACTGGTGACCTTGTCGCCTCCGACATCGCCATCTGCGGCGATCGGATCGTCGGAACCTATGGCGATTACGTGGGCAAGACGGAGATCGACATAACCAGCAAGATCGTCGTTCCGGGCTTCATCGATACGCATCTGCATATCGAAAGCTCTCTCGTCACCCCGCACGAATTCGACCGCTGTGTCCTGCCCTATGGCGTGACAACGGTGATCTGCGATCCGCACGAGATAGCCAACGTCATCGGCACGGAAGGCATCCAATATTTTCTCGACTCATCGCTCGAGACGATCATGGATATCCGCGTCCAGCTTTCCTCCTGCGTGCCGGCCACCCATCTGGAAACCGCAGGCGCCGACCTGCCGATCGAAAAGCTGCTTCCTTTCCGCGATCACCCGCAGGTCATCGGCCTTGCCGAGTTCATGAACTTCCCGGGCGTCATCCACAAGGACCCGATCTGCCTGGCAAAACTCGACGCCTTTTACGGTGACCATATCGATGGCCACGCACCGCTTCTGCGCGGAAACGACCTGAACGGCTATCTCGCCGCCGGCATCCGCACCGAGCACGAGTCGACGACTGCCGAAGAGGCGCTCGAAAAGATCCGCAAGGGCATGCATGTTCTGGTCCGCGAAGGCTCGGTCTCGAAAGATCTCGAAGCCCTGATGCCGATCATCACCGAGCGCCTGTCACCCTATCTGGCGCTCTGCACCGACGACCGCAATCCGCTCGACATCGCCGAACAAGGCCATCTCGACTACATGATCCGCACCGCGATCAAGGCCGGCGTCAAACCGCTCGCCATCTACCGCGCTGCCTCGATTTCCGCTGCAAAAGCTTTCGGCCTGCGCGACCGCGGCCTCGTCGCCCCCGGCTGGCGCGCCGATCTCGTCGTCATCGATACGCTCGAAAACTGCAAGGCCTCGATGGTCTTTTCCGCCGGCCGCAAGGTGACCGACGAACTCTTCGCCACCCGCAAGCCCGTCGCCCCCGTCGGCCTCGATAGCGTCAAGGCCCGCCCAGTCCAAGCCATGCAGTTCGGCGTTCCCTATTCCGAAGCCGAAACGCCCGTTATCGGAGTAATCCCGGGGAAAATCATCACCGAGCACCGCCGCTACCGCCTGCCCGCCGCCGGCAACCAGGCCGGCGTCGATCTCGACCGTGACATCATCAAGGTCGCCGTCATCGAGCGCCACGGCAAGAACGGCAACCACGCCAACGGCTTCGTCCAGGGGTTCGGGCTGAAGAAGGGCGCCATCGCCTCCACCGTCGGCCACGACAGCCACAATATCTGCGTCGTCGGCGTCTCGGAAGACGACATGGCGCTCGCTGCCAATCGCCTCGGCGAAATCAAGGGCGGCTTCGTCGTGGTGGAAGACGGCAAGGTCACCGGCGAGATCGCACTGCCGATCGCCGGCCTGATGAGCCTCGAACCTTATGAATGGGTGCGCGACACTCTGCATGACTTGAGAAAACACGCCTATGCCCTTGGAACGACTCTGGAAGAGCCCTTCCTGCAGGTCGCATTCCTGCCGCTCCCGGTGATCCCGCACCTGAAGATTTCGGATATGGGCATGGTGGATGTGGACAAGTTCCAGCTGATTTGAGGTGAAAGACGGCCAGGCTCTGCGCATAGCCCCTCATCCGCCTGCCGGCACCTTCTCCCCGTTTCACAGGGAGAAGGAAACGAGCCGCGACGTCTTCGTCCCTCTCTGCCGCTAAGCGGGGCAAGTCCCCTCTCCCCGTCATTACGGGGAGAGGGTTAGGGTGAGAGGCTGCACCACCGCCGAGGCAGCATCACCCCCTGAAAAACGCCAGCAGATCGGCATTGATCAAATCCGCATGTGTCGTCGCCATCCCGTGCGGCAAGCCTTCATAAACCTTCAGCACCCCGTTCTTCAGAAGCTTTGAAGAAAGCGGTGCCGAATCCGCGAACGGCACGATCTGGTCGTCCGTTCCGTGCATCACCAGCACCGGCACGTCGATCACCTTCAGGTCCTCGGTAAAGTCGGTTTCCGAAAACGCCTTGATGCAATCGTAATGGGCTTTCGTCCCGCCCATCATGCCCTGCCGCCACCAGTTGCGGATCACACCTTCTGAAACCTCAGCACCCGCTCGGTTATAACCGTAGAAAGGCCCGGTCGGGATATCGAGGAAGAACTGCGCCCTGTTGGCGGCCTGAGCGGCACGAAACCCGTCAAACACTTCGAGCGACAAGCCGCCGGGGTTCTTGTCGCTCTTGACCATGATCGGCGGCACGGCACCGATCAGCACCGCCTTGGCGACGCGCCCCTGCGGCTGGCCGAACTTGGCGACATACCGTGTCACCTCTCCGCCTCCGGTCGAGTGCCCGACATGAATTGCATTTCTCAAATCAAGATGCGCCGCCAGCTCCGCCATGTCGGCGGCATAGGTATCCATCTCGTTGCCGGTCTCTGTCTGGCTGGATCGCCCATGACCCCGCCGGTCATGCGCGATCACACGAAAACCTTCATGCAAGAAAAACAGCATCTGTGCATCCCAGTCGTCGGCCGAAAGCGGCCAGCCGTGATGGAAAACGATCGGCTGGGCATCCTTCGACCCCCAGTCCTTGTAAAAAATCTGCGTACCGTCAGCGGTGGTGATGAAACTGCCACTCATGATTTTCCCTCAGGTTGATCTGGCAAAATGCATGCGAAGTCATGTGAATGCGGCACGTGGCTATCCCTGCTCACCGGCCGGCGCCACGATATGACGGCTTGTCGTGTTTGGGAATTAGGACAAAGGGCTGACCTTCAACGAGGATGGTATCTCTGCTATCGTATCGTTATCGAAGCCGCGCCTATCCAAAGGCCCCTTCCAGAGGGTTTTGAATGACCAAACTAGAACAGATCGAAAAATCCGTGGCGGAATTGAATGGCGAGGAACTTGAAGCCTTCTCCGAATGGTTTGACGCGTTCCAGACGGCGCGATGGGATCGGCAGATCAAGGCCGACGGTACGGCCGGAAAGCTCGACAAACTGGCTGCAGACGCACTCGCCGATTTCCGTTCTGGAAGGACGCGGCAACTTTGAACCATCACGCAACGGCCGGCTTTTGGGAAACATACGACCGGCTACCCAAGCATGTTCGCGATCTCGCCGATGCGAATTTCGAGTTGCTGAAGAGCGACCCGCGACATCCTTCTCTTCATCTCAAATCGCTCGGCAAATTCTGGTCCGTCCGCGTCGGGAAATCATGGCGCGCGCTTGCTGTTCGTGACGATGACGACCTTGTCTGGTTTTGGATCGGCTCTCATGCGGACTATGACAAACTCATAGACTGAGCCAAGCATAAGCCGCACATAATAAACCAATCGGTTGACAATCGCTCTCGCGAGGCGCACATTCAACCACATGGTTGAATTACATACACATCAGATCGACACCGTTTTCCATGCACTCAGTGACGCCACCCGTCGCCAGATGCTGCGGGAACTGGCGGATGGTGAGCGGACGGTCGGGCAGCTGGCGGAGCCCTATGCCATGTCGCTCGCCGCCGCCTCCAAGCATATCAAGGTGCTGGAAAATGCCGGTCTCGTCCGTCGTGAGATTCAGGGGCGCACCCATCTCTGCCACCTCGATCCAGGCCCGCTTGCGACCGCCCATGAATGGATCGCCTTCTACGAACGCTTCTGGAGCGGCCGTCTTGATGCCCTCGAACGCCTTCTGACAGAAGCCGATGCCCGCAAGGCCGACAAGGAAACGGCGAAAGGACTGCCGGCAGCCTGGCGGAAGACAAAGCTTGAATCAAAACTGGGAGAAGACCGATGAACGACATGATATCGTTGAACAAATACGGTGCAGTGACAGCGCCTTTCGAGATCACCATCCAGCGAAAACTGCCCGGCCCCATCGAGCGCATCTGGGACTATCTGACCGACAGCGACCTGCGCCGCCAATGGCTTGCGTCCGGCGTGATGCCGGAAACGCCCGGAGACACGTTCGAACTCGTCTGGCGCAACGACGAACTGACGGATCAACCGGAGGAACGCCCGGAAGGTTTTCCGCAGGAGCAGCGGATGACAAGCGAGATTGTTGCATTCGAGGCGCCGCACCGTCTGGTCTTCACCTGGCCGCCGAGCGGCAAAGTCTCGATCGAACTGAAACCCATCGGCACGGACGTGCTGCTGACCCTCATCCACAGCCACATTTCCGACCGCCGCAACATGACCATGGTCGGCGCCGGCTGGCACATGCATCTCGATATCCTAGCTGCCAAGGCCAATGGCTATAAGCCTGAACCTTTCTGGAAAGGCTGGTTGCGACTGAGGGAAGAATACGAACGGTTGATCCCCGAATAAGCAACGGAAATCCAGAACAATACGCCCCGAAGCCCTGCTTCGGGGCTTTTCTTTACCCCAAAAAGCACTGGGGTCTTGAAGATGTCATCTGGGTCAGGCAATAGGCCCCCTTACATTTTAGAACAACCGTAAGAAGGCCGACCGACAGAAATGCTGCAGACACCCTACTATCTCATCGACAAATCGAAGCTGCTCCAGAACATGGAAAAGATCGCTATTGTCCGCGAGAAGTCGGGCGCCAAGGCATTGCTGGCGCTGAAATGTTTTGCCACCTGGTCCGTCTTCGATTTCATGCGCGACTATATGGACGGCACGACGTCCTCGTCGCTGAATGAAGTCCGCCTCGGCCACGAGCGTTTCGGCAAGGAAACCCACGCCTATTCCGTCGCCTATGCCGATTACGAGATCGACGAGGTCGTTTCCCACGCCGACAAGATCATCTTCAACTCGATCGGCCAGCTGCAGCGTTTCGAAAACCAGTCCTCCGCCATCACCCGCGGCCTGCGCCTCAACCCCGGCGTCTCGTCGTCGAGCTTCGATCTCGCCGACCCGGCCCGCCCCTTCTCGCGCCTCGGCGAATGGGACCAGAAGCAGGTCGAGCCGGTCATGGACATGATCACCGGCTTCATGATCCACAACAACTGCGAGAACAGGGATTTTGCCCTGTTCGACCGCATGCTGGGCGACATCGAAGAAAAGTTCGCACCGCTTCTGAAAAAGGCCGAATGGGTCTCGCTCGGCGGCGGCATCCATTTCACCGGCGACGATTACCCGGTCGACCAGTTTGCCGAGCGCCTCAAGCGCTTCTCCGGCAAATATGGCGTACAGGTCTATCTGGAGCCGGGCGAAGCCTCGATCACCAAATCGACGACGCTGGAAACCACCGTCCTCGACACACTTTACAACGGCAAGAACCTTGTCGTGGTGGATAGTTCCATCGAAGCGCACATGTTGGATCTCCTGATCTATCGTGAGAATGCCAAGGTTCACCCCAACCAGGGACCCCATCGTGCGATGGTCTGCGGCAAGTCATGCCTTGCCGGCGATATCTTCGGGGAATTCGATTTCCCGCAGGAAGTAAAGGTCGGCGACCGCATCTCGTTCCAGGATGCTGCCGGCTACACGATGGTCAAGAAAAACTGGTTTAACGGCGTGAAAATGCCGGCAATCGCCATCCGAGAACTGGATGGCAGCCTCAGGACGGTCCGTGAGTTTCACTACACGGACTACGAACAGAGCCTTTCCTGATCAGACAGGGCCAAAGGCCCACAGGAAAGACTTCTCTGACGATTGGACGCAAGGAGTGGTCCCCAGAATGAAAAAGAACGTGCTCATCATCGGCGCCGGCGGCGTCGCACAGGTCGTTGCCCACAAGTGTGCGCAGAACAACGATGTCCTCGGTGACATCCATATCGCCTCGCGCACCAAGTCGAAATGCGACGCCATCATCGCCTCGGTTCACGAAAAGAAGGCGATGAAGCAGGCAGGCGTACTCGAAGGCCACGCGCTCGACGCGCTGGACATCGAAGCCACCAAGGCTCTCATCACCAAGACCGGCAGCCAGATCGTTATCAACGTCGGCACTGCTTTCTTGAACATGTCGGTGCTGCGCGCCTGCATGGATACCGGCGTCGCCTATATCGACACCGCCATCCACGAAGAGCCGAACAAGATCTGCGAAACGCCGCCGTGGTACGGTAACTACGAGTGGAAGCGCGCTGCAGAATGCGAGGAAAAAGGCATCACCGCCATCCTCGGCGCCGGTTTTGATCCGGGCGTCGTCAACGCCTATGCGCGTCTGGCCAAGGACGAATATCTCGACACCGTCACCGACGTCGATATCGTCGACATCAATGCCGGCAGCCACGGCAAGTACTTTGCCACGAACTTCGACCCGGAAATCAATTTCCGCGAATTCACGGGTGTGGTTTACTCGTGGCAGGGCGGCGAATGGAACGTCAACAAGATGTTCGAAATCGGCAAGGACTACGACCTGCCGGTCGTCGGCACGCGTCGCGCCTATCTCTGCGGCCATGACGAAGTGCATTCGCTGGCCAAGAACATGGACGGCGCCGATGTGCGCTTCTGGATGGGTTTTGGCGACCATTACATCAACGTCTTCACCGTTCTCAAAAACATCGGCCTTCTGTCCGAACAGCCTGTAAAACTGGCGGACGGCTCGGAAGTCGTGCCGCTCAAGGTCGTCAAGGCCTGCCTGCCCGACCCGTCTTCGCTGGCGCCGGAATACGAAGGCAAGACCTGCATCGGTGACTTCGTCAAGGGCACGAAGGACGGCAAGGAACGCACCGTATTCATCTACAACGTCGCCGACCACAAGGAAGCCTTCAACGAAGTCGGCTCCCAGGGCATTTCCTACACGGCAGGCGTTCCGCCGGTCGCAGCAGCGATGCTCGTCGCCACCGGCGAATGGGACGTCAAGAAGATGGCCAACGTCGAAGAACTGGCCCCGCGCCCGTTCCTCAACATCCTCAACAAGATCGGCCTACAGACCTGCATCCGTGACGAACAGGGCGAACGCGAACTGCATTTCGATTGAGATGCGGGCGTTTGCCTGAATGATGGAATGACAAAGGCCCGCGAGCGATCGCGGGCCTTTCTACGTTCTGGGACGTGCTGTTCGGGCTTGTCCCAAGGATCTAGAGCAGGTAGCAGCAAGCGGAGGCGTTGCATATGCTCGGGAGGACAAGCCCGAGCATGACGACCTCAGTCGGCACCTTGCCTACACCCCTCACACCCGCGCGCAGAACACATCCACGGTATCCAGCGCCACTACGCCATTCTCCAGCTTCGAGACAAACCCCGGCATGTCTACCGGCATCACGCTGCCGAATCGCGAAGGCAGTGTGAACTTCTGCGGCTCCCGCGTCAGGTTGAAGACGAACAGCAGCTTCTCGCCGCCCTTTTCGCGGACAAATGCCAGCAGATCCTGATTGGTCTCGATGAAGGTCATGTCGCCATCGACCAGCGCAGGATGCGATTTGCGGAAGGCGAATGTTGCTCGGTAATGGGCAAGAACGGAATCTGCCAACTTCTCCTGCGCGTCGACCGCGCGGGCAGCATGCTCCGTCGGCACAGGCAGCCAGGTGGTCGCGCCTTCGGTAAAGCCCGCATGCGGCGCCTTGGAATCCCAGACCATCGGAGTGCGGCATCCGTCACGCCCCTTGAAAGCCGGCCAGAAACGGATGCCGTAAGGATCGCGCAGATCCTCGAAGGAAAGCTCCGCTTCCGTCAGGCCAAGCTCCTCGCCCTGATAAAGGCAGATCGAGCCGCGCAGAACCGAGATCAGAGAGGCCGAAAGTTTTGCCACGCGATCCTGCTCCGCCGGATCTTCGATGAAGCGGGTGACATGGCGCACCACGTCGTGGTTGGAAAACGCCCAGCACACCCAGCCATTGACCACAGTGTCGAGCACCGTCTGCATCACCTTGCGGATATAGCTTGCCGAAAACGCCGGCCCCAGAAGGTCGAACGTGTAGCACATATGCAGCTTGTCATTACCGGTCGTATAAAGCGCCAGCGTGTTGAGCGACCGCGGTCCGTCGCCCACCTCGCCCACTGAAGCACGGTCGTCATAGCTGTCGAGCAGCGCCCGGAACCGCTTCAAAAAGCCGATATTCTCCGGCTGCGTCTTGTCGTAGAGATGGTTCTGCATCGAATACGGATTGGTATCCGTCTCCATGCCCGCGCCATCTGTGTCATAGACCATAGGCGGGTTGTTACGCAGTTGCTTGTCGTGGAAATAGTAGTTCACCGTATCGAGCCGGAACCCGTCGACGCCGCGCTCCAGCCAGAACTTTACCGTATCCAGCATCGCATCCTGCACATCCGGATTGTGAAAATTCAGGTCCGGCTGCGAGATAAGGAAATTGTGCATGTAATATTGCTTGCGCACGCCGTCCCATTCCCAGCCCGGCCCGCCGAAAATCGACAACCAGTTGGTCGGCGCGGTGCCGTCGGGCTTCGGATCGGCCCAGACGAACCAGTCGGCCTTGGGGTTGGTGCGGCTGGTGCGGCTTTCGATGAACCACGGATGCCGGTCGGACGTGTGGGAAATCACCTGGTCGATGATGACTTTCAGGCCCAGCCGATGCGCCTCCACCATCATCTCGTCGAAATCGGCAAGCGTGCCGAACATCGGATCGACATTGCAGTAATCGGAAACGTCATAGCCCATGTCCGCCATCGGCGAGGTGAAGAAGGGCGACAGCCAGATCGCATCCACGCCAAGCGAGGCCACATGCGGCAGGCGCTGGGTGATCCCCTTGATATCGCCCAACCCGTCGCCGGTCGTATCCTGGAAGGATCGCGGATAGATCTGGTAGATCACCGCGCCGCGCCACCAGTCCGCATCTGCTCCAGCGGCCTTGTTCTGCACTTCCGTGGCCATGCTCTCATGCTCCTCTATGCAAATGTTCCAACCTTAGCCTGGGCCCAACCTAGAGCCCCTGTGACAAAAGACAACGCGCAAACCACCCCCTGCACGGACTTGTCAGACACGGGCTTAAAGCTTATGCGACAACAGGACTTTACCGGAGGACGAGATTTTGGCGGGCAGACTTCTTTCGATCGGCGAATGCATGGTGGAACTGTCGCAGGCGGGCGAAGGCCTGTTGCGCAAGGGCTTTGCGGGCGACACGCTGAACACGGCCTGGTACGCCCGCGCCTGTTTCCCATCGGACTGGTCGATCGACTACTTCACCGCCGTTGGCGACGACCCGATGTCGATGGAAATGTTGGCCATGATGGAAGGCGCCGGCATCGGCACCGACCTTATCCGCCGCATTCCGGGCAAGACGCCCGGCCTTTATCTGATCACGTTGAAGGACGGCGAACGCACCTTCAGCTATTGGCGCGATACGGCTGCGGCAAAAAAGCTCGCAGATGATGCCGATCATCTGCGCTCGGCGATCGATGGTGCGCAGATCATCTATTTCTCAGGCATCACGCTCGGTATCTTGGCGCCGGAAGCAGTCGACACGCTGCTGGCCGAAGCTCGTCGCGCCAAGGCATCCGGCAAGACCGTTGTCTTCGACCCGAACATCCGCCCGCGCCTCTGGCACAACAAGCCTTACATGCTGAAGACGATTGAGGACGGCGCCCGCGCCTCCAACCTCGTGCTGCCGAGCTTCGATGACGAAGCGGCTTATTTCGGTGATACGGACGAGGCTGCGACGATTGCCCGTTACAAGGCGCTCGGCGTCGAAAACGTCGTGGTCAAGAACGGCCCCGCTGGCGTAACGCTCGCCTTCGGTTCATCCCCCACGGTCCACGTGCCCGCAATGAAGGTCGACAAGGTCGTAGACACGACCAGCGCCGGTGACAGTTTTAATGGCGGTTTCCTCTCGCGTCTCGTGCAGGGCGCAACACCGGCCGAGGCAGCAAGCCATGGCGCCGCCGTCGCCTCCACCGTCATCCGCCACCACGGCGCATTGATCAGCCCCGATCTGTTGCCGAAGTAACGAAAACCTTCGAGAGGAAGAGACGATCAGAAACCGATCGTCTCTTCGAACTCGTCCCAGGACTGGTACATCGCGTACCGGCCGATGCCGGGGATCGGGATGTGCCCGTAATAGGGCGAAAGCTGCAGTTCGGAAAACAGCTCGCTGCGCTTGGCGACAGCTCCGACATAGATGGCTGAAGCCAGCCCGGTACGGTTAGCGCCGTGTTCGCAATGGATCAGGATCGGCTTTTCCGCCGTCCGCATGATCTCGGCCAGCCGTTCGCTTTCCTCGACCGGCACGAATCTCGCCGAACTCAGCGGAAAATCGATCAGCGTCACGCCGTTTTCCTCGGCCGACGCTTTTTCTTCGGCATACCAGGCCCCGCGACGTTCGTTGCGCAGGTTGATGATCGTCTTGATCCCATATTGGCGCGCAGCCTTGTCGATCACCATATCGCCGGGCTGGGCAGAGCGGTAGAGCTCGCCGGCTATGACTTCATGAAAATTGCCGGTCATCTGATTGATGCCCATATAGATGCCGATAGCGGCGATCGGGGCGATGAGGACGGCGGCGGCAGTCTTGATCGAACGCGGGGTCACGGAGGCATACTCACAACATCATTGGCCCTTCAGATAGGACTTAGCTCGGTGCACTGCAAACCAGAAATGACAGGCTGCATCTTTTCGCCTTCTAGAACCAATCGTGTAAATGTCGCGGAATTGACGAACGCACAGAAGGTCCTTCACGCGCGAAAATCTGATTGGACGGATTTTCATGTCGAACACCTCCACAGGGCGCTTCATTCTCCTGTCACGAAACTTCCCGATAGAGGACCGGAAAACGCATCCCATGGCGTGAGTCGCCGTCGGATCGGCAACGGGGCTATGGCCGCGCATGACAAGAATTACCATCGTGACGGATGCCTGGTACCCTCAGGTGAATGGAGTCGTCCGTTCCATCGAGAACACCAATCGCGAACTGACCCGCATGGGCGTCGAAATATGCATGGTCACGCCGAAGGAATTCGCCAACATCCCGTGCCCGACCTATCCAGAGATCAGGCTGTCGGTCACCACCTTCGCCCAGGTTGCAGGCGTGATTGAAAAGACCTTGCCGACAGCGGTCCATATCGCCACCGAAGGCCCGCTCGGCCTGATCGCCCGCCGCTGGTGCCTGAAGAACAACATGCCCTTCTCCACCAGCTATCACACCCGCTTTCCCGAATATGTGGCGGCGCGCTTTCCGGTACCGATCCGCTGGATGCAGGCTTTCGTCCGCTGGTTCCACAATGCCGGCAACGGCTGCATGGTCGCGACCGCAAGCCTTGAGCGGGAACTGTCGAAGATCGGTATTCACAATCTCCTGCGCTGGAGCCGCGGCATCGACCAGACCGCATTCCATCCGATGAACCTCGAGGAACGCCCCTTCGACCTGCCGCGCCCGATCTTCATGACGGTCGGCCGCGTTGCGGTGGAAAAGAACCTGCCGGCCTTCCTCGATCTCGATCTGCCCGGCTCGAAGGTCGTGATCGGCGATGGCCCGGCTCTGGCGGAACTGAAAAAACGCTACCCCGAAGTGCTTTTCACCGGCATGAAGACCGGTGAGGAACTCGCCCGCGCCTATGCACAGGCAGACGTCTTCGTCTTCCCGTCTAAGACCGACACATTCGGCAACACCATTCTCGAAGCGCTCGCAAGCGGCGTGCCCGTTGCCGCCTATCCGGTCATGGGGCCGGTGGACATCATCGCGGAAGGTTCCGGGGCCGGTGCTCTGGACGAGGATCTCAAGGCCGCATGCCTCAGGGCGCTCGGCTGTCGTCGAGAGGATGCCAGCCGGCTTGCCCGCAGCTACACTTGGGAAGCCGCATCAAAACAGTTCCTCGGCAATGTGCTGAAGGCCCAGGCCAGCCGCGGACCAGGCGGCCACGCGCTACCCGCAGCCGAATGAACGGCTGCGGCGAAGGCGAGCTTTAGCGTTTCTGGAGAGTATGAAGACCGGTGTTGTCAGCTGCTCCGCCCGTCACGACTGCGGAAATACACGACGCTGCCGACGCCAAGACAGATGGCTACGACGAGACCCACTACAATCATGATGATCCTCCCGATCATGAACCGGCGCTGCGAAGCAGATCCGCCGAAAAAGGCTTGCAGGTCCTCCAACCACACAAGCCAGAACGGCAGTGCATCACGATTTGCTAAATATAGCAAATCGCAGCGTCATCAGGTCGCCGAGGGAAAATCGCCGATACCGGAAACGGATGGAAAGAATACGCGAAAAGAAGAAGCTCAGCGCTTCTTCCTGCGGTTCTCGAACGGGTTGTCGCTTGCCTTGAAATGAATGCGGATCGGCACGCCGGGCATCTGGAAATCGTTGCGCAAGCCGTTGATCATGTAACGGATATAGCTTTCCGGAATAGCCTCGGGCCGCGTGCAGGATACCATGAAGGCCGGCGGGCGCGCCTTCACCTGGGTCATGTATTTCAGCTTCAGGCGACGGCCGGAAACCGCCGGTGGCGGATGTTGGACCTGCGTGCCCTCAAGCCATTTGTTGAGCTTCGCCGTCGAGATGCGCTTGTTCCACACCTTGTCGGTCGCGATGATTTCCTGCATCAGCTTGTCGAGCCCGTAACCCGTTTCGCCGGAAATCGGCACGGCGCGCAAGCCTCGCGCCTGCGGCAGCAACCGCTCTGTCTTTTCGCGCAGATCGGTCAGAACTGCCTGCTGATCTTCGATCAGATCCCATTTATTGAACGCAAGCACGGCGGCCCGGCCTTCACGCAGCACCAAGTCGGCAAGCTGCAGATCCTGCTTTTCGAACGGGATCGTTGCATCGAAAACGATGACGACCGTTTCGGCAAAGCGGATCGACCGAAGGCTATCCGCCACCGAAAGCTTTTCGAGCTTTTCCTGCACGCGTGCCTTGCGGCGCATGCCGGCCGTGTCGAACATCTTGATCGTGCGGCCGCGCCAATCCCAGTCGACTGAAATCGAATCGCGGGTAATACCGGCTTCCGGCCCGGTCAGCAGCCGATCCTCGCCGAGGAAGCGGTTGATCAGGGTCGACTTTCCGGCATTCGGGCGACCGATGATGGCGACGCGAAGCGGCCTGGTCTCGTCATATTCTGCGTCGTTCTCGGCCTCTTCGCCGAGAACCGAGTCCCTGACGTCGATATCCGTTTCAGCTTCGTCCACGTCGTCCTCTGGGAACGCCCGCTCCTTGCCGATCGCCTCGACGATCGCGTCGCGCAGATCGATCATGCCCTGACCATGTTCGGCCGAGATCGGAACCGGTTCGCCGAGGCCCAGCGTATAGGCATCGTAGAAACCGCCGTCCGATCCCTTGGCTTCGGACTTGTTGGCAACCAGCACGACCGGCTTGCCGCTGCGGCGCAGCAGGTGACCGAAGGTCTTGTCGAGCGGCGTCAGGCCGAATTTGGCGTCGACGACGAACAGCGTCAGGTCGGCCTCTTCGATCGCCATTTCGGTCTGGGCGCGCATGCGGCCCTCGAGCGTCTCCGGCCCGACTTCTTCGAGGCCGGCCGTGTCGATGATGGTGAAGCGCAGGTCCACGAGCTTCGCATCGCCCGGACGACGGTCGCGGGTTACGCCCGGCGTGTCATCGACAAGCGCCAGCTTCTTGCCAACCAGACGGTTGAAAAGCGTGGACTTGCCGACATTCGGACGTCCGACGATGGCGACCGTGAAGCTCATAATGTTTTCCTCAAGCCCTTATCCGAATGGAATTAGGGCGCTTTGCCGGTAGCGGCGATATTGTCGAGCATGATTTGCGCGCGGTTCGCGACATTGCGCGGAGCACCCGCATCGTCGGCGATCAGCTTGAACCATTGCTTGGCCTGCGGCATGTTTCCGGCCTTGTAGGCGGAAAGACCGAGCGCCTCACGGGCGGAATTGGCCAGGACATGCCCCTGGGCCGACAGGATTTCTGCCTCTGCCGCAACCTGATCGTAGGAACCGGTATCGACCAGAATGAAGGCGGCGCGCATCTTGGCGAGATCGCGCACGGCCTGCGGAGCGGTATTGTCGTTTCCGACCTGCTTGTAGGTTTCTACGGCCGCAGCCGCATCACCCTTTGCCTGCTGCACCGACGCGGCGCGCATTTTCGCCAAGATAGGATAGGCGCCAGTACCGTCCGTCTCGATCGTCCCGAGAGCCGAAAGCGCTTCGTCGTTCTTGCCTTCCGAGGCAAGCGCCAACGCCGCGATGAACCGGTCGCCGGACTGCGAGGAATTATTGTTGTCCCAATATTCGAAACCGCGCCAGCCGGCAGTACCGACGACGATCAGAACGGCAACGCCGATCGCGATCCGGCCGTAGCGCGACCAGGCGTTCTTGAGCTGGTCGGAGCGAAGCTCTTCGTTCACTTCACGGAAAAAACTGTCGTCGTTATGCGCCATCGAAGTCTCCGGCCCGCTCTTGGGGCCAATCCTGGGTCGGTCGTCCGGCCAAAGCTCCGCCATACAGCGGACAATCAGTCGGGAAAGCGCCTTCTAGCCTATTTTCCCCAGGATGTAAGGCCCCCCGCGTAAAACTGGGAAACCTTATTGAAAGCATGACTTGAATTCGGTCCAAACCACGCCCGCCGCAGACCGATGCGGCCACCCCTTGAAGCTGCATGCAATGAGAGTATGCTTCCCATAGTAGAGTTTCATGCGACGATTTGCGTCTCTTCGCATGTGGGGCTCCAGCATCAAGCCCTCACTTTCGCCCCCTCGTGGGAGACCGCATCTCGCCAGTGTGATCGTCCCACGAGTGGCTCGGGAGGTCATCTCGATGCGAAGAATCTTTTCAGCTCTGGCTTTCGCCATACTGGCTTCGACCCTGTGTCCCCTGCCAGCCGACGCCGGAGATTGGTTCGATTGGCAATGGTACGGCTTGACCGGCCCCTGCGATAATAAATGCGCGATCATGGTTTTCGGCGGAAAATTCGTTGAAACTCCGATGGAGGACATTTTTCTTCGGGGTGATCTCTCCCCGTTCAACTGGGAATATGGCGACAGCGGTTTTATCGGCTTTTCAGCGTCCCGCACGGTCGCCAGTTTCTGGCGCGAACGCTTTGCAATCGAAACCGAGCTGGGGGTCGGCAAGAGATTTGGCAGCATGCACGAATCAGAAACCTGGGCAGCCTTGTTCCTTCGTTACCGTGACTTCCCCTGGAACGATTACCTTTACACGACCGTGGCCGTTTCCACCGGCCTCAACTATGCCAGCGGCATATCGGACGAGGAAAGAGCACGCGCGGGAAATGATCGCGGTGACCGGATTTTGCACTATCTTGCGCCTGAGATCACCTTCGCATCGCCGCAGGACAAGTCGAAGGAGCTCGTCATCCGGCTTCACCATCGCTCCGGCGCCTATGGCCTAGTGAGTGATGCAGATGGCGGAATTCAGTATCTCACGGTTGGACTTCGCTTCCGCTTTTAGTCCGCCGGGAATGCTTGCGCAGATAAGTGGCGGCCCTGCCGTTCCAAAATCAAAGCTTCGCCTTATTCCGCGGCCAAGAGCATCAGCGCAACATCACGCCCGTTCGAAGAATCAGGAATCCGTAATGCGTCTTTCTCCCCTGACCGCCCTCCTTGCTGCCCTCACCATCTCGACAGGTGCGATGGCGCAGGATGTGGCGCAAAGGCCGAAGCAGCTCCTGATGATCTCCTTCGACGGCGCAGGTCCGAACGCCCTGTGGCAGCGCAGCCGCGATTTCGCCCGCAGCAACAACGCCCATTTCACCTATTTTCTGTCCTGCACTCTGGTCATCCCGCGCGCCGACAAGAGCCGGTATCAGGGACCGGACAAAAAGGCGGGCCGCTCCAATATCGGTTTCGCCCAGGATATTCCCGAGGCGAAGGAACGTCTCGGCCATATCTGGCAGGCGCATCAGGAAGGCCACGACATATCGAGCCACACTTGCGGCCATTTCGACGGCAAGGACTGGTCCGAGGCCGAATGGCGGCAGGAAATGACGAGCTTTCACGATGTGATGACCGATGCCTGGAAGGCGATCGGCGCGCCAGCCGACGAGCCGCAGGGCTGGCGCACATTCATCGACAACGACATTCGCGGTTTCCGAGCCCCCTATTTCTCCACCAGCGCCGGCATGACCGACGCGGAAAAGAAGGCCGGATTCCGCTATGACGCAAGCCTCGTCACCAAGGGTCCTTTGATGCCGGAAACGAAGGACGGCCTGATCCGCTTCGGTCTGCCTCTGATCCCCGAGGGTCCGCAGCAGCGGCCGATCATCGCCATGGACTACAATCTCTTCATCCGCCATTCGGCCGGCATCGACAATCCGAGCCGCTCGGCCGAATTCGAGGAACGCGCCTATTCCGCCTTCCGCGCCGCCTTCGACAAGCAATATGACGGCGAGCGCATCCCCATGCAGATCGGCCTGCATTTCGTCGAAATGAACGCCGGCGCCTATTGGCGGGCGATGGAACGTCTGGCCTCCGAAGTCTGCAACAAGGCCGACGTCGCCTGCGTAAGCTATAGCGAGGCGATCCGAATGCTCGATGAGCGCCGTTCCTCCACCGGCCACCAAAGCGCCCAAGATGACCGCTCTGCAGGATAACCAGCATCCGCCCTGCACCACATGCACTCACGCGATGTTTATCTCTTTCCGTTAATCTCGCCTGTCGATGCTGCTTTCGGCCTGTTCCCGCTCACGATATGACATTCTCATGACAAAAGCCCGTCTCTTCAAGTTGCTCCCGTGGCTGGCGCTCGCCGCCATCATCTTCGCGACGATCTCGCCGATCCGCCTGAGACCGCACGACATCGCCTCCGTGGATGTCGACCGCGCCGGCGCCTTTGCCGTCATGGCGCTTCTGTTCGTGCTGGCCTATCCGCGGCAGTGGATGCTTTGCGCGGTATTGCTGATCGTCGGCGCGGGCGGCATCGAACTGTTGCAGTACCTTTCGCCCAGCCGTCACGCCCATCTGGACGATGCGGCGGTCAAGGCGGCCGGTGCGGCGGTCGGCTGCCTGATCGGCTGGACGATCAACCGCCTGCGCCCGCTAAGCCTCGCCTGAAACCGGGGACGAATCCGCCAACAGTCTCCAGCCGGGCCAAGCACGGTCAAGCGCTTACGTTTTTCTCGTCCCCGCCATATCCCCGTTCTGAAGACAGGCCACATAATCGACCCGTCATCGGATGGGAAACCGGGTTCGCGAACCGGCCTCCTCAGCGGGTTCGAAGAGCTTGGTTCCGGTGATGGTCGCAGCCGGTGCGGTCGGAGGAACTGACAACTCCTCCTGTCCTACACCGAAAGCGGTCGGGGCAGGCAAAAGCCTGAAATACCCCCATGCAATCGAATACCTGCCTGCCCTATTCCCTCATGGGTAGACCGTGCCAGCTATCTCCCAATCATGCTGGTGCGATCCCCCAAATAGAAAACCGCGCCGGATCGACACATCCGGCGCGGCCAAAGCTGCTTGTTTTTCTGACGCGGATCAGGTCGGCTTGTTCGCCGCCATCTCGCCGCCTTCAGCTTCACGCTCAAGATATCGCTGATCGATTTCCGGCAGCGGGCCACCATCGATCGCCGCCTCGAAGGCCTTCAGGCGCTTGTGGATGGAAAGCAGTTCGATGATCGTCGTCCAGGAACTGATGAGATACTGCAACGAGTTAGACACCTGGCCGAATGCCGTCGCGATTTGCTGCCAGATGCCCATCGTTATCTTGCCGGCAACGATCGTCGGCACCAACATGAACAGCAGGAATAGCCCGTCCGCCTGAAGGTAAAAGTAGCGGGCGATGTTGAAATAGAGATAATGCCAGTACAGACGGAAATAATTCTTCCGAACATTGGCATAAAGTTCCTTCACCGTCGCTGGCTGGGCACGATCGGCATGATCCTCGCCATAAACGAGTTCCTTGCGATATGCAGCCTCGACACGCTGATTGCGGAAGTTCAAACCAGGCAGCTTCATGCCGACGGTGGCCAGCAGCACGGTGCCGAAAAGCGACCAGAAAATCGCCATCCAGAACAACGCGTGCGGGATTTCGCCGATGATCGGGATTTCGGAAACATACCCGGACATGCCAAGAAGGATCGGGAGGAAGACGACCAGCGTCATCACCGAGTTGATCAACGAAATCCCGAGACCTTCGAGCGTTGCGGAAAAGCGCATCGTGTCTTCCTGGACACGCTGCGAAGCACCTTCGATATGGCGAAGTTTTTCCCAGTTAGACATGTAAAAATTGTTCATCGCTGTGCGCCAGCGGAAGATGTAGTGGCTAGTAAAGAAATCCGTCAGGATCGACACGAACATGCTGAGAAAGGCGACCTGAGCGAATATCAGCATCAGGCTGTAGAAGTCCCCTTCCGTGATCCCCGGCTTCTTTTCCAAAGCGTTCTGCATGAGATCAAAAAACGGTCGACGCCAGTTGTTGAAGATCACCGAAATCTGAACGCTGAAATAAGTTACGGCGATGATGAGAAGCGAGCCCCATACCGACCAAACGATCCATGGATTATGCTTGGCAAGGAAAGACCAAGCCGCGCCGAACAAAAGAAGGCAGCTGGCGAAATAGGCATAGAAATAAAGGTTCGACGGCACCAGAAAATAAGTTAGGTCGTAAGGTTCTGACGTACCTTCCGGGAGGATAAAGCCGGCTCGACTGCCTATCCCGGCAAAGACGAAATACCAAGCTAGAATGGTAATTAACGCCCATACGGCGGCTGAAATGAAGAACAGTTTCGGGCGGGGAAAGAAGGAGTGGAACACGGAGCGAGCGCTTTCCTGAGTTCGTAGCTGCGGGGTGCGGTGTTAGGGCGGGAAACTATGGCAATCGCATGGACGCGGCAATGGCCGCGCCAGTTTGTTACGCATTTGTAACCACGTTGGTTCTCAGCCAATACGTCTGGCGACGATCGCCGCAAGCACTACGCAGACGACGAGCACACCCGTCGCGATCAGCGTCGGCAGCGCAAAGCTGCCGCTTTTTTCAGCCGCCCAGCCGGCCACCAGCGGGCCGATGATCTGGCCAACACCGAATGCTGCCGTCATCGAGGCAAGCGCCCGGCGCGGGCTTTCCGGCGCCAGCTTTCCGCCGAGCTGCAGCCCGTAGGCGGTAATCACCATGAAGGTCGCGCCGAGCAGAAGCCCTCCGAACAGCGCGCCGGTCGTCGGCGGCAGAAGCACCGAACAGACGACACCGATCGCAAGTACGCCCATTGCCACCGTATAGGATCTGGCAAGCCCGATCCGGATCGCCAGCGGATGCCAGGCAAGAAGCGAAACGGCGGCCGCACAGCCGGTGACGAACCATGCGAGAAATTCAACGATTGGCCCGGCATCTCCCTGCCTTGCGATCGTCACCAGAAACGTCGCGGTAATTACATAGCCGAAGCCGAATAGGCCGTAGGACGTGGTCAGCAGCACAAGCGGCAACTTCCATGTCAGCGGCGGCTCCACCCGCCGTTCCGTCGGGCCGTGCGGCCGCGGCAACATCCACTGCACCAGAAGCACCGCTGCGAGCGTAATCGCTGCACCGGCCAGCCAGTTGATCCGCCATCCATGCGCCGCATCGCCTGCGGACGTATTGACGATCAGCGCCAGTGCCGAGGACAGAGCAATGCCCATGCCCACGCCGCCGAAATGCAGGAAATTGACCACATGCCCCTGTTTTCCGCCCTGCCTTGCATAAGGAAGCACGATCGAGGAGGTAAGGATCATCGCCAGAGCGCTCGCCAGTCCTGCAAGGAAGCGGATGGCGACGAATGCCGGCACCCACGTGGTGAAAGCCATGGCAGCCATCAGGATCGCCGTAGCCGCAAGCGCAGAAAGCGCGATCGTTCTTTCGCGTCCCGCTGCCCATCCCTGCCCCGCAAGGATTGCGCCCGCCAGATACCCGGCGAAATTGCCGGCGGCGATATAACCTGCATCAGCAGACGAGATCGGAATACCGGCAATCATGCCCGGCAGGACGGGCGTGTAGAAGAAACGGCCGAAGCCCATGGCAGCGGCCATGGCGATCGCGCCGGAAAGGCCGACGAGGCGAAGATTCAAGCGAGGGGTCATGTCCATTCCCTGCTTATGGCAGCGCTGCATACGCCGCACAAATCAGCATTTTTCATCGCCGCTGGAATAATTTGAATGATTCTATCTGGAAAGCAGCCGCAGTAACGAATTGGTGCATCGCATGGTGTCATTTGTCTTGTTGTTGACACGAATGCCCGTCATAAATTGTCTTGTGCCAATTCAACAGACGGGAGGCGCAAAATGGACCGTGACCTGACCGTATCGGAAGTCCTGGTGGACCCGCTGATCGCGCAGCTGCGCAAGGCGGACCTGATCGGAAATGCAGCATTCGCGCAGCTGATGGAAAGCGCTGCTCGCGTTCATTCGCGCCGCGCGATCAACAATCTTGGCGAAGAGCGCGCGACAGCTTTTTATTGCGCCATCGAGTCCGCCAATCGCGCCGAAGCCTGCCTCCGCTAAAGCAATTCCAGCAAAAGTGGAAACCGGTTTTGCGACCGGAACTCCTTAAACCGTGAGCCTTTTCCGGTCGCCGCTTTTGCCGCGACCGGTCATTCGGCTAGATCACTATAATCCTCAATTCGCCAGTGTCAGAATCAGCGGCCCGCTTCTGGTCGCCACGATCGTGTGCTCGTATTGCACGGTCGGTGCGTTCGGATCGCTGTAGAGCGTCCACGGATCGTCGTTGTCGCCATCTTCGGCCCATGTGCCGCCAAGCGACAGGAAGGGCTCGACAGTAAACACCAGCCCCTCCTCCATGATCCGACGCTCGCTCTTTTCCGGCCAGGTCGGTATTTCCTTCGGCTCGTCATGCAGCGTCAGGCCGATGCCGTGGCTCGAAAGATTGGTGATCAGCGTATAGCGGTTCTTTTTGGCAAAAGCGCCAATCGCATTGCCGATACCTGCGATCTGGTTGCCGGCCTTGACCTGCTGCAGCCCCGTCCAAAGCGCCCGCTTGCCGTCGCGGCACAGTTTCTCGATCTCACGACGAACCGGCGGCACCGCATAGGACGAACCGCAATCGCCGAAGAACCCGTCCTTGACGGCGGAAACGTCGATATTGACGAGATCGCCCGCCTTGATCACCCGGCCGCCCGGAATGCCGTGCGCAACCTCTTCGTTGACGCTGATGCAGGTCGCGCCGGGAAACTGGTAGCAGGTCTCCGGCGCCGATTGCGCGCCGTTATCCTCGAGGATCTTGCGGCCGATATCGTCGAGTTCCTTGGTGGTGATCCCCGGCTCGAGCGACTTCGCCATCGTTTCCATCGCCTGGGCGCATAGCCGGCCGATGACTTTCAGCTTGTCGAGTTCGTCTTCACTGGAGATTACCATTCCGGGTCGTTTCCTCTTTTTGTCTTTTTAGTTCGCCTGCGATGTGGCGCGCTCGGCCGATCCGGTCAATTCCTTTCTGACGATCGGCGCCACCTTAGTCCCGTAAAGCTCGATGCCGCGCATGATCTGGTCATGCGGCATAAGGCCTATCGCCATCTGCAGCAGGAACCGGTCCATGCCGAAAACCCTGTGGGCGGCAATGATCTTTTCGGCCACCAGTTCCGGCTCGCCGACGAAAAGATTGCCGAGCGGCGAACGGGCGTCATCGAAATGCGCCCGGCTCGTCGGCCCCCAGCCCCGTTCGCGCCCAAGCCGGTTCATCACTTCCGACTGCGGCCCGTAGAACTGGTCGGCCGCTGCTTCCGTCGTATCGGCAATGAACCCGTGCACGTTGATGCTGGTCTTCAGCTTTTCCGGAGCGTGCCCCGCCTTTGCCCCCGCTTCGCGATAGAGATCGGCGAACGGCTTGAAGCGCGGGTATTCCCCGCCGATGATGGCGATCGCCAACGGCAGGCCGAGGGTTCCGGCGCGAACCACCGATTGCGGCGTGCCGCCGACCGCGATCCACACCGGCAACTGCTCCTGAAGCGGCCGCGGATAGACGCCGCGCCCGTTGATCGACGGCCGCATCCGGCCCTGCCAGGTAACGATTTCCTGATCCCGAAGCGCAAGCAGAAGATCGAGATTTTCAGTGAACAACTCGTCGTAATCTCCCAGATCGTAGCCGAACAGCGGGAACGATTCGATGAACGATCCGCGCCCGGCCATGATCTCGGCGCGCCCGCCGGAAATCAGGTCGACGGTCGAAAATTGCTGAAAGACCCGCACCGGATCGTCTGAACTTAGAACGGTAACGGCGCTGGTCAACCGGATGTTTTTCGTCAGTGCGGCGGCAGCAGCCAGCACCGTCGAAGGCGAGGAGATCACGTAATCGGGACGGTGATGTTCGCCAAGACCGAAAACGTCGAGCCCCACCTGATCCGCCAGCGTGATCTCTTCGATAAGGTTTTTCAGCCGCCTTGCACCCTCTTGTCCCTTGTCGAGCGCTGCCGCGTCCATATCGCCGAATGTATGAAGCCCGAGTTCCATGAGAAATCCTGTACTGCACGCAAAAGCGTGGCGTGGAATGGTTCCAGGCTTCAGATAGAGACCGCGAGCCCCGAGCGCAAACCGCAAAAGGTTGAACGAAACGTTCGATAAGTTCGATAACTGGCTTCTTCCCGACAAGTAAATCTTAGCATTCTCACTCTAGTTTCCGGCCAGATCCGGGAGAATGCTCATGGAAGAACTGGCTCGGAAAGACGACCAGCAGTCGAACCTCCTTGCCATGCAGATGGAGGCGCTTTACCGGGGCGCGCCGGCCTCGGCGATGAGCATTTTCGGTGGCGTGCTGACGATTCTCACCTATTGGTCACCGTCTCTGGCACCCATGCTCACCATCTGGTTCGGCTGCATCTGCGTGATCGCGATCACCCATCTTTCCAGCGCCGCAATGCGCCCGGAATTCATGCTGCAGCGGCGCTTTAAGCTCGACTGGTCGCCCGCCGCCTGGTCCCGGCTCATCCGGGCCGTCTATCTTTCATCCGGCACCTGCTGGGGGCTCGGCGGATCCTGGCTGCTGCTGCAGGGCGACGACCACCAGACGCTCGTCATGTGCTGCATCGCTATGGGCGCCGTCACGGTGACTTATCCGGCAGTCGTCTACCGACCCGTCTTCAACCTCTTTCAGGTGCCGATATTTCTCGCCTTTTCGATCGCCTTCATGATCAGCGATATCGAATACGGCAACCTGCTGGCCGTGGCTTCGGCCACCTTGTGCGCGGCGCTTGCAATCATCGCCCGCAGTATGGGCGAGCAGTTGAGCATGGCATTTCGCCTGCTCGACAGGAACCGCCAGCTGACCGAACAGCTCGCGGCCCGCAGGCTGATCCTCGAAGAGGAAAACCGCGAACTCACCGCCCAGACCCTGACCGATCCGCTGACCGGGCTCGCCAATCGAAGACGGCTGATCGAGTTCCTCCGTCGCACCCCGGATCGCTGCGCCGTGCTGGTCGTCGATATCGACCACTTCAAATCCTACAATGATACCTACGGTCACAGTGAAGGCGACATCTGCCTCATCCTTGTCGCGGATGCCCTGCGCCGCAGCATTGACGCCTCGGTCGATCTGGTGGCACGCCACGGTGGCGAGGAATTCGTCGTAGTCCTGACCGAACTCGATCGGGATCAGGCGCTGGAGGTTGCCGAAAAGATCCGCACCAACATCCAGTCCGTTGCCGGTCTTCATCCTCAGAGGATACGGCGTCTGGTCACCGCCAGTATCGGGCTCGCCCATCGCGAGGAGGAGCGGCAAAAGAGCAGTTCCGAATTGCTTGTCGAAGCCGACAGCGCCCTTTATGCAGCCAAGAACGCAGGGCGAAACCGGGTCGAGACGCTATCAGACACGCATCCGGCCGCCGCCGAATAGCAGTCACGGCCACGGCTCCATCATAAGCAGACACTTGAGATACGACTGGCAAGGCTGCGGCGACGCGCTACATTGACACTCCGACCAATCAAGCCTCGGGCCTGCGCCTGGGCATAAGCCGGGGGCGATCATGAGTTTCTTCGAAAGCCTCCTTGTCCTGATCCTCGTGGCGATCGCGCTGCTGCAGGTGTCGCGGCGGCTGCGCATGCCTTATCCGTCGATGCTGGCGCTGGCAGGTGCTGCCGTGGCGCTCATTCCGGGCACGCCGGTGATCAACATCGATCCGGCAACCGCATTGGCTCTGTTCATCGCGCCGGCACTTCTTGATGCGGCCTTCGATTTTCCACTCGGCACAGCCAAACGTTTCTGGCTGCCGCTCGTTGCCTTCGCCATCGGCGGCGTCATCGTCACGGCGGCAAGTGTCGCCTGGGTCGGTTGGGCCTTTGCCGGGTTGCCGATCGCAGCCGCCGTCGTGCTTGGTGCGATCGTCGCACCGCCTGATGCGGCAGCCGCGACGGCGATGCTGTCGACCATGTCCATCCCGCGCGAAACCGACACAATCCTGCGCGGCGAGAGCCTGTTCAACGATGCGGCCGCTTTGCTCATATTCGATGCCGCACTCGCGGTCCAATCGGCCGGCCACCTCAATGCCGAGGTCGGCCTGCATCTGGCGCTTGCGGTTCCAGGCGGCATCATCTTCGGCATTCTCGCCGCCCGCCTGATCCGCCGCCTCACCTTGTCGGTCAGCGGCACGCTGGGCGGCAATGTCATGCAGTTCGCCCAGACATTCCTTCTCTGGATCATCGCAACGCGGCTGCACCTCTCCGCCGTCCTTGCCGTCGTGTGCTGCGGCATGACGCTGGCGCAGATGTCGGAGGCGCGCTCATCCGCCCGCATGCGGGTGCAGTCCTATGCCGTGTGGAGCGCCGCCGTTTTCGTGCTGAACGTCATGGCCTTCCTGCTTATGGGCATGCAGGCCCGCGCTATCCTGTCGGACATGGAACCCGGACATCTGGGCGAAGCGATCACCTTTTCCGGCCTTGTCGTCGCTACCGTTATCGTCGTCAGGCTCGTCGTCTGCATCGGTTTCAACCGTATCCATGCCTATTACGCCCACCGCGCCGGCCGCCCCGAACCGGCGACGATGAAACAGGCGGTGCTGGCCGGCTGGTGCGGCATGCGCGGCCTCGTCACGCTCGCCACCTCCTTTGCCCTGCCGGCCGATTTCCCCCAGCGCGATATCGTTGTGCTGGCCGCCTTCGCTGTCGTGCTGGCGACATTGGTCGCGCAGGGGCTGACGCTTGTGCCGCTGATCAACTGGCTCGGCCTCGACCGTACGGCGGAAGGCATCCGTGAACAGACCAAGCTGCGCGCCCATATCGCCCGCGCCGGTTTCATGAAGCTTGAAAACGCCGCCGGTCCGGAAGCCGAGATGCTGCGCAACAATTTCAAGCTGGAAAAACACGGCAGCCTGCACGAAGAAGGCGCGACCGCGCTCGCAACCTACCGCCGGCTTGCGCTCGACGCGATCAATGCCCAGCGCGAAGCCCTCGAACAGCTGCGAGAAGACAACAAGCTCACCGTCGACGAATACAATCTGTTTCTGGAGGAGATCGACTGGCGCGAGCTTTCCGTGCTGCCGGAAGAGGAGCGCCGGATCGAGGAAATTTGACGTGGTCCGGCAAGCTGAATCAATTCATCAGCCTGCCGGAACAATCCGTTGAAAAGACTCTTTGAAATCAGAATGTCCTGGCGACCTCGGCCATCTGGTCTGCGACGGTTCCCCAGCCTTCTTCGAAACCCATTTCTTCGTGCGCCTTCATATCTTCCTCCGTCCAGTGGACTGCCGTCGCCGTGTAGCGCGCACGACCGTTCCCCAGATCCTCGAATTCGAGAATGCCGGTCATGAACGGCTTTTCCGACGGCACCCAGCCTGCGGAGTAGGCGTCGGTAAAGACCAGCTTACGGTTCGGAATGATCTCCAGATAGACGCCGTGATTGGGGGCCTTCTCGCCGTTCGGGCCTTCCATCAGCACAAAACTCTCGCCGCCGGGGCGAAGGTCGGAGCGCGCCTCGGTCACCTTCCACGGCAGCGGGCAGAACCACTCGCCGAACCGCTCCGGCGTCGTCCACACCTTGAACAGCTTTTCGGCGGGCACGTCGAATTCGCGAGTAAACTGCAGTTGGTAGGTAGCGGCCATGACCCATGTCTCCCTTCGGGTTCCCATCATCGCATCGGATGTTGAACCTAGGACGAAGGTGGAGACGGAAAACCGACAGGCCGAAGATTTTTTTTCTAAGCCCCTCAATTACTATCGCAGATAATGGATATGCGGCCGCGCATGGTGCGGCGAGGTTTCCACTCGCGCGTCGACCGAAAACACATCACGCAACAGATCCTGCGTCAGGATTTCCTCCGGCGCACCGGACGCGACGATCTTTCCGCGCTGCATGACGATCAGCCGGTCGCAAAACATCGCCGCGTGATTGAGATCGTGCAGCGCGATGATGCTGGTCACCGGCAGGCTGGAGACCAAACGCATCAGGCTGATCTGGTGCTGGATGTCGAGATGGTTGGTCGGTTCGTCGAGGATCAGTTCCTTCGGCGACTGCGCCAGCGCCCGGGCGATATGTGCGCGCTGCTTCTCGCCGCCGGAAAGGCTCTGCCAGCGATCGTCGCGTTTTTCGCTCATGCCAGCGCGATCGAGCGCTTCCGATACAGCATCGTCATCCGCCTTCGACCAGCCGGAAAACATCGAGCGATGCGGAAACCGCCCGAGCTTGACCACGTCGATGACCTTGAGGTTGGAGTTGGTCGCCGCATGCTGCTCGACGAAGGCGACGCGCTGTGCCATCGCCCGACGGCCGATGCTTTTGATGTCCCACCCTTCAAGCGTGACGCTGCCCGAATGCGGCTTCTTCAGCCCTGCGAGCAGCCGCAGCAGAGATGTCTTCCCCGATCCGTTCGGCCCCAAGAGTCCAAGCATCTGTCCGGGTTTTGCCTCGAAGGACACGTCGTCGAGAATGGTCTTTCGGCCGATCTTCCACGTGAGATTGTCGGTCCTGATGCTCATGACACCCTCTGGAAACGATAGAGGATAACGGCGAAGAACGGTACGCCGACGAGTGCTGTGACAACCCCGATCGGCAGAACCTGCTGCGGGATCAGCGCCCTCGAGGCGATATCCGCCAGCACCATGAAGATTGCCCCGACAATGGCGCAGGCCGGCAGCAGCCGGATATGCAGGGGGCCGACGACGAACCGCGCCGCATGCGGCACGACGAGGCCGACGAAACCGATCGTGCCGACCATGGAAACGATCGTCGCCGTCATCATCGCCGTCAGCGCAAAAAGAATGATCCGCGCCCAGCCGACATTGACCCCGAGCGACGCGGCCGCCTCGTCCCCGAAGGCGAATGCGTCGAGCACCCGCGCATAAGCGAGGCAGACGATCAGGCAGATACCAACGACGACTGAGACCAGCATGAATTCCGGCCAGCGCACGCCCCCGAAGCTGCCGAGCAGCCAGAACATCACGTCACGCGCCTGCTGCGCATTGCCGGATGTGGTGACGACATAGGAGGTGGCGGCATTGAAAAGCTGCGAGGCTGCGACACCGGCAAGGATGGTGCGATCCGCCCCGCCCCGCGTGCCGTTCGACAGCAACGCCACGAAAAAGAAAGCCGCGAAAGCGCCTGCAAAGGCACCGGCCGAAAGAGACACGGCACCGGAGCCGAGCCCGAGGATAACGATCGCCACGGCACCGCTGGAGGCACCCGCCGAAATGCCGAGCACATAGGGTTCGGCCAGCGGGTTGCGCAGCAGCGACTGCATGATTGCGCCGGACAGCGCCAGTCCCGCGCCGCAGAAGGCGGCGACCAGCGCCCGGCTGAGACGGTAATCCCAGATCACCGTCTCGTGGATGCGGTTGAGTTCGATCGCAGTCCAGCCCAGCCGGTTGGTGATCGCGACATAGGTCGTCGACAGCGGGATCGGCAGGTCACCGATCCCGACGCTGACGCCCACGACAAATGCGATGGCGGCCAGAGATACCAGCAGGAGCACTGAGAGAACAGCGACCTGCTGTATGGGACTGCGCGTCTGGCTCACTTCAGAAGACCGAGTGCCTTGAGCTGCTCGGCCACCTGTTCTGCACCATAGATGGTGCGGACGGTCGGGTTCATCGCCTGGCCGTCCATGACGACGAGCGCCTTGTTCTTCACCGCCGGGATCTGGCTGACGGCCGGATCGGTGGTCAGGAACTTGATCTTGGCTTCCGGCTTGTCGAGTTCCCAACGGTTGCGGTCGAGATTGGCGACGACGATGACGTCAGGATTGGTGGCGATGATGCTTTCCCAACCAAGCGTCGGCCATTCGGCCTCGGTCTTGATCGCGCTTTCGCCGCCGAGCACGTCGGCGATGAAACCGGAAGCTCCGTTCTGGCCGCCGAGATAGGCGTCCGCGGTCGGCGACTGGCTGGAGAACCAGAAGACATAGGAAAGCTTCTTGCCGTCCTTCGAAACGCTGGAGCGCAGAGCCGCTTCACGCTTCTTGAAATCCTCGATCAGCGCCTCGCCGCGGTCGGAAACGTCGAAGATCTGCGAAAGCTCGTCGATCTCCTTGTAGAGAAGATCCATGTTCCAGAGCGTGTCGCGGCTGCCATATTCGTTCTTCACCTTTTCGGTGGAGAGGCATGTGCTGGGCGAGATGTAGGAGGGCACGCCGACCCTGTCGAAATCCTCGCGCTTGGCGACCTTGCTGGTCGGGCCGATCAGGCTCGGCAGGGCGGCTGCGACGAAATCCGGGTTCTGGGCGAGAATGCTCTCGAAGGTCGGGAATTCGACAGTGAGAAGCTTCACCTTGGCATTGGCGGCTTCGAGCTGCGGCAGAACCCTGCTCGGCCAGAAAGCGGTGCCGACCATCTTGTCCTCAAGGTCGAGCAGCAGCAGGATTTCCGCGCTGTTCTGGCCAAGGCCGACGGCCCGCTCCGGCGCCTTCTGGAAGATGACGGATGCGCCACAATTTTCGATCGTCAGCGGATATTGGGTGGCGGCCTGAGCCTGATTTGCGGCGAAGAAACCGAGGGTGGCGCACAGGCCGGAAGCGGCCAGAAGAGACTTGAGAGAAGTCACGAGAATTTGTCCTGTCTGGAGGGGCAGTAAACGCAACGGCGCTATATCCACGACCGACGCCCAAAACAAGAGCAATCCGCTCATCTTTTTCGCAGTTAGCTGGCGCGACATTGCGCCATCCAGACAAAATGCCGCATGAAGGGGTTGTCGCTAAAACATCTTTCGCTTAATCAGCGCATCGGGAGGAATTGACAATCAACAATTCGAGTGGCCGATGCCTTCCAAAACCAAAAACAATTCCCCGTCCAACATCAGCGGCCTGAGCCTCAGCCGTCGCCAGCTTCTCGGCTCCGCAGCCGGCGGCGTGGCAGCGGTCAGCGTGACCTCGATTCCCGCCTGGGCCCAGGCGACGGAAAAGACGGTAGACGTGCTGCTGATCGGCGGCGGCATCATGAGCGCCACGCTCGGCGTTCTGCTCTCCGAACTGGAACCGACCTGGTCGATCGAGATGATCGAGCGTCTGGATAACGTGGCGCTGGAAAGCTCCAACGGCTGGAACAATGCCGGCACTGGCCACTCCGCGCTCGCCGAATTGAACTATTCGCCGATGGACGCGAACGGCAACGTCCAGATCAGCCGCGCGATCGAGATCAACGAAGCCTTCCAGATCACCCGGCAGTTCCTGTCGCATCAGATCGACATGAACGTTCTGAAGAACCCGCGTTCGTTCATCAACTCGACACCGCATATGAGCTTCGTCTGGGGCGACGCGAACACCGAGTTCCTCGCCAAGCGCTTCGAAGCGCTGAAGGCCAGCCCGCTCTTTTCCGGCATGGAATTTTCCAACGATCACGCGCAGATCGCCAAGTGGGTTCCGCTGATGATGGAAGGTCGCGATCCGAACCAGAAGCTGGCCGTAACCTGGAGCCCGCTCGGCACGGACGTCAACTTCGGCGAGATCACCCGCCAGTATGTCGATCATCTGAAGAACCAGCAGACCTTCACGCTGCGCACCTCGTCCGAAGTCGACGAAATCGTCAAGAACGAGGACGGCACCTGGAGCGTCAGCTACTCCAACAGCAAGACCGGCACATCGGAAACCGTCAAGGCGAAGTTCGTCTTCCTCGGTGCCGGTGGTGGTGCACTGCCGCTCCTGCAGATGTCCGGCATTCCGGAAGGTGACGACTATGCCGGCTTCCCGGTCGGTGGCTCCTTCCTCGTCTGCGACAACCCGGAAATCGTCGAGCGCCATCTCGCCAAGGCCTATGGCCAGGCCGAGACGGGTGCTCCGCCGATGTCGGTTCCGCATCTCGACACCCGCGTCTTCGACGGCAAGCGCCACATCCTGTTCGGCCCCTTCGCCACTTTCTCGACCAAATACCTGAAGGAAGGATCGCTGTTCGATCTGCCGGCATCGGTGACGATCGACAACATCTGGCCGATGGTCAAGGTCGGCACGGACGAGTTCGCCCTGGTGCAGTATCTCGCCGGCCAGCTGATGATGTCGGACGAAGATCGCTTCGAGGCGCTGAAAGTCTATTTCCCCAATGCCAAGGCTGAGGACTGGCGCCTGTGGCAGGCCGGCCAGCGCGTCCAGATCATCAAGCGCGATGCTGAAAAGGGCGGCGTCCTGAAGCTCGGCACGGAAATCGTTGCGGCCAAGGACAGCTCGATCGCTGCCCTGCTCGGCGCCTCGCCGGGCGCTTCAACGGCCGCACCGATCATGCTCGACGTACTGAAGAAGGTGTTCGCCGAAAAGCTCAAGACACCGGAATGGCAGGACAAGCTGCACGCGATCGTTCCGAGCTACGGCCGCAAGCTAAACGAAAACCCGGACATGCTGGTTGCGGAATGGAAAGCTACCGAAGAGCGCCTGCAGCTCGCGATTGCCTCCCCGGCAGTCAACGTTGCTGCACCCGGCGCGACCGTGACGCCGGCCGGCGAAGTCAAGCGCGTTCCCGATATCGCCCTCTGAGCCGGTCGCTGGCGCTAATTTGAACGACAGACCGGGCGCTGATGGCGCCCGGTTTTCTTTTCACGCTTGCATCGCCCTCTTTTGAAGCCAGTGCCTTAGAGCGAGATTGGTACGGTCACCTGTATTGCCGTAGCGCGCAACTCTGCTACATCACTGGAGATTGAAGGGACCGAAATGCCCGGTTTGCTATCACTCCAACGAGATGTTTTGAGACAGCCCGAGACGAATGTGACGAACCCGCCCGATTTAGATCAGATCCGCCGCCTTGAGCTGCTTGAAGCATACGACATTCTGAACACGCCACCGGAACCGGAATTCGACGACATCGTGCTCGTCGCCTCCGAAGTCTGTGGCACGCCAGTATCCCTCGTCAGCCTCGTTGAGGCGAACAGGCAATGGTTCAAGGCAAGCGTCGGTTTCGAGCCCTGCGAAACGCCGATCGAACAGTCCGTTTGCGCCCATTCGCTGGCAAGCCCGGATCTTCTGATCATCCCGGACCTGACGCTCGATCCGAGAACGGCGCAGAACACGCTGGTCACCGAGCCGCCGCATATCCGCTTTTATGCCGGCGCCCCCCTAATCGGCCCGGATGGTGTTGCCATCGGCACGCTTTGCGTCATCGATACCAAACCGCGGCCGCAAGGTCTCACGCCGTCGCAGCAGAAGGTTCTGGCCGCCCTGTCGCGACAGGTGATCGCCCTTCTCGAACACCGGCGAACCTCGCATCGCAAGGACGAGCTGTTCCGCCGCCAGAAAGGTATGGCGGCGAATTTCAGGGCGACCGTCAACAAGACCATCGCCGCCCAGGAAGCCGGACGGATCGGCACGTTCGAAATCGACATTGTGACGGATGTGATCGCGGCATCTGCCGAGTTCTGCCGCATCTTCGACGTGCCGGCCGTCCCAACCTACCCCGCGAAAACCTTTCAGGACATGGTCGTCCCATCGGACCGGGGCCTGCATTCGACCGACAGGAACCGAAGCGACGGTTCTGCGTCGATGAATGTCGAGTACCGGATCCGGACAGCAAGCCATGGCGTTCGCTGGATCAGCCGGCATGCCGTTCTGGAGCAGGACGAGACCGGCCGCCCGGTCAAGATGATCGGCACCGTGCAGGACATCACGGACGCCAAACGAACAGTGCTGAGAACGCAGGCGCTGCTCGATCTTGGCGACCGATTGCGCGATCTCGACGACATCACCGACATGGCACTCGTCGCCTCCGACCTGATGGGCAAGGCTTTCGATGCCACCCGCGCCGGCTTCGGGCTTGTCGACAAGGCTGCGGAAACCCTGACGATCCAGTCGGAATGGCATTCGGTGGAAGCCGATGCGCTGGCGTTGAAACATCATTTCCGCAGCTACGGCTCCTATATCGAGGATCTAAAGCGCGGCGAGCCGGTCGTGCTCTCCGACGTCAAGGCCGATCCGCGAACCTCCGGCACGGCAAACGCGCTTCTGGCACTCGGCATCCGCTCCTTCGTCAACCTGCCCGTCCTCGATCACGGCCGGTTCAATCTTCTGGTCTATGTCCACCACGATCACGTCTATGACTGGACCGACGAAGAAGTCGCGTTCATCCGGAGCTTCGGCGACCGCGTGCAGATGGCCATGGCGAAACTGCAGGCAGAAACCGAACAGGCGACGCTGAACCGCGAGATCGGCCACCGGTTGAAGAACACATTCGCGATGATCCAGGCAATCGCCACCCAGACCCTGCGGCCGGTCACCGAACGCGGCCATGTGCAGAATTTCGAAAAACGTCTGTTTGCGCTCAGCAAGGCGCATGACATCCTCATCCACGACCAGGGCAACGCATCGATCCGTAACATCGTCGAAAGTCTGGACGAGACGCTGGCGATGCCCGGCCGCATCGATCTGGATGGACCCGACGTCGTACTGGGTCCGCGCGGCGCGCTGTCGATGGGGCTGGTGATGCACGAACTCGGCACCAATGCGATGAAATACGGCGCGCTTTCGCAGCCGGACGGTATCATCACCATCCGCTGGGTGATCGACGAAAGCGGCCCTGAGCCGCAATTGACCTTCTTCTGGCAGGAAAGCGGCGGCCCCTTACCCAAGCCGCCGGAACGGAAAGGTTTCGGTTCCAAACTGATTCAGATGGGATTGATCGGAACAGGCGGCGTGGTCACGAGTTATGAAGCACCCGGCTTTTCCGTAGAAATGTCGGCGTCCCTTCAACAACTCCAGCAGGCAAACTGACGAATGGCACAGTCAACGCCGATCAACAATCGGACAGTGGTTCTTGTGGTCGAAGACGAACCGCTGCAGCGCATGATGGCGGTTGACCTCGTCCTTGATGCCGGTTTCGACGTCGTCGAGGCGTGGAGCGCCGACGAAGCAGTCACCATTCTCGAAAGCCGGACCGACATCCGTATCGTCTTTACCGATGTCGACATGCCAGGCTCGATGGACGGCCTCAAGCTGGCGGCATCCATCCGCGACCGCTGGCCGCCAATCGAACTCATCGTCACCTCCGGCCATATCCGGATGAACGACGTGGATCTTCCGGCTCGAAGCGTCTTTTTCCCGAAACCATACGATACCGAAAAAGTCACCGCGCAGTTGAACTTGATGGCTGCGAACTAAGCCGGCTCAGCTGCTGGCGGATATGGTCGCCTTGCGATACCGCCACAGTGACGGCACATCCTTTGATATCAAGGGTGCCCAGGCGATACGATACGTGGTTGAATAGCACCATTGCAGGCCACCCGAATCGTCAATCGAAATCGCGCGCCCGGGCACCATGACCTTTTCAGATCGAGTTTTCCGTCCTTTTGAAACGCTGATCCAGCCGCTGGATATTCCCTACAGGCCACTGCCTTCAACCGGGCCGTTTGTACTCCTCTGGCATTTCATCCGCATGTTCGGGCCGATCCTATTCCCGATCGCGATACTGGCCATGTTGGTGGAAGCAATAAACCTGTTCCTGATCTGGAGCCTCGGAAGCATCGTCGATGGTGTTAGCGCCAAAGGCGCGGCCGGCTTCGTGAACGAGGACTGGCCCCTGCTTGTCGTCATGGCCGTGCTGCTGTTTCCGACCATTCCGCTCTTTGCCTTCATCGCCAATACGCTGTCCTCACAGGTGGCAGGCGTCTGCCTTCCGGCAGCTATCCAGTGGCAAGGCCACAAGGCGGTAGAACGGCAGGACATTGCCTTCTTCCACGACCTCTTTGCCGGTCAGGTCGCCTCGCGCCTGTCACAGGTGGCAACTGCCGTCCAGCAGCAGCTCGGCATCGCCTTCCAGACGATCCCGCCCTTCATCATTCAGTTCATCGGCACGCTCGTCTTGCTCGGCACGCTGGGCTGGCAATTGGCGCTGATGGCCGTCATCTGGATGGTGGCGATCGCGCTGATCACCATCAAGGCGGTGCCGCATTTCGCCGAGCGCTCGAAAAAGACCGCACGCCAGAGAAGCCTCGTCGTTGGGGCCATGACCGATCTCTATGCCAATATCCAGATGGTCAAGCATTTCGCCGCCGAGGACAGTGAGGCCGGTGCGCTGCGCAAGGTATTCACCGAGACGATCGACAGCCAGCAGAAGGAACGGCGCGTCTATCTGACGACCCGCACGGCCATCATTTCCGTCAATGCACTGTTCTGGATTGCCATGCTGGCTACCGGATTCTGGAGCATGACGACCGGGGGCATCACCACCGGCCAGTTCGTCGCAGCACTTTATCTCGGCAACCGGCTACAGGGCAATGCTGGCTCCTTCCTCGACATGTGCCATCAGGTATTTCAGGCGGTCGGTACGCTGCGTGACGCCATGCCCGTCATGACCACACCGCCGACCATTACCGATGCCCCCGATGCATCGCCGCTTGTTATGGAGACCGGCGAGATCAGCTTCAACGATATCGGCTTCTCCTACCACATGGACAAACCGGTGATCGAAGGGATGAGCCTTACAATCCGGGGCGGTGAAAAGGTCGGGCTTGTCGGTCTGTCAGGCGCCGGCAAGACGACCCTGGTCAACCTGCTCTTGCGCCTCTACGATCTTAAAAGCGGTTCGATCCTGATTGATGGACTGGATATCAGGCAGGTTACCCAATCCAGCCTGCGTGAAAACATCGGCGTCATCTCGCAGGATGTCTCGCTGCTGCATCGGTCCGTCGGCGACAATATCCGCTATGGCCGACCAAACGCCACGCACGAAGAGATCGAACACGCCACCACCGCGGCACATGCGAACGATTTCATCTTGGCCCTCAGGGACAAGGAAGGCCGCTCGGGTTACGATGCCTTTGTCGGCGACCGCGGCATAAAACTGTCCGGCGGCCAGCGGCAGCGCATCGCGATCGCACGCGTGCTCTTGAAGAACGCACCGATCCTGGTCCTCGACGAAGCAACCTCGGCGCTGGACAGTGAATCCGAGGCAGCCATTCAGGAAAATCTGGCGCAGGTGATGCGGCAAAAGACGGTGATCGCCATCGCCCACCGTCTGTCGACGATCGCCAGCATGGATCGTATCGTCGTGCTGGACAAAGGCCGGATCGTGGAGACCGGCACGCCGGCCGAACTGCTTGCGCTGGACGGGCTTTATGCCCGTCTGTGGAAACGCCAGACCGGCGGTTATATCGGCAACAACTGAGGCCTCAGCCTCCGCCAGCGCCAGCGCCAGCGCCAAGCCGGTCCAGCTGCATTCTGATATGCGCGCATTCGGCCGGGGAGTTGGCAAGCGTGATCGCCCGGTCGAAAGCGATCCGCGCCTCGTCGCTGCGCCCGGTCTGCATCAGCAATCCGCCACGCACGCCGTGGAAATAAAAATAACCGTCGAGTTTTTCCGCAAGCGGCTCGATCAGCTCCAGCGCCGCATCCGCGCCCTTGAGTTTTGATAGCGCAACCGCCCTGTTGAGGCTGACCACCGGCGACGGTGACAGTTTTTCGAGCAGCTCGTAAAGCAGGGTGATCTCGCCCCAGTCGGTATCGCTTGGGCTGGCCACACGGGCATGCAGCGCTGAGATCGCCGCCTGCACCTGATAGGGACCGGGTTTGCGGTGGCGGATCGCCTTGTCGAGCATGGCGAGCGCTTCATCGATCAACCGCCTGTCCCAGCGACCGCGATCCTGATCTTCGAGAAGCACGATCTGGCCGGCTTCATCAAATCGGGAACCGGCGCGCGAGTGCTGTAGCAGCATCAAGGCCGACAGGCCCATCATTTCCGGCTCGGCGGGAAAGATGCGCAGTAGAAGCCGCGACAGCCGGATGGCCTCGTCGCAGAAGGCGGCGCTGTCGGGGTTGCCGATGCCGGAAGAATACCCCTCGTTGAAGACGAGGTAGACCATTGAAGCGACGGTTTGCAGCCGCGCATTGCGCTCATGGACGTCTGGCGTTTCGAAGCCGACCGCCCCCTCTCCTCTCTGGGCCTTGGCGACCCGCCCCTTGGCACGGGTTATCCGCTGCTCCATGGCGCTTTCCGACACGAGAAAAGCGCGGGCGATCTGCTGCACCGTGAGCCCGCAGACAATGCGGAGCGCCAGCGCGATCTGCTGCGTATTCGGCAGGTCCGGGTGGCAGCAGATGAACATCAGCCGCAAAATGTCGTCGCGGTAATGCGCATTGTCGAGCCGGTCGGCAATGTCTTCCTCCGCATCGGAAAGATCGGAAAACGCCGCCTCCTCCGGCAGCGGTTGGTTTTTCGCTCTTTTGCGGATCTGGTCGACGCCGCTGTTGCGGCCGACGAAAATCAGCCAGGCGGCAGGATCGCGCGGCGGCCCCTTGTCCGGCCATGTACGGATGGCCCGCAGGCAGGCCTCCTGAAATGCCTCTTCTGCGGTATCGAGATCGCGGAAATAACGCAGCAGCGCCCCGAGAGCCTGCGGCCGCGCCGCAGTCAGCGCCAGCTCGATCCAGGCAATATCCGTCATGACGACCCGCCTTCCGCAGTTTTGATCTCGTTCGGATGAAAGACGTAGAAGGGCCGGATTTCATAGGAACTGGAGCCGGGATTGACCGCCGACAGCTCTTTCGAAAACGCGACCGCATCGTCGAGACTGTCGAACTCGGCAGTGTAGAAGCCGAGCAAAACCTCCTTGGTTTCGGCAAACGGCCCGTCCAGCACCAGCGGCTCATCCCTCCCCTTGCGCACCGTCGTCGCTGCCGTCGTCGGCATAAGTCGCCCGACCGGGCCGAGCCTGCCGGCCTTTGCCAGCGGCGCCTGCACCGCCTGGAGTTTTTCCATGACAGTGGCTTCCTCCTCCTTCGACCAGGCGAAGACAGTTTCCTCATGGGCGTAACACAGGATGGCGTACAGCATCTTCCTCTCCTTCTCCGTTTGGAAGACGAAAAGGTAACCGCCCATCCGACATTGCGCATCAGAAAATCCGGCGTCGCATTTATTGGCAATATCTGCGACACTGTGATCACCAGCAGAAGGATCGAATATGGCATCGGAAAGCATTCACGTCCGCGTCACGGGCAAGCTGCAGGATCATATCCGCCAGCAGACAGGCGAGAATGGCCTGTATGAGAATGCCAGCGAATATATCCGCGCGCTGATCCGCAGCGATATCCAGAAAAACGACGATGCGTGGGATTGGCTGAAACAGCATATCGAACCCGGGTTGCGGGGCGACGAAAGTGAATTCAAACAGGTTTCCGCCGCCGACGTCATTCGCCGCAACAAGCAGAGCTAGGTGGCGGGCTACCTCTTTTACAAGACGGCAGACGCCGCTCAGGACCGTATCTGGGAGGAGACGGTCGGGACATGGGGAGAAAGCCAGGCTGAAACCTATATCATCGGCCTGCACCAGCATCTTGATGAGATCGCCCGACACAAAACCCTCTGGCGTCGCCTACCATCCGCGCTGGCCGTTCCGCAGGATTTACGTATCGAAGTCTGGTTCAGTCGTTACAAGCATCACTATATCATTTTCCGCCAGCTCTCCGATGATCGGATCGGGGTCATCAGCATTCTGCATGAACGAATGGATTTGCCGGTGAGGCTCGGAGAGGATTTATTGCATATCGCCAAACGGGACCCGGATGAGTCCTGAAAGTTAAGTTGCATGTGAGGAAACTGCCCATGACCGATCTTTCCGCCTTCCCTATCACCGCCAAATGGCCTGCCAAGGACGACAGCGTCCTGCAGCTTTATTCGACCCCGACACCGAACGGCGTGAAAGTGTCGATCATGCTGGAGGAAACCGGCCTTCCGTATGAGCCGCATTTCATCAATATCGGTGCCGACGAGACCTGGGGACCGGAGTATCTGTCGCTCAATCCGAACGGCAAGATCCCTGCCATCCTCGATCCGAATGGACCAGGTGGCAAGCCGCTTGCACTGTTCGAAAGCGGTGCGATCCTGATCTATCTGGCGGAAAAGACAGGCAAGCTTCTGCCTGCCGATCCGGCAGAGCGCTACGAGGTGATCCAGTGGGTGATGTTCCAGATGGGCGGTCTCGGGCCGATGTTTGGACAACTCGGCTTCTTCCACAAGTTTGCCGGCAAGGATTTTGAGGACAAGCGCCCGCGCGACCGTTACGCCAAGGAAAGCGCCCGCCTGATCCGCGTGCTGGAAAGCCGGCTGGAAGGCCGTGACTGGATCATGGGCGACGAATATACGATCGCCGACATTTCCATGCTTGGCTGGGTGCGTAACCTGATCGGCTTTTACGGTGCCGGCGAACTCATCGCCTATGACGAATTGAAGAACGTGCCCAAGTGGCTGGAACGTGGCCTCGCCCGTCCGGCAGTGCAGCGCGGGCTGGAAATTCCCAAGCGTCCCGCCTGATAGCGGCCTGACTTCCCTGCCGGCCTGCGCTATCTCCTCGAGGCAGAAGAGAGGAGATAGTCATGCCACAGATAAGCCTGCCGACAGAAGGCTCGTGCCGTTGCGGCGAGGTGCGCATCAGGATCAGCGCCACGCCGATGATCACCATGGCCTGCCACTGCAAGGGCTGCCAGAAGATGACTGCCAGCGCCTTTTCCTGCTCGGCAGCCATTCCCACGGCCGGTTTCGAAGTGACGGCCGGCGAACCGGTGATCGGCGGTGCCCATGGCGATGAGATCCACCATTATCACTGCCCGCGTTGCAAGAGCTGGGTTTTCACCCGCATGGTCGGCATGGAATGGTTCGTCAATGTGCGCCCAACCATGCTTGACGAAGCCACTTGGTACGCGCCCTTCGTCGAGACCTATACATCGACGAAATTCCCTTGGGCGAAGACCGGCGCCGTTCACAGTTATCCGGAGTTTCCGCCGCTCGACGCTTTTGAGGGGCTGATGAAGGAGTTTGCACAGTGGAACAGTGCAAATGGGGAAAACGCAAAAATGTGACAGTGTTTATGGATATATATTAGGGCTAATATTAAGTAACTCGTCAGAAACCAAGTCCTAATATTTGCCTGTGTGGCTGACACGCTATTCATGAGATCGTAAATTATCACACGCGAATATCCCCCACGATTTACTGGGGGCTTTCATGATTTTGCGACGGTTACAGGCTTTCCATGCAGACTTGCGTGGGAACGTGGGCATGGTCTTCGGCCTGTTGCTGGTGCCCCTCGTGGCGCTTGGCGGAGCGGGCGCGGATATCGCACGCTATGAGACGATCCGCGTCGAGCTGCAGGACGGCCTCGACCGCGGCGTGCTTGCCGCCGCCTCGCTGACACAGAGCCGTGACGCCAAGGCCGTACTTCAGGATTACCTCAAGAACCTGAGCTACGCCAATGAAGTCACTCTCGGTTTCGAGCGTCAGAACACCCTCAATCAGCGCATCGTCAAAGCCTCGGCCAGCTACACGATCGACACGGCCTTCATCAAGCTCGTCGGCATCAACAAGCTGACCGTCAACGCCGTCTCAACCGCTCAGGAAGCCAAGCAGAATATCGAGATGTCGCTGATGCTCGACATGTCGGGTTCGATGATCAGCAACAACCGTATCGGCAACCTCAAGAAGGCCGCAAAGTCCTTCATCGATCAGATGCTCACCGACGATACCAAGAGCTACACGACGATCAGCATCGTCCCCTATGCGGGCCATGTGAATGTCGGCGCGGCGATGTTCGACAAGCTGGGCGGCAAGCGCGACCACTCCAATTCCTCCTGTTTCGAACTTGGCGAGACGACAGCCGCCTACGGTGCCGACCCGATCACCTTCAAGGGTGCAGCACAGCTGCCCCATTTCACCCACTGGAACTTCGGCAGAACCGATATGCGCCCCTGGTGGTGTCCGATGGAAAGTACGTCGATCACCTATCTTTCAAACGATGCGACCGCGCTGAAAGCCAAGATCGACGCGCTGGAAATGCATGACGGCACCGGCACCCAGAATGCCATGCAATGGGGTTATACCCTGCTCAATCCCGCCAGCAAGAGCGTCTTTGCGGCTGCTCTCGCGACAGGAAAGATGGATAGCAAGTTCGCCGATCGTCCCGCCGCCTTCAACGACGCGGATACGATGAAGGTCATCGTTCTGATGACCGACGGGGAAATCACAGAACAGGTCCGCCCGAAGGACTACAGCCGATCAGTGACGCTGAAACCGGACAACAAGGAAATTTCCAACCGCAGCACGAATGCGGCACGGCTTTCCAGCGTCTGCACCGCTGCGAAAGCGAAGGGTGTAACCATCTTCACCATCGGCTTCGAAGTCAGCGGTGATGCGACGACACAGATGACCAACTGCGCCTCCAGCAAGGCCCACTACTATCCGACCTCGGGCTCGAACATCACCGATGCCTTCAAGTCGATCTCCATCTCGATCAAGAAGCTGAGGCTGACCCAGTGACCGGCCGCCTTCGTCGCCATATTGCGGACCGCAGCGGGAGTGCCGCCGTCGAATTCGCGCTGCTTCTCCCGCTTGTTCTTGCCCTGCTGTTTTCCGTCTTCGAGGCCGGCTGGATCATGACCCAGTCGATCATGCTCGACCGTGGCCTGAGCCGGGCATCGCGCGCCGTCCAGATCGGCACGACCGCGATGACCTATACCCAATACAAGCAGAAGGTCTGTGACGAAGCCTTCATTCTGGCCAACTGCGAAAAAGCGCTACGGCTCGAACTGACGCCGATCGACACCGCGGCCGACTTCCCTACCTCGACAACGCCCTGCGTCGACCGCAGCGTGGCAATCGATCCGGTCACCACCTACCAGTCCGGCCAGACCTCGCAACTTGTATTCGCCCGCGCCTGTTTCGTGGTCGACCCCATGGTTCCGGGCATCGGTTACGGGCTTTCGGTACCGAAGGACAATACCGGCGCCATGCGCCTGACCTCCAGCTTCGCTTTCGTCAACGAGCCGATATGACCAGACCCTATTTTGCAAAGCGCCTCCTGTCGAACGAGGCCGGCACGTCCGGCATCGAATTCGCCCTGACCGTTCCGGTCATCATTCTGCTGTTTATCGGCGGCGCCACCCTCTACGACCTGCTGCGCGCCTATAACAGGATCGTCGAGGCCAACGGCATCGTGGCGGATGTCGTGGCGCGCCAGATGACGATGGACGACGCCTTCTTCACCAAGACCTATGGCGCCTTTGCAGCACTGCAGGCCGACAAGTCGATGCCCAACGCCCTGCGCATCACTAGCGTCATCTGGAAGGATGGGAAATACACAGCCGACTGGACGAAAAAGGCAGGCACGACAGCCCTTCTTCCGGAGCAGAAACTCGATGCCACGACGCTTCCGACCATTCCCTCGGGTGACTCGCTCATCTTAGTCGAAGGCGTGACGCAATATACGGCGCTCGCCGCACTGTTCGGTTTCGGAACCGTCACCTATTCGGAAAACGCCTTCACCCGGCCCCGTTTCGCCGCAACCGTCAAAGGCTCGTGACGTCCATTATCAACACATGTGATCACGGCAAAAAATCCCTCGCCACAATTGGGATATTGTAAATTTACCGTTGAAAAACAGAGGATTGCAGTCATCCACACAAACAACAGTCACCCCTTTGTGACCGACTGCATCATCGAATCGACACACAAATTAACCTCTCGCTAACTGTCGCGGCCTTGTATGGCCACTCAGTTTGCAAGGCCCATCTCCCGGGTCTGTTCGTGTTTTTTTGTGGAGACATCATGCGCACCAAATCTGCAGCTCTTGCACTCGCCCTCACCCTCGTCTCGGCCGCCGCGGCCACTGCGGCACAGCCCACCCGGATCAAGCAGTTCGAAGCGTGGGGCGTATATTCCTATAGCAACAATGGCCAGACCAGCTGCTATGCCCTATCAGTGCCGACCACGTCCGCGCCGGCAAGCGTCACGCACGGTGACAATTTCTTCCTGATCTCGCCGCAGGGCCAGTCCTATATGCCGCAGGCGATCATGGGTTATGCCCTGAGACAGGGTTCGGACGTCACCGTGGCCGTGGACAACGAGAGGTTCGATCTCGCACCGCGCGAAAACACTGCCTGGGTGCGCGACCAGAGCCGCGAGCCGGCCTTGGTAAACGCGATGCGCGGCGGCAGCCGCATGACGGTGCAGGCGACCTCCGGGCGCGGCACCGCCACCAGCTACTCATATTCGCTGAGCGGCGTGACGGCCGCGCTGCAGGAAGTGAGCAAGTGCCGCTGACGGTAACCGTCTCGACATCGGCGGGGCGGAGCCAGCGGTCACCCATGATACGGACAAGAACTCGTCGCGGCCTCGTTGCCGTCACCCTGGCGATCGCGCTCGGCTTGCCTTTCGCAGCCCGGCTTGAAGCCAGTGACGTCCAGTCCGCCAGTGCTGCCGGAAATCTTGCTGCGGGTTTCAGAACTGGTCGGGCGACGGGTTACCCCGTCCCCCGTTTTGCCTCGATCAAATCCGCAAATGCCCATATGCGTGTCGGCCCATCGACCGACTATGCGACCAACTGGGTCTATTCGGCCCGCGGGCTGCCGCTCGAGATCATCGAGGAATACGGCAACTGGCGTCAGGTCCGCGACCCGGACGGAACCAGCGGCTGGATGTTTGCGCCTCTTTTGTCCGGCCGACGCACTGCCGTGGTCGGCCCGTGGATGGCGAAGTCCGTGGCGCTTCGCAACGCACCACGCGCGTCGGCTTCAGTGATCGCCGAGCTAGCTCCGTCCGTGCGCCTCGACCTCAGGAACTGCGACGGTTCATGGTGCGATGTGTCGCTGCAGAACCGTCGCCTTTCCGGCTATGTCGCTCAGGCGGATCTCTGGGGCGTTTATCCGCACGAACAGCTGAAATAATCTGATTATCGAACCACGAAGCAGTCGATCGACCGCGTCTGCAGCACCGAGCAGGCCCGCGCGGCAGCGTCACGATCGGCAAAACCGGTCAGACGGGCGCGAAAAACCTCCCGTCCGCTGGAGCTCGAACCCTGAACACTCGGAGCGATCTGGCCGAAATCGGAAAGCAGCGGCAGTGCGGAATTGAGCGCGCCCGCGGCCGCAGCCTGGCTTCCGGCCGCCGCGATCTGGATATCCCAGAGCGGCGTGCCCGGCTGAATCATGTTTTGAACGGGAGCCCCCTTTGGCACCGTCGCATAAGGCGTGACTGCCGCGGCAGTTGCGGTCGTCCCGCCGAGAATGATTTCCGTGCGCGGACGAGGAACGGGCGCCTTGGAAGCCAGGTTGGCCACGCCTTCGGCCGGCCGCTTCTGCTGGCCTGATGTGGCGACAGCGACACCGGGCAAGGCAGCTCCGCCCGGCAAGGCCTGATCGAGCAGTTCCGCCATCCGGTTGTCGCGCTGGCGCGCCGTCTTGCCGCCGAGCACGACGCCGATCACCCGACGTCCGTTGACGTCGACGGCACTGGCGAGATTGTAGCCGGAAGCGTTGACGAAGCCCGTCTTGATCCCGTCCATGCCGGGATAACGGTACATCAGGTTGTTATGGCCCTTGATCGTCCGTCCGCGGAAGCTGAAGGAACGCTGCGAGAAGATCTTGTATTCCCGCGGATAGTCGCGGATCAGCGACAGCGCCAGAACCGCCATGTCCCGCGCCGTGGTGACCTGTGCATCATCCGGCAGGCCGGACGCGTTGCGGAACACGGTGCTGCGCATGCCGAGCTGGCGCGCCTTTTTCGTCATCAGCACACCGAAACGATCTTCGCTACCGCCCAGATGATCGCCCATGGCAGCAGCGGCATCATTGGCCGAGCGGATCGCCATGCCATAGACGGCCTCGCGCACGGTAATCGTCTGGCCGGCGGGTACACCAAGCTTGAAGGGAATTTTCGATGCCGCATTCGAGGTCATGACGACCTTGTCGTCCCAGCGAAGACGACCGGTGCGTAAAGCCTCGAAGGTGAGATAGAGCGTCATCATCTTCGTCAAAGATGCCGGATGATTGAGCGTCTCGGCATTCTGCGACGAGAGAACCTTGCCGCTCTGCACATCATAGATGTAATGCGCATAGCCGGCCTCGGCCGTCCGGCTGATTGAAAGAAAGGCGCCTGCTACAAACACGAACGCCATGATCCGCCGGATTAGAAGCATTTGCTCCCCCTCGTTACCGCGGCCCATGAATATTGACCCAACATGGTGCGAAAATGACTCAATCTGAAATTAATACAAGTTCTTGACCTATGGTTAATCCACCGAGCCACGATTCGTTTGAGCCGCAGAAATAGTGATCCCGTATCAGAATAAAACAGAGCCTGTGAATGCTTGCATTTTAACGAATAGGTTAACCTGAACTTTATAGCCAACTTTCTAGCTTGCGCCCGAATGCAATCTTCACAGGAGGAAAGCTCGGAATGATTCCGATGTCTTCGAGGCTGACCCAGATGGTTCAAACGTCCCTCACCATTAAGGTCTTCGCAATCTGCTTCGTTTCCGTCCATGTGCCGCTATTGGTCTTTATCGCGTTTTTGGCGGCTGGCTATGCGGCAAAGCCCGAACCAGTCCTGCTTCTGCTTTTGGCCGCCACCGTGGCCGGGACAACCATCTGCCTCCTAAGCCTATGGTGGGTGATCAGACCTTTGCGCCAGTTGGCACATGCCATTAAAATTTATCGCGCAAACGGCACGCCCGTCCGCATGCAGATAGATCGCAAGGATGAGATCGGCCTTCTGGCATCGACGGTGACGGCCATGGTTGCCGAAACCGAAACCCTGATGACCAAGCTGCGCCATCAGGCCATGACCGATCTTTTGACCGGCCTCGGCAATCGCCGCTGGCTGAACGAACGTGCCGCAGAAGAACTGGCGCGCGCCGAAAGACTGGGAGAGCCTTTGTCCGTGCTTGTGCTCGACCTTGACCGGTTCAAGGGCATCAACGATGGCCATGGTCACGAGACCGGCGACCGGGTGCTGGTGGCAACCGGTGAAATCGTACGTACCTGCCTGCGCCCTTATGATCTTGCGGCCCGTATCGGCGGCGAGGAATTCTGCATCATGCTGCCGCGCACCTCGCTCGATGAAGCAGAAGCGATCGGCGAACGCCTGCGCACCACGCTGGCAACGACGACTGTACCGCCGCTGCGGCAGGGCCGGATGACGGCAAGCTTCGGCCTCTGCGCCGCCGGCCCAGGCGATCGGCTGCCCGACCTGCTGCTGCGGGCGGACTTTGCCCTTTACGAGGCCAAGCGTGACGGCCGAAACTGCATCAGGCGCGCCCAGGAGGGCCATGGCGAAGAGGCAATGACGTCTGCCAAACGGGTCCCGGTCAAGGCAGCATCGCCGATCAACGGCAAACATATCCTCTGACGCCAACCGACCTCCCCCTGCATCAGCCCGTTGCCAGCCGACCGGCTTTGCGCATAACCTTCCTTCTGCGGTGAGGGAGAACACCGCGCTCTGCACGTTCATGGGGAGGAACAGCATGAACAGATCCGTGGTCGTCACCGGCTCCACCAGCGGCATCGGGCTCGGCATCGCGAAAGCATTCGCGGCCGAGGGCGACAATGTCATCATCAACGGTTTTGGCGAAAAGAACGAGATCGAGTCGATCCGGGCATCGCTTGATGCCGCCGGTTCGGGCACTGTCCTGCATCACCCCGCCGACATGACGAAACCGGTGGATATCGAAGACCTCATTCTGACGGCCCGCGGCAGCTTCGGCACGGTGGATGTTCTCATCAACAATGCCGGCATCCAGCATGTCGCTCGGGTCGAGGAGTTTCCACCGGAAAAATGGGATCAGCTGATCGCCATTCTCCTGTCCTCGGCATTCCACACGATGCGCCACGCGATCCCTTTGATGAGGGCTTCGGGCAAGGGCCGCATCATCAACGTCGCCTCCGCCCACGGCCTCGTCGCCTCCCCGTTCAAGTCGGCCTATGTGGCCGCCAAACATGGCATCATGGGGCTGACAAAGACAGCAGCACTTGAGCTTGCGCAGGAAAACATCACCGTCAACGCGATCTGCCCCGGTTTCGTGCTGACACCGCTGGTCGAAAGCCAGATCCCCGATCAGGCGCGCGAAAAAGGCATCAGCGAGGAAAAGGTCAAGGACGAGGTGATGCTGCGCCTGCAGGCAACCAAGCAGTTCGTCGGCATAGACGAAGTGGCGGCCGCCGCGATCTATCTGGCAAGCGATGCCGCAAAGAGCATTACCGGCACGCATATCTCCATCGACGGCGGCTGGACGGCGCAGTAAGCTGCTCCCTCATTCCTGTGCTTGTCACAGGAATCCAGTCACGCGAAGTCCTTCGCGTGAAAAGACTCTTTTGCGTCGCAGACGCGACGCTGCTGGATTCCTGTGACAAGCACAGGAATGAGGATAAACTACCTTGCCCCGCGAACAGCCAAAAACGGCGACCGGGTGATTCTTGACTGGGAGCCGGCAACGGCGGACGAAGGAGACCGATGAGTTCAGCCATCCGCTTCATCCTCAATGGAGAGGACGTGACCCTTGGAGACTTTTTGCCCACGGACACGCTTCTCGATAATCTCCGCCTGACGCGGCGGCTGACGGGGACGAAGGAAGGATGCGCCGAAGGCGACTGCGGCGCCTGCACGGTACTGGTCGGGCGATTGACCGAAACCGGCCTGCGCTACGAAAGTGTCAATGCCTGCATAAGGCTCCTCGGCTCCATGCACGGCACTCATGTCGTCACAGTCGAACATCTGGCAGCTGCGGATGGCACGCTGCATCCCGTCCAGCAGGCGATGGTGGACTGTCATGGCTCTCAATGCGGCTTCTGCACGCCGGGCTTCGTCATGTCGCTTTACGGCCTGTGGCTTTCCAACGAGAACCCGAACCGAGCCGAAATCGAAAGCGCGCTGCAAGGCAATCTCTGTCGCTGCACCGGTTACGAACCGATCGTAAAAGCAGCCGAACAGGTGGCTTGGAGCCGGCCGAGTTCGCTCTTTGATCCGCTGGAACGCGACCGCACCGAGGTCATGGCAAAGCTTTGGTCGATCCGCTCCGACATGCAGACGATCGTGGTCGAGAAGGACGGCGCGCGCTCCATTGTTCCAGGGTCGGTCGAAGCCTTTGCCGAGGCGCTGGCAGATGAACCGCATGCCACCGTGGTCGCCGGCGCGACCGATGTGGGCTTGTGGGTAACGAAACAGATGCGCAAGCTCGATCCGGTCATCTTTATCAACCATCTCCCCGAATTGCAGTCGATCTCGGTAGAGCCGGCCGGAATCACGATCGGTGCCGGCGTGAGTTACGCCGAGGCCCATGGTTTTCTCGAAGCGGTCATTCCCGCTTTTGGAAGACTGTTCGATCGGATCGGCGGGCAACAGGTCAGGAATGCCGGCACGATCGGCGGCAATATCGCCAACGGCTCGCCGATCGGCGACACGCCGCCGCCGCTGATTGCGCTGGGCGCCACACTGACGCTGCGCTCCCATTCCGGCCGCCGCACGATGCCGCTCGAAAACTACTTCCTCGCCTATGGCAAACAGGACCGCATGGCCGGTGAATTCGTCGAAAAGATCTTCGTACCGAAGCCGCCGGAGGAAAATCATTTCGCCGTCTACAAGATCTCCAAACGCCGCGACGAGGATATTTCCGCACTCTGCGGCGCCTTCAACCTGATGCTTGATCTGGACGGCCATGTGGAGGATATCCGCATCGCCTTCGGCGGTATGGCGGCGACCCCGAAACGGGCGAAACATGTAGAACAGGCGCTGATCGGCAAGCCATGGCGATGGGACACGATTTCTGCTGCCCGCGAGGCCTTCGATGCGGATTACCAGCCTTTGACCGACTGGCGGGCAAGCGCCGAATACCGCAGCCTGACGGCAAAGAACCTGCTCACCAGGTTCTTCCTCGAAACCGCCGGCGCCCCGACGGAACTGCACCGGTTCGAGATGGAAGAGGTATAAGATGGACAAAACCTCCTTCGAGATGAAATCCGCTATCGATGGCCCGATGCATGTGTCGCTGAAACATGATTCAGCACACAAGCATGTCACCGGAACTGCCGAATATATCGACGATATTCCCGAACCGGCCGGCACGCTCCACGGCGGCCTCGGGCTTGCCGACCGGGCGCATGCGCAGATCCTTTCCATCGATCTCGACGCCGTGCGCTCAGCCCCCGGCGTCGTCTGGGTGATGACGGCGGACGATATTCCCGGCGCAAACGACGTGGCCTCGACCGGCAAACACGACGAGCCGCTGCTGGCAACCGATCTCGTCCAGTTTCACGGCCAGCCGGTCTTTGCCGTTTTTGCCGAAACCCGCGATCAGGCGCGGCGCGCTGCAAGGCTGGCGAAGATCGAATATCGCGATCTGCCCCACTGGACGGATATCGACGGCGCGCGTGAACATGGTGCGCCTCTCGTTACCGAACCGATGACGCTGAAACGCGGAGAGCCGGAAACCGAGATCGAAAAGCCGGAGTTCCGCGTTCAGGCCTCGATGAATATCGGCGGCCAGGAGCATTTCTATCTCGAAAGCCATATCGCCTTTGCCATTCCCGGCGAGGACGAGGACGTCACTGTCTGGTCATCCACCCAGCACCCGAGCGAGGTGCAGCATATGGTGGCGCATGTGCTGGGCGTTTCCAACCACGCGGTCGAGGTGAAGACACGCCGCATGGGCGGCGGTTTCGGCGGCAAGGAAACCCAGAGCAACCAGTTCGCAGCCCTTGCCGCAGTCGCGGCGAAAAAGCTGAAGCGGGCGGTGAAATTCCGCCCCGACCGCGACGAGGATATGTCGATCACCGGCAAGCGCCACGATTTCCGCGTCGATTACGACGTCGCCTTCGACAAGAAGGGCAAAATCCATGCGGTCGATGCGACCTATGCAGCGCGTTGCGGTTTCTCGGCCGATCTGTCCGGCCCGGTCACCGACCGCGCCCTCTTCCATGCCGATAGCAGCTATTTCTATCCGCATGTGCGCCTGACCTCGCAACCGCTGAAGACCCATACCGTTTCCAACACCGCCTTTCGCGGTTTCGGCGGACCGCAGGGCCTGCTCGGCGGCGAGCGGATCATCGAGGAAATCGCCTATGCACTCGGCAAGGACCCGCTGGAAATCCGCAAGCTGAATTTTTACGGCCAGCGCGGATCGGGCCGCACCGTCACTCCCTATCATCAGGAAATCCACGACAACGTCATCGCCCGGATCGTCGACGAGCTTGAAGCCTCGTCCGACTACAGGAAGCGGCGCAAGGCGATCCTGAAATTCAACGAGACAAGCCCCGTCATCCGCAAGGGCATTGCGCTGACCCCGGTGAAATTCGGCATCTCCTTTACGCTGACCGCCTATAATCAGGCCGGCGCATTGGTGCATGTCTATTCGGACGGTTCGATCCATCTGAACCACGGCGGCACCGAAATGGGCCAAGGCCTCTATACAAAGGTGGCGCAGGTCGTGGCAGACGCGTTTCAGGTCGATATCGACCGGGTGAAGATCACCGCGACAACGACCGGAAAAGTGCCGAACACCTCGGCGACGGCCGCCTCCTCTGGCTCCGACCTCAACGGCATGGCTGCCTATGATGCCTGCCGTCAGATCAAGGAACGGCTGATCGACTTTGCCGCGCGGCAATGGCAGGTCAATCGCGACAAGATCGAGTTCCTTCCGAACCGGATCAGGATCGGCAGCGAGATCGTGCCCTTCGACACTTTCATCAAGGCCGCCTATTACGATCGGGTGCAGCTTTCGGCCGCCGGTTTCTACAAGACGCCGAAAATCCATTGGGATCGTGCGGCCGGCCGCGGTCATCCCTTCTATTATTTCGCTTATGGTGCCGCGGTTTCGGAAGTCTCGATCGACACGTTGACCGGCGAATATATGGTCGATCGCACCGACATTCTCCACGACGTCGGAAAATCGCTCAACCCAGCCCTTGATATCGGCCAGATCGAAGGTGCCTTCGTCCAGGGCATGGGCTGGCTGACGACGGAAGAATTGTGGTGGGATGCGAAGGGTCGCCTGCGCACGCATGCGCCCTCGACCTACAAGATCCCGCTTGCCTCCGACCGTCCAAAAATCTTCAACGTCAGGCTGGCGGAATGGTCGGAAAATGCCGAACCGACGATCGGCCGTTCAAAGGCAGTGGGTGAACCACCCTTCATGCTGGCGATCTCGGTTCTGGAGGCGATTTCCATGGCAGTGGCAAGTGTTGCCGACTACGCCATCTGCCCACGCCTTGATGCGCCGGCGACACCGGAACGGGTGCTGATGGCGGTGGAACGGCTGAAGTCCCTGTAAAAAGTCATATAAAAACGCTTCGATTTTTTCCCGCAAAGGCTTAGTTTCAATCAGCGGGAGCGGGAATATCGAGGAGGCAGACATGACGATTACCATCCGTGCCGAACGCCCCGGCGACGAGGGCGTCATTCACGAACTGACCCAATCCGCATTCGCGCCCATGTCCTACAGTTCGGGAACCGAAGGCGCGATCATCCGTGCGCTGCGCGCCCGCGGCGACCTGACATTGTCGCTGGTGGCGGAAGAGAATGGCGAGATCATCGGCCATGTCGCCTTTTCACCGGTCACCATCGACGGCCATTACGACGACTGGTTCGGGCTGGGTCCGATTTCGGTAAGGGCAGACAGGCAGAAGCAGGGTATCGGCCGCACGCTGATCCGCGAAGGCATCCACGAGTTGAAAGCGTTGGGGGCCAACGGCTGCGCACTGGTCGGAGATCAGGCGGTTTATAAAGGGTCAGGCTTCGTCAGCGACGGGCAACTCACTTATGAGGGCGTGCAGGACATCTACGTACAATACCTCACACTGTCAGGCCATGCACCCCACGGCGTACTCACCTTTTCTCCAGCATTCGCGACATTGGAATAGGCCGAAATGCAAGCGTCAAGACGCTAGCGCTTCCTGCTGAATCTCCAGGCAAACCAGCTGGTCGCGACCTGCGCGCTTGGCCTCGTAGAGCGCCTTGTCGGCCGATGCGATCATGTCGGAGAGGTCGGCGCAACCGGGTGCTGCGATCGCCAGCCCGGCGCTGACGGTGAAATTCGCCGACGGATGTCCTTGCCAATTGAAATCCGCGCCGGAAAAATTGGCCCTGATCCGTTCGACGATCGCGATGGCTTCCCTGGCTTTCAGGTTCGGCAGGAACAACACGAATTCTTCGCCGCCCCAACGCCCGGCAATATCCGTTGCGCGGATGGAGTTGCGCAGGACATCGGAAAAGCAGGTGATGACCTCGTCACCGGCATCGTGCCCGAAGCGGTCGTTGACACCCTTGAAGCCGTCGAGATCGAATATCACCATCGAGGAGTAACTGGTGGCGTTCGCGCTTACGCTCTGCAGCACATTGGCGCGGAATGCACGGCGATTGAGAAGACCGCTCAGACTGTCGGTTTCCGCAAGGCGCTTGAGATCGTTCTGGTAACGAACATGGTCGGAAATATCCCTGATCACTGCCACCATCATCGGCGACCCTGCAGCAGACGTCCTAAGGATGGTGATCCCGAGATTGATCTCCGTACCGTCCAGACGACGGCCCGCGATGGTTGCGCTTCTCTGCCCCATATATCGCGCTTCAGTGTTACCCGATTGGAAGCTGGCCACAAGCTTCTGATGAAACCCGTGAACGCGTTCCGGCAGCAGGACTTCAAGGGGTTTGTCCAGTAGTTCTCCTGATTTCCAGCCGAAGATGCTTTCAGTCGCAGGGTTGCAGAGCCGAATGATGCCGTGATCATCGATACCGATAATTCCATCGGCAATTTCGAAGACGATCTTTCGGTAGATATCCTGGGAGGCTGGTATCAGCGAGGCAATCGATGCTCTCTTCGTCATAGTAACCCGTCGTCTACTGGAATATCGCGCAACAATTATCAAAAATCAATTTGACGTCGGGCAACATCTACAACGAAATTACTGATATATTTTTAATAGAATTTCTCGCATTTTGAGAAGAGAGACAGAGAATACCCGCAAAAATAGCAGGCAGAAACGGATGATGCAGCCGATTGTGAAGGTGCTATGTTCGTGCCCATGAGTGCATCATCCCTCTCCGCTTTTCTCGCGCGCAACAGATCGGTTCTCGTCGAAGTGGTCGAAGCCAGGGGCTCGACGCCGCGCGAAGCCGGCACATACATGCTCGTTGCGGATAGGACGATCTGGGGGACGATCGGCGGCGGCCAGTTCGAATATATGGCGATCGACAATGCACGCGCCATCCTGCAAAGCCACGGCGAATCCTTGATGGATATTCCGCTCGGCCCGGAAATCGGCCAGTGCTGCGGCGGCCGAACGAAACTGCGCTTCACCCTCGTGACCCCACGAATTGCAGCGGAGCTGGAACAGCGGATCGTCCGCGAAAACGACGAGCGCCCGGCCGTATTCCTGTTCGGTGCAGGTCATGTCGGACTGGCACTCGCGAGGGCACTTGCTCCCCTACCCTTTGCCGTGACCGTCATCGAAACACGTAATGAGGCGTTGCAGACCCTGCCCGTGGGCGTAGCGTCGCGCCTGACTGCCATGCCCGAGGCCTCTGTGGATAACATCCCGCCCGGCGGCGCCGCGGTCATACTCACCCACGACCATGCGCTGGATTTTCTGATCGCCGAGCGCGCGCTGGCAAGGCACGACCTGGCTTATGTCGGCATGATCGGATCTGCGACCAAACGTGCGACCTTTTCGCATTGGCTGGACCGGCAGCACGACCACGCCTTGCATGATGAAAACGCGACGATGATGTCCCGCCTTGTCCTGCCGATCGGCGGATCAGCGGTCAGGGATAAACGCCCGGAGGTGATCGCAGCCCTCGTTGCCGCGGAACTTCTGCAGCGCGTGCCTCTCACAGTGTCGAACACCGTGTCAGAGCGGCAGATCGCGTCCGACTGACCGCTGTCTGTCCTGCCAGAAAGCTTCCGCCCGCTCCGGAGCCGGTTGTTCGAACCCGGCATCGGCGCGCAGATTCTCCGGCAGGCCGGGAGCAACCGTCTTGCCGCCTTTCAAGAGACGCCGGAACAGCCGAACGAACCGCGCCTGCAGGCGCTGGCGGAAGGGTTGTCGGGAAAGCGGCGCGGAAGCCTGAAACTCAGGCACGGCATGGGCATTTGCGGACAGCATGATTCGCTCTACATCGATCGTTGAAGTTGTTTTGATGGCACCAGCAATGCCGCCGATTGCAGCAGATTTCCAATTCGAATACAGTCTGCCGCGATAAAGAGAGCTTATGGCTGAGGACCGCATCGATGAAACTGTCGCGTCAGCTTCCGTTGAATGCGCTAAGAGTCTTCGAGGCGGTCGCTCGTCTGGAGAACTTCACCCGTGCCGCCGAGGAACTGGGCATGACCCAGACTGCCGTCAGCTACCAGATCAGGCTTCTCGAAGAGCATCTCGGCGACGCAGTGTTCATCCGCAAGCCAAGGGCTTTGCAACTGACCGAGACCGGTGTCCAATTGCTGCCGAAAGTCTCGGAGGCCTTCGCGCTCCTGACCGACGCGATGACCATCGCCCGGCATTCAGCGGGAGAAACGCTGGAAATACAGTCACCGCCGACATTCGCCTCTCACTGGTTGTCGCGCCATCTCGGTGCGTTCCAGCAGAATGCTCCGCATCTCAGCGTCCGGTTGACGCGCACCATGGGCTACGATGACGACAAGGCACCGAACGACGTCGCAATTCGGATCGGCTCGAAACCCTGGGACGGACTTATCTGCCATCGGATCATGACCCTTGGATACACGCCCATGCTGCATCCGAAACTTGCAGCCAGTATCGGCGGCATAAGCAAGCCGGCGGATCTTTTGAAACTGCCATGGATCTCCGATACCAAGGACGTCTGGACAGGCTGGTTCGTGTCACTGGGGTTGGATGTAAACCGCATCAGGCACGTCAATCTCAACACTTTCGGCGCATTGGATTTGCAGGCCAATGCCGCGATCGCCGGCCATGGTGTCGCCATGCTGAGCCCGTTCTTTTTCTCCGAGGAGCTTTCGGCCGGACGACTGATCCAGCCTTTCGGCGAAAGCATCGGCGACGGGAAAAGCTATTGGCTCGTCTATCCCCAATCCCGCCGCAACACACCGAAGGTCCGCGCGTTCAGGGACTGGATCGAGCAAACGCTGGTCCGCGATCTGGCCGACCGCGGTCTCGACGCCTCTCATCCTGAAGCGCCGACCTGAGCCGTTTGATCGAATATTAAGCACCTCACAGCGAATGCGGGGGCAAATCTATCAGATGCCAGGCACTGGACCGGACGCATCGCTCGACCGTGCTCGGCGACACCCGTCCGTCAAGCATGCCCAGATCGCGCAGGTCATGTTCACTCAGCGCCTCGTGATCCGCACGATTGGTGCCGGTGCGCCCGGCAAGAATTGCTCCAGCCAGGTTTTCGCTCGTGTTTTTCAGGCGCAGAAAGCCTGTCAGCAAACCATTGACCATGGTCGCATCTCCTTATTTCACCATCGCTGAATTGATGTCTATGATTGGAAGATGCGCTCGATTATGCTTCGTTTCCAACGAAACATCCGTCTGCATGCATAAAGAGATTTGATCCATGAAGATGTCGAAGCAATTTCCTCTCAACAGCCTGCGGGTTTTCGAGGCAGCCGCCCGGCATATGAGCTTCACCCGCGCTGGAGAAGAACTGAGGCTGACCCAGACCGCCGTCAGCTACCAGATCAAGCTTCTGGAAGACACGCTGGGAGAGCAGTTGTTCCTGCGCCGGCCGCGGCAGGTGATGCTGACGGATGCCGGTGCGAGGCTGGCGCCGAAAATATCCGAAGCCTTCGAGATCATCGACGAGGCGCTGGCCGGCACGAAAAGCCAATCCGACAGCACCCTGATCATCCACACGACCGCGACTTTCGCCGCGCGCTGGCTGGCGCATCATCTCGGCACGTTCCAGCTCGAAAACCCTGGCATTGCGGTAAGGCTCGAAACCTCCCAGGAGATGGTGGACTTCACCCGTACCGAAGCCGACATCGCGATCCGCAGTGGCAGCGGCCAATGGCCGGGGCTGAGAGCGCATTTCCTGATGAAGAGCGACTTTACCCCGATGCTGAGCCCGGCACTGGCGGAAACGATCGGCGGCGTTCATGAGCCGGCAGATATCCTCAAGCTGAGGATAATCGATCCCGGTGACATCTGGTGGCTGCACTGGTTCGCAGCAGCCGGCCTGCCCGAGGAAAATCTTCAGGGACGGCCGATCAGTCGTCTCGGCGCACAGACTATCGAAGCGGCAGCAGCGATCGCCGGTCAGGGCGTCGCGATCCTCAAACCGGAATTTTATGCGGATGACGTTGCGCTCGGTCGCCTGATCCAGCCTTTCGAATTGAGGGCGACGGACGGCAGCGACTACTGGTTCGCCTACCCGGAAGCTCGCAGGCATTCGAAAAAGATCACCGCATTCCGCGAATTCATGCGCAAGATGATGCCGACCTTTCGCGACTGATCGCGACCTCAGGCCAGTTCAATAGCTCATGTCGGGCGCATAAAAACAGCGCAGAGTATCCTCGGTTGGATAGAGGCAGAGGTGATATTCCTCGTCCTTCGACCGGCGCGCCTCGCTCTGCGGCATGGTGAAGTGATGCGGCCGCGTGATCAGCCGGTGATCGCCGGGTCCGAGCGAGATCTCGTAGCCCTGATTGGTGACCTTGACGTTGCGCGTCGAGATCATCTGGCAGTCACCGCTCTTGCTGTCACCATTGCAGCAATAACCGTCATATTTCCATGTCACGCCGTGGGCGCTGTGGGCCTCGTGAGCGCCGGCGGGCAGCATTCCGATGCCCGAGAAAAACGCAATCATCACACCTGCAAGAATGCATCGCCTGTCTTTGGGCATCAGACTGTTCTCCGTTGATGGATGCCATCCCCGGCGGTGTTATTGACGCAATACCCCGGCACCACCGGTTGAATTTGCACTTGCTACAATACCCGAGTCGCCTTAGCCGGCTAAGCCCGCATTTGTGCAATGCACAACTATAAACTTTAGAATACCCTAAAATTAAGCTGGTCGGAACGTCCGTCAGCGTGGCGGGCTCCGCGGCCGGAACAAAATCCGCAAGACAGATGCTGTTGAAGAGTTGAGTTTCGGTGATCGAGAACATCCCCTATCTTCACGGCTTGATCCGAGAGGAAGGAATTCAGATGCGCGCCCGATGGTACACGATCGTAAGCTTGATCCTGCTCGGTCTCATCGGCGGGCCGGCATATTCTCAGGAACCGGGCCGCAGTAGCGGCGGACCATCGATCTTCGATCTTATTCCCGCCGACAGTTCGACCGAACATCTGCTGAAAACCCCGAATGGCGATATTCGCTATACGGCGACTGCCGGGACGATCGACCTTTTCGGTCAGACGGGCACACGAAACGCGAAGATTTTTTACACTGCCTACAAAGTCCCCGATGCGGAATCATCTCGACCCGTTACTTTTGTTTTCAATGGAGGACCGGGCGCAGCTTCGGCCTATCTTCACCTCGGCCTGATGGGACCGAAGGTCGCCAGTCTTGGCAGTGACAGCCAGGATGGAACCACGCCGACACTTGAGGACAATCCGTCCAGCTGGATTGGTTTCACCGACCTCGTCTTCATCGATCCGGTCGGCACCGGCTGGAGCCGCGCCGTACCCGACGCGCAAAATGCCTTTTACGGCGTGAGGCAGGATGCCGAGAGCCTGGCAAAATTCATCGCCCTCTACACGCAGAAGAACAACCGCCTCTCCTCTCCTAAATATCTCGTCGGGGAAAGTTACGGCGGCTTCAGGTCCGCCAAGGTCGCGAAGGCTCTGAAGGACAGCCAGGGCATTCTCGTGTCCGGCATCGTCATGGTCTCGCCGATGATCGATGGCCGCTTCCTGATGACGGCCGACACGGATCCTGTCACGGCCGCCCTGCAACTGCCATCGCTGGCGGCAGCCGAATTCGAGCGAACGGGAACATTTTTACCGCAGAAGGTTCAGGAAGCCGAGGCCTATGCGATGAGCACCTACCTCGTATCGCTTGCGGGCGCGACCCCGTCCGGGGCAGAGGCGGAAGCCCTCTATGCACATGTCGCGGCACTGACGGGCGTACCGAAAGATGCAGTTGCCCGCACCCGCGGTTTCGTCAGTTCGGTCTACCGGACGCAATCCGCCGGTAACGGCCGGCTCGTCAGCCCTTACGACGGTGCCGATATCTCGGCCGACGCATATCCCGAACGCGCCAATGTCACCAACGACGATTCCATTCTGGACGGTTATACGCGCGCCTACGGCGCCCTCTTTGCCGCCTATGCGAGGAACGACCTGCGCTTCGAAACCGACATGACCTACACGCTGCTGAGCGGCGAAGTGAACCGCCAGTGGGATTGGGACGGAAGGCGATCGGATGCAAATGCTTCCGACGATATACGCGATCTTCTCTCCGTCATCCCCTCGTTTCGCCTTGCGGTTCTGCATGGCTATAGTGACATACTGACGCCCTATGGGGTCTCGAAATTCCTTCTGAACCACCTGCCTGAACAGCTTGCGACTGGCCGCACCGAACTGAAACTCTACCGTGGAGGCCACATGTTTTACAGCGATCCCAACTCGCGGCGGCAAGCGAACGAAGACATGCGCTCCTTTTACCGGGCAGCAATATCGGGTCAGGCCGAACGCCCCCGAGGCTAGGGACAGACAATAGGGAGAGATGCCCTAGTTTCATCCTGCGTCCTCCTGCCCCTTCCCACGTCCCGTTTTTTTCCTCACACTTACGAGTCGGGAACAAAAAGAACGGGAACAACCGAATGTATGAGTATGCCGTAGCCTGGGAATGGCTGAGCTTTGCGTTGCGCTGGTTTCATGCCATCACCGCGATCGCCTGGATCGGATCGTCCTTCTATTTCATCGCGCTCGATCTTGGCCTGGTAAAACGGCCGCATCTGCCGCCGGGCGCCTATGGCGAGGAATGGCAGGTCCATGGCGGCGGCTTCTACCATATCCAGAAATATCTGGTCGCTCCGGCACAGATGCCCGAGCACCTGACCTGGTTCAAATACGAGAGCTATTTCACCTGGCTGTCCGGCTTTCTGCTGCTCTGTGTGGTCTATTATGGCGGCGCCGATCTCTTCCTCGTCGACCGCTCGGTGATGGAACTGGAAAACTGGCAGGCGATCTGTCTGTCGCTGGCCTCGCTGTCGATCGGCTGGCTGTTCTACGACCAGCTCTGCAAGTCGAAGCTCGGCAACAACACCTGGGGTCTGATGATCCTGCTTTATATCCTACTGGTGCTGATGGCCTGGGGGTATACGCAGATTTTTACCGGCCGCGCCGCCTTCCTGCATCTCGGCGCCTTCACCGCGACGATCATGTCGGCCAACGTGTTTTTCATCATTATTCCAAACCAGAAGATCGTCGTCGCCGACCTGATCGCCGGCCGCACGCCGGATGCGAAATACGGCCGCATCGCCAAGCAGCGGTCGCTGCACAACAACTATCTGGTTCTGCCCGTCATCTTCTTCATGCTGTCGAACCACTATCCGCTGGCCTTCGCCACCCATTTCAACTGGGTGATCGCCTCGCTGGTTTTCCTGATGGGCGTGACCATCCGGCACTGGTTCAACACCACTCATGCCCGCAAGGGCAAGCCGACCTGGACCTGGCTGGTGACGGTCATCCTCTTTATCCTCATCATCTGGCTGTCGACAGTGCCGAAAGTGCTGACGGGCGAAACGGAGACAGCGCTATCTCCGGTCAGCCAGAAATTCGCATCGAACGCGCATTTCGAAGCCGCTCGCGATGTGGTCATGGCCCGCTGCTCCATGTGCCATGCGGCCGAACCGGTATGGGACGGCATCGCCTTCACGCCAAAATCGGTAAAGCTCGAAACGAATGCCGAGATTGCCAGCCACGCTCGCGAAATCTATATCCAGGCAGGACGAAGCCATGCCATGCCGCCCGGCAACATAACGGACCTCACGCCTGAGGAACGCAAATTGCTGGTCGCGTGGTATGAAAGCGCAATCGCTTCCAGATAGCTCACCGACATAGGTACATATGACATCGACCCTGATCCGCGGACGCCTCCTCTCCTTCAAGCGCGCGCCTCACTCGCTCACCGACAGCGACAGCTATCTGTATGAGCATGACGGCGGTCTGCTTGTCGGCACCGATGGAAAGATCGCCGCGATCGGGGATTATGCCGCAGTGAAGGCCGATGCGCCGGAGGATGTGACCGAAATCGATCACCGGCCGCATCTGATCCTGCCCGGCTTCATCGATACCCATGTCCATTTCCCGCAAATGCAGGTGGTCGCTTCTTACGCGGCCAACCTGCTCGAATGGCTGAACACCTATACGTTTCCCGAGGAATGCCGCTTCGTCGAAAGCGACCATGCGACGCGCATCGCCACCCATTTCTACGACGAGTTCCTGCGCCAGGGCACGACGACTGCCGTCGCCTATTGCTCTGTTCACAAGGCCTCTGCGGATGCCTTTTTCGCCGAAGCCCTGAAGCGCAACATGTGCATGGTCGGCGGCAAAGTGATGATGGACCGCAACGCCCCGCAGGGCCTGCTCGACACGCCCGAGATGGGGTATGACGAGACCAGAGCGGTCATCGAACGGTGGCATGGCAAGGGCCGCAACCACGTCGCCATTACCCCCCGTTTCGCCATCACCTCGACGCCGGGCCAGATGAAGGCCGCACAAACGCTCGCGGAAGAATTTCCCGACCTCTTCATCCAGACGCACCTTTCGGAAAACCACGAAGAGATCCGCTACACCTGCGAGCTCTATCCGGAAGCGAAAGACTATACGGATATCTACGCCCGTTACGGCCTGCTCGGCAAAAAGACCCTGCTCGGCCACGCCATCCATCTGTCGGAACGGGAGCTGGACGCATTGTCGGAAGCGGGCAGCATCGCCGTCCACTGCCCGACCTCGAACCTCTTCCTCGGTTCCGGCCTCTTCCCGATGAAACAGCTGATGCGCCGCGAAAAACCGGTCCGCATCTCCGTCGCCACCGATATCGGCGGCGGCTCCAGCTATTCGATGCTGAAGACGATGGACGAGGCCTACAAGATCCAGCAATTGCTCGGCGAGCGCCTTAACCCACTCGAAAGCTTCCATCTGATGACCCGCGGCAATGCCGAGGCGTTGTCGATGCAGGACGATATCGGTACGCTGGATATCGGCACGACCGCAGACCTCGTCATACTCGACGCAGGTGCAACGCCTGCCATGAAGCTGCGGATGGAAACGATCAGGACGTTGCCGGAAGAACTCTTCCTGCTGCAGACCATGGGCGACGACCGCACCGTCGTCGAGACCTATGTGGCAGGCAAGGCGATGAAAAGCACATCCATTGCAGCCAATTCGGGAGCGTGATATTTTCCCATGCGAATAATCTCTCGTCGCACGCTGAGACTATTTGCTGAAAGGCCAGAAGGGTGGCGCAGCCTTAAAGGCCGCGCTAGATACCTGGTTTCATGAAGCACAAAAGGCTGAGTGGCGCTCAACGGCTGACATCAGGAAGCGATATGCTCATGCGAGCATCATCAATGCCGAGCGGGTGGTCTTCAATATCAAGGGAAACGACTATCGGCTGATTGCCTCTGTGGATTTCAGGATCGGAGCGGTCTGGATCAAGTGGAGCGGCACACATCGCGACTACGACCATATCGATGCTGCAACGGTGGAACATGATTGAGCTGAAACCAATCCGCAATGAAGCCGACTATAACGAGGCGATGGCTTTGTTGAAGACCCTGTGGGGAGCTGCGACTGGTACGCCCGAAAATGACAGGCTTGACCTGCTTGTGACGCTGATCGACGATTATGAAAACCTCCGTCATCCGATGGATCTGCCGGACCCCATAGACGCCATCCTTTTTCGCATGGAACAGCAAAATCTAACGCGAAAAGATCTTGAGTCGCTTCTCGGCAGCCGAGGCAGGGTGGCGGAAATCCTCAATAGAAAACGACCGCTCTCGCTCGACATGATCCGCCGACTACATGCCGAGCTAGGAATTCCGGCCGAAGTTCTGATACAGCCCATTCGACCGGCAAAAGACGCGGCTTAAAAAAGTATCGGCTTTGGCAGGTTAGGCAGCCGGTACGACATCATAAAATGTTGTCACCACATCGAATTCGACTTCCTTCGTTTCCTCCGTGTGCTACCTCTCTGACACCACGTTAGGGAGGGAGACCCAGGAATGTCCAAGCCGCTTACAATCGCCGATCTGAAGACCAAGGCCCGTCGTCGGGTACCAAAGATGTTCTTCGATTATGCCGATAGCGGCGCCTGGACCGAAGGCACCTACCGCGCCAACGAGGACGATTTTTCGAAGATCAAGCTGCGCCAGCGGGTGTTGGTCGACATGACCAACCGATCGCTTGCGACGACCATGGTCGGCCAGAATGTCTCGATGCCGGTAGCACTCGCGCCGACCGGTCTGACCGGCATGCAGCATGCTGACGGCGAGATGCTGGCGGCAAAGGCGGCGGAAGAATTCGGCGTGCCTTTCACGCTCTCGACCATGAGCATATGCTCGATCGAGGATGTGAAGTCGGTCACCAGCAAGCCTTTCTGGTTTCAGCTTTACGTGATGAAGGATCGCGGCTTTATCGAACGGCTGATCGGCCGCGCCAAGGCCGCCGGCTGCGGCGCCCTCGTCGTGACCGCCGATCTGCAGATTTTGGGCCAGCGCCACAAGGACCTGCGCAATGGCCTCTCCGCCCCGCCGAAATGGACGCTGAACAGCGCCTTCCAGCTGGCGACGAAACCTTTCTGGTGCCTGGACATGCTGCAGACCAAGCGCCGCGGTTTCGGCAATATCGTCGGACATGCCAGCAACGTTTCCGACCTCTCTTCGCTGTCTGCCTGGACGGCCGAACAGTTCGATCCGCAACTTTCCTGGGACGATATCCGCTGGATCAAGGATCTCTGGGGCGGCAAGCTGATCATCAAGGGCATCCTCGACGAGGAAGATGCCCGCGCAGCCGCCGATACCGGTGCCGATGCACTGATCGTCTCCAATCACGGTGGCCGCCAGCTCGACGGCGCCCCCTCCTCGATCTCGATGCTGCCGAAGATCGTCGATGCGGTCGGCGATCGGCTGGAAGTGCATTTCGACGGAGGCATCCGGTCCGGTCAGGATGTGCTGAAAGCGGTGGCACTGGGCGCCAAGGGCACCTATATCGGCCGCCCGTTCCTCTACGGCCTCGGCGCCATGGGCAAGCCGGGCGTAACAACGGCGCTGGAAATCATCCGCAAGGAGATGGACATCACCATGGCGCTCTGCGGCAAGCGCGATATTGCCGATTGCGGCAAGAACATCATCGCCTCCTCACCCTTCTAAGTTGGGATAAGATCCAAAGCCGGTTACGATGCTCCGCTCAAGGGAGTGGGGCGGAATGAGCGGCTCTGGATGGTCTTTAACAGCGGCGGCACTCGGTGCCTCGCTGCTTTTCGGTGGAACAGCCCTGGCGTCTGAAACAGTCGCGGCCGTCGACAAGCGTGAGGAAAACGCCTGCCTCTACGAGAGATCTGCTGACGGCCAGCCGATCTGCATCCGCAAAAACTTCTTCAACGCCGACCTCTGCCGCGCGATCGAATTATCAGCAAACAAACACGCCATCCCACCGGCTTTTTTGGCCCGCCTGATCTGGCGCGAAAGCCTGTTTCGCCCCGAAGCCGTGAGCCACAAGGGCGCCGAGGGCATAGCGCAGTTCATGCCTTCGACGGCCAGGATGCGCGGACTTGGCAACAGTTTCCATGTCCTCGACGCGCTGGATGCATCTGCCGCCTACCTGAAGGAACTGAGCATCCGTTTCGGCAATCTGGGCTTTGCCGCAGCAGCCTATAATGCGGGCGAGAACGGGTTTGCACGCTTCCTCTCGACCGAAAAGCTGCCGATCGAAACACGCGACTATGTCTTCGCCATCACCGGCGCGCTGATCGAGACCTGGCGCGATGCCCCGCCCGAAATTGCGGCACCCGCTCTGGACGAGGCCCTGCCCTTTCAGGACGCCTGTACGACGCTGGCGGACACACGCCGGATGAACGAGCCTGTCCTGGCCGGTTCTGCCGACTGGGCTCCCTGGGGTGTTCAATTGGCAGCCCACTATCGCCCTGCCGTGGTGGATCGGCTGTTCGCCCGTGCAATCCTGGGATTGCCGGCGCCGCTGAATGAGGAGCGTGCCCTCGTCGTCAGGCAACGTGGCGGCAATTTCGGAAACCGTCCGCGTTATGCCGCACGGATCGGACGCGAGACGCGTCAGGAGGCGACGAACCTATGCTCCGCCATCAAGACCGCTGGCGTTTCCTGCACCGTCTTCCGCAATCGCTGAATTCGGCTGTGCTGAACCTCGTCAGCCGCACCAGCCGCTTTTTGCTGAACCGGGACGTTTGGCGAGACCCTCGTTGACCAGCACGTCGGCAAGCGACCGGCCGTTGCGCGTTACGTCACGCAACTGGTGCCCATCGACGGCCGAATTGTTGCCTTGCCAGGTAACGAGTTCGAACGGGCCGGAATCAAGGAAGGCGCGCACGCGCAGTTTCGCATCGCTGGCCTTGATCCGCTCTGCCTCGCAACGCGGTTTCTTGATATCCGGCACCTCGACGCCGACGAGGCGGATTTTCTGGCCATGGAAAACGAAGCGATCGGCGGTCACCACGCAATCGTCCTGCTTGGCCGTGCCGCAAAGGAAAAACTTGCCCTGATAATCGCCGGCAAGGTTTTCGCCCGATTTCGGAGCCGCTGAAGGCAGGGAGGCTATCTCCAGGCCCGGTTTGCCGACGGGGGCCGGCGGAATGATGGCGGCTGTCTGTGTCTGGTCCGGCGGCCCAACCGGACGCGGCGGGACAGGCGTGATCCCGCGATGGGACGGAGCCGATGGAGGTTTGGCGGCGACGACCTTTTCGCGCGGCTCCTCACGGGGTGCCGTGTGAACTGGCCTATCGGCCGTCAGGCTGGCGACGAATTTCCGGGCAGGCGCAAAATTGTCATAGAGAGCGATGCCCCCACCGATCACCACGAGTGCTGCGACCCAAGGCAGGAACGAAGATCCCGAGCGTGCCGATGCGCGCCTGCCACCCTTGCCTCGGGTGCCCGTTTTTTTCCGTACCTGAGCCATGGAACCATCTCCTGTCGAATCGGAGAGGAGTATCCGGAATAAGCCTTGCCGAATGGTTTCTAGATATATCCGAACTCAGGTTGTCCGAACTTTAAACCCGCCCCGTCGCAAGTGCACTGGCCCATTCAGGCCGACCGTTCTTGGCAGCAAGCCTCGACATGGCCATATGATCGTAGGCCACGTTGCGGAAGGTCACAGCCCATCCGCCTTCGGTCTTTTCGATCACCGCATAGGAAGCCATGGCGTGGCCAGTCTCGACCTTGTGGTAGAACGGTGCATCGTCATCATAGGCAGGACAACCGACGCTGCCGGGATTGACGATCAGCCGTCCGTCGGAAAGCGCCACCATCCGTGCAATATGGCTGTGCCCGCACAGAATGAGCGACTGTTCAATGCCTTGCGCCAGCGCCTCGATCTCATGCTGAGGACGCAGCGTCACATGCGCGTGCGGTGAAACCGTTTCCAACCAGTAGACATTGTCGTCTTGCGGCGTCGCGTGGCAGAGAAAAACCTCCTCGCGCCAGACCATGCTGAAAGGCAGTTTGCGCAGCCAGTCGAAATGCCGGGACGACATCTGGCGATGCGCATGCGCATCCGATGCAGCAAGCTGATCGGCCGCCATCTCGATAAGATAACGATCATGATTGCCCCGCACCGTCCGCTCGGACGTCAAGTCGAGCAAAAGCAGCAGATCGCCTGTGTGATCCGCTTCCAGCGGCCCGCTGAAGCAATCACCGAGATTGACGATGTCGCGGATTCCAAGTGCGGCGATATCGTCGAGCACCGCCTTGAGCGCCGCGCAGTTCCCGTGAATGTCGGCGATCGCGGCAAAGCGCATCAGCTGCCCCGATAAGTGGAATAGCCGTAGGGCGAGAGCAGTAGCGGCACGTGGTAATGCGCCGTGACATCCGAAATGCCGAAGCGGATCGGGATGACGTCGAGGAAAGCGGGCTCGCTCAGGATGACCCCGTGGGCGCGCAGATAATCGCCTGCATGAAAGACGAGTTCATAAGTGCCGGCGACGAAACTCTCGCCGATCAGGATCGGCCCGCCATCGACACGCCCATCGGCATTGGTCGTCACCGACTTGAGCTTCGTCCGAGCCTCGCCCTCGATCCGGTAAAGATCGATGATCAGTCCCTCGGCCGGCCTGCCGGTGGCCGTATCGAGCACATGGGTGGTGAGGCCGGTCATGCAGTTGGCTCCGAAATCTGGTAGGGCGTGTCGAAAAAGAACTCTTCAAGATTGGCAGCGGTATTGTCGCGATCGACGACGAGGAAATCGCTGACATCGCCGAGCACCATCAACGGATGGTGCCAGGTCTTGGCGAAATAGTTCACGCCCTGATGCGCCGCCGCCAGAAATATCTTCGGCCGCCCCGGCTTTCCGCCCTCGTCATCCGACACGCCGACGAGAAACGGCCTGCCGGACAAAGGTACGAAACTCTGGCTGCCATAAGGGTGCCTTTCCATCATGCCGACCTCGTAAGGAAACTGCCGGGGCTGGCCGCGAAAGATATTGAAGATCAGCCGCTCGGGTGCGCCGACAACGATCGGCTCCGCCAGCCCATGGTATCGCTCTGTCGTACCGTTGTTGATCAGCCGCATCGTTGACGGATCGGCCTCTATCACATCGCCGTAGGGCGCGAAGGCGGATTTGGTGAGCGGGAGGATTTTCAGAACTTCATTCAAGATCATTCGCCTTGGGAATGTAGGTTGCGGAGGCTCTCGAGATGAAAAAGAAGATCGGGTATCGATGTCTGTACAGTCGTCAGTACCACCGGCAACTCCAGTTCATAGTAGTCATGAACAACGAAATTGCGCATTCCCTTCATTTTCACCCATGGTATCTCTGGATGCTCATTCGGAAAATCCGGATATCCAGCCATGATCCGCGTAGCGCTTTCTCCGATCAGTACCAATGCCATGCCGACTGCCATTTGCGTTCGCGTGTCCGCAACAAATTGCTCGAGGGTCATACCGTCTGCAAAAGCGCGAGCCTGCAGGGCAGCCGCGTGCATCTGGTCGAGATAAGCTGCTAGACGATCGCTGGTCATATGGCCGATGCCTCGATGAGCACGTGGGCCTTGATCCGTTCAGGCAGTCCGCCAGACGTGACGATATCCACCTTGATCCCCTCGAACATCCGCTCCAGCTCGTATTGCAGCCCGCCAAGATCGAGTAATGTCGTTCCCGGCAAAGCATCGACGAGTATGTCGATGTCGCTGTCCGGGCCATCCTCGCCGCGCGCGACCGAACCGAAGACGCGCGGGTTCGCCGCGTTGAAGCGCTTCGTCGCTTCACGGATCGCCTCGCGGTTCTTTTCAAGCACTTCCGAGGGTCGCATGTGCAAAACTCCGGTTACAGTCATTATAGGCGACAGGAAGAAAAGGGAAAAGCACGCAAGCGCTCACCCTTCCGGCAGAAGCACCTGCAATCGTAGAAGCGCAATCCGCTCCACCTGCGCACAGGCAGTCGAAAACTCCTGCTCTGCGCTGTTGCTGATGCGCGTCTCGAAAGCCGAAAGAATGTCGTCCCTGTTCAACCCCTTGACCGCAATAATGAACGGAAAGCCGAATTTCGTCGTGTAGTCGGCATTCAGCGCCGTGAAGCGTAAGTGTTCGTCGGCGCTCAGACGGTCGAGGCCGGCACCGGCCTGTTCTTGTCTGCTATCTTCCGTGAGATCCCCCGCAATCGCCAGCTTCCCGGCGAGATCGGGGTGAGCCCGCAGCACGCCAAGCCGCTCGTCGTGACCGGCCTTGCGAAACTCCGATACCATTGCTGCATGTACGCCCTTGGCCGTCAGCGGCACGAAGATCAGACCGGCGTCATAGGCACGCTCTGTGATGAAGGGCGAATGTTCGAACACGCCGCCGAAGGCCGCGATGAAATCCTGTCTGGCGGTCATGCGGCACCCGTTGGCCAGTTGGTCGGCCTGTTATGCTCGTGCCAGTGTTTTGCGATCTCGATCCGCTGCGGCACCCAGACCTTGTCGTGAGACAGCACATACTCCATGAACCGGCGCAGCGCAGCGACACGACCGGGCCGGCCCACGAGCCGGCAATGCAGTCCGACCGACAGCATCTTCGGACTACCTTCCTCGCCCTCGCGATAGAGCGTATCGAACGCATCCTTGAGATAGGCGAAGAACTGGTCGCCGGAGTTGAACCCCTGCGGCGTCGCAAACCGCATGTCGTTGGTCTCGAGCGTATAGGGGATGATCAGGAAAGGTTTGTCGTCCAGTCCTGGCACCCAAAAGGGCAGATCGTCGGCGTAGCTGTCGGAGGAATAGAGGAACCCGCCCTCTTCCATCACCAGCTTCAGCGTATTGTCCGAGGGTTTGCCCTGATACATGCCATAGGGCCGCTCGCCGACGAGTTCCGTATGCAGCCGCACCGCTTCCAGAATATGCTCACGCTCCTTGTCGATCGGAAAATCCTTGTATTCCAGCCAGCGGTATCCGTGGCTGGCGATCTCCCAGCCGGCCTCTTTCATCGCGGCAACCGCTTCCGGGTTGCGCGCCATGGCAAGTGTCACGCCGTAGACGGTGCATTGCATCTTGAGTTCGGTAAACAATCGCCACAGCCGCCAGAATCCGGCGCGCGAACCGTATTCGTAGATCGATTCCATGTTGAGATTGCGCTGGCCGGGCCAAGGCGCCGCACCGACGATTTCCGACAGCAGGTTTTCCGAAGCAGCATCGCCATCGAGAATAGAACTCTCACCGCCCTCTTCGTAATTGATGACGAATTGCACGGCGATATTGGCACCGCTCGGCCACTTCGGATCAGGCGGGTTGCGACCGTAACCAACGAGTTCGCGCGGATAGTCTTTTATGTTTATTGGCATCATTCCACCTCTGATTTTGACACGACGGTAGCGCACCGCTTCCGCCGCTGTCGAGATGGAAGATCTGACGTTTTGCCTCAGGCTATTTTTCGGGCCGCGACGCGCCCCATCGGATGTAGCGAATGAACCTGCAGCGGGGCCCCCGGTTCCTCTTCGACAAACAGCGCAATATTGGAGATATCGACAGGTTTTGTCAGATAGGGCGCGAAATAGTCCCTCAAGGCCGGTTCGATGAAGCTGCTGTCGCGCGGCAGAAGAGGGCCTGTCAGCGCCATGTGGAAACGGAACTCATCCATCACGTAAGGATGGCCCCAACGATAAAGATTGGCAAATTGCGGCGCCGACAGGTCGCCGGGATCGCTACGCTCGAATTCCGCATCCGACAGTGGCGCGCGAAACACGTCGAATTCCTGCACGACGGCGCAGGCAAACAGGCGCATCTGTTCGCAGGGTATTGCCGGAACAAGACCGAAGAAATTACCGAGCCTTGCCACCTCAAGTGGTGGCAGCTGGAACGGCTCATGCGAGCCCGCGAAACGCATCAGGTGCCGCAGCAGCATCGACTCGTTGATATCGGGCGAAAGCCGGAACGGCGCCTTCAACGCGGCGTGAAAGCCGCTTCGACGCGGAATTGCCGTATGGAAGGAAATTTCGTGCAGGCCGACACCGCGAATGGGGGGAAGCTCGACCGCATCTCCCGAAAATGCGTTGCGACCAAGCCACTGCGACGCGGCGAGCGTCAGCGGGTCATGGGCAGGCGGAGTGAAATATATGGCATAGCGCATGCGTCACCTTCTCGTGCATCCCTGTCAAACGCCCTGTTTAATTACGCATTTGCTTATTCAGTCCGTGATCAGGGACCTAAGTGATTTGCGTGACAGATTGACGACGAAGATGAAGAAGATTCGCGTTTAACGCGCAGCGACGGAAAGATGGTTTTCCAGCAGGAATGCTGCAGGCACCGGCATTATTCGACCGGAAACGGCATCGAGTGCCGCCTCGGCAAGCAGATGCGCTACCCCGAAGCTCACCTTGAAGCCGCCGGTCAGCGCAATCACGTTTGCGTGGCCTGGATGCGGCCCGACCATCGGATCCCGGTCGATCGCCTTGGGGCGCAACCCCGCCCAGCGCTCTACAACCGGAGCATTGCGAAGCGACGGTACGAGCGCCCTTGCTCTTTCGACAAGATCTTCAAGTTGATGATCGGTGGAAAAGGGCTCGTCGAACGTCTCTTCGCTGGTGCTGCCGAGTGCGACGTCACCATTGTCGTGCGGCACGAGATAGAGACCGTTGAGGTAAAGAAGCGGCAGATCGGGATCCGCCCCTGCCCTCAGCAGCGCCGCCTGTCCCTTGACCGGCTGACCGATCGGTTGCGGCAGCGGAGCCGACAATGCCTCGATCAACGGGAAGGCATGATGACCGGCTGCCACAATGCAGGAACCAAAAGCGATGCTTGTTCCGTCAGCGAACAAAACCCTGCTCGACTTGGCATCGATTTTCGAGGCGGCAAGTCCTTCGACCACTGTGACATGACGGCCGGCATGCAGGCTGGCGGCAAGCGCCTCGGTGAGTTTGCGTGGAGAAACCCTGGCCGCAAACGTGTCATGCACGATGCCTGCCTCGCAGAACGGCGCATCCGGCCAGCCGGAATGTGGCGTCTGATCGGCCACATGCCAATGGAACCGTCGCCCGCCATGATCCCAGTGGGTCGCTGCGTCCTCGGAATGGCGGAAGGCGATTGCCCGCAGATGCGATTTCGGCAACGGGATCAACCGACCGGTGCGGCGGTAACCGCAGGAAAGCCCGGTTTCCGCCTCGATCTGCGCCACTTCGTCTTCCAGTGAAAGCAGCGCATCGAACTGGAACTGTTTCTTGTCGTTCCACTTGTCCGGCATATGCGGCATCAGCGCGCCGAGCAGGCCGCCGCTCGTGCCGCGCCCAAGTCGCCCGGAATCGACGAGCACCGTGCGGATGCCGAGCCGCTCGGCTTTTACCGCCGTCCACAGGCCCATGATGCCGCCGCCGAGGATAACCAGATCGGCAGAGGCCGGCAGGGTTGCGGCACCATGCGGAGAGACGGCATCCCGCACTCCAGATTGACCACCGGCGCCAGCCGGATTATCCGCATTGTTCATGAGCGACCATGATCCCGATTTGAAGACACTTGACGGCGAAAGCCCGGCATTCCAGACACTCGACTGGCACGAAGGCGATATGCCGTATTCCCAGGAATTTGGCGATCACTTTTATTGCCGCACCGATGGGCGGCTGGAATGCGGCCACGTCTTCCTTTCCGGCAATGGCCTGCCGGACCGCTGGCAGGACATGCGCTCTGGCGACACATTCCGCATCGGCGAACTGGGCTTCGGCACCGGCCTGAATTTCTGCGAAACCTGGCGGCAATGGAAGCTGGTGCGCCAGCCGGGCGCGAGGCTTCATTTCACCTCGTTCGAACTCTACCCGATGAAACGCGACCACATCGACCGCGCGCTGTCCCGTTGGACGGAAATCGATACGGAACGGCAGGCGCTTGCCGCAGCATGGCCGGACGAACCGACCGGCCATGTGACGATCGAAGTCGACGTGCAGACCCGCCTGACGGTCGTCTGCGGCCCGGCGCTAGACGGCGTGACGGCAGCGGAACCCGATTTCGACGCCTGGTTTCTCGATGGTTTTGCGCCGTCGCGCAATCCCGCGATGTGGTCGCCCGAACTGATGCAGATGCTGTTCGACCGCACCAGACCGGGCAGCAGCTTTGCCACCTATGCCGCCGCAGGCTTCGTGCGGCGCAATCTCGGCGCCGCGGGCTTTATCGTCGAACGTCGCCCCGGCTTTGCCGGCAAGCGTGAAATGCTGTGCGGCACGCGGTCACATTCAGGCTCCGCCGACGGCTGATCTTCAACACAAATGAATTGAAGCTTCTTACCCGGCCCCATACACCCTGCCGGCGCAACGTCTTGATGATTAAGACAGCCGATCCTCTATCCAAGGGGCGCATATCGGTTTGAATGAAAACTGACAAAGGAACGCAGATGTCGATCACCGTACAGAAAACAATCCCCGCTGCGCGCATGCGTCAGTTCCACGAGATGGTCGACCGTTGGCTTCAGGAAGGTCCGATCAGGCTCGCGACCAGTGCCACGATAACTGCAATGGACAACGCAGGTATCCCGCAGGCTGAACAGGTAGCTATCCTTGAGGACCGCGATATTATCATGAAGCACAATATGCGCCTCGGTCTGATCAGCGAAATATTTGCATCGGCCATGGAGACGGCCGTGGCATCGTCCCGGTCGGGAAGTGAAGCGCAGGATGAGATCGCCCGGTTGATCGTTACCGCGGTTGGTATCCGTCAGGATGATGAGAGCGAACTGGTCACATTCAACTTCGCCACGCAAAACGAGGCAGATGCATTCGACGGATCTATCTGACGGCAATCGCTTGAGTTACGCACAGCCCCTTCACCCGCACATGGCTGCCATTCGAAATTTGCACCTGCATCCTTCGGCCGCAGGGGTGAAACAGGCATGTTGGATCAACATAGGAATTTCAGCATGTCATTGAAGCTCAACGTCATCATCGGCAGCACCCGTCCGGGCCGCGCCGGCCCGGCAATCGGCAAATGGGCCGCCGACCATGCCAAGCAACACGGCAAGTTCGAAGTCGAACTCGTCGATCTCGCCGATTTCAACCTGCCGCTTCTCGACGAGCCGAACCATCCGCGCATGCAGAAATACGAGCACGAGCATACCAGGCGCTGGGCCGCCAGCGTCGCATCCGCCGACGCCTATCTCTTCCTCACCCCGGAATACGACTATTTCCCCAATGCCGCGCTGATCAACGCGCTGCAGGTCCTGTCGCTGGAATGGTCGTTCAAGCCCGCCGGTGTGTTGAGCTACGCGCACGTATCAGGCGGCCTTCGCGCCGCCCAGGAACTGCGTTTGCTGATCAGCAACCTCAACATGATGCCGATCCCGCAGACGGTCCCGATCCCCTTCTTCACCAATTTCATCGACGAGCAGAAGGTCTTCAACCCGACCGCTCCGATGAACGAAGGCCTGAATGCGGCACTCGACCAGCTGGCAACCTGGGCCACAGCCCTGAAGGCCGGCCGTCAGGGCTGAAATCTAGAATAGTATCGGCAACGATTAAGGGAGGAGCCCGACAGATCGGGCTCCTCCCTTTAATTTTTTTTCGGCACGCAACGGCAGCGCCCACGCCTGCACTGCAAGCACTTGTCGCGGGCGTCCGACGGGCCAACCGGACACCAAATCACAAATTTCGGCATCATGGTCACAATGATGCCATATCCGCCCTTCCTTTTTTGCAGTGCAGCAACATGTGTTCTGCGAAGCAACCGAGTGCGCGCGAACGGGCGGACGATGCAGCGGGGAGATCGCCGGATGAACAGTTCCGCCAATAGCAGCAGGATCGCATGCCTGGATGGCTTGCGTGGTTTGGCAGCACTGTGGGTGCTCGTCGGACACGCCCATATCCTGACCGGTTTCAGGGTGCCTATCATTGGAGACCCTGATCTAGGCGTGGACCTATTCGTCATGCTGTCGGGTTTCCTGATGGTCTTCCACTACCAGCTGAGACGAAACAAAGAGCCCTGGGAGGCACCGAGCACCTGGACCGTCTTCTGGGTCAGGCGGTTCTTCCGCATCGCACCGCTGTATTATGTCATGCTGTTCGCGGCGCTGACCCTCGGCCCGATCATCTACGATGCCCGCATGGTCATTGATGCATTCAACGCAGTCCCCCCGCAGCCGGCATCGCGCTACCTCGATGACAGTGCCACGAACTATCTGCTTCACCTGAGTTTCCTGTCCGGCTTTAGCCCGACATACGGATACAGAACGGCATTGCCTGACTGGAGCATCGGCCTGGAGATGCAATTCTATCTAGCCCTGCCGTTCATCATGGTCATCGTCGGGCGGCTGGGCTGGGTGAAGAGCATTCTCGGTGTTGTCGCAGCGGGTGTGGTCACCGCCTACGTCGTCTCCAAGCTCGGCTATCACTTTCCGATGCCGACCTTCCTGCCGCTCAAGATGCATGTCTTCGCCGCCGGGATGATCCTTGCTGCCGCACTGGGTGTCAGCAACCGCCGCGCTTACGCTTATGCGGCGCTCGCCTGCGTCTTCGTCCTTATCCCGATCGGCGGGTCGATGCGGCCCATGCATGAGATCGTGCGGCTGTTGCTGGTGATCGCGTTCTTCGTGCTGGTCCACGCACCACGTCTGCCATCGATGATCTCCAGCATTGCCCAGACGATTTCCGATCATCTCGGCAACCGGTTTTTCCACACGCTCGGCGAACTATCTTTCGGTGCTTATCTCGCCCACCTGCTGATCTTGCAGCCGGTCGTCGCCTATCTGATCCGCCATTTCGAGATGGGCGATCCAGCGCGCTGGCTGGTGACACTGATCATCACCATTCCCATGACTTACGCACTGGCGGCTGCCGGTTACAACCTGATCGAAATGCAGGGACAGAAGATCGGCCGGAGCCTCACCAGACCGCGGACCGCCGCGGCCTGATTTGACGGTCAGCGCAACCGCGTCGTCAGCCGCGCGCCGCCGATCCAGGTGCGGATCTTGTCTTCCAGCGCTTCCGGGCTGATCGGTTTCGACAGATAGTCGTCCATGCCTGCCTGGAAGCAGAGTTCCCGGTCGCTTTCCAGCGCATGCGCCGTCACGCCGATGATCGGCGTATGTGTGCCGGTGCGCTCCTCCAGTTCGCGGATCCGCCGGGTTGCCTGATGCCCGTTCATAACCGGCATAGAGACATCCATCAGGATGATCGCAGGGTCGTGCGTCTGCCAGGCTTCGACCGCTTCCGCGCCATTCCTGACGATCTGGAACAGCCATCCGGTGGTCTGCAGGATCTGGGTGAAGACGATCTGGTTGACCTCGTTGTCTTCGGCCACGAGCACGTCGAGCGATGGCGCGGCCTGCACTGGAAGTGTTGATTTGGCACTTGTCACCATATCGAGACTTGCGACCGGGGCAATCGCGTCATGGGCGATGGCCGCCTCCATCCGGCGTTTGCTGCGGACCGAGCGGACCACATCGATGACCGTGCTGCGAAGAAGGTTGGCGCGCGCCGGTTTCATCAGATGTGCGTGGATCTGCAGGCTGGCGAACACGCTCTCGTCGCTTGCCATGTCCATCGAGGTGAGGAAGATGATGCCGACGCTGTCGAAGCGATTGTCACCACGCAGAGACTTGGCAAAATCAAGCCCGTTCATTCCCGGCATGTGATAGTCGAGAACGATCGCATCGACGGTAATACCGAGCCGCGACGCCTCGGCGAGAACCGCAAGCCCCTCGGCACCGCCTTCCGCCGCTACCGTATCGAAACCCCACATCGAAAGCTGTTCGGTCAGGATGCGGCGATTGACGATATTGTCGTCGACGATCAGGACACGGGCGCCGCTGGTGTTGACGGGCAGCACCGTTTCCGTCTTGCGTTCCGCCACGATCGGGAACGGCAGCCGGACGGTAAAGACAGAGCCGCGCCCCACTTCGCTCTCGACATCGACCGAACCGCCGAAAAGTTCGACGAGACCGGAGGTGATGGCGAGCCCGAGCCCCGTCCCCTCGTGCCGCCGTGTCGACGAGGTATCGACCTGCGAGAACTTTTCAAAAACCGAAGCGAGCTTCTCCTGCGGGATGCCGAGCCCGGTATCCTCGATGCGGATCTTCAGCATCAGGTTTGATGCACCGGCAGGTTCGGACTTCAGGTCGATGAAGACATGACCTTTTTCGGTGAACTTCACCGCATTGCCGACGAGATTGGTGACGATCTGGCGAAAACGCCCGGCATCGCCGAGCACGGTTTCCCGCACGGACGCATCGCCGCGCACGATGAGTTCGATATCCTTGTCGGCAGCTGCCGAAGACAGAAGCGTCGCGACGTCCTCGATTGCTTCGACGGGGTCGAACGGCGCCTTCCTGAGCTTCATCTGGCCGGCATCGATCTTGGAGAAATCGAGGATGTCGTTGATGATCGTCAGCAGCGCATTGCCGGATTTGACGATGATGTCGATGAAAGTCTTCTGCCGCGTATCGAGATGTGATTTCGCCAAAAGTTCCGCCATGCCGAGAACCCCGTTCATCGGCGTGCGGATTTCGTGGCTCATGTTGGCGAGGAATTCCGACTTGGCTCGATCGGCGGCTTCGGCGCGCTGCAACAGCCGAGTCAGGTCCTCTTCGCGTGCCTTGACGTCGGTAACGTCGGTGAAGATGGCAAGCCAATGGGCGCTGTCCGTCTGCCGCGCCTCAACCTGAACCCATTTGCGGTTCTCGATCTTGAACGAGGCAAAGAACGGTCTGCCGGAGGCCATGTTCTCTTCCAGCGATCGAAAGGTCCCGAACGCCTGGCCGTTGGCGCCGAGATCACCACGACGAACGCAGTAGCGGAACAGATCACGCCACCGCGCCCCCTGCGACACCATTTCGACGGGGATTTCCAGCATGGCGGAAATCGCGTCGTTACACAGTTCGACCTGTCCATCGCGCAGGATCAGCAGCCCTTGCGACATGGCGCTGGTCGCGTCCCGCATCAGCGCGCCGTGACGCTCGAGCGCCGCCCGGGCCTCCTGAATCTCAGCGTCGCGCTTACGCATCGCGGTGATGTCGGTATAGCTCAGGAGCAGCTTGCCGTCGGTGAGCCTCGACGGCGAAATCAGCACCTGCCTGCCCGTCAGCGAACGAATTTCGAGTGGCGGATGCCCGTCTTCCGTCAGCGCGGCGATCCGTTGCCGGTAAATGCTTTCGAAGTCGGACCCGTGATTCGAAAACACGCCATTGTCGAATGCGAATCGGAGGAAATCGCGATAGGAGCGACCGGAAATGTCGAAGCTCTTTTTCGTATCCCAGAATTCGCTAAAGGCCGGATTGGCATATTCGAAATCGAAGTCTTCCGTCAGGATCGCGACACCGACAGGAAGTGCGTCGAGGATGGTCTGCAGGTCCTGACTGATCTTTTCAGCCTTCGCCTGCGCCTGGCTGATCTGCGAGACATCCGTGCGGGAGCAGAGGAGATAGTTGCTGCCGTCCTCCGTCCGGATTGACCGAAGACGCGTCAAAACCGGTATGACCGATCCGTCCGGAAAGGTCATATCCTCGGACTTGTCGATATCCTCACCGTGCAGCACCCGGGCATTCTCGTCCCGGAAACGTTCCGCCGCCCATGGAAACATTTCTGCTTCCGTCTGACCGAGATAGCGGTCGCGCCGGTCGCCGAGCATCTGTTCATAGGCATGGTTGGCATAGGTCAGCTCGTGCCGGGCATTGCGCACGAAAACCGGCGTAGGAAGATCCTCAAGAATGGCGCGGAACATTTCCGTTTCGGCAACCTGATTGCGGAGCAGCATTTCCTGCTCCTTGAAGTCGGTCACCTCCTGGCGAATCGCGATCAGAACACCGTTTTCCAGCCGCTTGTTGACTGCGCGAAGCCAGCGCCCATCGGCGAGATGTTCGATGTTTTCGTAATAGGGCAACCGGAAAGGCTTCATCTGCTCGGCAAGCCAGCTATCCCTGCCCTGCGCAAACACCACATCGTCCGAGTGATAGATCCTTTTACGGCGATCATAAGCTTGGACAAGAATCTGCGGCAGGCTCATCCCCGTCTGCAGATCGATATCGAGCGTGCGGCCATATTCTGTGAGCTGCGAGTTGCAATAAAGCAGCACGTCATTTCGATCGTAGATGCCGATTCCCATTTCCAGCATGTCGAGCGCATCGTCGATAAGCTTGTTGTCGAATACGGTGGCGGAACTGCTCGCAATCGGCAACGGGATAACCTTGGCCATGTCGGGCGAAACGACCGTCTTGGGGGCAATCGCCTCGATCGTGCCGAACAGATATGTATGGTCGTTTTCGGTCAGAAAGCGCTCGATATGGACTTCATAAGCGAGCGCGCCGGAGGCATCGAACAGCCTTGCCACCTCGTCGCTGCCGAACACGATGGCGCGGCTTTCCTTTTCCTTGCGCTCGCCGGCATCCACCGTGCCGGTGAGGTTGCGGCTGGCACCATCGACAAAACCTTCCGGATGTGCGCGGAAAAGTTCCGCATAAGCGGCATTGACCGCCACGTAACGGAGCGCGCTATCCTTGATGTAAGCCGGCTGCGGCAGATCCTGGATCCGCGCACAGGCTTTGTCGAGCAAGTCGCTGTGCATATCCAAGCGCTGCTGTCCCTATAATTGTGTTCCCGGGCAATTTTTTGGGCCGATTCTCTGCGGCCATGATGGCGACGATAACACCATGACGAGTGTTAACAACGCGTTTTTACCACAGGTCGTCACCCGGATTTTCATGTAGTGCCCCGTATCTTTCCATCCGAACGGCGCGATGTTCTGTAAGAGGCGGCAGGTAGTCGCAAATGACGAGGGCGATCGACCCTGCAATTTGTCACATTTGCCCGGTAACGGCGCGAACGGAACAGCCATGAGCGAGATCACGACACCAGCATCCGGCGAACTCGAAACCGCCCAGGGAGGCAGTGAGCGTCGCAGACGTGCCGGTGGACGTAGCGCCGAGCGCATCCGCAGCGGTTCTGACGGGACAAAATACCGCAACCTCGTCAACACGATCGACAAAACCGAAATCCTCTCGGCACAGACGCTGGAAGACATTCACGACGCCTCGCTGACCGTGCTCGAGGAAATCGGCATGGACGTGATCCTGCCCGAAGCGCGCGATCGGATGAAGGCCGCCGGCGCCGCCGTGACGCCGGGCTCCGAGCGGGTGCGTTTCGATCGCGGCCTCATCGAGGAACTGATCACGCATGCCCCGAAAACCTTCACCATGCATGCGCGCAATCCGGCCAGAACCGTCAAGATTGGCGGCAGCAATCTGGTCTTCGCCCAGGTTGCAAGCGCACCCTTCGTAGCCGACCGCGAAGGCGGCCGCCGGGCTGGCAACAGGCAAGATTTTCGCAAGCTGATAAAACTCGCGCAGCATTACGACATCATCCATACGACCGGCGGTTATCCGGTCGAGCCGATCGACATCCACGCTTCCGTCCGCCACCTCGATTGCCTGTCGGATCTGGTGAAGCTGACCGACAAGGTGTTCCATTGCTATTCGCTCGGCAAACAGCGCAATCTCGACGCGCTGGAAATCGCCCGCATAGGCCGCGGTATTTCGATGGAGCAGATGGAGACGGAGCCGTCACTTTTCACCGTCATCAACTCCTCCTCCCCGCTTCGCCTCGATGGGCCGATGCTGCAGGGCATAATCGAAATGTCGTCGCGCAATCAGGTCGTCATCATGACGCCGTTTACGCTGGCGGGCGCCATGGCACCGGTGACGATCGCCGGTGCGCTGGTGCAGCAGAATGCCGAAGCACTTTGCGGCATCGCCTTCACCCAGATGGTGCGGAAAGGCGCGCCGGTCATGTATGGTGGCTTCACCTCCAACGTTGACATGAAGACGGGAGCCCCCGCCTTCGGCACGCCGGAATATATGAAGGCGGTGATTGCCGGCGGGCAGCTCGCCCGTCGTTACGGCATCCCCTACCGGACCTCCAATACCAATGCCGCCAACACGCTCGATGCGCAGGCGGCTTACGAATCGGCCATGTCCCTCTGGGCGCTGACCCAAGGGGGCGGCAATTTCATTCTCCATTCCGCCGGCTGGACGGAGGGCGGCCTGACGGCATCGTTCGAAAAATTCATCCTCGATGTCGACATGCTGCAGATGGTGGCGGAATTCCTGACGCCGCTCGACGTCAGCCCGGACGCGCTGGCACTCGACGCCGTGCGCGACGTCGGCCCCGGCGGCCATTATTTCGGCACCGCCCACACGCTGGCCCGTTATGAAAACGCGTTCTACTCGCCGATCCTGTCCGACTGGCGCAATTTCGAGACATGGACGGAAGCCGGTCGCCCGACCACCTACGACCATGCCAACCGGACCTACAAGCAGGCGCTCGATGCCTATCAGCAACCGGCGCTTGATCCGGCGGCAGAAGAGGAACTGGACGCCTTCGTAGCGAACCGGAAGTCGGAAGGCGGCGTTCCGACGGATTTCTGACCGCCTTCGATCTGGCGCAAAATTGCCATGATCTTGCCACGAAGCGAGGCAGAAGTTGTATGTCGGGCGAGAAAATCAACTCCCGGACGACCGAGTGTGAACACCCGTTCAGACTACTTCCGGTTTCTTTCCATCAAACCGCCGAGATTCAGCATCACCTTGTGAACGTGCCCTTGGAAATAACCAGAGGGAAAGGATCACGATCATGACCTTCATGAAGAAAACAGTTTCCGCAGGCCTTGTCGCCCTGTCTGTCGCAGGCGCTCTTGCCGCGACCGCACCGGCCGCAGAAGCCCGCGACCGTTACCACCATCGCGGCGATGACGTCCTGCTTGGCGCCGCTGCAGGCATTGCCGGCGGCCTCATCGGCGGCGCGATCGTTTCCGGGTCGCAGCGTCCGGTCTATGTCGAGCCGCAATACGAATATGCTCCGCCCCCACCGCCGCCGCCGGTCTATTACCGTCGCGCCTATTACGAGCCGGCCCCGCCTCCGCCGCGCTGCCATATGGAATGGGTGGAAAACGAATATGGCGAAGCCTATCGCGCCCGCGTTTGCTACTGACCGGCCTGCAGATCGGGCCTTGACCTGAAATTGCCGAAAGCGGCGGTGAACCATTCACCGCCGCTTTTCTTGTATGTAAAGCAACACGATCTCGCCAAGCCGATCCGCCTCGCTATCCTACAGGCCGCAACAAAGCAGCTGCCGATGCGTTGGCAAACGACGATGACACTTCGAGGATAGCGAGATTGTCCCTCACCGTTGAAGAACGAAGCGGCCGCTGGCGATCTTTCACCGCCGATACGTTGGCGCTGATCATGTTTTTCACTACGACCGGCATCATCAACGAGCGCCTCATCGCGCAGATGACCTGGGACGAAGTCTTTCACGCCCGTCTTCTCGGGGCAGTGCTGATGGTGCCTGTTGGTCGGCCATATGGGCTCTGGCGCGACTGGTTGATGAAGCGCGCAGGCGATACGAGCTTATCGCGCCTGTTCTGGGATGGCATGGCGCTGATGACCTTCCAGGTCCCGATCTATGCGGCGATCATCGCCATCAGCGGCGCATCCGGCTCCGGCCTGCTGCACGGCACGATCGGCGCAACAGTGATGATGCTCGTTCTGGGAAGGCCTTACGGAGCGTTTCTCAATACCGTCAGGCACCTCTTCGGACTGCCACAGGGCGGCGCAAAGCCGATGTCCCTGAACAGCTGACGCCCGGTCGGCGCGGCCAATTCTCGCAGAAGTCGCAGGCGAACTGCTGTGGGAAACCCTCGCTCACCCGATGACAGTGGCCGCTGATGGAAGTATCGAAGGTTTTTGCGAGCCGGCCCCGGACTTCGACGCCTTAGCGGCGATCCCGTGCCCGCGCGACAGGCAAAATCTCTTTCCCGCCTCCGACCGAAAAACGAAAACGCGCGTCCTTAAAAAAAGCGTGTCAGGTCGCCTGGCGGGAAGCAACAGGACAGGGCAAGCGATGAGCGAGACGGGTGGCTATTTTCCGCGTTGGCGGCTGAAGACGGAGGGGCGCATTCTGCCCGACGAACGTCTGCCGGCAGGACCGACGGTGGTGCTGGGTTTCCAGCATGTGGTGGCGATGTTCGGCTCGACCGTCCTCGCGCCGATGATCATGGGTTTCGATCCCAATGTATCGATTCTGTTTTCCGGCATATCGACGCTGATCTTCTTCATCGCCGTCGGCGGCCGCGTGCCGAGCTATCTCGGTTCGTCCTTCGCCTTCATCGGCCCGGTTCTGGTGGCGACGGCCGCCGCAGCCGGCGCCCCTAACCCGAACATCGCTCTGGCGCTCGGCGGCATCATCGCGGCCGGTGCGCTTTATGCGCTGATCGGCGTCATCGTGATGATGGCAGGCCATCGCTGGATCGAGCGACTGATGCCGCCGGTCCTGACCGGCGCCATCGTCGCCGCCATCGGCCTCGTTCTGGCACCAATCGCAATCGCCAGCGCCTCCGGCATTGGCCCGACCTCGCCCGACGGCAGCCAGCTGTCGCGCTGGGTGGCGATCCTGACCGTTGCCGCGGTCGGCCTCGTTGCCGTTTATGCGCCCGGCATGACCCGCCGCCTGCCCATCCTCCTCGGTGGAGCGTTCGCCTATATTCTCTATCTCGTGCTGGCGAACGGCATGGGTTACGGCACGCCGGTCGATTTCTCCAGCGTTTCGGCCGCCGCATGGTTCGGCCTGCCGACCTTCACCGCGCCGGTCTTTTCCGCTTCGGCAATCACCCTGATCGCCCCGGTCGTCGTCATTCTCGTTGCCGAAAACCTCGGACACATCAAGGCGATCGGTGCGATGACCGGCCGCAATCTCGACCCCTATCTCGGCCGCGCCTTCATCGGTGATGGGGTAGCCACGATGTTCTCCGGCTTCTTCGGCGGCACCGGCATGACCACTTACGCGGAAAACATGGGTGTGATGGCCGTGACCCGTATCTTCTCGACGCTGGTCTTCCTGGTCGCGGCATGTGTTGCCATCCTGCTCGGCTTCTCGCCGAAATTCGGCGCGCTGATCCAGACAATTCCCGGTCCGGTCATCGGTGGCCTTTCGATCGTCGTCTTTGGCCTGATCGCCGCCACGGCCGGCCGGATCTGGGTGGAAAACAAGGTCGATTTCTCCGAGCCGCGCAATCTCATCACCGTCGGCGTCGCGCTCGTGCTGGGAGCCGGCAATTTCAAGCTGGACATCGCCGGCTTCACGCTCGACGGCATCGGCACGGCAACGATCGGCGCGATCGTGCTCTATCATGCGCTGGGGCTGACGAAGGCCGCAACGAAGCCGGATCAGCAGTCCTGATCAAGTCGGAACCGGACCAGAGCGCAGGCCGCATGGCTGGCCTGCGCTTCGCATCTGCAAAACATCCTTGACTTTTGCGGCGAAATCCACCACATGCGGCTCATGCTTTCACCTTCCGGCCGCCGCGTGAGTTGGCCCTGCGACAAAAATCGATCGCAAAGAAGGAACAAGGCGCACTGATAGATCGCCCTGACAATCAGGGTTCAAGCGCTGGGAAGCAATTTCCAACACACAAGTTCCCAAATCACGCGGGGTTCTTGACGCCAGAAACAGCCGACATGGCATGGTGCCATGCAGGCATGTTGTTTTCTGGCGCCCCGAAAGGTATTCGCTTTGACGAATTTTGAATCTCTTGGTGTCTCCAAGCAGATCGTCGCCACGCTGACCGCGCTTGGCATTGAAACACCGACGCCGATCCAGGCGCAGGCAATCCCACTCCTCCTCGAAGGCCGAGACCTCATCGGTCTCGCACAGACCGGCACCGGCAAGACCGCCGCTTTCGGCCTGCCGCTGATCGAGCGCCTTCTCGCCGACAACGTCCGCCCCGACAACCGCACGACCCGTTCGCTGATTCTGGCTCCGACGCGCGAACTGGTGAACCAGATCGCCGCCAGCCTGAAAACCTTCGCCAAGGGCAAGCCGCTTAAGATCAATCTCGTCGTCGGCGGCGTGTCGATCAACAAGCAGCAGCTGCAGCTGGAAAAGGGCACCGACATCCTGGTTGCCACCCCCGGCCGCCTGCTCGATCTGATTGCCCGCCGGGCCATCGGCCTGACGACGGTCCGCTTCCTCATTCTTGATGAAGCCGACCAGATGCTCGACCTCGGCTTCGTCCACGACCTGCGCAAGATCTCGAAAATGGTGCCGAAGAAGCGCCAGACCATGCTGTTTTCGGCCACCATGCCGAAGGCGATCGCCGATCTGGCTGCCGACTTCCTCACCGAGCCCACTAAGGTCGAAGTCACGCCTCCGGGCAAGGCTGCAGACAAGGTCGATCAGTTCGTCCACTTCGTTGGCGGCAAGGGTGACAAGACCGAGCTTCTGCGCAAGTCGCTGCTCGAAAACCCGGATGGTCGCTCGATCGTCTTCATGCGCACCAAGCACACTGCCGAGAAGCTGATGAAGCATCTCGACAATATCGGCTTCTCGGTCGCCTCCATTCACGGCAACAAGAGCCAGGGCCAGCGCGAGCGCGCCTTGAAGGGTTTCCGTGACGGCGAGATCAAGACGCTGATCGCAACCGACGTCGCTGCCCGCGGCATCGACATCCCGGCCGTCAGCCATGTCTACAACTACGATCTGCCGGAAGTACCGGATGCCTATGTCCACCGTATCGGACGTACGGCGCGTGCCGGCCTCGACGGTATCGCCATCGCGTTCTGCGCGACGGACGAAACCCTGCTGCTTCGCGATATCGAAAAGCTGATGGGCATCGAGATCAAGACTGCGTCCGGCGAGCGTCCTGAAGCCATGAACCGTCCGGTTCGCGCTAACGGCAATGGCAACAACAACCGTGGTGGCAACAAGGCCCGCGGCGGCAATGCTGGTGGTCGCGGCAATGGCGGTGGCAACGGTGCTGGCGAAGGTCGTCCGCGTCGCGAACGCCCTGCCCGCAAGCCATTCTTCGCAGCAGAAGGCGCAGAAGGTGCATCGGAAGAGCGCGGCGAACGCCGTGGCGGCGCCAACAACCGTCCGCAGCGTGACAACCGTCGCAACGAAGAGTTCCGCGGCCAGCGCCGCAGCGAGGAAGCTCCGCGTTCCGAGGGCGATAACGATCTGGCCGCAACGTCGGACTTCCGTGGTAACCGTGGCCAGCAGGCCCCGCGCAACGGCGAAAACCGCAATGGCGGCCGTCCTCAGGGCCAAGGCCAGCGTCCGGCCAAGCCGGCCGCTGCCGGCAACCGCGATCATGCAGCCCATGGCGCGCATGAAGCCGGCAAGCAGCGCAAGGCCCATAACGGCGCCCCGAACCCAGCCGCCACCAAGCCGTCGCAGCCCGCACAGGGTGAAGCACGCAAGGGCGAAGGTCGTGGTCCGGTCCGTTTCGGCAATGACAACCGTGGAGAGCAGCGCGACGATCAGCGTGGCGCCGGTCTCCAGGGCCGCAAGCGCCGTCCGGCATAATCGCCAGCACCAGATGAACTGAAAGACGGCCGGGCTCAAACCCGGCCGTTTTGCTTTTGGCGGCATGATTGCAGGCCCTCGTTCCGCGGAGTATGGTTCGAAAGCTCTGGAGGTTGGCACATGCTGAAGAAAAGGACGATAGAAGCGTCTGTTGATCCGGCTCAGCCGAAACGCGACATACTGGTCGCCTACTCGACGGGACTGATCTCACGCCGAGATGCCATTCGCGATCTCGGCCTGCGGGACTATGCAGACCTTCTGGTTGCATTGGGAGATGCTAACCTGTCCATGCCACTCCCACCTCGGCAGGAGATCGACGAGCAGGCGGCGACCTTCGTGAGACTCTGGAAGCAGGGATGAAGCGGTGCACGCTTATCCTTCCGGACGCGGGGCCGATAAACAGCCTTTGGGTTGCCGACCGACTGCAACTCTTGCTTCAGATCGAGATGAAAATCGTACTGGTCGACGCAGTCTACGATGAACTGACCAGCGATCTCTCTTATTTGAAGGATAGCGAGGTCAAGACATTCATCGACATCAACAGTCCACCATTCATCATCGAGGCGACCGACATAGGGACCGCCGAACGTGAAAAGCGGCGCGCCGGTAACAAGCCCAAGCGAAACGCCGGCGAACTGGCAATGATCGACTTCATCTCTTCAGACGATGGAATCGGCCGCTATCTGCGATCAGACGAGCCGGTCGCGATCCTTTTCGACGATGCAGGGCTGCGCATCTTCAACAAGCCACCGAACTTGCACCTTCTCTCGACCGTTGGATTTCTGCGAGGCCTGGAGCAGGTAGGTCTTATCACGTCGGCCGACGGGGTCATCCATGACATGCTTCAACCAAGCAAGCCGGGGCGACGTCCGCAAGATGCTCGAAGGTTCACCGACCTGCCGGAAGGGATCGATGACCCAGCGGCCGTGGGGAGTTCCTGGAAACCGTAGCTCGTCTTACCCGCCCAGCCTCGCCTTGCGGTTCACCAGATACACCCCGGCCACCACGATCACCGTCCCGACGATCATCGGCAAGGTCAGCGGCTCGCCGAACAGTACCGACGCTTCGATCGCCACCATCGGCGGCATCAGATAGATCAGCGAGGCTGCGCGCGACACCTGCCCGCGCTGGATGAGATAGAGAAGCAGAAATACCGCACCCATCGAGATGCCGATCACCGACCAGGCCATGGCGGCGATCGCCGTATAGGTCCAGTCGAAGCGCATCTCTTCGGTCAGCATCGCGATCGGCAGGGTAACGATGAAGGCGCCGATGAATTGCAGGGTTGCCGTCGTCCATATGTCGCCGTGCTGCAGATAGCGTTTCTGGTAGAGCGTTCCGTAGGTCACCGAACTCATCGCGACGAGATTGATGGCGAGCGGGATGCCGAGCCCCGTCAGACCAGCCGACAGGCTTGCGATCAGTTGCGGCGAGATGGCGATGAGGATGCCGGCAAAACCGAGACCGAGACCGATCCGCTGGCGCAACGCCAGCCGCTCCCCGAGGAAGAAAGGTGCGGCAAGCGCCGTGAGCAGCGGCTGCAGCCCGGCAATGATGCCCGAGAGCCCGGAAGGCACGCCCTGCCCGATCGCATACCAGACACCGGCCAGATAAAGCCCGTGCAGGAACACACCGGACAGGATGGCTCTGCCGAACCCTGTCGCGCTATTCGGCCATTTCGCCTTGATCACCAGACAGATGCCCGCGAATGCACATGCCGCAAGCGCATGGCGCACGGCAAGAAACGTGATCGGATCGGCATGCATGGCGGCGTATTTGGCAACGATCCAGCCCGTGGACCAAAGAAACGCGAATATCGCCGGCGCAAATCGGTCAAGCATGGGGAGGTTCCGTCAAAGAGGGTCTTTCCCCATAGGCGGGCAGCGATTTCCGGTCAAAGCAGAAAATCTGACGACAATCGTCAATGACGTTGATCATCCCGTGAGCACATGGCGTTTTAACGGGCAACATATTGATTTGGCGCATGTAAGCAAAACCTGACCGATTGGGGATGGACCCGCAGTTTGGGGCCGCTCAGCCCTTTTCTCTTACGCCAAGTGGAGTTTCGATTTTATCTTCGGCAACTGCGCATGGTTCTTGCATTGCCCTCTGCGTTGTATTCTTATGGCCAAAAAAGGGGATCGTTTCTTTGGCATTTGATGAAATGTTAACTGCGGAGAACCTTCCGCGACCACCATACAAGAACTACCACGAGTGGTACGCCGCACAGGACACCGCCCATCTGATCCGCAAGACCCAGGATGCGGAGAACATTTTTCGCAAGACCGGCATCACCTTCGCGGTTTACGGCCACGCGGACAGCTCCGAAAAGCTCATCCCCTTCGACATCATTCCCAGAATCATTTCCGCCCGCGAATGGCGCAAGCTGGCGCAAGGCATCGAGCAGCGGGTTCTGGCGCTCAACGCCTTCCTCGATGACATCTACCACAAGCAGGAGATCATCAAGGCAGGCCGCATTCCGCGCGAACTGATCGAGCGGAACGTTGCCTTCCTGCCGGAGATGATCGGCTTCAAGCCGCCGGGCGGCGTCTACACCCATATCGTCGGCACCGACATCGTGCGCACCGGCGAGGACCAGTTCTACGTGCTGGAAGACAATGCCCGCACGCCTTCCGGCGTCTCCTACATGCTGGAGAACCGCGAAACGATGATGCAGATGTTCCCGGAACTGTTCACCCTGAACAAGGTGCAGCGGGTGGAGGATTATCCGCGGCTTCTGCGCCAGTCGCTGGCCGCCGTCGCACCGCCGGGCTGCAAGGGCAAGCCGCGCGTCGCCGTGCTGACGCCGGGCATATACAATTCCGCCTATTACGAACATTCCTTTCTCGCCGACCAGATGGGCGTCGAACTGGTGGAAGGCTCCGACCTGCGCGTCCTCGACGGCAAGGTGCAGATGCGCACCACCCGCGGATATGAGCCGATCGATGTGCTTTACCGCCGTGTCGATGACGATTTCCTCGATCCGCTCACCTTCAGGGCCGATTCCGCTCTTGGCATTCCCGGCATCATGGATGTCTACCGCGCCGGCAATGTCACGATCGCCAATGCGCCGGGTACCGGCATCTGCGACGACAAGGCGATCTATTCCTACATGCCGGAAATCGTCGAATTTTATACCGGCCGCAAGGCGCTTCTGGAAAACGTGCCGACCTGGCGCTGTTCCGAACCCGCCAGCCTCAAATACGTGCTGGAAAACATTGCCGACCTGGTGATCAAGGAGGTCCACGGATCCGGCGGTTACGGCATGCTGGTCGGCCCGACGGCAACGAAGAAGGAACGTTCGGACTTTGCCGAAAAGCTGGCCGCCCGCCCCTCCAACTACATCGCCCAGCCGACACTGGCTTTGTCCACCGTGCCGATCTTCGTCAACAAGGGCATTGCCCCGCGCCATGTCGATCTGCGGCCCTATGTACTCGTATCCGACAAGGTGAAGATCATTCCGGGTGGCCTCACCCGCGTGGCGATCAAGCAAGGCTCGCTGGTGGTCAATTCCAGCCAGGGCGGCGGCACCAAGGATACCTGGGTTCTGGAAGATTGAGGGCGTAAAGAATGCTGGGAAGAACTGCAAACGGCCTCTACTGGATGTTCCGTTACATCGAGCGCGCCGAAAACATCGCCCGTCTCGTCGATGCCGGCCTGCGTGTATCGCTGACCCGCGCCGGCTCCTCCGATGAGGACTGGCATGGCGTACTGGAAAGTGCCGGCGTGCGCGAAGCCTATTCCGAAGTGCACGACAAGCTGACCGCGGCAGATGCGATCGACTATCTCTTGCGCGACAGCGCCAACCCTTCGAGCGTGATTTCCTGCATCGAGGCCGGCCGCAACAATGCGCGGATGGTGCGAACCGCGCTGACGCGGGAAACATGGGAGGCGACGAACGAGGCGTGGATAGACCTCAAGGCACGGCTTTCGCGCAAGCTGAGGGCCGCCGACATGCCGGAGCTGATCGACGGCATCAAGCATCGCTGCGGCCTGATCCGCGGCGCGTTTCACGGCTCGATGCTGCGCAACGAGATCTATAATTTCGCCCGCATCGGCACCTTTATCGAACGGGCCGACAATACGAGCCGCATTCTCGACGTCAAATATTACGTGCTCCTGCCCTCCGTCAGCCAGGTGGGCTCGGCACTCGACAACATGCAATGGGAATCGATCCTGCGCTCGGTCTCGGCGCATCGTTCCTATGGATGGGTCTATGACGGCGACTACCAGTCGGCCAATATCGCCGATTTTCTGATCCTCAAGGTGCAGATGCCGCGATCGCTCGCCTATTGTTACGAAAAGATCGTCAGCAATCTCGGCTATTTGGCCACCGACTACGGCCAGCGCCACAAGGCGCACGAGACTGCGGATGCAATTCGGGCGATCCTGAAAAGAGGATCGATCACCGAAGTCATGGACCAGGGCCTGCACGAATTCCTCGAGGACTTCGTCTATCGCAACAACCAGCTCAGCGCCGAGATTTCGCAAGGCTACCGTTTTTATCAATAGACGACCGCACCTGAAGGACCATCCCCATGCGGCTGAAGATTTCACACACGACCGAATATCTCTATGACGAACCCGTCCCCTATTCGCTCCAGCGCCTGCGCCTGACGCCGGTAACCGGCCCAACGCAGAAGGTGTTGAACTGGGCCGTGACGGTCGACGGCGCCAAGATCGAGACGGGTTATGCCGACCAGTTCGGCAACAGGGTGGAACTGGTGTCCGTCGAGGGCGCCGAACACACGATCCGCATCACGGCCTCGGGAGAGGTGGAAGCCACCGACAAGGCTGGCGTTTTCGGCCCGCATGTCGGCTTCTGCCCGCTCTGGCTTTTCCTGCGCGACACCAACCTCACAAAGCCGGGCAAACTCCTGAAAGATCTCGCCGGAAGCGTGAATGGCGACAGCGAGCTTGCGCGGATGCATGCCCTGATGGACGTGATCCATGAGACGGTTGCCTATACGCCCGGAACAACGACGACGGAAACCACCGCCGAAGAGGCGCTGGCCGCAAAAACCGGCGTCTGCCAGGACCACGCTCACATATTGATCGCCTCGGCACGGCTCTCGGGCGTGCCGGCCCGTTACGTCTCCGGTTACCTGTTGATGGAAGACAATCCGGAACAGGTGGCGACCCATGCGTGGGCGGAAGCGCATATTCCCGGCCTCGGCTGGGTGGGCTTCGACGCCGCCAACAACGTCTGCCCCGACGACCGTTATGTCCGCATCTCATCCGGCCTCTGCTATCGCGACTGCGCCCCCGTTTCCGGTATGCGCATCGGCTCGGTCGGCGAGAACCTGAAGGTGAGCCTGACCGTGACGCCCAGCCAGAGCCAGTCACAGAGCCAGGGTCAAGGTCGGCAGAACCAGACCCAGTCCTGAACCTGCGCGCACGCAAGCCCGGCGCCATCCCCAGATGCTTGAATGAGGTTTCTGGACCGGGGGCCGCATGCTGTTAGGGCAGTCTGTCTTTCAGTCGGTACTGACCCGACTGAAGGACGAGCAGAAAGACGATGAAGAGACGGCCCCCGAAGATGCGGATTTCCGCATCCGCGGGCTTGGTGCTGGCTTTCTCACGCCCGATGGGCGCCCTGCCGGGGCGGAAGCCGATACCGGCGCCTATTTCGATTATCTCTCCGACTGGCCCGGCACAAACCCCGATGCCGGAAAGTCGGAGGCCGACACATCGCCTGATACGGAAGATGCAGGAAAACAGCCGGAAGCCCCTGTCATGCCGCCCCATCTGGAACGGCTGACGGAGGCGGAAATTGCCGAGGATCTGGCGATTTCATCGAAGGATGGCGAGGCGGCGCTGAACGAAAAGCGCCGGCAATTCGCCAAGCTTAATCACCCGGACCGCGTTGCCCCGGAATTTCGCGACAACGCGACAATGAGGATGAAGACGGCCAACCTGATGATAGACCGCGCGCTGGCGTCACTCTACTGGCGCTGACAATCGTTCGAACGGAGCCTTAGTCTTCTTGATGCTCAGGAGGCCTCTGCTCTTCAGGCTTCCTCCGGTCGAAGAAGAGCTTGTAGGTGGCAAACAGGCCGACGGCACCAACAATGCCGGCCCACATGGCCTCGCCCGCATAAAGCTCAATGCCGACCCAAACCAGGCACACGACCGGGATAAGCACCCGGCGCCACAGCGCATCGTAAAAAGGATGGTTCGGGTCGATCATATTTCTTTCTCCTCCAGCCGGACACGCGCGACCTCGACTGGATATCCGGGTTGGCGCGAAAAAATGCAAGGCTGCGGACCCATCAACTTCGTTTTGCGATGCCGACCATGCCCGCTGCGAGGCCCTTTACCCAAAGATATTCTCACCCGGCCCGGAAGTTCGGCGTCAGGAACGATTTTTCGTCACCTCAGCGGTATTGGCATTGAAGCCTCTGCCGAGCTAGGCTAAGAACCACTCATCGGACACCGGCGAGTCATCGCTGGTTTAGGTTAGCACCCGTAGCTCAGCTGGATAGAGTGTTGGATTCCGATTCCAAAGGTCACAGGTTCGAATCCTGTCGGGTGCGCCATTTCATTTCCCAAGTCATTGGTTTTATGGCGACTTCCTTCGGAAGAGGGATGTTGGCGCTAGGAAGATGATCGACCTTTTCGATGATGTAAAACGAATTGCCAAAAAAATAACGGAACCAAGATGGCCAAGCTGGAGCAGCGCGTAGACAGCAGTTTGACTATGATAATTAGCGATCTCACGATCAATCTCGAAAATAGCCATCGTCTTCCGGCCGGCGGTAACTATCTAAGTTGCTCACGCACGTCATTGAGGAAATTTCGATGAGCACCGAATTCGGCCCCTACGTACAGATGCGCAAGCTCGCCCAGCAGATGGCCATCCAATATCAGAAGGATACGAACCTTGCTTTGGGACCACTTCTTGCCCATTTCATGGACGAGGTCGAGGTGAACGTAGCTTCCGATCGTTACGACCATTCGGGATTCATGGAAAGGATCCGCGAACCGCTTAATCTTGATGCCGAGATGACATTAGACCAACGCCGGAAAGAATTCCTGCACGCGGTGGCGGACGCGCTGCAGGATCGCATCCGGCGCGAGCTGGACACGCCAACCCTTCTAGCGTGAAGACTTTCCCATTTCTAGTCAATAATCGCTTCGCCGACCGCAGCATCCAGCAAGACCTCTTAGGCATGCGGCGGGCGGCAAACAGCCTGATGATGCCTTAAGATCATTCGGACGGCTCCTGATGGCATCGATCACGCGGGAGTGGCTGCGGGTGATCTCTGTCGATCTGGCAGAGTACCTGACACGTAATCTCGGCGCCGTCGCCCGAGATTACGTGTCAGGTTCGCTCTATAGGTCTTCTCATCGGAGATCTCGGCATACGACCAGCCTTCCGCTGTAAGCAAGCTTCATAACCTGTGCCCAAATGCAAAAAAGCCCGGATCGCTCCGGGCTTTCATTTGTAATATGCAGCGAATTAGAACGAGCGCTGCAGGCGCAGGAAACCGTCCCACTTGTCGGCAGAGTCTGTGCCATTGTCGACGTCGGTGTAGTTGACGGTCGCCTTGGCCGCGAGGTTCTCGGTGATGGCATAATCAGCCGTTACACCAACGCGCCATGCATCACCACCGTCGAAGTCGCCATTGCCGTCGAGTTCGACGTTATCCCAGTACTGGGCGCCCGGTGCGATGGAGAACTTGTCGGTGACCTTGATGGCGTATTCCGCGCCGATCGTCCACTCGGAAGCGTCGAAGTAGCGGTTCTGGCCGAAGGAGTATGCAGCGAAGACGCCGAGCGAGCCCGGGCCGATGGCTGCCGTCAGCGTCGAAGCCAAAGCAGCATTTTCGTTGTCGAAGTCGTAACCAGCGAAGAAGTCGAGAGTTACGCCGCCGAACTTACCGGTGATGACGCCGTTGATGCCGATTTCGTCAGCATTGCCTGCATCGTCGGTCTTGTAACCGGCCTGCGAGTTGAAGGCGTCAACCTGACCGTAAACCGAGAATGCACCAGCATCATAGGTATAACGGATGGAGTTGTTCAGCGTGTCTGCGCCGTCGCCACCGTTGTTGTATGGACGGTCGTCGGCGAGAACGGTTTCGCCCGGAAGCCCGGTGTCGAAATAGTTGTAGAAGTAACCGACGCGGAAGCCGCCCAGTTCGATATAGGTTTCTTCCAGGAAGAAATCGCTGTTACCCTGCGAAGAGCTGTAGGTCGTAGAACCGCCACCGACAGCATCCGGAATGGTGATCGAAGTGGTGTTCGAGGAGTTGTTGTTGGCGCGAAGCGTGATGCGCGAGCCGAGCGTACCATATTCGGTGTCGGTCTTGGCTTCGAGACGGACCTGGGCGCGGGTGTTCGTACGGTAGCCTGCGTCGTTACCGGACAGATCGTCGTCGCTACGGCCATCGACCTGAACGCGGAGATAACCGCCGATCTTCAGGCAGGTTTCGGTGCCGGGAATGTAAAAATAACCGGTGCCGAAGGCGTCGCAAACGCGGACATATTCCATCGGCTCGGGCTCTGCCGCGACGATCGCATCGGCAGCCTGCGCGCCGGATACTGCTGCGAGAGCTGCAGCGGAGCCGAGAAGAAGGCTCTTGATGTTCATTATGATCTCCATTCAGATGATGGACCGCGGCCGGGAGCCTCAACCACCAAATTAAAAAACCGAAGGCATATTCGGTGACCAAGAAATACGAGGAGCCGGCAGGGGACGATAGCAGGAGTATTCTCCCACATATGGAGAACGGGATGCAGCGATCGAAGCTGTTGCCCACGCGCATCGGTTTGTAACCGTGCGTAATTTGATGGTAATCAAACGGTATCAGGAACAGACGAAGGCAACGGTTCCGCGACAAACTCGAACACGTCCAGCCCTAAGCTTGGGGCGTCTAAGATCGTCCGATTCTGATCATCCAAAATGATTGTAGAGATCGACGGCAGCGACCGGCTATCAATGTCGCAGATCTAGACTGCAGCTGACTGGTCCAGCAAGCGCGGCAGGATGATCACCGCACGGGCGCCTCCTGAATCGGCCTCCTCGTATCTAATCCTTCCCTGATGGCCGTCGATGATCGACTTGGCCAGAGCGAGACCGAGGCCGCTTCCACCTGTGTCTCTGCTGCGGGATTCTTCGAGGCGAACAAACGGATTGAAAACACGGGCCCGATCGGCCTCTGGAATACCAGGTCCGTCATCATCAATCAGCAGACACACATCCGCCATCGCCGGACGGACGAATATCCTTGCCCGGTGGCCATATCGCAGCGCGTTCTCCACCACATTCCGCACCGCGCGCTTCAACGCATTTCGACGCCCATAGATGAAGAACCGATGAGGATTGACGAGAGTGATCTCGCCCCCCACGACCCTCAGATCCGACACCAGTTCGCTCATGAGGTCTTCAAGCTGGAATACGACTTCCGGCTCCGAAGTATCGCAACCGCGCGACAGGGACAGTGCAGCATCCACCAGTTCTTGAATCTCATCGAGACATAGACCGAGCCGATCTTTCGGCTCGCCATCATCGAGAAGCTCGATCCTGAGCCGCATTGCTGTGATCGGGGATTTAAGGTCGTGCCCGATCGCCGCAAGCGTTCTGGCGCGTTCATTCAGCAATCTGGTGAGCCGGGCCGCCATGTCGTTGAAGGCCTGGGTCAGTTTCCTCAGTTCGGACGGACCAGAGGCAGAAATGGGTTGCAGGTCTTCACCCCGGCCCAGATTGTCGGCTGCATTCGACAGATGTCGAAGCGGCGTCGTTATCTTGGCGACGATAATCCAGACGACAGCGACGACAATGGTGACTGTCGCAAGAATGGTGACCGTGAGCTGCCAGGCCCAAGGCTTGGGCAAGTGCAATACATCCCGTGCGGTAAGCCATCGTCCATCGTCCAACTTGATCGAAGCCAGAAGCACCAGATTCCGACCGGGTTTGTCACTTTGGCCGGTTATCTCGGACCGATTCCCGCTTTCCGCTGCGGCAAGGAGAAAACCATCCCCGAACGAAAGGCCGAACTTGTCCTTCAGGTAGATTGCGAGATCTTCGGATAACTGCAGTTCGTCACGCACCTGTGGTGCCGCGACGGTTATCGTATATTGCAGCCCCCATTCGGCGGGCGTCTTGATGACCGCCTCCTCATCCGCAGCTGGAAGCGTTTTCAGCAATTTTGCGGTGCTCAGCAACCGCTCGACGGCATCAAAGGCCCGATAGTCGAGGAGCAGTCTGTTCTTATCGTGCAGGAAATATGAAATGCTGAGCATTTGCGCCGCAAGCAGACACCCTAAGAGCAGCAGGATGAGCTGTCCTCGAACGCTTTGAGGGACGCCGATCTTCATGTGTCAGGCCTTGGCGACATCGGCGACAAGGCAATAGCCGCCTCCGCGCACGGTGATGATGAGTTCCGGACGATCTTTGCTCTGTTCTATCTTTCTTCGCAACCGGCTGACCTGATTGTCGATAGCCCGGTCGAATGGACCAGCACTGCGGGCCGAGGTCAGTTCGAGAAGCCGTTCCCTCGACAGAATAACCCTGGGGCGCTCCAGAAACGCCATCAGCAACTGGAAATCGGCAACGGTCAGCGGCGTCTCCACGCCGTCCTCATCGACAAGGCATCGACGGTCGATTTGAAGCGACCAGTTACCGAAGCGAAGCACCTGACCGCCATGCTCTCCACCCAGGGATGGAGCAGTCGGCTCGTAGCGCCGAAGAATGGCCTTTATTCTGGCCACGACTTCACGCGGATTGAAGGGCTTGGCGAGATAATCGTCGGCACCGAGTTCAAGCCCGATGATCCGGTCGGTTTCCTCGTTGAGCGCGCTGAGCATAAGGATCGGAATTTTGCTCGTGGTTCGAAGACGATGACAAATGGCCAATCCATCTTCGCCGGGAAGCATGACGTCGAGGATCACCAGATCGAACCCTCCTGACATCAGCACCCGGTCCATCTCCTTGCCACCGTCGACAGCGACCGCCCGCATGCCAACTTTCTCCAAATAGAGCTTCAGCGCATCCCGGGTTTGGGCATGATCATCGACAATCAAGATATTGGGGTGGCTGGTCATAGCAGCGATTTATCCGATGGCAGATCGCCACGCATCAGAAATTTTGTAACGGCACGTCGCAGACGAAGCCATTGCGACAGTCCGATACCATTCTGGCTTTTGTCAGGGATAATCCGGAGACAAACATTCGTTATAGAAAACGGGTCGAAGGGTTTGAGTTTCCTCTCCCGGTTACAGGCAGGGCTCCAATCCTTCGTTGACGCCGTGAAAAGAACCACCTTTCACGGCAATCCGCTTCGGAAGCGCAACTGTAAACGCCGGTTCGATCTCGACCTCCAGTCAGGACACCACCCAGTTGCGCTTCCAGCTCTGATCTTCTCGGTTTATCCATGCACTGCATGTAGCGCCATGTCCCAGGCTTCTCCCCGAGCGGTACTATCTTCCTTTGTTTGTCCCCTTGAACTAAATCCGGTTTCGCGGGTTTCTGTTCACCGCGGAATTCGCACCGATTGAAGGAAGCCATTCAATGAAAAGATTGCTTGTCATGGCCATCGCGGCAATTGCGCTGACGGCCTGCAGCTCCACGGGTAATCCCGAATTTCGTGCCATCGACTACGGCCCCGGAATACAGCCCATCCCCGGCAGCATCACCTATGGCGGCAAAACAAGAGCCCGGTATGCCAACATGCCGGCGGGATACACATTCAGCCATGAATTCTACGGCAGCTTCGGAAGCCGCGTCGAGGAACGCTACCGCGTGCTGAACGACGGCAGCCTCGATATCTACAGCCGCAGGATCACCCCGATCAACGTCAGCGGCGGCCGCTGACGTTCCGGCCGGCCGGATCGACGGAACGGACGGCCTGCGCAACCGTTTTCCTTCCGACAAGAGAAACGGAGGCGATCATGGCCCAGGATAAAGACGCACAAAAAGCCGTCGAGCAAGGCAGCGCTGATGCAGGAAAAGGCCGGCATCCCGCCGCCGGCCCTCATGCCAAGGATCATCTGACGGATTACGACAAGACACCCGGCACCGGCTCCCTGCCGTCGAAGGACAGCAAGGATACCGATTCCGGCCCGGAATAATTCCGCAAACAGTGCGCAGGTAAAGGCGTAGCAACCTCCTTGCCCGCGCGACCCGATCATCGCACTTGCCCGCCCTCTTCCGGCCGGATAACACCGGATGACGACAATGCGGGCGAGGTGGCCAAGGCGGAATGACGGGAGAGACCATCACCCTTTACGAGGCGATCGGCGGCGATGCGACGGTTCGCGCGCTGGCACGGCGTTTCTACCAGCTGATGGATACGCTGCCGGAAGCCCGCAACTGCCGGGCAATTCATCCGCCGAGCCTCGGAGGCAGCGAAGCAAAACTCCATGAATACCTGACAGGTTATCTCGGCGGCCCACCCGTTTATGTCGAGAAATACGGACATCCGCGTCTGCGGTCCCGCCATTTCGGTGCCGCGATAGGACCTGCCGAACGCGATGAATGGCTGCTCTGCTTCAGGCGGGCGCTGGACGAGACAATCGAAAATCCGAAACTTCGCGACATCATCTGGCCGCCGATCGAACGGCTGGGTCATCACATGCAGAACAGGGAATAGCGTCTTGGAAAGACTCGAGAAATTGCGGCCGCTGCTGCTGCTCTTCAGCGGTTTGATGGGGCTTTCGGGCGTAGCACTCGCCGCCGCGGCCACACATGGAGGTGACACCCAGTTTCTCGGCAACGCATCCACGATGTGCCTGGCGCATGCGCCGGTTTTGCTGGCTCTCTATATCGGCAATCGCACATTCAGGACGGCGACGCTCGCCGGCCTCGTTCTCGGCCTCGGCACGATCGTCTTTGCCGGCGATCTCGTCTCTCGGCACTTTCTCGGCGAAAGGCTTTTTCCCTTCGCCGCTCCAACGGGTGGTATGCTGATGATGCTGGGGTGGCTGACCGTAGCCGCCGGAGCCTTCTTCAGCCAAAGGGCTTGAGAAGGCCTGCCACCCGATTTATCGCCGGAATGGCAATATTTTGCCTGCTTCCCAGGATGGCACGGTCGTGGCACTCACTGTGGCCTGGGCGGGAAAACGGATGATATTATCATCATCTCGATTGTCACGGCTACGACTTACCAAGAGTTCGTAAAGCTCCGGCACCAGTCCCTCGCCATTCTGCTCCGCCAGCTTGTGCAGGCCGATAAACAGGCTAGCGTCAGGACGCTCTTCTTTCATCATGTCGATCCTTCATCGTCTGTAGCGCACGCTCAAGGCTCGACTTGGAGCCGTTGCGCAGCGGGACGAAGGTGACGCCGAACTTCTTGCAGCCGGTCTTCACCCTCAGACACGCATCGTGGCTGATACAGTCGATGGGGCAGAAGACGCAGTCGACAGATGGGAGCACGGTATCGATGCGGGAAACCGCCTCGCGAAGACCGCCATCGTGGTGGATCAGCTCCGCCCCGTGGCGGGTTGCGATTGCGCGCAAATGGGCAACCTGACAGTCACGGCCGCCGACATAAAGGAAGCTGCGGACATCGATCGCGTCGCGTTCGGGTTTCGCCTGCTGGGTTGCAGCCGCCGCCTCGTTTGCGCCGCCACTCTTCCGTTTCTGCTTCTTCGCCATCACGCCTCGCCTGATCGATTCTCGTCTCGGGAACCTTCGGTAAGCGGCACCTTAGATAAGTTGAGTATCAGAGTAAAGATTAAACGTGAGGATCTTACTCATATTTATATCAGACGCAGGATGGCATTTGGAAGCAGCGACAAATCATTGCTTTCAGGTGTTTCTACAAGCGGTTCTCGACGGATGTCATGCGAATGCCGACGAAATTATCCCGGTCGTCGGACACGATTTCCCCGTACCCGATCGTCTGTCCGTTGACCTGCAGCTCGACGGGTTCGCCGAAACGCTTGTCGAGCCGGAACCACGATCCCTTCTTTGCGGCCGTCAGTTGAGCCACCGAGACTTTCGTCCTGCCGATCACGACCTGGATTTCGACCGGGATATCGCCGACGCGCGCGCTGGGTGACTGCCGTTGCAGGGAATTTTCCTCCGATGCTGGAAATTCCGGAAATCTGGGAAACGGCTTCTCGGCAGCGTCGTCGATCATGATGGTCACTTTCTGAAATATGCGGGGGTGCGACTCACCTGAAAATAAACGCCGCAGCACCCCACTTCGCCCTGCACCGGCCGTAAGCCTTAACCAGCCGTTAACATCCACAGTTGACGGATCATAAAGATGCAAAGCCGACAGAATATCATAAAATCAACTGGCGTTGTGCGTCGTGCGGGTCCGCACGACCGTCGATGCCCGCATGCGCTTCAGCGTCGCCAGCGGCAACCCGCCTTTGGTGAGGGCATTAATGAAAAACGTATCTTCCGGCTGTGAGAAACTCACGACCATTTTGTCCTTCATCACATTCCGCTTGGCGCAGGTGAAGAACACCTCGTTGTTGCCCAGGCAGAGATAGAAGTGATCGGGAACGAACTCGACGGCCGCGGCCTGAATGAGGGCGCCCGTCTCGCATATGCCGATGATGCGCACCTGCAGGCTCGAAAACGACTTCACCCCGCCATTCGGATAGACCGCACGCGCGACAAGATTGGTCTTGCGATATCGGACCTTCGGATTGTCGTTCGCCCCATAGAACTGCGCAAGGTAATGGCGAGGCTTGCCGTTCTCTAACATAGTGACGATCCGGAAATGGTTAAAACAATCCTAACTACGTATCGTACCGGGAAGACATGTTCAATTATCAGATTTAGGGGTGCGTGAATTGTCCGCTGCTGGGGGCAGGCAGATGAACGTCTCCACCTGCCGTCGGCGGCCCTCATGATCCCATGAGAGCCGCATCATCCGGTTTGCCGGCTGCCGGTCAGGCAGTCACGTCGATGACGACCCGACCTCGAATCTTTCCGTCAACGATCGCCTGCGCAAGTTCCGGTAGCTTCGACATCGGCTCGACAGTCGTGATGGTATCGAGCTTGCTTTTGTCCAGATCGCGAGCCAGCCGGCTCCATGCAGAAAGACGCTGCTCTTTCGGGGCCATGACCGAATCCACGCCGATCAGGGCGACGCTGCGCAGGATATGCGGCAGCACGGTTGCCGGAAGATCGGCACCGCCCGCAAGGCCGCATGCGGCAATCGCCCCGCCGCGCACTGTCTGCGCCAACGCATTGGCCAGCGTCGTGGAACCGACGCTGTCGATACCACCCGTCCAGCGCTCCTTCTGCAGCGGCCCGCCCTTCTGCTGCAGTTCGGCCCGATCAATGAAATTCGTCGCGCCAAGGGATTCCAGATAGGAATGGGTTTCCGGCCGTCCGGTGGAGGCGGTGACACTGTAGCCTCGGGCGGCAAGCAGCGCGATCGCCACCGACCCGACACCGCCGGCAGCCCCCGTTACCAGCACCTCGCCCTCACCCGGCTTGATCCTGCCCCATTTTTCCAGCGCATCGACGCAAAGCGCGGATGTGTAACCTGCCGTGCCGATCGCCATTGCCTGCTGCATGGAAAACGCTTCCGGCAGCGGGATCAGCCATTCGGCCTTCACCCGCTGGTAGCGCCCGTATGCACCCGGCTCGGTTTCCGACATGCCCCATCCGTTCAGGATGACCTTGTCACCCGGCTTCCACTCGGCGGACCGCGACTCGACGACCGTTCCGGAAATATCAATTCCGGCGATGAGAGGCGTACGGCGGGCGATCCGGCCTTTGCCGGTAATCGCCAGCCCGTCCTTGTAATTCAGCGTCGAGTAGGCGATCTCGACGAGGACATCGTTGTCCGGAAGTTCACTGAGAGCGACCTCCCTGAAGACCCCTGCTGGCTTGCCGTCGATCGTGTCGATGACCATCGCCCTGAACGTATCAACCATTTCGTCACTCCAATTGCTTTGTTCTACAGTCCGTATCTAGAGCCGAAGCGACTTCCGGCTATTGATACATGTCACGATCGCAAGGGCGCGATGCCGTCCGTTCGATAGGCGCGAGACGGCATGCCGCAGCACACGCATCTCAAAAAATTTACCGTTTGATAAAATTTTAAGCCGTGTTACGATCTGCCCAATAGTTGTCCATAACCATATAATGAGGGAACTCGGATGGAGCGACTGGGAAGCGGGATCGAGGCCGGAAGGCTCTCGTCCAACGAATACGCATCGAATTTTTCCGACCTTCACCCGCGCCTCGACAAGCATGAGGCACTGGTGGCATCAGACCGCTGTTACTTCTGTTACGACGCGCCGTGTATGACGGCCTGTCCCACCGCCATCGATATCCCGATGTTCATCCGGCAGATATCGACTGGCAACCCGCTCGGATCGGCGAAAACCATCTTCGACCAGAACATTCTGGGCGGGATGTGCGCCCGCGTCTGCCCCACCGAGACGCTGTGCGAGGACGTCTGCGTCCGCAACACCGCAGAGGATCGACCGGTGGAGATCGGCAGGTTGCAACGTTATGCGACCGACATCGCCATGGAGACCGGGCGTCAGTTCTTCGAGCGGAAGGCAGCGAGCGGAAAGAAGATCGCCGTTGTCGGCGCAGGCCCCGCTGGCCTTGCCGCCGCGCACCGGCTGGCGGTCAACGGCCACGACGTAACCATTCTCGAAGCCCGTGAAAAATCCGGCGGCCTCAACGAATACGGCATAGCCACCTACAAGTCGGTCGATGACTTCGCCCAACGCGAAGTCGATTATGTCACCGCCATCGGCGGTATCACCATCGAACACGGCAAGGCGCTCGGCCGCGATTATTCGCTGTCCGATCTTTCCGCACACTATGATGCAGTCTTTCTCGGCATGGGGCTTTCCGGCGTCAACGGCCTCGGCATCGAAAGCGAGGACCTGTCCGGCGTCGAAGATGCGGTCGATTTCATCGCCGCACTCCGTCAGGCGAAGGACAAGGCGGCCATTCCGGTCGGCCGCCGTGTCGTCGTGCTCGGCGGCGGCATGACCGCCATCGATGCCGCCATCCAGGCAAAACTGCTCGGCGCCGAAGAAGTGACGATCTGCTATCGTCGCGGCAAGGAAAACATGAACGCCTCCGGATACGAGCAGGATCTCGCCGCCTCGAAGGGCGTCATCATCCGCCACTGGATGCAGCCGAAATCGATCATCGGCAAGGACGGCCCGAACGGCGCTCATGTCGCCGGCATCGAGGTCGAATATACCGCGATGATCGAAGGCAGGTTGACCGGCACCGGTGAGACGGGCGTTCTCGCTGCCGACCAGATCTTCAAGGCCATCGGCCAGACCTTCGAAGCTTCCGGCCTCGGCGCTCTCCAGTTCGAAAAAGGCAAGATCGCGGTAGACGCCCAGGGCCGCACCTCGGTCGAGAATGTCTGGGCCGGCGGCGATTGCATCGGTCGCGGCGAAGACCTGACCGTCTCGGCGGTCGCGCAAGGGCGCGATGCAGCAGAAAGCATCAACCGCATGCTGGCAGCCGGCGCTCAGCCGTCCAGCGCAGTGGCCTGAGGGGAGACATCGACCATGGCTGATATCCGCAACAATTTCGTCGGCATCAAATCCCCCAACCCCTTCTGGCTCGCTTCGGCACCGCCGACCGACAAGGCTTATAATGTCGAGCGCGCCTTCAAGGCCGGCTGGGGCGGCGTCGTCTGGAAGACGCTTGGCGAACAGGGGCCGCCTGTCGTCAACGTCAACGGCCCGCGCTACGGCGCCATCTGGGGCGCCGACCGTCGGCTTCTCGGCTTGAACAATATCGAACTGATCACCGACCGCGACCTCTACACCAATCTCATCGAGATGAAGCAGGTGAAGAAGAACTGGCCGGATCGCGCCGTGGTCGCCTCGATCATGGTCCCCTGCGAGGAAAACGCCTGGAAGGCGATCCTGCCGCTGGTCGAGGAAACCGAAGTCGATGGCATCGAACTCAACTTCGGCTGTCCGCACGGCATGTCCGAGCGCGGCATGGGCGCCGCGGTTGGTCAGGTGCCGGAATATATCGAGATGGTGGTGCGCTGGTGCAAGCAATATAGCCGCATGCCGGTCATCACCAAGCTGACGCCCAACATCACCGACATCCGCTTCCCTGCCCGCGCCGCAAAGCGTGGCGGTACTGACGCCGTATCGCTGATCAACACGATCTCCTCGATCGTCTCGGTCGATCTCGACAGCTTTTCGCCCAATCCGTCGATCAACGGCAAGGGCAGCCATGGCGGTTATTGCGGCCCGGCAGTCAAACCGATCGCGCTCAACATGGTGGCCGAGATTGCCCGCGACCCGGAAACCTACGGCCTGCCGATTTCCGGCATCGGCGGTGTGACGACTTGGCGTGATGCTGCAGAATTCCTCGCGCTTGGTGCCGGCAACGTGCAGGTCTGCACGGCGGTCATGACCTACGGCTTCAAGATCGTCGAGGAGATGATCACCGGCCTCACCGCCTGGATGGACTCGAAGGGCCACCGGACGCTGGACGACATTACCGGCCGCGCAGTGCAGAACGTCACCGACTGGCAATATCTCAACCTCAACTACATCGCCAAGGCGCATATCGATCAGGACGCCTGCATCAAATGCGGCCGCTGTCACATCGCCTGCGAGGACACGTCGCACCAGGCGATTACCGCGATGGTCGATGGAGTCAGGCATTTCGAGGTGAAGGAAGAGGATTGCGTCGGCTGCAATCTTTGCGTCAACGTCTGTCCGGTGGAAAACTGCATCACCATGGATGCCCTGCCCGCCGGCAGCCTCGACAAACGCACCGGCCGGCCGGTCGATCCCAACTATGCCAACTGGACGACCCATCCCAACAACCCGATGGCGCGGCAAGCGGCGGAGTGACCACAAAAGCACAAAGTCAGCCGCCTTCCCGGCGACCGGCCTCCTGCTGACCGAATGTCTTTCTGTAAGCCGCCGGGCTCGTTCCCAGTCGCTTGCGAAAATGGTGGCGCAAGGTCGCCTGCGTGCCGAAACCGCAGGCGATCGCGATATCGTCCAGCGACGCCGAAACCTGTTTCTCGAGCAGATCGCGCGCCAGCCGCAAACGCTCCTTGACCAGCCATTCTCCGGCACTGTCGCCGGTGGCAGCCTCGAAACGGCGCTGAAAGGTCCGCATGCTCATGCCCGCCCGCTCCGCCAGCATGCGGATCGGCTGCTCCTCGAAAAGCCGCTTGCGCATCCACTCGATCAGTGGCCCGAGGCGAAGCTCTTCCCTCTCCCGCGGCACCGGTGACGCGATGAACTGCGCCTGCCCGCCCTCGCGATGCGGCGGCACGACCAGCCGGCGGGCAACGCTATTGGCCGCCTCGACCCCGAAATCGCCACGCACGACATGCAGGCAGAGATCGATGCCGGCAGCACTTCCTGCAGCCGTCAGCGTATTGCCCTCATCCATATAGAGTACGTCCGCATCGAAATCGGTTTCCGGATAGACCTCGGCAATCGCCTCCACATACCGCCAATGCGTCGTTGCCCGCCGTCCGTGCAGCAGACCGGCAGCCGCCAATACCGCCACGCCCGAGCAGAGCGATATGATCCGCGCACCGCGATGGTGCGCAGCCTGCAGTGCCTCGATCAAAGGTGCAGGCACCGGCTCGCTTATTCCCCGCCAACCGGGCACGACGACAAGATCGGCAGTCTCAAGCACGCCCAGCCCGTAATCGACGGAGACAGTCAATCCACCCGCCGCCCGCAGCGGTCCCGGCTCCACACCCGCGACGGAAAACCGGTACCAGCCCTCCCCCAGCTCCGGGCGGTCAAGGCCGAAGACTTCATAGGCAATGCCGAATTCGAACGTGCAAAGCCCGTCATAGACAAGCGCGACGACATGCGGACCGCTGGTCTGGTGCATAGAGGATTTTGGCATGATGTTTACGCTACCGGTCACGATGGCCAATTTCAACCATCCGTATCATCAGTCATGATCGGCAGCAACACGCTTCCACCGACACCCATGAAAGGATCGCTCCATGCCAAGCCCGGTCTCCGATTTTCCAGCCGCATCACCACAGGATGCAGCCGCGCATTTTTCCCGCAAGCTCGCCTTCGAGGCGGACTGCTGGGATGTCCACGCCTCCTTCGCCTCGGGCAAGGTCGATTTCGTCTTGTTCGACGTCCGCTCTCCGACGCTCTTTGCGCAATCGCATCTACCGGGCGCGCTCAATCTGCCCCATGGCAAGATGACCGCGCATCGCATGTCAGAATGGCCGGCGGATACGCTGTTCGTCGTCTATTGCGCCGGCCCCCATTGCAACGGTGCCGACAAGGCGGCATTGCGCCTCTCCCGACTTAACATCTCCGTCAAGGTGATGATCGGCGGCATGACCGGTTGGGCAGATGAGGGCTTCGCTTACGAGACTGCAGCAGCGGCCTGAACCGCGGATTTAAGTGTCAGGAAGAAAGGAACCGGTCGCACATCCATATCAGGGACGGCCGGTTTCCAACCGGAAATCATCAATTCCAGCCAAGGCGGGCGAGACAACTAAAAAAATCAACAATATGCTGCAACGCAACAAAAACCGATTCCACCTCACCCGCATAGAGTGAAGTGTCGGACAAACAATGAATTTTAGGTGCATCTTTTACGAGCAATTGCTCGCATCTCGAAATATTGCTCAAATTCGACCAAGCAAACGACGCGTCGAGAAAGCAAAACTCCACACCGCGTAGCCATTTTAACCTGCAATTAGTCTAGTCATGACAATATTTTAGCGCGGCATCCTGACGCGCTTCATAAGACGCGCCATGAGCTGATGTGTTGGGCAAACTTAAGTGGTGTGTTACATGGCATTTCGAGATATGGCCATTTCGAAGAAACTCGGTCTCGTCACGGTTGTGATGGGCCTTTCTTCGCTGATTATTGCCGGCATTGCGGCTTCCGGTCTTTACGGCCTGCAGAATGCAATGATTTCCGTTGGCGCCCGCGAGGAAGTCGCCCGTGAAGCGATGGACCTGCGCGTCGATATCATCGCCATCAGCCGCATGACCTACCAGCTGGCCGCCGCGCCGGATAAGGCAGCGGATTTTCGCGCCGAAACGGACAAGCGCTCTTCCGAAATGCTCGCCCGCCTGCCGAAGATCGAATCCACTGCCGATATCACCGAAAAGGATCAGCTGAAGGCGATCCGCGGCGCACTCGACAGCTATTTCGGCACGATCCGCAGCATGGTCGGCGTTGCCGAGAAGAACCCGGCGGATACCGCCGCCATTTCCGTGGCACTCAAGGCTGCACTCGATGGCCAGAAGGTCGTCACCGATACGGTCAAGGTCTACAGCACCTATTCCGGCAAATCGCTGGCCGGCGCTCGTGAGGCCGCCGTTGCCTCCTCGACGACCGCCATCCTGATTTCGGCAATCTCTGCCGTCGTCTTCATCGTCATCGGCGCTGCAATCAGCCTGATGGTTGCGACCCGCGGCATCGTTCGCCCGATCCGGTCGCTGACCCAGTCCATGAGCCGCCTCGCAAACGGCCAGCTCGACAATCTCGATATCGATGCCGCCCGCAAGGACGAGATCGGCGAAATGGCACGTGCCGTCGAGGTGTTCCGCACCAATGCGCTGACCATGAACGATCTGAAGGCCCAGGAAGCCGCCCTGCATCGCAACAGCAGCGACCTGCAGTCGAGCATCTCGACCGTCGTCGCCTCCGCCGTCGCCGGCGATTTCTCCGGCCGCATCTCCAGGGATTATAACAACGACGACCTCAACCGTTTCGCCGCCGGCGTCAACGAACTGGTCGAAAGTGTCGAGTCAGCGACCACCGAAGTCCGCCGGGTCATCGCAGCGCTTGCCGATGCCGACCTGACGCAGAGCATGAACGGCCAGTTCCAGGGCGCCTTCGCCGAACTGCAGACCAACGTCAACACCACGATGGTCCGCCTGCGCGGCACGATGAACAACGTCCGCGGCGCTGCCGGCACGATCAACAACAACTCGGCAGAACTCTCAGCCGCCGCCAACGATCTGTCCAAGCGTACCGAACAGCAGGCGGCAGCGCTGGAAGAAACGGCAGCCGCTCTCGACGAGATCACGGCAACCGTCCGTGCTGCATCGTCGCGCGCCACCGAAGCCCGCGACATGGTGCATGCCACCAAGCAGAGCGCGACAAAGTCCGGCGACATCGTCCGCTCGGCCGTCACCGCCATGGGTCGCATCGAAGACTCGTCCAGCAAGATCAGCCAGATCATCGGCGTGATCGACGAGATCGCCTTCCAGACCAACCTGCTCGCCCTCAATGCAGGCGTCGAGGCAGCCCGTGCAGGTGAAGCCGGCCGCGGCTTCGCGGTCGTCGCCCAGGAAGTCCGCGAGCTGGCACAGCGCTCCGCAAACGCCGCCAAGGAAATCAAGACGCTGATCAGCGCGTCTGCTGCCGAAGTCGAAGGCGGCGTCTCGCTCGTCCGCTCGACGGGTGACGCGCTGCTCGAGATCGAAGGCCTCGTCAACAAGGTCAACGAACATGTGGAATCGATCGCCACCGCCGCCCGCGAACAGGCGACCGCACTGGCCGAGATCAACTCCTCGGTCAACCACATGGACCAGATGACCCAGAAGAACGCGGCCATGGTCGAGGAGACCACCGCCGCGAGCGAAACGCTCGCCGAGGAAAGCCGCCAGCTGCAGCACATCCTGTCGAACTTCAAGCTTGGCGGCGAAGCCACATCCTCCCGCGGCATGCGCTACGCAGCCTGACCACATCCTGTTTCGAAACCCGAAAGCCCGGCCCAGCGCCGGGTTTTTCCGTTGATGCCCGGCACGTCCTGAGCTTGCGTTGCAAGCAAATCGCCGGCTGGCCTTGCGAAAACACAACTCCCGGCTGAGGCCAACCGCCGCATTTGATCGAGATCAAGCCTCAATCGTCGGACGCCACGCTAGTCAGCGCATCCCGATGCGCGCTGCACACATGAGGAGGTTGGCAGCCTGTTGAACACAGCCACCCGAACCATGGATCCGACATGAACGCGAACGTCTCTCCATCCTCCACCAGCACGGCAACACCTGCTTCCGACCACGCACACGGTGGTCACGGCAACCCAGCGGTCGTCGGTCTCGCCGGCTTCGGCATGACCACCATCGTCCTGCAGTTCCACAATGTCGGCTGGGCCTCGCTCGGGCCGGTCATCTGGATGGGGCTGATCTTCGGCGGTCTGGCGCAGCTGATCGCCGGCCTGCATGAAGGCAAGGTCGGCAACAATTTCGGCTATAGCGCCTTCACCGCCTATGGCTGCTTCTGGATCGCGCTGTGCCTGCTGCAGATCGGCAATGCGACGGGCCTCTTCCCGACGAGCGAAACGGATCTCGGCTGGTTCCTGGTCATCTGGGCGATCTACACCGCCATCATGACCCCCGGTGCGATGCGCGCCAGCACCGGCCTCGGCCTGGTCTTCATCACCCTGTTCATCGGCTTCGTCCTGCTCGTCATCGGCCATTTCGGCCCGCACGTCTTCAATGTCATCGCCGGTTACGAGCTGATGGTCTGCGGCGCGCTGGCGCTCTATGTCATGGCCCACCAGATCTATAAGGATGCCTTCGGTCGCGATGTGCTGCCGGTCGGCAAGCCGATGATCTAACCGATTTCTACAGATATCACTGTTATTGTACGGCCTCGTCTCTTGAAGACGGGGCCGTTTTCATTCCCCGCCAGCCGCATCCTCGTCTCCGAAATCCTCGTCCAGCAGATCGAGCATCGAGCGCAAGGCGCGTGTGACATGTCGCTCCGGATGATGGACGACTGAAAACCGGCGCAGCGGCATGGGGAAATCCACCACATGCAGCCGACCCGCCAGAGAATGAAACTGGGTCGCGCGGCTGGAAAGCACCGTCGCCGAAAGCCCCGCCTCGACCGCCGCCATCGCCGCCTCGTTCGACGGCAGTTCGAGAACGACGGAAAGCTGCTGCGGATCGACACCAAGGCTCAAGAGCTGGCTTTCAAAAGCGGCCCTCGTTCCCGATCCCGCCTCGCGCATGATCCAGTTGGTCTCCAGAAGATCGCTCGCCGCAAGTTTCCGCCCATCCCTCCAGGCATGCCGCCGGCCGACCACGAGAACAAGACGATCCTCCGCCACCGTCGAGCGCTTGAGTTCCGATTGCCCAATCTCGCCCTCGACCACGGCCAGATCCGCCGAACCTGTTACCACCGCTTCCACGGCACTTAGCGTATTGCCGACGATCAATCTCAGATCGACGCGCGGAAATCGTTCGTGATAGGCAACCAGCCTGGATGGCAGCCAGTAACTCGCCACCGTCTGGCTGGCATGGACGCGCAGCACACCGGAGGCAGAGCCTCCCAGATCGGCAAGCGCCAGCTCTGCCGCCCTCGCCCGCTCCATCACCGCCCGCGCCTCATCGACGAAAAGCCGGCCCGCTTCCGTCAGCGCGATGCGACGCCCCACCCGGTCGAACAGAATGACCCCGTGTCGGGCCTCCAGCGCCGAGATCGCGGCACTGACCGCCGACTGGGTGAGACTGAGCACTTCTGCTGCCCGCGTCACATGTTCGAGGCGCGCAACCTCGAGGAATATCTTCAATTGCTCAAGCGTCATCCGCACACCGTTCGATTTTGTCGAACGATATCACAAAGCTTATGAATTGGATTTGTTCTTTTCAAAAATGGAGAATGGAATTCGATAATCTTGTGATTTTGTGGAATTTTATTCATGTCGTTTTCGGATTGGGCAGAACGTCCTTACTCATCGCTATCCGGGTTAAAGCCGCTCGTTCCGGGGCTGGCCCTGACCGCAGCAATAGCCGCAGCGGCGTTGACGATAAGATCCGCGACCGGCTGGATGGCACTGAGCCCGCTCATCCTTTCCATCATCCTGGGCATGCTGATCCGCAACACCGTCACCCTGCCCCAGAGCGTAGAGCCAGGCATACGTTTTTCTTTAAAGCGCATTCTCCGGGCCGGCATCATCCTTCTCGGCCTTCAGATCACGGCAAGCCAGATCCTTTCGCTCGGCGGCGCGGCCATTGTCATGGTTACCCTGACGCTTGCGACGACATTCGTAGCGATGCGTTTGGCGGGCAGGCTGATGGGTGTCGACCGGCAGTTGACGGACCTGATCGCCGCCGGAACCTCCGTCTGCGGCGCATCGGCAATCATCGCGGCAAACACCGTCGTCCGCGGCAAGGAAGAACATGTCGCCTATGCCGTCGCCTGCGTAACCCTTTTCGGCTCGATTTCGATGATTGCCTATCCGCTGCTCGCCGCCCCGCTTGGGCTGGATGAACGCGCCTATGGCCTCTGGTCCGGCGCAACGATCCACGAAGTCGCCCAGGTCGTCGCCGCATCGTTTCAGGCCGGCGACGTGGCCGGCCAGTTCGGTACGGTCTCCAAACTGGCGCGCGTCGTGTTGCTCGCCCCGCTGGTGATGACGCTGGCTTTTGCGATGCGATCCAACACAACCGAGGGGCAACGCGTCAAGGCGCCGATGCCATGGTTTGTCCTCGGTTTCATCGCGATTATGCTGGCCAATAGCGTCATCGCGATCCCGGCAGATATCAGCAGGAATATCGTAACGCTGACGAACTTCCTTCTGGCAATGGCTCTCGCCGCCATGGGACTGCAGGCCAATATCGGCAAATTGCGCGCGGAGGGCTGGAGACCGTTGGCGCTGGGCGCATTCGGCTGGATCTTTATCGCAGCCTTCGGTTATGCCGCCCTGAAGCTGTTCGGCTTCTGATCACGCCACGTTTCAGCGGGTGGCGTTCTCCGATATACTTCCGTATCAGCAGGGTTTCGGTCGATCCGGCGCAGGGTCATCCTCGCGGATAGCATCGCCGTGATACCAGCACGTATCGACAACGGAAAAGACGATGTCCCTGGAAGGGACAGGCGCCGTCAATCCATTATCAAGACGTCTCCGCTGGATCAGAGGAAACTCATAAATCTTTGCTGTCTCACGATGGATGCCTGCCATCTATCGCCTCCTGAACAACTGCATGACATTGGACAGGCACAATATCTGCCTATTTTTTAATCCAATTGCATGATTTTACATCATTTACAGCGAGTCCGCTAGCGGAAATTGCAAGCAATTAAAATTGCACAACGCCGCATGCCGTGAATGCCGGTAAACAAGGGCTGAGCAGACTAGGTTCCACATCTCCTGCTCCTATATGGAATTTGGCTTGTTTATTAAGCAATTCCAAACACCGGCAACCTGCTGAAAACGACCCATATGAAGGCATCTGCATTTTTTTCATCTTGTCACGCCTGCCAACGCTCAAACTGGCACGGAGCATGCATTCATAGGTTCAAGCCCGGGATATCGACTGTTACGGAAGGTAATCCTTGGATGGCTCAACCATGAACACCACGGCCTGAGAGACACAACATGACCAAGTATAAGCTCGAGTACATCTGGCTGGACGGTTACACCCCCGTCCCGAACCTGCGCGGCAAGACGCAGATCAAGGAATTCGATTCTTTCCCGACACTTGAGCAGCTTCCGCTTTGGGGCTTTGATGGTTCCTCGACGATGCAGGCTGAAGGCCGTTCGTCTGACTGCGTCCTGAAGCCGGTCGCCATCTACCCGGATCCGGCCCGCACCAACGGTGTCCTGGTCATGTGCGAAGTCATGATGCCGGATGGCGTCACGCCGCATTCGTCCAACAGCCGCGCAACCATCCTCGACGACGAAGATGCATGGTTCGGCTTCGAGCAGGAATACTTCTTCTACGAAAACGGCCGTCCGCTCGGCTTCCCGGAACTGGGTTACCCGGCTCCGCAGGGTCCCTATTATTGCGGCGTCGGCGCAAGCAATGTCGGCCCTGTCGCTCGCGAAATCGTCGAAGAGCACCTCGACCAGTGCCTCGCAGCCGGCATCAACCATGAAGGCATCAATGCCGAAGTGGCCAAGGGCCAGTGGGAATTCCAGATTTTCGGCAAGGGCTCTAAGCGCGCCGCCGACCAGATCTGGATGGCCCGTTACCTGCTGCAGCGCCTGACCGAACAGTACGGCATCGACATCGAATATCATTGCAAGCCGCTCGGTGACACCGACTGGAACGGCTCCGGCATGCACTGCAACTTCTCGACCAAGCACATGCGCGAAGTTGGCGGCAAGGAATATTTCGAAGCCCTGATGGCCCAGTTCGAAAAGAACCTGGACGACCACATTGCCGTCTACGGTCCCGATAACGACAAGCGCCTGACCGGCAAGCACGAAACGGCTCCGTGGAACAAGTTCTCCTACGGCGTTGCTGACCGTGGCGCCTCGATCCGCGTTCCGCATTCCTTCGTCAACAATGGCTACAAGGGCTACCTCGAAGATCGTCGTCCGAACTCCCAGGGCGACCCCTACCAGATCGCTTCGCAGGTTCTGAAGACGATCTCGGAAGTCCCGGCTGCAAAGTCGGCTGCTGCCTGATAGAAGTCCTCCCAAGGATTAACGAGAACGCCGGCCTTAGCGCCGGCGTTTTCCGTTTATGGGTTCCGGGTGCGGCGGCTTGCAAATCCGCCCTCATCCCTTACCTCACCCGCAACCCGTCCATAAACAGCTTCTCTAGAAACCGCGCAGCATCCTCGAACCGCCCGTCGCCGGAATGCGCCTGCCCCAGCACGGCTCTCACCTGCACATCGAAGTCGGCATAATGCTGCGTGGTCGACCAGATCGAAAAAATCAGGTGATAGGGATCGCATCTGGCGATCTTGCCGGCACGCGCCCAGACGCGGATAACTTCTGCCTTTTCGTCCACCAGCTCTTTCAACGGCCCTTTCAGCTCGTCCTCGATCCGTGGCGCGCCCTGCAGTATTTCATTGGCGAACAGCCGGCTTTCACGCGGAAAATCGCGTGCCATCTCCAGCTTTCGGCGAATATAGGAGCGGATTTCGCTTTCCGGGTCGCCAGTGGCATCGAACGCCCGGAGCGGCTCCAGCCAGGTGCTCAGAACCCGGTCGATAAGCTGCCTGTGGACCGCTTCCTTGGTGCGGAAATAATAGAGCAGGTTGGGCTTTGACATTCCGGCCGCATCGGCGATCTGGTCGATCGTCGCACCGCGAAAACCATTCTGCGAAAATATGTCGAGAGCCGCCTCCAGGATAAGCTCTTCCTTCTCCTCCTGGATGCGCGTACGCCGCTGCGTCTTCGCAGCTCTGGGAATGGCCATGCTCTCTTGTGCCCCTCGTCCTTCCCTTCCGCAAAATCCTCGAAAACATCTGAAGCGTGACGATTTTGAGCTTGAGTGATGCCGCGGAAATTGTAAGCTTTTACCAAGCGGTCAAATTATCGGCGACAAGCAGAACAAACGCAATGCCGATCTTCCGGACCTAACGGCGACAAAGCCGTTAAGGACAGGACGAAGCCGGTGGGAACAACAGATTACTGCCGTTTGGCAGAGCATAACCAGATGAGGACTGAAAAATGGTGGCAGCACCGGGCGAGAACCTGCGCGTAAACGGCGACCGGCTCTGGGACATGTTGATGGACATGGCGAAGATCGGCCCCGGCATTGCCGGCGGCAACAATCGCCAGACGCTGACCGACGCCGATGGCGAAGGCCGGCATCTGTTCAAGCGTTGGTGCGAAGCAGCTGGCATGACCGTCGGCACCGACAGAATGGGCACGATGTTTGCCACCCGCGAAGGCAGCGACCCGGACGCCCTTCCCGTTTACGTCGGATCCCACCTCGACACCCAGCCGACCGGCGGCAAATATGACGGTGTGCTGGGCGTACTGGCCGGCCTTGAAGTTGTCCGCTCGATGAACGATCTCGGAATAAAGACGAAACACCCGATCGTCGTCACCAACTGGGCCAACGAGGAAGGCGCCCGCTTCGCGCCCGCCATGCTCGCCTCCGGTGTCTTCGCCGGCATCCACACGCTCGATTACGCCTATGCGCGCCGCGATCCCGAAGGCAAGACCTATGGCGACGAACTGAAGCGCATCGGCTGGCTGGGCGACGAAGAAGTCGGCGCGCGAAAGATGCATGCCTATTTCGAATATCACATCGAACAGGGCCCGATCCTTGAAGCCGAAGACAAGCAGATCGGCGTCGTCACTCACTGTCAGGGACTGTGGTGGCTGGAATTCACCCTGACCGGCAAGGAAGCCCACACTGGCTCCACCCCGATGGATATGCGCGTCAATGCCGGCTTGGCCTTCGGCCGCATCATGGAAAAAGTGCAGGAGATCGCCATGGCCGAACAGCCGGGCGCAGTGGCCGGTGTCGGCCAGGCCTTCTTCACCCCGAATTCCCGCAACGTCCTGCCCGGCAAGGTGGTCTTCACCGTCGACCTGCGCACCCCGAGCCAGGAAAAGCTCGACCGCATGCGCGCCAAGATCGAGGCCTCAGCGATAGAAGTCTGCGAGCCGCTCGGCGTCGGCTGTTCGGTAGAGGCCGTTGGCCATTTCGATCCGGTCACTTTCGATCCGACATTGGTTGACCGTGTCCGTGATGCCGCTGAAAAGCTCGGTTACAGCCACATGAACATCATTTCCGGCGCCGGCCACGACGCCTGCTGGGCCGCAAAACTCGCGCCGACCACGATGATCATGTGCCCTTGCGTCGGCGGCCTGTCGCACAATGAGGCCGAAGAGATCTCGAAGGACTGGGCCGCCGCCGGCTGCGATGTGCTCTTCCATGCGGTGGTGGAGACGGCGGAGATTGTGGAGTAGCTTGTCAAAGGACGCACCCTGAGGAGGGTAACGACGATGGGACGACCACGGGAATTGACGCAGGACGAGCGGGCGGACCTCATCCGCCGCGGTTATCGCCCCGTTGAAATCTGGGTGCCGGATGGTGCCAGCGAAGCCTATCGGCAGGACGCTGCACGGCAGGCGCAAGCTTCCGTTGAAGCTGACAGGCGGGCGGGCCTGACCGAACTTGTCGACCCAGGCGCCGCCGAAGACTGGGATAAGCCGTGAAACTAACGCGAGGCGACATGGTGACGGCGGCATTCCAAGGGGATCTGGGCAAACCCAGACCGGCTGTCATCATTCATGCCGACGAGTTCATTGCCGATCACGTCACGCTTCTTCTCTGTCCGCTGACCACCTTTCTCGCCGATTCCCCCGCCTTCCGGCCGACCATCCAGCCCTCAGGGACAAATGGCTTGAACTCCGTATCCCAGATCATGGTCGACAAGATCACCCACCTGCGGAAGTCGGCAATTAGCCAGGTCATCGGCCATCTCGATGAGGACGAAATACAGATGCTGGAGGCGGCGGTGATCAACATTACGGGCCTGAGGCAGACCGTGATGCCGACTACGAGGATCAGATAACAAGGGAAACAATTCCTTCATCAGATTAGAAGAGCCAATAAGGGGAACAACCATGGCCACAGTAATCAAGAACGGAACCATCGTTACCGCCGACCTGACCTATAAGGCGGATGTGAAAATCGACGGCGGCAAGATCATCGAGATCGGCCCGGACCTGAAGGGCGACGAAACCCTCGACGCCACCGGCTGTTATGTCATGCCGGGCGGCATCGATCCGCATGTGCATCTCGAAATGCCCTTCATGGGCACTTACTCCGCCGACGATTTCGACTCAGGCACCCGCGCGGCGCTCTCCGGCGGCACGACCATGGTCGTCGATTTCTGTCTGCCCGATCCCGGCCAGTCACTGCTCGACGCGCTGAAGCGCTGGGACAACAAGGCAACCCGTGCCCATTGCGATTATTCCTTCCACATGGCCGTTACCTGGTGGGGCGAGCAGGTCTTCAACGAGATGCAGACCGTCGTTCAGGAAAAGGGCATCAACACCTTCAAGCACTTCATGGCCTACAAGGGCTCGCTGATGGTCAATGACGACGAGATGTTCGCCTCGTTCTCCCGCTGCGCCGAGCTTGGCGCGCTCCCCCTCGTCCATGCCGAAAACGGCGATATCGTCGCCTCCATGCAGCAGAAGCTGATGGATGAAGGCAATGACGGGCCGGAAGCCCATGCCTATTCCCGTCCGGCCTCCGTCGAGGGCGAGGCCACCAACCGCGCCATCATCATCGCCGACATGGCGGGCGTTCCGCTCTACGTGGTCCATACCTCCTGCGAGCAGGCCCATGAGGCGATCCGCCGGGCGCGGCAGAACGGCATGCGGGTCTACGGCGAACCGCTTATCCAGCACCTGACGCTCGATGAAAGCGAATATTTCGACAAGGACTGGGATCATTCCGCCCGCCGCGTCATGTCGCCTCCCTTCCGCAACAAGCAGCATCAGGATTCACTCTGGGCCGGCCTCGCCGCGGGCTCGCTGCAATGCGTCGCGACCGACCACTGCGCCTTTACCACCGACCAGAAACGCTACGGCGTCGGCGATTTCCGAAAGATCCCAAATGGCACCGGCGGACTGGAAGATCGCCTGCCGATGCTGTGGACCTATGGCGTCGCAACCGGCCGCATCACCATGAACGAATTCGTCGCCGTCACCTCCACCAACATCGCCAAGATCCTCAACCTTTACCCGAGAAAGGGTGCGATCCTCGTCGGTGCCGATGCCGATCTCGTCGTGCTCGATCCGAAGAAATCGAAGACGATCTCGGCCAAAACCCAGCAATCCGCGATCGATTACAACGTCTTCGAAGGCAAGCAGGTGACCGGCCTGCCGCGTTACACGCTGTCGCGCGGCGTGGTCGCGGTCGAGGACGGCTCGCTGAAAAGCCGCGAAGGCCATGGCCAGTTCGTCGCCCGCGAACCCTATCCCGCGGTCAACAAGGCGCTCTCCACCTGGAAGGAACTGACCGCTCCTCGAAAGGTGGAGCGCAGTGGCATCCCAGCAAGCGGGGTTTGATCGGCACATGGCTGAGAATAATTTCTCCGTCGTCTCCGCCAGAAAACTCGGCCTGACATTCGAAACCGGCGATGGCCCGGTGCATGCGCTTTCCGATGTCGATCTGGAGGTGAAAAAAGGCGATTTCGTCTCCTTCATCGGCCCGTCCGGTTGCGGCAAGACCACCTTTCTGCGCGTCATCGCAGATCTTGAAGGTGCTACTGCGGGCGAAATTACCGTCAATGGCATGACGCCTGAAAACGCCCGCAAATCGCGGTCCTACGGTTATGTCTTCCAGGCCCCGGCGCTCTATCCCTGGCGCACGATCGAAAAGAATATCGCGCTGCCACTGGAGATCATGAACTACACGGCCGCCGAGCGGAAAGAACGCATCGAACGCACGCTCGACCTCGTCAATCTTGCGGGTTTCGGCAAGAAATACCCATGGCAGCTGTCCGGCGGCATGCAGCAGCGCGCCTCGATCGCCCGCGCACTCGCCTTCGATGCCGATCTTCTCCTGATGGACGAACCCTTCGGCGCGCTCGACGAAATCGTCCGCGACCACCTGAACGAGCAGCTTCTGAAACTCTGGGCGCGGACGCAAAAAACCATCTGTTTCGTCACCCATTCGATCCCCGAGGCCGTCTATCTGTCGACCAAAATCGTCGTCATGTCCCCTCGCCCGGGCCGGGTGACCGACGTGATCGAGTCGACACTACCAAAGGAACGCCCGCTTGAAATCCGCGAGACGCCGGAGTTTCTGGCAATCGCCCACCGGGTACGGGAAGGTTTGCGGGCGGGGCATAGTTATGAGGAATAATCTCCAGAATATGCTTTTCGTACTGTCGAAAGATACCCCCCTCTGCCCTGCCGGGCATCTCCCCCACAAGGAGGGAGATCACCAAGACGCACTGCCGCCACATTACATCGACCGTCATATCGGTAGCGATGATCAGACGTGGGAGAGCGGCAATTTCGGCATCGGATTGAAGCGGTGGCTTCGCTTCAATCCGATCTCTCCCCTTGTGGCGGAGATGCCCGGCAGGGCAGAGGGGGGTATCTCAAGACATAACAGAATTGAAAGCGGCATATTCGCTTCAGGAGTTAGCCCATGAGCCCCGCCTTCCTCCTCTGGCTCACCGGCGCCATGGCCGTATTCCTCGCCGCGGCCACCGCCTCGCGCGCCTATATCGCCTCCAGCAACATGGCTCTGCTAATCCTCTCTCTGGCGCTCTATTGCGTCGGCAATCTGATGATGGTGAAGCTGATGCGCGAGGGCGGGCTCGGTCTGGCCATCTCCGCTTCGGCCATTGCCCAGCTTCTTCTCATCAACGTCATCGCCTTTGCCGTCTTCGGCGAGCGGCTGACATCATTGCAGCTTGCCGGCGTCGGATTGGGTGTCGCCGCCATGGTGTTGATGCTGTTCCCGGTCGGAGCGAAAAGCTGATGCAACGCGAAAAACTGTTCCAGCACAGGATCATGCCCGTCGCGACGATCGTCATCGCCATCATCGCGATCTGGTATGTCGGCGCGTATTTCATGAATGCGCCCTTCCAGCGCGATCTCGACCGCCGCGCCAACGTCACCTCGACGTCAATCGAGTTCTTCGAAAAGACCATGTCGCAGCCGAAACCGACGCTTCCGGCACCGCATCAGGTGGCAAGCAGCGTTTTCGAAAACACGTTTCTGCGAAAAGTCACCTCAAACCGCAGCCTCGTCTATCATGCCGGGGTGACGCTTTCGTCGACGGCGGTCGGCTTCACGCTCGGCACGCTTCTCGGCATCCTGATTGCTGTCGGCATCGTCCACGTGAAGGCGCTCGACCGCAGCCTGATGCCCTGGATCATCGCCTCGCAGATGGTGCCGATCCTTGCTGTCGCCCCCATGGTCATCGTCGTGCTCGGCGCTGTCAACATCACCGGCCTCCTGCCCAAGGCGCTGATCTCGACCTACCTCTCCTTCTTCCCCGTCGCCGTCGGCATGGTGAAAGGCCTGCGCTCGCCGGAACTGATCCAGCTCGACCTGATGCGCACCTATCATGCGAGCATCGCCCAGACCTTCTGGAAGCTGCGTGTCCCGGCCTCCGTCCCCTTCCTGTTCACCTCGATGAAAGTTGCGATTGCCGCCAGCCTTGTCGGCGCGATCGTCGGCGAACTGCCGACCGGCGCGGTTGCCGGCATCGGCTCGAAACTGCTCGCCGGCGCCTATTACAGCCAGACGATCGACATCTGGGCAGCCCTGATCGCCGGCTCGGTGCTTGCGGCACTTCTGGTCGCCATCGTCGCACTGGTCGGAAAGCTCGTGGAACGGGCGATGGGTGCAAAACCGGAAAGGAGGCTCGGATGACCATCCTGAAAAGATCCTGGCAATCGTGGTTGGCACTGGCGCTTGCGCTCGCAGCCTTGGCGACTCTCCCCTTTCTCTCAGCAGAAGCGCCATTCGCCTACAATCCGATGCGGATGTTCTCCATCTTCGTCCTGACGATCGGCGCGACACTCGTCTCACTCCTGCCACTGCCCTCTGTATTCGTGGCAGTCACGCTGCTCGTCTGCGCGCATTTTTCCACCAGTCTGTTGATTGCCCGCCTTGCCGGTAACGAAGGAATGGCATCCACGGCCTTTTTCCTAGCACTCGCCGCCAACTGGCTGCTGGCCTGGCGCTGCGTCAGCATCCTTTCCGCGCTTAAGGTCCGGTCGAAAACCGTGGATGGCCTTCTGCGCCTCGTCATCCCGGCAATCTTCGGCGCCTGGATCCTGATCCTCTGGGAAGCGGCGACCCGCGGCTTCGGCATTCCCTTCATCATCCTGCCGCCACCGTCGGCGATCGGTGTCCGCTTCGCATCCTCGATCCCGACACTCTGGGCGGATGTGCAGCAGACCGTCTTCAAGGCCGTGATCTTCGGTTATCTTGTCGGCTGCGCTGCGGGCTTCGCGGTGGCGATCCTGGCCGACCGCATCGCCTTCTTCCGTCGCGGCCTGCTGCCGATCGCCAATCTCATGTCGGCACTGCCGATCATCGGTGTCGCGCCGATCATGGTCATGTGGTTCGGTTTCGACTGGCAATCGAAGGCAGCCGTCGTCATCGTCATGACCTTCTTCCCCATGCTGGTGAACACGATCGCGGGCCTGAGCGCAGCCGGTTCGATGGAACGCGACCTGATGCATTCATACGCGTCGGACTACTGGCAAACGCTGACGAAACTGCGCCTGCCCGCAGCCATGCCCTTCATCTTCAATGCGCTGAAAATCAATTCGACGCTGGCGCTGATCGGCGCGATCGTCGCCGAATTTTTTGGCACCCCGATCGTCGGCATGGGGTTCCGCATCTCCACCGAGATCGGCCGCATGAATGTCGATATGGTCTGGGCCGAAATCGCGGTTGCAGCGCTCGTCGGTTCTGTCTTTTATGGTGTGGTCGCTCTGGGAGAGAGAGCCACCACATTCTGGCATCCGTCTAACCGTGGGGGTTAGGCGCAACGAACCGCCCGCGTAACATCGCGCCGCGGAAAGAGAGGGTAGCAGCAATGAAAAAGATGATGATGGCATTGATGGCCGGTGTGATGTCGCTTGCGGCCGCGCAGGCGATCGCAGCCGACAAGGTGACGTTGCAGCTGAAATGGGTGGCCCAGGGCCAGTTCGGCGGTTATTTCGTCGCCAAGGACAAGGGTTATTACGAAGAGGAAGGCCTGGACGTCACGATCAAGCCGGGCGGCCCGGATATCGCGCCGGAGCAGGTCATCGCCGGTGGCGGCGCCGATGTCATCGTCGACTGGATGGGCGGCGCATTGGTCGCCCGCGAAAAGGGCGTGCCGCTGATCAACATCGCCCAGCCGTTTCAGAAATCCGGCCTCGAACTGATCTGCCCCAAGGACGGCCCGATCAAGACCGAGGCGGACTTCAAGGGCAAGACGCTCGGCGTCTGGTTCTTCGGCAACGAATATCCGTTCTTCGCCTGGATGAACAAGCTCGGTCTGAAGACCGAGGGCGGTACAGATGGCGTCACCGTGCTGAAGCAGAGCTTTGACGTGCAACCGCTCGTCCAGAAGCAGGCGAACTGTATCTCTGTGATGACCTATAACGAGTACTGGCAGGCGATCGATGCCGGCTTCAAGGCGGAAGACCTTGTCGTCTTCAACTATACCGCGCTCGGCAACGACCTGCTGGAAGACGGGCTTTACGTCCTCGACACCAAGCTCAAGGACCCGAAATTCAAGGAAAACATGGTCAAGTTCGTCCGCGCTTCGATGAAGGGCTGGAAGTACGCGATCGACAATCCGGAAGAAGCCGCCGAAATCGTCATGGACAACGGCGGTCAGGACGAGAACCATCAGAAGCGCATGGTGGGCGAAGTCGCCAAGCTGATCGGCGACGGCAAGCTGGACAAGGGAACTTATGATCGTACGGTCAAGGCGCTCACCGACCAGAAGATCATCAGCAAGGCACCGGAAGGCGCCTATACGGCAGATATCACCAGTGCAGCGCTGAAATAATCCGGCAACAAATATCCCTGATACTTCTTCATGCCCGGCACGTTGCCGGGCATTTTTTTGCCATCAGGGCGTGTCATCTCGTCTGGAATGAACGGATTGATCGCCGGACGGCAAGCACTTAAATGTAGCCGCGAAAGCGAGCATCACTATTTCCGGCTTTTGTTTCGAAGCAATGTCGGATGCCGCTCTTGTCCCGCGTCATACAGGGAGGACGTATGACGCTGGGACGCCGATCTTCGGCGCGCTTCTGACCTCGAATATTGGATGTGTCGCATGCCGCTTCGCTTGTCGAAATCGATACCTGCATTGATCCTGCTGGCCGCCTCCTTTGCGGCCTCGCCGCTTGCAGCCCAGGAAACCGGCCAGGCCGCAATTGGAGAAGCAAAGCTCCCGTCGATCATCGTCACCGAGGCCGTGACCAGGCCGCTGACCAATCGCATCATCGCAACCGGCACCATCCGGCCGATCGACGAGATTTATGTGCAGCCGCTTGTCGAGGGCCTGTCGGTAAAGACGATCAACGTCGATATCGCCGACGAGGTTGAAGCGGACGCCGTCCTGGCGACCCTCAACGACGATGCCCTGCTGCTGCAGAAAAGCCAGTATCAGGCCAATAGGGCCAAGGCCGAGGCCTCGGTCGCCCAGTACCAGGCTCAGGTCATCGAGGCTGAGGCAAATCTCGATGACGCAACGAAACAGCGTGACCGCACGAAAAAGCTGAACGAGAGCGGCACGAGCACCGTCTCCCAGCTAGAACAGGCGAATGCCCAGGTCGATGTTGCCCGCGCCCGGCTGAATGCCGCCCGCCAGTCGGTCGCGGTTGGCGAAGCCGATGTCCACGTCATCGAGGCCCAGCTTGCGGACGTCGATCTGCAGCTCGCCCGCACCGGCGTCAAGGCGCCGGTTGCCGGTGTCATCTCTGCGAAAAATGCCAAGGTCGGGGCCATCGCCTCCGGCAATGGCGATCCGCTTTTCACCATTATCAAGGACGGTGCGATCGAACTGGTCGCCGACATTTCCGAATCCGACATTCAGAAAGCCAAGATCGGCCAGAAGGCGCTCGTCACCGTCGCCGGCGGCCAGCGGGAGATTGAAGGCCGCGTCCGGCTTGTCTCCCCGACCGTCGACCAGACCACCAGGCTCGGCCTCGTCCATATCGAGATCGATGCCGACAGCGGCGCCCGCGCCGGCATGTACGGCCGCGCCGCGATCATCGTTGAGCAGGCCGAAGCGCTCGCCCTTCCGCTCTCCGCCGTCACGACGGGACGCGAGGGGTCCTTTGCCCGTAAGGTCGAGCAAGGCATCGTCAAGCAGGTCAAAATCGACATTGGTTTTCAGGACGGCGGCTTTGTTCAGGTTCTGAACGGCCTGCGGTCAGGAGACGTTGTCGTTGCCAAGGCCGGTGCCTTCGTCCGTGACGGAGATCATATCGCACCGGTTCCGGAAAAACCGGCGGCAGCGAAGGGCACGGAGGCCTCGCAATGAATTTTTCCGCCTGGTCGATCCGTAATCCGATCGCACCCCTGCTGGCCTTCGCCCTGTTGCTGGTCGTCGGCCTGCAATCCTTCTTCGCTTTGCCGATCACCCGTTTCCCGAATATCGACGTTCCCGTCGTCTCGGTCACCGTAACGCAGAGCGGCGCCTCGCCGGCCGAACTCGAGATGCAGGTGACCAAGGAGATCGAAGATGCCGTCGCCTCGATCAGCGGCATAGACGAAATCCAGTCGACCGTCACCGACGGCCAGTCGCAGACCGTCATCGTCTTCCGCATCGAAAAGCCGACCGAAGAAGCGGTGCAGGACACCAAGGACCAGATCGACAAGATCCGCAGCGACCTGCCGGCAGGCATCGAGGAACCGATCGTCAGCAAGGTCGATGTCGAAGGACAGGCGATCCAGACCTTCGCAGTCTCCTCTCCCAACATGACGCTGGAGGAACTCTCCTGGTTCGTCGACGATACGATCACCCGTGACCTGCAGGGCAAGCCCGGCATCGGCCGCATAGACCGTTACGGCGGCTCCGATCGTGAAGTGCGTGTATCGCTCAACCCGGCAAAGCTCGATGCCTATGGCATCACTGCCGCCGACGTGAACACGCAGATCAAGGGTACCAATGTCGATCTCGGCTCCGGCCGCGGCCAGGTGGCCGGCAACGAACAGACGATCCGCACGCTCGGCGACGCCCGCAATGTCCAGCAGCTTGCCGATACCAACATCGCCCTGTCCAACGGGCGCTTCGTGAAACTGTCCGAACTCGGCCGCGTGACCGACACCTACGAGGAGCAGAAATCCTTCTCGCGCTTCAACGGCAACCCGTCCGTCACCTTCGCAGTCTTCCGCGCCAAGGGCGCCAGCGAAGTGTCGGTCGCCGAAACCGTGGCCGAGGGGCTGGACGGTATCCGCAAGGCGCATCCCGATGTCGCCATCGAAATGGTCGATGATTCCGTCTACTTCACTTACGGCAATTACGAAGCGGCCCTTCACACGCTGGTGGAGGGCTCGATCCTTGCCGTCATCGTCGTCTTTCTCTTCCTGCGCAACTGGCGTGCAACGCTGATTGCGGCTGTCGCCCTGCCGCTGTCGGCCATCCCGACCTTCTGGATCATGCATATGATGGGGTTCTCGCTGAACCTCGTTTCGTTCCTGGCGCTGACGCTTGCGACCGGCATCCTCGTCGACGACGCGATCGTCGAGATCGAGAACATTGCCCGCCACATCAAGATGGGCAAGACACCTTATCGCGCCGCATTGGAAGCGGCCGACGAAATCGGCCTTGCGGTGATCGCCACCAGCTTCACCATCATCGCCGTTTTCGTGCCGGTCTCCTTCATGCCGGGTATTCCGGGCCAGTATTTTATCCAGTTCGGCCTGACGGTGGCTTTCTCGGTATTCTTCTCGCTGGCGGTGGCACGCCTGATCACGCCGCTGATGGCTGCCTACCTGATGCGCGCCGAAGACGGGAGAGAGGACGACCATCACGACAATGACGGCCCGTTGATGAAGGCTTATACCCGCGTCGTCACCGGCACAACGCGCAAATGGTACTGGCGCTACACGACCCTTCTCGTTGCGATCGGTTTTCTCGCCGGGTCATTGTTCCTGCTCAGCAAGGTTCCCGGCTCATTCCTGCCGCCGGATGACTCGTCCCGCGTCGTCCTCTCTCTCGAGCTGCCGCCCAATGCGACGCTGGAAGAGACGGATGCCGTCAGCACCAGCGTCTATGAGGCCGTCAAGAATATCGACGGCGTCGAAAGCGTCTTCACGTTGGGCGGCGCCTCCCCCAAGGGCGATCTCGAACTGCGCCGCGCAACCGTGCGCGTAATCCTGCAGAATATCGACCATTCGCTGGTGAAAACCATCGTCAACAAGGGTTTTGGCGCCATCCCGCTGATCGGCGATCTCCTGCCGAAAATTCCCGAACACGGCCGCAGCAGGCCGCAATGGGATGTCGAAAAGGATATTTTTGCCGCCGTACGCTCGATCCCGGACGTGCGCATCTCCAAGGTCAACGACCGGGCCGAACGCGAACTGTCGTTCAACTTCCTATCCTCCAGCGAGGACGACCTGAACGACGCGGTCAGCCTGCTGGAATCAAAACTGCGCGCTTCGCCGATCCTGGTCAACGTTTCGTCGGAAGGCGCCCTGCCCCGCCCGGAACTGCAGATCCGCCCGCGCATGGCGGAAGCCTCGCGCCTCGGCATCACCCCGCAGCAGATCTCCGAAACCGTCCGCGTCGCGACGATCGGCGATATCGATGCCAATCTCGCAAAAATCTCGCTGGACAGCCGCCAGATCCCGATCCGGGTGCAGACTTCGCTCGACACCCGCCGCGACCTGCAATCGATCCGCAATCTCAAGGTAAAAACCTCGTCCGGCACGATGGTGCCGCTCTACAGCGTCGCCGATATCGATTATTCGGAAGGCCCGAGCTCGATCAAGCGTAACGACCGAAACCGGGTCGTGGCGATCGGCTCCGACGTTCCCTTCGGCACGGCGCTGGACACAGCAAGCGCCGAATTCAAGCGCATCGTCGATGAAACCGACTTGCCCTCCACGGTCCGGCTGGCAGAAAGCGGTGACGCCAAGGTCCAGGGCGAAATGACGCAAAGCTTCGGCAATGCGATGCTGATGGGCCTGATGCTGGTTCTCGTCGTGCTGATCTTGCTGTTCAAGGACGTGATCCAGCCTTTCACCATCCTCTTCTCCCTGCCGCTTGCCATCGGCGGTGTGGCGGTCGCCTTGATCGCAACGCAGAACGCGCTCTCCATGCCGGTCCTGATCGGCATCCTGATGCTGATGGGCATCGTCACCAAGAACGCCATCCTGCTCGTCGATTTCGCCATCGAGATGAAACGGCACGGGCTGGAACGGGTTCACGCCATGGTCGAGGCCGGCCGCAAGCGTGCAAGGCCCATCATCATGACCTCGATCGCCATGTCCGCCGGCATGCTGCCCTCTGCGATGGGCGTCGGCGAAGGCGGCTCATTTCGCGCACCGATGGCGATTGCCGTCATCGGCGGCATCATCGTCTCGACGGTGCTGTCGCTGCTTGTCGTTCCCTCCTTTTTCCTCATCATGGACGATCTGTCACGCCTTCTCGGCCGCCTCTTCGGCCGCTTCGTCGGCGCCAAGGAGCAGGAAGACCTGATGTCATCGGACGAAGTCGCCCATCAGACCCGGCAAAATCGTCGCAGCCTGACGGAACTCGAAGAACGACTGGATCGCCTGGAAAACAACGGAAATTCAGACACTTCCGGTACGCAGGCAGGCCAACGCGTGCTTCGGCTGCCACCAACGGCCGCCGAGTGACCTTTCCGTCGGGTTGATCCGCCATATCTGACTGTCTGACAACGATCCAAATTGCGTGATTGATTGATCAGTATCAAATCCCTCTTTGCCTCACGCGTTATCCTGTTTTCAAGGATTTCGCGTTGGTCGAAAAAAGGGAAGAGATAGTGAGATGAACAGCAGTCTGAAACTCAGCAATCGAGACCGGGCAGTGCTTATGAAAGCACCGTTTCTGGCAGGGCTGGGCAACAGTGCCCTTGTCCGGCTGATGTCTATGATGACGATCAGCACGCTTCCGGCCCGCAAGTTCGTCATGCGCGAGGGCGAAACCGCCGACGCCTTTTACTGCGTTCTGAATGGTTATGTCCGGCTTTTCCGGTTGAGCCGCGAAGGCCGCGAGGCCGATATCATGGTTTGCGCTCCCGGCGACACATTTGCCGAACATCTGCTGTTCAACGACAACGTTTACCGCTGCAACGCCCAGACGGCCGAGCCGGCAACGCTCGCCCGCTTCGACATGCAGGCTGTGCGCGATCTTGCCCAGCAGGACCCGGAAATTGCCAAGGCGCTGATCGCCGCAATCTCCCGGCATCTGGTCGGCACGATGGACTGCATCGCCAACGACCGCCTTTTCACCGCGCCGCAGCGGGTCGCCAATTACATATTGAGCCGCTGCCCGGTTGAGGGTGGCTCCGCATCGATCCGCCTTCCGTTCCAGAAAAGCCTTCTGGCTGGCATGCTCGGACTTGCACCGGAAGCGCTCTCCCGCGCCTTTTCCAGCCTGCGCCGCGTCGGCGTGACGGTCCGCGGCCGTATCATCCAGGTTGGCGACGTTCAGGCACTCAAGAACATCTAAAGAAATTCCAGAAAAAGTGGGAACCGGTTTTGCGCCCGGAATTGCGCGAGACATACAAGATTGAGCAGTTTCGCTTTTCGAAAAAAGGCGGAATTGCTTCAGGCTCGAGGGCGCGCGAGACGACGCAGCCTTCGTAGCGGCCTGTTGCCACAGGGGTGTCCGGCGACAGGCGAGGCCGGCGGGTCATTAGACCGCCGGCCTTTTCTTTTCAAATTCATCTGAAAAGCGCGAAAACTTACAGCCCGCCCTGCCGTTTCAGAAACTCGACAATGTGGCCGACGCCCTCGCCGCGTTTCAGATCGGTAAACACATGCGGCTTCATCTCGCGCATGCGCGAGGCATCCCGGTCCATCACATCCATATCGACGCCGACATAAGGCGCCAGATCCTTCTTGTTGATGACGAGCAAATCGGAACGGGTAATCCCCGGCCCGCCCTTGCGCGGAATTTCCTCGCCCTGGCAGGTTGAGATAACGTAGATCGTGATATCTGCCAGATCCGGCGAGAAGGTCGCTGCGAGATTGTCCCCGCCCGATTCGATGAACACCACATCCAGGTCCGGAAACCGCTCATTGAGGCCCGCAATCGCCTGGAGATTGATCGTCGCATCTTCGCGGATCGCCGTATGCGGACAACCGCCCGTCTCGACACCCACGATGCGATCCGATGAAAGCGCCTGCATCCGCACCAGCGCGTCGGCATCTTCCTTGGTGTAGATATCGTTGGTGACGACCGCGACCGAAAACTCGTCCCGCATCGCCTTGCACAGCTTTTCTGCCAGATGCGTCTTGCCGGATCCGACCGGGCCGCCAATGCCGACACGAAGGGGACCGTTTGCCGATTTCATGAAATGTCCTTTCAGTATGATGCGATCACAATAATGCGGTCGGATGCCGACGCAATCGGAAACTGGAGGATCCCGCTTCAGCGCATCATGCCTTCCACTTCACGGATTTTCTGCGTCGGAAAAGTAAAGTGTCATCGAGATTTGCGGGATTAAGTATATCCTTAGATATCTGTAGAAAACCTTCCATTCAAATTGTGGTAGCCGGATAAGACCGTCATAATACGTATTGTAGTTGTGTTCCATTATCGCATGCTGAGACTTACCTGAACTGGGAAACGGGGAAATCAGAATGGATTACCAGCCGACTGCATCCACATCTGAACTATCGGGAAAAGAGCGTGACTGCCACAAGGCGGCAGAAGCTGCCCTTTCCAGCATGCTGAAAATGCTGGCCTCTTACGGCTTTGATCGACGCGAGATGCTTCTGTCGCTGGCAGACGCGATCGACGACCGCATTCTTCTCGTCGCCCATGAGGCCTGACGGCCGCTGCTGGTGTCACAACGCGGATTGCGGCAGCCGGTAGCGTCACTGCTATTTTCGTAATTCAAGACCGAAACAGCCGGGAATGCTGCGTCTCGTGGCGCAACGAAGCGATCTCCGCCTGCACGGCTGCGCCACCCAGGTCATCGAGGGTCGTCGAAGCCACCCTTTGCGAAAGGTCGTCGATCAGCGCCTCAAGCCCGGCAACGATTGCAACACCCTCGGCCTGGCCCGCAACACTCAGCCGGATCGCGGCCGAGACGGCTTGCGATACGGCTGCATGAAGGAACGCGGCAAGCGCCTGCGAGCAAGGCACGCCATGGGCCGCCGCCACGGCACCGACAGCCACCGGAAATGGCAGATCCGCCGGAAGCCGATCGAATACCGGATGCGGCCATGCAACCGCAGCCGTAACGAACGCCTTGCCCAGCGACAAGGTCTCGCTGAAACGCTCGGCCGAACCGGCAAGCGCCAGCCCGAGCGCCGCAACCTCGTTGAGCGCGGTCTCGTTGCCGACCTGCCGCCAGGCCTCTGCTAACAGCACCGCATCGTTCCACAAGGCACCATGGCAAAGCACGGTCTCAATCCAGCCCTGAAGGTCCCCGGCATTCTTGACGAGCCCATCCGCGACCGCACGCTCCAACCCGCCCGACCAGGCGAAGCCGCCGATCGGAAAGGCCGGCGACAGCCACGCCATCAGCCGCAGCAAGGTCTTTGTGTCATACGAAGCTTCCATCGCCTCGTTCATCGCCGGATCCACCGGTAGCGCCTGTTCCAACACGCTGCCCGATCAGTCGTGCTTGTGGCCATGATGCCCGTGGTCATGATGGTCGTGGCCATGATCATGTCCGTGGTTATGATCATCATGACCACCATGGGAGCCATGCGAATGATAGGCACCGCGGGCCGGCTGGAACGGCTCTTCTATGTCGAAAACATTTGCCCCGAGCCCTTGCAGCATTGAGCGGATCACGTGATCGCGCAGGATCACGATACGCCCCTCTTCGATCTGTGCCGAAAGGTGCCGGTTCCCGAGATGCCAGGCGAGCTCGATCAGATGCAGCGTATCGCGCGCCCTCACCTCGAAAAGTTTTTCGGGCGCCGCCTGCACTTCGACCGTGTCGCCATTATCGAGCACCAGCCGGTCGCCATGATGGAAAAGCACTGCCTCCTTCAAGTCGAGCATCACCATGTCGCCATTCGACAGATGCAGCAGCTTGCGGCGCAGATGGCGCAGGTCATGCGGCAGGCTGACGGTGTCGATCGGCGGATCCGAGATCTCGCCGGCCGGGCGATAGGAATGGATATGCTGCATGATGGATAACCCGTTGAACTGTAAAATCTTATGCCATCATTGCCAAAGGCGGCGCCGTACACAAGGGGTAGTTGCCGGCGGACAGCAGAAAGCCCGGCTGGAGAACCGGGCTTCGAGCAATGCGGGTCGAAAAAGCGGCTTATTCGGCCGCGATCTTGATGGCCTTGAGGTTATCGAGAATGTTCTGCGGCGAAGACGCACCGTAAGGGTCGCTTTCGCAGTTGTCGGAATAACCTTCTTCCTCGAACCACTGTTCGACGACGCCGTCATTGACGATCGCGCCGTAACGCCAGGAGCGCATGCCGAAACCGAGATTGTCCTTGGCAACCAGCATGCCCATCTTGCGGGTGAATTCGCCCGAACCGTCCGGAATAACGGTGACGTTTGCAAGGTTCTGGCTCTTGGCCCAGGCATTCATGACGAAGGCGTCATTGACCGACATGCAGTAGATGGCATCGATGCCTTCAGCCTGGAAGTCAGGAAACAGCTTTTCGAAATCCGGCAGCTGGTAGGTCGAGCAGGTCGGCGTAAATGCGCCAGGCAGGGAGAACAGCACGACGCGCTTTCCGGCAAAATAATCGGCAGAAGTAACGTCCTGCCAGCGGAAAGGGTTCGGACCGCCAACGGCCTCGTCGCGTACGCGAGTGCGGAAAGTGACTTGCGGAACTCGTTTGCCCAGCATCAATGCCTCCATGAGAAATGAACATTCGCCCCGATGAGAGGCAGATGTTTTCTCATAACCATACTTCTTCCGCAGTGCAGCAAAGTTCTTGATAAAAAGCAGTCGAGCAAGGCAGCTATTCACAGGAAGCAGGGCTGGAAGGGAGAGGCTTCGGCGAAGCGCTCGCATCCGGGAAGCGACCGTTCCGCCTAAGACCACGGGCGAATGGTCTTCGGCGAACTGCTCGGATCAGGTGCTCGACAGCGCGAATGCCGAGCGGATCAAGGTCAATGATCGTGCCCGACGTGGGGTCCGGACAGTTCGGCTGCGTTGATCTGGCAGCCGCAGCCGAGATGGCCTGGAAAAGCGGCAAGTGGAAGCCGAAGCACACTGACGACGGCTTCATCTGAATGGTGTCGGGGCGATTGCTGTGCGTGATTACCCCGCAGCTTGGCATCGATCGCCTGATGGCTGCGTAACCCGCCGCTCTGACATCAGAATCTTATCCAGAAGACGCCTTCCAATAGCGACCAAGCCGCAACGCTGAAGAAGAAAACCAACTTCTATAGGTCAACTGAGTAGTTTGTCGGAAAGATCCCTGTGATCGGAACAGCAAGGCCGCATGAGATCAGAACTGGCACGATCACGATCCCCCACCTTATCTCTTGCGAATACACCTTAGGATCGATCCCTCTGACGAAAGAAATAACTTTAAAAGTAGATCGAGTTAGGTGGAGATAGCCGACGATCAGTGCGCTTATCGTTCCAAGTACGCCAATTTCTACAGAATAACTTGCGAAACATGAGGCGATAAGGCCGGCTTCCAAAATCAGGATCATGAAAACATACTTGGTAGGTAGTCCGGGTATCATGTCTCATCTCGTTGGATAAGCCTTGTAGGAAAAAGGCTTAAAGTATGTTCTCGGTCATCGTCAACTAAGCCGTTACCGCTGGCAACCCCCACCGCCCTGACATCAAATACGTCATACAAATTGCGGTCAGGGCGAGAATTAGCTATCCCGGGACTATAGTTTGGGCTTGAATGATGTTTCTCCAGGATCTCGTAAACTCCCTTGGCTCTCCGTTTCTCCTGCAAAGCGAAAGCGGTCGCGTCAGCGTGGAGAGGCGGCTACAGCTACTTGGTGTGACCACCTACATCGTTGATATCAGCTCATCGAGTACCGCTCACGAAATGTTTGAGAAATTCCGTGTTGCGATGCAAATGCCGTATCAAGAAATCCCAAACTGGGACGCGCTAGATGAGGCGCTCGCGGACCTCTCTTGGCTTAGGCTAAACTCGATCAATATCGTTATTGTAGGGGCGCCGGCTTTTTCTCGACGTGACCAGCGATCCTTCCAGGCATTAATGACATTGCTCAATTCAGTCGGAGAAGAGTGGGCAAGGCTTGTGACGGATGGGGAATGGTGGGATCGGAACGCGGTTCCCTTTCACGTCTACGTTGAGAGAGAAGCTAGTGAGCGTCTTCCATTCAGCATCCCTGCATTGTTGGGTTGAGACATTTGTCGTACCCCGATTTGCGCTCCTCGGGCACCCACCACCGTTACATCTTTCGGTCGCGGGCAGTGGACACGTCCTGACCACACCTCTCTATTCAACCGTCCGAAGGTAGGTTGAATATCTGGCGGCTAACAATTCGGAGGCTTCGATCTGGTTGAATTTGGTAGCGCTCGACAACCCGATTGCCGAAGCTATTGTTGAACTCATGTTCAAACGTGCTGCCGGCGGGCGCTTTCGTAAGTCGGCTTTTTGGTTGACCGTTATATGTGATGCTACCCGAGATTGGCTTGATGTCGGATCCGTAGTCGCGTGCGACCAATTCAGGATCGACAGTCGCACTGCACGCGGTGAGCGTCGCAACGGCCAAGGCAATGAATGTTTTTCTCATGGTGGTGATCTCGGCTTTGGATGATGAACAGAGAACAGTTGGCGTTTGCCGAAGTTCCACCACGACCGACACCCATGACTAAGAAGCTTCCGATACGGCCGGCGAAGTACCGACCGTTACCGCCCTGACATCGAATGATGGCGCAAGGTTTACGGCCGAACCGGTAAACGCCCATCGGGGAAGATCCAGAACCCGGTCCAAGGCATTACAATCTCTTACCCAATCTCTCATCCCCGCCCTCCGAACCTGTGCCTACAATTACTCCGTTCCGCTTCGGCTACACCGGTCCGCATAACCGGCGAAGGGGAGCCGGTGATCGCGTGGACCGCCCTTATGCAAGCGGGACATGCGAGGCTGCGCAGAAAATGGTCTGCCTCCCTGAACAAGGGGCGTGCGTGTGTCGCACACATCCCGGATCGCTTGCCGAAAGGCATCCGATCCGCAGCAGACGGACCGGAGTTGCGTGGAAAAACACACTGAACGGGACACGCCGTGTGTCACTATAACTTATTCAATTCGAGGCACCCGACGTGTCCCGGCCGAAACTGAAAATCCGGGATCGCCAAGGGCGCAATCCGCCCTCAGTTGAACAGATCGAGCGACAGGCCCAGCGTCTGCGGCAGAGGATTCCACCAGCCGGTCCGGATACCCGCGAAACGAAGGGCGCGAGCCGTCCAGGTGTTGCACCCGACAAGAGCGTTGAAAGAACCATGCGCCTCGAAAAATTGATCGTATTGCCCATAACCCGCATCGGCAATCATCACGACCTTGCCCTCTTCGCGCAGGAAACTCGCCTGAATGAAGTCCGACAAGTTGTCGAATTCGGCCGGCCGAAGGTCGAAAACCCTTATAGCCGGGTGGGTCTCATCGATCGGACCTGCGACGTCCACATGCATCACCGATCGGTCGATGGTCAGCGCCCGAAATACCGGCATCGGCTTCAGATCGGCCCAGGTCGGCGTCTCCAGATAAAACGCGCGCCCTCCCCAGCCGATGATCAGCCACTCGGCAGCGGGATCGGCAATCGGGATGCCGGAAGCTTCGAGAAAGGCATAGGCAACCCGCGTCTCTGCGTTCAGCGGGATGGCGATATCCGTGTGGATCGGATTGGAGAGGATAAGAATGCGCCGCGTTTCCGTGGCGGCATCGATAGGAGGCTGGGGCTTAAACAGCGGGCGCGGAACAAACGTGCCCGCCGCGACGCTGAGAACGATTACAAAAATCGCCATGAGGAGACGAACAAGCACTCTCATTCGCCGTCCTCTGCCTTCAGTTCATCAGAACAGGAAGTAGCGCTGCGCCATCGGCAGAACGGTTGCCGGCTTGCAGGTCAACAGCTCGCCATCGGCGCGCACTTCGTAGGTCTCGGGATCGACCTCTACATGCGGCGTCGCCGAATTGTGGATCATCGACGCCTTACCGATTCCGCCGCGAACATTCATCACCGCCACCAGCTTCTTGGCAACACCGAGCCGCTGGACAAGCCCACCATCGAGCGAAGCCTGCGAAACGAAGGTGACGGAAGAATTGGTGCGCAGCTTGCCGTAGGCGGCAAACATCGGCCGGTAATGCATTGGCTGCGGCGTCGGGATCGAGGCGTTCGGATCGCCCATCGGCGCTGCCGCGATCGAACCGCCAAGCAGCACCATTTCCGGCTTCACGCCGAAAAAGGCCGGGCTCCACAACACCAGATCGGCGCGCTTGCCGACTTCCACCGAGCCGATTTCATGGCTCACACCATGGGCGATCGCCGGGTTGATCGTGTATTTGGCGATGTAGCGCTTGACGCGGAAATTGTCGTTGTCGCCAGTCTCCTGAGCAAGCTGACCGCGCTGGCGCTTCATCTTGTCGGCCGTCTGCCAGGTCCGGATCGCCACTTCACCCACACGGCCCATCGCCTGGCTGTCGGACGAGATGATCGAGAACGCGCCGAGATCATGCAGAATGTCTTCGGCCGCGATGGTTTCCTTGCGGATACGGCTTTCGGCAAAAGCGATGTCTTCGGGAATGGACGACGAGAGGTGATGGCAGACCATCAGCATGTCGAGATGTTCGGCCAGCGTATTGATCGTATAGGGCCGTGTCGGGTTGGTGGACGACGGGATAACGTTCGGGTTGCCGCAGATCTTGATGATGTCGGGTGCATGGCCACCGCCCGCCCCTTCCGTGTGGAAGGCATGGATCGTGCGGCCCTTGATGGCGGCAACCGTGTCCTCGACGAAACCCGATTCGTTCAGCGTATCGGTGTGGATCATCACCTGCACGTCGAATGCATCGGCCACCGTCAGGCAATTGTCGATCGCAGCCGGCGTCGTACCCCAGTCCTCGTGCAGTTTCAGCGAAGAAGCACCGGCGAGGATCATTTCCTCGAGAGGCGCGGGAAGCGAGGCATTGCCCTTGCCGGCAAGCGCCAGGTTCATCGGGAAGGCATCGAAGCTTTCGATCATCCGCTCGATATGCCAGGCACCGGTGCAGGTGGTTGCCAGCGTGCCATGTGCCGGGCCGGAGCCGCCGCCGAGCATGGTCGTGACGCCCGACATCAGCGCCTCTTCGATCTGCTGCGGGCAGATGAAATGGATATGCGCATCCATGCCGCCGGCCGTCAGGATCTTGCCCTCGCCGGCGATCGCTTCGGTCGAAGGCCCGACGATGATGGTCACGCCCGGCTGGGTATCCGGGTTTCCGGCCTTGCCGATCGCGTGGATGCGGCCGTCTTTCAAGCCGACATCGGCCTTGTAGATGCCGGAATGATCGACGATCAGCGCGTTGGTGATCACCGTATCGACAGCGCCCTCGGCGCGCGTCGCCTGGCTCTGTCCCATGCCGTCACGAATGACCTTGCCGCCACCGAACTTAACCTCTTCGCCATAGATGGTGAAATCCTTCTCCACCTCGATGAACAATTCGGTATCGGCCAGCCGCACCTTGTCGCCGGTGGTCGGACCGAACATCGAGGCATAGGCGGCGCGGGACATCTTGTAGGACATGGGTACTACCTCAATCGTTCGGGCAATCCGAATTCGGACATAGGGGATCGGACGGCTGCGGAGCCGGCCGTAATTTACATCATGGTGTCGACAAGCGCCTTCAGTTCGGCGGTGCGCTTGCGGGTCAGATCAGCCTCGCAACTGGAAACCAGCATAGGCTCCATCGATCCGCCGCGCGCCTGAAAACCCCAGGATAGGCATTGGGCGTCGCGATAACCGATCCAGGCGCGTTGCGCCTTGACCAAGGCCTCATCGCCACCTTTCAGATCCGGCATGGAAGCCTCTGCATCCCGCTTTTTCAGGAGTTTTCGCGTCGCTTGGTACTGCGCATTCAGGGCCTTGTCGGCATCGGCAAGATCCTGGCCGGCGCAGATCGTCATGTCCGTCTGTGTCTGCGGTTCCTTGCAATCGGGTGTCGGCTGCTGGGCAGAGCTCGGTGCATCGACAAGCAGCACACATCCGCATAATAGCGGCAAAAGAGCGAGTTTCAGCATGGTGTCCTCCTCCGCATTGCCTCAGACGGCTGCGCCGTCATAGTGGTGCGAGGTCAGTGCCCTCGGATCGACGCCTTCCAGACAATTGACGTTGATCGCCACCATCGCAGAACCATCCTTCGGTGAATTGCCGTAGGCAAAGCTTTCGATGCCGCATGTCTTGCAGAAAAGGTGCTGCAGCGTCTTCGTGTTGAAACGGTATTCGGTCAGATTGTCCCCACCCGATGTGAGCGAAAACGCGTCACGCGGCGCGAAGGCAAGCACGACGCCAAGGCGCTGGCAACGCGAGCAATTGCAGGTGACCGTCTGCTCCAGATCAGCATCGGCCTCGTAAGAGACTGCACCGCATTGGCAGCTGCCCAGGTAGTGTTTGGTCGCCATATCAGAGCGCTCCCATGATCTTCTGCTGAAAACCATAGACCTCGCGCTTGCCCGAAAGCGGGATCAGCGTCACGGAGCGGGTCTGGCCGGGTTCGAAGCGCACGGCAGTTCCGGCAGGTATATCGAGCCGCATGCCGCGCGCCTTGTCGCGGTCGAACAGGAGGCCATTGTTGGTCTCGAAGAAATGGTAGTGGCTGCCCACCTGAACCGGCCGGTCTCCGCTGTTAGAGACCTCGATCAAGATCGTCGGGGCACCCACATTGAGTTCGATTTCGCCTTGAGCGGCAATGACTTCGCCCGGAATCATGAATCTCTCCCTTACGCCGTTAAAGCGATTTGTGGCTTGCAGCCCTCGGCCTTCAGGACGCGGATGGTCGAAGCCGGATTGTTGACCAGCGCAGCTGCCGGACGCACCGGCCGGCGCACCAGTTCGCCGCTGCAGTTGGGGCAGATCCCGGCAAGCACATTCGTGGCGCAATCGGCACAATAGGTGCATTCGAACGTGCAGATCATCGCTTCCCGGCTTTCCGGGGCCAGATCCTTGTCGCAGCATTCGCAGTTCGGGCGCAATTCAAGAGCCATGGCGTCCTCCTCAGCGGATCGGTTCGTGGACGGTGACGAGCTTCGTGCCGTCCGGGAATGTCGCCTCCACCTGCACGTCGTGGATCATTTCGGAAATGCCTTCCATCACCTGGTCACGGGTCACGACATGCGCGCCGCTCTCCATCAGGTCGGCGACGGAACGGCCGTCACGGGCACCTTCGACCACGTAATCGGTGATCAACGCGATCGCTTCCGGATAGTTCAGCTTCACACCGCGTTCGAGGCGACGGCGCGCGACGATTGCCGCCATGGAAATCAGCAGCTTGTCTTTTTCGCGTGGTGTCAGGTTCATGTTTTACCCGCATTCCAGATGAGATATGGCAAATCAGATGTTCCAGACTTTCGGCACTGGCGCGCCGTTACGCAATACGGAAATTGCCGGTGTCAGGATTTTTCTCAACTCGAAACCGGTCGGGGCGGCGATACGGGCGATGAGTTTGCCATTCCAGTAGCTGGCGCCACCCGGCGTACCGGCAAGGCAATCCCGCAACCGCGACAGCAACGCTTCGCCCAACGGCCCTGTATAAAACAGCGTGGCGAACGCCACCTGACCCGACAGCACGGCGGCAGCCTGGGTCAACCGCTCGATCTCGCCTTCGAACCGCAGTTCCTCGGCATGGATAAGCTGCCCATTGCGGCGCACCCGCCAGCGATCACGGAAAAAACCGTGACTGACCGCCTCGCCCATCGCCTTGCGGCCGAGCAGCACCGCCTCGACGGCGAGAAACTCTGCGTCCTCGGCCAGATCCACATCGAGACGACGGGTCAGCGAGGCCTGGTCGAAAAGGATTGTTTCCTGGGGAAGCCAATGGACGGATGCGCCCTGCCCGACGGTGATGTCGGTGGAGACCGAGGCCGTTCCGGAAGCGGCCTTGTAGATCTTCTCGTTGGCCTGCGTGGTGACGGAGAGCCGGGTAGAAGCCGCAGCGGCGACGGACCATTCGATCACGTCGCCGCCCGTCAGTCCCCCTGACGTATTGATAAGGATCGCCTCCATTTCAGGCGAAAAGGTTTCCGGAAGGCGTATTTTTGCGCAGCCTTCCTGAAAGAATTCGTCGAGCCTTGTCCGCCCGCCAAAAGCCTTGGTTACAAGGCGTCCTGTACCCCTTGCCCGCTGCGGCGCATATTGATCGGCTGTGGGCTGCTGCACGACGTACCTTCGAGTTCTGCTTGTGTTGCGCAGTCAGAAGCAATGGACGTGCCAGACTTCGCGCCCGATGCAGATTTGGCAGGAACGGCCGTCGCAACGAGATCCGTCGAGTCGGCCTTGCCGAAGAAGTCCCACATGCGGAAGGCGGGATCAACATTGGCGTCGAAGGCCGATTTTGCCGGCAAGACAGCCGAAACCTTGGTCACGCTCGCGGCACCATCCTTGGCGGCAGCAATCACGGCTTGCTTGGCCGCAACCGGCTTCGGCCAGTCATGGGTACCTTTTTCGAAGACGTAAGTAGCGATACGGGCGCCATTCTTGCAGGTGCCGTATATCGTGTAGGTCACGCCATCGGCAGTCTTGGGGTCACCATTGCCCTTGCAGCCGTCCAGATCGCTCCAGCGCTGGATCGCGGTGTTGAAACCATACTGCCAATAAGCGGAACCGCCGCCGGCATAAGGGTTCTGCGCGTCCTTCTCGCCGGCAAAGGCGACGATGGAGATCGGCTTGGCCGGATTGCAGTTCGCCTTGTCCGGTCCCCACTTGCCGTCGGTTTCGACGGGACGGCCGGCACGCAGCGAGTTGACGAAACCGGCAGCGGTAAAATCATCCTGGCCGGAGCAGACATAGGCCGACAGCATGCGGCCACCGCCGGAATAACCCGACGCGAAAAAGCGGTTCGGATCAACGCAGAACTCTTCCTTCACTTCATCGACAGCATCGTCGATGAAGCCGATCTCGTCGAGACCGCCCTGCGCACCGGTCGGAATGATCGCCTTGCTGACCTGAACGAAAGGCACGTTCCAGGCATAGGTGCCCGGCGTCTTGCCCGGCAGGCTGCCCTGCAGCGCAACCGCGATGAAGCCGTTCTTTTCGGCGACCTTGTCCCAGGAAGAGCGGTTCAGCTGACCATCAGGATTGCTGTTGCTGCCGTGGAAATCGAACACGACCGGCACCTTGTCCTTGCCCGTATAGGAGGACGGCACATAATATACAGCCTGACGGGCGACGCCGTCACTTTCGATCGTCATCGCATGGCGACCCGGCGCCAGCGGCTGACCACAGGCGGCGAAAGCCGAGCCGGCGGCCAGGAAAAACGCCCCAGTCGCGGTCAGGCGAACAAGAGCGGATCGGGAACGGTGACCAGGAATGCATGCAAAGACCATCAGCGCCTCATCATGGGGTGCGGGTTGTCAACGATGTTCGGAGATGTCGTTCATCTGCGGTTCATCTAGCACACCTGTTGAAGCATTGATACGCCTTGGATCAATAGAAGCAATGCAAACATTCACCATTAAACTGTTAGATGCCGCCTTGCTTCTGCCGTATCCAAGGTTTCAGCGGGGCCTTCATGCACAATCTCGCCACGGTCCATGATATAGACCTGATCGGCAAGCTCGCGGCAGAAGTCAAGATACTGTTCGACAAGCAGGATCGCCATGCCGGTGGAATCCCTCAAGTAGCGGATCGCCCGACCGATATCCTTGATGATCGACGGCTGGATGCCCTCGGTCGGCTCGTCCAGCACGAGAATCTTGGGGCGCGTCACCATGGCGCGACCGATCGCCAGCTGCTGCTGCTGGCCACCGGAAAGATCGCCCCCGCGACGGCCGAGCATGGTTTTCAGCACCGGAAACAGCGAAAAGATCTCGTCGGGAATGAACTTGTCCTTGCGGGCAAGCGGTGCATACCCGCTCTGCAGATTTTCCTGAACGGTCAGAAGCGGAAAGATCTCGCGGCCCTGCGGCACGTAACCGATACCGTGCTTGGCACGGGAATAGGGCGCCAGCCCGTTCAGCACCTCGCCCTGAAAACTGATCGTGCCCCCGGAGACCGGATGCTGGCCGGTGACGGCCCTGAGCAGCGAGGATTTTCCGACCCCGTTGCGGCCGAGCACGCAGGTGATCTTGCCCATCTCGGCATTGATCGAGACACCGCGCAAAGCCTGTGCTGCGCCGTAGTGGAGATTGACGTTGTTGACTGTCAGCATGGGGTGCCTCCCTGTTTAACCAGGAGGGTGGCATTCCCCCCCTCTGCCCTGCCGGGCATCTCCCCCACAAGGGGGGAGATCAGAAGGAGGCAACCACTCGCCCCCCGTTGAAGGTTGAGTGAAGGCCAGACATCATCCTGCGCGGAAATCGAAGCCGACAAAGATGCCAGCTCGGGGCGAAAAGCGCGCGCCCAGCTGATCTCCCTCCTTGTGGGGGAGATGCCCGGCAGGGCAGAGGGGGGTATCAAGACCACTGCGCTCTCCATCACCGCCCCAGATAATTCTCGATCACCTTCGGATCGCTGGAGACGAAGTCGATCGATCCTTCAGCCAGCACCGAGCCTTCCGCCAGGCACGTCACCTTCACACCCAGATCGCGAATGAAGCCCATGTCGTGTTCGACCACCACCACCGAGCGGGTCTTGGCGATCTCGCGCAGCAGAATCGCCGTTTCCGCCGTCTCGGCATCGGTCATGCCGGCCACCGGCTCGTCCACCAGCAGCAGCTTCGGTTCCTGCGCCAAAAGCATGCCGATCTCCAGCCACTGTTTCTGGCCGTGGGAGAGATTGGCGGCATATTCATGGGCGCGGTGGGTCATGCGGATCGTCGAAAGGATTTCCTCGATCCGCGACTTGTCCTCGGCGCTCAACGTATAGAACAGCGTCGCGAAGACCCCGCGGGAACGGTTCAGCGCCAGTTCCAGATTGTCCCAGACCGTATGGCTTTCGAACACGGTAGGCTTCTGGAATTTCCGGCCGATGCCGAGCTGGGCGATATCGGCCTCGTCCTTTTTGGTCAGGTCGATCTCGTCCTCGAAGATCACCTTGCCGGTGTCGGGCCGCGTCTTGCCGGTGATAATGTCCATCATCGTCGTCTTGCCGGCGCCGTTCGGGCCGATAATGGCGCGCAGTTCGCCGGGTTCGATCACCAGCGACAGCGAATTGATCGCCTTGAACCCGTCGAAGGAGACGGAGACGTCTTCGAGGTAAAGCAGGCTTTTTGTTCTGGTTTCGGCAATCGTGTTCATCATCTCACTCCGCTGCCTGAACCTGTTGCGTGACCGGCGGGGTGCCGGCATCCCTGCCCTTTTCGGCCTCGGCCGCAGCCTTCAATGCCTTGCGGGCATTCCAGCCATGCTGGATCGTTCCGACAATGCCCTTCGGCAGGAACAACGTGACGGCAATGAACAGGCCGCCGAGCGCAAACAGCCAGAATTCGGGGAATGCGCCGGTAAAGTAGCTTTTGCCAGCGTTGACGAGGATCGCGCCGATGATCGGCCCGATCAGGGTCCCGCGTCCGCCAACAGCGGTCCAGACGACGACTTCGATCGAGTTGGCCGGGGCGAATTCGCCGGGATTGATAATGCCGACCTGTGGCACGAACAGCGCGCCTGCAATGCCGGCGAACATGGCCGACACAACGAAGGTGAAGAGCTTGATGTTCTCGACCCTGAAGCCGAGGAAACGCACCCGGCTTTCCGCATCGCGAACGCCGACCAGAACCTTGCCGAATTTCGACCTTGTGATGGCCGATGCAACGATCAGGCAGAGCGCCAGCATGATCGCCGACATGGCAAACAGAACCGCCCGCGTGCCGCCGGCCTGCACCTGAAAGCCCAGAATATCCTTGAAATCAGTCAGGCCGTTATTGCCGCCGAACCCCATGTCGTTGCGGAAGAAGGCAAGCATGAGGGCATAGGTCATCGCCTGGGTGATGATCGAGAGATAGACGCCGTTGACTCTTGAGCGAAAAGCAAACCAGCCGAAGAAGAAGGCGAGCAGGCCTGGAACGACAAGCACCATCAGCATGGCGAAGGGGAACATGTCGAACCCGTACCAGAACCACGGCAACTCCTTCCAGTTGAGGAAGACCATGAAATCCGGCAGGTCCGGATTGCCATAGGTGCCGCGAGAACCGATCTGGCGCATCAGGTACATACCCATCGCATAACCGCCGAGCGCGAAAAAGGCGCCGTGGCCGAGCGAGAGAATGCCGCAATAACCCCAGACCAGATCGAGTGCCAGCGCCAAGAGCGCATAGCAAAGATATTTGCCCATCAGCGCCATGACATAGGTCGGAATATGGAAGGCACTGTCGGGCGGGGTCAGCAGGTTGAGTGCCGGGACGAGCATGGCGACGGCAAGCAGTATGCCTGCAGCGATAACAATCTTGCCTTCGAGCGCGCGAAGAATGAAGCCGGAGATCATGCTTCCACCGCCCTTCCCTTGAGCGCGAACAGGCCGCGCGGACGTTTCTGGATGAACAGGATGATGAGAACGAGCACAAGGATCTTACCGAGCACGGCACCGACCGAAGGTTCGAGAAACTTGTTGAGGATGCCGAGCGACAAAGCGCCGACCAGCGTGCCCCACAGATTGCCCACCCCGCCGAAGACCACGACCATGAAACTATCGATGATGTAGCTCTGGCCGAGGTTCGGCGAGACGTTGTCGATCTGGGAGAGCGCCACGCCGGCAATGCCGGCGATGCCCGAACCGAGCGCAAACGTCAGCGCATCGACCCAGGGAGTGCGGATGCCCATCGAAGACGCCATGCGGCGGTTCTGGGTGACGGCGCGCATGTTGAGGCCGTAGGCCGTCTTCTTCATCACGAACAGCAGCGTAAAGAAGATCGTCAGCGAAAAGACGATGATCCACATGCGGTTATAGGTGATCGTCATGCCGCCGAGCGGGAACGAACCGGACATCCACGACGGGTTGCCGACTTCCTGGTTGGTCGGGCCGAAGATCGTGCGGATCGCCTGCTGCAGGATCAGCGATACGCCCCAGGTGGCAAGCAGCGTTTCCAGCGGCCGTCCATAGAGGAAGCGGATCACGCCGCGCTCGATGACGAAGCCGACAAGACCCGTTACCAGGAAGGCGACCGGCAGTGCGATGGCGAGCGACCAGTCGAACAGATAAGGCGCATTATCGCGGATCACGTCCTGCACCATGAAGGTGGAATAGGCACCGAGCATGACCATTTCGCCATGCGCCATGTTGATGATGCCCATCACGCCGAAGGTGATGGCCAGTCCGATCGCCGCCAGAAGCAGGACGGAGCCGAGCGACATGCCGTACCAGACGTTCTGCGCCAGATCCCAGATCTGCAATTGCCCCTGGATCTTCGCGATGGCCTTGTCGACCTCGGGTTTCAGGCTTTCGTCGATCGACGACGAGACGGTCGAGAAAATGCGCATCGCCTCGCGGCCGCCGAGGCTGGAGATCGTCTCGATGGCGGCGCGTTTTTCGTCGACGGAACGGTCGGAGGAGAGCAGCGACACAGCGCGCGCCTCTTCCATCCGGGCCTTCACTTCAGCATCGGTTTCCTTGGCGAGCGCCGCCTCAACCAATTCAAGTGCTTCGGCACTGGGGGAGCGGAGGATGGAATCGGCAGCGGAAAGGCGGACACCGCGATCCGGGCTCATCAGCGTCAGGCCGCCGAGCGCCGCGCGGATGGCGCGTCGCAGATTGTTATTGACGCGGATTTTCGTCACCGCGCCCTTGGCGACCTGGCCTGCGCTTTCACCCGTCACCGGATCGATCAGCTCGAGCTGTGAACCGGCAGCCTTGGCCAGGAACACCGCCTTGTCGGACTTGCGGAAATAGAGATCACCTTCGGCGAAGGCTTCAAGCGCCGGAACGACGCGTGGATCGCCGATGGTGGCGATCTGTCCCACCAGAGTTTCCGCCTGGCTGAAATTGGCATCTGCCAGCTGGTTGAGCAGCGGTTTTGGATCCGGCCCTTGCGCGAAGGAAGATGCGGCAAAACACAGGAACAGAAAAATCATAGAGAATAGACGGATGAGCATGCTTTCGTCCCCCGGATGACCTGACGTCGAGGATGCGTCTGCCCCTCATCCGCCTGCCGGCACCTTCTCCCCGTACAGACGGAGAGAAGGACATATGCCGCGACCGTGCCGCCCCCTCCAGCGTCGAGCTGGGCACGTCCCCTCGCCCCGTTTACGGGGAGAGGGTTAGGGTGAGGGGCTAACCTCCCCCACCAACGCGATTGCCTGATCAGCTACCCTTGCCGCCGCATTTGCCGGTGGCGACGTTGAAGTTGCCGCAGGACATCGGCTTGCGCCAATCGGAGATCAGGTCCTTCGAGTCCGGCAGGTAATCCGACCATTCGTCGCCGACGACGGCAGGCGTTTCCTGAACGATGTCGAACTGGCCATCGGCCTGGATTTCACCGATCAGAACCGGCTTGGTGATGTGATGGTTCGGCATGACGGTGGAGGTGCCACCTGACAGGTTCGGTACGGCGACGCCGATGATGCTATCGAGAACTGCATCCGTATCGGTCGTGCCGGCCGCTTCGACCGCCTTAACCCATGCGTTGAAGCCGATATAGGCGGCTTCCATCGGGTCGTTGGTCACGCGCTTGTCGTTCTTGGTATAGGCGTGCCAGGTCTTGATGAACTCGGCATTGACCGGCGCATCGACGGACTGGAAATAGTTCCAGGCGGCAAGGTGGCCAACAAGCGGCTTGGTATCGAGACCGGCAAGCTCTTCTTCACCGACGGAGAAGGCGACGACCGGGATGTCTTCGGCCTTGATGCCCTGGTTGCCGAGTTCCTTGTAGAACGGCACGTTGGCGTCACCGTTGATGGTCGAAACGACGGCGGTCTTCTTGCCGGCAGAGCCGAATTTCTTGATGTCGGAGACGATCGTCTGCCAGTCGGAATGACCGAACGGCGTGTAGTTGACCATGATGTCCTCTTCCTTGACGCCCTTCGACATCAGATAGGCCTTCAGGATCTTGTTGGTCGTCTGCGGATAGACATAGTCGGTGCCGGCCAGAACCCAGCGCTCGACGCCTTCGGTCGCAGCCAGATAATCGACGGCTGGGATTGCCTGCTGGTTCGGAGCGGCACCCGTATAGAAGATGTTGCGCGAGGATTCTTCACCCTCGTACTGGACCGGGTAGAAGAGGATCGAGTTCAGCTCTTCGAAGACCGGTAGGACGGACTTGCGCGAGGACGAGGTCCAGCAACCGAAAACGGCGGCGACCTTGTCCTGGGAGATCAGCTGGCGGGCTTTTTCGGCAAACAGCGGCCAGTCGGAAGCCGGGTCAACAACGACGGCTTCGAGCTTCTTGCCGAGAACGCCGCCCTTCTTGTTCTGCTCTTCGATGAGCATCAGCATGGCGTCCTTGAGCGTCGTCTCGGAAATCGCCATCGTACCGGAAAGCGAATGCAGCACGCCGATCTTGATCGTGTCGTCGGCCGCGAATGCGCCGTGGAAGGCCGTCGTCGAAAGTGCGGCTGCAAGCAGTGCGCCGCCTAGTTTCATCCGGAAATTCATGGTCTCAAACCCCCTCTTTTTGGTTTGTTTGCACAGCGGCAAAACTTAACCACTGCTTAAGGGGACTATCGGGTGCGGCGGCGCAAAACCACATACGCAAAATGACGTATGGAGAGGGGGAAAGTGTCCACGGGGCGAGATGTCAAAGTTCCCATCGCCGCGATAGTTCCGGCATAGGCCTGTTCGAAATAGGCGACGTCAGCGAGCGGATTTCATCATATGCCTGAAATTTAATACATGCTAAAACACAAATATCGAGAGGGGCTGGAGGGCAACATAATGTCTCGATGGGGGAGAGCGGCGCCTTTGGCGCTGCTGCTGTCTACGTGTGGCAACGCGGCAGCGGCACCGCCGCTTTGTGCCGATGTGGCCCTTGTTCTGGCGATCGACGGATCGGGCAGCGTCACAGACGGCGAATATCGGTTTCAGAAATCGGCGATTGCCGCTGCCTTCAGGGATGATGCGATCATCTCGGCAATGAAGGATGCCGGCACCGTCATGCTTTCTGCGATATTTTGGGGAGACGGCGAGTTTCCGACCGAAAGCCTCGACTGGTTCGTCGTCCACGGCGGACTGGGCGCAGAGGATTTCGCCCGGGCACTCGAACGCAACGAACGGCACGTCTACGGCGATACCAATATCGGCAGTGGTCTCTGGGCCGCCCTCGACAAGCTCTCGGAGCCGGGCATCTGCGCCAGGCGCCTGGTCATCAATCTGTCCGGCGACGGCAGGGAAACCATGGTGCCGAAACAGCGCATCAGGGCCACTCTCTATCAAGCCCGCCTGCGGACCATTCAGATGGGGGTGACGATCAACGCGCTGGCGATCGCCGACGAGGATGAGGACCTCGCTGCCTATTATGCGCAGCAGGTGGTGCATGGAACCGGCGGCTTCACCATGACTGTCAAAAGCCAGGCCGACTACGCGCTCGCGATCCGCCAAAAACTAAAACGCGAACTGTCGCCCCAATTTGTTGCAAGCGTCGTGCAACATCGCTCCACTCCTTACTGAATCAACCCGGTGAATGCTCACCGCCGCAGCCAAAACATCTGATCAGCAAGACACTTGCAAAACAAACCGACCATCTGGTATGTTTAGGGCATGACCGAAGCTCACGAACGCAAGAAACAGCCCGAGATCGTCCGGCGCGCACTACTGGATTGCGCCGCACAGATTTCGCAGGAACAGGGGCTGCCCGCAGTCACGCTGCAGGCGGTGGCTGATGCTGCGCATGTGACGAAGGGCGGCCTGCTGCATCATTTTCCCAACAAGCAGGCCCTTGTTCAGGCCGTTTTCCATGACCTGCTCAAGCAACTCGACACCCAGATCGACCTTCTGCTCGAAGACGACCCGGAATCTTACGGCCGCTTCACGCGGGCCTATATCCGCGCATTCGCCAATGCCGAAAGCGAAGGTGCGTGCAACTGGAACGCCCTTCCCCTCTCCTCGCACACCGATCCTGAGATGAAGGCGATGTGGTCCGAATGGTACGCGTCCCGCCTCGCGCGCCACGCCGAAAGCGATGCCGGGCCTGAACTCGGCATAGCCCGTTACGCCGCAGACGGCCTCTGGCTTGCCGGGCTGCTGGAATATTCCGGCGTCGAGGCGACAGGCCACGATGCCCTGATCGAACAACTGATCTCATTGACACGAAAGAAACAGACGTGAATCCCGCCCTCATCACCTACGGCTCTCTGCTCTCCGCCATCGCACTTGAAGTCGTCGGCACCACGCTCCTTCAGCAGAGCCAGCAATTTACCCGCATCCTGCCGACGCTTGGCATGGCGCTTTGTTATGGCGCTGCTTTCTATCGTCTGTCGATCACGCTCCGCGTGCTGCCGGTCGGCATCGCCTATGCTATCTGGAGCGGCCTCGGCATCGTGCTGATTTCGGTCGTCGGCCTGATCGTCTTTCGCCAGAGCCTCGACATGGCGGCCATGATCGGCCTCGGCTTCATCATCGCCGGCGTTATCATCGTAAACGTGTTTTCGAAGACAGTCGCACACTGAACACGTCAATTCGGTTGCAAAAGCTCAAGCCAGCACCGAGAGTGCCTTTTTGACGATCACTCCTCCCAAGGGATCAAAAACAAGGCATGGCAGCGCGGCAGCGGATCATCCCGGTCCGGCGGGAATATAACCGCTGGGTCGCCAACCAGACTCTGGAAGACTACGCCCTTCGCTTCACCGCCAAGAGCGCGCGCCGCTTTTCGTCCAGCCGCATCTCGCAAACGGCAATCGGCGCGATCTCCTTTTTGGCACTGGAGGCCATAGGCGGCGCGATAACGCTGTCCTATGGCACGACCAACGCCTTTTTCGCGATCATCGTGGCGGCAATTGTGATGCTGGTCGTCGGCTTGCCGATCAGCCGTTACGCGATCCGCCATGGCGTCGATATCGACCTCCTCACCCGCGGCGCATCCTTCGGTTATATCGGCTCGACGATCACCTCGCTGATCTATGCAAGCTTCACCTTCATGCTGTTTGCCATCGAAGCCTCGATCATGACCGGGGCGCTGCAGCTCGCCTTCGGCATTCCGCTGTGGATCGGCTACATCATCAGCGCCATCGTGGTGATCCCGCTCGTTATCTACGGCGTGCAACTGATCTCCCGTTTTCAGCTTCTCACACAGCCTTTCTGGATCATCCTCAACGTCCTGCCGTTCATTTTCATCGCCTTTCTCGATTGGGAGAAATTCGATCTCTGGCGGGCATTTGCCGGTGTCGGGCATTCCAATGGAGAGATTGGCGGCACAGCACCCTTCGATATCGTCGAGTTCGGAGCAGCCTCCGCCGTCATTCTGGCGCTGATGCCGCAGATAGGCGAACAGGTCGACTTCCTGCGCTTCCTTCCTCCGGAAGGCCTGAGGAAATGGCGCCACAGGCTTGCCGTCTTCCTGGCCGGACCCGGCTGGGTCGTCGTCGGCGTACCAAAACTGCTGGCCGGCTCGTTCCTGGCGGTCCTGACGCTGTCGACAGCAGTCCCGGTCAGCGACGCGGCCGATCCGGCCCATATGTATCTCGCAGCCTTCGGCTACATGATCCCCAACGACACGGCGGCGCTGCTGCTGATGGCCGCCTTCGTTGTCGTTTCGCAGCTGAAGATCAACGTGATGAATGCCTATGCCGGGTCGCTCGCCTGGTCGAACTTCTTCTCGCGTCTGACCCATAGCCATCCTGGACGTGTCGTCTGGCTCGTCTTCAATGTCGCGATCGCACTTCTGCTGATGGAACTCGGTATCTACCGGCTGCTGGAAGAGACGCTCGGCATATTCTCGATCGTGGCGATGAGCTGGCTCTGCACGATTTCGGCCGACCTTTTCATCAACAAATCGCTCGGCCTGTCGCCTCCCGGCATCGAGTTCAAGCGCGCGCATCTTTACGACGTCAACCCCGTGGGCCTTGGCGCCATGATGGGCGCGACAACGATTGCGCTGGCCGCGCATTTCGGCCTGTTCGGCACGCTGATGGCCTCGCTTGCCACCTATCTCACGCTGACCGCTTTCCTGCTCTCTCCGGCCATCGCCTTTGCAACGCGTGGAAAATATTATCTTGCCCGCAAGCCGCGCCAGAGCTGGAAGACGCTGGGCTCGATCACCTGCTCCGTCTGCGAGCATCCTTTCGAACACGAGGACATGGCCTGGTGCCCCGCCTATGCGGCGCCGATCTGTTCGCTCTGCTGTTCGCTCGACAGCCGCTGTCACGACATGTGCAAACCGCATGCACGCTTGAACACGCAGATCGGCACTGTCGCACGGTCCTTCCTCTCCGAAAGCATCATCTCCCGCCTCACCACGCGGCTCGGCCGTTATGCCATGACCGCCACCCTGTCGATCTCGACGATCGCTGCGATCCTGGCGCTGATCGCCTATCAGGTGGGGGAAGCAGCCCCTGCCAATGCCGAGGTGATCTACGGCACGATCCTGATCGTCTTTTTTGTCTTCGCCATCATCACCGGGATTTTCTCGTGGTTCTACGTGCTGGCGCACGACAGCCGGGTCGTCGCGGAAGAGGAATCGTCGCGGCAGAACACCCTTTTGCTGAAAGAAATTTCTGCCCACAAGAAGACCGACGCAGCGCTTCAGGACGCCAAGGAAACGGCCGAGGCCGCCAACCGCGCCAAGAGCCGGTATGTCGTCGGCCTGTCCCACGAATTGCGCACGCCGCTCAACGCCGTGCTCGGTTATGCCCAGATCCTCGAGCGCGACGAGACGATCCCTGCCCCGCGCCAATCCGCGATCAAGGTCATCAAGCGCTCGGCGGATCACCTCTCGGGCCTGATCGACGGCCTGCTCGACATTTCCAAGATCGAGGCGGGGCGACTGCAGGTCTATTCCAACGAGATCAACATCCAGGATTTTCTCGACCAGATCGTCGAGATGTTTTCGCTGCAGGCGCAAGCCAAGGGCCTGGAATTCGAGCACATCCGCGCGCAGTCGCTACCGCATTATGTCCGGACCGACGAGAAACGTCTGCGGCAGATCCTCGTCAACCTTCTGTCCAACGCCATCAAATTCACCGATGCAGGCAAGGTGCGTTTCGAGATTGCCTATCGCAGTCAGGTCGCGACCTTCACCATTTCGGATACCGGGCGCGGCATTGCCGAAAAGGATCTCGGCCGCATCTACGAACCCTTCCAGCGCGGTGAGGCAGATAACGTGCGGCCAATGCCGGGGCTTGGCCTCGGGCTGACCATCACCCAGCTTCTCACCAACACTCTGGGCGGCGAGATCTCGGTGGTGAGCGCCAAGGACGAGGGATCGACCTTCCGGGTCCGACTGATGCTGTCCGCCGTCGAGCGGCCGAACACGACACCGGCCGCCGAACGCAAGATCGTTTCCTACACCGGCCCGCGCCGCACCATTGTCGTCGTCGACGACAATCAGGACCACCGCGACCTGATGCGTGAAGTGCTAGCACCTATGGATTTCGTCGTATTGACCGCAGCGGATGGCCCGGCATGCCTGACACTGATCGAGGGTGTGAAGCCGGACATTTTCCTGATCGACATTTCGATGCCCGGCATGAGCGGCTGGCAACTCGTCGCCCGTCTGCGCGCCCTAGGACAGGCGGCACCGATCATTATGCTGTCGGCCAATATCGGCGACGGCACCACGGCTGATGCCGCAGGTGAAGGCCATAACGATACACTGTCCAAGCCGGTCAACCTGCGCCGGCTGGCCGACAAGCTCGCCTCCCATCTCGGTCTTGCCTGGGTCTATGACGACGAACTGCCGCCAGCGCCTGTCTCTGCGGCCCAAAAGCCCGTCATAAGTCCGGGGACGAACCACCTTCAGGACTTGCTGCGTCTCGGAGAGATCGGTTACGTGCGGGGGATAGAAGCCAAACTTGCCGATCTTGCCGCTGACGAGACCCATCGCCCCTTCGCCGACGAGCTTGGCCTTTACCTGAAGGCCTTCGACATGGCCGGCTACATGAAATTCCTGGAGCGCCTGGACAAGGAGGAGATGAGCGATGGCTGACACCGCAACGCCCCGCGACATCGTTCTCCTGGTCGATGACAGCCCGGAAGCGCTGGGTTTCCTGACCGAGGCGCTGGAACAGTCAGGCTTCTCCGTCCTCATCGCGACATCGGGACAGTCGGCGCTCAACATCGTCGACAAGATCACGCCCGATCTCATTCTTCTCGATGCCGTCATGCCCGGCATGGACGGGTTCGCGACCTGCCGAAAACTGAAGACCAATGCCGGAATTTCCCAGGTACCGGTGATCTTCATGACCGGGCTGACGGAAACGGAACATGTCGTCCACGCGCTCGGGTCCGGCGGCGTCGACTACCTCACGAAGCCGATCAATATCGACGAATTGCGCGCCCGTATCCGCGTCCACCTGACCAATGCCCGGTCGGCCCAAAGCGCCCGCGTGGCACTCGACGCTGCAGGCCGCCATCTGCTTGCGGTGAGAGCCGACGGCAGCATCCAGTGGTCGACGCCACAGGCGACCCGCCTGATCAACGCGGCAACCAATCGCGACGACGGCCTGGATCTGGTGGCGCAAAGGATTGCAACGTGGATGGTCGAACGCGACCGCCCCGGCTTCTCGCGCGATGCGGCTTTTTCTCTGGACGCCGGAGAGGAAAAGGGCCTGCAGCTTTCCTATCTCGGCGGCCTGAGTGCCGATGAGTTTCTCTTCCGTCTAACGGCAAGCAGCCGTCGCTCCGACCCGGAAGCGCTGCGCCAGAGTTTCCCGCTGACTGCAAGGGAGTCCGAAGTTCTTCTCTGGATCGCCAAAGGCAAGTCGAACCGCGATATCGGTGAAATTCTTGGCCTGTCGGCCCGGACGGTCAACAAACATCTGGAGCAGATTTACGTCAAGCTTGGAGTCGAGAATCGCGCCTCCGCAGCCGTCAAGGCTGCGCGCGTGCTGCATGAAGACTCGTGACGACCAAGGCACAGGCGATGCCCGGCGAGATCTGCATCAGACGATAAGAACTGGAAACAGGCTTCCCGCACAAAGAGTTACGCAATAAGGCGGGTAGCACGGAAAAAATGTGCGCAATAGTTACATTCGCCAATTAGAATATACTCATATCGCTATTACAATCAGGCATTCGTTGTTGCATTGCAACGAAGCAGATAGAGGATCGCGGATCCACAAGGCAGCATCGATGATCCCCGACCCAAAAAACGACTCTCTCACGTCCCTACTCAGCCTCGTCAAGACATTGAAGCGCGATAGCGATCGGCAGAGCCTGTCCGCATCGGAGAAGGAAGCGAGAATTTCGGGCGTCATCGAAAAATTATCCCGCTTCCAGCCTTTGCCGATTGCCGCTCAGCCGGTGCCGATCACTTTCAGAGCCGAAGAGAGATAGCGAGCCGCGAGCTCATTGCCGCGCTTCTGGGCAAGGTCGAGAGCCGACTGGCAGTGGCCTGGAAGCGGATCGACCATCGACGCGGTGGCGGCACCCGACACCTCCATCACAGCCCCGTTGTATATGAACGGCACCCCGGTGTCGTCCTTGAGGCAGCGCCCGATCGCCACAACGTCGACAGCACCGCGTTGACTGTGATCGATATGATATCTCTCCTGATAAAGATGCCCGCCGGTAATGGCTCTGTGGACGGACGCCGCAACCCGCGCCCGGTCATTGATCGATATCCGTTCGACCAATGAAAGAATCGGCACCCCGGTAGCCATGGCGCCGGCCTCGACATCGAAAAGCTCTGCAAGTGTAACGTCGCCATACACTTTGTCGGTAGCAAGTTCCCAGCTGAAGAAGGCCATCCCGCAGGACAGTAATGCAGCATTGAGTTCGGCATTCAGCGGTAACATGCGAATCCTTTTCTGAAATATTCTCAGCCCTCTTATTTTAGAACATTCTAAATCCGTAAATTACAGTTTCTGACCCGTAAAGATTTGGCTTTACGGGTTTGCTTGACCAACGAAGCCTTTACAGGCCCCGAAAACGAGAAAAGCCCGGCTTGCACCGGGCTTTTCCATTGATTTTATGTTCTCGAATAAAGCTTAGCTGCCCTGCTGGAAGTAGCTGTACTTGCCGTCCGGACCCTTTTTCCATTCGTACATGACGTAGCCCGGAAGCTTCGGGTCGCCCTTTGCGTCGAATGCGAGGTCGCCGAGAACAGTCTTGAACGGACCCTTTTCGTGCAGGATCTTGGCAACAGCCTCAGCATCTTCCGCGCTGCCGGCGGCCTTGATGCCTTCGGCAATGACCTGGACGGCCGCGTAGGAGTAAAGCGTGTAGGCTTCAGGGTTGAAGCCGGCGGCCTTGAACTTCTCGACCAGTGCCTTGTTTTCCGGGATCAGCGTCGGGTCGGGACCGAAAGTGTTGAGCGTGCCTTCGACTGCGTCGCCTGCGATCGAGGCAAGTTCGTTGGAGACGATACCGTCACCCGAAACGAGCGTTGCCTTGAGGCCTGCGTCCTTCGCCTGACGGATGATCAGGCCGGCTTCGGTGTGGAGACCGCCCCAGTAGATGATCGAAACGCCAGCTTCCTTCATCTTGGAGATGAGAGCGGAAAAGTCCTTGTCGCCGGTGTTTACGCCTTCGCGGATGACTTCCTTCTTGCCGAGCGCGTTGTAAGCCTTCTTGGTCTCTTCAGCGAGGCCCTGGCCGTAAGGTGTCTTGTCATCGATGATGGCGATCTTCGCGTCAGCGAACTTTTCGGCAAGATACTTGCCGGCAACGCCACCCTGCTGGTCGTCACGACCGCAGGTACGGAACGTATTCCACAGGCCGCGCTCGGTGAAGACCGGGTTGGTCGCAGCAGGCGTGATTTCGAGAATGCCGTTTTCGGCATAAACTTCAGACGCCGGGATCGAGACGCCGGAGTTGAAGTGACCGACCACATACTTGACGCCGTCAGCAACGAACTTGTTGGCAACCGAAACGCCCTGCTTGGCGTCGGAAACGTCGTCGCCAAGCGCGATGGTCAGCTTTTCGCCGTTGATGCCACCAGCGGCATTGATGTCGGCAATCGCCTGCTCGGCACCCTTCTGCAGCTGCGCACCGAATGCGGCGTTCGGGCCGGTCAGAGGACCACCGACGGCAATGACGATGTCAGCCCATGCGTTGCCGCTAAAGGCAACCATGGCCGTCAGCGCGACGGCGGAAAGAAGAGACTTCTTCATAGAATAACTCCCAGTTATTATGAGGTGAGTGTTTTTTGGGATCCAGCGCAATACCCACCATCACTGCGCCGGAAAGATGTTCCACCTTTTGGTGTATTATTATGTTTGCCCAAACCGATCTGAATTCAGAAAAGACCGGCTGTCAATCTTTCTTCCTCCACGAAAATGCGGAGGTTGGCTCGTAGAGCCAGTAGTAATTCTGAACCATCTGCCGGGTGCGCCGGATGCGGAAGCCCGCCAGTGCAAAGCCGAACAGGAGAATGAGGTCCAGAATGAAGTAGAAGGCGTTGATGAACGGCCCCTGGAACAGCGCATAGTGCAGGAACTGCATGGCGGCGGCGAGCAGAACCGCATAGATCACGACTTCGCGATAGCCGTTCCAACCCTCGGCCGCCGCCTTGCCGGAACGCCATGCAGTCCAGAAACCGAGCAGCAGCACGATGCCACGCAGGAAATAACGAACCACGGTATCCGTTTCGAAAAACAGGCCCTGCATCCTAGTTACTCCCGCTCGCCGTGAAGATAGTGATCATGCTCAATGTCGGCCCCCTTCGAGATAGGCAGCACGGACTTCCGGATTGGCAAGCAACTCCCTGCCCGAACCGCTCATCGTGACCTTGCCGTTGACCATGACATAGGCGCGGTCCGACAGTTTCAGCGCCGCGAATGCGTTCTGCTCGACGAGGAAGACGGTCAGTCCCTCCTCCTTATTGAGCGTCTTGATCGCCTCGAAAATGCCCTTGACGATCAGCGGCGCGAGACCAAGCGAGGGCTCGTCCAGAAGAAGCAGTTTCGGACGCGACATCAGCGCACGGCCGATCGACAGCATCTGCTGTTCGCCGCCCGAAAGCGTGCCGCCGCGTTGGCTCTGGCGCTCTTTCAGGCGCGGGAACATCACGAACACTTTCTCGACGTCTTCCTTGAAATATTTCAGGTTGTCGAGATTGGCGCCCATCTGCAGGTTTTCCAGCACGGTCATGCGCGGAAAGATGCGTCGGCCTTCCGGTGACTGGGCGATGCGCTTGCGGGCGATCAGATGCGTCGGAAGCTTGGTGATATCCTCGCCGTCGAAGATGACCTGGCCGTTCTTCGCCTGCGGCGAGCCGCAGATAGTCATCATCAGCGTCGATTTGCCGGCGCCGTTGGCGCCGATCAGGCTGACGATCTCACCCTTGTTGACCTCGACATCGACGCCGGAAAGGGCGCGGATATTGCCGTAATAGGTCTCGACACCCTGGACCTTCAGGAGGGTTTCACCGGCCATCAGACGGCCCCCTCTTCGATAATGCCCTTGTCGAGCTTTTCCTCGATTTCTTCAACTTCATCATCCTCGACGCCGAGATAGGCAGCAATCACCCTCGGGTCGTTTTTCACATGATCCGGCGTGCCGTCGGAAATCTTCTGGCCATATTCCAGAACGACGACATGGTCGGAAATCTCCATGACCACCGACATGTCGTGCTCGATCAACAGCAGCGAGGTGCCCTCGTCACGGATGTCGCGCAAAAGTGCGTTGAGCGTCAGCGACTCCTTGGGATTGAGACCCGCGGCCGGCTCGTCCAGGCAGAGCAATTCCGGGCTGGTGCACATCGCGCGGGCGATTTCCAGACGGCGCTGCGCACCGTAGGAAAGGTCACCCGCCGGATCGTCGGCACGGTCGGTCAGATCGGCCTTGTTCAGCCAGTATTCTGCCTTCTCGATCGCAGCCTTGGCAGCATTCTTGTAGGTCGGCAGACCAAGCAGACCGAGGATCGTGTAACCCGAGGCCTTCATCAGCACGTTATGCTGCGCCACCAACAGGTTTTCCAGAACAGTCAGGCCGGAAAACAGCCGGATATTCTGGAAGGTACGGGAGACACCCGCCACCTTGTTGATCTCGAAGTCGCGCAGGCGCTCGAGCAGAAGCTCCTTGCCGTTGCTGCGCGACAGCGTGATCATGCCCATGGTCGGCTTGTAGAAGCCGGTGATGCAGTTGAACACCGTGGTCTTGCCGGCACCGTTCGGGCCGATCAGCGCGGTGATTTCGCCGCGCTTGGCTTCAAAAGAGAAGTCGTTGATCGCCATCAGGCCACCGAACTTCATCGACAGGTGTTCGACCTTGAGGATCGTTTCTTTTGTCATTGTCGTGGTCCCGGTCGTCATCAGCCGTGGCCTTCCTTGGTGAAGCTGCCGGAGACAGCTTTTCTCTCCTTGAGGAAGGCCGTCGGTTCACGGGTGCCGACAAAGCCACGCGGCTTGAACAACATGACGATGATCATCGCCAGTCCGAACAGCAGCATGCGGTAGAGCTCAGGCGTGAAGTCAGGCCCGAAGATATGCTTGAGGAATTCCATCTCGCGCAGCAATTCCGTACCGCCGACCATGACGACCGCCGCAATGGCGATGCCTGTGAGCGAACCCATGCCGCCGAGAACGACGATGGCAAGGATGACGGCCGATTCCAGGAAGACGAAGCTTTCTGGAGACACGAAACCCTGACGGGCGGCAAAGAACGAGCCGGCAAAACCGCCGAACATCGCGCCTGTGGCGAAGGCCGTCAGCTTGGTGGTGACGGTGTTGATGCCGAGCGAGCGGCAGGCAATCTCGTCCTCGCGCAAAGCTTCCCAGGCGCGGCCGATCGGCATGCGGCGCAGGCGGATCGTGACATAGGCCGTCAGCATGCAGAGCGCCAGGATGATGTAGAACAGGAACATCTTGTAATAGACTGAGGACGACGGAAGTCCCCAGGCCTTGTTGAAGTTGTTCGCGGCCCCGACGTCAAACGACCAGATACCGAAGAACGACGCTTTGGCGATGCCCGAGACGCCGAACGTGCCGCGGGTAACGTCCGTCCAGTTGATCAGCACCAGCCGGATGATTTCACCGAAGGCCAGCGTCACGATCGCCAGATAGTCGCCTCGCAATCTCAACACCGGAAAACCGAGAATAACACCCCAGAGTGCGGCCAGAATGCCGGCCATCGGCAGAAGCAGCCAGAACGAAAAGCCGAAATAGGACGACAGCAGCGCGTAGGAATAGGCACCCACCGCATAGAAGGCGACATATCCAAGATCGAGCAGGCCTGCGAGGCCGACGACAATATTAAGGCCCCAGGCAAGCATCACGTAGATGAGGATCTGGATGCCGAAATTGTCGACATATTTCAGCGAGCCCTGGCGGCCGACAATCAGCATCGCCAGGAAGGGATAGCAAAGCAGGAAGACCAGCGCGATCTTGAGGAAATGCCTGTGGAAGAAGCTCTTCTTGTCAGAGATTTCCAGGACGCCGGTCTTTGCCTTGGCAAGCTTGCGGGCGTCGAGATGCGGCTTGATGAAGCCGACCGTCACGAAGCGGCCAATAGCGGCGACGGCCACGAAGACGGCAAGCAGACCCCAGCGCGTGCGCCAGACCAGCTGGTTGTTGATATCCTGATAGGTCTCGATTCCGACGAACAGGAGGAACATGCCGAACGCGATCAAGCCCGCGAAAATGCCTTCCTTGATAGCTTTTGCCATCAGGCCGGATTGGTTGTTTTCCGTGGTGTAAGCCATATCAGACCTTCTCCACTTCCGGACGGCCGAGAATGCCGGTCGGCTTGAAGATCAGCACGATGGCAAGGATGGCGAAGGTTGCGACGTCTTTGTAGGCGATCGAGAAATAGGCCGACCAGAGGCTTTCGATCAGGCCGATCAAAAGCCCGCCGAGAACAGCGCCCGGCAACGAGCCGATACCGCCGAGAACGGCCGCGGTGAACGCCTTGACGCCCGGAATGAACCCGTCGTTGAACGATGCGACACCGTAATACATCAGGTACATCGCACCGGCGACCGCCGCGAGGGCTGCACCCATGATGAAGGTGATCGAGATCGTCTTGTCGACATCGACGCCGAGCAGCGCCGCCATCTTGCGATCCTGCTCCGTGGCACGTTGCGCGCGGCCGAGCGGTGTCTTGTTGACGATATACCAGAAGGCGAACAGCAGAATCGAGGTGATCACAACGATCAGGATCTGCTTCAGCGAAATGGTGATATCACCAAAATGGTAGGTATCGGTCACCAGTGGCGGGATCGGCTTGTTGCGCGGCCCCTGCGTCACCTGAATGAAGTTCGACAGCGCGATCGACATGCCGATCGCGGTGATCAACGGCGCAAGACGGAAGGATCCGCGCAAAGGCCGATAGGCCACACGCTCGATCGTCCAGTTCCACAGACCCGTCATCAGCATGCCGACCAGCAACATCAGCAGCAGCAGCAGCGCGACCGGTATGCCGGCGAAAAAGGACGTCAGGATCAGGAAGATGATCAGGGCGGCAAAGCCGCCGAGCATGAAAATATCGCCATGGGCGAAGTTGATCATGCCGATGATGCCGTAAACCATCGTATAGCCGATTGCGACGAGGCCATAGATGGATCCGAGAGTCAGCCCGTTGATGAGCTGCTGGATAAAGTATTCCATATATTTTCCCCTAATGCGGTCCTTTAGCGGCCGCACCATTCTTTCGAAGACCTTATGGGATCTTCAATTTTTTTGATTCCTATCCGTTTCCTTAAAAATGTGAAGTGCAAAAGAAAGAGGCAGATCAATTTTCACGAGCTTTTGCCCGCGATGGCGCAATTACGCCCAAAAATGCCAGAAATGCGGCATCAACTTCACAGAAAACAAGCATTTTTGACGTGCAAAAACGCTGTTTCCAACCGCTGATTTTCTATAGAGTTTACAACTATCAAGAGCGCATTCGCGAACCATTCGAGTCAAACAGTGCCACTGGCTGCAGACGCGCGGAAAGCATGTCTCCCAGTATCTCGATCTGCCACCCGTCAGCCACCTCGGCGATCTCCCTGGGCACATAGCCCATGGCAACAGACACACCCGACGCATGGGCATAACCGCCCGAAGTGACCCATCCCTTCACCTCTCCGTCAAGCGAGATCGGCTCGTCGCCGATGACGTCCGCATCCCCGGCCGCGACGATCAAGGTGACGAGCCGCATCGTGCCGCCCGACGCCTTTTCGTCGAGCGCCGCCTGCTTGCCGATGAAGTCGGCCGGCTTGTTATAGGAAATGAACCGGCCAAGCCCGGCTTCCAGCGGCCCGTAGAGCGGACGATATTCGCGCGACCAGCTGCCGAAGGATTTTTCGACGCGAAGGGCATTAAGTGCCCGCAGACCGAAAAGCGAAATACCGAATTCGGCACCGGCCTCCATGATGAGATCGAACAGATAACGCTGGTATTCCGGCTTCATCCATATCTCGTAACCGAGATCGCCGGTATAACTGACGCGGCCGAGAATGACCGGCGCCATGCCCAGATCGAGTTCTCGAACCGCCATGAACGGCATCGCGGCATCCGACAGATCGAGATGCGTCAGCTTCTGCAGCACCTCGCGCGCCTTCGGCCCGGCGACGGAAAGCCCCAGCAGGCCCAGATTGAGCGCATCGACCTCGACCGAGCCATCCTCGGGCAGATGCTGGTCGAACCAGCGCATGTGATAATCCTCGGCAATGCCGGAGCCGATCAGCAGGAATTCCTCGTCTTCCAGCGCCGCCAGCGTGAAATCGCCGATCAGCTTGCCGGCCTCGTTCAGCATCGGCGTCAGCGCCATGCGGCCTTCCGGCGGAATCCTGCCCGCCAAAATGCCATCCAGCCAGTTGCGCGCGCCCTCGCCGGCAATCAGATATTTGGCGAAACCCGAGGTTTCCATCATGCCGACAGAGGCGCGCACGACTTTCGCTTCGTTTCCGACATGCTCGAAATCGGTCGAGCGCCGCCACGAAAATGCGTCCTCCACACCTTCGGGCGCAAACCACAGGGGCGTTTCCAGCCCGTAGGATGCGCCGAACACGGCACCGGCCGCCTTCAGCTTGTCGTAGATCGGCGTGGTCAGAAGCGGACGTGCGCCCGGCAATTCCTCGTTCGGATAACGGATCGAGAAACGGCGAGAGTAATTTTCGCGCACCTTGGCATTGGTATAACCGAGCGTCGCGTAATCGCCGTAACGGCAGACATCCATGGCGAAAACGTCAAAACCCGGATCGACGTTGATGATCCACTGCGCCAGCGCCAGACCGACGCCGCCGCCCTGGGAAAAGCCCGCCATGACCGCGCAGGCCGACCAGAAATTCGTCATGCCGCGAACCGGTCCCACCAGCGGATTGCCGTCCGGCGAGAAGGTGAAGGGGCCGTTGATGATCGTCTTGATACCGGCATTGTTGAAGGCCGGGAAATGCCGGAAACCGACTTCCAGCTCGCCGGAAATCCGCTCGATATCCTCGGCCAGCAGCTCGTGGCCGAAGGTCCACGGCGTTTCGATCGGCGACCACGGGCGGCAGTCCTTTTCATAGGTGCCCATCAGCATGCCGTTGCGTTCCTGGCGGATATAGATCTCGCCGTCGAAATCGACGCAATGCATCAGCTCGCGGCCGGCGGTCTTGTTGAAGTCGATGACTTCGGGCATGTCCTCGGTGATCAGGTACATATGCTCCATGGCAAGTACCGGCAGTTCGAGCCCAACCATGCGGCCGACCTCACGCGCCCAGAGCCCGGCAGCGTTGACCACGTGCTCTGCGCGGATTTCGCCCTTGTCGGTGATGACCCGCCACAAGCCGTCCGGCAGCTGGATCAGTTCATCGACCTTGGTATGCAGATAAATCTCAGCGCCGTTCTTCTTCGCCGATTTCGCATAGGCATGCGTCGTTCCATAAGGGTCGAGATGGCCCTCATGCGGATCGAACACGGCACCGACGAATTCCTTCGGGTCAAGCAGCGGCATCATCGCATGCGCTTCCTCGACCGACACCAGCCGCGCCTCGCCATTTGCATATTTACCCTTGGCCAACAGCGACTTGAACCAGTCGAACCGCTCGTTGGTTGCCGCCAGCATCAGGCCGGAGGTCATGTGCAGCCCTATATCCTGGCCGGAATATTCCTCGATCTCCTTGTAGAGTTCGACCGTATATTTCTGCAGCTTGGCGACGTTCGGATCGCCGTTGATCGTGTGCATGCCGCCCGCCGCATGCCAGGTGGAGCCGGAAGTGAGTTCGGAGCGCTCGACCAGAACCACGTCGGTCCAGCCGAATTTGGTCAGGTGATAGAGGATGGAACATCCGACGACACCGCCGCCGATCACGACAACCCGGGCATGGCTCTTCATTCAAATTCTCCGGTGGGAAAAACGAAAGATGTGAGCGAGCCTAGAGTGTCTGATCCGCAGCCAATAGGCTGTTCTGCGAAGCAGGATTTGTCGTTTCCGACATAGTCAGTGTTCGGTTCGCGCCATTTCGATCGAATGGCTGAAACTTATTCTGCGACGGTTGCGTATAGGGTTTCATGAGCGCCAACAAACAAAGGGGCCGCACCATGAAGACCGTACTGAGTTTCGACGAACTGGTTGGCAATGTTCTGGCCGAGGCGCGGGACATCACGCCGAGAAAGACGATCGAATTCGGCGTCATCCACGGCTTCTGCCGCGATTTCGCCGAGGATCAGGCACCCGGCTATATCGACCTTCTGAGCCGCGTGGAGGGCCTGCAGGCGCTCGTTCCGGCGCTTGAAAGACGCCCGGACCTCGTCCTGCCGGCCACACCGGAAAAAGCTCTGTGGTACTTCGTGCGGGACAGCTACTGAAACTCAGCTATCCGCAAATGCAGCGGTCAGCGCAAACTCACGTCCCATTTCCATTATTTCTTCGAATACCGAACCGCAAAAAGAGCGGGGAACGACGATCTCGAACGTATCGCCTCCGCTACGGGCCAGGTTGACCGCCACATGGCAGCACAGCATGTTGGTGGATGTACCGACGGCGAAACCGTCGGGGTGCAGATCCACCGCCACGCATTTCGCCAGTATTCTGCGCACATTCGGCCCGTGAATGCGAAGCAACGCCCGCCCGTCGCTCTGGTCGATGACGGAGGCACCGGCGATCTCGGCCAGCGTATTTTCCATCACCACCGCCCCCAGACCCGTCGAGACGACCAGCCATTCGCCAGGCGCGCAATCGCGCACCTGAACGCCTTCGATCGAAGCGAGACCGCTTTTCACGAAAACCTCGTGGCCGCGATGCGCCAGCACGGAAAAGATCGCGGGACGACGGATCGCCGCCAGGTGGTTCGGATTGGCCTTGGCCTCGAAGCCCGAAAGATGATCTTCCAGCACATGCTGGTGAAAAAGAGTGAGCGACATGGCGGCCTACTCCTGGAGCTTGCGGTTGTCTGGATCGGCGAAAACGGGCGGGCAGACTGCCGCCGCCACTTCTTTTCCGCGCAACCCGTCCCAGACGACGATTTTTTCGCCATAACGTTCGCGGCCGGATTTCAGCATCGCGAGACCGATGACGTGGCCGAGCGTCGGCGAATGACAGACGGATGATACCCAGCCCTGATCATTGGCCATTGAGGGCGTGGCCCCCTCCTTCAGGAGATGAGCACCCGCCATGAATTCCTTGTCCACTTCCACCGGCTTCAGGCCGACGAGCTGCATGCGGTCTGCGGCGGTCAGGCCGAACCGGCTGGACTGCCTTTTGCCGATGAAATCCGCTTTCTGCATCGCCAACATCCGGCCGTAACCGAGATCATCGGGTGTCGTGCGGCCGTCGATCTCGTTATGGGTGATGAAGCCTTTTTCGATGCGCAATACGTTGAGGGCCTCGACGCCATAGGCGCAGATTCCCTCGTCCTTGCCGGCCTCCATAAGCGCATCCGCAACCGCCTCGCCATAACCGGCGGGAACGGCAAGTTCAAAGGCCAGTTCGCCCGAAAACGAGATGCGGAACAGCCGAGCCTTGAGGCCTCCGCGAAGCGTCACCGGTTTTGCTGCCAGATACGGGAAGGCAGCATCGGAAATATCGTCTTCCACGACGCGGCTGATGATCGCCCTCGCCTTGGGGCCGGCGAGCGACATCTGCGCCCACTGATCGGTCGAGGAAACGAAACGGACGTCGAGTTCCGGCCAGAAGGTTTGGCTGGCAAATTCCAGATGCGACATCACCTCGGCCGCATAGGCCGTTGTCGTGGTCATCACATAGTGGGTTTCGGAAAGCCGGCTGGTCGTACCGTCGTCGAAGATCATCCCGTCCTCGCGCAGCATCAGCCCGTAACGTGCCTTTCCGACCGGCAGCTTGAGAAAATTGTTGCAATAGATGCGGTTGAGAAATTCCGCAGCCCCCTTGCCGAAGATCTCGATCTTGCCGAGCGTCGAGACATCGCAGAGCCCGGCATTGCGGCGAACATTCTTGACTTCGCGATCGACGCTGTCGCGCCAGCCCTTCTCGCCTTCCCGCGGGAACCAGGCAGAGCGATGCCAAAGGCCGGCTTCGACAAAGGTCGCACCGTTCTTTTTCGCCCAGTCGTGCAGCGGCGAGGTTCTAACAGGTGCCGCATGTTCGCTGCGCGATGTTCCCGCCAACGCGCCGAAGGAGACGGGTGTGTAGAAAGGCCGGAAGGTCGTCGTGCCGATCGCAGCGGGCGACACGCCCCGCATGCCGGCAACGATGCCGATCGTCGCAACGTTTCCGAGCTTGCCCTGATCGGTCGCCATGCCAGCGGTCGTATAACGCTTGGTGTGTTCGATATGGCGAAAACCTTCGCGCTGGGCGAGCCCGAGATCGCTTACCGCCACGTCGTTCTGGAAATCGACAAAGGCCTTGTCCCTGGCCCCCGGCACATACCAGATCGGCGCGAAGGCGGGATCGTATTCGCCTTCCACCTCGGGAATGTTCATTTCATAAGCTGCAAAGCCGAGTTCGCGTGCAAGCGCCACGGCCTTCGTCGCACCGTCTTTCAGGCAGGCCGAAATCCTGTCCTGCCCTGCGGCAGAACCGGCGGCGATGAAAGCCGCACCGACATCCGGCGCCAGGAAGGCCTGGGCCTCGTCGGACCAGACCGGCTTGGCACCGCGCTGGCACATCAGATGCACGATAGGCGACCAGCCGCCAGCCATGGCGAGCGCATCGCAGGCGATCTGCTCTTGAAAACCTGAGCGCTCGGCAATCAGCGCTTCGAGACGCTTGCGCCCCTTGGTGCTGACTACCGCACCATTGCGGATCACCCGCACATTGTCCGGAACGGCATCCGCAGACTGCGCCCGGGCATCGATGATTGCAGTGACATCGACACCGGCGGCCACAAGATCCGCAGCAGTCCGGTAACCCGATCCGCCATTGGTGAAGACGGCGATCTTGCCGCCAGCCGCCACGCCGTAACGGTTGGCATAGGTTCGCACAGCGCTCGCCGTCATCACGCCCGGCTTGTCATTGCCGCCGAAAACCAGCGGCCGCTCTTCCGAGCCGGTTGCCAGAATGGCGCGCTTGGCCGCGATCCGCCACAGGCGCTCCATCGGCAGGTCCGGCGATGGCGTGCCGACATGTTTCTGCACCCGTTCGACCGCGCCGAACACCATGTCGTCATACCAGCCGAACACGGTCGTGCGCGGCATCAGCGTAACATTGGGAAGCGCTTCCAGCTCTTCGATCATCGCAGCGGCAAAATCGGCAGGGGAAACGCCGCCGATAGAAGCGCTTTCGGACAGCAGAGAGCCACCAAGCCGGAACCCTTCATCCACGAGAATGACCCGCGCACCGGCACGCCCGGCGGCAAGCGCCGCCATCAGGCCCGTCGGCCCGGAGCCGATAACCAGCAGATCGCAATGCGCCCAGGATTTTTCATAACGGTCAGGATCGGCCTGCATCGCCAGCTTGCCGAGACCAGCCGCCCGGCGGATTACCGGTTCATAAAGCTTTTCCCAAAGCGCTGCCGGCCACATGAAGGTCTTGTAGTAGAACCCCGCGCCCAGCATCGGCGAAAGCAGGCCGTTCACCGCACCCACGTCGAATGTCAGCGACGGCCAGCGGTTCTGACTGACGGCAGTCAGTCCATTGTAGAGTTCGGCAACGGTCGCCCGCACGTTCGGCTCGGAGCGTGCCCCGGTGCCGATCGTCATCAGCGCGTTCGGCTCGGAAGAGCCCGCCGTCACCGGCCCGCGCGGGCGGTGATACTTGAAGCTGCGGCCCATCAGCATCTGGTCATTGGCCAGCAGCCCCGAGGCGAGCGTATCGCCCTCGAAACCCTTGTAGTTTTTGCCGTCGAAGGTGAAAGTCAGCGGCTGGCCGCGATTGACGCTGCCCGCATTACCGAGACGATAGGAGGTCATTCGCCGACCCTCCCGAACGTTGCAGCATCGGTTACGCCGAACACATCATGGGTCACGTTATCACGGTCGACGACCAGCCAGCGGCGGCAGCCGGCGGCATGGTGCCAGTATTCCTGATAACGCCCCTTTGGATTGTCGCGAAGATAGACATACCGATGCCAGTCTTCCTCGCTCACGGCCGGATGCGGTCGTCCAAGCGCCGTGCCGCGGATGGAGAACTCTTCCTTGGGTCTGGTCCCGCAATGCGGACAGGTAATGAGGCTTGCCATGGTCTATCTCAATGAATGTTCGGCTGGGGGCCTTTGCCCGCTTCGTCGATCATGTGGCCGCGCTCGAAGCGGTCGAGCCGCAGGAAGCGCGAAACATGGTGGCTCTCGTTCTTGGCAATCAGGTGCGCGAAGCAGAAGCCCGAGGCGGGTGTCGCCTTGAACCCGCCGTAACACCATCCCGCATTGAGGTAGAGATTGTCGATCGGCGTACGATCGATGATCGGCGAACCGTCCATAGACATGTCCATGACACCGCCCCAGGCGCGCAAAACCTTGCCGCGCGACAGGCCGGGGATGAGCGAAACGCCCTCCTCCATCGTATGTTCGACAGTCGCGAGATTGCCGCGCTGGGCGTAGGACGAATAATAATCGATATCCGCACCGAAGACCAAGCCGCCCTTGTCCGACTGCGAAATGTAGAAATGCCCGGCGCCGTAGACGATCACATGATCGACCACCGGTTTGATCCCTTCCGAGACGAAGGCCTGCAGCACATGGGTTTCGATCGGCAGTTCCAGCCCGGCCATGCGGGCGGTCTCGGATGAGTGGCCGGCAGTCGCCAGCGCCAGCTTGTTGCAGCCGATGAACCCCTTGTTGGTTTCGACGCCAGTCACCCGCCCCTGCTCGTCACGGCGGATGGCATTCACCTCGCAATGCTGGATGATATCGACGCCCCGCATGTCGGCACCGCGCGCATAACCCCAGGCGACCGCGTCGTGGCGGACGGTTCCGCCGCGTTTCTGCAACAGGCCGGCCAGGATCGGGAAACGGGCATGGTCGTAATTGAGATAGGGCATCAGCGTTTGAAGCTGCTTGCGATCGAGCAATTCCGCATCGACGCCGTGCATGCGCATAGCGTTGCCGCGCCGTGCATAGGCGTCACGCTGCCCGTCGGAATGTGCCAGCATCATCACGCCGCGCTGGCTGACCATGGCATTGTAGTTGAAATCCTGCTCCAGCCCCTCCCAGAGCTTCAGCGAAAATTCGTAGAAAGGGATATTGCCTTCGAGCAGATAGTTTGAACGGATGATCGTCGTATTCCGGCCGACATTGCCGGAGCCGATATAGCCTTTTTCCAGCACCGCTATGTTGGTGATGCCGAATTCCTTGGCGAGATAATAGGCCGTCGAAAGGCCATGCCCGCCGCCGCCGACGATGATTACATCGTAATGCGGTTTCGGCTCCGGTTCACGCCATGCCGGCGTCCACAACCGGTTGCCCGAAAGCGCCTGCTTGATGATCGAATATGCCGAATACCGCATCCATCCGTCCCGTTCATGCCCGGCCCACCTTCGCATATGCATGGGAAAGGACAAGCGCAATCAGGACATCGACCGACCTGTTTGCGACAACTTTCCCTGCATCGTCAGGCTGTTGCGCCGATACGACGCAGAACCGCGGGGATGAATAGCAAGCTCGCCTCAGTGCTTTCAATAGCTTGACCTCAACTTCGTCCCCACATGCCGAACACGGCGATAAAATCCGGCAGAAACGATTACCGGAGATGACCATGAGCGACCGCAGCACAAATCTGAAAATGCCCTTCATCATGCCCTCGCAGGCGCAGAAGCACGTAACCCATAATCAGGCGCTGCTGCTGCTGGACGCGATCGTCCATCTGTCCGTCGTCGAGGAGCGCGGCAGCCCTGCGAGCACGCCCCAACCGGGAGATCGCTTCGTCATCGCTTCGGCCCCCACGGGTTCATGGGCCGGTCGCGCCGGCCAGATCGCGATCTGGCAGGATGATTACTGGGCCTATGTGACACCTCAGGCCGGCTGGCGCGCCTGGTTCGAAAACAGCGGCCGACTGAAGGTCTTTAACGGGTCGGGATGGGAGGATCTGCCTCTGCCGGAAAATGCCGGCGTTACAACCCTCGGCGTCTCTGCCACGGCCGACGACACCAACAGGATTTCGGTTTCTTCTCCCGCCAGCCTTTTCAATCACGCAGGCAACAGCCACCAGATCAAGGTCAACAAGGCGGCGGCGACTGATACCGCGACGCTGCTGTTCCAGTCGGGCTGGACCGGCCACGCAGAAATGGGACTGGCTGGAAACACCGATTTTTCCATCAAGGTCAGCAATGGCAGCGAATGGAAGACCGGCCTTGCGATCGATGGTGCGGGTCGCGTCTCGAAACCCAACCAGCCCGCAGCGCGCGTCTATCGTAGCGGCACGAGTTTCACTCCAACAGCCGGGCAGCAGAGCGGCGTATCGGCCTTCGCGGTGAACCAGGGCGGCTTCACCCTCGGCTCCGCGGTCGCCGGTGGCGGTAATACGCTCGTCGTGCCTGCAACCGGCCTCTACCTTCTCGCCCTCACCCTATCGGTGGCCACGGCATCCGCCGCTTATGGTGTGACAGTTTCGCGCAATGGTAGTTCTGCCGTGCTGACATTGGCCGGTTCGGCCGGAAATGCCACCACGCTGTCCTCTTCGGCTATCGCTCAATTGCAACAAGGGGATACGCTGACATTCACCCATTCCGGTTCCGCCACGATCAATGCAGGCGCAACAGGAACTATCCTTTCCCTGGCAATGATTTAGCGAAAAAACTTCAAAAAATGATCGAGCACCCGTGCCAATATCGCACAGCGAGAGCCGTCCAAACACGGTAATTCCATCTCTCCCCCTCCCCTGCCGGCCTTATTTTGCAGGGGATCCGGGGCTGCAACAGCCAAAAAATACGACCTTTGCGAGTTAGGTCACATTTGCCGAACCTGTTTAGTCAAATGTTAAAACTGCCGGACTAGGCTCATTGGCGTGGTCTTGTGTTGTGTAGAGAGTTCCAATGACCGAAATGATCCGTCCACGAGTTAAATATGTCATCGGCCCCGATGGCAGCCCGCTTACGATTGCGGACCTTCCGCCGGCCAATACGCGCCGGTGGGTTATCCGTCGTAAAGCAGAGGTTGTCGCGGCTGTTCGCGGTGGCTTGTTGAGCTTGGAGGAAGCCTGCGACCGTTATACGCTTACCGTCGAAGAATTCCTCTCCTGGCAGTCGTCGATCAATGATCATGGCCTTGCCGGCCTGCGTACGACGCGTATCCAGCAGTACCGCCACTAGGCGCATCCGGCGAAAAGCCACCCGTTGCGGGGTGCTGTGACCAAGGTCGCGGCATCCTTTGTTTTATCCCTTTTCCGATTGCCGATCCGTCTTTCCCAGTTTGACCACAGAGGGAAAGATGGCCGCAATCACGGCAGACGCCGCATAACACCAGAAACCGGGAAGGGTGACGGCTGTCGCAAGACCGCTGGTCTTTGCCGCGAAGATGACGATCGCCACAAGCATGACGTCCATCATCGACCATCTGGAAAGATGCGGCATGGCACGGTGGAGAACCCCGGACCGGGCATCTCCCGCCACCACTTCCGCAGCCAGCACGATCAGTTTTGCGGCCGGAAACACCAGCGAGAATGCACAGACGGCAATGGCCAGTCCCGCGCTGCCATCCGACCACAACTCGCCGACCAATTGAAGCAGCGATGGCTCGTTGCTGAAAAAGTAAAGCTGCTCGAACCGCATGATCGGCAAGGTTACCCCGAGTGCGAGCAGCACCGCTGACAGGCCGAGGATCGAAAACGGTACAATCCGGCTCAAGCAAACTCCCTGAAAAAACTGCCTCGAATGTTTCGTCAAAGACGAACCTTCATACCATGGCGCAAATCGGGTTATGCTCCAAGCGGAGACCTGAATGCGATCACAAACGAGGCCGAAATGGAAATCAATCGCGAAGAAAAGCCGTCAGGCGGAAGATATGCCGCCACCGTCGAAGGACATGAGGCGGAAATGACCTATTCCCGCACCTCGCCGCAACTGGTCATCATCGATCACACCGGCGTACCGGATGCCTTGCGCGGCAAGGGCGTCGGCCAGGCTCTGGCAAAATTTGCAGTCGAGGATGCGCGTGAGGGCGGTTGGAAGATCATTCCGCTCTGCCCGTTCTTCAAGGCCCAGGTCGAGCGTCATCCCGAATGGCAGGATGTCATCAAATAAATCACCCCGCCGTTTCAAAGCGGGAGATGCTGCGGCCGGATAATCTGCAGCCGTACAGAAAATGGAAAAAGGGCGCCGCCCCTTGCGGGTCGCCCTCTTCATCCAAATTGATACGTCCCCGCCTTAGGCGCGGGCGCGCATTCCGCCGTCACGCTCTTCGAGCGCCGAAGCCTTGGCAAGTTCTGCCTCCGCCTCCTCCAGTGCCAGTTCGGCACTATCCTGCTGGACTCTCAGTTCCCGAATCGAGACCTGCAAATTATCCGCACGCTGGCGCGCGGCTTTTGCAAATGTCGGATAAGCGAAATGACCGGGATCCGTAATTCCCGATTTTTTCTCTTCAAGCGTGATCTGGTGTTCCAGTTCCTTCGCCATCCGTTCGAATTCTGCCATCATCATCTGCAGCTGCTGCAACTGACGACGCTTTTCGTTAACCTGAAATCCTTTCAGGCGAACAAGGCTGTCACGCGATTTCATACGCAATACTCCTGGATACCAACACCCCGGCCCGTGATCTGCCTGTTACAGTGCAGATCAAAAAACTTCAGACACGTTAATAAATTTGACGCGGCATTAACTTTTCGTTTACGGGCATCATTAATGATAAAGACGATCGTTTAAGGGTCGGTAAATACCAAGTCCGAATCGGACAGCGGCAATGTGTCAGTCGCAAGAATCACTTAGCGGAGAAACCTCGTCCGCTGATTCAACATGGTGATGTCCAATCCGTAAAGGAAAACAGGCTACTACTTATTTTGCTTAATAAATTGATGCACCTTGCCAAATCAGGTCACAGTTTGTTAACCATTTGGTGGCAGCTTCCAAATCAGGCACAGTCTGGATCCGTAACGAGTGAGGGGGCAAAAGTAACCTTGCGCGGCGGTAAAGGGGAAAATTATGCGGGTTCTACTCATCGAAGATGACAGCGCGACAGCGCAGAGCATCGAGCTGATGCTGAAATCGGAAAGCTTTAACGTCTACACCACTGATCTTGGTGAAGAAGGCGTCGATCTTGGCAAATTATACGACTACGACATCATTCTTCTTGACCTGAACTTGCCCGACATGTCGGGTTATGAAGTTCTCCGGACGCTTCGGCTCTCCAAGGTCAAGACGCCGATCCTCATCCTGTCCGGCATGGCCGGCATCGAGGACAAGGTCCGCGGTCTCGGCTTCGGCGCCGACGACTACATGACCAAGCCCTTCCACAAGGATGAGCTGGTCGCTCGCATTCATGCGATCGTCCGCCGCTCCAAGGGCCACGCCCAGTCGATCATCATCACCGGCGAACTGATCGTCAATCTCGACGCCAAGACCGTCGAAGTCGGCGGCCAGCGCGTTCACCTGACGGGCAAGGAATACCAGATGCTGGAGCTGCTTTCGCTCCGCAAGGGTACCACGCTCACCAAGGAAATGTTCCTCAACCACCTTTACGGCGGTATGGACGAACCGGAACTGAAGATCATCGACGTGTTCATCTGCAAGCTGCGCAAGAAGCTTGCAAATGCCGCAGGCGGTGCGAACTACATCGAAACGGTCTGGGGCCGCGGCTACGTGCTGCGCGAGCCGGACGGTGCGGAACTCGCCGAAACGGCTTGACGCGAAAGACAATCCCCTTTGCCTTAAGACCCGCCTGGTAAGCCCGGCGGGTTTTATTTTGTCCGTTGTTTCGAGTTTTCCGGCGCACAAAATGAAACGGCGACCGAAGCCGCCGTGAAATTTACATATCTGGGACCTGCCTGAACTCAGGCGGCGGCAGCGTAGGGAGAGAAAACCGAGGTGAGAATCTTGCGGTCGAACGGCTTCAGCAGGAACTCGTCCGCCCCTGCCCTTTTGCCGGCCATCATTCGCTTCAGGTCCGCCTCGATGACGCAGTAGAAGATCTTCACGCTTTTTCCATCCGGCAGAGCACGCACGGCTGCGATCAGATCCAGCGCACCTTCGAGGCTCGCATCGACGATCATGAAATTCGGCAATTCCGTCTGGCAGCCCCTGAGAGCATCACGCGAATCACCGGCTTCGGCGATCAGGAAGCCCAGTTCGGAAAGAATGCGCTTGCCGACCTTTCGCACAATATCAGAACTATCTGCGATCATCAGACGCTGCATAACCCGCTCCCCTTCAGCGACCGCCATGGCGGTAGACCCCAAAGATATAGTGGATCGCAGCTAACGAAAGGTTACGCGCCCCGTTAAGAGCGCGCAGACGTAAGCGGAGTTACTCGGTAGCGAGTTCCGCAATGAAGGTGATCTTGTCTTCGGACACGACATGCTTGAGGTCCATGCCGCATTCGTCGGCCAGCAGAACCGTATAATAGGGCTGGATCGTGTGAGCATCGACGGCTTCTTCCAAAACGCCGCTGCAGATCTCGACGAATTTTGCCGGAACGCGCATCATCCGACCCTTGATCGTAATCGTGAAGCGGGCATCGGTTTCCGGATTTTCGAGTTCGACGTCCACGGAGCCGCCGCGCGGGATGCCCGCATACGCCACGAGAAACAGATTGAGCAGCAGCTTGACCCGGTTCTTCGGAATGATGGCACGCGGGCCGGTCCAGGTCACCTCGGTCTTTTTCTCGGCGATAGCAAAGTCTTTCGCCGCCTTCTCCGCCTCACCGGTATCGATCGACGCGCCGACCGAACCGGAAGCACCGAAGGCAAGGCGGGCGAATTTCAACCGCACCGAGGCATTCACGGCAGAGGTACGGATCAGGTCGAGAGCGTCGGCGTCGGCAGCGCCCTCGTCGAGCAGCTCGAGACCATTGTTGATTGCGCCGACCGGCGAGATCACGTCATGGCAGACACGGCTGCACAGGAGTGCCGCCAGATCCGGACCGCTCAGGGTGAGATTGGGGTTTTTCGGCATGCTATTCTCCTGATGCATCTGGTGCCCATAGCCGCTCTTTGCCATGGCAAGATTGCGCGGGGATGGAACGATAAGGCCGGCATAATGACACTACGTTTGGTAAACTGACCATTAAGCCACGCTCACGATGACGACAAACATCGTCGAATTGTCTTAATTCGACATTCTTCTCTCGATGCAGACCACCGCTCAGCGCCTCAACAAAGACAAGTTCGACATGCGTATCAAGCGACGGCCACAGCCCGCCGATCGCAGCCGAAAGGCCGTTGGAGATCGGCTCGATGGCGGATTAAGACATCCAGCATCAACGATATCAAGATCTTAGTCTTTCAAATGCTTAACTGGTTGTTAATATCATGTCGCCAGAATGGTGCCAGCTGAAGCATGATGCTACGCCCTATGGACGATTTAAAAACGGACCTGAACATGCGCCGCCTCCAAGTCTCCGCTCTCGCCCTTCGCCTGAAAGCCCTGATCGTCGCCTTTGCGGCCGTCTGGCTTTTCGCCATGCCGGCTGCCGCGCAGCAGAACAGCAGCCAGTATTCGCTGCAGGAAGTCGTTGACGCGGGTCACGGCTTCTTCGGTTCGACCAGTGGCGGGCTGGCAAAGGTCGTGGAAAACGCCTTCCAGAAATTCGGCCTGCCGAACGGTTATATCCTCGGCCAGGAAGGCTCCGGAGCGTTCATCGCCGGCCTTACCTATGGCGAAGGCCAGCTCTACACCAAGAATGCCGGCCAGCATCCGAGCTTCTGGCAGGGCCCGTCGCTTGGTATCGACTATGGCGGCCAGGGCACGCGCGTAATGATGCTCGTCTACGACCTCCCGTCGGTCGATTCCCTCTATGCCCGTTTCGGCGGCGTATCGGGCTCCGCTTTCGTCGTCGCAGGCGTCGGCATGACCGTGCTGCGCAACGAGAATGTCGTGCTTGTTCCGATCCGCACCGGCGTCGGTGCAAGGCTGGGCGTCAACATCGGCTATCTGAAGCTGACCCGTTCGCCGACCTGGAACCCCTTCTGATTTTCTTTGCCGTTTGAGGCGGCCAGTCGATGAAGAGCGCGCTTGCCGCTGTCTCGTCTGCATGCTTAAACGTGCATTCCCGCATATCCACACCAAGACGGCCCGATCGTGATCGAATTTGCTCTGCTTTTTGGCCTTGGTTTTTTGAGCGCCCTGCTGATCGCGATGCTGGTTGCCCCGGCAATCCATCGCCGGATCGTTTCTTTCACCGAAAATCGCATCAGGGCAACGGTACCGATCAGCCCGCAGGAAGTACGTGCCCAGCGTGACATGGCGCGCGCCGTTTATGCCGCGGAAAATGCACGCACCAAGCAGGAGCTGCTGCAGGAAAAGGACCGGGTCGTTTCGCTGACATTGAAGGGCGACAACCTCAAGGACGAAATCCGCAAGCTGACTGCCGACAATATCGAGTTGAAGGCCGCGGCAGAAAATCTCGATGTGGCAGCATCAGACCTCAAGTCGCAGTTGCGTCAGGAAGGCAGCTATATCGCCGAACTGAAGGGCGCGCTCGAAACCTCGGAAGAACAGAGTATCGCAAAGGACCTCGATATCGAACAGCTGCGCCAGCAGATCGAGCTTCTTTCGGCGAGAAGAGACAATGCCCGGATCGATCTGTCGACGCGCGAAACCGAAGTCGAAAACCTGAAATTTCGTGTCAGCGCCTTGCGCGAAGAACGCGACATCCTGCGCAAGGATGCGCGCATCCAGACCGCAAGGGCCAAGGAAGCCGAAACGCGGCTTGCCAATGAGGAATACCGGTCCACGAAGCTGGAAGAGAAGTTGACCAGGGAAGTATCCCTGCGGACCGACAAAGAAACGGCGCTGGAGCGTCGCAACGAGGAGCTAGCCCGCTTGCGCGACAAGATGACCGTCAAGGATGAGGTTCAGGCAACGTCTCCTCAGAAAGCCGCGACCAGCGGCAAACCCCAAGCTCCGACAAAGCCGGCCCCGGTAAAGTCGGGAACGGATACGGATATCGAAACCCGCGTCGCACAGCTGGCCGGGGATGCCAGAAACCGTGCCACCGCCCTTTCCGAGCGCGTGGCGAATGGTAAAACGACGGCCAATGATGATGTATTGCGCGAAGAAATGGCAACGATCGCCGCCAGCATGGCGGCGATGACCTCCCTTGCCGAAGGCCGGTCTTCCCCGATCAATGCCATGATTGCCGGCAAGTCTGTGGACGGCAAACGTCAGAGCCTTGCGGCACGCGTCCGCTCCCTGCTCGAAACGACCAGCGGACCGGCCGCCACCGGCCAATAAGTTTCAGATGCGCCCCTGGGCGCTGGCGATCTGATAAAGCGCGATACCGGTCGCCGTCGCGGCATTGAGGCTATCAAGGCCCGGCGTTTGCGCGATGCTGGCGGTCTCGATCTTTTCCATCAGCGCTGGCGGTAGGCCATTTCCCTCGCTGCCGGTCAGAAGCGCCATCCGCGGAGACGATGGAACCTTTCGGATCTCCGTGCGCCCAGCAGGCGACAGACCCCAGACGGCAAAACCGTTTTCGAAAAGCCCTGACACAAGCTCCAGTGTCGTTCCACCGCGCGCGTAAGGAACCTGCAGCACGGCGCCGACCGAAACCCGCAACGACTTTCGATAGAGCGGATCGCAGCAGCTTTCATCGAGCAGCACGGCGCTGACGCCGAATGCCGCCGCATTGCGGAAGATCGAGCCGATATTGTCGTGGTTGGATATACCGATCGCCGCCGCGACCAGAGCATTTTCGGGGAGCCCGGCTAGCAGTTCGGAGGCCGATACCTCCCTCACCCGCCTGCCGACCGCCAGAATGCCGCGATGGAGATGGAACCCGACAATGCCGTCGAGAACCGCGCTGTCGGCGACATAGACGGGCACATCCTCCGGAAACTCCGACAGGATATCGGCAACCCCGGCGAGCCGGTTTTCGAGAATGAGGATTTTTTCGGCTGCGAACTCGCCGCCCCGCTTATGTGCGGCCGCCAGCATGCGCAGCACCACCGTTCCTTCGGCGATGAAGCGTCCATGCCGCCCGACGAGATCCCGTTCGCGGATGGAACGGAATTCGTCGATGCGGGGATCTTCCGCATGCTCGATGCGGATCACAGTCATCAGCGGCCCTGGCCGACCGTCACGTCGGCAATCACCCGGCCGACCGAAAGATCGAAGATGTAGACCTTCGGGGTGCCGTTAAGCGCTCCGTAAAAGAGCACCTGGCTGCCGGAAAGCGATACCTGCTGGATATCGAAGCCGGGTGGCAGTGCTGCAGTCGCGGCAAGCGGCTGATCGGCAGGAACCGCAAAACCACCGGAAGTAGCGGCGATCGCCGGTGCTTCCGGGCGCAGGGAGATCTTGTAGACAATGGCGGCAATGACCGCCATAAAGCAGACCACCAAGATACCGCCCGAAATGAGCTGCAGGCGCACCATCTTCTGGCGGATTCTCTCCATCGCCGGATCGAGTGGCTGTTCCTTATCCTCGATATCTGGCTGCGGCATGGACTGTCCTTTGAACGGAATGATTGAATGAGCGAGACCTTTAGCGAAGCCGGACTGCCAAGGAAAGTCCTGAATGCCGGCGAAGATGACAGCGGCAGGCTGGATGCATGGCTGACGGCGCAAGTTGACGGAGAATTGTCCCGCAACCGCATCAAGGCGCTCATCGAGGAAGGTGCGGTTTCCGTCAACGGCAAGGTGGTGACCGAGCCGAAAAAGAAGATCCAGCCCGGTGATGTGGTTGAACTCGTCCAGCCCGAACCGGAGGATCCTGAACCCAAGGGCGAGAATATTCCGCTCGAGGTCCTTTATGAGGACGACGACCTGATCGTCATTGCCAAGCCGGCCGGCCTCGTTGTGCATCCCGGCGCCGGCAACTGGACCGGGACGCTGGTCAACGCGCTTATCTATCACTGCGGCGCAAGCCTGTCGGGCATCGGCGGCGTCAAGCGACCCGGCATCGTCCACCGCCTCGACAAGGAAACCAGCGGCGTCATGGTGGCCGCAAAGAACGACATCGCCCACCGCCATCTCGCCGAGCAGTTTGCCGACCACGGCCGTTCGGGCGATCTGCAACGCGCCTATCAGGCTGTCGTCTGGGGCCGCCCCAGCCAGTTGAAAGGCACGATCAATGCGCCGCTCGGACGCTCGAGCGGCGACCGCACCAAGCGCGCCGTCAAACGCGAGAACTCCTCCGACGCCCGCCAGGCCGTCACGCACTACGATGTCATCGAACGCTTCCAGGAGGCGCCCGACGCCACGGCGCTGGCATCCCTGATCGAATGCCGGCTGGAGACGGGCCGCACCCACCAGATCCGCGTCCACATGGCGCATGTAGGTAACCCGCTGGTTGGCGACCCGGAATATTCGGGCGGCTTCAAGACCAAGGCCAATCGGCTGCCGGAACCGGCCAGAAGCGTCGTCGGCGCCTTTCCGCGCCAGGCGCTGCACGCCTTTCTGCTTGCATTCGAGCATCCGCGCACCGGCGAGATCATGGAATTCGAGGCACCGGTACCGGAAGACATGGCAGCGCTGATCGAGGCACTTCGCGAATAAGGTCATTCCGGCAAAAGCGGGATCGGTTCTGTCGTTCGGCATTGCGAGAACTGATTGTCTGAATCAGGGATGGAAACAAAACGCGAACGAGCGTATATCTCGACGACGACCACCAAGAGAACGCCGTCACGCCGATGTCCGTGAGCCATATGCATTCGACCAAGCTGCTGGAGACTGACCTTGTGACGGTCTGGGATGTCGTTTGCGATGGGCAATGCCGGCATCTGAGTGAAGAGGAAACATCGAGCAACACCTGCCTCGTCTTTCCCTATCGCGGCGTCTTCATGCGCCATATCGGCAATGACGAGGCGGTGGCGGAGGCAAGCCAGGTTCTTTTCTTCAACAAGGGCGATATCTATCGCATCAGCCATCCGGTCGAGGGTGGAGATGCCTCAATCAGCCTTAACCTGCCGGAAGTATTGCTCGACGAGCTGGTGCCGGATGTTCATCGCCGTGCTGGAGAGAGGTTCGGCTTCAACAAGCAGCGCCTCGGCATCGATGCCCGCGCGCAGGCGCAGGTAGCCCTGCTGCGGCACAGCCTTGTCAGCCGAACCGCCGAGCCGCTGGAAGGCGAGGCCCTGGCACTCACGCTCGTCCGCCGGTCCGTCGGCGAGCGGACCGCACGCCCGCCGACACCCGGATTCAGCACCCAGAAACTCGTTAACCGCGCCAAGCTCCTGCTGTCATCCGATCTTGCCCGGCGCTGGACATTGTCGGAAATCGCGAAAGAGACCGGCGTTTCGCCCGTCTATCTGACCCAGGTCTTCCGTAAGGTGGAAGGCATGCCGCTCTATCGCTATCAACTGCGCCTCAGATTGGCGCGCGCTCTGGATCTGCTCGGCAGCTACGACGACCTGACCGAGCTCGGGCTCGATCTCGGTTTTTCCAGCCACAGCCACTTCTCCTCATCCTTCCGGCAGGCTTATGGCCGCACCCCGGCCGAGTTCCAGCGTTTCGCCGGCCTGCGATAACCGCCCAAAACCGATCGCGAAGAAGATCGCTAAAGATTCTGACAGCGCGAAATCGCCAATCGGTGTTTTCTCACATCATCGACATCGAACACTGGAGAGATGAGATGAAGGACAATACCTGCGCCGTATGCGACTGCGAACTCGACGACACCCGCATCGCCGTGAAGATCGGCGGCAGAACCGTCGAGGTCTGCTGTGAGGAATGCGCCGTCGTTTTGCGAGAAGCAGAAGCAGCCACACGCGCGGCGACGGCTGGTGCCCATACCAGTCGCTGAATAACAAGAACGATTTTGAGAAACGGGAGCGGCTGACTGACCGCCCCTCTTGGCCCGCGAAGACGAGGCCGACCTGATCCCAGGAGGATATCATGAAAAACGAGAACCGGGCGGTCTTCGACCGCGCGCCGGAACCCATAGACTATGCCTTCGATCTGCCGACCGAAGAGGCCCGAGAAACAGGGGATGCGTCCCTTTCTGCGCCCAGGCGAGATTTATTTGCCCGTGTCGCGCGCTGGCTTGCGGCAAGGCTGCGCCAGCGTAGCAATACCTTGGCACTTCTGGAGCTGAACGACGAACAGCTCAAGGATATCGGCGTCTCCCGCTGCCAGGCCTATGGCGAGTACAGCCGCTACCGGCAAAGCAACTCACACGATCTCGAACGTCGATTCCGTTAGCGCGAGGCGGGTCTTATGACAAGTCGTCCATGGCCGGCCATCCATGGCTTTACCGGGAGGAAAAAAGCAAAGCCGAGTGAAAACCCGAGACTTTATCAACAACACCGAAGCGACATATAAATATAGCAAACAAGCCGTTTCTTATTTATGGGAATGATGTACTTAATTGTTCGATCCGAGGAGGGAATGATTCTTTCATCAGGGCGAACAACCTTTGCTTAAATTATCACACTTGCTGCAACGCAAAATACGTGCGGAAGATAAAAAAGCTTCATTTGCGGCAATGTCTGCATCGGAATCCTCTGTGACTTCATCTTCTTCAGGCCAGCGCTCTGCAACATCGAAGACACGCAGCATGAACGGAGATATCCGCAAATTCATCTTCAAGGATCTGCAGACAGTCGAGGGATATATCGACCCTCCGGATGCGCTCGTCTTTCTGGCGCTGCTTCAGGCGCAGAACACGCACGGACTGAGCGGCGGCGTGGCCGAAATCGGCGTGTTCTACGGACGCTCCTATTTCCTCTACAGGAAGGTATGCGGCGATAAGGAAAAGATCCTGGCGATCGACCTTTTCGATATCGACCAGAGCGGCGGCGAAACAGTCACGCAATATGACCGTTTCATCGAGAACGGCGAAAGACTGGGCCTGCCGGTGGATCAGGATCTGGTCATCTGCGGAGACAGTACGCAGCTTCGGCCGACCGACATTACCGAGAAGATCGGCACCACGCGCTTTTTCAGCATCGACGGCGGCCACATGCTGCATCATGTGACATCCGACAGCGTGCTAGCCCTTGATGCGCTTGCCCCCCACGGCATCATCGCTTTCGACGACACCTTCAATCCGGCATGGCCGGAAGTGACGGTCGGCGTGACTGATTTTCTGCGAGAGCGGCAGGACGAACTCGCGACCTTATGCATGACGAAGTACAAGACCTACGTCTGTCGCAAGGAGTTTCACGACTTCTATTGCCGTGTGATCGACGAAGCGCCGGACCTGATGGCCTTCGACCACATTAAAACCGATTTTCTCGGTTCGAAAGCAATAAGATTGCACAATCCCATGGCCCGCCGCATGGTCTATGAAATGATGGTCAGGTCAGGCATGCGATCCCTTTCGGAACGGGTTTACCGCTGACCTGAAACGGCGCAGAAGCATTACCAAAACGTAATGATATAACGCCTTCGTGATATCTTGAATCACTGTTCCGCCGTACTTACTTGGTACCTGCATTGGTGCGGGATCGGCAACGATCCGCGCCATATTCGGTTCGCCTTCGAACAGGGACAGCTTACGTCTGAGGGAGCCGACAACGTTCGGAAAGGGGTGCTTTATGGCCCGCAATAATTTGCCTTCCATTACCGCCGGTGAAGCCGGCCTCAATCGTTATCTCGATGAGATCCGCAAGTTTCCCATGCTGGAACCCCAGCAGGAATACATGCTTGCCAAGCGCTATGCCGAGCATGGCGACCGCGACGCTGCCCACAAGCTGGTGACCAGCCACCTTCGTCTCGTGGCCAAGATCGCCATGGGCTATCGCGGCTACGGCCTGCCGATCGGCGAAGTGGTCTCCGAGGGCAATGTTGGCCTGATGCAGGCCGTCAAGAAGTTCGATCCGGAACGCGGTTTCCGCCTGGCCACCTATGCCATGTGGTGGATCAAGGCTTCGATCCAGGAATATATCCTGCGTTCGTGGTCGCTGGTGAAGATGGGTACGACTGCCAACCAGAAGCGCCTGTTCTTCAACCTGCGACGCTTGAAGGGCAAGATCCAGGCTATCGACGAAGGCGACCTCAAGCCTCACCAGGTCACCGAGATCGCCACCAAGCTGAACGTTTCCGAAGAGGAAGTCGTATCGATGAATCGCCGGCTTTCCGGTGATGCATCGCTCAACGCTCCGATCCGTGCAGCGGAAGGCGAATCCGGCCAGTGGCAGGATTGGCTGGTGGATGACAGCGAAAGCCAGGAAGCCGTGCTGATCGAGCAGGATGAGCTCGACACCCGCCGGCGGATGCTGGCCAAGGCGCTCGGCGTGCTGAACGATCGCGAACGGCGGATCTTCGAGGCCCGACGCCTCACCGAGGATCCGATCACGCTCGAAGAGCTGTCGTCGGAATTCGACATCAGCCGCGAGCGCGTACGCCAGATCGAAGTCCGCGCCTTCGAAAAGGTGCAGGATGCGGTCCAGAAGGAAGCGCTTGCCCAGGCTCAGGCCCTGCGCGTCGTCGACGCCTAAGCATCCAGAATACCTTGCTAATTTAGATAGACCGCGACCCCAGGGTTGCGGTCTTTTTTATGCCCGCACCTGTCTCAAGGATGCGACACTTTGTACTGTTTTCATGTTCCGGAAAAATTGTTGCCTATCAAGTTTCTCATGCTTCAGCGCTACACCCGTCGGATTGCCCTCGTCAGAGCCTGAAGGAGAATGACTGATGAAAGCAGCACGCTGGTACAGCGCCAAGGATATCCGCGTTGAGGAAGTGACGGAACCGAAGCCCTCAGCAGGACAGGTCAAGATCAAGGTCAAATGGGCCGGTATCTGCGGCAGCGACCTGCATGAATATGTGGCCGGACCGATCTTCGTGCCGGTCAAGGCACCGCACCCCGTCAGCCATGATATTGCACCGATCATCATGGGCCACGAATTCTCCGGCGAAGTGTCCGAGGTCGGCGAAGGTGTCGAACGCGTCAAGCCGGGCGACCGTGTGGTGGTCGAACCGATCCTCGCCTGCGGTAAGTGCGACGCCTGCTTCCATGGCAAGTACAATCTCTGCGACAATCTCGGCTTTCATGGCCTTTCCGGCGGCGGCGGCGGTTTTGCCGGTTATACGACGGTCGGCGAGCGCTGGGTCCACAAGATGCCGGAAGGCCTCTCGTTCGAACAGGGCGCCCTCGTCGAGCCTGCAGCCGTCGCGCTGCATGCCGTGCGCCTCTCCAGCCTCAAGGCCGGCGGCACCGCTGCCGTTTTCGGCGCAGGCCCGATCGGCTTGCTCGTGGTCGAAGCCCTGAAGGTGGCAGGCGCCTCGGCGATCCATGTCGTCGAACTATCGCCGCAGCGCGGCGCCAAGGCGCTCGAACTCGGCGCCACCAGCATCATCGATCCATCCAAGGAAAATGCCGCCCAGCGCATCCGTGAACTGACGCCCGGCGGCGTCGATGTCACGTTCGAGGTCACCGGTGTCCCGGCAGTGCTGCAGCAATGCATCGACGCGACCCGCTACGAGGGCGAGACGATCATCGTTTCGATCTGGGAAAAGGAAGCTCCCTTCCAGCCCAACACGGTCGTGCTCAAGGAGAAGAGCCTGAAGGGCACGATCGCCTATCGCGACGTCTTCCCGGCCGTCATGAACCTGATGGTCCAGGGTTATTTCTCGGCCGACAAGCTGGTGACGAAGCGCATCGAACTGGATGACATCGTCACCCAGGGGTTCGACACGCTGGTTGCGGAAAAGACCCAGATCAAGATCCTGGTGCGCGCGCCGGACTGATACGGACCGACCGCTCGAGCACACAAAAGCCCGCAGTCATTCAACTGGCTGCGGGCTTTTCCTTTGCTCTTTTCCCAGGCTGGCCTCAGCGCATGCCGGGCGGCATCTTGCGCTGGTCGGCCGCCATCATCTCCGCCAACGCGGCGCGGAAGAAATCGACCAACATGAACACCAACAGGCTGACACCCATCACCGGCAAAGCCACGCCGAAAACGACAGCCACACAAAGCGCCGACACCTTGGCGACCGGCGAGAGATAGGAAAAACTGCGGATCAGAGTGCGCGGCGAACCGCCCGGTGCCGGACGACGCAGCCACCACATGCGGTAACCGTAGACGATCATCGCCGTCAGTGCGATGCCGAGCGCCGCCATCAGCACCTGATTGGCAACGCCGAACAGCACGCCCATATGCGCGTCGATGCCCCAGCGGATCAGCTTGGCGACGATCGGAAAGGTTTCGAAATCGGCCCGGCTCGTGACCTTGAAATCGGTCGGATCGACGGCGATCGTATCCACCTGCGTGGGCCAGCTGCGATCGTATTCGCTGACACGAAATGCCTGGCCGACGGTGCGCGGCGGACGGATCTCGATCATCGGCGAATCGATACCGGCAGCACGCGCCGATGCCACCACGCCGTCGAAGCGGGCGACCATATCCCGCTCAGCAACCGGCGGCGCAGTATCCACGGATCCGCCCATGCCATGAGCGGCATGTTCACCGAGCACCGGCGCTTCCGCTTCAGGATTGAGGGCCGTGGTGATCGCCGGCGTCACCCAGCCGACTTCGGTGCGGAAGACATCGATATTGCCACCCGCCCAACGCGACCAGGTAAGTCCGGTGGCAGAAAGAAACAGCAGGCCGAGCGCCGTCCACAGGCCGATCAGCATATGCAGCCGGCGCGCGCGCGCTGACGCTGTGACCTTGGCGGCCTTCGGCCGTTTCGTGCTCCGCTGCCAGTACCAGAGCAGCAAACCGCCGAGGACCGAAATCCAGAGCCAGGAGGCCGCAAGCTCGCTGTAATGCCGGCCGATATCGCCGAGAAGCAGGTTGCGGTGCAGGTAATCGAGCGTGATGCGGAACGGCAGAATGCCGCTTGTACCATAGGTGATGAACTCCCCCTGCACGGCGAGTGACGCCGGATCGACGAACACCGTTCGCGTCTCCGATTCGCCGAGATCCGGCTGGGTGAACATCACCCGTGTCGTCAGCCCCGATGCAACCGCCGGCCGCACGGCAAACAGCCGTGGTCCCTCGCCGATCGACGCACGCGCCGCCTCGATCTGCTCGGACAAAGCACGTGCCGGACCGTCGGTACGCGCCACCAGCTGGTCACGATAGAGCAGGTTCTCAATCTGCGGCGTCAGCACGTAAAGCGTGCCGGTGATCGCAGCAACGAGCAGGAACGGCCCGACAAACAAGCCGACATAGAAGTGCAGACGCGTGACAAGCTGCCTGATGGCTGCGAAAGCCGGTTGCGATGGCGCGATTTCAGCGGACATGCGCGCCTCCAGACAGGGCCGCCGCACAGTGCGCGCCGGAACGATGATCCGGGAAAAGGTCATGATGATCTCCAATAGGACGACAGCCGGCAGAACCGGCAAGGAAGGTGACGTCAAACTGGAAGAACGGGCGGCCCTCTTGCATCCCCACTAAGCCCAAGCTGTCGCGGTGGAGTGGATGCTTCGGTTGTCACAACCGCCGTTGCCGAACGGATGGCTACGAAAACGGCAGGGGCCGGCGCCTTGGACGGGATGCCGACATGGACCGCAGACGCCACCTGGCAGGCGGTCAGACAGCAGTCCCGAGTGTGGGGCAGATCCGGAGCATCGCCGGAACCATGCGCCGAATGCTGATCGAGCGCATGCTGCGAGTGTTGGCCGGAATCGTCGGCGGAACAGATAATCGCCTCGTCAGTGGAGGCATAGGTCATGGCACCGGTGCCGAAGCCACCGATCAGGGCCTGCAGCGCCATCAGAACGCCGATCAGCGCGGCCAGCGGACCGCCGCAAAATCCGTCTCTGATCAGGTCTCGAATGACGCGCATGGCCGGAGTTCATCGCGATGAAGCTGATGATTGTCAATGCGACATTAACGCATATCGACGCGCGACATATCGCGTCGTGCGCAACCGCAACGCATGATTGGTGGTGCCTCATCAGGGCTGCACAAAGAAAAGCCCCGCGAGTCAGAAACTCGCGGGGCTTTGAATGTCGTGACGGCAGATATTACTGGCCGGTCGGTGCTGCCGGAGCCTGGCTCCACTCGCGAATGGCCTCGTCGAAGGCTTTTACGCCCTCAGGCCCCTTCTGCAGCGTCAGCAGCGCACGGCGGCCGTTGCGGTAGGCAAGCGGGATGTCGATCCAGTTGCGGGTTCTCATCAGCTCAAGGTTGGTGCGCTGGGCATCCGGGAAGTCGTTCAGCGCGATCATATGGAAATCGTCGGTGATCTTCGCCGGAACGGCAACCAGCGCATTGCCCCTATCCTGCTCCGTCTGCTTCATCGCGATACGAAGAACGCTGTCAATCGCGCCGCCTTCAAAGTCCGGCGGAACGGCAAACACGATTTCGATCAGATGACTTGCCGGCAGTGACGAGTCATTGTTGCGCTTGACTGTCACCAGAGCGGTCAGACCGCGACCGGGAACGGTGATGCGTCCCTGCACCACGGGCTCAGGCGGCCCACCGTTCTGAGCGGGTTCGCGCTGTAGCGACCAGGAGACCGAACCTTCGATTGCCGTCGGTGCGGACTGGCCGATACGCTCCTCGTAAAGGAACATCTTTTCGCCGGAAGCAGCCGGCGCTTCGGTCGTGGTCGCGGTTGGGGCTACGGGTGCGGGCGTAGCAGCGCCAGCAGTCGGAGCCGAGCCGCTTACCGGCGGCGTTGCCGTCGCAGGATCGGCCGGCGGCGCATTGAGCTGCGCGACCGATTGACCTTCGGCATTCTGCGCCAGGCTACCTGCATCACCCGGGCCGGCATCGACTTCGGAGCCGTTTTCCATGAGCCGCTGGGTAAACTTGGTCCCGGTCGACGAACCGTCCGCCGGTGGCGGTGTGTTCGTCTGTGGTTGGGTCGGCGCGGTTGCCCCCTGCTGTGGCTGAGCGGCAGGGGTCTGCGGCGCAGGCGTAGCCGGCGTCGTTGCAGGGCTGGACGGAGCGTTGGCAACAGGTGTCTGTTGCGCCGTTTCACTTGCGCCGGTGCTGGACTGGATCAGACCGCCCACCATGTCGTTGAGCTTGTCGCGATACATCCATGCGCCATAGGCGCCGCCGCCGAGAATGATCAGAGCGAGCAGGCCGAGAATGATGCCGGCATAATTGCGCTTGCGGACGGGCGTCACACGATAGGGCTTGGCAGGCGGCGAAAGCAGATCGCTGAAATCGTCTTCCTGCGTAGACTTCTGTGGCTTTTGTTCGGAAGCGGGTGTTTCCTTGGTGTAGCCGATCAGGTCTTCCAGATCGCTCCAGGGATCGCGCTCATCCTGCTGCGGCGGCGTCGGCTGCTTTGCAGGCGCGGCCGGCTGGGCATCGACATAAGCGGCAAACGGATCTTCGTCGTCACGGTTGTCGCGCGTCTGCTGCGAAGCCTGCGGAATATCTGCGGCAGGCGGCATGCGGACCGGCTCGGCGGAAGCGCGCATCTCTTCACCGAAATGCGCGGCCACAGGCTCGCTGCGATGCCCCGTATCGAGATGGCGGGTAAGATCGTCGACTTCATCCCATGCTGCGGTAGCGCGGCTATCTTCGGCCGGATGAACCGGTTCGGGCTCCTGCTCCGGCCATTTGGCCTGATATGGCGAAACGGTTTCCTGCTCGACATAATCCTGCGTCGGAGCATGCTGCTCGGTCTGCCAATCGGAGGATACGGTTTCCTGCTCAACGAAAGATGGCGTCTCATGGCGCTCTTCGGCAACCGGAGAAACCTCTTCGCTCGCGGCAGCCGGATGATAGCCGTAATCCGTCTCCGCCGGAGCGACCGGCTGCGCATATTGGTTCCGCTCTTCGGGAACGTCGTCACGCCAATCGCCGTAACGTTCGGCTGTCGGCTCCTCTGCATGAGCGACGACCTGCGGCTCTTCGGGAGCTTCGCGCCAATCATGCTCGGCTGGCTGAGCGACGGCCTCGGAATGCTGTGTTTCCGGCCAGTGGGTGTCCGGCGCCTGATAGGTATCGGCGGCAGGCTCCGCGGCAACGGGCTCCTCTTCGCGATACGTCTCCGCATGAGAAGGCGACGCGGGGTACTCTTCCGCAGGATGAGGTTCCGGCGCCGCAGTTGTTTCGACGGGAGCGTATTCGACCGGCTCCGGTGGCTGATACGGATCCGATATCGGTGCCGGGACGGCAGACACTTCCGGTTCAGCCGGGAGCGCTTCCGAATGTTCGGTCTCCACCTCGACGATCGCCGCTTCCAGCTTGTCCATCTGCCGCCGCAGCATTTCCTCTGGCGGACGCGGCTTCATGTTCTCAAGCTGGCGCTGGACGGCACCGCGAGCCTTTTCATAAACTCGCGTGCGCGCCTCGGGCGTGTTGGTCGCCAAACCGTCAACAGCGCGGCGGATCACCGCTACAAAATCAGCCATCAGCACTTTCTCATGGTAGCCGACAACCGCCGGCTGAATGGATAATCAATTCTTGACATTAATCTTCAAACGGATCGGTCACAAGTATCGTGTCGTCACGTTCCGGGCTTGTGGACAACAGTGCAACCGGAGCACCGATCAATTCCTCGACCTGGCGGACATACTTGATCGCCTGCGCCGGCAGTTCGGCCCAGGTGCGAGCTCCGACCGTCGATTCTTTCCAGCCTTCGAGCGTGATGTAGATCGGCTCGACTCGGGCCTGAGCGGCCTGCGAAGCGGGCAGATAGTCGATCCTCTGGCCGTCCAGCGTGTAACCGACGCAGATCTTCAGCTCTTCGAGACCGTCGAGGACATCGAGCTTGGTCAGCGCGATGCCGGTAATGCCATTGGTCGCGACCGACTGGCGCACGAGAGCCGCATCAAACCAGCCGCAGCGGCGCTTGCGGCCCGTCACCGTGCCAAATTCATGGCCCTTTTCACCGAGGAACTGGCCGATTTCGTCGGTCAGTTCTGTCGGGAACGGGCCTTCGCCGACTCGCGTCGTGTAAGCCTTGGTGATGCCGAGGATGTAGCCGAGCGAACCAGGCCCCATGCCGGAACCAGCAGCAGCCTGGCCGGCAACGGTGTTCGACGAAGTGACGAACGGATACGTGCCGTGGTCGATATCGAGCAGCGAACCCTGAGCGCCTTCGAACAGGATACGTGAACCCTTGCGGCGTTCCTTGTCGAGCAGCTGCCAGACGCTGTCCATGAACGGCAGAACCGTGTCGGCGATCGACGTCAGCTCTTCCATGATCGTCTTGTGTTCGACTTCGGGCGCGCCGAAACCGCGGCGAAGCGCGTTGTGGTGCGTCAAGATGCGCTCGACCTTGGCTTCCAGCGCATCCGGATCCGCCAGATCCATGACGCGGATGGCGCGACGGCCGACCTTGTCTTCGTAGGCCGGGCCGATGCCGCGGCGGGTCGTACCGATCTTGGTGCCGCTGTTGGAGGCCGCGTCTTCGCGCATCCCGTCAAGCTCGCGGTGCAGCGACAGGATCAGCGTGGCATTTTCAGCGATTCGGAGGTTTTCAGGCGTCACTGTGACGCCCTGGGCTGCAAGGCGGCCCATTTCGGCAATCAGCGCATGCGGATCTACGACGACGCCATTGCCGATGACCGCCATCTTGCCGGGACGAACGACGCCGGAGGGCAGCAGGGAAAGCTTGTAGCTGACGCCGTCGATGACGAGCGTATGGCCGGCATTATGGCCGCCCTGGTAACGCACGACAATATCGGCACGCTCCGAGAGCCAGTCGACAATCTTGCCCTTGCCCTCGTCACCCCATTGCGAACCCACTACGACACAGTTCGTCATATCTGCTTCCTGCCCTTAGGACGAAACCCGCTCATCAGTACCGGTCCCCGGACCTGGCTCGACGGCGAGCTTTACACCAGTTTTTTCTCGAATGCCGATCGGATAACCCAACGGCTCCACAAACGCGCGCATCTATAATGCCTTGGCGTGAGGAAAGCGACCTGTTTGTGACCCCGCTAAGGTTTTTGCGTGACAGACGCCGAAATCGCAAGTTATTGGCCATGTAATATCAAAGGCGCCGAAACCGACAGGACGGCGCATGGAGAACGCATTTGCATCGCCAAGCCTATCTGTTTCTCGTAATCGCCGCTTTGTGTTGGGGCGGCAATGCAGTCGCAGGCAAGCTTGCGATCGGCCATATCAGCCCGATGATGCTGACCTTCTGGAGATGGTTCTTTGCCGTCGTCATCATCTTCGCGATTTCACTGAAGGACCTGCGCCATGACTGGCCGGTGATCCGCAGAAATATTCCCGTTCTCGGTTTTCTCGGCGTGGTCGGATATGTCGTCTTCAATGCGGTGCTCTACACCGCCGTCACCTATACCAGTGCCATCAACGTCACAGTCGAACAGACGCTGATCCCGGTTCTGATCTTCGTGGTGAATTTCGCCCTGTTCAGAACCAGGGTGTCATGGCTGCAGATCCTCGGCTTCAGTCTAACCGCCATAGGCAGCCTGCTGACTGCCGCTCACGGAGACATCACAACGCTCCTCACCCTGACGGTCAATTTCGGCGATGCGATCATGATAATAGCGATTGCCGCTTACGCGCTTTACACGATCGCGCTGCGCTGGCGCCCGCCGATCAGCTGGAAGAGCCTGATGGCTGTGCCGGCGCTTTTTGCTCTCGTTTTCAGCACTCCGCTTGCGGCCTGGGAATATTCGAGCGGTAACATGATCTGGCCGGATACGACGGGCTGGATGGTGGCGCTCTACACGGCGATATTCGCATCGCTGGTGGCGCAGGTCCTCTACATCCGCGGTGTCATGGAAATCGGCGCCAACCGCGCCGGACTGTTCATCAATCTGGTGCCGGTCTTCGGCACGTTACTGTCAGTCATCGTTCTCGGCGAAGACCTGCAACTCTTCCATGTTGCGGCACTCGCACTCGCATTGATCGGCATTGCCATAGCCGAACGCGGAAAGCCGACCCTCACCTGAGGGCCGGCCGTTTCCCGCAAATGCGTCGAGCGTCAGATATCGATGCAGTCGACACAGTCTTGCCGAGCCACGGGTTTGGCCTCATCGACAACAAACGTGTCCAGATAGGCATCGACTTCGCTGATCGCGTGATCGACTTCGGCCCGATTGACGAAGATAGACGCAAGCTCCCGCGCAAAACCGCCTGGACCGGCGGCACTGGCTTCCTTGCCGTGAATGAGCGCGGCCAGAACAGCCGCCGAAATAATAAGCTTCCTGATCATTGCCTGAACCCTGTTTTACGGACGGCTCTGAGGCCATCGCGTTTCGTTCTGGCACGACAATAGGCCGCACAACTTTTCGGCGGGCTTAAATGGAAAGATGCAATTTTACTGAAATGACCGTTTTTCCCGCCTTGGCACAGGAGGCATGGCGCTCAATATGGAGAAAGCGTTAGACAGTCGGCCGCTTGTCGACCTCACGCGCCTCGGCACAGCGTTGACGCCAGCTGAGCTTGCGCCCACCGTCGTCGTCATGCCTGTTGCGGATACGCCGGACAAGCAGCCATATCGCAACCACCACGAAAGGCACGGACGCTCCGGTCAGCGCCTCCGGCGTAATATCCAGACCGGTATAGTGCATCAGCTTGGCGAGATAACCGACCAGACCGATAACGTAGTATGAAATCGCCGCCACCGAAAGGCCTTCGACCGTCTGCTGCAGACGCAGCTGCAAATGCGAGCGCTTGTCCATAGAGGCAAGGATTTCGGTGTTGAACTTCTGCAGATCGACGTCGATCCAGCTGCGCAGCAGTGCCGTCGCACGGGTCAGCTTGCGCGACAGGTTTACCTGCCGCTCCTCGACCGACTGGCATGTCCGCATCGCCGGCGCCAGACGACGATGGAGAAAGGCGCCCAGCGTCTCGTTGCCGGGCAGCGCCCTTTCGGCCAGCATGCCCACGCGATCGAGAACAATGTCGTTATAGGCGCGGCTGGCGCCGAACCGGTAAAGGCTGAACGCGGCATTGGCTTCCAGTTCGGCTGCAAGCGTGGTGATTTCGAGAAGCATCTCGTCCGCCTCGTCGCGGGCGTGCTGCTTCATGCGTTGCGTGATCGCGGTAAAGCGCGCCTCGAACTGCCGGATTTCCGGTGACAGGCCCTGCGCCATCGGCAGTCCCATCATCGCCAGCGTGCGGTATGTCTCGATGTCGAGAATACGCTGGGCAAGCATGCCGCGCGCAGCATCGGTCATGCCGTGATCGAGAATGAGGAATTTCGTCAGCCCGTCGCCATCCTGACGGAAATCGGTGATCAGCACCGCCTGATTGTCGGCGACCATACTTTGACAGAGGCTCGTGGGATCGAAACGCGACGTGATATCCGACATGTCATCGCCGGCGGGCCGGACTTCGATACGAACACCGGAAATGAAGGGACCGGGCGCGGCAAAGCTCGCGCCGAACGGGTTGACCGCAATCTCTCCACCGAATGCAGCCGGCGCCGGCGTATCCCAGAAATAGGTCGAAAATTCCGTATGCCGCTCCCAACGCAGCGTGCCACTGCCCCAGCTCATCGTGTGGTGGCTGGTATCGGGAGAAGGCGCAGGCACACCCTGCCCTAAAGACAGTTCAGCCAGGATCGCATGGTCTGCATCCAGATTGGCTTCGGTGAGAAACGCCAGCTGGAAAATGACGCGCGGCAATGGCAGCAGCGTATAGGGCCGCGCATGGATTTCACCGAGCGCGCGCGCTCTTACATCAGCGACCGGAAACGAAAAGCTGCGCTTCGACATTCATGGCACCCCAACAGGACCATCGCGGCCCATCCAAGGATTGACTATTATCAAATACACGTGAGCACACGACGCGGCGCTTTGCCGCAGAAGACGCCGTTCCCCTCTGCTTTTCAAGATGACCGGCAGTCGACATACCGACAGAATAGCCGGTCCTTAAACTTTTCATTAAATCTTAAGAGTCATCTATCGGGAATGACCCGTGTTTCTGCGATGCGTATTGCGTTTTTCATCGCGCTCCTCACTCTCGCCGGCTGCGCCAGCGCGCCGAGCAGGATCAGCAATGCCTGCGCGATTTTCGAGCAGCGAGACGGCTTCTTCAACAACTGGGAGCGACAGGCCCGTGCCGCGGAACGCGAATATGGCGTGCCCGTCCCGATCCTGATGGCGACGATCTACGTCGAGTCGAGTTTCCGATCCAATGCCCGCCCACCCCGCAAATGGTTCCTCGGCTTCATTCCCGGCAAGCGGGCATCCTCGGCCTACGGCTACGCCCAGGCGCTTGACGGCACCTGGGAGACCTATCAGCGCGCCACCGGCCGCTGGGGCGCTCGCCGCAACGATTTTGGCGACGCGATCCGGTTCGTCGGCTGGTACCACAACCAGACCTCGGCTCGGAACGGCGTTGCGCGAAACGACGCCTACAATCTCTATCTTGCCTATTATGCCGGACACGCAGGATATGACCGCGGCAATTTCAGCGGTAGCCTGAGGCAGACGGCGCAGAAATCCGCAGGCATGGCGGCCCGCTATGCAGCGCAGCTGAAAGGCTGCGGTTACTGATGATTTATGGGGAAGCCCGCACGGGCTTTTCAATGTTGCGCAAAGCGCATGCGGACGACCGGCCGCTCTACCGGTTCCACTCCACAATAGAGGCTCAGGACCGCGCGCTATCCGAATGCACGATGCGCGGACGGCTTGGCTCCCAGAGCCTGACACCGTCGCGACCGTCCCGCTTGGCCGTGTAAAGTGCTTCGTCGGCCCGGGCGATGAGACGCGCAGCATCCGTTGGAATGGAACCGCGTCCAAGAGTGGAAACACCGATGCTGACGGTGACAATCCCCTTGTCGCTTCCCGTATGGGGAATGCGCAGACCACGTAGCCGCTCGCAATATTCCTCTGCGATAATGACGGCAGCCTTTTCGTCGGTATCCGGCAAGATAAGCGCCAACTCTTCGCCGCCGTAGCGGGCGGCCCGGTCGTCCGTCCGGCGAGCGGTGGCACGCAGGCAATCCGCGACCATTTTCAGGCAGGAATCACCCGCGCCATGGCCGTAAGTGTCGTTGAAACGCTTGAAATAATCGACGTCGATCAGCAGCAGCGCAAGCGAGCTATCGCCACGCTCCACCCTGTCGAGCTCTTCTGCCATGACCGCATCGAAAGCCCGTCTGTTCAAAAGACCGGTCAGGCTGTCCGTTTCTGCAAGTACCGAGAGACGGTCATTGAGGTTCTGCAATTCCAGTTCATGCAGCTTGGCCGCCGTGATGTCCGAGCAGATGACGAAACAGGCCCCTTCCGGCGTCGGACGCGTGCGCGATTCGATCCACCGTCCATCGGCAAGCGGAAACTGCACGGTGCCACCCTGCTTCAACCGGGCCAGCGCATTGTCCACCCACTGAGCAACCTGTTCCTGCGGAATCCCGATCAGTTCTCCGCGGGCAATCGACGCATAAAGAATAGCTGTAGCCGGCGTACCAGGAACGCGAAGATCGGCAGTGACAGAGAACATGGCGCGGTAGCGTTCGTTGCAGAAGACAAGCGTAAGGTCCTTGTCGAACATCACGAGTCCATCGGAAATGCTCGACAACGCTTCGGCGGCACGCCGGTCGCTTTGAGCGAGCGCTGTTTCCAGCAGCTTCTTGTCCGTCGTGTCGCGACTATGGGTGATGAGCCCTATGATGTTGCCGTCGATATCGGTAAATGGCGCCTTAAGAGTTGATAGATACGATCTGCTGCCGTCCATCCGGGCGAGCATCTGCTCCTCGACGATCGGGCTGCCGGCATTCAGCGCCTTGTCCTCATCCGCCCGGAAAGCCGCAGCCACGTCCTGGCAGTAGAAATCGAAATCCGTCTTGCCGATCAGCGCATCGGCATTTTCCGCCTGCATCAGCACAGCGGTTGCAGGATTCGCCATGATGAACCGCCCTTCGCGATCCTTCACGTTCAGCGCCTCCGGCAGGCTATCGATGACATGCCGGTACATATGATTCCGCACCTCCGTCTCGCGCCGCCTGATCTCGTTGGAAAGCGCCACGGATGCCATCAGGGTCGCGACGAAGACGAGCGTCATGTAAGGCAGGCGGATCTGCGGGCCGGTATCGATATCCTGGTACATGGCGTAGATAAAAGCCGGAGCCATGGCACCTATTGCCATGACCAGTGAAAACAGCACGCTGGCCTTCAGTGTCGGCGCGTCCTTTACCTTCACTCGCCAGCCGATAAGCCCGGCAGCACATGCGAACGCTATTCCGACCAGTCCGATAGCAGCCCCTGCCCCACCGAGATAAAGACGGAAAGTTGCAGCGATGATTGTGGTGACAAGACCCGCAATCGGCCCGCCGATAAACGCTGCGGTTCCGATCATCGTCATCCGGAGATCGATGAAGAAACCCGCGCCGAGCTGGAAGGGTATCAGCATCACGCCGATCGCACCCAGTCCGAACAGGATTCCGAAAGCCAACCCCTGAACTGCACCCTTTTGGCCAAAGATCGGCAGGCGGATATTGGACCAAAGCGTAATGACCAGTGCCACCACCGCCATATTCGCAAGCAATCCGACCCAGAGACTGTTCAAAGCATAACCCTCACGTCAGCATCATGCTGACCATTTCCAAACCACTGTACGGTTTCGCACATAAGGTTGGATTAGCGGAGATCTAAGCAGAGGGGAAAAGCTTTAACCAGAGTTAACAGAATCTTGCTCAGAAAATAGTCGATGAGGTCATCCGGGCCTCCGCGAGCGACACTGCCGCCCGCGGATCGCAGAATTTCAATTGCCGTAACCGACGACGCTCTTGATTTCGAGAAAATCGTGAATGCCCCAGTCGGCATATTCGCGCCCGTTGCCGGACTGCTTGTAACCGCCAAAGGAAGAAAACAGGTCCCAGTCCGGATAGTTGAGATAGACCGATCCGGCCCTGAGGAACGGCGCGATCTGCCTTGCATGTTCCGGCTTACCCTGAACATAGGCTGCAAGACCATAAGGCGTATCATTGGCGATCTCGATCGCCTGTTCCTCGCTGTCATAAGGCAGGATGGAGAGTACCGGCCCGAAAACCTCCTCCCGCGCGATCGTCATGTCGTTGGTGACATTGCCGAACACGGTCGGGCGAATGTAATAGCCGCGGTTCAAATTCTCCGGCCGCCCCGGACCACCTGTCACCAGCGTCGCCCCTTCGGAAATACCCGCTTCGATCAGCCGCTGGATCTTGTCGAACTGAACCTTGCTGACAACCGGACCGAGATTGATGCCATCCGCCTGTGGATCGCCGGTCACGAGCTTTTCGGCCGCCTCTTTGGCGACCACCAACGCTTCGTCGTGCCGATCGCGCGGCACCAGCATGCGGGTCGGCGCATCGCAGGATTGGCCGGAATTGCCGAAACATCCGGTCACGCCATCGGCCACGGCCTGCTTGAGATCGGCGTCGGCCAAGATGATATTGGCCGACTTGCCGCCGAGTTCCTGCGCCACGCGCTTCACCGTATCCGCCGCCGTCTTAGCGACGATGATGCCGGCCCGCGTCGAGCCGGTAAACGATACCATGTCGACATCCGGATGGCCGGCCATGACCTGCCCGACATCCGGGCCGGTGCCGTTGACCATGTTGAACACGCCCTTCGGCACGCCCGCCGCCTCCATCACTTCGGCAAAGATGACGCCGGAAATCGGCGCGATTTCGGAAGGTTTCAGCACCATCGTGCAGCCGGTCGCGATTGCCGGTCCGACCTTGCAGGTAATCTGGTTGAGCGGCCAGTTCCACGGCGTGATCAGCGCCACGACGCCGATCGGCTCCTTGACGATCCGGGTCGTGCCGCGATCCTCGGTAAACTTGTAGGTTTCGAGCGCCGTGATCGTCGCACTAAGATGCCCCTGCCCCGCTGCGACCTGGGAATCGCGGGCAAAGGCGATCGGCGCGCCCATCTCCCGGCTGACTGCCTGCGCAATATCCTCGGCACGCTTTTCATATTCCCAGAGGATGCGTTTCAGGAGCGCAAGACGCTCGGCTTGAGTCCATCGGGAAAAGGCCGGAAACGCAGCCTTGGCCGCCGCCACGGCCTTGTCCACATCCGCCTTAGAGCCGACCGCAATTTGCGTGAAGGCCTCTTCCGTAGACGGATCGATGACATCGAGTGCGACGGGGACCACCGGCTCCACCCATTCGCCATTGATGAAGAATTTCAGGTGATTGCTCATGTCGTCCTCCGGGCTTGCCGCTTTGACCCCGGCACTATCTGCCAAGTTCATGCGCTTCCGCAAGCCTGATAAGGACAGATCGCAAGATCAGCCCTGCCCGCCATAGGGCGCAAGGAAGATCTTGATCGCCTCGATCTCGTTCGGCCGGATCTCATGGCCGCCGGAATGCCAGTCGAGCGTCACGACGTCGCCCTGCCGCTTGAAATATTCGGCAAGCTCGAGCGTTGCCGGCACCGGGCAGATCGGATCGCGCTCACCGGCCGTGATCAGCACATGCGCCTTCTCGGTCACCGTTCGCTCGGCCGGCTGGAACGGGATCAGCGGATGCATCAGCACGCCGGCTTCGATGAGACCGGGCTTCTCGATCATGATATTGGCGAGAATATTCGCGCCATTGGAAAAGCCGAGACCCAGCACGGTCGAAGATTCGTATCGTTCGCGGTTGGCGGCAATGAAATCGCCCATGCGCTCGGTGGCGCGTGCAAGGTCGTCGCAGTCATAGACGCCTTCCGCCTTGCGGCGGAAGAAGCGTGCCGCACCATGTTCTGAAACGTCGCCACGCGGCGAAACCACGGTCGCACCCGGCAGAAGACGACTGGCGAAATCGAAGAATTGGTTCTCGTCACCGCCCGTGCCATGAAAGACGAACAGGATCGGCGATCCAGGCGCACCGGGGCGTACCCGGTGCAGATAACTGTCGTAACTCATTGATATCTCCTGAATGAAGACGGCAGGGCAACGACGCCCTGCCCTGAAGTCGCGTCTATGCAATCGGCTCAAGATTCTGTTCGAGCGCCTTGCGCAGATGCTCGTGCTGGGTCGGCAGCTTCAGCGCCTCGCCCAGATGCGCGGTATCCTCGTCGCGGTCGAAACCCGGCTCGTTCGTGGCGATCTCGAACAGAACACCACCCGGCGTGCGGAAATAGATCGCCCAGAAATAGTCGCGGTCGATCACCGGCGTGACCTGATAGCCTGTATCCATCAGCGCCTTGCGCACTTCGAGCTGCTTTGCGCGGTTTTCGACGGCAAAGGCGATGTGGTGGACGGAACCGGCACCGAGGCGGGCACTGTTGATGTTCGGCATCGTCTCGACATCGATGAAGTCGGCCCCGTTGCCGCCAGGAATACCGAAGCGAGTGACGCCGTCCCTGGTGTCGACCTGCTCGTAACCCATGAAGGTCAGAAGCTCGCCGGTGGCGCCTTCGTCACGAAGACGAAGCGATGCCGAATGGAAACCACGGATCGCTTCATCGGCACTGACGCCGTTGCCAGTCCACTGGGCGCGGTTGTCATCCTTCACCTCGACCAGCGCGAAACCGTCACCATCCGGGCCGGCAAAATGCAGGCGCTTTTCGCCGAAGGCTTCGTCGGCTTTCAGACCATCGGCACCGGCTTTGGTCAGGCGATCGGTCCAGTAACCGAGAGAGCCCTGCGGAACGGAGAACACGGTCGTGCCGACCTCGCCGGTTCCGGGGCGTCCTTGCGCGATATGCGGGAACGGAAAGTAGGTCATCACCGAACCGGGCGTGCCGACTTCGTCACCGTAATAGAGGTGGTAGACGTCAGGTGCGTCGAAGTTGACGGTCTTCTTCACCCGGCGCAGGCCGAGCGTGTCGGTGAAGAACTTGTTGTTGGTGGAAGCGCTTGCGGCCATCGACGTGACGTGATGGAGGCCCTTGATCTGGGTAATCATGTCAAACCCCTTGTCTCTCGCAGACCGCCCGTGCGGCCCGCTGTTCATGGGGTGATATTTGGTTGATCTGACACGGATTGGATAGATAGACACATCCGAACGGATTGTTCGCTTATAGTTGACGAAAGATCAGAACCGTTCACTGATCAGACATTTTCCGGCAATTGCCAGTCGATCGGATCTTTGCCGATCGATTGCAGATATTCGTTCGTCTTGGAGAAGGGCCGCGAGCCGAGAAAGCCGTTATGCGCCGAGAGCGGCGACGGATGTGCGGACTTCAGAACCAGATGCCTTTCCTGATCGACGAAAGCGGCCTTCTTCTGCGCATAGGAGCCCCAGAGGATGAAGACGATCCCGTCGCATTCGTCGTTCACCGTGCGGATGACAGCATCGGTGAATTTCTCCCAGCCCTTGCCCTGATGCGCAGCCGCCTGCCCCTCTTCCACCGTCAGCACGCTGTTCAGGAGCAACACGCCCTGTTCCGCCCAGCTTTCGAGAAAGCCGTGCTTTGCCGGCGCTATACCGAGATCGGCCTGCATTTCCTTGTAGATATTGACGAGCGAAGGCGGGGTGCGGACGCCGGGCTGCACCGAAAAGCACAGGCCATGCGCCTGCCCCAGCCCGTGATAGGGATCCTGACCGAGGATCACCACCTTCACCTCGTCGAGCGGGGTAAGGTCAAGTGCGCGAAAATACTCCGAACCCTTTGGGAAGATTCGCTTTCCCGCCTGCTTTTCAGCCACGAGAAAGCGTTTCAGATCAGCCATATAGGGTTCTGCAAACTCGCCCTCGAGAGCGAACTTCCAGCTCTCTTCCAGCTTGATCTCACCTTCAGCCATCGTCTTTTCCTTACTGAAACCGGCCGCCGCGCTGGATGACTTCGGTCTTGTAGCCATCCGGATCGGTAACGAAGAAGAAGCGCGCAAAAGGCTTGCCCTCATGCGGCATCTCAACGAGCTTGCCAACGGTGAGGCCGAGATCTGTGAAACGCTTGTATTCCGCGTCGATGTCCTCGACCGTCACCGCCAGATGGCCGTAACCGTTGCCGAGGTCATAAGCGTCGGTGCGGCCGGCATTGACGGTCAGTTCCAGCTCGAACCCGGTTTCCGGGTTCGAGAGATAGATCAGCGTGAACCCGTCGAAAGGCACGCGGCTGGCGATCTTGAGACCAAAGGCCTTTTCGTAAAAATCGACCGACCGCGCCTCTTCGAGAACACGGATCATCGAATGGACCATCTTGGCCATGGACATGCTTTCCTTAACTCATCACGTGGTTGGAGCGTGAATGCCAGTCCCACGCGGACTTGATGATATCGTTGAGCGAATATTGCGGCTCCCAGCCGAGCACTTCGCGCGCTTTGTCGTTGTTGGCAACCAGCGAGGTGGAATCGCCTTCGCGGCGACCGACATATTCAACCGGGAACGGTTTGCCGGAAACCTCGGAAATCGCGCCGAGCAGTTCCTTCACCGTCGTGCCGGTGCCGGTACCCAGATTGAGTTCGACCATCTCGCCGCCTGCAAGCAGGTAATCGACGGCGCGCACATGCGCATCCGCCAAATCGAGCACGTGGATATAATCGCGCACGCAGGTGCCGTCGCGCGTATCGTAATCGTCACCGAACACCTTGAAACCCTGACGGCGACCGAGAGCGGCTTCGATGGCGAGCGGGATCGCATGGGTTTCCGGCGTATGCCATTCGCCGATCCGACCCTCGAAATCGGCGCCGGCAGCGTTGAAATAGCGCAGCATCACGGATTTCAGGCCCATATACTGGCCGTAATCCTTCAACGCCTGTTCGATGATGTATTTGGTGCGACCGTAAGGGTTGATCGGCGCCTGGCCATGCGTCTCGTCCATCGGCACCTGCACCGGCAAGCCGTAGGTTGCGCAGGTGGAGGAAAAAACAAACGCCTTCACGCCGGCCTTCATCGCCGCCGACATCAGCGTCAGCGCGCCGACGACGTTATTGTCGTAGAAACCGACCGGGTTCTTGACCGATTCACCCACCTCGATGAGAGCCGCGAAATGCAGCACCGCCTCCGGCTTGTGCTTGGCAAATACTTCGTCGAGCCGGTCGTGATCTCGGATATCGCCCTGCTCGAGTTCGCCCCAGCGAACGAATTCCGCATGCCCGTTCGAGAGATTGTCGAAAACGATCGGCTCGTAACCTCTTTCAGCCAGAACCAGGGACGTATGGGATCCGATATAACCGGCACCGCCCACGACGAGCACTTTCTTCTTCGACATCATGTCCTCAGAGGTTGTTGAAACCGGCGGCAATATAGCTGGCCGGGATCAAATGGGAAGGGCGTATGCTGCGCATGCACAGCAGCTAAAAATTGCCGTCTCATTCCAGAACAAGCAGTTGACACTTGACATGAAGACGCGGCAATCAAACTTGTCTATCCTGTTCAGGATTTTGCCATAGGCCCTTCATGCGTTACGTCTTTCTCTGTCTCGGCTGGTTTTTCGTAGCGCTCGGCGTAATCGGTGCGTTCCTGCCGGTCCTGCCGACGACACCTTTTCTCCTGCTCGCCGTCGCGTGTTTCGCAAGGTCGTCGCCGAAGCTGGAAGCGTGGCTGATGAACCACAAGACATTCGGTCCGTCGCTGAGGAACTGGCGGGAACGCGGGGCGATTTCGCGCCGGGCGAAGATCACGGCGATCTCGCTGATGGCCGTCAGTTATGCCGGTTTCTGGTTCGGCTCGCATCCGTCACTGTGGCTGGCCGCCCTCGTTGCAGCCCTGATGATCGGGCCGGCCATCTTCATGCTGACCCGACCGAATGCGTGAACGCGACGATCAGCGATTGCGCGATTGCGGCAGAATGTAGGGGATATGCGATGCCGGAACGCGTCCGACCGCGCCGGCTATACCATAAACGGAAGCGATCATTTCGTCGCTGACAGTCTCGTGGCATGGCCCTTCGGCAACCACGCGGCCGTGATGCAGCACCACCAGATGATCGGCAAATTCCGCCGCCAGATTGAGGTCGTGCAAGATAGCAAGCACCATGCCGCCGGCAGAGGCGAAATCTCGCGCCGTCTCCAGCACCGATATCTGATGGCCGAGATCGAGGCTCGCCGTTGGCTCATCGAGGAACAGAGCGCGCGGGATCCCATCGACGACCGGCTGCGGCACCTGTGCCAGAGCGCGGGCGAATTGCACCCGCTGCTGCTCGCCACCGGACATCGAAGGATAAGGCCGGCTTTCGAAGCCGCGAAGTCCGACGCGCGACAGCGCCTTGCGCGCCTCCTCGTTGGGATTGAGCGCCCCATGCGCAACCGCCCCCATGCGGGCGATCTCAAGTGCGGTAAACGGAAAGGCAAGCTGGGTCGCCTGCGGCAGCACCGCCCGGCGTTTCGCCAGATTGGCTGGCTGACAGAGATCGACGCTCGTCCCGTAGTAGGAGACAAGACCGCTATCCGGCGTCATCTCGCCCGAAAGAACCTTCATCAGCGTCGACTTGCCGGCACCATTCGGACCGATAACGACGGTGAACTGGCCGGGTTTCAGATCGATGCTGATACTGTCGATCAGCTTGCGGCCCGAGCGGCTGACTGTGACATTGTCTGCAATGATCATGGCAAATCCCGCATGCCGATACCGTTCTTGCCGATCAGCAGGAACAGGAAGACAGGTGCACCGAAAAGGGCAGTAATGACGCCGATCGGCAGTTCGGCCGGTGCCGCGACTGTACGCGCCACACTGTCTGCGATCAGAAGCAGAGCGCCACCGCCAAGCGCCGAACCCGGCAGCAGGAAGCGGTGGGACGGCCCCATCGCGAGCCGAAGCAGATGCGGCACGACGATACCTACAAAACCGATCGCTCCTGCGACTGCTACGGTCGAGCCACAGGCCGCGGCGACCGCAACTATGACGATCCGCTTCAACCTCTGTACCGGAATGCCCATGTGAAAGGCAGCGGCATCCCCCAGAATCAGCGCGTCGAGCCCCTTGGCGACAAACGGGATGATCGCCATGACGAAAGCGATGAACGGCAGAACCGACAATACACGGCCATAAGTGGCGCCACCCAGCGAACCGAGGCTCCAGAATGTGATGTCGCGCAACTGCCGGTCATCCGCCATGACGATCAGCAGGCCCATGAAGGCACCGGCCAGCGCCCCGATGGCAATGCCGCACAAGATCAGCGCGGTGGTCGAAGTCCGTCCGTCACGCGTGGCGATCGCATAAAGAACCCATGTGACCAGCAAACCGCCGAAAAATGCCATCAGCGGCAGGAACTGGTTTCCCAGCGCCAGTGCGACGGGTGCAAGCACACCTCCGCCGAGCACGATAGCGCTCACCGCCGCGAGCCCCGCCCCCGACGTCACGCCGACAATGCCGGGATCGGCCAGCGGATTGCGAAACAGACCTTGCATCATCGCACCGGAAACGGCGAGCCCTGCCCCGACCAACAGCCCAAGCGCCGTGCGCGGCAATCGAACGGCTTCAAGGATGACGCGCTCCTGTGTCGTCAGACTATCGCCCTTGCCCGTCGCATAAGCCCACAGATCGCCAATGCCGACACCCGTCGGTCCGACATGCAGCGAGATCAGGCAAGCCAGAACAAGCAATATGACGAGCAGAAAAAGCACGAGCACGCCCCGAGACGTTCTGTCCCCCTCACCCGTGCGCCGGAAAGGCATGGCGAGCGCTTTCATCAGTTGATAGCGCCCGGATAGATTTTCGCGGCAAGCGCCCGCGCCGCTTCAGGGGTGCGCGGACCGAAACCGAGCAGCATCAGCCCATCCATCGAAACCAGCGACTTGTTGGCCGCAGCAGGCGTCGTCTGCATCGAAGGAAGTGCGAACATCTCCTCCGGCGTGATCGAGTGATCGCCGCGGGACATGGCAAGGATCACATCCGGCGCTGCCGCGATCACGGCCTCGTCGGAGAACGGCTTATAGCCCTTGATTGTCGGTGCCGCATTGATGCCGCCTGCCATCTCGATAATCGCGCCGGCCTCGGTATCAGCACCACCGGCCATCAGGCGGCCGTTGGAGACCGAAAGCACGAACAGTACCTTTTTCTTGTCCCCGGAAATCTTGGCGACATCCGCGGCAACCGCCTTCAATCCGTCTTCGGTCTTCGTCGCCAGAACCTCGGCCTTGTCGGCAAGACCGACGGCCGCACCCACGTCGCGGATTTTCTGGCCGATCTTGCCGGCTTCCGGCGGCGTCGGGATGACCACCATCGGCACTTCGCTGGCTTTGAAGATTTCCAGAACCGGCGGCGGTCCGGAGCCTTCCTCCATCAGGATCAGGTCCGGCTTCTGGCCGAGAATGCCTTCTGCGGAAAGGGCGCGCATATAACCGACATCTGGTTTGGAATTGGCATCCGCCGGATAGAAGCTGGTGGAATCACGGGCAACGATACGGTCCTGAGCGCCGAGATCGTAAAGGATTTCGGTGATCGTGCCACCGATGGAAACGATGCGTTTGGCCTCGGGATTCCCCTTGTCGGCGGCGCTAACGCCACTCGCACCGAACACCGATCCAACCAGAATTACCGCAAACAGACGTCCGAACCTGGAACGAGAAGCCATGATGATCCACCCTTTGGCTTTGCCGCAGATCCGGGGAAAACAAGACTGGGCAATGCTTCAAAACTCAATAACTTGAGTTGACTACGCAAGTTTTTTTGGCTTTTCAAGGTGAGAGCCGGCAGATATCTTGACTGGCAAGTGAAACTTAAGTGAGGGAAGTTTTCGATGTATATTGCAATGAACCGTTTTCGGGTCGTGCCGGGTTATGAAGAGGCGTTTGAAGCCGTCTGGCGCGACCGGCAGGGCCGCCTCGCCGAACTGCCGGGCTACATCGAATTCCATATGCTGAAAGGTCCCAAGGCAGAGGATCACTCCCTCTATGCATCCCACACCGTGTGGGAAACATTCGAGCATTTCAAGGCATGGACGACGTCGGAACAATTCCGTGCCGCTCATGCCAATGCCGGCAATAACCGCGGCAAGATCGAATATCTTTCAGGCCCGCATTTCGAAGGCTTCGAAGTCATCATCCACGAAGACAAGAACGGCGTTCGCGCCGCCGATGCGGCCTGAGGTTTCAGCATGAACGCTATTTCCGAAATCACGCCGGACCGTCGCGAACGCGCACTGGCGGCATTGGCCGAAAAGCCCGACGGCATCGTCGAGTCGATCGCGGCCGCAGCTAACGTGACCACCGCAGAAATCCTAGAAATCCTTCCCCAAGGCTCGGCCGTCATCGCGCCTAAGGAAAGCTTCGACGACATCTGGACCGAGCTGACCACTTGGGGCGTCGTGCTCTTCCTCGTCCATACGGAAGACGTCGTGGCTGAAATCGACGGCGAGCTGCCAACCGGATCGGAAAGCCATGGATGGTTCAACATCCACAGCGACAGCCCAATCGGTGGTCACATCAAGAAAGACAATTGCGCCTCGATCACATTCGTCGATCGCGCATTCCACGGTCGCCGCTCCTGTTCCGTCTGGTTCATGAATGGCAAGGGCGCACCGATGTTCAAGGTTTTCGTCAAGCGTGACGAAGCACGCGAGTTGCTGACCGGGCAGCTTGCAAAATTCGAGGCCCTGCGCGCCAAATACAGCTGAAATCTCAAGGCTGAATGAAAATGAAAAAGGCGGGTGCCTGCTGCTGCACCCGCCTTTCCGGGAAGTCCGGGTTCGGACCGGAAAACGTGATATCAGTGATGCGCGACGTGCTCCGGCTTGCCCTTGCGCTTGGTCGAGGCAAAATCCTCCAGCTGCTTTTCGCTCATCGACTTTTCCATTTCCTTCGACGCGCCCTTGAGCGTGCTTTTCTTGACATCGCCGCGCTTGGCGGCGAGCGCCGCGCCTGCTGCTTTCTGCTGTGCTTTCGATTTTGCCGGCATATCTGCCTCCGTCATTCAGTTGCTGGCAAACCAACCGCCTGACATGGCTTTTCGTTCCAATCGACAAGCGTGGAACCTCCGTTCCTGCGAAAGGTTGTCTGTCGACGTCTGCAGATCTTCTCCGGACGGGACAGATAACTGAAAGGAACAGGCCATGAGCACGAACGCTTCGAAAACCGGCGAGATCGGCGGCATCGACCGCGAACAGCGCGATACCACCAACCCGGAAGCGCTGAAGGAAGCCGCACGGCTCGGCAATATCGATACCTATCTCGTCGAGACCGACCTGGAGGATGTCGACCAGCGCGAAGACGGCGATCAACCGGATGGCCACGCCAGCCCGATGGCAAATGCCGACAACCCCGAGAAGGGGTAGCCGGCCACGCCTCGGCGGAACTTCTTTGCCGTCTTGCGTGTTGCTTGAGGCAACGAATGAACGGAGGCAGCCATGGACGCCGACACGATACCGACGACGAAGTCGGGGCCGACGACCGAACCGGATAGGGAACGCGGCACCCATCCCCTGCACCTGATGCCGGGGATGGAGGTAAAGGCCGCCCCGACACTTGCCGACGCGGATGCAGAAGCATTCGTGTCCGAAGCGCTCGAAGATCTGGTCGCCTGCCACATCCCATTCCTGCTGGCAGGCACCTTCGCGATCAGCGCCTATACGGGCATCACCCGCCCGACGAAGGATCTCGATATCTTCTGCAAGGCCGGCGATTACGCCCGCATTCTCGCCCATTTCCAGGAAAAGGGTTACGAGATCGAAGTTGAGGACGATCGCTGGCTCGGCAAGATCAAGAAGGGTCGTCATTTTTGCGACGTCATTTTTGCGGCCTCGAACGGCACGATGCCGATCAGCGAGAGCTGGTTCGAAAACGCCAACCAGATCGAGATGAACGGCCACAAGGTGCGCATCATCGCGCCGACCGAGCTGATCTGGTCGAAATGTTTCGTGCAGCTGCGCCACCGTTACGATGGCGGCGACATCGTCCATATGATCCTGCGCGCCCATGACCAGATCGATTGGGACCGGCTTCTCAACCACATGGAAGTGCACTGGGAAGTGCTGCTCATCCACCTCCTCAACTTCCGCTGGATCTACCCAACCGAGCGCGACAAGGTGCCGGACTGGTTGCTGGACGAGCTGCTCGACCGGCTGAAGGCGCAGCGCGAACTGCCGCTGCCGCAGATGAAGATCTGTCGTGGCCGGATGTTCAGCCGGGTCGATTTCGAGATCGACGTGAAGGAATGGGGTTTCGCCGATGTTGGCGGCGAAGGCGATCTTCGCGAGGGCGTGGACGAGGAAACCAGAGAAGGAGGCCCTGCGTGACCAAGGCGCCGGATAAAAAAGACAATTCCAATAAAGACAATTCCAATACGGCAAAGAAAGCCAACGGCACGCTGCGCATAGCCGCCGTTGGCGATCTGCATGTCAAGGAACACGGCTCGGTCTCCTACAAGGAGCTTTTCAGCGAAATATCGCAGGAAGCCGATATCCTTGTGCTGACCGGTGACCTCACCGATCTCGGCAAACCGGCAGAGGCCGAAATCCTGGCGGCCGACCTACGCTCCTGCTCCATCCCTATGGTCGGCGTGCTCGGCAACCACGATTACGAATGCGGCCATGTCGACGAGGTGAAAGCGATCATCAAGGATGCCGGCGTGCATCTGCTCGAAGGCCAGGCGGTCGAGATCGATGGCGTCGGTTTTGCCGGTGTCAAAGGTTTTGCCGGCGGTTTCGGCCGTTACATGCTCGGCTCCTTCGGTGAGCCAGCGATCAAGGCGATGGTGGCTGAAAGCGTCGAGGAGACGATGCGGCTCGAAAACGCGTTGCGGCAGGTTCGCTCGGAACGTGCCATGGTCGTCCTTCATTATGCGCCGATCCAGCAGACGGTCGAGGGTGAGCCCCCGGAAATTTTCCCCTTCCTCGGCTCGTCGCGCCTGGCGGAAACCATCGATCGTTTCCCGGTGAAGGCCGTGGTCCATGGTCACGCCCATCGCGGCACCTACGAGGGCAGAACCCCCGGCGGAGCCCCGGTCTACAACGTCGCCTCCCACATACAGAAGCCGACCGGCAAGGCCTACGCGCTGCTGGATCTTTGAATGAGGCTTCAAGCCTTCCAAATAACGCGGCCGGTATGGAACTACCGGGCGCGTTTTCCGTTTGCCGGTTTCGTTTGACAACAGGGGACCGGGTCACATGATGGATAACAACGCGGCCACGGAGTTTCGTGTTTTTCCAAAGACATGGGGCGCGGAATATGTTGCAGTCGGCGAAGTGCGCTTCCGCCTCTGGGCGCCCGGACAAGATGTGGTCATGCTCCGCCTCGATGGCGAAGACACCGAGATGACCGCCAGCCGCGACGGCTGGTTCGAGCTTCTTGCGACAGGGGTGTCCGCAGGAACGGAATACAATTTCGTACTCGCCGACGGGATGGTTGTGCCTGACCCGGCCTCACGCGCCCAGAAGGATGACGTCAACGGCCCTTCACTCGTCATCGATCCAACCAATTACGATTGGCAGGACACCGATTGGAAGGGTCGCCCCTGGGAAGAAGCCGTCATCTATGAACTCCATATCGGCACATTTACGCCGGAAGGCACGTTTCGCGCAGCCATAGACAAACTGCCCTATCTTGCGGATCTCGGCATTACGATGATCGAGGTCATGCCGCTCTCGCAGTTCGGCGGCAAGCGCGGCTGGGGATATGACGGCGTGCTGCTCTATGCCCCGCATTCTACGTATGGCCCACCCGAGGATTTCAAAGCATTCGTTGATACCGCCCACCGTCATGGCATATCCGTCGTTCTCGACATTGTCCTCAATCACTTCGGGCCGGAGGGCAATTACCTGCCGCTGCTGGCGCCCGACTTCTTTCACAAGGAACGGAAGACGCCCTGGGGTGCCGGCATTGCCTATGATGTCAATGCAGCGCGCAGCTACATCACCGAGGCGCCGCTATACTGGCTGGAGGAATTTCATCTCGACGGGCTGCGTTTCGATGCGATCGACCAGATCGAGGACACATCCGAAAAACACGCGCTGATCGAGATCGCCGAACGGATACGCACCGAGATCACCGACCGCCCGATCCACCTCACCACGGAAGACTGCCGCAACGTCACCTTCCTCCATCCCCGCGACGAGGACGGTTCGGCGCCGCTTTTCACCGGCGAATGGAATGACGATCTGCACAATGCCGTTCATGTTTTCGCCACCGGCGAGACCCACGCCTATTACAAGGATTTCGCCGAAAGCCCGGAAAAGCTCGTCGCCCGGTGCCTCGCTGAGGGTTTTGCCTATCAGGGAGAAGTTTCGCCCCAATCGGGCGAAAAGCGTGGTGTGGACAGCACCGGACAACCGCCGGTCGCTTTCGTCGATTTCATCCAGAACCACGACCAGGTGGGCAACCGCGCTGAGGGCGAACGGTTGATCTCGCTTGCCGGCGATGACCGGACCAAAGTGCTGCTCGCAATGCTTCTGTTCTCCCCGCATATCCCGCTGATCTTCATGGGCGAGGAATATGGCGAGACGAACCCGTTCCTGTTCTTCACCGATTTCCACGGCGATCTGGCCAGGGCCGTGCGTGAGGGCCGGGCAAGGGAATTCGAGGGCCATGCCGGCCACGAAGGCGAAACGGTACCGGATCCGAATGCGAAAAAGACGTTCGAAGCATCCAGACTTGATTGGGGCAAGCTGAAGTCTGCAGAGAACCGCGACTGGCTCGACTTCACCAGGGATCTCCTGAGCCAGAGAAGCAAGATCGTTGTGCCGCTGCTCGGATCCGCGCCCGGCGGCACCGGCAAGGTGATAGAGACTGATAAAGGGTTTCTCGCCGTCTCCTGGCAATTCCCGAAGGGCAGGCTCGCACTGGTGATCAATATCGGTGAGACGGCAAAAGCTGTCCCCGACATGCAGGGCAGAGCGTTCTACGCCTGGCCGAAAAAAGATCATCCGGACCGGGTGACCGAACTTACGCCCAATTCCATCCTTGTCAGCTTCGAAGCCCTGTGAGCCGCCGCATGATCCCGACCGCCACCTACCGCATCCAGTTCCGCAATGGCATGACCTTCGACCGCGCAGCCAGCCTAGTGCCCTATTTGAAGCGCCTCGGAATCAGTCATCTCTATGCCTCGCCGGTCTTCACCGCCACGACCGGTTCGACCCACGGTTATGACGTCACTGACGCCAACGAGATCGACCCCGCGATCGACGGCCGTGCAGGTTTCGATCGCATGGTGGCGACGCTCAAGGCCGAAGGCCTGGGCCTGATCCTCGACATCGTGCCGAACCACATGGCCGCCTCGCTTGAAAACCCATGGTGGCGGGATGTGGTCGAGCATGGCGAAAACAGCGGCTATGCTCGCCATTTCGACATCGACTGGTCCCGGCGCCTCACCCTGCCATTCCTTGGCGATACGTTCGAAAAGGTGCTCGAGGCCGACGAAATTTCGGTAAAGCCGCACCCGAGGACCGGAAAGCCGGCGCTGGCCTATTACGAAACTTTCTATCCCCTCAACCCGGAAACCTATGTGGGAAGCGAGTCGGAAGTTCTGCAGCTTACCGACAGAGCAGCCATCGCCGAACTTCACGACCGGCAATCCTATCGGCTGACATCCTGGCGGGACGCGCCGCGTGACCTCTCCTATCGCCGCTTCTTCGAGATCACCGGGCTCGCAGGTATCCGCGTCGAGGATGACGTCGTGTTCGATGATACCCATCGCCTCATCTTGGATCTCGTCCGCGCAGGCGTTGTCGATGGCCTGCGCGTCGATCATGTCGACGGGCTTGTCGATCCCAAGGCCTATCTCGAACGCCTGCGGCAGGAAGCCGGCCCCGACTGCTACATCACGGTCGAAAAGATCCTCGGCGAAGGTGAGGATGTCTCGCCCGACTGGCCGATCTCCGGCACGACCGGTTACGAATTCATCGCAACCCTTTCCGATGCTTTGGTCGACGGGGAAAAGCTGAGCCAGCTCGATGCCGCTTATGCAGCCGTGATCGGCACCGTTCCGGATATGGAAAAGGAGCTGCGCGCCGCCAAATTGCTGATGGCGGACAACAACTTCGCCGGCGAACTTGCCACCCTCGTCAAGCTTGCTGAATCGATACATGAGGAACTGCCGGACACCACATCCCTCTCGCCCGAAACGATCAAGGCGGGGCTGCGGGAGTTGCTCGTCACCTTCCCCGTCTATCGCACCTACGGAACCCAAGCCGGTATGCCGCCCGAAGGCCGGCAGATGCTGGAAAAAGTCATCGCTCACATAAAGCGATCCCCGTCACCCGCAGATCTCACCGCCCTGCCCTTCCTGACGAGCATCCTGAACGGAGACGTTCCGACCGCACTCTCGGACAAGGCATCGACATTCCGTACCCGCTTCCAGCAGCTCACCGGGCCGCTGATGGCAAAGTCGGTCGAGGACACGCTGTTCTTCCGCCACCACGCCTTGATCGCGCTGAACGAGGTCGGTGCGGAACCTTTGTCGCGGGATTTTTCGCTCGACCGTTTCCATGCACAGATGATCGAACGACAGAAGCTGCAGCCGGACGCCATCTCCAGCACGTCCACGCACGATACGAAACGTGGAGAAGACGCCCGCGCAAGGCTTCATGCATTGAGCGAGGCGCCGCAGGTCTGGGCAGATGCCGTCGAGCGCTGGCGGCGGACAAACAGTGCCGCCGTAAAGCAGCTTGACGATGGCCCCGCGCCGGAACCGGCGGTGGAATGGATGTTGTACCAGGCGCTTGCCGGCGTCTGGCCATCCGACCTTTCGCCCGGCGATGCCGAAGGCCTTGCGCTGCTGGAGGAGCGTTTTCAGGCCTTCGCCGAAAAGGCGATTCGCGAGGCGAAACTCCGGACGAACTGGGCGGATGGAAATGCGGACTACGAAGCGGCTGTGCACGACTACATTCACACGATGCTCTCGCATGACAACCAGGACTTTCTCGGCGATTTCACCGCCACCCTTCGCCCCTTCACCCGCGCCGGCAGCGTCAATTCCATCACCCAGACACTGATCAAACTGACCGCACCTGGCGTGCCGGACATCTATCAGGGGAGCGAAACAAGCGATCTGTCGCTGGTCGATCCCGACAACCGCCGGGAACCGGATTTCGAGGCACTGGCGGGACAGTTTTCGGCGGGCGGAAAGCTCAACTCCATCGACGAGGACGAATGGCTGAGTGGTCGCCTGAAGCAGCAGGTGATCGGTGCGATCTCAAAACTTCGCAGGGATCTGCCAAACCTCTTCCGAGAAGGAAAATATCTTCCGCTGGAAACCAACGGCGTCCGCGCGAAAAACATCGTCGCCTTTGCCCGCCATGATGATCGCAATGCGGTTCTGGTCCTTGCCCCCCGGCTTGTACTGGAAGCACTGCACGATCTCGACTCATCGCGCTCCTCGCATTGGGCGGAAACGCGTGTAGCCCTGCCTCCATCTCTTGGCGGACGGCGTTACCGGGACATATTTACGGGCCGCAGCTTTGACTTCGGTGATGACGCATCGGTCAACTGGGCCTTCGCAGATCACCCATTTGCGGTTTTAACGGCTGAGTGATCGGAGAGAGCAATTCCAGCAAAACTGTGAACCGGTTTCACGTCCTAAATTGCGCGGAAACTACTCTGAGACCGACATAAAGAAACCGCCGGACTTTACAGTCCAGCGGTTTTCTGTTTCGCCGCAATTGTTCTGTGTGATCAACGAAGACCGAAGAACGAAAGAATAGCGAGGACGATGACAACGGCTCCGACGAGCCAGACAATGCTGTTCATGATACTCTCCTGAAAAGGTTTAAACACCGCAAGGCTAGTCGCCTTCGGTCAAGCAAAACCGACGAGATTGAGAACCGCGATGACGATCACGACTGCTCCGACCAACCAGATGATGCTGTTCATGACGTTCTCCTTTTGATGTCGCAAAAGTGAACGGTCACAACTCCAAAAGGTTCCCGGATTGACACGCTGTTTGACGGTCATTTTCAAATTATTTGAAGCGCTGCGGAGGCCTAAGGCCCATCCCGCCTCAAACCTGAATTCCGGTCGAGCTTTCCATGTTCCGCCTTGTCGAAATACTGACTGGACAGCAGCCAGCCTTTAAGCGGCCTGAGCGGCAGCACGCAGGTCAGAAGCAGGAAGGGAAGCGAGGTAAACAGGTGCATCCAGAACGGCGGCTGGTAAATCGCCTCGATCAGAACAGCAAGCGCAACGCTGGGCACGCAGGCGAAACAGATGACGAAAAAGGCAGGCCCGTCCGCAGGATCCGCAAATCCATAATCCAGTCCGCAGACTTCACAGCTCGGCCTCATGGATAGGAAACCGTCGAATAGGTGGCCCTGCCCGCAACGGGGGCAACGGCCACGCAAGCCGGTGGTAGAGGGCGAAAGTGTCGGCCAGTGCGCGTCATGTCCCATGGATCCGGCTTCCTCTCGAATATCTTCTGGAGAATGCCTACCGCCGAACATTAGCAATCATCAAGGCAACAAGATGTAGCGCGTCAATCTGCCCATCCCAAAAGGTGCATCCATCAAAAATGCAACTTCAGTTGGAGATCAGTCCCAGATCCGTTCGCGCTTGACGTACCGATCGACGATTTTCAGGCTCCGATCCGGTTCGATCATGTAGGTTTCGTGAACCTCCCTACCCAACTGGTTGGTAAATTCATGAGAGAACGTGCTGCCTATCGGGGATTTGGTCAGCCTGGTACGTGGCTGGCCGCCATAGGTAATGCTGCCGGGTATGGGAGCGAGACCTGCTCCCGAGTTAAAATTATAGCCGACAGTTGTGGCCGAGGCCGAACAGCCAGCAAGAGCGAGGGCTAAAATGGATAAGACAAGGGCCGGTTTCATGGCGTCATCCTTGAACACAAAGATCGGCTGCGCGATCTTTCTCGGTGAGTATGGCAATGAAATAGGGCCCGACGGATAATTCCGCTACCCTTGCGAAAGATATCGGATAAATCTGGATATCGACCAGTCCGATGAAGTCAGTCCATTCAAGCCAGCCCATTCAAGGAAGCATCCGTGAGAAGACCCGTTTCCGGCATGTCTGTTGCCGAACTGTCGATGTTGATCCATTCGGGCATCATGAGCCCGGTCGAAATAGCCGAAGCCGTCTTCGATGCCATCGATCGCCACCCTGACAAATCCGTTTTCGTCTCGCTCCTGAAGGATCGCGCGATGAGCGAAGCGGCCGCCGCCGCGAAGCGTGTCTCGGAAGGCCGCGCGCTCGGCTGGCTGGACGGCATTCCGATTGCCTGGAAGGACCTGTTCGACATAGAGGGACTGGCGACCACGGCAGGCTCGACCGTTCTGTCGCATAACGCAGCGGCGACGAAAGATGCAGCCGTTGTCGATCTCGTACGGCAATCCGGCATGGTCGCGATCGGCCGCACCAACATGAGCGAGTTCGCCTTTTCCGGCATCGGCATCAACCCGCATTACGGCACGCCGCACAATCCGAGAAGCACGGACGTGCCCCGTGTGCCGGGCGGCTCCTCCTCCGGTTCCGCAGTTGCGGTAGCGGCAGGCCTCGTACCGGTTGCCATCGGCACCGATACCGGCGGCTCGATCCGCATCCCAGCGGCCTTCAACGGTATCGTCGGATACAAGGCAAGCCGCGGCCGGTATTCGATGAACGGCGTCTTCCCGCTGGCAGAGAGCCTCGATTGCCTTGGGCCGCTCAGCCGAACCGTGCAGGATGCGATCTGGGTGGATGCGGCCATGCGCGGCGCGACCCGCCCTGACGTCATGCGCAATACTGATACGAAACTCGATATCGTGGTTCCCGAAAACGGTGTGTTTGACGGAGCTGAAAGCGGCGTTGTCGAGGCTTTCGAAGCAGCCCTCGCGCGACTTGAAAAAGCCGGCGCCCGGATCGAACGCATTCGCATTCCGGCATTCGATGCCATTGCCGACCTCGTCAAAGCCCGTGGAGCGCTGGTAACGGCCGAAGCTTTTGCCCTGCATCGCGAACGCCTGACGGGCGCCATTGCCGACGAGATCGATCCGCGTGTCGTCGCCCGTATCAGACTCGGTGAAAAGACGACGATGTCGGACTATATCGACATTCTCGACATCCGCCGCCGCCTGACACAGGAAACCGAGGAGCTGCTTGCCGGACGCCTCGTGGCCTTCCCCTCCATCGCCCATGTCGCACCGGCGATCGATCCCTTGCTCGGCGATGACGACCTGTTCTTCGCCACCAACGGCAAGACGCTGCGCAACACCGGCTTCGGCAATTTCCTCGACTGGTGCGGCGTCTCCATTCCCTGCGGCACCGGCGACGCCGGAATGCCGGTCGGCTTCCTTCTGTCAGGCGTTGCCGGCGACGATACGAAGCTGCTGACGACGGCACTTCAATACGAAGACGTCATCAGGGGATAATGACCTGCCCGGAGAAGCCAAACCTCTCCGATCCGCAAGTTGTTACGATACATCTCCGGTGGTCTTCGCGGTAACGAAGACATCATAGCGGGTGCTTTTTCCGACGATCTGGTGGCTGGGCCTGCGAATGCCCGCCATCGGATCTGCACGCAGCGGCCATTTCAGAACCACTCTGCTTTGAGCGCTCTCCAGTGCGACCCGCATCAGTTCTGCGGAGTCCGGGTCGTCACCGACGATCTCCCGTATCAATCGCATTTCCTTCTTCACCAGCGCGGTCTTGTCGCGAGGGGGATGCATGGGATCGATAAGAACTATCTTCGGCTTCAACTGCGGCAGCAGAGCGCAGGAATCGCCGTGGATCAGCGTCATCCGTGCCACCGTCTCCGCATGGCGCCCGCCTTCCGCCTCAGCCTGCCTCAGCCCTTCTGCAAGCAGAGCATACATTGCCTCGGAGCGCTCGATCAGCGTGACATGTGCTCCAAGCGAGGCGAGAAGAAACGCATCGCGGCCAAGACCCGCCGTCGCATCGACGACTTCCGGGGCCTTGTTGCCGGAAAAGCCGACGGCTTTCGCCAGCCCCTGCTTGCGACCCTCGTTCGAGCGGAAGCGGTGACCGACCGCACCGCCAACGAAATCGACAATCAGATCGGATTTTTCGAATTTCTGCACGGCTGATCGGTCTCAGAACGGGGTTGGGGCTGTGAACGTGACATCCGACCCGTCCGGCTTGCGGAAGGTCAGTTCCTCGGCATGGAGAAGCAGGCGATCCGCAGCAGCCAATGCCTCGCCCTCTGCGTAAAACTCATCGCCAAGAATAACATGACCCATCGATTTCATGTGCACCCGTAATTGATGCGTTCGTCCGGTCATCGGAAACAGACGAAGACGCGTCCTGTTCTCGCCAAAACCCAGCACCTGCCAGCGCGTCAGTGCGGGCTTGCCGTGTTCGTAATCGACCCGGTGCCGGGGCTTGTTGTCGGGATCGATGGCAAGAGGCAGATCGATTGTCCCCTCCTCGCCCTCAACCCTGCCCCAGACTTCGGCAACATAGGATTTCCTGGTCGTGCGCGTCTCAAACTGCTGCGCGACAAAAGCATGCGCCTTGCGGTTTAGCGACATCAGCACGATGCCGGATGTATCCTTGTCGAGCCGGTGAACGATCAGCGCTTCGGGAAAATCCTTCTGCACGCGCGTCAGAAGACTATCGCTCAGGGCAGGATGACGTCCGGGAACGGAAAGAAGGCCGCTCGGCTTGTCGCACACCAGAAAATCGCGGTCACGGTAAAGAACCGTGACATACGGGTCCATCGGAGGATTGTAGATGGGAGAGACATCGGAAAGCACATTCATCACGATAGAGCCATCCGGGAAAGCTGATTACGATCACACGCTCAAGGCTGGGGATGAATGGTAGCGGGAGAGGGACTTGAACCCCCGACACGCGGATTATGATTCCGCTGCTCTAACCACCTGAGCTACCCCGCCACAAGGGCCGTGCGATTGGCTCGGCCCGTTTGGATGTGCGGCTTATAAAGCCCGTATCACTGAAGTGTCAAGCATATGAACGGAGAAAAACGGAGGAGTTTTGCACCTTCGTTTTCCGCGTCTTCCAAGCCTTTCAAGGCAAGGAAATACCTGACCTCAAGCGGCCACGGGCTGTGCCAGCAACTGCCTCAACGAGACCTCGGCCTCTTCCGCCCGCTCGGAGCGCTCGATGAAACCGCCGCCATAAACCCGAGCGTCGGCTCCCGGTGCGGAATAAAGCACGCATGCCTGTCCTGGTGCGACACCAGCCTCGCCGATCGAGAGATCGACATAGATACCGCGCTCATCGACATGCAGCACAGCCGGCGTCGGCGGACGGGTGGAGCGAACCTTGGCGAAACATGCAAAGCCGTCGCGCGCATCGTCTTCGAGCGGCGAATCACCGATCCAGTTCATGTCGCGCAGGTAGACGCGGTGCGTATCGAGCGCTTCCTTGGGGCCGACGATGACACGGCGCGAGCGCGCATCGAGGTAGACGACGTAAAGCGGCTCGCCCGTCGCGACGCCTAAGCCTTTTCGCTGGCCGATCGTATAATGAACGATACCCTCGTGCCGGCCGAGCACGCGCCCGTCCATATGCACGATATCGCCGACAAGCGCCGCGTTCGGCTTTACCTTGTTGATGATGTCGGCATATTTGCCGGCAGGCACGAAGCAGATGTCCTGGCTGTCGGCCTTCTTGGCGACAACCAGCCCCATCTCTTCGGCAAGCTCCCTCACCTGCGCCTTGGACATGCCGCCGAGCGGAAAGCGCAGATAGTCGATCTGCTCCTGCGTCGTGGCGAACAGGAACCAGCTCTGGTCGCGATCGCTGTCGATCGGGCGATAAAGCGCGCGCCGGTTCGGATTTGCCGACGTCGGGTTGGCGGCTGAACGGATATAGTGACCGGTCGCCAGCGCATCGGCACCGAGCTCCCGCGCGGTCGCCAGAAGATCGGCGAACTTGACCGTCTGGTTGCAGGCAACGCAGGGAACCGGCGTTTCGCCCATCGCATAAGCTTCGGCGAACGGATTGATCACTGTCTCGCGGAAACGCTTTTCGTAATCCAGCACATAATGCGGAATGCCAAGCGTTTCAGAAACCCGCCGCGCATCGTCGATATCCTGGCCCGCACAGCACGAACCGGCGCGGTGAACCGCTGCGCCATGATCGTAAAGCTGCAGCGTGATACCCAGAACGTCGTAGCCCTGTTGCTTCAAAAGCCCGGCCACGACAGAGGAATCCACGCCGCCCGACATGGCGACGACAACGCGCGTATCTTCCGGCTTCTTGTCAAAATCCAGCGTATTCACGGGACAACTCTCGCTGCAATGTCTGATGCCCTGACGCGATCAGCGGCATGTTGCGCCCGAGGCGGGATCGTCCGCCGGCCGGGCAATGTCGAGCGGATATAGAAACTATTCTTACCGCATGCAAGCATCCCCGCATCAGGACTGCAACGCCGAGTGCTGCGCAGCGCCGACCACGGCTGCGCCGTTGCCGTCGAGATGGCGATCGGTGCGCACCTTCGGCAGCGCCTGTGGATATTCCCGCTGAACGAACTCGACCAGTTTTTCACGCACCTCGCAACGAATGTCGAACACCTTCGGCGCGCTGCTTGAGGATGCGAGAATCCGTATTTCCATGACGTTTTCGCGGAAATCCGTCACCTGCACCGCCACCACACGCCTGTCCCATAAAGGCGATGCTGCGACGATCTCCTCAACCTTCTTGCGCACCACCGATACAGGGATCGTGTAGTCGAGATAGATCATCACCGTGCCGATCAGAGCCGAGCTTTCGCGTGTCCAGTTCTGGAAAGGGTTCTCGATGAAGTACGAAAGCGGCAGGATCATTCGCCGCCAGTCCCAAAGCTTGACCACGACATAGGTTGCCGTGATTTCCTCGACATTGCCCCACTCGCCTTCAACAATCAGCGCATCGTCGATGCGGATCGGCTGGGTGATCGCAAGCTGGATACCGGCAAATATGTTTTTCAACATCGGCTGCAGGGCCAGGCCGAGAACGATACCGGCCACGCCTGCCGATGCCAGCACGCTGACACCATATTGCTGCACTGCCGGAAACGTCATCAGCATCGCGGCAACGGTCAGCACAACGATCATCGCGCCCGCAATGCGTTCGGCAATCCGTGACTGGGTGACATGGGTGCGGGCAAGCAGATTGTCTTCCGCATCCAGCTTGAAGCGCCGCAGATAGACGGTCATCCAGATATGCAGCGCCGCCTTTGTCGACCAGCCGAGGACGAGGATGAACGCGATCAGCAGAATATGGCGAATGATTTCCGCCGGACGCGCAGCAAGCGGCGCGACTGAAGCGGCAAAGGACAGCGTGAATGTGAGAATGGCGAGCCGCAGCGGCCGTTTTCCCCTCGACACGATGGAGCGCCAGAACAGATCCTTGTTCTCGACAACGCGCGTCAGAATACGGAATGCCAGACGGTGAATGGCAAGACCGATCAGGATGGCAACGGCCAGAACGCCGAGGCTCACCATCCAGTTTGGCAGCCAATCTGTGTATTGGCGGAACTCTGCGATAAACTGGTCCATCGCCGTTCAGTTAGGGTGCAGCGCAGCATAAAAAAGTGCGGCCGCAAAAATATCATCTTTCTCCGACTTCATGCCATAATTGGGGTGAGGAGCAATTCATGAATGATCAGTTTATCCCTTTTGACCTGACCCGTTTTGTCGAGGCACAGGCCTCCATCTACAATCAGGTGATCGCGGAACTGCGTGACGGGCAGAAGCGAAGCCATTGGATGTGGTATATCTTCCCGCAGATCAGCGGCCTGGGTGAATCCGCCACATCGCAGCGCTTCGCCATACGCTCGCGGGCGGAAGCCGTGGCCTATCTCGATCATCCCCTCCTCGGCTGGCGGCTTGGAGAATGCACCTCAGCCATGCTGGCACACGAAGGTCGCGGTGCAGGCGAGATTCTCGGTGCGACGGACGATATGAAATTCAGGAGCTCGATGACCCTTTTTCATCTGGTCAGCGAAAAGGGCTCACCTTACGAGCGAGCCCTTCACATTTTCTACAACGGGGAGCACGACGGCAAGACCGCCGAACTCCTCAACATATAAGTGCCTTAGGCAGCAGACTGGATTGCCGAAAGCTTCCAGTCATTGGCCGGCTTGCGCACGAAGGTCCAGACTTCCACAGTTTCGGTGATCGCATTCGGATCGCCATCGGCAACTTCGCCGGTCTTGCGGTCGCGCAGGAAATCGACCGAGGAGTAACGCATTGCGACCGTCGCAAATTCCTGACCGTTTTCACGCCAGGCTTCGGCAAGATCACCCTGCAGCAGGGTTACGTCGCGAACTTCGTTCTTCACGCCGTTGGTTGCGTTTTCACCCAGTTCTTCGGCCAGATAAGACATGGCCTCCGGCGTGGTGAGGTCACGCAGCTTGGCATAGTTTTCGTCTGCATAAGCACCCTGCACGTCGGTCAGCAGCTTTTCGAACTGGCCGAGGTCTCGGCTGGTGATGCCGATTTCGTCCGTATCCGGGCCTGCTTGGCGCGGAGCAGCCTGATGGCCACCACCGAATCCGCCAGCGCCGCCGCCGAGCGAACCGATCTTCGGGATCTGGAAACCGCCCTGATTCTGCTGCGGTGCCTGCTGATAGGCGTTGTTGTGCTGCTGTGCCTGATCATCAGAGCCGTAGCTGTTGCGGGCGTTACCGGCCGGACCGGCTGCTTGCTGCTGCTGGCGACGGGCAAAGAAGCGGAAGGCCAGCATTGCGAGACCAGCGATCAGCGCGATCTGCAGCAGCATTCCGAAGAAGCCGGCCATACCGCCGAAACCGCCGCCCATCAGCATGCCGAACAGGCCGCCGAGCGCAAGACCACCGAGAATGCCGCCAAACATACCACCGAACATGCCCGGACGGCGCTGCTGTGCTGCCTGCGCGCCCATGCCATTGGCAGGGCTTGCCGCATTCTGCTGCGTGTTCGGGGTCATCGAGCGGTTGATGCCACTGGCTGCACCCGGTGCAGTGCTGGTGGCCGGCGGTGCCGCGAATGTGCGCGTGCCGCGGCTGCCGAAGCTGGAACCGCCGCCGGCGCGACGCGCCTCCGCAAAATCGACGGCAGTTAGCGAAACTGCCATTCCGATCGTGACGATCGCGAAGAGTTTCTGGAAACGCCGAAGCTTGGATAACATAAAATTCTCCTCTGGCCGCCCGATGCGGTCCTTGCCCTGATATGGGGAGCCATGGCGGAAATTTTAGGACCTCCGTCAATTTTTCCCGCCCTAGTAGCTACAGAACTTGGCAACGAGAGCCAATTGATGAAAATACAACCAAGGGGCGTTTTTAAGCGTCATCCGATCACATAATCGTCAGCGAAGACAAAAAGGGCCCGGCGCGCGTAGCACCGGACCCTTTTTTTCATCTTCCCTGGGAGGAAAAATCGAGACGACCGCCGCTGGAATCGATGGTCGCGAATGAGTTTATTCTACGTTGAACACCAGCGGACGCGCCTGACGCACGGCCGGGTTGGCGGTCAACTTGGCCAGAACGTCTTCCGATACCGGGCCGTCGACATAGAGAAGCGCGATGGCATCGCCGCCGCCCACTTCGCGGCCAAGCTGGAAGTTGGCGATGTTGACGCCTGCGTCACCCAAAGTCGTACCCATGAAACCGATCATGCCGGGAACGTCGGTATTGGAGATGTAGACCATGTTGGCGCCGACATCGGCATCGAGGTTGATGCCCTTGATCTGGATGAAGCGCGGCTTGCCATCGGAGAAAACGGTGCCAGCAACAGAGCGGGTCTGCTTGTCGGTCTTTACCGTCAGCTTGATGTAACCGTCATAGACGCCGGTCTTGTCGCGCTTGACCTCGGACAGCACGATGCCCTTTTCCTTGATCATGATCGGGGCCGAAACCATGTTGACGTCGGCCACCTGGTTGCGGATCAGGCCGGCAAGCAGTGCGGAAGTCAGCGCGCGGGTGTTCATGTTGGCCGTCTGGCCATCGAACAGGATCTCGATTTCCTTGATCGGGTCATCCGAAACCTGGCCGACAAAGGCGCCGAGAACGTCGGCAAGACGAATGAACGGCTTCAGGATCGGCGCTTCTTCAGCGGTGATCGACGGCATGTTGATGGCGTTGGAAACCGCACCCTTGATCAGATAATCCGACATCTGTTCGGCGACCTGCAGCGCAACGTTTTCCTGCGCTTCCGTGGTCGAGGCGCCCAGATGCGGGGTGCAGACGACGTTGGGAAGGCCGAAAAGCGGGCTTTCGGTGGCGGGCTCGACTTCGAACACGTCGAAACCGGCACCGGCGACATGACCGGACTTGATGGCTTCGGCAAGCGCTGCCTCATCGACCAGACCGCCACGGGCACAGTTGATGATACGAACGCCCGGCTTGGTCTTGGCAAGGTTTTCCTTACCCAGGATACCGCGCGTCTTGTCCGTCATCGGCACATGCAGGGTGATGAAGTCGGCACGGGCGAGCAGGTCTTCCAGTTCAACCTTCTCGACGCCCATTTCTTGGGCGCGTTCAGCCGACAGGAAGGGGTCATAGGCGATGACGTTCATGCCAAGGCCGATCGCCTTGCGGCAGACGATGCCGCCGATATTGCCGGCACCGATGACGCCGAGCGTCTTGCCGGTGATTTCGACACCCATGAATTTCGATTTTTCCCACTTGCCGGCTTGGGTCGAGGCATCGGCCTGCGGCAGCTGGCGGGCAACGGCGAACATCAGCGCGATGGCATGTTCCGCGGTCGTGATCGAATTGCCGAACGGGGTGTTCATGACGATAATACCGCGCTTGGAAGCGGCCGGAATATCGACATTGTCGACGCCGATGCCGGCGCGGCCGATGACCTTGAGGTTGGTCGCGGCGGCGATCAGCTTTTCCGTCGCCTTGGTGGCCGAGCGGATGGCGAGACCGTCATAATTGCCGATGATCTCGGCAAGCTTGTCCTTGTCCTTGCCGAGTTTCGGCTGGAAATCGACTTCGACGCCGCGGTCGCGGAAAATCTGGACGGCGGTTTCCGACAATTCGTCGGATACGAGTACGCGAGGTGCCATGGTCTGGGCTCCTGAAAAAGGGTTCAGTCTTGAGAATGCGGGATGAAACGGTGCCGCCCTCGATGCGAGAGAAGCGCGGCACCGGAAATCAGATCAGGCAGCAGCCTTGGCAAGCGTGGCCTTCTGCGTTTCGAACGCATAGGTCAGCCACGGCATCAGCGCCTTCATGTCGGCCTCTTCGATCGTGGCACCGGCCCAGATGCGAAGACCGGACGGCGCGTCGCGGTAAGCACCGACATCAAGGGCAACGCCTTCCTTTTCGAGGATCGAGGTCACGCCCTTGGCAAAAGCGGCCTGTGCATCGGCATCGAGAGCGGCCACATCAGCGTCGGCGATCTTCAGGCAGACGGAGGTGTTGGAACGGGTCTCGTCGACCTGCGCCAGATTGGCGATCCAGTCGTTGGCCTCGACGAAATCGAAGATCACCTTGGCGTTCGCGTCGGCGCGGGCGATCAGGCCTTTGAGGCCGCCGACCGTCTTTGCCCAGTTGAGCGCATCGATATAGTCCTCGACGCAGAGCATCGACGGCGTGTTGATGGTCTCGCCCTTGAAGATGCCTTCGGACAGCTTGCCGCCCGAAGTCATGCGGAAGATCTTCGGCAGCGGCCAGGCCGGAACGTAGGTCGTCAGGCGTTCTACGGCGCGTGGGCTGAGGATGATCATGCCGTGACCGCCCTCGCCGCCCAGAACCTTCTGCCAGGAGAAGGTGACGACGTCGAGCTTGGCAAAGTCCATGTCCTGCGCAAACGCGGCAGAGGTGGCGTCGCAGATCGTCAGGCCCTTGCGGTCTGCCGGAATGAAATCGGCGTTCGGAACGCGGACGCCAGACGTCGTGCCGTTCCAGGTGAAGACCACGTCACGGTCGAAGTCGATCGTGGAAAGGTCCGGCAGCAGGCCGTAATCGGCCTCGATCTTGCGGACGTCCTTGAGCTTTAGCTGCTTGACGACGTCGGTGACCCAGCCGGCACCGAAGCTTTCCCAGGCGACCATGTCGACGCCGCGCTCGCCGAGCAGCGACCACATCGCCATTTCGACAGCGCCGGTATCGGAGGCGGGAACGATGCCGATGCGGTAATCCGCCGGAACGTTCAGGACTTCACGGGTGAGATTGATGGCCTGTGCCAGCTTGTCCTTGCCAACCTTGGCGCGGTGCGAACGACCGAGCGGGGCATCGGAAAGCGCTTCAAGCGACCATCCGGGACGCTTGGCGCAAGGGCCAGAAGAAAAATGAGTATTGTTCGGACGGATGTCCGGTTTTGCGGCGGCATTGGCCATATGTATACCCTTCCAGGTAATTGGCTCCTCGTTGGGGAGGAGTGTCCCGCCGATTGGGATATATTCGTCCCGTTTCACAGTCAAGCGGCGCATGTCGCAGAAGACGGATATTTTGCCGCGCCTCCACTAGATGCATGAAAGCAGGCATTTGCTCCGCCTGTCTCCCACGGTCCGGACAACTCAGCTTATAACGATGTTATCATTCTATTTTCCTGTCCGGAAAATCGCCGAGCCGATGGTATATCCGGCGCTTAGGTTGACGGTTTGGTCAGGGCCGTCCGATTCCAGTAGAAGTTTGGAAGTGACGACCGGCGAGCCACAATAGTCGAAAATTCCGTGGTCGATCTGCGTCTTCATTGCCGTAAGATAACCGTGCCGCTCATAAGTGCCGATATCTGCACCACCGATGCCGACCAGATGGATCGGCAGATGGCCGAGTTTCTTGATCACCTTTTCGCCGCTGTCATCATAGGCCCAACCATTGGCGAAAACCCGATCGATCCACCCCTTGAGAAGACCCGGCATCGCCCACCAGTAGATGGGGAACACCAGAACCAGGGCATCCGACCGATCGATTCGCTCCTGCTCGGCAACAACGTCCTTTGACGGCGCGCCGCTATGACGATGTGCAGCAAAGTCGGCGGAAGAAAATCGCGGATCGAACTCTTCAGCCGTAAGGTCGGCTATCTCGAATGTATTGCCGGAACCGGAATGAATTATGCCCTGCCCCACACGCCTCGCGATTTCATGACACAGCGACGTCGAAACGGGATGCGGTAAGACGATAAGCGCATGCATGCGGAACCTCCTGAGTGATCGCTCGAAACAAAAAAGCCGCCCGAAGGCGGCTTTGATGTTCGTGATACCAACTCACTTGTAGACGATCGGTTCCGGAGCCGGCTCGTAGGCCACAGGTGCATCACAGTTATTGTTGAACATATAACGGGCGCCGACGCGCGCCTCGTGGCTGTAGAAGCCCTTGTCGCTGCCAGGGCCGCCATTGTCGTCGTAACCGAACATGTCACCAGCCAGAGTGTGACGGAAGCGATAACCGACATCGGCCTTCAGGTTACAGGTCAGGTCGATCGCAGTGCCGGCCATGAACTGATAGGCCAGCCGCCATTTTGCCCTGCCCTTGTGGTCATTGCTGTAGCAGTCACCGCCAGCCGCCGGGTCGTCGCAGATCGTATTGCGCAGGTTACCCCACTTTACGTAACCGCCGCCGATACCAGCGCCGAGATAGGGCGTGAACAGACCGTATGTGCCGAGATCGACATAGGCGTTCGCCATCAGGTAATAGGCGCGAAGCGAAGCAACGTCACGCGAGGTGCAGGGCACGCCCACGCCGCACTCGCCGGTGGTCCCACCACGAAAGTCGGACTTGGTGAGGTAGTCGAATGTCAGGTCGGTGCGCAGGTAGCTGTTGACCTGATAACCGACACCCATGCCGAGCGCGAAACTGTCTTTCAACTCCGCACGGTCGAAATCGACACGATTGGCGTTCGATCCCTGGAAATATTCAGCGCCGCGAAGCTTGTTGAACGAATATGCGGCATCGCCCCGGAGATACCATCCGGTCGCTTCCTGCACCGTCACTTCCGGCGCATCCATGATCGGTTCCGCCGGCTGGGGCTGATAGAGGTCTGCCGACTGGGCAACGCCGGCCAGCAGCATTGCCGCAGCAACCGTGGCTGCAAGGCGCATCTTCATGTTCGCTTCTCCAAGCTTCGTCATGCATGGCGTGCCGCACGCACGACCACCCTATTTGGCATGGAGAATGAATGATAAAGGTTAAGCCCCACTTAACCATAGCCGTTTACCAATCTGCTCCATTGCGAAACAGAAGCGTTACTTGGCGCATCACGCAAAGTTCAGCATCACTTCAAGGGAGCCGATATCCTTTTCCAGCGTTGACATGCGCAACGCGAAAGGACCGGCATTGAAGCATTCGAAAGACGATGCGGGCAAATCGATGGTACACACCGTCGATGTCCCCCGACCCATCGCCGAGCATGGCGCCATCGGCAACATGCGCACGATCGCGCTCGTCGCCAAGGATTGCACGATCGACTACCTGTGCTGGCCGAACCTCGACAGCCCTAGCATATTCGCCGCTCTCCTCGACCCCGATCAGGGCGGCGCGTTCGAACTGACGCCGCAGATGGACGGCGCACGGCGCCTGCAGATGTACATTCCCGAAAGCAATGTTCTGCTGACCCGATGGCTCGGCAGTAGCGACAGCGCCGAGATTGTCGACTTCATGCCGCTGCCGCAAAACCTGGATGAGCCATCCTCTCTGATCCGCCGCGTGACGGTCACGCGTGGCAAGGTGACCTTCAAGCTGAAATGCTGGCCGCGATTCGATTACGCCCGCAACACGCCGAAGGTGAAGACCGGCAAGGGCCACGTCTTTTTCCATTGTGGTGATTTCACCCTTCGCCTGTCAGCCGCAGTGGACTTCCATGTCCAGCATGGAGCGGCCTTGGCGGAATTCTCGTTGAAATGCGGCGAAACGATCGACTTCACGCTGGATGGCGACGAGACGCGCAATGCGCCAGACACGCAAAAGATCGACGCCGTTCTTCGCGAGACAAATGCGTACTGGCAGGGCTGGGCCAAAAAATCCACCTATCGCGGTCGCTGGCGCGCCTCGGTTACCCGATCTGCGCTTACATTGAAAATGCTGACCTCAGCCGAATACGGCTCCATTGCCGCAGCCGGCACCTTCGGCCTGCCGGAGGCTCCGGGTGGCGAACGCAACTGGGATTACCGCGCAACATGGATCCGTGACGCATCCTTCTCGATCTATGCGCTGATGCGTCTCGGTTACCTCGATGAAGCCAATGCCTTTGGCCGCTGGATCAGCGAGCGGACAGACCGATCCGACGGTAATGTCCAGATCATGTACAATCTCGATGGCTCAAGGGTGGCGCGTGAGGAATCGCTCGATCATCTTCGCGGTTATGGCGGCGCACGCCCTGTGAGAATCGGCAATGATGCAGCCGGCCAGATCCAGCTGGACATCTACGGCGAACTGCTCGATTCCATTTACATCAGCAACAAATACGGCGGCTCCATCTCACATGAGAACTGGCTGAACGTCCGCAACGTCGTCGATCATGTCTGTGACGTGTGGCAGCAGCCGGATGCCGGAATATGGGAGGCGCGCAGCGAACCGCAGGAACATCTGCATTCCCGGCTGATGTGCTGGGTCGCCGTCGATCGAGCATTGCGCCTTGCTCAAAAGAGATCGCTGGCTGCCCCTTTTGCCCGGTGGATCGAAACCCGCAATGCGATTACCGAGGACATCTGGGCGAATTTCTGGAACGAGAAGCACGGCCATTTCGTCCATGCAAAAGGCGGCACGCAACTGGATGCCTCGATGCTGATGATGCCGCTCGTCCGCTTCATCAGCGCCACCGATCCGAAATGGCTTGCGACGCTCGACGCGATATCGCGCGAACTGGCTGATGACAGCCTCGTCATGCGTTACAAATGGCAGGATGGGCTGGACGGCAGAGAGGGTTTCTTCGGCGCCTGTTCATTCTGGTTCGTCGAATGCCTCGCCCGCGCCGGCCGATTGCAGGAAGCGGAGATCAACATGGAAAAGCTGCTGCTGTTCGGCAATCATCTCCAGCTCTATGCCGAAGAATTCGATCCTCGCGGCGAATTTCTCGGGAATTTCCCGCAGGCACTCACCCACCTCGCCCTGATCAGCGCCGCCTTTTATCTCGATGGCGCTCTCGACGGGAAATTCAGAGAGTGGCGGCCTTAGCCGCCATCAATATCAGGCGGCTTCGGACCGGACGTTTGCGATGACGTCGATCAGACCGTTGACGATCTTCTCAACCTGGCCGCGGTCGTCACCTTCCGCCATCACACGAATCAGCGGCTCTGTGCCGGACGGGCGAATGACGAGACGGCCCTTGGAACCGAGTTCCGCTTCTGCATCGGCAATCGCCTGACGCACGACGAGATCCTCAAGCGGCTTGCCACCCGAAAAACGAACGTTCTTGAGAAGCTGCGGCACCGGTTCGAACCGGCGGCAGACTTCGCTGACCGGTCGGCCAAGCTTCTTCACGCAGGCCAGGATCTGCAGCGCCGCAACAAGACCGTCGCCGGTTGTGCCGAAATCCGAAAGCACGATATGGCCGGATTGTTCGCCGCCGACGTTGAAGTCATGATTGCGCATATGCTCGACGACATAACGGTCGCCGACCTTGGTGCGGGCAAGCGTCAGCCCCTTGTCGTCGAGAAAACGTTCAAGACCGAGGTTTGACATGACGGTCGCAACGATGCCGCCACCTGTCAGGCGCTGGTCCTGCGCCCAGCTTTCGCCAATCACGGCCATCAGCTGGTCGCCGTCGATGATCTCGCCATTCTCATCGACGATGATCACGCGGTCCGCATCGCCATCCAGCGCAATGCCGATATCGGCTCGAACTTCGTGAACCTTCTTCTGCAGTGCTTCCGGGCTGGTCGATCCGCAGTCGAGATTGATGTTCGTACCATTCGGCTCGTTACCGATCGTCACAACCTCGGCGCCGAGTTCCCAGAGCGCCAGAGGTGCAACCTTGTAGGCGGCGCCATTGGCACAGTCGATCGCAACCCGCAGGCCATGCAGTGTAACGTCACGCGGCAGCGTGCGCTTGGCCTGCTCGATATAACGGTAAATGTCACCTTCTACGCGCTTTGCACGGCCGATATCGGCGGATTTCGCCAACTGGGCATGAAGGTCGCTGTCGAGCAGATCCTCGATGCGCATCTCCAGTTCGTCGGAAAGCTTGTAACCATCGGGACCGAACAGCTTGATGCCGTTGTCCTCGAACGGGTTGTGGGATGCCGAGATCATCACGCCGACGTCTGCGCGCAGCGACCTTGTCAGCATGGCGACGGCCGGCGTCGGAATTGGACCCAGAAGGAAAACGTCGAGGCCCGCGGCGGTAAAACCGGCCACCATTGCGTTTTCGAGCATGTATCCGGAAAGACGAGTGTCCTTGCCGATCACGACACGGTGACGGTGGCTGCCGTTGCGGAAAATGGTGCCGACGGCAATGCCGACCCGCATTGCGAGATCGGGCGTCATCGGGAAGACATTCGAATGCCCACGGATACCATCGGTACCGAAATAGCGGCGTGCCATGTAATCTCCTTCGTCATCGCGCGATCCTCGCGCTGCGGGACAGGATCAACCTATGGCCCGCTGCCGCGTCTTCTGGGATCGGCATTTATCCGGCTCATGCCACAGTCACGCGGCCCAAGCACTTAAATTAGCGTCAAAGCCGATCATATCCCGTGACCGGATAAGTCATCGTTAACATAAAATGGCCGCCGTGGATCACTCCACGGCGGCCATGTTCAGTTCCTATAGTTCACTCAGTGCGGCTGCGGCTCGAGGCCGGCTTCAGGCTCACCGCCCTTGGGCTCGTCCTTCTTGGCACCGGTCGATGGCACGGCCGAACCTCGGTTCGGCGCCGAATCGTCACCAAGATCGCGTGCCGGCTTTTCGCCCCTGATCAGCGCCTTGATCTCTTCGCCGGTCAGCGTCTCATATTCCAGCAGACCCTCGGCGATCGCCACGAAACCATCGTGATGGTCGGTAAGGATCTGACGGGCTTCCTGATAGGCCTCATCGATGAGGCGACGCACTTCGGTATCGATCTTCTGTGCGGTCGCTTCGGAGACATTCTTCGACTGCGACACGGAATGACCGAGGAAGACTTCCTGCTGGTTCTCACCATAAGCGACCTGGCCGAGCACGTCGGAGAAGCCCCACTGCGTCACCATCGCACGGGCAAGCTTGGTCGCCTGCTCGATATCCGACGACGCGCCGGATGTGATGTTCTCCTTGCCGAACGTCAGTTCTTCGGCGACACGACCGCCCATCATGATGGTCAGCCGCGACACCATCCACTTGTAGCTCATCGAATAGCGGTCGCCTTCCGGCAACTGCATGACCATGCCGAGCGCACGGCCGCGCGGAATGATCGTCGCCTTGTGCAACGGATCGGCAAGCGCAACCTTGAGAGCCGTGATGGCGTGGCCGGCTTCGTGATAGGCGGTGAGCTTCTTTTCGGCCTCGGTCATGGCGGAGGAGCGGCGCTCCGCACCCATCATGATCTTGTCCTTGGCGTCCTCGAATTCCTGCATGGTGACGAGGCGCTTGTTGCGGCGCGCAGCCATCAGGGCAGATTCGTTGACGAGGTTCATCAGGTCGGCGCCGGAGAATCCGGGCGTACCGCGAGCCAGAACCTTGAGATCGACGTTCGGAGCAAGCGGTACGTTGCGGGCATGAACCTTGAGGATGCGCTCGCGGCCGACGATATCCGGGTTAGGCACGACGACCTGACGGTCGAAACGGCCTGGACGCAGCAATGCCGGGTCAAGAACGTCTGGACGGTTGGTTGCGGCGATCAGGATCACGCCTTCATTGGCTTCGAAACCGTCCATCTCGACCAGCAACTGGTTGAGCGTCTGTTCGCGCTCATCGTTACCGCCGCCGAGGCCTGCGCCACGATGACGGCCAACGGCGTCGATTTCGTCGATGAAGATGATGCAGGGTGCGTTCTTCTTGGCCTGCTCGAACATGTCGCGCACACGCGATGCACCGACACCGACGAACATTTCGACGAAGTCCGAACCGGAAATCGTGAAGAACGGCACATTGGCTTCACCGGCAACCGAGCGGGCAAGAAGCGTCTTACCGGTACCCGGAGGGCCGACGAGAAGCACGCCGCGCGGAATGCGTCCGCCAAGGCGCTGGAACTTCTGCGGGTCGCGCAGGAATTCGACGATTTCCTCGAGATCCTGCTTGGCTTCATCCACACCGGCAACGTCTTCAAACGTCACGCGACCGTGCGCTTCGGTGAGAAGCTTGGCCTTGGACTTTCCAAAACCCATGGCGCCGCGGGATCCGCCCTGCATCTGACGCATGAAGAACAGCCAGACACCAAGGATCAGAAGCATTGGCAACAGCGTGCCGAGATAGCTGAGGAAGCCGGACGAACCATCCGTTTCGGGCCGAGCGACGATGGTGACGTTCTTCTCCTGCAGGCGCGACATCAGCGAGTCGTCGATTACAGGCGAATAGGTCTGGAAGTTCTGGCCATTCTCGGCATAGGTGCCCAGGACACGGTTGCCCGTCACCACGACATCGCGAACGCGACCTGTATCCACATCCTTCAGAAACTGCGAATACGGAACTTCGCGTGAACTGGTCTGCGACGGCGCCGTCTGGAACATGCTGAACAAGGCGATCAGCAAGAGGGCTATGATAGCCCAGAGGGCAAAATTACGGAAATTTGGGTTCATCGAACTCCCCGGAATGCGATGGCTGCCGCTGAAGCGACCGCCTTACTTGCCCATAACATAAGGTTGCGTCACGCCCTTGCCAAGGCAAGGCGACCTCGCCGTTTAGCTTTTCCGCTCGAAAACCTTAATTGGAGCGGCGGGAAACTCATCACATCCGAACGAAAGTCCCAACTCAGACGCCAGAATAAGATCAAACTGCGGCAAAAAACGGTCGTAGGGGGCGAGGATCGGCTCGGCGATCACACTCGCTTTATTGATTCCGTTCGATGACGGCGCAGCAGCTGTGATGTCGGGCATCACACCCATAGCTCGCATGGCGATGGCCGGAGGTGCGTCGGGGAACAGTGCGATTGCCAGATTGCGGTCCGCAGAACTCGCACCAACCGTGACAAAATCATCCGACAGGTTTCCAATCCGGTAGCGTCCGTCCCACACAACAGTTTCACCTTCGTCAACCCTGGTCACGACCTGATCCCGGTTTTCGCGATGCATGAAAAGACCCTGTCGCCTGAGATCGAACATCACGCGCCCCGCCGTCGTTCGCCCCATATGGCGCCCATCGAGCATTGCCATGACGCGATCCATCGTCGTGGCCGCAGGCAAATGCTGCCGCCCACCGAGAATGGCAGCCAGATTTGCCAGCAGGTGACGTAATGTCTCGGACTGTTCGCTCAAAGCTTCGGGGGCAAGCCGGGCCAGAACACCGTGCTCGACGCGCAGATGACGGCGGGCAAGTTCGGCAGCCTCCTCGGCAAGCCGACTACGCCGCCGCGCTGCAGATTGAATGGCCTCCAGCAGCGCATCAGACCGATCCACCAGACTTTCCCGCACCCGAACGCGCTCGTAGTGACGATCGGCATTGCTCGGATCGTCGGCCCATCCCCTGCCCTGTCGAAGCAGGAAGTCACGGATTGCCTCACGCCGCGTCGCAAGAAACGGGCGCAGCAACCAGCGGCGCCGATCAAGAAGCACGGCTTCAGCCATGCCTGCCAAGCCGAGATTGGACTCCGAGTCACTGCGGGCAGCACGCATGCTGACCGTCTCTATCTGGTCGTCGAGCGTGTGGCCGGTGATGATGACGTCGGCATCGAGCGAATCGGCAGCTTCGATCAGCAATCGATAGCGCGCGTCTCTGGATGCCGCCGAAATACCGGATTTCGGTTTTTCGCCATCCCAGCGTCGGATGATGTGAGGAATGGACAGCTCTGCGCAAAGCCGGAAGACGGCATCGGCCTCATCGGCAGCCTCAGGCCTAAGTCCGTGATCCACGGTCGCGGCCACCAGCTTGTGGCCATGTCGCGCATCTGCAGCAAGTACCTGATGAAAAGCAAGAAGAAGGCCGATCGAATCGCTTCCGCCGGAAACCGCGGCAAGGATCGTGCTCGGGCCCGCCAGTCGCGCAATCAGCGCCTCGGCAGCCTTACAAGGAGAAGAGCTCTGATCTGAGAAAGTGGGCACGGCGCTGCCGCCTATCAGCAACCGAGACGCTTCTGTTCGCTGCTGACCTTCGAAAGCACCGCCTTGGCGGCACTTGGATAGCGGCGCGGCACCTCTTTCAAGGTCGCGCAGGCAGTTTCGTTATTGTCCAGCGCGGCAAGCGACATGCCGAGCTTCAGCAGCATTTCCGGCGCCTTGGGCGATTTGCCGTAGGTCTGGTGCGCATTGAGGAAGGTCTTCGCCGCCTCGTTATATTTGCTCTGCGAATATTGCGCTTCGCCGAGCCAGAAATTTGCGTCAGCAAGGCGGGTACTCTTCGGATAGGCGGAAATGTAGCTGGAGAACTCGGTCTCAGCGAGCTGATAGTCGCCCGTCAGCACATGGTCGTAGGCGATCTTGTAGGCATCGCTTTCGCTGCCGAGTGATGCTGTCTGCTGCGGATCTCTCGGCGATGTCTGGCCGGAACGGGGCTTGCCCATCTCGACACCCGGCAAAGCCGACGAATTTCGAGCATCATTGTTGCGGTTCGCACCGACCGGGTTGCCGTTCTGATCGAATTCCATCGAGCCGAGCGTGGTCGGAGCCGGCGCAGAATTGCCCTGTGGAGCGCCGCCTGCTCCGTTATCGGAGGGAGTTTCGATGATCCGGGCGACATCGTCGCTACTGGACGAGGATTGTGGCGGAGTAGACGGCTGAGAAGAGGAAGGGCGGCTGGACGCCACGGCCGGTTGCCCGGTCGTGTCGCCCAAATCGCTTCTCTTCTTCTTTTCCAGTTCCTGGAAGCGGAATTCGTTATCTTCCTGCGTCTTGCGCAGTTGCTCCTGCATTTGCAGCAGCTGATAACTCATTTCCTCGATACGGCCGTTGAGCTGCCGGATCTCTTCCTGGAGTTGCTGGCCACGAACGGCGTCATTGCTCTGCGCCAGGATCACCGGCCGTTCTTCGGCCTGTGGCTGTTGCGGAGCACTGTGCTCGCCTTGGAAGAGTTTCGGCAATGAGAGTGAGAAGGCCCCTGCGGGACCTGCCATTGCCGCCAGCCCTAGCATCGCTGCCAAGACAATTTTCTTCATGTCGTTCGTCCTGCTCTCTGATTTGCGCCGGATTGGCGCAAGACCCGATTTTTATTACCTGCCGTCAAAAAGCAACTAAGCCGACGTTCAAAATGAAGGGAAACGGGGCCAAACTAAGGAAAAACAAAAAAGGTGGCCGCAAGGCCACCTTTTCTTAACAAATTGTCATCTTTGCCGGGCCTGAACCCGAGACCAAGATTACATGCCGGCGCCACCGAGAACGGTAACGGCGCGGCGATTTTGCGACCAGCACGAGATGTCGTCGCAAACGGCGACCGGACGTTCCTTGCCGTAGGAGATCGTCTTCATGCGGTTTGCCGGAACGCCGCGCGAAGCGAGGTATTCCTTGGTAGCTGCTGCACGGCGTGCGCCGAGTGCCAGGTTGTATTCGCGCGTGCCGCGTTCGTCGGCATGGCCTTCGACGGTGATTGCGTAGTTCGGATAACGGGCCAGCCACTGAGCCTGACGATCGAGCGTCTGCTGGGCGTCGGCGCGAACCGAGGTCGAGTCGGTATCGAAGAAGATGCGGTCGCCGACATTGACGGTGAAGTCCTGGCTCGAGCCCGGCGTCGCCGAACCTGCACCACCGAGGCCGAGTTCGCCGGCGCTGTTCGGCAGGTTCTTCTTGTTGGCGCAACCGGCAAGCGCCAGGGCCAGCGTGAGCGCGATGACGGCGGGGTTGCGAGCGAGTGTCTGCATGCGGCTCATCGCCGGGGTATCAATGCGGCTCATGGCCGGTCTCTCCTTGGATCATGAAATTCAGAGTTGCCAGACTCTAACCTAATTGGGTTAACCATATTCAAATGGCTATGGTTAACCAAACCTTGCGGCGTCCCGTATAAGCCCCATTCTGCCGAGAATGGGGCGGGAAAGAGGCAAGCTTGCCTCACTCTTGATTGCAGCCGTTCACACGTCAGCACCGGGCGCTACCCGCTACTCGAGCAGCGGCGACCAGGCGGGGTCCGAAGCGTAGGACGGCGTCTTGACCATCTGTTCGTTGTAACCGGTCAGATCGATCGAATAGAGCTGCGGCCCACCGGCGCCGGCCCCCTGACGGAAGAACATCAGCACGCGTCCGTTCGGCGCCCAGGTCGGGCCTTCGTTGTGGAAGCCCGAGGTCAGGATGCGCTCACCCGAACCGTCCGGCTTCATCACGCCGATCGAGAACTTGCCACCGGACTGCTTGGTGAAGGCAATCAGATCGCCGCGCGGCGACCAGACCGGTGTCGAATAGGAACCATCGCCGAACGAGATACGATTCTGGCCGGAGCCATCGGCATTCATCACATAGATCTGCTGACGCCCACCGCGGTCACTTTCGAAAGCGATCCGGCCACCATCCGGCGCATAGGACGGTGCCGTGTCGATCGCAGCTGTCGAGGTCAATCGCGTCGTGGTGCGCGAGCGCAGGTCCATCGTATAGATGTTGGCATTGCCTTCCTGCTGAAGGCTCATGATCACCTTCTGACCATCCGGCGAAAACCGAGGAGAGAAGGTCATACCAGGGAAATTACCGACGACTTCGCGTTGGCCGGTTTCCAGCTGCAGCAGATAGACGCGCGGCTGGTTGCCTTCGAAGGACATGTAGGTCACTTCCTGACGGCTCGGCGAGAAGCGCGGCGTCAGCACCAGATCCTTGGTGTTGGTCAGCATGCGAACGTTGAAGCCGTCCTGGTCCATAATCGCCAGCTGACGCTGGCGGGCAGTTTTCGGACCGCTTTCCGAAACGAACACGACGCGGGTGTCGAAATAGCCCTTCTCGCCGGTGATCCGCTCATAGATTGCATCGGCGATGATATGTGCGAGACGGCGCCAGTTATCCGGCTGGGTGAAGAACTGCTGGCCGGTCATCTGCTGGCCGGCATAAGTGTCCCACAGACGAAACTCGGCGCGAAGACGACCATCGGCCTCACGGGTGACACGACCGACGACAAGCGCCTGGGCGTTGATCGCGGTCCAGTCCTGGAAACGCGGGGCCTTGTTCGGATCGGTGATCTTCTCGATGAACGCGGCCTTGTTGACCGGTGCAAAAAGGCCGGAGCGCTGCAGGTCGGCAGCGACGACCTGAGCGATCTGGGCTCCCATCTCGTTGTTTGACTGGAAGTCCGTGATCGCGATCGGCAATGGCTGGACATTGCCCTTGTTGATGTTGATTTCCACCGCGGCCTGCGCCGGTGCAGAAAACGTCATCGCCATTCCGGCAATCGCCATCATGATACCGATGAGGGAACGTCTGATCATAGTGCTAAAGCCTTTCAGCTATTTGATTCTCTAGAGCCCCAGATCACTAGGGTCGAAATTCACGGCAACTTCGCTCCAGGCGTCGTATTTTTCGGCCGGCAGGTTCTTGAAGGGTTGCGATTTCAGCACAGCGCGCACCGCGCCACCCTCCATCGTCCTCCGCGCCATCGAGGAGCCGCCGGTCGATGATACTTCGGGCTCACCGATGATCATTCCCGACTTGTCGAGCCTGAACGTCACCCGGATCACCATGCCCTGCAATCCTTCGATGCCGGCGATGGTCGACCAGTTGTTCTGGATCTGGCCGCGCAACGCATCCATTTCGCTGAGGCTGAGCTTCGCGCCCGTTGATGGCTTTGTGCTGCCGGTGGAGGCTGGAGATGCCGAACGCTTGGCGCCGCCGCCGGATGCTTCCTGCTTGTTCAGAAGCGAGGCGATCTCGTCGGCATTGAAGTCACTCTTCTGCGAAGAGGAAGACTTGGCAGTCTCCTGCTTCTTGCCTTCCTTCTTATCGGTCGGCTTGGCAGTATCCTTGGCCTTGGTATCCGTCTTCGCCGTTTCGGCCGGCTTCGTTTCCGGCTTTTTCTCGACAGGCTTCTCGACAGGTTTTTCTACCGGCTTGGCCTGTTCCTTCGGCGGCTCGGGCTTAGGCTTCGCAGCCGGCAGCGGAATGGAATCGGGAAGCGGCAGTTCTTCCGCTTTGGTCTCAGTGGGAGCAGGTGTCGGCTCGGGCGTCGGCGCAGGAATGGGCTCAGGCTTCGGCGGGGTCGGCTCCGGTTTCGGCTGCGGCAACGCAGCCATTTCGGTGGGCTTCGGCGCGGTCTCTTCCGGCGCGATGTCCTTGACCTCGTTCTGCTCGGGCGTAGGAGTTGGTGTCGGGCGTTCCGTAGGTTTCGGAGCAGCCGCAGCTTCGACCGGCACAGGCCTCTTGGCCGGCGTCGGTGGTGTCTTCAGGTCGACGTCGTTCTCGCCGGCATTCTCGGCACCTTCGACGATCTTCTGATTGTTGGTCGGCTTGACCGAGGGCTTTTCCAGCATCGGCGCCTTTTTGTCGCCCTGCTGCATCATCGTCGTATCTTCGATCGGTACGATGTCGACAGGCAGCGCCTCGACGTCGGCAACGGTCATCGGCGCCGGTGCACTGAGCGAAACCATCGCCCAGGTCAGAACCAGCGTATGAAGAACCAGCGATGTGCCGAAACTTCCCTTCATGGCACCCGATTACCTGTCCTGTTCCTGAAGGGTAACGAGGCCGATATTCTTGTAACCGGCGGCAGAAATGCGGGCCATGACTTTCATCACGACGCCATAGGCGGCAGCCGTGTCGCCACGCACATAGATGCGCTCGTTATACCCGGTCGTGGCAATTGCCTCGAGCTTCGGAACGACTTCATCGATCGCGATCGGGGTTTCCTGCAGATAAACCTCACCTGCCGGATTGACGGAGATGGTGATCGGCTGCGTATCGGAATTCATCGCCTTCGCCTGCGTCTGCGGCAGATCGATCGGCACGCCGACGGTCATCATCGGTGCCGCCACCATGAAGATGATGAGCAGCACCAGCATGACGTCGACGAGTGGCGTGACGTTGATTTCGCTGATGACACCGCCACGGCGACGACCGCGACGTCCGCGGCGACCACCACCCGATGCATTCGCTCCTCCGGCAGACATGCCCATGATCTAGCTCTCCTTCGTCGCGCGGCTTATTGCGCGGCCTGGCGGGGCTGCAGCTTCTCGTCGATCTGACGCGACAGGATGGCCGAGAACTCGTCTGCAAAGCCTTCCATGCGGGAATGCAGCTTGCCCGCTTCACCCATGAACTTGTTGTAGGCGATAACGGCCGGGATAGCGGCGACAAGGCCGATCGCGGTTGCGAGCAGCGCTTCAGCGATACCGGGAGCAACGACGGCAAGGTTGGTGGATTTGGAACCGGCGATCGCCTGGAACGAGGTCATGATACCGACAACCGTACCGAAGAGGCCGATGAACGGACCGGCTGAACCGATCGTCGCCAATGAGCCTAGACGGGATTCGTAGGCTTCGCCTTCGCGCGACATGGTCACGTCCATCGCCCGGTCGATACGCATCTGCAGGCCGATCGGCGAACGTGCACCGCGCTCGAAGCTCTTTTTCCATTCACGCATGGCGGCGACGAAGATGGCGGCAAGGCCGTTGTTCTGGCGTTCGCCGAGCGTGCGGTAAAGCTCTTCCAGCGACTGTCCGGACCAGAAGACCTGCTCGAACTGGTCGAACTGCTTCCGCGCCTTGGAAAAGCTCACATACTTGTCGAGCACAATCGCCCAGGTCCAGACCGACGCACCGATCAGACCGATCATGACCAGCTTGACGATAAGTCCTGCCTGCATGAACAGCGACCACAGACTGACGTCATGTGTCGCGGCTTCCAAAGCTACCTGTTCCATCCACTATCCCCGAATCCAAACGCCCGGCTGATGACCGGGCGGGTTCCAAGCGCATGCTCGCGTAATTGCATCTCAACGGCGAGAAGGCTGCTCTAACCCCAAGATACCCTAGGTTTCCAGCTTGGCTTCTCGCCTTCAAATTTGGTCAAAGGAAGGCGTGCGTTGCACAAATTCCTCAGCGCCAAGTAAGACATCATTATCGTTAATAATGCGTTACAAACCGACCGCCTATCCCATTGGGAAGACTCCGGAACATCCTGTGTCGAGCGTTGACCGAGCAGCCCGGCGGCGGCACCCCGACTGGAAACAGCATCGGCCTTTTCGCCCCCTAGGACTGCCGCCCGAGAAATTTCTCCGCAATCGTCTCCGGCAACCGCCGCGGCCTGCCATGTTTGTTGATCACGGCGATCACCACCTTTGCCGCGATCAGCAGTGCTTCGCCACGACGGATTTGCTGATTGAGCACCATCTTGGCGCCACCGGCCTTTTCCGTAGTCGTCGTGATGGTCAGGACATCGTCCATCCGCGCTGGCTGCTTGAAATCGATCTCCATGCGGTGGACGACGAAGACGAGGCCCTCCTCGTCGGCGGCAAGAAGCACGCTCTGCTCGCAACCCAGGCAGCGCAGGTAATCAGTCCGGCCCCTCTCCAGAAAGTGAAGATAGCGTGCGTGATAGACGACACCCGAAAAGTCCGTGTCCTCATAATAGACGCGCTGCACAAGGCGATGCCCATGATCGGTCAGTTCGCCGGAAAGAAGAAAATTATCACCGTTCATGAGGCCTGCCTTGGAAAAACCTTATCGTCATCTGGATATTGGGAGCACGCTGCCCCACCATTGAAAGGGCGTCATATTTCCTCCGTAACAGGAAAAGATCAGAACACCACTGGAGATTTTCATGAAGATTGCAGTCATGGGCGGCGACGGTTTTATCGGATGGCCAACGTCCCTTCACCTGTCCCATGCGGGCCATGAGGTCCATATTCTGGACAATCTCTCCCGTCGCTGGATCGACACGGAACTCGGTGTACAGTCGCTGACCCCGATGGACAGCATCCAGGAACGCACCCGGATCTGGCACGCCGAGACCGGCCGCCGGATCCATTTCAACCTGATCGACCTCGCCAGGGACTACGAACTCCTGAAGAACTGGCTGGCGGAACATCGGCCGGACGCGATCGTCCATTTTGCCGAACAGCGCGCCGCGCCCTACTCGATGAAAAGCGATCGCCACAAGAACTACACCGTCAACAACAATGTCAACGCGACCCATAATCTGTTGAACGCGCTGGTCGAACTCGAACTCGACACACACCTCGTTCATCTCGGCACGATGGGTGTCTACGGTTATTCGACGGTCGGCGCGGCAATTCCCGAAGGGTATCTGCCGGTCGGCATCGAGACCATGGGCGGCGAGACGGTCAGCCAGGAAATCCTCTACCCGTCAAACCCCGGCTCGATCTACCACATGACCAAATGCCTGGATCAGCTTCTGTTCCAGTTCTACGCGAAGAACGACCGGCTGCGCATCACCGACCTGCATCAGGGCATCGTCTGGGGCACCCATACGGAACAGACCCGTATTCACGAGCAATTGGTAAATCGCTTTGATTATGACGGGGATTACGGGACGGTGTTGAATCGTTTTCTTATCCAGGCCGCGATCGGATACCCGCTGACCGTGCACGGCACCGGTGGCCAGACCCGCGCCTTCATCCATGTACAGGATTCGGTTCGTTGCATCGAGATTGCGCTGAACAATCCCCCTGCCCGCGGCGGCCGAGTCGAGATCTTCAACCAGATGACCGAGACCCACCGCGTGCGTGACCTGGCGGAGATGATTTCGAAGATGACCGGAACGGAGATCGCCTGGCTTCCTAACCCACGCAAGGAGGCTCCGGAAAACGATCTGGTCGTCAGGAACGAGAAATTCCTCGAACTCGGCCTGAAGCCGACGACGCTTGGCCAAGGCCTGCTTTCAGAGATCGTCGATGTTGCAAAGAAATACGCCTACCGCGTTGACCGGACTCGCGTTCCGGCCGTTTCCGCCTGGACCAAGGACATAGCGGCAACGGTCGAGCGAGATCCCGAAGGCATGCGCCTGAAGTCGGTATCGTAAGGGACTGATTGCCATACGGCAGAAACTTTGCTTTCCGTCATCCTCGGGCTCGTCCCGAGGATTGATCCACGTAAACGAATTTCAACGACGGCAGATGCGCGGGACAAGTCCCAGCATGACGACCGAAGCGGTCCGGGAGAACGATCGAAAACCATGGGACAAGCCTTCGTCACCCTCGTCACAAATGCCGATTACATCATCGGCGCCACTGCCCTCGTCCACTCCTTGAAGCGCACGGCAACTCCGGCCGACATCGTCATACTTCACACCGGCGCGGTCAGCACCGAGGCACTGAGCAATCTCCAATCGCTTGGCTGCCGTCTCATCGAAGTCTCGCACCTTCCCTTGTCCGAAGCCTTCAACGAACGCCATGCGCGCAAGAACCTGCACGGCGCGGCGCCTTTCACAAAAGGCAACAAGCCGGATTTCCACACGCCGCTCGACAATTTCTGCAAATTGCGCCTCTGGCAACTTACGGAATATCGCACCGTCGTTTTCCTAGATGCCGACGTAATCGTGCTGAAGAATATCGACAAGCTGTTCGACTACCCGCAGTTTTCCGCGGCGCCGAATGTTTACGAGAGCCTCGCCAATTTTCATCGGTTGAACTCTGGCGTTTTTGTCGCCAAACCCTGCGCGGAGACGTTCGAAAACATGCTTGCCGCACTCGATCAGCCCGATGCCTTCTGGCGGCGCACCGACCAGACTTTTCTCGAAAGCTTTTTTCCCGATTGGCACGGCCTGCCGATCACCATGAACATGCTGCAATATGTGTGGTTCAACATGCCGGCACTATGGGACTGGAAAAGCATCGCCATCCTCCACTACCAGTACGAAAAGCCATGGGAGAGGGATCATCCCAAATCTGATCGGCTTCGCCCGCTGATCGATCTCTGGCATGCCTTCCACGAGGGACGAAATATCCCCGATATTTCCTGCCTCCCCGGCCCGCCGCTCCCGAAACCCGGAGATGTTGCGTGAAAGTGCTCGTCTCCGGCGGCACCGGCCTGGTGGGACGCTATATCGTCGAGGGTCTGCTGGCGGCGGGATACGACGTCGTGGTCGGCGCACGCAAGCGACCATCGAAAAGCATGTTTTCACACTCGCTGGATTTCCGTCCACTGCAGCTTGATCCCAAACTCGATCAGACGAAGGCCTTCGAGGATATCGAAGCCTTCGTGCACGCCGCATTCGATCATCTGCCCGGCAAATACAGGGGAGGTGAAGGCAACGATCCGCAGCGGTTTCGGCATGTTAATCTCACAGGCTCGATAAAGCTGTTCGAGGCAGCGAAGAAAGCAGGCGTCAAACGGACCACATTTCTTTCCAGCCGAGCCGTCTATGATGGTCTGCCTTCGGGAACGATACTGACCGAGGCTCTTCCGCTTTCACCGACTTCACTCTACGGCGAAATCAAGCTTGCCTGTGAACAGGCGCTGGCTGAGTTGTCCGGCCAAGGCTTCGTTACGTCATCGCTACGCGCCACGGGAGTGTATGGCGAACTTCGCCCGAACAAGTGGGACGACCTGATGGCCGACGCTCTTGCCGGCAAGCCGCTCGCACCACGGGCCGGCACGGAAGTCCACGGCGCCGATGTCGCGCAGGCGGTACGCCTGATGCTAGAATCCGATGCACAAATCATCAACGGAGAAAGCTTCAACTTGTCCGACGTCACCGTCGATACGCGGATGATCGTCGAAAAACTGGGCCTTTCTGCACCACTCGTGGCGTTCGCGGCACTTTCCGCGAACGTCATGGATACCGAAAAACTCCGCCGCATCGGCTGGAAACCAGGCGGATTACGGCAGTTCGACGAGACGATGGCGACTTTGGCACGCCAGCTTGGAGCCGATCACTGATGATGTGACACGTGTCGCTGTACGTTGCCATCTTTGCCGTGACGACCATGGTCACGCTTTTCTTTCTTTTGGGCTTCTACGGCTTTCACCTGTTCTTCCGCCCACTTCTGGCCGGCATCGCCGCCCCAGAGAAGCCAAGCGATATAGCCGGTCGACGGGTCCTCGTCGTTGCCGAAATTTTCGGCCCGCTTGTCGACCTTGTGCCGAGCGAAATAGCTCGCCATCCGTTTGACGGTCAGATCCGAAAGCGACTTGCGATGCTGGAGATCGCGGGCGCGGGCAATGCCGACGGTCGTTCCACCGCGACGAAATTTGGCCCTGAACTTCAGCCCTTTTTCCGCGGCAGCCGAAACCTCGACCGGTGGACGATTATCGAGATCCTTATCAGCCATGGGTCTTTTTCACCTCCGACTGACTTTTCAGCACGCGGTCGCCGTCATCCTGCTTGATCAGGAATGCCGGCTCGTTCTTATCCGCCTTGCGCTTGATCGTTTTTCCCTTGATGCGGCGCTCGACATCCGCGGTGAATTTCTGGGTAACTTGACCCTCCGCCTTGGAGCGCCCCCATTTCCACTCGACGTCATTTCCGACCTGAATCTTCTGCATGCATGGCTCCTTTTTGCTCCAAGGCAAACTCATGCAGCCGGATGATGTTCCGAAATCAGTCTTTCAGATCGAGATCGCCGTCCCGTTGGACGATATGGCGTGGCGAAGTCGGCAATGTCTCGATCTCTTCAGCAATGAAATAAGGAGGGATATCAAGAGCTCGAAGCGCTTCCGTCGTTGCCGGCACCCATTTGAACTCGAGTTCATGGGTATCGACCACGCGGTGAACGATCTCGGTCGGATGGAACGGAAAGCTCTCGGGCAGTTCCATGCGGTAATAAAAACCGAGCTCGTGCCAATCCTTGTCCTCGTAATGGAAAAAGTTCTCCGCCACCCAGAGCAGCGGTCCAACCTCGGCCGTGACGCCAAGCTCCTCGACCATCTCGCGCTTCAACGTTTCTTCCGAGGTCTCGCCCATTTCGGCGCGCCCGCCCGGAAACGTCCAGAAACTCTCGTGAACGGCACGATGCACGAGCACATATCCATCCCGAAACGCCAGGCCCGCAATGCGCATCTGAAAAATGCGCTTCGGCTTGAACTTCATCCGGATGCGAAGATCCTGCGGCTTGTCCTTCTTACTCATCTTCCAGACTCATTCGAAACTGCGCCGCTTCCATGTCCTTCGGCGGCTGCAGGCCGAGATGTTTCCACGCAACGGACGTCAGCACACGCCCACGCGGGGTGCGCTGGATGAAACCCTGCTGGATCATGTAGGGCTCGATAATGTCCTCGATCGCGTCCCGCGGCTCCGAAAGCCCGGCGGCAATCGTCTCGATCCCAACCGGTCCGCCGGCAAAATTCACGGCAATCATGTTGAGATAACGTTTGTCGAGCTGGTCGAAGCCGGCATGGTCAACGTTGAGACGGATGAGCGCCTCATCGGCGATCTCCTTGGTCACGGCTTCCGCGCGGGCCACTTCGGCAAAATCGCGCACGCGACGCAACAGACGCCCGGCGATACGCGGCGTGCCTCGTGCACGGCGAGCGATTTCGCGGGCGCCGTCATCCGTCATCTTGAGCCCCATCAGCCGCGCGCCCCGGCGCACAATGCCTTCCAGCTCCTCGACCGTATAAAAGGACAGTCGCACCGGAATGCCGAAGCGATCGCGCAGCGGCGTGGTCAACAGGCCTATACGGGTGGTGGCGGCAACCAACGTGAATTTCGAAAGGTCGATCTTCACCGATCGCGCAGCCGGCCCTTCACCGATGATCAGATCGAGCTGAAAGTCTTCCATCGCAGGATAGAGAATTTCCTCGACCGCCGGATTGAGCCGGTGGATTTCGTCGATGAACAGCACGTCGCGCTCTTCGAGATTGGTCAGAAGCGCCGCAAGGTCTCCCGCCTTTGCGATGACCGGACCGGAGGTCGAGCGGAAATTCACCCCGAGTTCCTTCGCCATGATCTGCGCCAGCGTCGTTTTACCGAGACCGGGCGGGCCGACGAACAGCACGTGATCCAGCGCCTCGCCACGGTTTTTGGCAGCCTCGATGAAGATCTTCAGATTGGCGCGGGCCTCCGCCTGTCCGGTAAACTCGTCCAGGGATTGAGGGCGCAACGCCGTATCGAGATCTTCGCCCCGCTTTTCCGGCGAGATGAGGCGGGTTTCGTCAGTCATGCGAGTAATTCCATTCCGGGCACACGGGTCGCGGCCTTTTTGTCGAAGGTCACTGTCTTGTCGCACCCTGCCTGTCGATTACGAAGTGCTATAAAGCAGTCGGCGAATTCAATCGGGTTATCGAGCATCAAAGCCAAGGCCTCCTCAACCAGATGCTCGTCTTCAACAATCAGATCGTGGGACTCCAGCAGATCACCTATGGCTGAAGCAACTTCTGCTCTTTCGACCCTAAGGCGGTGCCGCAAGAACCTGGCAAATTCCATCAGAGATATGCAGTTAATATAGCCAGGCCCTTCGGTTTCGAGCCTCTCAAGGAAGCGGGAGACCTTCTTCGATTGCTCGGCATCATCCTGAAGAACGATCCTGAGAAGAATATTTGTGTCGAGGCCTATCAACGTTCACCTGCCAAGTGTTCAGTCGCAGCATCCACGATCGCGTCACGAAGATCGTCATCCGAAAGGACACTTCGCGCTGGATCCGCAAAACGTCCGGAAAGGTCGGATAGGCGTCTGTTCTTCGCCTTCATTGCCACCTCACCGTTCCGCACAACATAGCGGATTTTATCTCCTGGCTTGAGGTTCAGGATATCCCGCACTTCGGACGGCACCGTGGTCTGGCCTTTGGAGGTCAGAGTTCCATAAAATACAGTCACACCAAACCTCCTTACAAATTTCGATTTGTAAGGAAATCAGTAGCACGAAAGGACGCTATCGCGCCAGCTCCTTCAGACCAAACCGGATCAGCTTGGCGCTGTCCGCCCCCTCGCCCGCCGTCTTCATCGCGGCCGCAACGGCATTTGCCGCCTGGTCGCGCGAATAACCGAGATTGTTGAGCGCCGAAACCGCATCCGATACGGGCGCGGAGGCAACACCTTCGCCAAGCTCCTGCTTGAAGCCGATATTGGCGGCCGCCTCGCCGGCAAAGGCAGGCGCCTTGTTCTTCAACTCGGTAACGATCCGCACCGCCACTTTTGGGCCGACACCCGGTGCGCGCGACACGACGGTCCTGTCCTGCAGCGCGATCGCATTTGCGAGCTCACCCGGCGTCAAAGTCGAGAGAACGGCAAGCGCCACCTTGGAGCCGACACCCTGTACGCTCTGCAGCAAACCGAACCATTCGCGCTCCAACGCCGAAACGAAACCAAACAGCTTCAGCTGGTCCTCGCGCACATAGGTCTCGATGAACAGGATGACCGCTTCGCCGACATTGAGGCGCGACAGCGTGCGCGACGAGCAGAAGGCCTCGTAACAGACGCCATGCACGTCAACGAGCACATAGTCGTCGCCGATCTCGTCGATAGTGCCTTTGAGCTTGCCGATCATGAAATGTCCGCCGTTAGAGAGAAAGAGGATGCGTTTCGGGAGAGATGATTTCAAGATGCGGGAAATAGCTTCGGTAGCGCGTGGAATCTCGGGTCAACAACCGGTGGGAGCGCGTAGCTGCGTGCGCTCCGATAAGGAAATCTGGCAAGGTACGCTCGCGCAAACCGCCCGCATGCCTGTACGCAGCATGAGCGAGGCCTGCCTGGTATGCCGCAGCAAAAGGCAATGGCTCTCTCACAAACTCCAGGCGCGCCAGCATAAACGCCAGCGCATCTTCCGTGGGAGCCATGGTTGCCAACTCTGCCCAAACAATTGGCGTCAGTATAAATCTCGCTGCGGAGCGAAGATCGAGAATGACTTGGGCAGACCATTCCTTAAAGCGAGTCTCTGGGCCAAACACGTCGATAAGAACATTCGTATCAACGAGGACCGAGATCATCGCGCGCCCCTCTTAGAAATTCCATAAATTCGTCGGCAGTCATGCCGCCGGTATCAAAGCTGCCTGAGCGGCTTTTGAGCCATGTTTCGAAATCGCTACCCGACATTTCGGGCTCGTTTGAGATGACCACGAGCCGCGCGCCCTTGTCGTCGGCAATAAAATCCACTTCTGAACCCGGCCCGATATTCAGTCGGTCACGGATGTCTTTCGGGATCGTAACCTGGCCTTTTTCGGTGACACGCATGGTAATACCTCTGCGGTATTACTTATTGCCCTTACGAGAACAAGTCAAGAACAAATACATCCCCGCTCACCCGGCCAGTGCCTGGCGCATCCGGTTTCCACCACGGTTATGGGCATGGCAGATGGCGATGGCGAGCGCGTCCGCAGCGTCGTCGCCCTTAAACTCCACCTTCGGCATCAGGATCTTGAGCATCATATGGATCTGCTTCTTGTCGCCATGGCCGACACCGATCACCGATTTTTTCACCGCATTCGGCGCGTATTCCGAAACCGGCAGTCCGGCGCGTGCCGGCACCAGCATGACCACGCCACGGGCCTGACCGAGCTTCAGCGTCGCGACCGCATCCTTGTTGACGAAGGTCTGTTCGACCGCCGCCTCATCCGGCTTGTAGGCATGCACCATTTCCGCCAATCCGTCATGCAGCTGGCAAAGACGCGAGGCTAAATCGAGGTCTCCATCGGACGTCACGGTGCCGGATGCGACGAAACGCAGGCTGTTGCCGATCGTGTCGATGACCCCCCAGCCCGTGCGCCGAAGTCCGGGATCGATGCCGATGATTCGAATGATGTCTGCCATATCCCACCTTACCGTCACCCGGCATTGATAGCCACCGAAATATGAACGAAACGGAAACATCGAAATCAGACTGGTTAACGTCCTGATAACCATATGTCTATCAACTGTCCGGACCTGTGCAACGGCGGCGGCTTTTCCGCGTTCTGGGTGTTCTCGAATGATACGAGAGGGAGAGAGGGCGATGTCTGAACGCCAAGTTTTGTTCATGAAGATCACGGTCCTGCTTGTTTTGCAGAATGGCCTGCTGGCAATGATTGCATCCGCTCTTTCTCCGGGCATGTCCCCAGCCATGACGGCAACCTTGGCAGCGGGCGTCATCGTTTTTTCGATAGCGACGGCCATGATGGCCACCCGCATCGCCGGCGGTCACGCAACGCGACCGGCGCCGACCAGATTGTCTCTTGGTGCCGGACCCGAAAAAAGCGCAGATATCCGTCCGCGGTTGCTGCCCGTTTCTCACGATACAACATCACCGCAACGGCGGCTCCAAATTGTGGGATTGCCGGCGACCGGCGTCCAGAACGGCCAAGCCGGCGCGGTCCGTCAGAAAGCCTCGGAAGATGCCTTGAACGCATTGGATGCCGGCCTGCGGCGGCTGGCGACGGGCGATCTCTCCGTAAGCCTCGACACACCGTTTTCCGATGGCTTTGAAGGCCTGCGTGGTGATTTCAACAGAGCCGTGGGTTCGCTCAACGAAAGCCTGACAACCATCATATACTCTGCAGGAACCCTTCATGGCGAATGCGCGGAGGCGCGTATCCGGCTCGCGCAGGAGCGGTCGCTGCTACCCGATGAGGTTCCGGCCCTCTCGGTCGCGGGCAACGGCCTGCGCGACATTGGCGATCTGCTACGGGAACAGGATGCCGCGCTGAGAGAACTCGCAGCAGTTGCCGCCAACGCCAGAGCTGATCGGCAACAGCACCGCACAACCACCGCAACGGATGGCGATGTGTCCGAAGGACTGCATAAAGCCGAGAAGCAGATTGGGGAAATCGCCGCATTGATGCGGGACGTCGCCTTTCGAACAAACATGCTTTCCGTCAACGCCAGCGTCGCGGCCGCAAACATGGCGTCTCCGCAGGAAACGCTAAAGATCTTTGCGTCCGAACTGCGCGACATGGCCGAAACAAGCGCGACAGCAGCAAAACAAGCTTCAATTCTGGAACGCGACGTCGACGTCTGCCTCAAGCAGACCCGTTCGCAGGCCGAACATATCTCGCGGCAGGAGCAGCATCTCGTCGAGAGTTTCGAAACCATCGACCACAAGCTCGCAGCCATATCCGAAGCATCCACGATGTCATCCGATATGCTTGCCCGCAGCGGTATCATCCTCGACGGCGCCCTGAAATACTCAAGTCAGCGCCGCTCGCTAGACCACGCACTGGAGGCCGCGCTCGAGCGCATGGCGCAGGAGATTGCCGTGATCAACCGGCATTGCGGGCGGTTCATTCCGGTGACCGTGTTGCATGACGACCACACTCCGCCGGACACGCGCCCACCCCATCATCGCAGCCACCTGAGGCTGATAAAGACCTAAAAGTGGAAAAATTTCGTCATGCTTTTCTTGGCACGAGGGTCGCATCGGCGGATTCGGCTCCCTAGATAGGAACAACCCATTTGTCCTTATCCAAGGTAGTTCCATGATTCCGTTCTCGATACTTGACCTTTCGCCGGTCGGCGAAGGTTATTCGGTGCGCGATGCGCTCGAGCAATCCCGCCAGCTGGCAATCAAGGCCGAGGAGCAGGGATACAATCGTGTCTGGCTCGCCGAACACCATGGTATGCCCGGCATTGCCAGCGCCGCCACCTCCATCGTCATCGCCCATGTGGGTGCGGCAACAAAAAGGATCCGCGTCGGTTCCGGCGGCGTCATGTTGCCCAACCATTCGCCTCTGGTCATCGCCGAACAGTTCGGCACGCTGGAAGCGCTGTTGCCCGGCCGTGTCGATCTCGGCCTCGGCCGCGCACCCGGCACCGATATGCGCACCGCCAGCGCGTTACGGCGCAACATGGATGCAGGCGCAGAAAACTTTCCGCAGGATATCGTCGAACTGAAGCATCTTCTCGGCACTCCTGTCGAGAACCAGGCGATCATCGCAGTGCCCGGCACGGAAGCCAATGTGCCCCTCTGGCTGCTCGGCTCCAGCCTCTACAGCGCCCATCTCGCAGCCGCCCTGGGGCTCCCTTACGCCTTTGCCTCCCATTTCGCGCCCGACATGCTGATGGATGCGATCGCCATCTATCGCGAACGTTTCCAGCCATCGGCGCAACTCGACAAGCCTTATGTCATGGTCGGCGTCATGGGTGTTGCCGCCGATACCGACGAAGAGGCCGAAAAGCTGTTCACCTCGTCGCAGCAGCAATTCGTCAATCTTCGCAAGAATGTCCGCACCCGTTTCCCCAAGCCGCTGGACAGCATGGACGGCTTCTGGACGCCGATGGAAAAGATGAGTGTCGAGCATACACTGCGTTACGCGGCCGTCGGCTCCGTGCCGACGATAGAAGCTCAACTGAAGGAATTCCTGGCAGAAACCGAAGCCGACGAGCTGATCGTCTCCATGCCGATCCACGACATAGACGCCCGCCTCCATTCGGTCGAACTGTTCGCCTCGCTGCCGATGATGGAAAAGGTAACAGGCTGATACGAAAACGGGCCGGCAAGACCGGCCCGTTTCAAATTATATCGTCGGATAGAGCTCAGGCCGAAAGCTTGGCCATGACTTCGTCGGAGACTTCGAAGTTCGAATAGACGTTCTGTACGTCGTCGTCGTCTTCCAGGTTGCCGATCAGCTTCATCAGCGACTGGGCCTTTTCCTCGTCCACTTCGATCGTGTTCTGCGCCTTCCAGATCGCCTTGACGGTATCGGCTTCGCCGAGCACCGCTTCCAGCGCCTTGGACACTTCGTTCATGTCCTCGAAGCCGCAATAGATCGTGTGGCCTTCTTCATCGGAAACAACGTCATCTGCACCGGCTTCGATTGCCGCTTCCATCACCTTGTCGGCATCGCCGACCGAAACCTTGTAGGTGATTTCGCCGACGTGATCGAAGGAGAACGAAACCGAGCCGGTTTCACCCAGCGCGCCGCCGGCCTTGGTGAAGATCGAACGGACGTTCGATGCGGTGCGATTACGGTTGTCGGTCAGCGCTTCGACGATAACCGCCGTGCCGCCCGGGCCGTAGCCTTCGTAGCGGACCGCATCATAGGTCTCGGCGTCTGCGCCCGATGCCTTCTTGATCGCACGATCGATATTGTCCTTCGGCATCGACTGCGCCTTGGCATTCTGCACGGCGAGGCGCAGCGCGGCGTTCATCGTTATGTCCGGCAAACCGGTCTTCGCGGCGACAGTGATTTCGCGCGCGAGCTTGGAGAACATCTTGGAACGGATACCGTCCTGCTTGCCCTTGCGGTGCATGATGTTTTTGAACTGTGAATGGCCAGCCATGGCACCCCTGATAGTTTAGCCTGTGTGGGAATGGCGCCTTATAATTTCGATAACGCCACCATTCAAGGTATTTTCCCGCAGGAACAAAGCCCACGCCATACCGTTTGCCAATCGACAGGACAAAAGGAGAAAAAACGATGGCAAGTCTGACGGAAGCACGCGAGGCCCCCGAACGCCAGCTCTGGGATGAGATCAACGGCGTCCACGCCGGCATGCTCGGCCTGGAAGGTACGCAGACACATTTCCAGCCCATGGCCCCGAATGTCGATCAGAAGACCGGCACGATCTGGTTTTTCACCAAGGCGGATACTGACATCGTGCGCGCCATAGGCGCCGGCGGCCGGGCGCATTTCTGCCTTACGGGCAAGAACCATGATTACCACGCCTATCTGTCGGGGCTGATCGAGGTCCGGCTCGATCCCGTCAAGCGCGACGAATACTGGAGCGCGGTCACATCCGCCTGGTATGAACACGGCAAGGACGATCCGCTTTTGACCATGCTTGCGTTCAAGGTCGAGGATGCGGAAATCTGGGCATCAACGAACAGCACGCTGAAATTCGGCTGGGAAATCGCCAAGGCCAACATGAAGGACGAGAAGATGCCGGAGGTCGGCGTCAAGCAGCACCTCACCTTCTCCGCCTTCCACTAAGTAGGATCAGGAATGCCGCCGGGGCTGTCAAAGCCCTTGCGGCACAAGGATTGTCGGCTTTTTCGGCAGCGACCGCATCGACACCCTGATGGTCTTTTCTTTTGCGTAGGCGATGTCGAACTTTCCGTCGAACATGGCAAGGAAAGTGTCGAGCGGCGGTCCGAACCGGTGCATAGGCAGGATCAGCGAAGACCGCAGCCGCTGCACCACCCGGCTCATGCTGTCAGCCCCCATCGTCAATCCGCCATCAACCGGCACCATAAGAATGTCGAGGCGACCGATCTCGGTGTATTGCGCCTCGTTCAGCTCGAAATGTAAATGACCGAGATGACCGATGCAGAGACCGGCAACTTCGAAAATGAAGATCGAATTACCGTTTTCCTCAATGCCGCCGCCCCAGTTTCGGATGTCGGAAACGACGTTGCGGATATAAACGTCGCCGATCATCTCCTGGTGTCTGGCCTTTTCACCCGGCACATCGCTCCAACCGTGCAGCACATGTTTGATCGCGGGGTCAGGACTCAGCGAGTAGTGGGTCGAATGCGCCCGGTTCATCGTCACAACATCGGGCATCCGATAGGGCTGGTAGACGCCGCTATAATCAGTCGCGACCCCGACACCATCAGGCGTTTCGATGAAATAGGTGGAATGCCCGACAAAGGTGATCTTCACCTCTTCCCGTTCGGCAAGACTGAGCTTTCGCTGCGCCTGAACGGGCTGGACATCCGACGACTGAAAACTAGCGAACCGCACGTTCGGAAGCTTTTGCGCAATCGCCTGACACTGGCTGATCGGAAGGCCGCCATCCTGGGCAAGGGCCGGTGAAAATGCGGAAAGAAGAAAAGCCGAAAGACCGAATGCGAGAGTTCGCAGCTTCATGCAACACTCCGAGAACCGTGTTCATGCCCATTCCGCAACGAAAGATGCGGGAAGCATGAAAGCGCGTCCAGCGGACATCACCGCCGCGGCCTCACAATTCCGTCATAGCTTCAAAGCACATTGGTCTTTGGAAAAGTGGAAACATGCGGCTTCACACCCTCAGATGATGATGACGCGAAGACCGAAAGGCGTGTCGTCATCGAAATTTCGTGTGCCGATACGTTCACTCTCGCCCGACAACCTGCGGTCCTCGGGCTGTTCCTCGTCGGTGTCTACCGCAGCAACAGCGTCCTGGCGCTTGTGTGGATGACGATCGTCGAGCGTGTCTGGAACGTCCTCGTTCCCGCCTTCATCACCTTCATCTCGTTTTTTTTTCAAAGCCGCAAGATCCGCGTTGATATGGGATTGCCGAGCATCTGCCCAGGCATTGTCCGGCTCCGCGATGGAGAGGCTGCTTTCAGTCATGGTTGCCGCCGAAGCGGACGTGGCAGAAATGCGGGCAACCGGATCGACCATCGGATTTCCTCCATCAAGAGCGGCTCGCTCCCGCCGCGCAATCGCGGCAGGGCGTCTTGAGCCATCATCTTAACATGGGGATCCCGGCCTATCCAATCAACGCCAGAAGCTTGGGATCGTCTCGGCAAGCCGCGGTCCGACCCTGAGCGGCTCGATCTTTTCAGCGAGACCGGTCGAATCCGAAATCTCGATCCCGAGACCGCACAGCGTCGCCGGCCCGCTTGCCGCCTCGAAACGCCCCTTGGGCATTTTCGAGATGAAACGGTTGAGCGGCTCTTCCTTGTCCATGCCGAGCGACGAGTCGTAATCCCCGCACATGCCGGCATCGGACATGTATCCGGTGCCGCCATTCAGGATCTGGCAGTCTGCCGTCGGCACATGCGTGTGGGTACCTACGACAAGGCTGGCACGGCCATCGACGAAATGGCCAAAGCACTGCTTTTCGCTGGTTGCCTCGGCATGGAAATCGAAGATCACCGCATCCGCCTGCTCCTTCAAAGGTGCCGCGGCAAGGATTGCCTCGGCACTCTTGAAGGGATCATCGAGCTCGGGATGCATGAACACGCGGCCCATGATGTTGGCCACCAGCACGCGAGCGCCGTTGCGGGCATAAAAGACACCCGATCCCTTGCCGGGCGTGCCGGCGGGATAATTCGCGGGCCGCAGGAACTGGTCGTGGCGACCGGCAAAACCGACGGCTTCCTTCTGGTCCCATACGTGATTGCCGGTGGTGACGACGTCGGCACCGGCATTGATCGTCTCGAGAAAGATATCTTCCGTAATGCCGAAGCCGCCGGCCGCGTTCTCGCCGTTGACGATAACGAAGTCGAGCTTCAGGTCGGAAATCAGACCCGGCAGCTTTTCCCATACGGCTGTGCGGCCGGTCTTGCCGACCATGTCACCTAAAAAGAGAAGGCGCATTCCTATCCAATCTTCGCAATGGCCTCATCGGACAGATCGCGAAGACCGCTTTCCGTCAGTATCCCGTGAAGCCTTATATCATGAGGTTCATCGGGAACTGATGCCACTTCCTGGCAGTCGAATGCAATGCCGATCAACCGCGGGTTAATGCCTTTTTGCTGCAAACGGTGAATTGCCCGGTCATAATAGCCCCCGCCGTAACCGATCCGATGGCCTCGCGCATCGAAAGCAGCAAGCGGCACCAGCATGATCTGAGGATCGAGTTCGACCGCTTCAGGCCCCGGCCCGACGGTGCCGAAGACGCCCGAGACCAGTTCGGCCCCATGCACGAATTCGCGGAAAACGATGGTCTGCTTGTCGAGCACGACAGGCACGCAGATCCGCGCGCCCCGGTCTTCGAGAAGGTCCATCAACGGCCGGACATCCACCTCGGAACGGATCGGAAGAAAACCCGACACGACCGTCGGGCCATCCAGATCGATCGCACCCATGCCATGGGATGCAAGCAACAGGCTCTTTTCCACGCGTTCCGCGACATCGAGCGCATCGCGTGCTGCGAGCCTTTCGGCCCGCAGCACGGATTTTATCGATCGGCCCGGCATCAGGACTTCTCTGTTGCGCGAGAGACCAGCAGCTTGTCGATCCGGCGTCCGTCAAGATCGACGACTTCGAATGTCCAGCCATGGGCCGTGAAGCGTTCGCCCAGTTCCGGCAGGTGCTTCAATTCGTCCAGCACGAAACCGGCAACGGTTTCGTATCCGGGATCTTCATCGACCGCGATGCCCATCTGATCGGCAAACTCGTCGACCGGCATCCAGCCGGCGATGAGGAAGGACCCGTCGTCACGCGCGACGATGGCCGGCTCCTCGCTCGAATTCTCCTGGAAAACGCCGGTAATCGCTTCCAGCACGTCACCGGAGCTGATGATCCCTTCGAAATGACCGTATTCGTCATAAACGAGAACCATATGCGCCGGCGCCTTTCTCAAGGCCTGGATGACGTCGAGCGCACCGGTCAGGTCGGACACGACAGGCGCGTCGCGCATCGCCAACTGAATGTCGAACTGCCGTCCCCCGGCCATGAAATCATAGGCATCCTTGACGAACAACACACCGAGGATTTCGTCGGAACTGCCTTTGCGAACCGGCAGGCGCGAACGCGTCGTCGCCCGAAGCTGGGCGCGGATCTCTTCCGGTTCATCCTCGGTATCGATCACCTCGACATCGCGGCGCGGCGTCATCAGGCCGCGCGCGGTGCGGTCGGCAAGGCGCATGACGCCGGAAATCATCTCGGATTCACCGCTTTCGATCACGCCCGCACTCTGTGCTTCGGCGAGAACGGTGCGGATTTCCTCGTCCGTCACCTTGTCGTCGGACTCGCCTCGCTGACCGAGAATGGCCAGCACGAAACGGCCGGAAATATCGAGGAACCAGACGATCGGAGCGCCGAAGGTCGCGACAAGCTTCATGGCCGGCGCGACACGCGCCGCGACGGATTCCGGCGCACGCAATGCGATCTGCTTCGGCACAAGTTCGCCGAGGATGAGCGACATGTAGGTGATGATGACAACGACACCGCCGACACCAAGCCAGTCCGCCAGGTTTTCGGACATGCCCTGCGCTTCGAGCCAGCCGGTCAGGCGTGTACCGAGCGTTGCTCCAGAAAAGGCGCCGGAGAGAACGCCGACAAGTGTGATGCCGATCTGTACGCTGGAAAGGAAGCGGCCCGGGTCCTCGGCGAGCTTGATGGCTGTGGCTGCGCCACGGTTGCCCTGCTCTGCCATGATCCTGAGACGGACCGGACGGGATGACACGACGGCAAGTTCCGACATTGCCAAAACACCGTTCAGGACGGTGAGTGCAACGACGATGAAAATTTCGGTTAACAAAAGGTGCTCTTAGGCTGGGACAATATCCTGCGCACAAAAACGTTGACCGCTTATGGCGGCTACCGTTGAATTCCAGATGTGATCTCGCGCGCAGTTCGGAAAACCGTGGACCGGTTCTCGGAACTGCGCACCTTCACCTATGAGTGGAAATCATAAGGTCGGCGGCAATGTATTGCAATGGCTGGAACAAGTGAAGGGGCCAGCGGATCAGACGGAAAGATCGATGGTCATTTCGGCGCGTGTTCCGACGGACCGCGGCACATATTCGATCGAGGATCCCAGTGTCGAGGCCATGGACTTGACAATACGGCTGCCGAGGCCGGTTCCCTTCGGGCTGTCTCCCTCCGTCCAGCCGATACCATCGTCTTCGACAGCCAGAAGTGCTTTGCCATCATCTTGAAGAGCAAGCGTCACCCTCACCTCGCCTTCCGTGCCGGGAGGATAGGCATATTTCAAGGCATTGGTCAGCAGTTCGGTGACGATCATACCGACGGAAACGGCCCTGTCGGAGGTCAGCGCCACACAATCGGCAGCGATCCGGATCGACGGCCCCTGGCGATCGGCCACGGTGCCCTGCACCTCGGTCACCAGCGTCCCGAGATACTTGTCCATCTCTACCTGCCGAACGTCGTCGGACGTGTAGAGGCTGCGATGCATGCCGGCGATGGCGGTAATGCGCGCCTGCGTTTCTGCCAGTGCCGCCTTCACGTCTTCGTTCTTGCTGCTGCCGGCCTGCAGGCGGATCAGCGCGGCAACCAGCGCCAGACTGTTGGCAACGCGGTGATTGACTTCGGCGAGCAGCACTTCCGCGCGCTCCTTGCCGAGGCGGATCTCCAGATCTGCCTTCTCTTTTTCCTGGCGCAGTTCCGCGGTCGAGATCGCTTGGCCGATCGCATTCTGCATCAGAGGCCAGAACTCGTCGCCCACCGTCTTGATGACATAGTCGGAAGCGCCGTTCTTCATCGCCTCGATGGCGATCGTCGCGTCGCTGGATCCGGTGACGTAGATGATCGGAGCAGAGCAGCCCCGTTCCTGCAGCCGGTGAAAGATATCCATTCCGGTCTCGGTCCGGAGATAGTGGTCGAGAACGACTGCGTCGATCCCGCCCTTTTCGAACGCCGCCATGGCGGTGGCGCCATCGACGGCAGCGATCACATCGTAGCCGGCACGGCCGAGATGGCGTGCCGCGAGACGGGCCAGGGCGACATCGTCGTCAACATACAGGATCGTTCGCGGCATTTTTTCTCATTACTGTCCGGGTATCTGCATCACGGAAAAGAACAGGCCCAGCTGTCGGATGGCGTGTGCAAAACTATCGTATTCTACTGGCTTGGTAATATAGACATTCGCGCCGAGATCGTAACAGCGCTGAATTTCCCGCTCGTCGTCCGTCGTCGTGAGGATCACTACTGGCAGGCGTTTCGCATGAGGGTTGGACTTCACCTTCTCGAGGATGTCAATACCCGACATATCCGGCAGGTTGAGATCGAGAAGGATCAGTAGATGACGATCGCTGCTAACGGTCCCCGATCGATCGGGGCCAAGGATGAAGTCAAGCGCATCGGTCCCGTTAGTGAACGGAATAATCTCGTTGTTGACGCCTGCGCGCCGTACATTCTTCTCGATCAGACGGGCGTGCCCCTCGTCGTCTTCGATCATGACGATAGTGACTTCCTTGCCGGCAGCTTTCATGGCCCGCTACTCCTAACATATTGGGACAAATCCATGGGCAGTCGGATAACAAACGTCGCACCGCCGCCCAGCGTGGATGTCACAGTAATTTCACCGCCTAAATTTCTAACTAACGATCGCACATGTGCCAGGCCGATCCCCTCACCCGGCTTGTCCTGAACTCCTGCCCTGCGGAAAAGCTCGAACACGCGCTCATGGTCCTCCGGCGCAATCCCGCGACCATTATCCGCCACCTCGATCCGGACTGCACTGCGTCCCATCGGAAACGCCTTGATCGTCAGGTTGAGCGGGCGCTCCGGATGTTTGTACTTTACCGCATTGTCGAACAGGTTGCCGAAAATTTGCTCCATCGAGAACCGGTCGGTCAAAATGCCACGGGACGCATTGACCGAGATACTGACTTCACCGCCTGAATCGCTGACCTGATGATGCACGCTCGCGGCTGTCGCTTCCAGAAGCTCCCCGAGATCGATGCGCTCGGGCTTCAACTCGCGACGGCCGTCACGCGATATCTTGAGAATAGCGTTGATCAGCGCATCCATCTTCTTCGTCGAAGAACGAATGAAGCCGATCGCCTCCGGCAGATCCTCCTCAACGGCGAGACGCGCCTCGCGCACCTCGTCTTCACTCGGCTTCGCTCCATCCGCCAGCACGTAACTGCTGATCGACTTGAGGGAGGTGTCGAGTTCACTGGTAAAACCCATGATATTGACGAGCGGGGCTCTGAGATCATGCGAGACGATATAGGCGTACCGCTGGATCTCGCGATTGGCCTGCATCAAGTCTTCGGTACGCTCGTTGACGCGCTCTTCCAGCCCGACGTTCAACTCTTCGACCTCGGCGCGGGAATGATCGAGTTCCCGAACATGCTGCATCACCACTGCAATCGCACCGCCAACGACGAGAATGATCATCAATCCGCCGCCGAGAGTAACATATTGCAGCGTTCCCGCACTTTCGCGGATATCGCCGATGCCTTTTATCAGATGCCCGTCCAGTTCCTGCACCACGTCACCGATCGTCTGCCGAAGCTGCTGCATGACGACGAAACCGGATTCATTGCGCACGATGGCAACGGCGTCTGCGACCCTGCCTTCGGTTGCAAGGTTCAGGGTGGACTGCATCTCCGTCACTTTTTCGGCAATCAGCCGGCGAATATCCTCAAGCGGTATATTGACCATATTTTGGTTGGTCGCGACACGATCGAGCCGGTCGACCTGCGCCGGAAGAGCCTCGAGCGCCTTCTGGTAGGGTTCCAGAAAAACCTCGTTCTGCACCAGCAGATAACCGCGCTGGCCGGACTCCGCCGAATTCAGCAGGACCAGCATGTCGGCAGCGACCGAGCGCACCGCCCTCAACTTGGTGACCTCGTCGAAATAGTTCCGGGTCATGCTCGACAGGAAAAACGACGACAGCACGATCGCAAGCAGCAGCCCCGCACCGATCAGCAGCATCAGAAGCGAGGACCGGGCGAACTTGGCATTCGAAAAGGGCATGAACAAAACCGTCTATTGAGATGGACGGTTGAACTTGGCCGCAAAGCCGGCATTGTCAATGCATATCCGGCCGGTGCCGGAAAGCACGCACAACAATTGGGAAAAGAAGAAGGAGAAAGTGCGATCCACGGCAACCGATGGATTTTTACGATCCTGGGTGCCTACAAACGTAGGTGGGCGCCATATGTCCAAGCCCACGGGCCTGGTCAGGGACAGCTCCCTTTGGATCGAGTATGGCCCCAGGGATTGTGGTTCCTGTCGTGAAGCATAGATCGCAACGGCAATATATGTTTGATCCGCATGCAGCGCCAGTGGCAAGCGATCTAATTTTTTGAGACGATCAGTTGATCTCGGCCGGTGCGCGCCCGTTGAGCTTTGCTGCAAGTCCCTCGATCCGCGCAGCCAGTTCGCCAATGGTCGAAACCAGCACCTGCTCGTTGCGCTGCTGTACTTCAAGCGACCCGTCGCGGTTGGACTTCAACGAATCCAGCTCCGCCTCAAGTGCGGAAACCTTGCGGGTCATTTCAGACAACTCATCCATGATCATGATGCCAGCCATGACCGTGATCCTCAGATCGCCGATCTCGCCGAACTGACCTTTGAGATGATTGACATAGCGATCGAGCCTGTCGGCGAGCTGGGTGAGGTGATCCTCCTGCCCTTCCTCGCAGGCCATGCGATAGGCCTTGCCGTCGATCGTGACTGTAATTTGAGCCATGAGTTCCTCCAGTCAGCGATCGAGCACGGCGCGGATCGTCTCCATGGCGGTTACCAATCGACGAGAGACTTCGCGATTGACTTCTTCCAGCCGATTGGCGCGGAATTGCGACTGGTCGAGTTCCTGGGCCAGACGGGCACGGTCGGCGTGAACGCGACGGACTTCGCCATCGACGTCGCGGTTCTCGCGCTGACGCTCGATACGGGCATCCACGGCGTTTTCGAGACCACCTACCGCTGCGCGGAGTTCCGAAAGCGCCACCTCAACCGTCTTTTCTGCCGGCATCCATTATATCCCGTGAGAATGCGAGCCAGGCCGAATCGCGCAGCCAAACCTCGCCATTAGGTAAAACAGATTAAGCACCGCTTTAAAGCCGGTCAACAAACCACGGCCGTCCGGGCATCATCGACTTGTGGATCAAGCGCCTTATATCGTTTTTAGGCGTGACTGCTTACATATTGGGCGGCGGGTAGTGAACATGCTCATTATCTGACAGCTCTGCTCCCGCTTTTGTTGACTTGCTCGCGCCACCTGATATGGATCAGGCGCTCCCTCAAATGGCCCTTGAACGGGCCTCTGACCGACACTCGGATACAGTGGATTAGCCATGACTTCTCGCGAACAAAACGACCGGATGGCAAATGCGATCCGTTTCCTCGCCATGGATGCCGTCGAAAAGGCGAATTCCGGCCACCCAGGCATGCCGATGGGCATGGCCGATGTGGCAACGGTCCTGTTCTCCAAATACCTGAAGTTCGACCCGACGAAACCGAACTGGCCGGACCGTGACCGCTTCGTCCTCTCGGCCGGCCACGGCTCGATGCTGCTTTATTCCGTCCTGTATCTGACCGGTTACCCGGACATGACGGTGGAAGATCTCAAAGGTTTCCGCCAGCTCGGCTCCAAGACCGCCGGCCACCCGGAATATGGCCATGCAACCGGCATCGAGACGACCACAGGTCCGCTCGGCCAGGGCATTGCCAATGGCGTCGGCATGGCGATCGCGGAGCGCAAGCTGCGCGAAGAATTCGGCGCCGACCTGCAGGATCACTATACCTATGTGATCAACGGCGACGGTTGCCTGATGGAAGGCATCAGCCACGAGGCGATTGCGCTTGCCGGCCACCTGAAGCTCAACAAGCTGATCCTGTTCTGGGATAACAACTCGATCACCATCGACGGCGCCGTGTCGCTGTCGGATTCGACCGACCAGATCGCCCGCTTCAAGGCGGTCCACTGGAACACGATCGAGATCGACGGTCACGACCAGGCAGCGATTGCCGACGCCATCGAGCAGGCCCACAAGTCGGACCGCCCGACCTTCATCGCCTGCAAGACCGTCATCGGCTTCGGCTCGCCCAACAAGGCCGGCAGCCACAAAGTTCACGGTTCGCCGCTCGGCGCCGAAGAAATTGCCGCCACCCGCAAGGCGCTGAACTGGGAATACGAACCCTTCGTCGTCCCGAACGACGTCCTTTCCGAATGGCGCGCCGCTGGCACGCGTTCTGCCGATGCCGTCAAGGCATGGGAAGGCCGCCTCGAAAAATCCGACAAGAAGGCCGAGTTCGACCGTCGTTTTGCCGGCGACCTGCCGGCCGGCTTCGACGCCGCCATCAGCGACTACAAGAAGAAGCTCGCCGACACCAAGCCGACGATCGCCACCCGCAAGGCATCCGAAGACGCGCTTGAAGTCATCAACGGCTTCCTGCCGGAAACGATCGGCGGCTCTGCCGACCTGACGCCGTCGAACAACACCAAGACCAGCCAGATGCATTCGATCACGCCGACGGATTTCGCCGGCCGTTACATGCATTGGGGCATCCGCGAACACGGCATGGCGTCCGCCATGAATGGTATCGCGCTGCATGGTGGCCTGATCCCTTATGGCGGCGGCTTCATGATCTTCTCGGATTATTGCCGCCCGCCGATCCGCCTTGCCTCGCTGATGGGCATTCGTGTCATCCACGTCCTGACGCATGATTCGATCGGCGTCGGCGAAGATGGCCCGACCCACCAGCCGGTCGAGCAGATGGCGTCGCTGCGCGCCATCCCGAACCTGATGATGTTCCGCCCGGCCGATGCGGTCGAAACAGCAGAATGCTGGCAGATCGCCATCTCGACCAAGGATCGCCCGTCGGGCCTGGCGCTGACCCGCCAGAACCTGACGACCGTTCGCACCGAATATTCGGAGAAGAACCTCTCTACGCTCGGCGCCTATACGCTGTCCGGCGATGCTGATGCCAAGGTGACGATCTTCGCTTCCGGTTCGGAAGTCGAACTCGCCGTCGCTGCGGCCAAGACGCTTGGCGAAAAAGGCACGACCGTCCGAGTCGTCTCGGTTCCGTCGACCGAACTGTTCTTTGAACAGCCGGACGCCTACCGCGCCGAAATCCTCGGCAAATCGCCGGTCAAGATTGCCGTCGAAGCCGGCGTTCGCGAAGGCTGGGATGCGTTCATCGGTCCGGAAGGCACGTTTGTCGGCATGAAGGGCTTTGGCGCTTCCGGCCCGGCCAAGGATGTCTTCAAGCATTTCGGCATCACGGCTGACGCCGTCGTCGCCGCTGCGGAAGCAAAAATTTAATGCCAGGGACTGCCCTAGATCAAAGTAGGGCAGTCCCAACTCGCGTTAGAACACAGCCCCATCATTAGGGAGTAAAGCTCATATGACTGTAAAGGTTGCCATTAACGGTTTCGGCCGTATCGGCCGTAACGTCCTCCGCGCCATCGTCGAATCCGGTCGTACGGACATCGAGGTTGTTGCGATCAACGACCTCGGCCCGGTTGAAACCAACGCCCATCTGCTCCGCTACGACTCGATCCACGGCAAATTTCCGGCCGAAGTGAAGGTCGATGGTGACACCATCACCGTTGGTGGCGGCAAGCCGATCAAGGTCACGGCTGTTCGCGATCCGGCCCAGCTGCCGCACAAGGAACTTGGCGTCGATATCGCGCTCGAATGCACGGGTATCTTCACCTCCCGCGACAAGGCCGCCGCCCATCTGACGGCCGGCGCCAAGCGCGTCATCATCTCGGCACCGGGCGAAGGCGCAGACCTGACCGTCGTCTTCGGCGTCAACGACGACCAGCTGACCAAGGACCATCTGGTCATCTCCAACGCGTCCTGCACGACGAACTGCCTGGTTCCTGTCGTCAAGGCGCTGGATGACGCCGTCGGAATCGACCACGGCTTCATGACCACGATCCACTCCTACACGGGTGACCAGCCGACGCTCGACACCATGCACAAGGATCTGTACCGCGCCCGCGCTGCAGCCCTGTCCATGATCCCGACCTCGACAGGTGCAGCCAAGGCTGTTGGCCTGGTTCTGCCGCACCTCAAGGGCCGTCTCGACGGCACCTCGATCCGCGTGCCGACCCCGAACGTCTCGGTCGTCGACTTCAAGTTCGTCGCCAAGAAGAACACCACGGTCGCCGAAATCAACGAAGCCATCAAGGCTGCCGCCAACGGCAAGCTGAAGGGCATCCTCGGTTACACGGAAGAGCCGCTGGTTTCCCGCGACTTCAACCATGACAGCCACTCTTCGATCTTCGCGATCGACCAGACCAAGGTGCTGGAAGGCAACTTCGTCCGCGTTCTGTCCTGGTACGACAACGAATGGGGCTTCTCCAACCGCATGGCCGACACCTCGGTCGCGCTGGGCAAGCTGCTCTAAATCGAAGGCGCAAACGCCTGCAACACCGAGCCCCCTGCTTCCATGAAGCAGGGGGCTTTTGTTTATCCGGTCTCCAACGAAATCGAGATGGATGCGGTAGTTCGAACGCACCGTCATGGCCCTGGCTCTGAGCGCTCTGTTTTTGCCGGCGGCACTCGTGAAAAGATTTCGCTCCAGAACCTCGCAACCTGAAGCATCAACATCTCTCGAACTCTCACCGCTTTCGTATCAAATTTCATTAGCGAGCGCGAATTTGTGAATGTCGACATCGATTTCAGCAACAGAAGTGAAACGATTTCGCCGCATGCTGCAGAAAGCTAGAGCGCCGAGATGAACTCGGCAAGCAGGAAGATGATTGATGCCGAATCGTTTGCAATCTCATTGCGAAACCTCTCTCGACGCAATGAAGTTGGCTTCCGATGGGCCACGTCCGCCGACTTCCGAGAATTCGGAGCAGTTCAATCAGCTCCAGAACCTGTTCGACAAATCGTTCAAAGCCGCCCGCATCGGTATCTGGGAATGTACCCTCCCCGACGAGACGATCACCTGGACGGACACCGTCTATGAACTGTTCGGACTGGAACCGCGATCGCCGCTGACAAGGGCCGCAACTGTCGCGCTCTATACGCCCGAGTCCCGCAGGAAGCTGACCGAGGTCCGCAACGCCGCGATCCGGGATGGCGAAGGTTTCACCCTCGACGCCCAGATCAACAGCGCCACGGGCGACCTCAGATGGATCCGGATCACGGCGATCGTCGAAAGGCAGGATGGGATCCCGGTACGCCTGTTCGGAATGAAGCAGGATATTACCGCCGAAAAGACCCTGTTCGAGCAGCTGCGCATTTTGGCCGAAACGGATGCAGTCACCGGGCTCGCATCCCGGGCAAAGTTCGAAAGCATGCTGGACGAGGTGGTGGCTTCCGGCGCTTCGGCACGCAAAGCCCTGCTGCTGATCGATCTCGACAGCTTCAAGGCCGTCAACGACAGACTTGGACATCAGGCCGGCGATGACTGCCTGCGGGAGGCTGCCCGACGAATCTCGCAGGCCGTGCCAAACGCAACCCTCATCGCCCGCCTCGGCGGCGATGAGTTTGCCGTCATCCACGATTACGGATCGGTGAACGACCTCGAACACGTCTGCCAACGCGTCGTCGACAAGCTCGAATGGTGGGTTGGATCCTCTGCGAACAAGTTCAAGGTCAGCGCCTCGATCGGCGCCGCAATGATCCTGCCGGGCATTGCCGCCAAGGACATTTTCGCCGAAGCGGACAAGGCCCTTTATGCGGTAAAAGCGGCCGGCAAGAACGGTTTTCGGCTATTGCCGATATCCGACCCGATCGCGGACGTTGCCTGAGAAAATTTTGCCGACCTGAACGAGGCTTGACTGTAACAGTCCCACTCCATCGTCACGCATTGATGTGGACATTCGTCGCCACGATAGTGGTCAGGGCGAAAAATGTGCTAAGCGCCAGCCAAACAGCAACAGGAGTGCAATCGTGAGCGAACCGACCGTAGCAGATGCAACAGACCGCATTTATGAATCGCTCCAGGCGGACAACGCAGATATCGATCTGCATATTGCGACCCTTAAGGCAGCCTTGACGCATGCAGGGCTGAAAGAGGCCGTATTCGACCCGGCCAAACTGGTTCAGAACAATCGTTCAGGCAGAAAACTGATGCAGGCCTACTTTCGCCAGCGCGGCGTGACAGTGAAATTCATCGCTTCGTGAAGCCTTGCAACGAAGTCGGAGAGGTCGCACCACAATGCTGACCGGATTTCAATGAGGCCTGGCACCAGGCTTTGATTTTCGGACACAAACAAACTGCATCATCCGATCCCAGTGCAGTGCTGCCGAGGTAATTTGGCAGCTTTCGGCCGATACCGTTGAAAAACTCGCGCCAGCGGCCGCCATGGTCAGATTGCTATTCGTCAATCCGCACGCGACCGCCTTCGATCACGATATGACGCCCCTGCAACTCGACAAAGCGCCAATCCTCTTCAAGCGAGCCGTCTGGAAAAATCTGGAGGCGGTAATCGCCTGATAGCAGCAAGTCAGCCCCACCAAGGTTGTCTGCGTAGGCCGCGATAACGATGAGTTGCTCTGCGGTGTTCACGAAGGACTTGGTTGTCTCGTCGTAGCCTTTCAGAAGCGATGCAATTCTGATGAGTTGCAGGTTTCCCGATTTAGGATCGTCATCATTTACCTCTGTTCCTTCAGCAGGACCGACAAAGCGATCCGATGTCCCCGTAAACACAGTCTCCTTAGCAACCAGACGCCACGGGCATTGAATATGTAGTGCGTAAGGACCGACAGTTCCTCGGCCTGAAGGATGCGGCTGAAGCTCCCCAAAATGGAAAATCTTCATGTCCGCAGCGTTGCGGGCAATACTCAATGGCAAACCCACCAGTACCTGAAGGCAACTTTCTAAGCGGATTTGACTATCGTTATCGGGCATCAAAATGAACTCGGTTAAATCAGAATTTGGTAGGACTTGGGCAGACCATTACACAGGATAAAGTTGAAATCCATCGACCTCACAATGCGGGTCTGCGTTCGGTCGCAAGTTGGAAGATCAGCATTGCTGGACCACCGATGTCGTGATTCAATCGTTGCATTGATTTGCGGAGGATTGAGCGATGATGGGATGCCAGACAGCTCCGGCGCAGCTCTTCTACGACTTCTGCCTTGATGATCACGTTCCCCTCGACCACATGTTGCGTGGGATCGACCGCCATCTCGAACTCGGCAGCGTAAGAACGCAGTTGAAGCCTTTCTACAGCAGCACTGGCCGTCCTTCGATTGATCCTGAACTGATGTGCTGATCATCGGCTATTCCATGGGTATCCGCTCAGAGCGGCGACTATGTGAAGAGGTTCACCTTAACCTCGCCTATCGCTGGTTCTGCCACCTCGGACTTGACGGAAAGGTACCCGATCACTCCAGCTTCTCGAAAAACCGCCATGGTCGGTTCCGGCAAAGCGACATCCTGCGACATATGTTTGAGACAGTGGTGGAGCGCTGCCTTGCGCAAGGACTGGTGGGCGCGGAAGGATTTGCCGTTGATGCCAGCTTGATTGCGGCAGATGCCAACAAGCAACGTTCTGTCCCAGGAGCGGAGTGGGAAGCCAGAGAAGACGCTGGCCGTTCGGTGCAGGAATATCTTGCTGTTCTCGATGATGCTGCATTCGGCGCTGCCTCGCCGGTCAAGCCAAAGTTCATCTCTCCGTCCGATCCGGCCGCTCAATGGACCGGTGCCCACAAAGGCCATGCTTTCTTCGCCTACGCCACCAATTACCTGATCGATACAGACCACGGCGTCATTCTGGACGTGGAGGCGACACGGGCAATCCGCCAAGCGGAAGTCAGAGCATCCCGCACGATGCTCGACAGAACGGAGAACCGGTTCGGTTTGCGGCCTGATTACCTCGCGGCCGATAGTGCCTATGGTTCTGCCGACAATCTCGCATGGCTAGTCAAGGAGCGAAGGATTGCGCCACATATCCCAGTCTTCGACAAATCGAACAGGACGGACGGCACTTTCTCGCGTTCCGACTTCACATGGGAGGCAGAGCATGATCGCTACATCTGTCCTGCGGGCAAGGAGCTGAAGCAGTTCCGTCGAACCTATGCGACACCCCGATCAGGGATCACGGCGGAGGGGACGCGGCTTTACCGTGCCAGCAAGAAGGACTGTGATCGCTGCGAACTGAAGCCTCGCTGCTGTCCCAACATGCCGATGCGTAAGATACCGCGTGATCTCAATGAAGATGCCCGTGATGTCGCCCGAGCAATTGCTGCGACGCCGGAATACGAGCGGTCACGGCATCGCCGAAAGAAAGTCGAGATGCTGTTTGCACACCTCAAACGCATACTGAGGATGGCGCGTTTGAGACTTCGGGGACCATGCGGTGCGCGAGACGAATTCCTGCTTGCGGCAACCGCGCAAAACCTAAGGAGGCTGGCGAAACTCAAGCCACTGCATGGTGTCATTGTCGCTTGAGAGCGGCAATGATCGACAACCTGCGCTGAAGCGCGGGGTTGAATGGCACACCTATTCCGCTCAGAGGTCAGAAGGGAGCGGAATAGCAGCCAATCCAGCGAGTTTTTCAACGATATCGGCCCTAAGCGGTCATTCGGACACAGCAAGAATAAACAAGTAAACTAGAACAAGCCAGCCTAGTCCGAGCAATGCCTGTTGCTTGCGCGGAACATCGTGAATCGACTTGTATCGTGACACAACGATCCAAACGAGGCCGAACGCCACAAGAACGACAAGATAAGGTACGGCTTCGGCAAGTCCGCCCACCATAACAAGCCTCCGTAAACCTGAATTGACATCACGCTTTCTGTGATTCTCCTTCAGAAGGATTAATCTGGAATTGATGTTCGCAATCGCCGCAAAGCGGCTCAAGCGTCCCAACGCTTCATGGCTTTCTCACACAACCGAGGCTCGAGGATCATCCGCAAGACCGGAAGTCCTGAGAAAATGCGGAAGGCCTTGCGAATGCGGAGCCACCTTATCTAACCCAATGTGGTTCCGCCTTCGTGTGGGCTCATCGATCGTTGAAAAGCTGAAAGCGCCGAGGCATGAGACCCTCTTTTTTCCACTCCGCCCTTCTCTTGCCGGAATTGTTCCTGCCTAATTGCCACCCGTAACGATTCGCTCCGGCTTCGCCGGATCTGCCCCCGCTCAGACACAGCATCCGCGGCCTTTAAACGGTTTCGCGGCCCTCAGGTGTTGCCGACGAGCCGGAAGCAGCGTGGCAAACAAAGAGGTCGAGGCCGTTGGAGGCGTTTTATATCGTATTGCTGATCGGCACTCTTCTGGTGCTGGTTTCCGCCTTCTCAAGCCTCCTCGCCTTTCGCTTCGGCGCACCGCTTCTTCTCGTCTTCCTGGCGATCGGCCTTTTGGCTGGTGTCGACGGGTTAGGAATACAGTTCTCCAACTATCCGTTTACCTTCATGCTGGGCTCGCTGGCTCTGGCCGTCATCCTGTTCGATTCCGGCTTCATCACGCCCGTCCATTCCTTCCGGATCGCGGCAATACCGGCCATCACACTGGCGACCGTCGGCGTCCTCCTGACCGCCAGCATATTCGCCTTCGCCGCCGCGCTGTTTCTCGGTTTCGGCTGGCTGGAAGGCATGCTTCTGGGATCGATCGTCGCCTCCACCGATGCAGCAGCCGTCTTCTTCCTACTGCGCATCGGTGGCATCAACATCCGCGACAAGGTGCGCTCCACGCTCGAGGTCGAATCCGGCACCAACGATCCTATGGCTATTTTCCTGACCATCGCGATTGCCGAACTGATCGGGACCGGCCAGCGCCTTTCCGGCATCGACCTGCATTTTTTCCTCACCTTCTTCGAGGAAATGGGGCTCGGGGTCATCTTCGGCATTCTCGGCGGCATGATGATAGTCGCCATTCTCAACCGCTTCACCTCCGACCGTGGCTTGGCTCCGATCTTTGTGCTGACGCTGGCGCTTCTGGTCTTTTCCTTTACCGGTGCGCTGGGGGGCAGCGGCTTCCTCGCCGTCTATGTCGCCGGCATGTATGCGGGCAATCGAAAAATGTTCGCCAAGCAGCAGATCAAGCGCTTCAACGAAGGGCTGACCTGGCTCGCGCAGATCATCATGTTCCTGGTGCTCGGCCTGCTTGCCACGCCATCGCAATTCCCGAGCATTTTCCTGCCCGCTGTCGGCCTGGCACTTTTCCTGATCTTCGCCGCCCGCCCGATTGCGGTATGGCTGAGCCTGCTGCCCTATGACTTCACCCAGCAGGAAATCGGTTTCGTCGCCTGGGTCGGCCTGCGCGGCGCGGTATCCATACTGCTTGCCATCATGCCGCTCTTAAGCGGGGTCGAAAACGGCGAACTCTATTTCAACGTCACCTTCATCATCGTGCTTGTCTCGCTTTTGGTACAGGGCTGGACGATCAAACCGGTGGCCAACTATCTCGGCCTCATCATCCCCCCGCGCATAGGCGCGGTGGAAAAGATCGAGCTTGATCTTCCGGGCGCCGCCCAGCACGAACTCGTTTCCTATCGCGTCATCAAGGACAGCCCCATCCTGAGCGGCGAGCGCATTCCGCGATGGGCCATGCCGTCGCTTGTCATCCGCGACGGCAAGAGCATCCGTTATCAATATGCCGGCCGGCTGAAGGAAAGCGATCAGGTCTATCTCTTCGTCGCCCCAACCTACACAAAGCTGCTCGACCGGCTGTTCGCGGCTCGCGTGCCTCTGGATGAGAACGACGAGGAATTTTTTGGCGCCTTTGCGATTTCGCCCACCCGCCCCGCCAAGGAACTCGACGCCGCGTATGGCCCCGGCCTGCTGTCAGCCACGGAGCAGAGCGTGACGGTCGGCGAACTGATGGTCGCCCGGCTCGGTGGCAAGGCTGAATATGCTGACCGGATGCGCTTCGGCTCCATCATTCTCATCGTCCGCGAAGTCGATGAAATGAACCACATCCGCTCCATCGGCGTCTCGCTGGAGCCGGTGGAACCGACGACCAAGCTGCCGATTTTCATCAACATGCGCGACATCGCCCACCGCGTGCGCGATCTTATCCGCAAATACCGCGGCAGGCCGATACCGCCGCCGCAACATTAGATCACGGACCGGAAACTGCGGCTCTTGGCACCCTTGCGTCGGGCCGCAACCATAGTATGGTCCGCCCAGTTTCAGCGGCCGGTCGCCTGCGGGCGTTCGGTCCTATTTCAGCACTCAAGGAGTGGATTAGCCCATGCCGGCATTCAAGACTATTGACGACATCAGCAGCCCCGCAGGCAAACGCATTCTCGTACGCGTCGATCTCAACGTACCGGTTGCCGATGGAAAGGTGACCGACAAGACCCGCATCGAGCGCGTTGCCCCGACGATCCTTGAACTGTCGAAAAAGGGCGCCAAGGTCATCCTGCTTGCCCACTTCGGCCGCCCCAAGGGTGAGCCGGTCGCCGACATGTCGCTCTCGCTGATCATTCCGGCCGTCAATGAAGTGCTCGGCACCAAGATCCTCTTTGCTGCCGACTGCATCGGCCAAGACGCCGAAAAGGCCGTCGCCTCGATGAAGGACGGCGATATCCTGCTGCTCGAAAACACCCGCTTCCACAAGGGCGAGGAAAAGAACGACGCGGAATTCACGCAGGAGCTTGCCAAGAACGGCGATATCTACGTCAACGACGCCTTCTCCGCCGCCCACCGCGCCCATGCCTCAACCGAAGGCCTGGCCCATCACCTGCCCGCCTATGCCGGCCGCACCATGCAGGCTGAACTCGAAGCCCTGGAAAAGGGTCTCGGCGCCCCTGCCCGTCCGGTCGTTGCCATCGTCGGCGGCGCAAAGGTCTCCAGCAAGATCGACCTTCTGCAGAACCTCGTGAAGAAGGTAGACGCGCTCGTCATCGGCGGTGGCATGGCCAACACCTTCATCGCGGCACAAGGCATCAATGTCGGCAAGTCGCTCTGCGAACATGATCTCGGTGAAACCGCCAAGGCGATCATGGCTGAAGCAGAAAGCGCCGGCTGCGCCATCGTCCTCCCGGTCGATGCCGTCGTCGCCCGCGAGTTCAAGGCCAATGCCGCAAACGAGACCGTTGCCATCGAAGCCATCCCGGCAGATGCCATGGCGCTGGACGTGGGGCCGAAGTCGGTCGAAGCCATCAACGAATGGATCGCCAAGGCGTCCACGCTGGTCTGGAACGGCCCGCTCGGCGCCTTCGAAATCACCCCGTTCGATACAGCAACCGTCTCTGCCGCCAAGTTCGCCGCTGAACAGACGAAGGCCGGCAAGCTGGTGTCGGTCGCCGGTGGTGGTGATACCGTCGCAGCCCTCAACCATGCAGGCGTTGTCGATGACTTCACCTACATCTCGACCGCCGGCGGCGCTTTCCTCGAATGGATGGAAGGCAAGGAACTGCCCGGCGTGGCGGTCCTCTCCAAGACGGCCTGAGCGGCGTTTTCCATCTCTACCACAACTAGAATGCGCGGAGATAACTCCGCGCATTCGCGTTTCAAGACCCGTTTAAAATATTTAGATATTTTAAACGATTGAATTGAATTCAATCGTTTCAAATATTTAGCACCGGATTTACTTCCGCTCCACATCTGGTATCCGCTCAGATATCAAGTGTTGGAGATCGACTAATGACCGAACGTCTGGAAGATATTGCACTCAAGATGGTGTCGAACGGCAAGGGCCTTCTGGCCGCCGACGAATCCACCGGAACGATCAAAAAGCGCTTCGATAGCATCGGTATCGCATCCACCGAAGAGAGCCGCCGCGACTACCGCGAGATGCTGTTCCGCACTGAATCTGCAATGAAGAACTGCATTTCCGGCGTTATCCTTTATGAGGAAACCCTCTATCAGAAGGCAGCCGACGGCACCCCGTTCGTTGACCTCATGACCGCCGCCGGCTCCATCCCCGGCATCAAGGTCGATATCGGCGCGAAGCCGATGGCCCTGCACCCGCATGAATTTATTACCGAAGGCCTCGATGGCCTTTATGAGCGCTTGCGCAAATATCGCGAAGCCGGTGCGCGTTTCGCCAAGTGGCGCGGCGTCATCACCATCGGTGACCACCGTCCGAGCTGGGGTTCGATCAAGGCCAACTCACAATCTCTCGCTCGTTATGCAGCACTTTGCCAGCAGGCTGAAATCGTACCGATCGTCGAGCCGGAAGTGATGATGGACGGCACGCCCGGCGACCATGACATCAACCGCTGCGCCGAAGTAACCCAGCACGTGCTGCAGACCGTATTCGCCGATCTGTTCGACGCCCGCGTCGATCTCGAAGGCATGATCCTGAAGCCGAACATGGTGATCGACGGCATCAAGGCCCGCAAGGCGTCCGTCGAGGAAGTCGCCGAACGTACGGTCAAGGTGCTGAAGGCGACCGTACCTGCCTCCGTACCGGGAATTGCCTTCCTCTCCGGCGGCCAGACCTCGGAAGAAGCAACGGCCCACCTGTCGGCCATGGTTGCCGGTTACGACCTGCCTTGGAAGCTGACCTATTCCTATGGCCGCGCGCTGCAGGAAACCGCCCTCAAGGCCTGGGGCGGCAAGTCCGAGAACGTCGCAGCCGGCCAGCGCGCTTTCCAGCACCGCGCCGAGATGAACACGCTTGCCGCCAATGGCAGCTGGAAAAAGGATCTCGAGAAGGCAGCGTAATCCGCTTGTCTCATCGCAATCGTTGCAGCCGGTCCGCAGCCCCAAAGGGCGCGGATGCTGCAGGGAGGGAGAAAACCGCGTCGGCAACGGCGCGGTTTTTCCGTTAATTGATACCATCACAAAGTTTGACTGGTGAGCCGCATCGCCCCCGCCTAGCATTGCTTCTCTTGAGTTGGAGAATGCCATGCCCACCGTCGAATTCGTCACCGTCGATGTCTTCACCGCCGAACGTTTTACCGGCAATCCGCTTGCGGTCATCACCGATGCCCGCGGCCTGACTACAGAGCAGATGCAGCAGATCGCAACCGAATTCGGTTACTCGGAAAGCACATTCGTTTTACCGCCTGAGGACTCCGCCAACAGCGCCCGTGTCCGGATATTCACACCGACGATGGAAGTCCCTTTCGCGGGCCACCCGAATGTCGGCACAGCCTATGTTCTCGGCCAGAACGCGAGCATTTTCGGTAAACCCGTCGGGGACAACCTCCGCTTCGAGGAGGCTGCAGGTCTCGTCGAGGTCGATTTGAAGCGCGAAGGCGGGATGGTCACCGCCACCTCCATCCGCGCACCGCGATCACTTGAAACCGGAGATACAGTTGCGGCAGATCTGGTAGCTGCTTGCGCTTCGATCGATACAGCACATGTCCGCACCGATCCGCATGAGCCGATCTTCGCCTCCGTCGGCCTCGGTTTCGTGCTTGCCGAACTGGATGGCCTGGATGCCCTCGGTCGGTCCCGCCCCAACCTCTCCGCTTTCCGCCAAGCAGCGACCCGCCATCCCGGCAATGGCCTGGGCTTTTCCGTGTTTCTCTATGTCCGCGATCCGTCACGGCCGGACCATATCCGTGCGCGCATGTTCGCCCCACTGGACGATGTCCCGGAAGATCCGGCAACCGGCAGTGCATCAGGTGCGCTTGCCGCCTATCTGGTTGCCAATATGCCCGAGGCCGATATCCGCACCCGCCTGACTATCGAGCAGGGCGTGGAGATGGGCCGCAGGAGCGTCATAGAACTCGACATCATCAAGCAGCAGGGCAAGGTCACCGATGTCAGGATCAGCGGCCGATGTGTCTTCGTCATGCGCGGCAGTGTCGAATATTGATCAGAAGAACTCACGCCCCAACAGGGCAACGGTCCAGATCGCGAATGCGAAAAGCGCCAGCTTCCAGAAATCCGTGCGTCGCTTGAGGCCGGGAAAGCCGAGCGGCTTGATGATCTGGACACCCATGGCGAGGATGAGAAGGATGGAAATTGCTTTGGTCATTTATCATCCGGCGAAGGTCTTTTCCCTGGTCGCCACAGGGTAGACATTTTTAAACTACACCACAGATAGGCTTGGGGAGGGGCAGACATATAAATCAATTGAACGCCCTACCCTTCGTTACCGTTCTCCTCGGCAAGGCGCAACATGTCTGGCCGGCGGAAACGGCGCAACCGATTGTTTGACACGAACCTATTGTGAGCCGATGAGTCGAAATCTTCTTCCCGTCCTCGCCCTTTTAACCGGTACGCTCTTTCTTTTCCTCGGCAACGGCCTTCAAGGGCTGCTGCTGCCGTTGAGGGGCACTCTGGAAGGTTATTCCAACGAGACGCTCGGCCTTCTTGGCACGACCTGGGCTGCCGGCTTCGTCATCGGCTGTTTCGTCGCCCCGAATGTGGTGCGCAGGATCGGCCATGTTCGCGCCTTTTCAGGTTTCCTCGCGCTGATCTGCCTGAACGTGTTGCTGACAGGCCTGCTGGTGGATCAGGCCGCATGGCTCACTTTGAGGGCAATCACCGGCTTCTGCACCGCTGGCACGTCGATGATCATCGAAAGCTGGCTGAACGAGCGTGCGACGCCGGAAAACCGCGGCACGATTTTTTCCTTCTACATATCCATCACCCTGTTCGGCGTCGTCGGCGGCCAGATGCTGGTCCCCTTCTCGGATGTCACGACGACGACGCTATTCATGATCTGCGGCATCCTCTACAGCGTTGCAGCCCTGCCCACGACCTTGTCCAAGGCCGCCTCGCCGCAACCGCTCAAACGCGCCAAGCTGGATCTGAGGGGATTGTTCAGGAACTCACCGATATCCTGCATAGGCATCCTGCTGATTGGCATCGCCAATGGCGCTTACGGCACTCTTGCTGCAGTCTTTGCCAGCCGCGCCGGCCTCTCCCAAGGAGCCGTCGCAGCGATGGTAACGATCACCATCTTTGCCGGCGCGATCATGCAGTTTCCTGCAGGTCGGCTCTCCGATCGCATGGATAGACGCCATGTTCTGGCAGGCCTCTCCGCAGCCGCCGCACTGGCAGGACTTGTCGTCGCCATGGTACGGCCGACCGATGCCTATGGGATCATCGTTCTTGTGGCGATCTACGGCGCCGCAGCGAACGCGCTTTATCCGATCGCCGTCGCCCACGCGAACGACTTCGCTGCGCCGGAAGATTTCGTCAAGGTTTCCGGTGGCCTCCTGCTGCTCTACGGCATCGGCACGATCATCGGCCCGACCCTCGGCGGCCCGGTCATGAGCTGGGCGGGACCCTATGCGCTCTTCCTCGTCACCGCGATCGCGCATATTCTGATCACCGCCTACGCCATCTTCCGCAGCCGCCAGCGCGCACCGGTACCTGCAGAACATCGCGACGCCTATAGCGTGGCTCCTGCCGCCACCTCGCCGATGACGACGCCGGAAGGGATTGCGCTTGATCCACGGTCGGTACCGGCCGAGGGAACGAGCGAAGACCGGAGGAACTGAGGATGACATTTTTCGACGACGATCGCCCAGCAAAGAAAATCGCCCACGAGATAGGCTCGGATCTATCGATTCTGTCGGTGGGTGATCTCGATGCCCGCATCGACCTTCTCAGGCAGGAGATCGAGAGACTGGAGGCGGACAAAATGAAGAAACAAGCCGGCCGAATGGCAGCTGACAGTCTCTTTAAGAAATGAGTCTAACGACAAATACCCAAGTATCTCCTGGGGATTTTAAGTGGATATTAATCATTAATAGACATTATCGAGACGTCCGGGCTTCCTGGACTCAGACAGTTTCACCACCCGGCGAATGGTCTGATTTCTCCCTGTTTTACCTTGAGAGCCGCCTTTCCGCGGCTCTTCTTTTTTGAGCAAGGCTCAAAACCGCTTTACTGAAGCGCCGAGACACCCTTTTCAGCCCATCTTGCGATTAGCGGAAATCTGTTCCAAAACAAGAACATCCGCATCGGTTTACCGCTTCTTGTGGGTATTAACCTTTCCTTAATAAACGCCTTGCGGATTTCCATTATAAAGATCATGTTCAAGTCAATGAGGGCGACGATGGAACTTTTCACCCCACGTCGCCATTGCCTCATCGTGATTGCGTTAGCAGGATGACATTCATGCAGGAACAGGGTTTGAATACCGTCAACTTTGCCGGCCGCGCCGCAAATTCATCGCAGTTCAAGACACTATACTCAGAGGGCATGGCCCTGGTCGAAGAAACTGCGACTTATCTTGACGGAACGGGCCGCGCCGCATCGAAGGTCCTGCCGCGTATCGCTTCTGTACTCTACGCTGCAGAATCCATGCGGCTGACGACCCGGCTGATGCAGATGGCATCCTGGCTGCTGCTGCAGCGCGCCGTCAACAATGGCGAGATGTCCCGCGATCAGGTCTTGGCCGAAAAGAACAAGGTCCGCCTCGACGGCTTCAACGTCGATCGCAACGCACCGGGCTGGAACGAGCTTCCTGAAGGTTTCCGTGATCTCGTCGAGCGCTCGTTGCGCTTGCAGAATCGCGTGGCGCTTCTCGATCGCGAGATCTACCGGCCTTCGGACGCCGTTTCGGTACCGGACAATGAAAACAGCGTCCGCGCCCAGTTCAACCTGCTGCAGACCGCATTCGGTAACTGATCAGCGGACTGAAAGCTTTTCGGCATAATCGGTGAGTTCGGTGCGGCTTCTGAGCCGCACTTTTTCGTTCGAAAACTGCTCGAACATCAGCGAATGGCTTTCGAACGAATTCCAGTTGTTGCGCCGCTCGCGGTATTTCGACACCCAGTCGATCAGCTCATCGAAGCTCTCGTCGCTTTCTCCCCGCTGCTTGCCGCGCGATCTCACATTTGCGATGCACGCATCTTCCGGCAGGTCGAGAAATATCAATAGCGTCGTCCTCGGAAGAACCACATCGATCAGCCAGCCATAGACGCCTTCCATCAGCCATTTCGATGTATGCGAGAGCTGCCGTATCTCCTCGATCACGATCGACTTGTCCCGTGCGATGCCATGCGGACCGGGCTGCCAGTAAACATCGTCGAGATGAACCGGAGCACGATCAAGGCAAAGCGACAGCTTTTTGGCCAGCCAGGTCTTGCCCGAACCGCCATTTCCCATGATTGCGATCCGACGAAAAGCCGCATCCGCAGTCGTCTCAGCCATGGCACGCTCCCCGTCGTTTCCGCCATGACACAAAACGAAAAAAGCCCGGCTTTCGCCAGGCTTTTTTAGGTCCGCCAACGATTCGGGGATTAGAGGCCGAGGCCGCCGAAACGCTTGTTGAACTTGGAAACGCGACCACCACGGTCCATCAGCTGCTGGTTGCCGCCGGTCCATGCCGGATGCGACTTCGGGTCGATTTCGAGGTTCATGACTGCGCCTTCCGAACCCCAGGTCGAACGGGTTTCGTACTCGGTGCCATCAGTCATAACAACCTTGATGGTGTGGTAAGCGGGATGAATGTCAGCCTTCATGTCGATATTCCTGCTTTGAGGGGTCTCCATGCCGCTTTTGCGATCACCGACCCTCTTTAATGAATGAAGCCGCAGACCCGTCGGTCACGGCTTCCCAATTCGATGCGGAGCCTATACAGGAAGGTCGCGACTAGCACAAGTACCCGCAGGGCCAAGATGAGTGGCCCCTATCGCGTTCTTTGTCCGACATCAATGGCGCACAATGGACGCTGAAATATTAGAGTCTGCGTATCGTAGAAAATTACGGTTCGCTAGCAGGAGATCCGCGTGGCAGACATGTCTGAGACCGAAAAGAAGAATCGCAGCCTCAAGCCCCTCGCCCGCCTGATCCCCTATCTCTCCCGTTATCGAAGACTGGTCGCTTCGGCTCTGTTCTTTCTCGTCCTCGCCGCCGCAACGACACTTGCGCTTCCGCTCGCCGTCCGTCGCATGGTCGATCACGGCTTCGCGTCATCCGATGGCCATTTCATAAACAACTATTTCGGCATGCTGCTGATCCTCGCCATTCTCTTGGCGCTGGCCAGCGCGATGCGATATTATTATGTCATCACCATCGGCGAACGGGTGGTGGCAGATCTGCGAAGCGAAGTCTTCGCCCATGTCACCCGCCTCTCCGCCTCCTTCTTCGACGTCAACCAGTCGGGTGAAATCGTCTCGCGCCTGACCGCGGATACGACGCAGATCAAGTCCGCATTCGGCTCGGCAGCTTCGCAGGCACTCCGCAACACCATCCTCTGTCTCGGCGCCATGGGCATGATGATCTACACCAGCCCATGGCTCTCCACGATGGTGCTCGGCGCAATCCCGCTTATCGTCTTCCCGATCGTCGGTTTCGGCCGTACCGTCCGCCGTCGCTCGCGCGCCGCACAGGATACGTTGGCGCAAAGCTCGGCCTTTGCATCGGAAACCGTGGCCGCAACCCGCACAGTCCAGGCCTTCGGCGGCGAGCAGATGGCCAGCGACCGTTACGCCTTTGCCGTCGAAAATGCCTATGACGCTGCTCGCATCGCAATCCGCTCCCGCGCGCTCCTAACCGGCTTTGCCATTCTCCTCGTCTTCGGCTCTATCGTCGGCGTTCTCTGGTATGGAGCACAGAGCGTATTGTCCGGTGATCTGAGCGCCGGCACGCTTGGCCAATTCGTGCTGTATTCGGTGATCGCCGCCAGTTCGCTCGGCCAGCTTTCCGAAGTATGGGGCGAACTTTCCGCCGCCGGTGGCGCCGCCGAACGACTGACCGAACTGCTGCACGAAATCCCGGCCGTCAAGGACCCGGAAACACCAGCCGCCCTGCCTGCACCGGCGCGTGGCGAGGTCGAGTTCGACCAGGTTTCCTTCGCCTATCCCGCCCGCATCAGCGCCATCGCGCTCAACAGCCTGTCTTTGAAGGTGAAGGCCGGCGAAACGGTCGCGATCGTCGGCCCTTCCGGCGCCGGCAAGAGCACGATCTTTTCACTTCTCATGCGCTTTTACGATCCGCAGTCCGGCTCTGTGATGCTCGACGGGATAGACCTTCGCAATGCCCGGCTCGACGACATCCGTTCGCGCCTGGCGATCGTCCCGCAGGACGTGACGATCTTTGCAGCATCCATCCACGACAATATCGCCTTCGGCATGCCGGGCGCCACCCGCGAAGCAGTACGCGCCGCCGCCATATCCGCACAGGCCGACGAGTTCATCGCGAAACTCGATCAGGGTTACGACACGATGGCCGGTGAACGCGGGATCACGCTTTCCGGCGGCCAGCGGCAGCGCATCGCGATTGCTCGCGCCATCCTGAAAGACGCCCCGGTCCTGTTGCTCGACGAGGCGACTTCGGCGCTCGATGCCGAAAGCGAAACGCTGGTTCAGCGCGCCCTCGACGGGTTGATGGAAAACCGTACGACGCTCGTCATCGCCCACCGGCTTGCGACCGTTCTGAAAGCCGACCGGATTCTGGTCCTGGAAGACGGCCGCGTCGTCGAGGAAGGTACGCATCAAAGCCTCGTTGCCAAGGGCGGCCTTTATGCCAAGCTGGCGCGTCTCCAGTTCCATGATCTGGAACATCGCAGCGCGACGGCGATCTGATCACCCAACAGGACAGGACCGCATGATCGTCGAGCCACTGGACCCGAATGCCCCTCTCGAGACATTGCTCGACCGTGTCCAGTACCAGACCTTCCTGTATTTCTGGGAAGGGGCGCATGCCGACAGCAAGCTGATCTACGACAAGCGCTGGGTGAACGGCGCAATCGCCACCAACATGGTCTCCATCAGCGGCACCGGCTTCGGGCTTATGGCGATACTCGTTGCGGCGGAACGGCAATGGGTGACCCGCGCCGAGGCTCTGGAGCGTATCGTCCTCATTCTCGAACGCTTGAGCCTTGCGACACGCTATCACGGCGCATTTGCGCATATGGTCGACGGCGCCAGCAGTGAGACCGTTCAGTTCTCGCAATATGACGATGCCGGCGACCTTGTGGAAACCACCCTGCTGCTTCAGGGCCTGATCTGCGCGAGGGAATATTTCACCGGCACATCGGAAGCCGAGCTGGCCTTGAGGACAACTGTCACGCGCCTGTTCGACGAGGTCGAGTGGAACTGGTTCACCCGCGGCAAGGATGACGGCCCGCTTTATTGGCACTGGAGCCCGATCCATAACTGGACGATGAACCTGCCGATAAAGGGCTGGAACGAGTCGCTTTCGGCCTACGTTCTGGCGGCGGGCTCGGTTACGCACCCGATCAAGCCGGAAAGCTACCACACGGGCTGGGCGCGCTCCGGCGCGATGAAAAACGGTGAAAGCTATTTCGGCACCGAGCTCCCCCTTGGCGAACCTCTCGGCGGCCCGCTTTTCCTGTCGCAATATTCCTTCTGCGCGCTCGATCCGCACGGTCTCTCCGACCGCTATGCTGATTACTGGCAGCAGGCCGTGGCGCATACGAAGATCAACCGGGATTATTGCCTCAGCGTCCCGGCCTATAAGCAATACGATGTCTGGGGCCTCACGGCGTCGGAAGCGCCGAATGGCTACAACGCCAACTCACCGACATCCGACATGGGTGCCATAGCCCCGAGCGCCGCGCTGTCGAGTTTCCCCTTCCTGCCGAAGGAGGTGGAGGAGGGATTGCGCGCCATGCTGCGATATGAGGACGGAAAACTGTTCGGCAGTTTCGGCTTCGTCGATGCCTTCGCGCCGGCAATTGACTGGCTTGCACCGACCTATATCGCCATCGACCAGGGACCGATCGTGGCGATGATCGAGAACCACCGCTCCGGCCTTTTATGGAACCTGTTCATGAAGGCGCCGGAAGTTCGCCGTGGACTGGAAAGACTGGGTTTCACATCAGGTCATTACACGGCCTGATGTAGGAGCACTCATTCGGCGCGCTCGAAAACCCACTTCACCACATATTTGCCGTTCGGCTTCAATTTGGTCTTGGTCCTGACGGTCACAGGCCCGCCAAGTGCGGTTTCCGCCTGGTCGAACATCTCGCGCGCTTCGGCCATTGCCTGATGATAGGCCGTGTTGTCACGGCGTGGACTGTCCGCCACCGCCTTTATCAAGGCGTCGAGATCCTGTCTGTACGAAACCATCGGTCAGCGTTCCGTCAGCTTGAGTTCGATGCGGCGGTTCTGCGACCTCACCTCCGGCGTGTCGCCCGATGCAATCGGCTGGAATTCACCAAAACCTGCCGCGACCAGGCGGTTGGCTGAAACACCCTTCGAGATCAGATACTTCACGACCGAAGTCGCACGGGCGGACGAAAGCTCCCAGTTGTCACGGTAACGACCGGTACCGGAGAGCGGAGAATTATCGGTATGACCATCGACCCGCAGCACCCAGTTGATTTCCGCCGGAATTTCCTTGGCAAGTTCAAGCAAAGCCATCGCCAGCTTGTCCATCTCCACACGGCCGGCATCGTCCAGCTCGTTGCCTCCGACCGGAAACAGCACTTCCGACTGGAAGACGAAACGGTCGCCGACGATGCGGATGTTTTCCCGGTCCGACAGGATCTCGCGCAGACGGCCGAAGAAATCGGAACGGTAACGGTTGAGCTCCTGCACGCGCGCGGCAAGGGCCACGTTCAGACGCCGGCCGAGATCGGAGATCTGTGCCTGTGAGGTTGCGTCCTTCGCCTCGGATGCCTGAAGTGCCTGTTCGACGGCTGCGATCTGGGCGCGGAGTGCCGCAATCTGCTGGTTCAGGAGTTCGATCTGGCTGGCTGCCCGCTGGCTGATCTGCTGCTGATTGTTCAACTCGCTGGTCAGTTCTCCGACCCGCGCATTCGCCGTCGTGCTGGCACCTGCGCCATCATTGAGAAGCTGCTGCAGCCGCGAACGGTCACTTTCCACCGCAGCCAGCGATGACTGCAGATTGGCGAGCTGGTCTTCCAGATCCTGGCTGCCGCTTTTTTCCAGCGCCAGCAGGTTCGTCAGTTCGGCGATCTGGCTGTTCAGCCGGTTCAACACCTCGTCGCGGCCCGTGATTTCGCGGCTGAGCAGGAACTGCGCCAGCACGAAGACCGTCAGCAGAAACATGATGGCCATAAGGAGCGTGGCAAGCGCATCCACGAACCCCGGCCAGAAATCGACTGTGCGTTCGCGACGGCGGTTCTTGGCGAGCGCCATCGCTTATTTCCCCCCGATCTTGTCGGAAAGCCGATCAAGGGTGCGGCGCATGGCCTTCGATTCTTCCTGTTGCGCTTCGATCCAGTCGCGCAGCATCTGCTGCTCGTTGCGCATGTTTTTGACCAAACCCTGAATGCCTTCCGCAAGATTGGCGATACTGGCTGCCGAGCGGTCATTGCCGGCGCCATCCTGACTTGCTCTCATCTGCACCGCGGCAAGCTTGCGCAGCTCGGCAGTCAGCGCCTTGAGCTCGTCCAGCGAGCCAGCGGACGCACCATCAGAAATAGGCCCGTCATATCCGACGTCGGTGACGGAGGAGAGCCAGTTTTCCAGCTCCGTATAGAAGCGGTTTTGCGCACGGCCCGCCTGCAGGTCAAGGAAACCGAGGATCAGAGATCCGGAAAGACCAAGCAGTGAGGACGAAAATGCCGTGCCCATGCCGGCGAGCGGCTGCGCCAGCCCGCTCTTGATCGCACCGAGAATGTCGTTCGAACCGCTGGATGAAGGATCGAGCGCCCCGATGACGTCGCTGATTGAGCCGATCGTCGCGATCAGACCCCAGAACGTGCCGAGAAGGCCGAGAAAAACGAGAAGGCCGATGAGGTAGCGCGAGGTGTCGCGCGATTCGTCCAGCCGCGTCCCGATCGAATCGAGGATCGAGCGATAGGCGACTGTCGACAGGGACACCTTGCGGCGGCGGCCGATCAGCGTTCGCATCGGCGCCAGAAGCCGCGGTTCGCGCCCGACCTTATCGGCATTGCCGCCGGCAGCGCGGAAGGAATTGAACCAGCTCACTTCCCGCGCCAGACTGAGAACCTGGACGAAGACAAGCAGGATGCCGATCGCCAGAACGCCGAGGATCAGGCCATTCAGGCCGGGATTGGTCTGGAACGCGTGTGCCGCCTGCCGATACAGGATCGACGCCACGAAGCCGACAAGGATAAGGAAGATGAGCATCGTCCAGAGGAACGATGCGGGATTGGAGAGCTTGTGCTTGTAGCCGCCGCGGCCCGTTTCCGACTCGTCCAGATCTTCCACCGTCGCATTCGCCATAATACGCCCCGACTCCGCTAAGTTGAGCGGAGGCTAGTGTAAAATTGCGACGAATTGAAGTGCGCAAGCGTTGGAAAACAGTGCACTATCAATCAGCGAACACTGTTTTTTCTGACAGGACTTAGCGGGTGGGAATGGGCCGGTTGACCACTTCCACGAGTGCCTTCTGGATCAGTTCGTTACCGGCGATGACCGTGCGGCTTTCGAACATGTTCGTCGTGCCCTTCATATCGGACGTGAAACCACCGGCCTCGCGAATAAGAATCAGGCCAGCGGCGACATCCCAGGGAGAAAGTTCGGCTTCCCAGAAACCGTCGAGACGGCCGGCAGCAACATAGGCCAGATCGAGAGCGGCAGCACCCATCCGGCGCACACCCGCGACTTCACCCATCACGTGGCGCAGCTCGACGAGGAACTTGCCGTGATTGCCGCGGCCAAGGTGCGGCACGCCGCAGCCGATGACGCAATCGGAGAGTACGCGACGTGCAGCAACGCGAATACGGCGATCGTTGAGGAACGCACCACCGCCCTTTTCGGCGGTAAACAGTTCATCCGTCGCCGGATTGAAGATCACGCCTGCGACGATCTCGTTGTTGCGCTCAAGCGCGATCGAGACGGCAAACTGCGGAATGCCGTGCAGAAAATTGGTAGTGCCATCCAGCGGATCGACGATCCAGCGATGCGCGCCGTCGGTCCCCTTTTCCTCGCCACCCTCTTCGCCGAGGAAGCCGTAGGTCGGGCGAGCCTTCAAAAGTTCGTCACGGACGATCTTTTCCGCTTTCAGATCCGCCTGCGATACGAAATCGCTAGGACCCTTCACCGAAACCTGCAGATTCTGTACCTCACCAAAATCTCTGGTAAGCGACTTGCCTGCCTTCAGGGCAGCCTGCACCATGACATTGAGAAGTGCTGAACGGGCCATTTCGGAATCCTTGAACCCCGGAATCCGGATGACCGGGAGAGCGGGCTAGACTGATTTTGTTGATTGGGCGGCTTCAAGACCACAGATTGCCGGTAAATTCAAGTCGTGCGGTCAAACGGCAGTGTTGTCATTCGTGGCAGAGCCTGCGAAAGGAAGGCGAACCCGACATTGGAGACCGCCCCATGCGCATGCCTATCCCTCTTTTTATCAGCCTCGGCATGCTCATCACCATGACATTCCTGTCGCTGGGCCTGTGGTCAGCCCTGCCGCCGGAAGTGATGTTGCCGATCCATTTCGATTTTTCCGGCAATCCCGACAACTTCGCCCGCCCGGCAATCGCGCTCTTCCTGCTGCCCGGCGCAATGCTGTTTGCAATCGCCGTCTTTGTCGTGTCTCCGTCGATCAACCCCAAGGCCTTGAACAGGCCGGGGCTCTATACCGCGATTTGGCTTTTCGTCATCCTTGCGCTCGCAGTGGGCCACGGCTTCATCATCCGCAGCGCATTATTCGCGCTGCAGGCGCTCCAGGGTTAATTCCGCCTGAACTTGTTGGCAGCGTCGATCGCCTGTTTCTGCTGATCTTCGTTGATACCGAGATAAAAATCCTCAAGCCCGGCGTCCTGCAGACCTGCGCGGCGGGACAGAACATACCACTTGGCGGCTTCCACAGGATTGGGCCGCGTGCCGAGCGCGTTTATGTAGAGATAGGCGAGCTTGTTCTGAGCCACGACATTGCCGCGCATGGCGGCAATCCTCAGCCATTCGAAACCCTTGTCGTAATCCCGATCGCCACCAACGCCGTTGACGTACCATATTCCCATATCGAGCTGGGCGGTATCGTAACCAGCCTTGGCAGCCCGCTGCATCCAGTCGCGAGCCCGCGCTTTTTTAGTCGGAGCGACTTCCCTCAGCGAGATATAAAGCTGCGCGACGGCATATTGCGCATCGGCAACCCCCTGTTCGGCGGACTTTTCATAGAACGGCAGCGCCAGCTCCATCCCCTTTTCACCGGGGTTGCCCGATATCAGGATTTGACCCCAGTTGAACTGAGCGGCGGAATTTCCGGCCTCCGCCGCACGGCGCATGTACTCGTCAGCCTTTTTCCTGTCGGCTGTAACATCACGCCCCTTCATCAACAGGAGCGCGTATTCGAACATGGCTGCGGCGTCGCCGCCTTCGGCGGCTTGGCCGTACCAGAACGCGGCACCCTTGGGGTCGCGGGCGAGCCCGAGCCCTTTGGTCATCATTACAGCAACCAGCGTCTGCGCAGCCGCATCGCCCTTCTGCGCCCGTTCGAGCGCCATGCTCATGGCGGTGATGTACATGCCGCGCTGGTACGCACCGTAAGCGTCATCGACCTTACCGTCGTAGTGCTTTTCTTTTGGCGGAGCCGGCAATGCGGCCCCCATTCGCCGGTAGAGCTCGACGCCGCCCGAAGGCACGATGCCATCCGGCTGCTGCTTCTGTTCCATCTTACCGGCATCCGGCCCGACCGGGCGGGTCACCACCCGGCTCGACTGGGCATGTACGGAAGTTACCGCAGCCGCTGAAATCAGCATGGCAGTTATTGCTTTAACCGGATTGCGAAACAGGCGTGTCGTTGATGGCATGCGACCATCAACCCTCAAACCGTGGCGCTTTTTCGTCCAGCGCTGCGTTGGCCTTCGCAACCGCCGCAGCGGGACCATCGGCACTTTCGAACACGGCACCGCGAAGGGCCACGAACTCCGCACCGCTTTCGGCAACGGCAACGACCGATTCGGCATCATTGCCACCCATGACGATGCAGGGAATTTCGATCATCGACGCCCACCATTCGGCAAGCGCGACATTTTTCGGATGCGCTTCCGGCTTGATGTCTCCATCGAAGCGACCGAAGAAAATATAATCCGGCCGCAATTCGCCTATCTCGAGCGCTGTATGCCGCTCCGATGCGCCGCCCGCGCCGACGATCATCTTGGGCGTGAACTTCTCGATCGCTTCGCCCAGTTCCTCGATTGAACCGGACATGTGAAGCCCGTCAGCCTTCGCACGGCCCGCGACCCGGCTATCGCCGGCAATGATGGCGGCGGCACCAGCATTCTGGGCCATCTCGACAAGCACTTCTGCCCGCTTTTGAAACGCCTGATCGTCAAGCTCATACTGCGGCACGATGACGGAGGCGACATCTCCGCCGGAGAGCGCCTGCTGCAGTTGACCTGCCTGGCGCTCCGAATCGGCTTCATCGGGCACGATCAGCACGAGGCGGCAGCGGTTTTCCGGTTCAGTCATGTTTCTTCCCGTCTTTTGGACGGTGCGGCGATGGGATTGACGATCATCCAGCATCCGCACTCGTTTTCCTTTGCGCAATTCGATAGACCGGACAGATTGAAGGATCAACCACCAGCAGTCTCCCGCCCGATGATAGATCTGCCCAGCCTCTCATTTTTCGCCGCCGCCGTTCCGGCGGTCATGCTCGTTGGCCTGTCCAAGGGCGGTATCGGCGGCGCCATCGGCCTGCTGGGTGTGCCGATCATGTCGCTTGTCGTTGATCCGGTTCAGGCGGCGGCGATTTTCCTGCCGATCCTCATTCTCATGGATGCCGTCGCGCTCTGGTCCTGGCGCAAATTCAACGATCCGAAGACGCTGCTGATGATCATGCCCGGCGGGGTGATCGGCATCGCGCTCGGATGGGCGACTTCGGCTTATGTCTCGGATGATGCGCTGAAGGTGGTGATCGCCTCGGCAACCATCCTCTTCGCCGCTCGCTATTTCTGGCAGGTCTATGGCCGCCGCGGGACGATTGCCGCCCCTCTCCCTCACCGCCCGGTCGCAGCAACATTCTGGGGATCACTGTCGGGTTACGCAAGCTTCGTCGCCCATGCCGGCGGACCGCCGTTCCAGATCTATGTCCTGCCCATGCAGCTTGATCCGAAAAACTACACCGGTGCCAGCATCCGCTTCTTTGCCATCGTCAACGCCGTGAAGGTCATTCCCTATTTCTTTCTTGGTGCGCTGGATGGCAATAACCTGACGCTTTCTGCGACACTTCTCCCCGTCGCCCTCGTCTCCACCATGCTCGGTGCAGCCGTCGTCAAGCATCTCAAGGCGGAAACCTTCTATCCGATGACCTACGGCCTCGCCTTCCTCGCCGGCATCAAGTTGCTCTGGGACGGTCTGCCGTTCTGATCTCCTCACCATAAATACGGCACGAAGAGATATCCTGCCCCCAGAAACGATTCTGGCCGTGGCCCTTACGACCACGACCAGAAAAGGTTTGATTGTTTTGCCGTTACTGGATCTCTCCCAAATCCTCATGGAGATCCTCGGCAGGCTCTATTAGCTGCCTCTAGTGGCGGGTTGTCGCCTTGAGGCGCTGCATTTGGTCTTTAAGACGCAGCTTACGGCGCTTGAGTTCGGCGATCTCATGGTCGTCCGAGGATGGAGCCGACTGAATCGACTGGAGTTCATCCTCCAGATCGCCGTGCTTCTTTTCAAGCGATGCTATATGAGCCTGGATGGTCATGTGGCATGTCCTTCCTTATTGCCTGCTCCGGCCATGCCGTCGGCCGAAGCTTCAGGTTTACGACGGGAGTGTGACACGATCTTCTGCGTTTGTCGAAGGAGATTTCGTGACAAGAGCGAGGCAAATTCGTGGCTTCAGCTAACTTCCAGTTAACGCGGTTTGGTGGTAGGAGCTTGCGCATTAAGCCGGGCCGGGTCAAAAGCCCGGATCGATATGGGGACTTGAAGACATGCCCGATCAGGAACAGGCGGACAACCGGCTGGCGCTGGCAAAGCTCCGGCAGGAGCACGAGGACTACGACGCCGCGATCAATGCCATGATAAAGGTCGGCTGCGATGCGCTGCGCGTGCAGCGGATGAAGAAGAAAAAGCTCGCCATAAAAGACAGGATGACCCAGATCGAAGACCAGATCCTGCCCGACATCATCGCTTAGGAACGCTGAAATGGCCGAGACACCGCCCGTCGCCATCATCATGGGAAGCCAGTCCGACTGGGAGACCATGAAGAACGCCGCCGAAACACTCGACGCTCTCGAGATCGACTATGAAGCGCGGATCATTTCCGCACACCGCACGCCCGAACGCTTGTTCAATTTCGCTAAGGGCGCACGCGACGCTGGCTTTCAGGTCATTATCGCCGGCGCGGGAGGCGCAGCCCACCTGCCCGGCATGGCCGCCTCGATGACGCCGCTGCCGGTCTTTGGTGTACCGGTTCAGTCCAAGGCACTCTCCGGTCAGGACAGTCTTCTGTCCATCGTGCAGATGCCGGCAGGCATCCCCGTCGGCACGCTGGCAATCGGTCGCGCCGGGGCCGTCAATGCAGCGCTTCTCGCAGCCGCCGTTCTGGCACTCTCGGATGACGACATCGCTTACCGTCTGGACGAATGGCGCGCCCGCCAGAGCGCAGCCGTTGCCGAATACCCGATGGATGAAGCATGAAGGCTCAGACGATCGGTATTATCGGCGGCGGTCAGCTCGGCCGCATGCTGGCCATGGCATCCGCAAGGCTGAATCTCACCACCATCATTCTGGAGCCTCAGCCGGATTGTCCGGCCGCCCAGGTCGCCAACGAGCAGATCACCGCTGCCTATGACGATCCCGCAGCACTCGCCGAACTGGCAAAACGCTGCGATGTCGTCACTTACGAATTCGAGAACGTGCCTGTCGCGGCCGCAGAGGCTCTGCAGCGCTCCGTGCCGGTCTATCCGCCGCCGAAGGCGCTTGAAGTCGCGCAGGACCGGCTGGTGGAGAAACGCTTCCTCAACGGCTGCGGCATCGAGACCGCACGTTTCCATGCTGTCGACAGCCAACAGGACCTCGAAACGGCGCTCGCCGATTTCGGCGGCCAGGGCGTGCTGAAGACCTGCCGCATGGGTTACGACGGCAAGGGCCAGCGTGTTTTCCGCTCGATCGACGACTCGCCTGAGGGTGCCTACGAGGCATTGGGCTCCGTACCGCTGATTCTTGAGAGCTTCGTCCCCTTCGAACGCGAAATATCGATCATTGCCGCACGCGCCAAAGACGGCACGATCCGCTGCTATGATTTGGCCGAAAACGTCCATCGCAACGGCATCCTGCACACATCCACCCTGCCGGCGAACATTCCTGCCACGACCGCCTCCACCGCCCGCGAGGCCGCTGAAAAGCTGCTTGCGGCGCTGGATTATGTCGGCGTGATCGGCATGGAGTTCTTCGCCATGGCGGACGGCACGCTGATCGCCAACGAAATTGCCCCGCGGGTTCACAATTCCGGACACTGGACGGAGGCTGCCTGCGTCATTTCGCAATTCGAGCAGCACATGCGTGCCGTGGCCGGATTGGCGCTGGGTGACCCCGACAGGCATTCCGACTGCGTGATGACCAACCTGATCGGCGACGACATCCTGGCCGTACCGGATTGGCTCGCAACCAAGGACGTGCTTGTCCATCTCTACGGCAAGACGGAAGCCCGTCCGGGCCGCAAGATGGGCCATGTCACCGAATTGAAGGGCCGGAAAACCTCGTCACAAGGTTGACATGGAGAAAGCCGCGGGTTATCTGCACGCCAACCTGAGGCGCGCCTCTTCCTTTAGGGACTAGATGGCGCGCTTTCGATTGTTAGAGACAAGCGGCTCTTTGAGCCCACAGACTGCTGGACCAGTACAATGAAGATCAAGAACTCGCTTAAGGCGCTGAAGGCTCGTCACCGCGATAACCGTCTGGTTCGCCGCAAGGGCCGCATCTACATCATCAACAAGCTGAACCCGCGCTTCAAGGCCCGTCAGGGCTGATTGCGGCAGGCGAGTTTTCTCGCCGGCAATCAATTTGTCGATAGCGCGACAATTCGGCTTTGACCTTCGGCGCATCCGGATTAATTTATCCGGATGCGCCATTTGCTTTTAAGCACCCCGATTCTCGCTCTGGCCGTCCTGGCCTCATCTGTGTATGCACAGGGTCAGCCGGCCGAACCGCCTCCGACAGCGGTGCCTCAGGCACTTGCAGCAGACGCGAATCCGTCCGCCTCTTCGACCGCAAATCCGATCGACACGTTGTTCGACGCACTGAAGCGTGAACGTAATCCGGAAAAAGCCAAGGGCATTGCCGGCCAGATCATCGCGGAGATGAACGATTCGGGTAGCGCCACGGTCAATCTGCTGATGCAGTGGTCCGCAGAGTCCATCAAGGAAAAGAAGAACGCTGCTGCGCTCGATTTCCTCGACCGCGTCACCCTTCTGGACCCTGCTTTTACCGAGGGCTGGAATCGCCGCGCGACGCTGCATTACACGATGGGTGACCGGCGCAAATCGATGGCCGATATCGCCGAAGTGTTGAAACGCGAGCCTCGCCACTTCGGTGCGCTTGCCGGGATGGCTGGTATCCTTATGGAAGCCGACGAAGACGATCTGGCATTGAAGGCCTGGGAACGATATCTCAGCGTCTATCCGGCCGATCGGGACGCGCAGGAAGCCCTATCGAAACTGTCGGAAAAGATCGCCGGCAACCGTACCTGAACGATTCTCCGGCCATTCCTGCATGATTGTACCAATCACCCTATTCGCCATCGCCATCGCCGTTGCCGCTGCCTTGGGCTTTACCGCCTGGAAGAGCAGGGAGATCGAACAGCAATTTCCGCGACATGGCGAATTGACGGACATTGGCGGCTACAGGATCAACGCCCTGCACCTGCCCGCACCACCGACCCCTGCCTTGCCGCCGATCGTTTTCATCCACGGCGCAAGTGGCAATTTGAGGGATCAGGAAACAGCCTTCCGCAAGGCACTGGATGGCCGCGCCGAGCTTCTCTTTGTAGATAGACCCGGCCATGGCTATTCGGAGCGTGGCGGCCCGGAAAACGGCTTTCCCGACGGCCAGGCCGCCGCCATCTCCAGGCTGATGGAGTTGAAGGGTATCGACCAGGCAATCATCGTCGGCCATTCCTTCGGCGGCGCGATCGCCGCAAGCTTTGCCGTCTTCCATCCCGAAAAAACCTCAGGGCTTTTGTTTCTGGCACCCGCCACACATCCCTGGCCGGGCGGCGTCGATTGGTACTACAATGTTTCGGCCGCGCCTTATCTGGGCTGGTGGTTCACTCGGCTGCTTAGCCTGCCAGCGGGCATGGCTCTGATGGATGAAGCGACCAAGTCCGTATTCAGCCCGAACATGCGTCGTGACAGCTATATCGAAGAAGGCGCACCGGCTCTGGTGCTACGCCCGGAAAACTTCCGCAACAATGCGATCGATGTCGCCAACCTCCAGAATTACGTCACACGAATTGCTCCGCGCTACACGGAGATCGAGGCACCCACAGTCATCATAACCGGCGACAGTGATCCGATCGTGCTCGAAGAGATTCACTCGAGAGGTCTGGCGCGTGACATTGCCGGCTCCGAGCTGGTGGTTATCCATGGCCTTGGACACAAGCCGGACTACGTCGTCACCGACGTGGCGGTAGCTGCAATAGAAAGGATCGCCGGGATGGATCGTGACCTGCAGGCATTGGCAAGGATGGCCGAAGCTCGCCTCACACAATCGGGAGTTCAGAGCCCGTTCACCGTGGGAATGACGATCGAGAGTAAGTAGAAACGTGGTCTCAGGCCGTCGTCCTGATATGCCGGTAAACCAGATCCATGGGATCGTGCCGCTCCGCCACCTCATCCAGCACCGCGCCAAGCCTTTCGGCCAGCCGGCGAGACTGCGTGTTGTCGGGGTGAATATAGCTCACCAGCGTTTTCAATCCCAACACCTCAAAACCCCACATGCGTAACGCAATGGCAGCCTCGGAAGCATATCCCCGTCCCTCGAAACCGGGATAAAGCAGCCAGCCCAATTCATGTTCGGGAAACAGAGGACCGGCATTGATACAGACCTGGCCGACGCAGCACCCATTAGCACGGTTCTCGATCATCAGTGAACCATGCCCCATCAAAGGCCACTGCGCGACATCATAACAGAACATGCCCCAGGCCGCCGTCTGGGCGTGTGGCCCGCCCATATGGACGGCTCGATCCGATGCCATGAACTCCGCATAGGTCGGCCAATCCGCCATGCGTAGCGCGCGCAATCTCAGACGTTCGGTTTCGATCAGGGGGATGAAGGAAGACAATGGATCACTCATGCAATGACACCCTAAACGCCAGACGGCCGGATTGCTCCGACCGTCTGGTAGTTCAGAAATATGTCAGTCCGATTATGCGCCGGTCTGGCCATCTGCGCCGATATAGGCGATGCGCAGCATGTTGGTCGAGCCGGGCGTGCCTAGCGGAACACCGGCCGAGATGATGATGCGGTCGCCGGGCTTGCCGAACTCTTCCGTTACGGTGATGCGCGCCGCGCGGTTCACCATATCGTCCAGATCGATCGCGTCATGGGTCACCACGCAATGCAGGCCCCAGCAGACAGCGAGACGGCGAGCCGTCTTGATGTTCGGGGACAGCGCCAGGATCGGCACGTTCGGGCGCTCGCGCGAGGCGCGCAGGCCGGTTGTGCCGGACTGTGTGTAGGTGACGATCGCTGCAGCCTGAAGCGTTTCGGCAATCTGGCGGGCAGCAAGCGAGATCGCGTCGGAACCTGTGGCTTCCGGCGTTGCACGCTGTGCGTAGATGATGCTCGGATAGAGCGGATCCTGCTCCACCTGACGGGCAATCGACGCCATCATCGAGACAGCCTCGACCGGATACTGACCGGAGGCAGATTCAGCCGACAACATGACGGCATCGGCACCTTCGAATACGGCGATCGACACGTCGGAGACTTCCGCGCGGGTCGGAACCGGAGCCGTGATCATCGATTCCAGCATCTGCGTTGCAACTACAACCGGCTTGCCTGCACGGCGGCAGGCACGGGTCAGCTGCTTCTGGATACCAGGCACCATTTCGATCGGCATTTCCACGCCAAGGTCACCACGGGCAACCATGACGGCATCGGAAAGCTCGATGATTTCATCGATACGCTCAAGCGCCTGCGGCTTTTCGATCTTCGACATGATGCCGACGCGACCGCGCGCGATTTTGCGGACTTCCACCAGGTCTTCCGGGCGCTGTACAAATGACAGGGCGATCCAGTCTGCATCGTCGGTGGCCAGAACCGCATCGAGGTCGGCGCGATCCTTGTCGGTCAATACACCGACGGTGAGGATCGTATCGGGCAGGCTGACGCCCTTGCGGTCGGAAATGCTGGTGCCGGCAACGACCGTGCAAACGATCTTCTTGCCGTCGGCCTCTATAGCCTTCAGCGCCAGCTTGCCGTCATCGATCAGCAGGCGATCGCCCGCCTTTACGGTTTCGAGGATTTCCGGATGGGGAAGATAGACGCGCGTTTCATCGCCCGGCGCCTCGTTATTGTCGAGCGTGAATGTCTGGCCCGGAGCCAGTGTTACTTTCGTGTTGGCAAACTTGCCGACGCGAAGCTTCGGTCCCTGCAAGTCACAGAGAATGCCGATCGGCCGTCCCGACTTCTTCTCGACCGAGCGGATACGCTCGATCAAGGTGCGCATCATGTCATGGCTGGCGTGGCTCATGTTGATACGGAACAGGTCGGCGCCTGCCTCGTGGAGCTTCTGGATCATTGCCTCATCCGACGATGCCGGACCGAGCGTGGCTAGGATCTTTACTTTACGGTTACGCCTCATCAATTCTGGCCTTCTTGCGAACCGGGCGTGTCCGAAAGCTGGACCATCCAGCTTCCCTGACGACCCGTATCATACTCTTTGAAACCCATGCGCTGGTGGCCACGGGTGAAACAATCATTGACGCCGACGATTTTGAACTCATTCTCGGCGACGCACATATTGATATTGCCGGTCCACCGCCCTCCTCGGGCGGCATCTTCGGCATATAGATAATAGTATCGTGACTGCAGTTCCCCTTCGATCAGAGTAGCGCAGGTGGAAGCAGGGACCTGCCACCATCCCTCGGTATTCCAACCGTCCTGGGCACGATAACCTATAGCCACCCCGACCAGATTCTGCGTGCCATTACACACGCGAAAATCTGCATGAGCCGGAGAAGCCATGAGAAGCGGTGCACCTACGCAAAAGGCGAAAGCACCCGCCGGAACGGAAAGGAGCGAACGAAAATAAATTTTAATCGATTTTATCGGCACGGTTTCCGTCAGGACTCCATGGTTATCGTGGAGGCACTTTCTCGCGCGCAACGGCCAGAAAGTCAACGAAGCTGTAGTTGATTGCGTCGCCCTGCCGCTAGGCCTACCCAAAATTGTTGCATCCCCCTGCCCAGGCTTGCTTTTTGACAGGTAGAAGCCTCCGCTCTTGCGCCGGATCGGGGGCCATGCGATCACCAGACCCACAACATAATCGTTTGAAATGACCGTGAGCATGCAGAATTTCCAACCGTTCGAGATCATAGACGGCGACTATGACAAAGGCATGGTGCTTCTAGCAGACCACGCCATGAACCGCCTTCCCCCGCAATATGGCAGCCTCGGCCTGCCCGACAGTGCCTTCCTCAGGCACATCGCCTTTGACATCGGCGTCGAGGGACTGACACGCAGGCTGGCCGCGATGCTCGGCGTTCCGGCCGTGCTTGGCTGTTTTTCACGCCTGTTGATCGACCCGAACCGTGGTGAGGACGATCCGACGCTGGTGATGAAGATTTCCGACGGCGCGATCATTCCCGGCAATCACCCGATGACCGACGAGGAGTGGCAGATCCGTCTCGACACCTATCACCGGCCGTACCATCGCGCCGTCGAGCAGACACTCGCCAGGGCATCGGCTTCCGGCCGGGCTCCACTGGTGCTTTCGCTGCACTCCTTCACCCCCTTCTGGAAGAATTTCGCGCGGCCCTGGCATACTGCCGTGCTGTGGGACAGTGATGACAGGGCGGTCCTGCCCTTGCTTTCAATGCTGCGGGAGGCGGGCGATATCGTCGTCGGCGACAACGAACCTTATGACGGCGCACTGAAGGGCGACACGATGTACCGCCACTGCATGGTTCCCGGCATTCCACACACACTTCTCGAGGTCCGGCAGGACCTGATCGGTGACGAAGCAGGCATGGATGCGTGGGCGAGAAGGCTAGCGCCGATCTTTACCGCGCTCAACACAGACCCCACATTGCACGAATACCATGTTTTCCCGTCGCGAACCGGCCCCTACCCTGCCTAACGGTAACAACAGGAGATGTTCCCATGACTGAGCTCACCAAGGAACAGCAGACGGAACTCGAGGCGGCAGCGTTTCGCCGGCTCGTCGAGCACCTGCGCCAGCGTACCGACGTGCAGAATATCGACTTGATGAACCTGGCCGGGTTTTGCCGCAACTGCCTGTCCAACTGGTACCGCGACGCAGCCGCTGACGCGGGCCTGGATATTTCCAAGGACGCATCGCGCGAGGTCGTTTACGGCATGCCCTACGAGGACTGGAAGAACCTTCACCAGGGGCAAGCGGACGACGCTCAAAAAGCCGCATTCGAGATCAACAAGCCGCCTCATGGCTGAAATCACAACGATGATTGATTGCACTTGACCTCGCGCCTGCTTTTCGGCACTTGACCAGCACACAAGCAATTCCAGCAAAATGGGAAACCGGTTTTGCCTTCGGAATTGCGTTGAATAAAGAGAGAGAGCGGTTTCGCGTTTCGAAGAAAAGCGGAAATGCTCTGAGAGACATTTCACAATCAGGAGACACCGATGTCTGATGCTCATGGCGTCGCCCGCGACCAGCTCCGCGCTTTTATCGAGCGCATCGAACGACTTGAAGAAGAAAAGAAGACGATTGCCGACGATATCAAGGATGTCTACGGCGAAGCGAAGTCGATGGGTTACGACACCAAGATCATGAAAAAGGTCATCGCCCTTCGCAAGAAGGACGATCAGGAGCGCATGGAAGAGGATCTCATCCTCGACACCTACCTCAGCGCCCTTGGCATGATCCCGGGCGCTGGCACCGAAGAGGAAGAAGCCGCCTGATCCGCTTTTCAAAGCCCGCCCTCGAAGGCGGGCTTTTTCTTTTCCGCCTGACACAGCCAATTTCTCGTTTCCCGAGTTTCTCATGGCAGATCACGACGTCATCGTTATCGGCGCAGGTTTTACCGGCCTCACCGCAGCCGTAAACCTGATAGAGGCAGGCCTCGATGTCATTATCATCGAGGCCCGCAACCGGGTCGGCGGGCGCGTCGAGTCGGAATATCTGCCGAGCGGCATTCGCATCGACACCGGTGGCCAGTTCCTCTGCCGGGACATGACGCATCTGATGGAAACTGTGCAGCGGTACGGCGCGCGCACCGTCTTTTCCCATGTCGAGGGAGAACAATCCTATCGGCCTGCCATATCGCCTGAACGAGGCGAAACCATCTGGAACGCTGTCGAGCGACTGCGGGAGGAGATGCTGGCGCTCGACATGACCGATCCCGCGCTCGCCCGCCTGACCGTCGGGCAATGGATCGACCGGCAGACGGAAATACCCGCCGACGTGACCGGCTCCTTTCGCAGACTTGTAAAAGGCCTCTGGTGCCGGGCACCGGAAGAGGTCGCACTCGCCTATCTCGTATCGAACGACCGCAGGATCACCAATGTTTACCCGGAGCTCGAAATGTTCCTGGGCGACACCATGCACGGACTGGCGGAAAAGCTCGCCGAAAGCCTCGGCGACCGCCTGAGACTGTCGGCGCCGGCCACCTCGATCACGATGATGGAGGATATGGCGGAGGTCGACGTCGAGGGTCGCGCACTGACGGCAAGGCAGGTCATCCTCGCGGTCCCGCCGGTCATGGCGCGCCGGATCGAAATTTCGCCGCCTCTGCCCGATCAGCTGTGCAAGGCACTGGCGGCCTGGGAACCGGGCTGCGCCATCAAACTGCAGGTTGGCTACCAACGGCCATTCTGGCGGGACCGAAATCTCAGCGGGTCGGTGATGTGGAGCGATCCACAAGGCATGTATGCCTGCGACGCCAGCCACGACACTTATGCCGGTATAGTTGTCTTCCTCGGAGGCCCGCTCGCCTCGTTGTGGCATAAAAAACCGCAGGCGGAACTTGCAGCCTTCGTCACCGCGGAACTTGCGATGGCTCTCGGGGAAGAAGCGAAACATCCCGCTTCGGTCAACATACGCGACTGGGTGAATGATGCCTGGAGTGACGGCGCCTATAGCGACGTCATCACCGACATCGACGCGACGGATGCGGAAGCCGTTTTGCTGCAGGGAATGCCGCGTCTAAACTTCGCCTGCTCAGAACTGTCGCCATCCTTCCCCGGTTACGTCGAGGGAGCGATTGTCGCCGGCAAAAACGCAGCGCAGTCGGTTCTGCAGATTCTAAGGAAATAGCCCGGTCAACCGGACACATTCCCAGCAGTGAGACCATCATTCAAAGAATGTCAGTTGGATCCGCTGAAGCGGCTCGGATCGACGGCAACCGCAGCCGAAACCGGCTTGAAGCCTTCATTGGCATAGGCAGCCGAATATTCGCTGTTGAGCGTCCGGGTCACTACACGTGGCGCCTTCACAGACACCACATCGCCTGAACGCTTGTTGTCCAGCGCCCATTTTTCCAATGCATCCTTGGTCAGATTACCGGAGGCAGGAGCCATGGCAGGTTTCGTCGATCGGCCACCCTTGGTCGGTACGGCAGCAGCAGCAGCTGCGACCCATTTGGGTGTGTCGAAACCATCACCGAATTGCCCGGCGGCGGAAGGCGCATGAATAACCTTCTGCGGTAGTGCTGCCACTTCCACCGGCTTGCGGGTCTGTGCAGGGGCAGGCACCGGAGCGGACTGGGCCGCGCGGGTGTTTTCGCTGATCGGACGAATGCTTGCTGCCGGCCTGCGCTCGTCATCGACGCTGCGCGAAAGGGCTGCAACGAGTTCAGGCGTCAGAGCCTGTTCGTCACGCACCGGCTGCGGCGACTGCAATTGCGGCGTTGGGATCACTGATGCAACCTGAGCAACCGCCGGCCGATGAGCCGGCAGAGGAACGCCCGACATATCCTGCAGCGAAGCCGGGACATCGCCGAGCGACGCCATCATCGTCGACGTGTCCGCATCGGCCTTCAGGCCGCGCGAACCGAGCAGGGTCGGCACAGGAACGGAATATTTCGTCAGATCGGCGAAATCCTCGCCTTCAGGCCGGCTGTTTGCCGAAGCTGCAGCCTGCAAGGCCAGAGCTTCCTGGGCCGGATTGCGCTGCTGTGAATAAAGCGCCGTTGCAAGCGCACCCGGGCCATCCTGCCTGAATGCAGGACGTGAGGCCGGAACAGGCGCAGTAATGGTTTCAGGCTGTTGCTGCCGTGGCTCGGCCGAAGCGACCATCACACCCGGCAGCGGAGTGGCAGGTGCCTCGTCCTCTGCGTCAGCTGGCCTGCTTGCGGGCGCTGACGGCCGTGGCGATGCCGCGACCGGCGCGCTGCTTTCGCCGTTATCCTCTTCCTCGTCGGCACCGCCGCCGAAGAGAGTAGCCAGGAAGCCGCGACGCTTGCGCTCGGCCGCCGGTGCACCACCTGCCGTCGATGCGATCTCGATCGAATTGGAGCCGACCCGTTTCTTGTAATCGGCAAGCGCCTGATCATAGCCCGGTAGAGGCTGACCATCCGCCGGCAGATGCAGCGTGTTGCCCTTCGGGAAAATCTGCACCAACTCCTGGCGCGACATCCGCGGCCATGCGCGCACGCCGCCGACATCCAGATGTACGAAAGGCGAACCCGATGTCGGATAGAAGCCGACGCCACCGACCTGCATCTGCATCGCAAGCGCGCGCAGGGTCGCAAGCTTCACGCCGGGAATATAGAAATCCATCGCCTTGCCGAGCATGTGCTGGCTGTTCTTCGCCACGCCCGTGTTGCGCGAGCGCCCTCTCAGCATCCCGTTGGTCGTTGGAGACCGATAGGCGGATACGACGTGGATATAATCCTTGGCGCCACTGCGGCGATAAACTTCCCAAACGAGATCGAAAAGACGCGGATCCATCTTCGTCGGCTCGTTCTTGCGCCAGTCGCGCAGGAAGTTGTTGATCTGCTGCAGACCCTTGGGATCGAATCGGCCGTTACGCTTGAAGGTAATTTCGGCCTTTTCGCCGGTATGGATGAAATAAAGCTTGAGACTTCTGTTTTCGGCAGCCGCCTGGCTAACCGATCCGGGCCAAATGGAGGCGGCAACGAGCGCCAGCGCCGCACCTGTAGCGGCACGCTTTGTCAGCGACTGGAAAGCCTTGAGAACGAAGCGGCGAACGCTCGTGCCTTCAGGCGTTTCTTTTGCATTCAAATCAGGCAAAGCGATCCCCGTCCTGCAGACAACGTCCCTCGCTGTCCCATTTGGCTGACAATTGCGGTCACACGATGGCAAATTTGCCACACATGTACAAGCATCTCTCATATAGTCAATGATGTGCTAAAGAGAGATTGACACAAATTGCCATCGTTTGCTTGCCTGAAAATTAACACTCCCTAATCAAGCGGCTTCCTTTAGCGGATCATCCGGATCGATTCCGTAATCCTTGAGCTTGCGGTAGAGAGTCGAGCGGCCAATGCCGAGTTTGCGCGCAACCTGGCTCATCTGACCGCGATAGAACTTGAGCGCGAAGCGAATCAGTTCCTCCTCGACATCGGCAAGTTTTCGCACCTCTCCCGAATCATCGGTGCTGACGATGACGTTGTCTGACGCCGGATAGGCAGCAGCCAGAAGCGCCCGAGGATCCGGCCGCATCGTGCGCGGCGGCAGCATCGGTTGCGGAAAGCTTGGATCCTCGCCAAGCGGACGGAAAATCGGAGTTGGCGATGCCGAGGCAACAGCGGTGGCCGCCAGTTCCGGGCTGCGGAATTCAGGCACTTGCGCGGCGATCTGCGGGAAATCCAGCTCGGTCAGCTCGTCCCCTTCGGCCAAAACAATGGCGCGGAAGATGGCGTTTTCCAGCTGACGGATGTTGCCCGGCCAATCATAGGAGGTCAGCAGTGCAAGTGCACCGGCGCTGACGCCGAGATTGGTCGGCAGCTTCTGTTCGACCGAGAACCGTTCGGCGAAAACCCGGACCAGATGCGGGATATCTTCCTTGCGGCGACGCAACGCCGGAATGGTGATTGGGAAAACGTTGAGACGATAATAGAGATCCTCACGGAACCGCCCGGCCCGAACCTCTTCGATAAGATCCTTGTTGGTTGCCGAAATCAGCCGCACATTGACCTTGTGAACACGGCCGGCACCGACGGTTTCGATCTCGCCCTGCTGCACGGCGCGCAGCAGTTTCACCTGCACTTCGAGCGGTAGATCACCGATTTCATCCAGGAAAAGCGTGCCGCCGTCTGCTTCGACGAACTTGCCGGTGTGACGTTCGGTAGCACCGGTAAACGCACCCTTTTCATGACCGAACAGGATGCTCTCGACGAGGTTGGCAGGAATGGCGCCACAGTTGACGGTGATGAACGGCTTGCCGGCGCGATCGCTGCCCGACTGGATGGCACGCGCGATCATCTCCTTGCCGACGCCGGATTCACCCTCAAGCACCACCGGAATGTTGGAATGGGAGGCGCGCTGCGCCAGATCGATGACCCGCAGCATGTCGGGGCTTGCCGATACGATGTCGTTGAAGCCGACCACACCGGCCCGGCGACGGCCGACCTTGGCCTTGCCCTCACGGTGATCGAGCTTCAGTGCATTGCCGATCGAGGTTGCGATCCGCTCCGGCGAGACCGGCTTGACCACGAAGTCGAAAGCCCCTGCCCGCATTGCCTGGACCACATACTCGATGCTGCCCTGCCCGGTCTGCACGATCACCGGTATCTGGACGCCCATCTCGCGCAGTGCCGCAAGGAATGTCAGGCCATCCATTTCCGGCATCATCAGATCGAGCACGATGACATTCACCTCGCCGCTTGTGCGGCTGAGGAAATCAAGCGCGGCCTTTCCGTTTTCGGCCATATGCGCGACATAACCCTGCCGCTCGATGGCATTTTTGAGAAGGCGGCGCTGAATGGGGTCGTCATCGACCACGAGGATATGAGCAGACATGCTTGAACTCCCGGCAACGTTCATCGTGCACCCTTTGCGGGCTCTTATGCTTCAGGTTGTGCCAGAAAGGCTTGAACATCCCCTTTTGAGAAAAGCTCACATTTTAACCGTCTGAACGGAAAACGGACGGGTGGCGACATCAGGGCTGAAATGCTACCCCTCGGGCACCCATTTGAGTGAAAGGAAAGACCATTATGAAACGCATTACGCAGCTCCGACCGGTCTTGGCTGCATCTCCCGCGGGAAATGGCGAAGCGGGTTCCGCCAATGACCCGGCACTTGGTCTCCTGCCGGTCTGGAAGCTTTCCGATCTTTATGCCGCCAAGGATGATCCGGCTTTTGTCGCCGACCTGAAGAAATCGGAAATGGATGCGCTTGCCTTTGAAGCGAAATGGAAGGGCAAGCTGGCAGAGGCCGCGACGAAGACCGGTGCCGGCGGCATCGGCGAAGCGCTGAACGAATATGAAGCGCTCGACGATCTGCTCGGCAAGATCGGCTCTTTCGCCGGGCTCACCTATTTCTCCGACACATCAAGCCCCGCCAACGGCAAGTTCTTCGGCGATGCGCAGGCCAAGCTTACCGACATCTCCTCGCATCTCCTGTTCTTCGCGCTCGAACTCAACCGCATCGACGATGCCGTGATGGACGCCTGCATAGACCGCGATCCGACAGCCGGACATTATCGCCCTTGGATCGTGGACTTGCGGAAGGACAAGCCCTTCCAGCTGGATGACAAGCTGGAGCAGCTTTTCCTCGAAAAATCCATGACCTCGGCCGCTGCCTTCAACCGGCTGTTCGACGAAACCATGGCGGAGCTTCGTTTCGATATCGACGGCGAAAAGCAACCACTCGAAGTCACGCTCAACATGCTGCAGGAAGCCGACCCGGCCGTTCGCGCCAAGGCCGCTGCAGCACTGTCGAAAACCTTCGGTGAAAACCTGCGCGTCTTCACCCTGATCACCAACACGCTCGCCAAGGACAAGGAAATTTCAGATCGCTGGCGCGGTTTCGACGATATCGCCGACAGCCGCCATCTGGCCAATCGCGTCGAGCGTGAAGTGGTCGATGCGCTGGCCGCCGCCGTCAAGGACGCCTATCCGCGCCTCTCGCATCGCTATTATGCGATGAAGGCGAAATGGCTCGGCGTGGATCAGCTGAACTACTGGGATCGCAACGCGCCGCTGCCGGAAAGCCCCAAGGCCGTCATTTCGTGGGAAACGGCGAAAGAGACGGTGCTTTCAGCCTACGGCGCTTTCGCCCCGGAAATGGCAGATATTGCCGGCCGCTTCTTCAATGAGGAATGGATCGATGCCCCTGCCCGTCCCGGCAAGGCACCGGGCGCGTTCGCTCATCCGGTCGTGCCGTCTGCCCACCCTTATGTCCTGGTTAACTATCTCGGCAAGCCACGCGACGTGATGACGCTCGCCCACGAACTCGGCCATGGCGTGCATCAGGTTCTGGCCGCCGACCAGGGCGCCCTGATGTGCCAGACGCCGCTGACGCTGGCCGAGACGGCTTCCGTCTTCGGCGAGATGCTGACCTTCCGCGCGCTTCTCGAAAAGACGAAAGACAAGCGTGAGCGCAAGGCAATGCTCGCCCAGAAGGTCGAGGACATGATCAACACGGTCGTGCGCCAGATCGCTTTCTACCAGTTCGAGCGCAAGGTCCATACGGCACGCAAGGAAGGCGAACTGACATCCGAGCAGATCGGGGCGCTATGGCTCTCCGTGCAGGCAGAAAGCCTCGGCCCGGCGATCAAAATCTCGGAAGGCTACGAAAGCTGGTGGACCTACGTCCCCCACTTCATCCACTCGCCCTTCTATGTTTACGCCTATGCCTTCGGCGACTGCCTGGTGAACTCGCTTTACGCGGTCTACCAGAACGCGGCACCAGGTTTTCAGGACAAGTATTTCGAACTCCTGAAGGCAGGCGGCACCAAGCACCATTCGGAACTGCTGAAACCCTTCGGTCTCGACGCCACCGACCCGACCTTCTGGTCCAAGGGCCTGTCGATGATCGAAGGCCTGATCGACGAACTGGATGCACTGGACAAGGAACTGGCCTGAGAGCTGAAACGAAATACGGCCGGGTGAAGCCCGGCCGTTGAATGCACGACGGACGCCACAAAGTTGGAAAACTCCAACGTCCACTTGCGGCTAAGGCGCACTCCAAGTCCCTCACTCCTGTGCTTGTCACAAGAATGAGGGTGTTGGGGCGCTTATCTCACCACCGGCTCCACCGTGAGATCTCGGCCGCTGGACGCCACCACCCGTACGCGTGAGCCGACCGGCAGGTCCGGGCCCATGACCAGCCACATCGTATCGTCCAGCTTGATGCGCCCGCGCCCTTCGAGGATAGGTTCCGACAGTGTTGCCGTGCGGCCGATCAGGCTTTCGCCGCGGCGGTTGAGCCAGGGCTCGTCGCTCTTTGCGCCCTTGCCATTGTAGAACCGTCTGCCCAGCACCGCGAAAACCACCGAAAGCACGGCAAACAGCAGAAGCTGCACATGCCAGCCCCAGAAGGCGGAATCCCACAAAGCCAGCGACAGTGCACCGAGCACGACGGCAGCCGCGCCGATCCAGATCAGAAATACGCCGGGCACCATCAGTTCGAGGCAGAGCAGGATGAGCCCGACGATCCACCAGCCCCATGGTCCGAGGCTGTTCCAGAGTTCGACCACCATCACGTCACCTCTCGGAAGTCGGAGGCGTAAATGGCGGCACGACGGCCGTCACCGTCGGCGTGCTGCGCGCCGGGCGTGTCGCTGCCGGGCGCGGCGTCGAAGGTGCCGGACCATTGCCGTCGCCAAACGCTTCCTTGGCGATGGCCCCGATACCGCCGAGCGAACCGATCAGCGACGAGGCTTCCAGCGGCATCAGAACGATCTTGGAATTGTTGGCCTTGCCGATCTCGATCAGCGCTTCGGTATATTTCTGCGCAACGAAGTAGTTGATCGCCTGTACATCACCGACCGCGATCGCTTCCGAGACCACCTGCGTCGCCCTGGCTTCGGCTTCTGCCAGACGTATACGGCCCTCGGCCTCGCGGAATGCCGCCTCGCGTTCGCCTTCCGCCTGCAGCACGGCGGCCTGCTTGGCACCTTCCGCCCTGAGGATCTGCGCGTTACGCGATCCTTCGGCTTCGAGGATCTGGGCGCGTTTCTCGCGCTCCGCCTTCATCTGTCGCGCCATGGATTCGACCAGGTCCTTCGGCGGCTGGATATCCTTGATCTCGATACGGGTGACCTTGATGCCCCAGGGATGCACCGCTTCATCGACGACCCGCAGCAGCCGTTCGTTGATGATGTCGCGGTTGGACAGCAATTCGTCGAGATCCATCGAGCCCATGACGGAGCGAATGTTGGTCATGGTGAGGTTCTGGATGGCGTTCTGCAGATTGGTGATCTGATATGCGGCCTGAGCCGGATTCAGCACCTGATAGAAGGCCACGGCATCGGCAGCAACGCTGGCATTGTCCTTGGTGATGACTTCCTGCGTCGGAATGTCGAGCACCTGTTCCATAACGTTCATGCGCGCGCCGATCCGTTCGATGAACGGCGTCAGGATATTCAGGCCCGGCTCGAGCGTGCGCGTATATTTGCCGAAGCGCTCTACCGTGTAGCAATATCCCTGCGGCACCGTTTTCACCAATGCGAACAGCAGCAGGATCGCCAGGACCACGATTCCGATGACGAAAATATCAAAGCCGCCCAAGCTCATAAATGCCTCCCTTATGAATTCTCTTGAAATCCAGCCAATCCTATTCAACCGAAGCGGCATTCACAAGCACAGGAAGCTGGTCTAGAAGGCACCCGCATCACCGGTCGCAGCCTACCCGGTCAAAACAAGGACACCAATCATGAAGACCTTAGTCGTCTGCTCCGGCGGACTGGATTCCGTTTCACTTGCCCATAACATCGACGCCAAAGGCGACCTGATGGGCCTGATCTCCTTCGATTACGGCCAGCGCCATAGAAAAGAACTGGAATTTGCTGCAGCCGCTGCAAAGCGCCTCGGCGTCTTCCATCAGATCATCGACATGCGCGCCATCGGCAGCCAGCTCACCGGCTCGGCGCTGACCGGCGACCTCGATGTGCCGGACGGTCATTATGCCGAAGAGACGATGCGCATCACCGTCGTGCCGAACCGCAATGCGATCATGCTGACGATCGCCTTCGGCGTTGCCGCCGCCCGCCAGGTGGATGCGGTGGCGATTGCAGTCCATGGCGGCGACCATTTCATCTATCCCGATTGCCGCCCCGGCTTCATCGAAAGCTTCGACACGATGCAGCGCCACGCGCTCGAAGGTTATGCTTCGGTGAAACTGCTCGCCCCTTACGTCACCGGCTCCAAGGCGGATATCGTGACAGACGGCGCAAAACACCACACCCCGTTTGGCGAAACATGGTCGTGCTACAAAGGCGGAGAACGTCACTGCGGCCGCTGCGGCACCTGCGTCGAGCGCCGCGAGGCCTTCCATCTGGCAGGAGTCGATGATCCGACAGACTACGAGGACCCGGATTTCTGGAAGTCCGCGACAGAAGGTTTCAAGGCCGAGGAAGTGCGTTAAAAGCCGGTGGCTTATTCGGTATAGATCATCTTCTTTGTCATGCCGCCATCGACCGTCAGAACCTGACCGGTGACGAAACCCGCGCCATCCAGATAAAGCACGGCATCGGCAATATCCTTCGGTCGCCCGACCCGGCCGACTGGATGCTGTGCCTCGTCCTCTTCGCTCAGATCCATGTCATTAGTGATCCAGCCCGGAGCCACTGCATTGACCCGGATCTTCGGGCCGAGGCTGACGGCCAACGCATGCGTCAACGCCACCAGTCCGCCCTTGGATGCGGCATAGGCTTCCGAATTGGGTTCCGACATGAAAGCACGGGTCGAGGCCATGTTGACGATGGATCCGCCTGTCCGCATCAGCGGCACAACCGCCCGCGTCATCAGGAATGCGCCGGTGAGATGGCTGTCTATGACACGGCGCCAGTCGGCAAAGGACATATCAAGGATCGAGGTCCCGAGCGCGCCGGCGGTAGCGCCGGCATTGTTGACCAGCAGGTCGATCTGATCCCAGCCGAGTTCGGCTATGGCAATGTCCACGGATGCTTCGTCGGCGACGTCACACTCGATACCGCGGACACCGTCGGAGGGATGAGTGGAGACGGTGAGATCGAAAGAAGCAACGTCGAAACCACGGGCGACAAGCGCCTCGCAGATCCCTGTTCCGATCAGGCCCGCGCCGCCGGTGACGATTGCGTTTTTCATCTCACGCTCCGTGTTCGTGGGTTTACACCCAGCCCTGCAGCTCGCGGCGCACCACGGTCTCCAACACGTTCATGCCGCCCTCGCTGTCGTTGAGGCAGGGGATGTGGACGAATTTCTCGCCGCCGTGATGCATGAAGATTTCTCCGGCCTCGCCGGCGATTTCCTCAAGTGTTTCCAGACAGTCGGAAACAAAACCGGGGTTCATGATGGCGACGCGCTTGATGCCTTCGGCAGCCAGCCCTTCCATCGTCTTGTCGGTATAGGGCTGCAGCCATTCTTCCGGCCCGAAACGGGACTGGAAGGTGATGCGCAGCTGATCTTGGCGATACCCGAGCGCCTCGCGCAGCAGACGGGCCGTCTTCTGGCAGAAACACTGATACGGATCGCCAGCCTTGAAATAGGATTGCGGAATGCCGTGGAACGAGGTGATCAGCAGCTGCGGTTCCCAGTCGAGAGTCGACAGTGTCTGGCGAACCGAATTGGCGAGCGCTTCGATATAGGCCGGATCATCGTGATAGGTCGGCACGGTGCGCACCGCCGGCTGCCAGCGCATCTTCATCAGATGCTCGAACGCCTTGTCGTTGACGGTCGCGGTCGTTGCTGCCGCATATTGCGGATAAAGCGGGAAAAGCACGATGCGGTCGCACCCTTGCGCCTTCAGCGCATCGATCTTCGACGCGATCGACGGGCTGCCGTAACGCATGCCCCAGTCGACCACGACATTGGGCAGGTCCTTCAGCCGCTGCGCCATCAACTCACCCTGGTTGCGGGTATAGGTGCGCAGGTAGCTTTCGTTGAGATCCTTGTTCCAGATCGCTTCATAGGCCTTGCCTACCTTCTGCGGGCGTTTGTTGAGCACGATGCCGTAGAGGATCGGATACCAATAGAGTTTCGACCATTCGATGACGCGGCTGTCCGACAGGAATTCGGCCAGATAGCGCCGCATCGACCAGTAATCCGTGCCGTCGGGCGTGCCGAGATTGACCAGCAGGACGCCCACCTTGCCGAAGGACACGGTAGGATGCGAGGCAGGCATGGAGGAAGACGAAGTGCTCATGAAAGCTTTCCAGAAAATCGAACCGAAACCATTACGGTATTCGACGGGCTGCGGATTACTTAGAAATAAAAAACGGCTCGGGAAACCCCGAGCCGCAATCGTCGCTGAGACAATTTGTCCCGATCCATGATTTAGTTCATCGATCCCAGCCTTGACCGGGATCAAGAACATCACTTGGCAGGCAGTTCCAGCTCTGCGCCGACCTGGATGAGGTTCGGATGGCGCAGGCTGTTGGCCTTTGCAATCTCGGTCCAGCGCTCGCCGTCACCATAGGTGCTTTCGGCGATCTTCCAGAGCGAGTCGCCCTTGACGACCGTGTACTTGCTCGGGCCGGCAGCCGGCGGCGTTGTCTGGCCCTGCGCCTCGACGGCGGCAGGTGCCGTTGCGGCCGGAGCCTGTGCAGTCGTTGCCGGAGCGGAAGCAGCAGGAGCAGCAGCCGGGGCCGGCGGCGCAGGCGGTGTGTAACCGGCTGGCGTCAGGTCGGTGATACGTCCATCCGTATAAGGCTTGTAAGGGTTATGCGCGCCGAGATAGTCGGCAACCGCCTGTTCGAGGTTCGGACCGAAGTCATAGGCATTCTGCGCAGCAGTTGCGAAGATCTTGAAACCGTCGCCACCGCCACGAACGTAGTTGTTGGTCACGACGCCATAGACCTTGTTCGGGTCGATCGGCACAAAGGCCTCGCCTTCCTTGACCTGCACGTCGCTGGTCCGCGAACCGACCGGCTTCGACTTGTCGAAGGAGAACTTCAGGCCCGCTACCTGCGGGAAGCGACCGGCGCCGTCATCGATCTGGCTCACGCCGTTTTCGAGAGCGGCGACGATATCGGAACCCTTGATCTGGAAGGTGGCGATCGTGTTCTGGAAGGGCAGCACTGTCAGTACTTCACCCATAGTAACTTCGCCCGAATCGATGGAAGCGCGCAGGCCGCCACCATTCTGGATCGAGATGGTGATGCCCTGATCCTTGACGCGATCAAGCTGTGCGTCGGCCAGCAGGTTGCCCATCGAGCATTCCGCCGCGCGGCAAATCTTGCGGTCACCCTCGATCGCCGTTTCGGTCGAACCGACGACCTTCTTCTTCAGTTCGTCGATCGGGGCCTTCAATTCATCGACGCGCTTGACCATGTCCGGATTGGGCTGGAACTTGACGTCGACCGGGATCGGCTCGCCTTCGGCCGACTTGACCACGCCATTATCATCGAACACGACCTTCAGGTCGCCGAGATAACGGCTGTACTGGAAGGCCTGCACGACCGGAACCTTGTAGCCGCCCGGATTGTCCACCCAGGTCGGATACGGACCGGCCGCACCCTTGACGGTGTTCGACAGAAGCGTGTGCGTGTGACCGCCGACGACGACGTCGACATCCGGAATCTTGGCGATATAGGCGAGGTCGCGCGGATAACCGACATGGGTGAGCGCGATGATCTTGGTCACGCCTTCAGCCTTCACCGCCTGCACCGCTTCGGTGATCTTGGCGATATCGTTGGCGATCGTGATGTTCGGGCCAGGATTTGCGATTTCCGGCGTATCATTGGTCACTGCGCCGACGATGCCGATCTTCTGTCCGCCGACTTCGAGAACGATATGCGGCTTGATGCGATCGCCGACCTTGGAAGCCGCAGTGGCAACGACGTTGGCGGTCACGACCGGAAACTGGATCTTGTCGAGGAACGTGGCGAGCACGTCGTCCGAATCGTCGAATTCGTGGTTGCCGACGGTCATCGCGTCGAACTTCATCGCGTTCAGCACTTCGGCTTCCACGGCGCCCTTGTAGGTCGTGTAGAACAGCGAACCCTGGAAGTTGTCGCCGGCATTCAGGAGCAGGACATTCTTGTTGTCTGCCTTCAGCGCGTCGCGCGTCTGGTTGATGGCGGTCAGCAGACGTGCAGCTCCACCGAAGCATTCGCCCTTGCCCTCTTCTGCGTCCGAGCAGGTTGAATCCGACTTGTTGACGGACTCGATACGGGAGTGGAAATCGTTGATGTGAAGGATATTGAGCTCGTAGTCGGCAAAGGCCACTCCACTCGACAAGGCCATGACCGATGCGGTCAACAGCCCTAATCCCATCGTCTTCATCATAATCTCTCTCCTTGAATTATTGCCGTGCAGAACGCCCGGCTGTTCCCGATTGTCTTACTGTTTCAGCGTGACAGTGTTTGTGCAGTGCATGCTTTCACCAAGCAAAATCGGTTTCAAGGTAAATATGACAAGGGCGCACTGCATCATTTTGCCTCCATAACGCGAAAACCCCGCTTACGCGGGGTTCTCCATGAAAATCGAATATTGAGGACAGATCAGCTGCGGCGCGACAGCGAGAATTGTGCTCCGCTATCCTGGGTACAATTCAGCTGGCTGGTGGTAACGAGCGCACAATTGACGCGCGACTGGGTCTTGCGCACGAGCGACGTCATGTTGATTTCGACCATGGTGGGTGACAGCGTCGTATACGTTCCGGATGCAAGCAGCGCATTGCTGTCGCTGGCGCGCGTGTTGAACGTACCAGCCTGGAAGGTGGAAACGATGCCATTCGGATCGACCCAGCTTCCTTCTACGCCCTGCGGCTGCGGTGCTGCGGCCATCTGGCGCGGCGGCGGCGAGGACACACAGGCGCTCAGACTGGCAGCTGCGATCAGCGCAAAGCCCATTTTCAGTTTCATGATCTATCTCCCGCGATTCGCTCGGTCATTCATTAACTAAGACCATGGCGTCCCGCTTCATCTATGGCAAGCCGCCCGCTTGTACAGTGTCGGGACATTCTGTCTCGACAGAAAACGCCCGCTTGAAGGCGGGCGTTTCCAAAATACACAGAAATTCCGGCAACAGGCCAGTGGTTACCGGACCAGGATGTTCCTGAACTGCCAGGCGTCCTTCTCGTCGATATCTTCCGGGAACAGGCCCGGACGACCTTCGAGCGGGGTCCAGTCGGTGTAATGGCCTTCGACCGGCCCGAGGTAAGGCGTCTGCACTTCAAGGCAACGCTTGTAATCCACCTCGTCGGCCTCGACGATGCCGGCCTTCGGGTTTTCCAGCGCCCAGACCATGCCGGCGAGAACGGCGGATGTCACCTGCAGGCCGGTGGCATTCTGGTAAGGCGCGATGCGGCGGGTTTCCTCCAGCGACAGGCGCGAACCATACCAGTAGGCATTCTTTTCGTGGCCGTAGAGCAGCACGCCGAGTTCGTCGACGCCATCCTCAAGCTCGTCCTCGTTCAGAACGTGCAGGACCGGCTGCTGGGTGCCGCCATTGCCGAACATTTCATGCAGCGAAAGAACCGCATCATTGGCCGGGTGGTAGGCATAATGGCAGGTAGGGCGATAGACGACTTCGCCATCCTTTTCGACGGTGAAGTAATCGGCAATCGAGATCGACTCGTTATGGGTGACCAGGAAACCGTATTGTGGGCCGGGTGTCGGGCACCAGCTGCGAACGCGGGTGTTGGCGCCCGGCTGTTCCAGATAGATGGCGGCCTGGCAACCCTTCTTGTGCTTCTTGGCGTTCTTCGGCATCCAGTTTTCATGAGTGCCCCAACCGAGTTCGGCCGGCTGCAGACCTTCCGAAATAAAGCCCTCGACCGACCATGTGTTCCAGAACACATTGAGCGGCTTCGGATGTTTGGTGCGCTGGGTATCGCGCTCTGCGATGTGAACGCCCTTGACGCCGAGCTTCTTCATCAGCTTGGCCCAGCCTTCGCGATCGTTCTGGTCCGGCTCGTCGAACTTCAGACCCGTGTCATTGGCAAGGTTGACCAGCGCCTGCTTGACGAACCACGAGACCATGCCCGGATTTGCGCCGCAGGTGGAAACGGCTGTCGTGCCGCCCGGGTTCTTCTTCTTCTCATGGCGCAAGGTTTCGCGCAGCGCATAGTTGGTGCGCTCGGAATTCTTCATGCTCTTGTCGAAGTAGAAGCCAAGCCACGGCTCGATGACCGTATCGATGTAGAGAACGTCGAGCTTGCGGCACAGCTTGATCAGGTCCAGCGAGCCGGTATCGACCGACAGGTTGACGCAGAAACCCTGACCGCCCTTGCCGTCGTCCAGCAGCGGCTTCAACAGGTCCTTGTAGTTCTCCTTGGTCACATGCTCCTTGATGTGGCGGACGCCATGCTTGGCAAGGATTTCCATGTCGGCGGCATCTTCGCGCGGGTCGATGACCACCATCCGGCTTTTGTCGAACTTGAAATGGCGCTCGATCAGCGGCAGCGTGCCGCGACCGATCGAGCCAAAGCCGATCATCACGACCGGGCCGGTGATTTCGGCATAAATCGGGTAGTTGGTATCCGACATGTCATACTCCCTAAAAATCGACTGCTCGATTGAAACCGCAGCCTGGCTTCACGCATAATCAGCGAGTGTGACGCGTGTTCTTATGCGCGGCCCTAGATCACAAAAATCAGTCACAATAAAGGGCTTGTTCCACGAACGCGGCAAGGGCAAGGCACTATCCGGCCAAAGTATTAACGGCCTCTTTTTGGCGTAGCAAACCGACAAGCTCCGCTCGTTTTTCCGTCAGCCCCTTGTAGGCGACTTCGGCATCCGACATTGCCTCCAGCTGATCCGCCATGGAGACGGCAAGGTCTGCGGCATTCGGCTGTGCGAGAATGGCCGACACCGGATCCAGATAGATACGAATGGTGAAAAGGATATCGCCGGATACGGGCAGTTTCCTCAGCGTCTGCCGCTCCACGCGGATCACGGCTTTCTCCGGCGGCACAGCATGCTTTTCTTCCTCGGACGCGGCGTTTGGATGATAGAGCGCGTGCGACCAATTCACCGACCAGTTCCAACGAACCACGATCCGATCTGCGGAAAGGTTGTCGAACATACGATTGATCAGCCCGGCATTGCGGCTGCCGCCTTCGAAACCGGGTACGGGCGCATGCACTTCGTCCATCGGCAGACCGAATTTCTCCGATAACCTCCACGACGACGGAAAGGCAAGAAATGCCGCTGCAATCCGCCAGCCGTTTTCACCTTTGCGCATGATGACGAGATCGTCCTGCACCAGCAGCCCGGCACGATGGAGCGGCGTCATCGTTTCGTCGGCGATGTCCGTATCGACACCCGCCACAGCCATGCGCGCATCATTCAGAGAATAATGCTCGGGATGATGCTGCGGCAGATATTCCGTCAGCAGATCGAGAACTTCCTGTTGCGCTTCTTGCGTACCCGGCTCGGCTCGCAGCACATGCTCGCCATGCTCCGCCACCAATCGGCGTTTCAGCAAAACCTGTTCGGCCAGTTCGCCATCAGGCTCGATCCAGCGCTCCGGCTCCAGTTGCAGAAGGCCGATGGTGAACGGTTTTGATGAGCCATCATAAGGCACGTAGGCTGGAAGCGTGTCGGCAGGCATGGATCTGCGAGATCTCCTGTTTGCCACAGCTTCGTTTCAAGGCAGCGTCTTTGCAAGCCCTGTCCGAAAAGCAACTATCAGACCAGCTCGGCCCTGATCAGCCCACGTAGCGAGTTGCCGACGAAGATCTTTCGCCCGGCCATCATCGCGTCCTGCAAGTCGGCGGGCGTGAGGATCGCCCCCTTGGCGCGACGCTCTCGGATCAGATCCGCCCTCAGCACACCGGGCAGAATACCGCTGGTGATCGGCGGGGTCAGCAGCATGCCGTCCAGATCCTCGACGAACAGATTGGTGATCGTGCCCTCGCACATCTCGCCCCGTTCGTTGGTCAACAGCACCTCGTCGGCCTCGTCGGCAGAAAACTCCGCACGCGCCGCCTCATAGGGCTCGCGGCGTGACGTTTTGTGGCGATACAGCGGGTCGTCGGATTTCAGCTTGACCGTTCCGATCCTGACTTTCCAGACGCCATCCGGCGACTGCAGAACGAACGGCGCGGTCGTCACCTCGATCTTGCCGCGAAACGACATGACCAGACGAACGCGCAACGGCTCGTCGCCATCGACCGCATCATCGAGTTGCTTTTCCGCATTTTGCGGCTGGCGAAAGCCGAGCGCATCCGCCGAGCGGCTGAGCCGTCTCAAATGATGCTCCAGACGGAGGAACCCATCCTCGGGCGTCCAGCGCATCGTCTCGATCAACGAGAAATCCATTGGTCTCCCACCGCAAACCTGGCCTTCAACAGGCACTCTTCGTATTCCGCCTGCGGCACCGAATCGAAGACGATGCCGCCGCCGACATTGAAGACCGCCCTTCCGCCGGAAAAAAGACTGATCGTGCGGATTGCCACTGAAAATCGCATCGACCCTGCCGGATCGCACCAGCCGATCGCTCCGCAATAAACATCGCGCGGGCCGGATTCCAGCTTGTGCAATATGGTCATGGCACTCAGCTTCGGCGCACCGGTGATCGAGCCGCAGGGAAACAGCGCCCGCATGATCTCCGGCAGGCCTGCATCCGGCAACAGTTTGGCCCGGACATGGCTGACCATCTGATGCACCGTCGGATAGGTCTCGATCTCGAAAAGTTTCGGCACCGAAAGCGTGCCCGCCTCGCTGACATGCGAGATATCGTTGCGCAGCAGATCGACGATCATCCGGTTTTCGGCAAGCGTCTTCTCATCCGCAAGCATCTGCTCTTTAATCGCCTCGTCTTCCTCCGATGACGCCCCCCGTGCTGCAGTCCCCTTCATCGGATGGGTCTCGATCCAGCCATCGCTATCGACAGAAAAGAACAGCTCCGGCGAACGCGACACGATCGCAGGCCCGCCGAGTTCTGCAAGCGCACCGTAACGAACCGGCTGGCGCGCGATCAAAGACCAGAACAATTCCCGCGCATCCCCCGGCCAATGTGCTTCAATCGGCATTGTAAGGTTGCCCTGAAAACAGTCCCCTTTGCGCAAATGGTCATGAAGAATGGCAAACCGAGCAGCATAGGTCTCTTCATTCCAGGCAGCGTGTAGATCACCCAAGATCGCATCGGATCTGGCTCTTATCGGGGGCTCCAGCCTTGGATCACCATCTTCGACCGGTCCGTCGAACACCCCCATGCAAACGAGCGGTGTCTCCCTGCCCTCCGGCGCAAGCGGGCGGAGCTTTTCCTCGAAGGCGAACCCGGCTTCATAGGCGACATAACCCGCAAGCCACTTGCCGGAGGCCTTGCACTCCTCCAGCCGCAGCAATGCGGGGATGACCTCATCCACATTGCGCGCGACAACCATTTCGATTGGAGATGCAAACAACAGCAGCCGTCCGGCAATATCGTCACGGAAGAGGATATAGGGAGAAGAATTCTGATCCATGTCCCTTGCCTGCGGCGGCTCCCTGACCGTTCTTTTCATCCCGCCAGCATCGCGGCCTCACGCGCCATAACATTGCCGCCCTGCAGTTTGAAGCACGGACTGCGAAATCCACTGCCGCATATTATGCATCTGCACGCACCTGCCCCTGTCGGAAGCCGCGCAGATGGTCCACCAGCGCACGCAACTTCGGCGCCATGTTGCGACGGCTCGGATAATACAGATAAAAGCCCGGAAACCGCGGGCAGAATTTCTCCAGTATCGGCACCAGTTCGCCGCGCCTGATCGGCACCTCGAAACTGTCTTCCATGCCGAAACTGATGCCGGCACCGGCGATGGCGAGTTTTATCATCAGCGCCATGTCGGTCGTCGTGATTGCATCGTTGACTGAGACCGAAAACTCCCGTTCGTTCTCGGAAAATTCCCAGCGGTAGGCCGGCAGGTTCGGTGCCCTGCGCCAGCCTATGCAACGCCGCTCGGTCAGTTCGCCCGGATGAGCGGGCGCGCCAAAACGCTCGATATAAGCCGGCGAGGCGACGGCAAGCTGACGCTGCTCGCCCGAGACCGGCACTGCAATCATGTCCTGCGCGATCACCTCCCCCAGTCGCACCCCGGCGTCATAGCCTTCCGCGACGATATCGAACTCCTCGTCGGTCACGGTAACATGCAGTTTGACCTCCGGATTGTTCTCCGCGAATGACGCGAGCATCGCGCCCGACAGAAAGCTGTCGGCGATCGACGATACAGCAAGCCGCAACTGCCCACGTGGCCGATCCCGCAGACTTGCCGCCGTCTCGATGGCGGTCTGCATGCCGGCAAAAGCCGGCGCCACTTCCGCATAAAGCCGCTCTCCCGCTTCCGTCAGCGCAACACTGCGAGTGGTCCGGGAAACCACCGCAATGCCAAGCGTCTCTTCGAGCCTGCGGATCGTCTGGCTGACAGCCGATCGCGTCACGCCCAAACGATCTGCAGCAGCGCGAAAACTTTTTTCTTCGGCAACAATCACGAAAGCCGCAAGGGCATTGAAGTCGGGCAACATTGGTTAGCCTCACTTACCAAACTGGAAATCACTGAACGGCTTATCGCAACAATGGCTTGGGACTACCTTTCTGGCAACTGCAATCAGGCAGTGAACAAGGAAGGAAAAGTCATGGAAAAGGTTGTTCTCATTACCGGCGCTTCCAGCGGCATCGGAGCAGAAACTGCCCGAGAACTGGCAAAAGCAGGAGCGACCGTCGTGCTTGGCGCCCGACGCACCGAGCGGCTAGAAGCATTGGCCGATGAAATCCGTCAGGGCGGCGGCAAGGTTATGACCCGCAAGCTGGACGTCACCGATCGCGCCGATGTTGCCGCATTCGCCGACGCTGCGAGAGATGAATTCGGCCGCATCGACGTGATCGTCAACAATGCCGGCGTCATGCCGCTTTCCCTGATGTCCTCGTTGAAAGTCGACGAATGGGATCGCATGATCGACGTCAACATCAAGGGCGTGCTCTATGGTGTGGCTGCAGTGCTGCCGGAGATGACGGCACGTGGTTCGGGCCATATCATCAACATCGCTTCGATCGGCGCACTCAGTGTTTCCCCCACCGCCGCCGTCTATTGCGCCACGAAATTCGCCGTTCGGGCGATCTCGGACGGGTTGCGGCAGGAGAACGACAAGCTTCGCGTCACCTGCATCCATCCGGGCGTGGTGGAAAGCGAGCTGGCAGGCACGATCACTGATCCGGTTGCAGCCGAAGGCATGAAAGCCTGGCGTGCCATAGCGTTGCAGCCAGATGCCATCGGCCGCGCCGTCCGCTATGCCATCGAACAGCCGGACGATGTCGATGTCAGCGAGATCGTCATCCGCCCGACTCGCTCTCCGTATTGACCGACTAATTCCAAGGGAGAGCCGTCATGAGCAAGCCCCTCTTGATTATCACCACAATCATCATCGCCACCACCGCGTCGCTCGGCGCGGCCATACATCTGGCAAAGGCAGAAGACAGCATGAACGATCAGGCACAAGTCCAGAACCACCCCTATCTCGGCATGTGGGTAACCGGCGACGGCCGTATTCGCCAGGAACTTCTGCCCACCGGCCGTTACGACGAAGCCCGAGGAAACAGAAGAAGCGCATACCAGGGACGTTATGTCGTCAGCGGCAGTCACATCGATTACTGGGACGACACCGGCTTTACCGCTGATGGGACATTCGTCGAAAACGACGTTCTGCATCACGGCGGCATGGTATTTTACCGGGAGAAATAAGCGGGATCAGGCAGCTGGCGTTCCCTGATGAAAAACCATGCGCCAGTTGCCGTCCGCATCCAGTCGCCAGATCGAACTACGGTTGGTCACCAGCTTAATCTTGTCATCCGTGAAGCGAATGCCGCGGTAGGTTGCGAGCACAACGGTCTCGCTCAGATGTGAAATCGTAAAATCCTCGATTGCCGTTTTGGCGACCGTCACTTCGGTCGTCAGCCCCGACAGGATTTCCTCAAGATCGTAACGTTTGCCCGAGCGACCGAATTCGCGAAAATCCGGCGCAAGCATTTCGAGCAGTCGCTTCTTTGAAGAGCGTACGTCTTTTGTCTGGATCGCCGCCTCGAGAGCAAAGAGATGGGCATCCAGATCAGGCAACAGGTTTGACCTCAGGCCACCCCGACCCGCAACAGGTCGTGGAAGTGTACGATACCAACCGGCCGTTTTTCCTCATCAACCACCAGCAGCGCGCCGATGCTGTGCTTGTTGAGAAGCGCCATGGCCGCAGTCGCGAGCGTCGACTTGCTGACTGTCTTCGGGTTTGCCGTCATGACCTCGTCGACGGTCATCATGCTGAGATTGCCGTCGAGGTGACGGGCAATGTCACCATCGGTCAGAACACCGCAGATACGCCCCTCGTCATCGATCACGCCGACACAGCCGAACCGCTTGGCCGAAAGCTCGTGGATGGCCTCTGGCATCGAAACACCCTTATTCACCAGCGGCACCCGATCGCCCGTATGCATCAGGTCGCTGACATGGGAGAGCATCGCACCCAGCTTGCCACCCGGATGATAAACGCGGAAATCCGCCGCCGAAAAACCACGTGCTTCAAGCAGGGCCACGGCAAGAGCATCGCCGAGCGCAAGCTGCATCAAGGTCGATGTCGTCGGCGCCAGCCCATGCGGGCAGGCTTCCTGCGCCTTCGGCAGCAGAAGAACGATATCGGCTTCACGCGCAAGCGTCGATGTTTCACCGGAGGTGAGCGCAATCAAGGGCACCGAGAAACGGCGGGTGAAGGACACGATGCCCTGAAGTTCGGCAGTTTCGCCGCTCCAGGACAGAGCAAGCACCACGTCGCCCGGCGCTATCATACCGAGATCGCCGTGATTTGCCTCAACCGGATGAACGAAAAAAGAAGGTGTCCCGGTTGACGCGAGGCTGGCCGAAATCTTGCGGCCGATATGCCCGCTCTTGCCGACGCCGGTGATCACGACTCGACCGTCGATTGCACCGATCGTCTCTACCGCCTGTCGAAAAACCTGCGCGAGATCACCCTTGAGACTCTCCTCAAGAGCACTAAGCCCTTGTTGTCCGAAGGAAATTGTCCGCAAGGCGGAATCGACGACGTCGTGTTCGACGAGTTGTAATGCGCGCTTGATCATGGTCGGCAGGCTTAGTCCTTTTTCCCCTCCAAGTCCATCAACTTTGATAGCGGCCAGTTGTCCATCCACCACCAAGCCCCGTCTTCAACCAATCCTTAACCACATCGATTTACATTTGGGTAAGCATTTGAGGTTGCCGGGCATTCGATGAAAAATACGCTCCTGACAGGTACGGCCCGACGCGGGCGGCGGACGGCTTTAGGCCTTGTTGTCGCAGCTGTAGCCATGTCCGGAGCCGGCGCCGTCTATGCTCAGAGCCTTTTCCCAAGCAATACGAGCCCGCTGCCTGGCCTTCCCGACAGTCAGTTCGGAACCGCCGGCACGACAAGCGTTACGGGTGGCGCGACAACGACGACCTGGCCTGCGACGTCTGCACTGGACGGCACGGACCAGAGCGCATCCGGCCTCTACGATCCGATGGCTGCTCCGGCAGCACAACAACCGGCCCCGGCGGAAAACACGACCGAAAACGAAGATCTGAACCAAACTGCCGAACAGGACCTGAACCAGCAATTCGACCAGCCGCTCGATCCCGGCACCACACCGATCGACCGGCCGGAATGGGAAGAACAGCAGCGAGAGGCCGCTGAGGCACCCGGCGTACGTCTTGGCACCTTCGTTCTTCGACCCTCCGTCAACCAGAGCATCAACACCGAGATTACCCGCGATCACGGCTCAAAGGAGACGCGCAATTACCTGGCGACAGGGATACGCGGGACGCTGACCTCAGACTGGTCGCGACATGCACTGACGATTACCGGGCAAGGCGTGTTCGAACGCAATTTCAGCGGCAACCAGAACGACACCGATCCGAATGCACGGCTCGGCGCAGACCTCCGGCTTGACCTTGCCGACGATACGATTGCGCATATCACCGGAAACTACAGTTTCGAGCGCGAAGATGTCGCGGATCCGAACGCGATCGGCGACGCCTCGGAGCAGGCCGGCGTCCATCAGTTCGAAGGAGAAGCGTCCATCGAGCGTGAAGTGGGACGCATTCGGGGACTGGCAGCGATCGGCGCCAGCCGCGATATTTACACGGATGCAAAACTCTCCGACGGCTCGGTCTTCAGCATGAAGGACCGAAACCGGACCGGCATCGACGGACGCTTGCGCCTTGGCTACGAGCTTTCGCCGGCGATCATTCCGTTCGCCGAAATCGCGCTGGGCCACACATTCTACGATAACAGACGCGACAGTGCCGGTTATCAGCGCTCTTCCGACAGCTACGCGCCACGCACCGGCATCGCCTTCGATTTCGGCGAAAAGCTCAGGGGCGAGCTGGCAGGTGGTTATGAGCGGGTCGCTTATGACGATGCACGGCTAAAAGCGATTGATGCATTTTCCGCGGACGGCAATGTAAGCTGGTCGCCGAGACGCGGAACAGACATCAATCTCGGGCTTCGCACCACCGTCCAGGACTCGACAACCGCCGGCCAGGGCGGATGGGCGGAGTATCAACTGAGTTCGGCTCTTGCTCATCAGATGCGCGACCATCTCGTTGCCCGCCTGACGGGAAGCGCGACACTTCGCGATTTTCAAGGCTCCGCCGACAACAACGTAACCTGGATTGCCGGCGCCGGCCTGACCTGGAGCATCAATCGCTACCTCGATATGACCGGCGACATCGAATACGAAACCACGACCGGCGGAGGGTCCGATCAGGATATCCTGCGCGCAGGAGTTGGCTTGACGCTCCGGAGATGATCACATTTTCGTGATATCTCGCGATGCGCAGCAAGCATACATCGCCTTTTCCACATCGGGCTTTTGCCTCCAAAATGAGCGAAAACTCCCGCGCTCATTCAAAATGGCATGACAAATTGTCGCAATCCGCAGGCGTGCGAACAAATGTTTCGTATCGACCGGTATAGCGCATCTTTCCCATGCTCGAAATGCAATGGTGAGAACACCACCCGTTGCCATCCTCAAGGCAGTTCCTCGTGGAATAGTGGTATTTCCCGACCTCTACCCCTTTCAACTGTTAGCAGATGCAGCATATAGCCGCGCATTCGGCATATTTTTGCCGCAATGCAGCATTGCCGCATGGCGTAAGTTCGAGGTTTCAAATTGGCTAGTCTTACCAACAACGGCACAAAGGCCGGAAGCACGTCTTCCCGCGCCGGCGCCAACAATTATCAGTTTGCTCTTATTGCACTGACATCGCTGTTCTTCATGTGGGGCTTCATCACCTGCCTGAACGACATCCTGATCCCACATCTGAAGAACGTCTTCTCGCTGAACTACACACAGTCGATGTTGATTCAGCTTTGCTTCTTCGGTGCCTATTTCATCGTCTCCCTTCCCGCCGGTGCACTTGTGAAGCGCATCAGCTACAAGTGGGGCATTGTGGTCGGCCTGTTGATCGCCGCCATCGGCTGCGCGCTCTTCATCCCGGCAGCAAGCTATCGCGTTTATGGACTGTTCCTCGGCGCGCTTTTCGTGCTCGCATCCGGCGTGACCATCCTGCAGGTCGCAGCCAACCCTTATGTGACCGAACTTGGCGCACCTGAAACAGCCGCCAGCCGTCTGACGCTGACCCAGGCTTTCAACGCCCTCGGCACGACGATCGCGCCGCTCTTCGGCGCTTTCCTGATCCTGTCGGCCGCAACCGGTGACGTTACCAACGCGACCGGCGAGCAGCTGGAAGCCCTGCGCCTGGCAGAAGCCGGCGCCGTTCGCTTCCCTTACATGATCCTGGCAATTGCCTTCCTGGTTCTGGCTGCGATCTTTGCCGCTCTCAAGCTGCCGCATGTCGAAGAGGGACAGGCAACGTCGGAAGGTGACGAGCGTAAATCCGCGTGGTCCTATCCTCACCTCGTCCTGGGTGCCATCGGCCTTTTCGTCTACGTTGGCGGTGAAGTCTCGATTGGCAGCTTCCTGGTCAACTATCTCGCCGAGCCGAGCATTGCCAACCTGCCGGAAGCAGAAGCAGCGCATTACGTTGCCTATTTCTGGGGTGGCGCGATGGTCGGGCGCTTTATCGGTGCCTACGCGATGCGTTACATCGAGGACGGCAAGGCACTCGCCTTCAACGCCATCCTTGCCGCGGTGCTGCTGCTCGTGACCGTCTTTGCCGGTGGCAAGCTGGCCATGTGGGCGGTTCTCGCAGTCGGCCTGTTCAACTCGATCATGTTCCCGACTATTTTCAGCCTCGCGCTGAAGGGCCTTGGCCGTCACACCAGCCAGGGTTCGGGCATCCTTTGCCTGGCAATCGTTGGCGGTGCGATCCTGCCGGTCGTCATGGGTGCATTGGCCGATACGGTCGGCATTCACCTCGCCTTCCTGATGCCGGTCCTTTGCTACGTCTACATCTTCTATTACGGCATCAAGGGCCACAAGGTCGCCTGATGATACCGATCAGGCGCGGGGAATATCTCCACGCAGCATGAACGAAAGAAGCCGCCGGGCATGCCCGGCGGCTTCTTTTATTTGGGGGCTGTGTCGAACTTACTTCAGCTTGGCGGCAAGCGCCTTGAGTGGGCCTTCGATCGCAGGACGGATATCCGGGCGCTGCAGGGCGAATGCCAGGTTGGCAAGGATGAAGCCATCCTTTGCGCCGCAGTCATAGGTTTCGCCCTTGAAGTGGTAACCGGCGAATTCCTGCGACTTGGCAAGCGCCAGCATGCCGTCGGTCAGCTGGATTTCGTTGCCGGCGCCACGTTCCTGGGTCTCCAGGATCTTGAAGATTTCAGGCTGCAGGATGTAGCGGCCGTTGATGAAGAAGTTAGACGGCGCCGTACCCTTGGCAGGCTTTTCGACCATCTCGGTGATCTTGAAACCGCCGTCCCCGACGGCAGCACCCTTGCCGACGATGCCGTATTTATGCGCCTGTTCCGGATCGCATTCCTCGACGGCGAGCACGTTACCGCCTGTCTGGTCGTAAAGCTCGACCATGCCCTTGAGGCAGCTTTTCTCCGAAGACATGATCATGTCGGGCAACAGAACTGCAAAAGGCTCATTGCCGACGATGTCACGGGCGCACCAGACGGCATGACCGAGGCCAAGCGGAACCTGCTGGCGGGTGAAACTGGCTGTGCCGGCCTTCGGCAGGATGTGCGATAGGAGCGTCAGTTCCGCATTCTTGTTGCGCTCGCGCAGCATCTGTTCCAGTTCGAACTGGATATCGAAATAGTCCTCGATCACGCCCTTGCCACGGCCGGTGACGAAAACGAAATGCTCGATACCGGCTTCAGCCGCCTCGTCCACCACATACTGGATGACCGGCTTGTCGACGACGGTCAGCATTTCCTTCGGAACGGCCTTGGTCGCCGGAAGGAAACGCGTTCCGAGCCCGGCAACCGGGAAAACTGCTTTGCGGATCTTACGCTGCTCAGACACTCATGCCTCCTGATGCACGCCATTGTGCGGATTTGAAACTTGCAGGGTTCTAAAGCTCAATTGCTACCGTTTCGCAAAAGGCTCCCACGAACCTGTGATCTATGGTAAAGAATTTGTTGACTCTATTACGTTAAAACATCGTTGAGCCGCATACCAGACACGCCATGAACGGCGAATGAAGGAATGGATACGACTGCCGATGACCAGATTCCGCACCCGCTCGCGTAGTTTCGCTCTCCTGCTTGCAGCCGGTCTTGTGACGGTCATGATGCCGTTAAATGCCCAAGCCGATGCCGGTTTCAAGACTTGGGTTGCAAATTTCTACGAGACCGCCGCTCAGAGTGGTATCAGCCGTTCGACCTATCAGAAGGCGTTTGCCGGCATCAATGAGCCGGATCCGGAAGCACTGCAGAAGGCGCAGTATCAGCCCGAATTCAAGTCGCAGATCTGGGAATATCTCGACAGCCGCGTCAATCCATATACGGTACAGATCGGCCGCCAGATGGCTGCCCGCCACGGTGGGACGTTGAACGCCATCGAGCGCCATTTCGGTGTCGACAAGAACATTCTCCTCGCCATATGGTCGATGGAATCCAATTACGGCGCCGTGCTCGAAAAGCCGGATCGGCTGCATCATGTGCCTCAGGCGCTGGCAACCCTTGCATGGGCCGACCCCAAGCGCGCGAAATTCGCCCGTAGCCAGTTGATCGCCGCCTTGAAGATCCTGCAGGCGGGCGACGTCACTGCCAAACAACTTACCGGCTCCTGGGCAGGCGCCATGGGCCATACGCAGTTCATCCCGACCAGCTACCTGCTTTACGCGGTTGACGCCGATGGCAACGGCAAGCGCGACATCTGGCACTCCATCCCCGATGCGCTGGCGACCTCCGCCAACCTGCTCGCCAAGAATGGCTGGACTACAGGCAAGACCTGGGGTTACGAAGCCGTGCTTCCGTCAGGCGCTGGCAAATACGAAGGCCAGACCAAGACGCTTGCCCAATGGGCAGCGCTCGGTTTCGTTCGCGCCAACGGTAAAGCTTTTCCGCGCGGCGCCGACCGAGCCACGCTGAAGCTGATGGGCGGCTCCAACGGACCGGCATTCCTGATGATGAAAAACTTCTTCACCATCAAGAAATACAACGCCGCAGACAGCTATGCTCTGGCAGTCGGGCTTCTGGCCGACGAAATCGCAGGTTACGGCGGTATGCAGCAGTCCTGGCCGCGCCCGACCGGCACACTCGATATCAAGGAAAAATTCGAGCTGCAGAGCCGGATGAAGGAACTCGGCTATTATGACGGCGAAGTCGACGGCAACTTCGGCTCCGGCTCGAAGGCTGCGATCTCGGCGATCCAGAAGCGACTTGGCATGGACCAGAACGGCGAACCGTCGCAATCACTGCTTCGCGCCTTGCGTTGACAAGTGAACCGGCCGGCGCAAGATTTGTGGCGATGATAGCCTGTCGGGATTGATGACGATGTCTGGCAAATCCGTGGAGAAAAGCTTCGTTCGGCGTATCGGCTGCGGTGTGCTGGCGGCTGTCATCGTGGCTGGTAGTTTCCCTGTCGCTGCCGGTGCACAGGAGCCGGTGAGGCGCCGGAACCTGTTCGACCTGCTTTTCGGCGGCCCCCGTTACGAGCGGGAAGAGCCACCAGCCCGCTATGACCGCCGCGACGGCTCTATCATCGAAATGGCTCCGCGCCGGGAGCGAAACCGTGCTGCCGTCAGGTCGCCTGCTCCCCGGCCCCCGATACCGCTTGCACCGCTGAAACCCGACCCGGTTGCAAAACTTGAGAACGCCCGCAAGATCCTCGTTGTCGGTGACTTTTTTGCCGGCAATATCGGCGGCGAACTGGAGACCACATTCGAAGCCTCTCCCGGCGTTGCCGTATTTACCCGCAGCGATGGCTCGTCGGGACTGGTTCGCGACGATCATTACGACTGGCTGAAGGAATTGCCGGGCATCATAGACGAGGCCAAGCCCGCAATCGTCGTTGTCATGATCGGCGCCAACGATCGGCAGCAGATGACATCCGGCGCGAAGGAAAAATTCCGCACCGATGCATGGTTTGGTGAATATCGGCGACGTGTGGCAGAGGTCGCTCGTGTCGTTACCAGCCGCAAGCTGCCACTGCTCTGGGTCGGCCTGCCTTCCTTCCAGTCACCTTCGATGATGGCCGATGCCGTCAAGCTCAACGCCATCTACCGCGCCCGCACCGAAGAGGCGGGCGGCGAGTTCGTTGATATCTGGGACGGGTTCGTCGACGAGGACGGCAAGTTCATCCTGACCGGCTCCGACGTCAGCGGCCAGCAGGTGCGCCTGCGTGGTTCCGACGGCATTACCTTCACCACCGCCGGCAAGCAGAAGCTTGCCTTTTATGTCGAGAAGCTGGCGCGTCGCCATCTCGGCGACATGGCAAGTCCCGAGCTGGTGAACCTCGGCCCCGGCACGCTGCCGGATCTCGGCCTTCCCGTCGATCCTGACAAAGTTCTCCCGGCCCTCCCGATCAGCCTCTCCGATCCGGATCTGGACGGCGGCAAGGAACTTTTAAGCGCAATCCCCACAAGGGACAGCCTGTCCCAGTCCCCGCGTGAGAAGCTGGTCAAAAAAGGCGAGATGGATCCGGCTCCTGTCGGACGTGTCGACGACTACAAGATCTCCAAGACACAATAAAACAGGCGCCGCTGACGGCGCCTGCAGCTCTTCGCTTTCGATGATCTTGACCGATCACCAGTAGCCAAGCGCTCTCCACCATACCGCACCGACGACCGCGAAGATGGCGAGGTTGACCAGGCACATGATAAAGCCGACGCCCCACCACTTGCCCATGGTGATATAGCCGCTACCGAAGATGATCGGCGACGTGCCGGTGGCATAGTGGGTCAGCGTCATCATGATCGACGACGAGGCAGCCATCATCAGCAGGAACACCGCCTGATATTCAGCCGGGATCAGCATCACGCCGACGGTCAGGAAGGCGAGCATCATGGCACTGACATGGGCGGTGGTGCTGGCAAACATGTAATGGGCGAAGGTGAAGATCAGCACCAGAATGGCCGCAGTCATCTGCCAGCTCAGGTCGGCATGCGAGATCATGTCCTTCATGCCGTTCGAGAACCAGCCGATCACACCGAGCTTGTTGAGCTGGTCGGCCATCATGACAAGCGCTCCGAACCAGATCAGCGTATCCCAGGCACTTTTTTCCGAAAGTACGTCGTCCCAGTTGATCGTGCCGGTGATCAGCAGTGCAAAGAGACCGAGGACAGCGACAACAGTCGGGTCGAGCGTGAAGGCCGGCCCGAAGATCATCGCCGGCACATTGGCCCAGAGCAAAAGCAGCATGGCGAAGGTGCCGATCATCACCATTTCCTTGCCCGACAACGGCCCCATGCCGGCCAGTTCCTTTTTGGCATAAGCGACGGCGTCAGGCGTCCGCTTCAGTTCGGGCGGCGAGAGAAAATAAAGCACGAGCGGCATGACGATGAGGGCCACGATCCCGGGCACGAACATCGCTAAGGCCCAGGTGACCCAGGTCAGCTGCATCGCACCACCGGTCGACTTCGAGATATATTCGAGGACAAGCGGATTGGGAGCGGTCGCGGTGACGAACATTGCCGACGAAATCGGGTTGGCGTGATAGTTCACCAGCGCCAGATAGGTACCGACCTTGCCTTGCGTGCCCTTTGCCGGATCCGAATCGAAAGCATTGGCGATCGACTTCATGATCGGGTGAATGATGCCGCCGCCGCGTGCGGTGTTGCTCGGCGTAAACGGCGCAAGGATCAGCTCGCAGAATACGAGCCCGTAACCGATACCGATCGTCCGCTTGCCGAGAAGCGCGATGAAGCCGAGGCCGAGACGCCGGCCAAGACCGGTCTTGCGCAGACCAAGCGAGATCAGGACTGCAATGACGATCAGCCAGATCAGCGGATTGGCGAAACTGCTCAGCGCATCAGCAACGGCACCCTTGGAATTGGGCGAGGTGACCTGCATCAGCGAAACGATAACGATCGCCATCAAGGCCATGACGCCGATCGGCATGACTTTCAAAATGATCGCCAGGATCGTGGTCAGGAAGATGGCCAGCATCTTCCAGCCGTTTTCGTCCAGACCTGTAGGAGCCGGTATCGCCAGCAAAGTGAGAAGAAAGATCGTGGTGACGATCGCCGGAACGATCCGGAACGGAACCATGCCTTTGAAATAGTTTAAAATAGCGGGAATACTGAAGCGCATTACCTTGTCCTTTGGGTGTCCAGGACCTTGATGAATGTCAGGTCCGTTCAGACAAGGCCTTACACGATCGCACCACCCTCCCCTTGACGTTGATCAAATTGACCGAAACCGTGAATATCCTCCAAAACAAAAGCCGCCGCCTTTCCCTGTGAGGAAAGACAGCGGCTTCAATCTGACTATGATCCTTCTGCAGGCTTACTGATAAAAATCTCAGCGTGGCAGAAGCGAGCTTCCCATCAATGCTTCGTCGATGGCACGGGCTGCCTGACGGCCTTCGCGGATAGCCCAGACGACCAGCGACTGGCCTCGGCGGACGTCGCCTGCCGTCCACAGCTTGTCGACCGAGGTCTTGTAGTCGCGCTCGCTGGCAACGACATTGGTCGAACCGCGGCGATCGACATTGATCTCGAGCTTGCCTTCGAGTTCGCTCAGCACGCCTTCCGTCATCGGGCCGGAAAAGCCGATTGCGATAAAGGCGAGATCTGCTTTGATGATGAAGTCGGTGCCGGCGATCGGCTTGCGGCACTCATCGACTTCGCAGCAACGGACGCCCGTCAATTGGCCGTCTTCGCCGATGAATTCGAGCGTTGCCACCTGGAATTCGCGGTTTGCACCTTCCGCCTGCGAAGACGAGGTACGCATCTTTGTCGCCCAGAAGGGCCAGACGGCAAGCTTGTCTTCCTTTTCCGGTGGCTGCGGACGGATGTCGAGCTGGGTCACCTTGACGGCACCCTGGCGGAAAGCCGTGCCGACGCAGTCGGACGCCGTATCGCCACCGCCGACAACGACGACATGCTTGGCACCGGCGAGGATCGGTTCTGCCGCCCAGGCGACACTGTCGATATTCTCGCGGCCGATGCGACGGTTCTGCTGAACCAGATACGGCATCGCATCATAGACGCCATGCAGGTCAGCACCCGGAATGCCGGCCGGACGTGGGGTTTCCGAGCCGCCGCAATAGACGACGGCATCGTGCTCGGCCGTCAGTTCTTCGAACTTCTTGTCGACGCCGATATTGACGCCATAGTGGAACGTCACACCTTCGCCCGTCATCTGCTCGACACGACGGTCGATGAAGTTCTTCTCCATCTTGAAGTCCGGAATACCGTAACGCAGCAGACCGCCGGCCTTGCTTTCGCGCTCATAGACATGAACTTCGTGGCCGGCGCGGGCAAGCTGCTGGGCAGCCGCCATGCCGGCAGGACCCGAACCGATCACGGCAACCTTCTTGCCGGTCTTCACCGTAGCCGGATGCGGCACGATATAACCAAGCTCGTAGGCCTTGTCGGCAATCGCCTGCTCGACCGTCTTGATCGCGACCGGCGCATCCTCGAGGTTGAGCGTGCAAGCCTCCTCGCACGGCGCGGGACAGACGCGGCCGGTGAATTCCGGGAAATTGTTCGTGGAATGGAGGTTGCGGATCGCCTCTTCCCACTTGTTGTTATAAACCAGATCGTTCCAGTCGGGAATCTGGTTGTGCACGGGACAGCCGGTCGGACCGTGGCAATAGGGGACGCCACAATCCATGCAGCGGGCAGCCTGTTTGGTCACTTCCGCATCCGACATCGGAATGGTGAATTCGCGGAAATGGCGGATACGATCCGATGCAGGCTGATACTTGCCCACCTGCCGGTCGATTTCCATGAAACCCGTAACCTTGCCCATGTCATTCCCTCTTCAAAGCAGGGTGCCCGCAGGGCCCCAGTACCAGTAGGCGAAACCCATAACCGCCCCCAGCACGATAAATTCTATTGCGACATTGCCGCTCGCGAAGAATGCGGCCGCTGGCACAGCGACCGCGATGCCCACCGAAACCAATCGATGAACGAGAGCCATCTGGCTTACTCCGCCGCGATACCCATCCGCGCCCGTTCCATCTCGACCAGCGCACGGCGGTATTCCACCGGCATGACCTTGCGGAACTTCGGCCGGAACTCGGTCCAGCGATCAAGGATGTCCTTGGCGCGGGTCGAGCCGGTATAGTGCATATGGTTAGAGATCAGCTGGTAAAGGCGCTCCTCATCGTGGCGCGTCATGTCCTCGGACACGTCGACGCGTCCCTTGTGCATGATGTCGCCGCCGTGATGGTGCAGCTTCTCCAGCATGTCGTCCTCTTCCGGAACCGGCTCAAGCTCGACCATCGCCATGTTGCAGCGCTTGGCGAAATCGCCCTTCTCGTCGAGCACGTAGGCCACGCCGCCCGACATGCCGGCTGCGAAATTGCGGCCGGTTTCGCCGAGCACGACGACGATGCCGCCGGTCATGTATTCGCAGCCGTGGTCACCCACGCCCTCGACGACGGCGATCGCGCCCGAATTGCGCACCGAGAAGCGTTCGCCTGCCACGCCGCGGAAATAACATTCCCCGGTGGTCGCGCCGTAAAGCACGGTATTGCCGACGATGATCGAGTTCTCGGCGACGATCTTCGAATTATCCGGCGGACGAACGATGATGCGGCCACCCGAAAGTCCTTTGCCGACATAGTCGTTACCGTCGCCAACAAGGTCGAAGGTGATGCCACGTGCGAGGAAGGCACCGAACGACTGGCCGGCGGTACCGGTCAGCGTCACATGGATCGTGTCGTCCTTTAGACCCTTCTGGCCCCAGCGCTTGGCAAGCGCGCCCGAAAGCATCGCGCCGGCGGACCGGTCGACGTTCTTGATCGAAACGTCGAAGACGACCGGCTCCTTGCTTTCAAGTGCAGCCTGAGATTTCTCGATCATCTTGCGGTCGAGAATGTCGTCGATTGGATGCTTCTGGCGTTCAGTCCAGTAAGTCGCTTCTTTTGGCGCTTCCACCTTGTGGAAGATCTTCGAGAAGTCGAGGCCCTGAGACTTCCAATGGGCCAGCATGTCGTCCTTTTCGAGAAGATCGGACAGGCCGATGATCTCGTCGAACCGGGTGAAGCCGAGCGATGCCAGGATTTCGCGCACTTCTTCAGCGACGAAGAAGAAGTAGTTGATCACATGTTCCGGCGTGCCTTTGAAGCGCTTGCGCAGGACAGGGTCCTGCGTTGCAACGCCAACCGGGCACGTATTCAGATGGCACTTGCGCATCATGATGCAGCCGGCCGCGATGACCGGGGCCGTCGCGAAACCAAACTCGTCGGCACCGAGAAGCGCACCGATGATCACGTCACGGCCGGTTTTCAGGCCACCATCGACCTGCAGCGCGATACGCGAACGAAGCCCGTTCAGCACCAGCGTCTGCTGGGTTTCGGCAAGGCCGATTTCCCAAGGGGAACCTGCATGCTTCAACGAGGTGAGCGGCGACGCACCGGTACCGCCATCGAAGCCGGCAACCGTGATATGGTCGGCGCGTGCCTTGGCGACGCCTGCAGCAACCGTGCCGACACCGACTTCGGAGACCAGCTTGACGGAAATATCGGACGTCGGGTTGACGTTCTTCAGGTCGTAGATCAGCTGCGCCAGATCTTCGATCGAATAGATGTCATGATGCGGCGGCGGCGAGATGAGGCCGACGCCCGGCGTCGAGTGGCGGGTCTTGGCAACCGTCGCATCGACCTTGTGCCCGGGCAGCTGGCCGCCTTCGCCGGGCTTTGCACCCTGCGCCACCTTGATCTGCAACATATCGGCATTGACCAGATATTCGGTCGTGACGCCGAAACGACCGGACGCAATCTGCTTGATCGCCGAACGTTCGGGGTTCATCGACCCATCGGCCAGCGGCAGGTAACGATCGCTTTCTTCGCCGCCCTCGCCGGTGTTCGACTTGCCGCCGATCTTGTTCATCGCGATCGCAAGCGTCGTATGCGCCTCGCGGCTGATCGAGCCGAAGGACATCGCCCCGGTCGAGAAACGCTTGACGATATCGACCGCCGGTTCGACCTCGTCGATCGAAACCGGCGTGCGGCCGAGAACGTCGGCACTCTTGATCTTGAACAGGCCGCGGATCGTGTTCATCCTGACCGCCGTCTCGTTCACCATCTGGGCAAACTCGCGGTAACGTTCCTGGCTGTTGCCGCGAACCGCATGCTGCAGGGTCGCAACGACATCCGGCGTCCAGGCATGGCTTTCGCCGCGCATGCGGTAGGCATATTCGCCACCGATATCGAGCGACGAGGCCAGAACCGGGTCCTTGCCGAAGGCCGATGCATGGCGGCTGACTGTTTCCTCGGCGATCTCTGTAAGGCCAATGCCTTCGATCGATGTCGCGGTACCGAAGAAATACTGGTTGACCAGTTCCGAGTTCAGGCCGACGGCGTCAAAGATCTGGCCACCGCAATAGGACTGGTAGGTCGAAATGCCCATCTTGGACATGACCTTGAGGATGCCCTTACCGACCGCCTTTATATAGCGGTAGACGATTTCGCTCGCATCGACTTCCTTCGGGAATTCGCCGCGCATATGCATGTCGGTCAGGGTATCGAAGGCGAGATAGGGGTTGATCGCTTCCGCACCGTAACCGGCCAGCAGACAGAAGTGATGGATCTCGCGCGGCTCGCCGGATTCCACGACCAGACCGACCGAGGTGCGAAGCCCCTTGCGGATCAGGTGATGGTGCACGGCAGCCGTCGCCAGAAGCGCAGGGATGGCGATGCGGTCCGGACCGATCTGGCGGTCGGACAGTACGATGATGTTGTAACCGCCCTTGACCGCAGCCTCTGCACGTTCGCACAGACGATCGAGCATTTCCGGCATGCCATCGGCGCCACGCTCGATGTCGTAGGTGAAGTCGAGCGTCTTGGTGTCGAAACGATCCTCGGTGTGACCGATCGAGCGGATCTTTTCCAGATCGCCATTGGTCAGGATCGGCTGGCGCACTTCCAGACGCTTGGCATTCGCCATGCCTTCATGGTCGAGAATGTTCGGGCGCGGACCGATGAACGATACGAGGCTCATGACCAGCTCTTCGCGGATCGGGTCGATCGGCGGGTTGGTCACCTGCGCAAAGTTCTGCTTGAAATAGGTATAGAGCAGCTTCGACTTGTCCGACATCGCCGAGATCGGCGTATCGGTGCCCATCGAGCCAACGGCTTCCTGGCCGGTCGTCGCCATCGGCGACATCAGGATCTTGGTGTCTTCGCTCGTGTAGCCGAAAGCCTGCTGGCGATCCAGCAGCGACACGTCACGGCGCAGAGCCCGCGGTTCGACCGGCTTCAGGTCTTCGAGGATGAGCTGGGTGCGATCGAGCCATTTGCCATACGGATGGCGGGTAGCAAGCGTCGTCTTCAGCTCCTCGTCGGAGATGATCTGGCCCTTCTCCATATCGATTAGCAGCATCTTGCCCGGCTGCAGGCGCCACTTCTTGATGATCTTTTCTTCCGGCACCGGCAACGTGCCGGCTTCGGATGCGAGAATGACGCGGTCGTCATCGGTGACGAGATAACGGGCTGGACGCAGGCCGTTACGATCAAGCGTTGCGCCAATCTGCTTGCCATCGGTGAAGCAGACGGCAGCCGGGCCGTCCCACGGCTCCATCAGGGCGGCGTGGTATTCGTAGAACGCCTTGCGCTCCTTCGACATCGACTGGTTGCCGGCCCATGCTTCCGGGATCAGCATCATCATTGCATGCGCCAGCGAATAACCGCCACGGGTCAAGAACTCGAGCGCGTTGTCGAAGCAGGCCGTGTCCGACTGGCCCTCATAGGAGATCGGCCAGAGCTTGGAAATGTCGTCGCCGAACAGCGGCGAAGAGACCGATGCCTGGCGCGCAGCCATCCAGTTGACGTTGGAACGCAGCGTGTTGATTTCGCCGTTATGGGCAACCATACGGTACGGATGTGCCAGCTTCCACGACGGGAATGTGTTGGTCGAGAAACGCTGGTGGACGAGAGCCACAGCCGTTTCGAACCGCGGATCGGCCAGATCCTTGTAATAGGCGCCGACCTGATAGGCGAGGAACATACCCTTGTAGACGATCGTCGAGGACGACAGAGACACCGGGTAGAAGCCGGTTTCCTGGCCGCCGAACTGATCGTAAATACGGTTGGAGATGACCTTGCGGACTAGGAAGAGCTTACGCTCGAATTCATGGTTTGTCGCAGCGTCGTGTCCGGCACCGATGAAGACCTGGACGTGATACGGCTCGGTCGCGGCAATCGCCCGCGCCTTGGAGAGCGAAGAATTATCGACAGGTACATCGCGGAAGCCGAGGAACTGCTGCCCCTCCTCAGCGATCACATCGACGATCACCTTCTTGAAATGCTCGATCTGCTCGGCATCACGCGGCAGGAAGAAATGCCCGACGGCATATTCGCCGGCCTTCGGCAGGGTTACGCCCTGCTTGGCCATTTCTTCGCGAAAGAAACGGTCGGGGATCTGCACCAGAATGCCCGCGCCATCGCCCATCAGAGGATCGGCGCCGACCGCACCGCGATGCGTCAGGTTTTCCAGAATGAACAACCCGTCCTTGACGATCTGGTGGGACTTCTGCCCCTTCATGTTGGCGATGAAGCCAACACCGCAGGCGTCGTGTTCGTTGCGCGGATTATAGAGACCCTGGGCGGCCGGAAAGCCGGACGCGACGAAAGGCACGCTCTGCTCGGCTTTCGCCGAGGCAATGTCGGTGGGACAGTGCATATCAATAACCTTCTTCGTCATCGTCATTCCTCCTGTTGGCCGCTATCTTAGGCGAGCAAGGTGGCACTTTATCAAATTCAGGAGATGACACTCGCCATCCCCAGTCATGCAACGGCGCCGCTCCAGCATCAGTGGCAAGCCCCCTTAAGGAGGCGCACTCTAACCCGGATCGGCGTCAAGATCTGCAACTCAAGGATCAAACCGATGCCCTTGCGCAAAAATTAGGACAGAAAAGCTGACCTAATTATTCTCTTTCTATCGCACGATTTTAACTTTCTCACAAGAGTGCCACCACAAATTTCTAAGCAGCCGCGGACACTCTGTTGCCAATGTCGCAGCTTGTGCGCAATTTAATTACGTCATCCTGCGCTTCGATTGCATTTCATTGCCTACGCAAAAGGTCATCGGGCTACCCATGGGCTTAATCGTTGCACCAATGCCAAAAAGTCTTAATGTCCGATGCCGTCCCTCCCAACAATACCAAGGTAGCTTTCCATGTTCTTCGCCTCCGACAATTGGGCAGGAGCCCATCCTGCCATCAACGAACGTTTGTCGAAGGAATCGACCCGTTTCGCTGCGGCTTATGGAACAAGTGATCTCGACCGGGCGATCGAGCAGCGCTTCAACGAAATCTTCGAAAAGGAAGTCGCGGTCTTTTTCGTCGCCACCGGCACGGCAGCCAATTCACTGTCGCTTGCCAGTATTGCTCGTCCGGGCGGCTTGACCTTTTGCCACACGGAAGCTCACGTGATCGAAGACGAATGCGGTGCGCCGGACTTTTTCTCGGGCATGCGCATGGTCGGCGTCGAAGGCCCCGCCGGCAAGATGCTGCCGGAAAATCTCATTGAACGCATCGCACGTTATCCGCAGGATTCGGTCCACCATGGTCGCGCCGCCGCCGTCACCATGACCCAGGCGACCGAAGTCGGCACCATATATTCGCTCGACGAAATCGACGTGATCTCGAAGATCGCCAAGGACAATGGTCTGCCGCTGCATATGGACGGCGCGCGTTTTGCCAATGCTCTCGTTTCGCTCGGCTGCTCGCCGGCCGAAATGACCTGGAAACGCGGCGTCGACGTCCTCTCTTTCGGCGGCACGAAGAACGGCTGCTGGTGCGCCGAGGCGATCGTTTTCTTCGACCCACAGCTCGCCAAGGACTTTGCCTTTCTGCGCAAGCGTACAGCCCAGCTTTTCTCCAAGTCGCGCTTTATCGCGGCGCAGTTCGAAGCCTATCTGAAGGACGACCTCTGGATCGGTCTCGCAAGCCACGCCAACACCATGGCCGATCGCCTGCGTACCGGCTTCGGCTCTCTGAACAGCGCCCGCCTCGCTTGGCAAACTGAATCCAACGAAGTCTTCGCTGTCCTTCCGAAGGCATCCGCAAAGGCAGCGTCGGAACAGGGCGCAAAATTCTACGACTGGCTGGAACCCCGCGACATCCCGGAAAAGGTCGGCAAGGACGAGGTCCTCATCCGAATGGTGACGTCCTTCGCCACGACCCAGGAAGACGTGGATCAGTTCCTGTCGATCTGCGCCTCCGCCTGAACACACCACATCTCGCTTAACGACAGCCATCGATTCCTGCCAAGGCAGAGAGATTTTGTCGGGAGGCCAACTAGATCGATTGCGGCACGATCCGTGCCGCAATCAGACTCGACAGTGCTTCGACCATCACGGCATCGGCGCCGCGTCGCGGGATCAGCACGAACTCGACGTCTTCGAGCCGTGGCAGGCGGTCACCGGCGATTTCCCGCAACCCCTCCGGCACCATGCTGCGCGGCTGAACCATCACGCCCATGCCGGCACGCGCCGCGGCCGTCAGCCCGCTCAGGCTGCCGCAGGTGCAGACGACGCGCCAGGCAAGCTTTTCCCGGTCCAGCGCCTCCTGCACCACTCGTCGCGTGATGGAAGGAGGCGGAAAGGCAATCAGCGGCAGCGCCGTGTCTTTGGCCGGAGCAAAATGAGGATCACGCGCCAGCCACACCAACGGCTCGCGATACAGGAACTTGCCATGCGTTTCGCCGATATGCCGCTTGGCGAGCACCAGATCCAGATCGCCGGCATCCTGCATCTGGTTGAGCACAGCTGACAGCGCCACCGTCAGCTCCAGATCGACCAGCGGATGGAGGCGGATGAAGTCCTCCAGAATGCCTGTCAGCCGGTTGGCGACGACATCTTCCGACACACCAAGCCTGAGGCGTCCGCGCAGGCGAGTTTCGCCAAAGAGCGACAGGACCTGGCCATTGAGATCCAGCATCCCGCGCGCATAGCCGACAAGCGCTTCACCATCCACCGTCAGCCTCACCTGATGGGTGTCGCGAAACACAAGCTGGCGTCCCAGCGATTTCTCCAGCCGCTGGATATGCTGCGTCACCGTCGACTGCCCGACCCCGAGCCTTACCGCCGCCTCGGTGAAGCTGCCCGTCCGCTGCAACATGAGAAAACTGTCGAGATGATGAAGGTTCAGCATCGCCATTTCATTTCATGATAACTGTTAATGGTTGAATTCTAATTCACGATAAGAGAAACCACAACTGTTCTACCTTGAAGGGTGCAGTCTGAGGATCATGTGATGAAGCGTTTCCTGCCCGACCAATATACGATGATGCTGTTGGGGACCGTGATCCTCGCGTCTATTCTCCCCATTCACGGCATCTGGGCGGACTGGTTTGCGATTGCGACGGACATCGCAATCGGCCTGCTTTTCTTTTTGCATGGCGCGCGCCTGGCACGCGACACGGTGATCGCCGGCGTCCTTCACTGGCGCCTGCACTTGACGATCGTGCTCACCACCTTCGCCATTTTCCCGCTTCTGGGGCTGGCTCTCGGTTTCATTCCCGAAAGCATCCTGCCGGCGCCGCTTTATCTGGGAATGCTGTTTCTCTGCGTTTTACCCTCGACGGTACAGTCGTCCATCGCCTTCACCTCGATGGCCGGTGGCAATGTTCCGGCCGCCATCGTCGCCGCATCCGGCTCCAATATTCTTGGCATGTTCCTGACCCCTGCCCTGATCGCACTTCTGCTGTCGACGACCGGTGGCGGCGGCGTATCGCTCGATGCGCTGGAAAAAATTGCGCTGCAGCTGCTCGCACCCTTCATCCTCGGCCAGGTGCTGCAGCCATGGATCGGCGGCTGGATCCGCTCAAAGAAAAAGCTGCTGACGCCTTTCGACCGCGGCTCTATCCTGATGGTGGTCTATCTCGCCTTTTCGACTGCCGTGATGGAAGGCATCTGGCAAACCTTCTCGCTCACCGATATCGCGGTTGTCATCGGCCTCGACATCCTCCTGCTCGCAACCGTTCTCTGCATCACCATGTTCGGCAGCAGGCTGCTCGGCTTCAACAAGGAAGACGAGATCACCATCACCTTCTGCGGCTCGAAGAAGTCGCTGGCAAGCGGCGTGCCGATGGCCAACGCCATCTTCGCCGGCAACTCCGCATCGATCGGTGCGATCGTGCTGCCGATCATGCTGTTTCACCAGATCCAGTTGATGACCTGCGCAGTGCTGGCACAGAAATACGCCGAGCGCCTGAAGGCAAAGGAACTGAAGGCGGAACCGGCAGCGGCTTAGATTTCGATAATTTTCAGGGTTTGCCGATCAGGGCTACGGCCTTCGCTCTGATCTCGCGAAGCTCGGCACCCGAAACGACGCCCTTGCGCTGTGCGTTTCTAGCCTTCCAATCAAGGCTCTTAACCTGGTCGGCCAACACAACACCGCCTCGGTTGCCGGCAACCGGCCCTTCGAACGGATAAGCTTTGACTTTCGTCGTCAGCGGGCAACAGAGCATCCACCCAAAGCGGTTATAGGCTGACGGGCTAAGGACGACAGCCGGCCGTCTGCCGGCTTGCTCATGTCCGCTTTGCGGTGAGAAATCGAGCCAGACGATATCACCCGCCTCCGGCACATAGCTCGCAGCACTCATAGGGCTTCCGTGCCCACCGCAGCGCCAAAGTCGGCTTCCTTATGCTGGTTTTCCGAAGTGATGCCGGCAAGCAACTGTTCGAGGTCGACAACATCATTACTCACCGGCTCAATGATCACCCGGCCATTTTCTTCGGTTATCTCCACAACCGTGTCGATTGTCAGGTTGGCTGCCTCCATGATGGCAGCTGGGATGCGAACGGAAGCGCTGTTACCCCACTTCTTCACGGTCGCGCGCATTGAAATCTCCGGTGTAGCAACAATGTAGATACATCAGGGCTGACCACAAGACTGGTCAATACCTACAAAAACGCCCCCTCCTCGGAAGGAAGGGGCGTCGGCTTGCAGTCCTTGATGGGAGGATCAGAGGACGAAAGCGTTAGTTCACCTGCTGCGGAGCAACCTGGGCTTCGATCGTTTTGGCCGTATCGCCGGCCTCGGCTGCAATCGAGATACGGCGCGGCTTCATCGCTTCCGGGATGTTCCGCACAAGATCGATATGGAGCAAGCCGTTCTTCAGCGAAGCGGTCTCGACTTCCACATGGTCTGCGAGCTGGAAGCGACGCTCAAAGGCGCGCTTGGCGATGCCGCGATAAAGAAACTTGTTCTGATCGACACCATCTTCCTCGGCTTTTTCGCCCTTCACGGTCAGCGCATGAGCCTGGAATTCAATCGAAAGTTCCGTTTCGTCGAAGCCGGCGACAGCCATGGTGATGCGGTAGGTGTTTTCACCGGTGCGCTCGATATTATAGGGCGGATAGCTCTGCCCCTGATCGCCAAAGTTGCGATTGTCGAGAAGATTGAAGAGGCGGTCGAAACCGACGGTGGAGCGGTAAAGCGGAGAGAAATCGACGTGGCGCATAATGTCCTCCATTGAAGCGACGTTGCGGTTTTCACTTGGGCATCCTCATCCCGTAATGGCGATGAAGATCCCGTTGAGCAGACCCTTTCGGCGCCTGCAGAACCAAGATGGGAATTGCGGCCACGCCCTTCAAGACCCTCCCGCGCCACAGCTGCCTTGCCAGTGAATGCCGTATGAACGGCCGGTTTTGCTGCGGTTCAGCGCCACCTTGCTAGAAAGCAGGCTCTGGAAGGCGGCATGCCTCCTTCGGCCGAAGCATCATTCGTCCCTTCGCTTCGGTCAGCCTTGCCGGAACCGCGCTGTCATCCCCGTGTCGCCGGTTCCGGCCCTCTTTTTCTCAGAAAGAGCATCAACGAGCGCCGGTCAGGCCGACGCTCGCTCGAATCCATAGAGCGGCTTATCAGTGTACCGCGCCAGATCCTCCGGCCGCCACGAGACCGAACGGCTGCCCCTCCACAGCGATCGTGCGCACCTCCTTCAGGTTGTCGCCATCGACAATGCGAACGAGGCTTTTGCGGGGATCGGTAACGGCGATCTGATCGCCGGCAACGGCCAGCCTTGGACGCGCATCACGCCAATGCCCGTCCTTGCTGTAAGGCTCCGTAATCGTCTCGCTTTTGACAATCTCACCTTTCACCACGTCGATCAGGTGCAGCTTGCCATCTTCGGTCAGAACATAGGCGCTGCGCGGATCGGCAGGATCGAGTGCGAAGTCGACCCGCCGCGTCGGCAGCTCGATCAGGCGATAAGTCTCATCCGCACTGTCCGGATCGACGAGCACGATCTTGTCCTCCCCGTAATTGCCAAGGAAGAACTGCATCGATTTTCCGCCGAGCAGCGTGGAAACCTTTCCTTTCGGCAACTGGTCGCCATACGGCAGCATTTCGAGCTTCGGCCCATCCATGCCACCCGGACGCGCCACGAGAACGCCCTCTTCGCAACCGAAGGCAACGAGACGCGCGGAACTGGCCTCACCATGCAGGCCGGTGCAGGTTGCGATCTCGCCGACCTGCTTTCCATCGCCATCGACAACGCGCAGGCCGAGCCTCGGCGGCAACTCGCCTTCAGTCACGGCCACCTCGGTGTTCGGCACGGAGACGAGAAAATGCTTGCCGGCCGGAACGGCAACACCGTGATGCGCCGCGATGGTGTCGAAGGCTTTCAGCTCTGCATCTCCTTGCGCCAGAGACTCCTCACTGACGAGATCGAACTTCGCCTCCCGATCGTAGAAGACGGCAACCTGATCGCCATGGGTAACGACATGACCGGGCTTCTGTCCCTTGATCACCGTCGAGGTCAGTTGCGGCTCATTGATTTCGATATCTCGATGCTCGCCATGATCCGACAGGGAAATTCCGGACGAGATGGCGTGAACGACATTCTCGTCACCCTGCACAGCGAAAACCGTACGGCCGCTGTCGCTCAACGAAAGAGCAGCATAACCTTCAAGATCGAATTTGCCGATCTCCGTGCCGGATACGAGATCGATGGCGCGCACAACCGGCAGGCTGTGATCGGCAACGAAAAGCCGCCAGGTCTCAGCTTTTTCTTCTTCTGCAAATGCAACCGGTCCAAACACCGCACTGGAGGCGAGAAGGGCAGCCGACAACGCGGCGGCACGCAACAAATGGGACATAACCTCTCCTATATGTAATAACATTACAAAATCTGCGTTATACAGTTACACCCACCATGTCCACCCTTCGCAAGAAGCGCAGTCGCGGAAGCAGCGATTTTTGCTTGACCTCTCTGCACACTCGCCTAACGCTGAAAATATGAGCGAGAACCAAATCAGCGACGATATCTTCCGTCTCACCTCGGCCAATCCCGCACCGGAGAATTACTCCGCGGGCTATTTCACCGGCCACCGCGGCGCAAAAATCCGTTACGGTCTGTTCCGGTCGGATGTCGTGCCGGCACGCGGCACCATCGTGCTGGTCCAGGGGCGCAACGAATTCATCGAGAAATATTTCGAGACGATCCGCGACCTGAACGCCATGGGCCTCTGGGTCGCGACCTATGATTTGCGTGGCCAAGGCGGGTCGGATCGCCTGAAGAAGGATCCGAAGAAAGGTCATGTCCGGCGCTTTTCCGATTACGAAAAGGATCTGGAGATCTTTCTGGAACAGGTCGTGCTGCCGGATGCCCGCCTGCCCTTTTTCCTTGTCGCCCACTCCACCGGAGCGCTGATTGCCCTTTCGGCTGCACCACGCCTGTCGAACCGGATCAGTCGGATGGCGCTCGCTTCCCCCTATATCGGCTTCCACAATCAGCCCGCATCGGAAAAACTCGCTCGCCCGCTGGCACGGTTGCTCTCGTGGACCGGACTTGGCGGCACCCAGCTAGGCGGCGATCGGCGGGTAATCCCCTTCGAAGGCAATGGATTGACCGGCGACAGGACGCGCTTCGAACGCAATCTCGATCTCTACCGCGCCTTCAAGGATCTGACCGTCGGCGCGCCGACGGCAAGATGGGTCCACGAGACACTGAAAGCCGCAACCCGCGTTTCGCTACAGACCCACCTGACCGAAATCACCATCCCGACCCTGATCCTCGCGCCGATGCTCGACGGCGTCGTGCCTTATCGCCTGCAGGAAAACCTGTCCCGCAATTTTCGCGCCGGGCAGCTCATCACCGTCACCGGCGCAAGACACGAACTGTTTCAGGAAAAGGATATCTACCGCGCCCAGGCCATGACGGCGATCGAGACCTTTATGCCGGGCCTTGATGGCGGTTTGGACCTTGCCGAAACCGCAGCTTGAACACGCCGCCTGTTATCGCTCCGCCAACAGAGCCATAGCCTGTTCATAAACAGCCTTGGATCCGGCCGCGATGATATTGCCACCATTCTCCGGCCGCCCGCCGTCCCAGGTCGTAATGATACCACCCGCCTGTTCGATGATCGGAATCAGCGCGCCGACATCATAGGGCTGAAGGCTGTTTTCGACCACCAGATCGATATGCCCCGCAGCCAGCAGCGCATAGGCATAGCAATCGCAGCCATAGCGGAACAGCCGCACCTTCTCTTCGACAGAGCGATAGCGCGCAAGATCCTCGCCCTGAAAGATATGCGGCGACGTCGTGAAAAGGATTGCATCGGAAAGCGACCCGCAATCACGCACCGAAATCTGCCGCTCGCCATCCGGTCCCGAATACCAGGAACGGATGCCATCGGCGAAATAACGCTCGCCGATGAACGGCTGGTCCATCAACCCCATGGTCGCACGACCGTTGGAGCGGAAACCGATCAGAGTGCCCCACACCGGCAGGCCGGAAATGAACGCCCTCGTTCCGTCGATCGGATCGATCACCCAGACATGCTCGCGATCGAGGCCGATATTCCCATGCTCCTCACCAAGAATGCCGTGATCGGGAAAGCGTTCCTCGATCAGCGCCCGGATCGCCGTCTCGGCGGCCCGATCCCCCTCCGTTACCGGATCGAAACCGCCGGCAACCTTGTTAACAACCGAAACTCCCGTGCGGAACCGCGGCAGCGTTTCACCTTTGGCGGCATCGGCAAGCGCATGGAAGAAATCGCGGTCAGGCAACATCGGCGGATCCTTGGATTATGAAGTGAAAGCATGAGGCAATGGCAGGACACGTCTTTCATAAGACCTCTTGCTGCCAAAGAAAACCGCCTTCGGTGCCATCGCCTTAATCATAACGCACAAATATGATGCAATTTTAATCACAGAAAAAATATGCTTGACAAATGTGCATATCTAGCCGTATTTTCTTAATCACAGTCTTTGACTGTAAATACCCTCCTTGGGTGTTTCCTCCCTAGACTTAGCCGCGCGATGAGCGCGGTTTTTTTTCCCCTCATCACAGCCATCGCTGCCGGGCGCCAAGCTATCGAGACAGGTTAAAACGAGTTATTCGGCCGCGAGCGCATCCGCGCCATCGGAAAATTCGCCGACGAACTCGGCCATCTGGCGCATGAAGGTAGACAAAGCCGCCGCAACCAGCGGAAATTCCGCCTTTTTCTCAAGCGTTATCTCATCGACATAGAGGCTGCGGTTGATCTCGATCTGCAGGGCATGCAGGCCGCGTACCGGGCGACCGTAATGCTCGGTAATGAACCCGCCCGCATAAGGCTTGTTGCGCACGGCCGAAAAACCCATGTCGTCGAAGAATTGCAATGCTGCGCGGGAAAGCTCCGCCGAGGCACTGGTCCCGTAACGATCGCCGATAATGAAATCCGGCCGGACATCTGAACCCGAAAGCCGGATATTGCCCGGCATCGAGTGGCAGTCAATCAGGATGCCCATGCCGAATCGCGCATGGGTGCGGGCGATCAATTTGCGCAGGCAGGCGTGATAAGGTTTATAGATCGTCTCGATTCGAGACAGCCCCTCATCGACCGACAGCCGTTTCCGGTAGATATCCATGTTTTCGGCAACGATGCGCGGGATGGTACCCAGCCCTCCGGCAACCCGCATCGAGCCGATATTCACATAGGGCGGAAGCGGCCCGTCGAACATGCGCGGGTCGAGTTCGTAAGGTTCCCGGTTGACATCCAGATATGCACGCGGGAAGTGCGCGACGAGAAGCGGCGCCCCCAGTTCCGGGGCGTCGGCAAACAGCTCATCGACGTAATGATCGGCCGAACGGCGGATGGACAGGGAGTCGAGACAGCTGCTTGCGAGGAAATCCACAGGAAAATGGTTGCCGCTATGCGGTGAATTAAAGACGAAGGGGATTGTCTGCGCCGCCGGTTCTCTGACCTCGAACCCTTGAAAATCTGCCGCGGACTGATCCATCCTGCCTTTACCATGTCACGAACAAGTCTGATGTGGCATGTTGCCAGTTGCCCGACGCCAAGTCCATACTATGTATATCCCACCAAACGCCGTTCCATGCCGGTTAAACGGAAATTTACCCTAAGCAGGCATTATGGACAGCTCATACAACCTCAGGCATGCACGGATACGGTCCCGACGATGATACAGAAAATCCTTCTCGCCGAAGACGACAACGATATGCGCCGTTTTCTGGTGAAGGCACTGGAAAAGGCGGGATACAAGGTCGCCTCTTTCGACAATGGCGCAAGCGCCTATGACAGGCTGCGCGAAGAACCCTTCTCGCTCCTCCTGACCGACATCGTGATGCCGGAAATGGACGGCATCGAGCTCGCGCGCCGCGCGACCGAACTCGATCCGGACCTCAAGGTGATGTTCATCACTGGCTTTGCCGCCGTTGCGCTGAATTCCGACTCGAAGGCACCGAAGGACGCAAAGGTTCTTTCCAAGCCATTCCACCTTCGCGACTTGGTCGATGAAGTGAACAAGATGCTCGCAGCAGCCTGAAGCATTTTTTTCAGAATCAAGCACCTGATCGAGCCGTCCATCCGGGCGCCTCATCTGTTTTCAGGCATCGTAGCGATCGATCCAGGCACCGCCCGCGATCATCCACAGCCGCCAAAATACCGGAAATGCGGGACTGTCAAAAAAGCTTCGCATTTCCTCCAAAAAACCAGTTGACGGCCCGATCACTGTATGGTCTATGCGCCGACATCGGATGGGCGTGTAGCTCAGCGGGAGAGCACTACGTTGACATCGTAGGGGTCACAGGTTCAATCCCTGTCACGCCCACCATCCGAACCTTCGCAAGGCCTTGTTTCGACAGGGCCTTTTGCATTTCTAGATAAGGTGCAAATCTATCGATTGCGGTCTGCAGTATCCACTGAGATCACTGGACAACCAGCTGCGCTGCCCCTCGTGTTCTTCGCTTTTTAGACCCATTACGAGACCCTGCTCCGCAATGAATACTTCCATGCGTAGTGCCCCTCAGGTTTGATGAACCTGAGCAACCAAAGTGTCTTAACCCGAAGAAGCCACCCCTCGAATTGCGCTCGTGAAAACCCTTGTGCATCATCGGCCATGGATAGGGGCACCCCACCCCAAAACGCTCCCGCGACGCCCGGCTTTAGGCGCCTTCCGCTCAGCCCTCCAACTTTGTCAGGATCCATTGCAGTAGCTGGACAAAGTCTCTCGCCATCTGCGCCAGGTCATCGATCATCAGGGATATCCGGTAGTGGGCGTAGATGGCCGCCAGCGTAAGGACCAGCATAACCAGCCATGGCCATATCGGCCTGCGCTTTGGTGGCGGCTTATCGCTTTCGACAGGATCACTGACATTCATGGACCATCTCCCGCTGACGGGACGACACGCTTTGCGCTTGCCGACCAACTCCGTATCCTGACTGCCCTGCTTGGCGGACTGTCGTCAACACCGGCAATCCATCGGTATAACCGGGCACGCTCACCATCCATTTCTAAAGTGATAAAAGAAAAGCCCGACCTGCGATGCAAGCCGGGTTGGATGAAGACAGGGCCTTAACGCGTATAGGACGCGAATCAGAATTCTTCCCAATCATCCGCAGCATTGGCCGCTGCAGGGCTCGGACCTGACATCTTGCCTCCGAATGCATGCGAAAGCTTGTCCGCCATATGGTGCGCCGGCGACGCTTTCGGCCGCGAGCGTTCGTCGGCAGAACGGACGGATAACGACCGGCGCAGGCTGGCTGCAACCGAGGCGCCGTGCGCCGAAAGCTGAGGCGCCTCAGCCGAGGTGGGCTTACCCATATCGAGGTGTCGGGCGTGCGCATCACCCAGCTGGAACTGCGAGACGAGTTCACGCAGCCGCCCGGCTTCGCTGGCAAGCGTCGCACCGGCGGCATTGGCCTCCTCCACCATCGCGGCGTTCTGCTGCGTCACCTGATCCATCTGGTTGACCGCGTTGTTGACCTCGGCAAGCCCGGTCGACTGTTCACGCGCCGATGTGGCGATCGCGTCCATGTGCTGGTTGATGGTCGCGACATAGGCCTCGATCGTCTTCAGGGCATCGCCCGTGGCGCTCACGAGCTTTACGCCGCTGCCCACTTCTGCCGAGGAGTTGCGGATCAGATCCTTGATCTCCTTTGCAGCGGTCGCGGATCGTTGTGCGAGTTCGCGGACCTCCTGGGCGACGACGGCAAAGCCCTTGCCCGCTTCTCCGGCACGTGCGGCTTCGACACCGGCGTTGAGTGCCAGCAAGTTTGTCTGGAAAGCGATGTCATCGATCACGCCGATAATGCTCGAAATCTGGCTGGACGATTGCTCGATCCGGCTCATCGCCCGGACGGCATCGGCGACCACCGCTTCGGAGGTTCGAGCGCTTTCATTCGCCTGGATGGCAACGGTGCGTGCTTCCTCGGCACGTTTGGAGGAGTTGGCGACATTCGCCGTGATCTCGTCCAGCGCCGCCGCGGTTTCTTCGAGAGAGGCCGCCTGTTGCTCGGTCCGTCTCGAAAGATCGTCAGCGCTGTGGCTGACCTCGCGGGCACCGCTGTCGATCGATCCGGTTGCGGTCGTGACTGCTGCGAGCGTATCGCAAAGCTGCTCCACGGTGCGGTTGAAGTCGGCACGCAGACTTTCGAAATCCTCGGCGAAGGATTTGTCGAGGCGAAAACTGAGATCACCGGAGGCCAGATGCTTCAAGCCTTCCGCCAGCCCCTGCGTTGCCTCGGTCATCGCCACAGATCTCCGGCGATCCTGCTCGGCCGTCCGGCGCTGCTGCTGTTCGCTCTGGTCCCGCTCACTGGCCGCGTCTGTTTCCAGCGTAAGGGCGCGCAAACCGCTTTCCTTGAATACAAGCACGGCGCGCGCCATGCCACCGATCTCGTCCTTGCGCTCGCCACCCGCGACATCTGCGGAGAGATCCCCGCCCGAGAGACGCCCCATCGTCAGGCCCAGCGCCTGAATGGGATGCACCAGCCATGTCCGGATCGCGACGAAGCTGATCGCCGAAATGATGAGGAGCGCCGCAAGCACACCGCCGATCGTCGTCCAATAGATACCGCGCGCATCTGCCGAAAGCCCGGCCGTGCTGTTTGCCGTCGCTGTGGCCAGCTCATCGACCTTGTCGTTGAGCGCCTTCGACATCACCTGGAACTGCGGCTGGCATTCGCGGAAGAACACGTCCATCGCGTTCTTGATGTCCAGATAGGTCAGGGCCTTGGCGCCGAGCGCGATCGTGTTGGCGCAGGACTGGTCGAGCACAGCCATCGCCTTCGCCTTCAACTCGGCAATCGAACCATCCTTCGGCAGCGATGATGCTGCATGGTCGATCTGGGCAATGAAGAGAGTACGAGACGCGGTGAGCTCTTCCTGCGCCTTCCTCTCCTGCTCCTTGGCCGTTGTCAGAAGACTGTCGCCGATCGCGCCGCGGATTGTCTGGAACGTCTGGCTGGCGCGCGACAATGAGGTCGAGGCATCGCCTTCCGTGGTCACAAGACGGGAATAGTCCGCATCGACCCTGAGGATCTGGCTGCCGGCATAATAGGCCAGCGCCAGCGTAAACAGGCCGAAGGATGCGAGAAGGACGAAGAACTTGCCGGTAATCGATATGTGTTTCATCGCAAACCTGACCAAAAGCGTGGAGGCGAAGTGGTCTCGGCGCGTTGACGCCCATAGATCGCTTAAGGTTGCGATGATGGTCCCACTCCCCCGGAACGACAATCATTTTAGCCGCAGATCTTTTACCATGGGTTAAAGCACAGACCGCTTATGCAACCTTATCGCGACAAAACCCGCTTCGGGCATGCCTAAAAGCAATAAAGCTGCAAATCCTCGCCCCTAAATTACTGTTTGGTCACTTGTTTTGGGCAATCTTCTACGAAACAAGGGCATCGATCCGAGAGAAGCAGGATGGCACAGTACAAATATTCTGACCGCCTCGTTCAGGCCAATTCATGGGCTTTCGACCAGGACTACAAGCCTGGGCAATCTGTCACCAACGCCGGCATCTATCGCTGTCGGGCCTGTGGTGACGAGATCGTCGTCGACAAGGGCGCAGCGATCCCGAAAAGCCATCACGATCATTCGCTTCTTGGACCGGTCGTCTGGCAGCTTCTCATCTTCGCCCAGAAGCATCCCGGGCGCTGACACCATCACACAGAAAAGCCGCCCTCCCCGGGCGGCTTTGTCGTTTCAAGGATCGTGCGTGATCACATGATCGCGCTGCCGGCCATCAGTGCCAGCACCAGGAAAATCAGGAAGATCACCAGGAACAGGAAGAACAGGATCTTGGCGATGCCTGCCGTCGCGGCAGAGACGCCCGAGAAGCCGAGGAAGCCTGAAATCAGGGAGATGACGAGGAAAATGAGAGCCCATTTCAGCATGGATTTATGTCCTTGATTGCGATGGCCGGATAACGTTTTTCAGTGTTCCCGGTTCCATCGCTGGAACAAATTCAGCCGAAGACGTGCGCCTCGCCCGTGACATTAAGATAGATCTCCTGACCAAGAGCGAGATCCATCGAACTTGCGACCTCGACATTGAGAACGACGTTTTCATCGTCGCGCAAAACGATGCGCACATCGCAGGTCGATCCGCGGAAACCTGTTTCTACCACGCGCCCGCGGATAGCCCCCTCGCTTGCGGTGCTTTCCTGTTCGGCGACATTGATTTGTTCGGGCCGCAACATGATCATCCCCTGCCCCGCTGAAGAACCATATGCAGACACGGGCAGATGGCCCAGCACGCAGTGGGCATGTCCATCCTTCAGCTCCGCCCGCAGGATAACCGCCTCTCCGAGGAAGGCGGCCGTGGCCGGATCAGCAGGACGGGAATAAACGTCACGCGGACGACCGGATTGCACAAGGCGCCCTGACCGCATCACGGCCAGCTGGTCGGCAAAACCAAGCGCCTCGGACTGATCATGGGTAACGAGCAGCGTCGCGATACCTTCGGCCTTCAGCACGTCACCGACGGCCTTGCGCGTGGCAGCTCTCAAACCCGTATCGAGCGCCGAGAACGGCTCATCAAGCAGCATCAGCCGCGGTTTGCGGGCAAGCGCGCGGGCAAGCGCCACGCGCTGCTGCTGTCCGCCAGAGAGCTCGTCCGGACGGCGTGATAGCATCGAGCGTTCCAGCCCGACCATCTCCATCAGTTCCGCAGCCCTGGCCCGCCTGACCGACTGTTCCTCCGTCATGCCGAAGACGATATTCCCGGCGACGGTGAGATGCGGAAAAAGGCATCCGTCCTGCGCGACGATGCCGATATTGCGCTTGTGCGCCGGCATCGCCGTCACACCTTCGGCCATCGTATCCCCGCCGATAACGATGCGGCCCGCGTCGGGCGCCTCGAAACCGGCGATCAGGCGCAGCAACGTGGTCTTGCCGCAGCCGGACGGTCCAACGACGACGGTTCTGCTGCCGCGCTCTACAGTGAGATCGACGCCATCGAGAGCCGCCACAGGCCCAAAACGTTTACGGAGCGCCTGGATGTCTACAAAACTCATCGGCCTGAAATCTTTTTCGATTGATGGTGGAGAAGCGCCGTCATCGGCAGCGAGAACAGCACCATCAGCAGCGCATAGGGTGCAGCGCCGGCATAATCGATCTCGCTGGTCAGCGCCCAGAAGGCCATGGCGAGCGTGCGAGTGCCGTTCGGCGCCAGCATCTGTGTGGCGGTCAGTTCGTTCATGATGCCGAGCGATGACAGTGCCACCGCGGCAGCAGCCCCCGGCGCCGCCAGCCTGACGGTCGTCGACCAGAGCGCGTTGACGGGAGAACGGCCAAGACTGGCCGCGGCCTGTTCCAGTTCTGCCGGCACCTGCGCGATGCTCGCGCGAAGACTGACAAGCGCCCTCGGCAGGAACATGATGACATAGGCGATCACGATCGTCGCCACCGTCTGGTAAAGCGGCAAGGCGACCCGCACGGTGACCGTCACCAATGCAAGCGCCACGACCACACCCGGCATGGAGCTGGCGAGGTAATAACATCCCTCGATGATCCGGCTTTTTCGGCTCGGGCGACGGACGGAAAGCCAGGCGATGGGAAGTGCCGCAAGCGTCGTCGCAATCCCGCCGACCACACAGATGACGAGCGTCTGGCTGAGTGCCAGACCGATCTCGTCCATTCGCCAGATTTCCGCGCCGCCGGCGATCAGCCAGTGCGACAGGGTGATAGCCGGAACACCGAGAGCGAAGGCGATAGCCGCAAGCGGCAACAACACCGAGACGTATCGCCATCGTCCAAGGGAGATTTTTCTTGGCCTCCGTGCAACCCCGGACCCGATCCGCGCATAACGCCGGCTGCCTCTCAAGCCAGCATCGAAGCCGAGCAGGACAAGGCAGCACAGAACCAGCACTAGAGCCAGCATGTTTGCAGCCACACCATTGTAGGTCGACTGGAACTGATCGACGATGGCGGTTGTAAACGTATCAAACCTGATCATCGCATAGAGGCCGTATTCGGCCAGAAGATGCAGCCCGACCAGCAGTCCGCCGCCGAGGATGGGCAGGCGCAGTTGCGGTAGCACCACGCGCCGGAAGACGGCTGTATCGGAAAGGCCGAGCGAAGCCGCCTGATCCTCAAGCGCCGGATCGAGAAGCCGCAGCGTCGCCGAGATCGGCAGATAGAGAAACGGGAAATAAGCGGTAACCGAAATCGCGATGCCCGCCGGAAGCCCGTGAAAACCGGGCCACATACCGATCCATGCATAGGAATGCACGAAAGCCGGGATCGCAAGCGGCGCCACGCAAAGCGCAGACCATATTCTGGCAAACGGCAGGTCACTGCGCTCGGTCAACCAGGCAAGCGCCGTGGCCAATAACGTGGCAAGCGGCACCGTGAACAGCACCAGCAGCAGCGTATTCGTCATCAATTCGCCGACACGCGGCCGGAAGATCAGCTGCGACGCAGCCTCCCACCCAGTCACCGCAGTCGCCCAGAAAACGAAACCAAGCGGCAGCAGCGCCAGAAATGCGATCACGATGGCCAGAACGAATGTCCCGCGTGTTCCCGATCTGAAACGGGGAAGCGGCAAGGAAAGCGGCTTGCTGTCGGCGAAAGACGTCATGGAATACCTGAAAATGACGAAACACCGCAGGTGTGCCGTGCGATGTTTCCGTTTAACTGGAATCATAGCCTCATGAAAGGCCGCAGGCTTTAGAGAATGCCGGCCGCGGTCAGCATGTCGGTAACCTTGGCATTGTTAAGCTCGGCCGGCTCGACCTTCGGCGCCTGCAGGTCGGCAAGCGGCACCAGTGCCTTGTTCGAAGCTTCGTCCTTGCCGACGGCGTACTCGAACGAGCTTCCATCACGCAGGATCTTCTGGCCGCCCTTGCCGGCAACCCATTTCAGGAAGGCCTGCGCCTGCTGCTTGTGCTTGGAGGATGCAAGAATGCCACCACCGGAAATCGAGACGAAAGCGCCCGGATCCTGGTTCTTGAAATAATGCAGCGAGACGTTCTTGCTGTTTTCGCCGGTCTTCGCCTGATCGCCGAAATAGTAGTAGTGATAGATCACAGCGCCTTCAAACTGCCCGGCATTGACCGCCTTCATGGCCGTCGAATTACCACGGATCGAAGTGAAGTTTTCCTTCATGCCTTTCAGCCACGCGGCAGTTGCTTCCTCGCCCTTCAGCTGCAGCAAAGCACCGACGATAGCCTGGAAATCGGCGCCCGACGGAGACGCGGCCCAGCGGCCCTTCCACTCGGGCTTGGCCAGATCGAGCAGCGACTTCGGCAATTTGTCCTCGGTCAGTTTCGTCTTGTCATAGGCAAAGACGGTGGAGCGCGCCGCAATACCCGTCCAGTGGCCGTTCGCCGGGCGGAACTGTTCCGGCACCTGATCGAGCGTCGCCTTTTCGAGCGGTTCGAACAGACCCTCGCCATCCACCAGCGCCATGGCCGGCGAATTCTCGGTGAGGAAGACGTCAGCGGGGGAATTTGCCCCTTCCTGAACGATCTGGTTGGCGATTTCCATGTCGCCGCCGTTGCGGATCGTCACGACGATGCCGGTCTCTTCGGTGAACGCGTCCACCCATTCCTTCGTCAGCCCTTCGTGCTGGGCATTATAGATCGTCAGACTGTCGGCCACCTGGGCCGATGCCGGCGTGGAAAAAGCGAGAACGGAAAAGGCCAGAATGGAAAAGGCGGGCGCAACGCCTGCCAGAAGAAAAGAAGTTTTCAAGATCGCCTCCATGGAAGAACCAATGGCGGTCTTTTAGCGAAACAGGAGAACAATCGTCAAGTTTAATTCGGACGAAAATATCAACAAAATCAAACTTATATAAATAAATACAATAACTTACACTTGCGGTCTGGACTACCCGGACCGGATGGGAAAAGTTCGGCAGATGCAGATTATACGTCTGAAAAAATACTCTGAGCTTGCTGCCGAACCTTCACTCGCCTGATATTGGTCAAGGGATTTGATCCACAAGTCTGACAGCCACCTGAACGCTTCACCGTCGTGATGGCCCGCAACTTTCATGTTTCTCGATCCGGCGTTTCACCCGGATGAACACGACCATATGCCTGTTCCAGCACGAATCAGCTAAGGCTAAGATGAACACATCGGGAACAAGGCCGCGGAAGCGGACTTAGCCAGCGTCACGGAGAAGCATGTCGGTCGCCTATCTGGAAAAACTCAATGACGCCCAGCGCCGTGCGGTGGAGCACGGTTCTGACGTGCCGAATGGTGGTCCCTCAGGCCCTCTTCTCGTCATCGCAGGCGCCGGCTCGGGCAAGACCAACACGCTCGCCCACCGTGTCGCGCATCTGATCGTCTCCGGCGCCGATCCGCGTCGCATCCTGCTGATGACTTTTTCCCGCCGCGCAGCCTCCGAAATGGGGCGCCGTGTCGAGCGTATCTGCAAGCAGGTGCTCGGCGCCAATGCCGGTATCATGACCGATGCGCTGGCATGGGCCGGAACCTTTCACGGCATCGGCTCGCGGCTTTTGCGCATCTATGCCTACCAGATCGGCCTCGACCCGGATTTCACCATCCATGACCGCGAAGATTCCGCCGACCTGATGAACCTCGTCCGTCACGAGCTCGGCTTTTCCAAGATGGAAAGTCGGTTTCCGACAAAAGGCACCTGCCTCGCCATCTATTCCCGCGCGGTGAATTCCGAGACACCGCTGGAGGAAGTGCTAAAGAACTGGTTCCCGTGGTGTCAGGCCTGGGAGAAACAGCTGCGCGAACTCTTCGCATCCTATGTCGAGGCCAAGCAGACCCAGAACGTGCTCGATTACGACGACCTTTTGCTCTACTGGGCGCAGATGATGAGCGAACCGTCGATCGCCGAAGATGTCGGTGCGCGTTTCGATCACGTCATGGTCGACGAATACCAGGATACCAACAGGCTGCAGTCCTCGATCCTGATGGGCATGAAACCCGGCGGCCTAGGCTTGACCGTCGTCGGCGACGATGCACAGTCGATCTATTCCTTCCGCGCTGCAACGATCCGCAATATTCTCGACTTCCCCAACACATTCGATCCGCCGGCAAATATCGTTACCCTCGACCGCAACTACCGATCGACGAACACCATCCTTGCTGCTGCGAATGGTGTCATCGAACTCGCCCGCGAACGCTTCACCAAAAACCTCTGGACAGAGCGTCAGTCGGAAGAGCGCCCGCGGCTCGTCGCGGTGAAGGACGAAACGGAACAGGCCAACTATATCGTCGAAAAAGTGCTGGAAAACCGGGAGACCGGCATGACGCTGAAACAGCAGGCCGTGCTGTTTCGCGCCTCGCACCATTCCGGCTCGCTGGAAGTGGAACTCACTCGCCGCAACATCCCCTTCGTAAAATTCGGTGGCCTGAAATTTCTCGACAGCGCCCATGTAAAGGACATGCTCGCCGCACTGCGTTTTGCGCAGAACCCGCGCGACCGCGTCGCCGGCTTCCGGTTGATGCAACTGATCCCCGGCATTGGTCCGCAGACCGCCGGCAAAATCCTGGATGCGATCGCGACCGACCCGGAACCGCTGGCCGCACTGCAGGAAATCCCGGCCCCGCCCCGTTCCGGTGCGGATTGGCCCGCTTTTATCGAAATGCTGACCGCCATCCGGAAAAACGACGGCTGGCCGGCTGAAATCGGCACCGCCCGTGAATGGTATCAGCCGCATCTCGAACGCGTCCACGAGGATGCCGAGACCCGCAAGGCGGATCTTTTGCAGCTCGAACAGATCGCCTCGGGTTATGCCTCACGCGAACGATTCTTGACCGAGCTGACGCTGGACCCGCCCGATGCGACGAGCGACCAGGCCGGCGTGCCGTTGCTAGATGAAGATTACATGATCCTCTCGACCATCCATTCCGCCAAGGGGCAGGAATGGCGCTCGGTCTTTCTGCTGAATTGCGTCGATGGCTGCATTCCATCGGATCTCGGCGTCGGCTCGACTGCCGAGATCGAGGAGGAACGCCGGTTGCTCTATGTCGCCATGACCCGCGCCAAGGATCATCTGCATCTCATCACCCCGCAGCGCTTTTTCGTGCATGGGCAACATTCGCAGGGCGATCGGCATGTCTACGCCGCCCGCACCCGTTTTATCCCGGCGACCTTGCTGCAGTTTTTCGAAACCGCCGCATGGCCGGTGGTCGCCCCCATGTCGGATGCCGAGAGACAGCATCGCCAGCAGGTTCGCATCGACGTCACCGCCCGCATGCGCGGCATGTGGCGATAGAGCAATCCCAGCAAAAGCCGGAAATGCTCTACACGCCGGATCTCGCGCTGCGAGAGGCGGCAACCGTCAACCACAGGGCGGAAAGCAGAAAATAGAAGGCGCCAAATCCGACATAAGGCACGATATCGAGAATGCTGGGAGCCGTAGTCCCCACCGATCGGCTGACCATGAAGACGCCGGCCAATGTCGATTGCGCACCGCTGAGGATCATCACCCACTGCGCGCCAAAAGAACGCCAGCGCCGAACGCCGGTATAGAGCTGCAACAGGCCGGACAGCACCGCCCATACACCGAAAGCCGCCAGAACGGCATAATTGCTTTTCATCACCGCAAGGATGACCACAAGTGTCATGAAAGAACTGGCGGCGACATTCAGTGCCTGCGAGCGGTTCGCGGCCAACCCGCCATTGGCCCGGGCATCGACCAGATTGGCCAAAGCATCCCACGCCGGATAGATGACGAGCAGCAAGGGTGCCAGCACCGATTGGCCGGAGAGAACGGCCGCGGTGATCCAGGTGACAGAGAACAAAGCTCTCACAAAATAATAGGTCCGCAGCCAGTTGGCTTGGGTGGAAGATTGAACGGGCATCATAAACTCCTGATTTTATCTACCTACTAATAGGTAGATAGATTTAAAGAGTCAACAGCGGCCGAACTTCCAACCGATAGGTCGAAAATGTCGGGTGGTGCTCACCGGCGGAAAATCGGATTCGACCGACTCGCTTGTGGCAACGGGCGCACATTCCGGCGTCGGCTATGCCTATATTCTGGACGCGATCCGCACCGTGTATGCGACACATGATGCAGGTGCAGCCGGCATCAGCCATCGGCAATTCTGCCCTCCATGCAGCAACTCATGCTCTTCGGATGGCAAGGCTGCGATCCTCGTAACCCCACCCGATCGCGTGTGGCGATAAGGCCGTTTCCATTGCGGGCTGAAACACGATAGGGCATTGCCGGACTTGGCATACCGCAGGAGGAGACACGGGTGGAGAACACGCAATCGATCGCAAAGGCGGCCGCATGGATGATGGCATCGATCGCCCTTTTTCTGCTCATGGCGGTTTCCGGGCGCGAGGTCACTCGCGAAATCGACGTTTTCCAGGCGATGGAGATGCGCTCGGTCATCGCCTTCTTCATGCTTCTTCCGTTCGTCTTTCGCGAAGGCGGCTTTCGGGCAATGCGGACGGGTATCCTGCCAAGCCATATAGCCCGTAACGTTGCCCATTATGTCGGCCAGTTTGCCTGGCTGATGGGTATCACCTTGATACCTCTGGCTCAGGTGATTGCCATCGAGTTCACCGCGCCGATCTGGGCGGCACTGATGGCGGCAGCGTTTTTGGGCGAACGCCTGACCTGGCGCAAATGTGTGGCGATTGGCTTCGGCCTTGTCGGCGTGTTGCTGATCATCAAGCCGGGTGCAGCACCGCTTGATCCAGGTCATCTGGTCGTGCTTGGCGCAGCCTTCTTCTTCGCAGTCTCATTCATCGCCACTAAATTTTTGACCCGCACGGACAGCGCCACGAAGATCATCTTCTGGATGCTGATCATCCAGTCGATCATCGGCCTCATACCGGCGCTTCGCGCCTGGACCTGGCCGTCGGCCGGCGTCTGGCCGTGGATTTTCGTCATCGCATTCACGGGGACCTTCGCGCATTTCTGCATAGCCAAAGCCCTGGCCCATGCCGACGCGACGGTGGCGATGCCGATGGATTATCTGCGTGTGCCGCTTTCAGCCGCGATTGGTTATTTCATGTATGCCGAAGGGGTCGATGCACTGATGGCAGTCGGCGCGACACTGATCCTCGTCGGCAATCTCTTCAACCTGCGCAGACCCAACGCCGGCCGCATCCCCCAGACACCAGCTTAAAGCCTCACTCGCGTCGCGGGTCATCCCGCTTTTCCAGAAGCTCGATCTGGATCTGCTGCAATTCCGCCAGCCGTTCCCACTGCTTGGCCATCTGGTGGTCGATCTTCTCGTGCAATTGCCGGATTTCGAGCTCGGCGCGCAGATTGATCATGTAGTCGTTCTCGGCTCTGAGCCGGTCTTTCTCCTCCTGCCTTTTCTGGCTCATCATGATGACCGGTGCCTGCAACGCGGCAAGACAGGAAAGCACGAGGTTGAGGAGAATGAACGGATAGGGGTCGAACGGTTGAGCGAAGATGCCGACGACATTGACGCCCATCCAGATCACGAGGACGCCGAGGAAAGACAGGATGAAAGTCCACGACCCGCCGAAGGAAGCCACCTTGTCGGCAACCCTCTCGCCAAAAGTCGACTTTCTGTCGGATGCGGTCACGGAATTCGCCTGCACCGTCAGCGTGCCTTTCTCGAAACCGTCCAGAACCTTCTGGTCGAGATCGGAAAGCTCGCCCCGTTCCTCTTCCAGAAGCCTCTCGACATAGCGGCGCCGGAAGCGCGCGAGATCCTCATCGCAGATCAGGCTGGTCGGCGCGCAATCCTTCACTTCCTCTGCGATCATCTCGTAAAGGTGTGGCCTGAGGCTTCCTGCCTTGTGCAGCTTCGACAGCGGAAAGGTTCGGCCACAGACGACGCATTGCCCGCTTTTGGGTTGACCGTTCCTGGTGACGGAAGAATGGTTGTTCATGGCTTTTCACCATTGTCCGAGGCAGTGGCCATTCCATCCCCGTCCTGAAGTTTCGCTTCGTTTGTCCCGTTCGGATGAAGCGGTGCGACATGGAAAATCTTCGGCTTGAATGTGTTGGCAAAATCTTCCGAGCGGCCGACATAAATCAGCGTCGTGTCCTTCAATCCGTCAAGAACGCCGATCAGCTGCACGCGCACCTCCGGTTCCAATCCTTCCAGCACATCGTCCATGAAAAGCCAGTCGGGCTTGCGCAAAACGGCATTGGCCACCTGCAGCGCCGCCTCCTCCTCCTTGTCAAGAACCCGGTCCCAGCGTTCCACCCTATCCAGTTGCTCGACATAGCGATCGAGCCCCACCTGCAGCAAGGCAGCCTTCAGCGCCTCGTCGGTGACATCGGGAATGCCCGAAGGATAGGTCATGACCTCGCGCAGCTTCGCAGTCGGCAGATAACCTTCCTGCGGCATCAGGATCACCCTGTCTGCCTGCGGCACCCGGATCTCGCCCTTGCCCCAGGGCCATATGCCGGCAAGCGCCTGGAAGAACAGATGACGGTCCGTCCCGGGATCCCCATTGACCATCACGCGCTCACCGGGTTCGACGGTAAATGCGTCCTCTTTCAGTTTGATGCCGTGGCCATCGGCCCCCTTGTCCGGCTCGCCATAAACTTCGACACCCGTCACCGAAAGCCCATCGTCTTTCGTGCCGCGCTTATAGCTGATGACCTCCCCTTCCTTTGCCGGCGTGTCGGCCATCAGCAGCGCATTGCGGAAAAAGGAAACGCGGGCAAGCGTTGCCCGCCAATCGGCGATGACGCTGAAATTGGTCACGTACCAGCGCAGGGCCGTGTTCACCTGATTGAAGGCGCCGACCGCCATCATCAGCCCGCCGAAAGTCAGTTCGCCGGAAAAATACATCGGAGAGGCGATGATGATCGGCGCCACCAGCGCCAGCCAGCCGAAGCCGGAGGATACCCAGGTGAGATTGGTGAGCGCCCATGCAAGCTTGCGCAACATGCCGAGTACGCCGCCGATCGCATCCTGCACGCGTAAAAGCTCGTTCGGCTCGCCACGCGCCAGCGTAATCGGTTTCAGGTTCTCATTGGCACGTACGAGAGCCGAACGCAGATCCGCCTCGCGGGCATATCGATCCGCGTTGAGCCGCGCCAGCATGCTGCCCACGACATTGCTGAGCACGGAGCCGATCAGCGCATAAAGGATTGTCGCCCACAGCATATAGCCCGGGATAACGACATGGTGGCCGGCAATCTGGAAGCCGAAATCGGTCGAGATCGCCCAGAGCACGCCGATGAAACTGCCGAGCAGGATGGTGGAGTTGACGAGGCCGATCGACAACGCCGTCGTGTTCTCCGCCAGGATACGGGTGTCTTCATGCAACCGCTGATCGGGATTGTTGGCGATCGATCCCGCGCCGGCAAGCTTCAGCGCACGCCCCGGCGTCAGCCAGACATTGGCGAGATCCCGCGCCAGCCCCTCGCGCATTTTCAGCGCGGTGATCTGGTTCAGCCAGGTCTGGATGACGTTCAGCAGCGTCAGGCAAAATGCGATGATACCGAACACACCGAGCTGTCGAAGGAAGCCGGCCATGTCGCGCCGTTCCAATGCGTCGTAGAACGGCCCGTTCCACTCGTTCAGCCGATAGGTCGCATAGGTCGTAGCGACGATGATGATCAAAAGCGCGCTCGCGAGCATCACCAGATGCCGACGCACGGGTGACGCCCAGAATGCCCCCATCATCATCCGAAGCTGGCCGGAAAGCGGAAGTTCATATGGTTCGGTTGCTGCTGTGGCCGCTTGAGACATCTGCGACGGGCTCCTCTCGCAATGTCATGACTCTATGCTGCCTGCAGACTTACCACGCGGTAAAGGGTTGTACAGACGACACGCCTTCACCTTCGATTTCCGATTTTCATCACCCTATATGATGCCTGGAGAAAGCTCAGTTGGGAGACAGTCATGCCGAAGATCGATCTCGCTGCCATGCCGACCGAAAAAGGCTCCGGTTATCCGCCTCCTTTCGACGCTCCCTGTGCCGACCGCCTGCGGCAACGGCTCGGTAAGGCCGGTGGCCTCAAGGATTTCGGCGTCAACCTCATGCATCTGCCGCCGGGAAACTGGTCCAGCCAGCGCCACTGGCATTCGCACGAGGACGAACTGGTCTACGTCGTGAAAGGCGAACTCGTGCTGATCGAGGACGACAGTGAAACCCTGCTGCACGCAGGCGATGTGGCAGCCTTTCCCAAGAACTCCGGCAATGGTCACCACATGATCAACAGGTCTGACACGGTTGCTATCTATATCGAGATCGGTTCCCGCCATCATCAGGACATGACCACGTGCTCCGACATAGACTTGAAGAGTTCCAATTCCGATGGCCGCTTCGTCCACAAAGACGGCAGACCCTACTCGGACGAAGGCTGAACTCAGTCACATAGGATGCCAGGCGACGAGGCTGAAAAATAAGCATAAGATCGCCTTGCATTCTTTTCATGCATTGCACAAACTTAGTTCAACGACGATGCACCGACCCGCTCAACGAGGCCGGATATCGGCGATCGAAGGGAACGCCCGGCAAGGGCAATTGAAGGGACAGCATGTCGATCAAGGCGAGCATCTACCATCTCACCCATTACATATACGACAAGCCCGTCCGTCTCGGACCCCAGATCATCCGCCTCAAGCCTGCTGCGCATTCGCGCACCAAGGTACTCAGCCACTCGCTGAAGGTCACGCCTGAAAACCACTTCGTCAATCTGCAGCAGGACCCTTACGGCAACTATCTCGCCCGTTTCGTTTTCCCCGATCCGGCAACGGAGCTGAAAATCGAGGTCGATCTCGTCGCGGATATGACGGTCTACAATCCCTTCGACTTTTTCGTCGAGGAAGAGGCGACCAGATGGCCGTTCAAATATCCCGAGGAACTCGCCGAAGACCTTGCGGTCTACATGATCCCGGAACCGCCCGGCCCGGCTCTGATCGAATATCTGAAACATTTCGACATGTCGCCCGACCAGCCGACAGTCGATATGATCGTCGGTATCAATGCCCGTCTGCAGCAGGCGATCGGTTACGTCATCCGCATGGAGCCGGGCGTACAGACGCCTGAACAGACGCTGACATCGGCGATCGGCTCCTGTCGCGACAGCAGCTGGCTGCTCGTCCAGATCCTCCGCAATCTCGGCTTCGCCTGCCGTTTTGTCTCCGGCTACCTCATCCAGTTGACACCCGACCTGAAGGCGCTTAACGGCCCTTCCGGCACCGAGGTGGATTTCACCGATCTGCACGCCTGGTGCGAAGTCTATCTGCCCGGCGCCGGCTGGGTGGGCCTCGACCCGACCTCTGGCCTGCTCACGGGCGAAAGTCACATCCCGCTGGCCGCCACGCCGCATTACCGCAACGCTGCGCCGATCTCCGGCGGCTATTTCGGCGAGGCGGAGACGTCTTTCGACTTCGCCATGAACGTCACCCGCGTTGCCGAACATCCGCGCATCACCAAGCCATTCTCCGATGAAAGCTGGGAAGCCCTGAACAGCCTGGGCGAAGAAGTGGACCGCGTGCTGCAGGCACAGGACGTGCGCCTCACCATGGGTGGCGAGCCGACCTTCGTCTCCATCGACGATTTCGAGGCGGAAGAGTGGAACACAGACGCCGTCGGTCCCACCAAGCGTGAGAAGGCGGACATCCTTGTCCGCAAGCTGCGCAAAAAATTCGCGCCCGGCGGTTTTCTGCATTACGGCCAGGGCAAGTGGTATCCTGGCGAAAGCCTGCCGCGCTGGACCTTTTCGCTCTACTGGCGAAAGGACGGCAAACCAATCTGGAAGAACCCGGATCTGGTGGCAAAAGAAGGCGGTGACTATGAGGTCGGCGAGACGGACTCGCAAAACTTTCTGACGGCACTCGCCTCCGAACTCGGGATAGAGCCGGAAATGGTCGTGCCCGCCTACGAGGACCCGGCGGAATGGATCATCAAGGAAGGCTCGCTGCCCGACAACGTCGATCCCTCCAACTCGAAACTCAAGGACCCGGAAGAGCGCAACCGCATAGCCCGCGTCTTCGAGCGCGGCCTGACAAGCCCGAGCGGCTATGTGCTGCCGGTTCAGGCCTGGCAATCACAGGCACGCGGCAAGCCTGGCGAAAAGCGCTGGATTAGCGAGAAATGGAACACCCGTCGCGGCCGTATCTTCCTCGTGCCCGGCGACAGCCCCGTCGGCTACCGCCTGCCGCTCGGCACTCTGCCTCATATCCCGCCGTCTCAGTTTCCCTACATCCACGAATCCGATCCCTCCATCCCCCGTTCCTCACTGCCCGAGACCATCGTACCCGCAGGGCGCGCGGCGATGGAAGGCCGCGCCATGCCGGAATCATCTTTCACGGCAGGCGACCCGACCAACCCGGGCCGCGTCGAGCAGACGCTCGGCGAGATCGGTGGCGCAGTGCGCACGGCAATTTCAGTCGAACCGCGTGACGGCCGCCTGTGCGTCTTCATGCCTCCGGTCGAAAAGATCGAAGATTATCTCGAGCTGATAGCAGCGGCCGAAAATGCCGCCGCAGAGCTCGGGCTAGCGGTTCATATCGAGGGCTATGCCCCGCCGCATGATGAGCGCATCAACGTCATTCGCGTCGCACCCGATCCGGGCGTCATTGAGGTCAACATTCATCCGGCAGCGAGCTGGAAGGAGACGGTCGATATCACCACCGCCGTCTATGAGGAGGCACGTCAGAGCAGGCTCGGCGCCGACAAGTTCATGATCGACGGCCGCCACACCGGCACCGGCGGCGGCAACCACGTGGTGGTCGGCGGCGCCAACCCGAACGACAGCCCCTTCCTGCGCCGGCCCGACCTGTTGAAGAGCCTCGTACTGCACTGGCAGCGCCACCCCTCGCTTTCCTATCTTTTCTCCGGCCTGTTCATTGGCCCCACCAGTCAGGCCCCCCGCATCGACGAGGCGCGCCACGACAGCCTCTACGAACTCGAGATCGCACTGGCGCAGGTGCCGGCACCCGGCCAGGGCCAGCCGCCTTTGCCCTGGCTGGTCGATCGTCTGTTCCGCAATCTCTTGACCGACGTCACCGGCAATACCCACCGTTCGGAAATTTGCATCGACAAGCTGTTTTCGCCGGACGGCCCGACCGGTCGCCTCGGCCTCGTCGAGTTCCGCGGTTTCGAAATGCCGCCGAATGCCCGCATGTCGCTTGCCCAGCAATTGCTCGTGCGCGCGCTGATCGCCCGTTTCTGGAAGAACCCGTTGCAGGGCAAGTTCACCCGCTGGGGTACGGCACTCGCCGACCGCTTCATGCTCGGCCATTACATTTGGGCCGATTTCATGGACGTGCTTCAGGACTTGCGCGAGAACGGCTTCGATCTTCGTTCCGAGTGGTTCGAGGCGCAGCTGGAATTCCGCTTCCCCTTCTTCGGCGAGGTGGAATACGAAGGCGCCAAGCTGGAACTGCGGCAGGCGCTGGAACCATGGCACGTGATGGGCGAACAGGGCGCAATCGGCGGTACGGTGCGTTTTGTCGACAGTTCGGTCGAGCGGCTGCAGGTGCGGCTCGAAACCTCCACCCCCTCACGCTACACCGTCGCCTGCGCTGGCCGTGCCGTTCCCCTGAAACAGACCGATCAGTCCGGTGTCTCGGTTGCCGGCGTGCGTTTCAAGGCCTGGCAGCCGAGATCCGGCCTGCATCCGATGTTGCCGGTTAACACGCCGCTTACATTCGACATCTATGATACATGGTCCGGCCGCGCGATCGGCGGCTGCAGATATCATGTTGCACATCCGGGCGGCCGCAATTATGAGACCTTCCCGGTGAACGGCAACGAGGCGGAAGCGCGGCGTCTGGCGCGATTCGAGCCCTGGGGTCATACGGCGGGATCTTATCCCCTCCTGCCGGAGACGCCTTCGCCCGAATTCCCTCTGACGCTCGATCTACGCCGACCGCAAGGAGTATGACGTCAATTGAGCACAGGACCGGCAAGCGAACGCCGCATGGATGAGGAGATCGAAAACGATCCGATCCTCGGTTATGCCGCGTTGCCCGGCATCGCCGATGAAATGCTCGATGCGCGTGGTGAAATCAAGCCGGTCTGGCAGAACCTCATCGACCATCTCAGCCGCCTGTCGGAAGGCGACCTGCACGAACGTTTTGCCCGCGCCGACCGTTATCTGCGCGACGCCGGCGTCTTCTACAGAACCTATGGCGGCCCGGGCGCCAGTGGAACCGGAGAGCGCAACTGGCCGCTGTCGCACATCCCCGTGCTGATCGACGGCCGGGAGTGGGAAACCGTCTCGCGCGGCCTGCAGCAGCGTGCCGATCTGCTCGAAGCAATGATCGCCGATATCTACGGCGAGAACCGGCTGGTGCAGGAAGGTTTCCTACCGCCGCAGCTGATCGCAGCCAATCCGGAATTTTTGCGCCCGCTGGTCGGGGTAAAGCCGGTCGGTGGCCACTACCTGCATTTCTGCTCCTTCGAGATCGGCCGCGGACCCGATGGCAACTGGTGGGTTCTTGCCGACCGCACCCAGGCGCCCTCGGGTGCCGGTTTCGCGCTCGAAAACCGCGTCGCCACGACCCGCTCCTTCTCCGACATATACGGCGAGACCCACGTCCACCGCCTCGCCTCTTTCTTCGGCGCATTCCGCGATGCACTACAGTCCCGCAAGCAATATCCGGATGACCGCATCGCCGTATTGTCTCCCGGCCCGGCCAACGAGACCTATTTCGAGCATGCCTATATAGCCCGTTATCTCGGTTTCATGCTGCTCGAAGGCGAGGACCTGACGGTCGTCAACAACCGCGTCATGGTACGCACCGTCGCTGGCTTGAAGCCCGTCGGCGTGCTCTGGCGCCGTCTCGATGCGTCCTATGCCGATCCGCTCGAACTCGACCAGAACTCCCATATCGGCACGCCCGCCATGGTGCAGGCGCTCCGGTCCGGTTCGCTGACGCTGGTCAACGCGTTAGGTTCCGGCATCCTTGAAACGCGCGCGCTTCTCGCATTCGCGCCCACCATCTGCCGCCATCTGCTGGGAGAAGACCCGATCCTGCCCTCGATCGCCACCTGGTGGTGCGGCCAGCAGTCCGAGCGGGAACATGTGGCAAAAAACATCGAGCGCATGGTCATCGGCCCCGCCTATTCCCGCCTGCCCTTCTTCGACGACAACAGCCAGTCCGTGCTCGGTTCGTCGCTGCGCGAGACCGCGAAAGAGACGGTCGGTGACTGGCTTGCCAGCGAAGGCGCAAAACTCGTCGGCCAGGAAGTCGTCACGCTCTCGACGACGCCTGCCTGGGTGGACGGCAAGCTGACGCCAAGGCCGATGTCGCTGCGCGTCTTTGCCGCCCGTACGGAAAACGGCTGGGAGATCATGCCCGGCGGCTTCGCCCGTATCGGCTCCGGTGATGATGTGGCGGCGATCGCCATGCAATCCGGTGGTGCTGCGGCCGATGTGTGGATCGTCTCCGACAAGCCGGTCTCGAAATCGACGCTTCTGCCGCCGGAAGAAAGTTTCACCCGCACCATGCCGGGCTCGCTGCCGAGCCGCGCTGCCGACAATCTCTACTGGCTTGGCCGCTATATCGAGCGGGCCGAAGGGGCGCTGCGCATCCTGCGCGCCTGGCACTTGCGCTACGCGGAATCGGCCAATCCCGACGCGCCGCTGCTTGCCGATGTCACGCTTTATTTGAAGTCGATCGACATGGACATGGCGAAGGCCGTGCCTGCGCCGTTGCTCGCCAACATCAACAGCGCCATCTATTCGGCAAGCAATATCCGCGACCGTTTTTCGCCGGATGGCTGGCTGGCCTTGACCGATCTCGCCAAGACCACCAAGCGTTTTCATGAAGCGGCACAGCCGGGAGATGACGCGGCCCACGCCTCGACCATTCTCTTGCGCAAGCTCGCAGGTTTTGCCGGCCTCGTGCATGAAAACATGTACCGCTTCACCGGCTGGCGTTTCCTGTCGATCGGGCGTCATCTGGAGCGCGCCCTGCACATGACGCGGTTGCTTGCCCACCTCTCCGGCCCGGATGCGCCCGATGGCGCGCTCGACATGTTGCTCGAGATCGGCGACAGCGTCATGACCCACCGGCGCCGCTACAACGTCAATACCGCAAGGCTGACGGTCAACGACCTGCTGGCGCTCGATCCGCTCAACCCACGCTCGATTCTGTTCCAGCTCAACGAGATCCGCAACGAGGTGGAAAAACTGCCGAACGCCTTCGTCAACGGCCAGATGTCGCCCTTCTACCGCGAGGCCATGCGCCTTCATTCCGGACTTGCGGTGATGACGCCGGAAACGATGAACGAGGATGTCTACCGCCGATTGGAGAATGATCTGGAAAAACTCTCCGATATTCTCGGCCAGACCTATTTCAGCTGATCGACAGGAGAGGAACGACGAATGCTCTACGACCTCTCTCTCCACATGGGCTACGCCTATGACGCCCCGGCCTTCGGCGCCCGCCATGTCATTCGCGTCCTTCCCCTTTCCCTGCCGGATCGTCAGCGTCTGATCGTCGGTTCGGTCACGGTATCGCCTGCGACGGACGAAAAAGTCACCTTCATCGATTTCTTCGGTCAACAGGCTACGTCCGTGCTTGTCCGTGCTCCCCATGAGCGGCTGGATATCCGTATGCAGGCGCGCGTCATGGTCGAGGCCCCGACGATGACCGCCGATCTTTCACCGCCGCTTGAAGAGCTCCGCAAGGAACTGGCCGACGTCTGGTCGGTCGATCCGTCCTCACCCCACCATCTGACCGGTGCCAGCCCGAGATTGCCCGAAGAGCCGTCAATCGCGGCCTATGCGCGCGAGACCCTGAAGCCGGGCCAGACCGCGCGCGAGATCGCCACCGCCCTCTGCACCCGCATTCACAGGGATTTCAAATACGATGCCGAAGCAACGACGGTGGACACGACACCGAAGCAAGCCTTCAAGCTGAAGCGCGGCGTCTGCCAGGATTTCTCCCATGTGATGATCGTGGCGCTCAGAAGCCTCGGCATTCCCGCAGGCTATGTCTCAGGCTTCCTGCGAACCATTCCGCCAGCCGGCAAGGAACGACTGGAAGGCGCCGACGCGATGCATGCCTGGGTGCGCGTCTGGTGTGGCGATGCTGTTGGATATGTGGAGCTCGACCCGACCAACGACATTGCCGCCGGCAGCGATCATATCGTCGTCGGTTACGGACGTGACTATTCCGACGTGGCACCCGTGATCGGGGTCATTAAAGGTTACGGAAATCAGAAGATCGATCAGGCGGTTGACGTGATTCCGGTCAAGTAGACCCGTTTTGGCGCTGATTTTGGCAGATCGATAAAATGCGATAGGTTTCTTTAGACGATCCTTCGCAACCTCCCGAGTAGTTTCGCCTGCGAATGTTTGTATGGCGCAAACATCGATCGGGGCGATCAGACCATGTCCATGCTTAAGCGACTGTCAGCTGACCGGAGTGGAAACTTCGGCATAATAACCGCAATCCTGTTGCCGGTGCTGATTGGCGCAGGAGGACTGGCGGTTGATGTATCGAACATGATGCGCTCCAAACGCGATCTTCAAGAGGCAACCGACGCAGCAACCCTGGCTGTCGCCACTTACATGGCACAGGATTCGTCCGCCACTGAAGACGGCGCCAAAAAACTGGCTTCGAATTTCATCAAAGGCCAGATGGCAAACTCAGTCACTTCCGACGTTGCGAACGACATTGCCAAATCGATCACCGCGACAATCACGACAACGACGACATCGGATGGGAAACGCTACGATATTCAGGTCGCTTCCGGCTACACTCTCACCCTGACACCTTTCATGTCTTTCTTCGGAAAGACGTCTACACCGATCGCCGCCAGCAGCTCGACGACAAGCGGTATCAGCGAGACGAAAAGCGCACTGTCGATGACACTCGTGCTGGACGAATCCGGATCGATGTTGGCTAATACCGGTGAGCAGATCAAACCGGCAACAAGCTGCCAGCAGTACGACACTGGCGGAAGCCCGATCAAGGCCACTTATCCGTGCTACGTTAAGAAAATTGACGCTCTCAAGACCGCCGCCAATCTCCTGCTGGATCAGCTCGACAAGGCAGACCCGAAGTCCAAATTTGTCCGCACGAACGCGATCGCGTGGAGCGGTACAATCCAAGATTCAAGCACTTTTGCTTGGGGGACGACGAAAACCAGAACTGATGTCATCAACACCATGTCTGCGGGTGGAAACACCGAATCGTATGCGCCGATGAAGAAGGCATTCGATAATCTTAATACAACCGGCAACGGCTCTGAAAGTAAAATTCAGAGTGACGCTGGAAACACAAAGCTGACGAAATACATAGTCTTTATGACTGATGGCTCGAATAACAAAGATTCGTCCAACACCAATACGTTGACGACATGCACATCCGCCAAGGCAGCCGGCATCAAGATTTATTCGATAGCATTCATGGCGCCAACGGCAGGTCAAACACTTCTGAACAAATGCTCAAGCGGCGCAGGATACTATTATGCGGCAGAAAGCATGTCGGACCTGCTGGATGCATTCAAGGCAATCGGCGAAGAAGCGAGTGCCAGCAAGACCCTGCTTACGCAATAACCAGTCGCAGAAAGGTAACGCGGCAGTCAATTGCCGAAACCTCAACTCAACCAAAACCCCGCAACCGCGGGGTTTCTACGTTTTGGGTTGATCTCTATAGTTCCCCTCCAACAACCATCTTCAATTCGTCCGTTGCAAGGCGTTCACATCGGTGCATAACTGTGCCGGTAACATTCTGCCATATCGACTGAATCGGACATTCCTCCACCCGCTCAACCGAGAACAATTGGCGACTATATGAACAACACAACTCCCCCCGTCGAAATTCCCTATCCATCCCCGCGCAGCTCCCGCCCAGAGATCATGGCGGAAGAAATCATCGAGCGCCTGACCTACCGCATCGGCAAGGACGCCAAGGTGGCCAAGCCGCATGACTGGCTGACGGCCACCATTCTGGTCGTCCGGGATCGGATCATCGATCGATGGATGGAGAGTACGCGCCAAGCCTACCGAACCGGCCAGAAGCGCGTCTATTATCTGTCGCTGGAATTCCTGATCGGCCGGCTGATGCGCGATGCGGTCAGCAATCTCGGACTGATGGCCGAAATCCGCGACGCGCTGTCCTCGCTCGGCGTCGATGTGTCGGTGATCGCGGGGCTCGAACCCGATGCGGCGCTCGGCAATGGCGGCCTCGGCCGTCTCGCTGCCTGTTTCATGGAATCGATGGCGACCGTCGATATTCCGGCCTATGGCTACGGCATCCGTTATATCCACGGCCTGTTCCGCCAGCAGATGGCTGACGGCTGGCAGGTCGAACTGCCGGAAACCTGGCTTGCCCACGGCAACCCCTGGGAATTCGAACGGCGCGAAAGCTCCTACGAAATCGGCTTCGGCGGCTCGGTCGAAACCGTCGGCGATTACGAAGATACGCCACGTTATGTGTGGAAGCCGGCCGAGCGCGTCATCGCCATGGCCTACGACACGCCGATCGTCGGCTGGCGCGGCAACCGCGTCAACACGCTGCGCCTCTGGTCGGCACAGCCGATCGACCCGATCCTGCTCGACGCATTCAATGCCGGCGATCACATCGGCGCTTTGCGCGAAAGCAACAAGGCGGAATCGCTCACCCGTGTTCTTTACCCGGCCGACGCCAACCCGGCCGGTCAGGAACTGCGTCTGCGTCAGGAATTTTTCTTCTCGTCGGCATCGCTGCAGGACATCCTGCGTCGTCACCTGCAACAATATCCGGATTTCACCAACCTTCACGAGAAGGTCGCGATCCAGCTGAACGACACCCATCCGGCGATATCGATCGCCGAGCTGATGCGTCTCCTGGTCGATATTCACGGCATGGATTTCGACGTCTCCTGGGAAATCGTCCGCCAGACCTTCTCCTACACCAACCACACGCTTCTGCCGGAAGCGCTGGAAACATGGCCGGTGCCGCTCTTTGAACGCCTCTTGCCACGGCACATGCAGATCGTCTACGCGATCAATACCAAGATCCTGCTCGAGGCCCGCAAGGAGAAACAGTTCTCCGACACCCAAGCTCGCTCGATCTCGCTGATCGACGAAGGCGGCGAGCGTCGCGTGCGCATGGGCAACCTTGCTTTCATCGGGTCGCATTCGGTAAACGGCGTCTCGGCACTGCATACCGACCTGATGAAGGTTACGGTATTCGCCGACCTGCACACGCTCTATCCGACGCGCATCAACAACAAGACCAACGGCATCACTCCTCGCCGCTGGCTGATGCAGTGTAACCCGGGTCTCACCTCTCTCATTCGCGATGCGATCGGAGACAAGTTCCTCGACGATACCGAAGCGCTGGTCGAACTGGACAAGTTCGCCGACGACGCGAGCTTCCAGGAAAAATTCGCCGCCGTGAAGCGGACGAACAAGGTGGCGCTTGCCAATCTCGTCGGTAGCCGTATGGGCATCCGGCTCGATCCGTCTGCCCTGTTCGATATCCAGATCAAGCGCATCCATGAATACAAGCGGCAGCTTCTCAACATCGTCGAAGCCGTCGCCCTCTACGACCAGATCCGCTCGCATCCCGAACTGGACTGGGTGCCGCGCGTTAAACTCTTCGCAGGCAAGGCGGCGCCGAGCTACCACAACGCCAAGCTGATCATCAAGCTGGCCAACGACGTCGCCCGCGTCATCAACAACGACCCCTCCGTGCGCGGCCTGTTGAAGGTCGTCTTCGTGCCGAACTACAACGTCTCGCTGGCAGAGACGATCGTACCTGCCGCCGACCTGTCGGAGCAGATCTCGACCGCCGGCATGGAAGCATCCGGCACCGGCAACATGAAGTTCGGCCTGAACGGTGCGCTGACCATCGGCACGCTCGACGGCGCCAATGTCGAGATGCTGGAGCATGTCGGCAAGGACAACATCGTCATCTTCGGCCTGACCGCGGACGAAGTGGCGAAGGTGCGCACCGACGGGCATAATCCCCGCGCCTTGATCGAAAAGTCGCCCGAACTTGCACAGGCGCTGAACGCCATCGCCTCGGGTGTCTTCTCGCCGGACGATCGGTCGCGCTGCCAGGAATTGATCGACGGCATCTATAACCACGACTGGTTTATGGTCGCCGCCGACTTCGATGCCTATGCTGCGGCACAGCGCACCGTTGACCAAATCTGGACCGACCCTAAATCTTGGTATTCAAAGACAATTCGCAATACCGCCCGGATGGGCTGGTTCTCTTCGGACCGCACAATCCGCCAGTACGCGTCGGAAATCTGGAGAGCCTGATGACAAAATCGCCGAGTGCGCTCGATGACGGAAGATCTCCTGGAGAAATCCCGTTGTCCGAGATCGAGGCGATTCTGGCAGGCAGGCATACAAACCCTTTCGCCGTGCTTGGACTTCACAAGCTCGGCGAAAAATACCGTGCCCGCTGCTTCATTCCCGGCGCGGAGGAAGTAACGGTCCTGTCTCTCAGCGGCGCGGAACTCGGCGAACTGACCTTGCGCCATGAGGCGGGTTATTTCGAAGGTCTGGTCGATGCCGCCCAACTGCAGCCGATCCGATACCGTGCCGAGCGTGGCGACGTCGAATGGGCGGTGACGGACCCCTATTCCTTCGGTCCGGTTCTCGGGCCGATGGATGATTACCTGCTTCGCGAAGGCTCGCACTTGAGGCTTTTCGACAGGATGGGCGCCCACCCGATCAAGCATGAAGGTGTCGATGGCTTTCACTTCGCCGTATGGGCGCCGAATGCCAAACGGGTCTCCGTAGTCGGCGAATTCAACAATTGGGATGGCCGTCGGCACGTCATGAGGCTGCGCCAGGACACCGGCATATGGGAAATTTTTGCACCCGACGTTCCAGCCGGTGCAGCCTACAAGTTCGAGATCATCGGCAAGGACGGCAAGCTGCAGCCTCTGAAGGCCGACCCCTTTGCTCGCCGCGCCGAGATGCGGCCGAAGACGGCCTCGGTGACGGCACCGGAACTCTCCCAGGTATGGGAGGATGATGCCCACCGGGAATTCTGGGAAAAGGCGGACCACCGACGCCAGCCGATCTCCATCTACGAGGTCCATGCGGGATCATGGCAACGCCGGGACGACGGGACGTTCCTCTCCTGGGACGAGCTTGCTTCCCGCCTCATCCCCTATTGCGTCGAGATGGGCTTCACCCATATCGAGTTCCTGCCGATCACCGAACATCCCTATGATCCGTCCTGGGGGTACCAGACGACCGGCCTTTACGCACCGTCGGCCCGTTTCGGCGAGCCGGAAGGGTTTGCCCGCTTCGTCAATGGTGCCCACAAGGTCGGCATCGGCGTCATTCTCGACTGGGTCCCGGCACATTTCCCGACGGACGCCCACGGCCTGCGCAATTTCGACGGAACGGCACTCTATGAACATGCCGATCCGCGTCAGGGCTACCACCCCGACTGGAACACGGCGATCTACAATTTCGGTCGCGTCGAGGTCCTGTCCTACCTGATCAACAACGCCCTTTACTGGGCGGAAAAATACCATCTGGATGGCCTACGCGTCGATGCCGTCGCCTCGATGCTCTACCTCGATTATTCACGTCGCGAAGGCGAATGGATCCCCAACGAATACGGCGGCCGGGAAAATCTTGAATCCGTCCGTTTCCTGCAAAAGATGAATTCGCTCTCCTATGGCGCGCATCCCGGCGTGATGACGATCGCCGAAGAGAGCACCTCATGGCCCAAGGTCTCGGCTCCGGTGCATGAAGGCGGGCTCGGTTTCGGCTTCAAGTGGAACATGGGTTTCATGCACGACACGCTGAGCTATCTCGCGCGCGAACCCGTGCACCGCAAGCATCACCACAACGCCATCACCTTCGGCCTCGTCTACGCCTTTGCCGAAAACTTCGTCCTTCCGCTCAGCCATGACGAAGTGGTCCACGGCAAGGGATCGCTGATCGCCAAGATGGCCGGAGATGACTGGCAGAAGTTCGCCAATCTGCGCGCCTATTACGGCTTCATGTGGGGTTATCCGGGCAAGAAGCTGCTGTTCATGGGCCAGGAATTCGCCCAGTGGAGCGAGTGGAGCGAGAAAAAATCGCTCGATTGGAACTTGTTGGCCTACCATCCACACGAAGGCATACGGCGCCTCGTGCGAGACCTCAATTTCTGTTACCGCTCCAAGCCGGCCCTCCATGCCCGCGATTGCGAGGGCGAAGGCTTTCGTTGGCTGGTCGTCGATGATGCGGACAATTCCGTCTTCGCTTGGCTGCGCATGGCACCGGGCGAAAAGCCGGTCGCCGTCATCACCAATTTCACCCCGGTCTATCGCGCAAACTATCGGCTGCCTTTGCCGCATGCGGGAAAATGGCGGGAGGTTCTCAACACCGATGCCGAGATATATGGCGGCAGCGGCAAGGGCAATGGAGGCAAGGTTCAGGCCGTGGATGCGGGAGGCAGCATCTGGGCGGACGTGACTTTGCCACCGTTGGCGACGATCATGCTGGAACTGGCAGAAAATATATAAGGGAGGAGAATCATGAACGATAAACAACGCATCCAGCCCCTGTCGCGTGATGCCATGGCCTATGTTCTGGCCGGAGGACGCGGAAGCCGCCTCAAGGAACTGACCGACCGGCGCGCCAAGCCCGCCGTCTATTTCGGCGGCAAGGCCCGCATCATCGATTTCGCCCTTTCCAATGCCCTGAACTCGGGCATTCGCCGCATCGGCGTCGCCACCCAGTACAAGGCCCACTCGCTCATCCGCCACATGCAGCGCGGCTGGAACTTCTTCCGCCCCGAGCGAAACGAAAGCTTCGATATCCTGCCCGCCTCCCAACGCGTCTCCGAGACGCAGTGGTACGAAGGCACCGCCGATGCCGTCTTCCAAAACATCGACATCATCGAGGGTTATGCCACCGAATACATGGTCATCCTGGCGGGCGACCATGTCTACAAGATGGACTACGAGTTGATGCTGCAACAGCACGTCAACTCCGGTGCCGACGTCACCGTCGGTTGCCTGGAAGTGCCGCGCATGGAAGCGACCGGCTTCGGCGTCATGCATGTCAACGAGAAGGACGAGATCATCGATTTCGTCGAGAAGCCGGCCGATCCGCCGGGCATTCCCGGCAATCCGAATTTTGCCCTCGCCTCGATGGGCATCTACGTTTTTCACACGAAATTCCTGATCGAGGCCCTGAAACGTGATGCTGAAGTCGCCGGCTCCAGCCGCGATTTCGGCAAGGACATCATTCCCTATATCGTCGAACACGGTAAGGCGGTTGCTCACCGCTTCGCCGACAGCTGCGTCCGCTCCGACTACGAACGCGAACCCTACTGGCGCGATGCAGGCACGATCGACGCCTATTGGCAGGCCAATATCGACCTGACCGAAATCGTTCCCGGCCTCGACCTCTACGACAAGTCCTGGCCGATCTGGACCTATGCGGAAATCACCGCACCGGCAAAGTTCGTCCACGACGACGAAAAGCGCCGTGGCTCGGCGACCTCCTCCGTCATTTCCGGTGACTGCATCATCTCCGGTTCATCTCTCAATCGCAGCCTGCTCTTCACCGGCGTGCGGGCCAATTCGTATTCGAAGCTCGAAGGCGCCGTCGTGCTGCCGAATGTCAGGATCGGCCGCCGCGCCCAGCTTCGCGATGTCGTCATCGATCATGGCGTCACCATCCCCGAAGGGCTGATCGTCGGCGAGGATCCGGAACTCGACGCGAAACGCTTCCGCCGCACCGAAAGCGGCATCTGCCTGATAACCCAGAAGATGATCGACAAGTTGGATTTGTGATGCAGGTCCTCTCGGTCGCTTCCGAAGTCTATCCTCTGGTGAAGACGGGCGGGCTGGCCGACGTGGCCGGCGCGCTTCCGATTGCGCTGGGCAGGCAGGGTATTGCCGTCAAGACCCTGATGCCGGGTTATCCCGCCGTGATGCGGATCGCCGAAGGCGCCACCCTGCGCCGCACATTTCCCGATCTGCTCGGCGCGGAAGCCCGCATCCTCGAAATTGAACACAAGGGTCTCGACCTTCTCATCCTCGACTGCCCCGAACTGTTCGACCGGCAAGGTGGTCCCTATCTCGACGTCACCGGCAAGGATTACGAGGATAACTGGCGTCGTTTCGCAGCGCTGTCCAAGGCTGGCGCCATCATCGCCCAAATGGGCCTGACCGGTGAACCCGGCAGCTGGCGACCGGATCTCGTACATGTCCACGACTGGCAGGCGGCCATGCTTCCCGCCTATATGCGTTACGCGACAGAGCCGGAGCTGCCGAGCGTCATCACAATCCACAACATCGCCTTTCAGGGCGTATTCGATGCCGAAATCTTTCCCGCACTGGAACTGCCGCCGCATGCTTTCTCGATCGACGGCATAGAATATTACGGCAGGATTTCCTTCCTGAAAGCCGGGCTGCAGACGAGCTGGGAAATCTCGACCGTGAGCCCCTCCTATGCCGAGGAAATTCTCACCCCGGAATTCGGCATGGGTCTGGAAGGCCTGCTCCACAGTCGATCCGAAGATCTCACAGGCATCGTCAACGGCATCGACACCGACGTCTGGAACCCGGAAACCGACCCTCTGCTTTCCAGCGCCTATTCCGCAGCCAGCCTGAAGGCGCGGGCCGAAAACAAGCGGCTGGTCGCGGAACGGTTTTCGCTCGATGCCAGTGATGAGCCGCTTTTTTGCGTCGTCTCCCGGCTGACCGAACAGAAGGGCATGGATCTGCTCGCCGAAACACTGGACGATCTTATAGAGCACGGTGCCAAGCTCGCGGTCCTCGGCTCCGGCGACAAGGCGCTCGAAGATGCCTTCCACGCTGCAGCGCTTCGCCATCCCGGCAAGATCGGCATCATCGCCGCCTATGACGAGCCGCTCTCACATCTGATGCAGGCCGGCTGCGACGCGATCATCATTCCCTCGCGCTTCGAACCCTGCGGCCTCACCCAGCTTTATGGCCTGCGCTACGGCTGCGTGCCGATCGTCGCCCGCACCGGCGGCCTCAATGATACGGTCATCGATGCAAGCCATGCGGGGCTTGCGGCCGAGGCAGCAACCGGCATCTCCTTCGGCCCGCTGACGACAGACAATCTTGCCCGCGCACTCCGTCGCGCCATACGCCTTTATAAGGACGAGAAGCTATGGACTGTGATCCAGAAGCAGGGCATGAAATCGGATGTTTCGTGGAACCGCAGCGCAGCTCTTTACGCCGCGCTCTTTTCCGAGATCCTTGAAAGAAAAGGTATTTGAGTATGATCAAGACCGTCGCAACGACCCCTTACCAGGATCAGAAGCCTGGCACGTCCGGCCTGCGCAAGAAGGTTCCGGTTTTCGCCCAGCCGAACTATGCGGAAAATTTCATCCAATCCATTTTCGACAGCCTCGAAGGTTTTGAAGGCAAGACTTTGGTGATCGGCGGCGATGGCCGTTATTACAACCGCGAAGTCATCCAGAAGGCGATCAAGATGGCGGCCGCGGTTGGTTTCGGCAAGGTCATGGTCGGCCAGGGCGGCATCCTCTCGACGCCTGCAGCTTCCAATGTCATTCGTAAATACCACGCCTTCGGCGGCATCATTCTCTCCGCCAGCCACAATCCCGGCGGCCCGACCGAAGATTTCGGCATCAAGTACAATATCGGCAATGGCGGCCCGGCACCGGAAAAGATCACCGACGCCATCTATGCCCGCTCCAAGGTCATCGACACCTATAAGATCGCCGATACGGCGGATCTCGATCTCGACAAGATCGGTACGTTCAAGGTCGCCGGTATGGCCGTCGAGGTGATCGACCCGGTTGCAGACTATGCCGAGCTGATGGAACAGCTTTTCGACTTCAGCGCCATCCGCGCACTGATCGCCAGCGGCGTCCGCGTCGTCATCGACTCGATGGGCGCGGTTACCGGTCCTTATGCGACGGAAATCCTGGAAAACCGCCTCGGTGCCCCGGACGGTTCGGTCCGAAACGCAATCCCGCTGCCGGATTTCGGCGGCCATCATCCGGACCCGAACCTCGTCCACGCCAAGGAACTCTATGACGACGTGATGAGCAAGGACGGCCCGCATTTCGGCGCCGCTTCCGATGGTGATGGCGACCGCAACATGATCGTCGGCAAGGGCATGTTCGTAACTCCGTCCGACAGCCTCGCGATCATTGCAGCCAATGCAACGCTCGCGCCGGGTTATGCCAAGGGCATCGCCGGCATCGCCCGCTCCATGCCGACAAGCGCCGCTGCCGACCGCGTGGCGGAAAAGCTCGGCATCGGCATGTATGAAACCCCGACCGGCTGGAAATTCTTCGGCAATCTGCTCGATGCCGGCAAGGCGACCGTCTGCGGCGAAGAAAGCTTTGGCACCGGCTCAGACCATGTGCGCGAAAAGGACGGCCTCTGGGCCGTGCTCTTCTGGCTGAACATCATGGCCGGCCGCAACGAAAGCGTGGCCGAAATCGTCAAAAGCCATTGGGCCGAATACGGCCGCAACTACTATTCCCGCCACGACTACGAGGAAGTGGATTCGGACGCAGCAAACGGCATGATCACCGCCTTGCGCGAAAAACTCGACTCGCTGCCGGGCCAGAGCTTTGGTTCGCTGAAGGTCGTCGCCGCAGATGACTTCGCCTATCACGATCCGATCGACGGTTCGGTATCGAAGAACCAGGGCATCCGCGTGCTGTTCGAAGGCGGCAGCCGCGTCGTCTTCCGCCTGTCGGGCACCGGCACATCGGGCGCCACGATCCGCGTCTATGTCGAACGTTACGAGCCGGATGCTTCCAAGCACGGTATCGATACACAGGAAGCATTGGCCGACCTGATCGCTGTCGCCGACGAAATCTCCGATCTGAAGAAGCGCTCAGGGCGTGATGCGCCAACGGTTATTACGTGATAGCAAAATGATCATTGCCTGGTCCGCCGAAATCGACGCGATATTATCGATCGGTCGGCCACTTTTCCCTGAACACCGCAACTGGGCGCTCAGCCGCCCGGAAGCTCTTTCTGCATTGGCGGAACTTCGAAAGCGCGGGATTGGCGTCCTCGGCGGAGATTTATTGGTATTTCAATCCGGCAGGTTCGAGCACACCTATGACAATTGGCATTGCGATCCCGTTGAACACGAGCGCAATGACGTATTTGTCAATCGCAGCATCAACGCCGCTATCGGCTACGTCGAAGCCTATCCCGAGGGCGAGTCCCCGCCTTTTTTCGTAATTGTACCGTTGCGGACACCATGCGCCTGATGTTCATTTTTTCGAGAAGAGGTCTGACGGCATGCCTGCTTCAACGGCATTAAAACTCGGCGCCACTCTCACTCCGACCGGCGTGGATTTCGCCGTCTGGTCCGCGTCCGCAGAAAAAATCGAACTCTGCCTGTTCGATGCCGAAAGCGGCAACGAAACAGCTCGCCACCAGATGCTTCGCGACGCCGGCGACATCCATCGCGTCTCGGTAAAAGACCTAGGCGTGGGTCAACGTTACGGCTACCGCGCTTACGGACCATATGATCCGGACAAGGGACTGTGGTTCGATCCGTCAAAACTTCTGGTCGATCCTTACGCAAAGGAACTCGACCGTCCGTTCCAGGCCGACCACGATCTCGCCACCTACGAGCTGGATACCGCCAACCTCGTTCCACGCGCGATCGTGACGGAAGACGCCGAGGCGGACAAGGCGGCTCCGCTCCTGCCGACCGGTGGTTTCATTTACGAGATCGCAGTCAAACCCTTCACCATATTGCATCCGGATATACCGGAAGAGATTCGCGGTACCGTCGCCGCACTCGCTCATCCGGCGATCATCACCCATCTCAAGACGATCGGCGTCGATGCAATCGAACTCATGCCGATCACCGCATGGATCGATGAGCGCCATCTGCCGCCGCTCGGTCTCACCAATGGTTGGGGCTACAACCCAGTGGCCTTCATGGCGCTCGATCCGCGTCTCTGCCCCGGCGGCATGACGGAGCTTCGCGAGGCCGTCGCGAAACTGCATGAAGCCGGCATCGGCACCATCCTCGATCTCGTCTTCAACCACACCGGTGAGAGTGACCGTTATGGCGCAACGCTGTCCATGCGCGGCCTCGACAATCTCGCCTATTACCGCCATCTGCCGCATGACGCGGGAGAACTGGTCAACGACACCGGAACCGGCAACACGGTCGCAGCCGATCATCCGGTCGTCCGACAACTGATCATCGATACGCTGCGCCATTTCGTCGTTCATGCAGGCATCGATGGTTTCCGTTTCGACCTCGCCCCCGTGGTCGGACGCACCGCAGAAGGTTTCGATCCGAACGGCGCCACGCTGACAGCAATGTTGTCCGATGACCTGCTGAAGGATCGCGTCTTCATCGCCGAGCCTTGGGACATCGGCCCCGGAGGTTACCAGCTCGGCAATTTCCCCGAGCCCTTCCTCGAATGGAATGACCGCACCCGCGACGACCTGCGCCGTTACTGGCGCGGCGATCAGTGGATGACCGGCGCGCTTGCGACACGGCTTGCAGGCTCCTCCGATATTTTCGAAAAATCCGGCCGCACCCGCAGCGTCAACTTTCTCGCCGCCCATGACGGCTTCACGCTCTTCGACCTCGTCTCGCATGAGCACAAGCACAACGATGCCAATGGCGAGGATAACCGCGACGGCCACAACGAAAATCTATCCTGGAACAACGGCGCGGAAGGCCTGACCACAGATTCCGCGATACAGGAGCGCCGACGCTGCGATGTCCGCGCACTGCTTTCAACGCTGTTTGCCAGCCGTGGCACGATCATGCTGACCATGGGCGATGAGGCCGGCCGGTCGCAGCGCGGCAACAACAATGCCTATTGCCAGGACAATGAAATCACCTGGATGGACTGGGAAGAGCTGGACACGGAGCTGATCCGCCACACGGCGCTGCTGGCGAAAATCCGCCAGCGCTTTTCGGTGTTTTCCGAAACGGACTTCTTCACCGGAAATGACGATGTCGAATGGCTGGCACCATCGGGGTCTCCCATGCAGGTTTCCGACTGGGAAAATGCCGAAATCCGGCTGATCGGCATGAGCCTTAAGACAGACGACCGCACATCGGGCATCTCGACTCGTCTTGCAATCCTCTTCAACCGGGCTCATGAAGAGGCTGAGTTTAACCTGCCCGGCAGCGGCTGGCAGGATCTGATTTCCGGCAAGCCTTGGACCAACTTCCTTCCTTCCCGCTCCGTATGCTTCTGCCTGAAAGGGTGAGGCTGCGACCCACGGGCAATGCTTCAAACGACGACAAGAACGGTGTGCTGAATGCGTGAGATTTCGCTGGCGGACGTGCCAGGACTTGTGGGCCAGGAACTCGGCATCTCCGAGTGGATCACCGTTGACCAGACGATGATCAACCAGTTCGCCGATGCCACGCTCGACCATCAATTCATCCACGTCGACCCTGAGCGAGCGGCAGCGGAAAGCCCCTTCGGCGGCACGATCGCACATGGTTTTCTGACCTTGTCCCTGCTTTCTGCGATGAACTTCGGCACAGTGCCGAAAATCCGCGAACAGACAATGGGCATCAATTACGGATTTGATCGCGTCCGCTTCATGTCGCCGGTCAAATCGGGCGCCCGCGTGCGTGGACACTTCACCTTGTCGGAATGCCGCTTCCGCGGCGCCGGCATGTTGATGACAAGCTATGACGTCTCCGTCGAGGTCGAGGGCGAAAAGAAGCCGGCACTCACGGCCAATTGGATTACCATCGTCCAGTTCGACCCCAAGGATCGGCCCGAAGGGGTCTAATCGAAGGTGATCACGTGGCGAATGACCTTGCCCTCGTGCAACAGGTCGAAAGCCTCGTTGATCTGTTCCAGCCGTCCGGTCGATGACAGAAGCCGGTCCACTGGCAGCTTTCCGCGCCGATAGAGGCCGATGAAGCGCGGGATATCGCGGCTGGGCACGCATCCTCCGAGGTAACTACCGAGTACGCGCCGTTCCTCTGCCACAAGACTGACCGCCGGGATAGCAAACTGACTGACCGGGTTCGCAAGGCCTGCCGTGGCCGTCGTCCCTCCCCGGCGGGTAATACGGTATGCGAGATCAAAGGCTCGGGTCGAGCCGGCCATTTCAAGCGCATGATCGACGCCACCACCTGTCGTTTCGCGGATCTTCTCCACCACATCCTCATCGCTAGCCAGAAAGACGTCGGTGGCACCGAGCTTAAGAGCAACCTCGAGCTTTGCCGGTGCCAGATCGATGGCGATCACGCGTTCGGCGCCGCTCGCAAGCGCGCCCAGAACCGCGGCAAGACCAACACCGCCGAGGCCGATGACGGCGACACTCTGTCCCGGCTGCACTTTGCAGGTGTTGACGACCGCCCCCACTCCCGTCAGCACCGCGCAACCGAACAATACCGCTTCCGCGAACGGAAGCTCGCGATCGATCTTTATCGCCGAGTGGCGCGACACCACCGCATGCGTGGCAAAGCCGGAAACGCCGAGGTGATGGTTGACCGGAACCTCGTCACAAACCAGCCGCCGTTCTCCAGACAGCAGCACCCCCTTGCCGTTAGCGTCTGCGCCGGGCACGCAAAGCGCCGGACGCCCTTCGGCGCAGGGAAGGCAATGACCGCAGCTCGGCACGAAACTCATCACCACATAATCACCCGGCAGCAGGTCATGGACGCCCGCACCAATGGCCTCCACCGTGCCGGCAGCCTCATGGCCGAGCGCCATCGGCATCGGCCTCGGGCGATCGCCATTGATGACGGATAGATCGGAATGGCAAAGCCCCGCCGCACCGATGCGTACAAGGATCTCCTCGCGTCCCGGAGGATCGAGATCCAGCTCTTCAATCGACAGCGGCCGGCTGACCGCAAAGGGCGGCAGGACAAGCGATTGCCGCAGCACGGCTGCACGTATCTTCACGAGCTCCTCCCAAAGCTTTATCTGGATACAGATAGCGACATGAAAAGCGCGACCGCAAGAGCGATGTGCCGGTCAGCCTATGTCGAGCATCAGCAAACCAAGGAGTGGCGGAACCGCTGCCCCGATCACCAGCGGCGCGGTTCGCGACGCGGTCAGCCCAACCGCTGAACCCGCGATCCCGGCTGCAATCAGCCCCGCCATCGGCATGGTGAGGTTACGATCGATGCCGGGTGCGAAAGCGGCCAGCAGTGCCGCGACCGCCGCCGCGCCGCCGACCAAAACGCCTTTCCACAACTCGATGCCGGACAGCTTCGCCGCAACACCTCCGCCAGCAATCGCGGCGATAAGGCCAAGCAAAATCCATTGAATTTCCAGCATGAAAAACCCTCCCGTTTTGATCCGGGAGGGTGCGATATTGCCTGGGCAAGATCAAGTTAGGCTATGGTCGAAGACCCGATGCCTAAATCAATTCCAGCAAAAGTGGAAACCGGTTTTGCGTCCGGAATTGCGTAGACCGATCTAAAGCGCCGCGTCCCTTGCGCCCTCTGACAGAAGGCCGAAGGCATAGTCGGAAAACGACCGCCAGACTTCCACCCGGAAAGCATCCTCTGCGGTCCTGAGCAACACAATCTCCACCTTGCCGAACAACGTGCGCGAGCAGGCGCCGACCGGAAAGACGTCAAGCGACAGATCCTGCGAGCAACCGGCATTGATGGCAGCCGCAGCCCCCGGCCCGGAAACGAGGATCGCCGTATTGCGGTGAGACACGTCCGTCGCCGAATGCAGCACGCCGGAATTGGCGGCAGCGGTCATCAGCCCGCTTTCACCTTCGTCGATCACCAGCCATTCGTCCGGCCCGAGCCAGAGTGCCGTGCGGCCGTTGGCATAAGCGGAGGTCTTCGGCTTCACCGGCAGATCGACGCCGAGCGCGCTCGACAAGGCCGGAACATCCTCGGCCCGTACGCGCAGCGAAATACGGCTGGCCGGGGCCGCCGGTTCCAGCCGAACCATGGACGAGCCACCATGGACGCCGGAAAGCGGAAGGCTACGGGTTGCGATATGGGAACCAAGCTCAGCCATTGATCCGGCCTCCTTCCTTGTCGACAAATACCATGCCGGTCACTTCGACAGCGATCGTCTTGTCCGCCATCGGCACGTAGAGCGTTTCGCCCACCTTCGCGCGCCCACCGGCCACCAGCGCAATGGCGATCGACCGGCCGAGATTTTCCGACCAGTAGGACGAAGTGACGTGGCCGAGCATGGTCATCGGCTTCGGCTGGTTCGGATCGGCAACGATCTGCCCACCCTCTTCCAGTACTTCCTTCGGGTCCTTGGTCAAAAGACCGACAAGCTGCTTGCGGCCTTCGCGCGCCAGATCGGGACGCTTGAGCCCACGAATACCGACGAAATCGGCCTTCTTCTTGGAGACCGCCCAGCCGTAACCGGCATCGTCCGGCGTCACCGTTCCGTCCGTGTCCTGACCTACGATGATATAGCCCTTTTCGGCGCGCAGCACATGCATGGTCTCGGTGCCGTAAAGGCAGGCGCCCATGCTTTCGGCCCGTACCCAGACGGCCTTCCACACCGCCGCACCGTAATCGGCCGGCACGTTGATTTCGTAACCGACCTCGCCGGTGAACGAGACGCGGAACAGCCGCGCCGGCACGCCCATGACGGTGCATTCCGCAACGCTCATATGCGGGAAGGCCTCGTTGGACAGATCCTGCCCTTCGACGAAAGGCTCGATGATCTCGCGCGCCTTCGGCCCCTGCACCGCGATCACGGCCCATTGTTCGGTGGTCGAAGTGAGCCAGACCTTAAGATGCGGGAATTCCGTCTGCAGATAGTCTTCCATATGATTGAGCACGCGCGGCGCACCGCCGGTCGTGGTCGTCACATGGAAACGGTCTTCCGCCAATCGGCCGACGACGCCGTCGTCATAGATGAAGCCATCCTCGCGGGTCATGATGCCGTAACGGCATTTGCCGGGCTTCAGCGTGTCCCAGGCATTGGTATAAAGCAGATTGAGGAACTGCGCCGCATCCGGCCCGACCACCTCGATCTTGCCGAGCGTCGAGGCATCGAACACGCCGGCCACATCGCGCACCGTCTTGCATTCGCGGTTGACGGCGGAATGCATGTCCTCGCCGCGCCTGGGAAAATACCAGGCACGTTTCCAGTTGCCGACATCCTCGAATTCGGCACCTTCAGCCTCTTCGAGCGCATGCATCGGCGTCTTGCGCGCCGGATCGAACAGATCGCCGCGCGAATGGTTGATCAGCGTGCCGTAAGTGACGGGCGTATAAGGCGCGCGGAAGGTCGTCAGCCCGACCTGCGGGATCGGCCGGCCGAGCATTTCTGATGCGATTGCCAAGCCATGCATGTTGGAAAGCTTGCCCTGGTCGGATGCCATGCCATTGGTGGTGAAGCGCTTGATATGCTCGATCGAATGCATGCCCTCGCGCACCGCAAGGCAAATATCCTTGGCCGTCACGTCATGCTGGAAATCCACGAAGGCCTTGACAGCATCTTCCGGCCCTGCCCCTTCGGCCGCACCGATCATCCCGCCGGTCCATTCGAAGCGGTTTTCGCCGGAAAGCGCCACTCTGCCGCCGCCGGCCAGAATTGCCTCGTCGATCAGTTCGGCGAGATCATCAGTGCCGTTGCAGGCGCCGACCGAGATCGAATTCTGCGCATAGACATCCGGCAGAAAACGCTGGCTGGCCGCTTCGAATTTCAGCTTGCCGCGCGATTGCGAAAACAGATGCACCGATGGCGTCCAGCCGGCCGAGACGATCAGCGCATCGACCTTGATCTTGCGGCGATCGAAATTGCCGTTGCGGGCAACCGTCATCGAATTGATCCTGAGCCGCCCGGACGTATCGACCACGGCATGGCCTGCCAACACGTCGATGCCGAGCTTGCGGGCTTCCGCCAGCACCGCCTCGCCCGGCCTGTCGCGGTTATCGACGATCGCGGCGATCGAGACACCAGCGCGTTTCAGGTCGAAGGCCGCTTCATAGGCGGAATCATGCGCTGTATAGACGCCGACACGGTTGCCGACCGCAACCCCGTGATGATTGAGGAATGAGCGCGCAGCCGATGCCAGCATGATACCGGGGCGGTCATTGTTGGCGAACACCATATGCCGCTCGATCGAGCCGGTGGCGAGGATCACCTGTTTGCTGCGCACCTGCCACAGGCGCTCACGCGGAACATCCTTGCCCGGACGCGAGATGTGATCGGTGACGCGTTCGACGAGGCCAAGAAAGCCGTGATTGTAGTAACCGAACACGGTCGTGCGCGTCAGCACCGTCACATTCGGCATCGCCTTCAGCTTTGCCGCAGCGGCCTGCGCCCAGTCGTAACCGTTCTGGCCGCCGATCATGGTCGAAGCGTCGTAATGCAGCGCACCACCGACTTCCGGCTGCTCATCGACGAGAATGATCGTCTTGCCCGTCGCGGCAGCGGAAAGTGCCGCCGTAAGGCCCGCCACACCGGCGCCGGCGACCAGCACGTCACAATGGACATAACGGCTGGCATAATGATCCGGATCGTCTTCCGTCGGCGCCACACCGAGACCGGCTGAGCGACGAATGATCGGCTCGTAGATTTTATGCCAAGCTTCCTTCGGCCACATGAATGTCTTGTAGTAGAAACCGGCAGCAAAGAACGGCGAGAGCGCATCGTTGATAGCGCCGATGTCGTATCTCAGCGACGGCCAGCGGTTCTGCGACGAAATCTTCGCACCGTCGAACACTTCCTGCACCGTGGCACGTACGTTCGGCTGGCGGCGGGCGGCATCACGCGACACGTCGAGCAGCGCATTCGGCTCTTCCGGACCTGCGGTCAGGATGCCGCGCGGACGGTGATATTTGAAAGAGCGGCCGAGAAGATGGACGCCATGCGCCAGAAGCGCGGACGCAACCGTGTCACCCTCAAGCGCCGTGTAGCTCTTGCCATCAAAGGTGAAGCGCGCCGTGCGAGCCGGCGTATGGCGGCCCGCACCCTTGATGCGGAATGCACCGGAATTGGAAGAAGCGCTCATCTGGCGTCTCCTTCGGTCTGTTCCCAGGTCTCGACGGATTTCTCCTCGGCGATCGCGGCAAACTCCTCAGCCACCGGTACCGGCTGTTTGGGTAAACCTGCCTTGTATGTCATCAGGAACCTGTCGCTGATCGTATCGCGCGCCGCATTGAAGAACCTCCCGCAGCCATGGATATGCCGCCACCGTTCATAGGTGAGGCCCTTTTCGTTGTTGCGCAGGAAGAAGAACTCGGCGAATTCCTCATCAGAGATTGCTGCGATGTTTTCCGGCCGGGCGATATGCGCCTCGCCGGCCCAGCGGAACTCCAGCTCGGAACGGTCTTCCTCGCAATAGGGGCAGTGGATCAAAAGCATCTGGTCTATCTATCCCCTATCTCAATGCGCAACGGCGGCAGCGGCCGCTTCGTCGATCAGGCGGCCGGTGCGGAACCGGTCGAGCGTCAGGCCGGAGGCCAGCTTGTGCGGCTCGCCCTTGGCGATGAGATGCGCAAACAGGTTGGCCGAACCCGGCGTCGCCTTGAACCCGCCCGTGCCCCAGCCGCAATTGAGGAACAGGCCGGGCACCGGCGTGATCCCCTGGATCGGCGACCGATCCGGCGTGTTGTCGGTAATGCCACCCCACTGGCGCATCATCTTGACGCGACGGAAGATCGGGAAAAGTTCGCAGATCGCATCCAGCGTGTGGGTGATGATCTGCAGGCCACCGGTCTGGCTGTAGGAATTATACTGGTCGGTACCGGCGCCGATCACCAGCTCCCCCTTGTCGGACTGCGAGATATAAGCATGCACCGTGTTCGACATGACGACGCAAGGGAAGATCGGCTTCAACGGCTCCGACACCAGCGCCTGCAGCGGGTTGGAATGCAAAGGCACGCGAACGCCCGCCATTTCCATCACCACCGACGAATGTCCGGCGGCAGAAACGCCGACCTTCTTGGCGCCGATAAAGCCCTTCGAGGTTTCGACGCCCTGAACTTCGCCACCCGGTCCGCGACGGATGCCGGTGACTTCGCAATTCTGGATGATGTGAACGCCGCGATCAGCAGCCGCACGGGCAAAACCCCAGGCCACGGCGTCGTGGCGGGCCGTACCACCGCGCCGCTGCAGTGCTGCACCATTGATCGGGTAACGCGCAGTCTTGGAAATATCCAGCACCGGCACGAAGGCCTTCGCCTGTTCCGGCGTCATCCACTCGTTGTCGATGCCGTAAAGCCGGTTGGCATTGATATGCCGCTTGAACACCTGCTGGTCATGGATGTTGTGCGACAGCATCATCACGCCGCGCGGCGAATACATGACGTTGTAGTTGAGATCCTGGCTCAGGCCTTCCCACAGTTTCAGGGAATGCTCATAGATATCCATGCTCTCTTCATAGAGATAGTTGGAGCGGATGATCGTCGTGTTGCGGCCGGTATTGCCGCCGCCGAGCCAGCCCTTTTCGATCACCGCGATATTGGTAATGCCATGTTCCTTGGCAAGGTAATAGGCGGCGCCCAGACCATGGCCGCCGGCGCCGACGATGATGACGTCGTAAGCGCCACGCGGCTCAGGAGACGTCCACTGCGCCTCCCATCCTTTGTGGGCGCGCATTGCCTCGCGGGCTATGGCGAAAACCGAATATTTGCGCATCGCGCCTCTCTTCCTTGGCTTAGCCTCCTGGTCGACAGCCTTTCTGCCGCCGTCTCCATGAGATTTGGTCGTGTCATACCCATCGCAAAACAATATGCGCCGCAATGGCCATATTGCGACGCATCGGAAAATTGTTTCGACACTGCATGATCTATCCGGATCAGCCCTGAACCAGCACCTTGCCCTTGCGACCCGCCTCACCTGCTGCCGCGGCCGCTTTGGCGATATCCGACAGACCGAACACTTCGGACACGCTCAGCTGAACCTCTCCACTCGCGACAGCCTGTACGATCTCGCCGATCAGGTTCGTTAACTCTTCGCGCGGCAGCGTCGGAGCGATCTTTGCAAGCCAGAAACCTTTCACCACCGCCTGCTTGAACACCATGTCGCTGGCAGATAGCTGCATCGGCTGGCCCGACATCAAGCCGAAGGAGACAAGCAGACCATTTTCGCCGAGGGTCGACAGCAGGTCGCCGGAAGCCGATCCGCCGACGCCATCGACACCGGCTTTGATGGGCGCACCGCCGGTGATCGCCTGCACTGTCTCTTTCCAGCCGTCCTGGGAGGTCGACACGACATCCTCTATGCCGAGATCGGCAAGTTCGCTCACCGCCGCGTCGCGGCGGACCAGATTTACCACCCTGATGCCGCGTTTTCTTGCAAACATGGCAAATGCCTTTCCGACTGCGCCATTGGCCGCATTCTGGATTACCCAATCGCCCTTCCCTGCGCCGATGAAATCGAGAAGCGTCAGAGCGCTGAGCGGCATCGAGATAAGCTGCGCCGCGGCCTCGTCGGAAATCGAAGCCGGCAGCGGCACGGCACCGGCTGCGGAAGCCAGGTAATAATCGGCCCAGCACCCTTGCCCGGATGCGGCAACCCGCTGGCCGGCCTTCAGATGCAGAACCCCCTCACCTACAGCATCGATGGTACCCATCGCCTCCGTTCCGGCGACGGCGGGAAGAGCAGGCTTGATCCCGTATTGGCCACTGACTGTCAGCAGATCATGGTTATGGATAGCCGCCATGCCCATCCTGATACGAACCTGACCGGGACCGGGCTCCGGCAGAGGCCGCTCTTCTACGGCAAGGACATCGGCCGGATTTCCATAACGTGAGTAGATGGCGCTGCGCATGAAGAACTCCCAATAAAAAGTTTCATTATCATCGGGACTGCCGGCCTTGCAGTCGGCGTTCCGCGGTGACCGTTTCAATAGTATCGATATAGTCGTTCCAACCCGCGCGAAAACCTGTTTCAACGTCACAACCATTTTTCGCACCAACAACCGTGGTGCATATGGACTTCGCAGGACTCATCTGCTATCTGCCTTCACCAACCGCACGGCCTGACGCCGGGCATCAGCATTATTTCGCCTTCAAATCAGACGATGACCGGGCGAACAACAAACCAAAGGAACGGGATTTAACGTGCAGGTACTTGTCCGCGACAATAACGTTGATCAGGCTCTCCGCGCTCTCAAGAAGAAGCTGCAGCGCGAAGGTGTTTTCCGCGAAATGAAAATGCGCGATTACTACGAAAAGCCTTCGGAAAAGCGTGCACGCGAAAAGGCTGAAGCCGTTCGTCGCGTTCGCAAGCTGGCTCGCAAGCGCATGCAGCGCGAAGGCCTGCTGCCGGCAACGCCGCGCCCTGCCGCTCGTTAATCGGCCGTCTTTTAGACGCTTTTCTGTGTTTATGGAGCGGGGGCGACTTAGGCGCCGCCGCTTTTTTCATTGCACCGGGTCGATTTCGACTCATACTGCCGAGACAAGGACCTGCGCCTGATGGCCGCCAAGACTTCCGTTGCTACCGATGGAATCGAATTTTCCAGCCTGCCGCTCATAAGCAAGCATCGCTCTCGGGCTTTGATCACAGGCATGTTTATCGGCATGGCGAGTTTGGCGGGATGCGCGACGGGACCGACCACAACCGACGTCATTCGCGTCGACCGTGCGCAAGGCTCGCAGGAAAATATCGCGTCGCTGTCGTCCGTCATTCAGTCGAACCCATCCGACCCGGAAGGTTATAACAGCCGCGGCTCTGCTTATGGTCGCGCTGGCGAATTCAAGCGCGCAGTGGACGATTTCAATCGTGCCATTCAGCTCAACCCGCAATTTTATCAGGCTTACGCCAACCGCGCGCTCGTTTACCGCAACATGGGCAAGCCGGTCGATGCCGCCAACGACTATAATCGCGCGCTGCAGATCAACCCGAGCTATGACGTCGCCTATATTGGCCGCGGCAATATCTATCGCCAGGCCGGGCGCAACGACGAAGCCTTCAACGACTTCAACAAGGCGATCCAGCTCGATACGACCGACGGCCGCGCCTATCACAACCGGGGCCTGATCTATCAGGTCCGCGGCCAGCACGCCCAGGCGATCGAGGACTTCTCCAAGGCCATCTCCCTGTCGACGAACTCGCCGGAGCCGTATAACGGTCGCGGCATTTCCTACGTGGCCCTGAACGACGACGACAACGCCTTTGCAGACTTCAACCGCGCGATCGAGCTGAACGACAAGATCGCCGAATCCTGGGCGAACCAGGCGCTGGTTTATGAGCGCCGCGGCGATCGCGTCCGCGCCAACAAATCCTATTCGCACGCTGTTCGGCTTGATCCGAACTACAAGCCCGCCGTTGATGGCGCGGCACGTACGCGTGGTGGCGGCGGCGCCTGACAGGCCCCCGTCTGCAGCATCTTCGGTATTGAAATTGACAGTGCCGCCCGAAACCTTCGGGCGGCATTGTCGTTTCGGAACTTGATTTGATCGGCCTTAGCGCCAGCCGAGAGCCGGGGCAACATGCTTCAGGATCGCCTCGATCACATGGGCATTGTATTCGACGCCCAGCTGGTTCGGCACGGTGAGAAGCAGCGTATCCGCTTCGGCGATCGCCTCGTCCTTCCGCAGCTCCTCGATCAGCGCATCCGGCTCAGCGGCATAGGAACGGCCGAAGATGGCCCGCGTCTTTTCGTCGATGAAGCCGATCGAATCGTCCTCCTTGCCGCCGCGGCCGAAATAGGCACGGTCGCGATCGTCAACCAGCGCAAAGATGCTGCGGCTGACAGAGACTCGCGGCTCGCGGGCGTGCCCTGCTTCTTTCCACGCCTCGCGATAGGCACGGATCTGCTTGGCCTGCTGGATGTGGAAGGCCTCGCCGGTCTCATCATCCTTCAGTGTCGAGCTCTGCAGGTTCATGCCCTTCTGGGCTGCCCAGATGGCGGTCGCATTCGAGCCGGCACCCCACCAGATGCGGTCCCGCAATCCTTCGGAATGGGGCTCGAGCCGAAGCATGCCGGGCGGGTTCGGGAACATCGGCCGCGGATTGGGCTTGGCAAACCCCTCCCCCTTCAGCACGTCGAGAAAGACCTCGGCATGCTGACGACCCATATCGGCATCGCTCTTGCCATCTTCCGGCTCATAACCGAAATACCGCCAGCCATCGATGACCTGCTCCGGCGAACCACGGCTGATACCGAGCTGCAACCGTCCTTCTGAAATGAGGTCGGCAGAGCCCGCGTCTTCCGCCATATAAAGCGGATTTTCGTAGCGCATGTCGATGACGCCCGTGCCGATCTCGATTTTGCTGGTCTTGGCCCCTACTGCCGCAAGCAGCGGGAAAGGAGAGGCAAGCTGGCGGGCGAAATGGTGAACGCGGAAATAGGCACCATCGGCACCGAGTTCTTCCGCGGCAACGGCAAGGTCGATGGACTGCAGCAGCGTATCACCGGCCGAGCGGGTCTGTGATTGCGGCGATGGCGTCCAATGGCCGAAAGAGAGAAATCCGATCTTTTTCATGGGGCACTCCGGCGTAAGCATGTGAAAATGATGTTGATGCTTACATGGCATGCCGAGGCCGCTTCCGTTAGTCCGGGACTATCGGATTCGCCGAGACGGATTGTTCGCTTATGCTGAACGATAAAAAGGTATAGTCTTCCAAAACGGTCGCAACGTCCGGCAAGCAGGCACGATCCGTTTTTCACCGAGGCAGGAGTTTCTGTCTGCTGCTAGCGCAGCAGGAAAACGCCGGCGATGTTGAGGATGACGAACAGGACAAGGCCCCCAAGCAGTCCGAGCCCGCCGAAAAAACCGCCAGCCATGGCGATAAGCAGCACGACGATGCTCATCGTGCCCCACTTGGCTGCCGCCAGAAAAAACTCGTAGGTCCGCTCATGCGCCACATGATCCATCGGCGCACCAGTTTCAACCGGTCCATTATGATGATCGTCCATCAAGCCTCTCCCTGATCTCCACGCATTGAACCATCGATGACCTGAAGGCTCAAATCTCCCCGCGACCCGTCCTGGAAGCCGGGCAATATCAGGAATACACAAACAACCGCAGAGCGCAATGGTTTCGCCACACCAGTCCGTCAGCCTGCATGCAAAGGCGAAATCAGCGGAGGAATGCCATTTCCGGTGAGTTCGGGCGGCTGGCGAAGCGTGCGGTCGGCAGGACGGTCAGCGGCGGCGACAGCATCGTCGGCTGCTCGCCGAACATCAGGCGCCGCTCATAGGCCTCCGACTGGAAAAGCGGGAACCGCCGCATCAACTGAGGGCGCACCTCGCGAACCCGGGAGGCGAGCAATGTCAGTTCAAACCCGTATATCGGCGCGATGGTCGGCGGCACGAGCGTATCGGCCAGGAAGATGCGCTTGTAGAAGGCCGCATGCGGCGGCCTTATGTGCTGAAGCACCCGATCGGTGTCGAAGTGGATGGCCGCCATGATCGACGGCCTGAGCGTGATGTAGGGAATGGTCGGCAATTCGCCGACGATGTCCGGGTCGACGGCGAAGCGGGCCGGATCGATGAAGGTAAGGCCGGAATCAAGCAGCTCGTTCACGGCGTCAGGAAACACGCCAACGGACTGGCATGTCCGGTGCTCCGAGGTCACGTGATGCACCCGAACCGTCGAGATCAGCTCTTCGTAATAGTAGATACCAAAGACGTAGGCATGCGGGACGAAATCGATTTCGTCCAGCAGATGGCTCGCTCCGACCGGTAGCACGTTCTGGGCCTTGTAGGCCTTGTAACGCAACCGGGCCACATCCTCGAAATCCTCGTGTCCTTCAATGCGCCGATACTCGATATGATCGAGTGCAGAAAGCAGTTTTTCTGAAAACGACTTGTCTGAAAAACTCTGAACCACTGACATCTGGGCTACCTATCGCTATTAACGATTGATTAACCCTGAAACGGGGCGTGATCGCAATGATGAAGATCATGATTAACAGTCTTTTAAAACTTATGGTTAACAATAGGTTACCCGTAACGTTTCAGAACATCCTACATTAGGGAATGAATTTTGGTGATAAAATGAGGGACGCTCAGCCCGTCGTGCCGAAAGCGCGCGGTTCTACGCCTTTGTCCCGACGATTCTGTCTGCCAGCGAGCCGGCGGCCAGAGGTCGTTTTCTGACTGAGTTCTGCAATCGCATTCGCAGGGATCGGCGGGGAGAAGATATAACCTTGGACGAGATCGGCGAACTTATGCTTCTTGACCAGTTCGAGCTGTTCGAAGGTCTCCACGCCTTCGATGACGATTTTCAGGTCAAGTTCACGCGAGAGATGCACGATACCGCTGAGGAGCTTGAGGCGACGAGGCTCGGTGCCGATGTCGCGCACGAAGGCGCGATCGATCTTGACGATGTCGATCGGCAGCGAATCGAGATAGCTGAGGCTTGAGAAGCCCGTGCCGAAATCGTCGATGGCGATCGTCACGCCACTCGCACGCAGCCTTCCAAGCGTGGCGCTGACGACCACCGGCTCGTCCATGAAGCAGCTTTCCGTAACTTCCAGATGCAGACGCGTCGGGTCGAGCTTGTACCGCTCCAGAATATCCGCGACCAGCGCCACGATCTTGCCGCCGCGAAGGTCGTGAATGGACAGGTTGACCGAGACGGACATCTCGTTTTGCCAGGACACGCAATCGGCGCAGGCTCGGTCGAGCACGAACCTGGTGATTTCCGAGATCAGCCCCATGCTTTCCGCCATCGGAATGAAAATGTTCGGCCCGATGAAGCCGCGTTCGGGATGCGACCAACGCACCAGCGCCTCGCAGCATTCCATTTCCGAACCGTCTGGACGATACATCGGCTGGTAGACGACCGTCAGGTCGCCCTGCTCTATCGCCGTGCGCAAATCCGCCTTCAGCCGCTGCTCCGCCACATAGCGCGCATCCATTTCCGGGCGGAACATGGTCAGCGTTCCATTGCCCACCGACTTCGCGTCGTTGAGAGCCAGATCCGCCTTGATCTGCCAGGCTTCCATATCGAAGTCGTGGCCTTCGAGGATGACGCCTCCGCCATTGACGAAGACAGTCAGGTCGAGCCTGTCGACCCGATAGCTTCCCTGAATTTCAGCCTGAATGGCGTTGATGCGAGCCTCAAGAGCACTGCGATCCCGGCCCGTTGCAAAAATCACGAACTCGTCGCCGACCAGTCGGCCGACGATGATCTCGTCGCCCGCTTCATGCACAAGCCGGTCGGCTATCGCCGCAAGCAGTCGATCACCAACGACGTGACCCTGCATGTCGTTGACATGCTTGAAGCCATCTACGTCGAAAATCACAAAGGCCGCGAAAAGGTCGGCTTCCGTTTCTCTAAGATATCGCGTCGCAAGTTCGGCAAAATAACCACGCGTCGGCAGCCCGGTCAGCGTATCATAGCGCACCAGATGCAGGATCTTTTCCTCAGCAGCCACGCGAGCGCTGACATCTTCGAACAACATGACAACGCCACCGTCTGTGCGGTGGCTGAGCGAGAATTCCAGGTAGACGGTTTCCTTTAAACATAAGAGCGTCTTACCCGCTTGCCCCGCCGAGAGCTGCCCGATCTTCCTTAAGAGATCATCCGAAAGCGACTTTCCGCTTCGCCTCAGTACGGTAATGAATGCCGCACCTTTCAACTCGTCGGCATCCGGCAATTCGAGAAGCTCGCAGGCGCGACGATTGATCACCTGCACGCGGCCATCGGCATCGAGCATGATCAGAGCATGGGTCATCGTACTGAGAGCGATATCGAGCTGGTCCGCAATCCGTGTCATTTCCCGCGAGGCGAGCACGTTTTCGTACAGGAATTCCCGCACGCCCTTCGCCATGGATTGCGTCGTCAATCCGAACGGGATCAGGAAAAGCGAGATGAGCGCGAGATAGAGCTCCCCCGTCAGCAGGCAGGCGAGAACCAGGGGGAGGCAGCATCCGATCGTCTGGAGTGCGACCGCACGTGCCGAACCGTAGTTACGGCCGACGATTGAGACCATCGACGCCATCGTCACGGCGATGCACATGAACGCGGCCAGCATGTCCCTGAGTACGAGAACCGCATAGGCACTGCCTATGCCAAGCACGAAAGCCGTAATGGCCGCACCATGCACATAGCGCGATTCCCAACCCTCGATCTCACTCTTGGAAAGCTGGCTGTGGTCGATCATGTCGAACTGGCGGAACCAGTAGATGCGATAGGCAAATACGGTAACGAACACCGCAATCATGAGAATGTAGAATTCCGCCCCGGTCGTGGCATAGATGATCGCGCAGGACAGGATATGGACAACCATCCCAGTCCACAGCGTTCCACGATTTTTGAACAGCGATTGGACGAACGGCAGATACAACTCTGTCGGGAGCGTCTTCGCTTCCAAATCCTTCATCGGGTCTCATTCCCTTGGCTTTCGAGCGACAGTGAAGAAAACCCTTTAAGAATTGATTGTTGCTCGGGTTAACCCCTTTGACGGTAGGGGGGAATATTCGAACGTGTTCAACAAAGCGTAAAGGAAAATGTCCGCTTTCGAGACACCGAAAGGCAGTTTCGATATTCGACAAAAGCCCGGAATTTCAAGGCCGAAGGCATTTCAAGCCATTCATTTCCGCTTTTCTTTCCTTAGACCTTCGTTTACATCGCCATCGCAGGACAGGCGGGATAAAAGGACCTGTTGGGAGCGGGAAAGAATGAGAATTTTGCTAAGGTTTAGCGGTCTGGTCGACCGCTTGAGCGAGGTGCTGGGAAAATTTGCCGGTTATCTCGTGCTTGCATGCTGTTTGATAAGCGCAGGCAACGCCTTCATACGCTATCTGTTCAACTATAGCTCGAACGGCTGGCTCGAGATTCAGTGGTATCTCTTTGCCTTCATCGTGCTGATCGGCGCCTCCCATACGCTGCGCCTCAACGAGCATGTTCGCGTCGATCTTATCTACGGCTCGGTTTCAGATCGCGCACGGTTGTGGATCGACACGCTGGGCCTGATCGTTTTTCTGATCCCCGCCTGCCTCTATCTCGCATGGCTTTCCTGGCCGTTTTTCTCCCTCTCTTTCCAGCAGGGCGAGATTTCCTCCAATGCCGGCGGCCTCATCCGCTGGCCGGTCAAATTCGTCATCGTCGGAGGCTTCATCCTGCTCGCGCTGCAGGGTTTCTCTGAACTGATCAAGCGGATAGCGGGGCTGACGGGAACCCTGCAGGTCGATACGACCTACGAAAAGCCGCTTCAATAAATCATCGGGGGGATTAGAGCCATGTTCGCATTCGGCATAATGCCGCCAGCCATGTTCCTGGGCATGATCATCTTCATGCTCTACGGTTTTCCGGTCGCCTTCTCGCTGTCGGCAGTCGGCCTGTTTTTCGGCCTGCTCGGCATCGCCACCGGCCATTTCGAATTCGCCTTCATGCAGGCCCTACCGCTGCGCATTTTCGGCATCGTTTCCAACGACCTGTTGCTGGCCATTCCATTCTTCACCTTCATGGGTGCAATCCTTGAACGCTGCGGTCTGGCGGAAGATCTGCTCGAGGGCACGGGAAAACTTTTCGGCTCCATTCCGGGCGGTCTGGCCTACGCCGTTATCATCGTCGGCGCCATTCTCGGCGCGATCACCGGCACTGTTGCCGCATCGGTCATCACCATGGGTGTGATCTCCCTGCCGATCATGCTGAAATACGGCTACAATCCGAGGCTCGCGACCGGCGTCATCGCCGCATCCGGCACGATCACCCAGGTCATTCCGCCGTCTCTCGTTCTCATCGTCCTTGCAGACCAGCTCGGCCGTTCGGTCGGCGACATGTATCTCGGCGCGATTGGCCCTTCGATCCTGCAGGTACTGATCTTCCTCGGCTTCATCTTCATCCTCTCGATCGTTCGCCCAAAGGATGTGCCGCCTTTGCCACCAGAGGCGCGCGGCGAACTGAACACCGCGCTCGTCCTGCGTGTCCTCTGGGGCATGGTTCCGTCGATCGTATTGATCTTCCTCGTGCTCGGCACACTGTTCCTCGGCCTTGCCACCCCGACGGAAGCCGGCGCACTCGGCGTCGTCGGCGCCATGGTGCTCGCGGCCCTGCACCGCAGGCTGACATGGGATCTCATTAGACAGGCGATGCACTCGACCATGACGATCACCTCAATGGTGGTCTTCATTCTCGTCGGCGCCACCTGCTTCAGCCTCGTCTTCCAGGGCATGGACGGCGGTCTCTGGATCGAGCACTTGCTGTCTCATATTCCGGGCGGCGCGACCGGCTTCCTGATCTTCGTCAACATCTTCGTTTTCTTCCTGGCCTTCTTCCTCGATTTCTTCGAGATCGCCTTCATCGTCCTGCCGCTTCTGGCTCCTGTCGCGCAGTCGCTCGGCATCGACCTGATCTGGTTCGGCGTCCTGCTCTGCGTCAACATGCAGACCAGCTTCATGCATCCGCCTTTCGGCTTTGCGCTCTTCTATCTGCGCTCGATCGCACCGAAAACCGTGAAGACCAGGGACATCTATCTCGGTGCCATTCCGTGGCTTGGCATGCAGCTCATCCTCGTCGGCATCATTATCTTCTGGCCCGAATCCGTTACCTACTGGCTGGACAAGCCTCCGGAAGTGGATCTGAACACCATCAAGATCGAGGTCCCGGGATTTGGCAGCGGCAACGGGGGCGGTGGAATGCCGAACTTCGGCCTGCCGCCGATGGATGGCGCACCGGCGCAGCCCGCGGCCCCCAACCTGTCCGAACCGCCGAAGTTCAATTGATGAATGACGAAAAGCCCCGGAGCCAAGCTCCGGGGTTTTCGATTTACGGGGTATCTGGCGAAAAGATCAGAGCTTGCCGTTGCGCTGCTGGATCATCATGAACGTGTCGAACGTGTATTCGGACAGCTGCATCCAGAGATACCCTTCCTTCTTGAAGGCCACCTGATCCTCGTAGATTTTTTTGAAGTCTGCGTTGGTCGCGGAGATTTCCTTGTAGACCTCCATCGACGCATTGAAGCAGGCTTCGAGAATTTCCTGGCTGAAAGGCCTGAGCGTCGTCCCTTGGGCGACGATCTGCTTGATCGCCGTCGGGTTCTTCAGATCGTATTTCGCCATCATGTTGGTATTTGCGAAGGCGCAGGCATCGGTCAGCGCCGCCTGATAGGCTTTCGGCAGGCTGTTCCATTTTTCCAGATTGACCAGCGAGTGAATCGCCAGCCCGCCCTCCCAGAAGGCCGGATAATAGTAATATTTCGCGACCTTGAAGAAGCCGAGCTTGTAATCGTCATAGGGGCCGATCCATTCGGCCGCGTCGATCGTGCCCTTTTCAAGCGCCGGATAAATGTCGCCGCCGGCAATCTGCTGCGGCACAGCGCCGAGTTTTTCTAGAACGCGTCCGGCAATGCCGGCGATACGCATCTTCACGCCCTTGAAGTCGTCGACGGTGTTGATTTCCTTGCGGAACCAGCCGCCCATCTGCGCACCGGTATTGCCTGCAAGAAGGCCGTAGACATTATGCTTGGCGAAGAACTCGTTCATCAGCGTATTGCCATTGCCCTGATAGAACCAGGCATTGGTCAGCCGCGCGTTGAGACCGAACGGAATGGCGCTTCCGATTGCAAATGTCGGATCCTTGCCGACGAAGTAATAGGAGCAGGTATGTGCCATCTCCACCGTGCCATTGGTCACGGCATCGAGTGCCTGCAGGCCGGGCACGATTTCGCCGGCAGCAAATGGCTGGATCGTGAAGTTTCCATCCGTGGCGGCGGCCACATGTTTCACCAGATCGTCTGCGCCGCCGTAAATCGTATCGAGCGACTTCGGAAACGATGAGGTCAAGCGCCAGCTTATCTTCGGATTGGACTGTGCGATTGCAGGCGCAGCAAGCGCCCCCGCGGCCAAGGCGCCCGCTCCGGTTACTGCAGTTTTCTTGAAGAATTGACGACGATCCATGAATATCCTCCCGATCATGATCGACTCCCGGCGTATCCTCCAATCCGCCGGATATCGTTGACGAGGTAAACATGTTGGCTTGAGGCTTGCAAGCGAGGCACAACGCAAACGGGTGGCTGAAGTACGGATAACGAATTAGACTTTCGTATGTATTGTCCGAAACTCTAATTATAAATTGTTTTCAGCGGGATATGCTCATTATTTCGGCAGCAGCAGCTTCTTCCGGGTAGCCTATATTTCAGATCGCACTTACCTGCGAGGCAGCTTCTCATTTCCAGCAGATTGGGCCGCATGATTGGTCCGCTGCGCGCGAATGAAGTCACGAGGGATGACATAAGCGCCGACAAGCCACCAGATAATGACAAGGCCAGCGACATAAGGCGAAAGAGCGGCAAACATGGGGGGTCTCCTTTTGGATGGGGTACTTGCAGCTTCACGCCAAAGCGGGTCTGATTTCATGACATAGAGCAAGAAAGGAGAAGAAAATATGAGATCGTGTGGTTATCGATTTTCTAAGGCTCTCAGCCACTCATGTGGCCCGCAGTGATCATGCGGCCAGGACGACTTCACTGTCCTTGATGGCTGGTTTTGCAACGCAATTCCTCTAGCAATTGGCCGCGTTCTCTGTTTTTCTGGCTTTGCCTTCATCAATCTGGAACCACCATGCCCTCTCATTTGCCGAAGTCCGTTGTCGCCGTCCCTGCCGATATCCGCGAAATCGAAGGCGCCATCTGGCACGCCGCGCCGAACCAGTATGTGTCGGCAGCGCTGAAGGTGGCTGACGTCATGTCATTCATCGTGCCGGCATTCGAAACGGGCAACGAGGCGGACGCCATTCTAGACCGTGTCGACGGTGTGCTGATTTCCGGCGCAGTCAGCAACGTTCATCCGTCGCTTTATGGCAGAGAGGCCTCCGAGGAGGACGGGCCGTTCGATCCGGGCCGCGATGCGACTTCCCTCCCGCTCATCCGCCGCGCCATCGATCGCGGCATTCCGCTGCTCGCCATCTGCCGCGGCATACAGGAATTGAACGTTGCGCTTGGCGGAACGCTGGCGAGTGAGATCCAGGAACAACCCGGCATCTGGGACCACCGCTCGCCGGACGTATCGGACCGCGACGGCAAGTTCGCCATACGCCAGCCGGTCATCGTCGAGGAAGGCTCCTGCATCGCTCGTTATCTCGGCACGGCGGGAGAAGTGCAGGTCAACTCGCTGCACCGTCAGGCCATTTCCGAAACGGCACCGCGCCTGCAGGTGGAAGCGCGAGCCGAAGACGGTACCGTCGAAGCCGTCTCGGTCATCGATGCGAAGAACTTTGCCGTCGGCGTGCAATGGCACCCGGAATATTGGGCCGAAACCGATGCACCCTCGCGTGCCCTGTTTGAAGCTTTCGGCGATGCCGTGCGAGCCTATTCAGCCCGCAAGGCAACACTCGAAGGCGCAGCGGCCTAGGCGGGTTACGCCTTGGCGAGATCCCGAAGCGGCTTGTAAGGCGATGTCGACTGACGGATGCGCATTTCCGGTTTGATCAGATGCAGGCCATCCGGCTCGTGACTTCCGGCAAGCCGGTCGAGAAGCGCGCGTGCAGCAAGTCGCCCCACGTCGGCCTGCTGGTTGGAGACGGTCGTCAGCGATGGCGTCGAGATCGACGCCTGCTCCAGATCGTCATAACCGGTCACGGAAATATCCTGGCCCGGGATAAGCCCGGCACGGGCGATGCCGTTCATCAGACCGATCGCCACCAGATCGTTCCAGCAGACGGCGGCCGTTGGCTTCTGCGGCAGGGATAAGAAATTCACCGCCGCCTCGAACCCGCCCTGCATGGTACGCGGGCCGGGAATACGCAGGCTCGGATCAACCTCGATATTGGCCTTGCGCAGGGCATCGACATAACCCTGATAACGGTCGCGGCCGGTAGAGGTCTGGTCCGTACCGCCGATCATCGCAATCACCCGGTGACCAAGCCCGATCAGATGGTTTGTCGCCAGCGAAATACCGTAGCTGTCGTCGCCCCGGTAGGTCGGCAGATCGACGCCATCCATCGTACGCGCCACCAGAATGGCCGGCATGCCGTTCTGCTCCGCAAGCCTGATATCCTCGACCGGCGTGCCGATTGCCGGCGACATGATCACCCCGTCACCGCCGAGCTGCAGCAGCGTCTCGATGAAGGTTCGCTGCTTCTCGACCGAGTCGTAGTGATTGGAAAGAATGAACGTATGCCTGCTGCGGTCGAGCTCGCTTTCGATGGCCTTGAGGATTTCGCCATAAAAAGGGTTCATCACGTCATGCACGACAACGCCGATAATGCCTGAGCGGGAGGTTCTGAGGCTGGCGGCCCGGCGATTGTAGATATAACCGAGAGCCCGTGCCTGCTCCTTGATCTTGTCGCGCGTATCCGAGGCGACAAGCGGACTGTCACGAAGTGCCAGTGAAATTGTTGCAGTCGAAAGCCCCAGACTGTCGGCGATCGTCGAAAGCTTGATCTTCTGCGCCATAACCCCTCCAAGATGCTCTTCTTGAAAGCCGGTTTCTAGCGCCGGCCTTGCGAACTAAATTTTTTAAATAAACAATTTAATTCGCAAGGACAATAGTCTGGTGATGGCAGGCTGAGTGCAGGTCTGTCAGTCTTCGCCGGTTTCCGGCTGGAGATTATGTTCTACCGCCCTGAGTAGTTTCAGCAGTGTGCGGACCTCTTTTTCAGAAAAACCTTTCACCGCCATCGCGCCGCAATCGGCAACGGACTGGCCAATCGATTCGACGCTTCTGAGACCGTTTTCCGTGAGATGCACCTTTGTCAGGCGCCCGTCGTGACCGTCCGCGCGACGCTCCACGAAACCCTGCGCCTCCATACGCCCGATCGTTCGGGTCATGGTCGGCGCCTTCACGCCCAGCCGCAAAGCCAGCTGCCCAGGCGTCTGCCCATCGTCTTCCGAGAGGGCAAGGATAACCCCGTCCTGACCGGCATAAAGGCCGCTGTCGGATATGCTGCGACTAAGGGCCGTCCGCACCGAGCGGGCCGCCTGAGTAATCGCCGGCGCGAGATCAGCCGCCGAGAGTGCAGCAAGATCTTTCTTCTTGCCGGACTTCGATTTCTTCTCGCCCTTTTTCTTGCTCATCGGCCCTGCCCGCTTTGCTTGGTGAAGGTCGTCACTATAATAATGCGCGCTATCCATAACGAAACCCGGAAACCACCGCCAGATGCCGCATCCCAACCCGCGCTTTTGTGACAACGATCAGACACTTGCGTCCACAGAAAGACGCGATTGGATCGCGGTATTGCCGCTCGGCGCCCACGAACAGCATGGTCCGCACCTTCCTTTCGATACGGATACCTTGATTGCAGAGGGTCTTGTCGAGCGACTCATCCCCGATCTTCCATCATCTCTGCCCGTCACATTCCTTCCGGTCGAACCCGTCGGTTACTCCGTCGAGCACATGGACGTCGCTGGAACCCGCACGCTTGCTTTCGATGAGGCCGTCGAACGATGGCTCGGCATTGCTGAAGACATGAACCACCAAGGCATCAAAAAGTTCGTTATGCTGAATGCCCATGGTGGAAATTCGCCGCTGATGACGATCGTTGCCACCGAAGCCCGCATCCGGTTCGGCATGCTGGCAGTCGCCACAAGCTGGACGCGCTTCGGCCAGCCCACGGGCTGGATCGCACCGGAAGACAAAGCGATCGATATTCACGGCGGCGACATCGAAACCTCCGTCATGCTGGCACTCTGGCCCGACAAGGTGGACATGACAAAGGCGGAGACCTTCACCTCCCGGCAGTCCGATTTCACCCGCGACTTCACCCATCTGCGCGCCTACGGCCCGCATGCTTTTGGCTGGAAGATGTCCGACCTCAACGAAAAGGGTGTCGCGGGCGATGCTTCGGCAGCGACTGCGCAGCGTGGCGAGCAGTTGGTGACCCATGCGGTGGAGGGGATCATCGAGTTACTGGAGGACGTGGCTAAGTTCGATGTCGGCATTCTGCGGTAGCGAAAAGCTACACAATGTGAGAGAATTGGCTACACAAGGTGGTTGCCCATGACACTCAATATTCGCAATGAAGAGGCTGATGCTCTCGCACGCGAGTTGGCACAGATAGACGGCACGACGATCACGGAGGCCGTCATCACGGCGCTGAGAGAAACCATAGATCAGCGTGTGCAGCAGGAAACCCCAGGCGAAACGGCAAGCCGCATCCTGACGAAGCGTGGCCTTGCCTTCAAGCAGGGCAGGCAGCCTGTTCCAGCATCCACCTATCACGATTTTGACCACGATCTGGACTGATCTCGGATGTTTGTTGACGCTTGCGCGATTGTTTCCCTGATAGCGGATGAAGAAACAGCCACGGCCTATGAACAGGCCTTGGCAACGGCGAAATCGCCTTTCACCTCGCCACTTGCGTCATGGGAAGCTATTATAGTGCTCTCAAAACCTGATCAACTCGACTGCTCTTACACAGCTGCGATGGGAGCCGTTGTCGAATGGCTCGACGCCCGCGGCATAGAAATTCGTGAAGCCGGATCACCAAGAGAGCTATTGGCTCACGCGATATTGGTGGCGGAAACTCACGGTATCGGCAAACGGCACCTCAGCAATTTCGACTGCTTCCACTACGCATATTCCAAGGTGACGGGCAATCCGATGCTGACGCTGGATCAACTACTGCGCGAGACCGACGCCACCACCTTGCCGTAACGTGATTTTATAACATCGAAACCCTTTGAACTCGTCCGAGCTTGCCCTTATATGGAGCGGACGATTTTCGGCGCCCCATGGAAATGCCATTCGGCGCAAGTCCATAACCTTCGAGGTTTCCCTATGACCGACCAAACCACCGAAGCTCAGGCAGCAAAGCCTATTCCCGTCACCGTGCTGACCGGATATCTCGGCGCTGGCAAGACGACGCTTTTGAACCGCATTCTCTCCGAAAGCCACGGCAAGAAATATGCCGTCATCGTCAACGAATTCGGCGAGATCGGCATCGACAATGACCTCATCGTCGAATCGGACGAAGAGATCTACGAGATGAACAACGGCTGCGTCTGCTGCACGGTGCGCGGCGACCTGATCCGCGTCGTCGAAGGCCTGATGCGCCGCCCGGGCCGTTTCGATGGCATCATCGTCGAAACCACCGGCCTTGCCGACCCGGTCCCGGTCGCCCAGACCTTCTTCATGGATGACGACGTCCGCGCCAAGACGGAACTCGATGCAGTCGTTGCCCTGGTCGATGCCAAGCACCTTCCATTACGCCTGAAGGACAGCCGCGAGGCCGAAGATCAAATCGCCTTCGCCGACGTCGTGCTCATCAACAAGACCGACCTCGTCACGCCGGAAGAACTCGCAGTGGTCGAGGATGTCGTGCGCGCCATCAACCCGACCGCCCGCATCTACAAGACCAGCCGCTCCGGCGTCGACCTTTCCCGCGTGCTCGATCAGGGTGCCTTCAACCTCGAGCGTGCGCTGGAAAACGACCCGCATTTCCTCGATCATGACCATGACGACCATGTCTGCGGCCCTGATTGCGGCCATGATCACCACCATCATGGTCACGAACATCACGACCATGATCATCATCACCATGATCACGACCACCACCACGGTCATCACGATGCCATGTCGCCGATCCACGACATCACGGTGAAGTCGATTTCGTTGCGCGGCGGCGAGATGAACCCGGATCGCTTCTTCCCCTGGGTCCAGAAGATCACCCAGGCGGAAGGTCCGAACATCTTGCGCCTGAAGGGCATCATCGCCTTTGCCGGCGATGAGGAGCGTTATGTCATCCAGGGCGTCCACATGATCGTCGAAGGCGATCATCAGCGTCCCTGGAAGGATGGCGAAAAGCGCGAGAGCCGTCTCGTCTTCATCGGCCGCAATCTCGATTTCGACAAGATCGAAAAGAGCTTCCTCGCCTGCCAGGCGACCGCCAAGACACCGGCCTGACATAGGCTGCAGAATTCAATATAGACAATCGGGCGTCGGGAACGGCGCCCGAAAAACCATATGGATACCGAAACAATGTCTGGAATGATGGCCGCCTGATGCCGACAGTTGCACCGCTTGATCTCGAAGGCCACGTCGTCTCCACGCACTTCCTGGGCGACATCCCTTTCTTCGCCACTGCTGCCGGCACCGTCCACCGCCTCGACGGCGGCGAAAAAGTCACCGAAGCGCATCAGGGGCTTTTGACCTGCATCCGTGATCCGTTCAGCGCCACCCTGCTTTCGGGCGGCGAAGACGGCAAGGTTCTGCGCATCGGCCACGATGGCACCACGACGCTATTGGCCGAAGTGCCGCGCAAGTGGATCAGCGTCATTGCCGGCGGGCCACAGAATGCGGTCGCCTATGCGGTCGGCAAGTCGAGCTTCGTGCGCCAGGGCGACGGTTCGGTCAAGGAATTCGCCGAGGAACGCAGCGTTGAAGGCATCGCCTTTGCTCCCAAGGGCCTGCGCATCGCCGCAGCCCGCTACAACGGCGTGTCGCTGCACTGGGTCGGCACCAACGCGCCGGCCGCAGACCTCGATTGGAAAGGCGCCCATACCGGCGTCACCTTCTCGCCGGACGGCCGTTTCCTCGTCACGATGATGCAGGAAAATGCGCTGCACGGTTGGAAGCTCGACGGCAAGGCCGGTGACAACCGACACATGCGCATGACCGGTTATCCCGCCAAGGTGAAATCCCTGTCATGGTCGGTGAAGGGCAAGTGGCTTGCCTCGTCCGGCGCGCCGGCAGCAATTGTCTGGCCTTTTTCGTCCAAGGATGGCCCGATGGGCAAGGCGCCGATGGAACTCGGCACACGCGCCAACATCATGGTAACCCAGGTCGCCTTCCATCCGGCCGAGGAAGTTTTGGCCATCGGCTTTATCGACGGCATGATCCTCGGCGTCAGGATCGCCGACGAGAAGGAAGCTCTTCTTCGACGCCCGGGCAAGGGTGCGATCACCGGCTTGAGCTGGAGTGCAAGCGGCAAGCTGCTTTCCTTCTCTTCCGAAGCCGGCGATTGCGGCGTGGTCGATATCAGCGCCTGATACCTCGCGGGGAATGAGTGGGGGCTCCATACTTCCCCCACCCACCCCACGGGATAGCGTCGGCTCACGTTATTGACGTGGAACCGCTGTTGCTCCCGGAGAGGAATTCGAAAATCAACCGCGGCTGATTTGCCCGCTTTGGTTGTGAATTCACTCATAGTATTAGCCATTGATAATGCAACTGGATGCCCGCTTCATGATGAACGGGTAACCCTAATATGGCGGCTTTTATTCGATTTTTCGAAGCCTTGGAAAATCGAAATCGCCAATCTATGCACCGCCCACGGAATGCGCGGGCGACACAACGGAATTGATCGCCACGTTGCCCGGATCGGGCTTGGCTGCATCCTTTTCACGAGCCACAGTGATCATGCTGCCGGATAATCGCCCGGTATCGATTTCATAGGCCTCGACCCCGTCGCGGCCACGCCGTTTCACCCGATACAGCGCATGGTCGGCACGCTGCAACAGCGCCTCGAGTGTTTCACCCCCATCGACATCGACTGCCACACCGATACTCAATGTAGGTCTGACAGGCAGCTCCGCATCGAGCTGGTCAAGGACCCGCGCGAAGGCAAGGCGAAGCCGCTCCGCCGTAGCAACGGCCTCCTCTGCATCCTGATGTCGAAGCAGGATAACGAACTCGTCGCCTCCATGACGGGCGACGAGATCATCTGCGTCGGTAATGCTCGTTGCGGTGAAAGCGAATGTCTTCAGCACCTTGTCGCCAAGAGCGTGTCCACCGGTATCGTTGAGCTGTTTGAAATGATCGAGATCGACGAGAAGCAGCGCCATGCGACCCGGCGATGCACTCTGCAGGGCATTCACAAGTCCACCGCGGTTGAGCACACCGGTCAGCGCATCGTGATGCGCTGCTTCCTTTAACTGGTTTGCCGCCCGTTCTGCGGCCATCAGCACGATCAGCATGCCACGCAGCGCCAGAAACGCCATGACCACGAGACCAAGCAGTGCATGCGTCTCGGCTCCACTCTCGAACAACCCGTCGCCACCGAACAGCCCCACCGCACCGGATAGCGCCCGTACCGCGTAAATGAAACCCGTGGTCAGGAACAGCCAGCAGGTAAGCCTTGCCGTATAAAGTCCTTCGTCCCGGGCAAGCCGGCTTGCTTCATAAGCGACGGCAAGATCCAGAAGGCAGCCGACAAGCGATCCGTATATGACCCGCTCACGCGCAGTGCCGCTATCGGGAAATGCGATGAGGATTGGCAATACCAGAAGGACAACCAGTCCAGCGCAACGCAAAAAATCGACCGGCCGGCCGGCAAACAACCGTATGGCGACCGGCATCATCGCACACCCCGCGATCACCAGCACATTCCCCAGTTGAACCGTGATGACATCGGACAGATGGCCACGGAAGCCGATGAAGAGATCGCCAAGGCCCAGCGCGATATTGCTGGCGCTCCACCATGCAAGCCAACGGTCGAACCGCCCCGACATGAAGACGATCGCCTGCAACGCGCCAAGCACAAGGCAGGCCAAGGCCGTCATCATGTAGATGGTCCTGAGATCAAATGTCATCGCCGTCCCCTAACGGCAAAAACATGGCATGGACTTACTTACGAGAGTGTTTGCAGCGCAACAACAATTCTAGCAATACCCGTTACGCCGTGCGCGTAACATTGACGATCTCTGCCAGGAGATCATGCAATTGATCCCGATAACCATTGCGCGCGGATGGGCCGCTTTCGTTGGACGTCATCACTACGGTCATGTCGAGCGATGGCACGACATAGACCATCTGCCCGCCATAACCCCACCCGAATTTGACATCTTCCCCGCCCATGCGACGCATGAACCAGCCATAGCCATAGGCGTCACCCGAAAAACGCGAATTGGTGCGCGGTGCCCATGACTGGTCGATCCAGCTTTTCGAGACGACCTGCCTGCCCTCCCCGGTTTTTCCCCCGTTGCGATAGAGTTCGCCGAAAGCCATCAGCGAGCGGGCGGACATCGCCATCTGGTTTCCGCCCAGATAGATGCCTTGCGGATCACGCTCCCAGGCACCGATCCTGAAACCGTCAACCGGCTCCAGCCAGTCTCGTGCCAGAGCCAGCGTCGACTTGGCCCCGACGCGGGTGAGCACGGCCGATAGAAGATGTGTGGATGCGGTCGAATAGAGCATCTCCCCGCCAGGCTCTCCATCGAAGGGCTCCGAGAGCGCGAAACGCACCCAGTTCGGACTTGCCACCCAGCGCCCGTAATTCGGTCCGGACATTCGCGACAGGCCGGCCTGCATCGAAAGCAGATTGCCCACCGTGATCTCGTGGATTCGCGGATCGGGATTGCGTGGCAGGTCTGCTTTCAGGATCGGCGCAATCTTCTGATCCGGCCCTTCAAGCAGCTTGCGGTCGATGGCAATGCCGACAAGGCAGGAGATGATCGATTTCGATGCCGACTTGATGTTGCTTGATGCCGTAAGCGAGCGTCCGTTGAAGGCTCGCTCGGCCAGCGGCTGCCCGTTCCGATAGACCAGAACCACCTTCAGCGGTTCCAGCCCGGCGGCGCGATCGAGAACAGTTTTCAGCGTTTCGGGCGGTTGCGGCACCGGCTGCTGCGCGAATACGCGGGTCGCGGAAAGCAGAAACGGGGTGGACAGAAGTGCGGAACGGCGTGTGATCATGGACTAGGAGATAGGGCGAAGCGATTGCCGTAATAAGGCAGAAGCTGCGCCTTCACGTCGAAATGAATCAGCGTGAGCCTGATCAGATCTCGGCTTCCGCAAATATCCTCGCAACCCAGTCGATGAACACCCGCACACGTGGCGAAAGCTGACGGTTTTGCGGATAGAGCGCAGAAAGCGGGGTCGGTGGCGGTGGAAAATCAGGCAATACCTCCACCAGCGTGCCGTCATCGACATGCCGCTGCAGGTGATAACGCGGCGCCTGCATCAAACCAAATCCGCGGCGGGCAATATCCATCACCGTATCCGAATTGTTGGCGGTGACGCGCGCCGGCAGGGTGACGTAACGCACGTCCTCCCCCACCATGAACTCAAGCGGCATGATCTGCCCCGTGCGTGACGAGATGAAGCCGACCACCTGATGCCCCTCCAGATCGTCAAGGCTTCGCGGCATACCGCGAGCCTTGATATAGTCCGGGCTGGCGCAGGTCATCTCACGGATCGAGCCGAGCCTTCGCATGATCAGCGAACTGTCGGTCACCTCACCCGCCCGGATAACGCAGTCGACGCCCTCGCGCACGAGATCGACGAACCGGTCTCCCTGCCCGAACTGGATCTCGAGCAGCGGATGACGATCGAGAAAGGATCTGAGATGCGGCAGCAGAAAGGTCTGGGTCAGCACTGGATGGGCGTCCACCCGCAGAATGCCTTGCGGTTTTGCATCCCGAAAGATCGCCTCCGCCTCGTCTACATCGGCAAGGATCGACAGGCAGCGTTGATAAAATGCGCTGCCGTCCAGGGTCACGGCAACATGTCGCGTGGTCCGCTCAAGCAGCCGCGCGCCGACATCTGCCTCCAGCGCCTTTATCGCCTGCGTGGCTGTGGAGCGGGCGAGCCCCAGATCCGCGGCGGCAGCGAGAAAACTGCCCCGTTCCACCACCCTTACGAAAAGCTGCATGCGCAAAAATCTGTCCATGCCGATTGTTCAGCACAGGCAAATTGTCATGTCAAATGACAGTTATTGTTCTCAATCTAGATCAGCATATTTTGGCTGTCAGAAAAGGAGAAATCTCATGACCGAGAAAACACAGCGCGTCGCCATCGTCACCGGAGCATCCAAGGGCATCGGCAGGGTACTCGCCCTCCGTCTCGCCAAGGACGGGTTTGCCGTCGTGGTGAACTACGCATCGAGCCAGAACGGGGCCGATGACGTCGTCCGGGATATCGAAACAGCAGGCGGCCATGCGATTGCCGTTAAGGCAGATGTAGCCACGTCGGCCGGTATGACGAATCTGTTCGACGCTGCGGAAAAAAGCTTCGGCGCCGCCGATGTCCTCGTCAACAACGCCGGCGTCATGAAGCTATCGCCATTGACCGAAACGGACGATGCCGAGTTCAACAGACACATCGCCGTCAACCTCACCGGCACGTTTTACGGTATTCGCGAGGCCGGCAAGCGCCTGCGCGAAGGTGGCCGCATCATCAACTTCTCGTCCAGTGTCGTCGGCATGTATGGACCAGGCTACGGTCCTTATGCAGCCAGCAAGGCCGGCGTCGAAGCCATGACCCATGTTGCATCCAAGGAACTGGGCAAGCGCCGTATCACCGTTAACGCAGTCGCTCCCGGCCCGGTCGAAACCGAGCTGTTCATGACCGGCAAGTCGGAAGAGCTCGTCCAGAACATCATCCGCAACATCCCGCTCGGTCGCCTTGGCCAGCCGGACGACATCGCCTCCGTGGTCTCATTCCTTGCGAGCGCGGAAAGCGGCTGGGTCAACGGTCAGGTCCTGCGCGCCAATGGCGGCATGATCTGAGCGATCAAAAAGGAGAAAATCTATGCCATTCGTCAACATCAAGACGCCGGAAGGCGCACTCTCCAAGGTTCAGAAAGAGGAGATCGTGCACCGCACGACCGACATGCTGGTGGACTATCTAAGCGAGGCGGCCCGCCCTCACACGATGGTGCTGATCGAGGAAGTGAAGGATGGCGGTTATGGCCGCGCCGACGAAATCTTCGTCATTCCGGATGCATACCGCGCACCGAGGGAAAGTTGAACCGCACCGCTGCCGAAACAAAAAACGGCGCGACCTGGGTCGCGCCGCAATCAAGACCCCCGCCTTTTTCTTGATTTAGAAGCGGTAGGTAACACCTGCACCGATCAGCCAGGGATCGATCTTGGCTTTGCCGGAAAGAGGCGCGCCGCCGACAGGGCTGCTATCAACCTTCCAGTCCGTTTCCAGAAAAATCTTCTTCACGTCGAAGTTGACGCCCCAATGCTCGTCGAGCATGTAGTCGAAACCAGCCTGCAGAGCCCAGCCGAAATCATTCTTGACGTCGAGGTTCTTGAAGCCGGCCTTGTCGGACTGATTATAGAACAGAGAATAGTTGATACCTGCACCGACATACGGCTTGAAGGCACCGAAATCGGTGAAGTGATATTGCAGCGTCAGCGTCGGCGGCAGAAGCCACGCCTTGCCGACATCGATATCGCCCAGACCATCCGTCTTGATCTTGGCATAGGTCGTGCCGAGGATCAGTTCGGCAGCAATGTTGTCGGTGAAGAAGTAGCTGATATCCAGTTCCGGAATAACCGTGTCGCTGTATTGCAACCCAATCCCAGGCGCCTGATCGATAGAGCCATCATCCTTGGTGATGACGCCGAGGGCGCGGACGCGGACCTGCCAGGGGCTGGGAGAGGAGATTGCCTCTTCTGCAACCGGGGCGGCCGGGGCGGGTGTCAGATCCGCGGCAACTGCCCCGAATGCAAAAAAACCTGCGCCGATCCCCGCCACCCAACGCGAACAATTCAAGCCACTGATAGCCATATAACCTCTCCTTCCAGCCTATCTGAATCTTCTGGAAAAGGTCTAAATCCCGGCCATCAGAGGGCGCTTGATCGAGATCAAGTGTCTGTATCTGCTAATCAAGGAAGCGGAACTTGTTGCCCAAATGACGCAGTGGCGATGCGTCGCTAGTTCGCCTCACCCCCGAGGGCACATCAAAGAAAAACCCCGCCTCTATAAATGAAGGCGGGGGTTTGGGCTGATCGGGACGGCCACGAGGCCTTTTGGCTGAATGATTCTGTTTCAGGCCAGCTTGCGGCCGCTCGCAACGATCATGCCCACCGCACCCTCGAGCCAACCAGCCTTCAGTTCCAGCGCCAGGAAACGCTCACGCTGGAAGGGGCCTGGCATAACGAGATGCGCAGCCTTTTCGGCAAAAAAGCCGAATCGCTCGTAATAAGCCGCATCGCCGACAAGCAGGATCGCGCCGTGACCACGGTTATGGGCCTCCGCAATCGCAGCACGCATCAAAGCGCCACCGATTCCCTTGCCCTCATGATCCTCGGACACGGCGAGCGGTCCAAGCAGCAACGCCTCGATCGGATTGCCTTCCGGCGAAATGCCGGCTTCGACGTTCCACAGACGCACCGTACCGATCACGTGGCCATCGCCATCGCGAGCGACCAGCGCCAGACCTTCGGCCGGCACACGGTTGCGGCGGATCTTCTCCGAAGACTTCTTGCGGCGATCCGCGCCCATGGCGCGATCGAGCAGCGTCTCGCGCGCGACGACATCGCCCGGAGTTTCCGTGTCAATTGTGTAGGTTTGGCTCGGCGCAAAAAATGCGCGGACAGAATCAAGAACAGTGGCCATCTCTGGGCCTCCCGCACTTAAAACCGTTTCAGACGGTATCGAGGGTTCATTGTGGATTTGCGGTCCCCGCCTGGAGGTACGGGAACCGCGGAACTATAGACGCTTGAAAGCGCCTTAGATGACGTAGGCCTTCAGCGGATCGAAGCCGTTGAAGGCGACGGCCGAATAGGTCGTCGTATAGGCACCGGTGCCTTCGATCAGAACTTCGTCGCCGATCGAAAGCGAGAGCGGCAGCGGATACATGTTCTTCTCGTACATGACATCGGCCGAATCGCATGTCGGGCCGGCCAGAACGCAGGGTTCCATCTCGTCGCCGTCACGCTCAGTGCGGATCGGGTAGCGGATCGCCTCGTCCATGGTTTCGGCGAGACCGCCGAACTTGCCGATGTCGAGGAAGACCCAGCGATGGTTGTCATTGTCCGACTTGCGCGAGATGAGCACGACTTCCGCCTTGATCACGCCTGCATTGCCGACCATGCCGCGACCCGGCTCGATGATCGTCTTCGGCAGGTTGTTGCCGAAGTGTTTGCGCAGCGAGTTGGAGATCGCCTGGCCGTATTCTTCGGCCTTCGGGATGTCGCGCAGGTACTTGGTCGGGAAACCGCCGCCCATGTTGACCATCTGCAGGACGATGCCCTGCTTGGCCAGCGATGCAAAGACGCGCTTGGCATCGGCGAGAGCCGAATCCCAGGCATCAACCTTGGTCATCTGCGAACCGACATGGAAGGACACGCCGTAGGACTCAAGGCCCAGCTGGTGTGCGTACACGAGAACGTCGACGGCCATCTGCGGAACGCAGCCGAACTTGCGCGACAGCGGCCATTCGGCGCCTTCGCCATCCGTCAGGACGCGGCAGAATACCTTCGCACCGGGAGCGGCACGGGCGATCTTTTCGACTTCCTCATGGCTGTCGACAGCATAAAGGCCAACGCCGAGCGCGAAAGCGCGAGCGATATCGCGTTCTTTCTTGATCGTGTTGCCGAACGAGATCCGGTCGGCCGTTGCACCGGCATCAAGTGCCATCTGGATTTCAGCAACCGAAGCGCAATCAAAGCTCGAGCCGAGCGAGGCGAGCAGATTGAGGATTGCCGGTTCCGGATTTGCCTTGACCGCATAGTAGATCGCGCTGTCCGGCAGGGCATGACGGAAGGCATGGAAATTGTCGCGTACGACATCGAGATCGACGACGAGGCAAGGGCCTTCTGGACGTCGGGTGTTGATGAAGTCGAGGATGCGAGCAGTGGTCATGGGTCAGTCCCTTCGAAATCTCAAAGCTCCGGCTGCGAACCGGAGGACAAAGGACGGATAAGAATGCGCTCGGCCCAGTAGTTGGAGACACTGGTACCGTGAGCACGCTTCACCGCGCGATATGTAGACCAACGCCCTGCCACGAGCTTTGATCCGGCTTTGTCTGCCTTGGATTGGAGGGTTGTCCCTACCGCACTTCCGGCAATGATGGTGTGCCTCTTCAGAATTGCAGGCTGATGGAAAGCCTGCAGAGACTAGAAAGGCCCGCACCGTCGTTGCTTCAGATGTCCTCGCATTTTCCGGTTGGCCGGAGTAGCGACTGGAGGGGTTAGTTCCAGGTACCTTACCGATGACCTCACCTTAGAGATAAATCTCAATTCGAGGGTCGGCGGACACCCATGGGCACGTGCGACTTTGGGCAAAGCGGGAGATAAGAATATTCGCCGTCATAATCAAGAGATTTTTTGGGCTCGACCGTTTTTTTACATTGGTCCATAAACATCGAACGACACGACCATTTTCGTTCATTTTTTAGGAGCCGTCTCTTGGACACCCTCACCCGCATGCGCGCCTTCATAGACGTGGTCGAAGCCGAGGGGTTTTCGGCAGCCGCGCGGCGTACCGGCCGCTCCAAGGCGCTGCTCTCCAAATATGTCCGGGAACTGGAAGATGATCTCGGTGCGCTGCTTTTGAACCGCACCACCCGGCAGTTCTCGCTCACCGAGGCAGGCCACACCTATTATCGCAGCGCCTCGGATATATTGAAGGAGATCGATAATCTTGCCGATCTGGTGCGCGAGGGCAATGCGGACCTCAAGGGCCGATTGCGCGTCTCCGTACCGCGCACCTTCATCGACGCCGATGTCGGCCAGTCGCTGATCGATTTCGCCAAGGCACATCCCGACGTGCAACTGGAAATCGTCGCCGACGACCGTTTCGTCGATCTGATCGAGGAAAATTTCGATCTGGCGATCCGTATAACCCGGCTCGAAGATTCCGGCATGATCGCCAAGAAGCTGAACGATTTCCGCGTCCATGCCGTGGCAACCGCAGATATCGTCGCGCAATACGGCCCGCTGGATCATCCGCAGCAATTGAGCGGTGTCCCCTTCATCATCGATACCAATACGCGCTGGCACAACAATATCCGCTTCGTCGAAAAGGATGGCTCGACGATATCCGTCGGCGTGTCCGGTCCGATCGAGGTCAACAGTCCGCAGGCGACAGTGCGTGCTGCCCGCGCAGGCCTTGGCGTCGCGATCATCCCGGATTTCATCGCCAATGCCTCGATCCAGTCCGGTGAACTCGTCACCCTCTTCGATGACTACATCATCAAGGATCGCGGCATCTATGCCGTCTACCCGCATCGCCGTTATCTTCCGGCCAAGGTCAGAAGCTTCGTCGATTTTCTCGCCAACTGGTTCCGCCAGGCGCGATGACACAATAGGTGACACAGTAATTGTGTAACACTTGAGTCGAAATTCCGTCCCATTTCAGCGGCACAGCAGGCTGGCCAAATCGGGCAGGACGAACATAGGGCACCGGGCCGAATGCGAAACAGACTTGCGATCTTGACTGCCCTGATAGCCTGCGCGCTGCCGCATGTTGCGTCAGCCCACCCACACATCTTCGTGGAATCACGGCTTGAAGTAATCGGCGGCCCTGATGGCAACGTTCAGGAGCTGCGAAATGTGTGGCGCTTCGACGAGGTATTTTCCTCCAGCGTGCTGCTGGATTTCGACAAGAACACCGATCTCAAGCTGGATGAGCACGAACTTGCCGAACTCGGTGAGACCATGCGCACGTCGCTTGCCGATTACCACTATTTCACGACGCTGACGATGAATGGCGCGACAGTCGGCGTAACCAAGCCGGACGTGATCCACGTCACCTTCAAGGATGGCCAGATCCTCGTCTTCTTCGTCGTCAAGCCCGACAAGCCGATGCCCCTCAAGGGCCGGCTGACCTTCGGAATCTACGATCCGACCATGTATACCGCGATCGACTTCCCCACCGACAAGGATCTCGTTGCGGAAGGTCCGGCATTCGCAAAATGTCAGCACAAGGTCGTGCGCCCCGATCCGGACGAGGTTCTCTCCCAGAACAGCTCCACCCTGACCGACGCCTTCTTCAATGATCCGACCGGAACCGACATGTCGAAAATGTTCGCGACCCGTCTGGAGATGACATGCTGAAGTCTTCAAGGTCCAACACGACAGTCGCTTTCATGGTGGCGGCGTTCGCTGGCCTGTGCATTGTCGGTGCGGCCCACGCTCAATCCCCTTTGGGCGTCGGTTCAGCGGAGCCGTCCTTTTCCGTGGGCGGGCCTTTTGCGCCTTATCTCAGCTGGATCAACTACTACCAGCAATCCTTCTACCGCGCCCTGACAGGTTCGCTCAAGGCGATGCGGGAAGACCCTTCCGCGCTGGCCGGCCTGATCGGCCTGTCTTTCGCCTATGGCATATTCCATGCCGCCGGCCCCGGCCACGGCAAGGCGGTGATCTCTTCCTACATGATCGCCAACGAAGTTGAACTGCGCCGCGGCGTCGTCATTTCCTTCATCTCCGCACTTCTCCAGGGCCTCGTCGCGATCCTCGTCGTCGGGGCGGCTTTTGTCGTCCTGCGCGGCTCCGGCATCACCATGACCAAGGCGACCTGGGCCATGGAAGTAGCAAGCTTCGCCATGGTCGCCCTGTTCGGCGCATGGCTTCTGGTGAAAAAGCTCAGAGGCCTCAGAATGCGTGTCGTCCGGGTTTCCGAACCCGCTCCGGCAACGGCCATGCTGTTTGATGGCCCAGCCGCAAGCCGCGGCTCCACCGGCCTGAACTTCAAGGCCGTGGAAATCGACGATCACGACTATGCGGGCGATGGCGACTATTGCGAAGCCTGCGGCGTAAGCCACATGCCCGATCCGAAAATGCTGAACGGCAAGGATTTCAGCCTCAAGGAAGCCTGGTCGGCGATTATCGCAGTCGGCCTGCGCCCCTGCTCCGGCGCCATCCTGGTGATGAGCTTTTCGCTGCTGAACAGCCTTTATCTCGGCGGCATCCTGTCCGTGCTGGCTATGTCGCTCGGCACGGCGATCACCGTCACGATCCTCGCATCGCTTGCGGTCGGCGCCAAGGATATAGCCCTGAAGATTGCCGGACCGGGCTCGAAGACCGGCCGACGCGTCGGCCACGTTATCGAGATTGGCGGCGCGCTGTTCGTTCTCTTGGTGGGATTGTCGTTGCTCGGCGCATCGCTGCAGGCATAGGCTTTAAAACCCTCAGCGGCGGCGCTGGTATCTCGCCCTCAGCCAGAAGATCCAGAAGAAGCCAAGCAGCAACACCGCTCCGACGACGAAGGCGAGTGCCGGCGAGTATTGCCCGATCCATAGAACCAGCGACGGCAGGAAATAGATGACGACGACGGCGCCGACCAGTATTACGGCTGCCGCAATCGCCGCAGATCTCGTCTCGGGTCTCATATCCAATCCTCTCACGCGCCGGCAATCTCGGTCCGGATATCCTCCAGCCGACGCTTCTGGCTGCCGTCGGCATCGAAATTTTGCGGCAACAGCCAGGCCTCGAACGCGGCCTTGATGACAGGCCACTCGCTGTCGATCATCGAAAACCAGGCCGTATCGCGATTGGCGCCGCGGGAGATGACATGCTGGCGGAACACGCCTTCGAATGTGAAGCCATAACGAATAGCCGTTCTTTTGCTCGGCTCGTTTTCATTGTGGCATTTCCATTCGTACCGGCGGTAATCGAGATCCTCGAAGACATGCCTTGCCATCAGGTAATGCAGTTCGGTTGCCATCGGCGAGCGCTTCATCGCCTCGCCATGCGCCACCGAGCCGACTTCGATCACCCCGTTTTTCGGGTCCGGGCGCATATAACTCGCCATGCCGACGATCTCTCCGGTGGCATTCTCCCGAACTACCAGCGTGATGAAATTCAGGTTCGCCTGAGCGCCCTGTAACCAGACGTCGAACTCATCCGATGTGGTGTAATCCTCGTTGGGGAAATACCGGATCAGATCGTTGATACCCGCGCCGCCCAGCGCACTCCACAGTGCCTGCAGATGCCTGTCGCGATCATAGGGCTCAAGCGTAACGAACCGGCCCGTCAGCGTGACAGGCTGGGGCGCTGCAACTTTGTAGGTTTTCAGGTCGCGCATCATGATCGCCTCGTTTCGATGCTCGACGATTAAGTCAGGAAAATCACAAAGGCAATGCTGCCGTCGCCGGAAGACAAAACGGGAATGAGTTAGGAGATCGGACCACGGCGGACCTGCTCATCTCCTATTTATCATCGGCAATATTTAGGGCTGCGAGGATATTGTTGTTTTTCTAATATAGATTTAGATGAGCAGAGATTCTGGGGTGCTGAAGATGCCCGTAAACCTGCCGCAAAAACCTCCGACAGACCCTCGCCTGTTGACCTTGCTTGGTCATATTGCCGAAAGCTCGGGACGTCTCTGTCTGTCCGAAGATGAGTATGAATTTCTGGAAGAGGAGTCGTTCTTTCAGGACGCCGCCCGTAAGAATCTCATAAGCATAGACCACGGCGGGGAATGGTCGAGCGGCGCCGTTATTGCGATCACGCGCCAGGGCAGGCTTATGATCGGTTATCCCGAACCTGAAAACATCTGGAAAAGACTTGAGGTGCTGTTCCGGCGTCGAACAGGCGGCGCTGACGGCTAAACGAAACAAAGGCCGGATCTGACCGGCCCTTGTTCGCTACATTATCGTGTCCCGTCTCGGTCATCCCGAGATCAGATCTCCTTCGCGCCAGTGCGAAACACCCCAGTTACGGATCCGCATCCGGCGAGCGACAAGCCCGCAAAGCAGTGGAGTGACCACGAAACTGGCCACGATCACACCGGGGATCAGGTATTTCGCTTGCGCGGAAAGCGCCGGCACGGAAAGCACGGTGATGACGCCAACGCCAAAGAGCACGGCATTGATCATCAGGGAACACATGACTTTCAGCCAGATATCGGTCGAAATCTTTTCTGTTGCCATCATCGTCTTGCTCCTTTGATGCCAATAGAAGCACCGGGAGCAACGATTGTTCCGAAAAAACCACAACCGAAGCGAGCTTTCCCCGTGTCCCTTATACTGATGAAGAGGCAACCTTGGCCGATGACACCGTAGCATCGATATGGTCGATCAGCGCGTCCGGCAGGTTGAGACGGCCGGCAAGCATGTCGAGATAACCGCGTTCTGCCCGCGTGTCAGGATCGATCGTCAATCGCGTGGCGGTATAGAGTTCGACCTTCTGCTCTTCGGTGCGTGCAGCTGCGACGAGATCATCGATATCGACCGGGTTGGCCAGTTCCTCGGCGATGAACGCCTCGGCCTCGGCGCCGAGATCGACGGCATGAACCTTCTCCATGATATTGGCCCGCTCGCTCTGGTCGATGTGACCGTCGGCCTTGGCGGCAGCAATCATCGCCCTCACCAGCGTCAGCGCAAAATCATTTGAAAGCTGCGGCGATTCCAGGCTGAAGGCAGAGTCCGGCGGCGGCAGCGCGATCGGCTGGGATGAGTTCGCCTGTGGCTGTGGCGCGGTCTGCGGCGATTGCCCGGACTTGTAGTTCTTGTAGGCGAGATAACCGAGGCCGGCGACGGCGGCGATACCACCGATCGTGGCAGCATTACCGGCGAACTTGCGCCCGGTCTTAGTGCCCAGAATGGCCGCCGCGATGCCGGCCGTCTTCAAGGGGTTGTTCTTGGCGATGTCGGTGATCTGCCCTGCCCAGCCCGAGGCGGATCCGGACTTGCCGCTTCCCGAGCGCCCGGGAGCCTGTGATCCCAGAAACTGGTCGAGAAGCTTTTTCGCATCGAACATCGATATCTCCTATCGGTTGAATTATGGACCGGAGATAGGAACGAAAACGCGGGAAAACAATTTTCCCGCGCGATCGATAACGAAATTGTCAGAATGCTTGCGAGCCGTGGCCCGCAAGATCGCCTTAGGCCTTCAGGGCAAAGGCTTCCGAAGCGAGCTTGGTGATACCGGCCCAGTCGCCCGCGGCAACCAGTTCCTTCGGCGCGACCCAGGAGCCGCCAACGCAGACGACGTTCGGCAGCGACAGGTAATCCTTGGCATTTTTCAGCGAGATGCCGCCGGTCGGGCAAAAGAACGTACCGGCGAGCGGCGAGGACCATGCCTTCAGCATGGCAGCACCACCGGCCTGTTCGGCAGGAAAGAACTTCATCACGTCATAACCAGCTTCGCGCAGCGTCATGACTTCGCTCGGCGTAGCCGTGCCCGGCAGAAGCGGAACCGCAGAATCGGCAGCGGCGGCAAGAACGCCCGGTGCAATGCCCGGTGAAACGATGAAGGTGGAGCCAGCCTTGACGGCAGCTTCGTAATCCTTCGAGTTCAGGATGGTACCGGCACCGACATTGGCGCCTTCAACTTCAGCGGCAACCGCCTTGATGGCATCGAGGGCGGCCGGCGTACGCAACGTGATCTCGATGGCGCGCAGTCCACCGGCAACGAGCGCCCTGGCAAGCTCAACAGCCGATTTCGCGTCGTCTACGATCAGCACTGGAACGACCGGCTGCAACTTGAGGATGGAAAGGACTTTCTCGGTTTTGCTGGCCATGCACGGTCTCCCTAAAACAATTGAAATATCAGCCCGGAAATAAACGTCGCCTTTGTCATTGTCGAGAAAAAACCGGGCGGTGCGACAGAACGCATTTTCCAATCGTCATGTTTGCACTAGGTTGCTGCCGATGTTCCAAGACAGGTGTAGAAAACATGGCGAAGGAAATCGAGCGGAAGTACATGGTGAAGAATGATGGTTGGCGCTCCGGCGTCTCCTCATCCTCCAGCTTCCTGCAGGCCTATATCGCCTCCGGCAAGGATCGTTCGGTCCGTGTCCGTATCATGGATAGCGAAAAGGCCAAGCTGACGATCAAGATCGGCCGCGATCTCTTCGCCCGCGATGAGTTCGAATACGAGGTTCCACTGGCAGATGCACGGGAGATGGCGCAACAAGCCCTCGGCGTCGTATTGGAAAAGACCCGATACCTCGTCCCTTACCAAGGCTACACATGGGAAGTGGATGTCTATGCCGGCGCCTATGCCGGTTTGGTCGTCGCAGAGGTCGAGATTGCCGGCGAGAAAGAGCAACCGCCGCTTCCTACATGGATAGGCAAGGAGATTACCGGTGACCGGCGTTATTCGAACGCCAATATGGCAATCGAAGACCTGAGCGAGGAGCTGGTGCATGGCCTACCGTTTACGGCCGTCTGAACCGTTCACCGTCGAGTTCTGCTCCGTCGCCCGGCAGCAACTGTCGAAGGCGATCGGTTACCTCGAAAATCAGCCTGACGGCCAGCACGAAGCGATCCACGACGCCCGTAAACGCTTCAAGCGTGTTCGTTCCCTCTACCGTCTCATCCAACCGGATGCCCCGGATTTCCGCAGAGAGGAGAATGCACGAATAAGGGAGATCGCCCGCACGCTTTCGTCGGTGCGGGATGCCACAGCTCTTGTCGAGACGGCCACCTATCTAGCAGGTTTCGCCGCCTCTCCCGAGGAGAGGGCAGCTCTCGATGCAGCACGCAGCACCCTCACCGCCCGTCGGGATCGCATTGCGGCCGAAGAACATGACCTGCCTTCAAAAATGGCCACGGCCATCGACGGCTGCCGGGAAGCGATCGCCGCGCTCGAAACGCTCAAGCTTTCCGACACTCCGCGCCAGACATCGAGGCATCTCGCCAAGGCCTGGAAGAAGCAGTTGAAAAAAGCCCATGCCGCGCTCACCGAATGCGAGACGCAGGGCGGTGCGGAAAGCTATCATGAACTGCGCAAGAGCGGTCAGGCCTACTGGATGCACCTGTCGCTGTTACGCGAAATCTGGCCCTCCGCCATGCTGGCGAAACAAAGCGAGTGCAAGACACTTGTTGACCTTCTCGGCCATGAACACGATCTTTCTGTGCTGACCGAACTGGTCGACAAGGAGCCCGGCCTGTTCGGCGATGGCGACATGCTCGCACGCTTGCTGGCCGCCATCATCAACCGCCAACAGACCCTGAGGCGAGAGGCCGTTGAAAAGGCGCATACACTCCTAGCTGAAACCCCGGAGGAGGAAAGCACACTGATCGCTCTTCTGTGGCGGCGAGCGGCAAACGCGGGCACCGGCAAGGCGCCCAAGGCCAAAAAAGATACTCGGAAGACCGACAAAGAATCCGCGTTGCACGACACGCGATAGCGCTGTATTTGAGCCGCATGACAGACAATCAGATCACATCGCGGTCCCCAGCAGCCGATGCGGCAACCAATGGCTTTCTCGTTGCGGCGCTTTACCACTTTGCGCGCTTCGAACGTTTCGAAAGCGTGCGCGAGCCGCTGCAGGCATTTTGCGACGAGAACGGCATCAAGGGCACGCTGCTGATTGCGCGCGAGGGCATCAACGGCACAGTTGCCGGCACCGACGCGGCGGTTGAGAAGCTGCTCGCCCACCTGCACGCCATGCCCGAATTTGCCACGCTGGAGCACAAGGAAAGCCGCGCGTCGAAGATGCCGTTCGTGCGCATGAAGGTGAAGCTCAAGAAAGAGATCGTCACCATGGGCGTCGAGGATATCGACCCCAACCGCATCGTCGGGACCTATGTCGATCCGAAGGACTGGAACGCGCTGATCTCCGACCCGGAAACCATCCTGATCGATACGCGCAACGACTACGAGACGGCGATCGGCATCTTCAAGGGCGCAGTCGACCCGAATACCAAGACCTTCCGCGAGTTTCCGGATTGGGTACGCAACAATACCGGCCTGCACAACAAGCCGAAGATCGCCATGTATTGCACCGGCGGCATCCGTTGCGAGAAGGCGACAGCCTTTATGAAGGAAGAGGGCTTTGAAGAAGTCTATCACCTCAAGGGCGGCATCCTCAAATATCTCGAGGAAGTGCCGGCAGAGGAAAGCCTGTGGGAAGGCGCCTGCTTCGTCTTCGACGAGCGCGTCTCGGTCGAGCATGGCCTGAAGGAAGGCAATCACAAGCTCTGCCACGCTTGCCGCAATCCGATCACCGCCGAGGAAGTCACCTCGCCCCACTACGAGGCAGGTGTCTCCTGCTCGAACTGCTACGACAGCCGTACGGAAGAAGACCGTCTGCGCTATCGCCAAAGGCAGCTCCAGATCGCACTCGCCAGGCAGCGCGGTGTCAAGCACATCGGCAGCTGAGACAATAGCGGGTGAAGAACGTCCTCTTCGTCTGCAGCCAGAACAAGCTTCGCAGCCCGACGGCGGAGCAGGTGTTTTCAAGTTGGCCCGGCATCGAGACATCCTCGGCCGGCACCAACAATGACGCCGAGAACCCGCTTTCCCATGAACTTGTCGAATGGGCGGATATCATCTTCGTCATGGAGCGAACCCACCGCGCGAAACTGCAGTCGAAATACCGGGCTGCGATGAAGAATACGCGCCTCATCTGTCTGGATATCCCGGACGATTACCAGTTCATGGATCCCCGACTGGTGGAGCTTCTAAGCGCCAAGGTTCCCCGGTATCTGTGACGGGTCAAGCCAGCGAAAATATCGCCCTTCGCTCGTCCCGTTGAAAAAGGCCGTCGATATCATCGGCCGTCATCGGCTGGCCGAACAGATAGCCCTGCAGCTGGTCGCACCCTGTCAGCCGCAGCTGCAATGCCTGAGCATCCGTCTCGACGCCTTCGGCTGTGACCGGGATGTCCAGCGACCGCGCAAGCGCGACAGTCGCGTGCAACATATCGACCGCGCTTCGCTCATGGTCGAGAGCATGAATCAGCGACTTGTCGATCTTCATCCGGTCGAAGCCGAACTGGCGAAGATATCCGACACTTGAGAAGCCTGCGCCGAAATCATCGAGCGCGATATGCACCCCCAGACGCCGCAGCTCGGCCATCGAGGTCTTGGCCCGGTCGGCATTCTGGATGAAATATCCCTCGGTCATCTCCAGCGTGATGTCCGCCGATCTGGCTTCGGTTTTCCGAAGTACGGAGGCAACATTCTGCGGAAAGGCAGGATCGCGGAACTGCCCCGGAGACACATTGACGGACAGCTTGAGGCTTGGCCAGCGTTTCAGCGTCTCGCAGGCCCGGTGCAGCACGAAGAGGCCGAGCTGGTCGATCAGCCCCGAGGTTTCCGCAATCGGAATGAAGACATCCGGGGAGACCGGGCCATGACCCTTGCGGTTCCAGCGCGCCAGCGCTTCCACCCCGACGATCCTTCCGTCGGCAGCAGACACCACCGGCTGATAGACAACCATCAGTTCGCGGCGTTCTATGGCGATCCTGAGATCGATCTCGAGATGGAGGCGCTCTTCGCGCTCGGCATCCATTTCCGGCTTGTAATACTCAGAACGGCTACGCCCGCCATCCTTGGCGCGGTACATGGCCATGTCGGCGCGCCGGACGAGCTCTCCGCCGCTCACCACTCCACGTGGCGAGATCGCAATGCCGATACTGGTCCCGATCACCGCCACCCGCTCGCCGATGACGAAGGGCTCCTCGAAGAAGCCGAGAATACGCTCGCACAATATAGTCGCCTGCCCGCCCGGCTCTACGGAAAGAACGGCAATGGCAAACTCATCGCCTCCGACGCGCGCAAGCACCACGTCTTCGCTCACCAGCATTCTAAGGCCGGCCGCAACGCTGCGGATCAGCGTATCGCCGGTTCCGTGTCCATAGGCATCGTTGACTTCCTTGAACCCGTCGAGATCGAGATAGAGAAGCGTCACGCTCTGCTCACCGCGCGCCGCCTCCTCCACCATCTCATCCAGAGCCACGAAAAAGCCCGTGCGGTTCATCAGACCGCTCAGCCTGTCGGTCATCGACAGACGGCGTGCTGCGGCCTCGTCGGCTTTCAGGCGATTGAGAGTATTGGTCCCGGCGACAAGCAGAAGCATGAAGAAAAGCCCGACCATGGCAACGGCGCTGTAGACCAGCGGCCGAACCTGCAGATAACTGACATCCCCCGGCTTGCGCGGCGTCCAGCCGAGCTTTGCCAGGAGCCGCCCATGGACATTGCGGATTTCCACCGCATTGGGCAGCTCTTCGTTTGCACCGACGAAGTGCAGCCCGCCGATGACATAGGTCTCGGCGAGTGCAGCAACCTTGTCGTCATCGAGATGACGGGCAAAGACGAGATAACGCCGTTTTTCCGCAGGCAGGTCGATCGCGCCTGATTTCTCCCGAACCAGAGCGACACCAGTGACGGAAATGCCTTTGTTTGTGGCGGTAAAACCTGTCGCCTCCGGCACGCTTTCGGGACCTGCAGACTTCGCTTTGTCGAACAGCGTCCAGAGCGAGGCATCGAAATATTCGCCGGGCGACCACATGACGGGATGACCATCCTGGTAAGCCATCAGCACATTGCGATCGGCATCCAGCAATATCGCGACATCGAAGAGATCGCTGTTGACGGTCATGTCGCCAAAATTGCTGACGATCCAGTCCTGGCCATCAGGCGCATAAACGAAATTGGCCGCATCATCCCACGCCGCATAGTCGTTCAGCGTCGCGTGCAGCTGGTCCTGAAAGGTGTGCACGGCGCCGCTCGTCGTCGCACGCGATCGCTGTTCATCGAGATTATTGGTGTGATCGGCGATCCGGTTGACGGCCGTCAGAATGAAAATGGTGACGAGAAAAACGACAACTGCAAAGGCGCCGAGCATCAAGGTCACGGCGGACTTGCGCCCAACATTCACGGGGCGTCGGAAACGGAATGGTAACGGCCCCATAAAACCCCTCTCTAAACCAGAAGTTTATCGCGGGCATTCCTTCAAATACAGTTAAGATTGTCGTGAAATAAGGGCCAAAACATTACAGCCCCTCGCACTGCTTTCAGCGTAAGGGGCTGTAATAGATCAGTATTTTTGTTTCATATCGTCCCAAACCCGATCAGGATTTTTGGATGGATACGAAGGTGGCATAAAGCGATGCCGAATTACCAGGACGGGATCAGCGCGCCCTTGAATTCATCGTTGATGAACTTGCGGATGCTGTCGTCGTGGTAGGATTCGACCAGCGTCTTGACCCAAGGCTTGTCCTTGTCGGCGGTGCGCACGACGATGACGTTGGCATAAGGCGACTTTTCACCTTCGATGGCGATCGCGTCGGTCTTCGGATGCAGGCCGGCTTCCATGGCATAGTTGGTGTTGATGACGGCAGCAGCAACGTCATCGAGCGAACGCGGCAGCTGGGCTGCATCGATTTCGGCGAACTCGATCTTCTTCGGGTTCTCGATGATGTCGGCAGGCGTCACCTTGATACCGGCATTTTCCTTGAACTTGATCAGGCCCTTGCTGGCCAGAACGAGAAGAGCGCGGCCACCATTCGTCGGATCGTTGGGGATGGCAACGGTTGCGCCTTCCTTCAGTTCGTCGAGGCTCTTCACCTTCTTGGAATAGACGCCCATCGGCGTGGTGATGGTCTTGCCGACGCTGACCAGGTCGAACTTGCGGTCGGCGATCTGGTTGTCGAGATAGGGCTGGTGCTGGAACGAGTTGGCCTGGATGTCGCCGTCGTTCAGCGCCTGGTTCGGCACGACATAGTCGGAGAACTCGACGATATCGATGTTCAGGCCCTTGGTCTTGGCGACCTCGGCAACCTTTTCCATGATCTTGGCATGTTCGCCAGCAGAAACGCCGACCTTGATGTCTTCAGCGAGAGCGGAACCTGCAGCAAAAGCTGCAAGCGCTGCGGCGATAATCAACTTCTTCATTGGTATTTCCTCTTGATGTTGTTCTTGAATTTCGTACCGCCGCCGACCTGTTCAGGAACCTTGGCCGACGGCGAAAACTGTTAGCCCTACCAGGTGGGCGTGATGGCGCCCTTGAACTTCTCTTCGATGAAGGCCGTGACCTCCGGGCTGTGATAGCTCTCCACGAAGGTCTTCACCCACTCGGCATCCTTGTCCTTGGCGCGCACGGCGATGACGCCGACGTAAGGTGCCTTAGTGCTTTCCTGGAAAATGCCGTCCGTCTTCGGGTTGAGGCCGGCGGCGAGCGCATAGTTGGTGGTGATCGCTGCGAGATCGACATCATCGAGCGAACGGGGCAACTGGGCTGCATCGAGCTCGACGATATTGAGCTTCTTCGGGCTCTCGACAATATCCGCGACGCTCGCCTTCACGCCGATACCGTCCTTCAGCGTGATGAGCTTCTGGTCGGCAAGCAGCAACAGCGCACGGGCACCGTTGCTCGGGTCGTTCGGGATGGCAACGGAAGCGCCGTCCTTCAGCTCGCCAAGCGCCTTGATCTTCTTGGAATAGCCCGCCATCGGGAAGTTCACCGACTTTGCGACGCTGACGAGATCAAGCTTGCGCTCTTTCACCTGGTTGTCGAGATAGGGCTGGTGCTGGAACGAGTTGATGTCGATATCGCCATCCGACAGCGCCTGGTTCGGCACGACATAATCGGAGAACTCGACGATATCGAGTTCGAGGCCCTTCTTGGCTGCGACTTCCTTGACCTTCTCGACGATCTGCGCGTGCGGACCGGGCGTCACGCCGACCTTCTTGGTCTCGGCAAAAGCCGAACCGGTGGAGAAAAGAGCGGCGAGCGTCGCCGCGACAATCAGCTTTTTCATTATCTTGTCCCTCTGAAACACTCAGTTCTTGCGGTTGCGTTTATCGAAACGGCGGGCGAGCGCGTCACCTGCGCTCTGAACGAGCTGCACCAGCACGATCAGCACGACGACAACGGTAAGCATCATTTCCGGCATGAAGCGCTGGTATCCGTAGCGGATGCCAAGGTCACCGAGGCCGCCCCCACCCACTGCACCGACCATGGCCGAATACCCGATCAGGCTGACCATCGTCATCGTGAGTGCCGCCATCAACGAAGGCCGGGCTTCGGCGAGCAGAACCTTGAAAACGATCTGCGTCGGGGTGGCGCCCATCGCGCGGGCGGCTTCAATCAGCCCCTTGTCGATTTCGCGGATCGCCGCTTCGACAAGACGCGCGAAAAACGGAATTGTCGCGATCGTCAGCGGCACGATCGCCGCATAGGTGCCGATCGACGTGCCCGTAACCAGTCGCGTGAAGGGAATGATCGCAACGACGAGAATGATGAATGGCGTCGAGCGCGCCGCATTGATGATCAGGCCGACGATGCGGTTGATCGTCGGTGCGGGGAACAGCTCGCCCTTGCCGCTGGTGGCAAGGAAGATACCGATCGGCAAGCCGATCAGCGAGCCGATGATACCGGCGGCGGCAACCATCTGCAGCGTCTGGCTGAGAGACTTCAGAAGCAGGTTCAGGAGCATATCAGGCGACATAGCCGAGCACCTCCGTTGTCAGGCCGGTTTCGGCATAGAAACGATTTGCCCGCTCGATCACGGCAGGATCGGCGGAATAGGAGACGACCAGAGAACCGAACGGCTTGCCGCCGATTTCCTCGATGCCGCCAGCAAGAATGTTGACGTCCGAGCCGAGTTGGGCAACCAGCCGGGCCGTCAATGGCTGGAACGCGGTCTTCCCGAAGAATACCAGCCGTACCAAGGCCCGGTCGCCTGCTGCCGGCACCGGCTTGATGCTGGTCCGCAGCCATTCCGGCAGCGCCAGAGACGAAGCAAGCAAAGTCCGCGTCGTTTCGTGTTTTGGGCTCGCATAAAGATCGAAAACCCGCCCGGATTCGACGATGAGCCCTCGGTCGATAACCGCGACGTCGGTGGCGATCGTCTTCACCACTTCCATCTCATGCGTGATCAGCAACACGGTCAGACCGAGTTCGGCATTGATGCGCTTCAGAAGTTCGAGAATGGACTGGGTCGTTTCCGGGTCGAGCGCCGAAGTCGCTTCATCGGAAAGCAGCAGTTTCGGATCGGTCGCCAGAGCGCGTGCAATACCGACACGCTGTTTCTGCCCGCCGGATAGTTCCGAAGGATAGCTAGCGGACTTGTCGCCGAGGCCGACGAGATCGAGCAACGGCCCGACCTTCGCCTTGATCGTCCTGGCGTCGACGCCGGCGATCTCCAGTGGAAGAGCGACGTTGTCGAAGGCAGTACGCGACGACAGGAGATTGAAGTGCTGGAAGATCATGCCGATCTGCCGGCGAAGACCGCGCAGGCTGGATTCGGATAGTCCTCCGACTTCCGTTCCATCGACCACGACCTTGCCCGACGTCGGCTTCTCCAGCCCGTTGACGAGACGAATGAGTGTGGATTTTCCGGCACCGGACCGGCCGATAATGCCGGTGATCGCGCCGTGGGCAACAGTGAAATCGATGCCATCGAGTGCCGTAAAGGCGGGCTGGCCGCCTGTGCCGCCGAAGCGCTTCGTTACACCCTCGAAGGACACCATGGGCGCACCCCGAACGGGCTCCTTTGGTGCAACCTCCGCCTGGACGGACGTCGCGACATCGGTCGCGGCATTTTGGATCGTCATATTGAACTCGCGAGTTAAGTCAGGTCATTCTTGGCGGCGAGAATGCCGCTCGATCACGCACCCAGGCGGCACATTCGATGACAGGTGACTTTCCGGAGCATTTCGATCGGCTTTCTCTTGAAAAAGGCCTAGCAGCCTTGCGGGTGGCAGATCAATGCCCCGGAGCCATCCCATTTCCTAGGGATGGAATTTCAATTATTCCCGCGCTGGGAAAAAACTCTTCCGCAGCGCCATCGGGACCTGACGTTTGTCAGCTTGCCTTGTAGTTGCCGCTGGGGAATTGCGAAGCAAGTTCGCGATACCACTTGCCGCTCTTCTTTATCGTCCGCTCCTGGGTCTCGTAATCGACGTAGACGAGGCCGAAACGCATCCGGTATCCCTCCGCCCATTCGAAATTGTCCATCAGGCTCCAGGCGAAATAACCCTTCATCGGATAACCGTCCGAGACGAGATCGGCCACGACGGAAAGATGATCGATATAATAGTCGAGGCGCGGCTGATCATCGATTTCGCCATTCACAGGCCCCATATTATAGGCGGCACCGTTCTCGGTCACATAGCAATCCGGCAGTTCATACCTGATATAAAGATCCTCCACGAGCGACTTCATCGCCGGCGCATAGATCTCCCATCCGATATCCGTCACCCCTTTGCCGACGGCCGGCGCCCCTTGGGTGGCGGGATAGGACGCGCCCTCTGCAGGGTCGTTCGCCACGCGCATCGGCGAGTAGTAATTGAGCCCCCACCAGTCGAGTTTCTGGCTGATGATGGCCAAATCCCCATCCTCGACCTTCGGCATCCGGTCACCGAGCGCGTCGATCAGCGACGCGGGATATTCACCCTTGAACACCGGGCCGAAGAAGGCGCCGTTGTGAAAGTCGAAAGCGCGTTCGGCCGCAGCCTTGTCTTCTGCACTCTCCGAGCCGGGAATGACGGAATGGGCATTCAGCACCAGCCCCACCGGCACATTCGGCGTCACGTGCCGGATGGCCTCCACGGCGAGACCGTGGGCAAGATTGGTCGTGTGCATGGCGGCAAGTGCCGCCTCCATATTGCGCTCGCCCGGCGCATGCACGCCTGCGAGATGTGAAAGCCAGACGGAGCACCAGGGCTCATTGAATGTGGCGACAGCATCCAGCCGATCGCCCAGCCGAGCCATGACAACCTTGGCATAACGCTGGAAAGCGTAAGCCGTCGATCGTGCCGTCCAGCCACCGTCCCCCATCAACGAAAGCGGCAGGTCCCAGTGATACAGCGTTGCATAGGTCTTGATGCCACGAGCCTTGCAGCCATCCACCAGCCGGTCGTAGAAATCGAGGCCTTTTTCATTGATGCGGCCCGTCCCCTCCGGAATGATGCGCGGCCAGGCGATCGAGAACCGGTAAGCCTCGACTCCCATCTCCTGGATGAGATCCAGATCCGCGTCCAGCCGGTTGTAGTGATCGCAGGCAACATCGCCATTGTCCCGATTGAACACGCGGCCCGGCATGTTGGAAAAAGCATCCCAGATCGAAGACTTGCGCCCGTCAGCCTTGGTCGCACCTTCGATCTGGAAGGCGGCGGTCGCGACGCCGAAGAGAAAGTCGCCGGGAAAACGTGCAGCAAATGTCTTCGGATCGGTCATGAGCAAGCTGTCCTCTTTATGGATTGCCCGCCGGGCAGCAGAAAACACAACGCCCGGCCAAATAATGTCGATCTCAATAGCAGATATGGAGAAGCTTTGCAGGGGCAACGATGACGCGCAAGAATGCCTGGAAAACCGCTTTCAGCTGGCCAGATTTCGGGCAATCGGCCTTTGAAAGGGCTCTGGATTTGCACGCGAAGGTAGACAAACCATCACCAAACCAAGTGATAAATTCCAAAATACAATTAAAAGTAAGTGCAATTTTAGCGATAGCCATTCATACATAGAAAAACATTCTCAATTTTGGCAAAAATTGGGCAAAGTTTAGCCTTTCGATCCTTGAAGCGCAGAGCCTGCGGCGATAGATCGCAGGTGTCATTGTGACGCCCCGCTCCCAACGGAGGCCTCGCGTGAATTTCAATGGCTGTCCCCCTCAGCCACGAAGGAGTGAACAATGAGAGATATCCCGGGCTTACCGTCCCGCCGAGGTTTCCTGAAAGCCTCGGCCGCGACAGCAGCGATCGCCGGTATCGCCGTTCCGGCCAAGGCCGAACAAAAACCTGAACCGGTGGCGCTCACCGAATATAAGCCGGACTGTCTCAAGCCCAGTGAGTGGGCTTTCGTGATGGCAGCGGTGGCAAGATTGATCCCGTCGGACGGCGAAGGCCCCGGCGCGATCGAAACACGCGTTCCTGTCTTCATCGACAAGCAGCTCGCCGGCGATTACGGCAAGGCATCCGACTGGTACATGCAGGGCCCGCACGACGCGGCTGCCGATCCATTGCGCGGCTGGCAGACCCCGCTTTCGCCGCTGGAAATCTACCAGCAGGCAATCCCGGTCTTCGACGACTGGTGCAAGACGACCCACGGCAAGATCTTTGCCGAACTGGATGCGGCAACGCAGGACAAGGCGCTGACCTCGCTGCAGAAGAACGAGATGAAGATCAAGCCGGAGCTGAACCAGTTCTTCACCATCCTGCTCGGCAACACCAAGGAAGGTTACTTCTCCGACCCGATGTATGGCGGCAACCACGGCATGCAGGCATGGAGCTATATCGGCTTCCCCGGCGCCCGCGGCTCCTACAAGGAATGGGTCGGCAAGCATAACGTCAAATATCCGCTCGGCCCCGTCTCGATCTCCGGTGAAAGGGGTTAAGCGCCATGACACGCACAGAAAAGAAGAAGGACGTCGTCCTTGTCGGCTTCGGCTGGACCGGCGCGATCATGGGTATCGAACTCGCCCAGGAAGGCCTCGAAATCCTGGCGCTGGAACGCGGCCACGATCAGGCTACCGTTCCCGATTTCCAGTATCCTAACATGATCGACGAGCTGAAATACGGCATCCGTTACGGCATGATGGAAAAGCCGGCCAACACAACCGTTTCCATTCGCCGCTCGCTCGAAGAGACCGCCCTGCCCTACCGCAGCCTCGGCACCTTCCTGCTCGGCACCGGTGTCGGTGGCGCGGGCACGCACTGGAACGGCCTCAACTGGCGTCCGATGCTCTCGGAATACCGCCTGAAGTCCTATACCGAGGAAAAGTTCGGTGCGGATGTCATCCCGGAAGGGATGCAGATCCAGGACTATCCGATGACCTATGAGGAGCTCGAGCCGCATTTCGACCGCTTCGAAAAGGTCGCCGGCATTTCCGGCCAGGCCGGCAACGTCAACGGCAAGATCATCGAAGGCGGCAACCCGTTTGAAGCTCCGCGTTCGAACGACTATCCGATGCCGCCGATGCCCTCGACCTGGGACGGCGTGAAATTCCGCGACGCCGCCAAGGCCAATGGCTGTCATCCGTTCCCGTCCCCCGGCGGCATTGCCTCCAAGGACTATGTGAACGAATACAACATGCAGATGGGCCCGTGTAACCACTGTGGTTTCTGCGAGCGCTACGGCTGCTACAACTACTCGAAATCGTCGCCGCAGACGGCGATCATCGATGCGTTGAAGCGCAAGAAGAACTTCGAATACCGCGTCAATGCCGAAGTGCTGCGCATCGAAATGGCCCCCGACCGCAAGACCGCGACCGGTGTCACCTATTTCGACCACAAGACCGGCGAGGAAGTCTTCCAGCCGGCCGATCTGGTCATCCTGTCGGCCTTCGCGCTGAACAACGTCCACTTGATGCTGCTGTCGGGCATCGGCCAGCCCTATGATCCGAACACCGGTGAAGGTGTCGTCGGCCGCAACTATGCCTACCAGATGCTCGGCGGCTACACGATGTTCTTCAAGGACGAGAACTTCAACCCGTTCATCGGCACGGGCGCCAACGGCTACTGCATCGACGACTTCGGTATCGACAATATCGACTTCGGCAAGGAAGGTTTCATCGGCGGTGCCTACTGGCGCGCCGGCCAGACCAACGGCCAGCCGGGCCACACCATGCCGCTTCCGGCAGACGTGCCCAGCTGGGGTGCCGGTTGGAAGAAGGGCATCGGTGAATGGTACGGTCACGCCATGTCGATCGGCGCACACGGGTCGTTGATGTCCTACCGGGACAACTATCTCGACCTCGATCCGACCTACACGGATCGTCACGGCCGTCCAATGATGCGCATGACCTTCAACTGGAAGGACAACGACATCAAGATGATCAACTTCATGCAGACCAAGATGAAGCCGATCGTCGAATCGATGAACCCCACGATCGCACAGGCCGGCTTCAAGAAGGAAGGCGCCATGTTCGACGTCCGTCCTTACCAGACGACCCACAATACCGGCGGCACCGTCACCGGCAGCGACCCGAAGACCTCGGTTCTCAACCGCTATCTTCAGTCCTGGGATGCGCACAACGTCTTCGTCATGGGTGCCAACACCTTCCCGCAGAACACGCAGTATAACCCGACCGGCATGGTCGGCGCGCTCGCTTACTGGGCCGCCCATCATATCCGTAAGGATTACCTGCCCAATCCGCGTCCGCTGGTGTGAGGAGAGACACGATGAAAAAACTCGTCCGTGTTCTCGGCACACTCGTCGTTCTGGGCATCGTCGCCCTTCTCGCCTTCATCTTCGTGCCGGTACAGCGCACCGGCCCGGTCACTCAGCTTGCTAGCGACTTCAAGCCGGCGACAGGCCAGGGTGAATATGTCATGCGCGCCGGCGACTGTCTGGCCTGCCACACCAACGAGGGCGGCAAGCCTTTCGCGGGCGGCCGTGCGATCCAGAGCCCGATGGGCACGATCTGGACCACCAACATCACGCCTGACAAGGAAACCGGCATCGGCAACTGGTCGCTCGATGATTTCCGTGCCGCCCTTTACGATGGCGTGACCCCGAACGGTACGCATCTCTATCCGGCCATGCCGTATGAGAATTACCGCAAGCTGTCGGAAGAGGACATCGTCGCCCTCTACGACTATTTCATGCATCAGGTTGAACCGGTCTCCAACAAGGTCGAGGAGACCAGGCTGGGCTTCCCGTTCAACATGCGGTTTGGTCTGCGCGCCTGGAACTGGCTCGCCGCCAGTTACGAAGCCGGCTTCAAGCCGACGACAGGCCAGGACGAACAGTTCAACCGCGGCAAGTATCTCGTCGAAGGCGCCGGCCACTGTGCCGCCTGCCACAGCCCGCGCAACCTGTTCATGGCGCAGGACGGTATCGACGAGACGTCGAAGGCCTTCCTGACCGGTGGCGAGATCGACGGTTATACCGCCCCTGACCTCCGTGGTCCGGCAAGCGGCCCGCAGAAATGGACCACAGAGCAGACCGCAGCCTATCTGGCGACGGCCCGCAATGCCCATTCCGCGGCAACCGGCGAAATGATGCTGGTCGTGCGTGACAGCACCCAGTACCTGACGCGTGAGGATAATCTGGCAATCGCCACCTACCTCAAGAAGATCGGCACTGCGCCCGCAGGCAACGCTTCGGCTGCACTGGCAACCCCGGTCGTCACCGAAACGGAAAAGATGCTGACGGATGCCAAGGCGGATATGCCGCTAGGCCCCCGCCTCTATCTCGACAACTGCGCCGCGTGCCATATCGTCAGCGGCAAGGGTGCGGGCGAAACCTTCCCGGAACTCGACGGCAACTCGCTTGTCACCGCCAAGTCTTCGAAAGGCCTGATCAGCGTCATCCTCCACGGTGCCGAACTGCCGAGCACGGCAGATCGTCCGATGAAGCTGCGCATGCAGGGTTACGACAAGCGACTGTCCGACGAAGAAGTCGCAGCACTCGCCACATTCCTGCGCGAAGGCTGGACCAACAAGGCGCCCGCTGTTTCGGCAGCCGACGTCAAGGCTGTCCGCGACCTGGCTCAGCACTAAGAAAACTGGCCCCGCTCGCTACTCGCGGCGGGGCCACTTTACCCGGCCTTGGCAAGACCGAAACGATTCGAACCTTGGCAGCGCATGACAGACCCGCCCTATGGGGCGGATGTATCCAAAACATTCAGCATTCGAAAAAATAAAAAAAGGCAATCACCCGTTTAGGTGATTTATTCATTATCATTAGCGTCAAATATCCTCTCAATTCGAGGATTGAGTGGCGTGATACTTCGTCTACCGAAAAATCTTGTCCAGACCGGCCTTTTTATAGAATCGGTCGAATGCCCGAGCAGTGAATTCTCCCGGCGAAGGTTCATGCTCGATTCCGAAGAGGATCTCAGGGCGATACTGCATTCTTCCGCCGTCGATATCCTCGTCAGCCGGCAAAAAAGCCGCATCGATGTGACCGCTCTTCTTCAACGGGCGCCGCCTCGCTACGCGAAACTCGCTTCCGTTGACAAGTCATCACCGACCGAGACCGACGAGGCGCTTGATGATGCCATAATAACGATGCGCCAGGGTCTGGCAGGCATGGTGTCCGGCAAGCTCGATATGGAGCAGATCGCACAATCGGCTGCATCGGCACGACGCGCGGTCGAGGCAGCACCCGACCTGTTCATGCAGGTCACGCGCCTGAAGACCAAGGACAAGGGAACCTATCTCCACTCCATTTCCGTTGCGGGACTGATGGCGCAGATGGCGGTATTGCTGGAATTCGATGAAGATCTCGTCGATGAGATCGGCCGCGCGGGCATTCTTCATGATTTAGGGAAGTTACTTATCCCGAATGCCATTCTCAACAAGCCGGGCAAGCTGAATGCCACAGAAATGCGGATGATCCGCAGTCATCCGGAGATCGGCTACCGCCATATGAAGAAACTCGGTGGTGTCTCCAATCTCATCCTAGATGTCTGCCGCCTGCATCATGAAGCGCTTGACGGCAGCGGTTATCCGCTTGGCCTGAAGGCGGAGCAGATCAACACCGCGGTGCGCATCTGCACGGTCTTTGACGTCTTCGACGCATTGACCAGTGTGCGCTCCTATAAAAAAGCATGGTCCACGGCGGAAGCGCTCACCTGGATGTACGACAAGCCAAATCTGTTCGACCGTAAGCTGGTCCTGCGGCTGGGTTCGATGTTCCGTTGACATCAGCCTAACAGGCGACAAACGACATGGATCACGCAGATTTCAACTGAGTTGTGTTGCGCCGCAGCATCGGCCGAAGGATGAGGCATTCCCCTCATTTTCCAACGGAAACGCCTATGCTCCAGAACATCGACCGCTCCCAGCCTTACTTCCTCGGTCTTTTGCGCGCCGTATCAGCCCTAGTATTGTTCAGCTACGGCACCCAGAAGATCCTGCATTTCCCCGCCGCCCAAAGCGTACCGCCGGTCGGCTCCTTGTCCTGGGTTGCCGGCATGCTGGAACTGGTGCTCGGCTTCTGCGTGCTCATCGGCTTCAAGACCCGTTATGCCGCCTTCGTCCTCTCGGGCCTGATGGCATGCGCCTATTTCATCGGTCATTTCCCGCGCGGTTTCTATCCGGCCCAGAACGGCGGCGTCGCCTCCATCCTGTTCTGCTTCATCTTCCTCTACATCTTCGCAGCCGGCCCCGGCCCGGTCAGCGTCGATGCCAAGATGAAGAGCAAGTAAGCCGCCATCGCGGCTTCGTGATCCGAACAGCCCGGAGACGCATCTCTCCGGGCTGTTCGCCTATCAGAGTTTGACCCAGGCCCCGTTCCTCTTCGAGGACGCCACGCAGGCCTCGACAAAGGCGACCCCCTTCACTCCGTCATCAACTGTCGGATAGATCACCGCCTTGTCCACTGCGACATCCTTCTTATGGGCATGGATCGCACGCGAGGCCTCCGTATAGATCGTCGCAAAAGCTTCCAGATACCCTTCCGGGTGACCGGACGGAATGCGCGAAACGCGCCCTGCCGCCGACCCCGCACCGGCACCGTTGCGGGTGATCAACCGCTTCTGCTCACCGAACGGCGTGAACCAGAGATAGTTCGGATTCTCCTGCGCCCATTCGAGCCCGCCCTTTTCACCATAGACGCGCAGCTTCAGCCCGTTCTCGTTGCCCGGCGCCACCTGGCTGCACCACAGCATCCCTTTCGCACCATCTGCAAAACGCAGCATCACATGCGCATTGTCATCCAGCCTGCGGCCCGGCACGAAACTGTCGAGATCAGCCGCAAGGCTTTCGAGCGTCAGCCCTGTGACGAAGGAGGCGAGGTTATAGGCATGCGTGCCGATATCCCCCGTCGAACCGCCCGCACCCGACTGGGTCGGGTCGGTGCGCCACACGGCCTGCTTCGCGCCGGTCTGCTCGGCCGCCTCGGTCAGCCAGTCCTGCGCATATTCCACCTGCACCACCCGCAGCTTGCCGAGATCGCCATTTGCGATCATCTCGCGTGCCTGCCGCACCATCGGGTAACCGGTGTAATTATGCGTCAGGATAAACAGCGCATCGCTTTCGTCAGCGAGTTTCTTCAACTTTTTCGCGTCGGCCAGATTGGAAGTCAGTGGTTTGTCGCAGATCACATGGATGCCGCGTTTCAAAAATTCCCGCGCCGCCTCGTAATGCACATGGTTCGGCGTGACGATCGACACTGCCTCGATGCCATCCTTCAGCCGAGCCTCGCGGATCGCCATATCCTTATAGGAACCATAGGTGCGCGCAGCATCGAGCCCCAGCTCCCGCCCGGACGCCTGCGCCTTTTCCGGCGTAGACGACAAGGCGCCCGCAACAAGCTCGAACTGATCATCCAGCCGCGCCGCCATGCGATGCACCGCACCGATAAACGCGCCCGCACCACCGCCCACCATGCCGAGCCGGATACGCGGCTCGCGCAGGTCTTCCTTTTTACTTTGGATTGCCATGAAAAATCTCCTTGAATGTGCTGGCTAAAGCAGCCCCTCATCCGGCTACCGCCACCTTCTCCACGCAAGCTGGGAGAAGGGATTTACCGCACCGTTTCCGCGTCTATCGATGTAAGCGCAGGGCACGTCCCTCTCCCCGTTTACGGGGAGAGGGTTAGGGTGAGGGGCAGCCACTTTTGCCTATCAGAGCCCCAGCATCCGGCGGTTGGCCGCCTCGTCGGTGCCGCCGGCGGCGAAGTCGTCGAAGGCGTGTTCGGTGACGCGGATGATATGCGCCTTGACGAACTCCGCGCCTTCTCGTGCCCCGTCTTCTGGATGTTTCAGCGCGCATTCCCACTCGACCACGGCCCAGCCGTCAAAATCGTTGGCCGCCATCTTGGAGAAGATCGACCCGAAATCCACCTGTCCGTCACCCGGCGATCGGAAACGTCCGGCACGGTTCACCCAGCTCTGGAAACCGCCATAAACGCCCTGCCGGCCTGTCGGATTGAATTCCGCGTCCTTGACGTGGAACATCTTGATCCGGTCCTTGTAGATGTCGATATTGTCGAGATAGTCGAGGCATTGCAGCACGTAATGCGACGGATCGTAGAGCATGTTGGCACGCGGATGGTTCTTCACCCGTTCCAGGAACATCTCGAAAGTGACGCCATCATGCAGGTCTTCGCTCGGATGGATCTCGTAGCAGACATCGACTCCGTTCTCTTCGGCATGGTCGAGGATCGGCGTCCAGCGCCTCGCGAGTTCGTCGAAAGCGGTCTCCACCAGCCCGGCCGGCCGTTGCGGGAACGGATAGAGATACGGCCAGACCAGCGCCCCGGAAAAGGTCGCATGCGCCTTGATACCGAGATGGCGTGACGCGGAAATGCCCATCTTGACCTGCTCGACCGCCCATTCCTGCCGAGCCTTCGGATTGCCGCGCACTTCCGGTGCGGCAAATCCGTCGAACACTTCGTCATAGGCTGGATGCACGGCCACAAGCTGGCCCTGAAGATGGGTGGAGAGTTCGGTGATCTCGACGCCGTTCTGGCGCGCCACACCGGCCAGCTCGTCGCAATAATCCTTGGACGTGGCGGCCTTTTTCAGGTCGATCAGCTGGCCCGCCCAGGTCGGAACCTGCACGCCGATATACCCCTTGTCCGCTGCCCATTTGGTGATCCCGTCCCAGCTATCGAACGGCGCCGCGTCGCCTGCAAACTGGCCGAGAAAGATGCCAGGGCCCTTGATCGTCTTCATGAAAAATACCTCCATTAGAAATTGGCGTTGGGGAGCAGGCCCCACCCCTCATTCCTGTGCTTGTCACAGGAAGCCGGCCATGGCGCGTCCGCGCCATGAAAGGACTATCCCGCCCCAAGGACTTGCCGCACTGGATTCCTGTGGCAAGCACAGGAACGAGATTGTGGTTGGCGGCGCCAATACTCTGGCGCCACCGCTTGCGATAAGCGTTTCTTAGAACGGCGAGTCCGGGAAGTAGAAGTTCTTCGCGTTGTCCTTGGTCACCAGCGTCGCGTCGAGAATATAATTGCCGCTGACCGGAACCTGGTCATAGAAATTGCCGGCCGTCAGCTGCATCGCGGTTGCCACCATGGCCGGTGGATAGAGCACGTCGACCGGCGTGCTTTTTTCGCCATCCATGACGCGCTTGATCATGTCTTTCGAACCGGCCCCGCCGACGACATACTGAATGTCGGTGCGCTTGGCCTGCTGGATGGCTTCCAGCACGCCGACGGCCATGTCGTCGTCCTGGCACCAGACCACGTCGATCTTCGGATATTTCGTGAGATAATCCTGCATCACGCGAAACGCGTCGTCGCGGCTCCAGTTGCCATACTGGCGGTCGAGAACCTTCACCTTGGAACCCGCAATCCCCTTGTCGAAACCGTCCTGACGCTGCTGGTCGATCGGGATCGGCAGGCCGCGGATGATCACGACTTCGGCGTCCGGCGTCGTCTTGGCGATGTATTGGCCGGCAACCTCACCGAGCGCCGGGTTGTTGCCCGCGACATAGAGATCGCGGATCGTGTTGTCGTTGACGGAAGGCGCACGGTCGACCAGCGCCACGAACTTGCCGTCGTCCTTCACCTGCTGGATGGCCGACACGAGCTGATCGGGATCGGTTGGCAGGATGACCAGTGCATCGATGCCCTGTACCGCAAGATCCTGCACGGCATTCGCCTGGCTTGCCGGATCGGCAGAGGTCTTGACGATGACGTTGAGGCCCTTGTGTTCGGCCATCAGCAGCTTGGCGACGCGTTCGGCATGGAACACCACGCCAGCCGTCCATCCGTGGTCGGCGGCGGGGATGGAAACGCCGATGGTGACCTTTTTCCCTTCCTGCGCAAAGCCAAGGCTCGGGGTCATCGCGACCGAGGCCGCAAGACCGGCGGCGGCCAGTCCAAAAGTTCTTCTAAGCATGTTCTCTCTCCCAAGGTTCAAGGGGTCGTCTCCTCCTGACCGAACCCGCCCCAGATGGCCCGGCCTATTTCCAAGTCTGCGCTTGCTGTTCTGCCCCCTTATTTCCGCATCAGCGAGCGCTGAACCAGCATGGCGATGATGATGATCGCACCCTGGATTGCACCGATCAGATATTCGCTGACGAAGTTGGAAAGCAGCATGATATTGCCGACAATCTCCAGAATGAAGGCGCCGCAGACCGTGCCCCAGATCCGCCCGACACCGCCCCTCAGCGCCGTGCCGCCGACCACGACCGCCGTGATCGCCTGCAGCTCCCACAGGATGCCCGTCGTCGCCGATGTCGAGCCGAGGCGCGGCACGTAGATGATTACAGCAACCGCGACGCAAAGCCCCTGCACGATATAGGCAATGGTGCGTACCTTCTGAACCGATATGCCCGAATATCGCGCCACCTCCTCGTTCGAACCAACGGCGATCAGATGCCGGCCATAACGGGTGCGATAGAGCACGAAGGCGGCAAGTGCTGCGGTGGCGAAAATGACGATGATCGGGATCGGCACGCCGAAAACGTCGCCGAAATAGACCGGGCGGTAAAGCTGCTGCAGCCCGCGGTCCCGCACCGTGATCGAACCACCCTGTGAAAGCCAGGTCGTCAGGCCGCGATAGATACCCATTGTGCCGAGCGTGGCGATGAAGGGTTCGATCTTGCCGACGGTGGTGATCAGCCCGTTCGCCAGCCCGCAGGCGGCCCCCAGCGCCAGCGCCACCAGCATGGCGGCGATCAGCATCAGCATCGGATCCGCGATCGCGCCGGTATTCATGAACAGGATCATCAGGCTCGCCACGAAGGCAACCATCGCCCCGACGGAAAGATCGAGCCCGCCGGACGAGATCACATAGGTCGCACCAAGTGCGATGATGGCGATGAAGGCGCTGCGGGTAATGACGTTGGTGAGGTTGGCGACCGAGACGAAATTCGGATTGGCGAAATAGCCGAGCACCAGCAGCAGGGCGAGCGCCACGAAAGGCGCAATCGCAGCCATGTCCCAGTCCTTGGAGGTCTTCGGCGCCTTGGCCGTATCGCTCGCAACAACGCTCATGCCGCCTCTCCTGAGCCGACATTCACGCCCGTCGCCAGCTGGACGATCTCGTTTTCGGTCATGTGTTCTCCCTGAACCTCGCCCACGATCCGGCCGCCGCGCATCACCAGAATGCGGTCGCAGATGCCGATCAGCTCCGGCATTTCGGAGGAAACGACGATGATCGAACGCCCCTCTTGCGCCAGAGCCGCAATGAATTTGTAAATCTGTTCCTTGTTGCCGATATCGATGCCGCGTGTCGGCTCGTCGATGATGACGACCTGCGGATCGAGCATCATCATCTTGGCAAGCAGGAGCTTCTGCTGGTTGCCGCCGGAAAGCTGGCCGGCAAGGATGGTTTTTGTCCCCGTCCGAATGTCGAAATCGCGGATCGCCTTGTCGAGGGCATCGCTTTCTTTTCTGCGGTCGATCTGCAGGCCGCGAATGAACTTGCCAAGCGAGGCGAGCGTCAGGTTGACCTGCAGATCCTTGGTCAGCAGCAGGCCCTTGCCCTTCCGGTCTTCGGAAAGATAGGCGACACCGGCTTTGAGGCTCGAATGCACGTCGGTGAAAGCAACCGGCTTGCCCCGGAAACTCACAGTTCCCTTGGCAGGCCTCAGGCCCACCAACCCCTCCATCAGCTCGGTGCGACCGGCACCGATCAGTCCGGCAAAACCGAGGATCTCGCCCTTGTTGAGCGTGAAGGCCGCGTCACGCGCATAACCCGGAACGTCGAACCCGGTGACCTGCAATACCGGCTCCCGCACTTCCGCGGCATGCCGGTCGGGATAAAGCTTTGCAACATCGCGGCCGACCATCAGCCGCGCCATGTCGGCAGGCTCGAGTTCCGACGTGTCATGCGAGGCGACGAGGCGGCCGTCGCGCAGCACCGTCACGCGGTCGGCAATCTCCTTCACCTCCGGCAGGCGGTGCGAGATGTAGAGCACGCCGACACCCTTGGCGCGAATGTCGGTGATGACCTTCAGCAAAGCCTCGGTCTCGTGTGGCGTCAGCGAGGCGGTCGGCTCATCGAAAATGACGATCCGGTGCGGCACCAGCAGCACGCGAGCGATTTGCACCAGCTGTCTCTGCGCGATGGAAAGGCGCGAAACGATGGCATTCGGATCGATATCGGCCCCGAGATCATGGATCGCCTTCGCAGCGCCTTCGTTCATGGCGCGATCATCGACCGCAATACCGTTACCCAGCTCGCGACCGAGATAGATATTCTGCGCAACGGTAAGGTCCGGCGCCAGCAATATTTCCTGATGAACCAGCACGATACCGTGCTTTTCCGCATCCACCGGCCCGGAAAAGCTGACCTGCTGTCCGTCGATCTTCAGCTCGCCACGCGTCGGCTGATGGTTGCCGGCCAGGATTTTCATCAACGTCGATTTGCCGGCCCCGTTCTCACCGATGATCGCATGGACCTCTCCGGCGCGAACGCTGAGCGAGATATCCTTGAGAACTTCGATGATCCCGAACGTCTTGGACAGGCCGCTGGCATCAAGCAGCGACAGAGTGACGGATACCTCTCTGGGTGCGGGGGATGCGATCATCCACCCGGCCTCAAATTCACGAGCGTCGTGAAACGGTCGACATGCGACACGCCCCCAACGCCTGCCTCCTCGCAAGCGATGTGGTGCACCTGAAATCCTCCCTGTAATTTCAGGCTATCTAAGATTCTGAGGTACGTAAAGCAGATTTGAGCGTCAACTCTGCGTCATTACTCGGAACGTCTGAAAGTACCGACCTTGGCCATCACCTCGCCGGGAATCTGATAATCCTTCGCCACATCGGGACCATTGCTCAAACCGCATAATTCCCGTTGGACAAAAAGCCCCCAGACGGCCTCGGCAGCCTCCTGCACGAGATCCAGACGCTTTGCCTCAACCTTGCCGGCATGATCGGCATCCCATTTCCGAAGCTTTTCAAGGCTGGCTTCCACCTGTCGCCCGTTTCGCCCCAGTGCGCTCGCACGCTCCTCGGCAATCTCGTATTCCAGGGCGCTCAATCCACTCTGAAGCGACGGCGAACCGAAGAATTGCGGTGCACGAACTGACATGAAGATCTCCTTTGTTTGCCGGACAGTTCTAGCCGACAGGCAACGGCCCCAATAATGCGCCATGTCAAAACACCCTCCAACCCCCACTTCAACTCTACGTTATGAAAAGTTGAACGCGGAAGTTGCGCGTCATATTAGGGGCCGCAAGAATGGAAAACTGTTCGCGGAGAAATCGATGGCTGTTCCAAACCATCGGGCATCAGGGCGGCCCCCCTAAAATAAGAAGCCGCACTAAGGTTATTTTGCCTCTGGGCCATAAAGAGCAACCGGCCTCAGGCTACATCTCTCAACGTCTTTCTTGGACCAGAAGACCTGAAGCTTCTCATCGCATCCTGCGCCGGCTTTTCAACAAACCTCCAGCTTAGGGACGCCATCGCAGCCGCAATCACGAGCGTGATTGCCGATAGCAGCAGGTGATTTTGAATACCGAACCAATAGATAAAGGAATTCTGAATTGGCCAGGCATATAGATATATACCGTAGGATAGATCCTGTTTACGCGTGAATGCTTCAAGCTGCCCGACCGGAATTGCGTAGGCGATCCAAAAGATCAGGTAAGCCCCGAAGGTGGCGACGGCAAGTTCGGCCAGCGGCGGCAAGGAAAGCCCGGCTATCAGAAAGGCAAAAGATAATATTCCCCCCCATTTGGGAAACGGCACGTGATCACGGAAGAGGAAGAAGCACGTTCCTGAAAAAAACAATCCAGTGAGCCTTGTTGCTTTTCCAAACTCACCAATGATCGTAGGTATTGGAAGGTTGATCCCGGCAGCGAGCCCGGATGTATTCAGGGCCAACAGAATGGCTGTTATTGCTAGGAAGATCCATTTCCCTCGAGAACGATAGAGACCAAGAAGTCCGCAAACAGCCGCTATGACGTAGCACCTGAACTCATAGGCGATCGTCCACAGGGAACCGTTCATATCGGGATAGGCAATATTGGCGAACCCACCCGCTGCGAGAGGGGGACGCAACCTGACGGCCTCTGCGAAGCCGGCAATCACTGTCGCTGGCATCAGCGCCGTAGCGCCCACAACAACGGGTGCAAGGATAAACGCGCATAAAGCGAAGCAGACGAGAAAGCCCGGATATATGCGGACGATCCGTTTGACGAAGTATTCTGATAAAGAACTGTCACAGAAACTTTTGGCAATCAGAAACCCGCTGACGATGAAGAAGCCGTCTACAGCGAGTTCTCCAAATGAAATCGTACCGAATATATTGATGAGGATTTCACGCGAGCTGTTTCCATCAATAAGCACAGGCGAATGCGAAAGAATTACCAAACTGGCTAGAGCCAGTCGGATGGATCCGAAATTGTTTGATTTCGAGCTATCTTTGTCGGCTAAAGAAATCATCAAAACGCCCCCAAATATCCCTCCCATTGTTGGATATCATCGCGACAATCGGCCAGCAATAGACGGCAACGACAGGCGCGAATTCGTATCCTCTTGGCCGTGAAGATCGATTTTTCCGACTGCGTCTGGATCATGTTTGCGATGATCGGCTTGGATGTCGATCGATACAATCGACATGCCGCGCTGACCGGGATTGCCGGTAAGCGCGGCAGCGGATGCGAGGCTTTTTGCATTTATTCGCGACAACCCGCCTATCCGGGCGAAAGAGTCACTCTGGGCGAGTTGGCTTCAGTGGCTTTCCCCAGCAATGCCATCCGTCCCGCGAGCTGGCAAACATTGGCGCTGAAGCTGCACGGCCGCTTTACCTATTTGGTCTTGATGAAATCGACGAAGGCTCTGAGCGGTGCCGGCACGAGCCGGCGACCAGGATAATAAAGGAACGGTCCCGAAAATTCCGGCCACCAGTCCTCGAGAACAGGCTCAAGCGCTCCGCTGTCAATATGTGGCCGCAACCAATCCTCGAACAGCGTCACGATGCCGGCACCGGCCTTTGCACAATCGACGGCGAGATCAACGCCGCCGCCCGTCTGCACGATCAGCGCCGCCGGCGGGTCGATCAGCACCGTCTCCCCGTCCCGTTCGAACTCCCAGTCCGGCATCGATCCACTGGCGAAGCGGTTGCGGATACAGGCATGCTGCATGAGATCGCGCGGGTGCGCCGGCCGGCCACGCCGGTCGAGATAATCCTTCGAGGCAACCGCTGCAAAACGCTGGGTGCGCGGGCCGATCGGCACCGCTATCATATCCTGCGCCAAGCGGTCGTCATAACGGATGCCGGCATCGCAGCCGGCCGCGATCACATCGACGAAACTGTCCTCGATCATCAGTTCCAGCCGAATATCGGGATAGGCGGCGAGAAACCGCGGCACGATAGACGGCAGAACCAGCCGCGCCGCACTGACCGGCACATTGAGCTTCAGCACCCCCGCCGGCCGTTCGCGAAACCCGTTGACCACATCGAGCGCCGCCTCCATTTCCGAAAGCGCCGGCGCCAGCCTGTCGAACAGACCCTGCCCTGCCTCGGTGGTCGCCACGCTGCGGGTCGTGCGGTTGAAGAGCCGAACGCCGAGCTGCGCTTCCAGCCGCCGCACCGCATCGCTCAGGCCCGACGCACTGCCGCCGCTTGCCCGCGCCCCTTCGCGAAATCCGCCCGCCCGCGCCACCACGAGAAAGGCCTGAAGATCGCTGATTTCCACCGCCATGAGGTCCACCTCAGAGATTGTCCGTTTGAGCGGACAGACTATACGCATTGTATGGACTACCAAAGCCTGGACTACGCCGCTATCTCCATCTCACTGTCGATCATGAAAAGGAGCATCCTCATGTCCAGCACCAGCACAATCGACCTTGCAAAATCCGGCACGTTCAAGATGGGCAGCCATACGGTGAAGCGTATCGGTTATGGCGCCATGCAGCTTGCCGGCCCCGGCGTCTTCGGCCCGCCGAAAGATCGCGCCGCTGCCGTCGCCGTGCTTCGCGCCGCCATCGAGGCCGGCATCGATCATATCGACACCAGCGATTTCTACGGCCCGCATGTGACCAACCAGATCATCCGCGAGGCGCTGCATCCCTATCCGGGCGATCTCACCATCGTCACCAAGGTCTCGGCAAAACGCGGTCCCAATGCCGAATGGATGCCGGCCATGTCGAAGGACGAGCTGATTGCTGCCGTCCACGACAACCTGCGCAATCTCGGCCTCGACGTCATCGACATCGTCAACTTCCGCTCGATGCACGGCCTCCATGGCCCGGCGGAAGGATCGATCGAGGAACAGGTAACGGTCTTGGCCGATCTGCAGCGCCAGGGCCTCATCCGCCATATCGGCATCTCTAACGTCACCGCCACCCAGATCGCCGAGGCACGCAAGATCACGGAGATCGTTTGCGTCCAGAACCAGTACAATCTCGCGCATCGCGAAGATGATGCGCTGATCGACCAGCTGGCCAAAGAAGGCACCGCCTATGTGCCTTTCTTCCCGCTCGGCGGTTTCTCGCCGCTGCAGTCTTCGACCCTGTCGGACGTCGCTGCACGCCTCAACGCCACGCCGATGCAGGTGGCCCTCGCCTGGCTGCTTCAGCGCTCGCCCAACATCCTGCTGATCCCCGGCACCTCTTCGGTCGGGCATCTGAACGAAAACCTTGCAGCCGGCGAACTGAAACTGCCGGCCGATGCACTGGCCGAACTCGAAGGCATTGCAGGCAAGAAAGCCGCCTGACGATTGCGGGTCGCCTCGGCAACGGGGCGGCCCATCACCGCTCAGAGCAATTCCAGCGAAACAGTCGCGCGGTTTTGCGTCCGGAATTGCGTTAAACCAACGAGCTAGAGAATTTTCGCGTTTCGGAGAACGGCGGAAATTCTCTAGCTTCGGTTCTTCACCACCAGCGCATCCAGTGCATCGGCATTGTCGCGCGCCCAGCCGTAAAGCAGATCGATCGGTTCGACGAAACGCCGCCCGAGTGGTGTGAGCGTATAATCGACGGCCGGTGGCACCGTGCCGTACACCCGGCGTGTCACCAGTCCAGCCGCTTCCATGTCGCGCAGCGTCTGGGTCAGCATCTTCTTGGAAATTCCCGGCAGGCTGCGCTGCAGCACGCCGGTGCGCGCGCATCCTTCAAGCCGCGTCTCCAGCACATGCAGGATCATGCTTGTCCATTTGCTGGAAAAGATTTCCAGCACCCGGCGCGGCGCGCAATCCTCGCGCCATTCGTGATCGGGCGAACCCACCTGCATCACCTGTCTCCCTGGCCTATATAATCGAGTGGGAACCCTAGGGTACCTATGTCCCGTTCGGGTGCCTTCTGGCACGCCTGTCGCAAAAAGACTAGATCAGCGGCAGAACGACAGGAGCATCCATGACCAAAAAAGCATTGATCGTCGGCGCAAGCGGCATAGTCGGCAGCGCCGCGGCAGACGTTCTCAACCAGGACGGCTGGCAGATATGGGGCCTTGCCCGCAATCCGCAGCCACAGGGCAATGTCACGCCGGTTGCCGCCGATCTTCTCGATCCGGCCTCGCTCAAGGCAGCACTTTCCGGCATCGCCCCCTCGCATGTCTTCATATCGAGCTGGCTGCGGCAGCCGACGGAAGCGGAAAACATCCGCGTCAACTCCGCCATGGTACGCAACTTGCTCGACGCCCTGTCGCCGGCAGGTTCGGTGGAACATGTGGCACTGGTGACCGGCCTCAAACATTATCTCGGACCGTTCGAAGCCTATGGAAAAGGCGTCCTGCCGCAAACACCCTTCCGCGAGGAACAGGGCCGTCTCGACATCGACAATTTCTACTACGCCCAGGAGGACGAGGTGTTTTCCGCCGCCGCCCGCGACGGCTTCACCTGGAGCATCCACCGCCCCCACACGATCGTCGGCAAGGCGGTGGGTAATGCCATGAACATGGGAACGACGCTCGCCGTCTACGCCTCGATCTGCAAGCGGACCGGCCGCCCGTTCCGCTTTCCCGGCGTCGACATGCAGTGGAACGGCTTGACCGACATGACCGATGCAACCTTGCTCGGCCGGCATCTTCTCTGGGCATCCACCACGCCTGCTGCCGCCAATCAGGGCTTCAACGTGGTCAATGGCGATGTCTTCCGCTGGAAATGGATGTGGAGCCGTATCGCCGAATGGTTCGGCATCGAAGCCGCGCCCTTCGATGGGACCGTCCAGCCGCTGGAAAAGCAGATGGCCGACGACGCGGCAATCTGGCGCGAGATCGCCGACAGCCACGGTCTCATCGAGCCCGATATCAACCGGCTTGCCTCCCCCTGGCATACTGACGCCGATCTCGGTCGGCCGATCGAAGTCGTCACCGACATGTCGAAAAGCCGCCGCCTCGGTTTCCTAGACTACCAGCCGACCGACGATGCCTTTTATACGCTGTTCGAACGCCTGCGCGCCGACCGGCTTATTCCCTGAATAGGAACCGTATGCCGGAGATTTCTTCCGGCAGACGGTCAGTTATTAAACGTAGCGATTGACGACGTTTTCCAGATATTCCTGGCGGCCGGACTTCGGGTCCGGATTGATGTTCTCGCGCTCCACCTTGGCGGCGATTTCGTCGAGCTTCAATTCGCCGCGCAGCATCTTCTGTGCCTCCGGGCTGTCCCACTTGGCATAACGCTCGGAAAGCGGCTTCGACAGTGCGCCGTCCTCCACCATCTTCGCCGCAGCCTTGAGGCCGCGGGCGCAGCAGTCCATACCGCCGATATGGCCGATCAACAGGTCGGCCGGATCGATCGACTGGCGGCGCAGCTTGCTGTCGAAATTGGTGCCGCCGGTGGTAAACCCGCCTGCCAGCAGAACCTGATAATAGGCGAGCGCCATTTCCGGCACGTTGTTGGGGAACTGGTCCGTATCCCAGCCCGACTGGTAATCGTTGCGGTTCATGTCGATCGAACCAAAGATGCCATGGGCATTGGCAAGTGCCAGCTCATGCTCGAACGTATGGCCGGCAAGGATCGCATGGCCCTGTTCGATATTCATCTTCACCTCGTTTTCGAGGCCATACTTTTTCAGGAAGCCATAGACGGTCGCGACGTCGTAATCATACTGGTGCTTGGTCGGTTCCTGCGGCTTCGGCTCGACCAGGATCTGGCCCTTGAAGCCGATCTTGTATTTGTATTCGACGACGAGATGCAGCATCCGCGCCATCTGGTCGAATTCGCGCGAAAGATCGGTATTGAGCAGCGTCTCATAGCCTTCGCGGCCGCCCCACAGCACGTAATTGTCGCCGCCGAGCTTCATCGTGGCGTCCATGCAGGTCTTGATCGTCGCTGCCGAATAGGCAAACACATCCGGGTCCGGATTGGTCGAGGCACCCGACATGAAGCGGCGGTTGGAAAACAGGTTCGCCGTGCCCCAAAGCAGCTTGACGCCGGTCTCTTCCTGCTTGCTCGCAAAGTAATCGACGATTTCGTTGAGGTTCTTGGTATTCTCGGCAAACGTCTTGCCTTCCGGCCGCACGTCGGCATCGTGGAAGCAGTAGAACGGCGCGCCGAGCAGCGAGAACATTTCGAAGGCGACATCCGCCTTCAGCTTGGCCTTGGCCATCTCGTCGCCGTACCATGGCCGGTCGAAAGTGCGACCGCCGAACGGATCGCCGCCCTCCCAGGCAAACGAATGCCAGTATGCAACGGCAAAGCGCAAATGGTCTTCCATCCGCTTGCCCGCAACGATCTCATCGGGATTGTAGAACCGGTAGGCCAGCGGATTGGTGCTGTCCGGTCCCTCGTATTTGATCTTGGAAATATCACCGAAAAAACCAGTGCTCATCTTAAGTCTCCTCCATGGAAAACGCGTTGAACGGATAACAAGTCAGGTATGAGGTACGTACCTCATATCAAGGTGGAAAATTGCCGCTACCCGGCGCAGATTGACCGGTCGCAGGAAATGGGAGGGGAGCGACCTCCCCTCCATAAGATCTTCAGCCGGCAATAGCCCGGATCGCCGGATAGGCGGCCCGGTAACGCCGATAGGCGATCTCGTAAGCTTCGGTAAGACCAATGACCGGATCGATCGTCTGTTCCGTCGTCGGTGCCGAGCAGACGGCAACCGGATCGGCACCTGTCGCCGCAATCAACCCGAGACGGGCGGCACCGAAGGCGGCACCGAAATCACCATCGGCCGGGATATCGACCGGAACGCCAAGCGAGGTCGCAATCGACGACAGCCAGTAATGCGAGCGAGAACCGCCGCCGATCGCCGTCACGCGGCTGATCGACGTGCCCGCCGATTTCAGCGCCTCGAACGAATCCCGGATCGCGAAGGTCACGCCCTCCAGCACCGCCTGGGTCAGCACCACGCGGCTCGATTCATGCTCCAGCCCGATAAAGGCACCACGGATCACCGCATCATTATGCGGCGTGCGCTCGCCGGACAGATAGGGAAGGAAGGTGACGCCGGTCGGCGCCTTGAGGGTCTCGCCGAGTTCGCCGGAAAGGTCGGCGGCAGACTTGCCCATCACCTTGGCATGCCAGTTGATCGCGTCCGCCGCAGACAGGATAACCCCCATCTGGTGCCATGTGTTGGGCAGCGCGTGGCAGAAGGCATGAACGGCGCTTTCCGGCTTCGGCAGATAGGACCCGTTGGCGGCAAACAGCACGCCGGACGTGCCGAGCGAAACGAAGGCCTGGCCTTCCTTCACCGCGCCCATGCCGCAGGCAGACGCCGCATTGTCGCCGGCCCCGCCGGCCACCACGACATCACCGGAAATACCCCATTTGGCCGCCAGTTCCCCACGCAGCCTGCCGGCCTCGTCGGTGCCTTCTACGAGCGACGGCATCTGGTCTTCGGAAAGATCCGTCGCGGAGAGAAGCTCGGCCGACCATTTACGCGCACCGGTATCGAGCCAAGACGTCCCGGCCGAATCCGACATTTCAGAAATATGCTCGCCCGTCAGCCACAGGCGCAGATAATCCTTCGGCAGCAGAACCTTGGCGACCTTGGCAAAGATATCCGGCTCGTTGTTCTTCACCCAGACAAGCTTCGGCGCGGTGAAACCCGGAAACACGATATTGCCGGTGATCTGGCGAAACCGCGGATCGGCATCGAGTGTCGCCGCCTCGTGGAAGGAACGCGTGTCGTTCCACAGGATGCAGGGACGCAGAACCTTGTCGTCCGCATCCAGCAGCGTCGCGCCATGCATCTGGCCCGACAGGCCGATGCCCTTCACCGCCGAAAGCTCCTTCGGATGCGCTGCCTTCAGCCCGGCGATAGCCTCCTCGCAGGCGCGGATCCAGTGCGCTGGGTCCTGTTCCGACCAGCCGGAATGCGGACGCGACACGTCAAGCGCGCCACTGGCGGAACCGATGATCGCCTGATCGCCATCGATCAGCATCGCCTTGACGCCGGAAGTGCCGAGATCGAGACCGAGATACATGCTTTTTCCTTTCCTCCTGCCTTCGCAGCAGTCTTTTGTTTAAGGTGAGTCTTCTTCCGAAAACCGCTTCACATTTTTCGGGACGCACCTCTAGGGCATGTTGTCCTTCAGGAATATGTCGATACGGATACGTTCCTGCGCGGCGATCACCGGCAGGCCCTCCACCTTGCCCTTCAGCACGCGGATCGCGCTGCGGACTTCGTGGCCAGCATCCTGATTGAGTAAGGCGTCGATAAGGCCCTCTGCGAGTGCCGCACGGGTAGTCCTGGTCAGCTCATGCGCGACAACGACGGGCCGCGCGCCCTCAGAAACCTCGCGAAGCGCATGCACGATGCCGCGATTGCCAGCACCAAGACTGTAGAGCCCGATGATATCGGGATGGTGACCCAAGGCCGCCGAAACGACTTCCGCTGCAAGCGCCGGATCGTCTCGCGCCTCCATGACGGGAAGCACGGAAAGCCGCGGAAAACTCTCGCCCATCACGGCAAGAAAACCCTCCAGCCGCTCACGATGGTCGCGCACCAGCATGGAGCCGGCAATCGCTGCAATCCTGCCTTCACGCCCGCCGGTAAACCGCCCGAGCAGATTGGCAGCCGTACGCCCCGCCGCATTGTTGTCGATACCGGCGAAATGATCCCGCTCCGAGCCGGGAAGATCCGAAACCAGCGTGACGACGGCGATACCGGTTTCTTTAAGTCTCGCGACCGCCGCATGCACCTGGGCGCCTTCGACGGCAACGAAAGCAACTCCGTCCGGTTTATCAGCCGCAATCCTGTCAAGCGCATCCGCCAGTGCCTGCGCATCGAAGGGCGGCACGTCCACGACACGGATCTGCGTACGCTCTGCGCCGGAGCGCGACATCGCGGCATGCACTTCATCGCGGATTTCGATCATGAAGGAATTGTCGTTGCTCGGCATCACGAACACGAAGGAATAGGTCCGTCCCTTGGCAAGGTTTGCCGCCGCGACGTCGCGTACATAACCGAGGTTCGAGATCGCCTTTTCCACTCGCTCGCGGGTGACGTGGCGAACCCCCGGCCGGCCGTTGAGAACGCGATCGACCGTCGCAAGGCTTACGCCTGCGCTGCGCGCGATATCATGGACGGTGGGCTTCATGAATTCCTCCGTGAAGCGTCCTAGCCCAGTTTTTGAGGTACGTAAATCAGAAAATAGCCGCAGGTAGGACGCGCAACAGAAAAGGGGCCATCACTTTGCAGCGACAGCCCCTTTCGGCGGTGGTTTCCGAAAATTCTTGTGAACGATCAGTGGCCGCCGCCACTCCGCCCTGTGATCTGCGGCGAAGGTTTTTCGATCAGCGCGACACCGAGCACCATCAGCCCGAACAGAACTGTCAGGATGAGGAAGACGTCGCTGAAGGACATGACCACGGCCTGCTGCGTAACGAGATTGACCATCTGCCGAATGGAACCGATCGACCCGTCCAGCCCTGCCGCATTGAGATTGGAGGCCATGTTGTTCAACTGGTCGAGCGCGGTCGGATTGCCCCAGTCGAGATGCTCGCGCAGCCGCTCGTAATGCACGTCCTGGCGGTTGGAGAGCAGCGTACTGATGATCGCAAGACCGACTGCGCCGCCCAGGTTACGCGTCAGGTTGAACAGGCCCGATGCCCCGCGGATACGAGCGGGCGGCAGCGTGCCGAGCGCGATATTGTTGATCGGCACCATGCACATCATCAACCCGAAACCGCGCAGGATCTGCGGCACGAACAACTCGTAGAAATCCCAGTCGACGGTGATGCCGGTCATGATGTAAGTGCCGGCACCGAAGCTGACGAAGCCCAGCACCATCATCGCCCTCAGATCCATGATCGTCGAGAGCTTGCCGGCAATCGGCGCGGTAAAGAACATCGCCAGACCCGAAACGAACATCGTCTCGCCGATCATCAGGCTGTCGTAATCGCGCACCCGGCTGAGATAGACGGGATAGATATAAGTCAGTCCGTAAAGCCCGATCCCCATCACGAAGGAGAAGATCGAACCGAGCGCAAAGTTTCGGTTGGCGAAGGCGGTCAGGTCCACGACTGGAAAATCGACGGTGAAAGCCCGGTAGAAGAACACCACAGCGCCAACCACCGATGCGATCGCGCCGATGACGATCAGATGGTCGTTGAACCAGTCGTTGGAATTGCCCTCTTCCAGCACATATTCAAGAGCGCCGAGGAACACGCCCATCGAGAGAAGTCCCCACCAGTCGAACTTCTTGAATAGCGAAAGCTCCGGCTTGTCGAAGTTGATGAAGTTCCATGCAACGACCGTGACGATGATGCCCGGAACGATATTGACGAGAAACAGCCAGTGCCACGAAAAGGCATGCGAGAGATAACCGCCGACGGTCGGGCCAATTGTCGGCGCAAGCGTCGCGATAAGCCCGATGATCGGTGAGACGATGGCGCGTTTTGACGGCGGGAATATCGTGAAGGCAGCAGCGAACACCGAGGGGATCATGCCCCCGCCGATAAAGCCCTGGATGGCACGGTAGACGATCATCTGATCGATATTCGTCGCCGTGGCACACAGCGCGCTGGCAACCGTGAATCCGGCAGCGGAAGCGGCAAAGAGATAACGGGTCGAGATGATCCGCGCGAGCGTGCCCGACAGCGGGATCATGATCACTTCCGCGATCAGATAGGATGTCTGCACCCAGCCGATCTCGTCCGAGCCGGCGGAAAGCCCGGCCTGGATTTCCGACAGCGAGGCCGAGACGATCTGGATATCGAGGATCGACATGAACATGCCGAGCACCATGGCGAAGAAAGCAATCAGCTTTCTCCGGTCCATTGGCTCGTCTGCCGGCATCGATCCTGCAGTTGTCGTTGCGCTCCCAGCCATGGGACCACCTCCGCCCCGAAAGGGGACCAGTTTGACGAGGAGCCGGGTTAGCGGCTGTTAGTTTTTCGGCGCCGTGCGCGTGTCGACATCGACCACGACACTCAGACCCGCCCGCAGACGGCCCGTGTCGAGCGCATCCTGCGGCAAGGCGATACGCACCGGAACGCGCTGGATGATCTTGGTGAAGTTGCCGGTCGCATTTTCCGGCGGCAGCAGCGAAAAGACCGAACCGGAAGCCGGCGCAATCGATTCCACCGTGCCGGTAATCGGGTCATCGCTATAGGCGTCGACATGCACCTTCACCTTGGAGCCCGGCTCCAGATGCTGGATCTGGGTCTCCTTGAAGTTGGCGTCGATATAGAGCTGGCGGGTCGGCACCAGCGCCATCAGCCGCTGACCGGGCGAAACGAGATCGCCCTCCTGAACCGAGCGGTTGCCGACGATACCGTCATAAGGCGCCTTCAGCACCGTGAAAGAAAGATCGCGGGCGGCCTTGTCACGCTGCAGTTCAAGCGTACGGACGGAGCTTTCGGCCTCACTGCGTTGCGCTTGCAGAATGGTGATATTCGCCTGAGCCGACTTGATGGAGGCATCGCCGCCCACAAGGTTGGCCTTGGCCTGATCGAGCGCCACATTGGCGCTGTCGAGATCGGCAGCGGTGCCGACCGATTTTGTTGCAAGTTCCGCCTGACGCTTCTGGGTGATCTCGGCGCCGCGGACGGCGGCCTGAAGCGCGACCTTGGAGGCCTGGGCCTGGGCAAGGCTTGCTTCGGCACCCTCGACCTGCGCATCGATGCGCGACAGCGACAGCTTTTCCGTGTCTATCGCCGCATTGGCCTGGTCGAGCGCGTTCTGATAGTCACCATTGTCGAGCGTGGCGAGAACGTCGCCAGCCTTGACCTGCTGGTTGGCGACCACATTCACCTTGGCCACGAAGGCCGTGACTTTGGGCGATATCGTGGCGATATCACCCTCGATGTAGGCGTCGTCGGTCGATACCATGAAACGGCCGGTCGTCCACCACTCGTAACCATACCACGCACCGCCTGCCAGAAGCGCAAGCACCACGATTGGAAGCACGACGCCGCGCTTCTTTTTCTTCGGTGCCTCGCTCGACTGAGCAGGAGCCTGCGACTGCGCCGGTGCAGCGGGGCTTGCTTCTCCAGTCGGAGAAGTTGGGTTTTCTTGCCCCGGCGCCTTGCTCACGTCGATGTCATCACTTGTTACTGTGCGCAGCGCGCCGGCATTTTTAGAAGCCGTCATAGGTCTAACCATCATTGAAGGAAGCTGAAACCAATCGAACCGATCAGTTCGGAGCGTTGACATAAAGCCTTCTTTGCCACATATCAAGTCCAGATCGAACCGATCGGTTCGAAAAAAGTTGGAAACGGAAAGAAATGACGCCGAAAGGGTTAAAAAAGGTCTCGCTTAAGGACACCGCCAAAGCTTCCGGACGCTTCGCGGCGGGCGAAGATCCCGTCAAGCGAGAGCAGATCCTCGACGGAGCCAAACGCGTCTTCATGCGCATGGGTTTCGATGCCGCAAGCATGAACGATATCACCCGCGAAGCAGGCGTTTCCAAGGGAACGATCTATGTTTATTTCGAGAATAAGGAAGACCTGTTCGTCGCCATGGTCGAGATGGAGCGCGAAGCGTTTCTCGGCGCGATGAGAATGGTTCTCGCCAAGAGCGAGAATATCGAAAAGGGTCTGTACGAATTCGGCGTCACCTTCCTCGAACACATGACAGATGAAAAAGTCGTGACGGCAATGCGCACTGTGCTGGGCGTTCGCGAACGGATGCCCGATCTCTGTTCCCGCTTCTTCCGCGGCCCGCAGAATTTGAGGACAGTGCTGCACGATTACCTGGAACAGGGTGTCGCTACCGGCATTCTCCAGACAGACGATCTGGATCTCGCTGCTGGCCAGTTCCTTGATCTCGTCAGCGGCAGCTTCTTCAAGTTTCGCCTTTTCGGAACAATGCCACATCCGCCATCGCGCCAGGAGATAGACCGCGTCATCCGCGGAGCAATCCATGTATTCATGTCAGCTTACGGCCTGAATAACAAATCCGTGATCGCCAAAGCCTGCTGAGCGGGGAAAATTGTCGCATCCATTCTTCAACCTGCTCTTGTTTTCAGACCACGAATCCCCAAATCGGGCGGGAATTTGCGTCCTTTGATTGAAAACAGGAGATATGGATGGACATTGCAGCGCTGTTAGCAGACCCGGGGGCCTGGGTAGCGCTCGTCACACTTGTGGTCATGGAAGTCGTGCTTGGCATCGACAACCTGATCTTCATCTCCATCCTGACCAACAAGCTGCCGCCTGAGCATCGCGAGAGAGCACGCAAGATCGGTATCGGTCTGGCACTCATCATGCGCCTCGGCCTGCTCGGCACGATCGCCTGGATCGTCCAGCTGACCAACCCGCTTTTCGAAGTGTTCGGTCAGGCCTTCTCCTGGAAGGACCTGATCCTCATCGCCGGTGGTCTTTTCCTCGTCTACAAGGCGACCAAGGAAATCCACCACTCCGTCGATGTCATCGATCATAAGGAGGACATGGTCGGTGCCGGCGCGGAAGTGCTGAAAATGAGCTTCAGCACGGCGATCGTGCAGATCCTGATCCTCGACCTCGTCTTCTCGATCGACAGTATCATCACCGCGGTCGGCATGACCCCGCACCTGCCGATCATGATCGTCGCCGTCGTTGCGGCCGTCACCGTCATGCTTCTGGCCGCCACTCCGCTCGCCAACTTCATCGAGCGTAACCCGACCATCGTCATGCTGGCACTCGGCTTCCTTTTGATGATCGGTGCGACGCTGATCGCAGAGGGTTTCGGCGTCCACGTGCCGAAGGGCTACATCTACGCCGCCATGGCCTTCTCGGCCCTGGTCGAAGCTCTCAACATGTTTTCGCGCAGTGCCAAGGCAAAGAACAAAGCCAAGGGCGGCGGCGAGACGCGACATTGATCAGACAAGAAAAGCGCGCCGATTGGCGCCCTTTTTCGTTGCTTCAAGTCTTTGACAATTCCCTGTCCACAGCCTCGACTAACCGGCTGTCCTCGGCCGTCACGTCCGGCGCGAAGCGTGCAGCAATTTTTCCGTCTCGACCGATCAGAAACTTCTCGAAATTCCAGACGATGTCGCCGTCCTTGATTTCCATGCCACGTGACCGGAGCTTTTCCTTCATCGGGCCATCGCCGATGGTCGGGATGGGCGATCCTGTCAGCTCCTTGTAGAGCGCATGCTTGGTGTCGCCCTTCACCGAAATCTTCGAAAAGACCGGGAACTTCACGTCATAGGTCAGTTGGCAGAATTCAGCGATCTCGGCATCCGAGCCCGGCTCCTGCCCCATGAAATCATTCGCCGGGAAAGCGGTGATGACGAAACCACGATCGCGTTTACCTTCGTAAAGTTTTTCGAGGCCTTCATACTGCTTGGTCAGGCCGCATTTGGAGGCCACGTTGACCACCAGCATGACCTGCCCCTTGTATTCGCCGAGCGTGGTTTCGCGCCCGTCGGTGCGCTTGACGGGAATGGTCAGAATGTCGGTCATGGGAGGCTCCTGAGGCATGGCAATGGCGCCACTCTAGTCCCCTCGCCTCCATTGTCCAGCGCCGGACCTCTCGCTCAGGCCACCTCGTCGATCAGCACCTGGATATATCCGCGCGAGCAGCGTTCGATGCGACCCGTCACACCGTAGACCTGATTGAGAACATCGGGTGTCAGCGCCGTGTCCGGCTCGCCGTCGGAGACGACGCGCCCGCCGGATAGGAGCACCAGCCGATCACACCAGCGGCAGGCGAGACCGAGATCATGCAGCACCGCGATAGCAATGATACCCTGTTCTTCGGTGATTTCCCGGATCGTGCGCATGACGCGGATCTGATGGGCAACGTCGAGCGCCGAGGTCGGTTCGTCGAGCAGCAGCACGCGCGGCTTGCGCACCAGCGCCTGGGCAAGGCTTGCGAGCTGGCGTTGGCCGCCGGAAAGCGAGTCCAGCTGCGCCATCGCAAGATTGCTGATACCGAGACGCTCAAGGACAGCAAGCGAGCGCTTCACCGCATCGGGATCACGCGAAGACGCCCTCAATGCACCGATCGTTGCCTCGAGCACCGTCAGCGCCACCCTCTGCGGCAGCGATTGCGGCATGTAGGTGATGGCCCGCGCGCGCTGAGCCGGCGAATGGCTTGTGATGTCGGCTCCATTGAGATGCAGCGTACCTAACGCCCTGTGCAGTCCCGCCAATGACCGCAACAGCGTCGATTTTCCCGCACCGTTCTGGCCGAGAAACGCCGTAATCGTACCCGCCGGCATTCCGGCGATGTCGATATCGGTCAGGACCGATTTCTTGCCGTAACCGGCAGAGAGTTTTTCCACCGACAACATCACGCCTTACCCTTCGTGGTGAAAATCAGGGCCAGGAAGAATGGCACGCCGATCAGCGAGGTGACGATGCCGACCGGGATCAGCACGCCCGGAACGATGATTTTGCTGGAGGCGGATGCGAGCGCCATGACGAGCGCGCCGCACAGCATGCTCGCAGGCAGAAAGAAGCGATGATCCTCGCCGACAAGAAGCCGGGCGATATGCGGACCGACGAGACCGATGAAGCCGATCGTGCCGACAAAGGAGACCGAAGTCGCGGCGAGAATGCTGACGCGCAGCAGGGAGAAGAAGCGCAGCCGCGTCACGTCGATGCCGAAAGACCGTGCACGGTCCTCGCCCAGCCTCAGCGCCGTCAGCTTCCAGCAGGCGGCCATCGAGAACGGCACGACGCAGACCATGACCAACGCCATGATCTGCAGCTTGGTCCATGTCGAACGGGTCAGGCTGCCCATGCTCCAGAACACCAGCTGCTGCAGCGCCTCGGCAGAAGCGATGAACTGCATGATCGCCACCAGCGCATTGAACACGAAGACAAGTGCGATGCCGAACAGAACGAGCGTTTCAACACCGGCACCGCGCAGACCGGACAGCGCCTGAAGCAGCAGAACCGAGCCGAAAGCGAAGATGAAGGCATTGACGGGGATGAACCATTCCGGGGGAACGCCCGGAATGCCAAGCTGCAGAACGATCGCCAGTGCCGCACCGAAGGATGCAGCCGACGAGACGCCAAGCGTGAACGGGCTCGCAAGCGGATTGTCGAGAATGGTCTGCATCTCGGCGCCGGCAAGCGACAGAGAAGCACCGACCAATAACGCCATCAGCGAATAGGGTAGACGGACATCGACGACGATCGCCCTTGTGCCGCGGCTGACGCTCTCGGGCTGAAAGATCGCGGCAAGCACCTCGGCGGGCGACAGGCCCGACGACCCGACGCAGATGTCGATCACCGCCGCGGCGCAGAGCGCCACGGCAAGACCGATGAGCATCATAATTTTCAGGCGGATCTTGCCGTGATAGGCAGTTTCCGCATCGGCCGGAGCCAATGCCGGACGCTGTTCCAGAACACTCATGATGCTATCCCGAATCCGATATCTTACTGGGTTACCGGCGCGCTTGCGCCGAGCACGACCGGTGCATCGGGGATCTTGGTGAAGGTCTTGATCAGCGTCGCATAGGTGGCGGCGGGATCGAGATCCTTGAAGGCGTCCGGATACATGAAGGTGGCGAAGTATTCCAACCCGACGATGTTGTAGGGATGGTTGTAGAACTGGTGATAGATACCGTAGACGTGGCCTTCCTGCGCGGCCTTCATCGCCGGGAAGCCGTCCCGCTGGGCGAGCTTGCCGAGCGCCGCGGATACCTGCTGCGGAGTGACGTTATAGCCCAGCGGAGCAGCGGAATTCTCCGGGTTTGTCCATTGCGAGCCGGACATGATGTAGACATCCGGCGGATTGCTGCTGAGCAGGGTTTCGAGCGACACGCTGCCGGTCTGGCCGGGCAGAAGCTTGGTGCCGATATTGTTGCCCTTCAGCGCTGCGATGAACTTCCCGAACCCCATGTTGCCATGCGTGTAGCAGCAACCATCGCCCTTGTTGCCGGCCTTTGCTTCGATGAAGACGTTCGGATGTGCCTCCTGCTTGGCGATAACCTCGTTTAGGTGGTCGATATGCTGCTTGTAGAAGGAGACATATTCGCCCGCCTCCTTTTCGCGATCCATGAGCTTACCGAGCACTTCGACACTTTCGGCCGTGTGCTCGACCGGCGCTTCCATCACATCGAGATAGACGACGGGAATATCGAGTGCCTTCAGCTTGTCTTCTACGCCGCTCTCCTGAAACGACTTCTGTGCGCGCATCTGGGCGACGACCACATCAGGCTTGGCGGCGATCACCGCTTCCAGATCGACTTCGCCATCTTCGGAGAGGCTCATGACCGGCGGCGCCTTGCCGAAAGCCTGGTCCATCAGCTTTGCCGTACCCGGATCCGACTTGACGAAATTGGAGCTCCAGCCGACGACGTGGGAATAGGGATTGTCGCGATCGAGCAATGCGACCGTCAGCATGTCGCGACCATCCTGCAAAATGATCCGCTCGGGTTTCTTCGCGATCGTGACGCTACGGCCGGCGACATCGGTGATCGTTGCCGGATAGTCGGTGGCCAAAGCGGCAGAAGTACCGAGCACGAGGGCAAAAGCGGAGAAGGCGATCGTTTTCATCAGGTCGTCCCTTGGCAATCAGATATCCTCCCGACCGGCGGCCTACGCCGATTTCATGACTAGAACAATCAACTTTAACTTGAAAAATCAGCCTTTCCTGCTGATCGCAGATTTTTCGCAGTTGAATTGTCCAAACTGCAAAATCTTGGCCTTCACATTTGAAACCTCCGGCTTGCTCGGACATTATAGGCTCACCCCGACGACCACCTTCCGCCTGACGCTACCCGCATCGCATCCCCCGGAGCCGCATGACAACCCAGCAGATCCTCGCCTTCGCCGTCATCGCCGCGATGATGGCCGTCTTCATCTGGGATCGCTTTCGTTACGATGTGGTGGCGTGCTGCGCTCTCGTATTGGCTGTCTTGCTTGGCGTCGTGCCGGTGAATCAGGCATTTTCCGGTTTTTCCGACGACATCGTCATCATCGTTGGCAGCGCATTGATCGTGTCGGCCGGCGTCGCCCGTTCCGGCATCGTCGATGTCGCAATCAAGAAATTCTTTCCCAACCTCAACACGCTGCACACGCAGCTGGCGCTGCTGATGATCGTGGTCGCGCTGCTTTCGGCATTCATCAAGAACATCGGCGCACTGGCGATCATGATGCCGGTCGCCTTCCAGTTCGCCAAGAAATCCGGCGCATCCCCATCCAAATACCTCATGCCGATGGCGTTTGCCGCCCTGCTCGGCGGCCTGATGACACAGATCGGGACTTCGCCGAACATCGTGGTGTCACGCATCCGCGAGGAACTGACCGGCCAGTCCTTCACCATGTTCGACTTCACCCCGATGGGGGCTCTGCTCGCCGTGGTCGGCATCACGTTTCTTCTGTTCTTCCACTGGCTGGTACCAAGCCGCACCAAACAGACCAACTCGCTGGAAGAGGCGGTCGAAATCAGCAATTACACATCGGAAGCGATGATCACCCAGCAATCGACCATGCTGGAGAAGCCGCTCGGCGAACTGCTCAAACTCGGCGACGGCGAGGTGATCGCCAACGCCGTGTTGCGCGGCCCTTCGCGCATGGCACCCTTTCCGGATCTGAAGCTGCGCGAGAACGACATCGTTCTGCTCGAAGGCCCCTCGAAAGCGCTCGATCGTATCGTTTCCGGCGCAAAACTGCAGCTCTCCGGCAAGCCACTGATGGAAAACGGCCAGGCGCAGGCGGATGTCATCTCGATCGAGGCCATCATCAGCCAGGAATCCTCTCTGCGCGGCCTATCCGCCAAGGATCTTTCCCTGTCCTATACCCGGGGGGTCAACCTTCTCGCCATCAGCCGCCATGGCGAACGCCTGAAGGAACGTCTCGGCACTCTGACGCTGGCGGCCGGCGATGTGATCGTGCTGCAGGGCAGCCGCAAGAACATGCCGACTGTGATGCAGGATTTTGCGCTTCTGCCGCTGGCCCAGCGAGAAGTGCTGCTCGGTACCCGCCGCCGGGCCATCATTCCGCTCGTCATTCTGGCGCTGGCCATGGCCGCCACCGCCGTCGGCCTCGCGCCGGTGCCGGTCGCCTTCTTTGCGGCAGCCCTCGGCATGGTCGTTTTCCGCGCCATTCCGCTCACCGATTTCTACAAGTCCGTCGATGGCCCGATCCTCGTCATGCTGGCTGCGCTGATCCCCGTATCGGACAGTTTGCGCACGACAGGCGGTAGCGAGCTGATCGCTGGTTGGCTTGGCCAGGCGGCAGCAACCCTGCCAGCGTGGGGTGCGCTCGGCCTCATTCTCGTCACCGCCATGGCCGTGACGCCCTTCCTCAACAATGCGGCGACGGTTCTCGTCATGGGACCGATTGCCGCCAGTTTCGCCACCAATCTCGGCTTCAGGCCGGAGGCATTCCTGATGGCGGTTGCAATCGGTGCCGGCTGCGACTTCCTCACTCCCGTCGGCCACCAGTGCAACACATTGGTCTTCGGTCCGGGGGGTTACAAGTTCTCCGATTATCCGCGCCTTGGCCTGCCATTATCCTTCCTGATCATCCTCGTCAGCGTGCCGGCACTGCTCTATGTCTGGCCGGTAGGCTAGTTTCGGCCTAAAATTCTTGACGCTGACACCTGAATATGGCCTAAGCCTGCCCCAATCCCTTTTCCCGGAACAGGCTTGGCGCCGCCCGATATCAACGGGTAGCGCGCCTTGAAGAAGAGCAGCACCATGATCAATCCGACCCCGCGCGTCCGTATCGCCCCCTCGCCGACCGGCGAACCCCATGTCGGCACCGCCTATATCGCGCTTTTCAACTACCTCTTTGCCAAGAAGCATGGCGGCGAGTTCATCCTGCGCATCGAGGATACGGATGCCACCCGCTCGACGCTGGAATTCGAGCAGAAGGTGCTGGATGCGCTGAAATGGACCGGCCTGACCTGGGCCGAAGGCCCGGATGTCGGTGGTCCCTACGGCCCCTATCGCCAGTCCGACCGCAAGGACATGTACCAGCCTTACGCGCAGGACATCCTCGACAAGGGCCACGCGTTCCGTTGCTTCTGCACGCCCGAGCGGCTCGAGCAGATGCGCGAAGGCCAGCGCGCCGCCGGCAAGCCGCCGAAATACGATGGTCTGTGCCTGAGCTACAGCGCCGAGGAAGTCACCTCGAAACTGGCCGCCGGCGAAGGCTCCGTCGTGCGTATGAAAATCCCGACCGAGGGATCCTGCGATTTCACCGACGGCGTTTACGGCGACGTGTCGATCCCGTGGGATTCGGTTGACATGCAGGTGCTCATCAAGGGCGACGGCATGCCGACCTATCACATGGCAAACGTCATCGACGACCATCTGATGAAGATCACCCACGTCGCCCGCGGCGAGGAGTGGCTGGCGTCTGTCCCGAAGCACATCCTGCTTTACCGCTATTTCGGCTGGGAAGCGCCTGTCTTCATGCACCTGTCGCTGATGCGCAATGCCGACAAGTCGAAACTGTCGAAGCGCAAGAACCCGACATCGATCAGCTATTATTCGGCGCTCGGTTACCTGCCGGAAGCTTTGATGAACTTCCTCGGCCTGTTTTTCGTACAGATCGCCGAAGGCGAAGAACTGCTGACCATGGAAGAGCTTGCGGACAAATTCGATCCGGAAGCGCTCTCCAAGGCCGGCGCAATCTTCGACCTGCAGAAGCTTGACTGGTTGAACGGCCGCTGGCTGCGCGAAAAGCTTTCACCGGAAGAGTTCGTCGCTCGCACGCTCGAATGGGCAATGGAAAACCAGCGCCTGACGGAAGGCCTGAAGCACTCCCAGAGCCGCATCACCAAGCTCGGCGACCTGCCGAACCTCGCCGGCTTCCTGCTCGCCGCCGACGTCAACCTGACACCCGCCTCGTTTGCGGGTCTGAAGACCTCGCCGGAAGACACGCTGGCGATCATCAACACGGTGCAGGCCGACATCGAAAAGATGATCGAGTGGAATGTTGAATCGATCGACGCCGAACTGCGCGCCGTCGCCGACAAGCTGGAAAAGAAACTGCGCGTCGTCACCCCGCCGCTGTTCATCGCCATGTCCGGTTCGCAGCGCTCACTGCCGCTATTCGACAGCATGGCGATCCTCGGCCGCTCGGTCGTGCGCCAGCGCCTGAAGATTGCAGCTGCCGTGGTTTCGTCCATGGTGGGTGACGGGAAGTAGAGACTGCGGAGGAGAGCCAAACTCTCCTCCCTCATTCCTGTGCTCGTCACAGGAATCCAGCCACGGCGCGTCTGCGCCGTGAAAGAATGCATTAAGTCTCTCGCGCCCAAAGACTTGGGCGCACTGGATTCCTGTGACAAACCTGAATTTTATTCGGGGCACAGGAATGAGGGATACGGGGACCTCTGGCCGGCGCGGCCATGCCGCAACAGGATTTGAACACGATGACCGACAACAAGACAGAAACCGCCCTCTCCTCCGACGTCACCGAAGTGCGCGCGCAAAAGCTTGCCAAGCTGCGCGAAACCATCGGCGACGTCTATCCGGCGCATTTCCACCGCACCATGACCAATGCGGAACTGGCGGCCAAATACGAGGCGCTGGAGCCGGATACGGAAACCCAGGATGTCGTCACCGTCGCCGGCCGGGTTTATTCCTCGCGCAATTCCGGCATGTTCATGGACATCCATGACGCATCGGGAAAGATCCAGATCTTTTCGCACAAGGATGTCACGCCCGAAGAAGCGCGCAACCTGCTGCCGCTGATCGATCTCGGCGACATTATCGGCGTCACCGGCACCGTGCGCCGCACCAAGCGCGGCGAGCTGTCGATCAACGCGCGTGAGATCACCATGCTGACAAAGGCACTCTTGCCTATGCCGGAAAAGTGGAACGGCATTGCCGATATCGAGATCCGTTATCGCAAGCGCCATCTCGATATCATGAGCAACGAGGAATCGAAGCTTCGTTTTCAGCAGCGGTCGAAGATCGTCTCCGGCATCCGCCACTTCATGGAGGGTGAAAACTTCCTCGAAGTCGAAACCCCGATGCTGCAGACGGTGTATGGCGGCGCCACCGCCGATCCGTTCAAGACCTTCCACAACACGCTGAAGATGGACATGTACCTGCGCATCGCGCCGGAACTGTTCCTGAAGCGCACGCTGGTGTCGGGCCTCTCCGACAAGGTGTTTGAGATCAACCGCAACTTCCGCAACGAAGGCGTCTCCACCCGGCACAATCCTGAATTCACCATGATGGAATGCTATTGGGCCTATGCCGATTACGAGGACATCATGTCGCTCGTCGAACGGCTGTTCGAGACGCTTGCCGTCTCGATCCATGGCACGCCGGAGGTCACCTTCGGCGACAAGCAGATCTCCTTCAAGGGTCCGTTCAAGCGGGTGCCCATGCCCGACGCAGTCAAGGACGTCACCGGCATCGACTTCCTGTCGATCAAGACGGATGAAGAGGCCCGCGCGGCTGCCAAGGCTGCCGGTTTCGAGGTCGAGAAGGACTGGACCTGGGGCGAATGCCTCGCCTTCATCTTCGAGGAAAAGGTCGAGGGCACGCTGATCCAGCCGAGCCACGTCACCCATTTCCCCAAGGACATCTCGCCGTTTGCCAAGGAAGTGCCGGGCGAACCGCGCCTCGTCGAACGTTTCGAGACCTATTGCAACGCCTGGGAAGTCGGCAATGCATTCTCCGAGTTGAACGACCCGGAAGAACAGCGCAAGCGCATGGTCGAACAGCTCGAACAGGCCCATGCCCGCGGCGAGAAGGACAAGCAGCTCGACGACGAGTTCCTGGATGCGATCGACCAGGGCATGCCGCCGGCCGGTGGTTTGGGCATCGGCGTCGACCGCCTGATCATGCTGCTCACCAACGCCCCGTCGATCCGCGACGTCATCCTGTTCCCGGCACGTCGCAACAAGGCGGATTGAGGATTGAGCGGGACTTCGGTCCCCTCACTTGCGATTTCTAACACTTAAGCAAGCTTAAGATGTTGAAATCGCTTTCTCTCCCACAAGGGGGAGAGATGCCGAGGAGGCACTTTCGGCGCTCTACCTCTCCCCTTTTGGGAGAGGTTACAAAATCAAGATCTTAGCGAAGCTAAGTCTTAGATTTCGTTGGTGAGGGGATTTTACCCCCCATCCGTCAATGCGCCGGTTTGAAACCATCCGCCACAGGTGCTGTCTGCTGAGCCCGGAACTTCTCTAGCCAAGCAGCACCGGCTGCATCGGCGCCGTTTTCACCGGCAGTTGCAGGCTGCGAACCGGCATGGGCGCCCGCTTGGGCTGCCTCTGCGGCAGTCCCCGGCTGGACACCATCCTTGGTTGGTGCCCCCGAATGGACCTCGTCAGCCGCGTCCGACTTCGACCAGCCCTTGCCACCCTCGGCAGTCGTTCTTGGCTCACGTGCGGGTTCCGCTGGTATCGACGTCTGCCCGGCATCGGACTTGGCTTCCGTCTGCACGGGAACAGCCGGCTTTTCGGTGGAATCGCCAAGGATCATGCTCTTGGCCTGGTCGAGAAAGCTCTTCGCTTCGGCAGGCTTTTCGGCAGTCGCATTATCGGACTTTTCAGCCTGCGCGCCATGGTCTTCGATCACGGGCGCATTCGCCTTATCACCGGCGGAAACAGGTTTTTCTCCGCCCTGATCCGCCTCGGCATGACCCGCAGCAGGCTCTTCCTTCGCGCCAAAAACCATTCCGGTAATCGAACTGAGGAACCCGCCGCTTTCAACTGCGGCAACCTCCTCGCGCTTGCCTTCGGCCTCCTTGCCGCTGGCGCCTTCGGCTGCCGGCGTGGCACCATGGCCTGGCGCCTTCTCGCCGCCACCGGCAGGCGCACCGTGCGAGGACGCTGCTTTCGGCTCGGCCTTGGCTGCCTCGCTGCCCTCGGGAGGTGCCGGATCGAGACAGTCAGCCTTGTCGGTCAGATGCGCTTGCAGATGTTCGATATCTTCCAGTGGAAGATCGATGCGCGTACCGTAGAAATGACCGTTGGCGCCCGGCGCGCCATCGAGATAATAACCGGAGTAGCTTTCGGACTGCCCCCCCGCCGGGATCTTGGCAGGGTTCGGAATGTAGACGACCTGCGCGGCAATCGCGCGACCGCGCATCTCCGCTGTATCCTTGGGTCCGGCGCTATCGATCATCGCGACCTGCACGAGACCGGCCTTTTCCTTTTCCTGCACGGCCCGCGCCACGCGCAAGGCCGTCTTCAACCTCGAGATGCCGTCACCGGCCTGATCGCTGGTCACATATTTGCGCACCCAGATGCTGCCGTCGCGGCGCATCTTTTGTGTCTGCAGCGTCGTACAGGTCAGCCCGTTGATGTCTTTATAGGAAGGGCCGAGGATCTTGTCAGTTCCGATCAGCACCGCTGCCGAACCGCTCGCGCCGCAGAGAACCAGCACGCCCCCCAGAAGAAAGACGAACTTCTTCGACAGCCGGATCTTCATTCAACAACACCCGGCATGGTCAACTCCAGTTACGCAATACAAGTCATGGAACAATGCTCGGCATATTCGCCCAATCTTATTGAAGAAACTTTAAGCGGATTTGTCAGGCCACCGTTTCAAAGCGGGACACCGCGTTTATTGCGAATGATTTGCAATAGCATTGACAGGTGGATTTTTGCCGCTAGGTTAAATTGCGAATGATTTGCAACAGCAACAACGGATCGTGTATGTCGTTTTTGAGAATTGCATGCCTCGGTACCGGCCTTCTGGCCGGCTTGATCTATCTGCCCTTCGCCGCTCAGGCCCAGGAAAAACCGAAGGTCGTCACCACCTTCACCATCATTGCCGATATGGCAAAGAACGTTGCGGGCGACGCGGCCGATGTCGAAAGCATCACCAAGCCTGGCGCCGAGATCCACAATTACCAGCCGACACCGCGCGACCTGCTGCGCGCCCGCGATGCGGATCTGGTTCTGCGCAACGGCCTGAACCTCGAACTTTGGTTCGAACGTTTCCTGAAAAATCTCGGAGATGTGAAAAACGTCACCGTTTCCGATGGCGTCACCCCCATGTCGATTGCCGGTGGCGCCTATCAGGGCAAGCCCAACCCGCATTCATGGATGTCGCCGGAAAACGCTGTCATCTATGTCGAGAACATCCGCAAGGGCCTGACCGACATCGATCCGGCCAACGCCGAAACCTATGCCGCCAATGCCAAAGCCTACACGGATAAGATACGGGCTGAGGTTCAGCCGATCCGAGATGAGCTTGCAAAACTGCCGGAAAATCACCGTTGGCTCGTCACCAGCGAAGGCGCCTTCTCCTATCTCGCCCGCGATTTCGGCCTGAAAGAGCTCTATCTCTGGCCGGTCAACGCCGATAGCCAGGGCACCCCGCAGCAGGTTCGCTCCGTCATCGATGCCATGCGCGAGCATGACGTGAAGGTGATTTTTTCGGAAAGCACCGTCTCTGACAAACCGGCAAGACAGGTCGCGTCCGAAACCGGCGCAGCCTATGGCGGGGTTCTTTATGTGGACTCGCTGAGCGATGCTGACGGCCCGGTCCCAACCTATCTCGACCTCCTGCGCGTCACCTCCGAAACCATTGCAAAGGGTCTCGCACAATGAGGATGGGCAAGACCAAACCGGTGACTACCGGCCTCAAGCTCGACAATGTCAGCGTCGCCTATCGCAACGGCCACACGGCACTGAAACATGCCAGTTTCGAGGTGCCGAAGGGCACGATCACCGCACTGGTCGGCGTCAATGGCGCCGGTAAGTCGACGCTTTTCAAGGCGATCATGGGTTTCGTCAGGCTCACGGAAGGCTCGGTCGAAATACTCGGAATGCCCGCCCGCGAAGCGCTGAAGAAAAATCTCGTCGCCTATGTGCCGCAATCCGAAGAGGTCGACTGGAATTTCCCGGTCCTCGTCGAGGACGTGGTGATGATGGGCCGTTACGGCCACATGAATTTCCTGCGCATCCCGTCCCGCCGCGACCACGAGATGGTCACCGAGGCGCTGAAACGGGTGAGCATGCTGGACTACCGCAAACGCCAGATCGGCGAACTTTCCGGCGGCCAGCGCAAGCGCGTCTTTCTCGCCCGTGCGCTCGCCCAGGAAGGCCAGGTCATCCTTCTCGACGAGCCCTTCACCGGGGTGGACGTGACGACCGAAGAACAGATCGTCGAACTGCTGAAGGCGCTGCGCGACGAAGGCCGCGTCATGCTGGTCTCCACCCACAATCTCGGCAGCGTGCCGGATTTCTGCGACCGTACCGTTTTCGTCAAGGGCACCGTCATCGCCTATGGCAAGACGGCAGACACGTTCAACGAAGCCAATCTGGAAAAGGCCTTCGGCGGCGTGTTGCGCCACTTCATCCTCGGCGGTGCCGACCTGCATGACGACGCTGACCCGCGCCGCATCAAGGTCATCACCGACGACGAGCGCCCATTCGTCACCTACGGCAACGGCACCGAGAAAACCAAGGCGAAGAAAAAGAAGAAGGACAGCGTCGATGCTCCAGACGCTTCTTGAACCTTTCACTTACGGCTACATGCTGAACGCCATCTGGGTCTCGGCTCTGGTCGGCGGCGTCTGCGGTTTTCTCTCCGCCTATCTGATGCTGAAAGGCTGGTCGCTGATCGGTGATGCGCTTTCGCATTCAATCGTTCCCGGCGTCGCCGGCGCATACATGCTCGGCCTCCCCTTCTCCATCGGCGCCTTCATGTCCGGCGGCCTTGCAGCACTAACCATGCTTTTCCTCAACCAGCGCACCCGCCTGAAGGAAGACGCCATTATCGGCCTGATCTTCACCTCCTTCTTCGGGCTTGGCTTGTTCATGGTGTCGCTGTCGCCGACCTCGGTCGATATCCAGACCATTGTCATGGGCAACGTGCTCGCCATCAGCCCCGGCGATACGCTGCAGCTCGTCATCATCGGCACCGTCAGCCTCGTCGTCCTGACGCTCAAATGGAAGGACCTGATGGTCGCATTCTTCGACGAAAACCACGCCCGCACCATCGGCCTGAAACCTGATGCGCTGAAGGTGATGTTCTTCGCCCTGCTCGCTGCCTCCACCGTCGCCGCCATGCAGACGGTCGGCGCATTCCTTGTCATCGCCATGGTAGTAACACCGGGTGCCACCGCTTACCTGCTCACCGACCGGTTCCAGCGCGTCATTCTTCTGGCCCTCGGCATCGGTGCGGGCACAAGCTTCTTCGGCGCTTATCTGAGTTACTTCCTCGACGGCGCCACCGGCGGCATCATCGTCGTGTTGCAGACACTCATCTTCCTTATGACCTTCGTCTTCGCCCCCAAACACGGCATGCTGGCATCGCGCCGCCGCATAAGAGCCTCGTTGCGAGACACCACTGCGGAGGATGCCGCATGAGCGATGCGATCGATCTCCTTGTCTTCCCGTTCCAGATCGACTTCATGCGCACCGCCTTTGCGGTGACGCTGATGATCGCCCTGCCGATGGCCATCCTCTCCTGTTTCCTGATCCTGAAGGGCTGGTCGCTGATGGGAGACGCAGTCTCTCATGCGGTGCTTCCCGGCGTCGTCATCGCCTACATGCTGGCGATTCCCCTCTCCATCGGCGCTTTCGTCGCCGGCATGGTCTGCGCCCTGATGACAGGCTTCCTGAAAGAAAACAGCCGCATCAAGGAAGACACGGTTCTCGGCATCGTCTTTTCCGGCATGTTCGGCCTCGGCCTGGTGCTCTACGTCAATGTCCAGGCCGACATCCATCTCGACCACATCCTGTTCGGCGACATGCTCGGTATCCTGCCGCAGGACCTGATCGAGACGACGCTGATCGCCATCGCCTCGACTATCTTCTTCGTCATCTTCCGCAAGGACCTGCTGGTTCACGCCTTCGACGAACAGCACGCCAAGGCGATCGGCCTGCCGACCCGGCTGCTGCATTACGGGCTGCTTGCCGTTCTATCGCTGACGGTCGTCGGAGCCTTGAAGGCGATCGGCATTATCCTTTCGGTCGCTCTGCTGATTGCTCCCGGCGCCATCGCCTTTCTGCTGACGCGCCGCTTCACCACCATGCTGATCACGGCGGTCGCGGTCGCACTGGGCTGCTCGCTCGGCGGCATCTATCTAAGCTTCTTCCTCGACAGCGCCCCCGCCCCCACCATCGTACTGCTGATGACGGCGACCTTCATCGCCACCTTCATCCGCACCATGATCGTATCCCGCGCCACGGCCTGACACGACGCGGGTATATACCCACTTGCCTTAAAGCAGGTCCGGGTATATACCCGCGACATGACCAGCGACACCTGCCACTGCATCCTGTTGCGCAAGGCAACCCGCAAAGTCTCGTCCTATTATGACGAGGCCTTGGCGCCGCTTGGCGTCAATATCGGCCAATTCAGCCTGCTTCGGAATATCAGGAAGCTTGAGCCGGTCTCGCTGACGGATCTGGCGCATAAGGTGGAACTGGATCGCTCGACCGTCGGCCGTAATGCCAAGGTACTTGAGCGGCTGGAGCTCGTCGCCATCGGCCACGGTGAAGATCAGCGTGAGGCAATGCTGACGATCGCACCCAAGGGCCGCGAAATACTGGATAAAGGTGCGCCACTCTGGGATAGCGTGCAGGACGAGATCGATGCCCGGCTTGGGCGTGAGAAAGCAGAACAATTGCAGGAGCTCCTGGCTGCTCTCTAGTGCAGTTTCGGACACAAAACCACGGCGCATTCTGGCTGGAACTGCTCCAGCTTTTTGAACCGGATATAGGTAATCACCCGAAAATGCGGGTAGATACCCACAAATTCTCCCGCCAACCGGCGATGCATGAAGGGAACAACGGATGATATCGACAGGCGTTGCCGGCTGGATGGCGGCGAGAAAGCTTCACTATGGATGGGTGGTCGCCGCGACCACCTTCCTCACCATGCTGGCGACTGCAGCCGCCATGGGCTCCGCCGGCGTGATGATCCAGCCGCTGCATGACGAATTCGGCTGGGATGTCGCAGACATCTCGTTTGCCATGGCCATCCGCCTCGTGCTTTTCGGCCTGCTCGGCCCCTTCGCCGCCGCCTTCATGAACCATTTCGGCATTCGCCAGGTCGTTTCCTTCGCACTCGGCCTGATCCTGTTCGGCATCGTCGTCTCGATGTTCATGACGGAAGTCTGGCAGCTGGTGGCGCTCTGGGGCGTGGTGATCGGCGTCGGCACCGGCATGACCGCGATGGTGCTTGGCGCAACCGTTGCCTCCCGCTGGTTCTCCAAGCGTCGCGGCCTCGTCGTCGGCATGCTCAGCGCCAGCAATGCCACCGGCCAACTCCTGTTCCTGCCGCTGCTTGCGGCGCTAAGCGAAGCCTATGGCTGGCGCGTCGCGCTCATCCTGACCGCAGCGGCCATCACCGCCGCCATGCTGCTCGTTCTCCTGCTGATGCGCGATCATCCCGCCGATCTCGGCCTGCCCGCCTATGGCGAAACCACCATCGTAAAGCCGCCGAAGCAGGATCACAAACTGCTCGCCACTCTCGTCTCGCCGCTTGTCACGCTGAAATCGGTATCGACCAGCCCGACCTTCTGGATCCTGTTCGGTTCCTTCTTCGTCTGCGGCCTCTCCACCAACGGTCTGATCCAGACCCACTGGATTTCGATCTGCGGCGATTTCGGCATGACCTCGGTCGCCGCCGCGGGCACGCTTGCGGTGCTCGGCATCTTCGATTTTTTCGGCACCGTCGCCTCCGGCTGGCTCTCCGACCGTTACGACAACCGCGTCCTTCTCTTCTGGTATTACGGACTGCGCGGCCTGTCGCTGATCTACCTTTCCTTCTCCGGCTTCTCCTTCTACGAGCTGTCGGCCTTCGCCGTCTTTTACGGTCTCGACTGGATCGCCACCGTGCCGCCGACGGTCAAACTCGCCGCCGAAAAATTCGGCCGGGAAAAGGCAGGGCTCGTCTTCGGCTGGGTCTTCACCGGTCACCAGCTGGGCGCCGCAACCGCCGCCTTCGGTGCCGGCTACATCCGCAGCGACTTCGAAACCTACATGCCGGCCCTTCAGATTGCTGGCGTCATGTGCATGCTCGCAGCCGTTGGCGTCATGCTGCTGAGAAAGCCGGGAGCCCCGGCCTTGGCCACGCAGACAGCCTGAAAGCTGCACGTTCCTGAACGGCAAAAGGCCCGCTGGTTCGCGGGCCTTTCATTGTCTCGAACAAGAAACGAAAGCGCATCAAAGCGAATTCATGCCGCCTTGCTGTGAACCGGCGCCTCTGTGCCCGGCTGGCGGATGCGGTTACGCCGGTTGAGTTTGAAGTGATTGACCAGCTCGACGAGCTGCGCTGCACCTGTGGCCAGCGCCCGGCTGATCGTGGTTGTCCGCTCGACCATGACCGCATTCTGCTGGGTCATCCGATCAAGCTGCGAAACCGTGCTGTTGATCTCCGAAAGACCGGTCGCCTGCTCCTGCGCCGCCGTTGCAAGCGACTGAACATTGCGATCGATCGAGGCGACGAAAGCCTCGATCTCACTCAGTGCGGCTCCCGTTTCATCGACGAGACGCACACCGTCGGTGACTTCCCGGCCGGAATTGTCGATCAGCGCCTTGATCTCCTTCGCTGCGGTCGCAGAACGCTGGGCGAGCTCCCGGACTTCCTGCGCGACAACCGCAAACCCCTTGCCGGCTTCACCCGCGCGAGCCGCCTCGACGCCGGCATTCAGAGCCAGAAGGTTTGTCTGGAAAGCGATTTCATCGATCACGCCGATGATCTTGGTAATCTCTGCCGATGCCCCTTCGATGCGCTTCATCGCGGTAATCGTTTCCCGCACCACGGAGGATGAAGACGTTGCGGCCTCCAGAGCATTTTTCACCAGTTTGCGCGTCTCGACCGTGTTTGCCGAAGATGCCTTGATGGTCGACGTCACCTGTTCCAGCGCAGCAGATGCCTCCTCCAGCGATGCCGCCTGTTCCTTGGTGCGAGCCGACATCTGGTCCGCCGCCTCGTTCATCTCCTGGCTGGAGCCGTTGAGCATGCCGGTCTGCCTGAGCACACCCATCAGCGTTTCCTGAAACGCGCCGATCGAGGCGTTGAAATCCCGCCGAAGCGGCTCGAACTCGGAGCTGAAGGGCACGTCGATCGTCTGGCGGATATTGCAGTCTGCGAGACGCCCGAGACCTGCACCCAGTTCCGTCACCACGGTCATGCGCTCGGAAACATCCGTGGCAAACTTCACCACCTTGAACACGCGGCCGCTGTCGTCGAGGATCGGATTGTAGGACGCTTGGATATAGATCGGCTCGCCCTGTTTGGTAATCCGGGTGAACTGTCCGGTGGAAAACCGGCCCGCGGAAAGCTCCTGCCAAAACTGGCGATATTCCCCTGAGCGCGCATAGTCCGGCTCGCAGAACATCGAATGGTGCCGGCCGACGATCTCGTCGGCCCGATAGCCCAGCGCATCGAGAAAATTCTGATTGGCCGTGATGATCTCGCCCGATGGCGTGAATTCGATGATCGCCTGCGCGCGTGAAAGTGCATCCAGCTTGCCGCGATTTTCCAGCGCGTCCTTGCGCGACGCCGTGATATCCGTGGCGATCTTCACCACCTTATACGGCTTTTTACCGCGGAAAACCGGATTGTAGGAGGCCTCGATCCAGACCTCGCGTCCGCCCTTGCCGAGACGCTTGTATTTGCCCTGGTCGAACTTGCCCTTGGCCAGCCCCGCCCAGAAATCGGCATAGTCCTTCGACGACGCCTCGCCCGCATCGACGAAAATGCGATGGTGCTTGCCGACGATCTCAGCCAGCGAATATCCGACCGTTTTGCAGAAATTCTCGTTGGCAGTCAGAATGATGCCGTTGAGATCGAATTCGATGATCGCCTGGGAGCGATTGAGCGCCTCAACGAGGGCTGCGTTGGATTGAATGTGGCCGAAAGGCAAACCGACCATGGGGATCTCCAGCTTGGCTAATTTTGCCGGGAGATTATCCGTCCATATTAAAGTTTAAGTTAATTAAGTACTTGATCGAATTCAACTTTACAGTGTCGTGAAGCGCGCCGCTCCTCCCGAACGCGAAAACACGCCGCATGAAAAGGCCCGCCTCGCGGCGAGCCTCTCATGTTTGGCGGTGGTTCGATAATCAGGCAGCTGCGAGCTGCAATTCCTTGCTGACGAGATTACGCAGCGCAATCAGGTCCTTGTTGAACAGGCGGATACCGTCGGAAAGCTTTTCGGTCGCCATCTGGTCTTCGTTGAGCATCCAGCGGAAGGTCTTTTCGTCCATCTTGATCGGTGCGACGGCTTCGAATTTTTCCGGCGAAAGCTTGCGCTCCAGCGTGCCTTCGGCCTTGTCCAGCTCGTCGAGCAGGTTCGGGGCAATCGTCAGGCGGTCGCAACCGGCCAGCGCTTCGATCTCGCCGATATTGCGGAACGAGGCACCCATGACGATCGTCGAAATGCCGTTCGCCTTGTAGTAATTGTAGATCGCGCGAACAGAGACGACGCCCGGATCGGTTTCCGACGTGTATTCCTGGCCTGTCGACTTCTTGTACCAGTCGAGGATACGACCGACGAAAGGCGAGATCAGGAATGCCTTCGCATCGGCGCAGGCAACTGCCTGGGCATGGGAAAACAGCAATGTCAGGTTGCAATCGATGCCTTCGGCCTGCAGCACTTCGGCAGCCTTGATACCTTCCCAAGTGGAAGCCAGCTTGATCAGGATGCGCTCGCGCTCGATGCCGCGCGCCTTGTAGGAGGCGATGATGTCATGCGCCTTCTTGATCGAGGATTCCGTGTCGAAGGAAAGGTCGGCATCGACTTCGGTGGAAACACGGCCGGGAACGATACCGGCAAGCGCTGCACCCACGTCGATCGCAAGACGGTCGGCAACCGCAACGGCGATCGCATCGTCATTGCCGCCCTGTTTGCGGCCCCATGCGACTGCTTCCTTGAACTTGTCGGCGAACGCCGGCGAGCCGATTGCCTTCAGCACGATGGACGGGTTGGTGGTGCAATCGACCGGCTTGAGGCGCGCAACCGCCTCGATGTCGCCGGTGTCGGCCACCACGGTGGTCATGGAACGAAGCTGCTCTAGTTTCGACGTCATCCGAAAGATCCTCGCTATCTATATCCAACGCCGCAGCGCCGATTTTGCTCCTCAGGCATGTTATGTAGATAACATCCCCGGATCGTAAAGAAGTCAAGACATTTGTCCTTCTCAATTGACATATGTTCCAATGAAGACGATATCATGACGGCACGCGCCAGAATTGCATGCACTGCTTATCGGGAGGATCGAGCACACTTGGCCAGGTTGAGACGCGAAAGCCACACCACCTATTCGGACGCCACCTCCCAGAGGCTTCGCGCCGCATGGCTCTATTACAATCAGGGCCTGACGCAGAAGGACGTGGCCGAGAGACTGGGCGTCAGCCGCTCAACCGTGATCCGCATGCTCGACGAGGCGATGAAGCGTTCCGAGGTGCAGATCTGGATCTCGGAAGGCGTCGAAAGCTGCGTCGAACTGGCGATCCAGCTGGAAAAAGCCTACGGTCTCGACGAGGCTGTCGTCGTCCCGACGCCGCGCGACAGCAGTGCCGATGCGCTGGCAGGCGCCGTCGGCCTCGCACTCGGTCAGTTCTTATCCGATGTCATTCAGGACGACATGACCATTGGCGTCGGCTGGGGCCGCACCATGACGGCCTCGCTCTCCAGCTTCCGCCCGGCACGTCATAACAACGTCAAGGTCGTCTCGCTTCTTGGTGGCATCGTCGCCGTCCATCAGACCAACCCGATCGACTTCACCTGGCGGTTCGCCGGTCAGCTCGGCGCCGAATGTTACATGTTTTTGGCCCCTCTTCTGGTCGATACCGTCGCCACCAAGCGCGCCCTGATCGACAAATGCGGCCTCGACACGATCTACAACCTTGCCGAGAATCTTGATCTCGCCGTCGTCAGCTGTGGCGATATCGGCCCGCACTCCACCTCGCTCTCGGAAGGCTTCATTTCGAAGAAGGAGCTGGACCGCCTCATCGCATCCGGATGCGTCTGCGATACGATGTTCAATTTCCTCGATGAACAAGGCCGCTCGGTCGATCATGCGCTGAACGACCGGGTCATGTCGGTCGATCTCGATACGCTAAAAAAAGCGAGACATATCGTGCTTTCGTCCGGCGGCTCCCACCGCGCGGTGGCCATCCGCGCCACCATCCGCCGCATCGGCTGCAACACGCTGATCACCGACGAGACGGCGGCAAAAGAATTGCTGCGGCTGGCTGCAGAGGAGCCGGCGACCGTCTCGGAGGACTGACGTTCGCGACATGCAAGCGGCTTTTTGTTGGATGCAGCCGAACGACCCCTGCCAAGCGTTTGACAGACAGTCGGAAAAAATGCCAGCAAATTGGGGGAGGAGATTTCTGCAATGGCAAAACGGTCTGACACCCAGGGACGGCTGGATGATGCGGCAAGGGCTGGCTGGCTCTATTACGTCGCCGGTCGCACCCAGGACGAAATAGCGGCTGCCATGGGCATTTCCCGGCAGTCGGCACAGCGTCTCGTATCGCTTGCCGTGGCGGAACGCCTGATCAAAGTCAGGCTCGACCATCCGATTGCCGCCTGTCTTGAACTGGCGGAACGTCTCAAGGAAAAATACGGCCTGCGTCATGCCGAAGTCGTGCCCAGCGACCCTTCCGGATCGTCTTCGACCACAGGCATTGCAGAGGCGGCGGCCGCAGAAATAGAACGCTGGCTGAAGCGGCCGGAGCCGATCGTGCTTGCCGTCGGTACAGGCCGCACGCTGAAAGCGGCCGTCGATCAACTACCGCCGATGGAGTGCCCGCAGCACCGCATCGTCTCGCTCACCGGCAATATCGGTCCGGACGGCTCGGCCGCCTTCTACAACGTCATCTTCTCGATGGCCGATGCCATCAAGGCGCGTCATTTCCCCATGCCGCTCCCGGTCCTCTGTTCCTCTGCGGAAGAACGCGTGACTCTGCATGATCAGGCGCTTGTCCGCTCGACGCTGGCGCTTGGCGCTGAAGCGGCTGTGACCTTCGTCGGAATAGGTGAACTCGGTGTGGACGGACCTCTCTGCGTCGATGGATTCCTTGGCCGCGAGGAGATGCAGGGTTTGGTCGAAAGCGGCGCCGCTGGCGAGATTTGCGGCTGGGTCTATGACCAGCAGGGAAGGCTTTTGGACAACGCCGTCAACGAGCGTGTCGCCAGCGTTCCGATCCCGTCACGTTACACCAGTGCGGTCATCGGAATCGCCCAGGGACAACGCAAGATCAAGGCCATCGCAGCGGCGCTCCGAGGCAAGTTGATAAACGGCATTATCACTGATGAAGCCTCTGCCGAGCAGTTGCTCCGCCTGTGAGCAAAAATTTCATCGTTTAAATTCAGGTATTTAAAACGTTTCAATCGCAGTGCAACGACGAATCCGTGTTGACTTCTGTCAGGTCTTGATAAGTAATTGCCCACGAGCAAAGCGAATGCTCGCACTCATCTTCTCGGGAGGAAGATATGACATTGAAGACCTTTTTGCTGGGCGCCTGCTCGGCCATGGCTTTTGTTGCCACCGCGGCTTCGGCTGAAACCCTCACCATTGCGACTGTTAACAACGGCGACATGGTCCGCATGCAGGGCCTGACCTCGGAGTTCACCAAGGCGAACCCGGACATCCAGGTAAACTGGGTGACGCTCGAAGAAAACGTTCTGCGTGAACGTGTGACGACCGATATCGCCGCAAACGGCGGCCAGTACGACATCGTCACCATCGGCAACTACGAAGTTCCGATCTGGGCTAAGCAGAAGTGGCTCCTGCCGCTCGACGGCCTCGGCGACAAGTATGACATGGACGACCTCCTGCCGGCGATCCGCGGCGGTCTGTCCGTCGACAGCAAGCTCTATGCGGCACCGTTCTACGGCGAATCCGCCATGATCATGTACCGCAAGGACCTGTTCGAAAAAGCCGGCCTGAAAATGCCGGAAAGCCCGACCTGGGAATTCATCGCCGATGCGGCGAAGAAGATCACCGATCGCGGCAACGACGTCTCGGGCATGTGCCTTCGCGGCAAGGCCGGCTGGGGCGAGAACATGGCCTTCGTCTCGGCGCTCAACAACTCCTTCGGCGGCCGCTGGTTCGACGAAAACTGGAAGCCGCAGTTCGACCAGCCGGAATGGAAGGCCTCGCTGCAGTTCTATGCCGACCTGATGAAGGATTCCGGTCCGTCGGGCGCCTCTTCCAACGGCTTCAACGAAAACCTGACGCTGTTCCAGCAGGGCAAGTGCGGCATGTGGATCGACGCGACCGTCGCTGCATCCTTCGTCTCGAACCCGAAGGACTCGAAGGTTGCCGACAAGGTCGGTTATGCGATCTTCCCGACCAAGGAAGGCGTAGCCAACCACGGCAACTGGCTGTGGTCCTGGAACCTTGCCGTTCCGGCTTCCTCGCAGAAGGCTGAAGCCGCGCAGAAGTTCATCTCCTGGGCAACGAGCAAGGAATACACGACGCTCGTCGCTGCCAAGGAAGGCTGGGCCAACGTTCCTCCGGGCACGCGCACCTCGCTCTACAAGAACGCGGACTACCAGAAGGCTGCCGCCTTCGCTGCTCCGACGCTTGCTGCCATGGACGCTGCCGACATCACCAAGCCGACCATCAAGCCGGTCCCTTATACCGGTGGCCAGTTCGTCGCGATCCCTGAATTCCAGGCTCTCGGCACCACGGTTGGTCAGCTCTTCTCGGCTGTCATCGCCGGCCAGTCCACGGTCGACGACGCACTTGCCGCCGCTCAGGCAACGGCGACCCGCGACATGACCCGCGCCGGCTACATCAAGTAAGGGATTTCCTCGCAGGACCAGGGTTGTCCGGCGCCAAGCCGGGCAGCCCGCCTCAAATGGAAATCAGAACGACCAGAAGCCGAGCCTCTCGTCGTATCCGCAAGCTACCCTATAAAAACAAGATCATGCTTCCGCGCTGACGTTCGTCAAGAACGCTTAGGGCGGCAATGAGAGCTCAAAGCTCCGGGGAGGGTTTTAGAGATGGCAACGCAGAATACCCGGACGTTGGCACGCCTTATGATGGCGCCCTCCGTCGTCGTTCTTCTGATCTGGATGGCCGTACCGCTCGCAATGACGCTGTACTACTCGTTCCAGAACTATAATCTGCTGACACCTCAGAATGTCAGCTTCGCAGGTTTCTTCAATTACCAGTATTTCTACACCGATCCGGCCTTCTTCCAGTCGATCTGGAACACGCTGCTTCTGGTTCTGGGCGTGCTTGCCATCACCGTCATCGGCGGTACCGCGATCGCGCTTCTGATCGACCAGCCGATCTTTGGCCAGGGCATTGTCCGCATCCTGGTGATCTCGCCCTTCTTCGTCATGCCGCCGGTGGCCGCATTGATCTGGAAGAACATGATCATGCATCCGGGCTACGGCGTGTTTGCCGATATCGCAAAGTTCTTCGGCGTGCAGCCGATCGACTGGTTTGCGCAATATCCGCTGTTTTCGGTCATCATCATCGTCGCCTGGCAATGGCTGCCGTTTGCAACGCTCATCCTTCTCACCGCGCTCCAGTCGCTCGACAGCGAGCAGCGTGAAGCAGCGGAGATGGACGGCGCCAACTTCTTCAACCGCTTCATCTACCTGACGATCCCGCATC
>NZ_VDMN01000002.1 GCF_006335145.1 Aliirhizobium smilacinae | reverse complement strand
CGCCGCCGCCCTCGTCAGTGACCGGGTTATAGTCCCACTCACCCAAAAACGTCAACAGGCCAAATTCATAAAACTACAAAAATCTCGCAAGTGATTGTATTTAAATGATTTATTTGAATTCCGCGGCAAAATGCGCTCGAATCCAATATCTGGATGCCGACCGAGCCCGGCAATGACAAGGCTCAAGGATTACCTCGACAAGCATCCACGATCCGGCGATCTAAATGCCTGCGGATTGTCTAAGATCCCGCTCGGCACGTTCGATGGCGCTCGCATTCAGGACCTTGCGAGACAGAGCGACCGCCACAGCTCTCGTGCGAAGATTGAACCAGCCTTCGCTGCCCTGCCCCGGCGTCTCATAAACATCGAGTTTTTCATAAAGCTGCTGCAGGCGGTTCTGCACGCTTCGAAGCGACAGGTGCTTTCGCTGGGCGATTGCCTTGTCGGTCAGTCCCACCGCCACATCGACGAGAATTTCATATTCGGCATCGGTGAGCCCCGGTGAATTACCAAAACTCTTTTGTTGAATACCGCGCACCTCGCGATCGATCACGCATTGGGATTCGACGAAGACACTGCGCAAAGCGAGTTTCAATCGCTCCTCCGAAGCCGACTTCAAGACGTAGCCATAGGTCGCGCCTTCCGGCACGATCCGCGCCACACCACGCACATAGGCTTCGTCCGAATAGTTCGACCAGAAGAGGATTTTGGTATCCGGGCGCTCCCGCCAGATCGTGCGCGCTGCCTCGATCCCGTTGCGCTCGTTCATTTGCAGGTCCATGACGACATGCTCGGCCCGCGATGCCCGCGCCTGCGCTTCGCCTTTCAAGCCATTTTCCGCCTCGATCACCTGTCCGCATTCGGGCAGTGCCGCACGGACCGCCTCGTTCAGAAACGCGCGATGAAGGGCGTCGTCCTCGACTATCAGAACATCCATCATCAGCCCTCCGCCAAAATAGGGTGATCCGTCGGAAGCGTCAGCCGCATCCGAGTTCCGCCCCCTTCAGTGTTACAAGCGGGATTACGGCCGATCTCGAGCCGAGCCGCAATCAACCGCGCACGGGTCTTCATATTGTCAAGACCGTGCCCCACCATTTCCTTGAGATCGGCCAGGCCGCGGCCGTCATCTTCAACCTCGATGCAGAGCGATTGGCCGCTTTTCGTGATACGCACCATGATATTGTCGGCTTGCCCATGCCGAATGGCGTTATTGACCGCCTCCTGGACGATGCGGAACAGCGCCACTGCGACGGTCGGATTGAGATCGCGAAGGCTGCCGCTGCTATCGTCGGCCATCTTCCACCCGATCGGCTGCCCGCTTTCCCGAACCGACCTTTCGAGATGGTTCTCTATCGCCTCCGCAACGCCGAAAAGTTGCAGCACGGTCGGCTTGGCCTCCTCGATGATTTGGCGAAGGTCGTGCATACATTGCTGCATCGCACGACAAAGCGGCTCCAGCGCGTCGCCCGACAAAACGGGCAGGGCGGTCAAACGCTCCATGCGGCGGGTCAGCCGCGTCAGGTCGGCAAGCGTCTGGTCGTGCAGGTCCATGCCGATCCGCTGGCGTTCTGCTTCCAGTGCTTCGGTCAGTTTCAGAGCGCCGAAGCGCAGCCCTTCTTCCCGGGCCCGGGCTTGCGTTTCGATGACGGCAGAGCGCTTCGCCTGTTCCGCGGCGCGCAGAGCAAAGAAATAGGGGGCCAGAAGATCGGCCACCGCACGGGCGTTCTCCACATCATCTTGCGTATAAAGGTCTCGTTGCTGGCTTGAGCAACTCAGAGCGCCGATCACGTCGCCCTGCACTTTCAGCGGCACATGCAAGCGACTGCAAAGGGAAAGCTCGATGATCGGGCTCGAAAACGCGCCCTCGAAATGAAAGCGCGGGTCCGTGCAGGCATCGGCAGAAAGCAGGAAATCCACTTCGCCGGAAAGCAGAGTGCGGATAGGGCTTCCTGTCAGAAGCGCCGGCGGGTGCTGGCTCCAGGCCGTATCCAGCCCACTCTCATAGGCAATATGATATTTGCCATCCAGCATCTTGATGCAGACGTCGAGATGATCGTGCGGAATGATATGGCTGATCTCCTCGGCCACCGCCTTGATGATCGAATTGAAATCGAGCTGACCGGCCAGCAGCCGGGAAATTCCCAGATAGCGGTCGAACAGCGAATTGCGCGCCGTATTGAGCATGGGCGGACCTCCTCCGAGTCCTAAAGACTAATTAAGCGTCAGCTTTTCTTTCAAGTCTTGCGGGAACCCGCAGATATTGCGCGAAAGCCCGCATAAAGCGTGCTTGGATGCGCCTGTACTTTGTCAATAATCTCCTCCATGCTCGATCTACTGAGCAAAAGGGGCTCAGGGCAATCATTATCTCCGGAACAACCGTTGAGGAGCGGCCGGACGATATGCAGAGAGCTTTTGGGAGGAAATCATGACCATCAGAACGATGCTGGCGGCATCCGTCGCAGTCGCATGCCTATGCGGGCCGGCGCTCGCCGATACGTCTTCGAAGAAAATCGCGCTTTCGAACAACTACGCCGGCAATTCCTGGCGTCAGGCGATGCTGACGAGCTGGGACAAGATCACCAAGGAAGCGGTATCGAAGGGAGTTGTCGCGGCAGCTGATCCGTTCACCACAGCCGAAAACCAGGCGACGGAACAGGCAGCTCAGATCCAGAACATGATCCTGCAGGGTTATGACGCGATCGTCATCAACGCCGCCTCGCCGACTGCACTTAACGGTGCGATCAAGGAAGCCTGCGATGCCGGCATTACCGTCGTGTCTTTCGACGGAATCGTCACCGAACCTTGCGCCTGGCGCATCGCCGTCGATTTCAAGAAGATGGGCGAAAGCCAAGTCGATTACCTCGCCAAGAAACTGCCTAAGGGCGGTAATCTTCTCGAGATCCGCGGCCTGGCCGGCGTTTCGGTCGATGACGAGATCCATGCGGGTATAGCAGCCGGCGTCGCCAAGAACCCACAGTTCAAGGTCGTCGGTTCGGTGAACGGCGATTGGGCTCAGGACGTCGCCCAGCGCGCCGTCGCCGGCATCCTGCCGAGCCTGCCGGAAGTGGCGGCCGTCGTCACCCAGGGCGGTGATGGTTACGGTGCAGCTCAGGCCTTTGCGGCCGCCAAGCGCTCGACGCCGACGATCGTCATGGGCAACCGCGAGGACGAACTGGTCTGGTGGAAACAGCAGAAGGACAAGGACGGTTACGAGACCATGTCGGTCTCCATCGCGCCCGGTGTCTCGACGCTCGCCTTCTGGGTGGCGCAGCAGATCCTCGACGGCAAGGAGGTCAAGAAGGACCTTGTCGTGCCGTTCCTCAGTATCGACCAGGCAAGCCTGGAAGACAGCCTGAAAAACACTCAGAAGGGTGGCGTGGCGAATGTCGAATATTCGCTCGAAGACGCCCAGAAGGTGATCGACGCCAAGTAGCGTCGCCTCCCGCGTGCCTGGGGCGCAGCTTTGTCTGCTGCGTCCCGGCATGACCTTTGCCATTACAAAACAATAGCGATTGCATGACGGAAACCTTGAAGCGAGAAGAGGTTGTGGCCGCGCGCGGCATCAAGGTGACGTTCGGGGCCGTGAAGGCACTCGACGGAGCCGACCTCGTGATCCATGCCGGAGAATGTATCGGGCTCGTCGGACACAACGGCGCCGGCAAGTCCACCATCGTCAATGTCATCAATGGCGGCTTAAGCCCGCATGACGGTTCGCTCAGCTATAGCGGCAGCGAGATCCACGGAATATCCGCCGCCCGCGCTAATGGCGTGCGATGCGTTTTCCAGGAGCTTTCACTCTGCCCCAACCTGACGGTCGGCGAAAACGCCCGGATCATGCATGCGGAGCTAAAAGGCTGGAATTGGCGCAGTCGTGCCCTTTCGCTTGTCGAAACCCAGCTTCGGGATATTTTTCCCGGCCATTCGATCGATTGCGATCTGAGCATCGATGACCTGTCGATCGCCGAGCGGCAGATGGTCGAGATCGCCATCAGCTTTGCCGGTATCGATCAGAGACCCAAACTCGTCATTCTTGATGAACCGACATCCTCGCTCGACGCCGGGCTTGCGGCGCAGCTGATGGCCTATATCCGCAAATTCGTGCGTGAGGGCGGTTCGGTTCTGCTGATCTCGCACATTCTCGGCGAAATTCTCTCAACCTCCGACCGTATCGTCGTGATGAAGGATGGCCGCGTGGTGGCTGACAGGGTGGCATCGGAATTCACCACACGCAGCCTCGTCGAAGCGATGGGCAATGTCGTGCGCGAGCAGGAATTTTCACGCGCGGCAAGCGTCAGGACGGGCGAACCGGTTCTGTCCATGCCGCCGCGCCGCGGCCACGGGCTTGCGTTTCAGGCATGGCGTGGCGAGATGATCGGGCTTGCCGGCCTTGGCGGCCACGGCCAGACCGAAGCCCTGCTTGACCTCTATCTCGATCGCAACAGCAACTGGTGGCCGACAAGAAGAGGCGAGATCGCCTTCGTTGCCGGCGACCGAAGCCTGAACGGCACATTCCCGCTATGGAGCATCCTGAAAAACCTGTCGATCGCTTCGCTTGGCCAGCTCTCGACCAAGCGCATGGTCGACCGGGCGCGGGAAGAAACGCTCGGCGCCGGCTGGAAGCAGCGGATCGAAATCCGTACGCCGGATATGGGCAACCGCATCCTGTCGCTCTCGGGCGGCAACCAGCAGAAGGTCCTCTTCGCCCGCGCTCTGGCAACCACGGCCAGCACGGTGTTGATGGACGACCCGATGCGCGGCGTCGATATCGGCACCAAGCAGGAGGTCTATGAAATCCTCCGCTCGGAAGCGGCCAATGGCCGAACGTTCATATGGTACTCGACCGAAATGGATGAAATCCGCCTTTGCGACCGGGTTTATGTTTTCCGGGATGGTGCGATTGCAGCCGAACTCGCCGGTGAGGAGATCACCGAAAAGAACGTGCTGGCCGCCTCCTTCAGCGAAGGAGATGCCGCATGAAACTCTCCTCCGGCACGGTCCGCCTGATCATCCCCGCCGCTTCGCTGGTTCTGCTGCTTGCCGCTGTTTTCTACATGCAGCCGCGCGCCATGAGCTATACGGGCCTGAACCTTCTGTTCAACCTTGCGGTTCCCATTGCACTGGCGACCATCGCCCAGATGCTGATCATGTCGGTCAACGACCTCGATCTGTCGATGGGCACATTCGTCAGCTTCTGCGCATGCGTTACCGCAACCTTCCTTCAGACATCGCCGGTGCTCGGCATCCTGATTTTACTGGGTGCGATCGCAGCCTACGCCGTCATCGGCGTCGTCATTCACATCCGCGACCTTCCTTCGATCGTCGTGACGCTCGGCATGAGCTTCGTCTGGGGCGGCCTCGCCGTTCTCATCCTCCCCTCCCCCGGTGGTAACGCACCGGTCTGGGCGCGCTGGGTGATGACGGCCAAACCGCCGCTCGTGCCGGTCGCAATCGTCGCCAGCATCCTGATTGCCGCTGTCACCCACTATATCGTCATGCGCTCCTCCTTCGGCGTGCTGATGCGCGGCGTTGGCGGCAATGATCGCTCCGTCGAGCGGGCCGGCTGGTCGGTGATCGGCATCCGTGCCGCCACCTATGCGCTTGCAGGGTTCTTTGCCATTCTTGCCGGAATAGCTTTGGTTGGCCTCACCACCTCTGCCGATGCCAATATCGCGCTTCGTTACACGCTTCTGTCGATCGCCGGTGTCATCCTCGGCGGCGGACAGTTCGTCGGCGGCAAGGTTTCCCCGATCGGGGCAGTCATCGGCGCGCTCACTTTGACGCTTGCCGGCTCTTTCCTGTCATTCATGCGCATTTCGCCCGACTGGCAAATCGGTGCGCAGGGCGCGATCCTGATCGTCGTTCTGGCCCTGCGTCTTGCCCTCAACCGTCTCGAAAAGCGGGAGAAGAGCCAATGACACTGCATCGTTTTCTCATGGCTAAACCGTGGATCTGGTCTTTCGCCGCAACGATCATCGTCTGGATCGTCACGGTGCTCTTCACCGGCGGCGCCAGTTCCTTCGGCCTGTCGCAGGCCGCTCTCACCTTCGCCGCCTTTTCGGTCGTCGTCGGTATCGGCCAGATGTTCGTCATTACGCTTGGGCCAGGCAATATCGACCTGTCCGTGCCTGCGACCATGACCCTGTCGGGCACACTGGCACTGAAACTCATGGACGTGCAGGACGGCATGATCGTCGTCGGGCTTCTTGCCTCAATCGGGATCGGACTGGTCATCGGGCTCGGCAACTATGTGCTGATCAAGGCATTGCGAATCCCGCCGATCATCGCGACCCTGTCGATGAGCTTCATCGTCCAGTCGGTGGCGATCTGGAGCAATCGCGGCCTGCGCATTAAACCGCCTGAAACGCTCGCGAGTTTTGCAACATCGGGCCTGTTCGGCATCCCCAATGTCGCGCTTGTGGCGCTGATCCTCTCAGCGCTCGCCTGGGTTCTTCTTGAAAAATCCATCTATGGACGCTGGATTTCCGCAATCGGCCAGAGCACATTCGCAGCCCGCATGGCCGGTATCCCTGTCGATGGGACAAGGCTCGTTACCTATATGCTCTGCGCCGTTCTGGCTTCCGTCTGCGGCTATCTGCTGGCGAGCTTTTCCGGCGGCGCGGCGCTTAATATGGGGTCCGAATACCTGCTGATGTCGATCGCCGTCGTGGTGATCGGCGGCACCGCGGTTGCAGGCGGCAATTCCAACATACCCGGCATATGGGGCGCCTCGCTTTTCATGTTCCTGGTGGTCTCGATGCTCAACACCTACGGCTTCGGCGCCGGTTTCCGCCTCATCCTCACCGGCCTCATCATCATCGCCGTGATCCTGCTTGCCGGCGGCCGGCAATCGCTTCGCTAGTCGACAAAACCCAACCGGACACAATTCCATGTCACAGACCTCATCCATCTACGAAATCCATGACGACCGTTTCCGGTTTCTGATCGTCCCGTCATCTCCACTGGACGAGCTTTATTCCGACTGCCGCTGGGCGGAAGGACCGGTGTGGTTTGCCGATCAGGGATGCCTGATCTGGAGCGACAATCCCAATGAGCGGATGTTGCGCTGGGTCGAGGGTGGCGGTGTTTCTACCTTTCGCAGCCCGTCCGGTTTTTCCAACGGCAATACCAGAGACCGGCAGGGCCGGCTTGTGACCTGCGAACACGGCACCCGCCGCGTCACCCGCACCGAAATCGATGGCTCTATCACCGTGCTTGCCGACAGTTATCAGGGCAAACGGCTGAACTCGCCCAATGACGTCGTGGTGCGTTCCGACGGCAGCGTCTGGTTCACCGACCCGACCTACGGCATCATGTCGAATTACGAGGGCTACCGCGCCGATCCGGAACAGGAAACCCGCAACGTCTATCGTCTCAATCCGCAAACGGGTGCGCTGGATGCCGTCGTCACCGATTTCGGCCAGCCGAATGGCCTCGCCTTCTCACCGGATGAAAGCATCCTCTATGTAGCGGACTCCTCTTCCAGCCATGATCCGAGCCGACCACGCCATATCCGTGCTTTCGACGTCATCGATGGCCGAACGCTTGCAAACAACCGGGAACATTGCACCATCGATGCCGGTCTGCCGGACGGTTTCCGCGTCGATGTCTATGGCAATATCTGGACCAGCGCCGGCGATGGCGTGCATTGCTTCGGGCCTGAGGGAAAACTGCTCGGCAAGATCCTGATCCCGCAAACGGTCGCAAACGTCACCTTCGGTGGACCGAGGCGCAACCGCATGTTCATCACCGCCACCAGATCGCTTTATGCCGTCTACACGGCAACGATCGGAACCTCACTCGGATAGGGATTCAGCGCTACCTGTCAGCCGCCACGCTTCGCCCGGCAGTTCCTATTCTCGAAAGCAGGATAACGGGCAATACGCTGATCGCGACAATGGCAAGTGCTGCGATCGACGCTTCCTCATAGGTACCGCGCGCAGCTTCGCCATAGAGATGCGTGGCGAAAGTTTCGACATTGAGCGGACGCAGGAGAAGTGTCGCCGGCAATTCCTTGATGCAATCGACGAAGACCAGCAGGGCTGCAGCCGAAATCGCGGCCTTGGACAGGGGCAGATGTACATGCCGAAATGTGCCGGCAGGAGATTGCCCGAGTGTACGCGATGCATGATCGAGCGACATCGGGATGCGTGAAAGCCCTGCCTCGATGCCTCCGGCAGAAATCGCGAGGAAGCGTACGGTCAGTGCGTAGACGACGGCCGCACCTGATCCCATGAACAGGAGCCCGGTCGAGATACCGCACCAGTCGAGCGCGGTACGGTCGATAAAGCGATCGAAGCCGGCAAGCACGATCAGCACGCCGATGGCGACGACAGTTCCGGGCGCCGCATAACCCACGGTCGACAGGCGAAGCAGCGTGGCCGATGCCTTGCCGGGGCGCAGTCGGGTGGCGTAGGCGACGACCAGCCCGAGAGAAATGGTGACGACCGTCGCCAGTGTTGCGATGGTTATCGTGCTGATCGCTTCGTTCAGAAGCCGCGGCGAGACCCCGGCAAACTGGTAACGTTTCCACGCTTCCGTGGTCAGATAGAGCGCGGGAGCGACGAAACCGAGCAGAATAGGGACAGACCCCATAAACAGGAGGAGCATGCCGTTCACTGCGCTCACCTTCTGCGGCTTCAACCCACGGCTGCGGCGGGCATCCGTCGCATAACGCTGCTTTCGCCGCGCCCAACGCTCGACCGCCACCAGCCCCACCACGATCAGCAGCAGGGCCAGTGCGATCTGCGAGGCACCCGGCAGATCGGTGCGGGTGATCCAGGTCGTGTAGATCGATACCGTCATGGTGCGAACACCAAGAAATTCGGCGGCGCCGACGTCGTTCAGCGTTTCCATCAACGCAAGGGCGATGCCGACAGCCACCGCCGGCCGCGCCAGTGGCAGCGCCACGCGCCAGAATACCGCGCGACGGGAAATGCCGAGCGTTCGTGCCGCATCGATGAGATTGCCTGATTGGGTGATGAACATCGCCCGCGTGGGAATGTAGACATAAGGGTAAAGCACGAAGCCGAGCAACAGGATGCAGCCGATCATCGAGCGGATATCCGGCAGCCGGAATTGCCGAGGACTTTCATACCCCAATACCCACCGGATCGCCCCCTGCACCGAGCCTATAGGATGCAGGATATCGAGATAGGCATAGGCGATAATGTAGGTCGGCACCGCAAGCGGCAGCAGCAAAGCCCATTCGAGCAGGCGCCGCCCCGGAAAATCATAGGCCGTGACCAGCCAGGCGGTGGTCGTGCCGAGCACCGCTGTTAGAAGGCCTACGCCGACAAGCAGGATGACGGTGTCACGCAATGCGACCGGCAGGACGCTGGAAAAAAGATGCGCCCAGAGACCCGTGGAACCCTTCAGCGCTTCCAGAGCCAGGCCTGCAACAGGCAGGACCACGATCAGCGCGGCGATGGCGGAAAGGGCAAGCCAATTTCGGCCGGAACGACCAGCATGACTGACGACCGATGGGCCGGCGACCGATTTGCTGGCAGACATAGGAATATCCATGAGAAGATGTGAGGAAGGCGCCCCGGTTCCCAGGGCGCCTTCGGCATCGATCAGTTGTCGAAGCTGACCTTGTCGACCAGTTCGCTTGCCTGCTTGCGGTGGCTGACAATTTCGGAAAGCGGCTTGTTGTCGATCTTCAATTCACCGAAAGAAGCGATGATCGGATCGGCGGCAACGCCAGCCTTGACCGGATATTCGTAGTTGGCCTCGGCATAGATTTTTTGGGCTTCGTCGGAGACGAGATATTCCAGGAATTTCACGGCTTCGGCCTTGTTCGGCGAATTCTTGGCGACGGCTGCACCGCTGATGTTCACCTGCGTGCCACCATCCTTGAAGCTCGGCAGCACGACCTTGATGGCCTCGGCCCACTTGACCTGTTCCTCGCCACCCTTGCCGGACTTCATCAGGCCGACATAATAGGAATTGGCGATACCGATATCGCAAATGCCACCGAGAATATCCTTGGCCGCATCGCGGTCACCGCCTGCAGCCTTGCGCGCCAGATTGGCCTTCACGCCGGTCAGCCACTTTTCGGTTTCTTCGGCACCGTAATGAGCGATGTAATCGGCAAACAGCGCGGTATTGTAGGGATGCTGGCCAGAACGGATGCAAACCTTGCCCTTCCACTTCGGGTCGGCCAGATCCTCATAGTTGAAAGAGGCGAGATCGAGATCTTTCGCAGCGTAAAGCACGCGGGCGCGATAGGAGAGGCCGAACCAATGGCCCTTGCCGTCCCGCAGCTCGGCCGGAACTGCACCGTTCAGCACCGTGGACTCGATCGGCTGCGTCACGCCCTTTTCGGCGAGATCGACGAGATTACCCGCATCGACCGCCATCAGGATATCCGCCGGCGAGCTTGCGCCTTCGGATGAAACACGTTCCGCCAACCCGTCCTTCAGGAACACGGTATTGACCTTGGTGCCCGTCGACTTGGTGTAGGCTTCCAGAAGCGGGGCGATCAGCGCCGGTTCGCGCGTCGTATAGACGTTGATCTCGGCCGCTGATGCGAGTGACGGAGCGACGAACATCGAGGTCGCAAGAAGCGCGGAACTAAGGAAATTATGCGGGTTCATGAAACTCCCCCTTTGGAATGAACACGCAACGCTTCCAGCACTTCTTGACTTGATTGGTCAAGTTTAAAGTCTCAACCGATGATACGCATCACGTAAACTTTATCAAATCAGAGGCCACCAAAACAACCAAAGGATGTCTCAGAACGCAAGCACGCGCTCGGAAGCAATCGAGATCCTCACGACCTCGGATCCTTCCGGAAGGCGATCGAGGGCAACGGCTCTCAATGGTGTTTCCAAACCGTCCACTGCCAGCAGGATATGTTCCGTCTCTCCATGAAAAACTCGTTCCCTGACGTGTGCCGTGATCTCGCCTCGGTCAGGTGAAATGGAAATGGCTTGTGGCCGGATATGGACGGTGGCAGCACCGCCTTCGGTGGCCCCGCCGTTCCGCAAAAAATTGCCGACCGGGGTCTCGATACGGTCACCCTTGCAAATGCCCGGAATCTTGTTCGAAACACAGAAGAAGTCGGCGGCATAAGCGCTTGCTGGCCGGTCATAGAGATCATAACCGGATCCGACCTGAACGATCTCGCCCGAACGCATCAGCACCACGCGATCGCCTGCCGACAACGCTTCCTGCGGATCGTGGGTGACCATGATAACGGTCGTGTTGAGCGACTTCAGAAGGGACAGCGTCTCGGTCCGCACCTGGCCGCGCAACCCCTGGTCCAGATTGGAAAAGGGTTCGTCCATCAGGACGATGCCGGGCCGCGGTGCGAGCGCCCTTGCAAGCGCCACGCGCTGCTGCTCTCCGCCCGACAACGTGTGCGGAAAACGCTCAAGCAGATGCTCTATGCCGACACGCCGGATAACGTCCTCGGCATTGGTCAAGGCCTCTGCTCTTGAATGCCGTTTCAGCCCGAACAAGATGTTGTCGCGGACACTCAGATGCGGGAACAGTGCGTAATCCTGGAAGACAAAGCCGACACCACGCATTTCCGGCTCGACGAAACACCCGCCATCCACCTCATGACCATCAAGAAGAACCCGACCGGAATCGATGGTCTCAACCCCTGCAATGATTCGCAGCAGCGTGGACTTGCCGCAACCGGAGTGACCGACGAGCGAGATGACCTCGCCCTTGGCGATATCGATCGATATGACCTTGACAGCGGCAGTCGCGCCGAACGAGCGGCCGACATTGATGAGCTGCAGCGCGATATCCTGTTTCATGGCGTTCCCATCCCCTGTGGCGCGGGAAACTGCCATAGCGATCCGGGAGAGTGAAGGGTGTAATGATCACGATGAGGCGAAATCGATATTGCCTCGCCTATTCCGGGGCAAGCTTATCCCAGAAAACCGCGATGCGGCTGGGCATCCGTAGGCCAGCTCTGAAGTGTATGAATACGCTTGGCCTCATGCATCAGCGGGATAGAGCAAACCACCAGGACGAGAGCCGCGACATAGACCATGCCGACACGGGTTCTAAATGTATTCACGAAACGCCAACTCCTACTCCGATTTCAGAAGTTTGCGACCTCAACCTGACATCGGGCTGAACGGGACGCGTCCCGGAGAAGATTTATGACATTCAGGTGACTGTCAGGATCGAGTGCGATTTCGCCGGCAACAGAAACTGCCGGGAGCCTCCTCCTTGTCCATCATCAGCATGTCCCGCCCTGCACGACCATTTGTCCGGCCGCAGATCGGCAGCGTCACTCTCGCTGTCCTTGGGGCGATTTATTTGATCACGTTTACCAACCGCACGTTTTTCACGCGCGCCTACAGCTATTTCGACAATCACCTGGCGCTCGCTGCTTTTGCATTGGGCCTGACCTGCCTGTTTGCCGCCTTCACCATAACCATCTCCGTTAAATATCTCCTCAAACCTGTCTTGGTCCTGATGATTTTTAGCGCCGCCTCGGCGTCGTGGTTCATGGACAGGTTCGGCACGATCATCGATGTCGATATGATCCGCAATGCGGTGCAAACGACGCCGTCCGAGGCCGGTCATCTTGTTACCCCCGCCTATCTGCTGCACATGACTATATTCGGACTGGTGCCGGCACTTCTGGTTTGCTGGGTGCGTGTCGAACACCGCAATTTCTTCTCCAAGGTGAAGTGGAACCTGACAGCAATCGTTCCGCTGATCCTTGTGGCGCTTGCCTGTGGTGTTAGCAGCGCACGGAGCATCGCTTCCGTAACGCGGCTGCACAAGGATCTGATCCTGACGCTCAACCCGTTCGTACCGGTCGGCAGCGCGGTGGCTTTCACCTTGGCCAGCGAAGCAGACAAGAATATCGTGGCGCAACCGCTGGGTACCGATGCAAAGGTAACCTCCACGCTTGCTTCGGGCAAACCACGTGTTCTCATCATCGTCACGGGAGAAACCGCGCGTGCGGAGAATTTCTCGCTTGGTGGGTATAATCGCGAGACCAATCCGGAACTCAGGAAACGCGATATCACCTATTTCTCGGACACATCGAGCTGCGGTACGGCGACCGCTGTATCAGTACCTTGCATGTTCTCCAACCTGACACGGCACGGCTACTCTCATCGTGCGGGGCTTGCGAACGAAAATCTGCTCGACGTACTGGGCCATGCCGGCATCAAAACGGAATGGTGGGATGACAATACAGGCAGCAAAGGCGTCGCCGATCGGACCATCTATCGTTCCTTCTCCGATGCAAATGATCCGCGTTACTGCAAGGATCACGAATGCCTCGATGATGGCATGGTCGCCGAACTCGACGGATGGCTGTCCAAAGTCAAGGGCGACAGCGTTCTGGTTCTGCATCAGCTCGGCAGCCACGGGCCAGCCTACTATCAGCGGTACACGCCGGAATTCGCACATTTCATGCCGGAATGCCGCACCGGCGAACTTGGCAGCTGCGATCGTCAGTCGGTCATCAACGCCTACGATAACAGCATTCTTTACACCGACCACATTCTCGCCTCGGTGATCGACATCCTGAAAGCGCGCGAAGACAAGGTCGCACCGACGATGATCTACATGTCGGATCACGGTGAATCGCTCGGCGAAAACGGCCTTTACCTGCACGGTGCGCCTTACATCATTGCCCCATCGCAGCAGACGCATGTCCCCTTCGTGTTTTGGCAAGGCGCAGAGGAGAAAGCCGCGGTCGACGCCTCCTGCCTGTCTAAGCGTGCGGGTGCAGAGGCATCACACGACAATCTCTTCCACACGGCGCTCGGCATCATGGCTGTCAAGACCTCCGCGTACAAAGCCAATCTCGACGTGCTCGGCACGTGCCGGAAGGCGGTAGGTAACGCAAACTCATGACCGTTCCCGATTATTCCCCCATCGGAACGGTCAAAAGACCGGTCACGAACAAGGCTGATGAACCGCCGCATGTATCCATCAGCCCCTCGTCCCCCATCGAGAAGGTGACCGGTAGCCGGCACCTCAAGGCAGCGTTCGGCTATTCGCTGGGCGGTGCCTTGAGGTTGCTCGGTGAAACCGCATTCTGCCACGAGATCATCGCTGGCGCCGTGATATTCGCAGCTTTTGTAGCCGTGGGCGCCAGTTTCTCCGATTATGTCATGATGGCCGTCGTCATGCTCGGCCTTTTCGCGGCAGAGGCTCTCAACACCGCAATAGAGGAGATCATCGACCGTATCTCGCCGGAATGGTCGGACACCGGCAGGCATGCGAAGGATCTTGGCTCGTTCGCCGTATTCTGCCTTCTCCTGGCAAACGGGCTGACGGCCGCTTTCGTCATCATTCCAAAACTTATGTCGCCATGATCCCCGCGGATGCACCGTCCCCCCTCGAATTTTATCCTCCCACTCTGCTAAACGGTGGGTATAAGATAACATCGCGGTGGGATGGAGCAGACAGTTTGAGGGTTCTTCTGGTCGAGGATGATGCAACGCTTGGCGAAGCGGTGCGAGATCATGTTGCAAGTGGTGATCATGCAGTCGACTGGATGAAGACGATCGACACGGCGACAAGCGCACTCGAGACCACCAGTTATGGCCTGGTCCTGCTTGATCTTCGGCTGCCCGATGGCAGCGGCATTGCACTCCTGAAGGAATTTCGCTCCCGCGGTGTCACCACGCCGGTGATCATCCTCACGGCGCATGACCAGATATCGGACCGCATCGAGGGTCTGAATAGCGGTGCAGACGACTATCTTGTGAAGCCGTTCAATCTCGGCGAACTGACAGCGCGTATGCTGGCGGTGAGCCGTCGCTACAGCGGACGGCCGGTTTCGCTGGTGCGGGTCGGTGATATAGAGATAGACGCAGCGGCCCGTCGTGTGACGATCAGCGGCGACACCATTGACTTGTCCAGCCGCGAATGGGCCGTACTCGATGCGCTGTCGGCTCGTCCAGGCGCCGTGGTTTCCAAAGCCCAGATCGAGGAGGCGCTTTACGCTTTCGGGTCGGAAATCGAGAGCAACACGGTCGAGGTCTATGTCAGCCGGTTGCGCAAAAAACTGGGCCGTGACCACATCGCCACGCTGCGCGGTATCGGCTACCGGCTGGGGCGCGAACAATGAACCTCTTCCACCACTCGACCGGCCCGTCGATGACCCGGCGGCTGATCCTTTCGCTGACGTTTGCCATGACCTTTCTCTGGCTGCTGGCGGTTGGGCTGGGGCTGGTAGTGATGGAGGAGGAGCTTGCCGAAATCTTCGACGGCACACTTCAGGACACCGCTGAACGGCTGGTGCCTCTTGTCGTCGATGATCTCGAACATCGTGGAATGCTGGGGAGTCCGGCCAATGGAACCTCGAGTGCAGCACCCCAGCAGTTACAGACAGGGAGTTCCAGCGGAGACCACGAGTACCTCATCTACCAGGTGCGTGATCCGTCTGGCCGTGTGTTGATCCGATCCCATGACGCACCAGAACAGGCTTTTGCAACACCGCTTAAGGGAGGCTTCTGGAAAGACGCGACCTACCAGTTCTACACCGCCACCAACGATGACCGACAAATCTTCATTCAGGTCGCTGATGCCTTCGAAAACCGCGAAGAGGCGGTTCGGGAAGGCGCTATCGCGCTATTTCTGCCGCTCATATTCTTGATCCCGGTCAGCGGCATGTTGATCTGGCTGGTGGTTCGCCGTGCCGTTCGACCGGTCGGTGAGTTGCGTCGTGAGATCGAGACCAAGGACGGCGGCAATATGGAGCCGATCAATGCGTCCATGCTGCCGCGCGAATTGCAACCGATCGCAGTTTCCGTCAACCTTTTGATGACACGACTCAGAACTGCGCTGGATGCCGAGCGGGAATTCACCTCCAACAGCGCGCATGAACTACGTACGCCGATCGCGGGTGCATTGGCTCAAACCCAGATGCTGATCGCCGAGTTGACCGAAGGCTCCAGCCGCCATCGCGCCGGCCAGATCGAAGCGTCGCTGACACGTCTAAGCCACCTCGCTGAAAAGCTGCTACAGTTATCGCGCGCCGAGGCCGGCATCGGTATTACCGACAAACCCACAGATCTGACCCGCATATTGGATATGGTCCTGACCGACTTCTGGCGCAGCATGGCGGATCCGGCGCGTCTGGTATTTAAACGAACGCCCGGCGCTCAGTTGATAGGCCCATTCAGTGAAGATGCCTTCGCCATCGTGCTGAGGAACCTCGTCGAAAACGCGCTCGTGCACGGCACACCCGGAGAACCGGTCGAGGTATTTCTCGACGACGGCGGGCCTGTCCGGATCGTCAATGGTGCGCCGAGAATGACGGAAGCCGAACTTGCGTCCATCCGCAAACGTTTCAGTCGCGGAAAGACCGAAGCCGGAGGCTCAGGTTTGGGCTTGTCGATTGTCGAAAGACTGCTTGGCCAGATGAACGGCCGCCTCGTGCTGCTGTCGCCGGCAAGCGGCAGGGATGGCGGGTTCGAAGCAAGGATATTCCTCTCGTAACCAACCAGTATCCAGGCAAAACGCGACCAGCCATACGGCCGATCGCGCTGTGTTTCATCTCACCGGAATGAGACCGACTTTACTTCTTGATTGCTTCGACGTCGATGTCGAGCGCGATGTCCGGACCGATGCCGAAATCGGCCATCTTGGCGATACCGAAATCAGCGCCGCTGAACGAACCGGTTGCGGAAAAGCCGGTCTTGATCGTGTTTGCATCCCATGGCAGTGCGGATTCCGCATTCCAGGTGACGTCGAGAACAACCGGCTTGGAGGTGCCGAGCAGGGTCAGGTCGCCGGTTACCTTGGCGGTCTTGTCGCCGGTCTTTTCGATCGAGGTGCTCTTGAACGTGATCTGCGGGAATTCCTCGGCATTCAGGAAGTCTGGGCTTTTCAAGTGGGTATTGCGCTTCTCGTCGTTGGTGTCGACGCTTGCTGCTTCGAGAGCGATTTCCACCGTGCTCTTGGTGACATCGGCCTTATCGAAGGAAATGGTGCCTGACACAGCCTTGAAAGCGCCATGAGCCTTGGTCCAACCCGCATGGTTCGTCTTGAAGCCGACCCATGCATGCGTCGGATCGATTTCGTAGCTGTCTGCCGCGAATGCAGCACCGGTCATGAACATGCCGGCGACGGCAGTAGCGAGAATCAGGCGTTTCATGGTTTCTCCTTTTGAGGTTGCCCGTGATGGGCGTTTGTGCCCGGCGAACCGGATTGGTGACAGTCTCAGCCGCCCGCCAGGACGGCGATAACAATGGCTGCAATTGCCGGGATCGCTGTCAGCGCTCCGATTATCAGCGGCCGCAGAAACCGCGACTGGTTGATGAACCCGACCTTGCGCCAGTTGAGGATAGCGAAGACAGCAACAGGCAGAACCGAAAGCACGAGGGCAGCAGGTGATGCGCTGGGCGACAGCAGCACGGTCATCGTGGTACCCATCGCTGCAGTCCAGATGAAGGACAGCGCAGCGAAACCCTGGAGATCGAAAGCAGCATCATCGCCTCGGATGTAAGCAATGTAGCGAACCAGCAGCCAGCCGCCGAACAACGCAGCGAGCGCACCATTCATCTGCGCCATCCCGATATAGCCCCCCAGGATCGCGGCAAGGGCGGTTCCGATGGCGGTCGCGAGCAATGCGGCAGGCAAGGCGGACGACGATGTTTTTCCAGCGCGGCGACCTGACACGGTTGCTATTTCGATGGCTACAACGACGAGCACAATGGCGAGCGTTGTTGCTTTCGTCGCGTTGGAGGCAAGAACATTTCGCCCCAGCCACCACGCAGGTGCCGCGAGCGAAACGACGCCGACCAACGAAATGATCCAGCGGTTTACGAAATCCCGCAGCAGAACGCCAAGGATAGCGAAAACGACGCCGCCGATGAGCAACAGCAGCGGAAGTTTCTGTTTTGCCGCGATCGGCGGAAACGGCGGGAACCCTTCGATCGACACGCTCGCGATGGCACCGGCAACCGGTATCAGAAGCGCGGTCAACAGGATGCTTCGCGATGTTGCACCCTTGCCGACAAGCGCGATGACCACGCCAAGAACAAGCGGCAGCAGGACGGTGGTGAGAAGGATTTGGGTCAACATGCGTATAAATCCTGATGTTCGCCGGATGGCGGAAGAATGCCGTGAACGGGGGTTATGCCTGGGAGCTTAAATCGCGGCCGATGCCGCTGAGGGCAGCAGATCCTCGAACTCCAGCGCAGGGCCGACGGGAATGATCTTGGGCGGATTGAGGCTTTCGATCGAATAATAGCCGCGCTTGATGTGATCGATGCTGACGGTTTCCGCGATGCCCGGCGTGGAAAGCATCCGGCGCAGATATCGGCTGAGATTGGAATAATCTGCGATGCGGCGCATATTGCATTTGAACAAGCCGTGATAGGCCGCATCAAACCGTACGAGCGTGACGAAAAGGCGAATATCAGCCTCCGTCAGACGCTCTCCGACCAGGAAATTCTTGGCCGCCAGCAAATCTTCCAGTTCGTCAAGCATGCCGAATATGTCGTGAAAGGCCTCTTCATAGGCTTCCTGGGTCGTGGCGAAACCTGCGCGATAAACGCCATTGTTGAGGCGTGGATAGATCCGTTCGTTCAGCGCGTCGATCTCGGGCTGGAAAGCTTCCGGATAAAGATCGACGCTCTCGTCTGCCAGCGAGCCGAAACCGCTGTTGAACATGCGCACGATATCGGCCGATTCATTGTTGACGATCGTACCGGTCTTCTTATCCCACAGGACAGGAACCGTCGCGCGGCCGGTGATATGCGGATCGACGCGGGTATAGAGCTCATGCATATACCGGGTACCGTTGATGGTATCCTCGGTCGCCCCGGGATAGGTGCCGAACTGCCAGCCTTCCTTGGTCAGCGCCGGCTCCACCACCGAAATCGAGATGAGGTGATCGAGTTTCTTGAGCTTACGGGCAATCAGGGTTCGCGAAGCCCAGGGGCAGATCAATGCGACGTAGAGATGGTAGCGACCCGCTTCGGCGCCAAATCCGCCGGTTCCTGTAGGACCGGCAGACCCATCGGGCGTAATCCAGCTCCGAAAGCTGGACGTCTGGCGTACAAAGCCGCCCTTGGCGTCCTTTGCCTGCACCGGTTGCCAGTCAGCTGTCCATTTGCCATCTACGAGCACGGTCGTCTTCCCAACATGATTCAACCGACAGCGTAAAGCCATCACTAGTGGCACTATGCACTCACTCTGTTGACATGATAATCAAGTTTTCGGGAATTACAGATCACACCGATAGAGTGAGATAGTTATGTTGGATCGTATCGCCGGAATGGAGGTTTTCGCCAGGATAGCCGCCATTGGCAGCCTTTCCGGAGCCGCGCGTGCACTCGGCATGTCACAGACCATGGCAACCAAACATATGGGTGCGCTTGAGGATCGGCTTGGTGTGAAGCTTCTGCATCGTACCACCCGCAAGATCACGCTGAACGAAGCGGGCCGCCGTTACCTGGAAAGTGTAGAGCGTATTCTCTCTGAACTTTCGGAAGCCGACGCGATGGCCGCTGCCGAGCGGATGGAAGTTAGCGGAACGCTCCGCGTCAATGCCCCGGTTTCCTTCGGCGTCAGGGAAATCGTGCCTCTATTGGCTGAACTGTCAGATCTGCATCCGGCGTTGAGCGTCGATCTCGGCTTGAGCGATCGTACCGTCGATCTGGTGGAGGAAGGATGGGATGTCGCCATTCGTATCGGCAAGATCGTAGACCAGACGCTAATGGCGCGGAGAATTGCCCGCTGCCGCATGCTCGTCACCGCCTCTCCTTCTTATTTCGCCAAGCGACCAACTCCCATTTCTCTCTCGGAGTTGGGCTCGCACAACTGCCTCGGTTACACCCTGTCGAGTTCGGTAGGCCCGGATCGATGGCGGTTCGGCCTTGATGGTTCCATCATCGTCCCGGTTACAGGAAATCTCCATGCCAATAACGGCGACGCCCTTGTCGCCGCCGCATTGGCAGGTCAGGGCATCATCTACCAGCCGACCTTTCTGGTGGGCGACGAAATCCGCGCAGGTCGATTGGTCTCGCTGTCTCTCGATCAGCCGCTTATGGAACTGCCCGGCGTGTTCGCGGTCTATTCAAGCAATCGGCGACCGCCGGCAAAAGTAAGGGCGTTTATCGACTTCTTGGCCGGAAAATTCGCGCCCACGCCCCGCTGGGATCGCGATCTACCGATTCAGATAGAATAGTCATCGCGCGTCCGCGCAGCGCCGGTGCTCACGATCGCGAAGGGAGGTTTTGTCTACCAGGCCTGAACGGCGAAGGCATTAATCGGAATTTTGAGATAGCTGGTTCCGTTGGTTTCCGAAGCAGGCAGCCGGCCCGCATTCAGATTGATCTGCAACGCATGGAGCATCAAACGGGGAAACGGCAAGGTCGCATCCCGTTCTTCGCGCAGCCGAATGAAAGCCTCGCATCCTTGGCTCACGTGCGTATTTTCCGCCTTCTGCTGCCCAACCGTGCTTTCCCAAGCCGCTTCACGACCGTCGGGACGATAATCGTGCCCGGTGAACAGTCGCGTATCATCAGGAAAAGCGAGAATTGCCTCGACCGACGACCATAAGCTCTCAGCACTGCCACCGGGAAAATCGGCACGAGCACTGCCGCTATCGGGCATGAACAGCGTATCATGAATAAAGGCGGCATCGCCGACCACGTAAGTGATCGATGCCAGAGTATGCCCTGGCGAATGAATGACCCTGCAGACCATATTGCCGATCTGGAAACTCTCGCCATCAGCGAACAGATGGTCCCATTGCGATCCATCCGTCTTCATCTCCGGCATGTTGTAGATCTTCTGCCAAAGCTTCTGGATATCGACCACTTTCGCGCCAATGGCCGTTTCGGCACCCGTCTTTGTCTTCAGATAGGCTGCCGCGGAAAAGTGATCTGCGTGAGGATGAGTATCGAGTATCCATTGCACCGTCAGCCGCTCGCTCTCGATATAGCTGAGGATAGCATCCGCACTGGACGTCTTTGTGCTTCCCGACTTTTCATCGTAGTCGAGAACCGGATCGATGATTGCGCAATGCCTCGTCTCCGGGTCGCTCACCACATATTGAATGCTGCCCGTGCGCTCATCATAAAAACCTTTGATCAGAGGGGTGGCGTTCATGGGGCAAATTCCGGATGGTTGAACAAACAGGCTATAATGTCCGTATTCTTTCACGGACTTTTCCGTCAGGAACAAGGCCGATCCGCGAGCAATTCTCAGGTTTAGATGGAACGGAAATGCAGCCCCTCCACCTGTGACGATCTCGACGATATTCCAATCACGGCCCGTGGAAACGCACTCTCAACGCCCTATTCCATCCCTGAACGAACGGGCAATTCCTGCCTTATCCCTTGGAAGGCGGGCTGGAAAGAAATGCGTCATAGTGTCGAACGAGAACATCCATGACTTCCTCGACGAACTGGGGATCGATCCCTGCCGCAAACTCGATCCGGCTTTTCTTGCCATCGGTATGGACGTGCGCGAACACCTTGCCTTTACGATCTTTAAGTGGCGTCGGTTCTGCGTGTTGCGGCTTTTCCGGTTTCGAGAGCTGGTTGAATATAAGTTGGAAGCGATCATCGCTTGCGGACGACTGAAAAGCAGCATTCGACAATTCTGCGGCTGCTGCAGCCCGAGCTTTCGCCGACGTGAGCAGCTCGCCCAGTTTCATCCAGCGATCGCGACCGGCTTTCGGCGCAGCGCCAACAGCCCGAATAATCGCATCCGGTACGCTTTCAACGACCTGCAACAACCTTGACAGTTCGCTCTTCTGCACCGATAGCGCCTCGCCGATCACCTTGCGGTCAAAGCCACCGGCAAGAAGATTCCTGGCGAAGACGGCACGTTCGATGAACGAGAGATTACGGCGTTCGGCGTTTTCCTTGCCCTGCGCCAAGACCAGTTCGTCATCAGACAGAGAGCGGACGATCGCCTTGACCTCAAGCCCGAGGCGCGACGCAGCCCTAATGCGACGATGGCCATATGCCGTCTGATAGCGGCCGGGCTTTTCCGGATGATTGCGCACCAGCACCGGCACCTGTTGGCCGCTTTCGCGCATGCTGGCGATAAGCGTCGCAAGATCCTCGTCGTCCTGATCATCCAGCCGCAGGCGATCTTCGACAAAGGAGGAATCGATCTTTTCGGGATGGATCGCCACGATCCGTTCGCCTTCGCTGAGCGCCTGACGCAGAAGGCGGGCCTCCTCGGCTTCCCGGGTCATGGCGTTGAGCGAGAGCCCCATAGCCTTCACGGCGCCGGCAGCGCTTCGCCCGACCGAGTTGGCTGCCGGGACTTGTGTTTCAGCTTCCGGCTTCGGCTCCGCCTGTGTTTCGGGCACTGGCGTAGCGCCAGGCTCAAGCCCGCCACCGAATAGCGCTCTTAACTCGTTTTTTCGGCTGCCTGCCATTGTTCTAAAACCCTCTTTCCGCCTTATCGGCCCCAAGCCGCGTGGATCAGAGCTTCCACCTCACCATTGACGGCGTTCATCGCCTCGAGTGCACGATCATAGGTTGAACGCGTAAAATTCTCGCGCCCGACTTCGTAAAGTGTCTGTTTCGTTAAGCCGGCATCAGAGACCGCCGTCGATTTCAGCATTGGCGCCGTGAGAACGCGGTCTCCGAACAACGAGCGCATGAAACCGACGATCTGCGCCTGAGGCCCGTCATTCGGCTCAAAGCGAGTAACCAGATACCGCAAAAAGTCGAAATTCAACGTCCCTCCCGCTTCGCGCACCACGGATAGGAGATCGGACGTCATGAACAGAAACTGGTTCATCGACGCAACATCCAGCATTTGCGGATGTACCGTCACCACAACCGAAGTGGATGCGCAAAGGGCAGACAAGGTCAGATAACCAAGCTGCGGCGGGCAGTCGATCACAACGACGTCGTAGTCCTGCTCAACCGTTGCCAGAACCGCCTGGATCCGCGCAAAAAACAGCGGGCCGCTGTCCTTGCCGCTTTGACGGTTTGCCAGTGCCTGGGGGGTGACATGCTCGAATTCCTGCAACTCGATATTGCCGGGAACGATGTCGAGACCGGGGAAATAGGTTGCGCGGATAACTTCGGAAAGTGACCGCTGCTCGTCGTCATAGCGAATTGCGCCGTAAAGCGTGTCATTGCCGGTCAGATCAAGTTCCGGCTGATAACCGAACAAAGCCGAAAGGGAGGCCTGCGGATCAAGATCGATCGCAAGCACCCTATGTCCCGTCAGGGCCAGATATTGCGCCAGATGCGCGGCAGAAGTGGTCTTGCCCGAGCCGCCCTTGAAATTCGTGACCGATATGACCTGAAGATGGTCATTCCGTGCCGCATCCCGGCGCGGCAAGTAGGACTTTGCCTTGCCGATATTACCCTTGGCGGCCGCCTGCTCTGCGAGATGGCTGCGCAGCGCGTTGATATCGGCAAGCGAGTAGAACCGGCGTCCACCTGCGCCGGTCTCTGGCTGCGGGCCTTCTCCTGCCAAAGACAACTGGCGCAGATAACCATCGGAGACGCCGATAAGCTTGGCAGCCTCGCCGGACGAGAAGCTACGCAATGTCTTGCTTGCGAGCGGCGGGAAAAGGCGTTCGCGCATCGCTTTGAGCTGTTCGGAAAGCGCGCGTGCATCACGCGCAATGGTCTCATCGGCAAGCTGCCGCGGTTCCAGCGTGACTTCGCCTTTAGGGGCCTGCGTTTTTTCAGCCGATCCGGCCATACCCAAAATCTCCCTGAAGTCTGTTCAAAAGATCGTCACCCAGCATGATGGACTGTGGATGCAACGGCACATTGACAGACAAAACGAACTCGACGCTCTGATAGGCCTTCGGACTCGATTTACACCAAAATCCACCGCTTACGCCTAAAAGCAAAATATTGAACCAAATCCGTTACAGGAATGCGCGCATGCGTGATTCGCGTCAAGGATTTTTTCCAATCGGGAGGCGACCGCCCTTACCGAAATCAAGGGTCCGTTGATCCTTGTAGAAGAAACGGCCAAATTCGACCGCATCAGTTGCGGCTCTGCTGGCCGGAAAGGCACTATGCAGCGGATTTGATTCGGTCATTTGCGATTTGGAGACAAGCAATGAAGCCTATCTGGGCGGTCGGCCTGATGACCGGAACGGTGCTCGACGGCAATATAGACGTAGCGCTTATCAAGACGGACGGCGAGAGCGTCGAGACATTCGGCGCCTATACGCTTGCCCCCTATTCGGAAGCCACCCGCCTCCTTCTGGAGGAGACCCTGCGCCAGGCTCGCAGCTGGAATTTCGAGGGGCCGGAACCTTCGATTTTCAAGGACGCCGAGGAGGCGCTGACCCGTGCCCAATCCAATGCCGTGCAGGAACTTGTGAAGAGTGCCGGATTATTATCCATGGATGAGATCGGCGTCGTCGGCTTCCACGGACAGACCGTGCTGCATCGCGCCCCGACCAACGAGCGCTTGGGCGATACTCGACAGCTCGGTGACGGGCAATTGATGGCCGGCATTCTCGGGACAAAGGTTGCCTATGACTTCCGAACTGCCGATGTAAGAGCCGGTGGGCAAGGGGCTCCGCTGGCGGCCATCTATCACACGGCACTGTTGCACGGCGTTGATCGCAGCAGCGACAGCGCCATCCTCAATCTCGGCGGCGTTGGCAACATCACCTGGTGGGATGGCAAGGATCTTGTCGTAGCCTTCGACACGGGGCCGGCAAACGCGCCACTCAACGATTTCATCAAGGGGCTTGGCCTTGGCGAGATGGACCGGGATGGAGCGCTCGGCGCGTCGGGCAGAGTGGACGAAACGCGTCTTGAGCGCCTTCTGCAACACCCGTATCTGACCGCGCCCTATCCTAAATCATTGGACCGGTTTGATTTCACATCCGCCATGGCGGACGGTCTGGACGCTGCCGATGGCGCAGCAACCCTTTCCGCCTTCACCGCTTCTGCCGTCGGCAAGGCACTCGATCTCTTGCCGCATAGACCAAAGCGCCTGATTGTCAGCGGTGGTGGGCGGCGCAATCCCACGATCATGGCGATGATCGAAAGCCGGGCCGGCGTTCAGGCCGTGTCTGCGGACACGTTCGGCTGGCGTGGTGATGCGGTCGAAGCCGAATGTTTTGCTTTCCTCGCCGTCCGCACCTTACGCGGATTGCCGATCAGCTTTCCGACCACAACAGGCGTTCCGAGGGAACAGACGGGCGGCAGGCTCGCTAATCCATGATATTGTTTGTCACATTTCTCCAGCATGCCGGAGACGTGACCTTTGCCAAAAATAAATCGATTTAAAGGCCTTGAGGCCTGCGACACATCGCCCTAGTCTCCCGACGATTCTTAACTGCATCGAGAGGCTTATACATGCAGATCGGAATGATGGGACTGGGCCGCATGGGCGGCAACATGGCACGGCGGCTGATGCGTGCCGGCCATGAATGCGTCGCCTACGACGTTAACCCGGCTGCCGTCGAGGCGCTTGTTGGCGAGGGAGCTATCGGCATCTCGTCCATTGAACAGTTCCTCGAAAAACTGACACCACCCCGTGCCGTCTGGATCATGCTGCCGGCCGCGATCACTCCCGGGATCGTCGACAAGCTGGCGGCTTTCATGCAGCCCGGCGATATCATCATCGACGGTGGCAATTCCAACTATCGCGATGCAGTCGATCAAAGCGCCAAGCTTGCAGACAAGGGCATTTCTTATGTCGACGTCGGCACAAGCGGCGGCGTCTGGGGTCTTGAACGCGGATTTTGCCTGATGATCGGCGGCCCGAACGAAGCGGTTCAGCATCTGGACCCGATCTTCGCGACACTGGCGCCGGGAGCGGACCTCGACCCTTCCCTGCGTGCCGCCGAACGCGGTTATCTGCATTGCGGCCCAAGCGGTGCCGGCCATTTCGTCAAGATGGTCCATAACGGCATCGAATACGGCATGATGCAGGCCTATGCCGAAGGTTTCAACGTCTTGAAACAGGCAAATGTCGGCCACGCCCATCGCGAGGTCGACGCAGAAACAACACCTTTGCCTGACAAGCAGTTTTACCAGTTCGATATGGATATCGAGGCAATCAGCGAAGTCTGGCGCCACGGCAGTGTTGTCGGTTCATGGCTGCTCGACCTCACGGCAGAGGCCTTGAAGGCTGACCCGTCACTCAGCAGTTTCGGCGGCAGGGTTTCGGATTCGGGCGAAGGCCGTTGGACGATGAAAGCCGCGATCGACATGGGCGTCCCCGTACCGGTTCTTTCGGCGGCGGTATTCAGCCGTTTCGACTCCCAGGGCAACGCCGAATACGCCAACAAGATGCTGTCGCTGATGCGCAAATCCTTTGGTGGCCACATCGAAAAGCCGCACAACAAATAGGCGGCGACAAACAATAGTTGACACCATAGTCAATTGTTTGCATGGGTTTCGCAAGGAGCCCATGCAATGACCCAACCGCTTGTACCGCAGGAAAGCGCCGTTCTGGCATTGATCCGCGAAAACCCTTTCGTCAGTCAGCAGGAAATTGCCACATCCCTCGGGCTTGCAAGGTCCACGGTGGCCGCTCACATCGTCCAGTTGATGAACAAGGGGCATATTCTCGGGAGAGGTTATGTCCTTTCGTCGGAAGCACGTGCGTTCTGCGTTGGCGGGGCGGTGCTAGACCGCAAATATCACGCACGCACCAAGATCGTTCTGGAAACATCGAACCCCGTCGAAAGTACCCGCAGCCTTGGTGGCGTCGCCCGCAATGTTGCGGAAAATCTTGCAAGGCTTGGCTCCTCCACCGGTTTCATCTCCATCGTCGGCGACGATGACGGCGGACAAGCCCTGCTCAGATATATGCGCGAATTGGGGGTCGATGTCAGTCAGGTCGTGACGACGAACGAACGCCCGACGGCCGAATATGCAGCAATCCTCGACGCAGCCGGCGACCTTGTTCTCGGCATTGCCGACATGAACATCTTCGACCTGTTTAAGCCGGATCATATAGAACGTGCATGGCCGCATCTCGCCGCCTCCAGCTGGGTGTTTGCAGATTGCAATCTGCCGGCAGAAGTCCTGTCCACGCTGATCGACCGGAGCAGAAATGCCACCTGCCGGCTGGCGATCGATGCCGTATCCACGCATAAGGGAACGCGGCTACCAAAGGATCTGAACGGGATAGATCTCCTGTTCATGAACATTGACGAAGCCAACGCAGTTCTCGGCCATACGAATGCGCACACCGTTGAAGGCGCGAAACAGGCCGCATTGGCGCTGCAGCAAGCAGGCGCCGACATGGCAGTCGTCAGCGCGGGTGCCGAAGGCATGGCCGTTGCCGGGTCACAGAGCATAGAATTTATCGGGGCCGTGAAAGCCGCCCCGGTCGATATGACCGGCGCCGGCGATGCGATGATTGCCGCAACGCTCCATCGTCTTCTCGAAGGCGACGAGATTTTCGATGGGGCCCGCACCGGCGCACTTGCCGCCACACTCACCACCGAATGTACCGCCAGTGTACATCCCGATCTGTCTGCCGAGCTTATCGATGCCAATCGGCACAGGCTCACGAATTGAAAGGACAAGACGACATGCAACTCCTGAAGCCGAGGCTCAACAAGGAAGTCGCCGACGCAATCGCCAAGGGCGGACCGGTTGTCGCGCTCGAATCCACCATCATCACCCACGGCATGCCCTACCCGGCCAATCTCGAAACGGCGAAAGCCGTCGAAGCTGTCGTTCGCGCCACCGGCGCCGTGCCGGCGACGATCGCGGTCATCGATGGAGAATTGCGCGCCGGCATCGACTCCGATGAGCTCGAACAGCTTGCCCAAGCTAGGGATGTCGTAAAGGCGTCCGGTCGCGACCTCGCCGTCGCCATGGTCCGCAAGCAGACTGCCGGCACGACCGTTTCAGCCACGATGCTGTTGGCTGATCTCGCCGGCATCGAGATTTTCGCCACCGGTGGCGTCGGCGGTGTTCATCGCGGCGCCGAGCATACCTTCGATATCTCCGCCGACCTGACCGAACTCGGCCGCACCAAAACCGCCGTAGTCTGCGCAGGCGTCAAGTCGATCCTCGATATTGCCAAGACGCTCGAATATCTGGAAACCCAGCGCGTGCCCGTCATCGCGTATGGAACCGACGACTTCCCGGCCTTCTTCACCCGCAAGAGCGGCTACAAGGCCGATCACAAACTGGACAGCGCCGCCGAAATCGCCAAGGCGATGTGGCTGCACCACCAGTTCGGAACAGGCACCGGTCTTCTGATCGCCAACCCTATCCCGGAAGCGGCTGCGCTGACGCCGGAATTCATCGACGGCACGATAACGGATGCGGTTCGCGAAGCCGAGGAACGCGGCATTGGCCGCAAGGAACTGACGCCTTTCCTGCTTGCGCGCATCAACGAGTTGTCAAAAGGCGAGAGCCTGAAGGCCAATATCGAGCTGGTCAAGAACAACGCGACGCTCGCGTCCAAAATGGCCGTTGCTTATTCGGCATTCAAAAAAGCCTGATCGCAAATGGATACGGCTGGGTCTTAACCCAGCCGTATATGCGGTACGTTGCCCCGTTCGGCAGCATCGGCAGCCTCGTCATAACCGGCATCCGCATACCGGATAATGCCGAGTGACGTGTCGTTGGTAATCGCCATGTCGAGCCGCTCTGCAGCCGCTTCGGTGCCGTCAGCCACGATCGTCACGCCAGCGCTCGTCATGTAACCGGCATAACCGCCGCCGCCCGAATGGATGACGACGAGATCCGCCATGGACGAGCAAAGCGTCATGGCGTTGATCAACGGCCAGTCGGCAATCGCGTCCGATCCGTCCTTCATATTCTCGGTCATGATGTTGGGATGTGCCATGGCCCCGGCATCGAGATGGTCGCGTGAGAAAGCAATCGGGGCCTTCAGTTCGCCTTTGGCCACCAGCGCATTGACCGCCAGTGCGAGTTGCGTGCGCTCGCCGTGGCCAAGCCAGGCAATCCGCGCCGGAAGCCCTTCGAACGGCACGTTTTCACGCGCCAACCTGATCCAGTTGGTAACGATGTAATTATCCGGGAAAAGCTCCAGAACGAGATCATCGATACGGGCGATATCGCTTTCCTCACCCGACAGCGCCATCCAGCGGAAGGGACCGATCGCGCGGCAGAACAGCGGTCGCAAATAAGCTTCGGTGAAAATCGGGATGTCGAAGGCGTTTTCGACCCCGCCCTGCTTGGCCTGAGTACGGATGAGGTTGCCATTGTCGAAGACCTCCGCACCTCTTTGCTGCAGTGTCAGCATGGCGCGCACGTGATCGGCGATCGAGGCACGACTGGCCGCCATCAGCTGGCCCTGCCCTTCCTTGCGAAGCCGGCGCACTTCTTCCAGGCTCATGCCTTTCGGTACATAGCCATAAACGAGATCATGTGCCGAGGTCTGGTCGGAGACGACGTCAGGTACGATGCCGCGCTTGACGATCTGCCGATAAATGTCGGCAGCATTGCCCACGAGGCCGATCGAGACGGCGCGCTTTTCCCGCACTGCCGCGTCGATCATCCGCAGAGCCGTATCGAGGTCGGGCGCGACTTCATCGAGAAAACCAATTTCGCGGCGCTTGGCCACCCGATCCGGATCGATATCGACCACAAGGATTGCGGCCCCCGCCATGCGGCCGGCGAGCGGCTGCGCGCCGCCCATTCCGCCGAGACCCGCGGTCAATACGAACCGGCCGGCCAGTGTGCCACCAAAGCGTTTTTCGGCGATCCGCATGAAGATCTCGTAGGTACCCTGGATGACACCCTGGCTACCGATATATTGCCAAGCGCCAGCCGTCAGACCGCCCCAGCAGATCAGTCCCTTTTCCTGAAGCTCATAGAAATATTCGGCTTTCGCCCATTGGCCGACAATGTTGCAGTTCGCCATGATCACCAGCGGCGCCTTGGCATGGGTCTTCAACAGCCCCACCGGCTTGCCGGACTGAATGATCAGCGTCTGATCCTCATTCATCTCCTTCAACGTATTGACGATCGCATCATGCGCCGCCCAGTTACGCGCTGCTTTGCCGAGCGCCGCATAAACGATAAGATTATCGGAATCCTCGCCGACAGAAAGGACGTTTTCGAGAAGCCGCAGCAAGGCCTCCTGCCGCCATCCCTTGGCACGCAACTCGTTGCCGCCGGGGATCGGGAATTTCGGATGGCGTGGATTGGGCTTCGGCATGGTTTTCTCCTCAACCCAGAGCGTAATCGGAGATGCTAATTCCAAGCGCCTTCTCGACGATCGGGTAAACCGACGGATCCTTCACACTCGACGACAGCGGAATGATCGTCTTCGGCACGTGCAGTAGAAATACCGGCATTCCGACCTCCAGTTGGCCGACGCTCATCGGCTCGCCTTCCGGCGACAGCGTCGAAATGATGTCCGGGAAGGTGGCAAGCCGGTTTCCGCCGGCATCATCCACCGCCATATATTCGTTCATCACATGCAGCGTCACCGCCTTGTCGCCGCGGCCGACCGTAATCGTTCCGACATCGAAGGCTTCTTTTGTGTAGACGACGGATTTGGCGCTCACCTCGCCCTCGCCGATGATCGTACCGCCGGTCGCCTTGACGATCGCGTCGATGATCGCATGCCCTCCCCTGGCATCCGCCTCAATGATCGCCTCGCCGAGTTTCAGCGCCAGGCTGATACCGCCGAGTGCTGCATTCCTTCTGACATAAGATGCCCGCAGCGGATTGCGGCAGGAGGCGATGAAGCCGCCGGACATGTCTGCAGCCGTGCGCAGGATAGGCGAAACTTTTGCCGTCGCGCCACGCACGACGAGTTCGATATAGCGATTTTCAGCACGATTGCCGCCGACTGCGGTCTGGATCATCTCATCCGGCGAGTTGGCCATGCCGATCGAGCCCATGTCGCCGGTCGGATGAGCACGAACATCACCAACTGCGTCCAGCACCTTGGTCCCGAGAATGGCGGAAGGCAACCAGCCGTTCAGCGTCGAGGACTTGCCGTTCTGGCCGATCATCAGGGCCGATACCTTTTCGCCAAGCGCGTCCTGCAGAAGCTGCACGGCCTTGACGTAATCGACACCCTGCATCTCCCAGGCCGTAGTCGAAGCCGGTGCACCAATGGCAGCCGCAGTCGCAACCCAGTCTCTGTCTTCCAGCTCATCGATCGTGATCAGTTCCGGCCGGCCGATGCTGACTGCGGCATAACCCAGCATGCGTCCATGATCGGACCAGCCGCCGCCGCCGGCCGCATAGACGGAGCCTCCGCGAACGGCGGCTTCGACATCCTTTTCCGTCAGTATGCGTCCCATGCCGTCTCTCCCTATCTTTTATCCAGGTCCAGAATTGCCTCGTAAAGAACGGCTGCCCCCAACGTGATGGCATCATTCTCAGACCACTCTTCCGCAGCATGGCTGCGACCGTCTCTGCTGGCGATGAAGATCATCGCAGCCGGTGCCACCTTGGAAAGAAAGGCAGCGTCATGGCCGGCGCCTGAGACCATCGGCCTGCTGGTGGCGCCGATACGTGCAGCACTCGATGCCAGGACATCCGTCACCATCTCTGACATCGGTGTCGGAGACGCGTTGGAGACCCTGCGAGGTTCATCAATCGTCACGCTCCGTTTTGCCGCCGTCTGGCTACAAAGCGCAGACAGCGCAGCAACGAATTCCTCCATCACGGCAGGGTCGACTGCGCGGGCATCGATCAGCATACGAACATGAGACGGAATGACATTGGCGGCATTCGGCTCCATCGAAAATTCGCCCACCGTACCTGCGAAATAGCTCGATCCGAGAGCAAGTTCCTTGGCGATGCGTTCGATGTCAAGCACGACGCATGACGCCGCCCCTAGCGCGTCATAGCGTGCATTCATTGGCGTCGTGCCTGCGTGGTCGGCACGACCTTCAATCAGGATTTCAAAGCGGGAAATCCCGGTGATCGCGCCGACGATGCCGATATCGACACCTTCCCGTTCAAGCACCGTGCCTTGTTCGATATGCAATTCGAGGAAAGCCTTGATATCTGTTCGACCGCCGACTTGCGCCGGGTCACCACCGACCGTTCGGATACTTTCCGCGAGGTCGATGCGCCCCGCTTCGGTATCGGCTGTCCGCTCCAGCCACTCCTTCGGGCGAACACCCGTCATGCCCCGGCTGCCGATGCATGATACCCCGAAAATCGACACTTCTTCCGCTAGAAAATCGACGATTTCCAGGTCATGCTCCAGCTCAATCCCTGCATCGACCAGCGCCCGTGCTACTTCGAGAGCAGCAATCACGCCGGCGATCCCGTCAAAACGGCCACCATTCGGCACCGTATCCGTATGCGAGCCAAGCATCAGTGTGCCACCGCCCGTCTTCCCCTTTCGTCTGCCAATCAGATTGCCAGCAGAATCGATATGCGTCTCGAGGCCTGCATCGCGAAAGGCCTTCTCCACATAGGCTCGCCCCTTAAGGAACATCGGCGTGAATGCGCGACGCGTCCATGGCCTGTCGGGTTCGGTGATATTGGCGAGAGCGTCGATATCTGCGGAAATCCGATCGGCATTAACGACGAGATTGGAATTCATGTGGGCATGTTCCTGAAATGAAATGCTGGCGTAGACCAAGACGAAGCGTCCATGGCGGGTCTCGGCAAGCAGCTTCGATCCGTCGTCGAATAAGTATGTCGAGAAGATAGGTTCCTGAAAGCTCGCAAGGCAAGCTCATTCGATCAGGGGACGATCAACCGTCCACCGGTCACCACGATTTTGAGGCTGAGACGACATAACCGAAAGCCTCTGCTGAGGCCGTTGACGGCTCCGCGAACATCGGTCATTTGTATAGGCAATAAAAGAGCAGCGATAAAATTTGCTGTCACACGGTGGGAACAGCCGAACTGCGGTCCTTAAGGTAGAACAACGCGGAGAAATCACCAATGCTCAAAAGACAATTGATGAAGGCTGCAGCAATCGGCGCCCTTCTGCTTACTTCATCTCTCGCTGCTCATGCAGAAGACGTGCTGGCCAAAGCCAAGGCCGCAGGCGTTCTCAAGGTCGGCACGGAAACGGCATTCGCCCCCTTCGACTTCATCGATGCCGGCGAACACAAGGGCCTGAACGTCGATTTTTTCGAGGCGCTGGGCAAGGACCTCGGCGTCAAGATCGAATGGGTTGAGCTGCCGTGGGACAGCGTTCTGCCGAGCCTTGAAGCCGGCAAGTTCGATGTCGTCGCAGGCCCGGCAACCATCACCAAGGCGCGTATCGCGCGCTACCGCATGAGCGCACCGGTTGCCGAAGCTTCCGTCGCCATCCTGAAAAAAGCCGGTGATACTTCGATCACCAAGCCGGCAGACATCGCAGGCAAGGCCGTGGGCGTCGGCAAGGCGACCGCTCAGCTGGCACAGCTGCAGGAATATTCCGCAACGCTTTCGGAAAAGGTCACCGTCCGCGAATACGTCTCGTTCAACGATGCCTATGCCGACCTCGCAACCGGCCGCGTCGTCGCCGTCGCGAACTCTCTTCCAAACATCGCTTTCGTCGCCAAGCAGCGCAACGGCGCCTTCGAAGTCGTAACGCCTGCTTTCGGCAAGAAGACCTATTTCGGCTTCATCGGCACCAAGGATGACGATCACAAGGCCTTGCTCGACTATATCGACAACGAAATCATCGCGATGAAGAAAGACGGCCGCCTGGCCAAGCTTCAGGAAAAGTGGTTCGGCACGACCTTCGATACGCCCGACTCGGTGCCTGATCCGGCATTCTGAGCTTCCGTCGATGCGGGGGATGCGTAATGCGCATCCCCTTGTCTTCCGTCTCGTCGTGCGCTCTGCGCCCGCGACCAACGATGCGTAGCCGATGACGCTGAAACTGTTTACGCTGCTTCTTGAAGCGGCTCTTTCGACCCTTGGCATAAGTCTGGTCTCGATCGCGATCGGGTTCGTGATCGCCATGCTTCTGTCCGCCGCGCTCCTGTCCGGGAAATCGGTTTACATCCTGCCGGCAAGGTTGTTCATCAGCTTTTTCCGCGGCGTGCCGCTGCTCGTACAGCTTCTTTTGATCTACACCCTGCTGCCGGTAATCGGCATCAATGTTCCCGGCATCGTTGCCGCAATCATCGGTTTGTCGCTCTGCACGGCGGCCTATCAGGCCGAAAACCTCCGTGGTGGTTTCGCCAGCGTGCCGCGCGGGCTCATCGAGGCCGCCGATGTTGCAGGCTTTACAGGTGCCCAGACGTTTGCACGCATCCGCGCGCCGATTGCCATAAGGCTGACTTTTCCGGCACTGGTGAACGAGGCGATCATGATCCTGAAATCATCCTCGCTCGTATCTGTCGTAGGGATCATTGAGATCACCAAGATGGCGCAGGATCTCGCTTCCAGCACCTATCAGCCGATCCCGATCTTCGCCTCGGCGGCGCTCATCTATTTCGTCATAAATTCCGCAATCGCGCTGCTTGGCCGCTACGCCGAACGATCCCTGAAGGGAGCCTCGGCATGATGTTCGATCCGCAGGTCATCATCGAAAAGCTGCCGGAAATCGGCAGCGGTCTGTTCGTCACGCTGTGGCTCTGGATTGCCGGCGTGCTCGGCGGGGTCGTCGCCGGCTTTGTCGTCGCCACTGCACGGCGTTTTGGCGGAAAGATCGTCAATGCCGTGCTCGGAACCATCGTGGAAATGCTGCGTGGCACTCCGTTCCTGATCCAGATCTTCCTGCTGTATTATGGCGGCCCTTTCGTCGGCCTGATGCTCGATCCCATACCTTGCGGACTGATCGGCCTAACGGTCTATAGCGCGGCCTATTACAGCGAGGTGTTCCGTGCCGGTTACGCATCGGTTCCGGTCGGCCACGTGGAAGCTGCGGAATGCCTCGGCATGACGCGTTCCCAGACGATCAGCCGTATCCAAATCCCGGAAATGGCGCTGATCGTGTTGCCGCCATCAATCAATCTGGCAATCATTCTGCTGAAGGAATCGGCCGTCCTGTCGATCATCACGGTTCCTGAATTGACCGCCACTGTCAGTGCGATCGGCTCGCAGCAATACGCCTTCCTCGAAGCGATCTTCATCCTTGCGATCGTCTACTGGGTCATCGTTGAACTTACCGACCGGCTCGGCCGTATGGCCGAAAACCGTCTCTCCCGACTGAGGTTTTCGAAAGCATGAGTGTACCCGCCATCGCCATCCGCAAACTCGTCAAGCGGTTCGGAGAAACCGCCGTGCTGCAGGACATCGACCTGGAGATACCGGAAGGCAAGGTTTCCTGCCTCATTGGCCCATCCGGCTCGGGCAAAAGCACATTGTTGCGCTGCCTTGCCTTTCTGGAAGAGCCGACCAGCGGCATGATCACCATCAACGGCGAGGCACTGGGCTTTTTCGAAGACCCTACCGGCCGTCGCGAGCGTCTGCCTGCCAACCAGATCCGTGCGGTACGCACGAAGACCGGCATGGTCTTCCAGCAGTTCAATCTGTGGCCGCATATGACAGCGCTCGGTAATGTCAGCGAAGCACTTAAGCTCGTCCGCAAAGTGCCGAAAGCCGAAGCCGAAGAGCGCGCCATGGCGCAACTTCGCAAGGTCGGGCTGGAAAATCGCGCGGGCCACTACCCTTCGCAGCTGTCCGGCGGCCAGCAACAACGCGTGGCGATCGCCCGCGCCCTGGCGCTCGAACCGAAAATCATGCTGTTCGACGAGCCGACGTCAGCACTCGATCCGGAGCTAACCGGCGAGGTTCTCAACGTCATGCGGGATCTGGCGAGCGAGGGCATGACGATGGTGGTCGTGACCCACGAAATTGGTTTTGCCGCCAGCGTCGGCCAGCAGATCAGCTTCCTCGATCATGGTCGGCTGTTGTTCTCAGGTCCGCCAGCGGAAATATTCGCCAAACCGCGCCATGCACGTCTCGAACAGTTCCTAGATACCTACCTTGATCGTGGCGCCAGCATGCTCGCATGATTGAGGGAGATCTCATCGCTGACCCTATTTCCGAGGCCCCGCTTTCGCTTCATCAGCGAATACTCTCCGATATCGAGCAGAATATCCTGACAGGCCGCTGGCCACCCGGCTTCAAGATAGCTTCGGAACAGCAGCTCGCGTTACAATACGGGTGCTCGCGCATGACCGTGAACAAGGTCGTGACGCAGTTGGCGCGCGCCGGCCTCATACAGCGACGGCGCAAGGTTGGTAGTGTCGTGCTTCCACAGAAAGCCCAGAGCGCCATTCTCGAAATTTACGACATTCGCGAAGAGGTGAAAGCGACAGGCGAAATCTATAGCCATCGCATTCTGAGCCGAACGGTGAGGCCGGCAAACAGTCAGGAGGCCGAGCTTCTTGGCATTCTCCGAAAAAAACCGGTGACCGATATCACTTGCCTGCATTATGCGGGCGAACAACCTTTCTGCCTTGAGCAACGGCTGATCAATCTGGACGCCGTTCCCGATGCCGGCACGGAGAGCTTCGAAGCCCTGCCTCCCGGCCCCTGGCTTCTCGAACATGTACCCTGGAGCGCTGCAGAGCATCGGATCGCGGCGCTCGGCGCGGGAACCACGGAGGCATCGTATCTCGCCATTCCCCTCGGTAGCCCGGTATTGGTCGTCGTGCGCCAAACCTGGCGATTCGATCATTCGGTGACTTCGGTTCGACTGACCTATCCCGGCAAAAGCCATACGCTCACCGCCCGTTTCACGCCTTCGCAGGCGGGCTGACAGACAAGACGATCAAGAGGAGTTGAGGAACCATGGCACGTGAAGACAAGCTGAAACTCGGAACCTTTGTCTACACCTTCGGCTTCAACCCCGCGAGCTGGCTGCATCCAGCCGCCGACGTCACTGGCGCCAACAAGATCGACCATCTGCTCAATGTTGCCCGTATTTCGGAACAGGCAAAGCTCGATTTCATGTTCATCGCGGATTCGCCAGCCGCGGCTATCGGTGATGCGGAAGCCCTCTCCCGCTCTCCGACGAAGATGAACCGTTTCGAACCGCTCACGCTCATCACCGCGCTTGCGGCCATGACGGAAAAACTCGGTTTTGTAGCGACGGCCTCGACGAGCTATTACGAACCTTACAATATCGCCCGTATCTTCTCGTCCATCGATCACCTGAGCGGAGGCCGGGCATGCTGGAATGTCGTCACCTCCGACCATGACGAAACCGGATACAACTTCAATCGCGAAGGCCTTGATCCCCACGCGATCCGCTATGAACGCGGCGAGGAGTTCGTCGACGTCGTGTTTGGTCTTTGGGACAGTTTCGAGCCGGACGCACTTCTGCTCGATCGTGAAAACGGCATCTATCACGACAAGGAAAAGCTGCACACGCTGAACCACAAGGGCAAGCATTTCCAGGTTCGTGGACCACTGAACATCGCATCGACACCGCAGGGCAGGCCGGTCATCGCCCAGGCCGGCGGTTCCGAAGCGGGGATGGAACTCGCGGCCCGAACCTCGGAAATCGTCTTCAGCCTCGCCTCCAGCATTGAGCGGAATGGCGCCTTCTACCGAAATGTCAAAGGACGAATGGCCAAGTATGGCCGCATCGAGGACGACCTGAAGATGATGCCAGGCATCGTCGTCAATGTCGGCGAGACAAAAGCGGAGGCGCAGGCCAAGGTCGATTTCCTGATCGACAACCTGCATCCCGATGTCGGCTGCTGGATGCTGGGCGAATTCCTCGAAACGGATCTTTCCGGGGCAGAACTCGACAAGCCTTTCCCGATGGAGCGCCTGCCGCAGCAACCGAAAGGTTCGAAGGCGCTATTCGAGGAATTGACCGATTTCATCAAGCAGGGCCACACGCTTGGCAACCTGATCCACCACTATGCCGAAAAAAGCACAGGCAACGGCATCACCGGAACGCCGACCGAAATCGCCGACTTCATGGAGGAGTGGTTCGAGGCACGCGCCGCGGACGGCTTCATCCTGATGTTCCCGACATTGCCGGCCAGCCTGACTGACTTCACCGAACTCGTCTTGCCGGAACTGCGCCGCCGTGGGCTCTTCCGGGAAGAATACGAGGGCTCGACGCTTCGCGAAAATCTTGGCCTTTCCATGCCGGCAAACCGCTATGTGGCTGCCCGACAAAAAGGCTAGCCAGAAATGACATAAGGCGCCGCTGCCAGACGGCGCCTTATCAATATCCCGGCACTTGCTGTCCCGTATCGGCGCCTTTGCGACCCCAGATTCAAGCTTTGGCCGGTACCGACGAAAAAGCGGGACCGATGCCCCATTGACACCTTGAAGCCGAGCCTTAATTACTTTCTTCTACTGCACCCACCGAGGCTTTCGTGCGCCTACCCAATGTTGTTGCCTATTGGAACGGACAGTCACTCGCCCGCCAGTTTTTGCTCGCCGGTGGGCTCATTTCGATTATCGCGACGCTGATCGTCGGCACCTTTGTCGCAAGTCTCATAGAAGAGGCGGTGACACGAAATTCTGCGGCATCGACAGCCCTTTACGTCGACAGCATTATCGCTCCGATCCTGCCCGACATGACGACGACGGAAAAGTTGGACGAGTCGATCGAGCGCGCCTTAGACGAGACTCTGTCCAAGGGAGCGCTGGGGCAGCGTCTCATCTCGTTCCGGCTCTGGCGTAAGGACGGCACGATCCTTTACGCCAACGACAAGAAACTGATGGGGCAGAAGCTTACCCCTAACGAAAACCTCAAAGCCGCCTTCTCGGGCCGTATGGTCTCTGAATTCAACAAGATAGATTCGGAAGATGCGAAAGCCCTTGGTGACCAGACGCAACCGCTTCTGGAAATCTATAATCCCATCCTTCAACCTTGGTCCGGTGAGGTTGTGGCGGTTTCGGAATTCTATGAAGTCGCAACCGATTTCGAGCAGAGCCTTCAGAGCGCCAGATTGCGCGCCTGGCTGGCCGTCATCGCCGTGATCGCAGCGATATTCTCGCTATTGTCCCTGATAGTCTTTCGCGGCAGTCGCCTCATCGAACTTCAGCGCGGGCTTCTCAATGCCAGGGTCGGTGAACTTTCCCATCTTCTCAAGCAGAACCGGAAACTGCATGCACGCGTCCAGAAGGCGAACCAGAAAACCACAGCGATCAACGAACGGTTTCTGAGAAGATTAGGCGCAGATCTGCATGACGGGCCCGCGCAACTCATTGCTTATGCATCCCTGCGCATCGACAGTCCGGCAATCCTGGGCGCTCAGGCGCTTCGCGAAACGCGCGAGGCGGAAGTCTCATCGATCAAGACCAGCCTGCAGGAAGCCATGCGGGAGATCCGTAGCATATGCCATGATCTCATTCTTCCGGAGATCGAAGCGGCAAATTTCCACGAAGTGATCTCGCAGGCTGTGCAGCGTCACCGGGAAAGAACCGGAAGTCCCGTCGCCCTTACAATGGCCGCAGTCGACTGGCAGCCAAGCCCGGCGGAGAAAATCTGCACCTATCGCTTCGTTCAGGAGGCGCTCAACAATGGCTGGCGGCACGCGGCGGGATCGGGTCAAAAGGTACTGCAACGTTCGGAACAGGATTGCGTTGTGGTGGATGTCATCGATACCGGCCCCGGCTTCGATCCGGCAAAGGTGAAACCGACGAGCCTGGGCATTGCGGGCTTAAGAGAGCGGATCGAAAGCCTTGGCGGTCGGTTCGACATCGTTTCGAATAACAATGGTACGACGGTGACGATGTCTTTGAAGATTTGCGAAACGGAGAAAAATTGATGACGGATCTACGGGTTGCCGTATGCGACGATCACCCACTCTTCAGGGAAGGCGTGACACGCACATTGACCGAACTCGGCTTCGACATCGTTGCTGAAGGAGGCAGTCGTGACGATGCGATCGAAATCGCCCAGCGGCATCAACCCGACATTCTTCTCATGGATATCTCGATGCCGGGTGGCGGTCTGGGTGCAATAGGCCCTATCCTTGCAGAGCGCCCCGACCAGAACATCGTGATGCTCACGGTGTCCGAAACCAGCGACGATATCCGTCAGGCCTTGCAGGACGGCGCCAAGGGCTATGTGCTCAAGGGTATTGGATCGAGCTCTCTGGCGGAAATCCTTCATTCGATTGCCGCTGGAGAGGGTTATGTGGCACCGGCGCTTTCGGCAAAGCTTCTCGCGGAACCGCCTGTATCCGTCGCCGACGACAGCCTGTTTGCCGCCATGCGCGACCTGACGACACGGGAACGCGAGGTTCTGGGGTTGGCTGCCGAAGGTCTCAGCAACAAGGCTATCGCAATCGAACTCGACCTGCACGAAAAGACAGTCAAGCATCATATGACACGCATCTTCAGCAAGCTCAGCGTCAGCAATAGAACGGCCGCAGCGATTGCCTGGAACGAGGCGATACGCGAAGCTTCCGTTCGTCCGGTGGCCTAATCGGATACAGGTATCAGGCTGAGACGGCCGATAGACTTAAGGGTCGATCCGCCAAGGGGTAGGTGCTCACTTGATCAATGAGCGCAATCGGTCGAGATCGGATCGGGTGGCGGCGCGGTTTACAATGGTTCGGCCACTCCGGTCACGCATCACGTAGCGGCCACGATCATTGATCTCCTCCGCGATACCACTGCCGTGTTTCACTCTGATATTGCCGTTATCGGCGTTGACGGCATCGTCCGGCGAGGGGCTTTGCTTTGATCTCGCTCCAACCGAAGAGCCAGAGTTGTGGTCGCCGCCCTTAGTGTCGCGGGTACCGCGACCACCACCATCGTTACCGCTGCCTACACCGCTGCTCCGACCGGAGCGGCCTCTATCACCGCCTCCACCATTGCCGCGGTCTCCTCCATTTCCCTCGCCCGATCCACCGTTCCGCGCTATCGCCGAGCTGGCACCGAGCGACACAAGAACTGAAAACAGTGCCAGCATGAGTCCGGACATGATTTTTCGGCGGGAGTGAATGGCGACCTCCATCGCGCAAGTGTCAGACGTTGTAGCGTACCATCATGCAACATCTAAGCCCGGTCATAGTTCCGCCATCGGACCTTTGCGAATGCCCCAATTGGACCATAGTCCGACCACGCTTGGTGGATGCGACCTCAGTCGGTCACACCGCCGTCGCCTGCCCTCTCCTTTTCGAAAAGCGACCATGCCGCGATGAAAAGTGCTGCAATCAGCGGGCCGATGACAAAGCCATTGACCCCGAGAAGCGAAATTCCTCCAACCGTCGAGATCAGAACGACATAATCCGGAAGCTTCGTTTCCTTACCCACCAACGGCGGGCGGAGGACATTATCGATGAGGCCGATCACGAACACACCGACGGCAACGATGATGGCAGCCTTCAAGATGTCACCGGTGACGGCGAGATAGATCGCCGTCGGCACCCAAACGAGCGCTGCACCCACCGCAGGCACCAGCGACAGGAAAACCATTAGCACACCCCAGAGAAGCGCCGGCTGAACGCCGAGAAGCCAGAACGTGACGCCGCCAATCAACCCCTGCATGATGGCAATGATGATATTGCCCCTGACCGTCGCCCGGACGACCGAGGCAAATTTTGCCATGAACTGGGTGGTGTGTTCATCGCTCAAGGGGGCTGCACTCCGGATCGCCGCCGCCAGGGCGCGCCCATCGCGAAACAGGAAAAAGAGCAGGTAAAGCATCAGGCCGAAAGCAATGAAGAATTCGGCGGCGCTCTGACCGAAATTCAGGGCGCGTCCGGCAAAGAAACTTCCGCCCTGCATGAGAGAGGAAGAAAACCGATCGCGCAAAGCGGCGAAACCTCCGGTCTCAAGGTTCTGCAGCCAATCCTGCATGAAGACGGGCAGCGCGTTCACGACTTCGTTGAGCATTCGGTTGAGGTCGATCTGCCCGCTCGAAATCTTCTGATAGAGGCCCGTTCCCTCCTGGATGAGAGATGCCAGTATCCCCAGCCCCGGCAGGATGACGAGGCAGAGACAAATCAGGACAGACAGAACGGCCGCAACATTGCGCCGTCCGCCAAGTGCAGCCTCCAGCCGTACATAAAAGGGAAAGAAAATGATGGCGAAGACGACAGCCCAGAATACCGCCGAATAAAACGGGATGAGGACCGCGATGAATGCCAAGGTGACAAGAACCAGAAGGATATAAAAGCTGACGCGCTGAACCACCAATATCCCATCCTGCTTCCGAGTCGTTTTCGCAGACAGAGATAACGCACAAAACGCATCCGTCTACAGATCTCACTCTGCAGACGGATCGATCACCGGTCTTTTATGTTTCGACGGCGGCAACGATAACCGCCGTCATGATCAGGCCAGTGTGTAGGCCGTCTTCACCACGGTGAAGAATTCGGCGGCATACTTGCCCTGCTCGCGCGAACCATAGGAGGAAGCCTTGCGCCCGCCGAAGGGAACGTGGAAATCGACACCCGCCGTCGGCAGATTGACCATCACCATGCCGGCTTCCGAATTGCGCTTGAAATGTGTCGCATATTTGAGGCTTGTTGTAGCAATTCCGGCGGAAAGGCCGAAAGGCGTATCATTGGCCATGGCGAGTGCTTCATCGTAATCCTTGACGCGGATGACGCTGACGACAGGGCCGAAAATTTCCTCGCGGCTGATCCGCATCTGGTTGGTCGCTTCGGTAAACAGCGTCGGCTGGAGATAGAAGCCGGGCGTATCCCGCTCGAGACGCTCCCCGCCGAACGCGAGCTTAGCGCCTTCCTTGACCCCGATCTCGATATAATCGGTATCCTGCTTCAGCTGGCGAACATCAACCACGGGTCCGATATGCGTTTCTGGTTTCAGCGCATGGCCGACCTGAATGCTCTTCATCCGTTCAGTCAGGGCAGCAATAAACTTGTCGTGGATGCCTTCGGTAACGATTAGGCGCGAAGAGGCCGTGCAGCGCTGGCCGGTGGAGAAGAAGCCCGAGTTTGCAGCAGCCTCCACCGCAACGCTCAGATCCGCATCGTCCAGCACGACCATCGGGTTCTTGCCGCCCATTTCCAGCTGGAACTTGCGGTTATGCTCGATCGAGGCCGCCGCCACGCGCTTGCCCGTACCCGTAGAGCCCGTGAATGTAATGCCGGCAACATCCGGGCTGTCGAGCATGGCTTGTCCGACAACCGATCCCGGCCCCATCACCAGATTGAGCACGCCTTTCGGCAGACCCGCACGGTGCAGGATATCGACGATCGCCCAGGAGCAGCCCGGCACGAGTTCCGCCGGCTTGAAAACCACCGTATTACCGTAGCAGAGCGCCGGCGCGATCTTCCAGGCAGGAATGGCAATCGGAAAATTCCAGGGCGTGATGATGCCGATGACACCCAGCGGCTCGCGCGTGATCTCGACACCGATGCCAGGCCTTGCCGATGGTATTACCTCGCCTGCCAACCGGAGTGTTTCGCCGGCAAAAAAGTCAAAAATCTGCGCTGCACGCGTGACCTCACCGATACCCTCGGCCAGCGTCTTGCCCTCTTCGCGAGAGAGAAGCGTACCCAGCTCCTGCTTACGTGCCAGAATTTCGTCCGCGGTCTTTTTCAGAATTGCATGACGCTCGAGAATGCCGGACCGTGACCATGCCGGAAAAGCCGCTTTTGCAGCGGCAATTGCCTGCTTCACATCATCCGCAGTGGCCTGCGCGTAAACGCCTATAATGTCATTGGTATCGGACGGATTGACGTTTTCCGAGCCGTTGCTGCCGACCCATTCGCCGGCGATGAGATTTTGATGGATGGTCATATTGCTTCCTTCCCAAACGGCCTGATCCAAGCGATCACATATGGCCGTGACATATGAATGAATGGGCGTCCGCGGGCGATGTTATCAGCTGTCGTGGGGATGACCAGCACCGGCAAACGCCCCGCCCTGATAGATGACGGTGGGATCGGTCGGATCCTGGGCACCGGTCGCAGCCTCGACCTCGACGCGCCATTTTTCGGAACTGTCCTGCGGTTGCCAGCCGAGAAATGCAGCATTGCCATTGTCCCACCACGGTTTCTCGTTGGCAGAAGCGCCATAGACGATCGTGTGCGCAAGGCGTGGGGTCAGAAACGCTCTTTCACACAGGGAAACGAAATCCCGATAACTCAGCCAGGTCGACAGCATGCGCGGATTAAGTGGCCTGTCGAAGCAGGAGCCGATCCGAAGCGAAAGGGTCTCCTGCCCAAACTTGTCATAATACATGCTGGCGACCGCCTCACCAAAAACCTTGGAGACGCCATAGAGCGAATCCGGACGAGGATAGACCGTATTGTCGATCTTTTCGTCCTGACGGTAATAACCGACGACATGGTTGGAGCTGGCGAACACGATGCGTGGCTTGCCCTGATGCCGTGCCGCTTCGTAAAGATTGTAGAGGCCGATAATATTGCCCTGAAGGACAAGATCGAAAGATCGCTCGACCGACACGCCGCCGAGATGAATGATGCCGTCGACCCCCTCCAGAAGCTCTAAAACCCCTCGGGCATCAGCCAGATTACATCTGACAAAACTTTCCTTGGGGCCGAGATCCGAGACATTGCCGAGGTCCGACAGCACAACCCTCTCCGCCAGCTGCGAAAGCAGCGGACGAATGCCCTGACCGACGCCACCAGCAGCGCCCGTCAGCAACAGTTTCTTCAGCATATATCCTCCCCAGGACAGGCATCACCAGCAGGGCGCCAGCGTTGTCATACATGACGGCCGAATAGATACTACAAGTGAGAGGAACTGCGTCAACAAGTTTATTATTAACGCCTTAAACTCATCGTAAGACGGTTGCCGCCCGCGCTACCAGAGATCGGCGTGGCGGTTCACATCCTTGTATAGGAGGTAACGGAAACGGCCGGGACCACCGGCATAACATGCCTGCGGGCAAAACGACCGAAGCCACATATAGTCTCCGGCCTCGACCTCTACCCATTCCTGATTAAGGCGATAGACCGCCTTGCCTTCAAGGACGTAGAGACCGTGCTCCATGATATGGGTCTCCATGAATGGAATGACCGCGCCCGGTTCAAACGTGACGATGTTCAGATGCATGTCGTAGCGAACGTCGGACGGGTCGATGAACCGGGTCGTCGCCCATCGACCTTCGGTATCCGGCATCGGATCGAGAACGCATTCGTCCTCATGTGTGAAAATTGCCGGCGGAGCATCGAGCCCCTCGACGACCTTGAATGCCTTGCGCACCCAATGGAAACGGCAGGCCTTGTCGCCTTCACCACGCAATGTCCACTTCGAACCGGCAGGAAGATAAGCGAACGAGCCCTCCCGCAGACTATGCGCCTTACCTTCAAGCTCGATCGTCAGATTGCCGGTGACGACGAATATGGCTGCGGAGGCGCGAATATCGGGCTCCGGCCGGCTACTGCCGCCACCCGGCATAACCTCTACGATATATTGCGCAAACGTTTCGGCGAAACCGGAGAGTGGACGGCTAAGGATCCAGGCCCGCGTCTTTTCCCAATGCGGCAGAACACTGGTAACGATGTCGCTCATCACGGTACCGGGGATGACCGCATAAGAGGTCGTGAAAACGGCCTTGCTGGTGAGAAGCTGCGTCTGTGGCGGCAATCCGCCGACCGCACTGAAATACTTGCTGTCAGTCATGTCTGTTCCCTGATTATGCTGACTAAGGTTTAAGCGCGCCTACCCGATTCATCAATCGGCAAACGATTGAACCCTCTCGGATTCGCCGAGGCTGTTCGCACAGATGACTGGCGCCTCAGGCGGGCCGGACAAGGTTGGCCATGAGCCGGAAGGCACCCGGAACGAGCCGGTCCATCTGGTGATGCAAAGTCAGGCTTACGTGGGTGTGCCGCCCGTGACCAATCCCGGCCGAGAGCAAGGCGCCCTTGAGGGGCTGTTCATCGACATCATGCATGGAAAGAAGAGGCTCATAGGCCTCATCCCAGCTCGACGCGAAATAGAGGCCGCGCTCCTTGTTCCATCCCTGCCAATCTTCCGGGCCAATGCGGTTCGGGCCGGAAAGCAACATATGGCCCGGCGAAAGCACCGTGACCTCGGCTCCGGGATCCGTTACGCGCCAGCGGACGGAGGGGGAACCGATCTGCAGCCGACGAACCGGTGTTTCATCAGAATCCCAGCCATCGGATGGACGATGGTAGAGCGTGACGAGATGGCCGCCGTTTTCCACGAACTGGTGCAGCCTCGACGTTGCAGCCGCCAGATCCTTGCGAGTCCCGAAGGCGAAGATGCCGACAACGATCGTGGTAAATTGCGAAAGATCGCCGGCAAGACCGGAAGCATCCAGCTCAACGACATCAAGCCCCATGCGGGCAAGCCAGAGACCAGCTCGATCTGCGCCGCCGCCGACATAGCCTACACGGGCTCCTTCAGGCAGTTTCAGGTCCAGCGCCAGGATATTCAGCGCGGCAGGACGACGAAAGTCCACCCGGCCGATATGAGGGTAAGACATGGCTTCGGCTTCGAATGCCGGTTGGCCGTCGACCTTCGCTTTTATGCTAAAAAGACCGGGCTTAACCGCACCCAGAGCCGTCGCTGTCCAGTTATTTGCAGCGGCCTTCACGGCCCAGCCAACGGGTGCATCGAAGGAAAGTTCTGCCGGCGCGCCAGTTAGATCGGCTTTGACCGGCCATTCAGTACGTGGCGTGCCAAGAGGCACGAGCAGGGCATCAGGGAAAAGCTTCAGCGTCTGTGCAGCCGATACGGCGAATTGTTCCTCCAGATCGAACAGCCCGGCGACATTGCGACCTTCTATCTCGGCAGAAACCCGGAGATAAGCATGGCCATTGCCGCCGAGAGCCGACCAGCCGGGCAGGAACAGGCCCGAGAGTGATGTATCTGCTGCGGCTGTCAGCAGGAAAGTTCGCCCACGACGGGATGATGTCAGTTCCGCGGCAACACCTACGGGCAGCACAGGCGAGACGCTAACCTCGTATTCGCCGGCACCCTCCCCCAGTTCCACAGTCAGCACCGAGCGTCCAACCGCGGCAATCGAGGGCGGATCGGCGGAAACCCGGTCAAATATAGAGGCCGCCTCCAGGATCGCAGCATCCACTTCCGTGCGCTTGCGTTGGATGCGGTGGCTATGCAAAGCCAGAAACTCTTGCGGACCTTGCGTTGCGACAATCTCCAGATGGCCGGCAGCTTGCGTCAGCAGGGAAATGATAGATTGGCGATGCGGAAATGCAGCGATTGCAGCGCCGATTTCGGTCGCGGCGGCATCGAGCGCTACCGTAACCTCTTCCGGCAAACCGGGAAGGATTGCTAACTGCGCAAGTGATGCAGGGATTCCATCGGATATCAACTGCTCCTCGTCATTGCCGACAGCAGTCAGTTTCAGATGGAGCGGCCATACCGACTTTGCCTGCGCGGGCCACTCGCCCATGCCCTGAGACGCATGAAAATAACGCGACCATTCGCCGATGCGGCCATATTCGGCACCGGTTGCGGGGTCACATCCCGAAGCCGCCACAGTGATGGTCGCATCGGGCGGCGGCAGGGCATCATCATAGGTGCTGCCCCCACCGGACCAGGCGGGCAGGTAATATTTGCTGACTGTCCAGGGCGTCAGGCCGTCTGCAAAGTGTTCCGGAAACGCCGACGCGTCTGCAGCCAGCGCGATGGCAGCTTCGGCGGCGCGGGTCATTGCCCGATGGTGGCCATGCTGCCCCGGCACATCGAGAAAGGTGGGAATGACGATATCCGGCCGGTCCTTCCGATAGGCTCGCACAAGGCGTTCAACGATCCGCGCCTCACCCCAGCGGGAGAAAGTCGCATCGCCATCCTTGGAGAACCCGAAATCATGGACTGCATCGTCAGGACCATGTCCAAGCCAGGCAACATCCGCATCGATGATCCGCGCCGCCTCTTCCATCTCACGCGAGCGCAGCATACCCAGGGCACCATGCCGTTCTGGGCCAAGGGCATTCTGCCCTCCCTCGCCGCGCGTCGAGCAGGCGACGATCACTCTCATACCGTACTCAAGCCGCAAGAGTGCGAGCAGGCCGTTTTGCTCATCATCCGGATGGGCGCCGGTATTCATCACCGTGACAGTCGATTTCAACCGTGAAAGCTTGCGGTGGAGCCGAACCAGAGCGGGAGTGGCCATCTGTTTTTCGATACGTTCGCGCGCGCTCAACATGGGACTACCACCTCATTATGCGTTCAGGCTGAAATCGTGTTTCCGGGTGAAATCTCGAGTTTCGGCGTAACAATGTCGAACAGGGGAATGGCCGCGGCGCCGAGTGCTGCGGTCAATTGACCGGTCTTGCCGCGCATGACACGTGGCAGTTCGCGCTGCCTGCGGCTGGCGACGGAGGTCGGCAAAACACCCATGCGAACAACGATATCGTCGATAATTGCGTCCGGCAGAGCCCCACCCAGAATAACCGTCTGGGGGTCGAGAATGTTTTCCAGCATGGCGACCATCGGCCCGAAATAGGTGGCCGCGTCCTCTATCCATGCCATCACGGTCGGATTGCTCTCTGCATGCAATCGCTCCAGATCAGCAAATTCGCTATCGGCAATGCCTATGGCGGCAAGCTGCTGCTTAAGCACATAGACGGAGGCATAGGCTTCCAGGCAACCGCATTGGCCGCAGGAGGGGCAAAGCCGCCCCTTGGGCACGACGGTCACATGCCCGATTTCGCCGGCATTGCCAAAGGCGCCACGATATGGCGCGCCATCCTGAATGATGCCCAGGCCAAGGCCGACACCGAAATAGATCATGCAGAAATTGGAGATGGAGAGGCCGGATCCAAACAGGCGCTCGCCGACAGCCGCAGCCGTCGCATCGTTCTCGACCACAACCGCATGGCCGCACGCTTCGCTCAGCGCCTCGGCCGCATCGACACCCGCCCAGCCTGAAAGCGTCGTCGGCCCGACCGATGTCATCCCGTCAATCTCGAAAGGGCCAGGCATGACGGCACCGACCCCGAGCAGTCTACCGCCAAGCGATCCCGTCAGACCGGAAAACTCGCGAGAAAAGAGCGAGAGAATGGAGCCGGGCGTCGTATCCTTGAGTGGCGCAATCCGCTGGCCGCGGAGACTGCCGGAAAAATCGAGTGCGACCGTGACCATATGGTCTGCCGCGATCTCCACGCCGATGGTGATACCTCCGTCCGGATTGACAGCGAACTGGATCGGCGGCTGGCCGCGACCGGAGCGCAGCCGGCCGGTTTCCATCAACAGCCCCTCGCCCATCAGTTCGTCGACAATGTTGGCGACCGCTTGCTGCGTCAGCTGGGTAAGCTTGGCAATATGTGCGCGACCCAGCGAGCCGTGCCGGCGCACGATATCGAGCACCACCCGGCGGTTGTGATCACGGCTTCGCTCGGGATTTTTCCCGATGGCCACGGGATGTGTGCCGATCGTGTGAATCGTCATTTCTGCAACCTCTTCCACTTTCAAACCATAGGTTCAAAGCAGACGCCACCGCAAATATAATAATTCAAGTAAATTATCTTATTGACAAACCGACCTGGTCAAGGAAGCTTTACGGCAGTCGGGAAAGTACCCGCGATACCGGATGCATCCATCGGATCGGTCCGCTCAGACAACAACGCATCGGGCGTCACGCGGCCGAATGCAGGGAACAATCGCACCCCGAAAACCGGAAGAACCGGTGGGGTAAATGGAGGCTCACATGCGCAAGTCAGTCTTGCTGGCCGGGCTCGTTGCCGGTTTCAGCACCTTCGCGTTCAACGCGGCACAGGCAGTGGAAATCGAATACTGGCAGTACGTCTTCGACACACGCGTGAAGGCGATGGATCAGCTCATCACCGACTTCCAGACGAAAAATCCGGATATCACCGTCAAGCAGGTCACCTTTCCCTATGCGGACTACCAGACGCGGGTGATTGCAGCCAATATGTCCGGCAACGGTCCCGACGTGATGCAGCTCTTCTATGGCTGGCTCGACAAGTTCGCAGCCGGCGGCATTCTTCAACCCTTGCCGGCCGATGCGTTCCCGCATGAAAAGATCGAGAAGGAATTCTTCCCGATCGTCAGCGCGATGAAGCGCGACGGCAATTATTACGGCCTGCCGACCGCCGTGCGTTCGCTGGCGCTCTTCTACAACAAGAAGCTGTTTACGGAAGCGGGTCTTGATCCGAGCAAGCCGCCGCAGACGCTGGACGAATTCGTCGCCGCGGCCGAGAAGATCGCCAAGCATGATGCAGCCGGCAACGTCACCGTCGCAGGTTCTACGCTGGACATGACGGGCCAGGATCACCAGTGGTGGCGGGAAGTGCTGGTCCGCCAGTTCGGCGGAGAACCCTATACCGACAACGATACCAAGGTTACCTATAACAGCGAGGCAGGCGCCCAGGCGCTGAAATTCTACACCAGCCTGCAGACGGAAAAGAAGATCGGGGCCGCCGGCTTCATGGACGAAGGGCAGGCCGCGTTCCGCGCCGGTAAAGCCGGCATGACCATCGACGGCACCTTTCGTCTCGGCGCCTTCTCGACGATCAAAGATTTCGAGTGGGGCGTGACTGAGCTTCCAGCCAACAAGGATGGTCTCCGGTCCAACTATGCGAGCTATTTCGCGAATGGCATCGGTGCCAAGACGACCGGTGAGGAACTGGAAGCGTCGAAGAAATTCCTGACCTATCTCACCTCGCCGGAAGCCATGGCGATATGGCTGAAGGTCGTCGGCGAGCTGCCGGCCCTGCGTTCGGCCGCTTTGACCGACGCAAACCTCAAGGACCCGATCTACGGACCGTTCCTGAAGGGCCTGGAATACGCCCACACGACCATGTTCAAGGACGAACTCGGCCAGCGCCAGAACGCCATCGACATGACCAACCGCGTTCTCCTCGAAGGACAATCGCCGGAGGATTCGGTCAAGCAGGCGGCCGAGGCCGAGCAGGAAATGATCGACGCGGCCAAGCCGTAAACGCCGATCAGCGAAAGCGGAGTTGATGATGGGAACGGACAATCTGCAGGGGGCGGCGAGCGGCCGCCCCGGCGGGACTGCGGCGACTATGCCCGCAGACCGCTTCTCGATGCGCACCAGAAGGCTGCTCTGGGTTTGGGGGTTCCTGGCGATCCCCATCCTGTTTTACGCCATCATCCGCTTTTATCCGACATTCCAGGCTTTCTACCTGTCGATGACAAACTGGGATCTGGTACGACCGGCAAAATTTGTCGGCTTTGCCAACTATATCAAGCTGTTCAAGGATCCGCAGTTCTGGAAGGTGTTCCGCAATACCTTCACCTATCTCATTATAGGAACACCACTCAGTCTGGTCATCGCCTTTACGGTCGCGTTTTTCCTCGACCGTGTGCGGTTCATGCACAACTTCATTCGGGCTTTGTATTTCCTACCCTACCTGACCACGGCCGCGGCCATGGCCTGGGTATGGCGCTGGTTCTACCAACCGCCACCGATCGGCGTGATCAACGACGTTCTGGCAATCGTCGGCATTCCGCAGCAGCCCTTCATCCGCTCGACCGACCAGGCATTGTTTTCCGTCATGGTAACGGCCATCTGGGCCGGGCTCGGTTTCCAAGTCATCATCTTCATGGCCGGACTACGCGCCATCCCGACAACCTTCTACGAAGCCGCCCGGATCGACGGTCTTGGCGAATGGGCGATCCTGCGCAAGATCACTCTTCCACTGCTGAAACCCACCACGGTTTTCCTCGTGGTCTTTTCCTCGATCGCTTTCCTGCGGATATTCGATCAGGTCTACAACATGACCACCAATGATCCCGGCGGACCGCTCGGCTCCACCAAGCCTCTGGTGCTGATGATCTACCAGACCGCCTTCGGCTCTTATGCCATGGGCTATGCGGCGGCACAGACGGTGGTGCTGTTCACTATTCTGCTGATCGTTTCGCTGCTGCAGCTCTGGATCCTGAGGGAAAAGAAATGACAGATACGCCGGCACTTTCCCACGCCAATATCAGGCCCGGACGGATCATTACATGGACGCTGCTGTTCATCGGCGGGCTGATCATGATCTCGCCGCTGCTGTTCATGTTTTCCACCTCGCTGAAGACCGCCGATCAGGTCTATGATCTCCGGCTGATCCCGGCGGCGCCAACGCTCGCGAACTACATCTCGGTCCTGGCCGACGGTCGGTTCATGCGCTGGTTCCTCAATTCCATGTTTGTGGCCGTCACCGTCACCATTTCCAATTGCTTCTTCGACAGTCTGGTCGGCTACACGCTTGCCAAGTTCGAGTTCCGCGGGCGCTATTTCATCTTCATCGCCATTCTATCGACGCTGATGATCCCGACCGAGATGCTGGTCATTCCGTGGTACCTGATGTCGAGCCAGCTCGGCTGGCTGGACAGCTACTGGGGCATCATGTTTCCCGGCATGATGACCGCCTTCGGCACATTCCTGATGAAGCAGTTCTTCGAAACCGTTCCCAACGACTTCATCGAGGCGGCGCGTGTCGATGGCCTGAACGAATTCCAGATCTGGTGGAAGGTGGCGATGCCGCTGGTCACGCCGGCGCTCTCGGCGCTTGCCATCTTCACCTTCCTCGGTAACTGGACCGCCTTCTTCTGGCCATTGATCGTCACCACCAGCAAGGAACTTTATACGCTGCCGGTCGGACTTTCGAGCTTTGCCGTCGAGCAGTCCATCCAGTGGGAAATGATCATGACGGGTGCTGCTATCGCCACCCTTCCGACCCTCATCGTCTTCCTCGTCCTGCAGCGCTACATCGTCCGCGGTGTGATGCTTGCCGGCCTGAAAGGATAAAAGCCATGGCGGACAAAGACCCGCGCCTTTCCGACACCAGTAAATTCCCCGATCCGGTCTATAAGGAAACGGTGCTGCGCCCTCTCTTCGACGGCGCGAAAAACCATCACGTCGATGGCTTCCGCCGCATCGACCGTGCTCACCTGGTCATGCTTGTGGAAACCGGAATTCTCGATCGCGCCATCGCAGCCAGGATCGCCGAAGCACTGGTCGCCATCGACCGCGAGGTCGATCCGGCAACGCTCGTCTATACCGGCGAAGTCGAGGACTTCTTCTTCCTGATCGAAAAAGAGCTGAAGGCCCGTATCGGCGTCGATGTCGCCGGCCGTCTGCATACCGCCCGCTCGCGCAACGATATCGACCACACGCTCTTCAAGCTCGGCTTGAAAGAGAAGATCGACGTGTTGATGGCGAAAGCGCACCTGCTTCTCACCGCTATGATCGATGCCGCGGACCGGCAGAAATCTACCCTCATCGTCGCCTATACCCACGGCCAGCCGGCGCAGCCGACGACCTTCGGTCATTATCTTTCCGCTGCCATCGAAGTGCTGATCCGCGATATCGAGCGGTTTGCCGAAGCGAGGAGGATCGTCGATCTGTCGCCGATGGGCGCTGCGGCAATCACCACGTCAGGCTTCCCGATCGACCGAGCACGCGTCGCGCAACTGCTCGGTTTTTCCGCGCCGTTGCGCAATTCCTATTCCTGCATCGCGGCGGTGGACTATACGACCTCCACCTACTCGTCGATCGAGCTTATGTTCCTGCATCTGGGTCGCCTCATTCAGGATTTCCAGTTCTGGACGAGTTTCGAAGTCGGCCAGATCTACGTGCCGAACGCATTGGTGCAGATCTCCTCGATCATGCCGCAGAAGCGCAATCCGGTCCCGATCGAGCATCTGCGTCACCTTGCCAGCCAGACCTTTGGCCGCGCCCGCACCGTGCTGGACGTGATGCACAACACGCCGTTCACCGACATGAACGACAGCGAAGGCGAGACCCAGGGCATGGGCTACGACGCCTTCGCGTCGGCCGCCCGCGTGCTCGATCTTCTGGCTGCGCTGATCGCCCAGATCAGCATCGATCCGGAACGGGTGGACCAGAACATCCGCCGTTCCTGCATCACCATCACCGAGCTTGCCGATTCCCTCGTGCGCATAGAAGGACTGTCCTTCCGCGAGGCGCACGAAATCGCTGCGGCAACCGCCAAAAGCGTCGTTGCGGCAAAGGGCAGTCTGGTCGATGACGGTTACCCACCTTTCATCACGGCCTTTGAACATTCGACCGGTCGCAAGCCATCCCTTGATCCGGCAAAATTCGAAGAGATCGTCTCACCTGAACATTTCGTTGCCGTTCGCAACCGCTTCGGCGGCCCGGCACCGGGGCCGATGCAGGCGGCTCTTGCCGCCTATCGCGAACGCCTCGCGGCCTTCGAGGCCGAAGCGAAACAGGCCAAGGATCACGAGGCGGCCGCTGCGGCCGAACTCGAAGACAAATTTGCCGCTCTGATGGGAGGCCGCTGATGGCGACGATTGAACTGACAAAACTGATCAAGCGCTACGGCAAGGTCGAGGCGGTCAAGGGTATCGATCTTTCTATCGCCGATGGCGAATTCGTCGTCTTCGTCGGACCTTCCGGCTGCGGCAAGTCCACGACGCTCAGAATGATCGCCGGGCTTGAGGAGATCTCCGACGGCACGCTGAAGATCGGCGACGAGGTGGTCAACGAACGCGAGCCGAAGCAGCGCAATATCGCCATGGTTTTCCAGAACTATGCGATCTACCCGCATATGACGGTGCGCCAGAATATCGGTTTCGGGCTTTACACATCGAAACTCGACAAGGCGGAGAAGAACCGGCGCATCGAGGATGCGGGCCGTATTCTCGGGCTGGAAGCCCTGCTCGACCGACGTCCCGCGGCCCTCTCCGGCGGTCAGCGCCAGCGTGTCGCAATCGGCCGCGCCATGGTGCGTGATCCGTCCGCCTTTCTGTTCGACGAGCCGCTTTCCAACCTCGACGCACAGCTTCGCTCGCAGATGCGCATTGAAATCAAGCGTCTGCACCAGCGGCTGAAGACGACGACCGTCTATGTGACCCACGATCAGGTCGAGGCCATGACTATGGCTGACCGGATCGTGGTGATGAAGGACGGACATATCCTGCAGGTCGGCACGCCAACGGAGCTTTACGAGAGCCCGGTCGATGTATTCACCGCCCGCTTCATCGGCAGCCCTTCGATGAACCTGCTGCCGGGCCGCAAGAATGATGCAACCGTCTCGGTCGCTTCCGGTGGCGACATCCTGATCGGTGTCCGCCCGCATGACCTTATCGTTCGCGCGACCGCATCGGACGATAAAACAGCTCTCAGTTTGACCGGCACAGTGACGGCAGTCGAGCCGCTTGGTCCCGAAACCCTCGTGCATCTCGACATCGACGGCACTGCGGTCATCGCCACTGCGCGAGACAAGTTCGTGCCGGCTGTGGATACCACACTTACATGCACTGCAGCACCCGGCAACCTTTACATCTTCGATGCCCAGACAGAGAAACTCCTGAGCCGTTCATGATGACCGATACAGACAAGCGGTCCGCGGTGCTGAGCATCGGCCGGATTTATTGCGACCTCATCTTCACCGGCCTGAGCGAGCTTCCGGTGCTGGGGCGCGAACTTTTTGCCGATGACATGCAGATTGCAGCCGGTGGCGGCGCCTTCATTTCGGCCGCGCACCTCGTTCATGCGGGACGCAAAACCGCGCTGGTCGCAAGACTTGGAACCGACGTTCTTTCAGGCGATGCCAGGCGGCAGATAGCAAAAAGCGGTGTGGATCTTCGTTTCGTCGAGCATGCCGCAGAGGCGGGCCCGCAAGTCACCGTTGCGGCAGTCATCGGCAAGGAACGCGCTTTCCTGACACGCCGCGCAGGGGCAGCCATACCATCAACCCTGAACGATGCATTCAGCTGGCCCGAGGCGAAACACCTGCACATCGCCGAATATGCAACGCTTCACGAAATCCCCGATCTGGTGCAGCGAGCGAAAAGCAAAGGCCTCAGTGTCTCGCTGGACCCAAGCTGGGACGCAGCGCTGATCTATGACAAAGGCTTGCTGCAGGCCTGCGCCGGGGTCGACCTTTTCCTTCCCAACCTTGAAGAAGCGGAAGCGATCACGGGATCGAGCGACCCCGAGACAGCGTTGCGAGTGCTTTCAAGCACGTTTCCGCACGTCGCCCTAAAAGGCGGCGCGCAAGGCGCCTGGACGATATCGGACGGCAACATGCTTCATGTGGCGGCGGATAGCGTACCGGTGGTGGATACGACCGGCGCCGGCGATGCCTTCAATGGCGGCTTCATCGACGCTTGGCTAGATGAAGGCTCACCACTCGCCTGCCTGACCGCGGGTATCCGCTCGGGAAGCCTCGCGGTGCAGTCGCCGGGCGGCTTCGACATGTCTCTTGTGCCGACCTGAAGAGGGCCATCCTACCATTTCTTCTGCGGCAGACGGATGCCCCGTTCCGCGAGGAAAGGCTCGATATGGATCACTTCCCCGGTCTTGATCGAGGCATTGGCTGCAATCCCGGTCAGGATCGACCACGCGCCGTCGATATAGCTTGAACCGCGCCCATAACGATCGGCCGTGATCGACGGGTCGAACAAGTGGCCAAGCATCACCGGATCCGCACCGCCGTGATCGCCTTCTCCGGCCCATACGTCGAGATTTACTGGCTCCTGGCCGGCAAGATGCAGGAGCGTTGTCATGGACTCGGAGCCATGTGACTTGTTCTGCTTGCCGCCGAACACGCCATGGACTTCCACATGCCGATGGGAGAGTTCGCCCTTGGTGCCGTGGAATTTGATTTCCAGCCCTTCCCAAGGGCTATAGGCGCAGAGCGTATAGTTCAGGCTGGCGCCATTCGCATAAAGCGCATGCACCTGCATCGTGTCTTCGATGGTGATATCGTCGTCGAAAACACAGAGATCACGGATGTAGCCATCACAATCCTCTGCCTCCAGATAGAGTTCTCGCAGCGGCTCATTTCCCTCGAGATCGAGCTTCAAATCACAACGATCGGCGCTGGGACAGGTGTGACAGCGGGGACCACGTTCGGAAAGGCCGAAAGCTTCCGCAGTCTCCGGCTTGTAGAAGGCACGACGTCCATTGGCGGCGACTGAAACCGGCGATGATCCCAGCCACCAGTTGACGAGGTCGAAATGGTGGGTCGACTTGTGAACCAGAAGCCCGCCGGACTGGTCCTTGTAACGATGCCAGCGGCGAAAATAATCCGCTCCATGGACCCGGTCCAGATACCAGGTGAAATCGACGGCGGTGATTTCACCGATGGCGCCGGACATCAGGATGTCCTTGAGCTGCGTGCGCGCCGGGGTATAGCGGTAATTGAAGGTAACGGTGATCGAGCGGCCGGTCTCCGCCTGGGCGTCAAGGATAGCCTTCAGCTTGTCGAGATCGATCGTCATCGGCTTTTCGGTCATGACATTACAGCCGGCCCGCATAGCCTCGACGATGTATTCGTGATGCAGATAATCCGGAACCGTGACGATCACCGTATCCGGCTTTTGTTCATGCAGCATTTCCTGGAACTGCTCTGCCTGATATGTCGCAATCCCGTTGCCCTTAGCCGAAACGGCTGCAGCCGAAATGGCAAGGCGATGTTCATTGATGTCGCAAAGCCCGACCAGGCTGTTCTCGCGGCCATAGGTTTCCGCCACGGCCTGCCGAAACATCTTGTGACGGGAGCCGGCTCCAACGATAGCGTATTTCATAGTCCTGTCCCTCCTGGGCCGATGGTTGGGAGCCACCGGTAAATCAATTCAATTGCGTAATGTCTGGTCGTCGGGGCCGAACGCGTGACAGTTCGCTGCGTCGATCCTGAGCGGCACGGTTTCGCCATGCCGGATGGAAAGCTGTCCAGGAGCCAGAATGGTCAGGCTGGCACCGGAAGGCATGGTCGCGTAGACCGATGTGCTGCCGCCGAGGTGTTCGACGAGATCGACCTTCACCTCGCCCAGGGACTGCCCCGCTTCGCCACCGAGCATGATATGTTCAGGGCGAATGCCGAAGGTGACCGGCGTCTCGGCGGAACATCGGCCCAGCTGGTCCAGCGAAAGCTGCAGCGCCTGCCCCGGCACCTCGATTGCGTCCGGCGCTGTCCGTCTGGCCTCCAGAAAATTCATTTTCGGCGAACCGATGAAGCCCGCCACGAACCGGTTCGCCGGTCTGTTGTAAAGTTCCAGCGGACTTCCGACCTGCATCACCTCACCACCTCGCAATACGACGATGGTGTCCGCCATGGTCATCGCTTCGACCTGATCGTGGGTGACGCAGATCATCGTGTTGCCGAGGCGTTCGTGCAGCTTGGAAATCTCGACACGCATCTGCACTCGCAACTCTGCATCGAGGTTGGAAAGCGGTTCATCGAACAGGAATATGTCCGGGTCGCGCACGATCGAACGTCCGATCGCGACACGCTGCCGCTGACCTCCGGAAAGCGCTTTCGGCCGTCGTTGCAGATATTCTGTGATACGCAACGTCGCGGCGACCTCACGCACGCGGCGATCGATTTCATCGCGTTTGACACCGGCGGTTTCAAGGCCGAAAGCGAGGTTCTTATAAACCGTCATATGCGGATAGAGCGCATAGGACTGAAAGACCATCGCAATGCCGCGCCTGGCCGCCGCCACGTCGTTCATCCGTTGACCGCCGATATGCAGATCACCCTCCGTTATCGTTTCGAGACCGGCGACCATCCTCAGCAATGTGGACTTGCCGCAGCCGGAAGGCCCGACGAAAACCGTGAACTTGCCGGGTTCGATATCGAGATCGACGCCCTTGATCACCTCCAGCGCCTCGAAGCGCTTCACGACTTTTCTCAACTGAATGCTGGTGGACATGCATTTCTCCGATGATTGTTCGTCACGGCCGGTAATCCGTCGCCGCGGTCATGCAGGCTTGGCGACAGGGCGAGTTTCGCCCTCGCCGCGTAAGTTTCGTCGCGAGCAATCATCGCTTCATCCCCGTCGTTGCGATGCCTTCGATCAGCAGCCGCTGGAAAAATAGAAAGATCAGGAAAATCGGAATCAGGGACAGGATCGACATCGCGAAGAGTTCGTTCCAGCTCGACGTCCCGCTGGAGTCGATGAAGGAGCGCAATCCGAGCTGGACGGTGTACAGGCTCATGTCGCTCACGTAGATCAGCGGCCCGAAGAAATCCTCCCAGGTCCAGATGAACGAGAAGATCCCCGCAGTGGCCAGTACGGGAAGCGAAAGCGGCAACATTATCTTGTAATAAATCCGCCAAGGGCTGCATCCATCCATCTGCGCAGCCTCGTCCAGTTGACGCGGTATGCCGCGAAAGAACTGCACCATCAGGAATATGAAGAAGGCATCGACCGCGAAATATTTCGGCACCACCAAGGGTAGCCATGTGTTGATCCAGCCGAGTTTTAGAAACAGCACATATTGCGGGATCAATGTCACGTGATAGGGGAGCATCAGCGTCCCCAGCATCAGAGCGAACCAGAGCTTGCGTCCGAAAAAGTTCAGCCGCGCGAATGCATAGGCGGCAAGCGAGGCGGCAAGAACATTTCCGAGAGTAGCCAAGGTTGCGATCAGCAGCGAGTTCAGGAAGAAATGCCCGAAACTCACCTGCATGCCGAACCAGCCTTGTGAGTAAGCCTTGATCGTTACCTGTGACGGGACAAGGCTCGCCCCGCCGCCAAACAGATCTTCGGCCGGCCTTAACGACCCTGCCAGCATCCAGAGGATCGGATAGAGCATCACGAAAGATGCCGCGATCAGAAGACAGTGAAGCAGGCCCGAACGCAAATAAGGATGGTTGCTGCCCTGACCGGGTAGTGCCCGTGCCTCGTTACTCATCGTAATGCACCCAATAACGCGTGGAAAGAAACGAGAAGGCCGTGAAGATCGCGATGATGATCACCAGAACCCAGGCGAGCGCCGAGGCATAACCCATCCGGAAATTGCCGAACGCCTCCTGATAGAGGTAGAGCGTGTAAAACAGGGTCGAATTGATCGGTCCACCGGTGCCGCCGGAAACGATGAAGGCAGGCGTGAACGCCTTGAAGGCCTCGATCGTCTGGATAACGCAATTGAAAAAAATCACCGGCGAGAGCAGCGGCAAGGTGATCTTCCAGAACTGGCGACGTGCCGATGCGCCGTCGAGACTCGCCGCCTCATACATATCGACAGGGATCTGGCGAAGACCGGCGAGAAAAATGATCATCGGCGAGCCGAACTGCCAGACCGACAGAACCACCAGGGTGTAAAGCGAATAACGTGGGTTCGAGATCCAACTCGGGCCTTCGATGCCAAAGACGGCGAGCATGCTGTTGACCATGCCGTCGGCAGCAAAAAGCTGGCGCCACAAGACTGCAATCGCGACGGATGCTCCCAAAAGCGATGGCAGATAGAACACCGCGCGATAAACCGGCAGCCCCTTTATCCCGCGATTGAGCATCATCGCCACCGCGAGCGCGAAGCCAAGCTTCAACGGCACCGAGAGGATGACGTAGAGGAAGGTCACCCGAATGGCCGAGATGAATTTCGGATCGGCCGTTGCCATACGGATATAGTTCTGAAATCCGACGAAATTCGGCGCCTGAAGAAGATCGAAATCCGTCAGGGACAGATAGAGCGACCCCAGCGCCGGGCCGAGCGTCAGACAGAAAAAGCCGATAAGCCAAGGGGTAAGAAACAAATAACCAGGCGCATTCCGCCGAAACGCCTCTCGATAGGAACGGGCGAGAGCAATGCTCTCGCCATTCCCGGCCGCCGCGGGCGACCGCTCACTAACCGCCATCGGCTCATCCCTTCTTCAGGACGGACTTGGCTTCCGCGACCAGGCTTTCGCCGCCAGCTTCCGGCGTCGATGCCTCGAAGGCGACCTCCTGACTGATGCGGATCAGCACGGCGTTCATTTCGCCAGCGCCTTGTGGCGGCGCAGGCGGCAGTGTGCCGACGTAAGGCGTGAGGGCCGAAATGAACTTCACGACTTCGCTGTTGGCCGCGTCCAGTTGCGGGACAAGCGCATCGCGGATTTCCGGCGATGCCGGGACACCGCGTTCGACGCCAAGGATCAAGGCCCCAGCCGGGTCGCGGACCAGGAAGTTGATAAGTCTTGCCGTGACTTCCGGCGCCTTGGACTTCGAGGAAATCGAGAACATCTGGGATGGCTTCAAATAGTGACCCGGCTTTCCATTGCCGACAACCGGCTGGCCCGTCAGTGCAAGGGTTGGCTTGTTCACTTTCTGAAAGCCGACAAACTGGTTGGAGAAAGCAAAATCCGATGCGGAATAGCCGAGTGTCAGTGGCGAAGTCTCGATCGTGTTCTTGTAGAGAGCCTCTATGTCCGCCGACACGCAACCACCGGCTTCGCGCAATTCGGCCCAATACTTGAACCACTCCGCAGCATCGGCGGCTTCGTAACCGAGAGTGCCATCATTCTTGTAGAGTGATTTTCCGCGTGAGATCAGCCAGCCTTCGAAAAGCTGCTCGCTGCCGCTGCCGTCGGCCGAGGCATATTTCTTCTTCCCCTTGGCGACCTTGCCGTAGGCAATGCAGGCTTCGGCATACTGATCCCAGGTCGTGCCCAAGCTCGGTGCGGCAAGGCCGGCGTCCTGCCAAGCGGCCGTATCGACGATCGTGCCAAAAGCGTTGACGCCGACATTGGCGCCGTAAAGCTTCCCGTCGACCGAACAGGACTTCAAATTCCCTTCGCCGAAATCGGCGATCTTCAATTCCGAACCCATATATGGATCGAGCGGCAGAATGGTCCCCCGCCGCGCATATTCGAACATGAAGCGGTAATCCATCTGGATAAAGTCAGGCGCATTGCCGCCGGCGACCTGAGTCGCCAGGCGCGGCCAATAATCATCCCATCCCATGGATTCCGTTGCGACCGTCACGCCGGCGTTTGCCCCCTCGAAAGCCTTGACAGCCTCCTTCGTGCGGCGGGCACGATCTTCAGAACCCCACCAGACCATACGCAATTGTGCGCCTTCGGCAGCAAAGCCGGGCAGCGCCCCCCAAACCGGCATGGATGCGAGACCCAAACCAGCGCCGAGAAAATGACGGCGATTTACCGTAAGAATGCTCATGAACTCCTCCGAAATAAGCAAACACATGCAATGCGTGCCGTCCGTGCCAACTCCCCAGCAGCACACATCCGCCTCGGCTTCCAAACTCCGGTTCTTCTCCTGAAAGCTCCCGAGCTGCCGAATGTTTGAAAATTACAACCGCACCAATCTCGAAACAAATACAAAAAATGTCGCATTCTATAAAATTAATTTATAGTGCGAGCGCACGGCACGGAGTTCGATGGAATCAATGGATAAATCGCTAGAACAGTTTATGGCGGTGACTGAGCTTGGCTCATTTGTCGCAGCCGCGGAGCGGCTTCTCGTCTCTCAACCGGCATTGACCTACAGCATCAAGAAACTGGAAGAGAACCTTGGTGTCCGGCTTTTCGAGCGCTCTTCGCGCGGCGTTCGGCTGACGGCGTATGGCGAGACGCTCTACAAGAACAGCCTGATCATGCGCCGCCTTTATTCCAACGCACTGGAAACGATAGAGCGGCAGAAATCCGAGTTCGAGCACGGGATCAGCATCGGTACCGGTTATTCGTCCTGGACGCTTTTCCTCAAGGACTTCGTCGTGGCGCATTTCCGCGATCATCCGAATGCGCCGATCAATGTCAGTATCGGCAATGCAATGCGGTGTATGGATCAGCTCTGGGCCGGCGACATCTCGCTTTTCGTCGGGCATCAAATCCAGAATCTGGTCCGGGAAGTCGATATAGACTTCATTCCGCTCGGTCTTGCCAAAGACGGTTACTTCGTTCGGCAAGACCACCCTCTTCTCGGCCAGTCACGGCGCCTCAGCGATATCTATGCCTATCCGACGACCATGGCTTTTCCGCCTGAATCCCGCCAGAAGCGGCTGCTGGTCGACAGTGCCGTTACCGTCCCGCAACCGGACAGGTTCGGGCATGCTTTTACCTCGAATTCGATGCGCGCCTGCATGGATTTCGTTCGCGAAACGGACTCGGTCCTTATTCACTCGGATTTGCTCGCGGACTCGTTCACCGAGCACGGCTTGATCCAGGTCGTCATCGATAGCGGGGAAATGCAGCGGAGCTGGCTGCTTGGCATCTATGTTCTGCCCGAGCGGCGAGCCGATCCTCACGTTCGCAAGTTCATCGAACTCATTCGCCTGGGCGCGTCAAAACTCGACCTGCAGACACCGCTATAAATGCCATCGGCACTGCCTTTTTGGCAGCATTCTGGCTCCGGCGGGTAAAACTGCTACCAACTCGTCAACGAAGCGCACGTAGCCGTTTGATTTCATCAACCAGACGCTGCGGATGATAAGGTTGCTCCAGTGGTCCCTGTTCGCAGAGGTCTCCAGCGACCTGTGCCGTTTTGACCAGCGATTGGGTGAGGATGATTTCGATCGACCGAGACTTCGAGCGAATATGCGTGGAGAGATCGAAGCCGGTTCCGTCCCGCATTTCGGTATCCGACACCACGACATCAATCTCATAATGTCCGATCGCGACCTTTGCTTCTTCCAGGCTTGTCGCCTCGATGACGCTATACCCACATTCCCGAAGATATTTGGCTATTACAGATCGCTGCAGAGCATCGCTGCTTGCGACGAGGATAGTTTCAGCTTCCTCATTTTGCATTTTGGTCGCCCTCTATCACCTTGGTCAGCATCTCGGCAACATTCCAGACCGGCTTCACCAGGAATAGTTCACACAGTTTAGGATCAATAGGCTGCGCCTCGCTGTTTCCCGACATGATCGCTATTTTCATTTCGGGATGATGCAATCGCACATAACGCGCCAGATCGAGCCCGTCTGCCTGCCCCGGCATATCGATATCGGTCAGAAGAATATCGAAGGTCACGTTGTAGCGAAGCAGTTCGATGGCTTCATCGGCAGAGGACACCTCCACGACATCCCAGCCAAATCGCCGCATGCTATCCGCAGCATCCAGACGCAGAAGAAACTCATCTTCGGCGATGAGAATGCGTCTTGCAGCTTTCTCGGCACCCGCTGCTCCGGAGAAATATGCAGGTATCATTCGCCTCGCCCTTCCGATCCGGTGGCAGAATTCGCGAGACCACCTTTGGTTCCGCGATTTTCAAAAGCCACGAATACGCCCATACCACCGAAATCAGGAATGACGGACCGGAAAGTGGACTAATGAGGTACGATCATTGGTCGTCCGGTTATCGGGTCCGGCATAACCAAGGCTTTCAGGCCGAAAGCCGATAGCAGATTGTCTGGAGTGATGACGTCTTCAGGCTGACCTGCCGCCACCAGTCCATTGCCGCCGAACAGAATAAGATGGTCGGAGAACCGTACAGCCAGGTTCAGATCGTGAAGCACGGTGACAACCGTCGTTCCATGATCGCGATTTCGCTGCTGCAGCAGGGACAGAACCTCAAGCTGGTGCGCGAGATCAAGCCATGTCGTCGGCTCGTCGAGCAGGAGATATGGCGTATTCTGCGCCAGCACGAGCGCAATCCAGGCCCGTTGTCGCTGGCCGCCGGACAGTTCGTCGATCGGCCGATCGGCAAGATCGCTCAGCCCGACCTGTTCAAGAGCCTGCTGGCATACTCTGGCATCCTCCTCGCTCCATGGCGCAAGCAGCCCGCGCCATGGCGTCCGCCCCCGACGGACAAGATCGGATACCGTGATACCCTCCGGCGCCTTCGGCGATTGCGGCAGGATGGATAGACGGCGCGCCAACAAACGCGTATCGATCTTGCCTATATCGTCTCCCGAGAGACACACCTGTCCAGAGGTAGGTGCAATAAGGCGAGCGAGAGCCTTCAGAAACGTCGATTTTCCGCAACCATTCGGCCCGAGGATCGAGGTTACGCTTTGATCCGGCACAGCTATGGAAAGCTCCCGGATGACGACACGCTCGCGATAACCGAGAGTGAGGGATGTGGTGGTCAGCCCGGTTTCGATCATACTTCTCCCGCCTCAACTTCTTTCCAGAGCAGCCACAGCAGATATGGCGCCCCCATGATTCCGGTCATCACACCCACGGGCAATTGCAACCCCGGGATCGCCGAGCGCGATATGACATCCGCCAGAACGGTGATCGTTGCGCCCGCAATGGCTGCCGCCGTAAGACGTGAAGCCGGATGCTTGACGCCGGCGATCCGCATGCCCAGCGGTCCGGCCATCATCGCGACGAATGGCACCGGCCCCGCGACGGCCACTCCAACGGCCGCAAGAAGGACACCGGTGCAGATCAGCCCATATCGCGCACGCTCCACGCGCGCGCCAAGACCGGCGGCGAGTTCGTCGCCAAGCTCCAGCAGCGCCATGGCCCGAACCTGCAATGCAAGCACGATGAAGAGCAATGCCCCCAGTCCGAACACCTGCAGGACATGTCCCCAATTGCGCGCCGCCAGAGAACCGGTGAGCCAGCGCTGGGCATCAGCCGCCTCCTGAGGCGGCATCCGGATCACGAGGAAACTGCTGACGGCCGAGGCAAAAAAGCCGATGCCGATACCGACAAGGATCAGGGTCAGCGGCGATTGCCGACCGCCCCGATGAAACGACAGCCCGGAGACCAAGGCTGCCGCAACCAGCCCGCCCAATGCAGCGAGGATCGGCAGAGGAATGAACAGTCCGAAGGCAACGCCGGCGACCACGGCACAGCCTGCCCCGGACATGAAGCCCATCACATCCGGTGCCGCAAGTGGATTGCGCAGGAGTATCTGGAAGATCGTTCCGGACGCTCCCAGAGCCGCGCCTGCTCCAACAGCAGTCAATGTCGAGGGGCCGCGCAGAACTCGCAGCGTCAAGGCCCCCGGTCCGGTTCCGGTCATCAGTCCACGCAGGAGTTCTGCGGGCGTGACCATGATCTGCCCGACCGCCAGCGAAACAAGGATAGCTGCGGCCAGCAGGCCGGCAAGCAGCGCCCATCCTCTTAAAACAACGTTGCCGGAGCCCATGCCACTCACGTCAGCGCTCCGGGCTTCAGACGTCGCACGACGAAAATAAAGGCCGGTGCTCCGACCAGTGCCGTCATGATGCCAACGCGAATTTCGGCGGGCGCCACCACCAGCCGGCCAACCGTATCCGCAAGCAGGATCATCGATCCTCCGAGAATGGCCGACACCACAAGCTCGCGGCGCAGAACGTGCCGGCCGATACGGCGGGCAAGAGGCGGCACGACCAATCCGACAAAGGCAATCGGGCCTGCCACGGCGACGGCAGCGCCAGTCATCAGCGTAATCGCGGCAAGGGCAGAAAGCTGCACAGCACCGGGCTTCGTTCCCAGACCACGCGCCAACGTCGATCCGAGAGCAAGCGCTTCGATGCGAGGGGCGATGACCGCCGAAATCCCCGCGCCCACAACGAGCGCGATAAACATGGCTTCGAGCGGGCGTGCATTCGCTTGCGCAAGCGAGCCCGTGACCCAGAAGCGGAAGATCTCAAGCGTCTCGTTGCGGGAGAGAATGATCGCCGAGACCAGAGAGAGAAGCAAAGCATTGATCGCAACGCCAGCCAGTGTCAGCCTGACCGGGCTGCCGGCGCCACTTCGGGCACCACCGACAAGAAACACAGCGATCGAGGCTATCGCAGCGCCCGGAAATGCAAGTGCTGCCATCATGCCGCTATCGGCATAACCGGTCACCAGCGCACCGACAACGACAGCAAAAGCTGCTCCCGCGTTGACGCCCAGAAGGCCGGGATCTGCCAGCGGATTGCGCGTCACGGCCTGCATGACGGTGCCGGCCATTCCAAGGCCCGCACCGGCAATCAGGCCCGCGATGAGGCGGGGGGCGCGGACCGACCGGATGACTGCATGCGTAGGGTCGCTGGCATCAAAGGCAAAAAATGCCTGCCAGACGTCGACAATTCCGGCGTTACGCACGCCCACGACCAAGGTCAATGCGACGGCAACAAAAAACAGCAGTACGAGCCCGACAGCCGCTTTCAAGGCGCCAATCCCGCCGCAGTGCTGGACGCGACCGGCGTCTTGGGGTCACCGTCGAGAGCCAGAACGATGTCATCCTTCAGCGCTTCGAGAGCATAGGGCAAGGATAGGACGCTGCCGAAACTCAGCGCTGCGGCCATCACTTCACCGGCAAAAACCTCACGGCCCTCGATATGCGCGCGAAGCGTATTGCGCAGCGGCAAGGCCTTGATGTCCGGTACCTTGTCCGTGGTGGATACCCAGATCAGCAGGTTCGCATCCAGCGGAGACAGGTCTTCGGGCGAAAGGCGTGCATAAAAGCCTTGCGTCTCGGAGAGCGCCTGGATCTTCTGGGGTGGCTTGAAGCCGAGTTCCGACAGGAATGTCGCGCGGGTATCGGAACCAATGAAAGCGCCAGTCTCGCCGCCGAAATTATAAGCGCAGACCGCTGTCATGCCACTCCAGTCGCGATGAGCGTCGCGCACCGCCTGGAATTTTGCTTCGACATCTGCAATGCGTTTTTCGGCCAATTCCACCTTGCCCACAGCCTTGCCGAGCATCCGGGTCAGGTCATCCCAACTCGTACCATAGGCCGCCTTGTCCTTCGGCTGCATCAGCACCGGCGCAATCTGAGAGAGGACGTCATATTCGTCCTTCGATATGCCAGACCCCACCGCGACGATCAGATCCGGCTGCAGTCCCGCAACCACTTCCATCGAGACTTCGCCGGAAATCAGTTGGGGCTTGGCATCGCCGAGATAAGACCGTGCCCACGGCCAAACGCCGTAGGGTTGGTTGCCGAACCATTGACGTATCCCAACAGGCACGACATCAAGCGCCAGAAGTGCATCGTGAACATTGTAACCCAGGGACACGACGCGCTCGGCCGGTTTTAAAAGAACCGTTTCGCCAAACACGTGCTCGAATCGCAGCTCTCCGTCGGCCGCAGAAGCAGAACGTATGGACGGGAAGAATGGATCCAGACCGGCGGTCACGGCAACCGCACCGGATATCCCTGCGGCCATGCGCATTAGAACCTGACGGCGTTGCATGTCGTTGCCGGCCTTAGCCGTGTTTTCGCCAGAACCGACCGTTCGCATCACTCTTCCTATCATAATCAGCAGCGGCCTGTTTCATCCCGATGGCACAGCCGTCTCAACCCAAGCCGCAAAATAAAGGCATCCCTCGACAGAGCCGAGGAATGCCTGAACTTGAGTTAATTTACCAGGTATATTTCCACGTTGCTGCACCCTTCCAGCGATCACCGCGGAACAACGGGCGTGAAACACCGAGAAGACAACTCCCGGCTATCGCGCGCAGCGTTGCCTGGAGATAGCAAGACGTGCCGCCCGGTCCAAAATCAGGCCCCAGGCGATTTATCTTCCGGCGTCTTCAGATAACTGACAACGGCATCGGAGATCATCTGTTTGTGGCGTGCCATCAGTTGAGTCTCGGACAGGTCACGCCGAAAGATCGCGCCGAACGTGTAGCGGTTCGATACGCGGAAAAAACAGAATGCGCTGATCAGCATATGGACATCGATCGCGTCTGTCTGGCGAAGAAAAACGCCTTCTCTCACTCCTCTTGCAACGATCCTCTCCAGCGTCTGGACGATCGATATGTTCAAGTCACGAAGCGTTTCCGAGCGCCGCATATGCACGGCACAGTTGATGTTCTCGCTACTGACGAGGCGGATGAAGTCAGGATGCGCTTCGTCGTAGTCGAAAGTCTCGGAAATGAGGACTCGCAGCGCCTCCTCCGCTGACAGATCGTCAAGCTGCAGATCTGCTTCCAGAGTTCTGATCTGCCGGTAGGAGCGCTCCAACGCAGCGAGATAGAGGTCTTCCTTGCTACCGAAATAATAATAGATCATCCGCTTGGAGGTACGGGTCTTCTCGGCAATCGCGTCAACGCGCCCCCCGGCAAGGCCGTGCGTCGCAAACTCTTCGGTCGCAACATCCAGGATGTCCGCTTTTGTCCGCTCGGGATCGTTTTTTCTGCGGCTTGGGCGTTTTTCCGACATCGGAGCACTCCGTGGCCCCCTTGGCCGGAGCAAATTCAATGAAGGTGTCGTAACCCGCTTAAAACGGTCATTCAACACTTCCTCTTGCCAGTCCCCCATCAACTGATCTATCAGGAGCGGGACAGGGGTGCTCCGTATTGCCGGGGTTGAGATTCGGTCGCCATGACCGTGGACCCTTTAGCTGATCTGGATAATGCCAGCGGAGCGAGGTTTAAGATGTTTTCCGGCGCACAGATTTCCCTTTACCCGATGTCAGACGATTTCGTCGATGTCATCCTCGGCGCATTGTCCGCGCTCGATCCCTACCGGGACCAATTGCGAATCGAGACGGACGATATCTCGACACTCCTCGTCGGAACGCCAGATGTCGTGCTTGCAGCGATGCGTGACCTCTTCGTCGCAGCCGCGAAATCCGGCAAGCACTGCGTCATGCATGCGATGCTGTCACGTGGATGCCCGGGAGAACCGGATGATCCGATTTGCCATGTGCCCGAGTTGACCGGGCCACTGGCACCGATTGAAGAGCGCAAGGCGCAGGCATTGGCGGCCGTGTCTTCCATCCCCCTCGCCGGCCAGCCGACCGCAGCGCAATTTTCTCTCTATACGCTCGGCATCGGCCAGCACATGGATGAGATCTACGGATGCATCGACTTCATCAAGTCGTCAGGTGTGTTCGACCGGTCGAAGAATTTCTGCACCAAGCTGCGTGGCGACGCGGCGCCGGTTTTTGCGACTGTCGGCGAGGCCTTCGTCCGCTTCGGATCGCCTCAGGGTCACGTGACCATCGATCTGACCGTTTCGGCCAACAGCCCGACGACCCGCTAGCCAGGCTACGGATAACCCGATGTCGTCAAATGCTTCTCGCATGCCTGGCCGCATGATTTTCAATCATATCTGGCGAGCATTGCCTGCCCTCATCGCCGCCGGCAGCCTGCTGCTTGCATGGGAAATCTATTGCCGCTTCTCCGGCATATCGGAGACGACGTTGCCCGCGCCGTCCCAGGTTCTCCTTCAAGCCTGGCTCAACCGCGAAGCATTGTGGGTCAACACCGTGCCGACACTCCGGGCAACCTTGCTCGGCTTCTCGTTGTCACTTGTTCTGGCATTTCTTCTGTCAGTCCTGATCGACTTCTCCACATTGATGCGGCGAGCGCTGTTTCCGATTTTTATCGCCAGCCAGACCCTGCCACTGGTGGCGATTGCGCCATTGGTTGTGCTGTGGTTCGGCTTCGGTCTTCTACCGAAGATCCTGCTTGTGGCGCTTGTCACGTTTTTCCCCATGCTGGTCGCCCTTGCCGAAGGCTATGCCTCGACCGAAGAGGAAATCGAGGAACTGCTCGCCTCGATGGGAGCATCCCGCTGGAAGCGCTTCTGGCTCGCACGCCTGCCCTCCGCCGTTGCCTACTTCTTCGCAGGATTGCGCATATCGATCACCTATGCCGTGGTCGCGGCAATCTTCGCCGAATATGCCGGAGCCGCCAAAGGCCTCGGGATCTACATGCTCAACGCGAAAAACAATTTTCGCCCTGACCTCGTGCTCGCCGCCGTTCTTATCAGCTCGTTGCTGACCATGGTTCTGTTCAGCGCCACATGGGCTGTGCAGCGACTTGCAGCACCATGGATCGAGAGCAAATCCGGGAGAAGCAGATGACGCAAGCACTGCTTTCCCTCGATCGGATCTCACTGAGCTACGGCGATATCGATGTGCTGCGTGATGTCTCACTGGACGTCATGCCGGGCGAATTCGTATCGATCCTCGGCCCCTCCGGAGCCGGAAAGTCGACCATATTCAAACTGCTGACCGGCGCAGTGGCGGCACGCAGCGGCGAAATCCGCTTTGCCGGCAGACCGCTTGCATCGGACGACAAGCCTTTTGCCTTCATGCCGCAGCGTGATGCGCTGATGCCCTGGCGACGCATCATCGACAACACGACGCTTGGCCTCGAAGTGCAGGGAATGAGCCGAAAACAGGCTCGCAAACAGGTAGAGCCGCTGTTTGAAGAATTTGGTCTTGGCGGTTTCGAACAGCATTATCCGCACGCGCTTTCTGGCGGCATGCGCCAGCGAGCGGCACTACTGCGCACCGTGGTGCAGGATCGGCCCGTACTGCTGTTGGACGAGCCGTTCGGCGCTCTTGATGCGCTTACCCGCAACCAGATGCAGATCTGGCTCGAAGCGATGTGGCTGAAACACCGCTGGACCATCATCCTGATCACCCATGACGTCCGGGAGGCGGTGATGCTCTCCGACCGGATCCATCTGCTCTCGCCACGGCCGGCACGGGTGGAGCAGACGATTGCAGTTCCGCTACTGCGCCCACGTTTCAGCCATCCGACAGTCCGCACCGAGGCAGCGGTCATAGAGACCTCCATCCTCGGTTCTCTCCTATCTCCCGACAATCAAGAACAGGAAGGACCGACGCCATGAGCCATTTGTTGCTGAGCCGACGCGCCACCCTTGCGACACTCGCGGCCCTCGCCGTGCCGGCACTGCCGACCCGATCCCGCGCTGCGTCCAGGGTCTCGGTCGCGCTCGACTGGACGCCGAACACCAATCATATCGGCCTGTTCATCGCCAGAGATAAAAGCTTCTACAACGAAGCAGGCATCGACGTCGAAATCCTCCCCTATACGGACACGTCGGCCGGCACCCTGGTCGCGAACCATGTGGCAGATTTCGGCATCCTCGGCTCGATTGCGCTTCTCACCCAACGCACCGCAGGCGCCGATCTCGTCGCAACCTATGCGGTAGTACAGACCGAAACAGGCCGTCTGGTCTACAAGGGAGGCCGCGCGGACATCAGTCGCCCGAAGGATCTGGACGGCAAGACCTATGGCGGTTTCGGTTCGGCCTGGGAAACCGCGCTGATATCGTCGATCATCCGCCACGACGGCGGCAAGGGGGAGTTCGAGACGATCACGCTTGGCACCTCCGCCTATCAGGCATTGGAAAACGGTGCCGTCGATTTCACGCTGGAAGTCTACACCTGGGAAGGCGTGAAGGCCGAACTCGAGGGATTGAAACAGGGCGCTTTCCGCTACGCCGATTTCGGTGTGCCGGACGAGCACACGACTCTGATCGGTTCCAACAGCAAATTCCTGAGCGACAATCCCAAGGAAGCCACGGCTTTCCTGCAGGCGACCAGAAAAGGCTATCGGTTCGCCATCGAAAATCCGGACGAGGCAACCGACCTGCTGATTGCCGCCAACAAGGATGCGTTGACTGACAGAGCGCTGATACGAGCCTCTCTCAAGACCCTGATCGAGGGAAAATATCTCGCCAGCGCCGATGGCGTCATCGGCAATATCGATCCCTCGAAATTCGAGGCGATCGGCTCTTATGCCTATCAGGCCGGCATCCTCAAAGGTGCTGCCGGCAAGCAGCTTGATGCAAAACCAGATTTTTCCGGTTACTATACCAACGCGTTTCTGGCAGCACAGTGATGGAGAAAAGGCTCCGACCTTACAGGCTGGCGCCCTTCTTTTTCAGGCCCTGATGAATGCGAGAAGGTCAGGATTGAAACATCCGCCTGCGTGGTCAGCATGCCATGCGAGCAGCACGCCCTCACAGAATACCCCAGGCACGAAACCGGCCTCGGCCCGTCAACTCTCTCAATTGCAGTTCCGAAGCGATCTTCAAAGCTCCTTGCGGCGTGACGGAAAGGGACTTTGCAATCATGCCCGACGAAACCATCGGGCGGGACAGAACAAGATCGACAAGCTGCGGCAGTTTCGAGGACTGACGTCGTCCGGCAATCCGGTGCTGCATCTGTTGCCGCGCGAGCACAAGACGGTCATGTTCCTTCAATCCCGTTTCGGCCGCTTCGGTGATCGCATCGAGCAAGGCAAGCAGGCGAACAGTCTGCTGCCGGTCTGTGCGGCGTTCCCGCCCGACCTGCTTCAGCCCCAGATTGAATGCGGCAAGATGAGCAACCGTGACGCCCTCTTTCCTCAGGAGCGATGCGGCGAGCAACCGCCCTAACCACGGTGCATGCTGCAGCACCTGCAACTGGTTCCAGGCATCCAGTAGAAGCACCGCACGCAGAACCGGCGGCAAGCCCAAACTTTTTTCGAGTACGGCCTGCCATTCGGCAAGCCTTTCATCCTCGTTCCAATCGGGCTCATAAAGAAACGGGACACGCTCCTTCGTGTAGCTCGGTGGCGATGGGCTTAGCACCTGCGAAAGTGCGGCCTCGCTTCTGGCAACCACCGCATCGATCTCCGCCAGATACCGTGCCAGTGGATCCTCCACATCCTCCGGCTCTATCGACTTTATCTCCAGGGGTTTTTCTATGGACGAGGCCGAATGCTGATCTGCCGACTTCCCGCGCAACTGGCTCAGACCCTCGCGACTGAGCGCCCAGCTCGGATCGTGCTCCAGTATCCGTCGTCGCGTACGCAGGATATCGTATGCAATCGTCAGTTCATGGGTCGGGACACGAATGCCCATCGCGGCATCATGCAGAACAAGATCTTCCAGATGAACAAGCTCGCCGTCGATCCAGAGAGAGGCGACGGCATCGATGAAATGTGAGCGCTCGATCCATCCCGGCCCGACCGCCGATCGAGAGACGCGCTCATCCAGGCGTGTCATCGCCGCAGTCGCTCGGCAGACCGGCTCCAAGAGCCGATGCAATGGCAAATCTGCGAGATTATAGCGCATACATTTAACTGGCCCCAGAATCGGTGCCACATGATAACCAATAGAGCCGCCGGGGAGAAATTTCCCTTTCCGGTCGATTCTAAACTATTGCCGAGAGCTGTGAATATACGGCATGGCGTGAGGCTTCCACCACTTGCCACGATAAAGAACTAACGTTTTCCCCGAACAGGGGTTGGGTAGTCGAAACATCCTCGACACGAGACGAGCCTGCACTACCTATTGGTCCGGTAGCTCGATCACTCATGCGCCGGCATCAAGACCGGCCACCGTTCAGGGAAGACCCCATGTCGCTCACGAAGAAGTTTTCCGGCCTGCTGCTGGCCTTGTCTTTATCCGCCACGGCCGCTTCCGCGCAGGTGGTCGTTTCGTCAAAGATCGACACCGAGGGCGGTGTCCTTGGCAACATCATTCTTTCGGTTCTTCAGGCAAACGATATCCAGGCAACCGACCGTATTCAGCTCGGTGCAACGCCCGTTGTGCGCAAGGCAATCACCGCCGGCGAGATCGATATCTACCCCGAATATACCGGCAATGGCGCATTCTTCTTCGAAAAGGCCGACGATCCCGCCTGGAAAGACCCGAAGCAGGCCTATGAAACGGTGAAGAAGCTCGATCTCGAAGCCAACAAGATCGTCTGGCTCACCCCATCCCCGGCAAACAACACCTGGGGCATCGCCGTTCGCCAGGATGTCGCACAGGAAAACAGCCTCAAGACGCTGTCCGATCTCGGCAAATTTGTCAGCGGCGGCGGAAAAATCGTGCTGGCGGCCTCATCTGAATTCGTCAATTCAGCCGCCGCCCTCCCCGCTTTCCAGACGACATACGGCTTCAAATTCAAGCCGGAACAGCTGATCACGCTCTCAGGCGGTGACACCGCGGCGACGATCGCAGCTGCGGCGAACCAGACGAACGGCGCCAATGCGGCAATGGTCTATGGCACAGATGGCGGTATCGCTCCATCGGGTCTGGTCGTGCTGGAAGACGACAAGAAGGTGCAGCCCGTTTATCAGCCTGCACCGATCATCCGCCAGGATACGCTCGCCAAGAACCCGAAGATCGAGGAATTGCTGAAGCCCGTCTTCGAGAAACTGGATCTTGTGACTTTGCAGGAGCTGAACGGCCGCGTTCAGGTCGGTGGAGAACCGGCAAAATCCGTCGCCGAGGACTTTTTGAAAAAGAACGGCTTCATCAAGTAAGCCCTGAGCGAGGGAACGACGGCGTTGCGGGCAGGACTTGAGAAAACGGGCATGCTGATGGCTGCCATCGTTCTGGCGGCAACGCTTTTCCTGCCTTTCGTGGTGGTGAAGCCGAACCGGATCCTGCAGGGACAGGGCCGCTCGCTGGCGGAATCGCTTGCCCCCTGGGCCGGCACGGCCCTGACACTTGCACTCCTGCTCGTCGCCCTGTCTCTGATCTTCCGCCTGCCGACCGGCGTCAAGCTTGTCATCACGATGGTCTCTCTGGCAGCAACAATACTGGCACTCGGCGGGGCAGCGCATGCCCAACTGCCGCCCGGCAATAGTTACGCGCGCGTTTCACCCGGATCGGGCTTCTGGCTGCTGCTGTTCGGCCTTTCTCTCGCGACGATCGACGTGATTGCCAGACTGAAGCCCTCGCCTCAGTTTCGGCTGCTGCTTCTGCTGATCGCAGCGATCGTTATCGGTGGTATTTTTGCTTCCGGCATTCTCTCCGAAATCTCGGTGATCAAGGAATACTCCAATCGTTCGGATGCGTTCTGGGCGGAGATGAGACGGCACGTCACGCTGGCGCTCGGTTCCATGTGCCTGGCCTTTGTTCTGGGAGTGCCGATCGGCGTGTTGTGCAATCGGGTAAAATGGCTGCGGGCCAGCGCGCTGAACACACTCAATATCCTCCAGACCGTGCCGTCGATTGCGCTTTTCGGTCTGCTTATCCTGCCGCTCGGATGGATCGCCGCAAACATCCCGGGCGCGTCGGCGATCGGCATTGCCGGCATCGGCGTCGCGCCCGCCTTTGTCGCGCTCGTGCTCTATTCCCTATTGCCGGTCGTCGCCAACACGGTCGCCGGCCTCGAAAACGTGCCGCGCGAGGCAAATGATGCGGCACGTGGCGCCGGTATGACCGACATGCAGCGACTCGTATCGATCGAATTTCCACTGACTTTCCCGAGCCTGCTTGCGGCCGTCCGCATCGTCCTCATCCAGAATATCGGAATGGCAACGATTGCCGCATTGATCGGTGGCGGCGGCATGGGGGTCTTCGTCTTCCAGGGCCTTGGCCAGTCGGCCATGGACCTCGTCCTGCTCGGTGCCCTCCCGACGGTCGCCATGTCCTTTATCGCCGCGATCATTCTTGGTGCGCTGGTCGATTTCAGCACCTCTCCGGGCACGGAGGCCCGTTCCGCATGATCGACATCCAGTCCGTGACAAAGCGATATGGCGGCAAGGCCGTCGTTGATGCCGTCAGTTTTTCGGTTCCCGAGGGTTCGATCGCCGTCCTGGTCGGCACATCTGGATCAGGCAAGACGACGCTGCTGCGCATGATCAATCAGCTCGTCTCGCAGGACGAAGGCGCGATCCTGATCGGCGGGGAAGATACGCGCGGCATTCCGGGTCACGAGCTGCGCCGTCGGATCGGTTACGCAATCCAGGGCCACGGCCTGTTTCCCCATCGCACGGTAGCGGAGAACATCGCCACGGTTCCACGGCTGCTGAAATGGGAAAGGTCACGTATCGATGCCAAGGTTGCGGAACTGCTGACCCTCTTCCAGCTCGATCCCGCTCTTTATGCCGACCGTTATCCGCATCAGCTTTCGGGCGGACAGCAGCAACGTGTCGGTGTCGCCCGCGCACTTGCGGCCGAGCCAAAAATCCTTCTGATGGACGAGCCCTTCGGCGCGCTCGACCCCGTCCTCCGGGGCACCGCCCAGGACGAGCTGCTGGCAATCCAGAAACGGTTCGGCACCACCATCGTGATCGTAACCCACGATATCAACGAAGCCTTCCATCTTGGCGACACCATCGCCGTCATGGACAAGGGAAAACTCCTGCAATACGGGCATCCCATCGATCTCCTCAAAACACCGGCAACGCCATTCGTCGAAGGACTTGTCGGCACATTCGACCGCCCTTTCCGGCTATTGTCGCTCGGCACGATCGCTTCTGTCGTTGAACCGGGCGACGCACCCGGCGAGCCGATCGGCATCGACAAGACCCAACAGGAGGCGCTTGCCGCATTGATGTGGGCCGGTGCGCAGGTCCTGCCCGTGACGGCCGAAGATGGGGCGAAGCTTGGCCGCGTCCGTCTCGAAACATTGCTCGGTCAGGCGATCAGACCACAATGAAGTTTTGGCCGCTTATCCCCCGTCTCATTCTCCTCTCTCTGTTGATCGCTTTTCTGGTTTCGCCCGAAAGCTTCGAATTCCTGTTCAAGCCTCTGGTGCAGGCCAATGCCCCGGCGATCTACAACCAGGGAAGCCTTGCATCGCTGACGCTTCTGCATGTGAGGATGGTATTTTTCGCGACCTGCGCCGCGACGATCGTTGCCGTTGCGCTCGCTATTCTCGTCACCCGGCCATTCGGAGCTGAATTCCTGCCGCTTGCCCGAACGGTGGTCAATATCGGCCAGACCTTCCCGCCGGTCGCGGTGCTGGCACTTGCCGTTCCCGCCATGGGCTTCGGCAACGGGCCGACGCTGGTCGCGCTGTTTCTCTACGCCCTGCTGCCCGTGTTCGAGAACACAATGACGGCCCTGACGACGGTGCCGCGGGCGATCTCCGACGCAGCAAAGGGTAACGGCATGACCGCGCTCCAGACGTTTTGGCAGGTGGAATTGCCACTCAGCCTGCCGATGATCGTCGGTGGCATCAAGATATCCACGGTGATCGGGTTCGGCACGGCAACGATCGGTTCGACGGTCGCAGCCAAGACGCTGGGTGAAGTCATCATTGCCGGACTGAATTCCAACAATCTTGCCTTCATCCTGCAGGGAGCGCTCCTCGTCGCCGCCCTTGCGATCCTCGTCTTCGATCTTTTGTCGATGCTCGAACGATCGCTGATGAAATGGAAAGCCGCCTAGGCGGCTCTCCGATGGCTATCACTCCTCGCCGGAGCGCGGCTGTACCTGCTGCGGACCAAGGATCTCGCGCTTGCCGACATGGTTGGGGGCGCCAACAAGGCCTTCTTTTTCCATCCGCTCCACCAGCGAGGCGGCACGGTTGTAGCCGATAGACAGGCGGCGCTGGATATAGGAGGTCGAGCATTTCTTGTCGCGCTGGACGATCTTGACGGCACGCTCATAAAGATCGTCGCCATTGTCTTCGGCACCCATCGAGCTCTGGTCGAAGACGGCTACATCCTCTTCTTCCTCGATACCGTCGTCTTCCTCATCCTCAGTGACGCTGCCGAGATAGGATGGCTGGCCCTGGGTCTTCAGATGCGCGACGACCTTCTCCACCTCGTAATCCGAGACGAAGGGACCATGGACACGGGAGATCCGTCCGCCACCCTTCATGTGCAGCATGTCGCCTTGGCCGAGAAGGTGTTCGGCACCCTGTTCGCCGAGAATGGTGCGGCTGTCGATCTTCGACGTCACCTGGAAGGAGATGCGGGTCGGGAAGTTTGCCTTGATCGTGCCGGTGATGACGTCGACGGAGGGACGCTGGGTCGCCATGATCAGGTGGATGCCTGCGGCACGCGCCATCTGCGCCAGGCGCTGTACGGCGCCTTCGATCTCCTTGCCGGCAACCATCATAAGATCGGCCATTTCGTCGATGATGACGACGATATAGGGCAGCGCCGTCAGGTCGAGCGCCTGTTCCTCGAAGATCTGCTCGCCGGTGCTGCGGTCGAAGCCGACCGGCACGTTGATCATGATCGTTTCATTACGATTGCGCGCTTCGGAGACGCGGGCGTTGAAGCCGTCGATATTGCGGACATTGAGACGCGACATCTTACGGTAGCGCTCTTCCATCTCGCGCACGGCCCATTTCAGCGCCAGAACCGCCTTCTTCGGGTCGGTAACGACAGGCGTCAGCAGATGCGGAATACCGTCATAGACGGAAAGCTCCAGCATCTTAGGATCGACCATGATCAACCGGCATTCTTCCGGGCGAAGATGGTAGAGCAGCGACAGGATCATCGTATTGATGGCGACCGACTTGCCCGAACCGGTGGTGCCGGCGACAAGAAGATGTGGCATCTTTGCGAGTTCGGCGATGACCGGCTCACCGCCGATCGTCTTGCCGAGGCAGAGCGGCAGGCGGTAGTCGGTGCCGATATAGGAATTGCTCTCGACCAGTTCGCGCAGATAGACGGTCTCGCGCACCACATTCGGCAGTTCGATGCCGATGACGTTGCGGCCGGGAATAACGGCAACACGGGCAGACAGCGCCGACATGGAACGGGCGATATCGTCCGACAGGTTCATCACGCGCGAGGACTTTACGCCTGGTGCCGGAGCAAATTCGTAAAGTGTTACGACCGGACCGGGACGAACATCGATGATCTCGCCCTTGACGCCGAAATCTTCGAGAATGCTTTCGAGAAGCCCGGCGCTCTGTTCGAGCGCCTCCTGGCTCATCGTTTCTTCTTCGAGCGGGGCCGGCGGCTGCAGCAGATCGATTTCCGGGAACGTGTAGTCATCGGCGAACTGCAGGACGCGCGGCTTGCGGGCAACCACCGGTGCGGCAGGCTGGATCTCGATCGGCTCGATAGCCGCTACGGATTGTTCAACCACAGCTTCGGCTGGCGTAACATAGGCGGCAGCATCGATAAACGGCACAGACAGCGGCTCGATGGTCGTCTGTGCCGGCGCGATTTGCCTGATCGCGATCTGGCGATAAAGGTCGATGGCCGACGGAGCTTCGTGAACGACGGGCACGATCACCGGCGCGGCCGCAACGACGGCCGGCATTGGCGCAGGCGGCACGAAGCGGGTGACGGTCGGCTTAAGTGCGGCGGAAACCGGCTTCGGCAAGGGCTGGACGGCCGGAAGAACCCGCGGCGAAGCTTTCTGCTCGACGTTTTCCGAAGCACCCAGGCTCATCATCTCCCAAATGAGATGATCCGGAATGGACGTCGCGCGACGAACCGGTGCGTTTGCAACGGGTACAATTTCTGGCAGCACTGCGGCTGTAACACTCGACTGACGATATATCGGCTGCTCGACAACCCGTTGAATGGCTGCCTCGATCGGCTGCGAGACGGAAGCCGCTGGCGCGAAAGCCTTGCCGATCCGGCGCTGGAGATTATTCACTTGGGAGCCTGTATTTACATGGTGTGGAGCCGGATGGCCCTTGCTGACGGGGACAGCGACCGGCTGCGGCGCGTGTACGGAGGTCAGGCCGCCCACATGACCGGCATCTTCTGCCGCATCGTCCGTTTCCGATTCCGGTCTGGCGGGGCTGCGGCCCGGCGTGCGGGTGAAACGCACATTGGGCGCAAGAATGAACGCACGCTGCCAGGTCGGAAGCTTTTCGGGGTCGAGCTCGACCGCCGGGATGGGCTCCGGTAACGGCAGAGGCTGCTCCGCGTCATTGGCCGCCACGAACTCCTGTTCGTCGCTCCAATTCGCGTTTTCGCTTGGGGAAATGTCTTTGCGGGAAGGCGGAAAATGCATGTACGCGAAACCATCAAATAACGTGATCACACCGGTCTCTGTTAATAAAAAGAAAACCTTAACCAGGTGTTTCCGAGAACCGTCTTTTCCGCATCATTTTAGAACGAGCGAAGATGACCACTCATCTTCGAGCCGCAATACGAGCCAGAGAAATCCTTGCATTTACAGCGGCTTCAGCGCCGTTCGGCGTAGTCTATACGAACGATTCCATGACGCTGAAGCTTGTCATAAAATGTCTTGCGCGGAATACCGAGCGCTGCGATTGTCTGCTGCACGTCGCCGCCGAATTCGATCAGCGTTTCGCGGATGATATCCGCTTCGTAGCGCTCCAGACGCTCCGGCAGACCGGCGCCATTGGCAGAATCGGTGCGCGGCGCCGCTATGGACGGTTCAAGGCCGAGCACGAATCTTTCGGCATAATGAGAAAGCTCGCGGACGTTGCCCGGCCACGAATGATCCCTCAGGTGATCGACGACAGCGCGCGGCAGGTCGGGAACCTCACGATCAAACCGTCGCCCGGCCTTTCTGACAAAATAATTGAACAGAAGCGGAATATCGTCCCGTCGCTCCCTCAGCGGCGGGATTGTCAACGTCACCACGTTCAGCCGGTAATAAAGATCTTCGCGAAAGATGGATCTTTGATCCGGATGGCCGAGATCGACCTTGGAGGCAGCCACGACGCGCAGATCCACGGGTCGCACCTCATTGGTGCCGAGCGGCGTGACCTCGCGCATTTCCAGAACCCGCAGCATCTGCACCTGGGTGGAAAGCGGCATGCTCTCGATCTCGTCGAGGAACAGCGTCCCACCGCTCGAATGCTCTATCCGCCCGACGCGCTTCTTCTGCGCACCGGTAAAGGCACCGGCCTCATGACCGAAAAGTTCGCTCTCGATCACCTGTTCAGGAAGCGCGCCGCAGTTCAGCGCGACGAAGTTGCCGGTCGATCGTCTGCTCCATGAATGAAGAATGCTCGCCACGACCTCCTTACCGCTACCCGTTTCCCCCGTCACCAGCACGTCGACATCTGTACTGGCGATCTGGCGCAGCATATGGCGCAACCGCTCCATGACCGGCGTCTGGCCGATCAGCGGCAGACCATCATCGGCCTCCGACCCCACCGCCCTCAGCCGCCGGTTCTCCATCACGAGACCGCGCTTTTCCGCCGCATGCCTGACGCATTGGATCAATCGCTCGGCTGCAAACGGCTTTGCGAGGAAGTCGTAGACCCCGCTCTGGATCGCCTTGACCGCCATCGGTATGTCGCCGTGACCGGTTATCAGAATGACCGGCAACTCGCGATCAAAACCTGAAATCCGATCGAACAGCTGCAATCCGTCCAGTCCGGGCATGCGGATATCCGAGACGACCACACCCGGAAAACTGTCGTCGAGCTGGGACAGCGCTTCCTTGCCGGTCGAAAACGGCCGAACGTCGAAACCGGCAAGACTCAATGTCTGGGCCGTCGCCTTGAGGAGATCCTTGTCGTCATCAATGAGAAAAACAGACGCGGGTGCAGCCATTGCTCAGGCCCTCTTCAGATGAACGGTAAATCGTGTCCCGGTCTCGCCGGTTTTCACATCAAGCTGGCCGCCGTAGTCCGCCACGATGTCCTTGCAGATGACCAGGCCGAGGCCCAGACCCTTGTCTTTCGACGAGTTGAACGGCTGGAACAGTTCCGCCAGAATGTCGGGCGCGATGCCCGGACCGTTATCGGCAACGCTGATTGTGACCGTCTCGCCCGTCACAAGTGTCGAAACGGAAACCCGCCCCGTTTCACGCCCTTCGACCGCTTCAAGCGCGTTCTGCAACAGATTGATGAATACCTGCTCCAGCCTCAAGCGACTCCCCTTAACCTCCAGATCCTCCGCGATCGGCTCGATATCGAGCATGTCCAGCGACCCGGTGAACCGGCTTTTCAACAGCATGACGGCGCCTTCGAACACTTCGCCAAGCGATACGGGCTCGGCTCCAGTGCGGCCGCGGCGCGCCAGCGCCTTGAGATCGTCGGTGATGGCACCGATCCGGTCGGTGAGCGTGGCGATGAGATCGAGATTTTCCTTCACCGGCTGTATCTGCTGCCGTTCAAGGAAAACCTTGGAATTGTCGGCATAGGCACGAATGGTGGCAACCGGCTGATTGATTTCGTGTGCGACGCCGGCGGCAACCTGTCCCAGGATAGCCAGCCGGTTGGCCTGAACCAGGTCCTGCTGCACCGCCTGCAGCTTGACCTCGGTCGATTTTCGAGTGGAAATCTCCGCCTGCAGGTTGTCGCGTGTCAGGCTGAGATCGCGCGTCCGTTCGTCGACACGTCGCTCGAGTTCTTCACGGGCAGCTTGGGCCCGCACGATCATCATCTGCGCCATCTGCCGACGGCGTATCCAGACGGCCGCAACGGCCAACAGCACAAAAAGCGCCAATGCACCGATCAGCCGGAATTCGCGCATATCGGCCGCAACCGGACCGTCGATCGGCAGCAGATACTGGAAATGCCAGCCTGTCGAGACGACCGGCACCGATATCTGCAGATAACGGATTTGCCCACCGCCCGGAAGCAGCACCCTTATAATGTCGGCATCCGGTGCCAGTGTCTCAAGCCTTGTCATCGGCAAGGGCAGAAGAGGGGCGTCACCGAACTGCAGACTTTCGCGAATGGACGACAGGCTCGATTGCGCTAGCGGCTCGGTGGTCATGAAACGCCAGGACGGTATGGTCGTGACCAGTACGACATGATTGTCGTCGGTCACGAAGGATGGCCGTTGCGTATCGCGCCAATCGGCCTCCAGCTGGTCGAATTCCATCTTGGCCACGACGACGCCGAGCGGCTTGTCCGCAGGGCCGACCCGGTAGGAGATATAGAGTCCCGGTCGATTGCTGACGGAACCAAGCGCAAAATGCTCCGCGCCGCCTTCGGACATGCCGCGGGAAAAATAGCTGCGGAACGTGTAATCGTTGCCGACAAAGCTTTTTTCTTCGCGCCAGTTGCTGGCCGAGACCGCGATACCATCAGCCGCGACGACATAAATCACCGCAGCCTTTGTCGGATCGATCAGGTTCTCCAGTTTGCGACTGAGGGCAATTCTTGCCGCCGGATCATCGCTGGAAAGTGCGTCCATAACATCGCGATCCTGCGCCAGAAGCAGAGGCAGCGCCCGCGGGCGCTCCAGAACAGCCCGCAGCAAAGCAACCTTCAGGCTCGCCTCTGTCCGGCCCTGCATGGACAGCGCCGAAAGGGCCGAGGCTCGTCCGTAAATACCCGCGACGTAGAATACGGCAGCGCAGGCGACAACACAGACCAGACCGAAAACGATCCAGGTTCGGCGCATTGCCGGCGAGTAAGCGATGACTTGACGTATTGGCACGAAAACAATTGAGCATAAATCCGCACCACACGCAAATCCATCCGTGCGGAAAATCGCTCAAATACTAACATAGAAATGACTAAACGCAATTTAAGCAATAGTAATCAAGACCTTATGTCGCAGGCGACAAACTGGCACGCCTCTTGCTGCCTTCGTTTCGACATCAATGCGCCCGGGAAGAGCCAGATCGTTGGTTGCGGCGCGATGGAGGACACTATGATTGAAGTACCCGCATCCACGCAGCCGCGTGCTCCCCTACCCTTCTATCGCCACCTCTATGTTCAGGTCATCGTCGCGATCATCGCCGGCATGCTGATCGGACATTACTGGCCCGATTTCGGCGCGAGCCTGAAGCCGCTTGGCGACGCATTCATCAAGCTGGTCAAGATGATTATCGCTCCGGTGATCTTCCTGACTGTTGCCACCGGCATCGCCGGCATGTCGGACCTGAAAAAGGTCGGGCGCGTCGCCGGCAAGGCGATGATCTACTTCCTGACATTCTCGACACTGGCCCTCATCGTCGGCCTCATCGTCGGCAACGTCTTGCAGCCCGGCGCCGGCATGAACATCGACCCGGCCTCGCTCGATGGCAAGGCTGTCGCCGCTTATGCCACCAAGGCGCATGAGACGACGATCACCGGCTTCCTAATGAACATCATCCCGGACACGATCGTCGGCGCTTTCGCCCAGGGCGACATTCTCCAGGTTCTGTTCTTCTCGGTCCTGTTCGGTATCGCTCTCGGCATGGTCGGCGAACGCGGCAAGCCGGTCACCGATTTCCTGACGGCGCTTACCGCTCCGGTGTTCCGTCTCGTCGCCATTCTGATGAAAGCCGCACCGATCGGCGCATTCGGCGCCATGGCCTTCACGATCGGCAAATACGGCATTGGCTCTGTCGCCAACCTCGCCTTCCTCATCCTCACCTTCTACATCACCGCAGTGCTCTTCGTTGTGGTCGTGCTGGGTGCCGTGGCGAAGTATAACGGCTTCTCCATCTTCGCCCTGCTCCGCTATATCAAGGAAGAACTGCTGCTCGTGCTCGGCACGTCTTCCTCGGAAGCAGCCCTGCCGAACCTGATGCAGAAGATGGAACGTGCCGGCTGCAAGCGCTCGGTTGTCGGCCTGGTCATTCCGACCGGTTATTCCTTCAACCTCGACGGCACCAACATCTACATGACGCTGGCGGCTTTGTTCATCGCCCAGGCTACCGGCATCGATCTGTCGCTCACCGACCAGATCCTGCTGTTGCTGGTCGCGATGCTGTCGTCCAAGGGTGCTGCTGGCATTACTGGCGCGGGCTTCATCACGCTGGCCGCCACGCTCTCGGTCGTTCCGTCGGTTCCGGTCGCCGGTATGGCGCTCATCCTCGGCATCGATCGTTTCATGTCGGAATGCCGCGCGCTGACCAACCTTGTCGGCAACGCCGTCGCCACCATCGTAGTCGCACGCTGGGAAGGCGAACTCGACAAGGACATGCTCGACGCTGCCCTGTCGTCGCGTACCAGCGACATCAAGACGGCGCAGTTGCAGCCGGCCGAATAAGCCTCCCAAGGCTTGGATGGGGCGCGAGCCCCTCCCTAATCTGCCGCCTCCGGGCGGCAGATCTGTTTTTGACCTCTGCTTGTCAGGCGAGACTTTTGCCGAACCGCGCAAAGCTTTCGGCCAGCACTGTCGTCCCGGCACCGGGTTGCTCAGGCCGTTTGTAGACACCGCCGACGACATCCGCCGGTTCCTCGAAGTGATCCTTGATCCAGGGGATATATTCGAGAATTGTCGAGGCCGGATGCCAATAGCTCAGATGCACATGCACCTGGCTCATCTCGCCGGCATGCGGCACGACCGGCAGGCGATGCGCCAGCGCCAGATCGGCGACCTGAATATATTCGGTAACACCGCCAAGGCGCGTCACGTCGGGCTGCACATAGGCAACCGCCCCGGCGCTGATGAAGCTGCGGAAGGCATCGACCGTATAGAGCTGCTCACCGAGCGCCACCGGAATGGTCGAGGATCGCGCGAGCAGCCTGTGGCTCTCGACATCGTCATACCACATCGGCTCCTCGAACCAGTAAATATCGAGATCACGGGCCTGTTCGCAAAAACGCTGGCAGGTCGGCAGGTCCCACTTGCCGTTTCCGTCGATAGCGATGCGGATATCCGCTCCCAGCCGCTTGCGAACCGATTCCAGCCGACGAACATCCACATTCGGATCGTCGTGACCGACCTTCAGCTTGATCCGGGTAAAACCATCCTGCTCGACCGCACGGGCTGAACCGGACAAAAGGTCGTCGAGCGAGAAGGACAGCCAGCCGATATCGGTATTATAGGCCTCCAGCCGTTCGGTTCTGGCACCACCGAGATAGGACCAGAGCGGCAGGCCGGCCTTCTTGCTCTTCAGGTCCCAGATCGCGACATCGACCGCGGCAAGCGCAAGATGGGTGATACCGGCCCGACCGACCCATTGCAGCGAAGGATGCCGGGCAAGCTTTGTCCAGATCCTCTGGTGGTCATTGGCATCCTCGCCGATCAGAAGTGGGGCATAGCAGTCGCGGATGCAGGCAGTGATCAGCCGGTCGGACGCAAGATGCGCATGGGTACCGGTAAAACCATAACCGGTCAGCCCATCCGTGGTGGTGATCGCCACGCCGACCACACCCCAATGGGTGATGCTGTGGGTCGAATCGGAGATCGACGCCGATGTCAGCGGCAGATGAAGGATGAATGGTTCCAGAGACTTGATCTTCAATGTCGGCTCCTCCCGATGATCGTTGTCACAGATTGAATTCAGCGTCGCCCAGACGCTCCAGATAGGGCACATTAGGCGGCGAAAGGTTGCGGGCGGCATTGGCGATGCGCAGCATCGCGCGATCCCGCGAAATTTTCAGATGGCTCGCCAGTGCCGCGCCGGCATCTTCAATCCGGCCAGCCATCAGGCGCTCGAAAACCTCGGCATGCTCCAGCAGAAACGGCTCGTCTTCGATGAACGGCGCCTTGGGCTGATAAAGGCGGTGATGAGCCACGAGGATCGCCTGCGGCAGGCTGATCGCCTGCATCAGGGGGGCGTTGTCGCAATGACCTAGCAACTGGCCGTGAAGCTGCTGTTCCACCGCATCCAGCATCGCGCCATCTGCTGCATCACCGGCTTCAATGGCGCTTTCCAGATCCCGCATCAAAACCGGCAGCAGGCTCTCCGGGAGCCGTCGAAAAGCCTGTTCGAGCGCAAGCGGTTCGAGCGTCCATCGCAATTCGTAGAGTTGGCTGACGTGCCTAGCGGTCAGTGCAGGCGCATGCCAGCGACCGGCATCATCCTTGCTGACGATGCCGCGCTGCTGCAATCTCGCCACCACCTCGCGGGCGACGGTGCGACTCACGCCAAAGGATTTCGCCAGCGCGACCTCATTGATGCGCCAGCTGGCGATCGACGTGCGCGATACGATGTTCATTTCCACCTGACGATAGATCAGTTCCCAGCTCGCTAGAAAATGAAGCTGAATATCCTCCTGGGTGGGCAGATAGGCGGGGCTGCCAGCTTCATGGCTTGCGGAACCGACTCCGGCGACGACCTGATATCCTCGCCCGCCTGATTTGCGAACGAGCCCCAGCGCCTCCAATTCCATCAATGCCTGTCGCGCCGGAGCCCTGCTGATCCCGAAACGTTTCGCAATAGCGGTTTCGTTCAGCCTTGCGGCGTCATGCCACCCACCCGAGCGGATTTCCGACGCGACCACTGCCAAAGCGCGCTGATAGAGCTTGGGAGAACGCCCCGGTACGGCATCACTCGGCTCCTCCGTCATGTCCCTGCCTCCCGAAGTGTCGCACCAGCGAAAATCGCAACCGACCGTCTTCATTCATTTGCATTCGCGGAAACGAATGTCTAGTGTACACAAAAGACATAATCTTGAGGAAATGCCATGGATGCCTCACATCAGACAGTCTCGCTTTCGGATCTCGACCGGTTTTGCCGCGACATTCTGAAAGGTTGCGGCGCGAATGAAGAGACCGCGAATGCAACGACGCGGGCCATGATGCATGCCACACGCTGCGGCGTGGATAGCCACGGCGTGCGGTTGCTGGCTCACTACGTCAAGGCTCTGGAAGGCGGCCGGCTCAACAAGACTCCGAACGTTCAGAAGGTGTCAGGCTTTGGAGCTGTCGAGACATTGGACGCGGATCACGCACAAGGTGCGGTCGGCGCTTATGCCGGGATGGATCGAGCGATAGACCTTGCGAAGAAATTCGGCATCGGCGCGGTCGGCATCCGCAACAATTCCCACTTTGGCGCTGCAGGCGCCTTTTCCATCGAGGCCGCAAGACAGGGGCTGATCGGCCTCTCGTTCTGCAACTCGGACAGCTTCGTCCGGCTCCATGACGGCGCCTCGCGCTTTCACGGCACCAATCCGATTTCGATGGCCGTTCCCGTCGCGGGTGACGACCCGTGGCTGCTCGACATGGCAACCAGCGCAGTCCCCTTTAACCGCGTGCTGCTCTACCGCAGCACAGGAACGCAACTTCCGCAGGGTGTCGCATCTGACGAAGCCGGCATCAATACGACCGACCCTAATCTCACCGAGATGCTTGCCCCTCTTGGCGACGCGTTCGGCTTCAAGGGCGCAGGCCTTGCCGGCATTGCAGAAATCTTCAGCGCCGTGCTCACGGGCATGCGCCTCAGCTTCGACATCCCTTCGATGATGGGAGAAGACATGCAGACGCCGCGCCAGCTCGGTGCCTTCGTCATCGCAATCCAGCCCGAGGCTTTTGTCGATAGGGCAACGTTCGAAGCCGGCATGCAGCGTTATGTGGAAACGCTGCGGACCTCGCCGGCCCGTGCCGAGGCGTTTGTCATGGCACCCGGCGATCGCGAATGGAAAGTCGCGGGACATCGCGAAGCCAACGGCGTCGAGCTCGATCCTGTCACGAGAGCAGCCTTTCTAGAGCTTTCCGGCGCCTATGGCGTCTCCATGCCGGCATGAACAAGTTTCTGGGAGGAACGCACTTGACGAATGATAATTGGTAAGACAATCTGACCACATGACGCGGGAGGAGAGACGCGTCAGGAGGTTTTCATGTTTGTCGCGCTTGAACCACGCCGGCTTTATCGCCAGGCCGCGGAACAGCTTCGTACGCTCATTCAGTCGGGAGAAATCCCGGTCGGAGAACGGCTGCCGGCCGAACGCGAGCTGGCCGAACGACTGGGCGTATCACGCCCTACCGTTCGAGAAGCCTTGATCGTTCTGGAGGTCGAAGGGCTTGTGCAGATCCGCATGGGCTCGGGCGTTTACGTGAACCGCAGAGTAGCCGGTGACACTAAAATCCTGGCCGCAGACGATAGCGAAGCTCCATTCGAAATTCTGCAGGCACGATGCATCATCGAAAGTGCAATTGCGGAAGAGGCCGCAAGGCATGTCGATGAAACCGGCATCCGAAGCCTCGACCTGATTCTTGAAGAGATGGAAGACGCGCTGGAAAACTCGGAGCGAGCCTTGGCGCTCGACCGGGCCTTCCATACGGCGATCGCCGATATCATCGGCAACTCGTCGCTGAATGTCTTTATCGGCCTGATCTACGACAAACGCTCTTCGCCCTTCTTCGAAAAGCTCGCGAGCTATTTCGAGGGGCCGCACACGTGGCGAGCGGCGCTGGAAGAACACAGGATCATCCGCAATGCTCTGGCAGCGCGGGATCCGGCAGCGGCACGCGAGGCGATGCGCATGCATCTGACGCTGTCGCAAAAGAGATTCTCGGAAAGCTTCGGAGAGGAGCCGACGAGAGAGGAGTGATCGAGACCGCGAGGAGGCGGCCGGTCAGGGAGTAATCTGAACGCAATTCGGGAGGACAGAATGAGTTCGAGATTGAAGACACTGCTCGGTGCAGCGGCTATCGTCGTGGCGTCGGCATTGACCGCGCATGCGGAAACCACCTTGAAATGGGCGCATGTCTACGAGACATCCGAACCCTTCCACACGGAATCGGTCTGGGCGGCTCAGGAGATCGCCAAGCGCACCAATGGACGTTACAAGATCGACGTCTATCCAGCTTCCCAGCTCGGCAAGGAAGCCGATATCAACCAGGGCCTGAAGCTCGGCACCGTCGACATGATCATCTCGGGCTCCAGCTTCGCGGCCCGCGATTTCAAGCCGATCGGCGTCACCTATTTCCCCTATATCTTCCGTGACCCGAGCCACCTGATCGCCTACACGAAGAGCGACGTGTTCAAGCGCCTCGCCAAGGGCTACGAGGACAAGACCGGCAACGTCATCACCGCCGTCAGCTATTACGGCACGCGCCACACGACATCCAACACCGCCATCACCAAATGCTCCGATCTGAAGGGCGTGAAGATGCGCGTGCCGGATGTTCCGGCCTATCTCGCCATGCCACGCGCCTGCGGTGCCAACACTACGCCGATCGCCTTTGCAGAAGTCTATCTCGCCCTGCAGAACGGCACGGTTGACGCGCAGGAAAACCCGCTGACCACGATCGAAGCCAAGAAGTTCTTCGAAGTGCAGAAGAACATCGTGCTTTCCGGCCATATCGTCGACCACCTCAACACCGTCATCTCCAAGAGCCGCTGGGCAAGCCTGTCGGATGAAGACAAGACGATCTTCCGCGAAGTCATGCAGGAAGCTGCAGCGAAAACCACGAAGATCATCGAGGACCGCGAAAAAGCATTGGTCGACGATTTCAAGAAGCGCGGCCTGAATGTCGTCGAAGTCGACAAGGCCGATTTTGAGAAGAACGTTCTCGAGAAGGTGAAGTTCGAGGACTTCGGCTACGAAAAGTCCGATTGGGAAGCGATCCGCGCCATCCAATGATCCCGTTCGGCGCGGTCGACAAAAGACCGCGCCGGCTTCTCTTGAATGGGACACACTCATGTCGACAGCACCGGAAATTCACACTCAGGTCACTCCTGAGGAGCTAGCGCATACCTTCGACGAGGCCCCGGTCGACGTCGATCTCAAGATTTACGCCTTCGAAGACTGGATCACGCTCGGCCTCTTCTGGCTGATGACGGGCTGCGTCTTCCTGCAATTCTTTACCCGCTACGTCCTCAACGACAGTTATGCCTGGACCGAGGAAATCGCCGTCAACTGCCTGATCGGCGTGGTCTTTCTGGGCTCCGTCATGTGTGTGCGGATGTCGCGCCACATCCAGGTGGACGTGCTTTATCACTATCTTCCCGCGCGCCTGACCCGCGTGATGGCGACCCTTGTCGATATAATCCGCATCTCTTTCTTCACCTACGGCTCGTGGCTGATGTGGCGTTATATGGAAGTCGTCGCGGGTGAGGAAATGGTCACTGTCGATCTCCCTCGCGACATCGTCTTCTACTCTGTTCTGGTGGCATTCGTCCTGATGCTGCTGCGTTCCATCCAGGTCTTCGTTGCCAATATGCGCCGTGGTTATTCGGTGCTTGAGCGGCCCGAAGCCTTCCAGAGCGAGGGCTGAACATGCTGCTGCTTATTGGATCCTTTCTGGCGCTGATGCTGCTCGGCGTCCCCGTTGCCGTATCTATGGCGACATCGTCGCTCGCCTATATCGTCATCTACGGCGTCGCCCCTGACATCATCGCCGCCCAGCGCATGATCGCCGGCGTCGAGAGCTTTCCGCTTCTTGCCGTCCCCTTCTTCATCCTTGCCGGCAACCTGATGAACGTCGCAGGCGTCACCGGCCGCATCTACTCCTTCGCAGTCGCGCTCGTCGGCTGGATGAAGGGCGGTCTGGCGCAGGTCAACATCATCGGCTCGGTGGTCTTTTCCGGCATGTCAGGCACGGCGCTTGCCGATGCGGCCGGCATCGGCACGATCGAAATCAAGGCGATGAAGGACCACGGTTATCCGGTAGAGGCCGCAGTTGGCGTCACCGCCGCTTCGGCTACGCTTGGGCCGATCTTCCCGCCGTCGCTGCCCTTCGTCATCTACGGCATGATGGCAAACGTCTCGATCGGCGCGCTGTTCATGGCCGGCATCATCCCGGGCGTCGTCATGACAGTCCTGATGATGATTACGGTCGCCGTCTTCGCCTATGTCAAGCGTTGGGGTTCGGACACGCCGTTCAGCCTGAAGACAATCTTCGGAGCATCTCTGGAAGTCATCGTCGTGATGATGGTGCCGCTCGGCATCTATCTGCTGACACTGTTCGGCCTGTCGCTCAATCTCGCGGTCGGGATTGCGCTGGTCGTGCTGATTGCCTGCGACTGGTATTTCGACTTCTCGGCCGTGATGGCGCTGATGACCCCGGTCATCCTGATCGGCGGCATGACGATGGGCTGGTTCACGCCGACGGAAGCCGCCGTCGCAGCCGTGCTGTGGTCGCTGTTCCTCGGTCTCGTCCGGTATCGTACGATGACCTTCAGAAGCCTCGCAAAAGCGACGATGGATACGGTCGAGACCACGGCTTCGGTCCTGTTCATCGTCGCTGCAGCTTCGGTCTTCGCCTGGTTGCTGACGGTCAGCCAGACAGCACAGCTGCTTTCGACGGCCATTACCGGCCTTACCGACAGCAAGTGGGTCTTCCTAATCCTTGTCAACCTGCTGATGCTCTTCGTCGGCTGCTTCCTCGATACGATCGCGGCAATCACCATCCTTGTGCCGATCCTGCTGCCTCTCGTGCTGCAGTTCGACATCGATCCGGTGCATTTCGGCCTGATCATGACGCTGAACCTGATGATCGGCCTGCTCCATCCGCCGCTTGGCATGGTGCTCTTCGTCCTCTCGCGCGTCGCCAAACTGTCGGTGGAGCGCACGACGATCGCCATCCTGCCCTGGCTGGTGCCGCTTTTCGTTGCGCTGATCATCATCACCTTCGTCCCAGCCGTCACGCTCTGGCTGCCGACCGAAATGGGTCTGATCCGCTAAGAATTCGGCCTGCGCCGGCTGACGGCGCAGGCATTCCATTCCCAATCGAAGGCATGACACCATGTTGACGAAGATCGTTCGTCTTTACGGCAAACAGGACCTGAAGGTCGAAACGCAGGAATGCCCCGAACCCGCCGCTGGCGAGGTCCGGCTGAAAATGGCCTGGGGCGGCATCTGCGGCTCCGACCTCCACTACTTTCAGGATGGCGGTTTCGGCCCGGTCAGGGTGCGCGAACCGATTATCAGTGGCCACGAAGCTTCCGGCTTCATCGAGGCGGTAGGTACCGGCGTTACCGGACTTGCACCCGGCACACTCGTCGCCGTCAACCCGTCTCAGCCCTGTGGCCATTGCCACTATTGCAAGATCGGCCAACCGATCCATTGCCTCGACATGAAATTCATGGGATCGGCCATGCGCCTTCCCCATGAACAGGGCATGTTCCGCGAACGGCTGATCGTTCCAGCGATCCAGTGCTTTCCGATCGAAGGCGATGCGTCTGCCGCAGAAGCGGCTTGTGCCGAGCCGCTTGCCGTCTGCCTTCATGCGGTTGCCCAGGCCGGTGATCTTTCCGGCAAGACTATTCTCGTCACCGGCGCCGGACCGATCGGCCTGCTGGTTGTCGCAGCTGCCCGTCACGCGGGTGCTGCGCGGATAACCGTCACCGACCTTGCCGATGCAGCCCTGTCGCGCGGCCCGGCCATGGGCGCGGACGAGACCATCAACGTTTCGAAGCCCGATGCGCTTTCCCCCTATCAGAAGGACAAGGGAACGTTCGATATCGTATTCGAATGCTCGGCTGCCGGCCCCGCTCTTGTCTCAGCATTCCAGTGCGTCAAACCACGCGGCACCATCGTGCAGGTCGGCGTCACCGGTGAACTGTCCGTCCCGGTCAACATGCTGGTCGGCAAGGAGATCGTCTGGCGCGGCTCGCAACGGTTCCACGCGGAATTCGCCCGGGCGGTCGAACTGATCGGCAGCCGCGCGATCGATGTCCGACCGATCCTTTCCCACACATTCCCGATCGATGAGGCGCTCGAAGCCTTCCAGCAGGCAGGCGACCGCACCGCCGCCTGCAAGGTGCAGATCGCTCTCGGCTAATTCAAAGGAAGACATATGCGACACACATGGCGATGGTTCGGACCGGTCGACAAGGTCACAGTGAGAGATGCCGCCCAGGCAGGTGCCGAGGGTATAGTCAGCGCCCTGCACCACATCCCGACAGGTGCAGTCTGGCCGGCTGACGAGATCGAAAAACGCCACGACCAGATCCGCTCAGGCGGCCTCTTCTGGGACGTGGTGGAAAGCGTGCCCGTCTCCGAAGATATCAAGACCCAGACCGGCGACTGGCGCGAGCATGTCACCAACTGGCAGGAAAGCCTGCGTCGCCTGTCAGCCTCCGGTATCAGGACGGTTTGCTACAATTTCATGCCCGTCCTCGACTGGACCCGCACCGATCTACGCTGGGAAACACGCCATGGCGCCAAGGCCATGCGCTTCGACCTCACCGATTTCATCGCCTTCGACATCCACATCCTGAAACGGCCGGGAGCAGCAGGCGATTATCCCGAAAGGCTTCAGGACGAAGCCGCGAAGCGTTTTTCCACGCTGGACGATGCGCGGATCGCAGCGCTTGGCAAAAATATCGGCGCTGGCCTGCCGGGTTCGGCGGATGGCTACACACTGGCGCAACTGCTCGAGAAGCTGCGCACCTATCACGGCATCGACCGCGCCCGACTGCAGGCGAACCTCATCGATTTCCTCACCGAAGTCGTGCCGGTCGCCGAAGAGGTCGGCATCAACATCTGCGCCCATCCGGATGATCCGCCGTGGCCGCTACTCGGCCTGCCGCGTATTCTCTCCACCGAAGACGATTACGCCCACATGCTTGCTCAAGTGGATAGCCGCGCCAATGGCGTGACGCTGTGCTCCGGTTCTCTCGGCGCTCGTGCCGACAATGATCTGGCCGCGATTGCCACCCGTTTTGCCGACCGGATCCATTTCGTCCACCTGCGCAATGTCACCCGCGACGACGACAGCCTGCCCTGCTCCTTCTTCGAGGACGAACATCTGGAAGGCGGCACCGACATGGTGGCGGTGATCGCCGCATTGCTGACGGAAGAAAAACGACGCAAAGCCGAAGGCCGGGAAGATCACCAGATCCCCATGCGCCCCGACCACGGCCAGGAAATTCTCGACGATTTGTCACGCGGCGCCCAGCCCGGTTATCCGGCCATCGGCCGCTCGAAGGGGCTGGCCGAACTGCGTGGCATCGAACGGGCGTTAAGCCACGCTCAATATGGATTGCGCCTATGAGCTCGCATCTTTCCGCCGAAACCAAACTTCCGTCATCCGTCGCGATGCCGGGATATGACCGTAACGACCTGCATCCGGGCATCCTGCATTTCGGCCTCGGTGCCTTCCACCGCGCGCATCAGGGCATCCATACCCAGCGGGCGCTGCAGAGCGAATTCGGCCCCTGGGGCATCGTCGCCGTCAACCTGCGTTCACCCGAACCGGTCGAAGCATTGGCGGCTCAGGACGGTCTCTATTCGATCACCGTGCGCGACAGCGACGGCGAAACGAGCGAAGTGGTCGGCGCCACCGTCGACTGGCTCTGCGCTGCGACAGATAGGGAGCGTGTGCTCACCTATCTCGCCAGCCCTTTCATCCATATCGTCACCCTGACCGTCTCGGAAAAGGCTTACGGCCTGCACCCTTCGACCGGCGGCCTCGACGAGACGCACCCCGGCATCGCTAACGACCTGGCCAATCCCGACGCTCCGGTCGGCGCAGTCGGTTATCTCGTCGCCGGCCTCGCCTCGCGCCGCGACAAGGGCATGCGCCCCTTCACCATCCTCTGCTGCGACAACCTTCCGTCCAACGGCAAGGTCGTGCGGCGGCTGGTGTTGGACATGGCCGAACGGCGCGATGCTGAACTGGCGAAATGGATCCGCGAAGAAGTCACCTTCCCCTCCTCCATGGTCGACCGCATCGTGCCCGCAGCGACCGATGACAGCCGAACCCGCGCCAAAAGCCTGCTCGGTGTGGAGGATATGCTCGCGCTCGACACCGAACCCTTCATGCAATGGGTGATCGAGGACGCGTTCGTTTCCGGCCGTCCAGCCTGGGAGGCAGGCGGCGCGTTGTTCGTCGAGAACGTCGAACCCTATGAGAAGATGAAGCTACGTCTGCTCAACGGCTCGCACACGATGATCGCCCATCTCGGCCTGCTCAAGGGACTGGAATGCGTGCGTGACGTGATGGCCGTGCCGGAATTCGTAGCGATGACCAAGGATCACATGCGGGCAGCCGCTGCGACGCTCGACCCCGTCCCCGGCATTGATCTCGATTTCTACATGAACCAGTTGATCGAGCGTTTCAGCAACCGCGCCATCGCCCATCGCAATATCCAGATCGCCATGGATTCAAGCCAGAAATTGCCGCAGCGCATCTTCTCGCCGGCAATCGAAGCCCTGGCCAATGGATCGGATGGTGGAAGTTTCGCCCGTGTCGTCGGCCTCTGGATCGCAGCCTTGATCCGCTTCAACGATTGCAATGATCCGCGCAGAGACGAACTGCTGAACGCCGCGCGCACAGCAGATGCGCGGGATTACACGGCGAGCTTCGTCGCCATCGATGGCCTCATTCCTCCGCAGCTTGCCCAATCCCGCGCTTGGCGCGATCTCGTCAGTCGCGAGGTGGCGGCATGGCTTTGATATCCACATTTCACAGCAAGACACCCCGATTTAATTGCAGGAGTTCATCATGAAGGCGCTCGTCTGTATCGAGCCCGGCCGTCTCGCGCTTGAGGATCGTACCGACCCGGTGCGCGCAGAGGGCGAGGTCAAGGTCCGTATCCGCCATGTCGGTATCTGCGGCACGGATTTTCACATATTCGGCGGCAAGCATCCGTTTCTCGAATACCCGCGCGTGATGGGCCACGAGCTTTCCGGCACGGTCGAGGAAGCGCCCTCGGGCAGCAGCCTGAAATCGGGCCAGCCCGTCTATATCGTTCCCTATCTCTCCTGCGGCACCTGCCAGGCCTGCCGCCGAGGCATTACCAATGCCTGCCGCAATATCGAAGTGCTCGGCGTCCATCGCGACGGCGGCATGGCGGAATATGTCTGCGTTCCGGAGAGCAACGTCATTCCAACCGGAAACATTCCGCTGGAAGACGCCGCAATGATCGAGTTTCTGGCGATCGGCGCCCATGGCGTGAAGCGCGGCGCGATTACCGCCGAAGACCGTGTTCTCGTCACCGGTTCAGGCCCGATCGGCATGTCGGCGATCATTTTTGCCAAAGCCCGCGGCGCGCATGTCACGGTCATGGATACCCGCGAGGACCGCCTCGCCTTCGCCGTCGAAAAGCTCGGCGCCGACGAAACGATCTTCGCCGATGCCGATGCGGAACAGACGGCAGAACGGCAGACCGGCGGTGAATGGTATGATGTCGTCATCGACGCCACTGGCAACGCCATTCCGATGCAGCGCGGTTTCAACTTCCTCGCCCATGGCGCGCGTTACGTGCTGCTCTCGGTCGTGAGACAGGACATCACCTTCTCCGACCCGGAATTTCACAAGCGCGAGGCAACACTGATCGCCAGCCGCAACGCCCAGCCGGATGATTTCGCCGAGGTCGTCCGCCAGATCGAGGCAGGCCGCGTGCCGACCCGGGCACTCAACACCCACCGTGCACCGCTTGCCGATGCCGTCCATCTGTTTTCCGAATGGTTCAAACCGGAAGCCGGCGTGATCAAGGCCATTCTGGACGTTTGAAACTTCTCCCTCCAACAGAAAAGGCGCTGGTAAGGCGCCTTTTTCGTATATCCATTTCGGGTTGCTCAGGCCGCCTTTGGCCTTCCGAACTGATAGGCCTCGATCGATTGCGGCTTCATCTCGATCGAGAAGCCCGGCCGCGTCGGCGGCATATAGGCAGCATTCTTTATGATGCAGGGGTCGATGAAATGTTCGTGCAGATGGTCAACATATTCGATCACGCGGCCTTCCTTCGTCCCCGAGACGGCGATGTAGTCGATCATCGACAGGTGCTGCACATATTCGCACAGGCCCACGCCGCCGGCATGCGGCCAGACCGCCTTGCCGTATTTGGCTGCGATCAGCAGTACCGCCAGAACTTCGTTCAAGCCTCCCATTCGGCAGGCATCGATCTGCACGATGTCGATCGCGCCTTCGGCGATAAACTGCTTGAACATGATGCGGTTCTGGCACATTTCGCCGGTCGCGACCTTCACCGGCGCAATCGCCTCGCGAATTTTCTTGTGGCCGGCAATGTCGTCCGGGCTGGTCGGCTCCTCGATGAAGAAGGGATTGGCGAAGGAGAGTGCCTTCACCCAGTCGATCGCCTGGTTCACATCCCAGACCTGGTTGGCATCGATCATCATGTAACGATCCGGGCCGATCACCTCGCGGCAAATGGTGAGCCTGCGGATATCGTCCTCCAGATCACGGCCGACCTTCATCTTCACATGGCTGAAGCCGGCATCGACCGCTTCCTGCGCCAGGCGCCGCAGCTTGTCGTCGGGATAACCGAGCCAGCCGGCGGATGTCGTATAGCAGGCGTAACCTTCGTTTTCTAGGATGGCGACGCGCTCCGCCTTGCCGCTTTCGGCCTTGCGCAGGATGTCGATCGCCTCGTCGCGGGTGAGCGCATCCGTCAGGTAACGATAGTCGACGATGTCGGCGATCTCTTCCGGAGACATGGTGGAGACGAATTTCCACACCGGCATGCCCGCTTCCTTGGCAAGCGCATCCCAGAGCGCGTTGACCACGGCGCCAGTCGCCAGATGCATGGCGCCCTTATCCGGCCCGATCCAGCGCAACTGGCTGTCGCCGGTCAGGTGCCGCCAGAACTTTCCGGGCGCCGCGCGCATTTCCGCCAGATCCTTGCCGACCACCAGATGGCGCATCGCCTCGATCGCCATGCAGCAAATGTCGTTGCCGCGGCCGATGGTGAAGGTCAGGCCATGGCCGGAAATGCCCTCGCGGTCGGTTTCGAGGATGACATAGGCGGCCGAATAATCCGGATCGGGGTTCATCGCATCCGACCCGTCGAGGCTTGCCGAAGTCGGAAAGCGCAGGTCGAAAACACGAAGATTGGTGATGCGGGTCATGGTCTGCGGCCTCCTCTGCCGGCGAATGTCTGGTGAAATCGGCGCGCCAGCCTCCTGCCAGTGCGCCGATCGATTGGCTTAGATGTCGGCCTGGAAGGTCTGCTTCTGGGTGCCGAGGCCTTCGATGCCCAGTTCGACGACATCGCCGGGCTTCAGGTAACGTGGCGGCTTGAGGCCCATGCCGACGCCCGGAGGCGTGCCGGTGGAGATCACATCGCCCGGATGCAGCGACATGAACTGCGACAGGTAGGACACGAGGAAGGAGACGCCGTAGACCATGGTCTTGGACGAACCGTCCTGCATCTTCTCGCCGTTGACCGTCAGCCACATGCCGAGGTTCTGCGGGTCCGGAACCTCGTCCTTGGTGACGAGCCAGGGCCCCATCGGGCCGAACGTGTCGCAGGACTTGCCCTTGGTCCACTGGCCCGAGCGTTCCGTCTGGAAGGCGCGTTCGGAGACGTCGTTGGTGACGCAATAACCGGCGACATAATCAAGCGCGTCGGCTTCGCTCACATATTTGGCGGTCTTGCCGATGACTACGGCGAGCTCGACCTCCCAGTCGGTCTTTTCAGAGCCGCGCGGAATGGTGACGTCGTCATTCGGGCCGACGATGGCCGACGAGGCCTTCATGAAGATGATCGGTTCCGGCGGCACGGTCGCGCCGGTCTCGGCAGCATGGTCGGAATAGTTGAGACCGATGCAGATGAACTTGCCGGTGCCGGCAACGCAGGGGCCAAGACGCGGCGAACCTTCGACCAGCGGCAGGCTGTTGAGATCGATCGCGCCGAGCTTGGCCAGCGCATCGGGGGCCAGTGCCACGCCCGAGAGGTCGGTGACGTGGGCAGACAGATCGCGGATCTTGCCGTCGGCATCGACGATTGCGGGCTTTTCCGCACCGGGTGCGCCATAACGGAGGAATTTCATGGAGATAGTCCTTTCAGTTCAAATCTTGCTGTTCAAAAAATGACTCAGATCGACCAGCCGCCGTCAATGCCGACGGCCTGACCGGTCGTGTAGGTAGCGCCGGCGAGATAGACCGCCAGTTCCGCGATCTCTTCCGGGCTGCCGAGACGACCCATAGGCTGGCGGGCGATGAAGGCCGCACGGGCTTCGTCATAATTGCCCTGGGCCCGCATGCGTTGCTCGAGCGAGGGGCTTTCCACCGTGCCGGGGCAAATCGCATTGCAGCGGATGCCGCGCGTCACATAGTCGGCAGCGATCGCCTTGGTCAGCCCGATCACGGCCGCTTTCGTCGTGCCATAGGCGCAACGGTTCGGCACGCCCTTGGAGCTCGATGCGATCGAGGCCATGTTGATGATCGTGCCATCGCCTCGCTCCAGCATGCCCGGCAGTACGGCCCTGATGGTGCGCACCATGGCGCGGACATTGAGATCGAAGGCGAAATCGAGATCCTTGTCCGTCATCTCCAGCACCGAGCCGCCATGTACGACGCCGGCGCAGTTGAACAGCACATCGACAGCACCGATGCGCTCGAAAAACGCCGTCACCGAGCCTGCATCAAGCACATCGAGCTTCGACGTTTCGATATTGGCCTCGCCCTTGAGTGACGCCAGAGCTTCGTCATTGATATCGGTCGCCCAGACCTTGGCACCGGCCGCTGCATAGGCCAGCGCACTTGCCCGACCTATTCCCTGACCGGCAGCGGTCACCACAACCACCTTGCCTCCTAGCTTAGTCATCTCTTCTCCCTTTCAGTCGAGATGGAACACCTCATCCATCGATGCCCACCATTCCCCATCCTTTCGCGTTGCGAAAGGCCTTTGGCAGGGAATGCAGTACGTCCACCATTCCTGGTTATTCTCACTGGCCTCCATCATCGCCATATCAGTAGCGAAATCAGTGCCATGGTATTCCCAGTAGCCGAACAGCAGGTTCTCCGGCTCGCGCAGGAAAATCGAATAATTCTTGATATTGCATCGCGATATAAGGTCGAGGATTTCCGGCCAGACTGCGGCATGCAGCGCCTTGTATTCCTCCACCTTTTCCGGCGCGAGGCCGATCACCATTCCCATTCTTTGCATTTCAGGCTCCCTGCAGGCCGTAGAAACGGCGGGCATTGCCGCCGAACACTGCATCATGATCGGCTTCGGGAACGATCTGCCGGCATTGCGTGATCCATCCGGCATAACTGCCGGCCAGATTGACGACAGGCCAGTCGCTGCCCCAGATCACCCGCTCGGCTCCGAACAGCTCAAGGATCGTCTCGATATAAGGCCGCAACGCCTCGGGTTTCTGGTCGCCCGCCTCCGTCAGCAGACCGGAGAGCTTGCAGGAAACATTGGGAAGCTCGGCAAGCCTCAGCATGCCATGCCGCCAGTCCCGGTAATGGCCCTCCGCAATCCGCGGCTTGGCACCATGATTGATGACGATCGGCAGGCCGGGATGACGGCGGGCAAAGGCGTGCAGCGCCGAAAGATGCGGTTCCAGAACCAGTGCGTCGAAAACCAGATGATGCGCCATCATCGCATCGACCGCCGGCTCCAGCGCCGGATCGTCGATCCAGTCAGGATCGGCGATGCCCTGCAGCATCGGCCGCAGTCCCTTGAGCTTGGGCGATCTGGCCAGTTCGGCAATCACATCGGGCGCATCAACCGCCTTCATCTCCACCCAGCCGACGACACCGAGAATGGTCTCGCTCTCCTCAGTCAGCTCCAGCATGAAACGGGTATCGTCAACGCTTGGCAACGACTGCACGAGGATCGTGCCGCCGACATCCGCGGCCTCGATCTCCGGTGCCAGATCTTGGGGCAGGAAATCGCGGTGGATGGCGGCGAGTTCCGGCGGCGGCCAGTCGCCCTTGCGGTCTTTCATCAGCCAGAAATGCTGGTGGGCATCGATGATCATCGGCTCAACCACCCGCAACCGGGGCATCGGCGGAAATCACCCCCTTGTCCTTCAGTCGTGTCCAGAAGGAAGCCGGGATTTCCTGCTCGAACCAGCCGACATTGGCCTTCATCTGCTCGCCGTTGCGGGCGCCCGACACGATGGTGACGACGGCCGGATGCAGCGCGGGGAAGGCGAGCGCCGCTGCCTGCATGGCAACACCTTCGGCCTCGCAGGCCGCTTCGATCTCGCCGACGCGGGCGAGAATATCGGCAGGCGCATCGGCATAGTTGAACTTGCGATTGCCCGCCAGAAGGCCGGAATTGAAGGCGCCGGCAACGACGATGCCGACACCCTGGCGATGGCAACGATCGAGAAGCGGCAGGCTTTCCTCATGTTCCAGCAGCGTATAGCGACCGGCGAGCATTGAGACGTCGATGTCGCATTCGTCCATCGCATCGGCAACCGCCTGCCATTCGTTGACGCCAAGCCCGATCGCCTTGACCATGCCGGACACACGCAACTCGCCGAGCGCTCGAAAACCGCCACCCTTGGTCAGCTGGTCCCAGTAGTGCTGGTGACGGTCGCCATGGGTGGCGCGGCCGATATCGTGGACATAGAGAATGTCGGGCTTGAACACACCGAGACGCTGACGGCTCGCCTCGAAGGAGCGCATGATCGCGTCATAGCTGTAATCGTAATGCGGCCGGAACGGCAGCGGTGCGACATAGGCGTCCTCTTCCGGCCCCACCGTTTCGTCCGGCACCATGATGCGTCCGACCTTGGTGCTGAGCACATAATCGTCCCGCTCGCGGTCCGTCACCATCGTGCCCAGACGGCGCTCCGAACGGGTATAACCGTAGAAAGGTGCCGTATCGAAATAGCGGATTCCGGCATCCCAGGCGGCCTCGAAGGCGCTCAAGGATTCCTGATAGGGGGTCAGCCGGTAGAGATTGCCCATCTGGGCGCAGCCGAGGCCCATCAGCGTGAATGAGACGTCGCGATCGCGCAGCCTGCGCCTGTCCGAAACCTTCATGATAGTATCAAATCCCGATCATTTTCGAAAAGGAGCGCGCGGGCGACAGCCACCCGCGCGCCGGTCTGCTTAATAGAGAACGTTCTTGGCTTCCGGTTTGTCGATATTGTCCTTGGTGACCACGACGACGCCCGTATCGACGGTCTTATCGACCTTCTGCTTGGCGAGGATGGAGGCCAGCGTCTGGATGCCCTTTTCGCCCATCTGGTAGGAGCCCTGGACGACGGTCGCGGTCAGCGTGCCGTCTTTCACGAATTCCTGCAGGTCCTGGTTTCCGTCGAAGCCGATCGCCACGATCTTGCCAGCCTTGCCGGCCTGCTTGATCGCCCGGCCCATGCCGATCGCCGTCGGCTCATTGGCACCGAAAATGCCCTTGAGGTCGCTATTGGCGGCCAGAACGTCGGTGGTCTGGTTGAGCGCGGTCGCCATCTGCGACTGCGAATAATAGGGACCGACGATCTCGAGCTTGGAATTGGCCTTGATGTAATCGGTAAAGCCACCGACGCGACCGATCTCGGAACCGGCACCGGCGACATAGGACATGACGGCGATCTTGCCGGTCGTGCCGACCTTCTCGATCAGCGCCTTGGCGGCCAGTTCACCGGCCTTGCGGTTGTCGGTGGCCAGGAACGACTGGTAATATTTGTCGGCGCCGCTGGCGAGCTGGCTGTCGATGATGACGACCGGAATGCGCGCTTCCCAGGCCTTTTTAACGGCCGGCACAAGCGCGTCCGGATCGGACGGCGCAAGCAGGATCGCCGAAACCTTACGGTTTACGGCGTTCTCGACCATGTTGACCTCGTCGGCGATGGCGGATTCGGCCGCAGGGCCCTGGAAGGTCATCGTATTGCCCTTGGCACTTCCTATCGCGGCCTCCGCGCCCTTCTGCACGTTCTGCCAGAAGGTCGAGTTGACCGTCTTGACGATGACGGCGATTTCGCCCGCCGATGCGGCGGATGCCCCGGCAAAGGCAAGTGCCGACGCCATCAGGACCGTTGCAAGTCTACGCATGTCTTTCCTCCTCGAATGACCCAAAAGGGTCCGTTTAAAGGGAAGGCTCCTCCCCTCCCCGTGGCTTCGTAAGTCAGGCACGGCCCCGGCCGATGCCTTTGTCTTCAGCGGCGGTTGCGCAACTGGTCGATCCAGACGGTGACCAGAATGACGAGGCCGATGATGATCTGCTGGGTGAAGGCGGATACGCCGTTCATATTCAAACCATTGCGCAATATGCCGATGACGAAGGCACCGATGATGGTGCCCGAGATCGTGCCCACACCGCCGATCAGCGACGTGCCGCCGATGACGGCACTGGCGATCGCATCAAGCTCGTAGGCGACACCTTCGTTCGGCTGGGCGGTGACGAGACGCGACATCAGCACGCAGCCGGTCAGCCCCGCAAGCGCGCCGGACACGACATAGGTAAAAGCGGTGACGCGGGACACGTTGACGCCGGAAAGTCTTGCGGCATCGGCATTCGAACCGATCGCGTAGATATAGCGGCCAAGCACCGTGCGGTTCAGCACGAAGGCGGCGATCAGGCCGATTACGATCATCAGCACGACCGGATAGGGAATGCCGGGAAAGGTGACGACCGGAAAACCCTGTTCGTCAATCGATTCAATGCGAAACAGCGATCCATTGCCAAGTTCGCCAAACGCCTCGCCAAGACCCGAGACTGCGCGTGCGCCGGTGATCTGCAAGGCAACACCACGGGCGATCAGCATCATGCCGAGCGTGGCGATGAAGGGCGGCAGCTTGAGCTGCGTCACCATCAGGCCGTTGATCAGCCCGCAGAGCGCGCCGGTCAGGATGCCGAGAAGCATGGCGATTGAGATCGGCAATTGCAGTTCCTTGACGGCAAGCGCCGCCACCACGCCGGCAAGCGCCAGAACCGAGCCGACCGACAGATCGATGCCGCCGGTGATGATGACGTAAGTTGCACCGATGCCCAGAAGTGCGATCGATGTCACCTGCAGGGCGATCGTCATGCCGTTGCCGACTGTCATGAAGGCGCTGCTGGTGGCCGAAAACACTGCCGCCAGCACAACGAGACTGCCGAGGGCTGCAAACTTCTGGATGATGTCCTTCTGCCGATCGCTGAGGCGGCGCCCCTGACCCGTCGGCTTCGGCACCGGCTGCTCTACCGGTTTTTCGCTGGTCATGTCGGCCATGCTCACTATTCCTTATCGCCGCGCCGGCCGCTGCCGGACGCGTAATGCATGATTTCTTCCTGGTTCGTGTCGCGGGTCGTAAGTGTCGCGGTGATGCGTCCGCCATGGAAAACGGCGATGCGGTCGGACATGCCGAGCACTTCCGGCAGTTCCGAACTGATCAGCACGATGCCGATGCCGCGGGCGGCAAGCTCGTCCATGATCTGGTAGATGGCGAATTTTGCACCGACATCGATGCCGCGCGTCGGCTCGTCGAAAAACATGATCCGCGGCTCGCGAAACAGCCATTTGCCGATGATGATCTTCTGCTGGTTGCCGCCAGACAATAGCCGCACCGGCTGGCTGAGGCTCGGCGTACGAATGTTCAAGAGATCGACATAACGCTGGCCGGCTTCGCGATGGCGCTTGCGATCGATGACGCCGAACCGGCTCGCGACCGCCGCCATGCGGGCCATGACCAGATTGGCATCGACCGGCATCTTGATCGCCAGCCCCTGCGCCTTGCGGTCTTCGGACAGATAGGCGATGCCCGCCTCAATGGCGCTGCGTGGGTCGCTGATCTTCAACTCATTGCCGTCGAGCGTGACCGTACCGGCATCGAGCGCGTCGGCACCGAAAATGGCGCGAGCGACCTCGGTGCGCCCGGCGCCCATCAATCCGGCAAAGCCTAAAATCTCGCCCCGGCGAATGTCGAAGCCGATATCGGTAAAGACGCCGCGTCTGGTCAGACCGGTTGCCGAGAAAATCACCTCTTCGCCGGGCTTGCGCGTCGGTTCGGGAAACTTGTCCTCCAGCGATCGGCCGACCATGCGCGCGACAATATCGTCGACCGTGAGATCCTCGAAATCGTCGGTCGAGATGTAACGACCGTCACGCAGCACGGTGACGCGATCGACGATCTCTGCCATCTCGTCCAGCCGGTGGGAGATATAGATGATGCCGGTGCCCTGGGCCTTCAGATCGCGGATCACCTTGAACAGGAGCTGCGCCTCCTGCTCGGTGAGCGACGAGGTCGGCTCGTCCATGATCAGCACGGTTGCATCAAGGGAAAGCGCCTTGGCGATCTCGACCATCTGGCACTGGGCGACAGACAAGGTGCGCACCTGTACGTTGGGGTCGATATCGACACCCAGCCGTGCCAGACAGCGGCGAGCATCGGCGATCAGCTTCTTGCGATCGACGAGAAAACCGTGGCGCGGCTCGCGGGCAAGATAGATGTTTTCCGCCACCGTCAGATGCGGGACGAGATTGAGTTCCTGGTGAATGATGGCAATGCCGGCGGCTTCCGACTGCAAGGTCGAAGCAAATTGCACGGTCTCGCCCTTGAAGGTGATCGAACCTGAATTCGGCTGATAGACGCCGCTGATGATCTTCATCAGCGTCGATTTTCCGGCGCCGTTTTCGCCGCAGACGGCATGCACTTCGCCGGCGCGCAGATCGAAACTGACGCCCGACAGCGCCTTGACGCCTGGAAACTCCTTCGACACGCCCTCCAGCTTCAACAGCACAGAAGGCACAGTCGTTCCAGCAGCACCAGCAGCTTGCGGCACTCCTCCCATCGCGATCTCCTCTTCGCGCAAGGGCTTCCCACGGCCCTTGTGTTTTATCAAAGACCGGCAAGCAGATTTGGTCAAGCCAATTTGAAGATTTTTCTTGCACCTTGCCAAAATTTGACGCCAACTGCCGGCAGAATGCTTACGAAATGCGCAATTGGCCTGACCTCAATGACGGATACACGACGCCTCTACCAACAGACCGCAGATCGCGTCCGGCAGCTTATTGCCAAGGGCGAGTATCAGGCGGGAGCCCGCCTGCCCGCCGAACGGGAGCTTGCCCAGCAGCTCGGCGTATCGCGCCCGTCGCTGCGCGAGGCGCTGATCGCACTGGAGATCGACGGTACGATCGAGATCCGCATGGGATCGGGCATCTATGTGCTGAACACGGCCAAACCGGCCGGCAACGGAAGGTCGCTGGGGGAAAGCCCGTCCGAATTGATGCAGGCGCGAGCGGTGATCGAAAGCGCGATCATTGTCCAGGCCGCCGCCGCCATCACGGATGCAACACTGGTCAAGCTGCGCGAGACACTTGAAGCGATGGCCGACGATATTGCCCATGCGCGAAAACCGCTGGAACAAGACCGGGCATTTCACCTGATCATCGCCGAAAGTACCGGCAATACGCTGTTGGTGGAAATCGTCGAAAACCTGTTCGACGAGCGTCACAGCCCGATGACCGCCGGCATCCGCGGGCATTTCGAGACAACGGAAAGCTGGACGTCAGCCTTGACGGAACATCGCGCCATACTGGCAGCTTTGGAAGCGCGCGACCCGCTGGCGGCACAGGCGGCGATGCATTCGCACCTTACCGCCTCCGGCCGCCGTTGGCTCGAAAATTGAGGCTGCATTACAGAGCGCGGATGTAGTTGCTCAGCCGCTCGGCCGCATCCTCGATCTGCTTCGGATCGCGCAGATAACAGGCACGCAGGAACGTCTGGCCACCCGGTCCGAACGCAGTACCCGGTGCCAGGCCGACACCCGTCGCATCGACGATCTTGAAGGCTTCAGCCCGCGCATCGGTGACGCCGTCAATCTTGAGGAAAGCATAAAGCGCGCCGGGCGGCCTTCCGGTCTCGACCCGGTTAGTCGCCACCAGCGCGTCACAGAGAATGTCGCGCGAGGTTCGCGCCCGCTCGATATTGGTGCGGATGAAATCGTCGCCGTAATCGAGAGCCGCAATCGCGCCCTTCTGCATGAATTGCGCCACACCGGAGGTGGAATACTGGATGAGATTGGTCAGCGTCTGGCCGATTTCGGCGGGCGCCACCATCCAGCCGACCCGCCAGCCGGTCATGCACCAGTTCTTCGAAAACGACTGGGCAAAGATGATCCGGTCTTCCGGCTCCATCACGTCCATGAAGGACGGCGCGCGGGCGCCATCGAAATAATAGAGGCCGTAGATTTCGTCGGCGATGATCCATAGGCCATGTTTACGAGCGAGATCGAGCACGGCGGCCAGATCGTCCTTCGTTGCCGTCCAGCCGGTCGGGTTGGATGGCGAATTGATGAAGAGCGCCTTGGTCTTTGGGGTGATCGCAGATGCCAGACGATCGATATCGATCTTCCATTGTCCGTCGATGAAATCGAGGAGGACGGGCTTCGGTGTCACCTCAGCCACAAGGGCAGCATTCATCGCATTCGGCCATGACGGCGAGAAATAGAGGATTTCGTCGCCGGCCGAGACCGAAGCCTGAAGCGCCAGCACGATCGACTGCATGCCCGATCCGGTGACATAGATATTATCGACCGAAAGGCTGGTGGCGTAGTGGCGCTGATAATAACGCAGGATCGCCTGGCGAAGCTCGGGTATCCCTTGTGTCCAGGTATAGAAGGTCTCGCCGGCGGCAAGCGCCTCTCCGGCCACCTTTGTGATGAAATCCGGCGTCGGCAGATCGCCTTCGCCGATCCAGAGCGGCATCAGGTTTTCGCGACCTCGCGCATAGGCGACGATTTCGCCAATACCGCTGCGAGGTGCTGCCGCGGCACGGGCGCTAATATCCGGTCTGATAAAGTTCATGAAGGGTGTCTCGACTTGAAGAAAATCAAATTGCAGGGCGCAAGGACTAAGCGTGTCGATTGTGGCCGTCAACGGCAGACCCGAAAGGTCTGACACGAAAATGCTCAGAGCCGCGCCCTTGTGCTGCGCGGGGTCGCCAGAAGCAGGTTCGTTTCGCTGGCGGTGATGCCCTGTACAAGCCGGATACGGCGCAGCACATTGTCGAAATCGGCAAGCGTCTGGGTTCCCAGTTCCACGACAAGATCCCAGCGGCCGTTCGTCGTATGGATTTCGGAGACCTCCGGAAACCCGCCAAGTGTCTGGATCACCCGGTCGGCTACCCTACCTTCGATCTCAACCATCATGATGCCGCGCACCGGAAGTTCCACGGCATCCGCCCTCAGGATCACCGTATAACCGAGAATATTGCCGCTCCGCTCCAGCTTTTCCATCCGCGCACGGACCGTCGCTCGCGATGTGCCGAGATCGGCCGCAAGATCGGATATGCTGCGGCGCGCGTCGTGACGCAAAAGCGTCACCAGCTTGTGGTCGAATTCATCCATGGACAGATTGATAAATCATGCTGCCAAAATGAAAAGCCATTTCATCAAATTTGGCAAATAGGTCTGTTCATTTCGCCATGAACCCATGATCTTTTTCAAGCAAATGGAGTAACAATATGCATTGCAGACTTATCGGCATCCCTCTTCAAGACGGCGCATCGCAGCTTGGTTGCGAAATGGGACCGAGCGCGTTTCGTGTCGCCGACCTCAAGGGTGCACTCGAGGGCCTCGGCCACGAGGTCACCGATATCGGCAATGTCGTGATCAGTGATCTGCCGGATGTCACCCATCCGAATGCCGCCGTGCGCAACCTGCCTCAGATTGCCGCCTGGACAAAACTTCTGACCGAGGTCGCCTATCGCGAAAGCGGGCAAGGCATGCCGATCTTCATGGGCGGCGATCATGCGCTGTCTGCCGGTACCGTTGCCGGCATTGCCCGGCGCGCATCCGAAACCGGACGCCCGCTTTTCGTGCTGTGGCTCGACGCGCATACCGATTTCCACACGCTCGATTCGACCACAAGCGGCAATCTTCACGGCCTGCCGGCCGCCTATTACACCGGCCGTCCGGGTTTCGACGGTTACCTGCCGCCGCTTTCCCATCCGGTCGATCCGGCCAATGTCTGCATGATCGGCATCCGCAGCGTCGATCCGGCCGAGCGGGATGCGTTGAAGGAAAACGCAGTCACCGTGCATGACATGCGCACGATCGACGAACATGGCGTCGCCGTGCTGCTGCGCCGTTTCATCGAGCGTGTCGAAGCGGCAAACGGCCTGCTGCATGTCAGCCTCGATGTCGATTTCCTCGACCCGTCGGTCGCGCCGGCCGTCGGCACCACCGTTCCGGGCGGCGCCACCTTCCGCGAAGCGCATCTGGTGATGGAAATGCTGCATGACAGCGGGCTGGTCACCAGCCTTGATCTCGTCGAGCTCAACCCCTTCCTCGACGAGCGCGGCCGCACCGCCACGCTTCTCGTCGATCTCACTGCAAGCCTGATGGGCCGCAAGGTCCTCGACCGACCGACAAGGAGCTATTGATGCCGGCTGAACAGAATCTCAACATCGTCCCCTTCATCAGTGTCGAGAACATGATGGATCTGGTGCTCTCCACCGGCACCGAGACCTTTTTGACCGAACTCGCCGCCTATGTGGAGGAGGACTTTCGTCGTTGGGAGCTGTTCGACAAGGTCGCGCGCATCGCCTCGCATTCCCGTGACGGGGTAATCGAGCTGATGCCGGCGAGCGACGGCACGCTCTACGCCTTCAAATACGTCAACGGGCATCCGAAAAACGCGAGGAGCGGTCGCCAGACAGTGACCGCCTTCGGCGTATTGTCGGATGTCGATAGCGGCTACCCCCTGCTTCTGTCGGAAATGACGATCCTGACCGCGCTCAGGACCGCGGCCACATCCGCCGTCGCGGCAAGGCATCTGGCGCCCAAGGGTGCAAGGACCATGGCATTGATCGGCAACGGTGCCCAGAGCGAGTTTCAGGCGCTGGCCTTCAAGTCGCTGCTCGGCATCGAGAACCTGAGGCTCTACGACATCGATCCTGACGCAACCGACCGGTGCCGCCGCAACCTCTCGCAGGTTGGCCTGAACATCACCGCCTGTCGCAGCGCCGAAGAAGCGGTCGAAGGTGCCGAGATCATCACCACCGCCACCGCCGACAAGCAGAATGCCACGATCCTCTCCGACAACATGATCGGCCCCGGCGTCCATATCAACGCCGTCGGCGGCGATTGCCCCGGCAAGACGGAACTTCACCGGGATATCCTCAAGCGCTCGTCGATCTTCGTCGAATATCCGCCGCAGACCCGCGTCGAGGGCGAGATCCAGCAGCTCGACCCCAATCATCCGGTGACCGAACTTTGGCAGGTCATCACCGGCCGAACTGACGGTCGGCAAGACGCGCGAGAAATCACCCTGTTCGACAGCGTCGGTTTCGCAACGGAAGATTTTTCAGCGCTTCGGTACGTCTATGACAAGCTGAAGGGGAGCACCCGGTTCGAAAAACTCGATCTGGTCGCAGATCCGGACGAACCGCGCGACCTGTTCGGGATGCTTTTGCGCCGCCAGGCGGCAGCGCTGCAACCCACCTGATTTCAGCCCCGCGTCGTGGGGTTGCGGCCGGCGTCGATCTGGCCCGGCCGGCCATCCAGCACGAGATGCGAGATCTTCGGCTCCGTGCGGGCGATCACCTTGCCGCGCCGGATGACCGCAAGCCGCGTCGGCTTCAGCCGCAATGCTTCCAGCACGTCTTCCGCCTGTAGCATCAGGAGGTCGGCATTGCAGCCGACCGACAGGCCGTAATTTTCAAGCCCCATCGTCTTTGCCGAATTCACCGTCAAGGCGTCAAAAATCTTCTTCTTGTCCTCGACACCAGACATCTGCGCCACATGGATGGCCATATGGCCGACTTCCAGCATGTCGCCCGAGCCCATCGAGTACCACGGGTCCATAACGCAGTCATGGCCGAAGGAGACGTTGAGGCCGGCTGACATCAACTCACGCACACGGGTCATGCCGCGCCGCTTCGGATAGGTGTCGTGGCGGCCCTGCAGCATGATGTTGATCAGCGGGTTAGGAATGACGTTGATCTGCGCTTCCGCCATCAGCGTGATCAGCTTCGAGACATAATAATTGTCCATCGAATGCATCGAGGTTAGGTGCGAACCGGCAACGCGTCCCTGCAGGCCGAAACGGACCGTCTGGGCAGACAGGGTCTCGATATGGCGCGACATCGGGTCGTCGGTTTCGTCGCAATGCATGTCGACCGGCAGGCCGCGATCGGCGGCGATGCGGCAGAGCGCTTCTACGGAGGCCGCACCATCCTGCATGGTCCGCTCGAAATGCGGAATGCCGCCGACGATATCGACGCCCATGTCGAGCGCCCGCTCCAGAGATTTTACGCCGTCGGCCGCGCGATAATATCCGTCCTGCGGGAAGGCGACCAGCTGCAGGTCGATATAGGGCGCAACGCGCTCCTTCACTTCCAGCATCGCTTCCGCCGTCACCAGCCGCGGATCGGACGTATCGACATGGGTGCGGATATGCAGAAGCCCCTGGGACACAGCGAGATCGCAATAGGCGAGCGCGCGTTCGACCAGCGCTTCCTTCGTCAGCTGCGGACGCAACTCGCCCCACAGCGCAATACCTTCCAGCAATGTGCCGGAGACGTTCATCCGCGGCAAGCCGAGCGACAGTGTGGCATCCATGTGGAAATGCGGATCGATGAAGGAGGTGCTTACCAACCGGTTCGTCGCATCGATGGTTTCCCGCGCCTCGCCTGCGATATTGGCTTCGATCGCGGCGATCTTGCCGGCCGAAACCGCGATATCGATGCCCTTGCGGCCATCCGGCAGGTTGGCATTTTTGATGATGAGATCAAACATGGAAGGCTCCTCGGAATAAAATGTCAGCGCTCGCCGCGCCGGTATGGCTGCATCAGCGCCTGCGGCACACGGGCACGCCGTGCCATGACAGCCAGTGCGACGATGGACAGAAGATAGGGAATCATCAGGAAAATCTGGTAGGGCACGACACCGTTCAGAACCGTTTGCAAACGCAACTGGAAGGCATCGAACAGCGCAAACAGGATCGCGCCGAGCAGCGCCCGCTCCGGCCTCCATGACGCGAAAACGACTAGCGCGATGCAGATCCAGCCGCGGCCCTGAACCATGGTCGGAAAGAAGCTGTTGAAGGCCGAAAGCGTCAGGAACGCGCCGCCGACGCCCATCAGCGCGCTTCCGGCGATGACTGCGCCGTAACGAACCGCCATCGGATTGACGCCCTGCGCCTCTGCCGCATGCGGGTTTTCGCCGGTCATGCGGATCGCCAGCCCGACCGGCGTGCGGGCGATCACATAGGCAAGCGCGATGGCAAGCCCGATCGCCAGATAGGTCGGCGCCGTCTGGTTGAAAAAGGCGGGGCCGAAAAAGGGAAGCGAGGACAGGCCGGGAATATCGAGCGGCTGAAACGGCGTGATCGTCGGCGGCGTGCCGGCAACCGGCACCATCAGCCGGAAGACGTAGTAGGCGAAGCTTGAGGCGAACAGCGTCACGCCGAGGCCGGACACATGTTGCGAGAGACCGAGCGTCACGGTCAGCGCGGAATGCAAAAGGCCGAACATCGCTCCACCGAGAGCCGCCGCCAATACGCCCACCCAGAGATCGGCACCGTTATAGACGGTCAGCCATCCGACCATTGCGCCGAAAGTCATGATGCCTTCGATGCCGAGGTTCAGCACGCCGGCGCGCTCGGACAAAAGCGCACCGATGGTGCCGAGAATGAGAGGCGTCGCGATACGCAGCACGGCAGCCCAGAGGCCGGCGGAAGCGAGGATATCGAAAAGCGCGCTCATCGGCGTATCCTGTATTGCGTGAAGAAGACCGCGACCAGCATGGAGAGAAGCGACAAGGCCACCGTCACATCGGCAATATAGGTCGGAATGCCCATGCTGCGGCTCATGCCGTCGGCACCGACGAACATCGTGGCCGTAAATAGCGCCGCCAGCACCACACCAAGCGGATTGAGGTTGGCCAGCATGGCAACAACGATGCCGGAATAACCGTAACCGGGCGAAAGATCGGTCGTCACGTATCCCTTGACGCCCAGAACCTCGATCGTGCCGGCAAGGCCCGCCAGACCACCCGAGATCATCGCGACGATCACCAGAGTGCGGCCGAGCGGCACGCCTGCAAAGACAGCCCCGGATGGGTTGAGGCCGGCCGCCCGCGACTGAACACCGAAGACGGTGCGCGTCTGGACGAAATAAATGAGAAAGGCGATCACCACGGCAATGCCAAGTCCGATATGCAGCCGCGAGCGGGCCAGCAGCTTGGGCAACCGGGCGGCGGCATCCACCGCTTCCGATTGCGGCCAGCCGAAGGCGGCCGGATCCTTCAACACGCCGTCGATCAGCATCGAGACGAACAGAAGTGCGACAAAATTCAGAAGCAGCGTCGTCACCACTTCATCGACCGAGAAGCGCAGACGCAACGACAGCGGCACCAGCAGCAGAACCATCCCGGCGACTGCGCCGACGGCGAAAAGCAGCGGGATTTGCAAAAGCGACGGCAGGCCCGCGAACAGATGCACACTTGCAGCAGACGCCGCGATGGCGCCGAGATAGAACTGCCCCTCGCCGCCAATATTCCACAGCCGCGCCCGGAAAGCGACGGCTGCGGCAAGGCCGGTCAGGATCAGCGGCGAGGCGCGCGTCAGAGTCTCGGTCGCAGACAAGCGCGATCCGAAGGCGCTGGTCAGGATTTTCCAATAGGCCTGGAAGACCGGCGCACCGGCAAGCGCTATCAGCACGCCGGCAATGGCAAGGGCTGCGACTACAGCCAGAATTGGTGTCGCGATCACCAGCAGCGTCGAGCGATGTTCACGCCTCTCAAACCGCATGGGTCGTGTCCTCCCATTCCCCGGCCATCATCAGGCCGAGCCTCTGCGCATCGACGTCCTCTGCATTGACGGAGGGCGACAGCCGGCCACCGACAATCGCCTGAATGCGATCGGCCAGCGCCATCACCTCATCGAGATCTTCGGAGATCAAAAGCACCGCCGTCCCCGCCCTGCGCGCCTCAAGAATACGTTCATGCACGGCCGCTACCGCACCCTCGTCCAGACCACGTGCCGGCTGGGCAGCAAGCAGGATTTTCGGGTGTTCGATCAGGTTTCGGCCAAGGATCAGCTTCTGCATGTTGCCGCCCGACAGGAGCCGTATACGGCTGGTCGGCGTTCCCCCGCGCACGTCAAAACCATCGATGATCTTTTGCGCAAAGCCGATGCCCGCCTTGCGATCGACCAGCCCGGCCTTGGAAAATTCCGGCAGCCGTTCCAGCACGGCATTTTCCCAGATCGCCATCTCGCCGATCGCCCCGTCACGGTTGCGATCCTCGGGAATACGGCCGATGCCATTCGCTACGGCATCCGCCACGGTCAGGTCACCGACGCCCTTGCCGAACAGGACGAGATCGCCGGCTGTCCGGCCGATCGTACCGCTGAGCAATTGCGCCAGCACCGCCTGGCCATTGCCGGATACGCCGATAATGCCCAGAACTTCCCCGGCCCGCAGGCGAAAATCGACGGCTTTCAGGCGATCCACGCCACCGGAACGGACGGTCACGCCGGCTGCTTCCAGCACGATCTCGCCGGGGGTAGAGGCTTCGCGCAACGGGCGCGTCACCTTGCGGCCGACCATAAGCTCGGCCAGTTCCGCCTTGCTGGTATCGCCCGCCCGGCGCTCGGCCACCAGCTTGCCACCGCGCAGCACGACGATCCGGTCGGCGGTCGCCATCACCTCGTCGAGCTTGTGGGAAATGAAGATCAGCGACAGGCCCTGGGCGGCCATATCCTTCAGCGTTGAAAACAGCGTCTCGGCTTCCAGCTTGGTCAAAACCGCCGTCGGTTCGTCGAGAACCAGAATGCGCGCATCGTTATAAAGCGCTTTCAGGATTTCCACGCGCTGCTGTTCGCCGACGGACAGATCACCGAGGCGGGCATCCGGATCGACCTTGAGGCCGAAACGCTGCGAGATCTCGACAAGCTTCTTGCGCCCGGCAGAGACATTCGAGCCGAGGGACCAGAGGTTTTCCGTGCCGGTCATGACGTTTTCGAGCACGGTGAGGTTCGGCGCCAGCGAAAAATGCTGATGCACCATGCCGATCCCGGCGCGGATCGCCGCGCGCGGTTTTCCCGGCGGCAACGCCTCGCCCATCACCGAAACTGAGCCGGTATCCGGCACGTAATGGCCGAACAGGATGCTCATCAGCGTCGTCTTGCCGGCGCCGTTTTCGCCCAGGAGCGCAACGATCTCGCCTTTCGCCAGCGACAGCGAAATATCGTCATTGGCGAGATTGTCGCCAAAACGCTTGCTGACGTTCGAAATGTCGAGAACGGTCTCAGTCATCATCCAAGGCCTGCAATGGGAAAACGGTGCGACCAGCGCTCTTCGCGCTCCAGCCTTGCGGCGAGCGCTAGAAGCAGAGCCTCCTGCCCCATAGGGGCAATGATCTGCACCGGCAAGGGCAGCCCGGTTTTATCCACGCCGAAAGGCAGGGTGATCGCCGGGAAACCCGATATGTTGGCCAGTGCCGCCAGCGGCGCAAACGAGCCCATGCGTGCAAAATGCAGGTCGGTATCGCGATGATCGGTCGGGAACGAGCCGATCGGCCTCGGCGCCGAGGTCAGCATCGGCGTCAGCAACACGTCGAAACGATCGAACAGCGCCCAAAGATCGCGGCTGACATAGACCATCGCCTGCACCAGATCCCAGACCTGGACGCCGCTCAATCGGCCACCTTCTTCGGCAACCGCCTGTGTCATCGGCTCCCACAACGAGGCATCGATATCCGGTACTTTTGCAAGGCTCGCAAGATTGATGGCAATCACATCGCGAAACGCCCTCCCCGCTGCCTCGACGATTGCGCTTATGTCGTCCCATGCGAGCGGGATGATCTCATGCCCCTGCGCCTCAAGAACGCGCGCCGCGTCTTCCACGGCGCCGGCGCGAAGCGGATCGATGGGAAACGCGGGGCCTAGATCGGTCAGCAGGCCAATCCGCATTTTTCCAGCGGGTGCTGGCGCCTGCTCGACCGGCGGATAAGGGCCGCTGGCAGAACCGGAAAGGATGGAAAAGGCCAGTTCCGCATCGCGCACCGAGCGACAAACGGCAAGTTCGCTGGCGATGCCGCCGAGATGATTGGTAAACAGCGGCCCGGCCGCCATCGCGCCGCGACCGGGTTTCAGCCCCACCAGACCGCAGCAGGCGGCAGGCACACGTATCGAACCGCCGGCATCGGTGGCATGGGCAATCGAAACGATACCGGCCGCAACCGCGGCAGCCGCACCGCCCGAGGAACCGCCAGACATCAGATTTGGATCGAGCGGGTTGCGCGAGATCGGCCCGATCGCCGGTTCACTCGCCAGCGAAAGCCCGAATTCCGGTGTCGTGGTGATCCCGAACAGGCAAAGTCCGGCGTTACGGAAACGGACGGCAAGGTCGGAATCGGCCGTTCCATCCTGCCTTGGAAGGGATTTCGACCCGGCGCCGACCGGAAACCCTTGGAAGGGACCACCGAGATCCTTGGCAAGCGTCGGCACGCCACCGAAGGGCATCGACTTCCGCTGATCTACCGGCAGCGCGTCAAACGCATCTGCCGATGCTAATCCCAGTTCGGCATCGAGATAACATAGAGCGCCGAGCGCCTGATATTTTTCAGCAGCGGCAAGCGATCTCTCCATCGCCTGCCGCGCCGTCATCTGTCCGCGGCCGATCGCTTCGGCAAGAGCTGTCGCGTCGGCCTGCATCTGTTGCGCTTACTTCGGTTCGTTCATGTTGCGCGGCACTTCGAACGTGCCGGCCTTGATTTCAGCGCGCTTGGCTTCCATTGCGGATTCCGCATCGGCCGACGCAACGCCCTTCTTGTAGACGATATCGCTGCCGCCCTCTTTCAGAAGACCATAGGCCGTGTAATCCTTGCCGACCGGCTTGCCGGCCGCAACGTCGGCGATCGCCGCATTGAGGATCGGGCGGAAACCCCAAAGCGCGTTGGCGAATACGGTGTCCGGGTAGCGCGGCGTATAGTCGATCAGCGAACCGACGGCCTTAATGCCACGTTCCTTGGCGGCATCGGCCGTGCCGATGCGTTCACCGAACAGGATGTCAGCGCCGGCATCGATCTGGGCAAGACCTGCCTCGCGGGCCTTCGGCGGGTCGAAGAAGGTACCGATGAAGGAAACGAGCAGCTTGGCATCCGGGTTGACGGCCTTGACGCCTTCACCGAACGCGTTGATCAGCATGTTGACTTCCGGGATCGGCATGGCGCCGACGGCACCGACCGTGTTGCTCTTGGTCATCTTGCCGGCCAGCATGCCGGCGAGATAGGCGCCGTCATGGTTCCAGGTGCCGAACACGCCGAAATTGTCACCGGCCTGCTTGCCGCTCGAGCCGAGAACGAAGGCTGTCTCCGGATATTCGCCGGCCACTTCGCGGGCTTCGCTTTCAACCGCATAAGCTTCGCCGATGATCAGCTTGTTGCCCTGTTCGGCATATTCGCGCATGGCGCGGCCGTAATCGGTGCCGGAAACGCCTTCGGAGAAGACATATTCGATCACGCCTTCCTTGGCCGCCTGCTGAAGCGCTGCATGCAGCACCGAGTTCCAGGCATTTTCGACCGGAGAACCGTGGATACCGGCAACCTTGAGCGGCGCAGCCGCGCGTGCAGCCGGAATGAAGGCGCTGGCGCCGACTGCTGCGGCGGATGCGATCAACGTGCGGCGAGACAGTTTGAAGTCGTATGTCATGGACGAAATCCCCTCATTATCATTGGGTCAATTCTGTAGGCAGCGCTCAAAAGAGTGTCAAGCGAATGGCACGCCTACAAAATAAGCATGGGCTCATTTTCGTGGGCGTCACGGTACCCCCTTAGTCGCGTCGATCATCCTTGGCCATGCGACCAAGAGGGTGCCAAGCACAAGTTCACGGCTTCGTGAACTCGAAATTCAGAGCGCTCATTTTCGCGCCAAACCCCCTGCGATCTATGAAGATAGAGGCAAAGCAAAGCGGGTGCTTTGCCGCGCGATGCTAATACAATTGTGTTTTTTTATGGACATATCGGCTGCCCCTACCTACCTTTTGAGCTGTACTCGGCCGGTCGAACGTATTCCTTCGTGGAGATCTCGATTGGTCCGATCCACATGTTTCTCGCAGCCTTCCTGATGCATCGAGAGATTTGGCTGCAGACCCGATCCGCGGCGGCGATACTTTTTCGCCGCCTTTTAGTGTTTTGATATCCTTCAACGCCGACCAGTTCGGATGTTGTTCTTGAGGACGTCACAAAAGGAGAATGCCGGCGCTATCGAGCGCGGCCCAAGATTGAATGGCTTTTGCAACTGAAAATGACGCGTCGGCTCAGCCGGCTTCGACCAAGATCAGTCTAAACAACGTATACAAGATATTCGGCGAACGGCCCGACAAGGCCCTGGATATGGTCCGCGCCGGAAAAACGAAATCGGAAATTCACGCCCAGACCGGCTGTTCGGTCGGCGTCAACAACGCCAGCTTCGAAATCAAGGCCGGCGAAATCTTCGTCATCATGGGCCTTTCGGGCTCCGGCAAATCCACTCTTCTTCGCCTTCTCAACCGTCTGATCGAACCGACCGCAGGCTCGATCGAAATCGACGGTCGCGACATTACCAAAATATCACGCCGCGAACTTATCGAAGTCCGCCGCCGCGACATCAGCATGGTGTTCCAGTCCTTTGCGCTTCTGCCCAATCGCACGGTGCTCAACAACGCCGCCTTCGGTCTCGAAGTCGCCGGCATCAGTGAGGCTGAACGCAAGGCAAAAGCACTCGCGGCACTCAGCGCCGTCGGTCTGGACGGATATGCCGACAGCATGCCCGATCAGCTGTCCGGCGGCATGAAACAGCGCGTCGGACTTGCCCGTGCGCTTGCCAGCGAACCGACCATTCTTCTGATGGACGAAGCGTTCTCCGCTCTCGACCCGCTGATCCGCACCGAGATGCAGGATGAACTTGTTCGTCTTCAGGCGGAGCAAAGCCGCACGATCGTTTTCGTCAGCCATGATCTCGACGAGGCGATGCGCATCGGCGACCGCATCTGCATCATGCAGAACGGCAATGTAATCCAGGTCGGCACACCCGATGAAATCGTCATGAGCCCGGCAAATGACTACGTCCGGTCTTTCTTCCGCAATGTCGATGTTTCTCAGGTCTTCAAGGCCGGCGACGTTGCACGCAAGACCCAGATTACCATCATCGAACGCCAGGGCACGACCGCTGCGGCGGCATTGGAGCGGATGAAGCATTTCGACCGCGAATACGCCATCATCCTCGGCCGCGACAAGACTTATCACGGCATGGTCAGCCAGACCTCGCTTCTGGAGAAGATGCGGGCCAAGGCGGCCGATCCCTATCGCGGCGCCTTCCTGTCGGAGATCGAGCCGATCCCGGCCGACGAGCCTTTGTCGAACGTGCTTGGCAAGGTCGCCGCCAGCCCATGGCCCGTGCCCGTTGTTGACGACAGCAAGCGCTATCTCGGCTCCATCAGCAAATCGATGCTGCTCGAAACGCTCGACCGCGCCAGCTGATCTCCAGCTCTCCCTATAACCGGCCAACCACCGGAGACAGATTATGAACTTCGATATCGGTAACGGCGTCGACGCCGCCGTCAATTACGTTTTGGACAATTTTTCCCCTGTCCTCGATGCCATCGCCGCCGTAATCGGCTTCGTGACCGGCAACATTCAGAATGCGCTCGTCGCCATTCCGATGCCGGTCGGCATCGCCATCTTCGTCGCGCTCTCGCTGTGGCGCGTCAGTTTCAGCTTCGGCGTACTTACCGGCGCAGCACTCTGGCTCGTCCACCAGATGGGACTTTGGGGTGCCATGATGGAGACGCTGTCGCTGGTCATTGCCTCGACCTTGATGGCAATCCTCATCGGCCTGCCGCTTGGCATTGCCATGGCCCGCAAGGATACCGTTGCAGCGATCGTGCGGCCGATCCTCGACCTGATGCAGACCATGCCGGCCTTCGTCTATCTCATCCCAGCCGCCATGTTCTTCGGCCTCGGCGCAGTGCCCGGTGCGATCGCAACGGTGATCTTCGCGATGCCGCCGGTGGTGCGCTTGACCAATCTCGGCATTCGCCAAGTGCATGCCGAATTCATCGAAGCCGGCAATGCCTTCGGCTGCACCTCGAGGCAGCTGCTGTTCAAGGTGCAACTGCCCAACGCCATGCCCTCGATCATGGCCGGCATCAACCAGACGATCATGCTGTCGCTGTCGATGGTGGTGATCGCCTCGATGATCGGCGCCGGCGGCATCGGCAACACGGTTCTGACCGGCATCCAGCGTCTTGACGTAGGCACCGGTTTCGAAGGCGGCCTCGCCGTCGTGATCCTGGCGGTCATCCTCGATCGTCTCACCCAATCCCTCGGAAAGCCCCGCGCCGCATTCTGGTCCGTGTTTTTCAAGAAGACCGAGCGCGAGGAGATGGCGACGGCAACCGCCTGAGCCTTTCCTACGCCGAACCATGCGGGTGCTGAACCCGCGATCACAAACCTCCCGTAAGGAGAACACATGCTGAAAACTTTCTCGATCGCCGGCCTTACACGCCGTGCCACCCTTGGTGCCACGCTTGGCCTCGCGGCCGCACTCGTTGCCGGTTCGGCCCTGCCGACGATGGCGCAGGATGCCAAGCCGGTGAAGATCGGCTGGTCCGCCTGGTCCGACGCCGAATTCGTCACCAAGCTCGCCGCCAAGCTGATTACCGATGAACTCGGCGGCAAGGTCGAGCTAGTGCAGACGGACGTGGCTCCGCTCTACCAGGGCGTCAGCCGCGGTGATGTCGACGTGATGATGATGAACTGGCTGCCGGCAACGCATGCCGACTATTTCGACAAGGTGAAGAATCGCGTCGAGACGCTCGGCACCGTTTATGATGGCGCCAAGCTCGGCTGGATCGTTCCGGACTACATTCCGGAAAGCGAGATCGCCTCGATCGAAGACCTCAAGAAGCCGGAAGTGCAGGAAAAGCTCTCGGGCACCATCCAGGGTATCGATCCGGGTGCCGGCCTGACGCGTCTTTCGGAGAAGGCCGTGAAGGATTACGCTCTTGACGGCTACAAGCTGCAGATTTCCAGTGAAGCCGGCATGTTGACGACCGTTGATCGCGCGGAGCGGAGTGAAAAGTGGTTCGTCGCCACCTCCTGGAGCCCGCACTGGATGTTCGGCAAGCACAAGCTGCGCTACCTTGCTGACCCGAAGAACTCGCTCGGCGAAGCCGAACATGTGAACATTCTCGCGACCAAGGGCTTTGGGGAAGAGAACCCGAAAGTGGCCGGCTTCCTTTCGCGCATGAAGCTGCCGATTGATGATCTCGAGGCTGCGATGTTCAATGCGCAGGAAACATCCTACGATGCGGCGATCGAAAAATACATCAAGGACCACCCGGACCAGGTCAAGACCTGGGTCGGTGACAAGGGTTAATCTCTGAAACGAAAGTGGCCGCTTTTATCCAAAGCGGCCACCTTGCCTACAAAGGGAGACACCTTGATGAGCAATCGAAAACTCGAACCTGTCTACGGTATCGACGATACCCTGGGCGGGCGGATATCTCTCGCCCGCGATGCTCGCGACATATCCGTTGAAGAAGCCGCGCAGATCCTCGGCGTCGAGCCCGGCACATGGTCGGCCTGGGAAAACGACCGTGACGAGCCGCGCTCCAATCGTCTCGACATGATGGCCGGCGTGCTGCAGGTCAGCGTCGCCTGGTTGCTGAATGGCCAGGGAGCCGGCCCGAACTGGCGGTAATGCCATCCTCATGCCGCCTCGCCCGCCCCATCAGCGCCCGAGGACAAAGAACCGTCCCTCTCCGGCGCCGCGGCCAGCGTGATCAGGTTTCCGTCCCGCGACGATACTATGACGGATCGGGCAGCTTGCGAAAACTGGCGAGCAATCGCCTGATCCTGTCAGCCCCATCTTCGGCCAGATCGAATTTCTGACCGAACAGAAGCCAGTCCCAGCACATCCCCTTCATAAGCCACTTGAAAGCCTTGCTGGCAGATTGCGGCGTCCACGTTTCCGCTAGACCTCCGTTGCCTTGGGCTCTGGTGAGAATGGTCTCCATGTGCAGGGTGTGTTCCTGATCGAGCTTCTCAAGCTCAATCATGACAGGCTGAAATTCCTCGGTAAAATTGGTCCTGAGCAGAATAGAAAGAAGGCGCTGGCGGTGCCGGTCCGAAGCCAGTTCCTTCAACCAGTCACAAGCCATTTTCTCGATTGTCTGGAACGCATCACCGTCATCGGTCTCGATACCATCGACATCCGCCATATTGACCCGCGGAAGCTGGGCGGCGTTGTAGAGTTCGAGGAAAAGGTCGCTCTTGCTGGCAAAGTGCCAGTAGATCGCCCCGCGGGTTACGCCAGCGGTTGCGGCAATCTCATCGAGCGCACTGTTGGCGACACCCTTTTCGAAAAAAAGCTGCTCAGCCGCGCAAAGGATAGAGCACCGCGTCTCGGCAGCCTCGGCCTTGGTCCGTCTCATCCCTCCTCCTTTCCATCACGCCCGAGCACTCCACGCTCTCGGGCTAAGCTGGCGGTCGTCCCCGGAACCCCTTGGGGCCCCGGGGACGACAATTCAATGCTCCGACGAGCCGTTCTTGGCTTCGTATTTGCCGCCCATCGGCTCGGCTCGGGTCTTTTTGCTGAACAATCTCATGACGAACATGAAGAAGGCCGGCACGAAGAAGATCGCGAGAATGGTGGCTGAAATCATGCCACCGAGAACACCGGTGCCGATGGCGTTCTGGCTGGCCGCGCTGGCACCCGTTGCAATCGCCATCGGCACGACGCCGAGGGTGAACGCCATGGACGTCATCAGGATCGGGCGGAAGCGGAGATGGGCAGCTTCCACGGTCGCCTCGTAGGTGGTCTTTCCTTCGGCGCGCAGGTCCTTGGCAAACTCGATGATCAGGATGGCGTTCTTTGCCGAAAGACCGACGATCGCAATCAGGCCTACGAGGAAGTACACGTCGTTGGGCATGTCGCGTATCATCACTGCAGCCACGCAGCCTATGACACCGAGCGGCACGACAAGGATGACCGAGATCGGGATCGACCAGCTTTCGTAAAGCGCCGCCAGAAGCAGGAAGACGAACAGAATGCTGAGCGCGATCAGCGCCGGCGCCTGCGAACCCGACTGGATTTCCTGCAACGACTGTCCGGTCCATTCATAACCGAAACCATTGGGAAGCTGAGCCGCGAGACGCTGCATTTCCGCAATCGCATCACCGGACGAATAGCCCGGACCGGCCTGTCCGGCGATACGGATCGACGGATAACCGTTGTAACCGACCACCTGCGCCGGACCACGCATCCAATCGACCGTCGCGAAGGAGGACATCGGAACCATGCCACCGCTGGCATTTCGAACGTTCAGCTTCAGCAGATCGGCCGTCTGCATACGTTGATTGCCGTCTGCCTGCACCGTGACGCGCTGCATGCGCCCGGCATTCGGGAAGTCGTTGACATAGGTTGAGCCGAGATTGGCAGTGATGGTCGAGTTGATGTCGCTGAAGGTCACGCCGAACGTGTTGGCCTTCTCGCGATCGATCAGCAGGTTTACCTGCGCTGCATCCGGCATTCCTTCAATACGCAATCCAGCAAGGATCGGGCTCTTGCGTGCTTCGGCCATCAATTGGTCACGAGCGGCCGCCAATGCCGTCTGCCCCAGACCGGCGCGATCCTGCAGGCGGAACGTGAAGCCGGACGAGTTGCCGAGGCCCTGGATAGGCGGCGGCGACAGCGAGAATGCGATCGCATCGCGAATGCCGAAGATCTTGCCGTTGATACGCTGTGCGAGTGCTGCGGCCGAATCTTCCGGTCCGCGTTCGCTCCAGTCCTTCAGGGTGATGAAAGCGAGGCCGGCATTCTGACCCGAGCCCGAGAACGAGAAGCCGTTGATGGCAATGATGCGATCCACCGCTTTTTCCGCCATTGCGATCTTTTCGATCTGCGAGATGACTTCGATCGTACGGTCGGTACTGGCTTCCGCCGGCGCCTGGACGTCGACGATCAGGAAGCCTTGGTCTTCGTTCGGCAGGAACGAAGACGGCAGCTGGACGTAAGCCCATCCGAGACCGGCAACCAGTGCGAGATAGATGATCATGAAGCGGCCGGACCGCTTGATGATGCCACCGACCGTGCTGGAATAACCGTGCGATGCCTTGTTGAAACCGCGATTGAAGAGCCCGAAGAAACCCTTCTTCTCGTGATGCCCCTCTTTGATCGGCTTCAGGAACGAAGCGCAGAGCGCCGGTGTCAGCGACAGCGCGAGGAAGCCCGAAAACAGGATCGAGACGACCATGGTCAGCGAGAACTGCTGATAGATGATGCCGACCGCACCGGGGAAAAAGGCCATCGGAACGAACACGGCGGTCAGAACCAGCGTGATGCCGATGATGGCCCCGGAAATCTGGCCCATCGCCTTGCGGGTCGCGTCCTTCGGCGACAACTTCTCTTCCGCCATGATGCGTTCGACGTTCTCGACGACGACGATCGCATCATCGACAAGGATACCGATCGCAAGCACCATGGCAAACATGGTCAAGACGTTGATCGAGAAGCCGGATGCGTACATGACCGCACAGGTGCCGAGCAGCGCGACCGGGACGACCAGCGCCGGAATCACGGTGTAGCGGATGTTCTGCAGGAATACGAACATCACCACGAAGACGAGGATCATCGCCTCGATCAGCGTATGGATGACCTTCTCGATCGACACCGCCACAAACGGGCTCGTGTCGTAGGGAATTTCATACTTAACACCGGCCGGGAAATATTGGGCCAGTTCCTCCATGACTGCCTTGACGCCTTCAGACGTCGCAAGCGCATTGCCGGTCGGCGACAGCTGGACACCGATGGCGGCACTCGGCTGCCCGTTCAGGCGGCTGGAGAAATTGTAGCTTTCTCCGCCCACTTCAATACGCGCAACGTCGCGAAGTCGCACGGATGAACCGTCCGGATTGGCACGCAACACGATCGCACCGAACTGCTCCGGCGAAGTCAGCTGTCCTTCGACGTTGATCGTTGCGGAGATCTGCTGACCGATCGGGTTCGGCGTGGCTCCAATGCGTCCACCGGCAACCTGGGCGTTCTGAGCCGAGATGGCGCTGACGACATCCGAAGAAGTCAGGCTGAGGCCGACCATCTTGTCTGGATCCATCCAGATACGCATGGAACGCTGCGTCGCGAAAAGCTGGGCACTGCCGACGCCCTCGACGCGACGGATTTCGCCGATCACGTTGCGCTGCATATAGTCGCCGAGGCCGATCGCATCGGTATTGCCATCGGTCGATGTCAGCGACACAACCATCAGGAAGGACGTGCCGGCACGCTCGACGCGAACGCCCTGCGACGTCACCGTCTGGGGCAGCCTCGGTTCGGCACGGGCGATACGGTTCTGAACCTCGACCTGTGCCTCACCGATATTCGTACCGGGTGCGAAGGTGACGTTGATCGATATGCGACCTGACGATTCCGACGTGGATTCGAAATAGATGAGGCCGGGAACGCCGTTCAACTCGTCCTCGATCGGACGCGTGACGCTCTGATAGATATTTTCCGGTGACGCACCCGGATAGCTGGTGGAAATCGTGATCTGAGGCGGCGCAACGTTCGGATACTGCGCAACCGGCAGCATCGGAATGGCGAGCACACCGGCCAGCATGATGAAAATCGCCACGACCCAGGCAAAGATAGGCCGATCGATAAAGAAACTTGCCATACGATCGGATCCTTACTTTTGCGCTGCGGGTGCAGCTGGCGCAGCGCCGGCCGCCTGATCCGCTGCCGGCTTTTCCGGGCTCCACGGCTGCGGCTGGACGGTTGCGCCGGGAGCGGTCTTCTGGAAGCCATCAGCGATGACCTTGTCGCCTTCTTTCAGGCCCTGCGAGATCACCCAGCGATCACCCAGCGAACGACCGACGTTGACACGACGCTGCTCGACCTTGTTGCCCTCGCCGACGATAAGCACGCTTGCCTGGCCGCCTGGATCACGCTGGACCGCCTGCTGAGGCACGGCAAAGGCCTGCTTCTCGACACCCTGCTGGATCTGTACGCGCACATACATGCCCGGCAGCAGATCGCCGTCCGGATTGGGGAACTCGCCGCGCAATGTCACCTGCCCAGTGGTCTCGTCGACAGCGGCTTCGGAGAAAAGAAGGCGACCCGACTGAGGATAGGGCGTGCCATCATCGAGAAGCAACTTCACCTCGGCCTCGTTGTCTCCAGTCAGAAGCTTGCCGTCCTGCAGGGCCTTGCGCAAACGGATCAGATCCGCCGCAGGCTGGGTGAAGTCGGCATAGATCGGATCAAGCTGCTGAATGGTCGCAAGGTTCTCTGTGCTCGTGGTACTGACCAGCGCGCCTTCGGTGATCAGTGCGCGGCCGATCCGGCCGCTGATCGGTGCCGTTACATGCGAGTACTGGAAATTGAGGCGCGCTTGAGCAAGGCCGGCGTTTGCCACTGCGACATCGGCATCCGCCTGCGCAAGCACACCGATGGCATTGTCGAATTCCTGCTGCGAGCCGACATTGGAGCGGCGAAGCTGCTGCTGGCGGTCGGCGGTCTGACGTGCCTGCAGCTGTCCGGCCTTGGCCCGCGCCAGAGTTGCTTCGGCGCTATCGACCTGAACCTGGAAAGGCGCAGGATCGATGCGGTAAAGCACATCACCTTCGTTTACATGCGAACCCTGTTCGAACACCCGCTCGACGATTATACCGGAAACGCGGGGCCGAACTTCCGCCAGCCTGGTCGGTGCAATACGTCCCGGCAATTCGTTGATGATTGGGAGAGCTTCCGCAGAAATCGTGACGATCCCGACCGGCATTGGCGGCGGCGCTTGCTTGGCCTGCTCTTGCTGCTCCTGCTGGCAACCGGCCAGAAATGCGAGACCAGACAATAGTGCGAGAGCGCGCAGCGGCGTCTTTTGCATCGGAAAGCTCCAACTGAAAGGGGAGAAAATTTACATACAAACTAATACGTATATAAATTATGGCAAGTTGATTTCAAACATCATTGTGGTTGAGTGGCGGCATATCACTTCATGCCAGAATTGCTCAACCGGGAAGAGCTCTCGCCCCCTGCCGCAACATGCGTCGTTACCGCCCACGCGGATAAAGACAAATTTTAAAGTAAAAAAATTATATAAATTCAATTACTTAAAATAACTCCCGAGCCGACTAAGCGAAGCCTGTCAGGCTGATATCCAGTCGAACATGGTCGGCCATGTCCCAGCAACGATTATCTACCGATCTAACGTAGTTTTGATAATCAGCAGTTGCGAAGTTGAGCAGTCACGAACTGGGAGCAGACACAGACGATGCTCCTCGCGACTCTAAACATCATTTAATGTTCACCACGTTGACAGGCCACCGCTGACAAACAATATCGGTACTCATCGGTTTTAGAAAGATTGAGTATCTTATGCGTCTCAAGACGGTCCTGCCAATTCTGCTCATTGCACTTGTTATCATCGGCACCGCTGCGGCCTTTACGCTGTCGTCGTCAGCCTCCGGTCCGGCAACGATCACCACGCCGGTGACGCGCGGCAATGTGGAATCGACGGTGCTGGCCACAGGCACGCTGAAACCGTCCCGACTGGTCGCCGTCGGCTCGCAGGCCTCCGGCCGCATCACCTCGCTGAAGGTTGCGGTCGGGGACACAGTGAAGGCCGGTGATCTGATTGCCCTGATCGATTCCACTACGCAGGATAATGCCCTGAGAACATCAAAGGCGGCGCTCGCAAATGTTCAGGCACAACGCAACGAGCGCGTCGCCGAGCTGGAAAATGCCGAACTGACGTTGGCGCGCCAACAGGCCATCTATGAAAAACAGGCCGGTTCGCGCGCCGATCTGCAGTCGGCTGAAGCCGAAGTGAAAGTCGTCACCGCCCAGATCGAGGCACTTGACGCACAGATCACCGAGGCCGAAGTCGCGGTAGAGACGGCACAGGCGGATGTCGGCTACACCCGCATCAGCGCCCCGATGGATGGAACGGTTCTGGCAATCGTCAACCAGGAAGGCCGCACGGTCAACGCCACCCAGTCGGCGCCCACCATCGTCGCCCTCGGCGATCTGACCCGGATGACGGTGCGCGCCGAGATTTCCGAGGCCGATATCACCCGCGTCGAAGCCGGACAGAAGGTAAGATTCAATGTCATCGGCGACCGGGCCAAGTCATATGACGCTACCTTGACGGCAATCGAACCCGCTCCGGAATCGATCGTCGACGACAGCAGCGTCGCGACCTCCAGCACCGGCTCCTCATCTTCTTCGTCCTCAACCTCCTCCTCGGCCATCTATTACATCGGCGTCTTCGACATCCCCAATGACGATGGCCGTTTCCGCACATACATGTCCGCCGAGGTCAACATCATCCTCGGCTCGGCGACGGAAGTGCTCACGATCCCCTCCTCCGCCTTACCGGAAACCGCCGCGACCGGCGCCTCCCAAGTGCGCGTCGAAAAGGACGGCAGGATCGCGATGCGCAAGGTCGAGATCGGCCTCAACAACAAGATCGCCGCCGAAGTGAAATCCGGTCTCGAAGAGGGCGAACGGGTGGTGATCGGCGAAGCCTCCGCCACTACGGCCGCCACATCCAGCCGCCGCAGTCCGGGCGGCCCGCCGATGTTCTGACGGGAGCGAGACGATGACAGAACCCTTGATTTCGCTCGCCGGCCTGCGCCGTGACTATGCCTCCGGCGACGGCACGATCACCGTGCTGAAAGACGTCGACCTGACGATCGAGCGCGGCGAGATGGTCGCGATCATCGGCGCCTCCGGCTCCGGCAAGTCGACGCTGATGAACATTCTCGGCCTGCTCGACCGGCCGAGCGCCGGCACATACAAGATTTCCGGCCGCGAGACGTCCACCCTCGACAATGACGACCGTTCGGCGCTCAGACGCGAGCATTTCGGCTTCATCTTCCAGCGCTATCATCTGCTGGACGAGATATCGGCGCTCTCCAATGTCGAGATTCCCGCAGTTTATGCGGGCCGCGACCGAAGCCAGCGACGCGAAAGGGCGGCCGCCCTTCTCGGACGCCTCGGTATGGCGGATCGTACCGAACACCGTCCGGGCCACCTTTCCGGCGGCCAGCAGCAGCGTGTGTCGATCGCCCGCGCGCTGATGAACGATGCCGATGTAATTCTCGCCGACGAACCGACCGGCGCACTCGACAAGGCGAGCGGCGAGGAAGTGCTGCGTATCCTCGACGAGCTGCATGCCGAGGGCCGGACGATCATCATCGTCACCCATGATGCGACAGTGGCGGCACGGGCCGAGCGCATCATCGAAATCTCCGACGGCCGGATCATTTCCGACACGCGCTCGGCGGCGCACCAGCCGCAGGTCCATCAGCCGGAGCTCCGGCACGCGGCACCGGCAAACCGCGTCGGTGCGGGCCTTGATCGCTTTCGCGAAGCGTTTTTGATGGCCTGCAAGGCGCTGAAGGCGCATCGCATGCGCTCATTCCTCACCATGCTCGGCATCATCATCGGCATCGCCTCAGTCATCTCGGTCGTTGCACTCGGCACCGGCAGCCAGCAGAAGGTCTTGGCAAACATCAGCAGCCTCGGCACCAATACGTTGGAAGTGTTTCCCGGTACCGGTTTCGGCGACATGCGGTCCGGCAGGGTCAAGACACTGCTGGTGTCCGATGCCGACGCCTTGGCAAAACTCTCCTACGTCGCCGCCGCGACACCGACGGTTTCGACCAGCACCACCGCCCGTTTCGGCGCAATCGAGGCCAATGCCCTGGTCAACGGCGTCGGCAGCAAATATTTCGAAGTCAAAGGCTCCAAGCTCGTCGCCGGACGTTTCTTCGACGATGCCGGCGTGCAGGCCATGGAGCAGGATGCGGTCATCGACGAAAATACTGCCAAAACCCTGTTCGGCGGCGACACCACCCAGGCGATCGGCCAGGTTTTTCTGGCCGGCAGCGTCCCGTCGCGGGTGATCGGCGTGATTTCGTCGCAGCAGGGCGGTTTCGGCTCCAGCGACAATCTCTCCATCTACATGCCCTATACGAGCGTGCAGACCCGTTTCACCGGCGATCAATCTTTGCGCAGCATCACACTCAGGATCAGCGACGACGCCGACACAAGCGTCGCTGAACAGACGGTAACCACCTTCCTCACCGGCCGCCACGGCACCAAGGACTTCTTTGTCCTCAATACCGACGATATCCGCCAGACGATCACCAGCACGACCCAGACCATGACACTGCTAATCGGCGCAATCGCGGTCATCTCACTGATCGTCGGTGGCATCGGGGTAATGAACATCATGCTCGTTTCGGTATCGGAACGGGTGAGCGAGATCGGCGTGCGCATGGCCGTCGGCGCCAGACGGCAGGATATCCTGCAACAATTCCTGATCGAGGCGGTTCTCGTCTGCCTGATCGGCGGCGTGCTCGGGGTAGCACTTGCCCTTCTGTTCGGTTTCACATTCAGCCTGTTCGGTTCAAGCTTCAGTCTCGTGTTTACGGCGGCGCCGATTGTGCTGGCCGTTGTTTCCTCCTGTTTCATCGGCATTGCCTTTGGATATCTTCCTGCGCGCAACGCCTCGCGACTTGATCCGGTGGCAGCTCTTGCCTGATCGTGTGGGCCTGATACTGCCAGATAGCGGTTGAAGGAGAAATGACGCCATGTCCGAGATGAAGCGCTCAAGAGGGCGCCCGAAAACGCAGAGCGACGACGAGCGACGCAAGGCGATCGTCGACGAGGCGCGGCGCACCTTCGTCGAACTCGGTTACCGCGGTACCACGACCGATATCGTGGCGGCGCGATGTCATATCTCCAAGCAGACGATCTACCGGGTGTTCGAAAGCAAGGCGGATCTTTTCCTGGCGGTCGTCGGCTCGCATCGCCGAATGATGCTGGCCCTCCCCCGTCCGGAAGAAGAAGACAGGCCGATTGATGAGGCGCTACAAGATATCTTCATGATCGACATTGACGAGGCAGCCGAACGCGAGCGCGAAGCTTTCATCTTTTTCGTCATGCAGGAATCGGCGCAGGTGCCTGAACTCGGAGACATCCTGCGCCGCGAAGGTATGGAGCGATCACGCGGCTTCCTCGCCGAATGGCTCGACATCCAGGTGGCCCGAAAAAAAATTGCGATCGATGACACATTGAGCGGTGCCCGAATGCTGATGGATCTGTTGTTCGGCGGCCTCGTCGGACCGGCAAGCCGCGACTGGAAAAACCGGGAGGATCGCAACCGTCATCTGCGGCGCTGTATCGACGTTTTCGTACGGGGTGTTCAACCATCCTGACTGGTCGCCTTTCACCTTCGGCAAAAAGTTGCATTGACCATGGTCAATTCAACGTTTCGCGATAAGATTACTCTGACGCGAATGATTGCAATTGCTTAGGGGGTAGTGATGGCGAAGTCCGCAAGAAGATGGATCTGGGGCGTAATCGCCGTCGTTGTAATTGCTTGCGGATATTACGCCTGGACAGTCTTCCGCAGTGACGATCTGCCAATCGGCTTCACCTCCAGCAATGGCCGGATCGAGGCCGTCGAAATCGACATCTCCACCAAGACGGCGGGCCGCCTGAAGGAACTGCTGGTTCGCGAGGGCGATTTCGTCAAGGCCGGCCAGGTTCTGGCACAGATGGACACGGCCCAGCTGGAAGCCGGCAAACGTCAGGCGCAAGCGCAGCTACGCCGCGCCGAAATCTCCGTAGATACTGCCCACAGCCTCGTCGCCCAGCGGGAGGCCGAACGGAAATCCGCCCTTGCCGTCATCGAACAGCGCAAGGCACAGCTTGATTCGGCTCAGAAGACCAATGCCCGCTCGCGCCAACTGCTCGCCAACAACACCGTCTCGCAGCAGGTGGTCGATGACAGCGAGGCGGCCGAACAGGCAGCGCGTGCCACGCTCGCCTCCGCGGAAGCATCGCTTGCGGCATCGGACGCCGCGATAAACGCAGCCAAAGCTCAGGTTGTCGATGCTGAAGCGTCCGTCGATGCCGCGAAGGCCCAGATCGATAGCGTCGACACAGATATCGCCGACAGCACGCTGACCTCGCCGCGGGACGGCCGGGTCCAGTATCGCGTCGCACAGTCCGGCGAAGTACTGTCGGCCGGCGGCCGCGTGCTCAATCTTGTCGATCTCGGCGACGTCTACATGACTTTCTTCCTGCCGACGGCGCAAGCCGGCCAGACCTCGATCGGCTCCGACGTCCGCATCGTCCTCGACGCAGCGCCGCAATACACCATCCCCGCCAAGGTCTCTTTTGTCGCCGATGTTGCGCAGTTCACCCCGAAGACGGTCGAGACGGAGGAAGAGCGGCAAAAACTCACCTTCCGGGTCCGCGCGCAGATCCCGCAGGAACTGCTCCAGAAATACATCCAATACGTCAAGACGGGCCTGCCTGGCATGGCCTATGTCCGGCTCGATCCGCAGGCCACATGGCCCGAAAATCTTGAACGCAACCTCGTGAAGTGACGGCGCCGAGATGGACGCCGCCAAGACAGAAGTCTCGACCGAAAGCCCCAAGCCGGTAGTCCGGTTGCAGCAGGTATCGCTTGCCTACAAAAAGACGATCGCGCTCGACGGCGTTTCGCTAGACATCCCGTCCGGCTGCATGGTCGGCCTGATCGGGCCGGATGGTGTCGGCAAGTCGAGCCTGTTGTCGCTCGTCTCGGGTGCCCGCGCGATCCAGAAGGGCAAGGTCGAAGTGCTCGGCGGAGACATGTCCGATGCCCGCCATCGCGACACGACCTGCCCGAAGATCGCCTATATGCCGCAAGGGCTCGGCAAGAACCTCTATCCGACGCTGTCGGTCTTCGAGAATGTCGATTTTTTCGCCCGCCTGTTCGGCCAGGACAAGGCCGAGCGCGAGGCCCGCATCAAGGAACTGCTGGAAAGCACCGGCCTAGGCCCCTTCGCGGACCGACCGGCGGCCAAACTCTCCGGCGGCATGAAACAGAAACTCGGCCTCTGCTGCGCCCTGATCCACGATCCCGATCTTCTGATCCTCGACGAACCGACGACCGGCGTCGATCCCCTTTCCCGGCGGCAGTTCTGGGAGTTGATCGATACGATCCGCGCCGGCCGCCCAGGCATGAGCGTCATCGTCGCTACCGCCTATATGGAAGAGGCAGCCGGTTTCGACTGGCTGGTGGCGATGAATGCTGGCAAGGTACTCGATACCGGCACACCGGCCGAACTGCTATCACGTACAGGCACCGGCAATCTCGATGCCGCCTTCATCGCCCTCCTGCCAGAGGCAGAACGGCGCGGCCATGTGGATGTCGTCATCCCGCCGCGCGAGCATGGAGGGACGGAAGACTATGCCATCGAGGCGAGCCATCTCAGCATGCGTTTCGGCAGTTTCACCGCGGTCGACAATGTCAGCTTTAAAATTCCGCGCGGCGAAATATTCGGTTTCCTCGGCTCCAACGGCTGCGGCAAGTCGACAACGATGAAGATGCTGACCGGCCTCCTTGCCGCCAGCGAAGGCGAGGCAAAACTTTTTGGCCGCACGGTCGATGCGAGCGACATGGCGGTGCGCCGCCGCGTCGGCTACATGAGCCAGGCCTTTTCGCTCTACAGCGAACTGACTGTCCGCCAGAACCTCGATCTGCATGCCCGCCTGTTCAAGCTGCCGGAGGAAAAAATCCCGGCGCGGATCGACGAGATGGCCAGCCGCTTCGGCCTGGCCGACGTGATGGAAACGTTGCCCGACGGTCTGCCGCTCGGCATCCGCCAGCGCCTGTCGCTTGCGGTGGCGATGATCCACGCCCCCGACGTGCTGATCCTCGACGAACCGACCTCCGGCGTCGATCCCATCGCCCGCGACGCCTTCTGGCAGATCCTTGCCGACCTGTCGCGCAAGGACAATGTCACCATTTTCATCTCCACCCATTTCATGAACGAGGCGGAACGCTGTGACCGCATCTCGCTGATGCATGCCGGCAAGGTGCTGATCAGCGATACGCCAGCCGGGATCGCCAGGAGCAGAAATGCCGCGACGCTCGAAGACGCCTTCATCGCCTATCTAGAAGAAGCCTCCGGCATCGCGCCGTCTGAAAAGAAAGCTGAAACGGCCGTTCCGATCGCACCAGTCCTCCCGCACGACACCCATTCCCCGAAGAAACGCCGTTTTTTCGATTTCCGTCGTATGTTCAGTTACACAAGGCGCGAAACGCTCGAACTCCAGCGCGACCCGATCCGCGCCACGCTCGCCGTTCTCGGCAGTGTCATCCTCATGTTCGTCATCGGTTACGGCATCAACATGGATGTCGAGGACCTGACCTTCGCCGTGCTCGACCGCGACGACAGCACCATCAGCCGCGACTATGTGCTGGATATCGCCGGCTCCCGTTATTTCATCGAAAAGGAGCCGATCCGCGATTATGCCGATATGGACAAGCGGATGCGGGAGGGCGAGATCAGCCTTGCGATCGAGATACCGCCCGGCTTCGGCCGCAACGTGCTGCGCGGCGACACTGTCGAGATCGGCGCCTGGATCGACGGTGCTATGCCGCAACGGGCGGAAACCGTCAGCGGTTATGTCCAGGGCATGCACGCCAACTGGCTGAACCGCAAGGCAAACGAGGTTTATGGGTCGGCGGCCACGCAAGGGACGTTCTCCATCGAAACCCGCTTCCGTTACAATCCGGACGTCAAAAGCCTCGTTGCCATGGTGCCGGCGGTCATTCCGCTTCTGTTGATCCTCATCCCCGCCATGCTCTCAGCCCTCAGCGTCGTACGGGAGAAGGAACTGGGCTCGATCATCAATCTCTACGTCACGCCGGTGACACGGCTGGAATTCCTATTCGGCAAGCAGCTGCCTTACATCGTGCTCGGCATGCTGAATTTTCTTCTGCTGGTCGCCTTCGCCACGCTGATTTTTCGCGTGCCCTTCACCGGCAGTTTCATCACCTATGCGACGGCTGCCCTTCTCTACGTGATCATCGCCACCTCGATCGGCATATTGATGTCGACCTTCATGTCGAGCCAGATCGCCGCCATCTTCGGCACCGCGCTGCTGACGCTGATCCCGGCTACGCAATATTCCGGCATGACCGACCCGGTCTCGTCGCTGCAGGGGGCCGGTGCTTTCATCGGACAGATCTATCCGACCAGCTATTTCATGACGATATCGCGCGGCACATTCTCCAAGGCGCTGGATTTTGCCGGTCTTGCCGGATCCTTCGTACCCCTGCTGATCGCCATCCCGATATTGGCAGCGCTCGGCGCGGTGCTTCTCAAGAAGCAGGAGAGCTGACCATGTTCTCGTCCAACATCTTCCAACTCGGCCTCAAGGAGTTGCGCGGCCTCGCCCGCGATCCGATGCTTTTGCTGCTGATCGTCTACGCCTTCAGCCTGCAGATCTATACCGGCTCCAGCGCCATGCCGGAAACGCTGAACAATGCAGCCGTCGCCATCGTCGACGAAGACCAGTCGCCGCTCTCCAGCCGCATCAGCACCGCCTTCATGCCTCCCTATTTCGTACCCCCGAAACAGATCTCGATTGCCGAAATGGACAGCCGCATGGATGCCGGGCTCGACACATTCGCGCTCAACATCCCACCGGATTTCCAGCGCGATGTGCTGGCCAATCAGCAGCCGGTCATCCAGCTCAATGTCGATGCGACCCGCATGAGCCAGGCCTTCAGCGGAAACGGCTACATCCAGACCATCGTTGGAAATGAGGTCAGCGAATTCCTCGATCGATACCGCGGCGCAAGCAGCGTCCCCGTCGACCTGACGCTCCGGGCACGGTTCAACCCGTCGCTCGACAAGTCCTGGTTCGGCTCGATCACCAATATCATCACCTCGATCACCATGCTGTCGATCGTCCTGACCGGTGCTGCCCTCATTCGCGAACGCGAACATGGCACGATCGAGCATCTGCTCGTCATGCCGGTCACGCCGACGGAAATCATGATCAGCAAGATCTGGTCGATGGGCCTCGTCGTGCTGCTCGCCTCGAGCTTTGCTCTTTTCGTCGTGGTGAAAGGCCTGCTGTCAATCCCGATCGAGGGATCGGCGGCAGTCTTCCTCCTCGGCACGGCGCTGTTCCTGTTTGCCACCACCTCCATGGGCATATTTCTGGCAACGGTCGCAGGTTCCATGCCGCAATTCGGCCTGCTGCTGATCCTCGTGCTTCTGCCGCTTCAGGTCCTCTCAGGCGCGATGACGCCGCGTGAAAGCATGCCGGATATCATCCAGTACATCATGCTTCTCGCCCCCAACACGCATTTCGTCATCCTCGCCCAGGCCGTGCTGTTCCGCGGCGCGCAGCTCGATGTGGTCTGGCCACAACTGCTGGCGCTGCTGGTCATCGGCTCGGTCCTGTTCTGGATGGCACTGCGCCGCTTCCGGCGTTTCCTCAGATAGGCACTACCATCACTCCGCCGCGATTGCCGGACGATGATCGTCATTGCTCTCGGTCCGCTCCTCGTCCTTGCGGCGGCCGAGGCGGCTGAGGAACCGGCCGAAACGGTCCATTTCGACAAAAATCACCGGCGTAATGAACAGCGTCAACGCCTGACTAACGATCAGGCCACCAACCACGGCTACACCCAATGGCTGGCGAAGCTCCGACGAAGCGCCGCCGCCGATGGCGATCGGCAATGCACCGAGCAGCGCGCAGAATGTCGTCATCATGATCGGACGGAAACGCCGCACGCTTGCCTCATGGATCGCGGCCGCAGCACTTTCGCCTTTCTCCCGCATCGTCTCCACCGCCACGTCTATCATCATGATGGCGTTCTTCTTGACGATGCCGATCAGCATCAGAAGGCCTATCAGCGCGATGATCGAAAGGTCGAAGCCGAACAGTTTCAGTGCCAGAAGCGCGCCGAATGCCGCGGCCGGCAAGCCGGAAAGAATTGTCAGCGGATGAATGAAGCTCTCGTAAAGCACCCCGAGCACAACATAGATGGTCAGCACGGCGGCGAGGATCAGCAGTGGCGTATTGCCCTGGCTCTGCTGAAAAATCTGTGCCGTACCGCCGTAAGAGGTGAACACATCGGCCGGCATGTCGAGCGATGCCTTGATCTGGTCGATGGCCGCAGTCGCATCGCTGAGCGCAACATTGTCGGGCAGGTTGAACGAAATGGTCGTTGAGACGAGCTGGCCGGTCTGGCTGATCGTCACCGGTGCCGTCTTGCGCTCCACATGGGCGAAGTTCGACAGCGGCACCAGCGTGCCGTTGGACGACATGACCCGCACCTGCTGCAGCAACTGGTCGTTCCACTGCCGGCTGGTATCGAACTCGACGATGACCTCGTAACTGTCGCCCGTCGACTGAATTTCGGCAGCATTATAACCACCGAAAGCCATTTGCAGCGATTTGCGCAACGTGTCGTCGGTAATGCCGAAACGGGCGGCCTTTTCCGTATCAACCTTGATATCGGCCTCGATCGCGTTGTTCTGCGCATCGGACGTCACGTCGGTAAAATGCTGCCGGTCCTGCCGCATGGCGGCCTGCAGCTTGCCCGACCATTCATTCGTATCGTCCACTTTCAAGGCCTGGACGACGAGCTGGTACTGGCTGGCGGTGCTGCGCCCGCCGAAGCGAAGGCTCTGCTGCGGCGTGATGAAGGCGCGGATACCGGCGATCTTGCCCGTCGCCTGCCGCAGCTCCTGCAAGGTTTGCTGCAATGGCGGCCTGCTGTTCCGGTCCTTCAGTTCCACAAAAACCGTGCCGTTGTTGAGCGGGCTTCGGCTGTTGCCGCCGACCGTCGAGGTCACGTGGTTGACCGCCGGGTTGGCGCGGATCGCCTCCACCACCTGAGCCTGCAGGTCGCGCATCGCCGCATAGGAAATGTCTTCGCGTGCACGGGTCGAAACCGAAAGCCTGCCGATGTCTTCCGTCGGGAAAAAACTGCTCGGGAGCGTCTTGAACAGATAAAGAGAACCGCCGACCGAGGCCAGGAAAACCAGCATGATCACCGTCCGGTGCCGCAGGCACCAGCCAACCGACCGGTCGTAACCGCGCAGCGTCTTCTCGAAACCGCGATCGAACACCCGGACGATCAGGCTCGGCCGATGATGCCTGTCCGACATCCGCGATCCCAGCATCGGCGTGACCGTCAGCGACACCACGGCCGAGGCAACGATCGCAAGCGCAACCACCATGCCGAATTCGTTGAACAACCGACCGACCACGCCGCCCATCAGCAGGATCGGAATAAACACCGCGATCAGCGAGATCGACATCGAGATAATCGTATAGCTTACCTCCGCTGCCCCCTGCAGCGCCGCCTGCCGCACCGGCATTCCGTCCTCGATATGCCGCATGATGTTTTCGAGCATCACGATCGCATCGTCGACCACCAGCCCGACGGACAGTGTCAGCCCCAGAAGCGAGATATTGTCGATGCTGTAGCCGAGCAGATACATGGCGCCGAATGTGGTGATCAGCGATAGAGGCACAGCAAGCGCCGGCACGATCGTGGCGGAAACCCGCCCGAGGAACAGATAGATCACCAGCACGACAAGCGCGATGGTCAGCCCAAGCGTGAACTGAACGTCCGAGATCGATTCGCGGATCGACGTGGAGGAATCGTTCATCACATTGAGCGTGACCGATGCCGGTATCTCCGCCGTCAGCGCCGGGATCTTCGCTTTCACCGCATCGACGACGGCCACCGTATTGGCATCCGGCTGGCGCTGCACGGCCAGCACGATGGCTGACTGGCCGTCATACCAGCTGCCCGCATCGAGGTTCTCGACACTGTCCTCTACCCGCGCGATATCGCCAAGATGGATCGGCGCGCCGTTGGGCGATGCTATCACCAGCGAGCGGAACTCCTGCGCATTGGTGCGTTGCGTGTCGGCATTGATCGTCAGCTTCTGGCTGCCGTTCTGCAGCGAGCCGACCGGTGCCTGGCTATTGGCAGCCTCGATCGCGTTCGTCACGCTCTGGACGCCGAGACCCCTTGCCTGCAGCTTGTTCGGGTCGACCTCGACACGAACGGCATAGGTCTTGGCCCCGAAGATCGACACCTCGGCAACGCCGGGCAGTGTCGAAAGCGTCGGCGAGATAACGTTTTCGGCAATTTCGTCCACCTTGCTCGGCGGCAGGCTGTCGCTTTTCACCGTCAGAAGCAGGACCGGCGCATCGGCTGGGTTGGTCTTGCGATAGCTCGGCGCCGTCGTCATGTTGTCCGGCAACTGCCGGCTTGCCTGTGAAATCGCCGCCTGTACGTCGGCGGCAGCGGCATCGATATCACGGCTCAGATCGAACTGCAGCACGATCGAGGAATTGCCGAGCGAGTTTGTCGCGCTGATTTCACTGATGCCCGGAATGGTCTCGAATTTCTTGATCAACGGGGTGGAAACCGCCGTCGCCATCGTCTGAGGCGAAGCGCCGCTCAGCGACGAGGACACGTTGATCGTCGGAAAATCCACCTGCGGCAGGGCTGCCACCGGCAGCATCCGATATCCGGCAAGCCCGGCCAATATGGCCCCGATGGCAAGAAGCGTGGTGGCGACGGGACGCCTGATGCAGAATTCGGGGATCAATTGTTGGCTCCCAGTTCAATCACGGCATTGACCGAGGCGGTATCGCGGCTCGCAGCGGAAAAATCCTCATGGACCGTCGCCCCATCGGCAAGCTGCGACTGCCCTTCGATCACGACATGCGCGCCGTCCTCGATCCCTTTGGTGATCGCCGTGTCGCTGCCATTGGCGCGGGAAATCGTCACCGACGTCTTGTGGGCCTTCCTGTCATCGCCGATCGTATAGACAAAGGGGCTGTCGGCTCCCGGATTGACTGCAACCGTCGGCACGACGATGTCTTCTCCGCCGCCACCGAAACGCACCGTCACGTTGACGGACTGGCCCGGCCACAAAGCCCCATCCGGATTGTCGAACTTCGCCTTTGCCAAAATGGTTCCCGACGCGGTGTCGACCGTATTGTCGAAGAAACTGAGCTCGCCGCTGACGATCTCGTTCGAAGACCATTGCGGCAGCGCATCGACCGCCACTGCACCACCGGCAAATCCCCGGCGCAATTCGCCGAGATAGCCTTCAGGCAGATGGAAATTCACATAGATCGGATCGTATTTGGCAATCGTCACGACGGTCGAGCCTACACCGAGATAGGCACCGACACTGACCGTGATATCGCCGAGACGCCCGTCGAACGGCGCGCGGATTTCCGTGTGATCCAGATTGACCTGATCGGCTGCGATCGTGGCTTTGTCGCTCTGCACCGTCGCTGCATTGGTATCTCGCGTCGCCTGAGCCTCGTCGACGGATTGCTGTGTCCCGGCACTGCGATCGACCAGCGTCTTTGCCCGCGCAAGTGCCGTTTCGGCACCTCTGAGCGAAGCTTCGTCCCGCGCCAGCAGGGCCTTGTCCTTGTCGAGAGCGGCCACGAGGCTACGATCGTCCAGCTTGGCGATCAGGTCGCCGGCCCTGATGACATCGCCGTCATGCGCGGCGATCGACATCACCGTTCCGGCTTGCTGCGCGGCGATCGTGGTGTTTTCATCGGCAACGGCTGCGCCCGTCGCGGTCACATCGAGAGGCAGCGTCATCTTCACTGCGGCAATAGTCTTGACCGCCGGCGGCTGGCCGTTGCCGCGTCCACGCTGGCCATTGCTGCCGCCCCCCTGCTGTGTCTCGGTCGAAGCCGTCTTATCTGCGGGAGCTTGCGGATAGAGATGATCGAGAAAGGGAAGCTGCGCTCGAAAATGCCAGCCGGCTGCGGCCACCACGGCAATACAGGCCACGATCCAGATCTTCTTCATGCCGATGGTTCTCCATGAGGGCCTTGCCTCTGCGGAGGAGGATATTGCGCTCAAAACGGCGAAAATCCAGCGAGCACAGCGTCCTGCGGATTAAATCTTGGTAAGGATGCAGCGGACTTAATGAAGCAGGAATATTACCGGACCGCTCAGTAAAGATCGCCCAGTTCCTCGTGAATGGCCGATATGATCTCGGCCCGCTGTTGCGCAGACCTGCCGGAATGGGCCGCATAGGTCAGCGCCAGCAGCCTCACCGTACTCAATATCGTCGTATGCGAAGGGCCAAGCGCAAAGCTCGCCACATGGCAGGGCAGCACGACATTCGAGTAGCGTTGCGCCTCCAGCATCGAAGTCCGGTCAGTGATGGTGATGACGTTGAGACGACTTGTCGCGGCGTGGCTGAGGATCGGTTTGAGGATCGGCTGGTGCGGCGGCAGCGTCACCAGAAGCAGCACGTCCTTCGGCCCGGTCATGGCCAGATCTTCCGCCCATGACCCCTGGTTGATGCCCAGAATCATCACACTGTGCCGCAGCCGCGAAAACATCAGCCGCGCATATCGCGCCACGCCCTCTTCCGTGCCGAGCCCAAGCACCCACACCTTTGGCGCCGCGGCAATCAGCTCGGCCGCTTCGCGCACCTTGTCGGAGCGCATTTCCTCAAACGTCTTGGTCAGATTTTTCAGCTCGAGTTCCAGATGCGCGCCGATCGTACGCCCCAGCGCCACCTGTTCCGATTGCGTGACCGAATACCCGTAAGGCTCCGTGCGATTGCGCTCCTCGCGTGCCTGCAGCTTTACCTCGTTGAAATCCGCATAGCCAAGATGCTGGAAGAATCGCGCCGCGGTTGCCTTGGAAACCCCTGCCATTTCGGCGATCTCGGTCGCCGAATGGGTCAGGATATCGTCCTGCCGGTCAAGGATCAGCTGGGCGAGTTTCTGCTCTCCGGCTGTCAGCCGCTGATAGCGTTCCTGAATGCGCAAGACGAGACGCGAGGCCATGATTTCTCCGGTTTGCCGCTCTGCATAAAAAGACTAGCACCCCTCTTGCAACAATGAAACTATTGTTTCACAATTATGAAACATTGAAACAGAGGCCATGATGGCACAACCACGCGTGATCCGGCAGAGAATTTGGGATAACCTCAAGGTTGTCGCTCGCCCCGACACGCGCTTTCACTTGAGCTTCAGCGAGTTCATTCCGGATTTCGACGGCGTCGAACAAGCGACCGACCGGATCGTCGCCCTCCCGGCCTTTGCCGACAGCAAGCTGGCTTTCGTCACGCCCGACAATTCCATGACCGAACTGCGCCGCCGGCTGATCATCGAGGGCAAGGCCTTTGTCATGTCGACCTACAACATGCAGCGCGGCTTTCTCTACATGGCGCCGGGCATCGTTCCGCCGGAAGCCGCCCCATTCGCGGCATGGTTGGACGGAATGGAACATTTCGCCCGCCCCATCAGCCTTGAGGAGCTGACCGGCATCGGCCGTTTCGACCTCCTCGCCACCGGTGCATCGGCGGTGACGAAGGATGGTATCCGCTTCGGCAAGGGCCACACCTATTTCGATCTCGAATGGGGCATGTTCACCGATCTCGGCCTGATCGACGAAAAGACGCCGGTCGCCGCGATCGTCCACGATGTTCAGGTGGTCGATGAGCAACTGAGCCCCAGCGAAACCGATATTCAGGTCGATTACATCGCCACACCCAACCGGATTTCGACGGTCGAACGCCTCACCCGGCGCCCCCGTGGCATCAAGTGGGAGCAGCTGACGCGGGACGAGATCGTCAATACGCCGCCACTGAAAGAACTTGCCCGCATGCGCGGCATCGCCTGACGAATTTACCTAAGCCATCACCCCGATAACAAGGAACAGCCCGATGCATCTTTCCCTCAACCGCCGCCATTTCATGGGCCTGATGGGCGCCGCCGCGACCGTGCCGATGATGGGCCGCTCGGCCTCTGCCGCCACGCCTTTCAACTTCCAGGCCTCGTGGATCAACGATGCCGAATTCGCCGGTTATTTCCTCGCGGCCGACAAGGGTTATTACAAGGAAGCCGGCCTTGAGCTGGAATATCTCTCCGGCGGCCCGGACGTCATCCCGGAAAGCTCGATCATCGCCGGCAAGGCCGACCTGACGCTGACGACGCCAGACACCACGATCAAGGCGATCGTCGAACAGGGCGCGCCCTTCAAGATCATCGGCGCCCAGTACCAGAAGAACCCGATCGGCATCGTCTCGCTGGCGAAAAACCCGATCAAGCAACCGAAGGACCTGATCGGCAAGACGCTCGCCGTGCCGCCGGTCAACGTCATCTCGGTCGAAGCCATGCTGAAGATTTCCGGCATCGACCGCGCCCAGGTCAACATCGTGCCTTACGCCTACGATCCGACACCGCTGATCAAGGGCGAGATCGACGCTTCCGTCGACTTCACCACCAACGTGCCTTTCACCATCAAACAGGCCGGCGAGGAAGCAACCTCCTTCCTGCTTTATGACTTCGGCTTCACCATCTTCAACGACACCGTCGTCGTCACCGAAGAAGTGCTGAAGGCCAAGCGCAAGGAAATCGTTGCCTTTCTCAAGGCCAGCCGCAAGGGCTGGGAAGAAAACCTTGCAGACCCGGCTGCCTTCCCCAAGACCTTTGCCGACACCTGGTTCAAGGGCACCGGCCGTTCGATCGAAAACGAGGTCTATTTCAACACTGCGCAGAAGCCGCTGATCGAAAACGCCAACGGCATCTTCTCGATGAGCGAGGAAGCGATTGCCGCCAATATCGAGGCGCTCGCCGCCGTCGGCATCACTGCCAAGCGCGAATATTTCGACACCACCGTTCTCGAAGAAGTTTGATGATCTCGAATACCGGCATCACGCTTGAAACCGTCTCGCGCTCCTTTCAGGGGCGCGGGACTGTCGTTCAGGCGCTCGACAATGTTTCTCTCGATTGCCCGGCAGGCTCGTTCACCGCGCTGATCGGCCCATCCGGCTGCGGCAAGTCCACCATGCTGCGTCTGGCGCTCGGCCTCGATGACGCCACATCGGGCGAGATCGGCGTTGCCGGCATGAAACCGCAACAGGCGGCAAAGGCCGGCCTCACCGGCGTAGCCTTTCAGGATGCCGCCCTGATGCCCTGGCGCAGTGTCGAGGACAATATCGCCCTGCCGCTCGACGTGCTCGGTCGCAAACGCTCCGATTTCACCGCCAAGATTGACGGCCTGATCGACCTCGTCGGTCTCAAGGGCTTCGAGAAGTCGCTGCCCGGCGAACTGTCAGGCGGCATGCGCCAGCGCGTGTCGATTGCCCGTGCCCTCGTCACCGATCCGAAAGTCCTGTTCCTCGACGAACCTTTTGGCGCGCTCGACCAGATTCTCCGCCGCCAGATGAATATCGAGCTGCAGCGCATCTGGATGAAGAACCGCGCAACGACGCTGCTTGTCACCCACGGCATAGACGAGGCTGTCTTCCTCGCCGACCGTGTCGTCGTCATGCAAAGCCGACCGGGCCGCATCGGCAAGGTTGTCGATATCCCGCTCGCCCGCCCCCGCCTGCCGGAAATTTTTACCACACCGGAATTCCATGCCCTCGAAGATCAGGTCGCGGAGGCGCTGGATGGCCACTGAGACGGCGCTTGGAGCATCTTCCGGGACAACCAAAAGCGAAACCGGTTTTCGCCACTGGTCCGCGCTCAGAAACGCAGCAATTCTGCTCGCCCTCTGGGAAGTCCTCGGCCGCTTCAAGCTCGTCGCCGGCGGCGCTTTGCCTGCCCCGACCGAAGTCCTCATCCGCTTATGGTCGGATCGCGGTGATTATCCCTTACATATCCTCGCGACCTTCCAGGGCGCATCCCTCGGCTTCCTGATCGGCAATGGCCTCGCCATCCTCGCCGGCATCCTCTTCGCCGTCTCACCGGTCGCAGCACGCCTCGGTCGCGGCCTCAATGTCGCGATCTTCGCGCTGCCGCCGATCGCCATTTCCCCGATCCTGGTGCTGACCTTTTCAGGCATGACGCCGCGGGTCGTGCTCGCCGCACTCGGCTGTTATTTCGTCACCATGAGCGCCACCGTCACCGGCATCAGCCAGACGGACAAACGCATGCTCGATGTCGTGCGCGCCTATGGCGGCGGACGCCTAGCTCTTCTCTGCCTCGTCGAAATCCGCTCCGCCCTACCCGCCATTCTCGCCGGCCTGCGCGTCGCGGCACCGGCCGCCGTGCTCGGTTCGATCCTGGCGGAATTCGGCGGCGGCGGCCGTTTCGGCCTCGGCGCCTATCTGATCGGCTCGCTCGGCCGCGCCGATCCCGCCCGTCTCTGGGGCATCGGCCTTGCCGCCACCGCCATGGCGCTGATCGCCTACGGCATTTTCGCGCTTATCGAAGCCCGCCTCACCCGCTCCACCCGCGCCGTCACCGTTGCCGCAACGCCGCCCGGCATCCGTTCCGAGGGCAGCCTTGTTTCGACAATCGCCATCACGCTCGCCTCGATCACGCTCCCTTTCATCGTCTGGTGGCTGCTGCTAAAAGTTCTCGGCACACCGGCAATGATTGCCAAGACACCGGCCGGCGTCTTCGACTATCTCTTTCTGGCACCGTCAGCGACATCGGCCCAGACGCGCCTCCTCGCAGCACTCGGCCAGACGCTGCCGATGACGCTGATCGGCATGGCCGCCGGCCTCGCCTTCGCCTTTGCGCTGGCGCTCGCCTCGGTCGTGCGCCCCGGCATCGTCCGTTCGTTCATGCCGGTGGCGCTGGTGACGCAGACCATGCCGCTCGTGGCGCTGACGCCGCTTCTCGTGCTGCTTCTCGGACGCGGGCCTTCGCTCATCCTCTGGATCACCATCTCCGTCACGTTCTTCCCGGCCTTCGTCACGCTGGCGCAGGGTCTCGGCATGGTCTCGCGCGGGGCGCTCGATGTGGTGCGCGCCTATGGCGCCAGCCCCTTCACCGAGCTCAGGCTCGTCTCGATCCCGGCGTCCCTGCCTTATCTCTTCGCCGCCATGCGGCTTGCCGTGCCACGTGCGCTTTTGGGCGTGATGATCGCCGAATGGCTCGCCACCGGCACCGGGCTCGGCAATCTTCTGAACCAGTCGAGAGGGTATCTCGACTACGGTATGATCTGGACGGTCGCCGTGGTCTCGGTCCTCATCTCGGTCCTCTTCTATCAAATCGTCATCGTCATCGAACGGCATGTGCTGCAAAAGCGCGGCATGCAGCCGGCCGCCTGAATGTTACAAGGAGCCCCCATGTCCACCCACGCTGAAATCGCCGATCATAAGTCTTCTGTGCGCGAACGCGTCTGGACCGAATTGCGCAAGGTCGCCATCGCCGACAGCCGTTTTCATTTCGATTTCGCCGAATTCATCGCCGATTTCGAAGGAGGCGAAGCGGCCGTCGACCGCCTGCTCGACAACCCCTATTACCGCGACGCCCGCCTGATCTTCATCACTCCCGACAACTGCCTCGACCGGCTGCGTTTGCAGGCCTTGAAAGACGGCAAGCTGGTGCTGATGACCACCTATTCGATCAAGCGCGGCTTCTGGCTGCTCGATCCATCGAAGATCGCGCCCGAACTCTATCTTTACGCCTCCACGCTCGACGGCATGGAGCGCATCGGAAAGCACATGACGCTCGCCGAGATCCAGACCAAGCTGCCGAATGTCGATTACATGGTCACCGGCACCGGTGCGATCAATCTTGAAGGCGTGCGTTTCGGCAAGGGCCACGGTTTCTTCGATGCCGAATGGGGCATGCTCTATCAGCTCGGCAAGATTTCCGTCGAAACCCCCTGTGCCGCCGTCGTCCACGACTGCCAGGTTCTGTCGGAAAAGCTCAACCCCGATGTCTATGACACCGTCGTCGATGTCATCTTCACCCCCACCCGCACAATCGGTGTCTGCAGCCCGCACAAGCCGACCTGCGGCATCATCTGGGACCGCCTCGACCAGCACATGTTCGACACCATCCCGCCGCTGCAGGAACTGAAAGCCATGGGTCTCTGATCCCCGCTCCTCCGGTTGCCGGCAGCGATGTCGATAGCCCCGGATTGCTGGCAAGGCTTACGGTTCAGCATCACCAAGGTCTCTTTAGCCATGAGCGGCAACCAACCTCTCCCTCATCAAGTCAGTTGCGTCTCGTATTCTTTTAGCCTCGCATTTGCGATGACGACGATGCGTCGCATGATGGCGTTGATTGCGAGGCGCTTCGGCTTTCCGGCTGCGACGAGCCGTCGGTAGCCGTCTGCCAGGGGGCTCGTTCCGCGGATTGCCGTGAGGGCGGCGGTGAAGAGCACCGGCCTGATCTGTCGTCTTCCGCCCGAGGTGACTCGATGGCGCTGCATTGCGCCGCTATCGCGCGGATGAGGCGCGCAACCGGAAAGGCCGGCAGCCTTGCGGCGATCGATATGGCCAAGCTCGGGCATGGTGGCGATCAGCATGGCGGAAACGACGGGACCAATGCCGGGAACCGATTGCAGAATGGTTCTGCGTTGCGCCATCTGCGGGCTTTTGGCGATCAGCAGGTCGATCTGCCTTTCTGTCTCCACAATGCGCCGGTCGAGATCTCGGACATGGCTTTTGATCTGAGTTGCAATCGGCCTGTTGCGAGGGGCTGCCAGCCTATTGGTTTCCTGCACCCGCATGGCCACGAGATCGGCGCGACGGGCGACAAGCAGTTTGACCATGCTTTGCGTCTTTTCCGGCAGTTGCCAACGGCAAAGCCTGGTGCCGCGATCAAGTGCGTAATGGGCCAGGAAGCGCGCATCGATCGGATCGGTCTTGGCTCTGGTGCCGAAGGAGCGGATGAAGGCCTTGACCTTGGCAGCATCGGCCCGGTGGGTGGGAATGGCGAGGGCGGCAAGGACGCTCAGCAGCATGTCCTCGTATCCGCCGGATGCATCACAGACGGCCAGCACATCGCGGCAGCCTGCATAGGGTTCAAGCGCCTTTCGAAGGGCCGCTGGTGTATTTTCGACGGTGCTTGTCTGATGGCTTCGGCTGTCGAAGATGGTGACGGTCCGGCAGGAGACGTCACAGCCGAGGGCGAACTGGATTTTATCGGCATTCGGGGTCATGATGGTGCTCCATGCTTAGCATTGTCTGCGGGCGCGGCGAAAGCCGGCCCTTTCAAGTCAACAAGCGATGCGAAGCTGGTGCGGCAGCGGCCCACCATGAGGCCGGTCGGAAAGACCTATTCCTGTCCGGGCGCGCCACCGCATGATCCCCGGGAAGGCCATCCCGGGGATCATCCAGGCTTCGGCAGCAGTAAAGCACATTTCTCGATAGACAATCCCTGTGCTTGTCACAGGAGTGAGGGTGATTGAGGCCACGTCGTCGAAAACAGCTCCGTCGGTGATCTGCGGTTATCACCAGAACTACCGGCAACGCCTCTCCAGCCCATAAACTTGACTCCATAAGTACAATTTTTATTTCCCCCATGGATTGCATCGACAAACAGAGGTAAAGCACCGCAAAACTGCGGTGCAGTGACAGTGTCGCCGCGCCGATCCCATTTGCGAGCACGTCCATGACCTTTCGCCGGCATATCCTCCCAATCGCAATCCTGATGGCAGCATCCCTCACCGCCTCGATCGCCGCGGCGCAGGATGAGGCTCCTTTGCGCATCGCGCTTGCCACCAGCATTTCCAATCAGGCTGCAGAAGTTGCCGCCGAAGAGGCGAAGGCCCAGGGCCTCAAGGTCGAACTCGTCGAGTTCAACGACTGGAACACGCCCAACATCGCTGTCGCCGACCGGGAAATGGATGCCAACCTCTTCCAGCACATCCCCTATCTGGAATTCACCAATCAGGCCGGCGGCCGCGATCTTGTTGCCGTTTCGCCAGCCTATGCCACGCCCTTCGGCATCTATTCCAAGAAATACAAAACCCTGGAAGAACTGCCCGACAATGCGCAGATCGCCTTCTCCGGCGACGCCGTCAACACCGCCCGTTCGCTGCTTCTGCTGCGGCAGGCCAAGCTGATCGAGCTGAAACCCGGTATCGGCCATCGCGCCACACTCGAAGATGTCGTCAAGTGGGTGAAGCCGCTGCGTGTCGTGCAACTCGACGGACCGCAGATCGCCCGCGCGCTCGATGATGTCGATGCCGCCGCCACCTACCCGACTTTCGCCAAGCTTGCAGGCCTTAACCCGGCCTCCGGCCTGATCTTCGAAAACGACCCGATCTATGCCTTCCAGTTCGTCACCCGCCCCGACATGCGCGACGATCCGCGCCTGCGCAAATTCATTGACATCTACCGCGGTTCTGACGCTGTAAAGGCAAAGCTCCGCTCGCTTTACGGTGACCTCGTCTCCTTCCCGTGAGCACGGGCGGGCAATAATTACGGCATAGTTGGGAAGCAGCACGATGCATGGTGAATACAAGGTCCAGGGCGGAAAGCTCGTCGTCGTAGAAGTCGAGATCCAGGATGGTCTCCTTTCGAATGTCCAGGTCTCGGGTGACTTCTTCCTCGAACCGGCGGAAGCGCTGGACGATATCCGTCTCTCGCTGGAGGGCCTTGCCGCCTCAGCCAAAGTGGAGGACATCGTTGCCGCTATCCGTGGCGGATTGCGGCCGGGCGCCGAAATGATCGGCTTCAGCCCCGAGGCTGTCGCGATTGCGGTGCGCCGGGCGCTCGGCGTCACCGGCACCTGGCGCGATTACGAATGGCAGATCATCGAAGCGCCCGCTCAGACGCCGACCATGCATCTGGCACTCGATGAAGTGCTGGCGAGGGAAGTCGGCACCGGCCGGCGCGGCCCCTGTCTGCGGTTCTGGGAATGGGAACGCCCGGCCATCATCATCGGCAGTTTCCAGTCGCTCCGCAACGAAGTGGACATGGAAGCCACCGCCGAATTCGGCATCGAAACCGTCCGCCGCGTCACCGGCGGCGGCGCGATGTTGGTCGAACCCGGAAACAGCGTCACCTATTCGCTTTACGCGCCGGCCGAACTGGTGCGTGACATGAGCTTTGCCGATTCCTACGCCTTTCTCGACGACTGGGTCTTAAAGGCGCTCCAGTCGCTGGGCATCGACGCCTTCTACAAGCCGCTCAACGATATCTCCAGCTCCAAGGGCAAGATCGGCGGCGCTGCGCAAAAGCGTTTTTCCTCCGGCGCCGTGCTGCACCACGTCACCATGGCCTATGACATGGATGCCGAGAAGATGGTCAAGGTCCTGCGCATCGGCCGCGAAAAACTCAGCGACAAGGGCACAACCAGCGCCGTCAAGCGCGTAGATCCCCTGCGCAGCCAGACCGGCCTGCCGCGCGAAGAGATCATCCGCCGGATGAAAGAGACCTTCGTTTCCCTCAACGGCGGCACGACCGGCACGATTTCTGACGCGGAATATGCCGAGGCGGAGAAGCTGGCGAAAGAAAAATTCTCTACAGAAGAGTGGCTGCGGCACGTCCCGTAATTTTGCCGCGTAAAGCCGATTGTAGGCAGTTTACTGGCGCAAATCGATGCTGCTCGTCACCACCGACTTGCCGCTTGCCGGATCCTTGTCGATGGTCTGTAGCCTCAATCGGTTTTCACCGAGTTTGGCGATCGTCATCGTTGCCGACCGGTCACCGTTGATGTCCCTCACCCAGCGGACGGCCAGATTGATCGAATCCCCCTGCCGGCTACCCGAAAGAGATGACGGCTGGCCCGAAGGTCCGGTATAGGTGCCGCTATAACGCGTGCCCTTTGCCTTCAATGCCGCCGAAATCGAGCGGCTGACGACGACGAGACTGCGGCAGGTGCCCTGCATCGACAGGTCGGAAGACCCGGCGGCAAAACCGATATCGCAGCGAACGTTGACGGATTTGCCACCGATACGGGTCAACACCGTCCCGCCACCTGACCATTGTCCATCGATCGATTTGAGAAAATCGCTCTCCGCCGCGTTGGCCGCGAGAGGAAAGCAGAAAGCTGCCGCCATCGCGGTAGTGAGGAACTGCGCACGCATCCTGACCTCCATGAAATAATGGGGTCCAAACGCCGGGGTTCGCAAGATGTTCCGGTCCGCGCGACCGGGCACAGCCGCGGGCCCTCTTCCATTACCCGCACCTGCCGACAGCCCGCCCCTCCACACCAAAAAACGGCTGAACAGCAAAATATCGCTCTTTCCGTTCCCGCAAAGATTTAAATTAACCAAGCAAAAACCAGAGCGTGCAAAATATAGACATATTGTCACATCTCCACTTTTTATTTCAGGATCTGCAAATGATACCCGTACAGGCAGAAAAGCAGCAGCATGCCGCGACGCCCCGTTCGATGCAGGTCATCACGGATGGCATCGGTAAGGATCTAGAGCGCTTCAGCACCGACAACACGCATGTCGTCAAGCAGATCAAACTTCTGGCCATCAACGCCCTGATCGAGGCGGCCCGCGCCGGCGAGATGGGCAAGGGGTTTGCCGTCGTCGCCAACGAAGTGCAGCGGCTGGCCCAGATCGCCACCGACATCGCCTCAAAATTCGAAAGCAACGTGCTCGGCCGCATCGGGCTGACACGCACCATGGCGGATTCCCTTGTCCACGAAATGGAAGGCGTCAGACTTACCGACCTCGCCCAAACCCTGGTTCAGCTGATCGTGCGCAATCTGTTCGAACGCACCGCCGACGTCCGCTGGTGGGCGACGGATACTGCGCTCTGGCAGGCCCTGGCCGACCCGCAGGCCGAGCGGCGCGCTTTTGCTGCAGAGCGGCTCGGCGTCATCAACCGCTTCTACACGGTCTATCTCGATCTCGTCATGACGGATCTCTCCGGCAAGGTCATCGCGTCTGCCAATCCGAAATTCCAGCGCAAGTTGATCGGCACCTCGCTTTCGGATGAACCATGGTTCCTGGCCGCCAGGCGCTGCGCTTCCGGTGACGACTATGTCGTCGACGAGGTCAAGCGCTCCGCCCCGCATGACAACCGGACGGCGCTCGTCTACGCAACCGGCATTCGCGACGGCGGAAAACTCGACGGCGCTCTGCTCGGCACGCTCGGGGTCTATTTCGACTGGGAAAACCAGGGCCAGTCAATCGTCGACAAGGAGGCAAACCTGCCGCCTCATGTGGCGGAAAAGACCACCGTTCTGCTGCTTGACGGCAACAGCCGCGTCATCGCAACCACGAACCCCGCGATGCTGTTCACGCATTTCGTGCTCGCCAACCCGAGCGGACAGGCGTCGGGCAGCTATTACGACAACAGCGGCTCCATTGTCGCTTATGCAAGAACCCTTGGTTATGAGGATTACGACGGCCTTGGCTGGTACGGCGTGGTTGTCCAGAAACTGGAAAACGAGGAAGAAATCCGCGCAACGCTGAACATTCGCTAGGTTGCCGGCCCTATTTTCAAAAATTCCAGGGCGATATGAGATCCAATCCACAACCCTGAAAATCCTTGAGATTTCGGGTCGCAAGCCTGCCGCCATTGATAAGCGCTATGGCCGCAATCAGGCCATCGGGCACGGACATGGGCCGCCCGCTGTGCACGGCTTTCCCCATGATGTCGCCATAGGCCAAAGCTGCATGTTCGGTCACGGGAAAAATCCTGTCCGCGAAACGGCGACGCCAGTCAGAAAGCGCCTGTTCGAGCCGATCAGCTCTCTCCTGCGGTCGTATCTTGCTGATCCCGAACGCAATTTCGGCAATTGCGATTGTCGGCAAGGCCAGTTCGGCGTCATACCGTGCCAGCCAGGCCATGACATTTTTGTCGGGATCGCGCTTCAGGGTTTCGGAGATAACGTTGGTGTCGAGAAAGATCACAGGTCGATACCCTGATGGGGCTTTCGGTTTTCGTTGATGATCGTCTCCAGATCGATGTCACTTCCTTCATTGGAAGACGCCTGCGCATGTTGAGAGATTCGTGCGTAAAATGCCGCCGCCGGCTCGCGGCCGGCTTCGCGAATCTCATAGGCTTCCAGCGCACGCTCGACGATATCGGCGATCGATCTATTTTCACGTCGGGACAGCCGGTGGGCCAGATCCCGCGCCTTGGCACTTCGAACGGAAAGTTGCGGTTCGACCATGTGACGGCCTTTCGAATGAGTGCTCTGCCATCAAGATAGCATTTGATGGCAAGATGGCAAATGACGATATCTGGTCGGATCGCGGATCGGCACTAGTTCGTTTCATAAGCCTTGGAGGAGTCACCATGATTATTCGTTCCGGAAGCTGTCTTTGCGGGAAGGTTCGCTACAAGGTGAAGGCGGACCCTATCCGTATCGGACTTTGCCACTGCATGGATTGCCGAAAGGAAAGCGGTTCGGTTTTCGCCACGTTCGGAATCTGGCCTGCCCATGCGTTCGAGGCATCGGGAGAGGTCCGCTATCACGAAGGACGCGGTTTTTGCGTGAACTGTGGTTCCCGCGTCTTTTCCGAACCGGCAGAGGACGAGGTCGAGATCCGGGTCGGGTCGCTGGATATGGCACCGACCGATGTTCAGCCCACTTACGAATTATGGGTCAAGCGCCGCGAAGACTGGCTTGCGCCGCTGGACGGCGCTGAACAGTTCGAGGAAGACCGGCTCTGATCCATATCGCCATCTGCAAAGCGCTTTGATATGCCTTCGCTCCAGCAGAAATCACGGCACGGTGAGACCCCGATGACCTACGAGACACAACTGAGCAAGGCGATCGGCATCGCCACCAAGGCCCATGAGGGGCAGTCCAGCAAAACGGGTGGCCCGTTCATCGATCATGTCCGGCGGGTGGCAGAGCATGTCACGGGGGAGGACCAGACGCTCGTTGCCTGGCTCCACGACGTTGTCGAAAAAGGCCCCGGCTGGACTTTCGAGCGGCTGCGCGAAGAAGGCTTTTCGGAAAGCGTCGTCGATGCGGTGGATGCAATGAGCAAACGGGACGGCGAGGACTATTTCGATTTTGTCCGCCGCTCGATCGCAAACCCGCTGGCTCGCCCGGTAAAGCGGGCAGACCTTACCGACAATCTTGCCCAGATGCGCCAGATGGGCGGCGATGGCAGCAAATTCGCCGAAGGCCTGCGCATTCTCACCGACACCTATCCAGATTGATCGGAACCTCGTCCTGCCTCTTTCGTTGCCGCGGTTGGAACACCGTCAGAAACGAGAGGATAGCCGATGGAACTTCAATCGAAAGTCGCTCTGGTCACCGGCGCAGGTTCGGGCATTGGACGCGCTTCGGCAATCCGGCTGGCAGAAGCCGGCGCCATCGTCGGTCTTCTCGGCCATACGCTGAGCGAGCTTGAGAAAACCGCCGACCTGATCAGGTCGGCAGGCGGCAAAGCCATCACTCTCGATGCAGACGTCGCCGATGAAACCGCCATGCATGCCGCTATCGATACCTTGATTGCCGAGACCGGCAGGCTGGACGTCGTCGTCGCCAATGCCGGTATCAACGGCATCTGGGCCCCCATCGATGATCTGAAGCCCGAGGAGTGGGACCAGACGATCCGGGTCAACCTACGCGGCACCTATCTGACGCTGAATGCCAGCGTCCCACACCTGAAAAAACAGGGCGGCTCTGTGATCGTCGTGTCCTCCATCAACGGCAACCGCACCTTCAATACACCGGGCGCAACCGCCTATGTCGCCACCAAGGCCGCTCAGGTGGCGATCGTCCAGCAACTGGCACTCGAGCTGGGGCGACACCGGATCCGCGTCAACGCGGTCTGCCCGGGCGCCATCGAGACCAGCATCAACGACAACACCAAGGTTCGCGGTGAAGAGGAGACAGCCGTCCCTGTGGAATTCCCTGCCGGCGACATTCCGATCACCGGCGGCAAGGCGGGCCGAAGCGATGATGTCGCGTCGGTCATCCTGTTTCTTGCTTCGGATGCGTCGCGCCATGTCACGGGAACGCCGGTTTATGTGGATGGTGGCCAAGGCCTGCTGCGGTAGCGATTCCCTGCGTCCCACACACAACGAGTAAATCTGACCGCAACCCATGCAAAATACAGATACCTGACTTGCGCATGGTCAAGTGTTGAAATTCGATAGTTTGGGTGCTAACTAATGTTGCAGATAAACTTAGTGTGCTAACCAATGCCCTACACAGATCAGACCGCGTCGGAATTTCTGGAAGAGCTGACCAAGGTCAGCCGAAAGATCCGCACGACATTCAACAAGAAGGTCACGGCTCATGGCCTGACCTATCCGCGCGCCCGTGCGCTCTTTCGCCTGGCCAAGAAGCAGAACATGACGCAGACAGAACTCGCCTGCGATCTGGAACTCGAGCAGGCGACGCTTGTCCGGCTTCTCGACCGCATGGAGGAAAACGGCCTGATCGAACGCCGTCCCGATGCCAACGACCGGCGGGTCAAGCTGATCGCGCTGACCGAACATGGCGAGGAGCAGGCAGCTTTCGTGCGTGCATTGGCCGACCAGATCCGTCACCAGTTTTTCGAGGGCATCGATGAAGCCGAACTGAGACAGACCATCGAACTGATGCAGCGGATTTCCGAGAACGTCTCCAATGTGGAGGTCGATGATGTCCGCGCGTGAGGCCACGATCAGAAGCGAAGATCAGCAGATCGGACCGCCTGAGGCCGCCACAGCCGAGGTCCAGACGCCGCCACCTGCGCCGGCGCCGGCAGCACCGCCAGCCTTCGTGCCGAAGCCGCTGCCGATCGCGCTGCTTTATGCGCTGACCTCGCTCACGGCTGCCGTCATGCAGGGCCTGGGCACGGCAATGATCTCCACCAACCTGCAGCAGATCGCCGGACCTCTGGAAGCGACCCAGAACGAGGCCGCCTGGCTGATGGCCGCCTATCTCTTCCCCAATGCCAGCCTCGGCCTGTTCCTGTTCAAGGTCCGTACCCAATACGGTATCCGGCAGTTCTGCGAACTGGCGATCATCCCTTATGTGATCATCAGCCTCGCGCATCTATGGGTCAACGATCTGAGCCTCAGCATTGCGCTGCGCTTCTTCGCAGGTGCTGCGGCCGCGCCGATCTCGTCGATGGCCTTCCTCTACATGCTGGAAATTTTCCCGCCGGAAAAGAAACTGAACATCGGCCTCTGCCTCGCCCTGATAGGCCTGTCGCTGTCGACGCCGATCGCCGGCCTCATCTCGCCGTCGCTGCTCGATATCCATGACCTGCGCGGCCTCTATCTCGTCGAACTGGCGCTGGCGCTGATCGTCTTCGGCCTGATCTACATCCTGCCCTTGACGTCGCCACCCCGCGCCAAGGTCATCTCGTCGATGGACTATGTGAGCTACGGCCTGCTGGCCACCTCGATGGGCTGTCTCGCGGTCTTCTTCACCATGGGCCGGCTTTATTGGTGGCTGGAGGCCAACTGGTTGGCCTGGGTGCTGATCACCGGCATTGTCAGCGGCACGCTCTGCATCATGCTGGAGCTCAACCGCAAGAACAATCTGATCGACGTGCGCTGGATCGGCTCGTGGGAGATCGTCCACTTCGCCGGCGTGCTGCTCGTCTTCCGCATGCTGCTTACCGAACAGTCGACCGGTGCGATCAACTTCTTCCGCCAGCTCGGCCTTTTCAACGAGCAGATGGCGCATCTCTATTGGGCAGTGCTGATTGCCAGCGTCGCCTCCGGCCTGCTCTGCGCCATGTTCATGAAACCAGGCCGCGAGGCCTCCATACACCTGCTCGCCCTGATCCTGATTGCCGCCGGCACCCTGATGGACAGCCAATCGACGGTTCTGACGCGCCCCGACCAGATGCTCCTCAGCCAGTCGCTGATCGCTTTCGGCAGCGGCCTCTTCCTGCCGCCCGCCATGGCCGTCGGCTTTGCCGCGGCGCTGAAGAAAGGCCTCACCTATATCATAAGCTTCATCGCGGTGTTTCTCTTCACCCAGAAGGTCGGCGCCTTCATCGGCAGCGCATTGTTCGGCAGCTTCGTCACCTGGCGTGAGCAATATCACTCCGCCATCCTGACAGCCCGACTTCTGCCGACCGATCCGCTCGTGGTGCAGCGCCTCAACCAGTATGTGGCCGCCTATAGCCGCACCGGCTCCGACGCCGCCCAGCACACGATCCAGGGCACCAGCACCTTCGCCAAGCAGGTCCAGCAACAGGCCTATGTGCTTGCCTATAACGACGCGTTTTTCGCGACATTCCTCATCGCGGTTGCAGCCATCGCGCTGCTGCTGCTTCACATCCTCTGGAACAACCGCCACCGGTTTTCGCGTAACACAGACACCCCGCAAACTGCCTGACGCCCGCAACCTGGCCCCAAGAACAAGTCAAAGACCATGAAATCCGTATTCCGCTCTCTCGCAACCTATCTCGCGGCCGCCGTCGGCATCGCCGGTGTGCTCATCATTCTCTATGTCTGGAACCTGCCGCCCTTCAAAGGCTCGATCGAGACTACCAATGACGCCTATGTCCGCGGCCAGGTCACGCTGCTCAGCCTGCAGCTTGCCGGCTATATCGTCGAAGTGCCCGTGCAGGACTACCAGAAGGTCAAGAAGGGCGATCTCATCGCTCGCATCGATGACCGCATCTATGCCCAGAAACTGGAACAGGCCAAGGCGACGCTGGCATCGGCCGAAGCCTCGCTTGCAAACTCAGAGCAAAGCCGCAAGTCTGCCGAAGCCAAGATCGTCTCTGCCAAGGCAGCCGTAGAAAGCGCCGATGCCGCCTTCAATGCAGCCAAGACCGCCTATAACCGCACCCAGTCGCTGCTGAAGAGCAATGTCTCGACCCAGAGCGATTTCGAAAAGGCGCAGGCCACCTACGACCAGGCACAGGCAGCCGTGCATCAGGCAGAAGCAGCCGTCCTTGTCGCCGAACAGGATCTCAACACGATCGTGGTCAACCGCAGGACGCTGGAAGCGACCGTCGAAGGCGCCAAGGCTTCGGTCGAGCTCGCCGATATCGACCTGCAGAACACCCGTATCACCGCCCCGCAGGATGGCGAACTCGGTGAGGTCACCGGCCGACTTGGCCAGTATGTCTCGATCGGCACCCAGCTCGCTTCGTTGGTGCCCAATCATGTCTGGGTCGTCGCCAATTACAAGGAGACGCAGCTTGAAGGGATGAAGCCGGGACAGGAAGTCACCTTCACCGTTGATGCCCTCGGCCACCAGAGTTTCAAGGGCAAAATCGAGCGCTTCGCGCCCGCCACCGGTTCCGAATTCTCCGTCATCAAGTCCGATAATGCGACCGGCAATTTCACCAAGGTCGCCCAGCGTATCCCTGTCCGGATCGCAATAGAGCCGAACCAACCACTCACCGACAGCCTCGTTCCCGGCATGTCGGTTGTCGCCAGCGTCGACCTCGCGCAGCAAAGTGGACCAGCTCTGGCGCAGGGCAACTGACACCGCCGTCAGCCTGTCACAGCGTCCTTTCCGGACAAAAGAAGCCCCGCGCCGTGTTCAGCATCCCGGCGCGGGGCTTTTTCGATCTCGAATTTTGAGGGTTCCTGCTCAGCGTCGGGCGACGGCGCTTCCCGACCCGGTGGATCGCGCCACCCAGTCGTGCCAGCCTTCCTCGCCGCCGTTAAAAACATTGAGGTCGATCTTGCCTTCGACGCCCTGCGACAGGCCCGATCCAGAATACTGCCAGAATAGCCACTTGCGATCCGGATAGATTTTCGACGGATGCGCAGCGACCGATCTCAGCCAGAACGGATAGTCGCGGAACTGGCCTTGCAGATGATCCTTGTAGAAATCCGGCGCCGTATAGATGACCGGGCGCTGGCCGTAATGCCGTTCCAGCCTGTCCATGAAGACCTGCATCTTCTCAAGCACCCGCTCGGTCGACAGCTTCATCTTGCAACCAGACTGGTGATTGTATTCCACATCGATCACCGGCGGCAGCGCATCGGGATCGCGCGGCACGTTGCGGATGAACCAGTCGGCCTGTTCACCAGCGGTACGGCACCAGTAGAAGAAGTGATAGGCACCGCGACGGATGCCCGCCTGCTGCGCTCTCGCCCAGTTCGTCTTGAACATCGGGTCGATATGATCGCCGCCATCTGTCGACTTGATATAGGCGAAGTTGGCGCCCTGGGTGCGCAGTTTCGCCCAATCGATATTGGCCTGCCAGCGCGACACGTCGACGCCGTGTACGGCGAAATGCCGGGGAGCGACACGACCGAAATTCATCGGCTTGGCGTCGCTGAAACGATGGCCGTAGACCCTCAACCGCTGCCCGCCACCGGACGGCGGCATGGGCTGGCTATACGACGGATTGATCGCCGGCCTGAGCGAAGCGACGGGGCGCTCCGCAGGCACCGGCATGCCGACCGTGGTCTGCAACCCGTCGAAAGCATGCGTACCCTCACCCCCGCCATTCCAGGCCAGAGCATGCGGATCGTTGACTGCGGCGGGCGGCGCGATCGCCGCAACCGGTGTCGGATCGATGGCCGGAACGGAAGCGGACGGCATATACGAAGGAACGATCGCGGACGATGGCGCAACCCGTGCGGTCTTCACCGATGCCGGCGGTACGGTCAGCGCCGTCTCTGTGCTCGAAGAGGTGCAACCGGACAGGCCGATGCAGGTGGCAAGGATAGCCGAGGTGGCAGCAGAAAAACGCATGAGAACCCGTACGCAATACACCCATCCCGCCCTGGCTGCCCCATCTCAGGCGCAATACGGGATTTCACTAACAGGACCTTACCGAGAAAACCTAAATGCAATCTTTACGAGTCGTTCACGTCACCGGCATTTAAGGAGCTTGTGCTAATAAAATAGTCGCTGATTATTTCATATACGCGACTGGCGATAACGCCATCGTGAGAACTTGCATCCGATAGTCGCGCTCATTGACATAAGCCAAATTCCAAGAGCGTCTCCACCCTATGCGCTTCATCCATTTCAGGCTCGTCGGTCCGGTCATCATCGCAGTTGCGATCCTGATCGCCGGAATGGCGGCCATCCCCTATTTCGGCATCGCCCAGATCGATGCCGACCTGCGCCAACGGCAGGAAACCCTGGTCAAACACAATATCGACCTGTGGATCAGCGATATCGAGTTCTCGCTGACGGCCTGGACGATATGGGATGAGTCCATCGCCAAGATCGACAACAGCTTCGATTTCGAATGGACCGACCGCAATATCGGTGCGTCCCTGATCGGCACATCCCGCACCCGCTTTGCCGCGGTGCTCGATCATGACGACAGGCTGATCTATTCCCGCACCGACGACAGCATCAAGGATCGCGGCTTTTTTACACGCGGCGTTCCGACTGTCATCGAGGATGCGGCCGCTCTGGTGGCGAATGTCCGCTCAAGGGAACCCGGGCGCATCATCGAAGGCATCCCGAAACCGGTCAGCATCAGCCGTATCGAAGTTTTAGGCGACGATGCAGTCCTGATGACGGCCGCACTGTTTCAACCGGATTTTTCAACGGCAAAGCCGAAAGGCGCGCGCGCGCCGATCCTGATCACGGCCATGCCGATTACCGGAACCATCCAGGAATTCTTCGGCACACGCTTCCTGCTCGACGATGCGCGGATCGGCTCTCTAGCGGGTATTACGCCGGACCGGGGCCATGTCGAGATCGCCGTCGGGCCGAATGGAGAACCTCAGGTCCTGTCCTGGCGCCCGCCAAGCCCGGCCGCCGACCTGTTGTACCGCTCTCTCCCGCTGCTCGTCACCGTCGGCCTCCTCCTACTGGCCACCGGCATCTTCACGGTGCGGATGTCGCGCAACGCCGCCCGTACGCTTTTGTCGCGGGAAAAACGCATGCGTCACGCTGCAACCCATGACTTCCTGACCGGCCTCGCCAACCGCGCATTGCTGGAGCCGGAATTCCGCTCTTTGAGCGAAAGGGGGCCGCTCGCCGTCATCTGCCTTGATCTCGATGGCTTCAAAAGCGTCAACGATACCTATGGCCACGCCATGGGCGATGACTTGCTGAAAACTGTCTCCGCCCGGCTTCGTGCAAATACGCGGGAAACCGACCGCCTCTTCCGCCTCGGCGGTGACGAATTCGCCATTCTCATGCCGGAAGTCTCGGCAATCCAGGCCGAGGGGATCTGCCAGGATCTTTCGATATCTCTGGCAAGGCCGATGGGGCTGTCGAAAGGCGACGTGTCGATCGGAGCTTCCTTCGGCATCAAGCTTGTCGAAAAAGGCGAAACATCTTGCGATGCGGCACTCGGCGCGGCAGACGCGGCGCTCTATCACGCCAAAGCCTCTGCCCGCGGCAGTTCTGTTCTATCGAGCAACCTCCCGCCTGCCCGGCCGGAGGCATTAGCCTCAATTCCTACAGCCATCCGCCGCAGCGCCTAAGATCTAGCGCCGCAAAAGCCGCAGCGCATTGATCGTCACCAGCACGGTCGCGCCCGTATCCGCAAGGATTGCCGGCCAGAGGCCGGTGATACCGATGATCGTCGTCACCAGGAACACCGCCTTCAATCCGAGCGCGATGGTGATGTTCTGCCAGATATTGCGCATCGTCCGCTTCGACAGGTCGATCATCCCGGCAATATCCGATAGGCGGCCATGCAGAACGGCCGCATCGGCAGTTTCCAGCGCAACGTCGGTGCCGCCGCCCATGGCAATGCCGATATCGGCTGCCGCCAGCGCAGGCGCGTCGTTGATGCCGTCGCCGACCTTGCCGACGACAAATCCCTCGCGCTGCAATTCACCGACAATCCGCTGCTTGTCCTCCGGCATCAGTTCTGCTCGCACCTCGATCCCGAGATCCTTGCCGATCGCCGCTGCCGTACGGGCATTGTCGCCGGTCAGCATCACCGTCTTGATGCCGGCATCGGCAAGCGCCTTCAGCCCGGCCTTTGCATCGGCACGCGGTTCGTCGCGCATGGCGATCGCACCCGCCAGAACGCCGCCGACAACCAGCACGGAAACGGTCTTGCCCTCGTCATTAAGACCGGTGATGCGGCGCGAATGGGCCATCGGCAGGGAGGCCCGCTCTGCGGCGGCCTTCGGCGATCCGAGAAACACCTCTTCGCCACCGACGATCGCCGTCACGCCCTTGCCCCCAAGCGCCTTGGCATCGCTTGCGGCCGGAATGTCCAGCTCATATTCCGCTGCCCTGGCAAGGATTGCCATTGCCAGCGGATGGCTGGAGCCTGTCTCGAGTGCCGCCGAAATCCGCAGCACATCGTCGGCACTGTATCCGAAGGCGATCACATCGGTCACCTGCGGCTTGCCTGAAGTCAGCGTCCCGGTCTTGTCGAAGGCCACTGCGGTCAGCTTGCCAAGCGTTTCGAGCACGGCTCCGCCTTTCAACAACAGGCCACGGCGCGCGCCGGATGAAAGAGAGGCGGCAATTGCTGCCGGCGTCGAGATGACCAATGCGCAAGGGCAGCCGATCAGCAGGATGGCAAGACCCTTGTAGACCCATTCATCCCAGTCCGCGCCGGCCAGGAGCGGCGGCAGGATGGCGACGAGTGCCGCCACCACGACGACGCCCGGCGTGTAATAACGCGAAAACCGGTCGATGAAACGCTCGGTCGGCGCCTTCTTCTCCTGCGCCTCTTCCACCAGCCGCACCACGCTAGCGATCGTATTGTCCTCGGCCGCAGCCGTGACGCGCACCCGCAGCGCCGCAGCGCCATTGATCGTGCCGGCAAACACCTGATCGCCCTCGCCCTTCGAAACAGGCGTGCTTTCGCCCGTTACCGGCGCCTCGTCGATGCCGCTTGTCCCCGCCACGATGACGCCATCGGCGGAAATCCGGTCGCCCGGCCGCACCAGAATGACCGAACCGACGGCAAGACCTTCCGCTGGAACTTCAAGAGTCTTGCCGTTCTCTTCCAGCAGTGCCGTCTTCGGCACAAGCGCCGTCAGGCTCTGGATACTGGAACGCGCCTTGCCGGCCGCCACACCTTCCAGAAGCTCGCCGACCAGAAACAGGAAAACGACGGCTGCCGCCTCTTCCGACGCATCGATGATAACGGCGCCGACCGCCGCAATCGTCATCAGCATCTCGATCGAGAACGGCGTACCGGCGAAAGCCGCCATGATCGCGCGCCGCGCGATCGGCACCAGACCGATCAGCATCGCAGCGGTGAAGATGTAGCTGTCATAGGCCGGGACGAGATGTCCGAGTCCATAGGCAACCGCAAGTGCCAGCCCGACGAGAATGGTCAGCCGGCCCTTTTTCGATTGCCACCAAGGCCCATCCATCGGCCCGTGGTCGTGACCATGAAGACCTTCGATTTCTTCGTGGTCATGGTCGTGCTCGGAGTGATCGTGTCCGCCGCCATGATGATGCGCATGGTCATGCTCTCCATCGTGGTCATGACTGCAGCCGGGGCCATGTTCGTGATGATCGCGCGGCTGGTTGATCTCTCCCACTGTGGGGGAGATGCCCGGCAGGGCGGAGGGGGGTATGCCGCGCTCTGCCTTACCCTTTCGCCCCAATGCCCTGAGCGAATAACCAAGGCCTGACACCTTTTTTTCCATGACTGCGAGATCAGCACTCCCATCGTGGCTGACCGTCATCGTGCCGGCGGCGACCGAAACGGAGACATCCTCGACGCCCGCAACGCGCCGCACCGCTGTGTCGATCTTCGTCGCGCAGCTGGCACAATCCATGCCGCCAACCTTGTAGCGCGCCTGATGTGAGGTCCCGTTATTCGTCCTGTCGTCCGCCATGTCACTCTCCGCCATTGCATCGAGAACCTTTCTAGGACCTCTAGTCACTAGAGCTGCAAGACCCGTTTATAGAAAAGATCATCAGGTCCGGCAAAAACTGCGGCAACAGGACCTTGAAAAACGTGGACTGCACGCCAAACAGGCTTGCAGCGAGATCGCTCAAAAAATAGAATTACCCTCAAAGTCCGGTTGTATCCCGGTCAACCGGTTTTCCGAAAGGTCTTCGTCCCGTGAACGTCTCCCGTGTTCTCCGCGCGTCGGCAGTCGCCGTCATCGCTTCACTCGTCGGCGTTTCCGCCGCCAGCGCCCAGTCGAAGACCCTCACCATCTCGTGGTGGGGTTATAATGGCGAAAAGATGAACGCCAATATCATCGAGCCGTTCAAGAAGATCTGCGGCTGCGACATCGTTTTCGAGACCGGCAACAATGCCGACCGACTCAACAAGCTGCGCCTGCGCGACGGCAAGGGCGTTGACGTCATCTATCTCTCCGACAGCTTTTCACAGCTCGGCATCGAACAGGGCCAGTTCCTCGAAATCGACCCGGCCAAAATCCCGAACCTTGCGGACATCTACGAACTCGGCCGCCAGCCGCAGGGCAAATACGGCCCGGCCTACACGATCGGCCGCGTCGGCATCGTTTACGATTCGGCCAAGGTCAACCCGCCGATCACCTCGTGGAACGACCTGTGGCGCGCCGATCTCGAAAAGTCGATCTCGCTGCCGGGCATCACCACAACGGCCGGCCCGATGGTCGTGCTGCAGGCCGGCAAGCACGCCCAGAGCGATGCCTTTGAAGATAGCGAAGGCGCGTTCGGTGCCATCGAGGAACTGAAGCCGAATGTCGTGAAGAACTACAATACCGGTTCCGAACTGGTAAACCTGATCTCCACCGGCGAAGTGCGTGTCGCCATCGCCCAGGATTTCACGCTGGCCTCGATGCAGGCCGCCGTCCCGACAATGGCATGGGCAAAGCTTTCCGATGGTGACATCGCCACCGTCAACACGATCAACATCCCCAAGGGTTCGGAAAACGTCGAGCTCGCCTACCAGTTCATCAACTTCGTGCTGTCGAAGGACGTGCAGCAGAAGGAAGCCGAACAGGGCGTCGATGCCCCGATCAACACCAAGGTCGAACTGAAGCCGGAGCAGGCAAAAATGTGGACCTACGGTGCCGAACAGGTGAGCAGCCTGTCGCGTATCGACTACGCCAAGATGAACGAAGCCAAGACCGACTGGATCGACCAGTGGAACGAGCTGTTCGCGCAGTAAGGCGAAGTCATCGGAGGAGTACCCCCTCTGCCCTGCCGGGCATCTCCCCCACAAGGAGGGAGATCAGCTGGGCGCACTCGAACAAAAATAGGCACCATTCCCGTAAAACTCGTTCGTCTAAATAGGGCGAAGGTCTCGCCACTTGTGATCTCCCCCCCTTGTGGGGGAGATGGTCGGCAGACCAGAGGGGGTGGCGAGCGGTTGAAAGTAAAAATATGAACAAGTTCGCCAAATGGGGACTGACGCTGCCGGCCACCATTGCCGTCACTCTGCTTCTCGTGGTCCCCGTCCTCATCACCATCGCCACCACATTCGGTGAGCCGAAGGGCGTCTTTTCCACCTATACCGCCTTTTTCAACAGCGGCTTCCGCACCAACATCCTTTATCGCACGCTGAGAATCGCGCTGATCACCACGGCGATCTCGCTGGTCATCGGGTTCCTCACGGCTTACGTCATCGCCCAGATGCCCGGCCGTCTGAAATCCATCGCCATCATCGCCGCGGTTTTCCCGCTTCTGACCGGCGTCGTCGTGCGGTCCTTCGCCTGGCTGATCATTCTCGGCAAGAACGGCATCCTGAACAGCTCGCTCCTCTCGCTCGGCATCATCTCAGAGCCATTGTCGATGCTCTATACCGAGGGCTCGGTCATCGTCGCGATGGTCTATCTCTTCGTGCCGCTGATGATCCTGACGCTGACCGGCGTACTCGAAGGCATTCCGCGCGATGTGGTGGAAGCGTCTGCCTCGCTCGGCGCAAGACCGATCGCCACCTTTTTCCAGGTCATTCTGCCGCTTGCCGTCCCCGGCCTCATCGTCGGCGCCGTGCTCGTCTTTACCGGCAGTTTCACCTCATACGCCACACCGCAGCTTCTCGGCGGCGAGCAGATGATGATGATGGGAACCCTTCTCTACCAGCGAGCCATGGTCACCTTCGACTGGGTCGGCGCCTCCACCATCGCGGCAATCATGGTGGTCATCACCATCGCCGTCGTCTCGATCATGAGCCGCATCGCGCGGCGTCTCAACCCGATGGCGGTGTAGCCAAGATGACAGCCCGTATCCACCCGCTCCTCGGCGCCTTCGCCATTCTGGTCTTCCTGTTCCTGCTCGCCCCGCTGGTCATCATCGTCGGCGCGTCGCTCAGCGATACGACCTATCTCACCTTCCCGCCGCAGGGCCTGACCCTGCGCTGGTTTGCCAATATTTTCGAGATCTCGGCCTTCCGCAACACGGCGATCACCAGTTTTCAGGTCGCGATCCTCGGAACCGGCCTTTCCCTGCTGATCGGCATTCCGGCGGCCTATGCGCTCAACCGCTACCGTGTCGGCCTGCCGAAATGGCTCGGCACACTCTTCATCCTGCCGATCCTGGTGCCGGAAATCGTTTTCGGTTTTTCGCTTCTGAAAACGATCACAATCGGCCTCGGCCTGCCGGTCTATCCGAGCCTGATCATCGGCCATGCGCTGCTCGTGCTGCCCTATTCGGTGCGCGTCGTCGGCGCCTCGCTCGCCTCCTTCGACTTCTCGGTGGAAGAAGCCGCCATCAGCCTCGGCTGCCCGCCGCTGAAAACCTTCTTCACCGTGGTGCTGCCGAATATCCGCGCCGGCGTGATTGCCGCCTTCATCCTCGCCTTCATCACCTCGATCAACGACGTGTCGATCTCGGTGTTTTTGACCGGCCCCGGCATTTCCACCCTGCCGATCCAGATTCTGGCCCATATGGAACAGTTCTTCGATCCCACCATCGCCTCCGTTTCCGTGCTTCTGATGCTGGTTACCGTCGGCGTCATGGCGATCGTCGAAATGACGCTCGGCCTCACCTTCCTCACCAAATAAGCAGAACGCCCCGATCTCATGACCGTATCGCTGACCATCGAAAATCTCTCCGCCCATTACGGCCAGACACAGGTCCTGAAAGACCTGTCGATCTCGGTTGCGGCCGGCGAACTCGTCTCGCTTCTCGGCTCCTCCGGCTGCGGCAAGACCACGACGCTTCGCATCGTCGCCGGTTTTTTAGCACCGACCAGCGGCCATGTGAAACTCGGGGATCGTGACCTCACGACGCTTCCCGCCCATGCCCGCGATATCGGCCTGGTTTTCCAGAACTACGCGCTTTTCCCGCATCTGACGGTGATGGAAAACGTCGCGTTCGGCCTGAAGCAGCGCGGCATCTCCTCTTCCGACCGTGCCAAGCGCGCGACGGCCATGCTCGAACGTGTCGGTCTGGCACCTCTCGCAGACCGCCTGCCCGCAGCCCTGTCCGGCGGCCAGAAACAGCGCGTCGCGCTTGCCCGCGCGCTCGTCATCGAACCGCCGCTGCTGATGTTCGACGAGCCCTTGTCCAACCTCGATGCCAAGCTGCGTGTCGATATGCGCGTCGAGATCCGTCAGTTGCAAAAAGCCAATGGCACGACTTCGCTTTACGTCACCCACGATCAGGAAGAGGCGTTCTCGATCTCCGACCGCGTCGCGATCATGAATGCCGGCCGCATCATGCAGCTCGATACGCCGGAAGTACTCTATCAGAAGCCTGCAAACGCCTTTGTCGCCCGTTTCGTCGGTTTCGAAAACCTGATCCCGATGAAGACCGTCGCCCGCGACGGAGTGATCGTCACGGCCGAGGCAGCAGGCGGCGCAAGATTGCACCTGTCGCAGGATGCCTTCGGTCCGATCAAGGACGATTTCGTCCTCGCCACCCGCCCCGATGGCCTGGTCACGCGCGGCACGGGCGAAGGCATTCCAGCGACGCTCGGCACCCGCACCTATCTCGGCCGCGCCTATCAGTACAAATGCGAGACGGCCGCCGGCGAAATCACGGCCAACGGCGCCTTGTCGGAAATGTTCGAGCCCGGCGCTACGGCAGTGCTCGTGCCGCTGCCCGAACAGTGCTGCATCCTCGATCCCGAGAATTAAATCGCTCCCTCGCGCCCTGATTGAACCTGCGCGACGCAAGCTTCGGTCAATATTGTACCTTCTTGCCTGCACGCAGATGGAGGCATCGGGATACCGGCAAGGCTTTGCCCCGCAGGTTCCTGAATAACAAGGGAGAAAACATGGTCTACGAGTGGGATGCTCGAAAGGCGCGCCGGTCACGGCTCGTCAGGACTGCGATCGTTTGCCTTGCTGTGACGATCGCCTTCCTGCCGCTGTCCTACATCACCCTCGGGTGAAGACGGCGCCAATACAACCGCGTCACCTGTTTGGGTGACGACCTACTGATATAACTATGGTGTCATGGAGTTGGAGTTACCTGAGCTCCGATCTGACTTTCCAGCCTTTAGCCCCTCGTCAAACCAGCGAGGGGCTTTTTCTTTGCCAGGTGGCACTGTGAAAAGCGGAAAAGCCGGACCCACCGCTCGCATCTTGGAGCGAGGTTACAGCGAAGCCTTCACCTTCTCGGCAATCTCCGGGCTTACCCATTTCATCCAGACATCTTCCCGGGTTTCGAGAAAATGCTTGGCGCCATCCGCATTGGTGCCCTGATTGTCCACCTGCCAGGCCAGGATGGTGCTGATCGTGTCATTGGTCCAGCTGCGTGTCTTCAGGTAATCCATCGCCACTGCGTTCTCCTGCGAGAACTTCTTCGTCACCACGGTGAAGACTTCCGAGACCGGATAGGAATTGACCTTCGGCTCGGCGCAATCGAGCACGGATGTGCAGGCGTCCCATTCCGCCTTGTCATGCGGCACATCGAAGGAAAGCCGCACCATCGGGTATTTGCCGAGAATGGCGGTCGGCGACCAGTAATAACCGAGCCAGCCGGTCTTTTTCTCAAAGGCGCCGGAAATCGTGCCGTCGAGTGCGGCCGCCGAGCCGGTATCGGCGATCTCGAAACCCTTGCCCTTCCCGTCAAGCGCGCGGAAAAGATTGCCAAGCGATGCCTGGCACTGCCAGCCCGGAGGGCAATTGTAGATCACACCCTTGGATGGATCGTCCGGCGACGGAAACAGTTCCTTGTGTTCCAGCGCCTGCTGTACGGTCTTGATCTCGGGATGCGCATCGGCGAGGAATTTCGGGATCCACCAGCCATCCTGCCCGCCTTCGGAGAGAAGGCCGGCGGCAATTACCAGACGGTCTTCGGCGACAGCCTTGTCGAGCGGGGTGCGCACCGCATTGATCCACAGTTCCGGCGCGATATCGGGCTGACCCTTCTCGTTCATCGAGGTAAATGTCGGCAGCGTGTCGCCGCTGACCAGTTCCACCGAGCAGCCGTAACCTTCTTCCAGGATGATCTTGTCGACATTGGCGGCGACGCCGGCTGACGCCCAGTTCATCTCGGCGATCGACACCGGGCCGCAATCGGCCTGTGCCGCCCCGGCAAAGGCATAAAGCCCGGCGGCAAGAGCGGCGGAACCAAGGAGCAGTTTCATTCAAGACCTCGTCTTGTTCATTTCAATTTCAGTGCCTTCTGGCATTCGGCGACCATTGGCAGCGTTTCACAACAATCATATGTCGGCCGTCATGTTTCGCAGCCTGCCCACAGAAAAATCGCCAACTTGAATTCATGCGACATGCGCATATAATCTGCGTATCTATTCTGGAGGGTTCGATGCCGTCAGCCAGCCGCAAGGCCGCCAATCTGTCGCTCGACAGCGATTTGCTCACCCAAGCCCGTGAACTGGATATCAACCTGTCGCGCGCCGCCGAAGATGGCATCGCCAAGGCCGTCAAAGCCGAGCGCGAACGTCGCTGGCTGGAAGAAAATGCCGAGGCGATCAAGGCCCATAACGAGTATGTTGCCATCCATGGCCTGCCGCTTGAAAAATACCGGATGTTCTGATGGCGCGTTTTTATGTCTATCAGTTTGGCCGCGGCTTGGTTGTGGATATACAGAGCAATTTGCTTGATACGCTTCACACCCGCGTCGTCGTCCCGTTGGTGCCCGAATCAGAGGCAAAACGAGCAGCCGAGAGACTCAATCCCCGCTTTGAGATAGACGGCACCACCTATGTCATGATGACCGAGTTTCTTGCGGCCGTTCCTGTTGCAAGACTCGGCATCCATATCACCATCCTCTCGCATCGTTCGGACGAAATCACCGCAGCCACGGATTTCCTGTTTCAGGGTTTTTGAAAGGCGAACACCTTGCGCTCTGGCGAATGGCCGTTGTGGAGAGGCAACTTCTAAGATTTAGCTTTCTCTAAGATGTTGAAATCGCTTTCTCTCCCACAAGGGTAGAGACTGGTGCCGCACCCTCGTCGCCCTACCTCTCCCCTTGTGGGAGAGGTTACAAAATCAATATCTTAGCGAAGCTAAGTCCTAGATTTTGTTGGTGAGGGGATCCGCCCCATCGGGGATGTTTCTGGCCCCCACCTCAACAAATCCAATCCCTTACACAAAATTTCATCCTCGCCCTCCAAACCTGTGCCTACAATCACCCCGTTCCGTCACGGATACACCGGCAGGCGTGCCGGCGAGGCGGGACCGACGCTGGTGGTGGCGGGACGACGTGAATCGTCACCACCGGGGTCCGCGGAAAATGGTCTCCCTCCGGCGACACGGGGGAAGCGGATGAGGTTTCGGACCGGCCTTTCCGCTTCTGATGCTCGAACGGCGCGTCGGATGTGCCTGTGCGGCACACAGGGTGGCTTCAGGGATGGTTTCGCCGGGCTGTTAAGTCCGTCCGTGAAAACGGATAGCCCGGCGGCGGTAAAACGGAGTGTTGGCGGTAAGTCGTTCCGCCCGTGTTTCGTGGCATCAGACGAACACCATCCTGAAAGGCCAAGGCAGAGGGACCGGAGTCGCGGATAAAAACTGCCGAACGGGGCGCTGACAGGTGTCACCTATAAACTTAACTTACGAGGCAGCTTTCAGCGCCCCGGCCACCATCCTTCGGCATCCTCGGGATGAGCGAAGCGAAAACCGAGGATCGCCAAGGGCTTATTGTGCCTTCGTGGAAGCCACACAACCAACCACCGCTTGGCACTGACGGCATCCGGCCTAAAGTATGACTTTATCGGCATTTCTTCTCGACAGCCGCCCTGCCACCGCGCTATCGAGGGGCGCAATAATTCTCGGGAGGAAATCTGGAATGCCAACACCTGTGTCGATCATCCTTGATTGGGGTACGAGTTCACTGCGTGCGGCACTTGTCGCCGAAACCGGAGAGACACTCGATACGCGCGACACGACGAGCGGCGGCATCCAGTTCGTCAAGGATGGCGCCTTTGAAGCGGCCCTGATGGAAACCGTCGGCGCGTGGTTCACCGAACACGGCCCCCTTCCGGTCATTGCCAGCGGCATGATCACCAGCCGCAACGGCTGGATCGAAGTCCCTTATGTCGATGCCCCCGCCGGTCTGGCCGAACTCGCCGCCGGCACGAAACAGCTTACGTTGCAGAACGGCGCCATCGTCACCTTCCTGCCCGGCATGCGCGATCCGGCGGCAAAGCCGTTTCCGGATGTCATGCGCGGCGAGGAAACCCAGATCGTCGGCTTCGGCCTGGACAAGGATTGCACCGTTGTCCTGCCTGGCACCCACAGCAAATGGGCGCGCGTCGAGAATGGACGCATTGCCTCTTTCCAGACCTATGCGACCGGCGAAATCTTCGCGCTTCTGACCAAACATTCCTTCATCGCCAAAGCCGTTGAACCGGCTCCCGGCTCAGAACCCGTCTGGTCGGCATTCGATCGCGGCGCTGAATTCGCAACGAGCGATGCCCGCGCCGCCGATGCATTTCTCGCAGCGGTCTTTTCCGCCCGCACCGGCATACTTGCCGGCGTATTGAAACCCGAGGATATCGGCGATTACGTTTCCGGCCTTGTGATCGGCTCTGAATTCCGCCAGGCCCGCGCCGCCGGCTGTCTTATCGCCGGCGAGGCGATCGGCATCGTCGGCAACAATGTCTTGAACAGCCGTTACGGGCGCGTCGCGCCGCTTTTCGACCTCACCGTTGCCCCGAGCCCGCCAGATGCCGCCAAACGTGGCGTTCAACTGATCGCCGGCCAATTGCAATTGACGAAATAAGGACGTTTCCCATGAACCTCCACGACGCTCTCAAAGAATGCAACCTGATCGCCATCCTTCGCGGCATCAAGCCGGAAGAGGTCGAAGCGATCGGCGAGACGCTGATCGAGGCCGGCTGGCGCATCCTCGAAGTGCCGCTCAACTCGCCCGATCCGCTGAAAAGCATCGAAAAGCTGCAGAAGCGTTTCGGCGACAAGGCTTTGATCGGCGCCGGTACCGTGCTGACGCCTGCCCAGGTCGCGGATGTCGCCGCCACGGGCGCAAATGTCATCATCTCGCCGAATGCAAACCTCTCGGTCATCGAAGCGAGCGTCGCCAAGGGCATGGTCAGCCTGCCCGGCGTCGCCACGCCGACGGAAGCCTTTGCCGCGATCGGCGCTGGCGCCACGGGCGTCAAGGCATTCCCGGCCGAAGCCATTCCGCCTCACGTCATCAAGGCGTGGAAGGCCGTGCTGCCGAAGGATATTCCGGTTCTCGCCGTCGGCGGTGTAACGCCCGACAACATGAAGGCTTTCGTGGACGCCGGCGCTGCCGGTTTCGGCATCGGCGGTTCGCTCTACAAGCCCGGCGACGATGCCGCGACCGTCGGCGCCAAAGCCCGGCAGTTCATCGAAGCGATGCGCGCCGCCCGATAGTCTGTCTGCCTTGGGCTTCCTTCTAGCTTCCGACGCAATCGGCAGATAGTTTGGCGAGCGATTCGCCGCTCCATGAAGCGGCACGAAGAACTGAAGGAGCCTGAGGTTGACGGACTTGAAACGCGGCCTGACTGAATTGAAACCGCAGATCACCGTCATCGGTGTCGGCGGGGGTGGCGGTAACGCGATCAACAACATGATCGAGGAAGAACTCCGCGGCGTCGAATTCGTGGCGGCCAACACGGATGCCCAGGTGCTGGCAACATCCAAGGCGTCACGCCGGATTCAGCTCGGAGCCCAGATCACCGAGGGTCTCGGCGCCGGCTCTCTGCCCGATATCGGGCGCGCCGCCGCAGAAGAGTCGATCGACGAGATCATGGACCATCTGGCCGGCTCGCACATGTGCTTCGTCACCGCCGGCATGGGCGGCGGCACCGGAACGGGTGCTGCGCCCGCGATTGCGCGTGCCGCACGCGCCGCCGGCATCCTCACGGTCGCCGTTGTCACCAAGCCGTTCACCTTCGAAGGCCAGCGGCGGATGAAGACGGCAGAACAGGGCATTCTGGAGCTTCGGGATGCGGCAGATACCGTCATCGTCATTCCGAACCAGAACCTCTTCCGCATCGCAGATGCCAAGACCAGCTTCGCCGACGCGTTCATGATCGCCGACCGCGTGCTCTTTTCCGGCGTTGGCTGCATCACCGACCTGATCGTCAAGGAAGGCCTGATCAATCTCGATTTCGCCGACGTGAAATCGGTCATGCGCGGCATGGGTCGCGCCATGATGGGCACCGGCGAAGCGTCCGGCGACAATCGTGCGCTGCAGGCGGCAGAACTGGCCATCGCCAATCCGCTGCTCGACGATATCTCGATGCGGGGTGCCAGAGGCGTCCTGATCTCGATCTCCGGCGGCTCCGACATGACGCTGTTCGAAGTCGACGAGGCCGCAAGCCGTATCAGGGATGAAGTCGAGGCGGACGCCGATATCGTCGTCGGCGCGATCTTTGATCGCAATCTCGACGGCAAGTTCCGGGTCTCGGTCGTTGCCACCGGTCTGGACGGCGATCGTGGTGCTGTCGCTTATCACAACGGCTGAAATCTCACTTCCGTGACATCCCCGGATGTCACGCCCGTGCTATTCTTCCACACCGAACAGGTCCGGCATCTGTTCGGTGTTTTTGTTTTTCAAGCTGCTCCGACTTGCGGTCGGCAGTTTGCTATTCAAGAATGACCGGGCCTGCCCCAAGCAGGCACCGAGAGTGGATAAAAACAAACGGGAACGTCCATGCCATTCGACGACAAGAAACTGGAAGCGCTGCGGACAAAATACGAAAACAGCCCCGGCGGCGAGATTTTCGATCCGAAGTTCAAGAAGGTTGCCGAGAAGATCTTCAACAAGGCCGGAACCCGTGTTGCGCCCTATGCCGGCATCCCGACCCTGCTTGATGCTCCCTATCTGCCTGTCGATGCCGAAAACCCGGAGTTCGGCGATCTGCAGGTCGCCTTGATCGGCATGCCGATGGATCTCGGCGTCACCAACCGGCCGGGCTCCCGCTTCGGACCGCGGGCGCTGCGCGCCATCGAACGTGTCGGCCCCTACAATCATGTGCTGGAATGCGCACCGACCCATGAATTGCGCGTGGCCGATATCGGCGACGTTCCCTTCCGCAGCCGCTACCGGCTGGAGATGAGCCATGACGATATCGAAAAACGCATCGGCCAGATCGTCGATGCGGGCGTGATGCCCCTTTCCGTCGGCGGCGATCATTCAATCACTCATCCGATTCTCAAGGCGGTCGGCAGGAACCGGCCGGTCGGCCTTATCCATATCGATGCCCATTGCGACACGAGCGGCCTGTTCGACGAGACGAAATTCCATCACGGCGGACCGATGCGCAATGCCGTGCTGGATGGGGTGCTTGATCCGACAAGAACGATCCAGATCGGCATTCGCGGTGCCGCCGAATATCTCTGGGAGTTTTCCTACGAGTCCGGCATGACAGTCATCCATGCCGAAGAAGTCACCGGCATGGGCATTCCGGCGATCATCGAAAAGGCCCGCGCGATCGTCGGTGACGGGCCGACTTACGTTTCCTTCGATATCGACAGCCTCGACCCAAGCTTTGCGCCCGGAACCGGCACGCCGGAAATCGGCGGGCTGACGACACGGGAAGTTCTGGAACTGATCCGCGGGCTGAAAGGCATCAACATCGTCGGCGGCGACGTGGTCGAAGTGGCACCACAATATGACTCGACCTACAACACCGCCCATGCCGGCGCGCAGATGCTGTTCGAGATCCTCAGCCTGATGGTTTTCAGTCCTTCACTGGGGAAATCCTGAATATTCAACATCTCTAATTCTTCCTGTGGATGAAGCAAGAAACCACTTCAACCGAACATGACTGTGAATTACAAAATCTTCATTTGACGCGGAAACGCCGAATCTACACCGTTTACCCCAGCCGCCATGATGGCGGTTAGAAGCCCGCATCGTGTCTTCATGTCACGATGCGGGCTTCGTCTCTGACTGCCTTGCGGCGGGTCAGATCTCCTTGATCAACTGTTCCGCAATCCGCACGCTGAGCGCCGCCCCCGTCAGTGTCGGGTTCATGCAGGATGCCGATGGCATGACGCTGGTGCCGGCGATGAACATGTTTGGATGGTCATGGGTGCGGCAATCGCGGTCGACGACCGAATCCGTCGGGTCGTCGCCCATGCGGGTCGTACCCATCACGTGCTGGCGGTTCTGCCACTTCACGTCGGTGGACAACACTTCGGCATCCAGCAGCTTGGCGATCTTGTTGAGGTCCTGCAATCCGCGGTCACGACCGGCATTCCAGTAATCGGTGACGCTGTAATAAAGAACCGGAACCGGGATGCCGAGTGCATCGAACTTGGTCTTCGACGGCGTAACGCGGTTTTCGGCCAGCGGCAGCGGTTCGAAATCGATCGCCCAGTTGAGCGAACGGGCGGAATATTTGCGGATCTGCTCGTCCAGCTTGGAGCCGAGAATGCCCTTCTTGAGAAAACCCTCGGTCATCTGCTGGGTCGGCACGGTGTTGCGCACCTTGATCTTGTAGCTCGGATGGTCCTTGCGGAATTCACCATCGCGCTGGTTAAGATAGACCAGAAGCTCGGTCGGACCTTCACCCGGCCACATGTCTTCCTTGGTCAGCATGTTCATGCTGATGCCGGTATGGTCCATCAGGTTGCGGCCCACCTGATCCGAGGAATTGGCGATGCCGTTCGGATATTTCTGCGAGGTCGAAATCAGAAGCAGCTTGGCGGATTCGATGCCGTAAGCGGCAAGCACGAAATATTTCGCCGTCAGCCGGTGTTCGGAATTGTCCGGCTTCTTGTACCAGATCGCCACGATCTTGCCGTCGTCGCCGGCCTCGACCCTGTAGACCGGCGAGTTGTCGAGCAGCTTGGCGCCATGGCGTTCGGCTTCGTCGATATGCATCGAGCCGTCATATTTGGCGCCGATCGGACAGACCGGATTGCAATTGTTGTTGCCGGCGCAGACCGGGCGGTTGCCATAAGGGCGCGAGGCGCGGCCATGCGGCTCCAGCACGGGATTGAAGCCGCCGACCGAGAGCTTTTCCGCCAGCGTGTCGAACATATAGCTGGTGTTCAACTGCTTCATCGGGAAAGGCATGGAACGCGGCGGCATCGGACCGCCGCCCTGGCCGCTCTCGTCCTGATCGTCCGTGCCGGTCACGCCGAGTTCAAGTTCGGCCTTGTTGTAATACTGCTCGAGATCGTCGTAACCGATCGGCCAGTCCCGGCCGCGACCGTAAAGCGACTGGATCTTGAAATCGTTCGGGATCATCCGCCATAGGGCCGAGCCGAAATGCCAGGTCGTGCCACCGACCACGCGAAGGTAGGAGGTGTTGTATTTCACCGGCCCTTCATATTGCAGGTAATCGCCATAGGTGGAAGGCGCATGTGGAAGGCTCGGAAACGGGGAACCGGCGCCCTGCAGCTTGGCGTTAGCCAGCGACAGTTTTACGGGCGCATTGCGGTAGGTCTCGACGATCTCGCGGCGGTTGACGCGCGGACCAGCTTCGAGAACGATCACCTTCTTGCCGGCCTTGGCGAGGTTGGCGGCGACGATGCCGCCCATCACGCCCGAGCCGATGACGATCAGGTCCGCATCATAGGATGTGTTAGCCATTGTCTTTGTTCCTGTCAGATCTTGCTACCGGGCTTCGGTCCCCAGGCATTGGGGCCAGGACCATAAGACGGGACGGTAAGGAGGCCCTTGGTCGGGCGATACATCAGCGAGTCGGCATAGGTGATCAGCTCCGCATCCTCCGGCTCGCCGACGACGCCGAGATACCAGGCGGACACGACCTTGGTGGCGGTCTTCATCAGCGCCGGATCAGTGCCGGTCAGAGCCAGAAAGCCATCCATGTTCGGCACGCCGGATTGCTTGATAAGCTGCGAAAGAGCGACAAGGCTTGCATCAAGATCAGTGTCGCGTTTCTTCAGCGCCGCCAGGAAGCGTGCGCCGAGCACGGGGTCGAGCTTGTAGCCGGTCAGGAACTCGGACAACTGGGTGAAGGAAGCGGTACTTTCGTCGGCCGCGGCAGCCGATATCGGACCGAGCAGATTGGCAGCGATTGCCAGACCGCCAAGGGCGGCCGTACCGCGCAGCAGGCTGCGGCGCGAGAGATGATGGCCAAGCATGGCCGGGGAAGAAGGATCAAAAGGCATCAGGATCTCCAGGGGAGCGTTCAATGCTGAAAGGAAAAGCGAAACAGGCTCAGCCGAGCGCGGGACGCGAACGGCGGCGCGACAGCAGCCAAATGATCAAGGCAAGCACGATGACGGTAATGGCGATCGCGGCAGGAGCTGCAAGCGGCGCCAGCTTGACGATCAGCGGCTTCTCGCCACCGTCACGGATGCGCACCACATCGGCGGGCGTAACCTTGACGGCCGGGTTGCCGTAATTCGCCAGCACATAATTGCTGACATCGGCAATGTCCTTGTCGGACAGACGATCCGTGAACGATGCGTCAGGACCGAAGGCCGGCATGAAGGCGACATGGTCGCCGACGGTGCGATGCAGGCCGTAAAGGATGGTCGAAACGAGGTTGTCCGGGCGGTCTTCACCGGTCGCCGTGTTGTGGAACAGTGACGGGTAATGGTCGTTGCCCTGCCCTTCCACCTGGTGGCAGGCGGCGCAACTGCCGCTGAACACGTGGTAACCGTTTTCATCCGCCATCTGGCCCGGCAGGCCGCGAAGCGACGCCTCGACCACGGACGAAGGTTTGCCAAGCTCGGCGCGCGACGGCTTGTCACCGGATGCGATCGCTGGCACGTCCCTCAGATAGGTGACGATCGCCTTGAGGTCGTCGTCGGAGAGATGCTGCAGGCTGTTTTCGACCGCTTCCGCCATCGGGCCGGCGGCCTGCGCCTTGCCGGCAACATTGCCTGTCTTCAGATACCGGATCAGCTCATCGTCCGACCAGCCACCGATGCCGGCGACCTTGTCGGACGTGATGTTCGGTGCATACCACGACCCGACAGAACCACCGGCAAGCGGCTGGCTCGCGTCTTCAGCCATGAAGGCGTTACGTGGCGTATGGCAGGTCGAACAGTGCTCCAGCGCATCAGCAAGATAGGCGCCGCGATTCCATTCGGCCGACTTTGCCGAGTTGGGCTGAAAGCGCGTCTTGTCGAGGAACAGCAGATTCCAGACGGCCATCGAGGTCCGGATGGAGAAGGGGAAAGGCAGTTCGGTCTTCTGCGGCTTGTGATCGTCCGGCTTCACCCCGTTCATGAAGTATGCGTAAAGCGCCTTCATGTCGTCATCGGTGATCTTGGCGTAAGCCGTGTAGGGCATGGCCGGATAAAGGTGACTGCCGTCCTTGGCGACACCTTCGCGCACGGCGCGGGCGAAGTCCTCTTCGCTGTAATTGCCGATGCCGTCTTCCTTCGACGGCGTGATGTTCGTCGAGAAAATCTTGCCGAGCGGAGTATCTATACCGTAGCCGCCGGCAAAAGGCGTGCCGCCATGCGGCGCGGTGTGACAGGCGGCACAGTCGGCTGCCGTCGCAAGGTAGCGACCACGCGCCACCAGATCGGAGGCATCGTCCGCAAAGCTGGCGCCGGTCGTTGCGACCAGCGCGGAAAGACAGAGAAACACGGGGCGAAGCGAAGCGGAAATCGGCGCGAACAGAACGCTGCCGATAAACGTACCAGGCGAGACAGGAGGCGTAAGCATATATCCCCGTGCTTTCATCAAGCATGAACAAACAATGCCAGTCTCAAACGTGCCTCCCACACGTCAGACTGGCCTTTATCGCCGCAGACAGAAGCGGCACATCGGGAGAATGCCACTCGTCCCGAAGCAATTCTTGAACAAAAATGCTTGATTGACGGGTTCAGAATCAAACCTGAGGCGTGTCGATGTGTCGCGGTGCGACTTGATTTGTGTCATAGCGCCGTGAAAGATGGCTTGTGTAGTCAGTTTGTCGTACAAACAGCCTTCACCAATCGTGAAAGCTCGCCCGGATGAAATTTGATCTCACCGATCTGAGGATATTTCTGGCCGCCGTCGAAGGCGGGAGCCTTACGGCTGCGGCTTCTCAGAACAATATTGTCGTGGCAGCCGTCAGTGCGCGCCTGCGAAAAATGGAGGAATCCTTCGGGCTGACACTGTTCGAGCGAACGGGTCGCGGTATCAAGCCGACGCTGGCGGGCGATATTCTGGTCGGCCATGCCCGCAAGGTGCTCGACGATACGCGAAAGCTTCAAGTGGAACTCGACGCCTTCTCGGAAGGGCGTGGCGGGACGATCCGCCTCCTGTCGAACACCAATATGCTCTCCGAGCACATGCCACAACTGCTGGGATCATTCTTGCGGGAGAACCCGGATATATTCGTCACCGTCAAGGACAAGCCGAGTTTCGAAGTGGTCAATCTCTTGATCAACGGCGAGGCTGATATCGGCATCGTGGCGTCCTCGGCGGATATGAGCGGCCTCGAGAGTTGGCGGTTCGTACCTGACAGGCTCGTGCTGGTCGTGCCGAAAGACTCCGCGCTCGAAGGACCGGTTGCTTATACCCGGATACTTGACCACGCGCTCATTTCGCTCGATGCAACGGTGGCTCTGTCGCAATTCCTGCGGCGCTTGGCAAACGAACTCGGCAGACGTGGAAATATCCGCGTCCGCGTCGAAAACTTCGAGGCCTTGTGCCGGATCGTCGAATGCGGCGCCGGTCTGGGTATTGTGCCGGAAAGCGCTGCCCGCCGTTACGCCCGTGACATGAGTTTCCGCACGCTGCAGATTGCCGACGGATGGGCCGAGCGCGAGCTTTATGTCTGCGTGAGACATGAGCAGCAACTTCCTCTTTATGCCCAAAAACTCCTGCAGCACTTTCGCGCTTATGCCGAACAAAAGAGAACCATCTGAGCACTTCGAGTTTTGATGCCCCGCAATTTTGCGCAAAGCACCCAGCCTGTAAAAATCCACGATCATTAAAATTTGAATTTTTGTCGCATATTTGACCATCGTCAATTCATGTTAAAAACTGGAATGACAGTAGAACATTTCGATGCAAGAAATCCCCTCTGGGAAATAGGGAGGATATTTCTTGCGGCGAAAGTTTAATTCATGGATTCTGCAGCGGTTTACGAGCAGTCACAATTATATCGCGAAATAGAAATTCCGTTCAGCTTCGCGGAGATCTTCTTTTCCAGAACGGACGGGCGCGGAAAAATCCAGTCCGGCAATGAGGTCTTCCAGCGCATCAGTGGGTATTCCTGGAGCGAACTCGCCGGAAAACCCCATAACATCATCAGGCACGAAGGCGTGCCGCGCGCTGTTTTCTGGTTGCTTTGGGAGCGATTGAAGAAAGGTCTTCAGACCGGTGCCTATGTAAAGAACAAGAGCAAGGACGGCCGTTTCTATTGGGTCTACGCCATCATAACACCGTGCGAAGGCGGCTATCTTTCCGTCCGCATCAAACCAAACAGCGGCATATTTGGTGTCGTACAGGCGGAATATTCGTCTCTGGTACGGATGGAGGCCGAGGAAAGGTTGTCGCCTGCGGAAAGTGCGACACGGCTAATGGCTCGACTGTCCGCTCTCGGTTTCGAAAGCTACGATGCCTTCATGGCGACAAGCCTGTCTGCGGAATTTTCCGGACGTGAGGAGAACCTGCAAAGACAGCCTCGGCAGACACTTGCCCTTTATGAACGGCTGATGCCTTCGGCTACACGGTTGCTGGCTGCGGCCCGCCAGATCTCGGAGGGTTACCTGACCTACAGGTTCGTTCCGCTCAATCTGCTCGTCCATGCAGGCCAGATCGGCGAGGCAGGCGCCGCGATCGCGACCATATCAACGAATTACAACACGCTGTCCGAGGAAATAGAGCGAGGCCTGGAAGGTTTTCTGGAAGCAGCTATTAGAGTCTCCCAAACCATTAATGTCGGTGCATTTCTCCTTGCAACATCCTATGTCCAGCAGGAAATCGCCGCCAGCTTCAGGCAAGAGGCAGCTATAGAGGGCGTCGACCACGCAACCGAGAAAAACTACCTCAACCAGCAGCAGTTGACCTACCAGGGCGAGGCCTTAAAGAGCCTGACCGGCATCGAACAGGAACTGAAGAGTTTCTTCGAGATGGTATCGGAGATGAGACGACTGGCTTCCGGCCTGGCTGCGATCCGCATCATGGGAAAGGTGGAATCCGGGCGCCTGAGTGTCGGCGTGGTGAAAGACCTGATCATGGATCTGGAAGCATTCCAGGACATCGTGCAGAGCGGTCTTTCGGACATCCTGCAGGCCAATAGCGCGCTGAAGCTGGACACATCGCGTTTGCTGGAGGCTTACTCGACCGAAGACGTCTGATCATGTCCGGCTGCGGGCCGGACATGATGAAAAATCCCCGCTAACGGCAGGTCAGCGAGGGGTTATCCGTTTATTGCCCGAGCGCTAGATCGAAGACGTGGTGATGGATATGTCCGTCGAACATCTCCAGCAATCCCTTGGTCATCTCCCGGCTCTCGTAACGCACGGGCGATTCCAGGGCAGTGGCGAGTGCCTCGCGGCTGTCATAGGCGGTCCATAGAACCATGGGAAAGGGCGGAGCGCCCTCGTCCCTCTCGACGGCATAAAGAACCTTGACCTCACGGATGCCGGGAAAGGCCAGCCACATCGGCATCAGCTTTTCCTCGACATAGGCCTTGAAGGCCGTTTCCTTGCCGGCATGGATCGAGCCTTCGAAAAAGGCCTGACGAATGATCATGGATGGCTGCCCTCAGTTGACGGTCGTCGGCGGCTTTTCGCCGGCGAAATAGGCGGCAAGGTTGGTCAAAACCATTTCGCCCATGGCAATGCGGGTCTCGACCGTGGCGCTGCCCACATGCGGCAGAAGCACGGTGTTCGGAGCGGTGAAGAACTCTTCGCGAATGTTCGGCTCGTTGACGAAGACATCGAGGCCGGCGCCGGCAATCTTGCCGGAGGTCAGGGCCGCGAGAAGCGCATCTTCATCGACCACCGTGCCGCGGGCGATGTTGATCAGATAGCCCTTCGGGCCCAGCGCTTCGAGCATTTCGGCGTTGACGATATTGAAGGTCTGGTCGTTGGCGGAGATCACGACGCAGAGCACATCGCTGTCCCGCGCCAGTTCGATCGGCGTGGCACAGGCTGTCCAGTCCGTATCCGTAACCGGCGACCGGTTCCAATAGCGCACCTCCATGCCGAAGGCTTCCGCCTTGCGGCCGACGGCCTTGCCGATCTGGCCCAAACCGAGAATGCCGAGGCGCTTGCCCTTGGGGCTTGTGGCGAGCGGGAAACCGCCCTTGTTCCAGTTGCCGCTGCGGACATAGGTGTCGCCGGCAACGATCTGCCGCAAGACAGCCAGGATGAGGGCGATGCCGACATCGGCAACATCGTCAGTCAGGACGCCGAGCGTGGTGGCAACGTCGATATCATGTTCGCGGGCGAATTTGAGGTCGATCTTGTCGGTACCGACACCGTTGACCGCAACAACGCCGAGGTTAGGCAGCTTGCCGATCCATTCGTTCGAGATACCGCCGCCGCCGCCGGTCGCCGCCGCTCGGATGCGCGGCAACGCCTCTTCGATCGTCTGGCTCTGGCTTGCGTCATAGGCGCGATGCACGGTGTAGAGCGCATCGAGCTTCTCCTCGATCGGCTTCATCATCGGTTCGAGAAGCAGGAGGTCCGGTTTCATCTGTCGTATCCTTGTTATGCGTGGATCAGGAGATCTGGCCGAGGAAGTTCTTCAGGCGTTCGTTCTTCGGATTGTCGAAGAACGTATCCGGCGGTCCCATTTCCAGGATTTCACCACGATCCATGAAGATCACCCGGTCGGCCACCTGACGCGCAAAGCCCATCTCGTGGGTTACGCAGAGCATGGTCATGCCTTCCTTGGCAAGGTCGATCATCGTATCCAGAACCTCTTTGACCATTTCCGGGTCGAGTGCCGAGGTCGGCTCGTCGAACAGCATGATCTTCGGGTTCATGCAGAGAGCACGGGCAATCGCCACGCGCTGCTGCTGACCGCCCGAAAGCTGCGCCGGATATTTCTCGGCCTGCTCCGGGATGCGGACGCGCTCGAGGAAACGACGGGCCGTCTTTTCAGCTTCGACCTTGGAAATGCCGCGGACCTTCATCGGCGCCAGCGTGCAGTTTTCCAGAACCGTCATGTGCGGGAAGAGGTTGAAGCTCTGGAAAACCATGCCGGTTTCCTGCCGCACCAGATCGACATTCTTGCCGCCGGCGGTCAGATCGTGGTTGTCCACCACGATGCGGCCCTGCTGGATGACTTCCAGCTGGTTGATGCAGCGGATCAGCGTCGATTTGCCCGAGCCCGAAGGGCCGCAGATTACGATTCGCTCGCCGCGGCTCACCTCGAGATTGACGTTGTTGAGGGCGTGGAAGGCGCCGTACCACTTGTTGACGCCTTCCATATGCACGGCCAGATCGGAAGTCCCGCGCACGGCCGCCACTGTTGCGTTCGCTTTTGCCTCGGTCATGCGAGGAACTCCTTCACGTCTCAATTACTTCTTGGCAACGAAATCCGGCAGCGGCGAACCGAGCCACTTTTCATGGATCTTGTTGAGTTCACCATCAGCCTTGGCCTTTTCGACGAAGGCGTTGACAGCGGTCAACAATTCGGCCGAACCCTTGCGAACAGCGATACCCTGAACCTGCTGGCTGAGCTGCAGTTTCTGGTCGAAACGGCCGGGAGCGGCCTGTTCGATCTGGGTGGCGACGACGTTGGAGACGCCGATCAGCTCGACCTGACCGGAGAGCAGAGCCTGAACGGCGCTGGCATCGTCATCGAAACGCTGGATCTTGGCGTCCTTCGGAGCAACCTTGGTGACGGCCGTATCCTGCGTGGACGCGCGGGCGACGCCGATCGTCTTGCCCGACAGGTCTTCAGGCTTGGAGACCTTGGTATCGGATGCGCCGAACACGCCGATCGAGATGCCGGCATAAGGCTGCGAAAAATCGACGTTCTTGGCGCGTTCTTCGGTAATGCCGAGCGACGCTACTAGCAGATCGACCTGGTTGCTCTGCAGATAGGGAATGCGGTTCGGGCCGGTAACCGGAACGATCTGGACCTTTACGCCCCATTCGGTGCCGAGCAGCTTGGCCACGTCGGCGTCATAACCGTCCGGCTCGTTCGAGGTATTCATGATGCCGAATGGCGGGAAATCCACCATCATGCCGATCTTGATCGTGCCGGCAGACTTGATGGTTTCAACCGTCTGCGCCGATGCAAGCGAAGCGGTTGCCCCGATCATCAGTGCAGCACCGATGCCGGCGACTGCGATGCGTCTCGAAATGTTCATGTTCCTACCCTTTCTTTTCCACCGGCATCCTCCCGCCGGCAAAGGACCGGTCAACGTGTGGTCGACCGGGAAAACTTCACTTCCATGCGACGTGCCAGCAGCGACAGCGGCCAGCAGAGGACGAAATAGACCGCAGCCACGGTGCCGAACACCATGAACGGGCTGAATGTCGCATTGTTGATAATCTGCCCCTGTCGCGTGAGTTCGGTGAAACCGATGATCGCGGCAAGCGATGTGCCCTTGATCAGCTGCACCAGGAAACCGACGGTCGGCGCCACCGCGATGCGGCTTGCCTGCGGCAGGATGATATAGCGCATGCGGTTGACATAACGCAGGCCGAGGGCTGTTGCCGCTTCACGCTGGCCGGGCGGGATCGCCTCGATACAGCCGCGCCAGATTTCGCCGAGAAATGCGCTGGCATGCAGCGTCAGCGCAACGGCTGCCGCGATCCAGGGATTGATGGCAAAGCCCAAAATGTTCATGCCGAAGAACACCAGGAAGAGCTGCATCAAAAGCGGCGTGCCCTGGAAGATGCGGATGAAACCAGTAGCAAGCAGCCTTGGCCACCTTGCGTCGGATACACGCGCCAGCGCGATCAGCAGACCACCGACGCCGCCGCCGGCAAAGGCGATTGCGGAGAGCGCAATCGTCCACTGCGCCGCCATGACGATGATCAGAAATTCGTTCCAGCCAAAAGGTCTGATAAGCATGATCCAGCCCTCCTCAGCGGCTCAACGGATATCGGAAGGCGACCTTCTCGATCATCGAGAAGACTGCTGAAAACCCGATCGACATGACAAGATACATGGCCGTGATGACGATATAGACCTCGAAGCTGGCGAAGGTCGCAGACTGCAGGTCGTTGCCGGCAGCCGCCAGATCGTCGGCCGAGATTGCGGAAACCACGCTGGAGGTCAGCATCAGATAGATGAACTGGCTGGTCAGCGCCGGATAAACCGTTCTGAGCGCCGGCTTCATGATGATGTAGCGGAAGATTTTCAGCTTGGAGAGGCCGAGTGCGGTGCCCGCCTCGATCTGCCCCTTCTGGATCGACTCGATGCCCGCGCGGATGATTTCCGTGCCATAGGCGCCGAAATTCACCACCAGAGCGACAAGTGCCGCGCTGTTCGGCGAAAGCCGGATACCAAGCGCCGGCAGGCCGAAGAAGATGAAGAAGATCTGCACCAGGAACGGCGTGTTGCGGATGATCTCGATATAGGCATCGATCACCCATCGCAGCGGAGCAACACGCGAGGTCTTGCCGGCGGCACAGAGGATTGACACGATCAGGCCGATCACCATCGCGGCGCAGGACAGCTGGACGGTCACCAGGGCGCCGATCAGGAGCTTGTCAAAACCCGCCAATACCGGCTCGAAATTGAAAGTGTACAAGGGCTCCTCCGCGCTCGTAAGTCGCACCTCCATGCGACGATTTAGATCGATCTAAATCAGTTGTCGGACAACGTCAACCCGAATTTTGGACCCTCCCGAGGCCAGTCCCGCTCCATCTGGCGCTTGACTGGCGAATCCGTAGCTGTGGCGCCTTCACAAGTTTGCGAGGCGGCAGATCCGGCTGGGTCAGGCGATCCAGAAGCAGTTTCGCGGCTCCCTCGCCGATCGCTTCGGGGAATGTGGCAACCGATGTCAGACGCGGGCGCATCGCTTCGGCATCCGCGACATCATCGAACCCCACCAGAGAGAAATCGCGGCCGATCGTGATGCCGAGATCGTAAAGCCCGGCCGACAAACCGAGGGCGACGACGTCGTTAAAACAGACGACCGCACTCGATCGGCCGGGACCGGACGAAAACAATTCGGCGGAATCAGCGATTGCCGCCATCTGGTTCGGAACCCGGATGATGGTGTTGGGATAGAGGCCACGTGCCTCCATTGCCTCGCGAAAACCATCGACGCGCTCCTGATAGGCCGAATGAACAGGGCCGTGCACGGCAAAAGCGATATCGCGGTGCCCCAGTTCGACAAGATGCCCAACGGCCTGGTGCATTCCGACACCGTAGTCGACACCGGCATAATCGCAGTCATCCGTGACATGGCGCAGAACCTGGACGAGAGGCAGGTCCCATTCCGCCATCCGTTCGACCAGCGACATCTTCGTATCCGCCGCCGGGCAGAGGATGATGCCATCGACGCCGTGTTCACGCATACGCGTCAACAGTGTTTCCTGGCGGGTGACGAGGTCACCGCTGTTGACCAGGATCACGACCATTCCGGCCGCATCGATGACCGTTTCGATCCCGGCCAGCAATTCCGTAAAAAACGGGTTTACGAGATTGGGAATCACGACCCCGATCGTCAGGCTCTTGTCGGCCCTCAGCCGCGCCGCACCCATATTGTAGACGTAGCCGAGCTCCTGCATTGCGGCCTCGACCTTCGCACGGGTTTCCGTGCTGACAAGCGGGCTCTTGCGGATGACAAGCGATGCCGTCGCACGCGAAACGCTTGCGTGACGGGCGACATCGAGCAGTGTGACACGGTTCTTTTTTCGGCTTTCGGATACCATAGTGCATCGTCCTCCCGAGCCGAAGCAGTTGCGCCTATAGATTGACCGCGACCCACCATCGGTCAATCCTCTGGCGAGCAAGAAAGTCGATTGCCGACGGCTAACGCTCCAGCGCCACCGTCTTGATGACGGCGAAGACGGGTTTGTCGATGACAAGAGCCAAGCGCTCGACGGAGAGCGTGGTGACGCGGGAAAGCACGATATCGTCACCCGAACGGATGTGGATACGGGCCATGCCCTCGCCATCCGGCTCGACTGCCGACACGAAGCCATCGATGATGTTCAGGGCGCTCAAACCTTCCGGACGGATCGTCGCGACCATCACATCCCGCTCCGGAATGTGCAGGCGCACGTTTTGTCCAGCAACAAGCCTGGCGCTCGGCACGATGATGCTGGCTGCAGAAAGTCTGACGGTCGAAAGCCCGTGCGCCGGGTCTACCATATGCACGGTACCGGAAAGCACGGCGCCGGATTCTCGCCGGTCGGCGGACGGCAGCGATAGAATTTCGGACGGCGTCCCGGTCGCCTCGACCCGCCCATCCTTCATCATCACCACCGTGTCGGCGAGCTGGGCCACTTCTGCGACCGAGTGGCTGACATAAACGATCGGTGTCGCCGTCTCGTCCCGCAGCCGCTGCAGATAGGGAAGGATTTCCGCCTTGCGGGCTTCATCGAGGGCGGCGAGCGGCTCGTCCATCAGAAGCAGGCGAGGCGCTGACAGCAGCGCCCGGCCGATCGCCACGCGTTGCTTCTCTCCACCAGACAGACCACCCGGCCGCCGATCCAGCAGGGCATCGATCCCGAGCATATCAACGATACGACCGAACTCGGCTGCCTGCGCATTCTTTGGTGCGAACCAGCGGCCATAGGTAAGGTTCTGGCGGACCGACAGATGCGGGAAAAGCCGTCCTTCCTGAAAGACATACCCAAATCGCCGCCTGTGCTTGGGCACAAAGATGCGCATTTCCATATCGACCAACACTTCGCCGTCAATCACCAGCCGCCCGTGATCGGGTTTCGCCAGACCTGCGATGATCCGCACCATCGATGTCTTGCCGGAGCCTGAACGGCCGAACAGTGCGGTGACACCGCCTTCGGAGGAAAAGCCGGCATCGAGCGAAAAGGCGCCAAGTTTCTGCCTTGCTTCGACAAGAAGGGTCATTCGGGGCTCACCCTTTTTCCGACGGCATGGGCAAGTAGTTCCGAGGCAAGCAATGCCGCAAAGGAGATGACGATCGCAACGATGGTCAGGCGCATCGCGCCGAGATCGCCTCCCGGCACCTGAGTGAAGGTGTAGATGGCAGCTGACAGCGTCTGCGTCTCTCCGGGGATATTGGAAACGAAGGTGATCGTTGCGCCGAATTCGCCCATCGCCTTGGCGAAAGCGAGAATCATGCCAGCGATGACACCCGGCAGGATCAGCGGCAGGGTGACGGTCATAAACACCCAGGCCGGGCTGGCCCCGAGCGTTCCGGCTGCCTCTTCGAGCTTGCGATCGACGGATTCGATCGACAGGCGGATGGAACGCACCATCAGAGGAAAACCCATGACGCCGCAGGCGAGTGCCGCCCCTGTCCAGCGGAAGGATAGAACGATGCCGAGATATTCGTTGAGGAAGGCGCCGATGACACCGCGGCGGCCAAAGAGAATAAGCAGGATGAAGCCGGTAACCACCGGCGGCAGGATCAGCGGTAAGTGAACGACACCGTTGAGGATAGACTTGCCCCAGAATTTGCCCCGCGCCAGCAGATAAGCGACGATGATGCCGAACGGCAGGCTGACCACCATCGCGACACCGGAAACCCAGAGACTGAGCCGGATCGCCACCCATTCGTCATCGCTTAATGTCAGCCAGTCCAAAGATCCGCTCCGCATGAAAACGGCCTCCGCTCGGGCGGAAGCCGCAATATCGTATCGCCCAAGAGATTACTTCAGAACCGTGAAACCTTCCTTCTCGAAGAAGGGGGCTGCCTTGGCGGATTTCAGATACTCGAGATAGGCGGCGGCATCCGGTGCCTTGGATTCGGACAGGATGGCGATCGGATAGATGATCGGGGCATGGCTGTTTTCCGGGAACGTGCCGACGACGGCAACGCCCGGATCGGCAGCGGCATCGGTTGCGTAGACGATACCGTAAGGCGCTTCACCGCGGGAAACGAGCGCGAGCGCGGCACGGACGCTTTCAGCACCGGCAACGCTTTTTTCGACCGAGGCCCAGGTACCGAGTTTTTCAAGCGCGGCCTTGCCGTATTTGCCGGCCGGAACGCTGTCCGGTGCGCCCATGGCAAGTTTGCCGCCATTCAACAGACCCGCGAGATCAAAACCCTGCTTGATATCGACCGGCTTTGCATTTTCCTTCGGCGCGACCAGCACGATACGATTGCCAAGCCAATTTGACTTCGTATCTTCCTTCACCAGCTTCTTGTCAGAAACGTATTTCATCCAGTCGAGGTCGGCCGAGATGAACACGTCGGCCGGCGCGCCGCTTTCGATCTGCTTGGCGAGCGCCGAGCTTGCAGCATAGGAAGCCGTCACTTCCTTGCCCGCTTCCGCGCTCCAGGCCTTATTGGCCGCGTCGAGCGCATTCTTCATGCTGGCGGCGGCGAACACGGTTATTTTTTCCTGCGCTGCGGCCGAAGACATGGCCGCTCCCATGACAACAAAAGCCATTGCGGCCGCTACAGCCGCTTTATTGATCCAACGACGGTTGACGATTTTCATAATAAGGCTCCCTCAGCATACGAAATATCGACGGGAATATATCGATGGGCATCACTTTGGCCAGCGTTATGTTCGAACGGATATAATGAAACTTCAGTGATCGGCCTTTGCCTTTCGCGGAGCAGGCAACGCCAGCGGCCTATGGAGCGTCCAGCGTCGCCGTTGAAGAGGTCGAGGACCTCTTCAATCAGTCGAACTCAATCCTTCCATACGACCCGGTTGAGGAAAATGCTCTCGTTCGGCGTCGGCGTAAACGAAACCTGCTCGGCGGCACCGTAAACGACGGAGGCCTGGTAGAGCGGAATGATGAGATTTTCCGCATTCACTTTCTCATGCACCGTCTTGTAGGCCGCAAGCCGCTCCTCTTGCGACAGCGACTTGCGCGCCAGATCGAGTGCCTGATCGATCTCGGCATCCTTGATGCTCGACCAGCCGCTCGACGAATGAAGCAGCGGGTAGAGAATGCCGTCGGCATCCTGGCAACCGCAACTCCAGCGGCTGAAGGCAATCGCGGGAATGACGCCCGGTCCGCCCTGCATCTGCTTCAGCCAGTTGGGCATGTCGGTCATCTCGATCTCGATCTTCATGCCGACGTCGTTCAGCATCTGCTGGATCGCCTGTACCACACGCTGGTCATAGACCGGTGAGGTAAGAAGCTTGACGGGCGCATCCGCGCCGGGCGTGGAAGAGATGATCCCTTTGGCCTTTGCCGCATCGAAGGGCAGCGCCTCGATGCCCTCGACCCAGCCTAAATGGGCTGGCGAGGCGATTTCAGGCACCGGCTTTTCTCCGGTGGCGAGGATACCTTCCGCGATCCCCACCTTGTCGATCGCCATGGCGATCGCCTCGCGAACCGCGGGCTTGTCCAGCGGTGCCTTGGTGACATTCATGCCGAGATAGGCGACGCGCTCCGTATTACCGACAAGTGCCTTGCCTTTACCCGAAGCGTCGATCTGCGCCACGAGATCACCATTCAGATACGTGGCGAGATCGCTTGCACCCGCCTGAAGATTGGCGACGCGGGTCGCTGCATCTGGCACGGCGCGGAATACTGCTTTCGGGAAGACACCCTTGTCGCCCCAATAGGCATCGTTGCGCGCAAGTGTCACCTCGACGCCACGCTGCCAGTTCTCGAACCTGTAGGGGCCGGAACCAACCGGGGCCAGATTGAAGGCATCCTTGCCAACCTTCTCAACGACCGTCTTCGGCACGATCGACAGTTTCACCAGCTGGGCGAAGAGCGGCGGATAGGGGCCGTTGGTCGTCAAAGTGACGGTGGCCGGATCATCGGCGATCGCGTCGGTGATCTGGTTGAACTGGCCGAGCTGCGGGCTGGCGAATTTGGGATCGGTGATCCGCTTGACCGAGAAGGCGACATCCTCGGCCGTCAGCTTCGTCCCGTCGTGGAATGTGACATCATCCCTGATCTTGAAGCGTATTTTCGTGTCGGACAGGTAATCCCAGCTGGTGGCGATCTGAGGGACGATCTTTCCGGCGTCGTCGCGGGTGACGAGATTGTCGAACACGTTGCGATAGACGTTGTAGCTGTCTGGATTCCATTGGACATGAGGGTCGAGCGAAGAAGGCTCGCCGGGCAGATCGATAACGAAGAGATCCTTCGAGGCCTGAGCCTGTAGCGGTAGTGCAATGCTGGTTGCGGCGATGATGATGCCGGCGAGAATATGCCTGTATGATCGCATGAGTTGTTCCCCTTATTTGCGAAAGTCAGTTCTCGAAACGCCTTAGCTTGAACTGCAGACCGGCGCAGGTCATGCAATATTATTCCAATTCTGAGATGTCAGATAAAATAAATGACACCCCATAAACTCATGTTGACATCTTAAATTTCGCCATGCAATCCTGAATATCGAGGCGAACGACTTAACGCCAAACAGCCGAAAGAGCTGAGGGCAAGAGGCGGCCGGACATGGCTGTACTCAGGGAATCTGCTTTGACAAGTTTTGCAAATCTGACGATGAAGGGATCGGGAGAGGGCCATACCGGCTGTCAATTTATGCAGTTGAGATGCCAGAATGCTCGATAACGATGCCTATTCATCGCCGATACCCGGTCTCGGCAAAGGTCTTTCCGCCGAACATACGTTGCGCAGCGCAATCGTGCATTGCGTATTGAAGCCCGGTGAAGTGCTTTCGGAAGCCCGGCTTTGCGACGAGTTCGCCATCGGTCGTGGTGCAGTCCGCACGGCGCTGCAGCGCCTGCAGGCAAGCGGACTGGTGACCGCAGCGCCCAGAAGCGGCTGGCAGGTATCGCAGGTTTCCGCCGGTGAAATCCGCGAAGTCGTCGCGGCACGTCGGCATATGGAAGGGATACTTGCGGATGTGAAGCTGACGGACGCTGACAAGGCGCATGTGGCGAAGCTGAGCGACATGTATGCCGCATTGCATGGCCGAAGCGATCCGTCGCTCGATCTGCAGGCGACGCTGCGGCGCGCCGAACGCGACCTGTTTTCGCTTCTGGCAGTCCGGCTCAACATGCCGACGGTCAGTGGCTGGCTTTTCGATCTTTGGGATCGCTCTGCCCGGCTCGTCACTTTCTTCGAGGCACGCAGCACGGTGAAATTGAAGGGCGCGGACCGCGCAGCCCTCGGCGCCTGCCTGCTTGCCGACGACAGCGAAGGCGCCAAGGCGCATCTTGCAGCCGCGACCGACCAACTGGAAGCCTATCTTGCAGCACGTTTTCTAGAATCCTCCGCCGTCCTCAATGAACCGGTTGTTCGCCGCAAGCGGACCGGGAAGGCCAAGGCGGAGACAAACGATATTCAACCGAACCAGGAACGAATAAGGACGAACTGACAATGCCAGGTTTGAGACGTATTACTTCGGTACTTTTGCTTGCCGCCACTCTCGGCAGCGCGACTTTCCTCGGCGGCACTGCGAGCGCCAAAGACCTCTTCGTCGTCGATCTGGTCAACGAGCCGTCCTCGCTCGACCCGCAGAAGCAGTGGAATCCGGACAGCTATTACGTCTACCGCAATGTCTTCGACAATCTGATCACCCGTAACGATGACGGCAAGATCGCGCCCCAGATCGCGACGAGCTGGGACTACAAATCGCCTTCCGAAGTCGTCTTCAAGCTCCGCAGTGATGTGAAGTTTCATGACGGCGAGAAGCTGACAGCAGAAGACGTTGCCTTCTCCGTCACGCGAATTATCGACCCGGCTTTCAAGAGCCCCCAGATCAGCCAGTTCAACAAGATCAAGTCCGCCGCGGTTACCGGCGAGAATGAAGTCACCATCACGACGGACGGGCCTTATCCGGTGCTGCTGGCGCAGTTGGTGAAATTGTCGATCGTGCCGAAACATGCCGTCGAGAAAGCCGGTGACGACGCCTTCAATGCTGCGCCGGTTGGCTCGGGCCCATACAAGTTCGATCGCTGGGACCGCGGCTCGCTGGTCGCCCTTGCGCGAAATGCCGATTACTGGGGCGACAAGGGACCGTTCGAAAAGGTCGAGTTCCGCGCCGTTCCCGATGCGGCAACCCGTCTTGCCGATCTCCAGGCCGGCAATGCCGACCTTATCGTGACGCTCGATTCCGATCAGGCCAAGCAGCTCGAAAGCAGCGCTTCAGCCAAGGTGCTGAGCGCCCTGACCGAGCGCATCGCCTATCTGAAACTCAACCCGACGCTGCCGCCGCTCGACAATGCAAAGGTGCGGCAGGCCGTTGCCATGGCAATCGACAAGCAGGGCATCGTCGAAGGCCTGCTCGGCGGCTTCGACAAGCCGGCATCGCAGATGGCGAACGACACCTATTTCGGCTACGTGCCGGACATCAAGAACGTGGCCTTCGACCCGGAAGCCGCCAAGAAGATCGTTGAGGAAACCGGAGCCGGCAAGACCAAGCTGTCGTTTGCCACCTCGCCGGTCTTCGACCAGCGCATCGTTCAGGCTCTGGCGCAGATGCTTTCCGACGTCGGCTTCACCGTCGAGATCCAGCTGACCGACATGGCCGCCTATCTGAAGCGTGCCCAGAGCGAACCGGCGCAGCAGGCGAACCTCGCCTTCGGCCGCTGGTCATGCGCCTGCCAGGATGTCGATGGCGTGCTCTTCCCGCTTCTGCATTCCTCGAGCTCCTGGTCGTCGCTTCGCGATCCGAAGATCGACGCGCTGCTCGTCCAGGCACGCAATACGCTCGACGACAAGGAACGCCAGCAGGCTTATAACGGCGTGGCCAAATTCGTTGCGGACGACGTTCCGATGGTACCGCTTTATGAAGCCGCCGTTCTCTACGGTGGCGCCAAGAACCTTCAATGGCAGCCGACCGCCAACGAAAGCATGTTCCTGAACCGTATGTCCTGGAACGACTGACGGAAGCCGGCTGCGATCCGCAATCGCCGGATCGCAGCCCTCCCAACCAGCGGGAAACCCAACGGGAAACCAAGTGCCCATCTTTTTTGCCAAGCGTCTTTTCCAAGCGCTGATCGCCATATTCGGCGTGATGACGCTGATCTTTTTCCTGCAGCGGCTGGCGGGTGACCCGGTTCTGCTGCTGGTGCCGATGGATGCATCGCAGGCGGATATCGACAGGATGAGGATCGCGCTCGGCTTCGATCGGCCGGTCGTTGTTCAGTATCTCGAATATATCGGCAACCTGCTGCTCTTCGATTTCGGCCGCAGTTATGTCCAGAACATCCCCGTTGCCGAACTGATCCGGACCCGCCTGCCCTACACGCTGATGCTGGCCGGAGGCGCTCTCGTGGTCGCCTTCGGTATCGGCATTCCGATCGGCATCACGCTGGCGATCCGCCGCGGCAAGCCGATCGCACGGGTGCTTTCGGGTTTGGTGCTTGCCGGGCAGTCCATGCCGACGTTCTGGAGCGCCATCCTGATGATCATGGTCTTCGGCGTCTGGCTCGGCTGGGCGCCGCCATCGGGGGCGCGTCAGATATCGAGCATCGTCATGCCCTCGATCGCGCTCGGCCTGTTATCCATGGCGACCTTTGCCCGCGTCGCGAGGACGGCCGTGCTCGACGAACTGGAAAAGGATTATGTCCGCACCGGCCACGCCAAAGGCCTGCCGATGCGCCGCATCATCTTTCGCCACCTGCTGCGCAATGCCTCGATCCCGGTTGTGACGGTCTCAGCGCTGGAAATTGCCAATCTCCTGGCAGGCGCGGTCATCGTCGAGACGGTGTTTGCCTGGCCGGGGCTCGGACAATTGACCATACAGGCGATTACCGCCCGCGATTTCATGGTTGTCCAGGGTGTGGTCCTGCTGGGCGCAATCACCGCGATCGGCCTCAACCTCATCGCCGATCTGCTTTACAGCCTGATTGATCCGCGCATCCGCATGGGAGCCGGCTCATGAGCGCCCAACCGCAACCCGTCACCCCGGCGAAATCGGCTCGGTCCTTCGATATTCCCTGGACGGCCATGCCCTTCCTGCTAATCGTCGCGGTGATGGTGCTGCTGGCGGTGGCCGCACCGCTGGTGGCACCGGTCGATCCCAATACGCAGAACCTGCTTGCCCGGCTGAAAGCACCCGGCACCGTCTCGCGTGGTGTCACCTATATCCTTGGTTCAGACGAACTCGGGCGAGATGTTTTGAGCCGCTTGATCTACGGCGCGCGGATTTCGCTGTTTGTTGCCTTCTCCTCGGTTCTCCTGTCCGGCACGCTTGGCAGCATATTGGGCATGGTCGCGGCCTTTTATCGCGGCTGGGTCGAGATCGTCATCATGCGGCTGGTCGACATCGTGCTGTCGGTGCCGGCGATCCTCTTCGCAATCATCACCGTCGCCGTGCTCGGTCCGGGCCTCGTCAATGTCGTCATCGTTCTGGCGCTCACGCGCTGGCCGCGTTATGCGCGCGTTGCCTACGGCCAGACCCTTTCGGTCGCCAACATGCCCTATGTGCGGCTTTCCCACTTCATGGGAGCCAGCTGGATAAGGCTTCTCGGCCGCCATGTACTGCCGAATATCGCCGGTTCACTTGCGGTCGTCGCGACGCTCGAATTCGGCCTGATGGTGCTGTTCGAAGCCGGGCTTTCCTTTCTCGGCCTGGGCGTTCAGCCGCCGATGGCGAGCTGGGGCGCCATGCTCTCAACCGGCCGCAACTATGTGGCCACCGCCTGGTGGATCGCCACCTTTCCGGGGCTCGCGCTTTTTCTTCTCGTTTTATCGATCAACCTGATCGGCGACCACGTGCGTGATCGCCTCGATCCGAAAGCAAGGTAATCCCGACATGGATTTCAACAATGAATTTGCCGGCAAGAAGGTCATCGTTACCGGCGCCTGCGGCATTATCGGCGGCTGGATTACAAAGGCCTTCGCCGAAGCCGGCGCAAAACTCTGCCTCACCGACCACCGGGCGGAGGCACTTGCCGCGACCGTCGGGAGCTACGGAGATCAGGCCTTCGGCATCACGACGAACCTGATGAGTTCGCCGGATATGGAACGGTTTGCCACCGAAATTGCCAGCCGCTGGGGTGCGCCGGACATTCTCGTCAACAATGCCGGGATCTACCCCTCCGGCTTTCTGCTCGATATGGAGATCGAAGACTTCGACGCGATCATGGGCGTGAACCTCAGGGCGCCTTTCTACCTGTCGAAATTGTTTGCCCGGCAGATGGTCGAAAAGAGCGTGAAGGGATCGATCGTCAACATCTCCTCGGGTGCTGCCCGCAAGATGCGGCGCACCGCCGTGACCTACTCGACCTCCAAGACCGCGCTCGATCGGCTGACCAAGGGATTTGCCATCGAGCTCGCCGAATACGGCATTCGCGTCAATATCGTCGAGCCGGGTTTTGCCGCCGGCAGCAACGTCAGCACCCTGAGCAAGGAACATATCAAGACGGTGACCGACGCCATTCCGCTCGGCCGTGCCTCGAGCAGCGACGACGTGTCGAATGCCGTGCTGTTCCTGTCGTCATCCGCGGCGTCCTACATCACCGGCGCGACCCTTGCCGTCGATGGCGGCAATTCGATCGGCTCGCTCGCCGTCTATCAGGACAAGAAGAAAGCTCTCTAAGGCCGGGGACGAAGCTATGCCAGACCAGAAGCCAGATCCGACCGCACCACTATCCGCCTTCCCCGCCTATACCTGGCCGGAGGGCAAACAGTCTGCGGTGCTGCTCTCCGTCGATGTCGATGCGAATTCTCCGTTCCTTTGGTCTCAGGGAGACAGCGCACCGGAGCGGCTCGGCACCCACGAAATCCGCAATTTCGGTCCACGCACCGGCCTCTGGCGTCTGGTCGAGCTTTTTGCCCGTTTCGACTTCAAGGCCAGCTTTTATGTGCCCGGCCACGTGGCCGAACAGCACCCGGACATGTTGCCGGCGCTGCTGGACGCTGGACACGAGATCGGCCTGCATGGCTATTTCCACGAGATCGTTTCGGAAATCTCCGATGCGGAGTTCACTGGCGCGCTTGAGGCGAGCCTGGAACTCTTCATCGCGCAGACAGGAAAGCGACCAAGCGGCTTCCGGTCGCCGGCCTGGGAGATGACGCCGCACATGTTGTCCGAGGTGAAGCGGTTAGGCCTTGCCTATGACAGCTCGCTCTCCGGCTTCGACCACCCTTACGAGATCGAGGGCGTGACGGAAATTCCGGTCCAATGGGCCACCGACGATGCGATCTTCTTCAAGTTCGAGGGCGGTGGCCGGGATCGGTTTCCGATGCAATCCGGGCGTATGGTGCTGGAGGACTGGAAATCGGAGTGGCGTACCCTGCACCGTTTCGGCGGTCTTTTCACCCTGACCATACATGACTGGATTTCCGGACGCGCACAGCGCATCGCGCTTCTCGAAGACCTTCTGCAGGAAATTGCAGACGAGCCGACAGCCTGGGTCGCGACCGCTGACGAGATCGCCCGTTTTCATCAGGGCTCCGCCAATCGCAACCGCTTCGCCGTCGAGGCAAAAATACCGCAGGCGATCGCCTCGCGGCGATTTGGAAAGAACGCATGAAAGAGAGCTGGACCATTCGCAAGGGCGAGACCCGCAGCCGCCACGGACTGATCGCCTGCCAGAACCGGCTTGCCGCGGAGGCGGGAGCCGCAGTGCTTTCGCGCGGTGGCAATGCCGTTGATGCGGCAGTCGTCACGGCCCTGGTGCTCAGCATTGTCGAACCCTGGCTTTCCGGCATCGGCGGCGGCGGATTTCTGCTCAGGGCGGACGGCGCAACCGGTGTCGTCGATACGCTCGATTTCAACGTGAAATCCGCGTCAATGCTAGACCCGGAAGATTATCCGCTGGCCGCCGGGCGCGATGGCGACTGGTTCGACTGGCCGTCGGTTGCCGGCGACCGCAATCTCATCGGCTATTCGTCCATCTGCACGCCGGGTGCGATTGCGGGGCTTTCGGAAGCGCTTGAAAAATTCGGAACCCTGACCTGGGAAGAGGCTCTCCAGCCGGCAATCGAGCACGCGCATCGCGGCACGCAACTCGATTGGTTCACTGTGCTGGCGCTGGCGATCGATGCTGCCGGCCTGTCGCGTTTTCCGGCATCGTCATCCATCTTTCTCGTCGATGGCCGCCCCCCTCGGGCGCCCGAGCGCGGCGTGCAGGCCTATCTCCCGATGCCCGCTAAGGCGGCAACGCTGGAGCGGCTGGCGAAAGCCGGAGCACGGGATTTCTACGAGGGCGAAACGGCCCGGAAGATTGTTGCGGATCTTCAAGCTGGTGGCTCCCGCATCGGAGACGACGATCTTTCCAGCTACCACCCGCGGTGGCTGGAACCGCTGAAGCATGGCTATCGCGGCCTCGACATCTACGCCATGGGCGGCCTGTCCGGCGGTCCGACGATGATCGACGCGATTTCCGAACTCGACAAGACATTGCCGACGGAAGATCCACTGTCCGGCACCAGTTCGCTGGCGTTTGCGCGGGCGCTGCGCCGGGCATCGGAACATCGCCTGCGCAGCCTCGGCCATGCCGGCGGAGGTAGCTGCACGACCCATATCAGCATCGTCGATGCCAGCGGCACGATGGTGTCGCTCACCAATACGCTCCTGTCCCGCTTCGGCTCGAAAGTCTTGCTGCCGCAGACCGGTTTCCTGATGAACAACGGCATGATGTGGTTCGACCCCCGCAAGGGCCAGCCCAATTCGATCGCGCCGGGTGTGCGGCCGCTCGCCAATATGTGCCCGATCATCGCGACGCGCGACGGCAAGCCCTATATGGCGCTGGGTGCGGCAGGCGGTCGGCAGATCATGCCCGCCGTCGTTCAGCTTCTGTCTTACGTGGCCTGTTTCGGGCTTTCGCTGGAAGATGCGTTCATGAGCCCGCGGATCGACGCGAGCGGCGTCACGATCGTGGTCGATCGCCGTGCCCGTGCAGACGTCGCCAACAGGCTTTCCGGCGAATTTCCCGTCGAGATCGTCGAGGACACGCTCTATCCCGTCAATTTCGCCATTCCCTCGGCCGTGATGCGAGATGGCGATGAATTCGTCGCCATGGCGCATCCAAACCACCCGTGGGCAGCGACTGGCGAGGAGAAACGATGACGGGACCTGTCCTGGCCGTCAGCGATCTTTCCGTCTCGATCCGAGGCAATACGGTGGTCGACGGCGTTTCGCTTTCCATCCATGCAGGGGAGATCGTCTCGCTGGTGGGGGAATCCGGCTGCGGCAAATCGATGACGGCATTTGCCGTGATGGGGCTTCTTCCGAAAGTGGCGAGGATCGATAAAGGCCGGGTGGAGCTTGGCGGATCCGATCTTGTCAGCATCAGCGAGGAGCGGCGCCGGCAGTTGCGCGGCGCGGAACTCGCGATGATCTTCCAGGAGCCGGTCGCCTCGCTCAATCCACTGATGCCGATCGGCAAGCAGATCGAGGAAAGCCTGATCATCCACCGCGGTGCATCCTCCCGCGAGGCCAAAGCCGCCGCCATCGACATGCTGGCGGAAGTGGGTATTCCCGAGCCGCAGCTGCGTTACCGGCAATATCCATTCGAGCTTTCCGGCGGCATGTGCCAGCGGGCGATGATCGCCATGGCGCTGATCTGTCGGCCAAAACTCCTGATCGCCGACGAGCCGACGACGGCGCTCGACGTGACGATCCAGGCACAGATTCTCGAGCTGATGAAACGGCTGCGGGAGGAGACGGGCACGGCCATCCTGCTGATCACCCACGACATGGGCGTTGTTGCCGACATGGCGGATCGGGTTGCCGTGATGTATTCCGGCCGCATCGTCGAGGAGGCGCCGGTCGATGCCATCTTTGCCGGCCAGCGCCATCCCTATACGCGGCTTCTTCTCTCCACCATTCCCCGCCTCGATGGCGCGGCCAAAACTGAACTGCCCGTTATCGAGGGCATGGTGCCGGACATCGGATCATGGCCGGCCGGATGTCGCTTCAATCCGCGCTGTCCCGTGGCCGGCGACAGGTGCCTGAGCGAACAGCCGGCACTTTCGCCAAGGCCCGATATCGGCCGTGCCGCCTGCTGGCACAGCGATCGCGTGGAGGCGCTCGTCTGATGGCTCCACTCCTCTCCGTCCGCGGTCTCAAGGTCCACTTTCCCATCAGCAGGGGCATCTGGAGCCGTGACGTCCGTTATGTGAAGGCTGTCGATGGCGTCGATTTCGATATTGCGCCCGGCGAAAGCATGGCGCTGGTCGGCGAAAGCGGCTGCGGAAAGTCCACGCTCGGCGCTGCCGTTCTCGGCATGCAGATTCCCACCGCCGGTGTCATCTCCTTTGCTGGCGAAGACGTAAGGCATGGCGAACGCCAGACACGCATCCGCCTTTCCCGCGACATCCAGACCGTCTTCCAGGATCCGGTCGCCGCGCTCAATCCGAAAATGTCGATCGGCGACAGCATTGCCGAACCGCTTGCCATTCATGGCGTGGGCGATGCGAAAGAGCGTGCCGAGCGGGTGGCGGAACTGCTTTCGCTTGTCGGCCTGCATCCGCAGCATGCCGAGCGCCGGCCGAACGCCTTTTCCGGTGGCCAGCGCCAGCGGATCGTCATCGCAAGGGCTCTGGCGTTGCAACCGAAACTGCTGATCCTCGATGAGCCGGTTTCGGCACTCGACGTCTCGATCCGATCGCAGATCCTCAACCTTCTGCTCGATCTGCAAAGGCGCTTTGGACTCTCCTACCTGTTCATCAGTCACGATCTCTCCGTCGTGCGTCATTTCGCCGATCGCGTGGCGGTGATGTATCTGGGAAAACTGGTCGAGACCGGGCCGACCGAAACGGTTTTTGCGCGGCCGGTACATCCCTATACGGAAGCGCTTCTCTCTGCCGTTCCCTTGCCCGATCCCGTCGCGCAAAGAGCCCGCAGGAGGATCGTCCTGACTGGGGATCTGCCGAGCCCGGCCAATCCACCGGCAGGTTGCTCCTTCGTCACCCGCTGTCCGCTGGCTGAGGAGATTTGCCGGCGCGTGCCGCCACCGCTCGTCGCGGCCGGCAAGCAGGAACGGGCCGCATGCCATGTGCGCGCATCACGGCTCAACGAGGAAGGAAGTTTCGCATGACCAAAGAGCTGAAGATCGAACCCGTCAACGCCGAGAATGCACCACAATCCCTGCATCGACGCTATTCCCAGGCCATTGCCCTTTCCGGCCACAGCAGCTTGCTGTTCATCAGCGGACAGATTCCGGCCGGAAGAGACGGCAGCGTTCCCGCGGTTTTCGAGGAGCAGGCAAGGCTTTGCTGGGCCAATGTCATTGCACAGCTCGAAGCGGCAGGCATGGGCCTTTCGAACCTGGTCAAGGTGACGACGTTCCTGAAGCGCTATGAGGATCGCGATATCAATGCCAAGGTCCGCTTCGAAGTGATGGGCGAGCACCTTATCGCGCTCTCGACCATCATTACGGATGTCTATGACCCCAACTGGCTGCTTGAGATCGAGGCAATCGCCGCCGATTAAGAGGCGTTCCATCGCCCCCTCTGCCATGCGCCTGTCGAAAGCTATTCCATCGGGGCTAAGGCCACCTTATCGGTTCGAGCCATTCCTCCGGGAAAAGATGCAGGAAGACCATCCTGTTTTCCCATTCCCGGTCCCGCCACTCTTGCCGGCACCGTGTCGAGCCGACGGGCCGATTTAAAACTCTCGTCGCTGCGAAGATCCGGCATGCTGTGCATCGTTTCGATGAAGCGCTGGGCGACCGGTTGAAGCGAATGGTCGGCCTTGCGGATGATGCCGACCCGGCGATTGAACCAGGGAGCTTCGACAAGCTTGTAGGCAAGGCCCGTCATGTTGCCGGCTTCGACGGCAGAGGTGGGAAGGATTGCGACACCGACCCCTGCCCGCACCATGCTGAGCGCCGTCGACATGTAGTTGGCTTCCATCGCCACGCTGACTTCGCAGCCTTCGCGATCCATCGAACGCTCGAAAAGCACCCGAACGGTGCTGTTCTTTCGTGTCAGGACAAGCGGATAGGGAGCAAAGTCACTGATCTGCAGGACCGGCGGCGCGTTGGCCAGGGGATGGCCGACGGGGAAAAACGCGCAGAGGCTGTCGGATACATAATCCTCGACCTTGATGCTTCTGTCCGAACTGATGCGCGTCCCGATGCCGAAATCGACCTCCTCGGCCTTCACAAGCTTGATGATATCTTCGCCGACGACATCCCAGACATTGATCTCGATACCTGGGTTCTGCTGCCGGAAAACCATGATTGCACGCGGCAGAAAGCTCGCGGCGACAGACGGCAAGGCGGCGATCTTGACGATCCCCCTTCGGGCATAGGTCAGGTCCGATGCGGCAAGCAGGATGTCGTCCATGTTGATGGCAAGCCGCTCCATAAGCGGCAGGATATTGCGCCCTGCTGGTGTCAGTTCGACCCGCCGTTTGTTGCGATCGAAAAGCTTGATGCCCAACTGTTCCTCGAGCTGGTTGATCTGCACCGTCAATGTCGGCTGCGACACATTCAGTTCCTGTGCAGCACGCGTGAACTTCAGATGCTGCACAAGAGACAGGAAGGCACGAACCTGACGGAAGCTGGGAGGAAGGGACATGAGGGACCAGTGCTCTTTCGCATAGGCGTTTGATTTCGGTCGCAGACGACGAAGGCGACGGCATTGAAATCATGGCTAAAGCATCGAGAGCCTGAAGAGATTGATCGTTGTCATAAACAGGAACAAATCGTCCGCCAGTCCATCCGGTACGGATAACAAAAACGGGCTGCGGCATATCCCGCCGCAGCCCGCTATTCAAAAATCAGACGGTTCAGCCCTGGATGAAGGCCAGCAGATCGGCATTCAGGACGTCCGCATGGGTCGTCAGCATGCCATGCGGGTAACCGGCATAAACCTTCAACGTACCGTTCTTCACCAACTTGACGGAAAGCCTGCCTGCATTGTCGATCGGCACCACCTGGTCGTCATCGCCATGCATGACGAGAACCGGTACGGTGATCGCCTTCAGGTCTTCGGTTTGGTCGGTTTCGGAAAAGGCCTTGATGCCTTCGTAATGGGCCTTGGCGCTGCCCATCATGCCCTGGCGCCACCAATTCTGGATCACGCCCGGATAAACCTTCGCGCCTTCGCGGTTGAAACCGTAGAACGGGCCTGTCGGGAAATCGACGAAAAGCTGCGCGCGGTTTTCAGCGACGCCCTTGCGGATACCGTCGAAGACTTCCATAGGCAGACCGCCCGGATTGGTGGCGGTCTTCAGCATCAACGGCGGGACGGCGGACACAAGAACCGCCTTGGCGACGCGGCCGGCAGGCTGACCGTATTTTGCAACATAGCGGGCAACCTCGCCGCCGCCGGTGGAGTGGCCGATATGGACGGCGTTCTTCAGGTCAAGATGCTCGACGACGGCAAAGGCGTCGGCGGCGTAATGGTCCATGTCGTGACCTTCCGAAACCTGAGCCGAGCGGCCGTGGCCACGACGGTCATGGGCGACGACGCGAAAGCCCTTGGAGAGGAAAAACAGCATCTGGGCATCCCAGTCATCCGACGACAGCGGCCAGCCGTGGTGGAAAACGATCGGCTGTGCGTCCTTCGGACCCCAGTCCTTAAAGAAGATTTCGACGCCGTCCTGGGTGGTGATCGTGCTCATGGTCTTGTTTCCTTCTGTGGGGTGCTTGGTGGACGCAGCATCGGCTGAGAGGGTGAACGAGGCTGGAATTGCAAGAGTTGCAGCGGCTGCGGCTCCGGAAAGCAGAGCGCCGCGGCGCGTGATGGGGAAGATGGTATTGGTCATCGTGAACTCCGGGGTGTCCGTCTCTGCTTGAAAGCCAGGGTATGCGGATCTGATGAGTAGATATTGTCGAAAAATATCATCGCAAACAATTGCACCAATATTATCGAATTAATTGCGATTTATGAAATTATACCGAGAGGCGACAAATGCCGCCTCTCGTCGTTTCTTCAAGCGGCACCCGGCCGGTTGATGGTCAGGAAGTGGCGCACGACAGGCTTTTCAGGACCAGTGTGATAGGCGAGTACCTTACCCTGAAGATCGGCATCGGCATTGGAAACCCGCTTGTGCTGGCGCAGGTGTTCCGCCCAGGATTCGACCATGAACCATTCGACCAGCTTTTCCGGATCGGCACTGTCCTCGGTCACACCCCAGCCATAGGCACCGTCACGGCGACGCTCTTGGGAAAGTTCGTCGAGTGTGTGCAGGAAGGCCGTCCGATGGTGTTTTTCGACATGGTATTCGATGAGGATAAGGACAGGGCCACGGTCATGGGCGACGGGCTCTGCGACAAGCGGTTCTGGCCAATGGTTGGACGGAACCATATCCGCGTCACCTGTCGGCAGTTTCAGGCGGTGCATGATGAAGCCTGCAACGAGCAGCCCGGCTGCGCCGATGAGCAGTGTTCCTTGTATGCCTGTGGCCTCACCAACAGCACCCCAGCCGATGCTGCCGGCCGTCATCGCGCCATTGAAAACCGTGAGGTAGACGGCAAGTCCGCGGCCACGCACCCAGTTGGGAAGGACAGCTTGAGCTGCGCCGTTAAGCGTCGTCAATGCGGTGATCCAGGCGCCACCGAGAAAAAGCAGAACGATGATGGCAACCCATTTCGGCGGGGCGAGTGCCAGTGCGCCCATGACCAGTGCCGTGATGACGGCTGCGCCGAGCAGCAGGCCATCCGAATCGAAGCGCGTACGCAGCTTCGGCATGACCAGTGCGCCACCGATCGCTCCCGCCCCGACAGCACCGAGCAGGATGCCGTAAAAGCTTGCGTCACCGCCAAGCAATTGCCGGGCGACGAGCGGCAGCAAGGCCCAGACGGCGCTGGCGAAAGCGAAAAAGATCGCTGCACGGGCCAGCACGACATGCAACGGACGGCTGGCTCGGGTGTAACGAAGACCGGCCCGGAATGCGCCGAAGAAACCTTCCGCCAATACATCATTGGCGTTCTTTGCTCGTGGCCACCAAACCAGAGCCGCGATCACGAAGAGATAGCTCGCGACGTCCGCACCATAGGTGACACCCGCGCCGAACGCTGCAAGCAGTAGACCACCGGCGGCGGGACCGATCGATCGGGCAATATTGATACCGAGCGAATTGAGCGCGACGGCGCTTTTGACATCCTGTCGAGGCACAAGCTCGGGAACGATGGCCTGCCATGTCGGCCCCATCAGTGCTGCACCGATGCCACCGACGAATGTCAGGGCGATGAGAGAACTGATCGACAGCATGCCGGTATGGGCAAGAGCCATCAGTGTGAGGCTGACCGATGCCAGCAGGACCTGCACGGCAATGAGAAATTTGCGGCGGTCGAGAATGTCGGTCAGCACGCCCGCCGGAATGGCGAGCAGGAAGATCGGCAGCGTGCCAGCCGCCTGAACCATGGCGACGGCCGCTGGCGAGGCGGACAGATCCGTCATCAGCCAGGAGCTGGCGACATCACGCATGAAGCTGCCGGTATTGCCAAGCACGGTCGCGGCCCAAAGGACTGCAAAGACCGGTTGAGCGAGCGGGGCAAAGCTGCCACCGGAGGATTTTGAAGCGCTCATTTGGCCCCTCCCTTTGTGAGATCGATTGCAGCGACGATGACGAATGCACCGGCGAGGCCGAGATGTTCGAAAAAGGCATTGGTCGCCATCATGCGATCCATGCCGGGCACCATTTCCCAGAAACGAAGAGCAATGATGGTTGCCAGAAGCGTAAAACCGGCAAGCGCCAGGGCACCGGCCCAGCGCATAAAGCCGGATATGACCATGGCGGAGGCGGTAAGCTCAAAGGCGATAACCGCAACGGCGAAGAAACCGGCAGGATGCAAACCGAAATGCTCCATTTCGGCCAATGCGCCGCCGAAGTCGAAAATCTTGGTGAGCGGCCCCTGGATATAGGCTGCACAGAGCGCAAGAAGTGCTGCAGTGCGTGTCACCGGGGCGGCAACGACGCTGGCGAGCACAGTGCTCGCGCGCGCTGTGGATGGAGAATGATCGGTCATGTCTGCTCCTCTAAGGTTTGGCCGGTCGGATCGAACGGCGTTGTGTCGGCTGATGGAGCGATATTGGCCGGAAACATTGCCGCCAACAATTGCATCAATTATTATTATATAATTGCGAATATCGCAATTATCTCACGTCTTCCCGCCGTTTCACTGCCGGTGACCGAGGTCGAATTGCGAGGCATCTGCAAACCCCGCCGTCATGCTCGGGCTTTTCCCGAGCATCTGCGACGTCTGGGCATCTGCAACGTGAACAGATCCTCGGGACAAGCCCGAGGACGACGTTTCATATGGTTGCGGCTTTGTATGGAACGCTCTGAGACGCCCACCTTGCCACGAGTAGCAAAGCCTCACACCGCCCAGCAGGAGCATCCGAGGGCGCCGAAGAAGCCTTTCAGATCAGCGATCGGCAGTTTCGAGGTCCAGGCGCCGGCGTGATCGTGTCCATGCACGCCGCAATCACTGGCGCAGCCGCATGTCGCGATTGCCGTACGACGCAGCGAGTTGCGACCCGCACCTTCCGGTTCACCCCAGGCGGCATAACCGCCGAACTTGCGAACCGGCGACCAGTCCGGCATGGCGGGCGGCACGTCGTTTTCGTCCAGCGTTTTGAAATCACCGGCGCCGTAGACGATCTTGCCGCCAACCATGGTGAGTTCCGAGGTGAGGAACGAGATCTCGTCTTCGGCGCAATTGAAGAAGTCCTTGTCCGGCACGACGAGATCGGCGAACTGGCCTTTCTCGATTCGACCCTTCTTGCCTTCCTCGTTGGAGAACCAGGTGACCTTTTCGGTCCACATGCGCAGTGCCGTCTCGCGGTCGAGGCAGTTGGCGCGCGGATAGAGCTGCATGCCGCCGACTGTCTTGCCGGTGACCATCCACGACAGCGAGACCCAGGGATTATAGGAGGCGACGCGGGTGGCATCGGTGCCAGCCGAAACATTGACGCCCTTGTCCAGCATTCGACGGATCGGCGGAGTGGCTTCGGCAACGCCGTGGCCATACCGCTCGACGAAATATTCGCCCTGATAGGCCATGCGGTGCTGGGTGGCGATGCCGCCACCCAGCGCTGCGATGCGGTCGATCGAGCGGTCCGAAATGGTCTCGGCATGGTCGAAGAACCAGTTCAGCCCTTCGAGCGGAATATCCTTGTTCACCTTTTCGAACACATCGAGCGAGCGTGAGATGGTTTCGTCATAGGTAGCGTGCATGCGCCAGGGCCAGCGGTTTTCGGCCAAAACCCGGACGACCTCTTCCAGTTCGCCTTCCATTTCCGGCGCCATTTCAGGCCGCGGCTGGCGGAAATCCTCGAAGTCGGCAGCGGAGAAGACGAGCATTTCGCCAGCACCGTTGTGGCGGAAATAGTCGTTGCCCTGCTTGTATTTGACCGAGGATGTCCAGTCGAGAAAGTCCTGCTTCTCTTCCTTCGGCTTCTGGGTGAAGAGATTGTAGGCGAGGCGGACGGTGAGCTGGTTTTCGTCCGACAGTTTCTGGATGACTTGGTAATCATCCGGATAATTCTGATTGCCGCCGCCCGCATCGATGACACCGGTTATGCCAAGGCGATTGAGTTCACGCATGAAATGGCGGGTGGAATTCACCTGATAGTCGAAAGGCAGTTTCGGGCCTTTGGAAAGCGTCGAATAGAGGATGCCGGCATTGGGCTTGGCAAGCAGCATGCCGGTCGGATTGCCGTTCACGTCGCGAGTAATCTCGCCGCCCGGCGGGTTCGGCGTGTCCTTCGTATAACCAACGGCGCGCAGGGCGGCACCGTTGAGAAGCGCCCGGTCATAGAGATGCAGCAGGAAGACCGGTGTATCCGGGGCGATCGCATTGATCTCCTCGATCGTCGGCAGGCGCTTTTCGGCGAACTGGTGTTCGGTAAAGCCGCCGACGACGCGCACCCATTGCGGTGCCGGTGTGATCGCCACCTGCCGCTTCAGCATGTCCATAGCGTCGGCCAGCGAACGAACGCCATCCCAGCGCAGTTCCATATTGTAGTTCAGGCCACCGCGGACGACGTGGGTGTGATTGTCGATCAGACCGGGCAGAACACGCTTGCCCTTGAGGTCGACGATCTTCGTATCGGGACCGGCAAGGCTCATGACCTCGCCGTCGGTGCCGACGTCCGCGAACAGGCCGTCCTTGATGGCAATTGCCGTGGCATTGGGATTGGCGCGATCGAGCGTGGTGACCCGGCCGTTGTGGAGGATGATGTCGGGATGCATTGTATCGGCTCCGGTTTTGACGGGATCGGCAGCGCGGGCCGACGAGAAGAGCGAGGGGAAGGCAAGGCTGGAAGCCGCGCCGAGAAGGGTTCGACGGGTCGGCATCAACCTTTCTCCTCTGCGGATGATTTTGAGCCGGCCGCGAGATCGGCTGTGTTCTGGCCGCCCTTGGGCAGATGGCCGAACATGTGCGGCTTGATCTGGTTGATCCACGAGATCGCAGCGGGCTCCTTGCTCCAGAGAGTTTTCGCAAGCGGGATGATCTGCTCGCCGACGAGAATGCCGAGAAGACCCACCAGCGCGATAACCGGTGGCGCCGGCGAGCGGACGTTAAGCAGGCTGTAAACGAGACCGACCAGCAGACCGGCACCAAGAGACAGAAGATAGATTTTCATGAGAAACCTCCTCGATGACAGGAAAGCCGCTCCGATTGGGGTTATCGAAGCGGCGCGGTCAGGTCTTACTTGGCTGGATTGGGGCCGATACGCTTGCCGTGGGCGATACGCTCTTCAGCGTCGTGAACCATGGTGTAGGCGTAGTCGATGCCCATGCCGTAGGCACCAGAATGTTCCTTGGCGAGCGTGGTGACGGCGTCATAGGTTTCACGATGTGCCCAGTCGCGCTGCCATTCGAGCAGAACCTGCTGCCAGGTGACCGGGATCACGCCGGCCTGAACCATGCGGTCCATCGCATATTTGTGGGCATCCGCCGTGGTGCCGCCGGACGCGTCGGCGACCATGTAGATTTCATAGTCGGGAACATCGTGCATAGCCGAAAGCGAGAAGGTCGTGTTGCAGACCTCGGTCCAAAGGCCCGCGACGACGATCTTCTTGCGACCTTCGGCGGCGTTCTTTGCCAGCGCATCGCGAACGTTCTGGTCGTCCCAGGAATTCATCGAGGTGCGTTCGAGAATATCGTTTTCGGGGAAGACGGCGAGCAGTTCCGGGAATGTGTGACCCGAGAAGGAGAGCGTCTCGACCGTGGTGATGGTGGTCGGAACGTTGAAGATCTTGGCTGCCTTAGCAAGGCCGACGACATTGTTTTTCAGAACCTGGCGATCCATCGACTGGACGCCGAAGGCCATCTGTGGCTGCTGGTCGATGAAGATGAGCTGGCTGTTCTTCGGGGTCAGGACTTCGAGCTTGGACATTTCATGTTCCTCTTGGCGTTTGTTGAACCGCTGATGCGGCAGGTTTTGATTGGGCAGCACCTGCCGGTCGCGCGCCGGGTTGTCGGCGCTCGTCTCAGAAGGTTCGTGAGTATCCGGAGCCTTTCGAGCTTTGCCGCTCCGTCCACTCTCGTTCGTCTTGGCTGCTGAAAAGAAACCTAAAGCGATTTCTAAATTCACGGAATTGCAATATTAATTGCGAATGAATTGCGATTTTCGAAATTATCGGAGCGCGCCTTTTCTACAGCTCGTGTCTTTGGCCCGAAGCCAAATACTCATCGGTTGCGCTGCGGAAAATCGCTTAAATGACGACAGGGGTCTTGTCTTAAAGTCCTGCGCTTTGGACGTAAGGAACGTTAGATTTGGCAAATGGCAAAAGCGGGCATGCGACAGCCAGTGTCGAAACCGAGCGCAGCGAAGATGAAAACAGGCGATAGACCTTGCCTAGGCGTTGCGCCGCCAGTGCCCCGGCGTCGTCCCAACCACGTTGGTAAAGACCCGGGTGAAATGGCTCTGATCGGCAAAGCCGCAGGAAATCGCCACCTCGGAAAGCGAAACTTCCGAGCCTTTCAGCAGTTCACGAGCACGGGTGATCCGTTCGTTGAGAAGCCATTGATAGGGCGTCACACCCGTCGTTTCACGAAAGGCACGAATGAAATAGCCGCGCGAAAGATTGCATGCGCGCGAGACGTCCATGATCGAGATGTCTCCGTCCAGATTTTCGAGAAGAAGGTTCTTTGCCAGGGCCTCGTGCGAGCGTGACAGCTTTCTCGACCGCAATGCGGATATCTGCATCTTGCCGCCGTAGCGCTGAACGAGATGGGTTCCGATCGCTGTCGCCAGTTGATCGACGAACAGCTTGCTTGCCTCCTCGGGGTGTTCCAATGCCGGTATGAGCGCGCGGACGAGGTTGGCGAGGACGAGATCCTTCGACGCGGTTTGTGCCTCCAGCATGGTCACGCCGGAAAAGTCCGCTTCCTGGGCAATTTTGTTCAACGACGCCGGAGAAATTTCAAGCAGAAGCATGTCGAAGGCGCCGATGAGATCCGCCCTGTAAGGCTCTGCAAGATTGCGGATATAAAGCGAATCCTCGTCGAATACATGGGTGGTCGCGTGGCGTTCGTGGAAGATCCGGCGTGTGTGACCGGCAAGTGTCGATATGCCGATGGCAAAACCGCGATCGCTGGCCGGTGTCACCACCTGCTCTATTCTATCGTCGCGTGTTCCCTTACGGAAAAAGGAAATATCCGCACCCTGGAGTGATTGATCCTTGTAGAGCTTGTCGAAAGGGCATCCGAAACTATCGGTTGTCTGCCCGACAGGAGATTTCGTCCCGGCGATGGATTTACGGAGCAAGGCGCACTACTTTCTCTTTCAACCGCTCAAGGCAAACATGCGTTTTGATGCCATGGCTGGAAGATTTGGTCTATTCCGTTCTATCGCGCGCATGATTGTCGAATATGATTGATTGCGCCATACCGCTTAAGTCGAAACGGCTGATCGGGGCTATTTTTTCCGAACCTGCTTTGCACAGCGCGGCCATATAGGCAGACGCAGGAACAAGCGAGACACATGTGAGTGAAGCATTGCCTATAGGCGAGAAGATTGCGGAATATTTCGGGGCCGAAAATGCCCGGTCCCTGATGACCAGACCGCTTCGCCGGGCGGAGCTTGCCATCACCCATCTCTGGCGTCACTACGAAGATGGCGACCATCCCGTTATCCTGCCCGCAGATGATGCGTTTCTTGTCGTACTTTATCTGATCGACGTCGAGCACCGCGATATCTGGCCCGATCGGCCGCCAGCGCCGCTAAAGCTCTATCCAAAGGGTTCGATCTGCCTGATCAGCCTGAAACAGGGGGCCGGCATCGCAATCCGTGGCAGTTTCGAAGCACTCGTCTTTCACATTCCACGCTCTCATCTGGCGGAACTTGCCGACGAGGCCGGTGAGCCCCGCGTCGACGACCTTGCGATTTGCCGCGGGATCGAGGACCGGACAGTCCGCGATATCGGCGCGGCACTGATGCCGCTGTTCGATATGGCGGATGATGTAAGGGATCGGCTTCTCGCGCATGTTGCACTGGCGTTCAACGCCCATATCGCCCAGCGTTATGGGCGCTCCCTCTATCGGCATTAAAGCGCCGCGGTCTTTGGGACACGCAGCGCTTTAATCTTCTAATTTATACCATCCGGCCGAATGGAGCCGTCAGGCTGCCAAGGGTTCGAGATTGGCTTCGATCCGACCGCGGAACGGCTCGTACTGGCTTGGCAGTTTCAGGACTTCACCGAGATGTGCGGTATCCTCGTCACGATTGAAGCCCGGCTCATTCGTGGCGATTTCGAACAGCACGCCGCCCGGCGTGCGGAAGTAGATCGCCCAGAAATAATCGCGGTCGATCACCGGTGTCACCTGATATCCCGTGTCCATAAGGGCCTTGCGTACCTCGAGCTGCTTTTCGCGGTTATCGACGGCAAAAGCGATGTGGTGCACCGAGCCGGCACCTTGCCGTGCGAACGGCGTTTTTGGAAGCGATGCCACATCAATCGTGTCAGCCCCGTTGCCGCCCGGAATGATGAAGCGGGTCACATCACCTTCCTTCTCGGCGCGCTGGTAGCCCATGAAGCCGAGCAGTTCTTCCGTGGCAGCGGTGTCGTGCAGGTTGAAGCGTGCTCCGGCAAAACCGCGGATCGCCGCATCGTCGGGGATACCGTTTGCAAGCCAGGGCGTGCGGTTGTCATCGGCCGCTTCGATCAGTGCCAGCGCGTCGCCATCCGGCCCCATGAAACGCAGGCGGTTGGCGCCAAAGACCGTATCGGTCTCAAGACCATCGACGCCCTGTGCGACGAAGCGGTCCTGCCAGAATTTCAGCGCGCCCTTCGGGACCGAGAACTGGGTTTCGCCGACTTCGCCCACGCCCGGACGACCGAGCATCATGTGCTGGAACGGGAAATAGGTCATCACCGTGCCGGCCGAACCATTCTCGTCACCGTAATAGAGGTGGTAGACGCTGGGATCGTCGAAGTTTACGGTCTGCTTGACGCGGCGCAGCCCGAGCGTGTCGGTGAAGAACCGGTTATTCTGGCGGGCGTCCGACGCCATCGATGTGACGTGGTGCAGTCCCTTGATATCCTTGATCATCTGAATGCCTTTCTTTCGTGGCTGGTCCGTTTCGTTGGGAGAGATTTAGGCGGATTGATCCAGATGCGGAATTGCAATATTAATTTTGATTGAATTGCAATTTTTGAAACAATCGAGATGAACGACTACAAAGCTCTCAGAATTTTTCTGCTCGCCGCAGAAAAGCGGAATTTCGCCCAGGTCGCCCGCGAACTCGACATGACGCCGGCGGCGGTCACTCGCGCCATCGCGGCACTGGAAAACGATCTCGGCGTCCAGCTTTTCGTCAGAACCACACGGCAGGTTTCGCTGACGACCGACGGCGCAATCTTTGCCGCGCAGGTCCAGCCTGCCATCGAGACACTTGAAACCGCCCGCAGGGAAGTGATGAACGCCCACAAGGCCGATGAGGGCCGCCTGCGGATCAGCGCGCCGACCTGGTTCGGCAAGGCCGTCCTGCCCCCGATCCTCTCGGGCTTCAAGGAACGTTATCCGAAGATGAGCTTCGAGATCTCGCTTTCCGATGGGCTCGTGAATATCGTCGACGATGACTACGATCTGGCAATCCGCATCTCGTCTCAACCATCCGACAAGTTCACCATCTGGCGCAAGATCCGTGTCGTGCCACGCATTCTCGTTGCAGCGCCCGGAAGCCGGTTCGTCGACATGCAGCATCCGAGCGAATTGACGCCGGACGATTGCCTTGCCTATAGCGGCGAAAGCCGGCGGGAGAACTGGGTTCTGTCGGATGGCGGGTCGAGCATGACGATCTCAGCCGGCCGCGGCTTCAGCGCCAATAGCGGTGAGGTTCTGGCGGATATGGCAGCGGATGGCGCCGGTGTTGCAATGTTGCCCGGATTCCATATCGCCGAACATTTGAGGACAGGACGCCTCGTGCATGTTTTGCAGGGATGGGCGCCGCCGGAACTCTGGCTGACGCTCTATTATCCGCCTTATCAGGCACTGCCGCCACGGATCGCCTCGTTCTCGAAATTCTTCGAGGAACAGGTGGCGTCCCACATGGTCATGCTCGAATGAGGAGCGATCTGCCGTCTTGTCGTTCTACCGAAATGGTCTGGCGCTAAACCATTCCCAAGTGCCGCTGGTCGCCCTAGACGCCTAATCCGGCAGCGCGTGTGCGATGTACGCCTTGCGGAACGAAGGCGAACTGTTCCGTAAGGTTCAGAACATCTGCAGCGAGATGCAGCGTCGACAGCCACATCTCCGTTCCCTGCAAGCTCGCCTGCTGACCATCCGCGAACGCAAAGCCCGTTCCGGCTTGCCAACGTTCCGGCGCGCGCAGGATGATGGTTTCGGCGATAGCCTCCGATTGGACACGCATGAAATCCGTCTGCTTGAGGCAAAGCCATAACGGGTGGATCGTATCGAGAAGGTTGCAGGCCGTGTAGCTATCGCCGGAAAAACCCTGGTAATTCCGGTAGTGAGACAGAACGGAATTGATCGCCGCTTCCGGATAGGGAACCGGCACACCGAATTGTCCGTAAGTACCGCGCGAGAGACGGTAGAAGCCGTTTATCGGCTGGAGAAGCCCCTGCTCCGCCGTCGGACGGCCCCAGAGACCCGTTGCACGGTCGACATGGGTTGTGAGCCATCCAAACAGGACCTCCCGCCCCCTGCCGCTTTCGAAATACCGCGCGTTGAAATAGAGCGCCGTAGCGATCCCATCGATGCGATCACCACACCGCCAGGCGCGTTGCTTCCAGGGCAAGGCCTCCAGCCAGTCGCAAAGCGCGACCGCATCCATCTCTGCGATCGCAATCGGGAATTTCGGTCTGGCACCGAGGATTTCCAGCGCGTAACCGACGGCAAGGACGTTGTAGAGCGAAAAGGTATCGTCCAGAACGAGCGCGGACGGATCGGGCGGCGTAAAAGGATCGGGGAAGAGGCCTGTCTGCGGATCCTGCAGCGAACGAAGGCGATCGATGATCGCTTTCGCCTCTTCTCCGGAAGGAGGCTCGCCGAAGCCCGCAGCAATTTCTATCGCATCACATTGATGCCTTGCACTTCTGCAAACCGCGCCGCTGGCGTCGGCCGAGAGATAACCTTCGGGCCGGCGATAATGGCTCAGAACGTCCCGCCACTGGCTTTTGGCCATCTCGCTGATCGAGCGAAGCGCCTGTTCGACTTCGCTGCGAAGAGACCTTGCAGCCGCGGGCTTTTCGCCACGGTGGCGGACGAGTTTTGCCGGTACGCCGGCCATGATCGCTAACGGGGCTACATCCTTGTTAACGACGGCACCTGCCGCGATCACCGCACCGTTGCCAATCGTCACGCCGTCGAGAATGACCGCATTGGCACCGATCCAGACATCATCGCCGATGACGATACCCTTGATTTCGTGCGGCTGATCGTTGATCGGCGTGTTGGGATCGTCAAAGCCGTGATTGAAGCCGACGATCGATGCAAGCGACGCAATGCGAACACCGTTTCCGCAGCGAACCTTTCCCGAGATGCAAGCATAGGCATTGACCGAACAATTCGTGCCAAGCTCAAAATCTCCGCGGATGAGGGCATGTGCCGCGATCCAGGACCGTTTGCCGACCGTGAGTGCCGAGGTGAAGATGCGAGCATCCTCGGCGATATAGGCCGTATCGGCGATCCGCGCATTGGCAGATTGCGCGAGCTTTTCCTTCAACGCCCTCTGGCTTGGGCTGTCGGCCTCGGCCGGCGTGCGCTCCCAGGTCATGAATTCCAGCCGCGCGTGGCGATCCGCTGCCGTTTTATCAGCGTCAGAATCTGCATCTATTCCGTGGTTCATCTGCTTGTCCTGTTCATGCCTCTAACGCCGAGACGGGTCCGCGAAGCCAATGACGATGGTCAGCCCAGAATGACTTGCGGCTCGCTCACGCCGCGGAACGCCGTCTTGCGCTCAAACGTCATGCCGGCAAGCGGTTCGGCTTCGCGTGCCTCGGCACTCGTGCCCTGGCAGGCGGTGGTTGCAAAAAGGCTCTGCATGTCAGCGCCCCCGAAAGCCGGGCACGAGATGCGCGTCGCCTCGAAATATTCGGCTGCGATTTCCTGTCCATCGGGCGCGTAACAGGCGACGCGGCGTCCACCCCACTGGGCGTTCCACAGATTGCCCTGCGCATCGATCACGGCGCCGTCGGGGGAATGGGGCGCACCCGTGAGATCAACAAACAGTTCCGGTTCACCCGACGGCCATCCGTCGTCATCCAGCCGCACATGCCAGATCTTCTTCAGCCGCGTATCGGAGAAATAGGCAAGCGATCGCTCCGCATCGAAGCAGATGGCATTCGGGATGCTGATCCCTTCGTAAATCATGCGAAACTCGCCGCGCCAGTAGCGCCATATCGCACCGGCCTCCCGTTCCGAACGCTTGCCCATGGTGCCGATCCAGAAACCACCGTAGGGATCTGCTCGGCCATCATTGGAGCGAAGGATCAGATTATGCGGAAAAGCGGCCACAGGCTCGCGTTTTCCCGACACCAGATTCAGGCTCTGCAGGCCGGTTTCTCCCGCAATCAACAAGTCATCTGCAGAAAGCCAGCCCGCAGCCGACACGTTTTCCTCGAATGCCCAAGTGAGTGGCTTGCCACCTTCCTGGCTCAGAAGCACGTTGCTGACGATATCGAACCAGAAGAATTGCTGACGTTGCGGATGCCAGAAAGCGCCTTCCCCGAGTTCGCAACGGCGTCGATCGAATATGTCATTCGTGGGCATAGTGCCTGCATCCTCCCGAAAATGCTTTCGCGCAGCTCATATTATGACTTGATGAAAATGCTCGAAATTCAGGAATACAGCAGACAAATACCCCAGTCCAGTCTTCGTTTTCGTACCGGAAAAAGCGTCAATTGGACGCAAAACCTCTCTTGCTCGCGTTTCCGTGATTGATAATAATTGAAATTTGTCATACCTATTTAGCGAACACGCGGATATGCCGGAAATCGTTTCGCCTTATCTGCAGCATCGCGAGGAATAGCTGTGACGGTCCAGACCAAGGTTCGACCCAAGGGGCCAGGATCACTGGTTTCAAAAGTGGGGGCAAGCCTCCGGCACGCGATAACCAGCGGCCAGTATTCGCCCGGACAGAAACTGCCGAGCGAAGTGGAGCTGACGGAAACCCACCAGGTAAGCCGCACGGTCATTCGCGAGGCGGTCGCCGCCCTCAAATCCGACGGGCTCGTGGAGGTGAGGCAGGGTGCCGGCATTTTCGTGCTCAGCCCGACTTTTCAGCTGACCGCGAACCGCACCGTCGACAAGGCACGCGTATCGTCAGATCTCGAGGTGCTCGAGGTTCGCGCTCCGCTGGAGATTGAAGCGGCGGGCCTCGCCGCAGCACGTCGATCGCCGGCGCAGGAAGAGGTGATTTTTGAGTGCCATCGGCAGGTTCTGCGCTGTATCGAGCAGAATGAGTCGATCCGGATGGCCGATCTGGCGCTCCACTTCGCGATTGCCGAGGCGACCAACAACCCGCTGTTCCGGCAGCATCTGGAATTTCACGGCAGCGCCGTCATCCCCCAATCCAGGCCCATGCCGGATCCAGACTTTGCCGAACAGACCGCCTATCGCCGCCTGATCCACCAGGAACATGAAACGATCGTCATGGCGATCTCCGACCGCGATGAAGAGGCGGCCCGCAACGCCATGCGCGACCACCTGAGAGGAAGCCAGGCCCGCTATCGCGAACTGCTTCGCAACTCGCGCTCCATCCCCGGCTGAACCTGCGCGGGGCATTTGGACTTGACGCTGCATTCAGTCCAAGTCGCGGCCCCAGACTTCAATCTGCGTCAGTGCCGGAAAGGGCGAGGGATCCTCTGCCTTCACCAGACTGTGCAGCTTGACCCACTCGACCGTCTGCTCCTCGATCCGGAATCCCTGTGCAGCACCGGTTTTCACCAAAGGAAAGCTGTGCACCTGACCGCTCGACAGCGTGATGCTGGCATTTTCCCACCAGGCATCATGCGGGAAATCGGCACGCAGATAGAAAACGATCTCATCGACCTTGACCGGCCGGCCGAACTCCACAACCAGTTCCGCCGCCGGGTCCATATTGATGCCCCAGCTGGTATACGGCCAGGAGCCATGGTTATCATTGGCCTTTTCGCCATCGATCGCATTGCGGGCAGCAAACTGGGTTTCCCCGCGGGTCTGAACATTTGCCACGGCATGCGGGAATAAAGTCGAATTGCTTTTATCGTCCCAAGGATTGAGGGCGAGGTTGCGACGTTGAACCACCTCCTCCGGCCGCGCCTTTCGAACATGCAGACGATGCAGATCACCGGCGAAAGCACGCGGCGAATAGGGCGGACGCCGGATTTCGAAAGGAACGGCAAGCTCGTAGCTTTTGCCTGTCAGATATACGAGCGTCGGGGTTATCGCATCGTCCAGCGCAAGGACGATATGTCCCGGCGACGACGCTTCGACGACCACCTGATCACCGTCTTCGTAAGCGCCTGAGAAAATCAGAAATGTCTCATCCGTGCCGGTCGCTTCAGCGCGGACGAAACCGCTGCCATCAATTACTTTCAGTATAAGTTCCATTCCGTCCTCCTCAGACGATCTGCAATTTCAGCCGCTTCCTGAGAAGAGGAATACGCAGCCGATAAATTTTCGAGGGCCATGAAATCTTCAGCCGCGCATCGTCGATCTCGATCGTATCGATCTCGATATTGCCGCCCCCTTCGATCTCGATGCGACCCAGTTCGCCGACATGGACCGATCCGCCGTGTACAATCGGCTCGTCGCGGGTCATCAGCGAGAGGACCGCTGGCAGGTCGCCGTCATGGTCATCGATGATCTCCACGCCATGCCCGCGGCGCAGCGATACGGTGCGGCGATAGGCTCGCAACCTTGCCTCTTGCGGATAGGCCGCCGCGATATCGAATGAGATTTCGGCTGCTTCCGATGAAAAATCCGCCCGCACATCGCGCGCAGCAAAAGCTGCGCCGTCCGACTGCATGACGTCATCAAACGTCGGCAGATTGTGAAAGGCCGACTGCATCGTCCAGATTTCGTAACGCCGGGGCGAAAAGGTCTTGGCCGTATAGGTCTCGACACCGACATCGATCAGAAACGGCTTGCCGTCCTTATAGAGCGTGACGCTGCCGACATCGTTGTGATTGTGGCTTTCGCCGTTGCTGCCGGCCTTCACGGCCAGCGCAAAACAATCGTCACGGGCGACGAACAGTCCGATGCCCGGATAGGACGCATCCCTTGCGGGCTGCACCTTCGATGCCTGAGGCGGCTGGACGTCAATCAACAGCTCCTGAACGCGGTACCAGAGGTTCCACTCGTCCGGCAGATGTGGTGTCGTGCTGGTCGCACGATCCCTTGCTGCGAAAGCCGCCAGCGCATCGGATCCGACGGCCTTGCCGAAAAGATATTCGCGAACGCTGCAGGGATCGATGACGGCGGCAGAATCGGCGAAATTGAAATAATAACGGCCGTCCACATGCATGTGGAGAATGTATTCCGCCATGTTGCGGATTTTTGGCGCGCCCCACAGAGGCGCCATCGAACCGGGTGCCACATGATCAAGAATGCGCATGGCACCGAACATGCAAAGGGCCGCATGCCGGTAATAAACCACGCCCTCTTCGCAGGCGCCGTCCTCGGCGTAATCCTTGATGAAACAATCGAGGCTGCCGAGTGCCTTCTCCACGACATTGCGCCGCAGATCATGGTCGCTATCGAGGCTGAAAGTGGCGAGAAGAACGTTCTGTGTGATCCATGCCGTCCAGTTGTTCACCCGCTCCGACCCGTTGCCCATCCACCAGAAATGGGTGCCCAGATAGGGATCTAGAATTCGGACCCGCACCTCATGCTCGATCCGGCGCCGAACGGTGGGGCTGATCTCGTCCAGCGGCCCGCCAAGAAGGGCAGCCACAGTGGCCAGCAGCGCGCCGGTCTCGGCCGCAAACAGATCGATCACCGGCCGCTCTACATCGGGCAGAGGATGCCGTACGCCACCACGCTCATAGGAATTGTGCGCCGGAAGCTGCCATCCGCTTTCCTCGCAGATCAGCATGACGCCGTCGACAATCGATGGCAGAAAACGCCCCTTGCCTTCGACCAGTTCACCCAGCACGAGATCGTTCAGCATCCGGCGGCGGGAGAAATACGCCGCTTCGAAATCCGCTCTGTTGCCGGTGATCGAAAACTGCCGATAGTCCTGCGCTTTGATCACCGACCAGCTGCGGCAAGATGCCGCCTCGGCATCTCCCACCACATGCGCCTTCAGATCATCGGATACGGCCTGCCAGGCGTCTCGATCACCAAACGGAGCACCGGGAAGAAACCCTGAGAAAACCGAGGGTATGCGCGCTGCAGCTTCGCGAAACATCGCTTCCTCCTGCCATGAAAACTGCCTGAGAACCCGCCTATCATATGTATTTTGGCTTTTCTACAGAATTCATATGATCCATTTAGAAGTTGTTTGACCAATGTCATGGATATGATATGTCGATCGTGGGAGGAGGCACGGGAAGCAGATCGGTCTGGCTGACGTGCATCCGCGGACAAGTGTTTTGCAGCACATGTCTGTGGCGATTTCTTCGGAGGATTTCTTATGGCCAATTCTACCGTTGCCGCGAGCGACACGCCGGTTCCGGCAAGACGACGCAAGGTGGTTTCCAGACGTCGCCGTCGGGTGCAGGACGCGCTTGTGGCCTATTCCTTCATTGCGCCGAACTTTCTGGGCTTTGCCGTCTTTACGCTCGGCCCGATCCTGTTCGCCTTCGTGCTGGCCTTCATGCACTGGGACGGCAGCAATGCCATCACTTTTGCCGGCCTCGACAATTTCTGGCGTCTTTTCGAGGACAAGGCATTCAAGGATGCCTTTTGGAACACGATCGTCTATACGGTCGTCTCGGTTCCGGTAACGCTCGCCTGCGCGCTTGGCCTTGCCATTCTGCTCAACCAGAAGATCCTTGGCCGCGATTTCTTCCGTACAGCGATGTTTTTCCCTTACGTCGCATCGCTGGTCGCCGTCGCCGTCGTCTGGAACATGATCTTCAACCCCGAAATGGGGCCGGTGAACATGATCCTCTACACGCTCGGCCTCGACCCGCAGAACATGCCGGGCTGGGCTGCCGACCGCCATTGGGCGATGGTCACCGTCATCCTGTTCGGCGTGTGGAAGAGCATGGGTTATTTCATGGTCATCTATCTGGCCGGCCTGCAGGGCATAAATTCCGAGCTCTATGAGGCCGCCGATCTGGATGGCGCCAATGCCTGGCAGAAGTTTCTCTACGTGACAGTGCCGCAGCTCGGCCCGACGACCTTCTTCGTCACCGTGATGCTGACCATCCAGTCCTTCAAGGTGTTCGACCAGATTTACATGATCACCCAGGGCGGACCCGGCACCTCAACCCTCGTCCTCGTTTATCACATCTACAACGAGGCCTTCATTTCCTGGGATCTCGGTTACTCCAGCATGATCGCGCTCGTCCTGTTCTTCCTCGTGCTGGGTGTCACCGTCATCCAGTTCCGCCGCCAGAAGGAGGACTGAGCCATGCGGATTGCCGGCCAGAAACTCACCGGAAAACTGTTCGCCATCTATGCGACGGTCATCCTCATCACCATCGTGATGCTGCTGCCGTTCGCCTGGATGCTGTCGGCCTCGCTGAAACTCAGCAGCGAAGTCTTCGTTTTCCCGATCGAATGGATCCCATCCAAACCGCAGTGGCAGAACTACGTCGATATCTGGACCAAGATTCCACTGGCGCTGTTCATCTACAACACATCCAAGCTGACGATCATCGTCACGCTGATGCAGCTGTTCACCTCCAGCTTTGCGGCCTACGCCTTTGCCAAGCTGGAATTTCCCTACAAGAACGCACTGTTCCTCGGCTACATCGCCACCATCGCGATGCCCTGGCAGGTCTATATGGTGCCGCAGTTCCTGCTGATGCGCGAATTCGGCCTCAATAACACCCATCTGGCGCTGATCTGCCTGCAGGCCTTCACCGCTTTCGGCGTGTTCCTGATGCGGCAGTTCTACATGTCGATCCCGACCGAGCTTTGCGAAGCCGCCCGTATCGACGGCATGAACGAATACCAGATCTGGGCAAAGATCATGCTGCCGCTGTCGAAGCCGGCACTCTCGACGCTGACGATCTTCACCTTCGTCACCACCTGGAACGACTTTCTCGGTCCGATGATCTACCTGACCAAGACCGAGCTGAAGACCATTCAGATCGGCCTGCGCATGTTCATCAGCCAGTATTCCGCCGAATACGGGCTGATCATGGCGGCATCGGTCGTGGCGCTGATCCCGGTCCTGATCGTCTTCCTGTCGCTGCAGCGCTTCTTCGTCGAAGGCGTCGCATCCTCCGGCATCAAGGGTTAAGTTCATGAACGCCGTTTCCCCCATCGCCCCGCAGCCGATCACAGACGCAGAGGTGAAAGCGGCCCTCGATGTTGCCGTCGCGCAGATCCGCCATAACCTGCCGGAATTCACCTACGCCGCGCAGAATCATTCAAGCGTGAACAACTTCTATCCGCCCGTCGCCAACGATCAGTGGACGGCCGGCTTCTGGCCGGGCGAGATCTGGCTAGCCTTCGAGCATAGCGGCGACAAGGTGTTTCAGTATGCGGCCCAGATCCAGGTACAGAGTTTTCTCCACCGGATCGAAAACCGCATCGAGACCGACCATCACGACATGGGGTTTCTCTATTCCCCTTCCTGCATTGCCGCCTGGAAACTGGTGGGCGACGAGGATGGTCGCAAGGCAGCGCTTCTTGCCGCCGACCAGCTGATCGAGCGTTATCAGCCGATCGGTCAGTTCATTCAGGCCTGGGGCCGCAAGGGCGTGGCCGAGGAATACCGCTACATCATCGACTGCCTGCTGAACCTGCCGCTGCTCTACTGGGCGACGGAACAGACCGGCGATCCGAAATACCGCGACATCGCACTGATCCACGCCCGCACGACGCTGGCCAATTCCGTGCGGCCGGATGATTCCACCTATCACACGTTTTACATGGACCCGGTAACCGGCGCGCCGGTGCGTGGCGCCACCAAGCAGGGCTATAGCGACGACAGTTTCTGGGCTCGCGGTCAGGCCTGGGGCGTAGCCGGCATGGCGTTTTCCTATCGTTACGAGCGCATCGACGAATATCGCGACACGTTCGACCGGCTGCTGGCTTTCTACCTGAACAAGCTGCCGGCCGACATGGTGCCCTACTGGGACATGGTGTTTTCCGATGGCGACGGCGAGCCGCGTGATACATCGGCGGCCTCCATCGTCGCCTGCGGGCTTCTGGAGATGGCGGATCTGGTGGGCGGCGAAGACGCAGACCGTTACCGCGATCTCGCCCGTCGGATGGTGAAGAGCCTTTCCGATCACTACGCGGTTAAAGACCCGGCCGTTTCCAACGGGCTGGTCCTGCACGGCACCTATTCCAAGAAATCCCCCTACAACACCTGCCGCGGCGAAGGCGTCGACGAGTGCGTGTCATGGGGTGACTATTATTACATGGAGGCCCTGACGCGCCTGTCGCGTTCGTGGTCTTCCTACTGGTGAGAGAACAAACCGATGGCCAGCATTTCACTCAAGAAATTGAACAAGTCCTACGGTGCACTGACCGTTGTCCATGACATCGATCTGGAGATCGCCGACAAGGAATTCATCATTCTGGTTGGCCCGTCCGGCTGCGGAAAATCGACCACCCTGCGCATGATCGCCGGCCTCGAGGAAATCTCCGGCGGCGAACTGATCATCGGCGGCGACCTCGTCAACGACGTGCCCTCGAAAGACCGCGACATCGCCATGGTGTTCCAGAACTATGCGCTTTACCCGCATATGACCGTCTACAAGAACATGGCATTCGGCCTGCAGCTGCGTAAAGCCTCGCGCGAAGTCATCGACCGGAAGGTGCAGGAAGCCGCCAAGATCCTCGACATCACGCATCTCCTGAACCGCAAGCCCAAGGCGCTTTCCGGTGGCCAGCGGCAGCGCGTGGCGCTGGGCCGCGCCATGGTGCGCAACCCGGAAGTCTTTCTGCTCGACGAGCCGCTGTCCAACCTCGACGCCAAGCTGCGCGGCACGATGCGCGCCGAGATCACCAAGCTGCACAAGCGGCTGAACTCGACCTTCATCTACGTTACCCATGACCAGATCGAAGCCATGACCATGGCCGACCGGATCGTCGTGATGGCCGACGGTCATATCCAGCAGGTCGACACGCCGCAGAACCTCTATGACCGGCCGATCAATATGTTCGTCGCTGGCTTTATCGGCGCACCGCAGATGAACATGCTGCCTTCGAAGATCGAAAAGCGCGGCGAAGGCTATGTCGCGATCTTCGACGGACGTGTACTGCCGATCCCGGCCGGCTTCGACAAGGCCCGTATCGCGCCATACGAAGGCAAGGACGTTATCGTTGGTATTCGTCCTGAAAACTTCCATGAACTGGCGCCGGGCGACATCAATCCTGAAAACATCGCGCCGTTCGAAGCCGTGGTCGATCTTGCAGAACCGATGGGTTCGGAGATCCATCTCAATATCACCGCCGGGGAAAAGGCTATGACTGTTCGTGTCTCGCCGCGCTTCAAGGCGAGAACGGGCGAAACGGCGAAGCTGGTCGTCGATACGACCAACATGCAGTTGTTCGACAAGGAAACGGAACGGTCCATCCTCTACTGAGGAGGCCGCATCTGGAGGAAGGCCATGCAGTGGCTGCGGAACATGTGGACGAAGGAAGGGCCGGGCATTCCCAAGAATGCGCCGAAAAAGACCGGCCTTGCCTTGTTCGGCCAGATTTTCGCGCGCGAATGGTGGGAAATGGTCAAACTGAACATCCTGTTCATTCTGGCCGCTCTTTTTATCATTCCCCTGCCCGCAGCGCTCGCCGCTTCGGCCTTTGTTTGCGTCGCGCTTGTCGAGGATCGCAACACCTATCTGCTGCAGGACTTTCTGGACGCGATGCGTCGTTATTTCTGGCGCGCGACGCTGTGGGGGCTGTTTTTTGCAGGTGCAATCGGCCTCGGGGTCTATGCTATCGGCACCTATGCATCGGCAACACGTGACAATCTGGCGATGGCGGCCCCGCTGGCGATCGCGCTCGTTGTGACCGGCTTTCTCTGCGTGATGGCCTGCCATCTGCTGGTGCTGATGGTGATGCGCGACCTGTCGACCGCAAACCTGCTGCGGCTTTCGGCTATGGCTTCGATCATCAGGCCACTGCCGGTGATTGCGGCACTTCTTTTCGTGGCGGGCCTGTGGCTTGCCCATATCGCATTTTATCCGGTGTCGGTTTTCATGCCGGCCACGCTCAATTTTTCTCTTGGCATGTTCGCCATCGTTTTCGCCGCTCACCGAGCCGCCATGATGGTGCTTGCCCTGCCTGTTGCGGTACCGCCCGCCCTCGAAACAGGGACGGCTGACGCAAAACATATCTGATCCAGACATAATCCAGGGAAGGAGAAACAGGATGGTTTTGGAAAAATTCGGGAGAGGCATGAAGCTCGCATTGGCGGGCCTTGCTTTGGCAGCATCGACGGCAACAGTCGCCATGGCTCAGTCCGGCGCGCCGGTCACGCTGCGTTGGGCACTGTGGGACTGGGACAAGGTTCAGTATTACAAGCCGCTGATCGAAGGCTATCAGGCCAAAAATCCTAACGTGAAGTTCGAGCATATCGATCTCGGCTCGACGGATTACCAGCAGATGATCGCCACCCAGCTTGCGGGCGGCTCCAAGGATATCGACATCGTCACCGTGAAGGACGTGCCGAACTACACGAACCTCATCCGCGCCGGCTCGATCATGGACCTGTCGGCCTTCATGAAAGAGGCGAAGATCGATCCCGCATCCTTCGGCGGTCTGGCCGAGGAAATGACGGTCGACGGCAAGCTCTATTCACTGCCGTTCCGCTCGGATTTCTGGGTCGTCTACTACAACAAGGACATCTTCGACAAAGCCGGCGTAGCTTACCCGACCAATGACATGACCTGGGCGCAGTTCGACGAGACGGCGAAGAAGCTTGCCGGCGGCATGGGCGTCAACAAGACCTATGGCGCACTGCTTCACACCTGGCGCTCCACCGTGCAGCTTCCCGGCATTCAGGATGGCAAGAACACGCTGGCCGGCCCTGACTACGCCTTCCTGAAACCGTGGTACGAGCGTGCGCTGGCTCTGCAGAAGGGTGGCGTCGTGCCTTCCTATGCAACGCTGAAGACGTCCAACACCCATTATTCGGGTCCGTTCTTCAACGGCACTGTCGGCATGCTGCCGATGGGCACATGGTTTGTCGGCACCCAGATCGCCAAGGTGGCTTCGGGTGAATCGAAGAGCAAGAACTGGGGCATTGCAAAATTCCCGCATCCGGAAGGCGTTGTCGCCGGCACGACGGCCGCTCAGATTTCCGGCCTGTCGGTCAACAGCAATTCCACCCAGAAGGAAGCGGTGCTCGACTTCATCAAGTTCGTCACCGGCGCGGAAGGTGCCTCGATCATCGCCTCGACCGGCACGATCCCGACCGTTCGTACGCCGGAAGTGACGGCAAAGATCGCTTCGCTGCCCGGCTTCCCGCAGGACGAGACCAGCAAGGCAGCACTCGAACCCGGCAAGTCCTATCTGGAAATGGCGGTGACGCCGAATGCCGCACGTATCGAGGTCATCCTCAACCGCGCGCATGACTCGCTGATGACCGACAATATCTCGATCGACGACGGTCTGAAGGAAATGACCGACGGCGTGAAAGCCATCAAGTAACAGCCCTGCCCCCGCGGTGACCCTGGTCACCGCGGGGTTTTCTTTTGCCAGTATGAACGGAAGAACGATGATCTACGATCCTGCCCGCGCCAATCCCCTCCATGGCAATCCTCTCAAGACGCGCGACGATATCGCGAAAGCGGTGATGGATCTGTTCAAGCCGCTCCTCCCCTATTTTTCAGAGGGTGGCGCGCGTGTGCGTCTCAGCGCTACCGGCGCCCATTTCGATCGTGCCGCCGCAGATCTCGAAGGTTTTGCCCGGCCGCTCTGGGGCATCGTGCCGCTCGCAGCCGGTGGCTACGATTTTCCGCATTGGGAGCTTTATCGCCGCGGTCTTGCCAACGGCACCGATCCGTCGCATCCCGAATATTGGGGCGATGTGTCCCGCACCGATCAGCGGCAGGTGGAACTGGCGGCTATCGGCTTTGCCATTGCCATGGTGCCGCAATTCATCTGGGACCCTTTGAGCGAAGCCCAGAAAGCCACCATCGCCGCCTACCTGATTTCGGCACGAGACAAGGAATTCGTCGATAATAACTGGAAGTTTTTCCGCGTCCTGATCGATCTCGGCCTCACCCGCGCCGGTATCGATTTCGACCGCGCGCTGACCGAGCAATATCTCGACGAGGTCGAGGCGTTTCGGCTCGGCGAAGGCTGGTATCGGGACGGGCCGGTGAAGCGCGCCGACCATTACGTACCCTTCGCACTGCATTTCTATGCACTGATCTATTCCGTCATTGCCAAGGACGACACCAAACGCGCCTCCGCCTATCGCGAGCGCGCCAATGTGTTTGCCACGGATATCCGTCACTGGTTCGGACCCGATGGCGCAGCGCTGGCCTTCGGCCGCAGCCAGACCTATCGTTTCGCCTGCGGCGGCATATGGGGCGCATTGGCCTTTGCGGGTGTCGAGGCTTTGCCGTGGAGCGAGATCAAGGGTTATTACATGCGCCACATCCGCTGGTGGTCGGATCTGCCGATTGCCGAGCGCGACGGCGTGCTATCCATCGGTTACGGTTATCCGAACCTGATGATGAGCGAGAGCTATAATTCGGCTGGCTCCCCCTATTGGGCGCTGAAATTCTTCCTGCCCTTGGCACTTCCGGCCGACCACCCGTTCTGGGCGGCCGAGGAAAGTCCCGCTCCGAGTTTCGCTGATCCGGTGCCGCTGAAGGAAGCCGGCATGGTGGCGATGCACACGCCGGGTAATGTCGTCATTCTCTCCTCCGGCCAGCAGCATGACAAGATGCTCGGCGCCAACGAGAAATACTCGAAATTCGTCTATTCGACGCGTTACGCTTTCAACATAGAGCTTAACGACCGCCATTTTGCCGCTGCAAGCTTCGACGGCATGCTGGGTCTTTCCGATGATGGCGTGCATTTTCGTATGCGTGAGACGCTGGAAGAGGCCTTGATTGCCGGCGACAAGCTCTATTCCCGCTGGAAACCTTGGGATGACGTCACCGTCGAGACCTGGCTTGTGCCGGCCAATCCCTGGCATATCCGCCTCCACCGCATCACCACACCGCGCCCGTTACAGACGAGCGAGGGTGGCTTTGCCATCCCGCGGGCCGATTTCAACGCCGATCTCGCAGAACAAGGCGAAGGCAGCGCCATCTGGCGTGGTCAGACGGATACCAGCGCCATCTTTGATCTGTCGCCGGTCTTCCGACGGAGCGGTCAGGCGATCAGCGCCATTGCCAATAGCAACCTCATCCACGCCAAAACGCTCGTCCCTCAGCTTCGCGGTGAGATCGCGGTCGGTACGACACTGCTAGCAACTGCAGTCGTCGCCCTTGCGAAGGCCGATCCAAGCACGGAATTGTTGCAGAACCCGCCGAAATGCCCCGATATCGGCGAACTCGAGCAGCTTTTCCGCAGTGAAGGCTTTCCGGTTCCTATCTTCGGCGATTGAACCCGAGCCTGGTCCTCTCCGGATTTCTGTCCGGAGAGCCTATCGGGTCGCAAAATCGAGAAGCGAGACATCGACAGACCAATCGTAGTCTTCAGGTTTGATCGTTGAAGGTCGGGGGGGAGCAAAGCCGAGCGGAAGCAGCCCTTGGCAAGTCACCGAAGCCTCTCCTGGCGCAATGATCTTGTCGTCCCTCAGAAAGCCGCGATAGGCAATCGAAGAATGTTCCTTTACGCGTCCGATGAGACTGAAGGATACTCTCTGAATTGCCGTATTGTTGCCGTTGACGAATTCGATGGCGATGGGCTTCGAAACGTCCGGGCATGCTCGCGGATCCAAAGAGGCTTTTGCCGCGACGGCTTCCTTCGTGTTCTGGCGCGCAGATGGTTGCAGTACTGTTGCGACGGCCACGACGATGCCGACGATCGCAACCAGCGCCAGTGCGGGATAGGCAAAACGTCGATTGAAGATGAACAGCAACCCCACCAACAGGATCGCGACGGCTGCGGTCCAAGCCATCACTTCACCTGTATCATCGAGATTGTCTCCATACTCCCGAGATAAGCATCTCTCACCGACAAGCAATAGCTTGTCGGAAAATTGGGTTGTATAGCCATACACTTGGTAGTGAATGCCGCAGACAGTACAGGCTTCCCGGCACGGCAAGATAACCAGCCGATCCGACAGATCCATGCCCGCCCCGCAGGGTCAGGCATGGATGAAAAAGCTTAAGCGGCGTCCTTGAGCGGAGCCACACGCAAGTGCTCCAGCAAATAGGCATGGGTTGCCGGATTGGCGACGATCAGCGTGCCGGTTTTTTCATAGACTTCCGGGCCGCGTCCCCACCAGTCCGTGACGATACCGCCGGCTTCCTGGACGAGAAGAATACCGGCTGCCGTATCGACGAAACCGGTCTCCTCGTAATAGCCGGTAAGCCTGCCGCAGGCGACATAGGCGCAGGAATTGGCCGCACTTCCGACGATACGAACCGCACCGATCGGCGCGCGGATTTCATCGAGGCGCTGATAGGCACCCGGATGCAGCGAAAGGTTGGGAGTGGGCAGGCCGGTGCCGACGCACATCAGCGCGACGTCCGTGCTGGCGCTGACCTGCAGACGCGTGCCGTTGAGATAGGCGCCTTCGCCCTTGATGGCGGTGAACATCTCGTCGGAAACGGGATTGTAGACCAGCCCGCACATCGTTTCATTGCCGCGACGCAGTGAAATCGTGATCGTGTAATGCTGGCCATAGATGAAATTGGTCGTGCCGTCGATGGGATCGACCAGCCAGCGATGACCGTCATCCACCCCATCCACCGGCGCGAACTCCTCGCCGGTGAGGCCCCAGGGATACTGGCTCAACAGGCGGTTTCGGATCAGCGTCTCGGATTCCTTGTCGGCATCGGAGACGAAATCACCCGGCCCCTTGATGCCGATTTCGATATCGCGGAAGCGCTTGAAATGGTCGAGCGTCAATGCGCCGGCCTCACGAGCGGTTGCGACCATGTGGTCGAGAATGGTGCTGTAATTGACTGTCATTGACGAATGGCCTTGGCTAACCCTTCCGGGTCATCTGTGGTGATCTGGTCGACCTTGAGCCTCAAAAGGCGCTCGATCTGTGCGATGGTTTGAGGGGTGATGCGATTGATCGTCCAGGCATCGACGCGACGACCGGCAGCGTGGACCGGGGCGACGATATCGACTCCGGCATCCTCTGCGGCGAGGATGATGTCGTAGGCGAGATAGATCATCCGGGCGTCCGGTGCGGTGACAAGGGCCTGCTCGATGAACCCGCGATAATCTCCCGTCGCCCGCAACCGGGCCAGGCTTTCACCGTAACAGGGGTCATAGCCTGTCGCGATACCGGGAACCGCCTTGGCCAGCATGGCGATGGCATCGAAATCACCGCCTGACAGGATCAGCGATCCGGCAATCGGGGCAACACTTTTGCCGAAATTGGCGACGACCTGCGGGGTGAGCGCCTGCAGGTCCTCCTTGAAATCGAGTTGGAGTAGCGCATCTGGATGGACGCCTTCGCGGGCGAGGAGCGCACAAAGATCTTCGAGCAGCATCACCTTTTCAGCAATGGGCCGCCCTTCATCGTCGCGAAGATGAAGCTGTCGCAGAGTGTCCGCACCGGTATCGCGCACTTTGCCACTGCCCGTGGTCTCCCGATCGAGGTCCAGGTCGTGCAACACCGCACAGCCATCATCGGCATGAATGACGAGATCGACTTCGACACTGGCGCCAAGGCGCATGGCGTCGATGATGCGCTCTCCGGTAAAGACCGGATCGGACAGGCGGCGGCGGCCGCGATGCCATTTGATCCAGGTGCGGTGGCCATTGCGCTCGATATGGATTGGAGCGGTCATGGTGAACTCCGGTAAATCTGCTGGTTGTTGCGATAGGCGGCGACGGCGCGCGGCAGAAGTTCGATCCCCTGCCCTGCGCGGAAAAGATCCGGGTGCGCCACCATGGATTTCAATCTTGTACCATCGGCAAGGTCCAGATCGACGAGACCATGTGTCCCGTAATCCGTGACCCGGTGCACCGATGCGCCGGGCTTGTCCGAGGCGGCAAGATCGAGAGATTCAGGACGGATAGCCAGCGTGGCCGGACCATCGGCAATGGGAAGTGGCACCGTAAAATCCGCGCGGACGAAATGTCCGCCTTGAACCTCACCCTCGATCAGGTTCATCGTACCGATGAAGCCCGCCACGAAGGGTGTCTGGGGATTGCGATAGACGACATCGGGCCGATCGATCTGCTCGGTCTTGCCGTTGGCCATGACGACAATGCGATCGGCCATGGAAAGCGCCTCGTCCTGGCCGTGGGTGACAAACAACGTGGTGATCTTGAGGCGTTGCTGGATGTCTCGCACTTCTTCGCGCAGCCGCTCTCTCAGATGCTGGTCGAGGCTGGCGAAAGGCTCGTCGAGGAGCAGGATCTTGGGCTCCAGAACCAGCGATCGCGCCAGCGCTACACGCTGCTGCTGGCCGCCTGAGAGCTGGGTGGTCATGCGATCGCCGTAACCGGCGAGACCGACCAGCTCGAGCACGGCTTCGACCTTTTCCTTGATCAGGTTGGCGGGCATATGGCGCAGTTTGAGGCCGAAGGCGAGGTTCTTGAAGACGTTCATATGGGTCCAGAGCGCATGGCTCTGGAACACCATGCCGGTGGGGCGACGCTCCGGCGGCAGGTGGGTGACGTCTTCGCCGTCGATCGTGATGCGTCCGCCGGTCGGCTGTTCAAAACCTCCGACCATGCGCAGGAGCGTGGACTTGCCTGAACCGGAAGGGCCGAGAAGGCAGACGAGTTCGCCATCGGCAACGTCGAGCGAAAAACTGTCGACGGCATTGGTGCCGCCTGGGAAGGTCTTTGTGACCTCAACGATATGAAGAACTGACATGAGATTCCTAGCCGCCGAAACCGCGGGCGAAGGCCCCGCCACCGATGACACGGCGGGCGAACATGAGGGCAATGAACGAAGGCACCCAGAGTACGACCGAAAGAACGGCGCCAAACTGGATGACCATCTGGTTGTTGATGTAGCTGATCATCAGCACCGGCATGGTGCGGATGCCCGGCGCGCCGATGAGCCATGCGCCTTCGGTTTCATAAAAGGTGCCGACGAAGCTCAAAAGGACGGCCGCGGCAATGGTCGGACCCGCCTGCGGCAAGGTGATCGACCAGAACACCCGCAAGGGACTGGCACCGACATCGCGGGCCGCCTCTTCCATACGGCGATCGACGGCCTGAAAAGCGGCGACAGGAATCCAGATCATGAACATCAGCGTGCCCACCAGCTGGATCAGCACGACGCCCCAGAAGGTGCCGATGAGATCGAGCTGCAGGAAGATGGCCGCAATCGCGACCAGAAGCCCGAATTTCGGGAAAGCATGGCCGGCAAGGAACGAGAAAAACAGGATGTTGCGGCCCGGAAAGCTCATCCGCGCAAAGGCATAGGCAGCCGGGAGGCAGATCGCCGCCGAAAGCAGGGTCACGACCGTCGTGAGCTGCAGGCTCAGCATCAAGGCATTCCAGACATCGGGGCGCCCGAGGGTCTGGCCCCAGAAACGGAAGCCGAACTGCTGGGGAATAACATTCGGATAACGCCAGACCTCGGTGAAGGCCCATGTCCCTACCACGAGCAGCGGCCCGACGATGGCAATCGTGAGAAGAGCCGCGAAAACAATGCCGAGCCAATCGGTGCGCGGGCGTACGAGAGCGAGGGTTGTCATGTCACTTCCCCTGGTTGCGCGCGACGGAGCGCACGTAAAAGAGGCCGAACACGATGCAGAAACCGAAGGCGACAACGGCCTGGGTCATGGCACCGACGGGGTTCTGCACTTCACGCAGGGTGCGCTGCATGAACGGCCCAAGCATTTCCGGCGACGCAGGACCCAGCAGATAGGGAAGCGTGAAGGACGAGAAAATCCCGAGCACGGAGAAGGAAAGCGCCACCAGAACGGAGTTGGAAATACGCGGCAGGATGATATGCCAGAACACCTGGAGCGCATTGGCACCCACGTCACGTGCAGCCTCGATGGACTGGTTGGCGACGCTGCCGAGGCCTGCGAGCAGGATCAGAACGGTCAATGGAATATTGTCCCAAACGAGGCCGATGACTGGCCCCCAGGGCGTCAGATAAGGCGTCCTTATCTTGGGCAGATCGACCGCGTTGAGCAGGATGTCCACCATACCGTTCGGTCCAAGCACGCGGATGAAGGCGAAGGCGAGGATGATGGAAGGCACGAACATAGGGAAAATGGCCAGCGCCTGCACATAGGCTGACAGGCGGCCGTGCGAAAAGCGCAGATAGAGTGCGATCGGCAGGCAGATCACCAGCAGAAGAATGGCGCAGACGAATGTGGTCCAGAGCGTTACGGCAAGGTTGTCGAGGCTGTAGCGATCCGAAAAGAAGAACACGTAGCTCGAGAGATCGAAACTCAGCTGGCCATTGGCGTCGGTGCGCCAGATGGTGCGGCCGATCGCGTTCATGGCCGGCCAGATCACCAGCCATATCATCAGCAGAACGGGAATGGCGACTAGCAGGAGGCCTATCGGCCTCCTGCGCGCTGCGCCATCGATGAGCGGTCGAACCGCTCCTTCGGTCACTTCACTCACGACTTGCGATCGACGTTGGGAGCAACGTTGCGATACCAGCCATCATTGATGGCCGCTTCCCACTTGCCACCCGGGAAGGTCGGGATGGACTGCGGAATGATATCCGCGAAGCGCTTGCGCAGATCGGCGGAGACGTGATCCCAGGAAACGCCCGGGAAACCGCCGAGTTCGGTAAGGATGGCGCTCTGCATTTCTTCGGAAAGCATGAAATCCGCCAGCTTAAGCGAGGCTTCGCGATTGGCGCCGTTCTCGATGACGACGGAGCGCGTGAACCCGCCGCACAGCGCCAGATCCTGCAACTGAACCAGACCGGTTTCAGCAGGCAGAACGCCCTGCTCGATAGCCTGCAACACCTGATCCGACCAGACCGGAATCATCGTGACGACGCCCTGGCTCAACAGTTGGAGCGACTGGGTATTGCCGGAAGAATAGGCGCCCTTGTCATAAAGCGACGGAGCGATGTCAGCCAACAGCTTCCAGGCCTTGCCGAGAGCTTCGTCACCGAATGCCTGGGTATAGTTGTCGACCTTGAACGCCTTAGGGTCGAGGCCGTTGGCCTGATGGATGGCGCGGCGGACGAAATTGCCACCAGAACCGCCCTTGTCGGGACGGTTGTAGACGAACTGGCCGGGATTGGCCTTGATCCAGGTGACAAGCTGTTCCCAGGTCTTCGGCGCATCGGCTGGCTTCAGCTTGGTCGTATCGTAGGCGAGCAGCACCTGGCTACCGCGATAAGGCAGGCTGTATTCGCTCTCGATCGCAAGCGGGTTGACCTTGGAATAGTTGGCAAGGCCGGCTTGCTTGATGTTGGTGTAGACACCCGCCTTGATGGCGCCGGCCGGCAGCAGGGCATCGGCGGATTCGAAATAGTCGGCCTGCGGGTCGGCTTTGGTCTGCTTGGCGGCGATAGCGCGCTCGCCGATTGCGATGACACCGGCACCGTCGCCTGCATCAACGAGGTTGAGCTTGATGCCCGGATTGGCGGCTTCGAAGGCGGGCTTAACGGTGTTCGTCCAGAAATCCAGAATATTCGTGTCCGAGCTGGTGTACCAGTCGATCGTGCCCTGAGCGGCAAAGCTCATACGCGGTGCAAAAGCGAGACCGGCGGCAGCACCCGCGGTGGACATCATAAAAGTGCGGCGTTTCATATTCGTCTCCGATTCAGTCGGCGCGAGTAAAATTGGAAGCCGCCGATTCAACCGAAATATGATTAAAGGCGGCGCTGACTGGTGGCTGCACAGCCGTGCAAGAGCGAACCAATCGGCGCCGTTTCTACTGTCCTCCCATAACGCTTTCATGACAGAATTTGGCGCGAATGCGCGAGAACCGAATTCTGCGGTAGAGCCACCGGTGTCATGCGGTCGCAACCAACGACAGCTGGATGCACGGGCGGAGGCGGCACTGCCGCAGAATCCGATCTTCGCGCAGACGCAATCCTGCGAGCCAGAGCAGGCTCAAAAAATCAGGTGAAGATCGCGCTTTTACCCCGTTGGATTAATCGAGCCGCACTTCGCTAACCGGATCGAAGAAGTGGACCTTCGCCGATGTGATGGATAGCCGGATTTCCTGACCGGGCGCAAACTCCACCCGATCATTGACGACACAGGTGATTTCGGTGCCGTCGATTTCCGCCAGGACATGCGTGTCCGCACCCGTTGGCTCGACGACCTTGATCGATGCCCTTGCGCCGTCCTGGGTCCCCACGGCAAAACCCTGCGGGCGGATGCCGACCACGATGTCACCGCCACCACCCGTTTTCGGCAGGGAAGGAAGTAACAAGCGTTCGCCATCCGGCAGGAGAAGCGACTGGCCTTCGATCTTTCCACGTAGAAAGTTCATCGACGGTGACCCGAGGAAGCCTGCAACGAACATGTTTTCGGGGTGATCGTAAAGTTCGAGTGGCGTACCGATCTGCTCGACGCAACCGCCGCGCAAAACCACAATTCGATCGGCCATGGTCATGGCCTCGACCTGGTCATGGGTAACGTAAACGATCGTGGATCCCAGCCGCTGATGCAGCGCCTTGATCTCCGCCCGCATCTGAACGCGCAGCTTGGCGTCGAGGTTTGAGAGCGGCTCATCGAACAGGAAGACGTCGGGATCCCGAACGATGGCGCGCCCCATTGCGACGCGCTGACGCTGGCCGCCGGACAATTGAGACGGCTTGCGCTGAAGCAGAGGGTTGAGGCCGAGAATTTCGGATGCCGCTGCCACCTTCTTGTCGATCTCGGCCTTCTTCAGGCCGGAGATTTCCAGCGAGAAGCCCATGTTCTGGGCCACCGTCATCTGCGGATAGAGCGCATAGTTCTGAAACACCATGGCGATGTTGCGCTCTTTCGGCGAGAGCGTGTTGACGACACGCCCTCCGATATCGATCCGCCCCGCGGATATGTCCTCAAGTCCGGCGATCATCCTGAGCAGGGTAGACTTGCCGCAACCGGACGGCCCGACAAGGATCAGGAATTCTCCATCCCTGATATCGATTGAAACACCTTTGACTACCTCGACCGCACCGAAACTCTTGCGCAGATCGGAGACATGAACCGTCGCCATGATGATACCTTTCTAGTGCGTCTTGCGGGGGCGTATGCGCACGGCAAGGTTAGGCTTGCCCGGCAATCTCAGCCCGAATGCTGCAGCGAACTGGTTGGTGATGTGCGACCCGCCGGTAATGCGCTGCGGATGAACCTTCGGCAAAGGCCCCTTTTCGATCGGCGTGATCGTCATGTTCCAGACATCGATGAGGTCGATTTCCCAATCGCCATCTTTTTCGGGCAGGCCGAGCCCCCATTCCACCGGCTGATGCTCGCCGAAATAGATGTAACGGACTTCACCGTCCTGCACTGCGGATACGCGTTTGTAGGTCGTGCCCCGCTCCAGCATGGGGGTCAGACCGTTGACCGCATCCTCTTCGAAGATCTTGCGAAGAAACGCGATCCGCGCTGGCGCTTCGCCGTGAAGCACGCCGCCCTTTGCCCACCAGAGCTCGTCATTGGCATCCAGGAATGTTTCGCCATGGCCGATATAGCCGCCGCGGCACAAGGTCAGCCAGTAGCGATGGATCAGTTCCGGCCCATCGATATTGCCCCATTCCTTGGGAATATTGCCCTCATATTCAGGCTCGTCGTTGATGACCGGCTTGCCGTAGGCCGCGCGCCAATCCAGCGTCTTCTTGACGTCCCAGTTCTGAATGCAGACATGATCCACCCAGGGCTTTCGATGGTCGTAATTCTTGTCGACGTCGCCATTGTGGATCGACTTCGGGTGACGAAGCGGATCGCCTTCCTCGATAACGTGGAAGAAGCGATCCCAGCGCTCCATCGGCTTGGTGTCCAGAAGGAAGTCGTATTCGTTGGCAAGCGACCACCAGACATTCCGGTAAGCGGCGATACGGGCAACGATGTAACGGAGATAGCGGAAATCCTGCTCCTCCGTCATCGTGCAATAACCCCAGCGGTCATAGGGATGGAAGAGGATGATATCGGCCTCGATACCCATTTCCATCAGGCGGCCGATCTGCGTTTCGAAATGCCGGAAGCATTCGAAATTCGGCTTGTCCATGTCGTGGCTGCCGTCGGCACGCTTTTCATAGACGTCGTAAAGCGGTTCGTTGGTGTTGTAGATGTAGTCCTTCGGGAATACGCCCATGCGGATCTTGTTGAACGGCGCATCTGCAAGCGTCTTTAAAGTTTGCTCCTGAAGCTCGACCGTCTGATGGGTCCAGGCGTAGCAGGTCGTGCCGAAGGGCAGATAGGGCTTGCCGTCGGCATGAGCGAAATGGAACTGGTTGCGAACGCGCACCGGGCCGTGGACGCCCGACCGGGCCGGACCAACCGTCAACCGGCCTTCCAGGCCTGCAAGTGCCTTGGCGCCGGACGTGGTTACAAACCGCCAGTCACCCTCCGTATCCGGGCAGAAACGTACCTTGTAGACACCGTCGCCGTCATAAAAGCCGGGAACAGGCACCTGGCGGTTATCCAGCGAAAACGTCGCTCCGAACGTCACGTCGAGATAAGGGTTGCCATCGGCCGGGCCATTGGCGGAAAACTCGAAGACATCCCAGCGGCTTGTTTTTTCTGTCATTTTCAACTCCCAGATATGATAGGATTTTCAGCCCTTTACGGCGCCCGATGTCAGTCCGCTAACGAAGTATCGTTGGAAGATCATGTAGACGAGGACTGCAGGAAAAACGGTCATTGCGATCGCAGCATTCAGTTGGCCGTAATCGGTCGAGAACTGCCCCTGGAAGGACATCAGGCCGAGCGGCAAGGTCCACATGTGGCGGTCCTGCAGAAGCACCAGCGCCATGGCGAACTCGTTCCAGGTGGAAACGAAATCGAGGATCAGCAAGGCGGCAAGAACCGGCAGAGAGATCGGCAGGAATATCCGGCGGAAAACGGTGACATGCGATGCGCCGTCGATCAGCGCCGCCTCCGACAATTCCTTCGGCACTGCCTTGAAGAAGCCGTGCAGGATGAAGACCTGATAAGGCACGCCGAATGCAAGATAGGGCAGGATCACGCCGGGATAGGTGTCGATCAGGCCAAAGCCGTTTACCAGCGTGAAGATCGGAGCCAGCATGACCTGGAACGGGATCATTGCGCCGAAAAGGAAGAACAGCAGAAGCAGTTTCCCGAACCGCAACCTGATCCTCGCCAGCGCATAAGCTGCCATGGCGGAGAACATCAGGCCGAGCGGCACCTTGATAACGGTGATGATGGCGCTGTTCCTGAACGTCGTCTCGAAATTGCCGCGTGACCAGGCACCGGAGAAATTGTTCCAGGCGATCGCCTCCGGCGGCGTGAAGGCGCTGGTGGCCATGATCTCGGCATTGGACTTGAGTGCCGTGAACGCGATCAGAACGACGGGCGCGATCCAGACCAGTGCAAAGGTGACGAGGACGATCCAGAGGATGATGAGGAAAGGATCCCTACGGGGTTTGATCTGCAGGGTTTCCTCCTGAATGCGGGGGGCCACAGTCGTCATTCGGCTGCTCCTTCATCACGTTGCGACCAGCGCAGATAGGGGACGACGATGGTGAGCGTGACCAGAAGCAGGATGACCGAGATCGCGGATCCCCTGCCGAAGTCGAAGATCTGCATCGACTGCATAAAGGCCCAAAGCGCCAGCATCTGCGTCGATTGCGCCGGGCCACCGCCGGTCATGCCGTAAACGATGTCGAAGGCCTTGAGTGAGGAGATCGTCGAAAGCACGAGGACGATCGCCAGCGTCACCCGCAACGCCGGCAGCGTCACATGCCGGAACACCTGCCACCGGTTGGCGCCGTCGATGCGCGCTGCTTCCACTAGAGACCGATCTACGCTTTGAAGGCCTGCCAGGAAAAGCACCATGGAAAAGCCGACATATTGCCAGGTATAGGCAACGAACATCGAATATAGAGCAATCTCGCGGTCGCCCAGCCAGTCGCTGATCAGGGACTGCAGGCCAAGACTGGTCAGTACCTGATTGAACAGACCGAAAAACGGATCGTACATCCAGCGCCACATGGTCGCGACGGCGATCGGCGCGATGATGACCGGCAGATAATAGATCGCACGCATCGGCACCCGGCCGAAAAGTCGCTCATTGAGGCCAAGCGCCAGAAGCAGGCCGATGCTGGGCGGAAAGATGACAGCGAGAATTGTCCATGTGATGGTGTTCCGCAATGCCAGCCAGAACACCGGGTCATTGGTCAGGATGTAGCGATAGTTTTCGAGCCCGACCCATTCCCTGTTCGGGGCAAGCCCGTTCCACTCCTGAAAGCTCAGGAACACGACCTCGATCATCGGCCAGATCGCGAAGGTCGCGTAAACCGCCAGTGCCGGACCGATAAGCATCAGCGCTTGCGTCCGTGAGGACTGCATGAATTTCGAATTGAACATTTGGAAACCCGCTTGTCCGAGTCCTGACCTGCAAGGCAGGTCGACAGTCTCCGCGGCACGGACGCCGCGGAGAGATCAGGCTTCTGCCCGATTTACTTCTTGCGATTGCCGATGAACGTCTGCATCGCAGCCGCCGCGGCCTGCGGCTCGATCCTGGCAGCCGCGACATCGTTGATGACGCGGAAATACTCGGTCGTCACATCGAGCGGGAACGCCTGGTCGCCGTTAACGAAAGTACCGGTCGCCTTGGCGAAGATCTCGGTCCATTCCTTGTGCATGGCGAGCGCATCGTCTTTCAGCTTCACTTCCTTGTTGACGGAAAGTGCGCCGAAGACACCGGCAATCTGGGTCTGAAACTCGGTCGAGGTGAAGGAGTTGATGAACTCAGCCGCCAGCTCGGACTTTTTGGTTTTCGACGAGATATAGAAATATTCCGCGAAGCCATAGAGCCGGCCGGTACCGTTCGGGAACGGGAAGACGTCGTAATCGTCAACGTTACCGCCTTCCTTGATCTGCGATACCAGCCAGTCGCCTTCGAGCATCATCGCGGCCCGCTTGGCCAGGAACAGCGTGAAGGACTGCTTCTGATCGACGCCCATGAACGGCGACAGGATATAATTCTGCCCCCACATCTTCATTTCGGCGAAGGCCTTGGTGACGCACTCGGTCTTGCTCCAGTCCACCTGCATCGACTTCAGCTGGTCATGCACCTCGGCGCCGCAGGTCGTCTCGAGGATCTCGTCCATCAGGCGCATCAGGTGCCAGTTGACCGAACCGCCGAAAGTGAAGGCGGGTATGCCTGCCGCTTTCAGCTTCTTGGCTGCTTCGACGAGCTCGTCATAGGTTTTGGGCTCTTGGGTGATGCCGGCCTTTTCGAACATAGCCTTGTTGTAATAGACACCTTCGCCGGAGAAGCGGAAGGGCATGCCGTGCTGGCCGGGACCATAGCTCTTGGAAAATGCGAGTGACGGCCCCGTCAGGCGGTCGTTCCAGCCGTATTTGGCGTAATCGGCAGTGATATCCTTGCTGAGACCAGCCTTGACATATTCGCCACCAAGGCCGAGGCCCGCCCAGCTCATGTAGACGTCCGGCCCCCTGTCCGATCCGGCCGCGACACGCAAGGCGGTCTTGTGTTCATCGACGCCACGCATGACGATTTCGACGTTTACACCGGGATGGGATTTTTCAAAATTTTCGGCGGCGGTGTGGAGTGCTTTGACCTGCGATTCCGCAGAATAACTGATCGTCCACACAGTCAGATCTTCTGCCTGTGCCGTCGTTGCGGCAACCACCACTACGGATGTCGCCAAAAGCCTTGCGAAACTATTCATAAGATCTCCTCCCAAAGATCGCTTGAAGCCCGTAAAAGACTATCAAAGCATTTTCGCTTTATGTCAATTATTTTCGAATGCTTTTATTTTGGTAATTTCGGCATTTCGGTTGCTTACATTTCGGTTCACACGCGAAAGTAGTTCGACTTGAATTGGCTTTGCTTAACGAGCAGCGGAGATTGCCAAAGCCTCTCGCTCCTCAGTTGGCAATAAGCCGTGCCAGCAGCGACTGCCAGCCGCGCGTGGCCTCAGTCCGCCAAGCGGCAGCATCGGTACGTGGTTGAAATTCGCTCCGGGTTTCATCCAGGCTCGGCGTATCGCCATGAAGACTGAGAAGCGCCATCATCGCCACGCCGATCGCCCCGACTTCCGCCTGACCGCTTCGTGTCACCGGCCGATCGAGAACATCCGCCTGCAACTGCATCAGAAAATCGTTCGAAGAAGCCCCGCCATCCGCCAGCAGGCCGTCCAGCCGTGCGCCGAGATCCTTTTCCATGGCGACAAACACATCCGACACCTGCAGAACGATGGCATCGAGCGTCGCGCGGGCAATATGGGCACGGGTTGTCGCCAACGTCATGCCGGAAATGGTGCCCGAGACATTGTCGTTCCAATGGGGAGCGCCCAATCCCGCAAGCGCCGGCACGAACGTAACCCCGGCAGCATCCGGAACAGTCTGAGCCAGTGCCGACAGAGCTTGCGCATCCGGCAGGCCCAGCATTTCAGCGGCAAAGGATGCCGCCTGAGCGGATACGGTGATATTGCCTTCCAGAGCGTAGGCGACGCCGCGACCATCGCTCCAGGCGATCGTGCTGGACAGGCCGTTTTTCGACAGGACACGCCCGGGCGTCAACGTCATCAGCGACGAACCCGTACCGTAGGTGGCCTTGACCAGACCCGGTGCCCGCACGCGATGACCATAGAGTGCGGCGTGGCTATCGCCCATCATCGCAAGGATCGGGACGCCTGCCTTGAGTGCCGTCGCGCCTTCGGCAACCTCACCGAACCGGCTATCCGAAAAGCGAACTTCTGGCAGCGCAGCGCCCGGAACGCCAAATAGTTCACAAAGACTTTCGTCCCATTTCAACGTGGCCGTATTGAATAGTTGCGTGCGCGACGCATTCGAATGATCGGTCGCGAATTCTCTTCCATTGCTCAACTTGTAAAGCAGCCAGCTATCGACCGTGCCGGCACGAAGGCGACCTTGCACCGCCAGCGGCTTCGCTTCCGGCACGTTTTCCATGACCCATGCGAGTTTGGAGGCCGGGAACAGGGCATTGATGGAAAGCCCCGTCGCCTCGACCACCATCGGGTCGCGACCTTCGGCGATCAGGGCTTCGCAGGCCTTTGCCGTGCGCCGGCACTGCCACAGGATCGCCGGAGTGATCGGCTTGGCCGTTTCAGCGTCCCAGACCACCAGCGTCTCGCGCTGGTTTGCGATGGCAAGCCCGGCGACAGCAACGCTATTGCGCTGCACGATGTCGGCGATCACCGCCTGCACGCTCGCCCAGATATCCTCCGCAGATTGCTCCGCCCAGCCAGGCCGGGGATAGCTGGACTTCAGCGGTGCCGAAGCCTTGGCGACGACTACGCCCGCGGAATTGACCAGGATGGCCTTGGTATTGGTCGTACCCTGGTCGATAGCAATGACATGTTCTCCCCTCCCGCCATCACTCATCCGCGTTTGCGCCCGATCGCCTTGCGTGCGGATCTGGCGATCCCTTCCGCCGTCAGGCCGAAATGATCGAACAGCCATTCAACGGAGCCGGTCGGCACAAACCCCGGGAACCCCATGCGCTCGATCGGCACCGGAAGATGGGCAGAGGTATGCTCGGCAACCGCGCCACCGAGGCCACCGTGAATATTGGCTTCCTCGACTGTAACGATCGCGCCCGTCTCGCTGGCGGCTTCGGAAATCGCGGCCTCGTCGAGCGGAGTGATCGTCGCCATGTTCAGGATACGGGCGGAAATGCCTTCGGCTTCCAGTTCTTCAGCGGCCTTGACCGCCAGATGAACCATCGTACCGCAGGCAATGATCGTGACGTCATTACCTTTGCGAACGAGTTCGGCCTTGCCGGGCTGGAACCTGCGGTTCTCGACAGCAAGATCGGGCACCGGCATGCGGCTCAGCCGGATATAGACCGGTCCCTCATGGACAGCGGCCCATTTCACCGCTTCGGCCGTCTCCCAGCTATCCGCCGGAACCACCACCATGATATTGTTCAGCGGCCGCAGCCAGGCAAAATCCTCGATAGAATGGTGCGTCGGTCCAAGCTCGCCGTAAGCCACGCCGGACGATTGGCCGACAAGCTTCACATTGAAACCGGCATAGGCAATATCGGCCTTGACCTGTTCAAGTGCGCGTCCGGTGAGGAAGCAGGAAGCCGCCGATACAAACGGGATGCGCCCGCCATTGGCGAGGCCGGCGCCGACACCGACCATGTTCTGTTCGGCGATGCCGACATTGACCAGCCGATCGGGGAATTTCTTCTGGAAGCCCCCAAGCTTCGAGGAACCGACGGAGTCATTGACGACGGCGACGATGCGCGGATCGTTTTCGGCAAGTTCCTCGATCGTACGAGCCCAGGCATCGCGACAATCGTAAAAACCTTCCTGTTTTGCAGCGGGAGCAGCCATCAGACCAGTTCCTCCATGGCAATCTTGAATTGTTCGGCATTCGGCACGCCATGGTGCCAGGACGCCTTGTTTTCCATGAAGGAGACGCCCTTGCCCTTGATGGTGTTGGCGATGATGCACAGCGGCTTGGACCGTCCGCCCGGCTGTTCGGACAAGGCACTGACGAGAGCATCGACATCATGCCCGTCGATCACTTCGACATCCCAGCCGAAAGCGCGGAACTTGTCGTCGAGCGGATCGAGGCCGTTGGTCTCTTCCGTACCCATGCCCTGCTGCAGCCGGTTGCGGTCGACAATGAGCGTGAACTTGCCGAGCTTACGGTTGCCGGCACTCATCGCCGCTTCCCAGTTCGATCCTTCCTGCAGCTCTCCGTCGCCGGTCAGCACGAAGGTGCGATAGTCGCTATTGGTCATATGCCCGGCGATCGCGATCCCGAGGGCGACCGGCAGACCGTGACCGAGCGGCCCGGTATTGGTTTCCACACCCGGAAGATAGTTGCGGTTGGGATGGCCGTTCAGCTTCGACTGCGGCTGCATGTAGGTCGACAGCCAGTCTTCAGGATAATAACCGGCGGCGCAAAGAGCGGTATAAAGCGCGCCCGTTGCATGGCCTTTCGACATGATGAAGCGATCCCGATCCGGCATGTCCGGCTTCTTCGGGTCATAACGCATCACGCCGAAATAGAGCGTCGCAATGATGTCGATCGCCGAAAAATCTCCGCCGGGATGACCGAGCTGCGCGTCGAAAACCATCTTGAATGCCCTGCGGCGCATCCACAATGCTTTCTCGCGGATCGTATCGGCGATGTCATTCTTCAACATGGGTATTGGCCTTTCATTGCCAGATTGGCTGCTGCCGTGACCGGCGCCTACATGGCGCCGAACAGGGCCTTCTGCGCGATCTTCAGCGCCCCGATCGCGTCGTGGCGGCTCTGGGCTTCCTTCAAGGCATCGACATCGAGAGCATCCAGCCCCTTCGATGCGGCCTTGAGGAAATCGATCGCGTGATTGGCGGTCGCGACGCTGTCTTCGCGGAACGGGAACTGGTCGAGCTGCCAGACGCCTTCCCACTTGTTCTTGCGCAGAACATAGAAGAACTCGAAGAGTTCGATCGGGTGCAGGCTGCCGGCAACCAGATCGTCATCCCAGGAACGGTAGTTGTCGTTGACGTCCATGCCGAACAGCCGACCGTAATCGATTGCAAGCTGGGCGCTGTCGGCAGCCGATTCACCGCCCATGATGGCATGGCCGAAATCGAGCAGGATGCCGACATTCGGCAGGCCTATCTTCTCGATGCCGAGAAGCGTGCGGGCAACCGAACCGAAACTCATCCGTACGCGCGGTTCGCGCGGCTTGTATTCGATGACGAATTTCAGATCCGGGTTTTCGCTGGCCAGCTGCCCGACGCCATCGAGCGAATGCTGCCAAAGCGTGCCGTAATCGACCTGGAACGGATAATCCCAGCCATCCTGGCCCGGCCACAGTTTGACGTAATCGGCACCGAAATAGCGGACCTGATCACAAGCTTCGGTTACCAGTTCATGGGTGCGGCGACGAACGCCCGCGTCCGGATTGGTGAAGGAGCCTTTGACGAATTCGCGTGTGTAGATCTCCGGCGTGATACCGATGACGCCGAGCTTGTTGCGATCCAGAGCTTGCTTTACCTGCGCATTGGAAAAGTCACCGCCGAAGAACGGATAATTGATATCCACCACGGACAGATCCGCGACCTGGCCGGCAAGATCGATGGCGTCGATGACGCTGCGTGGAGAGCCGTACCCGTCCGTCGCATATCGGTCGAGATAGGTTGCGAAGTGCCAGATTCCGGCGCCGTAACGTTGTTCGGTCATAAGGTTTCCTCCGATTATTCCGTTGTCGTCATTATTGGGCCATCCGTATGAGGGTGCGCGCTTCACCGCGCCGCCGCCCTCCTCAGGACAAGGCGCCCACCTTCGCGAAATCCAACAAAAGACTTTTGATTACTTTCGATCTCTTTCGTTTTCAAATTAACTGACATACGTCGACAGAACATTCAAGTGGATTGTTGGAGTTAAGGCGGCATGTCGCCTAAAAAATATGCCGCATTGCAACATGGGCGGGAAAGATAATAAGCATTTCGCACATAAAAGCGCAGCCATCAAAAACATATTGACATTAAACGAAAGTGATCGATAGTTTCGGGAGGAGGCCACGGGAGGGTGGTTTTTTCAACGGGAGGTTCTCATGAAGCTTACGAAACGTCTTTTGATGTCCGTGGTCGCACTTGGTATTGCCGGCGCCATGTCAGGCACTGCACTTGCAGCCGACACGATCGCAATCATTACGCCTAGCCACTCCAACCCATTCTTCAAGGCCGAAGCCGACGGCGCTGCTGCCAAGGCAAAGGAACTGGGTTATGCGACCATGGTTCTCGTTCACGACGATGATGCCAACAAGCAGAACGAACTTTTCGATTCTGCCATTGCAGCCGGCGTGAAAGCAATCATTCTCGACAATGCAGGCGCGGATGCCTCCGTCGCCGCCGTCCAGAAAGCCAAGGACAAGGGCATTCCCTCGTTCCTGATCGACCGCGAAATCACAACGGCAGGTGTCGCTGTTTCGCAGATTGTTTCCAACAACTACCAGGGCGCCCAGCTCGGCGCCGAGGAATTCGTCAAACTGATGGGCGAAAAGGGCAACTACGCCGAGCTTATCGGCAAGGAATCCGACACGAATGCCGGCATTCGCTCGCAAGGCTATCACGATGTCATCGACCAGTATTCGGAGATGAAGCTGGTTGCCAAGCAGACGGCCAACTGGTCGCAGACCGAAGCCTATACGGTGATGGAATCGATGCTGCAGGCCCATCCGGATATCAAGGGCGTGATCTCGGGCAACGATACGATGGCCATGGGCGCCTATGCGGCACTTGAGGCCGCCGGCCGCAAGGATGTGATCGTGGTCGGCTTCGACGGTTCGAACGACGTCCGCGATAGCATCAAGAAGGGCGGCATCAAGGCCACCGTTCTTCAGCCGGCCTACCAGCAGGCACAGAACGCCGTCGAACAGGCGGACAAGTTCATCAAGACCGGCAAGACCGGCCTCGACGAAAAGCAGCTGATGGATTGCATTCTCATCAATGCTGACAACGCCGCAAAGCTCGAGACCTTCGCGCTGGCAAAGTAACACCGCCATCCCCACCCGGGACACGTCACGTGTCCCGGGTGCCTTTGCTTTAAAAGAAGTGCGGGTACCCATGAAGATCACGACCCTGTTTGTGGCAAGCCTTCTTGCTGCGTCCGTTTCCGGCTGCAAACTGGTGAAAACCAGCAACGGTGAAGCGGGAGTTGCTGCGGATCCTATTGCCGAAGTCGTCGAGACGACGTTTGACGCCAAGCTCGTTCCAGCCTTGACGGAAAAGGCGGTCGATCTCGCAACCCTGCAGAATGCGATCAACGGCAGCCTGGACAAGGCGGGCGAGAGCTACGGCGTTCGTGTCGGCGGTGCTGGCGGCGGCTGGAACTTTCCTGTCAAGGGTAGTGCGACCGTGATCGAGGAGAACCGCGCTTCCAAGGCTGCCGTTGCCGAGATCGACATCGACGGCGATGGAAAAGCCGATGCAACACTCCAGCTCGGTCCCGTCGTCAAGGGCAGCGCATTGCGCGACACCGCAGGTCTTTATGATTTCTCGACGTTCCGCGACCAGATCGAATACGCAAAGCTCGGGCGCGCACTGAACGACAAGGCTGTTTCCAAACTTCCTGCGGCCGATACCGCGCTGAAAGGCAAGAAGGTGAATTTCGTCGGTGCGGTCGTGATCCGCACTGCCAGCGAAAAACCGCTTATCATGCCGGTTTCGATCGAGGCTGCGCCATGACGGAAGCCCATCCCATCGGCCTTTCGATCCGCAACGGCTCGAAAATCTATCCGGGCACTCAAGCTCTCAAGAATGTCGATTTCGACCTGCGCATGGGCGCGGTGAACGTTCTCGTCGGTGAAAACGGCGCCGGCAAATCGACGCTGATGAAGATCATCGCCGGTGTCGAGCAGTTGAACGGCGGTACGATCGAACTCGACGGACAACAAGTCGTCTTCGCGGATAAGACGGACGCCGCCAAACACGGTGTCGGCATCGTCTTTCAGGAACTCAACCTGTTTCCCAACCTGACCGTTGCGGAAAACATATTCGTCGGTCACGAAAAGACACGTGGCGGCATCCATATCGATCGTCAGGCACAAAGAACGGCCGCATCCGCGCTGATGAAGCGCCTCGAACAGAATATCGACCCGGACGCGCCGCTTGGAAATCTGCGGATCGGCCAGCAGCAGATCGTCGAGATCGCCAAGGCGCTCGCAGAGAATGCCCGCATCCTGATCCTCGACGAACCGACTTCGGCGCTGTCTGCTGCGGAGGTCGAGGTTCTGTTCAGGGTGATCAAGGATCTGAAGACGCAGGGCGTCGGCATCGTCTACATCTCCCACCGACTGGAAGAGCTGATCCGTATCGGCGATTACATCACCGTTCTGCGCGACGGCGCCATCACCGGATCGCGGTCGATGCAGGGTGTCGATATCCCATGGATCGTCGCCAACATGATCGGCAGCGCCTCCAAGGAATTTCCTAAAACCGGCGAGCATAAGCTCGGCAACGAAGTGTTTCGGGTCGACAACGTCTGCCTTCCAAGCCCCGCCGGCGGATATGCCGTGGACCACATGTCGCTTTCCGTCCGCGAAGGCGAGATCGTCGGGCTTTATGGCCTGATGGGCGCCGGTCGTTCGGAGCTTCTGGAATGCATCATGGCGCAGCACCCGAATTCATCGGGGCAGCTGTTCATCGGCGGCAAGCCGGTGAAGGAGAAAAGCGTCTCGGGCCGGATCAGACGCGGCCTTGCGCTTATTCCAGAAGATCGAAAGCGTGACGGTCTCGTGCAGATCATGACGATCCGCGAAAACCTGACAATGTCGTCGCTTCATGATTTTACCCGCGGGTTCCACCTTTCGCTGAAGGCCGAAGTCGCCAAGGCCGCGGACTTCGTCAAGCGCATGGCGATCAAGATCGCCAGCCTCGAACATCCGGTCTCCAGCCTTTCCGGCGGAAACCAGCAGAAGGTGGTGATCGGCAAAGCGCTGATGACCAGGCCGAAAATCCTGCTGATGGACGAGCCATCGCGCGGCATCGATATCGGCGCCAAGGCAGAGATCTTTCGCACGATGCGCCGGCTCGCGGCGGATGGGCTGGGCATTCTTTTCGTAACATCCGATCTGGAAGAAGTTCTCGCCCTCTCCGATCGCATCCTCGTCATGGCGAATGGAAGGCTGACCGGGCAATTTCCCGCCGGCGCCAGTGCTGCGGAGGTTATTTCCGCGGCGACCCCAAATCTGAACAGGGTTGAGACACAATGAGCAGCATCGACGCCACAACCAACGCCAAGACCGTCATCGGCGGTCACAAATCCAGAACATCGGCGCTTCTGCTGCTTCTGCACATGCGCACCTTCGTGGCGCTGATCCTGGTCTTCGCCTTCTTCGCCATTGCCGCACCGAACTTCCTGACGACAGGCAATATGCTGATCATCTCGAAGCATGTGGCGCTGAACGCGGTTCTCGCGATCGGCATGACCTTCGTCATCATCGCCGGCGGTATCGATCTTTCGGTTGGCTCTATCGTCGGTCTCTGCGCCATGGTGGCTGGCTACCTCGTTCTTTACGGTATCGACCTCGGGTTTCTTGGCATTGCCTACAGTGTCCAGTTCAACACGATCGAAATCTGCCTGATGGTACTTGTCGTCGGTATCTTCATCGGATGGATAAACGGGTTACTAATAACGAAGCTGAATGTCGCGCCGTTCATAGCGACGCTCGGCATCCTCTATGTCGCGAGAGGCGCAGCGCTTCTGTTCTCCGACGGCCGCACCTTCCCCAACCTTTCAGGCAATCCGGAATACGGTTCGGATACGTTTAGAGTGATCGGGTCGGGTACATTTTTCGGCCTCCCCGTATCCGTCTGGATCATGGTGGTGGTCGCGCTGGCCGCAGCCTATCTCGCTACCCGCACGCCGCTGGGCCGGCATATCTATGCCGTCGGCGGCAATGAGCGGGGTGCCGCACTGTCCGGCGTCAATGTCGACCGGACAAAACTGTTCGTCTACATGTTCTCCGGGCTTTGCGCCGCACTCGTCGGCCTGATCATCTCATCCCAGCTGCAGGCCAGCCATCCGGCGACCGGCGAAACATTCGAGCTCAATGCGATCGCCGCAGCGGTTCTTGGTGGCACGTCGATGTCCGGTGGGCGCGGACGTATCGGCGGCACGATCGTCGGCGCCTTCGTCATCGGCATACTGGCGGACGGGTTGATCATGATGGGCGTTTCCTCCTTCTGGCAAACCGTGATCAAAGGCCTTGTCATTATCGCCGCTGTTGTCATCGATCAGGTCCAGCAGAAACTTCAGGCCCGTGTCGTGCTACAACAGAACGCGAATTGAGGATTTGAAGCTCCACACGGTTCCTGTAAGTATCCCCTGGAAGAGAATCGAATAGTTTCGATTGTTTGCGGTTCAAGGAATTAGGCAGGCCCGAATGGAAGCAAAAGACGAGCATGACGCATCGGAATCGATGATCGGTCTTCTGTCCGAGCCGAGACGCCGCCGTATCCTTGAATGGCTTCAGGAGGAAGGTTCAGCGCGGGTCAGGGATCTCGCTGTGGCCTTTCGGGTCTCGGAAGCGACGATCCGGCAAGATCTGGAGCGATTGGAAAGCGAAGGCTTCATCACCCGCGAGCACGGCGGCGCCTATCTCAACACCGCTGCGCCGACAACCGGCACGATGACGCTCCATCATCAGGAAAACATGGATAAGAAGCGTCGCATCGGCGCACTTGCAGCCAGCCTCGTCAAGGACGGCGAGACACTGATCCTCGATGCGGGCACCACGACGACCGAGATAGCGACCCGGCTGACCAACCGGCGAGACCTGACGCTGATCACCAATGCACTCAACATCGCCATCATCCTGGGATCCGTTCCAACATTCGCGGTTCACATGCCGGGCGGCCAGTTCAAGTCTCCAACACTCTCGCTTTCGGGCGACAAATCGGTCGAATATTTCCGCAACATCTTCGCCGGAAAACTGTTCCTGGCAACCGCCGGCGTGGCGCTTGATGCCGGCCTGACCTACCCGAGCTTCGCCGACCTGCAACTCAAGGAAGCGATGATCAAGGCGGCGGCACACGTTTATCTTGTTGCAGATTCTACCAAGATCAACCGGTCGTCCTTTACCCGGCTAGGCTCGCTGGACGTCATCAACTCCTTCATCACCGACGACGGAATTTCCGATCGGGATGCGCGTGAGTTCGAGAAGCGCGGCATTGAGGTGCTGATAGCAAAATAAATCGCCCCTGCCCGCAGTCGCGCAAATATTTTCGTCTATTTCGGAGTTTTCAAAGCACGGTTCGCTGTTGCAATCCAAGTGCCTGTTGAAATACATTCCATCTGTTCTCAGGGCGGGGTGTAACTCCCCACCGGCGGTATCGGGATTTTCCCGGAGCCCGCGAGCGCTTCCTGAAAGGGAAGGTCAGCAGATCCGGTGAGATGCCGGAGCCGACGGTTATAGTCCGGATGGAAGAGACCAACCCGCGGCGGCCCTTGACCAGGCTGCCCGTGGCGCTTGTTCGCCCAAGGGAAAGTTTTGTCGGCGAAAGCCGATGCAACAGCCTTCACCGGCTTAACCCTTGAAAGACTTGAAATGACGATTTCCAGAATTGAAGATGCAATCGAAGCTTTTTCCCGTGGGGAGATGGTTGTGGTTGTCGATGACCAGGATCGCGAAAACGAAGGCGACCTGATTTTTGCTGCGGAAGACGCGACCAAGGAAAAGATCGCGTTCATGATGAACAAGGCTCGCGGCCTGATCTGCATTGCGATGGACCAGGATCGCCTCGACGAGCTTGATATTCCGCTGATGGTTCCGAACAATACGGAATCGATGAAGACGGCCTTCACAGTGTCCGTCGACTACATTCCAGGCACCACCACCGGCATCTCGGCCGCCGACCGCGCAGCGACAGTCAAGGCACTTGTTGACCCCGCTGCTCGCCCCAATGATTTTGCCCGTCCGGGCCATATCTTTCCGCTGAGAGCGAACCCGGATGGTGTTCTTGGCCGTACCGGTCACACGGAAGCAGCTGTTGATCTGTGCCGATTGGCCGGAAAACGTCTGTCGGGCGTTATTTGCGAGATCTCGAATGAGGACGGGACCATGGCTCGGCTTCCTCAGCTTGAAGTCTTTGCAGAGCAACACGGCCTGCTCGTCATCACCATTGAGGACCTCGTTCGATATCTGAGCGACCTGAAGGCCGAAGCGCCGATCGCTGAGCTGACCGCAGCCTGACGCTGCTGGCGGTACCCATGGGTCGCAGGCCATTTTATGAATTGGCTTGCGGCCACCTCAGCGTTGAATGGAACGCAGTAAGTCAATTCTTTCAATGATGCCTGCAGACTGACCTTGCTGGCGTCAGACGGCGAGCGGAATGCAAACATCTTGATAGCTGCCGTAAAACCTGACAAAATTAATCAAATTCAGCTCCACACGCCATGCCGAACCTTTCCTGAATGGCATGAGGAGGGAGCTGAGGGATTATTTTTCACCAAGGCGGATTTGAGATTGAGTTTTTGGCACTCCATGGACTGGCGAACCGAGGGAATCCAGGTCGTTTCTCCGGTCAAGTGGCGGCAGCTCGATGGTCTCGTGAGCGTTTACTGGCAGGCGGAAAGTCAGTCCGGTGCGCAGGGATATTATCTCGCCGAGGACCCACGCATCATGATCTTCTTCAACGACGTGTCGTCCAGGGTCAGGATTTCCAACAAGGATGGCAGTTTTACGCATAACTACCGCCCGATGACGCGTGCCATCTATGTCCCGGCCGGCGTGCCGATGTGGACGAGCAGCAGATCCACGCATCGCTTCTCGCATCTCAACCTGCATATGCACAAACACAGGCTGATGAGATATCTGGCCCCATCCATCGGCAGCTCGGCGGCGTTGACGGCACTGCGGCGCCCGGTCGAAATTCAGGATATCGGCCCGATCGAAACGTTGGCGGGCCTGCTCGTGGACGAGATATCCAATCCGTCACGCCATGCCATCTACGCCGAAAGTCTGGTTGGAAGCATCGTCACAGGGCTTCTCGACATACCCAACGACGAGGCTGTGAATGCAAGCGGTCGGTTGACGCATGCACAAATGAACACGCTGACAACCCATATCGACGCCCGAAGTGATCACCGGCTCACCATCGCCGAAATGGCTGCGATTGTCGGGTTATCGGAAAGCTGGTTTGCCAGCGTATTCAAGAACACGACCGGAAAAACCCCGCTGCAGTGGCAGCTCTCGCGACGAATAGACATCGCTCAAAACCTGCTGCTGGAAAGCGATCTGGCCGTAGCCGATATCGCGGCTCAACTTGGTTTCACCGATCAGGCGCATCTGACAAAGGCGTTCAGGCAGGTCGTAGGCGATACACCCGCCGCATGGCGGCGGATGCGGCAGATATCCTGACCTCTCAAACGGAATCCAAAAGGATCGACATGAGAGCCACTCGAAAGCGGCCCCCATTCTGTTCTCAGGATTGCCTTTTCAGCATCTCGCATCTTCTGGTTCAGAAGCGGTAGCGAAGCGATCCCATGACGGTACGGCCTTCTTCGACATAGCACCACGAGCCGGCGCATGTCGTCTCGCGATTGTCAAAGACGTTGCTGACGTTGAGCTTCGCCGAGAGACCTTTGAGATTGGGATTTACGACGCCAAAGTCATATCCCACCGATGCATCGACCAGCACGCGAGCGTCGTTCTTGCCGGTGTTGTTCTCATCGGTTTTCCACGTCTTCGAATAATACCGGGCACCGGCACCGAGGCTCAGGCCCTCCAGCGGTCCGGATGGCATCTGATAATTCGCCCAAAGCGTGAACTGATTTGTCGGAAGACCTGACGGAGCCTTACCCGGATTGTCGCCAGCCAGAATCTCCAGGTCGAGATATGTGTAGGATGCAAGCAGATCAAGACCGTCGAACAGGCTCGTCTTGGCTTCGATTTCAAAACCACGCGAACGAACCTTTCCGCGTGAAACCTGGAAGCCGATATTGTCGGGATCAGATGCCAAAGTGTTGGTCTGTTCGATATTGAAGATTGCAGCATTGACGGCAAGATTGAGATCCGTCGGCCGGTATTTGACACCCACTTCGAATTGCTCGCCTTCAGATGGAGCAAAATACGCACCCGAGAAACTTCTGCCGGAATTGGGTGCAAAGGATGTGGAATAGCTGACATAGGGCGAGATGCCGTTGTCGAAGAGATAGGCCAATCCGATGCGCTTGGAGAAATGCGTGACATCGTCGCTCTGGTTGCTATCCAGCCAATCGTAACGGCCGCCAAGGGTCAGCACGAAATTATTGAACTCGATCTGGTCCTGCAGATAAATACCGTACTGGTTTTGCCGTGTGATAGATGCTGGCCCCATATCCGCCGACGTCGGTCCCGAGATAGGCTGCTCGCCATAATTCCAATCGGTGTAATCAAAGAAAGGTGCGGCGATGCTTCCGTAGGCATAACTGCTCTCCAGATAGCTGTAGTCCATTCCGCCGAGCACTGTGTGATCCAAAGCACCCGTCGCAACGTTCCATTCCAGCTGGTTATCAACCGCGAATGTGGTCGCCGAATCCTGGATCCTGTCTGCGGTTCGCGTCAAGAACGGTTTGCCACCGATAATGACGGGTGCGCCGAAGCTGACATATTTCATGTCCACATCAACTTCCTGATAACGCAGGTTCTGGCGGAACTCGAGATTGTCGGAGAAGCGGTGCTGGAACTCGTAGCCGATCCGCTTCTGGTGCTGATCGAGATCGGCCCAAGCAGGATCACCGGATTCAAGGTCTGTTCTGGCGCCGTCCTGGCTGACATAGCCGGCGGCACCGCCGCTGGTAATATCGGAATATTCTCCCAGAATGGTCAATTGCGTATCGCGATCATCCGAGCGGAAGGTTAGTGCCGGTGCGATGTAGATGCGGTCGTTCTTGGCGGCGATGAACTGCGTGTCCGCGTCCCGAGCAAGGCCGGTGATGCGATACAGGACGTTGTCGTTGCCAGCGACGGGACCGGATGAATCGAAGCTGACCTGGCGGCGGTCGAAATTGCCAAGCTGAGCCTCGACTTCGTTGAAAGGCTCATCGGTCGGACGCTTCGAGACCACGTTGACCAGACCACCGGGAGATCCTCCACCATAAAGAACCGAACTCGGTCCTTTCAGGATGCTGACGGCCTCCAGCCCGTAAGGTTCCTTGCGGGCGACAGAGAAGTTGCCGCCGATGTCACGAAGACCATCCCGGTAATACCCGTTGCTGGTGACGTTGAAACCACGAATGAAAACCGTGTCGAAGCGCGGATCGAAACCGTAGACGCCGGTGCGCACACCGGAGCTGTAATTGGCGGCCTGGACAAGGCTTTGGACGTTGCGGTCTTCCAGTTCCTTGCGAGAGATGATGGAGATCGATTGAGGTACCTTGGACAGATCGGTATCGGTCTTCGTTCCAAGGGTCGCCGATTTGCCGACATAGCCATCAGCCTTGACGGCACTCGTCGAACTACTTCCAGGCGTGTTCTTGTTGGAAGTCAGCGTGATCGGAGCGAGCGTGGTATCCGAGCTTGAATTCCCGGCTTCCTGACTCAGCGCAAAGGTTGGGGCCAGGGCGATCAGCGCCGTACAACCGAGAAGGACCGAATTTCTGCAACGCTTGTGCGCCTGCTTCGAACTACCGCTCATCCGTTCCATATTCATATTTCATCTTCCATCGTTGATCCGACGGTTATGGCGTTTTGAAAAGTGAATGCCGCAACCGATGTCTGGCGGGAAAATGCGGCCTTTAGCCTACTCAGGACCGGTTTAGAGACCTCGTCTCGAAACCAGCCAGAAGCAAAAATCGTCCCGACATCCCCGGCACCTCCTCTAACTTGAGCGTAGTTATCCAGTATTGTAAGTTTCCGGATTTTTGTAGGAACCGATGGAATATCTTCAACGTGCTGCACTTGGCTTTCCATCAGCGCTGGCGATCCCCGACGCACCGGAGTTACACGACTTGCGATCAGCCACCGGGCGCAACACTTGATGTCGTCTAATCATTGCTGGCTCGAGGCTATCACCAGCCGCGCACACCAATGCCGACATGACGAAGCTGTGGCGGCACTGATCGATAAGGAAGCTTAAAGAGCGGGCGCTTTGCCGGTGTATCGCCGTGTCAGGAAAGTTTGCACCGGTTGGATGCGGCGACAATATCGTCGGTTAAAGCCCGATGATCGCCGGCCACCAGCCGAGCCCGACGAAAAGGCTGCCGGCAATGCCGGGAAGCAACGGCAGAAAACGTCGACGCGGAGCGACATTCTGTCGCTCGAGAATCTTTATGCCAAGCCAGACGCTCCACGCCAGGCCCATAAGAAACAGGCCACCTCGGATCGCACCTGCGCCGCTTGCGCCCAGGGCCGTATACCGCAGCGGCTCAAGCAACTCCGCTCCGAGCCCAATGATCAGGCTGATGAGTGCGATTGGGGCATATTGATAGCCGAGTTCGGTGAACAGCTGGCCGATGCGGCCATCCGCCCCCGCGCGCCTTGCCAGAAATGCGCTCATCGCAGTCAGCAGGGCAAGAATGACGGTCAATATCGCCATGACCGCCAGCATGAAGAAGACGATCATCGTGAAATCAAGCCAGCGGAACACCTCGGCGCGCGCCGGGTGAACGCTCATCAACCATGACGGGCCAATGGCGGTAACCCATTTCCAGTGATGTTCGATTGCGAACACCCCGAAAGCCTGCCGCCATTGTTGGTATTGCGGCAGCACCAGCCAGAGAAATCCGCCAAGTGCAACGCCGGTATCCATGAACAGGAACCATGCTTCCGCTTTGTTGGCACGATGGTCGCGGATGTCTTCGATCTCGCGGCCCGGCCGGCGGAGATCCAGTCGGACGCTGCCAGCCGCCTGAGGGTGAACGCAGCGAAAACATTCGATGCAATGCCGGCTTTCGCTTTTGCGCGGCAGATCGATCATGGTCGGGCAGGCGCCTTTCTGGCTGTACGCATCTCCCCCCGGCAACCGGATTTTCGGCGTGAACTGCACCGCGCCAAGGCGGGAATAAAGCCCGAGCACCCGACCGATCGGGCACAGATGCCTGCACCAGACCCGTTTCTTCCGGCCATATAGGCCACCGATCGCGATTGCCAGCAGCATGGTTCCGCCGAAGAGCCCGGCGGAGGCCTCCGGGTGATCGCGCACGCCGATCGTCTGGCCGTAAAGGGTCATGACGATGAAGCTGAGCGCAGGCGTTCCCTCCCAGCGTATCCATGCCGGTATCCTGCGCTGCAGCCCGTAACGATTGGCAAGCTCGGAGGCGGCGCCCATTGGGCAGAGAAGGCCGCACCAGATCCGGCCGAAGACGATGACGGAAAGAAAGACCAACGGAAACCAGATGCCCCAGAGCAGATATTGCAGCGCCAGCGTTGCATTCGACAGCGGGGTCGTTTCAGCCGGTGGATCCGGCAGCAGGAGCGGCAGGCCAAGCACCAGCAGGAAGAGGAGAAACATCACGCCCTGGATGATCCAGAAATACGGGCGTGTCTGCACGAAAAATGCCTCCAGACCGATCAACCAGCTCGAGCGTTCCGGCAACTCTTCGGAAGCCACAGGCGGCAATGGTTGAAAGGATGACGCGGAAGCGAAATCACGATGGCGGTAAATCTCTGTCATTTCATCTCTTTCGGCGTTCTGGCAACCTTTGCGCGCAAAACGACCGTGCGTTTTTGACGGGATGAGAAAACCCAAAAATCAAGATAAACACTCTCATGTTTAGCACGTAAAGAACCCGAAGTATTTGAATTTTGTCATTTATTTCATGGCGTTATTAAAAACTTTCAGACTTGACTCCACATTGTGCCGGGCGGATGCTGATAGCAATAATTGCCGAGACAAGGACCTGTTATGCGCGAAAAACATATATTCAAGGCGACTCTTCTGCCGGCCGCTTTCACCGCTGCTACGATCTTCTCCGTCGGTTCGGCGGCTGCTCTGGAATATCCGATCGGGGAGCCACAAGAGGGCGGTGGAATGGAGGTCGCAGCGGTCTATCTGCAGCCGATCCTGATGGAGCCCGCCCATATGATGCGCGCGGCAGCAGACTCGGACGTACATCTGGAGGCCGATATCCACGCAACCAGAGACAATAAGAATGGTTTTGCCACCGGCGACTGGCTGCCTGATCTTACAATCAGCTACGTCCTGACCAAGGGTGGTGCGGCTGTGTCGGAAGGTCCGCTGATGCCGATGGTTGCCTCGGACGGTCCGCATTACGGCGACAACGTCAAGCTTGACGGTCCCGGCGAATATCGCCTCGTGTTCAAGATCGCACCGCCAGACGGCATGATGTTCGGCCGCCATGTCGATGATGAAACCGGCGTCGCCAAATGGTTCGAACCGTTCGAGACCAGCTATGACTTTACCTTCACGGGCGTGGGCAAAAAGGGTGGCTACTGATCATCCCGATATCAGGCCCGAAATTCGCAAAGGGCAGTGCCTTGGCCTCACCACGGCACTGCTCCTGGCCTTTTCGATAGTCTCACCGGCTGCAGCAATCGCCGAAGACGATCCGGTCTTCACCATTACGTTCAACGATGGCGAAGTTTCGCCATTGCGTCTTGAGGTGCCGGCCGAGACACGCTTCGAAATCCGATTGATCAACCACGGTCAGACGCCAGCGGAATTCGAAAGCATTCCGCTGAGCAAGGAAAAGGTCATCGGGCCGGGAGTCTCGACCTTTATCGTCATCAAATATCTCGATCCGGGGGAATATTCGTTCTTCGACGATTTCCACCCGGACGCCGCGCCCGCGATCCTGGTCGCAGTTCCTCCGAAGGGCTGACATGTTTGCGTCCATTGCCTTTGTCGTCTGGCGCGAGAGCGTCGAAGCTCTGCTGGTAATCGGCATTCTTGATGCCTGGCTGGTCGGCCGGAGTATCGATACCCGCCGCGCGCGCGGTTTTCTTTGGGGCGGTGCCATCGCTGGCCTCGGTGTTGCCGCTGTGCTGGCAGCGCTTCTGCTCTGGCTTGGTGAAGCCGTTTCCGACGAGACCCAGACCATTTACCAGACGGTGATCGCGCTGCTTGCCGCCGCGCTTATCCTGCAGATGGTATTCTGGATGCGCCGTCACGGTCGCTCGATGCGCAGTGAGCTCGAGGGATCGATGAACAGGGCGGTTACTGCAGGCAGCTGGTGGGGTGTCTTCACACTGGCGCTCATCGCCGTTGCCCGCGAAGGCAGCGAAACGGTCGTGTTCATCTACGGCATCCTGTCTGCAGGCGTTCTGGGCTCGCTGACCGCAGGCCTCCTCGCCGGTTTGACCGGATTTGGGCTTGCAGCGATAACCTATGCCTTGCTGATGACCGGCAGCCGGGTCATTTCGTGGCGGCTTTTCTTTCGGATCTCCGAGATCGTGTTGCTGTTTCTCGCCTGCGGCCTGCTGATGACCGGTGTCGACGGATTGATCAACCTCGATATATTGCCGCGGCTTTCGCGTGCGCTTTGGAATACCAACTTCCTCCTATCCGATGGCACCACTGCCGGCGGCTTCTTCGCATCGATGACCGGCTATCGCGCTCGACCGAACCTCATGGAACTCATCGGCTTCTGCAGCTATTGGATCGTCGTGCTGGCCGTTATTTACCGGCCACGCAAGAATTCTCTTTCCGCTACCGCACCACGCTAGCAGTCCGATCTAGGCATGTCTGGTACGCATGCCGATAGCAGCAAGGATGAGGTTGAGATCTCTTCTCATATGAACGTTCTTGGCTGCTGGTCATGCTTCGTGACGAGGCTGGCGAGACAGGGGGTCGCATAGGCCTGCAGCCTGAAACCCACGGCCTCGGCTTGATTGGGGATCTATTCGCCATCATGACCGAATGCCATGGAGCGCTGCGAAAAGCGCTTGCGTCTCGATACCCTCGACACCAGTAGCGATGGCGCATCTATCCTCCATGCACTCGCCTTGTGATCGCTGAATTGCTATAAGCAATCGGATCATATAGCTATTTGTCAAGCAGCTTTACATTTCTTGAGGGGTATCGTTTGAAAGTCGCTGGAGTATCTGGTCAGGTCGGCCGCAACGGTTTCACTTCGAGCGCACGTGCGGTGTTCCGTATGCTGTTCTCCGAAGGGCAGGCGACCCGTCCCCAACTCTGCGAAGCGCTTGGCCTTTCACGTCCGACGATGTCGTCGTCCATGGCAGAACTCGACCGGTTCGGTTACGTGGAAAAGATCGGCGAGATTCAAGGGGCCGTCGGTCGCAAGGCAGCGATGTACCGGCTGGGAGAAAATGCCGGCCATATCATTTCCGTCGATGCCGGCTCCACGCATGTTCGTCTGCGCGTATCGACGCTCGATCGCCGCCTGCTCCATCATCGCACCTACCGGTTATCGTCGAGCCAGAGGTATCTCGGGGACGAAATCAGCGTTGCGGTTGCCGAGGAAATCGAAGCATCGCGTCAATTGACGGAGAAAACATGGGGTCCGCTCCGTGCCATCGGGATCGCGTTGCCATCGCGTGTTGTCGCCGATGACGGCGATGCCAGGATGACCCGGCAGGAACAGATATTCAGCCATTTCACTCCGCCATCCGATATCCCGGTCGTTCTCGAGAATAACGTGAATTGCGCAGCGATTGCCGAACACAGCCACGGCATTGCCAAGGGAAGGCAGGACTTCGCCTATGTCCAGGTCGGTTTGAAAATCGGCATGGGCATCGTGCTGCGTGGCCAGCTTCTGCAGGGGAGAAACGGTGCCGCCGGCGAAATCAGTCATATCGCCTTCCCATTCGGACCGAACGCCCTGCCCGCTAATGCGGCGGAGCTTGAATATTATCTCGGCTCCGAAGCGCTGATGGCGCGTGTTCACCAGGCTTGGCCAGCCGATGCGGGAACGGCGCCGCAGGATACGGCACATTTGCTGACACTGGCCAAGGACGGCAACGAATCGGCCAATGCTGCGGTCGAGCGGCATGCAGGCGACATCGGCGCTGTCGTCGCAACCTGCATCAGTATCGTCGATCCAGGCCTCGTCGTCCTGGGCGGAGGCATCGGCACAAGCCCGCTCATCCTTCCGCATGTGCGGGAAATGGCCAATCGTCTCAGTTATCCGACAGAGATCCAGTCCAGCACGCTCGGAGCGGACGCGACGGTGCTTGGCATAGAAAAGCTTGCAGCTGAGCATGCCTGCAATCTGCTTATCGGCGAGAGCCCGGAATAGCCCTTTAGCGAACCATACTCACGACACAAGATAGAGGCCGCAGCATCCGCGCGGAGTGATGACACACGCCAATTTGACATCGTCAGCAAAAAAGCGATTGCGCATCTGAATTTGTTTGTTAGGCTACGTAACATAATCAAAAAACAAACGGGACGTTCCGGCTTTCGTGACGCATCCCGTATCTGGAACAGCGAAATCAGCCATATTCGGAGGGTTACCATGGGTGCCGTACGACTTCTCGCAGGGTGCAGTTTCTTCGCATTATCCCTTATCGCCGGTACTGCGAAAGCGCAGACGCCGGTGACTTTGCAGTACTGGGTCTATTCGGACTTCGCGCAGGGCGAAGCTCTCAAGCTCCAGCAGGAATTCATCGCGGAATTCGAAGCCGCCCATCCGGGCGTCAAGATCAGCATATCGGGCAAGGGCGACGATGATCTGACGACAGGTCAGGTAACCGGTGCCGCAAGCGGCAACCTGCCGGATGTGTTCATGAATGGCCTTGCCGCCGGAGCACAGCTCGTCGAGGCTGGCGCCCTCGACAATATCTATTTCAGGTGGATGGCGATGCCGCAATCCTATCGTGATCAATTCGACACGTCGGCGATCGCAAGCTGCATGCCGAAACCCGATACGATGTATTGCCTGCCCTATACCGGTTTCGGTGAGATCATGTTCCGCAATCTGACGGTGCTGAAGGAAGCCGGTATCGACACCACCAATCCTCCCAAGGATTGGGCCGAATGGCTCGACCAGATGAAGAAGGTTAAGGCCGCCGGCAAGTTCGCGATGCCCGACCAGACCCAGGTCTTCAATTCGGTCGCCAGCACCTACGCCATAGTTGGGCCCGACAGCGATTGGGGCATCGACTTCGCCACCAAGAAAACGCTGGTCAAGCCGGAGAGTTACGCCAAGGCATTGCAGCTTCTCGTCGACATGGCGCCGCTGACCAGCGGTACGAGCCGCAACGACCAGGCGACCAAGGACCTGTTCATCACCAACCAGCTCGCCTTTCATGTTGTCGGTCCCTGGGTTGATCCTACCTATGGACAGGCAGCAAAGGATTCCGGCCTGAAATACGACTTCGTCCTCGTTCCCGCCGCAAAGGAGGGCGATCATGGCGGCGTCAAGAGCTATGAAATCCTGTCGGTGGCGCCAGGCAAGAATGCCGATATATCCTGGCAGTTCGCATCCTATATCGCCGAGAAGAAGCAGATGCTCCGCTGGGCCAAGCTGCTTTCGCGATACAATGGCAACGCGGCGGCGATGGCCGATCCGGAAGTGACATCACTGCCCCTCGTCGCGAAATCGGTCGAAGCGGTAAAATACGCGCTTGAAGTCCAGCCGCCCTATTTCGTCGGCGCCTATCCCAACTGCTACAAGTCGATCGTCACCGACAACGCGGCTGCCGTCGCCGATGGCGACATGACACCCGATGAAGGCGCCAAGGACCTTGTCGAGCAACTGAACGACTGCATCGCCAGCAATTGATCTGGTTTGCTTAGCACATGGCCGGTCCATCCGGGTCGGCCATGCCTGGTTCAGCGAGGTGCCCCGATGATCGCCAAGAAACACATCCCCCATTACATGATGGTCCTGCCATTCATGTTGCTGTTTGCCGTCTTTTTTCTTTACCCGATTGCCAGCGGCTTCTTTTACAGTTTCCACGACTGGAACGCGACGACGACCGCCCGCTTTGTCGGCATCGACAATTACACGCGGATCATCACCTCGCGCGATTTCAAAAAGGCGATGTGGAACCTCGCAACCTACATCGTCATCACCGTACCGCTCGGTATCTTCGTCGCATTCTGTCTTGCCCTGCTGGTAGACAGCTTCAAGGGCACATGGTCGAACATCTTCCGCAGCGCCTTCTTCATGCCGGTCGTGCTTCCGGCATTCCTTGCAGCGACCGTCTGGCGCTGGATCTACACGCCGAACTTCGGTTTGCTGAACATGCTGCTCGGCTGGTTCGGACTTCCCTCCGTGAGCTTTCTCAACGACACGGGCAGCATGCTCTACGCGCTGATTGCCGTCGATGTATGGGTATCCGCAGGCTTCAACATGGTGATCATACTTGCCGGATTGAAGAATATCCCGACCGACGTCTATGAAGCCGCACGCCTGGATGGAGCCAGCCCGCTTCAGCAGGTCCGCTACGTGACGGTGCCGATGCTCTATCCGGTGCTTTTTTTCGTCGCGACCTATGGCGTAATCTCCGCACTGCAGGTTTTCGACGTGCCGTGGCTGCTCACTGGCTCTTCGTTCGCCAGCTATGGCGGCCGCTCCAATGCGCTGCTTTTCCCGGTCATGGACATGATGGGGCGCGGTTTCGGTGCGCTCAAGTTCGGCCAGGCCTCTGCCTACGGCTTCATCCTGACGGCGATCATTATTCTGTTCACCGCCGCAATGTTCGTCTTTCGCAGGAAAGGGTATGATCAATGACCATCGACGCTATTGCCGAAGCGCCTGCCACCCGGTCGATCGCCCTGACGATTTCCCCCTGGGCAGTGCTGAAATGGGTTGTTGCCATCTGCGTGGCCATCGTTGCCGTATTCCCGATCTGGTGGATGATCAACGTCGTCTTTTCCGAACCCGGTACCCCGGTCTCGCTCAACCCGAGGCTTTACCCGACGTCGTTCAGTGCCGGCTTCGGCAAGATCATGATGATCATGCGCGAAACCGACTACCTGAAAGCCTACTATGTTTCGATAACCTACAGCCTGCTGACCATCGTCGGCGTGCTGCTGATCGGTTCGATGGCAGCCTTCGAGTTCGCGCTGTTCAACTTTCCCGGCAAGCGCCTGATGTTTGCGGTCGTCATGCTGTCGCTGATGGTGCCGACTGCCGTCACCATCATTCCGACCTACCTGCTGACAGCTGAAATCGGCTGGCTGAACACGATGCAGGGGTTGGTCGTCCCCGGCCTGGCATCCGCCTTCGGTCTCTTCATGCTGATCCAGTTCATGAAGACATTGCCGAAAGAGATGCTGGAGGCAGCCCGCCTCGACGGCGCCAGCCACTTTCAGCTTTACCGCTATATTGCACTGCCTCTGTCGAAGAATGCGCTCGTGACGCTGGCAATCCTGACCTTCATGAAGACCTGGGGCAATTTCATCTGGCCGCTGATCGTGGCGCCCAATCCGGAACTCTACACCGTCGGTCAGGTGGTGGGCCTGTTCAATTCCCCCTACTCCCACCAGACGGTCGACGTGGTCATGACGGCAAACCTGCTGGCAGCACTGCCGCCGCTGGTCTTCTTCCTGATCTTCCAGCGCAAGATCGTCGAGGGCATTGCCATGTCCGGCACGAAGGGCTGAGGTCGGGCATGCGCACCGGTCCCCTGCAACACACAGTCTCAAGGGTTTGAAAATGGCTCAGCTTGAAATCGTCAACGTATCGAAATCGTTCGGCAAGACAGACGTGCTGCGCAACGTCAATCTCGACATCTCATCGGGTGAATTCGTCGTCTTCGTCGGGCCATCCGGCTGCGGCAAGTCTACCCTGCTGCGCATGATCTCCGGGCTGGAAGAGATCGGCGCGGGCCACATCCGTCTTGACGGCAAGGCGATGAATACGGTCGATCCGGCCCATCGCGGCGTCGCCATGGTGTTCCAGTCCTACGCGCTCTATCCGCATATGACAGCGTTCGAGAACATGGCCTTCAGCCTGAAGATCGCCAAGGAGAACAAGGGCGTAATCCGCGAAAAAGTGGAAAAGGCCGCAAATATCCTGCGTCTCGAACATTTGCTCGAACGCCGCCCCGGCGAGCTTTCCGGCGGCCAGAAACAGCGTGTCGCTATCGGTCGCGCCATCGTGCGCGAACCAAAGGTGTTTCTCTTCGACGAGCCGCTCTCCAACCTCGACACGGAATTGCGCGTCCAGATGCGCGCCGAACTGATCCAGCTTCATGCGAAGCTGAAGACGACGATGATCTATGTGACCCATGACCAGGTCGAGGCGATGACGCTGGCTGACAAGATGGTCGTGATGAACGGCGGCGTGATCCAGCAATGCGGCCGGCCGCTCGATCTCTATGACGATCCGGACAATGAATTCGTCGCAGGCTTTGTCGGCTCGCCGCGGATGAATTTCATGAAGGCGAACGTCGTCTCCACATCGAAGGACGCAATTCTGGTCGATGGCGTCGGCGGCGAAGGCCGTTTCGAAATTCCCTTTACCGGCTTCGACCCCACGTTCCGCAAGATCAAGCTCGGCATACGCACCGAGCACGTCGGCTTCGTCAATGGAAAGGCAGGCCAGGTTTCGCTCCCCGCGAAAGTGGCCTTCGTCGAAGAGCTCGGTGACGTCAGTCATATCCACACCGACCTCGCGAGCGGCGAGCGAATGGTCATTCGCAGCACTGGCAAGCGTTATGCCGGCTCGGACGAGTGCTCCGCCGTGATCGATATCAAGGGGCTAATGGTCTTCGACGAGGCCGGCCAACGCATCCGGCCGGCGCATTAAGAACGCGCTCCGTAAAGAGCGCCTGCACGACAGACATGCTGCGCAGGATCGCAGAAAGAGACATGCCATGAAGACCTCGAAGAAGATCGCAACTGAAATCGGCATTGATATTGGCGGGACCAAGACTCACCTCAGGCGCTATCTGCCTGACGGGACCGCACAGGACCTCATTCTGCCGACCGTCGAATGGCGAGTTCGCGACTGGGCAAGCGACGCCGGCGCATTGCTTGCTATCGTCGAGCAATTTTCCGGGGGTACGACCATCGCCTCGATGGCCGTTGGCGCACATGGGTGCGACGATGCCGAGGAATGCAATGCGTTCCAGGCGGCATTTGCCGAGCGGGTGAATTTTCCGGTCCAGGTCGTCAACGACGCCGAGCTTTTACCGGCAGCCTTCGATCTGACCGATGGCATCGGTGTGGTTGCTGGCACCGGCTCGATCGCGGTCTGCCGCAATCCCGATGGCCGCATGCTGGTGGCCGGTGGCTGGGGATGGGTCATCGGTGACGAGGGAAGTGCCTCCGGCCTGATGCGCGAGGCGGCCAGAGCGGTTGCCCTGCATCTCGACTATGGCGGCATACCCGACGAGCCCTTGGTCCAACGTCTCTTCGAAGCCCTCGACATCAAATCGGCGGCGCGTATCGGCAGTGCGATCGGCAGGAGCGGAAGCGCCGCGCAGCTCGGTCGACATGCCCATATCATATTCGAAGCGGCTGAAGCCGGTTCGCTTCTTGCCCGGCAGGTGGTGCGCGACGGCGCCAAGGAACTTGCGGATCTGGTCGCACGGCTGAAACAGAATGGAGCCGCGGCGACGACCGTCGTGGCCGGCGGAAGCGTCATCGCGTCCCAACCGATGTTGTGGAGCGCCTTTTGCGAACAGATCGGCAATCGCTTTGCCGGCAGTGTGACCGCCAGATTGTTTGCCGGGCCGCCCGTTGAAGGTGCCTGCCGTCTGGCGGCTCGCCTCAATCCCACTGCGGCAAATGCAAGAAATCCCGTTTCCTCTTCTTCCTGAACCCCGCAGATATACCGAAAGGACCATTCATGAGCTATCGATCCACAATCGCACGGCAGCCGGAATCGCTTGCCGACAGTTTTTCCGCAGCCGGCGTAGAGCTCCAGGATCTCGACCTCACCGCCTTCAACTCGGGCCTGATCGGGATCACCGGCATCGGCGCAAGTTATGCCGCAGCAACGGTAGTCGCCGGCGAACTGACGCGCCGTGGCCGCCGGGCAATTCCGCTACGCCAGGTCGAGATGATGGGAGGCGACGTCGCCGACGCGGTCATCGCGCTTTCCCACCGTGGCCGCAGCGTCGAAACGGTCGATGCGCTGAATGCCAATCCCAAGGCGGCAAAACTTGCCATCACCAAGGATCCTGAAAGCCCGCTGGCAAAAGCGTCCGGCACGCATGTCATGATCAATAACGGCTCCGACGCCACGCCGTCGAGCACCGGTTATACCGGCACCCTCGCGGTTGCGGGACTGGTTGTGGATAAAATCTGCGGAGGCACCACCGCAGACTGGAACGCAATCCCTCAGCTCGCGGCCGAAGTGCTGTCGAATGCCGGCAAGAAGATGGAGAGGCTTGGCGAGCTTTTCCGTGACCGCCGTGCCATCGATTGCGTCGGCGCAGGCGCGTCGCTCGGGACCGCTGACGGCGCATCACTCCTGATCCGTGAAGCATCCCGTATTCCAGCAGGTCCGTCAGAAACCCGCCATTATCTGCATGGACCGATGGAATCCATGGATGGCAGAACCGGCGTCGTGGTGTTCGGCGATGGACGTGAACTGCAGATGGCGCGCCAGCTTGAGGAAATCGGTTGCCCGGTGCTCCTGGTCACGGCAAATCCCGATATTCAGGACGGCTCGCTCCTCACCGTCATGCGCGTACCCGAGCAGGAAAACCGCATCGCTCGCGCAATCCTCGACATTCTGACGGCGCAGCTTTTCGCCGCCCAGCTGTCCGACGCCGCCGGCCTTACGGATACCAAGTTCCGCTATCCGCAAACGGACACCAAAATCAAGGCGGCCTGATGGGTTCCACGCCCGCCCGAAGCTTGGGCGGGCGCTCATGATCGCGGCGGCTTTTCAGTCGATCTCAATTGAAAGACCGAAAGCTGCCGTTTCAAGATCAACCGCCTCGAAGCCGATTTTGAACACGCGCGGGCCCCAAACTTCGAGATGACGCGGATCTGAAATCTCGATCTGTTCGATGCCGGTAACCCGGAGATTGAACGGGGTAACAACCATGACACGGTCCTTTCCATAGATCCGGCACGCCCCGTCTGCCCCGACCGTTATTTTGCGATCGGACACATAAATCGGCAGCTCAAATCGGGATAACGGTTCGCCCAGATCGATCTCGTCGCGGATCTCGATTTCAGCCTTCTCATGGTCGAAGCCTATGTGCCGGACCATGTGCCGCGACCCGCGATCGCTGAAATAGGCGGGACTGGCGTCAAGCGACAGAACGCTTTTGGCGCCCTCGTGCCGATAGCTGACATCACGCGCCTGTGCGCCTTTTCCCGCGAATTGAAGCCGGCCGTTGACGGCGGGAACATTGTGCCCCTTAGAACTGATATGCCACATGTCATATCGGGTCTCGGTGAAGGTTGCGCGCGAATAAGCCCCCTGCCCCAGATCGATGATCATCGGCTCACCGTCCAGATAGACACTGAAATGCCCGACATCGTTGTGCGAGTGATGATTGACCTCAGGATCGTTGCTGCCGGCGATTGCACTCAGCATCAGACCGGCCCCAGGCTTCTCGTCGGAGCGGGCAATCATCATCTGCATGTCGGCAAGCCAGACGCTCTTTTCGCAGGTTCTTGTGGCGCTCTTTCTGTTTTCCGGCGTCCAGAAAAACAACCGTGTCAAATGAACCAGAAACTGGCGGGCATAGTCGTTCCTGCCCCGGCCTCTACCCGGATTTGCCAGCTTGTGCCTGGCCGATCGGGCAATGTCGTCACCGATCAGGTCAGAAAGCTGGTCGGAGCCGATAAGGCTGGCATAGCGGCTCAACAGCCCCTGATCGAGATCGATCTTGAGACTGCCGTCCGCGAAGTTCACGAAGAGATTGCCGCCGATATTGAGCGGCAGGATATGCTCTCCGAAATTACGGAACTTCTCATTGTCCCCTGCTTTCAGATCGATACCGAAGCGTTCCTCGACGAGGCTGACAAAGCCGGCGAGCCGACCGGCACTGACGACCCAGTAACCAGGACCTTCGATGCAGGCCCCGGAAGGTTCGATCGTATCGAAAAAACGCTGCATCGGCACCATCAGCTTCAGAGCGATGGCAGCCAGACGTTGGTCATCCTCGACGGTATAGCAAGCGGCCAGAAGCAGATTGTGGGCGCACCATGCCGTCCAGTTGTTCCGACCGAGGTACCAGCCGTAATGCTTGGGGCCTTCGAGAAGCCGCAGCGTACGACGGTCGATTTCGCCCTGGATGCGATAGTAAAGCGAAGGCACGGTTTCGAGCAGGGTGTGTTTCAGGAGATAGCAAGTCTCGGCCAGCGTCGCGGCTGTTTCGCAGGCGAAAAGGTCGAGATAGTCGTCTCCGGGAACAGGAAGCGGATCGTCTTGCTTCCAGGGATTGGATTGCTTGAACATAACCATGTCATGCTGCCCGGCAAAATTATGGGCGGGAACGCACCAGCTGATTTCGCCAAGGATTTCCCAGAGATAATCGATGATTTTTGGAAGATAGGTTCCGTCGGCTTTCAGGCATTCGGCGATGACGAGATGGGAAAGTTCATAGCGGCGGCGAAAGTAGTTCTCTTCATAAAGAAGCCGATCTCCATTCGTCATGAAATTCATGTACATGGTGCCGGTCAAAGGGTCGATCTGCTGATCGAGTAGTAAATCCGCGACGGCAACTATGGCCTGCGCCGCGACCTGCAGATGCGGATCACCAGCTGCCGCTTTCCATTGAGAACGGTCCTGAATACCGGGAAACGGCTTCCAATCTCGGTTTTCGGACAACCCCTTGAGGAGTTTTTCGATCTTCATCGCATCTTTGAACATTTCAATCTTCCCATTCGGGGAGCACCACCGGCCGTGAAGCCGGCCGGCGCGCCACTTCCGTTATTTCTGGAGGTTCAGCTGTTTTCGTGGCGGCGGATGCGTTTTCCGCTCCCGGCATCGAATACACGCACCTTGGAATGGTCCGGTATGAGTGTAACCGTTTGCCCCGGCTCCAGCGGCCGCTGTTCCTTGAAGGCGGCAGAAACGCGGAAACCCTGAGCATCCGAGAGGATCACCATATCCGAGCCGGTATTTTCGACGGCATGAATAGTGGCGGTGATACCGCCCTCCTGCCCGCCCGCGACGATGCCGACATGCTCCGGCCGTATGCCGTAGAGGATCGCTTGACCTTCCCTACAATCATGGCCCGAACCAAGTGGCAGCAGTGCTCCATCCGGCAGGCGCGCGGCTGCTTCGCCGCCGCGCATCTCCACGCACGCCTCGATCAGATTGATTGATGGCGTGCCCAGGAAGCTTGCGACGAACGTGTTTATCGGGTCGTTATAAAGCGTCAGCGGTGGCCCCGCCTGTTCGACCCGCCCATCCCTGAGGACGACGATCTTCTGGCCGAGCGTCATGGCTTCGACCTGGTCATGCGTGACATAGATCGACGTCGTGCCGAGACGCCGGTGCAAGTCGGCGATTTCGCCACGCACCTGGACACGAAGCTTGGCGTCGAGGTTCGACAGAGGTTCATCGAACAGAAAGACGGAAGGGTCACGCACGATCGCGCGGCCCATCGAGACACGTTGCCGCTGGCCGCCGGACAAAGCCTTTGGCAGGCGCTCAAGCAGCGGCTCAAGCTCCAGCATACGCGCCGTCTGCCTGACCTTTTCGGCGATTTGCGCTTTCGGCATTCCCGCCAGCTTCAACGCGAACCCCATGTTTTCAGCGACCGTCATCTGCGGATAGAGCGCATAGGTCTGGAACACCATTGCGATATCGCGCTGCTTGGGAGGCAGCTCTGTAACATCCTTGCCGTTGATCGACACGGTCCCGGTCGTAACCTCTTCCAGACCGGCAATAATCCGAAGCAGGGTGGATTTCCCCGATCCGGAGGGGCCGATCAGGACGCAGAACTCTCCGTCCTCGATTTCGAGAGCCACGTCATGGATCACATCGACGGCTTTGAAGGACTTGTTGATATTGTGAAGGCTTACTGAACCCATTTTTTTCACCCGAACCTTTCGCTTCAGCCCTTGACCGCGCCGGACATCAGCCCGCGATTGAACTGTTTTTGAAGCAGGAGATAGACGACGATGCAGGGCACCGTGGCGATGACCGTGACGGCGATGAAGATGTTTTGCTGCAGCACTTCGTCGACACGCAAAGAGCGCAGAACGACGGGAATCGTGTAGAGATTGCGGTCGTCGACGGCGATCAGGGGCAGAAGGTACTGATCCCAGATCATCAGGAAACCGAAGATGGTTGCCGTGCCGAGCGCCGGTCTGACGAGCGGCAGCACCACGCGCCAGAAGATCTGCAATTCGTTCGCCCCGTCGACGCGTGCTGCATCCTCGAGGTCGCGCGGGATCGCTTTCATGAATTCCGTCAGAAGGAAGACGGAGAAGGCCCAACCGACGACCGGAAGGATCATGGCCGCATAGGTATTGTAGATCGATGTGTGCAGGAGAGGCAGTTCCGCATGCAGAATGAGATAAAGCGGGATCGCGATGACCTCATCGGGCAGCATCATTGTCGAGATGATCGCAAGGCTGACGATGGCTGCGCCACGAAACTTCTTTCGTGCCAGCGCATAGGCAGCCAGAGCGCTCACAAGCGTCTGCAGCACCGTCGCAATCGCGACGACGAACAGCGAGTTGAAGAGGTAGATCCAGATTTTGACTTCCGTCCAGGCGTAGATGAAGTGATCGAAAGTCGGATTGCTCGGCCACAGGACAAGCTGGCCCGGCTGAACTGTATTCTTGGTGAAGGCGGTCGCCACGATCCCCCAGAAGGGACCGCAGAAGACGATGAGCAACAAGGCATAGACCAGACCGCGGGCAATGCGTTGCGGGATTGTCATTTTCATCGGATGCTCTCCTCAGGTCCGATCGATACGGTTCTTCACGGTGACATGCACGATGGTCAGGCACACGGTGAAGGCGAACAGCAGGAATGAAACCGCTGCGGCATAGCCGTAATCGAAGCGCTCGAAACCGGTTTTGAAGATATTGGTCATGATCACTTCGGTTGCGTCAGCGGGTCCGCCGCCGGTCGTGGTGTAGACCTCGGTGAAGACGCGAAAACCGCGAATGAGCGACAGCATGATGACCACGGAAAATGCCGGAACGAGACCCGGAATGGTGACGTGCCAGAGCTTGCGTAACGCGCTTGCGCCGTCGACGGATGCGGCATCGTAAAGCTCGCGGTTAATGCTCGCGAGACCGGCGATGAAGATCACCATGTTGTAAGGAACGTTCTTCCAGATCTGCAGCAGAATGACGATGAAGAGTGCCTGATCGGGATCGGACATAAAGCCTTGCGGAGCGATCGCGAAAACGCCGAGCATCTGGTTCACGACGCCCGTTGCACCCGGATAGAACAGGATGCGCCAGATTTCCGCCAGAACTGCAATCGAGGTGACCGCCGGAATGAAGATCGCAGTACGGATAATACGTATATGACGGGCCTGGCCTTCGAGCGCCATGGCCACGGCGAAGGATAATACGCCGCCTGCGATCGTCGTCGAGACGACATAGATAAGCGTATTCAATGTTGCGGCATGCAGGGCGCTATCGGAAAAGGCGCGCTCGAAATTGGCAAGGCCGACCCATTGATCCGACCCGGAGAACCTCACCTTATAGAAGCTCATGACCAGCCCTCTGATGATGGGCACGAACTTGAACCAGGTGAAGACGATCAGAGCCGGGGCCAGAAATAACCAAGGAATGGTCCATCTCAGGCGTTTAGAGTGAAACCACATGTGTTCCTCCGCTTGGCACCAGAATATGCTGGCGGGCGTCAGACGACGCTCGGGCGATAAAATTGCGACTTTTTACTGAGGGAAATTCGTCGACAGGATTCTGCCGGTTGGCGCCGCGTGGCGGAAGAGATGGCTGCGCGGCGCCAAGCTTTGCGGCAGGACTATTGGGCCAATACCCCCTGAATTTTCAGTTCCGCATTGATAGCCTTATCGGTGGCTTCGAGCCCGGACATGATGTCCGAATTGCAGCTGGAAAGGACTTGATTGAGACCATCGGCGGCAACCTGACGGATCGGCTTCCAGTTCGGCACGCGCGGGAAATATCGTGCATTCGTGGCATAGAGATCGGCAAAGGTGCCCCAGGCAGGGTCGGGCTGGACCTTTTTCACATCGACGTTCTTGTTGACCGAGAGCCGGACAATGGCGTTGTCGCTGGTGCCGGCGGCCATGCCGGTTTCCTGTCCCGTTTGCGAGACCAGATATTCGATGAACTGTTTTGCCTCCGTCTCGTGCTTGGTCGAAGCCATGATGAAAGCGGCCTCCCCTTCTGCCAGTTCGGCCTCACCGGCCGGTCCGGATGGAGGGGCGACGACCTCGAACTTGTCACGTCCCGGTTCGCGCGTGAACGCTGCGATGTGGTAAGGTCCGGAGCGGAAGATCCCGCCTTGTCCCGACACGAAAACAGGCAGTGTGTCGCCGGTCGTCGACGTGATTGCAGCGGGCTGTGCATAACCGTCGCAGATCATCTTGCGGGCGAAGGTCACCGCCTTTTCGACTGCCGGCGTTGCCATGGATGAAACATAGGCGTCACCCTTCTGCTCTAGAAAATCACCTCCCGCCTGCCAGATCAGATCGGACATGAACCAGGATGCATAACCACGCGTGCCCGAAAGCGGCATGACATAACCGTAGGTATCCTTCCTCCCGTTGCCGTCAGGATCCTTTTCCGTAAAGGCTTTCGCCAGATTGTAGAGATCCTCCCAGGTTTTGGGGACATCGTAGCCGAGTTTCTCGCGCCAATCCTTGCGGATGAAGACCGCAAACGCCTGGGCCGACGTCGGGACGCCGTAATAATTTCCATCGGCGGCCTGAACGCTATTCCAGGCGACATCGTGAAGTTCATCTCCTCCCTTGAGCGCAGCGCGGTCGATCTGCTTGACGACACCCATGTCGAGCAACTGGCCCATGAAGGTGGCGTCGTTGACGACCAGGTCAGGCAGACTGCCACCCGCTGCGGCGCGGGTTAGTCGAGTTTCAAAGTCGATATTGGCGAGAAACAGATCCACCTTGATGCCTGTCTTGGCCGTAAAGCCATCGACGATGCGTGCGATCGTCGGCCGTTCGGCATCGCCGTATCGCATCCAGACATTGATTGTTTCAGCTGAATAGGCCGTGGACACCATCGTCGTGCTTGCCAGCGCGGCAAACGCGAACGCCCTTATCTTCTTCATGGAAAACCTCCTCTAAAGTTACCATCTACCCTGCACGCCTCCAGAACATGACTAAGGTACTGTCCCCGGCAGAGCCGTTATCTTCTGAGCCCAGCGCTCATAAGCACGCTTCCATTTTTAGGAAAACGTTTAACTTCAATTTTTACCGTATTGCGGGCTCGACAGAATGATATAGATCAACCGAAACCGCTGAAAATAATGTGTTACTCTTGAGATAAAGGCCGATAACCGAAATCGACATGGTGCTCTCGGCGAACCATCCAGTTAAAAAATAGAAATCAAGGAAAGCGCTTAACTTCATGAATCGCCGAAGAAGACCGACCATCCGGGATGTTGCGGAGAAAGCCGGCGTATCAATTGCTACGGTGTCGAAATATGTGAACGGACAACAGTCATTCTCGCAGGCAGTGGAAGACAAGCTGCGCGATGCTATCGACGCGCTGGGTTACAGCCAGAACGCGCTGGCCCGCGCGATGGTGACCGGTCGAACGACCGCAATTGGGCTCGCGGTAATGGACCTCGCCAACCCTCACTATTCGAATGTCGTGAAGGGCGCCAATCGCGTGGCTTTGGCAAATGGCTACAATCTCTTTGTCGTAGACATGGAAGAAAGCATTGCTGCGGTTCGCCCTTTGCTGGAAGCCTTGGCGCCGCGCACGGATGGATTGATCGTCAGTGCGCGAATACCCAACGATGTCACCGACTGGCTGGCCGAACTCGACAAACCGGTTGCTTTTCTCGGACAGCCGGAACGTGACGACGTTCTCACTGTCGGGACGGATAGTGTCCAGGTTGCCGCCTTGCTTGCCCAATACCTTGTCCGACAGGGTTTCAAGCGGTTCGGCTATGTGGGCTATTCACGCGCATCCTCGAATGCCGATCGCCTGCGCGGATTAAGGCGGGTTCTGGAACCGGCAGGAGTGGAACTCCTTGTCTTCGACGTGGATGAACCGACGAATGAGGCCGGCGAACGGGCAGTCGCCCGTGTATTGCTGCGTCCGGATCGGCCAGATGTGATCATCGGCTGGAATGACCTCGTCGCGATCGGCATGATGAACGAGGCTCGTTCGCTTGGCTTCAAGGTTCCTGACGACGTGGCATTTGCCGGCATCGACAATATTCCGATCAGTCGCTACGTCACGCCGCCGCTGACGACGGTCGACGTCTGCAGCCAGGCAACCGGTGAAGTGGTGATGAAGAAAATCATCGCGATGATCGAGGACAAGCCTCAACCAACAGGCCTGACGCTGGAGCCAGCCTTGATCATCCGCGAGTCGACGCAGCGCCAGTTCACCTAAAGGACACTCAGTCGGACTTATGACGAACTGCTGGTGTAAGAACCTTCGACATCGGGCAGGGCAAGCACGACGGAATCATTCCAGGCGATATCAAATCCGCGGCCATAAGCGCCATCAATCGATACGAATGCCGCTCGCTGTATCGAAAACATGGCCATTGGTCGGCAAAAACGCCAGGTTCAGTATCTCTCCCGTCTTGATGAACAGGCGCTCGCGCAGAAGCGCCGAGATCTTCTGCCCGTCCACGGTTCCCTGCACGAATGTTTCGGAGCCGGTGGGTTCGATATTGGTGACGGTCACCGGAATGCCCTCTCCGGCCTGCCCGATCGCCAGGTGTTCGGGGCGAATGCCGTAGGTCACCTCGGATCCCGGCGTAGCGGATGCGTGCTTGCCGAGCGGCATGCGGACACCATTCTCAGTTGTCACCGACGTGAGGTCTTCGCCAAGCTTGCCGGTGATGAAGTTCATTGAGGGCGAGCCGATGAAGCTGGCGACGAAGGTGTTGACCGGCCTGTCGTAAAGATCCAGCGGGGCGCCGACCTGCTCGACGATGCCGTCGCGCATGACCACGATCCTGTCGGCCATGGTCATGGCTTCGATCTGGTCGTGGGTGACGTAGACTGTCGTCGTCTTGATGCGCGCGTGGATATCCTTCAGCTCGGCGCGCATCTGCACGCGTAGCTTGGCGTCGAGGTTCGACAGCGGCTCGTCGAAGAGAAAGACTTTTGGATTGCGGACGATGGCGCGCCCCATGGCGACGCGCTGGCGCTGGCCACCGGAAAGCATCTTGGGATAACGCCCAAGATAGTCCGTCAAGCCGAGAATACGGGCGGCATCGTTGACACGCTCGGCAATCTCTTCTTTCGACTTTTTGGCGAGACGAAGCGAGAAGCCCATGTTCTCGGCGATCGTCATATGCGGGTAAAGCGCATAGTTTTGGAATACCATGGCAATGTCGCGGTTCTTCGGCTCGACATCGTTGATGATGCGGCCGTCGATACGGATCGTCCCGCCGCTGATTTCCTCGAGGCCGGCGATCATTCTGAGCAGCGTGGACTTTCCGCAACCGGACGGGCCAACCAGCACGACGAAAGCGCCATCCGGCACTTCGACGGAAACACCCTTGATGGTCTCGAAGTCGCCATAGGCTTTGCGGACATTCTGGATTTCAACGGAAGCCATTGTTTCACCTTGCAATTCGAGTGTTCGGCATCAATCCGTCAGCGGCATGGATCGCCGCAAGCAGGCTGAGGCCGGTGTGATAACCGGGATCGAGATCGGGCGTGGCCGGCACAAAATCCACCGGCCCATCCTTCGTCATCGTCTGATAAGCGATCGGCGGGCTGCCGCGCCAATAGTGTTCAAAGAAGGCCGCATGCGCCGCCTTCCAGACCCGCAGGCTTTCAGCACTGCCGGTGCGCAGATGAACGAGTGCCGCAGCACGGATCGTCTCAGGCAGCGACCACCAGGGGCAATAGGGGCTCTGCGGCTCTCCGGTTGCCGTCGAAACGGTCAAAGCAATGCCCGGACCGACAAAACCCTTGTCGAAGGAGGAGATCAGAATGCGCTCAAGCTTTTCGATCAGCGTCGGATCGGTATCGTCGCCAAGATAATCGAGCACGAAACCCACAAACTCGATCCCATGACCGACATTGCACAAATCCTCGCCCGGCACATTGCGCAGCAGGCCGGTGGCATCATCGAAATGGCGTTCCATGACGTGAGCGATGAAGCGATCCGCATAGTCAAGATGGCCGGTGTGGCCCAGGCGCTTCAACATGCCTGCAGCCCCGAGCAGAATCATCCTCGGCCCGAAATCATCCGCCTGCAACGCGATTCTGTCGATCGACAGAGGCCGGCGATCATCCATCTGAAAATGGTCGCTTTCGATCGCGGCGATCACCTGGTCGAAATAGGCGAGATGCTCTGTCAAATCAGGCAGACCGTAACGGCTGGCGGCAGCAACCAACCCCTTGGCCACAAAGGCATCCGAGTAGCTGTAGATCGTGCCCTGCCGATGCTGCTCACGGATCGCGCCGGACGCGTCGGCATAGACCGGGCGCATATCGCAGTCGTAGCAGAAATACGCATGGCCATCGGCCTGCTCCAGATCGACAAGCAAACCGTACAGACGACGACCCGCGGCATCCAGCTTTTCAGCAAGCGGCGGCAGTTCCTCTTCGAAGAACTCCGCATGCCCGACCAGGGCTTCTAGACCGCGCCCCTGGATCCAGCCGTAGGTATAATCCGGACCACGCAGGCCATCTTCTGCACCGTAATCCTTCAGTGTAAGGCTGTTCTGCTTGGTGTTGAGAAATCCTCCGCCAAGCGCCGGCCGTTGCAGCATCCAGTAAAGCGTGCCGGCATTGGCGGCGACATAGTCCCGCCGCGCCGCATCGAAAAATGTCATTACCGTCATTCCTTGAGGCCGGTGCTGGCGACGCCCTGCACGAAGTTGCGGCGCAGGAGGACGAACAGCAGGATCGACGGAATGAGTACGGTGGCGGAGGCGGCGCTGAGCCTGCCGAGATCGACGGTAAAGCCGGTCTGGAACAATGCCAGCCCCACTTCGATCGTATAACTCGACCGGGTCGTGGCGACGATCATCGGCCAGGCAAAGGCGGTCCATGCCTGAAAGAAGGCGAGCACGGCGAGCGCACCGAGTGCACCACGCAGCAGCGGCAGAACGATACGGAAGAAGATCCAGAACTCGCCAGCGCCATCGATGCGGGCTGCTTCCAGCAACTCGTCAGGGATCGAGTGAATGACATTCTGGCGCACCAGAAAGATGCCGAAGCTCATGACCAGATAACCGAGCAGCAGGCCCCAGAGCGAATTCAGGATGCCGAGGCTCTTGGCCTGGAAATAGAGCGGGATCATGTAGACTTCGAACGGCACGATGGCTGTCGCCAAAAACAGCGCGAACAGAATGTTCATCGTACGGAAGCGGAATTTGCCGAAAACATAACCGGCGATTGCGGATGTCGCGACGATGGCGATGGTCGACAGGACCGCGAAAGCGATGCTGTTGCCGATCCAGCGCAGAAGAGGCGTCTCGCCGAGAACGGCCGAAAAGTTCGCGATAGTTGGATCACGCGGAATGATGGTCGGCGGCCAGCTGAGCATTTCCGCCGGTGTCTTGAACGCATTTGCCACCAGAAAGACGAGCGGCAACAACATCATGATCGAGACAATGAGCAGGAAAACGTCGATCGCCAGATTGGTCGCCTGCTTCTTGCGGCGAAGGCGCCGGCCTTCGGCCAATTCGTCCGCGGTCGGCTCGATGGTGCGCATGGTATCCATGGTCATGCCTTGCCCTTTTCCCGCAGCATCGAGAACTGGATGAGTGTCAGCGCCAGCACGATCACCAGAAGCACGACCGCTTCTGACGCCGCATAACCGACGCGATAATTGCGAAAGCTGTTTTCCAGCATGTCGAGCACCAGAACGCGCACCTGCCGGCCGGGGGCACCCTGCGCATCGGAGGCGAGCACGAAAGCCTGCGCATAGACATTGAAGCCGGACACCAGCGTGACGACCGAGACGTAGAGGGTGATCGGCTTCAGCATCGGGATAGACAGATGCCAGAAGCTCTGGCGCCCCGAGGCGCCGTCGAGTTTGGCCGCCTCATAGAGCGAAACAGGCAGGTTCTTGAAGCCGACAAGATAGATCAGCACGGCATAACCGAGTGCCTGCCACGAGCAGAGCACGATGATGCAGATGACGGAGAGAACCGGGTCGAACAGCCAGCTCTGCATGGGAATGCCGAAGAAATCCAGGAGCGCATTGAGCGGACCGAGCCTTGCGTCGAAAATCCACTTCCAGGCCATCGCGGCAGGCACAAGCGAGACGACGTGCGGAATGAACACGGCGGTCTCGTAAAAGCCCGCCATTCTTGAGCGCGTCCGGTGGAAGATCAGCGCGGCAATAACGAGCGCCATCGGGATCGTCAGGGCCAGAACCCCGAAAGCGATGATCGTCGTATTGATCAGCGCGTCGAGAAACAAGTGATCGCCCATCAGTTCGCGGAAATTCGCCAGCCCGATGAATGGCTTGTTCTTTGACAGGATATTCCACTGGTAAAGGCTGAGCCTCAACGTGTCCGCGATCGGATAGAGCCGCACATAGGCAAAGATCGCCAGTGTCGGCAGGATCGCGAGCATCGCAAAGATGAATCTCTTGCGCTTCAGCATTCTGACTTGGCCTGTAGACATGAGGGGTCGGCCGCAATGCGATCAAACCCGGATATTCGGGACGTGTCTTCCGGGGCAATCATCTGCACGATGCCCCGGAAAAACACGAATGACGAGACTTCGATGCGATTATTTCGCAGCAAGACCTTCACGATCGAGAATAGCGACCACTTCGTCACTCGCCTTCTTGAGGAAGGCGTCGATCTTGGCGTCATCTGCAGCCATAGAGGCATCACCAAAGGCGGTGACCAGCTGAGCCGCGACGCGCGTCAGGACTTCTTCGATCGGGCCGATCGCCGGAAGCGTGAAGAATTCGTAGCCCTGCGGATAATCGACAAAGGCGGCAAAAGCGGGCTGCTTGGCTGTGACGCTGGAATAGTCGACGCCAGAACGGTTCGGCAGCCAGCCGACATTCTGGAGCAGCCAGATAAGGTTTTCCGGCGAGTTGGCAGCCTTGGCGAATTCCCAGCCTATCGCGGCATCATCACCGGCGACATAGAGATTGGTCGGCAGCGCGATTGAGCCCTTCGGCAGCGGTGCAGTCGCATATTTCAGGTCCGGAGCCTTCTTGGCGATATCGCCGATCACCCAGGATTCGCGGATGAACATGGCCGTCTGACCGCGCTCGAAAGCATCGGCATCGGCCGGCATCTCAGGAGACACGGTTTTCGTTGTGAAGATGTTTGCCAGATACTGCTTCAGCGCCTTGCGGCCGGCCTCATTGGCGAAATCCGGCTTCCACTTGCCGTCACCGGCCGGAGCGAGAATTGCACCGCCGAATTGATGCAGATTGGTCCAGAACTTCTCGGCAATACCCTGACCGCCGCCGGAAAGACGCAAGCTCCAGCCAGAGACGGTCGCCTTGCCCGATGCATCCCGCTTGGTCAGCTTCTCCGCATAAGCGGAATATTCGTCCATGGTCTTCGGCGGCGTGGTCAGGCCGGCAGCGGCGAACATGTCAGTGTTGTAGTAGAGCGAGCCCTGACCGCGGAACAGCGGCACGCCGTAGACGGCACCGTTATAACTTGCGCTGTCGATGAAGAACTTGCTGAAATTCTTCTCGTCCTTGACGAACGCGGACACGTCATCTGCGGCTTTCGGCAGCAGGTCGTTTTCGAGATAACGGGTCGCGGTCGAACCGGACAATTCGATAACCGTCACGCCATCCTGGCCACCGCCGGTAAGCCCCAGGGCAACACGTTTTTCATGCTCGCGAAGTGCAATCGCCTCGACCTTGACGTCGAGATCGGGATGGCTCGCCTTCATACCCTGCGCAACATGTTCGTAGAACGGCGCCATTTCAGGATAGCCGCTCCATACGGTGAGCGTTTCGGCCGATGCGGACGCGACGCCGGAAAGCAGCGTGCCGACAAAAGCCGTGCTCAGCAGCAGCGCGCGGGTGGAAATTCTGGTTTTTACGGATGCGTTTTTCATGTCCTGTTCCCTTATCGTTGTTAACAAAAAACTCTCATGCAACCGGTTGCGTGTCAAGCGTTGGATGGCTCCCCATGGCCGACCTGAATCACGTTTGTCAGTCTTCAAACACCCTTCACAAGGCCGATGGCGCAGTCGGCAATCGCTTCCGCCGAACCCGGCGCGAATGTCATCGGCAGCCCGTAATAACGATGCGCTTCGTCGACTTCGTAGCCGCCGTGAATGAACTCGCTCGCCGGGGGAATGTAACCGGGATTGTCATCCGCAAAGCCGATGACGAAAGCTAGCTGTCCCGGCCCGAACGCAGCGCGGATTGACAGCGCAGTCTGCGCAAAAATCTCCCCCGGTAGAGCCACGATCGACACGCCGCACCAGTCCAGAACGGTGACTCGGACAGCGAAGGGTTGCGGCACAATGGGCGCAATGCTGCTGGCCCATTGCGACCAGAAGCCGAGCAGGCTTTTGCGCGCAGGCTCGGCATCGAGTGCCTCGTTCCTCCAGCGCATTTCGAGGTCGGCAGGTGCTTCGCTTTCTCTCCGTTCGAAATCCAGCACCACAGAGCCGTTGCGGGCGACAGCATCGCCGGAAAGAACATGTTCCGCCGTCGCCAGAGCGGCCTCGGCGATCTTTCGGCCGATCCGTTCCGCCGCATCGAAACTGCGATCGGGATTGGCCCCGAGAGAGATTGAGGCATGCGCGGAATGGCCGGTATTGGCATCGCCGGCACATCCGGTCATGAACAGCGCGACGGCACCGGGATGGGCTTCTTCCAGCACAGTCCGAACGAAATGCGGATAATCGGCGGTCCAGAGCAGATTGTCGGCGGCAAGTACCACGGGATGGCAGGCATAGGCCGTGACCAGCGCGATCATGCGGCCATCCATGCTACGGATGCGCAGCAGCGACAGGGAAGCGTCCGCGGGCCCTCCGGGATGCCGCCTGTTGCGCGCTATCCCCGGGTCGCTGCCCTGCGCAACCGAGATTGTCGCCGGACGTCGTCGGGCCGTTGCCTTGTCTATCGCCGCAACGCAGGCGTCTTCCAGTCGTTCCAGATAGGCAGGATCGGCGGAAATGCCCAGCCTTCCGGCCATTGAAACCGGCCCGCCGTGATTGTGCAATGCCGCCACCACGACATTGCCCGCCGGCAAGACGCATCGCTGCCGGATACGGGCGCTCATATCGGCATCGATGCCGATGACATCCGCCACAATAACAGCCGTATCGCCAATGACCACGGCCCGAACCGTCAGCGCATCATGCGCGCCGGAGGCCGGCAGGCTGCGAGCGGCAAAACCCGACATCGGAAGTCCCGGCGTCGGCGTGATGTCGATAACGGCGGCCCCGGCTTCGATCATCGGCTGAAAACCTTCTCGCCGTGGACCCAGGTCTCACGAACAGCAATCTCACGCTGGCCTTCCGACCAGTCGAAACGGATGAGATCTGCCCTCGCGCCCACTTCCAACCCGCCTCGCCCGCCAACAAAGCGACCGGGATTTTGTGTTGCCAGTCTCAACGCATCGGCGAGAGAAATGCCTGCCATCTCTGCTGCGATCGCCACGTTGGCGGAAAGCGGCAAGCTCGCGCCCGCCAGATAAGGCGTGCCGGCGACGCTGATTCTGCCCTCTTCGGAAACCTCGACGCTGCCGCCGATCGCCTCTTCGTAAAGACCGGGCGGCATGCCGGCCAGAGCCACCATGTCGGAGACGAGAACGGCACGCTCCATGCCCTTGGCGCGTAACATGGCCTTGAAGGCATCGGCAGGCAGATGCCAGCCGTCGGCGATAAAGCTTGCGGTCAGTCGATCATCGGCAAGTTGCGCCCAGATGAAATTCGGGTGGCGCGGCAACATGGCAGCGGCACCATTGCCCAGATGCGTGGACAATTGAGCGCCGGCCTCAGCCGCCGCATGGATTTCCTCCGGCGTCGCTGCCGTGTGGCCGAGAGCCACAAGAACGCCCCGTTCGGCAAGCGCCCGGATGTAATCGAGACTGCCGACATGTTCCGGCGCCAGCGTCACCATCCTTACCAGATCGCCGAACGCCTTCTGCCAGCGTTCGAATTCGCCAATCGAAGGTGCTCGCACATGTGCGAGCGGATGCGCGCCGCGCGGACCATCCTTGGCGGAAATCGACGGCCCTTCCACATGCACGCCCGGCACCATTTCCGCAATCAGCCGATGTCCGGCACGGCCTCGGGCGATCGCGTCCAACGCCTGAAGAATGGATATTTCCGAAGCGGTGATGATCGTCGGCAGCCAGGTCGTGACACCGACGCTGAGCAGTTCCTCGCAAAGCGAGAGCAGCGTATCTGTCGTGAGATCGCCGGTATTAAGGTCAAGACCGCGAAATCCGTTGATCTGGAGATCGACCAGACCTGCCGAAAGATAGGCAGTGGTCGTGGTCTCAACCGGGCGGATGACAGTGATGATGCCGTCGACGATTTCGACCGCCATACCCCTGCCCGTGCGGGTATCGATGCCGTCAACGGTTTCCATCAGAGCGCCTTCACCCGTCCCTGGAAGTCGGCAATGAACCTCCCGTTGGCCTCGTCTCCACCCGGCGCGTTGCCGCTGCGCCAGACCGGCGGCGTGATGCCGCGCTCGACCAGCTTGGCAACCGTGCGGATCACCAGGCAGTTCAGCGTGAAAGCATTGGCGAAGGTCGAGATCGCCGCGATATTCTCGCTCATACCCGGTACGCTGACGACGGCGTCGCCGATCGGAACCTTGCAGTCAATGGCAATGTCGACGACGTCGTGCAGGTTCTGCTTCGTCGGATGGCGAGCGGGATGATCCGGCGATGTATTTTGCGCATGCTGGCGCGAACTGACGCCAATCAGAAAAGCGCCCCGCTGCCGCGCTTCCAGTGCCGCATCGATCAATGCGGCGTTAATACCATAGGCGTTGACGAGGATCAGCAGGTCGTCTGCGCCGAGCCGCTGGTTGGCAATCACGACCTTGCCGTAACCCGGCGTACGTTCGATCGCCATGGAGCGCAACGCCCCGTTCGACAGCAGCGTGCCCTCGTCCAGAATGGCGCTGATATGCATCAGCCCGCCGGCGCGAAAAAACACTTCCTGCGCGGCGAGATTGGAGTGACCGCCAGGCCCATAGATATGCACCAGCCTGTTTGCCGAGATCTGCGCGGCGAGCCTCGATGCCGCCTGATCGAGCGACGCCTTTTCCTCCTCAAGAACCCGGCGCATCAGAGCCTGGGTCGCGTCGAAATAGCCTTCGCAAAGCGTGTCCGCATCAATGACGGTATCAGGCATCGGGGTCCGATTCCTTTTCGATATAGAGTGTGCAGGCCGGATGGCTGCGCAGGATGCTGGCCGGGCATTCGGTGGTCAGCGGTCCGCGAAGCGTCTTCTGGACCGCATCGCGTTTGCTCGCGCCGGGAACGATGCAGAAAAGCCTGTCTGCACGCATCAACCGCGGCACAGTGAGCGTAACGGCATGAAGCGGCACGGAGGCCAGATCCGGGAAACAATCGTCATCGACCTGTTGCTGCCGGCAAATCTCGTCCAGCTCGACGATCTTGACATCAAGCGGGTCGCTGAAGTCGGCCACTGGCGGATCATTGAAGGCGATGTGTCCGTTCACGCCGATACCCAGGCAGACGAAATCGATTGGCGCCTCGTTCAACCGCTTGGCGTAAAGGCGGACTTCTGCCTCGGCATCCGGCTCGGGGGTAATGCGATGCACGGCGGCAAACGGCAGACGACCGAAGACATGAACGTCGAGCCAGTTGGCAAAACGGGCGGACGAGGCCGGATCAAGCCCGATATATTCGTCCATGTGGAAAGCGGTTACCCGGTCCCATTCGATGCCGGGAATGGCGCATAGGGCGTCCAGCATATCCGCCTGGCTGGGCGCGGCCGCAAAGACCATGCGCACGCCAGCCTGCTTTGCCAGTCGATCTTTCAGAGCCGCCGCAATATCGGCAGCAGCTGCAGCGCCCATGTCGCCCCGGTTGACGAAGCTCTCGACCGACAGGTGATCAAAGGTTCGGCGGGTTTTCGGTGCGGGACGAAGGACGGCGGCAAGGCTCAAGGCGATCTCCAGTCTGCAAGCACGGGAGACCCATTCGTGCCGCGCCATTTCTGACGGCAACCCCGTGTGTCGTTCCCTTTGTTATCGTTGCCTGAAGATTTCCATGCAACCGGTTGCATGTCAAGTGGAGGGATGGCAGAATGCCGGTGCAAAGATTGTGGAGACCGCGGCCTTCATGGTAAGCGGAACCACGAACGGCGAGTTTCCAGAAACGATGATCAAACGAACCAAGGGCGTCACAATCAGTCAGGTGGCGGATGCCGCAGGCGTGGCGCGCTCAAGCGTGTCGCGCGCCTTCACGCGCCCGGACATGCTGTCACCCGAAACCGTGGACCGCATCCTCAGAGCCGCCGAGACGCTCGGCTACGTACCCAATCACACGGCACGCGCACTCAGCACCGGCAGGCACGGCAATATCGGCCTTATCGTTCCCGACATCGCCAACCCGTTTTTCCCGCCGCTCATTCAGGCGGCCCAGACCGAGGCGGACAGGTCCGATTTCTGCGTCTTCCTTGGCAATACGGCGGAAAGTCCAAAGCAGGAAGACAAACTGGTCGGCCGTTTCGCCGGACAGGTCGAAGGCCTCGTTCTTGCTTCCTCGCGGCTGTCCGATGAGCGCATCCGTGCCCATGCAAGACAATTGCCTCTGGTGCTGATCAACCGCGACATCGAGGGAATTCCGCGGGTTCTGATCGACAGCAGTGCCGGCGTCAGGCAAGCGGTGGAACATCTCGCCAATCTCGGGCATCGGAGAATTGCCTACGTGAGCGGACCGGCCGCCTCATGGTCCAACAAGCAGCGGCGCTCGGCAATCAGGGCCGGAACCACCGCACGCGGCATGGAGCTTTCGATCATTCCGACGCCGGCACCAACTTACCAGGCCGGTCGCGAAGCTGTCGCTTCCGTGCTTCAGACAGGAGCCAGCGCCGTCGTGGCATTCGATGATCTGACCGCGCAAGGTATCCTGACGGGGCTGGCCGAAAGAAATATCGTGGTTCCAAGGGATTTCAGCATCATAGGCTGCGACGACGTGCTGGGTGCCATGACGTTTCCCGCGCTGACTTCGGTGTCAAACCATTCTGCGGATGTCGGGCGTATCGCGATATCCATGCTTCTCGACATTCTCCGCTCGCGCAGCGTCGCAGACGTCCGATATGCGCTCGATACGAAGCTTGTCATCAGAGACACGACAGCACAGGCGCCGGGCAGATAGTACCAGCGGCTTCGAGAAAGCTTTGCGCGTTGCCGCTAAGTTTCTCGTTCCGTCGGGCTTGCCGCTTTGGTGGAGGATCTCGCAAAGCGAGAACCCCAGGCAATCCTATTTGACTGCCTCGTAGCTAACCCGCCGATTCCAATCGTTGAACACCGCTCGCCAAACCCATGCCGGGCATGACGGCTTGGCGCACCCACCAAACGGTTAAGGTTCGATGGGTGCGCCCGTTGTGGGCTGGGAGGTTCCCCACAAGCGGGTATGCGTCGTGTAACCGTTCAGCCCTTAGCCTTGATGGGCACCACGCGTGGTTCCCTGGTGGCGGGCTTGTCCTTCTGTTCCTCGACATAGGCCACGCCGTGATAGCTGGCGATCAGCACGTCGCGGATTTCAGCGATCAGCGGGTAGCGCGGGTTGGCACCCGTGCACTGGTCGTCGAAAGCCATCTCGGCGACCTTGTCGACCTTGGCCATGAAGTCGGCCTCGCCGACACCCGCCGCCTGGATCGAGGCCGGAATGTCGAGATCTTTCTTCAGCTGTTCCAGCCACTGAACAAGGTTTTCGACGGACGCGGCGTCGTTCTTGCCGCCGAGACCGAGATGCTGGGCGATCTCGGCATAACGGCATAGCGCCTTCGGCCGGTCATACTGGCTGAATGCCGCCTGCTTGCTCGGATTGTCGACCGCATTATAGCGGACAACGTTGGAGATCAGCAGTGCGTTCGACAGGCCATGCGGCAGGTGGAATTCGGCGCCGATCTTGTGCGCCATCGAATGGCACACGCCGAGGAAGGCGTTGGCGAAGGCGATGCCGGCAAGCGTTGCCGCATTGTGAACCTGCTCGCGCGCTTTCGGATCCTTGGCACCGTTCTTGTAGGCCGAGGGCAGATAGGTCTTGAGCAGTTTCAGGGCCTGCAGCGCCTGACCGTCCGAATATTCGTTGGCCATGACCGAGACATAGGCTTCCAGCGCATGCGTTACCGCGTCGATACCGCCATGTGCGGTCAGCGACTTCGGCATGTTCATCACCAGATTGGCATCGACAATCGCCATATGCGGTGTCAGTTCGTAGTCGGCGATCGGGTATTTGATACCCGTCGTTTCGTCGGTCACCACGGCAAACGGGGTGACTTCCGAACCGGTGCCCGAGGTTGTCGGAACGGCGACAAACATGGCCTTCTTGCCGAGCTTGGGGAAACGATAGATGCGCTTGCGGATATCCATGAAGCGAAGCGCCAGATCGGTGAACTCGACATCCGGATGTTCGTATAGCACCCACATGATCTTGGCCGCATCCATCGGCGAACCGCCACCGACGGCCAGGATCAGATCCGGCTGGAAAGCATTGGCGAGTGCGGTTGCCTTGCGTACGACAGCCAACGTCGGGTCGGCGCTGACCTCGAAGAACACCTCGACCTCAAGACCAAGATCTTTCAGGATCCGGATCGTGTCGTTGACATTGCCGTTCTCGAACAGGAACCGGTCGGTGACGATCAGGCAACGCTTCTTGTCCTTCAGGTCTTCGAGCGCAAACGGCAGGCTGCCGCGGCGGAAGTAGATCGAAGGCGGCAGCTTGTGCCACAGCATGTTTTCGGCGCGCATGGCGACGGTCTTCCTGTTAATCAGATGCTGCGGACCGACATTTTCCGAAATCGAGTTGCCGCCCCAGGAACCGCAACCGAGCGTCAGCGATGGTGCCAGACGGAAGTTGTAGAGATCGCCGATGCCGCCATGCGAAGCCGGCGAGTTGATCAGGATGCGCGAGGTCTTCATCTTGGCGCCATAGGTGGCGATGCGCTGCGGCTGGAGGTCCTGGTCGGTATAGAGAACCGACGTGTGGCCGACGCCGCCGAAGGCGACCAGCGCCTCGGCCTTGTCGCAGGCCTGTTCGAAGTTCTTCGCCTTGTACATCGCCAGAAGCGGCGACAGCTTCTCATAGGCGAAGGGTTCGGTTTCATCGATCGCATCGACTTCGGCGATCAGCACCTTGGTGCCGGCCGGTGCCTCGAAGCCCGCCATCTCGGCGATCTTTCCGGCAGACTGGCCGACGATCTCGGCATTGATCGAGCCCTTCTTCAGGATCAGGCTCTTGATCGCGCCGGCTTCGTTGCCCGAGAGCACATAACCGCCATGGCTGCGGAACCGCTCACGCACGGCATCATAGACCTCTTCCACAACGACGACCGACTGTTCGGAAGCGCAGACGACGCCATTGTCGAAGGTCTTCGACATCAGGATCGAGGCAACGGCACGCTTGATATCGGCATATTCGTCGATGACGGCCGGCGTATTGCCCGCACCCACGCCGATTGCCGGCTTGCCGGACGAATAGGCGGCCTTGACCATGCCCGGACCGCCGGTTGCGAGGATAAGGTCGATCGCAGGATGGTGCATCAGTGCGTTGGAAAGCTCGACGCTCGGCTCATCGATCCAGCCGATAATGTCCTTCGGCGCCCCGGCCTTCACAGCGGCCTCCAGCACGAGGCGTGCCGCCTCGCAGGTCGAACGGCGCGCACGCGGGTGTGGCGAAAAGACGATGCCGTTGCGGGTTTTCAGCGCAATCAGCGCCTTGAAGATCGCCGTCGATGTCGGATTGGTGGTCGGCACGATGGCGCAGATAAGGCCGATCGGCTCGGCAATCGTCGCAATCCCGTATTCCGGCTCTTCGGAGAGAACACCGCAGGTCTTCTCGTCCTTATATTTGTTATAGATATATTCGGAGGCAAAATGGTTCTTCACCACCTTGTCCTCCATCACGCCCATGCCGGTCTCCTCGACCGCCATCTTGGCAAGCGGAATACGCGCATTCGCCGCGGCAAGCGCCGCATTGCGGAAAATCTCGTCAACCTGCTCCTGGCTGAAAGATGCATAAGCCTTCTGAGCAGCTTCAACCCGCGCAACAAGCGCGCCCAACTCCTCGATAGTGCTGACCGTCATGATAATTCCACCTCAAATTGTATCATGTGCGTGATCGATTGCTTTCGTCACGCATACTAATCGATTTAGAAGACCGAATACTGGACCGATGGGGCCAGGACGCAAGCCGCTAATGGGGCTTTTGGAAACTATGTCGCTGCGGTAAAAACCCGCGTTGAGGCAGATCAATTATTGCTTGACCTTATGCAAAAAGCGGAGACTCAGCTTTCAACCAAACCCAATGAACTTCAGCGGTTGACTGGCCTCCGTCACGGACTATCACTGCAGGCCCGCGATTGGGACAATGCGACGCAGAGAAATCCATGCCTGTTGAGATCCAAGACACCACCATCGACGCCGACAACGAAGTAAAAATCCGCCAGCGGCTGACACTAGTCGCGCTCGGCAAGGAAAAGGCAGATGTCGCACTGCGCGTCGGGCGATTGCTGGATGTCGCTACCCGGACATGGTCGGAAGACCAGGAAATCATCATCAAGGACCGGCGCATCGCCTATGTCGGCAAGGCCGGCAGCTATCCGGGCGAAGTGGAACGCCACGTCCACGAACCCGATCTCGCTGCGGTTCCTGGTCTGGGTGAGGTGCACAAGCATATCGAAAGCTCGCATCTGACACCGGAATGGGAAGCAGCCCTCGTTTTGCCGCGCGGCAATACCTGGACCTGCGAGGCGAGCCACGAGTTTTCCAACGTCAATGGCGGCAAAACACTGGAATTCTGGCTGAAAGCCCGCGAGGCCGGTTCGCCACTGAAGATTTTCCCCCTGCCCGGCTCTGCCGTACCGCCGACGGGTTACGAACATGGCGGCGGTTATCTCGGGTATGACGAACAGAAGGCGTTCCTGCAGCAAAGCCTGATGACGGCCGGTCTCGACGAGGTGATGGACTGGCCAGCCGTCTGGAACCCGGAAAATCCGTCGCACGAACGTCTCTGGGGCATGATCCGCGCGACCTTCGAAAAGCGCGCCGTGGTCGAAGGCCACGCAGCCGGCATCCGCGATCTGCCCTCGATCAACGCCTTTGCCGCAGCGGGTCTGGCTTCCGACCACGAAGCCTGGACGCCGGAGGAATTCTGGGACAAGCTCACCCATGGCCTGTTCATGGAGCTTCGCCCGCACAGCTTGCCGGAAGTCATCAAGGGGCTTCTCGATCGCGGCCTTGCCGACTGGTCGCAGATCGCGCTCACCACCGACGATCGCTCCGCCTCCGACACGCTGAAACTCGGCGCCACCGACCACAATGTGCGTCTGGCGATCGAAGCCGGTCTCGCCCCAGAAATCGCCATCCAGTGCGTCACGATCAACCCCGCCCGCCACATGCGCCTCACCCCCTGGGTCGGCTCCATCGCACCCGGCCGTTATGCGGATATCGTGCTTCTGTCGAATGTCGAAAAATTCGAGATCGCAAAAGTCTGGGCCGATGGGAAACAGATTTCCGATGGCAAGACCTATCTGCCCGACGTGCCGAAGATCGACTGGCCGGAATGGGCGACAAAAACCATCAATATCGGCCGCGAGCTGATCGCGGAGGATTTCGCCATCAAGGCCGAACCCAGCCGCGAGACGATGACAGCCGCAGTGCTTCGCCCCTTCCACTGGGCTGACGACTTTCTGACCTTCGACCTGCCGGTGAAAGACGGCCTCGTGCAGCGCGACGAAAGCCGCAACATCACCAAGTTCTCCGTCATCGACCGCTTTTCCGGCAAGGGCAGCGTGTCGAAAATGTTCTGGCTCGGCTGCGGCCCATCGACGCCGGATGCGGCGCTTGCCTGCTCCATGGCGCATGACAAGCATAACATCTGGTGTGTCGGTTCATCCGACGAGGCGATGGCCAGGGCCGTCAACGCGGTTGCCGACAATGACGGCGGCTGGGCTCTGGTGCGCGAAGGTGAAGTCGTTGCCCGCGTGCGTTACGAGGTTGCCGGCCTGATGAGCTGCCGCTCGGCGCAAGACCTGCATGAGGAGATGCAGGCGCTTTATGCCGAGGGCGAAAAGGTGGACTGGATGTACGAGCCGAGTTTTCATCCGCGCTGGTTCCCCGGTTTTCCGGAGCGTCTTGCCTTCGCCACGCTCACCTGCGCGCCCTGGCGCTGGGTTCTGGTCGCGCCAAGCGATCACGCACCGCAAGGTCTCGTCAATGTCGAGACCGGCGCCACCCATCCCGTCGTCTTTTAAATCCGTCCGAACATCCTTCAGGAACCAGAATATGAGTGCCCATTCCTACAAGTCCTTCAAACAGTCGCTGGCCGAATTCGAAAACATTGCCGCCGCCGTGCCGCCGATCTCCATCGAGGAACTGCAGGCTCGCATTACCAAGTTGCAGGGCCTGATGCGGGAGGCGGGCGTCAAGGCCGTCTATCTCGACACCTCGACCAGCCTCACCTATTTCACCGGCATGACGCTCGGCGCCAGCGAACGACTGCACGGCGCGATCATCCCGTCCACCGGCGCGCCGATCTATATCAGCCCGGCCTTCGAAGAGCCGAAAACGGTAACGCTGATCAAGATCGACGGTCAGATCGCCACCTGGGAAGAACACGAGGACCCGGCTTTGCTCGTCGCAAACCTGATCTGCGACCTGCCAGCTGAAGGCGGGACGCTCGCTTTCGATCCCGCCACACCCTTCCTGTTCTCAAGCCCGATTACAGCTTATATCGGGGCACGACTGACGATAATCGGTGCCGGTGATCTCATCGCCGCATGCCGGCAGATAAAGTCGGCAACCGAAATCGCCATCATCCAGACGGCGATGACGGCAGGCCTGCAGGTCCACAAGGCCGTATGGGAAGGCCTTCATGAGGGCGTCTCGACCACGGAGGTGACGGATTTCATCGCGGCTGCCCATGCAAAACTCGGCATGCGCCATGTCTTCGCCGCCGCCCAATTCGGCGAGGCAACCGCTTATCCGCACGGCGTTCCCTATGCCCAGACGCTAGGCAAAGGCGACATGGTGCTGATCGATCTCGGTGCCCATATCCATCGTTATTGCTCGGATATCACCCGCACCTATGCCTTCGGCGAAGCGACGGAGCGACAGCGGGAACTCTGGAACATGGAAAAGAAGGCCCATCGCGCCGCCTTCGAGGCCGCTCAGCTGGGCTCTGCCTGCGAAGACGTCGATACCGCCGCCCGAAAGGTTCTGACGGAAGCCGGTTACGGCCCGGACTATCAGGTTCCCGGCCTGCCTCACCGCACCGGCCACGGTCTCGGCATGGACCTGCACGAAAACCCGTTCATCGTTCGCGGCAACAAGACCAAGCTTGAGCCCGGCATGGTATTTTCCGACGAACCGATGCTCTGCGTCTACGGCGAATGCGGCGTGCGTCTTGAGGATATCATCTACATGTCGGAAACCGGTCCGGTCTTCTTCACCGAACCGGCGCATTCCATCGACAGGCCTTTCGGCTGAACACTCGACATCATCCGAACTCGGGCGGGATCACGGCTTGAAGACCGCAGGCCGTACCCAATCGGGATATTATTGAATGCCTGTCCCGGAGAGGCGGTGCAGGGTCGGCGCCAGGACAGCGGCAAACACGTCCGGCCTGCCATAGGCGCGTGCAGAAAGCATCGCCCCATGAACCGAGGCCATGAATGCTTCGGCCTCGATCTCCCGCGTACTGGTCAGGTTCAAGGTGCCAGCCTTCGCGCCTCGTTCCATGACCGAAGTAAGCCAGGAGGATATGAAACGGAAAAACGCCGTCACCTCGGCAGCAACTTCGGGCGGTAGCGACGGTAGTTCACTTGCCAGCAAGGCGCAGACACAGAAGGGTCTGCTCGCGTCTTCGATGCACTTGGCCCAATGCCCGGCATAGAGTTGCAGGATCTCAAGGGGATCCTGCACGTTGCGCTCCAGGGAGGACAAGCCCTCCTGCGCATCCTCGCGATACCGCGCCACAAGCGTCCGAACCAGATCGACCTTGCTTGGAAAATGATGGTGGATGCTCGCCTTGCGAATGCCGACCACCTCGGCAATGTCGGCATAGCTGAAACCATTATATCCGCTGCTCATGATCAGCACGCGCGCGGAGGCAAGAATCTCGTCGGATGTTTTCGAAAGAGTGCTCATGATCCATACCTACCTTCCGGTAGGAAGCCCATCAAGCAAAAAGATGATGCCGAGCCGCACACCGTGCGGCTTGGCATGTTCAAATGACCCATCCGTAAGATTGAGAGCCACAATGCTGCAGTCACAACCTATCGTACGGCCGCTTGATCCAGTTTCATGAACGCAGGCGGAACGGGTATCAGAAGCTCGGCTTCCGTGGCTGCGACGACCTCCTCAACCGTGTATCCCGGGGCGATCTCGCGCAGGATCAGGCCGTTATTCGTCGGCTCGATCACGGCAAGTTCGGTGACCACAAGATCGACGCGGCGAACGGATGTTAGTGGAAGAGAGCATTTCTTGAGGATTTTGGGTTCACCCTTGGCGGTGTGGGTCATCGCGACGATCACGCGCTTGGCCCCTGAAACAAGATCCATCGCACCCCCCATACCGGGCACGATCTTGCCGGGAACCATCCAGTTGGCCAGATGCCCCTCTTCATCGACCTGAAGCCCGCCCAGCACGGTGACATCCAGATGACCGCCACGAACCAGCGCAAACGACATGGCGCTATCGAAGGCGCAGGCTCCGGGCAATGCACCGGCAGGCGTACCGCCGGCATCCGTCAGATTGCTGCCGGCAAGGCCCGGGTCCGGCAGGGCACTCATCCCGATTATGCCGTTCTCCGACTGGAATGCGACGTCCAGTCCGGCAGGAAGATAGGATGCCACCATGGTTGGTAGCCCGATTCCGAGATTGACCAAAGTGCCCGATTTGAGTTCCTGCGCAACACGTCTTGCGATGATCTCTTTCTCGTTCATAACGTGGCTCCCTTGGCAATCAGCAGATCAACGAGGACATGCGGCGTGACGACGGCATCGGGCTCGATGCATCCGATCGGCACGATTTCGTCCGGTTCCGCGATGACGAAATCCGCAGCCATGGCCATCAGCGGGTTGAAGTTGCGCGATGTCAGGGAATACCGGAGGTTCCCGGAATAATCGGCGCTCCGGGCCTTGATCAGGGCAAAATCCGCCTTAAGGGCAGTTTCCAGCAGATACTGAATTCCGTTGATCTCGATCGTCTGTTTTCCAAGGGCGGCGTCCGTGCCCACCCCGGTCGGCGTCAACACGCCGCCAAGCCCGGATCCGCCAGCGCGGACGCGCTCGGCCAATGTGCCCTGGGGAACCAGTTGCACCTCGATCACTCCACTGATCATCTGCTTCTGCGTGACGGGATTGGTGCCGATATGGCTGACGATCGCCTTGCTCACCAGGCCTGCGTCGATCAGTTTGCCCACTCCCACATTCGGGCGTGCGGTATCGTTCGCGATCAGCGTCAAACCCTTCTTGCCCTGACGAACCAGTTCATCGACAAGATCTTGAGGTGTCCCGATACCAACGAAGCCACCGATCATGAGAACGGCCCCATCTGGTATCCGTCGCACGGCTTCTTCAGCGGTATTCACCTTGTACATTCTTCAAGACCTTCAATTTGGGGAGGACTAAGCTTTCGAGCCTGGCCGCGACGCGCTCGCAGAGCGGTTCGGATGCGCGATTGGCTCTCGCATCATCGGATGAGCGCATTTCAAAGGTGGAGGATCAGGCGAAGCGACCGCCCGACCCTCCACCGTTGCATCACCGGGTGCCCGGCATCGGATAGTCAGCATCGTTCAGAACCCAGCCGGGCTTGAGCGAAAAGTCCATACGCGGCGGGCAGAAGATATCGACCAGATCGTTATTGCCGTCGCTGCTGGCGCGCGTCGTGTGAATGACCGGCGGCGGGATGACCAGCACCGACGGCGAGCCGACATCGATAGCCTTGTCATCGCGCCAGTCCCCCATATCGGTCGTCCAGGCCCAGCGCAGGTAATGGGTAAAGCTGCCACCGAGTGCCAGCGAGCACTGTTCGAAATCGTCATGATGATGCGGTGACATTTTTGCCGGATCGCGCGGTCCGACCTGTGAGGGAAGCGCGTTCACCATGAATGTCGTGCAGCGGAAGATCCGCCCGAAACGACCGGGCTCGTCTGGAACGTTCAGCGAATATTGGCGAACCTTCCAGCCACCCACCGGTTCGGGCCAGGGCTCGAATGCCGGAATGTGCTGACGCGGCGTATCATAGGCATCGGCATTGGGGCAGGCCTTGACCAGATCCTTTGAGGCGATCGTGAAAAGCCGGGCCAGCTTGCCGCCGGCCGGCAATACGATCCGGCTGTCGCCCGGCGGTATGAACGTGACGGAGTAACCTGCAACCTCGACCTTTTCGTTACCCCACTCGACAACGGCCCTGTCTGCCGGATTGGCGAGATAAAGGACGTATTCGTCGGCCTGTCCCTTGCGCTCCAGAACGGCACCTTCTTTTGTCTCGGAATAGGCGAGAACGAAATTGCAGCCCCTGACATACCAGGTTCGGCTTCCGTCGCGCTCTTCCTGCGGCGCCGTGTCATAAAAGGTCGCCAGTTGCTCTTCTGCAATCAAACCCGTTGCGGGCGGCTTTGCCGCTGCAGCGAAGAGATCGGCGCGCGGGTCCTTGTCCTTGTACATGGTTCACTCCTTCTCTGTTTTTGCTGTAGCCATCATCTGGGTCGCGGATTTGCGCAGAAGCGCCTGATCGGAACCGCAGACGAAAACGCTCACGCCGCTGGCGTGCCATTTGGCGATATGTCCGGCGTCGCCGACGAACAGGCCGATGGCCACGCCGGCCTTTTTGCCAGCCGCAATGATCTGCTCGATGGCAGCGTCCAGTTCCGGCGAGGGATAGGATACCCCCATCGATTGTGACAGGTCCGCCGGACCGATGAACAGAAGATCGACATCCGGTTCGCCGGCGATCTCATCGAGATGGGCGAGCGCGGATTCGTCCTCGATCTGCACCATCACGACGCTCTCCGCGTCGCATTTGGCACGATAGTCGGCGATGCCGATGCCGCCGTAATTGCCGGCGCGGGGAGATGGCGAGAGGCCGCGTTTGCCGCGGGAGAAACGGACGGCATCGCAGACGGCGCGGGCGCCATCGGCATTGACCACATGGGGCACCATAACTCCGGCCAGGCCAAGGTCGAGCAGGGGCGAAATCCAGTCGACCGAGGCTCCCCAGCGGCGCGAGAGCAGGGGCAGCCCGATTGCCTTGCCGGCAAGCGCCATCATATCCACTTGCGCGATACCGATCGGCGCATGTTCCTGGTCGATCACCCCGAAATCCAGCTTTGCATGACCGAGGATTTCGATCACATGGGGAGAGGGAGTCTTGATGAAGGATCCGACCAGCAGCTCCCCGGCGCGTATCCTTGTTCGCAGATTCGAAGTCATTGTTTTCCTCCGTGAGTTTCAGGTGCGGCAATTCTCGATGACGAGGGCAATCCCCTGCCCGTTGCCGATGCACATGGTGACGAGTCCATAACGTCCACCGATGCGCTCCAGCTCGTAGAGAGCCTTGACGGTCAGGATGATGCCGGTTGCCCCCAGCGGGTGCCCGAGCGCGATCGCGCCGCCGTTCGGATTGACTTTTTCTAGGGGAAGATCGAGCAGCCTGTTCACGGCAATCGCCTGTGCGGCAAATGCCTCGTTCGATTCGATCACATCGATCTGGTCGAGATTGATGCCGCAACGCTGCAGAGCCAGCGGCACCGCGTGCGCAGGACCGATCCCCATGATTTCCGGTGGAACGCCTGCGACCGCCCAGGAGAGCAGCTTGCCGCGGGGGCGAAGACCGCGGGCCGCAACTTCGGCCCCGCTTGCCAGCACGACGGCTGCCGCACCATCGTTGATGCCGCTCGCATTTCCAGCCGTCACAGTGCCATCATTGCGGAAGGTCGGTCGCAACGCGGCAAGGCCGTCGAGCGTCGTGTCCCGGCGCGGAGCCTCATCTTCCGTAACGCTCTGCACGCCTTTTCGCGTCTTGACCGTAAGCGGAACGATCTGCGACTCAAAGCGCTGTTCGGTAATGGCCCGGACTGCCTTTTGCTGACTGTCCAGTGCGAAGGCATCCTGCTCGCCGCGGCTGATTTCATACTTGGCCGCGATATTTTCCGCGGTAATCCCCATTCCCCCGCAACCGAACGGATCGGTCAATGATCCGAGAAGCCAGTCGGTCAACGCCGCGTCACCCATCTTCTGGCCCTTGCGATGGTTGGCGATCGAATAAGGTGCGCTGCTCATGACTTCAGAGCCTGCAGCAAGCGAAATGCTGCTCTCGCCGGCCCGGATTATCGATGCCGCCGTGGCAATCGCTTGGGCACCAGACCCGCAGAGCCGGTTGAGCGTAAGTCCGGGTGCCGATGTCGGGAGGCCACTTTCGATGCCGATGACGCGCCCGAGATAAAGATCACGAGGCGAGTTCGGGATGACGTTGCCAGCGACGGCATTATCGATGTCCTGCGCCGCAACGCCCGACCTTTCAATTGCCGATTTTGCGGCAAGCGCGCCGAGTTCGGCTGGGGTGAACGTGCTCAAGGCGCCGCCGAACGTACCGATTGCGGTACGTGCGCCATCAAGGATGAATATGTCCTGTTCCATTTCTAACTCCACTCAGAGGTGACGAAGCAAGCTCGTCTCGAATGCGAATGCGCCATGATCATCAGCTCTTCGCCCATGCCCCGGCCTCGACCAGAGACAGAGGGTCGGCCGGATAAAGCGAGCGATTGACGGGAAGCCTGGCGATATCGAGAACCTGTTTCGCCCAGAGCGACAGATGTGCCTGGCGGTCCTCATCGCTCATGCGGGGGGCGCCGTAGCAGACGAAGGATGGGGCGACTTCGAAGCCCATATATTCCAGGGCGCCGCGCTTGATCGGGCGCAGCAGCTGCTCGATCGGCCCATAGACGCCATCGTCGCTGAAGCGGGCGGGCGTTCCGCCGGTGGTGACGGACATGATCGCATGTCGGCCGCGGAAGAGACCCGTGTCAAAACGATAGCCGTCCACATAGGCAAATCCGTAGGCAAGAACCCGTTCGAGCCAGCCCTTCAGGATTGCAGGCGGGCCTCCCCACCAGAGCGGGAATTGGAAGATGATGACATCGGCGGCGGCAAGCTTTGCCTGTTCCCGTGCGATTTCGGGGACAAAGGATCGATTGCGGACGGCATTGGTTTGTTCGTTCTGGTAGTGGAAGCAATCGGCGTCCGCACGCGCGGTGAAATCGCTGGGTCCCGACGATGCGCCGAAATTCTCGGCATAAAGATCAGAAAGCGAAACATCATGCCCGGCGGCGCGCAGAGCGGTGGTCGCACTTTCCGTCAGGGCGTGGTTGAAGGAGCTTTGTTCCGGGTGAGCGGTGACGATCAGTATATTTCGGTTTTCAAGTATCATGGTGGTCACGCATTTCAGCTGAAGTGTTGAGATCACACCGGTCGCGCGCCGCCGGTTCCCAACGACGTGAGGCCGTTGGGAGGTGTCGGTTCGACGATTGACGGGTTGTCAGAGTTTACTTCGTGGCCGGTGCTACGGGCGTCGCATCGGTTTTTGTATCGACCGCAGTAAGATCCCGACCGTTGGTCTCCGGCAGAATGGCGACGGCAAGCAACACGAAGACGTAGGCCGACATTGCCGTTACACCCATTGCTGTATGCAACGGCATCAGATCAGCGGATGCCAGCATGCCGACGATGGCCGGATAGAATGCACCTGCCGCCCTGCCGAAATTGTAGCTGAAGGCCTGTCCGTTGGCGCGGATGACGCTCGGGAAAAGTTCGGTAAAGTAAGGCCCGAGGGCGCTGTAGATGCCGAGCAGCGAGAAGCCGAGCAGGAAGATGAGCAGCAGAGATACAGCTCCCATTTCCGGCACGAAAAGGAATAACGGGATGATGATCCAGTTCAGAATGGTGAAGACGAAGAAGCTGAGCCGGCGTCCGATGGAGTCGCATAGATAGGCCGCGGTGATATATCCCACGAACGAGCCAAAAGTCAGCACGAAGACATAATAACCGACCATGACCGACGAGATCTGGTAACTGTTCTTCAGGAAGGACGGCAACCACATGACGATCGAAAACGCACCGCCTTGAACCCCGAGCGCAAGCAGCGAGCACAGGATCGTCGTCTTCAGGTAGCGGGGTGCGAAGATGACCAACGGGTTGACCGTTTCGCCACTTGCACGCTGTGCCTTCTTGGCGTTCAAGAAAACTTCCGGTTCTTCGACGCCACGCAATGCCCAGAAAACCCAGACAGCGGGAAGTGCGCCGATCCAGAACATCCAGCGCCAGGCGTTGGACGGCTCAATGGTCGCAAATAGCACCGACGACAGAATAGCGGCAAAACCGTATCCGAGTGCGTAGGCGCTCTGGACACTGCCGACAGCCTTGCCGCGATAGGCGGGACGAATAACCTCACCCATCAGAACCGCGCCAGCCGCCCATTCGCCGCCGAAGCCGATGCCGGACAGGATGCGGGCGATGAGAAGCTGTTCATAAGAATTGGCAAAGCCGCTCGCGATGGTGAAGATGGTGAACCATACGATGGCGATCTTCATCACCTTGACGCGACCGATGCGGTCGCAAAGAATCCCCGCACCCCAACCGCCGACAGCAGAAGAGATCAACGCGGACGTGCCGAGCCAGCCGGCCTCCGCATTCGTGATCGACCAGATCGCAACAAGCGTCGGGATCAGGAAACTGAAGAGCTGGGTGTCGAGCGCATCGGTCGCCCAACCGGCGAAACACGCATAGAACGTTTTTCGTTCTTTGCTGTTAAGCTCATGATACCATTTTAGCATTTTTCCCTCCAAAAAAGCTGCTTCGGGTTCCCGGCCCAAAGCAGACAGCGCGAATAATTTTGAATGCGAACTCAGGCCACTCCCGTGACCTGAGCGCAATTACCAGATGGTCAGCCAGTCAGTCCGAGGACGCTCGCTGCGTTGGTTGCCACCATGTCGTGGATCTGTGCGTCCGAGTAGCCCAGCCTGATGCAGGCGAGGACGCCATTGCGGAAGCCTTCGATCGGGCTGAACGTGCCGACCTGCCCGAGATCGGAGCACAGGATTGTCCGTTCTACGCCGACGATGTCGATATGCGCCTTGAGTTCGTCTTCCGTCCGCGTCTGGAATTTCGAGCCGTTCAGGAAGAATGCCAGGGAATGTTCGACATAGGCGCCCATCTCGGCGATTTCGCGTGCGTCGTCCAGGGAGGCCCCGACGATGTCTTCCGGGTGTGTGAAGATGAGATGCTCGACCCCGCGCTTGAGCGCCTCGGCGAAAACCACTTTCGTTTCGGAAACGTGGATGTGGCCGCTGGCCAGCGCCATGCCGGTTGCTGCGACGACATCGAGAACATCAAGAACTGCGTCGAGAAGCTTGCCGTTGGCATCGAAGAGCGGGACTGCCGTGGCAGGGCGTATTTTCTGAGTCGAAGCCGGATGGACCCAACCCGATGACTTTTCCCACTTCAGATGATTTTCTGCTGCAAGCGTCGGCAGCCAGACGATCTTTCCACCCATCGCAGCCGTATGCTCGACGGCATAGGGATTGAAGCCGCCAACCACGTTGTTCAACGCGATGCCCGAGTAAATCTTCGTCGATAGTTCGGGATGGTGCTTGCGGATCATCTCCGCGGGAACGACGCCGGAATAATCGTGATCCTTGGTAACGGCAGCAACGAAACCGGCCTCGGAGAGTTGCCGCGCCAGTTCCAGATGATCGACCGCCCGGGGAGCGATCGACGGGCCGCTGTGAACATGAGGATCGACCCCACCACGCAGTATTTCGCTAACGCGTGCGTCAAGCTCCAAAGTCGTTGAAGACGTTTCAGTCATGTCTATTCCTCCATTCTCCTCTGGCAGCACACCCACGTCGCCAGCTTGATTGCCGTTCTCCCTGGCAAGTCCTCAAGACACCTGCAGCGACCACTGAGGTCGGTCACCACTTCTCTCGATTGTTCCGCTGAACGAAACGTTGTTCTGATTTATTCGCTTTTCGCACCCATTCGTCAAGCGGCCGGTTGAACGAAGCCCGCGCGTCAAACGGACGCAACCGGCAAAAATTTTGGGATTTTCCGACAAAAGCGAGGCTTGCGGTTTATTAAATTAGAAGCCAAATCTCTTGATTTTTCAGAACTTTGTTCTTACCAATCCGGATATAGGCGTGGGTTTCTACTCCCATGGGCGAGAGTAGATATGGATCTTTTGATGACGTCTTCGGAAGATGTGGCAGGTCACAAAGGCGACCCGATGGGGATGTTCTGGAACGGTCGCCCGGAGAAATTGCTATCGTCTCGTTGCCAGGCGAGGCACTATCCGCAACCAGGTCTCTCGGCCGGATTTTATGGCTGATACTGACGCACCGGCTCGTATCAGGTACATTTTCACCTGATGTCCTACGGCTCCGAAGCGCGAAGTCGTTTCGTGGCTCTTTTGTTATTTTATGGACGTATGCATGAATTTTAGAGGCAGGATAACGGTAAATGACTGATACTGAAGAGAAAAATTCAGATGGCCTCCAGTCCGTCATCCTTACCATGAGCATCATCGAGCAAGTCGTTCGCACGCCCAAAGGTGTAGGGGTGACGAATCTCGCCAATGCGTTGGGGACGAGCAAAAGCCGCATCCACCGCCATTTGCAGACACTCGTTCAACAGGGGTATGTGTTTCAGCAAGACGATTCCGAGCGGTATGAGGTGGGCTCGCGGCTATTGTCTCTCGGTCAGTCGGTCTTCGACAATATGGGACTAATTCGCGCCGCCAACGATCCGCTTCTCGATCTTCGGGATGCATTGGGGCACTCCGCCGTTGCATCCCAATTGACACCCGAAGGCATGCTGGTCATCGCGACTGTCCCCGGGAGAGCGTCGATCGAGATCGGCGTTCGGGTAGGTTCGATCCTGTCGTTTCACGGCTCTGCTCAGGGCAAGGTCGCAACAGCCTTTTCCTCACAGGCTTTCCAAGCGCGCGTGCTGAGAAATCGGCTGGAGCTTTTCACGCCTGAAACGATCGTCTCGCCGACCATTCTGGCGGAAGAGTTTGAAGTCATCAGGCGGCAGGGCTGGGCAGTTGCGCCCAATCAGGCGGCGCTCGGTTTGAACACGCTCGCCAGCCCCATATTCAACGCGTCCGGCATGGTCTGTGGCGCGGTGGGTATTGTCGATATGATCCAGTTTGTCGGCGAAGTCCCGTCGAACGAACATATCGAAAGGACCAAAACGACAGCCGAACGAATTTCGCGGCTTTTGGGTTATTCGGGCTAAAACAGTTTCCAGCACAAACGCGGGATCAGCACGACTGCCGCCGCGCAGTGAAGGTTCACCCCGGATCTCGATTGTCACCGGGGTGTATGTCAAGCGTGATATGCCGCTCACATAGGCGGCACGACGCCATTGGTGCCGACCACGACGCGGGAGCTGGAGATCGTGCCATCCGCAGCCTTTTCGGAAGGAATGAACACGGTCGCGCCGCTTTTGAGATCTGCAACGGCAGCCGTGGCAAACGTCACGACCGGCGTGCCGTCGGGAATCGCGATCTTCTTTTCTCCACCCTTGTAGGTCACGGTGAGCGTATGGCCATCGACCGACTTGACGGCGTTGGCGACCGTGGCATTTGTCATCGAACTGTTGGGCTTCAGATCCCACGCATAGCTGCCTTCACCCGTGCCTTTCATGGCTGCGGGGAAAATCAGCACTTCAAGGGCACCGTTACCGCCATCGGTCGTCGGCAGGGATGCGATACCGACGAAATCGCCTTCCTTGATGTCGTTGACGGATGCCTTCGCCACGCTGGAAATCTTCCAACCGTCCTTGAGCATGATCTTGGCGTCCGTGCCTTCGCGGGTCTTCACGGACAGAATCGAACCATCGAGGCTATCGACCGTGCCGCGGACGCGGATCTGGTCAGCTGCTTGGGCGGAAAAACCGATCGCCGCCGCGATCAGCATGCCTGCGACCAAAGAGAACCCGTTTTTGGATATGGAGGACATATGCTCTTCCTTTTTAAAGTCCCTGACGTATCAGTGCCGACGGATGCGGGATGAAAATCCGCCGGTTTCCACAGAGCAAAACCTTCGCGGCCTGCCCCGCGAACTCTCAGATTCCGGCGTACCACTCGTAACCGCGGTCTTCCCAGAAGCCGCCATTGCCGCCGTAAAGACTGGCCAGATCAGCGACGGCTTCGATGCGCATGAGGTATTTGGCCTGTTTGTAGCCAAGCTGCCGCGCGACCCTCAGGCGAAGTGGCGCGCCATGCGCGACTTCCAGATCACGGCCGTTCATCGCATGGGCGAGAATGGTTTGCGGATGGAAGGCATCGACGAGATCGATGCTTTCGTAATACCAGCCGCTTCCGTCGAGCGTTTTTTCGAATTCGTCGGCACAATGGAAGACGATATAACGCGCCTCCGGCTTGAGACCGACCTGCTGCAACAGCGATCCCAGCGGCACGCCGGTCCATTGACCGATCGCACTCCAGCCCTCAACGCAGTCGTGCCGCGTGATCTGGGTGCGCGACGGCATTGCCTTGAGAGCCGCAAGCGATAGCTTCGTCGGCCGCTCCACAAGCCCACCGACTTCAAGCTGCCATGTCGAGAACTGCCGGCTGAGCAGGTCCTGATATTGCGCGCCGTCAGGCATGCTCGTGCCATTGGCGCGAAAAGTCGGCGAGATATCGGCCATGCCGAACTCGCGCGCCAGCGTGTCGTCGCCGATCAGCGCGCGTTGCGTCTTCATGGTCAGGCCTTCCGCGATCTTCAGGATCGACTGGACTTTCGGGCTTTCGACAAGGGCGTCGCAACCACTGAGGCCGAGCGCGGAGGCGGTGAGCGTCGAACCGATCAGAAACCGGCGGCGGGTGATGATACGGCTCATGGCTGGACCTCCGTCCGATCTTCAATGTCTATGGAATAGCGGCCGGTGATCATCGAGCGCATGTTGTTGAACACGCCCGAGACGAGGACCATCGCGACATGTACGACAACGAAGGCGACGAGCGCGAAGGCAGTGATGAAATGCAGCGTCCGGGCCGATTGCCGGCCGCCGAAGACATCGAGCATCCAAGGCGCGAAGGCATTGAAGCCAGGCGACATGGTGAGGCCCGTCGCGATCATCACCGGTAAAGCCAGGAATATGACGAGAAGATAAGTGAGTTTCTGCAGCGCATTGTAATGGCGGGCCTTCTCACCCTTGGGAAACCGCAAGCGGGCATGATCGACGATCTCGTCTCGAAGGTGGCCCGGCGTGAGCTCGTCCCGCGCAGGCAGAAGGTCCCGGCGGAAATGGCGGGCGACAAAGCCATAGGCCATGTAGATCAGGCCATTGATGACGAACAACCAGGCAAAGAAGAAGTGCCATCGCCGGCCGGTTGCGAGATCCTGGTAGCTGGGCAAGGTGATCCAGGCCGGAAAACCCCGTGCTGTCGCCTGTCCATCGACGGTCGAAACGCCAAGCATACCGGTCGTATTAAAGGAAAAGCTGCCGATCCGGGTAACACCCTTGATGGCATCGCCGTCCTCTGCTGCTTCCATCGACAGAACGGAGGGATCGTTGTCGGCGCCATATTGGCCCCAGTACAGCGCCGGATGCGCGTTGAAGATCTGCAGGCCGCTGAACAGCAATACCGTCATGCAAAGGACGTTGAGCCAGTGCGACAGGCGCACCGTCAGGCTGTGCCGGCGAATGAACACCCGCTTTCCGCCAGGCCTGACGTTTCGTGTTTCGATAGTTGCCATGAGTTCAACTCCGCGCAGATGCTTTTAATCCTGTACGGCGGCGCCCTCGCCCGAGTTTCAACTGCAAGGGCGCCACCCGTTCATTTCATCGCATCGCAGTGCTTCATCATGTTGGACTTCTTCATGCTGTCCTTCTCCATGCCCGCTTTGTGCATGCAGTCGGCTTTGCTGCCCATCTTGGTGCTGCCCATTTTCATGCTGTCGGTCTTCATCATTTCCGATTTCATGCTATTCGGCTTGCTCATGCTGTCCGTGCTGGTCTGCGCACTGGCGCTACCGGAGATGCAGAGGCCGACAAGGATTGCGCCAACACCGGTGGCGAATAGACGAATGGTCATGATTGTTCTCCCAGTTGTACGTGCCCACTGCCTTTTTCGACGAGGGTCACGCAGGGCTCATTCGCCACCGGCTGAGATTGGTTACGGCCATCCATCCACTATCACGCCCATGTGATTGCCGCAGTTTCCTCGCTTTTATTGCAACCGACGTGTAACGGTTTCACCGCGCTGGCGTATGAGCCCTTGAAGACATGAAGCAACTGACTGAGACCGAGCTGAAAGCACTGATGCTCTTGTCCCTTGATGGCGACGAGGTGGCTTATCGCTGCCTGCTCGACATGCTGAGGCACCTTCTCGTGAGCTATTATGGTCGACGCCTGAGCCGTTCGGCGCCTGCCGATGTGGATGACCTGGTGCAGGACACGTTGCTGGCGCTGCACCAGCGCAGGATCACCTATGACCGCGGACGGCCGTTCACCGCCTGGTTCTTCACGATCGCCAGGCACAAGCTGGTGGATCACTATCGTCGGTCGGATGACAAGGCACATCTTGGCATGGAGATGCTGGAGGAGATTGCCGGCGGATATAGTGAAGATGCCGTCTCCGCCAGAATGGACGTCAACCGGCTGCTGGAGAGCCTGCCTGCATGGCAGGGCGAGATGATCCGGCGGGTCAGACTGGAGGGCCATTCGGTATCGGACACGGCAGCGAAAAGCGGGCGCAGCGAGGCTGTCGTCAAGATCAGTGTGTTCAGAGGCATACAGGCGATAGCAGCCAAACTGAAAGGCGAGAGTAGTGACCGATGATTTGATCGACCGGCTCGCAACCGATCTGAAACCAGTCCGCCCCGGAGCGTTGGGACGATTGCTGGCATGCACCCTGCTGCCCGGTCTTATCCTTTCGGCCGCCCTGATTTTACTCGGACATGGGCTGAGGCCTGACCTGGCGCAGGCTCTTCCCACACCGGCATTCTGGGTGAAGTCGATTTATCCGCTCGCCCTGGCATTGATTGGGCTCTGCGCGCTCATGGTCGTCGCCCGACCCGGCGGCGTACCACGAAACGCTGGTTTTGCGTCCCTGTTGATTTATCTGGCCCTTGCGTCGCTCGGCCTCTGGCAATTGCGCCTCTCGCCGTCGAGCGACTATCCGAACCTGATATTCGGCATCTCATATTGGCTCTGCCCATTCATCATCCTCGTCGCGGCCATCCCGGTTTATGGGGCGATCATCCTGTTCCTGCGCCGCGGTGCGCCGACACATATCCGCCTGACCGGCTTCGTCGCGGGTTTGACCGCAGGCGCCATCGGCGCCTGGACATATTCATGGGGCTGCATCGAGAACGGCCTGCCATTCGTTGCTATCTGGTACACATCCGGCATCATTCTAACCGGGCTGATCGGCATGCTGTTGTCGCGCCGGCTGCTTCACTGGTGAGGATCATGGAGCTCGCCTGGCCGCCAATCGCGACCTGACGAGAAGGCAAAATCCGAAGTCTTCATCGAAAGCCTTCTCCTTCCCGATTTCGCCGATGGCCATCGGATGGATGGAACGCCAGATATGCAGCCATGAAAACACAGGTTTTTCATTGGCGCATCCGGTCCGTTATACGCTAAATCTCGCATGGACCTATGCTGGAGATTGATAAATGCGGCGTGATGAAATTGGAGATCTTCTGGCCTTCATGGCCGTTGCCGAAGAACGGAGTTTCACCCGCGCTGCCGCAAGGATGGGTACGTCCCAATCATCTCTCAGTCACACCATCCGGCGCATTGAGGAAAGAATGGGGGTGCGTCTGCTCACCCGGACGACGCGCAATGTCGCCCCGACGGATGCAGGAGAGCAACTGCTCGAAACATTGCGACCGGCATTTGACGACATCGAAACACGCGTCGATGTGATAAGCGCACTCGGAGCCAAACCGGCTGGAACAATTCGCCTGACATCGAGCCGGCAGGCCGCGGTCGGCATCGTCATGCCCGCCGCCAGCCGGTTGATGGCCGAATATCCGGACATCAATATCGAAATCTCGGTGGACCAGAAATTCACCGACATCGTCTCCGAACGTTACGATGCGGGTGTCCGGCTCGGCGAACGGGTGGAGAAGGACATGGTCGCCGTGCGAATAGGCCCTGAATTGCGGATGGCCGTCGCGGGGGCGCCCGGCTATTTCGAAAAACGAGGCAAGCCCCTGTCACCGCATGATCTGATGCAGCATGTCTGCATAAATCTTCGACTTCCCACGCTTGGCGGGCTCTACATCTGGGAATTTGAAAAGGATGACAGACCGCTCAACGTACGCGTTCAGGGGCAGTTTACCTGTAACGATGTGCCCATGCTGGTCGAGGCGGCCGTGAACGGCCTGGGACTCGTCTGCCTGCCAGACGATCAGTTCGGCTCATTGTTCGATGATGGCCGTCTGGAACACGTGCTTGAAGACTGGTGCCCCCCGTTCCCCGGATACCATCTCTACTATCCCAGCCGTCGACAGGTATCCCCAGCTTTCAGATTGCTGATCGAAGCATTGCGTTATCGCGACTAGATGTCGCTCTGTCGGTTTACCTTTGCATTCGCTCCGGGTTTCATCACCGATAAAGCGAAAGTTCCAGAAATTTTGGCAGTGCAGCAAAGAAACTTCCGGGCTTGGCGTTAAAATAGAATAGCAAATCCATAGAAGTTTGCCGCAAGTGGATAGGTTGATGGTCATCGAACAACGGCGAGACCGGACCCATGACGCGCTATCGGACACTTATTGCTTTCAGCCTCGGGCTTTTGGCGACGACGACATTTGCAACGGCCGGCCTTGCCGCAGATGCCCCCGCCAAGGGTGGCACGCTCGTCTATCTCGAGCAGCAGGCCCATACCAACCTTTACCCGCCGGCCGGCGGCTTTTATCCGAATGGCGGCGTCCTCAACCAGGTCACCGACAAGCTGACCTACCAGAACCCGAAGACGCTGGAGATCGAGCCCTGGCTGGCAACGTCCTGGACGGTCAACGACAATGCCACCGAATATACGTTCAAGCTGCGCCCCGGCGTCACCTTCTCCGACGGAACGCCGGTCGATGCGGCAACAGTGGCGAAAAACTTCGACACGTTCGGCCTCGGCAACAAGCCGCTGAAACAGCCGGTGTCCGAAGTGGTCAACAATTACGACCACAGCGAGGTCATCGATCCGCTGACGGTGAAGTTCACCTTCAAGAAACCCTCGCCCGGCTTCCTGCAGGGTACATCGGTGATCGGCTCCGGCATCGTCTCGCTTTCGACGCTGGCCCTGCCCTTCGAACAGCTTGGCGATGCAACGAAGATCATCGGGTCCGGCCCCTTCGTGGTGAAGGCCGAGACGATCGGCAAGTCACTCGATCTGACGGTCCGCGAGGACTATAACTGGGGACCGGCCAAGCTCGAACATCAGGGCCGCGCCTATCTCGACGGGATCAACTATATCGTCACCGCCGAAGACAGCGTGCGCATCGGCGCGCTTCTCGCCGGCCAGGCGGACTTCATCCGCCAGATCCAGGCCTATGACGAAGGTCAGGTGGAAGCCCAGAGCTTTACCATCTACGCACCCGGCACGCGCGGCGTGAACAACTCGATCGTCTTCCGCCCGGACAATCCGCTGGTGTCCGACATCAAGGTGCGCAAGGCGCTGTCGCTTGCGGTCAATCGCGACGAGATCCTGTCGACGATCTTCTCGAAGAACTATCCGAAGGCGACCTCGATCATCGCCTCGACCGCGATCGGCTATGTGGCGCAGGAAGACAAGCTCGGCTACGACCCGGAAAAGGCCGAAGCGCTGCTCGACGAAGCCGGTTTCAAGCTCGGGGCAGACGGCATCCGCGCCAAGGACGGCCAGAAGCTCATCCTGACCTCGTATGAATCGCTGCCGCAGCCGCAGAGCCGTGCGGTGCTGCAGCTGATCGCGCAGCAATGGTCCAAGCTCGGCGTCAAGCTGAACGTGCTGGCCGGCGATGCCGGCAGCAAGGTGGTCGACGAACTCGATCCGCTGAAGACGCCGGTTGCCGTCGCCATGGTCGGCCGCGCCGATCCCGATGTGGTCAAGAGCCAGTATTATCCGACCAACCGTAACCTGCTTTTGCAGAAGGGCGGCGTCAGCGACAAGGTCAAGACCTTCTCCGACGACAGGCTGAATGCCATTCTCGACGAGATCGCCTCGCAGCCGGACCGCGAAAAGCGGCTGAAGGCCGTGGCGGATGCGCAGGCCTACGTTCTCGATCAGGCCTATGCCGTTCCGATCTTCGAGGAACCGCAGGCCTTTGCCGGCGCCCCTTACGTCAAGGGCGTCGCCTTCGAAGCCGTCGGCCGCCCCGCATTCTACAGCACATGGCTCGATAAGTAACAGGGCTCGACAAGTAACAGAACTCCAAACCAACAGGCCTCCCAAGCCAAAGGGATGGCAGCCCACGGGCTGCCATCCGACTTTTCTCGGAGATATCAAATGACACGCTATGTCATCGGACGGATCGGCCAGGCGCTGCTCGTTCTCTGGGCGGCCTTCACGCTGTCCTTTATCCTGTTGCAGGCCATGCCCGGCGATGCGGTGCTGATCAAGTTCCTCAATCCGGAATTCGGCCTGAGCGCAGATCAGGTCGCGGATATCCGCGCCGCCTATGCGGTGGATTCCAACATCGTCGTGCAATACGGCAACACGCTCGTCAATTTCCTCAGGGGCGACTTCGGTTATTCGCTGCAGGCTGGCGTGCCGGTCTCGGCTCAGCTCGCCACCAATTTGCCGCCGACGCTGAGGCTCGCGGGCCTCGGCTTTCTCGCAGCAACCCTGCTTGCCGTCTTCATCGCCTTCCTCTCCTCGATGGCGCCTTTCGCGTGGCTGAGAAACGCCATCCAGTCGCTGCCATCGCTGTTCATCTCGGTCCCGGTCTTCTGGCTGGCGATCATGCTGATCCAGATCTTCTCCTTCCGGTTCCGGCTGGTGTCAGTCATCAACCCCGGCCCGTGGGAAAGCCTTGTCCTGCCGGTCGCAACACTTGCCGTCCCGATCGCCGCACCGCTGGCGCAGATCCTTATCCGCAACATCGACGAAATTCGCACCCGTCCCTTCGTCGCCGTGGCCCGTGCCAAGGGCGCCAGCGAGACGCGGCTGCTCTGGCGGCATGTAGCCCGCAACGCCATTCTCCCGACGCTGACCATTGCCGGCGTGCTGTTCGGTGAACTGATCGCCGGAGCGGTCGTCACCGAAACCGTCTTTGGTCTCAACGGTATCGGCGGGCTGACCGAAAAAGCCGTCGGCAATCAGGATCTCTCGGTGCTTCAGGCCGTCGTCGTCATCTCCGCCGCCGCCTTCGTCACCATCAATCTCGCGGTCGACCTTGCTTATCCGCTTCTCGACCCACGCCTCAGGAACAGGAGCGGTGCCGCAGCATGACCAGCATCGATACTTTTGCTCACCTCACCAGCACGACCGCCGAAGCCTCGCCCCGTCTCGGCAAACGCCGCGGCGTTCTGAAAACTCTGCGCAATTTCCCCTACGGTCTTGCGCTTGCCTGGCTGGTGCTTACGCTCGTACTTCTATGGGCGATCGTGCCATGGATCTTCACCAGCTATGATCCGCTGCAGGGCACGCCCGGCGGGCAGCTCAAGGCACCGTCGGCGCTTCACCTTCTCGGCACGGACTCGCTTGGCCGCGATCTCTTCGCCCGCATCGTTTACGGCGCCGTCCATTCGCTGTCGGGTGCGGTCGCCGCCGTTGGGGTCGGGCTTGTCGTCGGCAGCGGGATCGGGCTGATCGCCGGGTCGGTGCGCGGTCGCGTCGATGAAGTTCTGATGCGGCTGGTCGATGTGCTTCTGTCCATCCCGACGCTGCTGCTTTCACTTAGCATCATCATTCTTCTCGGCTTCGGCACGCTCAATGCGGCGATTGCGGTCGGTGCGACAGCAATCGCCGGGTTCGCCCGCCTCATGCGGTCGGAAGTTGTGCGCGTGCGCAATGCAGAATTCGTCGAGGCGGCCTTCGGCAGCGGCGGCACGTTCGGCAAGGTTTTATGGCGGCATATCCTGCCTAATTCGCTGACATCGGTCGTCGCCTATACGGCCGTCCAGTTCGGCTGGGCTATCCTGCAGATCTCGACCCTCGGCTTCCTTGGCTACGGTGCGCCGCCGCCGACGCCGGAATGGGGCCTGCTGATCGCTGAAGGACGCAATTACCTCGCCACTGCCTGGTGGTTAACCGCCGCCCCCGGCCTGATCGTCGTTGCCGTCGTCCTGTCGGCCAACCGTATCAGTCAATCGATCGGAAGGAGCGCCCGATGAGCATTTCCGCAAATCCCGTTCTGGACGTTCGCGATCTGGACATCTCCTACAGCCACGGCGATGAACGCTCGACGGTTGTCCATGGCGTGTCCTTCACCGTAGAGCCCGGCGAAGTCGTGGCGCTGGTCGGCGAAAGCGGATCCGGCAAGACCTCCACCGCACAGGCGGTCATCGGCCTGCTCGCGGGGAACGGCCGCATCGAGAGAGGTTCGATCCACCTCAACGGCGAGGAGATCAGCCGCTGGAGCGCTCGGCGCCTGCGCTCGATCCGCGGCGCCGTCGTCAGCCTCGTGCCGCAGGACCCCGGCAGTTCGCTCAATCCGGTTCTGACCATCGGCGCACAGGTGCGCGAGATTCTTGAAATTCACGGACGGCTCGATCGTCGCGAAGCCGATCGCAAGGTCATCGAACTCCTCACCAATGTCGGCCTCTCTGAACCGGAACTGCGGGCACGCCAATATCCGCACGAACTTTCCGGCGGCATGAAGCAACGCGTGCTGATCGCCATTGCCATCGCCCTGCGTCCGGCGCTGATCATCGCCGACGAACCGACATCTGCGCTCGACGTCACCGTACAGCGCCGTATCCTCGACCTGATCGACGACCTGCGCCGCGAGTACGGAACGTCGGTCCTGCTTGTCACGCACGATCTCGGCGTCGCCGCGGATCGGTCGGACAAGATCATCGTGCTGCAGGGCGGACGCATTCAGGAACAGGGCAAGACCGCGGACGTGCTCGCCTCGCCGCAAAGCGCCTACACCCGCAAGCTGCTCTCCGACGCTCCATCGCTTGCGGCCGCCAAGCCGCGGCCGCCCCTCAAGCCAGGCCGGCCCACCGCATTGACTGTCTCCAATCTGGTTCAGGATTTCACCCTGCCGACCGGCAGGAATTTTCGCGCCGTCGATGGAATTTCCTTCAGCGTCGCGCGCGGCACCACCCATGCGGTGGTCGGCGAAAGCGGCTCGGGCAAGACAACGACGATCCGCTCGATCGCCGGTTTCCAGAAACCCACATCCGGCGAAATCCGCATCGGCGATCTCGATGTTGCAAGTCTTCGCGCAGAAGCGTTGAGACAGTTCCGACGCAAGGTACAGCTCGTCTACCAGAACCCCTGGGCCTCGCTCGATCCGCGCCAGACGGTGCAGGCGATCGTCGAGGAGCCTATGCTCAACTTCGATTCACTGCCGCGCACCGAGCGTGAGGCGCGCGTGCGTGCCATCATCGAACGCGTCGGCCTTCCGGCGACGGTTCTTTCGCGTCTGCCGCATGCGCTTTCCGGGGGCCAGCGCCAGCGTGTGGCAATCGCCCGCGCGCTCGTTCTGGAACCGGAGGTTGTGGTGCTCGACGAGGCCGTTTCCGCGCTCGATGTCACGGTACAGGCGCAGATCCTCGAACTTCTTGCCGAGTTGCAGCGGGATCTCGGTCTTACCTATGTGTTCGTCTCACACGATCTCGCGGTCGTACGACAGATCGCCGACACGGTTTCCGTTTTGCACAATGGCAGGCAGGTCGATTACGGCACGGTCGACGAAGTCTTCTCCTCGACCTCGACCGCCTATACGCGCGAACTCATCGAGGCCATTCCCGGACGGAAATTTCCACATGCCGAAACATCACGGCAATTCATAAAAGCAGGACCTTTGTCATGACCAGCAAGATTGCTCCCAAACGCCTCGGCTTTTTCACGCGTCTGCTTGACGACGTTGCCGCCGGCGAACGTTATCGCCTGGCGGCGGAACAGATCATCCATGCCGAAGAAAACGGCTTCGACAGCGCCTGGATCGCCCAGCACCACTTCCATGCGGAAGAAGGTGGGCTTCCCTCGCCAGCCGTCTTCCTCTCCCATGTCGCCGCTCGCACATCGACTATCCGCCTCGGCACCGGTGTCATCACACTGCCCATGGAAAATGCGTTGCGGGTGGCTGAAGACACGGCCGTGCTCGACCTTCTTTCTGGAGGACGGCTGGACGTGGGCTTCGGCACCGGCGGCACGAAGGAATCCTTCGAGGCTTTCGGCATCGAGTCCGATCGCCGTGGCGAAGTCTATGCGGAAAACCTGACTGTGGTCCGCGATGCCTGGGCCGGAAAAGTGCTGCACGGCGGAAACCGTCTTTATCCCGATGCGCCGCATCTGCTCGACCGGGTCTGGCTGGCGACCTTCTCCGCCAATGGTGCACGTCTGGCGGGCCTGAGCGGCGATGGCCTGATGCTGTCTAGAACCCAGCCCCGCACGGCCGACAATCCCGATGCGACACTGGACGAAATCCAGAATCCGATCATCGACGCCTATCTTGCCGGCCTGCCGGAGGGCCGTGCGCCACGTATTCTGGGTTCGCGCAGCCTGTTCGTCGCCGACGATCGCAAGCGTGCGCTCGCGTTTGCCGAAACCGGCCTTCGCCGCGTTGCCGATCGTTTCGCGGCTGCCGGCCACCGGATCAACGGAGACACGCTTGAAGACCTGATCAAGGCACTGGATAGCCATGTCGGCACACCTGACGATGTGATCGCGTCGCTGAAAGAGGACAGTGCGCTCGCGCGTGCGACCGACATCGTCTTCCAGGTCCATTCCATCGACCCGCCGCATGCAGAAATTCTGCGCTCAATCGAACTGATCGCCGCGGAAGTCGCTCCCGCCCTCGGCTGGGCACGGTCTTCCGGGCCACAGCTCGTCGCTGCCCAGTAATTGCCGATAATCGAAAGAGACATACATGACCGATACAATCGACGTTATCGACCATCTCGTTGGAATCTCAGCGGGATCGCCCGCCGATGCGCTGCGTGACCGGCGCCCGATCACCAAAGAACATGCCCAGAAAAGCTGGACAGCTCTTTTCGAACCCGTCGACGCAAGCCAAGTATCGCTTGCAGACCGTTTTGCCGTCGCTGTTTTCGTCACAGCACTACACGGTGATCAAGGCATCGCGGAATTTTACGGCAAGACGCTGGCTGATCTTGAAAACGGTGTGGTCCTTCTTTCCTCCGTAAAGGCGCTGGCTGATCTCCATGCGACCAAGGGTCCCTATGGTCATTATCCCGACGGGCCTTTGAGTGCGGAAAATACCGATGGCGCGATCCTTGCTATCGGTGCTGCAGACCGAGCCATCCTCGGGGACCGGCTCGCCGCAGCGCTCGAACACGCTCACCTCCTCACCTTCCACCCGCGCGACGCCAGCCCCGAAGAACTTCAGAAGCTGCTTGATGCCGGATGGAGCACGACAGGTGTCGTCACCCTGTCCCAGCTCGTTTCCTTCCTCGCATTCCAGATCCGCGTCGTTGCCGGCCTTCGGGTCCTGGCCGCGGCCTAACGGAGAATATCCCCATGTCTGATACCGTTATCGAACCCGCCGTCGAAAACCCGCCGGTTGTCTTCACCCAGAACAAAATCGGCTGGACCGCATGGCTACAGCCTTTGGCAGAAGCCGAACTCACCGACCGGCACTATGAGGCACTGGTCGACAAGGCTCGAGCCAAGTCTGCCTATTTCGCGCTTCTGGTCCGTGATCCGGATATTCTGGAGGCACGCACCAAGACGGACAACGACATCTTTTACAACACCAAGGATGGCCTGCCGCGCGCCGAACGAGAATTGGCCGCCACCGCGGCATCACGGCTGAACGGCTGCATTCTCTGCGCCTCGGTCCATTCGCGCTTCGCCTCGCAATATTCCAAGCGCGAAGCTGATGTGCAGAAGCTTCTGGACGAAGGTGTCGATGCGGATCTCGGCGAACGCTGGAATGCGATCGTCTCGGCTTCCGTCGCGCTGAGCGCCACGCCGCCTGTCTTCGGTGCGGAACACGCAAAGCGCCTTCGCGATGCAGGACTGTCCAGCGAAGAAATTTCGGATGTCGTCCATGGCGCAGCATTCTTCAATTGGGCAAACAGGCTGATGCTCTCCATAGGTGAGCCGACGCCCGCCACCTGATTGCACCAAGCTCGCCCATATTACGCATTGCGTGCTCGACGTGGACCGCACCACATTGTTGCCGGCCCACGTCTTTGATTTATATAACGGAAATTGGCCACAGCGAGCTTCCTCCGATTGGGACAAAGCCCCGATGAAGTCACGCTGCCAAATCCCAAGAACAAGCGGCTCAGCACCCTAAATGGAGGCCGAGACTATGAGCTTGGACTGGCAGCGAGCACTCAGGGACATCCATTCGTGACACATCAACACAGGCGGCATGTTAGACCATTCTTGCCATGCCGCCGAGTTGCCGCCATATACGGGCCCATGACGCGTGATTCCAAAATATTCGTAAGCCTTAAATCCACCAAGAAGAAGGCCCCGACACCCACCGAACCTACTGGGCCGAAATGCCAGTGGGACGGTTGCGAGAAGGTCGGGCCGCATCGCGCGCCTGTCGGAGGCGCCGCGGAGGGACTGTATCTTTCATTCTGTCTGGAGCATGTGAGGGATTACAACAAAGGCTATAACTACTCCACCGCCCTCTCCAGCCCGGAAGTTGCCCGCTACCAGAAGGAAGCTGCGGCCGGGAGCCGCGTGACCTCGGGTACAGCCTTCAGCGCGGCAAAGGAGGCCCCACTTCCCTCCACGGCCCCATCCGGTTCGGCAAAATCCGTCAACGCCCGCAAATCTGCAGCTCAGCGCCTTTTCGAGAAAAGGGCCTCTCAGGCACGAAAACTCAAGGTTCTCGAAGCCAAGGCGTTTGAAACCCTTGGACTAGCGCCGGATGCGACACCGGAAGAGATCAGGGCCCGCTACAAAGAACGGCTTAAAATGCACCATCCTGACGCAAACCAGGGGAATCGTAATTCCGAGGATCTGCTTCGGGCGTCCATCGAGGCCCACAAAATCCTTAAGATGAACGGATTTTGCTAGAGGTTGCTTTCACAAGGTTTACCTGAGCCCCAAATTCGGGATATGTAACGATCAAGCGTCTTGCGGCGTGGTATGTGTATGACGAGGCACTTCTGCTTCCTCATATAAAATTGTGGGGCATTGGCCCCAATTGAACAGGGAACTCTGATGGCGACCGGCACTGTTAAATTTTTCAACCAAGACAAGGGCTTCGGCTTTATCACGCCTGAAAATGGCGGCGCGGACGTATTCGTGCACATTTCGGCAGTCGCCTATGGCGCCGCTCTGCGTGACGGCCAGAAGGTAAGCTACGAGCTGGGCCAGGATCGCAAGACCGGCAAGTCGAAGGCTGAAAACGTCAACCCGCTGTAAGCGATTTCGTTGACGGATCATACTGATGATGCCGCGTTGAGAAACGCGGCATCATTTCCTAGGGAGGTTTCAGATGCTTACAGCTTTATGTCGGCGTCAACGAATCCGTTTTTCGTCGTTTGTGCAGGATACGCCGCCATCAGTTGCGTTGCGAATTCCCTGACAACGGAAAAAACCGCAGCGCTTGAAGCGCTTGCCTGTCCGACTTCCGAAAACAGATTTCGATTGCTGGGCTGATACGCTATTGGTGCCCCAAATCACCAGATTTGAAGGGCAGCAGGCATGTTGATCAAGCAAAGCGACTATCACCGGATCTACAGGGTCATCAACAGCCTCCTGGTCAATGAAAATGCCGACCCTGCTACGGCTGCCATGTATTTCAGCACGTTCGGTGCCTTCATCCTCAAACAACACTACAAGCTGGACGCGACGCCGAAGGGCGGTCTTGCGGCCTACAATCTCGATGGCACCGTCATCCTGTTTGCCGATCACCGCGAGGACGGCTTCGTGACCGGTGCCGGAGAAAACTTCCATTGCTGGGTCGAGGCTGATGGCTGGGCGATCGACTTCATGGCGCCGGCATTCTCCGAAAGTGCAAAAGACCTTTCGGTGTCCTCCAAGATGTTCCAGCGCCCCATGTCCGAGATGGCAACGTCGATCAACGATCTCGAACGGTCCGGTGACTTCTTTTATCGCTCCGAACCTGAAGCGACTGCCCGACGTTTCGCGGAGTGGCGCAAGCACGCCATGATCGGAGACCTGGCCACCGTCGCCGCAAAGTGGTTTCGCAAATCGCCGAGGCAGATTCCTGCATCCATTTCCGTTCAGGAGAAACTCGGAACGACCAGGGATATCCCGCTCATTGGAAATTCGCTCGCTGGCGCGTGGTAATGCAGCCCTGAGAGATAACGCGTGATTGACGCGTGCCGATCGTCATGGTCAGAACAGTTCGCCAGGACGAGGAGATGACATGACCGCTGAACGCCACCTGTTGCAGATGCTATTTAGCGCCGCCGTAAAGGCCGCTAATCCGCTCAACGGAATCCGCAAGCACCTGCCGCAGCCACCCGCAAATGGCCGCACGGTCGTCATTGGCGCCGGCAAGGGAGCGGCACAGATGGCGGCGGCGCTGGAAACGGTCTGGGGTGGCCCCGTCCTGAGCGGAGTGGTCGTCACACGATACGGTTATGGCTGCGAAACGAAGAACATAGAGATAATTGAAGCCGCTCATCCTGTTCCCGACGAGGCTGGCCTTGCGGCAAGCCGCCGGCTGGTCGATGCGGTGTCTGATCTGTCGGAAAATGATCTGGTCATCGCGCTGATCTGTGGGGGTGGCTCCGCCTTGCTTCCGTCGCCTCCGAAGGGGCTGACACTTCAGGACGAAATAGCCCTCAACGAGACGCTGCTCGCATCCGGTGCGCCCATTTCGGCCATGAACGTGGTGCGCAAGCATGTGTCGACGATCAAGGGCGGACGGCTCGCCGCAGCAACGAAAGCGCGTGTGGTCAGCCTGATCGTATCGGATATACCCGGCGACAATCCCGCCTTCGTCGCGTCCGGTCCGACCGTGCCCGATGCCAGTACGCGCCAGGAGGCGCTCGCCATTGTCGAGCAATACCGGATGGAGCTTCCGGCGCGCGTCATCGCGCATCTGAATACGCCGGCAGCCGATGCTCCGATGCAGGAAGATCCACGTTTTGCAAGAAACGAGCAGCACATCATCGCGTCTGCCGGGGTTTCGCTCGAGGCTGCGGCTGATCTTGCTCGCAGTCACGGCGTCGAAGCCCATATCCTTTCCGACTCCGTCGAGGGTGAAGCGCGTGATGTGGCTCTCGTGCATGCGGCTATCGCCCGCGAAGTCGCCCTGAAGGATCGGCCATTCACCAAGCCGGCAGTGATCCTGTCTGGGGGGGAAACCACCGTGACAATCCGCTCCAAAGGCGGGAAAGGTGGACGCAACGGAGAATTCGCCCTGTCGTTCGCGCTAGCAATCGGCGGTACGCGGGTCGTGGCGCTTGCCGCCGACACCGACGGGATCGATGGTTCGGAAAACAATGCCGGCGCCTTCGTTGACGGAACAACAGCGCAACAACTGCTGCGCGCCGGCCTCGACGGCCGAACTCTGCTCGAGCGCAACGACAGCTATTCTGGCTTTGCTGCTATCGGCGACCTTTTCGAAACCGGCCCGACCGGGACGAATGTCAATGATTTCAGGGCTATTCTGATACGCTGATCGTTTATTGAAGCGACGGCTTGATCAGGAAATCGTTCCTGTCCGCTGACTTGACCCTGAGCCAGGCTTCGCGGCCGTCGCGAAGTATCCGCATCGGAATTTCGGCACCCGGCGAGCCGCTATCCCATACTTTCCGATAGAAGTCCGCCAATCCATCGACTTCACCGTCCCGGATTTCGGAAATGACGTCGCCGCTTCGCAAACCGGCCTTTGCGGCAGGTCCATCTTCCGTGACGCTCATAACCACAACTTCGCCATTGGTTTCAGCCGAATAGGCCCCGAGCCAAGGGCGCGGCGGCTTGTTGATCATACCCTGACTCAGCACATCGTCGAGAATAGGCTTCAGCAGGTTGATCGGCACGGCCATGTTAATGTCGGCGATTTCACCACCCTTGCTCATCTGCAATCTCAGCGAACCGAGACCGACGAGCCTGCCCTCACTATCGATCAGCGAGGCCCCGCCCCAAGATGGATGGGCAGGGGTGATAAAGATCGCCTCATCAAGCAGATATTCCCAATAACCGGCGAATTCCTGTTTTGCGACGATATGGCCACGAACATACTGCCCCTCACCATCGGCAAACACGATCGCATCTTCCACCGAGGCTTCGTCGGAATTGCCGATAGGGAGTGCCGGCAGGTCGAGCGGCGCAAGTGCCTGGACAAGACCAAAACCACTTTCCTGGTCATAGGCCGTCACATAAGCTGGCACGATGCGACCATCGTGACGCGTCAGCCAGACCTCGGTGGCTTCCGTGATCAGGTAACCGATCGTCAGCACCAGACCGTTTTCGCGGATCACGACACCGCTGCCTTCACGGCGCGTGCCAAGCGTGCCCGCAGTGAAAGCCTTTTCGGGAATGGAGGCGCGGACGGCCACAAGCGACCGCAAGATTTTTTCGAGATCCATGATGCAAATCCTGAAAATAAGCCGGAAAAACATCCCGGGGAACAATGTATCTAGCGCTGAAACGTCACCTGCGCGAAACTGAAGCTAAGCGGCACCTGCCATCCAGGCGAGCAATTTCTTGCAAACAACATCGTCGCGCTCGATAGCCCGACCTTCGCAAGGCAGCCTATCGACCTGATGTATATATTTATCCAGCAGCCTATTTTGAACCCTTGGCAAGCTTGAAAAATCAATCCGGGTATCGCTGTCTGCAGATGATCCGCAGGTTGACGATATACTGATCGATACCTTTGAAAGTGGTGTCTTCAATGACTTGGGGGGGCGTCCAGTTTTGATCGCCTTTGGCGCTGATATGCCCAAGCTCTGCCAAACGAAGCTCGATGAAGCCCGCCCTGAGGCCTTCCCGGATTCGCTGAACCTGCAATTGCCTTTCAACACATGCGCTGCTGCTTGACCAAAAGTACTCGGCTGTATGGCCCGGCCCGGCTAAAGCCAACGAGAGGGCGACAAAGGTAGATAGTTCCGGCCTGGTCTTCATGTTTGCACCGCGGCTATTCCGCAAGATTTTTTTATGGTGACACCCATGTTCGACATTGATGCTCCTTTATTTTTTTGAAAGCTCCCGCAAACAAACTCCGGTCAACCGCTGCATCATCCAGATGCTTTCCAGCGAAAACGCCTATACCCCATCTTGAAAGTGCAGATCCCCGATTTGGATCGGAATAAAACAAATTTCAAGAAGAGTCCCGATTAATCTTGCGTTTCAAACGCCATCAATTCATCATATATTGAATTGGACCGAATTTAAACTCGACAATATCGCCTTATATCAAGAGTTTCACTTCGATTCCGCATAAATTACGTTGCTTGTTACGAATACGTAGACACATCCGTTCCGCTCATGCAGGTCTGATGTTTCTTCTGAAATCGTCGATTGAGAACGCCAAGGCGTCGCGGCACGCCTTAATGACGGGGCGATATGAGCCATGCGGGGCGCATTTCCGATGCGCGTGAATAACTTGTCCAATCAGTGATGGGAGTACATCCTTATGCTGTCCAGCCGCGATATCCTGAATACGGAGTTTGATGTGTGCGTTGTCGGAGCCGGGCCTGTCGGTGTCTGTATCGCCCTCACTCTCGGCCGGGCCGGCATTCGAACAATCCTTCTCGAGCGCGGGGCACGAAACGCGATACCGCCAAAAAAGCAGGAAGGTGTACGGCTGGATGACGCCGTCCCGCACGCGCCCGATCACGATACGCTGGCATTCGGCCTGGGAGGGACTTCAAGCCGCTGGGGTGGGCGATGCGTCGAGCTTGACGATATTGATTTCGAGCATCGCGACTATCTCGGTGAAGAGGCGCGCTGGCCGATAACCCACAGCGAACTGGAGCCTCATTACACTGAGGCGGCACAGCTGATGAAGGCACCTCGTCCGCACAATGCATCGATATCAAACGAAGCATTTATCGAGTCGGTCGAAAGCTGGGCCTTTCCTCGCAACACTGCGACGGCAAACCGAGAGACTCTCCTGTCTTCAAAAGACCTGCACATTCTTCTCGACGCCCAATTGATCAAGTTGAATTTCGATAGCGCAACGAGCAGGGCCGTCTCGGCGACCATCCGATGCGACAGACAATTGGGGACGGTTCGTGCAACCCACTTCGTTCTGGCATGCGGAGGTCGCGAAAATTCGCGCATCCTGCTCAACCTCCAGGCACAATTTCCCGACCTTTTCGCCGGAGAGGAAGGGCCGCTCGGGCGATATTATATGGGGCATCTGACTGGCCAGATTGCCCAGATACGGTTTCAGTCAGACGCGATCGCAGAGCAGTTTTTCTACAAGCGACAACAGGATGGCCGCTTCACGCGCAGACGCCTGCAGCCTTCCCCTCAAACGCAGCGAAATCTGGGCGTGTTGAACACCGTGATGTGGCCGCACAGCTCGGATGTTGGCAAGCTGCCGCCGCGCCAGCCGTTGGCTTCGGCTGTTTTTCTCAGGGAGGTTCTTGCGGGAAAACGCAGTGCATCCCGGCAGGACTGCATCACACATGGCATGTTCCTGATGCGGCATCCCATCAACGGCCTGGCTTCGATCTCCAAGGTTGCACATGACAGGTATTTTTACGGGCTTCCGCACCTCCAGGTGCGCGATGCGCACAACGAATATGGCCTTAGTTACCATGCCGAGCAGGCACCGAGGAGACTGAGCCGCGTTCAGTTGGTCAACGATCCTGATCAGGACGGCCAGTTCGGGATAAGCACCGAATTCAGCTACTGCCCTGAAGATTATCAATCTGTTCTTCGCATCCATCACAGTTTTGACGAGTGGCTGAGAAAAGCAGGCCTCGGCTCACTGCGTTTCTTGGAGGGAGATCTGGAGGAAATGGTGATATCGCAGGCTCATGACGGCTACCATCAGATCGGATTGACGCGCATGGGCAGCAACCGCCAAGACGGTGTCGTCGATGCCGATTGCCGCACCTTTGATATAGATAACCTCTTCGTCGCAGGAAGCTGCGTCTTCCCAACGTCAGGGCAGGCCAATCCGACATTTCCCGCCGTCGCATTCGGGGTTCGACTGGCCCATCATTTGGTGAGCCTCGTAGCACGAGCGCAACCAGCGAAGACTGCTTAAGCGCAGACGTAATGCGACTTAGCCGCTACCGCGATTTGATTGCGAGTGGCCTCTCCTCCAGCAGATCTTCTGCCGCAAGAGAGGCCATCGCTTCATTTATTCGGCTGCAATTGCCGACTGTTTTGCATTGAGAGCTATCAGTCGCTTGGCGCGCTCAAGACTTGCAGGTTGTTCTGCGTGGTAACGGCGGCCGATTTCCATCATCAGCACGGTCCCCGGCAGGAAGCTCAGTTCGGAGAAGATATCTTCCCAGTCGATATCACCCCAGCCGAGCGGCATGTGAAGGTCGCCGATGCCGAGCGCGGTATTTTCCTGCACGTGATACGGCTTGTAGAAAGCCTGCGGGCGGCCGAAACTGTCATGCACATGCAGATGGCCGGCAACCGGCGCCATGGCACGCAGTTCTTCACGGAAGTTCAGGCCACGATAGGTGGATTCGAGATAGGCGTGGCTGAAGTCGATCAGCGCCACGAGGTTTGGATGATTGACCGCCCTGACGGTTTCGGCAATCTGCGTCGGCGTCTGGCGATACTGGCCAAGCTCGGTGGTGAAGATGTTTTCGAACGCGATACGCACGCCGTAGGGCTTGCAGAATTCTGCAAGCTCGAACAGCGCCTCGCGCTCGCGTTTGTCGGCATCGGCGCGTTCTGCCAGCTGGTCCGCACGCAGGTTACCGCCATGCTGGACGAGGATGCGGGCACCGATGCGGTCGCAGACCTGCGCCAGCGCCTTGGCGGCGTCGATCTGGTAACGGCAGGTGTCCGGGTCCATGAAGTTCGAGGAGACGAGGCCGTGAACCGTGTAGCGGAAATCGAACTGCTTGGTGATCGCGACAAGCCGCTCGGCGCGCTCCTCGATGATGCGGCCGCCGGCGATGAGATCGAGACTGGTGAGGCCCAGCTCGACGGTATCAACGCCTATCTCTGCAAGGACGCGCAGTTCCTGTTCAAGGCTCGCCAGTTCGCCGTCTACTGAGCCGGCATTGAAGCCTGTGCCGATGATATTGCCCATGGTGATCTTCCTCTTCAGGCAGGTTCGGATTGCGATTGAATTTTCCCACGCAAGCTAAGCGCGAGGTCAGGGCTGTCGGACGTCAAGTGACCGATGCCGCGTTCCAGCCACGGCCCGATCAACACCTCTTCGTTCAAGGTCCAGACGCAGAGGCGTTCAAGTGGCAGTTTGGAGGTGATGAGGTCCCATTCAGCCGCCATCAGTTCATGATGAATGGCGACGATATCGACGAGGCCGTCGACATTGTCGATAAAGGCCGCAAGCCCGCCCTGCTTTGCCGCCCATTCGGCATTTACCGACACGAGACGCTCGACCTTCGGCGCCACGCGACGGCATTCTTCCAATACCGACACGTCGAAAGAGGTCAGATGGCAGCGATGCGCGAGACCGAAACGTTCAATCTCGGCGACAACCTTCTCCGTGATGCCGGGATAAGGCTGTTTCGCCTCGTCGGACTTGATCTCGACGTGAAGCTGCCGTTCGCCGGCATCGACCAGAATGGCAAGCACTTCGGCAAGCGTCGGCACCGTATCAGCCGTGCCTTCAAGATGCGTCTGCGTGCGGGACTGCGGTGTCAGCTCGCGAACCAGCCCGGTTTTGTCCGTGGTGCGTTCCAAGGTCGCGTCATGGATGACGAGCAGTTCACCTGCGTCCGTCAGGTGCACATCGAATTCGATCGCATCGACGCCGAGCGCCAGCACGTTGCGAAAACCGGTCAGCGAGTTTTCCGGCCAGAGATTACGGGCGCCGCGGTGGCCGGTGATCTTCGTTTGGGTCATGCGAAATTCCTTGGGTCGAAACAGGACAGATTAGCGAAGTGTCGGGTCGAGCTTGTCGCGCAGCCAGTCTCCGACCAGCGAGATCGACAGCGTGGTCATCATGATGACGAAGGCCGGGGCGAGCATGATCCAGGGTGCACGCGTCAGATATTCGCGACCGAAACCGACCATGTTGCCGAGACTGCTTTCGGGCGGCTGTACGCCGAGGCCGAGGAAGGAGAGCCCGCTTTCCATCAGGATGATTTCCGGGAAGGTCAGCGTCATCGATACGATCAGCGTCGAAGCGACGTTGGGCAGGATATGCTTCATGTAGACCCGCGTCGGGGTCGCGCCGAGCTGCACGACAGCCGCGGCATACCCTTGCGCGCTCGCTGAGATCGCCAGACCGCGAGCGATACGGGCATAACGCTCCCAGCCGTAAAAACCCATCAGGCCGATCAGAAGCGGCATGGACGAGCCGAAAAAGGCGAGAACCGCCAGCGACATGATAAGGAACGGCAGCGCCGCCTGGAAATCGGCAAGGACCAGCACGAAATGCTCGACCGCGCCGCGAAACTTTGCCGCCAGAAAGCCGAGCGTCGTGCCGACGACGGCCGAAATGATCGTCGCGCCGAAAGCAATTGCAAGCGAAACCCGGATCGACTGGACGAGCCGCGAGAGAACGTCACGCCCGAGTTCATCGGTTCCCAGAAGATGCGCCGGATTGCCGGGCAGCGAGAGGCGCGCGCGCAGATCCATGGCGGTGATGCCATAGGGACGGACCAGGTCGGCGAAGAAGGCGACGAACACCATGGCGGCAAGCCAGGCAATGCCGAAGCCGACGGAGAAAGGTAGTCTGCGCACCTGCTTGATGAAACGGATAACGAAAGGCATTTCGGACGCAGGCTGACGGGATGTATCGACGATTGTCATATCCGTCTCTCCTTAATGGGCGCTGTGGGCGCGAAGCCGCGGATCGAGCCAGCCATAGAGCAGGTCGACGATCAGGTTCGACACGACCATGGTGGCGGCGATCATCAGCAGGATGCACTGGACGACGGCGAGGTCGCGATTGGTCACCGAGACGACCAGAAGGCGGCCGATGCCGGGCCAGGAGAAGATCGTTTCCACCACGACTGCACCGGCAATCAGCGAACCGACCATGAAGCCGACGATGGTGACGATCGGCACGGCCGCATTCGGCAGCGCATGGCGCCAGACGACATCCTGCCACGCCATGCCCTTGGCGGACGCGGTTCGGATATAGGGCTGGCCCATTACCTCGATCATCGCGCTGCGGGAGAAGCGGGCGAGAATGCCGATGCCGCCGATACTCATGGTCAGCGTCGGCAGAATGCCATGCTGCCAGGTATCCTGCCCACCGGAGGGCAACAGGCCGAGCGTGATCGAGAAGATCAGCACCAGAAGCAGGCCCATGACGAAAGACGGAATGGTGAAGCCGAAAATCGCCGCCAGGATCACACCGCGATCCACCGCACTCTGGCGATGCAGCGCGGCATAGACGCCGGCCGGAATGCCGATAACGACCTTCAGGAACAGAGCCGGGATGGTCAGCTGCAGAGTGGCGGGAATTCGGTCGATGACGAGCTGCATGGCCGAAGCCTTGTCGCGCATGGAGACGCCGAAATCGCCGGTGAAAATCGCCTTGATATAGGCGAGATACTGGATCCACAGCGGCTGATCGAGGCCCCAGGCCTTGCGGAAGGCGTCAACCGATTCCTGGGGCACGTCGGGGCCGAGCATGACCTGCGCCGGATCACCCGACATACGCAGGACCACGAAGGCGAAGGTCAGGACGGCAAGGATGGTGATCATTGCACGAAGAAGGCGGATGGAAGCAAAACGAAGCATATTTATTGGTGCTCCTTACGCGGCGACGGGCTGATCGGCACCGGCCAGCAGATGGCAGGCGGCGGTGCGGCCGTCGGCAACCTGGCGGAGATGCGGCACGCTTGTGCGGCAGATATCGGTTGCCAGCGGACAACGCGGATGAAAGGCGCAACCGGACGGACGATTGGCCGGGTTCGGCGGCTCTCCCTGCAGGATCGTGCGGCCCTTCAGCGGCTTTCCCGGGACCGGAACGCTGGAGACCAGCGCTTTGGTATAGGGATGCAGCGGCGCGGCGAAAATCACATCGGACGAGGCCTCTTCGACAATCCGCCCGAGATACATGACGGCGACCCGATCGGCCATGTTACGCACCACCTTCAGGTCATGGCTGATGAACACCATGGCAATGCCGTTCTTCTCCTGCAGGTCACGCAGCATGTTGACGACCTGCGCCTGGATCGACACGTCGAGCGCGGAAACCGGTTCGTCGCAAACGAGAAGTTTGGGGCGCGAGGCAAGCGCACGGGCAATGACGACACGCTGCCGCTGGCCGCCGGAAAGCTCGTGCGGGTAACGGTCCGCCTGATCCGGCCTCAAGCCCACGGACACCATCAACTCCGCGACGCGGATGGCCCGATGCTCTTTCGGCACAAGCTTGTGGATGGCGAGCGGTTCGCCGATCTGTTCGGCAACCGTCAGGCGCCGGTCGAGTGCTGCGAGCGGGTCCTGATAGACAAGCTGCATTCTGGCACGCAGTGCCCGCCACTCCGGCGTGCCGAGCTTCGGCATCGGCTTGCCGTCGAAAAATGTCTCGCCTTCCTGCGGCGAATCGATGCCGAGCAGCATGCGGCCGAGCGTCGACTTGCCGGAACCGGATTCGCCGACCACGCCAAGGGTTTCTCCCGGCATGACGGTGAGGTTGATGCCATCGACGGCCCGCACCGGGGTCGCCTTGCCGAACATGCCCTGGCGAACTTCGTAGGTCCGGACCAGATCCTTCGCTTCGATCAAGGCGGCATTCGCAGAAGGAGCAATCACGATACGGCCTCCTGAATACGGCTTTCGGCGGCTTGCATAAGACCAGCGGGATGGCCGACCGGGTGGAAACACGAAAGAAGGCGGCCGTCGTCCATTGCGGAGAGATTCGGCCGGCCGCTGCGACAGTCCGCTGCAGCATGCGAACAGCGCGGAGAGAAAGCACAGCCTTCCGGCAGATCGCGCGGATGGGGAACGGTGCCGGGAATAGGGATCAGCCGCTCACGCGGACCGTCGAGACGCGGAATGGCGTCGAACAGACCGCGCGTATAAGGATGCCGCGGATTGTCGAAGAGAGCCGCGATCGTGCCTTGCTCGACGATGCGGCCCGCATACATGACGCAGGCGCGTTCGCAGACCTGGGAAACGGCACCGAGATCGTGGCTGATGAAGATCGTTGCCATGCCGGTCTCCTTGCGAAGCTCGATCAGGAGATCAAGAATCTGTGCCTGGATTGTAGCGTCAAGCGCGGTCGTCGGCTCATCGGCAACCAGCAGGTCGGGCTCGCCGGCAAGCGCCATGGCGATCATCAGACGCTGGCACTGGCCACCGGAAAACTCGTGCGGAAAAAGGTCGAAGCGTCGGCGCGCATCGGGAATACCGACCATGTCCATCAACCTGAGCGCTTCCGCTTTTGCCGCCTTGCCGGTCAATGCGCGGTGGATCACTAGCGCCTCGGTAATCTGACGGCCGATGCAGATCACCGGATTGAGCGAACTGGAAGGGTCCTGGAAGATCATCGCGATACGCTTGCCGCGGACACTTTCGAGAACCGTGCGCGGCCCGCCGAGAATTTCCTGCCCATCGACGCGCACCGAACCGGCAACCGTCGCCTTGCCCGGCAAAAGCCCGAGTGCCGCAAGCCATGTGACCGACTTGCCGCAGCCGGATTCACCGACAAGGCCGATCGCCTCGCCACGGCGAACGGTAAGATCAATGCCATGCAGCACCTTCACACCGTCGAACGCGACCGTCAGGCCGTGCAATTCCACAAGGTTGTCGGAAATCATCGAAGCGTACCTTCATTACAGCAATAGAATACGCCGGCCGCTGGGAGCGGCCGGCGCGAAATGTCGAAGATCAGGCGTTCCAGTTGCCGCTGCGGAAATCCATTGCGAAGGCAGCTGCGGCCTTCCACTTCAGCGACTTCTTCATGCCGGTGAAGACGGCATTCTGGTGCAGGACCTGATAGGCCGGGTCTTCGCGCTCGGCGATTTCCAGCATGCGGGTGATCGCCTTCTTGCGAAGATCACGGTCCGTGGAGGTCTCCATCACAACGGAGAGCTTGTTCATCTCTTCGTTGGTCCAGTCCTTCTTCTGCTGCGCTTCGCCGTTCGGGCCGAACTGGACGACCAGCGGTGTGATCGGGTCGTTGATCGAGTTCGATGCCGACCAGTCACGTACGCCCTTGACACCTGCCGGATCGTGGATCTGCGCCCAGTTTTCCTTCATCTGGATCTCGACGTTAAGACCAACCTGCTTCCACATCTCGACCATGATCTGCGCATTGGCAGTCTGGTTGGTGTAGTAGTTGTTGAGCAGGCGATAGGGGATCGCATCGCCCTTGTAGTTGGCTTCCTTGAGAAGCTTCTTGGCGAGATCCGGATTGAATTCCGGTGCCGCCCAGCCTTCGACATACATGTTCGAAGTCTTGAAGGATTCGAACTGCAGGCCGGCAGGAACGACGGTCTGACCGGCCCACAGGGCTTCAACGATCGCCTGGCGGTCGATCGAGTGGGTCATGGCGCGGCGGACCAGCGGATTGGCGAGAATCGGGTTCTGTGTGTTGAAGGTCGAGATACGATGGTTCCAGATCGTCGAGCTCTGCACTTCCAGGCCCGGAGCTGCCTTGACCGTGGCAATCTGGTCCGGCGGCAGGTCGCAGGCGAAGTCATATTCGCCCGACAGAAGACCGTTGACGCGCGACGCGACTTCCGGAACCTCGACGAAACGGATCTGCTGCAGCGGCGGGCGGCCGCCCCAATATTCATCGAAGGCTACCAGCGTCAGCGAGACGTCCGGCTTGTATTCGCCGACCATATAAGGACCGGTGGTGATCGGCTTGCGTGCCCAGTCGGTGTAGCTCTTGGCTTCGTCCCAGGAACGGCGGCTGGTGATCTGGCTGCCGAAGGAATAGAGGCGGCCTTCAAGCGTCACGTCCGGGGTGGCGTTGTGGAAACGAACGGTGTGCTTGTCGACGACTTCAACACCGGTAAGCGCCGGCCACAGGCGGCGGGCAACGCCCGGAACGATCGCCGGCAGTTCCTTGACGGTGGTCGGCTTGTTGTCGGCTTCGAAAACCGTTTTGCCGCCGACCGGCTCGGTGTTACCGAACACACGCTCCTTGGAGAAGGAAAATGCCACGTCTTCGGCGGTCAGTTCGTCGCCATTGTGGAACTTGACGCCTGGGCGCAGCTTCAGTTCAAGCGTCTTGTCGTCGAGGCGCTTCCATTCGGTCGCAAGACCCGGAACCGGACCCTGATTGCCCATCCAGTCACGGTTGATCAGGCCTTCCCAGAGGTTCGGGAAGAACACCCGCTCGCCGACGTTGGACTGTTCGTTCCAGACATCGAGAGTATTGTTGTTGGTGATCTTCTGGACCGCGATCGTGATCGATGGGCGGGCGCCCTGGCTGAACGACATGCGCGGCAGAACGATGGTGCCGGCTGCGGCCGACATCAGGCCCAGCGCATGGCGACGGTTGATGGATAGCATGAATCTCTCCTGTTGAACCAAATGAACGATATGGGCGCGCGGACGCCTTCGCCGGGCGGAAGGACCTCGGCGTCGGGCGTCGCATGGAAATCGACAGACAAAACTTCGTCAGGAGGTTGCGGTTGATGAAAGCCGCTTTACCGCCCCTCCGACTTCGCGTAGCTCTAGGTTACAAATGTTACGCTGATGTGACATTTGGGAGGAGGTAACGTGTCCAATCAACAGCTCATGGTGAGAGCCTCGTGGCTCTATCACGTAGAGGGATTGACGCAGGCGCAGATCGCCGAGCGCATGCTGCTCACACGCCGCAAGGTCAATGAACTTCTGGCCGCAGCGCTCGATCAGGGCGTCGTCAGGATCAGCTTCAATTCTCCGCTGACCGAAAACGTTGAGCTGGAAGCAGAGCTTCGCCAAAGATTTGGCCTGACCGACGTGGTCATCGTTCCGACGCCTGAGGATCACAAACAGATGGCGACCGTGATCGGTCGCGCTGCAGCAATGTTTCTGGAGCGCCTGATACAGGCGAGCGAACCGGCATCGCTGGGTGTCGGCTGGGGCGCAACATTGCGCGAGACGGTCCACCACATGGCGCCGGCGAACGTGCCGGATGTCAAGGTTCGCTCGATGATGGGCGGTTTGACCCGTGGCTCGGAGATCAACACGTTCGAAATCGTGCGACGTTTCGCGAAGGTCATGAATGCGGAATGCCACTATCTGGCGGCGCCGATCTATGCAGACGACCCGGCCTCTCGGGATACGATCGTCGCGCAAACGGTCTTCCAGAGCCTGCTTCGAGAGGCAACGGGCGTGGATGTGTCGATTCTCAGCGTTGGGGACGTCTCGCCGGAATCGCTGCAAGTTCGATATGGCCTGCCGACCGCGACGGATATTACCGAACTGACCGCCGCCGGAGCCGTGGGTGATCTCCTTGGACGATATCTCGACAGAAGCGGCCAGGAGGTCGACCACCCATTGAACCGGCAGGTTATTTCTCCTTCGATAGCGGACTACCGGCGAATTCCAACGCGGATCATCGCCTCGGGCGGTGCCCACAAAAGCGAGATATTGGGTGCATGCCTTGCCGCAGGTCTCGCCACCACTGTGATTACCGATACTGACAGCGCCTATCGGCTGCTGGGAAGAGATATATCTGAATAGGCGCACGGGAGTTATCGCGTCAATGCGTTCATCTTCAGCGGAGCAGAGTATCGCCAAGCATGCGCATTAATGAATTTGAAGCATAAGTTTATGCGACACCTAGCATCTTATCGAATGGCTGCCTCAGGTCTAAATTTCCATTCACGACGCGTGTGATCGCCCGGCAAAAAGCTGGCCGAAAAACACCCGCTCGCGATGATCGTGAATGGAGACAGGTTATGAAAAAACGCGTTCTTGGAAACGCCGGCCTCGAAGTATCGGCCGTCGGTTTTGGCTGCATGGGGCTGGATTTCGGTTATGCCAACAAGGTCAGCAAGCAGGACGGGATCACTTTGATCCGTCAGGCCGTCGAACGCGGCGCGACCTTCTTCGATACGGCAGAAGTCTACGGCCCCTTCACCAACGAGGAAATGGTCGGCGAGGCTTTGAAGCCTGTTCGCGATCAGGTCGTCATTGCCACAAAATTCGGTTTCAATTTCGCCGACGGCAGGCAGGCCGGCCTGAACAGCCAGCCGAAGAACATCGGGAAAGCGGTGGACGGAAGCCTGAAGCGGCTTGGCGTCGACGTGATCGATCTTCTCTACCAGCATCGCGTCGATCCCAATGTGCCGATCGAGGATGTCGCTGGGGCGGTGAAGGACCTGATTGCCGAGGGCAAGGTCAAGCATTTCGGCATGTCCGAACCGGGCGCCAGTACGGTGCGCCGCGCGCATGCGGTGCAGCCGGTAACCGTGCTGCAGAACGAATATTCGCTCTGGACCCGCGGTGTGGAAACCAACGGCATTCTCGAAACCTGCGAGGAACTCGGCATCGGCCTTGTCCCCTACAGCCCGCTCGGCAAGGGTTTTCTGACGGGTGCGATGAACAAGGATACCAAGCTCGGCGAAGGCGATTTCCGCAACATTCTGCCACGCTTCACCCCGGAGGCAATGGAGAAAAATCAGGCGCTGATCGATCTCCTTAAGGCAATCGCCGATGAGAAGGGCGCCACGCCGGCCCAGATCGCACTCGCATGGCTTTTGGCGCAGAAACCATGGATCGTCCCGATCCCCGGCACGACCAAGCTGCACCGGCTCGAGGAAAATCTCGCATCCGCGGATGTTGAGCTGACATCGACCGAACTTGCCCGGACTGAAAAGGCTGCCGCCGAGATCAAGATCGAAGGCGAGCGTTATCCCGAACATCTCCTCAAGACGACCGGTCTCTGAGACCGTTTCGTCATCTGGCGTCCCGGCAAGAGCAAAACGCTGTTGCTGGGCGCTGGCGCTTATCAAGTAACAGGACACCCCCGCTATCATGCCATCCCAAGCCCAGCTGCGTTCGGCAGGCGGCATCGCCGACGACGCATCGACACCTCACGCGCAACGCTGGCATGTCCTGGCCATTCTCAGCGCGCTCATGGGTTTCGCGTCCATCTCCACCGACTTCTATCTGCCCGCAATGCCGGAAATGGCAAATCAGCTCGATGCCGATGCAGGCAGCGTGGAATTCACGATCTCGGGCTTCCTGATCGGCTTCAGCCTTGGGCAGCTTTTCTGGGGAGCATTAAGCGACAAATACGGCCGCAAAATCCCGGTCGCGATAGGCCTTGTGCTGTTCGTTATCGGTTCGATCGGCTGTGCGATCTCCACAAGCGTCGAGGAGATCATCCTCTGGCGCATCCTGCAGGCACTCGGCGCCTGTGCCGGCGTGGTTCTCTCCCGCGCCATCGTGCGTGACCTCTATCAGGGGCCGCGTGCCGCACAGATGCTTTCAACCCTGATCGCGGTGATGGCGATCGCCCCCTTGCTGGGTCCCATACTTGGTGGTCAGATAGCAGCCTTCGCCGGGTGGCGCGCGATCTTCTGGACGCTGGTGGTGCTCGGGCTTCTGGCGCTTGCCGGCCTGTTCACCTTGCCGGAAACTCTGCCAATCGAGCGACGACGCACGGATCCGCTGATGAGCGCGTTCCGACGTTATGCAGACCTGCTCACTCATAAAAAGATCATCGGTTATGCCGGTGCGGGAGCATTCTTCTATTCGGGCATGTATGCCTATATCGCCGGAACCCCCTTCGCCTTCATCACCTACCATAAGGTACCTGCCGAATATTACGGCCTGCTTTTCGGGGCCGGCATCATCGGCATCGTGATCACCAACCTGATCAATGCACGGCTCGTCCATCACTTCGGCATGAATCGTATTCTCGCAGCCGGTACACTCTTGGCGATGATCTCGGGCATCGTCCTCGCCATAAATTCATATTTCGATCTCGGCGGATTATGGGGGCTTTTCCTACCGCTACTGGCTTTCGTTTCCGTCACCGGCTTTGTCGTCGCCAATTCGATCACGGGCGCGATGGCCGATTATCCAGACCAAGCCGGCTCCGTCTCGGCCCTCGTCGGAGCCATTCAATACGGCAGCGGCATCGCCGGGTCGGGACTGGTCGGCGCTCTTGCCGATGGCACGCCCTGGCCAATGGGCTGGGTCATCGCAGTCATGGGGATCTGCTCCGCACTCTGCGCCTGGTTCGTCATCTCGACCTCATCCAAATCCAGAGAGGAATGAGTTCATGACCGACCTTGAAACGCCTTTCTCGGAATTCACACCCGGCTGCGCCCGTCCGGGCGACAAGATTGGTTTCATCGGGGTCCCGCATGACGTGACATGCCGGCTCATTCATGAACTCGGCATATAGGCTCAATCGGTTTCGGCCATCTAATCCTGCAGGAATTCCAGACCATTTGGAAGCAGGGGCAATCTGTATAGCGGGTCAACTGCGATCACCGTATAAAGAGGAAAATCCGGATGAAAAACATTGCTGCCAGCATCGCCATCTCCACGCTCGCCGCAACAGGCGTCGAGGCGCAGGAGGAACGGCGTCGCGTTGCTCCGCCCGCAGTCTATGACGTCGCGCCGGGGCTCGGCCATTTCACCGATAGCGTTCTTTTCGGTGAGGTCTGGGAGCGGTCAGAGCTCAAACCTCGCGACCGCAGCCTTGTGACGGTATCGGTTCTGGTTTCGACGGGAAAGTCGGCACAGATTGGCAGCCATGTGCGGCGTGCTCTCGATAATGGCGTGAAGCCTGAGGAAATCGGCGAACTGATCACCCAGCTCGCGCTTTATTCCGGCTGGCCCAACGCAATGTCGGCTGTACAGGAAGTCAGTCGAGTTTTCGACGAACGCAAGATTGCGCCGGTGAGAAACAGCGACGCCGCCCGCATCGAACTTGAAGCGGCTGCGGAACAGGCCCGCACGGCAACGGTCAACACGGCGATCGCGCCGACGGCTCCCGCCCTTGCGGACCTGACCAACCGCGTGCTGTTCGGCGATCTCTGGCAACGGCCGGATATTTCGGCCCGCGACCGCAGCCTGATCACGATGGTGGCGCTCGTGGCAATCGGCCAGCCGGAGCAATTGCCCTTCCATGCAAACCGGGCAATGGACAACGGCCTGACCGCTTCCGAGGCGTCCGAAGCGATAACACATGTCGCATTTTATGCAGGCTGGCCGCGTGCCATGTCCGCTGTCCCCGTGCTGAAAGCGGTATTCGAAAGCCGCAATGGCGCAACACAGACACCGCCTTCTCAAACGACTTCCCAAGGAGCAAACATGGACTTTCAGGTCACTCGCGCCAACAGTACCCCCGCGGCAGGGCCGGACGCATACTTCACCGGAGAGGTGAGTGTTTCCAGCCACTACAAGGGCACAGACCCGGCACGGATCAGCGGCGCAACCGTTTCCTTTACCGCAGGCGCTCGCACCGCATGGCACACCCATCCTCTCGGGCAGACGCTCTTTATCGTATCGGGCAAGGGCTGGGTTCAAAAGGAGGGCGGATCGGTCGAAACCGTCGGTCCCGGTGATGTCGTCTGGATCCCGCCCCACCTCAAGCACTGGCACGGCGCTTCCGCCGATGAAGCGATGACGCATTTCGCCATCGCCGAAGCCGAGAACGGCAGTGTCGTGACCTGGATGGAGAAGGTCTCCGACGAGGATTACGGCAAGGTCAGCGTGATAGACTGATGAACCCGGCAGCGGGAGGCGGCAAATCATGTGAAACGGACTGCCAATGGCGTTGGTGCAGCCATGGCGGTTTGTGTGAATTTCCGTCTCTTGACGCTGTGGTCATGCGATAGCGGGGTTGCTTTTCTCGACCAAAGCGCCCCGTTCGACTTTACTCTGCAATACGCTCGATTAGCAGCGCCTTGTAGCGAGCCAGGCTTCCCTGCAGATGGGTGCTCATTGCCTCTCGAGCACCGGTCGGGCCGCCGGCAAAAATTGCGTTGACGATCCGCCCATGTTCCTCCTGCAGGTTGGGGTTCATCGATAGGTTTCCAGACTGGCCGCGGCTCAGGATAATGCCCGGTTTGATCAGTTGCAGCAGCTCGCTGAAGCGTCGGTTCTGGGTAGCTTGCGCAATGGCCAGATGGAATGCAAAGTCGGCATCACGGGTGGACAGCCCCTTTTCGAGATTGGCGCCGATCTGCCGATGCAGGTCGATGATTGCCTCCATCTGACTTGGCGAGCGACGAGCAGCCGCAAGTCCCGCCGCTTCTGTTTCGCAGGCGGCCCGCAGCTCGAGCAGCTCGATTACCGAGGAAATGCGCTCCAGCGACAGGCCGGAAAACGGCGCGCCCTTCAGCTCGGCATTGGTGACGAAAACCCCGACGCCGCGCCGCGCCTCCAGCAAGCCCTCGGAACGAAGGCTGGCCACAGCTTCACGAACGACAGCGCGACTGACGGAATGCAGACGTGTCAGATCGTTTTCGCTCGGCAGCTTGTCTCCCGGCTTGAACTTCCCGGCATCGATGTCTCGCCGCAACGATGCGGCAATTTGCGCCACCAACGACCGCCCGACCAAGTCAACCAATTCCGCTTCCTTGTCCTGTCCCACCCAGTTTCTCCATTTCGAATTCGATTGCCCATCAAAGCAGACAAGTCATGTATCGTTGTCAGATGAGGGATTCGCGAAGCGCTTATTAAAACACAATTCCGAGGCACTCGCAAAACCGAACAGCGCCCTGAATCCCGGTTATTTTCGAGAGAAGTACGCCAGCGTTTTCAGAAAACGATTGACCGGCGGCCAGTTTCGATTTTACGCTTGTCTGACTGCAGCAACTAGTGATCCGACAAGATGCTGTTGAAATTGCGAAACTGCTGCGCCAGCGAATTGCTGTTGCAGCAGAGAAAGTGTCAGGGAGGACATATGAAGATCATCGATGCCAGCGTTCGTACATTTTGGTACACGACGCACGAGGAGCTTGACAGCGACGGCCATGCGCATCCCGGGCCGGCGCGCAAGGTGAAGAAATCGCTGCTGACATTGACGTGCGAGGACGGCACCCAGGGACATGCTTTCGGCAGCCCGGAACAGCTGCGGCCACATATGCTCGAACGTTTCATTCGTGCGGTGGTTGTCGGGCAGGATGCGTTTGCGCGCGAGCGCCTCTGGCAGGACCTCGCCCACTGGCAACGCGGCAGTGGTGGTCAGCTGAGCGACCGCACGCTTGCCATCGTCGATTGCGCGCTGTGGGATCTCGCGGGGCATCTGCTGAAAGCTCCAGTCTACAAGATCATCGGCTCCTACCGCGACAAGGTGCCGGCCTATGGCTCGATCATGTGCGGCGACGAACTGGAAGGCGGTCTGGCAACGCCGGAAGACTACGGCCGTTTTGCGCAGCAGCTCATTGCTCGCGGCTACCAGGCGATAAAACTTCATACATGGATGCCGCCGGTCAGTTGGTCGCCTAACATTGAAATGGACCTGAAGGCCTGTGCCGCCGTGCGCGAGGCCGTTGGCCCCAAAATCCCGCTGATGCTGGATGCCTATCACTGGTATTCCCGCGAGGAAGCCTATCAGCTCGGCAAGGGGCTGGAAGCGCTGAATTTCACTTGGATCGAAGAGGTGATGGACGAGCAGTCGATGTCGTCCTACGCGTGGCTGACCCAGGAGCTGAAAATCCCGGTCATCGGTCCGGAATCCGCTGCCGGCAAATACAAGCAGCGAGCGGAATGGATCAAGGCGGGCGCCTGCGACATTCTTCGCGCGGGCGTCGAAGATGTTGGCGGCATCACCCCGGTACTGAAGACCATGCATCTGGCTGAAAGTTTTGGCATGAACTGCGAGGTTCATGGTCATGGCGCAGAAAATCTCGCCATCTCGGCGGCCACCAAGAACTGCCGCTGGTACGAGCGTGGCCTGCTGCATCCCTTCCTCGATTATGATGCATGCCCGGAATATCTCAATGCGATCCCCGATCCGATGGATCAGGACGGGTTTGTCCCATTGTCTCAGGCACCCGGGCTCGGGGAGGATATCAACTTCGAATATATCGACGCCAATCTGACACAGTAAACGCAACGAAGGACCGGACTGTGGCGCGGCCTGGAGGAAACTTGCCGCGTCGATCAGGGTCAGAACGGGAGGAGAAACATGAAAAACCGCAGCCTATCGATCGCCACAGCCATCGTTGTAATGGCAAGCGCGCTTGGCGCGAATCTGGCGCAAGCCGAAACACCGGTCAACCAGCTGGTTGTCGGTTTCTCGATGGCAAATATCCTGACGCTTGATCCGGCAGGCTCCTCCAGCAAGGAGAGGGTCCAGGTGCTCACCAACATCTACGAAGGGCTGGTGGGAAATGATCCTGCCGATCGGACGCAGGTGATACCGTTGCTCGCCGAGCGTTGGGAGGTGTCTTCGGATCGAAAGTCGATCCGCTTTCATCTGCGCCCGGACCTGAAATTTGCATCGGGGAACCCGGTATCGGCTGAGGACGTCGTCTGGTCGCTCACGCGTGTGCTGAAACTCAATCTGGCGCAGGCAACCAACCTGCGCCTGCGCGGCTACGCCAGTGACAATGCAGCCGAGAGCTTCAAGGTCGTGGACGAGAAGACTATCGATATTGCGATTCTTCAGCCGATTGATCCACAGATCGTCCTGCTGACATTGGCCATGCCCGGCACCGGCAGTGTGCTGGACAAAAAGGAAGTGTTGAGCCACGAAAAGAACGGCGACATGGGTGCCGGATGGCTGACGACCAATTCTGCCGGCACCGCCGCCTTCACGGTGCAATCGATGCGACCGAACGAAATGGTCGTGCTCACCCGCAACGACAATTACTGGGGAGCGGCCCCGGCCATGCGCCGGGTGTTGATGCGGCATATCCCCGAGCCGCAAAGTCAGCGCCTGCTGATCGAAAAAGGCGATCTGGACATCGGCTATTCGCTTGGCGCTGCCGATCTGGAAGCCCTGAAAGCCGACAAGGGCATCAAGGTCACGACATCGATCGGAAACGGCATCTATTATCTCGCCATGTCGCAGAAGAACAAGGATCTCACCAATCCCAAACTGCGGGAGGCGATCCTGAAGCTCATCGATTTCGACGGTCTCAACAGAACGGTGATGGCGTATTTCGGCACGCGACATCTGAGCCCGATCCAGGCAGGCCTGAGCAAGACCCCATATGATCCGGAACTGAAAATGGACGTCGAAGGCGCCAGGAAGCTTCTTGCTGAAGCCGGATATGCCGATGGAATAGACCTTACGGTCCGCACCTTGTCCGAACCCCCATTCGACAATCTCGCCATCGTCCTGCAAAGTCTGCTGGCCCAGGGCGGTATCAGGCTCAAGATCCTGACCGGCAGCGGTGAGCAGGTCTATGGGCCGATGCGTGAACGCAATTTCGAACTGATTGTCGGGCGCAGTGGTGGCCAGATTTCGCATCCCGATGGCGATATGCGCAGCCTTATCTACAATCCGGACAACCGGGACGAGGCCAAGCTGACAGGCCTCGTGGGCTGGCGCACCTCGTTCAAGGATGACACCCTGAACTCGAAAATCGACGCCGCCCTGGCCGAGACTGATCCTGCCAAGCAGGCAAAGCTCTATTACGAAATCGAAAAGCTTTATGCAGAAGGTATTCCCGCGATCCAGCCGCTTTCTCAGGTGACGGACTCGGTCGCTCTGCGTGCAGACATCGAAGGTTTCCGAATAAGCCCGATCTGGCAGACCAAACTCGATACGGTCAGCAAACGGCGTTGATTTTGCCGAAGCCAAAGCCTGCGCGGCGTCTCCGTCGCTCAGCGCTCCAACCACTAAGGCACCGTTACAGACGCTGACGGAGTGATCTTGCCCCGAGCACTTACTCTCGTGAAAATGAGAGGGCCGAGCAGGCATCCTGCAGATGGTGGCATTCGCTTCATATGGCCGCAGGCAGTCGAAGACTCATACATATGAATCTCGATGTCCGATTCAGCTCTTTGTGCAGTTATTCAGAAATTTACCACTGTCGAAAGTGCACGTGCGGAAGCTCGATTACCCCCGGGAAAGCGAGCTGCTCCGCCAAGCGCGACCAAGTCGCCTCATGTTGTTGATTGACAGTTATCGTAGGACATCATATCTCTTGATACGGTTTTTACTGCCTTGGAGGAGGCGGTCGTGATTGGAGGATCTATGACGATGAAACCATCCCATAAGCTACTTGCTGCCTTTCTGTTTGGCTCAACCCTGCTTTCCCAGCCTGTTTACGCTGCTACGCCTGCGACCACATTGGTTGTCGGTTTTTCCATGAACAACATCCTGACGTTGGACCCTGCCGCGATTACCGGCAAGGAGACCGTGCAGGTGCTTGCCAACATATATGATAACCTCGTTTCGCTGAATGCCGTCGATCGCGCCAAGGTCGATCCGCAGCTTGCCGAAAGCTGGACGATCGCCGACGACAATGGCTCGATCACCTTCAGATTGCGTGACGGCGCCAAATTCGCCTCCGGCAACCCGGTCACCTCCGCAGACGTCGTCTGGTCGTTCAAGCGCCTGATGAAGCTGAACCTGGCACAAGCCTCGTTCCTGAAAACACACGGTTTTACCGGCGCTAACGCCGACGTCAGCTTCACTGCCCCCGATGCACGGACCGTTATCGTCACCCTGCCCAAGAAGCTCGATCCGCAGATCATCGTGCAGACGCTCGGCATTGTCGGTCCCGGCTCCGTTCTCGACAGCAAAACCGTGATGGAGCACGACAAGAACGGTGATCAGGGCGCCGCATGGCTGACCAATAATTCAGCCGGTTCCGGTCCATTCAAGCTCGGCCAATGGGCTTCGAACGAACGCGTCATCCTCGATCAGAACACTGAATACTGGGGTGACCGCCCGGCGATGAAGCGCATCATGATGCGGCATCTGGCCGAATCCCAAAGCCAGCGCCTGATGCTGGAAAAGGGTGACATCGACATTGCTTTCTCGATGTCGGCAGCCGACCTGAAGGCACTTGAAACGGACGAAGACGTCAAGATCCAGACCAATGGCGGCAGCGGCTTCTATTACCTTGCAGTGTCGATGAAGGACGAGAAGTTCCAGAACCCGAAAGTGCGCGAGGCGCTGCGGTATCTGATCGACTATCAGGGTCTGAACGGCAGCGTTCTGCCTTACTTCGGCAGACTGCGTGACCGCCCGATCGCGAGCGGTATTTTCGGCGCGCTGCCGAATGCTGGTTACAAGCTGGATGTGGCGAAGGCGAAGGCGCTGCTGACAGAAGCCGGATATCCGAACGGCTTTTCGACAACATTGCGCGCCATCTCCGACGTACCGTTCATGAGCACCGCAACGGCCATCCAGGCGACACTTGCGCAGGGCGGCATCAAAGCGGAAATCATCACCGGCACAGGCGACCAGATCTATGGCGCCATGCGCGAACGCAAGTATGAACTGCTTGTCGGTCGCGGCGGCGGTGGCCAGCTGCCGCATCCCGACAGCAACCTGCGCGCTACTGTCTACAATCCGGACAATTCGGACGCGGCCAAGCTGACGAACTTCCAGGGCTGGCGCACATCCTTCTACGACGAGAAGATCAACAAGATGATCGACGATGCTCTCGTCGAAGGCAACAAGGACAAGCAGGTCAAGGATTACGAAGCGATCCAGACCTATTACGCCGACATGATGCCTGCCCTGCAGCCATTCTCCGAAGTTGTCGACAGCGTCGGCTTCCGGGCCGATATCAAAGGCCTGCAATTGAACCCGTCCTGGTCCACCCAGCTGCGCACGGTCACCAAAGAGCGGTAGCACGCGTGTGGCCGAGGTGCCGCTCGCGTTCTGCCGCAGCGCCTCGGCCTCCTACTGGATTGCATATTGAGGAAGCTCCATGAAATCCGAGAGTATTACTGCCTTCGGGCGACAGGCCGGAACAATTTTCGTTACGCTTTTCGGTCTGCTTGTCCTGACCTTCTGTATCGGTCGGATGATGCCCGTCGACCCCGTCCGCGCCATTATCGGCGAGGAGGCGGATCAGGCGACCTATCAGATGGTGGCGGAACGTATTGGCGCCAACCTGCCGATTTACCAGCAGTTCTTCCGATACGTGAACGACCTGCTGCACGGCGATTTCGGCACCTCGATCCGCACCGGACAACCGGTCATCAACGATATCCTGCATGTCATGCCGGCGACCATCGAGCTTGCCACGTTTGCGATCCTGTTCGGCGCCGGCCTCGGCGTGCCGCTCGGTATCCTCGCGGCCGTCCAGCGCAACAAGCCTGTCGATCACATCATCCGCTTCCTCACGCTGATTGGCCATTCCATGCCGATCTTCTGGACCGGTATGATCGGCCTGATCATCTTTTATGCCGTGCTTGATCTCGTCGGAGGTGGCGGCCGCGTTTCGGATTTTTATATCGGTCTCGTGCCGGATACGACCGGCTTCCTGCTGATCGACAGCCTGATCGCCGGAGACTGGGAAGTATTCTGGGATGCCGTCAACCACCTGTTGTTGCCGGCCAGCATTCTCGGATATTCCTCACTGGCCTACATCACCCGCATGACCCGCAGCTTCATGCTGGATCAGCTGAACCAGGAGTATATCACGACGGCGCGGGTCAAGGGTCTCTCCAAGCGGCGAACCATCTGGCACCATGCATTTGCCAATATCCGCGTTCAGCTGGTCACCATCGTGGCGCTGGCCTATGGCGGCCTCCTCGAAGGTGCGGTGCTGATCGAGACCGTGTTTTCCTGGCCGGGTTTTGGCCAGTACATCACCAACAACATGCTGATCGGCGATATGAACGCGGTCATGACCTGCGTGCTTCTGGTCGGCATCATCTTCATCGCGCTCAATCTTCTTTCCGACGCGCTGTACAAGATCTTCGACCCAAGGACGCGATGACATGGCCATACATACGCTCAACACTCGGGATAACGCTATGCCGGCTTCGCTTTCGAACCCGAACTCGTCCGTGAGAAGGCTGCTTGCGGTCATTCGCGAACTGCTTGGCAACCCGTCTTCCGGTTTCGGTCTGATCGTGATCTCTATCCTGCTTCTGACGGCGCTCGTCGCACCGCTTCTGGCGCCTTACGATCCGAACATAGTCAACCTCGACAATGTGCTGCAGCCGCCAAATGCCGCGCATTGGTTCGGCACCGATGAACTCGGCCGCGACATCATGAGCCGCATCATTTACGGCTCCCGCATCAGCCTGACGATCATTACGATCGTATCGGTTATTGTCGGCCCGGTCGGGCTGCTGGTCGGCACCACTGCCGGTTATTTCGGCGGCTGGTACGATACGGTGATGATGCGCATCACCGACATCTTTCTCTCCTTCCCGAGCCTCATCCTGTCGCTGGCTTTCGTCGCGGCCCTCGGGGCGGGTTTGGAAAATGCCATCATCGCCATCGGGCTGACGGCCTGGCCGCCGATCGCCCGTCTGGCGCGCGCCGAAACGCTGACGTTTCGCAATGCAGATTATATCTCTGCCTCGCGCATGCAGGGCGCTTCCAGCTTGCGCATTATCCTCAAGTCGATCGTGCCGATGTGCATGCCTTCGGTTCTGGTGCGCATCACGCTTTCGATGGCGTCGGTGATTCTCACCGCCGCCGGCCTTGGCTTCCTGGGGCTTGGCGCTCAACCGCCACTGCCGGAATGGGGCGCCATGATCGCCATAGGTCGCCGCTACATGCTCGACAACTGGTGGCTGGTCGCCTTTCCCGGCGGGGCCATCCTGCTCGTCAGTCTTGCCTTCAATCTTCTGGGCGACGGCTTGCGCGACGCGCTTGATCCGAAACAACACTAGGAGTGACAGCGATGGACGATAATCAAACTCTCCTCAACGTCGAAAACCTGCATGTCAGCTATCGCAGCGGCAAGACCTATAACACCGTGGTCAAGGGCGTTTCCTTCAATCTTGGTCGCGAACGCCTCGGCATTGTCGGCGAATCCGGTTCAGGCAAATCGACGATCGGACGCGCGCTCCTGAAACTTCTGCCGACGGCGAAGATCGAAGCGGATCGCATGGATTTCGGCGGCATCGACTTGCTTGGTGCCAGCGAAAAACAGATGCTCTCCATCCGCGGCAGGCGCATTTCGATGATCCTGCAGGATCCGAAATTCTCGCTCAATCCGGTACATACGGTCGGTGACCAGATCTCTGAGGCCTATCGCGTTCACTACAGCGTCTCGGAGCAAGTGGCCAAAAAGAAGACGCTGGACATGCTGGAAGCGGTTCAGATCCGAGATCCAGAGCGTGTGTTCGGGCTTTACCCGCACGAGATTTCCGGCGGTATGGGACAACGCGTCATGATCGCCATGATGCTGATCCCCGAACCGCAGATCATCATCGCCGACGAGCCGACCTCGGCGCTTGATGTGACTGTGCGCATGCAGGTTTTGCAAATTCTCAACGAGCTCGTCACTCACAAGGGCATAGGCCTGATCATGATCAGCCATGACCTCAACCTGGTGCGCAATTTCTGCGACCGGGTTCTCGTCATGCGCTATGGCGAGGTGGTGGAGGAGCGCGCTGCTCGGGACATGAAAAACTGCACGCACCCCTACACGAAAGGCCTGCTGGCAGCTCAGCCGCATATCGGCGGCAGCCGCAAGCCGCTACCGGTTCTCAACCGCCAGCCGCAGGCACTCTCGCATCAGGAGGTGAGCGCATGAGCGCGATTGAAGTCAGCAAGGTTTCCATCAGTCTCGGCCGCGGCGCCGCCAAACGCCGTATTCTCGGGGACGTCTGTTTTTCGGTTGCCGCAGGCGAATCCTTTGGGCTCGTCGGCGAGTCCGGCTCGGGCAAATCGACGATCCTGCGCTGCATTGCCCGCCTTCTGAATTCATGGGATGGCGATGTGCGGCTGGAGGGCACTTCCGTCAGCGAGGTGCCCTTCGCAGACTATTGCCGCGCGGTGCAGATGGTCTTTCAGGATCCGTACGGCTCGCTCCACCCACGCCAGTCCATCCGCACCGCGCTGCAGGAGCCGCTGCGCATTCACCGTATGGACCGGCAGGTCGAGCGGATGGAACGGGCGCTGATCGACGTCGGCCTCAATCCGGATTTTCTGGTGCGTTACCCGCACGAACTGTCGGGCGGTCAGCGTCAGCGCGTGGCGATTGCCCGCGCACTTATTCTCGAACCACGTATCCTGCTGCTTGACGAGCCGACTTCGGCTCTGGACGTATCGGTACAGGCAGAAGTATTGAATCTGCTTGCCGACTTGCGGGCAAAACGCAATTTGACCTATCTGTTTGTCAGCCATGATCTTGCCGTCATCGACCATATGTGCGAGCAGCTGGCCGTGATGCAGAATGGCCGGATCGTCGAGGTGATGAGCCGCGATGTACTGGCAACCGGACAGGCAAAAGATCCCTATGCCCGCGAACTTATTCAGGCCAGCCTCGAATACGACCATGCGGTTTGACTCTTAGATCGGAGGCCTTTGCGATGAGTGTTGATGCTTCGCCCACTACCTTTGCCCGCCGGGAAAGCTTGAGCTCGCAGATCGCGCGTGTGCTTTCCGAGCGTATAAAACAGGACGAATATCCGCGCGGCTCCAAGCTTCCGACAGAAAAGGCATTGATGGAAGAACTTTGCGTCAGTCGCACGGTCGTGCGTGAGGCTGTCGCCAACCTGCGTGCCAGCGGACTGGTGTCCATTCAGCACGGCATCGGCGTATTCGTTCGTGACGATGCGGGCGTCACCCCGTTCCGACTTAACGGTGCCGACCTGATGCAGGCCGGTAATATGATAAAGGGCCTGGAACTGCGCATCGGCATCGAGTCGGAGGCCGCGGCTCTAGCGGCGGAGCGCTGGGATGCGAACGATCTCAAAGCCATGAAGGCCGCCTGCGACGTGATGGATAAGGCCGTCAAACACGCGACGCGCGACACGATGGCGGATTTTGAATTTCACTGTGCCGTGGCTGCAGCCAGCCACAACGAGCATTTTTCCGGCATATTCAACTATCTGGGCGAGACGCTGATGCCGCGCATGCGCCGCACCACGCATGCTGTCGATGACAAAACGCTGTCCGCCCATCTTGCGCGCGTCAACAAGGAGCATCGAGCCATTCTTGCGGCGATTGAGGCACGCGACCCCGATGCCGCCCGCACGGCCATGCGCGCGCATCTAATCGCTAGCAAGGATAGAACCCTCGCCAGAATGCGGCAGGACTGATGATCGACGTGGACAAAATCCAAGGTGGAGTTCGCTTCATCACGTTCTCTTGACGACCATCAAAATAATAAAAGGACAAATTCCCGCATAAACTGCCGGCCGGTTCGCAAAACTCAATTCTTTCCCTGAGGTTATCGAATACCGTCATCCTGTATTGAAGAGGAAACGTCGCATCTCTGGCGACGTATTTTCAAAACATTGACACAGGTTGCGCCGCGCTGGGCGCTTCGGCGGTTCTTTATGCAAATTGTTTCACAGCTTCGGCTCATCGAAATATTTGCAACATCATGCGCAAGGAATGAAGGCGATTTATCGCGCCGGTGCTTGGTGGTTGCGCCTGTCGCTTGCGGACACCGGATTGCCTGAGGCATTTTCGGAGGAGTTTGCCATGAAGGGTTTGATACCGCGCCGGAATTTTATCCAAACGACAGGTCTCGCATTGGGCGCTGCGGCGCTCGGAAACCTGTCGCAAACAAGCCAGGCTGCCGCGCAGGGCGCCGGATCGCAGGCCCTGCACCAAAATGAGGCTGAACTGATGATTGATGCGGAGAACATGTGCGGCATTGCCCGCAGATTGCGCGACCACACCACGTTCGGCTGGAATTTCGATCGCGAAAAACATGATTTTCCCGCTTGGCACGCGCAGACCCTCGACAGGGTACGCGCCACGATCGGTGTTGCCGATCTTCCTCCGGCAAAAGCGTCGGTTGTTTCGGAATGGACGGATGGCGATTGTATCGGGCAGGAACTGAAACTTGTCTTTTCTTCCGGAGAAACCACCCTCGCCTACCTGCTGCGGCCACGAACCTCTGAACCGACGCCCGCCGCACTTCTTCTGCATGACCACGGTTCGTTCTTTTCCATCGGCAAGGAAAAACTGATCCGGCGTGCGGATGAAAACCCCGCACTGCTGGCCGACATCGAGTCCTGGGGCAGCAAAGTTTATGGCGGTCGGGTTTTCGGTAACGAACTCGTTCGACGCGGGTACACCGTGCTTTGCGCCGATGCGCTCGGCTGGGGCAGCCGCAAGGGGAACGGCTACGAGGCACAGCAGGCGCTTGCCGCCAACCTGATGCAGTTCGGCATATCCTACGCCTCCGTCATTCTTTCGGAAGATCTGGAAGCATTGGCATTGCTGCGCGATATGCCTGGCGTCGACAAGACGCGTGTTGCCAGTGTCGGCTATTCCATGGGCGGCTTGCGCGCCTGGCAAGTGGCAGCGCTTTCCGATGACGTTTCTGCTTGCGTAGCGGGCGGCTGGATGGGAACCCTGCAAGGCCTGATGCAGTCGGGAAACAACCAGTTGCGCGGCCAGTCGGCCTATTCCATGCTGCATCCTCAGATCGGCGGGAAACTGGATTATCCGCATTTTGCAGGGCTGGCTGCACCGGCTCCGGCATTGATCTTCACCGGCACCGATGACCGGAATTTTCCCGCAAGTGTCGCCAGAGAGGCCTATCGGCAGCTGGAGGACATATGGGGCGCGTCCGGCAGCCCCGATCATCTCGAAACGCGGCTCTGGCCCGGCGGTCATCATTTCCCGGTCGATCAGCAGGATCACGCTTTCGACTGGTTGTCCCGTCATGTCTGACACGGTGCCCGGCTCTCTCCGAGCCGGGCACCGCATTTGGCGGCTCAGCCAACGAGATTGGCGTTGATGAAATCGAAATTGATGTCTTCGCCAAGACCCGGCTTGTCCGAGATGTGCACGAAGCCATCTTCATCCATCGGATCGACGAGCGCGTTCAGATACTCGAAGCCGTCGTCGTATTCGAGGAAGGGATGCAGCAGGCCGCGTTCGTACCATTTGGCATTCTTCACGCAAGCCGCGACAATCAGGTTCGGCGCGCCATTGCCGTGGATTTCGCAGTTCATGCCAAAAGATTCTGCCAGATGCATGCACTTCATCGCCGGACTGATGCCGCCGTTATCGTGGACACCGGCGCGAAGAATGTCGCAAGCCTTGGATGTGATCCATTCGGCACGGCTGAATTGCTTGCCATGTGCGCTTTCCGGTCCAAGCACAGGAATATCGAGATTTTCAGCAAGCCAGGCATAGGAAGCCGAGCTCTGCTCATCCATTGGTTCCTCGATCCAGGCGAAATCGAGCTTTTCCAGCCCCCTGCCAAGCTCAAGGGCTTCGGTGCGGGTGTACCAGTGGAACGCATCGATCATCAGGTCGATGTCCGGGCCGACAGCTTCGCGCACGGCGGCACAGGCCTTCAGGTCCATCTTGACATTGGGCGCCCAGGAGACCGGCGGCATCCATGTGTGCAGCTTGATGCCCTTGTAGCCGCGTTTGACCAGCTTTTCAGCAAAGCGACCATAATCCTCCGGCGTAGCCAGACCGTTTTCCAGCTCGTCGCCGCACATGATCGAGCCATATGCCGGGATTTTTTCGCGATAGCTGCCGATCAGCTTATGGACCGGCATGTTGAGCTTGCGGCCGGCCAGATCCCACAGTGCACAATCAACGATTGCCAATGCACGATCGGTCAACTGCATGGCGCTGCCACGCTGCCAATGCGCCAGATCCTGCCACAGACGTTCGCGGGCAAACGGATCTTCGCCGATCAGCACCTTTTTCACGAACTTGTCGATGACATGGGGGCGGATGACTTCCGGCGGACTGAAACAATACCCTTCCGTCCCATCGTCGGCGACGATTGTGAGGATGGCCATGTCGACCTTGTGCGGCGGGCCGGGATGAGCATGCCCGGCTGTATCCTGATGCCGGCGGGTCGTATGGGAAAACACCCGAACGTTGACGTCTACAATCTTCACGATTTCCTCCTCTCGCGGCGTAAGCCACTACGCCACACTTTTGTTGTCTCGCCTCGCATTCCTGCGCCAAAAAGGTCGGAAATGCGCTCGCTCCAGCGAACCGGCAAAGTCATCATACATCCTACGTCCTATCATTCTATAGTTATCGATAGGAGGATCAACGAATTTTTCTCTGTATTCTTGATAGGAAGCAAAGCGCCGCGTTTTTAAATCCACGAAATGGTGGCAACCGGGCAGCAGCCGGTCGCGTCCTTCTCACCGGGTGCCTGAGCAGTTGCCATGCCTCGCCTGATAATGGACAAAAGCGGCTATACGCACTAAGAATATCGCATCGTTCGCATAGGTTCAGGGCGCGACCGGCTGGGAGATATCCGCTCTTGCCCCAAGCTGGAGTGTGCCATGTCCGCCTCGCCCGATGCGATTTCCCCGACGGATGCTGCGGCTCCCTATTCTACTCCCCTTGCTAGCCTGACCCGAGCGATAGGCGCAATGGGCCGCGCCGAAAGCCAGGATGCGGTGATCGAGACCCTGCGCTCCACGGCGCGGTCGCTCGTCGGCTGTGAAGGAATAGCGATCATTCGGCGAGAGGGCGATTTGTGTCATTATGTCGAGGAAGATGCGATCGGTCCGCTGTGGAAGGGACACCAATTCCCCATGTCGGCCTGCATCAGCGGCTGGGCGATGCTCAACCGGCGAACCGTCGTCATCCCTGACATTTCAAAGGATGAGCGGATTCCTTTCGAATTATATGCCGACACCTTCGTCAAGGCTGTTGCCATGGCTCCGGTGAAGGCCGCCGATCCCATCGGGGCGATCGGTGCGTATTGGTCGCACACCTACACGCCGGCCCAATGGGAGCTGGATGTTCTCGAAGCGCTGGCCGAGGCCGCCGCGACCGCCATGGACAAGGCGAGTGCCATACGGGAGCTTTCCAAAGCTCTGGAAACGCCTGCCGAAGCTGGGGCAGATACCGAAGAGAGCCTCGCGCGGGATATCGCAAAGGTCGAATGCATCGCGGCCGTTCCGACCATCCTTGATGTCGTGCTTCAGATGACCGGCATGGGGTTTGCCGCTGTCGCCCGGGTCACGGAAGACAGATGGATTACCTGCCGGTCGCTTGATCATGTCGGCTTCGGTTTGAAGCCCGGCGACGAGCTTCCTGTCCAAAGCACACTCTGCGACGAGATCCGTGGACACCGTGAAGTCATCGTATTCGACGATGCTACCGTCGATCCGGTCTATCGCGATCACCACACTCCGCGCATCTACGGCCTGCGCAGCTATATTTCCGTGCCCATCATTCTTGCCAACGGCCAGTTCTTCGGAACCTTGTGCGTAATCGATCCCAATCCGGCGAAGGTGAAAAACCCGCTGGTCATCAACACTTTCAAGCTGTTCGCCGACCTGATCGGACAACATCTCGACGCCGACGATCGCCTCAAGGCAACCCGAAGCGAGCTCGAACGGGAAAAGGAAATATCAGAACTGCGCGAGCAGTTTATCGCCGTGCTTGGCCACGATCTGCGAAACCCGATCGCGGCCGTCGATGCAGGCACATCGCGCCTTTTGAAAGAAGGATGGACCGAACGGAGCCCGCTCGTTCTCAAGCTGATGAAATCCAGCATTTCGCGGATGGTCGGCCTTGTCGATAACGTCATGGATCTGGCCAGGGCACGAATGGGTGGCGGCATTTCGCTAGAAATCGGCAACCATGACGCTGCCGTGATCCTTGGTCATGTTATCGACGAAATTCGCTTGGCGCATCCCGGCCGCATCATCGAAGCGGATTTCAGATTGCCCGAATCGGTTTCCGTCGATCCGCTTCGCCTGGCGCAGATGTTCTCCAATCTGGTTGCCAATGCAGTCACGCACGGCGTTGAATCCGAGCCGGTGCGTGTGGTGGGAGCGGTGAGCAAAGGGCAATTCGAGATTGCCATCAGCAATGGGGGAACGCCCATATCGCCGGAAGTTCTCGGGCGGCTTTTCCAACCGTTTCGACGAGGTGATCTGCGCCCGAGCATGCAAGGGCTGGGTCTCGGCCTCTACATCGCAGCCGAGATCGCAAAGGCACATAAAGGAAAAATCAGCGTCCGCTCCGACGAGGCCGAGACGTGTTTCACCTTCTCGATGCCCGTTGAGAACAGGGATCTCATCTGAATTCCGGCCTGCCGGGAAGGCAATTGTTACCGCTGTGCGGCCGTCAGCTTGCTTAGTTCCTGTGCCAGCTGGTCCTGCGTGTAGGGCTTTCCGAGCCTTGCGACATCCAGATCAATCCCAGTCGGAAGCTCGGCATATCCCGATGCGATAAGGATCGGCAGCTTTGGAGCGATGACGCGAGCCGCTTTCGCCAGATCGCCACCGGTCATGCCCGGCATGGAATAGTCCGTGATCATCAGGTCGAAACCGGAGCCGTCGCCCAAACATTCCAGCGCCTCGGCTCCGGAATGCACTTCGACAACCTCATGGCCGAGATCCATCAGCATATCGGCTGAACTCATCGCAATCAGAACGTCGTCGTCGACAAGCAAGATCCGTTTTGGTGCGTCCGCGACGTCGGAAGCCATTGTCGTCACTTCAATATGTTCCGAATGTGCTGCCTGAGATGTAGACACCGGCATCCACAATTCAGCCGTCGTCCCTTTGCCGATCATGCTTGTCAACTTCAACTCACCTTTCAATTGCGATGCCAGGCCATGGATCATCGAAAGACCGAGCCCGGTTCCCTTGCCCAGTTCCTTGGTGGAAAAGAACGGCTCGATGGCTTTTTGAAGCGTCTCCTCGTCCATGCCATGGCCCTCGTCTGCGACCGACAGAACAATGTACTTGCCGGCCGCAAGTTCGTCCGACTGCGAAAGCTGCTCGGCCTCTTTCAGTTCGACGCGTATTACGCCTCCACCGGGCATTGCGTCGCGCGCGTTGACGGCAAGATTGAGCAAGGCCAGTTCAACCTGGTTTGCGTCCGCCGATACAAGCGGAAGATTGTCCGGCGTCGATGTCTCGACGATGATCGTCGAGCCGACGGACCGCTTCAGAAGGTCTTCCATCCCGAGCACGAGCGCTCGCATGTCGACCGGGTCGATTCGAAGATCCTGTCTGCGCGAAAACGCAAGCAGCCTCTGGGTAAGGGAGGCGCCACGTTTTGCTCCTTGCTGAGCCCCCTCAATCAGGCGGATCGCCTTTGCATCATCTCCGGCATGTTTGCGAAGCAGCTCGAGATTGCCGAGTACCGCCATCAGCAGGTTGTTGAAATCATGTGCCACGCCGCCTGTGAGCTGGCCGATCGCTTCCATCTTCTGGGCTTGCCTAAGCTGCTGCTCGGCCCGCTCCCTCTGGTTCACTTCGGCCATCACCGCCGCGTGGGCCTGTTCCAGTTCGCGTGTCCGTTCGGCAACGCGCTCTTCGAGGATTTCGTTCAACTGCCGCTGGTGTTCCTCCAATTTCAGGCGCTCGGTCACATCTGCCGAAACGCCGACCAGCTTGATGGCGTGCCCCATCCGATCCTTGTAAAGCTGGGCTCGGATTTCCGCCCAATGGGTCGAGCCGTCTCTCCAGATTGTTCTATATTCAATCGAATAGTCCGCACCGGTTTCAATCGTCGCCCGGATTGCAGCTTGCATGCGGTCTGCGTCGTCTGGGTGGACTGCTGCCAAAAGATCCGCGTAGGAAAACTGCTCGTGACGGCTACGGCCGAAAATTGCCCTGCAGGTCGGTGACGTCGCCAGTTCACTGGTCGCGAGGTCGAGTTCCCAGGCACCAAGCCGCCCGGCGCTGAGAGCCGTCTGAAGGCGACGTTCCCCTTCATCCAGCGCTTCAATTCTGGATCGAGCCTCATATTGCCGCCGGCGACCCCGCATCGCGGACCTGGCGACGCTGATGAACGTTGTCGCATGAAACGGCCGCTCGACGAAGCTGACATTGCCCAATACCTCGGACAATCTGGCAGCCGCCGGATTGCGTTCGGGACCGCCTCCCCGGCTCATCAGGATGGTGAAGGGGAGGTCAGACCAGCTTGCCTGCGCTTCTATCCAGGTGGAGATCGCACGCAGATCGGCGGAACGAAGAGCCTCCTCGGTCACCACTGCAAAGGCAACATCATCGCCTAGACCGGCCACGAACGATGCTAGATCCGGGGCTGTCCTGGATTTGATCCCGGCCTCTTTCAGGAGTGACGCTGCAATCTGTGCATCGCGGCCGATTGGAGCGTGGATCAGGCCGCTAGCGTCAATGTTAGGAATGGTCGCCGTCCTCGTCAGTCAAGGGAAGAAGTGGCTGCCTCTCTCCGACCAGGCTTGGCACGCCGCGAAGCACGCCCTGAAATCCCGACAGCGGCTCACCCAAGGTCAGTCCGACGTGGGATATTCTGAATTCGCGAATGGTGTCTTCGTGAGGTCCGGTCCGCTTCTTGATCACGGATACCGCACGCCGCACTTTGCCGAATGCCTCGAAATAGCGGAGCAGGATGACACTGTCGGCGAGATAGGTGACGTCAACCGGCGATTTCATGTCTCCAACGAGACCATGCTGAGCCACCGTTAGGAAAGTATTGACACCCTGCCGGTTCAGATATTGCAGAAGCTCGTGCATGTGGAGAATAAGCGCATTTTCTTCAGGCATCGCGGCCTGGTAACCATTGATGCTGTCGATAATGACTGTCTTGGCTTCATAGGTCGCAACCCGGTCTCGAACACGCTGCGCGAATTCACCTGGCGACAGTTCGGCGGCGTCCAGTTGTTCGATATGAATAAAGCCATCATCTCTCAGCTTTTCCAGATCGATACCCATGGCCTTCGTGCGCGCGAAGAGCAGGCCGAGTTCCTCGTCGAAGATGAAGATCGCCGTCTTTTCGCCGCGCTGCGCCGCCGCATTGACGAACTGCAGGGCAAACAGGCTCTTGCCCGTTCCGGCCGGGCCGATCAGCAGCGTACTCGATCCACGTTCGATACCACCGCCCAGAAGCCCGTCGAATTCGGGCAGGCCGCTGGACAGCGTGATGCGCTCGAACCCGGTTTTGTGTTCGATGGCGCGAAGTCGCGGGAAAACCGCAACGCCGCCGGTTTTGATCACGAAATCGTGGTAGCCGCCACGAAACGACTGGCCACGATATTTTATCACCCTCAAACGCCGCCGCTCGGATCCATAGTCTGGGGCAAGCTGTTCGAGGTGGACGACGCCATGGACAACGCTATGAACGGTCTTGTCGAAATTCTCCGACGTCATGTCGTCAAGCAGCAGCACGGTCGCATCAGACCTTGAGAAAAAGTGCTTCAGCGCAAGGATCTGTCGGCGATAACGCAACGAACTCTGCGCCAGGAGGCGGATTTCTGAAAGGCTGTCGATGACCACGCGTTGCGGCTTTACCCGCTCGAACGCCTCGAAAATCAGCTTGGTTGTTTCACCGAGTTCCAGGTCGGAGGAATAAAGCAGGCTCTGCTGCTGATCGGCGTCCAGAAGGCTTTCGGGCGGCACGAGTTCGAAGATCTCGATCCCGTCACCGATTTCCATGCCATGAGACTGGGCGCAATCGCGCAGTTCTTCATCCGATTCGGACAAGCTGATATAGAGGCAGCGCTCACCGAGCTTCGCTCCTTCGAGAAGGAATTGCAGCGCAATCGTCGTCTTACCCGTGCCAGGTGACCCTTCCAGCAGAAAGACATGTCGGCGAGTGAAGCCGCCGGATAAAACATCGTCCAGTCCCTGGACGCCGGTTTCAGCCTTATTACTTAGGATCTGACTCATCATTTCTCCGCATTTTCTATAATACTTAGAGCGGATGGATGGACAAACAAGACGATTGCGCGAGGCGGCTCTCCGACTTTTTCTTAAATTTTACAGTTAGGTAAACGGGGAATACCGCTTTATTTACAGAACCCGGAGCATTCAGCAGGAAAGCGCGCTGTCGCGCAGACCCCTTGGCGTTTTGGGCTTTATCGAGCAATCGTTCATCTAAAGATCGAATGGCCTATCAATCAGATGACGATCGGTCGTCGTGGACTTGAATACCGGCGTCGCAGCGATCAGTGTTCGCGTGTAGGCATGCTGCGGATCAGTAAACAGCTTCTGCCGCACATCGATCTCGACGATCCTGCCGCCTTTCATCACGGCGACCCTATCGCTGATATGGCGCACGACGCTGAGGTCATGGGCTATAAACAGGTATGTCAAGCCATGTTTTTCCTGCAGGTCGACAAGCAGGTTGATGATCTGCGCTTGCACCGAGACGTCCAGCGCCGAAATCGCCTCGTCGCAGACGATGAATTCCGGTTCGCAGGCAATCGCCCGTCCGATTGCCACCCGCTGGGCCTGGCCGCCCGACAATTCGTGCGGATAACGGTTCTCGAATAACGGACCAAGGCCCACATCCGACAGGATCGCATGCACGCGGTCGCGCACCGTTGCCCGTGTCGCAAGGCCATGATGCAGCAGCGGCAAAGCGATGGCGGAGCCAACCGTTGCACGCGGATTAAGCGTCGAGAACGGATCCTGGAAAACGATCTGCAGATGACGCCGCATGGCGCGGTTCTGCGATCCGTTGTTTTTGACGATATCCTTGCCGCGATACCAGACGGAGCCGGAGGTCGGTCGGGTCAATTGCAGCAGGCTCATGCCGAGCGTCGATTTTCCCGAGCCGGATTCGCCGACGATGGACAGCGTCTCGCCACGAAAGACGTCGAAACTGACGTCCTGCAACGCATGCACCTGTGATCGCGACTGCCCGAATTGCCCTCCCCTGACATCGAAGGTGCGGGTCAGATTGCGCACAGAAACCAGCGCTTCCGTCGATCCCTGCATGTCTGTCATCGAACAAGCTCCCTTGCTTCGTCATGCGCCACGAAACAAGCCGCCCGACGTTCCCCATCCATCGGCAGGAGAGCCGGCGGCGCGACGAGACATCGCGCTTCGCGCCGTTCGCAACGTGGTGCAAACGCACAACCGACCGGGCGGCGCGCGGGATCGGGCGGCAGTCCGTCGATGGTCTTCAACCGGCGACCCTCGCCGCGATTTGCCACCGGCATCGATGATATCAATGCTTGGGTATAGGGATGAACCGGCGCAGAACAGATCTGCTCGGCTGTGCCTTCCTCGACGATACGCCCGGAATAAAAGACCGCGATCCGATCGGCGATCTGCGACAGCAGCGCGAGGTCGTGCGATACCCAGATGACGGACAGGCCGAACTGGCGGCGGATGTCGAAGATCAGATCGACGATCTGCGCCTGTGTGGTGACGTCCAGCGCGGTGGTCGGTTCATCGGCAATCAGCAGGCTTGGCCGACAGGCAATGCTCATGGCGATCATCACCCGCTGGCGCATGCCGCCGGATAACTGATGCGGATAACTCGAAAGGCGGCTTTCGCCACCCGGAATGCCGACCAGCAACAGAAGTCTGCCGGCTTCCGCCCACGCCTCTTTCCGTCCGAGACCGGCATGGTACCGCAAGGGTTCGCTCAGCTGCGCACCGATCGTCATGACAGGGTTCAGCGATGTCATCGGGTCCTGGAAAACGAAACCGATGCGGCTTCCCCGCAGCTTCGCCAGTCTCGATTCCTCCTGGGCAAAAAGATCCTCGCCCTCGAACACGGCGCTGCCGGAGCTGACCCGCAGCGCCGGCGGCAGGATGCCGAGCAGGCTGAGCATGGAAACGCTCTTGCCGCAGCCGGATTCACCGACGATGCCGAGAACCTCGCCCTCGTTCAGCGTCAGGTCGATGCCGGTGACGATTTCCACCTCGCCGGTTTCGGTCTGCCGCGCCACGCGCAGATCGCGAACCGCGAGCAGCGGGGTTTTGCTGATGGCGTCCGTCATTTTTTGCCCTTGGGATTGAGCGCATCGTTCAGGCCGTCACCGACAAAGGCAAAAGCCATGGTGATGATCGCAAGCGCCAGTGCCGGCACGATAAGAAGATGCGGATAGGCACCCCAAACGCGCATGCCGTCGGCGATCATCCGACCCCAACTGGGCGTCGGCGGCTGGACACCGATGCCAAGGAAACTGAACGAGCTTTCCAGCACCATGGCCGTGCCGAGACCGAAACTGACGGCGACGATAACGGGTCCGAGTGCATTGGGCACGACAAAAGAGCGGATGATCGTCGTGGGCGGCAGCCCAAGCGCGATGGCCGCGGTGACATAATTGGCATTGCGGATGGACAGAACCTGCGCCCGCATCAGCCGTGCATATTGTGGCCATTTGATCAGCGCTATCGTGCCGAAAACCAACGACAGGTCGAGGAACGTGGTGTCACGAAACATCGGATTGCCGGTTTTGAGGAAAAGGTCTTCCATCCAGCCGCTGAGAAGCGGCGTCAGCGACGTGTTGATGACCACCACCAGCAACAGGCTGGGAACCGCCATGGTGACGTCGGTCAGCCACATGATCGTGCGGTCGGTCATCCCCCCCACAAAGCCAGAGACCGCACCGGCAATCGCACCGATGGAAAACGAGAGCATGGTCACGAAGAAGGCGACAATCAGGGCGGTGCGCGCACCACCGACGATACGGGCAAACAGGTCGCGACCGAGATTGTCGGTGCCAAGCCAATGGATGGGGCTGGGACCCGAATTGACATGGGCGAGATCCTGCTGGGCAAAATCATAGGGCATCAGCCACGGCCCGAAGATGGCGGCACAGAGATAAAATGCGATGATGACGAGGCCGAGCATGGCCAGCCGGTTGCGACGAAGCCGCAGCCAGGCGTCACGGCCGAGACCGGCGGGTGCCTGTTTGGCCGTGTCGGGCTCAGTCTGCGATGTCATGGAGGATTGTCCGGTCATGGCTGCCCTCACCTTGCCTGCACGCGCGGGTCGAGAAGCGGATAGAGCACTTCGACGAGAAGATTGGCCGACAGCACCGCCACCGTACCGATCAGCACCAAGGCCATGATCACCGGATAGTCCGAATCCGTCATGGCGCTGATCGTCAGGCGTCCGAGCCCAGGCAGGCCGAACACCACTTCCACGAAGATCGCGCCGTTGATGAAGGTGATCAGGATGATGCCGAGCTGAGTGACGATCGGTGTCAGAACCGGCCGCATGACGTGATCGACGGCGATGCGAAAACGCGGCACACCCTTGGCAATCGCGGTGCGAATGAAATTTTCGGAAAGGATGTCGATCACGGCGGCGCGCGTCTGGCGCTGGATCAACGCAATCGGCTGCAGGGCCAGAACCAGAACCGGCAGGATGACCCGCGGATCGGTGAGACCACCCCATCCGATCGGCAGTGTTTCACCCGGTCGCAGGATGATCAGCGACACCAGCATCAGCGGGCCGATGACATAGGCGGGGACCGCCCATAACAGCAGCGCCACGGACGTTACTACATTGTCGAGTGCCCGCCCCTGATGGAAGGCGCAAGCCATGCCGAGGGGCACACCGACAAGCGCCGTGACCACGATGGTGACCAGACCGAGTTGAAGCGAAACCGGTGCGGCGACCGCGATGATGGAGCTGACCGCGCGGCCCGAAACCAGCGAATTGCCAAGATCGCCGTGCAGCAGGTTCCACAGATAGGAGCCGAACTGTGCGAGGAACGGCCGGTTGAGCCCGGCCACTTCGCGAATGGCGTCGATACGGGCCGGATCATAAGCGACGTCGCCCGGCGCGCTGAGGAACATCAGCTTGATAGGGTCGCCGGCGCCATAAAAGGCCAGCGCGTAAATGCCGAACATGACGACCAAGATCGACGGTATCCATGTCAGCACACGCTTGAGAATGAAGAAGGCCATTCAATTCCTCTGAAAACCGGGGCATGGCTGCGAACCCTGGAAAGCGCGCAGCCATGCAGTCGGCTTAGCTGCGGCTTACGGTGACGTTCCAGGGCTCGCTGACCTGCCAGTCCATGTTTTTCTCGATGCCCTTGACCCACGGCATCGCCATCTGCGGCATGTTGCGGTAGGCCCACGGAATGTAAATGGTATCGTCGACTGCCAGCTGCTGCGCCTGACGGGCGAGCGCCAGCCGTTCTTCAGAGCCTGCGGCAAGAATGGCCGCCTTGTCCAGCAATGCGTCCACCTGCTCATTCTTGTAGCCGCCGAGCTTGTTCTTGGCATTCGATGACGAGGAATGGACGATGCCACGCAGGTAGGTCGTGCTGTCGGAAACGCGGGTGCCGACATTGTCACGAAAGATCTGGACGCGGTTCTGGTCCGGGCCTTCGAACTTGTCGATCTGCGGCTTCATGGCAACCGACTCGACGCCAAGCACCGTGCGCCACTGTTCGGCAATATACTGGGCGGCCGCTTCGGCAACCTGACGGGAAATGCCGACAAAGTTGATGCGCGGGAATGCCGCCGCACTGCCATAACTCGACTGCGCCAGAAAACGGCGCGCCGCATCCGGATCGAAGGGCAGTTCGCGGAAATTCGGATCGATGCCCGGCACCGCCGTCAGGATCTGCGTTGCGCGCACTTCCGGTCCTTGCGGAAAGGTGAGCTTCCACAGCTGCTCGCGATCCACCGCCGAAATCAGCGCCTTGCGCACGTTGATATCGTCGGTCGGCTTGCGGCTGATGTTCAGCCAGAAATGATCGCCTTCCGGCGCCAGCGGACCGGAGAGGAAATCCGCACCGAGATCGTCGATCAGCGTCGTTGTCTGGATCAGGGTGTGGACATCGAACTGGCCCGACTTGAGGGCAGCCGTTGCCGTCGAGGCATCTTCGATGACCTGAACCTCGATGCGGCGCAGCGATGGTGCGGGGCCGGAAAAATTGGCATTGCGTTCGAAAACGAAGGTTCCGGCATCGAGATCCATCTTGACCGGCACGAAAGGACCGCTGACCACGACGGCATGATCGGTCGGGTTCCACCAGCCGGGCACTTCATTGCCGTCGGCGCCACGCGCCAGCGACACCTTGACGATCGGTGCCAGATGATTGGCAAGTTTTGCCGCAAACATTGGGTCCTGCGCGCTCAACCGCACCTCGACCGTACGATCGTTGAGGGCAACCACGCCCTCGAGTACGGTCGCCTTGCCGCCGGTGATCGGGCCGTAACCCTGAACCGTGGAAAGCACCTGATCGATACGCTGGTTCTTGGTGGCCGGCATGGCCGCCAGTTCCCACGAACCCTTGACGTCGGCCGCCGTGATCGGGCTGCCATCGGAGAAGCGCGCCTTTTCGGCAATCTCGAACTGCCAGACCGTATTGTCGGCGTTGGCGCTCCATTTTGCGAAGATGTAAGGCTTCAACTCGCCCTTGCCGGAATAATAGAGCGGGGCTGCAACCCAGAACGAATTCAGCCGATAACTCTGACCGCCACCGCGCAGAGGCGACCAATCGGACGAAAAGGCCGGGTGAATGATGCGCAGTATGTCATTCTCGGTCGCAAAGGCCTGGCGTGCGAAAAGGCCTCCGGCCAGCGGCGCCAGGCTACCGATGCCCAGCAGCTTCAGCGACTGCCGGCGGTTCATCGCCAGCAAACCGTTGCTGCCGCGGTTTCCAAAATCATTGTCCATGTTACGTCTCCTGATCAGGTTGAGATCGCGGCATTTCGCCAGCGGCCGTCAAATGCGATGAAAGGCAATGTCAGTGATCGACGACGGAGCCGTCGAAATGGGCGCGCATCTTGATGTTCTGGATCGGGCGCTCGCGGCGCGGGAATTTTTCCTCGAAACCCGGCCGCAGCTCGACGCCAAGACCCGGACCATCGGGGATGGCAAGAAAACCGCCTTCGGCTTTGGGAAAGTCGACGAGCATGTCCTCGCCGGCGAGACCCGTGCGCTGGTCGATATGCGGCGTGCCGAGCGGATATTCCTGAATGGCGAAATTGGGGATCACCGCATTGATCTGCAGGCAGGCCGCAAGCCCGATCGGGCCGACCGGATTGTGCGGAGCAATCAAGGCATCGCTGGCTTCCGCCATGGCGGCGATCTTCTTGGCGGCAGTTATACCGCCGCAGACGCCAACGGAAACGCGCAGATATTCGGCCGCGCGAGTATCGAGCAATTCCTGGAACTGCTGGATATTGATGAAACGCTCACCAGTGGCGATCGGGATGGCGATCTTTTCGGCAACCCGTGCCATGGCCGGGATCGAGGCCGGCTTGACCGGATCTTCGTAAAACAGCGGCAGTGACGGCTCGACCAGACGGGCAAGCGTGATCGCCTCCGGCACCGACAGGCGGCGATGCAGCTCGAGGCAGATATCGACCTCGAGTCCGACGGCCTTGCGGACCCGCTCGACGAGCTCGGCGCCCGCCTGCATCTGCGAGGCATGCGAGCGGTAATGGACACTGTCGGCATCATCCATCAGCGGATTGAGATGACCGATCGCGGTAAATCCCTGCTCCTTGCGCAGTAACGCCTGCTCGACGAATTCGTCGGCGCTGCGTCCCTTGACCCAGGCATAAAGGCGCACGCGATCGCGCATGCGCCCGCCGAGCAGCTCATGCACGGGCACGCCCAGCGCCTTGCCCTTGATATCCCAAAGCGCCATGTCGATGGCGGACACCGCGCCGTTGATTGCAGCACCCGTATAGTGGTTGGCACGCAGCATCACATTCCAGTGCCGCTCGATCGTTGTCGGGTCCTGCCCTTCGAGAAAACGCCCGAAACGCTGGATGGCGGCAGCAGCCGCATCGTAATGTCCCCAGGTGCCGCACTCGCCGTATCCGACGATGCCCTTGTCGGTGGTGATGCGAACGAACAGGAAAATGTCCGCAAAGATTGGCTCGACCGATGTGATTTTCATGTGCCCGTGATCGCCTCGATGTTGTCCATCAATTCACTAGAGAACGGATTTCCAATCTTTTGCGAAAGAATGGAAGGTTTTTGCTCAAGCGAATAAAACGGTAGCAAACTGTTTCATTCAATGATATCTATTTCATTTAATAAAACGCACAGAGCTTGCTTGTCAAGATTTGCGCGATGACTAGGATGTTCCGATGACACTCGATCCGGCCGAAAACTCCGACAATGCACCGCCCGCAGGCGTCCTCGACCGGGGACTGCTGATCCTCAGCCTGTTCACCATGGAGCGCAGCCAGATGCATCTGCGCGAGATCTCGGAAGTCTCGGGCCTGGACAAGGCGACGACACTCAGGGCGCTGAAATCGCTATCGAATTGGGGCTTTCTGGAACGACATGCGGATGGCAGTTATTCGCCAGGGCCAATGAACATGCGGCTGGCCGCAATCTTCAAGGCGACCTCAAATCTGGTCAACCGGATCGCCGAGCCGCTCAACCGGACCAGCGATCAGATCCATCAGGTGACGGCGTTCTACATTCGTACCGAGGGCAATCGTCTGTGTCTGGTGCGCAGCCGCGTCAACCGCAACCACAGCTATTTCGTCGATGTCGGCGCGTCGGTATCCCTGTCGCATGGCGGTTCGGCAGCACGCGTGCTGCTGGCCTTTTCGGAGCCCGAAAATCCGCTCTATCAGGATGTTCGCGACAAAGGATATGCCATCTCGCGCGGAGAGCGGCTGCGCCATTATGCGTCGATCTCGATCCCTCTGTTCGAGGCGGACGGCAACTTTCTGGGAACGGTGACGATCAACGCTCTCAGCGTCGATGTGTCCGACGAGGATTTCCTCAGATTTGCCGGTATCGCCCAAACCGAGGTCGGACGCTCGGGTTTCACCACATCCACCGGCACGTCGGCAGATAAACGGACGTGAAACGAGTGCGCTCGCTGCGCATCTCGTTTCCAGCTCCGTTTCGGGATCGGCTTTGGTGGTGCCGAACGAACAAGGGGCGCTACCCCGATAGCCCCCTCCCCTTGATCAAAGCATAGATCGCCGGAATGACGATCAGGGTCAGCAGTGTCGAGGATACCATGCCGCCGATCATCGGCACCGCTATGCGCTGCATGATCTCGGCCCCTGCCCCGGTACTCCACAGAATGGGCAAGAGACCTGCCATGATGGCGACCACGGTCATCATCTTCGGACGCACACGCTCGACAGCACCGACCATGATGGCGTGATGCAGGTCGCTTCTGGTCATTAGCCGGCTCTCATTTTCGCACCGGACACGCCGCTCCTTCAATGCGTGGTCGAGATAGATCAGCATGATCACGCCCGTCTCCGCGGCGACGCCCGCAAGTGCGATGAACCCCACGGCAACCGCAACAGACGCGTTAAACCCCAGCCACCACATCAGCCAGATGCCGCCGACCAGCGCGAAGGGCAGCGAAAGCATGACGATCAAGGTTTCCGTCAGTGCCCTGAAGTTCAGGTAGAGTAGCAGGAATATCAGCGCCAGCGTCAGCGGAACCACGATGGACAGCCGCGCCGCAGCCCGTTCGAGATATTCGAACTGGCCGCTCCAGGCCACGGAATACCCTGTCGGAAGCGACACCCGTGCCGCTACCGCCTGCTGAGCCTCGGCGACATAACCCCCGAGATCGCGACCCGTAATGTCGACATAGATATAGACGGCGAGCTGGCCGTTTTCGGTGCGCACCGTCGTCGCGCCGCGCGTCAGGCTAACCTCTGCCACTTCGCCGAGCGGCACGGTTCCCCCGCCGGGCAACGAGACGAGCACGTCCCTTGCGATCGACTGCGGATCGCTGCGGGAGGCACGCGGATAACGGATCGCCACACCGTATCGCTCCCGGCCTTCCACCGTCGACGTCACCACTTCCGAGCCCAGCGCCGTCGAAACCACGTCCTGGACATCGCCGATCGTAAGGCCGTAACGACCAAGCGCCGTCCGCTCCGGCACGATATCGAGATAATAACCGCCGATAACCCGTTCCGCATAAGCGCTCGACGTTCCGGGTATCGTCTTCAGCACCGTCTCGATCTGCCGGGCGACCGTCTCCATCTCCTTCAGATCGGTGCCATAGACCTTCACCCCGATCGGCGTGCGGATCCCCGTCGACAGCATGTCGATGCGGGCGCGGATCGGCATCGTCCAGGCATTGGCCACGCCCGGAAACTGCAGCGCTGCATCCATTTCCTGTTTCAGGCTGGCCGTCGTCACGTCGGGCCGCCATTCGGATTTCGGCTTCAGCGTGATGATCGTCTCGAACATCTCGACCGGCGCCGGATCCGTCGCGGTCAGCGCCCGCCCGGCCTTGCCGAAGACGCTCTCGACCTCCGGAAAGGACTTAATGATCCGGTCCTGGCTCTGCAGCAGTTCCGCCGCCTTGGTGACCGAAAGTCCCGGCAAGGTGGTCGGCATATACATCAGCGTGCCTTCGTCCAGATCCGGCATGAACTCGCTGCCGATATGCTGGATCGGCCAGACCGTGGCGCCGAGCACGACGAGCGCCGCCATGATCGTCAGCACTTTTGCTTTCAGCACACACGCAATGACGGGGCGATAGATCCAGATCAGCAAGCGATTGATCGGGTTCCTGTGCTCCGGCACGATCCGCCCCCTGACGAAGACAACCATCAAAGCCGGCACCAGGGTTATCGACAGAAGTGCCGCCGCCGCCATCGAGAATGTCTTGGTGAAAGCAAGCGGGCTGAACAGCCGCCCTTCCTGCGATTCCAGCGTGAAGATCGGCAGGAAGGAGACGGTGATGATCAGCAGACTGAAGAAAAGAGCCGGACCGACCTCGCTTGCCGCCTCGACCAGAATATCGATGCGCGGCTTGTCCGGCGGCGCACGCTCCAGATGTTTGTGGGCGTTTTCGATCATCACGATCGCCGCATCGATCATCGCCCCGATGGCGATCGCGATACCCCCGAGGCTCATGATATTGGCCCCGATATGGAGAAAATGCATGGCGATGAAGGCCATCAGCACGCCAACCGGCAACATGATGATAGCCACAAGCGCGCTGCGGACATGCAGGAGAAAGACGATCGTGACGAGCGCGACAACGATCGCCTCTTCCACAAGCGTGCCCCTGAGGGTCTCGATCGCCGCCTCGATCAGTTGCGAGCGATCGTAGACCGGGACGATTTCGGTTCCTTCCGGCAGGCTGCCCTTCACGCCCTCGAGACTTGCCTTGGCATTGTCGATGACCGACAGGGCATTCGCCCCGAACCGCTGCAGCACGATGCCGCTCGCAACCTCGCCGTCGCCGTTGAGTTCGGTGATCCCGCGCCTTTCGTCGGGAACCAACTCGACCCTTGCGATATCGCCAAGCCGCAGCGGCGTGCCGCCCATGGTTTTGAGAACGATATTTTCGATATCGCCGATGCCTTTGAGATAACCGTGTCCGCGGACCATGAACTCGAATTCGGACAGCTCGACCGTACGCCCACCGACATCCGTATTGCTGGCGCGCACGGCATTGGCGATATCGTTCAGCGAGATATCCTGGGCCTTCAGCCTCGCAGGATCGACGACGATGGAATATTGCTTGACGAAACCGCCGACGCTGGCGACTTCGGCAACACCTTCGGATTTCGACACCGCGAAACGCACGACCCAGTCCTGCAAAGACCGCAGTTGTGCAAGCGACATCTCTTTCGCCACTACTGCATATTGATAGACCCAGCCGACACCCGTCGCATCGGGACCGAGCGTCGGCGTGATGCCGTCCGGTAGCCGGCTTTGTGCGACATTGAGATATTCGAGCACACGGCTGCGCGCCCAATAGGGATCTGTGCCATCCTCGAAGATCACGTAGACGAAGGACGCGCCGAAAAAGGAGAAACCACGCACTACTTTGGATTTCGGCACGGTCAGCATGGATGTCGTCAGCGGATAGGTGACCTGATCTTCGACGACCTGCGGCGCCTGGCCGGGATAATCGGTATAGACGATGACCTGAACGTCGGAGAGATCGGGTATGGCGTCGAGCGGCAACGACCTCAAGGCGTATACGCCGCTGGCGACCGCCAATACGGCACCGACGAAGATGAGAACGAGATTGTGGGCGGACCAGGATATGACACGGGCGATCATTGTTTCGCGTCCCCCGTCGTCATCGCGCTGAGCGCCGAATTGAGGTTGCTTTCGGCATCGAGTAGGAAGTTGGCGGCAACCACGACATGGTCACCAGCCTTGATGCCGGTTGTGATTTCGGTCTGCGTATCGCCGCGAGCACCAAGCGTGACGTCCCGAGGTTCGAAACGGCCTTCTCCCTTGTCGAGGAACACGAGCTTGCGATCCCCCGTGTCGATCACCGCGCTGCTCGGAACCGCGACCACGGGGTCGTCGGACCGCGCGTCGATTTCCGCCTCCGCATACATGTTGACGAGCAGCACGCCATCCGGATTGGGCAGTCCGATACGGACTTTCGTCGTCCGCGTCTGGCTGTCGACCTGCGGGTAGATGAGATCGATTGTGCCATGGAATGTCCGCCCGGGCAGGCTGCGGACGGTCAACCGCACATCAGCACCAACCCGAACGGAATTCAGGTCATATTCCGGAAGATCGGCCAGAACCCAGAGGTGGGACATATCCGCGATGCGAAACAGCACGTCCCCCGGCTTGGCCATCATGCCGGGTATGGCAAGCCGTTCGAGGACTATCCCATCCCGGGGCGAGGCATAGTCGATAGTCGATGGCACCTGCCGCCTTTCGGCGATCGTGCTGATCGCTTCGTCCGGCACGCCGAGATTTTTCAGGCGAAGGGCGGAACCGGCCCGATCGCCTCCCGGCGCGGCATATTCCGTTCCGGCGGTGGCAATCTCCCTGGAATAGAAACCGAAAAGCACCTGCCCCTTCTCGATCCGGTCCCCCGTCGTCACATTCGACACCGCGTCGATAAATGCGTCGGTGCGCATCGAAATCACGCTGACGCGGGTTTCGTCCAGTGTCACCGTCGCGGGAACCCGGACTGCGCGCCCTATCCGGGCCACCCCGGCGATCGAGGTTTTCACTCCCGTCCGTTGCAGCTTGCCGGGAGATAGCCTTACCGCCGAGCCACCCTGCTGCTCGCCGGCGAAAACGGGCACGTAGTGCATGCCCATATTATCCTTCTTCGGCACCGGCGACGTGTCGCCGAGGCCCATCGGATTGCGGTAATAAAGAATGCGCCGGGGCGTGGCGGGATTGGACAGCGCCTGAACGTCGGTTGCGGGCTTGTCGGCCGGAGCATTGGCGCTTGCTTCCGCGGGCTTCTCCCGCACCGCAAGATACGCCCTGCCGTCATCCGTGGATTTCGGCAGGGCCAAGAATTGCGGCAATCCATCGGGATGCCGATAGTAGAGAATACGTCCGTCCTGATGTGAATGTTCATTTGCAGCGCCGGTTGTGGCGCTATGCGACGCTCCCGAATGAAGCTCCTCAGCGAGAGCCGGATAACCGCCGGAGCTTACGACGACCGCGACGGCAAGGACCGTTCCGAAATGTGGTAGCCAGATCATGGCGACACCTTGAGGATAAGATCGCGCTCGACAGGCTCCGGCTCGCCCTGGATCATCACACCGATCCGCAAGCGCCAACCGCCCGCCATCGAAAGGTTCGCCTTGAAGTGGTAGATACCCGGTTCGCTCGACCCCAAAGGCTCGATGGCCGTGCCCATGTCCGGCATCCCATCAGGAGCCATGTCCAGAACTGTGCTGAAGATGATGGCATCCGCGACGGGGGCACCCGTATGCAGGTCCGTCAGACGAACCTCGACCATCGCATCCCGGCTTTGTTTGATGTCTGTGTTCAGGAGAGCAGCTTCGTAATCCTGTGCAGCTGCGCTCGCGCTGACGGGGTTCATGGCCAAGAGGCCGAGGAGGAGCATTGCCCTCCCGGAAAACAATATTCTGTTCATGATTTTGGATCTCGCTGCGACGTATGTTCTTGCGTCGCGAAGTGAAAGTGCAGGCCATCCGACGCGACCAAACGCGCGTGCGTTCGGCCTTCAATCAGAGGGCGGTCCAGTTTCGACAGAGATCAGGCTTTGGGAGGTGGTCCGACAGGGGCGATCGTCGCAGATGTCATCTGTTGCGCAGGTGACAGGTCATACCGGACAGGCTGCAAGACAAATTTCATCTCCGAAGCCGCAGCAGACGGTATCGAAGCGATGGGAGGTGCACACAAAAGCGCCGACGGGCAGGTGTGATGATGCTGGGTGTCGGTGCTTTGATGCATTTCGGGGCAAGGCTGATTACAGTTCGCATGATCTTCGACGATCGAAACCTGCATCCGGTCGGAAGTCATATGAGACGAATGCGCCGGTTCCGCCCCGGCAGACGGGAGCGCGACTTCGCCGCCAACTCCCATTGAGAGCAAGATAATTATAAAAAAGAGATTGCGAATATATCTCATGGCGCATTCCTCATCTGCAACCAGATGAAGAACCTGTTTCCAGCTATCGGCTGAACTATCCCGCGAATGCAAAGTGTGAGGAATAGGCCAAAAGATCGCAGGCTAGCCTAACAGACGGCCCATGCCACCAGCCGTAAACGTGCAGAGACCCGGGAAGGCATTGCCTTCCCGGGTCTCTGAATACCAGGCTCAGAACCTTAGTAGTGAACCGACAGGCTGTCGATCGGCGTGGTCTTCGGCGGCGCGAACTTGGTCAGGTTGATGCCTTCGACCGCGACGCGATACTCCTCGATGCTCGGCGTGCGGCCAAGGATCGCCGACAGCACCACCAGCGGCGTGGAGGCCAGCAGCGATTCACCCTTCTTCTCGGCCGTGTCTTCAACCACACGGCCCTGGAACAGACGGGTCGAGGTGGCAAGAACGGTGTCGCCCTTTTCCGCCTTTTCCTGGTTGCCCATGCACAGGTTGCAGCCCGGACGCTCGAGATAGAGAATGTTCTCGTATTCGGTGCGGTTGGACGTCTTCGGCTTCAGGTCGTCGAATTCGAAGCCCGAATACTTCTGCAGGATTTCCCAGTCGCCTTCAGCCTTCAGCTCATCGATGATGTTGTAGGTCGGTGCAGCGACGACGAGCGGCGCCTTGAACTCGACCTTGCCGTTGACCTTTTCGATGTTCTTCAGCATCTGGGCGACGATCTTCATGTCGCCCTTGTGAACCATGCACGAACCGACGAAGCCGAGGTCGACCTTCTTGGTGCCGCCGTAATAGGAAACCGGGCGGATCGTATCGTGGGTGTAGCGGCGCGACACGTCGGCATTGTTAACGTCCGGGTCGGCGATCATCGGCTCGTCGATGATGTCGAGATCGACGACGACTTCGGCGAAATATTTCGCGTTGTCGTCCGGCTTCAGAGCCGGCTTTTCGCCCGAGCGGATCTCGGCAATGCGGGCATCCGCCTTGTCGATCAGGCCCTGCAGCGTCTGGGCGGCATTGTCCATGCCCTTGTTGATCATGATCTGGATACGCGACTTGGCGATTTCCAAAGACTCGATCAGCGTCTCGTCCTCGGAAATGCAGATCGACGCCTTGGCCTTCATCTCGGCCGTCCAGTCGGTAAACGTGAAGGCCTGGTCGGCGAGCAGCGTGCCGATATGCACTTCGATGATACGGCCCTGGAAGACGTTATCGCCATGCTGCTTGAGCATCTGCGCCTGGGTGGCATGCACCACGTCGCGGAAGTCCATATAGGGCTGCATCGTGCCCTTGAAGGTGACCTTGACCGACTGCGGGATCGGCATGGTCGCTTCGCCGGTGGCAAGCGCCAGCGCCACGGTGCCCGAATCCGCGCCGAAGGCGACGCCCTTGGACATGCGCGTATGGCTGTCGCCGCCGATGATGATCGCCCAGTCGTCCACGGTGATGTCGTTCAGCACCTTGTGGATCACGTCCGTCATCGAATGATAGACGCCCTTCGGGTCACGCGCGGTGATGACGCCGAAATTGTTCATGAAGGACATCAGCTTCGGAATATTGACCTGAGCCTTCTTGTCCCAGACGGATGCTGTGTGGCAGCCCGACTGATAGGCGCCATCGACCAGCGGCGAAATGACGGTTGCCGCCATCGCTTCCAGTTCCTGTGCCGTCATCAGGCCGGTCGTGTCCTGCGAACCGACGATGTTGACGGTGACGCGAACGTCGGAACCGGCATGCAGAACCTTGCCCGGCGTCAAGCCGACGGCATTGCGGTTGAAGATCTTTTCGACCGCAGTCAGGCCCTGGCCTTCGACCGAGAGTTCCTTGTTCGGAGCAAAGACCGGGGTGGCTTCTACGCCCAGCGTCTGGGCGGCAAATGTCTGGAGCTTCTTGCCGAAGACGATGGCGTAGGACGAGCCCGCCTTCATGAACTCCATCTTCTGCGGCGTGAAGGCGGAGGCGACATCGACCAGCTCTTCGCCGTTCTCGTCGCGGAGCTTCTTGTTCTTGGCGTCGATCTTCAGAACCGTACCGGTCGCGACCGAATATTTCTGCTCGAGGATCGGGTTGCCTTCATTATTGAGGATCGGCTTGCCGTTCTCGTCGAGCTTCTTGACCCAGTTCTTCAGGTTGACGCCGATGCCGCCCGTCACGTCGACGGTGGTCGCGAAGATCGGCGAAATACCGTTCGTGCCGGCAACGACCGGCGCGAAGTTGACGAAGGGCACATAGGGGCTGGACTGCTTGCCGGTCCACAGCGCAACGTTGTTGACGCCGGACATACGCGACGAGCCAACGCCCATCGTGCCCTTTTCGGCAATCATCATCACCCGCTTGTCCGGATGCTGCTTCTGAAGCGCGACGATTTCCGCCTGCGCTTCCGGCGTGATCATACACTGACCATGCAGTTCGCGGTCGGAGCGCGAATGCGCCTGGTTGCCCGGCGACAGAAGGTCGGTCGAGATATCGCCTTCGGCAGCGATGAAGGTCACGACCTTGATCTCGTCCTCGACATCCGGAAGCTTGGTGAAGAACTCGGCCTTGGCGTAGCTTTCGAGAACATCCTTGGCGATAAGATTGCCCGCCTTGTAGGCATCGCGCAGCCGGAACATGTCGGCGTCATAAAGGAAGACCTGCGTCTTCAGAACTTCGCCCGCCTGTTTGGCGATCTCCGCGTCATTGCCGAGCGTGATGTCGAGCAGCACTCCGATCGAAGGGCCGCCTTTCATATGCGACAGCAATTCGAGGGCAAAGGTCGGTGTGATCTCGGGGACGAGTGTTTCGCCCAGGATGATCTGCTTGAGGAAAGCTGCCTTGATACCCGCGGCGCTCGTGGTGCCGGGCAGGGTGTTGTAAATGAAGAACTTCAGGGCGTCTTTCCGGTGTTCGTTTCCGGTATCCCTGATCAGGGTGATGATTTCTGCGACGAGCGCGCCATCATCGATCGGCTTGGGGGCAAGCCCTTGGGTTTCTCTGCTTTTAATTTCAGCCAGGTAATCGGAATACAGGTTCATCACAGTCCCAACGTCATTAGCTTTTGGCGCTGAAACGCAGCGCCACCGAACGATTTATGCGGCCCGAGGCCTTCGGATTTGGAGTACGTCAACCGAGCCCGTGTGACAAGATACCGCATTTCGGTAAATGTAGTCCTTCGGCGTCAGCCTTGCCCGGTCAACAACGGCCGAGCGCATTCTTAACGGACCCGATTTACGGAAGCCATCGATTTCAGCCCATCCGGCTTTCCCGATCTGACCGACAGCGAAGACATTAGACAGCGCCTCCGCGATAGTTGACACCAGATCTGTCTCAGCGGTCGAACATATCCTGCCACTGCTTTTCACCAACCAGGCAATCGCTTCTGGGCGGTTTGTCGGCAATACGGCGAACCAATGGCTGCGGTTCGATGCCACTGACTTCCATCACCAGTTTGCGACGGACCGCGACACCGAAATCGTCGATGTCATGAACCGGCAGAACGAACGAGCCCGGCCCGCCCGCAACACAGTCGCTGTAATATTGATCGAGCCCGCCCGGTGTTCCCGACGGTCTCAGCATGATCGCCAGGCCGTTGATGACAATGCCGGCCTCGACAGCCTTGTCGCGTGCAGGCACAACAGGATTGCCCGAATTGTTCGGCCCGTCACCCGACACATCGATCACCTGTCGAAAGCCATGATAGGAATTGGAGATCAGCATGGTCGCGCCCTGCACGATTGCAGCCGAAATCGACGTGCGGCGCTGCATCTCGACCGGCCGTGCCTCTACCTTGTCGGCAAAGGCAATGGCATCCTGTTCATTCTCGATGATCTGCCAGTCTATCACCGAACCCGGAACGACATCACCGGCCCACTCGAAATAACTGATGGCGATGCGGCCCGTCAGCCCGGTCTTGACCGCGTCGATGAACTCTTTGTGCTTCAGCGCCGACACGTAACCTTCGCGCTGGATGCGGGCTTCTTCGGTGTCCATCGATCGGGATGTATCGACCGCGAGCACGAGTTCGACATCCACTTCCTGCCCGCCTTGCGCCATCAAGGTATTGGTCGCGGACAGGGTCATTAACAATGCAAGTGTTGTGAGCATGGCAATCCATTCACTGCAGTGTCGAATGCCGGACTGTAACACAGGATGCTCTAGAGGCGATCCCCTACCCTGGCCCGGACATGGCTCGGACCTCAATTTTCAGTGATGCCTTATTCAGCGGCCGTCGGATGAGGGCCATCCTTCATCGCTTCGATCAGGCAATCCATGATCGCCTTGCGAAGAGCGTAGGTATTGGCGCTGGTTTGTTTTCGGTCCAGGCTCTGGGCAGCCTCGACGAGCCGCATGCCTTGATGCACCACGATCTGGTGCGCGCGATTCATGGCCCAATGTTCGATTGAACTGCCATGATCCAGTACATGACTTTGCGCGTTCAATGTAGCCTCGCTAATCATCAGCGTTTACTGCGAATCATCTCGCAGAACCGATGCTAATACAGGTTCATGTTCGCGTGAATCCTCTATCCCTCAATAGTATTGGCGCGGAGACAAGAAAAACGTGAGCAATTTCAAAGAAGACAAGTTTTCATCGGTAAAAACCGACTCCTGAAAGCGTGCAGCTATCACATTTTCCTCTATTCCTACCGGGCAGAACACCGAACGGCCGGCACTATGCTGGGAAGCTTTGGCCTTTTGCTTCAACTGGCCTCTCTAAGCTCGCATCTGGTTTTTGCTCCCTATGAAGCCTGCAGACTGTTCTGGCAGATTTCTTGAGGCGTCCGGGAAACGCGGGCTGCCCGCGGTTGGCCGTTTCGTAGCCTGACAATCGGGATGAACGTCTCGCCGACCTGAAAAGGTCACGCTCACTCAAAAACAGGCCTGGGTTAATTCATTGAAAAAACTAGGCACGAAGACGGAAAAGAAACTTAAGTAGCGGTTTAGTTTCGCTACCGCATAGTTAACCATAATCGGTGAAAAAGATCAGGCTGAGGGGGATTTCGTGATTCGTATTATAGTCCTCGAAGAGGCCCCTGGAAACTAGCAAACGCGGTTATCACGGGTCGATCGTTTCAGGACCCGAAGGAGCTGTTGACAGCTGTCAACAGCTTCACGCTTCCATGCGAGAACAAGCCTATCGCTCGAACTCCGCTCCAAGGTCCACATGTCGTATCGGCCGAAGCGCCCCTCCCTCTCCTCGCCGAAGAACCATGCAGCCGCATCTGCTACAAGCGCCCTGGCCGAGACCAACTCGCGGTCACAGCTAGAGACATCCCGTCCATCACACGGGGATCAGGCTGTTGCGTAGCTGTTGACAGCTGTCAACGCTCAAGCTGTCTCGGAGAATAGCGCTCGCCGCCAAAGGATGGCCGCTCGATTGCCGGCATCGAAACATCCGCTTAGCTGTCAGGTGCGACCAAGCCAATCAGCCCGATATTCCGCTAAACTGTGATGATCGATGGCAACGGCTGTCGCACCCTTGCGCGCGGCAGGCTCCACGCCGGCCAGCAAAGCCGCCCCTTGGCTCGTCCCCGTCGATCCCGGAACCGCCACGACATCCCGCTCCGTCAGACCGGACAACAAGCTCAGATAAAGCGGATTAAGCGCAAAAGGTCCTTCAACGAGGATCATGCCTTTTGCACCCGCAAGACCAAGGCAGGTCTCCGTCATCAGCGCGAAATACAGGCAGGCCGCTGCCCACCGCTCGTCAGCCGAGACGCCTTCGTCGTTCGCCCATTCCCTCTGCCGCCCCGGGAACGGACCCGACCCCGGTACGATATTCGGCAACAGCATCAGCCGCTTTTCGAACACACCTGGCAAAGCGGCCCTCGCCCGCTCCTGGTCCAGAACACCCAATTCCCCCGTCAGCACTTCGAACTCACGCCCGCCCATAAAGCGGGCCGACGGCACGATACGTCCATAGGCATCGACATTCGCCAGCGTATCGCGTGCCTTGTCCAGCCGATCGATATCCCCGCCAACAGCGAAATTGATCACCCATGTCCCCGTCGAGACGACGGCAAATGGAGCCTCCCGTCCGGCGAGATACGGCAAAAGGGAAGCGTTGGAATCATGGATACCGCAAAAGACCGGGACAGGCCGGGACAGCGAAATCTCTGAAGCAATTTCAGGCAAAACGGACCCGACGCGATCAAAGGCCGAATGCACCGGAGCCATCGGCTCACGCACCCCCAGCACATCAACGAGCGCGGAATAGGCTCCCTCATCCGGCCTCCAGAGATCCGTATGGCAACCGAGCGACGTCACCTCGTTGGCCGCGATACCGCTCAGTTTGTAAGCCCAATATTGCGGATAGGTCAGGATCGTCCGCACTCGCGAAAACTCTTCGGGAAACGCTGTCTTCTGGTAGTGGATCTGCGCACCGAGATTAAGCCCGCCGGACAGGCGAGGGGAAAATGTCTCGGCAAACCCCGGACGCACCGCGTCATAGGCCCGCTGGATCTCCTCGGGATACAGATGCTCGTAATCCAGCACCGGCAATGCCAGTTGCCCATCGGCATCGATCAGTGCGGCGGCGGCGCCATGCGTGGTGATCGAGATGGCATCGAAACCGGGCTGCGTGGCAAAGGCGGCAAGGCTCTCGATCAAAAAAGACCAGAGCGCTTCGACGTCGTAATGGGGGTAGGGCGGCCCTGACAGAACCCGGTTGGGCATGCGCCGCGTCTCGATCTCCGCGCCACTTGCGGCATCGAAAATCACGACTTTCGCATTGGTCTTGCCGATATCGAGGACGGCGATCCGTTCGAAATTGCTCATGGCAGATGGAACACCGTGACCAGATCGCTTTGAACCGGCGAATTGTCCGGATTGGTTTCCATAATATCGGCCATATGCGCCCACCACCGCTTCATCACCAGGTGTTCAGGCAGGCTCGCCATCGAGTGATCCACCGGGCGGGACAACACGCCGAAGAGCGTGTTGGTCTCGCGGTCGAGATGGATGGAATAATCCCGCACCCCCGCTTCGCGCAAAAGCGCACTCAGTTCCGGCCAGATCTCATCATGGCGCTTGCGATATTCCGCCTCCATGCCGGGGTTCAGTTTCATCTTGAATGCGTATTTTTCCAAAATCATTTCGTGCTCATGAACTTGATGCGGCGCACCACGATGGGCAGCGCGATGGTGATGATCAGAAGCAGGCCGACAAAGATCGACATGACGATGCCCGGCACGTTGAGAAGCCCAAGCCCGAAGGTAACGAGCCCCATGACGAAGGCCGCGATAACAACGCCGGCAATCGTGCCCGCGCCCCCAAGAATGGAGACGCCGCCGAGAACCACCATGGTGACGACCTCCAGCTCCCACCCTTGAGCGATCGAGGGTCGGGTAGAGCCGAGCCGCGAGGTGAGGCAGACGGCGGCAATGCCGGACATCAGACCGGTCAGCAGGAAAAGCTTGAATTTCACCCGCTCGACCGGAATGCCGGAGAAGCGTGCAGCAAACTCGTTATTGCCGATAACATAGACCTGCCGGCCGAAATTGGTGGCATGCAGGATGATGCCGAAGATGACGGCCAGCGCGATGAACAGCACGAATTCGAACGAGAAGACCCAGACGACATAACCCTGCCCGAAGTAGGCGAAATCGGCCGGATACTTGCCGTAGGCCTTGTCGCCGAGAGTGATATAGGAAATGCCGCGAAACAGGCTCATCGTACCGATGGTGACAACGATCGAGGGCAGTTTCAGCACCGAAACCAACGTCCCGTTGATCGCCCCGCAGACAAGCCCGACAGCAAGGCCGATCGCCACCAGACCGGGCGTCCCGATCCCCATCTGGGCCGCCGCCCCCATGGCAGTGGAAGCGAGCGCAATGATCGCCGCAACCGAAAGGTCGATCTCCCCGACAATGATCAGCATCGCCATGGCAAAGGCGATCATCGCCTTTTCGGTGAAATTGAACGTTGCGTCCGACAGGTTCCAAGCATTGAGGAAGTAGGGTGAGGCGAAGGAATTGGCGATGAAGATTGCGATTGCCACGCCGAACAGAAGCACCTCCCAGCTACCGAGCAGACGGCTCACCGGCGTGCCAAGCCGGTCGGGAATGGCGGAACGGGTTCTGGTTTCAGTCACGATGTCGCTCATGCGGAAACCTCCTTGGCGCCACGATCGCGCAGGATGATGCGCCCGGCCCTGCGTTCGGCACGGGCGTTGAAGACGACGGCAAGCACGATAACGATGCCGGAAATCGCCATCTGCGCGAAAGGCGAAATGCCGATGACCGGCAGCGCGTTCTTGATGACGCCGAGGAACAGCGCCCCGAGCACGGCACCGGCGACGGAGCCGATCCCGCCTGCGATGGAAATGCCGCCGATCACACAGGCTGCCACCGTATCGAGTTCGAAACCGGCGGCGACATCGACATAGGCGACCGCATAACGCGACACCCAGAGATAACCGGCAAGTCCTGCAAGCGCACCAGAAAGGGTGAAAGCCAGAAACTTGGTCCGGCCGGTATCGATACCGGCATAAACCGCAGCCGTCGGGTTACCACCGGAAGCATAAGTCGCGCGCCCGAACTGGGTTCGCGTCAGCACCACCCACATCAGAAGCACGATGCCAATCGCCATCCAGGACAGAAGCGGCATCCCCAGGACGGGCAGGCGAGGGAAGTTCAGGAACCCAGGCGTCATCTGGTGTGAATTGACCCAGGCGCCGCCGGACAGGACGAAAGCCATGCCGCGATAGATGGTGAGCGTGCCGAGCGTCACGACGATCGGCGGAATCCTCAACCACCAGACAAGCGTACCATTGATCGCCCCGAGCACGGCGCCGATGCCGACAGCCAGAATGACCAGCAGCGCCAGCGGCATGCCTGGATAGGTCGCATCCATCATCGCCACCGCCATGCCGGTAAAGGCGAGATTGGCGGCAACCGAAAGATCGATCGACTTGGTCAGGATCACCGTCATCTGGCCAAGCGCCAGAATGATCAAGATCGAGGTGTCGTTAAAAATATTGGCGAGATTTCCGGGCGTGGCAAAACCGGGCGCACGGGTGGCAAACCCCGCCACCATGATGGCGATAATGCCGACCAGAAGCAGTTCGCGGTGTTTCAAGAGTTTCTTCATCACGGCTTCCTCACGCATTACCGGTGGCAGCGCGCACCAGCGTCTCGGCGCTTAAGCGCGAGCGATCGAATATCCCGGCAGACAGACCTTCGCGCATCACCAGAACCCGGTCCGACACGCCGAGAATTTCCGGTAGTTCGGAAGAGACCATGATGATCGACAGGCCTTCGGCGGCAAGTTCGCTGATAAAGCCATGCACCGCCGCCTTGGAGCCGATATCGATCCCCTTGGTCGGCTCGTCGAGAATGATCACCTTCGGCAGCGTCGCCAGCCACTTGCCGATCACCACCTTCTGCTGGTTGCCACCGGAAAGCGTACCGACAGGTACGGAAAGCGCAGCCGCACGCAGATCCAGCCGCTCGGCATATTTTCGTGCCAGTGCCAGTTCATTAGCCGCCTTCAGAAAACCGGACCGCGAGGTGCGCGCCAATGACGGCAGCGACATGTTCTGAAAAATCGGCATGGGCAGCGCCAGCCCATGGCGGCCACGCTCCTCCGGCACATAAACGATGCCCGCCGCAATCGCGTCACGCGGCGAACGGATGGAAACTGTCTCACCTTCCAGCACAAGCCGGCCCGAAGACGGCAGCGTCACGCCGAACAATGCCTGGCAGATTTCCGAGCGGCCAGCACCGACCAGCCCATAAACGCCCAGAATCTCGCCGCGCTTCAGCTCAAACGAGATGTCGCGATATTCCGTCGGGTGACAATAATTCTCGACCGACAGCACGGTCTCACCGATCGCCACCTCCACCTTGGGAAAGATGTTGGAGACATCGCGGCCCACCATCATCCGCACAATCGCATCCTGCGGTGTCTCCGCCAGCCGTCCGCTTCCCACAGCGCGGCCGTCGCGAAACACCACAAAATTCTCGGCGATCTCGTACACCTCATCGAACTTATGGCTGATGAACAGGATTGCCTTGCCCTGCCTTTTCAGCCCCTCGACGATGCGAAACAGATCGTCGATCTCCTTGCGGGAGAGGGCGGCCGTCGGCTCGTCCATGATGACGATCCGCGCTTCGACCGACAGTGCGCGGGCGATGGCTACGAGATGCCGCTGCGCAATCGAAAGATCTTTTAGCCGGATGGTCGGATCGATCTCACTTTCCAGCACATGTAGCAATTCGCCGGCGCGGGCATTCATGGTCTTCCAGTCGATCAGCCCGAAACGGGTGCGCGGCGCATGACCGAGAAATATGTTTTCCGCCACCGACAGTTCGTCGAACAGCACGGTTTCCTGATGGATCGCGGTCACGCCCGCATCCACTGCATCCTGCGCGCTTGAAAAACTGACGGGCTTGCCGTCGATAAAAATCGCGCCGTCGCTCGGCAGATAGATACCGGTAAGGATTTTCACCAGCGTCGACTTGCCGGCACCGTTTTCGCCGATCAGGGCCGTCACTTCACCGGGATGAAGCGAAATATTGACGCCGTCAAGCGCCTTAACACCCGGAAAAATCTGCGAAATGCCGCGCATTTCCAGGATGGTCATCCGCTCGGCGGCTCTCGAATCCTGAATAGGCGCCATCTCCATGCCCGTCCGTTCAACTGCGGTCATCATCATATCTGCCATTTGGAAATCATCGCCGGTCCGGCGCCATAAACCTGGCGGCGCCGGACCTTGAAGTCCCGGGAGGGATCAGAAGATCTTCGAGAACTCGTCGATATTCTTGGCGTCGTAGATGAACGGATCAGCCATGGCGGCCTCGCCATTGTCGCCGATCTTGATCTTGCCCATACGGCCGGCCGTGATCTCCGAACCCGGCTTGCCGTCGGCATCACCCTTTACAAGATGATAGGAGATCTGGGCGGCGGAATAACCGAGATCGATCGGGTTCCAGATGGCGAATTCCTTGGTGGCACCGGACTTGATGGCGCCCGCCATTTCGGAAGGAAGGCCAAGGCCGGTCACATAGACCTGGCCGATCTTGCCCGCATCCTTGACCGCCTGCGACGCCGCCAGCACGCCGACCGTGGTCGGTGCGACGATGACCTTGACGTTCGGCTGCGAGGTCAGAAGACCCTGCGCTTCACGATAGGACTTGTCGGCAAGGTCGTCGCCGTAAACCGTGGTGACGAGGTTGAGGCCGGCAAAATCCTTCAGCTGCTTCTTCATCTCGCCGATCCAGATATTCTGGTTAGTCGAGGTGGTGGTAGCAGACAGAATGGCGAAATCACCCTTGCCGCCTTCAAGATGGTCGGCTGCCAGCTGCAGGCACATCTTGCCGATCAGCTCGCTGGAAGACGGGTTGAGCTGCAGGATACGGCCTTCGGGTGCTACGCCACTATCCCAGGAGATCACCTTGATACCGCGCTGCGCCGCCTTTTTCAGTGCCGGCACGACCGCATCCGGGTCGTTGGCGGAAATGGCGATCGCATCGACCCCTTGAGCGATCAGCGAGTTGATCACTTCGATCTGGCCTTCCGCCGTCGTCGAGGTCGGGCCGGTATAGATGATCTCGACGCCGCCGAGTTCCTTGGCGGCTTCCTGCGCGCCCTTGTTGGCGGCTTCGAAGAAGCCGTTGCCGAGCGATTTCACCACCAGGGCGATCTTCATGTCTGCGGCACTTGCCGCCGACGACATCATGACGACGGCCAATGCCGCGCCGAGTGCGAGCTTCTTCGCCAGTTTCGAAGAAAGTTTCATGCCAATTCTCCTCCCAAAGATTGAACTTATGTCCATTTCCTCCCGCCGGGCGCACTATGCGACCGATGGGGTATCTTCCTCACCTGTCTGCGAAACGTTTCCGACACCGGCGATGATCAACCGGACCCCGGCATCCTCCACCATGCGTTTCGCATCCTCCGAAATGCCATCATCGGTAACGATCGTGGTGACGCGCTCTAGCGGACACAGGATCATGCTCGACCGCCGCTGGAATTTCGATGAATCGACCAGAACAACCAACTCCTCGGCCTGGCTCATCAGCTTCTGCTCGCTCTGGATCACTAGCGCATCCGGCTCCATGATCCCGAGCGGACCGATCCCTTGCGCGCCGATAAAGATGCGGCGGGCATAAAAATTGCGGATCGCGTCATTGTCGAAGGGCGACAGGATCAGGCTCTGTTCGCGATAGATCGTGCCGCCCGGCACGGTCACATTGTTCTTCGAATGCTTGACCAGATGCTCGGCGATCGCAAACGAATTGGTCATCACCTGCATGCGCCGCGCAGCCATGTAATGCACCATCTGGAACGTCGTCGTTCCACCATTGATGATGATCGATTCACCTTCGTCGCAAAGATCGACGGCCTGGTGTGCAATTGAGCGTTTCTTATCGATATTGACCGATTCCGACACGCGGAACGAGCGCGCCGCCAGCTGACCGATCTGCGGCGGATGCATCGCCTCCGCCCCGCCGCGCACCCGGCGCAGCTTGCCTTGAACATGCAGAGACGCGATATCACGGCGGATCGTCGCCTCGGACGCATCCGTCAAATCGGCAATATCCTGCACCGTGATCACAGGCTTTTCCTGGATCGCGCTCAAGATTATGCGATGTCGTTCGCGTTCGTGCATGGTCTCCTCCTAACGCCAACTATTATCAGTTTCTAAAAGTTGTCAATCATAAACGATCAAGTTTGATTTTACCGCAGCGCAACATGATTGAATTTGATCAATTACGATTGACAAGCGACGAAACATCGCGCGATATCCTGTCGCACGAACGGCGCAGGAGGACCAGCGCCGTGACAAAATACCGTCAGGGAGGACGACATGTCGGGCCAAATCCGCCTTCTCGATAACCGCTGGGATGATGCTTACGCTGCCAAGCTGGATGAACCGGGCAAGCTGCTTTATCGCTCCAATCTTCTGGGCAGCGACAAGCGCATCACCAATTACGGCGGCGGCAACACGTCCGCCAAGGTGATGGAAACCGATCCGCTGACCGGCCAAAAGGTCAAGGTCATGTGGGTCAAGGGTTCCGGCGGCGATGTCGGCACCATCAAGCTCGATGGTTTCTCCACCCTCTACATGGACAAGCTGGAAGCGCTTAAGGGTATTTATAAGGGTGTAGAAGACGAAGACCGCATGGTCGGCTTCCTGCCCCATTGCACCTTCAACCTCAATCCGCGCGCCGCTTCCATCGATACGCCGCTGCATGGCTTCGTTCCTTTCACGCATGTGGACCACATGCATCCGGATGCGATCATCGCCATCGCCGCTTCGAAGAATTCCCGCGAACTCACCCAGAAAATCTTCGGCAGCGATATAGGCTGGCTGCCCTGGCGCCGCCCCGGTTTCCAGCTCGGACTGGATCTTGAAGCCTTCGTGAAAGCCAATCCGACCGCCAAGGGTGTGGTTCTCGAAAGCCACGGCCTGTTCACCTGGGCCGAAGACGCCAAGGATTGCTATCTGCTGACGCTCGAGATCATCAACAAGGCGATCGAGTGGTTTGCCAGGGAAACCGAAGGCAAGACGATCTTCGGCGGCGCCGTTACAAAAAGCCTCGGCGCTGAAGAACGCCGCGCCATTGCCGCGAAACTGATGCCGGAAATCCGTGGCCGTATCGGCAAGGCGGAACGTAAGCTCGGCCATTTCGACGATCAGGATGCCGTGCTCGAATTCGTCAACTCGAAGAACCTTGCACCGCTCGGTGCACTCGGCACCTCCTGCCCCGACCATTTTCTTCGCACCAAAATCCGCCCGCTGATCGTCGATTTCGATCCAGCCAAACCGGATGCGGATGCCGTGGTTGCCGGTCTGGACAAGGCGCTGGAAGATTACCGGGCCGATTACAGCCGTTATTACGAGACCTGCAAACACGACAACTCGCCAAAGATGCGTGACCCCAACCCGGTCATCTTCCTGGTTCCCGGCGTCGGCATGCTCTCCTTCGCCAAGGACAAGGCAACCGCCCGCATCGCCGGCGAGTTTTATGTCAACGCCATCAACGTCATGCGCGGTGCTTCGACCGTCTCGGAATATCAGGGCCTGCCGGCACAGGAAGCCTTCGATATTGAATACTGGCTGCTGGAAGAAGCAAAGCTGCAGCGCATGCCGAAGCCTAAAAGCCTTGCCGGCCAGGTGGCCTTCGTCACCGGCGGCGCCGGCGGCATCGGTCGCGCCACCGCAACCCGCCTGATCGGCGAGGGGGCCTGCGTGGTTCTGGCTGACATCGATCAGAACGCTCTCGATGAAGCCCATGGCGATTTCGCCAAGCGTTTTGGCGCTGATGCGGTACGTGCCGTGAAGCTGGATGTCACCGCGGAAGATGCGGTCGCACACGCCTTTGTCGAAGCGTCCATAGAATTCGGCGGCGTCGATATTCTCGTGTCTAATGCTGGTATCGCCTCTTCGGCTCCGGTGGAAGACACCACGCTTGCCATGTGGAACAAGAATATCGACATTCTCGCCACCGGCTATTTCCTCGTCTCCCGAGAAGCCTTCCGCCTGTTCCGACGCCAGAAGATCGGCGGCAATGTCGTTTTCGTCGCTTCCAAGAACGGACTTGCGTCGTCACCCAACGCTTCGGCCTATTGCACGGCAAAGGCCGCCGAGATCCATCTCGCCCGTTGCCTTGCCCTGGAAGGGGCAGATGCCGGTATCCGCGTCAACACGGTCAATCCGGATGCAGTACTTCGCGGCTCTAAAATCTGGAGCGGCGAATGGCGCGAACAGCGGGCAACGTCTTCCAAGATCGACGTGAGCGAGCTGGAGGAACATTACCGCAAGCGTTCGATGCTGAAGCTCAACGTCTTCCCGGAAGACATTGCGGAGGCGATCTACTTCCTCGCCTCCGACCTCTCGGCAAAATCGACCGGCAACATCATCAATGTCGATGCCGGCAACGCCCAGAGTTTTACGCGCTGACGATATTTTCCAGCCACCGGGGCTTACGACCCCGGTGGCTGATTTCCATTACTTGCGGAGAATGACCCAGATTGCGTGGATGATCCCGGGAATATAGCCGCAGAGTGTCAGCAGGATATTCAGCCAGAACTGCAGGCCGATACCGACCTGAAGAAACACGCCGACAGGCGGCAGGATGATGGCGAGAAGGATGCGAATGACGTCCATAAAAACCTCGTCTTGAAAAGAACAGCACGTAACAACGCAGGAAGCGGCGGTTCGTTCGCTTAGCGGAGGAGGAAATAATGACGGATGCGATGATTTCGCCCGAAGTGATCGGCGAACACAACAAAAACAACGAGGTAGCGCTCAATTCCGACTATGCCGCGCTCGGCGAAAATCTGTCCCGTCGTGGCGTGGATATCGAAGCTATCACAAAAAAGGTCTCGGAATTTTTTGTCGCCGTCCCATCCTGGGGTGTCGGGACCGGCGGCACGCGTTTTGCCCGTTTTCCAGGGCAGGGCGAGCCGCGCGGCATATTCGACAAGTTGGAAGACTGCTCGGTTATCAATGAGTTGACCCGAGCAACACCGACCGTATCGTTGCATATCCCGTGGGACAAGACCGACCCGAAGGACCTGAAGGCCAGAGGGGATGCGCTCGGCCTTGGCTTCGACGCGATGAACTCCAACACCTTTTCCGATGCACCCGGCCAGGCGCATTCCTATAAATATGGTTCGCTGAGCCACACCGATGCGGCGACCCGCGCACAGGCGGTCGAGCACAACATCGAATGTATCGATATCGGCAATGCCATCGGCTCCAAGGCCCTGACGGTCTGGATCGGCGACGGCTCCAATTTCCCCGGCCAAAGCAATTTCACTCGCCAGTTCGAACGCTATCTTTCGTCAATGGCGGATATCTACAAGGCCTTGCCGGACGACTGGCGGCTGTTTTCCGAACACAAGATGTACGAGCCGGCCTTCTATTCCACCGTCGTGCAGGACTGGGGCAGCAACCTCCTGATCGCCCAGACTTTGGGTGACAAGGCTTTCTGCCTCGTCGATCTCGGCCACCACGCACCCAATACCAACATCGAAATGATCGTGGCCCGGCTGATCCAGTTCGGAAAACTCGGCGGCTTCCACTTCAACGATTCCAAATATGGTGACGACGACCTCGATGCCGGATCGATCGATCCCTACCGCCTCTTCCTCGTCTTTAACGAACTGGTCGATGCCGACAACCGCGGGAAATCGGAGTTCCATCCGGCCCATATGATCGACCAATCGCATAACGTCACCGACCCGATCGAGAGCCTGATCTCCAGCGCCAACGAAATTCGTCGCGCCTATGCCCAGGCGCTGATCGTCGATCGGAAAGCGCTTGACGGTTTTCAGGACGATAACGACGCCCTGATGGCAACCGACACACTCAAGCGCGCCTACCGTACCGATGTCGAGCCGATCCTTGCCGAAGCCCGTCGCCGTGCTGGTGGTGCAATCGATCCGATTGCCGCCTATCGCAAGAGCGGTTATCGGCAGAAGGTTGCCGGGGAACGCCCGGCCGTAACTGGTGGCAGCGGCGGAATTATCTGATCCTTCAAGACATGTTAAGGGTCGCTCTCATGGCCCTCGACATACTTTCCGGAACTGCCGTTTTGCGTCGATAAGCAACATAAGCAGTGTGCTTTTTGTTTCCGTCGCACAATCTCAGGCATGGCCTATGCTCGTGCCCATTGATTTCCGCTTTTGCCGATGCGTTTTCCATCCCTGACGAAATCAGAAGTCAGCAAAACCCCATACTTCAGCTATCTAGCGGAAATATTTGAATAAAATCGATGTTTTGACTGCCGTCAACAGCAGGTCCTGCTGATTATCCGGCCTGCATTGTCGTCTCTCCTGCATTGGCACGCACCAGCGCCATCAGCATTCTTCCAAGCGAGAATTCGCCCCGCTCTGCCTTTGTGGTCAGATCCCGAAGATAACCGCCGGGCGAGTTGATATGTCCCGCACGCTCGAGAATGCAGGCAACTGCCACAGCGGCATTTTCAGGTCCCATGACTTCGCAGGCTTGCTGATAGGCCGATGGGCTGACGCCGAGCACGGACCGAACCAGGATTGCCGTTCCGATGAAGTCGCGCCAATGGCCAATTCCCCCACCACTGGCATAATCCAGTATCTGCGGGCAGGCTCGTAACACCAGACCGAGCGGAAAAGCTTTCGGCGTTTCGCGCTGGGTGATTTTGGTTGGCTCGACTTTTGCCCCCAGCTCTTTCTCAAAGCGCGGTTCAAGTTCATAGATGGATTCAGGATCTGAATTCTGTATGTGGCATCCATTCTGGATGTCATTGGTGTCTGTTTTTTCAGTTTTTATCTGCATTTCCAAACAATTGACGATCTGCTCACGCAAATTGCCCATTTCGACGAGTATGGTTTCGACGATTTTCCGATTGGGTGAACGGGGCAGGCGGGCAATCAGCGCGTGATAGAGGTCTTCCATCATGCACCAGTCACCATCAGCACCTTCTTCCACTGCTGCGGTGAGGAGCTTGCGGATGTCGCGACGGCAAAGGGTCAAGGCTTCCTTGGCACGCTTGAAGCGGATCTTCTCGGCAGCGACCTGTTGTGCAAGACCGGCGAGTTCACCGGCACGCAAAAGCAGCGGCTCAAGGCTGAAGCCGTAAGCGTCGTCGATCTGGCCACCGATGCCGCGATGGGCATACCGTTTGCCGTTGGGGCTATCGCGGCGATGGATGAGACCGGCTTCGACCAGGGCGGCGAGATGGCGACGCAAGGTCGTACCGGCAATGCCATGGGCGCGAACCGAAAGCTGCGCATTCGACGGAAAGACGACAAGCTTGGCGCCGGCCGTCAGTTCGTTGCTCGGATAGAAGGTCAGCAATGCGTCGAGGACGGCAAGCGCACGGTCATGAAGACCAAGCAACTGCCGCGCTTCGGAGATGTCGCGAAACACTTTCCATTTCTCGACGGGACGCCCTATCCTGTCGTCGGACGATTGAAGCTGGCCTTTTACCAAGGCAAGCGTCATCGGCCGCCGCCCGAAAGGCGTCGTCACAAGTCCAGTTCGCATCTTCCACTTCACCTTTCTTCAGGCAAAAGAAGTCCGCTCATCAAAACGATGCCAAAAACTCTTGACTGTGATTCGTGGAAATGCGATTCTGCAGGTGCTTAATCAGAGAGAAGCTTCCACGACGGAAACGTTTTGGGGGCTTTTTTCTTTTGGTCGGTTCCTATTCCTTCATCAATCGACGGTATTCGGCATAAAGATCGTCGAGGCTGTCGGCGATGAATTCGCCAAACCCCACGGCGTCCCTGGCCTTCAGCGCCAAAGTGTAGTTCTTGCCGTCATTGCGAATCTCGGCCGAGAGGGCCTTCGCAACGCTCTTGTCCTTTGGTACCCATTTCGACGTCTTCGGGGATCTCGCATAACCTGCAGTTTTTTTGCGGGTGAGTGCGTCGATAACGAAGGCAAAACGGGCATCGCCGTTGAGGCCCGCAAGGTCGGTCGCGGCCAGAACTTCGCGCAATGTTGCGAGATTGGCCGGACGTTCCAGAAGCAGCTTTAGTTCGTACCAGCGGTCGCGTCCGGGCAGCTTTGCGCCGCCGATCGCTTCCAGAATGTCGCGGGGCATGTTGGCCACCGACATCATCTTCGACAGCGTCGCCTTATCCACAGATAAGGCGGTCATCACAATCGTGCTGTCATTGTCGTAATGTAACTCTGAAAGCCGACGGGCAAAGGTAGCCTTTTCGATGAAGGAGAGATCGGCGCGAGCGGAATTTTCCTGCCCCTGGGCAATGACATGTTCGCGGTCGGAGATCGGCTTGACCACGGCGCGGACATTGCGGCCGAGCACGGCTGCGGCCTTCAGCCGGCGATGACCGAAAACCACCATATAGCGGCTGTCATGACGCGGGTGGGGACGCACAAGGATCGGGCTGGTCTGTCCGTGTTCGCGGATTGCCGAAACGAGATCGTCGAAATCCTGCGGGTCCTCTTCCAGACGGTCGCGGATGAAGGATTCCTCGATGACCTCCGGCGAAAGCTCGACGACGGTTTCGCCTTCGAGCATCTTGTCGGCACGCTCGGCAAGTTCGTCGATCGTCGTGATGATCGAGCGCGAGGCGCCCTTGACCGTATAGTCAGGCGCCACGCCGCTATCCGGCCGGTCGTCGTTCATCAGATTGGCAAACGGGTTTTTACGCGCCATGAGAATTCTCCTCAATTCTCGTTATGCCGCCGGTGGTGTTCTTAAACAGCATCACATCCTCCCCCAGGCGCTGTGGATGAGCCCCTGGATCTCGAAATTGACGCTGTCCATGCAGTCTATGGCGCGGTCATAGGTTTCGCGGGTGAAATTGGCGCGCTCGACTTCATAGAGTGTCTGCTTAGTGAGACCGGCATCGGAAATCGCCGTCGACTTCACCATCGGATTTTTGAGGATTTCCTCGGCCAGCATCGAGTGCATGAAACCAAGCATCTGCGCCTGCGGAATGTCGGTCGGCTCATAGCGAGTGATGAGATAGCGCAGCCAGTCCATCTGGACATTGGCGCCGGCACGTTTGATCGTCTTGGTGATGTTGCCGAGCATCAGCAGGAACTGGCTCATCGACATCAGATCGAGCATCTGCGGATGGACGGTAATCAGCACCGAGGTTGCGGCCGTCAGTGCCGTCAGCGTCAGGTATCCGAGCTGCGGAGGGCAGTCGACGATGACGACGTCGTAACGACCCTCGACATCCTGCAGCGCCTTGCCCAGACGGGTGAAGAAGCGCTTGCCCTCGATGGAAGTCTGCATCGAGAGCGGCGTGTCGTATTCGTATTCCTGCAGTTCCAGATTGGCCGGAATGATGTCCAGATCCGGAAAATTCGTTTGCTGGATGATATCGGCAATCGGCTTTTTCTCGTCGTCATAACGGATCGCGTCATAAAGCGACGGGTTCCTGTCCAGCTCCGGCTGAAAACCGTGCAGGGCAGACAAAGATGCCTGGGGATCGAGATCGATCGCGAGAACGCGGTGGCCGGTCAGCGCCAGATGCTGGGCGAGATGGGCCGCCGTCGTCGTCTTGCCGGAACCGCCCTTGAAATTGACGACCGCAAGCACCTGCAGCTTGTCACCGGGCTTGCGATGCGGAACGTATTTCTTGGCGTCGGATTTGCCGGTCTTGTCGAGGAAAAAGCGCAGCTCGCGCATCTGCTCGCCGGTATAAAGACGTCGGCCGCCGGTCGAGGTCTTCGGGATAGGCCCCTTGCCTTCGAGATGGAGGCGCTTCAGATTGTTTGGGCTGACGCCAAGATAATGCGCCACTTCCGCCATGGAAAACAGACGCAGTGTTTTCTTCGCATTCGGGGGAAACTTCTCCATCCGCAACTGGTCGAGGCGACGCGAGATCTCTGCACCCTGATGCAGGATCTTCTCGTCGAACTCGAAGGATGGCAGTTTAGAATGCGCGTTCATGTTGGAACCGTTCTGGCGACAAAACTCATGTTTCTGGGAAACTGCCGCCAGTATCTGCGATTCCCTGAAAGTGACAAGGAATTTCTGGTGAATCGGGTCTTAATCCAAGAGAATCAGATTCTGCGAAGATAATACCATCTATATGAAAAATAACATTTTTTCTGATTTTCTCAAGATTCGCCCTTCGCTTGCTGCGTCACTCGCCGGGTACATGGCAGGCGGCTGGAACATCGGATCTGACCCTTGCGAGGGAGAATCGGTGTCGAGAGAATCAGAGTGAGTCGGTACCGGCGGATTGCGGATCGGCGATCAAATGCCACAGGCGAAAATGACAAAAACCGCTTTCCTCGTGACGTTGGACAGTTGCCAAGTCTCGTTCCTTCTTTTAGAATCATTCTAAGATTTATGAGTTCAGTTCTCAGGTTTTGAGGGCTGGCATTGCAAAGAAGGAGACTTACCATGTCCACAGAAACAGCCTGCAAAGTTTGCTCGTTCTATGAAGATCACGTCGTAAACGCTGGTTCGGCTCCGGCAGATGCTGGTCTCTGTCGTTTCAACCCGCCGGTCACTCAGCCGGCGGCTGATGCCCGCGGCTTCTGGCCTGTGGTTTCCGCCAACGACTGGTGCGGCCAGTTCGACAGCGAAAGCAAGGCTGCCTGAAGGCGCCGGTTATCGGGAATCAGAAAGGGCGGCTCTCGGGCCGCCCTTTTCATTTGTCGGATTTCTACGCGAAGAGGAGAGGGGTCGTCTCGCAAAGTCCTCTGTCGCCTGCCGGTTCAGTCTCTCGACAGCCAGAGATAGGCCGCCGCCGTCCACGAAAAGCCGAGACCGCCACAGCCTTCGCCGGTGGTCGGGTCGAAATATTCGGCAAAACCTTCTTTTTCGATCGCATTGACCGTCGAGAGCCGCAGCGCCTCGGCCATTTCCGGCTGGCTGTTGCGGTTCAGGCCGTCGATCAGCAGCCAGTTGATGATCGCCCATGCCGGGCCGCGCCAGTAGCGCTTCGGTTCCCAGCTTTCGACGAAGGGTTTCGTCGTCGGAAAAGCGACCTTCATGTCGTTCGACCAGAGCTTCATTTCGGCCACTGCGGCATCGACCATGCCACCGCCGAGATCTAGACCGAGAAGGGGGATAAATCCGGCCTGCGTCGGTGCTTCGATATCCTCGCCGGAGATCAGATCGCGGGATACGAAACGCGATAGTTCGGGACGCCATTGAGCGAGAAGCGCCTTATGGGTCAGATCATTATAGTTTGCGAGTTCCTGTGCCTCGGCTTCGAGACCCAGGGATTTCGCGATATGTTCGAGGTCTTCACCGGCCTTGAGCAGGATGCCGGTCGTCTGGACTTCGGCGACCTTGAACGGGGTCTTTTCCCATTGTTTGACCGGATCCCAGCCACAGGCGGCATAGGTATCGACTAGATGGATGAACCGACGGTAATCCTCGTCACGCGGGCGCATGGCGGCATCGACATGGCCGGTATCCTTGCGCACCACGGCTGTGTCGGTCGTGGTCGGGACGCGGGCAAGGGCGATATCCCAGGCGGGAGAATTGTCGCTGCCGCTTTCCCACGGATGCAGCAGGGCGACGAGGCCGGTACCGTCTGGGTCGCGGGCCTTGTACCACCAGCGATGCCATTTCAGGCCGGCCTGGAAGAGGGCGAGGGTGCGGGCCTTTGCATTCTTGGTACCAGCTTTTTCGGCTGCTTCGTGGACGGCGCGCAGCGCCATGCCGAAGACCGGTGGCTGGGTGATGCCGGAAGTCGGGATCGTATGGCTCGTGCGCCAGACGTCGGGACCGGGGAAATAGGTGTCGCTAGGCTGGTGGAAGACGATATGCGGGATCATGCCATCGGCCCACTGGCCTTCGGTCAGCCGCTCAAGCTCGCGATAAGCGCGGTCGATGTCGAAGGTGGCGAAACCCATGGCGACGAAGGCGGAATCCCAGTTCCATTGGAACGGATAAAGCCGATCGGTCGGCACGGTATAACCGCCGCGATCGTTGGCGGCGAGGATGCGATAGGCCTCGTCGAAATGTTTGGTCATTGTCGAAAACTCCAAAAGTATTAGGCCGCTGCCGGATAGGAAACGCCGCTTTCGGGCGACAGCCATGTCAGGCGCTTGGGATCGAGCGTGAGGCCAACGGTCTCGCCGTTTTTCACGGTTTCGGTGGCGGGAAGGATGACGCGGGCTGGCTGGCCGAGAATGCTGCCGGTCAGAAGCAGATGCGAGCCCATCGGTTCGGCGACGCGGACCTGCATGTCCAGTCCCTGTCCGGTCGGTGCCCGCTCGACGGTTTCGCCACGCAGGCCGAGTACGATCTCGCCACCCTGGGCGGGTACCGCAAACTGCTGCGCGCCGGCAGTCACCTGACCGCCCGTCACCGGCATGGTGATGAAATTCATCGGCGGATTGCCGATAAAGCCGCCGACGAAGCGTGTGGCGGGGTGGTTATAGACCTCGACCGGCGTTCCGACCTGTTCGATACGGCCGTCATGCACGACGGCGATCCGATCCGACAGTCCCATGGCTTCCGTCTGGTCGTGGGTGACGTAGATGGTGGTGGTGCCGGCCTCCTGCAGCACGGTTTTCAGTTCCGTGCGCATTTCCAGACGCAACAGCGCATCGAGATTGGAAAGCGGTTCGTCCATCAGAAGCACGCCGGGTTCGACCGCAAGCGCGCGGGCAACGGCGACACGCTGGCGCTGGCCGCCGGAGAGCTTGTTGGGATAACGGTCGAGATAGGGTTCGATATGGAGAAGACCGGCGGCCTTTTCGACCTGTTTCTTGACGCGTGCGTCATCGGCCTTCTGCATGCGAAGGCCGAAGGCGACGTTTTCGTAGACCGTCATATGCGGGAAGACGGCGTAGTTCTGGAACACCATGGCAAGGCCGCGATCCTTCGGCAGCAGGCCGATGACCGATTTTTCGCCGATGCGGACGTCACCGGACGTCGATGTTTCCAGGCCGGCGATGATGCGCAGAAGCGTGGTCTTGCCGCATCCCGACGGTCCGAGCAGCGAGACGAACTCGCCGTCATTGATCGTCAGCGAGACGCCTTTGAGCGCCTGGAAGGCACCAAAACTCTTCTTGATGTTGTCGATGACAATGTTGGCCATGAGTTTATCCGTTACTTTGAAGAGACGCCCCAGATCGCAAACAGGTAGCGCCTGACTGCGAAGATGAAGACAACCGAGGGAAGGATGAGCATGAGGCCGCCGGCAAAGCGGTAGTGCATCGGGCTTTCCGACAGCACGGTGAGCAGATAGGCCGTCAGCGTGCGATGCCGCACGGTGAGGACCGAGGCTGCAAAGACCTCATTCCATGAGATGACGAAGGCAAAGACCGCTGTTGCCACCAGACCCGGCAGGGCAAGCGGTGCGACGACCTTGAAAAAGGCCTGGATGCGGGTGCAGCCGAACACCCAGGCAGCTTCTTCCAGCTCGCGCGGGACGCCGAGAAAGATCCCTTGCGTGACCAGCGCCGCAAAGGGCAGCGCCAAAACGGTGTGGATAAGGCCGACACCGAGGACCGTGTCGTAGAGGCCGAGCCGGATATAGGAGACCGTCAGCGGCAGGGCCAGAATGGCGAGCGGGAAGGCGCGGGTGAGAAGCACCAGAAGCCGGTAACTGTCCTTTCCGCGGAAATTGTAGCGGGCCAGCGCGTAACCCGCCGGTGCGCCGAGCGCGATCGACAGCGCCACCGTGATGCCGGCGGCTCCCAGCGAATTGAGAAACGACTGGAAGACGCCTTCTGTTTTCAGGAACAGGATGAAGGGCTGCAGCGAGATATCGGTGGGCAGAAAGTTTTTCGGCCACTGATAGGCGCCGGTGCGGCCGCCGAGCGCCCCGAGCGCCACCAGATAGATCGGCACCAGAACCCAGGCGCAAAGCGCGACGATGCCGCTCCAGAACAGGAGCCGTCGGGCCGAGATGAAGCCGGCGTAACCGGATGTATTCACAGCTTTGCTCATGGCAGGCGCTCCGGATCGACCTTGACGGCCTTGAGATAGACGAGGGTGGCGGCGAGCGAGATGACCATGATCAGCACCGCGTAGGCGGCGGCGACGCCGTAATTCTGGTTCTGGTTCTGCCAGTTATAGGCCTCGCCGACGAGGACCGGGAAATTGCGTCCACCGAGCGCGTAGACCACCGCGAAGACCTCGAAGGCCAGGACGGTGCGCAGGATCAGCGCCGACTGCAGGGCAGGGCGGATCAGCGGCAGGGTGATGCGCGTGAAGCGGGTCCAAGGGCTGGCACCGAAGATTTCGGCGGCTTCCTTGAACTCTTTCGGTACCTGGTTGAGGCCGGCGACGATGATGATCATGACGATCGCGGTGCCGCGCCAGATTTCTGCGATGGCAATGCCGATGAACAGCGCCACCGGCGTCTGGTAGGTGAGCCATGCGGTCTGGCGTTCGATGATGCCGAGGCCGAACAGAACGGAATTGAGATAACCGGTATTCTGCAGGATCGACAGCCAGACCATGCCGGCGGCGAGATCGGAAATGCCGAGCGGGATGGTCCAGATCCACAGGATCGTCTCGCGGCCGCCGTTCATCTTGGCGACCATCGAACCCATGGTCAGCGCCATGACGATCTGGATGGGCACGACGGCGAGCGTCAGCAGGAACGTGTTCAGGACGGAGCGGCCGAAATTGAGATCGGTCACCATCGTCGTCATGTTGGCGAGCGACGGCGTGCCGTTATCGGAGACGGCCAGCCACAGTGTCTGTACCAGCGGCACGACGAACAGCAGTCCTAGAAAGACGACGGAGGGAAGGATCAGCGCGTAGGGGATCCAGCTTCGGTTTTGGGTCATCGGTTACCCTTTGGTTTTTGATTTTTGCAGTAGGGGCCGTGGCTGCCCCTCATCCGCCTGCCGGCACCTTTTCCCCGCAAGCGGGGAGAAGGACGAATGCCGCACTCTCTTGCTCCACATCGCTGCGGGGCACGTCCCCTCTCCCCGTTTGCGGGGAGAGGGTTAGGGTGAGGGGCAGCCTAGGATCACGTTGGCCGAAGCGAAGGCAGCCCTAAGAACCTCACTCGACCGGGCATGCACCGTCGCTTTTGGCGTCGGGGGCCCAGCAGGGGGCCTTGGTGTCGGCCATCAGCTTGGTCATGGTTTCGCCCTGCAATTTCAGCACCTCGGCGACCGGTTGGTTCTGCAGGATGATCCGCTGGAAGGCATCCATATAGACCTTGTTGAACTCGCCGCCCTTGTCGCCGAGACCGACCGGCAGGAGCGAGATGACCGCATCCGGCGCGCTCTGGGTGGCAGTGACGGCACCGGCGAGAAGGGCCACGCCCGGATCGAGATCGTCCGGCAGCTTTACGTTCAATGTCGGGAAGAAGCCGACGAGCGATGCCGTCTGCAGCTGCACGTCCTGGGTGGCGAGATGTTCGATGACGGCGGTGGCGTTCGCCGCGTCCGGTGCGCCTTTCGGGATGGCGAGGCCGGCGACGACCGGCATGTAGCCGCGACCCTTCGGACCGGCCGGTGCCGGGAAGACGACGTAATTGTCGGGCGAACCGGAAATGGCGTTTTTCAGACGCGCGACGTGATCCCATGCGACCATGACTTCACCGGAAGCGAGCGGCTCCTGCATGAAATCGTAATTGGTCGAGTTGGGGCTGACGACGGTCCAAAGCTCCTTCAGCTTTTCCCAGCCGGCAGCGGCATCGGCGTTTCTGAAGGTGCGGACCACGCCGCCGGTAAAGGACGGGTAGAAATAGCCCTGGAAATAACGCGGCATCAGGCCTTTCGGGCCGGCCGGAAAGCCGATCTGCGGCGCGCCGGTTTCTTCCTTCATCTTCTTGCCCCACTCGATCAGCTGATCATAGGTGAGCTTGTTGATGTCGGCGCCTTCAGGCAGGTATTGCAGCGCGTCCTTGGTCGCGGCCATCACATAGGTTGCCTGCATCCACGGGATATATTGCTGCTCGGCCTTGCCGAGTTTGCCGAGATCGATCAGCGACTGCGGCATGCCCGCGTCGGCCAGCTTCTTGGCCAGATCATCGAGCGGCTCGAGCATCTGCTTGTCTGCAAGCGGCGACAGTTCGCCATGCAATGCGCCGACGAGGCTGATCGTGTGCTTGCCGGCCTGACGCTCGGCTTCCATGCGCACGGCAAACTGCGGCGGCTCCTCAACCACGTAGTCGACCGGCTTTTCGAGACCGCTCAACAGTTCCTCGCGCACTGCCGTCGCCTCTTCGATCGGGCGAAGCTGGGTGGACAGGAAGACTGTTTGCGATTGCGCCTGGCCGGCGAAACCGATGGCGGTGGATGCCAGGATGGCGATGGACAATAGACGTTTCATTGTTTTTCCTCCGTATTTTCTCTGGTCGACGAAATTCGAGGTGTCAGGCCGCAACCGGCGGCAGGCGGTGGCTGTCGCGATCGACGAATTCGATCGCATGCAATTCCTGCAGGGTTTCGGCGGGTTCGCCGGCAATGGTGCGCAGCAGAAGCGAGGCGAAGCTGCGGCCGAGATTGCCGCCGGTCATGCGCATGGTCGATAGCGCCGGGCTGGTGAAGGCGCCGATTGGCAGGTCGTCATGGCCGATGACGCTGATCGACAGGCCTCCATCGACCTCGCGGAGCGCGCGCAGAACGCCGATCGCCATCTCGTCGGTGGCGCAGACGATCGCGGTCGGCCGGTCCGACCGCGCGAGAAGCGCGAGGGCAGCTTCGTAGCCGCCCTGTTCGGTCGGCGCCTGCTGCAGGTCGAGATCGGTGGCAAGCCCGCATTCGCGCATCGCCGCCTCCCAGCCCTGACGGCGGGCATGGGCGAAGAAATATTCCTGCGGGCCGCCGACATGAGCGATGCGGCGGTGGCCGTCACGGTGAAACCGCAGCGTCGCGGCATGAAAGCCGGAAAAACCGTCGCCATCGATATAGGGGTGCTGGATCGCCGATTCCGTGCGGCCATTGGTGACAAACGGAAAACCGCGCGACTGCAGGAATTCGACGCGTTCATCATGGCGTTTGGTACGGACGAGCAGCATGGCATCGACCCTGCGGCCATCGACGAAACGACGGCACATGTCGAGCTCGCTTTCACCATGCGGCACGGGCGCGATGACGAGGTTGAGGCCGGCACCGGCCAGATGTTCGGCACAGCCGGAGAGCATGTCGAGGAAATGCAGCGGACCAATATGGCCGGGTTCGCTCGGCAGGGTGACGGCCACAAGTTCGGCGCGTTGTTTGCGCAGGCGGCGGGCGGACGCGTTCGGGCGATAACCGGCCTTGTCGGCGGCTTCCTGCACGCGCTGACGTGTCGCGGCCGAGACGTCGGAATAGCCGTCCAGCGCTCGCGAAACTGTTGTGATCGACAGACCCAAGGATTGGGCAAGTTGCTTGAGATTGGCCAATGCAAGTCCTCCCAGACGGCAGAAAAATCATCCAAAACGTTTTGGGAGTCAAGCCGAAACGTTTTGGATTCTTTTTCGACGGGTTTCTTCCCAAGGTCGAAGAGCGTCCTTTGAGGCCTGCCGATCGCTGAAAAGATCAGGAAATCCGGGGCATTGTCAGCGCATGAGGTGATAGATAAAATTCTTGAACGCAGACAGCGCTGTTGTCCGTTGGCTTTCGCCAAAGGCTCGGCTAGAACGCTGATATGAGCGACAATGTCATCAAGTTCCAGCGGCCGAAACAGCCGAAGCCGCCGCGCCAGACGCCGCCTTGGGCGAAGCGTGTTCTCACCATTCTGGTGGTGATCGCCGCTTTTGCGGCGATCTATGCCTATTTCAGCCTGACCGGAACGCCGCCGCAGGGCGCTCCGGGTTAACGGGGCTTACTTGACGAAGAGCTGGCGCGGGAAATTGGTCAGTTTTTCGTAGCCGGTTTCGGTGATGGTGATCGTCTCCGACATGCCGAAACCGCGGGCCAGCACATAGGTGTGGAAGGTCTGGCCGGGTTCGAAGGTCCAGGTGCTGTTTTCCGCCGATTCCAGCGGCTCACCGCCATTCGGCTGCAGCAGCAAGCCGACGGAATAGAAGGTCTTGTTCGTGTAGGTTTCGCGCAGGCCCGCCGAAAGCACGCCGTCGCGGTAGATCGCATCCGGCACGCGCACCGAAACACCCGGTTTCACTTCACTTATGGCCGCATCCTGAATGGCGATCAGCTGTTCCACCACCTTGTAATCGTCATCCTGCACCGGCCCGACCCGGATCGGGCGCATGAAGCGGGCGTGGTAGTGTTTTACATTCGGCGTCGTCTCGATCTGGACGATGTCGCCGGCTTCCAGCACACGGTCGGAATATCCACCATGCAGGTGGAAGGCGCGTTCGCCCGATGACATGACGCCCGGACCCGGCAGGTCGGAACCGGCGCGGATCATTGCGGCGCAGACTTCGGCGGCCATTTCGCGCTCGGTAACGCCGACCGCGGCACTGTCGATCGCGGCCTGCATGCCGGCTTCGGCAGCCTTTGCGGCGCGGCGCTGATAGGCGATTTCGGCGGGCGACTTGATGAGGCGCATCTGCGGCGTCATCAGGCTCTCGTCCTGCCAGACGATGCCGGGAAGCGCCGATTTCAGGTATTCGTAACGGCCGGCCGAAAGCGGCCAGGCGGACAGCTCGATGCCGAGCTTGGCGGTCTTGCCGATACGGCTTTCAATGGCACCTACGGCAACCGCCATGCGGTCGTCGCTGTCGGTCCACATTACCCGGTCGGAAAAGACGCAGGTGCTGTCGAGATAATATTCCTCGACATCGCGGCAGAACAGGGTCGGCTCGCCTTCGGCCGGAATGATGGCGAATTGCAGAGTGCCATAGGCACGGGTGAAATAGCCGGTGAGCCAGGTGACGGTTTCCGGCAGGAAGGCCACGAGACCATCGAGCTGCTTCTTCTTCAGCTCGGCCTGGACGCGGGAAAGGCGGGACTGGAATTCCTGGCGTTCGAACCAGTAGGCGGGCGTTACCATCGTTGTTCCTCGATAGGATCTATTTGAAATCAGGCGTTCTGGACCAGTTCCGCAAAGCGGGTCAGCATGGTCTTGGCCTCGGCGGCCTCATGGGCCTGCGCCTTGAGATCGTCGATATCGGCGCCGTCGAGTGTCATCCGCTCGCGGTTTTCCTCGAACCAGATGACGGCCTGCGCCTTGGTGACTTCCGGATGTCCCTGGATGCCCCAGATATCCTTGTCCTTGTAGCGCCAGATATGGTTCGGGCAGTCGTCGGAATAGGCGAGCACGGTCATGTCCGGGTGCGCGGCCTTTACCTCGTCATTGTGCCAGACGAACATGTAGGCGCTGTCGACCAGATCACGGCAGAGCTTGTCGGTGCGGGCGGCCTCGGTCAGCGGCAGGTCCTTGTAGGCGATTTCGCAGGAAGTGCGGCGGAACACCTGGTCACGGCCGCAAAGTGCGGATGCGAGGATCTGGCTGCCGAAGCAGATGCCGAGCATGGGGATTTCAAGCTCTGCGGCTTCGCGGATCAGGTCATGTTCGCTCAGGATGAAGGGGACGTCTTCATAGGCGCCATGCGGGCTGCCGGATAAAAAGATTCCGTCATAACCCTTCATCGTTTCGGGAAACTGGCCGTCATAAGCCCAGTAACGATCGACTTGCAGACCCCAGGCCTCGAACCGGTCGTCGAGTTTTGCGATGGACTGAAACTTGCGTCCATTGCCGAGATAAAGAAGCCGTCCCGCCATGTCATTCCTCGTTTTTAAAATCAGAAGACCAGTGGTATACCAATGGTCTTCATGGTGCAATCGGGAAACCGTGGCATTTTGCGGCTGCTTTGCTATGCATCTGACAAGAGGTACAAAAAGGGGAAGCAATGCGTATCGATCTCAACTCCGACCTTGGCGAGGGCTACGGTCCCTGGACGATGGGCGATGACGCGGCGATGCTCGATATCGTCAGCACCGCTAATATCGCCTGCGGTTTCCATGCCGGCGATCCAGACATCATGCGCGCCACGGTGCGGCTGGCGAAGGAACGCGGCGTCGCCTTCGGCGCGCATCCCGGCTATATGGACCTGATTGGTTTCGGCCGTCGGCGTTTGCCGGGGTTGAGTATTTCCGAGATCGAAACGCTGGTTGCCTATCAGGTCGGCGCACTGGCTGCGGTCGCGGCGCTGGAAAGCCATCCAATGACGCATGTGAAGACCCATGGCGCGCTCGGCAATGTCTGTGCCGATGACGATGATATGGCGCTTGCGGTCGGCCGGGCCATCAAGGCCGTCGATCCGAAACTTGCCTTCATGGTAATGCCGGGAACGGCAACGGCGCGGGCTGCAGAAAAACTCGGGCTGACGCCGATCAACGAGATCTATGCCGACCGCACCTATGCGGACACATTCAACCTCTCGCCACGTTCCGAACCGGGGTCGGTGATCCACGATCCCGAGCTTCTGGTGAAAAGGGTGATCGAGATGGTTTCGGAAGGATGCCTGACATCGACATCCGGCAAGCGGCTGGAAGTGCCGATCGGGTCGGTCTGCGTGCATGGCGATACGCCCGGTGCCGTGACGATGGCAAGGCAGTTGCGCGCGGCGCTGGAAAAGGCCGGATGGGTGATTGGGTCTTCGATGTAGCGGTTTGGTTGATTGAAGAGGGCAGTGAAGGGCGGGCTGCCCCTTTCTCAAGGCTGCTGATAAGGGCCGAAACCTCTCCTTCGTCATGCTCGGGCTTGTCCCGAGCATCTGCTGCCGTATCAACGACCGCAACACTACTGCTTTGGCACCGTGGTTAGATCCTCGGGACAAGCCCGAGCATGACGGCGTCGTTTGGTGGGTTGTTCGTTCCCAAGCTTCCGAGGGTGGTCAGCCCTTTTTCTTCTTGAGGCCGCCGATCACGGCCGAGAGGCGATCCTGTGCATGGATTGCCTGTTCTTCGGCCATATCGGCGGAGATTGCCCGGAACATGAAATCCTGACCCGCCGGCAGTTGTGCCAGGCGCGCGAGATCGAATGACACGATGGTGGCGATCTTCGGGTAACCGCCGGTCGTCTGGCCATCGGCGGTGAGCACGATGGGCTTGCCCGAACCCGGCACCTGGATGGAGCCGACGACGGTGGCATCCGAGACGATATCGTGACCCTTCAATGCGCTGAGGGCAGGACCGTCGAGCACCATCGCCATCCGGTCGCGCGATGTGGTGGTTCGGTAGGGCTGGCGCAGGAATGTTTTCCAGGCGCTCTCGTCGAAATAGTCGTCCTGCGGGCCGGGAATGACCGCGATAGGCGCGTTTCCGCGCAGATAAGGCGTGCCCAGCATGCGGGACTTGAGTTTTCCGGTCTCGCCGAGGGGCAATATATCGCCTGAGGCAATTACCCTGCCATCCAAGCCACCGACCGCGGTTCTCAAATGGGTCGAGCGGCTGCCGAGCACTTCTGGAATGGTGATGCCGCCGGAGATGGCGAGATAACCCCAGACGGCGCCGCGCAGAGCGCCGATCGTCAGCGTTTCGCCTGCCTTGAGAAGATGGCTCTCCCAGGTCGCAACCGCCTTGCCGGCGATATCAATCGCGCAGCGTCCACCGGTGACAGCGACAAGCACGTCGCGGTCTGCCGTAAACGCGCCGCCGATCAGGGCGAATTCGATGGCGGCCGCGCCCGGCTCGTTGCTGACCAGAGCGTTGGCGATGGCGTGGGCGTCACGGTCCATTGCCCCTGAGGTGGAGACACCGCGGGCGCGAAAACCGTAACGGCCGCCGTCCTGAACCGACATCAGGGGGCCGGAACGATGAATGGAAAGGAGAGCTTTCATCGGGCGATCTCCTTCAGTTCCGCGGTACCGGCTGCGACTTTTTCATCCAGCTCACGTGCTTCATCGATGTCGATGCTGCGGAAGGTGATCCGGTCGCCGGCTTTCAGCAGGAAAGCTTCGGTGCGGGCGGGATCGAAGAGCTTGAACGGGGTGCGGCCGATAAAACGCCAGCCGCTGGGGCCGGGCACGGAATTGATGCTCGACTGGCGGCCGCCGATGCCGATCGCACCGGCCTCGATCCGCTGGCGCGGCACGGCAAGCCGTGGGGTGTGCAGAATTTCCGGCAAGCCGCCGAGGTAGGCGAAACCCGGTGCGAAGCCGATCATGTAGACCCGGTATTCGGCCGAGGAATGCAGGGCGATCACATCGGCTGCGGTGGTGTTCTTCAGCTCGGCGATTTCATCGAAATCGGCCTGATGTTCACCGCCGTAAAACACCGGGAATTCGAGCAGGCGGCCGGTGTCCGGTGCGGCAGCGTCTTGTGCCGCGCGTTGCAGCAGCTGCTCGCCGAGAGAAGCACCACGCACGGTCTTCGGGTCGTAGATCACGGTCAGCGAGCGATAGGTCGGGATCGTCTCCAGAATGCCGTCGATCGGCTCGGCGGCAAGCGACGCATCGAGCGACAGGACCTTGAGATTGGCGGCCTCGCTGACCGTATCGGAAAACTCGATGCCGATGGCGCGATCGCCGCAGCGAAGGATGCGCGGATAGGAAATCTCGTTGATCGTTTCTGGGCCTGATCTGGGGCCGGGGCGGGGCGTGACGGGCATGTCTTCAATCTACCATGTGGCGATCAGGTGCCGGTGGCCGGAACCCGATCGATCGCCGCCAGTTCGGCCAGCACCTTGCTGGCGACCTGGAAACCTGTCTTTTCCAGCGCTTCGTCCGTCGAACCGCCGATATGGGGAGTTAACACGAGGTTCGGGCAGTCGAGTAGGGGATGACCGGAAATAATCGGCTCGGTCACCAGCACGTCGAGCCCGGCACCGGCAATGATCCCGTTCTTCAGCGCGATGGCGAGCGCATCTTCATCGATCAGCGCGCCGCGGGCGGTGTTGATCAGGATGCCGTTTTTGCCGATCAGCGACAGGCGGCGAGCATCGAAAAGCGGTTCCACCTCAGGGATGCCGTGTAGCGAGACGATGTCCGACCATTCGCAGAGGCTGTCGAGGTCCGGCAGGAGCGTGATGCCCTGCTGCTGAAGTTCTTCGGCAGGTGTGAAGCGCGACACGGTGGCGACTTCCATGCCGAAAGCCTGGCCTAAACGCGCAACGAGCTTTGCGATATGGCCGTAGCCGAACAGGCCGAGGCGGCGGCCGGAGAGTTCGAAGGTGCGGTGATGCTGGCGGAAGAGCGTGTCGCCGGTGCGCGAGGCGTTGTCGGCGGCGATCAGCGAACGCGAGCAGGCAAGCGCCAGGCCTATCACCAGTTCGGCAACCGACTGGGCATTGGCGCCCGGCGTGTTGTGCAGCGGGATGCCGCGCGCGGCAAGCGACGGCTTGTGCACCTTGTCGGTTCCGGTGCCGTGAACGCCGACGACCTTAAGATTGGGGGCCGCCTCGATTTCGCGGGCGGACAGGCCGTGATTGCGGGTGATGACCGCGGTTGCGACGGCAAGATAGGGTTCGAGATCGGCAAAGGCGGTGGATGCCGAAGTGTGGACGACGAGCCCGGTCTCCTCCAGCATGCGGATGGCGCTTTTGGCAATCGGCTGGACGATGAGGCAGTCACAACGAATATCGGACATGATCAGGCTTTCAGTGGCGGGTCGAGGCAGAGCGCGGAAACAAGCCTCGCTGCCTCGGCGAAATCGGCAATCTCCATCTGCTCGTCTGGATTGTGGCTGCCATTGGCATTGCGGATGAAGACCATGCCGGTCGGCACGCCGGCATCGGCAAACACAGCCGCATCATGGCCCGCACCGCAGGCCATGGTCTGAGCCTCGATACCGTGCTCCTTTGCCAATCCGGCGAGCGAGGCGACAATAGCGTCGTCCATCTTCGCCGCTTTGCTGTCGGTCAAACGGCCGAGTTCGAATTTGACGCGATGTTCCGCCTCGATGCGGGTGACGGCATCGGAGACGATGGCTTGCATCTTTGAAAGCGTTTCCGGTTCTTGGCTGCGGACATCGAGCGCGAATGAGAGCTTGCCGGCGATCTTGCTGAATGCTGCTTCCGAAGCGTCGGTCGAAAACTGGCCGAAAGTGACGACGAGATCTGCGCCCTCTGCCTGCAGCTCATCCCAGGCCTTGTCGAGTTCGACGACCAGAGCCGAGGCTGCCCGTACGGCATCGCTGCGATATTCGCGCGGCGTGGCGCCCGAATGGGCATAAACGCCGATGCATTTGGCTTCGCGATAACGGAAGGAACCGCGAATGCCGGTGACGATGCCGATCGGGATCTGCTTTTCGACCAGAACCGGACCCTGCTCAATATGCGCCTCGATGAACATGGCGATATTTTTCGGGTCGAGCCAGGATTTGCCCGAGCGAAGGAATTCCGTGTCGCCGCCGGCGGCATCGATGGCGGCGCCAAGCGAGATCTGGTCGGAGGAACGCTTGACCTTGTCGAGTTCGCTTCCTGTGAGACGTCCGAGTGCGGCGCGGCTGCCGATATAGGACGCGCCGAACCAGGTGCTTTCCTCGGCGCGGATCGCCATGACGGTTATATCGCGCGGGGGACGGATGCCGGCGCGGACATAACCGGAGATGACCGACAGGCCGAGCAGTACGCCGGCGGCGCCATCGAAATTGCCGCCCATCGGCACGGAATCGAGATGCGAGCCGATGAAGATGCCCGGACCTTCGTCGCGGCCCTTCATCGTCATGTAGAGATTGCAGCCGGGATCGGTCTTGACTTCGAGGCCTAACTTGCGTGCCTCGCGGCGCACCATGTCATGGGCAATCTGCTCGCCGAGACCGTAGGAGGTGCGGGTGATGCCGCGATTGGTGCCGGTCCGGCGTCTCAGCTCGTCGAACAGCCGTTCGGCAAGCGCGATATCGACCGGGGCAGAATTGCTGAGCACGGGCTCTGCAGCCTGCACGCCTTTTGCCAATACTGTCATGTGCGGGTCAGTCTCCCGATAATGCTGTCTTTGACGTGATCGAGATGCTGGCGCATCAGCTTAGCAGCGTCATCGCCGCGGCCCTCACGCAGTGCGCCGACGATATCCAGATGTTCGCGGCAGGTCGCCTCGAACCGTTCCGGCATGCTTCTCAGGTCGAAAATCTGGGTCTGGCGACGCAGCGTGCGGATGATCTGCGCCAGTTGCGGATTGCCGGCGCAATCGCCGATGCCGCCGTGAAGCCGGTCGTCGACATCGCGGACGGAGCCGCGATCCGGCTTGCCTTCGCCGTCTTCCGGTTTTCCGAGCAGAGTTTTCAGGTCTGCTTCGAGTTCGTCGAGAGCGGCGGCAGACATGCGACCGGCGGCAAGACGGGCGGCTTCGGGTTCCAGAAGCTGGCGGATCTGCAGCGCATCCATATAATCTTCGACGCGCATCTGCTTGACCTGCAGGCCACGGCTGCCCTGACGGATCAGCAGGCCTTCGCTTTCGAGCATCAGCAGCGCATCGCGAATCGGCGTGCGCGACATGTTGAGGATTTCCGCCAGACGGCGTTCGGTCACCATCGTGCCCGGCTGCGCAACTCCGGTAAGGATCAGGTTCAATATCTGTTCGTAGGCCTGCAGCGCCAGCCGCTTATCGGTTTCAATCAGCATAAATATCCAGTCCCTCCCTTGCGGAGACCGCGTCAAATATCTGTCTGGTGCCACACGCTTTGGCAGTTGTCACCAGATTCTACGCCCAATGGGTGTCTATCTTCCGCAATCGATTTCGCTTGTCTCGCAATTTTTGTATTCCGCTGGTTGACGAGTGGTATACCAAACCGTAGGGTGAAGCAACAACGAGCTTTGACGATCTTGCCGAAAGGACACATTCGTGAGTGCCATGCCGCAACCGAACCTCCCCTTTTCCAAGGAGGAGCATCTGCAGCGACAGGACCGGCTTCGGGCCGAACTCGCGGCGCGCGGCGTCGATGCCATGCTCGTGTTTGCCCAGGAAAGCATGTACTGGCTGACCGGCTACGACACCGGTGGCTTCGTCTATTACCAGTGCCTGGTCGTGCCGACGGATGGTCGCCAGCCGGTACTTCTGACCCGCCGCCCGGATCTGGTGCAGGCGAAACAGACGAGCATCATCGAGGACATCCGCATCTGGTGGGATGCCGAGGACGCCAATCCGGCTGCAGATCTGAAGGTCATTCTTGAAGAACTGGGTCTTGGCGGGAAAAAGATCGCAATCGAGCTGAACACCCACGGCCTGACAGGCTGGAACCTCTATCGCACGCAGCAGACGATCGGCAACTGGTGCGAACTGGAAGACGACCGGCACCTGATCCGCTGGCTGCGCGTCTGCAAGTCTCCGGCCGAAATCGAATATACCCGCAAGGCGGCCCGTATTCTGGATGACTCGCTGAATGCCGTGATCGCAGCTGCCCGTCCGGGCATTCTCGACAGCGACCTGAAGGCTACGTATCTCACCTCGATCCTCGGCCAGGGCGCGGACATGCCGCCGAATGCGCCGCTGTTCAATTCCGGCCCGCGTGCAGTCTATGGCCGCGGTGTTTCCGATCCGCGCCGGCTGGAAGAACAGGACCAGATCCTCGTCGAATATCCGGTTGCCTATCGCCGTTACAACGTGAAGACCGAATGGACGATCCTGTTCGGAAAAGTCTCCGATGCGCATCGCAAGATGTACGATGTCGGCATGGAGACGCTGCGCAGGATGACGGAGATCGCACGTCCCGGCACGACGCTCGGCGAGATCTTCGACGTTTATGCCGACGGTCTAGACAAGGGCGGCTATAAGCGTGCCCGTTACGGCGCGACCGGTTATTCGGTGGGCTGCACATTCGCGCCGACCAGTATGGACGTGCCGCCGATGATCTATTCCGGCAACCCGACGCTCTGCCAGCCGGGCATGACGCTGTTCTATCATGTGATGAACGGCGATGCCGATACCGGGCTTGCGATGGGCGTGGGCCACACGCTGCTCGTCACCGACGGGGCGCCGGAGGTACTGACCGGATTGCCCGACGAGCTGACCGTGATCAGCTGACGGGCCAAGGAATAAAGCCGGGACAACCATAAAAATACTGCCGCCCGGCTTCTGTCAAAAACAAATCAGAGGGCACAATATGACAAGTTTCATGATTTCCCGCCGCAGTGTGATGATGGGTCTCGCCGGCGGCCTTGCGGCAACCGCACTCATTCCCGGCATCGACATGTCCGAAGCACTGGCTGCCGACACGCCGAAGGCCGGCGGCACGCTGAAGATCAGCCACTCGACGCGTATCGCAACGCTGAACGTGCTGAACTGCTCGGGCCCCGCCGAATATCCGGTCGTCGACATGCTCTATTCGGGCCTGACCCGCATGGGTCCCGACAACAAGCCGATGGCCGATCTCGCCGAGCGCTGGGAAGGCAGTGAAGACGCCAAGACCTTCACCTTCTACCTGCGCAAGGGCATCGTCTTCCACGACGGCACGCCGTGCACCGCCGATGACGTCGTCGCCACTTACCAGGCGATCCTCAACCCCGACATTCCGGCCGCCGCCCGTTCCGTCCTCAACATGATCGAGAAGATCGAGGCCGTTGACGCAACGACCGTCAAGTTCACGCTGAAGACGCCGTTTGCCGACCTGCCGATCTCGACGGCACATGCCAATGCCCGCATCGTCTCCAAGGTCGCCCTGTCCGGCCCGCGCGAAAAGCTGGACACGACCGCCAACGGCACCGGCCCGTTCAAGCTCGAAACCTATGACAGCGCCCGCATGGTGCGCCTCGTCAAGAACGAGAACTATTTCATCAAGGGCAAGCCTTATCTCGACGGCATCGACATGATGCTGTTCCCCGATCTTGCCGCCGAAAGCGCCAACTTCCTGTCCGGCGCGGTCGACGTCATGCTGGTCGTCCAGCAGGCGGATTTCCAGCGCATCGCCGATGCGACCGGCATCACGGCGCAGCGCATTCCGTCGGGCCGTTTCGTCAACATCACCATGCGCCAGGACCAAAAACCCTTCGACGACGTGCGGGTGCGCAAGGCGCTCGCCATGTCGGTCGATCGTCCGACGCTGGTTGATCTCGTGCTCGAAGGTCTCGGCCGCCCGGCCTACGACAACCTCGTGTCGCCGGAATTCCCCTATGCGATCGAAACGCCTGAGATCGCCTACGATCCGGCAGGCGCCAAGAAGCTGCTTGCGGAAGCCGGTTATCCCGACGGCATCAAGATCAAGCTCGTCGCCTCCAACCGCCCGGCAATCCGTGCGCAGGTGGCCATCGCGCTGAAGCAGATGGCGCTGCCCGCCGGCTTCGACATCGAAGTCGAAACCATGCCGCACGACACCTATCTCGCCAATGTGTGGATGAAGGGTCAGTTCTACATGGGCTATTGGGGCATGCAGGCCACCGAAGACGCAACCTTCAACCTGCTGCTCACCTCCAATGCCTCCTACGAGGATACGGCCTGGAAGAACAAGGATTTCGACAAGCTCATCGCCGATGCCCGCGCCACGGTCGATCCGGCCAAGCGCAAGGAGCTTTACGCCAAGGCACAGCAGCTGCAGCTGGACGAGACGCCCTATATCGTGCCGATTTTCGAAGACATCCTGACCGCCAGCGGCAAGGGTGCGGAAGACTGGACGATCGCGCCTCTGTCCCGCTACTACTATGCCGAAAACGTCTGGCTGAATAAGGCCTGACCGGATGACCAGGGCTTATCTCATCCGCCGCTTGCTGGCCGTCTTTCTTGTGCTGGCGATCGTAACCTTCGCCGTGTTTGCCATCACGACGATGCTGCCGGGCAATGCAGCGATCATGATCCTGGGTGAATATGCCACCCCGGACGCGGTTGCCGCACTCGAAAAGCAGCTGCATCTGGATCAGCCCTGGTACACGCAATATCTGACCTGGGTCGCCGGCATTCTGCACGGCGATCTTGGGACATCCCTGCGTCTGTCTCTGCCGGTGACCCAGGTCGTCGGCGAGGCATTCGCGAACTCCGCAATGCTGGCGCTGACCGCGCTCGTCGTCGTCACCATCACCGCCATTCCGCTCGGCGCGCTTGCCGCGATCAAGCGGGGTACCGCGATGGATCTGGCGCTCGGCCTGTTCAGCTATCTCGGCACCTGCCTGCCGGAATTCGTCACCGCAACGCTGTTGCTGGTGTTCTTCGCGGCACCGAACCACGGGCTTTTCCCGGCCGGCGGCTTTGTTGCTCCATGGGAAAATCTCGCAGGCTTCGGCGCCCATGTCGTTCTTCCCGCGGCAACCCTTGGCCTCGTGCTGATGGCCCATATCGCCCGGCAGGTCCGTTCCGAAATGTCGGAAGTGCTGTCTTCCGACTATATCCGCGCCGCACGTCTCAAAGGCCTGACCGAAAGACGGGTGATCCGCCGGCATGCGCTGCCCAACTCGCTGGCGCCGGCCGTCGCGGTCATCTCGCTCGATATCGGCTACCTGCTCGGCGGTATCATCGTTGTCGAGGAAATCTTTGCCTGGCCGGGTCTCGGACGCCTGCTGATCTACGCGCTGGAAAACCGCGACCTGCCCGTCATCCAGGCCGTGACCCTGCTTCTCGCGGCCGTTTATGCCTTGTCCAACCTTCTGTCGGACATCGTCATTGCCCTGCTCGACCCGAGGGTGCGTTATGCGTAATTTCTTCTCCACACCCACGGCCATCGTCGGCACGGTATTGCTGGCGATCGTCTGTTTTGCCGCGATCTTCGGCCCGATGATCGCCCCTTACGATCCGCAAGCCTTCGATCCGCTGAACCGGCTTCAGGGACCGTCGATGATGCATCTGTTCGGCACCGACCAGTTCGGCCGCGACCTGCTGTCTCGCATATTGACCGGAGCACCTTCGACAGTTGCCTTTGGTGTCGGCGCGACGCTGCTCGGCGTCGGTATCGGCTCGATCATCGGGGTTGTCGCCGGTGTTACCGGCGGCTGGGTCGATTCGACCATCATGCGCATTCTCGACGGGCTTCTGGCCGTGCCGGACCTGCTGTTCACGCTGCTGATCGTCACCATTCTGGGCGGCGGCATGGAACATGCGATGCTGGCCGTTTCGATCGCCTTTGCTCCCGGCATGGCCCGCATTTCGCGCAGCGCCGTTCTCTCCGTCCGCACCCGCGACTATGTGCGGGCGGCGGTCGCCCGCGGTGAATCCGGCGTCTATATCGTCACCTGCGAAGTGCTGCCCAATGCGTTGAGCCCGATCGTCGTGGAAGCGACGATCCGCGTTTCTTTCGCCATCATGATCGGCGCGACGCTCGGCTTCCTTGGTCTCGGCGCACAGCCGCCGAGCACCGAATGGGGGCTGATGGTGGCGGAAGCGCGCCAGTTCATGTTCCGCAATCCGTGGTGCGTTGCGATCCCCGGCCTTTCGATCGCCATTGCCGCCCTCGGTTTCAACCTTTTCGGCGACGCCCTGCGTGACGCCCTCGACCCCAAGAGGAGCCACGGATGACAGTTCAGACGATGAGCCAGACCGTGACTGCAGCCGCGGAAAAGCCGGCCCTTTCGATCATCAACTATTCGCTGTCCTACAAGACCGCCAACGGGATGGTCTCGGCGCTGAAGAATATCGACCTGACGATCCCCAAGGGCAAGACGGTCGGCCTCGTTGGCGAGAGCGGTTCCGGCAAGTCGTCAATGGCGTGGTCGGTGATGCGTTACCTGCCGCCGAATGCCGTTGAGACGGGCGGTGCCATTCGCCTCGCCGGCGAGGAACTGCTCGACTATACTCCGTATCAGATGCTGGACATTCGCGGCAGTCGCATGTCGATGGTGTTTCAGGATCCCTCGACCTCGCTCAACCCGACGATAAGGCTCGGCGAACAGATCGCCGAAGTGCTGATGCGCCATCGCGGCCTGACCAAAGCGCAGGCCTGGGTGGAGGCTGAGGCTGCGCTTGCCCGCACCGGCATCACCCGCCCGAAGGAAATGCTGAAGCGTTTTCCACACGAGGCATCGGGCGGCGAAAAGCAGCGTGTGGTGATCGCCACCGCCTTTGCCTGCGAGCCGGAACTGATCATCTTCGACGAGCCGACAACGGCACTCGACATCCTGACCGCACGGCAGATCCTTGATTTGTTCAACCAGCTGCGCGACGAAACGAATGTTTCCGCACTCTACATCTCGCACGATCTCGGGCTCGTCTCCCGCGTGGTGGATGAAGTTTCGGTGCTGCATAAGGGCGTGATCGTCGAGCGCGGCCTGGTCGGCGACGTGTTCCAAAAACCTTCGGCCCCTTATACGAAACAGCTGATCGGCGCGGTGCCCAACCCGGATCGCTGGATCGGCGTCGATGCGCCGGCCGTGCCGCAGACGCTTGTCAAACTCGACGGCATCGGCGTGCATTACGGTGCGCCTTCGAAGATCCAGAAGATGTTCTGGCCAGACGATGCGGACAAGATCGGCTTCTGGGGTGCGAAGGACGTCAATTTCGAGGTTCGCAAGGGTGAGCTGCTCGGCGTTGTCGGCGAAAGCGGCTCGGGCAAATCGACCATCGCCAAGGTTCTGGCCGGCCTGCAGGATTTTCAGGGCAAGCTTGAATTCGATGGCAAGACGGTGGGCAGCCGAAGGGCGATCGACCGGGCCTATCGACGCCGCGTGCAGATCGTTTTCCAGCATCCCGATGCCTCGCTCAACCCGCGCCAGAAGATCGGTACGATTATCGCCCGGCCGCTGAAACTCTACGGCGTCGTGCCGCGTGAAAAAATCAAGGCGCGGATTGCCGAGCTTCTGGAGATGGTACGGCTTCCGGCCGAATACGCCGATCGTTATCCGCACCAGCTTTCCGGCGGCGAGAAGCAGCGTGTGGCGATTGCCCGCGCCTTTGCGGCTGAGCCGGAACTGGTCATCTGCGACGAGGTGACGGCGGCGCTCGACGTTTCGGTCCAGGCGGCGGTGGCTGAACTGCTGGTCAAGCTGCAGAAGGACACGGGGGCTGCCTGCGTGTTCATCACCCATGACCTGAACCTGATCCGCCAGCTCGCCCATCGCATTGCCGTCATGCATCACGGCAAGCTGGTCGATTTCTTCGACCGGCCGGATGCCCGTTCCGCCGATCGCGATCCCTATACCAAGGCGCTGCTGGATGCGGTGCCGGTTCATACGCCTGCGGAGGCTTGAGGGATCGTGGGCGCCACCCTTTTCATCACTCGCGAGATCGCATGACCATGTATGTCCCCCAGGAATTTGCCGGCACGACGCGTGGCGGTCGCCAGGTTCTTCTGAAGTTCAAACAGGCCGAATTCGAGACCCGTCTGGCGGCGACACGTCTCCGGATGCGCGAGCGCGGCATCGATGCGCTTATCGTGTTTTCGCAGGAAAGCCATTACTGGCTGACGAGTTATGACACGGCCGGTTACGTGTTTTTCCAGGCCGGCCTCGTGCTGGCCGATGATGGCAGCGACACCGTGCTTCTGACCCGCACGCCTGATCTGCGGCAAGCGAATGTCGCTTCGCTCTACGACGATGTCCGTGTCTGGCTGAACGCCGAGGATGCCAACCCGGCTAACGACCTGCGTGCGATCATGGCCGAGAAGGGCCTTGCCGGCAAAAAAATCGGCGTCGAATATGCGACCTATGGCCTGACCGGCGCCAATGCCCGCATGGTCGACAAGGCGCTCGACGGTTTTTGCGTCACCGAGGATGCGTCGGATATCATCCGCACCGGGCGGCTGGTGAAATCGGCGGCCGAACTGGAGCATGTGCGCATGGCGGGCAAGCTGGCGGATGCGGCTGTTCGCGCCGCGATCGATGTTACCAAACCCGGAATTCCCGATACAGTGCTGTCCGGCGCGGCATTGACCTCCATGCTTGCCGGCGGTGGCGACATTCCATCCGGTGGGCCTCTCGTCAATTCGGGATCGCGTGCGCTTTACGGCCGCGGGATCGGCGGACCCCGGTTGATCGAGGAACAGGACCAGATTCTCGTCGAGCTCGCCGGGTCCCATTGCCGCTACCATGTCGTGGTCGAGCATACGCTGGTGACCGGCAAGCCGGACCCGCGCCAGCTCGGCATGCTGAGCGTGGCAAAAGACGCGCTCGACCAGATCAAGGATGCGGCAAGGGCAGGGGCGGAACTTGGCACGCTCGACGATATCCATCGCCGCGTGCTGGATGATGCCGGTTTTGCCAAGGCGCGCTATGCTGCCTGCGGTTATGCGCTGGGCTGCACCTTCAAGCCGACCTGGATGGATGTGCCGCCGATGATCTATTCCGGCAATCCGCTGATCATGACGCCGGGCATGGTGTTTTTCGTCCATATCATGATCCCCGACGCGACCACGGGCCTGACGGCCGGTGTCGGACAGACCTTTGCGATCACCGATGGCGCGCCGGAAGTGTTCAGCGACCTTCCGGTCGAGCTTTACTGCTGCTGAGCGCGGCACTGACAATCAAGACAGACAAGAGCAGGCATTCATGGATCTTCAATTGAGCGGAAAGACCGCGCTGGTATTCGGCGCAGGCGGTGGACTGGGCGGCGCAATCGCCCGCTCGCTGGCAGCGGAAAAGGCCAATGTCGTCGTTGCCGACATCGATCTTGCCGCAGCCGAAAAGACGGCGCAGGCGATCGAGGCGTCGGGCCACCAGGCTTTCGAGCTGCAATGGGATATCGGCGATCTGACGGTGATCGAGGAGCGGCTGGCGCTGATCGCCTCGACCTTCGGGCCGGTGGATGTGCTGGTCAACAATACCGGTGGCCCGCCGCCGACGCCGGCTTCAGGACAGGCGCCGGAGATCTGGTCGAAATATTTCGACAGCATGGTCCGCTCGGTGATCGCCGTGACGGATGCCGTTTTGCCTTCGATGCGCGAGCGCGGTTTTGGCCGTATCATCACCTCGACATCTTCAGGTGTCGTCGCCCCAATCGCCAATCTCGGGATTTCCAACAGCCTGCGGATGGCGCTGGTTGGCTGGTCGAAGACGCTGGCGCGGGAAGTGGGCCGCGACGGGATTACTGCCAATGTCGTGCTGCCCGGCCGCATCGCCACGGGCCGAATCGTGTTTCTCGATGAGCAGAAGGCCAAGCGCGAGGAGCGTCCGGTGGCTGATGTGACCAAGGAAAGCACCGGCTCCATTCCGGTCGGCCGTTACGGCGATCCGCAGGAATATGGCGATATGGTCACCTTCCTCGCGAGCCCGCGCGCATCCTATATCACCGGCTCGGTGATCCGCATCGACGGTGGCCTTCTCGCCAACATCTGATTAGAAACTAAGAGCAAAAGCTGCGGCCCCGACCGGGCAAGCATCTGCATCCGGGAGAACGACATGACATTCAGCATTGCATCCAAGGGCGTTTATGCGATCGCCGCCACGCCGTTTCACGACGATGGCGCGATCGATTTCAACTCGGTCGACCGCCTGACGGATTTCTACGAAGAGAGCGGCTGCACCGGCATCACCATTCTCGGCATCATGGGCGAAGCGCCGAAGCTGGAAGCGGATGAAAGCCGGGCGATCATCAAGCGTGTCGTGGAGCGTGCCAAGGTTCCGGTCATTGTCGGTGTGTCGGCACCGGGTTTTGCCGCGATGCGTTCGCTTGCCCGCAGCTCGATGGATATGGGTGCTGCCGGCGTGATGATCGCACCGGGACAAGGGGCGAAGACCGACGAGCAGACGATCAACTATTTCGCCGGTGCCGTGGAAGCGGTTGGCGAGGACGTGCCATGGGTGCTGCAGGACTATCCGCTGACGCTCAACACGGTGATCGCCACCAGCGTGGTCGCCAAGATCATCACCAACCATCCGTCCTGCCTGATGCTGAAGCACGAAGACTGGCCGGGTCTGGAGAAGATCTCGAAACTGCGCGCCATGCAGAAATCCGGCGAACTGCGCGAATTCTCGATTCTCTGCGGCAATGGCGGCATGTTCCTCGATTTCGAACCGGAACGCGGCGCCGATGGTGCGATGACCGGTTATGGTTTCCCCGACATGCTGAGCGAGCTTGTGTCGCTGTTTGCTGAAGGAAAGCGCGACGAGGCGCATGACCTGTTCGACGCACACCTGCCGCTGATCCGCTATGAGCAGCAGCTCGGTGTGGGATTGGCGGTGCGCAAGCACATATTGAAGCGCCGCGGCGTGATAGCGTCCGATGCGCAGCGCAAGCCGGGACAGATGCTGACGGCAACCGCCAAGGCCGAGGTGGATTATCTGCTGGCGCGGGTGGCGAGGCACGACAAGCGGGCGGCGCTGTAATTGGTCCAGACAGCCTTCAACCCGGAAATGCTGATTTCCGGGTTGAAGGTGCGATCATTCGACTTGATATGAAACTGGCTGAATTGCGCCGGTCATAACGCTGACAAGGCTGTTTTCCGAGCACGGAGCCCTGATTACCCTCATTCCTGTGCTTGTCACAGGAATCCAGCCACGGCGCGTCTGCGCCGTGAAAAGACTCTCTCCGCCCAAGGACTTGGGCTACTGGATTCCTGTGACAAGCACAGGAATGAGGGAGGATTCAATTGCCGATGGTGGTCAACGCAGATCTGAGCGTGCTGAACCGTAAGCCTAATCAGTAATTTGACCGGCAGACTTACTGCCGGTTTTTTCGTTTCAATCCAGCGGCTTATACGCGATCACGTCCATCTCGACCTTGACGTCGACCATCATTGGGGATTCGACGGTGGAGCGGGCCGGGGGGTGGTCGATGAAGTGTTTCTGGAAGACGGCGTTGAAGCTCGAAAAATCGCGGGCGTCGTCGAGCCAGACATTGACCTTGACCACATGTTCCAGCGTGCAATCGGCTAGCGCCAGAACCGACTTGATGTTGGCGATCACCTGTTCGGTCTGGGCAACGATATTACCGACGACGACTTCGCCGTCCACGGTCGGGACCTGGCCCGAAACGTAGACGAAATCACCGGCGCGGACGGCCTTGGCGAAGGGGCGGCGCTGGCCGCCGGCCTGGGCATCGGCGACATCGTAACGGATGAGTTTCTTGCTGGTCATGGGGTGGTCTTTCTATTCCAGTGGGGTAGGGGCAGGGTTTGTCCGTTCTTGCAATGCCGACAACGCTTTACGCTTTTGCCGGCATTGTTTCAGTGGGCATCCTGCACGAAATGGCCGGGCGAAACTTCACGGTAGGTACGCTTCGGCACGACGTAATCGAAGGGGCGCACGGGGCTCTTGATCTCTTCGGAAAGCGGTGGTGGGGTCTGGCCGCGGCGTGACGGATCAGGGATCGGCACGGCCGAGATCAGGCGCTGCGTATAGGCATGCTGCGGGTTGTCGAAGATCGCCGCCCGCGGGCCGATCTCGACGATTTCGCCCAGGAACATCACCGCCACGCGGTGGCTCATCCGCTCCACGACCGCCATGTCGTGGCTGATGAACAGATAGGCGAGGCCTCTCTTTTCCTGCAGGTCGAGCAGAAGGTTGGAGACCTGCGCCTTGACCGACACATCGAGTGCGGAGACCGCTTCGTCGGCGACGATGAATTTCGGGTCGAGGGCGAGCGCGCGGGCAATCGAGATTCGCTGGCGCTGGCCGCCGGAGAATTCGTGCGGGTGGCGATCGGCCATGGCGGCGGAAAGGCCGACCTGTTCCAACAGTTCGGAGACGCGGGCCTTGGCATCTTTCCGACCCATCAGGCCGTGGGCGAGGATGGGTTCGGCGATCGCGGAGCCGACGGTGATGCGCGGGTTGAGTGAGGCGAACGGGTCCTGAAAGATCATCTGCGAGGTGCGGCGCATGGTCCGCAATTCCCGCGTGCCGGCCTTGGTGACATCCTGACCGCCGATGACGATCGAACCGGCGGAGGGATTGAGCAGGCGGATGATGGCGCGGCCGGTCGTGGATTTGCCGCAGCCGCTCTCTCCGACCAGCGACAGGGTTTCGCCTGGACGCAGGTCGAAGGAGACATCTTCCACCGCATGGACGCGCCCATTGGGCAGGTCGAAACGGACGGCGAGATTATCGACCTTGAGGATCGGCTCGACGCTCAAGGCGACCGGGTTCATCTCGCGGCCATCGACGGCAATACCGGTCGAGGCATCGACCTCGGGGAAACGTTTTGGTGCGGCGGCGGCACCCATCGTGCCGAGACGCGGGATCGAGGCGAGCAGGGATTTTGTGTAGATCGCTTTCGGCGTGGCGAAAATTTCGTCGGTCTTGCCGGTCTCGATCATGTCGCCTCGGAACATCACAACGGTGCGGTCTGCGATTTCTGCGACCACGCCCATGTCGTGGGTGATGAACAGCACGCCCATGTTTTCCTCCCGCTGCAACTCGCGCAGCAGGTGGAGGATTTCGGCCTGGATCGTCACGTCGAGGGCGGTGGTCGGCTCGTCGGCGATCAGCAGTTTCGGACGGCAGGCGAGCGCCATGGCGATCATCACGCGCTGGCGCATGCCGCCGGAGAATTTGTGCGGATATTCGTGAAGACGGGCTTTGGCCGCGGGAATACGGACGCGCTCCATCAGGCGCACAGTCTCAGTCTCGGCTTCGCTCCATGACAGGCCGCGATGCAGAACGAGAGCTTCCGCAATCTGGTTGCCGATGGTGAAGACCGGGTTGAGCGAGGTCATCGGCTCCTGAAAGATCATGCCGATCGAGCCGCCGCGCACCTTGCGCATCTCGGCTTCGCTGGCGGCAAGCAGGTCCCTGCCGTCGAGCAGGATCCGGCCTTCGGTGCGCGAGCGGCCGGCCGGCAGAAGCCGCATGGTCGACAGAGCGGTGACGCTCTTGCCCGAGCCGGATTCGCCGACGATCGCAACCGTTTCGCCGGCATCGACATGCAGGCTGATATTGCGAATGACGGCTTTCCAGCCATCCCGCGTCTTGAACGAGGTGGTCAGGTTCTCGACCGAGAGCACCGGCCGTTTCGTGGTCGTTGTTTCGGTCATGATCAGCTTTCCTTGGCGAGGCGCGGATCGACGAGATCGCGCAGGCCGTCGCCCAGCAATTGCAGGGAGAGAACCGAGAAGACGATGGCCAGCCCCGGAAACACCATCAGCCACGGAGCGTTGTTCATGTATTCGCGGCCGGATGCCAGCATCGTACCCCAGGTCGGCATGTCGGTGGAAACGCCGACGCCGAGGAAGGAGAGGCTTGCTTCGGCGAGCATCGCCGAGGCGAAAACGAAAGTGGCCTGCACGAGGATCGGGGAGGCGAGGTTGAGCAGCACGTGGCGGGCAAGGATCTGCCAGGTCGGCAGGCCCATGGCGACGGCGGCCTCGATATAGGGGAGCTCACGCAGGACCAGCGTCGAGCCGCGGACGATACGGGCCAGACGCGGGGCGTAGGTGATGCCGAGCGCGAGGATGACGGTTGTCAGCGACGGTCCGAGGGCCGCGACCAGTGCGATGGCGAGCAGGATGTCCGGGAAGGACATCATCGCATCGAGAAGGCGCGAGATCGGCGCATCGAGGCGACGGAAGAAGCCGGCGGCGACACCGAGGATGACGCCGAGCACGGTCGAGATGAACACGACGCCGAGGCTGACGAGCAGCGAGATGCGGCCGGCGAAGATGGCGCGGGAGAAGATATCGCGGCCGAATTCGTCGGTGCCGAAGAAGTTCGTTATCGACGGCGGCTTCAGCTTGTTGATGATCGACAGCTTGTTCGGCGCATAGGGCGCTACCCAGGGCGCGAGCAGCGCCGCAGCCACGACGATGACCAGGATGATCGCCCCGAACAGCATGGCGCGGTTGCCGAACAGGCGGCGCAGGCCGGATGCGAAGGGCATGGAGAGGGAGGCCATCGTGGTCATAGGCGCACCCTGGGATCAACGAGAATATAAAGCATGTCGACGATGAAGTTGATGAGGACATAGATGGCGGCAACGACGAGCAGCGCGCCCTGGATGACTGGATAATCGCGGCGCAACACCGCCGAGACGACAAGATTGCCAACGCCCGGCAGGCCGAAGACGGTTTCGGTGACAACGGCACCGGCCACCAGCATGGCGACCGACAGCCCGATAACGGTGATGATCGGGATCATCGCGTTCTTCAGGGCATGCTTGAGGATGACCCGGCCTTCGCCGGCGCCCTTGGCGCGGGCGGTGCGGACGTAATCGTCGCCCAGAACATCGAGCATGGCGGCGCGGGTGAAGCGGGTGATCAGTGCAGAATTGACGACGCCGAGTGCGACGGCCGGCAGAACGAGATGGTGCAGGCGTTCGAAGAAAGGCGTTTCCGGGCCGCCGTAACCGGAGGCCGGGAACCAGCCCTGGCCGACGGCAAAGACCTGGATCAGGATCAGGCCGAGCCAGAAGCTCGGGACACTGGCGGCGACCATGGTGAGGGTCACGACGATCTGGTCGAAGATCGTGCCGCGTTTGACGGCCGACAGGATGCCGACCGGCAGCGCAATACCGACTGCGATCAGGATGGAGAAGAGGGTGAGGAAGAAGGTGGGTTCGGCACGTGCGGCGAGAGCCGTCGTGACCGGCTGGTTCAAAAAGATCGACTGGCCGAGATCACCCTGCAATATGCCCAGAACGAACTGGCCATATTGCATGAGGAGCGGAGCATCGAGCCCCATCTTCTCGCGCAATTGCGCGATATCAGCCGGGGTCGCATCCGAACCCAGCATGACGGCGGCAGGATCGCCGGGCGTGACGCGAACGATGATGAAGACCACCGTCACGACGAGGGCGAGCACGATTGCCATGCCCCCCAGCCGTTTCAGCAGCGCTTGTGCGATCCTTGCCATAGTCGGTTCCCAGTCTTTTTAGAGCAGTTCCGTCTTTCCTCGAAACACGAAACTGCTCTATCTCTTTCGTTTCATCGCAATTCCAGCAACACGGGTTCCCGCTTTTGCTGGAACTGCTCTGGCCTTACTTCTTCGGGCTGACATTCCAGAAATGCGGCCAGTAGGTCGGCTCGTAACCGGAAACGCCGTTGGCAACGCCGGAAACGGCATTGAAGTTGCCAACCTTGTAGAGCGGTGCATCATCATAGATGACCGTCTGGATGCCATCCCATGCTGCCTTCTTGGCATCATCGGTGGTGGCGTCCATATAGGTGGCGACAGCCTTTGCCTTCTGATCGGAAACGTACCAGCCCGGATAGGTGTCGGTGATCGTGTTGATCGTCGTCGGGTCACCCGGGAAGTTGGAATGGGTGATGAAGATATCCCATGCCTTCGAATCCGCGCGGCGGGTGGTGAGCGTTGCCCAGTCGACCACCTGCAGATCGACTTTGAACCCGGCGGCTTCGAGATAGGCCTTGGCGACTTCGCCGATCTTGTAGTGGAATTCGTACTGGCGGCTGGTCAGAAGGCGGATCGGGGTTCCGTCGTAACCGCCATCCTTCAAGAGCTTTGCAGCTTCTTCCGGGTTGCCGTCGCCGTAACGGGCGACACCTGCTTCGGTGTGCCAGAAGGAACCTTCCGGGAAGATCGAGGCATCGACGCTGAAGAAGCGGTCGTCAGAGAAGGCGGCCATCATCATGTCGTTCGGGTTGAGCGCAACCTGAACCGCCTGACGCAGCTCCTTCTTAACGAGCAGGCCTTCCTTCATGTTCATGTTCATCGAAGCCCAGCCGGCATCGCGGAAGATGACGGGCTTGGCATTGCCGCTCTTTTCGACGCGCTCGAATGCGCTGACCGGAAGGGAGTCCGCATAATCGAACTGGCCGGAAATCAGGCCTTCAACGCGGGTATTTGCATCGGGAACCGGAACGAAACGGATTTCCTTAGCGATCGCCTCGCGCTTGCCGGCATAGTTGCTCGGCGTGCCTTCCGGCGACTTGTAGCCGTCGAAACGGACGAGCTGGGTATATTGGTCGGGCTTGCGCTCCTTCAGGGCGTAAGGGCCGGTGCCGACGAATTCGGTCAGCGTGTCGGCGATCTTTTCCGACGGCAGGATGACCGAGGCCTGCGACAGCGTGGCAAGCAGCGGCGCATAACGCGACTTCAGCTTGAAGACGACGGCATGATCGCCATCTTCCGTCAGGCTTTCGACGATGCCGGCGACCTGCTTGCCCTTGGAATTGACTGCCATCCAGCGCTTCAGCGAGGCGGTGACATCCTTGGCATCGAAGGCGCTGCCGTCATGGAACGTGACACCTTCGCGCAGCGGGATCGTATAGGTCAGGCCGTCTTCGGAAATCTTCGGCATTCCGGCTGCAAGCAGCGGTACGGACTTCCATTCGGCGTCATAGGTGTAGAGCGTTTCGAAAATGTGCTGGTCGATGGTCAGCACGATGTCGGTCGCCGTCTGCATGACGTCGAGCGTCGGCGGTTCGCCGATCGTGGCGACAGTCAGAATACCGTCGCTTGCCTGGGCCAGAGCCAGGCTGCTGGTGCCGGCCAAGGCCGCCAGCGTCATCAGAACAAGTGCACTCTTTTTCATGGTCATCCCCTTGTTGCGTTCGGTTCGGTCAAAGATTTCGGCCGGCTTTCCTGTCCGGTCGAGAATTCAGGCATCCAGTCCCAGTGGATCGGCCACACGCGGCCAGAGCTTCAAGCTCGCCTTGCGATAGGGCGTCGTTGCCGGGTTGGTCGGATAGGAGGTCGGCGCGGCGATATAGACGATCTCGGAGGAGACCGGCTGGAAACCGGCGTAAAAATGATTGGTCGACTTGATCAGCATGTAGGCCTTCGAGGCGAAATCGATGCCCTGATTGGAGAAGATGTCGGGCTCGTAGGTCTGGGTGCGGCTGGTGATCAGCACGATATCGATATTGGTGCCGACCGGACGGATGACAGCGGCGCTGCCGAGCGTGACGCGCGAATTGCGAAAACTCTGCCAGCCGGCGTCGAAAACCTTCTGCACGGTGACGCACAGGTCGAGCGGATCGCCGCCTTCCGGGCTCGACTTGCCGCCGACGCGCAAGGCCAGTTCCGCACCTTCACCCGCCGCGTGGCAAAAGCTGACGGCAATCGGGTCCCAGATGGTGGCGACGGCAAAATCGTCCATTCCGCGTTCCATCATCCGGCGCAGGATATAGGTGGCATCGCCCGCCACGCCGCCGCCGGGATTGTCCCAGACATCGGCAATCGTCACCGGCTTTTGCTGATGCGCGGCGCGGATGGCGATCGCCTTGTCGAGACCGGCCTCGGTATCGAACATCGGCATGGCAGTGGTCTTGCGCAGGCTGTAAAGCTCGCGGCCGAGTTTTGCCGCCAGTGCGTCACCCTTTGCCTTGTCATTGTCGGAAACGACGACGATGCGGGTGCCCATGTCGGGCACGTCGCCGGCCATGAAACCGTGGATGACCGAGGCCGACAGGATGCCGTCATGGCCTTCCAGCGCCTGCATGCGGTCGACAAAGGAGCGCATCGGTTCGCGGCTGGTCGGGAAGATGGTGATCATCCGGCAGTCGAAGGTGGAGATGACCGGCCTGATCTTGCCACGCAACGCCTGAAGCGCCAGTTCAACGACGTGTTCGCCGCGCTGTTCGAAATCTGTATGGGGGAATTCGAGGAAGGCGGCCATGATGTTCAGGTTTGCAACACGCAGCGCCGTCAGGTGGCTGTGCGGATCGAATTCGGCAGCGATCAGCACGTCCGGCCCGACCATGTCGCGGACACGGGCGAGGAAATCGCCTTCCGGATCGTCATAGCCTTGGGCTGCCATCGCGCCATGCAGGCCGAGGACCACGCCATCGACAGGCAGGGCGGCTTTCAGCTCAGCAAGGATCTGGTCGCGCAAGGTTTCATAGGTCTGGCGCTGGATGAGGCCGGCGGGTTCGGCCCAGCAGGACGTGCCTTCGATGACGGTGAAACCTTCTTCGCGGCCTCGGCGGCGCAGGATCGGGACGACGGAGGAACACAGGGTCGGCGTATCCGGGTGTTCGCCCGGCGCGGCATAAAACGCCGCCTTGAAGGCGTTCATATCCGTCGGCACGGGTGAAAAAGTGTTCGTCTCGGTCGCCAGCGAGGCGGTGAAGATGCGCATGTCTGTTATCCGAATGCACTCCGGCCAACGCGCCGCTGTTACAGCCGCCCGAATACCGTCGCCATATTGTCCCTGATGTGAAGTTTGCCGGAGCTGCCATGTCCCGACCGCCGCGTCAGCGACAGTCCAGGCACTCTCGGTTCATCCGATGTCCCGTTTTCCTCAAGTTCGCCCGCTCACCGTTTCGGTGTAATTTATTTTCTTCATAATGCGTCAAATGTTGCCGAAGTCAACGGATTTTCAGATTTCGCACTATTTTGTGTAATTTATTTTCTTAAGCGTGAAAATCGAAGAAAATTTTCACGGCCTTCCCCAGGCGTAGCAGCCGACGTCGAGGCCGGTGCAACGGCATTCTGTTTTGGAATCAAGCCATTCGGCCGGTCCCGGCTGCGTGCCGGCGGCAAACAATCGTCATCGCCGCATGAAAAAGGGCGCCCCTGAGAGGCGCCCGATTTTCATCATTCCGTGACCGCCGCGCCTTGCGGCAGTGAGCGGCTGGCCTTTCGCGGTAAAAATTTTCAGGCCGCAACCCTACCAGACGGTGCCGCGTGCATCGACATTTTCAACCCGCGAAACGATGCCGTCGCGGTGGAAGACCATGCGGTCGAACAGGTTGGTGACGACGCATGTATGGTTCGGCACGACCTTCACCATCGAACCGATTTCGGGGAAGGGCGTCTTGCAGTCGGTCAGATCAACGACTGCATGTTCTTCCGAAAGCGAGACGACGCGGGCGCCCTCGAAACCGGCAATCGCACCATAATCGGTAAAGCCGAGCAGGTCGGAGGTCAGTGCCTTGGAGCCGCTGTCCAGCACGGCGCGATCCGGCGCCGGGCGGGACACGACGGTGGCGAGGATATGCATGGCGAGATCGTCATTGCTGCAATGGCCGGCGCGCACCATGCTGCGGTCGTTATAGACATAGGTGCCGGCGCGGTGTTCGGTGGCAGACGGCACGAGATGGGCGGAGAACAGATCCGGCGAACCGCCGCTGGAGCGCATGGGGCATTCGATACCCTTTTCCGAAAGCAGCGCCATGGTGCGGACGATGAAAGCCTCGACCTGTTCGGCGCCACCGGTGGCCGGATAGGTCATGATGCCGCCGAAACGAAGGCCGGGAGCGGCAGCGATCTTTTCGGCAAGCGCAACAGCTGCTTCCGGTGTCTGCACGCCACAGCGCTTGGCGCCGGTATCACATTCGATCAGCACGGTCAGCGGACGGGAGGCGTCGAAGGTTGCGGCGAGGCCGGCAATCGTGGTTTCGCTGTCGGCGACGACGGCGAGTTTTGTCACGCGGGCATTGAGGGCTTTCAGGCGGGCGAGCTTGGCGGTACCCAGAATGTTGTAGGTAATCAGGATGTCTTCGAAACCGGCATCAGCGAAGACTTCCGCCTCGGTCACTTTCTGGCAATTAAGGCCGACCGCGCCGGCTTCCACCTGCTGGCGGGCGACGGCTGCAATCTTGTGGGTCTTGATATGCGGGCGAAACGCCTTGCCATGGCTGTCGCAATAGGCCTGAACGCGGGCGATGTTGGCGGCAAGCCGCGCCTCGTCGATGACCGGCATCGGGGTTGCAACCTGTTCGAGCGGCGTGCCGGGTTCGGGCCAAGGATAGTTCATGTCTGGAGACCTCGTTGGAAAAGGCGCACTGCCGGATGACGGAAGCATAAGCGCGGGAAGGTTGTTTTTATTTTCGTGGAACAGGCGAGTTTCGTTGATGCTGGCGGGCATTATGCTATCAAATTGCATGCCAGTGAAATTCATTTTCACGAGCTTAAGCATTTTTCTGATGTGGCCAATCCGAGGGGAAAACCGAATGGATCTGTTTCACGCCCTTTCCGATCAGGATGGCCGGCTTTCCGGTCTTGAAGCTAAGCTCGCACATTTCGCGCTGGAAAATGTCGATTTCGTCGTCAACGCATCGATCATCGAGGTGGCGGAAAAGGCCGGCGTCTCGCCTCCGACGGTCACCCGTTTCTGCCGGCGGCTGGGTTGCCAGGGATATTCGGACTTCAAGGTGCAGCTGGCAAAGCTCGCCTATGTCGGCCTGCGTTATCTGACACCGGAAGCGCCGACCGCAACGGCGGAAGAAGTGGCGCAGGATATCGTCTCGAAGGCGCAGAACGCACTGTTCGAGGTGCATCGCCAGCTTGATCTGAGGGCGATCGAAAAAGCAGCGCAGATGTTGCGGGCCGCGGAGTTTATTCAGGCCTTCGGCGCCAGCGGCAATTCGGCGATGATCGTCAACGAGCTGCATAACCGGCTGTTTCGCCTCAGTTGCAGGGTCCATGCATCGAGCGACCACGGCATGAACCTGATGATCTCGGCGGCGGCTCAGCCGGGCACTGTCGTTTTCGGCTCGTCGTTTACCGGCCGCGACATGGGGCTTGTCCATTGCCTTGACCTGCTGCGGGAGCGCTCGATCCCGACGATCGTGATGACCCAGAGCGGTTCGCCGGTCGCCAATGCCGCCGACGTGGTGATCGCGATCGAGATGCCCGAGGGCAAGAACATCTTTCGACCGACATCGACACGCTATGCTTATCTGGCGGCGATCGACATCCTTGCCAACATGGTCGCCTATGCCGACCGCACAAGAGCGTTGAAATCGCTGCGGGCGATCAAGGAAGAGCTGGTACGCAATCGCGACGGCGACGATCGACAGTTGCTCGGCGACTGACGGAATGTTTTACCCGAGCGTTCTGGCCGTCAGTTTCGGCAGCATGAGACGGAAGGCGACGCTGCGGGCGCTCTGGAAGAGGAGCAGCGCGATCCACAGGCCGTGATTGCCGAAGAGCGGCTGCAGCACAGCCCAGGCGGCAAAATAGATTGCCAGCGACAGAAGCATGAGATTGCGCATCTCGCGCGACCATGTCGCGCCGATATAAACCCCGTCCATCTGGAAGGCGATGGCACCGACCAGCGGCATGATCGCTGCATAGGGCAGGAAAGCTTCGGCCAGTTGCTCGACCGTTGCATTGGGGGATGCGAGATCTATGACCCACCAGCCGCCGGCGAGGAAGGACAGCGCAACAAGCGCGCCGAAGACCAGCGCCCAGATCGTGGTGAGTTTGATCATCCGGTCGAAGGCAGCGCGGTTTCTGGCGCCGACGGCGCGGCCGGCGAGCTGTTCGGCCGCTGTGGCGATGCCGTCGAGGAAGGCGACGCCGAAGAAATAGAAGCGCAACAGGATCGTGTTGGCAGCGAGGATATCGATACCGAGTTCACCGCTCTGGCGGGTGAAGAAGGAAAGCCCGATCAGCAATGCAAACGAGCGGATCATCATGTCGCCATTGACGGAAAACAGCCGTCGCAGGCTTTTCACGTCCGGTAAATTCCAGCTCGACTTGTCGGTGCGACAGAGGATGATGGCGGCACCGGCCAGTGCCGTGACGATTTCGGAGACGAGGCTGGCGATCGCGAGGCCAGCAACGCCGCCATCGAGACCGAGTACCCACCAGATGCTGAGGCCAAGATTAAGGCCGTTCAACAATCCCTGCAGAAGCATTGCGGTAAGCGCATCGCCCCGGCCGATGATCCAGCCGAAGGCGACGAAATTGAACAGCACGAAGGGGGCCGACCAGACGCGCCAGGAGAAATAGACTTTTGCCGCGTCTGCGACCGCACCATCGGCTCCGAGCACAGTGAGGCCGAGATTGCCGATCGGGACGTGAAGAAGCAGGATGACGAGGCCGGCGACCATGGAAATGGTCAGGCCGCCGAGCAGCATGCGCTGCTCGTAACGGCGATCACCTGCGCCAAAAGCCTGGGCGGTGAAACCGGTGGTCGCGCCGCGCAAAAAATTGAAGGTGACGAACAGCACATCGAAAATGACGGCGGCAAGCGCCACGCCGCCGATCAGCGCCTCCTGCCCCAATTGCCCGATAACGCCCGTCGCCACAAGGCTGACGAGCGGGGTCGAGAAATGGGCGACCATCATCGGGATCGCGATGCGCAACACTTCGCGATGGGTGACATCGAAGGAGGGGACGCTGTCTGCCGTCGTTGCGGTTGCCACTTAGTCTTTCCGGTGCGGTTCTCCGAGCGTGTGCATCAACCGGTTTGCCCAGCCGAAGATCGCAACGGAATGAATGAGGTCGAGGATTTCAAGATCACTCAGGCCAGTCTCGCGCAAGTGGTAGAACTGGTAGACGCCGACATTATCCGGATGGGCGGTCAGGTCGACGCCGAAATTGAACAGTGCCTGATCGTATTCGCCAAGATCGGCGTCGAGACCGTTCTGGTAGATCTCCTCCACCACTTCCCGCCGTTTTTCCAGCTGGATGAAACGGTTGGCGTGAACCTGGGCGCAGTAGATGCAGTGGTTGACGAAGGAGGCGGCGAGCGCCCCGAGCTCACGGCCGCCTCGCGAAAGGCCGCCATCGCTATACATGATGTCGTTGAAAAGTGGTGAGCGCTCGGCCAGCATCTCGGTTTCCTGCGCCAGCACCAGCACATAGGCGGAAACTTTTGTATTGGACGGGGTTACCTTAAGCGCATCCAGCTGTTCGGGCGTCGCTGTCTGCAGATCGACCGGCTTGACGTAAGGCTGCCATTCCAGTGCATCGAGGGTGAATTCGTGAACCGCGTCAGACATGTCAGTTGTCCCTCAGCATCTTCAGGCCGGCGACGACCAGAACCTGGTAATTGACGAAAGCGATGATGCCGGCGAGCGTGACGATATCGCGATCGTCGAGACCTGCGGCATAGAGCTTTTCTATATTTTCGCGCGTTGCCGCTTTCGGGTTTTTCGTCACCAGATCGATATGACGCAGTATGACGGTGAGGCGGCTTGCCTCGTCTTCCGGCTTCCATGCGGGGTCAGCGATGGAGAGGACATCGCCGGTGGCACCTTCCGCGGTGGCGAGTTCCCGATAATGCGCAAGCAGTTCCTGCGAGGTCCACAGCGCTGCCATGCGAGCGGCAAGGGTGGCGCGTTCCGCATAGGAAAAGTTGCGCGGGTCGGTCGGGTGAAGGGCCGCGACATAGCTGGTCTGGGTGAGGTGCTTCAGCTTGGCGCGCTGTTCACGTAGGGCAAGCAGCGGCGAGGAAGGGCCAAGCCCCAGCACCTTGTCGATCACATCGACGGTCGTTTCGGTCGTCATATGATTGTATTCCTCATTCTTCCGAAAGGGCTTCGTCGAGAAAACTCAACCGGTCCTGCCCCCAGTAGAGCACGTCCTTATAGATCCAGGTCGGCGTGCCGAAGACGCCGCGCTTGCCGGCTTCTTCGTGGCTGTCGAGCCAGGCCTGCATGATTTCCGGCTGGTCTTCCATCGCCTGCAGTTTTGCGCCGTCGAGGCCGATCCGGTTGGCGACGTCGATACGGACATCCGGCTGGGTCACGTCGAGTTCCTCGCTCCACAGAGCATGAAGAAGGGCGTGGCTCAACTCCAGTGACGGCAGGCCGAGCCTGTCGGCAGCGATCACCATGCGGGCGGAAAACTCGTTGTTGGTCGGATAATATTTGGGCTTGAGCACTAGCGGCATGTTGAGCCGCTTGCGCCAGCGATCGAGTTCGACGGCGTGATAGTCCTGCCGCGGCTGCGGACGGGAACGCAGGGGCACGCCGCCATTTTCCGTGACGATGCGGGTCGGGCGTACCACGACGTCGAGATCGTGTTTTTCGATCAGCGCCTTGAACTGCGGCCAGCCGAGATAGGCCCACGGAGAACTGAGGGCGTGGTAATAATAGACTGTCTTGCGCATGATTATCCTCAAGCTGTCTTCTGTTCGGGGAGATCGGCGTCGGCATCGACCCATTCGGAACCGTCGAGTTCCGGCTTTTCATAGGCGAGCAGGGCTTCCCAGTGGTAGTCGATATCCTGAATGAACAGGCCGGCGGAAACGCCGCGGGCGAGCCATTGTGCGCCTTCACTGATTGCCGGGATATCGCCGCTGACCTTGCCGAGGCTCATCGTTGCGCCGTAGTTGAAGCAGTGGATGTTTTTCAGCCAGGGCGCAGTGCCGGGCGTCTTTTCGGTGAAGGAAAAGTCGTCTTCCAGCCAGGGGAAACGGCCAAGGCTGGGGTTCTCTTCCCCGATTGGCGGAGTGATGCGATCCTCCCAGCAGGCGATCTCAGCCTTGTAGGGTTCAAGTTCGCTGCGGGCCAGCGGGTCGACGGTAAAGCCGGTGCCGAGAATGACGAAATCGGTGCGGAAGATGCGGCCGTTGGTGGTGGTGATGACCACTTCGCTGCCTTCCTCCTTCATCGAAGCAATGCCGCAATCGAAGTGGAAGAAAGCGTTGGCGTGACGGCTGACCCGCAGGGTCGAACCGTGCGGCGCAGGGGTCTGCTGACGGGTGGAATAATCCATCAGGCGCCAGCGCCATTTCGGATCGATCTTCGGGAAGCCGGCGGTGACGCCATAGGAGCCGATGCCCATCAGCTTGTTGACCGTCGGCATCTTCTTGCGGCGGGCAAGAAGGCGCACTTCGCCGGCACCGGCTTCCAGCGCTTCTGCGGCATTGTCGACGGCGGAAGCGCCGACTCCGATGACGACGACGCGCTTGCCCTTGAGAGTGGTGAAATCGACCTCGTCGGCCGAATGCGCCCAGCTTTTTCCGCGCTGCATGCCTTCGACGAAACCGGGAATTTCGGCGGCACCCAGACCATCGCGGCCGGTTGCCATGACCAGCTTGCGGGTGAGGATGGGTTCCTCAGCGCCGCCGGCGATTTCAAGCTCCAGTAGCCCGTCCTCGCGTGGCACCATGCGGGTGACATGGATGCCGTTTTCGACCGGGATGGAGAGCACATCACGGTACCAGTCGAGGTAATCCATCCACATCGGGCGGGGGATCCGGTACAGTTCGTCCCACTTGGCGATGCCGAAAAGGGCGGTGTACCAGGCGCGGAAGGTGAGCGACGCCATGCCGGCTGCCGGTCCGAGCAGGGTTTTCGGCGAACGCAGGGTTTCCATGCGGGCAAAGGTTTTCCACGGGCCTTCGCGGCCTTTCGGCGCCTTGTCGATGATCCTGACATTGCGGATGCCGACGCGGGAAAGCGCGAACCAGCCGACGAGGCCGCACATGCCGGCGCCGATGATGACTACGTCGCTGACCGGTTTGCCATCAACCTTGGCCGAAGCCGGCGACCAGTTGGCGACCGGATAGTTCAGGTATTCGAGGTCCTGCGCAACGCGGGCGTTCAGTTCGGCAAGCTTGGGATCGTTGAAACTGCGGATCGGTTCGGGACTCATGTGTCAGGTCCTGTTCGGTTCAAATCTTCCACGGTCCCTGCCGCCGTGGGCGGCCGGGCAAAATGCCGGTAAGGCCGGCGGCAATGATCAGTCGGCCAGCACCACGGCGTCGTTCTCGCGCCATGTCAGCCAGACGTCGTCGCCGGTCACGGCCGAAAGCGCTACTGGGTCGAGCTGAGCGACAACGGACTGGCCGTTGTTCAGGCTGATCGTCAGAGACGTATGATCGCCCTTGAAGATGCTCTGCGTGATGCGGCCGGAAACGGCAATGGTGTTTGACGGCTTTTGCGACAGAACCGAAATGGCTTCCGGGCGAAGCGCCGCCGCAACCGTGTTGCCGACAGACGGGCTTTGGCCGTTGAGGTTCGCATGGACGACGCTGCCGTTCCATTCGATTGCGGCGAGCCCGCCATCGATGGCCTTCAGCCTGCCCTCGATGAAATTCGTCTCGCCGATGAAGTTGGCGACGAAGCGACTGCGCGGTTTTGCGTAAAGCGTGTGGGGATCGCCCATCTGCTCGATGCGGCCGGCATTCATCACCACGACGACATCCGACATGGTGAGCGCTTCTTCCTGGTCGTGGGTGACGAAAATGAAGGTTTTGCCGGTGGTCTTCTGGATCGATTTGAGTTCGATCTGCATCTGCTGGCGCAGTTTCGCGTCGAGAGCCGACAGCGGCTCGTCGAGCAGCAGGACGTTCGGGTTGGGTGCAAGCGCCCGCATCAGGGCGACACGCTGGCGCTGGCCGCCGGAAAGCTGGCCCGGCATGCGTTCGGCAAAATCGGTGAGCTTGACGAGCGACAGAAGCTCCATCGTGCGCTTGTGGATGGCGTCGGATGCCATGCCCTTCAGTTCGAGGCCGAAGGCGACATTGCGGCGGACGTTGAGATGCGGGAAGAGCGCATAGTCCTGAAACACGATGTTGACGTTGCGCTTGTTGGGCGGGAGCTTGCTGATCTCCTGGCCGTCGAGAAAGATCTCGCCGGACGTCGGCGTCTCGAAGCCGCCGAGCATGCGCAGCGTCGTCGATTTGCCGCAGCCTGAGGGGCCGAGCAGGGTGACAAACTGGCCGGGTTCGATGGCGAGATCGAGATTGTCGACCGCGAGCGACGAGCCGTAAGATTTGTTGACGTTACGGAAATGAACAACTGGCTGCATGGATTACATCCTCGAACGGCGGGTGAAATGCTCGGCGTAAAGCCCGATGGCTGCGGTCACGATCAGCACAAGGGTCGCCATGGCATTGATTTCGGGTGACATGCCGCCCTGCACCTTGGCGAAGATCAGCATGGGAAGGGTGGTCTGGTAACCGCCCAGGAAGAAGGTGCGGACGAAATCGTCGATACTGGTCAAGACGCAGAAGACCATGCCGCCTGCGAGCGCCGGTACGAGATAGGGAAGCGTTACGCGCATGAAGGCGACAAAACTGTCGGCACCGAGATCACGGGCGGCATCGACGAGATTGTTCGGCATCGAGCGCAGCCGGGTCAGCACCATGATGACGACGAAAGGCACGGCGTGCACGGTGTGGCCGAGAATGATCGCGCCGGTGCCGGTCGGGATATCCAGGACGCGGATGAAGATACGCAGAGAGATCGCGTTGATCAGGCCGGGTACGACTGCCGGAAGACAGGCGAGCGCAAAGATCACGGAGCGTGCCATGATGCCCTCGGCGGAGATCAGGAGTGCGATCCACACGCCGATGATCGTCGCAAACAGCGTCGTCATCACGGCGATGAAGATCGAATAGAGGCAGGCTTCTAGGAACTGCTTGTCCTGCAGCACCTGCGCATACCATTTGAGGGTCCATTTATCGATCGGGAAGGCGACGAAATTGGCGTCCTTGAAGGAGATCGCCATCATCAGCGCCAGCGGCAGGAGAAGATAGATCACGAACAGCCAGTAGGAGGCCTGAAGCGCGGTCTTGGGGAAGTCGGAAAAATAGGAGCGCATGGGTCAGATCCTCACATCAGCTTGACGGTACGGCCGCCGACGACACGCATGAACAGACCAACGGTCGACAGCGAGACGGCAAGCATCAGGATGGAGAAGGCGGCACCTTCCGGCCATTTGTCGCTCGAGCCGTGGAACAGGCTGGCGATGATTTCCGGAAAGATCGTCGAGTTCGGCCCGCCGAGAAGAAGCGGCGCGGCGAAGACACCGATCGAGGTGAGATAGACGAGGCTGCAGCCGGAGATGATGCCGTCCTTGGACAAGGGCAGGATGACCCTGCGGAAACGCTGCCATGGTCCCGCGCCGAGATCGGCTGCTGCATCGACCAGCGACGAGGGGATCTTTTCGATCGCCGAATAAAGCGGCAGGAGCATGAACAGCGAGATCAGGTAGATCACGCCGAAGCTCAGCGAGAAATAATTGTAGAGCAGGATAATCGGGCGATCGATGAGACCGATCTCGCGCAGGAAGACGTTTACTGCGCCACGGTTGGCGAGGAACATGATGACCGAAAAGGTGCGGATCAGCTCGCCGGCCCAGAAGGGCGTGAGTAGCAGCAGCAGCGCGCGGGTCCGGTTTTCGGGCTTGACCACTTTCGCGACATAATAGGCGACGGGATAAACCACGATCAGCGTCGTGGCAGTCACGCAGACGGCAAAGATGATGCTGCGTAGGAACGGCATGAAATAGAGCGGTTCCTGGAAAAACAGCCGGTAATTGTCGAGCGTGTAGACAGGGCCGCCCGGTGCCGGCGGATAGTTGTCCATTATGCTGATACGGGCCATCTGGTAGATCGGGCCGATATGGAGCGTGACGATCCAGACCAGCGGGATCGCCAGAAGCAGCACGAGGCGGGTCTTGTGGCTGTTGGCGATCAGGCCGATCGTTGCGGCGTAAAGCGGCGAGGCCACCAGCTTGCCGATCCATCCGGCATAAGACGGGCCGGCCCTTGGAGACACTTTCGCGGTTTCGGTCATACTACTGTCGACCATCATTTCGTTCCCATTCGTCTTTTTGCTTTTGACTGCAGTTGCGAGCGACCGGCCCTTTTGCGGGACCGGTCCTCTGCATTACGGATGGGCGGCTTAGCCGGCCTTCACTTCGGCCGAAGCCTTGTCGATCATGTCGTTCTTCATCTTGCGGTTCTTGGAACTGAAGAACTGGATGCGCTGCAGCTGCTCGTCCGGAAGCGTCATGGCGGCGCGTTCCTTGTCGTTCAGCACCGTATCTACGCCGGCAAATGCCGAGGCAAAGCCCGACTGGCGGCTCATGGCCGCGCCGATTTCCGGCGACGACAGCATGGCGTCGAGGAACTTGTAGGCGGCATCCGCATTCGGCGCGTTGTTGACGACGTTGAACGAATAGAGGAAGCCGTAGGTGCCTTCCTTCGGGATGGAAAGCTCGATCGGGTGGCCATCCATGATCAGCTTGGCGGCCGGGCCGGACCATGCCTGGGCGACATAGATGTCCTCATTGACGAACATCTGCTGCACTTCCGAGCCGGCGTCGTAATATTTACGCACCTGCGGCTTGTTCTTGATCAGGTAGTCGCGGGCCTTGTTGGTGGCTGCAAGCGCTTCCGCGTCCTTGCCCTCATAGGTCACGTAGTCGCCGTCGGTGCCCTGATATTTCATGGTGATCGAGAGGAAGTCGGAGACGATGTAGGAGGTCAGCTCCTTGTACTGCTCGTCGAACATGATGTCCCAGCTGTCCGATGCCTTGGTGTATTCCGTGTTGCGGACCAGGCCTTCGAAACCGGCGAGAAGCGGCACGCCATAGGTCTTGCCGTCGATCGACAGCTGCGGGGCACCGGCATAGGCAGGTGCAAGCTTGTTCCAGTTGCCGATGCGGCCGGTGTCGAGCGGCGCAAGCAGGTTGGAGGTGATGAACTGCGACAGGCGGTGGCCGGTGACGGTGACGATGTCGGTCGACGGTGCGTTCCCTTCGGCTGCCAGAAGATTGTACTGCTTGCCCTGGTCATCGGTCAGGCGGATACGCACCTCGATGCCGGTGTCCTTCTGGAACTGGTCGATGAAGGACTGTGGCACGAACTTGTCATAGGTCGTGATGTTGACCACCTTGCTCTGCGCCATGGCAGGGCGGATGATCGACGGTGCAGCCAGGATGCCGGTCCCAGCGGCCAGCATCTTGAGTGTCGAACGGCGTGTCTGTGTGAAGTCTCGCATATCAGTCTCCTTATTATCCTGTCCGGGTTCCCCTAGGCATTGCAGACTTCACACCCCCAGTTAGTGTATCGGCGCTGCCAGCCCTGTTTCCGCTCGTGCCGCGAAAATATGCGCGAGCGAGATATCGACTGCCGCATCGGCATGCAGCAGGGTCGAATCGAATGTCGGAATGTCGAAATCTGCGGCGCTCACAAGCAGCCCGATTTCCGTGCAACCGAGGATGACGCTGTCGGCGCCCGCGGCCTTGCCCTTCTCGACAATATCCAGATAGCGCTGGTGCGAGGCGCTCTTGACGATGCCGCAGCACAATTCGCCGAAGATGATGTCGTGTACGTCCTGCCGATCGGGCGCATCGGGCACCAGAACCGAAAGCCCAAACTTCTCTTCGACGCGACGGCGATAGAAATCCTGTTCCATCGTGTAGCGGGTTGCGAGCAGCAGTGGACGCTTGCAGCCGGCAGCCACCACGGCTTCCCCGGTCACGTCGGCGATATGGAGCAAAGGAACATCGACGGACTGCTGCACGTCGTCCGCCAGCAGATGCATCGTGTTGGTGCAGATCAGGATCATGTCCGCTCCAGCCTGTTCCAGATCTCTTGCCACCTTGCTCAATTCGCCTGCCGCCTGCTCCCAGGCCCCCTGTTTTTGAAGGGTTACGATATCCTGAAAATTGACAGAACGCATTACCACGTCTGCCGAATTTAGCCCTCCAAGCCGTTCGCGGACCTGCTCGTTGACCCGGCGATAATAAACCGCCGTGCTTTCCCAGCTCATGCCGCCAATCAGACCAATCCTTTTCATCTTCCACCCACGAGGTTGTTGTGTTTGGAAAGAGGGTAGACAAACAGGCATGGAGATGGATTGCTTTTTTTGACCAAAATCAAGAAGGTTTTGCAATCTCATCCTACGAATTTGTTTTTCTATGAGGATGGATTGACGAAAATAGTAGTTGGTTTAAATTTTGATCATCACTGCACGCAAAATAAGCGGTTGATTGTCCGCGTCGAAGGTGAAGAAACGCGCGGAAACTATCGTTGCCTGAACCCGGGTGCGAAGAAGCATTTGTCATAGGTCAGGCCCTTGATGAAAAATCTTTCTAGAAAAAAATGCGCATGCGCAAATTCATCCCGGAGCGACCATGTTTGACCAGATCGATCGCAAGATAATCGAGATCCTTCAGCAAAATGCCGAGAAATCGGTGGTGGAGATCGCCGAAGAAGTGGGTTTGTCGCATACGCCATGCTGGCGGCGGATCAAGCGGATGGAGGATATCGGCCTGATCCGCAGCAAGGTGGCACTGATCGATCGGCGCATGGCGAACGTGCCGATGACGATCTTCATCTCCGTCAAGGTGCCGCGTCACACCACCACCTGGCTCGATGATTTTCGCAAGGAAATCAAGGAAATTCCCGAAATTCTCGAGGCCTATCGGCTGACCGGTGACACCGATTACCTGCTTCGCGTCGTAGTGCCGGACATCGATGTCTACGACCAGGTCTACAAGAACCTGATCAGCCGGCTGGAATTTTCCGACCTCAGCTCTTCCATCGCCATGGAGGAAATGAAGTTTACAACGGCGCTGCCGACAAAATACATGTAACGCCCACCCCTGCGTCCAAATATCGTCCCCACATCAAGGAGAAATCATGCGCGTCAGCATACTCGGAGCCGGATCCATTGCATTCGGAATGGCCGCCTATCTCGCGAAAGAAGGCCATGACCCCATGCTCTGGTCACCGTCCGGAAAGAGCACAAGCGTGCTTGCCGATGGCGCAGCGCTGACCGCGAATGGGGCCTTTGATTTCTTCGGTCCGGTGCGTATCGCTGCCGATTGCGAAGAAGCGATCACCAGCGCCGACGTCATCGTGGTCGCCTTGCCGGGTTACGGCCACAAGGCCGCGTTCGATGCGGCTATTCCGTATCTGAAGTCCGGTCAGCCGGTGATCATCTCGTCGCATTGCTCCTTCGGCGCGCTCTATCTCTCCAAAGGACTTGCTGCGCGTGGCGTGAAGCTGCCGATCACGGTCTGGGGAACCACGCTTCTCACCGGCCGCCAGCAGCCGGACCTCGCCACCGTCAAGGTCAATACCGTCCGCCAGAAGGTGGATATCGCCACGCTGCCGAAGTCGGAGATTGAGGCCGGGCATGCGCTCTGCACCGAACTGTTCGGCGACCGCTTCGTCAAGCGTGACGGGCTGATGGCAATCTCGCTGAGCAATCTCAATCCGCAGAACCATCTCGGCATCGCATTGCTCAATCTTACCCGCATGGAAAAGGGCGAGACCTGGGGGCAGGGCGACAACATTACCCCGACGGTCGGCCGCGTCATCGAAACGCTCGATGAAGAACGTCTGGCGATTGCCGCCACACTCGGCCTGTCGGTGCGTACCGTGCGCGAGCATTTCTCGCTATCCTTCCACGTGCCGATGGGCAGCGTTTCGGAAATGAACCAGCAGATGCATGCGGAAGGCCGTGGTGGTTTCGGCCCGACAACGGTCGACAGCCGCTACATCTACGAGGACGTGCCCTTCGGCCTGGTCCCGACTTCGCTGCTCGGCCGGCTGGCGGGCAAGCCGACCCAGTTGCACGACGCTGGTATCGCCATGATGTCGGCTGCGACCGGACATGACCTGCCGGCGGAAAACGATCTGCTTCCGGCCATCGGCATTGAGGCCCTGACGATCGAACAAGTCGCCAAACTTTGCGAGGAAGGCTACTGATCAGCGCTCACATGCCGGACCGACATGTCGGTCCGGCATTGAGGTTCACTGAACCTCGTTGACATAACGGTGGTTTGCGGTCGTCGCCCGGTGAGCGGAAATCAGCACCGGCACGGCCATCTGGTCGTAAGCGATCTCGTCGATGGTGAGGACCGCGGCCGGTATTTTCAGGTTCAGCCAGCGGGCATCTTCGTCCGTCGCGAGATCCGCACCGATCTGCTCGCGGATGGCGGAAATGCGGATGCCGAAACGATCGAGCAGGTGCAAATAGAAGAGTGGCGGGATGTCCTCCGCCTTTTCCGGGAAGTCGGGAACCCGTTCGCGCGACAGCGTCAGCGTTTCGTGCATGATCGGCTTGTCGTCGACGTAACGCACCCGGTGGAAAGCGACGACCGGCGCGCCTTTATCGATCTGAAGTTTTTGCGCTTCATTCACGGATGCGAGGCCCGTTTCGAGCGTGGTCACCTTCGTCACCGACTTGCTGAGCGATCCGTCGAGCCCGTGCAGGCGAAAATACTGGAAGAACAGGCGAAGGCTGTGCTGCGGTTTGCGGCCGGTAACGACGGTGCCCGTCTTGCGGCGGCGGCTGAGAATCCCGTCATTGGTGAGGTCCATCAGGGCCCGCCGAATGGTGCCGACCGCCACTCCGTAAGTTTGCGATAATGCCACTTCGCTAGGCAGTACCGAACCGGCCTCAAGCTTTCCCAGCATGATGGATTCGGTAATCTGCCGCTTTACCACCTCATAGAGCGGCAAAGACAGCTCGCCGAGCCTCTGTGCTTCCGATGAAATATTGGGCAGTTCTGGCAATTATTTGCCTCTTCTTTAGAGTTGACTCATGATGGCGATCTACGCAGTATTACTATATAGTTTATATTAAAGCGCAAGCTGAGGAGGCTGGCGCTGAGGTACTGAGGATACCGCATGGCCGAACAACAATCTGGCTCGCAACCGGGCACCCTGACCTCTGCCATGGCAGCGATTGAACGCAATGTCGAGATCGCTGTTCAGGATTTGGCACGGATGGTCGCGGTCGATACGTCCTTTCCGCCCGGCGAAGGCTATGGCCCATTCGCCGATCTGATGGCCGAGCTTCTGGCGCCGCTCGGTTTCGACTTCGACCGGGTGACGGTGCCGCGCGACCTCTGGTACGTCGAGGGCGGCCCGGCTTCCGGCGAGCGGACGAACCTGGTGGCGACGCGCGATAGCGGGAAACCGGTCTGTGGACTCTACTACCATGTCGATACGGTTCCGGTTGCGCCGGGGTGGTCGCGCAATCCACTGTCCCTGACGATCGAAGGCGACAATCTCTACGGTCTCGGTGCTGCCGACATGAAGGGCACGATCGCGGCGACCCTGCTTGCGCTGCGTGCGGCGAAGGAAAACGGTGTAGCACTTGCCTATGATCCGATGCTGCTTCTATGCACCGACGAGGAGGGAGGGCTTTATCCCGGCATCCGTTATCTCGCCGAACAGGACATGCTCAAGGGCCATATTCTCAATTTCAACGGTTCTGCCGCACCGCGCATCTGGGCCGGCTGTTTCGGCATCTTCAACCTGCAGGTGACGATTACCGGCCATGCGGTACATGCCGGCGAGGGCAACCGCACCGGCACCGGTGTCAATGCCATTGAAGGTGCTTTGCCGGTACTGAACGCGCTGGCCACGTTGAAGCCGGAGGTTGCCAGTCGCACATCGAAGCTGGCGCCACCGCCGCATGCGACGGGGCCGCTGCGCCCGTCACTGACGATTGCTGCGGTCAATGGCGGCACGGCGGGCGGGCAGGTGCCGGCCGAAATCAAGATCCTCGTCTCGCGCCGTTATGCGCCGGAAGAGAATTATGACGAGGCGCGCGCCGAAATCGAAACCGCGATCCGTGACTGTATTACCGGGACCGAACTCGGGCTCGCTGTCGATCTGGTCGGCCATCTGATCCCGACCGGTGATCCGGACGGACCGCACTGGCCGCGTTGGCAGAAAGCTCTGTCGGAAGGTTTCGGTTACCAGCCGGAAGACTTTCACAAATGGGGCGCCGCGAGCTGCTCCGACTTCGGTTATGTGCAGAAGGCGGGTTTCGGGCCGGAAGTGCTGCTCGGCGGCCTCGGTCGCCCGGCAAGCTGCATCCACAGCCCGGAAGAGCACACGACGCGCCAGGACATCATCGCGCTCGCCAAGAGCATTCTCGCCTATCTCGCGGCGGACTTTGCCGCCGACTCAATCCCAGAAACACGCCATTCCTGAAAACCGCAGCTGATAAACAAGGGAACTGAAAACATGCTGGAAATGAAACGCCGATTCTTCCTGGCCGGCACTGCCGCCATCCTTGCCGCACCGTCGATGAGCTTTGCCCAGGCAACGCCGGTCAAGGGCGGCACGCTGAAGATTTCCGTCGACCAGGCGGCAAGCGTCATCCATCCGCTGCTCACCCGCGTCAACCCGGAATACCTCGTCACCGAACTGCTCTACAGCAACCTGACGCGCCTCAAGGTCGACATGTCGATCGAGCCGGATCTGGCCGAAAGCTGGAGTGCCAACGATGCGCTGACCGAATGGACCTTCAAGCTGCGCACCGGCGTCACCTTCCATGACGGTTCCGCCTTTACCGCCAAGGATGTCGTCGCCACGTTCAAGGCGATCCTCGACCCGGCAACGGCTTCGCCCGGCCGCAACAATGTCGGCCCGATCGCCGATATCGTTGCCGTCGACGATGCGACCGTGCTGTTCAAGCTCTCGGGCGCCTATGCCGACCTGCCCGTCTCGATGGCCTATACCAATGCCCGCATCATTCCGGCCGCAATCGCAACTGGCGACCTCAAGAGCCTGTCGACCAAGGCTGTCGGCACCGGTCCATTCAAGCTGGTTTCCTATGAGCCGGACCGCCTGATCGTCGTCGAACGCAACGAAAAATATTACGACCCGGCACGTCCCAACCTCGACCGCGTCGAAGTGCATGTCTTCCCGGATACGTCGGCAGAAAGCTCGGCGCTGCTTTCCGGCGATATCGACATCATCTCGACCATCCAGCCGCCGGAATTCTTGCGTGTCGATGGCAATGACGGCATTACCACGCTGCGTACGCCGTCCGGCCAGTTCTGCAACATCAACTTCGGCTGCGATACGGCTCCGTTCAACGATGCCCGCGTTCGCCGTGCCATCGCGCTCACCGTGGACCGCGAAGCCATGGTCGGTTTCGTTACCGAAGGTTTCGGAACCACCGGCAACGACACGCCGCTCAACCCGTCCTACCGTTTCTTCAAACAGGTGAAGCAGCGCGAACAGAATATCGAGGAAGCCAAGAAGCTTCTGGCCGAAGCGGGTCACCCCGATGGCCTGGAAGTAACGCTCATCGCCTCCGATCGCCCGGCAGTGCGCACCCAGCTCGCCGTCGCCATGCGCGAAATGGCCAAGGAAGCCGGTATCACCATCAACGTCCAGACCATGCCGCATGCGACCTATCTGGAACAGGTGTGGAAGAAGGGCTCGTTCTATGTCGGCTTCTACAACATGCAGCCGACCCCGGACGGTATCTTCAAGCTGCTCTACACGTCCGACGCCTCGTGGAACGAAACCCGCTGGAACAACAAGGCATTCGACGCGCTGATCAATGAAGCCCGCGGCACGGCTGACGAGGCCAAGCGCACCGAACTTTACACCAAGGCACAGGAAATCATGAACGAGGACGTTCCCTCGATCATCCCGTCCTTCTTCGACGTCCTGGCTGCCAAGCGCAGCTGGGTCGAAGGGTTCGAAGCGCATCCGCGCGCTTCCGTCTTCCGTCTCGACTACGCTTCGCTGACCGACAAGGCGCCAAAGCGCGGCTGATCCGTCAATATCGCCGGACGCCTCGTCGGCGTCCGGCCCTCTTGTCCAAGGAACACGCCCCTGTCTCCGAACTATATAGCCAAGCGGCTGGTGATGATCGTCTACACGCTCTTTGTCGTGTCGCTGATCGTCTTCGCCATCACCCAAATCTTGCCCGCCGACGCCGCCGTGATGATGCTCGGCGAAAACGCCACCCCGGAAGCGCTCGATGCGTTGCGCCAGACCATGGGTCTGGATGCGCCGATCTGGCAGCAGTATTTCAGCTGGGCCTGGCATGTGGTGCAGGGTGATCTCGGCACCTCGCTGCGCACCGGTCAGCCGGTCGGGCCTGCCATGTTCGAAGCGCTCGGGCGCTCGCTGCTCCTGGCGTTCTTCTCGATCGGCCTGATGCTGGTTCTTGCCATCCCGCTCGGCATCATCGCTGCGATAAGACGCGGCAAGATCGCAGACATGGTCGTCAGCCTCGTTTCCTATGCCGGGGTTGCGCTGCCGGAATTCGTCACCGCGACGATTGCGGTTCTCGTCTTCGCCGACTGGATGAAGTGGCTGCCGCCGACCGGTTACGTGCCGCTGACGGAAAATTTTGTCGATGGCATTGCCCACCTCGTGCTGCCGGTCTGCGTCATCTCGATCATCCTGATCGCCCACGTTTCCCGCATGGTACGCTCCGAACTCGTTGACGTGCTGCATACGGACTATATCCGCGCCGCCCGACTGAAGGGTATTTCGCGCGGACAGGTGCTGCGCCGCCATGCATTGCGCAACGCGCTTTTGCCGACCATCACCATCGTTGCGCTCGATGTCGGTTACCTGCTCGGCGGCGTCATCGTCGTGGAAGAGATCTTTGCCATCCCCGGCATCGGCCGCCAGCTGATCGTTGCCATCCAGGCGCGCGACCTGCCCGCCATTCAGGCCGGCGTGTTGATCATGGCTGCAACCTATTCGATCGTCAATTTCATCGCCGACATCCTCTATGCCTGGCTCGACAAGAGGATCCAGTATGACTGATTTCCTGAAACGCCTCTTGAAGACGCCGCAGGGCGCCATCGGCATCTTCCTCGTGGTGCTGGTTCTGTTGGTCGTCCTGTTCGGCCCGCTGCTTGCTCCGTATGACCCGGAAAAGCTGTCGCCGCTCGCCCGCTACAAGGGACCGAGCCTGATGTATTGGCTCGGCACCGACCAGTATGGCCGCGATATTTTCAGCCGTCTGTTGATCGGCGCCCGCGCCACCGTCGTGATGGCAGTTCTCGCGACCATCGCCGGTACGTTGATCGGCGCCCTGATCGGAACCGCATCCGCCTTTCTCGGCGGCCGCGCCGACGAGTTGATCATGCGCACCATCGATGCCGTGATGTCGATCCCGAGCCTCCTGTTCGCGCTTCTTGTGGTGAACCTTCTCGGTTCCAGCACCGTCAACGCGCTGGTCGCCGTCGCCATCGCCTTTGCACCGGGCATGGCCCGTATCACCCGCAGCGTGGCGCTGTCGGTGCGCAAACAGGACTATGTGAATGCGGCGATCGCCCGTGGCGAAAGCTCCGGCTACATCATCCGCCGCGAAATGCTGCCGAACGTGATTGCGCCGATCATCGTCGAGATGACCATTCGCGTGTCGTTTGCCGTGATGCTGTTCGCGACGCTCTCTTTCCTCGGTCTCGGCGCGCAGCCGCCGGCTGCCGAATGGGGGCTGATGGTCTCGGAAGCGCGTCGTTACATGCATCTTTCCGCCGGCATCCTGATCTGGCCGAGCGTGGCTATCGCCATCGTCGCCGTCGGTTTCAACCTTCTGGGCGACGGTCTTCGCGATGCCCTCAATCCGCGGACCTGAGGTGACACCCATGACAAATACGGAAAACAAGCCGGTCCTCGCTATCGAGAACTATTCGCTGGATTACGAAACCGCCAACGGTTCGTTTCACGCGCTGAAGAACATCGATCTCTTCATCAACCGCGGCGAGATCCTCGGCCTCGTCGGTGAATCCGGTTCCGGCAAGACCTCGCTTGCCTGGTCGATCATGCGTTATCTGCCGAAGAATGCCCGCGAACCGGGTGGAAAAATCCTGCTCGGCGGCGACAACCTGCTGGAAAAATCAGAACGCGAGATGGAGACGTTTCGTGGACGCCGCATCAGCATGGTGTTCCAGGATCCGAGCACCTCGCTCAACCCGACGCTGTCACTCGGCGTCCAGCTGGCGGAAGTACTTGTCCGCCATCGCGGGCTGACGCGTCAGCAGGCGTGGAAGGAGGGGGAGGAGCGGCTCGCTCATGTGGGACTGAAGACACCGGCGCAGATGATGAACCGCATGCCGCATGAGGCATCCGGCGGTGAAAAACAGCGCGTCGTCATCGCCTCCGCCTTCGCCTGTAACCCGGAATGTATCATCTTCGACGAGCCGACGACGGCGCTCGACGTGATCACCTCGCGGCAGATTCTTGATCTCTTCGTCGAGCTGCAGGCCGAGACGGGTGTCGCTTCGCTTTATATCTCGCATGATCTGGCGCTGGTGGCACGCACCGCCGGCCGCGTTGCCGTGATCAAGCGCGGCGATATCGTCGAGCAGGGCACGGTCCGCGAAATCTTCACCAATCCGCAGCAGGACTATACGCGCGAGCTGATCGCAGCCGTTCCCGACCCCGCCCACAGGCTGGTGAAGGACGACGTTGCGGTCACCGACAAGCCGCTGGTGAAGGTCGAGAATGTCAGCGTCCATTTCGGCCGCAAGCCGTTCCTAGCGGCACTCACCGGCAAGAAGACCGAGCGAGTGACGGGCAACAATGCGATAAGCCTCAGCGTCAATCCGGGCGAAATCCTCGGCATCGTCGGCGAAAGCGGGTCGGGCAAATCGACGCTCGCCAAGGCGATGACCGGGCTCAACCGGTTCGAGGGAAAGATCTGGTTCGACGGGCGCGAGATCAAAAATCTCGGCGATATGGACAATGCCTATCGCAAGGATGTGCAGATCATCTTCCAGCACCCGGATGCCTCGCTCAATCCGCGCCAGAAGATTTTTGAAATCCTGTCGCGACCGCTGAAGCTGTTCGGTAATTCCAGTGACCTGGAAAAGCAGGTCGGCGATATGCTGGAGCAGGTGCGCTTGCCGCGTACTCACGCCAACCGTTATCCGCATCAGCTTTCGGGTGGCGAAAAACAGCGCGTGGCGATCGCTCGTGCATTCGCATCCAAGCCGAAGCTGGTGATTTGCGACGAAATCACTTCGGCGCTCGATGTATCTGTGCAGGCTTCGGTCATCGAACTTCTGCTGGAGCTGCAGAAGGCGAGCGGCACGGCCTATCTGTTCATCACCCACGATCTCAACCTCATCCGCCAGATCGCCCACCGGATCGCCGTCATGTATCGCGGCGACCTGATCGAGGTGGTGAAGGCCGACGAGATCGATAGTCCAGATCGGGCGGAATACACGCGCCGCCTGATCGAGGCGGTGCCGCGCGCCGCCGCCCAGTACCAGTGACCCAATGTCAGTAATATTGCATCAAGGAGCATGACAATGGACCCGAAGTCCCTCGTGGATCGGATCGACGAAAAGGCCTGCCTCGATTTCCTGTCGAAAATGGTCCAGCACAAGAGCCATTCGGAAACCGAAGGCGAGAAGAATCTCGCCCGCTGGATGGCGAAAGAACTTGAGAAGATCGGCGTCGAAGCCGAGCTTCAGGCCTTCGACGACGGCAACCGCTTCAACACGATCGGCCGCCTCAAAGGGCAAGGCGGCGGGAAAAGCCTGCTGTTCAACGGCCATCTCGACACCAATCCGGTGACCGAAGGCTGGACGGTCGATCCTTATGCGGGTCTCGTCGATGACAAGTTCATCTATGGCATCGGTGTTTCCAACATGAAGGCGGGCGACGCGGCCTATTTCTGCGCCGTAAAGACGCTGCTCGATGCCGGTATCAAGTTGAAGGGCGACGTGGTGCTGACCTTCGTCGTCGGCGAATTGCAGGGTGGTGTCGGCACGCTGGCCGCCATCCGCAGCGGTGTGAAGGCAGACTATTTCATCAATAGCGAGCCAAGCGATCTCGTTGCCGTCACCATGCATGCGGCGGCGCTGAGCTATGTCATCGAGCTGACCGGCGACACGCGCCACCTGTCGAAGCGCGAAGAATCCGTCGATGCGATCGCAGCGGCCTGCGATATCATTCCGCGCATCAATGCTATGACCTTCAGCGGCGCCAAGAGCGACACACATCGCTCGATCAACCGCGGCCATGTTGGGGTCGTCCATGGCGCGCTCGGCCGTGATCTCGCAGAATGGCGTCCGCCGCAGGTTGCCGATTTCGTTCGGCTGCGCGGCTCGTTGCGCTACGCGCCGGGCCAGACGCAGGAAAGCGTACTGGCCGACGTCGATGCGGAACTACGCCTTCTCGAAACGCGTTTCCCCGGCCTCGAAGCCAAGCTCGTTCCGGACATGATCGAGGGCCGTCCGCTGATGCCGCCCTTCGAGGTTTCGCACGACTCGCGCATCGTCAAATCGATCAATGCCGCCTATGAGGCCGTGCGCGGCGAAAAGCAGCCGACCGGCGCGATCACGCCGACGCGCTTCTACGGCACCGATGCCGGCCATCTCTATCATGAGCTTGGCATGGAAGGCATCGTCTGCGGTCCGGGCGGGCGTTACAACACCATGCCCGACGAGCGTGTCGACATTGTCGACTTCCTCGACATGATCCGTGTCTACATGCTGACCATCCTCGATATCTGCGAGGTAGCATAACATGTTCTCCCGGGCGGAATATGATCGTCGCATCGCTCTCGCCCGGGACGCCATGGCGTCTTCGAACGCGGATCTCCTGCTCGTCGACAGCGGCGAGTTTCTGGCCTGGCTGACGGGGTATACCGTTTCCGAGACCATGTATCGCGCGGCGTTCTTGTCGCGCGAAGGTGACGCCTGGTTCTGCCTGCGGGCTCTCGATGAGGCGCCCTGCCGCGAAAAGAGCTGGATCACCGACGTCGTCGGGTTCGCTGATGCCGAGGAAGCGCAGGCGGCGGTTGCCAACAGTATCCTCGACCATGGTTTCGGCAAGGCTCGGATCGGGCTCGATACCAAATCCTATTGCCTGAGTGCTGCGACCTTCATGCGCCTCACCGAGCTTCTGCCCGAGGCGACATTCGTGCCGATGCCGGGTTTGAGCGACAGTCTGCGCTGGGTGAAGTCCGAAGAAGAAATCACGGTTCTTGCTCAGGCTTCCGCGATTGCCGACAAGGCGATGGCCGAGATCGCAAGGCAGGCCAAGCCCGGCATGACGACACGCGATGCGGCTGCGATCGCGTCCGGTGTTTTCCTGCGCCAGGGGACAGATACCGGTGAGGTCGGCCCGGTGGTCAAGGCTTCCGGCAGCCATGAATTCCTGCATGGTGTGTTCAAGACAGAGACGATCGAGGAGGGCGACGTGCTGCATGTCGAACTCATTCCGCGTGTCGGCAATTACGGTGCGCGAATGATGCGGCCGATCGTGGTGGGCAGCCCGTCGGAAGAGCTTGCAGCCGCTGCCGGGAAACTGATCGAGCTACAGGACCTGCAGGTCGCGGCGATGAAACCCGGCGCGATCGCCAGCGATGTGGACGCGATCATGCGAAATGGTGCGCTCGCTGCCGGACTGCGACCGGTCTATGAAAATGTCACGGCCTACACACTCGGCCTTTATACCCGCACGCCGCGCACCAGCGATTTCTCCGGCACCTTCCTGCCGACCTCCGATTGGCCTCTGGAAGAGGGCATGGTCTTCCATCTCTATGCAACGGCCAGGGGGCTCGGCTTCAGCGAAACGGTCGTCGTTGGCAAACAAGGTGGAATTCGCCTGACGAAGGCCCCTCGCAAGATCATGCGGGCAACCGAATGAGTTAACTCTCCCTTGTTGCCAGGGGATGGAGGTAAGGGTCCGCGCTGTTGCGATGTTATCGGATCATCGGGCTGGTAGCACCTTAAAGACCATCAGCTCCCAGCGGCTGCTCATTCTGATATCCGGATCAATGCCGGCGTTTCAACTGAAACGCCGGCATTGTGCTTTTCACGGCTGGTCGTTTTCCTGTGATTGTGCCCGGCCCTGAACTGTTCTGCTTATGTTTTGAGCACAAAATTTATCGCCTAAAAAACGGCTTGACGTGTGTGAGGGAAATCCTCCAAGATGAACCAATGAAGAATTGGTTCGATCAAATGGTGCGACTTGACCACAGGTCCTAACGACAATTCCAACTTCGCTCTGGCAAGGCTTCGCGAGTTCATCCGAAACGGAGAAATCGCGAAGGACGGACGCCTGCCAACGGAGCGGGCCTTTGCGGAAACCCTGAATGTCGGCCGCCGGGCGGTTCGTCGGGCTCTGGAAGTTCTGGAGGCGGAAGGGCTGGTCTGGCGGCGACAGGGTGCCGGAACCTTTCTTGGTGAAAAGCCCGATGGCTGGGCGGCGCAGGTGGATGAACTGGTTGCCGGCACTGATTTCATGGAAATCATGGAAGTGCGCCTGCGCATCGAGCCGCAACTGGCACAGCTTGCCGCAATGCGCGCAAAACCATCCGAGATCGAGCGGATGCGTGCTCTCGCTGAAAAGACCGGCCAGAGCACGGATGCCGATTCCAAGGAATTGTGGGACGGTTCGCTGCATCGCCAGATCGCCCAGAGCGCCGGCAACATGTTGTTTCTGTCGATTTTCGATGTGGTCAACCGCGTTCGCCAGGATGAGGCATGGCAGTCCATTCGCGAGCGTGCGCGGCGCACCGGAACCAATGGGCGGGCCTCCTACGAACAGCATATGGCGATCGTCGATGCCATCGCCGCCCGCGATCCCGGACGCGCGGGGGAGGCGATGCGCCAGCACCTTCTCATGCATCAGGAGCGCCTGATCCGCGCCACTTCGCTTGAGTTTCTCGACGACACCGCCACGGTGGTGCCGTCATCGGATACTGCGGAAAATGACGACGCAATCACCGCCGTCTTATGATCCGTCGTCGTAATACCGCCTGGCCCGTCGGGCCGGCCAACAAGAACAATGCCACCAAAGATAGTCAGACCAGAGGATAGAACATGAAGAGATTTTCCGCTTTCAGTGCGGCACTGCTCGCCAGTGCCTTGATGGCCATGCCGGCCATGTCATCCGAACTGCGCATCGGGCTTAACGACGATGCCGACGTGCTGGATCCGGCGCAGTCGCGCACCTTCGTCGGCCGCATCGTCTACACGGCCATGTGCGACAAGCTCGTCGATATCGACCAGAACATGAAGGTCGTACCGCAGCTCGCCACCGAATGGGCCTGGTCCGAAGAGGGCAAGGTTCTGACGATGAAAATCCGCGACGGCGTCAAGTTCCATGACGGCGAAGTGCTGGATGCGGCAGCCGTCGTCGCTACCATCGAACGCAACATGACTCTGCCGGAATCGCGCCGCAAGAGCGAGCTGTCTTCCGTCGCCAAGGTCGAGGCCACCGGCCCGCTGGAAGTCAAGTTCACGCTGAAATCGGCAGACGTGACGCTGCTTGCCCAGCTGTCCGACCGCGCCGGCATGATCGTTGCGCCGAAGGCTGCCAAGGAACTGGGCGCAAATTTCGGCTCCAAGCCGGTTTGCGCCGGTCCGTTCAAATTCGTCGAACGCATCCAGCAGGACCGTATCGTGCTGGAAAAGTTCGCCGACTATTGGGACAAGGACAAGATTCTCGTCGATAAGGTAACATACCTGCCGATCCCGGATACGACGGTGAAGCTCGCCAACCTGCGGTCGGGCGATCTCGACATGGCCGAGCGTATCTCCGCATCCGATGCGGAATCGGTGAAGAGCGATGCAAACCTGACCTATGCCGACGTCATTGGTCCGGGCTACATGGCCATGTATGTAAACATCGGCAACGGCGCGCGTGCCGACAATCCGCTCGGCAAGGACAAGCGCCTGCGCCAGGCCTTTTCGCTCGCCATCGACCGTGATGCGATCGGCCAGATCGTCTTCGAAGGCACGTCCAAGGCCGGCAATCAGCCGTTCCCGCCGTCGAGCCCGTGGTTCGACAAGGACATTCCGGTTCCTGGCCGTGATATCGAAAAAGCCAAGCAGCTGATGAAGGAAGCCGGCTACGAAAAGCTCGACATCGAGCTGCAGCATGCCAACAACACCACCCAGACGCAGATGATGCAGGTCATCCAGTCGATGGTGGCCGAGGCTGGCTTCAACGTCACGCTGAAGGCGACGGAATTTGCAACGCTTCTCTCCGAGCAGACCGCCGGCAATTACCAGCTGTCGCGTTCCGATTGGTCCGGCCGTATCGACCCGGATGGCAATATTCACCAGTTCGTCACTTGCAAGGGCGGCATCAACGACGTGAAATATTGCAACCCGAAGGTCGACGAGCTGCTCAATGCCGCCCGCGCCTCGACCGACGATGCCGTCCGCAAGGAAAAATATGACGCCGCCATGGCGGTCCTCAACGACGACATGCCGATCATCTATCTCGGCCACCAGCCTTATGCCTATGCCATCTCCAAGAAGGTCAAGGGCTGGGCCCCGTCGCCAGACGGCATGATTCGCCTTCTCGGCGTCAGCAAGGGCTGATCCCGATTGAAAGACGGCCGCACGGGGCAAATCCGTGCGGCCGGTCCAACGACCAAAACCAAGACTGACCCTAAACGAGGGCAATGCCATGCCTGTCTATATCGGCAAGCGACTGCTGGTCGCCATTCCGACGCTGCTGATCATTTCGATCTTCGTCTTCTCGCTGCAAAAGCTTCTGCCCGGCGATCCCGTTCTGGCCATGGCCGGTGAGGAGCGCGACCAGGCGACGATCGAATTCCTGCGCGAAAAATATCATCTCAACGATCCCATGCCGATCCAGTATCTGAACTGGATGGGCGGCGTCGTGACAGGCGATTTCGGAGTGTCCTTAAGAACCAACCAGCCGGTTCTGGAACTGATCGGCCAGAAGCTGCCGGTCACCATCCAGCTTGCCGTGATGGCGATGTTCTTCGCGATGATCATCGGTATTCCGATCGGCATCCTCGCCGCGGTCAAGAAGAATACCTGGATCGACTATACGGCCAACATCGTGGCGCTATCCGGCCTGTCGATCCCGAATTTCTGGCTCGGCATCATGCTGATCCTGCTCGTTTCGGTGCAGCTCGGCTGGCTGCCGGCCTCCGGGTATGAATCGATCTTCGTCGATCCGGTACGCTCGATCAAGACGATGATCATGCCGGCCTTCGTGCTCGGCAACGCGCTGGCCGCAACGCTGATGCGCCATACCCGTTCGGCCATGGTCGCGGTGCTGAGCTCGGATTATATCCGCACCGCCCGCGCGAAGGGTCTGTCGCCCTGGGAAATCGTCATGTCGCACAGTTTCCGCAATGCGCTTCTGCCGGTGATCACGCTTCTGGCGCTGCTGTTTGGCGAGCTTCTTGCCGGCGCCGTCCTCACCGAGCAGATCTTCACCATTCCCGGCTTCGGCAAGATGACCGTCGATGCCGTGTTCACCCGCGATTATGCCGTCGTCCAGGGCATCGTGCTGTGCACCGCCGTCGGCTTCATCATGATGAACCTCCTCGCCGATATCGCCTATGTCCTGCTCAATCCGCGCCTCAGGGCGACCATCTGAGGCCGATGATATGACAGCCATCAACTCCACCCTCCCTGTTCCGGTCAAGCGACAGGAAAGCCGTGCCTGGAAGAAGATGAAGCGCAACAAGTCGGCGATCGTCGGTCTGATCATCGTGTTGTTCTTCGCCATTCTTGCCATTGCCGCACCGATCCTGCCGATTGCGGACCCGATCGCCACCAGCTGGGGGGCGATCCGCAAGGCGCCGTCCGCCGCCCACTGGCTCGGCACCGACGATCTCGGCCGGGACATCCTCTCGCGGATGATCTGGGGCGCCCAGGCCTCGCTGATGGCCGGCGTCGTGTCGGTCATGATCGCCGTCGTGATCGGCGTGCCCTTCGGCCTCATCGCCGGTTATTTCGGTGGCTGGCCGGACATGATCATCTCGCGTGTCACCGAAGCCCTGCTTGCCATGCCTTTCCTGATCATGGCCATCGCGCTTGCCGCCTTTCTCGGCCCGAGCCTGACCAACGCTATGATCGCGATCGGGGTTTCCGCCACGCCTGCCTTCGTGCGGCTGACCCGCGGCCAGGTGCTTTCGGTGAAAACGGAGGATTATGTCGAGGGCGCCCGCTCGATCGGTCTCAACCACATCGACATCATGACCCGCTACATCCTGCCCAACGTCTTTGCCCCGATCATCGTCCAGGCGACGCTGACGGTTGCGACCGCCATCATCGCCGAAGCGAGCCTCTCCTTCCTCGGCCTCGGCCAGCAGGCACCGGCGCCAAGCTGGGGGTCTATGCTCAACACCGCCAAGAACTTTTTGAGCCAGGCGCCATGGATGACCATGTGGCCGGGTATCGCAATCTTCCTCGTCGTCATCGGTTTCAATCTTCTCGGCGACGGCCTGCGCGACGCGCTTGATCCGCGCGAAGCATAAATTCATAGGGATTTCCAACAATGTCCGATTTCACCACACGCCCCGAAATTCTTGGCACTTTCGGCGTCGTCACCTCAACACACTGGATCGCCTCGGCCGTCGGCATGGCCATACTCGAAAAGGGCGGCAATGCGTTTGATGCGGCTGTTGCCACCGGTTTCGTGCTGCAGATCGTCGAACCGCATCTGTGCGGTCCTGGCGGCGACATGCCCGCCGTCTTTTATTCGAAGAAGACGGACAAGGTGGAAGTGATATGCGCTCAAGGGCCGGCACCGGCCGGCGCCACGATCGAGCATTACACGTCGGAAGGCCTGAAGCTGATCCCCGGCGACGGCCTGCTCGCCACCGTCATTCCCGGCGCCTTCGACGGCTGGATGCTGATGTTGCGCGATTACGGCACGATGAGCGTGCGCGAAGTGCTGGAACCGGCGATCTATTACGCCGAACACGGCCACCCCATGCTGCCGCGCGTATCCAACACCATCAATAGCCTCGCCGAATTCTTCAGACAAGAATGGCCGACTTCCTACGAGACCTGGCTGCCGGGCGGCGTAGCCCCCGAGCCCCATTCCAACTTCAAGAACCCGGTTCTGGCCGAAACCTACAAGCGGATCATCTCCGAGGCCGAGGCGAAGACCGGCCGTGAAAACCAGGTCGAAGCGGCTCGCGACGCCTTCTACCGCGGCTTCGTTGCTGAGACGATTGACACCTATCTCAAGACCGCCGAAGTCATGGATGCCAGCGGCTCCAGGCACAAGGGCGTACTGACCGCAGACGACATGGCCAACTGGAGCGCCACGGTCGAGGCACCTCAGACGCTAGACTACCAGGACTGGACGATCGCCAAGACACCCGCCTGGGGGCAGGGGCCAGTGCTTTTGCAGTCGCTCGCCCTGCTCAAGGGCTTCGACCTTGCCGCCATGGACCCGTCCGGCCCGGATTTCGTCCATACCGTTGTCGAGGCGATGAAACTCGCCTTCGCCGACCGCGAGGTCTATTACGGCGATCCGGAATTCGGCCAGATCCCGACCGAATATCTTCTCTCGGAAGGTTATAATGCCGAACGTCGCAAGCTGATAGGCTCGACCGCTTCGCTCGACCTTCGCCCCGGCACCGTGCCGGGTTACGAGCATCAGGTCGACGCGACCATGGCGATGCTTGCCGAAATGAGCGGCAAGGGCACGGTCTATGAGCCAACCATGTCGCACCTGACCGAAAAGCGCGGCGACACCGTCCATATCGACGTCATCGACCGCTGGGGCAACATGGTTTCGACAACGCCGTCGGGCGGCTGGCTGCAGTCCTCGCCGATCGTGCCCGGCCTCGGTTTTGCGTTGAATTCCCGTGCCCAGATGTTCTGGCTGAAGGAAGGTCTGCCGACCTCGCTCGCACCGGGCAAACGTCCGCGCACAACGCTCACCCCGTCGCTCGCCTTGCATCGGGGCAAGCCCTCCATGGTATTCGGCACGCCGGGTGGCGACCAGCAGGACCAGTGGCAGTTGCCCTTCTTCCTGCGGTATGCCCATCACGGCAAGAACCTGCAGGCGGCGATCGACATGCCGCTGTTCCACACCTCGCATTTCCCCGGCTCCTTCTACCCGCGCACCAGCTCGCCGGGCGAGATCATGGTGGAAAGCACGATCGGCGAGGCGACGCTCGATGAGCTCCGTCGCCGTGGCCACAAGGTCAAGGTCGCCGATGCCTGGTCCGTCGGTCGCCTGACGGCCGCGCGTCGCGATGCCGACGGCCTGCTGCGTGCCGCAGCCACCCCCCGCCTGATGCAGGCCTATGCAATCGGACGATGACGCCCATGACCACAACCGCCCCCGTCCTCTCGGTCAAAAACCTGTCGACCTCTTTCCTCGTCGATGGCGAATGGAAAAGCGTCGTCCGCAACATGTCCTTCGATGTCGCGCCGGGTGAAACCGTCGCCATCGTCGGCGAGAGCGGCTCCGGCAAGAGCGTCACCTCGCTGTCGCTGATGCGGCTTCTGGCACCTGCCACCAGCCGCATCGAAGGCGAGGTCATGCTCAACGGCCGCAACCTGCTTGCGCTGCCCGAAAAGGAGATGCGGGCGGTGCGCGGCAACGAGGTCTCGATGATATTTCAGGAGCCAATGACCTCGCTCAACCCGATCTTCACCATCGGAAGGCAGATTTCCGAAGTGCTGGTCCGCCACAAGAATATGTCGAAGGCGCAAGCGCGCGCAGAAACGGTCCGGCTTCTCGAAAAGGTGCGCATCCCGAACGCGGCCAGCCGTTTCGATGAATATCCGCACCAATTCTCCGGCGGCATGCGCCAGCGCGTGATGATCGCGATGGCCTTGGCGTCGCGCCCGAAACTTCTGATCGCCGACGAACCGACGACCGCACTCGACGTGACCATTCAGGGACAGATCCTCGATCTGATCAAGGTCCTGCAGGAAGAGGAGGGCATGTCGGTCCTCTTCATCACCCATGACATGGGTGTCGTTGCCGAGATTGCCGACCGTACCATCGTCATGTTCCGCGGCGACGAGGTCGAGACCGGCCCGACCGAAGAGATTTTTCACCGCGGCAAACATCCATACACGCGGGCCCTTCTGTCGGCCGTGCCAAAACTCGGTTCGATGCAGGGCCATGACTGGCCGACGCGCTTCCCAGTTCTCGATGCCACGACAGGCGAGCCTGCCGAACCGGTGGAAGTGACGGATACCGTCGTGCTGTCGAAGCGGCCGGTTCTGGAGGTGAAAAACCTCGTCACCCGTTTCCCGATCCGCTCCGGCCTCTGGTCGCGCCAGACCGGCGCTGTGCATGCGGTCGAAAACGTCTCCTTCGATCTGTTCCAGGGAGAGACGCTGGCGCTTGTGGGCGAATCCGGCTGCGGCAAGTCGACCACCGGCCGCTCGATCATGCGGCTGGTCGAACCGACCGCCGGGAACGTGGCGCTCGACGGTTATGACGTCATGCGGCTCGATACGATCGGCCTGCGCCAGATGCGCCGCTCCGTCCAGATGATCTTTCAGGACCCGTTTTCGTCGCTCAACCCGCGCATGACGGTCGGCACGGCGATCTGTGAACCGTTTATCAAACACCGGCTCGGTACGACCAAACAGGCCAAGGAAAAGACTGCGGATCTGCTCGAAAAAGTCGGTCTCTCCGCCGATATGGCGAGACGTTATCCGCACGAGTTCTCCGGCGGCCAACGCCAGCGTATCGCCATTGCCCGCGCGCTTGCCCTCGACCCGAAGGTGATCGTTGCTGACGAAAGCGTTTCGGCGCTCGACGTGTCGATCAAGGCACAGGTCTGCAACCTGTTGCTCGATCTGCAGCAGAGCCTGAACCTCGCTTTCCTGTTTATCTCCCATGATATGGCGGTGGTCGAGCGTGTCAGCCACCGGGTCGCGGTCATGTATCTGGGCGAGATCGTCGAGATCGGCCCGCGCGCCGCTGTCTTCGACAATCCGCAGCATCCCTACACGAAAAAGCTGATGTCGGCGGTGCCTGTTCCAGATCCGTCACGCCGCGGCATTCGCCGGGCGATTTCCAACGACGAGCTGAAAAGCCCGGTGCGGGCGATGGGTTATGAGCCACCCAGGCGGGAATATAGAGAAGTATCACCGGGCCATGTGGTCCAGATCGGCTGATAAGCCGATCTGGACGTGGCAGGTCATCCCGATCGGATGGCCGTCCGGGCCTGCGTTCGCTCAGTCAAACAGAAAGTTTTGACTGCAGCAATTGCCAGGCTTCGTAAGCCGCAATGACCGTTTCCATCTGCGCGGTATGGCCAGTGATGAAATCGTCGCCGTAGATCGTCTCGTCCGGATATTCGGTGATCAACGTCAACGGCACGGTGTGGCGGTCGTCGATGGACGAAAGGCAGGGGAAACCGTTGATGATGCGGAAGCCAGTTTCGCCAGCATGGGTTTCATAAAGCGCGATCTGGCGGTTGTTGTAGTCGAGAATACCCGGAATGGCGCCGAGATGGCGGGTGACGTGATCAAGCATGGCTTCCGCCTGTTCGGTCCAGCCGGCATGGTGGCGCATAACGAGGAAAAAGCCTTTCGGCAGCGTCCACATGGCAAAATTGCGAGGAACGTAACCGGACAACGGCCGCGTCCACTCATGCGACGGGTAACCGTGCAGGTTCACATGCAGCTTTGCGCCGCTCAGGTCCTGTGCCGCGAACCGGATGGCCTTTTCGTTCAGGTGTTCGCCGGAATTTTCACGGGTGCGATATTCCAGATCGTCGCCGAGCGCCGTGTAACGCGCGGCATGGTGCATGTGGCGCGGGTTGTCGACGCGCAGGCGCTGGTGCAGCGCGTAACCATCCGGGTTTTCCAGCGGTGAGATGGTGAAGTGCGCGTTGGTGCGTTCTTTCAGCGTACGGGCCGCGCGGATGGCGCCGACGATACCGGTTGTCTCGTTCGGATGCTGGCCGCCGCTGATCATCACGGCTGCTTCGCTGCCCTTGACGTAACGGGCTGAGAGCACGCGGCCCGAGCGGGAGTTTGCGTTGAACTCCTCGCCGCCGATGTCGGCCAGCAGCGTTGCCATCTGGGCCGCTGCCGGAGGCTCGGTCGCGGTGTCGATCGCCTGTTCCTTGCCGTCGAGGAAACCGGTCGTCAGCGGGCGCGTCTCGACACGAATGCCGATCTCGCCGTTGCTCTTTACGATTTCCGGCACGATCTGGCCGGGCTTCAGGCCACGGTCACCGAGCGGACGGCCGGACTTCTTCTGGAAAAATTCGAGCAGGGAGAAATAAAAATCCTCGTGCAGAGCCTCGCGCAGGCTCACCACCTCGTCGCCGACCGGCAGGTCCATGTCTTCGGCCGGATGGGAGACGCGGATATTGAGTTCTTCGAAATAGGGTTCGGTCGAACCCCAGTCGTAAGCGGCGATGGCGTCGATAGCGTTGTGGAACAGGCGCTCGTAATCGGTTTCCAGACGCTCGCCCGTCGCCTCGCCTTCGGCACGGTACCAGCCCGTGGGCGAGACATTGGTTTCTCCTACGACATCTTCATGCACGCGGTTCGGCACGAGAATTTTCAGCGTTTCGCTCTGGCCATTCCGAGTCAGCGTCACGTCATAAAAGAACGCGCCGTCCGTGCGGGCGACGAACTCGATCTTCGCGTCACCAACAAGCGATGCCAGCGGATAGGCTTCCAGGCGAAAACGGTTGGCCGGGGCATTGGTATGTACCGGATAGCGCACCTCGATGGCCGTCACGCCGGCAAGGTCGATCTCTTCGAGGAAGGTGAAAAGCAGCGGTTTGTAGGCGCTGCGGATGCGGGCGGTGATGCCCTTTTCCTTCAGCGCCGCCTCCGTGGCACGGCGGCTTTTCGTGTCGTCAAATGTCCAGGCTTCGAAAGATTGGCCGGGCTTTGCACCGGTGACCAGAGTTTCAAGAGTGCGCTCGATTGAAGTCTCGAAGATCGTGGTCATGGTGCAAAAACCTTGCTGTATTTCGATAGGGATTATCTGGAGGTGCGGCCGGTCGGGTCGAGGCTGTCGCGCAGCCAGTCGCCGAGCAGGTTGAGGCCGAGCACGGTCAGGAGAATGGCGAGGCCCGGGAAAACGCTGACCCACCACGCGGTCTGCAGATAGGTGCGGCCATCGGCCAGCATGCCGCCCCAGCTCGGAATGGTCGGATCGACGCCGAGGCCGAGGAAGGTCAGGCTGCTTTCCAAGAGGATGTTGTTGGCGACGTTGAGCGTCATCAGCACGATCACCGGCCCGATCAGGTTCGGCAGCAGATGCTGGAAGATGATGCGCCAGTCTTTTACGCCGATCGCACGCGCCGAAAGAATGAACTCGCGCTCGCGCAGCGTCAGCACCGAGCCGCGCACGAGGCGGGCATATTGCACCCATTGCGACACGATCAGGAGGATGATCGTGTTGGTGAGGCTGCCGCCGACGATGGCGATGAAGGTGATGGCGAGCAGGATAAAGGGCATGGCGAGCTGCAGGTCGGCAAAACGCATAACCAGCATATCCCAGAAGCCGCGATAATACCCGGCGATCAGGCCCATCAGCACACCGAAGATGACAGCGCCGATGACCGAGGTGAAACCGACCAGAAGCGAGATTTTTCCACCCGCGACAACACGCGCCAAGACGTCACGGCCGAGCGGATCGGTCCCGAACGGGAAGGCCGGGTTGGTGAACGGCTTGGCGAGACGCGCCATCAAATTGATCTTTTCAGCGCCGCCCGGAAACAGAACGTCGGAGAACAGCACGGCCAGGCAGATGACGACGGTCAGCACGGTGCCGAGGATGAATTCGAGGCTCGCGAAGCGCGACAGGCGGGAGGTTCTGGTTGCCATTGTCGTTTACTCCGTGCGGATGCGGGGATCGACGAGGCCATAGGCGATGTCGACCAGAAGGTTGATGCCGACGATCATCAGCGAAAGAACGGTGATGACGGCCTGAAGAACCGGATAATCGCGGGCTGCCACTGCATCGAATGCAAGCGTGCCCATGCCCGGCCAGTTGAAGACGCGCTCGATGACGACGATGCCGCCAAGCAGGCCGCCGAACTGCAGGCCGAAATAGGTGATTAGCGGAATGGCGCAGTTGCGCAGCGCATGCTTGTAGAGAACCTTGCTTTCCGAAAGGCCCTTGGCGCGGGCGACCATGATGTATTGCGACTGCAGCGTTTCCAGCATCGAGGTGCGCACGAGGCGAACATTGGTCGCGGTCAGGATGACGCCCATGGTGATGGCCGGCATGACATAGCTGGCAAAACCGCCCATGCCGCTGGGTGGCAGCCAGCCGAGCGTGATGGCGAACAGCAGCACCAGCATGGTGGCGAGCCAGAAATTCGGGAAGGACAGGCCGATCAGCGAGAAGATGCGGATCGCCTGGTCGGCGGCCGAACCACGCGAGGTCGCAGCCTTGATGCCGAGCGGGATCGACAGCGCGATCGACACGAACATCGAGATGAAGGCGAGCAGCAAGGTTGCCGGCAGCGCATCGCCGATCAGCAGCGAAACGGACGTGCCGCCGTTGAAGCTGCGGCCGAAATCGAAGGTCACCATGCCCTTGAGGAAGGTGAGATATTGCACGATGAACGGCTGGTCGGTGCCGAGCGATACACGGATGCGCTGCAAATCTTCTTCCGTCATGCTGCCGCCGCCCTGAAACATCATGAGCGCGGGGTCGCCGGTCAGGCGAATGGCGAAAGAGACGACGAGCGTGATGGCGATGACGACGAAAATCGCCTGTAGCAATCGCTTGATGAGGAAACCGGCCAAGTTCTCGTTCCTGTAAGAGAAGTCCAGCCTCGCCCGCGGGGATGCGGGCGAGGTATCGTTTAATATGAAGCGTCGTCTATCAGTCGACGGACACTTCGTTGAGCTTCAGGCGGTTGTCCGGAGGAGCGATGAAGCCCTTGACCCGCTTGTTGATGCCGAAGATGGCGTTGGTGTTGTAGAGCGGCAGTTCCAGCGCGCGTTCGGCGGCGTAAGCACCGACTTCCTTGAGGATCTTTTCGCGCTCGGCACGGTCGGTCAGCGGACGCTGCGATTCCAGCAGCTTGTCCATCTTCTCGTCCTTGTCGTAAGGGTTCCACTTTTCGCCCGAGTGGTACATCGCGTAAGCGGTGTTGTCGAAGTCGAACGTCCAGCCGCCCCACTTCTGCTGGAACATCGCGCCGGTCTTGCCCTGCGGGATGATGTCATTGGTGATGACGTTGGTTTCGTAAGGCTTGATGGTGGCGGTGATGCCGACCATCGACAGATAGCTGGATATGACCTGCGCGACTTCGTTCATCGTTGCGTCATTGCCGCGGATGTCGATCTGCAGCGTGGTGCCAGCCTTGACGCCAGCTGCGGCGAGTAGCTTCTTTGCGCCTTCCGGGTCGTAGGGCAGGGCCTTGAGGTCGGCGTCGTAACCGAAGGAAAGGGCGCTCTGGAAGCTGACGATTTCCGAAGCCTGACCGGCGAGGATCGACTGCACGATGGTGGCGCGATCAACGGCCATGATGATCGCCTTGCGCACGTTCACGTCAGCGGTAATGCCGTCGCGCGTGTTGAAGCGCAGCGCATCCACGGTCGGGCCGGGAACGGAGACAATCTCGAGCTTGCTGTCACCTTCAATGACCGGGATCATGCCGATCGGAATGGTTGGCGGAATGACGAGGTCGACGCGGCCTGCCTGCAGTTCGGCAACAGCGGTCGCCGGCTCGGCGATGAAGCGGTATTCGACTTCCGAAAGTTTCGGTGCGCCGCCCCAATAGTCAGTGTTGGCTTCCAGCTTGATGTTCACCTTCGGCTGGTAGGACACGAATTTGAACGCGCCGGTGCCGACCGGATTGGTGTTGAAATTGTCCTCGCCCTTTTCGGCGATATATTTTGGCGGCACGATCATCGCGCCGTAACCGGCAAGCTTTGTCAGCAGGACCGGGTCCGGCGCCTTCAGCTTGAGGTCGACCGTGTAGTCGTCCACGATCTCGACGCTGTCGATCGCGGTGTAGTTGGAACGCTGCGGACCTTTGGCACCCTGGTCGCCGAGAAGGCGCTCGAAGGTGAACTTGACCGCTGCGGCGTTGAAATCTTCGCCGTCATGGAATTTTACGCCCTGACGGAGCTTGAAGCGCAAGCGCTTGCCTTCGTCCAGCTCTTCCCAGCTTTCAGCCAGACCCGGAACGACCTTGAGGTCGGGACCGCGATAGGTCAGGCCGTCAAAGATGTTGGTGGAAACGGCGGCCCACTGGGTGAGGAACGTATCGACCGGATCCCAGCTGCCCGGATCCTGCGGGGTGGAAATGGTCATCTTGCCGGCGGCAAAAGCCGGAGCGGCGGAAAGTGCTGTTCCAGCGAGAGCGAAAGCCACGAAGGCCGACGCCAGTCCCCTTTTGAACGTTGTCATTTACCTGTTCCTCTTCAGATGCTTTGCGATTGTGTCGCGGTTTGTGATCCGGGTTTCCTCAGGCGCTTTTGGCGATGAAATGGCCCGGATTGATTTCCTCGTGGGAAAGGATGGCCGGCTCGTCGCCGACGCGACGGACGGGGTTCGGGATTTCGCCTTCGATCAGCGCCGTGTTGCGCGGTGCCGTCGGATCGGCAACCGGAACGGCGGAGAGAAGGCGGCGGGTGTAATCGTGGCTCGGGTTTTCGAACACCTGTTGGCGTGAGCCCATTTCCATGATCTGGCCGAGATAAAGCACCGCGACGCGGTGGCTCATCTTTTCGACCACGGCCATGTCATGGCTGATGAACAGATAGGCGAGGCCGCGCTCGGCCTGCAGGTCCATGAACAGGTTGATGATCTGCGCCTGAATGGAGACGTCGAGTGCCGACAGCGCTTCGTCGGCAATGATCAGCTTGGGATCGGAAGCGAGCGCGCGGGCGATACAGACACGCTGGCGCTGGCCGCCGGAAAACTCGTGCGGGTAACGTGAGGCGACATTCGACGGCAGGCCGACCCGCTCCAGCAGTTCATCGACGCGGCGTTTGACTGCCTTGCTATCGTTGATCAGGCCATGGGTGTTGATCGGTTCGGCGATCGAGAAGCCGACGGTCTTGCGCGGGTCGAGCGACGCAAAGGGATCCTGAAAGATGTACTGCACTTCCTGACGCATGCGAAACCGCTCGGCGGCGGACATGGACGAATAGCTGCGGCCGTTAAAGGCGATCTCGCCGCCCATGGAGGATTGCAGTTGCTGGATCGTGCGGCCGATGGTCGACTTGCCGGAGCCGGATTCGCCCACCAGAGCCAGAGTTTCGCCGGGATGGATATCAAAGCTCACCTTTTGCACGGCACTGCAGCGATGCGTTGCCTTGCCAAACAGGTTCTTCTTGATGTCGAACCGGACGAACAGGTCCTTGACCGACAGAAGCGGTTTTTCGTCGTATTTGGCGGTGTCCTGAATGCGCTCTTCACCGGCCAGCGCCGGCTCGCCATCCTGAAGAACGGTCAGCGGCATGCGCTTGGGAAACTCTTCGCCGGTCATGCTACCGAGTTTCGGCACTGCGGACAGAAGCGTACGGGTGTAGGGATGCTGCGGGTTGGCGAAGATTTCGCGAACCGGGCCTTCCTCGACTTTTTTGCCCTTCCACATGACGACGACGTGGTCGGCCATTTCGGCAACCACGCCCATATCGTGGGTGATGAACACCATGCCCATGCCGAGCGTCTTCTGCAGGTCGCGCATGATGTTCAAAATCTGCGCCTGAATGGTGACGTCGAGTGCTGTGGTCGGCTCGTCGGCGATCAGCAGCTTTGGGCGGCAGGCAAGCGCCATGGCGATCATCACGCGCTGGCGCATGCCGCCGGACAGCTGGTGCGGAAAGCGGTGCAGAAGTTCTGCTGAATCCGGAAGGCGCACCATGTCGAGCAGTCGCTGGGCCTCAGCCATGGCAGCGGACTTGCCGAGCTTTTCGTGCAGCATCAGCACTTCGCAGATCTGGTCGCCGATGGTGAATACCGGGTTGAGTGAGGTCATCGGCTCCTGGAAGATCATGGCGATCTCCTTGCCGCGGATCGAGCGCATCTCCTTCTGGCTGGCCTTCAGGAGGTCGCGGTCGTTGAACATGATGCGGCCGGTTGCGTATTTTGCGCCCATCATGTCGGCAAGACGCATGGTCGACAGCGAGGTCACCGACTTGCCGGAACCGGATTCTCCGACGACGGCCACCGTCTTGCCGGCCTCGACGGTAAAGGAAAGTTCATCGACCACACGGCTGGAGCCGAATTCGACGCTCAGGTTTTCGACCGACAGAAGCGGCTTGATGGTTTCGCTCATGTCCGTGTCTCCGGCTTGGCCTGTTCAGTGGTTGACGTGGTCCCGCTGGTAATGCGGGCGATGACGGCGCCTGCCGTCTGTGATGAACCGGCCTCAGCAAGGATGGCGATGGTGCCGGAAACCGGTGCGGTGACTGCTGTCTCCATCTTCATCACGTCCATCATTGCCAGAACGTCACCTTTTTCTACAATAGCGCCGTCGGAAACATTCCAGTGGACGAGAAGGCCGGGCACCGGTGCTGTGACTGCACCGACATCGTTCTCTTCGCTCTTTTTGTTGCTGTTCGAGGCCGCCGAAAGCGGGCCGAGCAGCCGCAGGAATGTATCGGGAATGCCGATCTCGACACGCTTTCCATCGATCTCGACATGGCCGCGCAGAAGACCGGTGCTTTCTGCCGGGGCAGGGCGGCTTGCGGCTTCCAGCGTTTCGGCGAAGTCGGTTTCGATCCAGCGTGTGTGGACGCGAAATTCCTTGGCGAAATCGTCATGGGCGATGACGGCGCGATGGAACGGCAACACAGAGGGCACGCCATCTATGGCGAATTCGCTCAACGCGCGGCGACTACGGGCAATCGCTTGTTCACGCGTCGCGCCCCAGACGATCAGCTTGGCCGAAAGGGAATCGAACATCGGCGGAATGGTCGAGCCGGAAGCGACACCGGAATCCAGTCGCACACCGGGACCCGAAGGCGCGGTGAATTTGGAAATCTCGCCGGCAGACGGCAGAAAGCCGCGGCCCGGATCTTCCATGTTGATACGGAACTCGATGGCATGCCCGCGTGGTTCCGGCATCGTCGTCACGCTGATCGGCTGCCCTTCCGCAATGCGGAACTGTTCGATGACAAGATCGAGACCGGTCGTCTCTTCCGTTACCGGATGTTCCACCTGCAGTCGGGTGTTGACCTCAAGGAAGGAGATCACGCCATCGGCGCTGAGCAGAAACTCCACAGTGCCCGCACCGGTGTAACCGGCAGCCGTGCAGATGTCGCGCGCGGCGGAATGGATTTTTTCGCGCTGTTCATCGGAGAGGAAAGGCGCAGGTGCTTCTTCGACAAGTTTCTGGTTGCGACGCTGCAAAGAGCAATCGCGGGTCCCCACCACCAGTACATTGCCGAGACGGTCCGCCAGCACCTGCGCCTCGATATGCCGCGGGCGGTCGAGAAACTGTTCGACATAACATTCGCCGCGACCAAAGGCGGCCACTGCTTCACGCGTGGCCGATGAGAAAAGTTCCTCGACCTCGCCGAGCTCGCGGGCGATCTTCAACCCTCGTCCGCCGCCGCCATGCGCCGCCTTGATGGCGATCGGCAGGCCGAATTTCTTTGCGAAAGCCAGCGCTTCCGCAGGCGAGGAAATTGCGCTATCGGAACCGGCCACCAGCGGCGCGCCGACCTTCTGGGCAATCGCACGCGCCTGCAGCTTGTCGCCGAGTGCTTCGATGACTTGCGGATCGGGACCGATCCAGATGAGGCCGGCATCGATCACGGCTTCAGCAAATTCGCTGCGCTCCGATAAAAAACCGTAACCGGGATGCACGGCATCGGCGCCTGAACGCTTGGCAATGGCAATCAGCTTTTCGATATCGAGATAGCTGTCCTTGGCGGTCACGCCATCCAGCGCAAAAGCCTCGTCGGCTAGCCTCACGAACAGCGCGTCAGCGTCGGCATCGGCATAAACGGCGACAGAAGTCAGGCCGTAATCCTTGCAGGCCCGAATGATCCGCACCGCGATCTCGCCGCGGTTTGCTATCAGAACCTTCTTCATGGGCATTTTCCTGCAATGAAACGGGGCGAAAAGCGGCTGATCGCGTTGAAGCGTATTTTGGCGCCCACGGGAATTTGGCCGGCCAGATCAAGATGATGGCCGGCGACATTGGCAATGACCGGATAACCGCCGGTCAGTGGATGATCGGCAAGAAACAGAACGGGCTGGCCGCTGGCCGGAACCTGCAGCGCGCCACGCACGGTCGCCTCACTCGGCAGCTCGCCGGGGTTTGCGCGCTCGAGTGCTTCGCCGGCAAGGCGGATGCCGACGCGGCTCGACTGTGGCGTGACCGACCATTCCTGATTGAGAAAGTTTTCGACGGCGGCTTCGGTGAACCAGTCGGTGCGCGGGCCCATCACCACGTCGAGCACCACGGTTTTTGTCGCGGACGGCATCGCAAAGCTCGGTTCTTCCATTGCAACCAGCGAATCGGCTGCTGCCGGACGGATCGTGACGACATCGCCGACAACAGGAGCGGCGGGGCCGATCTGAGCCAGCGTATCGGTGGCGGCGCTACCGAGCACCGGAGCAATATAAAAACTGCCGCGCAGTGCCAGATAGGAACGCATGCCGGCTTCCGGCGTGCCAAGCGAAACCACATCGCCGTCATCGAGCGCGACGGCCGTGTGGTGCGGGGCCGAGATCTTCGTGCCATTCACGCTGATGATCGAGATTGCAGCCGTCGCGCCTGTCAGAGCCATGACGCCCTGACCGTGCATACGGAAACTGACGCCGCCGAGTGTGATCTCGAGCGCCGTGGCGTTTGCCGGGTTGCCGACGATACGGTTGGCGACCTTGAAACTCGCGCGGTCCGCTGCGCCCGATACGCTGATCCCCTGGCCGGCCTGACCAGCACGGCCGAGATCCTGAAACAGAACCGGCAGACCCAGCGAGATGATCTCGATCGACGACGTGACATCCGCCTGAACGGGCTTTGCCGCTAGCGTGCTCGAAGCCTTGATCTCGTAAGCAGCATCCTTCGCCATGTCGCGAAATTTCACCCGGCTGCCCGGCTGCAGCAGCGAGGCCGGCGTGCGGTCGATATCGAACATCGCAAGCGGCGTGGTGCCGATCAACTGCCAGCCGCCCGGGCTGGTTTTGGGATAGACGCCGCTGAATTCGCCGGCGAGACCGACGGCACCGGCGGGAACCAACGTGCGCGGTGATTTGCGGCGGGGAACCGTCAGCCGCGGATCGCCACCGGAAAGATAGGCAAAGCCCGGCGCAAAGCCGGTAAATGCAGCAACGTAGTCGCTTTCACCATGCAGCCGAATGACGTCTTCCACGCTTATCCCGAGAATGCCGGCGACCTCGGCCAGATCCTCGCCGTCATAACGAACCGGGATTTCCACGAGGGTGCCAGTTGCCGCCCTGCGCTCGCCGCCGGCCAGTGCGGTAACGGCGTCCACCAGCGCATCCTCGGACACGGTATAGGGGTCGAACGAGATCAGAAGTGTGCGTGCTGCAGGAATGATTTCGGTCATTCCGCCGACCGGATTGTTTTTCAGCGCATCCAATAGCGCCAGCGCTTCGCCAAGATCGGCCAGTTCCACGAGAATGCAGTCGCCACGCACCGGCAGGATGCGCATCGACGTGTCTCGGTTTATGGTTGGCACGGCGGATTGCATGATTGTTCAAGCGGCCGGTGTAAAGGCGCGGACGGCAAGGCCGGTTTGCTCGAAAACCTCGCGAAGGCGTTTCGCCATGGCAACAGCACCCGGACTGTCGCCATGAACGCAGATCGATTGGGCATCGACCTTGGTCAGCGTGCCGTCGATCGCCTCGATTACACCGTCCTTGACCATGCGCACCATGCGGGCAGCAATCAGATCGGGATCATGCAGCACCGAGCCCTTTTCCCGACGGGAAACGAGATTGCCTTCCGGCGTGTAGGCGCGGTCGGCAAATGCTTCGGCAACGACGGTCAGACCGGCGGCGCGGGCCTGCTCGACCAGCGGGGAGCCCGCCAGCGCCATCAGGACCAGCGACGGATCGATCGTAAGGATCGCGTCGATCACATCCTTGCCCTGTCGCGCATCGACGGCGATCGTGTTGTAGAGCGCACCGTGCGGCTTCACATAGGTGACACGGGTGCCGGCAGCCTTGGCGAGGCCCTGCAATGCGCCGATCTGGTAGATCACGTCGCCGATCAGCTCGGCACTCGTCGGGTCCATGTTGCGGCGGCCGAAGCCAACGAGATCGCGGTAGCCGACATGTGCGCCGATCGTCACGCCACGTTCAGTGGCAGCGCGCAGCGTCTTCAGAATGCCTGCCGGGTCGCCGGCGTGAAAACCACAGGCGACATTGGCGCTGCTGACGATATCGAGCATGGCCGAATCATCGCCCATTGCCCACGCGCCGAAGCTCTCACCCAAATCGCTGTTGATATCGATCGTCAGCATGAAATTACGTCCGCCCTGCCAAGTTGACTAAACGCTAACAAAGGCGAACAATGCTGTCTATAGTGTTGAACAATTTTTATATATTGCCCTACAAATGGTCAATTGCTCAACATTTATGCATGCGCTGAATTCTGCACGATTAAGTTCTCTTTTGCCTCCGGCTGCGCTTCATTTTGCTTGTGGCCGGCAAGGAAGCGCATTACCGAAAAATGAAGCTCGTCCGAAGCGAAGGGGTAAGGTTTGGCTGCACGTAAACCGCAAGGTGATGAAACGGGATACTCGAACCTTGTCGGTGGCAGCAGCAGCGTCGCCGGATCGCGCGCAGCGGAACCGGTGCAAACGCTGGCCGAGACGGTGGCTGGAAGTATTCGTGAAAAGGTCATATCGGGTACGCTGACGCCGGGGAGTCATCTTTCAGAAATAGCACTTTGCGAAGAGTTGCAGGTTTCGCGCAACACGCTGCGGGAAGTTTTCCGCATCCTGACCAAGGAAGGCCTGCTGCGTTACGAAGCCAATCGCGGCGTCTTCGTTTCCACCCCGAGCATGTCGACGATCATCGATATCTATCGTGTGCGGCGCTTTATTGAATGCCCTGCGCTGGCGCAGGCGCATCCGCGGCATCCTGCAGCGCAGCGCATGCGGGCTGCGGTCGATGATGCGCGCCGCTGCCGCGAGGTGAAGGATTGGCTTGGCGTCGGAAGCGCCGACATCGCTTTCCACTCGGCGATCGTCGAACTTGCGGACAGTCCGCGTCTATCGAATTTCTACGCACATATCTCGCTGGAGTTGCGCCTCGTCTTCGGCCTGCTTCACGATCCCGAGTTTCTCCATGGTCCTTTCATCGACCAGAACGGCGAGATACTTATCGAGCTTGAGGCCGGGCGCTCGACGAGTGCGGCGGAAAAACTGGAAGCTTATCTGCTGCGCGCCGAACGCTTCATTCTCGGCGCCTATGCGCGCGTGGCGTCATCGACCTAGACTGGCGGCTTCGTCGTTCTGATGGCGCACTAAAAGGCGCCCTTGCGGCCGCCTTCATGGCTTATCCGGCCACGAGCCTGCGCAGTCCGTCGATCGCCAGATCTTTAATCGTCTCCGGCGTGTTGTCGATGTCGACGACTACGACGTCTGCTTCCTGATCCGGCCGCTCCAGGGTTGCGAGCTGGCTTTCGAGAAGGCTGGTTGGCATGAAATGGCCTTCGCGATCGCCCATGCGCCGGGTCAGTAGAGCCTTGCTGCCGTCGAGAAACACAAAGGCAAGCTTTTCGCCGGCTGCCGCGCGCAGCCGGTCACGGTAGACCGTCTTCAGCGACGAGCATGTCAGGACGATACCGCTCGATGCATGATCGGCCAGAATCTCGCCGATCCGGTCAAGCCAGGGCCAGCGATCATCGTCGGTAAGCGGTGTGCCCTTCGACATCTTGGCGATATTGGCTTGCGGGTGGAGGTCGTCGCCCTCCTGATAGGGCAGGCCAAGCGCCTCGGCGAGGCGTGCACCAACCGAACTCTTGCCGCATCCGGCAACGCCCATCACGATGATGGGACGCCGGACGGTGTGGGCCTCAAAGGCTGATGGTGATGCCGCCGTCGACATAAAGCGTGTGTCCATTCACGAAAGAGGAGCCCTTGCCGGACAGGAAGACGGCTGCGCCGACCAGTTCATCGACATTGCCCCAGCGGGCGGCCGGTGTACGCTTTTCCAGCCATGCCGAAAATTCGGGATTGTCGACCAGCGCCTGGTTGAGCGGCGTCTTGAAATAGCCGGGTGCAATGGCGTTGACCTGCAGGCCGTGCTTGGCCCAGTCGGTGGACATGCCTTTGGTGAGGTTTTTGACGGCGCCCTTGGTGGCGGTATAGGGCGCGATGCCCGGACGGGCGAGTTCGCTCTGTACCGAGGCGATGTTGATGATCTTGCCGCGACCCCGGGCGATCATGTGGCGGGCAACGGCCTGGCCGACATAAAAGACGCTGGAAATGTTGGTGGTCAGAAGCTGCTGCCACTTGTCGATCGGAAAATCCTCGAGCGGCGAGCGATGCTGCATGCCGGCATTGTTGATGAGGATATCGATCGGACCGATCTCGGCCTCGATCCTGTCGATGCCTGCCGCGACGGATGTGTAGTCCGTGGCGTCGAAGGCAACGGCGTGGGCAGTGAAACCATCGGCGGTCAGCTGTTCCCGCGCGGCATTCAGTTTGGTCTCATCGCGGCCGTTGAGAATGACGGTTGCGCCATGCTCTACAAGGCCACGGGCGAGCGCCAGGCCGATGCCCTGGCTGGAGCCGGTGATCAGCGCGGTCTTGCCCGTCAGATCGAACAGCGGAAACGACATTGGAAATTCCTCCCGGTTCATAAGGTTCTTTACCGTTGACATAGATGTTATCGATAACACGGGCAATCAAAAACAGACATGCCGCACTTGTGGGATTTTGAGCGATATTGTCCTGATCATGTGCTGCCACGATGCAGCACATGATAGCTCGTTCTTATGGTCGCGGCAGTGCCGCGGTTTTCCAGCATGGCAATCATCTGCCCGGCTGCCTGCGCGCCGATCCCGTAGCTGTCGACATTGACGGTGGTGATGCCGGGCTCCGATATCGAGGCGATCTCGTAATCGCCGAAGCCGGCGATGGCGATGTCACGCGGCACGACCAGTCCCATTCTCTTGCATTCCATGATCGCGCCGAAGGCCGGAAGGTCGGAAACGCAGATGGCGACATCGGTGTCCGGATAACGTTCGAGCAACGCGCGAATGGCCTCTCCGCCATGCGACATGCGGATCGGCACGGCCTCGATGGCCACCACGCGGTCACTGGTCAGGCCGTGCCGCGACAATGCGCGGTCGAAACCGATATGGCGCTGATGGCCACGGGTATCCGAAGCCTCTGATCCGGTTATGAAGCCAAAGCGCGAATATCCCTGAGCAACGAGGCTGTCGACCAATGCTTCCATCGCATCCGTGTTGGAAAAGCCGACAACGGCATCGACAGGATTTTCCGGTACATCCCAGGTCTCGATCACCGGGATGCCGGAATTGAAAAGCATCGCCCTTGCCTTCGACGTATGTTTGCCACCGGTCAGGATGATACCTTCCGGCCGTCGCCGGAGCATGGACTCGATCAGCTCCTCCTCACGCTCGACCGAATAGTTCGTATAGCCGAGCAACAGCTGCATGCTGGTCTGCGCCAGCGTGTCGGTGATGCCGCGGGCGGTATCGGCGAAGTTCGAGTTGTCGATCGAAGGCACGATGGCGGCGATGAAGCCGCTGCGGCGGGACGAAAGGCTGCCGGCCGACTGGTCGAGGACATATCCGAGTTGATCGACCGCTGCCAGAATGCGTTCCAGCGTATCCTTGGCGATATAGGATTTGCCCTTCAGCGCCCGCGACACCGTCATGGCCGAAACACCGGCAATCCGTCCGACATCCGCCATGGTTGGAGGATTGCTGTTGGTTTCGGTGGGCCGTTGCTCCTGCTCGGTCGGCATCTCTTCTCCTGTCACGGGATGATCCGACTGAAACCGCGCTTATCGGTGCGCGTCAAGGTAGACATGTCCAAACACTTGGTTCGATGAGTGCCTTTAAGACCATTATCGAGTTCAGGCGGCGCAAAGGGTCGGTGTTACGAACCGGAATGCCGCCTGAATCTCACAAGACTGGAGCCAACATCGTGTTTGCTGACTCTGTTTTCTACATCAGCTGTGAGGCTCCGAGGGTGAGATTGAGCCCCGTGTCTGCGTCGAAGATATGGACCTTGTCCATGACGAAGCCGAGCTGGATTGTCTGGCCACGCTCTGCCGCGTCGATATCGCCGGCAAAATCCGTCGGGATGCGGGCGGCGAAATCGTGGCCGCCGAGCTCGAAATGGGTATAGACCTCGTTGCCCATATGCTCGCGCAGGCGGAAAAGGCAGTTGGCTATGGCGGCGCGCTCCTGCGATCCAGAGGCGAGTATGCTCCGAGGCGTGCCGATATGCTCCGGGCGGATGCCGAACTGCACCTTCTGGCCGATCCTGTTGCGCAGGGCATCAGAAAATGCAGCGGGAAGCGGCAACATCGTGTCGCCGATCTCGACGCCCAGCCCTCCATCGCGTGCCACCAGCGTTGCCGGACGGATGTTCATTTCGGGCGAACCGATGAACCCGGCGACGAAGGCATTGACCGGACGGTCATAAAGCGTCGTTGGCGTGTCCACCTGCTGGATGGTGCCGTCCTTCAGCACGCAGATGCGCTCGCCCATGGTCATGGCCTCGACCTGGTCATGGGTGACGTAAATTGCGGTCGAAGGCTGTCCGCGGTCGCGCAACTCGCGGTGCAGTTCCGTCAGGCGCACGCGCATCGAGGCGCGCAGCTTGGCGTCGAGGTTGGACAGCGGTTCGTCGAAGAGGAACACTTCCGGCCGCTTGACGATGCAGCGACCAACGGCAACACGCTGCGCCTGTCCGCCGGAGAGTTGGCGCGGCAGGCGGTCGAGCAGGTGCTCCATTTCCAGCATTTTGGCCGCCTGCGTGACCCGCTCGTGGATCTCCTGCTTGGGAAGACCGGCCAGTTTCAGGCCGAAGGCCATGTTGTCATAGACTTTCATATGCGGATAAAGCGCATAGTTCTGGAACACCATGGCGATCCCACGTTCTTTGGCGCGAAGGTTGTTGACGACCGTATCGCCGATTTTCAGTTCCCCGCCGGAGATCGATTCCAGTCCGGCGATCATGCGCAGGATGGTGCTTTTCGAGCAGCCGGAAGGGCCGACGAAGACCATGAACTCGCCGTCGCGCACTTCAAGGTCGACGCCATGCACCGCCTCGAAACCGTTGGGATATGTCTTGACGATCTTTTCGAGATTAACGCTAGCCATGATTGGCTCCTTTTCCTCAACCCTTGATGCCGCTCGAGGTCGCGCCCTCGATGAAATAGCGCTGCGCCAGGAAGAACACGGTCAGTGACGGCAGCAGGGCTACGATGGAAATTGCGATGATATTGGCCCACTCGACCTCGCCGCTGACGTCCATGCTCATCTTGAGCGCCAGCGACACGGGGTATTTCTCGACGGTCGAGATGTAGATCAGCGGCCCGATGAAGTCGTTCATCGTCCAGATGAACTGGAAAAGCGCGACGGAAATCAGCGCCGGTTTCAGGAGCGGTACGACAATGTGCCACAGGAGCTGCAGCGCGTTGCAGCCGTCGATGATCGCGGCCTCTTCCATGTCGCGCGGTGTGCCGCGCAGGAACTGGACAACGAGGAAGGTGAAGAAAGTATCGACGGCAAAGGCCGAAGGCAGGATCAACGGCCAGTAGCTGTCGATCATCCCCAGTTCCTTGAACATCAGATATTGCGGCACGCGCAATACGATCGGCGGCAGGAGCATGGTGCCAATCATGATCGAGAACAGGAATTTGCGGCCGGGATATTCAAACCGGGCGAAGGAATAGGCCACCAGCGTGCACGAGATCAGCGTGACGATGACCCGCGGGATAACGATCAGGAACGAGTTCAGGAAATAGGTGGCGAAGGTGTATTCGGTCCGCGTCATCCAGCCGTTGTAATAGGCGCTGAAATCGAGCAGCCGGGTGAGGTCGCGCGGCAGGAACCAGATCGTGGTGAAGATTTCCTGGTTCGACTTGAACGACGCGCCCAGCAACCAGAACAGCGGGTAGAGCATCAGCAAGCCGACGCCTCCCAGTATGAGGTAGCGCAAGGCAAGCGAGATCCGCTCCTTGCGTTGCGTGCGCAGCACTTCCGCGTTGGACGGAATTCGTGTTTTCGGCATCACGCTTACGGCCGTGTCGCTGCTCATCGCGCTCTCTCCTTTTCGCCTGAATAGAAGACCCAGTATTTCGAGGACCAGAACAGGACGCCTGCAATACCAACGATCAGGAAGAACAGGACCCAGGACAGCGCACTGGCGTAGCCCATGTTGAAATATTTGAAGGCTTCGTCGTAAATGTAGAGGGCCATGAAATAGGTGGAATAGAGCGGCCCGCCCTCGGTGATCATGAAGGGAGCGTTGAACTCCTGGAAGCAGTTGACGATCTGCATGATCATGTTGAAGAATATGACCGGCGTGATGATCGGCAGGGTGACATTGCGGAACTGCTGCCAGAACGAGGCGCCGTCGATTTCCGCCGCTTCATAAAGCGATTTCGGCACGCCCTGCAGGGCTGCGAGAAAGATCACCATGGCCGCACCGAATTGCCACGTGTTGAGCGCCACGATGGTCCAGACGGCATAACGCTCGCTCGCCAGCCACGGGATCGGATCGATGCCGACGGTGTCGAGGATGATGTTGACCAGCCCCTTTTGCTGGAAGAGGAACTTCCACATGACGGAGATGGCGATCGAACCGCCGAGGATCGTCGGCAGGTAATAGGCGGCGCGGAAAAAGTTGATGCCGCGCAGCTTGAAGTTCAGCACCTGCGCGATGAAAAGCGCGACCGCCAGTCGTGCCGGAACGACGATCAGGGCGAAGGACACCGTAACCGTCAGCGACTTCCAGAACAGATCATCGTCGAAAACCATTTTTTCGTAGTTTTCGAACCCGATATAGGTCGGCGATCCGATCAACGGATAGTCGGTAAAGCTCAACGCGAACGAGGCCGCGAAAGGAAATAGATTGAAGGCGAGGATGCCCAGAATAAAGGGCAGCACAAAAAGATAGCCTAGGCGTTTGCTTTCATACATCCGCATCACCTGAGAAATGTTCGGCAGCTGGCCGTGTGGAAGGGCGAGTGCTCCGGCAAAAGCCGCTGCACTCTTCCGGAAAAGTCAGGCAGATCCGGCCCTTGCGGGCCGGAGACCGCTGCCGCGCTAAAGGCGGGACAATATCCGGTTGGCTTCCTTGATCAGCTTCGGTGCAGCTTCCTCCGGCGTGGTCTTGTCGAAGGACAGTTCCTCGAACGTGTTGAACAGAAGCTTGTAGATCAGAGGATGCTCGAAATAGAGCGAGAAGCGCGGCACCAGGCCTTTCTCGTCAAGTTCCATGATCTGCCCCGTACCGATTTTCTGGATTGCCGGGATGAGATTTTCGTTGGTCAGAACATCCCACTGCGTTTTCGAGGCAGGGATTGCACGTGCTGTGCCGATGATACGGGCGGCTTCCGGGTCGGTCGTCAGGAAGTTGATGAACTTTGCCGCCGCTTCCGGTTGCTTGCTGTGTTTACTGATCGAATAGACGAAGCCGGTGCGGCTCATCGTGCCGGCGGTCTTGGCGTCCGGCAGCATGATGTAGGGGCCGACTTCCAACTGGTCGAGACCGCCTGTCAGCGTGTCGGCGCGCGATGTCAGCGTCGAATCCTGGGAGTAGACGCCACCCCATTTGCCTTCCACCCAGTCGGGCATCTGCGATGTCGGCTTGGAGGCACCACCCATGGCGGCGCGTGCTCTGATGCTGACCAGTGCATGCTCGTTTTCGAGCCTCTTGAAGAAGCGCAGCCAGTCGGTGACCTGTTCTTCATTCATCGAAACCTTGGGCTCGTCGGGATCGATGAAATTGACATTGTATTTCTGCATCGCCCAGGACAGTGAAATGAGGAAGCTGCCCTGCGTGGTCGGATCAAGCGGGTAATATTCGTCACCGAGGCGCTCGCGCATCAGTTTTGCAGCTTCGAACAGTTCGTCCCAGGTTTTCGGATAGGCGATCTTGGCCTTCTGCCATGGCTCCTTGTTGTAGAGGAACAGGAAGCCGGTCGAGCCGATCGGCACGCCCTGTATCTTGCCGCCGACCGTCACCTGCTCCAGCGTGGTCTTGGGGAACTCCTCAAGATTGATCAGGTTGGAGAACTTGTTGATATCCGCGAAGCCGTCGCCATTCTTCGAGAACATCGGCAGCCATGCCAGCAGCATCTGCATGATGTCGGGCTCGGCGCCGCCGGCAAATTGCGTGCTCAGGCGTGTCTGGTAACCGTCATAGCCGGAATATTCGGCTTTCACCGTGATGCCCGGATTCTTTTCCTCGAAAAGCTTGATGACCTTCAGCGTGTTTGCGGCACGTGCTTCGTTGCCCCACCAGGCGAAGCGGATTGACGTATCCTCCGCGAAGGCCGCGGACGTCAATGAAACCAGCGCTGTGAATGTCAGCGCCGCCAGTGTCTTTCGTTTGAACATTGTCTCCTCCTCAATATCCTCTTTAACTTGTTATGATCGCCCTCCGGCGGTCAGGTATGTGCGCAGCAGACTGCGGCCGGCGGGTATGGAGCCGAGCAGGGCAGGCACTGCGGAATGGGGGTGGATAAGATTGGTGTTCGGCGCGCTTGGCAGTACGCGGCGCAGCAGTTTTCCGTCGAGATCGCGCAGATCGCTGAACAGCGTGGCGCCTTCGGCTGCCGGCTTGTCGTCGCGAAGTTCGTCTCCTTCGATCACCTGCTGCAAGGACCGCGGCGTGATCCAGAGGTCTGCGGAATGGCCCGTTGCAAGAACCTTGAGCGGAAAATCCGCTTCAACCGTGCTTTCGCGCAGCTCTCCCGCTTCGCTTGGGCGCTGTCGGGTGGTCACGCGGCAACCGGCAAAGGGCGACCAGACCGTCGTCAGTTCACCACCTTCGAGAAAGGCCTCTTCGACCTTCGTGCGAAATGCCCAGCTGAGACCATCGCGACTGAAAGCGAGAATGTTGTCGCCGGCAAAGCCGCTTGCGATCCAATCCAGCGATTCCACGCAAAAGCCGTGGTGCGAGGAATAGGCGAATTTGGCGTATTTATCGGAGACATGCCGGACCTCGCGATGTTTCGGCGGGGCCGCGGCCAGATAGGCGATACCGTTGGTGCGCCAGGTGATCTGGTGCGATACGGCAACGGTATGGGTTGCGGCTGGTTCGTCTGCTTCTTCTTCTGCGCTCCAGAACGGATGGTCAGCCGGCAACGCCAACGGCGCAAATGCCTTCAGTGCCCAGAGCGGCGACTGCGCGCTGTTGTAGAACTCGCTCATCAAAAGATTGGGGTAGCCGTAGCCAACCGTCAGCTGTCCTTCGGCATCAAAGACCGGCTGCGCAAGCCACCAGCGCATCGCGCGTGACCAGAGCCCACGCAGTGATCCGGCACTCAATTCGGGATGGTCGACTTCGGCAAGTAAGCCCCAGAAACCGGCGGTTCCGAAGCGATAGGTCATCGAGCGGCCATAGGCGATTGCGGCGCCGTCTTCTGCAAACCAGTGACGGTAGGAAAGGGCAAACGTTCGCGCCCGTTCGATATAGCGCGCCGAGCGTTCGGGATCGTCGGCCGCGTGCCAACGTGCATAAAGAAGGCCGTAGAAATGAAAGGCGAAGGGATTGTAGTAGTCGAACCGTCCGACCTCGGCGCCGTCCTTGTACCATCCGTCGCCGACATACTGGCTGTCGATGAAATCAAGTTCTTCGGCGAGGCGATTGCGGTCGACCGGCCAGCCAGTGGTTGCGAGTGCATCGATCACCAGAATCCGAAAGAAGCGCCAGTTGCTCGGATTGATACGCACGTCCTGGATTTTTGACAGCCAGCGGAAAAGGTTCTCTTTCGCCGCCTGCGGCATCAGCCTGTTCAGAACATCGGGCGCCTCACGCAGGAAGACCGCGATTGCGGCCATCTCGACCAGGCGCTGATCCATGTCTCCGGCCTCGCCCCAATAGGTCGGGTGGGCCGGGTCGGTGCCGTTGGCGAGCCCTTCAACAATACTTTCCACTCCCGGCATCGGGCATCCGCCGGCCAGCGCAGGCACCACGCCCCATAGCAGGCGCGAAAGCCCTTCGAGACGGGCAGCACCTTCATCATAGGCCGCAACAGTCGATCCGAGCTTTAGCCCGGCATTGCCTTGCGTGAAAGCGCCAAGGTGATTGCCGACAAGCCAGGACAAAAGGCGTGCGGCGGCATCCCGGTTTATTGGAGCATCTGGATCGATTGGAAGGGGAGGGTGCATCATCGATCTCACCAGCAGAAACGGGAATGGCCGAGCGACCGCATCAGCGCTTCCATGAAATAGTAGTCGCCATAGGGCAGCATGTTGCGCACCGAGCCGCGCCGCACATGGGCCGCGCCATAATCGAGCAGTCCCTGTGCCCCTTCAATCTGCGTAAGGTCGCAGGTCTCGATCAAGCCATTGAGCAGTCGTTCGGCAAAGGCGCGCCAGCGGATTTTCTCGTCTCCGCTGGTCATGTCAGCCAGAATGAACAGCCCTGCCGAAAGAATGGCGCCGGCCGAGCTGTCGAGATGTTGCGGCGCATCGGCAGGCAGGCGGAAGTCCCAAAGAGGAACGGCGTCATCGCCCATCAACTCTTCGGCCTTCGCCGCCACCTGCCGTGCCGCATCGAGATAAGCGGGATTGCCGGTCGTGCGAAAGGACTGGGCAAAACCATGGACAAGCCATGCCTGACCACGCGCCCAGCAGGAATCATGTGCATAACCCTGATGGGTTTCACCGCGCAGCGGTGCACCAGTCGTGGCGTCGAAGACGAATGTGTGGAAGGACGTGCCGTCATCACGGATCAGATGGCGGCGGGTTGTCTCCGCATGGGCGTCGGCGATCGTCTTGAAGTCAGGTGTACCCGTTTCTTCATGCGCCCAGTAAAGCAGCGCGAGGTTTTGCATCGTGTCGGCAATGATGCGGCCGGCCACAAATTTGGATCGCGCCGTATCGGACGTTCCGTGAGCGTTCCAGGCCTGGATATAACCGCCGGCTGGCCGGAAACGGGCACGCAGCGCTTCGGCCGCACGCAATGCCATCTGCCGCGCCGTCTGCGACCCGGTCAGCTTCCAATCCGCGACGCAATTCAGCGAGAAGATGAAGCCCAGATCATGATCCTGCGCGGCAAGATTGGAGAGAAGCAGATTGAGATCGGCCTGGCGGGCACGGGCAAGATTGGCCAGTCCTGGTTCGCCGTTGAACTGATAGGCAAGCCAAAGCTGGCCTGCATAAAAGCTGATGACCCAATCGAACGGGTTGCAATATTCCCAACCCTTTTCCGCGCTGCCGATCTGCGGGTTGCGCAGTCCGAAGATGCGCGATGTAGACCGGACCCGCTCGACAGCCCGCTCAAGAACTGCCTGGCGGCTATGTGGCGTCGCCAGAGCAGGTGTTGGGGCGGAATGGGAAAGGGTGGCGGTGAGCATGCAGGTTTCCTCGCTGACTATGGCGAAGAGTTTGGCATCAACGAAAATTTTGTCAATTAAGAAAAACTTTCGCACTTACAGCGAAAAATATTCGCACTAGATGATCCTTAGCTAGTTTTCGAAAATGAAAATGGACAACGAGTGTTGATTAAACTAGGAAAATTCACGAAAACTTCGACTTGATGGGAGCAGCTTTTATCCCGAAAATTTTCGTGATAGACATTCTGTCGCGCAATGTGTCGATGCCTGTGACGACCGCAGAAACAAAGTAGACGATGAGCGATCCAGACTCGTATCTTTCAACGGCGACCCTTCACGATGTTGCAGCCGCAGCCGGAGTATCGGTGGGGACCGTATCGAAGGCGCTCAATCGGCGCGGCGGTGTCAGCCAGACCGTTGCCGCACAAATCATCGATACGGCACGCCGGCTCGGGTATCAGAAGCGCCAACTGCCGCCTGAGCCTGCCTACACCGTTGCGGCCACGACGATCATCACCTTTGACCGCTTTGTCGTGAGTGGTCAGTTTTACGGCGAGATCCTCGAATCGATCCTCAAGGAGGCCGAAAGGCGCGGTATTGCCACCAATGTGGAACTTCTCCCCTCCGTGGAAATCCCGACGCTGCTCGCCCAGGAAAACTGGTTCGGACAGCAGCGCCCTGAAAGCTTGATCGTACTCGGGATCGACACACCGGAAATGCTGGATGCAATCAGCGAACTCGGCTGTCCGGCAGTGATCGTGAACGGTGCGGACCGCCGCATGCGGATCCCGAGCGTGTCACCCGACTATCACTTCGGCGGCTGGCTGGCCGCACGTCACCTTCTGGAGCAGGGGCACCGCAAGATCGTGCATGTAACCCATCCTTGGCGCGTATCCTTCGCGCTTCGGCTTGATGGCTTTCGCGATGCCCTGTCGGATTTCGGCATCACTTTCGATCCGGAGGTTCATCTGATCGACACGCAGAGCCGGGCGTTGATGAGCCTCGATGCGCGCCGTGCGGTGGAGGCGAGGCTGGCAGCAGGCACGCTCGATTGCACAGGCTTCGTCTGCGCGGCCGATATGCTGGCACTGGGGGTCATACAGGCCGCGACAGCGGCAGGTCTCTCGGTCCCAGGCGAGATCTCGGTCATCGGCTTCGATGATCTGCCGGTCAGCAGCCATTCGACGCCACCACTCAGTTCGATCCGCATCGACAGGCAGGAAGTGGGCCGCACGGCCGTCGATCTTCTGCTCGAGCGGGCTGCAATGCCGGATCGCGTGGCGCGCCGCGTCGGTATCGGCGTCTCGCTGGTTGCCCGCGCGTCCGTCAAGCCTATCTAGGCTGCACCGGAATACATATAAACGGTCGCGCCAACGCCGCTCGGATGAGCGCTTAAACGCCTGGTCACGTTGACCCGCAAAGCGAGATAATTCGTGTTCCCGTAATTTTGGATCATTCTTCTGCCACATGCGTTAGTCAACGCTGTGAACCATCCGCACCCGAACGGATGAACATAATATTATAAGGAGTACAGGGATGAAAAAGACAATCGCCGCGGCTTTGGCCGCTCTTCCGGTCGCATTTGTTGCAACGGCAGCTCCGGCAGCCGACGTCATCAGCCGTCGCGATACCGTGCCGACCTATCAGGAGTCTGATCAGCGCGGCGGTGTTCGGATCGGCTATCTCGATTGCTCCATCGGTGGCGGCGTCGGTTATGTCCTGGGTTCTGCCAAGGAAGCAGATTGCGTCTTCAAGTCGACCATGGGCAGCGAGCCGCTTGATCGTTACACTGGCGTTGTCCGCAAGATGGGCGTCGATCTCGGCTTTACGACACGTAGCCGACTGATCTGGGCGGTGTTCGCGCCGACTGCAGGTTATCACCATGGTTCGCTCGGCGGCCTCTATCAGGGCGCGACCGCGGAAGCCACGGTTGGAGCCGGCATTGGCGCCAACATTCTGGTTGGCGGTACCTCCGGTTCGATCCATCTCCAGACGGTCAGCGTGACAGGCCAGCTCGGCCTTAACGTTGCCGCCACGGGTACGTCGGTAACGCTGTCTCCGGCTGATATGTAAGCCATAAAGTGGCCTGCCTCGTTAATTTGGCGAGGCAGGCCGAAATCTATTCCGCAGCAGAAGTTACTGTGACAGCAGCTTTGCCTGACGTAGGCAAATCCTCCGATAATTGGCCGAATTCAAAGCGACGCCGCGGCGCGGGCGGCTTGGTCATAATGTCCAGAGAGTGCGCGCAGCCTCGCTGCGACCTGTGAAAGGCTATCGGTAGAAACCTCGGTCGACAGGACCGACTTGACCAGAAGGCTCTCACGCGTCGCCTTGTAGCGGGCACACGCATCCGCACCGGCCTCAGTCACCATGACGAGCTTTTCCTTGCCGCGTCGGCCGGACTTGATCAGCTTCAGCCGTTCGAGCTTTTTCAGCGCATAAGTCACGACATGAGTATCCTCGATGTTCAATACGAGGGCGATATCGGCAAGCGTCTTCGGCTTGTTGCGGCTGTTGATATTGTGCAGGACGAGGATATCGACCGGCGACAGATCCGGCACGCCGGTCGCCGCCATGCAGCGAACCATCCAGCGGCTGAAGGCGTGATTGAGCATAACAAGGCCGAATTCGATCTCGGACAGAGCGGGCAATGCGCCGCTTGCCAGATGTTCCGATGACACGATCGGACCAAGGCTATGTTCTGCCAAAGGCTCTTTTTCTTGTGACATGCTCCTCTCCTATTCAAGAAAAGCGCCACGGCGTGATCGCCGCGGCGCCGTTCGATTACTTCTTGTAGGCGTCGAGAATGGCCTGACCTTCGGCACCGGCCTTTTTCGACCAGTCTTCCGTCAGCTTGGCACCGACCTCTGCGAGGCCGCTCTTCAGTTCGGCGCTCGGCTCAAGCACCTGCATGCCGTTCTTCTTGAGCGTATCCATGTAGGACGCGGTCTTTTCGGCAGCGAGTGCCCAGCCCCGGGCTTCGGCCGCGGCGGCTGCATCCGTCACCGCTTTCTGGGTGGCCGGGTCGAGAGCGGCGAAGGCGGCCTTGTTGACGAAGATGGCGTTCTTCGGGATCCAGGCCTGGGTATCGTAGTAGTGGGTCAGCGATTCCCAAATTTTGCTATCGACGCCGGTGGCCGACGAGGTCATGAGTCCATCGACAACGCCTGTTGCCAGCGCCTGCGGCAGTTCGGCCGCCTGGACGGTGACTGGCTGGGCGCCGACGATTTCGGCGATGCGCGAGGTACCGACATTATAGGCGCGCCACTTCAGGCCCTTGAGGTCGGCAACCGAGCTGACGTCCTTCTTGGTGAAGATGCCCTGCGGCGGCCATGGGGTCGTGTAGAGAAGTTTCAGTCCCTGCTTGTCCAGTGCCTGCTCTATTGCCGGCTTCGAAGCGGCGTAAAGCTTCTTCGACTGTTCGAAGCTGGTTGCCAGAAAGGGGACCACGTCGAGGCCAAAGACCGGGTTTTCGTTTTCGTGCAGCGACAGCAGAACTTCGCCGACCTGCGCTTGGCCGGTTTGGACGGCACGCTTGATGTCCGGCGCCTTGAACAGCGAGGCGTTCGGGTGAACGGTGATCTTCAGCTCACCCTTGGTCGCCGTATCGATATCCTTGGCGAACTGGTTGAGATTCTCGACATGGTAGTTCGCCGGCGGATAAGCGGATGGCAGAACCCAATTGGCCGCGAATGACGGAGCGGTGGTTGCAAGGAGCGTGGCGGCAGCAAGACCCCAGCGCGCAAATTTTGCAGTGACGTTCATGGTGTTCAGTTCCCTCTCTCTTGTTATCCCGGAAACGCCATTCTCGGCAGTACCATCACGATATCCGGGAAAACCGTGATGATGGCGACTGTCGCCACAAGCAGGAAGAAGAACGGCAGCGAGGCCTTCGCCACCGTCAGGCTGTCACGCCCGCTCATCGTCTGCAGGACGAAGAGGTTGAAGCCGACCGGCGGCGAGACCTCGGCCATCTCGACGATCAGCACGAGGAAGATACCGAACCAGACAAGGTCGAAACCGGCCTGCTGGATCATCGGCAGGACGACGACGGTCGTCAGCACGATCATCGACAGGCCGTCGAGTGCGGCGCCAAGCAGGATGTACATGACGGTCAGGACCGCGATCAGCGCGAATGGGCTCAGGTTGAAGCTGTCCACCCAAGCGGCGAGTGCGTTCGGAATACCCGTATAGCCCATGGCAATCGACATGAAGCCGGCACCGGTGAGGATCAGCATGATCATGCAGGTCAGACGGGTTGCCCCCATCACGCTGTCCCAGAAGGATTTCCAGGTCAGAGACCGCGACCATGCCGCGATGCCGAGCGAACCGAGCACGCCCCAGGCGGCGCATTCCGTGGCCGTCGCCCAGCCGAGCAACAGCGTCGCGAAAACGAGGATGATCAGCAGCGAGACGGGGATGAGATTGGCCGATTCCTTCAGCTTTTCCTTGAAGCTCATCTTCGGCGGTGCCGGCGGCGTCTTGTCCGGGTTGAGCAGCGACCAGACAGCGATATAGCCGCAATAAAGAACCATCACGATCAGGCTCGGCAGAAAGCCGGCGAGAAAAATCTGGATGATCGAGACATTGGCGGCCACCGCATACACCACCATGGTGATCGATGGCGGAATGAGAATGCCGAGTGTGCCTGCGCCGGCAAGCGAACCGAGGCTGACCATTTCGTCATAACCACGCTTCTTCAATTCCGGCAGGGCAATCTTGGCGATCATCGCCGTCGTCGCGGCCGAAGAGCCGGAGATCGAGCCAAAAAGGCCGCAACCCAAGACGTTGACATGCATGAGGCGGCCCGGAAGCCAGCCGAGCCACGGAGCAAGGCCCCGGAACATCTCTTCGGACAGTTTTGTCCTGAACAGGATTTCGCCCATCCAGACGAACAGCGGCAGAGCCGCGAGTGACCACGAAGCGCCGTTGCTCCAGGAGTTGGTGGCGAGCACGGCACCGATCGGGATACCCGGCATGAACAGCATGGCGATGAAGCCGCAGATCAAAAGGGAGAAACCGATCCACACGCCGCTTGCCAGCAGCGCCAGAAGGGCAACCAGGATGATGCCCGAAATTTCAACGAGTTCGACTGTACCCATAAGATCAGGCCCCGCTCTGTATGGCGCGTTCGATGGCTTCTTCAGGCGTGTCCGGTGCCGGCTTTTCGTAGCGGGGGAGGCCGCCAAACAGCACATGCACAAGCTCGTCGACCATGGCGATAGCAAGGATGATCAGCCCGCCGGAAAAGCCGATCTGCGGGATCCATAGCGGCATGGCGATGACGCCCTGGGCGAGGTCGTTGAATTCCCAGGAAGTGCGGTTCATGTCGAACGCATACCAGGCGAAATAGACCGCCGCGGTAGATCCGATCAGCAGGGCCAGGATTTCGAAGAGCTGACGGGTCCTGCCGGTCAATCGTTCGACGAGCAGGCCGACGCGGATCATCTCTCCGGAGCGGAAAGTGTGCGCAAGGCCCAGAAAGGCGGATGCCGCCATGGCCCAGGAGGCGAAGTCGTCACCGGCCGGCACGTCGATACCGAGAGGCCGGCCGGCGGAAAGTGCCAGCATGATGACAAAGATCGAAATGAGGAAAAGCCCGGCCGCCCAGCCGGAGAGGAGATAAAGTCCGTCCAGCCCCTTGCGGAGCCATTCGGGAAAAATGCTGTGGTGCGGATCAGCGGCGGACATGGGATGTCCTCCGCTCGAAAATGCGGAAATCGCTCATGTGGCTTCCCCTCGGTTGCCGTTGCGAGCGAGGCTCTTTGAGGCCTTTTGCCCGTTCGATAGGCATGATGCAGCAATAGGCATTTTGCTGTCAATCAATCATTGACGTTTTGTCGACGAACTGTTTTCGTTAGGTCGGACGCAGCTTTCAGAGGGGCGGAGATGACCGGCAACGTATTCGGCGCGAAATGGGATTTCTGGATCGATCGCGGCGGCACGTTTACCGATATCGTTGGCCGCAGGCCGGACGGATCATTGGTTGCGCACAAACTTCTCTCTGAAAATCCAGGGGCTTATCGGGACGCCGCGGTGCACGGCGTTCGCGAACTTCTCGGTGTCTCCACCGGGGATACCATTCCGTCCGGCCTGATCGGCGCGGTGAAGATGGGAACGACGGTCGCCACCAATGCGCTTCTGGAGCGCAAGGGCGAAAAGACGCTACTGGTCACCACACGCGGTTTTCGCGACGCTCTGGCGATCGGTTATCAGGCCCGAGCCGACATCTTTGCCAAGAAGATCGTCAAGCCCGAGTTGCTCTACAGCGTAGTGGTCGAGGTTGACGAGCGCGTCCGTGCCGATGGCACGATCGAGGCGGTGCCGGATGAAACCGCCGTTCGCACCGATCTGCAGGCACAGTTTGATGCCGGCACCCGCGCCATCGCTATTGTTTTCATGCATGCCTATCGTTACCCGGCTCATGAACGGCTCGTTGCCCGCATAGCCGGCGAGATCGGCTTTTCCCAGATCTCCGTCAGCCACGAGGTTTCGCCGCTGATCAAGCTTGTCGGTCGCGGTGACACAACGGTCGTCGACGCCTATCTTTCGCCGATCCTGCGCCGTTATGTGGAGCAGGTGGCGGACGAGCTGGGAGCGGACGCCAACGGCACCGGTGATAGCGGCCCGCAGGTGATGTTCATGCAATCTTCCGGCGGCCTCACGGCAGCGCGGCTGTTCCAGGGCAAGGATGCGATCCTTTCCGGTCCGGCCGGCGGCGTGGTCGGCGCGGTGGAAACCTCACGGCTTGCCGGTTTCGACAGGATCGTCGGTTTCGATATGGGGGGCACGTCCACCGACGTTTCCCACTATGACGGGGAGCTGGAACGCTCATTCGAAACAGAAGTGGCCGGCGTTCGCATGCGTGCGCCGATGATGTCGATCCATACGGTTGCGGCCGGCGGGGGCTCGATACTGCATTTCGAGAACGGCCGTTTTCGTGCCGGCCCTGATTCAGCCGGCGCCAATCCCGGCCCGAAGGCCTATCGCCGTGGCGGGCCGCTGACGGTTACGGATGCCAATGTCATGCTCGGCAAGCTGTCGCCCGATCTCTTCCCGAAAATCTTTGGGCCTAATCGCGATGAGCCGCTGGATGCGGATGCGGTGCGGATTGCCTTCGAGGAGATGGCGAAGGTGGTCGGTGATGGTCGCACGCCGGAACAGGTGGCCGATGGCTTTCTTGCCATCGCGGTGGAGAATATGGCCAATGCGGTAAAGAAGATCAGCGTCCAGCGGGGTTACGACGTTACCCATTATGCGTTGACCTGCTTCGGCGGCGCCGGTGGCCAGCACGCCTGCCTGACAGCGGATGCACTCGGAATTTCGACGGTTCTGATCCACCCGTTCTCCGGCATTCTTTCGGCCTATGGCATGGGACTTGCCGATATTCGCGCCACCCGTCAGCGCACGGTTTCGCAAGCTCTTGCTGCAGCGCTCGCTTCGCTTGGCCCGGTTCGCGACGAGCTGACCGCTGCAGTTCTCACCGAAGTGAAAAGCCAGGGGGTTGCCGAAACGGATACGCAAGTGCTGCACCGTGCCCATCTTCGCTATCAGGGCACGGACACGACCTTATCCATACACATTTCCGACGTGGCCGAGATGAGCGCCGCTTTCGAGGCCGCACATAAAAAGCAGTTCGGTTTCATCTTCGAGAAACGCGAGATCATTTTCGAGGCTTATGAAGTCGAGGCGATCGGTGGGGGTGCGGATTCCTTCGAGCCGGAATTTTCACTCGACATGGCGGCTCCTGCATCCAGCGACGCGACGAAATTTTTCTCAGGCGGCGCATGGCGCGACGCTCCGATCTATCGCCGCGCAGAGATTGCACCCGGTGCGCGCGCCACCGGCCCCTGCCTGATCGTAGAACCGCACCAGACGATTGTCATCGAAGATGGCTGGGCCTTCGAAATTACAAAGCTGAACCATGTGGTTCTGAAGCGCGTAGCGGAACTCTCCCGCGCCGGTGCCGTCGGCACGCATGCCGATCCGGTTCTGCTCGAAGTGTTCAACAACCTGTTCATGTCGATCGCCGAGCAGATGGGCGTGACGCTGCAGAATACGGCGTCCTCGGTCAACATCAAGGAACGGCTCGACTTCTCCTGCGCCGTGTTCGATGAGAACGGCGCGCTTGTTGCCAATGCTCCGCATATGCCGGTGCATCTCGGCTCGATGGACCGTTCGGTCGAAAGCATCATTTCGCAGAACCATGGCAAGATCCGCCCCGGCGATGTGTTCGCGCTCAACGCGCCCTATAATGGCGGCACGCATCTACCGGATATCACCGTCGTGACGCCGGTCTTTGATGAGGTCGGCGAAAAAATTCTGTTTTACGTCGCCTCTCGCGGTCATCACGCCGATGTCGGCGGCACGGCTCCGGGGTCGATGACGCCGCTTGCGACCACCGTTGACGAGGAAGGCGTGCTGTTCGACAACGTTCTGCTCGTCGATCGTGGAAGATTCAATGAGGGTAGCATCACGAAACTGCTTTCCGATCATCCATACCCCGCCCGCAACGTCGCCCAAAATGTTGCCGATCTTCGTGCCCAGATCGCCGCCAACGAAAAGGGCGTGCATGAAATGCGCAAGATGATCGCGCAATTCGGGCTGGATGTGGTGCAGGCCTATATGGGCCATGTGCAGGACAATGCGGAGGAAAGTGTCCGCCGGGTGCTGGAAAAGTTGAGCGACGCGGAATTTTCCTATGCTACCGACCAAGGCAGCACGATCCAGGTGAAGATTTCGATCGACCGGGAAAGGCGCGAGGCGACCGTCGATTTCACCGGCACCAGCGAGCAGAAAACGAACAATTTCAATGCGCCGGAACCGGTCACGCGGGCGGCGGTTCTTTATGTCTTCCGGGTGATGGTGGAAAGCTCGATCCCGATGAATGCCGGCTGCCTCAAGCCGATCAGGATCATCGTGCCGGACGGCTCGATGCTGAAGCCGCAATATCCGGCAGCGGTCGTAGCCGGCAATGTGGAGACCTCGCAGCACGTTACCAATGCGCTGTTCGGTGCTTTGGGGGCGATTGCCGCGAGCCAGGGGACGATGAACAATCTCACCTTCGGCAACGCGACCTACCAGTATTACGAGACGTTGTGCTCCGGGTCTCCGGCCGGGCAGTTTAACGACGGCACCGGTTTTGCCGGCACGGATGCGGTGCATGTGCACATGACCAATTCACGGCTCACCGACCCGGAAATCCTGGAGACCCGCTATCCGGTCCTGCTGGAGGATTTCCATATCCGCGAGAATTCCGGTGGCAAGGGTGCGTTTCCATCTGGCGACGGGACGAAGCGGACGATCCGCTTCCTCGAAACGATGGATTGCGCCATCCTGTCGTCGCACCGGACGATCCGGCCGCACGGGCTTGCCGGCGGTGGCGAGGGTGAGCTTGGCCTGACCACTGTGCGCCGTCTCGACGGTTCGGTGGAGGAACTGGCCGGCTGCGCCCAGACGCTGATCGAGGCTGGCGAAGCGGTGACCGTGGTGACGCCGACGGCCGGAGGTTATCTAGGGACGGAGTAACGGTCACTGACCACGCCGTAGGTGTTTGATCCCGTCAATTGCCTGACCGGAAGGCCCCGCCTTGTCTTTGGCTCCAAGTGTTGTGCTCAGCGTCGGACCACCGAGGCCACGGCCTTTTCGGCACCACCATCTCGCTCCAGTTCTTCCACCAGCATGGCAAGAAGACCTGGAAACCGGGCCTCGATGTCGTTCTTTCGAAGCGATGAAGCACGCCGATTTCCATAGTCGATCTGGCTTATAAGGCCCGCTTCGCGGAGAACCTTGAAATGATGGGTGAGGGACGCTTTCGCGACCGGAAAGCCGAATGAAACGCAGTTGCGCTCCGTGCATTCGGGAAGTGTTGCCAGAATGGCAATTGCGGTGCGCCGGAGAGGATCGGACAGTGTGGAAAAAACGACACTGAGGTCGATCTCATCCCTTGCAGGCTGGGGAAGCAGATCTGGCATGGGCTGATTCTACCGGGAAGGACGCTTATGCGCAAGCATAAGGTACGACTTGACGCATACCTTGAGGAGGATTAGGTATGGATTTCACCATACCAATATGTCTCTGTGAGATTGATGGTACCGGTCAAGATCGTACGTCGTCCCTGGCGTCCCTTTTCGGGCCGTCGGGATAAGAACGTCAAACTCGTCATGCTAAGAGTAAGTCAAATGCCCCAGCCGCAGCTTTTCACGCCGTTCAAGATCCGCAACCTCGATCTCGAGAACCGTATCACGATCGCTCCGATGTGCACCTATTCCGCCGTCGACGGTTGCATGACGGACTGGCACCTGATCCATCTGGGGCAGCTCGCCCTTTCCGGTGCCGGCTTGCTGACAATCGAGGCGACAGCGGTCGTTTCCGAGGGTCGCATCAGCTACGCAGATGTCGGGCTCTATAACGACGCGACAGAGGCCGCTATGCGCCGGACGCTGGATGGTATCCGCAAGTGGTCGAATATTCCCATTGCCGTACAGCTCGCCCATGCCGGTCGGAAGGCGTCTTCGGATCTGCCGTGGCGCGGTGCCGCGCAGATTGCGGCCGACCGCAAGGACGGGTGGCAGACCGAGGCCCCGTCTGCGATCCCCTTCAAATCTACGGATACGGTACCGACGGAACTTACCCGCAAGCGTATGGAGGCGATCCGAGATGCTTTCGCACAGGCGGCCGTCCGTGCAGCGCGTATCGGGATAGACGCCGTACAGATCCATGCCGCGCATGGCTATCTCCTGCATTCCTTCCTGTCGCCACTCTCAAATCAGCGGACTGACGAGTATGGTGGAAGCCTCGAGAATCGCATGCGTTTCCCGCTCGAAGTTTTCGACGCGGTGCGGGCTGCCTTCCCGGCCGACAAGACCGTAACGGTTCGTGTTTCCGCAACCGACTGGTATGATGGCGGCTGGGATATCAACCAGACGATCGAGTTCGCGAAAGCCCTGGAGCTTCGCGGTTGCGATGCCATCAACGTATCGACCGGCGGCCTGCATATCGATCAGAAAATTGCGGTCTCGCCCAGCTATCAGGTGCCTTTCGCGCGTGCAGTCAAGGCCGCGGTAAAGATGCCGGTCGTGGCTGTCGGGCTGATCACGGAACCTGCCCAGGCTGAAGCGATCATCGCGACGGGTGACGCCGATCTGGTGGGGCTTGCCCGTACAATCCTCTATGACCCGCGCTGGCCGTGGCACGCCGCTGCAGCTCTCGGTGGAGAGGTTTCCGCAGCTCCTCAATATCACCGCAGCCAGCCCTCGACGCTGAAGTCGCTGTTCAAGGTGTGATCATTTGTTATGGAGGGGCTGCGGCAGATCCGATGCCGTAGCCTCAGCTGGCTCCCCTTTTGAAGGATAACTCAGCGCTCAATGAGATGATGAATGACACGCTGGCGAACTTCAGTAAGGATATGCCAGCTGAGATGCCGGTAAGAGCTAGCCTGCTGCGTTGTTGATAACGGGCCGGGGCTTGATTGTCGATGACGTCGTGCATGCGAACGGTGGTGCGATCGAAGTGATAAACATAGCGCCGTATGGGGACCTACCGTCGCGGAAACGGCCTATGCCCAGCCAAGCTTTGGGGTGCTTGGCCGGGCTGCTGGGATCAGCCGAGAAACTCAATCAGATCCTTGTTCAGACGGTCCGGCACGGTGGCGAACAGGCCATGCGGCTCGCCGTCATATTCAATCAGTTTCGCGCCGGAGATGCCGCGTGCCGCGGCCCGGCCTGCGGGATCGATCGGCACGGTCTTGTCGGATGTGCCGTGGATGACGAGCGTAGGAACCGAGAATGAAACAAGGTCCGGGCGAAAGTCCGTTTTGCCGAAAGCATCGATGCAGTCAGTCGTCGCCTTGGGGCTGGCCATGACGCCGAGCACGAACGACCAGTCAAGCACGCCCTGACTGACAGGCTTGCTGACAAGACCCACGCCGTAGAACGTTTTGGCAAAACTCTGGAGGAAGGCGAAGCGGTCCTCCCGAACCTGCTTCTTCATGTCGGCGAAGATGCTGTAATCGACACCGTCAGGGTTGCTGTCGTCTTTCAGCAGATACGGCACGACCGACGACACGAGTACAGCTTTCGAAACACGAGAAGCACCATGTCGGGACAGATAGCGGGCGATTTCGCCACCGCCCATCGAAAAGCCAACCAGATGGACCTTGTCGACGTTCAGGCCTTCCAGCACCGAGGCAAGATCGTCGGCGAAGACGTCGTAATTGTAGCTGTCGGCCGGGTGGCTGGACTGACCAAAGCCTCGGCGGTCGTAAGTGATCACCCGGTAGCCGGCTTCCAGCAAAGCGACGGTCTGGTATTCGAACATGTCGCCGGTCAACGGCCAGCCGTGGATGAGAACGACCGGATGGCCCTTGCCCATATCCTTGACGTGCAGCTGCGTTCCGTCTTTCGCTTCGATAAATGCCATGTTGGGATCCTTTTAGATGACGCAGGACAACCTGTTCGTTTGATCTTGGTTCCTTACCTCTGCAATATCGTGGATCGCCGATACCAATCCCGCATCCCGTGTTTTTAGATCTCCCGTCGCGGAACAGCCGTGCCCGTCGCGCATTGTGCTGCGCGATAAAGCCCCGTTTGACAGGAGTTCGATCATGAAATTTTCCACCAGCATTCTTGCGCTGATATTGCTGGGGTTTGGGACAGGAGTCTGCCATGCTCAGACCAATAACGATGCGGCGGCTCAGGCATGCAAATCGACCGGGCTTCTTGCCTTGAAGGAAAAGTCCCCAGACATCACAGACCTCGTGCTGGATATGGAGACACTGGCGGTCAGTGCTGCTGATACGAAGGTAGAGGACGTCCCGGTCAAAACCGTGATCATGGGAGATGCTTATATCGCCAGAAAAGGGCAGACTGGAAAACCCGATAGGTTCGTCTGCCTGCTTGGCGAAAAGGGCAAGGTGTTGCTGACATTCTTCACGGCTCAGTAAGTTGGTTCCTTCCGGCTTGGTCGCCGTTGGGTGTGTCGGCCGAACCTATTCGCACCACGTTCCGTTATCGTCCAGAACGGCGACGCTCACACCTTCGTCGATGCCAGCGATGGCTGTGCCACAGATTTCATGGGACGCAACGAGGCGTAAATGGCGCTTGCCATTGGTATCGCACGGGCAGGTTCATCATTCTGTCGAGCTTAATGCTGGCGATCCGGGACGGTTATTCTCGCGGTGTTGGTTTGGCGCAATTGCGCCTCCATCGTCAGGATTTCTTCGGTCGACAGCAGGTTCTCCTGCCCGCGTGGTGCCAGCAGGCCCTTTAACTGCAAATCGATATAGCGCAGGCAGCACACCCGCAGGAACGACGTGAAATTGCCGAGATCGTGCCCTTCGTCGATCGACTCATTGTAGAGTTGATGCAGAAGCTGCGGCACGTTCATGTCGTCTTTGGCGGCGATCTCTTCCAGAACCGTCCAGAACATCGTTTCAAGGCGGACGCTGGTAACCATGCCGTCCATGCGGATCGACCGCGTCTGGCTTTCCCAAAGCTGGGAATTGGCGCCGATGAACAATCTACACATGTTTCTCTCCTCAATCGCGCCCTTCGCCACGACGATAGGACAGCCTGACGATCGGGAGGGGCCGCAGCAGGCGGCGGCCCCTCGAAGGTTTTAGAGAGTGCCTTTTTTCAGCTCGCCGGCGATGTACTCAGCCTGCCGGATGGCCAATGCGACGATGGTGAGCGTCGGATTGGCAGCAGCTCCTGTCGTCATCACCGAGCCGTCCGAGACGAACAGGTTCGGCACATCATGGGCACGGCCCCAGCGGTCAACGACACCATCTTCGGCCTTGGCGCTCATGCGGCAGGTGCCGAGATTGTGGGTGGACGGATAGGGCGGCGTCCGGTGCGAGTCGATCGCGCCAACCGCTTTGTAGAGTTTCTGGGCATGATCGTAGGCGTAGTTTCGCATGGCCACGTCGTTCTTGTGGTCGTCGAAATGGACGTTCGGGGCGGCAAGGCCCCATTGGTCTCTGACCGTTTCGGATAGGGTCACGCGGTTGGTGGCTTGCGGCATGTCCTCGCCGACGATCCACATGCCCGCCGTCCTGTCATAAGCGTCCATGATCTCGGCAAACTCCGGCCCCCATCCACCCGGCTCGGCAAAGGCCGCCAGGAAGGACGGACCGAGAGACAGCGTTTCCATGTAATAACCGCCGACGAAACCGCGGTCAGGCTTGTGAGCCGCCTCGTCGGCAATGATGCCCGCCATCGTCTCGCCGCGGAACATGTGGACCGGCTTGTCGAAGCGCGCATAGACCGAACCGGTCAGGTGCCGCATGTAGTTGCGGCCAACCTGGTCAGAGCTGTTGGCAAGCCCTTTGGGGAAGCGGTTGCTTTCGCTGAGCAGCAGCAATCGCGCCGTCTCGATGGAGTTGCCGGCAACGCAAACGATATGGGCAGCCTGCTCGTGCAGAGCGCCGCTCTTGTCCGCGTAAACCACGGTATCGACCTTGCCGGAGGCGTCATGGGTGATCCGCACGACGTGGCTTTCAGGGCGAAGATCGAGCAGCTCGGTTTCCAACGCGCGCGGAATTTCACGCACAAGCGTGCTCCATTTCGCCTTACTCTTGTCGCCTTGGAAGTTGAACCCGTCCTGGATCGAGGCGGGCCGACCGTCATAGGGCTCGGCATTGGTGGCATAAGGCCCGGTTGCGTAGAGCTTGTAACCAACCCGCTCGGCACCGTTGGCAAACACCTTATAATTGTTGTTTGCCGGCAGGGCCGGGCGACCGTGGCGATGTGTCGATCCCATCGCGATCTCGGCCTTGTCGTAGTAGGGCGCAAGGTCCTCAAGCGTGATCGGCCAGTCGAGGAGCGTCGCCCCGGCAACGTCGCCATAGGTGGTGCGTGCCTTGAACTCGTAGTCCTTGAAGCGCGGCGTGGCCCCTGACCAGTGCGTCGTGGTGCCGCCGACAGCCTTGACGATCCAAGCCGGCAGCGTCGGAAAATCCTTGGCGATCCGCCACGAGCCGCTGGTGGTGCGGGCATCGAGCCAGGCCATCTGCTTGAAGGCTTCCCACTCGTTGTTGTGGTAATCCTCGTTTTTCAGATAGGCGCCGGCCTCGAGAAGCACGCAAGCGATGCCTGCCTTGGTCAGTTCATAGGCCAGCGTACCACCGCCGGCGCCCGAGCCGATGATGACAACGGCCTTTTCGTCCTTGGCAATCTGTTTCATTGGCCAGCTCCCGCGTATTCCTCGATCCGTGGTTCCGGCAGCCATGTCAGGTCGTTGAACCCTCTCTTGACATAACCACCCTTGTCGAAGCTCGGCCCCTCGTAGCCAAGCAGGCCCCAGACCTCGGGATCGTCATAAAGCGTGGTGACAGTGGTGCCCTTGACCAGCTTGAAGAAGGCTGTGTCCTCGATGGACTTCAGCTTTGCGAGAGCGGCCTTGTCGTCGAGTTCGGTAAAGCCGCTTGCCTGAAGGTCGTGTAATGCCGCCGAAAAAGCGACCCTGTCAGCAGGCGTTTTGCCGGCTGCGGCCAGTACGGCATCGGCCGTGCGCTGGTATGGGCCGTCGCCGAAACGCTTGTGGGGAAACATCACCCGGATCATACGGACCAGAGCCTTATCGCTTGCAGGATCTCCTCCCCGCGCAAGCGGCAATTTGGCAATGGCCACTTTGGCGAACGTCGATGCCATCATCGTCGCCGCCGCGCTGCCGATCAGCAGTCGCCGTTTTGTGGTTTTCATGGTTCTCCTCCCATATTGAAAACGAAATGTCAGTTCGCCGTCAGCGATATCGTCCGTGTTTTTGAATGACCTCGATCTGATAGCCGTCCGGATCCTGGACGAAGAAAAAACGCGCAAGCCTGGTTCCATTGTGCTCGAAATCCACGAGCTTGCGCGGGGCTAAACCGGCCTCCTCAAACCGGGCATGTTCGGAAGCGACATCGTCCACGACGAAGGCGGAATGGCCGTAGCCGTCGCCAAGTTCGTAAGCCTGCTTACGATCCTTGTTGATGGTCAGTTCCAGTTCGAAAGTGTTTTCGGCATTGGATAGATAGACCAGCGTGAAGCCATCGAAATCCAGCCGTTCCGCGACCTCCAGTGCGAATGCGCGATGATAAAAATCCACCGACCGGGCCTCATCGAGTACCCGGATCATGCTGTGCACGAACTTCGCCATGCCCCTCCCTCTTCGTTGTCTCCTGGTCCAGACTATAGAGACGGAAAAGAACTGCGGGTATTATTCTGCTACTACCTAAGCGATTTTGCTAGAGGTTATGGTTCCTTGGAGAAAATGCGACCTTGACTCGCACTATTCCACGTCTTGGGAGGGACCATGAATTACGACAGTCTGATACGGACGGTGACGGCCATCGTCGGCACCGCACACTGCTTGACCAGCCCGCGACAGACGGAGCGGTTTCGCAAGGGGTTTCGCTCGGGCGAGGGCGATGCCGTGCTGGTGGCGATGCCCGGCAGCCTTGTCGACATGTGGAAGGTCCTGCAGGCGGCGGTGGCGGCCGATTGCGTTGTCATCATGCAGGCCGCTAATACCGGGCTGACGGAAGGTTCGACCCCGAATGGCAGCTATGACCGCGGCGTTGTTATCGTTTCGACCTTGCGGCTGGACAGGATCCACGTGCTCGACGAGGGACGGCAGATCGTCAGCCATGCGGGAGGCACGCTGTTTCGTCTGGAAAAACTGTTGCAGCCCTATGGGCGACAGCCGCATTCGGTGATTGGTTCATCCTGCATCGGCGCGTCTATCGTCGGCGGCGTCTGCAACAATTCCGGTGGCTCTCTGGTACGGCGCGGCCCGGTCTACACAGAGCTTTCGCTTTATGCCCAGCTGACGGAACTGGGCGAATTGCGGCTCGTCAACCATCTCGGTATCGATCTCGGCAAGACGCCGGAAGAGATGCTGGCGCGGCTCGATCGCGGCGACATCGATCCCAGCATGGTAAGGGACGGTCGGGGCCGTGCTTCGGACGACGGTTACGCATCGCGCGTCCGGGATGTCGATGCACCGACGCCGGCGCGTTTCAACGCCGATCCCCGCGGCCTCTTCGAGGCATCGGGTTCGGCGGGCAAAGTGGCGGTGTTTGCGGTGCGCCTTGATACCTTTGCGATTGAAGCCGACACACGGGTCTATTATGTCGGGACGAACGACACGGCCCGACTGACAGCGCTGCGACGCAGTTTGCTGACCGCTTTTCCGGAACTGCCGATCAGTGGTGAATATCTCCATCGCGATTGTTTCGACGTCACGCGGCGATATGGCAAGGACACCGTGCTGATGATCCATTGGTGGGGAACAGACAGGCTTCCGACATTTTTTGCACTTAAGGGTGCCATCGATGCATGGCTGAAGAAGGTACGGTTCCTGCCGCGTAACCTGACGGACCGTCTTATCCAGGGTCTGACGAACTTGCTGCCGGAAGTTCTGCCGCACCGACTTCTATCGTTCCGCGAGATGTTTGAACATCACCTTATCCTCAAGGTTCCAGGAACGATGGCGGAAGGGGTGGACCAGGTCCTCAACGCGGCCGTTGGGGAGAGTTCGTGGTTTCTCTGCGATGCGGAAGAGGGCAAGAAAGCCATGCTCCATCGTTTTGCCGCTGCCGGTGCGGCCATTCGTTATGCCGCTGTAAACCCGCAGGTGGGCCAAGACATTCTTGCGCTGGATATCGCCCTGCGTCGCAACGATACCGATTGGTTCGAGCACCTGCCGGCCGACATAGACGACTTCATTGAAAAAAAGCTCTATTACGGCCACTTCCTTTGCCACGTCCTTCACCAAGATTATATCGTGAAAAAAGGTATTGACGTGAGGGCGCTCAAGCGGCGGATGCTGGAACGTCTCGATGCGCGCGGGGCGGAGTATCCGGCGGAGCATAATGTCGGTCATGTCTATCACGCCAAGCCAACTCTGTCGGACCACTATGTTACGCTCGATCCGACCAACAGTTTCAATCCGGGGATCGGGCGAACCTCACGCGTAAAATTTTATCAGCAGGCTTGCTCATGCGAAAAAAAGCCCACAATCCACCAAAACGGCTAGGGGGAAGACCGACCAGCATGCCATTTGCGGCCGGTGCTTTGTTTGCGAGGGATTCATGGGTTTCCGTCCCTCCAACGGAAAGATCAATACCTCTTTCGCGATGATGGCGATTGATGTGGCTGCGGTTCAGTCTCTGGAGCACGGCGACGAACCGAAGCTGATTCACCATCCCAACCGAGAAGTGGATGATCGCACAGACATTGAGCGATGATCTTCGACTAAGCGTGTTGACAGCATCGGCGGCAGGCAGGGCGGCTATACCAGGCGGCGTTCCGTTGTGAGGTTGGCATTTTGGCACCGGCTACGGCACGTTCGGGCTGGCATATCCATATTATGAAAAGCTGCGGGATATTTATCTGGCATACGTGAACCATGCCCATAATGTTTTTCTGGAAGTGGCGCTGGAAGGCGGTCTGATCGAGGCCGCTCTCGTGATGTTTTACCTAGTCGTGGTTGTCCAGCGCCTTTCTAGAGTAAGTGACAGGCTGTTACCGCGGCTGTCGTTTCTTTCGATCTGCGTCGTGCTGGTGCATTCCACAGTCGATTAACCGCTGCGAACAATGAGGGATGCCGTTTCCTTTGCATTTTTCAACGCAATCTTTTTCGTCAGAAACAGAGATCCGGCATCGGATTCGAAGTTGTCGCCCGACGTTTGGAATGGAAAGACCGATGTCTCGGGGGTGGCTCTATATCGGCGTTAGCTCCCGGGAACGCAAACCTCGCGTCGTTCGGCCCTGGAGTGCTGCTCGTCAGTTGCTATGCAATAATCAGATTTGCGTCGGTAAAGTTGTACATTGCATGCCGCTTGGGATCGACATTGTTTATAGCGACGAGAATATCCGTGCTGCGCGATCTCTGCAGATGCTGAACGCCAATTTCAACGGTTCTGCACGTCGTTTTTGCCCATTTTACAACCAGAATCGTTCGCTCCACCAAGCTCGCCAGATGCATCGTGTCGGCCGATTCCAGCGCAGCCGCACTGTCAAATATGACCGTTTGACCTTTGATGCGTGCCATCTCGATAATTTCAGAGACATCTGCCAAATATGCACGCCGATAGAGATCGGGCGTTCCCGCCGGAATGAAATCTATGCCGGTTGGGCCATGATGATGCACGATATCCGTCAGTCTCGTCTTGCGCCTTATGAATTCATTTAATCCATGCACCTGCTCGGAATTGAACAACGAAACAAGATTTCCACTTCGAAGGTTGCCATCAATGAGAATTACTCCAACGCCGCTCGTAGCGATTTCAATTGCGAGCGATCTGGCGATGGTAGACTTGCCTTCGCCCTTCTGAGATGACGTCACAATGATGCTGCCGGGCAACTTCCCTCCACAGGATTGCTTGAGCGAAACGATAAGCGTTTGAATAGCGTCATCGAACTTGCCGCCCCGCATCCGTCTCAGTAGCTGCAATCGCTCTTTGCGCCGTAAACGTGGAATAAGGCCGATTGGCACGATGTGGTTTAGGCCGGATAGCTGGTCGAAGCTGCGGACAGTTTTATCGAGCATCTCGATGACAAACGCGATGGTCACAGCGAAAGCAACTGACGCGATGAGGGCGCCAAGAAAATAAAACAGACGGCCGCGTCCCTGTGGTGCCAGTGGGGTCGTTGCCGGCGACAACAGTTCGATTTCCGCTCCTGGTGAGCGGGCTTGATCGGCAAGGACGCGGCGCTGCTCCTCGATCTTATCCATTGCCAATTGTTCTTTTTCCACCGCACGTTCTAAAAGGACGGCTTTGGTTTGCACCTCTGAGTTGCGGGATCTCTGTGCTTGAGCAGTTGCTAGTGACGACTGGATTCCGGCACCTTCCTGATCGAGATCATTCAGCGTGACGCGCAGCGTTTCGAGGTATCGATCGAGTGCCAGATCAAGGTCCATGCGAGACCTGGCAACCCGCGCCCGCAAGTCGATCACTGCCTGAGCCGCTTCGCCATATACCTCAAGAACACGGTCAAGATCTCTCTGTTGGGCCGTCAGCTCGCGTTGCATTTCGCCGAGATTTTCCGGAACGGACGCACCCGGGATGACAAGCGCGGTCGCACCAGCACCTTCCAGATGAGAGATTGTCAGGCGTGTCTGAACTCGAGCCTGATCGAGTTTTAAGCGTCGGTCGTTCAAATCCGCAATCAACTTTGCCGTTGTGCCCTGAGCGTCATCGCTTAATATCACGCTCATTGTATTTCGATATCGATCAAACCTGTCGCGCGCAGTGGTGAGGCGTTCTTGCTGTTCGCCGAGACGCTGCTGAACCCATTTCTCTGCAGCATCCAAACGAATGAGAAGCCGATCTTTCCGCTCATCAAGATAGATGCTGATCAGGTAATTCGGAATCGCCGCTGCCAGCGCCGGATCACCGGACGAGAAACCAATCCTGATAACGTTCGCCTGGCCATCGCGCTGTACGCTCAACGCCCCGTAATATTCGAGGACCACGCCATCGATTCCGGTTGGCTGCGGCAAGGGAGATGTCTTGCTGCCTGTCGGGTTTCTCAAAATCTCACGCACGCGGTCAATAAGCGAGGCTTTCCGCAGGGCCGGATTAAATTCCGGCCGCTCGTCGAGCCGCAGATCGCGAATGACCCGCTCCGCGGTGCTCCTCGACAGCAGCCGTTCCGTTTCCGCCGTAAGGTCAAGCGAACCGGTGTGGTCGGATGCTTCTGCGGAGAGCGATATCGATAGAGGTGAATGGATCATCAGTCGAGATTCGGCGTGATAGATCGGAAGCAGTCCCCGAATGACGGGAAAGGCCGCGGCCATCAACAGTATCGTGAGCGCGACGATCAACATGATCCTTCGTCGGATGAGGCGAATGCCGGCCATCAGATCAAAGTCGTCTGCCGCCTCATGCCTCTGAAATCGCGGATCATATCGCATTGGCGACAGCGACCCGTTGCGGTCCATCGGGAGAGTTGTAATTGTCATGAGGCACCGGCAGATGTTTGAGGTTGCGCGGAGACGGCGTCGTATAATTTTTCCAGTGATCGCATGTAGGTTTTCATGCTGAAGTGATTGAGGTAATGAAGACGGGCTTGGGTCGACAGACGATTGCGTTGTTCGCGATCGCAAACCAATTTTGCCAATGTGGCCGCCAGCGCGTCCTTGTCTCCAACCGGTACGAAAACACCGGTATCACCGTCAGAGATCACCTCCTCATGCGCCCCGACACGCGTGGTCACAACCGCTAGCCCATGAGCAATGCCTTCGATGACCGCCATGGCCATGCCTTCGGCATATGACGGCAGAACCAGAATATCTGCCTGCGAGCACAACGCCCGTGCCTCGTCGGCGCCAAGCCAACCCGGCATCACCACCAGGTCGGAAAGCGCCAGGGCTGCCGCCTGACGACGGTAATCCTCCACCGGCCCGTCACCTGCAACAACGGCTTTCCAATGAAGCTCCTTCATTACAGGATGGCTCAAAGCAAGAAGAAGCTCCGGGACGCCTTTGCGTTCACTTAGCCTTCCCAAGAAAATAATGAGCGGCGGTTCGCTACGTCGATCCTCGCGGACCCGGACAATGCGGTCGGCGGGATCCGGGACACAGTTGCGAATAACCGCGATGCGTTGCGGATCAACACCCAAATCACCTGTCAGCGTCAGATGATCACGTTGGCCCAAAACGACGACATGATCAGCGCCTTGGAACATTCGGCGTATTCGCGTTTTTTGTGTCGAAGTGCGTCTAGAAAAGTCGCGCGCGTAATCGTAGTCGTGCAGATGAAGTATATGACGACAACCGAGAAGACGAGCCACTCCCGTCAGGATCAGCTTTCGTGAAGTGCTGCCGCGACCCGCAATATGAATGTGATGTATGCGGCCAGGATCCGCGACGCGATCTTTCGCCATTATGACGACCGCGGCCAATAAGCGTGCTGGCGACGTCGCAGGCGACCATTTCTGCCCCCGCGTGTCGGTTATCAGGTGTTCCCGGTCAGTATCCTTCGCTGCGTTCGATATGTAACCGACCAGCCTGCCAATGCCGCCGCCACTTTCACATCCTCCCGGTAGATAATGGCGCACGGATGAAGGGGGCGATTGTGGTATGCGGGATATTCGGGAAAGCGCGTTCACGTGCATGGTTCCACCACTTTGCGGTAAAGGGATGCTGCCTGTGCACCCACTTGCTTGGGCGAATTCGCTCCCAGGGACCAGGCGAGGGCATTTGCTCCAAGCCTGCATCGCAATTCTCTGTCTTGTGCCAAAGTCAGTATGGCTCGCGACAGGCTCTCCCCATCCGCGGGCGGAACTACAAGTCCCAATCCGTTGGACAAGACGGTAGTTGGCAATTCGCCAACATCGGTCACGATGACTGGTTTGCCAAACGCTGCAGCCAGATTAAGCACCCCGCTTTGGGACGCTTCCGTATACGGAAGAACCACGATGTCCGTATCGAGAAAAAGCTGAGCGACTTCAGCATCCTCGATAAATCGATTGCGGATGTCATAGCGGTTAGGATCACCCATAAGTGGCCGGTAGACCCACGGATCGTCGCCGCGGCCCGCGATCGTGAAACGGAGGTCAGGTGAACAGCCCTTGAGCAATGCCTCGGCGCGGGCCAGATGCTCCAGACCCTTGTACGCAAAAATTCTCCCGAACAGCAGAATTCGCAAAACTCCATCTGCTCGATATGGAGCCATTTTCTGTCGTCGCGCGAGTTCGGCGTAGCGGTGAATGGCTGGATGAGACAGGACATGGACATGATTGGCGGACTTTGAATACTGGTCGAGCACCAGTTGCTTCAGGCCTTCGCCATGTACGACGATATGCCGTGACTGATGCACCATCAGTTTGGGCGCCCAGGCAGGCAGCGTAAGTGTATCACTGTCACCAGGATGCACATTCACGTCATGGATGGTGGTCACCAAGGGGATCGGGCGCCAAAATGGCACGGCAAAATTCAGCCACAACGTACTGTTGCTCAAAAGATGGACGAGGTTCGGTCGCTCCTGCCTGATCAGGCGGGTAAGCCCTCGCAAGAACCATGGATTGAGCAGTGAACGGTGTCGTGGCCACTCCAGGAGACGCAGATCGACTGCCGGGTCGAACCAGGACGCAAGATGCTCGTAACGCCGGCGAGGAACGGCCAAAACGACCTTCAAATGCTGCGCTAGGCCGCTGGCAAAGGAAATCGTGTAGTCTTCCAACTCGGAAGCCAGAAGCACCACCTTCATTTGACATCCTCCGCCCATCCGAGGTCCTCGCCGCGGCGCGGTAGGGTATAGGCCGCGCGCAGTGCGTCACGCATGCGCCTCATCAGGTTCGGTTCTCCGGCGAAGGTAATCCCTTTCACGGCAAGCTGAAGCCGGGTGCGCATGGTGCCCCCTTCAATCCGCGCAGATGCCACCTGATAGGGAAAGTGATCTGTCAATCGCAGTCTTGCAGGCAAGTTGCGGGACGACAGGAACTGGTTTGTCACATTGACGGTCGCGACCCAGTGCGCCATGCGTTTGCGCAACATGGCTGCATCATCGACCGGTCTATACCACGTGTTGTTATGGATTCTGTAGCACCCAAGCGAGCTTGGTAACGCAGCGATATGCCCCAAGAACGGATAGATGCCCGTAAGCCAGAAATCTGCAGATATTCTGAACTGCTCGGGGATGTCGCCTGCCGCGTTCCATGCACTTCGCCGGACTGCGATGGCAGATGTCATTGGAAAAGGCCAGCAGCCTGCGGACCTACTGATCCAAGACGACATGTCGCCAGAACATAATGTTCGAGGGATTGGTTTCAGAGTTGGTGTGCCGTCGCTGAACGCGGGCTGAAGTCGGTGATACACAAGTGATAGGCGATCATCCGCATCAAATGTCGTTGAAATTGCTGCCAGCTTTTCCGGAGCCCACCAGTCATCCGCATCCAGGAAACAAAGAATGTCGCCTGCGCTTGCTCTGACAGCAGCATTTATAGCCGCGGCTTGTCCCTTGTTTTCCTGAAAGAGTAATGTTGCCTGCTTGCCGTAGGGTTCAAGCACTGTGCGCGACTGGTCGCTTGAACCATCGTCCACCACAACAATTTCTACGTCCGGCACTGTTTGCGCCAGCACGCTGTCAATTGCGCGTCCGATGAAGCGACCGTAATTGTAGTTATTGATAAGAACACTGATGGTCGGTCGCGTCATGACACTTCTCAAAAGGTCGATGGGCTCTGTGCTTGCGGTCAGAAAAGTGGAGGAGGCGCGTATTTTCCCATTCGGCTGAAGACTGTTCGCACCGCTGAGGCTGAGTGCCAGACGTTGCGAACACCATCAGTTGCCGTAATCCCTCAGCTTGAATGTCCATTGACAAATTACCGTCGAATGAAGCGACACATAACCTGCTCTTATGGGTAGGCCGATTTGATTATTGCTCCACTTTGGGAACCAAGTATCTCCCAATGGTGTAAGGGCACCGATACTTTCGCTCACCACTAAGGCGTTCGACGTAGTCCGTTCTTCAGGCGCGCATATCTCGCGGCGTTTATATCAGGCCAATTTTCTGCACAGTTATTGCTGCCATGTTCATGCAGCTGGGCTATGCAGTCTCGTCAAACTCGGGAGGGGATGGGCTCGCTCGATCGCAAGCGAGGATCAGGAATGAGACGTATATGGAGGCGTTGTTACCGGCATTGCGTTTGTCTCCGGCGAAGCTAAGCCGCACAACCTTGCCCAATGTGATCTCCAAATTCGATCGAACAAGATTCTATGTTTGTCCGGATGGAGACGATACCGGGGCTGGGCTCCCACCCTTTCGCCAACCCGGATTACGCCGTGAGTTGGCATGCGTAGGCTGAAATTGGGACACGCATGGCGTCAAGGCCGTGGTTTAAGGGCGTGGCGACGACGGCACTCCAATAACGGGTAGCGCAACCTTATTAAGCGCTAGCCGTGTCATCACCTCCGCACTGAGCGCCCCGTGGACCGCAGGATGCAGGTTGCGCCCTTCCTCGGCGTAGGAATAGGTCCACGCTTCAGCCGGGCCGAACGTCATGAAAACAGCAACGCGGTCCGGAATACCGGTAGCGCGTCGGATGATTGCTCGTGTTGAGGTAAACGCCTTTTGAGCGTCCAGATGAAACCACGGCCCGATCCGCTCAATGAATTTTCGCACCGCACGGTCGGTAAATGTAGGCAATTGCCCGGCGTGTTCGATGCGCACATCGAAGACGATGGCATCGCCAGCTCTCACCGCAATTGGCCTGTCCGGCAGACTTTGGTTGCGTCCTTTAAGATGAGATCTCGGACGAACCTTCAAGGTTGTCAGCGCGTCTTCATCCTGATCTTGCAAGTAAAAGGCGATCTTGTAGACCCTGAAACTCTCATCGTTGAAAATGCGCCCATCTCGACTGGCCGGATGGTGAGGTACGTCGTTATGCCATGAAGACGTCGTGTTGATCATCAAGTCGCATTCGCCCGTCAGGATAACGTCCAGCGGCTGGGTGATTTCCCTCAAGCGATCGAGGATCGCATCGGCGGTCAGAGTTTTGGCAACTTCCTCCACCGAGTACATGGCATAAAGCTGGAATTTTCCGCCGTACTTATAGTCGCCGCTCGATTTCAGATGTTTTGTGACTGTCCGCCGCAGAGCTTCTACCTGCTCGCGCGAAAGGAGGCCGCGAATGATTGCGTAGCCATCCGACATCAAGTCGTGCTGCAACTGGCTGGCGGTGCGAGGCGCTTTCAATGTGCTGTCAAAAGGCGCTCCGGCATGACTCGTTTCGTGAACCATTTCTCCCTCCGGCGTTTTTGAGGCATCAAAGAATATCGTCTCCCCCTCCATAAAAATCAAATTATCCAATTGGAGTAAATTCGCGTACGGAGGCAGCAAAATTGTGCACATAGGGCGATGCCATCTACGGCCAGAAGGATATAATTCCGATCCTTGATTGACGTATGTGTCACAGTACTAAGGAATATAGCTGTATACCAAAATATTGATGAATTCTAACTTCCGAGATAACTCTGATCCCCGTTCAGATCGAGGAAGTAAAACTCATGAAAGCCTCGTCAGTTGATCCAAACCACACGCCATCCGGTGCGTCGGAAACGTCCTTGACCTGGGTCAACGTCCTGGGTGTTCGCATCTCGGCAGTCAATCTTAAAACGGCTATCCGACTTATCCAGACATCTATTGAACGTGGCGAAAAACAGTATGTGTGCGTTCGTGATGCGCACGGTGTTGTCCGATGTCAGAATGACCCTGTTCTTCGGTCCATCCATAACCGGGCCTTTCTCGTGACCCCTGATGGCATGCCGTTGGTATGGGCTTTGAAACATGCGGGTCACTCGCAATGCGGCAGGGTCTATGGACCCGATCTGATGTTATCACTCTTTGACGAAGGGCGATCTGCGGGCCTGCGCCACTTCCTTTATGGTGCAACGGCACACACATTGGAAAAGCTTCAGGCGCGCCTTCTGAAGCGGTTTCCGGGCGCACAGCTCGCCGGCTCCTATTCGCCACCTTTTCGCGAGTTGTCGCGGCAAGAGGATGCGGATGTCGCTGACCTGATCAACCGCTCTGGCGCAGATGTCGTTTGGGTCGGTCTCGGCAGTCCCAAGCAGGAGGCCTGGATGGCGCGCATGCGTGACCGTCTGGACGCTTCGATGCTTATCGGGGTTGGAGCAGCTTTTGATTTTCACGCCGGCCTCGTACGCCAGGCTCCGCGCCTGATTCAGCAGAGCGGCTTTGAATGGGCGTTCCGGCTCGCGTGCGAACCGCGGCGGTTGTGGCGTCGTTACGCGCGTGTTGTTCCGACCTTCATATCGCTGAGTGCAGCACAAAGACTGGGTCTTAGAGAGTTTCCGATCGATGACAAGATTTCGGGGGCAACGGATTAGGAACGGTGTCTAAGGGGAGTAGGGTCATCATGCCATTTCCATTCCTAGCAAGGTTATCCGGACTGTCGAACGTGACCGCCGTCAGCGGTCTGGGCGGAATTCCGGCCAATCCCGTCCGGTCTGCAACACGCCAAATTGGGCCTGCGAAACTCAACCAGCAGCAAGCGTTGAACATACCAGCCGCGCTGAAGCGCAGACTAGCTTGGTTTGCCGTATCGTCACTTCTGATCCTGGCTGACATTGTTGCGTATATGGCGTCCTATAGTCTTCTCCTGCCATATCTTTCCGGCACCTCGGATAGTGTGCCGTCAGAGCGTATTTTCGCTCTCGCAGCACTGGCCGTAATTGGTCTCAATATGCTCACGGGGCTTTATCCCGGGTATCGGCTCCATGAGCAGGAGCATCTACGTCGGCGCGTCACAGTCTTCACCAAGATAACACTCCTTTCCACCGTCGGAACGGTACTGCTACCCGACGGATTGGGAGCGGTTTCGAGTGTTATCCTCTTCCTTTTCCTCGGCCTTTTCTTTCAACCGGTTCTTCATAGGGCCGCGCGGCGCTTGTGCCGCAGACTTGAAATTTGGGGTGAGCGGGCCGTGATCCTGGGGGATGCCGGCCAGGTCTCAAGGCTCATGATGCATTTTACTGATCGCTGGCAGTACGGAATTCAGCCGGAAGCATCACTCGCCGACGCAGTGGCGTTTTCTTCCGACAGACCCGCGATCGCCTTGGTCGCGGGCGGCGTCGACGCAGCGATTGCGGATCTGCCGGCACTTCGCCGAAAGTTCGATGAAGTCATTCTTCTCTGCGATACGCCAGACCTGAAGGTTAGTGGCCTGCAGCCCGCAGACGCTGGAGGAGAGATCGGAATACGATTGGCCAGAAGCAGTGGCTTGGCCACTCCCCAATTTGCTCGTCGCGTACGGGATCTCGCGATCGCCATGCCCGCATTGCTTATACTCACGCCGTTTATTCTGGTCGCTGCGGCCGTGATATATGCCATTGATCCCGGCCCGGTATTCTTCAGGCAGGCGAGGGAAGGACTGTCGGGCAAACCGCTGCGAATCCTGAAGCTCAGAACGATGTACCAAGATGCCGAAAAGCGTCTCGAAACATTGTTGCGAACCAATCCAGCCATTCGGGTCGAGTGGGAAACCAGCTTCAAGTTGAAGAAGGATCCGCGCATCCTGCCCTTCATTGGGCATATCCTTCGCTCCAGTAGTTTTGACGAACTCCCCCAACTGGCAAATGTTATCTCCGGAGAGATGGCCATCGTCGGGCCGCGACCGTTCCCGGAGTATCACCTGAGGGCGATGGATGGGAAATTCCGCGAAAAGCGGCGTTCGATAGCCCCTGGGTTGACCGGACTGTGGCAGGTCTCCGCCCGAAGCGATGCGGATATCAAGCTGCAGCAGCAACTCGACGAATTCTACATCGACAATCGCTCTCTCTGGTTCGACTGGCACATCCTCATCAGGACAATTCCCGCAGTCTGCAGGCGCAACGGGGCTTACTGACCCTTTGCAAGGCCTCTCATCAACTCACAAGGAGTACGTCTATGCACGGACAAAAACGCGTTATGGTTAGCGGTGGCACCGGCTTTTTGGGGTCGTTCCTGTGTGAAAAGCTTCTGAAAGAGGGCAACGATGTCTTGTGCGTAGACAACTATTACACGGGTTCACGTAACAATATCATACACCTTCTCGACGATCCCCACTTCGAAGCCATCCGCCACGACGTCACGGTTCCACTCTATGTCGAAGTGGACGAGATCTACAATCTTGCCTGCCCGGCATCACCGGTGCATTACCAGTTCGATCCAGTCCAGACCGTGAAGACCAATGTCCACGGTGCGATCAACATGCTCGGTCTGGCCAAGCGCACCAAGGCAAAAATCCTGCAGGCATCGACAAGTGAAGTCTACGGTGATCCGGCTGTCCACCCCCAGCACGAGGACTATCGAGGCAGCGTCAATCCGATTGGCCCACGGGCCTGTTACGATGAAGGCAAACGATGCGCCGAGACGCTGTTCTTCGATTACCATCGCCAATATGGCGTAAGCATCCATGTGGCACGAATTTTCAACACCTATGGGCCGCGGATGCACCCCAATGACGGCCGCGTCGTCTCGAATTTCATCGTCCAGGCGCTTCGCCACGAGCCGATCACCGTCTTTGGAAACGGCACGCAAACCCGGTCGTTTTGCTATGTGGACGATCTGATCGACGGGTTGGTCAGGCTGATGGGTGCGCCCGCAGCATTGACGGGTCCCATCAATCTCGGCAATCCGGGCGAATTCCAGGTCCGTGAACTGGCCGAGATGGTGATCGAGTTGACGGGGTCGCAATCCGCCATTGTCTTCAAACCCCTCCCGATCGACGATCCTACGCAGCGAAAGCCGGATATCACTCGTGCAAAACAGGAGCTCGGTTGGGAGCCGAAGATAACCCTGCGCGAAGGCCTTGAAAAGACGATCGCCTATTTCGAGTGGATACTGTCGGCGGGAACAAAGTCGATGCAGGGCGAAAAGCCGAGAGAAAAGTCTGTCCCTTATCTGCCGGTTCAGGACCCCGGGCTGATCGCCCAAGACATTGCGCGGTAGTCCAATGGACGCCGGCACCAGTCAATCAGGCCAAATGTCGGCTGCCTTGGAGGCAGGGGCAGGGGATGAGCTTGCGGCGGCCCCTTTGAACACAAAACAGGCGTTTGGTCCCATCGTGTTCGCAGCTGACGCTGCATTTGCCGCGCCCCTGGCAACCGCGCTCAGGTCCTTGGCCGAAAGCAATATGCAGGCGTGGCCCCTGGATATCCATGTCCTCAGCGAGGGGATGGATGAGGCCACAAAACAGCGTATTGCCGGTTCTATGCCGGAAAATTCCGCAGCGATAAAGTGGCATTCGATTGAAACGCTGTCCTTCGCCAGCCAGTTCGCCACCCGCCCGGGCGTTTCTAAAATGACATTCGCAAGGCTTTTGCTGCCGCGCTTCCTGCCCGCTACATGTGACAGAGCGCTCTATCTGGATGCGGATGTTCTTGTGCTCGATACACTGGAACCATTGTGGGATTTGAACCTGGATGGTGCCGTAATCGCCGCTGTTCCCGACTATTGTCTAGACAGGGCTGCAGCAAAGAGCAGTCCGGCCCCCGAAACCAGTCTTTCGGTCGAGCGATACTTCAATGCCGGCATGATCTTTCTGGACTTTGAAAAATGGCGCAGCGAGCGGATATCGGAGCGTGCCCTGGAATATCTCGATCATTTTCCGACGACGGAATATGCCGATCAGGATGCCTTGAATTTCGTCTGTGACGGACGATGGAAAGAGCTGCAACAAACCTGGAATTTCCAGTTTGACCCGTCTCAGGTGATCGCACGCACTTTGCGCGAGCAGAACCTCAAGATCGTTCACTTCGTAACCAACGTGAAGCCATGGAGGTCGGGGAGCCTCAGCCCGAACGTCGGGTTTTACGATGCCTTTCGATCTCGGACCCGCTTTGCTCTTACACATCGCGAGCGGCTCTCCAGTGCGTTGAAGCGGGTTTGCTCCAGGCTGGTTGCACGCTCAGCGTTGCTGACGAGCATGAAATCTCGGGTGAGGTCGATTGGACAAAGGCGTTCCTTCAGGGCTCTAAAGGTCAATCGGGGATTCGACCATGGATGAGAACAAAGCGTGCTGGGAAAAAATGCCTGGCGATAGTCTTCAGCGATGGCGCTGGCAGGCCGCGGCGGCGCCCCAAGCGCACGTCGCAGAAGCAGCTGTCGGCTCTGCCCAAACGCGCTTTGCACGGGTTGATGTCGTGGTCCCTTGCTACAACTACGCCCATCTTCTGCGAGAATGCGTTGAAAGCGTCCTTTCGCAGGTGGGCGTGGATGTTCGTGTGCTCATTTTGGATGATGCATCCCCTGATGACACGCACGCCGTCGGTACGGATCTGAGCTATCGAGATAAAAGGGTCATCTATCGACGACACAAGGTCAATCTGGGTCACATCGCCACCTATAATGAAGGCATAGATTGGGCTGAGGGCGATCTGTTTCTTCTCCTGTCTGCAGATGATTACCTTCTGCCCGGTGCACTCGGCAGATCGGCGCAATTGATGCTCGACCAGCCAAATGTCGGGTTCACTTTCGGTAACGCCATCATTGCCAAGCCGGATGGAACGACCCAGCGCTTCGATCCAGCCGGTACCAGCAGCGTCAAAGACTTCAGGGTGTATTCAGGAGCGGAATTCATCCGACTGAGCGGAGCGACCAACATTGTTCCCACCCCGACAGCTGTGACCAGAACAGAACTCCAGAAATATGTTGGCGGCTATCGCAGGGAGCTGCCTCACGCAGGCGACATGGAAATGTGGTTCAGGCTTGCCTCTCATGCGAACGTGGGGTTCATCAACAGAGACCATGCCGTGTATCGCAGACATGAAACAAACATGTCCCTGAAATACTGCGTGGATGACATTCTTCCGGATCTTCGGCAGCGGAAAAAGGCGATCGAGCTGTTGTTTCAGCATGCCACGTCCGGCATCCGAGACGACGAGACGTTGCGGCGTTTTCTTGCCAAAGAGCTCGGACGAGAGGCAATCGGACAGGCAAGCGCCGCGTTCAACAAATTCGACATTGCTGCGGCTGCTGTCATTCAGCGTTTTGCCTCGGAGGTCTATCCGGAAGGGCGCAACTCGTTGCCTTGGATCAAGCTGGCATTGAAGCAGGCTGTCGGGCCGCGATGGTGGAATGTTTTGAACTCCACATATCGGCGATCCGTTGAATGACGGGCGACCGGCGGCGCAGCACCTGACCGGATGCGCATTCAAGCTTCCTAAAAAGCTTCGAAGTCGAACCCATTTTACCCGCTTGAGGGCGCCAGTCCGGCCGCTGGAAACTGAGTTGGTATGCGCATGTCTCGGCCAGTTGACGAGCGCACAGGCCGCGGCTGATCCATCACTCACGTCGCTCTGATAACCACGTTTTTCCCCGCTGATCCTCGTGCCAAAATTGCGGACAGATACGCCTTAAGGTGAATCTGCCTCGCCGTTTGTGTTTCTTTACTCGGACCACCAAAACCAATCTTCTGGGACGACAGATGCTGGCCCCGCAAGCGAAGCTATTGATGCATCGCTTGGCTGTCACGCCGGCAAAAACGGGCTTTTGAGCGGGGTGGCGAAGGGGGCATGCAGAATGATTTCAAGCAGCGTCATTCTTAAACAGGGTGTAATCATCCATCATCCCGATCTGGTGAACCTTTACGGCTGTACGATCGGCGCGGGTACAGCCATCGGCACCTTTGTTGAAGTTCAGAAAAATGTCCTGGTCGGGCGCAATTGCAAAATCTCCAGCCATTCTTTTCTCTGCGAAGGTGTGACCATCGAGGACGGTGTCTTTGTCGGACACGGCGTGATGTTTACCAATGATATCTATCCGCGCGCGGTCAATCCGGATGGCAGTCTTCAAACCCAGGCCGACTGGGTCGTTGTTCCCACATTGGTCAAGCGCCACGCCTCGATCGGCAGTAACGCCACTATCCTTGCCGGCATCACAATTGGTGAAGAGGCGCAAATCGGCGCCGGCGCCGTTGTAACCAGGAATGTTCCCGATCGCGCTATCGTTGCTGGCGTTCCGGCAAGGATAATCGGTCGGGTCGGCGACGTTCAACCTGCATTGCAGTCAGTGGGGAAAACACGATGATCGGTTTTGCTGTCGTCGGATACGGCTACTGGGGTCCGAACCTTGTGCGCAATATTTCCGAAACTACCCGTGCCGACGTCGTCAGCGTCTGTGATCGCGATGGAAGCCGATTGGACGGTGTTCGCGGTCGATACCCGTCCGTCAAGACCACCACGGATTTCGAAGAGGTTCTGCGCGACCCGAAGGTGGATGCGATCGCAATCGCCACCCCGGTCTCCAGCCATTTCAGACTGGCAATGCAGGCTTTAATGGCCGGCAAGCATGTCTTCGTCGAAAAGCCGATGGCAGCGACGGCCGAGGAGGCTTCGCGCATGGTCGAAGAGGCCCTGCGGCGTCGCCTCGTTCTGGCTGTCGATCATACATTCGTCCACACCGGGGCAGTCCGCAAGATGCGGGAGCTTGTCGATAGCGGTCTTGGAGACATGTATTATTATGATTCCGTCCGGGTCAATCTCGGCCTGTTCCAGCACGATGTCAGCGTAATCTGGGACCTCGCGGTCCATGATCTCTCCATCCTGGACTATGTCCTGCCGGAAAAACCGGTTGCCGTCTCCGCGATCGGGATGAGCCATGTGACGGGCGAGCCCGAGAACATTGCCTATCTGACGCTCTTCTTCGAGAGCAAAATGATCGCCCACATTCACGTCAACTGGCTGGCTCCCGTCAAAGTCCGCCGGACCCTGGTTGGCGGCAGCAGCAAAATGATTGTCTACGACGACCTGGAGCCCAGCGAGAAAATAAAGATCTACGACAAGGGTATCACCATGAACGGTAATACCCATGCCGGGTACGGCGAAAAGGTTCACCAGATGCTCGTCGGTTATCGCAGCGGCGACATGTACGCTCCCAGGCTCGATATGACCGAGGCGTTGAAACACGAACTGAACGAGTTCATCGACTGTATCGAACAGAATGAACGTCCGATTGCAGACGGCCTTGCCGGGTTGCGTGTGGTTCGCGTTCTCGAGGCGGCGACCCGTTCGCTCGCCCAGCGCGGTCGTGTGATTGAACTGGAAGAGATGAGGCGAATAGCATGATCCCGTTGCTGGACCTCAAGGCGCAATACGCGTCGATCAAGAGCGAAATAGATGCCGCAGTCCTCGGTGTGCTTGCTTCCGGGCAATATACGTTGGGCGATGAAGTCGCGAGTTTTGAAAGGGAGTTTGCAGACTATTGCGGGGTCAGACATGCAGTTGCCGTCAATACCGGCACGAGCGCGCTCCATCTTTCCCTGCTCGCTGCCGGTATTGGCTCCGGCGATGAGGTCATCACCGTGCCATTCACTTTCGTCGCGACCGCGTCGGCGATCTGCTACACCGGCGCGCGGCCGGTGTTCGTCGATGTGGAGCCACAGACGCTCACCATCGATCCAGCGCAGGTCGAAGCAAAGATCACGTCCCGCACCAAGGCCATCATTCCCGTCCATCTCTATGGCCAGATGGCGGATATGGATGCGCTGAGCGCGATTGCCGAGCGATATGGCATCGCCATTATCGAAGATGCATGCCAGGCGCACGGGGCCGAATACAAGGGACGCCGCGCCGGCAGCATCGGACTGTCCGGCTGCTTCAGCTTCTATCCCGGTAAAAACCTCGGCGCTTGCGGTGAAGCTGGCATGGCTGTCACCAACGATGACGATCAGGCCCACGCGATGCGAATGCTGCGGGATTGGGGGCAGGCACAGCGCTATCATCACGCGTTGAAAGGTTTCAACTACCGCATGGACGCCATTCAAGGTGCCATCTTGCGGGTCAAGCTGCGGCATATCGAGGACTGGACAGAGAGGCGTCGCGCCCATGCCAGCCGCTACACCGGCCTGCTTGAGGCGATGGCGGATCTGACGACACCTGTCGAGACAATCGGACGGCGTCATGTCTATCACGTCTATGCCATAAGATCCCGCGGCCGCGACAGATTACGTCAGGCGCTCGCCGAACAGGGTGTTCAGTCCGGGCTGCACTATCCCATCCCCGTCCACCTGCAACAGGCGCATGCCGACCTGGCCTACAGAGAGGGTGACTTTCCTGTCTCGGAAACCGCAGCACGCGAGGTTCTTTCGCTGCCGATCTATCCAGAGATGAGTGCGCCGCAACTCGAAGCAGTGGTCGAGGCAATGGAGAGTGCCTATGTCGAGTGATATCATGGGCAAGGTGCGACGCGTGCAGGCCGTTCATGGTCGCGTCGAAAAGCCTGAAGATCCCGCTTATCAAGTGGCGTTGACCGAACAACTGAAGCTGACTTACGGGCACACTGGCCTGATCGAGATCTATGGCCGCTTTGCAAACGGCGAGGGCTTTATCGACAACACGATGCGCATCGCCATCTGGCAAGGTCTTGCCCGTCGCTGCGGCTCGTCTCTGCGGGTCGCAAGCGGTGCGGGGTTCAAGCACCCGGAAACCTTCGAAATCGGCAATGGGGTCTTCATCGGTTCCCAGGCCTACATTCAGGGGCGTTTCGACGGCCGTTGCATCATCGGCGATCATGTCTGGATTGGTCCGATGGCTTATTTCGATGCGCGTGACCTGATCGTCGAGGAATATGTCGGTTGGGAACCCGGTGCCAAGCTGCTTGGCTCTTCCCACACCGCTGTCCCGTTGAACGTGCCAATCATCCGCACCGATCTCGAGATCAAGCCGACCCACATCGGTGCCTGGGCTGATATCGGAACAAATGCGACGATCCTTCCGGGCGTGCGCGTCGGCAAGGGCGCCATCGTTGGTGCTGGTGCGGTGGTTGTTTCCGATGTCGAACCCTATGCAGTTGTGGCTGGCGTCCCGGCAAAGTTCATGCGATGGCGCATGGATACCGATCCCAGCGTGAAGACATCTGGCGAGGCGTGTCATGAGGGATAAGCGCATACTCATTACCGGCGGTGCCGGGTTGATCGGTTCGCATATTGCCGATCTTGTCGCCCGAGAAAAACCGCGCAAGATCGTCGTCCTTGATAACTTCGTGCGTGGGCGCCGTGACAACCTTGCCACGGCGATGAGCATGTTTCCTATCGATGTCGTAGAGGGAGACATCCGGGACCGGGCCCTGCTCGAAACCGTTTTTCAGGACATCGACATCGTGTTTCATCAGGCAGCCATCCGGATCACGCAATGCGCCGAGGAGCCGCGGCTCGCCTTCGAGGTTCTCGCGGAAGGCACCTTCAATGTTCTCGAAGCAGCCGTGAATGCGGGCGTTTCGAAACTCGTTGCCGCCTCCTCGGCGTCCGTGCTCGGGCTTGCCGACAGCTTCCCGACCACTGAAGCGCATCACCCCTATAACAACCGTACGCTCTATGGCGCAGCGAAAACATTCAACGAAGGTCTGCTGCGCAGCTTTGCCGACATGTACGGGCTTCGGTATGTCGCGCTCCGATATTTCAATGTCTATGGGCCGCGCATGGACGTGCATGGCGTCTATACCGAAGTTCTGATCCGCTGGATGGAGCGATTGGCGGCCGGATTGCCGCCAGTTATTTATGGGGACGGCAGCCAGACCATGGACTTCGTGCATGTTCGCGATATTGCCCGGGCAAATGTGCTGGCTGCGAACTCCGACGTCAGCGACGAAGTGTTCAATGTCGCAAGCGGTGAGGAAACCAGCCTTCTGGAACTCGCAAAGCTTCTCAGCAAAGTTATGGGCGTTTCACTCGAACCGCAGCATCAGCCTGCGCGGGCGGTTAACGGCGTTACGCGCCGCCTTGCCGACACGACCAAGGCGCAACGGCGGCTTGGTTTCAAGGCGGACATTCAGATGGAGGACGGCTTACGTGAGCTCGTCGCCTGGTGGCGGCTCAGCATGGCTTTGGCAGGAGGTCGGGCTGCATGAAAGCGTCGATGTCTTCCATTCCCGTTGCCAGGCCCGCTTTAGGAGAGCAAGAGGCTGAGGCTTTGCGGCGAGTGATCCAATCGGGCTGGGTGACGCAGGGGCCAGAGGTGGCAGCGTTCGAGAGCGAATTCGCAGCCTTTGTCGGCGCTGCTCACGCATGTGCCGTTTCAAACTGCACCACCGCGCTGCACCTTGCCTTGAAAGCGGTTGGCGTCACCGCGGGCGACGAGGTCATCACCGTCAGTCATTCTTTCATCGCGACCGCGAATGCGATCCGTTACTGCGACGCGCTGCCGGTGTTCATCGATATCGAGGCGGACGGTTACAATATCGACCCAAATCTCATCGAAGCGGCGATCACGCCACGTACGAGGGCAATTCTGTGCGTGCATCAGTTGGGCATGCCTTGTGATCTGCGCGCGATCGTGGAAATCGGAAAGCGCCATTCCATACCGGTTGTCGAGGACGCAGCGTGCGCGATAGGCAGTGAAATCCTCTGGGACGGGCAATGGGAAAAGATCGGGAAGCCGCATGGAGACATTGCCTGCTTCTCCTTCCATCCGCGCAAGGTGGTCACCACTGGTGACGGCGGCATGTTAACAACCTCCAGTCCGGAATTCGATCGCAAGTTCCGGTTATGGCGCCAGCACGGCATGAGCGTCACCGATGCCACGCGTCATGGGTCTAAACAGGTTATATTCGAAGACTACGATGAGCTGGGCTACAACTATCGCATGACCGATCTGCAGGCCGCCATCGGCAGGGAGCAGTTGCGGCGCTTGCCGGGATTGGTCCAGGAGCGGCGGCAGCTTGCCGAGGCATATCGCGAGCAGCTGTCATCGATCGGCCTGTCGCTCCCCACCGAGCCGCGTTGGGCTCGCAGCAACTGGCAAAGTTTCTGTGTGGGATTGCCTCCTGGGATGGATCAGCGAGCCGTCATGCAAATGCTGCTCGATCAAGGGATTTCCACCCGACGCGGGATCATGAATATTCATTTGGAAAAAGCCTATGGCAGTCAAGACAGCCATCGCGCGGCAACACGCCTAAGCCGAAGCGTATCAGCGCAGGAGAGAACTATCATCCTACCGCTCTTCAGCCGAATGACAGATGTCGAGCTTTTGCGCGTGGTCGAGGCTTTGCGTCAGCATTTTGCCGCGGTGATGTCGGAAGACTACCCTCTTGTGATTTCATAATCTGGCGTCTGTCCTGCATCAGCCAGTCTGGCCGCCCGTTGGTTGGCCCAATGGATGATGCGTTTCTTACGCCCATCTGGTGATCCACCCCCTGACAACGGCCGGCAGAGCTTCCGGTGGAAGCAGTCGAACCAGCATGCGCAGCGAATAGATCGTCGTCAGAATCACCGCGACCGAGCCTGTCAACATGGCTTGCCAGGGCGGCAGGTTTCCAAAGGCCAGAAATACCAGTGCCGAGAGGGATAGCATGATCACCCCATGCCGGCGGTTGGCGGCAGACCAGCGGAAACCGGTGAGGCGCCGCACGACCGCGTAAATCAGCACACTGTGCCAAAGATAAAGACCGAAAAAGGCGACGCCGGCTCCCGACACACCAAGCTTAGGCACAAGAAGCCAGGCCAGACCCAGATGCACCACGGTTGCAGCCACTTCTGTGCAGAGGAAGATCTTCTGCGCGCCTTTCGCTACGATGATGAAGCCGGCCGGCCAGACGACAATTCGGAGCATCATGCCGAGACAAAGCCACCGCAGAAGCTCCACCGCTCCCTCGAACTCTTTGGAATAGAAGAAATTCATGACGAATGGCGCAAGTGTCAGCGTGGCAAGCAATCCTGGGCCGGCCAACAGCATGCTCACTTCGGCTTGTTCATTGACCAGCCGGTTACAGTCTTCCTCATTACCGATCGACGCCGTCAGGCGTGGATAAAAGTCGGTCCCCATCGCCTGCAGAATGAAGCCGGTGTAAAGGCCGCCGATGGCCCAGGCGGCCTGATACAATCCCGCGGCCTGTACGCCGCCTTCTGTCAGGACAATGATGCGGATGGCATAAGCTGCGCCGAACGTGAGCAGAGTGCTTATCATGAACGCGAAACCGAGACGAAGCAGGGCGGCCGATTCCGCGCCGAACTGGCGGGCTGACAGCATCGCCACCGGTAATCTGATCTGTCTGCTGAACCACCATACCGAAAGAGCGGAAAGTGCAGCGGTCCCTACGAGCGCCGGTGCAATTGCCTGCTCCCCGAAGCAGTAAACCAAAGGAATGGTGACAATGGTAGCAAACAAGCCCGAAAGGACGTTGATGCGTGCAAGACTTGAGATGCCGCGCAAGCCCTGGATCAGTGCGGTTTCCCCTGACGACACGAGTCTGAAAAATGCAGCAAGTGCAAGCAAGACTATGGCGCCGACATGCTGATGGTTGCCAAATGTCAAATTCGAGATCGGAAATGCCAGCCCGGCAAGAAGCAGCAGACCGAGCAAACCGAGTAACACTGACAGGTGTCTAAGTGCGGCTGCCGAGCGCGAAATCCGTGTGTCATCACCGGTACCCGCAGCCTCGGCAATCTGACGCACTCCGCTTCCGCCGACACCAAGACCGGCAATGGCCTGCGCGATATCGATCATGGACCCGTACAGGCCCATCAGCCCCACTCCTTCCGGGCCGAGAACAATAGCCAAAGCCTTGTTGCGTGTAATGCTAAGTGCCACGTTGATGAGGGAGGAACCACCCATCCAGATCGTGGACTTAAGGATCTGCGTATATGTCTGACTGCGCGATGGTGTCAGGTGAAAAGTCATCGAGGTTTCCTGCTGGATAGAGCTTAGGCGCGGGTCTCAAACCTGGGTTGCCGACACCATTTTTACCGATCCAAAATGCGAGGGAGGAATTTGCTCAAGATAGATGTTTCACTCGTCCCTGCTGCCTGCCTCGTTTCCGGACATAGATGCAGGGATGAATAGCTTGCGTCACTGGCTTGCCTGATCGGGCTGCGTTGCCGTTTCGGGAGGTGGGACGGGCGTGGCCCTGGACGATCCGCCGGAAAGCAGAGGTTGGACAACCTTGACGACATCACCCGGAGCCAATGCCGTTGTCTCTGAAGCCACAAACTGAGTGATCTGTCCGTCTTTCCGTCTGCTCACGGTAAAGACGAGCGGCAGGTCTTCGCCTGGTCTTTGTGAACGGTCGTCATCCAGGAGGTTTTCGATGAGCAGCTTCTGTGTTGTTTCCCTTTTCATTTTCAGCTGATCGAAATTTGCTTGTTCTGCCTGCAGTTCAGACGCGATTTCGCTTCGTCGCGTGTCATGGAGACCTTCCAGGTTTCTCCGTGCCTCGCTGATCCCCTGACGGGCTCGCATCATTGAAGTGAGAATATCGAGACGATCTGAACGATAGGCCGTGAGCAATCGCTCCAGCTCCAGCTGACGCGACGCAATTGCGAGACCCTGCTCAACCAGGGTCTTGACGCTGTTCAGCTGATCTTCCACCGATTTGATGTTGTTTTCCGCACCTTCCAGCTTTTGGCTTAGGGTATCGACCTCGGTGTTCAGAAGGTCGCCCAATTCCGCAAACGCTTTTAATTGTCTGGCCAGTGCATTTGAACGGGTCTGACTGATCACCCGCTCCTGGTCAAAAATTGCTGCAGCGTAATGCGGGTCCATGTCCAAAGGCTGTTCGAAGGTGATGTCGGTGGATCCTTCCATCTCTGCTCGCAGCCGCGCCAACTTCGCAGAGCGTCGCAGGAGAGACTGTTCGATCTCTTGCAGTTCGCCTTTAAGATTGATTGTCTGCAAATGCTGCTGGCTTGTAATGCGTAGCGGCCCGCCACTCATCGTCAGAGATTGCAACACGGTAAGACCAGGGTAGAACTTGTACTCTCCAGGCCGGGATACCGCCCCCGCGACATATACCGGCGGGTATTCGATAACCTCGAGAGTGACCGTCGGTCGCTGAACCAAGCTGATTTTCTGCTGCAGGCGCTGGGCGATTTCGTCTGCCAACTCGGTGACATCCATCAGCCCAATCGGGACGGGACCAAGAAAGGGTAAAACAAGAGCGCTGGTATCAGAGACCGTATATTCACCACTGATCGCATCCCATCGCTCATACTGACTTTTGGATGGAGACCATTGTACGATCGTCATTCGCACCTTGGACTGTGGTGCCAGCGGGATGTTATCGGCCAGCGCCGGCGGCGCGATGCCGGCGAGTACAACGCTTAATGTAGAAGCCATAACCGCGCGGAACACACGCGGGTTGCAAAAGAGATGCCTCATATCAGTCCCGCCTGAAAGCCACAGCGCCAGTATGCTGTTTGCACGGTCTTTGTGGAAGCCGGAGGTGTCCCGGTCGGCCTCATCCTTAATGATGAAGGAATATCTAATGTCTAATCCGGCTGCCCGTTTCAGTCGACCGCACACAATCAGTGAGCGGCCGTCGGCGGTAGGGCAAAGCATTATCTGTGGGGAAGATCATAAGCCTGTCAGACGTCTGGTTTGGAGGCCGAACCCCTTGAACGGCATGCAGCTATCGTTCGCACACAATGTCACCGAGCTTGTAGGCCACTTCGGTACGATTAGTCGCCCCGAGCTTCCGCATGATGTTGCGAACATGGACCTTAATTGTGCTTTCGCACAGGTTGAGTTCCGAGGCTATATCCTTGTTGCCCTTGCCACATCGCAGTGCCTCGGCAATGGCGAACTGACGGCGCGTGAACTTCACCGCAGACAAAGGCTTGTGGGATGTCAGGCCAAGCACATTGCCGATGTTCAACAGGCTGCTTGCAGGGATGAACCGGCCGCCGGCGATTGCAAGGCTGATGGCCTGAATGCAGATGTCGATGCTGACAGAGTTTGGTAGGTAGCCTCTCGCGCCCAGGGCAATAAAGTCGAGGACTGCACCAACGTTCTCATCATCTGACATGACCACGACAGCGGCTGGCGAGACGGCAGTTACCACCTGGGCAATCTCGCTCGTCGCTTCGTCCCGCACGTGGACGGCATAAAACAGGACCACGGCTGGCAAACCGATGCTATCCTTCGAGGCCTCCCAATCGCGCAAGTGGGCGAAGGTCAGAATACGTCGGCTTATGTGATGAGATCCCAGACTGTGGGCCAAGCATTCCCGCTCCAGCGTCCGCCGGTCAATCAGGGCGACGTAACCCCCGTCTGCATGAAAGCCTGGGCCGAATTCTGCCTGATGAGAAGCATTATCGTCTTTCATCATCATCGGATTACTCCTCTAACGCTGCACCGACAATCAATCGAGTTTTCTTTCTGATCCGGAAGTGGTCATGGACGCTTCCCATCAACCCGGCTTGCGGCATCCTTCATCTTGAAGACAAACCATTCGGTGATGGAACGGGATACTATCAGTGGGGGAGGGCCATTGCCGGCTTCAATGTTGATACATGTCAGATATCTTGAAGATAACTTCAGTGCGGTTTTTCGCGTTCAGTTTCTTCATGATATTGCGGATATGGACTTTTACTGTGCTTTCGCGAAGCGTGAGCTCGTAGGCAATGATCTTGTTCGGTTTGCCGTGGCTCAGTGCGTCAATTACATCCGCCTCGCGCTGGGTGAACATGGCTGCGCGGTGACGTTCACGTTTCTCTGCTATGGCCATAAGTTGCGGAAGGTCATCAAGGGTCTCAGCGGAAATGAATGCGCCTCCGGCCAAAGCCAGCGAAATGGCGCTGACGCAGACCGTCAACCCTATCGCGGAAGAGATATAGCCTTGAACACCCACTTCAAAGGCCCGCAAAACCTGGCGAAGGTCGCGGTTGTCAGCGAGAATGACCACATATACGGCCGGAAAATCCTTGATCAAATTCTGTAGATCATGAAGGAATGTGTCGTTGTGGAAGTCGCCGTGCCCAATGTTGATGAGTATACCTGCGTGACGCGGGCTGAAGGCCTTCCTCCAGCTGTCGATGGATGAAAATACGTCGACTGACATATCGAGGCCATGGGCAACAAGACTTCGTGCCAGGCATTCGCGATCCAGGGCGCGATCATCGATAATGGCCAATTTCCGCGGATCCTTCTCAGGTCGCGGCGCTATTTGCGCTTGAGAATTGACCAGCGAGCCGAATTCGGTCGGAGCCGGGGTCTGACTATATGTTGTGATGGCGACGGACATTTTTTTCTCCCCCATTGGATCGCAGCCCCGAGATGCTCGTCAGCTTAACCGATCCGTTTCAGTTCGCCTGTTCTGATCCCCCAAATTGAGAGTGCTTGTGCGCATGAAGTAAGGACATTCGAATGATATCCTGCATTTCGGGCGAGTACCCCTCCCGCCGAAACCTGGTCCCGCCACCGCGCCACGTCATAATTTCTTAAGCGCCTGCGACAATGTGATACTACGATGGAGTAGTACAATTGTGAAAGCTTCGGAAAATACCTATGGATGTACTGATGTATAATTTGTACAGATTGCTAGGTGCGTGTTTTTGCAGTGCAAAAATTAGTATATTTTAGAAATCTACGTCGACAATTATCCCTATGACTTATATTGTCTCGATACGATACACCTTAAGCGCATATAAACCGCAGGATCGCGGGGCGGTAACATGCGCGAGAAGAGCCGGATAGCCGGCCCGAGACGACAACCTACAGCAATATGATTTGCACGACGTTTCAAGGTGCCTGCCGCGTCGGTCCTCGGTCGCAAGGGGTCGTTCTGTCGGTCTATGGATATGGTCGGCACGCGCCTCAATGTGGAAGATGCTGGCTCGGGGAAACCGGTAAAACGCTCACGTGAAAACAATGCCAGAGGCAAACACCGACTTCAAGGTTGTGGGAATTGGTGCCTCATCGGGCGGCCTCAGCGCGACAAGAGCACTTCTGCGGGAACTGCCTGCCCGCACCGGATGTGCTTTCCTGCTTGTGCAGCATCTTCACCCTGCACAGGAGAGCATGATTGCCGAATTGGTGGCTGACGTCACCACCTTGAAGGTCGTTCAGGCAGTCAATGGTGCCGATCTGAAGCCCGAACACGTGTATGTCATACCTCCCGGCGTCTACATGTCCGTCGAGGCACAGAAAATTCGTCTGAGTCGGGACCCGGAGCGGCGTGGAGTGCCGCTTCCATTCGATTTCCTAATGCGGTCTGTGGCAAAAGAATACGGCTTCAGGGCAATCTCGGTCATTCTGTCGGGGACCGGATCTGACGGCTCGATCACGGCAGGCATCATCAAGGCTGCTGGTGGACTGGTCTTAGTGCAAGACCCAGAAGAAGCTGAATTCGAAGGGATGCCGCGGAGCGCAATCGCCGCTGCCGCGGGCGCTGTCGTCCTTCCGATCGTAGGCATTGCCGAAGCAATCATCGGTTACTTGCCGTCAGCCGCCAATAGTCCTTCAGGTATGCTTGACCGAAAAAAAGCAGAACTCCTGCCGCGGATCATTGAGTTGTTGAGACGCTCCACCCCGAACGACTTTTCGTCTTACAAACACGGCACCCTGCAGCGCCGTATCGAAAAACGCCTCACCATTCTCGGCATTTCTGCAGACCAGCCAGAGCAATATCTCAATGTGCTCAACAATAGCGAAGAAGAACGACGGTACCTCGCAAACGACCTTCTGATCAATGTCACGGAGTTCTTCCGTGACATCACAGTTTTCGATTTTCTTCGTTCACGCATCATCCCCGACCTCATGCGAGGCAGGCTCAGTGACGATACGGTGAGAATATGGGTTGCAGGCTGCAGCACCGGCGAGGAAGCCTACTCGATCGCTATGCTTTTTCTCCACCATATCAAATCTCTAGGACTGTCGGTCAAATTCCAGGTATTCGGTTCGGATGCCGATCCCGACGCCATCGCCATTGCGAGGCAAGGGGCCTATCCGGTCTCTGCGGTCCAGACTGTTCCGCCTCAGCTTCTCAAGGACTATTTTATCCGCACTGATTCCGGTTACAGCGTTGTGGCCGAACTTCGTGCGAGCGTTATTTTTGCCGTCCACAACGTCTTGAGCGACCCGCCTTTTTCCAGCATGGACCTCGTTTCCTGCCGTAATCTGTTGATTTATTTGGAGCCAGATGCCCAGGACGAGGTACTCGCCTTGTTTAATTTTACGCTGCGCGAAAATGGTGTGTTGCTTATCGGGAAGTCCGAAACCGTTGGTGGAATGGAAGATCGCTTTAAGCTTATTTCCAAAACCGAGCGTGTTTATCGTCGGCTCGGAGGCCACATTGCCGACGATCTTCATTTCAAGATGACCTCTATCAATAATTCCCTGGTTACGGCATTGCTTGGCAAGGTGGGCAAGGCTGAAAAGCAGGACAGGCTGGGCGATATCGTTTCACAGGCTTTGCTCGACCGACATATCCCCGCGGCTATTCTGATCAATCGCCAATGTGAATATCTTTACTCAATCGGTCCGACCGAGAAATTTCTTCAGTTTGCCCCCGGTCCCGCATCCCACAGCCTTTATGCCATCACGCCAAAGTCCCTGCACAATAAGATCCGCTCGGCAGTCCATCGTGCTGCCCGGGACGATAAAAGGTTTGTGGTCCGCGGCGCAAAAATAGAAGTTGACGGCGTCGAGTTGCAGTTCAGCATCGATGTCGATCCTCTTTCCGACCACAATAAGGAGCTGTTCCTGATATGCTTTATCGAGGAACTGCCCCGGCGTGGATCGGCGTCTCCTCAGGCAAGTGGCAGCACCGATACCGCACGCATGGTCGAGCTCGAGTTGGAGGAGACCCGTACCGAACTGCATGATGCCATCCGTGGCCTAGAAATTGCCGGGCGAGAGCATAAGATTATCACTGCTGAAGCACTGTCGCTTAATGAAGAGTATCAGTCGACAAACGAGGAGCTCATAACCTCCAAGGAAGAGTTGCAGTCGCTGAATGAGGAGTTGACGTCTCTGAATAGCCAGCTGCACGAAACATTGGAGCGCCAGCAGTCCATCTTCAACGACCTCGAGAATGTTCTTTTCAGCACCGACGTTCCGATGCTCTTTCTCGACGTAGCGCTTAAAATCCGGTTTTTCACACCCGCAATGCGATCGCTCTTCAACATCTTGCCCTCAGATGTTGGTCGGCCGTTTTCTGACCTGAGCCCGTTGGCTGACGACATTAGTTTGTGGACAGACGCAATCACAGTTCTCGAAACCGGCGGTTCGGTCGACAAGGAAACTGCGGCACGCGACGGCCGCTGGTATATTCGCCGGATCAAGCCTTACCGCATGAAGCAAGGCGGTATTGAGGGTGTGGTGATCACCTTCATTGACATGAGTGTCCAGAAACAAATCGCCGAGAGCCGAGAGTCTGCAAAGAGAGCAGCGGAGCTTGCGACGGAAGCCAAGTCAAAATTTCTGACAGCCGCAAGCCATGACTTGCGACAGCCTCTGCAGACATTGAAACTTCTCCATGGGCTTTTGGAAAAAAGCGCAGAAGACCCTCAGTCGCGCATTTTCGTCAAGCGCATGGAGGAAACGCTAGCCTCGATGTCGGGCATCCTGAACACCGTACTGGATATCAACCAGATTGAAGCCGGCATTGTGCATCCCCACCTCGAAATTTTTCCTTTAAATGACATTCTCGCGCGGCTGGAGCGGGAATTTTCTTACCAGGCCAGAGCAAAGGGATTGGAGCTGCGGGTCGTCCCTTGCCAGCTTTTGGTTTATACCGATCCCCGTCTTCTGGAACAGATCATCCGCAACCTCTTGTCCAATGCGTTGAAGTACACGCTGAAAGGCCGGGTCCTGGTCGGTTGCCGGCGCAGGGGCGAGAAGCTCAAATTGCAGGTGTGGGACACTGGAATTGGCATCCCCGAAAATCAGATCGACAACGTTTTCGACGAATACCATCGGGTCGACGTGAGCCATGAAGGCAGAGAATACGGGCTGGGACTTGGCCTTTCAATTGTTAAGAGGCTAAGCGATTTGACTGGTCTTGACGTATCCGTTCGCTCGACATCTGGAAGAGGGTCGGTTTTTTCGGTCGAGATCAATACGTCGCTTGTGGGAAGTCCACGTGTGTCGCTACCTCAGACGACGCGTGAAACTCCGAGTGCCCCGAGCGCTTCCATACTCGTGATCGAGGATGAGGACGGGATGCGCGATCTTCTGGAGATGGGATTGGAACAGGCTGGTTATGTCGTGGCGGCAGCGGCAAATGGCTCCCAGGCCATCAGTCTCGTGCAAAACGCAGAGTTCGTCCCGGACATAATTCTCGCCGACCTCAATCTGCATCCGGGAATGGACGGGATCACGGCGATCACAAATATTCGTGGTCTTTTGGGCCACGCAGCCCCTGCGCTGATCCTGACGGGCGACATCTCCAGCAATACATTGCGCAAATGCGCGCAGCACAAAGTCAAACATTTGAACAAGCCGGCGAAGCTCAATGATATCGTGAGTGCGGTAGACGGCTTGCAGACTTACGTCCGAGATTTGAAGACCCTAGGCGACCCTGTTTCGGTTGAAAGCGGCGTTTGCACGCTGGTCGAGATTATTGACGACGACTCAGGAGTAAGAGACAGCATCCAGGTCTTTTTTGGTGACGGCGTTTGGTCCGTCATAGCCTACATCTCGGCGGAAGAGTATCTGGCAGGATATGATCCTGACCGGGCAAGCTGCCTGCTGATTGATGCCCATCTGCCGGGTATGAGTGGCCTTGAGCTTTTGAGCACACTTAGGGAAAAGCACCATCGGTTTCCGATGATTATCGTGACCGGGCACAGCGACGTGCACATGGCGGTCGAGGCCATGAAACGCGGCGCGGTTGATTTCGTCGAAAAGCCGTTTTCTTCACAAGAGATCCAGCTGAGCGTTCGAAAAGCCTTGCTTTCGTCCCGCAGTATCAACGAACGTTCCGAACGACGTGACGCTGCCAGAAAGACTCTCAGCGTTCTGACAACACGGCAGCGCCAGATCTTGGATCGCATTTTACGTGGCCAACCCAATAAGATCATCGCTGCGGAAATGAAGATCAGTCAGCGAACAGTGGAAAATCACCGCGCGTCGATCATGCGTCGCACGGGGTCGACCTCTTTGCCCGTTCTCCTTCGCATCGTCGTCGCTGCCGAGGAGTAACCGGTTCGGTTTACCGCGTGACCACGAAGGGTTCTGTGACCGTTTGCTACATGCTTAATTTCAAATTGAGATTTGGATTTGAGGTCGGCCGATCTCAAAGCGGATTAGCCGTCTGCAGTTTACATTCCTTCTCTGGCGTGGCCGAGGTGGATGAGGACGCTACTGGTCGGAAACCATCACAATCCCAGATCCTAGAGACTCAGTTTCTTGAACAAGTTTTCAGGGATTGACTGGATGATCGTCATGACGAGGCGCCATGCAGGACGTACATAGATGACATTCTTGCGCTTTTCCACTGCGTCATAGATGGCTTTGCCAAGCTCTTGCGGCTCGGCAGTCAACGCCATTGGAAGTTTCATGCCCGCCGTCATCCGCGTCCGCACGAAGCCTGGTTTGACAGTCAGCACATGAACGCCGTTCGCGGCCAGTCGGTTACGTAGCCCGGAGAGAAATGCCGTCAAACCGGCTTTGGCAGCACCATAGACATAGTTGGAGGCACGGCCGCGATCGCCGGCCACGGACGAAATCCCGATAATTGTGCCTGAACCCCGCTCCTCAAATCGCGATGCAATCAATCCTAACAGGAGACACGGCCCTTCGAAGTTCGAGCGCATAATGAGTTCGGCATGATCTGTATTACGCTGAGCCTGTACCTGGTCTCCCAGCAATCCCACCGCCAACAGAACGGCATCTGGTAGCGCGGACAAGCTGCCAAGAAGCGGCCCGAAGCTGGCGGTGTCTAGAACGTCGAGCGCGACGGCCGTGATGGTGCTTCCGGGCGTGCGTATCTCAAGATTGGCGGCTTCCGCCTGGGCAATAGTGAGATCTCGTCCGCTGATCGTCACATTCCAGCCCTTTCTGGCGAAAGTGATCGCTGTCGCTTTCGCAATATCGGACGTACCACCGACGACCAGCAGGGACTTTCTTTTCCCAAGCATTGTTTATGACCCTTTCGTTGATGAACCGCGGAGAGGTTCAAAGTGAAAGTCTTTTGGATTGAAGCGAAAAGAAGCTGGCTGCGGCACCGGAAGCGCGACGCATCTCGCGGAAGGCGGAGAGGCGGGGATCGGCCGCCTCAAGCGTTGTGCTGCTCATGCGCGCATCCTTGGCAAGGTAGAAGCGGCCGCCATGGGCAACGGTGATCGCGTCGAGCTTCTGCATCAGCGCAAGGCTGGCCGTATTGGCGGGAAAGTCGAGGGCCAGCGTGTACCCTTCCATCGGGAATGAAAACCGGCTTTCCTGCGCGCCCATCCGTTTCAGCACAGCAAGAAACGATCCCTGGCCGGCATAAGCGGTCGCTTCCAGTAATTCTGTGATCCCTTTGGTGGTTGTAGAAAGTGGAAGCACACATTGGAATTGCGCAAAGCCACGCCTTCCATAGATCCGGTTCCATCCGAGAATTGCATCGAGTGGATAGAAGTATCTGTCCCATTCGACAAAGCTGTCGCCGGCATTGTGGCGCCCCCTTGCGTAATAGACTGCGTTGAAAGCGCGGACCGAAAAGCGATTCAGTGCGAATTGGGGCGCGTCGAACGATACACGCCGCTTGCGCGTGACGGTGCCAGGATATGGGACAGCCCTTTGCCGGTCGCCAAGCTCGTCATACCTGGCGTGTTCACCCAGTATGACGGAAGATCGCCCGAGCATTTTTTTTGGTGCGAGGCAATCGATCCAGGCGACCGAATAGGTCCAATCTACGGATCGTTCAAATATTTCGATCGCATGTTCAAGACAGCGGGCGGGGACCGTCATCTGCCTTATCCAGCCGCTTTCCACTGGGGTTAGCCGGATGGCTGCGCGCAGGATGATCCCAGTCAGACCCATGCCACCGATGGTGAAGGCAAAAAGATCCGGATTTTCTGTTCGCGAACAGCGTAGCACGCTGCCGTCGGCGATCATGAGGTCTATCCACTCAACAAAACTTCCGAAAGATCCGTGCTTGTGATGGTTTTTTCCGTGAACGTCGGTCGCTATCATACCCCCGATCGTCACGAATTTTGTGCCTGGTGTCACGGACGGGAACCAGCCGCGGGGCAGGACTGCCTCGATAATATCGCCGAGAATGACACCAGCCTCGACCGTTAGCACACCGGACGTGGGGTCGAACGCAATCATTCGGTTGAAACCGGTCAGATCGATTGTGAGCGTTTGATTGAGGGCGCTGTCACCATAGGCGCGCCCGTTACCGCGAGCGATACATGGCCCGGAAAGAATAAGTTCACGTAATGATGTTTCGTCATGAGGAAAGCTGATACGGCAGTCGGCCTTCGGGAAGCGCCCCCAGCCGGAGATCTCCATTGGTCAAACCTCCACTTTGCGAGAGGGGAAGACAAACCTGCGATCAAGATTGTATTTGACCCAATATCCGATCGTCAGGCCAATAACAGCGCCAAGTTCCCGTGCCTGATTTGTGTTCCATGTGAGCCAGAACGCAGTCTCTGTTCCCCAGAAGATAAGCGTCGTGACGACGCCGGTGAGCGTATAAAGGCCAAACTTGCGGCTTTCTACTCCACGTCCGGCCGCATTATCGAGAAAAATCCACCTCTTATCCAAGGCGTATTTGGTGAGGAGGCCGGTTGCCGTGCCTGTCAACATCGCCAGCGAGAAACCCCATCCGTCGCTCCACACGGCGAGTAACGTGCGTTGTGTCAACAGATTGACCAGTGTCGCAACGACGGCGAAAAGAGCGTAGCGAACTATCAGCTGCAGCATGGTTCAAGTCCATCCAACAAGACAACGGATCTTCGCCAAGACTGAAGGAAGCTCCGTTTTTCCGGGTGGGCAGACGTGATCTGAGCTGGTTGCTTTGGGAACATCTAGAAAGTGCGCTGACGCTTCAGGCATGGGCTCACATAATCCCTGCAATGATGACGATCAGGATGAGAACGCCGCAATAGCGGCTGACCCGATCTTTCATCGCAAAAACAATCGGGTCGTCGTCCATTATGCCGCGATGGGCCATCATGACCATTCGGCTGACCCAATAGAGTAGGATAAGGCAGATGCCCCAGAGGCGAGCCGGATGGTTGTAAAGCTCCTGGACCGCAGGGGAATCGAGGTAAAGCGCAAGAACCAAGACTGCGATGTAGCCGGAGCTGAGAGCCATCATCGACACAACGAGTTGATCTTCACCTTCGTAGCCCCGGCCATTGGCTTTGCCCCGCCCGGATTTGACGACGTCGACCAGTTCCCCCTGCCGTTTGACGGCGGCGAGCGAGAAGAAGAAGAAGATCGAGAATGCCAGCAGCCATTCCGAGATCGGCAATCCAGTCGCGGCTCCGCCAGCGAAGATCCGCAGCGTATAGAGACCGGCCAGCGCGCAGATATCGACGATGAGCTTACGCTTCAGGCAGACGGAATAGATCATCGTGGTGGCGTAATACAAAGCCATGATTAATAGGAATTGCGGTTGCTGGGCCCCAAGCCCGAACAGCAATCCTGCCAACAGCAAGGCAGGTACCATCAATGTCCCGTGTTGCAATGAAACCGCGCCGGAGGCAAAGGGCCGATTGCGCTTCCTGGGATGAATTCGATCAGTGGAGAGATCCAGCAAATCGTTCAGCACGTAAACGCTCGACGCGACAAGACTGAAGCAGAAGAAAGCGAAAAGTGCTTCAACCCAGACGTATATCGACGCCTCGTGGGCCGCGATAAGAGGCAGAAAGACAAGTATGTTCTTCGACCACTGATGCGGTCGAATGGCGTTGAGATAGGATAGTCTGCTATATTCCGGGTCAGAAAGATGCATGACCTCGCCGCTAAGCGAATGGACTTGTCCTCTATCCTTCGGTGAGAGCCCAACGGTGATGGCTCGTCGAGCCGAATTCCACACTGGAATGTCTGCATGCGCATCGCCGATATAGTCGTAATTGCCCGCACCATAACGTTCGACGAGGAAACCCGCCTTCACGCGTCCTTTCAAATTGCGCGTGCCGTCCGAGCCATAAACCTCATCGAAAAGCCCAAGATGATGCGCTGTAGCATTGGCGATTGACTGATCCGTGGCGGTGACGAGAACTGCCCTGCCACCTCGCTCGCGCCATTCCTTTATGTACTCCAGAACACTGTTGTTATAGGCGAGCAAAGCCGGATCGATCGCAGTATTTCGCGCCAGATTTGCCTTAAATCGCGCTTTTCCAGCCGTGAGCGAGCCAACTACCTGCAAGAGCGCCCAAAGATCTTTTGACGCGCACTCCCAAAAGGATTCGTAAAGGAGATCGCCTTTTATGAGCGTCTTATCGAGATCCACAGCAAGTATAGGCAAGTCACCCATTGCTGCACCTCTTCGCTACAGCGTCGTTTCATCATAGTGAGTCCTTCGGCGAGAAGCCGAATGACGCCTGAAGATTAAATTGCTGTTATCCAGCTTAAGTTACCCGATCGTTCCAAGGTAGATCGCCCATGGTGGGGGGACTTACTGCGTTCGGTGAAGCGCGGGGAGCCGAAAGCATGAGCGCGGCGACATTTATACCAGGAGGATAGTGCGTTCGAGGTAGGCAAGCCCCGTTTGTACGACTTGCGCTTCGGATGTGGGTAAATGAAAATAACATGCTGCCGTCGGGTACAATGCAATGTTCAGCATTTTCCCGGGACCATCCCTGCTCGCTAAGCTCTTGGGCCGCCGTTGATGAAAGTTTTTCAAAGAACAGCGAGCGGGCTAGCCGTCGATTGGCGAGCCATGGAATGCTGGGGTGCTGGTATATCCCTTTTCCTTCAGATGGGTGCCTTTTTCCCGCTCTTGTTGACAGATGCCGACGGAGCATTGGGCGATCCGGCCAAGGCCAAGTTGCGTCTGATTTGCCTGCCCGTATACGCTTTTGCCGGCCTGATCGTGATACGAAACAGCCGGCAATTTCTCATCGCGGTCCGGCGGAACCTGCTGTTGCCTGTCATCCTTGCATTGCCATTCTTGTCTGTGCTTTGGTCTGTAGGACCATCGACGACACTGAGACGCGCGGTCGGCCTTTTGTTTACCGTGCTCCTGGCCTATGCATTGGCGATACGCTTTACGCCGCGACAGTTGCTTCTGATCGTATTCGCGACCTTGGGCGTGTGTATCGTCCTCAGCGTGGCGATGCTTGCAGTATCGCCGGAGCTTGCCCGCATGCCGGGGGATGGTGCGATGCGCGGGGTCTTTATCAACAAGAACAGTCTCGGCTGGTTCGCCTGCATGATGCTGCTTGTGGCGACGATCGTTCTCCTGGACGGGACCTTAGGTTTGCGGCGAACCGCCTTCGTCTTGCTGGTTGCAGGCGGGATTTGCCTGGCAGGCTCCGGATCGATGACGGCGATGATCGCGACCGGATCGGTGTACTGCCTGATCGGATTTTACACCATATTGCAGCGAACCCGCGGCATCGGCCGCGTGGTTATCATCCTGGTATCTCTCCAGTTTTCTGTCGGTATTCTTATCTTGCTTCACGAGTTTCTGGTGCCGTTCCTGGAGGCGCTCGGGAAGGATGCGACCTTGACGGGTCGCGTGCCGCTGTGGGAGCTGGTCGATCGTCAGATAGCCGATCACCTGCTGTTCGGTTACGGCTATCAAGCCTTCTGGACCGAAGCCAATCCCTCCGCATGGGCTATCTGGTCAAAAATCCTGTGGCAGGCTCCCCACGCCCATAACGGTTTCCGCGACACGATGTTGAGCTTCGGATTGTGTGGAATGATGCTCTTTGTCATTCTGCTTGTGCGGGCGGTGTACCAAGGCGCCGTCCTTCAATGCCGCGATCCGTCTTTTGGATGGCTTTGGCTGAATGTCTACACGGTCATGATGCTGGTGATGAACCTGACCGAAAGCCTGTTTCTGATCCAGAATGACGCCATCTTCATTCTGTTCGCGACGGGCGTCATCATGTTCTCGCTACACGCGCCTGCTGTTTCGTTAAATCCGTACCCTCACATCTATGCTCGGACGCGAGGCTTCACAGTGGAGTTACAGGTCTCATGAGGCTGGGCTCTGTACTGATCTTGAGTATTTCTCTTGCCGCGTTTTTTTCGCAGGCAGGCAGATCGGCACCAACAGATCTCGGCGAAACTGCTCCCGACCGCGTGCGGGATCGGATCAGGGACACAACCTGCGTGAAAACCTCTGTTACGGCGAGGTCAGCCCCGGGCGATATTTCAATCAGTACGTCAACAACCCGTACCATATTTTACGTTTCGCCAGATGGCGACGATGCCTGGAGCGGGTCCAGTCCGGAACCAAATTCTCAGCGAACCGACGGACCTTTTGCCAGCCTTGAAAAAGCTCGGGATGCCGCGCGTGATAAGGGTGGCGACAGCACCATCGCGATGGGCGACGGAGATTATTATCTGGCTCGGCCAATAATATTCGACTCTCGCGATGCCGATCTTCTCATCACGGCAAGATGTAACGCAACACCGGTGCTACACGGTGGCCCACGCGTTCTCGGCTGGGTGGCGCAAGCCGATGGCCGCTGGACTGCGCCACTGATGCTGCCCCCAGGCGAAGAAGTAGGAGACCTGTTCGTCAATGGAGGGTTGCAGACCCAGGCGCGCTTTCCGAATGCCCCGCTTGACGGAGATCCAACCAAGGGATGGCTGTTTGCAGCAAAGTGTGGGCCGAGCATCGATGCCGGGAAGGGGGATACCAGCTTTTGCTTTCACGCCGGCGATTTTCCTAGCTTGAAAGACGCCGCAACCCTTGTCGCCAATATCGTCGGTGGTTTCCATCCTGGCAGTCAGTGGGGCAGTGATACTCTCCCGGTGGTTGCGATCGACGGCAAAACTATGACAGTGCATACGAAGGGTACCCCATATTTTTTTACCGCAGAAGGCAGCCGCTATTTTCTAACCGGAGCGTCCGTCTTTCTCGATGCTCCGGGCGAGTGGTGGTATGATTCCGCTGCAGGGCAGATCGAATACATGCCCGCCGACCGGAGATTTCCCGACGCCACAGTTGTTGCTGGTATACTGCCGACATTCTTCAAGCTGGAGGGTGCCGACGGATTGATTGTTGCAGGCCTCCAGTTTCGACATGGATCTCCCCTCGGCAGCGGCAAGTTCATGACGGAAACCAGAGGGTATGGCGCCATACGGCTCGAACACTCGGATCGGGTCATGCTGCTCGGCAACTCCATTGACAATGTCGGGGTCGGTATTCACGTATCCGAGAGCGATAATGTGCTGATTGCCGGCAACGAGATCGGGGATGTTGCCGGCAACGGAATTTACCTGGGTACGACCTATGGCAGTTTCGGCAAATCGAGCGGCGCCAGAATTCTGTCGAACCATATCCATGATATCGGAAAAACATATTACGAGACGGCAGGGATAACATTTCAGGCAGCAAGTAATCTTCGCATCGCCCACAACCTTATAGAAAATGCTGCGCAGTTTGGGATCGGCGGTGGATCCTCGTGGGGGCCGCAGGACGCCGTGCATGACGTGGTCATCGAATATAATGTCCTGCGCAACGCCAACCAGAAGACGGCGGATGGCGGTGCAATCAAGATGATGGGCGAGCAGGGAGACGTTCTGAACTGCAGAATTCGCTATAATCTTGTCACAGGCACCGGTCATCTCATGAACAGGCCCGATGGTACGTTCTGGCCTCGCGGATATGAAAGTACCATCGAATGGCCGTCACCCATCAGTTGGGCGATCTACACCGACGGCAAGGCCAGCGGCGTTCGCATCGAAGGAAACACTCTTTCGGACAATGTATCTGCGATTGGTATCAATGGCGGGTGGAGCAATGTGGTGACCGGAAATTTCATAACGCGCGGATCGGGAGCCGCCTTTCGTATCGACGAAGGGACAGGCAAAGGGTGGCGCCCTCAATGGGCCCGTCCCAATCGTATCGAGGAGAATGACGTATCGGTCGACAGCGACCGCGGTCCCGTCGCATTCGTCAATGCTCCTGATCATGGGCTTGGATTTGTGCAATTCGCCCGCAACCGCTACAGCGGCGCCCTGAACGGTCGGAGCTTCCAGCTCAATCCGGGGATAATGCCTTGGGAAAATTACACGAGCCTGAGCGGTCTTCAGAAGGCTGGGATAGATAAAGACAGTGTAATCCTCAAACCGAACCGCGGGAGAGAACACTGACATGGGATGTCTCTGGTCGGTGTTCTCCGACCGTCGCAGAGGGCTGAAAACGCTCTATCCAGATCCTGTCATACGCCAGATGGTCAGAGCGAAATAGCCCGCGAAAGCCATGATCATAAAAGCATCGTGACGGGGGTGCTTATTCTTCAGCCGCGCCATTCCGAGGCAGAGGAGAAGCAGAACGGGAATCTCCGCGTAGCGCTGAAAACTGAACTTTTGTGCTGCTTGAGCTGCAAAATAACAAGCGAATAATGATAATTCCGGACTGAGCCGATATCCATCTCTCCACCCGCGCCGCCAATAGGCGAACACTATGATTACGCCCATTGTCAGCAATGGAAGGGTCAACAGGGGGCGACCGTAAAACGCTGGCAGCGATGCCGCGACTTTCCAAACAACCGAATGAGGTCTCGTGCCGCCATCTTCCGGGAGAGCGAACCACAGCGCGAGAGAAAATGCGACTATTACGGCGATATTCCGTGCCAGCGTACTCACGTCGTCGGCGAAGTCTTCTCTGCGAAGGAATAGCCAGCCGAAGATGCCGAGAAGTGCCAATCCATGCAGGACGGGTCCGGGCGAAAACCCCGCATGCATCTCTTTCCATTCCGGAGGCGTCAGTCCGCCCCATTGCAGTATTAGTGCTGTTGCAACTACCAAGGATGGCCCCAAGGTCAGAATTGCCGGGCCAACCACCCGCCAGGTGAAAATCCTGGGCCATTGTTCGCTCACGGTCATGAGTGCAAAGGCACCGGCTGTACTCAGGAAGCTTTGTCGCGCGATTGTGGACGCTGCAGCCGCGATACCGAACGTGAGCGGCTGACGCGGAGAGGCGGCAAGCGCATAGGCCATCGCAAATAGACCAAGCATCGAGAGGCACTCGGTTACCGGGTACAGAGCGGGTGTCCAGAAATATGTCGATGAGATCAGCGGGAAGCCGAATGCCAGTGTGCGCAACGGAGATGCGCCGCTGGATCGCAATGCTGCGTAAAAGAAAAGAAGCGCGGTCGCCGTGAGGAAGGCAGGCCCGTAAAGGCACTGCCAGCTACTCCGGTCGAGCGCCTCGGCTCCGGTTAGCTGAGCAAAGGCAGCCATCAGCCAGTGAAAACCGGGACCGGTCGCCGACCACGCGGGGTAGTTCAACTGTATACCCCACTCCATGAACCAATTGATTTGAGGTAAGTGATACAGTTCGGCGTCGAGCACGCCCCATTGTCTCGGATTGAGGTCCAAAGACATCAAGGCAACGACTGCCGAATAACCGAAGAGCAAAGCTGAACAGGCGTAAATGTCGCGATTTAACAAGGACGTTTTCATGGCTTGCCTGGATCCATGGCTATGCGAAAGCCGACATCGGGTCTGCGTGCACCGGGCGTGAGTCTGTAACGCGCGCTCGCTCGGGCAAACCCCGAAGGAAGCAGGTAGGACCCACCCCGCACTACGCGTACTGTGCAATTCGCCGGATCCTGCGCAGAGCCATCCCGTGGAGCATGGTCATATTCACCGTAGCAGTCCTGTATCCATTCCCACACATTGCCGTAGAGATCGTGGAAGCCTTCCGGCGTAGGTTCAAACCTGCGCACAGGTGCCGTGGCTTCGAATGTGTCCGGACCTTCGACTGCCGTGTGGCAGCAGTCCTCGTCGCCAAAATTGCCGAATGCATGATCGGAAACGTTGCCCCACCAAAAACGGGACTGCATTCCTGCACGGGCAATACGCTCCCACTCTGCTTCGGAAAGTAAGCGGTATCGAAGCCCGGTCTGCGCGCTCAACCAGGCGGCATAGGACTGCGCATCCCGCCATGACACACCGGTTACAGGATGGTCATCGTCTGGCGCCTTCACAAACGGTGCCCGACAGGCCTCGGCGCGAACACATGTGTCATATTGCAATGCCGTGATTTCGGTCGTTGAGGCGGCGAACGAACTCAGTTGAATAATACGGTTACCCCGCTCATCGGGGGCAGCCCAGTCATCGTGATCACCGCCCATCTCGAACTTGCCGGCCGGCACCGTGATCATAGTCGGAAAGTGCTCAACTGTTTCAGCTGCTGAGGTGCTGCATTCAAGGACCAAAAATCCGAGTGTAATCCGCCCAATTGCGAGCAAATCTATTCTTCTCTCAGAGCAATGAAGAGTACCGATGTGGGATCCACGCGGCGTCGGGTTCAAAGACCAATCCCCCTTATCGTTCTCTGATCTGCGTGGACGCTAATTATCGTCGATGTGTCGAATAATAACATAATGTAATTCATGCGATGAATTACGTCATATGGCGGATGTGAAGTATATTATCGATTATATCATGAGTTGTTTTGCTCGAATGGGTGTGCCATCGAATGCCGCGGATTTCCTGATAATCAGAATTTTTCCGGTCTGACGGCAGCATGCCCGTCCTGCCGAGATCACCTGAAAGTATGTCGTCTATAGTCCGAATGGGTAGGATATAGGCCGTTCTTTTTCGGCTATAGTTCCGAAGTGTCGCTTGGAACGAATTTCATGGATTTCATTTTAGAATGTCGCGAGAGGGGCATGCCATGTATCGCAGCGCTCGCCGGTGGGCTTCGAGCTCACTTTGGGTGGATTCTTTAATTCCCAAATATTTGAATATTGGTGGAAATGAGAGGCCACGCAAGCCTGCAGACAGGCGCGATGACAAGGGTCAGCTTGCGACATCTGTATGGACCGCAGGTGGCAATAAGAATGCCGCAGTTGTCGAAAATTCCGACCACAATTCTACGCTGAGCGAGGATGCCGCTGAACAGCGGGCGGCACTTGTCCACGACCCTGATGCCGAGATCAATATCGACGGCACTGGCTACGCGACGTCGGCGGCGGAGACGGTTGTGCCGAGTGATGGAGTGAGGCTGATAAGCGGTGGTGCTGATGCATCCTTGTCTGCTGCCGTGCCGCAACATTTCACGTCCCAGCGGAATGCAACAGGCACGACGTTCCGGGGGCAATCGGTTCTCCATCGCACCTATACGGCAACCGCTCCAATCACCGAAGACCCTCTGGCTGCTTATCTGCCACAGAACCTGGTATCGGTAACGCCAGGCCAAGGGGCACCGCTGGATTTGAACGTTGCGGCCAGCAAGACGACCTCTTCAGGCAATGTCGTCATTCTCGATTCAACGCCGTCGGCGCAGGCGGCCGCGCATCTTGGCGGAGTTAATTCATTAGCCGTTGGCATGCCGTTCGGTGTCTGCGGATGCGGCTATCTCACGTCGCCTACACGGATGCTCGACTGGGCGCAGAAGGGAGGAATACTGCGGGAGGACGGTCAACTGCCCGGTACCCGGCTGACCCAGGCTTCGGACCATGTGGCGACATCCAGGTCGATCATGGGGGCCTCCATCAGCGATCCCCTGCTCAATCGCGACCTGTCATCGGCCTTAGACTGGCGAGGGACTGCCAGTGGGACCCAATCGAAGGTCTGGACCGGATCGTTGCCGGGCGGCGGGGAGACGGGAACAGGTCGAACCAACACCAAAGGCATTGGTTATCTCGGCGGGTCAGTCACGACAGTCACCGCAGGAAGACCGGGCACCCCTGCGGCGGTCACCGCCATCAACCCGATCGTGCTGGAGAACCAACTGCAGGGCAATCCAGAAAGCGAGTGGGGTATCGACGGTTCTGGCAGCACCAACATCGAGGGATTTGCAACCGATATCAGCGTCGACAACGGCAACACAATCAATTTCAAGATAAACACGAATTCGACGAACTATCGGATCGATATCTACCGGCTTGGTTATTACGGTGGAATGGGCGCTCGCAAGGTCGATACGCTCCAGCGTACGGGGTTGCAGACGCAGCCGACAGCGCTCCGCAATGCTGCGACCGGCACGGTGGACGCCGGAAACTGGTCAGTTTCTGCTTCTTGGGCCGTGCCCAACGATGCCGTTTCCGGCGTCTATGTCGCCAAGCTCGTGCGCCAGGATGGCACGTTCGGAGAGAACCACATTCCGTTCATCGTGCGCGATGATTCCAGCCGCAGTGACATCGTCTTCCAGACCGCCGACCAGACCTGGCAGGCCTATAATGGCTGGGGTGGAGCAAACTTCTACGGTGGAAACGGTCCTGCCACGGGGCAGGGTGCCGGACGAGCCTATGCAGTCAGCTACAACAGGCCGATCGCGACCCGCGGCGGGGTCGGCACATTCGCCGGTCCCCAGGATTATCTGTTCGGGGCAGAGTATGCCGGCATCTATTGGCTGGAACAGAACGGCTACGACGTGTCCTACATGGCGGGCGTCGATGCCGATCGTTATGGAAACCTGCTTCTCAATCACAAGATGTATCTCGATGTCGGGCACGACGAATATTGGTCCGGGCAGCAGCGGGCCAATGTCGAGGCGGCCCGCGATGCCGGCGTGAACCTGCAATTCTGGAGCGGCAACGAGGTCTATTGGCGTACCCGCTGGGGTAACAGCTACAGCAGTGACGCGACACCCTATCGTACGCTGATCTCCTACAAGGAGACCTGGGCACCCGGCAGCAGCATAGATCCCTCGAACGAGTGGACCGGAACGTTTCGCGATCCGCGCCAGAGCCCGCCCGCCATTGGTGGCGGAAGTCCGGAGAACTCGCTTACAGGGCAATTGTTCAAGGTGGACGATGTCGGTACCAATCTTGGGTCGATCACCATCCCCTATGACGATGCCAACCTGCGCGTCTGGCGCAATACGAGTGTCGCCAATCTCCAGCCGGGCCAGACGGCAACGCTGACCAAAAACTATCTCGGCTATGAATGGGACGAGGCGGTCGATAACGGTTTTGACCCCGCCGGGCTTGTTAAATTGTCGTCAACGACGCTTCCGGTTGGCACCTATCTGCTCGACTACGGCAACACGACCGGCAGTGGCGTCGCGACCCATAACCTGACGCTCTATCGGGCGCCGAGCGGGGCGCTGGTATTCGGCGCAGGTACGGTCTACTGGTCCTGGGGATTGAGCGACAATCACGACAAGGAAGTGACGCCCACGGATCCGCGCGTGCAGCAGGCAATGGTCAACCTCATGGCCGATATGGGCATTCAACCTGGCACGCTGCAATCGGGGCTGATCGCGGGCACTGCGTCCAGCGACCAGACGGCCCCCACTTCGGTCATCAACGCACCCACCAATCTGGTAATCGGAGCTGCCGTCACCCTGACTGGCACTGCCACCGATACCGGTGGCGGTGTAATCGCCGGTGTTGAAGTATCCACCGACAATGGCGCCAGCTGGCATCCAGCAACAGGCGACGAGAACTGGACATATTCCTGGACGCCGCTGACGGCCGGAACCTTTACCATCCGGTCTCGTGCGGTGGACGACAGCATCAATCTTGAAACGCCGGCGGCGGGGCGCACCGTTACGGTCAGCGGACAGAGCTACACCTCGCTGTTTTCTGCCTCGGCTACACCAGCCGTCGTCAACACCGCCGATACGTCGCCGGTCGAACTCGGGGTCCGTTTCCAGACCTCGGTGGCCGGCACGATCAGTGGCATTCGGTTCTACAAGGGCAGCCAGGACACCGGTACACATACCGGATCACTATGGAACAGCGCCGGGACGCGAATGGCGACCCTTACCTTTAACAACGAAAGCGCGAGTGGCTGGCAGACGGCCAATTTCTCCAGTCCCGTGACGCTGACGTCGGGTCAGATCTACACCGCCTCCTATCACACCAATGCCGGAAACTATTCGGCGACCACCAACTACTTCACGTCGAATATAACGAGCGGCTCGTTGACGGCGCCGGGTACCAACAACGGCGTCTACGTTTACGGCAGCGGCAACGTGGCTCCAACGCAGACCTATCAAGCGACGAACTACTGGGTCGACGTGATGTTCAATCCGTCGACGGCGACGCCCGGTAATACAGCGCCGACTGCAGTTGCCGACGCGGGCGAGGCGACCGAAAAGGGCGGTGTCGCCAATGGTTCGGGCGGCGCGAATGCCACCGGCAACGTGCTCACCAATGATACCGATCCTGATGCCGGCGATACCAAGACCGTCACGGCGGTACGTTTCGGCACCACCACCGGTACACTCGGAACCGCCCTGACCGGAACCTATGGCAGCCTCGTGCTCAATGCGGCCGGCACCTATACCTACACGATCAACGAGAACAATGCCTCCGTGCAGGCGCTGCGGCTGTCGACCACCACTTTGAGCGACGTCTTCAGTTACACGATGCGCGACACTGCCGGTGCCACTGCCGTGGCCAACCTCACCGTCACCATTCGCGGTGCCAACGACGCACCGGTGCTTGCAGCCCAGACCGCCAACCAGAATGCCACGATCGGCTCGGCCTATTCCTTCGTCCTACCGGCCAATACCTTCACTGATGTCGACAGTGGCGACACGCTCACCTACACCGCAACAGCGGCTGATGGGTCGGCGCTGCCGGGCTGGCTGAGTTTCAATGGCGCAACCCGCACGTTCAGTGGCACGCCGACGGTAGCCAGCACCTATAGCATCAGGGTCGCCGGAACCGACATTGGCGGCCTTGCCGCCAGCGAAAACTTCAACATCGTCACATCGACGACGCAGCAGCCCACCACCTACAGCCTGTTCTCCGCCTCGGCAATACCGGCCGACACCGGCCTCAATGATGGTCAGCAACTCGGGCTCGGCGTCAAATTCCAGTCGAGTGCCGTCGGACAGATTACCGGCATCAAGTTTTATCGCAGCCCTGGTGATACGGGGCAGAACGTCGTGGACCTGTGGTCCGCGACAGGCACGAGGCTGGCGACCGCCACCTTTACCAACACCGCGGCAACCGGCTGGCAGACCGTAAACCTCGCGACGCCTTATACGATCGCAGCCAACACTACCTATGTCGCATCCTACCACACGACCGGCACCTACGTGGCGACCGATGGCTTTTTCGGCAGTTCCATCACCGGCGGCCCATTGACGGCGCTTTCGAGTGCCGCTGCCGGTGGCAATGGCGTCTATGCCTATGGCGGATCCGCCGCCCTGGGCGTTTTCCCGAATAGTACCTATGACTCATCAAATTATTGGGCCGATGTCGTCTTCCGGCCGCAGCTCGCCGCGTAACGCATCAAATGGGGCAGAGCAGGGTGCAGCACGAAGCCGATACCGCGCAAACACCTCCGATGAGCAGGGACGACCGGCTGCCGGTGACCGTGCTCGCTGGGTTTCTCGGAGCAGGCAAGACGACGCTCCTCAGTCATGTGCTCACCAATCGCGAGGGGCTGCGGGTCGCCGTCATCGTCAACGATATGAGCGAGGTGAGCATAGACGCCAGCCTCATTCGCAACGGCAACTGCAACCTCTCGCATACGACGGAGACGCTGGTTGAGCTCAGCAATGGCTGCATATGTTGCACCTTGCGTGAAGATCTTCTGGCGGAGGTGCGGCACCTGGCCGAAGAGAGGCGATACGACTATCTTCTGATCGAAGGAACCGGCATTGCGGAACCGCGCCCGATCGCGGCGACGTTTTCCTTCCGGGACGAGAACGGCAGTTCACTTTCCGACTTCGCCAAACTCGACACGATGGTGACCGTTGTCGATGCTGCCAGCCTTTTTGCCGATTACAGCAGCGCCGACCTGCTCCGTGACCGTGGCCTGGAGCGCGACAGCGAGGACCAGCGGACACTGATCGATCTGCTGGTCGATCAGATCGAGTTTGCCGATATCGTCGTGATCAACAAGATCTCTGACGTGACCGAAGAGATCCGGGCAGAGGTCAGGAAGACAGTTGCTGCGCTCAATCCTGATGCACGCCAGGTGGAGGTCGACTTCGGCGAGGTCGCTCTGGCGACCATTCTCAATACCGGTCTCTTCGATGAAGAGAAGGCTGCGGCCCATCCGTTATGGCACAAGGAGCTGTACAGCCCGGGCGACCATGTACCCGAGACCGATGAATACGGGATTTCGAGCTTCGTCTATCGCACCAGGCGTCCGTTCGATCCGGAAAAATTCAGGGCGTTTCTGGACGAGACGTGGCCCGGCGTCATTCGCGCCAAAGGCCATTTCTGGCTTGCGACGCGTCCGCGTCACGTCGGGTTAATGTCAGTCGCCGGGGTGCAGCGCCGCTGCGAGCCCATGGGGCTCTGGTGGGCGGCCGTTCCCCGGCAGGACTGGCCAAGCCATCAGCAGTTTCGTCAGCATGTAGAAAGCTGGTGGGACAATGCATGGGGCGATCGCCGTCAGGAACTCGTGTTTATCGGTGTGGATATGGATGAGACCGGCATACGAGCCGGATTGGACGGATGTCTGGCCAGCTCTAATCCGCGCGGCTGGGGCAATCTCAAGGACCCGTTTCCTGCTTGGTAGAAATGTCTGTTTCCTGTTTGCCCGGCGAACTACAATCGTTATTTTCTATCTGCATTCGGGATAACAGCAAAGGCAAGCGACGCATCGGTAGGTCGCATCAGGTATGCTGCTGCCCATCTCTTTCGCATTTTTTAAGCCGAGGCAGCGAGGCGTTACGGCTCGCGCAGGGCACTATCGAGGCCTTTGATCAGCGGATACAGAATATACGAAATAATGGTGCGACGTCCTACTTTGATTTCGGCAGAGACGGTCATGCCAGGTAGCAACCTGACGGCTTCCTCCGGTGCGCGAAGGCGGGTGTCGTTGAGAGCGACCCGGGCCCTGAAGAATGGCAGGGGAGACCGCCCTGCCGTTACCTCCTGCTGGGTCGGTTCGAACGTATCTCTGCTGATAACCTTGACGCTGCCGGAAGCGGTGCCGAATTTCTGGAACGGATAGGCATCCAGCTTGATGCGGACATCCATGCCGTCGGCGATGCGGGCGATGTCGAGGGAACTGACCGATACCTCGGCTTCCAGCGGAACATCGAGGGGCACCAAGGTCACGATCGGTTCGGCGTCGCGTACGACTGAGCCGACCGAGCGCTGGGCAAGATCGAGTACCACCGCATCAGCCGGCGCCTTGAGGGTCACCATCATGCGCCGCAATTCCATCTTTTTGAGTTCCTCGGTCGCCGTATCGCGCTGATCGCGCAGTTCGACGAGCTGTTCCATTGTCGCCCTGCGAAAGTCCTCCAGAAACGCCTGTTTTTCTGCCGTCAGCTTTTTCAGCGCGTGCTCCGCTTCAGCGCTCTTGCCGCGAATGGCCGCTAGATCGGCATCGACATCGAGACGCGCGTCTCTCGCGACGAGAAGCAGAAGCAGCGAGCCGGCGTCTCTGCGGTAAAGACCCTCACGGGTGGTCTCGATCTGGCCCAGCGTGTCCAATCGGCCCTGAAGTATCCTGGCCTGGTCATTGCCGGCGGAAATCGTTGCCGACTGACCCGCAATTTGCGAGTCGTAATTCTGCACCTGCGCACGATGATAGGCATCCCTCTGTCGAAAGAGTGCGGCTTGGAGCTGCTCGTCGGACGAAGTGCCGGCCAGTGCCGGATAATCTCGCCCCGCCATTTCTGCTTCGAGCCGTTTCACCTGCGCATCGAATGCGTTGAGCCTCGATCGCTGCTGGACCACGTCGGCCTCGCTAAAAGTCGGGTCAAGCGTCGCAAGATTTTGGCCGGCATGAACGATCTCGCCGACGGTGACGTCGAGAGTGCGGATGATGGAGGTTTCCAATGGCTGGACAACCATGGTGGGCTGGCTCGTGACAAGCTTGCCCGTTGCGACAACGACCTCATCGACTTCCGATACGGAAGTCCAGAGGATTATGGCACCAATAAGTGTCGAAAGCGCATAGAGCGTCACCTTCGCTACCCGCGGCGGCGGTCGTTCTTCGAGCTCGACGGCATCCGACTGGAAGTCGATGATCACTGCCGAAAGCTGCTGCTTCGATACGAGGGCAGATCCGCGCTTCGAAATGGGAACGGGCAAGTTTTCGCCCTGAGGCGCCGGCGTCATGCCACTTGCCTCATCTGCTGTGCCCACAGGTGACGATAGGTCATGCAGCGGGATACGAGCTGATCATGCGGGCCGATATCGGCAATCTTGCCTCGTTCCAGCACGAGGATCGCGTCGGCATCGACCAACGTCGAAAGACGGTGTGAAACGATGATAACCGTACGACCTGCGGCGATCTTGCTCAGGTTTTGCCTGATGATCGCTTCGCTGTCGGGATCGAGAGCGCTGGTTGCCTCGTCGAGGATAAGCAGTTTGGGATCGGTGATCAGGGCGCGGGCGATGGCAAGACGCTGCCTCTGGCCGCCGGAAAGGTTGCTGGCATTTTCCTCCAGCATCGTGTCGAAGCCCCGCGGCAAACGTTCGATGAACTCTTCCGCACCGGCCAGTTGGGCCGCCGCGATGATCTCTTCGATTGTTGCGCCCGGCTTGGTGGCCGCGATATTGTCCCGCACGGTTCCGCGGAAGAGGAAATTGTCCTGCAGCACGACGCCTATATTCGTCCGCAAATGCACGAGATCAATCTCGCGACTGTCATAACCGTCAACGCGAATGATGCCCTGCTGGTTCTGGTAGAGACCCTGGATGAGCCGGGTTACGGTCGTCTTGCCTGAACCGCTTCTACCCACGATGCCGAACAGGGAGCCGGCCGGAATAGTAAAGGTGACATCGTCGAGCGCCGGCGCGCCATCCGGCCCGTAGCGGAACGAGATTTTGTCAAATTCAATGCGGCCGGTGAGAGCGGGGCTGATGCCTCTGCCGCGGCCGAACTGTTCCGGTCGCTGGTTCATGATCTCTCCGAGCATGCGCACAGATAAAGCGACCTCTTGGTATTCATGCACCATGGTAACGATCTGCAGCAGGGGCCCCGAAACCCGACCCGCCAGCATGTTGAACGCCACAAGGGCGCCGATCGTCATTGCGTTGTCGAACACGGCCAGCGCCCCGAGCCCGATGATGGCGACACTCATCAGCTTTTCCAGGAGCCCCGTCAGCGCCTGGGCAGCCGTGGAGATCTTGTCGACATGGAAGCGGACGGAGATGGACCGCGCCGACTGGTCGTCCCACACCTTCCTTTGACGCGGCTCGAGGGCCAGCGATTTCACTGTCCGCATTCCGTGCACGGTTTCTACCAGAAGGGCCTGGCGTTCTCCTTCCGCTTGATAAAGCGCCTGGAGCCGTCGTTGAAACGGCCCGACCAGCAAGGCCACGACAAGCGCGACAAGAGCCGTGAAGCCCAGAACAACAAGTGTCAGCTTGACGCTGTAGAGGAAAAGGATGGGCACGAAGACCAGCAGCGACAGTCCGTCCAGTAGCGTCAGGAACAGGCGACCGGTCAGGAATTCGCGAATTCGGCCAGTCTGCTGCATATGTTTTACCAACACGCCCGCCGACGCCTGCTCGAAGAGGGCAATCGGCAAAAACAGCAAATGGCCGAAGGTTCTGGTCGCGACCCGGATATCTATCCTGTTCGTCGCGTAAAGAAGGATATAGCGGCGCAGAAAGGTGAAGATCGCGTCGAAAACCAGCGCGATCGCAATTCCCACCGTCAGCACCGCCAGTGTCGCATAGCTCTGGTGAACCAGAACCTTGTCGATCACGAGCTGAAAGAACAGTGGGGTTGCAAGGCCCAGCCCATAGAGGATAATGGCCGCCAAGCCGACATCGCGAAAAAGACTGCGCTGGCGAATGATATCCGGGACGAACCAGCGAAGCCCGAACGGCTGGTCGTCGTCCATGATCCTGTATCCGCGCTTGATCAGGACGACGCTGCCGCGCCAGCGGATCGAGAACTGGTCCTCGGTCAAGATGAGGGATTCCGGCCGTTGGGCAAGCGGATCGAGAACCCGTATGGTCTCGACGCCGTCTATCGCATATGCGCCTGCGATCACGATCCAGTTGCCGTTTTCCAGCTCGGCAAGCACCGGGTAGGCTTCGCCGAGTTTGAAGAGTGAATGCCAATTCAGATTCAAACTGCGTGCACGCAGGCCCGCATCCTTCGCCATCAGAAGCAGCTGGCGTGTCGATATCGGTGCGTCTCCCACGTCGTAGTCATGCTGCAGTCGTTCAGGTGAAAGGTCGACCCCATGATGGCGGCCGACCAAGCAAAGACAGTGAAGGTTGGTGTGTATGAGCTCGCTCATGGCTTCAGTCGGGGCCTTTTGCGATTTGCCGTCAATTAAAGTTCGGCGATGTATTTGCCGACGGCGGCTCAAGAAGAGCGCCATCGCCCGCAGGCGTCACGGGAGAATTCCGCCGCAAGGCACCGGCCTCGACCAGCCCGGTCAAGGCCTTCTGCATGAGATCGACGGAATTGGCGAAAGCTTCTATCGGCATGATGACCCGCTGGCGGAGAACCGGTTCCGGGTTTCCGTTGCTGTCGCGTTTGCTGGGAGAAAGGGACGTCATGTCCAAACGGACGATTGGACCCGTTACGGTGATCTCGCTGATGCCGTCGCAATACAACTCGTCCGTCATCTCAATCCTCATCTTATGACAATTGTAGATTTGCCGGCACCGTTGCGGCCTCATCATCCTGCCCGATAAATCCCGCAGGCGGACGTCAGCAATTAGGATGGCCTGGTTCGCCGCACACCTCAAATGTGATGGGTGCGCATCAACCGAAAGACGGAGATCCTGCAGGTGGCAAGTGTGTCGGTGGCGAACATTTGTATGGGGTACCTGGCACCGTCAGGCGCAATCGTGAGCGTTCACGAGTTCGGGGCATTTCTCATCGAGCCAGTCGTTCTCTGTCGCATCTTGGCAACGCTCGCCGAAAAGCGTGCATCGGTACAGCACTGAATATGCGTGCCGAGAGCGGAGTCTGAAACCAGCATATCCCGATTTTTACTGAAAAAACATGAGGATATAAGGAAGGATTTAGAGAGCGGGAAAACTCTCGGCGGAGTTTGTCTAAATTGTAGAGGTTGCGTCACTTCCGCGACTTTCGTAGCAATCCTTAATCCCTTTTTCAGAGTGTCGATTTTCATAATGAGTATAACGACAGATCAAGTTGCTGCATTATACGCAGCCGAACATGCCAGGCTCGAACGGCAGATCTGGCGGCGTGTAGGATGCCGATCGACGGCGTGCGATCTGGTTCACGATATCTTTCTTCGACTCTGGGAAAGGGCAACCGAGCGCAGCGGGCTCGAAGCCGCCTATCTTACCCGGTGCGCGCGCAACGCGGCGATCGATCATGTCCGTGCCGAACGGCGGCGCCATGAGTTTTTCAGCCGAATTCTGCCGGAGCAATATACATCGACGCCATCTTCTCCGGATGAGGTATTAGCGGCCCGGCAGTCCATTCGCAGCATTGATGACGCCTTGGCTGCGTTGCCCAAGCAAACGCGGCACATCTTCCTTTTGAATCGGATCCACGGTAGGAGTTTTTCCGAGATCGCCGGGGTCCTCGGCATCTCGCAACGGGCGGTGGCCAAGCACATGGCACGGGCCGTCGCCGCCTGCGAGCGCGTCGCCTGACCGGTGGAACCCAACGGTGGACTTCTGGTAAGCCATGAACCCGATTGAAGGTCAGTCCCGCGGGAGAACGCACAAGGACCCTCGCGAAACTGCTAGGGAATGGTTCATCGCGTTGCTGGCAGAACCGACTGCGGCGCGACAGGCCGAGTTCGAAAGATGGTTGCAGGCGGACCCCGCGCATTTCGAGGCTTACCGCTCCGTCGAGGCGCTCTGGCATGCAATGGAAAGTCCGGGACAGCGGTTGGCCGAGCAGGAGGCAGACGAGTTGTCGGGCTACCTTGAGGCAATGGACCGGGCCAAGCGCGATCGCAAGACGACCAAGCGGCTCGGGGCGCTGGCGATCGTGATGGCTGTGCTCCTATCGGGTGCCGTATGGCTGGAACGACCGGGCCTGATCGAGGACTTTGGTGCGGATTACATAACAGAACGCGGGGAAAGGCGCAGTGTCATGCTCGCGGACGGATCCTCGGTCCTTCTCGATGCAGACAGTGCGCTGGCGGACACGTCTGTAGCGGGCGAGCGTCGCGTAAGATTGATCCGCGGCGGTGCGTTTTTTGAAGTGGAACCTTCCAAAGTGCCCTTCGTCGTGGACGCTGCGAACGGTGAGGTCCGCGTGCTGGGAACAGGCTTCGACGTTCGGCTTCTGTCCGATGGCGCCTCAGTGACGCTCGCTCATGGCAGGGTTTCCGTCACGGCCAATGGGCAATTGGAGCCGAAGGTTCTGGAGCCCGGCCAACAGGTTCATTTCGGCCCCAAGGGCATTTCGACGGTCCAGCCGGTCGAACTGGACGATGCGCTGGCATGGCGCGGCGGACGATATACGTTCTATCGCAAACGACTTGCCGACGTCGTTCAGGAGATCGGGCGGTATCGCAAGGGGCGCATCGTGATCGCAACATCGTCGCTTGCTGACGAGCTGGTTACCGGAAGTTTTTCGCTTGAAGACACTGACGAGGCGCTCTCGTCGCTTCAGGCCAGCGTCGGGTTTGGAATGCATAGCCTGGGTAGTCGTCTCACGGTGCTAGGCCCATAATTTTGCATCGTAAAATCATATAGTTAATCGATTTTCGAAAAAAATCCACGTGTCAGGGTTCAGTGATTGGCCTTCTTGTACGTGAACGCTTCAGTAGCAGGAATGACCACCGACAGGTCGTTCGTGCAAATGGGGAAGAATGTGCAGGGGTCGATCGGCATGGCGAGATATGGAGTGCGTGGAACGCGGGGCGTTCTGGTGGCGGCGTTTTTGACGGGCATGAGCAGCGGTTCAATGGCCATCGCTCAGGTGGTGGAGCAGAGCGTCTCGCGCCAGTTCGGGTTCGATATCCCGGCCAAGCCGGTGCCGCAGACCGTCAACGACATCGGGCGCATAACCGGCTTTTCGGTCGTCTTCCGGGAAACACGCAGCATCACGGTGCAGGCCCACCCGGTTCGCGGCTCGATGACCGCCGAACAGGCACTTTCCGCAGCGCTTTCCGGGACTGGCCTGTCCTACCGCTTCAGCAACGAACGAACCATACAGATCTTCGATCCGGCCGCGGCTGTCGACGGAGAAGGTACCACAGGCGATGCGACGGCGCTTCAGCCTATCGTGCTGCAGAGCGGATCCGCGATGACGGAAGGAAGCGGTTCCTATCGAGCAGAAACCGTGACCATCGGAAAGATGGAACGAAACCTCCGTGAAATCCCCAACTCGGTCTCCGTCGTCACCCGGCAGCAGATCGATGATCAGAATCTCACCAGCGTGCAAGACGTCGTTGCCGCGACGAATGGTGCCACGACGCTCAAGAACGACGAACTCAACGAGCGTACACAGATTCAGTTCAGGGGCTTTGAAGCGTCAAGTCTTCAAGTCGATGGCAGTTCGATTTCCAGCAATGCCGACGTCATGACTTTCGATACGGCGATTTATGATCGCGTCGAGGTTCTCAAGGGGCCGGCCGGCATTCTGCAGGGTGCGCGCGAGCCTGGCGGTACTGTCAACCTGGTTCGCAAGCGGGCTACCGATGAACGGCAGATCAAGATCGACGCTACGGTTGGTTCCTGGGACCGGCGCCGTATGGATGTCGATGTCAGTGGCTCGCTTAGCGTGGATGGAGGGGTACGCGGGCGTATCGTCGGCGCCTGGGACAAGGGAGTTTCATTCGTCGATCTCGTCAATCATGATCGGAAGCTGATCTACGGAACGCTGGATTTCGACATCACGGACCAGACGACGTTGACGGTAGGCGGCACCTGGCAGGAAAGCGAGGGCCGCAATTCGCGTGGTTTGCCGGCCTATGCCGACGGCAGGCTTCTGGACGTTCCGCGTTCGACTTTCGCGGGAGCGGACTGGAACCATAGCAAGACCAAGTCGACCGACGTCTTTGCCAAGCTTCAGCACGAGTTCGATGGTGGAGCGATCCTGAACGTCAATACCAGCTATCTCGACCGCATTCGCGACGGCAGGCTGGCCTGGGTCGATGGCGCCGTCGATCCGGCGACCGGAATGACGCAACTTGTACCGGAGCATCGCATCGATCGGGAAAACAACTTCAATTTCGATACATCGGTCGCCCTGCCATTCGATGTCGGTGGTCTGGAGCAGAAAGTGCTCGTCGGCACGGACTATTACCGGTCCAGCGAGGAAATGGACCAGGGGCGCGCTGCCAAGGTTCCCTTCGACATCTATGATCCGGATTACAGCTTTCCCGAACCGGACATGCCGTTCACCAAGTTCGAGGGTGTGAAGAGCAGCCAATACGGACTTTACGGGCAGGCGCAGATCAAGCCGGTGGAATGGGGCACGATCATCGCCGGCGGGCGCCTGAGCTGGTGGGAAAGTCGCTCATCCAATCGGGCGACCGGAGAGGAAACCTCAAGCGCCTCCATCGACAGCGAATTCACGCCCTATCTGGCTGGCATCATCGATATCTCCGACACGACATCGGTCTACGCGTCCTACGCCTCGATCTTCGTACCCCAGGATGCCGTCACCTTCGATAACCAGGTCATCGATCCGCGCGAAGGCAAGCAATACGAGATCGGCGTCAAGACCGAGCTGTTCGACGGTGCGGCCAATGCCAGCCTCGCACTCTTCCAGATCGAGGACCAGAACCGGGCAGTCGAGGATATTTACTATCCGGGCTCTTCGATCGCGACAGGCAAGGCCCGCAGCCGCGGCATCGAGGCGGAGATCAGCGGCGAGTTGCTGCCATCCTGGGAGGTGACGGCTGGTTACACCTACCTCGCCAGCAACTATCTGAATGATGCCGACAAAGGTGATGCGGTATTCGAGCCCCGGTCTCCGAGGCATTCATTGCGCCTGTGGAACAAGTATACGTTCGATACGGGAAAGCTTGAGGGGCTGAGCATCGGCGGCGGTATCCGGGCCTTCAGCGGCGTCTATTACATGGATGGCGATACCCGTTTCAGTCAGGGAGGCTATGCCGTCGCCGATCTGCAACTCGCTTACAAGTTCAACGAACATCTTCGCGCGAGCCTGACCGTCAGCAACATTTTCGACAAAAGTTATTACCAGTCGATCTGGAACGCCAGGCGCCAGAACTATTATGGCGAACCCCGCGCCGTGACATTCAAGCTTTCCTCGACCTTCTAGGGGAAGATCATATTGCACGGTCATCAGACGCCTGTCTTGCCGGTTACGCTCAGCGCACGAGACGTGACGTTCTCCTATGGAAAGACGGAGATACTCAAACGGGTCAGTGCTGCGATTTCGCCCGGCAAGCTGACGGCGCTTGTCGGGCCGAACGGATCGGGAAAATCCACATTGCTTGCGGCACTTGCCAGGTTTCTCTCTCCGTCCTCCGGTTCTGTGGAACTGGACGGCCGACCGATCCTGAGCCAACCGACCAAGGCGGTTGCCCGCAGGCTGGCGATCCTGCCGCAATCGCCGCCCTTGCCGGAAGGGATCACCGTCTTCGAACTCGTCTCGCGCGGCCGATATCCGCATAGTGGCCTGCTCGGCCTGTGGAGTGCAGCCGATCTTGCGGCGATCGATACCGCCATGGGCATGACCGGCGTACGCGACTTTGCCGATCGTCCAGTGAGCGGGCTTTCCGGCGGGCAGCGCCAGCGTTGCTGGATTGCCATGGCTTTGGCACAGGAAACACCTGTCCTGCTGCTGGATGAGCCGACATCGGCACTCGATCTGCGTTATCAGCTTGAGATTCTGGCGCTGCTGAAGATCCTCAGTGCCCAGCATGGCCGAACCATCGTCGTTGCGCTGCACGACCTCAATCTCGCAGCCTCCCATGCCGACCATATGATCTTCTTCCGCGAGGGTGTCGTGCATGGCGCAGGCGCGACACGGGACGTGTGCACGGCAACGATGATAGAAGCCGTGTTCGATGTAGCCGTCGATGTATTGGTTGACCCGTCAAGCGGGAGACAGGTCTTCGTGCCGAAACTGCCGGATGTTGGCGAAGGCGGGCGGCATGGCTGAGAGTGCATTTGCTGGAGCACGCTATCGGACTTTTTCTACCGGCAGGCTCCTTGTCCTGGCTGGCCTCTTATGCGCCGTTGCCTGCGCTGCACTTCTGTCGCTCGTCATCGGCGCGCGGCCGATTTCCAGCAATACGATCCTGACCGCTTTCACCGCCTATGACCCGACAGATTTCGATCATCAAGCGCTGTTCCTATTTCGCCTGCCGCGCCTCATTGCTGCGATTCTCGTCGGTGGAGCGCTGGCGCTGACCGGTGCGCTGATGCAGGCGGTGATCCGCAATCCGTTGGCCGAACCGCAACTTCTTGGCCTGAATGCGGGCGCGGCGCTGGCGGTGGTCGCCACATCGGCCGCCGGTCTCGACGTTGCCGGGCTGACCCGGCCGGCGATTGCCGCCCTCGGCGCCTTCGCATCCTTCGCCATCGTGCTTGCCCTGTCCGGTATCGGCCGCTCCGGTGCGACTCCCCTGAAGGTCACGCTGAGCGGCGTCATCGTGTCTGCCTTCGCAGCATCGGTGACCTCGGCGCTTCTCCTGATCGACGATCAGGCGCTGCAGGATCTGAGGCTCTGGCTTGCCGGTGATCTGGCGGGGCGGTCGAGCGACAATCTCGCTATCACCGCTCCCGTGAGCGTGGCCGGTACGGTGGCCGCTTTTTTGCTGGCCCCCCGGCTTTCTGCGCTGGCGCTCGGCGACGAGGTGGCGCGCGGGTTGGGCATCAATGTCAAAAGAACCCGCCTTGCCGCACTTTCGATCGCCGCAATCCTGAGCGGGACTGCCGTGACGCTGGCCGGCCCGATCGGTTTCATCGGCCTGATCGTGCCGCATCTTGTAAGGCGTATCATGGGGGAGAACATCCGGCTTCAATTCCTGGCCTGCCTGCTTGGTGGCCCGGTGCTTCTCCTGGTCGCCGACATGCTGGCGCGACGGTTGATTGCACCCGCCGAGATCGCCACAGGCGTCATTACCGGTGCCGTCGGCGCGCTTTTCTTCATCATTCTGGTCGCACGGCATTTCCGATGAACCAGCCTCACCTCCACTCTGGATATCGAAAGGCAGGAAATGGGACCTCGTTCCTGATCTTTCGACCTTATGTAGTGGCCGTCCTGCTTGCCATGGCGGCCATTGTTTTCGCCGGAGCGATCGCAGCTTCGATGATCGGAAGCGTGACGACCTCGGTGACGGCAGCTTTTGCCTGGCTCATCGGCACCGGAGAGGATGAGCTGCTTGCCTTCATAATCGGCCAATTGCGCCTTGCTCGCATTCTGCTTGCTTTGCTTTGTGGCGCAGCCCTCGGAGCGGCCGGTGCCGCGATGCAATCGGCGACGCGCAACGGTCTGGCGGATCCCGGCCTGATCGGCGTCAAGGAAGGGACCGTGATCACCGTCGTTGCAATGCTGTTGCTCTTTCCACAGGCACCGGCCTTCTGGCGGCCGCTGCTCGGCCTTGTCGGAGGCGGCGCCGTCGCGATCACTGTCATCGGTATCGCGCGCTCTGTTTCGGGGCTGCGTTTCGTGCTGATCGGTATCGGCGTCTCGTGGCTGCTTTCATCTGTCATCGCGCTTTTCATGACTATGGCTGCGATCAGCGAAGTGCAGACGGCGATGATCTGGCTTGGTGGCAGCCTGCATGCCGCCTCCTGGCTCGATCTGAAGCTTGCCTTGCCATGGACCCTTGCAGGTTTTGCCATCCTGTTCGCGACGACACGATCCGCCGATACTGCCATGCTTGGCGACATGGCAGCGGTCGGGCTTGGCATCCGGTTGCGGCAATTGAATGCAGCCCGGCTTTTTTCCTCCGTCCTCCTTACATCCGCCTGCGCATCGGTCGTGGGAGGGTTGGGTTTTGTCGGCCTCATAGCCCCGCATCTTGCACGCCTCTGCTTTGGGTCGTCGCAAATGCCACTTCTGTTCGGCAGTGCCGTTTTCGGCAGCCTTCTCGTCCTTGCCGCAGATACGATTGGCCGTACTGTTTTTGCTCCGATCCAAATCCCTGCAGGGATACTGATGGCCATTCTGGGCCTGCCGTTTTTCGTCGGCCTGATGTGGCAGAGAAGGGACGCATTATGATCTCGTCGCGTGGTCAAGCCGTGGTCTGTGCCGCGTTGATGATGGCCAGCTTCTTTCTGTCTGTGTCGTCCGTGTCGGGACGATCCATCACCGACGATGCGGGGCGGATCGTCGACGTTCCCGACAGACCATTACGGATCATATCGCTGGACGATGCGGATCTCACCGTTCCGCTGCTTGAACTGGGCGTGATTCCGATTGCCAGCCTCGGTCGCCTCAGTCGGGATGGCCGCCATTTCCTGCGATCCAGCCTGACACTGACGGGACTTGATTTCGACAATACCGGAATGGCCTTTCTGGGCCTGCAGCCGATCGACGTTGAGCGTGTAGCGTCGCTCAAGCCGGATCTCATCGTGACGCTGAAGGGACGGCCGACACCGGCAGAACAGTTACAGGCCATCGCACCAGCCATTGTCATCGACGATATCCGGCGCGGACCGGATGGTGTTTACGACATTCTGGCCGAACTGACGGGACGGCAGGATGCGCTCAAGATCCTTCGCCGACGCTATGCGGCACAGGTAGAGCATCTGCGCAGGCTGGCGGGAGACAATCCGCCGATGGTCTCGGTCATCGCCGCCACATCTGACGGAAAGATCAGCGTTGAGCATAGCTATGGCAGCATGGGACTTGTGCTGCGCGAGGCGGGGTTTCCGTCTCCGAAATTGACCGAGACGATTGCGGAAAATTCCGGCGCCGTGTTCAGTCCGGAAGCGTTACCGGAGTTCGATGCGGACGTCATTTTCGACACGTTCCGCAACGATCGGAACGAGACTGCCAGGGATGCGGAAAAACGCATGGAGGCAATGATGCCGGACTACTGCCGGTTCCTTCGCGCGTGTCGCAACGGTCGCTATTATTTCCTGCCGCGGGACGAAGCCAAATCCACCACCTACGCCGCACGGATGATGGCCGTCGCCATGCTTAGCGGGATTATTTCCTCGCGGCCCTGACGACTAGAAAATCTGAGCTGACAAAAGTATCGCCCCAGATGCTGGCCCATTCCGCGTAGGCATCCTTGTCGTGCTTGAAATTGATGGCATCTGTCATCCACGCACCGCGAAGGCATCTTTGATTGCTTGTGGAGCCCGTGACCCGCCAGTGAACTTCCATCCGGCCGGTTCAGATCCCGTCAAGATCATGGCAACGTTTAAAGGCGATGTGCGTAGGACAGGCCGTGCCCGAGCTCTATGGAGGCTGATTCGATCTGCCCAAAACGTTCAAGCAGGACTGCAGCATCGTCACGGTTGACCGCTTTGGAAAAGAGATATCCCTGTCCTAAATTGCATCCGAGATTCAGGAGCCGCTCGGCCTGATTCACCTCTTCAATTCCCTCGGCAACGACGCGGATTCCCATTTTCCGGGCGATCTGGATAATGCCTTCCACAATGAAACTGGCTGGTTCGAGCGGGCCCAAGCGGTCGACAAATGATTTGTCGATCTTGATGACATCGACGGGCATGGTCAGAAGATGAGTGAGCGATGCGAAACCGGTACCAAAATCGTCCAGCGCGACGCGCAGGCCGCGTGCCCTCAGCATTCTGATCTGATCTGCAATCTCGCTGCCTCTCTGTCCCAGATAAACGGATTCCGTGACTTCAAGAATGATGTGCTCAAGCGAGACGCCAGCATCGGCGAACGTGCGGCACAGTCGATCACCGAGGTTGCCTACATGCAGATCGGCCGCAGAAATATTGACGCCGACATGCTGAAGCGGCAGTCCTCGATCAAGCCAGTTTCTGATATCTGCTGCCACATGAACAAGCATTTGTTCCGTGAGGTCGGAGGCAACTTTGGCATCTTTTGTCGCCTCGTGAAACGTTGCGGCGGCAACGAAGTCACCGTTCGGAATCTGCATGCGGCACAGTGCTTCAAAACCGACGATCTCCCTTGTATCGAGGCGAAGGATTGGTTGATAAAAGGCGTGGATGCGGCCTTGCCGCAAAGCCATCTCGGCCTCTCTTATCGCACGAAAGCGCCGGGTAATGGCGGTTCCGAGGCCGGTCGAATATTCCACATAGTGGCCTCTGCGTTCCTCCTTTGCATGGTATAGAGCTATATCGGCATTCTTGAGAACGAGATCCGGAGAGGATGCCTGGTCGTTCCTCGATCCGCCGGCGGTGGCGGCCGGAAATACAACGTGGCCAGCGCATTCGGCAGTCTGTTTCAATGCCTTCAGGATCTTGTTCGCACATGCCTCAAGGTCGATATGCTTACCGCTCGCGCCGACAATGATTGCGAATTCGTCACCACCCAATCTAAAGGTCTTGTGCGCGCCGACAACGGAAGACGCCCTGCGCGCAACTGTCCTTATCAGATCGTCCCCGGCAGTGTGGCCGAATGTGTCGTTCACAAGTTTAAGGTTGTCGAGATCGAAGAGAAGAATGCCCCACGGTTCCCGGGATGCTGCAAGCTCTGACAGTCGCTGGTGAAAACACAACCTGTTCGGCAGGCCGGTCAGCCAGTCGGTGAAGCCCAGGCGCTCGCGCTCGATCACGCGAAGATTACGTTCGATGGCAATCGCACACAAATGAACGCAGGCGTCGACAATCTGCTGTTCGCGCACTGTCGGGCCGCGTTTGGTGCGAAAATAGAAGGCGAAGGTCCCGACGACGTTGTCGCCGCTCAGGATTGGGGTCGACCAACATGCCTTAAGGCCATGCGGCAGAGCCAAGTGACAAAACAGCTCCCAGCGATGATCATTCGCGATATCGGTGACGACAACGGGCTCACCGAGAAAAGCGGCGGTGCCGCAGGAGCCGACCGTTGGCCCTATCTCCAGGCCGTTGATTGCCATCGAGAAATGATCGGGTAACGAAGGCCCCGCAAGTGTTTGCAGTCGGCCATCCTCAACGGTCAGAACCGAGCAAATTGATTCTGGCGCGATAATTTCGACAGCGCGACATAGCTGATCAATCGTAGTTTGAAGGGGTTCTCCCCGAGCAATCATTTCGAGAATGGCGTTTTGCAGTTCCAGTGTCATCAGCCGCACCTCTTGCGAGAGCATGGTTTATCCGATGCGGATTGCTGCTATGTTTCATATATAATTAAAGTCTAAATTATTGCCGTTTTTCTAACGTTGGACGCGGCTATATCTCTTTGCCGTATCGGTGGAGGCGGCCTCGTGATCGATACCGATCTTGAAAATGTGCCTTGTTTCTGGTGCCGCATCCGCAGCTGATCCGGTGGTCACGGCATCGGGGCTGTGATCAGGAACTCAGCGCCTTGATGGGAAGAGGTTCCCAGCGTGATATTACCCCCATGCGATGCGAGCATCGTGCGTGCAATTTCGAGTCCCATGCCTGTTCCGCCCTTCTCGCGCCGGGTCGAGAAAAACGGCTGAAATATGCGTTCGCGGTTTGCTTCCGAAATCCCGTCGCCATCGTCGATCACAAAGATTTTCGCGGAGGGTCCGTCGGTCTCCACGGTAAGATCGAGGCGCGTTGCGCCATTCTGGAAGGCGTTTTCTGCGAGGTTACCGAATACCACATTTGCGGCTTCTATCGGAAGTGCAAAGCAAACCGTCGATTGCCCTGAGACGGTGATAGCAAACCCGGGAAAGCGCTCCCGAAGCATTCTGCAGACATCGTTGGCACAGATCCTGTCCGCGGGGAGCGGAGTTTCGGCGTAGGCAAGCTCCCTCAGCCTGGCCAGCAACAAATCCAGCCGCTTTGAATCGGCGATGATGTTGTCGAGAAAACGTCGGCGCTCGGCGTCGGTCATGGGCTGCTCGCCGTCATCGTCGCGCATCAGTTCGGCCGCGCCGCGGATCGAGGTCAAAGGTGATTTGAGTTCGTGCGATACATGCGCTGCGAAAGAGCGCACATATTCGCTGCGATCGACAAGCTTGCCGGCGAGATCCAGAAAGCTCTGCGACAAGGTGGCGATTTCAAGGGTGCCGTAACTGCCGAGTGGCTGGATCGCAGCCCGTCCGCCATGCGCAATCTCATGTGATCGCACAATCAGTGCATTGACGGGACCGGCGATGTTTCGATTGAGGACGTAGGCCACTGCCAGGGTCACGAGGAGCACGGCAAGAAGCGCTGCGACCTCGGCCGACGTCGTCAAAGACGCACTGTCGGTAGCTCGAAACCAGATGATGCAGACGATCGGAAGCGCCATGATCGACAGAAGGACGGAATAGACGATAAGCGCCATCGGCGGGCGCCATTTTGGTTTCACTTGCGGTGCGGACATGTCAGCTACTCCGCTCATCTTTGGCATGTAGCCTGAAGCCGACGCCGTGAACTGTGGTGATGACTCCGTCGGCACCGATGGCGGCTAATTTTGCCCGGATGTTCCGGATATGGCTGTCGATCGTCCGGTCGGCGACATATGTTCCAGGTCCATAAGCCGCTACCATCAATTGTTCACGGCTTAACACCATGTCCGGGCGTATCATCAGAGCCTCGAGAATTGCGAATTCGAGCGCGGTCGGCGTCATGGATGTGCTCCCGAAGGTTACGGAGCGGCCGGCCCGGTCCAGACGTAGGCTGCCCGCTGTCAGGTCCTGTTCGCTTCTTTCGTTTGCGCCTGCAGCGCCACTGCGTTTTAGAATGGTTTTGACCCGTGCAACGAGTTCACGCGGGCTGAAGGGTTTGGTGACATAATCGTCGCCGCCGATTTCCAACCCCAGGACCCGGTCTATTTCTTCATCGCGTGCGGAGAGAAAGAGGATCGGGATCGACGACGTTTTGCGGATTTGACGACATACATCGAGACCATCCATATCCGGCATGCCGATATCAAGCACAATCAGATCGGCCTTGCCGGAACGAAACGCCATCATGGCTTGCGTGCCGTTAGCCGCCGTTGTGGTTGCCATGCCGGCCCGTTCGAGCGCAAAGCAGATCACGTCGCGGATGTTCGACTCGTCATCGACGACCAGGATGCGGAACGGCATGACGTCTCCAGAAAAATTCAACGGTATCGGTGATATCGCCGTTCATCTTTCAATCAAAGCGGCGGACCGCAGATAGTTCTCCATTCTATGCGCCCGATAGCTCCAGCTGCGCCAATCCTGCGAGCGCGCCTCGAACCTGGCGGCCAGGCGTTGCCGTGCGAAACTCGCAAAGCGCCGTTTGTCGTTGTCATCGGAAGTGGCCGACAGATAAAGATCGATGGCTGGAATGGCTGAGGGGCCAAGCGAGGCGAGGTATTGGATATCGAGTGGCGGCCCCTGTTGGCCGACTTCCATACTGTTTTCGACATTGAAACGCGCGATGAAGCCTGAAGAATCGAAGAATGCTCCAAGATAGAGAACCGTTGCCAGGGTAACGAGGTTCATCGAGATCAGCCATTCGTTGGATCGGCGCGATGCAATCTGCAGCAGGATGAAGACCAGGCCAGTGGCGACCAGACCCATCCAGATGCCGGCGGCAAATCGCAGTCCCGTCAGCGAGTAGGTTTCGACATAAAGATCGAGGCGGAGGATGGAGGAGAGGCAGAGCATGACGTTCTGCAGGATCCATGCGATGACGAGGGTTCGGATCAGCCGGCTTGTATCTCCCGGTCCGCCCCGGCGCATCGCAATCAGTACGAACGCTGCGGCAAGCAATGCCGTTGCCACCAAAGGATAGGCGCCACGATGAACATATTCAGCGTGGCTCATTCCTGAAGGAAGTTCCGCGCCACACCAGAGATACATCAGGTCGAGCAGGGTCTGCAGCGCGAAAAGCAGGTTAAATATCAACAGGCAGCGAACCAGCGCCGTATGATCGAGGAAACGGCTTGCCGGGTTATCTGTCTTAACATTTATCGAGGAGCGCCTGCATTTGCGCAGCAGGCGCGGACGCATCACCGCCCAGATGAATGTTGCGGCTACCAGCCAGAATGCGAACCTGCCGATATCGAGAAAGTTCAGCATGAACCGGAGATCGATGTTGTGCAGGCCCATTTCGATCAACGGATTGGCCGCGCTGAACAGCAGCAAGAAGACCACTCCCATCGCCAGCGGAAGCATCCAGCCAGTCAGCGATTTCAGCACTGTTCCGAAGATCGTTCGGCCTGAATGTGAGCGTAGATAAAAGCGGCAGGTTTCCGGCAGCCTTATCAATATCACCGGCATGAAACGTAGGAGCGTCAACGGAATTGCACTCGGTGTTTTCGGCAGAAGTCGAGCGCTTCTAAGGGCGATAAGGATGATGGCCATCATGGAGAGAATGAAGCCGCTCACCGACGGCGCTTCCAGCAGTGGCGCTACTGCAAGGGCAGACAGGCCGAGATAGAGAGCAGCGACGGTCGGGCTTGGTCGTTTGCGTGCTGTAAGCAGAACGGCAGCGGCGAGCGAGATTGAAAGGAGGAAAAGATTAAAGCCGGGAGCCTGCTTGAAGATCAGAAAATCCGTGAGAGCGATCATCGCAATAAAAACGGTTGCGCGCCGTTTGACGTGGAAGGAACGACCCATCACGAGCCACTCAGCATTCATCAGTTGCATCTTGAAACCTCGCGCAGGCGTGACAGGTCTTTGATCTCGCGACGGCACGTGGGCGGAGGTGCGTCATCATCGGGGCGAAAATCTTCGTCCAGCCACCAGTTCTCGGTGAGTAGACGATAGGGGAGGCGGGGAAGGGCGGAGCGGTTGGGGATGAGGTGTTTTTTCATACCGGCAGGATGCCCGCGACGTTTGCAGATTATGTGCAGACCATGAGGAGCTATTCAGGATTCTGAGCCGGAGGTGAAAATGCAACTCAGGGCGTGGGGCCTCGGCATCGCGACCTCCTGTCTGATGCAGTCCAGGCCGTATCGCGCATCGACTTCTATGCCGATGACAAGTTGTCCAACATCTCGCCGGGTTTTCATCACCGGGCGACTTTCTCGCTGCGGCTCCAATTTCCTATTGACTTGCAGCGGCTAACCAGTGCTAATGCGCATTAGCAGCTAATACGTATTAGCAGAATTACGGATGTTTGGGAGGACATTACGTGAGAGGTCACAGGCGATTAACCCAGAACGATATTGCGAAGCTGGCCGGTGTTAGCCAGGCAACGGTATCGCTCGTTCTGAACGGCGCGCCGACCGCAATCGCGCGTATTCCTGCGGAAACCCGCGAGCGGGTTCAGGCCGTCATCCGTACGACCGGTTATGTGGCCGATCCGATCGCCCGACGCATGGCCAAGGGTCTCAACCGTATCCTCGGCGTCTTCACCTACGAACCGGCATTCCCAAGCGAACAGGCAGATTTCTTCACGCCCTTCCTGCTCGGGATCGAGGAAGAGGCGCAGCAACAGAATTACGACCTCCTGCTTCTGACCAGCGCCGGGGTTGGCGATAATCGCAAGATCTTTTCCGAAGGCAACCGGCTGAGGATCGCCGATGGCTGCCTCGTGCTCGGGCGAGAATTCGACCGCAAGGAGCTGGTCCGACTGGTGGCGGAGGATTACCCGTTCGTGGCGATCGGCCGACGTGAGGACGCAGGCGGACCCGTTCCTTACGTCGGCGGCGACTACGCGGCGGGCACGCGACGGCTGGTCGAGCAAGCAATCGCGCTCGGGCATTCGAGACTTGCCTATATCGGGCCTGATGGCCCGGCGGAATCCGTTGCCGATCGCTGGCATGGTTTTGCCTCGGAGCTCGGAACGATGGCCGAACTCACTCTGCATGTCGACGCCGTCAATCGGCCGGCGGACGAAATCATTGACGCGATAGAGGCACGTGGCGTCACCGCTGCTTTCTTCATCGAACTGGCGGATGCCGTTCGGGTGGAGGCACGTGCCCGGGAGCGCGGCCTTGTCGTGCCGCAGGATTTTTCGATGGTCGTGCTCGGAAGCCATATCCGCGCGGCACGAAGCCCGGTGCGGTTCACGTCCTACGAAATCCCACGTGAAGAGATGGGGCGGCAGGCAACAGCGATGCTGGTCAACCGTATCGAGACCGGCGGTGCCGGCAGCCAGATCCTGCTCACCTGCCAGCCCGTAGAAGGCGAGACGCTCGGACCTGCCGTGGCAGGCCGGGCGCAGACATCAATCAAAAAACGGATGTGATGACGTGAAAGAGTTGCAAGCAGATATTCTTGTCGTGGGCGGCGGGCTCGGTGGCGTGGCAGCAGCATTGGGCGCGGCACGCGCCGGCAAGCGCGTCATCATGACGGAGGAATTCGACTGGATCGGCGGACAGCTGACCAGTCAGGCGGTTCCCTCCGACGAGCATACCTGGGTCGAGCAGTTCGGTATTACGCGGTCCTATCGCAAACTGCGCAGCGGTGTCCGGCAATATTACCGCGACCACTATCCGTTGACCGAAGGCGCCCGCGCCTGGGGTGACCTCAATCCCGGCGGCGGCTGGGTGAGCCGCATCTGCGCCGAACCACGCGTCAGCCTGGCGGTGATGGAAAGCATGCTGATGCCTTATATCGGTGCCGGCCGTCTGACGGTGCTGAAACCCTACCGGCCGGTTGCGGCGGATGTCGAAGGCGACACGGTTCGCTCGATCACGGTCCGCCACCGCGATACGGATGCCGAGATCGTCATTTCCGCCGACTACGTTCTTGACGCGACCGAACTCGGCGATCTTCTGCCGATGACGGGTACGGAATACGCGAAAGGCTTTGAGGCGCAGTCCGACACGGGCGAACCGAGCGCGCCGGCACAGGTCCAGCCCGACAATGTGCAGGCGGTGTCGATCTGCTTTGCGATCGATCATGTCGACGGCGACCAGACGATCGACAAGCCGGAAAACTACGACTATTGGCGCAAGTACCAGCCGCATTTCTGGGGTGGTCCGCTGCTCGGCCTGACGGCGCCGCATCCGCGCACGCTGGAACACACGACCCGGTCGTTCACGCCGAACCCGGATGATGATCCGCTTCTCGTCGATGCCGACCAGCGCAAGGGCGGCGGCGACGAAAACCTCTGGATCTTCCGTCGTATCGCCGCACGCAAGAACTTTGCGCCGGGTTTCTATCAGTCCGACATCTGCCTCGTGAACTGGCCGATGATCGACTATATGGACGGCACCATCGTCGACGTCTCGGAAGAGGAAAAGGCGCGGCACCTGAAATCGGCGGCCGACCTTTCCTATTCGGTCTTCTACTGGCTGCAGACGGAAGCGCCGCGTCTCGACGGCGGCCAGGGTTACAGCGGCCTGCGTCTGCGTGGTGATATCACTGGCACCGAACATGGCCTTGCCATGGCGCCCTATATCCGCGAGGGCCGGCGGATCAAGCCGGTGACGCGGATCGTCGAACAGGACCTGTCCTTTACCGTGCGCGGTGAAAAGGGCGCGATGCGGTATCGCGACAGCATCGGCATCGGCATGTACCGCATCGACCTGCATCCTTCGACCGGCGGCGACAACTATGTCGACGTGCCGTCCTGCCCGTTCGAGATTCCGCTCGGTGCGTTGCTGCCGCAGCGGATGAAGAACCTTATTCCTGCAGGCAAGAATATCGGCACGACGCATATCACCAACGGTTGTTACCGCCTGCACCCGGTCGAATGGAATATCGGCGAGGTGGCCGGCATGCTGGCGGCCTGGTGCCTGGAGAAGGGGCTGACGCCGCATCAGGTGCAGGAGGCTGACAGCCATCTAGCAGAATTCCAGGCGGCCTTGACCCGCGAAGGTATCGAAATCCGCTGGCCGGAGATCGCCGCCTACTGATTGTTGATCGAACCCATCTTTGGAGGAGGACTGGGAATGCTTTATCAAAGGACTTTGAAAACAACTGCCTGCGCGCTGGCAATCCTTGGAACGTTCGCGCTCGGTGGAACTGCCTTGGCACAGGACGCGGTCAATCTGCGGATGACCATCTGGAGCGCTAACGAGGCGCATCTGAAGCTGTTCAACGAGATCGCGTCAGGCTTCAAGAAGGATCATCCGAACGTTTCCGTCACCTATGAGTCGTTGCCTTTCGAGACCTATACGACGGCGCTGACGACCCAGATCGCTGGTGGAAACGCGCCCGACATGGCGTGGATCTTCGAGACCTCGGCCTATGATTTCGTCAAGTCCGGTGCGCTTTATCCGCTGACCGACACATTGAAGGCGGCAGAAGGCTACAATCTCGACGAGGTCAGCGCCGGCGCCACCGAACGCTGGACGGAAGACGGCAAGCTCTACGCCTATCCGTTCTCGACGTCGCCATTCGCAGTCTTCGTCAACAACGACCTGATAAAGGCCGCGGGCGCGAAAACACCGGCCGAAATGATCGCTGCCGGAGACTGGACGTGGGACAACGCGATCGCAACCGCCGCTGCCGTTGCCAAATCCGGCAAGGGCGGACTGGTGGTGCGCGACTTCAACTATCAGGCATGGCAATATCTAACCTCGGTGTGGAACGGCTGGGGCGCCTCGCCCTGGAGCGCGGACGGCAAGACTTGCACCATGGCCGACAAGCCGATGGCGGATGCGCTGGCCTTCATTCATGATGCCGTGTTCACCAAGAAGGCGATTCCCGGCCCTGGCGAGACAGTGGATTTCTTCGCCGGCAATGCGGCGATGACGATCACCCAGATTAGCCGCGCCTCGCTGTTGCCGAAGGAAAAGCCGTTCAGCTGGGATCTCGTGCCGCTGCCGAAGGGATCAGCGGGAGAATACGCGCTGATCGGCCAGGCGGGTATCGGCGTCATGCAGTCTGGCAAGAATGCCGAAACGGCCGCCGATTTCGTCGCTTACATGACCAATCCGGAAAATTCGGCCAAGCTCAGCCAGTTCTTTCCATCTGCGCGCAAGTCGCTGCTGAATGCCGATATTCTGAAAAAGACCAATCCCCTGCTCACCCAGGAACAGATCGAAAAGGTCGTGATTTCAGGCATCGCCACCGGCAAGGTCATGCCTGGCCATACCGGCTTTGCACAGATCCAGCAGATGGTACGCTCCAATCTCGACGCCGTCTGGCGGCCGGAAGCGGACGTGCCGGCGACTCTCCAGAAGATCTGCGGCCAGATCGGCCCCTTGCTGAAGCGCTGAAGGAGGTTGTTCATGGCTGTCGCGCAGGAAAACGCCCATCCGGAAGGTCGCTCCTCATCGCCGTTCTGGACGATCGCGCGGCGCGACAGCCTCGCCGGCTTCCTCTTCATCGCGCCGCAACTGATCGGGATCGTCGTGTTCGTGCTGATCCCGCTCGGGCTGGTCTTCTGGTATTCGCTGCATGAGTGGAACGTGCTCGCCAACACCTTCACCTATACCGGTGCGCAGAATTACCGGATGCTGATGGAGGACGAGAGCCTTCTCGAAGTGCTGGGCGCGACTGCGATCTTTTCCGCCGGGCTGGTGATCTTCAACCTGTCGCTGGCGCTTCTTCTGGCCGTGCTGCTCAACCAGAGACTCGCCGGCATCGCGATCTTCAGAACCCTGTTCTTTTCGCCGGTCGTCGTCTCGCTGGTCGCCTGGACGATCGTCTGGGGTTTTCTTCTGCAGAAAAACGGCGGTATCAACGGCATGCTTCTGACGTTCGGCATCGAAGGTCCGAACTGGCTCAGGGAAGAGACGACCGCGATGATCTCGGTCATCGTCGTGCAGGTGTTCAAAAATGTCGGTTTGAACATGATCCTGTTCCTGGCCGCCCTACAGGGCGTGCCGAAGGAACTCTACGAAGCGGCGCGGATCGATGGCGCGCCGGCCTTCAAGCAGTTCCGCCGTATCACCCTGCCGCTGATCAGCCCGACCATTTTGCTGACCTCGATCATCACCATCGTCGGGTCGCTGCAGGTTTTTGCCCAGATCGCCGTGCTGACCCAGGGTGGGCCAGGCCTCTCGACGACGGTGCTGGTCTACTACCTCTACCAGCAGGCGTTCCAGTTTCACTTCTTCGGTTATGGCTCGACGCTGTCCATCCTGCTGTTTGCCATCGTCGCCATCCTGACATTCGCCCAGTGGCAGATGCGCAAGAGGATTGTCTTTTATGAGAGCTGACATTTCCCCCCGTGCGAAAGTGGGGCTTTACGGGCTGATGTGCGTCTTGCTCATTCCCTTCGTCTTCCCGACCTGGTGGATGGTGACGTCGTCTATCAAGCCGATCAGCGATATCTTCGCCTTCCCGCCGCAGCTCGTGCCGCAAAACTACGACTGGACGACCTATTCGAAGGTTTTCGAACTGCAGCCCTTCGTCCGGCAATACTGGAATTCCGCCTATATCGCAGCGGTGGTGACCGTCGGCACGATGATCATCTCGTCCATGGCGGGGTACGCCTTCGCCCGGATCAGATTTCCCTATGCGAATGCGGTTTTCATGATCGTGCTGCTCGGCCTGCTGATCCCGTCCGAAGTGACGATCGTGCCGCTGTTCCAGATGTTTCTGAAAGCCGGCATGGTCAACACCCACTGGCCGCTGATCCTCGTGCCGATCTTCGGCGCGCCAAGCGTGTTCGCCACTTTCGTCATGCGGCAGTTCTTCGTGACGCTTCCGGCCGAACTGGAAGAGGCAGCTCGCGTCGATGGTCTCGGACGCTTCAAGATCTTCACCAAAATCGCCCTGCCGCTGGCAAAGCCTGCACTGGCATCGGTGGCTATCTTCACCTTCCTGCATTCCTGGAACCTGTTCCTTGAGCCGATCGTGTTTCTTTCCAGCGCCGATATGTTCACCCTGCCGCAGGCGCTTACCCAATATACCGACGCCTATGGCGGGCCGATGTGGAACATCCAGCTCGCCGCGGCCACACTGACGGCGCTGCCCGTCCTCATCGTCTTCATCATTGCGCAGAAGCAATTCGTCGAAGGCCTCGCCCATACCGGCCTCAAGGGCTGAACAACCGGATCAGATCATGGCAGACGTCACCCTTTCCGACATCCGTAAAAGTTATGGCGCCGTGAAAACCATTCACGGTGTCGACCTCGACATCAGGGACGGTGAATTCGTCGTGCTGGTCGGGCCATCCGGCTGTGGCAAGTCCACACTTCTGAGAATGATCGCCGGTCTGGAAACGATCACCGGCGGTATGCTGAAGATCGGCGACAGAATGGTCAACGACCTCGATCCGAAAGACCGCGACATCGCCATGGTGTTCCAGTCCTATGCGCTCTATCCCCATATGACTGTTGCCACCAATATGGGGTTTTCGCTGGAGCATCGCGGCGCGGCAAAGACCGAGATCGCCGAGCGGGTGAATTGGGCGGCCGGCATTCTGGGCCTGACCGATCTTCTCGATCGTTATCCGCGCCAGCTTTCCGGCGGCCAGCGCCAGCGCGTTGCCATGGGCCGTGCCATCGTGCGCAATCCGCAGGTCTTTCTATTCGACGAACCACTTTCCAACCTCGATGCCAAGCTGCGCGTCGTCATGCGCGGCGAGATCAAGGCGCTGCATCAGAAACTGAAGACGACGACCATCTACGTCACCCACGACCAGGTGGAAGCAATGACGATGGCGGACAGGATCGTCGTCCTTTCCGGCGGCAAGGTCGAACAGATCGGCGCGCCACTCGATCTTTACGACCGGCCGGCCAATCAGTTCGTCGCCGGGTTCATCGGCTCGCCCTCAATGAATTTCATCAAAGGGACGATCACCGGCCAAGGTTTCGCAGCGCCGGGTATCACCCTGCCGCTACCCGCTGCAGCAATGCCGCTTGCGGGCCAGTCTGCAATATATGGCATTCGTCCTGAACATTTTTCCCTCGACGAAAATGGCGTACCGGTTGAGATCGTGCTCGTTGAGCCGATGGGTTCCGAAACCCAGGTGACGATGAAGTTAGGGGAGACCAAAACCACGGGCGTTTTTCGCGAGAGAATAAATGGCGCTCCCGGCGACACGATACATGTTCTGCCGAATGTCGAGGCAGTTCACTTATTTTCCGAGGAGCGTGGAATCCGGCTGAACTGAAACCATCAAGTCAATATCCGCGCCTTTCGGAGATTTGGTCCGGTAACCGATTGGCGGTTCACCACATGGCAGGCAAGTTCGAGTCTGCGTGGCAGTGCCGGTGCGCCGGAACAGAGATCCCGTAGCAGATCGACCGCAGTCATGCCGATCTCGCGCATCGGGATGTGCACGGTGGTGAGCGGCGGGTTGAGGAAGGATGCCTGTGGCAAGTCGTCCATCCCCATCACGGATACGTCTTCCGGTACGCTGTAACCCGCTTGCTGCACGGCCATCATCGCGCCGGCCGCAAGGCTGTCGCCGGCAGTCAGAATGGCGGTGAAATCGAGACCGTTGTTGGCAATGCGTTCGGCGATCGCTTGGCTTGCCAGTTCCGGTAGCCAGTCGTCGACGGCGACGGTCATGTCCGGTGTGGGAGCGATACCACGATGGCGCAAGGCATCCCAAAAACCTTCCTGCCGGCGCTCGATGGTTCTGCGGCCGGGACGCATCAGGAACAGGATGCGGCGGTGGCCGAGATCAAGCAGCATATCTGTGGCAAGCTGCGCCGCCGAGCGATTGCAGGGTGTGACGCTGGAAAGCCGCATATGCGGATCGTCGCCATTGATCAGCACCACCGGCTTGTCGAAAGATCGGGTCGCCGCCAGCATGCGCTCGTCGTCTACAGTCAGGAACAGCAGGCCCGTCACGTCAGGATCACCGTCCGCTTCATCGAGAACGGAACGTTCGTCGCTGGCATCGGCAATCGGCCGGGTGATGATATCGAGGCCAAGCGCATGGGCACGGTCGCGAGCACCCTCCAGAACATGCAGGGTGAACTGGTTGCGAATATAATCGATCATCGCCGCACTTGAGGCGGCAATCACGATCTTCTTGCCAGGAACGGGTGCAGGCATCGGATAATTGGCATCTTTTGCCGCTTCAAGAATACGCTGGCGAATATCCGCGCGGACGCCTTTTTCGCCGGTCAACGCGCGCGAGACCGTGCTCAGCGAAACCCCGACTTTTTCGGCAATATCCTCAAGCCGGACACGTCGGCTCTTCTTGCCTTTCTTGTTCACGATTGCGGGGCTTGTCATGGTTTCCTCCAGCCTTGGCAATCAGACTGCAAAAAATTTTCAGATTGCGCAATCGCAATTCCGATGTTTACATCGTCTCACCGCTCGGGAGAAGCGGATAGGAGGACCGCTTTCGAAAGAGAGCGGAAGGAGGACAAGAGGATGGGCCTTTCTGCCCGGCAAATCCGTGAGAAGCTTGATCTGCTCGTGGTTGGCATGACCGGCCTGCGGGATGATGGTCGCTTTCACGAACCCAATCTTGATGGCACGGCCGGCGACTATATTTCCTTCGAAAGCTGGGAATGGCCGCAGGGTGTCGGCCTTTATGGCCTTATCCGCCTCTGGCTGTTCACCGGCCGCGATGACCTGAAGGCGCTGATCGAGAACTGGTACGCCGCCCGCATCGAAGCCGGCCTGCCAAAGCTCAACGTCAACACGACTGCACCGATGCTGGGGCTTTCCGTTCTGTGGCGCGAAACCCGCAATCCACGCTGGCAGCCTGTTCTAGACGCCTGGGCCGACCGCGCCGTGGCTGAAATGGGCCGCACACCAGAAGCTGCCTTTGCGCATCACGTCTCCGACAAGGTCAATGACGACGAGCTCTGGGACGACACGCTTTATATGGTGGCGCTGTTCCTGGCCTCTTATGGGCAGGCAAGCGGCCGCACCGAATTGGTGGATGAAGCCACAAGGCAGTTCCTCGTCCATACCCGCTACCTTGCCGACAAAAAGACGGGCCTTTGGTTCCATGGCTGGACCTTTCAGGGGCACCACAATTTTGCCGAGGCACGCTGGGCACGCGGCAATGCCTGGATCACCGCCGGTTTGCTGGATCTTTTCGACCTTGCCGACATTCCGGCACCGGTAAAGGATTTTCTGACCGGCGTGCTGGTGGCACAGGTCGATGCGCTTCTCGAATTGCAGACGGCCTCCGGCGCATGGAGAACCCTGCTTGATGACCCGACCTCCTACGAGGAAATCTCGGCCACGGCCGGCTTTGGTTATGGTCTCCTCAAAGCCTATCGTCTTGGTCTCGGCACCCCCGAATGGCGGGCGGCCGGTTTTCGTGCGGTCGAGGTATTGCTTGCCAATATCGATGACAGCGGCACCGTGCTGAACGTGTCCTACGGCACCCGCATGGGCCATGACCTGCAGTTCTATCGCGACATTCCGATCCAGCCGACCGGTTACGGTCAGGCGCTGGCGATCCTCTGCCTGTCCGAGGCGCTTCAGCATGTCGAAGGAGAGGTTCCATGACGATGAAGGTTCTGTATGGCGCTGGCCCGGATGACATCAAGACTTTCGATACGGCACGGCTGCGTAAGGAATTTCTGGTCGAGGATCTGTTTCAGCCCGGTGTGGTGAGTTTTACCTATACCCATGTCGATCGGCTGATCCTCGGCGGAGCTGTGCCGGGCACGACGGCGCTGACGTTCGGTTCGGGCGAAGAGATCGGCACGCCGTTCCTGCTGTCTGCGCGCGAGATGGGTGTCGCCAATCTCGGGGGCAAGGGCACGATCACCGTCGATGGTGAGGTTTTCAAGCTGGAAAACCGTGACATTCTCTACATTGGCCGTGGCGCGAAAGAGATTTCCGTCGTCAGCGAAATCGCCGATACGCCGGCACGCTTCTACATGAATTCGGTGCCGGCCGGTGCCGATATCCCGCACCGGCTGATCAAGCAGGCCGAATCCAAGCCGCTTGATCTTGGAGAAGCAAGACGCTCCAACAAGCGGAACTTGCGGATGTACATCCACCCGCAGGTGGCGCCGTCCTGCCTGCTGCTGATGGGCATTACCGATCTGGCCGAAGGCAGTGTCTGGAACACCATGCCGCCGCACCTGCATGAGCGGCGCATGGAGGCTTATTGTTATTTCGATCTCGCCCCGGAAGAGCGCGTCATTCACCTGATGGGACGGCCGGAAGAAACCCGGCATCTGCTGGTCAAGGATCTCGATGCGGTGCTGTCGCCGGCTTGGTCGATCCATATGGGGGCAGGCACTGATGCCTACGCTTTCGTCTGGGGAATGACCGGCGAAAACCAGGAATATAACGACGTGGCCCCGGTGGCCCTCAGCCAACTCAGATAATGCGGAACGGCATCATGAATCCCGAAGCGAACTATATGCGAAAGACGTTGAAGCCGGGCGAGGCCGTGCGCTATTGGCAGCTTGGCCGGGTGAACGAAGAGCGGTTTGATGTGCCAGATGCGCCGATGAAGGGCGAAATGGACCCATTCTTCTTCCTCACCAAGGTGAAGAATTTCATTCCGCACGAATATCCCTGCCGCACGATCTTTGCCGAAACCTATCGCGGCAAGCGGCCGGATGTGCGCGGCGAATTCGAAGCGGCCCGCTGGTGGCTGCCATTCGGCTCACCGCGGCTCGATCTCTCCGGTTTCTGGTTCCGTCCGACCCGGCTTGCGACATGGACACGGACCTATATCGAGGCCGAGACCGCGGGCATTGCAAAAATCCGGCTTGGCACGTGCGGCGGTGCGGTTCTCTGGCTAAACGGCAGCGAAATCGGCTGGATGGCGCCCTATAGCCGCAATCTGGAAGCCAAGCAGGAGTTCGAGCTGGAGCTGACGGCGGGCCTCAACGAGATCGTGCTGTTCTTCGATGATCTGGCCGAGCGTGACGCCCGTTATTTCTACCAGTTCGATTATCTTTCCGGCCCTTCGGCAAGCGTTGCTCTGCCGGTTCCGGTGGCAGGTAACGTGGCCGAAAGCCTGGAAGCGGCGCTCGACGGCATGCATCTCGACCGCCAGCATTATTTCGGCGGTGATATCACCGTGCAGTTTGCACAGGCGCTGCCGGTGGAGGCGCAGGTCAATGTCGCCATCGAAGGCGATTTCATGTCGCGCGAGCGCTTCGACTATGATTTCGATCTGGCCGCAGGTGTTGCCAGTCTGAATGTCGGTCCATCGGAAAAGGCGCCTGCTGATTTTCGCCACCTCAGGGTGACACTGAATGCCGGAGGTTTCGTCGCCTCGCGTTCGGTTGGCGTCGAAATCTGCCACGCAGCGCGACAGGGGCAGGCATCCACGGCACTGGCAGAGCGCATCACCGAGACACTTGCGGAAGTGTCCGAATATTCGGAGCGTGACACGGTTCGCGCTTTTGCGCGGCTGGCCAGTGATCGCGGTGGGCCTGACACCGATGCGATGATCGAGGAGATCCTGCCGTCGATCGAGGATTGCCACGACTGCGCCGATTTTTCGCTGGTGCCGCTGATCTGGTCGCGCACGACGTGGGGCGCCGATATCAATCAGAAGACCCGCGACCGCATCGATGCCGCCATCCTCAACTACCGCTACTGGATGGATGAACCCGGCAATGACGTGCAGTGGTATTTTTCCGAAAACCACGCGCTGCTGTTTCACACCTCGGCCTATCTCGCCGGTCATCTTCTCCCCGAAGCCACCTTCGTCCGTTCTGGCCGCAAGGGCCTTGAGCAGGCGAAGGTCGGCGCGGAGCGGGTGCGGGCCTGGCTCGACCATTTCGAACATTGGGAAATGGCAGAGTTCAACTCGGCGCCGTATTTCCCGATCGATCTGAAGGGTCTGACGGCGCTGGCGGCGCTTTCGCCGGACAGGGACATCGCCGAGCGTGCCAAGGCCGGCATCGTTCGGCTTGCCGAAATCATTGCCCGCTCGGCACATCACGGCATGGTCACGGCGGCACAGGGGCGTTCCTACGAACATACGCTGTGCGCGGGCCGTTCTCTGGAGCTTTCGGCCGTCGCCCGCTTGCTCTGGGGCAAGGGTTTTTACGGCCGCCGCGTGCACTGCCTGCCGCAGATGGCAGTGTGCTTGCGCGATCATGGTCTGGTGATCCCGGCTGAGTTTGCAGCGATTGCCGATCATCAGGGTGCGGAGCATCAGGAATGGCGGTTTGCCCAGGGCGAAAATGCCTTTGCGGCGCTTTATCACTACAAGAGCAGAAATTTCGCCATGGGCTCGACCGCGCATTACCGCTGGGATGAGTGGGGATATCAGGAGACCGTTCTTCACCTGCGCATCGGAGATAAGCCAGAAGCGGCGATCTGGATCAACCATCCGGGCGAAACCATCCAGTTTGGGTATGGACGGCCATCCTATTGGGGCGGTTGCGGTACCATTCCGCGGGTGCAGCAATATCGCGGCCTCGCCGTTCTGGAATTCACCACTTACGAGGAACAGCCCGACTTTACCCATGCCTGGTTTCCGAAGGCCGAGTTCGACGAAAGCCGCGTTTCGGGTCGTCTGGCAATCGCCCGCTCGGGGCAAGGAGCGGTGTTGCTACAGGCAGGCTCCGATCTCCACGCAACGGATGAGGGGCCCTCTGCCGGTGCAGAATTGCGGCAATACGGCCAGAAAACCCGCTGGATCGTGCGGGTATGCGAAGCCGGCGACCTGACTTCCGTGGAGGACCGTTTCGGCGACCTTTCGGCCGAACATGAAGCGGATAGCACGATCGTTGTCGAAGACCCTGAATATGGTAGCGTGCGGTTCCGGGCCGATGGCGCCGTGGAAGCGGAAGGCCGCGTGATTTCGCGGGCAGACTATAGTGTCAAGGGTGAAGCAATGATGCTTCGGGCCTGAATGTGTTTACCGGACGGGTTGGGAGGCCTTGTCCACAAAGGGAGGAAATACGCATGAAGACCAGATCGCTTGTGGCGGGCCTTGCGCTCGCACTTCTCACATCGACGGCGGCACATGCCGGCGATGTGCGTATCATGTGGTATTCCGATGGCGTCGAAGGCGAGGTGATGAAGGACCTCGTCGGGCGTTTCATGAAGGAAAACCCCGGCATCAACGTCATCCTCGACAATGTCGCCTACAGCGTCATCAAGGAACAACTGCCGGTGCAGCTGGAAGCCGGCAACGGCCCTGATATCGCGCGCGTCACCGCCATCAAGGACCTGTCGAAACATTGGCTGGATCTTCGACCGCTGGTCAAGGACGCCAAATATTGGGACGACAATTTCGGGCTGCAGGCGGACTGGATGCGGCCTGACGGTTCCAAGCAGATTTCCGGTTTCATGACGCAGATCACGCTGACCGGCGGTTATGCCAACAAGACCCTGTTCGATCAGGCCGGCGTGTCGATTCCCGGCCCGAAGGCGACATGGGAAGACTGGGCTGCTGCATCGAAAAAGGTGCAGGAAAGCCAACAGGTACCGTTCGCCATGGCGATCGACCGTTCCGGCCATCGCATCACCGCACCGCTTCTTTCTTATGGTGCCAATTACATCGGTGAGGGTGGCAAGCCTGCGCCGCTCGACAAGGGCGCCAAGGATTATCTCACCAAATTCGTCGGATGGGCCGGTGACGGCACCGTCAGCAAGGACGTCTGGGTATCGGCGGCCGGCAGCACTTACCGAGCCGCGGCAGACGATTTCATCAACGGGCAGCTCGTCTTCTATTATTCCGGCTCCTGGCAGGTTGCGAACCTTGCTACCAAGATCGGCAACAATTTCGACTGGGTCGCGGTCGGCAGCCCCTGCGGTCCGGCTGCCTGCACAGGCATGCCCGGCGGTGCTGCATTGGTGGCGGTAAAATACACCAAGAATCCGAAGGACGTCGGCGTGGTCATGGACTGGTTCGCGCAGGAAAAGATCGTCAAGGAATTTTCCGAACGCACGCTGTTCCTGCCTGGCCACAAGGGTGTGGTCGATAAGGGCGGTCTCGATTTCAAATCGGACAATGCACAGGCGAAAACCGCGCTCAACGTCTTCGTGGAATCCACCAAGACGACATCCGAAGCTGCGCTGAAACTGCCGGGCTGGCGCTGGTCGGATACGGTTTATGCGGCGATCGTGACGCGTATCGGCCAGACGCTTGCGGGTGAATTGAAGATTGATGACGCGTTTGTGCGTATCGATGCGGATATCGCCCAGAAGGTGAAGGATGCGGGGCAGTAATTTGCCCTGATGCGTAAGGGACCAGCTTCTCCGTTCGTGTGTGGCTGGGCTTGGCGTGTAGAAAAGACCTCGCCCCAAACCTGACCGGGGCGAGCCACGGGTCTCGCCCGTCCTTCGGACCCCCACAAAGGGGGAGGGGCTTACCCGGTCGCTCCGCTGTGGCTCAATTGGCGAAGGTGGTTCCCGCAAATTTTCTCCCCCCTTGTGGGGGAGATGGCCGGCAGGCCAGAGGGGGACTTGTCACAAATGATTACCTCACCGCACACGGCATGCGCCAAACGCTGCATAACACCAGAGACAATATTGGGAGGGATAAAAAAAGCATGACCACACCATCTCTCTCCGCCATCCTGATGGCGCCCGTCAACGCTGTCATGCGGATGATCGACGTACCGCTGCGCCGGTTGCAGAAGGCCACCGGCATTGGCGGCATGGCGGCGTTTTTCCTCGCGCCGAACATGCTGATCTTTGGCGTCTTCGTGCTGCTGCCTCTCGTCATCAACTTCGTCTATTCGATGACCGGCGGCACCGCCTTCTTCCTGTCCGAGCGCGATTTTATCGGCGGCCAGCAATATTCCCGCCTGTTCCAGTGCCAGAACTATCTCGATCCGATGTCGTGCCAGGAGGATGCCTTCTGGACGGCGGTCGGCAATACGTTCTGGTTCGTGCTGCTGCAGGTATCGCTGATGATCCTGACGGCGCTGATCACGGCGCTGATCCTCAATCGCGAGCTGGCTGCGCGTTCCTTCTGGCGCGCCGTGTTCTTTTTTCCGGTGCTTCTGTCACCTGTCGTTGTCGGGCTGATCTGGAAGTGGATTCTTCAGCGCCAAGGCCTGCTGAATTTCGGCCTCTACCAGTTCGGCTTGGACCCCTATACCTGGCTGACCGACCGAAACTGGACCTTTGCCGCCACGATCGGCGTATCGCTCTGGGCGCATATGGGGTTCTACGCGCTGATCATTCTGGCCGGTCTGCAGGCGATTCCGAAGGACCTCTACGAGGCCGCCGAGATGGACGGCACGAAACCGGCTCGGGTCTTCTGGCGCATCACCTTGCCGCTTCTGGCGCCCAATCTTTTGGTCGTCGTGGTGCTGGCGCTGATCAAGTCCGTGCAGGTGTTTGACGAAATCTATGTGCTTACCGGCGGCGGGCCGGGCACCAGCACGCTGTTCCTGACGCAATATATCTACGAAACCGGCTTTGCCTCGGCGCTGCGCAATCCCGGCCTGGCGGCGGCCGCCTCCATCCTGATGGGCGGCGTGCTGGTGGTGCTGACGCTGATCCAGCTCGGCATCGGCAAACGTGGTGAAAACAAGGGGAAACGCTGATGGGTAAGGTTGCGCGTTTCATCCTGCGCCGAAAGGGCGGGCAGGGCTGGCACTGGACGGATATCGTCACCTGGTTCTGGCTGGTCGGCGGCCTGATCATCATGTTCGGCCCGGCGATCTGGCTGGTCTTCTCCTCGCTGAAGACGCCGGCAGCACTGGCCGAATTCCCGCCGTCCATCCTGCCTTATGTAACCCAGCAGGTCACAGTCGAGGGCCATGACAAGCCATTGATGCTTTACAACGCCAAAATGCCCGATGGTTCGACACGGGTATTGGCGGAAGTGCGCCGTATCGGGCTGGTGGCGCAGATGGTCGATCCGAAGGCGCCGGCCGAGATCGTCCGCGTGAATATCAACGATCGTACGCCGGTGCGCACCATGTCGTTTGCCACGGAAAACTATACCCAACCCTTCGTGCATTTCGATTTCCTGCGCTACCTGTGGAACTCGGTATTCGTGACGGTGGTGGCGACACTGATCACGCTGGTGGTCAATTCGATGGCGGCGTTCGCGTTGTCGAAATACGAGTTCAAGGGCCGTTCGATCGCCATGCTGGTCATCCTCGCGACGCTGATGGTGCCGCTGTCGGTGATCATGGTGCCGCTTTATTCGATCATCTCGACACTGGGTCTGTTCAACAGTTTGTGGGGCGTCATTCTCCCGACGGTGGCGACGCCGACCGGCGTCTTCATCCTGCGGCAATACATGCTGACCATTCCCGATGAACTGATCGACGCTGCACGCATGGACAAGGCTTCGGAATGGCAGATCTATTGGCGCATCGTGCTGCCGCTGACCGCACCGGCGCTGGCGGTGTTGGCGATTTTCTCCGTCGTCTGGCGATGGAACGATTTTCTGTGGCCGCTGATCGTGCTGTCGCGCCGTGAACTCTACACGTTGCAGGTGGGGCTCAGCATCTATTCCGGCGAGCTGAACGTGCAGTGGCACTTCATCCTCGCGATGACCGTGGTCACGATGATCCCGGTCGTGCTCGTTTTCATCTTTCTGCAGCGTTTCATCACCACCGGCATTGCCGGCACCGGCCTGAAGTAAGGGACACCGATGGGCGAAATCAAACTCACCGACGTCAAGAAATCCTTTGGCGCAGTCACGGTCCTCAAGGATATCAACCTCCATATCGAGGATGGCGAATTCGTCGTGTTCGTCGGTCCCTCCGGCTGTGGGAAATCGACATTGCTGCGGACCATTGCCGGGCTGGAAAAGATCACCGGCGGCGAGATCGCCATCGACGGCAAACGCGTCAACGACGTGACGGCCGCAGATCGGGGTCTTGCGATGGTATTCCAGTCCTATGCCCTTTATCCGCATATGAGCGTGCGCCAGAATCTCGCCTTCGGGCTGGAAAATTCAAATATGCCGAAGGCGGAGATTACCGAGCGGATCAACGAAGCCGCTCGCATGCTGGAGATCGAGGCCTATATGGACCGCCGCCCGGGCCAGCTGTCCGGCGGCCAGCGCCAGCGCGTCGCCATCGGCCGCGCCATCGTGCGCCGCCCGACCGCTTTCCTGCTGGATGAGCCGCTCTCCAACCTCGATGCCGAATTGCGTGTCTCGACCCGCGCCGAGCTGGCGGCGTTGCATGTGCGGCTGGGCTCGACGATGATTTACGTCACCCACGATCAGGTCGAGGCGATGACGCTTGCCCACCGCATCGTCGTCATGCGCGCCGGTACGATCGAACAGGTCGGCACGCCGCTGGAGCTTTATAATAAGCCTGCCAATCGGTTCGTTGCCGGCTTTATCGGCGCGCCGCATATGAACTTTCTGAAGGCTGATGTCGTGGCAGTGTCTGCAGGCGTCGTGACCCTGGCTTTTGCCGGCGGTTATCGTGGAGAACTGCAGATCGGGCAGGCGAAGCTGCATGTCGGCGAAAAGGTAACAGTGGGCGTGCGGCCGCAGCATCTGATAGTCAGTGATGACCCGCAGCATCCGACCGTCAAGATCTATCTGGTGGAGGCGCTCGGCTCTGAAACCGTCGTGCATGGCGATCTCGGAGGCGAAAAGGTACTGGCGGTGCTGCCCGGCCAGCAGCGGCTGAACGCCGGCGACACCGTCCGTTTCGATCTTTCGAAACCGGTTCTGCATGTGTTCGATGACAACGGTTTGCGCCTGTTCACCCACCCGGGACAGGAAGGCTGAAGCAGGGTTACCGGCGTTCGCCGACGCCAAGCGGCGTCGGCGGTGTTTGCTTCGGCACACGCCCATATTCATGCGGCAGCGAGCAGGTTTTCAGGTGCGGCAGAACTTTTCTGCCGAAATGCTCGGCCTCGTCCAGATGCGGATAACCGGAAAAGATGAAGGCGCGGATGCCCATCTTTCGGTAGGCCTCGATTTCGGACAATACCTGATCCGTGGAGCCGACGATCGCCGCGCCGCAGCCAGAACGGGCACGGCCGATGCCAGTCCACAAATGCCGTTCCACATAACCGAACTGGTCGGCCAGTTCCCGCGCTCGCGCCTGATGCGACACGCCGAGCGAGATGCTGTCATGCGCGCGTTCGCGGATCAGTTTGCCGTATTCGTCATCGAGCCTTGAAACGAGATGTTCGGCGTAGTCGCGCGCCTCCTGTTCGGTATCGCGCACAATCATGTGCACCCGCAGGCCGTAATCCAGCACTCGTCCGTGGGCTTCGGCGCGGGCATGCACGGCGCGCATGCGCTCAGTCAGTTGCTCCTTCGGTTCCGGCCACATCAGGTAGACGTCGCATTGCGCCCCGCAGAGTTCCAGCGCATCCGGAGAATACCCGCCGAAATAGAGAAGCGGCCCGCCATTCTGCTGATAGGGGCGGGCAGGTTCGGTGGAAACGCCCTTGAACTGGTAGATCTCGCCGTCGTGGTCGATCGTCTCGCGCGTCCAGGCCTGCCGCAGGATCTGAACCACCTCATGACTACGGCGATATCGGTAGGCGCTGTCAGCCACTTCGCCTGGAAAATCCGAACTGATGACGTTGAGCGTCAGCCGGCCTTTCAGCATGTGATCGAGCGTGGCGACGGTGCGGGCCAGCATAATCGGCTGCATCTCGCCGCAACGGATTGCCGCCAGCAGGTTGATACGTTCGGTGATCGGCGCGCAGGCGGCCACAAAATTCAGCGTATCCTGCCCCACCTGATAGGAGGAGGGGCAGAGAATATTGCGAAAGCCAAACGCCTCGGCCTTTTTCACGATCTCGGAGCAATGTTCGAAACTGGAGCGCAGGGCGCCGTCCGATACGCCGAGAAAGGCATAGTCATCCGAACACAGCGCGGAAAACCATGAGATTTCGCAGGCATCAAGATCGACGGATCGAACGGGCACTGATGTCATCGGAATTCTCCTCCCCGAGACGATTGCCTGTTGCGTAACATCTGAATTGATGTAAATCAATAGTGTATCAATTTGGCTGTGCGCGCATCGGAGTAGGCATGCAGCAGACATCCGGCAGCCTGCCGATCTACCTGCAAATAACTGAGCTTCTGATCCGTGACATCGCCAGCGGCCGCCTGATCGACGGCGAAAAGCTGTCGCCGGAACGGGAGATGTCGGAGCGGCTGGGCATCGCCACCGGCACCTTGCGCAAGGCGCTGGCGGAACTGCAATCACGCGGCATGCTGGAGCGCGTGCAGGGGTCTGGCAACTACGTTCGGGCCGTCAGCAATCCACAAAGCGTCTATGCGATGTTCCGGCTGGAGCTGCTGGAAGGCGGGGGCCTGCCCACAGCAGAGGTTCTGGATGTGCAACGGCTGCCAAAGCCGGCTAATTTTCCCGCATTTGGGACATCAGGCGAAGGGCACCGCATCCGCCGCATCCGCCGTCTGTCCGGCAAGGTGGCGGCGCTGGAGGAAATCTGGCTGGACGGCGGTTATGTGGATGTGATCGAGCCGGCAGATTTGTCCGAATCCCTTTACCTCTATTACCGCACGCGGCTCGGTTTGTGGATCGCGCGGGCGGAGGACCGGATCGGTCTCGATATGGTGCCGGATTGGGCGCCCGACACATTTGGTCGCCGGGCGGGAGAGCCGGCGGTGCAGGTATTTCGCATCAGCGAAGCGCAGGACGGAAAAAGGGCGGAGGTTTCGCGCACATGGATCGACCATTCGGTTGCCCGTTATGTGTCGCGGCTGAAATAATAGGGAGGAGAGATGGCAGTGAATTACGGTGTGATCGGCTGCGGCATGATGGGGCAGGAGCATTTGCGCAATCTGGCTCTGTTACCGGATGCCCAGGTGGCTGCGATTTTCGAGCCCGATGCGGAGATGCGACAGCGCGCCGCCGCTTTGGCTCCCAATGCGCGCATGGTCGGTTCCGTGGCGGAGCTTCTTTCCGTCGACACCGTTGATTGCCTGCTGATCGCCAGCCCAAACCATTTTCATCTCGGCCAGCTTGAGGAAATCGCAGCGATCAGACCGCTGCCCGTTCTGATTGAAAAGCCTCTGTTTACCGGTGCCGCCGACATGGCCCGCATCGAGATTCTGCGTCAAAAATATCCGGCGCCCATCTGGATCGCCATGGAATACCGCTACATGCCGCCGGTGGCGCGACTTATTGCCGAGGCGGATATGGCGACCGGTGGCGTTCGTATGCTGACCATCCGTGAGCACCGTTTTCCGTTTCTGAAAAAGGTTGGCAACTGGAACCGCTTCAACAGTCGCACCGGTGGCACGATGGTCGAAAAATGTTGCCATTTCTTCGATCTCATGCGGCTGATCCTGAAATCTGATCCCGTTCGCATCATGGCCTCGGGCGGGCAGGCGGTGAACCATGTCGACGAGCGGTATGACGGCAGGCAGCCGGACATCTGGGACCACGGATATGCCATTGTCGATTTCGCCTCCGGCGCCCGTGCCATGCTGGAATTGTGCATGTTCGCAGAAGGCTCGCGATATCAGGAAGAGATTTCAGCGGTCGGACCAGAGGGCAAGATCGAGTGCAAGGTACCGGGTCCGGTCCGTTTTTGGCCGGAGCATCTCGGTGCGTCACCCGTTGCAAAGGTGACCGTGTCCCCACGCGAGCCGCAGGGACCGCGGTCGATCGATATTCCGGTCGATCCGGCTTTGTTGGAGGCCGGTGACCATAACGGTTCCACCTTTTTCCAGCACCAGCGCTTTCTGCACGCAGTCAGAGGCGAAGGACCGGTGGAGGTGACGGTGGACGATGGATGGTGGGCTGTGGCAATGGGGTTGGCAGCGCAAGAATCCGCTGTAACCGGTCAGGTGGTGAACCTTTCCGCTCGAAGGCAGATTAATGCTTTTCAGACACAAGAGTGAGCAGTGACTTGACTGTTACTAGCCTGTAACCGAAAGCGACACTTCATACCCTGTTGCATCAAAGTCGGTGGCTGGTCCGATTGCCCTTGCCGCGCCGCAAGTGGTGCGGAGCCTGACGGGAGCGCCCCAGGTGATACTGGTTTCGGGCCTGCCATCCTTCTCTCTACAGCTCTTCTGGCCTAGACCGCGCTGATCAATTTCGACCTGCCAATTCGTATGATGATCGGAATCGTCAGTTGGATCTGTTTTCTGCATCTCCCGAGCCGCCGGCCGCGCTGATCTTCGGATACAATCCAGGAAGACTAGCGCGACGGACAGCTGATTACGCATCGGAAAGCTGCTAACGATGTACCGGCTATGTCGAAAATCCGGGATACGCTTTTGCCAGATCATGAAATTTTAGTGCAGATCTGGAGCGCTCTCCTTTCTGATGCCTGCGAGTTCCTGCAACACACGCCATTGGCGCAGGCGCTCTTCCACCAATCTGACGATCGGTTCTCCGACACCGATGCGCACGAGCTTGTTCTTGCGAACCTGCCATATGAAAGGCTTCTGGTCCTGGCGTTCCTCCATGCCAAGATCGATATATTCATGCACCGCGACCCCTGGCTCGTCAAAGCCAAGCGGCTTGGATCGAAACTGCTTTTTGAACCGCCCTTCCTGAAAAGCGAAGTCTGCCGGCGTCAGTGGTGTCTCCAGGGAGTGTTCCTCTCCGTCCTGTCCGATATAGTCGAGCACGTGACGGGTCGCCCGAACATGCTCGCCGGGCTGGATGCCGGGGCCCTGCGTATCTCGACATCCTGCTCGCGTCCAAGCCCCATGAGGCGCACTCCTTTGACATGCTTCTCTCGTCAAACAACCCGCTGTAGCCAGATCCGACCGCAAGTCAGGCAGGCACGCAGGTTTTCGGCACCGGACAGACCGCCGCGCATTGCTGGGTCTCGAAATACCCCTCGCATTCAATGCATTTCTTGGGGCCGATCACATAGTTCTCACCCTTGAACCGGATTGCCGTCACCGGGCATTCGAACTCGCAGGCGAAACACTGCGTGCATCGTGATGTGATGATTTGGAAAGCCACTTTTCATCTCCTGTCTGCTGTTTGCATGGTTCAATGGCGGTGGTTCAAGCGCTTGTTGCACTGGGTTCAACCTCGAATTCCGCCGCGTAGAGCGCGCCGATCGCAGCTTCGATGTAGTCGAAGCCAAAAGCGTCGGTGACGCGAATGCCGGCGGCAGTTAGGCTATCGCGCGGGCAATCGCCGATCTTGGCGCAAAGCACCACATCGATGCCCTCCAGCGCTTTGATGACGCCATCCAGGCTGGCATCCTCGCCGAACTGTCCGCGCAATATTGCTCCACCTTGCGGTGGCCGACGAAAGGATGCCGCTGGATGAGGCTTCGTAGATCTGGAATTCATTGGCGTGGCCAAAATGCTCGTTGATCCGGACGCTGCCTCCGGGCGCAACAGCCACCAGCATCGACGCTGTGGCTTCGGTGCCGATGACACTGGCAACGGCGGCCTGCTTTGCAGCCACATGATCACCCCTCTCGCGCGCCACCACATCGCGATGTGTCTCGTGCTTCGAAGGATCATAGGCTAGGTCGTTAGGGATCTGGTGGAGCATGAACTCCTGGCCACGATCTTCTCCCAGCAGACCGACGGCATCTGCCCGGCACTGACGACAGTGGCGCATCAGTTTGGCCCCGCCCTCAAGCTTGTCCTGCACTTCAATTCGATCGCTTTCGGCTCACGCTGGCCGGTCAGTCCGTAATGGGTCCCGTGTGCCGGATCGGAGATCAGTGGCATGACATTGTGCAGGAAGGCCCCGCACTGCTTCACCCATTTGTTTATCCCGACCAGATGCTCGTCATTGATGCCCGGAATCATGACGGAATTGATCTTGGTAAGGATGCTGCGGGCTGTCAGCATTTCGAGCCCTAGCATTTGCAGCTCATGCAGGATCTGCGATGCTTCGACCCCATCGTAGCGGCGTTTGTTGAAAAAAGATCCACGGATAGATTTTTGCGTCGATCTTCGGATCGACCGTGTTGATGGTGATCGTCACATGGTCGACATTCATCTCTGCCAGTTCATCGACATGATCCGGCAGCGCCAGACCATTGGTCGAAATGCAGAGCTTGATGTCGGGTCAGATGCTTAATTGAAGTATGTGTCGTATGTGCAGTCGCATTTCGGTAGGTCTTGTTGGATGATCGACAAACGTGTCAAAGCCGACAGGGCAGAAACCTGGGACGGATGGCAGTCCATCCCATGTTTGCAATCAAAGAGGGCTGAACTCTCCGTAATAGCTGTGTCTTTCGCCCGGATCGATGAACCGTGTTGACGCGCGCTCATGGAAACTTCCGGTGAAGCCCTCCATGTCACCGTGGCCCGTCCAGGCCTCGATCGAAAGAAATTCGGCCCCTTGTGCAGCCCAAAGGACGAGATGGGGAAAACCTCCGACGCGGACCTGCATGCCTCTGCCATCGCTGTCGCAGAATACGAGGCCGTTGCTACTTGAGTTAAAAAAGCACAATGCCCCCAACTTGAAGCTTTCCTCCGTGTCGATGACGACCTTGCGATCGACTACGCCCGAGGGTTTTGTTTTGCCGGTGACAAGCCGGTTGCGCACGAGCGGGATTTCTGAAGCCTCGTCGTGGTCGAACAGAACGTCGCCGCGGCCTCCGACGAAGCGGAAAGCCGGATGAATGCCGACAGAGTACGGCATGGACCGGTCGCCCATGTTTGTGACGGAGACCGATTGAGTTAGTCCGTTTCCGTCCAGCGAGACCTTTACCTCAAGACGAAATGCATACGGATATACCGCATGGATCTCGTCATTACCGACAAGTTGAAGGACAACGCTGTCGTCCGTTTTTTCCGACACCACGAAGGTAGAAGCCGCCGCGAAACCGTGCGTTGTCATCTCCCTTTCAATTCCGTCGATCCGGATTTTTCCGTCCTTTGGAGTTCCACAAACCGGGAACAAGATCGGCGCGGTCCCAGCCCACCATCGCGGGTCCCCGGACCAGATCAGTTCCTCGCCTTTGCGGACCCAGCTTCGAATTTCGGCCCCGAACAGAGAAATCTCGACCCTGTGATCACCGTGCTGAATGCAAACCTTTTCATTTCCAACTGACATCTGTCTCTTTTCTCACGGTAACAAATCACACGACTCACGTTGATGTGTACCCCGCCCACCTTTGTTCTGTTTTCTATGCTGAGTGTCCAATAACGCCGGGACCTATGCCGCAATCGGCGGCTTCACGAGACGGAACACTGTTTTTATGTCGCGATAATAGGTCAGGTCAGCCGCGTAATCCGTCGGCCACCTATTTCGGGAATATGGAATGAAGCCCTCAAAACCAAGCTTTCGGGCCGCGACCTCGAAACCGGCATCCAGGAAGGTCTGGGCATACTGCGCGATCGAGCGATCGTAGATGACGGTATCGGTTCTGCTGCGGACGATGTGTCGCCACGCCTCAAGATCCGGATTGCCCGAATGACATCCCGTGACGGCGTAGTAAACGCCGCCAGCGTTCAAGACGTTGAATATATCGGCGGCATGCCCCTCAATATCCTCCAGGAGATAGATAACCTCATGGCTTGTCACGAGATCGAAGGTCTCTCCGAGACCAGAGACTGTGCTCCTCGCATGATAGACCAGAGGCAGATCACCTTTCAGGGCATTCGCTTTTTCGATCGATCCCGTTGCCACGTCCGCGCCGACTCCTCGCAAGAATGGACGCTGGTCATACAGGAGGCGAAGAAAGCCGCCCTGATTACAGCCGAAATCCAGAACGGTGGCTTTTGTCAGGTCCGTCTCCCTGATCAGACCGATCAGATGCTTCCAGACAGGTGCGTGGCCCTTCGCCATAGCATCTTCCGCTTCCGTGCTGTCATACCAGGTTTTTGCGTCACCAGACGTCATCTTCCCATCCAAAATCCTATTGCGATCAGAGCAGGCTACATCATAATATTTTTTTGGAAACACTATTGCCATTTAAATGGAAACTATTTTACAGTTTGGCTGTCCTGATGGATCAATCAAAAAAGGGAACAGGTGAAATGAAAGCGAAATTTGGTTTTGCGCGTCTCTCCATGATGGGTGCCATGACAGCCCTGGTGCTGTCCGGCCAAGCCATGGCCCAGGAAGCCTTCAAGGTCGAACCTCACATGGAAGCCCAGGCATCCTGGGTCGATAAACTGCCAGCAGCGGTCAAACAGCGCGGCGTATTGAATGTCGGAACGACTGACGGATATGCGCCTTGGGCGTTCATCGACCGGAAAACCAATGAGGCATCCGGTGCCGATGCCGATCTCATCAACGAGGCAGCAAAGCGGCTTGGATTGACAGTGAAATGGAACGATATCCAGTTTACTGCCGGCATACCCGGCGTCGAGTCCGGCCGGTTTGATTTCTACGTTAGCGCCATGGCCAACACGAAGGTCCGCGAAGAAGTCGTCAATTTCATTGCCTATTCGACGGAAGGCTCCGGTGTCATCGTCGGCAAGGGCAACCCGCAAGGCATCAAAGAGATGGCTGACCTTTGCGGCAAGCGTGTCATGATCGTGACCGGCTCGATTTTTCCCAAAGTCATCGAGGAGTTGAACAAGAGCTGCACGACCAAGATCAACATGCTCGAAGCTCCCGACAAGACAGCACCCCTTCTGGCTGTGGCAAGTGGCCAGGCTGATGCGACCATGACGACTTTCGGTGTGTCTACCTACACGTTCGCAGTCGCAAGTGAAGGTGTGCAGACGCGGCTGGAAGTATCCCCGGTTCCTCGTTTCGCGCCGGCCAACCAGGGAATAGCATTCTCGAAAAAGACCCCCGAACTCATGGCGGCCGTAGCCGGCGCATTGCAGAGCATGAAAGAGGACGGCACGTACACAAAGATCATGCAGAAATGGTCACTGGGCGAGTCCGATCTCGATCGCGTCCTGCTCAATGCTCCAATCCTGTGATCCGCACTGATGATTAATGTGGATCAACAAGCAAAGGATCTGCGAATTCATCGCAGATCCGGCCCACGCATTGCGAACGCCATCATTGCGGTCATCGCTCTTCTCATCGTCGGCATCGCCGTCAAGGTTTTCATCGGGGCCGGACAAATCCGCTGGGATATCGTCTGGGAATATTTCTGGTCGCCCGCCGTCTTTTCCGGTGTCGGCATCACACTGATGCTGACGTTGATATCATTGGTCGGCTCGATCATTCTGGGCACAGTCCTGGCCGCGATGATGATTTCCGGCAATCCGGTTCTGAAGCTCATCGCGTCCTCTTATATCTGGTTCTTCCGCGGAACGCCGCTTCTGGTGCAGATTGTCTTCTGGTTCAACCTCGGACTGTTTTTGCCGACGATCGACCTGTTCGGTGCATCCGTTAACACCAATACCATCATAACGCCGTTGACGGCTGCACTCCTCGGGTTGTTACTGAATGTCAGCGCCTTCATGTGCGAGGTCATTCGCGGTGGCTTGATCTCAGTGGATCAGGGGCAAACCGAAGCAGCGTTGTCGATCGGGCTGACGCCCAACAAAGCGCTTCTGCGCATTGTGCTTCCACAGGCCATCCGGGTCATCCTTCCGACAGCCGGCAACCTGGCTATCGATCTTCTCAAGACGACGTCACTTGTCTATGTGATCGGCACGCGCGAAATCATGGGAACAACCCAAAGTATCGCGGCGCAGACGTTTTACGTCATCGAGACGCTTGTCGTTGCCTCGCTCTGGTACCTCGTGCTGGTGACGATCTCGTCGTTCCTGCAGTCACGCCTGGAAAACTACCTCGCGCGCAGTGACATCAGGACCACGAGCAAAATCCGGAAAGTCATATGACAATGCAAGAGACCGTCGATGTTTCACGCAACGATCTGGACAACATTGTGCGCGTCCGGAATCTGCGCAAATCCTATGGTGACCTGGAAGTATTGAAGGGTATCACCCTGAACGTCCGCAAGGGTGAAGCAGCCTTCATCATTGGCGCTTCGGGATCCGGCAAAAGCACGTTCTTGCGGTGCGTCAACAGCCTTGAGACGTATCAAGGCGGAGAGCTTTGGGTCGAGGATTATCTGGTCGGAGCCGAGTGGACGGGCAAACGCTGGGTGGAAGCCAGGGCGGCAACCACAGCGTCACGCCGTTCACGCATCGGCATGGTATTTCAGCGCTTCAATCTTTTTCCGCATATGACCGCGCTGGAAAACGTCATTTCCGGCCTCGTTATGGTTCATGGAGTTGAAACCACACAGGCACGCAAGCGCGGCATGGAATTGCTCGACAAGGTAGGCCTTGCCGACCGCGCCGAGTCCTATCCAGCCCGACTTTCAGGTGGGCAGCAGCAGCGCGTCGCAATCGCAAGGGCACTGGCCGCAAACCCGTCCGTGATCCTGTTCGACGAGCCGACATCGGCGCTGGACCCGGAACTGGTCGGCGAAGTCCTGTCTGTGATGCGGCAGCTCATTCGTGACGGCATGACGATGCTGGTCGTCACACACGAGATCACGTTTGCCGAAGAAGTCGGCGACACAGTCTATTTCATCGACAAGGGAGTGGTGGCCGAAGCCGGCGCGCCGGCGGACGTCATCCGCAATCCCACCAATGCGCGAACTGCCGAGTTCCTGGCACGAATTCGCTGAAGGAAATTATCCATGCCAAGCCCCTACACCTATGTAAATTCAGTTCTTCCGACCTCTTGGGCGCCGCCTCGCATAGTGCGCGAGCGCATTTGCAGTGAAAGCGAACTGGCGGAGCTGGTTCTCAGCAATGATCCGGCCATCGCCGCAGCCAGGGATGGCTCGATAGAGGAGCGTATCCTCTCTGTCTTTGTGCATGAGGAAGTCCTGTTCGGCGATCCAGGATTCATCCCTGCCAACAGAGATCGCTGGCTGGAGAATATAGGCCATTTCGTGAAACAGGATCTGCCGCTGCAGTTCGTCGCGATGGCCTTCGCCTACAAGATGCCTAACCCGTTAAAGACGAACCGTATGGCGCCGGACATCGGTGAAGTGCTTATGCTACGGCGCTTCAAGGCGGTGCTCGACACGATCGAAACCATCTATGCTCCGGGCGGTCGTCTGACAATTCTGGAGGAGGGGATTCTTGGACGTTGCCAGGGCGTGGACCAGGCCAGCATCGACGCATATCGCCGAGGAACGCCTGCATGTGCACGTATCGCCAATCTGAAGGAAGGCCAGCTCGACTTTCACAGTCTCGACGACATGGTACACCAGATTCCGAATTTCGAGGCTCGATGGCTTTTTGAACAGGAACGCATGCGAGAGCTTTGGCAGCAGGACGATCCGGCTGTTCTCGACGCCTACAATGTTACATTCCCCAATGCCCGAACATCTGTTCCGATGCTGGATTACCCGCACGCCGTCGTCGCTGCAGCCTATGATGCCTCGCAGACGGATTCCGCCTTGCGTTATCCCCGCGACTACATCGACAAGATCGCGCATCGCAAATTCTTCGCCTACCGCTCCTTGCTGGCCCTGCGGGATGCGACAGGATTCCTGCATGATCTGCGCCCGCATGCATTGAAGCTGACGGTTTCCCCGAAGCCGGAAAACCTCTCGGTCGTTCCCATCAATCGCTGGTCGGGCATTCTGCCCTATCACGGTGTGCCGGTGCTGCATGCGGACGGTCGATGGGAGATCCTGTACCTCGGAAGCCTTGGAAGTGCCGTCGGTCATGTCGAGGCATTGCATCTTGATGGTGACGAGGATGCAGCCCCGATTGCCTACCGCGTGGTTTCGGAATGAAGACCACCCTTGGTGTCGATATCGGTGGTACGAAGATACAGCTCTCGCGGATAGAGCCGGACTACTCCGTCAGCTTTCTCAAAAAAATTCCGACAGCCCTGATGCGGCGCGGAACACCGGCGTTCGCATCCGATCTGGCGGACCTGATCCGGGCAAATATGCCGCTTTCCGCAACAGGGGTGGCGGTCAGTTTGAATGGAGCTCTCAATGGAGGGCTGGTGGTCTACAGCTCGCTGATGGGCGGCCGGGTCGATTTCGATCTTCAGGACGCTCTGACCCGGAAGCTGGGGCTGCCGGTGCACGTGGATGATGATATCCACGCAATGACTGTGGCAGAGGCAAGGCTGGGGGTGGGGAAACAGACATCCAGCTTCGCGATGCTTAATCTTGGGACGGGTATCGGTGTCGGGGGCTACGACGATCGCGTGATACGCGGCCGGTTCGGCGCTGGCCTCATCTCCGAGCAGATCATCTACGTCCATGAACTTGGAGAGTACAGATCGCTCGATCGGGTGACATGTGGACGCGGGCTTCGCGAGTTGTACTTTGCCCTTACCGGTCGTTATGTGGAGGCGGTGAACATCTTCGATATGGCGAAGGCGAATGACGAGTCTGCCGTAAAGGTGCTCGAAATATTCTCCCGCTGTCTTGCGGTCGCGCTGGGCATGATCTCCAAGTTTTATCACCCGGAAGTAATTGTGATAAATGGCTCGATCAAACGCGCTGCGGGCCAATATCTCGACGCGGCGGAAAAGCACTATCGATCGCTGATCGGCGAAATTTATCAGGCGAAAATTGCAGTTTCCAATCTGGACTTCGCCGCTGAGATCGGAGTAGCGCTCCAGGGAGCGGCGAGCTTCAACGAAGGTACAAAATGATGCGGGCTAACAAGAGCGAGACGGTAGCCACCAGGCTGGAGGACAACTCTCCAACGCGCATGTTTGCGCCGATCCGGGTTCACAGGACTTTCGAAGCGGTTGTCGAGCGGATTGTCGATGCAATCGACGCGCAAGGCCTTCGTCAGGGAGACCGGCTGCCAAACGAAAGCGAAATGGCAAAGATGCTGGAGATCTCGCGCCCGACTTTGCGGCAGGCGTTCCGTATCCTGGAGAATTCCGGCGTCCTGCAGATCAAGGCGGGGCAGTCTGGTGGCGTGTTCGTTGCAGCCGACATCATTCCCTTCGACGTTGTCGGCAAGAACATCGCTTCCGAAGTCATGCACATCGAAGAGGTCATTTCCTCACGACGTCTGCTGGAGCCGCTGGTCTATCATCTGGCTGCAGAGAATGCGACCGAACAGCAATTCGCTCAAATTCAGGAAACGATCGAACTTGTAAGGCATCATCGCCACGATCCGCGCATCGTGCAGCAGGCAGATGGCATGTTCCACCGCCGGGTCGCCCATGCATGCGGAAACCAGATGCTGTTGAGCACAATGACGACCATCTATCGGCAATTGGCGCCGCTCAGGGGGGCATTGCGCCGCGACGCTGACCGTGCCGACCATATTATCGATGTGCATACGCGGCAGCTGGAAGCGATGCGCAGGAAAGATCATGCGGGTCTTGAATCGATCCTCGATGAAACATTCATCGACCTTGAAGAGGAATATGGCGTGAAGCGGAAGTTTTCCATTCGCTGGCATTCCGGCGAGTAGCTCACCGCCAAGTCTATAACGCAGATAGCACTGCGGCCCTTCCGGGTAGGCAAGGCATCGAGGTCCTTAAATCATTGTATTTTCGGGCGCCTCTCCGGCGCACGGAAATCGTTTGTCCAAAAACCAACGGAGCGACAGAAATGAGACATCTGAAATACGACCAGTTGCGGGTCGAAGTGGCATCGACGGACGAGGAACTCGGCGAAGCTGCAGCCGCGGATCTCGCATCCATCATCCGTGAGGAACTTTCCAAAAAGAGTGAAATCGCTATCATTATGGCGCTGGGCGCTTCGCAGGCGACTTTCTTCAAGGCCATCATGGCCCGCACCGACATCGAATGGTCGAAGATCACGGTTCTCCATGTCGATACCTATATGGGTGTCGCGGAAGAGCGGCCCGAGAGCGGCGCATCGCGCATGCGCGTCAATCTGCTCGACCATGTGAAGCCGAAGGCATTCTATCCGATGCGCGGCGATCATGAGCCAGTCGAAGAAGAATTGGCCCGGTACACAAAGCTCTACAACGAACTGGACCCGGTTCTCTGCGTGATGGGCATCGGAAACAGCGGCCATCTTGCTTTCAACGACCCGCCGGCCGATTTCGACACCAAGGACATCATCCGTGTCGTCATTCTTGATGAAGCCACGCGCAAGCAGATCGACAGCCGCGGATATTTCAAGACTTTCGACGACGTGCCTCACTACGGTTTGTCGTTGACAATGCATGCTCTGCTCAAGCCGAGCCGGGCATTGGTGCTCGTGCACGAACCAGAGAAGGGCAACATAGTGAAGAAGATCCTTGAGGGTCCGATCACCTTCATGTGCCCGGCAACCATTCTGCGGAATGCACCTCACGCGATCGTCTACACCAACGAAACCATCGCTGAGAAACTTGAACCCGCCGCGGGTTGAAAATAGCTTCTATACGGACTCACCTGGGCACTTCTGTTTTCGAACAGCGGTAGCCCGGGATCCCGTATTCGCGGCGTAGTTAGCTCCGAACCCGGAGTATTCCGTTCGGTCTTTTAAACCGCAGTTTATTCGAAGCCTCTGGTCGACCTGCCACGAGGTCGAAATGGCAGTCGGTGCAGGCCGAAACGGACCGGCCGCACATGACGGTAGGCAGTGAGATGACAGGCGGAGAAAATTGTCACCCGGCTCAAGGTTCAGCCGTGCATCACCGTTCCCGGCGAGCAAGTGGAAAGGCGGCGGATTCGTAGAGTTCCACGATCTGCGTGTGATTAAGGCGCAATTCGTCCATCTCCAGCACGCAACCGCGTTGCGTCGCACCGGAGAGTTCCTCAACGGCGAACTGAACTGCCTCGGCGGCAGTTTCAAAGCGCCTGTAACGAGGAGCCGAGGCTGATCTGAATGTTGTTTTTCCGCTGTAGATCCCAGCAGCCCGTTTATAATTGAAGTTAGGCAAGTATTTTTCCTTTAACTCGTCTGGATATTGAAATCGCTGGATCGTTAAGGAAACGGCGCTTTCTTCTTGCCGCAACCCGTTAAATCATTTCCAGTCAGCCCGACCTGCGAAGCGGCTAGGAGGATCCGCTGCTCCGTCTTCGTTGCGATGATTTGCCTGGCACATCGAGGTCTCTCGTGTCGTCAGCCATCCAGCGTGTTTAGAAGGTCATAGATCCTTATAGTCGAAAAATTCGAGCACGTATCGCAGATAGCGTTGGGCAGAACGATCTGATGATTGTGCCGCATGGCACCGCCCATAAACGCAGATCATCGGATCGAATAAGGTAAGGGGTTTATTGTCCCGGCGACCGATCATCGCGTATCGGCCACGGGCTACCGCCTTCACGATCAGCCGTGCCTTAAAAGCTGTCTCCATTACCATTCCTTGCTGACACTTGAGCCGCGCGTACGAGCTGCATTATGCAACCAATAGGCGCCATAACGACGCAGTATTGATTGCCGCATTGTCTTCACCCACGAGAGGTTTACCTTATAATGATAGCGCTAGCATTATGGCGTTTGGAAAGAGTGCGAGGGGCTGCGGGGGAAAGCATCTGCGGGCGGACTCGCTGGAGGGAGATGTCATGAATATCGTGAATGCGTCTCAGACGACGCCTGCTGCGTCTATGGGCAAATTGCTGAAGAAAACGAATGTGCGGTGGACGATCCTCTGCATGCTGTTCGTCGTCACTTCGATCAACTATGCCGACCGAGCTGTCCTGGCTATCGCCGGACCTGCGCTCAGCAAGGAAGTTGGACTGACGCCCGCTGAAATGGGGCTGATTTTTTCAGCTTTCGGCTGGGCTTATGTGGTTGGGCAGCTGCCGGGAGGCTGGCTTCTGGACCGTTTCGGTTCGAAGCTCGTGTATGCCCTCTCGATATTCTTCTGGTCCCTGTTCACGATTCTACAGGGTTTGACAGGGTTCGTCACCGGCGGAGCTGTCGTCATCGTGCTTTTCGCGCTGCGATTCCTCGTCGGTCTAGCCGAGGCGCCCTCGTTTCCGGGCAACAGCCGCATCGTGGCAGCCTGGTTCCCGAGCCACGAACGGGCCACGGCATCCGCCATCTTCAACGCGGCGCAATATTTCGCCACCGTCATCTTCGCGCCGGTCATGGGCTATATTACCCATTATTTCGGCTGGCATTGGGCCTTCGGTTTCATGGGCGGCCTCGGCATCGTGATTGCCGGGATCTGGCTCAAGGTGATCTATAATCCGTCCGAACACCCGCGCATCAACCAGGCTGAGATCGACTACATCTCGTCCGGCGGAGGCTTGGTGAATATGGACAGTCCCGGCAAGAAAGACACGGCCGGTGGCTCACAGATGGGCTATGTGCGCCAGCTGTTTTCCAACCGGATGATGGTTGGCATCTTCATTGGCCAGTTCTGCATCAATGCCATCACCTACTTCTTCCTGACCTGGTTTCCCGTCTATCTGGTACAGCAACGTGGCATGTCGATCCTCAATGCCGGCATCGTCGCCTCCATTCCTGCTATCTGCGGTTTTGCCGGCGGCATTCTCGGCGGCATTATTTCCGACACAATGCTCAAACGCGGCTTTACGTTGACGGTCGCAAGAAAGACCCCGATCGTGCTCGGTATGCTGCTATCGATGACGATGATCGCCTGCAACTATACCGACATCCAGTCAGTCATCATTTTCCTGATGGCACTGGCCTTCTTCGGGAAAGGAATCGGCGCTCTCGGATGGGCGGTGATATCGGACTGTGCACCGAAAGAAATCACCGGCCTGGCTGGCGCCGTGTTCAACATGTGCGGCAACATTGCCTCGATCACGACGCCGATCGTCATCGGCTACATCGTTCAGGCCTCTGGCTCCTTCAACGGCGCACTCGTCTTCGTGGGTGCGAATGCACTGGTGGCTGCCATAAGCTACCTCGTCGTTGTCGGCGACATCAAACGCATGGTCCTCAGGACCTGACAGGCAGCGGACTGTGCGGCGCCTGTGTCCGCGCAGCCCGTCCCAGCCGATTGAAAGGCCGACGTGTTCGGCATCCGAAAGCCATAAATTACAGACAGAGACACTCTCATGATAGAAGCACCACTCTATATCAAGGTCCATGACCGCGACAACGTCGCGATCGTTGTCAACACGCTGGGTCTTCCGGCGGGAACCGTGTTTTCGGATGACCTCGTGTTGAACGAGTTCGTTCCCCAGGGGCACAAGGTTGCACTGACTACCATCGCCGAAGGTGAGGAAATCCTCCGTTACGGCGAAGTGATCGGATATGCCGTGTGCGACATTCAGAAAGGCAGCTGGATTGAAGAATCGCTGGTCAGACTGCCAACGGCCCCGGTTCTCGACACGCTGCCGCTGGCAACTGCGGTGCCTGCTCCCCAGCCGCCGCTCGAAGGTTACACATTCCAGGGATTCCGAAACCCGGATGGGTCAGTGGGTACGAAAAACATCCTCGGCATATCGATGAGTGTCCAGTGTGTTGCCGGCGTGCTCGATATAGCATTGCAGAAGATCAAGAGCGAATTGCTACCGAAATATCCCAACGTCGATGATGTGATCGCGCTCGAACACGTCTATGGTTGCGGCGTCGCGATCAATGCGCCGGAAGCGATCATTCCCATTCGCACACTGCAGAACCTGACCACGAACCCCAATCTGGGCGGAGCAGTCATGGTCGTCAGCCTGGGCTGCGAGAAGCTGCAGCCTGAACGGCTGCTGCCTAACGGCCATTCTGCATCGATCGTCACCCTGCAGGACGAGAAGCATACCGGCTTCGGTGCGATGATTTCCTCGATCATGGAGATGGCAGAAATCCGCCTGACCGAACTGAACCGGCGCAGGCGCGAGACGTGTCCCGCCTCGGATTTGGTCGTCGGCATGCAGTGCGGCGGTTCGGACGCGTTTTCGGGAGTTACCGCAAACCCGGCACTCGGCGTCGCAGCCGATCTTCTCGTGCGTGCCGGTGCCACTGTAATGTTCTCGGAAGTTACCGAGGTTCGTGATGCGATCCATCTGCTGACGCCACGAGCTACCAACGAGGAAGTCGGGCGAGCATTGATCCGTGAAATGGACTGGTACGACAAATATCTTGCAGCCGGTCAATCGGATCGCAGCGCCAACCCGACGCCTGGCAACAAAAAAGGCGGCCTTGCCAATATCGTGGAAAAGGCCCTGGGCTCGATCGCTAAGTCCGGATCGAGCGCCATCGCGGGTGTTCTGTCGCCTGGTGAAAAAGCGGTACAGAAGGGACTGATCTACGCCGCGACACCGGCAAGCGATTTCATCTGCGGCACGCTGCAGGCTGCATCCGGCTGCAATGTCGAGATTTTCACTACGGGTCGCGGAACGCCCTACGGCCTGGCCGTCGTGCCGGTGATCAAGGTCTCGACACGCACAGACCTGGCTCGACGCTGGCACGATCTCATCGACTTCGACGCAGGCAGGATCGCAACCGGCGATATGACACTGGAACAGGCGGGCATGGAGATCCTGCAGCTTATTCTCGACGTAGCGAGCGGCGAGAAGCAGGTCTGTGCGGATCGGTGGCAGATCCGCAACTCCATGGCGCTTTTCAATCCGGCCCCGGTGACCTGATCTGCCGTCTCCGTTGCGGCAACATCAGTCATGGGTCGATCGACCAGATTTGAATTATGGGAACGTTGCCTGGCAGGTTGCGTGGCCTCCGGCAGCTCCCTGTCAGATCATCAGGTGCTGCCACGCCCGATGACGCTAAAGCCTATATCGACGATCTTTTCGATCTCGCGCTCTTCGATCCGCGCCAATACCATTTCGGCGGCACGAAGGCCAATGGCGCTGCGATCTATATGCACGGTTGACAGGGCTGGAAAAGTGTAAGGAGCAAATTCCAGATCGCCGAAGCCGATCACGGCAAGGTCCGCGGGGACGGACATGCCACGCGTCTGCGCTTCCGTCAGCACGCTATGGGCAAGAACGTCCGAGCTGCAGAACACCACTTCGGGAAGTTCGCCTGCATCCAGAATCTCTATGATGCCGGCCCGGCCTTTCTTGAAGTTGCCGGGTGACGTGATCGTTGCGATACGCACATCGGTGATGTCACGTTCTGCCAGCGTCGCGAGAAAAGCCGACTTGCGTATATTCGCCCGCTCGTCCTCGGTCGAGATCATGCCGAACCGGCGGTAACCTTTGTCATGAAGGTATTCGGCGACCGTGCGTCCCACCTTTTCATGAGAAAAGCCGACCAGCATGTCGATCGGTGTCGGCGTGTAGTCCCAGGTTTCGACAACGGGGATTCGGGCTGCGAGAAGGCGGCTGCGCGTGGTGCGCGAATGATTGACGCCTGTCAGGAAAATCGCATCGGGCTGGCGCGAAAGCACAGCAGCAATAAGGCCGTCTTCATTCTCCGCACGGAAGCCCGAGAGGCCGAGCATGACTTTGTATCCCGCCGTATCCAATCGGTCGGTGAATTTTTCAATCACCTCGGCGAACATAGAGTTGCTGATGATCGGCACCATCGCGGCGACGAGGCGGCTTTTCTTCGAAGCCAGGCCTCCGGCCAGAAGATTGGGCACATAGCCGGTTCGCCTTATGGCGGCCTGTATGGCTTCGAGTTTCTGCGGCTTTACCATTTCCGGACGGTTGAGCGCGCGCGAGACGGTGATTGGCGAAACGCCTGCAAGTTTTGCCACTTCCTGCAAAGTTATGGCGCCGGAGGACCTGGGCTTACGCAGTTTTTTTGGGGGAGGGGCGTGCGTCGACAATGTGTGCGTATCTCATTCTGCAATCGGGGAACGATAACAGATGATGCCATCTCTTACAAATTGAGCCAAAGCCCGAGCGGTTCCTCCGAACGACGAATTGCCGCACAGAAGAGAGCTAGGCAAACGTCTTAAAACCAAGAATGATAGCGGTATCAGGAATATATGGAGGACGGCGCTGCTGGTACTTCCTGAGAACAATCCACACGAGAATGCGTCGAAGATCTTAAAGGAAGAAAGACATGAATCTTGGTTTCATCGGTTTGGGGATCATGGGGACGCCGATGGCGGGTCATTTGCAGGCTGCGGGCCATGCTCTTTTTGTCAACAGTATCGGCGCAGTTGCCGAAAGTCTGACGTCTGGCGGCGCCATTGTCTGCGCCTCGGGCAGGCAGGTGGCCGAACAATCCGAGATCATCTTCGTCATGGTGCCCGATACGCCGGATGTGGAGAAGGTTCTGTTTTCGGAAGGCGGTGTGGCCGAGGGCCTGTCGCCCGGCAAGATCGTCGTCGACATGAGCTCGATTTCGCCGGTCGCCACCAAGGAATTCGCCAAAAAGATCGCAGCGCTGGGCTGCGATTATCTCGACGCCCCGGTATCCGGCGGTGAGGTGGGCGCCAAGGCGGCGTCGCTGACGATCATGGTCGGCGGCCCGGATGCGGCCTTTGCCAAGGTGAAGCCGCTGTTCGAGCTGATGGGCAAGAACATCACGCTCGTCGGTGGCAATGGCGACGGTCAGACGACCAAGGTCGCCAACCAGATTATCGTTGCGCTGACCATCGAGGCCGTTGGCGAGGCCCTGCTTCTGGCCGCCCGAGCCGGCGCCGATCCGGCACGGGTGCGCGAGGCGCTGATGGGCGGCTTTGCCAATTCCCGCATTCTGGAAGTCCATGGCGACCGCATGGTCAAGCGTAGCTTTGAGCCGGGCTTCCGCATCGCCCTGCACCAGAAGGATTTGAACCTCGCGCTGTCGACTGCCCGTTCGCTCGGCCTGTCCTTGCCCAATACCGCAACCGCTCAGGAATTGTTCAACGCCTGCGCTGCCAATGGCGGTTCGGCCTGGGATCACTCCGGCATGGTCAAGGCACTCGAGCTGATGGCCAATTTCGAAATCGGCCAGGTGCCGAAGGCCTGATTGAGGAAGGGATGGGCCTGATGGCTGTCGCACCGAAAGACCTGCTTCGACACATGTTCGATGCCGCAATCGGCGCCGCCCAACCGGCCCGTTGCGTGCCGGCCAACCTGCCCGAGCCGCCGAAAGGGCGGCTCGTGGTGATCGGCGCCGGCAAGGCATCGGCTGCGATGGCGAGAGCCCTCGAAGATGCCTGGACCGGCGACCTGTCGGGCCTGGTGGTCACCCGTTACGGGTATGCCGTCGCCTGTGACCGGATCGAAATCGTCGAGGCGGCCCATCCCGTGCCCGACGCGGCAGGCCTGAATGCCGCCAACCGCATCCTCGGCCTCGTCGCCGGCCTCAAGCCCGACGACCTAGTGCTCTGCCTGATCTCGGGCGGCGGTTCGGCACTTTTGCCGCTGCCGCTCGACGGCCTGACATTGGAAGACAAGCAGGCCGTCAACCGGGCGCTGTTGAAATCCGGCGCGACGATTTCGGAGATGAACACCGTGCGCCGGCATCTGTCGGCGATCAAGGGCGGACGGCTCGCCGCCGCTTGCCACCCGGCAAAGGTCATATCGCTGCTGATTTCCGACGTGCCGGGCGACAACCCGATGGATATCGCCTCCGGCCCGACGGTCGCCGACCCGACCACATGCGACGATGCCCTGGCAATCATCCGCCGCTACGGCATCGAGGTCCCTGAGACTGTAATCGAGATCCTTGAAAGCGGACGGGGAGAAAGCATCAAGCCTTACGACCCACGGATCGCCGATTGCGAGGTCCGCATGATCGCCACGCCGCAAATGGCGCTTGAGGCAGCGGCCGAGCTCGCAAGGCAGGCCGGATACACGCCCTTCATCCTGGGTGACGCCATCGAGGGTGAGGCGCTGGATGCCGGCAAGGTGATGGCCGGCATCGCCCGCCAGGTCACGGTGCGCGGCCAGCCGTTCACGCCACCCTGCGTGCTGTTGTCCGGTGGTGAAACCACCGTCACGGTCCGCGGCAACGGGCGTGGCGGACGCAATGTCGAGTTCCTTCTGTCGCTCGCCATTGCACTGGATGGAATGCCCGGCGTTTCGGCGCTTGCCGGCGATACGGACGGGGTGGACGGAATCGAGGAAATCGCCGGTGCGACTTTCGATCCGGACACGCTGACCAAGGCCTGGGGCCTTGGATCGAACCCCAATGACTGCCTGGCCGCCAATGACGGCCACGGCTTTTTCGAAGCCCTTGGAGAGAGCGTCGTGACCGGCCCGACGCTCACCAATGTCAACGACTTCAGGGCGATCTTGATTGAGGCGGCCGGACACGCGCCGGCGACCGACGACTGACAGACCGAGCCGGCGCGTGTCCGGCAAAACGAGAGAGGATAAGGGAGAGACAATGTCCATTCATGTGCCGTACACGGCCTTCCCAAACAAGTTCCGGCAGGATCTTCTGGCCGGCAAAACACTGATCGGATGCTGGAGCGCGCTCGGCAGCCCGATCACCACCGAAGTGCTCGGCCTTGCCGGTTTCGACTGGCTGCTGATGGATCTCGAACATGCGCCCAACGACATCCTGTCGCTGATCCCGCAATTGATGGCGCTGAAGGATTCATCGTCTGCGCCGGTGGTGCGGCCGCAATGGAACGACACGGTGCTGATCAAGCGCCTGCTCGATGCCGGCGTCTATAACTTCCTCGTCCCCTTCGTGCAGACTGTCGAGGAAGCCAAGGCTGCGGTCGCCGCAACCCGTTATCCGCCGGAAGGTGTACGCGGCGTGTCCGTCGCCCAGCGCTCCAACCATTACGGCACCGTCACCGACTACATGAAGGTGATCAACGACAACGTCACGGTCGTGGTGCAGATCGAAAACGGCGCAGGCGTCGAGGCCGCCGAAGCGATTGCCGCCACCAAGGGCGTCGATGGCCTGTTCGTCGGTCCCTCGGATCTTGCCGCCGCCTGCGGTTATCTGGGCAATGCCGGCCATCCCGAAGTCCAGGCCGCGATAAAGTCCGTCTTTGCCGCCGCCAAGGCGCAGGGCAAGCCATCCGGCATCCTCGCCCCCGTCGAGGCCGATGCCCGCCGTTATCTCGACATGGGCGCCACCTTCGTCGCCGTCGGCTCCGACCTCGGTGTCTTCAAGGGAGCGACGCAGGCGCTGAAAGACAAGTACCTGTAGGTTCGCCGGAAACGTCGCCTTTGTCATCGCGGGGGCTAGGTGAGTGCGATGGTTGAGGCAGGTCACGATGATTGGTGAGGTCGTGTCCCGTCTCCAAGGCGACACCCGGAGTTTCAGTTACCTGGTGACCCCGTCATTGTTGCGGAGTCACCACCTTCATACAATCGGTCAATTGGTGAGTTTATACATTCTGATCATCTAGAAATTAGGCGAGGTCTTCGCTGAAGTGTTTCACGGCCTCCAGCCGGGATATGTTGACGGCGGTTTCACGGTTCAGGCGTTTGAGGCCGGCAGCGCGGTCGATTTATCTGATCCCTGTAAAAATCCATCGCCAAGCGTTACGCCTCCTGCGTTTCAGTCTTACCAAAGCGTGATACCGGATATCCCCAAGCGCAATTGACTTATTGCAATTCGGCGGGCAAAAGATGATGAAATTTGTCATCAAATGATCGAAGGGAGGCGATCTCACGAAGGACGAGCGATCGTTTTCATGAGTTGCAGCCCCCTCGAACATGACGCATTTGCAGCGGACCAAGCGCCTACCGCACGTCAAAACGGGAAACGTCTCGGCCTTATCGCCGCCGCCATCGTCCTCGTTTTCGTCATCTGCCTGAGTCTCGCGATCGGTGCGCGCACTATTCCTGTCATTGATGTCGCTTCATCATTGTTTGGCGGCAACGTCAGCATAGACAGCGAAACCATCTGGTCGCTGCGCCTGCCGCGCACGCTGCTCGGCCTCATGGCCGGCATTGCCTTTGCGCTGTCAGGCGCGCTGATGCAGGCGCTTACCCGCAATCCGCTCGCCGATCCCGGCATTCTCGGCATCAATGCGGGAGCCGCCTTCGCGATGGTGGCAGCGATCGGCCTTTTCGGCATCTCGCATCCCCTTTCGCTGATCTGGTTCGCTTTCGCCGGCACCGGACTTGCAGCGATCGGTGTTTATGCTGCCGCCATGGGCGGCCGCGCCGGTGCCACGCCATTGCGGCTGACGCTCGCCGGTGTCGCCATAGGCTCCGTGCTGCGCGGCCTCACGTCGACACTGATCTTTCTCGATCCCAACACGTTCGATCATATGCTGAACTGGGAAGTAGGCTCGCTGGCCATCACCGGCTACGACAATCTTGTCTACACTGCCCCCTTCGTCGTCATCGGCGTTCTTCTTGCCCTTATCTGCGCGCCCGTTCTCAACGTCGTTGCCCTTGGAGACGATCAGGCCCGTTCGCTCGGCGCAGGTCTCCGCAGTGCGCGCATCATGGTCGTGCTGGCGGTGATGTTACTGACGGGCGCGGCGACCGCTGCCGCCGGCCCGCTTGGTTTTCTTGGTCTGATGGTTCCTTATGTCGCCCGCTGGATCGGCGGCAGCGACCAGCGCTGGATCTTTGCCTATACGCTTATCTTGGCGCCGATCGTGCTTCTGACCGCCGATATCGTCGGCCGCCTCAGCATGCGTCCTGCCGAAATACAGGTCGGAATCGTTACCGCCTTTATCGGTGCTCCGGTGCTGATCTGGCTGGTACGCGCCAGAAAGGTAACGGCGCTATGAGCCTGCATCCGTCCTTCATCCGCCGGCGCTTTACCATTCGTGCGCTCGGCGGACGTATCGGTTTTTCGATCGACAAACGGCTCCTGCTGGCGTGCTCTGTCCTTTTCACACTCGCCGCCGCAGTCTTGATGGCCGCTCTGGTCAGCGGGCAATTACGGATACCGGTCATGGATGTGATCGACGTGCTGATTGGAAATGGCCAACGCCGTACCCGGCTGGTCGTTCTCGAATGGCGCTTGCCGCGGGCGGTGGCAGCTGCTTTGTTCGGCGCTCTGCTTGGTCTCGGTGGCGCCGTCTTCCAGTCGATCACGCGCAATCCGCTCGGCAGTCCCGATGTCGTCGGGTTCGATGCCGGCGCCTATACCGGTGCCATCCTCGCCATCACCTTTGCCGGCGGCGGCTGGCTTATCTTGGCCGGCAGCGCCATTGCCGGCGGTCTTCTTACCGCACTTGCCGTTTACCTGCTGACATGGCGCAATGGCATTCAGGGGTTTCAGCTGATCGTCGTCGGCATCGGCGTCAGCGCCATGTTGACCTCCGCCAATCACTGGATACTGCTCAAATCCACGCTTTCAACTGCAATGGCGGCCAACACATGGGGCATGGGAACGCTGGCCAAGGTGAACAGCCAGCAATTGATGCCGATCCTGTGGCTGGCTGTGCCAGTCATCGTCTGCGCACTGTTTCTATCGCGCCCGCTCAGGCTGATGGAAATGGGTGACGCCCGCGCCCGCGCACTGGGCATCAAGGTGGAAACGGTTCGCTTGTCGCTGATGGCGCTTGCCATCGTCGCGACCGCGCTGGTCACAGCCATAGCCGGTCCCATTCCCTTCGTGGCGCTCGCAGCCCCACCGATTGCCCATGTCATCACGCGTACGGCCGGCACGTCACTCGCCGCATCGATGGCGACCGGTGCCCTTCTTCTCTCCGCCGCAGACTATGCCGCCCAGCATGGTTTCGCACCTATTCAGCTGCCGGTCGGCGTGGTGACGTTATGCATCGGCGGCACCTATTTTCTCTGGCTGATCATTAAGGAGGCACGCCGCACGTGACCCCGCAAGCCGCCCCCCGCCTCGAAGCACAGGCCATCGAACTCGCCTATGGCAAGTCGGTCGTCGCGCAGGACCTTACCGTCACGGTACCTTCAGGTTCCTTCACGGCCATCGTCGGCCCGAATGCCTGCGGAAAGTCTACACTGCTGCAGGCTCTTTCGAGATTGCTGGCACCGGGTCGCGGCTCGGTATTGCTCGACGGTCGCGCAATCTCGGAAATTCCAGCCAAGCAATTTGCCCGCCAGGTCGGCTTGATGCCGCAAAGCTCAATCGCACCGGATGGTATCACCGTCACCGAACTGGTCGCCTGTGGCCGTTATCCGCATCAAAACCTGCTGCGCCAATGGAGCCGCGCCGACGAACTGGCGGTCGCCGCCGCCATCGAAGCCACCGGGATGAATGAACTTGCGGACCGCCGGGTCAGCGAGTTGTCGGGCGGCCAGCGGCAGCGCGCCTGGATTGCAATGGTTCTTGCCCAGGAAACGCCGCTTCTCCTGCTCGACGAGCCGACCACATTCCTCGACATCGCCCATCAAATGGAGCTGATGCTACTCCTGGAAAAGCTCAACCGCGAGCGCGGTTATACTATTGCCGCCGTGCTGCATGATCTCAATCAGGCCTGCCGGCACGCCACCCACATGATCGCCATGCGCGGCGGCCATGCCGTTGCAGAGGGACGCCCGGGTGACATCGTTACCGAGGCGCTGGTGCGCGACGTGTTTGGCCTCGACAGTATGATCATTGCCGACCCCGTGTTTGGAACACCGTTGGTGGTACCGCGCGGCCTGCACGACAACTCCCCAAAACCGACACCCACATTCTGACGAAAGGATAACGACCTTGTCCCTGCATCTGACGCGCCGCGAGATGATCGCCGCATCGCTTGTGTTCGCCGCAAGCCCCGTACTCGCCCAGGAAACGATCACGGTAACAGACGCCATCGGCTCCGTAGAAATCCCGAAAATTGCCAAGCGTATCGTCGTGACAGACGGCGATGATGTGCTGCAGCCGACGGTCGCGCTCGGAATCAAGCCGGTCGGCGCCTCCCGTCCGAATTTCACCGGCGGTTTCGCCAAGGGTGTTGTAGAGCGGCTGCCTGCCGATATCGGCTATATCGGCACTTCAGGCGAACCAAACTACGAGGCCGTTCTGACGATGGAACCGGACCTCATCCTGATGAGCAATGACGACCTTCCCGACCAGCAGGGCATGTATGATCGCTACAGCCAGATAGCGCCGACCGTCCTTATCGACGTGCGCCCGGCAGAATGGCGCAAGACGCTGACGACGGTCGCCGATGTCACCGGTCGCCAGACCGAGGCACAGGAACTGCTTGATCGTTACGACCAGCGCGCCAAACAGGTCCGGGACGCTATCGGCAGCAAGATAGGCACTGCAACCATCGCCCGCGTGCGCACCAATCTGGTGCGCTACATGCTTCAGGATACGTCCTTCACCTGGAGCGTTCTGAAGGATCTCGGCTTCAAGGCGCCTCCACAGCAGGATGTCACCGGCAACGACGGCTTCATCAACATCAGTCTGGAACGACTGGATCTGCTGGAAGCGGACATGATCCTGTTGCTTGAAGACGAAGGCGCCAAGGGCGCGGGGGCGATGAGCGAGAAGCTGAGAACTCTGCCGACATTCGCCAATCTGCGCGGAGAAAAGGTCGAACTGCCATCGGCCGACTATCTCTTTGGCAACATCCTGACGGCGTTCAATCTGCTCGACATGCTGGAAGCTAAGTTCAAGGCATAGTTCATCATCAATCGACGCGGGCCGTCGCGGCCCGCGTTGCTGCTCCCGATTTCTGTGCGCGATCGCCGCGGATGATAGCCTGCGTCGAACGTCGGCTCGCTCTTGCCGGCATGGGGATGGCGGCGAAAGAATGATTTCGTATCATCGGGAACGGAGTGGCCAGCGGTTTGAGGCCTATCCAAAGCAGGTTACGCCATTCGTCACTAGACAAAATGTACGTTACCAGCGCGGCACACGCCGTTCGTAGGCTGGGTCGAACAGCTTCATATAAGCGGTATCATCCCGCTCCTTCATCGCAGTTTTTTCATACAGGGATGCGAGATCAGCGAGTTTTTGCCGGTCAAGCGATACGCCAAGGCCAGGTTGCTTGAGCACATCCAGCTTGCCGTCTCGGAATGTGAAGGGAGATCCCTCGACTACGTCAACGCCGGTCCAGGGATAATGGGTGTCGCAGTCGAAGCTAAGGTTCGGCGTGGCTGCTGCAACATGCGTCATCGCCGCAAGAGTGATGCCGAGATGCGAGTTCGAATGCATGGAGACGCCAAGCCCCAATGTCTCGCATATCTTGCCGAGATGGGTCGAGGCGCGTAGTCCGCCCCAGTAATGATGATCGGACAGGACGATCTGCACCGCCTGTCTGCGGAAGGCTTCGGCGATCTGGTCGAATTCCAGCACGATCATATTCGTGGCGAGCGGGATAGAAGTAGCGGCTGCAACCTGCGCCATCTGATCCATACCGATGACCGGATCCTCGAGATATTCCAGAACGTTTTCGAGCTTGCGCGCGATGTGAATAGCGGTCTCGACCGTCCAGCCGCCATTGGGGTCGATACGCAGCGGGTGATCCGGAAAGGCCTCCCTAAGCTTCAGCATCGTCTCTATTTCGAGATCCGGATGCAGCACGCCGCCTTTGAGTTTCAGCGATCGGAAGCCGTAGTTGTCCACCATCTTGTAGGCTTCCTCAACCATCTGGTCGGGAGTGAGCACTTCGCCCCACTCGTCCGGTGCTTCGCCGATGTGAGCGGCAAACTTGAAGAAGAGATAGGCGCTGAACGGAACATTGGAGCGAACCGCTCCACCAAGCAGGTCTGAAACCGGTCGTCCGAGTAGCTTACCCTGAATGTCCATGCAAGGGACCTCGAAGCCTGAAGCAACCACATCCGTTAGCTTGTGATCGGCTACCGCCGATTTGGCATTGATGCCGCCGCCACCAGGCAATGCGGCAATCACGCGAGATTTCAATTCGTGGAGATGGAAAGGGTCGAGTCCGACCAACGCCGGCGCCGCACGGCGCAAGCCATCCAGCGCCTTGATGCTTCCATAACTTTCACCCAGACCGACAGTCCCGTCGTCGCAGATAACTTCGATCACTGTCCGCAAGGCATAAGGTTGGTGTACGCCCTTGCAATTCAATAGCGGCTTGTCCGGGATTGCCACGGGCGTGAGGTGGATTTCAGCGATACGCATCAAGAAACTCCTTGTCGCCACCAATTGCGTGCTGCGATCAGCGCGTCTTCCAGAGGTGGCAGTTCGGGATGCCAATGGCGCTCCCATTCGAGGCTGAGGGGGATGTGTCGTTCATTCTGTCGAAGAAGTGAGATCAGTTCAGCCATGGGAAAATCGCCATCGCCGGGCAGCACGTAGTGTCGGCGTCCATCACCATCGACCGTGCTGTCCTTGACGTGCAGATGGACAATGTTTCGGGCGATACGATCCCAGACTGAAGTGGGATCAGCACCACGGGACCATGTGTGATGCGTGTCCCATAATATTTGCGCAGTCGGCACAAGCTCGACGAGTGCGACAAGCTGCTCGACATCGGTTAGGGTATTGTGGGTCTCGATCATAAGGTCGAAATCAAATCCTGATGACTGCCGCGTAGCCTGCCAGTCATCGATAATATCCGCTGCACGTTTCATATCGTCGGCGCCCAACTGCTTGCCCCCGTCGAAGATACGCAGATGAGCGGCACCTGCCGCCTCCGCCCACGGAATGAACGGCTCGATGGCTGCAAGGTCGGTGCTTTCGAACAGCTTGATGGATGTATTGAGGGCAGCAATTCTGAGATTGCGCCCGGCCAGAAATGCTGCAAGCCCGGCAGGATTTTCAAATTCGGCAGCCAATGCCGAAATCAGGTCGATAGTGCCGGATAATGTTCGTAGTTCAACCGCAGCGATATCATGTCGATCCGCCAAATCGGCGACTTCATGCAGGCTCATTTCCGAGCAGCCGAGTGTCGAAAAGCAATAGTCGAACGCGCTCATGCTACACGCTCCAGATCCTGCTTCATCACAGGGTGAAGTGGAGAAATGCCGGCGACAAATCGTTCGATTTCGGTGATGGCAAGGTCGGACAGCGCTCGCAGCTCGTTGCCCAGCGCACCGGCGATATGCGGGGTGAGCACGACGTTCGGCAGATCATAGAACGGGCTATCAGTCGGTAATGGCTCCGGCTCTGGAGTATCGATAAGGATACGCAGCCGGCCGGATTGCGCTTCCGCAAGCAAGGCGTCGTGGTCGACAAGCCAGCCGCGCGCCGTGTTGATGAAGATTGCATGATCCGCCATCAGCGCCAACTCGTGTGCGCCGATCATATGACGGGTTTCAGGCAGGATAGGCGCGTGCAGCGAAACAACATCGGACCATGCGAGAAGTTGGTGCAGCTCCATTTTCGTTGTGCCGAGGGTTGTCGCTTCGTCTGATGAAAGGAAGGGATCGTAAACCGCGATCTCGAATGTGCCGCGTGCGAGCATGTCGATAACCAGGCGGCCGATGCGGGAGGCGCCGACAATGCCGATCCGGCGGGCATGATTGCCGAGATGGGGCTGGTTCATGCCGCGGCGGCTGCCGAAGCCACCTGTGCCGCGCTCTGTCCGGTGCGCGTCGCGCAGCCGGAAAACATTCTTGCCGCACATGATGATTGCTGCATAGGTGAACTCAGCCACAGGTACGGCCATGGCGGATGCCGCCGTGGTGACGAGAATATTGGATGTTTCCCAGAATTCCGTGGGCGTAACGGTTCGCACGGAGGACGCCGCATAGGCGACCATCTTGAGTTTCTTCGCGTGCGCAAGACGCGCTTTCGTCAGGGATGGCGTGCCCCAGGCCGCCAACAGGATATCGGCCTCGGCCAGGGCTTTTCCGCCCTCGACGGTATCGAAATCCGTATAGGGAAAACCTGGAATGACATCTGTTACCGCGTTCAACCGCGCCCATTCGCGCGGGCCGAAGAAACCTTCGGGAAGTTCGCTGCGCATGGCGATCAGCAATTTCGGTTTGCTGGTGTTCATGCGCGCACCGGGCTCGAAACGGGGCGGACGTCAATGCGCGACACGTCGATCCCGAGCGGTCTCGAACCGGGTCGCAGAATGACGTCGAGATAAAGTTCAGGTTCCGTATCGCCGGGGCGAAGTTTGAGGGGAGGGGTTCGCAATGCACCCTTCCATTCAGTGTCAGGGAAGGGGAAAATTGTGCCGTCGTCTGCACGGAACGGGCCGAGCGCGATTGTTTCTTGCCCTTCGGGAGCAACGTCATTTAACCGTAGTGTTATGCCGAAAACACCTTCGTGTGCAGGCACGTCGATATCGCAGATCGCTTCCACCCAGACACCGACGCCAGGATGAACCAGCTTTCCGCCGAGACGATGGCTTTGCTGTTCGCCTTCCGTCGTCGTTCGAGCGCTAAGATCCGATGCCAGATTGCCCAGCGGGTTGTTCACGGGGTCGAAGCGATCGTCTCTCGCCAAGATGCGTTCCGACGCGCGAGGCACGATCGTTCCGAGATAGTCTGCCAGCAGCTTTCCAACGGCAAAACCACCCTGCACGGAAAAATGGGTCCCGTCGTTGGAATAACCGGCATAGGGCTCGCCGAATTCGCTCTGCGGATCGAGCCAGGCGGAATTCCAGTCGAAAACATGGCAATTAGCATGGCTGGCTGCGAATTCGATGCTTTGACGGTTGATCCAATGCGCCTTTGCCCGTTCCGCGCCGCCAGCGGGCCATTTTTCGATGCCGCGGGCGAGGATCGGTAGCAGGATGACGGTCTTGCCGGCGGCGAGCAAAGCCAAGGCGATCCTTGCTCGCGTACCGGCAATCGTCTGTCGGGTCTCCACCATCATGTCGTTGGTGCCGGCATCGACGACGATCAGGTCGAAATTCGATTGCAGCAAATGCGGCAGCCGCCGTTCTATCTCGATCGCCTTCTGCCCGGACACTCCGAAATTGAGGCCGGAGAAAAAGCGGCTGACGCCTGGCCGGTTACCGGGCTCCCAGCCGTGCGGGGCGGATGGGTCGTGGTGCACAGGGCAGGAGAGCCTGCCGTGTGACAAGACCTCGGCCCAGCTCATCCAGCCGCGTGCCGAAGTCGCCAGCGAAGTCTCGTTACCGATGTGGTTCTGCTGGACGAGTGAAGTGCCGAGAACGGCAATCCGGCTCGCCCTTGGGTGAGATACAGACATGTTCATACCGGGATATCAGGAGTACAGGACGCCGCCGTTGATGTCGTAGCAGGCTCCGGTGATATAGGCGGCGTCGCCCGATGCGAGGAAGGCCACCAGACCGGCAACATCTTCGCTCACACCTTCTCGCTTCAGCGATGTGGCTCCGGCCACCCGCTCGCGCACCTCAGGTTTGGTGAAGGTGTCATGGAAGGTCGTCGAGATCATGCCGGGGCAAACGGCATTGACGCGGATATCCGGGCCGACCTCTTTGCTGAGCCCGCGGGTAAAGGTCATCACTGCCCCCTTGGACGTCGCATAGGCGATCGCGCCGGGTCCGCCGCCATCACGACCGGCCTGCGACGAAAAGGTGACGATTGCCCCGCCTTTTGCCATCTTCGGTAGCGCAGCCTTGGTTGTCAGGAAAAGCGAGGTCAGATTGACGTTGAGGACCTGATGCCAGAAGGCCTCATCCATATCCGCAATCGTCTTGCGCGCGATCATGCCGCCAGCCACGTGGACGAGGCCATGGATGGCGCCGAACTTGTCGGTTGCGGCAGAAATTGCGGCCTCGACTTCGGCTGCATTCGTCAGGTCAGCCTTGATTGCCAAAGCGGAGCGGCCGAGTTTGTCGATGTCTGCCACCGCTGCAGCGGCGCCTTCTGCCGCACCGTTATAGGTGAGCACGACATTGGCGCCTTCCTGCGCAAAACGAACCGCGCATGCCCGGCCGATATCACGGCCTGCACCGGCGACGACAATAGTCTTGTTGGTAAAACGTTGCATTTGAAAACCTCGCATTGGTTAGAATTGTTTCGGCAGAGAAAGCTTGAAACGCTCGTCGTCGACATCGCTGAAATAGATGTCAGTCGAAAACCCCTGATCGTCGATGAAGCTGAAGATCCGCTTCGGTTCGGTCAGGCTGTAGGGCACGAGAAGGGTCACGAGGCGATGTCTGGCGGCGGCGGGAACCGTGGCGCAGACATGGTGATGTATTTCGAGTCCCTCGTATTCCTTCGGCTCGATTTCTGGAAAGCCTTCAACGGCGGTGATCTGCGGATTGCCGGCGGAGGAGAAGACGAACTGGCCGTAAAAGCCTGCCTTTTTACCGTTGTAGCGAAAGCTTGAACGCCCGGTCTGCGGTGCGCCTGTCGTGTGGCAAAGCCATTGCAGTTCCTGCGGCTCGGCGCATTCCACCTCATCGACAATGACGAAATAGCTGTCGTTGACGAAGTGGATTTCGCGCTCTGCCTTGCGCACCAGCGGGTTTGCCACCTGGTAGGCGGCCGTTGCATCGCCCAGCATGCGTATATGCCCGGGCTTCTCCTCGACGGAAACGATACGGCCCGCAGCGCGTCGCGCCAGCGCCTTGTCCTTCTCCGCATATTGTCCTTTGCCGCCGATCAGGACTGCGTTCTTCGACCGGGTCTGTCGGCGCCAGTTGATGTGCATTTGCGAATTGAAGGCGATGTAATAACCGGACTGGATCGCCAGATCCTCACCATAGGCATAAAGAACAAAAGCGTTCTGGTCGCCATGGCTGTGGCTGAGTGAGCCGTATGGGCTCGATTTGAAGACGAACTGCAGATGCCGGTCCGGATCTTCCATATGTTTCTGGATCGTCACCCAGCCAATATCATCAAAGACGGCAAGTGCGGGCAGGTCTGCGGGCGAGGCGGCTTCCACCTGCGGGTAGTCGTGACGGTAGACAAGATCATCGAAATTCAGATCCCACCAGCCGTAATTGTAGAAGGCCATCTCGGTTCCGGCCGCATCCTGCTTGATGCGGTCGAAATACCATTGATAGTGACCGTTGCCGGTGACGCCCGCGAACTGGCGGACATTGTAGCCCACCTTCAGTCCGGGCAGGTCACCCATGGTGGAATCGTCCCCGAAATTGGCGCGGCGGGTGCCGGGCGCCTTGGTATAAAGGGGGAACCGGCCAGTGTTCTGGAAGAAAGGCCGCTGGTAGAGGTCATAGCCGATATAGGAGCGGATCAGGTTAGCGGCCTCGATGAGATAGGCCATGCCGGTCATCCAGTAATGTGGACCCTCCGCCCAGCCACCATCCGTTCCCGCCCAGGGGGAATAGAGTGTGGCCAGGAACTCGACGGTATAATCGAGCCATTCGCCGGCATCATCGCTTTCGCCCATAAGGGAAATGCAGGCGGGCGTGAGCACTGCAGACAACGAGCGCACCGCGTGGCTGTCATAGGGGAACAGGTGAATGCGCGCATGGGCAATCACATGGTCTGCGACTTCACGCGTACGGCGCAGCAGAACTGTTCGAACGGTCTCCCGTTCATCCTCGCTCAGATGGTCGTAGAGCCAGTCGTATCCCCATGCCAGAGCGACGACGACGCGGAAACCGGCCTCGTCATTATAGGCGCGAGAGGTTGCTCCATTTGGATCCCATGCGGCAACCGAAAGCAGCCAGTCGCGTGAGGCATCGAGGAGATCCTCCCGCCCTAGAACGCGGCCGGCAATTGCCAGATGGCGGATAGCATAGATCGCCTCCTGGCAATCGATATACATTTGTCGCCAGAGCGTCGCGACGCGGACGTTGTTGGGATAGGGCTGCGGTTCCGGCATGATCGGCCGGTCGAGCCAAGGCTTTACGGATTTCTCGAAGAATTCGGACCATCCGCAATGGTTCGGGTCTGCCGCCACGGCTTGCGAAAACGCTTTCAGTTGCTCGGGGTTGAGCCAAAGCCGCGGATGGCTCGTATGGGCCGCGGCATGGCGGGCCGTTCTGCCGGGCAAAGGCGTTTCCGGCAACGCAGCGGTGATCTCGAAAATGCGCACTGCACTCCAGTTCGACAGGGGCTTTGCGGCGTTCTGGTCCCAGAGCGCATAACTCCAATGATAATTGCCTTTCGGCAGCGTTTCATCCGGGGTGAAGAAATTCCACGCGAGGTCTTCGAATGTACGCGTCTTTGCACTGGCAAATTCGGCATCGGTCGAGATGCGCAACACGTAGCGCGCACCGTCATCGATATCGGGAAGCCAGGAAAAACGCGGCGGGTTTTCGGTGGGCGGGGTTTGCTCGCTCGGCACGTAGCCAATGGTCAAGGAACCCGGTCGGGGCTCATCGAGATGAGCTTGTCTGGTGATGGCCGAGGCAGAGGGACGCATTGCGCTCTAACTCCTGTAAAAAAATCAAAAGGGAAAAGGATGGCGGCGACAGGGCCGCCATCACGATCGAAGGATTATTGGGCCGCCTTGTACTGGCGGTCATAGGCCGACTGCATCATCTTGATGACCTCGTCGTAGCCGAGAGCCGTCAGTCGCTTCTTGTAGGCATCCCAGCCTGTATTGACGTCCTGGGCGCCAAGCACCCAAGTCTGCTGCATCTCGGTCATGTAGGTGAGAAGGCTCGGCCAGTAGCGGTCGAAGGTCGCCTTCTCTTCGGCGTTCAATGAAACGCCCATGAACTCGTCCTTGAGGCAGTTGCACTTGTCGTAGAGATCGATGCCATCAAGTGCGATCTTGTTGGTCCATTGGCGCTCGTACTCATAGTCCATCCAGTATCCGCGCGGGACCTGTGCGCCCACCGCCCATAGCTGGGCGTTGACCGGATCCTTGTTGTCCAACACTTCCTTTTTGAACTGCGGCTTGCCATCGACCATCTCGAAGGTCTTTCCCTCGACACCGAAATTCGACAGCAGGCGCCCCTGCTGGGAGAACCAGAAATCGAAATACTTGATCGTTTCGACGGGATGTTCGTTGGTGGCCGAGATCGCCCATCCGACGGGCTGAACGCGCAGTCGGCGGGAATCCTCGAACCGCTGGCCGGACGCCGTCTTCGGCGGCAGCATGGGCTTCAGCGCAAAACCTTCGATCTTTGGCGACAAGGCGTCGTTATAGGTCGAGGTGCTGGCAAACCAGTCATGGGTCATGCCGCCGAGATTGTTGCCCAGAAGATATTCGCGCGAACGGGCGCCGCGAGTGAAGATCTCCTTGTCGATCAGGCCTTCCTTGTACCACTTGGCGACATTCGAAATGCCGGTCTTGTAGTTCTCCTCGGCCCAGGGGTGACGGAGCTGCCCGTCATAGACGGCGAAGTCGCCATATCGCTCGGACCCGGAAACGCGTGCGTCCCACAGATTGATGAGGCGGACGGCATCGATTTCCTCGCGGGCAAAATACGGAACTTCGTCCTTCTTGCCGTTGCCGTTGGGATCCTTGTCGCGGAAAGCCTTGAGAACCTCGTAGACCTCTTCAGGCGTTTCCGGCTGTTTCAGGCCGAGTTTATCGAGCCAGTCCTGGCGGATGAACCAGCCGCGAGAGTATTTTCCATCCGGGACATAGGGGATGAAGTAGAGCTTGCCGTCCGGTCCGGAAATTGCGTTGCGGATGTCCTTATGGCTGTCGAAGAACGCCTTGAGGTTCGGGGCGTTTTCCTCGATCAAGTCGTCGAGCGGGATGAAAGCACCTTCCAGCCCGTAGCGGATGAAGTCCTCCTTCAATCCGCCATTGGCATCGCCGCCGACGATGTCCGGAAGATCGCCCGATGCGATCAACAGGTTGAAGGCATCGCGGCTGCTCGTGGTCGCCAGTGACGCGACGTTGCGCACGTGGATATTGGTAATCTCTGCGGCCTTCTGCTCCACGGGCCACTTTTCCGAATAGACGTATTTGTCGCGGAAGTGGAAATGGATCGTCAGTTCCAGAGGGTCTTCGGATATCTTGCCGGCATCCTGTGCGGAGGCGGGCAAGGCCATTGTCATGGCTGTCATCAACGCCAGAAGGGGCGCGCCTTTTCGCAGTGTTCTCACAGGTTCTCCTCCCATGTGCAGCTACTCTTTCACTCCGCCCAGCAGAATTCCCTTGGTGAAATATCTCTGTGCGTAGGGGTAAATGATGAGGACGGGGATGATCGACGCGATCATGATCGCGGAGGTAACCGTCTCGAACGAATAGTGGGCCGTCAGCAAGCTCGAGGCGAATTCGTCGTTCGAATTGAGATCGACGATCACGCGCTTGAGATAGACCTGCAACGGGATCTTCTCTTCGCCGCGCAGCAGAACCATGGCCCAGAAATAGCCATTCCAGCGCGAGACGATACAGAACAGCGCCACGGTGACGATGGCCGGTTTGGAAAGCGGAATGAAGACCTTCCAAAGCAGTTGCAATTCGCTGGCGCCGTCCATCTTGGCGGCTTCCTCGAAGGATTTCGGTACCGCCTCGAAGAAATTGCGCAACAGGATGACATTGAAGGCACTGGCCGCGAAGCCGATGATGATGCCGAAACGGCTGTCGAGCAGTCCGAGATCCCGCATGTTCAGGAAGAACGGGATCATGCCGGCATGGAACCAGAGCGTGAAGGCGATCGCGATATTGAAGAAGGTGCGGCCGCGCAGACGTTTGCGCGACAGCGCATAGGCGCCAGGGATCATGATCAGCAGGCTCATGAACGTGCCGCCGAATGTGTAGATGAAGGTGTTGCCGTAGGCGACCCAGAACATCCTGTCGGACAACACATGCTCGTAGGCCGCAAGCGTGACATCGACCGGCCAGAACGTTACCCGGCCGGCAGTGACAGCCGCACCGGACGACAGCGAGACCGCGGCCACATAGATGAACGGATAAAGCGTCGACAGGACGAACAGGCTCAAGAGAATGGCGTTGGCCCAGCCAAAGATCTTGTCGCCACGGGAATAGAGATTGAAACTTGCCATCTTCAGCTCCTCACCAAAGCGACGTCGACGAGACTCTTCGGCTGATACGATTGGCCGAATAGACAAGGACGAAAGCGATAACCGCATTGAACAGGCCTGCAGCCGTTGCCAGGTCGTACTGGGTACCCTGCAGGCCGGTGCGGTAGATGAATGTCGAGACGACGTCGGCCGACTCATAGGTGGATGGGCGATAGAGAAGGATGATGTATTCGAAACCGACCTCGACCAAATTGCCGATGCGGATGATCAGCATGATCACAATCGTGGGCAGGATACAGGGCAGCGTAATTCGCCACATCATCTGCCACCGCGAGGCACCATCGACCCGTGCGGATTCGTAGAGCGTCGGGCTGACGCCGGCGATGGCCGCAAGATATACGATCGACTCGAAGCCCGACTCTTTCCAGACCGACGAACCGATAAAGATCGGTCGGAACCACTCGGGTTGGGTCAGGAAGTAGATCGACTCCAGACCTAAACTTTTAAGGAAGAGATTGACGATGCCGATGGAGGGCGAAAGGAAGTTGATGACGATGCCCGCAACGATGACCACCGAAATGAAATGCGGCAGATAAACGATCGTCTGCGCCCAGCGACGTGCAGCCTCGTTCTGAACTTCGTTGAACATCAGTGCGAGAATGATCGGCACGGGAAACGCAAAGATCAGTCCGAGGCCGCTGATGGTGATCGTGTTCCAGAAGGCGCGGATGAACATGTCATTCTGGAAAAGCTCGGCGAAGTTCGCAAAGCCGACCCATGGGCTTTTTTCGATGCCGCGGAAAATCGAAAAATCCTGGAAAGCGATAACCAGCCCGTACATCGGCTTGTAGAGAAACAGCGCGAACCAGATGGCCATCGGCGCAAGCAGGAGATAGAGCTGCCAGTCGCGGCGCATATCTCCCCACAGATCATGCAGGCGTTCCTGATAAGTCTGTTTCATGACCGCGCCCCGCCTGCGGTCTTGAGTGAACGGCCGGTTGTCGCGTCAAAGATCTGGATGCGTGTCGTGTCGATGCCGAGCTGGGTGACGCCGTTGAGGGCATGATCGGCGTAGAGTGTTTCTGCCTTGGCAATAAAGGATTGGCCATCCGCCTTGCCATGAAGCAGAGCCTCGGCGCCGAGGGGCTCCACGAGATCGATGCTGCAGTTCAGCACTTCACGGCCATCGCCGGTTTTAACCGACATGATTTCCGGGCGTAGGCCGAGCTTGACTGTCTGCCCCTCTGTGGCGCCCTTCGCAAAGGCATCGGGAATGGTGAAGCGCTGTCCGGCATTACCGCCAAGTATCGCGCTGACAATGCCATCCCGCTTTTCGATTACCGCATCGAGAAGGTTCATCGGCGGTGAGCCTATGAAGCTGGCGACGAACGTATTTGCCGGTTCGAGAAACACTTCCATCGGCGAGCCGACCTGCTCGATATTGCCGCCATTCATGATGACGATCCGGTCGGCAAGCGTCATTGCCTCGACCTGGTCGTGGGTCACGTAAACGCTGGTGGCCTGCATGCGCTTGTGGAGCAGCTTGATCTCGGCGCGCATATGGGTGCGCAGCTTGGCATCGAGATTGGAGAGCGGCTCATCGAAGAGGAAAATCTTGGGGCGACGGACGATGGCGCGACCCATGGCCACGCGCTGGCGCTGGCCGCCGGAAAGGTCTGCAGGCTTGCGGGCCAGATATTCCGTCAGGCTCAAAATCTGGGCAGCTTCCGCGACGGCCTTGTCGATCACGTCCCGTTTCTCGCCTCGAACCCGCAGGCCAAAGGCAATGTTTTCCGCTACGTTGAGGTGCGGGTAGAGAGCATAATTCTGAAAGACCATCGCAACGTCGCGGTCTTTCGGAGCGACCTTGTTGACCACCCGGCCATCGATCGAGACCGTGCCGTCGGAGATATCTTCCAGTCCGGCAAGCATGCGCAACGTCGTGGACTTTCCGCATCCCGAAGGCCCGACGAGCACCACGAATTCCTGCGGCTGGATGGAAAGATTGATGCCATGGACAACTTCGAGAGCACCGTAGCGCTTGACGACGTCGTTGATTTGAACTGCAGACATGTAAGGCCCCTCCTCAAAAGCCTTGAATGTTACGTCAGTCGGGGGCCTTGGCTCCTCGTGACACGCGCTTCCTCGTGACGCGCGTGTTTACCTGTTCGATGAAGGTCCAGATTTTCGGGTTCTTGGAGAGTTCTGCGATCTTGGATTCAAGCGATCCCAGATGGCGCTGAATGGCTTCGCGCGCTGCCTCCACATTGCCGGACTCGATCGCGTTGACGATCGCTTCGTGTTCTTCGATCACCTTTTCGGTGCGACGGACCGCAAAAACGCGCTTTAGGTGGCGCATGCGGTCCATTTCGCCTTTTGCTTGGTTGACGACGCTCCAGGCTCCGGGCAGGCGGGCCGCTGCGAAGATCGTGCGGTGAAATTCTTCGTCCAGCAGAAAGAAGTCCGTAAACTCCTCGTCGTCGGCCGCGGTGCGCTGCTGTGAAAGACAGGTTTTGAGGCGGGCGATATCCTCAAGCGAATGCCGCTTCGTTGCCTCTATGACGGCGCCTTCTTCCAGCTTGAAACGGATGAAACAGGCTTCCATGTAACGCTGCACGTCGATTGGCGAAATATAGGTACCGCCCTGCGGTACGACCGTGACGAAACCTTCTTCTGCAAGGCGGATAATCGCTTCACGCACCGGCGTCTTGCTGACATGCAGAAGTGCCGCGATTTCCTTTTCCGAAAGCGCACGCCCTGGAAGCAGCTTTACCTCGACAATCAATTTGCGAAGCAGCGCATGGATCCGGTTTGTCATGTTTCCATCGGCCGGCAAATCTCGCGGGGTCACGAGATCGAATAGCGGCAGCGATGGAAATTCAAGTGGATTAGACATATCAATTGCCATACTGAGATATCAGAATTGAACTTGACATATCTGTTGTATTTTTGAGAGTCAAGCTTATGGCGTGCAGCAAATGTGTGATTGCTTGTGTGGCACGTCAGAACCGGGCTCCAGTTCCGCAGCCATCAAGGAGAGACAATGAATCCCGCAACCCGTGAAAAACTGATGGGCGTTTCCGTCGCGACGCTCTGCTCGGCGCTCTACAAACGTGGCCTGAAAAACCAGACGATCCAGGATGTGCGTCCTGTTTGGCCCAAGGGCCGAAACATGGTCGGCCCCGCGTTCACCCTGCGTTACATGCCGGCGCGCGAGGACCGCAATCCGATGACGGTGTTCCGCGATCCCAAACATCCGCAGCGCCATGCGATCGAGACCTGCCCGGAAGGCCATGTGCTTGTAATGGACAGCCGCAAGGATGCGCGTGCGGCATCCGCTGGCGATATCCTGATCACGCGGCTGATGGTGCGCGGTGGGGCAGGGGTGGTCACCGATGGTGGTTTTCGCGATGCGATGACGATTGGGGAGCTGGATATTCCCGCCTATCACAACCGGCCTTCCAGCCCGACGAACTTGACGCTGCACGAGGCGATCGACATCAATGTTCCGATCGGTTGCGGCGATGTCGCGGTGTTTCCGGGCGATATCATGGTTGGTGACGACGACAGCGTCATCGTTATCCCGGCAGAGATTGCTGATGAAATTGCCGACGAGGCCGTCGAGATGACCGCTTACGAGGATTTTGTCCTCGAGCGGGTGAAAGCCGGCCACACGATCATCGGGCTCTATCCGGCGACCGACGAGGATAATCTCACGCTGTTTGCCGAGTGGCGCAAGGCCAAAGGAAGGTGACTACGTCTACCTTGCCCCTTTTCTTCGCCGATCCAGCCGGGCATGGAGATCATTCGCCCTCGATAAGCGTGCGAAGGAAGAGGCCGGGAAACAGAAAATGCAATGTGATTGAAGCAGTCTCCTGCGGGATCCTGGCGGTCATGTCAAAAAATGGAAGGCCGAGCGGAGACGTGCTCGGCCTTCCATTCGCCGCGCTTCAGGGCGGGGTGATTTTCCCCGATGCGCTGCTTCGCCGCTCCCCTGGAGGTCGAGATCGGCATGTAGTTGGTCATCAGGACGCAAGATGGATGAGCCCTTCAAAGCTTTTTGCGAGCATGGATATGCCCAGAAGCACGAGCAATATACCCGCGCCTCGATTGGCAAGCGTAAGGGTCTCGATGTTCAGTCGCTGCCTCAGCAGTGATACACCGACCGCAAGCACCAGCCACCATGTCAGCGAGCCGGCGAAAACTCCAAGCGGCAGAAGTCCACCAGGAGCCGCGATCTGGCTCGCGAATGCCGTGAGACTAGCGGCGCAAAGTGCTGGCGTCACCGGATTGAGAAAACCAAGGCAGATGGCGCCGCAATAGGCGCGCCGAAAGCTCAGTGCGCTGCCGCCTTGAACGAATACGACGTCGCGGCGCCACAGGCGGGCCGCGAAATATAGGAGGAGTAAACCTGCGGCGAAGGTTAGCAGGTTTGCAGTTTCCGGCTGGCTCATGAGTGTCATACCGCCGACGAGCGCAATGGTGCTGTAGCTGAGATGTACCGTCGCGACGCCGAGCCCGGCCGCCATCCCGGCCCGCATCCCGTCGGCAAGGGTGCGTTCGACGCACATCATGCTTGTGGGACCAAAAGGTATTGCAATCGAAAGCCCGGCGCCTGCGCCCGCCAGTAGGCATGCCATCTCGCTCATAGATTTCCTCACCCTTGTCCGGTGGAGTAAACCGTGAGCAGCGCGGATTTATTCGCGACGATTAGAAAATTTTCTAACCGGCGCCGGCAAGTCGCTTCCGATATAGGTCGGCGAAGGATGACAATTCGCCGGAGTTGAGATCAGAAATCGCCCAGTAGGTCAGGTTGCCGTTAGTCCAACTGGTCACGTTTGTACCGTCGATGACGTCATTTGCCCGCGTAGCCATGTTCTTAGAAGCCGTGACGGTGACGCTGATCGTGTGCTGGCGGCGTTTGTAAACCATGACGGGGACAGGTTGGCGATCGATTACATCGACCCGGCCGCCGACAAGAGGGAAGCCTTGGGCCGCAAGATCCGGCGTCGTTGGTGCAATGGTCGTTCTACCATTGAACCACGGCTTCACAGTATGGCTTTCGGAGGAGGCTATATCGAATGGTTGTGGGGCGATCAGCCCTCTTAGATGCGCAGCGAGGATCTCGTTCTCGATTGTCGCTTCCAGAGTTTCATTCTGCGCCAGATGAGCAAGGTAACTACCACCGAGTCCGCCGCCGACAAGGCCAATCATTAGAGCCGCCGCTAACGACGACCAAGGTGCGCGAGTTGAGAACATAGCGTGCTGCGAAACCTTTTCTGCCGCGCGCTCATCTGCATTCGTGTCGTGTATCAGATCCGGCGAAAGCGAAGCGAATATTGCGCCACGCAAGCGTTCAGGAGCGGGCTCGCCGGGGAGAACATCCACCAGCCCGGAGGACAAATCAGCAAGACGGCGTGCGAAAGCTGCGAGTTCCGGCTCTTCTTCGATCCGCCGTTGCATGGAGAGCGCTTCACCGGGCGAAAGCTCACCATCGTGATAGGCATTTAAAAGCAATAGCGTCTCGCTGTCGATCGTCATTGTTATGCCTCCCTCAAACGCGACAGTAGCGTCTGTCTCGCTTTGGCGAGGCGTGACATTACAGTTCCAACAGGTATGTTGCTGATTGCAGCGATCTCTCGATAACTCAGTCCGTGAAATTCGCGCAAGACCAGGGTCTCTTTCAGGTGCAGTGGCAAGGTTTCCACTGCATCCTGCAGTTCGGTTGAACGCTGTTTTGCAAGAAGCAGGTCTTCCGGCGTTGGCACGGCATTCGCCATCAAACCGCCGGTCTCGATTTCCTGCTGAGCTTCGGGCGAAAGATCTTCAAGCGAGACGAGCTTCACAGGCCTGTGACGCTGCAGCCAGGAATAGGCGACGTTACGAACGATCGTCAGAAACCAGGCTCGCGCATTGCCTTCGGCAAAGCTTTCTATCGCGCGAAAAGCCTTGATGCAGGCTTCTTGCATCACGTCTTCCGCATCGGTGGCGCTTCCGGTCAGCCATCGAGCCAGCCGATAGCCTTCGTCGATCCTGGGCAAAACGATCTGCGCGAAGCGCGCCTTGGCCAACGTCGTCATCGGCTCGCATAATCGGTGAACGGAAGCATTGCGTCAGCCTCGTGGTCCAAACGGCTTCTGGCTTACAACAAAAGACACCGAAGTTTCCTCGAAAGTCAACGTCGGCGGCGAAAAGGAGCCTGCCTCCGGTCTTCACGGGCCGAGCGGAAAGAGCCTTTTGTTGATTACGTCGAGAGCCCGACCGTAAATGCGAAGAGTTTGCTACCAGATCATCCAAAGGACGCAATACGCCACAACTGTAACGCATATGACAGGAGACAGAATCGCCAAGTTTTTGCCCCGATGCGACGGCGTGGGTTGTGGCTGTGGCTCTGAGGAACGGCGGCTGGCGAGGTAAGGCATGAATTCTCCTGTTTTCAGGAGAACTGAAAGATACTCAGCTTGCTCCGTTGATTTGTAAGCCTTGAAAAGGTCAGGAATACCCGACAGGATAGAGCCTTACCGTGAAAAGAAGTTCGATTTCGTCACGTCGATCAGCTCATCTCCACGTCCGCTCATCACCGCTTTGGCAGCCCAAAGGCTCATGCCCATCACCTGCGCAGCCTTTATCTTTGGAGGAATCGACAGCTCTTGCGGGTTGGTGACGACATCGAGCAGCGCCGGTCCCGGATGGCGCAGAACGGCTTCGATGCCGCGTTCAAGATCTGCCGGGTCCTCGACGCGCACGGCGTGAATGCCAGCCGCGCGCGCAACGGCCGCGAAGTCGGGATTTTCGAGGTCTGTTCCCGTTTCAAGATAGCCCGCTGCCTTCATTTCCATAGCGACAAAGCCGAGAGATGAATTGTTGAAGACGATGACCTTCACCGGAAGATTTTCCTGTTTCAAGGTCAGGAAGTCTCCCATCAACATGGTGAAGCCACCGTCTCCGGACATGCTGATGACCTGTCGATCCTTATCGGATGCCTGCGCTCCGATTGCTTGCGGTAGGGCGTTTGCCATTGAGCCATGAACCAGTGATCCGATCAGACGCCTTTTTCCGTTCATCTTGAGATAACGGGCGGCCCAGACCGTTGGCGTGCCGACGTCGAAGGTGAAGACTGCGTCTTCCGATGCCTGCTCGCTGAGAAGGCGCGCAACATGTTGGGGATGGATCGTTCCGCCCGGCTTTCCTGTCGCCAGATCATCCAGTCCATCTCGCGCTTTCTGGTAAGCGGCGAGGCAGCGCTCGAGGTGCTTGAGGTCGGTTCGTTCTTGCAGCCGGGGCAAAATTGCTCCGAGCGTGGATTTGACATCGCCGACGATCGCCAAATCGAGCGGTGTTCTTCGTCCGAGGTGTTCGGGTCTTATGTCGACCTGTACGACTTTCGCGTCCGTCGGATAAAACTGGCGGTATGGGAAATCGGTGCCGAGCATGATCAGGGTGTCGCATTCGAGCATCGCCTTGTAGCCGGAGGAAAACCCGATCAGGCCCGTCATGCCGACGTCATAGGGGTTTTCCCATTCGACATGCTCCTTGCCGCCGAGGGCGTGAACGATGGGTGCCTTAATGTGCGATGCGAAAGCAACGACCTCATCATGTGCGCCCTCGCAACCGCGACCACATAGAAGCGTGATTTTGGAACTGTCGCCCAGCAGCGCTACCAAGCTGTCGACCTGATCGTCGGCTGGAACAACACTCGGCCTGGAAAGACGGAGGGCCGCGGGGGACGAAATCTTGGCCGAGAAATCAGCAAGCGCGACGTCGCCGGGGATGACGATGACTGCAACACCACGCTTGCCAATGGCCGCTCGAATAGCAGCCTCGAGAACGCCGGGCAATTGCTCCGGCTTGCTGACGAGTTCACAATAATGGCTGCATTCCCGGAATAACTGATCCGGATGGGTTTCCTGAAAATAGCCTCGCCCGATTTCCTCTGATGGTATCTGCGCTGCGATCGCCAGAACCGGCACGCCCGATCGGTGGCAGTCAAACAACCCGTTTATAAGATGCAGGTTGCCGGGACCGCAGCTACCCGCGCAGACGGCAAGCTCACCGGTGATATGCGCCTCCGCACCCGCTGCAAAGGCCGCGGTTTCCTCGTGGCGCGTGTGCACCCACTCGATATCCCCGCGTTTGCGCAAAGATTCGGTCAATCCGTTCAGGCTGTCGCCAACGACGCCATAGATCCGCTTCACACCTGCAGAGTGCAGGATCTCGGTCATTACGTCGGCAACCTTGGACTTCATCGGGATACTCCTTTGAAAAGAAAGCAGGCATGCGTTTGATCAGGGTCTTCAGAACACTTAGTTCCCGAGTACCGCTTTCCAACCCTCAAGCCGACGCATGCCCTGCCGATTAGGATGAATCCAGAGGTTTTGTCCCTAAGGTTTGATGACTGTCTGTGGGTTGATCGAAAATACCGCACGACATCTTGAAGCCGTTGCATACTGCCGTTCACACTCCACCGCGATCGAGGCGCTGATAGCCGAAACAAACTGCGGCATCTTGGCGGCTTGCGTCCTATCAAAAGCACAGAGAATTCAAGTTAACCTCGCCGCGGTGTCACCGGGTCGCAAAATGGCAGCGTGCTGGCTCGGCGGATTGCCTGCGCGAGACGATCGTTGGTCTCGGCCAATGTCGGCACCTGACCATATTTTACCGCCGCCCGGCTGATCGTCTCATCGATGATCCGCATTGCCGCGGCAACGGTCGCGGCGCACAGTCTGACTTCGAAATCCGCCGGAGACAGATCCAGTCGTGACGCAATAACGTCAGCCAGCAGTATCTCCGTCATCCGCGTCGCCATGAAGAACGGTTCCAAGAGTGCCGGCTCTTCTTCCAGCCGGGCGATCAGGTGAACGACGAGAGCACCGTCTTCAAGTTCCTGCTTCTGCATCTTGCTGAAATCATAATTGATCTCAAGAAAACGCTCCACGGAGATATCGAGCGGCCAGTTCCGGAGTTTGGCCGCGAAGCGCTGCGAGGTGAGCGCGAACAACGGCTCGATACAGCTCTCCTTGCTGCGAAAATAGCGCCATAGCGTCCGCTTGGATATGCCCGCGGCCTCAGCGATCTCGTCGCCGCTGGTGTCTGCAACACCCTTTTCCAGAAACAGGCGTGCGGCACTTCTTGCCACGTCAATATGGGCTCCTTCCCGTATCGTCCTGCTCATCGCGATCTCCGGATTGCATCTTTCATCATGCAGTATATGGCATCAAATGCCAATTCATTAACGCGAACTTCGAATTTCAAGCATGGTTTTGGGTGCTGCACGACCATAATAATGACACTAAGTGCCATTATGTAAATTGGCGCAATGAGGCATTGGGACTCGTCACCACGATTCCGCGGGAGACATCGATGAAAGCATTCACGCCGTCGTCGTGTCGCCTTCTGTCTGCGGAGCCGTGTGTTCACCCAACCATTGGAGGATGGAATGTCGGAAATCACTTATCCAACGACGGACCGCATCGACGTGGCGGAAGAGCACTTTGGCGAGACTGTAGTGGACACGTATCGCTGGCTTGAAAATGACGCGCCCAATGATCATGCCGTAACCGCTTGGATCAAGGCTCAAAACCAGGTGACGCGAGGCCATCTCGATACGCTTGCCGGTCGCGATATCTTCGAGGGTAGGATGAAGGCGCTGTTCGAATATGAGCGTTTCACCGTCCCGCGAAAGCGTGGCGATCGTTATTTCCTCACCCTTCACAAGGGGATCGAGAACCAGCCTTCTCTGTATGTTCGCCATGGCGCTTTCGGCGAAGCCCGTGTTCTGATTGATCCAAATGCCTGGTCGGACGATAATGCGGACGCGATAGGAGAGTGGAGTGTTTCAGACGACGGTCGCTACGTGGCCTTCAGCGTACAGAAAGGCGGGACTGACTGGCGAACCATCCGTGTGCTCGACATCGAAAGCGGTAGGGAGTTTGAGGATTTCGTCGAATGGGCCCGGTTCACGCGCATAACCTGGGCTCCCGATGGGGCCGGCTTCTTCTATTCGCGCATGCCCGCGCCTATTCGCGGAAACACCGCAGGCGCGGCCATTGCCGATCATGCCGTTTACTTCCACAGGATTGGTACCCGCCAGGCTGAGGATCGTCTGATCTATGCCACTCCGGATAGGCCCGGCCTGCTGCATGTCGCCGATCGGGCTGAATATGGATATTATCTCGCCATTTCATCGACGCCGGGTACGAATGAGAACGCGCTCACCGTTGTCGATCTCGCGTCGAGGGATTGGACGCCACGCACAGTCGTGCCGGATATGAAGGCTGAATGGTCCGTTATCGGGCATGACGGCAGCAAGCTCATCCTGGTCACCACCGATGGCGCAGAACGCCGGCGCGTTGTCTCGCTCGACCTGGCCGAGCCCGATCCGCGGCCCAAGGAAATTGTGGCTGAAGATGCTGGTAACGCGGTTCTCAACGATGCCGCCCTGCTCGGCGACAAGCTTCTCATCGGATATCTTGTCGATGCCAAGACAGAAATTCGTCGCTTCAACGTAAGCGGCGCACCCGATGGTGCGGTCGCCCTGCCGGGCATCGGGACCGCCGGTGGGTTTCAGGGGCACCCGGGAGACAGTGAGGCGTTCTTCGGATTTACCGGTTTCGACGCGCCGATGGCGATCTATCGCTATGACACAGCGTCCAATGCTGTAACGCCTTGGGCGGAACCGAAGGCTCCGATCGATCCGGACGGGCTTGCGGTCGAACAGCGCTTCTATCGTTCCAAAGACGGGACGGAGGTCCCGCTTTTTCTGATCCGCCGGAAGGACGTCACGAGAGCGGCGCCGACCTTGCTGTATGGATATGGCGGCTTCGGTATCCCGCAGGTTCCTTATTATAATCCGATCCAACTTGCCTGGGTGGAGCAGGGCGGGGTGCTGGCGATCGCCAACATTCGCGGGGGCGGCGAATATGGCAGGGCGTGGCACCGGGCCGGGCAGCTTGAGGAGAAGCAGAATACGTTCGACGATTTCATCGCTGCCGGCGAGTTCCTGAAGCGGACAGGCATTACTTCACAAAAGGGCCTCGCCATCCAGGGAGAGTCCAATGGCGGATTACTGGTCGCAGCCGTCACCAACCAGAGGCCCGATCTCTTTGACGTCGCGTTGCCGGGCGTGGGGGTCTTGGACATGTTGCGGTACGAGAAGTTCACGGCTGGCGCATTCTGGGCAAGCGAGTTCGGCAGCCCATCTGAGGATCGGCATTTCCGCAATCTGATGACCTATTCGCCCTATCATACGGTCAGGGATGGTGACGACTATCCGGCAATTCTTGCGACGACGTCCGACGCTGATGATCGTGTCGTTCCCGCCCACACGTTCAAATATGTCGCTGCTCTTCAGGCGGCCGACCTCGGCTCGAAACCACGGCTGGTCCGGATCGAGACGCGCGCCGGACACGGCGCCGGCATGCCGCTCGACAAGATGATCGCGCAGCACGCCGACATGTGGGCTTTCGCCGCGCACTGGACCGGCTTGAGCATCGCCCCAGCAAAATGAAATTGATCAATAGGAGCAACGACGTAATGAAGACTAACCGTATGACCCAGACAAACAAGGCTGCGTTCTCGGTTGGGGGCGCTGTTCTTGTTGCCCTGACTTTCGCCGGGTGCACCACCGACGGGAAGGAGCGCTATGAAGAAAGACACAGATGCTTCGATTCCGGCTCTCCAAATCACGACAGTTGCATGTATATGCAACAGGTAAGTCGCGACCGCGAGCAACTCATGAACATGGAGCGCGCGCGCATCAACTCCGAGCAGGCCCGCAATAATCTTGAAATGCTACGAGAAATCAGGCGCAGACGCGGAGAATGATGATGATCTATCGGCTTTGCCCTTCCTTTGCGATTGCAATCACCCTTCTCGCTCTTCTGGTCGTCGCCAGTCCCCTCTGGGCGCAGGCTCAAACGTTTGCGCCGGTAGAGCTTTCTCGGGCTGACGTAAGTATCGCCGTCCGGCAGGACATCGCCAACGAAGTCCGCATTGCCGGTTCGCTCACGCCGATCCGACGCGCGACATTGACGGCGCGTGTCTCCGCCACCGTCGTGGATCTGCCGGTGCAGATCGGCGACGTCGTAAAGGCCGGAGACCTGCTGGTACGGTTCGACACCGAAGCGCTGGCATCGGCGGTGACGGCGCGCAAGGCAGAGATCGACGCTCTCGGTGCCCAGATCGAGCTGGCGGAAGCGGTGCTTGAACGGAATACATCGCTTGGCGAACGAGGTGCCGCGTCTGAAGCCACGAGGCTCGAAGCGCGGTCGAACGTGCTCAATCTGCGCGCGCAGCTACGCTCAAAACAGGCCGACGTCGCCGACGCCGAGCGATCGCTTGCCTATGCAGAATTGCGGGCCGGCTTCGATGGCGTCGTTTCATCCCGTCCGGTCGAACAGGGACAGACCGTGCCGCTGAACACCGAATTGATGACCATCGTGGATCTGAGCCGGATGGAAGTCGATGCGGGTGTTCCGACAAGCCGCATCCCTCTCGTTCGGATCGAGCAGCCCGTCGAATTGAGCGTAGAAGGGTTTCCGGGCCGCACCTTCGTCGGCAAGGTCACACGCATTTCGCCAACGGCGGTCGCCGGTTCGCGGGCGGTACGGGTCTTCATCGCCATCGCCAATGACGAGCGACTGCTCAGGGGCGGCATGTTTACCACTGGAATTCTCAAGGTGGATGATCAGAAAGGTGTTATCGCCTTGCCGGCTGCTTCCATCCGTCACGACGCGGAAGGAGCCTTTGTCCTTAAAGTCGAGAATGGCAGCTTGCGAAGGCAGGTCGTCGATCTTGGCATGAGCTGGACGGACCGCAATCTTGTGCAGGTCTCGGGTTTAATCGAAGGTGATGTGATCGTCACGGCGCCTTTGCCGACCCTCTCCACCGGTACGCCGGTTACGGTCGAGGGGAACTGATCCATGCTCCTGACCCGTATCAGCGTCGCCCATCCGGTTTTTGCCACGATGATGATGGTGACAATCCTTGTCCTTGGCCTGTTTTCCTACAATCGCCTCGGCGTCGACCTGTTTCCCGAGACGGATTTTCCGATAGTTGTGGTGTCAGCCACCTATTCCGGCGCATCGCCGGCATCGGTGGAAAGCGAAATTTCCCGGCCGATCGAACAGGCACTGAACACGATCGGCGGTATCGACACCATTACTTCGGAATCCTACGAAGGCCGGTCAATCGTCGTTGTGCAGTTCGATCTGGATGTGGATTCGCAGGTCGCGGCGCAGGAAGTGCGCGACCGTGTGGCGCGCTTGCAGGCGGGTTTTCCTGACGGTGTCGACGCGCCGCAGGTTACGCGTTTCAATCCCGACGACCAACCTATCTTGTCGGTCGCCGTCTCGTCGCCGACCCGGACGCTGTCGGAGATCACCACGCTTGCCGATCGCGTCATCACCAACCGGCTCACCGTCATCGCCGGTGTAGGGCAAACGACGCTGGTCGGCGACAGCAAGCGGCAGGTCCTTGTCGTCGTCGATCCGGATCGACTTGAAGCTTATGGGGTGAGTGTCGTTACCGTCATGGACGCGATACGGCGCGAGAACCAGGATCGCGCCGCCGGAACGCTGATTTCCGGCATCAACCAGCGGATCGTCACCGTCGAAGGGCGCATCGGCGACGCTTCGGGCTTCAACAGCATCATCGTCACCCAAAGCGGCGGCTATCCCGTCTATCTTTCGGACGTGGCGACGGTGCTCGATACTGGTGCCGAGGTGACCAGCCGGGCGACCTATCAGGGCGTCACGTCCCTCGGTCTCGATATCGTCAAGGTGCAGGGTGCCAACACGGTGCAGGTGGCATCGGCGCTGCGCGCGGAAATTGCGGCGCTGAATGAGGAACTTGCCAAAGAGAACGTCAAGTTGACCATTACCCGAGACAATTCGCGGGCGATTGCAGCACAGGTGTCGGAAGTCCAGCGCACGCTAATCGAGGGCGGCGTGCTGACCGTGGTGATTGTGTTTCTGTTCCTCAACTCGTGGCGTTCCACGGTCATCACGGGCCTGACGTTGCCGATTTCGGTCATCGGTACGTTTGCGGTCGTGCATGCACTCGGCTTCACGCTGAACACCATGACGCTGATGGCGCTGTCGTTGTCGATCGGCATCCTCATCGACGACGCGATCGTGGTTCGGGAAAACATCACTCGCCATCTGCAGATGGGTAAGAATCACGTCCGGGCGGCGCTGGACGGCACCAACGAAATTGGACTTGCGGTCCTCGCGACGACGCTCTGCATCGTCGCGGTCTTCCTTCCGGTTGCGTTCATGGGCGGGTTGATTGGCCGTTTCTTCCTGCAGTTCGGCGTCACCGTCGCCGTCGCCGTGATGATCTCGCTGTTCGTGTCGTTTACGCTCGATCCTATGCTGTCAAGCGTCTGGCACGATCCACAACCCCAAAAGGGTGCGAAACGCGGCTTCATTGGCCGGGCGGTCGAACGCTTCGACCACTGGTTCGAGGGATTGGCAGCACGTTACCGGTCGCTCATCTATTGGACCTTCGCTCACCGCAAGACCACGATTGCCATCGTCGCTGTGATGTTTGTCGGCAGCTTGGCTCTTGTGCCGCGCATTGGAGCCGAATTCCTGCCGCCGGCCGACCAGGGAGAGATAAGCGTAACGCTGAAAGCCAACGAGGGCTCTTCGCTCGATTACATGGCGGCCAAAGTTGGACAGGTCGAAAAGGCGCTGCGCGAGTTCGACTATGTCTCGACCACCTATTCGACGATCAATTCCGGTGGCGCGCGCGGCTTCAATCAGGCGATGGTGGCGGTGCAGCTTGTGCCGAACAATGAGCGTCAGTTGACAACGGCGGCGAGCATCGAGCCGATCCGCCAGCGGCTTGCGAGGATCGCCGGGCTGGAGATTTCCATCGGCCAGTCTTCCGGCGTCGGGGGCTCGCAAAAGCCGCTCCAGCTTTCCGTGCTCGGTGACGGCGATCAGGAGTTGCGGCGGATTTCCGACCAGATCACCTCTGCGCTGAAGGCAATTCGCGGTGCGACGGAAGTGGAATCGTCGATCGAAAACGTGCGGCCGACGCTTGCGGTCCGGATCCGTCGCGAGGCAGCCAGCGATCTCGGCGTCTCGATCGCGACGATCGGCGATACGTTGCGGCCGCTGGTGGCCGGCGATGCGATTTCGGTCTGGAACGCTCCTGATGGAGAATCCTACGATGTTATGGTGCGCCTGCCGGCAACGGGCCGGCGTGATGCTGCCCAGCTTCGCAACCTCACGATCTCGACCGGTCGTACCGACGACAATAACAAGCCGATCACCGTTCTGCTTGATCAGGTGGCGGACGTCGTCGAAAGCACCGCACCGGATGCCATCACCCGCAAGGACCTGTCCCGCGAAGTCCGAATTTCCAGCAATATCGAGGGCCGGGCGCTCGGTGATGTAACCGCCGACCTCAACGCCGCGATTGCCCAAATGGACATACCGATCGGTTACCGCATCTCCTTCGGTGGCGACGCGAAAAGCCTGGTAGAAAGTACGGGTTATGCTCTCCAAGCTCTGGTTCTGGCGGTGATCTTTATCTACATCATCCTGGCATCGCAGTTCGGCTCTTTCATCCAGCCGATCGCCATCATGATGACCTTGCCGCTATCGCTGATTGGGGTTCTGCTTGGCCTGCTTTTGACGGGATCGACGCTCAACATGTTTTCGATGATCGGCTTCATCATGCTGATGGGGCTGGTGACGAAGAATGCGATCCTGCTCGTCGATTATTCCAATCTGGGCGTGCGGGAAGGCAAAAACCTGCGCCAGAGCCTTGCTGATGCCGGGGCAGTGCGTCTCAGGCCGATCGTGATGACCACGCTCGCGATGATCTTCGGCATGCTGCCCATGGCACTCGGACTGGGTGAAGGCGGCGAACAGCGCGCACCCATGGCCCATGCCGTCATCGGCGGGCTGATCTCCTCAACCCTACTGACGCTGGTCTTCGTGCCGGTCGTGCTGACCTATCTCGACGGCATGGCACGGCGTGTGAAGCAGCGGTTCGGGCGAAAACCTGTGACCTCGCCATCGATTTGAAAAGGTTTTACTGCGTAATCTCCCAATATGCTTGCCAGAAAGACGAAGGAACAGTCGATGAAAGGCCACCATCTACGATGAACCCGGTGCGCCGGATGTCTTCGGGTATGGCGATCTGACGGACCCGGAGAGTGGTTCCCGTGATGTCCCTACTGCTGTCGAAGCCATTTTCATCGAGGGCCGTGATCTCATCAACAGTCCTGCGTTTGTATGCGTCGCGAGCCAGGGGATAGGGTCTCATTCGAGGTCACGTCGGCGTTGAGAGGGATCATCTCGACATCATTCGGGCGCTGGAAAATCGGGATTCGGATGCGGCGACCGTGCTGAACACGGTACATAATTTAAAAGCCAAATTCGCACTGCTCGACCGGGTATTGCCTGACGGCGCCTAAGCTAGGGGCAAAGGAAGGAAAGCAAGTTCGATGGCAGCCAAGATGGTCGTTTCAGATCAAGTCCCAAAGCCGAACCGACGAGACCATCATAGATAAACGGGACGCCTCACCCAAGCCGTCCCGAAGAGTTTGTCAGCCAAGCGGCCGATTGGCAACCAGAAGAAGATCTTCCTCTTCGTCACGTTGTCGGCCACCAAGTGCAGCCGCAGCAGATGCGATGAACGCGCCTACGAGCAAGGATATTGCTCCAACCAGCGCGGTTGTCGCAGCGGTCTTCCTGGCGGTATCGGCAACCTTTTGCGCGGCAACTTTTGCCTCTTCGACCTGACCGAGAACGTTGTCCACTCTTGCGCGGGCATCGGCCTCATTCAAGCCAGTGCGAGCGGAGACAATGCTTGCGATATAGGTGCGATCGGAATCCGGGACTTCTCCCTTGGCTGCTCCCTGAATAAGGATACGCGAAACTTCGGCCGTGGCTGCACCATCGTTGCCTCTGGCTTCGCCTGTGACCCGTTCCGGTCTCAACAAGGCGTCCGTGAAATAGGACGTCGACAGATCCGTGCCACCTGATGACGACGCTGCAGAAACGGTTCCGGCCGCTGTTGCTGCAGATCCGACGGCGCTCGCGCCCGCACCCGCAAGTGATGTCAGCGACGACGCCAGTACGCCAACAACTAATACTGTCGCCAAAGCCCAGCTCAGGAAACCGTGCGCGGTGTCGCGGAAGAACACTTCATCGCTGTGGACCGCGGCCCATTTCGTCCGAAGCCTGCCGGTCAGATATCCACCGAGTGCCGACGAGAGCCACTGCACGGCGACCAGCCAGATCGCAGCGGTAACCCCGATAGCGGTCGCTGAACTGCTTTCTCCTGACCATGGCGAGACCATCGTCAGCCCGAGCCCTGAACCGAGAAGCAAAAGGATCAAGGTGACGCCAGTTGCGGCGATCGCGCCTCCGATGATCGGCCCCCAGGATAAGGCCGTCTGTGAAGATTCAATAGGCGTTACGCCTGTTGTGCTGGAAAGGGACATCGCCATTCCTATCGTACGAAAATCGCGAGAAGGATGATGATCGGCAGCGGTACGCCCAGCAGCCAGAGTAGAATGCCACGACCCATTGGAGTGCCTCCTTGTTGAACTGTTATGGTTAGGATCGAGCAACGCTGCCCTGACCTAATAGTTCCAGAAGGATCGTTTGGCCCGTGGTTTAGATGTTTGATTTCAGGATTGTAAAAGGTTGCATGTCATCGATTCGAAAGCGTCGCACATCTGTAAGATGACCGGTCTCGGCTGCTGCCGCGATAATCGCGGGTGACATCATATGCTTTCAGCTTCCCGGTCCCTGCCGATCCTTGAAGTTGCTATTTGTCCTCAATGCGCCAGTGCCTTCGTGTTTTACAATCCTAAGCGCCCTGTGATAGCATCGCTTTTGTTCGATTTCGGCCGGCGAGCTTGGCATCGTAAAGCAATCTGTCTGCCTGTCTGTAAAGCTCTGCAAAACCCGCGCCCACATTCGCCGGCGCATTCGTCATGCCCATGCTGGCGGTTACCTGTTGCCCAAGGCCTGGCAATGCGTCCGCGACAGCGGCAGTGATCGCCTGGCGTCGACGTTCGGCACGCAACTGGGCATCCTCGCCGCGAACAAGCAGTACGAATTCTTCGCCACCCAAGCGGAACGCATGAATCTGGGAGTCGGCCTGAATAGTTTCGGCAACTGCTTTCAGTACTTCGTCACCAACTCCGTGGCCGTAAACGTCATTGATTGCCTTGAAGTGATCGAGGTCCAGTACCGCAAGCGCGCGATAACCTTCAGCGCAATATGTTTCAAAATTCCGCTCAAGTGCTCGCCGGTTGAGCAGCCCCGTCAGTGCATCGGATTCCGACAGGCGTTCGAACATATCCGCCTCGAAGCGTGCGCTGTCCCTCTGGCGCTTCATCGTCATGAAGCGGTCCGCCACGCCGAGAGTGGTGAACAGGACTTCGCATACGCAACCCACATAGAAGAGCAGCATTGCATCATTGCTCTCCAGCCACGGAATCACGCCCGTGATCAAGCGCACTGATCCGGCCACTATGACCGGTATATATCCGACTGCCTGGAATTTTGCCGCACGACTTCCACGCCGCAATGCGTCGGCGACGGACAGGATGAAAATGCCGAGAACCGGCGCAAAAGCCGCTGTGTACAGCGTCGACTGGATGGGGCGCGCGACGAAAGGAAATATTGCGTGAAACGTACTTAGGAACATTGCCCAGGCGGCGCAATAAAGCAGTGCCCGCCGAAGCAAGGGATGCAGGCGACCCGGTTCGATGAAGCTATAGGTAAACATCGCGCCCGAAGCGACGGTCAGTCCGAAAATAACCGTCGTCATCCAGCTCAATGTCATTGCGGGCGGATCAAAGAGAACGACGGCAAGTCCCGATGAGACCACGATCGTCAGCAGCAACGAGATCGTTAGGGTGGAATGCCAGATCACGAATGACTCGTGCAGTACCCGGTAGAAGGCCGCGTTGAAAATGAGCGGCATGGACAGCATGCCGGCAAGTATGGCCAAGAGCAGGAGTGATCGTAGAAGGTCTGGGCCAAGAGGAAGGTCTGACGGTGACAGATAAGCTCTTTCCAGCGTCATTCGGTGGCTTGGCAAATCGAACGCGACGACGACCTGCCGTGTGTCGCGCGTAATGTTCGGCAGAGAAGCCTTGAAATATCCGCCACGCAGAGAACTTGCCAGTTCACCCGCGGTGAAGGAGGTTTGGCGTATGGCGCCATCCCTGTCTATTGCTAGAAGATGAATGGATTCAAGCGCACTTCGTCTGGAGAAGAGATATCGGGGCAGCGCATCATCGTGGCCGATGTCAAAGCGCAGCAACGCTCGTTCGTCTTCAAGTGAATAGGCCTGGTCTCCGCAAATCCAGCGCGCGGGCGACTGGACAATGGTGACAAGGTTGGCCGACAAGTCGCTGGACGCCGAGCAGGAGCTGCGAATATCCAGAGATTCATCCGCGTGTAGGGGATTGGCAACCAGAGATGCCAGTACCACAAGACCCAATACGGTTATCAAAAACGCTTTTCGGAGACTGTCCCACAACATTGCTCGACGCTACACACCAAACATTGCAATGAAGTTACACAAAATGGGGACATGCGGATCGCAGGTGTGTTCCAATTTAAGCATGCCGCTTTTGATAAGCTTGATTGTGTGTCGCTGGCATTTGAACAGGTTTCCATTCACCAACGCCTTGCATCCTGGCGGTCATTTTAGCCCGATTGTGTGTTGCGTAACCGTTCGACAGAATGCAGTTCTGCCAAAGCAGAATATGGATGAAACCTATAAAATATCAGTAGTTTATGTTACGGCGCCATTTGCAAAGGAGGAGCGTCGCATTAACAGGATTACAAAAAACAAAGCCTTATCCTGTGCGACCACAACCGCGCTGGGGTGGGCGTAGCATCCGCAGGTTTTTTCGTGTCAATCTAGTGCTTCTGGTCTCGCTTAAGTCCATATTGGCGAGGCGGCGGTGACGCTTTTACTAGTTTATTGGATGACAATTCGCTTGGTTGAGACTAGCTGTCGCTTACAGAATCGATGGGAGCCAAGTTTGATCTCTGGGGTCACAAGCGTGCGACGCACGTTACATAGCGAGATTGTCGATGCCATCCGGGAGATGATCGTAGACGGGCATCTGGAGCCGGGCCAAAAGGTCCCGGAAAAGGAGCTATGCGACAGGTTCGATATTTCCCGTACCCCGTTGAGGGAGGCTCTCAAGGCGCTTGCTGCCGAAGGAATGCTTGAGCTTTTGCCGCAGAGAGGTGCCAGGGTCGCCATTCTCGGCGAAGAAGAGCTGGTCGAGCTTTTCCCGATCATTGCTGCCATGGAGGCGCTTGCTGGCGAACTTGCATGCGACAGGATCACCGATGCCCAGGTCGCAGAAATCCGGCAGATGCATGGGCGGATGTTGATCGCCTTTGAGCAATCCGACCGGCTGGAATATGCCACACTCAATCGCGCCATCCACATGGCGATCTTTGATGCGTCGGGCAATGCGGCGCTGCTTGTGCTCTACCGCAACATGGAACTCAAAATCCGTAATATTCGCCATACGATGCGCCAGCTTCCGCAAGACTGGAAACAGGCGCTTGATGATCACGATGAGATGCTGGATGCGCTCAGTGCACGCGACAAGACACGTCTTTCGGCGATCATGAAGCAGCATGTGTTGAACACAGCTGAGGCCGTACGTCATTCCGTAGATGATCTCAAAGGGCAAAAGAGCACCTTAGAAATTGATGCCTAAACAGGCGATCGCCGCCTATGATTAGGGCAATTCTATATTTTCTGCTGATACTTTGATCGAAAAAATAAATTTATAATTCATTATTCCGTTTTTGGTTGACGGGTGAAGTTGCGTGGCCAAGCATGCGGCTCTTGTCACTGATCTCCTCATCTGCCGCCTGGCAAATGGGCCAATAAACCGGGGAACATTCATGAAGCTGAAACTGCTCGCAGCTCCGCTGCTGACGCTGGTGCTTGCCGCATTGCCTGCGCATGCTGCCGAAGAAAGTGCCACTCTTGCAAAAATTGCGGAGCGCGGTGAAATCACCGTCGGTCATCGTGATGGCGCAGTACCGTTTTCCTATTACGACGACCAGCAGAAGCCGATCGGTTATGCGATGGAAGTCTGCGCGCGCGTGGTCGATGCGGTGAAGGCGAAGCTCGGCAAGCCGGATCTGAAGGTCAGCTATATGGCCGTGACGGGCACGACCCGCATCCCGCTTCTGGTCAACGGCACCATCGATATGGAATGCGGCACGACGACCAATAATGCCGATCGCCAGAAGCAGGTAACCTTCTCGACGACGAACTTCGTCGCCGGCATCCGAATCCTGTCGAAAAAAAGCGCGCCGATCGCCTCGATGTCCGATGCCAAGGGCAAGACGGTGGTGACGCTTGCCGGCACCACGAGCGTGAAGCTGATCAACGCGGCCAATACCGCCGACAGCCTCGGTCTGAACATTCTGTCGGCCAAGGATCTGGCTGAAGGCATGCTGACGCTTGAGACCGACCGCGCCGTGGCACTGATTTTCGATGACGTGTCGATTGCCGGTGCTGCTGCCACATCCAAGTCTCCGCAAGACTACCAGATGTCCGCAGATCCGCTTTCGGTCGAGCCTTACGGCGTCATGCTTCGCCGCGACGATGACGGCTTCAAGTCATTGGTCAACGGCACGATCGAGGGGCTTTACAAGAGCGGCGAGATTAACGGCATCTACGAAAAGTGGTTCACCCAGCCTATCCCACCGAAGGGCATCAACATGAACTTCCCGATGTCGGCCCAGCTGAAGAAGGTCATTGCCAATCCGACCGACGATCCGAACCCGGATCTCTATCGCTGACCTTTTGTATTCTCTCGGTCGCGATTATCGGCTGAAGCCGAAACCGCGATCGGGAGTATCTCGCATTCGACGGACACCCTGATGAATTATCACTGGAATTGGTGGATCTTTTTCGAGCCTTCGCTCGATGGCACCAATACATACCTCACGACGCTCTTCTGGGGGCTTGGCTGGACCGCAGCGACCGCGATAGTTGCGTTCGCCATTGCGCTGGTGCTCGGCTCCATTGTCGGCGTGGCGCGTACCGCGCCAATTGGCTGGATGCAAAGGGCCGGCACGATATTCGTCGAAATCTTTCGCAACATTCCGCTGCTGGTGCAGATGTTCCTGTGGTATTTCGTGCTGCCGGAAATACTGCCGCGTGATGCAGGCATGTGGCTGAAACAGTTGCCCAATGCCCAGTTTTATACGGCAGCGGTCTGTCTCGGCTTCTATCACGCGGCCCGCATGGCCGAAGTCGTTCGCGCCGGGCTCTTGAGCCTCTCCAGGGGGCAAAAGATGGCGGGGCAGGCGCTCGGCCTGACCTTGCCGCAAACCTATCGTTATGTGCTTCTGCCAGTTGCCTATCGCATCGTCGTTCCGGCGATCACGTCGGAATTCCTCAGCTGCACAAAGAACACGTCGGTCGGCATCGCGATCGGCTTGGTCGAGCTGACAGGGACTGCCCGGGCGATGCAGGAAAACACGTTTCAGGTCTTCGAGGCTTTCGCCGCCGCGACTGTGCTTTATCTGGCGCTCAATATGGTCATCGTGTTTGCCATGCGCGCGGTTGAAAAGTCTGCGGTCATTCCGGGGCTCGGCAATCGCGTTGCGGGAAGGGGGCGCTGACATGCTGTCCGGTTTCGATTTTCAGACCATAGTCAACGCGCTTCCCTACCTGTTCCTGACAGGCATGACGTTCACGTTGACTTTGACTCTTTTCGCCACGATCGGCGGAATGATATTCGGCACGCTGCTTGCGGTGATGAGGTCGTCCGACAATCGAATTCTATCAGGCATCGCGGGCGGCTATGTGAATCTCCTGCGTTCCCTGCCGCTCGTGCTGGTCATCTTCTGGTTCTATTTTCTGGTGCCGTTCCTGGCGCAGTGGTTGACCGGCTCATCGAGTCCGGTTCGGGTAGATCCGTTCTGGTCGTCGGTGATCACTTTCACCCTGTTCGAAGCCTGCTATTTTTGTGAGATCGTGCGCTCGGGCATCCAGTCCCTGCCGCGGGGGCAGACACTTGCCGCGAGCGCGCTCGGCATGACCGACCGGCAGGCACTCATCTACGTGATCCTGCCGCAAGCTCTGCGAAACATGCTGCCGTTGATCCTGACCCAGACCATCATCCTCTTTCAGGACACGTCGCTCGTCTACGTGCTGTCGATCACCGACTTTCTCGGTGCCGCTGCCAAGATCGCCCAGCGCGATGGCCGGCTGCTTGAAATGTATGTGTTCGCCGCATTCGTATATTTCGTCATCTCCCTCATCGCATCGCAGGCAGTCAAACGGCTGCAGAAGCGTGTCGCGATCATCCGCTAGGGGCACTCCATGAGCATGATTACACTTCGAGACGTCAGCAAGACCTACGGAGATTTCCGGGTCCTGTCCGGTTGCTCTACCTCGGTTTCAAAAGGCGAGGTCGTCGTGGTTTGCGGACCATCCGGATCGGGCAAATCGACGCTGATCAAAACGATCAACGGGCTGGAGCCGATAGACAGCGGCAACATTACCGTCGACGGCACCGCAGTTTCTTCGCCGACCACAAATCTGCCGCTGCTGCGCGCAAAAGTCGGTATGGTGTTCCAGCATTTTGAACTTTTCCCGCATCTTAATATCCGCGAGAACCTGGCACTGGCGCAGATCAAGGTGCTGAAGCGCCCGCGGGACACGGCGCTGGAAAAGGGGGCGGCACTTCTGGAACGGGTCGGCCTTTCCGCCCATGCGGAAAAATTTCCGGGCCAGCTTTCCGGTGGGCAGCAGCAGCGCGTGGCAATCGCCAGAGCGCTTGCCATGGATCCGATCGCCATGCTGTTCGACGAGCCGACATCGGCGCTCGATCCGGAAATGATCAACGAGGTGCTCGACGTGATGGTCGAGCTTGCTCGCGACGGCATGACGATGATGGTCGTCACCCATGAGATGGGCTTTGCCCGCAAGGTAGCGAACCGGGTGATCTTCATGGATCGCGGTGAAATCGTTGAGGATGCCGACAAGAACGAGTTCTTCGGCAAGCCGCGCAGCGAACGGGCGCAGCAATTCCTTTCCAAGATCCTCGTGCACTGACTGATAGACTGGCTTGAAAATGGATATTGACGTCTCGAACGAAAACGGGCTGCTGCAGGCTGCGGCGAACCGAGCCGACGTGTTGGCGCACGAACGGATCGTGCTTTATGCAGGGGCAAACCTGCCAAGCAAGGCGGCACAGGATGCCTATGCGACAGGACTGAGCGCCTATCCGGCGATGGGGCCGAGTTTTGACAAGGAACAGCCGGAGACGGATCTCGTCTCACAGCTTGAAGTCGCCGTGAGGTCAGAGATCTGCGCGCTGTTTTCCTCCCAATGGGCGGAACCGCGGCTGCCAAGCTGTACGATTGCCAACATGGCGGTTTTCCATGCCTTTACCAAACCGGGTGATCTCCTGCTTGCGCCCTCTGCCGACCACGGTGGGCATCTGAGCCAGCGGCGCGGCGGGACGCCGGACCTTGCCGGGTTGGAGGTCCAGGATCTGCCTTTCGATATGGAGCGATGCCGACTCGATGCCGATGCGACGGCAACACTGATCCGAAAAACATCTCCCGCCATGGTCATGCTTGGACGCTCGGTGATGATCAAGCCGGATGATTTGGAGCCGGTCGTCAAGGCGGCCAGGCAAGTGGGCGCGAAAACGGTTTTCGATGCCTCACATGTCTCGGGTCTGATTGCTGGAGGAGCATTTCCCAATCCGCTTGCGATCGGTGTCGATGTGATGACCAGCTCGACCTACAAGACGATCGCGGGGCGACCGCACAGCATTATCGCAGGGCGAAATCGGGAGGACGGTGAACGACTGGCGGATTTCATCGACCGGAAATTCCTCGCCAATTACGATGCCGGCAAGCTGCCTCCGTTCCTCGTGACACTCCGGGAGACGCGCGAAGGTGCCAGAACCTATGCCGCGAAGGTTTGCCATAATTCGCGACTTCTCGCGCAAGCGTTGAGGGAACGGGGTGTCGAGGTTTTAGCACCAACCGAAGGCGAGCAGTTTACTCACCAGATCCTTGTGCCACTCGCGGCGCATCTCAGCCCGTTGCAGGTGATGAAGGGATTGGAAAAAGCCGGAATTCTGGTTGGCACGTGCAGAAATCCGATAAAGCCTGGCGAACATGCGCTTCGGATGGGTACGCAGTTCATCACTGCCCGGGGCTGCAATGATACCGACCTTCAGAAGATAGCGGAAAAGGTGAACCTGGCTCTCGCAACTTTTTGATGAGGCTATGGCGACGGAAAGGAGTTCGATGTATCCGGGTTGTCGAAACTGGTCGCACCACTCGCCCTTCCGGTATTGGATTGTCTGCACCTTAAGTGCCGAATGGCCACCTCTGTTACGGCGCTACCGCGAGGAGCTTGGGCCGATAGTGCGTCCCTCCATTCGATGCAAAAGATTGAGCGGTTAAAGCCCTGGATCCGACATCTGGGACATAGGCTCTACAAATAAAAAATATTGGAACGCCTCCAAAACCTGGCGGTCATGCAACGCAAGCGGTGCGCTGATTTGGTCGGAATCGGCAATAGTGTCGATTGTATGTGGCATCAAACACAAATTGTTGCGCATAAACTTGGGTTGCTAAAAGAGCAGAGTTAATGCAACACCTGACATATCTCGACACTGCACCTGGGATTAAAGCTGAATGCGCATTCGAACCGGTTTCATCGGCCTGTTTCTTCTACTGGCCCCGTCGGCATATTCTCTGGAACTCAGATCTCCGCCGGTTCTCTCGCCTCTGCAGAACCAGGCGGAAGCCGCTCAGTTGAGTGCGCAATTCCTGGGGCGATACGCATACAAGCCGGTTCCGCTCGATGATGCCCTGTCCGCAAAGATCATGGACCGGTACCTCAAAGCTTTAGATCCGGACCGGAGCTTTTTCCTGAAAGCCGATATCGACACGTTCATGGTCGACAGGACCAGGATCGACGATGCCATCATTGGCGAAGACCTGAAAATCCCGTTTTCGATTTTCAACGTTTACTCGCAGCGCGTTGTCGACCGCATGACGTTTGCGCGCAGCGCGCTCAAACAGGGCTTCGATTTCAGCGTGCAGGAAGACTACCCGCTTTCGCGGGAGGATGAGCCGTGGCCGCAATCGGAAACGCAGATCCATGACCTGTGGCGCAAAAGCGTAAAGAACGATTGGCTGCGGCTGAAACTGGCGGGCCAGTCAGATGCTACAATTCGCAATACGCTCGACAAGCGTTACGAGAACATCCAGCAACGTGTCTACACTTACAAGAGTGACGACGTGTTCCAGTCCTTCATGGCGGCCTACACGACCTCCGTCGATCCGCATACGGACTATTTCGGCGCTGCCGCCTCGGCTGATTTCGACATTTCGATGAAGCTTTCATTGGTCGGCATCGGAGCGGTCCTGCAGGAACGCGATGGTTACACGACCATTCGTGAGCTTGTGCCTGGGGGGCCGGCGCAATTGTCCGGGCAACTGGCGGTCGGGGATCGCATTATCGGTGTCGGTCAAGACAAAGATGGCGCAGTGAAGGAAGTGGTGGGGATTCGTCTCGACGAAGTCGTCCAGTTGATCCGTGGCGAGAAAGATTCCGTTGTGCGGCTCGATATCCTGCCGGCCGAGACTGCCGGGAATGGAACCCATCGCGTCATCAGTCTGGTCCGGGACAAGATCAGCCTTGAAAAGCAGGCTGCAAAAAAGACCATCCTTCCCGTGGAGGATCGTGGTGTCGCTCGTAAAGTCGGGGTGATCACCTTGCCGGCGTTTTACGAGGACTTTGAGGCACGGCGAAAAGGCGACAAGGACTACAGAAGCGCAAGCCGGGACGTCGCCAAGCTTCTGGGCGAACTGAAGCAGGAAAATGTCGATGGCGTTCTGATCGATCTGCGCGACAACGGTGGCGGTTCGCTGGCCGAGGCGATCGATTTGACTGGCCTGTTCATCGGAAAAGGTCCCGTTGTTCAGCAACGTGATGCCACGGGCAGGGTCGAGGTCGAAAGCGATAATCTATCCAAGCCTGCATGGGCTGGCCCGGTCGGCGTCTTGATAAATCGAGGTTCAGCATCGGCCTCTGAAATCTTTGCCGCCGCCATACAGGATTACGGCCGTGGCGTTATCATCGGCGAACCCAGTTTCGGCAAGGGGACGGTGCAGACCGTGATCGATCTTGATCAGGCAGCCCACAACAGCACGCCGAAATTCGGTCAGCTGAAGTTGACGATTGCCCAGTTCTTCCGGGTCGATGGCGGTACGACACAGCTGCGCGGCGTGACGCCCGATATAAGTCTGCCTGGTCTTTCGGACCCCAAAACTCTTGGCGAGGCGAGTTACGACAATGCGTTGCCATGGGCCAAGATCAAGCCCGCGAAATATACCGCGTCCGGCAAGACGGCCGCGTTGCTGCCGCAACTACAAAGCCGCCATGAAGATCGAGTGAAAAACGATCGGGATTTCCAGCGCTTTGTAGAGGACGCCGCCGAATTGAAGGCGCAGCGAGAAAAGCGCGTGATTTCGCTCAACGAGACCGAGCGCCGAAACGAAATGACGGCTCTCGCAAACCGCCTGAAGGCGCGCGAGCAGGCGGATGACGGTTTTCTTCGTAGCGAGGACGATGGTCTGCAGGCAAACGAACGTAGCCTGAGTGCCGATCTTGCGATCGAGAATGCTCGCAAGAACGCGAAGGACGTCTTGAGAACGGAAGCTGCCTCCATCGTTGCCGACGAGGCGGAGTTACTGGCATCCGGGCGAAAGGCAAGCGTGCGGCCGTAAGGGCTCAACGCAACCTCAACGGCCTTCGGCAGGACGTACTGAGCAGCGGGCGGGACCAAAATTGGCCTGCCTGCTTTGGCACCGAGCGGATCGCCGCCACGGCTCTGCTCGATACTCGCAGGCAGCTATTGATCCTGCATCAGATGCTGGATCCGGCTGATGATCTCATCGAGGATTGCGATCCGCTGCCCACCACTTGGGCGTATCGCGAAATAGGAAACCTCGATGCTCGGTTCGAAGGGAATCGCAACCACCTCCGCTCCCGCGGATCTCAGGCTCGTCTGATCGACAATCCCAATTCCCATGCCGGCAGCGGCGAAGTAGCAGCAGTTCAGCATGGATGTCTCCATCGTGCTGACCGGCTGATGATCCTCGCGCGAGAAGGCTTTGTCCAGAGAAAGGCGCAAAGGGGAATTCCTGCCCGGTATAAGCACGCGCTCATCGATCAGGTCGGCCGGCGTGATAACGGAACGTCCCGCCAACCGGTGGCCCGGTGCCATCGCAGCAACTGCAAGCGCGCTATGGAGGCGAACGACGTTTTTTTCCGCCATGCGCGGCGAGGCGAAGACCAGACCGAGATCGTAGCGGTTCTGCTCCACCATGTCCCAGATATAGCGGCTGTTTTCGACCTCGATCACCAGCGGGATATCGAGGCGCTGACCGATCACGTCAATGATAGCTTGGTGCAGATAGGGACGGACGAGCGATGTTACGCTGGCGATACGCAGGACTGTATTCTTGTGCAGGCGTATATCGTCGGCGGCTTGAGCAATCTGGTCGAGGCCAAGATAAAGGCGCTCGACCTCGCGATAAAACTGCGTCGCCTCCGCAGTGGGGACAAGGCGTGCGCCGATCCGCTCGAACAATGTCATCTGGACGATATCTTCAAGGTCGCGGATGAGCCTGCTTACGGCCGGTTGGGTAACGTTCATCGCATCTGCAGCAGCGGTAATTCCGCCAGCCATCATCACAGCCCGAAAGGCTTCGACCTGTCTTGGTTTCAATCGCATGCTTCAAGTCTCCTCCATAACATTTAGGCATGGATCGAATACGAAATGCAATTTTTCTTTCTCGTAAGAAAGCTTTAACTCATTTCCACCCCGCAGGGAGAGTGCGGAGGTCGGACAACCCGGAGGAGTCCCCATTATGAAGTTTTCTGTGTTCGCAGCCGCAATGGCAGCATCCGTTTTCGCCATGCCGCTCGCAATCCAGGCCCGGGATCTTACCGTTGGTCTGTCCGCCTCGACGACGTCCATGGACCCGCAGTTCTATGTCGTCGGCCCGAACAGCGCGATGGCGCGCAATATTTTCGACGGTCTAGTCAACCAGGATGAGAAGCAGCAGATCCAGCCGGCATTGGCTGTTTCCTGGAAGATCGTTGATGAGACGACCTGGGAATTCAAGCTGCGCGAAGGCGTGAAATTCCACGACGGCAGCGATTTCACCGCTGAAGACGTGGTGGCCAGCATCAAGCGCATTCCGCTTGCCTCGACCAACAGCCCGAGCTCGTTTGCCGCTTACGTCAAGGCGATCACGGAAGTCACCGCCGTCGATCCGCTGACCGTGCGGATCAAGACGTCGGGTCCGACGCCGCTGCTTTTGAATAATCTCAGCCGTATCGCCATTCTGCCGGCCGAGATGGAAAAGGTGACGACCGGCGAGATGAATACCGGCAAGGGTGTCATCGGCACCGGCCCGTTCAAGTTCGTTTCCTGGTCACCGGATGACAATGTCGTCGTTGCTAAGAACGCTGACTACTGGAGCGAAAAGGCCGCCTGGGATAAGGTCACATTCCGCGTCTTCAAAAACCCAAGCGCCCGCGTCGCCGCCATGCTTTCCGGTGATGTCGACATGATCGAGAACATCCCGACGGCCGATACCCGCCGTCTGGAGGCGTCGGACAAGATGAAGGTCGTCAACATTGCCGGCAACCGCATCATGTATCTGCACATGGACCAAAACCGCGCGGAATCGCCGTTTGCCAAGGGTCCGGACGGCAAGAACCCGCTGCTGAATGCCGATGTACGCCGGGCGCTGTCGCTGTCGATCAACCGCGAAGCGCTTGTCGACCGCATCATGGACGGCCAGGGCGTGCCGGCCGGTCAGGTCGTGCCTGAGGGCTATTTCGGTTATGATCCGGCCATCAAGGTCGATGCCTATGATCCGAACAAGGCCAAGGAACTGCTGGCAAAGGCCGGTTATCCGAATGGCTTCTCGCTGACCTTCCATGCCTCGAACGACCGTTATCCGAACGATAGCAAGGTTGCACAGGCGATCGGCCAGTTCTTCAGCCGTGTCGGTATCAAGACGGAAGTCGCGACATTGCCGGGTAGCGTTTATTTCACCCGCGCCTCGAACCTCGAGTTCTCGTTCATCATGGGCGGTGCGGCGGTCGAAACCGGAGAAGCTTCCGGCGTTCTCGGGCCAATTCTCGAAAGCTACGGCGAGAAAGCCGGCCAGGGCAATCGTGGTCGCTATTCCAACCCGGAATTCGACAAGGCTCTGAATGAAGCCCGTTCGACGCTCGACGATGCCAAGCGTGAAGAGTTGCTGAGGAAGGCAACGGAGATCGCCATGACGGACCTCGGTGTCATCCCGGTCTTCTATCTGGCCAATACCTGGGCGGTGAAGAGCGACATCGCCTATGCCGGCCGCTCCGATGCCTACACGCTTCCTTATTACGTAAAGCCGAACTGAGCCCGGCGTAACAACGATAAACAGGAGCGGTCCACCATGTCCTTCAGCGGTGTATTCCCCTATCTCGTCTCGCCGATCGACCAAACCGGCAAGGTGATGCAAAACCTTCTGACGGATCTGGTGGATCATCTCATCGATGAGGGTGTCCACGGTCTGGCGCCGCTCGGCAGCACGGGTGAATTTGCCTATCTCTCCCAAGAGCAGAGACGCCGCGTCGTCGATACTGTGATTTCGGCCAGCAGTGGCCGGGTCCCAGTTGTCGCCGGCGTGGCGTCGACCTCGACTGCCGATGCCGTCGCCCAGACGGAATATATGGTGGATGCAGGAGCGGACGGTATTCTGGCAATCCTCGAAGCTTATTTTCCGGTGAGCGACGAGGGCGTGGAAGCCTATTTTACAGCGATTGCCAAGGCGGCCAAAGGTCGACCGGTGGTGCTCTACACCAATCCGCAGTTCCAGCGTTCCGATCTGTCACTGCCGGTGATCGAGCGGCTGAGCCACATCGAAAACATCCGCTACATCAAGGATGCCTCCACCAATACCGGTCGTCTTCTTTCTATCATCGAGCGTACCCGTGGTCGGATGGAGGTGTTTGCTGCCTCCGCGCATATTCCGACCTGCGTGATGATGATTGGCGGTGTTGGCTGGATGGCCGGTCCAGCCTGTATTGCGCCAAGACAGAGCATCGAACTCTACGAAGCTGCCAAGGCGGGTGACTGGACGCGCGCAATGGAGTTGCAGCGGCCGCTGTGGAAACTGAACGAGATCTTCGCGAAATATTCGATCGCCGCTTGTGTCAAGACGGCGCTCGACCTGCAGGGTTTTGCCGTCGGCGCACCGATGCATCCGCAAATGCCGCTGAATGATGCGGCGCGGGCGGAAATTGCCGGCGTGTTGCGCGATATAGGCGCGCTCTGAAATTTCTGATCCCACACATTGAAGGCATTTGAGAATGAAGCCGATTTCGATCATCGTCGATTGTGATCCCGGTATCGACGACACGATTGCGCTTTTAACCGCATTCGTGTCGCCGGAACTGAACATCCTCGGCATTACGCCGGTCAGTGGCAACCAGCCGCTGGAGCGGACGGTGCGCAATGCGTTGCAGGTCTGCGAACTCGGAAACCGCACCGATATTCCCGTTTATGCCGGCTGTTTCCGGCCGATGTTACGCGAGCCGATCCATGGCCAGTTCCATGGCAAGACCGGGCTTGGCAACACGACCTTTCCGGAGCCGGTGAAAAAGGCGGAAGACATGTCCGCTGTCGATTTCCTGGTCGAGGCGCTTGGCAATGCCGCCGAAACCGGCGAGCGCATTACGCTCTGCTGCCTTGGCCCGCTTACCAATGTCGCCGTTGCCTTGCGCATGAAGCCGCAACTCGCAGACGGCATCGAACGTATCGTCATGATGGGCGGTGCCTATCGCGAGCCAGGCAACCGGACGATGACCTCGGAATTCAACGTTCTGGCCGATCCGCATGCAGCCCATGTAGTATTCTCGAGCGGCATCCCGATCGTAGCGCTGGCGCTGGACGCCACCCATCAGGTCATGCTGAAGCCTGAACATGTCGCCGAGTTTTCCCGCGTCAGTGGCCGCATTTCGCAAACGCTTGCCGAACTCATGGCCTTCTGGGACCGCAACGACGTGCGCCGTTACGGCTCGCGCGGTGGCCCGCTGCATGATCCGCTGGTCATGGCCTATATCCTGACGCCGCATCTCTTCGAAACACAGAAGGCGCGCGTTTTTGTCGAATACGAAAGCGAGCTCTGCATGGGCCAGACAATTGCCGACTGGTATGGCAAGAGCGGCTTGGAGCCGAATGCTGATATCGTCACCAAGGTCGATGCGGAAGGCGTGATCGCCTTCTTCCTCGAGCGTCTTTCGCGTTACGCAGAAAAGGCTGTCGCATGAGCATCCACAAGGTCATCATCGATGCGGATCCGGGCGTGGACGATGCCGCCGCCATCCTGATGGCGCTTGCTTCGCCGGAAATCGAGGTGCTCGGATTGTCGATCGTGGCCGGCAATGTCTCGCTCGAACATACCGTGACGAATGCCTGCAAGCTGGTTGGCGTGAGCGGTCGTCGTAACGTGCCGGTTTTTGCCGGTGCCAGCGGCCCGCTGGTGCGCGAGCAGGTTTTTGGCAAATATGCCCGCATCGGCTCGTTCGATGATAGGCTGGTCAAGGCGGGCGATATCTTGCCTTCGAAAGAGAGTGCGATCCAGTTTATCGTGCGTTCGGCCCGCGCTGCTGTAGCGGCGGGCGAACAGATCACCATCTGTGCCATCGGCCCGCTCACCAATCTGGCGCTGGCGCTGATCCAGCACTCGGATGTCGCGCGCGGCATTCGCCAGATCGTATCGATGGGCGGTGCCTTTACCGCACTCGGTCACCGCACACCATGGGCCGAATTCAACATCTATGCCGATCCGCATGCGGCCGAGATCGTTTTCCAGTCCGGCGTGCCGATCGTGCTGATGCCGCTCGACATGACCTTCCAGGCTCTCTTTACCACCGAGCATTTCAAGCGGTTTCGCGCCGGCGGCGAGGCGGGTGCAGCGCTCCATAACCTCTTCTCGACCTTCGATCGCAGCGACGAAAAACGCTTCGGTCGTCCAGGCGGGCCGATCCATGACGCGACGACGATCGCCTGGCTGATCCGCCCCGAACTGTTCACCAGCCGTGAGGCTTTTGTCGGCGTGCAGGTCACCGGCCTGACGATGGGTTATACCTATGCCGATTTCTACAAGAAGATGGACCGGTCGGCCAATGCCACCGTCGTCACCGAGGTCGACGAGGCCGGGTTCATCGAATTGCTGATCGAGCGCATCGCTCGCCATGGCGGCGAAGCGATCGACGGACAAACCCTTGGAGGCTCACACGCATGAGCGGATATCTTTTAAGCCGGTCGCTGCAGACCGTGCTCACACTCCTCGTCATGTCGGTTCTGGTCTTTGCCGGCCTCTATCTGGTCGGCAACCCGGTCGACGTGCTCCTGAGTTCGACGGCGACGCCGGCCGAACGTCTTCAGGTCATCCAGTCCTTCGGCCTCGATCGGCCGGTGTGGGAACAATACTGGCTCTTTTTGACCCGTGCGCTGTCCGGCGACCTCGGCAACTCCTTTGTCTTCAACCAGCCTGCTCTAACGCTGATCCTGAACCGCATGCCTGCGACGCTGGAACTCGCGTTCGTCGCGTTGTTCATGGCCCTGGTCATCGGCATTCCGCTTGGGGTTTATGCTGGCCTGAAGCCGAAGGGCTTCATTTCCAAGTCGATCATGACCTTTTCGATCCTTGGATTCAGCCTGCCGACCTTCTGGATCGGTCTGGTGATGATCATGCTGTTCAGCGTCTATTACGGCTGGCTGCCGTCGTCCGGTCGCGGTGATACCGTCAACGTACTCGGCGTGCCGCTTTCGCTGTTTACGCTCGATGGCCTGTCGCATCTGCTGTTGCCGGCCTTCAATCTGGCGCTTTTCAAGATCTCGCTGGTCATTCGTCTCACCCGCGCCGGCGTGATGGAAACCATGCAGCTCGATTTCGTCCGTTTCGCCCGCGCCAAGGGCCTGACGGAACGCCGCATCGTCACCGTACATGTGCTGAAGAACACGCTGATCCCGCTGATCACGGTCATTGGTCTCGAACTCGGTTCTCTGATCGCATTTGCCGTAGTCACCGAAACGATCTTCGCATGGCCGGGCATGGGCAAGCTGATCATCGATGCCATCGGCGTTCTCGATCGCCCAGTCATCCTCGCCTACCTGATGATCACTGTCGTGATGTTCAGCGTCATCAACCTTCTGGTCGACATTCTCTATTCGATCGTCGATCCCCGCGTCCGTCTTGAGGGGAACTCGTAATGACCGACAAGAATGCACCCTCGACCGTTTCGGTCCATGCCGCTGCCAATAGCGGCGCCAAAACAGCCTCGCGCTCTCCGACATGGGAAGTCATCTACGCGCTTCTGCATGACAAGCTGGCTTTGTTCGGTCTGGTTCTCGTAACAATCTTCATTCTCGCCGCCGTGTTTGCGCCGCTGATCGCGCCACAGAACCCTTACGATCTCGCACAGCTCGATATTCTCGACGGCCGCCTGCCGCCGGGTTCGGAAAGCATGTCGGGCATGACCTATCTGATCGGCACCGACACGCAGGGCCGGGACCTGTTCAGCGCCATCCTTTACGGCCTGCGCACCAGCATCCTCGTCGGCCTGTCGAGTGCGGCCATCGCGCTCGTCATCGGCGCCTCGATCGGTCTCACCAGCGCCTATGTCGGTGGGCGGACGGACTCGATCCTGATGCGGATCGTTGATATCCAGCTCAGCTTCCCCGCCATCCTGATCGCACTGATCTTTCTCGCCATTCTCGGCCAGGGCGTCGACAAGATCATTCTGGCACTGGTCGTGACCCAGTGGGCCTATTACGCCCGCACCATTCGCGGTTCTGCGCTGATCGAGCGCAAGCGTGCCTATGTCGATGCCGCCCGCTCGATGGCGCTGCCGGATCGCAGCATCCTGTTCCGCCATATCCTGCCAAACTGCCTGCCGCCGCTGATCGTCGTCGCGACCATGCGCGTTGCCTATGCCATCATGCTGGAAGCGACGCTGTCCTTCCTTGGGATCGGCCTGCCGGTTACTGAACCGTCTCTCGGCCTGCTGATTTCGAACGGCTTTGAATATCTGCTGTCCGGTGACTACTGGATCAGTTTCTTTCCGGGCCTTGCCCTTCTGTTGCTCATCGTCGCGATCAACCTGATCGGTGATGCCCTGCGCGACATCCTCAATCCGCGCCGGGAGGGCTAAGCCATGACCAATACGAACACTGGCCCTATACTTTCGATTTCCAACCTCAACACGGCTTTCCGTGTCGGTGGAGAGTGGCGCAATGTGGTCAACGATGTCAGCTTTGACATCGCACCGAAGGAGACCGTCGCCGTCGTCGGAGAATCCGGTTCGGGCAAGAGCGTCACCGCGATGTCGATCATGCGGCTTCTGTCGCCCGGTAATTCCCGCGTGACCGGCAAGATCGAGTTCGAGGGCAAGGACCTTCTGTCCATTCCGCTTGAAGACATGCAGAAGATCCGCGGCAACCGCATCGGCATGATCTTTCAGGAGCCGATGACGTCGCTCAACCCGGTGCTGAAGATTGGCGATCAGATCACCGAGGTCCTTCGCCAGCATCGCGGCATGTCCGAAACACAGGCACAGGCGGAAGCCGTGCGGCTTCTGGAAAAGGTCCGTATTCCGTCGGCAAAATCGCGCCTCAACGAATACCCGATGAATTTTTCCGGCGGCATGCGCCAGCGCGTCGTCATCGCCATCGCGCTTGCCTGTGATCCGAAGCTCTTGATCGCTGACGAGCCGACGACGGCGCTGGACGTCACCATCCAGGCGCAGATCCTCGAGCTGATCAAGACGCTGCAGGAAGAGGAGGGCATGTCTGTCCTCTTCATCACCCACGACATGGGGGTGGTTGCGGAAATATCCGACCGCACGGTCGTCATGTATCGCGGCGAACAGGTGGAAACCGGCACGACGCACGACCTCTTCGCCGGTGCCAAACATCCCTATACCCGCGCGCTTCTGTCGGCCGTGCCGCAACTCGGATCAATGACTGGCAAGGACCGCCCGCTGCGTTTCCCGCATGTCGATATGGCAACCGGCGAGATTCATGCGGTCAAGCCGACCGAGGACACCGTCAAGCGCGATCAGCCGCCAATCCTCAAGGTCGACAATCTGGTAACGCGGTTCCCCATCAAGGCTGGTTTCCTGCGCAAGACGATTGGGCGCATCCATGCGGTCGAAGGCGTGTCGCTGGAACTGCGTCAGGGCGAAACTTTGTCGCTGGTCGGAGAATCCGGTTGCGGAAAATCCACCACCGGTCGCTCGATCATCCGGCTGACCGACCCGGTCTCCGGTGAGGTCCAGATCGACGGCAAGAACGTGCTGAAGGCTGGAAAGTCGGAACTTACCGATATCCGTCGCGAAGCACAGATGATCTTTCAGGATCCGTTCGAAAGCCTCAACCCGCGCATCCGCGTCGGTCAGGCGATTGCCGAGCCGATCATCACCCATGGTCTCGTCAAGGCGTCAGACGCCCGCCAACGTGTCGGAGAACTGCTCGAACGCGTCGGCCTTTCCGCCTCGATGGCGGATCGTTTTCCGCATGAGTTTTCCGGCGGTCAGCGGCAGCGCGTCTGCATCGCCCGCGCGCTTGCTCTGGAACCCAAACTGCTGATCGCCGACGAATCCGTCTCGGCGCTCGACGTGTCGGTCAAGGCGCAGGTTATCAATCTGATGCTCGACCTGCAGGAGAAACTTGGCCTTGGTTATCTCTTCATCAGCCACGATATGGCGGTGGTCGAGCGCATCAGTCATCGGGTCGCGGTCATGTATCTCGGCGAAATCGTCGAGATAGGCCCACGTCAGGCCGTGTTCGAGAACCCGCAGCACGACTATACCAAGCGCCTCATGGCGGCCGTGCCGATCGCCGATCCATCGCGTCGGCAGACGCGCCGTATCTCCAATGACGAGATCAAGAGCCCGTTCCGTGCCGCCGATTACGTTCCGCCGAAGCGCACCTACGAAGAAGCCGGCGAAGGCCACTTCGTCCAGGTCGCGTAAGGAAACATGCCATGATCATCACTTTCGGCTCCATCAATGTCGACTTTGTCTACGAAGTCGAGGACATGCCGCAACCGGGCCAGACGCTGCTCGCCAAAGGTTTTCGCACGGAATCCGGGGGGAAGGGCGCCAACCAGGCGCTGGCGGCGGCGCGTGATGGCGCTGAAGTGGTGATGGTGGGTGCCGTCGGCAACGATGGTCTGGCCGAGATCGGTCTGCAGAACCTGACTTCGGCGACCGATATCAGCCGGGTTTCTCGTGTTTCCGAACCGACCGGCAGTGCCTCGATCCACATCGATGCCAAGGGCCGCAACATGATCGTGGTTGCGGCATGCGCCAACCTCGTCGCGTCATCGGATGCAGTGGAAGAAAACCTGTTGCAACGGGCAAATGTCGTGCTGTTACAGATGGAAAACGACATTGTGGAAGTGGAAAAGCTGATCCGCCGCGTCAGTGCGACGAAGGCCATGTCGATCCTCAATCTCGCCCCCGCATATTCGCTTGCGGAAGAAGTTCTTTCGCTGTGCAGCCTCGTTGTCGTCAACGAAGACGAGGCGGAAGCGTTATCCGGTTGGCTCGGCTGCGGATCATCAGCGGCGGCACTTTCGGTGCGGCTCGGCACCGGTGTCCTGAGAACGCTGGGCGGGGATGGTGCTGAGGCCTGTGTCGAGGGAAAAGATATCCGCGTCGCGGCACTGCCGATCGACGTGAAGGACACGACCGCTGCCGGCGATTGCTTTGTCGGCGTGCTTGCTTCTGCGCTTGATCGCGGGCTCTCGCTTGAGGCTGCCATGCAGCGTGCTTCGGTTGCCGCCGGCATCGCCTGCTCCCGACCGGGCAGCCAAAGCAGCATTCCTTCGGCTGCAGATACGGACGGGCATCCGGGGCTTGCCGTTACGCTGGCTTGAGGATCGGTTCAATCACCTGGATCCATTAGGGACGGTATTTCATGAGTTGAGGCTTCGGGCGTGTAAAAGTTTTTCGCCCGCGCTTCCATCCTGCAAGGGCGAGGGGCGAGGAGCGCACCACCTCGCATGAATCTACCGCATCGAGAGCCACGATATCCGCCGGCCCGCCGACTGCCAGATCATATCGCGCGCCGATAATCGCCGCGGCCTGCGACCCTACCATATCGAAGACAAGTTCGATGTCCGCGTCACGCGAGAGCTGCATGACGTTGGCATAGAGATTGGCCATGCGTGCCAGCGAGGCGTCGCCGAACGGGGTGAAGGGGTTCAGCACATTGTTGGTGGCGATTGCCGTTCTGACGCCCAATGCCGACAGAAGGTGGGCCGGCGCGATACCGCGCGGAACATTCGAACTATATTGCCGCCCCATGAGAAACAGATCCGTGGCCGGCAGTACGGTCAGCGCGATGCCCGCGTCGGCAATCCTTCTTCCTATTAGGGCAAGGACGTCCGGATCAAGAGCAGACAGATTTGTGACGTGGCCGATCGTGACGCGACCGCCATAATCATTCAGTTGCGTTGCTTCGATCACGGCGGGCAGATCGGTTTTCGTCGGATCAAGGCTGAAGTCGAGGTGAAAATCGACATCGACATCATGTCTCCGCGCAAGCGCGAAGATCCTGCGAACATGTTCCGCCGGATCAGCATCGGTGTAGGGGCATCCGCCAATCAGATCGGCACCTGAGCGGAGAGCCTCATCGAGCATTGCCTCGGTTTCGGGCTCCTGCGTCAGTCCTTCCTGAGCGAAAGCACAGATCTGGATGTCGATAGCGAAAGCATAGTCTTCACGAACCCGCTTGATCGCTTCGAACGACCGCATGCCTGCGCGGGGATCGATTTCGACGAATGTCCGCATCCGATTGGTGCCGTGCATGATCGCCTTGCTGACAAGCGCCGATGCCCGCTGGTAAACGTCGTCCTCGGAAAAGCCCGCTTTTGCCTTTGCCGTTTCGCGCACTGCCTCTTCGAGCGTCCCGGCGCAGATCGAACAGCGGTCCAGAATGCAGGCCTTGTCGAGATGGATGTGGCTATCGACAAAACCGGGGAAGGCGAAGGCTCCTTCGAGATCGTCTTCCTCCACGGCGTCGCAACGGATCTTATGTTCAATTCCGGTGATCAGGCCATCCTTGATAGCGATATCAAACAGATCCGGATGTCGCGCGATCCGCGCATTACGAAGAAGAAGATCGACCTTCATCTCAAACCCTATATGGCAATGGCGCAGCCGTCGCTGCGTGGATCATGGGCGCCTTCCATCCATCCGTCGTCGTTCAATCGAATGACGCCGGCTTGTCCGGAGAGGGCATTCAGGGCGGGGATTGCAATGACTTCATGACCGCGGGCGGCGAGGGCGGCAAGAACAGTGTCGCCGACCGCATCCTCTATTTTCAGATTGTCGCGCGTGTCGGAGAAGGTTCTGCCGAGAAGGAAACGCGGCGCGGAAAGGGCCGCGAGCGGGTCGAAGCCGTGATCTATCAATCGGCTGAGCAGCACGGTCAGCGTCTGCGGCTGGCCGTCGGCGCCCTGGGTGCCGTAGAGAAGATGCGGCAGTCCGTCTTTCAGCCCGAGGCCGGGGTTGAGTGTGTAGAAAGGACGCTTGCCGGGGGCCAGGACATTCGGGCTCGCAGGGTCGGTGCTGAATGCGGCTCCGCGGTTCTGCCAGAGAATGCCGGTATCCGGCAACAGAACGCCGCTGCCCCAGTCATAATAGGTACTTTGCAGCACACTGGCTGAACGGCCTTCGGCATCGACTGCCGCGAGATAGACCGTGTCGCCGGTCTGGAAGCGGTGAGGCCAGGGCATGGCGGACTTCGGATTGATAGCCGTCGCCTTGGCTGAGAGGTGATTTTTGTCGAGCCACTCGGTGCAATGTTGCGCGACGAAATCCGGATCGGCGATCTGTCCCCGGTCGAGAAACGCCTGTTTTACCGCCTCGACACAGAGATGGTAGAAATCCGCAGACGTTGGATCGACGTCCCGCATCTGAAAATTCGACAGGATGCCCATGATAGCGAGCGTCGAAATGCCTTGCGAAGGTGGCGGTGGCGCCAGAAGTTCGATGTCGCGATACGTGATTGAAACCGGATCGGTAAGGGTGGCCGCGGTCCTTGCCAGATCGCCCATCCGGATCGGGCTGCCTGCGGCCTCCAATGCCTTTGCTATGCGATGTCCAAGTTCGCCCTCGTAAAATTCGCGGTGTCCGCGCAGGGCGATCGTTTCCAGCACTGCTGCGAGCTGCGGCTGGCGCTGCTGTCCCTGCGTCACGAAAAAGTCGGCGACGCCTGGCCAGGCTTCGATTTCTCCATTTCGGAACCTATGCCAATGCTGTTGCGACCGGCTGACGGGAAAACCGCCAGCCGCCAGCTCGATCGCATCGGCAAGAAGAGATTCGAAGCTTTCCTTGCCCCGCCAATTGTCTCGCGAGTAACCAAGGGCTTGCCCCCAGCTATCGACGACTGCGGCGGTGGTCAGTGCTGAAAGCGGGCCACGCGCAGGGATGGTTTCAAGATCCGGCAGCACCTGTGCCGCCTGACCTATCCCCATGATCGCCTTACGCCGGCCGGCGCGGTCCGCAACGATCCAGATCGCATCGCCGCCGAGCCCGCAAAAATGCGGGTAGAGAACCGTGAGTGCTGCGCCTGCCGCGATCACTGCTTCGATTGCCGTTCCGCCACGACGCAGAACCTTGGCGCCAGCCTCGCTTGCCAGATGGTGCGGGCTTGTCACCATGCCGCGCCGGGATCGCGCAGCGGCCTTTTCCGTCTGGTTCATGTTATTCGGACGCCGACATGTAGCGGTTGAGGATCTCGGTGATGTCGGGACCATCGTCCTTGTCATCGGTCTTGGCGCGGTCTTCGACAGCATGCAGATGGTGGTCCATGATGCGGCTTGCGGTTTCCGGATCCTGTTCCTTGAGCGCTTCGATCAACTGGACATGTTCATCGATACCGCATTCAGCAGAATGCGGGCGACCGAAACGGGCAAGAATGAGCGACGAGCGCGAGACGATCTGACTAATGAAGTCGATGAGCAGTTTCGAGCCGGTAAGCTCTGCAAGCAGGATGTGAAACTCACCGGCAAGCCGGATGGAGCGCGGAGATGATGCCTGAAGCGCCCGTTCTTCTTCCCGCACATGGCTGATCAGCGCATCGATGCCGTCGCGCGGCATGCGCTTGCAAAGCCGTTCGATCACCTCACGTTCCAGGCATCGCCTCAGGGCGAAGACTTCTTCTGCCTCTTCCAGCGTCGGCATGGCAACGGCGGCACCACGGTTCGGCTTGATCTCGACAAGGCCATCGGAAGCAAGCCGCAGAAGCGCATTGCGTGCACTCGTGCGGCTGACGCTGAACGTATCGCCGATGGAATCCTCCGGCAGCTTCGTGCCTGGCTTTAGCGCCTGTTCGAGGATTGCGCGGCGAAGCGACGCGTAAATCGCATCGCTTCTGCTGAGATTCGTAGACATCGCTGCAGCTCTTTCCCTTGAATGCAGTTTTGTCTGCATATCGCATAAAAATCGTATTTCATCCAGACTAATAAATTGCATGCAATTTTGTATTGAATTTGTATCCGTTCTGATCTAGCCTGAGGCCAGACTGCCAGAGAAAGTGCGAAAAGCCGCCTGCAGTAACCGGTTTTAACGTCATGGCGTCCGGGTTCAAGCATCGCCTTGCGGACATTGCATGCAATCCGAGGGGAATTAATCAATGCAATTATCGAGAATTCTAGTGACGGGCGTTGCCCTGCTTGCCTTGGCAATACCGGCCACGGCCGGAACGTTGAAATGGGGTGCATCGCGCGACATCAGCTCGCTCGACCCTTATTCCTACGGCGACAGTTTTGCGCTTGGCGTCCTCAACCACGCCTATGAAGGGCTGGTCCGTTACGACCGCAATCTCAAGATCGAGCCTGCACTTGCCTCGTCCTGGGAGATCGTCTCGCCGACAACCTGGCGCTTCAAGCTGCGGGAAGGTGTGAAATTCCACAATGGTGCGGATTTCACCGCCGAAGACGTACAGGCTTCGCTGCTGCGTGCAACGAACCCGAAATCGCCGCTTCGCGGCAATATCCCGGCCTACAAAGGGTCGCGCGTCATCGACGCGCACACGATCGAGATCGACGTTTCCGCCAATTATCCGCTTCTGGCGAATGACCTTACGACTATCTACATCTTCGATGCAGGCTGGCTGACGGACAACAATGCCGAAGCTCCGACGGATGTCGGATCCGGCACCGAAGGTTACGCGACCTACAATGAAAACGGCACCGGCCCGTTCAAAGTCGAAAGCCGCCAGCCGGATGCAAAGACGGTCTTTACCAAGTTCGATGGCTGGTGGGACAAGCCCCAGCACAATATCGACCGGATCGAGCTGACCCCTATTGCCTCGCCGGCAACTCGTGTTGCCGCCCTTCTGGCCGGCGATATCGATTTCACCGACCAGGCGCCGGTGCAGGATATGCCGCGGCTTGCGGCTTCTCCCGAGGTCAAAGTGCTGGAAGGCACCGACCTTCGCACCGTGATGATCGGTTTTTCCCAGCGTGATCAGCTTCTGTCCGGTGCTGCAAACCCGATGAAGGATCTGCGTGTTCGTCAGGCAATGCAGTTGGCCATCGATCTCGACCTCATCAACAAGAAGGTCATGCGCGGAAAATCACGCAATGCCGGTGCACTCGTCGCCCCGCAGATCCCCGGTTATGACGCGGCAATCGATACGCCGGTCAAGGCCGATCCGGAAAAGGCCAAGGCGCTGCTTAAGGAAGCAGGCGCCGAAGGTTTTGAATTCGAGTTCAACTGTGCCGACAGCCTCGTCAACGAGGAACAGGTCTGCCAGGCGGTCGCTTCGATGTGGTCGCGCGTCGGCCTCAAGCCGAAACTGGATCAGGGCACCCGTGCGGTTCAGACGCCGAAGCGCTCGTCGGGCAGGGTGGATGTCTACACACTCGGCTGGGCAACGCTTCCCATGCTCGACACCTACAGCCTTACCTCGCAGGTCCTTCACACGAAGGAAGGTTCGTTCGGTATCTTCAACTGGGGCGGCTGGTCCGACAAGGAATTCGACAAGGTGACGGAAGCCTCTGCCGTCGAACTCGACCAGACCAAACGGCTGGCGATGGAGGCGCAGTCGCTGAAAATCGCCAAAGACCATGCCCTGATGATCCCGCTGCATCAGCAGCCGCTCGCTTGGGCGACAACCGCGAAGATCAAGGATTTCCCGCTCTTCTCGGACAACCTTCCCCGCCTGTGGCTGGTGAAGATGTAAGTCGCCAAGTCCCTTGCCGTCGATCACACCGGCAAGGGACATTCTTCGCATCTTCAAAACCAGGGACGTTGCGGCCATGATCGCCTTCCTCGTAAAACGCATCGGCAATGCCATCCTGGTGATGCTGACCGTTGCCTTTTTCGCCTTCCTGATCTTTCGTTTCCTCGGCGATCCCGTCGAGATGATGGTGAACGAAAGCGCCACCCAGGTGGAGCGTGACGAGCTTCGCACGCGCCTTGGCCTGAATGACGGCTTTTTAGCGCAGTATGTCCGCTTCGTTACCAATGCCGCTCAGGGCGAGTTCGGTCTTTCCTGGCGCAATCAGCAGAACGTCATCACCCTGATTGCAGACCGCTTTCCGGCGACGTTCGAACTGGTCATCATCGCGACGATATTGTCGCTGGCGATCGGCATTCCGCTCGGTGTCTTCACCGCGATCGGACGCGGGCGCTGGTGGGCCGAAGGCCTGCAGTTCTCCTCGATTGTCGGGGTTTCTCTGCCGAGTTTCTTTGTCGGCATCATCCTGATCCTCGCCTTCTCCGTCAGTCTCGGCTGGTTGCCGGGTTACGGCCGCGGCGAGGTTGTTCAGCTCGGATGGTGGTCAACGGGACTGCTGACGCCTTCCGGCCGAGCCGCTGTTGTGCTGCCCGCTTTGTCGCTGTCGCTTTTCCAGATCACGCTTGTCATGCGGCTTGTCCGGGCTGAAATGCTAGAAATATTGAGGGCCGATTTCATCAAGTTCGCCCGTGCCCGAGGGGTGAAACGGCAGGCGCTGTGGTTCCGCCATGCGCTTAAGAACTGTCTTATGCCGGTAGTGACGCTGACTGCCATGCAGGTGGGCAACCTGATCGCGTTTGCGCTCGTCACCGAAACGGTTTTCCAGTGGCCGGGCATGGGCATGCTGTTCATGCAGGCGGTCACATTTGTCGATATTCCCGTGATGGCGGCCTATCTCTGCATCGTATCCTTCATTTTCGTAACGCTGAACACGTTCGTCGACATCGCCTATGCCGTGATCGACCCGCGCCTGCGCGCTGCGTGACGGGAGCCAATCATGACTATCGTCGACCAGACCACCAAAAATATCGTCCGCTCCGCTCCTTCCCGGCTTGCCCGGCTGCGGGACTCCGATCTGTGGTGGAGTTTTACGCGCCACCCCTCTGCCGTTGCAGCCGCGACCCTTTTGCTGCTGCTCATTGGCTCGGCATTTTTCGCGCCTTTCATCACTGTCCAGAACCCCTATGACCTCGCTTCGCTCGACCTGCTGAATGCCGAGATACCGCCGATCTGGATGGAGGGTGGCCAATGGCCGTTTCTGCTTGGGACCGATACGCAGGGGCGGGATCTGCTTTCCGCCATCCTCTATGGCTCGCGCGCCTCGATCGTCATCGGCGCGGCCTCGGTTGCCGTGTCGCTGATCGTCGGTTCTTCGCTCGGGCTGGTTGCCGGTTATTATGGCAAATGGGCGGATGGTCTTCTGATGCGGGCAGGCGACGTGCTTCTGTCGATGCCGACGATGCTGATCGCCATCCTGGTCTCGGCGCTGGCAAGGCAGGCATTGCCGCCGTCATTGCGTGAGGTCGGCGCTTCCGGCGTCATCGTGCTTGCCATCTCGCTTTCCGCGTGGGTGCAATATGCGCGCACGGTCCGGGCACTGACCATGGTCGAGCGCAACAAGGAATATGTACAGGCCGCAAGGCTGATCCGTGTGCCGACCTGGCGAATTTTGGTCAAGCATATCCTGCCCAATACAACCACCCCACTTCTGGTGACCGCGACGCTGAATTTCGGCCTCGGCATCCTGATCGAGGCGACGCTCTCTTTCCTTGGTGTTGGAATGCCGCCGGAACAGCCGTCGCTTGGCACTCTGATCCGTATCGGCAACCAGTATCTGTTCTCCGGCCAGTGGTGGATCGTGCTTTTCCCGGGCCTGCAGCTCTGTCTGCTCGTCGTTTCCATCAACGTCCTGGGCGACTGGCTGCGTGACGCTCTCAATCCCAAACTGCGCTGAGGCATTTCCATGAGTGATCTTCTGATTAAAAACGCCAGACCCATGGCTGGCGAGCCGTCCGACATCCTCATCAGGGACGGTCGCATTGCGGCGATCGGAGTTGGGCTCGCTGCCGAGGGTGTTCCGACGGAAGAAGCGGGTGGCCGCATCGCCATTCCCGGTCTTGTGGACGCACATACCCATCTCGACAAGTCGCTGCTCGGTTATCCCTGGTACGTAAACGAGGTCGGACCCCGGCTCATCGACAAGATCGACAATGAACGCAAAGTAAAACGCGACTATGGCCTCGACGCCCACGTCCAGTCCATGCGCCAGTCGCTGCAATCGGTCGGTTGTGGTACGACGCTGATCCGCACCCATGTGGATATCGATACGGATCAGGGACTCGTCGCGCTTGAAGGCGTGATGGAGACCCGCCGCCAGCTTGCCGGCGTGGTCGAAATCGAAATTGTCGCTTTCCCCCAATCAGGCCTGATGCGCCGGCCGGGAACGGCCGAATTGCTTGATCGGGCGATGGCCTTAGGTGCTGATCTTGTCGGCGGCCTCGACCCCTGCGGGATGGACCGCGATCCGAAGGGGCATCTCGACACGATCTTCGCGCTGGCGGAAAAATACGGCAAGGGCATCGATATCCACCTGCACGAGGGCGGTGAATTGGGTGCCTTCTCGATGGAGATGATTTTTGAGCGCATCCGCGCAAGGGGAATGCAGGGCAAGGTGGCGGTCAGCCACGCCTTCTGCCTCGGACTGCCTGACTGGAACGTCTCGCAGGCACTGATCGATACTTGCGCCGAGCTCGACGTCCCGATCCTGACGACGGCGCCGCCATCTCGCGAAGTCCCGTCGCTGAAGCGGCTGCGCGCCGCCGGCGTGCGCTTCGGTGCAGGGGTCGATGGTTTCCGCGACACCTGGGGGCCTTACGGTAATGGTGACATGCTGGAACGCGCGATGCTGCTCGGCATGAAGAACAATCTGCGCCGCGACGATGAATTGCTGATGGCGCTCGACGTCTGCACGACCGGCGGAGCGGCAGTGATGGACCGCGCAGACCATACCCTGGCCGTCGGTGGACGGGGTGATGTAGTCATTGTCGAAGGCGAAAGCGTCGGCGAGGCGATCGTCACGCATCAGCCGCGCAAATTGGTGGTCGCCGCCGGAAACATCGTTGCCCGAGATGGCAAGAGCCTACGGGAGCGGCCATGATCACCAACAGGAATTGGTCAGATCTCCCGCTCGGAAAACGGCCGCCTGGCCGCTGGGCGCTCAAGGCGCGTTACGTCGTCTTCGATCTACCGGAAGGCAGGCGTCTTCTCGACGGTGGTGAGGTCGTGATCGAGAACGACCGCGTCATCTGGATCGGCAAACGGTTCGAGGGCGAAATTGCAGCGCGCTACGACATGGGCGAAGCCATGGTGGGCCCCGGTTTCGTCGATCTCGACGCGCTCTCCGACCTCGATACCACAGTGCTTGGTATGGACAACCAGCCCGGCTGGAGGAAAGGCCGCGTCTGGCCGAGCGATTATGCCGCGCGGGCCTATGAAATGTACACGCCCGACGAGCTGGCTTTCCAGAAACGGTATGCTTTTGCGCAGCTGCTGCTGAACGGCATCACCTCGGCGCTACCGATCGCATCGCTTTTCTACCGCGCTTGGGGCGAGACGGTTGCGGAATTCGAGGCGGCAGCTGTCGCGGCCGAAGATCTTGGCCTGCGCGTCTGGCTCGGACCGGCCTATCGCAGCGGCGGCGTGATCCTCGATGAGACGGGCGCGATGCAGCCGGTCTTCGACGAGGAGCGGGGATTAGAGGAACTTGAGGCGGCTGCGGCTTTCACCGGTCGCATTCACGGCACCGCCGGTGGCCTGATCTCCGGCATGTTCGCGCCGGACCGGGTCGAGACCTGCACCGAAACCTTGCTGCGGCGGACATTCGCCCATGCCGATGAGATGGATCTGCCGGTGCGCCTGCATATGGCGCAGGGTGAGATGGAATTGCAGACCGTGCGGCGCCTACATGGCGTTACCTCGCCGGAATGGCTGGATCGTCGCGGCCTGCTTTCCTCCCGCCTGATCGCACCGCATGCGACCGTTGCCACCGATGAAGATCTGGCCCGATATGCCGAAAACGGCGTCACCGTCGCCCATTGCCCGCTGGTCTCCGCCCGGCACGGTTCGGCGCTCAGATCCTTCTCAAAGGTCAAAGCCATGGGTGTCCGCATCGGAATGGGAACCGACACCGCACCACCGGACATTATCTTGAACATGGCGGTCGGGCTGATGGCGAACCGTATCGCCGAGGGTCGCGGCGATGCCGGATCTGCCGCCGAATTTTATGATGCAGCAACGATTGCCGGTGCCGACGCGCTGAACCGGCCGGATCTCGGACGGCTCGCCGTCGGATCAAAGGCCGATATTGCCGTCTTCGACATGGCTGACCGGATGATTGCGCCGCGCATCGATCCGATCCAGACGCTCGTCTACGGAGCGACCGGCCGCGTTACCCGCGCGACGATCGTCGATGGTCGCCTGTCGATGCGTGACGGTCAGGTTGCCGGCATCGATCTGGTCGCCGCACGAAAGCAGGCACAGACGCAATTCGACGGTTTGATTGCCCGTTATCCCGAACGCACTTTCGGGCATCCACCGGTCGAGACGATCTTTCCTTCAAGCTATCCGTTGCATCACAGCCAGAGCGAGGTTGCGTCATGAGCATTCCCAGCCATTCCCCGGCTTCAGACGTCCTAGCGCTGGACGTGAGGGGGCTTTCGGTTGAATTTCCTACCTGCAGAGGTGTCCTCACAGCGCTCTCGGATGTTTCGCTGACGATCAAGCGCGGCGAAATCCTGGGCATCGTCGGCGAATCCGGTGCTGGAAAGTCGATGACCGGCATGGCCGTTCTCGGCCTGCTCGAGCCGCCGGGCCGGATCGCCGCCGGCGAGATTCGCATCGGCGGGAAGCGGACCGATAATCTGAGCGAAGCGGAAATGGCATCAATCTGCGGCAGCATGGTCGGCGCGATATTCCAGGATCCGCTTACCTCGCTCAATCCGTTGTTCTCGGTCGGTCAGCAATTGGTAGAAACCGTCCGTCTGCATTCGAGCAGAAGCCGGGCCGAGGCGCGCGATCACGCCGTTGCGCTACTGAAACAGGTTGGCATCCCCGGTGCGGACGAGCGCATCGATCATTACCCGCACCAGTTTTCCGGCGGCATGCGCCAGCGTGTCGTCATCGCACTGGCGCTTGCGGGCAATCCGCAACTGATCATCGCCGACGAACCGACGACGGCGCTCGACGTTTCCATTCAGGCGCAGATTACTGCATTGCTGCGCAGGCTTTGCCGCGAACACGGAACGGGCGTCATGCTGGTGACGCATGATATGGGTGTGATCGCCGAGACCGCGGACCGGGTCGCCGTGATGTATGCCGGGCGCGTCATCGAAATCGGTCCGGTGGAAGAGGTGCTGAGCCGGCCGAAACATCCTTATACGCGTGGGTTGATGGGATCCATTCCAGCACTCGGCGCCCGCGTCGAGCGTCTTGCCCAGATCGATGGTGCAATGCCGCGGCTGAACGCCATTCCGACCGGCTGTGCCTTCAACCCGCGCTGTTTCGATGCCGGGACCCGGTGTCGCGAAGTCCGCCCCGTGATGGTTGCCGAAGGGCACGGTAGCGTCGCGTGTCTGGTTCATGATGGAGGTGTGTTATGAGAAGCACGAGCAACGCCCTGGAAGTCGATCAGCTCTCCCGCGTTTTCGATGTCTCCGCGCCTTGGCTGAACCGGATGATCGACCGCAAGCCGAAGCGCTATCTACGCGCCGTGCAGGACGTCACTTTCGTTGTCGAGACGGGCAAATGCCTGGCGCTGGTTGGTGAATCCGGTTGCGGCAAGTCCACCGTCGCACGCTTGGTCACCGGGCTCTATGCGCCAAGCGAAGGCGCAATCCTGTTTGCGCCGGCGGTCAAGGGCAGGGGGCGCGGCAAGCCAATGGAAGCGCAAATGATCTTCCAGGATCCGCATGCAAGCCTCAACCCGCGCTGGCGCGTCGGCGACATCATCGCCGAGCCGATCCGTGAATTCGGCCTGCGCAACGGTACAGAAGCGATCGACACGCGTGTCGCCGAATTGCTGCGCATAGTCGGCCTGTCGCCGGATGATGCGAGACGTTACCCGCATGAATTTTCCGGGGGGCAGCGGCAGCGCATCTCGATCGCTCGGGCGCTTGCCAGCGAACCGGAATTCCTGGTCTGCGATGAGCCGACTTCGGCGCTCGACGTGTCGGTGCAGGCACAGATCCTCAACCTGATGCGCAGTCTTCAGGATGAGCTTGGCCTCACCTATCTTTTCATCAGCCACAACCTCGCCGTCGTGCGACACATGGCAGACCGTATTGCGGTCATGTATCTCGGCCGGATTGTCGAGGAGGCCGATACCGAGGCGCTGTTCGCAAATCCACACCATCCGTATACGCAACTGCTGCTCCAGACGATCCCTGATGTCGCCGCTCCCAATCGCGATCGGGAGCTTATGGGCGGTGAGCCGCCGAGTCCGCTTGATCCGCCGACTGGCTGTGCCTTCCATCCGCGCTGTCCTATGGCCACGGATCTGTGCAGCAAAACAGCGCCTGAGGTTCGAGCACGCAAGGGCGGCGGTGTGGTTGCCTGTCATCTGGCGCCCGCTGTCTGACCTTTTCAACGATAAGATTCTGAGGAAACTCCCGATCATGACGAAGACGATTTTCACCAATGCGAAGCTTTCCGATGGGCTGTTGCACGATATTCACGTCGAGAATGGCCGGATAACGAGCATTCAGTCTGCCGCCACCGCATCGGCATCCGGCAATGTCATCAACATCGCGGGCGACCTGCTCGTTCCGGGCTTCGTTGAGGGGCATATCCATCTGGATACGAGCTTCTATGGCGGGAAATGGGTGCCACATCGTCCCTGCACCAACGGTTTCGATGTACATGAACGGGTCGCCTTCCAGGCGGACAACATGGCGAAAGCCGAACCCATGGCCGAGCGCGCCATCAAGCAACTCGAGCTTTGCATCTCTCATGGCACGCTACAGATGCGCAGCCATGTGATGGTCGATGGTTCGGTCGGGCTTAAATCGCTGGAGACGATCCTGGCGGTGAGGGAGAAATACAGGGATATCATCGATGTCCAGCTCGTTGCCTTCCCGCAAAGCGGCATCCTGAAAAGTCCTGGCACAGCCGAGCTGCTGGACGAAGCGATCGGTATTGGTGCCGACCTGATCGGCGGGCTTGACCCGGCAAGTTTCGACCGTGACGTCAGTGCTCATCTTAACGTCGTCTTCGGCATCGCCGAAAAACGCGGTGTCGATGCGGACATCCACCTGCACGAAGGCGGCAGCATGGGGGCCTTCACAATCGAGGAAATCTGCACCCGGACGGAGGCGCTTGGCATGCAGGGGCATGTCTCGATCAGCCATGCCTATGGTCTCGGCGATCTGGCGCCCGACGCGGCTCGCAAGATCGCGGCAAAGATTGCCAAAAGTGGCATCTCGATCATGACCAATGCACCGGGGCATCACACGTTTCCACCCGTCGCGCTGTTGCGCAGCGAGGGTGTCAACGTTTTCAGCGGCAGCGACAATATCCGCGATTCCTGGTGGCCTTATGGCGATGGCGATATGCTGCGCCGGGCGGAGATCATCGGTTACCGTTCCGGTTTCTTCACGGACCAGGAGCTGCAGACTTCATTCGATATCGTCACCACGGCAGGCGCAAAGGCGCTCAGGCTTGAAGGGTACGGCATCGAAGTCGGGGCCAAGGCAGACTTCGTGGCGATCGCAGCCGAACATGTTCCCGAGGCTGTGGTTGGCTTCCCGGGAAATCGCAGAGTTTTCAAGCAGGGACGCCTGGTCGCCGAGGGCGGAAAAGTCCAGAAACAGTAGCTGACGGCAAATAGCTTTTTCGATCGAATTAGGGACCAGTGCAATGGCAGCTGCCCCTATAGGATTGCGACTGGAAGCCACGAGAGACCGCGGCCTTGTTTCAGCGGGGAGGGGGCTCCGACGATATGGCGCGGAGATTTTCTCATCCAGCAGTTTTCTGGCAGAAAACCTTTTCAATCAACGCAATCATCTCGTGACGGCAGATTGAACGCTTTCTATGCCCGAAGACGGTGGTACTTTGGGGGCTATCCACTTCCGGTCAGGGAAAGATACCGGAAGCCTCACCAAATTGACCGGATGGAATTGACCCTGCTGGTTCGGCGGCTGACCCGCGTAGCGAAATCGTACCCGTCTGTTTGCGAGCCATCAGTATGTCTTCTGGTTGATGGCAGAGGCCGCATTCCCTAGAAGCGAGTAAAAAAGAGCGGCAATAACGCGTCTCTCTGTAGCGCAATGACGCCTTGGTATTTGTCAGTTCGACTTATATCTATGTTGACATTTAAGCATTTTTTTGTGGTATAAAGATTACAACATAAGTGGGCGGAGACACATGTTAGCCATTCTCGCGGACGATCTGACCGGTGCGCTCGACTCGGCGGCGCCTTTTGCAGGGCGTGGTCTTCACACGGAAGTGGCGCTCAGCCGAGATTCGATTGTCGGGATCGTCGAAGACCGCCCCGACGTCCTGTCCATCAATCTCAACACGCGCGAAATCGGTGCGGATGAAGCGCGTGCCGCGACTGCTGCCGTGATGGCTCTGCTGCCGATTGGCACGCAACTGTTCAAGAAGGTCGATTCCCGCCTCAAGGGCAATATCGTTGCCGAGCTGGATGCCATACCCTTCCGCCAAGCGCTCGTCGCACCGGCCATCCCGGAATTCGAGCGGATCGTGGAGGATGGCCGTGTCACAGGCTTCGGTATCGACACCCCGATCGTGATCACCAACCGGCTCGGCCCACACGCGGCCCGCGCCCATGCGCCGAATACCCGCACACCCGCCGACATGGATGCGGTATTGGCTGCAGCGGAAAGTGACGGCACCGATCTGTTGATCGGCGCCCGCGGCCTTGCCGAAGCGCTTGCCCGTCGCATGACAGCCGGGATTTCGGCGCAGGCGGCAACCATCCCGCCCGGCCGGATCACCTTTGTGATCGGCTCGCGCGATCCTATCACGCTCAAGCAGATAGATGCCCTGCGCGGCAGCCATAGCCTGAATTATCTGCCTGCACCCAATGGCACTCTGGGGGCGGCACCCGACACAGGTACTGATTTGACTCTGGTGCAGGCGACGCCGGCCGCGGAAGAGCTGGACCCGCAGCTCGTTTCGGAAGCTCTGGCTGATGGCCTGAACCGGAATTTTGCCGGTTATGACGGCACGCTGCTTCTTTCGGGCGGTGCGACGGCAGAGGCTGTACTGCGCCGGTTAGGGCTGTCGCGGCTGCGTCTGCATGGCGAATGCCTGCCGGGTCTCGGCGTAGCGTCGGCGCAAGGGCGTTGCATCATTGCAAAATCGGGTGGTTTCGGTCATCCCGATACGTTGAAGCACATTGCAGACATGGTCCTGCGGAAGGCCGGTTGAAGATGGGACTGGAAACAGGAACCGCCCGCAAGGGGCTTGCCGATATCGTTTTCGAGCGCATGCTGCGTGCCATCAAATCCGGCGCCTACAAGCCGGACGAACGCCTGCCGACAGAACACGATCTCGCTGCCGAATTCGAGGTGTCCCGCCCGGTTATCCGTGAGGCGCTGAAACGTCTGCGCGACCAGAGCCTGATCTATTCCCGCCGTGGTGCAGGCAGCTTTGTCCGCTCGATGGGCTTGAGAAACCCGCTCGGTTTCGGCCAGCTGGAAAACGTCGCGGATCTTCTCAACTGTTATGAATTCCGGCTGACGCTGGAGCCAGCCGCTGCAGCTGCCGCGGCGACCCGCCACGATGCCGAAAGCCTCAAGGCGATCCGTCAGGCGCTGGAACTGCTGCGTGACGCAACCAACCGCCAGTCGCACCGCGAGGATGCCGATTTCCAGTTCCACCTCGCCATCGCCCGCGCTGCGCAGAACAACTATTTCTCCACCGCCATGGAAGCGCTGAAGGACCACATTGCTGTCGGCATGAAATTCCACGGCGCCTCGATCAAGCGCGAGGCATCGGGTCTCACCCGCGTTTTCGCCGAACACGAGGCGATTGCATCAGCGATCGCCAACCGTGACGAGGACGAGGCACGACGCCTGATGCTTGAGCATTTGAAGGGGTCACGCGAACGGTTATTTCAGTCGTCGCATCAGTAGCTTTCAGGCGCCGCCCAGATAGGCTGTTTTCGAAACATCGTTGCTCCCCAGCGGCAGAAGCGGTATCTGGCGGCATCGAGCCCGTATCGATCAGATCGATACGGGCTCCGGCACGCATCCTTTACAAAAAACGGCAGAATACCAATGGCCCGCAAAATCAGAGAGGATTTCGCTTCGTCGCAGGAGGAGCCGGAACCGACGCTTTGCGCCCTGTGCGACCGTATCATCCCGGTTGGCGATGAAGATGCACATCACCTTGTTCCGAAAAGCAAGGGCGGCAAGCAGACCGTTCTGCTGCATAGGGTCTGCCATGACCAGATTCATGCCGTCTTCACGAATTCGCAGCTCGCCAAGACATTTTCGACGATTCAGGCTCTCCTTGAGAGCTCCGACATTCAGAAATTCGTTGCCTGGGTAAAAAGCAAGCCTGCCGGCTTCTGCGGCTCGGCGAAGGAATCGCAGCAGGGCCGAGGACGGAGATAAGAGACGTCGTCCAGCCCGTGTATATGAAAACCAGCTCTAGAGTCTGTCCGGGCTGGATATGAAAAAGGCGGCACGATCGCTCGCACCGCCTTCCCTCCTCCAAGGCAGCTTTTTAGAAGCTTGCCCGGTAAATCCCCAGAACGTCATCGACGCTCATGTCGGCAGGGTTATTGTCCATCAGTCTGCGGATGGCATGCGCATCCGCCGCAAAACGCGACAGATCTGCTTCGGTCGCACCATGCCTGGCCAGCGACATCTCGATGCCGAGATCGGCGCAGAATGCATGCGCAGCCCCGCTGAGATCCGCCTGCGAAAGATCCTTGCCAAAGCCAAGTGCTTCGGCCACTTCCGCCGTCTTGTCTGCCACGACTGGCTGGTTGAAGGCCAAAACATGCGGAAACACAATGGCATTGGCGAGCCCATGCGGCAGATGCAGAAGCGTTCCAAGCGGATAGGCGATGGCATGGCCTGCCGCCGTGTTGACTGGTCCAAGGCATATGCCGCCGTAGTAGGAGGCGAGCATCAGGCCTTCGCGGGCTTCACGATCCGATCCGTCCTTCACAGCGCGGGCCAGAAACTTGCCGACGAGGTGAAAGCCCATGCGGGCAAAGCCGTCTATCATCGGATGCGCGCGCTTACTGGTAAACGCCTCGACGCAATGCGCCATGGCATCTACGCCGGTTGCTGCGGTTACGGCCGGCGGCACAGAGTAGGTGAGTTCCGGGTCGAGCACGGCGAGATCGGCGATCAGATAAGGGCTCTCGACCGCAATCTTGGCGCCCTTCACGGGATCGGTGATCAACGAGCGGATGCCGGCTTCCGAGCCTGTGCCAGCCGTGGTCGCCACCTGCGCCAACAGAGTTTTGCGGCCGGCCACCTTATTGGGGCCCGCGACATCGGTCAGCGTCTGTTCGCCATCCCAAAGGGCCGCAACCAGCTTGGCGACATCCATCACCGATCCGCCGCCGAGACCGACGATGAGATCCGGCTTTGCGACCCGCGCCGCAGCCAAGGCAGCATCGAGTGTTGCAATCTCCGGCTCGCCTGGGATGGCATCGAACAGGGCGACCTTGCCTGGCAACTTCAACCGGTCGATAAAGCCGGCGGTGATCGGCGTTGCAATCACCAGCGTCGAGGAAACGTCTGCGGCCCATGGGCCGACTTCACCAATCGTGCCGGCGCCGACAATCAGCCGCTTGGGCTGATGCAGAATGATGACGGGAGCGCTGCTCATACCTGCTCTCCCTTACCGCCAGCCACCAGCTTGCGCGCATAGGCGATTGCCGACAACATGTTGCCATGGTTGGCGATGCCCTTGCCGGCAATGTCGAAGGCGGTGCCGTGGTCGACCGAGGTGCGGTCGATCGTCAGGTCGACGGAGACGTTCACGGCCGTATCGAAGGCGACGAGCTTGATCGGGATATGGCCCTGATCGTGGTATTGCGCCACGACGAGATCAAAGCCGCCGGAATAGGCGCGGTGGAATACGGTATCGGCCGAAATCGGACCATAGGCATCGATGCCTTCGGCACGCGCGGCGGCAACGGCTGGTGCGATCTGCTCGTCATCTTCGGTGCCGAACAAGCCATTTTCACCGCAATGCGGGTTGATGCCGGCAACCGCGATGCGCGGAGCCGCATAACCGGTGCGCTTCAGGTGGTCGTTGCCGGCCTTGATCGTCGCCAGAACCCGCTCGGTGGTGGCGCGGCGGATGGCTTCCTGCAAGGACACGTGTGTGGAAACGTGGATGACCTTCAGCTTTTCCGAGGCCAGCAGCATATAGGCGGCCGCCGATTTCGTCAGGCTGCGCAGCATGCCGGTATGACCATCGTAATGGTGGCCGGCAAGGTTGAGCGCTTCCTTGTTGATAGGTGCTGTCACGATGCAGCCGATCACGCCGGATTCGGCATCACGCACCGCCTTTTCGATGAAGCGGAAGGCAGCATCGCCAGCAACCGGCGACAGCGTGCCCCAGGGCAGCGGTGCGCCTTCGATCGGCAGGTCGACGACGTAAGGGGTCAGATCGATGTCGACGTTGAGCGCCTTTCGGGCCGCTTCCAGCGTCGGCAAGTTGCCGTAGATGCGGGTGGCAGCGCGGTCCGCGTCGCCCATTTCGGCCAGCGCCCGCACCGTGATTTCCGGTCCGACGCCGCACGGGTCACCCATGGTGATGCCGATGATATTGCTCATGATTATTCTCCCGCTTTTACCGCATCAGCCCAGCCTGGGGCGAGACGAACATATTTGATGGCGCGCCTGTAATAGGTGTAGGCGATGTGAAGGCTGCCGTCGGTGCCTTCCAGCAGCCACGGATAGGACATTTCCTTGTTGTGACCGTCGATGGAATTGTTCGACAGGCAGGTGCCCGGACCATCCTCGATGAGGATCCGCTGCGAAAAACTCTTGGCTCCGTCATCGGAAATGCAGACGGAAACCGGCGCGCGCGGCACGCCCCAGATCGGCACGCAGCCGCCATCCGGGTTGGCATCTGGCCGGTCGTCGTCCTCGCCCAGCTCGTCGTAAAGCGAGGCGCGGCGGTCGCTCGACATCTCCGCATTGGTCGGGTTGCAGATCATCGCGATGCGGCCGTCCTTCAGGCGGATAGCTGCGATCGAGGAATTGTTGTTGGGCACATCGGTTGCCTGCGGTGCGGACCATGTGCGGCCGCCATCGGCGCTTTCGGTGCGATAGACGAAATCGGCCTGACGGCGGCGGAACACAGCCGCCAGCTTGTTGTCACCGATCGATACCGGGCTCATGTGTACGCAGCCGGTCGATTGGTCGAGGTCTTCGAGCGCCCAGGTCTTGCCGCCATCCTGCGAAATGCCGACCGCGGCGCGGTCATGGCTGCCGTTCCATTTCTGGCCCGGCCGCTGGATGCAACGGAAGATCGGCAGAAGCCATGCGCCATCGTCGCGAATGGTCAGCGGAGCACGAACGAAACAGCCGCGCGGCAGGTCGAGATATTGTCCTTCACCCGCCGTCAGCATGGTCGGGTCGGCGGCATCGCGCGAGATTTCTGCCATGCGGATACGGCATTCGTCCTGATTGCCGGAGGGCTGCGAGGTGTGGAACAGAAACAGGCCGCCACCAGGCGCGGTGAACAGAACCGGGTTCTGTTCGGAATGGCTCGGGTCAAAACTCAGCCGCTGCGGCTCGCCCCACTGGTCGGACCCGTCAGCCAGAACCGAAGCAAAGATCGAGATATCCGATTTCCCTTCCAGCGTGCCGCCGAACCAGGCGCAGATGAGTGCGCCATCCTCGGTCAGGTGCAGGAAGGACGCGTGGTTCTGGATCATCGGTGAAGCCAACATGGCCTCGTGTCGTCCACTCCCAGTGGCTTTCACCGCACCGGTCATGACGGTTGCTATTTGTTCAGGCGTCATCAGGGTCTCCTCTTACCCACATGAAAATCACCCAAATAACAAAGTTGTCAAGTTTGAAAAATCTGCAAATTTGCTATTGACGATCCGAACGGACGATACATGTATTTGAAATTAAATCGTTTTATGAAAGGCAAATTTGTACAAATTGATAGTTCTGAATATTTAATTTGACAAACTTGCCGAGACATCCGATGGTTTGCGCCAGCCCGCTCATGGCGACGAAAAGGACGGAGGCATCCCGACCGACGCATAGGGCTTCAAGGAGGAATGCCTTCAGACCGCGTGAGCCGAACAGGCCGGCGCGAGATGAACAGCAAGCGGTGCGACCCGCACCCAGAGGGAGGAGAATGACATGAAGACTTCGCATTTGCTTGGAGCCCTGTTGGGTTCTGTCCTCGCATTCGGCACTGGCGTAGCGCCGGTTCATGCCGCATCGACGGATATCAAGATTGTCCTGCCGGAAGAAGCGGACCTGCTCGAACCGTGCATGGCGACCCGTTCCAATATCGGCCGCGTCATCATGGAGAACGTCAGCGAAACACTGACCGAGCTCGACGTTCGCGGCAAACAGGGCGTCATGCCCCGGCTGGCCGAAAAGTGGGAACAGACCGGCGATGGCGCCTGGCGTTTCCATCTTCGTCAGGGTGTTAAATTTTCCGACGGCAAGACCTTTGGCGCCAAGGATGTCAAATACAGCTTCGACCGCATTTTCAGCGACAAGAACATTTGCGAATCCCGCCGTTATTTCGGCGGCATGAAGTTCGACGTTAAGGTCGTTGACGACAACACCATCGATTTCAAGGTCGATCCGGTTCAGCCGATCCTGCCGCTGCTTCTGTCGCTCGTCACTATCGTCCCGGAAGGCACGCCGCTCGAATTCATCCGCGAGCCGGTCGGCACCGGCCCTTACAAGCTGTCCAACTGGACGCCGGGCCAGCAGATCGTTCTCGACGCCCGTGACGACTACTGGGGCAAGAAGCCCGCCGTCACCAAGGCAACCTACCTGTTCCGTACCGATCCGGCCGTTCGCGCTGCCATGGTTCAGGCCGGTGAAGCCGATCTCGCACCATCGATCTCTCAGGTCGAAGCTACCAACGAAAAGACCGACTTCTCCTATCTCGACAGTGAAACCGTCTATCTGCGCATCGATGGCAACATTGCGCCTCTCAACGATGTCCGTGTCCGCAAGGCGCTGAATCTGGCCATCGATCGTCAGGCGTTCATCGGCACACTGGTTCCACAGGATGCCGTTCTTGCCACCGCTCTGGTGCCGCCGACCACGCTTGGCTGGAACCCGGACGTGAAGGTGTTCCCGTACGATCCGGACCAGGCCAAAAAACTGCTTGAGGAAGCCAAGGCTGCCGGCGTTCCTGTCGATACGCCGATCACCATGGTTGCCCGTACAGCCAATTTCCCGAACGTCACGGAGATCATGGAGGCCGTCCAGGCACAGCTGCAGGACGTCGGTTTCAAGGTTGACCTTAAGTTCGTCGAAGTCGCGGAACACGAGGTCTATTATTCGAAGCCGTTCAAGGAAGGCCGGGGCCCGACGATTGTCGCTGCAATGCACGACAATTCCAAGGGTGATCCGTCCTTCACCATGTTCTTCAAATACGACTCGAAGGGCACGCAGTCTGGTTACGCCGACCCCAAGGTCGATGATCTCATCGCCCGCGCCTCGGCTGCCACCGGTGACGAACGCGCAAAGCTCTGGTCGCAACTGATCGCCTATGTCCACGACGATCTCGTCGCAGATGCCCTTCTCTTCCACATGGTCGGTTATTCCCGCGTGTCCGAGCGCCTGGACTTCAAGCCCAGCATCGCCACCAACTCCATGCTGCAGCTCTCCGAGATCGGTTTCAAGCAGTAACCATCAGGCGATCGCTATCGCCCCAGTCGAAGCGAAATGGACGGCGGTCCGCCGCCGTCCATTCCACCAAGATCGAGGTCACCATGCTCAGTTTTATCCGCAAGCGCGCCTTCGCCAGTCTCATCTCGCTCATCGGGTTGCTGGTCATGGTCTTCTTCCTGTCCCGTCTGACGGGTGACCCGGCCTCGCTGTTCCTTCCCGTAGAAGCTTCCGCCGAAATGAAGGCTGAGTTCCGCGCCCTGCACGGGCTGGATCAGCCGCTGCTCGTGCAGTTCGGCCAGTATGTCGGCAATGTCGTAACCGGCGATCTCGGCGAAAGCCTGCGCAAGGCCCGCCCGGCGCTCGATGTCGTTCTCGAAGCTTTCGTCTGGACGTTGTGGCTCGCCGTCATCACCATGACCCTGGTCACCGTCTGCGCCATCGTCGTCGGCTCGCTCGCTGCCTTCCGCACCGGCGGCTTCTTTGACCGGTTTTCTTCGATGGTGTCGCTGATCGGCGCTTCAGTGCCGGATTTCTGGCTCGCCATCGTGGCGATCGTTGTATTTGCCATCCAGCTGTCCTGGCTACCGACGTCCGGAACCGGCACGCTGTCGCACTGGATCCTGCCGATCTGCGTCTTGTTCGTGCGGCCCTTCGGCATCATCGTTCAGGTGGTGCGTGGCTCGATGATCTCCGCACTCTCTTCTGCCTATGTGAAGACGGCCCGCGCCAAGGGCGTGAAATCCGGCCCGATCATCTTCATCCACGCCCTGCGCAACGCCATGCTGCCGGTCATTACCGTCATTGGCGACCAGGCCGCCAGCCTTTTGAACGGCGCAGTCATCATCGAGACCATCTTTGGTTTCCCCGGCGTCGGCAAGCTGATGATCGACAGCATCCTGCAGCGTGACTTCAACGTCGTGCTGGCGGCGATCCTCGTCACTGCTTTCGCCATCTTCCTCATGAACCTCGTGATCGACCTTGCTTACGCGCTTCTCGATCCACGCATCCGCTACTGAGGATCGACATGACCATGGCCATTCAATCCACTCCCACCAAGGAAACCGTCGCAGCCGAACCGAGCGCTTTCGTGCGCATGGCGCGCATGCTCTGGGCCGACAAGTTCGCGCTCTGTGCCGCGATCTTCCTCGTCTTCGTTATCGTCATGGCGATCATCGGCCCGAGCTGGCTCGATGAAATCGCCACGAAACAGAACCTGCGCGGCCGCAACCTCGCACCGTTCGATTTTTCGCGCGAATGGTTCATGTGGCTCGGCGCCGATGCGCTTGGCCGCCCACTCTGGCCGCGCATCATTGTTGCCACCCAGAACACCATCATGGTGGCCGCCGGCGCCGTCTTCATCTCTGCTGTCGTCGGCACGCTGCTCGGCCTGATCGCCGGCTTCGCGTCGGAGCGCGTCAGCCAGGTCATCATGCGCATCGCCGACGTCATCATGTCCTTCCCGTCGCTGCTCGTCGCGGTGATCGTGCTCTACATCCTCGGATCGTCCATCCTCAACCTGATGCTGGTCCTGTCGATCACCCGTATTCCGGTCTATCTGCGCACCACCCGCGCCGAGGTTCTGGAAATCAAGAGCCGCATGTTCGTGCAGGCCGCCCGTGTCATGGGCGCATCGTCGAAGCGCATCCTGTTCCGCCACATCCTGCCGGTGGTCTTCCCGACGCTGACGACGCTCGCCACGCTCGATTTCGCCTATGTCATGCTGGCGGAAAGCGCGCTTTCCTTCCTCGGTATAGGCATCCAGCCGCCGGAAATCACCTGGGGCCTGATGATTAGCCAAGGCCGCCAGTACCTCACCAATGCCTGGTGGCTGTCCTTCTGGCCGGGTCTGGCGATCATCCTCACCACACTCTCGCTCAACCTTCTGTCCAACTGGCTGCGTATCGCGCTCGACCCCGTCCAGCGCTGGCGCCTGGAAATGAAAGGACCGAAAAATGGCTGATCATCTTCTCGAGGTCCGCAACCTCTCCGTGGATTTCCACACAGTTACCGGCACAGTTCATGCCGTACGCAACATCTCCTATTATCTCGACCGTGGCGAAACGCTTGCCATCCTCGGCGAGAGCGGTTCGGGCAAGTCGGTATCCTCGTCGGCGATCATGAACCTGATTGACATGCCGCCGGGCAAGATCACGTCCGGCGAGATCCTTCTCGAGGGCAAAGACCTGCTGAAAATGTCGGCCGAGGCTCGCCGCGAGGTGAACGGACGTCGCATCGCGATGATCTTTCAGGACCCCCTCAGCCACCTCAACCCGGTCTATACAGTCGGCTGGCAGGTGCGCGAAGCGCTGAAGACCCACGGTATAAGCACCACGCAGGCTCAGGCCGAAGCGTTGCGTCTGTTCAAGCGCGTTGCGCTGCCAGACCCGGAACGGGCGCTCGACAAATACCCGCACGAGTTTTCCGGCGGCCAGCGTCAGCGCGTGATGATCGCCATGGCACTGGCGCTGAAACCGGACCTTCTGATCGCGGACGAGCCGACCACAGCACTTGACGTGACGGTGCAGGCGGAAGTGCTGGCGCTGCTTAAGGAATTGCAGCGCGAAACAGGCATGGGCGTGCTGATCATCACCCACGACCTCGGCGTCGTATCGGAGGTCGCCGACCGCGTCGTTGTGATGGAAAAAGGCCAGCTGGTCGAAAGCGGCACGGTGCGTGACGTCTATCGCAATCCGCAGCATCCCTACACGAAAAAGCTCATCGCTGCCGCACCGGGTAAGGGCGAGATGCATGAGCCGGAAGCGCAAGGCGAACCGATCCTCAGCGTCAAAAATGCCCGCAAGTCCTACGGCGGCTTCGATGCGCTGAAGGGCGTTTCCTTCGACCTTAAGCAGGGCGAGACCGTTGCCGTCGTCGGTGAAAGCGGCTCGGGCAAATCGACGCTCGCACGCATCCTTCTGCGCCTCGAAGAGCCGGATGGCGGCACCGCGCACTGGAAGGGCAAAGACCTTTTCACCATGTCGCCGGGCGACCTGTTCAAGCTGCGCCGCGACCTGCAGATGGTGTTTCAGGACCCGACCCAGTCGCTCAACCCGCGCATGACCGTTTACCAGCTGATCTCGGAGGCCTGGGTCATCCATCCGGAAATTCTGCCCAAGGCCAAATGGCGCGAACGGGCCGCCGAACTGCTAGGCCAGGTCGGTCTGTCACCGGAACATATGGGCCGCTATCCGCACCAGTTCTCCGGTGGCCAGCGCCAGCGTATCGCCATTGCCCGCGCGCTTGCGCTCGAACCAAAGCTGATCGTCTGTGACGAAGCCGTCTCGGCGCTCGATGTGTCGGTCCAGGCGCAGGTGATCACGCTGTTGGACAAACTGCGCAAGGAGATGGGCATCGCCTTCATCTTCATCGCTCACGACCTGCCGCTGGTTCGTGACTTTGCCGATTACGTCATGGTCATGCAGAAGGGCGAAGTGGTCGAATTCGGCACCGTCGCCCAGGTCTTCGACAACCCGCAAAAGCCCTATACGCAGGCGCTTCTCGCCGCCAGCCTCGATCCCGACCCGGACGTGCAGGCGGCAAACCGCAACGCGCGCCTCGCAACCGCATCCTGATTTGATTGATACCGGAGTAGAATGATGACCAAGAAAGCCTTCGTCGCGATCGTGACCTGCTTCAACGACGACGAGACCATCAATTACGAAGCCACCCGCGCCCAGGTGCGCCGTCAGGTGGCGGCCGGCAACAACATCATGTGCGCCGGTACAAACGGCGATTTTTCGGCGCTGACCCACGGCGAAAAGGTAAAGCTGCTCGAGGAAGTGGTCGATGAAGTCGGCGGTAAGGTCGATGTCATCGTCAACGCCGGCATGCCCGCGACGTTCGAGACGCTGCAACTCGCCAAGGAATTCGATCGCATCGGCGTCACCGGCATCGCCGTCATCACGCCTTTCTTCATCGCCTGCACGCAGGATGGCCTGATCCGCCACTTCTCCACCGTGGCCGACGCCGTCAATACGCCGGTCTATCTCTACGACATCCCGGCCCGCACACAGAATCACATCGAACCGGAAACCGCCCGCAAGTTGGCCACCCATGGCAACATCGCCGGTATCAAGGATTCGGGTGGCGCGCAGGAAACGCTGGCTGCCTATCTGCAGGTTTCCAAGGAGGTCGAAGGTTTCGAAGTCTATTCCGGCCCGGACCATCTGGTGCTCTGGTCGCTGCAGAACGGCGCCGCGGGCTGCATTTCCGGCCTCGGAAATGCCATGCCGGACGTTCTCGCCGGCATCGTCGGCGGCTTCAACTCGGGCAATATCGAAGAAGCCCAGCGCCAGCAGGAAATCTACACCGCCTTCCGCACCGACCTCTACGCCCACGGTTTCCCGCCGGCCATGGTCAAGCGTGCGCTTTATCTGCAGGACTCGTCCGTTGGCGCCAGCCGCCAGCCGGCTCTGCTGCCGAACGCCGAACAAGACGCCCGTATCGGCGAAACGCTGAAGAAATTCGGCCTGCTGTGAGGGAAGAGCTGATGTCCATTGTCGTCGCAACGACGTCGCCCGGCTTCGGGCGGCATGGTCGGCTGCCGCAATTGCTTGAGGAAACCGGCTGGGAAATCATCCGTTGTACGGATACGGCTCTGCCGGATGGCGGCCTGTCTCAGCATATCGGGCGAGCGGACTTCCTGGTTGCCGGGCTGGTACCGGTCAACGCTGCGACGATCAAGGACGCGCCGAGGCTCAAGGCTGTGCTCAAGCACGGCGTCGGGGTCGATAATGTCGATATTCCGGCCTGCACGACAAAGGGATATCCGGTCACCAGCACGCCGGGCGCGAACTCCAATGCCGTGGCCGAACTGGCCGTAGGGATGATGTTCTCCATGGCCCGCAACATCCCATATGGTCATATGAACGTGATCTCCGGCGGCTGGGACCGCAAGCCGGGAACCGAGATTTCCGGCAAGGTGCTCGGCATCGTCGGGCTCGGAAATATCGGTAAGCTGCTGGCGCGCAAGGCGATTGCGCTTGGCATGACAGTGGTCGCTTCGGACCTCTATCCAGATCAGGCATTCATAACCGAGCACGGCATCGAGATCGTCGAACTCGACACGCTGCTAGCCCGTTCCGACTACGTGTCGCTGCACATTTTCGGCGGCACCGGAAACACAGCACTGATCGGGGCGGAAAAGCTCTCTTTGATGAAACCAAGTGCGTGCCTGCTCAATCTCGCGCGTGGTGAGGTCGTCGATAATGATGCGCTGGCATCCGCTCTCTCGCAGGACCGCCTGCGGGGTGCCGCAATCGATGCCTTCGTCACCGAACCACCGGATGTGTCGCATCCGCTCTTCAAGCTCCCGAATGTCGTCTTCACGCCGCATAGCGGAGCCGACAGCCTGGAAGCGCTTGAAAATGTCGGCCTGATGGTGATCAGCGACATAAAGGATTTTATTGCCGGGCGTCGGCCGCCTCGCGTTCTCAATCCGGAGGTTTACGACAGATGACCGATCCACGTTATTCGAGCGACGCCTTGCTCACGTTCGCCCATTCGCTTTTCGCTGGCGCTGGTCTTGAAGACGACAAAGCGACAGCAGTCGCCACCTATCTCGTCGAGGCCGATCTGATGGGGCATTCGACCCACGGCCTGGCACTGGCCGGCTGGTATCTGCAAGGCATTGCCGACGGCATCGTGACAAAGACGGGGAGCTATGAGACCATCAGCGATCGCGGTCCATCCGTCTGCTGGAACGGCAATCGTTTACCCGGAGCGTGGTTGACCTCCGAAGCCGTCAAGCTTGCCATGGAACGGGCAGGGGAGTTCGGCACCGCCACAGTCGTTATCGGCAACAGCCATCATATCGGAGCACTGGCCGCCTATCTGCCGATCGCGACCGAAAAGGGCCTGTTGGTATCGATCGCGTCCTCATCACCGTCCGGCGCTCAGGTCGCGCCGTTCGGCGGTACCAAGGGCGTTTATACGCCGGACCCGGTCGCGCACGGCATCCCGACGCCGGGCGATCCAATCCTCATCGACATCTCCGCCTCCATCACCACGGTCAACATGGCGCAGCGGTTGATCCGCGAGGGTAGGCAATACGAGGCCGACTGGCTGATGGATGCAGAAGGCAATCCGTCCCGCAACCCCAAAGTGCTTGAAACTGGCGGCACGCTTCTGCCGACAGGCGGTATCGACCATGGCCAAAAAGGTTATGGGATGGCGCTGATCGCCGAAGCCCTGACGCAGGGGCTGGCCGGTTATGGCCGCGCCGACGCGCCGAAAGGCACCAATGCCGCCGTCACGGTTCAGGTGTGGGATCCCAAAGCTTTCGGAGGCAATGCCGCGTTCCTGCGCCAGACCGGCTGGCTGGTGGACGCCTGCCGCGCCAATCCGCCAAGGCCGGGTATCACGAAGGTGAGATTGCCCGGCGAGGCGGCGATGTCACGCAAGAGAAGCGCAATCGAAGCGGGCGTCGTGCTGCATGCCGGAATTATCGATTCGCTTGTGGCGCATGCCGAACGCCTGGGTGTCGAAGTGCCGGCGCCGATTTAACACGGTCTTGGTCAATTTGGCCGAGCGCTATACCCTGGCTCCGCTCATTTGAGCCTCAAAACATCCCGGAGGATACCCATGACCGATATTTCGTCACCAGCTTTTGACGCCAATGCGCTTGCCGACGCGTTGTATACGTTGCGCGCGGCAGGCGGGTCACAAGCCACGGCGGCATTCTCCCAACCTCGGGATCTCGCTGAGGCGGTGTTGGCGCAGAAGGCGCTCGCCGCGCGTGAAGGGGCTTCAACAACCGTATGGAAAGTGGCGATGTCGCCCGATCAGCAGGCCGTTGTCGCGCCACTGCATCCTTATGTTGAAACGTCTCGCGATGCGGAACTGCCCTATCTGCCGGGCATGAAATTCGAAGTGGAAATCGCCCTGCGTCTCGGCCGGGATCTTCCGGTCAAAGCCTATCCCTATTCCCGAGACGATATCTATGAGGCGGTTTCGGAGGCTTACCTTGGTGCGGAGCTTTTGTCGTCTGCAGTAGATGAAAGCGGAAAGCTGTCCTTCCCACTCTATGTTGCGGATCGTATCGGCAATCGCGGCTATGCACTTGGCTCGGTCGTGCCGAAAAAGCTTATCGATACGGTTGGAGAGGTCGAGGTGAAAGTCATCCAGGGCGCCAACTCAATCTATGAAGGGCCGGCAAAACACCCGGTCGGCGACGTTTTGGCTTGGCTGGTCGCCTATGCCAACGACAGCACCCGCACCGCCAATTCGCTGGAAGCCGGTTCGGTTATCACGACCGGCGCACTTTCCGGCGCAATGCTCTTGCCGGGACCGGGCAAGGTCGAGGTCTTGCTTGCAAAAGATTATGTGCTGAACGTCACGCTCTCGGCGTGAAATTTCGGATCCTTCGGCGCCGTTGTAAGCTCTATGGTCCGCGATCTCTAATTTCCGGCCACGCCAGCTGCAACTATGTCCAAGGCACAAAGGCCTCTTGATCCTACCCTCGCTAAACTTCCGATCACTAAGAAGATTTATTCTTGGAGCGCTGCCGTTCATCGTAACGGCAGTCTCCTGATCAGGAGGAAGAAACGAGATGGCATTTCGACTGTGTTTTCCAAAAATCAACATCAGCGGCGCCGGTAGCCTGGCAGAAGTTCCCGGTGAACTCGCAGCGCGCGGCTTGAAGCGTCCAGTCATCATCACGGACGAGACGCTGGTAAAGTTCGGCCTTGTCGCACCGCTGCTTGAGGGGCTGAAGGCCAAGGGCATCGAAGCTTTCGTTTATGATGGTGTCGTTCCCAATCCGACCGTCCCGATCGTCGAAGCCGCCTACAAGGTTTTTGTCGACAACAAGTGCGACGCGATTATTGGCGTCGGTGGTGGCAGCCCGATCGATACGGCCAAGGCCGTGCGCATCCTTTCAGCCAATCCGGGTCCGATCACGCTCTATGAAGGCGTCGGCAAAGTCGCCAAGTCGGGTGCCTTCCTGGCCGCCGTCAACACAACGGCCGGCACCGCCGCTGAAGTGACGTCCAACGCGGTCATCACCGATCCCGTCGCGCAGGTGAAGATGGTCATCATCGACGCCAACATCATCCCGGACATCTCGGTCAACGATTCCGCCATGATGACCGGTATTCCGGTTGCCACCACGGCAGCAACCGGCATGGATGCTCTGACCCATGCTATTGAAGCTTATGTAGCCAAGGGCGCGCATGTTCTCACCGACTATGCAGCGCTTGAAGCGATCCGTCTGATTTCGGCTTACCTGCCTCGCGCGGTTGAAAACGGCCAAGACCTCGAGGCACGTGAGATGATGGCTTACGGCCAGTTCATCGCCGGTCTCGCCTTCAACAGCGCAGGTCTTGGTCTCGTTCATGCGATGGCGCACCAGCCGGGTGCAGTGAAGGACTTGCCGCATGGCGTCTGCAACGCCATCCTGATGCCGCTGGTAGAAGAGTTCAACCGTCCTTACGCGGTCGAGCGATTTGCCCGGATTGCGGAAGCTATGGGAGTCGACGTCAAGGGCCTGAGCACCGAAGATGCCTCGAAGGCTGCGATCAAGGCAATCCGCGATCTGTCGGCAACGGTCGGGATTCCCAGCGGCTTTGCGGAACTTGGAGTGACGGAAGGTGACTTCCCGCTTTGGGTCCAGAAGGCACAGAAGGATCCTTGCGCACCCGGCAACCCAGTCGCAGCCACGGATGAAGACATTCTGGAGCTTTACAAGAAGGCTCTCTGACTACGAACGGAAGCTTGATTTTCTACCGATTGCGGAAGGCCTGCCTTATGGCGGGCCTTTTGATTTTGTAAGGTGCCGCCCTGCTGAAGGCAGGCGATGCGATGTTCAGGCGTAATTCGGGCGGGGCATGCGACGATATTCGCTGGGCGCCATGCCGGTCATCTTGCTGAAACTGTAGGAAAAGTAATTGCTGTCGTTGAAGCCGCAGGCAAAAGCAATGTCGGTGACACTGTCATTCGTTGCACGCAGCGCCCGCATGGCTTTGCTCAGCCGAAGCTTGACGAGGTAATTATGCGGCGTCGTTGCCGTTGCCTCGCGAAACAGCCGGCTGAAGCTGCGCGAGGAATATCCGAAGCGCTGAGCGACACTCTCCAGATCGATTTCCTCGGTGCAATTATGCCTGAGATAATTCAGGACATGCCCCAGTCGCGCCGCGTTCGGCAGCCCTCGTGCATCAGTGGCGAATTGCGAGCGTGACAAAACAATGGCGAGTTGGCTGAACAACGCCTCCGACATTGCACCCGAAAGCGGATCAGATCGGCGGGCCTCGTTTTCCAGGGCCTCGATCAGCGGTTTGACCTTTGCAAGAACATCCTCCGTAACCTGCCAGTGCTGCCGGCTCCCCTGTTCGTTATCTGCGGACCGCCGCATGATATCGAGAAAATCGTAGCGACCCGAGGCCCTGTCGGGCCGAAACAGGATATTTGTCAGGTAGAGGTCATCGACCTGTTCGTAGGCGTGATGGTCTTCCGCTTTGATATAGAAAAGCTCGCCGCAGGTGATGAAGTGCGGCTCGTCGTTCAACATATGCCAGCCATTGCCGGAAAGGACGATCATGACCTCTTGAAAGTCATGATCGTGAAGAGGAAACGCCGTCTGCGGCGATCGTTCCTCCACGATGACCGTTTGGGCGTCCGAATGAAAAAATTCCTTGGCCAAGAGCTTCATCGAATCAACACTGCATAATCACGCACAAGCTGACAGGTAACGCATTCGAAAGTGCCGGTCCCCGATCTGCATCAATGCGGCGCTCCGGCCTCCATCAATACGGGCGGGCGCGATGATGCAGAAGCTCTACCGTCATCTTCGAATAATGACGCGTATCATCAAATCTCATGTCTGCTTCTTCAAGGCGCCATGTCCCTGACTGCGGCTAAGGTGCTGAAAACGATGAAGAGAACATGCATGAGAATGCCTGAGAAAATCGCCGCCGTCGATATTGGTGCCAGCAGTGGCCGGGTCATCCTGAGCGAGCTGAAGGATGGCATTTTGTCGCTGACGGAAGCCCATCGTTTCGAGAACACTCTGCGTAACGACGATGTTTTCGGCCATCAATGCTGGGATCTCGATTTCCTCGAAACCGAAATGCGCAAGGGCCTTGCCGCCGCCCAGGAGAAGGGTTCTCTGGTAAGCGTCGGCGTCGATACCTGGGGTGTGGACTATGTGCTGCTGGATGAGGACCTGCAGCGGATTGGTCCGGCTGTATCTTATCGCGATCACCGTACGGACGATATGATGGAGGCGGTCTTCACGCAGATTTCCCGTCCGGAGATCTATCGCCGCACCGGCATCCAGTTCCTGCAGTTCAACACGCTTTATCAATTGGCGGCAACGGTTCGCCAGCATCCTGATTGGCTGGCTCGGGCTCGCCATTTCCTGATGATCCCCGACTATCTGCACTTCCGTCTCTGCGGCGTGCTTTCCAACGAATACACCAACGCGACGACGACACAGCTCTTCAACCTGCACCAGGATGATTGGGATGCCGATCTGCTCGAAGCTGCGGGCCTGCCGAAAGACGTGATGATACGGCCGGTTGAGGCGGGTACTGTTCTCGGTAACATGCCTTCGTTGCATAGCGGTGACCCCATCAAGGTGATCGCCCCAGCCACACACGATACCGGTTCGGCGGTCGCCGCCGCTCCACTTGAGACCGAGGACGAAGCGTTCATCAGCTCGGGCACATGGTCGCTTATGGGTATCGAGAGCAAAACCCCGTTTGCCGATGCGCAAGCCCTGGACGCAAACGTCTCCAACGAGGGGGGCGTCGAGCGCCGTTATCGCATCCTGAAGAACATCATGGGCTTCTGGCTGATCCAGCGGGTCCGGAAGGAATTGGGTTCGCCGGATCATGCCGGGCTCGTAACGGCGGCAGGCGATGGCATGCCTTGGCAAAGCCTGATCGATCCCCAGGACGCGCGTTTTCTCAATCCGGCCGACATGACCGCGGAAATCCAGGCATTCTGCCGGGAAACGGGTCAGCCTGTACCGCAGAGCGCAGGCGCCCTGTCGCGCTGCATCTTTGACAGCTTGGCCCTGTCCTATCGCCGCGTGAAAGAGGAGCTGGAAACTCTGCGCGGGCGTCCGGTCAATCATATTCGTATCGTTGGTGGCGGTAGCCAGAACGATCTCGTCAACCAGCTCTGCGCCGACGCCTGCGGCATACCGGTGACGGCCGGACCGATCGAGACGACGGCGCTTGGAAATGTCTGCGTACAGATGATCGCCTTGGGGCAGCTCTCCGGCCTCGATGAGGCACGCGCCGTCGTGCGGCGCTCATTCCCTCTAACCGAATATGTTCCGCGTCATTGCGTGCCCGAAACTGTCTGGGATCGTTTCCAGTCTTTCAGCCCGCTGCCTGCTCAAGAAGGACAAGCTTGATGAGCCAATCACAAAAAGTCGAAGCCGCTTATGCCATAGCGCGTGATGTCTTTGCCGCCGCCGGTATCGACACCGCGGTCGCACTGGACCGCCTCGACACCATTCCCATCTCAATGCATTGCTGGCAGGGCGATGACGTTCGAGGTTTTGAAAATCCGGCCGGACAGCTGACCGGCGGTATCCAGGTCAGCGGCAATTATCCGGGCCGTGCAGGCACTCCGAGCGAGCTGCGTGCCGATCTCGATTTCGCCATGGCACAGATTCCCGGCCAAAAACGCCTCAACCTGCATGCCATTTATCTGGAGAGTGACACACCAGTTGCTCGTGATGCGATAGAATCTCGGCATTTCCAGAACTGGGTAGATTGGGCCAGGAAAAGCCAGATCGGCCTCGATTTCAACCCGACCTGCTTTTCGCATCCTTTGAGTGCAGACGGGCTAACACTCAGCCATCCCGATAAAGCCGTGCGCGATTTCTGGATTTCTCATTGCAAGGCAAGCCGCAAGGTCAGCGAGTATTTCGGCAAGGAACTCGGCACGCCATCCGTCATGAATATCTGGGTGCCCGATGGCATGAAGGATCTTCCGGCCGACCGGTTTGCGCCGCGCGAGCGTCTTGCCCAGTCGTTGGACGCAATTATTGCCGAACCGATTTCGCGCGATTTCCACAAGGATGCAGTCGAGAGCAAGCTGTTCGGCATTGGTGCCGAAAGCTACACGGTCGGCTCCAGCGAATTCTGCATGGGCTACGCCACCAGTCGCAACATCCTGCTTTGCCTCGATGCCGGTCACTTCCATCCGACCGAGGTCGTATCCGACAAACTGTCCTCGGTGCTGCAATTCGTCGATGAAGTACTGCTGCATGTCTCGCGCCCGGTGCGCTGGGACAGCGATCACGTCGTGCTGTTCGACGACGAACTTCAGGCGATCGCCAACGAGCTGATCCGTGGTGACATCCTCGGCAAGGTGAATATCGGCCTCGATTTCTTCGACGCCAGCATCAACCGTGTGGCTGCCTGGGTGATCGGCACCCGCAACATGCGCAAAGCGTTGTTGCGCGCCCTGCTTGAGCCGGTTGCCAGGCTGAAAAAGGCTGAAGGCGAGCGGGACTTCACGACGCGGCTGGCCATGATGGAAGAAGCCAAATCAATGCCGTGGTCCGCGGTTTGGGATTTCTATTGCCTCAGCAGAAACGTGCCGGTCGGCATAGCCTGGCTGGACGAGGTCAAAAATTATGAACGCAACGTGCTGAGCAAACGAAAGGCCGCATGATCATGACACTGCATACTGCAAATTCCTGGTTTGTAACCGCCATGGTCAAGGCGACCTCGGACATGTGGCTGAAGGGGTGGGACGAGCGCAATGGCGGCAATGTCAGCCTGCGTCTGCTGCCGGAAGACGTCGCACCCTATCTGGCGCAGTGGCCGGCTAACCGTAGTGCGCCGATCAGCGATCCGCTGCCGGAACTGGCCGGCCAGTATTACATCGTCACCGGAACGGGCAAATATTTCCGCAACGTTCAGCTTGATCCTGCAGCCAATATGGGTGTTGTTCAGGTCGCGCCCGATGGCGCATCGGTCAAAATCCTATGGGGCTTCACGGATGGCGGCGCGCCGACTTCCGAACTTGCATCCCATCTGAAATCCCATGGTGTCCGTCAAAAGGTCAGCAACGGCCGCGACCGTGTCATCATGCATTGCCATGCCACCAACCTTCTGGCACTGACCTTCGTGCTGGACCTCGATCCGGCCAACGTTACCCGGGCGCTCTGGGAATCAAGCACCGAATGCCTTGTCGTTTTCCCGCAGGGGGTCGGTACGATGGGATGGCTCGTACCGGGTACGGACACGATCGGTGATGCGACCGCCAAGGAAATGGCCGATCATACGCTGGTTATGTGGCCATTCCACGGGATCTTCGGCACTGGCGATACGCTCGACGAAGCTTTCGGCCTGATCGACACTGCCGAGAAAGCAGCCGAGGTTTTGGTCAAGGTCGTATCGATGGGGGGGGCTCGCCAGACGATTACCACCCAGAACCTTCGCGATCTTGCTGCGCGTTTCGGCGTCGAACCGTTGCCGGAAGCGATGGCACTCGAAAACTGGCGTCTCGCCGCGCAATAAGAGGGAACACCATGGTCAGCCAGGCATCAAGGATCCGAAAAGCATTCGTCATGCAGGTCTTTCCCGACAAGCATGACGAATATAAACGTCGTCATGACGAGATCTGGCCGAAACTGGCCGAGACCCTGAAAGCGCATGGTGCCTTTTCCTACGCTATTTATCTTGACGAGGCGCGGAGCCTGCTCTTCGCCTCGGTCGAAATTGAATCGGAGGAGCGTTGGGCCGCTGTAGCGAATACCGCGGTCTGCAAGGAGTGGTGGGCTTTTATGGCGGATGTCATGGCCAGCAATTCGGACAACAGCCCGGTTTCGCAGGAATTGAAAGAAGTCTTCTATCTGTCTTAACTCGCTAAATGCAGCGATCGAGGCATGTCACTATCTCGCGAATGAGTGCCGCCAGGAATGGACAAATGGCCGAAGCCGCATGCTTTTAAGGCTGCCGTACTTCGCCTCAGAGCACATTGAATAACAGGATTTCCGGGCCGGCAAAGAACCGAGGCTCGAAGGGAGGAATACGCCATGGGATCGGTACCGAAGCCGCTTGTTGCCGGGAACTGGAAAATGAACGGTTTGCGCGACAGCCTCGCGCAAATAGAGAAAGTGGCGGCCAGCGAAGTCCTCGCCGCCTGCAACGTCGATGCCCTGATCTGCGTACCGGCCACATTGCTCCATTCCGCGGCAGTGATGACCGCTGGCACGCCGTTGCGGATCGGGGCGCAGGATTGCCATCATCAGGAAGGCGGCGCCTATACCGGCGATATTTCCGCCAGCATGATTGCCGACAGTCTCGGCAGCCACGTCATCGTCGGCCACTCGGAACGACGCATGGGATATAGGGAAGACGACGCATCGATCCGTTCCAAGACCGTCGCCGCGCACAAATCCGGCTTGACTGCTATCGTTTGTATAGGTGAAACGGAAGAGGAGAGGTTGGGCGATCAGACGTTGGACGTACTCCGCCGTCAATTGGCGGGATCCTTGCCGGATGACGTGACGGCAGAAAATACAGTCATTGCCTACGAGCCGGTCTGGGCAATCGGGACCGGTCGCACGGCCTCGATCGCCGATATCGCAGAAGCGCACGCCTTTATCCGCTCCGAACTCAGTCATCGCTATGACGATGAGTGTAGTCTCATGCGGCTCCTGTATGGCGGTTCGGTCAAGCCATCGAATGCTGCCGAAATTCTGCGCGTTGAAAACGTAAACGGTGCCCTTGTCGGTGGTGCCAGCCTCGTAGCCAGCGATTTCCTGGCCATTTGTAGCGTCTATTGATCGTGACCTCCGATCTCGATGGATGCAGGAGTTGGCCGCGATAACCAGTTGTGTCAAAAAACGTCTCGGCTTCGCTGCCAATGTAACATCATGAGTTCATGGCAGCACGCCGTGGCAAGGTCCCGTCCGGTATCGCCTGGATTGTCATGGGCCGGCTTACAAAGCTGTAGCGTCCTGCCAGTCGAGGAGGCCGTCATTCGCTGCCTTCCTGAATTCGAGCTGTGTCCGTGGCCGCTTGAGCCCAACGGCGACCTGCGCCCCTAAGTCCGCCAACACATACCAGGCTTCGCTTTTGCCGCTCGCCATCCCCATCGATTTTGCGGCGGTATCATCAAGATGAACCTGTATGGACAGCTTTTCTGTTGTGAACAGAAGCTTCAAAAGCAGCAGGTAGTCCCGTCCCGCCGCATCGCCATAGTCGATGAGATTTCGCTGACCGGGTTGTCTTGGTGCTTGTTTGATGATCGCGGCAACCTACAGCTTGCGCCCTACAGTTTGAGCGTTGTTCTCAAGGTGCGTGGTCGAATGTCATATGTGGTCTCCTTGCTCTCTCCGCTCGGCTGCGGCAATCATGGAGCTTCCATGATGATCACTCAACGGAAGTGCCCGAGGTCTAGAGTGATGGCGTTGCTCTTCGACTTCCCATAAGCCATGACCGCGGCCTTCAAAATTCTCGCTCACAAAGCATCGAAGGATGCCAGAAGATCTGCCTCGTTTGCAGTGCGGTGAGGCGTCTCGCTGGAAAGAACTTCGCTGGCGACAAAAAATTTGATCTCAAACATCCCGTCGTAGCCGGTAAAGCGGACGCAACGATTTTTCGGGTCAAAGCTGCGGCTCGCGTTGGGAAAGGAAATGCCCATCAGCACCCGCCGCCGTAATTAATCAATTTGCCAAATTTTCCATTATCACTCATCGCGTATCCGACGCGAATAAGCCTGGCAGAACCAAAATACGGTTCGTTTCGATCGGAAGACATATTGTCCTCCTTGACAACGCCCTGAAGATGAGCTGCCTTAAAACGATAAGTCGTGCCGTTTTTTGAGATTGCAAGCTCAGGTCGTGCAATGGGTCCGATTTTCACCGAATGACACACTCTGAATAGATGCCCGTGTTGAGATCACACGCCTGTCTATGTGTGATGTCTTTTCAAGAATTCCCTCGAAAAGCGGGATCGGTAGATCGTTCCCCATCGAGACCTTCACGGTCGTTGCCCACATCGGCCGATGGTTATTTTCCAGCTAAGAGTTGAGAAATATCGCGCAACGAACCAGGCTCGCCGAATTGCCAGGCCGCCCCGATAATTGTTTTGGCATTCGCCTCTCCGAGAACCGGCCGTACCAGACTGTTGAACTTTTCTTCCAGACCCTGGTCGCTGACCGGGTTGTCCGGGTGTCCGAGGATAATTGCGGTTTTCGCATGTAGGACGTCATTGGTGTCCAGGATCACATCGACGTAAGCAGATGCCGGCGATTGCCCTTCGACCGCCTCAACGACTACTTTCTTGCAAAGCGAAGTCACGCGCTCGTCCGCGAATACGGATTCGGAAAAATCGGACCAAGCAAGGCGGTAGCCGGAGAGCGCCATGGCAACGCAGAACGCCACGCTGAATTTTGCCTCGAGCGGCGTCTTCGGATCGGGATTTCCGGCTGTCACCAGTGCACCGGCATGAACTTTAACGTGAACGCTTTGGACTGACGAGTGCGAGATTTTTTCCGCAAGTTCCATCGCTGCCTGCGATGAGGCGTGCGTGGCACGGCAGCTGGCAAAAAGCTTGTAGCCGTTACGCAGCAATTCGGAGCCAGTGTCGAAATCGAGAGGCGGCACTTCGACCTGTCGATCCTGAATAAATGCGTCGAGCCAGCCATGTTCCAGCTCGAAGAGATGTATTGCAGCCACGTGACCTTCGCTCGCCAGGTCTGCGGCCAGAATCCCATCCATGGCCGCCTTGCCGGCATGGAACGGTTTTCCATGGGTTCCGAATGATCCCACGAGCCCGCCGGCTGTCGTCGCCGTATTTGCAAGTGCATGCAACGACTGCGACGCGTCCAGTCCATAGAGCGCTGCGGTAACCGCTGCAGCGCCCATCCGGCCGACCACGGATGTTGGATGAAACCCTTTCCGCTGAAGACGCCTGCCGACCCCCGGCACGCCTCCGCCTCCCAGCTTCGCCATAATCTCGAACCCAGTGATGAACGCACCGAGTGCTGCCTGGTCAGGCGCGTCGATGTGTTGAGCGACGGCAAGTGCTGTCGACCAGCAAGGGCCGCCCGGATGCCCCGCTCCCAGATAATGAACGTCGTCATAATCCATCGCATGGGTGGCCGTTGCGTTTATCAGCGCCGCAAGCGCCGGAGTCGTCGTGCCGCCAAGCACGATCCGGGATTTGCCTGACGCGTTCCATTTTGCCGCGGCGCGCCGGACGGGTTCTACCGTCTCGTCAAACGCGGCCACAATCGTTACGCCGAGATAGTCGACAAGTGAGCGTCTTGCCTCGTGAATGACATCGGCCGCGTACTGCCGGCTTCCCGCTTCTGCTACATAGCGTCCAAGGCTCAGGCCTCGCGGGATATTCGTCGTTGGCATCAATCTGTCCTGTTGTTGCTTAAGCTGCCGACTAACCACGCAATGCACTCCAGATGATCTGCAGGCTGAGAAGGGTCATGACCAGCTTAAAGGCGATCTTGAATTTGGCTTCCGGCACATTGTCGAGCGCGCGGCTGCCTATCCAGGTGCCGAAAACTCCGCTGAAAATCATGGCGGCGAGAAGCGGAGCCCAGCTTGCATAGGCAAAGCCGAGCAAACCGAAGGCCAGGATCTTCAACCCATGCTGGACCACCATGCAGGTCGCGTGTGTCGCGATCAAAGGCTGCCGTGTCAGACCTCGCGCGGATAACAGGGCAGCAACCAAAGGGCCCGTCGCACCGACGATCATTGTGCCGATTGAGGTCACTGTTCCGCCGGCAACAAAAAACAGGCTGCTTACATTTTCGGGCTTCGGCTTGCGTCCGTGAACGGACCAGAGGATGAAGAGCGCAAGAACCACTTTCGCAGCCGCCTCCGGAATCATCACCGCGACCGGCGTGCCGATTATTATGCCGATCACGCTGCCGATAAAGAACCAGCCGACAAGGCGCCAGGTGACGAAGCGATTTTGAATGACGGTACGGCCAAAATTCGAGCCCAGCTGCACGATCCCATGCACTGGCATCAGGCTTGCCACCGGAAGACCAATGCTCATGATTGCGAGCATTGCGACGCCGCCACCGAGACCCAATGCGGCAGTCAAGGCGGACGTGAAAAAGCTCGCGAAAACCAGAATGAAGGCAAAACTAACTGAGGTTTCCGGGGGAACGAAATTGAGCAGGTTCATGGATGCATAGCGACCTTCATCAGGCGAACTCGTCCGTTTCTAGACGCTTGAGCAAGTTCTCTGCTTCATTGCTGTTGAGCGCCAAGGCGGCGCAATCGAGAAATTTCCGCCGAATTGCCTGTTCCGGAATAGGATGGTCATAAGTGGATCCTAGGGCTGCCTCGACGAATCGCTCAAGCTGCTGTCCTCCGGTCGTCTTGATGATCACCGAGGCTCCGCTTGGGTTGTCATTTTCGTACCGATGCAGACTGACACGCGGCATGAGCGATCGCGTCGCAGGATCGTTGAAATGGGCCTCATCTTCGAAATCTTCCATGGTGACCGTACCGGTCACCAGAGCACGGGCGATCGTGTAGCTGGTCGAGAATTTTGCCGCGAGCGGTGTATCCGGGCTCTGTACGTTGATGTGAGGAAAGCGGATGGGATGAACGCCGATTTCAACCGAGGCGATCTGCTCGGGCAGCAACCGATATTCCTCTCGCAACGCTAGTACGCCGTCCAGAGGCGGGGCCAGCGCATAGCAGCACGGAAAGCGTTTTTGCTTGATGCCCTTGTGGCGGTCGAGAATCCGCAACGGACCGGACCATGGTTCGACAATAAAGCTGGCATCGTAGCTCTCGGGTGCGCCGTTGAAGACTGCGAAGAAGCCCTGGTGATGCTCGAAGGTAGTTGGGCCGGATGAAAAACCTGCACGCGCCAAGGCTGTGGCGGTCAGTGCGTTGCGGTTGGCATGACCCACGATCAGCGGCTTGGTCATGCTGCCGAAATTGGATTTGATGCCGGATGCAAAGGAAGTGGCAATGCCGAGAGCGGTCGCGGTTTGCTCTTGTGTCAGCTCGAGAAGTACGGCTGCTGCGGCTACTGCACCGAATATCCCCACGGTGGTTGTCGGATGCCAGCCAAGTGTGTATTGGCGCCGGCTCACGGCATTCCCCATACGTGCTGCAGCCTCGAAACCGGCGATATAGGCATTGAGTACCGCTGGTCCGCTGATGCCGTGTTCATCCGCGAGCGCAAGAATTGCCGGAAGGATTGCAACCGACACGTGACCATGCATGTGAGAATTGGAGTCGTCGTAATCCAGCATATGTGCAGCCGTCCCGTTGAGGAGCGCGGCATCAAGGCTGTTGAGAGTGAGATCGGTGCCGAATATCCGTGACTTGCCCGTGGCGGCGGTCGGCAAAACGACCGATCTCAGGATCTCGCTGCCCTGATGTCTGCTTCCCGCCAAGGTTACGCCGATCGTGTCGATGATGGCGTTGCGCGCTCGGTCGAAAGCTTCCTCCGGTAAATCCCGTCTGGAAAAATCGAGAAGATTGCGGGCAAAGGATTGGGATACGGTCAGGGAGGTCATCGGAAGTCCGGCACGGTCAGGCGGGAGCCCTTTGGGGGCTCCCGGGATTGGAACGATTGCTTACTGGCTGATGGAGCCGAGAAGCTCGCGATAACGTTTATCTTCGCTTTCGAGATAGGCCTTGGTTTCGACACTGGTCAGGCGATGCGGGACGAGAGATTCCTTTTCGAGCATTGCCTTCCATTCGCTCGTATCCGTCACGGCTGCGATGGCCTTGTCCCAATAGGCGATTTGCTCCGGCTTCAGGTCCGGCGGCGCGACGATGAGGCGCCATGCCGGGACCACGATATCGTAGCCAAGCTCCCGCCATGTCGGCACCTGGGCCAGCAGGCCTCCCGAACGCTCGGCGCTTGCGGCCGCGATATATTTCAGGTCGCCGGATTCGACGAACGGGTTGAGAGCAAACGGGGTGGTCACGACGACATCGATATGTCCACCGATCGTTGCAGTGACGCCTTCGGTGGAGGAATTGAAGCTGACCGCCTTGATCTTCTTGATGTCTGCGCCGACCTGCTTTGCAAGCTGCAGTACGCTGATATGGTTAGTTGTGCCGATGCCGGTGGAAATCGAGAACGACACCGATGCCGGATCCTGCTTCAGCTTGTCGACCAGATCCTGAGCCGTCTTGATCGGTGAGTTCGCACCGACGGCAAACACCATCTGCTCATCGAAAAGGGTGCCGATCGGTGTAAACTGCGCGAACGAGATCGGGCTGCGGCCCAGAATGTTGTTCGACAACATCACGCCGCCGACGACTTGCAGAATATTTGCTTCGCCGGGATGGGCGAGCGTGTAGGCAAGGGCGACCGCGTGCCCGCCGCCGGGCTTGTTGGAGACGACGCTGCCAGCCGGGGTGAAGCCGCCATCTTTCAGGAACCGCTCGATATCGCGAGCGGTTCGGTCGTTCGCGCCTCCCGGACCCACGCCGACGACGACTTCGACCGGCTTGTCAGGCGCCCAGGACGAGGATTGTGCGGAGCCGAGGCCGGGAAAGGCGGCAAGGCCGGCCACGGCCAGGGAGGAAACTAGGGCCTTGCGGCGCGTGATAGCGAATGTGGACGTCATGGAATTCTCCGATTGAGATTGATGGGTCAATTTTTCGAAATGGCGCGGGATGGCCGCAGGAAGCCGAAGATGGTGTTGCGGTGTTTCCATGCGAAAGGCAGGAAGAACATCGCGACCGCCAGGATAAGGAAGAAGACCGACAGCGCGCTCGACAGGAATATGTCGAGATCGCCACCGGAGATCGTGATCGACTGGCGGAACGACTGTTCGAGGCTCTTGCCCAAAACGACGGCGAGAACCATCGGAGCAAGAGGGACGTCGAGCTTGCGGAAGATGTAACCTACGATGCCGAAACCCAGGACAAGAGCAAGATCGAGTGTGCTCGCGTCGATTGAAAACACGCCGATGGTCGCGATCGTCAGGATGAGCGGTAGGAGAATTCCGGTCGGAATATACAGCAGCCGAACGAAGATGAAGATCAGCGGAAGATTGAGGATGAACAGCATGACGTTGCCGAGATACATGCTGTCGATCAGCCCCCAGACCACGTCCGGGTTGCGGCTCATCATCAGCGGCCCCGGCTGCAGCCCGTACATCACAAACGCACCGAGCAGGACGGCAGTCGTGCCGCCGCTTGGAAGTCCCAGGGTCAGGAGAGGGACCATGGCGCCGCCAGCCGCGGCGTTATTGGCGGCCTCCGGCCCTGCGACACCTTCGATCATGCCGGTCCCGAATTTTTCCTTCTCCTTATGAAGCCCGCGTTCGAGGCCGTAAGAAAGGATCGTCGAGATAGTTGCTCCCGGACCGGGAAGAACGCCTTTTGCAAAGCCGATGAGGGTGCCGCGAATGATCGGCATGATCGACCGCCGCCATTCTTCCCGTGTCAGCCACAGGCGACCTTGGATTCTTAAAACGGGCGCACTTCCGCGGACGTGCTCTTCAAACGTGATCAGCACTTCGGAGATAGCAAACATTCCCACTGCAATGACCAGAAAGCTGACGCCATCCTGCAACTGCGGAATACCTCCGGTGAAACGCGGTGACCCGCTCTGGAGATCGATTCCGACCGTGGCTATCATCAGGCCGAGGATCATCGAAAACAGACCCTTCGTGACTGATTTGCCGGTGAGGCTCGAAACCGCAGACATCGAGAAAAGCATCAGGCTGAAATATTCGACCGGCCCGAATTTGAGGCCGAAGCGAGCGAGCGGCGTGGCGAGCAGGCTGAGAGCGATGACGCTGAAGGTTCCGGCGATAAACGACCCGATCGCGGAGACCGCGAGTGCTGCACCGGCGCGGCCGTTTCGTGCCATCTGGTAGCCATCCAGTGTAGTCATCACCGACGAGGATTCACCCGGCGTGTTGATCAGGATCGAGGTCGTCGACCCGCCATACATGGCGCCATAATACATCCCCGCAATCATGATGAGAGCCGATGTCGGATCCATCCCGAAGGTCAGCGGCAAAAGGAGCGCGATGCCTGCGGAAGGCCCAAGGCCGGGCAGAACCCCGACGATCGTGCCGAGTATGCTTCCGATCAGGATGAACAGGAGGTTCCAAGGCTCAAGCGCTGTCGCAAAGCCGTCGAGCATATGCTGAAAATTGGTCATTTCGCTCTCGCGTCAAAAAGGAAGAATGCCGCGGGGGAGCGGAACGGCGAATAACAGTGCGAAGAGGAGATAACTGCCGACGGAGAACGAGATTGCGACCGTGACGGCTACAAGCCGGTTACCACGGTGGGCCGTAGCCATTAATACCGTCAGGAAGAGTGACGTCGAAAGCAGGTAGCCGAGGTAGGCGAAAGCCGTGAAATAGAGGGCTGTCCAGCATGTAACCGCTGCGATGAGACCGAATTCGCGCGTTCTTACGAAGGTGCTAAAGCGGGTAAAATCCGTCTTGAGCCCCGCAATCGACCGCCCCTCGACAAGGAGCGCACATCCTACAGCTACGAGGGCAGCAGCGAGAAAACTCGGAAGAAGTTTTGGACCAAGTGGGTCACCGAAGCCGAGCAGTGGAATCTGCGTTATTCCAATCCAGTATGCTCCAGCTATAACAAATGCCGTGGCGGCTAGAAAGACATAGGTCATTGGCGCCCTGGCTGGATTCGCTCATGGGGGCCAGTCAGCTGAATGGCATATTGTGCCGCGTGTGGGCAGGATGCCGTCCGAAACGTATCAAGCGAAGAAAATTGTAGGGGCAATGACATCACATATGCTGGTAGAAAGAACGATCTGTCTACCAGCATATGGAAAATCGATAAATTTTGTAGGGATTAGAATCTTTAATCGCTAGTTCAAATGGAATGGCTTTTCGCATATCACCGCGGCGTAGAAGGGATTTTCTAAAAGCCGCTAGCAGTGACTGCGGACCTAATGTCTCGATACCAGCGTTCAAAAGATTACAATCTGGATTTGAAGGCGCTTCGTCGATCAGCGAATATGACAAGCCCGCAGGGTATCAGAAGCGCCAGAACAGCCGGCGGAAATGTTGACACTCCGCCGCTCTCGAGCAGGACGCCTCCCATCAAGCCGCCGCCCGCGATCGCAAGGTTCCACGCAGTGACCAGCATCGATTGGGCGAGATCGGTTTGACGCGGCGCAGCGCGTGCAATGGCCGTTTGGAATATTGTCGCAGCCCCACCGAAGGCGAGCCCCCATAGGCCGACAGCCAGATATGTGGCCGTACGAGACGCGGGCCAGAGACCAAACATCAAGACGGATGTTATGAACAACCCGCAAGCGATGATCGCCAGAGCGCGCATTCTTCGGTCGATGGCAATCCCGACCAACCAGATGCTGGCGAGCGAGCAGCAGCCAAATATCAACAGGATGATATCCACCGTGCTCTGCATATCTGCACGATGAAGCAGAGGCACGATGTATGTATAAAGGAGGTTGTGCGCGAGAACGAACGTCAATGTCACGAACAAGATGGAGGCGACGCCCGGAAGTTTTCCAACCGACATCAAGGACTTTTTGTCTTCAGTTGTCTGTCCCGGAAAATCTGGCAACCGCGTCGCGACCCATATCATCAATAGAGCAGCGGCTACGCTGATGGATGCGAAGCAGGTTCTCCATCCGACGAATGTTCCCAGAAAAGTGGCCGTCGGCACGCCGACGGATAGGGCCAGAGGGGTTCCGGCCATGGCGACTGCGATTGCTCGTCCCTTCTGTGCATCCGGTACCATTCGGGCAGCATAGCCGGCCAGGAGAGCCCATAGAAGCCCGGCAGATACGCCGGCAATGAACCGTGCCGCCATTGTGAGAATGTAAGACGGCGAGAATGCCGTCACCAGGTTGGCGAGTGCAAATCCAGCAATGGCCAAGGTCAGAAGAGGGCGACGGCGCCATCCTTGTGTAGCACGGGTCAAGGGTATTGCAGCCAGAAGAGATCCAATCGCATAGGCTGTCACCATCTGACCAGCCGCAGTCTGCGAAACGGAAAGCCCCTCGGCAATTTGGCTGAGCAGGCCGGCGGGCAGGGCTTCTGTGAGTATAGTGATGAACCCCGAGAGGGCCAGCGCAATCAGCGCCAGCAGAGGAAAAGCTCCTCCACCGTGGTGTTGCGACCCGGACTTATTTTCACCTGCATGGAAGTGGGTCATGCCGATCGCGCGGCTCCGATCAATTTGGGCAGAACAAGATCGTCGACCGAATAGGTGTGGAATTCACTGATCGAGACCGTATCGAGCCGCTTGAACTTCTCGACGAAAACAGGATCAGAGAAGAATTCGTCGACATTTCCTGCACCCTGGATTGCTTCGATGTTCACCACGGTCAGGCCATCCGTGCTTTTGGCAAGGTTGCTCCAAAGAAAGCCTTCCTTCCGTTCGGCGACGTAATGCACGACGTCCTGAATGATGTCGAATGCCTCCTGCTGTTTGCCCGGATGGGCGTGAATGACGTTGACGATGAAGGTAGTTGGGGCAGGTTCGCCGACAAATGCGGCGGCAGGTCTCGATGCCATGCTGATCTCCGTTGATTTGCGCCATCACAATCGGTGCGGCGCCATCTGGATACCGGAGCGAAAATATCGGATAAACAGGCCTCATCTCTCGACATATCGGAAAAAAAGTCCGCAATGGAGCGCGTGTGGAAAAGCTCGGAACACTTGGCATATTCATTCAGGTTGCAGAGGTTGGGAGCTTCATCGCAGCTGGACATCGATTGGGGATTTCCGGATCCGCCGTTGGAAAGGCCATCGCCAGGCTTGAAGAGGAGCTTGGGGTCAGGTTGTTCAATCGGTCTACCCGCAGTATGGCGCTCACCGAGGACGGAAGCTTCTTTCTCGACACATGTCGGCGGATACAGGCCGAGTATGAGGAGGCGCAGGCAAAGCTGTCACGATCGCAATCGGTTCCTCGGGGGCAGTTGCGCGTCAGCCTGCCGCTCGCCGGCATGCTTTTGATGCCGACGATTTCGAAGTTTATGAGCGCCTATCCGCAGGTCAATCTTGATCTAGATTTTACGGATCGTATCGTTGATGTCATCGAGGAAGGATTTGACGCAGTAATCCGGACCGGGGAGGTGAAGGACACCAGGCTGATGAGCCGGAAACTAGGCTCGTTCCGTCATGTGATCGTTGCCTCTCCCGAATACCTTGCAGTGAACGGTCATCCGCGCGTCCCGGAAGATCTTGTTGATCACCGCTGCATGCACCATCGTTTTGCGAATTCGGGCAAGCTTGAAGCATGGCCTTTGGTGCGAGACGGATGTGGCATCAAGCTGGATCTGCCAATAACAACAGTGGCGAGTACGCTCGAGCCGCTTGTCTATCTCGCACAGCAGTCGTTCGGCATCACGTGTCTTCCACCGTTTGCGGTCGCGCAGGAGATTGGCGAGGGAAAGCTCGTTCCGTTGCTCGATGACTATCTGGCAGGGACCGGCACGTTCAGGGTTTTGTGGCCCACCAGCCGGTTCCTTTCGCCAAAGGTGCGGGTGTTCGTGGATTATATGGCCGCCAATCTGTTCAGCATCTGAATTGCGCGCGCGATCGGTACGCCTCTCAAATCAAAACCTAAGTAAACAACACAGGTCGCTGAGCTGTCAGGTCGAGCATTTGCTTCTTTTCAATAGCAAAAGCCGGCATCATCCGGTCTCAACATCGTCTTCCTTCGACCAGATTCCAGCCAATAAAGAAAGCATCGACCCGGCGCGTGGCATACTCAAGAGTTGCTCGTATACAGAATTTGCTGGTCGACCTGCCCACTCAAGGCAGTCGATGAATTTTGCTTTTCTTTGATCCTCGCCGAGAGCGTCCTCACGCGCGCCCTTCGCATGGAGGCGAGAGCGCCGTAGGATCTCTCCGTTCGTCAGGGTAACGGTGAGTTCATGCGGCAGGCGTTCATGACCGCGTTCCTCGTCGGCGGTGAAGGAGTGCATATTGATCTTGTCCATCAGCAAGCTCTTCTTCCCATCGCTCAGCGCGGACATCGTGAAGTCTGCAAGGCTGAGTGCCCCCCGTCTAAAGGCCGTCGCCAGGCAATATTGCATCGAGAAACGGGCCTGCATTTCATCGCTTGGTTTGGGGTAGGGAAGGTTCTTGACTGCAGAAATTCCGACCTTGGCGTCTATCGTGGCAATATCCTCTTCCCTCAGGCCGTATTCCGCCTTGAGATCAAGCAGCATGTCGATGGCTCTGTGAGTAGATGCGCAGCAAGGGTGACGTTTGGTCACCAATCCACGCGTTTCGATGATATGGCGGCCGTTGGGCTTGTTGTCGGCCCAACCCACCGGCTCGTCGCCCCCAAACAGGTCGAGAAACCCCTGAGGCTTCTCCAGCACGTCGATCGCACCGGTGGCTCCAGCCATGGCAAGGCGAGCGGCTTCCACGGCATTACGGGCAGCAATGCCTGCATGGATCGGCTTTACCAGAGTGCCGAATTGCGCCTTGGGACCGCAGGCCATGGAGGTTGCCAGGCTCATTGATTGCCCCGTCTGTTCGGTATTGGCTCCGAGGAGCCTGGCAACACCAGCCGCCGCCCCGATAGCGCCCACGGTCGCCGTCCCATGCCAACCTTTGTTGTAATGTGAAGGATTGACACCGGATCCGACAGCGCTCTGCGCTTCAAGGCCTGTCATATACGCTTCCAGGAATTGGCGCCCCGTAACCGGATGATCTCTGCTGATCGCTGCGAGTAGTGCCGGAACCAGAACCGCCGATGCATGGGCACGGGCGGGATGAAAGTTGTCGTCGAAATCGAGAGCGTGTGCTGCGGTGCCATTCACGAGCGCTGAGATTGAAGACACGGTTCTACCGCCAGTGACGAGCCAATGGGTGCCATTGCCATTCATCTCCGCGGCGAATGCGGTTGTTACTGCTTGGACGCTGGCATCCCTGGCGCCTGCGATCATGCAGCCCAGCGTATCGATCACGGCGTCACGCGCCAACTCAATCCAATGAGGGGAAAACTCGGTCCGCGATGTAAGGTGGTTGGCAATGTTGGAAAGTGCGCTGCTCATTGACGAATGCCTCTCGCTGGGCTTGTTTGCGGCAAACGTGTTCGACTTTTGGCAGCGCCGCAATCTTATGCGGTTCCGCGATAGGGTTACCGAAAGGACAGGGAGTTGGATGGCGAAGACGGTGAGCGCGGCGATCAGTCTGAAACATATCGAGGCCTATGATGCCATTGCCGCGACGGGCTCGACGGTTGCGGCGTCAGTGGAGCTCGGCATTTCGCAATCGAATGCAAGCCGGCTTCTGCAGCAGCTTGAGGCATATCTCGGTGTGCGCCTGTTCGAGCGCGACAAGAACCGGCTGTCGCCGACACGCGAGGGACTGCAGCTCGGGCCGGAAATCCGCATCATTTCCGACAGGCTGAGAGCCCTGAAGACGGCTGCGATCGAGTTGGAGAACGGCCGTTCCCGCGACATGCTGCTGCGGCTTGCCTTTCCCGCTAGCCTGTCATCGACACGGGTACCGAAGATGATCAAGGCGTTTCTCGCCACCAATGGCCTGATGCGGGTTGAGATTGCCTCCGGCAGCTATCTGGCTATCGAGCGCATGATTGCCGATGGGGAGGCGGATATCGGTTTTTCGCGGTTGCCGCTGACGACGCCGGGACTGCGGCAAGAAAGGACCTTTCGGTCACGTATCGTCGCGGCCCTACCTCACACGCATGCTCTGGCAGACCGCGCGCGGCTGTCGATTGCCGATCTCAAGGGGCACGATCTCATCGTCCTCAACCGCGAGCGGCCTGTGCGCCATCAGCTCGAAGCCGAGTTCTACCGGCACGGTCTGCGCCAAAGACCGCTGCTCGAAGCGCATTCGGTTGCCAGTGCTTGCGCGCTGGCGGCCGAGGGGCTGGGGATCGCGCTTGTCGGCGATTTGATTGCACGCGAATATGTCAATCTGTCCCTGGCTCTGATCCCGCTCGAGCCAGAACTGCCGGTGACCTACTGCCTTGTCAGCGGCGAAAAATATCCTCTGCCGAAAACGGCCGGGCTTTTCCTGCAAAGCATTGCCGGTTGGCCATGATGCGCCCCATTCCGTTGAAAGTGTCTGCCGCATGAACATCAAGCAACTCGAAGTGCTCCGCACGCTTCTCGCGACCGGGTCGACCATCGCGACGGCAAAGGCGATGGGGCTCAGCCAGTCGGGTGTCAGTCGAATGTTGCAGCAGCTGGAGCAGGATCTGTCCATCACGCTTTTCGCCCGCGACAAGGGGCGGCTGATCGCGACGCCGGAAGCGCTCGCGCTGGGGCGGGATGCCGAAAACGTGCTTCTGGCGGTGGATCGCATGTCGGGCCATGCCGAAGACATGCGCAGCGGCGCATCCGGTCCCGAGATCGTCCGCATCGGTTTGCCGAGCAGCATGTGGGAAAATTTTGCCCCCGCCATGCTCGTCGACTACATCCATGATTTTCCCGGCGTCCGCATCGAGACCTTTTTCGAAACTACCACGGCGATCAACAAGCTGGTCGGGGAACGCGTCATCGATATCGGCTTTCTGCGCATGGAGGGCGAGACCGGGCCGGGTATCGTGGTGGATAAGGTGGCGAGCGGCAAAAGTGTCTGTGTTGTGCCCAAGGATCATCCATTGGCTGAACTCGACGAGATTTCCGCAAAGGATCTCCGCAATGTGCCGCTGATTCTGATCGGACGGCAAAGACCCAATCGTATGGCGCTGGACCAGACTTTCGCGCGCGCCGGCGTCAAACAGATGGTGAAGATCGAAACCCATACCAACAGTTCGGCCTGCGCCTATGTTGCGCAGGGGCTTGGCGTGTCCATCATCAGCAGTTTTTATGCCAACCTTTATCGTCACCTGCCGGTGGTGCAGCGACCGTTCGTTCCGCAGGCGGTGCAGGATTTCGGTCTGGCCCGAGCCGCCGGATTCCCGCTGTCGATTGCGGCGCAGGCACTGAGCGACGCGTTACAGAGGCAGATCCTGTTTTCTCAAAAAATCGAATAAAAACAGATATTTATTTGGAAAAAACATGGATATCCACCGCACATCCGCCTCTCGCGGTGCGCATAGACATATGACAAAAACGCATAGTATTGCGCTTCTTTCTTCATCCAATCATAGTCTAACGCAACGAAACCGATGATGCCCTAACGGAAAGCTGGACATCAATCGTGGGGAAACAATGCTGAGATTTATCCTGAGCCGTCTGCTGATGGCGCTACCAACGATCGTGCTCGTCTCCGTGACGGTATTTGCGCTGATCCGCTTCATTCCCGGTGATCCTGCGGCCTTGATGCTTGGCGACATGGCGCAGCCCGAACAGATCGCTGCCATGCGCACCGAACTGGGGCTCGACAAATCGATGCCGCAGCAATTCGTCATCTGGGCGGGCAATGTCCTGCAGGGCGATTTCGGTCGCTCCATCGTCAATGACGAGGAGGTATTGCCGCTCGTCGTGTCGCGTTTCATGGTCAGTGCGGAAATCGTCGTCATTGCGGTGCTATTGGCCAGTCTGATCGCGGTGCCCGCTGGCGTCATCGCCGCCTGGCGTCAGAACAGTGTCACGGACCTGGCATTGGTCGGCACGGCAACCGTGCTCCTGTCGATCCCGACCTTCTGGCTTGGACTGCTGCTGCTGCTGTTCTTCGGGCTGAAGCTCGGCTGGCTGCCGGTGCTTGGTTACGTGTCGATCGAGGACAACATCGTCGGCGGACTGCTCTATCTCGTGTTGCCGGTCATGACTTTGGTCATCCACGAAGCTGGTGTGCTGATCCGCATGGCGCGTGCCTCGACACTGGAAGTGCTGCGGCTGGACTATATCACCCATGCCCGCGCCAAGGGTCTGTCAGAGAGCGCGGTCCTGTGGCGTCACGCCTTCAAAAACGCATTCGGCCCGACATGGACGATGATCGGCCTGATCCTCGGCAACCTGCTCGGCGGCATCGCCGTCATCGAGACGGTGTTCACCATTCCCGGCCTCGGCCGCCTGATGGTCGACAGCATTTTTGCCCGTGACTACCCCGTCATTCAGGGCTGCCTGCTGTTCGTGGCCTTGTCCTATGTAGCGGTCAATCTCGTCGTCGACCTGCTTTATCCCCTATTTGATCCGCGTGTGGTCGCCGAATGAAAAAGTTCACTCTCAATGGTCTCATCGGCGGCTTTCTGATCGCCGTCCTCGTCATCACCGCCGCCATAGGCCTCGTCTGGACGCCGTTCGATCCGATGAAGCTGTCCTTCACGGCCCGTCTGGCGGGGCCAAGCGCCGCGCATCTTCTTGGAACAGATGAATTCGGGCGCGATGTGCTGAGCCGCCTGATGGTCGGTGCCCAAGCCAGCGTCTGGATCGGTTTCCTGACGGTCAGCTTTGCCACAATCTGCGGCACGCTGATCGGGCTGGTCAGCGGTTATGCGCGCGGTTGGGTCGATGGCGTGATCATGGCGGTCAACAATGCGCTTCTTGCCTTTCCCGGCATCCTGCTGGCGCTCGGCCTGCTCGCCGTGTTCGGCGCCAACCAGTATGGCATCATCTTTGCGCTCGGGATTGCCTATACGCCGTCCATGGCCCGTGTCGTGCGCGGGGCGGTCCTGTCGCTGCGCGAGCGCGAATTCATCGAGGCCTCGCGGGTGATGGGCAATGGCGAGCTGTTCACGATGTTCCGCCACATCCTGCCCAATTGCCTGGCGCCGATCACCGTGCTTGCCACCTCGATGTTCGGCTGGGCGATCCTGTCGGAAAGCGCGCTCTCCTTCCTGGGCCTCGGCGTGCCGCCACCGGCACCGACCTGGGGCAACATGCTGGCCGCCGGCCGGCCATTCATCCAGCAGGCCGTCTGGCTCGGCCTGTTCCCCGGCATCTGCATCGCGCTGACCTTGCTCGGCATCAATCTTCTTGGCGACGCCCTTCGCGACCGGCTCGACCCGCGCATGAGAGGTCTGAAATGACATCGGAAACCCTTCTGACCGTTCGCGGTCTCACGCTCGAAGTCGCCCGCACCGGTATCGAAGTGGTCAAGGATATCTCCTTCGATATCGCCTCCGGTGAAATCTTCGGCATCGTCGGAGAAAGCGGCTCCGGCAAAAGCCTCGCGACCCGGGCGCTGATCTCGCTTCTGCCGCCCGCCATCAAGCTTGCCGGTGGCGCCATCAGCTACAAGGGTCGCGACGTCCTCACCATGAAGGACGGCGAATTGCGGCGCCTGCGTGGCGCCGAGATCGGGCTCGTTTTCCAGGAGCCGATGACCTCGCTCAACCCGTCGATGACCATCGGCCGGCAGCTGGAAGAGGGGCTTGTCCTCCACACGAAACTATCACCGGATGAACGCCGCGCCCGCATCCTCGACATGCTGAACCGTGTCGGCATCCGTGATCCGGAAGGGGCGCTGGCAGCCTATCCGCACGAATTTTCCGGCGGCATGCGCCAGCGCATCATGCTGGCTTCGGTCATGCTGCTAAAACCGGCGCTGCTGATCGCCGACGAGCCGACGACGGCGCTCGATGCGGTCATCCAGCGCGACGTCATGGAACTGATGGTCGAGTTGACACGGGCCGAAGGCACGGCCGTCCTGCTGATCAGCCACGATCTGCCGATGGTGGCCCGTTATACCAGCCGCATCGTCGTCATGGAAAAGGGCGCTATCGTCGAACATGGTCGCACCGAGGATTTGCTGGAAGCGCCGCAGCATCCCTATACGAAAAAGCTGTTGTCCTCTCTACCCTTCAGGGGCGCGCCGCGCGTCGTCGATACCTCGAAGGCACCCATGGTGTCGGCGCAGAACATCGTCGTCGATTATGCCGGCCGCAAGTCGCTGCTGAAAAAGGCAAAGGCGAAACGGGCGCTGCACGGCGTCAGCATCGATATCCATGAGGGCGAGGTCGTGGCGCTGGTCGGGGGGTCCGGTTCGGGCAAAACCACGCTCGGACGCACCATCGCCGGTCTGGTCAAGGAAAACGAGGGTCAGATCCGCTTCCAGGGCCGCTCCCGTGATGAGGACTGGCGGGATTATCGAATGAATTGCCAGATGGTATTTCAGGATCCGTATTCCTCGCTCGATCCGCGCATGACCATTCTGGCCCTGGTGGAGGAAGCCCTGCGGCTGGTGCCTGATCTCGATGGTGCTGCCAAGCGCAAGCGCGCCTTGGAAACGCTGGAGGAGGTCGGCCTCAACGTCGATTATGCCAGCCGTTATCCGCACGAACTTTCCGGCGGCCAGCGCCAGCGCGTGGCGATCGCCCGCGCCATCGCCCGCCGCCCGCGTTTCCTGATCGCCGACGAACCGGTGTCGGCGCTCGACGTGACGGTGCGGGCGCAGGTGCTCGACCTCTTCTCCGACCTGCAGAAACGCTACGGCTTTTCCTGCCTGTTCATCAGCCACGATCTCGGTGTCGTCGAGCAGATCGCCGACCGCGTTATCGTCATGCAGGACGGCCGCATTATCGAACAAGGAGATCGCGACACGATCTTCGACAGCCCGAAGGAGGCCTATACGCGCCGTCTCCTCTCGGCCATCCCCGCCCTCGACCAGAACGAGCGGGGCGGCGTGACACTCAAATGGCGTCTGGAGAACTGACTTGGACACGGTAACGACTTCCGGCACGGCCGCCGATCGGCTGAACGCCATTTGTGACGCACAGCCTTTCGTCACCCGTTTCATGGTGCGCAACCTGCTGACGGGCGAGACGTTTGCGCGTGGCGCCGAAGAGGAAACCCCGTCGGCCAGCACGCGCAAGACCTCCATCATGATGGCGGCGCTGAAGGCCGTCGAGGAGGGCCGGCTCGATCTCGACGAGCAGATCACTTACGAGGCGCGTTTTGCCGAGGAAGTGGCAAGCGGCATGTTCCGCTACCTGACGCCTGGCATCGTCATCTCGCTGCGCGATGCCATTACCGGCATGATGGTGCTGAGCGACAATGTCTGCACGAAAATGGTGTTCGAGCGGCTGACGCTGGAAGAGGTCGACGGTTACTGCAAGTCGATCGGCATGAGCGGCACGCATCATCGCTTTCTCATCCCGCCGCTGGCCCTGTCGCCGGACCACGCGCTCGGTTCCGTCACCACCACGACGGCACGCGACCAGACCTTTCTGCTCCAGGCGATCCTCGACGCGCAGACGTCGGCGGATGCCGCAGCAAAGCTTGGCTGCTCGCAGGCGCTGTGTGCCTATGCGCTGCAGACGCTGAAGAACCAGATCCTGCGTTATGCCATTCCGTCGCGCCTGCCGTTCGGCACCGTCGTCGCCCACAAGGGCGGCACCGGCAAGCGGGGCCGCATGAATGCCGGCATCGTCTATCGCGACGGTAACCCGTTCTACATCATCTGCGCCTTCACCGACGACGTGCCGCAGGTCATGGCCGACGGCACGCCGGGTTACACGATGTCGCTCGAAACCATCGGCAAGCTCTCGCGGGCCTGCTGGGACGCATTCCAGTTATAGAGATCAACCAAAGAAAAAGAGGGTAGAACAGTGAAAAAGCTTCTTCTCGCAGGCGTTGCCCTGCTCGCCATGGCCGATATCGCCGCGGCCCGCGACATCACCATCGCGCAGAGTTCGGACCTGCGCAGCGCCAATCCCGGCGTCAACCGCGACGGCAATACCGATGGCGTCATCCTGCATATCGTCGAGGGCCTCGTCGGTTACAACAACAGCGGCGAAGTCAAGCCGCTGCTGGCCAAGAGTTTCGAAGCCTCGGCCGATGGCCTGACCTATACGTTCAAGCTGCGCACCGACGTGAAATTCCACAACGGCAAGCCGCTGACCGCCGAAGACGTCGTCTGGAACTGGACGCGTTATCTGAAGCCGGAAACCAAATGGACCTGCCTGTCCGATTTCGCTGAGGGTGGGGCCGCCCATGTGGCCGGCGTCAAGGCAACCGATTCCGCGACCGTGACGATCACCCTTGAAAAGCCCTCGGCCGTGTTCGTCGGCCTGATGTCGCGCCCCGAATGCGGTTATACCGGCATGATCTCGCCCGACAGCGTTGCTGCCGATGGCAGTTTCGTCAAGCCGATCGGCACCGGCCCGTTCCAGTGGGACGAGTGGAAGAAGGGTGAATATATCCACCTCAAGAAATTCGCCGATTACGTCTCGCCTGAAAATGACGGTAAGCCGGACGGCATGGTCGGCTCCAAACGCCCGCTTGCCGACGGCATCAAGTTCATGGTCATTCCCGATGCCTCGACCGTCAAGGCGGGCCTCGAATCCGGCGTGCTCGACACAGCCGAAATCTCGCCGGACCTGATCCCCGAGTTCAAGTCGAACGACAAGACCCAGCTTATCGTATCACGCAACAACGGCAAGAACCTGTTTTACATCCAGACCCGCGACAAGGTTCTGAGCAATCCGGGCGTGCGCCGCGCCATGGCGATGGCTCTTGATCTCGACGAACTGGTCGCCGCCGCCTCCAATGGCACCGGCGAGGCGAACGGATCGATGGTCTCGCAGGATAGCGTCTATTTCAACGACACCCAGAAGAAGCGTCTGCCTTACGACATCGAAGCCGCCAAGAAGGAACTGGCGGCCGCCGGTTACAAGGGCGAGCCGATCTCGATCATCGCCAACAAGCGCGGCAACGTTCCGAGCTTTCCGGCCGCCGTCATGGCTCAGGCAATGATGCAGCAGGCAGGCCTCAACGTGCAGATCGAAGTGCTCGACTATGCGACGCAGGTCGATCGCCGCCGTTCGGGCAATTACCAGGTGATCTCGCAGTCGGTCGCACCACGTCTCGACCCGGCCCTGATGTATGCCTTTTATGTCGGCAACAAGGACAAGAACGCCTCGCTGATGTGGGACGATCCAAAAGCCGTCGATCTGATGAAGGCGGCCTATGTCGAAGCTGACCAGGCCAAGCGCCAGAAGATTTTCGACGAGTTCCACGAGCTGATGCTCAAGGAAATGCCGGGCATCTTCCTCTACGACATGGTCGATGTCTGGGGTGCCACCAAGAAGCTGAAGGGCCAGCCGGTCTGGCAGTCGAACGCCCGTCTATGGGAAGTATCGGTCGACGACTGATCGTTTTTGTCGCGCCGGCAGCCGATGCCGGCGCGATACCAATCCTTTATCGAGATCTGATCCGGCCGTTTGACTGCCGGCAGGAAAACCGCGTCCTGAAATGGGCGCAAACAGACTGCGAGGACATGCCATGAACCGTGACGCCGTGACGTCGATTGCCGAAGCCATCGAAAAGATGAAGCCGGAATTCTCCGGCCTCAGCGACAGCATCTGGGATTTCGCCGAGCTGAAATTCGACGAGAAACAGTCCTCCGGTCTTCTGGCGAAAGCTCTTGAGGACAATGGTTTTGCAGTGACGCGCGGTGTCGCCGGCATGGACACTGCCTTCATCGGCGAATTTGGCAGCGGCAAGCCCGTCATCGCCATCCTCGGAGAATTCGATGCGCTGGCCGGCATGAGCCAGGCCGCCGGAATTGCCGAACACAAGCCGCTTGCCTCCGGCGGTACCGGTCATGGCTGCGGCCACAACCTGCTGGGCGTCGGGTCGCTGATGGCGGCCATCGCGCTTGCCCGTCACCTCAAGGACAACGGCATTGCCGGCACGGTGCGCTACTACGGCTGCCCCGGTGAGGAGGGCGGCTCCGGCAAGACATTCATGGTGCGTGCCGGCCTGTTCGATGATGTCGATACCGCGCTGACCTGGCATCCGGCCCCGTTCAACGGCGTGCGCTCCACCAACAATCTGGCGGTTCTCGAATATTTCTACCGATTCAAGGGCCTTGCTGCGCACGCCTCGAACGCCGCCCATCTCGGGCGCTCGGCACTCGATGCGGTCGAACTGATGAATGTCGGCGTCAATTTTCTGCGCGAGCACATGCCGCAGGATTGCCGCGTGCATTACGCCATTACTGATACCGGTGGACGTGCCGCCAACGTCGTTCAGGCGCAGGCGGAAGTGGTCTACCTGATCCGGGCGCCGGAAATGCCGCAGGCGCTCGATCTCGCGAGGCGCGTCGACAAGGTGGCACGCGGCGCTGCGATGATGACAGAAACAGAAGTCGAGATCGTTTTCGATACCGCCGCGACGAACCTTCTGCCGAATCTCGCGCTGGAAACGGCGATGCATGAAAACATGGTGGCGCTCGGACCGATCGCTTTCGACGAGGCCGATCTCGCCTTCGCCAAATCGATCCAGGACACGTTTACCGACGAGGCGATCAAAAGCAGCATCCGGCTTTACCAGATCAAGGGCGATGTTTTTTCCAATGCCAAGATCGATGGAGCGACGCCGCTGCATCTGGGCCTGCGCGATTTCGAGGGCCAGTCGCATTTTCGCGCCGGATCGACCGATGTCGGCGACGTCAGCTGGGTCACGCCAACGGCGCAATGCTGGACCCCGGCTTGGGCGATCGGCACCAATCCGCATACCTGGCAGGTGGTAGCGCAGGGCAAGAGCGCTGCCGCCCACAAGGCGATGGCGCATGCCGCCAAGGCGATTGCCACGACCGGCCTGTCGCTGTTCACATCACCGGAGCTTCTGGCGGCGGCCAAGGCGGAATGGGCGGACAAGACCGATGGTCAGGCCTATGTTTGCCCCATTCCGGCAGACATTGCGCCCGCAACGCACTCGTAGATCTGCATCCCCTTGATGGCTGAGGATGTAGGCCTGTGTTCAATCGAATTTAGGATGTCAAAATCGGCTGGTGCGTATTCATAAGGCACTTGGTAACCGCTACAGATATGCTTCGTTATGGGATATTGCGCTGCGGCGATGAAGACATCTAGCTTCCACGCAGCAAGGTCGTCGGCATCAGGGTGGCAAGGTCAAGGATGGGTGCGTCAGGACCAGGCGAGGTCACGGCGCTGGTCAATGGGATCTACATGCTATCGTCCGAGCGCGAGACGGCGGCCGAAAGCGAAATGACGCGGGCCAGCCATCCGGCGCACGGACTAAAGACACTGCTCAGCGGATCGCAAGCACGGCTATTCGCTAATAAAGTAATTTCGGCGCCAGGCGTTCCACGATGATAGGCTCGATTGCGGCAGCGATTGCAAGCAGTCGCTCATCGGTGCCGCAGGGCGAAAAGAGTGTCACGCCGAAGGGTGCGCCGTCCGTATCTGCGCCGGCAGGTAGGGCAATGACCGGGGCACCAGCCTTGCCCGTGCATTTGGCGGCGACCGACATCGGCACGATCAGCGCGTCGCAGCCGCCATTGGCGCAGGCCGCATCGATTCCCTGCGTCCGGGAGAGTGTGATATCGAGTGCGCGGTCAGCAAGATACGCCGGATCGTTCAGCCCGACCGTTGCTTCGGCAGCCAGAAGCAGCGTCTGGCCGAACGGGATTATATCGGGATGAGCCTCATTCCAAGCGATGAGTTCGCCGAGCGACCGAACGCCGGAGGGTACGTCGTTTTCCGCCAAAAAGACGTTAAGCGCGGCCTTGAATTCCGTCCGGAAAACGCTTGAGCGGAGGTTCATCAACTGCTCTGCCGAAGGAAGGTCGCAGGGATCGACGATCGTCACGCCGGCATCGGCGAGCCGTGACAGGACGGCTGCGAAGCTTCCAGCCGTTTGCCGTATATCATCCCGGTTCGCCATGGCGACGCGCGGGACGCCAAGCCGGATAGTGTCGAGCGTGATTTTCGGTAGTGCTGCGAAGGCGGATTGTTCCGATGTTGCGCCGTCCTGCATATCGGCACCACTGATGACTGAAGCCACCAGAGCAGCATCGGCGATGCAGCGGGCAATCGGCCCTGGCGAATCCTGGCTCGGCACCAGAGGCACGACATGCGTCCGGCTTGTTCGTCCGACAGTCGGCTTGAAACCGACAACGGAGGCATGAAGCGCAGGCGTCTGGATCGAATTTTGCGTTTCCGAGCCGATCGCGACCGGAGCGAATGCGGCGGCGACCGCCGCCGCCGAGCCGACGCTCGATCCCTGACCGCGATCGAAAGGACCGCTATGCGGGTTGATCACCACGCCACCCGCGCCGCTGAAGGCAGAAGGCATAAAGTCCGATACGTAATCTGCGAATTCGGTCATGTTGGTCTTGCCGAGGATGATGGCTCCCGCATCGCGCAATCTCTGCACGATTGTCGCCTCGTGCCTGGGCCGATAGTCCTTAAACGCGGCGGCGCCCGCGGTGGCCGCCATCCCGTCGGCCGTGAGGATATTGTCCTTGATGAGGACGGGAATGCCGTGGAGCAGTCCGAGGGTTCTGCCTGCACGGATCGCAGCGTCTGCCCGCGTCGCGTCGTCCAGCACAGTTGGTGAGATTTCCCGGACTGCGTTGATGGCCGGCCCGTCGTTGTTCAGGCGTTCTATCTGTTTCAGGAACCAGTCGATGGCGTCAAAGACGGAAAGTCGGCGTTGCGCGTAACACGCTTGCAGTTCCAGGATCGTTCCTGTCTTCAGGACGCGCTCAACATCGCGGTCCATGGTCAGTAGCCCCGCCGGGTAGCTTCGGTTTCCTGCAGCGTACGGCCGCCGAGGAATACCGTCTGTAAACGTCGGAGCGCCGATATATCGGTCGTTGGATCTCCATCGACGACAAGGATGTCTGCAAGCTTGCCCTTCTCGATCGATCCCACCTGCTTGTCGATGCCCATGGAGCGGGCGGAGCGAAGCGTTCCGGCCTGAAGGGCATCGTGCGTGTTCATGCCGGCGTCGACCATGGCCTCGATTTCGCCCACGAAATCTCCGAAAGGCGACCCCCAGCCGGCATCCGAACCGGCGATCAGTTCGACGCCCGCATCGAGAAGTTTCTGAAAGTAGTCGCAGCGTTCGGCGTAGCGCTGGCGGCGCGCAGCAAGTTCGTTGGTTTCTGCTTCCGTCAGCTTCCGTTCGCAAGCGCAACGCTCAAGCCTTTGAAGACCATAGCGGTGGCATTGCATGGTCGGGTGGATCGCAACGCCCTGATCGACGATCCGTTTGGTTAACTCAGGATCGTAGCTGTAGATGCCGAAAGCGTCGCAGAAGCTCGGCGGGGTTGGCCAGGCCGCTTCCCTTTGCGGCGGCTTGTAGAAGCTGCAATGGCACAGCATGTCAAAACCCGCGTCAAGCGAGTTGGCGATCGATTCATTGCTGGTTGCATGTGCCACAGCAACGCGCCCCCAGGAATGGGTCTCCTCCGCCACGGCTTTCAGTTCCGCCACGGTGTAGGAAGCACGGCAACGCGGCGTGTTGCGGGTCGATCCACCGCTCGCCATGACCTTGATATAGTCAGCGCCTTCCCGCAGCAGCTGGCGCACGGCCTGCCTCAATCCGTCCTCGCCATCCGCCTCTCCGCCCATCGGCCAGCCATGACCGCCGGTCATCGTCAGCGGTCGTCCGCAGACGAAAAGGCGCGGGCCGGGAATGATGCCGGCGGCGATCGCTTTCTTGGTGTCGAAGGCCGTCTTGCCGTAGGCGCCGTTGTCGCTGAGTGTCGTCACGCCGGTCTCGACGGTCGTCCGGCAGTTCTGCGCCGAACGGAAGAGCATCATCGGCTCACCCTCGGCAACCACCTCTTCCACGGTCAGTTTGTCGCCGGCCATGTTGATGTGCGAGTGGCAGTCCACCAGACCCGGAGCAAGGGTACGGCCCGGAAACTTTAACAGCTCTACGTCTGCCGGAACTTCGAAACTGCCGGCCGGCCCTGCTGAGACGATCCGCTCACCGTCTATGAGTACCGCGCCGTTCTTCACCGGCGCTGCACCCGTGCCGGACACGAGCCAATCCGCTTCAATCAATCGCATGTGTTGAAGTCCCCTTCTAAAGCCCTCTTGATGGGGCATTTATTAAAAAAACCATTTGGTACTTGACGTGAATTCATAATGTATACCATAAATCACGGCAACAAAAAAAGCGGGAAACACCCTTTGCGCAAAGCGAAGGAGGGCTGATCAAGAAATTACGGCAGTCACGGTCAGCAGACCGGGCGCCCTAATGGGAAGCCCTATGTATCAACAGACAACGAGTGATATCGCGATAGAACGGCCGCTCCCGTCAAGGGACTGGCGACCGATCTGGTTGCAGGCAGGTATGCTAGTTCTGCTGCTGCCCATGACGCTTTTCCTGCTGCTGTTTTTCCTGCTGCCGGCCATCAATCTGCTTGGCTACAGCATTCAAACCCAGAATGCTCAAGGGATCATCGGCGCGCCGCTGACACTGGCGCATTTCGCCAAGTTTTTTACCGTAGACCTCTACCTGCGAGTGCTCTGGAATACGCTTCGGATCAGCTTCTGGACCTGTATCTACACGGCGCTGCTGGCCTATCCGGTCGCAATTGCCATCGTTTCGGCCCGGCCGACGCTTTCGCGCGTCATTTCGTTGATCGTCATCGCGCCGCTCGTCGTGAGCGTTGTCGTCCGTGCCTATGGCTGGCAGCTGATATTGATGGCTGGACCGGGTGGGGCGCTGAACTGGCTTCTGCTTTCCATCGGCGTCATATCCGAGCCGCTCAGCCTTCTTTACACGCCAACTGCAGTCGTGATCGGCCAGGTGCATGTCAACCTGCCGATGATGGTGCTGCCGCTTGCTGCAGCCATCGGCAAGATCGATCCCAACCTTCGCGATGCTGCACGAACACTTGGTGCGCCCTGGTGGGAAGTCTTCCTGCGCGTGACGCTGCCACTCAGCATGCCGGGTCTCGTGGCGGGTGTCATCATCGTGTTCTCGCTGACGGCCGGAGCTTTCGTTACGCCGGTCGTTCTTGGTGGCCCTTCTGCGCTGATGCTCGGCAACCTCATAGAACAGCAGATCTTCACGGTTTTCGACTGGCCTTTCGGCGCGGTGATCAGCTTCATCCTGATCTTCATCGTCATCCTTCTGAACACGACCCTGATCCGCTTCGTGGAAAGCCGTAAGTTCCGGAGGGCGCAGGCATGAGCTTGAACCTCGACCGTTTTCGCCAATGGTTTCTGGCCGTCTTCGTTGGTGGTGTGCTGATCTTCGTCATGGCGCCGCTATTCGTGACACTCGCCATGTCTTTTTCCGACAGCTACTTCGTGGCGTTTCCGCCGCAGGGCCTCACCATTCGCTGGTATCAGCAGATTCTGACAGATCGCTATTTTCTGTCTGCGCTGGCACTGAGCGGCTATCTCGCCTTCGGCTCGACGATTTGCGCGCTCCTGATCGGCATTCCAGCGGCCATGGCGTTGGCACGCGGACGGTTTCCCGGTCGCACCATATTGCAGGGCATCATTCTCTCGCCGCTGATATTTCCGGAACTGGTTGCCGGTCTTGCCCTCATGCAGGTCCTTTCCGCCGCCGGCATGGTCGATGCGCGTCTCAATCTGCTGATCGGTTACACGCTGGTGGCCGCGCCCTATGTCGTGCGCGCCGTCACGACGAGCCTTCTGCTTGTCGATGCGAACCTCGAGGATGCGGCACGGACACTGGGCGCAAACCGGTTCGTGACCTTCTGGAAAGTGACGCTTCCCCAGATTGCTCCCGGCGTGGCGGCTGGTGCCGTTTTTGCCTTCATGATTTCCTTCGACAACCTTCCGATGGCGCTTTGGCTGGCGGACTCCCGCTACAGTCCGGTGCCGTTGATGCTGATGCGACAGCTCAATTCGGTTTTCGATCCTTCTATCCCGGCAATGTCCACGGTCATCATCATCCTTGCGCTTAGCGGCGCTCTGGTGGTGGAGAGACTGGTTGGAATGCGCCGCGCCGCTTCACTCCAGCCATGAATACCAACCAAAAAAAGGGGAATGCCAAATGAATATCAACAGGCGCAACGTTCTCAAACTTACGGTAGGCAGCACACTGGCAATGCCGGCGCTGATGCGCAACGCTTACTCCCAGGAGCGTGCCGTTCACATCGGTATCTATAACTCCCAGCTTGGAAAGGTCGTCCAGCGCGAGATCATCCCGAATTTCGAACGGGATTTCAAATGCCGGGTCTATACCATCGAAGGCGCGACGCTCTCCAACATCGCAGCACTGCGCACAACGCGTGAAACTCCGCGGTTCAGCGCCATGATGATGGACGATGTTGGTGTCCAGCAGGCAAAGCAGGAAGGTCTGATCGAAAAGCTCGATCCGGCGAAAATCCCCAATCTTGAAAACGTCTACCCGCGCTTTCTGTTCGAAGACAGCTTCGGTGTCGCTGTCAGCATTTCCGCGGCGGGCATGTTCATGAACCCCAATGCCCCGACCACCAAGGGCTTGAATTCCTACGAGCAGCTTTTCGACCCGAAGTTCAAGCAGCGCCTCATCCTGTCTTCGCCGAAATATACATCGAGCGTTCTCTTCGTCATGTTCATGGCCTCGCTTGCGACCGGCAAGCCGATCAAGGAGGCGCAATACCTCGTCGATCAGGGCTGGGACAAGCTCAAGGAACTGAAGCCGAGCGTTCTTACCGTCTTCGAAAACGAAGCCAACGTCATGATGGTCCCGCAGGGCCAGGCGGATGTCGGCGGCATCGAATATACCAAGGCTATCTATCCTCACACGATGAAGAACGTGCCGATCACGCTCGCGCCGATGAAGGAAGGTTTTTTCACCGGCATCAACAGCATCACGCTTGCGAAGAACGCTCCTGATCCGGAACTCGGCAACGCCTTCATCAACCGCATGCTGGACAAGGACGTCATGAAGCTGCTCGGCGAGCAGACGGTCAGCGCGCCGTCGGTAAAGGACATCACGTTCAGCCCAGATTTCGAGAAGTATCTGCCTTATCCGTTGAGCAAGATGGATGACATGCAGCTGGTCACGCCTGACTGGACCTTCGTGAATGCCAAGCGCGGCGAAATCCTTGAGCGTTACAACCAGATCCTGAGTGCCTGACGTGTCCACAAAATCGGCGGCTCTCCGCTTGGAGGGACTTTACAAGCAATACGGCAAGTCGGCAGCGGTGCAGGATGTATCGCTGTCGATCGAGCCGGGCAGCATGGTCGCGCTGCTCGGTCCGAGCGGCTGCGGCAAGACTACTTGCTTGCGGATGGTCGCCGGCCTCGTGGAACCTACTGCCGGCGCCATAGTTCTCGATGGCGCCGACATCACCCGTGTTCCGGTCCACAAGCGGAATGTCGGCATGCTCTTCCAGAACTATGCGCTTTTTCCGCAGCTGACCGTTGCGGAAAACGTAGCTTTCGGTCTGAAGATGCGGCGCATGGCCAAGGCGGAAATCGCCAAACGTATCGCCAAGGCTTTGCAGATGGTGCAGCTTCACAGCTTCAGCGATCGTTATCCCTCGCAACTTTCGGGTGGCCAGCAGCAGCGGGTAGCACTGGCCCGTGCGCTGGTAATCGAGCCGGACCTTCTCCTGCTCGACGAACCACTGGGTGCTCTGGACAAAGGGCTGCGCGAAAGCATGCAGGTCGAGCTGCGGCTGCTGCAGCGCAAGCTCGGCATTACCACGATCATGGTGACGCATGATCAGGACGAAGCGCTGACAATGGCCGATCAGGTGATCGTGATGCGGGACGGCCGGATCGAGCAGGGCGGCACACCGAAAGTGATCTACCAGAAACCGAACTCGCAGTTCGTCGCCACCTTCCTGGGCGCGTCGAACCTTTTCCATTGCCAGATGGATGCGGCAGGACCCAATATTCTACGCTCGGGCCCGTTCCGCTTCACGGTGGATGGTGCGGTGCCTTTAACGGCCAATCCGGTGATCTGCCTGCGTCCGGAATCGATCAGCATTGCGGCTGCGTCGGCCATGAATGCTGAAGGGCCGAACCGTGCCTCGGCCACGATCGAGCAGGTCATCTATCGCGGGCCTGTGATGCACTATCATATGAAGCTTGAAACAGGGCAGCCTCTGGTTGCTTACGAGCAGGTTCGTCCTCTCCACGGTTCGCGGGCAATCGAGGTCGGCGACGCCGTGGTCGCTCACTGGGAGCCCTCCAGCAATCACATCCTGCCCGGGTAAAATCACATCCCGTCATTCGCATTATAGAAAGAACAGCGGGTAGACATATGCTCAGCAACAGAAAACCCATCGACCTGCGAACCGACACGGCCACCCTGCCGACGCCTGAAATGTACCAGGCGATGGCGGCGGCCCCTCTTGGCGACGACGGCTGGCGTGACGATCCGACGGTGCTCGAACTGGAGCGCACGACAGCAACCTTGCTCGGCAAGGAAGCCGCGTTGTTCCTGCCCAGCGGCACGATGGCGGATCTCGTGGCACTGATGGCCGCCGGCCGGCGCCATGGAGGCGAACTGATCGCGCATGACGGGGCCTGGGTGCTGGGTGGTGCCTCCCATGGCGGTTATGCGACCATTGCCGGGCTCGCGGCGAGGCCGATCCCGGGGCCGCGCGGAGCCATGGACCTTGAAATGCTGGAAGAGGCGATCGACCCGATCGGGCATCACCGTGCCCCGTTTACGGCGATCGTCGCGATTGAGAATACCCATACTGCTGAAAATGGCGCGGTTCTCTCCATCGAGCATATGAGTGCCGTAAAGGCCATGGCCGAGAAGAAAGGCGTGACATTGTTTCTCGATGGCGCGCGTCTGCCGCATGCGGCCGTAGCGCTTGGAACGACGCTGGCGGATGTCGCGAGTTATGGTGATCTCGTCACGCTGTCGCTCTGCAAAGCGCTCGGCGCCCCCGCCGGCTCGATGCTCGCCGGCAGTGCGGAGATGATCGAACGTGCCCTGCTTTATCGCAAGCTCCTTGGCGGTGCCATGCGGCAGAGCGGTTTGCTTGCGGCGTGTGCACTGGTGGCTTTGAGGACACCTCTGTCAACGATCGAGACTTATCACGCCCGCGCGGCCCGGCTTGCAGAAGGCCTGGGGCGTATCGACCCGCAATTCGCCGACCCCGAACTGACTGTGACCAATCTTCTGACGCTGGATGTCCGTCATACCGGCCTCGACGCAGCACAGTGGGTGAAGGCTTTGGCGGCCGAAGACGTTCTGGTCGCTCCGATGGGCAGGTTCAAACTTCGTCTGCTGACGCATTCGGAAGTGCTGGACGAGGATATCGATGAGGCGATTGCACGCTTCGCGATCGTGCGCAGCCGGTGCCCTTCGACGGCAACGGAGCAGCTTGCCGGGTTTGGCGTCGCCTGATGAGGAAGATCAACATTAATTGCTCGCAGTATCAGCGGCAAGGCTTTCACGATGATGCGCCGGGCACGACCGAGATGGAGCGAAAGATCCGTCTTCGTCTCAAGAGAGCGGGCGTTTCCATCAGGTCTATGGGAGTTCGCAAAGGCCTACTCCGAACATAACGATCAGGGCGGGGCCAAGTCTCCGCTCGCAACAAGGCATTCAGTCACGACATGGTCTACATTTCAAAACGAATCCGCTCTCTGAATTCTTCACCAACCATCGCGATGGCGGAGCGGGCAAGAGAGCTTCGTGCCTCGGGAAAGGACATTATTGGTCTTTCGTCCGGTGAGCCGGATTTCGATACGCCGCAGCATATTCGCGTCGCGGCGGCCGAAGCGATGGAGCGTGGAGAGACACGTTATACCGATGTCGCCGGCACGCCGGCTTTGCGTGATGCAGTCATCCGAAAGTTCTCGCGCGAGAACGGGCTCTCGTTCGACCGCAATCAGATCATCGTCGGCACCGGGGCGAAGCAACTCATCTTCAATGCCCTGGTGGCAACACTTGATGAGGGAGACGAGGTCATCGTCCCTGCGCCATACTGGGTCTCATATCCCGACATGGTGCACCTTGCCGGCGGCGTCTGCGTCGTCGCGGACTGCACGACACGTGAAGATCTGAAACTTACCGCCGATATCCTGCGTGATGTCATCACGCCGCGGACGCGGTGGCTGATCCTCAATTCGCCGAACAATCCGACTGGCGCCGTCTACTCGCGTGATGAACTGGCCGATCTGGCTGCCTTGTTGCTGGAGCATCCGGCAATCAACATCATGTCCGACGACATCTATGAGCACATACGGTTTGAGGATACGCCGTTCGCAACTCTGGCCCAAGTCGAACCAGGGCTCGCCGACCGCATATTGACGATCAACGGCGTTTCCAAGGCCTATGCGATGACCGGCTGGCGCATCGGATTCGCCGGAGGGCCTGCCGACCTCGTTGGCGCGATGGTGAAAATCCAATCGCAGACCACGTCAAACGCCACCTCGATCGCCCAGGCCGCTGCCGTTGTCGCACTCGACGGGCCGCAGGACTGCGTTGAGGATGGCAGAAGGGTTTTCGAACGTCGGCGCGATCTCGTCATGAATATTTTCGCTGGCGCCAATAGGATAAAAAGTTGTAGGCCCGCCGGGGCTTTCTATATGCTCGTCGATTGTCGAGATCTTATCGGCGGTTCCGCAGAAGGTTCTGGCCATTTTGCTGACGATGAGATGCTTGTTCGGTTCTTTCTTGAAAATGCCAATGTTGCGCTGGTTGCGGGAAGTGCTTTTGGCATTCCAGGATTTTTCCGGATGTCCTGCGCAGCGGGAGACGATGTCCTGCGCGAGGCGGCCAACCGCATCGTCAAGGCAAGCTGGCTGATTTCGTAGAGATGGCCAATAGACCGATGATCGGGGTGGAGGATATGGTGAATTCGACGGCAGAGCAGGCAGGCTCCGAGTTTGATCAGGCAGGATATCAGAAGAAGAGCCTGGCTCAGGGCGCCTATGACAAGCTCCTCGATCTGATCATTACCCGCAAGATCCTGCCCGGTACGGTCGTACAGGAACGCATGTTGTCGAGCATGCTCGATATTTCGCGCACACCTGCCCGTGAAGCACTCTACAGGCTGGAGAGTGATGGATTCCTGACCCGCATTTCCAACCGTATCGTTACGGTTCGCGAAATTTCGCTGCGTGATATCATCGAGATACTCCATATCCGGAAACTGCTTGAGGTGGAGAGTGTGTCGCTGGCCGTCGGACGAATTCCTTTGGAGGAGCTCGATATGTGCGAACAGGCGATCCGAAATCTGTTGGCGCTTTCCGATCCAAGCGTCAGCGAAGACTGGGAGGTCGATGACCATTTCCACAGCATGGTGGCCCGCTACAGCGGCAACGACCATATTCTGAAGATGGTGATGGATCTGCGCATGAAAACCCGGATATTCAACATCAAGCGGGTGCCGGAGCGATATGTAAAAGGCCATGAGGAGCATCTTGTCATGATCGAGGCCTTCCGACGCGGCGATGGAGACCGGGCCAAGCAGCAGATGCACGACCATCTCGAAAACGTCCGCGAAAGCATCATCCGTAAGCTTTCCGAGATCTGACGGCCAATGGGCAGGCGTGGAACCGACTGCCGCAAAGAACATGCAAAACTGGATTTGATACGACTGTACTCGTGGGAGAAATATCGCGTTCGCATATCCATTCTGCTGGACTGATGGTGCCCGTCCAAGGCTCTTTGGTTCGGACGGGCGTTTGCATGACAGCGTCGCAACCATTGCTCCAGTGCAATGAGGACTGCTGAGGCGATGAAAACTTCCTGCATTCTATGATGCGGTCTGATCGGCAGGAACCTGATTAAGAATTGCCAGCAATCCCTATTTGCCAAATATCAATGGCAGACTGTAGCGCGGGCTCCGCTCTCTGATTTGAGTTAGCCTGACAAAAATCGCAACCAGCACTTCGTCGAAAGCGATCAGAAAACTGAGGCCGAGCGTCGACAGGACACCATGGAGTGAAAGCGGTAGGACCACATTCAAAAAGACTTGCCAGTCACGAGCTCCGAGGCTGACCGCAGCCTTCAGAAGTGTCTCGTCAATACCCCGCAAGCTCGCGGCGACGAGGAGAGCAGCGACAGGCAACCCAAGCAGAGATTGACCGATGTAGGTGAACAGTAATGCCGATGAGGACGAGTTGGCGCTATGGGTGCCGGACACGTCGGACCTGTTATCGTTCACCGGATGGTGAGAGCTCACGGGCGCTCTGGCCTGTTCGTGTCAAGGGTCCAAAGATAAGCAGGACTGGGCCTGGCGCTTTACGAAATCTGCGTTTTTCTTGCCGATATCAAGCATGCAATTCATAGTCTGACCGCCGTGGCAATGGCTCTATCATGTCCTTAGTTTGCCCATCAGTCTGTGCTCGTTTGGGTCGTCACCTATTGTGCAAAGTGCGGTCGATGAGCGCGCCATGATTGAAGCAATGAAAGCCGGGATCGGGCAGACCCCCTTACATTCTTATTGGGCTGAATGGAGAGGCGACGGCGAGATCGCTCTCTCTGTGCGGCTGGACGAGGCCGGCGACCTTTCTCCTCCCAACGCACGGGCGGATTGCTAGCACCGCAAATACACATGACAATTTGTCAGCCCATCCATGCACTTACCGGAACGGCTGTGTCCTCAAGCGGCTGTGAAATAATATCGACCAAAACTGGCCCGTCATGCTCGATAGCCTGCTTGAATACGCTGGCAAGGTCGGCAGGATCGGCGACGGTAAAGCTCTTTACACCGTAAGCGGCAGCCACCTTCGCATGATCCGTCCGGTCGAAATCGACCGAGTAGTACCGCTCATTGTAACCGAATTTCTGGCTCGCCTTGATCCAGCCGAAAACAGAGTTCGAGAAAACGATCATCAGCAACGGGATTTTCTTGCGGACAATCGTTTCCAGTTCGCCGACGGTGAAGCCGAAGCTGCCGTCGCCCATGACGGAGACGACTTTTGAGGACGGGCGCCCGTACCACGCGCCGATTGCCGCCGACATCGAGTATCCAAGCGCCCCATGCGCGCGGTTGGTGATGAAGTGGCGGCCGGGCTCCATGAAGTCGTAATAGCCGGAGAAGTATGGGCATGGCGTGCCCGGATCGGCGACGACAATTGCGTCGCGAGGCAAAAGTTTGTGAAGTTCGTTAAGAACGCGCTCCGGCCGGATCGGCGCATCGTTGCTAAACGCAAGCAACTCGAACTCCTCACGGCGCTTGGCCTTGGCTCTTGCGCTAACCGCCCTGCCATCGATGCAGCCTTGGCGGTCCTTTGGAATGATGGCCTCGACCTCGGCGAGCAAGCCTTGCAACGCCAGCTTGGCATCCCCGACAAGGCCGACATCGGTCTGGTAATTGGCCGAAATCACCATCGGGTCGGCATCGATGTGAACAATTGCCGTTGAACGCGAGGGATAGTGCCAATGCTCCGTCGTGGTTGAGCCGGCGCGCGCGCCAATGAATATCACCAGGTCGGCCATTTCTACGACTTCGCGGGTGGCGATGACGCCGCCATTCGTGCCGACAACGCCGACGCAGAGCGGGTGCTCGGCACCGAGGCTGCCCTGACCGCTGATCGTTGTGCAAACCGGAGCGTTCAGCAGCAGCGCAAGTGTCGAAAGTTCCTCGGTCGCGCCGGCAATCACGATGCCTCCCCCGACGATGAACACGGGTGATCTGGCGGCGACGATTGCCGCCGCTGCGCGTTTGACATCTGCCGGATCCGGCGCGGTGCGCCAGGAAGGGTAGCTGCCATGTTCCGGCTGCGCCCAGATCAGGTCTTCGGCGAGTGGTTGCTTCTGTACATCATAGGGCAGGCCGATATGGGCGGCACCCGGTTTGCCCGTCGTCATCGCACGGAAGGCGGCGCGAAATACCCGCGGCACTTCATCGGGGCGGTCGACCACTGCATTCCATTTGGTCAGCGGGCGATAGAGCGCCTTTTGGTCGAGTTCTGTCAGCGGGTATTTGCCGCGCGATGTCACCGGAATGTCGGAGGTGATGCCAAGGACCGGGACGGAGGATTCGTTGGCCTCGATGATGCCCGGAAGGAGATAGGTCGCGCCACCGCCGCTCGGACCTTCGCAGACGCCGACCTTGCCGGTAACGCGTGCATAGGCATCCGCAGCATAGGCTGCGCTGCGCTCGTCGCGGGTCAGGATATGTTCCATGCCGTGGTTGAGTCGATGAAGGGCGTCATAGAAGGGCAGGCTGGTGTCGCCGCACAGTCCGAAAATGTGTTTCACGCCGTTGAGCTGCAACATGCGGACGGCGGCTTCTGCGCCTGAAATCTCGTTCATGGACTTCTCCCCTTTTTAGTATAATTCAATCCTGAATACAGGATGATATTTTCTTCATCAACTCAGAAATGGAAGAAATTTTCTTGAGAATGTTGCCGGATATCGTTCTTTTAGCCGCGCAATTGGCGTCAGAAGCAAGTGCAGCAATGTTACGAAGCAGGGCGAGGCAATTGGAGAACGAGACGACATTTCCGGCTTGCCTCACGCTGTGTTACGAATATTATACAGCGATAAATAAGGCTAAAGCCATGCACAGGGGATCATCATGCTGCTGACAAGACGCAATACTTTGAAGGCTGCCGCTGCGACGGCGTTCACACTGACGGCCGGCCGTGCCATGGCTGCAACACGCATTTCCCAGTTTATCTGGACGGGCGCTCAGGAGCCGGTGCCGCGCAAGCTGGCTGAAGCCTATATGAAGGCGCATCCGGATGTGACGATCGAGCTGACGGCCGGCACCAATGCCGCCATGTATCCGAAGATCAAGGCCTCGCTCGATATCAGCGCCAATGATCCGCTCGTCAATTTTGGCTTCTTCAACCTGGATGCCTCGGCAAAGGGTCGAACAGCCAATGTCTTTGCGCCGCTCGATAAAACGGCCGTTCCCAATGTTGAAAACATTCTGGACGCCTATCGCCAGCCGGACGATATCGGCGCGATTTTCTGCATGGATGTCTGCGGTCTCGTTTATAATACCGACAAGATCAAGGAGCCGCCAAAGTCCTGGAATGACCTTTTCGATCCGAAATACAAGGGCAAGGTGGCGCTGTTCGATTATTACTGGGCAGGCAACGGTCTGGTCGCGCTCGCCAAGCTGAATGGCGGCAGCGAGGACAATATCGAGCCGGGCATGAAAATCTATGCCGATGCCGCTGCTGCAGGCCAGTTCCATTCGCTTTATACGTCCAACGCGCAGCTGCAGCAGTTGCTCGTCAGTGGTGAAGTCTGGATCGCTCCATATTTCCGCGGGGTGGCACTTCCATGGGCTGCCGGCGGTGCGCCGATCGGTTATTCCGTGCCGACCGAAGGTCAGGTGACCTTCCCGGAAGGTTTCCAGCTCGTGCGCGGCGGCAGTGCCGAGCAGACGCGCATCAGCCAGGAGATCATCAATCTCTCGCTCGCGCCTGAAGCGGTGCTTGACTATTGCAAGACGGCCTCCGTGTTGCCGCTGATGAAAAATGTCACGCTGCCTGCCGATCTTGCCAAGGATCCGGCTGTCCAGCCGGAAGCGTTGAAATCGGCCATAAATCTCGATTACGCCAAAATGGCTGCAAACCACACCGCCTGGTCGGATCAGTGGAACAAGCGGGTCAAGGTTAATCTGTAATGGCATCTTACGAGACGGGTGACGTCGTTCTCACGGCAGTCGAGAAGTGTTTCGGCGATTCCTCAGTCGTCAAGGGCATCGATCTGACGATCAGGAAGGGAGAGTTCTTCTCCCTTCTCGGTCCGTCCGGCTGCGGCAAGACGACGACATTGCGTATGATCGCCGGGCTGGAGGAGCCGACTTCCGGCTCGATCTCCATTCGTGGCGAGCGAATGAACGGCGTGCCGATCAACAAGCGGCCCACCAATCTCGTTTTCCAGAAACTGGCTTTGTTTCCGCATCTGAATGTGTGGGACAACGTCGCCTTCGGCCTCAAGCTGAAGAGGGTGCCGGAGGCCGAAATCCGTACCCGCGTCGGCGAAATGCTAGACATGGTGCGCCTTTCCGGCTTCGAAAGCCGGTCGATCGCCTCGCTATCCGGCGGGCAGCAGCAGCGCGTGGCGATCGCCCGCGCCGTGGTCAACAAGCCGGCCGTGCTGCTTCTCGACGAACCGCTCGGTGCGCTCGACCTCAAGCTCCAGACGCATCTGCAGGAGGAATTGCGCCGGATCCAGCGGGAACTGGCGATGACCTTCGTGTATGTCACGCACAACCAGACCGAAGCCATGGCAATGTCCGACCGGATCGGCGTAATGAATGCAGGGCAGCTCGAGCAGGTCGGTGCGGCGGCAGACCTCTATTTGCGGCCGCAGACCGAGTTCGTGGCCGGCTTCGTCGGTCAGACCAATCTGATCGGCGGCAAGGTGACGGCTATCGGTGAAACGACCATTTCCATAGAGGCGTTCGGCCTGACGTTTGACGCCGTTCGCCGGAGTGCCGTCGAAACCGGGCAGGCGGTAACATTCTCGCTGCGTCCCGAGCAGATCCGCATTGCACAGGCTGGCGGTGCAGGAATCCAGCTGCCGCTCGTCGATGCGACATTTTTCGGAGCGACCGCAACCTATCGTCTGCAGGTGCCCGGCGGCACGATTGTCGCCCAGACTCAGGGTGACCTGCAAATGCTGGCACCGGGACAGACGGTCTCGGTTTCCTGGCCCCCTGAAGCGGTCGTGCTTCTCACCGGTGGCCAGTCGTGACGGGCGGCAAGGCATTGGGCACGTTCAGGTCGTTTTACGTCCCGGCCATGCTCGTCGGCCCGGCGACACTGATCGTCCTTATTCCGTTCATTGCCAGCCTTGTCGTGCTTGGTGTCTACAGCGTCGGCTTTTATCCCGGTGGCGCGGGCTTCGATCTTGGTGTCTGGAAAACATTCCTCAGCGACAGCTATTCATGGACGGTCATTTTTACCAGTATCCGGCTTGCCGTCATCGTCACGTTTTTCTGTCTGCTCATCGGTTATCCTGTCGCCTGCGCGCTTGTACGCCTCGATAGCATGCTGATGTCGATCATCGCCTATACGGTGATTTTCTCGCCGCTGCTGATGAGTGTGGTCGTGCGATCCTACGGCTGGCTTCTTCTGCTTTCCGACAGCGGTTTTCTCAACAGCCTACTTGGTGCCTGGCCGCTTAACCTCGGCCCTTACCGCCTGATTTACAACGAGATCGGCGTTATCATCGCGCTGGTCCACATTCTCCTTCCGTTTGCAGTCCTGCCGCTCATCACCGTGCTGCTGCAGCAGCCGCAGCAATTGCGCGAGGCGGCGGCGGATCTGGGCGCTTCGCCCTTCGCGATCTTCTGGAAGGTGACATTTCCGCTATCCTTGCCGGGCGTGATTGTTGCTGCAGAAATCGTGTTTGCCCTTGCTGTGAGCGCTTTCGTCACTCCGGCTGTACTGGGCGGTGGCCGCGTGCTCAACCTGTCGCGGCTTGTCTATGAGAATATCGGCAATATCGAATGGGGTCTGGCGGCCGTTCAGGCGCTCATCCTGCTGATTGCCGCGGTCGGCGTGCTGCTCATTCTTGAGCGCTTCAACCGACGTACGTTTGGGGAGAAATCCTGATGCAGGCGAGAGCTGGCGATTCAAAGGCGGCAGTGCTGATGCTGCGCATGGTTCTTGGTGCAGTTCTGGTCTTTATGGCCGCGCCAATCCTCATCGTTGTGGCCAACTCCTTCAATTCCAGCCAATTCAATGTCTGGCCACCGGCAGGCTTCACGCTAGATTGGTATCACAAGGCGCTGACCATGCCGCAATTCCAGCGCGGCTTCGTCAATTCAGTCATTGCCGGCGTCCTCTCGACGCTCGTCGTTCTGGCCGTCGGCACGCCGCTTGCCTACGCTATTGTAAGGATAAAATTTCGCGGCAAAAGCCTGCTGCAGGGGGTGTTGCTGGGCCCGCTTGTCGTTCCACGCATCGCCATGGGCTTTTCGCTTTTCGTGCTTTATTTGGCCTCCGGTTCCGGCCTTTACGGCAGCATGTCCGGCATCGTTCTCGGCCATGCGCTGCTGATGTTGCCTTTTGTCGTGTCGGTTCTTGTCGCCAATCTCGGCGAAGTCGATCCGATCGTCGAAGAGGCTGCACGCGATCTTGGCGCCGGTGCGGTGGAAGCTTTCGTTCGTGTCGTGCTGCCGCAGATCCGGCCGGGCCTGATCGTTGCCGGATTGCTCGCCTTCATCACCTCCTTCGACGAAGTCGAAACCACCATCTTTCTTGTCAAACCTGTCGTGAACACCTTGCCCATCGAAATGTACCTTTATCTCGACCAATATCAGGATCCGACGCTCGCTGCCTTGTCGACCCTGCTGATTGCCCTTTCCATGCTTCTTGTGCTGGTCGGGCTGATGTTCGCCAAGCGCGGATCGCTTCGTTTCCTGCTCGGAGGGCGCGGCGCATGACAAAGCGATATAGACTTGGCATCGATATCGGCGGCACGTTTACCGATCTCGTCCTAATGGACGAGGCGAGCGGAGAAACGCTCTCGTTCAAGACAGCCTCTGTGCCGAGCGATCCTGCCCAGGCGGTTCTGAATGGTATCGAGCTTTTGCAGAAGGAGCACGGCATCGAGCCCGGCTCGATCGGCTATTTCGTGCATGGCACGACACTCGGCCTCAACACAGTGATCCAGCGGGCAGGGGCAACCACAGGCCTGCTCGTCACCAAGGGATTTCGCGATATTCTCGAAATCGGGCGTCTCAGGCTGTCTGACCCGACCAATTTTTATGTCGAGAAGATCAAGCCGTTGGTCGCACGGCAGCATGTGGGCGAGATTGATGAGCGTATCGGCGTCGACGGCCGCGTGCATCGCCCGCTCGATCTTGAAGCGGCCGAGGCGACCGTGGAGACACTGATCGGGCAGGGTGTTGAATCACTCGCCGTATGCTTCATGCATGCCTATCGCAACGGCGCCCATGAGGTGCAACTGGCCGCGCATATCCGCGAGCGCTTCCCGCAGCTCTACGTCTCGACCTCTTCAGAAATCTGGCCGCAGCAACGCGAATACGAGCGTTCGCTGGTTACGGTCATCAATGCCTATATCGGCGGTCAGCTAAGAGGCTATTTCGACCGACTGCATGACGGCATGTCGCGCATCGGCGTCAAGGCCAGCCTGCTAACGACAAAGTCGAACGGCGGCATCATGACGGCGCATGCCGGTGCCGAACGTCCGGTTGAAACGCTGCTGTCGGGCCCGGCATCCGGCGCCATGGGCGCGCTGCAGACCGGCCGCACTGCAGGCTACGACAAGATCGTCGGCTTCGACATGGGCGGAACGAGTGTCGATATCGCCATCGTCGATGGCGATGTTCTGTATTCGACCGAAAGCCAGGTTGGTGATTTTCCGGTCATCATGCCGACCGTGGATATTTCTTCGATCGGTGCCGGCGGCGGCTCGATCGCCTGGCTTGATCCATCCGGCGTGCTGAAGGTCGGGCCGCGCAGCGCAGGCGCTGTTCCCGGCCCCGCTGCTTATGGCCGCGGCGGCAAGCTGCCGACCGTCACGGATGCCTATGTGCGCATCGGCCTTTACTCTCCCGGACGCGTGCTGGGTGGTGGTTTGGTGCTCGACCATGACCTGGCCGAAGCGGCACTTGCCACACTGGCCGAGCCGCTGGGCCTCGATACCGGTGCCGTCGCATCCGGCATTCTCGATGTCACCACTGCCAACATGTATGCGCAATTCATGCCGTTGATGGCGCGTAAGGGCATCGATCCGAGGGAGTTTTCGCTTTTAGCCTATGGCGGTGCCGGGCCAGGACATGCCTTTCTGCTCGCCCGCGAAGTCGGTTCGACGCGGGTGATTGTGCCGCGGTCTCCGGGTACGCTCTGCGCGCTCGGCAGTCTTGTCACGGATCTTCGACGCGATTTCATCCGCACCGTTTCTGTCGATCTTCTTCATCGTGCGCCGGACGGGCTGGAGCGGGAACTCGCAGGACTGAAACAGCAGGCTTTTGACTGGCTTGCGTCGCAGGATACGACAATGACCGACCGCAAGGTCGAGACATCCGCCGACATGCGTTACCGAGGCCAGTCCTTCGATCTGACCGTGTCGTTCGACAGCCTCGACGCGACGGTTCTGCTCGATGGTTTCCATGCACAATATCAGCGTATCTACGGGTTTTCCGATCCCAAGGCGGATGTCGAGATCACCAATCTACGTGTCGCCGCAATCGGGGTCACCGGCAAGCCGAAGCAGGTCGTCGACAAAGACGCCAGCGGCAAGAAACATGTTCGCAAGGCAAACCCGATCCGCATCGGCACGCTGATCGAGGACCGCAAGCCAGTCGCTGCCGGCTTTTACGACCGTGCGACACTCGTTGCCGGTGACTGGTTCGAAGGCCCGGCCGTGATCGAGGCTGCCGATACCACCGTTTATGTGCCGGCAGGCTTTACCGTGCATGTCGATGCCTGGGGTAATCTCATCGGGGAGCCAGTATAATGGTCAAGTCCGACATCGATCCTGTGCTTCTGGAAATCCTGCGCAACCGCTTCAAGGCGATCGTCGAGGAAATGGCCTCGGTGACGCTGCGCACCGGCTTCACCGTCTTCGTCAAGGAAACTTCCGATTTCGGCGCCTGCCTCGTTGCCCCATCGGGCGAAGTCCTGGCGGCTCCCACCGAAACCTCGGTCAGCCTGATGGTCGGCCTGCCGGGATGGGAGGCGATAAACGCCTTCGATCATTATGACGAGGGCGACGTCTGCATCGCCAATGATCCCGACACGACCAAGGGCTTGTCGACGCATCTCCCCGATATCTGGGTCTGGAAGCCGATCTTTGTCGAAGGCGAAATTATCGCTTTCGCCTTCAACTTTATACATTCCTCGGATGTCGGTGGGCGCGTCCCCGGCAGCATTTCGCCGATCAACACGGATATTTTTCAGGAAGGCATCCGCGTTCCGCCACTAAAACTGATCCGCAAGGGCGAGATCAACCAGGATATCGTCGATCTCATTCTTCTCAACTGCCGCATTCCGGATCAGAACTGGGGGGATATCAAGGCGCAGCTTGCATCGCTTGCGACGGCCGAACGACGCGTCAAGGAACTCGCCGGCCGTTACGGCCGTGATGTGGTCACCAAGGGCATCACCGATCTGCTCGACAGCGCGGAGGAACGAGCGCGGGACATTATCCGTTCGATCCCGAACGGCGCCTACAATGCCTCTGACTACATGGAAGCCGTGGGAGTTGCCCGGCCGATCCGCATCGAACTGACGATGAAGATAGAAGGCGACAGCATCGATCTCGATTTTACCGGGACGGACCTGCAGGTTGCCGCAGCGTTCAACCTGCCGACTTGGGGACAGCAGGGGCATTACATGCTCTCGCTGGCGCTCCTGAACTATTTCAGGACGCTCGATCCGGAAATTCCCTACAATTCGGGTCTCATTCGTCCGGTCAGGTTCGAACTTCCGCTCGGCACCATCGTCAACCCTGAACCGGGCCTCGCCTACGGTGTACGTGCGGCGACCTTTATCCGCGTAATGGACTGCATCATGGGGTGCCTTGCCCAGGCGTTGCCGGAAGCAACCCCGGCGGCAAGCTCCGGGGCAATCTCCATCGTGCTTTTGTCGGTCATCGATCAGGAGACCGGCAAGCGCCGCATTACCGTCGCGCAGCCTTTGTCCGGCGGCTCCGGTGGACGCCCGCGTCAGGATGGTATCGAAGGTACAAGCTTTACCGGCGGTTGGCTGCGCAACGTGCCGAACGAAGTGCTCGAAGCGGAAATGCCGATCCTCGTCGAAGAATATGGTTATCCCATCGATCGCGCCGCTGCTGGCCGCTATCGTGGCGGTTCGGCCATTCGTTTCCGTTTCCGCAACCTTGAGGATGGCACGGTGATGACCGCGCGCGGACTGGAACGTTTCCGGTTCACCCCCTGGGGTTTTCAGGGCGGTGCTGCAGGACCGAATGCAAGTGTTCTCCTCAATCCCGGCACGGCCGCCGAAAAATCCTTGGGGCAGCTCGATCTGGTGACGCTCGAAGCCGGCGATGTTGTCGAGTTCGTGACGCCGAGCGGTGGCGGTTACGGTGACCCGTTGAAACGTCCGGCCGGCGAAGTGCTTAGCGATGTGATAGCCGGTTTCCTCACCGAAGAGGCTGCGCTGAAAGATTATGGCGTTGTGCTGAGCGACGGCGCAATCGACGAGGTCGCAACGGACAGGGTCCGGGTATCCCACGTTGCGCAGACATTGCAGGGCACTTTCGACAAAGGGTCGGCGCGCGCCGCTTTCGAGGCTCAATGGCCCGAAGACGTGCAGCGATCGCTGATAGCCGGCCTGTTGAAACAGCCTTCGGCGCGACGCCGTTATCTCCAGAAAATTCTGGAGGCCAGATTGCAGTCGGAGATCGAAGCCGGCGACCGGCTTACTCCCTCTCAGGTTGAAGTCTGGCTGGAAGAGATCGTCAGTAAAGGAGCCAAATCATGAGCGAGCTGATCCTACCGCGCCTCAAAAGCCTGATGATGCAACGGGGTATAGACGCAGCTCTGGCCTATGGCGGCGCCAATTTTATGCTGTCGACCGGGTTCCAGAACTATTTTGACAATCCGGCAGCATCCATGGCGCTGATCCCGGCGTCCGACGCGGCGCAAAGCCTGATGATTGTCTCGAACTGGACGGCACAGGCGGCCAAGGCTGCTGCCACTATCGACGTCATCGACAGTTTTCCCCTCTGGCTGGAAATCGCCAATATCGATGATATCCGAAACGGCACGGCCGGCCGCAGCGAAAAGCCGACACGCTACGACCCGGAAGTGAACATCCAGAAACTGGCCAATGCCATTCTGGAACGGGGATGGGGCAGGGGCACGATAGCCATCGAGATGGCGCTGATCTCCGCCCAGGTTTTCGAATGGTTGCGCCAGAAGCTGCCCGACGTCACTTTCGTCAACGGTGCGGACCTCTTCTTCGAAGCGCGCAAGATCAAGTCCGCCGCCGAGGTCGAAATGCTGCGCGAAGCAACGCGGTATGCCGAGGGTGGATTGAAGCGCATTGCCGAAACACCGATCACCGGCTTCGACGTGGCGCGGCTGAAGCTCATCTATGACGAGTTCTGCATCGAGCGGGCAAAGGCTAACCCGGAGACCGGATTTCAAGGAACGCGCGTCACCGCATCGATCGGCAAAGATATCTCGCCGACCGTGATCGGTGGCGCCAAGGCGTCCGCCGACACGCTGGTGTTTTTCGATTGCGGCGCCTCGATCCGCGGTTACGGTTCCGATACCGGCCGGACGCTGACGCTTTCCCCGCCGAGCCAGGAAGCTCGCAACATCATGGACGCCCTGCGGCGCGGCATGGATGCAGCCTTTGCGCTGGTGAGGCCCGGCGCACGACTGTCGGATATCTTTCATGCGGGCCAGGATGCGGTTCGCGCCAGCGGGCTGGACTGGTACACACGTGGTCACATCGGCCATGCGATGGGGATCGGCATGGGTGAGATGCCGCCCTTCATAGGCCCGAAGGACAATAGCGTTCTCGAAGTGGGGATGGTGATGGCATTGGAAACACCGCTTTATGTTCGCGGTCTGGGCGGTTTCCAGATAGAGGAATGTTTCGTCGTGACGGAAAGCGGTTACGATCCGTTGACGAGCTTGCCGCGCGACTTTTTGCCGGCAAAAGCCTGAGGAGGGGATATGGCGCGCCAGGTAGCCAAGAAGACGACTGCAACGAGGGAGGAAAGCGTTGCCGAATCTGTCTATGAGCGCGTCAAAACGCTGTCGATATCCTTCGACCTGCTTCCCGGCAATCGCATCAACGAAATCGAGCTGGCCGAACGTTTAGGCGTTAGCCGCACGCCGCTGCGGGAGGGATTGAACCGACTTGTCTCGGAAGGATTTCTGACGATTCAGCCAGGCAAGGGGTTCTTTCGGCGCCCGCTGGACGCCAAGGAGATTTTCGATCTTTTCGAGTTGCGACAAAGTATAGAGGTGACAGCCGCACCGATTGCGATCCAGCGTGCTTCAAATGCTGCCATTGGCCAGATCCGTGATTTCCTGGAGGTCAGCAAGGCGGATGTGCCAAGCCGAACGATCGCCGATCTCGTCGAACTGGACGAGAGTTTTCACGAGCAGCTGATGGCGCTGACCGGCAACGAGGAAATGCTGCGCGTGCTGAAGAACGTCAACGCACGGATTCGGTTTGTGCGGTGGATCGACATGGAAAACAAGCGTGCCACCACACAGGGCGAGCACATCGCCATAATCGAGGCGATCGCCCATCGCGACACTGCGGAAGCCGTCCACCTGCTTGCCGGCCATATCGAAAAGCGGATGGACCAGGTCACGGCCGCGATCCGTGAAGGCTACGCCCGCATCTACACGGACAAACAGCTAAACGCCTTCGGAGCGTGAGAGATGTTGAAAAATCCCCCCAAGCGCACTGTCGTCACTCATTGGGGCACTTATACGCTTGATGAGGGCGACAGTGAGCTGCGGCCAATAGAGGGTGATCCACGTTCTTCGCCGATCGCGTCTTCCATGACGGATCCCGTTGTTGATCGTGCCCGCATTCGCAAGCCTGCCGTCAGGACATCCTTTCTGAAGGGCCGCCGCGATGGCCTCGGCCGCGGGAAGGAAAGTTTTACCGAGGTTCCATGGGATGAAGCGCTCGACATTGCTGCCGCCGAACTCGACAGGGTTCGCGCGACTTACGGAAATGGGGCCATTTACGGCGGCTCCTACGGTTGGGCCAGTGCCGGTCGCTTTCACCACGCCCAGAGCCAGATCCATCGGTTCCTCAATTGTATCGGCGGATATACGAGGTCGGTCAATACCTACAGTACCGGCGCTGCCGAAGTGCTGGTGCCGCATGTTCTAGGCGACAGCCGCGGCCTCAATATAGCGCATACGACCTGGCCGGTCATCGAGCGCAATACTCGGTTTATCGTCATGTTCGGTGGCGCGCCGGAGCGCAATGCGCAGGTCAATTCCGGCGGCATCAGCCGCCATGTCTTGCACGACAGCCTAAAGGCAGCGCGCGCAAACGGCTGTGAAATCCTCTCGATTTCGCCGATCCGCGATGACATCCTGCCGGAGCTCGAAGCACAGTGGCTGCCGATCATCCCGACGACCGATGTGGCGTTGATGCTCGGCATCGCCCACACGCTTCTTCAGGAAAATCTGCAGGATGCAGATTTCATCCAGCGCTATACGACCGGGTTTGATCGGTTCGAGGCCTATCTTCGCGGACAGACCGACGGAATTGCAAAATCGGCGGAGTGGGCCTCATCGATCACCCGTATCGATGCGGAGGAGATTCGTGCCCTTACCCGACGCATGGCCGGCGCCAGGACCATGATCATGATGGTCTGGGCTTTGCAGCGTTCGGAGCGTGGCGAGCAACCCTACTGGATGGCGATCACACTCGCAGCCATGCTCGGCCAGATTGGTCTGCCGGGCGGCGGTTTCGGCTTCGGTTACGGCTCGATCAACGGTATCGGTGTGCCTGTCCACGGGTTTGCCTGGCCCTCTCTGCCACAGGGTCGGAATGGAGTTTCCGATTTCATTCCGGTGGCGCGCATCTCGGACATGCTGCTTGGTCCAGGCGAGCCCTATGATTACAATGGGGAAACGCGCCGCTATCCGGATATCAAGCTTGTCTATTGGGCCGGCGGCAATCCCTTTCATCACCATCAGGATCTCCACCGGCTGGAGGCCGCTTGGCAACGGCCGGAAACGATCATCGTGCATGACAGCTGGTGGAATGCGACGGCGCGGCGCGCCGACATTGTTCTTCCGGTTGTCACCCAGATCGAGCGCGACGATATCGCCTGTTCCAGCCGCGACAGGCTGATCTCGCCTTCCCACCGGATCAAGACGGTTCCTGACGGCCTTGCAGACTATGATGTCTTTTGCGGGCTGGCCCGGCGTCTCGGCGTAGACGCAGCCTTCAGCGAAGCGCGCACGACGGAAGGCTGGCTTCGTTTTCTTTACGGGCAGGCGGTGGAGCGTACCACCGCGGCCGGCTTTGATCTCCCGGATTTCGATACCTTTTGGGCGGGGAGCGCGATAGTGCTGCCCGAGCCGAATAGCCAACCAAACCTGATGGAAGATTTTCGTGACGATCCCATCCTTCACCGGCTAGCGACACCTTCTGGTAGGATCGAGATCCATTCTGAAAAGATCGCGGGGTTCGCCTATGATGACTGCCCGGGTCATCCGACATGGCTTGAGCCGCAGGAATGGCTTGGCTCTGGTGCCGCCGAAACATTCCCACTTCACCTGATCTCCAACCAGCCAGCTACCCGACTGCATAGCCAATACGACAACGGCATCGTATCGAGACGCTCGAAGCCGAAGGGCCGCGAGCCAGTGCGCATGCACCTTCTCGATGCCAAAGCCAGACAACTGGCTGATGGCGATGTCGTTAGGATTTTCAATGAGCGGGGCGCATGCCTGTCCACCGTATCGCTAACCGACCAGATTTTGGCTGGCACGGTGCAGATGGCGACAGGCGCATGGTTTGATCCGCAGAGAGACGGAAAAGGGCGGTTGATTGAGGTGCATGGAAACCCCAATGTTCTGACCCGCGATGTCGGCACATCAAGATTGGCGCAGGGCGCATCCGCCCATTCCTGTCTTGTCGAGATTGAGCTCTATGACGAAGAATTGCCAGCCGTAACGGTGTTCGAACAGCCGGTTATCGTCAAGGGCACGTAGGCATGGCCTGGAAGATGTGCAGCGCTGGCGTGATCGGCAAGAAACGACCGTTGGCGTCTCAACCCGGAATCCCCCGCACGCTGTCACGCGTGAGTTATGGTATAATGTTTTTCATCTCTATACCCGTGGCAATCCACGGATGAAGTTCTGCGATCCTCGCAGCCAGTATGAGTGGTTGACGCGTCTTCAATCCGAATTCCCGGTCGAGCTCCGAAGTTTTCCCGGCCAGGCAGTGAGTGCGATGTCGATCAGCCTCTTCAGTCGCACATTGCAGGCGCCGTCGCAGGCTTGTGCGGACATGCCCTGGATGATCGCACCATAGAAGCGCGCGAGCGTATCGGTATCGGTTTGCACCGGCAATTCCCCTTCTACGACCGCACGGTCGAAGCGGGCTTTGAGGGTTTGCATAGACGCCTCGCGCAAGGCTGCCGTCATTCGCGCGACGGACACGTTTTCTTCCGCATGCTGCAGGACGGCCGTCGAGACCATGCAACCCGGCGGCTTATCCGGCTGAGTGTCGCCGTCGGCGATATCGTAAAGGTAGAGGCTCAGGGCTTCATAAACCGGAAGATTGGACTGCAGGATTTTTGACCGTCGGCTGTTTTCACGGGCAATGCTGAAGTCGAGCGCCTGGCGGTACAACTCTTCCTTTGAACCAAAGGTCGAATAAAGCGTCGGCGGATTGATACCCATGGCCTTCGTGAGGTCGGCGGTCGAAGTTCCCTCGTAGCCGCGTTCCCAGAATAAGCGTGCCGAGATGTCGAGCCCGACATCGCGATCGAGCACGCGCGGTCTACCTCGTTTGCGAACTGGCTCAGCCATTAAAATAGTGATCCCTATTAAAATATTGACACTCGTTTATCCGCCGTTATTATAGTGATCACTATTTAATTTAGCAACGGAGTGATCCATGTCCCGAAGACTCGCAGACAAGATAGCCCTCATCACCGGAAGTTCGCGCGGTATCGGTCGGGCCGCCGCGCTTGCATTCGCAAAGGAGGGCGCCGCACTGATTGGCGTGCACTACACCGCCAATGCGGATGCGGCCAATGCCACCACACGCGATATCGAGGCGCTTGGTGTCAAGGCCGTCGCCGTGAAGGCCGATCTCAGACACGGCAAGGACGCGGCCGACAGTCTCTGGGCGCAGTTCAGCGAAGCTGCGCGTAGCGAGACTGGCTCCGCCTCTCTGGACATTTTGGTGAACAATGCCGGCATCGCGCCGGCATTACCGTTGAAGCAGACGAGCGAAGCTGCGTTCGACGAGGTAATGGCGATCAACTATAAAGCGCCGTTCTTCCTGATCCAGGCCGTCGCCGACAACATTCGCGATAACGGTCGTATCATCAATGTCTCGACCGGATTTACGCGGATCGCGGCACCGACGCATCCGGCCTATGCAGCCTCCAAGGGGGCGCTCGAGACTTTGACACTGGCACTGGCGCCTGAATTTGCGGTTCGCGGAATTACGGTCAATGCCGTTCTGCCGGGTGTGACAGAAACGGATATGAATGCCGAATGGCTGGCATCGCCCGGCGCGCGCGCCGGCGCCGAAGCACTCTCGGTATTCTCCCGTGTCGGCCGGGCGGAGGACGTCGCCGACGTTATCACTTTCCTCGCATCGAACGATGCGCGCTGGACGACTGGCCAGATGATTGATGCCACGGGTGGTGCCCGGATTTGATCGACCCCAAGCTCCCCCTATTTGGAGCCGTTCAAAACCAAACGGGATCGGCGCATTCTCGACCAACTGCCGTCCTAGGTCCGGTCGCCCGTCTGCGCACGTGACAGGATCGCGCTCACTGAGCGCGATCCTGTCTTCATCCACCCGCGTCGTGCTTTCGCACTAGGGATCTGTCTCTCGCGGGAGATCGAGTGACATGCCACAAGTCCTGATCCTTTCGAGACCGGCGTGACGCCTTTCCAGGCAATGTCGTTCCATAGAAACTTCGTCTGACCCCATCATCCCATCACCTATGGTACCAAGTAGCATCTGATCGTGGGTCGTTCGATCTCATGTGGATGGAACGCGCAGTACAAATATGGGCCGGGGAATGGATCTTTCGAAGATAGAAACACTGATAGCTTTTGTCGGTCGGTCCAATATCTCTCAGCTCATCGTCACCGAGAAAGATACAACCGTCCGGATATTTCGTGACAGTTCGTATGACGCTCATTTACCGGCACGCCAGGAGGCCATGGCGCCGCTAAAGCATGCTCAAGGCGTGGAAAACCCAACAACCGAGGGCTTCGTGGTTTCTGCTCCGATATTCGGCGTGCTGCATAGCGCAGCGGCGCCGGGCGATCCGCCATTCGTCGCCGTCGGTGATAATGTCGTTGAGGGCCAGACACTTTTCATCATCGAGGCGATGAAGGTGTTCAACAAGATTTCGGCTCCGCGTTCCGGCCGGATCACGCGCCTGGCTGACCTCAATGGCACGGAAGTGGAGGCCGGTGACATGTTGGCGGAGATCGCGTGATGCCGTCAACACAACGCTTCGACAAAGTCCTGATCGCCAATCGCGGCGAAATCGCTTTGCGTGTAGTGCGCGCGTGCCGTGAAATGGGGCTGAAGACCGTCGTCGTCTGCTCGGAAGCTGACCGGCATTCCACCTATGCCCGAAGCGCCGATCAGTCTATCTGCATCGGTCCTTCGGCCGCGTCGAAGAGTTATCTGAATCAGAATGCTATCCTGCTGGCGGCACGCCTGTCGGGCGCAGGCGCCGTTCATCCGGGCTATGGTTTCCTTTCGGAAAATGCACGTTTCTCAGCCGCTGTCGAAGACGCCGGGATGAGATTCATCGGTCCGGATGCCGATGCAATCGCCACGATGGGCGACAAGATTGCGGCCAAGAGCGCCATGGTGGCGGCCGGTGTGCCTTGCGTTCCGGGTCCTGATACTGAGCTTCCGGTGGAACCGAACTTGATCCGCGCAATCGCGTCGGAGATTGGTTATCCCGTTATTGTCAAGGCTGCCGGGGGTGGTGGCGGGCGCGGCATGCGCGTTGTGCTGGATGAGGCCGATCTGGTGGAAGCGGTATCCCTGACCCGCGAAGAAGCGCGCAAGGCCTTTGGAACTCCGGCGCTCTACATGGAGAAATTTCTCCAGCATCCGCGTCATATCGAAATTCAAGTCCTGTGCGACACGCATGGAAACGCGGTCTGGCTCGGCCATCGCGATTGCTCGATGCAGCGCCGCCATCAGAAGGTTGTCGAGGAAGCGCCAGCGCCCGGCATTTCCGAAGCGCTGATCGGCCCTGTCGGTGAAGCCTGTGTCCAGGCCTGCCAGCAGATCGGCTATCGTGGCGTCGGCACGTTCGAATTTCTCTATGAGGATGGTGCCTTCTATTTCATCGAGATGAACACCCGTCTGCAGGTGGAGCATCCGGTGACCGAGGAGACCAGTGGCGTTGACATCGTGCAGCAGCAATTGCGCGTGGCGCAGGGCGAAGCGTTGTCGATGAGCCAGCCTGACGTGGTCTGCAAAGGCCACGCCATCGAATGCCGCATCAATGCCGAGGACCCGGCGACCTTCATGCCGTCTGCCGGTATCATCACCGCACTTGAATTGCCGCAGGGTGAGGGTATTCGCGTCGATACCCATGTCGAGGCCGGCTACAAGGTTTCCCCTTACTACGATTCGCTAATCGCGAAATTGATCGTGCACGGCCGCGACCGGGCCGACGCCATGCAGCGGACACGGTTGGCTCTGGCGTCCTTCAAGCTTGGGGGCATTACCACCAATCTTCCTTTGCTGCGTGAACTCTTCGAAGATCCCGCCTTTGCGCAGGGCGAAACAGACATTCACTATCTGGAAAAATGGCTGAAAACGCGGGGGACCGCATGAGCAAGCTGGATTTGAGCGATCCCGCCATCATTGAACGGCTGACCGCAGTGCTTGAAGCCGCCGGCGTCGAAGGCATCGAGATCACCCAGCCGGATCAGAGCCTGCTCATCCGTTTGTCGGGTTCGGCCAATGGCTCTGCGCGGCAGATGCGCTCCGGCAAGCCGGATGCCGCAGGCACACCCGTAGTCGTCAAGGCGCCGATGGCGGGCGAGTTCTGGCCGTCTGATCTGTCCCGTACGGGCGCGCCAGATGTATCGGCGGCAAGCGGCACGGTAGGCTTCCTGCGGGTCGGCCCAATCCTGCTGCCACTCGTGGCAGGACCGTTAAAGCGCTTGCGCCGCCATCTCGCTGAACAAGGAACAATCGTCGGTTTCGGCGATCCGATTGCAGAAGTCGAGCCAGAAGCATGAACGCCTCAGTTGCCAAAATCACCTCGCCTGCGGAAGCGCTTGTACTGGATCGCAAGGGCGCTCGCGTTTCCCCGATCGGCTCCCGCGCCTTTCTTATCGAGGCGACCGGCGAGTTCGATCTTGCCGCGCAGCGGCGGATCTGGGCCCTGTCCAAGGCCGCGGAACTGTGGAGTGAAACGCTCGAGATCGTACCGGGCATGACCAATCTTCTCGTCGTACTGAAGGTGACGCCTGAAGACCCGGAAACTTTGGCACTGCGCCTGCTGGAAGCCTGGGAACAGGCTGAAAGCATCGATCTGGTGGGCCGAACGATCGAGATCGCGGTTACCTACGGTGGCCAGCATGCCACCGATCTGGCGGCATTGTGTGACAGATCCGGCCTGTCCGACCGTGAGGTTGTTCGCATCCATTATGAGGGCATCTACCGGGTCTTTGCGCTCGGAAGCGCGCCGGGCTTCGGTTACCTTCACGGGCTTGATCCGCGCATCTACATGCCGCGCAAATCTGTGCCGTCGCTCAACATGGCACGAGGTTGCGTTACCATCGGCGGCATGCAGACGGGCGTTGCCGTTCTGACCGGGCCGAACGGCTGGAATTCGATCGGCTTTGCCGAATTGCAGATGTTCGATCCGATGTCGGACACGCCTGCCGTGATGGCGCCGGGCGATACGGTGCGTTTCGTGCCAGCGAGCATAGAGCTATGATAGAGATCATCCAGACAGGACCGTTCAACACGGTACAGGACCTTGGTCGTCCCGGCTTCCGTAATATCGGCGTGACCACCAGCGGCGCGATGGATCCGCTGGCGCTCAAGGTGGGCAACAGCTTACTCGGAAACGAAACCGACGCGGCTGTCATTGAAATCCAAACCTATCCGTTCAAGCTTCGTTTTACGAAGGCGACGGCTTTTGTCGTGACGGGTGCGGATTGCGGCGCCTCGATCGACGGGCGTCCGGTGCAACCATGGTGCGCTCTGCCGGTGGAAGCCGGGCAGCTATTGGAGCTTGGCCAGCCGCGGGTTGGAACGCGCGCCTATATCTGCATTGCCGGCGGCATCGATGTCGCGGCCGTGATGGGGTCGCGCAGCACCTCGCTCCGCGGCGCATTCGGCGGCAACGAAGGACGTTTTCTGGTTGCCGGCGATATCCTGCAGCTCGGTGACATTTCCGCTTCCCTGAACCTTCCTGCCACTGGTATCGCGGTTGTCGATCCGGCGTATGCGCTTGCCGATGTCTATCCGGCCCCTGAGGATGGTGCACTGGTCGTACGCGCCATTCCGGCCGGAGAACATTCTCTGTTCGGCGAGGATGCCGAGCGCTTCTGGTCGCAGACCTGGAAGATCTCTACCCAGAGCGACCGCACTGGCTATCGCCTGATGGGCGAACCGATCAAGCCCACGACTCCGGTCGAAATGCGGTCTCACGGCGTTGTCTCCGGTGTCGTTCAGGTGCCGCCGAGTGGTGAGCCGATCATCCAGATGTCCGATGCCAACACGGCTGGCGGCTATCCCAAAATCGCCGGCGTGATCGAAGCCGACCTTTGGCGGCTCGGGCAGACGCGCATCGGCAGCCGTCTGCGCTTTGTCCGCGTGACGCACGCCCAGGCAGCGGAGGTGGAAAAGGCGGTCGCCGGCTTCATCGACGATGTCCGCAGGACGTCGCGCATGGTTTGCGGTGCATTGCAGGCGATGAAGTAAGGCGAGGAGGAAGGAATGAAGATCGATCTGAATTCCGATATGGGCGAGGGTTTTGGCCCCTATAGCCTGTGCGATGACGAGGCGATGATGAAGGTCGTGTCCTCGGCCAATATCGCCTGCGGTTTTCACGGCGGCGATCCCGATACGATGGCGCGAATGGTGCGTCTTGCCAAGGCAAACGGCGTCGGCATCGGTGCCCATCCCGGCCTGCCGGATCGCGCTGGTTTCGGTCGTCGTGAAATTCCCTATTTGGCCGATGAACTGCGCCAGCAGATGCTATACCAACTCGGCGCCTTGAAGGCGATCGCCGCCAGCGAAGGCCAGCGCGTTTCCCATTTCAGCTTCCACGCGGCTATGGGAAACATGGTCAACCGCGACCCTAAGCTGGCTGACCTGATGATAGAAGCAATCCGCGCCGTCGATCCTGAACTGATCATCTTCGCCATGCCGGGAAGCGAAATTGAAGCCGCAGCAAAGCGCGCCTCGCTCAAGACCTTGCTGCTGTTCCTTGCTGATCGGGCTTATGACGCACAGGGCCGCCTTGTTGCCCGCGGACTGCCGGGGGCCTTGGTCAAGGATGAGGCGGCTGTGCGCGCTCGCGTGCGCCAGTTCCTCGTTGACCGGACCGTCACCACGATTGATGGCGTGACCATCGACATGCCTGCGAAATCCATTCTCGTTCATAGCGATACGCCGGGTTCGCTCGAACTGGCGCGGATCGTGCGAAGCGAAATCGAGGCTGCCGGCGGCACGCTTGCACCTGCATCGGAGGTTGCCGGCTGAAGCCGTCGCCTGTTTCATTTTCCACCTAAAATTCAAAACTGGAAGACCAGACCCATGCCCGCCACTGCCGACCGTTTGAAGAATGTCTCCATCTCTGCCTCCGCTGCGATGACACAGCGTGCGCGTGAACTTGCCGCCCAAGGGATCAAGGTGGTCAGCCTGTCTTCCGGCGAACCGGATTTCCCGACGCCTCGTCATGCTATTGAGGCAGCTTATGCCGCAGCCCTTGCCGGTGACACGAAATACCCGACGATGGATGGCACGCCGGCCATGAAGGCGGCGATCATCCGCAAGTTCAAGCGCGAGAACAACCTGACCTATGAACCGAACCAGATCGTCGTGTCTGGTGGCGGAAAGCAGGTCATCTTCAATGCCGTGCTGGCAACCTGCAATCCGGGCGACGAAGTCGTCATCCCGGCACCGTCTTGGGTCAGCTATGCGGATATCGTCAAATTCGCTGGTGGCGTGCCAGTCTCGGTGCCGTGCCCGGAAAATGCCGGTTTTAAACTGCGCGCCGAAGATCTTGAAGCTGCGATCACCCCACGCACCAAGTGGCTGTTCCTGAATTTTCCGAACAACCCGACCGGTGCGGCCTGCTCGCGCGCTGATATGGCAGCGATCGCCGAGGTCATGCTGCGCCATCCGAATGTCTGGACCTTAACGGACGACATCTACGAACACCTCGTCTATGACGATTTCGAATTCTGCACCATCGCAGAAGTCGAGCCGCGCCTCTACGATCGCGTGTTGACCATGAACGGTGTGTCAAAGGCCTACGCCATGACCGGCTGGCGCCTGGGTTATTGTGGCGGACCGAAGGATCTCATTGCTGCGATCAGCAACGTCAACGGCCAGAACAGCGGCGGCACCTCGACGCTCACTCAGGCCGCAGCCGTTGCTGCACTCGATGGTCCGCAGGATCTCCTGAAAGAACGCTCGTCGATCTATAAAACCCGCCGTGATTACGTGCTCGGCCGGCTGGCCGAAATACAAGGCCTGCGCGCACACAAGCCGGAAGGCGCGTTCTACATTTTCCCGAACATGTCGGAGCTGATCGGCAAGACGACCAAAGGTGGCCGCAAGATTGAGACCGACGTCGATTTCGTCATGGGGCTGGTCGAGGAGCATCATGTCGCGACCGTGCAGGGTGCGGCTTACGGTATGAGCCCGTATTTCCGCATCTCCTATGCAACGAGCATGGAAATGCTGGAAGAAGGCTGCAACCGTATCGCCCAGTATTGCAAGGACATGAAGTAACCGGCTTTGGATTGAGCCCTTGACGGTCAGGTCTTGAGCCTGGCCGTCAACTCGATCAGAATGTCCCTGACTGCAATCGCCGGCTCCGACAGCGGCGTTTGGTCGGAAACGCAGAGTGACAGCGTCTCCTCGATCCGCGGAGTGACGAGGCGACAAATCAGATTCTCGCTGGATTCGGCAATCAGCCGGTCGGCAATCGCCTTGGGCATGATCGTGGCCCCAAGTCCTCGATCCACGGACCGGCTGAGTGTCCTGACGATTTCCACTTCCGCCACCACTTTCAGTTCGACCTTGCTGCGTGAGAACGCTGTATCGACTGCGCGGCGAACGAAATTATAGGCTGGTGGCATGAGGAATGGCAGGCCGTCCAGCGCGGTCACGGAAACCGGCGCGTCGCTTGTCTCGATGGCAAAATCCGGGTGCGCGACGAGAAAGAACTCTTCTTTCAACAAGGGTTCGAAGCGCACGCCCTTTATCGGGCCGATCCCATGAATGAGCGCCATTTCCAGACGGCCGTTCATGATCATCTGGCTGTAGGTTTGGCCAACGCTTTCGGTCAGATGCAGCAATATACCCGGATGGCGCTTCCGCGTTTCGGCCAGGAGTTCGACCGACAATGTTGCCGCGCTGCTGAAAGGGACAAGACCGACCGATACGCGACCGGCCAGCGACCGGCCGGCGGTGGCGACATCGGACTGTGCCTGTTCCATCTGCCGCAGGATGATCTGCGCGTGGCGATAAACCGCCTGGCCGGCATCGGTCATCGTCACTCCTTGCTGACTGCGGATCAGAAGCTTCTGCCCGAAGTGGTCTTCAAGGGCGGCAAGTTGCTGGCTGAGTGCCGGTTGCGCCAAATGAAGGATGTCTGCAGCGCGCGTGATGCTGCCGCTGTCGACGATGACAATGAAGGACTTGAGGCGCCGGATATCCATTTTGGTCGATGCTGCCTGTGTTGATATCACCCGTCCGGAAGGTCGTCATACGGTCACGACCTGTCTTTTAGCGGATGAAGAGAAAACCTAGCCGATTGATTTGTAACGCGCAAATCACGCCTCAAGCAATAAGCGCGACACTCCATAACGCTTCCTTATTAGCCCAAAACTAATCGGTCTTAGGCAAGTCAAAAAAGCTTCGCTAGTCTCATCTCAACAAAGGGGAATTCAATGCCGTTTTCCGACTACAAGACTGCTCTGGTGACTGGTGCCTCGTCGGGAATTGGCGCCGCCGTCGTAGAGAGACTTTGCCGCGAAGGCCTGGAGGTCCATGCGGTTGCTCGCAGCGCCGAGCCGTTGCGCGAGCTTTCCGAACGAACCGGCTGTATCGCGCATGCAATCGACGTGACCAATCGCGAGTCGCTGGCCGAGTTGACCGGCCGAGTTGCATTTGACGTCCTCATCAACAATGCCGGTGTCGATCGGCCGAAGAAATTCCTGGAGGCTGAAGACGGCGACATCGATCTTCTGATCGACGTCAACCTTCGCGCCGTGCTGCACCTCTGCCGTATGGTTGTGCCGGGCATGGCTGAACGCGACCGTGGCCACGTGATCAACATTTCCTCGATTGCCGGCAATTACAATTTCGGTGGCAACTCGACCTACCATGCCGTCAAGGCCGGCGTCGCCATGCTGTCAAACCAGCTGCGCATCGATACGTTCGGGAAGCGGGTTCGGGTCACTGAAATCTGCCCCGGTCGTGTGGCAACCGATATATTCAACCATGTCCACGGCGATGATCCTTCGATCCGTGAGCGGTTCATCGACGGTTTCGAATTGCCGCAGGCTTCCGATATCGCCGATGCCATCGCCTTCGCGATCGCAGCACCCGTTGCGGTCAATATCGGCCACATGGAAATCACGCCGACCCTTCAGGTCATGGGTGGTCTGCAAACGGCAAAGCCGCAAACGCCAGTTACCAGCGGTAGTTCGGAAGGGGCGAAGCGGTGAGCGGGTTCGATCTTTCTGCGATCCTCTCCAATCCTGAATACATGTCGATGCTGATGCACGGCATGCAGATGACCTTTGTCATCTTCTTCGGCTCATGGCTCTTGGCGATGACGCTGGCCATTCTTCTCCTTGCGCTGCGTGTCTCTCCGCTTCGCATCGGTGAGCCGATCGTGGCTGCCTATGTCTCCTACCACCGCAACGTGCCTACTCTCGTCCAGCTGATGCTTTGGTATTTCGGCATATTCACGCTGATGCCTCAAGGGTTTTCGGACTGGCTGGCGACCCACAATGCAGAGGCGATTTTCGCAGTTATCGGCCTCGGTCTCTGCCAGGCGGCCTATTTCAGCGAAGATCTGCGTTCTGGTCTGCGTTCGGTAAGCAGCGGCCAGATGGAAGCTGCCCAGGCTCTGGGTCACGGTTATACTTCTGCCATGCGTTTCGTGATCATGCCGCAAGGCGTGCGTAACGCGCTGCCGCCGCTGATCAATCACAGCGTATCCCTGTTCAAGAACAGCAGCATCGCCATTGTCATCGGTGCACCTGAGTTGACGCATGCGGTCAAGGAAGTGGAAAACCTCAGCTTCCGAACATTCGAGATCTATACGATCGGAACTGTCACCTATCTGTTTTTCTCGCTGATCATAATGGGGATAGGGGCATATCTTTCGATGCGTGCAGACCCGGCTCGGAGGGCACGCGCGTGATCCAGGATTTTATCAACATAATCAATGATTACTGGCTGCTCCTGCTGATCGGCCAATATCCGAACGGCCCGCTGGGCGGTCTTGCCAACACCCTCATTCTGTCAGCGTTGGCGATAGCGCTTGCCTTCCCGGTCAGCATCCTGATGGCGCTGGCGCGGCTTTCGAAATGGCGCCTGTTGCGCTGGCCCGTGACAGGCCTCGTTTATGTAACCCGCGGCGTGCCGCTGCTGATGCTCATCCTGTGGTGCTATTTCGTTATCCCGCTATGGACGGGCGCCGACGTGCCGAGCTTCCTGATCATGCTGGTAACGCTGGTCATCTATCAGGGTGCGTTCTTGAGTGAAGTTGTCCGTGCCGGTATCGTTTCGCTGGGGCAGGGGCAGATGGATGCCGCCAAGGCACTCGGCCATGGCCACATGAGCGCCATGCGTTTCGTCATCCTGCCGCAGGCACTCTACAACATGATCCCGAGCATGATCTCGACTTTTGTTTCGACGATCAAGGACACCACACTCGGTTATGTCATCAACGTGCCCGACCTGACATTTGCAGCAAGCCAGGTGAACAACCAGCTTCTGACCCAGCCTTTCCAGGTCTTCCTCATTCTCGCAGTCGTCTACTACATACTCTGCTGGAGCCTGACCTATGTCGCCAATAGCATCGAGCGACGCATCACCCGCCGGCGAGCCGGGCCGCGCAACGCCCGCCTGCCGGCCGAGGCAGCGCCCCTCAAAACCATCACGGAGCAGCTATGAGCACCTCAGTGTCCGAACCGAAGGCCGCCACGGCGATCCGTATCGCCGACGTTTGCAAGAACTACGGTGACTATCAGGTCCTGAAGAACATCAACGCTGAAGTGGCACGCGGCGAAGTCGTCGTCATCTGTGGCCCGTCCGGCTCCGGCAAGTCGACATTGATCCGCACCGTCAACCGGCTCGAAGAGATCAATAGCGGTGGAATAAGCTTCGAGGGGCAGAATATCCACGCGCCGATGCGCGGCAGCGAACTCAACAAATTGCGCAGCCGCATAGGCTTTGTGTTTCAGAGCTTCAACCTCTTTCCGCACCTTTCTGTCGTCGATAACGTCTCGATGTCGCCGATCCGGGTCAAGGGCGTGTCGGCCGATGTTGCCCACGACAAGGCGCTGAAGTTGCTCGATCGTGTCGGTCTGGCCGACAAGGCGAATTCCTACCCCGGTCAGCTTTCCGGTGGTCAGCAGCAGCGCGTGGCGATCGCTCGCGCGCTCGCCATGGAGCCGCCGGTCATGCTGTTCGACGAACCGACCAGCGCGCTCGATCCGGAAATGGTGGGCGAAGTGCTGAGCGTGATGAAAAGCCTGGCGGCCGAAGGCATGACCATGCTGTGCGTCACACACGAAATGGGCTTCGCCCGCGACGTCGCGGACCGGATCTGGTTCATCGATGCAGGCGAAATTCTCGAAACCGCTCCTCCCGAAGACTTCTTCAAGAATCCTCGACATCCGCGTGCCCAGCGCTTCCTCGCTGATCTGCGGCACTGACTGCCTTCCACATAAAATAACAATGGAGAACAGCAAATGAACTGGAAATTCGCAACTCTCGCAGCGCTTGCCGCCGGCACCGCTGTCGCAGCTCCCGCCAAAGCTGACCAGCTCGCAGACATCCTGTCGGCCAAAACGCTGCGTTGTGCCACATTCGCCGACGTGACGCCGTTTGCGGCTCCCGACCCGAAGACCCGCGAAATGGTCGGCTTCGACGTCGATCTGTGCAACGCAATCGCCAAGGAAATGGGTGTCAAGGCAGAGGTCAAGCCGGTCTCTGTCGAAGCTCGCGTGCCGGAAGTCAAGCTTGGCCGCGTCGACATCACCGTCGCCAACCTTGCCTATACCCAGAGCCGCGCCGAACAGATTCAGTTCAGCGACCCCTACTATCTCGCCAAGGAAATGCTGATCGTTCCGGCAACGGACGAAGGCAAGGCGAAGGCTGATTTCGTCGGCCAGCGCATCGCTTCCACCAAAGGATCGACTTCCGAAATGTCGATCAAGCTCAACAAGTCCGAGCCGTTGACATTCCAGGACACCGGTTCGGCCTACCTCGCTGTTCAGCAGGGCAAGGCGCGCGGCATGGTCGCCAACACGATGACGACGACAAAGCTCGTCAACGAGTCGAAGACCCGCGGCAAGGAGATGCGGATGATCATGGATCCGATGCTCTACCAGCCGATCGGCATCGGCATGCAGAAGGACCAGCCTGCGCTGACAACAAAGGTCAACGAGATCCTGCGCAAGCTAGATGCCGATGGCGAGATCAACAAGATCTGGGACAAGTGGCTCGGGCCGGATACCGAATACAAGATGACCCGCACCGACAAGGTCGTACCGCTTTCCGAATTGAAGTTCGACCCGATCCCGTGATCTGACGGCGCATAGCGCCTTCCGATTTCAATCTAAACACAATCAAAAAATGCCGACGGCGGCAGTCTTGCCGCCGTGCGGTTTATCTATGGCCTCGAGGAGGGCTCAATGACCCATATCAAAGATATCCCCGAACGTCCCTCCAAGGAGGATCTGGCGGCGATTGCAAAGTTTTCGCCCGCCACCATTCACGAGGCTCAAGGCCGTCGCGGTGCTCTTTCGTCTCGCCTTAAGCCGGTCGATTACCGCATGAAACTCTGTGGTCCGGCTTACACTGTCAAATCCTCGCCGCGCGACAACATCATGCTGCAGTTGGCAATCAACTATGCCAAGCCGGGCGACATCATCGTCGTGTCGGCAGGCGAATATGAAGAGGCAGGCTCGTTCGGCGACGTTCTTGCCAATGCCTGCCTTGCCAAGGGTATCGGCGGCCTTGTCACCGATACGGGCGTACGCGATACGCTACAGCTCCGCGAACTCGGTTTCCCCGTCTTCTCGCTCAGCACCTGCATCAAGGGTACCGTCAAGGAAACGCTCGGCACGACCAACGACTCGATCATCGTCGGCGGCGAAATCATCAATCCAGGCGATGTCATCGTCGGTGATGCGGACGGTCTCGTTGTCGTTCGTCGCAATGAAGTTGCCGAAGTGGCGAAGCTATCGCAGGCGCGTGAAGATGCCGAGGCCGGCTTTATCGAAGCCTACAAGGCTGGGACTTCTGTCATCGATGTCAGCAAGCTTGAGCCGGTACTGAAAGCAAAGGGCCTGATCGTCGATATCTGAAAACAGAAACGGGGAAGTATCGGTTGCTTCCCCTTCAACGCGATAGAGGTCCGCAGCTTTGATGGCGCACTAAAAGGCGCCCTTGCGGCCGCCTTCATGGCTTATCCGGCCACGAGCCTGCGCAATCCGTCGATCGCCAGATCGGTAATCGTCTCCGGCGTGTTGTCGATATCGACGACCACGACGTCTGCTTCCTGATCCGGCCGCTCCAGTGTCGCAAGCTGGCTTTCCAGAAGGCTGGTCGGCATGAAATGGCCTTCGCGATTGCCCATGCGCCGGGTCAGCAGAGCTTTGCTACCATCCAGAAACACAAAGGCAAGCTTTTCGCCGGCGGCCGCGCGCAGCCGGTCACGGTAGACCGTCTTCAGCGACGAGCAGGTCAGGACGATGCCGCTTTCCGCGTGATCGGCAAGAATCTCACCGATCCGGTCAAGCCAGGGCCCGCGATCTTCGTCGGTAAGCGGTGTGCCCTTCGACATCTTGGCGATATTGGCTTGCGGGTGGAGGTCGTCGCCCTCCTGATAGGGCAGGCCAAGCGCCTCGGCGAGGCGTGTGCCGACCGAACTCTTGCCGCATCCAGCAACGCCCATCACGATGATGGGACGCCGGACGGTGTGTGCCTCAAAGGCTGATGGTGATGCCGCCGTCGACATAAAGCGTGTGTCCATTCACGAAAGAGGAGCCCTTGCCGGACAGGAAGACGGCCGCGCCGACCAGTTCATCGACATTGCCCCAGCGGGCAGCCGGCGTACGCTTTTCCAGCCACGCGGAAAATTCCGGATTGTCGACCAGCGCCTGGTTGAGCGGCGTCTTGAAATAGCCGGGTGCAATGGCGTTGACCTGCAGGCCATGTTTGGCCCAGTCGGTGGACATGCCCTTAGTGAGGTTTTTGACGGCGCCCTTGGTGGCGGTATAGGGCGCGATGCTCGGACGGGCGAGTTCGCTCTGCACCGAGGCGATGTTGATGATCTTGCCATGACCGCGGGCGATCATGTGGCGGGCAACGGCCTGACCGACATAAAAGACGCTGGAGATGTTGGTGGTTAGAAGCTGTTGCCACTTGTCGATCGGAAAATCCTCGAGCGGCGAGCGATGCTGCATGCCGGCATTGTTGATGAGGATATCGATCGGACCGATCTCGGCCTCGATCTTGTCGATGCCTGCCGCGACGGATGTGTGGTCAGTGGCATCGAAGGCAATGGGATGTGCGGTGAAGCCGTCGGCGGTCAGTTGTTCCCGCGCGGCATTCAGCTTGGTCTCATCGCGGCCGTTGAGAATGACGGTTGCGCCATGTTCGGCAAGACCACGGGCGAGCGCCAGGCCGATGCCCTGGCTGGAGCCGGTGATCAGCGCGGTCTTACCCGTGAGATCGAACAGCGGAAACGACATCGAAAATTCCTCCCGGTTCATAAGGTTCTTTGACGTTGACATGGATGTTATCGATAACATATGCAATCAAAAACCAACCTCGGGAGTGAGAAATGAAGCCGCAGATTCTTGTCATCGGTCCTTATCCGGAATGGGATATGTTGGAGCTCGAAAAGAGCTACGACGTGAAGAAGCTTTATGAGGCCAGCGACCGCGACGCGTTCATCGAAGGCGAAGCGAAGCAGGTCACGGCAATCGCCACCCGTGGCGAACTCGGCGCTTCTGCGGAACTGATCGCCAAGCTGCCCAACCTGAAGATTGTTTCGGTCTATGGCGTCGGTTATGACGCGGTCAATCTGGATGCCTGCCGCGAGCGCGGCATCCGCGTTACCAACACGCCGGATGTTCTTACTAACGATGTCGCAGATCTGGGCGCGGCCATGATGCTCTGCCAGTCGCGCGGCATGATCGGTGCCGAACAGTGGGTGAAGGACGGAAGCTGGGCCGCCAAGGGGCTGTACCCCCTGAAGCGCAAGGTCTGGGGTCGTAAGGCCGGCGTTCTCGGCCTTGGCCGTATAGGCTTCGAGGTTGCCAAGCGTCTGCGCGGCTTCGATATGGACATCGCCTATAGCGACGTTTCGGAAAAGTCCTATGCTGAAGGCATGACCTACACCGCCGATCCGGTGGCGCTTGCCGCACATTCCGATTTCCTGTTCGTGACACTCGCAGCATCTGCCGCCACCCGTCACATCGTCTCGAAGGATGTGATCGAAGCGCTTGGTCCGGAAGGCATGCTGATCAACATTTCGCGTGCCTCCAACATCGATGAAACGGCGCTTCTGGACGCGCTCGAAAATGGCAAGCTCGGCTCCGCTGCGCTCGATGTGTTCGAAGGCGAGCCAAAACTCGATCCGCGCTTCCTCAAGCTCGACAACGTCCTGCTTCAGCCGCATCACGCTTCGGGCACGATCGAGACGCGCAAGGCGATGGGCAAGCTTGTGCGTGATAATCTGGCGGCTCACTTCGCCGGCCAGCCCCTTCCCACCCCCGTCATCTGAGGTCGTGTCATGAAAGCTGTCGTCATTCACTCCGCCAAGGACCTGCGCGTCGAGGACCGGGATATTGAAACCGCCGGTCCGGGCCAGGTGGATATCGCCATCGAGGCCGGCGGCATTTGCGGGTCGGACCTGCATTATTACAATCACGGCGGTTTCGGCACCGTGCGCGTTCGCGAACCGATGATCCTCGGTCACGAGGTTGCCGGTCGTGTGGTCTCGCTTGGAAGCGGTGTCTCGCATCTCGCTGTCGGTGATCGTGTCGCAGTCTCGCCAAGCCGTCCGTGTAATTCGTGCGATTACTGCCTCAAGGGCCAGCAGAACCATTGCCTCAACATGCGCTTCTATGGAAGTGCAATGCCGATGCCGCATATCCAGGGCGCGTTCCGTCAGCGTCTGGTTGCGGAAGCCTGGCAGTGCCACAAGGTGAACGAAGGCATTTCCATCAACGAGGCGGCCTTCGCAGAGCCCTTTGCGGTGACGCTGCATGCTGTTTCCCGTGCCGGTTCGCTGCAGGGCAAGCGGGTGCTGGTGACCGGCTGCGGTCCGATTGGTGTTCTGTCGATCATCGCTGCACGTTTGCATGGCGCCCGCGAAGTGGTAGCGACCGACGTCATGGATGCGGTTCTTGCAAAAGCCAGGCTGATCGGCGCCGATCGTACCATCAACGTCGCTTCGGAGCCGGATGCTCTCAACGCCTACACGCCCAACAAGGGCTATTTCGACGTGCATTTCGAGGCGTCGGGTAATGAGCGTGCGGTGCGCTCGGGTCTCGAAGTGCTCAAGCCGCGTGGCATTCTGGTGCAGCTTGGTCTGGGTGGCGATATATCGTTGCCGCAGAACACGATCGTTGCCAAGGAAATCGAGATGAAGGGCACGTTCCGGTTCCACGAGGAATTCGGGCAGGCCGTCGATCTCATCAACCAGAAGCGCGTCGATTTCTCTCCGCTCCTGTCGGAAATCTATCCGGTTGCCGATGCGGTGAAGGCCTTCGAGGTTGCGGGCGACCGCAGTCGCTCGATGAAGGTTCAGCTCAGCTTCTGAGCCGGTTAGGAGCTATCATGTGCTGCCCCGATGCAGCATATGATAGCTCGTTGTGATGGTCGCGGCAGTGCCGCGGTTTTCCAGCATGGCAATCATCTGCCCGGCTGCCTGCGCGCCGATCCCGTAGCTGTCGACATTGACGGTGGTGATGCCGGGCTCCGATATCGAGGCGATCTCGTAATCGCCGAAGCCGGCGATGGCGATGTCACGCGGCACGACCAGTCCCATTCTCTTGCATTCCATGATCGCGCCGAAGGCCGGAAGGTCGGAAACGCAGATTGCGACATCGGTATCCGGATAACGTTCGAGCAACGCGCGGATTGCCTCTCCGCCATGTGACATGCGGATCGGCACGGCTTCGATGGCCACCACGCGGTTACTGGTCAGGCCGTGCCGCGACAATGCCCGGTCGAAACCGATATGGCGCTGATGGCCACGGGTATCCGAAGCCTCTGATCCGGTTATGAAGCCGAAGCGCGAGTATCCCTGAGCAACGAGGCTGTCGACCAATGCTTCCATCGCATCCGTGTTGGAAAAGCCGACAACGGCATCGACAGGATTTTCCGGCACATCCCAGGTCTCGATCACCGGGATGCCGGCATTGGCAAGCAGCACCCTTGCCTTCGACGTATGTTTGCCACCGGTCAGGATGATGCCTTCCGGCCGTCGCCGCAGCATGGACTCGATCAGTTCTTCCTCACGCTCGACCGAATAGTTCGTATAACCGAGCAGCAGCTGCATGCTGGTCTGCGCCAGCGTGTCGGTGATGCCGCGGGCGGTATCGGCGAAGTTCGAGTTGTCGATCGAAGGCACGATGGCGGCGATGAAGCCGCTGCGGCGAGACGAAAGACTGCCGGCCGACTGGTCGAGGACATATCCGAGTTGATCGACCGCTGCCAGAATGCGCTCCAGCGTATCCTTGGCGATGTAGGATTTGCCCTTCAGCGCACGCGATACCGTCATGGCCGAAACGCCGGCAATCCGTCCGACATCCGCCATGGTTGGAGGACCGCTATTGGCGTCGGTCGGCCTTTGCTCCTGCTCGGTCGGCATCTCTTCTCCTGTCACGGGATGATCCGACTGAAACCGTGCTTATCGGTGCGCGTCAAGGTAGACATGTCCAATGACCCTCTTCGCCCAGCGCCTTTACGACCGTTGTCAGGATATTCCGCACCTCGATCATTGCGCGGGTAGGGGGATGGTCAACCGGCATGTCGAGTATCAGGCGGCGCGAAAGATCCGGACCGGAAACAGGCACGGCTGCCAGCCGTTCCTGCCGCATATCCGAATAAACGGCGCCTCTGCCGAGAATGGTGAAGCCAAGCCCCGCGCGTATCGCGGCTTTGGTACTCGCCAGCCCTTCGATCTCGCGCACTATGTTCAGTTCGCGGCCAAGCATCAGTGCTTGGCGTTCCAGCAGAACCCGAATACCATGACGACGGGTCGGCATGATCAGCGGAAGGGCAAGGGCCTTTTCAACGGTGATCTGCTTTCGGCCCGCACCAAAAGCGCCGATCGGGCCGACCGCATAAAGCCGCTCGTCGAACAGCGGCACCGATGCCGACTTCGCTACGTCCACAAGATTGACGGCAAGATCGTAAAGGCGGGTATCTATTGCAGCCCTGAGCGTCTGACTATCGCCTTCACTGATCGTCAGGCGAATCTGTGGAAACATTCTTTCGCAGGTTTCGAGCATCGGTACGGACAGAATGGGCGACAATGAACTCAGGATGCCAAGCGAGACCTCTCCCGTCGGATTTTGTGCTCTTTCGCGGGTTGCGGCTTCCGCCTGCTCGACCGCGCGCAGGATCGCTTGCGCATGTGAAAGCAGCGTCTGGCCGGCTTCCGTCAGCACGACGCCGCGCGAGGTACGGTTGAGCAGCTGTACGCCAAGATATTCCTCAAGCGAACGCATATGAAGGCTGAGCGGCGGCTGGGCGACGCCCAGTTCTCGTGATGCCCTCGTAAATGAGCCCGATTCCGCAATTTTGGCAAAGTAGCGAATCTTCAAAAGATCAAGGGTCATTTCCGCCTCCGTCGCCATACCGTAAAGATATAGGACGTATCTGCAATATATATTTGTTCGAATAGCCAGGCTGGCCTAGTTTCTCCTGACAGCGAGAGGAAGCGCTGCCAAGGAGGAAAATATGAAGCTTGTACGCCTTATGACGCTGGCCGCGATCGGCGCCGCGTTATTATCGAATGTCGCCGCCGCAGAGCAGCTGGACGACATCAAGAAAGCCGGTGTCCTGAACTGCGGTGTTCTCACCAATTCGCCCCCACTCGGTTTCCAGGACCCCAAGACCCGCGAACCCAACGGTTATGAGATCGAGATTTGCGGCATGTTCGCAAAATATCTCGGCGTCAGCGCCAAGATGACCGCAGTTTCGCCGCAGACGCGTATGGCTGAGTTGACGCAGGGCCGCGTCGATATCCTGTCCTCGCTCCTGAGCTACAGCAAGGAACGCGCAGAGCAGGTGGACTTCAGCGGTGCCTACATTGCCGAGGACTTCAATTTCGTCGTGCTCGATCAATCCGACATCAAGACCGTTGCAGATCTTTCCAGCCAGCGCATTGGACTGGTGAAGGGCTCCGTATTGATCCCGCTCACGGAGAAGCGCCTGCCAGACGCCCGCATCCTGTCGTTCGAAACGAGCGCGGCATCCTTCCTCGCCCTGCAGCAGGGCAAGGTAAAGGCGACCGTCTATCGCTTCTCCGAAGGCAAAGCCGTACAGCGCAATGCTGGCGCCGAGATCAAGGGGCTCCGGTTCCTGGACGAGCCGCTTCTCTCCATGCCGTCCGGTTTCGGTTTCCGCAAGGGATCTCCCGAGCTGGTCAAGCAGTCGAACGCATTCCTCGCCGAACTGGAAACCAATGGCGAAGGGCAGAAGCTCTACGACAAGTGGCTGGGCAAGGATTCCGAGCTGAAGGCAACGCGCAAGTTCGAGTTCGGCAAACCCCAGGAAACCTGGTTCACGAACTGATCTCCTTCGCATACGGAATACAGGTCAACTTTCATGGGTTACCAATTCGACTTTGGTAGGGTCCTTCAGGGTGAGTATCTTCAACTCATCCTGGAGGGGCTCCAGGCCACGATGGTGGTTTTCGTTTTTTCCTGGATCATCGGTCTGGTTCTGGCGGTCGCTCTGACCGTTGTTCGAGCGATCGAGTTCAAGCCGACGCAGTTCCTTGTCGCGGCCTTCGTTGAATATCATCGCAACGTGCCGATGCTGATCCAGCTGTTCGTCTGGTATTTCGGTTTCGCCGTCATCCTGCCGGATTCGGTCAACGACTACCTGAACGACGTCGGGGCAGAGATCGGATACGCCATCGTCGCACTGGCCCTCAACAAGGCGGCCTATATGTCGGAAGATTTCCGCAGCGGCCTGCGGTCCATCCACCCGGCGCAGATGGAGGCGGCGCGCTCGATCGGTCTCACCTATCTCGGCGCCATGTGCTGGGTGATCCTGCCGCAAGCGTGGCGATTGGCACTGCCCGCTTTGCTCGGCCAGACCCTCATTCTCTTCAAGGGTACGAGCCTTGCGGCCGCCATCGGGGTTGCCGAACTCAGCTATCAGGCCCGCTATATCGAGGAACAATCCTTCCGTATCTTCGAAGCTTACGGCATCGCCACGGCGATCTACATGATCATCTCGTTTGCGATCATGTGGCTCTCGTCGATCCTCTCCAAGCGATATGAGCTGAGGGTGAAGTAATGCTGGAAATCATTCAGGAATACTGGCTTCTGCTGCTGATCGGCGAATATCCGCATGGCAAGCTGGGCGGACTGGCGATGACGCTGATCATCTCCTTCGTCAGCCTCATCGTGACATTCCCTTGCGCCGTACTGATCGCGCTTGCCAGAACCGGCAAACCCGGCATCATCCAGACGATTGCCAACGGCTTCGTCCACAGTGTCCGCGCCATTCCGCTGCTGATGCTGATCTTCTGGGCGTATTTCGCTTTGCCGATGATCATCGGCTTTCCGATCGATGCGGTGTTCACGCTGATCGTCGCCATCGTCATTTACCAGACGGCCTATCTCGGCGAAATCATCGCCGCCGGCATCGTCGGACTGCCCAAGGGGCAGAGGGAGGCCGCGGCCGCACTCGGCCTCGGCTACATCCCGACCACGTTCAAGGTCATCCTTCCGCAAGCGATCTTCAACGTCATCCCAGGCATCGTCAATCAGCTGACGACGATCATCAAGGAGTCCTCGCTCGGCTCGATCATCGCCGTCTCGGAACTCTCCTACGTGATGCTACAGGTCAACTCCAACGAAGTAACCAAGCCGCTGCAGATCTTCGGTATTCTCGCTGCGGTCTACTTCGTCCTTTGCTTCAGCCTCAGCCAGGCCACGAACTGGCTGGAACGCAGGATTTCGGCACGCCGAACCGGGCAGGTTATTGTGGAGGCTGTGGCATGATCGAATTTCAGAACGTTTCCAAGTGGTTCGGCGCCCTGCAAGTGCTGCGTGACGTCAATGCGACGGTAGCCAAGGGGACCACGACCGTGCTCTGCGGTCCCTCCGGTTCCGGAAAATCGACGCTGATCCGGACGGTCAACCGGCTTGAGCCGATCCAGAAGGGGCAGATTACCCTTGCCGGGCGCGACATCTATGCGAAGGATGTCGATGTCAACGTGCTGCGCAGCGGCATCGGTTTTGTCTTCCAGCAGTTCAATCTTTTTCCGCATCTCTCGGTGGTGGAAAACGTGATGTTGCCGCTGCTGCGTATCCGCGAGCGGTCGCGTGCTCAGGCACGGCCAGTGGCGATGCAGATGCTGGAACGGGTAGGGCTTGCCGACAAGGCGAATTCTCTTCCCGCCGATATTTCCGGTGGCCAGTCGCAACGTGTCGCGATCGCGCGTTCGCTGATCCTGAAGCCGGAAGTGCTTGTTCTTGACGAACCGACCAGCGCTCTCGACCCGGAAATGGTCGGGGAAGTGCTGAAGCTGCTGCGCGAACTATCGGCTGACGGCATTACCATGATGTGCGTCACCCACGAAATGGGATTTGCACGCGAAGTAGCGGATCGCATCTGGTTCCTACGCAACGGCACACTGACTTTCGATGCCGAACCGGCGCAATTCTTCTCGGATGAAGCGCATCAGGATGTTCGCAACTTCCTATCCGCAGTTCGTAAAAATCATTGAGATAACAGGAGGACAACATGGTCCATATCAAGGATATTCCCGCCCGTCCGAGTAAACAGGACTTGGAGGCGCTGTCGAAATTTTCGCCGGCCACCATTCACGAGGCACAGGGCCGTCGTGGCGCATTGTCGTCGCGTCTGAAGCCGGTCGACTACCGGATGAAGCTCTGCGGCCCGGCCTTTACGGTAAAATCCTCGCCACGCGACAATATCATGCTGCAGCTGGCGATCAATTATGCCAAGCCCGGAGACATCATCGTGGTTTCCGCCGGCGAATACGAGGAAGCCGGCTCGTTCGGCGATGTGCTGGCGAATGCCTGCCTTGCCAAGGGTATCGGCGGTCTTGTCACCGACACCGGCGTTCGCGATACGCTGCAGTTGCGCGACCTGGGCTTTCCGGTTTTTTCGCTCAGCACCTGCATCAAGGGTACCGTGAAGGAAACGATCGGGACGACCAACGACAGCATCATCGTCGGCGGCGAGATCATCAATCCGGGCGACGTGATCGTCGGCGATGCCGATGGTCTCGTTGTGGTTCGTCGCCACGAGGTTGCCGAAGTGGCAAAGCTGTCCCAGGCGCGTGAAGATGCCGAGGCCGGTTACATTGCTGCTTACAAGGCCGGCAAGTCCGTGGTCGAGGTCAGCAACCTCGAGCATGTCCTGAAAGCCAAAGGTCTCGTCGTAGAGGCCTGATCACGGACAAGACATAACATCATCTGGACCTGACATGAGCGCAGCACTGAAGAACCTGACCGTTTCCTCGACCGAGGTTGCTGTCGAAATCATCGCGATGAACAAGTGGTACGGTGATTTCCACGTGCTGCGCGACATCAATCTGAAGGTGATGAAGGGCGAGCGTATCGTCATTGCCGGGCCTTCGGGCTCCGGCAAGTCGACGATGATCCGCTGTATCAATCGTCTCGAAGAGCACCAGTCCGGCAATATCCTCGTTGACAATATCGAGCTCACCAACGATCTGAAGAAGATCGACGAAGTGCGCCGCGAAGTCGGCATGGTGTTCCAGCACTTCAACCTCTTCCCGCATTTAACGATCCTGGAAAACTGCACGCTGGCGCCGATCTGGGTTCGCAAGATGCCGAAGAAGGAAGCCGAGGAAGTGGCGATGCACTACCTCAAGCGCGTCAAGATCCCGGAACAGGCGAACAAATATCCGGGCCAGCTCTCCGGTGGCCAGCAGCAGCGCGTGGCGATCGCCCGCTCGCTCTGCATGAAACCGAAGATCATGCTGTTCGATGAGCCGACCTCGGCGCTCGATCCGGAAATGGTCAAGGAAGTGCTCGACACGATGGTGAGCCTTGCCGAGGAAGGCATGACCATGCTGTGCGTCACCCATGAAATGGGCTTTGCCCGTCAGGTCGCCAACCGCGTCATCTTCATGGACCAGGGCCAGATCGTCGAGCAGAACTCACCTGCCGAGTTCTTCGACAATCCGCAGCACGAGCGCACAAAGCTGTTCCTCAGCCAGATCCTGCATTGAATGGTCTGCTGAAGCATTTCTAACACGTTTTTTGCAATTCAAAGCGAGCTGGCGGCATTCGGATGAAGCTTCTAGGGCTGCACACACGCTATGAAGTGCTCTTACGAAGGGCATCGTCCCGCCAGCTAAAGTTTCCACCCCATCCGGTGTCGAGTGTAGGTAAAACAGGGTCGCAAGTTCATAACCCTTTCAAGATCAAGGGCTCACGATGCGATGTTCATAATCCGCTCTTTCGCCATGACGTACAATGAGCCGTCTTAAATAAATGGACTCTCATTCGACTTGCCGGAGAACGGATTTAACAGTTGCGGAGCTTTTTTGAGCGCCGTCGACCAAACGGCATAACCCGCTGCATTCATGTGGACCAAATCGGGCAAGTAGTATCGGAACATCGGCAAACCGTTCTCGCCGATGAGGCCGTTGCCTGCCTCAATCCACGATGTGTCATCGCGGCCTTCGCACCAGTCGCGTGCCAGCTGGTTGAAAAGCTCGAATTCATGGTGATAGATCCACCGTGCGGGACTGTGCTTGATCGACAGGATGAACACTTCGGACTGCGGCAGCGCCTGTGAAATCCGGTTCCGCAGATCCTTTAGATGGCGAAACGTCGTATGGGCGGTAAGGCCGTCGCTGGCGATGTCATTTTCACCGAAATAGAGCGCTATTCTTCTCGTTTTGAGAGGCTTCAGAAGCTGATCAAGATAGTGAATGCCTGAAAGAAATGTGCCTCCGCCGAAACCAAGGTTGACGACATCCAGCGAACCTAGATCCTCGGTGATGGAATTCCAGATCCGAAAGGAAGAGGAGCCATAAAAGGCGATCGGATCGGAGGGAAGGCCGACGCGCTCAAGTCGCGCCAGTATCGTGATGATATCGTCCTCGTGACGGCTTGTGCCGATACCGGCCGGGAAATCGTACATATCTTTCCTCAAACAAATGCTCGGGAGTGTTTTGCCGGATGTTCCCCGGCTTACTGGCCAAGGTTTACGATAGCGTGTGACGTATTACATTCAGCGCCCCGCGGATCAGGACGTCGTCTTTGCCCATGGTGACTTCAAGGTCGAACACGTTCGCGGCAGCCACGTAAAGGTCGTTTAAGCCGTCATTCCCGATGATGATTGCTTCACCGCCTTCCGAATACCAGCCATCTTCGCGCGCCTGCCTGAATTCCTGGCCGATTACCATACCGTGGACATAAGACCGCAACTGCTCTGCCGAGAGCTTGCCGGCCAATCCACCAGTCCTTGCCGAAAACAGCAAAGACAGCATAGCTCCGGAGTTCTTCGCTTCCTCAAGACCCCAGCGATAGGCTTCCGGATCATCCACCGGCGGCTGCGCCGCGCCTCGGGCGATGAAGGAGTTGTTCAAGAGCAGTGCAAAAACCTCACCGGTCACGAAGGTTTGAAAACTGTCGATCCGTCTATTTTTCACCTTCGCCCACTTGCTGTGGGTCCCGGGTATGATGATCGTCGCGTCATCGGCAAGCCCATGTCCTGCGACCTGCGTTTCTTCTCCGCGCATTACGTCCGGAAAGGGTTTGCGCAACGGATCCGTCAGGCCTGGCAGGAAAACAAGATCCGACCCATTCGGCAATGATCTGCGTATGGCTCCTGCAGCAAGCTCGGCTGGACCTGCAGGGCAAGGCACATAGGGGACTTCAATCCAGCCATTGCGGCTGGTGACCATCCCAAGTGCGGCAACGGGCAACGCTCCGTGGGCGGAGAACCAAGGCGCAAGAACCGCGGTCAGCACCTCTTCATGGTCGCCTTTGTTGAGGCTCGAGATACCTTGCGACGTCTCAATATTCTCCAGTTCGTTGCCGCGGGCATCGACCAGCGTTGCCCTCAATGAAGTGGTTCCCCAATCGACAACGATCGCCGCTGTTTCTCCTGCCATGTCGTGAGCCTCCTCTGCTCATTTCATCTGGGGGCTTGTCATAGGGGGCAAGCATATGTAGTGTCAATTAGTGAATTCAGAGTACCACTATATGATACTTCATTGGGAGGTGAAGAAATGGCAGCTGGTTTAAAGGGCATTTTGCCTGTCATGCCGACGCCCTTTTTGGCGGATGGCAGTGTTGATGAGGCAGGAATGTCGCGGCTGGTGCAGTTCGCTCTCGATCAGGGTGTGGATGGCGTCGTGTTTCCCGGTTTTGCCAGCGAGGTAGAAAACCTTGATGCCGATGAACGTGCACTGCTTCTAAGGATTGTCGTCGCCGCTGCGGCAGGTCGGGTGCCGGTCGTGGCAGGCGCCAGTGCTGCTGATTGGCGCGAGGTGGTCGATCACGGCCGGGTTGCAACAGGTCTTGGTATCCGGCATCTGATGGTGCAGCCGCCGAAATCGGTCGGCATCGATGCGCCGGCTTTGATCGAATTCCTCGGCAATATTCTCGAAGCGCTGCCGGACGTCGAAATCATCCTGCAGAATGCACCGGCGCCGCGCGGCTCCGACCTGTCGCCACAGGCGATCGTCGAAATCCTCCATGCGCTGCCGCGGGTCGCTTACGTGAAAGAAGAGACGCTACCGGCTGGTCCTGCGATCAGCCATATCATCGCCCACGCGCCGGAGACGTTGAAGGGTGTGATCGGCGGCGGCGGAGCACGCTACATTCTCGACGAATATGCCCGTGGTGCGACCGCTGCCATGCCTGCGTTGGAAATTGCCGGGGAACACGTGGCGATCGACCGGGCACTCGCCGCCGGCAGGCGCGATGAAGCCCGCAGCATTTACGTCCGCACCCTTCCGCTTCTGGTTCTTCAGGCGGTCTACCGCATGCGGCTGACCAAACATGTCCTGGCGCGCCGCGGCGTGATCGACGGTGTCGGCGTACGCGCCGCAACCCCAAATCTCGATGCAGCGGCGATTGCAGATATCGATGCCAATCTTGTCGAGCTCGGTCTTCTTGTTTCGGAGGCCGCATGAACAGTCCCATTGCGACCATTGAAGTCTTCACACTGACTCAACCGCGCAAGGTGCCCTATCTCGGTGCCCTGCGCGAAGGCGAAGTGGTTAATCCGAACGGCTATATCGTGCGAAAGGGAAATCGCACGGTCTATCCGACCTTCGATCGCAGCGTGCTTGTCCGGATGACGACCGAAGCAGATACGGTTGGATGGGGCGAAACCTATGGCATCGTCGCGCCTGGCGCGGTGGCCGCTCTGATCAACGACCTGCTCGCCGGTTTCGTCATCGGCCGCGATGCATCCGATCCGTCGGCAATCTATGACGATCTCTACGACATGATGCGGGTGCGGGGTTATACCGGCGGCTTTTATGTGGATGCGCTGGCGGCTCTCGATATCGCGCTGTGGGATATAGCCGGACAGGAAGCCGGCAAGTCCGTCCGCGAGATGCTCGGCGGTGGCGTCGATGATTTCCCGGCCTATGTCTCGGGCCTGCCGGAAAAGACCCTTGAGGCCCGCGGCGAACTGGCGAAATACTGGCAGGATCGCGGTTTCGATGCCTTCAAGTTTGCAACGCCGGTGGCCGATGACGGGCCTGCGGCGGAAATGGAAAACCTGCGCAAGGTTCTCGGGCCGGATGCGAAGATTGCAGCCGATATGCACTGGAACCAGACACCGGAAAGGGCATTGGATCTGATCGCCGAAATGGCGCCGTTCGATCCGTGGTTTGCCGAGGCACCGGTCTGGACCGAGGATATTGCCGGGCTGGAAAAAGTCTCCAAGGGCACCGACATCCCGATCGCGGTCGGCGAGGAATGGCGCACCCATTGGGACATGCGCGCCCGCGTCGAGCGGTGCCGAATTGCCATCGTCCAGCCGGAAATGGGCCACAAGGGCATCACCAATTTCATCCGTATCGGCGCGCTGGCGAACGAACACGATATCGACGTGATACCGCATGCCACGGTCGGGGCCGGCATCTTTCTGGCCGCCAGTCTGCAGGCGTCTTCGACACTGCCGACGCTCAAGGGCCATGAATTCCAGCATTCGATCTTCGAGCCAAACCGCCGCCTTCTGTCAGGTGACATGGATTGCAGCGAAGGTCGCTATCACCTGCCATCCGGGCCTGGGCTCGGAGTGAAGCCGTCGGAGGCGGCGATCGGTCTGCTTGAACGTATCTGAATTGGTTCTTTGGAGGAGGAAACCATGAACAAGAGAATGAAAAGACTGGCGCTCGGCGCCGCGACTGCCGCTTTGATGACAATGGGCAGCTTTGCCCCGGCCATGGCCGATACCGTCCTGAAATTCATTTCCTGGCAGACGGACGATGCCGGTACCGGCGAGTGGTGGCGTTCGGCCATCGCCGAATTCGAAAAACAGCATCCTGGGGTGAAAATCGAGTTCACCAAGGCAGAGCGCAGCTCCTATGCGGATACGATGACCACGCTGTTTGCCGCCAACCAGCCGCCGCAAATCGTTCATCTGGCATCCTTCGAGTTCCAGATGTTTGCTGATAGCGGCTGGCTGGAGCCGCTCGATCCGTGGCTGAAGAAGGACGGCATCGACATGACCGGCTGGGCCGGCCAGCAGAAATGCGAATGGAATGGTGAAACCGTCTGCATCATGACAAACTATTTTGGGTTCGTCATGGCATACAACAAGAAGATCCTGGATGCGGCCGGCGTTGCCGTGCCGAAGACCTACGAGGAGTTTCTGGCTGCCGCAAAGGCGACCACCAAGGATCTCAACGGCGACGGTATCATCGACCAGTTCGGCACCGGCCACGAAACCAAGGGCGGGCCGGGCCAGTATCTGACCGAGATGTTAAACTACATCATCGACGCCAAAGCCTACTGGACCGATAAGGACGGCAATATCACCATCGACACGCCCGAAATGGTCGAAGGTCTGACGCGCTGGAAGACCGTGATGAAAAGCGGTGTCAGCCCCGTCGATATGAGCGCCAGCGACGTGCGAAAACTGTTTGCCGACGGCAAGATGGCCATGCGTCTAGACGGTCCGTGGCTTTATGGCACAACCGAAAAAGGATCAGCCAAGAGCGATATCGTTTATGCAGCCCCGCCTCTCACGCCGCCGCTTGGTGGCTCATCGAACGTGCTGGCGATGCCGTCAGATATTCCGGACGACCAGAAGCAGCTTGTCTGGGACTTCATCAAGCTGACGATGACGCCGGAATTCCAGCGCAGCTATGCAACGATGGGCGGTAATACGCCGCCAAGTCCGAAGGCCGATGTCTCCGGCGTCGAAAAGACTATTCCGCATTTCCCGATCCTGATTCAGACGATGAAAGAAGCCGCTGCAGCCGGCATCGACCGTGTACCCACCGGGCTCGAGCTCTTTTACAACGAGTTCAGCAAGATGGTGATGGAAGAAACGCAGCGGATGATCATCCAGGATCTCGATCCTGCTGACGTTGCCAAGACCATGCAAGCCAAGGCCGAGTCCATCAAGGGCTGACCCATCATAAGGGCATGGCCCGCATCGGCGGGCCATGGGCAACTCACAGTATCCGGCAGGAGGACCATCCATGACCGACACCGTTCAGGCGGGGCGGCGCAAGTTCTTTGATCTTGCGCGCCCCAGCCGGCAACATCTTCTCGGCTACATTCTGATCGCTCCGGCGGTGCTGATGGTTGCCGCCATCATCATCTGGCCGCTGGTCCTGGCGATCGACCTGTCCTTCCAGCAGGTCAAGATCCCTCGGCTCGGAGGCGCCAGCCGGCCATTTTCGGTAAGCAACTACACCTGGCTGTTTTCGTCGGAAGAATTCTGGCTGGCCTGCTGGGTAACACTCAAACTGGTGGTGGTCGTCACCGCCGGCAGTGTGGCCGTGGGTCTGAGCACGGCGCTTCTTGCCAACAACCGTTTCAAGGGCCGTACCATCGCCCGCCTCGGCATGGCGCTGCCCTGGGCCGTGCCGGAAATCATCGCCGTCGTCATCTTTGCCTGGATGTTCGACACGTCCTTCGGCCTGTTCGGCTGGCTGGCAATCCAGCTCGGTTTTACCGGCCAGATGATCCCGTGGGTGAGCAGTTCTACAGCCGCCTTCTGGGCGGTGGCGATCACCATGGTGTGGAAGGGCTTTCCGTTCGTCTCGATCATGTGCCTTGCCGGCCTGCAGTCGATACCGTCCGATTATTACGCGGCCGCCAAGGTGGATGGGGCGAACGTCTGGCAACGTTTCCGCTGGATTACCATGCCGCTTCTTATGCCGGTTCTGGGCGTCACGCTGGTCCTGACCCTGCTGTGGGTGTTCCGCGACTTTTCGATCATCAAGGTACTCACCGGTGGCGGTCCGCTGCGCTCGACGCAAACCCTATCGATCATGACCTACGATCAGGCTTTCCAGTATCACAACTTCGGTCGCGCCGCGGCAGTCGGCGTGCTGACGCTAGTGATCTGCATCGTCGCCAGCCTGCTGATGCTCGGCCGGCGTTCGAAATCGATCTATTGAGGAGGCTCCGATGAGACGCACATTCGTACAGAGCCTCGCGCTTTATGCCACGGTGGTCTTTACACTGGCGATGATCCTGTTTCCGGTCTACTGGCTGCTGGTCACCGCGCTTTCCACCACCGACGAACTTTACCGCCTGCCGCCGACATTCTGGCCGACAGATCCGCAATGGGACATCTTTGCACGTGTCTGGGCGGCAAAACCGATCCTGCTGTGGCTGTGGAACTCGATGCTGGCAGCTATCGGCTCCGTGGCACTGTCCATGCTGGTTTCGGTCAGTGCCGGTTATGCGCTGTCGCGGTATTCGATGCGGGGGGGCGCCACGATGGGGATGTTCGTCCTGACAGCCAAGATGCTGCCGGCGACGCTGCTGGTTATTCCTCTGTTTTCGATCTTTTCCAGCTTCGGCCTGATCGGCAGCCTGTGGACGCTCGTGCTTGCGCATTCAACGATGATCATCCCGTTCGCAACCTGGATGCTGAAGGGATATTTCGACACGATCCCGAAAGAACTCGAACAGGCCGCCATGGTAGATGGCTGCTCACCGGTTGGCGCCATGGTGCGCGTGGTTCTACCGATCGCTACACCCGGTCTGGCTGCGACCGCACTTTACGCCTTCGTGCTCAGCTGGTCCGACTATGCCTATGCGCGGACCTTTCTGGTCAATTCGCCCGACAACTGGACGGCCAATCTCGGCATCACCACGATGCAGGGCGAATATGTCACCTACTGGAACGACATTTCCGCCGCCTCGGTGTTCATCGCCCTGCCGATCATCGCAATCTACCTTTTCCTTGAACGTTATTTGGTCGGCGGCCTAACCGCTGGCGCGGAGAAATAAGCATGGCCAATATTTCCATTCGCAATGTCAGCAAGTCCTATGGGGCTCTCAATGTGCTCAGGCCCTTCTCGCTCGAAATCGAAAATGGCGAGTTCGTGGTATTGGTCGGGCCATCGGGTTGCGGCAAGTCGACAATGCTGAAGATTCTCGCCGGCCTTGAGCCCGCAAGCGAAGGCCAGATCATCATCGGCGATCGCGAGGTGACGGATCTTGCACCCGGCGATCGTGACATCGCCATGGTGTTCCAGAACTACGCGCTTTACCCGCACCTGACCGTGCGCCAGAATATCGGCTTTGGCCTGAAGATGCGCGGCACCGACAAGACCGAGATCGACCGGCGTGTCGACGATGCAGCCCGCATTCTCGAAGTGACGCCCTATCTGGACCGCAAGCCGAAGGACCTGTCCGGCGGACAGCGCCAGCGTGTTGCGCTCGGCCGTGCGATCGTGCGCCAGCCGCAAGCGTTTCTGATGGACGAACCGCTGTCCAATCTCGACGCCAAGCTGCGTGTCCATATGCGTGCCGAAATCGGTGCCCTGCACAAGCGCATCGGCGTGACCACAGTCTACGTGACGCATGACCAGGTCGAGGCGATGACGATGGCGGATCGCGTCGTTATCATGCAGGGCGGCATCATCCAGCAGATTGCTGCACCTGACGAGCTGTTCAACAACCCTGCCAACCTCTTCGTCGCCGGTTTCATAGGTTCGCCGGGCATGAATTTTCTCAATGCGGACCTGCGTGACGGCAGGCTGACGGCTTTCGGGCAACAGCTGACTTTACCACGCGCCACATCTCATCAGGGGCCGGTCGTGGTCGGCCTGAGGCCCGAGCATCTGACGCTCGGGGAAGGGAGTGTTACCTTCGGCGTTCGCCCGACACTGGTGGAAAGTCTCGGCTCGGAAAAATACGTCTATTTCGGTGCCGAAGAGGCTCGAATTGCAGATGGCGAAGAGGGCAAGTCGAAGGGACTGATCGCGCGCGTCTCGCATAGCGGCAATCTGCCACGGGATCAGGAACTCAGGCTCGGTTTCGACCCGGGTCAGCTTTATCTCTTCGACGCCAAGACGGGTGAACGGCTATGATTCTCGTTACCGGATCGGCAGGGCGCGTCGGCCGCGCCGTCGTCGCAGCGTTGCGAGCAAAAGGCCGGGCTGTGCGCGGCTTCGATCTTCGCTCGTCGGGGACAGATGGGGATGACATCGTCGGATCGCTCGAAGACGCAGCCAAGCTGGCCCAGGCAGTCGAAGGCGTTGTGAGCGTTCTGCATCTCGGGGCCTTCATGTCCTGGGCACCGGCGGATCGTGACCGCATGTTTGCGGTCAATGTCGAGGGCACGCGTCGCCTTCTGGAGGCAGCCTCTGCCGCAGGCGTGCGGCGGTTCGTGTTTGCCTCATCGGGTGAAGTGTATCCGGAAAATCGCCCGGAATTCCTGCCGGTAACGGAGGATCACCCTCTCAAGCCAAACTCACCTTACGGGCTGACCAAGCTGCTTGGCGAGGAGCTGGTGCGTTTTCAGCAGCGAGCCGGAGCGATGGAAACGGTGATCCTGCGCTTTTCGCATACACAGGACGCTTCGGAATTGCTGGACGAAGACAGTTTCTTTTCAGGCCCGCGCTTTTTCCTGCGGCCACGCATCCGGCAACAGGAAGGTTTCGGAAATACAGCCATTGCCGAGCTCCTCCGGTCGAAGGATATCGGCACGCCGGCTCATGTGCTGGCACGCAACGAGAACGGCCGACCGTTTCGCATGCACATCACGGAAACCCGTGACATGGTGGCGGGCATTCTTCTCGCTCTAGATCACCCCAATGCGGCAGGCAGCATCTTCAACCTCGGAGCGGATGAACCAATCGATTTTGCCGAACTGCTGCCACGCATCGCGGCACTGACCGGTCTGCCCATTGTCCCAGTCGATTTTCCCGGCGCCGGCGTTTATTACCACACGTCGAACGCGCGGATCAGAAACGCCTTGGGGTTTGAAGTGGAATGGACGATGGACCGGATGCTGGACGAGGCGGACGCCGCAAGGCGGCGGCGCATGGCCGGAAAGAGGGCGCAATGAAGCCAGAGACACCGGGCGGCACGGCGGCACTCGCCAAGGGCCTAACCCTCCTCGACATGGTCGCAGACGCGCCCGAACCGCTGCGGTTCGCAGAACTGCTGCGAGCCTCCGGCTTGCCGAAACCAACCTTCGCCCGCATCCTGCGGACGCTGATCGCCTATGGTCTTGTCCGGCAAGATGAAGCACGCGGCACCTATGTTCTGGGTCAGCGTTTTCTCGAGATGTCTCATAAGGTCTGGGAGAGCTTTGATCTCGTCTCGGCAGCCACACCGGAACTGGAGCGACTGGCGGCCGAACTCGGCGAGACAGTTGCCCTGTGCCGCCTCGATGGTGTCATGACGCAATATCTGGCCGAACGATCGCCCAATGGTCTTTCCGTGAGGGTCGAGGTCGGTCGCCGCGTACCGCTGCACTGTACCGCCCCGGGAAAGGCGCTTCTCGCGTTCCAGGATCCGGCGGTGGGGCGGTCGCTTATGGATCGTCTGACGCTTGATCGCCAGACGCCGCAGACCATAACCTCTCTCGAGGCATTGCAGACCGATCTGACACTGACGCGGGCACGTGGTTATTCGATCTCCTATGAAGAGCATCTGCTAAGCGTCAATTCGGTCGCAGCCCCGGTGATGGGACGCGACAACACGCCGATCGGCGTGCTGGTGGCGCTTGGCCCCTCATCACGCCTTGAAGCATCCAATATCCACCCGGTGGGGCGTGAACTGATTGCCGCCGCCCGGCGCATTACCGGTGCTGCGGGCGCCGTTGCCATCAGCTCTCGCCCCCGACCGCGCTCAGCAACCGGAAAGCCGATGGCGGAACTGAGTTGCATTCTACCCTGGGGGGCGCAGCTGGGCGAAAGCCCTGTATGGCATGAGGCGGAAAATGCTCTTTATTGGGTTGATATCCTCCACCCGGCAGTTCATCGCTTTTCCCCCGCAACCGGTCGTAACGAAACGTGCGAAACGGGCAAGCTTGTCAGCGCCGTCATTCCGGTGACTGAAGACCGTCTTCTGGTCGCATCGCAGGACGGCGTCGAATGGTTGGATTTTGCCTCCGGCCGTTTGACCCCATTCGTTAGTCCAGAGGCTGGAATCGCAGACAACCGTCTCAACGACGCCAAATGCGGGCCGGATGGTGCAATCTGGGTCGGATCGATGCGCATCGATGCGTCCAAGCCGACGGGTGCGCTTTATCGCATCGATAAGACCGGTGCGTTTGAACGCAAGGAAGAAGGCATCATCGTCTCGAATGGCCTCGGCTGGAGCCCGGATGGCGGTACCTTCTATTTCGTCGACACGGTGCCCGGCCTGATCCATGCCTATGATTGCGATGCAATGACCGGCGCGCTTTCTGCTCGCCGGGAATTTGCCCGTATCCCGGTCTCTGACGGGCGGCCTGATGGTCTTGCCGTCGATGCGCAAGGCGGTGTCTGGTGCGCGATCTGGGATGGCTGGTGCGTGCGTCGCTACCTCCCCGACGGCAAGCTCGATCAAGTAATCGAAATGCCGGTGCCGCGGCCTTCGAGCATTGCCTTCGGTGGACCGGACCTTTCCACGCTTTTCATCACCAGCGCGCGCACACGCCTGCCAGCCTCGACTTTGGCCGATGCGCCATTGTCCGGTGGCCTGTTTTCCTGCCGCCCGGGTGTTGCCGGTGCGCGCATCTCATCGTTTGGGGGATAATGATGAATCTTGAAGCCATCTTTGGTTTGAAGGGGCGCAGGGCGCTCGTCACCGGTTCCAGCCGCGGTATTGGCGCGGCTATCGCTGAGGGGCTGGCGGGAGCAGGAGCACATGTCATTCTGCATGGCACCAAAACCGATGCCGCCGCGGCCGTGCAAGAGCGGATTGTCAAAAACGGCGGCACGGCACAGGAACTAGCTTGCGACCTGTCCGCACCCCATGCCGGCCGCAATCTGATTGAGCAGGCCGAAGCCATAGGCCCGGTGGATATCCTGGTCATCAACGCCAGCGCCCAGATCAACGCCACCCTTGCGGATCTGATGCCCGAAGATTTCGCTTTTCAGGTGGCCGTCAACTTCGGTTCGACCGTCGATATGCTGCAGACAGTCCTGCCGCACATGGCCGCGCGCAAATGGGGCAGGGTGGTCTCCATCGGCTCGATCAACCAGCTTCGCCCGAAAGGTATAGTCACCGCCTATGCCGCAACGAAGGCAGCGCAACACAATCTCATCCAGAGCCAGGCGCGTGATTATGCAAAGGACAATGTCCTGCTCAATACACTTGCCCCCGGCTTGATCGATACCGATCGAAATGCCCACAGACGTGACGAAGATCCAGAGGGTTGGGCAGAATATGCCCGCACGCTGAATTGGATGGGACGAGCCGGCCAGCCAGAAGAAATGGTCGGCGCGGCGATCTTGCTCTCATCCCAGGCCTGCAGCTTCATGACCGGTGAGAGTATTTTCCTGACGGGCGGTTACTGAATGGATGTGTCGGAGCCGTTGAGAGTGGCGGGGCTTGTCACTTTGGGGCAAGCAACGTTCGTAGCCTAAATGAAGTCTCAAATTTCCCAAAGCGGCATTTCCCCACCTGCGGGAATACTCTTCGGATAAATTGCTTGGGACGTTGTCATGGGGCATGTCGCGAGTTTTCATGGCCAACTGCGTATTGACGATCGCTATCGACATTTCGGCTCTCGATGTTACGGAGCATGCCGAGGATTTTGAATGCCATTGCCGAGAAGCTGAAGCGCCACAGGCCAGCCGATCGCAATCTCAAGCGCTCCAGGAGAGCTTATGGCCGAAACCATGCGAATTGTCGGTCAGCTTGACGTAATCGATTTCAACCGCCCAGACTGGCGAGCTGAAAGCCTGCGCGAAAGGGAAACGTTTCCGATAGACGGATAGCGCCTCGTCTTCGGCCTGTCCTTCCAGCAACAGCGCCTTGCCACTGAACTGAATACCCTTGATCTCGTCCATCTGGATCGGCTGTCCGGCGACGGTTCCTGCAACCAGTTCGTTGACCGCGAGCAGTGAAAGCTCGAATACGATGCTGCACGACAAGATCAGGAAAGGCGAGCTTAACCTTGCCGGCGTCGGCGCCGCCCAGTCGCAGGTCGCCCGCATCCCGCTTGGGCCGAGCGAGCCTTTGTCTGTGGTCGCCAATCCGCGGCTGCGGCTGCCCAACCTGACGGAAATGAGCATCGAGCAGGCCTGCAGCCTGCCTTTGGTGCTTGGTGTCGGCCAGCTGAGCATCCATCAGAACTTTGCTCTGGCGGCGAGAGCCAGGGCCATTTTTCTGGCGCCGATCATTGAGGTCGGATCGCTCACGCTGGCAATCGCAATGGTGCGCAATGCCCCGCTCAGTACCATATTGCCGGCTTCGTCGGTGAGCAAGGATGTCGATGCCGGGTTGCTAGTGACCGTTCCGATCAGTCGCGACGAGGTGCCCGGTGCTCTTTCGATCATCTTCTCCGCCGACCGATCCCTGTCAGACGCCGAGCGCACTATCCTGCAGGAGCTGGTCAGCGTCTTCAAGAGTGGACATCCTTAGATGTTTGATCCTGAGGCAATTCCCCTGTCGTCATCAGAATCAAGTTCTGGAGGGGCCGACAGTTCAAGTGCCTTCAGGACCTGAGGAAGCTGGCATTCCGGTTTATCGAAGCCTCTTGGCAACTTCGTCGCGAGCGTATTTCACCAAGGATTTAACGAGACGCTGCTGTGGACGCGATGCTGCGCTTACCGCTGCAAGACTAATCTGTACGCGTGGCCTGAAGGGTAGTACCCGCATTGTGCCGTGCTGTCGGCAGGACGCTGTCAACTCGTCGATGATGGCCACCCCAACACCCTGCTCGACACAATAGCCGGCCACGTTCATGAAGCGGACGTCAACGGTTGGATTAAAGACTACTCGGCTCTTTTGAAACGCTTCCTCGATCAGTTTATTGATACGGCTGCCCGAGCCGGCCTTTATCACCGGCATGCCGTCGAGATCCACGGGGGTGACGAACTGCAGTTTACCTAATTCGCTGTCCGGGGAGAATGCGCAAACCATATCGAGCGCGGCGAGCGGTGTTTGTTCAAGCGACGGTCGAGGATAAGGCTCCATGGCAAAGCCAATATCAGAGACGCCAGTCTCCACATAGTTCAGTACAGTATCCAGCCGGTGCGTTTCCAGCGCGACTTCGACACCCAGATGGTTCGTCAGGAAGCGGGAAATTACTTGCGGCATCAGCGATTCCGAAAGCTCCGCTGTTGCAGCCACCCGGATCCGTCCCTTGCGTCCAGCCTTCAGATAGGCAGCCGTCTGCATGACCGTATCACGCATCAGGAACAGCGGTTCCGCTTCACCGAGAAGAACCTGCGCTTCCGGCGTTGGAATGAGGCGGTTGTTCACTCTCTCGAATAGGAGAAACCCCAACGAGGCCTCCGCGCTCTTGATCGAATTGGACACAGCAGGCTGCGACATTCCCAGATCCTGTGCTGCCGCAATCGTTGAATGGGTCCTGATCACCGCTGCCAGAATTTCCAACTGTCGTAGATTCATGCCCGCTGCCCACCCTTTGAAAATTTAGGATTTTCAATAGAAACTATTCAAGAAGGATATGAAATCAACAGTTAAAATAATTGAAGGGCATATTGCCATTTGCGAATTCGCAGACCTATCATTGCCTCATTCGAAGGCAACATTCGCCCTTGAGTAAAAAATCACCAGATCCGGAAAGTGACATTCGTCAATGGGCCTTTTGAGCGGCGTTAAGATCCTCAGCTTCAATCACTTTCTGGCCGGCCCGCTTGCCGCACAGACTTTGGCTGATCTTGGCGCGGATGTTATCGCGGTCGAACCGATCGAAGGGGCCTTCCAGCGTAACTGGGCTGTCGCCAATCGTTTCGTCGAGAGTGACAGCGTCAATCATCTTGCGACCGGCCGCAATAAGCGCAGCATCGCGGTCGACCTGAAGAACCCGCAGGGTGTCGCAGCCGTCAAGAAACTGGTCGAAACGGCGGATGTCGTGATGGAGAATTTCCGGCCCGGCACGATGGCGAAACTCGGCCTTGGTTACGAACAGCTAAAGGCTATCAATCCAAGCCTGATCTATGCGGTTGCCACGGGTTTCGGCGGCGATGGCCCCTATCGTGATCGGCCGGGCCAGGATCTGCTTTTGCAGGCAATGTCTGGCCTTGCCGCCAGGACCGGCACTGCCGAAGGCGCACCGACACCGGTCGGCGCCGTCATCGTCGACCAGCACGCGGCTTCGCTTTATGCCATGGCTATCCTTGCAGCGCTTTTCGCCAAGGCGAAGACCGGCGAAGGGCGTCTTGTCGAGGTCAATCTTTACCAGGCCGCAATCGACCTGCAGGTCGAGCCGCTGACGGCATGGCTGAACGGAGCGCAATCGCCGACCTCGCGTGGCCCGGCCGGCATAGCCTCCTGGTTCTCGCCCGGTCCTTACGGCATCCATGCGACGGCCGATGGTCATCTCGCCGTCTCGATGGCGGCACCGAAGGCGCTGGCCAGCGTGCTCGGTATTGCCGCTCTGGAAAATTTTACCGACACGGACAGTTTTGCCCGCCGCGAGGAAATTACCCGGCTTGTCGCCGGAAAGCTGACGGAGAAAACGACCGCCGAATGGCTGCCTCTACTCGAGGCCGGCAAGATCTGGCATGCGCCGGTCCAGGATTATGAGGACCTGCAGGCCGATCCGCAGCTCTCACATATGGGAGCCTTCAAGACGGTCGAGGGCGCCTATGGCAAGGATGTGACGATGGTAATGCATCCGGCCCGTTATAACGGCCAGTCGCCCGAAGTGCGACTGGTGCCGCAGCGGCTCGGCGCCCAGACCCGCGAAGTTCTCGGCGAAATCGGTTACGGCGCTGCCGAGATCGATGCGCTCCTTGCCGCCTCGGCGGTTGGAGCGAAATGATGGCGGGTTCCATGGAAATCGGCATGAAGGTCATCAGCTTCTGTCATTATCTGCAGGGCCCGGCCTGCTGCCAGTATCTGGCCGATATGGGAGCCGACGTCATCAAGATCGAGCCACTCAAGGGTGCCTTCGAGCGCCACTGGTCGGGCGGCAATTCATGGGTGACAGATGTCAGCGCCTTTTCGCTGGCGGTCAACCGCAACAAGCGTTCGATCGCCATCGACGTGAAATCCGAAGAGGGCCTTGCGATCGCCCGCGATTTGATCGCCGACGCGGATGTGCTGGTGGAGAATTATCGCCCAGGCGTGCTTGACAGGCTCGGCCTCGGTTATGAAGCTGTCCGCGAAATCAACCCGGCGATCATCTATGCGTCCGCCTCCGGCCTCGGTGCCACCGGGCCTGCCGCCAAACGGCCCGGCCAGGATCTGCTTATGCAGGCGCGCTCTGGCCTGATTGCCGCCACCGGCGGTGGAGAGGATGGTCCCTCGGTCGTCGGCGCTGCAGTGGTCGATCAACATGGCGGCTCACTGCTCGCCATGGGCATTCTCGGCGCGTATGTCCGCCGCCTGCAGACAGGCGAGGGCGCAAGGGTGGAATCGAGCCTGTTTGCTGCTGCAATAGATCTGCAGGTCGAGGCATTGACGAAATATTACGCGGCTCCGGACCGGGCGAACCGGGTGAAGCGCGGCCGCAATTGCGGTAGCTGGTATCACGATGCGCCTTACGGGCTCTATACGCTGACCGACGCCCGCATCGTGCTTTCGATGAACGACGCCGGAAAACTTGCCGAAGCGCTGGACAGCGACGACTTGCGCGCGCTGCGCTCGATCGACCGTTATGCCGAGCGTGATCGTTATGCCGCCGTCATGGCAGACATTCTTGCGAAACGCAGTTTTTTCCAGGTCGAAAGCGTCTTCAACGAACATGGAGTCTGGTTCGAGCGTGTCCAGTCCTATGAGGACCTGCTGGAGGATCCGCAGGCGAAACATATGGGCGTGTTCGGTGAGATCGACATCAATGGCAAGACGGCCACGCTGATCAATCATCCGCTGCGCTATGACGGGGAGACGCCTGCGATGCGACGCATGCCGCTTTATCCCGGCACGGACAGCCGGGACATCATGACGGAACTGGGCATGTCGGCCGAAAGGCAGGACGCGCTGATCAGAATGGGTGTGATCGGGCAGGCAGAGCCGGCCGAGTTGCATCATGGATAACGCCTTCGGGCCGATTGGAAGACAAGATGATAGACTTTTCACTGACGGATGACAGCCGGCTGCTGGTCGAAACTGTCCGAAAATTCGTGGAGACCGAGGTTCAGCCGTTGGAAGAAGCGACCGAGCACGACGCCCGTATTCCCCCCGAAGAGCTGAAACGCGTCAAGGCGAAGGCGCAGGCACTCGGCCTTTATGCGATGAACATGCCGGAAGATGTCGGTGGCGGCGGTCTCTCCTGCGTCGACCATTGCCTGGTCGAGGAAGAACTCGGCAAGACCTCCGATGCACTGATCCGCCGCGTATTCGGCCAGGTCTATCCGATGCTTCTCGCCTGCGAAGGCGACCAGCGCGACCAATATCTGCTGCCAACCGTTCGCGGTGACAAGATCTGTGCCATGGCCATTACCGAGCCGGGCGCCGGATCGGATGCTGCTTCCATCACCACGACGGCGCATCTCGATGGCGACGAGTGGGTGCTGAACGGTACCAAGCATTTCATCAGCGATGGCGACATTGCCGACTACGTGATCGTCATGGCGCTGACCGACAAGGAAAAGCGCGCTCGCGGCGGCATCACTCTCTTCCTTGTCGACAAGGGTACGGCCGGCTTCAAGGTTGCTCGCAATCAGCCGATGATGGGGCATCGTGGCTACGGTCACGCCGAGCTGGTGTTCGACAATTGCCGCATCCCGGCATCTGCCGTGCTCGGCGAGGTCGGCAATGGCTTCAAGCTGATCATGAAGAGCGTTCTTGAAATTCGCCTGGCCCATATCGGTGCCCGTGCCGTCGGCATGGCGAGCCGTGCGCTCGAAATGATGCGCACCTATGCCGGTGAGCGCAAGCAGTTCGGCCAGGCGATCGGCGATTTCCAGATGGTGCAGAAGCTGATTGCAGACAGCGCAATCGAGATCTTTGGCGTCAAGATGATGGTCTTGAATGCCGCATGGGAAATCGATCAAGGCATGGAACCACGCGACAAGGTCTCGATGATCAAGGTCGCAGCCTCCGAAATGCAGGGCCGTGTCGTCGACCGCGCCATCCAGGTTTTTGGCGGCATGGGCTTCACCAAGGAAGTTCCGCTGGAGCGGATGTATCGCGATGCACGCGTTACTCGCATCTATGACGGCACGTCTGAAATCCACCGCATGCTGATCGCCCGCAGCATGATCAAGAACGGCCTCAATCTCTAAGGAAGACTTCTCAATGACGACGCAATCTCCCCTGATGGCTCCCTTGGCGGTCGGCGCGACCTTTTCCTTCCGCAAGACGATGACGGTCGCAGAACAGGCTATGTTCACCGGCATCAGCGGCAATCTCGGCCCGCTCTACGTTGATGCGCGTGCCGCCGCGAAGGCCGGTGCTGCCGGAATGGTTTCCTTCGAACTTGCCGTCAGCGCTCTTTCCACCACCTGTCTCAACCGTCTCGGTGGCCCTGACCGACGTATCGGCGCGATCGCACTCACCTTCATGGCTCCCGTCATCGTCGGCGAGTCCGTGCAGGCGAGCGCCGAGATCACCGCGATCGAAGGAGATGACGCCGTCTGCAAGATCTCCTGCATCAACAGTGGTACCGGTGAGGAAATCATCGCAGGCACGGCCCGCCTCGTTCCCTTCGCGGCGAAGGGGTGATGCGATGTACGACTTCAAATCCTTCGATGACCTGAATGTCGGAGACAAGGTTGCGATCTCCAAGACAATAACCGAGGCCGACGGCGCGCTCTACATCGCGGCGACGGGCGATTTCGGGCCTGTTCACGTGGATGAGGTTTATGCCGGCGCCACTCGCTTCGGCAAAAGGTTGGCGCCCGGCATCATGGTCGCGGGGCTGTGCACCAGCATCCTGACCAGCGAACTCGTCGGCGTTGTCGGCATATCTATCGAGGATCGCTTCTGGTTCACCGGCCCGGTCGTCTACGGCGACACCATTACGTTCGAAGTCTGGATTGCCGAGAAACGTGAGGAAAACCGCACGATCATCTGGCAGGCGAGCGCCCGCAATGAAGACGGCCTGGAAGTGCTGAAGGCCGAGGCGACACTGAAATTTCCCCGCAAAAAGCCGGCGGCCTGAGAAAGCGACATGAGGACGACGATGAAGACACCGGATCTGAAAGGCCTGACGGTCGCAACGCTTCTCCCCTATCGCGACGATTTCTCGATCGATTGGAACGATTATGCCCGCGTGCTCGATTATTGTGTCGCGCCGGACGGTGTCACCGCCGCCCTCGTCAACGGCCATGCCGGCGAAGGCGGACTGCTGACCGCGGCCGAGCGCCGCGAAGTGATCGAGCGTACCCGCGCCCATATCCCGAACAAGCCGGTTCTTGCGGGGATAATTACGGCCTCCACCGCCGAAGCAATTGCGGAGGCGAAGATGGCCGAGGCGGCTGGTGCCGATTGTGCCGTTCTCTTTCCGCCGGGCCCGCTTGGCGGCGGGGCCTCGGCGACATCGCGTGCACCGGTTGCCTATGTGCGTGCTGTTTCCGAAGCGATCAATATCCCGGTCTCGCTTTTCCAGTATCCGGTCACCTCCGGTTACGGCTATTCGACCGAGACTCTGTGCGAACTTGCTTCGATCAAGGGCGTCATCGCCGTCAAGGAAGGCAGCGATACGATGCTGGCCTATGACGAGAACTGGCGCGCCGTGAAGAAAGCGAGCCCGCATGTGTCGATCCTTGCCTCTAACTATAACTGGTTCCTGCCACAGATGGCGGTTGGTGCCGATGGCATCCTTTCGGGTCTGGGCAGTCTTGCGCCACATCTGTTTGCAGAGCTTTGGCAGGCAAGCGCTGCCGGCGATCTCTCTGCCATGCGCGCTGTCAACGACCGTCTTTACCCGATCGTTCGCGCGATCTACGGACCGTCGCCGCTGATCGACATGCACACGCGCATGAAGACTGGCCTCAAGGCGCTCGGGGTGATCCGTAACGCATCGCCGCGTGCGCCGATGATGCCGACCGAAGAAGGGATTTCCGCCAATATTGCAATGGTTGTCGAAGCTGCCCGCACGGCCGGCGACATCCGGCTGGCTTAAGGAGATCGCGATGCAGGACGAGGCTTTCACCCATATCGTGCGTGTCGATATCGACCCGGAACATGAGGATGCGTTCAACAGATGGTATGTCGAAACGCATTTTCCGGACCTTCTTGCCTGCCCGGGGTGGCTTTCCGCCAAGCGCTTCGTCTCTGTCGGAGACGGTCCGCGTTATGCCGCGATGTATGAGGTGGCCGGCCGCTGGGCTTTCGAGACACCCGAGTTTTCCAAGGTAAAGGGCTTCGGTCCCTTCGAGCCTTATGTCAGGAATTTCACCCGGATCCAGCTTCGTCCAATCGGCTGAGCAGTCGGGTGTCATGCGCTTAGGCCGTCGCCATTTTCCAAGCTGTGGCGGCGGAACAAGGATAAGAAAAAGACAAGACGTGAATTCAAAATTTCACCACTCCGGAGAGAACAACATGATGAAATTTCTTATGAAAGCGAGCGCCGTCGCGACCCTCGTACTTTCGCCTGCCGCCGCCTTCGCTGCCTGCACCGCACCGGTGATCAGCGATGAGAACCTGGTTGAAAAAGGCAAGCTTCAGCTTTCCATCAACCCGACCAACCCGCCGCAGCAATTCATCGACAAGGACGGCAAGCTGCAGGGCCTGAATGTCGAGATGGCTGCCGAATTGTCGAAACGCCTGTGCCTACCGGTCGAACTCGTCCGCATGGACTTTCCGGCGATGATCCCGGCGATGACGGCCGGCCGCATCGACGGCATGAATACCGGCATGTTCTGGACCGAAGAACGCTCCAAGCTGATGTATCTGGTGCCGAACGGTCGCCAGTCGGTCTCCGTCGTCGTGGCACCGGACAGCAAGGAAGCCTATTCCAAGCCGGAGGAACTGCTCGGCAAAACCTCGGCGGTCGAAGTTAGCACCTACCAGATGAACTGGCTGAAGAAGTTCAGCGACGACAGCGCTGCCAAGGGTGCCAAGCCCGTCGAGATGCGCACCTTCCCGACCGCCACCAACGTGGTTGCTGCGCTTCTTGCCGGACAGACGGATAATGCGCTTCTGGTCGACAGCGTGGCACGCGATCTCGTCAGCAAGGGCAGGGTCAAGGAAGTTCTCTCCGGCCTCGGCGCGGCGCGCACCGCCATGTCCTTCCGTAACAAGGCGGTTGCAGAGGCGATCGTCAAGGCAACGACAGAAATGCGCGCCGACGGCTCCTACAAGGCACTGTTCGACAAGTTTGGCCTGACTCCTCTCAAGGATGACGAACCGGTCGAAATCGCTGGTCCCGGTCCTGCCTGATTAGAGCCGGCCTGATTGCAAACAGCTCTCGCGCGCCTGATCATCATCATGCGATTTCAGGCGCGCGAGCTCGATGATCCTAACGATGGCACCGAGATCCCGTGCCGCACGCCCAACAGGAGATGAACGTGCGTTTTTTCGATCCGGCAGCATTCGTCGACTATCTTTTCAATCATTTCCTGATGGGGGGCGTTCTCGTCACCATCGGACTGACCTTGGCGAGTGTCGCCGGCGGCCTCGTTCTCGGCATGATCATCGCGCTGATGAGAATGTCGCAGAATCTCGCTCTGTACGGTTTTGCGCGAACCTATATCTGGTTCTTCCGCGGCACGCCGCTCCTGATCCAGCTCGTGGTCATCTATACCGGCTTGCCGCAGCTCGGTATCAAACTCGGCGTCATCAATTCGGCATTGATCGGCCTGATCCTGCACGAGGCCTCCTATCTGGCCGAGATCATCCGTAGCGGCTTCATGTCCGTGCCACAGGGACAGCGCGAAGCCGCATGGGCGCTCAGCGTCCCCAGGCGCACGATCTTCTGGCGCGTGACGCTGCCGCAGGCTTTCCGTCTGATGATCCCGCCTTTCGGCAATTCGGTGAATTCACTGCTCAAGGCGACCTCGCTTGCCTCGGTCATTTCGGTCGAGGAAATCATGCGGCGTAGCGACATGCTGATGCAGGAGCATTTCCAGATCCTTGAAGTTTATGCCGCCGCAGCCGTCTATTACCTGCTGCTCGTCTCGGTCTGGGACCTGATACAACAGCGCCTCGAAAGCCATTTCGGCCGATCCCTCGACCGCAATGCCAAATCAACCCCTGCCAAACGGCGCTGATTTCCAGAAAGGCAGGTTCCAATGACGAACGATACACATCACGGTCTGGGCGAGAAGGACCAATATGCAGTCCGCATGGAAGCGGTCTACAAACGCTATGGCGATTTCACGGCTTTGACCGAGATCGACCTGAAGGTCGGAAAAGGCGAACGTATTGTCATCTGTGGTCCGTCCGGTTCCGGCAAGTCTACGCTGATCCGCTGCATCAACCATATCGAGAAACATGACGAAGGCCTGATCTTCGTCAACGGCATCGAATTGCAACATAATCCGAAGTCGATCGACCGGGTCAGGCGCGAGACGGGAATGGTCTTCCAGAACTTCAACCTTTTTCCCCATATGACTATTCTAGAAAACTGCGTGCTTGCACCGATGTCGGCGCATCGCCTGTCGCGCAAGGATGCCGAGGATCGCGCCAGGGCGCTTCTGGAGCGTGTCCATATTGCCGACCAGGCCCAGAAATTTCCGGCTCAGCTCTCCGGTGGTCAGCAGCAGCGTGTGGCGATCGCCCGCGCGCTGTGCATGCAGCCGAAAGTGATGCTGTTCGACGAGCCGACCTCGGCGCTCGATCCGGAAATGGTCAAGGAAGTGTTGGAAACGATGAAGAGCCTCGTCGGCGACGGCATGACAATGATCTGCGTGACCCACGAAATGGGCTTCGCGCGCGAGGTCGCCGACCGGGTCGTGTTTATGGACCGGGGCCGGATCGTCGAACAGGCGCCGCCGGACCAGTTCTTTACCGCGCCACAGACCGAACGGGCTCGTTATTTCCTCGATCAGATCATTCACTAAACGGGTATCGAACGAGGCGCCCGAGGATTGTCCGCGCGTCGGAAATAGCTTGATGAGGAAATGAGAATGAGTGTTGAACTCGGCATGGCTGCCTGTGTGTTCAGAAGTGTCGAAATCCTGCCGGTTGCTCGACATGCAGGTTTCGATTTCCTGGTGGCCGATATGGAGCACAGCGCCATGTCGCTTGGCGAGGCGGCGACACTGTGTGTGGCCGGACGCATGGCAGGTTTCCCGGTCTATGTGCGGGTGCCCAAAGCATCGTCCGACCATCTGACACGAGCCGCCGATTGTGGCGCGCGTGCGATCATCGTGCCGCATGTCGACGGCCTTGCCGAGGCGCGTGGCATCGTCGACAAGCTGCGTTTCCCGCCGAAAGGAAACCGCTCGCTGCCGAGCCCTATCGCTGCCGCCTCGTTTTGGCCGGTCCCGGCGGCGGACCTGATCTCGGCGTCCGAGGAAGGGTTCCGTATCTTCGCGATGATCGAAAGCGCGGAGGCGCTTGCGGCGGTCGAGAACATCGCTGCCGTCGATGGTCTTGATGGCGTGCTTATCGGCTCACAGGACCTTGCCCAGTCGCTCGGCCATACTGGCAATCTCACCCATCCTAAAGTCACCGCCGCCTTTTCCCGCATTGCAACTGCGGCACGGGAAAACGGCAAGGTGTTTGGCGTGATGGGCGTGCCGCCGGCGCTGCTTGAATCCCATGCCCTGTCACTTGGCGCCCGATTGATCGTCGTGACCAACGAGATCAACCTTCTCGCGGAAGCAGCAATGGAGTGCGCGACAAGGACAAGACAATATATCGAAGGAGGAAAAACCCGTTGAGCATGTTGAAGATTACCATTGCCGGGGAAACCTTTCCCGCGCGGCTGGAAATGGAAAAGGCGCCTGCCACATGCGCGAGCTTTCTGGCGCGGCTGCCCTTCATGGAACAGGTCATTCACGTGCGTTGGAGTGGGCAGGGCGTCTGGATGCCCCTGGGCGACATGAAATTCGACGTTCCTTATGAGAACGCGACGAGTTATCCCGCGCCGGGCGAGATCATCCTTTATCCGGGTGGCGTCAGCGAGACGGAAATCCTCATCGCTTATGGCCGCGTCAATTTCGCCAGCATGGCGGGGCAGCTTGCCGGCAATCATTTCCTGACGATTACCGAAGGCCATGACCGTCTGGCCACGATCGGCAAGAAGGTTCTGTGGGAAGGTGCCCAGTCCATCGCCTTCGAGCGGGTCTGATTTCAAGAGACCGGCAAAAGGGAGTCTGTCATGAGCGAATTGGATCTTGCGATCCGCGGCGGAACGATTGTCACCGCAAGCGACATGTACAAGGGCGACATCGGTATTTTCGACGGCCGGATCGTGGCAATCTCGGACGAGATCACCGGCGCGCGGCAGGAAGTCGATGCGTCCGGCCTTTGGGTCATGCCCGGTGGCATCGACAGCCATGTGCATATCGCGCAGGATTCCGGGCCGGGCATCGTGATGGCGGACGATTTTGCTTCTGCCACGGCTTCTGCCGCGGCGGGCGGCAATTCGACCGTCATGTCCTTTGCGCTGCAAAAGCGCGGCCAGTCGCTGAGACAGTCGGTCGAGGATTACCGCAAGCTGGCCGAGGGCGAGTGTTTTGTCGATACGAGCTTCCACCTGATCATTTCCGATCCGACGCCGGCCGTGCTCGGCCAGGAATTGCCGGCTTTGGTGAAGGACGGTTATACCTCATTCAAGGTCTTCATGACCTACGACGATCTCGTTTTGAACGATCGAGAGCTGCTTGCCGTCTTCGACGTCGCGCGACGGGAAAAAGCGCTCGTCATGGTGCATTGCGAAGGCTACGACACCATCCGCTTCCTCGCTGAACGGCTCGAACAGGAAGGCAAGGTCGCGCCCTATTATCATGCCGTATCACGCCCAGAAGTGGTCGAACGGGAGGCGGCGCATCGGGCAATCAGTCACGCGCAGCTGGTCGATGTGCCCATCATGATCGTCCACGTCTCAGGAGCAGAGGCGATGGAACAGGTACGCTGGGCACAGCGGCGCGGCCTCAAGGTCTATGCCGAGACCTGCCCGCAATATATCACGCTGACGGCCGAGGATCTCGATGGCCTGGGCATGGAGGGCGCCAAATACGTTTGTTCGCCGCCACCGCGGGACGCCGAGAGCCAGAAGGCGATTTGGGAAGGCCTTTCCCAAGGCGTATTCCAGACTTTCTCCTCGGACCATTGCCCATTCCGCTATGACTCGCCGCAGGGCAAGCTCAATCCCAAGGCACGCTCCTCGTTCCGCTGGGTACCGAACGGCATTCCGGGTGTCGAGACGCGGTTGCCCATTCTATTTTCCGAAGGTGTGTCCAAGGGGCGGATCACACCGCAGACCTTTGTCGCACTTTCGGCGACCAACCACGCGCGGATGTACGGGCTTTATCCGAAAAAGGGTTCGATCGGCATAGGTTTCGATGCCGATATCTGTCTCTGGGATCCAAAGCGCAAGGAGACATTGCGTCAGGAAATCCTGCATCACGGCTCGGACTATACGCCTTGGGAAGGTTTTGAGGTCACCGGCTGGCCTGTCGCCACCTTCGTCCGTGGCAAGATCGTCTATCGCGACGGCGAGGTACTCGGCGATCGTGGGCACGGGCAGATCCTGGCGCGCGGCATCAGCGAATATGTCGGCGCCTGACGGGTCAAAACGCAAACATTGAAAATCGAAGGAAGTATAATGGTGCAGACAGCAGGCCGGGATCACACGTTCGCCGGAATCTTCGCTTCAACCATATGCCCGATGACAGAGACCGGCCAGATTGACATCGACAATCTTGCTGCGCATCTGTCGTCGGTTGCGGGTATCGACGGCATGAGCGGCTTGCTGATCAACGGCCATGCCGGCGAGAATTTTGCGCTGGACCGAGCTGAAAGTGCGGAAGTCGTGAGGACCGCCAGAGCCGCATGCGGCAAAAGCCTGATCGTCGCAGGGATCAATTCCGAACGCACGGATATCGCCGCAGCTCTCGCCGAGGACGCTGCGCGGTATGGTGCGAATGCCGTCATGGTCTTTCCGCCCTTTTCCTGGGCCCTCGGCGCAGACGAGCGGTTGATCGTTGAGCATCATCGGGCCGTTGCGGCCGCTTCCGGTCTGCCGTTGTTCTTGTTCCAGGGCTCCGTCGGTTCCGGAAAGACAGCATTTTCGACAAGCATTTTGACAAAACTCCTGGAAATCGAAAGTGTCGTCGGCATCAAGGAAGGCAGCTGGGAAACCGCGGCCTATGATTTGACGCGGAGGCTTTCCAGGAAGCTGCGCCCGGATGTCGCGGTCATGGCATCGGGCGACGAGCATCTGTTCACCTGTTTTGCGATCGGCAGCGACGGCAGTCTTGTCAGCCTCGCCGCCGTCGTGCCGGAACTGATCGTTGCGCTCGACCGGGCCATTCTCCGTGGCGATCTTGCTGTGGGACGAGAGATCCATGAAAAGCTTTATGTTCTTGCTCGAGCAGTTTACGGTGCGCCAGGCCATCTCGCTACGTTGCGACTGAAGACATGCCTAAAGCTTCTGGGCCGCATTCCTACCGTAAAATCCCGTACGCCAATCTTGGAGCTTAATCCCGCTGAGGTGCTTGAACTCGTGGCGGCGCTTAAAACGGCTGGCTTATCGGCAGATTTGGAAGCTGCAAAATCGTGCGGATAGCCAAGCTGCGAACTCGCGAAAAGCTGCTTTCCGGCTTGCCGGGACAACCCGCAATGGCTTTCGGCATGGCCGCAATCCTGCCGATACTCATGGGCGGTACGGCGTTTACACTACTTCCGACCCTTCCTCGAAACAGTAATCGAGGTTGACGTGAATACGGCTTCTGTATTGGGGGAACTCGTAGCCGGCTTTATACCCACTTGTCATGTCGAGATGCGCACCAGGGCAACCAACAGAATGTATCGGTCATCCTGTCAGGCCGAACCTGGGCAGGCATTTACGGTTCGGGAAACTCCAGTTTGCGAACGTCATAACCAAGCTGGCTTGCCTTTCGGACCATTTTCTTGAGTTTGGCTTTGGACGGCACGGTGCGGGCATAAATCCAAAGATTGGTCAGGTCAGGATCGGCACTGATGAACCAGGTCTTGTCCGGCGATTTATAAAGAACCCAGTAGTTGAATGTAATCAAAAGCGGATAGCGAACACGCATCCTTGCCTTGTCTTTATCAAAATCGAGTATGCGCCCTGTCCCATGCACTGTCTTCAATCTGCCTTCCGGATTGCCGACACGGCATCCGTCCTCGACGAGCACCTCATCTGGTGATTTTCCGCGGCGATAGGACGAATAACCGGCGACACAGCCATCGGTTAGCCACATGGGCCGTCGGCCGATTTCCAGCCATCTCCCGCGATAATGGTCGGTGCCGACCTCAACCACTTTAGGCTCGGCTGCCGCGGTAGTGTAAGGAGCAAGTGTTCCGGCGAGCCAGAAAAAGCCGATGAAGCATTTCCAGAAGTCCCGCATGTCATCCTCCCGTTTCTTTGCCTAACAATTCTTGCTGCTCGTGGGTTCTGCTCTCACGCCTGCGTATCTCATGGCGATGAAAGCCATCAGGCATGCAACCGCGAAAATGTTGAGATCGATAAGCACGGCAAGATCGGCATCACTCCAGCCATGGAACGACGATCCGCCGGTATGGTTTGATAGAAGGAAGACGGCGAAGACGAATGCTGCCAAGCCGCGCTGGATCCACTTCTCCTCCGTTCGAAAGGAAACCGCGACGAGCATGACGCAAGCGCCGAAGAACAATTCTGTCCCAGAGCCTTGGCCGAACAAGTGCGTCTCGAATACGGTGTCAAACGTCCCGACAATGGGAAGCGCGGCCCGTGCCATCATTGGAGACCGTCTGGCAAGGAACGGGATTGCCAGAAAGATCGGAGCGGCAAGCAGCGAGCCAAGCGATGCGACGAAACCGTGACCGACGAGATACCAGACATAGAGCGGATAGAAGGGTTTGTTCAGAAAGATGACCCAGGCGACAGTGACAGTCGCCTGGGTCAAAGGATCGAGAGGCGACCGCTGCGCACTCATGACCTTCTCGGTTTCAGCAGATAATGGCCGACGCCCCAGATGTCGCCGTTCTCGTGACCGAAAAGCCCGGCAGTTGCGAGGAAGAAAAGCCGCCAACGGCGTAGCCAGAGGTGGGCATCCTTATCATAGACCTCCGCGAAGATCGGCCGGACTCGATCAATTTCGCGGTCGAAATTGGCGAGCCAGTCTAGCGCTGTCCGACGATAGTGGGTTCCAGACCACCGCCATTCCTCATCGACCGTGAACAGATCCGGAAAGCGATGAGGCAGATCGTGTGCCGGCATGATACCGCCAGTGAAGAAATGATGCGCGATCCAGTCAGACGGGTCATCGCGATCGAAGCGGTAAGAGCGGTCCCTGTGAGTGAAGACATGCAGAAAGAGCCGTCCCTCCGGCTTCACCCAATCGTGGGCACGTTCAAAAAGCTTCCGCCAGTTCGACATGTGCTCGAACATCTCGATCGAGACCACACAATCGAAGCGTTGATCGATTGCAAAGTCGTTCATGTCGGCCGTCATCACCGAAAGATTCGTCAGCCCGCGTTGATTGGCCGTCGCTAGGATGAAGGCGCGCTGAGACGCGGAGTTGGAAACGGAAACGATGCGCGAGTTCGGGAATTGCGATGCCAGATAAAGCGAAAGCGAGCCCCAGCCGCAGCCGAGTTCCAGGATCGTCATTCCGTCTTCAATTGCTGCATGCTTGACGGTTTCGGCCAGTGCATAAACCTCTGCCTCCTTCAGTGTCGTATGCTCGGCCGGATAGAGGCAGCAGGAGTATTTTCGGCTTGGTCCCAGAACCCGAGAAAAGAAAACTGCGGGTACCTCATAATGCTGGCGGTTGGCTTCATCCGAATGGATCGCAACAGGATATTGGTTCATCGCATCAACAAACAGACTTTCCTGGTCGGCAGGCGTAGCTGCCAGGCGGCGCTTCGTACGAGTACAGAGAAAGTCGATACCCGCGAGCGTCATGCCGTCAGTCAGTGGTGCCCGTTCGGCAGTGTTTATAGCAAAGGCCAGCATGTTCATTTCAACTCTCCTTCCGGGTGGATATCTTGCTTTCTGGGGCCGGGGAAAAAGGCATTGACGCGTTGCTGCAGGGCGTGGAATTTCTTGCCACGCGAGCGCAGCATATGTTCTTCAAGAGGCGGAATGCCGGACACATGCACTAGCAGCCAGTACATGAGGAGAGGAGCCAACAGCGACAGCCAGCCTACGATGGATGCTGACGCCGCAAACAATACCCAGCAGCACCAGAACATCCATTCGAAGAAGTAGTTCGGGTGGCGCGAATATCGCCAAAAGCCTGTTTCGCAGACCTCGGTCTTCGCTTGGGGCGTCTTTCGAAAGTGACGCAACTGCAGGTCAGAGATTGCTTCGCCTGTGAGCGCAAGGACAGCGATAATAATGGCGAGAACGTCAATGACGCGCGGGAAGCTAGCTTCGTTCGTGGCTGCCGAATAGACAGCCAAGACAAGGATAAACGCGGCGATCGCCTGGATCTGCAGAAAAACGAACAACCGCCACGAGGCGCCGTCACCCCACTCTTCGATGAACTTCGCATAACGTGGATCTTCGCCGGAAGCTCTGGTTCGCGACCCTATATGGCCACCCAACCTGAGGCCCCAGGCAGCGACGATCATCAGAACCGCGATGCGCCGATCAGGATCTCCATGCGCGAAGACAGCGGCGATGCTTCCGCCGACACCGACTGCGAATGACCAGATCGTATCGATCCAACCACTCAGACCTGTTGTTCGCTGGACCGCCCATGCACCGGCCATGGCCAGCGACAGCCAGAATGCAATGACGATCAGCAGAAGCATGTCCATAGGCTCCTCGCAAAGCAAAGTCTCGACGTCTTTCGTGAGATCTACGAAGAAAACGCGCATCCAGTTTCATCCCGATCATAAAAAATCAGAAATTTGTGTTCTTCCGCGAAACTAAAAGCCGGAAACGCTCGTAGCCTCTTGCAGATGCATCGACGCAATCTTCGCAACAGATGGAGGGAGAAGGCATGAGCTGGCCAGATGAGGTCACCGGAACGCAGCTTGAACTTTCTCAGGCACCCGCAGAATTTGGTTGGGCAGGCACCATGCTTGCGCGGTTTCTGGCGGATATAAGCCACGGCCATATCAAGATTGTGCTTCCATCCGGCCAGGTCATCAACAAACAAGGTTCCTGCCCAGGCCCCGAGGCGATCATCCTGATCCGAAATTGGCGGATGTTGCGCCGGATGATCGCAGCAGGCGATATCGGATTTGCCGAAGGTTTCATCGAAGGTGACTGGACCACTCCCGATCTGACTTCAGTCATTCGGTTTGCAGCCGGAAATAGCAAGGCGCTAGCGCCAGCCATTGAAGGCAGCCTGCCTATGCGTGTTCTCAACCGCATAAAGCATCTGTTTCGCGCCAACACGAAGCGTGGCAGCCGCAAGAACATCGAGGCGCATTATGACCTCGGTAATGACTTCTATGCGCTTTGGCTTGATGCCTCCATGCTTTACTCCTCTGCAATCTTCGACGAGACGACACGAACATTGGAGGAAGCGCAAAAGAAAAAGCTGTGCCGGATCGGCGAGAAGCTTAAGCTTACAGGCGGGGAATCCGTTCTTGAGATCGGCTGCGGCTGGGGAGCGCTTGCCACACATCTGGCGAAGGTAAAAGGTGTAAAGGTGACCGGGATCACCTTGTCGCCTTCGCAGCTTTCCTGGGCCAAGGGTGCCACTGAGCAATCCGGATTATCGGGGGACGTGACGCTTCGGCTTCAGGACTATCGCGATACCGATGGTCAGTTTGATCGCATTGTCTCTATCGAAATGTTCGAGGCCGTCGGCGAGGCCTATTGGCTAAGCTATTTCAATACATTGAAGCGTTGCCTGAAGCCCGGAGGCAGTGCGGTTCTGCAGATCATTTCGATAGAGGAAGAGCGGTTCAAGACCTATCGCGGCGGCACCGACTTCATCCAGAAATACGTGTTTCCGGGCGGCTTCCTGCCATCGGACAATGCCTTGTCGGAATCGGTTGCGGCGGCGGGATTGAGGGTGCGTGAGATAGAGCATTTCGGCACATCATACGCGCGGACATTGGCGGAATGGCGAATTCGTTTCGAGGAGTCTTGGCCACAGATTGCCGCGCTCGGTTTCGACGAGCGATTTCGGCGTTTGTGGCTCTACTACCTTTGCTACTGCCAGGCGGGTTTCGAGGAGGGGACGATCAATGTCGGGCTCTACACGATTGAGCACGCATCAGAGCAGCAGGAAGGAGGCCTGTCGTGAAAAAGATAAGCGTTGTGATGATCGTCACTTGCCTGACGTGGGGAACGGTGGCTTGCGCCGCCGACATCGGTGGCCAATGGGCGCGTGGCGATGGCAACGCGAAGGTAACGATCGCGCCATGCGGATCCGACATCTGCGCGACGAATACCTGGATCAAACCGGGTACGCCGAAGGAGAAAGAGGGCGACAAGCTGGTCATGAGCATCAAGCCTGATGCGGATGGTGTCTATTCCGGGAGTGCCTTTGATCCGCAGCGCGACTTGACCTACCGGCTTACGGTGACGGTCAAGGGCGACAGGATGACGACGAAGGGCTGTATTGTCGCCGGTCTGTTGTGCAAGGGCATCGAGTGGACCCGCATCGATTGAGTGTGGTCGAAAGGAAATGCCGATGAAGAGGTATCTTGTCGCCTATTTCGTGACGTTGGTCGTGATGGTCTCGATCGACGCCGTATGGTTGAGCACTATGGCCGATCGTCTTTACCGCCCGGTGATGGGGGACATGCTTGCGACCGATTTCCGGCTGTTACCGGCGATAATCTTTTATTTGATCTATCCCGCTGGACTGGTCTTTCTCGCAGTTCGGCCCGCACTCAGGGAGAGGGCTCTTAAGGCTGCAATCCTGTCGGGTGCTGTGGTAGGTTTTGTTGCCTACTCCACCTATGACCTGACCAATCAGGCGACATTGATCCGCTGGTCAACGGTGTTGACGATCGCGGATCTTTGCTGGGGCACCTTCCTGTCCGCCGTCGCGAGTGGTGCCGGTTACTGGATGACCGAGCGTCTGTTCGCCGGCTCGACTTCGGGACGGCCCACGCCCTGACCGTATCGCGGATCCATGATGGCTCCATGGCGATGGCGTTGACGGGTAGTAAGCCTACCTCGCTTGGAGCCTTTGAAGCAGGAACAGATAGCGAGCTGTCATTGGGCAGGTGTCTATCTTCTGAGAGGCGATCAGCTCGTTCTTGATCCATTACAGGGAAAACCTGCCTGTATCCGCATCCTCGTAAGGCGGGGTATTCCGGGCTCGGCTATCGAGCGAAAAAACTATCCTGTTTGAGATTTTGTATGTGTTCGCCTGCCATAGCACCGGCGATGCAGCAATTCATTCTACGTTGGCGACCACAGGCGGTATTTCCCTATCGGTGATCTTGAGCGGGGGGCACCGGGTTTGCGGTCTGAAAATGTTCGGCCTCCGCATGCAGCCAGTCGCAGAACAGGCTGGCCTTGCGATTGCGCCTGTCCCGTCGCAAAGCCACGTAGTGATGACCACTGTCAATGAACCCGAAAGGTGCCACTAGCCGGCCTGACGTGATGTCATCGACCACATAAGGCCATGGTGCGGCACAAACCCCCAGACCGGCGCGAGCCGCTTCGAGCATGAAATAGAAATGCTCGTAATCGACCCGCGAGCCTGCGACGAATTGTTTTCCCGAACGAGATAGCCAATCGCTCCAGGCGTGCGGCCGTGTCCGCGTGTGGAGTTCAGGAAGGCCGTCGATGTCTCCGGTCCGACCGTCCGAGAGGCCGGCAGCCAAGACTGGTCCAATCTGCTCGGGAAACAGCGAGATGACGTCGGCTCTATCGGGCCAAGGAGGATCACCGACTCTTATGGCAACGTCAAAGCCATCCCGCCCGAAATCGACCGGCCCCGATGATGCCGATAACCGCACATCGATCTTCGGATAGTCCGACTGGAAACGGTAGAGACGAGGAATAAGCCAGCGCATTGTAAATGTGCCAGGGCAGGAAACATCGAGAGGCCCTTCGTCCGTGTCGGCCACCGCACGTACGGAGGCGTCGATTTGATCGAATGCCATGCCAAGACCGGCGAGCAATGTCACGCCGGCTTCCGTCAGTCGCAATCGGTTTTTCGGACCTTCGAATAGGGGCACACCCAAAAGAGACTCCAGGTGCTGGACCTGGCGGCTCACCGCACTGTGGGTGACGTTCAGTTCGTCTGCCGCCAGCGTCATCCGGCCATGGCGGCCGGCAGCTTCGAAAGCGCGCAAGGCGTTGAGTGAGGGGATACGTCTGACCATGTGAGATTTCCGAACATTGGGTGTTCGATCATATCGGTTTTCATCGTGTGATGCATGGCCTCATATCAAAGTCGCAATCGATCTATTTGCCATTCATGAACATGAAATTTGGCCGGGCTCGATTGAGTATTCACAAAGGGAAGACGCGAGAATGAGTGACAGACATCACGATGGCAGCGCAGGTGATGCGAACTATGGGGTTATCGGTAAAGGATATACGAACTATCGCCAGCCTGAGCCCTACATCGCCGAGTTCATCGTAAAATCTCTTGGCGGTGCACAGACAGTTTTGAATGTCGGAGCAGGAGCCGGTTCCTATGAGCCTGTGGACCGAGCCGTGACGGCTGTCGAGCCATCGGCATCGATGCGGGTGCAGCGACCGGATCGACTTCCGGTGGCCGTCGATGCCGTTGCGGAAAAGCTCCCCTTTTCCGATGCCAGCTTCGACGCCAGCATGGCAACGTTTACCGTCCATCAATGGCCGGATCTGAAAAGAGGACTTGCCGAGATGCGCCGCGTCACACGCGGGCCTGTAGTCATCCTCACCTGCGATCCGGATGAATTGACTCGATGCTGGCTGAATGACTATGCGCCGGAAATGATTGCTGTCGAGGCTCACCGGTATCCGGGGATGAGCGCAATATGCGAGGGCTTGGGCGGTAATGTCGATATTCTCGCCGTCCCTATCCCGCTCAATTGCGTCGATGGATTCAGTGAAGCCTATTATGGCCGCCCTGAACAAATCCTGGAGCCCGGCGCCCGGCTTGCTAATTCGGCATGGAGTTTCGTCGATGACAGCATCGGCGACCGTTTCGTTGCAAATCTCACCCGGGACCTCGCCGACGGAATCTGGGATGCGCGTTATGGCGTGCTTCGCACGCAGCCGTTTTTCGAAGGATCTCTCCGCCTTATCGTCGCAAGGCCGGGGCATGCGTCATGAGAAGCAAACTACGTGCACTGCCATCGCTCGCTGGCCCGTTTCCGCCATTCGATCTCGATACGACATCACCTAATCCGCAGGATATGTTCGCCGCATGGTTAAGCGACGCCATCGAAGCCGGGATTAGGGAGCCGCACTCCATGGTGCTCTCCACAGTTGACGAACTCGGCGAGCCGGACGCTCGCGTCCTCATTCTCAAGAATCTCGATCAACGGGGATGGCATTTCGCGACGATAGGCAATGGACTAAAAGGCTGCCAAATTGCTGCGAATCCCAATGTGTCGCTAACCTTCTATTGGTCTTCGCTCGGTCGGCAGGTCCGCATTCGCGGGGTAACCTTAAAGGCCGATGATCATGAGAGTAATGCCGATTTCCAGGCTCGTTCTGCGGTGGCAAAGGCAAACGTGTTTGTCGGGCGGCAAAGTCAGGTGCTGACGTCAAGGAGTGAACTCGATACCGCCATTGCGAACGGCGCTCGCCAGGTTTCCGAAAAGCCGGACAGCATTGCCTCGAACTGGTCGCTCTTCATCGCCTCGCCCCGCGAGGTCGAGTTTTGGCAAGCCGCGGAAGACAGACGTCATCAGAGGTTGTTGTACAAACGGGATGGCACCGCTTGGCTTTGCGATCAGCTATGGCCATGATCCATTTTCGCACTGCGCCAAGATTTTGCCAATAGTGCGCAGATGATCAAAAGAGTGCCTTGTCCATTTCTACTGAGATGTCCGTCAAGGCCTTGCTTGGCCGATAGTCGATCACGCGCGCCACGCAACCATCAAACGAGCCCGCCAGCAAAGGCGCTCTCCAATGCCTGATGGGCATGAAATTTCAGCTGACAGATTGCTGACAATTGCCATCAGCGGCCTGTCAGCGCGCTCGTGCAATTCTGAACTTGTCGAACGAGGAGGTTCCTCGGAATGAACAGGAAAGGATTTTGACCATGAAGACCAAGCTTTCTCTCGCCGCTCTTGCCGCAGCTTTCGCCTTCACCGCCGCGATGCCGGTTTTTCAAGCCGTGGCGCCGATCACCGGTTCGTCTGCCGCCCTCGCAAGGCAGGGAGCCGACGACGGCGCCGGCCACGATGCAAATGACGACAAGGGGGGGCGTCGCGGCGGCCACGGAGCCGATGACAGGGGCGGCCACCACGCCAAAGACGACAAGGGTGGCAAGCGCAGCGGTCGTCGATAAGCGATCCCGCCAACTTCCTCCTGAACTCCGCCGTTAACCGGCGGAGTTCTTGTCGTTTGCTGCCTACATTGCTTCATGCCAGAATATTTTGGCCATATGCCCCCTGCGGAGAAACCATGGGCTCGAACCGCCGCATGCTTATCATCCTGATGTTCTCCGCCTTCGTGACCGTTGCGGCGACGCCCCTGTCGTTCGTTTATGCCAAGGATGGTGACGGCTCCGGGGGAGGCTCGGACGGTGGTGGGTCAGGTCATGGTGGCGGCGATGATGGGGGAGGGGACAATCACGGCGGACGTGACGGTAGTGACAACGACCACGGTACCCGGGGAAGCGGTGACGGCGATCGCGGTGAAGCCGGCGGCTCGTCGGGAACCCGCCCAGGCCGAGCCGATTACGAGCGGGCACGGGACGCGGTGCGCGACGGCCAGATCATGCCTCTGAAGTCGATACTGCAGAAGATCGATGTCGAGCGTTACGGCCGCATCATCGACATTCGTCTCGGCCGGTCTCAATCCCAGGATATCTACCAGGTGAAGTTGCGCGATGGTGGAGGCGTGATCCGTAACCTGAAAGTAGACGCGCGAACAGGTGCTGTGCTGGGGAGGAACTGATCCGATGAAAATCTTGCTTGCCGAAGACGATCCGAACATCGCCGGCCATGTGGTGGAAAAGCTCGGGCGCGAGGGGTATCGCGTCGAGGTTTTGTCAAACGGCCCGGATGTATGGGAGCAGGGGGAGGCTGGGGATTATGCCGCCATCATCCTTGATCTCGGATTGCCGGGCATGGACGGACTCTCTATCCTCAAACGCTGGCGGGGCGCCGGCCTCGAAACGCCGGTTCTGGTGCTGACGGCTCGCGGATCGTGGATGGAGCGGGTCGATGGCTTCGATGCGGGAGCAGACGACTACCTGCCGAAGCCGTTCCGCAGCGAGGAGTTGGTGGCTCGTCTTCGCGCGCTTCTGCGGCGAACCGGCAAAGCGGCTCCACGCGTAAAAGCGGCCGATCGGTTCACGCTCGACGAACAGGCGCGGCGTGTTACGTTCGATGGCCGAGAACTCGATCTTTCGCCGCTCGAATTCCGGATGATGACGCTGTTTATCGATCGACCCGGCGTGGTGCTGACGCCAGCGGAACTCGCCAGCCAGGTTCAGGGCCGAGATGACGATGCAGCCAAGAATGCTGTCGAGGCGATGATCGGCAGGTTGCGACGCAAAACCGACAGCGATGCGATCGAAACGCGCCGCGGCTTCGGTTATGTTCTTCCCGAGAAGCGGCCATGATTACCCGCTCGCTGCGTTTCCGCCTTGCCGCCGGCGCTCTCATTTCGATCGCGGTTGCCCTGTCGCTCGTCTGGTATGTGCTCGGCCATCTGTTTGAGGATTATCTGGCCGACCAGTATGCCAACGAAATGACGGCCGTGTCCGATGCGCTCGGTGCCCGGCTGGCCATAGAGGACGGCAACCTCCGGCTCGCAAGCGAGCCTTCGGATCCGCGGTTCCAGATCCCGGCGGGCGGTCGCTACTGGCAGATTACTGCCGAAGGAGGAGAAACGCCGCTGCGTTCGCGCTCGCTCTGGGACCAGGAGCTTTCAAGGGCACTCCTGCTGCCTGACATGTATTGCGGTTTTCACCAGGCTGAAGGGCCGGATGGCGGCGTCATCCTGGTTTCGATTAAGGATATGGTGCTGACCGAAGGCGACCACCAAACGACCTTCACGGTATATACTGCGTTTTCGAAGGACGACATGGAAGCCGCGCTTGCCAGCTATCACTGGCCGCTGATGCTGATGTTGATCGTCACCGGAGCGCTTTTGCTCCTGGCCTCCTTTCTACAGGGTCTGATCGGGCTGAAACCCTTGTCGCATCTCCGTCGCGAGATCGCCGACATAAGGGCGGGACGGTCAAGCCAGATGGGTGCATCGGGACCAGCCGAGGTCACCCCGCTGGTCAACGAAATCAACATGCTGCTGTCCGAGCGCGAGACAGCGGTCGAAAGAGCAAGGGCACGAGCCAGCGATCTGGCACATGGCTTGAAGACGCCGCTCACCGTGCTGTCACATCTGGCCGAAGCACTGCCTGCGGACCGCCGGGAAATGGCGCTGCAGCAGATCGAACTGGTGCGGCAGCGTGCAGATCGTCAATTGCAGGCCGCGCGCCTGGGCGTCGAGCAGATGGCGACGACCTCGCTGATCGGTATTTCCGGCAAGCTTGTCAGCGTATTATCGCCCGTCACCAGAAGCCGCGGTATCGAATGGACTTTGGATATCGATCCTGACATCACCATCCAGGCTGATCCGGCAGATGTCGCCGAGGCAATGGGCAACATTCTAGACAACGCGGTGCGTTTCGCCGAACGGCGGATCGAGATCAGCGCCTTGCAGGACAGAGAAATGACGGTGCTGCGCATCGGCGACGACGGGCCGGGCGCGGCACCTGATCGATATGCCTCAATGCTCAAGCGGGGTGTAAGCGGCGGCGAAGAGGGGATGGGAGCCGGGCTTGGTCTTGCGATCTCGCGTGACATCGCGACCGCCTATGGTGGCGATCTCCAGCTTGACCGGTCGCGGCTCGGCGGCCTGGAAGTCGCTCTGTGCCTGCCAAACAAAGCTCTCGCCAACTTGCAGCCAAACAGTTTCGGCTGAGTTTCGGTCGTTTTGCTATTGCTAGTCATTCGCAATAATGACAAGTTGAGCATCGAGGCCGCCTCAACGATGCGGTAGCTGGAGACTATGATGCATTTTCGAAATGCCACTCCGGCCAGGCAAGTTTCGGGTTGGACGCTCGAATGGCCTTCCGTCACCGCGATCAGCATTCTCTGTCGATGCGCGATCCTGGCAATTCTGGTCGTTGGAGTCCTGATGCACAGGATCGTTATTTAACCCGTTGGATTTCTAGCAGGTCACGTCCGCAGGCATTTGGTGATGTCCGATCTTGTGGGGTCCACGAAGAAGGCATCTCTTGCGGCGGTTTTGTTCTGGGCTGTGACTTCATTCGGAATGAGCGTCACGACCGTGCGCCGGCAGTCGGCAATGATCTATCTCATATTTGATTGTGCGTACTTCGGCTGCGGGAACTCAAGGGCTTTGGCATATGCCTTTATCGGCACGGAGATCGTGATAGCTGTGATCATCAGTCGGCCGCCGAATTTGCGGAATGCTTGGTCGAATTGAAAAACGCCGTTGTTTACGCGGCCCAAACCAGCAAAATGCTGACAAGCGATGTCCAGCTTCTGCGACTGCTTCGCAGGTGCAGTAAGTCGATGAATTTGCACTTGCAAATCATTGTTATTAAGAGGATTTTTGCAAAAAAATACACAGCGTTCGCCTTGACTGCTGCGGGTGCGTCGGGTACCTCGCGTGCCATCGGGGAGTAGTCACCGCTGACCCAGCGGGAGCGCGTCAACATACTCGTGTCAAAAGGCACGTGGCGCGTTCAGCCGACATGTTCGGATAGACAAGACCGTGGCGAATTCCGTTCAGCTCGGACAGAGCGGAGGACACCCGGTTAGATACGTCCGCAAGGAAAAACTCATGTCAATCATGGCAATCATCGTGCTCGCCATCAGCATGTCTATGGACGCATTCGCCGTTTCGGTCGGCAGAGGCGCGGCCATGGGACGGCCACGGTTCAGCGAAGCACTCAGGACCGGCGTCGTATTCGGCATAGTTGAAGCCATCACCCCGCTGATCGGCTGGGCTGCAGGCGTAACCGCGGCAGCATATATTTCCGCCGTCGACCATTGGATTGCGTTCAGCTTGCTGGCGGTCGTCGGTCTTAATATGCTCTACGCTGCCTTCAAAGGTGGCGACGAGGAACAGGACAGTTCGCGAGCCAGTATGTCCTTCATGGTTTTGATTGCAACTGCGATCGGTACCAGTCTCGACGCAATGGCGGTCGGTGTTTCGCTTGCCTTTCTCGAGGTCAATATCCTGGTCATCGCAGGTGCAATCGGTCTTGCGACGTTCCTGCTGTCGTCCGGAGGCATGCTCGTTGGGCGGCTGATTGGTGCAAGGTTCGGTCGCCTGGCCGAGGGTACTGCAGGTGTCGCACTTGTCGTCCTCGGTTCGTCCATTCTCTACGAGCATCTTACTGCCGCAGTAGGCTGATTTCCTTAAGTCCCCGAGCCGCCGTTAGCGATCAGCATAAACACACGTACGGCCCCGAATGTGCCTGCAGGAATAGTCTGTCACCCGTGGTAGCGGTCTTTGTGAATCGGATGGGAGTGCTCGTGCCCTCCTTGGACTGCCTTCGCGCCTGCGATATGCGCGTGGTCGGCATCGATATCCGTATGGATATGGCGTTCGTCGCTTTCGACGGCAGGCCACAGAAAAGCTGCCGCGATGGCTCCTGCCGCCGTTAGACTCGCGAGCACGAAATAAGTCGGGGTGAGGCCGACCGTGGCTCCCAGCCATCCAGCCAGCGGATATGTGATCAGCCAACAACCGTGCGACAAGGCAAACTGCGCGGCGAACAACGCCGGGCGATCCTCGGGCGAGGCAGAGCTTCGCAGGATACGGCCGGATGGCGTGAGGACAAGCGAATATCCGACGCCGATCACCGCCCACACTATAAGCAAAGCCACATACGAGCTCACGACCATACCGACCAGCAACGCAACACCTAGCACAACTGTGCCCGAAAGCATGACAGGTCGGTCTGCATTGTTCTTCAAGAGGCGCGGTAGGATAAAAGCAGCCGCCATTGATCCCAGACCAAAAGCTGCGAGCGCAGTTGCGGTGTAGCGTTCACCAAGCGCCATCGTGCCCTGGACGAGGACGACGGTGTTGACGAAGACCATGGAACCGCCCGCCGCAACCGCCATGTTGAAGGCAAACAGTCCACGCAGGCGCGGAACCGTCAGATAAAGGCGTATCCCCCGCGTCGTCCGATCGTAAATGCTGCGTGGCTCGCTCGGTTTGGGGTCGGGCAGCAGAACCGAGACCACGAGGCTTGCCGATGCCAGGAAACCGACGACCGTGCCAAGATAGAGATTGTGGTAGCTCATCAGCGCCAGGAATGCTGCCGCAAGCAGCGGACTTCCGACCTTCTCCAGATCGTAGGCAAGGCGAGAGAGCGACAGGGCGTTGGTATAATCGTCCTCGTCTGGTAGCACGTCGGGGATCGTCGCCTGGAAGGTCGGCGTGAACGCCGCCGATGCCGCCTGGAGTATGAAGATCAGGAAGTATGCTTGCCAGACATCGGTGATGAAGGGCAGGCATAGTGCGACGGCGGCGCGGACGAGATCGAGCGTCACCAGCATCGCGCGACGGGGAAGCTGTTCAGTAAAGGCCGTCGCGATCGGCGCAACGACGACATAGGCGATCATCTTGATGGCCAGCGCCGTGCCAAGGACAGCGCCTGCGTTGCCGTCGGCAAGTTCGAATGCCTGCAGGCCCAGGGCGACAGTGGCAAGCCCCGTCCCCAGCAAAGCGATGACCTGAGCGAAAAATAGGTGGCGATAGGTCCGGTTTCTAAGAACGCCCAGCATTTCGCGATACTCCTGACGCCGCAGCGCCTACAGATATTTCGTAATTGTCTTGAACTCGTCGAGTGTCTGGCGCTGCTCGCGGCCGAGCGATCCGGCGGAGTCTTCCAGGCAGTGATCGAGGTGATCCTGGATCAGCGTTCGCTTGGCATTGGTGATTGCCTTTTCGACCGCGTGGAGCTGCTGGGCTATGTCGAGACAGGGCTTGCCCGCCTCGATCATGGCGATGACGCTCTTCAGGTGTCCGTCGGCACGCCTCAGCCGCTTGATGATGTCGGGATGTGTATCGTGCTTATGTTCGATCATGTGTTCTACCTATCCTCCGGGAGAGGATATAACAAGCCTGAATTCTATTCGAAACCTGGATTTGATGGTGCCCATCAACCGCAGAACAAGCGCATTATGCTTCTGCCAACACGGCGACAAGTCGTGCAAGAAACTGCTCGCATTTCTCTATCTGGGATACCTCGATATACTCATCGGGCTTATGTCCCTGCGCCATATCGCCCGGTCCACATATCAGGACGGGGATATCGAGAGCTTGAGAGAAAAGCCCCCCTTCTGTTCCATAGGCAACTTTTATGGTGGAGAGATTACTGCCGAGAAGTCCCTGGATCAGGGTCACAATCGGGCTGTCCGCTGCCGTATCGAGCCCGGGGTAAGCAGACAAGTGCTGAATGGTGATCCCTGCTCCTGGGAATCGGTCGCGATACGGGGCAACTATGTCTTCCGCATCCAAGCGGAGATCCGAAACGATCGCCGATGGGTCGTCCGCAGCGATATGGCGGATCTCGAACACGATCTCACAGGATGCGGGTACTATGTTGAGCGCTTCGCCTCCTCGCATGAGGCCCGCATGAAGAGTGGTATAAGGGATCGCGTAGTCGCAATCGCGCGCACCACCTGAGGCGAATTCCTTCTGCCGTATCTGCAAACGCTGCAGAAAGGCTGCCCCCAGATGAAGAGCGTTTAATGCCTCCGGAGCCAGTGCCGAATGTCCTTCCTGACCATGGCAACACGCCCTCAGGGCTGCCTTGCCCTTGTGGCCTGTGGCAAGACGCATACCCGTAGGCTCACCTATAAGGCAGAAGGCAGGACGTAGTGGCTCTTGCGCTAGGCTCTCAATCATACCGCGCACGCCGAGACAGCCCACCTCCTCGTCATAGGACAAGGCGAGATGCAGTGGCCTATGCAAATTCTGTTCGGCAGCTTTCAGCATCGTATGCAAGGCAACGGCGACGAAGCCCTTCATGTCCACGGCGCCACGGCCATATAGGCGCCCCTTGTCAGGCCGGAGGACGAATGGATCGAACTGCCAGTCTTGGCCTGCTACCGGCACCACATCGCTGTGGCCGGAAAGAATGATGCCTCCATCCACTTCCGGTCCAACCGTTGCCCATAGATTTGCACGCGTGCCATCGGAATGAGCAAATCGGCGAACGGTAATCCCGGCCGGTATAAGAAGGCTCTCTACGTAATCCAGAAGCGCAAGGTTCGACTGCAGCGATATGGTGGGAAACGCAACCAGTCGAGACAGTATCTCGGAAATCGTATTCATCATCAGTCTCTGCATGAATTGGCCGCGCGATTTTCACATGAAGGGAATGCAGGCGCTTTGGGCTTGGCTCCGCGGGCCACCTCCCTGTTTCTGGCGCGGTGCGTTAGGCTCGCACTGACGTCACTCGTCGCCAGGCACTCCGTAGGAGGGAGCAATGCGAGGGTCTAGGGCCCGGGTCACATAAGCGTCCATTTGCGGCTCATAGATATCCCATGCCTCCGTCAAGGCCTTTATCGGGCAATCGGTCGTCCAGTCGATGCGCAGTTCCGCGAGAGGCCAGCTTTGCCGGTCAACAAGCAGCAGGCCTGCCGAATGCACAGGACCGGCCTCACCGCCAGCATCCAGTCCTGCGGCCAAAGCCGCCATGAGCCGCTGTCCCAGGCCACCGGTCTTTTGCCGAAACGTGGCCACCATTGCTTTTGGAACAGTGACATTCGCAAGAAGATTGCCGGCCGACGCCACATCCTTATCCTTTGCCTCGCTCCATAATCCGAGAACATGGGGACCGGAATAGATTGCACTTTCGCCGCTACACCCGACTGCCAGGACCTGGCGCCACTCCATATGCTCACCGGTCCTCTCCAGTATGCTCAACGCCTCGTTTGCAGTGGCTCCCAGCTCCATCAGTTCCAACGCTCGCGCACCAAGGCGAGGGTCCGTTACATTCTGCGTGGAGACCGCTCCAACTCCCGCTTTTGCAAAGGCGCACCGTGCAGCCACTGCGGGGGAGGAGGACGAGATCGCGAGTCCGAACATCCCCGTTTCAGGGCAGTGACCGACAATAGAAAATGTCATGGTGATCCTCGATAAAGTTAGTTTGCCAGCAGCCCGTTAATCCGGGATCACGGCTGTCGCGTCGATTTCCACCAGCCACTCGGGGCGAGCGAGCGCCACGACAACCAAACCGGTGCAGACGGGATGCACGCCGTGAATATACTCGCCCATGGTCCGGTAGACGGCTTCGCGATGGCGAACGTCGGTGAGATAGACGACGAGCTTGGTGACATGCGCCATCTTGCCGCCGGACTCTTCGACCAACTGGCGAATGTTCTGCATCACCTTGTGGGTCTGCTCGACCGGATCATGGCTATCGATGTTTTTGGCCGTATCGAGATCCTGAGGGCACTGGCCACGCAGGAAGATCACCGTGCCGCGGGCAACGACGGCCTGGGCAAGATCGTTGTCCAGCTTCTGCTCCGGATAGGTTTCCTTGGTGTTGAACTTGCGAATGCGGGTATGGGCCATGCGATTTTGTTCCTTTTTTTAAATTGGCGGCTGTAAGTCTGTCGTCATGCCCGTGGCCGTGTCGCCAGCATGGAGGAGCGATCCTCAAAAGCGGCATGCCAGTCCGCAAGCGCTTGCCGTCCGTTGCGCCAGTCCAGATCGGGAAAGCGGAAATCGAGCCAGCCGAGCGCACAGGCAGAGGAAATGCTGCCGATGTCCACGGTGCCCGGGCCGGAGATGTCGGCAAGCATCGCGTCCAGCGCGTCGGATACCTTCTCGCCCTGCTTGTCGGTCCACTCCGTCCAGCGTAGTTCGTCCGGCCGCAGCAGTTTTTCGTAGCGTATCAGCAATGCCGCATCGAGTAGGCCGTCGGCCAGCGCCTGCCGGCGCAAGGCCAGCCAGCGTGCCGGTCCGGCAGGCGGGAACAGCCGCGATACGGCGGTTTCCTGCTCCTCAGCCGCCAGATGATCCAGATATTCGCAGATGACGCGGCTGTCATACAGCGCTGTCCCGTCGGACGTCTCTGCCGCGGGTATCTTGGCCAGCGGATTGACTGCCTGGATGCGGGTGTCCCGCTGGATCGGGTTTGCGGCGCTGTCGCGAATGTCGATCCGGCCGGCAAGGCCGAGTTCATGCGCGCAGACCATGACCTTGCGCACGAAAGGCGAGGCGGAGCCCCAATAGAGAGACAGGCGTATCATGCGACATCCGGCATAAGCAGGACGATCTTGCCGAAATTCTCGCCGCCCTCGAGCAGGCGATGCGCATCGGCCGCCTCGTCCAGCGGTAGGACGGAGGAGATGACGGGGCGTACGCTGGACTTGCCCAGGTGCGGCATGAGATGTGTTGCGATATCCCGCGCGATCCCGGCCTTTTCCGCATCGGTCTTCGGCCGCAGTGTCGAGGACGTCAGCCAGAGCCCCTTGCGCATGACCAGCCCGAGATCGATCGAGGCAGTCGCTCCGGTCATGAAAGAAAGACCGACATGGCGCCCGCCCGGCGCCATGACCGCCAAGTGGCGGTTGACAGCCTCGCCGCCCAAAATGTCGAGAACGACATCGACACCTCGCCCCTTGGTCTCCGCCAGGATGCGCTCATCGCAACCCGGCTCCCGATAGTCGATTGCGCAGACGCCCATCGCTGCCAGCCGAGCACATTTTTCAGGCCCACCAGCCGTCGCGATGACGCTTGCTCCGACAGCCGTTGCAAGCTGCAGTGCCAGCGTGCCGATGCCGGATGATCCGCCCTCGATCAGCAACACTTCGCCGGACCGAAGTCTGCCCCGGTCGAAAAGGTTGTGCCAGATGGTGAAGAGCCCTTCCGGAAGAGCAGCCGCCTCTACCAGGGAAATCCCTTTCGGGACCGGCAGGCAATGGTCGGCGCGGGCGCAGACATGGGTCGCATAACCACCCGCCTTGACGAGGGCCATGACCGCCGATCCCGAAAGGGCAGGATCGACGCCTTTGCCGCAGGCCACGATACGGCCTGAAACCTCAAGTCCGAGAATATCGGACACGCCTGCCGGCGCCGGCAATGCCCCGGAACGCTGCATGATGTCGGGCCGGTTGATGCCGGCCGCCGCCACCGCGATCAGCACCTCGCCCTCGGCCGGAACGGGGGTATCCCGCTGCACCGATGTCAGAACGTCTGGCTCACCACTTACCTCGGCTATGACGGCCGTCATTGTCCCGGGGATGGCGGCGGCTTCGGAGGTTATAGGCAATCCCCTAGTCCTTCTCGTAGGCGACATAATTGCGCTGCACGACGATATGGGTGGCGATGTATTTGGCGTCGTACCAGCAGCCGTAGATGAACGAGGAGGCACGGTTCGTCAGTTCAGGGAGACCGAGGAAGTATATGCCCGTCTCTGACGAGATACCGCGCTTGTGAAACGGCGTGCCGTCCTGGTGGAAGGCATCCACGTCGAGCCAGCTGAAATCGAACTTGAAGCCGGTCGCCCAGATGATGCTCTTGATCCCGGCCTTGGCCAGATCCAGTTCAAGGACGGGATTTGCAATGCAGGTGGGGTCTGCCGCTATCTCCCAGGCTTCGTTCTCCGCAGGCAGGTCGATGCCGTTGCGGTCGATATAGGCATCTGCCTCGCGCAGCACTTCGAGATAGGCGCGGTCACCCTCGGCGATGTTGGCAGCAAGATCGTCGGCGAAGCTGAGAACACCGTTCTCATAGCCTTTGGTGAGGCCGAGGACCGTGACGCCGTTTTGCGCGAGATTGCGGAAGTCTATGGTCTTGCCGCCATCATAACCGCTGACGGCGAAGGCCACGTGTTTCTTCTTTGCAATCGTCTTGACTTCGTCCCACTTGCCCAGAACGCCGAGCCACCAGACATAGTCGCGCTGGCGGTAGGAGCGAGGCGGACGATAGTGCTCGCCGATCGACAGATAGACCTTGCGGCCTGCACGCTGCAATTCCTCGGCGATCTGTGATCCCGAAGCGCCGCCGCCGACCACGAGAACGGCGCCTTCGGCCAGTTGCTCGGGGTTCTTGTAGGCCGACGAGTGGAGCTGATCGATCCCGCAATCTGCGGGAATGATCTTCGGATAACTCGGTACCTGGAAGGGACCGGTTGCTGCCACCACCCGCTGCGCTTCGATCACTCCCTCGGACGTGGTGACGAGGAAGCCCGGGCGTCCCTCGTTGCGTTGAACGCGCCTGACCTCGACGCCGGTTCGGACCGGAGCGGCGATCATCTTCGCGTAGTCCTCGAAGTAGCGCGCCATTCTCTCCTTGGGCGGAAAGGTGTCTGGAGAGACGTCGTCGAATTCGAGGTTCGGGAACCGGTCATGCCAGGCCGGTCCGTTGGCCACGAGCGAATCCCAGCGGCCCGAGCGCCACTGTTCGGCGACCCGCCTGCGCTCGAGCACGATGTGCGGCACTCCGCAGTCCCGCAGGTGCTCGCTCATCGCTATTCCCGACTGACCGGCACCAACAACGAGTGTATCGATTTTTTCGGCTGTCATCTTCACTTCCTAGAATTGGGCAATGCGATCGGCCATCGTTGCCCACTCCGGGGACGTGTGAATGGCTGATCGAAGTTGTAGCGCGCAGAAACCTGCGCAAGACGAGGTGATGGGAAGGAAGCATCCTTCCTGTTCACGCCCGGGCAAATTTGACCATCCGGCCCGGGCGCACTTGTCTGGCCCGGCCGATCTTTTAAACGGGCCAGGAGAAGCGTTTGATAGCGGTCATTCATTCAGCCTATCGGCGTCCGGTCATTTCAGGAGGTTTGGCAAAGCCGTCGAAAGAGCCGGAAACAGCGTCAGCAGGATCAGGAACAAGAAGAGCGCTATGAGGAACGGCGTGTTCGCCTTCGTCACCTTGATGATATCCTCGTTTCCGATCTTGGCGGCGACCAGCAGCGCTATAGCAACCGGCGGAGTCACCTGGCCGATTACCACCGTCATAACCATCAGCACGCCGAAATGAACGAGATCGACGTCCATGACCATCAACGAGGGGAGCAGAACGGGCATGATCATCGGGATTAGCGGGTCGAGCACCATTCCTGCGATCAGCGCGATCAGGAGAAGCGCGAAGATCTTCAGCGTCGTGTTTTCGAACGGGAAGACCGTTTCAAGCCCGTTAGCCAGCGCTGCGGGCACCCCGGCTTGCGAGAGCGCCCAGCCGAGCGCCGTAGAGAAGCCTACGACCATCAGCACTTCGCCGGTCAGAATGCAGGAATCGACCATCGCGCGGCGCAGATTGGCGAATGTCAATGTCCGATAGACGACGGCAGCGAGGATTAGCGCATAGGCAACAGCGAACGCCCCCGCTTCTGTAGCGGTGAAGACACCGAACATCAGGCCGAAGAGGATGAGCCCCGGCATGCCAAGCGGCAGTATGGCGTACTTTCCCGTACGAATGACCTCTGACCACTGGAACGTTCCCATGGCCTTCCATCCGTTGCGGCGTGCGAGGATGGAGATGGTGATCATCATCACCACGGCCATCAGGAGCCCCGGGACGACGCCGGCCAGGAAAAGCGCCCCGAGCGACGTGCCGGTAACGGCAGAGTAGAGGATCATCGGCGAACTTGGCGGAATGAGAACGCCGATGCCTGAGGATGTCGCCGTCACTGCCGCCGCGAACGGTCCCGGATAGCCATGTGCCTTGAGCTTGGGAATGGTGATCGATCCGCTGCCGGCTAGGTCGGCGACCGAGGTGCCGATCATGCCGCCGAACATGACGCTTGCGACGACATCGACATGGGCCAGGCCACCGCGCATCCACCCCACCAGTGCGACACCGAAATCGAACAGCTTGTCGGCGATCCCGGTGGCATTCATGATGCCGCCGGCAAGGATGAAGAGCGGTAGTGTGATGAGGATATAGTCTCCGACACCGCCGAGCGTCTGCTGAGGCAATGCCAGCTCCCAGCCGCCGCTGAAAGCCAGGAAGAACAGGACCGATGCGGCGAGCGATATCACGATCGGCAGGCCGATCAGCACGAAAGCGCATAGAACGAAGAGTGTAATGGCTGCAAGACCGAGCATCAGTTCTTCCTCCCCTCGATGATGTTGAAGGCGAAGGCGATGCCCAGGCCGACGCAGGTTGCCAGGATCCCCGAAATCGCCACGCCCTTGGATATGCCGAGGATCGGCGTACGGTCGGAACCGAAAATTCCCAGGTAGCGCCAGGCCAGAACTCCGATCACGACCACGACAGCGATGGAAAAGACCGACTGGAATATCACCAGCGCATAGCTGGAGAGGCCGGTCAGGCGGCGTGTCCAGATGGCGCAGCTGATGAGTTCGTTCTTGAGCGCGCCGATGGTGATGCCGAGCGCACCGAGCCACATCAGCAGCGCCGTCACGACCTCCTCGGTCCAGGGTAGCGGCATGGAGAAAAGATAGCGTCCAAGCGAATTGGCCAGCACGAGGCCGACCAGGAATATCAGCAGCATGATGGCGGCGGTCTCGACCAACCACGTGAACATGCTGCGCAGCTTCGAATGGCGGGTGATGTCCTCGCGCAGAATCTCGCTTGGCGTCGGGGCGACAACTTCGTTCATTCTTCGTCTCCCTTTGCGGTATAGCCGTCGAAAAGGCGGCCGTAGCCGGGACGGCTCCCGGCGACTCCGGTAAGCTCGAGGCAGTGCCAAAAGGATGCTTGGTTTGCCGATATCACAGGCTTGCCCAGACGATCCTCAAGCACTTCGATGGCGCCGACGGACCGGAAGTTGGTGCATGATATGAAGATTGCGCTGGCATCTGGATGATCGACGGACAGCACGTGGTCGTAGACTTCCTCGATCGAGACCTCCGCCAGTGCGTGGTCATCCGATATGCTCAGGTATCCGCTTTTGACGACCGCGTGCCCGTTCTCCTCCAGAAACCGGATGGCCCGCTCATGGATCTCCGGCAGATACGGGGTAGCAAGCGCCACCTTGCCGGCCTTTACCTGATTGAGCGCTGCCAAGGTTGCCGTCGATGCCGTCGTTACCTTGGGACCCGGCACCCACTGTCGGATCTTATCAATAAGTGCCTTGTCGTATGCCGTGCCGTGGAGGAACGAGGCGCTTGTACCGCCGAACAGCAGCACATCGATCGGGGCGGCGCCGGCCATGCGTGCAGCGACTTCCAGCTCTGGCGCGTTCATCATCTCTTCGATGCCCTGAACCGTCACCTTCGGCAGCTTGATCCGGGCAGTATGGGTGGAGACGCCCTTGGCGGACATCGCCCACATCTCCTCTTCCATCACAACGCTGGAGGCAATGTAGATCAATCCGATGCGCGCCAGGTCGCCTGAACCGTCATAGCGAAACTGCGGGTAGTCTCCGGCTTTCGCCGGAGACGGGGATGCTGTCGCGGTCAACGAAGCGTCTCCTCAACCTTGGTCATAAATTCCGGGGTGACCACTTCCGCAATCTTGATACGAACCGGGGCTGCAGCGGACTGGAAGGCTGCGATGTCGGGCTTGGTTACCGTCACGCCAACCTTCTCGAACTCGGCAACGAGTTTCGTGTCGCTTTCATCTGAAAGGGTGCGGGTCTTCTCGACGCTGGCCTTGGCGGCGGCCTTCACCTTGGCCTTGAGATCGTCGGGCAGAGCATCGAATGCCGCGCCGTTCATGACCAGGGTGATCGGGGTGTAGATATGGTTGGTCAGCGAAATGTGGGACTGCGTCTCGAACAGCGAGAACTCCTTGATAACGGAAAGCGGGTTTTCCTGACCGTCGATGATGCCCTGCTTCAGACCCATGTAAACTTCGCCGAGGGCAAGAGTGGTCGGTGCAGCACCGAGGGTCTGGAACGCCATGATGCGTGTCGGGCTGTTCGGCGTTCGGATTTTGAGGCCGCTCAGGTCCTTTGGAGTGGAAATTGCACGCTTGGAGTTGCTGATCACGCGCACGCCGAGTTCGCCAAAGGCCAGGACCTCGAGATTGGCCTTTTCCTTCAACGAGGCGGCCATGATCTGACCGAGTTCGCCGTCGAGTGCTGCGCGTGCCTGCTCTTTGCCGGAAAACAGGAAGGGCGTATCAAAGATGGAGAATTTCGCATCCAGAGCGGCAACGCCATCGGAGCCGAGCGGGATGACTTCGACCACGCCGGCACGGATGAGTTCGGCCAGCGCGTTCTCGTCGCCGAGCGATCCGCCATCGGCGAATTCGATGGAAAATGCATCGCCGCTCGTCTTCTTGAGCTCGTCGCGGAAGGTGGTGAGCATCACGTTGGTGGGGTCGCCACCGGTGGTTTCCACCGCGAGCCGCATCTTCGTCTGAGCCGCCGCCAGATCGGCGGACAGCACGCCGGCCAGCATGCCGAAAGCGAAGCCGATTTTTTTCATCATGAGCATTTCGATCACCCTCTTTTATCGTTTCTGCCGAAATACTCTTGATGAAAGGCAGGAAACGCAAGGTGCGGACGGCTTATAAATTAGGCATTATATCGCTTTAATTTGATTATTTTTCAGTCACTTGGGGAATTATTAATGCCTATATCAACCAACAATTCCTCGCATAGGGCTACGCTATCTCGTTTCGTGAGATAGATAGTCTTTGCTTAGTTTCGGCCTATCTCGAATTGGGAACACCAAACGTTGTTCAGGGTCGGTTTCGATCAGTGAAAATGGTTGCTCGGCTATCCCACGGCATGTGGGGATCGGGCGCCTCTCGATCTCGGACATGCTTCGAGCGTAGAAAAAACCTCCCACAGCGGCGACGGTATCGCCTTCCCAACCTCGGTAACGATCACTGTCAGAGGTACAGGGGGGAATGAAAGAAACCGGAACGGTGCGATATAGCCGTGATGGCAGGCGCTCTGCAGGCCGTGCGGCAGAGCGGTGGGAAAGGCGACTAAGCTCATGGCAACCGGACGGACATGGATGTGCTCGTCCGATCCTCGCCGTGGTGGGTTAGTGCAGACACCGTCTATGTGTTCGTCTGTCCGTCTAGTCACGGGAAAGACTTAAGGCGACAATGATTGGTGCATGTCGAATTGCGCGGATCGAGTGGTTTTCCGTGCAGTGGTCCTGCGTGATCGCAATGCCTATTCTGCAGTCACCGATGCTTCGAACTGTCATTCTGCTAATAAATTAAGCTGGACGGGTGATGCCGAAGGTCTTAGCATCGGAAAATATTGCTATCTGCCGCACTTGATAGGTTGAAACTATGAACACGTCTCTTCGTGTACTCCGCTATGTCGTTGAGACGGCAGACTGTGGAAGCGTCACGGAGGCGGCCCGCAGACTGAACGTGTCGCAGCCTTCGATCTCAACGGCGCTGGCGCAGGTAGAAGCGCAGCTCGGTATCCAGATCTTCATCCGCCATCACGCTCGCGGCGTCACCCTGTCGGCGGCCGGCCAGCGTTATGTCAACGATGCCCGGCGACTGCTCAGCCACGCCCGGGATTTTGCCAACAGCGCACAGGCGCTCGGCGATTCTCTGCGTGGCGAGATCGTTGTCGGCAGTTTCCCGACACTGGCTATCCGCTTCATGCCGGCTCTTCTGTCCGGCTTTGCGCAGCGCTATCCGGGCATTTCGGTAAAGCTCGAGGAGGGCGACCAGCAGGAATTGATCGGCCACCTCGTTTCGGGCTGCGCGGAACTGGCACTTTCTTATCACTTCGCGGTACCAGACGAGATAACCGGTGAGAAGCTTGCCGACCTGCCGCCCTATGCGCTTGTCGCCGCCAGCCATCCGTTGGCAGGTCGCGACGAAATCAGTCTGGCCGAACTTGCCGATGAACCCTTCATCTTGCTCGACCTTCCGCATTCGCGGGATTATTTCTTCTCGCTGTTCGCAACCTGCGGACTGGAGCCACAGGTTGCCTTCAAGACCCGCTCATCCGAGCTCATACGCGGGCTTGTCGGCCATGGTCAGGGCTACTCCCTGCACAACGTCCTGCCTCGCACGACGATCGGCTATGACGGCAGCAGGATCGCTCTGCTGCCTATCTCGGAACCGCTTGCGCCCGCGACCGTCACCTTTCTGCGTCTCACTCGGAACGGCCTTCGTCCTGCTGTACAAGCGTTTGCCGACTATCTTCGCGAGGCCTTCGCCAAGGGCGGCATGTTCTGTCCTGCCTGACAGGGTCATGGCCCTAGATCGACGACGAGTTCCGGGTTGATGACGGGCACCGAGCGAATGGTATCGGAATTGTTGATATCTTCACTGCGGCGAAGCTCGATGCCTTGCGGCTCAGCGCATTGTTTCAGGCCTCGAAATCAGAATGCATTGTAGAGCAGCAGGTAGGTCGAGTCATTTCGAACCACCCTGCCGGATCAGCGTTGCGACCGCCGTGAGGGCGAGCTCGTAGCCGAGTGCGCCCAGACCGGCGATTACGCCCGTGGCGGCCTTGGAAACGTAAGAATTATGGCGGAACGGCTCACGTTTCCAGATATTGCTCATATGCGCTTCGATGATGGGGCCGTCATAGGCGAGCAATGCGTCCAGGATCGGGATAGAGCTATAGGTCAGGCCGGCCGCATTTATCACCAGACCGTTTGCCGCCTGTCGCGCTTCCTGAATCCAGTCGACGATCTGTCCTTCATGGTTGGATTGCCGGAAATCGAGCTGAATACCGATTGTCGCCGCATGGGCGTGACACCGATCACCGATCGATTGGAAACTTTCGCTTCCATAGGTTCCGGACTTGTCGAGGCCGTAAAGATTGGCATTCGGACCGTTCAGGAAAAAAACCGTAGGGAGAGACGTCATTGGCATGGCTCCTTGATATGGCTCAAACCATAGCCAAACCAACGGCATGATCGAATAATATTATACTATTCATTGAAGTGCCCTGGGCTATGAACTGGCGTCAGGAGATATTGCGACCGGAGGCACTCAGCTATCGGCGAAATGTTCGGTGAGGCGGATATGGTGGCGGCTGGGTGTGTACCTGGTGCTCAACTATATGCAGGTTTCAGGATATCCGTTCTGTTTCGGTCAGTTGGAAATCGGGGCATACGGCAAAATCTGGAGCGGTCGATTCGCATTGCATCAGGAGTTTCATTTGCAGTTTTGGCCTTTGACAAACTTTGCCATAACGGAGTATTTTGAAGCCTCAAGGAGACTATAATGGCGACAATGAATGTGTCTCTCCCCGACCCAATGAAAGACTGGGTCGAAGCGCAAGCCAAGACTGGCCGATATTCAAACGTGAGTGATTACGTCAGGGACCTTATCCGCAGAGACCAGACTCGCTCTGACAAAATTGCAGCGATGCAGCGTTTCGTCGATGACGGGATCAGGAGTGGCGTTGGAACCCGTTCTAAGGACGAGTTGTTCGCCAGCGCCGTTGCGCGGGCCGAGATCACCGGCGGACGTGATTGATGCCATTCAGCCTCTCTGCCGAAGCTGAAGAGGACATCGTTGCGATCGCTGAACAAGGTCTCCGCACCTTTGGAACCGTGGTCGCCAAACGATATCACGATGAACTTTTTGCTGTGCTCGATCTCATTGCCGCAACCCCTCGATTGGCGCGTGAGCGGGATGAGATTTCTCCGCCTGTCAGAATACATCCTTTCAAGGCTCAGTTGGTGGTTTATCGGATCAACGATGATGAGAGTGTTTTTGTGATACGCATCCGTCACGGGCACGAAGATTGGATCGGAGATCCCTTCTGACCCCCCGCAGGATTAAGAAAGATCAGCAGTCGGCTATATTGCAGCCGGCAAGCTGACGCGTTTGGACTTTCGATTCGCGAAATTCTCTGGAATTCTTATAAATATGCCACTGCTGCGCTGTGAAATCCCATGGAGTCAGCAACTTCACACACAGAATATCCTGTTCGGCGGCTCGTTTCTTTTAAGGAGCAGTTAAGGGTAGGCTTGGGATTTAAGGATATGGTCCATACCGCTTCGAACATGCCGGCGGAGGCAGCGTTGCGCTGCCTCCGCATCCTTTTTCAACGCCAGTTCGAACAACAATTGGTGGTCGTCGACAACTGCCTGCCCGCGAAAATTCTCGGCGAGCATGTGGTAACGAAGAAAGCGGTCGAAAACCGAGGAAAGGCTCTGCATCAAGGTTGCAGAATTGCAGGCGGAAACGATGGCCTGGTGGAATTCCCAATCATAGCGTACCCAGTCGATCGTGCGTGAGGTATCGCCTGCCAAAAGCTTCCGCTCTACCGCTACCAGCCTGTGATGCGCAGCGACGATCCGGCCTTCCCATTCCAGATCGCCTAGTGCAAAGGACAGAGCAATCGCGTGGCATTCCAGCACGATGCGAAGGTCGGCAAGCTCCATCAGTTCTTGCCGGGAAACAGGGCTGACTTCAAAGCCGCGCTGCCCTTCCGCGATCACCAGGTTTTCCGCAGTCAGCCTGTAGAGAATTTCACGAAGAGACGAAACGCTGATCGAATAACGTTGCCTTGCTTGCTCCAGCTTGATCTTCGTCGCCGGCGGCAGGACGCCGAGGATGATATCCTCGCGCAACTGCCGGAACACGATCTCGCTGACATTGCTCGTATGGTGTGGCAATGACCTGCCGGAATCTTCTTGTCTCAGGCCTTTCATCCTCGTGCCAACGGCTTTCTGGTCAGCGCGTGTTCGACGCCGCCCTGGATATGTCTTGCAAGCACCTCCTTGGCAACCTGCTGATCCCGCTTCAACGCGGCGTCTAGAAGCAGTTGATGTTCGTTGGACGCGACATCACCACGATAGGATAGCGCAACCATTTGATAACGCAGGTATTTGTCGAAAACGACGGAATGGGTATCCATAAGCAGCGTCGAACCGCACGCGGAAATGAGTGACTGATGAAATTCCCAGTCATATCTCTTCCAGTCTTCGGCTCTGCTGGTATCGCCGCTTGCCATCACTTGTTCCATTCGCGCAAGCTTGTGGTGAGCGGAAACCAATCTTGCCTCCCATTCCACCCCACCGTTTTCGAAGGATTGCGCCAGCGCATGGGTCTCCAGAAGCAGGCGAAGTTCGGCGGTTTCCTTCAGGTCCGTCACTGAGATGGTCGCCACTTCGAAACCGCGCTGCCCTTCAGCCGTCACAAGTCCCTCCGAAGACAGGCGGTTCAGTATTTCCCGAAGCGTACTGACGCTTGTTGCATAGCCGTCCTTCAGTTTGTCGAGCTTCAGTTTTTGGCCAGGATGCAGCCTTCCGAAAATGATGTCGGCTCTAATTCGATTATATGTGCTCTCGGCAACGGTTTCGGCGGGGGTATCCAGCAACATCAGCATTTCTCGGGCATTTTTCTTATCGTCATATAATCGCACCGATGCCATCTGCTCAAACGATATCGCAATTTTCGACGCGCCAGCTGAAACAAAGGCATGAACAACTTGGCTCACAGCTTTGGTACACCTTCGGGCCGAAGCGCTTTTTTCAAGGCCGCTATACGGAAAATGGCATTGGCGGCACCATAACCACGATAACCGCTGCGCTGCACGATTTCGAAAAAGAAGCCTTCGCCGAAGGTCGAGCTGTAAAGCTGGAAATACTCGCCGTGGTCGTCGCGATCATAGAGGATATTGTCCGCCTTCAGCCTTTCGGTGAGATCCGGATCAAGACCGAAGCGCGCTTCGACGTCGCCGTAATAGTTCGGCGAGATTGTCAGAGGTTGAAACCCGTTGGCGCGCAATGCGGCGGCCGTCGCAAATATGTCGTCCGTGTGGAAGGCGATATGCTGCACGCCGGAACCGAATTTTTCGGCGATGAAATGTCCCGCGAGGGTGCGTCGGTTCTCCGCACCGTTCAAGGTGATCCGCAACGTACCGGAAATGTTCTCCACCACCTGACTGCGGACCACCCCAGCGGGATCTATTATGTCGACCATAGGTGTCTTGTGGGCTTCGAAAATGGAGTTGTAGAACAGAAGCCAGGTGAGCATCTCGTCATAGGCGACCGTTTGCGCCACGTGATCGACATGCTGCAGATGTGTCGGCACGATCTTCTCATCGTCCGTCGCCGGCCGGAAGTCGATTTCGGCAAAACGACCAAGTTCGCTATTGGCGTCGATCAGATAGATCAGCCCACCGCCGACACCTCGAATGGCAGGAATTTCTACCTCGCCGTCGGCCACTTGCTGGATGAACGGATCCGCGCCAAGGGCGATTGCGCGTGAAAACGCTTGCTGCGCATCGTCCACCATCAGCGCAATTGCATAGGCCGACGTGCCGTGTACCGCGAAAGACGCGTTGGCAAAGCCCTGTTGTTCCGTGTTGATCAACAGCCGGATACCGCCTTGCTCGAAGATCGACACCTTTTTGCTGCGATGTGTGGCAGTTCTCCGAAACCCGAGTGCTTTGAGGATCTTCTCAAGGTTTTCAGCGTCCGCCTCGTCTGCGGAAAACTCCACGAACCCAATGCCCTTGACGGCCGCGCGTTCCGGCATTTCGGCCATGGTTAATGTGGAGGCATCCGGATTGCGGCGTACCTGGTCGCCCAGATAGATCAGTGAGCGATGCCCGTCGGCGGCGATTGCCTTGGCCGAGCCGCCGCGAAACTGGTCGTTGAATATCTCCAGCGAAAGATATCCGTCGTAGCCGGTCGCCGCCACCGCAGCAGTAAAATCCACGACCGGGAGGTCGCCTTCGCCCGGCATGTTGCGAAAGTGGCGCGACCAGTACAGCAGATCCATATCGATCAGCGGCGCATCGGCCATCTGCACGATGAAGATCTTTTCCTTGGGGATGGAGCGGATCGAATTGATGTCGATCTTGCGGGACAGGGTGTGAAAGCTGTCGAGGATGATGCCGATATTGGCGTGATCGGCACGGCGCACGATTTCCCAGGCGTCGCGATGATCGTTGATGTGGCGGCCCCATGCCAAGGCCTCGTAGCCGACTTTCAGGCCACGTTTTGCTGCGCGCTCGCCGAGTTCATGAAAATCAGCAGCGGCGCGATCGATGCCGCCAAGTGCTGCGGGCGAGACGTTCGAGCAGACGAGAACGAGATCGGTTCCGAGCTGCTGCATGATATCGAACTTGCGCTCTGCGCGGTCGAAGGTTCGGCTTCGCAAGGGTTCCGGCATGCCTTCGAAATCGCGGAACGGCTGGAATAGCGTAATTTCCAAGCCATGATCGCGAACCATTCGTCCAACATCCGCCGGACTGCCATCAAAGGCAAGAAAGTCGTTTTCGAAGATTTCAACGCCGTCAAAACCCGCGGCCGCAATGGCTGCCAGCTTTTCGGGAAACTCTCCGCTGATCGAAACCGTGGCGATCGACGTTTTCATCGCGTTCTCCTGCCAAGCTCCTCCCGAGCTTTGATCTTCATATAATATAACGTGGATTTGATGCGCAAATGAAAATCATCATACATTTTTAAAAAACTATGTTGATGTTGTGCGAATGTCGTGGCAACTTCACGTTTGTCAGCAGGGGAGTGCTGGTGGGCCTTAGGGCCATTAGAGGAGGATCAGATGTTCAAGTTTGCACTAAAGCGCCGGGATGCGCTTTTGGCCGCCGTTGCGCTTGTTGCCGCGACGTCGCTGTCGCAGCCGGCTTTCGCTGTTACGCCGGCGGAAATCAAAGCCAAGGGAAAGATCGTCGTCGGCATTCAGGGTGACAACCCTCCGTGGGGTTTCGTCACCAGCGGCGGCAAGCAGGATGGCCTTGACGCCGATATCGCCACGCTTTTCGCCAAGGAACTGGGTGTCGAGGTGGAATTCGTCCCGCTTGAGGTCAACAACCGAATCCCGGCACTGACCACCGGCCGTGTCGACGTGCTTTTCGCCACCATGGCCATGCTTCCCGACCGCGCCAAGGCGGTCCAGTTCAGCAAGCCCTATGTCGCCAATGCCATTGTTCTCATTGGCCCAAAAGACAAGTCAATCAAGACGAACGATGACATGGCAGGGCTGACGATCAGTGTCGCCAAGGGTGCGGCACAGGATACGCAGGTGACCAAAAATGCGCCGCCGACGGCCACCATCCGCCGTTATGACGGTGATGCGGCCAGCGTCCAGGCTCTTGCGTCCGGCCAGACCGATGCGCTTGGCGGCAATATTTTTTACATGGACCGGGTAGAAAAGGCAGTTCCTGGAAAATTCGAGAACAAGCTCGAGTTCCAGCGGCTTTACAACGGTGCCTGCACTCGCCTCGGCGAGAAAGAGATCAATGTCGCAATCAATGCCTTCATCGACAAGATCAAAGCCAATGGCGAACTGAAGAAGCTCTACGACAAGTGGATGAAGGTGCCTGTCCCGCAGTTCCCTGAAAGCCTCGAAGGCATTTCGTTTACGACGAACTGACCAACTCGCTTCCGATCCAACTTAGCCACGAGGCGACGCGTCGAACCGCGACGCGCGTGCCGGTGCCGGGCTGCTTGCCCGGCACCGGTTCAGCTGGAGCTATTGTCAATGAGCAAGACCATCTTTGTTCTCAACGGTCCCAATCTCAATCTTTTAGGCGAGAGGGAACCCGCGATCTACGGCACGACGACGTTGTCGGATATCGGTGAGCGATGCCGGGCCAAGGCCGAAACCCTTGGTCTCTCGGTCGATTTTCGCCAGACGAATTTCGAAGGCGAGCTGGTGGAGTCTGTGCATCAGGCACGCCGCGAAGCCGGCGGCATCGTCATCAATCCCGCCGGTTACACGTTCACGTCGATCGCGCTTCTCGATGCGCTCAAGATGTTCGACGGGCCGAAGATCGAGCTTCACATTTCCAACGTCCATGCCCGCGAGAGCATCTACCACAATTCTCTGATCTCCCGCACCGCGACCGGTATCATGATCGGTTTCGGCGCCAGGGGCTATGAACTCGCCATCGAGGCCATGGCGGGCATGATCAATCCGTCCTGAGACGGGACTGCAGGAAAAGCCATGAATTATACAATGGATTTCACTCCGGTCATCGACGGCCTGCCCAATCTGCTGGCGGCCTGTCTTGGCACGTTCACGCTGGCGATCTGCGGCATGCTTCTGGCGACCGTCATCGGTATCGGCGGGGTCGTTCTGCGCCAGTCACCGATCAAGTTCCTGCGCTGGCTGGTCATCGGCTTCGTCGAACTGATCCGCAATACCCCGTTTCTGGTGCAGATCTTCTTTATCTATTTCGCTCTTCCGCTGGCCGGCATCCGGCTTGATCCGACACCGACCGCCATTATCGCCCTGGGTATCAACGGCGGCGCCTATGCGATCGAGATCATCCGGGGCGGGGTACAATCCATCCCCAAGGGCCAGATGGAGGCCGGGCTGGCGCTTGGACTGCACAAGGCACAGGTCTTCAGGCTGATCATACTCAAACCCGCATTGCGGGCGATCTATCCCTCTCTGACCAGTCAGTTCGTGCTGCTGACGCTGTCGACCAGCATTGCATCGGCAATCTCTGCCTACGAACTGACTTCGGTATCGCAGCGCATTGAATCCGAGAGTTTTCGCAGCTTCGAGGTCTATTTCACCGTGACGGCTTTCTACCTCGTCATTTCCTGGGTGATGATGCGCATCTTCGCGCTCTTCTCATCCCGCTACTTCAGCTATCCGGTCAAGTGAGGGAGAGATACCGTGGGTCGCGAGGAATTCGTTTTCCTGCTTATGGGTCTGAAATGGACCGTTGCCCTGTCCGCAGTCGCCTTTGTCTGCGGCTCGATCGCCGGGCTCGTCGTGGCATTGGCCCGAACCTGCGGCATCGCTGCTGTCGAGCGCATCATGGCCGCCTATATCGCCGTGTTTCAGGGCACGCCTTTATTGATGCAGCTTTTCGTCGTCTATTACGGCCTGGCGCTGGTCGGCATCAAGATGGACGCCTGGGCGGCGGTCTCGCTGGGCCTGACCCTGCATGCAAGCGCCTATCTTGGCGAAATCTGGCGCGGCGCAATCGAGGCCGTGCCCAAAGGCCAGACGGAAGCCGCCAAAGCCCTCAGCCTCGGTTATGTCTCGCGGATGAAGGATGTACTCCTTCCGCAGGCACTCCGCATATCGCTGCCGGCAACGATCGGTTTCCTCGTGCAACTGATCAAGGGCACGTCGCTTGCTTCGATCGTCGGGTTCACCGAGCTCACTCGCGCCGGCAACATCATTTCCAACCAGATATTCCAGCCGTTGACAGTCTTTAGCGTGGTCGGTGCCCTGTATTTCCTGATGTGCTGCCCGCTGACGATCTACGGAGCGCATCTGGAACGCCGTTTCGCCGCTACATCCCGCTCATGATCACCACGAGCCAATCTTTCGCCTTCCGTGCAAGGACCATTTCGGAGCTTTATCCATGACACAAGCCGCGATCCGACCGGACGCCTCCGAGCCGATGATCACCATGTCAGGCGTCGGAAAATGGTTTGGCGCCTTTCAGGCGCTCCACAATATCGACATGACCGTCGGCAAGGGCGAAAAGATCGTTCTCTGTGGGCCGTCGGGCAGCGGGAAATCGACCCTGATCCGCTGCATCAACCATCTGGAATCTTATCAGCAGGGCGAAATCCATGTCGGTGGCATTCTGCTTGGTCACGCGTCGAAAACGATCGATGCTGTGCGCCGGGAGGTGGGCATGGTGTTCCAGCAGTTCAACCTCTTCCCGCACCTGAGCGTGCTGCAGAACTGCATGCTCGCGCCGATGAGATCGCTTGGGCTCAGCAAGGCGGAGGCGGAAGAGTGCGCCAGGCTGCTACTGGACCGAGTCAAAATTTCCGAGCAGGCGGAAAAATACCCGGCACAGCTTTCCGGCGGTCAGCAGCAGCGGGTGGCAATCGCGCGGGCCCTTTGCATGCGGCCGAAGGTCATGCTGTTCGACGAACCGACATCGGCCCTCGACCCGGAAATGGTCAAGGAAGTGCTGGATACGATGATCGCCTTGGCGGAGGAGGGCATGACGATGATCTGCGTCACCCACGAAATGGGTTTCGCCCGCCAGGTCGCCGATCGGGTAGTCTTCATGGCGAGCGGCGCGATCGTCGAAGAGGCGCCGCCCGCCGAGTTCTTCTCCAATCCCCGGCACGAGCGTACCCGCAAATTCCTGGGCGAAATTCTCGGGCGGCATTGAAACGGTTCCAGATGGCAGCCGGAAGGTAGAAGCCGATGATCAACGGCAACACGAAACTTATCGCGCATCTCGGATTCCCGACGCATTCGTTCAAGGCGCCGCTGATCTACAATCCCTATTTCGAAAAGAACGGTATCGATGCCGTTGTCGTGCCGATGGGATGCCGCCCGGAAGACTACGGGCTTTTCCTGAAACTCGTGTTCCGACTTTCCAATATCCACGGCGCGCTGATCACCATGCCGCACAAGATCTCGACCATGGCACTGCTTGGAGAGATCTCGAAAAATGCCCAGGTGGCCGGGGCCTGCAATGCCGTGAAGCTCAAGCCGGATGGCACGTTGTTTGGCGATATGTTCGATGGCGAAGGTTTCGTGCGGGGTGTCTTGCGCCGCGGGCGCCGGATTGCGGGTAGCAGGGCAATCATGGCCGGTGCCGGTGGTGTCGGTTCTGCAATCGCCGCCTCCCTCGCCAAAGCCGGGCTTGCGGAACTGGCGCTTTCCGATCCTTCGAGCCTGATGTTGGACGGGCTCGCAGACCGGTTGCGCCGTCATTATCCGAACCTGCGGGTCGAAACCGGCATATCCGATCCCGCCGGATACGAGATCGTCGTCAATGCGACGCCGCTCGGTATGAATGATACCGATCCCCTGCCTTTCGATGTTTCGCGGATCGCACCGACAGCCTTTGTCGGGGAGGTCGTGCTCAGCAAGGAAATAACGCCCTTTCTTGCCGCGGCACGGGCTCTCGGATGCCAGTATCAGGTGGGGACGGACATGCTGTTCGAGCAAATTCCAGCCTATCTCGAGTTTTTCGATCTGCCGACGACAACCGCCGAAGATCTCCGCGCCGTAGCCAGATTGTGATGGAGCTATTATGACCTCGACACCCAAAAGGATTGTGTTGCTGGGCGCCGGCTTGATCGGACGTGAACATGCCCTGTTGCTGTCGAAAACCCCGGATGCCGACCTCATTGCGATCGCTGATCCGGCCGATACGGCGAAGGCCGTGGCGAATGCGTTCGGTGCGCGCCATTACGCCGAATTTCGAACGATGCTCGATGAGATGAGGCCGGACGGTGCGATCATCGCCCTGCCGAATGCTCTTCACGCGGATGCGGCCATCGCCTGTGTCGAGCGCGGCATTCCCTGCCTGGTGGAAAAGCCGGTGGCCGATACGCTTGAAGCCGCGATGCGGATTGTCGAAACATCCGAGCGGGAAAACGTGCCGGTTCTGATCGGTCATCAGCGCAGGCATAGCCCGGATATCGCCAAGGCGCGTGAATTGGTTGAGGCGGGCAAGCTGGGACGTCTTGTCGCCGTCAATGCGATGTGGATGGCCGACAAGCCCGCGGATTATTTCGATACCGCCTGGCGCCGCCAGCCGGGCGGCGGGCCTCTGCTGATCAACCTCATTCACGACATCGATTGTCTCCGGTTCATCTGCGGCGATATCGACGAGGTCATGGCCTTCACCTCGAATGGAGTTCGGGGTTTTGAGGTGGAGGACACAGCCAGTATCGCGCTGCGTTTTGCCTCCGGCGCGCTCGGAACGCTGATGATGAGCGATACCGCCGTCTCGCCCTATAACTGGGATACGGCAGCGGGGCAGGCGCTGTATTTTCCCCATCAGCCGGAAAACGCCTATTTCTTTTCCGGCACCCGCGCCGCTTTGGCCTTGCCCTTGATGGAATTATGGCAGCACGAAACGGAAAACGGCCATTGGCAGGACCCGCTTGTCAGGCGACATGTCACGCTCGACGGCAGCCGCGCCTATGAAAACCAGCTTGCCCATTTCATCGACGTCATCGCCAAAAAGGCAAAGCCGCTCGTGTCCGCCCGCGATGGAATGATGACGCTTGCGACCATCCAGGCAATCGCCAGATCGGCGCAGGAGAGGCGGCCGGTGCGCCCCTGACGCTTGTCGTGGTCTTATGCCGGAGTGCCAATGCGCCGGATTTCACCGACCAGTTGATCGGCAAGCCGAAGCGCAGCCGCGGTTGCCATGGTCATCTGCGGCAGGAGCAACCATTCGAGCGTCCAGGCCGCACCCGACCGTTCCTGTTCATGCACAAGTGACTGGTGCAGGCCCGAGATCTGCACGGCATTAAAGCGGGCGAGCGTCACCAGCATTTCAGCCGCAACGGGGTTTTGTTTGTGCACCATGGCGGAAGACGTCCCGCCGCCGGAAAGCTCGATCTCGCCGCCGGACTGAGCCATCAGGGCGATGTCCTGTCCCATTTTCCCAAGTGTACCACTCACCAGCGAAAGGCAATGGCCGACGTTGATGATGGGGTCCCGCTGGTTTTGCCATTGGCGGAGGTCCGAAAGCGCGAGTTCCCGGGCCAGTTCCGCCCTGACCTGATCCCCGAGATTGCCAAGCCGATCGAGCGATCCCGCCGCACCGCCTAACTGTACGGGAAATTCGAGTGCATTAATGGCCTGCAAGTGCCGCGCAAGAGGGTCGCGCCAGGCACGAAGCCGATCCGAAACGGTAATCGGGATGGCGGCCTGCATGCGGGTATAGGCCATCAGCGGCTGTTCCCCAAAGGCCCGATCCAGCTGATCCAGTCTACCGATCACTCTTTCGACACGACTTGCCAGCAGCGACAGGATTGTCTTCATGCGCAGCATCAGGCTCGTATCTATGACATCCTGGCTTGTCGCGCCGACGTGCAGATATTGCGCCTCTTCATCTCCGATGGCACGTCGCAATTGCCTCACCAATTCCGGTACGACGACGGAATCGGTTGCGACCGCTATTTTCAGTTGTTCCATATCCGGGCGGAAGCTACGGCAGACTTCGGTTATGCGATCTGCCGCAGCGGCCGGAACGATCCCGGCCTTCGCCTCGGCACGCGCCAGAGCTGCCTCGAAGGCAAGCATGGCCGTGATATCGGCTTCCGCCGAAAGATGCACTGCTACCTCTTCATCACCGAAAAGCCCGCAGAGAAAGGGATGATCGAACGCAGAAATGGCCATCGGGTATCCCGGTCTCGAACTGATGTGATCCTATAGTGGTCCCGTCAGATATCCAGGAACACGGTTTCCTTCGGTCCCTGCAGATGGATGTCTATCGAATAGGTGTTGCCATCCCGCTGCGCGATCATCGTTTCGACGCGCGCACGATGCTCGATGCGCAACAGCAATGGATCGACGGCGTTGGCCTCGGCTTCGTCGGAAAAATAGGCGCGGGTATGAAGCCCGATATTGATACCGCGGGCGACGATCCAGAGCGTGATATGCGGCGCCATCCAGCGCCCGTCCTTATAGGGCACTTTGCCGGGCTTGATCGTGTCGAAATGGAAAAACCCGTCTTCGCCGCTTGTCGGACAGCGACCCCAGCCGGTGAAATTGGCGTCTGCCGTGCCGCGCAGCTCCGAGGGGCTGTTATGAAACCCGGCGCTGTCGGCCTGCCAGATTTCCACCATGCTATCGCGCAGGACCGTATCGGCACCGTCGAAGATGCGGCCGCGTAGCGTGATCCGTTCTCCGAGTGTCTTGTCGTTGACCATCGCGGTGCCGAGATCGGTATCGTAGACGCCATGTATGTCGCAGAAATTCGGCGTCAGACCGATATGCACATAAGGGCCAGCTGTTTGCGACGGCGTTTCCTTCAGCCGGTGAGGTTCCTGCACCATCAGTTTCCCTCCAGCCGGTTTTCAAACAGTGTCGAACGGCGGCCGCGCAGCACGATGTCGAATTTGAAGGCGCGAGCATCCATCGGGATCGTCTGGCCCCAGTCGAGCGGCGCGATCAATTGCTCGATCGCGGCACGATCCGGGATGGTCTGAACGATCGGACATTTCCAGATCATCGGATCGCCCTCGAAATACATCTGGGTTATCAGCCTCTGGGCAAAGCCGTGTCCGAAGACGGAAAAATGGATATGCGCAGGGCGCCAGTCATTGACCCCGTTCGGCCAAGGATAAGGACCGGGTTTCACTGTCCGGAAGGCATAATGTCCATCATCGTCAGTGATCGTGCGGCCGCAGCCACCGAAATTGGGGTCGATCGCGGCCAGATAGGTCTCTTTTTTGTGGCGGTAACGACCACCGGCATTGGCCTGCCAGAATTCCAGAAGCGCCCCGCGCACCGGCCTGGCACTCTCATCAAGCACCCGGCCATGCACGATGATGCGCTCGCCGATCGCGCTTTCGCCGGGCCGGGCGTAATTCTGGATCAGATCATTGTCGAGTTCGCCGATCATCGAATGGCCAAAGACCGGGCCGGTGATTTCCGAAATCGTGCCGTCGAGCGACAGAAGCGGGCGCTGCGGTGAACGCAGTATCGATGTCTTGTACTCCGGCGTCAGTGCCGGCGCATGCCAGCCGCGGTCACGCGCAAAGAAGGCGCCGGTCTCCGGGCGTTGATTGGATTGGAACGACATGCCTCACTTCTCCTCCTCCGATGTCCGGGCGGCGTCCACCTCGTTATAAACCCGCCTGGCAATTTTGATGGCATGATTTGCAGCCGGCACGCCGGCGTAGATCGCGACATGCAGCAGCGCTTCACGCACGTCCTCCCGTGACGCACCGGTATTGGCAGTTGCCCGCACATGCATGGCGACCTCTTCGTCCTGGCCGAGCGCGGCGAGCAGCGCGATGGTGACGATCGAGCGCTCCCGTTTGGTAAAATTCGGGCGCGACCAGACATGCCCCCAGGCCGCCTCGGTAATCAGCGATTGGAAGGGTTCGTCGAATTCCGTCATGTTGGCGACGGCGCGATCGACATGCGCATCGCCCAGCACCGCGCGCCGCGTCGCCATGCCAAGACGGTGCCTGTCGGTTTCCGTGTCAGCCATGCGGCGGTCCTTCCGACTGGTCGATTGCAGTGCCGATGAAAACCTTGATCACCTCGGTCATCGCCTCCGGCTGCTCGACGCAGGGGATATGGCCGGCATCGGCAATGATCTCGAAACGTGCGCCGGGAATACGCTCCGCCGTCGCCTTGACGAGTTCCGGCGGTGTCGAACCATCCTGGTCGCCAACGAGGCAGAGCGTCGGCACGCTTATTCGTGCTGCTTCCTGAGTATAATTGGCGTCGCGAATGGCCGCGCAGGTCGCTGCATATCCTTCTGCCGGTTGGCGCAACAGCATGTTGCAATATCCCCGGAATGCAACGTTTTCCGGGCTGCGGAAGGCCGGCGTGAACCACCGTTCCATCACGGCGTCGAGAATGCTCTCGATACCGCCCGTTTCGACCGAGGTTATCCTGGCATTCCACATGTCGGCTGTGCCGATCCTGCTCGCGGTGTCTGCAAGGATCAGTGCTTTCACCAGATCGGGCCTTTTATGACAAAGCGACTGGGCAATCAGCCCGCCGACTGACAGCCCGCAGACGATGGCGCCCGACACGTTCAGCATACCCATCAGGCCGGCAAGATCGCTTGAGTGATCTTCAATGGTATAGGGCGTGGTTCCGATATCGGAGAGGCCATGTCCACGCTTGTCGTAGACGAGAATCGGAAAATCGCCGGCAAGCCGAACGATGACATCGCGCCAGATGCGAAAATCCGTGCCCAGCGAATTGATGAACACGATTACCGGCTTGCCGGCCGGCCCGCCGATCACCTGATAATGGATCGCCACGTCGTTGATACGCGCAAATTGCATGATTGATCTCTCCTGAAATTATCTTGGTATATTAAAACGGTTAGGTAAAATGAGTTATCGGCCGAAACTCATATCCAGTTGGTTATAGATCACATGACCGAAAATCGCGTCAAATTTCGCCACCTTCAGGCATTCACCGAGGTCGCCCGTCATCGAAGCGTGGTGAAGGCGGCAGGCGTGCTCAACATCAGTCAGCCGGCCGTGACCAAGACGATCCGCGAACTGGAGGAAGTGCTTGGCGTAGCGCTGACCGAGCGTGAGGGGCGCGGTATCCGGATCACCCGTTACGGCGAGGTTTTTCTCAGACATGCGGGCGCCGCGATGTCTGCGCTTCGCCAGGGGCTTGATTCCGTATCTCACGAACGGGGCGGCGAGGCGCCACTCCTTCGGGTCGGCGCGCTTCCGACGGTGTCCTCGCATATCATGCCAACGGCGATCGACCTGTTCCTGAAAGAGAAGACCTGGAGCCGTATCAAGATCGTAACCGGTGAAAATGCAGTTCTGCTGGAGCAGCTCAGATTCGGCGAACTCGATCTCGTCGTCGGGCGTCTGGCCAGTGCCGACCGGATGGCAGGTTTTCTGTTCGAGCATCTGTATTCGGAGCAGGTCGTCTTTGCCGTGTGCGCGGGGCATCCGCTTCTGGTCTCTTCGGGCTCAATCTTTTCGCAACTCGGTGACTTTCCGATCCTGATGCCAACCCAATCGTCGATCATCCGGCCTTTCGTCGATCAGTTTCTCATCGCCAACGGAGTGTCGAGCCTTCCAAGTCAGATCGAGACCGTCTCCGATGCTTTTGGGCGGGCGTTCGTTCTGTCGAGCGACGCGGTCTGGATCATATCCGCCGGTGTCGTCACCCGCGATGTCGAGGACGGGCGGTTGCAGACCTTGCCGATCGATACGACCGAGACCCGTGGGCCGGTTGGGCTGACCATGCGGACGGAGACCTTGCCTTCGGTTGCCCTGTCACTGCTGATGCAGACGATCAGGGAGGCGGCCAGCGCCCGTGCCCGCATCGTTGCCTGACAAGTGGTGCCGATTGTTTCACGAGAGGACGGTCCGCAATTCCAGGCTGACGCTACGCAGCGGCGGCAGATAGGTGCGGATGATTTCTTCCATCGGCGCAAGAGATGCGGCAAGGCCGGTATTCAGCGCCGCAACGACCATTCCACGGGCGTTTCTCACCGGCACCGCAATCGAGCGCAATCCTTGCTCCACTTCCTGATCGACGGCGGCAAATCCTTGGCTTCGTATCTCTCCAAGTTCGGCCATGATGGCGTCCACCTGCGTCAGCGTCTGAGATGTCCTTGGTAGGAGCGGACCACTCTCCAGATGCGTGCGGGCCTCGCTGTCGGCCAGCGCCGCCAGCATGACGCGGCCCATCGAGGTGCAATAGGCTGGCAGCCGCGAGCCCGGCATCAGCGCGATCGACATGACCTTCCGCTGGGCCGCCCGCGCCACATACACGATCTCGCTGCCATCGAGAATGGCAACCGATGTGCTCTGGCCGATCTCCTCCGACAGACGGTCAAGCCAGGGCTGGACGATGCGCGGCAGCGGCATCGTTGCAAGGCAAGCGGTTCCAAGCCTCAATACGCGCGGGGTAACGGTAAAGAACTTGCCGTCGTAAGCGCAGTATCCATGTTCGGCGAGCGTCAGCAGGCAGCGCCGCGTCGTGGCTCGGTCAAGCCCGGTGATCGCCGCCGCCTCGGCGATGCTGAGCCGCGGCGTGTCTGACGTGAACGCCTCAATCACCCGCAGACCCTTCGCCAACCCGCCCATCATGTCGCCTTGCTTTGTCGCCATGCGTGCCTTCCGTTTCGTGCGATATTGCAACAAATATCTATTAACGCACAAACCCTTTGAGGTCGAGGTGTGGAGGCGTTACAAATTCGCCATGGGTTCCGAAAGGGACCGGTCATGTCCGAGCCTGAGGAGGAGTTTATGGACAAGACGATCGGCAGCCTTGCTGAGGCTGTCTCTGCAATCGGCGATGGCGCAACGGTGATGATCGGCGGGTTCGGCGGATCGGGCGCTCCGATCGAGCTCATTCATGCGTTGATCGACAAGGGGCCGCGGGATCTCACCGTCATCAACAACAATGCTGGCAACGGCCGTATCGGCATCGCCGCAATGATCGACGCCGGCATGGTCGCCAAGATGATCTGCTCGTTTCCGAAATCCTCCGATCCGCGCGCCTTCACAGAACGTTATCTCCGAGGCGAGATCGAACTCGAACTCGTGCCGCAAGGTACACTTGCCGAGCGCATAAGGGCTGGAGGGGCCGGCATTCCGGCCTTCTACACGCCGACCGCTTATGGGACCGAGCTTGCGGACGGCAAGCCAGTCGCCGAATTCGATGGACGGGATTACGTCCAGGAGCGTTGGCTGAAGGCGGATTTCGCCATTGTCAAGGCGCATGTCGGCGACACTCACGGCAACCTCACCTACAACAAGGCGGCGCGAAACTTCAATCCGCTGATGTGTATGGCCGCCGCGAAGACGATCGCGCAAGTGGCAACGATTGTCCCTGCCGGAGAGATCGATCCTGAACATGTCGTCACGCCCGGCATTTTTGTCGATCATGTCGTCCATGTTGCCGATCCCAAACAGGAAGAAGACCTGATCCGTGCGGGAGTGGCCTACGCATGACGAACGAAGAGACAAAACTCTCCAACGCCCAGATCGCCTGGCGGGCGGCGCAGGACATTGCCGACGGCGCCTATGTCAATCTCGGCATCGGGTTTCCGGAAATGGTCGCCCGCTATCAGCCGCCCGGCCGCGAAGCGGTCTTCCACACTGAAAACGGTATTCTCGATTTCGGCGAAGCACCGAAACCTGGTGACGAAGACTGGGATCTCATCAATGCCGGCAAAAAAGCAGTGACGCTGAAGCCGGGTGCCGCCTTCTTCCACCATGCCGACAGTTTCGCCATGGTCCGCGGGGGGCATCTGGATGTCGCCATTCTTGGCGCATTGCAGGTATCGCAGGCCGGCGATCTCGCCAATTGGCGGGTGGGCTCCAAGGGCGTGCCAGCAGTCGGCGGCGCCATGGATCTGGTGCATGGCGCAAAACAGGTTTTCGTCATTACCGAGCATATGACGAAAAATGGCGAGCCGAAACTGGTCGAAACCTGCACATTCCCGCTTACCGGCGTGGCCTGCGTGACCCGCATCTACACCAGCCATGCGGTGATCGACATCGTCGACCGGCGTTTCGTGCTGAGAGAGAAGCTGAACGCAATCGGCATTGACGAACTGCAGGCCATGACAGGCGCGCAGTTGCATGTCGAAGGGACCGTTGCCGATCTCGTCGTACCTGAACTTACAGGAGCATCCCCATGACCGACGCCTTCATCTGCGATTATATCCGCACGCCGATTGGCCGTTTCGGTGGCGCGCTTTCATCCATCCGCACCGACGACCTGGCATCCATCCCGCTCAAGGTTCTTATCGAGCGCAACGCCGCAGTCGACTGGCAGGCCGTCGATGACGTCGTCTTCGGTTGCGCCAATCAGGCGGGCGAGGACAACCGCAACGTCGCGCGTATGGGGTTGCTGCTTGCAGGCCTGCCGGCATCTGTACCGGGCACGACGATCAACCGGCTCTGCGGTTCCGGCATGGATGCGATCATCACCGCTGCGCGTGCGATCAGGGCAGGCGAAGCCGACCTTATGATCGCCGGCGGCGTGGAAAGCATGAGCCGGGCGCCGTTCGTCATGCCGAAAGCGGAAACGGGCTTTTCACGCCATGCAGAAATTCACGACACGACGATCGGCTGGCGTTTCATCAATCCCGCAATGAAGAAACAGTTCGGTGTCGATTCCATGCCGGAAACCGCCGAGAATGTCGCGGAGGAATACCGTGTTTCGCGGGAGGATCAGGATGCCTTTGCTTTCCGCAGCCAGGCGAAGGCGGCTGCGGCGCAGCAAGACGGACGGCTCGCCCGAGAGATCACGCCTGTCGTCATCTCTCAGCGTAAGGGCGACGCGGTGATCGTTTCGGAAGACGAGCATCCCCGTGCGACGACAATGGAAGCCCTTGCCAAGCTCGGAACGCCTTTCCGAAAGGAGGGGGGCACGGTGACTGCTGGCAATGCCTCCGGCGTCAATGACGGTGCGGCAGCGTTGATCATCGCATCGGAGGTGGCGGTCAATAGATATGGACTTACCCCGATTGCCCGCATCATGGGTGGAGCAACCGCAGGGGTGCTGCCGCGTATCATGGGTATGGGACCGGTACCGGCCACGCGAAAACTCTGCAAGATGCTGAAGCTCTCCCCGGAAGATTTCGACATCATAGAGCTCAATGAAGCCTTCGCATCGCAAGGCATTGCTGTTCTACGCGAACTGGATATTGCCGAGGATGCCGAGCACATAAACCAGAATGGAGGTGCGATCGCGCTCGGGCATCCACTGGGCATGTCAGGTGCGCGAATCACTGGCACGGCCGCGATCCAACTGGCCGCCTGCAAAGGCCGCTACGCGCTTGCCACCATGTGCGTGGGTGTGGGGCAGGGTGTGGCTCTGGCGCTAGAGTGTGTTTGAAACGAGTGTTGGGAAAACCATATTTCAAAGCGAGACATGCATCAATTTCAACGTCTTATTTTGGAGATTCTGGCCTGTAACGATGCTATGCGTAGCTCACCCTCGTAGCAGCGAGGCCATCAGTGCGGTCCTGAGACTGGTCAACGGCTTGCTATCTTTCTAACGGCTTTCTGTTCCATATGCTTCACCCAGCGCCGCCTTTTGCCTGATCTGACGGATGGCATCGTTGAAACCCTTCGGCGTGCCGCTGGAGCCAGCCAGCTTGCCGACTCTGACCTGATCGATCCGCTTGCCCACCACGACCTTCGGGACGGCGGCCGCGAATGCGCGTTGCAGTTCGAGAGAGCGGGGAACATAGGCATGCGGCGTCACTGCCACCGCGGTCACAATCCCGTCCTTGAGCGTCGCCTTCACGGTGATATGCGAAGGCTGGCCTCCATATTCCCCGGTCGCGGTGTAGACACCGTCGGCATATCGGGCGGGTCTTGCGCTATGTGCCTCCGCGGTTCCGGCAAGCGTCATGGTCAAAGCGGTGGTAAGGAGAATTCCACGTGTCTTGTTTCGCACTGGTATTCCTTTCAGGTGAAGACTTCGCCGATGAAATTGTCCGAGACCTCGACGCGTCCGCCGGCGAACATGCGGACAAATGAGAAGTCGAAGGTGGACATCAGCCGGGAAGGCGGGCCGAAGAAGAGTGCGGTCGCCAGCCCGTCGGCGGTTGCCGTGTCGGCCGCAACCGCCCAAGTGGCGATTACATCCGTTGTCGGCCGCCCGGTGCGGCCATCGAGGACATGGTGGAGGCTATTGCCCCAGCTTCTCCTGTTCGAGGCCGATGCGCAGATGGAGCCGTTCCGGATCTTGGTGATCCCGACAACTAGACCCGGATCGAGAGGATGTTCGAGACCGACATCGAGCACAACTTCCCCATGATGGCACATGTCTCCACTGCCATCGACCACGAAGGAATCTAACCCATCCGCCTTCAGAAGTTCGGCGACACGATCGACCAGAGTGCCTTTGCCCACCGCGCCAAGATCGATCCCGAGCGGCTGCAAAGTCGTAACGGCCCTGCCGCTTCTTAGAACATCCCGTCGCCAGTTCGGACGGAGAGCTGCTATCGAAACGAAAGCGTCTTTGCTGGCGACCAGCGAGTAGTGTCGATCATAGCCAAGAAGCTCAAGGTCTCGGCCGACGAGCGGATCGACCGCCCCGTCTGTTGCGGCATGTAGCCGATCATAGAGATCGAACATCGAAACCGCATCGGCGGGAAAGCGGAATGTACCGCCGTGGGCAGCCTGCGCGATCCGCGACACGATCGAATCCTGGCGGAACCTCGAATAGACGCTGTCGAAACCTTCAACTAGATCGAGGATACGATTCCTGATTTTCACTCCGAGCGGCGCAGGCGTGTTGATTTCCCAGGACGTGCCTATGGCATCGAACTCAAAACGGGAGGTCAGCACGCCGTCCATCTCAGAGACCTGTCATCTTGAGCACGGATTCAGGCAGTCGCTCGCCAACGACGTCGAAGTTCGTGAGGACTGCCCCGATCTCCGCCAAGTCGGATGGGGTCAACTCGAGATCGACGCTACCCAGGTTCTCTTCAAGACGATGCTGTTTCGTCGTGCCGGGGATTGGCGCAATCCAGGGCTTCTGCGCGAGCAGCCAGGCCAGCGCGACCTGAGCAGGAGTTGAGCGCTTGTGATCCGCAATCGATGTGATGGCAGCCACCAGTGCGAGATTGGACTTGCGGGCCTCTGGGTTGAATCGCGGCACGAGGTTACGAAAGTCCGTTGCGTCAAATGTCTTGCTTTCGTCGATCTTGCCCGTTAGTAGGCCAGCGCCGAGCGGCGTGAACGGCACGAAGCCGATCCCGAGTTCTTCGAGCACAGGCAGCAGCTCTGCTTCCGGATCGCGTGTAAACAACGAGTATTCGCTCTGAAGGGCGGTGACCGGCTGGACGGCATGGGCCTTGCGGATGGTCGCGACGCCCGCTTCCGACATGCCGAAATGTTTGACCTTGCCTTCAGAAATCAGCTCCTTGATGATCCCCGCGACATCCTCGATCGGGACGGCTGGATCGACGCGGTGCTGGTAGAAGAGATCGATGCGGTCGGTCCTCAAGCGTTTGAGGGAAGCCTCGGCGACGGCCCTGATATGCTCCGGACGGCTATTGGTGCCGCCACGGCGTTCGCCGGTTTTGAGATCGATATCGAAGCCGAATTTGGTGGCGATGACCACCTTGTCACGGATCGGGGTCAGCGCTTCGCCGACAAGCTCTTCGTTGACGAAGGGGCCGTAAGCCTCTGCCGTATCGAACAGCGTCACGCCCTGATCATAGGCGAACCGCATAAGCTTGATCATGTCTGCCTTGTCGGCGGCCGGGCCATAGGCCGCGCTCATGCCCATGCAGCCGAGGCCGAGGGCGGAGACTTCGAGGGTTCCGAGTTTTCTGGTTTTCATCGTCGTTCTCCTGAAGTTACTTGCCCACGCGCGACTGGAGGTGGGCGGGATATCTGTCGCCGACGATGTCGATCTTCGCGAGCGCAGTGGCGATGTCCGCGGCGTCCTCCGTCGAGAGTGCGACAGCTGCAGAACCGAGGTTCTCCTCGAGGCGATGAAGCTTGGTGGTGCCGGGAATCGGCACGATCCAGGGCTTCTGCGCCAACAGCCACGCAAGCGCGATCTGGGCGGGCGTGACTCCCTTGGCTTCCGCGATCTGGGTGAGGGCTGCGACGAGTGCCTTGTTGGCTTTCAGGTTTTCGGTCTGGAAGCGAGGGACGACGTTGCGGAAGTCGCCGGGACCGAAGATCGCCGTCTCGTCGATCTTGCCTGTGAGGAACCCTTTGCCGAGCGGGCTGAACGGAACGAAGCCGATGCCCAGTTCTTCGAGTGTCGGAATGATCTCCTTTTCCGGCTCCCGCCAGAACAGCGAATATTCGCTCTGGAGGGCGGTGACGGGCTGGACGGCATGCGCCTTGCGAATGGTCTGAGCGCCAGCTTCGGATAGACCGAAATGCTTCACCTTGCCCTCGGTGATCAGGTCTTTGACGGTTCCTGCAACATCCTCGATCGGCACGTTTGGATCGACGCGGTGCTGGTAGAGGAGATCGATCATGTCCGTCCGCAGCCGCTTCAATGAAGCTTCGACCGACCGGCGGATATAGTCCGGGCGGCTGTTCATGTGCTGGCCGCCATCGGGGCTTGGAATCTCGAAGCCGAACTTGGTGGCAATCACAACCTTGTCGCGGATCGGCTCCAGCGCTTCTCCGACGACGTCTTCATTGGTGAACGGGCCATAGACCTGCGCCGTGTCGAAGAAGGTAACACCGTGGTCATGTGCTGCGCGGATGAGAGCGATGGCATCGTTGGTGTCGGTTGCAGCACCATAGCCATGGCTCAAGCCCATGCACCCGAGGCCGAGGGCCGAGACTTCGAGAGTGCCGATTTTGCGTTTTTGCATGTCAGTCATCCTTGATTACGCCGCGCTCTTCACGGGCGCGGGTTCTGTTTGGTTAACGTCCTGCCGGCGGGCCGCTGGGACGATGGTCATGAGGGCGATCAGAAGGGCGAGTACGACCAACACCGTTCCGGCATCGAATGCGCGCGAGACGCGGTAGGCGGTAAGGTCGGCTCCGCTCAGGCCCGCTGATCCGATGGCCGCTACCGCGATGAGGATGCTGAGACCGACCGAACTTCCCATCTGATGGGCGACGTTCACCGCACCGGAGGCGGCACCTGCGTCGTCTCGGGCGACACGGGCAACACCTGAGGACGTGAGGGGGCTGAGTGTCAGTCCCTGGCTGATCCCGATCAGCACCATCGGCAGTGCCACGGCGGTCCAGTAGCCTGAGCCGACACCCGCGCGGCTCAACCAGGCCATGGCGACGATGCCGATGATCATTCCGACGATGAGGATCGTGTTGCGGCCAAAGCGGCGGATAAGGCGTGGTACGAGGATCGCGATCGGGACATGCAGCATCGTCGCCGGAACAAACGCCAGACCCGTCACCGCCGGACGGAAGCCTGCGACTTCCTGCAGATACAGCGTCGTGAAGAAAAAGAAGCCGACCATTGCGCCGAGATAGAGGACCCGTGCTGCATAGGCTCCGGACCGCTCGATATCCGAAAACAGGCGAAGCGGCAGAATGGGCTGCTTTGCTCGCCATTCGATCTGCACGAAAGCGGCAAGCAATACGGCTGCGGCGATCAGGGTTACGATGGTGATTCCGTCCCATCCCGATTGCGCCGAGCGGATGAAGCCATAGACAAGCGTGCTCATACCCATAGTCGATGTGATTGCACCCGGGATGTCGAACGTGCCGGGACGTCTGTTCGTTTCCGGGATGTAGACACGTGCCGCGAGGATCATGGCGACACCAATCGGCAGGTTGATGAGAAAGCCGACCCGCCACGAGAGCCAGTCCGCCAGCAGCCCGCCAACGATCAGTCCGACGGTCGCCGAGACACCAGCCGCGGCACTGTAGAGCGAAACGGCGCGGACGCGTTCCTCGCCTTCGTCGAAGTTTGTCTGCAGGAGTGCCAGCGTCGAAGGTGCGAGGACGGCGGAGCCCAGTCCCTGGATGGCACGCCAGGACAGCATCCAAGCAGATGATTGCGACGCGCCGATGGCGATCGAGGCGAGCGTGAAGATCGCCATGCCGACGATGAACATGCGGCGGCGGCCGAGGAGGTCGCCTGCGCGTGCGCCCAGAAGCAAGAGGCCGCCGAAGGTGAGTGTGTAGGCGCTTTGCACCCAGGCAAGGCTCGCGTCGGTAAACCCGAGTTCTTGATGGATTTTAGGCAGCCCAGTTAGCACCACGGAAATGTCGAGCACGATCATCACATAGCTGATCAGGATGATCGAAAGGATGGCGCTCTTGTTCGGGGAGGCGGTTGCATTTGGGCCGATCGGCATATCGTGTTCCGTTCAAGGTCGACCATGCCGTCCTCCACGACGGGGCCTCTGTTTCGTTGGACACAAGATATGCCTTGCCGACCCTTCGGATTAGGGGCAGTAATCAGCATGAAGCTATAAGGATTCCTAATGAATGCCGCAGGAGAATTTCAACGATTTGGTCGCCTTCCTGATGGTGGCGCGCGAGGAGAGCTTTACGAAAGCTGCGGTCAAATTGGGCGTATCTCAGTCAGCGCTCAGCCAGACGGTTCGCGGTCTTGAGGAGCGACTGGGTCTCCGGCTTCTGACAAGGACGACACGGCGGGTATCGCCGACGGCGGCAGGCGAACGTCTTCTCAAGACGGCTGGTCCGCGGTTCGAGGAAATCCAGGCGGAGCTGACGGCGCTTAGCGAAATGCGGGACAAGCCCGCCGGGACTGTGCGGATCACCGCGGGCGAGCATGCCGCGATCTCCGTTCTAGCTCCGGCGCTTGATAAATTTCTGCCGGACAACCCGGATGTGAAGGTCGAAATCACGGTGGACTACGGGCTCACGGATATCGTGGCAGAGCGCTATGATGCCGGCGTGCGTCTGGGGGAACAGGTCGCCAAGGACATGATAGCCGTGAAGATCGGTCCCGAGATGCGCATGGCGGTCGTGGGCGCTCCCTCCTATTTCCGGCAGAACCCGTGGCCCGAAAAGCCCGAAGACCTGACTGGACACAACTGCATCCAGATCAGGATGCCGACCCACGGCAATATCCTCTCATGGGAGTTCGAGAAGGACGGGCACGAACTCAGGGTAAGGGTAGAGGGACAACTGGTATTCAACAACATAGCGATGCGGATGGATGCTGCAAAAAGGGGGCTAGGTCTCGCCTACATGCCCGACGACCATGTTGCCGAGCAGATCGCCCGGGGCGAGTTAGTTCGGGTGTTGGAAGACTGGTGCGCGCCTTTTCCCGGTTATCATCTCTATTACCCGAACCGACGACACGCATCTCCTGCCTTCGCGCTTGTCGTCGAGGCTCTCAGGTATCGTGGATAACGCGCTAATCAACCGTCTGTGATTGATAAGGCAGGCTAATGGCCTCAATCGGAAATAGGTATCTAATCACCTGAGTGCCGCTCGGTTAGCTTTCTCCCAACTTAATGTTGTGAGATCGATATGCCCCGCACACTTGCCAAAGCCTTCTCCGTCTTAGCGTTCTCGACCGCAATCGCGATCTCCGGTGTTGCTCAGGCACAGTCGGCGACGAAGCCAGAAGCGCTCGCCATCCAGGAACAGGGCAGCTTCGCCGTCGGCGGAACCGTCTCCAAGACCGCGGGCACCTATAACAACAACGCACCGACAGCCGAAGGACAGTCGCTTCACGGCGACCACGCCTACGTTTTCTATCAGGTCCCCCAGAACCCGAAGCCCCTCCCGATTATCATGCTGCACGGGGCCTTCCAGTCGGCCAGAAGCTGGGAGACGACACCTGACGGTCGCGAGGGTTTCCAGAACATCTTTCTGCGCAAGGGCTTCTCCACCTATCTCGTCGATCAGCCGCGCCGCGGCCGCGCAGGCAATTCCACCATTGCGGCCACGATCGAACCCACACCCTATGATCAGCTTTTCTTCGACCAGTTCCGACTCGGAAAATGGCCCGACTACTTCCAGAACGTCCAGTTTGATCGCAGTCCCGAAGCGCTCGACCAGTTTTTCCGTTCGGTCACTCCGAACACCGGACCTTACGATGCCAAGGTCATCTCCGATGCGATGTCGGCCCTGTTCGACAAGACCGGACCCGGCATCCTTTTCACCCATTCGCAGGCGGGCGGTCCTGGCTGGCTGACGGCGATCAAGAATCCGAACGTCAAGGGCATCGTCGCGCTTGAACCCGGTAGCGGGTTCATCTTTCCGGAAGGCGAAGTTCCTGCCGACATGCCAAGTGCCGCCGGCACGCTGAAGGGAGAGGCAGTCCCCGTCGCCGACTTCGAGAAGCTGACCAAGCTGCCGATCGTCATCTACTACGACGACAATTTCCCGGTCGAACCGACGACCGACCGTGGTCAGGACAACTGGCGGGTTCGCCTTTCGATGGCCAAGCTCTGGGTCGAGGCCGTCAACAAGCACGGCGGCGACGCGACGCTCGTCCACCTGCCGGAGATCGGCATCAAGGGCGGCACCCACTTCCTGATGTCGGATCTGAATAATGGCGAGATCGCCGACCAGGTATCCAAATTCCTCGCCGACAAGAAGCTCGACTGAATCATTGGCGCTAGCCCGTACAGACAAGGAGCCAGACGATGGCTGACGAAATCATCAACACAAGAAGACGCGAGTTCCTCGGAGCGTCCGCGCTCGTCGTCTCCGGTGCAATCTTAGGAGTGTCAACAATGACGACCAAGGCCGTCGCCGCCGACTACAAGCAGAACCCGTTCACCCTCGTTTATGACGGTGCCATCACCAAGAATGAGCCGGGCAAAGTCAATATCCATCCGGTGAAGTATGAGCTGAACGGCCTCGATATCGTCGCCAACGTCTACACCCCGGCCGACTACGATCCGGCGAAGAAGTATCCTACGCTTGTGCTGGCGCATCCGAACGGCGGGGTGAAGGAGCAGACGACCGGTCTTTATGCCCAGCGTCTGGCGGAACGCGGCTTCATCACCATCACGGCCGACGCTGCCTATCAGGGCGGAAGCGGTGGTGCGCCGCGCAGCACCGACAAGCCGCAGTTCCGCATCGAGGACATTCACGGAATGGCAGACTTCATCAGCCAGTTCCCCGGTGTCGATACGGCCCGTCTCGGCCTGTTCGGCATTTGCGGCGGGGGCGGTTATTCGCTCGCGGCTGCAAAGAGCGACAAGCGCTTCAAGGCGGTAGCGACGCTCAGCATGTTCAATTCCGGACGCGTCCGCCGCAGCGGCTTCCAGGACAGTCAGATGGATACGATCCAGCAGCGCCTTCAGCAGGCTTCCGCGGCACGTGCCCAGGAAGCGGCCGGCGGCGAGGTTCTTTATTCCGGAGACGCCAACCTCACCGATGCTCAGATCGCCGCGTTGCCGTTCGATCTCTATCGCGAAGGCTACGAGTATTATTGGCGCACCCATGCCCACCCTGGCTCGACGTTCAGGTACACGACGAGCAGTCTCATGGACCTGATGCGGTGGGATGCGACCGACGAGATCGCGCTCATCGACGTGCCGCTGCTGATGATCGCCGGCAGCGCCGCCGATACCCTCTACATGACGGAAGACGCATTCCCCAAGGCAACCGGGACCAAGGACAAGGAACTCTTCAAGATCGAGGGTGCCAAGCACATCGAGACTTATTGGGTGCCGGAATACGTCGACGTAGCCCTCGGCAAATTGAAACCATTCTTCGATCGATACCTCGCTTCGGCGTGAGGGCAATCCCAGGCGGGTGCGCTCGGCGCCCGCTGCCACGAACGTCGCAAGATGCGCATCGAGAGGAAACAGACGTGAAGAAAATCATCCCGGGAATCCTGGCCGTATCGTTCTGCCTCGGAGCCGGATTGGAGTCCAGCATGGCACAGACACCAACATCGAACCTTGATTCCGCCAAGTCGCGGACACAGCAACTGATGGGCGATATCGCGCCGAAGCTGGCGGAACTGACCGACGATGTCCTTTACACCGACGTCTGGGAGCGCCCACAGCTTTCTCAACGGGATCGCAGCCTCGTGACGGTCACGGCGCTGATTGCCCTCAATCGTCCGGATCAGCTTCGTTCGCATCTCGTACGCGCCAAGGCCAACGGGCTGACGGAGGAACAGCTCGTCGAAACGATCACTCATATGGCGTTCTATTCCGGCTGGCCTAGCGCGGTCTCGGCCGTGGTGATCGCAAAGGAAGTCTTTGCTGAGTAGCTCAGAAAAGTCCTCCGGCTCCCGATGACAGGTGATCAATGAACATGAAGACCGCAATTACTGTAGCTCTTTCCCTTGGTGCGTCCGCCGCGCTTGCCGAAGCCGATAAGGGTGTGTCGGTGACGCGGGCAGGGACGCATGCATCGACGGCTGGTCCATCGAACAACTTCACCGGAGCCGTCCGGGTCGGCTCCCGCTTCTCGGCGACGGCGCCTGCCACAGTCAGTGGAGGGACCGTGACGTTTGAACCGGGTGCGCGCACCGCGTGGCACACACATCCTCTCGGCCAGACGCTGATCGTCACGGCTGGCGTCGGCCTCGTCCAGCACTGGGATGGCGCAGTTCAGGAAATCCGGCCGGGCGACATCGCGTGGATTCCGCCGGGCGTAAAGCACTGGCACGGGGCGACCGAAACTACGGGCATGTCCCACATCGCCATCTCCGAGACGCTCGACGGCAAGTCGGTCGAGTGGATGGAACAGGTTACCGACGAACAATACACGCGCTAACCCTAGGTGAGGCGCCGAACGAAGAGGTTTCGATGAAGAAAATAATCGGCGCAATTGGCGGTGCGATGCTTGCAGGGCTGACGGTCCTGTTTGCTGGCATGCAGGTCCATGCAGAACCGACGCGCGCGACGATGCCGGACATCGACAAGCTGGTTCACTACACTACGGTGACGCGCGGTGAAGTCACCGAGCACATCATGACGACCCGCGAGGCGATCGAAGCTGTCAAAGCTGGAAAACCGATCCCGAACGGCACTCATGTCGCGCTGGTCGATTACCGCGACGGCAAGGTGTTCCGCTACTTCATCATGGAGAAGGGTGAGAACTGGGGGCAGGACTATGCCGAGAACCGCCGTACAGCCGACTGGCAGTTCCAATGGTTCAAGCCGGATGGCACCATCAACACCGCCGAGAACACTGCTCGCTGTCAGAGCTGTCACATGTCCCGGTCTGATAGGGATTTCCTGTACACGTTCAACGAGATGCGGCGGTTCGAATTCGAATGAACCTGTTCCGCATCCGTCTTCTGCTCGATTTTCTGGCTGTCGCCCTCGTCATCGCGTGCCTTGCCTACTGGTGGCTGGACAATCTGTCCCACGAACTGTTCGGTACGGCTCTTCTGGCACTCGTTATCGTGCACAACGTCTTCAACAGGCGCTGGTACGGCGGCGTGGCCAAGCGCAGGATGGACGCGGCTCGCATCGTCAATCTCGTCACCATCGTCGGTCTTGCCATCGGCATGGCGGTCATGTTGGTGACGAGCTTCCTGGTCTCTCGGGACCTGTTTCCATTCACGGCTCTGAGCGGTGCTTTTGCTGTTCGCGAGATCCATATGTTTGCAGGGTACTGGGTATTGCTGATCATCGCGGTGCATCTGGGAACACGATGGGGCGTGGTGATGAATACTGTCAGTTCGTTTTTGGGTCTCACCTCACGTAACGCCGCCCGCATCATCGGACTCCGCGCAGCGGTAATTGGGACTGCGCTTTGGGGTGTGAAAAGTTCTTTTGAAATGGCGTTCGGTGCCAAGCTGATGCTGACCTACTCGCTCGACATGTGGGATTTCAACGAAAGCACTTTTGGCTTTTTCATCAACTACGCATCGATCGTCGGCCTGTACGCCGCCGCTACACATTATGGGCTGATAATGGTCAGACGCGCATGTTGAAGTCACAAAAGCGGCTGTTTTCTGTTCCACGCTTTAGGTCAACCTACCCGAAGCCTCGGGTATCATTACGATCAATTGAGACCAAAATGGCTTTTTCTGGATTTCAAATATCTGTGGGTGCGGCTTTGGCATTTATCGTCAGCGTTGGCTGGGTTGTCCACTGCTGAGTAGCAAAGCTTGTTCTCTACTGATCGCAGACAGCGGTAATCGGTTGAAGCACCCTCTCCCATCGCGCCTGTCCGAAAGTCTGCATGTGAGCAACGGTTCCTGGCAGTCAAACTCGTTGCGAACGCCGAGCATTTCGTAAGTGGGAAATGACGGGCTCACAGTTGAAATTCCTTCAAGACCCGGGACGAAGATGCTCGGCCTGGATGCAGCATGGTCTGGGCGTCCGGGCCGAGCATCTCATCCGATCTTAGGCAGCTTCCCAAACCTGATTGAGGATCTTGGCGGCCAGTGCGGCCTTGTCTTGCGGTAGGAAGCGACCATAGTGCTGTTGCACGACATCCGGTGTATCCTGAATAGCATACCTCGCCTGCTCGTAGGATCCGGTCTGCTTCAAGTGCCTAGAGACGAGCCGCTTGGTTTTCTAAAGACTGCCCCTGGTTCCGAAACACCGAACCAATACCGATAAGGACGGGCTGATCGTACCCCACGTCCTTCATTGCCGCTTCAAGCGAGCCTAAGACGCCAGACCATCGCTTTTCGGTCTCGCCGAACCGCCGCATGTGATAGGTCAACGCGTCCTGAAAGCTCGCTGGATCTTCTGTCGCCTCGAAAAGCGGCACGGGGTAGGGGCTGATCGGCTTCGGTGCAGGTCCAGGCCGTGTCGGCGCAGACAGGTCAAAGGAACCGTCGGCCGCTGTGCGTTGCGGCTTTCTGGTCGAGGATATGGAAGCTCCCTTCTTGACGGGCACCGTTTTGCGCGGGCTAACTGTCGGCTTTGGTGGCCGTCGTCCTTCGGCTGCCGGTGGAGCGCCGAGCCATCGGATGATTGCATCCAGGCCTGGCTGGAGTTGCTTTTTCAATTCTAGCGTCAGCTCGGCTTCGATCCCACATGCCTGACCAATCGTCGTCCAGTCGATATGGCCATTCAGGAGCGGTGGCGATTTCCGGTAGATGATCAAACTGACTAGGTAAGGCTGGATATTCTCCAGCACCCGCCTGGATGCGATTGGCGCGATACGCAACTCGCAGAATTCGGATATCTTTCGCTGAAAATGACGTGATGAAATGTCGTTTTTGGTCATGCTCATTCCGTTTCTCTCGGCGCCAATGCCGAGGGCGAGCGGAAATAGGGTGTCGCATTTAATAAAATCATACCTGTTGCTGTGCGGATTAGGACGTCAACTATTGTGGTCGGCGCCTCGCGACAGTGAGCCCTTGGGGGCTCATTCTGGACTAGGAGATATGTAAGCAGATCATTTTGATAGCGAAACGCTTGACAAAAGAGCCGCATACATTTCCTTTAAGAAAAAATGATCTGCCTGGGTGTCAATGTGAACGATTTGTCAAAACCTCTGTTGGAAATTGGTAGCCTGTTAAAGGCGGCTCGCAAGGACCTGCAACTCACACAGGAGCAGGTTGCCGATATGGCGGGCATCTCGCGCCCGAGGTATCGCGAAATCGAGGTCGGGAGCGCTGCTGCCCGCGTTACGACATTGATCAACATCGCGCGCGCGCTTGGTCTGGAACTGATGCTCATCCCGAAAGCGATCACCCCGGCAGTCAATGCTCTCCTAAAGCCTCATGATGACTATGATGATCTGCCAGCCTTTGCTGTCAGCTCGGAGAGCGACGATCATGACTGATGTTCCGGTTCATCCGAAGTCCATTTCGTCTCTCGAGGTATTCCTAAATGATCGGAAAATTGGGACGATCGTGAGGACCCCTGGCGACTTTAACGCATTCAGCTTCGAGGACAGCTATCGTGCGACTGGCGGGTTCCCTGTGCTCAGCCTGTCTTTTCGTTCAGCCACCGGTGGTCTCCGCAAAGATCCGAAGCCAATAGCCAGAGCACTGCCTGCGTTCTTTGCCAATCTTCTGCCGGAAGACAAGCTGCGCGAAGCGATGGAGAAGCACCACGCAGGCAGTGTCCGGGCCGGAAACGACTTCGATCTCCTTGTCGCGCTTGGTTCGGATCTGCCCGGAGCCGTTCGTGTCGCGCCGAGCGTAGGCGCTGTTGCTTCTGTCGATGCGCGTTCGCGCGCCAGACCAAAAGCCCGATTTTCTCTGGCAGGTGTCCAGATGAAGCTCTCTGTCATCAAGAACACAGGCAAGGGTGGAGGACTGACCATCCCGCTCGGCGACGAGCAGGGTTCGTACATTGCCAAGTTCCCCTCGACATCTTTCCCCGGCGTCTCCGAGAACGAATACGCTCAACTCGCCTTGGCCGAAGCCATCGGGATGGACGTGCCGGAGCGCGAACTTGTCGAACAAGCAGATTTTGAGGGCATTCCGGAAGAATTTGCGACGCTGTCAGATGGCAAAGTCCTATTGGTCAAGCGGTTCGATCGTGAGGCCAACGGTGAGCGTATCCACATGGAGGATTTCGCCCAGGTATTTGGTATCTATCCTTCCCGAAAATACGAAGGGGCGGCGTATCATGACATCGCCAGAGCGCTCGCAATCGCGGTCTCAACGGCGACCTCGCTCGAATTCGTACGACGGCTGGCTTTCGCTGTCATGACTGGTAACGGCGATATGCATCTCAAAAACTGGTCAGTGACCTACGGTGGTGTGGGCGACAAACCAGCGATCGCCCCAGTTTACGACGTACTATCAACAATCCCGTATGTTCCAGCTGACGCAATGGCACTTTCGCTTGCTGGCGAGCGCTCATTCAAGGCGATGAATGCTCAGAGATGGAAAGCATTCGCCAATCGGGCACAATTGCCGGAAGCTGCAGTCCTCAGAGCGGTGACCGAAATTGTGGGCCAGGTCGACAGGTTTTGGTGGTCCTTACCAGAACGGGCTTATGTTCCCCAAAAAGTGCTGGAACGCATCGACGGGCACGTCAAGGCGATGATGCCAATCCTTGGCACATGCGCTGAGTAGGCCGGCTTCGCACCGCTAGAATCGTCCTGCGAGGGTATCCACCAGAAAATCATGAATCGGTGCCAACTGGGGCGTTGGTTCTGATCCAATCAAGACCAGACAAGGTGCAACAAGCTACTCCACCGCGACGGTGGTAATGCGAAACCGCTGGGCATCCACGCCAGGCGACTCGCCGAATGCCCGTCGATACTCGCGATTGAACTGCGAGGCGCTTTCATAGCCAGTTTCGAAGCCGATCGAAGCCACGCTTTGCTGCTACGGGAGCAGCTTCGTGCGAGCATAGATTAGGCGGACGCGTTTCTGATATTGGATTGGCGTCATCGATGTGGCGCGGCGGAAATGCCGATGAAAAGATGTGACGCTCATACCGGCTCGCGACGCGAGATCTTCAATTTGGATCGGCCTGGCATAATTCTGCTTGAGCCATTCATAGCGGTAACCACCCTCGGGATTGGCCCGCCAGGCCGATCTGGCGGATGCTCGAAAAGAGTGCAGATCGTTACTGAAAAGGGCGGCGGCAGTAGGCCGTAAAACGTCGATTGGTGTCGTTGCTGCGTAGGGTGGGCATGCCTCATTGCCTTGAAAGTTCCATTTTAAAGCGCTAAGTCTCTTTTGTCAGCAGTACCAACAGGATGATCGACAATGGATTTCAACCCGATCGCAACGCCACTTTGCCTTGCCATACGGGAAAACCTTGTCCATGCCGCATTCCGTTACTCTCTCCAATCTGTCCTGGTCCACGCCTGACGGTCGTCCGCTCTTCTCCGATCTGAATATCGTCTTCGGCCCCGAACGAGCTGGGCTCGTCGGTCGCAACGGTGTCGGCAAGACGACGCTTCTGAACTTGATCGCAGGTGACTTGTCGCCGGCGTCGGGATCCGTGGCGGCGCCCGCAGGCATCCACATCCTGCGCCAGAGTGTACAGGTCGCGGAAGGGGACACCGTCGCCGATCTCTTCGGTGTCCGTCATGCGCTGGCGCTGATCGAGCGCGCACAGGCAGGCACGGCAACGCTCGAGGAACTGGCTGATATCGACTGGATGCTGGAGCCGGATATCGAGGCGGCGCTGGCGCGTTTTGGCCTCTCCATTCCTTTGTCGACGTCGCTTGCGCAGCTTTCCGGCGGCCAGCGTACCCGTGCCGCGCTGGCTGCCCAGATCTATCACGCACCCGATTTCCTGATCCTCGACGAGCCGACCAACAACCTCGATCGGGACGGGCGGGCGGCGGTGATCGAGCTTCTCGCTGGCTGGCGACAGGGCGCGATGGTCGTCAGCCACGATCGGGAGATTCTGGAAAATGTCGATGCGATCATAGAGCTGACATCGCTCGGCATCAGCCGTTATGGCGGAAACTGGAGCCATTACCGGGAACGCAAGGCTCTTGAGCTTGACACTGCCCGGCATGATCTGGCCGACGCACAGAAGCGGCTCGGCGAGGTCGAGCGCAAGGCACAGGAGACGATGGAGCGGCAAGCGCGCCGCGATGGCGCAGGAAAAAGAAAAGCGGCAGAGGGCGGCATGCCGCGAATTTCGGCCGGCGGCCGCGCCATGCGTGCGGAGCAGACGGGTGGAGAGAAGGCCGCGGCTGCAGGCCGAATGGCGGGAGAGAAGAGGGCCGATGTGTCTGCTGCCCGCGACCGCCTGGAGGTCCTCGATCCCTTCAAGGTTTCGCTGCCATCCACGGGTATTGTAGCGTCGAGGACGGTGCTGCGGGTGGACAAGGTGACGGCGGGTTATGCGAGCGATGCCCCAGTCCTCTCCGATATTTCGCTGACAATGACTGGTCCCGAGCGGTTTGCCGTCATCGGTTCCAACGGCACGGGCAAGACGACGCTACTGTCCGTCATCACCGGAGGTTTGGCGCCGTTTTCAGGCTCCGTCAGGGTCGAGGTGCCATGCGCCTTTCTCGACCAGAAGGTCAGCCTGCTTCAGCCGCAGCTGTCGATCCGGGACAATTTCATGCGGCTCAATCCCGGAGCCAGCGAAAATGCCTGCCGGGCGGCTCTCGCCCGTTTCATGTTTCGTGGCGATGCCGGCCTCAGGCAAGTGAGACAATTGTCGGGTGGGCAGATGTTGCGCGCCGGCCTGGCCTGCGTCCTTGGGGGAGAAAGGCCGCCGCAACTGCTTATTCTCGACGAACCGACCAATCACCTCGATCTTGACTCCATCGCCGCCGTTGAGGCGGGGCTTGTGGCCTATGACGGTGCGCTTCTGGTGGTCAGCCACGACGAGGCTTTCCTCAAGGCCATCGGCATCACCCGGCGTTTTCTGCTTGGCGCGCCGCTCGGAGCGTAACAAAAGCCGCGCCCAAAAAGGCGCGGCTCAGTTTGATGGGAGATCTGTGGGTCCTTACTGTGAAAGGGCTCTTGCGGCCTTTTCGATCACATCGGCAACTTTTTCGGGCTGAGAGGCGAAAACGGCGTGGCTTGCCGCAATCTCGGTCACGTCGCTGCTCGCACGTCTGGCCATATCGCGTTCGAGATCGGAATTGATCGAACGGTCATGAGTAGCGACGACCGTCCAGCTCTTGCGCGTCTTCCAGGCCGGCTCGCTGATCTTCGCTGCGAAGGCCTGCTTGGCGGCGAAGACCTGCGATCTGGCGAGAAATTCGGCGTCCTTCTTCGGAAGGTCGCCGGCAAAGTCACCCGCGAATGCCGCGGGGTCCAGATAGAGATATTTCCCGTCCTTCGTTTCGCGGATGTTCATTCCGCCGGCAGGCTTGGAGCTTGCCAGATCGAACAGGCTCTCCCCTTTGTCAGGCTGGAAGGCAGCCACATAAACGAGGCCAGCGACATGGGGATTGTTGCCCGCCTCGGTGATGACCATGCCGCCATAGCTGTGGCCGACGAGGAGCGACGGCCCATCCTGCAGGTCCAGCACGCGGTTGGTGGCGGCGACATCGTCGGCAAGAGAGGTGATCGGCTCCTGCACGATGGTGACGTTGAAGCCGCGGTCGACGAGGATTTCGGTTGCCTTGCGCCAGCCGGAGCCATCGGCAAGGGCGCCATGCACGATGACGATGTTCTTCACCTCCGCAGCCTGTGCGGCGAAGGCGATGACGCTGGTGGCAAATGCGATTGCTGCCATGGAGATAAAACGGCGGTTCATGTCGTGATCCTTTGTTGTCTGAATAATTGAGGGATAAGAGCTCAGCCGAAGGTGAAGGCGTAGGCCTGCACGCCCGGATCGAGGAAACGGATGCTGAAGGTTCTGGGCGTGACGTCGCCGGACTGACGGACGAGCTGGTAGAGGCGGGTGGATGTGACCGTGCCATTGCCGTCGGCATCGGTATCCGTGCCGTGATCGGCGCCGGGCGCATGGCCGTCGATCGTCACCTGGAAACGGACCGGCTTTCCCGAGCCGTCCGGCCCCAGCACGAGATGCAGGTCGCGGGCGCTGAACCGGTAGGTGATGGCGCCGTCGCTCTTGTCGAGGGTCGCTTCTTCCGCGCCGACAGTCCAGTTGCCGGAGAGGCCCCATTCGTTCAGGCCCGGTCGGTCGATCGAATAGGTACCGGAAGAGCCGGGACGAAGGCCTTCGTTCGAGGCAAAGCCGGTGGCCTGCCGGTAACCGATATAGGTCTCGCCGGAGCGGATATCCTTCAGGTCGGCGCTGGCTTCTGCGCCTTTTGCCTCAGGCTTGACGGGCGCAGTGGTGGCGACGTCGCTGCCGACTTCTCGCAGCAGATCCTGTATCGCCTGTTCGGTCCGGCCATAATTGCCTTCGCCAAAATGGTGGTAGCGGATATTGCCCTTGGCATCGATCAGATAGCTGGCCGGCCAGTAGCTGTTATTGAAGGCACGCCAGATCCTGTAATCATTGTCGATGGCGACGGGATAACCGATCTTGAAGTCGGAGATTGCCTTTTTGACATTGTCGATCTTTTTCTCGAAGGCAAATTCCGGTGCATGCACGCCGATGACCACCAGACCCTGATCTTTGTATTTCTCGGCCCACGCGCGGACATAGGGGATGGTGCGGATGCAGTTGATGCAGGAATAGGTCCAGAAATCGACGAGCACGACCTTGCCCTTCAGGGCCTCCGCGGAAAGCGGCGGCGAGTTCAGCCATTCCACGGCGCCCCCCAGTGAAGGTGCGCGTCCTTCGACGGGAAGGTCTGCATGAAACGGCTTGCCGTTATCGTCGGGCAGGGAATTGTCGGCGCTCGCGAGTTCCATGCCGCCCGCATCCGGCCGGGCGTTGAAACGATCGAGAATGGCCTCTTCGAAGGAAGAGGTGCTGGCATAGGAATGCCGGGCCAGCGCGCCGGTATCGAAGCCGAGTGCGATGACGCCGACGCTGGCGATGACGGCTGCGCCGACGAACTGGCGAATACGCTCGCTGACACCCAGGGACCGTTTCAAAGTCGCAAAAATCCGGCCACCGACGCAGAGCGCAAGGGCAAGCGAAGTCGCCGCTCCTGCTGCATAGGCGCCAAGCAGAACCGTTGTCTCGATATTGGCGCCCTGCAGGGCGGCGCCGGTCAGCACGAGACCAAGGATCGGCCCGGCGCAGGGCGCCCAGAGCAGGCCGGTGGCAATGCCGAGGACAAATGAGCCCGCAGCCGAAGGCACGCTGCCGGGCCGGCCGGCGGCATTCATCAGGCGATTGCCGAGCCCGACGACGGGCTGGCTCAGAGTATTGGCGATGCGCGGCGAGATGAGGCCGACGCCGAAAAGGGCTAGAAGCAGCAGGGCGGCAAGCCGTCGTATTCATTTGCCTGGATTGCCCAGCTGCCTCCGATCGCGGCAAGCGTCGCGACAAGCGCGAATGTGCCGGCCATGCCGATTAGCATGGGCAGGGTGCTGCGCAGGAACGGCTGTCCCGCGCGGGCAAAGACAAAGGGAAGGATCGGCAGGATACAGGGGCTCAGAATGGTGAGCGCCCCTCCGAGATAGGCAATGACGAGAAGCGTCATGATCGTGTCCTCTGAAGCCCGGGGGGTAAAAACTGTGGAGACTGGTGCAGCCGACACGGGCGCGATCGGCAACTGCGCCAATCTGGTCGGGCGCAGGTATCGCTGATGTGTCCGGCTTCAGGGAGAAGTGTATCGGAGTGTAGCGGGGGCTCGCGCCGCTACAGAGTGAAACAATCGGGCACCAATCCTGTCGTCGGCGGCAAGGCTGGCGGCCCCCTTTTGTATCGAACTGTATCTCCGGATGCCGCTGCTACATTCCCATGCATTTGCGATGGTCACCGGACATATCGACGATACATGCGGACTGTTTTCTGGCCACCGTCATCAACACGGACCGGAGAAAATCCATGACCGACACGTTTCAGCTTCAGCGCCGCCGCTTCTTTGGCCTTGCTGCCATGACCGTCGCAGCCGTAGAACTCGGCGCCACGTCGCTTGCAAATGCGCAATCGCCCTCTCCCGCAGCAAGGCCTCCCGGTGGCTCGAACGGAAAGCCGGGCGGCCATACGGCTTTTGCGGCCCTGAAGCAGATCGATGCCGGTGTGCTCAATGTAGGCTATGCCGAGGCCGGCCCGGCAGGTGGCCCCGCCATCCTGCTCTTGCATGGCTGGCCCTATGACATCTACAGCTATGTCGATGTTGCGCCGATCCTCGCCGAGGCCGGCTATCGGGTCATCATTCCCTATCTGCGCGGCTATGGCACGACACGGTTTCTCTCGTCCGAAACGCCGCGCAATGGCCAGCAGGCGGCGCTCGCGGTCGACATGATCGCGCTCCTGGATGCGCTCAAGATCGAGACCGCTATCGTTGCCGGCTATGACTGGGGTGCGCGCACGGCGGATATCATGGCCGTGCTCTGGCCGCATCGCTGCAAGGGGTTGGTTTCCGTCAGCGGCTTTCTGATCGGCAGCCAGGAAGCCAATCGCAAGCCTCTGCCGCCGAAGGCCGAGCTTGCCTGGTGGTACCAGTTCTATTTCGCCACCGAACGCGGCCGCGCCGGTTACGCCGCACATACCCATGATTTTGCCCGGCTCATCTGGCAGACGGCGTCGCCGACCTGGAAATTCGACGACGAGACCTTCAACCGCTCGGCAAGCGCATTCGACAATCCCGACCATGTCGATATCACCATCAATAATTATCGATGGAGGCTCGGACTGGCAAAGGGCGAAGCCAAGTACGATGCCTATGAGGCCCGCCTTGCCAAGGGGCCCAACGTCACCATTCCGAGCATCACCATGGAGGGTGATGCCAACGGCGCGCCGCATCCGGATCCTTCCGCCTATGCCTCCAAGTTTTCTGGGCCTTACGAACATCGCACGATTGCCGGCGGTATCGGCCACAACCTGCCGCAGGAGGCACCGGCCGAATTCGCCCGTGCGGTGCTGGACGTCGCGAAATTCTGAGCGCAGCGAATTTCCGCATGCAACAGGTCGCCGCGAGCCATTTCCCGGCTTCGCGGCGACCGCGTCCGGCGTTACATGATACTGGTTCGACGCACGACAAATACAGAGGATGCGAAAACCCGAAATGGAGCATATCGACCACATCCTGATCGTCGACGACGATCGCGAGATCCGTGAACTGGTGTCGAGCTATCTGAAGAGGAACGGCCTGCGCACCAGCGTCGCGGCCGATGGCCGGCAGATGCGCAGCTTCCTGGATGCCAATGCGGTCGATCTGATCGTGCTCGACGTGATGATGCCCGGCGATGACGGGCTGGTTCTCTGCCGGGAACTGCAGGCCGGCAAGCACAAGGCAACGCCGGTCTTGATGCTGACCGCCCGCGACGACGAGATGGACCGTGTCATCGGGTTGGAAATGGGTGCGGATGACTATCTGCCTAAACCCTTTGCGGCGCGCGAGCTTCTGGCCCGCATCAAGGCCGTCCTCCGGCGCACGAGAATGCTGCCGCCAAACCTGCAGATCAGCGAGGCGGGCCAGATTCTGACCTTCGGAACATGGCGCCTCGATACCGTCGGCCGGCATCTGCTCGATCCCGAGGGCACGGAAATTGCCCTCAGCGGCGCGGAATATCGGCTCCTCCGCGTCTTCATCGACCATCCACAGCGTGTTCTCAACCGCGACCAGCTCTTGAACCTGACGCAGGGCCGCGATGCGGAATTGTTCGACCGTTCGATAGATCTTCTCGTCAGCCGCGTTCGCCAGCGGCTGGGCGACGACGCGCGCGAACCGACCTATATCAAAACGGTACGTGCGGAAGGCTATGTCTTTGCGGTGCCGGTGGAAATTTCGGAGCCCAGGACATGACGGAACCGGCGGCGGACAAGGCGGGCCGGCATTTCGCCTTCTGGCCGGGCACCCTGCGCGCGCGCCTGTTTCTCATCCTCTTTTCGGGCCTTGCGATTGCCTACGGCCTTTCCTTCAGCATCCTGTTTTTCGAGCGTTACACGTCCGCCAAGGCCGTGATGCTCGGTACGCTCGAAAGCGACCTTGCAACCTCGATTGCGGTGATTGACCGGCTGCCGGCGGCAGAACGCCCAGCATGGCTCGATCGCCTCAGCCGTGGCAACTATCGGCTGGAGCTTGGAACCGGTGTCCCGGGTGTTCCCGACATGTCGGGGCGTGGAGCCGAGATCGCCGCCCGGATCGAGGACGCCGCGGGGCAAAAATTCCCGCTGACGGTACAAGCCATTCCCGGCGAGAACGGCAGGCTGCAGGGACATCTGACGCTTTCCGATGGTTCCCCGCTGACGATCGACGTTACACCGCGGGGTGTCATGCCGCTGGCCAGCTGGCTGCCTTATGTCTTTGCCGTGCAGATGCTGCTGCTCGTCCTCTGCACCTGGCTCGTCGTGCGTCAGGCATTCCGGCCGCTTGGCGATCTCGCCGCCGCCGCCGATGCGCTTGATCCGAATGCGAGGGGCAAGCCGATCAGCGAGACCGGTCCCCGCGAAGTGGCGCATGCAGCGCGGGCGTTCAACGCCATGCGCGACCGGATCGCCCATCATCTCGAGGAGCGGGTTCAGATCCTCGCGGCCATTTCCCACGATCTCCAGACGCCGATCGCCCGCATGCGGCTGCGCGTCGATATGGCTGACGAAAGCCCGGAACGTGACAAGCTGGTCAGCGACCTGCGCGAGATCGAAATGCTTGTAAAGGATGGGATCGCCTATGCGCGAAGTTCGCATGGCAATGGCGAGAAGACGTCGCGCATCGACCTTTCGTCCTTCGTCGACAGTATCGCTTACGACTATCAGGATACCGGAAAGGCAGTCATGGTCATCGGCCCCGTAAACGGCACGATCTCGACCAAGCCGCATGCGCTGCGACGCATCCTGACGAATGCCATCGACAATGCGATCAAATTTGCCGGCGCGGCTGAGCTTGCCGTTGAGCGCAGGGCGGCAGGCGAGATTGTGCTGACCGTACTGGATCGAGGCCCGGGCATACCGGATGAAAAGCTGGAGGCTGCCATGCAGCCATTCGTGCGGGTGGAACAATCCCGCAATCGGGACACCGGCGGCACAGGGCTCGGGCTTGCGATTGCACAGCAGCTGGCGACGACTCTCGGCGGCAATGTTCGCCTCTATAATCGCAGCGGCGGCGGGTTAGCCGTCGAAATCACCTTGCGATGACAGCCGCCAGCGCCACTCGGTGCGCTGGCTTTCCCTGTTGTCCCTACTGCTTTGGCCGCGGTGCCATTGCTACCGTTTGATACACTTCACCGGCTTTCCTGAAACAGCACAGATACTCCCGTGGGCGATAACTCCTCCTGTCAGCGAATGGCGCTGGCTCAAGAGACTTTGCTTGAGATACGAGGAGCATCCCCATGACGAAGGTCGATAATGTTCTCTATACCGGACGGGCCCATACCACGGGCGGCCGCGAAGGCTTTGCGCGCAGTGATGACGCGGCGCTGGAAATCAAGCTGTCTCCTCCCGGCAGCGGACGGCCGGGCACGAACCCCGAGCAGCTCTTTGCCGCCGGTTGGTCGGCCTGCTTCATCGGCGCCATGACCCGCGCCGCCGGCAAGCGGCAGCAGCGACTGCCAGCAGATGTCGCGGTCGACGCGGAAGTGGATCTCGGGACGACAGAGGGCGAGTTCTTTCTCCAGGCACGCCTGAATGTCAGCCTGCCGGGCATGGATCGGGAAACCGCGCGAGCCATCATTCATGATGCTCATCAGATTTGCCCTTATTCGAAGGCGACGCGCGGCAATATCGCTGTGGAGCTCAATCTCGCATGACGCTCGGCCGCCTTCTGACAAAAAGGCTAACGGTCGCCTTCTTCATTTTGACCGTGCTGATGACGCCTTGCCTTCTCAAGGCAACGTCGAACGAGCCTTCCGTCATCAGCGTCATCGCGGCCACCCTCACAAAGTGAGGGGGCATCTCAACCTGTCATATTTGCCTTGGGGAGCCATCGGCCATCCCCATGATGCAGGTCTGTCCGCATCAGGCCTGCATCATGCAAGCGGTTGCGAAACACGACGTCAGAGAGATTGGGCGGCGGTGTCCCCGTCCTGCGCGACAGCTTGCGATATATGCTCTGTGTGCGGCAGGCGGCCAATCAGCTCCGGCAAGGATTTGTCCTCCTTCATCATGCTGACCCATCGAGAGCTAGCCTTGGCACAACCGCTTGCAGTACGTCCGGGACCTTTTACAGCGAAGAGTGTGTCGGCACATCATATCAGTAAAGTTTCAATGGCTTAATCTATCACAGGCGCAGGCCAATGGTTCATACCCGCTTAAGACCAAGACCAAGACGATGACAATCGCGCAGTCCGCCCTTAGGCCTGTTTACTTCGTAGAGATACAAGTTGATGCGCGCCGGTCAGCCGATCGTTCATAAAATGAAGTTGCTGCGGTTATAGCAATGCACGAAGCCCATTTTCGCCAGGTTGGCATTCGAGATGTTCACCTTTTCCGGCGAGGGGGCTTCGGTCTCGACCACAATGTTCGACACGCCCTGAACCGCGCCTTCTTGCAGGCGCGCGTGAATGAGCGCTTTCTGCGCACCGCGGTTTCGAAAGCTCGGAACGGTCGTTCCCCCGCCGAGCCAGGCAAAGGATCCCGAAGCGAACATGGCTCCGGTTCCAACCGGTATCTCTCCGTCCAGGGCGAAGAAACATGACCATCCGTCTCTTCTGACGATTGAGGACCATAAAGCCGCGAGGTTTTCCGGAAAGCCAAACCCGGCGCACATCATCGCTCCGAACAACTCGGCTTCATCCCGCCGAACTTTTCGCGTTTTAACATCTCCCGATGGCGGCAGTGAGCCTGCAGACGCATCTCGCCTCAGCTTTGCCCATCCGGGGCCATAGGCGCGCAATCCTTTCGCCTCGATCCAGTGTCTCAGCTCGTCGGATGCGGCATCCATATTAATCTGCAGGAACCTGTTTCCAGCCTTGTTGCTCATCCAGGCATAGGCTTCGTCGAGGTCTTCCGGCACACCGACACCGAGGATGCGGTTGAGGCCGATGGCAGGCGCGCGCGGAAGTGAGATCGCGCATCCGCCATGGATGGAAATACAATCGAATTGCTCCTCACCCGGCAATCGCTGACGGGCGGCCTGATACAGATCGATAAAAGCCTTGGCCTCGATGGCATCTTCATTTGCCGAGCGGGGAACATCGGAAGGATAAGGATCCAAGAAAATACTCCTGAGTCGGAAACCTGAGGTTGCCGGATAAGGAGGATCATTTGCTTAATAACGCGACAACCGCAGCTGCGATTTCCTGCCCATGTTTCTCAAATTCGAAATGCCTGGTGCCGATACGTTTGCAACCGTCTTTCCAGACGTCTTGCAAATGGGCGAGTGCGATGTAACGTCCGGCTTTTATGTATTTATGAGGGCAAAGTGCCAAACGACGGCGATCTCCGTGCCTTGTCCAAGCAAAACACCTACCAGTTCGGCGATTTCCGGTTGCTGCCGGAGGCGCAGGCTCTCCTCCACAAGGGGCAACCTGTCGCGCTCGGCGGGCGCGGGTTCGATATTCTCACTCTGCTCGTGACGCGGGCTGGCGAGGTGGTCAGCAAGGCCGACCTCTTTGCCCATGTCTGGCCGGACTATATCGTCCACGATCACAATCTGAAGGTCAATGTTGGTAACCTTCGGCGTTCGCTCGCCGAACTCGATCCTCTGACGGAGTATATCGCGACGATCGCTGGCCGTGGCTACAAATTCGTCGCTGCGGTAGACAACAATCGCCCAACGGCGGTGCGACACACGCCTTCAATCCCGAGCCATTATGCCGCCCCGCCCCACGTGCGAGAACTGTTCGGCCGCGACGACGCGATCCGGCAAATTTCTGAAAAGCTCGATCTGCCGGGTTATATCGCCATTGTCGGGCCAGGCGGTGCCGGAAAGACATCGCTTGCGGTCACCATTGCCCGGCATTGCTGCGGCGCTGGCGAAGCCATCGTCTTTGCGGATCTCTCGACGGTCAGCGACCCCCGGTTCGTGGTGCCCGCGATCGCCTCGGCCTTTGGCATTTCGCTTGGACTGGACGATCCGATTTCAGGCGTGATCGATGTCCTTCGAAGCAGCGAGGTTTTTCTGGTCATCGACAATTGCGAGCATGTCATCTCGATGGCGGCGACGCTCGTCGAGCGGATATCATCGGAGGTACCTGCTGCCCGTATCCTCGCGACCAGCCGCGAGCCGCTGCGGACACGGCATGAGCAAATCCATTTCCTCTCCGGGCTCGCTTATCCCGACGATACCGCCTTGCTCTCGACAAGCGAAGCACTGCAGTTTCCGGCAATCCAGCTCTTTATCGCCAAGTCGCAAGAGGCTGGTCTTGCCGAGCCAACGGACGTCTATGTCCGCAGCGTCGTTTCGATCTGCAGGCGGCTGGAAGGCCTGGCACTCGCTATCGAACTGGCTGCCGGCACCGCCAGCGTCCTTGCGCCCTCCGCACTCGGCGATCTCTTCAAGGACGGCTTCGATTCGATGAACCGGGGAGCAAGGGATGCGCCCTTGCGTCACCAGACGCTGGAGGCCACGCTCGACTGGAGTTATCGACTTCTTCCCGAGAGCGAGGCCGTGTTGCTCAGTCTGGTTTCGGTGTTTTCGGGCCGGTTCAGCGCCGAGGATGCGGAGGCACTCTATGCCGCTGGAGCTCTCGATCCCATGGCAGGGCGTGATGCCCTGGCGCAGCTTGTGGCAAAATCGCTGGTCGCAGCGGAGTATGACGGCGGAATTGCTCACTACCGGCTGGCCGAGAGCACCGGCGCCTATGCGGCACAGCGTCTCTTTGGGTCACGTTACAGGGAGAAGGCAAGGCGGCAGTTTGCGATCCGGATAAGGGACAAGCTGCAGATTGCCGAACGAGAGTGGTCCTCGCAGACGTCCCGCGAATGGTTGCGGAAATATCGGCGGCAGATCGACGATGTTCGGGCCGCGATTGGCTGGGCGTTCGATCCGGCTGGCGATGCTGGATTGGGCGTCGGACTGGTGGTTGCAGCATTGCCTCTTTGGCAGGAACTGTCGGCCTTCAGGGAAATGCTGGCCGCCATCGACCTTGCAGGCGAAAACAGCGCTGCCCTTCAAGGGCTCGCGCCCCTGTGCCGGGCGAAGCTCTCGACCGCCAGAGCCTGGGCGATGACGCTGGCGCGCCACATGCACCCGCAAACCGACGACGCCTGGCGTGAAAGCATATTTCACGCGGGCGAATCGAACGATTCCGAATTTCAGATCCGTTCGGTGTGCGGACAAGCCGTTTTCCTAGCCTACTCCGGCCGGCCGCGCACGGCATTGCGCAGCATGAACGATTTTGCGGCCGCAAAGGGTTTGGACTGGGCGGTCGCGCCCGATGGCAAGCGCCTGCTGGCGCATATCAAGATATATGCAGGAGAGTTCAATTCGGCATCGGCTCACCTGGACGCGCTGATGAAGGATTGGGGCCATCTGGAAGAGGGGCATGGATTGTCCCGTTTCCAGGTCGATCTGCCCGTCGGCATTCGTCTGTCTCAGGCATTTTTGCTTTGGCTACAGGGTGACGCGGATCGTGCCTCCAGTCTGGTCGATCGCGCCATCGTTAGGGCCGCCGATCTCGATCACATGATATCCCTAGGAAATGCGATCTCGCTGACCGGCCTTCCGATCGCTTTCGTCGAGGGTGATCTGGAAACAGCTTCGCGACTTCAGCAACAGCTTGCCGAAGTCGGCCGACGTGAGACTGTTGGCATTTACGAGGGTACGGCCAGGTTTTTTGCGGGCGCCATCCAGTCGGCCCGTGGAGAAGGGGCTGGTTTCGCCTTGATGCATGACAGTATCGCCGGCTTGCTGCGCGGCGGCTGGCGCGCGCGTGTTCCCTTCTACCGCAGTCTGCTGGCGGAGGCTTATATCGCCGTGGGCGATATGCTGTCGGCGGAAGAATGCTTGCGGGCCGCGGCTGGTGAAATCGGGATTCGTGAGGAACGTTGGTGGCATCCGGATCTCTGGCGCGTCGCGGGTATGATTGAAGCTGGAAACGCGCAGTCACAAAAGGCTGCGCGATATTTCCGAAGATCCCTGGATTGCGCCCGCACCATGGGTGCGGGCGCAGCAATACGGCGGACCCGGCTTGCCATGGCTGAAATGGACTAAAGCCGCTCCCGCTTTCCTGTCTCTTTATCGGTTCTCGGGGCATCGACGAATGCAGGCCTAGCCCGTTTCCCGTGCGGCCTGCTGTGCTCGCGCATAGCTTTCGGCGACCGCTGCATAATCGGGTGCGACAAGCCCGTAGAGCGCGCCGAGTTCGGCAGCTTCCGGCCGCGCCCAGGTGCGGTGGAGCTCGGACAGCAATGCATTGGTCGATGTCGGTTTGACGCCACCCTGCACGAAGCGGGCGAGCGAAATGCGCGAGGCCATTTCGCTCGGATCCCCGCACGCATCGAGTACCGCATAAACGTCATAACCGGCAGCGCGGGCATCGAGCGCCGGAAACATCACGCAGACGCTGGTCCAGACGCCGGCCATGATGAGCGTCATGCGACCGGTCGAGCGGACCGCGCCGACGAAATCGTCATTATCCCATGCATTCACTTCGCCCTTGCGCGGCACATGGACGCCGTGCGGTGCATGTTCGTGGATCTCGGGCATCAGCGGGCCATGGGTGCCGGCCGGCTCCGAGGCGGTGGTGATGACCGGGATGTTGAGAAGCGCGGCAAGCTTTGCGATCACCACAACGTTCCGGCGAAGATCGGAAACCGATATGTCCCTGACCGTCTGGAACAGTCCCGATTGATGATCGAGAAGCAGGATCAGGGCGTCGGATGGATCGATGAGTGTCATGCCCCCACCGGTCGGAAGCACGCCCGACTTGGATTTACTGTTATACATGGCCGTTATCCTTCCCGAGTGCCGGCTGGTCGATCAGGTTTCGTGCGAGGAAGTCGCGCATGATCGGGATCATCTCGTCCGCCTTGTCTTCGAGGGCGAAGTGCCCTGTATCGAAAAAATGAAGCTCGGCTTTGGGCAGGTCGCGCAGAAAGGCGCGCGCGCCGGCGGGCAGGAAGATGGGGTCATTTTCGCCCCAGAGGATCAGGGCCGGTGGCCGATGCGTGCGGAAATAGGCGTGAAAAGCCGGGTAAAGCGCAACATTGGTGCGGTAGTCGTAGATGATATCCAGCTGGATTTCCGCGCTGCCGGGGCGGTCGAGGAAAAGCTGGTCGTGGAGCCATCCCGCGGGATCGATCCGTGCCGGGTCCTTCATGCCGGTGAGATATTGGAAGCGTGTCCCGTCAAGCGACAGAAAAGGCCGCATCGCATCGCGGTTGGTGGAGCCGTTATCGGCCCAGTAGGCGCGTGTCGGCGCCCAGAAATCGCCTATGCCATCCTCATAGGCGTTGCCGTTCTGGATGATCAGCGCGGTCACCCGCTCGGGATGGGCCTGCGCCACCCGAAACCCGGTCGGCGCCCCGTAATCCATGACGTAGAGCGCGTAGCGTTCGACACCCAGCTGATCGAGAAGGCCGACGATGATGTTCGCGAACATGGCAAAACCATAGTCGAAGTCGCCGGAAGACGGCATTCCGGACAGGCCGAAGCCAGGAAGGTCAGGTGCGATCACATGATACCGGTCGGCAAGCGCCGGGATGAGGTTGCGGTACATATGCGAGGAGCTCGGAAAGCCGTGAAGCAGCACCACGACGGGTGCTTCGCGCTCGCCTGCCTCGCGATAAAATATGTCTACTCCGGCAACGCTTGTGGTTCGGTGATAGGTGACGGCCTGCGTCATTGCTCGTCTCCTCCTTCGGTGGACGTTACGGTGGAGGCAGCTGCAGCAATGAACGCGGCCACCTCCTGCGGATGCGACATCATCACGGCGTGGCTGCTGTCGATTTCGGTGATTTTCGCTCCTGCGCGCTGGGCCATCCGGCGCTGTGCTGTCGGAGGTATCATCCTGTCTGCGGAAGCGACGAGATAGAAGCTTGGTTTGGTCTGCCATGCTGCGCGGGTAAGCGGCGCGACGGCCGCCGCGATGGCCCAAGGCAGCTGTGCAGCGGCCAGGAACCGGGTGGTAGCAGGTTCAACATCGGCTGCAAAAGCTTCCGGAAAACGGGCCGGATCGACAAGGAGATAGCCGTCCTGAGGAGGCCGCAGCGGTGCTTTCGTCTCGCCGGGACCTTCCGGAGCTTCGTTCAGCGCCGCAACGGACTCGCCGGCATCGGGGACGAAAGCCGCAATATAAGCCAGAGCCCGGACCCGCGGATGGTTGCCTGCCTCGGTGATGATGGCCCCGCCATAGCTGTGGCCGACCAGGAAAACCGGGTGGCTGGCCGCTGCGATCAGGCGCTCGACGGTGGCAACGTCTCCCTCGAGCGAGGCGGTCGAATGCTGGCCGACAAGCACTTCAAATCCGCGGTCGACGAGTTCGTCGTAGACCTTCTGCCAGCCAGAGCCATCGACGAAGGCACCGTGCACAAGGACGACCGAGAGGGCTGGCCCGCCAGTTGCTGGGGCGCCTAAAGTGGAATTGCTCATGTCTTTTCCTTTCGGGATGTTGGGTGCGGGGCCGCAAAAGGCCCCGCGGAGTGCCTTATTTGCAGAGCTTGCGGTCGAGGAAGTCTCGGATGAGGGGCGCCATCACGTCGAGCTTGTCTTCCAGCGCAAAATGGCCGCTGTCGAGAATGTGCATTTCGGCCTTGGGGAGATCGCGAAGATAGGGATGCGCGCCGGCCTCGGGAAAGATCTTGTCATTCTTGCCCCAGACAATCAGCGTCGGCGGCTGGCGGTCGCGGAAGAAGGCCTGAAACTGCGGGTAAAGCGGCACGTTGCTGCCGTAATCGCCCAGCAGGTCCAGCTGGATATCCTTGTTGCCCGGCCGGTCCAGCAGAGCTTGGTCGACGACCCAGTTGTCGGGGCTGATCCGCGCAACATCGCCCATTCCGTCGGTATACTGGAATTTGGTGGTTTCGAGCGTCACGAGGCCGGCCAGTGCTTCACGGCGCTGTGGCGTCTTTTCGGCCCAGTAGGCCTTGATCGGATCCCAGAATGCGGCGAGGTCTTCGGTATAGGCATTGCCGTTCTGCACGATCAGGGTTTCGACCCGTTCGGGGTGCTTGAGGGCGAGCCTGTAGCCGATCGGAGCGCCGTAATCCATGACATACATGCTGTAGCGGCTGGCTCCGACCTTTTTGGTCAGCTTGTCGACGATATTGGTCAGGTTCGCGAACGAGTAGTCGAACTTGGTGTGGTCGGGTGCGTCGCTCTGGCCATAACCCGGATAGTCGGGGGCGATGACGCGGTAGCGGTCCGCGAGCAGCGGAATGAGGTTGCGGAACATGTGCGACGAGGTCGGAAATCCATGCAGCAACAGGAGGACTGGCGCATCCTTGGGACCGGCTTCGCGATAGAAGATCTTCACGCCGTCGATCACGGTGTCCTTGTAATGAATGACGGATACCGCCTTCGCGGCAATGACCGCGTTGGCCGGCATGCAACGGTTGTCCGCCATGGCGGGAGCGACGGCTGCCATGAGTGCGATGGCGCTGATAATAAGCTTTTTCATGATCCTTACCTCTCCAAAAATGGGTGCCGATCCACATCAGCACCTCTGGAAAGAGGACTAGCACCGACCTTCTTCCGGGCCGGGATAAATAAGGGTAAAAAGTTGAACGATGGAGTGCAGTTCAAAACCCGACAAGTTGGTAAGCCGTTGAGCCACAGAGAAAATAATCCAACAAATTATGGGTCGCCGGTTCGAGTCCCTTCAAGACCTTAGGACCTGTTTCTCTGCGTTTCGAACTGCGCGGTCTCATATCTATGACGGAAATCATTCTCCACGGAAATTGCCTGGAAACAGTTCGGGAAGGCAGGTCTGAGCGATTGTCCGAAGTCGTGCTACCTGCTCGTCCCTGATAGACCTGTATGGCCAACGCAACCGTGCATTGACCGGTCCCCAATTGCCGGCAGCACAAAGCGCCTTGTCCAAAGCTGCATTGGAATATCCCTGTTGGTTACGAAGCGGCACGACATGGTTGCTCATAAAGGTATCAATGCGGACTTCTATGGCCAAAGCCGCTTCTATGTCGGTCTTCATCAAGTCGGTCCACGCCTGAGCGCCATGGGGGCTGAGACAGGCGACATTGGAAAAGGCGCCTGCGGCCACACCACGTCTTACACCCGTCGCCAGATGATGGCCGGGAATGAAAAGAGCGAATGCGGCAAGGTGGCTACGCGCTTCGGCATACCAATGGTCGTCGCCGTCCGCCAGCTTGATGCCAACGACGGAAGGGCAGGGGTCGCATACTTGCAGAAGCTCGGCTGGCGAGAGAATACGTTTGGCATGCGGCGGATTATAGAGGATCAGCGGGATGCCATCGGCAGCAGTTGACACCCGTTTCAGGAAGTCGGTTGCCTCGGAATTGCTCAGCGGCCACCAGTCAGGCAGAATGACCTGGAAGGCTGTCGGTCGATGTAGCACGGCCCGTTTCAAGCGTTCGAGCATGATCAGCGGATCCGGCTGGCAGGCGCCTATCACGAATGGCATGCCGGCCTGTCTGCAGCGGCTCGCCAGCAAGGCCTGTATCCGGTCGTATTCCGCTTCCGTCTGGTTGTGAAACTCGCCGGCGGTACCGTTCGAATAGATGCCATCCACCCGCGCGTCGATGAGAATCACGATCTCTTCCTCAAGGGCGGCGAAGTCGATGCTGTCGTCGTTCCGGATCGGCAGCAGGAGGCTTGCCCAGTTTCCGGCGATGGGATGGCGGCGGCTCATGAAACGCTCCCGTTCAAGTCGTCGCGAATGCAGGCTTTGAAACGTCCCGGTGCCGTTTCCCTCAGTTCCGGAACGACTTCCGCGCATCTTGAAATGGCCTTCGGACATCGCGTCCGGAAAACGCAGCCGCTTGGTGGGTTGGCGGGGCTAGGTATGTCGCCCTTCAGGATCTGCCGGTTGCGATGGGCATCGGGATCGGGCGAGGGGATCGCCGACAGTAGCGCCCGTGTGTAGGGGTGATGGGGATCGGCATAAAGCTCTGCGCTTGGCGCGATCTCCATGACGCGGCCGAGATAGAGCACGATCACCCGGTCGCAGATATATTCCACCACCGCCAGATCATGGCTGATGAACAGCATGGTCAGTCCGAGCCGCTGCTGCAGATCGCGCAGAAGATTGATCACCTGCGCCTGGATCGAGACGTCGAGTGCCGAAACAGGCTCGTCTGCAACGATGAATTCCGGTTGAAGCGTCAGCGCCCTTGCGATGCCGATCCTCTGCCGCTGCCCTCCAGAAAACTCGTGGGCATATCTGTTGACGGCATCCGCGGGCAGATCGACCTGTTCGAGCGCCTTGCGGGCGCGATCCAGCCGCTCTTTCGAGTTGCCGGTTCCCTGGATTTTCAAACCCTCGGTCAGTATTTCGCCGATCGTCATGCGGGGGGAAAGGCTGGCGAACGGGTCCTGGAAAATATACTGCATCCGCGGACGTGCGCGCCGCATTTGCGAGGCCGATAGCTCCGTCAGCTCCGTGCCGTCAAAACGGACGCTGCCTGCCGATGGCTCGATCAGCCGCAGAACGGAGCGGCCGATCGTGGTCTTGCCGCTCCCGGATTCGCCGACAAGGCCGACGACCTCGCCCTTGCCGATGTCGAAGGAAATATTCTGCAGGATCGTCAGCGTCGAGCCGCGGGTCGTGTATTGTTTTGCCAGATCGCGGACTTCAAGAAGGGGTGCGCTCATCTAGACCTCCTGCCAGTGGATGCAGCGGCTTTTATGGTGGGGACTGACATCGAAGAGCGGGGGCACCGCCTTGCGACAGTCCTCTGTCGCGAATTTGCAGCGTGGTTCGAAGGCGCAACCGGCCGGCATGTTCATCAGGCTCGGCACCATGCCCGGAATCGCTGCAAGCTTTTCGCCTGCCTGCTTCATGCGCGTCGCATCGCCGAGCTTCGGCATCGAGGCAAGCAGTCCCATCGTGTAGGGATGTTTGGGGTTGCGGAATACGTCCACCACCGGTCCCGTCTCGACGATTCGCCCGGCATACATCACTGCCACCCGGTGGGCGATTTCCGCGACGACGCCGAGATTGTGAGTGACGAACAACATGGCCATCCCGCGCTCCCGCTGGAGCTTCTGCAAGAGATCGAGAATCTGCGCCTGGATTGTGACATCGAGCGCGGTGGTCGGTTCATCTGCGATCAGCAGCGTCGGGTCACAGGCAAGCGCCATGGCGATGGTCGCGCGCTGGCGCATGCCGCCGGAAAGTTCGTGCGGATATTGTTTGACGCGTCGCGCGGCATCCGGGATGCCGACTTGGTCGAGAAGTGAAATGGCCGCATCCATCGCGCTTTTACGGTCCGCCCCGCGATGGATGCGGATCGGCTCCGAAATCTGGTCACCGATCGTGTAAACAGGATTGAGGCTGGACATCGGCTCCTGAAAAATCATGCCGATATCATCACCGCGAATGGAGCGCATTTCCTGTTCGCTGAGCGAGACGAGGTCTCGGACCTTGCCGTCCTTGCGTTTCAGGTGGACGCTGCCGGCCGCGATGGCGCCGATCTTGCGGGTGAGCAGACGCATCACCGAGAGACTGGTGACCGACTTGCCGGAGCCTGACTCTCCGACAAGTGCCAATGTTTCGCCGGCTGCGACGGATAGATCGATGCCGTTGACCGCCGTCACTTCGCCGGCGCGAACGCGGAAGACGGTCCGCAATCCCTTAACGTCGAGTATGGTTTCAGCGGCCTGTTGCATGGCTTACCTCAGGAAAGAAGCCCGGTTGAGCGCAGGATCTCGTCGATCCTTGCCGTCTCGGCGTCATTGAGGGCGGCACGCGGGCGAGGCATCAGCGCGGTGTCGATGATGCCGAGGCTCTTCATCGCCGCCTTGAACGCACCGATTCCGGACGCGCCGCCGCTGACGCGACCCGCGCCGACCCAGACGATTTCGAACAGCCGGCAGAGGCGCTCCTGTTCCTTGCGGGCGGCGGCCCAGTCACCGCGCTGGGCGGCATCCCAGAGCCGGACATAACCGTGCGGATCGACATTGGCGATGCCTGGCACGACACCATGCGCGCCCATCAGAAGCGCGTTGTCGACGACGATCTCGGATCCGGTCATCAGGAAGACGTCGGGTCTGTCGGCGAGATCGAGCAGCACATAGCGGAAGTTGCCGTCGTCGCCGCTGGAATCCTTGATGCCGATAATCGTGCCTTCGCGTGCGAGCGTCACGCTCGTCTGGCGCTGCAGCTTGACGTGGACGCAGACCGGGATGTCGTAGGCGATCAACGGCACATCGACGGCATCGCGGATGAAGCGGAAATGGTCGAGAATTTCCGGCTGACTGGTAACAGTATAATAAGGGGCCGTCACGACGACCGCATCGGCGCCGGCTGCCTTGGCGATCCTTGCATGGTTGATGACCAGATCGGTCGTTGCGTCGATGACGCCGACGATCAGCGGTACGCGGCCATTGATGACCTTTGCCGAATGTTCGATGATTTCCTGTCGCGTCTTTGCGTCATGGAACACCACTTCGCTGGTCGAGCCGAGCACGAAAAGACCGTGACATCCGGCATCGATCAGATTTTCGAGCACCCGCGTGTAGGACGGATAGTCGACGGTGAAATCCGCATTGAGCGGAGTTACGACTGGAGGAACGACACCCTTGAATTTGCTCATGTTCACTTTCTTTCGATCGTCAGTTTAGTTCGGCGCGAGGGTCGAAGGCATCGCGAAGACCATCGCCAATGAAGTTGATGGCAAGGACTGCAGTGACGAGCGCACCGCCGGGAAACAGCCATTGCCAGGGATATTGTTCGAGAACAGCGGTGGAGCGTGCGGCGTTCAGCATGTTGCCCCAGCTCGCAGCCGGAGGGGCGATGCCGAGCCCGAGGAAGGACAGCCCCGCCTCGAGAAGGATTGCATTGGCGATCTGCAGGGTCGCGAAGACGACGAGAATATCGATCGAATTCGGCAGACCGTGGCGGAAGAGAAGATGCGGGAGCCCTGCACCCATGCCTCTTGCCGCCATCACGAAGTCACGCTCGCGCAATTCGAGGAGCCGCGAGCGCACCATTCGCGCCAATAGGGGCCAGGACAACAGCGAGATGACGAACACTGTCGGCCAGATGCCGGTGCCGGCGATGGAGGCGAGCACCAGCAGAAAGATTACCGGTGGCAGTGTCATCACCAGATCGACGAACCGCATCGTGACGGCATCCGCCCAGCGTCCGGCCAGCGCCGACATCGCTCCGACGAGGAAGCCGATGATGGCGGAAATGATTGTCGAGGTCAGCGCCACAAGGAGCGAGATCCGCCCGCCATCCATGACGCGAGCAAAGATGTCGCGGCCGACACCGTCCGTGCCGAACCAGTGTTTTGCACTCGGTCCCGCATTCATGGCGAGCAGGTCGATATCGTTGGGTTTGAAACCCCACCACAACGGATAGGTGAGGATCGCCAAGAACATCGGGACGATGATCGCCACGCCACAGATCGCTGCATGGTTGAGCCGGAAACGCTCGAAAGCACGAGCTAGGGGGCCGGGACTGCTTGTTGAGGTGCGTGCCAGCATCGCTCAGCCCACCTTGATCCGGGGATCGACCGCCGCATAGGCAAGATCGGTCATAAGGTTGACCACGATCACGCAGGCTCCGATGACCAGCGTCGAGCCCATGATGACTGGGTAGTCGCGGTTTTCGACGGCTGTCACCATCAGCAATCCCATGCCGGGCCAGTTGAACACGCTTTCGATGAAGATCGCGCCGCCGATGGCAAGGCCGATGGTTGAGCCGATCAGCGTAATGACCGGTAACAGCGCGTTGCGCAGCGCATGTTTGGTGATCACCCAGAATTCCGAAACACCCTTGGCGCGTGCGGTACGCACGTAATCCAGATTGAGGACTTCCAGCATTGAGCCTCGCATATAGCGCATGATCAGCGCCGTCTGGGCAAGCGCCAGCAGTGAGGCGGGCAGGATCAGGTGATGGATGAGGTCGAGAAGCGAGAACTCGCGGCCGGGCGTCAGCATGCCGCCCGAGGGCATCCAGTTGAAATAGACGGAAAAGAGATAGAGCCCGACCAGGCCGCTCAGGAATGGCGGGCTGGAAATGCCGGTGACGGCAAGCACGGAGAAGGATATGTCTGCCAGAGAATTCCGGCGCACGGCGCTGACGATGCCGGTTGCGATTCCGGCAATGATGGCGATGACGATCGCCGTTCCCATCAGCAGAACCGTCGGTCCGACCCGCGAGACCACCAGCCCGAGGACGGCCTGATCGGGCCGCTGGATCGAATAACCGAGATTGCCGGTTAGCGCCTGCTGCAGCCAGGCGAGGTATTGCACCGGCAATGGCTGGTCGAGACCGAGCGTTGCGCGCAGTTCCACGAGGTCTGATGGCGACATCGGCACATTGGGATCGATATACGCGTCGATCGGATCGCCGGGGGTAAGGCGCAGCATCACGAAGATCAGCATGCTCAAGGCAAGCAGCATGCCTGCGCCGATCAGCAGGCGCCGAAGACTGTATTTCAGCATGGATGTGTTCCTGTGAGGGTGGCGGGCCAAGGCCGGCCACCCTTTGTTTCTCAGGAGCGGTGCCGCCCTAATCGGCGATCGACCATTTTTCCGGATGCGCCTGGTAAGGGCCACCGCCCGGCGCGGGCGTCCAGACAAAGTCCTTCAGCTTGGCAGATGCCACGCCATAGCGGTTTGCGACCCAGAGCGTGCCCCAGGGCAATTCCGCATTCATCACCTTGCAGACGTCCTGATATCGGGCGTCGCGCTTGGTGGCGTCGGTTTCTCCAAGCGCCGTATCCAGTGCCTTGGTCAGTTCCGGCATTCGGGCACGCACCACGTTCGGGCCGGCCGGCGGGATCTGCTTTTCGTTAAGGCCGACATTGATGCTGCTCGGATCGGGACCATTCTGAAGGCCGGCATAAACCATCTGGAATTGGGCGACATCCGGCGTCGGGTTGAGCACGATGCTGTTATAGGTCGGGGTATCGACGGCACGCGGCGTGACGTTGATGCCGACCTGTGCCAGCATCGCCTGAACGGCAGCCATGACATTGGCGGCCAGCGGTGTCGTATAATAAGTCAGGAGCGTGATCGGCTTGTTGCCGTTGATCTTGTCCCATCCTGCCTCTTCCAGCAGTTTTTTTGCCTTTTCGGGATCGTAGGCATAGGCCTCGATATCCTGCGGCACTACCTGATCGGCCACATAACCGCAGTTCGCCGGCTTGGCTGCTCCGCCATAGAGGCTCTGGATGATCGCATCGCGGTTGATCGCATACATCACCGCCTGCCGGACCCGCAAATCCTTCCAGATCGACGAATCGTGGTTGAAGCCGAGATAGTTGACCACGAAGGAATTGCCTTCGATAATGCGGAAATCCTTGTTGTCGCGGAATGTGTTGAGGTCGTTCGAATCCACATAGGTGAATTGGATTTCTCCCGCACGGAGCGCGGCGATCGCAGCAGCTGGGTTGGCGAAATAGCGGTTGATGACCTTCTCAAGTGCCGGCTTGCCGCCGCGGTAATCGGTATTGGCGGTCAGCTCGACATACTGGTCGGTGACGTATCTGCCGAACTTGAACGGACCGGTGCCGACCGGTGCGGCCGACCACCAGCTGTTCTTGGCGAGCTGGTCCGCCGGGATCTGCGTCAAGGCATGTTCCGGCAACATCATGACCTTGGTCAAGGTGTCCAGCAGACTTGCCGAGGGCGCCGAAAGTTTGATGACCAGCGTCTTGTCATCGGTGGCTTCCACCGAGGATATTGCCGTCAGGCGCGCGGCGAGAACTGAACCGGTCTTGGCGTTCTTGGCCAGCTCAAGGGTGAAGCTGGCGTCCTTGGCGGTAAACGGTTTGCCGTCGTGCCATTTCGCATCGGCCAGCTTGAACGTATAGGTCTGCTGATCGTCGCTGACCTCGTAGGACGAAGCGAGCAGGCCGACAACCTTCTGCAGTTTTTCGTCATAGGTGACGAGCGGTTCGTAATAGACGCTTAGCCAGGTGAAGCCGCTGGTCGCGGCAAGCGGATTGAAATTGCCCTGAAAACCACCGGGGCCGACGTCGAACCCTCCGGACAGTGTCGCAGCCTGAGCCGGTACGACGAAGGCTGGCAATGCGCTTGTCGCCATCATGGCGGCCAGCGCGGCGGCATATGTCAGTCTGGACACTCGTTTCATTGTGCTCCTCCCACATTGAACCTAGCTTGCTATTTGTTTGCGGCGATAACCCGTGAAATTCCCTCGTAGTGATGGTCCAGGCGTTTTTTTACCTCGACCAGGTCCTTCTTCTCGACGGCATCAACGATGGCAGCGTGATCCTTCCAGGTTGCGACAGGGTCGGCATTATCGAGATTGACGAAATCGGATGCCTTGTAAAAGGCGAGCCAAAAGATATCGATGAGCCGGGTGAAGGTCTCATTGTTCTGGCAACGGAACAGCAAGGTGTGAAACCGCTGGTCCTCGTCGGCAAAGGATTCGCCGCGTTTGGCATGGGCTCCCATCCGATTGACGGTGTCGCGCAGTTCCGCAATGTCGTGGTCGCTGATCATCGCCAGCGTCCTGCCGATCATGCCTGCTTCAAGAACGCGGCGGATTTCGATCAATTCCTCGACTTGGCGTAGCGCACCACCGAGGCCATAGGCCAGATTGTCCAGCAATGGCTCGAAGGAAAACGCCTTCACGAAAATTCCAACGCCACGACGAGCCTCCAGCACCCCGAGCGATTCCAGCGCCTTTATGCCTTCGCGCAAAGAATTCCGGCTTACGCCAAGCTGATTGGCCAAATCCGATTCTGCCGGAAGCATCGTTCCGGGTATCAGGCCGTTATCGCTGATGAAGTTACGCAGGCTTTCCTGCACGGAAACGTGGAGGAGAGGTGCGCGTGTCAGCGGCTTGATGGACTTCAGAGACATACTGCCAATCCGATGTCGGTGCCATTACCGGATCAATAGATATCCTCTTGTAGGATATCTGTCAATGCCTGCGTATTTGTGGATGCGGGTTCGCTGATGAACCTCAGGTATTTAAGCGTGAAGCGGGACGCGACATGATTGCTGCACAAAGTGAGTATCGGCAGGCAAAGCAGGAGGAATGGCGGCCATCGATGCTAAGGAGACGCTCGCGAGAGATCGCTATGGAATAAGGCACGCGCACGAGCGTCTGGAACAGCAATCGCGAAGGCAGATGGATATATATTGCAGCTACAGCAGCGGCGAATAGCCTTGCCGTAGCAACTCGAGACACAAGCCGCCTTCGAGGCTGCCGGATAGAAGTGCTAAATCTAGGGCAGTGATAACGGTGCGTTAAATCGCCAGGGCGTTGGTTTTAATCCCATCAGGAACACATAATGTCTCTGACAAGTCGGAAGAATCCATTCTGGATTAAACTTCTGGTCTCAGGCCTATGGTGCTGAGCCCCCCGACGGAAGAAGATTGATATTGGTGGGTGATGTAGGGCTCGAACCTACGACCCGCTGATTAAGAGTCAGCTGCTCTACCAACTGAGCTAATCACCCGCACCACCATCTATGCAGCGATAGGGGCCCTATAGAGTGGAGCCATCTGTTTGTCCAGACCGGTTTGGTCGCACTGATAGCAATCTTCTGTTGCGCCTCTCGTTGTCATTAGGTGACCCGTTTTACCTCGAAAGTCACCGTCTCGTCGTTCAGCTTGACGCCAAATTATGCACTGAGCCGATAGTCGGCTTATGCGGCGGCCTTGAACTCGGGCTGCGCGATCACAGCACGCAACGAGCAGAAAAATTGAAGCTTGATAGTCAGATGATGCGCATGTAGATAGCGCATCCCAACGTCCGCGCTCGCGCGAGAGCGTATTGGAATGTAGCTCAGTTGGTAGAGCAGGCGACTGTTAATCGCCCGGTCGCAGGTTCGAGCCCTGCCATTCCAGCCATTGCTTGCCGATTTTGTCCTAGTTCGACGGTTGGTTTCATCCAGACTGGCTCGGGCACGAACGCCTTCTTCAAGCAATATTGCCGGCTATGTTTGGGTCGGTGACGAGTCTGGATTTTGTCTGTTTGCAATCTGCGTAAAACAACGCCGATATAGCCGCGGAATTCAAATAAATCATTTAAATACAATCACTTGCGAGATTTTTGTAGTTTTATGAATTTGGCCTGTTGACGTTTTTGGGTGAGTGGGACTATAACCCGGTCACTGACGAGGGCGGCGGCG
>NZ_VDMN01000001.1 GCF_006335145.1 Aliirhizobium smilacinae | reverse complement strand
CCCAGCGCCAATGGTACTCCGTCTCAAGACGCGGGAGAGTAGGTCGCTGCCAGGTCTTTTAAAGGCAATGCACGCAAAAGCGTGGTACAATCTTCTCGACACTTCTCGGCCCAAGCCGAAACACCAAATTGGGCCGCATAAGCGGCCCTTTATCGTTCGCAGAACTTAAATGAATGTCGGGGACGCCATTTGGTGCGGCCCTTACAGGAGACAAATTGCATAGCAATTTGCTCCGGCACTACGCATCACAGCAAAGCTGTGACGCAGTCGCGCAAACCAAAGTTTGCGCTTGGCGCGGGGTGGAGCAGCCCGGTAGCTCGTCAGGCTCATAACCTGAAGGCCGCAGGTTCAAATCCTGCCCCCGCAACCAAAAACATTTTCCCCGAAAATAACCTAGGACACATGGAATCCCGCACCCCCTAAAGGGGCTTTTTGCGTCTCTCGACATGCCGATCGTTGCGGACTTAGACCTGTTCTTGAGACAAACGCTCGCGGTCGGGACAGGTCCTGTGCCATAGTGGGGAGGTTGGAAAAGCGAGGGGACCATGCAGGGGAAATCAGGCGGCTCTGTTGCGCCAGCCGATAGTGGTCGGGCCGAAGATCCGGTCGAGGTGCTGCGAAGAATTTATGGTTATTCGTCGTTTCGCGGCCAGCAGGCGGACGTCATCGATCATGTCGTAGCGGGTGGCGATGCGGTCGTGTTGTTTCCGACGGGCGCCGGAAAATCGCTATGCTTCCAGATTCCGGCCCTCTGCCGCGATGGCGTCGGCATTATCGTCTCGCCGCTTATCGCGCTGATGCGCGATCAGGTGGAAGCTTTGAAACAGGTCGGCGTCCGGGCCGCAGCGCTGAATTCGTCGCTCTCGCGTGAGGCATTCGGCGAGGTTCGCCGGGATCTGGCCAACGGCGTCCTGGACCTTCTCTACGTGACCCCGGAACGGATCACGACGCAAGGGTTTCGCGATGTGCTCGGTGATACCAAGGTCGCTTTGTTCGCGATCGACGAGGCGCATTGCGTTTCGCAGTGGGGGCATGATTTCCGCCCGGAATATCGCGAGCTCGGTGAGCTTGCCCGCCTTTATCCAGGCGTACCGAGGATGGCGCTGACGGCGACCGCCGATCCGCATACCCGCGACGATATCATCGAGAGGTTGGCGCTACGCAATGCTGCGGTGTTCAGCTCATCCTTCGATCGTCCCAATATCGCTTATGAAATTGTCGAACGAAACCAGCCGCGCCAGCAGCTTCTGCAGTTCCTGTCCCGCCACAAAGGAGCGAGCGGTATCGTCTATTGCCTCTCCCGCGCCAAGGTGGAGGAGACGGCCGAATGGCTCGATGCGCAGGGTATCCGCGCCTTGCCCTATCATGCGGGTCTCGAGCGCCAGGTGCGCGACGCCAATCAGGACGCCTTTCTGAAGGAGGAGGACCTCTGCCTCGTCGCAACCGTCGCCTTCGGCATGGGAATCGACAAACCGAATGTGCGCTACGTTGCCCATCTCGATCTTCCCGGTTCGGTCGAGGCTTATTATCAGGAAACCGGCCGCGCCGGTCGCGATGGCCTGCCTTCCGAGGTCTGGATGGTTTACGGCATGGCCGACGTCATACAGCGCGGCCGGATGATCGACAGCGGCAACTCCGCTGACGAGGTCAAGCGGGTCGAACGCGCCAAGCTGAATGCGCTGCTCGGGATCTGCGAGACGGCGGGCTGCCGTCGGCAGGCGATCCTCGCCCATTTCGGTGAAGCGCATGCGGGTCGATGCGGCAATTGCGATACCTGCGTGAAGCCCGTCGATACATGGGACGGTACGGAAGCCGCAATCAAAGCACTTGCTGCCATCTATCGAACCGGTGAGAGGTTCGGTACCGGTCATGTGATCGACGTGCTCATCGGCAACGACAACGACAAGACCCGCCGTTTCGGCCATGTCGAGATGCCCGTATTCGGCGCCGGCCGAGACCTTCCTTTGAAGACATGGCAATCTGTCTACCGCCAGCTTCTCGCCGCGGGTCTCATCCGGGTCGATCACGACGCATTTGGCGCTCTGAAACTGGAGCCGGAGGCGCGGGCCGTGTTCCGGCATGAACGGGGGGTCCGCTTTCGCAAGGATCGTCCGGCAGGCCGCAAGGCGGACAGACAGAGTTCCGCCAGCGCGAAAGACGCGCGCTCCCAGCTGGACGAGCAGGATGCTGTTCTGTTCGAGGCCTTGCGCAGAAAGCGGATGGAAATCGCGAAAGAATTGTCTATCCCGCCTTACGTCGTTTTTGCCGACACGACGCTTGTCGGCCTGGCAACCCTTCGACCGATGGGCCACGACGCGATGCTTGAAGTTTCCGGCGTCGGACAGACGAAGCTTGAACGCTACGGCGATGCGTTTCTAGATATCATCCGTGAGCACAATGGATAGACGTCAAGTTGGCCTTTAAGCCCATGGAAAAATGAGCGTTGAGTTGCCTCTTGAAAAAGGGGAGTTGACCTGACAGGTCCTGCCGGGAATGATCCTGCCGTTTTCCCCCGGTTCACGGGAGTTTATTTTCATAGTCGGCAGTCAATGGAGCATGTTGAAGCTCCCCTTTCATTCGACTTTGCGGTTCAATCCGCCATTCAATGGAGAGTAAAAATGAGCCTACGTATCAACGACATCGCCCCGGATTTTCAGGCCGACACGTCCAAAGGCCCGATCTCCTTCCACGAATGGATCGGCGACAGCTACGCGGTCCTGTTCTCGCATCCGAAAAACTTTACGCCCGTTTGCACAACCGAACTTGGCACCATGGCCGGCCTTGCCGGCGAATTCGCCAAGCGCGGCGTCAAGATCATCGGCATTTCCGTAGATCCGGTCGAAAGCCATGAAAAGTGGAAAAGCGATATCCGCACCGCCACCGGCTTTGAAGTCGACTATCCGCTGATCGGCGACAAGGACCTGAAGGTCGCAAAACTTTACGACATGTTGCCCGCCGGCTCCGGCGAAAGCTCGGAAGGCCGCACACCCGCCGACAATGCCACCGTCCGTTCGGTCTTCGTCATCGGCGCGGATAAGAAGATCAAGCTGGTTCTGACTTATCCGATGACGACCGGCCGCAACTTCGACGAAATATTGCGTGCGATCGACAGCATTCAATTGACCGCAAAACACCAGGTCGCAACGCCTGCCAACTGGAAACAGGGCGATGACGTCATCATCACCGCCGCAGTATCGAACGAGGACGCCATCCAGCGCTTCGGCTCTTTCGATACCGTCCTGCCCTATCTGCGCAAGACCAAACAGCCGACCGCCTGAGCGGTCAAATCATCGCAAGCAAAAGGGGAGCCGCTGGGCTCCCCTTTTTTATGTTCAAAACCGCGCCCTGCATCCTCAATCTATCGTCTTCACGCTGGAATCGGCCTGACCGATTGTCCAATAACCGGCAGCTTTCAGCCAGGGAAGCGGGTGGTTGCGGGTGGTCGTCAGATAGGTCTTGATCGCGCGCGCGACGGATGCCTCCGCCGCGACCCACACGAATGTGTCTTGTGTCAGCGCGATCCCGTCGAGGGCTGCAATGACCGGCGCCAGATCGGTGACCGCCGAGGCCGGGCGATGCACCCATTGCATCGTCAGCTTTGCAGCGCTTGCAAACTGCTGTTCCTCGTTTTTATCGGTCACCACGCCGATCGCGGTGATCACGTCACCGGACTTGGCTTCCTCGATACGCCGGCCGATGGCAGGAATTGCCGTTTCATCGCCGACAAGAACCCATTTTGTGACGCCGGAGACGACGGCCGAGCCGCGCGGCCCGGCAATCGTCACCGCCGTCCCGGGCCGGGCCTCGAGCGCCCACTTGGTCGCCGGTCCCGCCTCATGCACGGCAAAATCCAGCACCAGCCGGCCGGTCGCATTGTCATAGGAACGCGGTGTGTAATCCCGCATCTCCATCTCGCCGCCTGCACCGGGCACGACGAGTTTCACATGGTCGTCGGTACCGAGGCTTGTGAAATCGGAAAGCGCCTCGCCGATGAGTGTGATGCGCAACATCTGCGGCGTGATGTAGTCGACCGCATCCACGGTCAACTCGCGCCGCTTGAGTTCGTGCCTCACCCGCTCGATCACGGGATAGACGGGAGAAGGTACCGAAGTCTGGCTTGAACTGTCCATTTTTTGTCCTGTCCTTAAGGAAAAGGCCACAGCCTGCCGGACACGCCCGCGCAGACCGCACTCGTTTCCGATCGATCATGCGCGTTGATTGACGTGAACGCTTACGTGCCGGCCTGTGGCTTGGGCAATGACGCATAATTATCGCGCTGGCCGGAGGCCCGCAAGCAACCGCGACGAAAAACTTGCGCGTATTTGTCAACTTAACTTGAGTCTACGGAATAAGACGAAAACCTTATCCCAGTTCCAGTGTGGTCACGCCAAAAACGCCGGCAAGCGCCATGGAGGGGGCAGGCCCGCGATACATCCGCGTCGTCCGGAACCCCTTGGGAAAACCCGTCTGTTCGAGGGTAGCCGAAAATTCTATCCGGCTTTCAGGCACGTCGATATGGAGCGTCTCTCCGGGGTTCTCCGCTGCGCAGGCATCCAGCAAACCCTTTGCCGCTGTCGCATCGGCAGCAAAAAGCGGCCCCACCTTATGGCCCTCATGGCATTGCCGCGAGACAGCATAACCTTCGATCACACCGCCACGGATCAAAACCTTGACCATACGCGGCGGCTTCAGCCATTCCGCAATGAAACCGGGGCGCGATGCTGCAAAATGCCGGCTATCGAAATCGATCAATGCCGCGACATGGCTCTCGTCCAGCGTCTGGATATCCTGCCCGATCCGCCCTTCCAGTTTTCCGCTCCAGCGATGTGTATCGTAATCCGGTGAAAAACCCATCGCCCGGTAATTAGCCTGTTGTTCCGGTACGCCATCGAGCCCGATCGTGCGGCCGGCAAGATGTGCCATTCCGGCATCCCACACCCGTCTCCCATAGCCGCGACCGCGAAAATCCGGGTGGGTGATGTAGAGGCCGATAAAGCCGAAATCGCTGCCGTAACGCACTGCCGATAGACCGGCCGCCATCACGCCATCGACGAAACAGCCGATAAAACCGTCAGGATCGGCCGAATAAAAAGGTGCCGCATCGGCAAGTCCCGGGTTCCAGCCCTCGTCCTTCGCCCAGCCGAGAAGCGTCTCGACCTCCGAAAGATTGAGCGGGCGGATCACGATCTCAGTCATGCGCCGGTCAGCCGGCCCGGTTCAAAGGCTTCCAGCATGCCGAGATAAGGTTTGGAAATCGGCGTCGCGTAGGCGCCGCTTTTGCCGGTTGATAGGCCGAGCGTCACCAGCATTTCCGCCTGTTTCACCGCCGCGGCCACGCCATCCACGACCGGCACGCCGAATTCGGCCCTCAGCTCAGCCGTCAGATCCGCCATGCCGGCGCAGCCGAGCACGATCGCTTCCGCCCGGTCTTGCCTCAGTGCCAGCGTGATTTCGGCCCGCAGCCGGTCGCGGGCGTTGGAATTAGGGTCTTCCAGCGACAGGACAGGAATGTCGGCGGCGCGCACCTTGCAGCGCGACGACATGCCGTAACGATAGACCAGATGTTCGAGCGGCAGCCGTGAGCGCTCCATGGTCGTGACCACGGTGAATTTCTGCGCGATGAATGCAGTGGCGGAAACCGCTGCCTCACAGATGCCGATCACCGGAATATCGGCGAGAGCCCGGGCCGCATCAAGCCCGGTATCGTCGAAACAGGCGATCACCACCGCATCCGCGCCGGCTTTTTGCCCCGCCGCGATCTCTTTGAGGAGGCCCGGAATGGCGAAAACCTCGTCATAGTAACCCTCGATCGACACCGGCCCCATCGAGGAGGTGACGGCAGTGATCACGGTGTCGCGGGCAGCAACGCGGCGTGCCGAATCGGCGATCGTCGCGGTCATGCTGGCGGTCGTATTGGGATTGATGACGAGAATGCGCATGGTCTGGCTTTACGATTTCAGGCGGCGGCGGTTGAGATGAATGATCAGGCCGAGCGTGCCGGCGATCACGAGGAAGGAGAACACCGTCGTCACCGTGCCGAGCGCATAAAGCACTGGCGTCGTCACGTTGGTAGTCATCCCGTAGATTTCGAGCGGCAGCGTGTTGAACGATCCTGATGTCATCAGCGTGCGGGCGAATTCGTCATAGGAAAGCGTGAAGCCGAACAGGCCAACCCCGATCAGGCTCGGCGCGATCATCGGCAAAACGACATTTGAAAATGTCTGCCACGACGAGGCGCCGAGATCGCGTGCGGCCTCTTCGTAAGCCGGCGAAAAGCGGTTGAACACCGCAAACATGATCAGCACGCCGAACGGCAATGTCCAGGTCAGATGCGCGCCGAAAGCCGACGAATACCAGGCCGGTTGCAGCCCGAGCTGGTTGAACAGCACGCCGATGCCGAGCGACACGATGATCGACGGCACGACAAGGCTTGCGACCGCCAGATAGAACAGAGCGGTGGCGCCGATGAACTTGCGGCGAAACGCAAGGCCGGCCAGCAGCGACACGACGACGGTCACCGCCATCACCATGATGCCGAGCATGGCTGAGCGCCGGAACGAACCGCCGAAATCGCCGACCGCCTGGGTTTCGAACAGATTGGCGAACCAGCGCAGCGACACGCCGTTGAGCGGGAAAGTCAGGCCGCCATTCGGTCCCTGGAAGGAGAGGATCAGGATCGCCGAAAGCGGCCCATAGAGAAACAGCACGAAGACGGCAAAGAATATGGCAAGAATATAGAATTCGCGGGAGCGTTTTTCGCGGTACATCTTAAAGCTCCTTGCGGATATCGACGATACGCAGAATGCCCGCGACCATCAGGAGAACGAGCACCAGCAGCACGACGGCGTTTGCCGCGGCTGCCGGATATTGCAAGAGCGACATCTGGTTCTTCATCATCAGCGCTACGGACGCGCTCTGGCCACCCGACATCACCTGCACGGTGGAAAAATCGGCCATGACCAGCGTCACGACGAAGATAGTGCCGATTGCCATGCCGGGTTTGGCGAGCGGAATGATCACGTTCGCAAGGATCTGCCAGGAAGTGGCGCCGGCATCACGCGCCGCCTCGACCAGCGATTTGTCGATGCGCATCAGCGTATTGAAGATCGGCGTCACCATGAACAGCGTGTAGAGATGCACCATGGCGAGCACGACGGCAAAGTCGGAATAGAGCAGCCATTCCACCGGTTCCGACACCACCCCCGATCCGACCAGCGCCGAATTGATCAGTCCGTTGCGTCCGAGAACCGGGATCCACGAGATCATCCGGATGATGTTGGAGGTCAGGAACGGCACGGTGCAGATCAGGAAAAGCACCATCTGCATCGAGGTTGTGCGGATATGGAAGGCGAGGAAATAGGCGACCCAGAAGCCGATGACGAGCGTGATCGCCCAGACCATCAGGGCATATTTCAGCGTGTTGAGATAGGTTTTCCAGGTGACCCAGGACCCGAGTGTCTCGGCATAGTTCATCGTCAGGAAGTCGGGATACATCTGGGCGAAATCATAATCCCAGAAGCTGACGACGGCGATCATCAGGATCGGCAGAAGCAGGAAGAAACCGAGGATCAGCGCCAGCGGCACCGATTGCAGATAGGAGATGACGGCAAGCGGCAGGCGAAAGCTTTTCGGCCGCCGCCCGGCATTTTCCGTCTCCGATGATGTGATCGTCGCCATCGTTTAACTTCTCCCTTTGGGCCGTCAGGGTTTTCCGTCACGGGAAAGACATCGCGTCCGGCAAGACCCCCTCTGGCCTGCCGGCCATCTCCCCCACAAGGCGGGAGAAAATTCGCGGCAACCGCTTTGCTTCGATTGAGGTTCGGCGGAGCGACTGGGTTAAGCCCTCCCCCCTTGTGGGGAGGGTTGGGAGGGGTTCTTCGTCGTGGAAGAAGAACCCCTTCTTTGCAACCTTCAGCCCCTTAAGCCGCGATGAACTCGTTCCAGCGGCGGACCATGTAGCGGTCTTCGTCCATCACCGAGTTCCAGCAGGCGACATGGCCCATGCGTTCTTCGAACGAGCCGCCGTCGCGCACCGCACCGGCCTTTTCCATCACCTTGCCTTCGGGCGAAAGAATGTCGCCCTTGGCCGACTTGCCTTCGATCCAGTAGCCCCATTCGTCTTCGCTCATGAAGCCCTTGGCGGTGTCCATGCAGGCGGAATAATAGCCTTGGCGGTTCAGGTAGGCGCCGACCCAGCCGGACGTGTACCAGTTGATATATTCATAGGCTGCGTCGAGCTCGGCGCCCTTGAGATGCGAGGCGAGGCCGAGACCACCGCCCCACGAGCGATAACCTTCCTTGAGCGGCTGGAACTTGCAGGCGATGCCCTTGGAGCGGACGGCGGCAACGGCCGGCGACCACATTGATTGGATAACCACTTCGCCCGATGCCATCAGGTTGACCGACTCGTCGAAAGACTTCCAGAAGGCGCGGAACTGGCCGGCCTGCTTGGTCTTGATCAGGAAGTCGATCGTCTTGTCGATTTCCGCCTTGGTCATGTTGCCCTTGTCGGCATATTTCAGCTGGCCGGAGGCTTCCATGATCATCGCGGCATCCATGATGCCGATCGACGGGATGTTGAGGATCGCCGTCTTGCCCTTGAATGCGGGGTCAAGGATATCGGCCCAGCTGGTGATCTCGCGACCGACGAGGTCCGGACGAATGCCGAGCGTATCGGCATTGTAGATCGTCGGCATCATCGTGAACCACTGGGTTTCTTCCTTGGCGAACTTCTTGTCGCCCGCCTTTTCGACGAAGCCGACCGTGTGCGGCGCCGTGCCCTGGGCAATCACGCTGTCGGGCTTCAGCTTGCCGTTCTTGAACAGCGGAACGACCTTGTCGTAATATTTCAGCTTCTTCACATCCATCGGCTGGATCACGCCGGCGGCATAGACCTTCTTCAGGATCCAGTATTCGATATCGGCAATGTCGTAGGATTTCGGCTGGGTTACCGCGCGCTGGGCTGCGGCGTCGGAATCGGTTGCCGTCATTTCCAGCGTGATGCCGAGATCGGCTTTGCACTTCTCGGCGATCGCATTGATGTTGGACACGCCGGTGCCGAACTGGCGAAGCGTGATCGGGTTCTGCGCCCAGATGGTCGGGAAGCCGGTAATCGCGCCGGAACCGGCGGCAAGGCCGGCTGCGGCAGATGCCGTCTTCAAAAGCGAACGGCGGGAAATCCCCTTGGCCGTCTTTTTGGTCTCCGTCATGTCAGTTCTCCTCTTGAGGTTTATTGTTGTGGTTCAGTGCTTCAGGCGCCCGAGGACCAGTGCGTCCTCGCGCTCCCAAGAAAGCGGAATGGCATCGCCCACCTTCACCGGATTGGCGAAAAAGTCCTTGTCGCTGAGGATGGCGGTGAAATCCTCGACACCGGCGCCATTGACGGTGAGCTTCACCGAAGAGCCGCGATATTCGACATTGGAGACCGAACCGGTGAAACCCAGCCCCTTTTCGGCGGCCGGTGCGACCCGCACATGGTCGGTGCGCACCGCAATGTCGGCCGTATCGGTCAAGCCCGCGGCCTCGGCGCCGATGGCGAGGAAATCGCCGCCGGCCGGCACCGAGATCATCAACTCGTCGCCTTCGCTTTTCGTCACCCGACCAGAAATCACGTTATGGTCGCCCATGAACTTGGCGACGAAGGCCGTTGCCGGCTTTTCGAACACGACACGCGGATGGGCCGCCTGTTCGATGCGTCCGTCATTCATGATGACGATGATATCGGCCAGCGCCATCGCCTCTTCCTGGCTGTGGGTCACATGCACGAAGGTGATGCCGAGCGAGGTCTGCAGCTTTTTGAGCTCCGCCCGCATGCGGATCTTCAGGAATGGGTCGAGGGCTGAAAGCGGTTCGTCAAGCAGCAGCGCTTCCGGATCGGTAATGAGCGCACGGGCCAGCGCCACGCGTTGCTGCTGGCCGCCGGAAAGCTGGGCCGGCCGGCGTGTCGCATAGGCTTCGAGCTGCATCAGCCGCAGCATGTCCATCGCCTTGGCGCGCCGCTCGTCTTTCTCGACGCCCTTCATCTTTAAGGAGAAAGCGACATTGTCGACGAGATCGAGATGCGGGAACAGCGCATAGGACTGGAACATCATCGCCGTACCGCGCCGTGCCGGCGGCAGGTCGGTGATGACGCTATTGCCAAGCCTTATATCGCCGGTCGAGATCGATTCATGGCCGGCAATCATTCTGAGCGTCGATGTTTTGCCGCAGCCGGACGGGCCAAGCAGGCAGCAATAGGTGCCGGCCGGGATCTTCAGGCTGATCTCGTGGACAGCGGTCGTGCTGCCATAAATCTTGGAGACGGACACGATGTCTATTTCAGCGGCTTTGCTCATAGGCATTCTCCTGCGACTATTCTGGTAATGCAGGAGGCGTGCCAATTCGATTTCTCGTTGAAGAGTCACGATATTTTGGGCCGGCCTATCTTTTGGCATTTGCGGTTGCGCAAATTTACAGCGATCGTTTTCGATCACCTGTCCAAATTGTATGCAATCTGAATGGGGGATTGCAAAACATCCTACTAGGCAGAAAGCCCCCAGACGCGCTAGAACAGGGCATGCCGGACGAAAACCCATGACCTTGATCGAAAACACCCCATCCTCTCTTGACCCGACGATCGAGGACCGCTCGATGGCGATCCGCGAGTCCCTGCGCAACGCCATCATAGACCGGCGGCTGGCACCGGGGACGAAATTGTCCGAGGCGGAAGTCGGCGCGCTGTTCGATGTCAGCCGTACCGTTGCCCGTGCCGCCCTGCAGATGCTGACCTTCGAAGGCTTGGTGAAGACCGAGCGCAACCGCGGCGCCTTCGTCTCCAACCCCTCTCCCGAAGAGGCGCGCCAGATTTTCGCATCCCGCCGCCTGATCGAGCCGGGTATCGTTGCCGCAGCCGTCGATCGCATCACATCGGACGATATCGCCCGTTTTCGCGAACAGCTTGTCGAGGAAGAGCGCTACATGAACGAGCGCGGCCCGGCGGCCCGGCGGGCGGAAATCAAGGCATCCGGCGATTTCCACCTGATGCTGGCCTCGGTCGCCGGAAATGCCATTCTCCAGCGTTTCATGGATGAACTCGTTGCGCGTTCCTCGCTGGTCATTGCGCTCTACGGCCGATCCGGCGTGTCGAGCTGCGGTCACAGCGAGCATTTCGCCATTCTCGATCTGATCGAACGCGGCGATGCCAAGCGTGCCGCCGCCCTCATGCTGCACCATATCGATCATATCGAAGCCGACCTGGACCTGCAGCCGAAGCAGGGCGTGGCGTTGAAGGATGCCTTGGCGATCAGCTGAAGATCCCGATCGGCCTTTTCCGTGACCGACTGTCATGCCACTGTAAATATCGCTGATTATGACATTTTACGCAGTCTGCACGCCTGTGCAGCAAACAGGCGTGAAGCATGGCATGAAAGACGATAGAAGAATGCGCTTTGTCAGCGCTGAACAGGTAGCGCAACTCGCGGGGGTCTCACGTTCCGCTGTATCGCGAACCTTTACCGAAGGCGCCAGTGTTGCGCCGGCGACCCGTGAAAAGGTGCTGAAGGCAGCCGAAGAACTCGGTTATCACGTCAACGATCTGGCCCGCGGCGTGCTCGCCAACCAGAGCCGGTTGGTCGGCGTGGTAGCGACCAAGCCGGAAATCGGCTTTCGCGCCCATCTAACCGCGGCGCTCACCAAGGCTTTGATTCGCCGTGGCTCCATTCCTGTCCTCATCAATACCGGCGAAACCGAGGAAGAGCTTCTTGCAGCCCAGAAGATGCTGATCGGGCATCGCGCAGAGGCGACGGTCATTCTCTCCGGTTCGCCGCCGGCAAGCTTTTTCGAACTCGCGCAACGCAACGGCCAGCCGCTAGTCGTCATCGGTCGGTCCGAGCCGGATGCCGACCGTGTTCTGGCCGGCAATGCCGAGGCATCGCGCGAGGCGGCAGATACGTTCATCGCTGCCGGCCGTCGCCGGCTGGCGGTCATCGCCTCGCGTTCAGCCACGCCAAGCATCGCCGAACGCGAGAACGCTTTCGTCATCGCAGCCCGCGCTTCGGGATTTGAAGCGCGGATCGCCCACGGCCGTGATTCCGATTATGACGGCGGGGTTATTGCGGCCCGCGCGCTGTTTTCGGAAGGCGAGCGGCCGGATGCGATCTTCTGCGCCAACGACCTCCTGGCCTTCGGCGCCATGGATGTGATCCGTCAGGAATTCGGCCTTTCGATACCGCAGGACGTCGCGCTGATCGGCTTCGACGACGTGCCGGAGGCGGCCTGGCTGAGTTATGGCCTTACCACGTTCCGGCAGGATCCAGCGACGATAGCGGCCCGTGCGGTGATGCTGATCGATCGGCGGCAGCAAAACCCCGACGAGCCGCGTGCCCTTGAGCGGGTCATTCCGCAACTCGTTTTCCGCAAAAGTTTCCTTCACCCCTGAAAGATCAGGCGACGGCATTTCTCCTTTTGCCTTCCAGCAGGTCGATGATCGAATTTGCGGCATCAAGAACGTTGGTGCCCGGCCCGAACACGGCGGCCACACCACGCTCCAGCAGGTATTCGTAATCCTGCCGAGGGATGACGCCGCCGACCACGACGATGACGTTCTCCGCACCTTTTTGTTTCAGGGCTTCGACCAGTTGCGGTGCCAGCGTCCGATGGCCGGCGGCAAGCGACGACATGCCGACGACCTGCACCTTTTCCTTTACTGCCAGATCCGCCGCCTCTTCCGGCGTCTGGAACAGCGGGCCGGCGAGAACTTCGAAACCGATATCTCCGAAGGCCGACGCAATCACCTTGGCGCCCCGGTCATGCCCGTCCTGACCGAGCTTGGCGACCAGGATCTTCGGCTTGCCCTTGCCGGAGGAATTGCCGTAGTCAGATAGCCGGCTTACGATCGTCTTGTATTCCGGGTCGCCATTGTAGGCGGGGCCGTAGATATCGCCCACCACTTCCGGCACGGCGGCATGATCGCCGAAGGATTGCCGCATCGCGTCGGAAATCTCGCCAACGGTAGCGCGGGCTCGAGCGGCTTCGACGGCGGCTTCCAGCAAATTGCCGGTTCCCGTCTTCGCCACATCGGCCAGCGCGGCCAAAGTTTCCTCGAGTTTTTTCGGATCACGCTGGCGGCGTACCTTTTCCAACCGCTCGATCTGCGACTTGCGCACGGCTGAATTGTCGATTGCCAGAATGTCGATGTCGTCCTCGTTTTCCAGCCGGAATTTGTTGACGCCGACGATGATCTCTTCCGAGCGATCGACCTTCGCCTGGCGCAGCGTCGCCGCCTCCTCGATGAGACGCTTTGGCAGACCGTCGGCCACGGCCTTGGTCATACCACCGAGATTTTCCACCTCCTCGATCAGCGCCCAAGCCTTTTCCGCGAGTTCGTTCGTCAGGCTTTCGACGTAATAGGAGCCGGCAAGCGGATCGACGACCTTGGTGACACCGGTCTCGTGCTGCAGGATAAGCTGGGTATTGCGGGCGATGCGGGCGGAAAAATCGGTCGGTAGCGCCATCGCCTCGTCGAGCGCATTGGTATGTAGCGACTGCGTGCCGCCGAGCACGGCCGACAGTGCCTCATAGGCCGTGCGGATGACGTTGTTATAGGGATCCTGTTCGGCCAGCGACACGCCCGAGGTCTGGCAATGAGTACGCAGCATAAGCGAGCCGGGTTTCTTCGGCTCGAACTCCTCCATGATTCGCGACCAGAGCAGGCGCGCGGCACGCAGTTTCGCCGCCTCCATGAAGAAGTTCATGCCGATGGCGAAAAAGAAGGACAGCCGCCCGGCGAACTCGTCGACGTTGAGGCCCTTGGCGAGCGCGGCGCGCACATATTCACGTCCATCGGCCAGCGTGAAGGCCAGTTCCTGCACCAGCGTCGCGCCGGCCTCCTGCATATGGTAGCCGGAGATCGAGATGGAGTTGAAACGCGGCATTTCCTTTGCCGTATATTCGATGATGTCGGCAACGATCCGCATCGAAGGCTCGGGCGGATAGATATAGGTGTTGCGGACCATGAACTCCTTGAGGATGTCGTTCTGGATGGTCCCGGAAAGCTCGGCTCGCGAACAGCCCTGTTCCTCGCCGGCGACGATGAAGGAGGCGAGGATCGGGATGACGGCGCCGTTCATCGTCATCGAGACGGACATGTCCTTCAGCGGAATGCCGTCGAACAGGAGCTTCATGTCCTCGACCGAATCGATCGCCACGCCCGCCTTGCCGACATCGCCTTCGACGCGGGGATGGTCCGAATCGTAACCGCGATGAGTGGCAAGATCGAAGGCGACGGAAAGCCCCTTCTGGCCGGCGGCGAGATTGCGGCGATAAAAAGCGTTGGATTCCTGCGCGGTGGAAAAGCCCGCATATTGCCGGATCGTCCAGGGCCGGCCGGCATACATGGTGGCGCGCGGCCCGCGCACGAAGGGTTTTATACCCGGCATCGTGTCCAGATGGTCGATACCGTCGAGATCCTCCGCCGTATAGAGCGGCTTTATGTCGATGCCTTCGGCAGTGTGCCAGGTCAGCGTCTCGGGTGAGGCCTTCAGCTCCTTTTCGGCAAGCGTTTCCCAATCCTGCCTGTTGGACTGCGTATTGGTCTTCGAGCTGTTGTCCGGCACCGGTTGCCTCCTGAACATGCGGTTTCGTCCACGCGCGTTTTTTGAACGCCGTGATGATCAATATAGAACTCGGACGGGGCGCTGAAAGCTGCCTCGTAAGTTAAGTTTATAGGTGACATCTCTCAGCGCCCCGTTCGGCAGTTTTTATCCGCGACTCCGGTCCCTCTGCCTTGGCCTTTCAGGATGGTGTTCGTCTGATGCCACGGAACACGGACGGAACGACTTACCGCCGACACTCCGCTTTACCGCCGCCGGGCTACCCGCTTTTGGCAGGCGGACTTCAATAGCCCGGCGAAACCATTCTTCAAGTCACCCTGTGTGCCGCACAGGCACATCCGACGCGCCATTCGGGCATCAGAAGCGGAAAGGCCGGTCCGGAACCTTAACCGCTTCCCCCGTGTCGCCGGAGGGAGACCATTTTCCGCGAACCCCAGTGGTGACGATTCACGTCGTCCCGCCACCACCAGCGCCGGTCCCGCCTCGCCGGCACGCCTGCCGGTGTATCCGTGACGGAACGGGGTGATTGTAGGCACGGGTTTGGAGGGCGGGGATGAGATTTCGGTTAGGTCGTTGTAATTGCTGACGTCGAGGGTGAATTTATCCCCGCCATTTTTTCAACTGTCTTCAAACCGCCCTCGCTCAATCCATATACGCCTTTGTCGATCCTCTCGAACCAGCCGTAATAATTGTCGCGCAGCATCGCACCGGCTTTGGGTGTGATCGCTTTCAGGTCACGGGGCCTCAAGGGGCCATCGACAAGCGCCGCTGCGCAGGCAAGGGCCTGTTGACGATAGGCGGTCATGATCGGCACCTTGGTGGAGCCTCCGAGCGCCGGGTCTCCCTGACGTTTGCGGTGTTCCTTGATGAGTTTCGTGCGTCGTTTCGGATTGCTGCGCGGCATGGGCGAGACGGAGCTGACGAGGATGCTGACCTCCCCCATATCGGACACGCCCAGCATTCCGATGCCGAGCCGGCGGCAGAGGTCGCGATAGCGCTTGTCGGCTTCCCGGCCTCGGCCCTTGGCCGAAATGCGCGCGGCAATCCAGACTTCGTCGGCAGCCGCGGCGCGATCGACAGCCTGCAGGATCAGTTCCAGATTGAAGCTGAGTTTCAGTTCGCAGACGACCATCACGGTCGGGTCACCGTCGCTCAAGCCAAGAATATCGCAGCCGCCGACTTCACCCTTGACCGAATAACCGGCTGTTTCGAGAAACTGTTTGACGGGGAGGTAGAGCGACGTTTCCATGAAGGCCCGAAATCGATGATCGGCGACCGATAGCTGATTTTCGCCTGCAAACCCACCCCCTGCAGGCGCGGCCGTGCGTCTTATGGAGACCGGCGATCGTCCCCGGATTTATCGTCTTCCTCTTCTTCGCGGAACTTGCTCTCGTAGGGAAGCGTCAGAATGGCCGATGCCGCCGCAGCCCCGCCGAACAATGAGGCGAAAGGCACGAGCACCAGAAAAAGAGGCAGGATCGGATTCGCTGCCCGGATGATCAGCCCGCGCAATCCTCCGATATCGAGCCCGATCAGGCAGCAACCAACAGCAAGGCCGATGACGATGCCCAAGACCGCGTTGAGGCCGAGAAAACGCAGCATCTCCTGGTGATCGCGGCGGGCTTCCTCGGGCGTCATTTTCGGCTTGCGGGAATTGTGAAGCAACGCGTCGCGCGCTCTTTGCCGGTCGGTCCATCGCCGGAGCCGACGGGGTTTCAGCCAGTCGAATGGATCGGGCAGTTTCGCCATCTGCAGGATGAATGAGAGCGGCATCGTGTCGAACTCCTCTTCAACGCACCATTTGTCGCGCGGCCGGCCAGCATGCTCAAGCGCTTTTTCGCATGTTTTATTGAGCAGGCCTCGAAATCAGCGCGAGCTTTTCGGAGCACTGCGCCGACGAAGAACAAGCATCGCATAGCCACTGAACCCGGCGAGCCAGAAAATCTGCGCGCCGTGGAGCAGGCCCTTTCCATGCTCGGGATAGAGCGCATAGGCGATCCGCAGGGCAAGTGCACCGGCAAGGCAGAGATAGGTCGCCGAGCCGAGCAACGAGTGCTGGAAGGACTGGCCGTTGCGTTTTCGCACCATCGATGTGGCGATCGCGAGCGCAAGCGAAGCGAGCCCGCCGATCGCCAGCACATGTTGCGGCACGGCAAGCGGCATGGTGCTTTGAGGCAATGCCTGGATCGCCAGAAGCAGAAAGCCTGCGCGTTTCGACACCATGGCGAAGGTCATGAAGCGCACGCCGCCATATTGGAACGCCTGCCATGGCGCGATCCGGATCATCCAGATTATTCCGCTGATACCGGCCAGTGCGGCGGCAAGCGCATAGGGCAGATCGAAGGCCCAGAGCAGCAGCGTCAGGAGACTGGTGATCCGCTGGGTGAGACAGAGCCATGCAGCCGGAAGCGGCCGCGACTTTCCGCCTTCGCGCGTACGGCCCGAATCGATCACCATCGGGAAGATACGGTTGCCGACTTCGAAGCAGATTGCCAGGATCAGGCAGAAACCGAGCATCGTGGCGCCCGGCCAGAGATCATAAGCGGCAATGATTCCGGTGCCGGCATGGGCTGCCGCCAGTCCGAGCAGCGGCCATGCCTGGATCGCGCGCGCCCGGATCGCGGTCGTGGAGAAGGCGGCGACGGCGGCGAGACCGATGATCGATCGCAACTGTGCTCCAAGAGCAAGGTCATAGAAGCCCGCGAGAAAGGCGAGGGCTTGGGCAAGCAGCAACAGCCGGATCCATTGTGGTGCCAATATCGGCCGACCGACCCAGCGTGGCAGCGCCTTCAGCATGAAGCCGAACAATTGCACCAGCATGAAACCGAAGATCAGTTCGTTGGCATGATGCGAATAATCGCCTCTCCAGATGTCCGCAGGTGAGGCGATCGCGCGGATGGCGGTGATCGCGGCGAGGAAAAAGGCGATGCGGAAAAAATCGAAAGGCGCCTTTTCCGACGCATCTTTCTCAGGCATCGCCGTCCCATTCCACGGCGAGCGGCGGCTGGCCGAGATCGAGCTGATCGATGGCGCGGGCAGCGATATGATCGATGATGTCGGTGATGGTTTCCGGGCGCCGGTAGAAGGCCGGCACTGGCGGCATGATCGTGGCACCCATTTCGGTGACGGCGACCATGTTGCGCAGATGGCCGAGATGCAGCGGGGTTTCGCGGGCAAGCAGAATAAGCTTTCGGCGTTCCTTCAAGTGCACGTCTGCTGCACGGGTCAGAAGATTGTCGGAAAGACCGGTAGCGATCGCCGCCACAGAGCGCATGGAGCAGGGTGCGACGATCATGCCGGCAGTTCTGAACGAGCCGCTGGCGATCGTGGCGCCAATGTCATTAGCCGGGTAATTGTGACGGGCGAATTCGACCAGGCGTCCAAGCGCATCCGGTCCGAGTTCGTGGGCAAAGGTGCGCTTCGCCGCCTCGGAGACGACGAGATGCAGCTCCACATCCGGCAGACTTGCGAGCAACTCGCCGATCCTCAGCGCGATGACCGCGCCCGAGGCACCGGATACGCCCAGCACGACCCGCTTCAAGATGCATCCCCGGCGGGAGCAAGGCCGAGCTCGCCCCACATGGCGGACACGCGGTCCTTGACCTCCGGTGTCATGGCAAGAACCCGGCCCCATTCCCGGTCCGTCTCAGCGCCGATCTTGTCGGTTGCGTCCATGCCCAGCTTGCCGCCGAGCCCGTGTTTCGGCGAGGCGAAATCGAGATAGTCGATCGGTGTGTTTTCAAGCACGACCATATCGCGCGAGGCGTCGAAACGGGTCGAAAGCGCCCAGATGACGTCGGGCCAGTGGCGCACGTTGACGTCCGGATCGACGGCGATGATCAGCTTCGTATAGCTGAACTGCGGCAGCATCGACCACAGGCCGAGCATGATCCGCCGTGCATGGCCGGGATAACGCTTGTCGATCGACACGACGATCGCGCGGTAGGAACAGGCTTCCGGTGGCAGCCACAGATCGACGATTTCCGGGAACTGCTTTTTCACCAGCGGGATGAAAAGCTCGTTCATCGCTTCGCCCATCACTGACGGTTCGTCCGGCGGCCGGCCAGTATAGGTCGAGAGATAGACCGGTTTGTGCCGCATGGTGATCGCGGTCACCTGCATGACGGGGAAACGATCCACCGCATTGTAATAGCCGGTATGGTCGCCATAAGGCCCTTCGTCGGCCATCTCGGTTGCCGAGACGGTTCCTTCGATGATGATTTCCGCATTGGCCGGAACGTAGAGCGGCTGGGTTTTGGCCTTGACGACACGGCTGCGGCGGCGACGCAGAACGCCGGCGAAGGAGAGCTCGCTCATTCCCTCCGGCAGCGGCATGACGGCGGAAAGGATCGTCTGCGGATCAGCGCCGATGGCAATCGCCACCGGCATGTCCTGTCCTGCCTTTTGCCACTGCCGATGATGCCCGGCACCGCCGCGATGGGCAAGCCAGCGCATGATCAGCCGGTCGCGACCGAGCTTCTGCATCCGGTAGATACCGAGATTGACGTCGTTCTCATCCGTAAAGCCGCGGGTGACCACGAGTGGCCAGGTGACCAGCGGTGCCGGTTCGCCCGGCCAGCACCACTGGATCGGGATCTTGCCAAGATCGATCTCGTCTCCGATCAGCAGCTGCTCCTGGCAACGCGCATGGCTGACCTGACGCCGCACGCCGAGCGACAGCGCCGAGCGCAACATCGGCAATTTTCCGAATGCGTCCTTCAGCGAGGCCGGCGGCTTCGGTTCTCGCAGTTCACCGAGCAGCGCGGCGAGGTCGCCGATCCTGCCGGGTTCCAGCCCGAAGCCGAGCTCGATCCGTTCGCGCGTGCCGAACAAATTGGCGAGAAGCGGCATCGAAGCCACATTGCCATCCGCATCCACGGGCTTTTCGAACCACAGCGCCGGCCCGCCATCGAGAAGTACGCGGCGATGGATTTCGGTGACCTCATGCACGAGGCTGACCGGCCGGGAAATCCGCTTCAGCAGGCCGCGATTTTCGAGTTCGCGGGCGAAATGCTGCAGGTCGTCGTAACGCCGTGGAGCCGGCTGGGAAGGGGAGGCGTGGGGCATGCCTCTGTCTGCCGGGAGATTCTGCAGATGTCCTTGTCATAGCTCAAGTGGATTTGCTGACCGGGGATTTACGTTCCGTAGAACCCTGAAACGAAAATGTCGTCCGCCCATGCAGATACCACCTATTCTTTCCGCACCCCTGCACATGATCCCGATCCCGCTGATCGAGCGGATCTGCAGGCTTATGTTCGGCCGTATCGCCAAGGCTCATCCGGGTCTTTTCGAACGGCTGGACGAGCATCGGGAGAAACGCTTCGCCTTCCTGCCGACCGACCTTCCGCTGGCTTTCGTCGTCGTGCCGGGCAGGCAGGAGATTTCCGTGCTGCGCAAGCCGGTGGATGTCGTGGCGGATTGTGTGACCGAGGCCCCGCTTTTCCTGCTTCTGGCGCTGATGGAGGGACGTTGTGACGCAGATGCGCTGTTCTTTTCCCGCGATCTTTCGGTGACCGGCGACATGGAAGCGATGCTCGCCATGCGAAACGCGCTGGATGCCAGCAATATCGATCTGCAGAAGGACCTGGCGAAGCTTGCCGGTCCCTTCGCACCCATTGCGAGACGTGTCATCGGCGAGGTTCGTGACCGTGCGCTGAAGGATCAGATGAGGCCCGCAGGAGAAGCAGCAGCATGGAACTGATCTGCCCCGCAGGCACGCCGGCCGCTTTTCACGAGGCCGTCGATGCCGGTGCCGATGCCGTTTATTGCGGTTTTCGCGACGAGACCAATGCCCGCAATTTTCCGGGCCTCAACTTTTCCCGCGAGGAACTGAAGCAATCGATCGCCTATGCCAAAAGCCGGGGCACGCAGACCTTCGTGGCGCTCAACACCTTCATGCGCGCAGGCGCCGAAGAGATCTGGTACAAGGGCGCAGCCGATGCCGTGGCATCAGGCGCTGACGCCCTCATTCTGGCCGATTTCGGTCTGATGGCGCATGTGGCGGAACGGTATCCGCAGCAGCGGCTGCACGTTTCGGTCCAGGCGTCGGCGTCAAATCCGGATGCGATCAATTTCCTCGTCGATGCATTCAATGCCCAGCGTGTCGTTCTGCCACGCACATTGACGATCGCCGACATCGCGCGGATCGGCAAGAATATCCGCTGCGAAATGGAAGTCTTCGTGTTCGGCGGGCTCTGCGTCATGGCGGAAGGTCGCTGTTCGCTCTCTTCCTATGCGACCGGAAAATCGCCCAACATGAACGGCGTCTGTTCGCCGGCAAGCCATGTCCGTTACCGCAAGGATGGCGGCGAACTCGTCTCCGAACTCGGCGAATTCACCATCAACCGCTTTCCGGCCGGCGAAGCGGCGGGTTACCCGACCTTGTGCAAGGGGCGTTTCGATATTGCCGACAGCAATGGTTATGCCTTCGAAGACCCGGTCTCGCTGGACGTCATGGGCGAGCTGGAAGCGCTGAAGGCAGCCGGTGTGAAGGCTCTGAAGATCGAGGGCCGGCAGCGCGGCAAGGCCTATGTGGCCGAGGTTGTATCAACCATGAAGGCGGCTCTGAACAGCCCGCCGGAACGCCGCGCACCGCTTCTGGCGCGTCTGCGCAGCATGAGCGAAGGGCAGAAAACGACGTCCGGCGCCTATGAGAAACGCTGGAGATAAGCGTCATGACCGATATGAAGAAAACCAGCCTGACGCTCGGGCCGGTCTATTATCTCTGGGATGCGGAAAAGTGGCGGGATTTTCACTTCCGCATTGCCGACGAAGCACCCGTGGACCGAGTGGTGATCGGCGAAACCGTCTGTTCGAAACGCCAGCATTTCATCGAGCCGCATCTGGCCGACGTCGTCGAGCGCCTGGAAAGCGCCGGCAAGACGGTGATCCTGTCGACGCTGGCGCTGGTGACACTCAACCGCGAAGCCAAGCAGATCCGCGAAATGGCGGAGGTGAGCGAGCATCTGCTGGAGGCCAACGACCTGTCGGCGCTGGCGATCCTGAAGGACAAGCCGCACACGATCGGGCCGCTGGTCAATGTCTATAACGCGCCGACCGCAAGGCTGTTAGCAAGCCGCGGCGCAAGACGCATCTGCCTGCCGCCGGAATTGCCCTTCTCCTCGGTCCGGGAAATCGTTGCCGAGTTCCCGGACATCGATTTCGAGGTTTTTGCCTTCGGCCGCATGCCGCTGGCAATCTCGGCACGCTGCGCCCATGCCCGTTCCAAGGGCAAGATCAAGGACAATTGCCAGTTCGTCTGCCGCGAGGATCCGGATGGGCTGCCGGTAAAAACCCTGGATCGCCAGTCCTTCTTGGCGCTGAACGGCGTGCAGACGGTGTCGCATGCCTGCCAGTCGCTGCTGGGCGAACTGGATCATCTGGTCGAAGCGGGTGTGCGTTCGTTTCGTCTGTCGCCGCAGGATTGTGACATGGTGGCGGTGGCAAAGCTGCACCGTGCGGTTCTGGACGAAACGGTGGATGCGGATGCAGCCGTCGCAAAACTTCGGCAGCTTTATGCCGCAGCACCGCTGGCGAACGGTTTTCATCATGCAAAGGAAGGCGCCGCCTGGGTTGCGCGCACGCGCAGCCTGCAGGCGGCATGGCCGGCCTGACCTTTTCCCGGATCAGATTTCGAAGAAGTTTTCGAACGATTCCGGGAAATTCTCGCGGGCGAGTTTTTCATTGATGACGAGCATCGACTGATAGGACAGGGGATCGAATTCCTTGTCCGCCGGCAGCACCTCGCGGCCGAACAGAAGGCTGAGGCGAGCGGCATCGAGATTGCCGCGTTCGAACGGCTCATTGCCGAAATGGTGCCAGAGCGCATGCAGGAAGGCAGCATCGACCCGGTGTTCGGCCATTCCCGGACGTTTCCGCCGGGGAATGGCCTTGAGCGGTGTCACGCCTTTCGGATTGGCGCGACGGATGGTGAACTGAATCCCCGTGCTTGGCATCCCGCCCGGAAAACCGCGGTGTTTGGTCATTTCGGGCAGGTTTGCCATGTCGTGGTTCCTTTAAGTGTTTGCGACCTTGTCGACCGTCTTGGTGTCGAAATCGGAAGCGTCGTGACGCTCGCGTAGCTGCTCGGAAGGCTCGCCGGATGTCCGGTTGACCATACGTCCACGCTTCACTGCCGGCCGAGCTAAAACTTCTGCCGTCCAGCGTTGCAGGTTCCTATAGCTCTGAACGTCGAGGAAGTCACCGGCATCGCCGTAAGCCTGACCAAGTGCCAGATTGCCGTACCATGGCCAGATCGCCATGTCGGCAATCGTATATTCCTTGCCCGCCATGAACTGGTTGTCGGCAAGATGCCGATCAAGCACATCGAGCTGGCGCTTGACCTCCATCGCATAACGATCGATCGCATATTTGATCTTCATCGGCGCATAGGCATAGAAATGCCCGAAGCCGCCGCCAAGAAAGGGCGCCGAGCCCATCTGCCAGAACAGCCAGTTCAGGGTTTCGGCACGTGTCCGCAAGTCCGTGGGCAGGAAGGCGCCGAATTTTTCTGCCAGATAGGTCATGATCGAGGCGGATTCGAACAGACGCAGCGGCTTGCCGCCATCCTTCGGCGCATGGTCCATCAACGCCGGGATTTTCGAGTTGGGATTGATATCGACGAAGCCCGAACCGAACTGATCGCCCTGGCCGATATTGATCAGCCAGGCATCGTATTCGGCACCGGAATGTCCGGCCGCCAGAAGCTCCTCAAGCAGGATCGTGACTTTGACACCGTTCGGCGTGCCGAGCGAGTAAAGCTGAAGCGGATGTTTTCCGACCGGCAGTTCTTTCTCCTGCGTCGGGCCGGCGATCGGCCGATTGATATTGGCGAACTGGCCGCCATTGCCCTTTTCCCAGGTCCAGATCTTGGAGGGTTCGTAACCTGCGGGGAAATTGTCGGCGGGGGATTTATCGGTCATCGAAATCGGTCCTTGCTCATCGCGCCTTAAAAGCGGCTTGCGCCGGGATCAATATAGGGATTGGTCCGCGGCCTGCTACCACCGACCTTTATAAAGATGACGGCTGTCAGGCGAGGCGCGTTTTTTCATCCGGTGCGAGCGAATGAGCAAAAGTTTCTTCTGCGAAATATTTCTCATTTGTCACGCGACGCCCAGTCGCGCGGCGGCTTTTGCGCGGCTATGTATGTCAAGACTGGAATGAACACCCCATGGCCTGAGCTGCCGAAAAGGCAGCCGGGCTGTTCCGGACAATAGGGAAGGAAAACACATGCAGGCTCTTGTACTGGAGCAGAAAGGCAAGCTGGCGCTGCGGGAGATCGATCTTCCGCTGAATGTCGGCCCTGGCGACGTGAAGATCGAGATAGACACAGTCGGTGTCTGCGGCAGCGACGTGCATTATTACACCCACGGCGCGATCGGCCCTTATGTGCTGCGCGAACCGATGGTGCTGGGCCATGAGGCTGCCGGGATCGTTGTCGAAATCGGCGCCGAGGTGAAGAACCTCAAGGTCGGCGACCGGGTCTGCATGGAGCCGGGCATCCCCAACCTCTCGTCGCGCGCCTCAAAGCTTGGCCTCTACAATGTCGATCCGGACGTGCGTTTCTGGGCGACGCCGCCGATCCACGGCGTGCTGGCGCCCTATACCGTCCATCCGGCGGCCTTCACCTACAAACTGCCCGACAACGTGTCCTTCGAGGAAGGGGCGATGGTCGAGCCGTTTGCGATCGGCATGCAGGCCGCGACCCGCGCCAGGCTACAGCCGGGCGACGTGGCAGCCGTCATCGGTGCCGGCCCGATCGGCATCATGGTGGCGCTGGCGGCACTTGCCGGCGGTTGCGCCCGCGTCTTCATTTCGGACCTGAGCGCCGACAAACTGAAGATCGCCGCGCAATATCCCGGCATCATCCCGGTCAATATCCGCGAAAAAGCCTTTGCCGACGTGATTGCTGAAGAGACTCCCGGTTGGGGCGCTGATGTGGTGTTCGAGGCGAGCGGCAGCCCGAAGGCCTATCAGGGCATGTTCGATCTCGTGCGGCCGGGCGGTGCCTTCGTTCTCGTCGGCCTGCCCGTCGAGCCGGTGCCGTTCGACGTGGCGAGTGCAATCTCCAAGGAAGTGCGGATCGAGACCGTCTTCCGTTACGCCAACATTTTCGACCGGGCGCTGGAACTGATCGCCTCGGGCAAGGTCGATCTGAAGCCTCTGATCACCGGCACTTTCGATTTCAGCCAGTCGATCGCTGCCTTCGAACGCGCCGCCGCCGGACATGCGTCCGACGTCAAGCTGCAGATCAAGCTGAAGCCTTGAACCTGCTCAGGCCGCCTGCCAGAAACGGCGGGCGGTCGTGCTCTCTGCGATCGGCTTTGTGCCCCTGAGTGGCACGTGCCGCAGCATTTCGAGCGCAAACGCGCGAGCGTTCTGCCGGGCCTTGTCGAGATTGCTGATCCGGCCATCGTCCATCGTATGAAGCGTGCCGCCGAGATCGAAAATGTCACGGAAGGCCGCGCGTTCGATGATCGGGGTACCGAGCACCTCGACGCCGCGCTCGAGAAGCAGCATCTTGACCGCCAGCAGTGCGCGCGTCGTCACCATCGAGTTGACGCGGGTGAGCACGACCGAGTGTGGGACCTTGATGCCCGCCTTGTCATCGAGGAAACGCAGAAGTTCCAGCACATTGGCGCCGCCCTGGGCATCCATGGCGCAGCCCTGGATCGGGATCAGCACGTGGTCGGAAAGGCCGATCGCCTTGGCGAGCAGCGGGGTCTGGGCGCCGGGAAGATCGACGATGAAATAGTCCGTCGTGTAGCGGTTATCGGCAATATGCCGCTCGATCGATGCCTGCGTCACATAGGAAATCACGTTGAGATGCGGCAGAGCCGGCGAAAGCTGGTGCCAGCGCGAGATCCAGCGCTGCGGATCGGCATCGAGAACGGTGACGCGATAACCGACCTGCGCAAGCTCAGTTGCGAGCAGCAGCACCGCAGTCGTCTTGCCGGCGCCGCCTTTGGTGTTGGCGAAAGTGATGACGGGCATTCTAAGGGAACCTGTTCGGCTGCGAGCCGATGATGGTCATGGCTCTGACCGCACCCTCATGATGCGTGTGTTCCATTGTTGGTGAACATGGTTAATAGGCGATGAAGATCGGGCTGTGAGATTTTCGCCCCGGTTGGAATGAGCGGAGGTCGTCAGGCGTCCCAAACAGTCACTCCGTCGTAGCATTCAGCACTTTTTCAATGGCCGTACCAACGATAGAAATGCCATTGATAGCGTAAAGGCCGGTTCAGTAAGCTGGCATTCGGCGACGCGTCGAGACAATCGGATCAGATTTCCGTTCTAAGTGCTGTGAAGGTTTCTACGATCAGTGCCGTAAGGGGCCGTTTGCCACCGTCTTCGCGCCAGGCCTCCATTGCAAGGCGCATCGCGCCCATCGATGCCATGGCGACGAGACGCAGCGAGCTACGCTTGGCAGGATCGGGCCAGCGTCTGTATAAACTGGCGAGGAGTTCCTGCTCCTGTTGCATATAAGCCATTTGTTTTCGAGCCCGCAGACTTTCGCTGGAAAGCATCACTCTGTCGAGAATCATCATCTCGTCAGGAAGATAAGGAGCGCAGGCTTCCACGAAAGCGGCTTGAACGGCATCAAGAGGAGCCAGATCTGAAGCAGACTTTGCAACAGCATCGCAAACGATCTTAAAACCGCTGCTTTGCATCGAGAGCAGGATATCGTCTTTCGATTTGAAATAATAAAAGAAAGTGCGGCGCGAAATGCCTGCTGCGGCTGCGATGGCGTCCACCGTTGTCGTCTCGTAGCCGTTTGCAAGGAATAACTTCACCCCAGTTTCGATAAGGCGCTGCAGGGTTTCCTGTTTCTTCCGCTCGCGCAGGCCGCTTCCGCCATATTCCTGTTTTTCGATGTCGGGTGGCGACAATTTCGTGCCTCTTGAAAATTACACTCAGTGCAATTATAATTTTACACCAAGTGCGATTTTTAAGGAAGTTAGAAATATGGCGACGTGGAGCGTTTCGAATATTCCATCTCAAAAGGGACGGTCGATCGTTGTCACCGGAACCGGTGGCCTCGGTTACCAGGATGCTCTGGCACTGACGCGGACCGGCGCCGATGTGATTATTGCGGGCCGCAGCACCGATAAGGGTGAGGATGCTGTATCAAGTGTCAGGAGGGAGGTCCCCGGCGCCAGCATCCGCTTCGAAATGATCGATCTTGCGAGCCTTTCTTCGATTGCAGATTTCGGTATGCGACTGGCGCGCCAGCAGCAAAGGCTCGATATCCTGATCAACAATGCCGCTGTGATGATGCCGCCGAACCGACATGAGACATCGGATGGCTTTGAACTTCAGTTCGCTACAAATTATCTCGGCCATTTTGCGCTAACGGCGCAACTCATGCCCCTGCTGCGCAAGGGTGAGAACCCGCGCGTGGTTTCGCTTTCAAGTATCGCTGCCCGGTCCGGGATAATTGATCTCGATGATCTGCAGGCCAAACGGAACTACAGGCCGATGTCGGTCTACAGCCAGTCGAAGCTCGCTTGCCTGATGTTTGCCCTCGAATTGCAGCGGCGAAGCGACGCCGCGGGTTGGGGGCTGACCAGTATTGCCGCGCATCCCGGCATTTCGCGCACCAGCCTGCTCCACAACGCTCCCGGAAGGTTCAGTCCGATGGGCCTGGCGCGCTCACTGTTCTGGTTCCTGTTTCAGCCCTCGGCCCAAGGGGCGCTGCCGACGCTTTTTGCAGCAACCTCGCCGAATGCCAAGCCTGGTGGTTATTACGGCCCGGACAAGATGGGCGAGACCCGTGGGGCACCTGCACGTGCGAAAATGCCGTCGCAGGCTGAGGACAGGGAGGTCGCTGCCCGCCTGTGGGACAGGTCGATCCAATTGACGGGAGCGTCCTTCGGATAGGTGGCCTACCGCCGCCTATCCGCCGCCAATATCTCGCGCGCGATCTGGTCAAGCGACACGATGCGATCGACGCCGCCGTGGGCGATCGCTTCCTTCGGCATGCCGAACACGACCGAGCTTGCCTCGTCCTGCGCCACAGTAAACGCGCCGGCCTGGTGCATCTCGTTCATGCCGCGGGCGCCATCATCGCCCATGCCGGTCATGATCACGCCCATTGCATTGGAACCGGCCGACCGTGCGGCGGAGCGGAACAGTACGTCGACCGAAGGCCGGTGCCGGCTGACCAGCGGGCCTTCCCGAACGGAAACCTCGTAACGTGCGCCGCGGCGCTCCAAAAGCATGTGTTTGTCGCCAGGCGCGATCAGCACGTGGCCGCGTAGGACAGGATCGCCGTTGACGGCTTCCTTCACCTCGACTTCGCATAGGCTGTTCAGCCGTTTGGCGAAGGCGGCGGTGAATTTTTCCGGCATATGCTGGACGATGACCATGCCCGGCGAGTTCGCCGGCAGCGCTTCCAGCAATACGCGCAAGGCCTCGGTCCCTCCGGTTGATGCACCGACGCAGACGACCATTTCGGTGGTTTTCGCCATTGCGCCGATCTTCGGCGGCGGCAGCACGGCATCGGCCGTCAGTTTGCCCTGGACGGTCCGCTCCTTGAGGCGACTTGCCCGCAGTTTGGAAACGCTGGCGCGCGCTGCGCCCTTCACCGCCTGGCGGATCTGTTCGGCATGTTCGGCCAGATGGTCGGCCGCACCGATCTTCGGTTTGAGGATGACATCGACGGCACCCGCTTCCAGTGCCTGCATCAGCGTCTCCGAGCCGGATTCCGTCAGCGAAGAACACATGACCACGGGGATCGGATGCTGCACCATCAGCTTGCGCAGGAAAGTGATACCGTCCATCTGCGGCATCTCCACATCGAGCGTGATGACGTCCGGTATCTCGTCGCGCAGTTTCTTGGCGGCCATGAACGGGTCATTGGCGACCCCCATGATCTCGATATCCGGGTCTTCCGATAGCAGGGTCGAGAGCGTCTGCCTTACGCTCGCCGAGTCGTCGATGATCAGGACACGAATTTTCCCGCCCATGCTTTTCCTATATCCGCTTGAAGATTGTGTTGGCGACCTGCCGGATCGGCAGATCGAAGCCGCTGACGGTTTCCGAATGGCCGATGAACAGATAACCGCCGGGTGCCAGGTTGTTACAAAGCCGAGTCAGAACCTGCTGCTGGGTCTGCTTGTCAAAATAGATCAGCACGTTGCGGCAGAAGATGATGTGCATCGGATCGCCGATGGGATATTTCGCGTCCATCAGGTTCATACGGGCAAATCCGACCTTCTGGCGCAGCATCGGGGCAACCCGCATTTCCTGCCGGTGCGAGTTCGTTGCCCGCAGGACATACTTGCGCATCATCTCCGGCGGCACCGGTGCCATGATGTCCGAGGAATAGATACCCTTCTGCGCTTTCTGCAGCACGTCGGTGGAAAGGTCCGTCGCGAGGATGAAATAGTCCCTGTCCGACGCCTGCGACTGGACGAAATCGGACATCACCATGGCCAGCGTATAGGGCTCGGCACCCGTGGAGCAGGCGGAACTCCAGACCCGGATCCGGCGCCCGGAAAATTGCGTTACGATATCGCCAAGCGCCACATCCCGCATGTAGTCGAAATGTTTCGGTTCGCGGAAGAAGTCGGTCTTGTTGGTCGTGACCACGTCGATCAGGTAGATGGCCTCGCGTTCGATGCCACCCTGGTTGAAGAGGTAGTCGCAATAGTCGCCGAAGGTGGCGATGCCCGTGACCCGCAGCCGGCGACGGAGCCGGCCTTCGAGCATGGTTACCTTGTTCAGCGGCATCTTGATGCCGCTGTAGCTGTAGATGAATTTCGACAGTGCTTCGAAATCGCGCTTGCTGAGCCGGTCGTCCAGCGGCTGGGTCTTTACTGCTGCGTTCACGCCGGGTCCCGTCATGCGACCTGCGAGGCGGGCGCCGCCTGCGATGTGGGCGCAACGCCGGAAAGCGCCGGGCCCGTATCTGAAAACAGTCGGGCGAGATCGATGATGACGACGAAGCCGCCATCGCGCCGGACGACGCCGGCGATATAGTCGGATCGCCAGCGAATGCCGATATCGGGCGCATTCTCGATCTGCTCCGTGCGGAACGGCACGACTTCATAGACGCGGTCGGCGACGAGGCCGAGCGCCAGAACCTTGTCGCCGATCGGCACGTCGAGCACGAGCATACGCGTATGCGGCGTTCTGGCGGTCGGGCTCAAGCCGAGACGGATCCGAAGATCGATGATCGGCACGCCCTGTCCGCGCACGTCGCGCAGGCCGAGAAGGTAGTCTGGCCCGTGCGGGATCTTGAAGGCGTCCTCATGGTCGAGGATTTCCCGCACCACCTCGACAGGCACGGCGAAGAGTTCCTCGCCGAGACTGAAGGTTACGAACTGGGATTCGGATGATGCGGCCATGGTTTAAGCGCTTTCCCGGAAATCGGCGTCGTCGCTATCCGGCCCACCCATCGACATGTCGAGGGCAAAACCCTTGGCGCGCGCCTGTTGCGACTTGATGTTGTTGGCCGATGCCGAGGCGCTGGCCCGCGAAGCCTGCTGGGCAGGCTTATAGGCCGGTGCCCTTGCGGCCGGTGCCGCACGCTCGCGGGAGCTGCCCGTATCGACTTTGAAGAAGGCGATCGAAGCCTGCAGTTCCTCGGCCTGGGCAGCGAGTTCTTCCGAGGTCGAGGACATTTCTTCCGACGAGCCGGCGTTCTGCTGGGTGACCTTGTCGAGCTGCTGGATCGCTTCGTTGATCTGGGAAGCACCGATATCCTGCTCGCGGCAGGCGGCGGAGATTTCCGAAACCAGTTCGGCGGTCTTGTGGATCGCGGGCACCAGCTTGTTCAACATGTCGCCGGCTTCTGCGGCCGTCTGCACGGTTTCGCCGGAGAGCGAGCTGATTTCGGCAGCCGCTGCCTGCGAGCGCTCGGCAAGCTTGCGGACTTCCGAAGCGACGACGGCAAAACCCTTGCCGTGTTCGCCGGCACGCGCGGCCTCGACGGCGGCGTTGAGAGCCAGAAGGTCGGTCTGCCGGGCGATTTCCTGAACGATCGAGATCTTCTCTGCAATCGTGCGCATGGCGCCGACGGCACGGGCGACAGCTTCGCCGGATGCTTCTGCATCCTTGGAGGACTGGCGGGCGATCTTTTCCGTCTGGGCAGCGTTATCGGCATTCTGCTTGATGTTGGCGGCCATCTGCTCCATCGAAGCCGAGGCTTCTTCGGCAGACGATGCCTGTTCGGTTGCGCCCTGCGACAGCTGTTCGGAGCTGGAGGAAAGTTCCTGGCTACCCGAAGATACGTTGTCGGCAGCAGCAAGAGCGTCCGCCACGACGCCGCGAAGGCGCTGTACCATGCTTTCGAGTGCGATGCCGAGCGTATCCTTGTCGGAGAGCGGCTTCGGCGTCACGGTCAGGTTACCATTGGCAATCTGGTCGGCGATATCGGCGGTGTTGCGCAGATTTGCGGTCATCAGATTGATGATGTTGACCAGATCGCGAATTTCGTCGTTGGATTTGATCTGCACATTCTGATTGAGATCGCCGATCGCGACGGCTTCGGCAACGCCCATGATCTTGCGCAGGCCACTGCTGATTCCGAGTGCGATCCAGAGAGCTGCGACGACTGCGATGAGGAGGGCGATCGCTGCAAGGCCGACGATGAAGTTCCGGGTCGTCGTATACTGTTCGTTGGTGTCGGCATCGGCTTTCTGCATGGCTTCCCGGCTCGCATCCGCGCGAGCATTTGCCAGCTCCTCGATCGCATCGACCGTGGTGCGGCCTTCGGTCGTTGCCAGCCGGACTGCTTCCGAACCGTTTCCGGATTTCGCCAACTCGCGGATCTTGTCGTCGATCGCAAACAGCTTGTCACCGAGATCGCCGACATCCTGCCAGGACTTGCGGCCCTGGTCCGATGTCGCGGCCGAAATCAGCCATGCGATCTCGTCCTTGAACTTCTGGCGGTTCGTGTCGCTGGCCTTGATATAGTTGTCTACGTCAGCCGAATTGGTGGCCGTGGCCATATTCATCTGGGCGCGGACGATCCGCAGCTGCAATGCACCGACATTCTGCGCGTGCTCAAGCCGCTTGGCAGGCCCAGCGATGAGGTCGGAGACGGCTGTATTGAGGTTGGAGAGGCTGAAGATGCCGTAGCCGGCGGTCAATGCCAGAAGGACGATCATCAGTCCGAAAGACAAGGCCAGCTTAAGTTTGATGGTGAAACGCAAGGTCATACCCCGATATGCATGGATGGCGACGTGAAGCCTTCACTCTGGATGGTGAAAGCCGAATGGATAGGTATTCGGGCAAGGCATTCGCCCCGGGACCTGATTGAGAACCGGTCTGACGTCGTCGCATACACACGGCGGCGGTGGTTCGGGCCGCTGAACGCGGTCCGAACCAGCTATTTGTTTCAGGCGCTTTCGCGGAAGTGCTGGTCGTCCGCGTCCGGACCGCCCATCGACATGTCGAGTGCAAAGCCCTTGGCCTTGGCCTGCTGTGCATGAACGGAATGGGCGGCGTGGGCAGGGGCTCTGTAGGCAGGCTTTGCCGTAGCGCGCGGGGCGGGGGCGGCAGCCCGTCTGGGCGCAGGCTTCGCGCCGGCCTGATCGACCCGGAAGAAGGCGATCGAAGCCTGCAATTCCTCGGCCTGGGAGGCGAGTTCCTCGGAGGTTGCCGACATCTCTTCCGATGCACCGGCATTCTGCTGGGTCACCTTGTCTAGCTGCTGGATCGCTTCGTTGATCTGGCTGGCGCCGATATCCTGTTCGCGGCAGGCGGCAGAGATCTCCGAGACCAGTTCGGCGGTCTTCTGGATGTCCGGCACGAGCTTGTTCAGCATTTCGCCGGCTTCGGTAGCAACCTGTACGGTATCACCGGAAAGCGCGCTGATTTCGGCGGCAGCCGCCTGGCTGCGTTCGGCAAGCTTGCGCACTTCGGACGCGACGACGGCAAAGCCCTTGCCATGTTCGCCGGCACGCGCTGCCTCGACGGCGGCGTTGAGTGCCAGAAGGTCGGTCTGGCGGGCAATTTCCTGAACGATCGAGATCTTTTCGGCGATCGTCCGCATCGCACTGACGGCACGGTTGACCGCCTGGCCGGAAAGCTCGGCGTCCTTGGAGGACTGGCGGGCTATCTTTTCCGTCTGGGCGGCGTTGTCGGCATTCTGCTTGATATTGGAAGCCATCTCTTCCATCGAGGCGGAAGCCTCTTCGGCCGAGGATGCCTGTTCGGTCGCACCCTGCGAGAGCTGTTCCGAGCTTGCCGAAAGCTCCTGGCTGCCGGATGAAACATTGTCGGAGGCCGACAGCGCATCGCCGACGACGCCGCGCAGCCGCTCGATCATGGTGTTGACGTAACCCAGCAGGTCACCGATCTCATCCTTGCTGGAAATCGTGGCAAAGCGTGTGAGGTCGCCTTCGGCAACATTCTGTACGGCACTGACTGCATTGCGCAGCCCCTTGCTGATGCTCATCGCGATCCACAGGGCGGCAAGGGCGGCGATCAGAAGGGCCGAAGCGGCAACCGCGATCATGATCGTGCGGGTCTGGGCGTAGTCGACATCGGCCTGTTCGTCAGCGGCCTGAAGCCGGCTATCTTCGAGCTTGATGACTTCTTCCAGCAGGGCGTCGATCTCGTTGATGATCACGCGTGCCTCGTTGCTGGAAATCTGATTGGCGCCGACCGAATCCCCTGCGAGCATGAGCGCGCGGATGCGATCATCCTGCTTGCGGAATTCGGTAGTCATGCCGGAAAGCTTGTCCCAGTAGACTTTGCCCTGCTCCGTCGCGCGCGCCTGGACCATCTTGAGGGTCTCGTCGAAAGCCGCCCGTGCGGTGTCGTTGCTTTCGATATAGCGGCGCATGTCGGCCTGATTGGAGGCAAGCAGGAGGTTCTTCTGCTGGCGCAGCTGCTGCAGCTGTTCGGCATTGAGCGTTTGCGTCAGCTTAAGGCGCGTCGCCGGTCCCTGGATCACCTGCTCCAGAGTGTCATTGAGATTGCTGAGGCTGAAGACGCCGTAACCGGCGGTCACAATCAGCATCAGGATTATGAAGCCGAAGGCCGAAGCGAGCTTTAGCTTGATCGAGGCACGCATATATTTATCTCCGTCAAAATATGATCAACCGTGGGTCGACGCGGTTGCGGAATGCTCGTGTCTGGCCGAAAAGATGACCTGCAGATTGGGAAGAATGATGAATTCGCTTCCCCGCTTGACCAGGCAGTTGATGAAATCCGGACGCCAGCGCATGCCAACACTTGGCGGCGGTTCGTTGGCGGATTGCAGAAGTGTCGTGACTTCGTTCACCTTGTCGGTGCGGATCCCGGCAAGTACCGGCTCTCCATCAATCTCGATGACGATGACGATGATGCGGCTGTCGATCGTCGGCTTCGTCGCTTCCATGCCGAAGGCAAGCCTTATATCGGCGAGCGGAATAACCTTGCCGCGGAAATTGATGACGCTGCCGACAAAGGCCTTGGCGCCCGGAACACTGGTTTCCGGCAAGAGATCGAGAATCTCCTGAACGATAAAGGCTTCAAGCGCGAAGGTTTCGCCGGCAATCTCGAAGGTCAGGACCTCGAGTTCGTCACGTCCTTGCCACAGGTCTTCCGAGAGTTTTCTGACCACTTGGTTCATCCGGCTGCGCGCAGATGCGCCTCCTGCTGCTGGCCCTCGGCGACGAGGTGGCCGACATCGAGAATAAGGGCGACATCGCCGTCGCCGAGAATGGTGGCGCCCGAGAAAGTCGCCACGTCATGGTGAAGTTTCGACATGCCCTTGATCACCGTCTGGTGGTCGCCAATGATCTGGTCGACGACGAGGCCGACGCGTTCCGAACCGGTCGAGATCACCACCACCTTCTGGAACTGATCGGGCTTGGTGCCGGTGCGGAAGAGGTCCCGCAGGCGAAGGAAGGGCACGAGGCTGTCGCGCAGCGAGATGAAGCTGCGACCGCGCGAACGCATGTCTTCCTCGACCGAAAGTTCGAGGCATTCCTCGACAGCCGAAAGCGGGATGACGTAGCGCGCATTGCCGACACGCACGAGCAGGCCGTCGATGATGGCGAGCGTCAGCGGGATGGCCAGCGAGATTTCCGAACCTTCACCCGGACGGCTGACGACGTTGATCGTGCCGCGTAGCGCGTCGATCGTCCGCTTCACCACATCCATGCCGACGCCGCGGCCGGACAGATTGGTGACTTCGCTTGCCGTGGAAAAGCCCGGCTGGAAGATCAACTGGTAGAGTTCCTGGTCGGTAAGGCTGGCATTTGCGGCGATCAGGCCGGAGGATTCCGCCTTGGCGCGAACCCGATCCTTGTTGATGCCACGACCGTCATCCTTGATCGTGATGATAACTTCGCCGGCCTGCTGGCGGGCCGAAAGGTGGATATGGCCGGCTTCGGTTTTGCCGGTCGCCAGGCGTTCATCTGCCGTTTCCAGACCATGGTCGCAGGAATTGCGCACAAGATGGACGAGGGGGTCGGCGAGGCGTTCGATGACGCTCTTGTCGACTTCCGTCGTTTCACCCTCGGTGATCAGTTCTATTCTCTTGCCGGTTTCGTTGGCGAGATCGTGCACCAGCCGGCGGAAGCGGCTGAACAGATGTGTGACCGGCACCATGCGCAGGACCATCATCGTGTCGCGCAGCTCGCCGGAAAGGCGTTCGACGTCTTCGGAAACGGCGCGCAGCGTGAGATCGCCGCTGCCGCCCGCCAGCTGAGACAGCCGCGACTGGGCGATTACAAGCTCGCCGACCCTGTCCATCAACTCGTCGAGCTTTTCGGCGGGAACGCGGACGTTTTCATTCGCCTTGGCAGTTTTGGCATCGACCGGCGCTGGCGCCGATGCTGCGGCGGCCGATACGACTGCCGCGGCCGCAACGGGCGCTGCTGCGACGGATGCAGGTGCGATGACGGCAGGCGCTTGTGCCTGAGCTGCGATCTCTTCGACCGTAAGTTCCATGTCGTCCATCACGAAGATGAACACGTCGTCGATCGCCGATCGCGGCTCGGCTGTCAGAAGCTCGACATCCCAGGAGATGTGCAAGTCGGTCGGAACGAGCTCGTCGAGCGAGGGGATACCCGAACGGTCGGCGACGATGCGGCAGGTGCCGAGATCGCGCAATTCATCGAGCAGCGGCAGCGGATTGGTGCCGTTTGCCATGGCGTTCTGGGGCAGGCTGAAACGGATCTTGTAGAGCGTCTGGGCCGGAGGCGCTGCCGCAGGCGCTGTGGCGGCATCACCACCACCATCGACGGCGCGGCGCAGATTGACGAGCAGCGCTTCGCTCATCGCCTCATGGTCGCCGGACGGTGTTTCCACCAGCGCCCGCATGTGATCCTTGGCTTCGAGAACGGCGGTCACGAGGGCATGGGTTGCCGGAACCTCGCCCTTGCGCACCCGGTCGAAGGCCGTTTCGCAATGGTGGGTGAAGGCAGCAAGCGCCTCGAAGCCGAACATGGCGCCGGAGCCCTTGAGCGTGTGGAGGCCGCGGAAAACCGCGTCGACCTGATCCTTGTCGCCGAGATTCACATTGAGATCGAGAAGCCCCGCTTCGATCTGTTCCAGAAGCTCGGCCGCTTCTGTCCTGAATACTGCGATAGGATCAGGGAAACTCATTTGCCGAGCACCTTCTTGACGATCTTCACCAGGCTTTCCGGGTCGAAGGGTTTGGTCAGCCAGCCGGTCGCGCCGGCGGCCTTGGCCTGCTGCTTGATCTCACCATCTGATTCGGTGGTGAGGAAGATCACCGGAACGCCCGTGTGTGCCGTTAGTTTCCGCAATTCGCGGATCATCGTCAGGCCGTCCATGTTGGGCATGTTGAGGTCGGTGACGACCAAATCGAACTGTCCGGCATTGAGCTTGGCGATGCCATCGACGCCATCGACGGCCTCCGTGACCTGATAGCCGGCATTGGAAAGCGCGACCCTCGTCGTCAGGCGAATGCTCGCCGAATCGTCGACGGTCAGGATGTTGGCACTCATTGAATTTTCCCTTGATGAAGCCAGAATTTCGCGTCGTCGTCCGACATGCCTTCCAGAAAACCGCTTCTGCGGAGCGTTTCGAGAAGCGCACCGCTTGCCGGCTGCGCAAGCGTGATCTGCTTGCCGGCCGTACTGGCGTAAACGCGGGCCGCCTCGATGATCTGGATGAAGCTGATGTCGACCTGCACCTCATCCGCCAGCTCGATCGTGGCGGTCTCGTGTGCGTCGATGAATGTCAGCATGTCCTCGCGCACCGGGATGATCGCCCGGACCGTCAGGTTTTCAGGCAAGCGGAGGCATGCTTCGTTTTGGCCTGCAATATTCATACCTGCTCCAAAAGCCTTAGAATATGCTGAAATAGCCTGCCAAATTTGGGCCATCATGCTTAATCAGAGGTTAATTGGCGCCAGTGAGTTTTCATGTGCATTAGTCATCATTCGCATTTAGATCATATTCATATCTTCTGAAAATTAACCACGAGCGCCGAAACCGGCGGGCTGTTTCGACCCGGTTAACTGTCGCCGACGCAGATTGTCCGCATGTGAGGACGACCCGTGCCCAGAACCGGCTTTTCCGGCTGGCGGAGAGTTGTCCCATAATGAACAGGGCAAATCGTTGCCGATAAGGACTCAAGAGTCCCGGCAGAGCGTAAAGGGTGGCCGAAGTGGCAGTTGCGGCAGTTTTGGTGAATAGGACCGAGCTTTTTGAAGGTCTGGCCCCGGTTTCGGGCCTCGTGGAGCGGATGGAGACGGCACGAGTTCGTCTGGAAGAGCGTTTCCTCGACGGTGGTGCGGCACTTCTTTCCGTTCTGGACGTCCTCAACAAGCTGACCGGATCACTCGACCAGATCACCGGATCGCTCGACGAGGAAACCGCAGCCAAGACCATGGCCGAACTGCAGCAAACGGTTGGCCGGCTTTCCGAACTCAGCAAGATCGAAACCGCGCGCCAGGCGGGTTTTGTCGATATCTCGGGGGCGGAACGCAATCTTCGTCCGCATGTGGCCGACATGCAGGAAACCATGCGTTATCTGCGCACGTTCGCGGTGACGGCCAAGATCACCGGGGCAGGCATTGATGATTTTGCCGGATTTGCCGAAGAGATTCTCGAACGCATCCACACCGGCACAAGGCAGGTGAACGAGTTCGGCGACCAGCTGAAGTCTCTCGGCTCCGGTCTGGGTTCCGTCATGGAACGCGGCGCGACCACCATTCAGCGATATGAAGCGACCATTCCCGACATCGTTACGGGTCTTTCGACGGGCGGTGCCGAAATCAGCACGCAGCAGAAAGTGCTTGTCGAGCGGGCGGCACGGGTTCGCAAGATTGCGGCCGGCATTCAGGGCAAGCTGGCTTCCGTTCTGTCGGCGATGCAGATCGGCGACATCACCCGCCAGCGTATCGAACATTGCCAGAGTTCGCTATCACTCATGGAAAGCTATGTTGAAACCGAGGCGGCAACGCTGACGGCGGAAGACAGGGCAAATCTGTCATCGATCATCACCAACCTCGTCGCTCTGCAGCTCAGCCAGTCGATCGACGATTTCGACCGCGACACGGCAAAGATCGTCAAGACCGTCGCGAGCTTTCGTTCGGACCTCGCCGAGATCGATAGCCTGCGCCGGGTGATGACCGAAAGTGGCGGCGACAACGCGATGCGCCGCCTGGAAGGCAATGTCGGCGTGGCCCGCGAAGCGGTAAGCGAGATCGAAGCCGTCGCGCTGGAGGCGGGCGAACTCAGCCGCTCGACCGGAACCACGGTTCGCGAACTCATCAATGGCGTCGGGTTGCTGCAGTTGGTGCGCACCGACATCCATTATATGGCATTGAACACCAATCTTCGCTGCGGCAAGATCGGAGAGCACGGCAAGGCGCTCAACGTCGTCACGGCAGAATTGCGCAATTTCGCAGCGCGGCTGGATGAAACCGCAGAGAACGTGCTGGTCGAGCTGAAAACCCTGGAAACGGCCTCGGACAAGCTCGATATCGGCCATGATGATGGCGGTCAGGAACTGCTGGACGATCGTTTGGCCAGGGCAATGCAGAATATCCGCGCCGTCGGCGACCGGATGGATAGCGAGATGGATGCGCTGAGCGAGCAGAGCGGTGTCGCCATCGATCAGATGGAGAATTGCCTTTCGCGTCTCGATTTTCAGGCCGAACTCGGCGAAGTCCTGCGCAGCTGCGCCGATGAAATCTCTATGGTCGAAATTGCCGAGCCGTCAGCCGGGCTGGAGCCGGCGCTGGCCGATCTTGGCGGTCGCATCGCCCGGCTTTATACGATGGTCTCCGAACGCGAGCTGCATGCAGCCATTCTGGGAACCGCACCTCCGGCCGAGACGGCGGTGGTTGCTGCCGTGATGAGCGACGATGACATCGACGACGCCCTGTTCTGATAGGGCATACGGCCCTCATTTCTGAAGATCGGAGCCTGCATCCTGCAGAGCCAGGGCGTGATTTATCGACACCTGCGCCTTGACCTTTGGCCGGCTGTGGGTCATTTGACGCCCCTTGATTGAAAAGGCGCCCTGGGGTCTCACCCTGGCGGGACGAACCCCGGCGGCGTTAGCAAAGAGATTAAACATGGCAAAGGCTACTTCTTCGGCGCCCTCCCAGCGCATGCTTCGTGTTGGCGAGCAGGTTCGCGCCGCCATCACCCAGGTTCTGCAGCGCGGCGAAGTGCGCGACGACCTGATCGAAAAGACGGTGATCTCAGTGTCGGAAGTGCGTATGTCGCCCGACCTGAAGATCGCGACTGCCTATGTGACGCCGCTTGGACTGCCCGATCATCAGGCAGTGATCGATACTCTCAACCGTCATGCAAAATATATCCGCGGCCGGCTCGGCGGTCCGCTGAAGCAGATGAAATACATGCCGGAAGTCCGCTTCCGCGATGACACGAGCTTCGACAACTACAAGAAGATCGACGAACTGCTTCGTTCGCCGGAGGTCCAGAGGGATCTCGGCGAGACGAAGGGCGACGACGAATAACAAGCACAATCTGAAAGAACGCATGTCCAAACCACGCAAACCCAAGGGCCGGGCGGTTTCCGGCTGGCTTATCCTCGACAAGCCGGTGGACTTCGGTTCGACCGAAGCCGTCTCCAAGATCAAGTGGCTGCTCAACGCCCAGAAGGCCGGTCATGCCGGTACGCTCGATCCGCTTGCCTCGGGCATGCTGCCGATCGCGCTGGGCGATGCGACCAAGACCGTCCCCTACGTCATGGACGGCCGCAAGATCTACGAATTCACCGTGAGCTGGGGTGAAGAGCGTGCGACCGACGACCTCGAGGGTGAGGTGACGGCCTCGTCCGATACGCGTCCGGATGAGCAGGCGATCCGCGATCTCCTGCCGAAATATACCGGCGTCATCAGCCAGATCCCGCCGCAGTTTTCCGCCATCAAAATCGCCGGCGAGCGTGCCTACGATCTGGCACGCGAAGGCGAGACGGTCGAGATCCCGTCGCGCGAAGTCGAGATTTTCCGGCTTACGTTGCTCGGCGTCACGGCAGACGAGGCCTATTTCGAAGTCGAATGCGGCAAGGGTACCTATGTCCGTTCGCTTGCCCGCGATTTCGGTCGCGAGCTCGGTTGCTACGGCCATATCTCCAATCTCCGCCGCACCTTCGTCGCTCCCTTCGGCGAGGACAGGATGGTGCCGCTCGCCGATCTCGTGGCGCTGGAACAGATCGAGGATCGTGACGAGCGTCTCGCCGCACTCGATGCTTATCTGATCGATACCGCCGAAGCGCTGTCCAGTCTTCCGCATCTGCCGGTGACGGAAGAACAGGCCCATCGTATCAAGATGGGCAATCCGATCATCCTGCGCGGCAACGCCGCGCCGGTCGAGGAGCCGGAAGCCTATGCGACCGTACGCGGCCGGCTGATTGCCATCGGAGAGATCGGCCAAGGCGAATTCCGCCCGAAGCGCGTGTTTGGGTAAGCGGTTGGACGGATCCCCTCGCTCGATTCACGGCTCTTTCCTTTTACCTGAAATTCGTCTATAGGCCCCGCAAGCTTTCGGTTTACGAGGCTTTTCACGGCCAAGGCTGGACGACATCCCGGCCTTTGGCGACCCTATTTCCTCTTCTCATAAAGGATCAGACGATGTCGATCACTGCAGAGCGCAAGGCCGAACTCATCAAGGAATACGCAACCGTCGAAGGCGACACCGGTTCGCCGGAAGTCCAGGTTGCGATCCTCACCGAGCGGATCAACAATCTGACGGAACACTTCAAGGGTCACAAGAAGGACAACCACTCCCGTCGTGGCCTTCTGACCATGGTTTCGAGCCGTCGTTCGCTTCTTGATTATCTCAAGAAGAAGGACGAAGGCCGTTACACCAAGCTGATCACCAGCCTGGGCGTGCGCCGCTAATATGGTCCCGGCGGGCATTTCCTCGTGAAGTGCCCGCCGGATCACTTTTCGGTACCTTTATGAAGGTGCCAAAGCCTAAGGTGGACCCGGATGGGCCGGTTTCGCCACCAAAACCAGATCTGTCATGGGGCAGGATTGCAGGATGCTTTTGACCGAAGCCGCTAGGCGGCTTCGGTCAGTTTGAAAAGCCTCTCGTTGTCTTGCCCGTGATGTGTCGCAATGATTGCGGTGAAGTGTGTTGCCGCCCTTTGCAGAAATGCTGGGGCGAGACGCCGTTTCCCGCGTTGAAGGACAACATATGTTCAATACCCACTCCGTCGAAATCGAATGGGCCGGCCGTACGCTGAAGCTGGAAACGGGCAAGATCGCCCGCCAGGCTGATGGCGCCGTTCTCGCCACCTACGGCGAAACCGTCGTTCTCGCCACCGTCGTTTCGGCCAAGTCGCCGAAGCCGGGCCAGGACTTCTTCCCGCTGACCGTCAACTACCAGGAAAAGACCTATGCCGCCGGCAAGATCCCGGGTGGCTATTTCAAGCGCGAAGGTCGTCCGTCGGAAAAGGAAACGCTGGTTTCCCGCCTGATCGACCGTCCGATCCGTCCGCTCTTCCCGGAAGGCTACAAGAACGACACCCAGGTCGTCGTCACCGTCGTCCAGCACGACCTTGAAAACGATCCCGACGTATTGTCGATGGTTGCCGCTTCCGCAGCGCTGACGCTCTCCGGCGTTCCCTTCATGGGCCCGGTCGGCGGCGCACGCGTCGGCTACATCAACGGCGAATACATCCTGAACCCGCATCTCGACGAGATGGAAGAATCGGTTCTCGATCTCGTCGTCGCCGGCACCCAGGACGCCGTCCTGATGGTTGAATCGGAAGCCAAGGAACTGAACGAAGACGTCATGCTCGGCGCCGTAATGTTCGGCCACCGTGGTTTTCAGCCGGTCATCGATGCGATCATCAAGCTCGCCGAAGTGGCTGCCAAGGAACCGCGCGACTTCCAGCCGGAAGACTATTCCGAACTCGAAGCCGAAATGCTCAAGCATTTCGAAGCCGAGCTGCGCGAAGGCTACAAGATCACCCAGAAGGCTGATCGTTACGCTGCCGTCGATGCCGTCAAGGCAAAGGTCAAGGCTCACTTCTTCCCGGAAGGCGTAGAGCCGAAATACACCGCCGAAGTCATCGGCGCGACCTTCAAGCATCTTCAGGCGAAGATCGTTCGCTGGAACATCCTCGACACCAAGAGCCGTATCGACGGTCGTGACCTCGTCACGGTTCGCCCGATCGTTTCGGAAGTCGGCCTCCTGCCGCGCACCCACGGTTCGGCTCTGTTCACCCGCGGCGAAACCCAGGCGATCGTTGTTGCGACGCTCGGCACCGGCGAAGACGAACAGTACGTTGACAGCCTGACAGGCATGTACAAGGAGCGCTTCCTGCTCCATTACAACTTCCCTCCCTACTCGGTTGGCGAAACCGGCCGCATGGGCTCCCCAGGCCGTCGCGAAATCGGTCACGGCAAGCTCGCATGGCGCGCTATCCGTCCGATGCTGCCTTCGGCTGAACAGTTCCCCTACACGCTGCGCGTCGTCTCCGAGATCACCGAGTCGAACGGCTCGTCCTCGATGGCAACCGTCTGCGGCACTTCGCTCGCCCTGATGGATGCAGGCGTTCCCTTGGCCAAGCCGGTTGCCGGTATTGCCATGGGCCTGATCCTCGAAGGTGACCGTTTTGCTGTTCTCTCCGACATCCTCGGCGACGAAGACCACCTCGGCGACATGGACTTCAAGGTTGCAGGTACTGCCGACGGCATCACCTCGCTGCAGATGGACATCAAGATCGCCGGTATCACCGAAGAGATCATGAAGGTCGCACTTGCCCAGGCACAGGGCGGTCGTACCCACATCCTCGGCGAAATGGCCAACGCCATCACCGAAGGCCGTTCGCAGCTCGGCGAATTTGCTCCGCGCATCGAAGTGATGAACATCCCGGTCGACAAGATCCGTGAAGTCATCGGTTCGGGCGGCAAGGTCATCCGCGAAATCGTCGAAAAGACCGGCGCCAAGATCAACATCGAGGACGACGGCACCGTCAAGATCGCCTCGTCTTCCGGCAAGGAAATCGAAGCGGCCCGCAAGTGGATCCACTCGATCGTTGCCGAGCCTGAAGTTGGCGTCATCTATGAAGGCACCGTTGTGAAGACCGCCGATTTCGGCGCCTTCGTCAACTTCTTCGGCGCCCGTGACGGCCTCGTCCATATCTCGCAGCTCGCTTCCGAGCGCGTTGCCAAGACCTCCGACATCGTCAAGGAAGGCGACAAGGTCTGGGTCAAGCTGATGGGCTTCGATGAGCGCGGCAAGGTTCGCCTGTCGATGAAGGTCGTAGATCAGGCCACCGGCCAGGAAATCAAGAGAGCCGACGGCGACGCCGCCGCCGAATAAGCTTTCGCTTAATCAAAACGAGAGGCGCGGAAGTTTCTTCTTCCGCGCCTTTTCTTTATTCGTAGACATACACTCTCTCCACTAAGGTCCGCACCCATGAGCCGCGACGCCCTGAAAACCCTCTTCCATCCTTTCGCTACCGATGCCGTGCCCATGCCCGGTAAAGGCGAGCGGGTGATTTTTCTCGGCGCCGAGGCCGGCAATGCCCGGCCGGAAGGCTTTGATGCGGAGATCACCTCCGTGCAGCCGTTCCGCCCACTCTTTCGCTCGCTGCGCGAAAACGCCTTTCCGGAGCCCGAGGGCGAGGATTACGATGCTGCGCTGGTTCTGTGCGGAAAACATCGCGGCGACAACGAGAACCGCATTGCCGAGGCGCTGGCGCGGGTAAAGGTCGGCGGACTGATCGTCGTCGCTGGCGGCAAGGAAGACGGTATCCAGTCGATCCGCACCATGCTGCTGAAACTCGGTATCGTTCTGGACTACGCGCCGAAATATCATGGCGTGGCGATCTGGTTCGGACGGCCGGAAGATGTCTCTGCTGCTCTGAGCGCACTGAAGAAGCCGGCTGTGACCGTCGAGGGCCGTTACCAGGCCGCTCCGGGCATGTTCAGCCACGAGCGCGTCGACGCCGGTTCGGAGCTTCTCGCGAGCCGTTTCCCGACCGATTTTGACGGCAATGTTGCCGATTTCGGCGCGGGCTGGGGTTATCTGTCGATCATGCTGGCCGAGCGCTCGCCGCGGGTTCATCGCATCGATCTTTTCGAGGCTGACTACCGGGCGCTGGAATTCGCCAAGCAGAACGTCGCCCATAACTCCCCGGATCTGGAGGCACGTTTCTTCTGGCAGGATTTGGGCGCCGAGCCGCCGAAGGAAAAATACGATCTGGTCATCATGAACCCGCCCTTCCACGAGGCGCAGGCCGCCGATCCGGAACTGGGCTGCACGATGATCCGCACCGCCGCCGGTGCCTTGAAGCAGGGCGGCCGGTTGATGATGGTCGCCAATCGCGGCCTGCCTTACGAACCGGTCCTGGCCGAAGCTTTTCGCGAATACGGCGAGACCTGCCGTAACTCCAAGTTCAAGATTCTCTGGGCGAAGAAGTAAGCACCCAAGGAAACGCCGGAGGCTTTATCCCATCTTGCCAATGTTGCCGAATGCAAACTAGAGTTGCATTCGGTGGTGTCGGGGGTGAGCATGAAGCGGGTCGGCTCTGTTTTGATATGGTTGGCCGCATCGGCAGCGCCGCTCCATGCCGAGCCGCCGAATATCAGCTGGGAATGGTATAACGCCGCCGAACTCCATCAGGTCCAGACGGGCCGGGGAAGGGGCGATCCCAGGCTCGCTACCCATTACTTCCGGCTTGCCGCCGAAAAGGGCAATGCGGCCGCGGCCTACAAGCTCGGCGAGATCTATGAAAACGGCCAGGGCATCGCCAAAGACCCGGTTCAGGCCTTCTCCTGGTATATGAAAGCAGCGGCCAGGAACGACAAGCACGGCCAGCTCAAGGTCGGCTGGTGTTACCAGAAGGGCATAGCCGTTGCAGCCGATCCGGCGATCGCTGCCATCTGGTATCGGACCGCAGCCGAGAACGACAATATCTGGGGTTATCATATGCTGGCCTTCATGCTCGCCGATGGCGAGGGCATGAAGAAGGATCCGGCTTTGGCGAGACGCTACCTCGAACTCAGCCTGCCGAAGACCAATGATCATTGGGCAAAATGGAAGCTTGCCCATCTGATCGAGGCGGAAGATCCCGCGAAATCAAAAACATTGCTGAGAGAAGCCGCAACCGCCGGAAATGTTCAGGCGGCGGAGGACCTGAAGCGGTACCGTGATTAAGCGGCGTCGATTTCCTTGCGGGCCGCACTTGCGAGAAAGGCGGAGCGGGTCAGGCCTCGTTCACGAGCGACAGCATCGATTGCATCCAGCATGCCCTTCTCGAATGTTACATTTGCACGCACCACACGCGCATCGTCCTCTATAACGGGGACACGCACCAGGAACGCCCCTTTTGCCAGCTCCGCACGAACAGCCTCACGTGCCGTCACCTGTTCATAGGTCGAGGGGAGAGGGAGTTGCTCGTCTTCCGCCCAAAGACGCAGTGCCTCGATCGCATTTGCGATCAAATCCTCCTCACCGTCGGAGGCGGAAAAGACGGATGGGAGATCCGGAAAGGTGACGCCGAAAGCGCTGCCTTTATCCTTATGCACGATGGCGATGTAGTGTTTCATTGCGTAAGCCTCAAATCCAACCTGCCTGTTTGGCGATAGCCATGGCGGTGCCGACCGGCAGGTCTTTTTTCGGATGCGGAACGATGATCGTCTGTGAGCCTTTGCGGAATTTATGGTGCGATCCCTTGATCGAGACCAACTCGAAACCCTCGCGCTTCAATTGGGCGATGATCTTCTGGCTATTCCGCTCCATCGGTCGCTCCAAACGATACGAGATCCTAATGCGAGTATCCCTCAAACGCAAGACAGGTGCGCATCATGATGCGCACCTGTCTTTGATCGGCCAGTAGAGGCAACCCGTTTGGGTTTACCCGTTGTAGCGCTGGAACACGAGCGTGGCGTTGGTGCCGCCGAAGCCGAACGAGTTGGACAGGACCGTGTCGATCTTGGCGTTGTCGATGCGCTTGCGCACGATCGGCACGCCGTCGAATTCGGGATCGAGGTTCTGGATATGGGCGCTTTCGCCGATAAAGCCGGCCTGCATCATCAGAAGGCCATAGATCGATTCCTGCACGCCGGCAGCACCCAGCGAGTGGCCTGTCAGCGACTTTGTCGACTGGATAGGCGGGATCTTGTCCTTAAAGACTTCGCGGATCGCGCCGATTTCCTTCGAGTCGCCGACTGGCGTGGAGGTGCCGTGCGTGTTGATGTAGTCGACTTCGCCCTTCACCGTCGCAAGCGCCTGGCGCATGCAACGAATGGCGCCTTCGCCCGACGGAGCGACCATGTCGTAACCGTCGGAGGTTGCGCCATAACCGGTGATTTCCGCATAGATCTTGGCGCCGCGGGCCTTGGCATGTTCCAGTTCTTCGAGAACCAGAACGCCAGCACCGCCGGCGATGACGAAACCATCGCGGTCGGCATCATAGGCGCGCGAGGCGCTGGAAGCATTCTCGTTATACTTCGACGACATCGCGCCCATGGCGTCGAACAGGTTCGACATGGTCCAGTCGAGATCTTCGTGGCCACCGGCGAACATGATGTCCTGCTTGCCCCACTGGATCATTTCAGCAGCATTGCCGATGCAGTGTGCCGAAGTCGAGCAGGCCGACGAGATCGAGTAGTTGACGCCGTGGATCTTGAACCAGGTGGCAAGCGTGGCGGATGCCGTGGACGACATTGCCTTGGGCACGGCAAACGGGCCGATGCGCTTCGGGCTGTTGTTCTTGATGGTGATGTCGGCGGCTTCGATCAGCGTGCGGGTGGAAGGACCGCCCGAACCCATGATGATGCCTGCGCGCTCGTTCTGGGCGTAGTCCTTTTCCTCAAGTCCGGAATCAGCCAGCGCCTGCTTCATTGCAACGTGGTTCCAGGCGCCGCCTTGGCTAAGAAAGCGCATGGCGCGGCGATCGACGAGGTCCGTCGCGTCGATATCCGGCTTTCCCCAAACCTGGCACTTGAAGCCGTGCTCCGCGAAATCGGGAGAAAAGGAGATGCCGGATTTCGCAGTCCGCAAGGATTCGGTGACTTCGCCTGCGTCGTTACCGATCGAGGACACGATACCGAGGCCCGTGACAACTACCCGTCTCATTTGCTGTAACCCTTGTTGTTTCCGTGAGTTGGCCTTGAGTTCACCTCAGGCCGTCTTATCCTTGGACAGGCCGACGCGAAGGTCGGTCGCCTGATAGATAGTCTCTCCATCGGCCTTCAACCAGCCGTCTGCGGTGCCGAGCACGAGCCGGCCCTTCATGACGCGCTTGAAGTCGATGCCGAATTCGAGAAGTTTTGTGGTCGGGCGGATCATGCCCTTGAACTTTACTTCGCCGGTCGAAAGCGCCATGCCGCGGCCTTCTTCGCCCAGCCAGCCGAGAAAGAAGCCGGTCAGCTGCCACATGCCGTCAAGACCGAGGCAGCCCGGCATGATTGGGTTACCTTCGAAATGGCAGGGGAAATACCAGTCATCCGGCTTCACATCGTATTCCGCGCGGATATAGCCCTTGTCGAAGGCGCCGCCGGTTTCGGAAATGTCGGTGATACGGTGGACCATCAGCATCGGCGGCAGCGGCAATTGCGCGTTACCCGGTCCGAAGAGTTCACCGTGCGCGCAAGAGATGATTTCTTCGTAGCTGAAGCTGGACTGTCTGGTGGTCATCGAATTCCGCGTTCCCCTATGATCGCTAGGTCAGGCGGGCCAAGCCTGTTCCAGGCACGGCCATGATTGAAGCGTTCAACATTCCAGGCCCTGCGTATTGGGCCTCAGAACGTCGTTTTGTCACGTCCGCATATAGGAACCGGAGCGTGCAAACCAGAGGCGCGGGCATAAAATCCGAATATTTGAGACACCGCGCGCGCATCCGACGCGGGAAACTGTTGAAACTCAAGCCGTCAAAAGTTATATCCGAAACTTGAGAAGTATCGCGAGTTGCAGGAGCTCCAGGATAGAATGGCAGAAGCCATGCCCGAAATCGAAGTGAAGTTGCGCCGTTATGGTCTGCGGCCGACACGGCAGCGCGTTGCGCTGGGCGATCTTCTTTTCGCCAAGGGTGACCGCCACCTGACGGTCGAGGAGCTGCACGAAGAGGCGATTATCGCTGGCGTGCCGGTTTCGCTGGCCACCGTTTACAACACGCTTCACCAGTTTACCGAAGCCGGGCTGATCCGCGTTCTCGCCGTCGAAGGCGCAAAGACCTATTTCGACACCAACACGTCGGATCATCACCACTTCTTCGTCGAAGGACGCAATGAAGTGCTGGACGTACCGATCGGCAATCTGGTTATCGGCAACCTCCCGGAACCTCCGGAAGGCATGGAAATCGCCCATGTGGATGTCGTTATCCGCCTGCGCGAAAAGCGCTCCTGACGCTTAACGGCGTTTTTTCCTTTTACCGGACTTCAGAGCTTCCTCGGGAGGCCGACCCGGCCGTGACATGTAGCGCGGCAGGGTCCAGCCGTAGTGAAGCGCGCCGCCGCGCAATGCAAATGAGATAACCACGCCGAAGCCGGCGCTGACGATCAGCGGCTGCCCCATCATATGTACGGCCGTAAATGCCCCGGCGCCTGCCAGTGCGGAGGTGATGTAGATCTCCGGCCGCAAAAGCACCGACTGTTCGTTGGCCAGGACATCGCGCAGCACACCGCCGAGCGTCGCGGTCATCACGCCCGTGACGATCGCGATCGTCGGAGAACCGGTGGCGGCCATGCCTTTGGCGGCACCCAGCACGCAATAGGCGGCAAGGCCGATCGCATCCAGCCATAAAAGCAGCTTGTAGCGCGATTCCACATAAGTGGCGGTGAAGAACACGAAAGCACCGGTTGCTACGCAGATGAGAATATAGGCAGGGTCCATGACCCAGAAGACGGGACGACCGAGAATAAGGTCACGCACCGTTCCGCCACCCGATCCCGTCACCGCCGCAAAGAACAGGAAACCGATGAAATCGAGCTCCTTTCGCGAGGCGGCAAGTGCGCCGGTCGCTGCAAACACCGCAACGCCCGCATAATCGAGTATCATCAGCAGGGACATGTCGTTCTCCAGCGTCGCGCAAGTGCTTAAGGCTAAGGGTTGAGGATATAGTCCGTGCCGTGCGTACACGTCATCCGTGCCGCTGCATCATGAACAGATCAATTTTCCGTGGTGAGAACCGTGAAAAAGCATTTTGTCGCGATAATCCAAGCCATTGCCCTTCTGGTGATGATGCCTGTCATGGCATCGGCTCAGCAGCAATTGCTGCAGGACCCTGAAATGTTCGAAAAGGGTTTCTTTCGGAAAAGCTGCAAGACGGTCGATTTCGGCCCCGATTTCGTCAAGCGCTTCGATATCAACAACGACAATATCGTCGATGTGGTAATCGATCACAGCGCCCTGACCTGCGACGGGGTGCGTGGTCCGAAATGCAATCAGGACGGCTGCCCGCAGAATTTCTACGTTCAGGCCAAGGAGGGCGGTTACATCATGATAGCCACCGCGCAGGTCTACGGTTACGATTTCGTACAGTATTTCGGCAACATGGTCTTCATGTTCAAAATGCATCCGCGTTTCTGCGAGCGCACCGATGCCGAGCCTTGCGAAATGCGCGTCCGAGTTCGGGGCACGAAATTCGTCACGATTTCCAAGAAGTAGTTATTGCGGGAAGATCCTGTCTATCCGGCCCGTCAGATAATATGCGGTCAGGCTCATCCATTCGCGCACGGCCGTCGTGGTGATCTGCGCGTTGAGCGCTGGTTGGGTGAAGTCGAGGGCGGGCGAGACAACGCCGCTCGTTCGGTAATCGACCGGCCAGGGGGTGACCGTGATGCCGGCTTTGCGGAACAGGCCGACCGAGCGCGGCATGTGAAAGGCGGAGGTGATCAGCAGGCAGTTTTCCAGACCCTGAGCCTTTAGGAGTTCGGCCGTATTGAGGCTGTTCTCGTAGGTCGTGCGAGAGGTGTTTTCCTTGATCAGCCGGTCCGGCGATATGCCGAAGGCCGAGAAGAAGCGTTCCGCCGTTTGTGCCTCGCCCTCGAAGGTACCGCTGATCGACCCGTCGCCGCCTGAAATCAGGATACGCGCCTCAGGGTAATTGCGGGCGAGCCTGAGGGCTTCGACGAAGCGGTCGGCCGACTGGTTGAGCTCCATGCCGCCCCGCGCCGTATTGATCTCGTTATCGAATGCGCCGCCGAGGATGATCATGCAGGCGACTTCGGAGGGCTCGGTTGCCGGTTTCGGAAAGCCTGCTTCCAGAACCTGAAGCGCGACAGTCCCCGTTGTCGTGAACAGCGTGATGAAAAGCGTGAGTGCGGCCAGAAAAGCCGAGAGGCCGGAAAACCTTCGCCAGCCGACGACGGCGAGCACTGCCGCAAGGGCAGCCAGCAGGAAGGCAAGAGAGAGCGGTTGGGCGAAAACCCAGAATAGTTTGGAAAGAAGAAACATGAAGGCTCGCGAATTCGATTCGCGGCCAGTCTACAATGCGTCGCGACGCCGGTGAACGATCGGCTGCTGGAAATGCAGGTGGAGTGGGCGTGGCAGGGCCCTGGTGGCGAGCGCGACGACGATCGCCACCAGGGCAACGATCGAAAGCGCATCCTTGCCCATGTAGTGGGTCGCGAAAGCTCCGGCCAAGGCTCCGGCCGCCATACCGGTCCAGGGCACGGTCTGGATCAGCCAGCCCCGCGGATTGCGGTCGCCGATCATCCACCGTCCAATGCCGCGGCCGAAACGGGACAACGCACCGGTAATATAGGTCAGCCCGATCGGCAGGCCTTCGATCTGCTCCACGGTCGCATTAATCATGCCCATGGAAAGCACGACGAGATAGAATTGCAGCCGAAGGTGATCCGCCGGCACGACCGAAGCGCCCGCAAGCAGGATCGCTACCGTCGAGAGCACTGCGAAGGCGCGCCGTGCCGATACCCGATGGGCAAGCACGATGCCGAGCGCATTGCCGAGGACAAAAATCCAGATTGCGCCGAACAGGGTCAGCGCATGAGCATAGTTGCCGTCTGCAAACGAGATTGCCGCGCGCGTCGTGTTGCCGCTCATGAACGAGACGAAATCTCCGGACAGGATGAGGCCAATGGCATCCGTCATCCCGGCAATAAAGGAAATGGCGGCAACAAGCGCCAAACCGGTTGTGGTCCGTCGTTTGCGGATGAGGTGTCGACGTCGCTGGCGTGTCATTGGACGAGAGTGGTTGGGGTGCTTTCTAGGCAATCTGCCGTAAAGCCACCTGGCGGCATTGATCCATGACAATAGCGGGAGAAAGGCGCGCGGTCCTGTCGAAACTAATTGTTTGAAAGCCAGTTCTTGATGCCGCGTGCCGCTGCCCGCCCGGTGGCGAAACAGGCGGTCAGCAGATAACCGCCGGTCGGCGCCTCCCAGTCGAGTATTTCACCGGCCGCGAACAGTCCGGGACGGGATTTCAACATGTAGCGCTCGTCGATTTCGCTCCAAGCGATGCCGCCGGCCGACGAGATCGCCTCGGCGATCGGACGAGGTCGCAGAACCGGGATAGGCAGCACCTTGATCAGAGCCGCCAATTGCTCCGCTGGCAGCCGGTTCGCATCCGCAGAAAGTTCGCGGATGAGCGCGGCCTTGACGCCATCCAGTCCGGCGCCCTTGCGCAAGCGGTTGGAAAAGCTTGCCCTGGCATCCTGTCTTGCGAGATCACGGGCGAGACGTTCCGGCACTCGTCCCGGCATCAGGTCGACGGTAAGGGCGGCTTTCCCGTCACGGGCAAGCCGATCGCGCAGTGCTGCCGAATGGGCATAAACGAGACTGCCCTCTATCCCGTGTTTGGATATGACGAATTCGCCCGGATAAGTGCCGGCATCGGATGTCGTTGAGACCGATTTCAGCGGCGCACCGGCGAAACGCTCGATGAAGACATCGCTCCAAGCGACATCGAAACCGCAATTGGCGGGTTGCAGGTCGTGAACATTTATGCCCTGGCCCTTCAGCCACGGCACCCAGGCGGCATTCGAACCGAGCCTTGGCCAGCTTGCGCCGCCGAGCGCAAGAAGTGCGGCGTCGGGCCGGATGGTGGTTTCGCCGTCCGGCGTTATGAAGCAAAATCCATCACCGTCAAAGCCGGCCCACCGATGTCGGGTCTTCAGCGTCACGCCCTGCGTTTCAAGCCGCTTCAGCCATGCGCGCAGCAGCGGAGAGGCTTTCATCACTGTCGGGAAAACCCGGCCGGATGTGCCGACGAATGTTTCCGTGCCGAGCCCCGTCGCCCATTGCCGCACGTCGTCCGGCGTGAAGTCATTCAGAGCCGGCCGCAGGCGAGGGGAAGCGCTGCCGAAACGTTCGGCAAAACGGGCAAAATCCTCCGAATGGGTGATGTTCAGCCCGGATTTTCCGGCAAGCAGAAATTTGCGCGCAAATGTCGGCATTGCATCGTAGACGGTCACGCAAAGACCGGCTGCCGAAAGCACCTCCGCTGCCATCAGTCCCGCCGGCCCGCCGCCGATGATTGCCACCTGTTTCGTCATGCTCCCCGGTTACGGCAGATCGTGCCGCTTTTCCAGAGGCTTCGTATCGTCACGAAAGCAGCGCTTCCGTCAGCGGATGATGCGGATCGGCAAGTCCGTCCAGAATGTTGAAATGGTGCCGGTCGGGCTCCTCGACGCAATCCGTCTCGGCGTCGAGCCCCTTCCAAATATTGGCGAGCAGGGCGTTCTGGCGCAGGAATTCCGAGCGCTCCGAAGCGCCGACCCAGCAGGTAACGCGGGTTCGAAAGAGCGGTTCGAGAAGGGCCGGGCTTTCAAGGTAGGCTTCCTCGATATCGATCCGCTGCATTTCGTTCATCTGCGTATTGATGATCGGCCGCAGGTCGTGAACGCCGGAGATCGACACGACATTGACGATCCGTTTGCGGATCTCCTCCGGCAAGGGAGATGAGGCGCTGGCCATGCGGGTGACCAGATGACCGCCGGCCGAATGCCCTGCCAGTCGGATCGGGCCGGAGACGATCTCAGCTGCGGCCTCGATCGCCTTTCCGATCTCCTGCGTAATCTCCGAGATCCGGTTTTCCGGGGCATGCGTATAGGTCGGCATCGCCACGGCATAACCGGTTTCAACCGCGCCATGGGCGAGATGTGAAAAATAGCTGTTGTCGAGCCTGATCCAGAAGCCGCCATGGACGAAGACGACGAGACCGAGCGGATCGCCGGCAGGCACGAACAGATCGAAACGGTTGCGCGGCTTGTCGCCGTAACTCAAGCCCAGCTTCGCCTGACCGGTTTCCACCATGCGCTCGCGATACGCCTTCGCCGGTTCGGCCCATGCACCCGGCCAGCGATCGCCCTGCGGAATGTTGATGCCGTTGGCATAGGCGTCGTCCCAGTCGGTGATCTTGTGGCGCATGCGGTTCTCCATAAAAGTTTTTCCGTCTTTTTCCACATATCGTATCGCCGGTTCAGGGAAAGGGCGATGACCGTACACGGATGCGAGAGAACCTTTGTCTGCACTGTTTCTGAAAGCGACGGGGGGCTGCGAATTTTCGCTCTGGAGGTGGAAGTTTTGCGAGGAATGTGGAAGGTAGGAGCCAACTGCCGGACAGGCGGATTGGGGAACGAAGAAGGGGAATACGAAGATGAAAAAAATCCTTGCAGCAGCCACGATGGCGCTCGGCCTCGGCCTCGGCGTGTCGGGTCTGGCGATGGCCGAACCGCTCAAGATCGGCATGATCACCACGCTGTCTGGCGGCGGTGCCGGCCTCGGCGTCGATACGCGCGACGGCTTCATGCTGGCGATCAAGCAGTCCGGCAACAAGGACATCACCGTCGTCACCGAAGACGATGCGCAGAAGCCGGAACTGGCCGTCCAGATCGCCGACAAGATGATCCAGAGCGATCAGGTCGACGTTCTGACCGGCATCGTCTGGTCGAACCTGTTGATGGCGGTGGTGCCGGGTGCGGTCGCGCAGGGCAAGTTCTACGTGTCCACCAATGCGGCGCCGGCCGCTCTTGCCGGTGCCGGCTGCAACAAGCTCTATTTCAACGCCGCCTACCAGAACGACAACCTGCACGAGGCGATGGGCGAATACGCGGCTAAGACCTACAAGAAGATGTTCATCCTCGCGCCGAACTACCCGGCCGGCAAGGATTCGCTCACCGGTTTCAAGCGGTATTACAAGGGTGAGCTGACCGGCGAGGTCTATACCAAGGTCGGCCAGACGGACTACGCCGCCGAAATTGCCCAGATGCGCGCATCCGGTGCCGATGGCATCTTCGTCTTCCTGCCGGGCGGCATGGGCATTTCCTTCATGAAGCAGTTCGCCCAGTCGGGCGTCAAGATTCCGGTCATGGGCCCGGGCTTCTCCTTCAGTCAGGACGTTCTGCCGGCAATCGGTGATGCAGCGTTGGGCGCCAAGGCGTCGGGCCAGTGGGCACCCGATTTCGACACCGATGTCAGCAAGAAGTTCGTTGCCGATTTCCAGAAGGAATACAGCCGCCTTCCGTCGATCTATGCCCTGCAGGCCTATGATGCCGGCCAGTTGATCGTATCGGCTGCCGCCAAGGCGAGCGTCAAGGATGCTGATGCCTTCCGTGCCGAACTGCTGAAGGCCGACATCAAGTCGCCACGTGGAAACTTCAAGTTCAACACCAACCAGCATCCGATCCAGGACATCTACCTGACGGAAGTGGTGAAGAAGGACGGAGTTCTGACCAACAAGACGGTCGAGAAGATCTTTGCCGATCACGGCGATGCCTATGCCAAAGACTGCAAGATCTAAGGTCGCAGCGTGACCATCGCACTTGCTCTCGAGCAGCTGCTGAACGGCATCCAGCTCGGCGTCATGTTGTTTCTCATGGCAGCCGGGCTGACGCTGATCTTCGGCGTCATGGGCCTCATCAACCTCGCTCACGGTTCGCTCTACATGGTCGGAGCATTCGCCTGCGCCACCGTCGCCGCCTGGACCGGTTCGTTCTGGCTTGGCCTGATCGCCAGCCTTGCCTGTGCCGCTGCCGCCGGTGCGATCGTCGAGCTTGCCGTCATCCGACGGCTTTATGACCGCGACCATCTCGATCAGGTGCTTGCGACTTTTGCGCTGATCCTGATTTTTTCTGAAGGCACCCGCTGGCTGTTCGGCGATTTCCCGCTGTATCTCGATATTCCGCCGCTGCTGCAGGGTATCGTCAACCTGCCGGGAGACGCGAGCTATCCGGTTTACCGTCTGGCGATCATTGCCGTCGGTGCGCTGATCGCGCTCGGCCTTTACTTGCTGATCGGAAAAACCCGCCTCGGCATGCGCATTCGTGCCGGCGAAAGCGACCGGGAGATGATCGGCGCGCTCGGCGTCGACATCCGCACGCTCTACACGCTGGTTTTCGCGCTGGGATCGGCGCTCGCAGGTCTTGCCGGTGCCCTTGTTGGCGCGCTGCAATCGGTACAGGTCGGCATGGGTGAGCCGGTGCTGATCCTTGCCTTCGTCGTTATCGTCATCGGCGGTATCGGCTCGATCAAAGGCGCTCTCTATGGCGCGCTTCTGGTCGGCATTACAGATACGCTAGGCCGTTTTCTGCTGCCGCAGCTTCTGGCGGTTTTCGTCGATCCGTCCCAGGCTGGCATGATCGGCGGCGCGATGGCCTCAATGCTGATCTATGTCGTGATGGCCGTCATTCTGGCCGTCAAGCCGCGCGGGCTTTTCCCGCCGGCACATGCGTGAGGCCGAAAAATGCTGACACGCGAAAACACCGTCAATCTCTTAGCTGCCGTTCTGCTGCTTGCGGCTCCTTTGGCCGCCAATGCATTCGGCCAGCCTTTTTATGTGACGCTGGCAACCCGCATCGCCATTCTGGCGCTGGCAGCGCTTGGGCTCAACCTTGCGCTTGGTCTTGGTGGCCTCGTTTCCTTCGGGCATGCCGCCTTCTTTGGCATCGGCGGTTATGCGGCGGGGATACTGTCCAGCCACGCGCTCTCCTATGAGCCGATGATCTTCGGTCTACCCGGCACGGTGCAGATGCCGATCATCTGGATTGTCGCGGTGATCGCTGCCGGTCTCGTGGCGCTGGCGATCGGCGCGATCAGCCTGCGGACATCCGGCGTCTACTTCATCATGATCACGCTTGCCTTCGCCCAGATGGTCTATTATTTCGCCATCTCCTGGCCGGCCTATGGCGGCGAGGACGGGTTGTCGATCCTGGTACGCAACCAGTTTCCGGGTATCAACACGATGAAGCCGCTGAGCTTCTTCTTCGTCTCTTATGTCGTGCTGCTGGTCGGCATCGGCCTTTTTTCCCTGATCCGCGCCTCCCGTTTCGGCGCGGCCCTGCAGGCGGCAAGGCAGAACGAGACGCGCGTCGCCACAGTCGGCATCCATCCCTATCGTATCCGCCTGACCGGCTTCGTCATCTCGGCGATGATTACCGCGCTTGCCGGTGCGCTATACGCCGATCTCAACCGCTTCGTCAGCCCGTCCATGCTCTCCTGGCACATGTCCGGCGAGCTGATCGTGCTGATCATTCTCGGCGGCACTGGGCGGCTGTTCGGGCCGCTTGCGGGGGCTGCCCTTTATGTCGCCTTCGAATTCGCGCTGGGTGGCCTGACGGAACGCTGGCAGTTCTTCCTCGGCCTCATCCTTCTCGGTGTCGTTCTGTTTGCGCGCGGTGGATTGCTTGGCCTTCTGGCAGGAAAGGCCAGACATGGTTGAGCCGGTTCTCCAGATAGACAATCTCGTCAAGAATTTCGCTGCTCTTCGCGCAACTGACGGCGTTTCGCTCGATCTTCGACCCGGCGAAATCCACGCGCTGATCGGCCCGAACGGCGCCGGCAAATCGACGCTGATCCACCAGATCTGCGGCACGCTGAGGCAGGATTCGGGCACGATCCGTTTTGCCGGCGAGGATATCGGCACACTGAATACCGCCGAACGCGCTCAACGGGGGCTTGGCCGCACGTTTCAGGTGTCGTCGCTGGCACCGGAATTTTCCGCCTTGCGCAACGTCATGCTCGCCGTGCAGGCAAAGCAGGGATCGAGCTTCGGTTTCTTCCGGCCGGTGATGCGCGATGCCTCGCTTGTCGATCCGGCAATGGCGATCCTTGAGCGGGTAGGGCTTGCCGACCGTGCGCGTCTGCCGGCAGCCGAGCTTTCCCACGGCGAGCGCCGCCAGCTGGAAATCGCCATGGCTCTGGCGCTGCAATCCAAGGCCTTTTTGCTCGACGAGCCTATGGCCGGCATGGGGCCGGAAGGTTCGAAACGGCTGACGGGCTTTCTCGACACGCTGCGCCGGGAGGCGCCGATCTTGCTGGTCGAGCACGACATGGATGCGGTCTTTGCACTCGCCGACCGGATTTCGGTTCTGGTTTACGGCAAGGTCATCGCGACCGGAACGGTGGACGAGATCCGCAACAATTCCACGGTCCGCACCGCCTATCTGGGAGATCACGCCTGATGCTTCTGGATGTTCAGGATATCACCACCTATTACGGCGCCAGCCAGGCACTGTTAGGTGTAGAATTCAGGATGGGCGAAGGCGAGGTCGTGGCGCTGATGGGCCGTAACGGCATGGGTAAATCGACGACGATCAAGTCGATCTGCAACCTCGTGCCGCCGAAGACCGGCCGCATCTTTTTCGGTGGCAAGGGGACGGAGCGGATGGCGCCCTACAAGGTGGCGCGGCTCGGCGTCGGGCTGGTGCCGGAAGGACGACGCTGTTTCCCCAATCTGTCCGTCCATGAAAATCTCGTGGCTGCTGCGAGGCCGGGCAAGTGGACCTTGGATAAAGTCAATGCGCTGTTCCCGCGGCTGCAAGAGCGGCATGCGCAGATGGCAAAATCGCTGTCGGGCGGCGAGCAGCAGATGCTGGCGATCGGCCGCGCGCTGATGACCAATCCGCGCCTGCTGATCCTCGACGAGGCGACGGAGGGGCTTGCCCCCGTGATCCGGCAGGATATCTGGCGGGCGATCCGGCAATTGAAGGCGGAAGGTCTCTCCATTCTCGTGGTGGACAAGACGCTTTCCGAGCTTTTGCCGGTTGCGGACCGTTGCGTCATCCTCGAAAACGGAAGAAGTGTCTGGACCGGTGTCCCGGCCGAACTAACTGCGCAAGTGCAGGACCGATATCTCGGGGTGTGAACGATGAGCGACCTGCAGGCAATCGTTGATGAAATCCATGCAAAGCTGCAGAAGCGGCTGGGCGAAGGCAAGGTCGCCGATTACATCCCCCAGCTTGCCCATGTCGATCCGAAGAAATTCGGCATTGCGTTGGTCACCACAGACGGCAACGTTCACAGCGCCGGTGATTGCAATGAGCCTTTTTCGATCCAGAGCGTGTCGAAGGTCTTCACTTTGACGCTGGCACTCGGCAAACATGGCGAAACGACCTGGAACCGCGTCGGCCGAGAGCCCTCGGGTTCGGCCTTCAACTCCATCATCCAGCTGGAACATGAGGAAGGCAAGCCGCGCAATCCCTTTATCAATGCCGGCGCGATTGCGGTCAGCGATCTCGTGCTGGCGGGGCATACGCCGCGTGAGGCGATCGGCGAGATTCTGCGTTTCGTCCGCTATCTGGCGGATGACGATACGATTGCCATCGATCCCGCGGTGGCGAAGTCCGAGGAGGCGACCGGTTTTCGCAACTTCGCGCTTGCCAACTTCATGCGCTCCTTCGGCAAGCTCAGCCATCCGGTCGAACATGTGCTCGGTGTCTATTTCCACCACTGCGCCATTGCCATGACCTGCACCCAGCTTGCCAGGGCCGGCCTTTTCCTGGCTGCCAGCGGTCGCAACCCGATGACCGGCCACACCGTCGTCTCGAGCCAGCGGGCGCGGCGGATCAATGCGCTGATGCTGACCTGCGGCCATTATGACGGCTCCGGCGAATTCGCCTATCGCGTCGGTCTGCCGGGAAAAAGCGGCGTCGGCGGCGGCATCATGGCCGTTGCCCCGGGGCAGGCGTCGATCGCCGTCTGGTCGCCGGGCCTCAATCACAATGGCAATTCTTTGGTCGGGTCGCTGGCGTTGGAAATGCTGGCGGATCGGACGGGCTGGTCGGTGTTCGGACACTGAAACTGCCTAAGCAGGTAAACATAAAAAAGCCCGGCACCTCTTTTTAGAGTGCCGGGCTTTTCCGTCCTGAAAGGACCGGTTTGTTTCAGTCTTCGCTGGCAGCCATTTGGTTCAGCACGTCGCCGCGACCGCGCAGGCGAAGCACCAGCGGCAGGATCAATGCAGTTGCAGCAAGCAGTAGCAGAACGGCTGCGATCGGCGAGGTGAACAGCACCGTCACATCGCCCTGGCTGATCGACAGCGCACGGCGCAGCTGCTGTTCGGCCAGCGGGCCAAGGATCAGACCGACGATGACCGGCGCGATCGGGTAGTCGAACACCCGCATGACATAGGCGACGAGGCCGAAGACAAGCAGCATACCGAGTTCGAACACCGACGGGTTGGCGCCGATCGTGCCGAGCGTCGCAAACACCAGAATGCCGGCATAAAGCCACGGTTTCGGGATCGTCAGCAGCTTCACCCACAGACCGACCAGCGGCAGGTTGAGAACCAGCAGCATCAGGTTGGCGATCAGCAGCGAGGCGATAAGACCCCAGACGAGCTGCGGATTGGTCGCAAACAGAAGCGGGCCCGGCTGCAAGCCGTATTGCTGGAAACCGGCGAGCATGATCGCAGCCGTTGCCGAGGTCGGCAGGCCGAGTGTCAGCAGCGGTACGAGCGTGCCGGCGGCAGACGCATTGTTGGCAGCTTCCGGTCCCGCGACGCCTTCGATCGCGCCATTGCCGAATTCTTCAGGATGCTTGGAGAGCTTCTTTTCCGTCGCGTAGGAGAGGAAGGTACCGATTTCGGCGCCGCCGGCCGGCATGGCGCCGATCGGAAAACCGATCACGGTACCGCGCAGCCAGGCTTTCCACGAGCGCGCCCAGTCCTGGCCTGTCATCCAGACGGAGCCCTTGATCGCCTCTATCTTGTCGGGAGCCTGTGCGCCCTGCGCGGCGATGAACAAAGTCTCGCCGATCGCGAACATCGCAACCGCCATGGTCGTCACTTCGATGCCGTCGAGCAGGTCGGGAACGCCGAAGGAAAGGCGGTTCTGGCCGGTCAGCTGGTCGATGCCGACGAGCGAAAGGGCAAGACCGATGAACAGCGAGGTGAGGCCACGCAGCGTCGAGTTGCCGAAAGCCGACGACACGGTAACGAAAGCGAGCACCATGAGAGCAAAATACTCGCGTGGGCCAAAGACCAGCGCCAGCTTGACGATATAGGGCGCGATGAAAGCGAGCGCGAGGGTCGCGATCAGGCCGGCGACGAAGGAGCCGATGGCCGCTGTCGCGAGCGCCGGTCCGCCTCGACCCGCACGGGCCATCTTGTTGCCCTCGAGCGCGGTGACGATCGAGGCGCTTTCACCCGGCGTGTTGAGCAGGATCGAGGTCGTCGAGCCGCCATACATGCCACCGTAATAGATGCCGGCGAACATGATCAGCGAGCCGGTCGCATCGAGCTGGTAGGTGACGGGCAGAAGCAACGCGACTGTGGTGGCCGGGCCGATACCCGGCAGCACGCCGACCATGGTGCCAAGCGTCACGCCGATCAGCGCATAGAACAGGTTCATCGGCTCTGCGGCCGAGACCAGTCCCTGGAGAAGGAATTCGAATGTGCTCATGAGATTGACTCCCCAGCCCCGTTACTGAAGCAGGTTTTCAAGCGGGCCGGCGGGAAGCGAGAGCTGCAATACGCCCGCAAACAGCCACCAGATGGCGAGACAGATGATGATGCCGACCGGGATGCTGATATGCAGCCTGCGTGCGCCGAAGCCACGTGCCGCACAGCCGAACATGATGCCGGTGGCGATGGAGAAGCCCGCAAAGCGGATCAGGATCATCTGGGCGAGAAGCCCGCCGACGATCCATAGGACCGGGCTGACTTCCTGACGCTCACGCTCGGGAAAGTCGCGGCGGAATGCGGCGAAGACGGTCCAGATGGCAAGGCCGATCAGCCCGAAGGCGATCCAGTAGGGAACCGAGGCCGGTCCGACCGGCGAATAACCGGTCGTAGCTGTCAGACGCGATACATCGACGAAGATGACGACGGCGACGATGGCGAGGACGGCGGCAATGACAAGCGCCGCCCAATCCGGGCGGCGCTCACTGCTGGTCTTGTTGGTGTCGAGGCTCATTTAACCAGTCCGATTTCTTTCAGGATCGTCTCCGTGGAGGCGATGTCCTTGGCAAGCTGCTCGTCGAAGGCCGGACCGGAAAGGTAGGTGTCCATCCAGCCCTTGGTCTTCAGATTTTCCTGCCACGAGGCCGACTTCACCAGCTTTTCGACATCGGCGGTGACCGCCTTCTTCTGCTCGTCGGAGATGCCCGGAGCCGCGGCAACCATGCGCCAGTTCTGCAGCACGACGTCGAGACCGGATTCCTTCAGCGTCGGGGCATCGATGCCGGCAACTTTTTCCGCCGAGGAGATAGCCAGAAGACGGAGTGTGCCGGACTTAATCTGCGATTCGAACTCGCCGTAGGACGAAATGCCTGCGGTCACCTGGCTGCCGAGGATCGCGGCCAGTGCTTCGCCGCCGCCGGAGAATGCAATATAGTTGATCTTGGTCGGATCGACCCCGGCCGCCTTGGCGATCAGGCCTGCACCGATATGGTCGGTACCGCCGGCCGAGCCGCCGCCCCAGGACACGGAGCCCGGATCAGCCTTCAGCTTGGTGATCAGATCGCCGATCGACTTGATGTCGGACGATGTCGGAACGACGATCACTTCGTATTCGCCGGTAAGACGGGCGATCGGGGTGACATCCTTCAGCGTGACCGGCGACTTGTTGGTGAGGATCGCGCCGACCATGACGTAACCACCGACCATCAGGGCATTCGCGTTGCCCTTCTGCTGGCTGGCGAACTGGGCAATGCCGATCGTGCCGCCGGCGCCCGGTACGTTCATCACCTGTACGCGCTTGGAGATCTTCTCCTGCTGCAGCACGTTCTGCATCGTGCGCGCGGTCTGGTCCCAGCCGCCGCCCGGCGCTGCCGGTGCCATGATCGAATAATCGGCCGCAGCCGCCGGAAGGGCGATTGCACCCGCGAGGAAGGAAGCGAGCAAGAAATGTTTCAAGGTATGTCCTCCGTTGTCGTCCCGTGGGACGAAGTGTTTTTACGCAACGAGAGGGCGCATTGGGCAGGGCGATAGCTTCCCCTGCCGTTCTCCTCCCGTTATCGACGGCCCCACCTCCATGGGTTCCGGATGCCTTAAGCGATCACAGGAAGCTGACATTTACCTGACATCGCTTGACGGCTGTCATTCTTGCAGCAAGCGAAACGCTTCTGCCAGCCATTTTTCAGCCTACTGCAGCCTCAGTTCTTCATTCCACTTTGCGATCAGCCGCGCCCGTTTCACCTGATCCAGATAGACCATCAGCCCGAGGCTGACGGGAACCGGCTTCAGCTGCCCGCCGAGCATTTCGCGCATCGTCGTCGCGGTATTATTGCCGGCCACTTCCGGGCTGACGGCCGGGATCTGCAGCTCGCGCGCCATGATCGTCTGGCCCTCTTTCGACATGAAGAATTCCAGGTAGCGCTTACCGAGATCCGACCGGGCTGCTGCCTGGGGTACAAGCCCGATGCGCGACATGACGACGGTATAATCCTTCGGCAATACGATGCCGACATTCGGGCTGCGCGAGGCCCAGTCGGCGGCGTAGGAGCCGACGATATTGTAGCCGAGCAGAAAACGTCCGTCCGCTACCCGTTCGAGGATAGCCCCGCTGGTCGAATAGAGTTTCACGCCGGCAAACCCCATGGCCCGCACCACGGACCAGATATCGCCGAACTGTTCCTGGTCGCGCGACATGAACAGGAAGCCGACTCCGGACCGTTCGATGTCATAGGTGCCGATCCGCCCATGGATCGAATCGCCGTGCTTCTGCAGGAACTCTATGAACTCGGCGCGGGTGGAAGGCGGCGCCTCGTTCTGGAAACTCGGTTTGTTGTAGACGAAAACGGCAGGCTCGAAGGTCAGCGCATAGACGGTATTGCGCCAGTTCGCCCATTCCGGCCACCGGTCGCTCATCGGCAGGTCGCTTGCCTGGGCATAACCGTCATTGGCGAGTTTAACCTGCAGGTCCATGGCAGACGAAAAGGCGAAATCGGCGGTTTTTTTGCCCGCATCCGTTTCGCGCACGATCCGGTCGTAGATCTCGCCGGTCAACATGTCCTCGTAGGAAACGGTCACATCCGGGTTTGCGGCCTGGAAACCATCGATCATCGGTTTCGCCAACGGTTCGTCGAGCGAAGAATAGACCGTCAGGACCGGTGCATCTTTTTTGCCGGACGGCGCCGGAAACATCAGCACATCCGCCACGGCTGGAACGGGCAGGGCGCTGAGACAGAGCCCGGCAAGACAGAGACAGAGGATAAGAAACCGCATCATTATTCGAGAATGCCCGACACTTGGGGCTGCGGCAAGCCGCCGCAGCTCATCACCTTCCGGCAAGGGTTGGGAGAGTTTCGTTTCGGCTGTCTTGTTTCGCAGTTTAGCCGGACTATCTGAGGGCGACCTTATCCGTTCCTGCCACCCTCAACGAGGTCAGATCTCCATGTCGCTTTCGCTTTATGACGTTTCCGTCCCGGCTTTCCTGCGCGGTTTTGCCAACCTCACCGAAATCCTGAAAAAGGGCGAGGCATTTGCCGACGAGAAGGGTATCGCCCATAAGGAGCTTCTCGAAGCGCGGCTGATCGAGGACATGCTGCCGCTGACGGGGCAGATCCAGCGGGCAAGCGATGCCGCCAAATTCGTGCCGGTCCGTCTCGGCGCTGCCGAAAATGTCTCGATGGCCGACGAGGAAGCAACCTTCGCCGATCTTCACGCACGTATCGACAAGACCGTTGCCTTCCTCAACGCCGTCGTGCCGACGGGCATGGCCGATCGCGAGGACATCGAGGTCGTGCTGAAGACCCGCTCGGGCGAAACAGTCTTTACCGGCAAAAACTATGTCCTCGGCTTTGCGCTGCCGAACTTCTATTTCCACGTCACCACGGCCTACGCGATCCTGCGCCACAAGGGCGTGCCGATCGGCAAGATGGATTATCTCGGCCGTCCCTGAGCATAAGCGGTGTGCCATCGTGACATCCCTCCGCTTCACCGACTATAGTCGGCGGGCAAATGGGGGGATTTCGTGCGCATACTTCTGGTCGAGGATAATTTGGCTCTGGCCGAGGGCCTGCGGGCCATCTTGCGCGGCAGCGGTTATGTCGTCGATTTCGTTGCCGATGGCGCCTCTGCAGAAGCGGCGGTTGTCGCTCAGGCCTATGATCTGGTCATCCTCGATCTGAACCTGCCGGAGATGGACGGCCTCGACGTGCTGCGCGCCATGCGGGCCCGGCAAAACCGTGCTGCGGTGATGATCCTGACCGCGCGGGGTCTGCCGGAAGAGCGGGTGCGCGGGCTCGATCTCGGCGCCGACGACTACATGATCAAACCCTTCGACGTGCCGGAATTCGAGGCGCGGATCCGGGTTCTGCTGCGTCGCCAGGCCGGCTTGCGCAGCTCGCTGATCAGCCATGGCGGCGTTACCTTCGACCTCACCTCGCGCACCTTTTCCTGCAACGGCACGCCGCTTGACATCCCGGCGCGCGAGATCGCGCTTCTTGAATTGCTGTTCCTCCGAATGGGAAAAGTCGTCTCCAAGGAAGCAATCGTCGCTTCGCTGACCGGCTTTGACGACGACCTGTCGGCCAACGCGATCGAGCAATATGTAAGCCGGCTAAGAAAACGCCTGATGCCGCATGGATTGACCGTGAAGACGGCCCGCGGCATCGGTTATTATCTCGAAGCCGTGAGCACTGCGTCAGGTGGGGCCTCATGACGGCTGCGGTCCTGAGCGCCTATTCCCTGCGTCGCCGGCTGCTCGCCTGGTTGCTGGTCTCAACGGCGGCGATCGGCGCTATCGCCATGATCGATACCTGGGACGAGGCGATCGATACTGCCAACGAGGTTTCCGACCGCGTGCTTGCCGGCTCGGCCCTTGCCATCGCCGAGCGGGTCATCGTCTCGGAAAATGGCTCGCTGGAAGTCGATATCCCCTATGTCGCGCTGGAAATGCTGACATCGGCTGCGCAGGACCGGGTCTTCTACCGGGTCGACGGACCGCCCGGCACTTTCGTCACGGGCTATCAGAACCTGCCATCGATCCCGCGGCGCGAAGGGCAGGCGGCGGCCTTCGGCGATTCCAGTTTTCGCGGCGAACCGATCCGTGTCGCGGCACTGGCGCGCTCGGCTTCGACCGGCATCAATTCGGTGCCTTTCACTGTCACGGTGGCCGAAACGACGATTGCCCGCCAGCAGCTGACCCATGCCATCCTGCTGCGCTCGGCCTTGCGTATCCTCTTCATGATCCTTGGTGCCGCCGCCATCGTCTGGGTCGCCGTCACGCTGTCGCTGCGGCCGCTCTATCGCTTCAGCGAAGCGCTATCCGAGCGCAGCCCCGACGATCTGCATCCGATTACCGAGCGGGTACCGAACGAGGTGCAGGGACTGGTCGATACGGTCAATTCCTTCATGGTCCGGCTTGAAGGCGCGCTCGATGCGCTGCGCCATTTCACCGGCAATGCCGGCCACCAGTTGCGCACGCCTCTGGCGATCGTCCGCACCCAGCTGACGCTTGCCAGACGCTCGGATAATCTTGGGGAAGTTCAACAGGCGGCGGAAAAGGCGGATGAAGCGGTCGGCAGCGCCGAGCGCATCCTGGCGCAGCTTCTGCTCATGGCACGCATCGACGCCGCCGCCCGCCCGGAAGCGATGCGCGAAGTCGACCTCGTGGATCTTGCCCGTGCCGTGACCGCCGAACATGTGCCGCGCGCTGCCGAGGCCGGCATCGATCTCGGTTTCGAAGGAGAGGGCGAGGTGATGACCATCGCCGAACCGATCCTGATCGGCGAACTGGTCAAGAACCTGATCTCCAACGCCCTGCTTTATGCCGGGACAGGCGCCGAGGTGACGGTACGCGTGCGCGCGGAAGAGGACAGGGCAGTTCTCGAGGTCGAGGACAACGGCCCGGGTATCCCGCCCGATCGCCGCGAGGCCGTGCTGAGGCGCTTCGAGCGTGGCGAAGCGGGTACTCACGGGCAGGGCCGACCGGGAACGGGACTGGGCCTTCCGATTGTCGATGAAATCGCGCGCCTGCATGGCGCAAGCCTCGGTCTTGATGACGGACGTGGCGGCGAGGGGCTGAGGGTTGTAATCATTTTTCCCGCTGCGAAATAGGCCATGTCTGCCCCTCACCCTAACTCTCTTCCAGCCTGCGAGGAGAAGGTGGCGGCAGCCGGATGAGGGGCTTTAGGGCCGATACACTTCCACACCGCCGATCCATGTGTTCTGCGTGTGCAAACTGGCGTCCAGTACCACGAAATCGGCGTCGAGGCCTGGCCTGATCGATCCCTTGGTCTCGGCGATCTGGACGGCTTCCGCCGGATAGGTGGAGGCCATGCGCAGCGCTTCCTCAAGCGGAAGGCCGAGCGTTTCATGAACCAGCCGCACGGAGGATGCCATGTCGATATCGGCACCGGCCAGCGTGCCGTCCGCAAGCGTCAGCCGGCCGTCCTGGCGCAGGATTTCGCGGCCATTGAGGGTGAAGGAGGTCATATCGGTACCGATCGGCGACATCGCGTCGGTCACAAGAAAAATCCTGCCTGGTCCGTTCTTGGCACGCAAAGCTGCAGCCATCGCTGCCGGATGCACATGCAGGCCGTCGGCGATCAGGCCCGCGTGAAGGTTCCTCGTATCGAGTGCGGCGCCGACCATGCCCGGTTCGCGGTGACCAAGCGGGCTCATGGCGTTGAACAGATGGGTCACAGTCCGCGCGCCGGCCGTGGCGTAGAGGCGAGCCGTGTCATAGCTTGCTTCCGTATGGCCGAGGCTGACTGTAATGCCGGCGCGTGCGAGGGTGTTGACCTGTTCGGGAGAGACGCTCTCCGGCGCGATCGTCACCATCAGCGCATCAAGCGCCTCGCCGCAGGAAAGGATCATTTCGAGATCCCGATCGTCCATCGGCCGGATCAGCGCCGGGTCATGCGCACCCTTTCGGGCGATGGAGAGATGCGGACCTTCCAGATGCAGGCCCAGAAAGCCGGGAACGCCGAGCCTCTTCGCTTCGATACCTGCGGTTACCGTGCGGCTGGTGATCTCGAACGTATCGGTGATCAGCGTCGGCAGAAGGGACGTCGTACCGAATTTCGCATGCGCGGCACAAATCGTTATCAGGCCTTCGACCGTCGGTTCCTCGTTCAAAAGCACCCCGCCGCCGCCATTCACCTGCAGATCGATGAAACCCGGTGCGATGATCTCGCCACCCTCGATCTTTTCGATCTCCCGTGCGAGCTGCTCGACCGGCAGAATGGCCGTGATCTTGCCGCCTTCGAAAACGACTGCAGCATTTTCATGCCAGTCCGTGCCGTCGAAAATGCGTTGGCCGATAAGTGCTTTTGTCTCGGTCATAGCGTTTCCGTGACCTTTTTCAGAGCTGCGGGCTGGTCGGGATCAAAACCCTTTGAGCGGGACCATGCTTCGACAAAACCGTAGAACGGCACGATCAGTGTCAGGGCATCTGTGAGCGGATGACCGGTCGCGACGAAAGGCAGCCTTTGGGCAGCCTTGACCGCGTCGGAGGTTGCGAAAGCCAGTGCCCGTTTTCCGGCGAGGCTGTCGACGATCTCCACGATCGAGGCTTCGGCTGCGTCGCGGGCGGCAAAGGCGAGCACCGGGAACCTATTCTCCACCAGCGCCACCGGTCCGTGCAGCACTTCAGCCGCCGAATAGGCCTCGGCATGCATGTTGGAGGTTTCCTTGAATTTCAGTGCCGCCTCGCTGGCAATCGCCAGCGCCGGGCCGCGGCCGAGCATGTAAAGCGATTCCGCATCGCCGAGCTGGCCGGCGAATTCGCTCCAGTCGAGCGTGACGGCCTTTTCCAGATGGCCTGGCAGAGCGCGAACGGCAGCCTTCAACGCCTCGTCACCAGTCCATTCCGACAGAAGTGCCAGACCGGCCACAATCGAATTGACGAAGGACTTAGTTGCTGCGACGGCAAGTTCGGGACCGGCGCTGATATTCACCGCATGCAGCGACGCTTCTGCGATCGGCGATGGCAGGGTGTTTGTAAGCGCGATTGTAACCGCACCGCTTTTCGTTGCCGCATCGGCCATGGCGACGATGTCGGGGCTTTTGCCCGACTGCGAGATGGCGATGGCCGCGCCGCCGCCGAGCTTTAGGTCGGCGCCGTAGATCGAGGCGAGCGATGGCCCGAGCGAGGCGACCGGCCGGCCGGCCGTCAGTTCGATCGCATATTTGATGAAAGTCGCGGCATGGTCGGAAGAGCCGCGGGCGATCGTCACCAGAAAGGCGGGGTCTTTTTTCCGAAGCGCGTGTCCTGCTTTGGCCAAGTCCGCGGCTGACCGGTCGAGCAGACGTGCGGCTGCTTCCGGTATCTCGTTGATCTCCTGGCGCATATGGGTCTGCATCTTACGGTCCTCGAAGTGTCAGTTTTCGCCGAGCGAGAGCTCGGCCACGAAATCATAGGCGTCGCCGCGATAGAGCGAACGGGTCAATTCCACCACGCGCCCGGACGCCAGATAGGAAACCCGTTCGATCGACAGGCCGGCAGCTTCGATCGGCACTTCCAGCAGCCCGGCATCGGTCTTCTTCATATTGGTGGCGGAAATCCGCTGGATCGCGCGCACCGGCCGCGCATCCTTTTTTTCCAGTTCTGCGTAAAGCGAACCCGTAAGCAGGGTCGGGTCGGGCAGGAATTCGGCGGAAATGCTGGCCCGCTCGATCGCAAGCGGCATGTCGTTGCCGAAACGCAGGCGGCCGATCCGTGCCACCATCGTGCCGGGCGCGAGACCCAGCATCATCATCTCTTCCGGCGACGGATGAAAGAGCCCGCGTTCCAGCCATTCGGACCGTGAAACGAGCCCACGCCGTGCCATATCCTCGGTAAACGAGGTCAGCTTCGTCAGCGGCTGCTCGACGCGCGATAGCGGTTTGACCACGAATGTGCCGGACCCGTGCCTGCGCGTCAGAAGCCCGTCCCTGACGAGATCGTCGACCGCCTTGCGCACCGTGACACGGCTGACATTGGCATAATCGGCAAGATCCCGTTCGGCCGGCAGCGCATCGCCATGGCCGAGCTTGCCGGAGAGAATGGCGTCTTCGAGACTTTGCCGCAGCTTCAGATAAAGCGGCCCCGATCCGGCCGATTGCAGTCCGTCGAGGGGAAGGATGGCGGTCAGCGCATCGCTCATGCGCGCACCCCCGATTTCTCCGCATAAGCCTTTACGGCCAGCTCGACGGCACCTGTCAACGCGTCGGCCCGGGGTTCGGAAAGGCGTGTCCGGTGTCGTTCGGCCAGATAGGGCGGATAAAGCGGCGCCAGACCGCCGAGCAGGCAGAGTTTACCCGCGGCTCCGGTGACGGCGTAAACAGCATCCAGCGCCTCATCGACGCCACTCGCCCCGACTTTCAGTATCCGCAGCGCGGTCTCGTCACCCTGGTCGGCGAACTCAAAAACCTTGGGCGTGTAGCGGCCGAAATCGCCGGGTTTTGCCAGCCGCGCGAAATCGACGATCAGCTCCGGATTGCCGTCGAATTCCGCAAGGATCGCCTCGGCCAGAAGGCTCATCGGCCGGATCTTGTCGAAGGCGAGCAGTGTTTCCTGCAGCGCCAGCTGCCCGAGCCTTGCGCCGCTGCCGAGGTCACTGACCTGAAAACCCCAGCCGGCTATGGATCTGAACTGGCCTTGGTCGCGGATGATGTAGACGGTTCCGGTCCCGACGATACCGATCGCCCCATCCTCGTCGCCGATCGCACCCTGCAACGCGATCACACCGTCGGAGACGATCTGCGAGCGGGCAAACGGCAGGCGGGCCGTCACATAACCAACGGCATCGCCGACATTGTTGCCGGCAAGCCCGAGAATGGCCTGTGTCGCGTCGAGCCGCGGTTTCAGTCCCGCATCCTCGAAGGCAAGCCTTGCGGCCTCGGTAATGTGCTTGAGGGCGGTATCGGGGTCGGTCAGGATATTGGATGCGCCGCTCCTGCCCCGGCCGAGCATCACGCCGTCAGCATCGGCCAGCGCCGCCCTGCAGCTTGTTCCGCCGCCATCTATCCCGAGAATGAAACCCGTCATTGGTACCTCCACGGAAATGATACCAAAAAAATACCATTTACCAAGAGTGAAATGACGAAATTACAAAATTCGAGCGTAACAGCCCAGTTTTCCTAATGTTTTAGCTGATTGGAGCGCTGGCATGGCCGGACCTGGTAACAATCATTAATTTCCCGCTGGACAATTGGTATTTTTTTGGCATCATTTTAACTAGAGGGAGAAACGGATGAGCCAAAAAGCCACCGAAGCCAGGCATGGAAAAGCGGACGGCCTCGACACGAGGGCGCCGAAGGACATTCTTGTGCTTCTGGCATCAGGCCAGCAGGACGCGGCCCGTGCGGTGGATGCTGCGATCCCGGCTTTGGCTGAGGCAGCGGAACTGGTTGCCGCATCGATACGGGCAGGTCGCAAGCTTGTGTATGTCGGCGCCGGCAGTTCCGGTCTGATGGCAATGGCCGATGCGCTCGAACTGCCCGGAACCTACGGCATTGCCCGAGAGCAGATCGCGCTTCTGCTTGCCGGTGGCGTATCCAGCCTTTCCGACATGGAAGGCGCTCCGGAAGACGATGTGGTGCTTGCCGAAAAAGACGCTTCCGTCATCGCGAAAGGTGATTGCGTGCTTGCCGTCTCCGCAAGCGGCTCTACCCCATATGTGTTGAAAATTGTCGAAATCGCCCGCGGCCGTGGCGCAAAGGTCGTAGCGCTCGCCAACAATCCGGGGGCGCAACTGTTTGAAGGCGCAGATGTGTCCGTTCTGCTCGAAACTCCGCCCGAAGTGGTGGCAGGTTCAACGCGCATGGGTGCCGGCACGGCCCAGAAACTTGCCTTCAACATGCTGTCCACGCTCGCGGCCATCAAGCTCGGTCATGTGCATGACGGCCATATGGTCAATCTGCGTGCCGATAATGAGAAACTGCGCATCCGCGCTGCCGCAATGGTGGCCGAGATTGCCGGCATCGGCTTTGATGAAGCCCGCGAATGGTTTGGTCAGGCGGATGGATCGGTAAAAGTCGCCGTGCTGCTGGCCGCCGGTGCCGCGGATGCGGCTGCCGCAAGAGATTTGCTGGATCGTTCCGGCCAAGTGTTGAGGAAAGCACTGACGGAACTGAACATGACGGAAAATACCGTGAAACGCGCTGCCAAGCGCTAACCAATAAGGGAGAACATCATGACCCGTCTATTGAAAGGCATGCTTCTTGCCACGACCATGTTTGCTCCGGCAGGCGCGGTTCTGGCGCAGGACGCATCGCTGACGATCGAAAGCTGGCGCAATGACGACCTGTCGATCTGGCAGGAAAAGCTGATCCCGGCCTTCGAAGCGAAGAACCCCGGCATCAAGGTGACCTTCGCACCGATGGCGCCGACCGAATACAATTCCGCCGTCAACGCCAAGCTGGAAGCCGGCACCGCAGGCGATCTCATCACCTGCCGCCCGTTCGACCTGTCGCTTGCCATGTTCCAGAAGGGCCAGTTGGCGCCGCTGAACGATTTGGACGGAATCAAGAACTTTTCCGACACGGCCAAGTCCGCCTGGACCACCGACGACGGCAAAACGACCTTCTGCGTGCCGATGGCATCGGTCATCCACGGCTTCATCTACAACAAGAAGGCGTTTGAAGAGCTGAAGGTCGAAGTGCCGAAGACCGAGGATGAGTTCTTCGCGCTTCTGGACAAGATCAAGGCGGACGGCAACTACATCCCTCTGGCCATGGGCACCAAGGACCAGTGGGAAGCCGCCACCATGGGCTATTACAATATCGGTCCCAACGACTGGAAGGGCGAGGAAGGCCGCAAGGCGCTGATTGCAGGCACCCAGAAGCTGACCGATGCCGACTGGGTCGAGCCCTACAAGACGCTCGCCAAGTGGAAGCCTTATCTCGGCGACGGTTTCGAAGCCCAGACCTATCCGGACAGCCAGAACCTGTTCACGCTCGGCCGTGCCGCGATCTATCCTGCCGGTTCCTGGGAAATCGCGCCGTTCAAGGCGCAGGCTGATTTCGAAATGGGCGCCTTCCCGCCGCCGGTGAAGAAGGCCGGCGATACCTGCTACATTTCCGACCATAACGACATCGGCATCGGTTTGAATGCCAAGGGTAAGAACCCGGAAGCCGCGAAGAAATTCCTGGCCTGGGTCGCTTCTCCGGAATTCGCCACGCTTTACGCCAATTCGCTGCCGGGCTTCTTCAGCCTGAATTCGACGGCGGTGAAGATGGAAGATCCGCTGGCCCAGGAATTCGTCTCCTGGCGGCAGAACTGCAAGCCGACCATCCGCCCAAGCGCGGCAATCGTCGGCCGCGGCCAGCCGAACCTCGATCTGGAAATGTGGCGCGTCTCGGCCAATGTCATCAATGGCAGCGAGACGCCGGAACAGGCGGCAGCCGAGACCCAGAAGGGCCTCGACAGCTGGTACAAGCCGGCGAAGTGACAGCCTTTGGCTGCTTCGACAGGCTGAAGTGCCTCTGACCCTCTCCCCGTAAACTGGGAGAGGGGACGTTCATCACGCAACGTTGCGATGGGGCGAGAGGTCGCGGCATATTCCTTCTCCCCGCTGGCGGGGAGAAGGTGGCGGCAGCCGGATGAGGGTTGGCCGCACCCAAGAAGCCAAAAAGCCAAGAAATTACAAAATAACACCCAGGACCGACCCATGAGCGACATCGACACTGCCGATCCTGAGATCGCTCCGATCAAGCGGCCCGCTCGCTGGCACATTCTTGTGTTCCTGGCACCGGCGTTTCTTGTCTACACGGCAGTCATGATCCTGCCGTTGATCGAGACCCTACGGCTGTCGCTCTACAATCTGGTCGATAACCAAACCGTCTTCGTTGGCCTCAGCAATTTCATCACCCTGTTTTCCGATCCGCGGCTTGCAGCCAACTTCTGGAACGCGCTCTGGAACAACCTGATCTTCTTCGTCATCCATATGCTGGTGCAGAACCCGATCGGGGTCGCGCTTGCCGCCATGCTGTCGGTGCCAAAGCTCAGGTTCGCAACTTTTTACCGCACAGCCATTTTCGTGCCCACACTTCTGTCTTTCGTCATTGTCGGTTTTATCTGGAAGCTGATCCTGTCGCCGATCTGGGGCATCGCACCCAGCATGATGGATCTGGTCGGGCTGAAATGGGCATTCGCCCCGTGGCTCGGCAGGCCGGAAAGCGCGCTGATCACCGTGTCGCTGATCTCGGTCTGGCAATATGTCGGCATCCCGATGATGCTGATCTATGCCGCCCTCCTGAACATTCCCGAGGAGGTGCTGGAGGCAGCTGAATGCGATGGCATTACCGGCTGGAGCCAGTTCTGGAAGATCAAGCTGCCCCTGATCCTGCCTTCGATAGGCATTATCTCGATCCTCACCTTCGTCGGCAATTTCAACGCCTTCGACCTCGTCTATACTGTGCAGGGCGCGCTCGCGGGGCCGGATGGCTCTACCGATATTCTCGGCACGCTTCTCTATCGCACCTTTTTCGGTTTCCAGAACCAGATGGGCGACCGCTCCATGGGCGCGACGATCGCCACCGTGATGTTCCTGATCATTCTCGCCGGCGTTTCGCTGTATCTCTTCGTCATCCAGCGGCGCATCCGCCGCTACCAGTTCTGAGGAGGCGCACCAAATGGCCAAGGCCCGCACGTCGTATCTGCGCACCGGACTGATCCATCTGGCGCTGATCAGCTACACCCTGATCGCGCTGTTTCCGGTGTTCCTGACGCTGGTCAATTCGTTCAAGAGCCGCAACGCCATCTTCCGCGATCCGATGGCGATCCCGACGCCCTCGACTTTCAGCCTTGTCGGTTACGAGACGGTTCTAAAACAGGGGGATTTCTTCGGCTATTTTCAGAACAGCATGATCGTCACCGTCGTCTCTATCGCTTTCGTGCTGCTGTTCGGCGCCATGGCGGCCTTCGCACTGTCGGAATACCGGTTTCGCGGTAACCTGCTGATGGGGCTCTATCTGGCGCTGGGCATCATGATCCCGATCCGATTGGGCACCGTCGCCATCCTGCAGGGCATGGTCGCCGCCGGCCTCGTCAATACGCTGACGGCGCTGGTGCTGGTCTATACGGCGCAAGGACTGCCGCTGGCGATCTTCATCCTGTCGGAATTCATGCGCACCGTGTCCGATGATCTGAAAAATGCCGGGCGGATCGACGGGCTGTCCGAATATGCGATATTCTTCCGCCTCGTCCTGCCGCTGGTGCGGCCGGCCATGGCAACGGTTGCCGTCTTCACCATGATCCCGATCTGGAATGACCTGTGGTTCCCGCTGATCCTCGCACCGGGCGAGGCGACCAAGACGGTGACTTTGGGTGCTCAGATGTTCATCGGCCAGTTCGTCACCAACTGGAATGCGGTTCTTTCGGCGCTGTCGCTCGCCATCCTGCCTGTTCTGGTTCTCTACGTCATCTTCTCACGCCAGTTGATCCGCGGCATCACCTCTGGGGCGGTCAAATGAGTGAGCAGAAGCCGATCCGCGTCCTCATCGCCGGCCTTGGCAATATGGGCCGCAGTCATGCGCTCGCCTATCACAACGATCCGGGCTTCGAGATCGTCGGCCTGGTCAACCGTTCGACGCCAAAACTCGATCCGGCGCTGTCGGAGTACGAGATCCACCCGGATTTTCTGACCGCGCTCTCCGAGCTGAAGCCGGATCTCTGCGCGATCTGCACCTATTCCGACAGCCATGCGGATTATGCCGTTGCCGCTTTCGAGGCCGGCTGCCATGTCTTCGTCGAAAAGCCTCTGGCGACCACGGTCGCTGATGCCGAACGCGTCGTGGCAGCCGCGAAGGCTGCAGGCAAGAAGCTGGTGATCGGTTATATCCTGCGCCATCACCCGTCCTGGATCCGGCTGATCGAGGAAGCACGAAAGCTCGGCCCGCCTTACGTTTTCCGCATGAACCTCAACCAGCAGTCCTCCGGCCCGACCTGGGATGTGCACAAGGCGCTGATGAACACGACACCGCCAATCGTCGATTGCGGCGTGCATTATGTCGATGTCATGTGCCAGATCACCGATGCCAGGCCCGTCGAGGTTCGCGGCATGGGCCTGCGCCTCTCCGACGAGATCGCACCGGATATGTATAATTACGGCCATCTTCAGGTGATTTTCGACGATAAATCCGTCGGCTGGTACGAGGCCGGCTGGGGACCGATGATCTCGGAAACCGCTTTCTTCGTGAAGGATGTGATGTCGCCAAAAGGCTCGGTGTCGATCGTCATGGATCCGAATGCGAAATCGGACGATATCGACACTCATACGAAAACCTCGGTCATCCGCCTGCACAGCGCCGAAACCGGTCCGGACGGAAAATTCCTGTCGCCCGACGAGGACATGAAGATGGCGGGTGAGCCGGGCCATCAGCAGCTCTGCGATCTGGAACAGGCCTATATGCTGAAGGCCGTCATCGAAAATATCGATCTCACACGACATATGGACGACGCGGTGCAATCGCTGCGCATATGCCTTGCGGCGGACGAAAGTGCCCGTATCGGCAAGCCGGTCTATCTTTAAAGGAATTAAGCTCTTGGGTTCGCTGCAACTGTCATCCATCCGCAAGGCCTTTGGCGACCATGAGGTGCTCAAGGGCATCGATCTCGACGTCAAGGAAGGCGAATTCGTCATCTTCGTCGGACCGTCCGGTTGCGGCAAGTCCACGCTGCTGCGGGTCATCGCCGGTCTCGAGGATGCAAGTTCCGGTTCGATCCGCATCGATGGTCAGGAAGTGGCGACCGTGCCACCCGCCAAACGCGGCATCGCCATGGTCTTCCAGTCCTACGCGCTTTATCCACATCTGACGGTGAAGGACAATATGGGGCTTGGTCTCAAGCAGGCCGGCACGCCCAAGCCTGAGATCGAGCAGCGCGTGGCGAAAGCCTCGTCGATGCTGTCGCTCGATCCCTATCTCGCCCGCCGCCCGGCAGAGCTTTCCGGTGGCCAGCGGCAGCGCGTCGCGATCGGCCGTGCCATCGTGCGGGAGCCGAGCCTGTTTCTTTTCGACGAGCCGCTGTCCAATCTGGATGCCGCATTGCGTGTCCAGACAAGGCTCGAGATCGCCCGCCTGCACCGGCGCCTGAAGGCGACGATGATCTACGTCACGCATGACCAGGTCGAGGCGATGACACTTGCCGACAAGATCGTCGTGCTCAATGCCGGCGCAATCGAGCAGATCGGCTCGCCGATGGATCTCTACAACAAACCTGCCAACATCTTCGTCGCCGGTTTCATCGGCTCGCCGCAGATGAATTTCATTCCTGCCGAGAAGCTCGGTGAAGCCGGAGCCCAGGGGGCGGTAAAAACTATCGGCATCCGGCCTGAACATATCGCGCTCTCGCGCGAAAGCGGCGACTGGAAGGGCAAGGTCATCCATGCCGAACATCTCGGTGCCGATACCATCCTCTATCTCGAAACCGAGACGGCGGATCTGGTGACCGTACGCCTGTTCGGCGAACATCGTTATGCCGCTGACGACATCGTCTTCGCAACGCCGGACAAGGCCTCCATTCATCGCTTCGACGCGAACGATCGGGCGATCGCATAAACGGCACGGCCGCCTGAATGCCCATCAGATAACGGACATCAACGATGCGGGCATTCAGGCTTTGACCTGGAAAGCGAACCTTATGCCACCCTCTGCGTTATCAAGGCAGAGGAAACGTCATGATAACAGCAATTACACTGCTCGCCGTTCTTTCCCTGTCTGCCGTCCTGATCGGTCTAGTGATCCGCCAGAAGGCAATTGCACATCAGGAATATTATCGCGATCAGGCCGCCTTGAACGAACCCGCACTTATCGGGTCATTCCGCTCGAAGCCGCAGCTCAAGACAGCATCCACCCGCCTGCGCAATACTGCCCTGGCACGGCGCAGGATAGATCATGCCTGTGTGGCAGGTAATCGCGTTTTCACGCATGTCTGATTTGGATACGTAGTCTGGGAAGATTGGTGGAGCTAAGCGGGATCGAACCGCTGACCTCTTGCATGCCATGCAAGCGCTCTCCCAGCTGAGCTATAGCCCCATCAGGGTGGTCCGGTATTTTTCCGGTCCTGGGAAACTCCGAAGCATCGTTTGCTCCGGGGTGGCGGCTTATTACTTCGTGATTTTTCAAAGTGCAAGCCGAAAATTCGAACGCCCGGCAATTTTTCTGAAATTGCCGGGCGTTAGCTTGAATTACTGTTCGTCGTCGTCGCCGCCGACACCAATGATGCCTGTCATGTCGTCGTCGTCTTCATCTTCCTGCTCGAGGAAGGTGTCGTCGTCGTCATCGCCGATATCGACGTCTTCGTCATCACCGATATCCGGGATGTCGTCGCCACTGGCTTCGCTGTCGGCGTCTTCGAGCGATACGACTTCGGCCTCCTGGCTCTCGCTGTCGACTTCCTTGACGTCGTCCTCGTCTTCCGCAGCCTGCTCCATCTTTATCGCAGCGCTGTTCTCAGCGAAGAAAGACATCGGCCAGGACTTGCCGCTATAGGGGGAAACGACCGGATCACGGTTCAGGTCGTAGAACTTCTTTCCGGTATCGGGGTCGGTACGTTTTGTTCCGAGTTCCGCTTTTGCCACTGTTAAGCCTCATAAGCCGGCCGATCAGATCGGCGCGCCACTCTCGCAGCGATGGATGAAAGGGTGAAAAATCTAAGCCGGACCCCATAAGGCCAACAGGACTTCATGTCAAAGCCAAACTTTCCGGGCTTTCTTGGACAGGTGGGGCCAACAACCGGATGACCGCCAAAACGCTTTGTGATAACGACGGCGCAAAATTCAGGAACGCTTGAGGAATAGGGATACTCAATGTCGCATGGTACCGCGTTGAAGCCGGCGAAATCGGCACGGTCGGAAGCTCTCAAAGGGACGATCCGGATACCCGGCGACAAGTCGATTTCGCATCGTTCCTTTATGTTCGGCGGTCTTGCGTCCGGCGAAACCCGCATCACCGGCCTGCTTGAAGGCGAGGATGTCATCAATACCGGCAAGGCGATGCGCGCCATGGGCGCGAAGATCGAAAAGGTCGGCGCAGAATGGATCATTCAGGGCACCGGCAACGGCGCGCTGCTCGCACCCGAAGCGCCGCTCGATTTCGGCAATGCCGGCACCGGCTGCCGCCTGACCATGGGCCTTGTCGGCGTTTATGATTTCGACAGCACCTTCATCGGTGACGCGTCGCTCACCAAGCGCCCGATGGGCCGCGTTCTGAACCCGCTGCGCGAGATGGGCGTACAGGTCACCTCGCATGACGGAGACCGTCTGCCGGTAACGCTGCGTGGCCCCAAAACGCCGAACCCGATCACCTATCGCGTGCCTATGGCCTCTGCGCAGGTCAAGTCGGCGGTGCTTCTGGCCGGTCTCAATACGCCCGGTATCACGACCGTCATCGAGCCGGTCATGACCCGCGATCATACCGAAAAGATGCTGCAGGGCTTTGGCGCCGATCTCTCCGTCGAAACCGATGCTGATGGCGTCCGCACCATTCGCCTTGTCGGCCGCGGTCAGCTCAAGGGCCAGGTCATCGATGTGCCGGGTGATCCGTCCTCGACCGCCTTCCCGCTGGTGGCGGCGCTGCTGACGCCGGGTTCCGACGTGACCATCCTCAACGTGCTGATGAACCCGACGCGTACCGGCCTGATCCTGACGCTGCAGGAAATGGGCGCGGATATAGAAGTGCTGAATGCCCGGCTTGCCGGCGGCGAGGATGTCGCAGACCTGCGTGTAAGATATTCGGAGCTGAAGGGCGTTACCGTGCCGGCCGATCGCGCGCCGTCGATGATCGACGAATATCCGGTTCTCGCTGTCGCCGCCGCCTACGCTTCCGGCACGACGACCATGCTTGGCCTGGAAGAACTGCGGGTGAAGGAATCTGATCGTCTTTCCGCGGTCGCCGATGGCTTGAAACTGAACGGTGTGGATTGCGACGAAGGCAAGGAAACGCTCACCGTTCGCGGTCGGCCGGGCGGCAAGGGTTACGGCAATGCCGCTGGGGCAGCCGTCGTCACCCATCTCGATCACCGCATCGCCATGAGCTTCCTGGTGCTCGGACTGGCATCCGAACATCCGGTCACGGTCGACGATGCCTCGATCATTGCCACGAGCTTTCCGGAATTCATGGACCTGATGACCGGTCTCGGCGCGAAGATCGACCTGGTTGGCAGTGAGTTGGCCTGATGGGCTTCGTCATCGCTATCGACGGGCCTGCGGCGGCGGGCAAAGGCACGCTGTCGCGGCAGATTGCCGATGCATACGGTTTTCATCACCTCGACACCGGCCTGACCTATCGGGCCACGGCCAAGGCGCTGCTCGATGCCGGCCTGGCGCTGGATGATGAGGCCGTAGCCGAAACGATGGCGCGCGAGGTTGAGCTGGCAGGGCTCGATCGCGATATCCTGTCCGCCCATGCGATCGGCGAGGCGGCATCGAAGATCGCCGTCATGCCCAAGGTCCGGCGCGCGCTGGTCGAGGCGCAGCGGGCATTTTCGAAGCGCCAGCCCGGCACCGTTCTTGATGGCCGCGATATCGGCACGGTGGTTTGCCCCGACGCGCCGGTGAAACTTTACGTTACGGCCTCAGCGGATGTGCGGGCAAAACGCCGCTATGACGAGATCGTCGGCAGGGGTGGTGTCGCCGAATATGCGGACATCTTTGCCGACGTGAAGAAGCGCGACGAGCGCGATATGGGCCGCGCCGACAGCCCTTTGAAGCCTGCCGACGACGCGCACTTGCTTGATACGTCGGAAATGAGTATAGAGGCGGCGTTTCAGGCCGCGAAATCGTTCATCGATGCCGCTCTGAAGAAGAATTGACGAATTGCCGGTTATCCGGCGTTTCGTTTTTGATACCCGCAGTTCAGTCCCAGCGTCGGATTGCCTCCCACGGAACAACCGTTGAGAGAGGCGGGCCTGGACTTCGGGCGTGTTTAACACGAACCACCGACGCATTCGTGTCCTTGCCGGACACGATCAGGAGATTTCATGGCAGTAACTAACCCCACGCGCGAAGACTTTGCAGCTCTTCTCGAGGAATCCTTCGCATCCAACGATCTGGCCGAAGGCTACGTTACCAAAGGTCTGGTAACGGCGATCGAAAAGGACATGGCGGTTGTTGACGTCGGCCTCAAGGTCGAAGGTCGCATCGCACTGAAGGAATTCGGCGCCAAGGGCAAAGACGGTTCGCTGAAGGTCGGCGACGAAGTCGAAGTCTATGTCGAGCGCATCGAAAATGCTCTCGGCGAAGCTGTGCTGTCGCGCGAGAAGGCTCGCCGCGAAGAAAGCTGGGTCAAGCTCGAAGCCAAGTTCGAAGCTGGCGAGCGCGTTGAAGGCGTTATCTTCAACCAGGTCAAGGGCGGCTTCACCGTCGATCTCGATGGCGCCGTTGCCTTCCTGCCACGTTCGCAGGTCGACATCCGTCCGATCCGCGACGTCACCCCGCTCATGCACAACCCGCAGCCCTTCGAAATCCTCAAGATGGACAAGCGTCGCGGCAACATCGTTGTTTCGCGTCGTACCGTGCTTGAAGAGTCCCGCGCCGAGCAGCGTTCTGAAATCGTTCAGAACCTCGAAGAAGGCCAGGTTGTTGACGGCGTCGTCAAGAACATCACCGATTACGGTGCGTTCGTTGACCTCGGCGGCATCGACGGCCTGCTGCACGTCACCGATATGGCTTGGCGCCGCGTCAACCATCCGTCGGAAATCCTGTCCATTGGCCAGCAGGTCAAGGTTCAGATCATCCGCATCAACCAGGAAACCCACCGTATCTCGCTCGGCATGAAGCAGCTCGAGTCGGATCCGTGGGATGGCATTGCGGCCAAGTACCCGATCGGCAAGAAGATCTCCGGTACCGTCACCAACATCACGGACTACGGTGCATTCGTAGAGCTGGAGCCGGGCATCGAAGGCCTGATCCACATCTCCGAAATGTCCTGGACCAAGAAGAACGTACATCCCGGCAAGATCCTGTCCACGACGCAGGATGTCGACGTTGTCGTTCTCGAAGTCGACCCGTCCAAGCGCCGTATTTCGCTCGGCCTCAAGCAGACGCTGGAAAACCCGTGGCAGGCATTCGCCTTCACGCATCCGGCCGGCACTGAAGTCGAAGGCGAAGTCAAGAACAAGACCGAATTCGGCCTGTTCATCGGCCTCGAAGGCGATGTCGACGGCATGGTTCACCTGTCCGATCTGGACTGGAACCGTCCGGGCGAACAGGTCATCGAAGAGTTCAACAAGGGCGACGTCGTCAAGGCTGTCGTTCTCGATGTTGACGTCGAGAAGGAGCGTATCTCGCTCGGCATCAAGCAGCTCGGCAAGGATGCTGTCGGCGATGCCGCAACGTCCGGCGAACTGCGCAAGAACGCTGTCGTCTCGGCTGAAGTCATCGCCGTCAACGACGGTGGTATCGAAGTGAAGCTCGTTGCCCACGAAGACCTCACCTCCTTCATCCGCCGCAACGACCTGGCACGTGATCGTGACGATCAGCGTCCGGAGCGTTTCTCGGTAGGTCAGACGCTCGACGCCCGCGTCGTCAACTTCTCCAAGAAGGACCGCAAGGTCATGCTTTCGATCAAGGCGCTGGAAATCGCCGAAGAGAAGGAAGCAGTCGCACAGTTCGGTTCGTCCGACTCTGGCGCTTCGCTCGGCGACATCCTGGGCGCAGCCCTGAAGAACCGCGGCAACAACGAGTAATCGTCGTTTCCTCAAATTGAGAAAGCCGCCGGATCGAAAGATCCGGCGGCTTTTTTTATGCTCGAATTTTGGTGAGGCGCGTAACCGTGCCTGACTGCAGGCTCAGTTCCAGCCGGCCATGCGCCAGTAGAGATCGCTCGGGCGCGCTTCGGCAGCTTCCGCTTCGACGTTGGCCTCGGAAGCGGTGTATCCGGCAGCCTTCTCGGCCACCGTCATGCTTTCCGTAGCCTTTTCCTCGCCATGAGCATCTTCCTGTTCAGGATCGCTATCCTGTTGCTCGTCATCGAAGAATTGCTGCTGTGTCGATCCATCCTGTTCCTCGTCCTCGATAGCCTCGATCGGATGGGTCTTTCGCTGCTCGCGTCGGGGTTCGTCGTCTGCAGGAGGGTAGGCGGCCACATAAGGCCAAGGCAAAGCCTCGCGTGCCGCCACAGCCGGTAGAGCAGCCGCCATGATGGCCATCTGCTGCTCCGCCGTCTCGCCTCTTGAAACCGCCACAGCGGCCAGCCGGGCACTATCCGGCCTGTCGACCGGGCCGGCTTGTACAGGTGTCTGCGTGCCCTGCGACGTGGGGGACGGTACTTGAGCGTTCTGGCCAACTGCGGCGCGCTGTTGCTCGACGGGTCCATCCTTGGTTGCCGTTTGGGCGGTGGGCAAGGGCGGCAGCGTCTGCGCGGTTTCCGGTCCATCGAGTTCGGACAGGACTGTCGCGAGCCAGGTTGCCAGTTTCAAAAGCGTCTGGTCGGAAAGCGACGACCACAGCCGCTCGGGAACCGGCATCTCCAACTTGAAAATCTCTACGGCGGAGCGAGCCAAGGCCTGCATCTCATTCGGCTTTGCCGTGGCAGTCTGTCGTGCGGCTTCATCGGTTTCAATCTGAGCCTGATTACCGGTGATCGTGCCGACTGTGGCGGTCTTATCGACATTGTTCTCAACCCGCTCAGAGCTCGGCTGTGGCCCAGCCGGTTGCGTAGTTTGAGGCGTCGTGGCCTTGGTCGCTCCTGCCACCTCGCTCGACGGCGCGGCAGTTGGTTGGTCTGGTGTGTCCTGTGAGGGAACCGCGATTTGGCTGATCGCGGGTTTCGATACTTGCACCGACTGCTCCGGCTTCGCCGCCAATGTCGGGGACAGTGGCGAACTCGCAGAGCGCTGACTTTGTCCCTCCAAAGCCTTCGACGAAGCATCGTTCGTCGCTGGCTGGCCGGGAACGGCAATCTGATCGTCGGCTGCGGCAACAGATGTCTGAACGGCCGAATTCGCTTGCGCAGCCGCCGGGTTGCCGCCTTGCGCTACACGCGCTGTGTTGGCATTCGGAGGAACCTCCGTGCTGGCGTTCTGCCGGTAGAAGCTGACCACGGTCTTTGCGGCAAGATCGCGCTGCGCAAGGTTCGAGGCCTCGATATGGGCGGCAAGCCGGGCAGCGGTCGGGCCAGAAGGTTCCTTCAGGATTTCTGCCATGAGCCGCAGGGAGATACCCTTGACGATCTGGTTCAACAGTCGCTCCACATTCGCGACTTCCTGCGGCTTCAATGCCTGTACGGCTGCGACAAGGCGCGTCGTGTAGTCGATCAGCGTCTCGTTTTCACGGCGTGGCGTTTTCAGCAGTTTGCCGATCGTCTCGGCAAAAATCGAGGAGCCTTGCGCCAGCTTGAGCTGGGCCGACAACGAGGCGGCATCGAAGCGCGCGCCTGAAAGGGTAGCGTCACTCTTCAGCTGCGATTGTGCGGAGTTCGGCGACACATCCACGCGGGCGCGGCTGATCGTTGCCTGCGCCTGGCTCTGGTACTCTGCATTCGAACTCAACGCGGCACGAACGGGTGGCAGCATCGCATGCTCCATCTGTTATCTGCGACGGTGGAACAGTTCGGCCATGCTTTTGAAAATTGTGCGGCCATGCAGCCGCGGCGCCTCATGGCGAGATGATGCCGATTGACAGACGTTAAACGAGAATGGTTAACGGCCGGCTAATTCACCATTGATACGGAACATAGACTTCGGCACGGAAACTATGTCGGCATTATCGGGCCGCCCATCTGGGATCGGAAATCGGGTCTGCGTCGCTCAGCTATGAGCAAAGATATCTGTTTCTTCCCAGCCGAGAAGGTCGAGCTTGGCACGGGTCGGCAGGAACTCGAAGCAGGCAGCGGCGAGTTCCGTTCGGCCGTCACGGATAAGCCGCATGGTGAGCTTGTCACGCAAGGCATGCAGATGAAGCACATCGGATGCCGCATATTCGAGCTGTGCCTGGGATAGTTTTTCAGCTGCCCAGTCGGTCTGTTGCTGGGCTTTGGAAATGTCCACCTCGAGCAATTCTCTCAGATTGTCCTTGAGCCCGTGCCGGTCGGTATAGGTTCGGGTCAGGCGGGAGGCGACCTTGGTGCAGAAGACCGGCGTAGTGGTTACGCCAAACGTATGGAACAGGACGGCAATGTCGAATCGGCCATAGTGGAATATCTTCTGGCGCGACGAATCAGCCAGTAATGCGACGAGATTTGGCGCTTGGTTTTGTCCGGCAGCAATGCGAATGACATCGGCTGTGCCATCGCCCGAGGAAAGTTGCACAACGCATAGGCGGTCGCGGCGCGGGACAAGACCAAGCGTTTCGGTATCGATCGCAATCGCGCCGGTGTAACGGGCTGCTGCTGCTGCCGGAAGGTCTCCTTCGTGATAGCGTATCTCGGCCATATCCGTGCCTTTCCAAGCATTTGAATCGATATTGGCTATAATCCAGCTTTCCCCGCCGCGATATAGCTGTGATGACGAGCCGGTATCAGCATATTGGGCAAATGCTCAGCATTGCACCTAATGCATTGCTGCAATGCGCCCAACCGGCTTGGCGAACATACCTGTGTCAGCCTATATGTTGGTCATCGAACGACGCACTCCTCCTCCCAGTGTCGTTCGATACGGATCGACAACATCCTCCTCCTCCCAGTTGTCGATCAAGTTTAAAGCCTGGCGCATCCTCCTCCCGCGCCAGGCTTTTCGCTTTTCTGGAGGTCTTTTCCCCTAAATACAATCAAACAGCATCACCCAGGTGATTGCGCGATCGTGCATCTTGTCTGCGCCGAATCGGCGAGATGCGCAGCGTCCTTTGGCGCTCTCATGCGAGGCGCACCAAGGACGCTGCAGCGGTTTCACATCACGCGATCAGCGAAGAGCGTCGATTGCCTTGAGCACGTCGTCCTCGATCTCGATCCCATTCGCAAGCGCATCGGCCCGCAGGCCTCTTCCCCTGCGGCCGGGAAGCCGTACGCCGTCCTGCTTTGCCATTTCTTCGGCAAGGCTTGCCATGCGCATCGACGTGCCGCCGCCATTGGCGGCGTCCGGGTCGATTGCGATGATCGTATGGCCAAGCTCCGGTGGCGGGCCGTTTTCCTCGAACAGCGAGCTCGCCTCATAGGAGAAATTCGCGCCGGCAAGGCCCGCCGAGAGCACTTCCACCATCAGCGCCAGTGCGGCGCCCTTTGCGCCGCCGGAGGGCGCCATGGTGCCCTTCAGCGCCGCAGCGGCATCGGTCGTGGGGTTTCCATCGATATCGAAAGCCCAGTCGTCGGGAATGGCTTTTCCCTTCTGGTTCGCTTCCATGACCTTGCCGCGCGCGACTTTAGACAGCGCCAGGTCGATAACTAAGGCATCCGCATCGGCGACAGGGACTGCAAAGGCGATCGGATTGGTGCCGAAGAGCGGGCTTTTGCCACCCCAGGGGGCCATGGCAGCCGGCACGTTGGCGAACATCATCGCAATCAGGCCCTGTTCGGCAAAACGCTCCACTGTCAGTGCCATAACACCGGCATGATGTGAGCGGCCGATTGCGGCAAAGGCGATACCCTGTTCGCGTGCCACGGCGGGAAGTTCGGTAACGGCGAGGTCGAGCGCCGGGTAGGCAAAGCCATGTGCGGCATCGATGGAAAGAACTGCAGGGCGGGGCCGCGTGAGCTGTGGCGTGGCAGCGCCGTCCACCTTGCCGGTACGAACCTGTTTTATATAGGCAGGCACGCGGCGAAAACCGTGACCGGACTGGCCGGCGGCTTCCGATTGCACCAGTGCGCGGGCAACGGAAACGGCCGCCGAGGGCAGGACGCCATTGTCTTCGAAGATGCCGAGGACCAGCGTCTCGGCTTCGGTAAGGCTTAAATGCATGCAGGCTTCCGGGATTGTTTACATCGAGGGAGCCCGCTTATAGCGTTTTGTCAGGAGCAGGTCAGTGCTTGCGTCAGAAAATTCGGTACGCCTGCAGGCGGTGCCGGTATGGGGGAAGCGCGGCGGACGATCGAGACGATATAGTCGTCGATATTCGAGTCGCCGGAAGACCTTTGCAGCGACACGCTGGTCACGTTGCCCCCATTGTCGAAGTTGAAGCGAACTGCTGCCGTGCCGGTATTGCCGCCAGGGCAACGACGGGCATTACGGGCCAAACGCGACTGCACGCGCGACTTCCAAGTGGCCGGGGAGAGCGACGAAAAGCGCGATCCGGAAGACGTCTGGCTGGCGGCATTACGATCGGATTGGGTGGCTTCTGCTTTTGCCTCCGCCATTTCCTTCTGCGCCTGTTGCTGCTTGCGGCGTTCCACGCGTTTGACCGGCTCCTTCTTGGGCTCGGGCTTTTTCTCCGCGACCTCCGGCTTTTCCGGTGGTGGCGGCGGGCGCATGGTCGGCAGCGGCACTTCCACGTTGTCGAGCGCAGCCATGACCTGTTCTTCGATCGGCTCCGGCTCTTCAATAGGCTCGGGGGGCGGTTCGGGCAGAGTTTCGGCGATCTCCGGCTCCGGAGGTGTGGGTTCTTCGACAGGTTCCGGCGGTGGTGGTTCCGGCAGAGGCTCCGCGATTTCCGGCGGCGGTGGTTCGATAGGATCCGGCGTCGACTCAGGCTGAGCTTCTTCGATGGGTTGCGTCTGCTCGCTTTCCACCTTTTCCGAATCAGACGTATCGGGAGCAATTTGCTCCTCTTCCGGCATGACGGCTTCCGGTTCCGGAGCGAGTTCGATCATGATTGCCGAGGGAGGCGCATTGTCAGCCGGCATTGTCGGCTCTTCCTGCATAAGAAGAGCCGCCGCCGCGATATGCGCACTCAACACCAGAATTCCGGCGCCGGTCCACAACGAGATCTCGCCGATCTTCTGGACCCGGTTGCGATACGGGGCAGCAGGGTTCATGGCGATACTCCCGGTGTGGCCGGAGCGGGTACTGCAGGCTGACCTGCGGGTTCGGCTGCCGGAGAAGCAGCTCCCGGCAGCGTCTCCAGCCCGACCAGCGCGATCTTCAAATACCCGGAATTGCGCAGCAGGTTCATCACTTCCATGAACTGACCGTAATCGACGGCCTTGTCGGCGCGCAGGAAGATCCGCGTCTCCTTGTTACCGCCGGTGACCGTATCGAGCTTGGCTGCCAGCTGCTCGCGGGCCACCGGGTCATTGCCGAGATTGAGCGTCAGATCCGACTGAACCGTCAGATAGAGAGGTTCTTCAGGCCGTTGCGCAGGCTTGGCGCTCGATGCCGGCAGATCGACATTGACGTCGACTGTCGAAAGCGGTGCGGCAACCATGAAGATGATCAGGAGCACCAGCATGACGTCGATGAACGGCGTCACGTTGATCTCGTGGTTCTCCTGCAGTTCCTCGCCGTGATGTTCGCGAATACCGCCGGCCATGGATCTATTCTCCGGCCATGAGAGATACCGGGGCCGACTTGCGGCCACCCGGAGGAACCTTGCGGAAATCGAGGTCGCGGCTCACCAGCCGCTCGACACCGCTGGCGGCATCGGCAAGCAACTGACGGTAACCTGTCACCGAGCGGGCGAAGAGGTTGTAGATCACCACCGCCGGAATTGCGGCAACCAGGCCGATGGCGGTCGCCAGCAGTGCTTCGGCAATGCCGGGCGCTACGACAGCAAGATTGGTCGTCTGCGTCTCGGAGATGCCGATGAACGAGTTCATGATGCCCCAGACAGTGCCGAACAGGCCGACGAAAGGAGCGACCGAGCCGATGGTTGCGAGAATTCCGGTGCCGCGGGCAATCCGGCGACCGGCAAAAGCTTCGATGCGCGACAGGGAGGATCCGACCCGTTCCTTCACGCCGTCGCCTTCGACATGGTCGAGAGCATCCGCAGACATCTTTATTTCCTCTGCTGCGGCTTGCAGCATGTATGCGGCGGGGCCGCCGCGTCCGGCAGAGGCATCGACCGCTTCAGCGAGTGTGCGGGAGGTGCGGATGATCTTGATGATCCGGCCTGCGCGGGCTCGGGCACCGGCAAGCTCAAGTGTCTTGACCACCCAAACGGTCCATGTTGCGAGCGAGGCGATGGCAAGTCCGATCATGACGCTCTTCACGACCCAGTCCGCCGCCATGAACATGCCCCAGGGGGACAGGTTATGCGGAATTGTCAGGACCGGCGGCTCTTCGGCCGGCTCGAGATCGGTCACGGTTTCCTGCAGCGCCTGCTGCTGGGCAGGAGCGGTGTTGGTCTCGGTTGGCGTTGACGCGGGAGCGGGCTGCGGAGCGGCAGGAGCTGCCGTATCGGTCGGGGTTGCAGGCTGGGCAGGTTGTACCGGCGCCTGATCTGCAGGAGCGGTCTGGCTTGCCGGAGGTGTGGCAGGCGTTGCGGGTGTTGTGCTTTCCGCAGGGGCAGAAGGTGCTGCCGGGGCAGGCGCCGTCGCAGATGGCAAGGCCGGAGCGGTTCGGCCAGTGGTCGGTGCAGCGGAAGAGGGTGGAGCCGGTTGCTGTGTCGTATTCTCTGCCTGTGGAACGGTCGGTGTCGGCGAAGCAGGGGTCTCGGCCGTCTGGGCCATCGCTATTGCGCTCAACAGAGCAAGCGCCGCAGCCGTCGTCCCGAGCTGTTTGGCAACCTTCCCAAAGCGGCGGTTTCCGGCGACGGCAGGGACAAAAGCAGACATTTCAGGCGGTACTCCGACTATTGCCGAAAGGCATTTTTGCCGGCTCGGCATGACATCACTCGGTCAAGGCCAGCCCCCGAGGCCAGCAACAGACTTTGCTGCTATGCGATAATAAACATGACTGCAAATGGCAACTAATAAATCTTGAGTGAAGCAGCCAATTTTAACTTCATGATATCGAAACATGACGATGAGCAACGCCGAAGTTCGCCTGCGCCAAGTGATGATGGCGCAGGTTTGACTTTTGACGGGGGATCATGAGGGACTAGCGGGCGAGCCATCCGCCATCGACAGGCAGGACGGTGCCATGAACATAGTCTGACGCCGATGATGCGAGGAATACGGCTGCGCCACCAAGCTCCTCCGGTTTACCCCAATGGCCGGCGGGAATGCGCGCCAGAATGGCAGCATTGCGGTCGGGATCATCGCGCAGTGCCTCGGTATTGTTGGTCGAGAAATAACCGGGTGCGATAGCGTTGACGTTGATGCCTTTGCCCGCCCATTCGCAGGCCAGAAGCCGGGTCAGGCCGGCAAGTCCGCTCTTCGATGCCGTATAGGACGGGATACGGATGCCGCCCTGGAAGGATAGGAGCGAGGCGATGTTGACGATCTTTCCGCCTTTGTCGGCCGCGACGAGGCGTCGGCCGAAGGCTTGCGAAAGAAAGAAAACGTTCTTCAGGTTGACGTCCATCACCGCGTCCCAGTCTGCCTCGGTGAAATCCAGCGCATCGGCGCGGCGGATGATCCCGGCATTGTTGACCAGAATATCGGCGCCGCCGGACCATGAAGTGGTCTCGTCGAAGATGCGTTCGATTGGTTCAAGCGTGGAAAGGTCGGCCGATATGGCAAGGCTCTCGCCTCCGGTGGCCTTGATCGCGGCCTCCGTTTCCGCCATCGACGAGCGGCCGACCAGCGCGACCTTGGCGCCGGCCTGGGCGAGCGCCACTGAAATGGCCTGGCCTAACCCGGTATTGGCGCCGGTGACAATTGCTGTCTTGCCGGTCAGATCGAACGAAATAGCCATACAAACCTCCACATAAACGAAAACCGCCGGGGATTTCTCCCCGGCGGTTCGTAACATGACAATTGTCAAGCTTAAAGCGTGCGCGTGATATGTTCCACGCGGAAGCACTCGATCGTGTCGCCGGCACGGATGTCTTCGTAGTTCTCGAAGGCCATACCGCATTCCTGGCCCATAGGCACTTCCGAGACTTCGTCCTTGAAGCGCTTGAGTGTCTTGAGCTTGCCTTCGTGGATGACGACGTTGTCGCGCAGCAGGCGGACGCCCGCACCACGTTCGACCTTGCCTTCGACGACACGGCAACCCGCGACCTTGCCGGTCTTGGTGATGTTGAACACTTCCAGGATTTCGGCATTGCCGAGGAAGGTTTCGCGACGTTCCGGCGACAGCAGGCCCGACATCGCTGCCTTCACGTCATCCACCAGATCGTAGATGATGTTGTAGTAGCGGATTTCGGTGCCGGCACGTTCAGCGGCAAGACGCGCCTGTGCATTGGCACGGACGTTGAAGCCGATGATCGCAGCGTCGGAGGATTCGGCCAGCGAAAGATCCGACTCGGTGATGGCGCCGGCGCCCGAATGGACGATACGTGCCCGCACTTCGTCGGTGCCGAGCTTGTCGAGAGCGCCGATGATCGCTTCGATGGAACCCTGCACGTCGCCCTTGATGAGCAGCGGGAATTCCTTGTAGCCGGTGTTCTGCAGTTTGCTCATCATCTGTTCGAGCGAACCGCGCTGGCCGGTCTGGCGAGCAACCGCCTTGTCACGGGCAAGCCGCTGGCGATATTCGGAAATCTCGCGGGCACGGCTTTCGTTTTCGACGACGGCGAACTTGTCGCCGGCAGCAGGCGTACCCGACAGGCCGAGCACTTCGACCGGCATGGCCGGACCGGCTTCCTTGACATGGTCGCCCTTGTCGGTGACCAGGGCGCGAACGCGGCCCCACTGATCGCCGGCAACGATAATCTGGCCCGGCTTCAGCGTACCCTTCTGGACGAGCACGGTCGCAACCGCACCGCGGCCACGGTCGAGCTGAGCTTCGATCACGATACCTTCTGCGGTACGCGTCGGGTCAGCCTTGAGGTCGAGGATTTCGGCCTGCAGCAGTACGGCTTCGAGCAGCTTGTCGAGGTTGGTCTTGTTCTTCGCCGAAACTTCGACGTCGAGCACTTCACCACCCAAGGATTCAACGAAGACTTCGTGCTGCAGAAGCTGCTGACGGACCTTGTCCGGATTGGCTTCGTGCTTGTCGATCTTGTTGATCGCCACGATGATCGGAACACCGGCAGCCTTTGCGTGGCTGATGGATTCGATCGTCTGCGGCATCACGCTGTCGTCGGCTGCAACCACCAGGATCGCGATATCCGTCGCCTGCGCACCACGAGCACGCATTGCCGTAAAGGCGGCGTGACCGGGCGTATCAATGAAGGTGATCTTCTGGCCGTTCTGTTCGACCTGATAGGCACCGATATGCTGGGTGATGCCACCGGCTTCGCCCGAAACCACGTTCGCCTGACGGATGGCGTCGAGCAGCGAGGTCTTGCCGTGATCGACGTGACCCATGATCGTGACGACCGGAGGACGCGAAACCATTTCGCCGGCATCGTCGGCCTTGTTGAAGATACCTTCTTCAACGTCGGATTCCGAAACACGCTTGACGGTATGGCCGAATTCGCTGGCGATGAGTTCTGCGAGGTCGGCATCGATGATGTCGCCCGGCTTCATCATCTGACCTTCTTTCATCAGGTACTTGATCACATCGACGGCCCGCTCGGACATACGCTGCGACAGTTCCTGAATGGTGATGGTTTCCGGCAGGGTCACTTCGCGGATGACCTTTTCACGGGTCTCCTGCATCTGGCTGCGGCGGAACTTTTCCTGGCGGCGGCGCATGGCAGCCATCGAACGACCACGGTTGTTACCGTCGTCGTCGGTGCTGGCAGCGGTGATCGTCAGCTTGCCCTGACGGCGGCCTTCGTCGCCCTTCGGACGTGCCGGCGGCTTGGCCGGGGCCGGAGCGGTCACGCGGCCGCGGCCGGGTGCGCCAGCCGGACCACGGGCTGGGCCACGATCTTCTTCTTCTTCATTGCCACGGCGGCCGCGTACGGCTCCAGGCTGGCCGGCGGGAGCGGGTGCACCCGGACGGGGAGGCTGCGGCTGCTGTTCCTGCGGACGTCCTGCAGGAGTGCGGGCAACAACTGGAGCAGGTGCTGCGACAACCGGTTCTGGCTCTGGCGCAGGCTCGGCTGCACGACGGGCAGCCTCGGCAGCTTCCTCGACCTTGCGGCGTTCTTCTTCGACTGCACGGCGGGCTTCATCTTCGGCACGCTGCTTGGCTTCGATGACTTCGCGGGCCTGTGCTTCCATCAAAGCGCGACGACGGGCTTCCATCTCTCCTGCGGAAAGATCGTGAAGTACGTTGGGACGCTGCTGCTGGCGGTTCGGCTGGTTGGACTGCTGCGGGCGTTGGCCCTGCGGCTGTCCCGGACGCTGACCATGCTGGCCTGGGCGTTGACCCTGATGCGGGGGGCGCTGGCCCTGGTGGGCTGGACGCTGACCCTGCGGTGCAGGCTGCTGGACGCGAGGCTGCGGTGCAGCGGCAACGGGTTGCTGCGGCTGCGGAGCAGCCGGCTGCACTGCTGCTGCCTCGACCGGGCGGGGAGCCGGTGCTGCTGCGACAGGGGTAACGATGGGTGTAATCGGCTTTTCGTCCTGGGGTCTCGTCGGGCGACGCTTTACCGTCTCGACGACGACCGCCTTGGTGCGGCCGCGACCCATATCCTGGCGTACAGTACCCTGGCTCATCCCCGTAGGTTTGAGGGAAAGGGTCTTCTTCACGCCCAGTGTCTTGTCGTCGTTGTTATCGGTCATTCCGTTCCTGTTCCTTCGTACAGGAACAGATGGAAACCATCAGAACCTGTCGTTCAAATCATACATATCGATGTGCGTCCGGCTAAAGCCGGTGACCGCGTCATTGTTTCGGCATGTCAGCGACACCTTTTGTCTGGGACAGACCGCCCTTGCGGAACTGTTCAAGTAGGTTTGCGCGCTTCACTACACCTTCACCTGCCTGCCCCGCAAGCGCGCAGGCATGGATAAAAGCATTCTCGCCTATCACTTCGTCCAATTCTGCCGCTGTAAGCAGCAAAAAGGACGGAATGTCTTGCCCGGCATCTGTGCCGAGCTTCCAGGCCTTGCGGGCCTGGTCTATCTTTCTCACGCTGTCCGCGGCAGCATCCGAGGCGTGAAACACCGCGATCGCCGCTCCGGAGCGCACTGCCGCATCAACCTTAGCAGCGCCGCTGATGAACTGGGCAGCCTTGCGCGCCAGGTTCATCATGCCGGCAAGATCTGCCACCAACAGCCGCTCGACGAGGGCGCCAAGATCGGCAGCCGCCTTGGCGTCGCTCTTCAGCGCACGCGCAAACAGCTGCTTCTTGATCGCCCGCTCGATGAGCTGACGGTCCGCGCGGACCCAGCAGCCCCGGCCCGGAAGCTGACGCTTCAGGTCCGGCACCACGCTTCCGTCCGGAGCCCGGACGAAACGGATCAGCGCATCCGGGCTGGTCGCTTCGCGGGTCACGATGCAGGTGCGATCGTTCACGACGAAATCGTCCGGCCACTGATCATCAAAATGATCATCCAAGGCATCTGCATCATCCGGCTGGTTGCCGACCGCGATCATTCCTGATCGGCGGCGACGGCCTCCTCCTCGGCGACTTCGACTTCTTCTTCGTCCTTGGCGAGATCGGCTTCGGTGATCCAGCCGGCAGCAAGACGTGCCTGAACGATCATGTTTTCCGCCTCGACGCGTGAAACGTCGAACTTGGAGAACGTGCCTTCGAACTTCTTCGTTTCGCCGTCCTTGCGTTCGCTCCAGCCGACCAGGTCGTCAGCGGCGCAGCCGGCGAAGTCCTCGATCGTCTTGATACCTTCTTCGCCGAGTGCAACCAGCATCTGGGCGGTGAGGCCATTGATCTGCTTCAGCTCGTCGGCAACGCCGAGTTCGACGCGCTTGGCATCGTTCTCTGCTTCGATACGCTCCAGATACTCGCGTGCGCGGGTCTGGATCTCGACTGCGGTGTCTTCGTCGAAACCGTCGATCGAAGAAATTTCCTCGAGCTCGGTATAGGCGAGCTCTTCGACCTGGGCGAAGCCTTCCGAGGCAAGCACCTGGCCGACCATTTCGTCGACGTCCAGCGCTTCCATAAACAGGTTGGTGCGCTCGTTGAATTCCTTCTGACGGCGTTCCGACTCTTCGGCTTCCGTCATGATGTCGATGTCCCAGCCGGTCAGCTGCGAGGCCAGACGAACGTTCTGGCCGCGGCGGCCGATGGCGAGCGACAGCTGCTCGTCCGGAACCACGACTTCGATCCGTTCTGCGTCCTCGTCGAGAACGACCTTGGCGACTTCAGCCGGCTGCAGGGCGTTGACGATAAAGGAAGCCGGATCCTGGCTCCACGGAATGATGTCGATCTTTTCGCCCTGAAGCTCGCCGACAACGGCCTGAACACGGCTACCACGCATACCGACGCAGGCGCCGACCGGATCGATCGACGAGTCGTTCGAGATGACGGCGATCTTGGCGCGCGAACCGGGGTCACGGGCAACCGACTTGATCTGGATGATGCCGTCGTAGATTTCCGGTACTTCCATGGTGAACAGCTTCACCATGAACTGCGGATGGGTACGCGACAGGAAGATCTGCGGGCCGCGCTGTTCGCGGCGTACGTCGTAGACATAGGCACGGACGCGATCGCCGTAACGCATGTTTTCGCGCGGGATCATCTCGTCGCGACGGATGATGCCTTCGCCACGGCCGAGATCGACGATGACGTTGCCGTATTCGACGCGCTTGACGGTACCGTTGACGATTTCGCCGACGCGATCCTTGAACTCGTCGAACTGGCGGTCACGCTCGGCTTCGCGCACCTTCTGCACGATGACCTGCTTGGCCGACTGTGCGGCGATACGGCCGAAATCCATCGGCGGCAGCGGGTCGGCGATGAAATCGCCGATCTTGGCGTCGACATTGCGGTCGCGGGCCAGAATCAGCGGGATCTGCGTGCCGTAGTCTTCTGCAACTTCGACGACTTCAAGAAGGCGCTGCAGGCGAATTTCGCCGGTCTTGGAATTGATGTCGGCGCGGATATTGGTTTCCGAGCCGTAACGCGAGCGCGCAGCCTTCTGGATGGCGTCGGCCATCGCAGCCAGCACGATCTCGCGGTCGATGACCTTTTCGCGTGCCACAGCATCTGCGATCTGCAGAAGTTCAAGCCGGTTTGCGCTCACTGCCATTGTCGTTGGTCTCCGTAGGTCCAATTCTGGCGGCCTTCATCTTCAAGGAGAAGGCCAGTGTGTTGGTCGATTATTCTTCGTCTTCAGCTTCGACTTCGTCGTTCTGGTTCGCGGCCTGCTGCTTGGCGAGCTTGTCGGCCCTCAGCGCATCGCGGATCAGGTCGTCGGTCAGGATCAGCTTACCTTCGGCAAGTGCCGAGAACGGGATCGTCACGCTCGGCTCTTCGCCATAAGCGACCTGGTCGCGCTCGATGGTGAACCCATCATCATTCACGTCGGCGATCTTGCCGCGGAATCGCTTGCGGTTGTCGATCATGATCGACGTTTCGCATTTGATGATATGTCCCAGCCAGCGGCTGAAATCCGACTTGCGCACCATCGGCCGGTCGATGCCGGGCGAAGACACTTCGAGATGATACTCGCGATCGATCGGATCTTCCACATCAAGAACGGGTGAAATCGCTGTCGAAACTGCTTCGCAACCCTCGACATCCATCGTGCCGTCGTTGCGCTCGGCCATGACCTGCAAGGTCATGCCGTTCTGGTTCAGCATGCGAACACGCACCAGACGGTAGTCCATTGCCGTCAGTACCGGCTCGATGATCTCGGCGACCCTCAGGTCGAGTCCTGTCTCGACGATGAGACGCGGCTCGTGGTCTGTCTGCTGCATAAGCTCTCCGGTTCAATGCCCGCGTGACTGCGGGTTGAAGCGATCGCCTAACAAAAAAGAGCGGGTCCGGGAGGGCCCACTCTTCATCGGACGATCAAGAATATGGGCTGCATATACGCGCTTGAACCGGCAATTGCAAGACTTCCGCATTTCCGCCATCGAAAGCTGGAATTAGCCGGCTCGATGTCTATAACCGGGGTTCAGACCCGAAAGAGGAGCTAGGGCCACATCGTGCCGGACAGGATCGCAACACTCGCGCCATTCAAGAACGAAACATTCCGGACGATATGGATAGCAAGCCTTGCGTCGAATTTCGGCGGCTTGATTCAGGCCGTCGGCGCCGCCTGGATGATGACGTCGATTTCCAGTTCGCAGGACATGGTGGCCCTTGTCCAGTCCTCGACGACCTTGCCGATCATGTTGTTCTCGTTGATCGCCGGCGCCCTGGCGGATAATTTCAACCGCCGCAGCATCATGCTGACTGCGCAGGTCTTCATGCTGGTCGTCTCGATCGCGCTGACGGTTTTCGCCTATCTCGATCTGCTGACACCCTGGCTGCTTCTCTGTTTCACCTTCCTTCTCGGTTGCGGCGTGGCGCTCAATAACCCTGCATGGCAGGCCTCCGTCGGCGACATCGTCTCGCGCGAAATGCTGCCTCAGGCGGTGACGCTGAACAGCGTCGGCTTCAATATCACCCGCAGCGTCGGGCCGGCGATCGGCGGTGCCGTCGTTGCTGCGGCGGGAGCTGCGGCCGCTTTCGCACTGAATGCCACAAGTTATATCGCGCTCATGTATGCGCTGCTGCGCTGGAAGCCGGAGCGTCGCGACGATGCTTTGCCGCGCGAAACCCTGTTGCGGGCGCTGTCGGCAGGGCTCGGTTACGTCTCCATGTCGCCGAATATTCTGAACGTGCTTTTCCGCGGCATGCTTTTCGGCTTCTCTGCCAGCGCCATCCTCGCGCTTCTGCCGATCGTTGCCCGCGACCTCGTTTCCGGTGGTCCGTTGACCTACGGCATCATGCTCGGTTGCTTCGGAGTGGGCGCGATCGGCGGCGCCATGGCGAATGCGAGATTGCGCGAAAAGCTGACGAGCGAGAGGATCGTCCAGTTTTCTTTCGTCGGTTTTGCCGCAAGTTCGGCCGTTATCGCCCTGAGCACCAATACGGCCCTGACCGCAATCGTGCTGATCGTGCCGGGGGCCTGCTGGGTCCTGGCTCTGTCGCTTTTCAACACCACGGTGCAGCTGTCGGCGCCGCGCTGGGTCGTTGGCCGCGCCTTGTCTTTCTACCAGACCTCAACATTCGGCGGTATGGCGGTCGGCAGCTGGATCTGGGGTCTGGCCGCTGAAGATCTGGGTGTTTCCGTTTCCCTGAGCCTCGCAAGCCTGGCGATGCTCGTGGGCGGCATGGCCGGTTTGAAGAACCCGCTGCCGCAATTCAGCGACCTCGATTTGAGCCCGCTGAACAAGTTCAACGAGCCGATGCTTAAGCTCGACCTGCAACCGCGGAGCGGCCCGATCGTATTGCAGATCGACTATGAGATCGGCGAGGATGACATTCCCGAATTTCTTACCCTGATGGCGCGGCGCCGGCGTGTTCGCATTCGCGACGGCGCCCGCCAGTGGGCGCTCATGCGTGATCTGGAAAATCCTGAAATCTGGACGGAGAGTTATCATACGGCCACCTGGGCGGATTACGTTCGCCATAATCGCCGCCGGCTGCAGATCGACGAGGAGATATGGGACGCCATCCGAAAACTGCACAAAGGCATTGAGGGACCGCGTGTCCACCGCATGATCGAGCGCCAGACGATCCCGCCGAGCGACGATATCTTCCACAAACACCATGTCGACCTGCATCATTGATGCAGGCAGATCGCTATCTAAGTTTTGCCTTTAACGATGCATCCGGATAGCAGGTGGGTGAAATTCCTGCCTTCGCCTGCCAGTCACCCAGCGAGCGGCGGGTCTTGAAGCCCGGTAGCCCGTCGACATTGCCGACGTCATATCCCTTGGTGACCAGAGCCTTCTGCATCGAAAGCACGTCGGAACGCAGCATCTTCCCGACATCGCCCCATTTGGCCTCGAACGGCCCGCCGCCAGAAGCGATGCGATCGGCCAGATTGCCGATGAACAGCGCATAGAGGTCGGAATTGTTATATTCCTTCAGCACGTAGAAATTCGGCGTGACGATGAATTCCGGCCCGTTTCTGCCAGCCGGCAGAAGCATCATACCCTGGGCCTTCATCTCGGGAGCGGGAAACGCCTTGCCGGAAATGCGTGTGATCCCTGTCGCCGCCCATGAGGAGATCGGTTTGGCAAGATCTGGACCTTCCTGTGCGCAAGAGACATTGGCGGGAATCGACACTTCGAAGCCCCAGTCGCGGCCTCGGCTCCAGCCCTCGTGCTTCAGATAGTTGGCTATGGAAGCAAGTGTGTCCGGCACCGAATTCCAGATATCCGGATGCCCGTCCTTGTCGAAATCGACGGCATATTTCAGATAGCTCGTCGGCATGAATTGCGGCTGGCCGAGCGCACCGGCCCATGACCCTTTCATCGTCGAGGCGCTGACATCTCCACGTTCGATCATGGTGAGCGCGGCGATCAACTCCTCGCGAAACATCGGCTTGCGGGTCGACATGAAGGCCTTGGTCGCCAGCACCTCGATCGCCGAATAGGGCAGTTTAGCTTTTCCGAAACCGGATTCCCGACCCCAGATCGCAATGATGATCTCACCCGGAACGCCGTAAGTGGCTTCGATCTTCTTGAGACCCGCAGCATAGGTCCCGGCCAGCCCGCGCCCAGCCAAGCCCAGCGTCTGAAGCCGGTTCTCGTTGAAATAGGCGCCGGGAGAGGAAAATTCCGCCTGGCTCTGGTCCTGCTGTTTTGGCGGTTTGGAACCGGGCGGCACCAGATCCGGCAGGCTCCAGTTGAGCTTCAGCCCGTCGAATGCCGCATTCAGCGTTTTTTCCGAAATCCCCGCCTTGTGTGCCTCCGGGCCAAGATCGCTTGCGATCCATTGCTGGAACTGGCGTTCGACATCCGGTTTGTTCTGGGCGAAAGCGGGGAGGGGAAGGAGGGCGGCTGCCAGAACTGCAAGCAAGGCTGTTGCATGGCGGCGGGCAGGCTTTTCCATTGTCGTCCTCCTCAAAAACGTCAGATCGCCGTTCGTGCCCGAAGCGCTGCCGTCAGCGTGCCCTCATCGAGATAATCGAGTTCGCCACCGACCGGCACGCCATGGGCGAGCCTCGTGATCTTGACGCCGAAATCGGAAAGCTGGTCGGTGATGTAATGCGCGGTCGTCTGCCCCTCGACGGTCGCGTTGACCGCGATGATGATCTCCTTCACCGTCCCTTCGCTGACGCGATCCACAAGCGTGCGGATGTTGAGATCGTCGGGGCCGACGCCGTCAAGCGGCGACAACGTACCGCCAAGAACGTGATAGGCCGCATTCATCGCGCCGGCGCGCTCCAGCGCCCAGAGGTCGGAGACGTCTTCACAGACGATCAGCATCGAGTGGTCACGGCGGATATCGGTGCAGACGGTGCAGGGATCGGACGTATCGACATTGCCGCAGCGCGAACAGATCTTCACCTTGTCATAGGCCTCGCCCATCGCATGCGACAAGGGACCGAGCAACTGGTCCTTCTTCTTGATCAAATGCAGCGCCGCACGCCGTGCCGACCGCGGACCAAGGCCCGGGACCTTTGCCAGCAGCTGGATGAGTTTTTCGATTTCTGGTCCGGTGACTCGCTTTGCCATATCGTCCCCTTTAGCCCATATGCCCGGTAGACGGAAAGACTGAAAGCCATCACCAAGGATAGCGGTTCGATGAAACTTCTTGCGATCTGCACCGGCCATGCGGAAAAGCTGCCCGGCAAGAGCTACAAGACCGGCATCAACAAGGCCGTGGTCAATGCTGCCGTAATGGTCGATGCGCTTGGTCTGGTCGGAGATGCCGTCTGCAACAAAAAACATCACGGCGGGCCGGATCAGGCGGTCCTTCTCGAGGGATCGCTGACCCTCGACTGGTGGTCGGCCGAACTCGGTCGCGACATGCCGTTCGGCACATTCGGCGAAAACCTCGTCATCGAAAATCTTGACAATCGGGACGTGGCAGTGGGTGACCGGTTTCACATTGGTGAGATTGTGCTCGAAGCCACCTCTCCCCGTTCGCCCTGCAACACGCTTGCTGCCCGCATGGGCGATCCGGGATTTTCCCGGGCATTTCTCACGGCTGGCCGTCCCGGCATCTATTGCAGGATCATTCGGCCGGGCACCCTTCACCCCGCAGATGTTGTGGAGCACAAGCTCCATATTGGCGAGCGTGTGCCCGTTGCCGATTTGCTGGCTTCGATTGGACGAAGGATATCGGATGCCGAGAGAACCCGCTTCCTTTCGGTGCCGATCGGCAGCCGCTGGAGAGAAAAGCTTTAGGCATCCATTAGGCGTATCTCACGAAACCGTGATGTTTGGTGATATGGTTGCTTAGGTTTCAGGCCCTATACCGCATGAATGATGGCTATGCGGAGCTTTGTATGAGTTTTCTGAGACGCATCCCCTTCGGGTTTCTTTCCGGCGCGCTGATCGTACAGCTCGTGACAGCGGGTGCTGCCGTGGCCGAAGGGACCGATGTCGAACATTCGCTCTTCACCTTTGGTGGTGCGATGGTCGATGGCGATATGGCCGAATCGGCTAATCCCTTCGGCGTCGATTACGAGGATCACCCGATCTTCGGTATCGGCTATCAGTTCTTTCCCTACAGCATCGGCTCCGTGAAGCTCGGCCTCGAGGCGGGCCTTGCCGGGCGGTTTGGCGGCAACGCCAATGCCGAGATCTGGGGTGGCGTGGTCGGCCGCTATGATGCGATCGAGATCGCCAATACGATCCGTATCATCCCGTCCTTCACCTTCGGCCTCAGCCATGTGACCGAAACCATGGACGGTCGCGAAAAGAACAATGAAGACGCGCGCAAAGGCAATGCCTCGACGCTCTTCTATCTCGGGCCGGAACTCAGCTTCAGTGCGGTCTCACGGCCGGAGCTTGAGGTTTTCTGGCGCCTGCACCACCGCTCCGGCGCTTGGGGCACCCTTGGCGACATGCATGGCGGGTCCAACGCCAATGTCGTTGGCGTCAGATATAACTTCTGAGCGGATTTTATCGGGTCGCGATCGCCGCGGCAGCCCCTGCCATCGTCCCGGCCGAAACCCGGTTGGCGATGCACAACGCACGCGGGCTTTTCAGGAATTGCCGCGCCTTGTTGGCCAGCACCATCCAGCCGATCTGAACGGTGGCAAGCACGATCAGCATCGCGGCGATCAGTTCCAGCCAGCCGGTCACCGTTACCCCATTGAGATCGATGATCGATGGTAAAAGCGCCACGTAGAACATCATGATCTTCGGGTTGCCGAGCGTCACCGTCAGCCCGGCGAAAAACATCCTTGTCGCAGAGCGGCTTTCCGGCAGTTCGCCATCGGTGCCATCCGTTCCGGCAAACCACATCTTCCATGCGAGATAGAGAAGGTAGGCAACGCCGATCCACTTGATCGCGATGAAGACGACATGAAAACTTTCGGCGATGGCGGAAAGACCGGCAACCGCAAAGGACAGCCAGACGGTCTCGCCCACCCACATCGCCACGAGGAAGGGCAGCACGTCGCGCCAGCCCTTGGTCAGCACGCGCGAAACGAGCGCTGCGATGCTGGGGCCGGGAGAACCCGCTGCGACAAACAGCGCGGCGGCGAATACGAGCACGGAAGCCAATGTCATCGGAGCGGCCTTTTAGAAACGGGACCTAGAACGGCAGCTTCATGCCGGGTGGGATCGGCAGGCCGGCGGTCAGTTCCTTGGTCTTTTCGGCCGTGATCTGTTCGGCCCGGTCCTTGGCAGATTTGTGGGCAGCAACGATCAGGTCTTCGAGGATTTCGATATCGTCTTCCTTGAACAACGACGGATCGATCTTCAGGCCGAGCATTTCGCCCTTGCCGTTCATCTTGACGGTGACGAGTCCGCCGCCGGCAGCACCTTCGACTTCGACAGCAGCGATATCCGCCTGCATCTTCTCCATCTTGGCCTGCATTTCCTTGACCTTGCCCATCATGCCCATGATGTCGCGCATCGTCTTTGTCCTCTTCTCTTAAAACTCGATGTCGTCGCCGGGCAGGATGTCGCCCTCGGCGGATTCCGCAACGGCCGGAGCCGGTGCATCCTCGATTTCGTTGTCGTCCTCAAGGACGCGGATACGGACGTCGGTGATCTTCGCACCCGGAAACTGCGATAGGATGGCCGCGACATCCGGGTCGGATCGTGCGTCGGTCAAACGTGCTTCGCGGGCGCTGGCATCGGCTTCCACCAGCGTCGGTTCGCCCTCGTCCTTGCTGAGCGAGACGATCCAGTGAATACCGGTCCATTCCTTCAGCTTGACGCCGAGTTCGCCGGGCAGCGTGCCGGGACCGCCATCGGTCATGCGGATATCGAGCCGGCCGGGCTCTATCTTCACCAGACGGACGAAGTTGCGCAGCAGCGCCTTCAGCCGCGGATCGCGGTTCTGGGTGCAGAGATCGACGATGTCATGCAGCGACCGGACCGGAACTTTCGGTTCGGGCCGTTCGGAAGGGCGCGTCTCGGCATGACCGACCGGCATCTCCCGCGGCGTCGTGTTGGGCACCGCCTTCAGCATTGCCGTCGGCCCGCCGGATGGGGATCGCTGACCGCCGCCGTCGAAACCGCGGGCATTGACGGATGCCTGCTGGGCCATCGGTGTCCCGCGTCCGGTGCCGTTTCCGCCACCGCCGCCGTTCGGCATACCCTGGATGTCGCCATTGGCGAAGTCGGCAAGCTTGCGGGCCGCGTCTTCCGGAGAAGGCAACGATGCCGCATGGGTCAGCCGGATCAGTACCATTTCGGCAGCACCGGCAGGACGCGAGGAGTTTTCTGCCTCGGGAATACCCTTGAGCAGCATCTGCCAGATACGCGAAAGGGCGCTGACGGCCACGGTTTCGGAGAACTCCCGGCCGCGCAGGCGCTCGACTTCGCTCAGCGAAGGATCGTCGGCGGCTTCGGGAATATATTTGAACCGGGTGACAAGATGGGTGAAGTCGGCAAGATCCGTCAGCACGACAACCGGATTGGCGCCGGCCTCGTATTGCGTGTTGAATTCCGAAAGTGCAGCGGTCACGTCGCCACGCACGATATGTTCGAACAGGTCGACGATACGCGCACGGTCGGCAAGACCCAGCATGCCGCGCACGGTATCCGCATGCACGCTGCCGCCGCCATGGGCGATCGACTGGTCGAGCAAGGAGAGGCCGTCACGGGCAGAGCCTTCGGCGGCACGCGCGATCATCGCAAGCGCTTCCTGCTCCGCGGGAACGCCTTCCTTTTCGAGAATGGTGGTAAACAGGCCGACGAGATCGGCGGCGCTGATCCGGCGCAGGTCGAAACGCTGGCAGCGCGACAGGACGGTGATCGGAACTTTCCGGATTTCGGTCGTCGCGAAGATGAACTTCACATGCTCGGGCGGCTCTTCGAGCGTCTTCAGCAGGCCGTTGAAGGCCTGCGTCGAAAGCATGTGCACTTCGTCGATGATATAGACCTTGTAGCGGGCCGAAACCGGGCGGTAGCGTACCTGCTCGATGATCTCTCTTATATCGTCGATGCCAGTATGGGAGGCGGCGTCCATCTCGATCACGTCGACATGCCGGCCTTCCATGATCGCCTGGCAATGTTCGCCGGGTTCACGCAGGTCGATCGTCGGACGGTCGATCTCCGGTGTCTTGTAGTTGAGCCCGCGGGCAAGAATGCGGGCAGTCGTCGTTTTGCCGACCCCGCGAACGCCGGTCAGCATATAGGCCTGGGCGATACGGCCGGTCTCGAACGCGTTGGTCAACGTACGGACCATCGGCTCCTGGCCGACCATCAGATCGGAGAAATCCTTCGGGCGATATTTACGGGCAAGCACCCGGTAGGCGCTGCCAGCCGAGGCCGGCGTAGAAGGAGTGGATGATGTCGGCCCGCTGTCGCTCATAAGGTCCTGACTATAGGCCGATCGGCCGCCTGTACGGGCCATTCCGGCTGTCAGGCGATCTTGACCGGGCCGGATGTTGACCAAGATGAGAAGGTGGGAGGCTGGCACGGCGACCCGTGCCTGGCTCGTTAGGGCTGCTTCCTTCCGGACCTGACCCGGTTGGCGAGTGGCTCGTCCACCACCAACCTCCCGCCGCACATATCGGCAATAATGCTTCCAAATGCAAGCCAACCCTGTAAAAAATGCTATCGAAATAAAAAAATGCAGGAGGAACGCTTGAGCGAATTCGAACTGGACGCACGGCTTGCCAGGGATACCGAACTCGTCGCGAGCCTCGGGCTCTGTCAGCTTCGGATGATGAAGGACAGTCGCTGGCCCTGGTTCATGCTGGTGCCGCAACGCAATGGCGTCAGCGAAGTTTTCGAGCTGACGCCGCTCGATCAGGCGATACTGACATTCGAGACCAATACGGTAGCGGCTGCCTTGAAAAAGGCGACCGGTGCCGAAAAGACCAATGTTGCGGCCATCGGCAATATCGTCCGACAGCTGCATGTCCATATCGTCGCACGTTCCGAAGGTGACCCGAACTGGCCCGGCCCCATATGGGGATTCGGCCAGGCCGAATCCTACGACGATGCCGCACGGCAAATCCTCATCGACAGGTTGACGGAAAATCTCGCATCATGACGAAAGACCTTTTCGAATCGAATGCTCCCCATCCGGAGCCCAGCAGCCTGACGGCCTTTGCCGGCAACAGGCTCGATCGCCGTGCGGAATATCGCGCCGATGACTGCGTCGAGCAGGCGCTTGCCATCGAAGGCATGCATATCCTCGCTTTTGCGGCGGGCAAGCTCATCCTCAAACATGACGGGCAGATTCTCGATCCGCTGTTTTCGGTCTACGAGCTTGCCGAATTCAAGCCGGATTTCGACAATGCCGTCCTGCTTGGTTACCGCGAAACGGGTGAACCGCGTGTCGCCGTACCGGTTCAGGTCGCAGCCGATGAACTGACGGGCCAGTACAAGCCGACGGATGCCCGCGCGCTTTACCGCGAGGCGCTGATCGATGGCGAGCTGCAGGGGGAAGTCGCCCAGGCCGTTTCGCTTCTGGCCTGGAACGCGGCCAACCGCTTCTGCGGCAAATGCGGCGCGCCGACGGAAACCAAGATCGGCGGCTACAAGCGCGTCTGCACCGCGTGCGAGCATATGATGTTCCCGCGTACCGACCCGGTCGTGATCATGCTGACCGTCGATATCGACAACGACCGTTGCCTGCTCGGACGCAGCCACCATTTCCAGGAGGGTATGTATTCCTGTCTCGCGGGCTTCGTCGAGCCGGGAGAGACGATCGAGGCTGCGGTCCGCCGCGAGACGGTCGAGGAATCCGGTATCGAGGTCGGCCGCGTGCGCTATCACGCGTCGCAGCCTTGGCCAATGCCGCATTCCCTGATGATCGGCTGCTATTCCGAGGCGGTCTCGACTGAGATCACCATCGATACGCAGGAAATGTCGGACGTGCGCTGGTTCACCCGTGACGAGGTGCGCGCCATGCTCGATGCCGGTCCTGACGTAAAACCTTACGGTCCCGCCCATGGGGCGATCGCCTACCGGCTGATGAAGGACTGGATCGACTGGGCGGATGAGGGGGCGGGCGATGCCTGAGCTCTCCGGCCGATGACACTGTTGCGTGCCGCCGCAGAATGGAGATTTTCATGACCGTGGCCCGCTCGGAACGTCTTCTGATCCTGCTGCAGGTCCTGCGGCGTTATCGGCAGCCGGTAAGCGGTGCGATCCTTGCCGTGGAAACAGGCGTCAGCCTTCGTACTCTCTATCGAGACATAGCCAGCCTGCAGGCGCAGGGCGCGTTGATCGAAGGCGAGGCCGGGCTTGGTTATGTCCTGAAGCCGGGCTTCATGCTGCCGCCCATGATGTTTTCACAGGAGGAGATCGAAGCGCTGGTGCTCGGCTCCCGCTGGGTTGCGAAGATGGCTGACCCCAGACTTGCCGCCGGTGCCGTGGACGCGTTGCAAAAGATTGCTGCTGTATTGCCACCGGAACTCAAGGAGGAGATCGACAATTCCACCTTGCTGGTTGCCACACCGCGGAGCAGGGAGGACAAGACCGATCTGGCGATGATCCGCAACGCGATCCGCGCCGAGCACATGCTCGACCTCGCCTACGAGGATGAAAAAGGTACAATCACGCAACGCCGTATCTGGCCTTTTGCGCTCGGTTTTTTCGATAGCGTTCGGGTTGTGGTCGCCTGGTGCGAGATGCGACGGGGATTTCGCCATTTCCGCACGGACCGCATAATTTCTGCTGTTTCGACGGGAGAACGTTATACGCGTCGGCGTCTGGTATTGCTCAAGGAATGGCGGAAAGAGGAAGGCATTGCTGCGCCCGGCTAGATTGCTACTGACAGAATTTGACAGTAGAGCACGATAGGCTCCGGTCAGTCCCAAACAAAGGAGCTGACATGACCCATCCTGATTTCATCATTCTCTTCGTCGACAATCCGACTGCAAGTGCCGCATTCTATCGCGACCTGCTGGGTGCGGAACCTGTCGAAAATTCTCCCACATTCGCATTGTTCGTGCTGTCCACCGGCATGAAACTCGGCCTCTGGTCCCGCCACACGGCGCTACCCACAGTGACGGGGCAGACCGGCGGCGCAGAGGTCTGCTTTCGGCTCGAAAATGCCACAGACGTCGATCGGATCTATGCCGATTGGGCGAAGCGCGGCTTGCGGGTGTTACAGACACCGGCAGAGATGGATTTCGGCTACACTTTCGCCGTTACAGATCCCGATGGCCATCGCCTGCGTGTTTACGCCATGAGCGGCGCTGCATGAAACCGGTAGGGCGGCGTTCAATACGCCGCCTTACCTCACGCCGAGACTTCCTGAATTACGCCTTCTGCAATGTCCCGCGCATCGGGTGGCCCTTGTAGGTGCCGAGGATGCGGACCTTTTCCGAGAAGAACCGCAGCTCTTCCAGTGCCCGGCGTACCGGCGCGTCATCCGGATGGCCTTCGATATCCGCATAGAACTGCGTTGCGACGAACTTGCCGCCCAGCTGGTAGCTTTCGAGCTTCGTCATGTTGATGCCGTTGGTCGCAAATCCGCCCATCGCCTTGTAGAGCGCGGCGGGAATGTTGCGGACGTTGAACACGAAGGTCGTGACGATCATGTCGTCCAAATCGTTCCGCTGCACCCACCTCTCGTCCCGCGAGAGAACGACGAAGCGTGTCACGTTGTTTTCCGTGTCTTCGACATTTTCGGCCAGAATCTCGAGCTTGTAGAGATCGGCAGCGAGCCGCGGGGCAAGCGCTGCCATTGTCCGATCGCCCTTTTCCGCCACCATCTTGGCGGCTCCCGCCGTATCTCCGGCAACGACGGCCTTCCAGCCGTTCGAGCGGATGATCTTGCGGCACTGGCCGAGCGCATGGATATGGCTGTGTACGGTACGGATTTCGTCATGCTTGACGCCAGGCATCACCATCAGCTGGAAGCGGATTGGCATGAAATATTCGCCGATGATATGCAGGCGCGATTCCGGCAGCAGGGTATGGATGTCCGCCACGCGCCCGGCGATCGTGTTCTCGATCGGGATCATCGCAAGATCCGCTTCGCCGCTTTCAAGCGCCTGGAATGCATCCTCGAAGGTGGCGCAGGGCAGGGGTTCCATATCCGGAAACATGTCGCGGCAGGCCATGTCGGAATTGGCGCCGTAGTCACCCTGGAAGGCGATGCGATTGGTAGGCGTGGTCGTCATCTGGTGCCTCTTCAGGATTGGCGCGACGTCAGGATCGCGCGGGCTTTGTCGAGATCGGCCTGCGTATCGACGCCGAGCGGGATCGAATGGACGATTTCCGCATCGATGCGCATTCCGGCCTCGAGCGCTCTCAGCTGCTCCAGCTTCTCACGCATTTCCAATGGCGACGGTCCGAGCGACACGAATTTTTCCAGTGCCGCACGCCGGTAGGTATAGAGGCCGATATGATGGTAAAGCGGCCCATCGCCATAAGGGGCGGTTGCGCGGGTAAAGTAGAGCGCTTTCAGCCGCGTGTCGGAGATCGGCGAGCCGACGATCTTCACTACGTTGGGATTGGTCTTTTCATGTTCGTCGGTAATCTCGACGGTCAGTGTCGCGATGTCGGTCGAGGCATTTTCGAGCAACGGGCGCAGCGACGCACGAACCACGTCCGGCTCGACCGTCGGCAGGTCGCCCTGAACGTTGATGACGAATTCCGCCCTCGCGTCGGGATCGGCTTTCTGCAGCGCCTCGTAAATGCGGTCGGAACCGGACTGGTGATCCTGGCGGGTCATGACGACATCGAAACCGGCGGCCTTGACGACATCGAAAACGACCTGCTCGTCGACGGCCACGACAACGCGGCCGACCTGTGCTTCTTGCGCACGTTTTGCCACCTGCACGATCATCGGCAACCCGGCGATATCGGCGAGCGGCTTGTTCGGCAGGCGCGTCGAGGCCATGCGGGCCGGGATAAGGACCAGTGTTTTTGTCGAGACCAGTTGTGTCATCGAAAGCCTTCTATTCCCGCGTCAAGAGTGTCAAATAGTCTCATGCCGCGCATTTTGTTTCCAATTGCAACGATTTGGCAAAAGACATAGCTTCCGCGCGATTGCAAGATGGCCGTTTGTACCGCAAGTTGGGTCAAAGGGAAGCCAACGGGTTGGGAAGGAGCTCTTGATGAACCCCTATGTCAATATGTCGGTCGGTGCATTGCTCGCCACGGTTTTCGTGATGATGTCTGTGTCGATCGCCTCGGAAGGTATTTTTCATTCGCCTGTGCCCGAAAAGGCAGGTTTCGCCATCGCCGCCGCTGAGGAGCCGGCTGGTGGTGAAGCGGCTGGCGCCGGGGCTGCGCCTGCAGCTGTTCCGGTTGGGCAACTCCTGGCGAGTGCGGATGCCACCGCCGGTGCTGCCGTTTTCAAGAAGTGTCAAAGCTGTCATTCGATCGAGAAGGGCGGGCCAAACAAGGTCGGCCCCGATCTCTGGGGTCTGGTGAACCGTCCGGTTGCCACGCATGAGGGCTTTTCTTATTCGGCCGGGATGAAGGACTTTTCCAAGGGGGGCCAGGAAACCTGGACCTTCGATCACCTGAACCACTTCCTGTCCGGCCCGAAAGCTTACGTGAAGGGAACCGCCATGGGCTTTGCCGGTATCAAGAACGACAAGGAACGCGCCAATCTGCTCGCCTATATCCGCGAACAGTCCGATAGCCCGGCACCGCTACCGGATCCGAACGCACCCGAGCCGGCGACCAATTGATTCGGTGCTGCCGAATTGCAAAGCTTGAATTGTTAAAGCGATGACGCCCGGTTCTGCCGGGCGTTATGCGTTCGAGCGTCTGTCAGGAGAGCAACCAGGCCCACATGCTGACGGAGATGACGCCGAAGGCCGTTGTGATGCTGATAACCGAGGCGGCGAGGCTTTGGCTGGTGCGGAAACGCTGTGCAATCAACCAGGCATTGATGCCTGTCGGAACCGAAGAGGTCAAAACCAGCGCGGCGGTCCAGTCCGGCCGCAGGTCGAGCAGCCTGCAGGCCGCAAACACGGACGCCGGCATAAGGAATAGCTTGAGGACGGCTGCGGTGGAGGAGAGCCCGAGATCGCCCTTGATCTGATACCGTGTCAGCGCCATGCCGATCGAAATCAGCGCAGCCGGGCTGGCAGAGCCGGCGATCTGATCGACGACGAGAGCTACGGGCGCGTTCATCGACAGGCCGGAAAGGTTGAAGGCAAGCCCGAGTGTCAACGCGATCACGAGCGGATTGCGTGCAAGGTTCGATCCGACCTGTTTCAGCACGGCGGGTATGCCGCGGGCAGCCGTGCCGTCCACTTTGGCCGAGGCGCTCTCCATCAGGATCGTGCCGACGATCATCATGATCGGCAGGTGAATGGCGAGAAGGATGGAGATTGCCACGAGACCGTCCTGCCCGACGATATGATCGACAAGCGGCAGGCCGATGAAGACATTGTTGGCGAAACTCGCCGACATGCCGGCAATCACCGCAACCTTGGCATCGCGTCCGAAGGCGCGCCTGGCAAGAAGGGATCCTATGGTCCAGGTGACCGCAACGCCGATAAAATAGGCCGTCCACAATCTGAAGGGGGAAACACCTTCGAAATGCGCCGTTGCCAATGTCCGGAAGATCAACATTGGAACGGCGATCTTGAAGACGAATTCGCCGAGCGCATCTCCCGTTTCCGCTTTGAGAAGGCCGGATTTGGCAATCAGCCAGCCGAGCAGAATGAGAATGAAGACGGGAAGAACGTTTGCGAGGACGAGTGACACGGGAGGACCTTGGAATATTCTGATCCCATGCGTCTAACGCATAAGGCCGCGAGCAACAAATGCAGATATGCAACTCTGCTCTTGTCCTGTCCTATGCCGGAAAAAGAAAAATCCGGCAGCCAGCCGCCAGTACATCCGTGGCAGCCAACCGTACCGGACATGGGCAACATAGGCAGAAACCGTGACGGCCGGATGACAGATGATAATCTCGATGATCTGCGGCGAGAACGGGTTTGCCGGGCATATATTTCTTCTTTCCTTGGGCGGAAAAGGTCACTACCCATGACGCAGCTTCCAATAGACCAGGATGAAGAGTGAATGCCAAAGTTCGACGTGCTGACCATCGGCAATGCCATCGTTGATATCCTTGCCCGCTGCGAGGATACGTTTCTCGAAGAAAACGCGATCATCAAGGGCGCCATGAACCTGATCGATGCCGAGCGCGCCGAACTTCTCTATTCCAAGATGGGCCCTGCGGTGGAAGCCTCAGGCGGTTCGGCTGGCAACACCGCCGCCGGCATTGCCGGTTTCGGCGGCAAGGCAGCCTATTTCGGCAAGGTGGCCGAAGATCAGCTGGGGCAGATCTTCCAGCATGATATCCGCGCTCAGGGCGTACATTACCAGACCACGCCGGAAGGCCTGCATCCGCCGACTGCCCGCTCGATGATCTTCGTCACGCCCGATGGGGAGCGTTCGATGAATACCTATCTCGGCGCCTGCGTCGAGCTTGGTCCCGAGCATGTCGAGGAAGAAGTCGTCGCCGAAGCCAGGGTCACCTATTTCGAAGGTTATCTATGGGATCCGCCGCGCGCCAAGGATGCCATCCGCGCAGCAGCCCGTATCGCCCATGCAAACGGCCGTGAAGTCTCGATGACGCTTTCCGATCCCTTCTGTGTCGGCCGTTATCGCGCGGAATTCCTCGATCTGATGAGGTCGGGCACCGTCGACATCGTTTTTGCCAACAAGCATGAACTGCTGTCGCTCTACGAAACGGAAGATTTCGAACTTGCTCTCGGCAAGATTGCGGTGGACTGCAAGCTGGCGGCGGTTACTTTGAGTGGAGAGGGAGCTGTCATCGTCCGCGGCAAAGAGCGAATGAAGATCGATGCCTATGCGATCGACGAACTGGTCGATACGACAGGTGCTGGCGACCTCTTCGCCTCCGGCTTCCTTTATGGCTACACCCAGGACCGGTCGCTGGAAGATTGCGGCAAACTCGGTTGCCTCGCGGCAGCCGTGGTGATCCAGCAGCTCGGCCCGCGCCCGTTGGTGTCGTTGAAAGACGCGGCAGTCGAGGCAGGCCTTATCTGAAGGCCTCGCCGGGATAGACGCCCCAGACCTCGCCCTGGGCTACCCAGCCCTCGGCGCCACCGGTTTCCGCTTGGCACCAGTCCCCGTTGCATTCCTTGACTGTAAGCTGGACACCGGGCTGAAGCTTGGCAGTGATTGCGGCCGAGCTTTGCGGGTCGCGGCGCATGTTGACGTAAATGTCCTGACCCTTGCCGCGCATCCACGGTGCGGCAACGGCGGTGCGCTCGCCGGAAAGCAGCGCCTGGTTTACCCAGCCTTCCGTACCGTCGGCATCACGCACCCGCCGCCAGTTATCGTATTCCTGGATAATCTCCATGGGCGTACCTGCCTTCATGTACATCCAGGAGACTGCGTAATCGGTGCTCGGGCCGATGCGGATGTTGACCTTTTTGGATTTCAGGCTGGCAAACCGCGGCAGAGGCAGGCCGCTTGCGCCCTTGGCAGCGCCCTGTGCATAGACGGGGACGATAGCGGAAAGCGTTGCGATCAGGGGAAAGAAGATGGCGACGATGACGATGATGAGGCGGCGCATTGTAGGGATCCTGACTGACGATCCGCGGAGGTGCTTCAAGGCTCACTTGCGAGGTTTTGTTTGTCTTCGCCGGTGGGTCTGCTAGAACGCCCAAGGATAGGATCGACTATCGCGCGACTTGGTTAATGACCTGCTAAAATTGCGGTGGCGGAGCGATGACTGCGAAGAAAAGACCCAGGGTTTATATCACGCGCAAGCTGCCGGATGCGGTCGAGACGCGGATGCGCGAACTTTTCGACGCCGAGCTGAACATCGATGACCGGCCGCGTTCGCGTGAAGAGCTTGCAGCAGCGCTGGCGAGTGTCGATGTGCTTGTGCCGACAATCGCGGACAAGATCGATGCGGAGCTTTTGAGCGCTGCAGGCCCGCAGATGAAACTGATCGCCGGTTTTTCCAACGGTACGGATCATATCGATGTCGATGCCGCCGCCGAAAAGGGCATCACCGTTACCAATACGCCGAACGTGCTGACCGAGGACACGGCGGACATGACGATGGCGCTGATTCTCGCAGTCAATCGACGACTTGCGGAAGGCTCGCGCATCCTCACCGACAATCCCGGTGAATGGGGTGGCTGGAGCCCGACCTGGATGCTTGGGCGCCGGATTTGGGGCAAACGGATCGGCATCATCGGAATGGGCCGGATCGGCACGGCGGTCGCGAGACGCGCCAAGGCTTTCGGTTTGGCGATCCACTATCATAATCGCAAGCCGGTAAATCAGGCAACCGAGAGCGAACTGGAAGCGACTTACTGGGACAGTCTCGATCAGATGCTGGCCCGCGTCGACATCGTTTCGGTCAATTGCCCGTCAACGCCCGGAACCTTCCATCTGGTTTCGGCCCGGCGCTTGGCGTTGATGCAGCCGACGGCGATCATCGTCAACACTGCCCGTGGTGACATCATCGACGAGATGGCGATGATCAAGCTGCTGCGCGAAGACAAGATTGCCGGTGCCGGTCTCGACGTCTACCAGAACGAGCCGACGATCAATCCGAAGCTCGTCAAGCTCGCCAATGAGGGCAAGGTGGTCCTGTTGCCGCATATGGGATCGGCCACGATCGAGGGCCGGATCGATATGGGCGACAAGGTGATCATCAATATCAGGGCTTTTTTCGACGGGCACCGTCCGCCGAACCGCGTTCTGCCGGGCCGGAACTGATTTCAGGCCGGAATGCGTTCCAGCTCCTTGCACATCTCGATGTAGGTGATCCGCTCGAAACCCGGATGGGATTTTTCGGCAGTCTTTCGAAATCCCCAGCGACCAAAAGTCGTGTGATTGCCGACCAGCTCGATCCGCGTCTCCAGCCTGAGCGTTGATAACCCGAGATCCTGTGCGGTCTTTTCCGTGACATCGAGCAGCCGGCGGCCGATGCCTTTCCCCTGCAGACCGGGCGCCACGGCCAGTTTTCCGACATAAAGGCACTCAGCCTCGGGCCTCAGGAAAACGCAACCGAGAAGCCTGCCGTCCTCGACGGCGACGAAGGCGATCTCGTCGGATGCCTTTTGCGCAAGCGACGCAGGAGTCAGCCGATGCGCGGAGGAGGGCGGATCGATGAGGTCGTCCATGTAGGAAAAGGAAGAAAGAATCAGGGCGAGCAATTCGTCCCAACTCCCGAAGCCGCCATTGATCCTGACAATGTCGATCATTCGGAGGCAGGCCTTTTTCTGCGTTTGTATTTGATGGTGTCGAAACGGGCGGACAGCGCGTCATAGAGCATAAGGCGACCGACCAGTGGTTCGCCGATGCCGGTGACAAGTTTGATCACCTCCATCGCCATCAAGGTGCCGATGACACCCGTCAGCGCGCCGACCACACCGGTTTCCGCACATGCTGGGATCAGGCCTTCCGGCGGCTTTTCCGGAAACAGGTCGCGATAACCCGGATTGAGCATGCCATCTGCGCTGGCCTCGTAGGGCTTGAGCACGGTGACGGAGCCATCGAAGCGCCCCACGGCGCCGGTGACGAGTGGCATTTTCGCCGCCTCTGCCGCGTCGGCGGCGGCATAACGGGTATCGGAATTATCGGAGCCATCGACGAGAAGGCTGAAACGCGGCAGATGCCGTGTTGCCCATTCGGCCGAAAACCGCTCCTCGAAATCAACGACCCGGACATGCGGATTGAGACGGGCGATCTTTTCGCGCGCACTTCTCGTTTTCATCTCGCCGATCGTGCCGGAATCGTGGATCACCTGACGCTGCAGGTTGGAGAGCGAGACACGGTCATCGTCGGCGATACCGATCGTGCCGATGCCGGCTGCCGCGAGATATTCGAGCACCGGAGCACCAAGCCCACCGGCGCCGATCACCAGCACACGCGCATTTTTCAGCTTCTGCTGGCCGGTCCCGCCGATTTCCGGCAGCAGGATATGGCGTCGATAACGCTCGATTTCTTCCTGCGTCAGTGATTGCGAAGGTTGGGTTTCCATGTCCGTTTTCATATCATTACTGCCTGCGGCAGTTAAGCGTGTTCGTCACACGGTTCCCGGTGTCACGCTTCCGTGGGTAACCGTGAAGAACTGGGCGCGGTCGCCGAGCGCGGCAAACATCGATTGGTCGGTGCCGGTCATGAATGCCTGGCCGCCGAGCCCATCCACCAGATCGAACAGGGTCGCCCGTCGTCCCTCGTCGAGATGCGCTGCGATTTCGTCGAGCAGCAGGATCGGCGCAAAGCCTGTCATGTCGGCCGTCAATCTTGCATGCGCGAGAATGAGGCCGATCAGCAATGCCTTCTGCTCTCCGGTCGAGCATCGCGCAGCCTCGATATTCTTCTCGTGATGGCGCACGAGAAGATCGACACGGTGCGGGCCTTCCAGCGTGCGCCCGGCGGCGGCATCGCGTCCGCGCCCGTTGCGCAAAGCTTCGAGATAATCGTCTTCGAGATCCGCGGCCGGGCGGTCCATGCCGCCATCCATGAAACCCTCGAGTGTCAGGGCGGGAGTCGGAAACGGGGTCTCTGCCGAATTCACCGACAGGGATTGCAGGAGACCCAGCATTTCATGTCTTGCGGCGGCCATGGAAATCCCGAGCTCGGCCATCTGCGTCTCGATGCCGGTCAACCAGGAAGGATCAAACCGGCCTTCCGAGAGGAGCCTGTTGCGACTGCGCATGGCGCGCTCGAAATCGCTTGCCCTCCGACCGTGGGCAGGATCGAGCGACAGGACCAGCCGGTCGAGAAACCGCCGCCGGTCCGACGAGGAACCGGTAAACAGCCCGTCCATCGACGGCGTCAGCCACAATACGTTCAAATGGTCGGAAAGCTCCTCGGTGGATTTGGCGGGGGTACTGTTGATCCTGACCTTGCGGCTGACACTCTCGCCGTCGCCGGGTTCTATGCCGGTGCCGATCGCAACCTCGCCCTCCATGCCGTCGAGATCGGCGAATATCGTAAAGCCACCGTCCGCGCCGACCCGCGTTACATCGGTCAGGACCGCCCGCCTGAAGCCGCGTCCCGGCGAAAGGAAGGATATGGCCTCCATCAGATTGGTTTTGCCGGCACCGTTTTCTCCCGTCAGCACCACATGCCTGCTGTCGAGCACAAGCGAAGCCGCCGCATAGTTGCGGAAGTCGGTAAGCTTGAGCCGGGAGATTGAGGTCTTTTGCGCCATAGGGAATCGCGGTTTGTCGTTGCACAGGAGCTAAGGAGTTGCATTGCAGAACGCAAGCGCCGGGCTCGAAGTAGCAGTCCGTCACACGAACTGGAGGCGACCATCATTTAGAACATCGACAACAAGTTATGATTAATGAAAACCTAGGGTGGGTGGCTAATGAGGCGTTAAATTTTAGCGTGTAGACCTTGTCGAGAATGATTCCGTCCTCCTGCAGGGCGGCTCAACACCGGACAGGGGGAAACTATGACAAGCCAAGATCAGAAGGCCGCACTCGCCGATCGCCTGAATTTCGTCGGGCTGGGCGAAACCGAGCGCAACCATCTCGCGGACGTGCGGCCGATCGTCAAGGATGCCGTTGGCCCGGCGCTCGATGCCTTCTATCGCAAGGCGAAAGCGCATCCTCACACCGCAAAGTTCTTCGCCAGCGAAGCGCATGTCACCCATGCAAAGGAACGTCAGGCCAGCCATTGGGACGTCATCTCGTCGGGCCGTTACGATGGCGGTTATGTCGATGCGGTTTCAGCCATCGGCAAGACCCATGCCCGGCTTGGTCTGGAGCCGCGCTGGTATATCGGTGGCTATGTTCTCATTCTCGATGGCATCATCCGCGCTGTTATCGCCGGGGAAATGAAGGGCTTTTTCCTGGAAAAGAAGGCCGGTGTGCTGGCCGATCACCTTTCGGCTGTGCTCAAGGCGGCGATGGTCGATATGGATTACGCCATCTCCGTCTATCTGGAAGCCCTGGAAGACGGCCGCAAAAAAGTGGAGGCCGAGCGTGTCGCTGCCAAGCAGGAGCAGGACGAGGCTCTTGAGGCTCTGGGTCAGGCGCTGAAGAATCTTGCGGATGGTGATCTGACGGCAGATCTGCGTCAGGAACTGGCGCCGAATTTCCATGGCCTGAAGGCGAATTACAATTCCTCCGTCGCGGCGCTCGATGCGGCACTCGGAGAGATCAATCAGTCTGTTGGTCGGGTGCGCGCGGAAGTCGGCGATATTTCGTCTGCGGCCGACAATATGGCGAAGCGCACCGAGCAGCAGGCGGCATCGCTCGAACAGACTGCGGCAGCGCTTGAGCAGATCACCGTGCTCTCCGGCCAGGCGGCACGGCGAACGCAGGAAGTACAGAGCATCATCCGGGAATCGGCTGCAGAGACAAAGAAGAACGGCGAGGTTGTCGATCAGGCGATCTCTGCCATGGGTGATATAGCCGAATCGTCCCAGAAGATGACCCAGATCATCGGTGCCATCGACGAGATAGCCTTTCAGACCAATCTGCTGGCACTGAACGCCGGTGTCGAGGCGGCGCGTGCGGGCGAGCAGGGCAAGGGGTTTGCCGTCGTCGCCCAGGAAGTGCGCGAACTGGCACAACGATCGGCCGCAGCCGCCAAGGAAATCAAGGAACTGATTGACCGTTCCGCCGGCGACGTGCAGCGCGGCGTCAGTCTCGTCAACCGCGCTGGTGAAGCGCTGACCGGCATCGGCACGCGGGTGAAGGCAATCGACACGCATATAACATCGATCGCGCATTCGGCGCAGGAGCAGGCTTCCGGCATCGACGAAATCAACGCCTCCGTCCGCAGCATGGATCAGATCACCCAGCAGAATGCCGCGCTGATGGAGGAAACGAATGCCGCAGCGCAGAGCCTTGTCGGCATCAGCCACAGCCTTGCAACATCCGTGGCACGTTTCAGGACGAGCGGTTCCGCAAGCGCCTATCAGGACCGCCCAAGGCTCAGCGCCTGATCGAAGGCTGGACCGGATCACGGGCATCCTCTAAATCCCGACCTATATGCAGGTTTGCAAGATCATCGAGAGGATGCCGCCGTGAGTGACGAGTCGAGACTGGTGCAGCTGGAAGAGCTCGCGGCCCATCAGGCCAAGGTGATCGATGAACTGTCCGACCAGCTCGCCGAACAATGGAAGGTGGTCGAACAGACCCGCGCCAAGCTCGACCGGCTGACCGAACGGTTTCTGACGCTTGAGGAATCGACAGGCGAGGCCGTACCGGTCACCCGGCCTCCGCACTATTGATCAGGCGGCGGCGCGGCGGAAAAGCCTGAGCGCGATATATTCCCAGAGAGCGACGGCCAGAAGAATGGTCACGGCCATGAGCTGGATCAGGACATTCTCCACATGGGGGACGAGAAGGAAGCCTGCTAGAGCGGCAGCAACGCCGAGGCAATGCGACCACGGCACCATGCGTGATGATACTGTCTTCATCCACAAGGTTCCTGCGAGAAACAGGATGGGACCGCCGAGAATAGCCAACGCGTTGGCGTAGCCGCCTTCGTCATGGGGATGGGTGAGCGTGAAATCCTCGCCGACTGCGGTCAGAATGATGCCGGCGACGATCGGCAGATGCCCATAGGTGAAAAGATGATCCGCCGTGCTTTGCGGCTCGGTCGTGTCTTCTGCGGTATCGGCGGCGCGTTCCTGCCCGTCGTGGAAATAGATCCACCACATCAGCACCGTCGACAGGAAGGCAGCGACGAGGACGAGGAATATGATGCCGCCTTCGTCGGCGTGATCAGAGGCGGTCTTGCCTGTTGTGATGATCGTTTCGCCGAGTGCGATGATGACGAACAAGGCGCATCGTTCGGCAAGATGTTCGCCGTTGACGTCGAGCGTCTCGGCAGGTGAGGCACCCACGCCCGGTGTCCAGTAGCGCAGCAGCGGCGCGACATATTCGATCGCCAGCGCCACAAGCCAGAACAGGGCGCGGCTTTCCGGACTGACAAGCCCGCCGGCGACCCAGAACGCGCTGGAGACAAGCAGCCACACCGTGATCCGCGCGAAAGTCATGAACGATTCGGTGTCGACTCCTCTGAAGGCATAGAGTGCAAACAGCGAACGGCTGAGCTGCATCGCCGCATAGGCCAATGCAAAAACGAGCCCTGCCTCGTCAAAGGCCTTGGGAAGAGCAATTGCCAGCACGATACCGAGAAACATCAGCCCGAACAGCAGCAATCTGACTGCAACGACTTCGGCATCGAGCAGGTTTGTCACCCAGGTCGTATGGATCCACACCCACCAGAGCGCGAGGATGAAAATCAGCGCGTCGAAGGCGATTCCTAGGGAAAAATCGGACGCCAGGGTTTCCGAAAGCTGGATCAGCGCGAAGACGAAGACGAGATCGAAAAACAGTTCGGGAAAGCTCGCCTTGGTTGATTCGGTGTCTTCCTTGCGTAGCCAGTGATGTTTGCCTTCGGCCATTCCATATTTCCTGTGCTTTGGCCGTGTCCGGCAAACTGGAGGACGGATTTAGGGCGCGGGATGATAAAAGGAGCGGATGGCCGGGAATATTTGATGTGGGCGCAGACATGTGCTGGAAAACAAAAAGGCCGGGCAAGCCCGACCTTTCCAATCCCGCTCACTGTGCCAGTACATCCGTGGTCACTACAAACGGGTCAAGCATTCCGTCGCGGCTGCGTTAAGGATCGATATGATCCATGCAACTCTGTGGCATTCATCATCTCTCAGGCAGGTTAACAGACCGTTAAAAGGACTTGCTGTCTGTGTCGAAATGGCACGGTTTCCCGTATTCGCCTCATCATTCGCCGTTACACGATAACGGTGTGTGACAGATGTTCGCCGGAAATGCTGTTGAGCTTGATATGGGGAGGCGTTCCGGTCGTTTCAAGACTGTCGCCGGGACCGATAAGTGACGGTCATCTGGAAGCTCGCGGCGGCAGAGGCCGCCGCGAGCTGAATTTTATTAAGCGGCCTGCAGCTGGTCAGCTGCAACCTTGCCGGAACGGCGATCCGTTACCAGCTCGAAGGAGAGCTTCTGGCCGTCCTGAAGCTGGCCTAGGCCTGCGCGCTCAACAGCGGAGATGTGAACGAAAACGTCCGCACCGCCATCGTCAGGCGAAATGAAGCCGTAACCCTTGGTCGCATTGAACCACTTAACTGTACCCGTCGCCATATCGATGCCTTTCTTTGCAATGACCGACAGCTCCTCCCGGAAGTCCGGAAGGAACAGATTGAACTTCGAACTTTGCAGAGTAGAACGTCGCAAGCGTGGCAATAGCCCGGTGCTGGCCATCAGACAAATTTCGATCCATACGCACTTAGGGCTTGGCCCAATGTTCGTCAAGATTGCTGCTACGCTTCGGGTGCGATCCGCGTGAGCTATGCAATCTTAAAGGGTAATTTCAAAAGATAAAGCAATATCAACGCCATAGGTTGAGATGGCAGCCACTGTTAATGCTGCCTGAGGCTTTAGATTTTCATGCGTGAGGGATTAAAATACAGAAAACCCGGCGCGGGAGGAGGTGCGCCGGGCTTCTGAAACTGACCAACAACCGGGAGGAGGAGGTGTTGCTGGTCCCATCGAGGACACTGGGAGGAGGAGTGCGTCCGTCGATGATTTGACTATACAGGAGGCGAGCCTAAAAAACAGCCACGGTTTTGCAGCGCAGTGATGCGTTCGGCGCATGGCTTTGAGTGGGCTTGCCTAAAAACGACACATGCGCGATCTTTGCGAAATGAGTCTTTCTTCCGTCCAGGCATTTTTCGCCGAACACGCCCCCGATATTGAGGTGATCGTCACCGAAGCCAGTTCCGCGACGGTGCCGTTGGCCGCTGCCGCCCATGGGGTCGAACCCGATCAGATCGCCAAAAGCATATGTTTACGCGCCGGCGACGAAACGATGATCGTCGTCATGGCCGGCACCGCTCGTCTTGATAACAAGAAATTCCGGTCTCGATTCGGTACCAAGCCACGCATGCTGGGCGGTGAGGATGTGGTTGAGATCACGAGCCATCCGGTGGGAGGCGTCTGCCCGTTCGGTCTGACCTCTGATTTGCCGGTCTATTGCGACGTGTCGCTGCAGCGCTTTGATGAAGTGGTCCCGGCCGCCGGCGATACCAATGCAGCTGTACGAATCAATCCGATGCATATGGCGAGATTGACGGGCGCCGTCTGGATAGACGTCGCCCAGAATGTCGTCGGGGCTGATGCAGCCGCGTCGTCATAGATACGATCAGAAGCGATCGCCGAGATACCGCTGGTACCATGCCTGCTTGCTATCAGCGGTCGCTGTAGCAACGGCGTATCCAATAGCAAAGCCCACTGCGCCGATGAGGGTAAATAGGGTGGTTGTGGCTGCCGGGTGTTCCTTGATTGTACCGGCAACCGTGCTGGCTTCCGACGAAACGTAGCTGGCAGCACTGCTGGCGCGATCTGCAACCCGCTCGTACACTTCGCCGGTCTTTTCCGACATCAGGGAACTCAGTCGCGAAATCTCAGAGCGCAGGACCTGGATCTCGTTGGCGATCGCGCTGTCGCTCGGTTGATGATCGAAGGACGCAACCGCGTTGCCTGGGGTAAAGCTTTTCACTGATTCTGCCATGCCGGCCTCCATCATGTTGATCTTGGAGCCCGTTCAACTTTCGAAGAGGTAATTAGGTTCCGCCGTCAGTCAAAGATGTCGAGAAAGGGTGAAAGACGCAAATCACCGCGTCTGTATCAGGGCTCCTGCCAGCGCTTCCAACTGTTCCTTGTCGGCGGACCCTTTCTGGAGCGAATTTACCAGAATGAAAGCGAGCGCCTCGCCGTCCGGACTGGCCTTGTCGATGCCATGCTCGGTGCATGTCTCGTCGAAGACCTGCTGAAGCAGCATAAGCTGTTCCGGATTGACTGGATTTCGGATCAACTGCGTCGGCATCAAACCCTCACGTCACGGTTGGGACCCAATGGCAGACAGTCCGTTTCCGACTTTGCCCGGGCAGGTCAAAAAGCACGAAACCTGCGCAATCCTGCACAGGCCCGTGTTGTTCAAGTGTCCTTACCCAAGCGGCAATCTGGAATCCGGTTAATGAAATGGCAACAACAAGTTAACGCGGGTGTAATTTGAGGGTTCAAAACCGTCGTCTACTCCCTATCGCGATATATGATCGCGTTACGAGGCGAGGCAATGGTTAGTCCCGCCTCGCTTTACCGCCATTTGCGACAGGTTCAGGCCATGCCCGCCGGATCGCCTGTCGGCAACAGTGCCGGATCAAGCGTCGGGTCCTGCGGGTTCTTGCTGTCACCCTTGTCCTGCGCCGGCGTCAGTGGCGGCTTTTCCTGGGTCCTGTCCGGCACGCCGTCAGTCGCGATCGGCCCGCGCGGCGTATCGGATGTCGGAGTAGGGATCGGGTCTCTATTCGGCATCATGGTCTCCTTTTCGGGTTCCTGAAGACCCAACGGAGATCGGCTTGCTAGGTTCCACGGCCTCTATCCAGGGATCAGAAGCGGCGGGTGCGGGAAGCCGAGGCGGATCCGAGCAGATATCCGACCGCAAGCCCCAGTGCCCCAAAGACCAAAGCGGCGGATCCCGTCGCTGTCGGATGGTCGAACGCATGTGCTGCGACCATTCCAGCCTCATCTTTTGCGGTGGCAAGCGCGCTTTTTGCCTTCGTTGATACGCGCTGACCCTCTTCAATATCGCCGGTAAAGCCGGCACTCAGGGATTTTTTGGCCATATCTGTCTCCTCAGTTGCGAGAGGAAAATCCGGCCAGGCCCGAGAGGTTCCAACCTCGATCGGTCGCAACTCCGCGCCAAACGAATGCCCGACGCGGAGTCGGTTCGTTTATGGAGTGGCAGCCCGGCTTTCCGCAAAAGGCTCGCTCGGCTTGCCTGCTTGCTTCAACTCCTCTTGGACAGGAGGTGCCGCGATGCTCGCAGTGGTGAATTCCTTGTCCACCTCATTCGAGGCCGTCACCTTGTGGCCGGCGCAATCCGCAAGAGCAGCGGATGACGTAAGGCCGATGACGGCAGCTACGACGAGAAATGTCTTCATGTCATTCTCCTTTCGCTTGTTGCGCCAAGGAGGATAACAAGCAATGCGTATCCGCCCAAATCACGAATACGCGTAAGACTTGTGTTTCGGTGACGAGTTGCTCACATCAGTTTCTGCAGAACCTCGCGACCGACGAAGATGTCCGTCCTGCCAGCCTCATGCTCCGGATGGCTGAACTCGAAGAAAAGTTTCTCGGACATCTCCAGCGCCTGCTTCAGGTTGACGAGGCCGACCGGTACCCGCTGGTCGCCATTACGGACGACCGCTTCGAAGATCTTGTTCATGGCTCCCTCCCCGAGCGCTGAACCCGGCAGTGGGGAATTCCCCCTTTTTGTCTGCCGGATCTATAACTTTAGTATCTACTCATATTACCAAATCCGGAATAACCTGGAAACCCATGGTTTTCAGGCTAAAGAGCCACATCACGAAACAAATTGCCGAACATCTAGCTATCTTCTTCATGTTCTGTTTGCCTTTTACCCCTCCTTAAATCGCCGTATTTAAAGTCCAGCGGAAACCTGATGGCAAAAGGCCCGCTGTTTGAGCAGGCACAAGACGGGGGACCGCCTGCTCGCATGGCAGCCAGAGGCAAATCAGATAAGCGCGTTGAACCTTCCTTCGAAGCATCGCACGATGACGATGAAGAAGAGTTTCGCCTTGAGGCCGACGATCGTATTGTCGGTCATCGCAAGGCGTCCAAACGTGCGTCGAAGGCTGGCGCGAACGTCGACACTGGTCGCCGTGGGAAAAAAGGATCCGCGAAATCCGCTTCCCGCAAAGGGCGCGACACCTCGGGTGGCGGCTTGTTCGCCCCGTTGCGCAGACTGATCTACTGGTGCATCGTCCTCGGCATATGGGGCGTGATCGGCATCGGCGGGCTTGTCCTTTATTACGGCGCGCAGATGCCGGCGGCCAGCAGCTGGTCGATCCCTGCTCGTCCGCCAAATATGAAGATCACCGCGATCGACGGTTCGGTGATTGCCAATCGCGGCACGACCGGTGGTGAAGCGCTGGCGCTGGAGGATATGTCCCCCTATCTGCCCCAGGCTGTGATTTCGATCGAAGACCGTCGTTTTTATTCGCATTTCGGCGTCGACCCGCTCGGTCTGGCGCGCGCCTTCGTCAACAATCTCACAGGCCAGCCGATTCAGGGCGGCTCGACGATTACCCAACAGCTGGCAAAAAACCTGTTCCTGTCGCCGGATCGCACTTTCGAGCGAAAAATCCAGGAAGTGCTCCTGTCTTTCTGGCTGGAACACAAGTTCACCAAGGACCAGATCCTTGCCATGTATCTGAACCGGGTGTTTTTCGGCTCGAACGCCTATGGTGTAGAAGCCGCATCCCGGCGTTATTTCAACAAGTCCGCCCGCGATGTTAATCTCGGCGAAGCGGCAACACTCGCCGGCCTCCTGAAAGCGCCATCACGTCTGTCTCCCGCCCGCGATCCGAAAGCGGCCGAAGAGCGTGCTCAGGTCGTCCTCGGCACGATGCGTGAAGAAGGCTACATTACCGATAGCGACTTCAACAAGGCGATGGCACAGCCGCCGTCGAATGCGAAAAGCTATTGGTCCGGCCCGCAGCATTATGCCGCCGACATGGTGGTCGACGAGGTGAAAAGCCTGATCGGCGAGCCGAAGGTCGATGTTACCGTCGAAACGACGATCGACGTCAAGCTTGAGGACGCGGCCGACAAGTCGCTGAACGACATCCTGAAAAAGGAAGGCGGCAAGTTGAACGCCTCGCAGGCGGCACTCGTCTCCGTCGATGCGACGGGGGCGATCCGTGCTGTGGTCGGCGGGCGCGATTATGCGCAGAGCCAGTTCAACCGGGCCTTCAAGGCCAAACGCCAGCCGGGTTCGGCATTCAAGCCGTTCGTTTATGCCTCGGCGCTCGAGGCAGGTTATGGTCCCGATACGATCGTCAACGATGCGCCGGTGAGGATCGGCAACTGGACGCCGGAAAACTACGAGAAGGAATACAAGGGGCCGGTTCCGCTCTCCTACGCACTGTCACGCTCCCTGAACACGGTTGCAGCCCAGTTGGTCGTGGCCGTCGGGCCGGACAAGGTGGTCGCTATGGCGCATCGGCTTGGGATTGATTCGGATATCCAGCCGAATGCCTCGATTGCGCTCGGCACGTCCGAAGTTTCCCTTGTGGAGCTCACCTCGTCCTACGCAGCTTTCATGAACGGCGGCTACAAGGCGACCCCGCATATCGTCAAAAGGATCGTCGATCCGGATGGCAAGGTTCTTTATGAGGCGGATTACAGCAATCCGCCGCGTGTCCTGAGTGAGCCGATCGCCGCCACGATGAACAGCATGATGTCGGGCGTGATCCGCGAAGGCACCGGTAAGGCTGCCCGTCTCGATGGCTGGCAGGCGGCTGGCAAGTCCGGAACGACGCAGAATTCCCGCGATGCGCTGTTTGTCGGTTTCACCAGCATCCTGACGACCGGTGTTTGGTTCGGCAACGATGACGGCAGTTACATGAAGAAGGTCACTGGCGGTACGCTGCCGGCCAAGGCCTGGAAGGAATATATGACCGCGGCGATGAAGGGTTATACGCCGACGCCGCTGTTCGGCTTCAGCAATGGCGTCCAGCCGCCGCCTGCTGCGGATCAGCCGCAATCGCCCTCCACCTCGATCGGCGACATTATTTCCGGAATATTGCCGGGAACGGGCGCGGAGCAATCGGGCTCGTTGGGGCAGGACAGCTTTCCGCCGGCGCCGCAGGCCCCGACAGGTTCGGATATCGTTCGCTCCCGTCCGCTGCAGCCTGTGCCGTCCCAGGGAGAGGCCGCGTTGCAGCCGGGTCGCGGTCGTGCGCAGCAGCCAGGCCCGCAACCTCCCGGCGCCATCCCGTGCGCTTATGGAGACAATGCGATCTGCAATAACGGCAATGGCGGCACGGCCTATGACAACCGGCCTGCGCGCCAGAACCGGGGCAATCCGGAAGCCGAACAAGCGGGTGGATATCGCGATTATCGTCAATATCGCGGTCCCTATGATTCGCAAGGTCCGGTCCCGCCGGGCAGCGTCGGTGGCGGGCCTTTGCCTCCCGGAGAGGTCGGCGCCGATGGGGGGCAGGTCTATCAGCCGCAGCAGGCGCGCAGGACGACCTTGCTCGATGTTATCATGGGTCAATAGCACCTTGAGCCGCATGGCTTGACGCACCAGACCACGAAACGCGTTTTTTGCCGGAAGGCAGGCGATTTCCTGCCTTGCAGTCGGAAAAAGCCGTCCTTATATACGCCGCATGACCGCAGCCGATGCTGCGAAAAATTCAAAGACCATCCCAGTCGAGGAACTGTCAGCGGAATGCCTCTCGGGGTCCGGACGGTTCGCTTAAAGGAGAGAGAAGAAATGGCTAAAGTAATAGGCATCGACCTCGGCACCACCAACTCCTGCGTCGCCATCATGGATGGCAAGGACGCGAAGGTGATCGAGAACGCCGAAGGCGCGCGCACCACGCCCTCCATGGTCGCATTCACCGAAGATGGCGAGCGCCTCGTCGGTCAGCCGGCCAAGCGCCAGGCAGTGACCAACCCGACCAACACCCTGTTTGCCGTAAAGCGCCTCATCGGCCGCCGTTACGAAGACCCGACCGTCGAGAAGGACAAGGGCCTCGTTCCCTTCGATATCGTCAAGGGCGACAATGGCGACGCATGGGTGAAGGCTCACGACAAGAATTATTCGCCGGCGCAGGTCTCCGCGATGATCCTTCAGAAGATGAAGGAAACCGCTGAATCCTACCTCGGTGAAAAGGTCGACAAGGCCGTCATCACCGTTCCGGCCTATTTCAACGACGCGCAGCGCCAGGCAACCAAGGATGCCGGCCGCATTGCAGGTCTCGAAGTTCTCCGCATCATCAACGAGCCGACCGCTGCAGCCCTTGCCTACGGCATGGACAAGAAGGACGGCAAGACGATCGCCGTTTACGACTTGGGCGGCGGCACGTTCGACGTGTCGGTTCTGGAAATCGGCGACGGCGTCTTCGAAGTGAAGTCGACCAATGGCGACACCTTCCTCGGCGGTGAAGACTTCGACATGCGTCTCGTCGAATATCTTGCCAACGAGTTCAAGAAGGACCAGGGCATCGACCTGAAGAACGACAAGCTTGCTCTGCAACGCCTCAAGGAAGCTGCCGAAAAGGCCAAGATCGAACTCTCGTCGTCGCAGCAGACCGAAATCAACCTGCCGTTCATCACGGCCGATGCTTCCGGTCCGAAGCACCTGACGATGAAGCTGACCCGCTCGAAGTTCGAAAGCCTGGTCGACGATCTCGTCCAGCGCACGATCGCACCGTGCAAGGCAGCCCTCAAGGATGCCGGCGTCACTGCTGCCGAGATCGACGAAGTCGTTCTAGTAGGCGGCATGAGCCGCATGCCGAAGGTACAGGAAATCGTCAAGCAGCTGTTCGGCAAGGAACCGCACAAGGGCGTCAACCCGGATGAAGTCGTGGCACTTGGTGCAGCGATCCAGGGCGGCGTTCTGCAGGGCGACGTCAAGGACGTTCTGTTGCTCGACGTGACCCCGCTGTCGCTCGGCATCGAAACGCTCGGTGGTGTCTTCACCCGCCTGATCGACCGTAACACGACGATCCCGACCAAAAAGTCGCAGACCTTCTCGACCGCTGACGACAACCAGCAGGCCGTGACGATCCGCGTTTCCCAGGGCGAGCGCGAAATGGCCCAGGATAACAAGCTGCTCGGCCAGTTCGACCTCGTCGGCCTGCCGCCGGCACCGCGTGGCATGCCGCAGATCGAAGTCACCTTCGATATCGACGCCAACGGCATCGTCCAGGTTTCGGCCAAGGATAAGGGCACCGGCAAGGAACAGCAGATCCGCATCCAGGCGTCTGGTGGTCTTTCCGACGCCGACATCGAAAAGATGGTCAAGGACGCCGAAGCCAATGCCGAGGCCGACAAGAAGCGTCGTGCCGGCGTTGAAGCCAAAAACCAGGCCGAGAGCCTCATTCATTCCAGCGAGAAGTCGCTGGCTGAATTTGGCGACAAGGTGACCGAGGCCGACCGCAAGGCGATCGAGGATGCCATCGCAGCGCTGAAGACCTCGGTCGAAGCTTCCGAGCCGGATGCCGATGACATCCAGGCCAAGACGCAGACTCTGATGGAAGCATCGATGAAGCTCGGTCAGGCCATCTATGAGGCCCAGCAGGCTGAAGGTGGAGCCGAAGGCGGCAAGGACGACGGTGTCGTCGATGCCGACTACGAGGAAATCAAGGACGACAAGAAGTCGGCCTGATCGGTTCGTTGACGCGAGCCTCAAGATAGTCGACTAAGAATCCGGCTGCCTCGTGCAGCCGGACTACGTTTCCGGAGCCGGATACCTGAATGGCCAAAGCAGACTTTTACGAAATCCTCGGTGTCGCCAAGTCGGCTGACGAGAAGGAGCTGAAGAGCGCCTTCCGTAAGATGGCAATGAAATATCATCCGGACAAAAATCCTGGTGATGCGGAAGCCGAAAAGAAGTTCAAGGAACTGAACGAGGCCTACGAAACCCTCAAGGATCCGCAGAAGCGCGCGGCCTATGATCGTTACGGCCATGCGGCCTTCGAACAGGGCGGCATGGGCGGCGGCGGTGGTTTCGGTGGAGCCCAAGGCGGTTTCTCCGACATTTTCGAAGATATTTTCGGCGAGATGATGGGGGGCGGTCGTGCGCGCCGTTCCGCAGGCGGCCGCGAACGCGGCGCCGATCTTCGCTACAACATGGAAATTTCGCTGGAAGAGGCCTATAACGGCAAGACGGCGCAGATCCGGGTTCCGACGTCGATCACCTGCGACGTCTGTTCCGGTTCGGGCGCCAAGCCCGGCACGCAGCCGAAAACCTGTGGCACCTGCCAGGGCTCGGGCCGCGTGCGCGCCTCTCAGGGGTTCTTTTCCGTCGAACGCACCTGCCCGACCTGCCATGGCCGCGGCCAGACGATTTCCGATCCCTGCGACAAGTGCCACGGCCAGGGCCGCGTCACCGAAGAGCGTTCGCTCTCGGTCAACATCCCGGCCGGCATTGAAGATGGCACCCGTATCCGCCTGCAGGGCGAGGGCGAAGCCGGAGCCCGTGGCGGCCCGGCCGGTGATCTCTACATCTTCCTGTCGGTGACGCCGCACGAATTCTTCCAGCGTGATGGCGCCGATCTTTATTGCGCCGTGCCGATCTCGATGACGACGGCAGCGCTTGGCGGCACGTTCGATGTCGGCACGCTCGATGGATCGAAGTCGCGCGTCTCGGTGCCGGAAGGCACCCAGGCCGGCAAGCAGTTCCGCCTCAAGGGCAAGGGCATGCCGGTTCTGCGCTCGTCGCAGACGGGTGATCTCTACATCCAGATCGGCATCGAAACGCCGCAGAAACTGACCAAACGTCAGCGCGAACTGCTGCAGGAATTCGAGGAAAGCTCGTCCAAGGAGAACAACCCGGAATCGACCGGTTTCTTTGCCCGGATGAAGGAATTTTTCGACAACTGATCGATTTCCGATCTCGAAATTAAAACGCCGGCTGAAAAGCCGGCGTTTTGCGTTTGTATGTGTCCAGCTTACTTCGTAGCCAGCGCCGTCATGATCCGCGCCCAGGAGCGGATGCCCTTGTGGTACGACTTCAGGTCGTATTTCTCGTTCGGAGAATGAATGCGGTCATCGACGAGGCCGAAGCCGACCAGCAGCGAATCCATGCCGAGCTGTTTCTGGAAATCGCCGACGATCGGGATCGAGCCGCCCATGCCGATGATCACGGCCGGGTTCTTCCATTCTTCCGAAAGCGCACCCTTTGCCTTTGTCAGCTCAGGAGAATCATACGAAAGCTGGATCGCAGGCGATGCGCCGTGCTCGTGGAATTCCACGGTGCAATCAGCAGGGATTTTTGAACGCACATAAGCGCGAAATGCTTCGCGGATCTTCGCCGGGTTCTGATCTCCCACCAGACGGAACGAGATCTTGGCGGAAGCCTGCGCGGCAATCACGGTTTTAAAACCTTCACCCGTATAGCCACCGGTGATGCCGTTGATTTCGGCTGTCGGGCGAGCCCAGGTGAGTTCGAGCACCGAGCGGCCCTTTTCGCCGGACGGGATGGAAAGGCCGACTCCACCAAGGAAACTTTCGGAATTGCGGCCGAGCGCTTCCCAGCCTTCCTTGATATTCGTCGGGGTTTCCTCGACGCCCTCATAGAAACCTTCGAGCGTCACCCGGCCGGTCTCGTCATGCAGGCCGGCAAGAATGTCGGTGAGGATATGGATCGGATTGGCGGCGGCGCCGCCGAACAGGCCCGAATGCAGGTCACGGTCGGCCGCCTTGACGACGATCTCCTCGCCGACGAGACCACGCAGGGCAGCAGCGATTGCCGGCGTATCGCCGTCCCACATGCCGGTATCGCAGACCAGCGCATATTCGGCCTTCAGCTCGGCGGCATTGGCATCGAGGAAGGGTTTCAGTGACGGCGAACCGGATTCCTCTTCGCCTTCGAACAGGATGGTGACGCGGATCGGCAGCGAACCGTTGATCTCCTTATAGGCGCGGCAGGCTTCGACGAAGGTCATCAGCTGGCCCTTGTCGTCGGCCGTGCCGCGGCCGGTCAGAACCTTGCGGCCGGGCGAGATCTCCTTGATCTTCGGCTCGAACGGCGAGTCCTCCCACAGCTCGATCGGATCGACCGGCTGCACGTCGTAATGGCCGTAGAAAAGCACATGCGGGGCGTCAGGGCTGGCGCCGTCGTGATGGGCAACGACCATCGGATGGCCGGCGGTATCGCGCACGGAAGCATCGAAGCCGATGCCCTTCAATTCCACCACCAGCCATTCGGCAGCCTTGCGGCATTCAGCCTTGTAAGCCGGATCGGTAGAGATGGACTGTATGCGGACGAGCGAAAAGAGGCGGTCGATGCTGTCTTGAAGGTTCTGGTCGGCGCGATCGAGAACGGCGGAAATATCGGTCATGGAAATCACCTTGTCTTTGAGCGGTCGCACACGCGGGCGGCCAACTTGCCTTGAACTGTTAGCAAGCAAGAGGAGGGCGGCACAATGGCAAATGCTGCACGCGCTTCAAGTCGTTTACTTCGCGTGGGCAGCACGCTGGGCGTGTCGTTCACACCTTCCGGCTGTTGCCGATGATGAGGCGCATATATTCCATCATCAGCTCCCGCTCGAATGAACGGAAGCCGAAAAAGAGTGCGCTGTCGGCCTCGGCCGCCGCGTCGACCGCGCGCGTTTCCAGGGACCTGCCGAGTTCCGTCAGGTTGATGATCTGCGCACGTCTGTCGCTTGGGTGCGGTGTCCGTGCGATCAGTCCGTCACGCTCCATCCGCGAAAGCGTATTGGCAAGCGTTGCCTGCTCGACCTCGAGCTTGTCCAGAAGCTGTTTCTGGGTCAGGCCATCTTCCTGCCAGAGCTCAAGTAGGACGGGAAACTGGCCGGGAGAAAAGCCGAGCGAAGCCGCCCGCTTCTGCAGCGATCGTGAAAACACCCTGGCGAGCTGACCGGCCAGATAGGTAGCCGACTGCGAGCGATCGAATCCCATGGCCTCCGCCACCACTTTCCCGGGGAGCCAGCTTAACTGGCAGACGATAATCGATATCAGGCGATGTGTTTATGAGATTGGGGCACAGGCGTAAGATTGGCAAGGTGCCTGCCGATAATTGAGCCAGCTGCAAACAAAAACGCCACGGCCGGGAGGGGACGGCCGTGACGTTTCTTATAGAAGGACAAAGACCCGGAGAGGGGGATGGGTCTTTGCCCGGTCTGGTGAGGCGGGGGACGGGCCTACTGCCAGACTGCGGCGTTATCAATCGCCGGTAAGCTTGAAATGAGGGGCGGATTGCGGCTTTTCAAGGGAAAGGCAGATTACAATTCGGTAAGGTGCTGCACTGCTGCAGGCTTGGTTCCCGACAAGTTTTCGTGGACGCCGCGCATGTGCCACGTTATTCCATTCGCATGAAAAAAGGCGATCACCTCTTCCTCATCGACGGGTCCGGATTCATCTTCCGCGCCTTCCACGCATTGCCGCCGTTGACGCGCAAATCGGATGGCCTGCCGATCGGTGCCGTGTCCGGTTTCTGCAATATGCTCTGGAAGCTGCTGACCGATGCGCGTGATACATCCGTCGGTGTGACGCCGACCCATTTCGCGGTCATCTTCGACTATTCGTCGAAAACCTTCCGCAAGGAAATCTACGACGCCTACAAGGCGAACCGTTCGGCCCCTCCGGAAGAACTCGTTCCGCAATTCGGCCTGATCCGCCAGGCGACGCGTGCCTTCAACCTGCCCTGCATCGAGACGGAAGGTTTCGAGGCCGACGATATCATCGCCACCTATGCCCGCCAGGCCGAGGCCGTGGGTGCCGATGTCACCATCGTGTCGTCCGACAAGGACCTGATGCAGCTCGTGACGCCGATGGTCCACATGTATGACAGCATGAAGGACAAGCAGATCGGGGTTCCCGATGTCATCGAAAAATGGGGCGTGTCGCCGGAAAAGATGATCGACCTGCAGGCGCTGGTCGGCGATTCCGTCGATAACGTGCCCGGTATTCCGGGAATTGGGCCGAAGACGGCTGCCCAGTTGCTGGAGGAATTCGGCGATCTCGAATCGCTTCTCGCGCGTGCCGGCGAGATCAAGCAGGTCAAGCGCCGCGAAAATATCCAGGCCTTTGCCGAACAGGCCCGCCTTTCCCGCCAGCTGGTGGAGCTGAGGACCGACGTTCCCTTGGAACTCGACCTCGGAGCATTGCTTCTGGAGCCACAGGACGGGCCGAAGCTGATCGGCTTCCTCAAGGCAATGGAATTCGGCACCTTGATGCGCCGTGTTGCAGCTGCCTGCGATTGCGATGCAAATGCCATCGAGCCGGTCACCATCGAAGTCGAATGGGGTGCCGAGGCGCGAGGTCCTGATCTGGATGCCGCATCGTCCGCAGATACCGGAGAAGCTGCTGCAGACGCACCGGCAAACCCCGCCAAGGCGGTTGTCGCCAAAAGCACCGATGGAGCGACGCCGGCAGAACTTGCCGACACGCGCATCGCATCTTTCGCCAATGCGAAGATCGATACGACGAGTTATGTGACGATCCGCGATATCGAAGTCCTCGACGATTGGATCAAGGCAGCCCGCGAGACGGGACTTGTCGGTTTCGACACCGAAACCAATTCGCTCGATCCGATGCAGGCGGAACTGGTCGGTTTCTCGCTGGCTATTGCAGATAACACCGGTAATCCGTCCGGGCTTGAAGTGCGTGCCGCCTACGTGCCGCTCACGCACAAGACGGGCGTCGGCGATCTTCTCGGCGGCGGACTGGCTGAAAATCAGCTTTCGCCCAGGCAGGCGTTGGATCGCTTGAAGCCGCTACTGGAAGACCCGTCGGTGCTGAAGGTCGCGCAGAACCTGAAATTCGATTACCTCGTCATGAAGCGCCACGGCATCACCGTGAAGAGTTATGACGATACCATGCTGATGTCCTATGTTCTGGACGCCGGCAAGACGACGCATGGCATGGACACATTGTCCGAACGCTGGCTGAACCATAAGCCGATCGCCTTCAAGGATGTTGCGGGCTCGGGCAAGAGCGGCGTCACGTTTGATTTCGTCGATATCGATCGCGCCGCGACTTACGCGGCAGAAGATGCGGATGTGACGCTCAGGCTGTGGATGGTGCTGAAGCCGCAGCTGGCGGCAATGGGCCTGACCCGGATCTACGAGCGGCTGGAGCGGCCTCTCGTTGAAGTCCTGGCGCGCATGGAAGAACGTGGCATCTCCATCGACCGACAGATTCTTTCGCGCCTTTCCGGCGAACTGGCGCAGAAGGCCGCCGCCTTCGAGGACGAGATCTACGAACTCGCCGGCGAGAAGTTCACCATCGGTTCGCCCAAACAGCTCGGCGATATCCTGTTCGGCAAGATGGGCCTGCCGGGCGGCTCCAAGACCAAGACCGGGCAGTGGTCTACATCGGCGCAGGTTCTGGAAGACCTCGCGGCCGAAGGTGCCGCGCTGCCGCGCAAGATCGTCGACTGGCGCCAGCTGACCAAGCTGAAGTCCACCTATACCGATGCGCTGCCGGGTTATGTCCATCCCGAAACGAAGCGGGTCCACACGTCCTATTCGCTGGCCTCGACCACGACCGGCCGCCTGTCGTCCTCCGAACCGAACCTGCAGAACATTCCGGTAAGAACGGCGGAAGGTCGCAAGATCCGCACCGCCTTCATCGCGTCTCCCGGCCACAAGCTTCTGTCCGCCGACTACAGCCAGATCGAATTGCGTGTTCTGGCCCATGTCGCGGACATCCCGCAGCTTCGCCAGGCCTTTGCCGACGGGATCGACATTCATGCGATGACGGCATCCGAAATGTTCGGCGTGCCGGTGGAAGGCATGCCGAGCGATATCCGCCGTCGTGCGAAGGCGATCAATTTCGGCATCATCTACGGCATTTCGGCCTTCGGTCTTGCTAACCAGCTGTCGATCGAGCGGTCGGAGGCAGGCGATTACATCAAGAAGTATTTCGAACGTTTCCCCGGCATCCGCGACTACATGGATTCAACCAAGGCCTTTGCCCGCGAACATGGCTATGTGGAAACGATCTTCGGTCGTCGGGCGCATTATCCGGAGATCAAGTCCTCCAACCCCTCGATGCGCGCCTTCAACGAACGCGCCGCGATCAACGCCCCCATCCAGGGCTCGGCTGCGGATATCATTCGCCGGGCTATGGTGAAGATGGAAAAGGTGCTTGGCGATGCCGGGCTGGGCGAGCGCGTTCGCATGCTGCTTCAGGTCCATGACGAACTGATCTTCGAGGTGGAAGACGCGGACGTCGAAAAAGCGATGCCGATCATCGTCTCGACCATGGAACAGGCAGCCATGCCCGCCATTTCGATGAAAGTACCGCTCAAGGTGGATGCGCGCGCGGCCGCAAACTGGGACGAGGCGCACTGACGCGCGCCCGATCCCGTATTTCGATTTGACCGCAAAACTTTCGGTCAGGCAGTCCCGCTATCCGGGTAAAGGGAGACCAGTGCCGTGGAGAGCAGCTCCTCGGCATAGGTATCGGCAGTTTCCTGTGCAGCTTTGGTCAGGCCAACCTCTCGCGATCGTTGTCGCACGGTGTCCTGGATCAATGCCGCTATACCGCGGGCCTGATCGGCATTGCCATTGTCGGACGTATCGAGCGTCAACGCCAACGCAGTCATAGCCACGATCTCCAGCACGACAATCCGTGCCTCGAGATCCGCATCCGTACTGCGGTCAGGGTCTGCTCCATCCTTTGTTCGTGTTTCAATCAAAGCCCCAGCTCCATTCGGCCCTACCTCTATTAGGTATACCGAATAGATCAGGTAGGGGAACCGTTGGAACTTTAAAGCGTGTCAGGTTTTATTTTTCCTTGGGGATAAAAGACTGGGATAATAAAGTCGAAACGGCATCGACAATGGCGCGGCCCGAAATTTCTATTTCGCCGCTGTTGTCGATCGTAACGACCTTGTAGTCGCCGATCACGCCAAGCGAACTCCGCTCCAGCCTGCGCAGAATATCTTCCCTGCTTTCTCGCCCGCGCGCCTCAAGCCGTGCAGCAAGTACCTCCGGTCGCGCCGTCACATTGACGACGACAAGGTTGGGGTATGCGTCCCTGAACAGACCGAGCGCCGAGCGCGATCCGTTTGCAATCACGATTGCTCCCTTGGAAACGGCATCCTTCGTCTCGATGGGTATGGCGTAGTGCAAGCCGTGAGCCTTCCAGCAGACGGCAAAGCGGCCATCTGCCTCAAGCTTTTCAAACTCGGCCTCGCAGACGCCGTCATGATCCTCACCACCCGCATTGGCGTCACGGGTGATCACACGGCGGGCGAAAACCACGTCGGAACGGTTGGAGAAGGCACGGGCGGCATAGGCCATCAGCGTGTCCTTGCCGGCGCCGCTTGGGCCGACGACCGCGACCATGCAGCCTTCACCGACATCTCTGCGAGGTTCGGATGATCCGTCCATTACGCCACCCGACGCCCCTGCCGCCACACGGCGCGCGATACGGGTACTCCGGCCTCCCGGTGAACCCGCACGAGATCGGCGCGCAGCCCCGTTGCGATCCGGCCGCGATCGGCAAGACCGGCAGTGCGGGCAGGCGTGGCAGTCACCATCGAGATCGCCTTGGGAAGAGAGATGCCGTCAACGTCGTCTGCAAGAATGAAGGGCGCATAAAGCAGGCTGAGCGGCACGTAGTCGGAGGAAAGAACGTCGAGAACGCCATTGGCGGCAAGATCGCGGGCAGCGATATTGCCGGAATGCGACTTGCCCCGCACCACGTTCGGCGCGCCCATCAGGACGCTCATGCCGGCCTTGTGCGAAGCCGCTGCGGCCTCGAAGCTGGTCGGGAATTCGGCAAGCTTCACGCCGTTCTCGATCGCCTCGTCCACATGCGCAAGCGTTGCATCGTCGTGGCTCGCGACCGTGATGCCACGCTCGGCGCAGTGTTTTGCGATCGCAAGCCGGTGCGGCGTCGAATTGCGCTGTGATTCCGCCACCCGCTTGTCGATGAAGGCTTTGAATACCTCGTCGGAAAGGCCGCGCTTCTTCTGGTAATAGAATATGTATTGGTCCATCGTCTGGAACTGCCGCTGGCCCGGCGCATGGTCCATCAAGGAGACCAGCCGCACATGGCTGTCGTTTTCGAAATCGGCAAAGTGCTCCAGCACGTTGTCGGCCGAAACCTCGCAGCGCAGGTGGATGAGATGCTCGGAGCGCAGGCGCCCGTCGCGTTCGGCGGCTTGTATGGCGTCGGCCATGTCGCGCATCTCGCCATGTTCGAAGCCGCCATCCTCGTCGGATCCCATGCGTAGGCAGTCGAAAACGGTGGTGATCCCGGAAGATGCGATCTGGGCGTCATGCGCCTGGATTGCAGCTGTTGCATTCCAACGCACGCCGGGACGCGGAGAATAATGCTGTTCGAGATGGTCGGTATGAAGCTCAACCAGGCCGGGGATCAGGTAGTCGCCCTCGAAATCCTCGCCGACATGGACATTGCCTTCGGAAATGTCGGCGATCTTGCCGTCGCGGATCTGGACGGAGCCGGAGATCATGCTGTCTTCCAGCACGATACGGGCATTGGTGAATACGGTCTCGGTGGTCATGTGCCGGTCTTTCTGGTCTCGGAGGCCGGCTTCAGGGGGAGCCAGCGATGGGCGATGAAATCTGCGCCGCGGGTGGGCTCGACGAAAAGCGCGAGCCCGTCGATGGAAAGCGGCTTGTTGGTGAAATCGGAAAATCGCGGTTCGATCGCAGCGCGCATCGCAGGGGCCTGTTCGGGCGGCACGGGACCGGAGAGCGTCATGTGGAAACGGAACTCGTCCATCACATGCGGATAACCCCAGCGCATCAGATTGGCGCGGTGTTCGGGTGAAAGCGTCTCGGGCTTGCGGCGGGCGATGTCCGGTTCGGAAAGCGGCGCCCGGAACGGTTCAAATTCTTCGACGATGCGGGCGGCAAAGGCCTGCAGTTCGGGGTAGACCTGATCCGGCACCAGCGCGAAGAAACGGCCAAGCTGGCCGATCACGAGGTTCGGGATGTCGAAGCCAGTCGTCGATGCAGCCAATCGCTCGAAAGCCTCGATCAGTTCCTCTTCGCTTCGTCCTTCCGCCAGTTCGAATGGCGCTTTCAGCGTCGCATGGAAGGCGTAGCGGCGCGGATCAGCGGTTAGCGCATGAATTTCTTCGCTCGAAAGACCCTCTGCACTAGGCGTCGGAAACGTCTCGCCGGTAAAGGCGTCGCGGCCGAGCCAGCGGGATGCGGTCTTCGTCAGCGAATGGTCCGCGGCGGGCGAAAAATAAAGGGCGTAACGCAAGGCATCATTCCGGAATGAGGAAGGGGCGGAGACGGAAGTGTAGACATCCGCCGCGTCCGAAGACAGGCCCTGCGCCTAAAAGATTTCCATGACAGAATGATGATGCCGACGCCGATTAGTGCGTCGGCCCGCCGATCAGCCGCGAACGGATCGCGTTTGATATCGCGTCGAACAGGAAGACGACGAGAAGGATGAGCAACACCATATAGGCGACCTTGTCCCAATCGGCATTCGTGCCCATCGCTTCCAAGAGCTTGAGACCGATGCCGCCTGCACCGACGGCGCCGATGACGGTGGCCGAACGGGTGTTGGATTCCCAGAAATACAGCGACTGCGAGATGAACACTGGCAGGACCTGCGGCACGACGCCGAAGCGGTTGACGATGACCGGAGGCGCACCGACCGATTTGACGCCCTCGCGCTGCTTGTCGTCGACATTCTCGACCGCTTCCGCATAGACCTTTCCGAGCGCACCGGCATCGGTGAAGAAGATCGCCGCGATACCGGGGATCGGTCCGGGGCCGAAGGAGCGGGTGAAGAACAGGGCCCAGATCAGCATGTCGACCGAGCGCAGAAAATCGAACAGTCGCTTCATGCCCCAGTTGGCAGCACGGCTCCGGGTGATGTTGCGCGCGGCGATGAAGGCGAGCGGAAAGGCGAAGAGCGTGCCGAGCAGCGTGCCGACAAAAGCCATAACCAGCGTCTGCAACAGCTTCGACAGAATGTCTGCATGCTGCCAGACATTGTTGCCGAGGAAATCATCGACCATGTGGCCGATATTCGAGCGGGCCGGATCGAGCCGCTCGCCGATGGTCGCAAGTGCTGCGAGTTGGCCCCAGCTCTTGCCCCAGAAATCGGACTTGGTGTCGAACAGAAAATTGGCCCAGCCGAGGAAGCGGCGCTGTACATAGACCTGGCTTGTGCGGATCTCGGCCTGGCCCTCATAGCCGTAGTTCACCAGCACCTTGTTGCCGTCCTGCCGAATGGCGGCAGGTGCATCAGCCGGCGCTGTCGCGGCATCCTCGGAGATCGTTACCGGATAGGCCGTGCCATTCAGATATACATCGACGCGGCTGGTCGTGACGTCGAGACGATCGGCGTCGCTGCCATATGTAACCGTATAGCCACCGGTTTCGGTGGGCTTGAGCCAGAAGATATCCGCACCCTGCGCATATTGCCCGCGGCTCGACCATTGTGCCTTGACAGTTCCGTTGTCCTCGAAACGCAGACGTGGCTGGGCGCGCCAGGAATACCAGTCCTGAATGTAGAGCGAAGCACGGTCCCATTGCCCGTTCATGAAAGCGGGGCCGACATTGAAGGCGAAGAAACAGATCACGAGGTAGAGCGTCACGATGCCCGACCCGACGAGCAGCCCGTAGCGCTTCATGATGGAACGATGGAAAACCTCTGGATGAGCTTCCCGTAGGCGTTCGCGATCGGACGCGTTGATGGTTGGAACCGAAGACGTCATCAGGCTGCTCCCCTGCCGAATTCGAAGGACTGTTGGCCGATCAGCCGGCGGCGAAGCCAGGCGGAAAACTGGTCGATGATGATGATGCTGACGAGCAAAAGGATGATGATCGCATAGGTCTTGGCGGCGTGGTCACGGCCGATCGCCAGGCGGAATACTTCGCCGATGCCGCCACCGCCGACCGCGCCGATGATGGTCGAGGCGCGCACATTGATCTCGGCGCGCAGCAGCGTGTAGGAGACGAAATTCGGCAGGACCTGGGGAACGATGGCGAAACGCACCCGCTCGACCCAGCTTGCACCCGCGGCACGCAGGCCTTCGTCCGGCTTCATGTCGGAATTTTCGACCACTTCGAAGAACAGTTTTCCGAGCGCGCCGATCGTATGGACGGTGATCGCGATGATTGCCGCAATCGGGCCAATAGAGAGAATGGCAGTCAGAAGGCCGGCAATGACGATTTCCGGAAAGGCGCGCAGCACTTCCATGATGCGGCGCACGACGAAACGGGTGATGCCGGCCCCGACGAGATTGGTCGAAGCGAAGAAACAGAGCAGGAAGGCTAAGGCCGAACCGATAATCGTCGAAACCAGCGCGATGTTGATGGTGATCACCAGCTGGTAGATGAAGTTCGGGATATACAGCGTGTCGGTGATGTAATGGCGGTCGGCAGTATAATTGTATTTGAGCGAGCCGTCGGCATAAGGCGAAGGCAGGTCGAACATCGCCCGGAAGATTTCCATCGGGCTGTCCGGCACGAAGCTGCGGATGAAATCGAAGAAATACGGCAAGCGTTCGAAGAATTTGCCGGCATTCGCATCATTGGCGAATTGCAGCGAATAGAAAAGCACGACGAGGAAAATGCCGATCGAGATCGCGGTATAGATCCGGCGTGTGCGAAGTTGCTGCCGGTAGTGCTGCATCATCATCGATGCTGCAGGGCCGAGTTCGCCTCTTCGGCTGCCATTATTCTGTTCGCTGATGGTCGCCATGATCCGCACTCTCGGTTGACAAAACGGCGGCATCTTTCGACGCCGCCGTCAGATTATGGTGAGAAAGATCAGCCGCCGATGACGGACTTACGAGCGTCGACAATCGTCTGGTAGAAAGACGGATCGACCTTGATGTAGTCCTTGTTGTCGCCCTGGGTGTAGGACTTGAAGCAATCGTGGTCCTTCTTGGGAAGGTCCATGAAGTAGGCTTCGACCTTGGCGCGCATCTCGGCCGGCAGCTTGTTGTTGACCATCAACGGGCCGTTCGGGATCAGCGGCGACTTCCAGACTTCGACGATATCGTCCATGTCGAGGATGCCCTTGTTGACCATCTGGTGCAGGTTGCCACCGGTATAGCCTTCTTCCCACTTGCCGACGCCCGAACCGAATGTCGTGCCGGCATCGAACTTCTTGTCGAGAACGGCGAGAACGAGGTTCTCGTGGCCGCCGCCGAAGCCGGTTTCAGAGAAATATTCCTTGACCGAAGAGCCGATTTCCTTAGGCAGCGCGACGTTCGGGACGAGGTAGCCGGACGTCGAGTCCGGGTCGGCGAAGCCGAGCTTCTTGCCCTTGAGGTCGGCAAGCGTCTTGATGCCCGAATCCTTGCGGGCGACCATGATCGAGTAATAACCGCTGGAGCCGTCCGACTGCGTGTAGGTCAGGATCGGGTCGACGGCCTTCGGGTCCTTGATCGCGATAGCAGCGTAGGAAGAAGCGCCCATCGAAGCGATGTCGATCGTGCCGCCAAGCAGGCCCTGGATGACGCCGTTATAGTCAGGCGACGGGAAAATCTGAACTTCCGGAACGCCGGTCGCAGCCTTCAGGCCATCGGCGACACACTGGGTGTTGCGGATCTGGTCGGCTTCGTTTTCCGAGCCGTCGAGACCGATGCGCAGGACCTTGACGTCCTGTGCCATTGCGGAACCTGCAACGACGCTCATGGCGACGGCAGCAAGAAGAACTTTCTTCAGCATGGTGATCTCCTGTTTCCGGATTATCCGGAGTTGGGTCATGAAAAATGGTGCCCTTTACGCGGGCAGACGATCGTCAAGTGCGGGTGTCACGCCCTGGCGCTTGCCAGCGTGCCGATACCGCCCGATTGCTTTTCCGTGCTCGTCTGAGCAGCGGGAATGTTGATGCTGGTCGAGGTCATCGTCTCGTCTATGCCTGCGCCATCCCTGTCGGAGCCGTAGATCTCCTGAACAGCCGCAGCGGTGAGTTCGGACGGCGGACCGTCGAAGACGACGCTGCCATGCGCCATGCCGATTATCCGTTCGCAATAGCTGCGGGCGGTATCGAGCGTGTGCAGGTTGGTGACGACGGTGATGCCTTCGCGCTCGTTGATGTCACGCAGCGCGTCCATCACGATCTTGGCGTTCAGCGGATCGAGCGAGGCGATCGGCTCGTCGGCAAGCAGCATCTTCGGTGATTGCATCAATGCGCGGGCGATGGCGACACGCTGTTGCTGGCCGCCCGAAAGCGTGCCGGCGCGCTGCATCGCGGTCTGTTCGATGCCGAGACGCTCAAGGGCTGCAAGAGCCGCCAGACGCTCATCGTCGGAAAAGATGCTGAACAGGCTCATCAGCGTCGAGCGATGGTTCAGCCGGCCGAGCATGACATTGGTCAAAACGTCGAGGCGGGGCACGAGATTGAACTGCTGGAAGATCATCGCGCAGTCGCGCTGCCAGTTTCGCAGGCCCGCACCCTTCAGCGACGAGACCTCGGCGCCGTTGAAGTGGATCGAGCCTGAGCTCGGTTCCTGCAGGCGGTTGATCATGCGAAGGAGAGTGGACTTGCCGGCGCCGGAACGGCCAATGATGCCGACCATCTGGCCCTGGGGAATTTCCACGTTGACGGCATTGACCGCGATGCGATCGCCGAAACGCCGGGTAATGTTCCTCAGTTCAAACTTCATGTTTTCAACCCGTCCAATCCCCTGGTGCCGATGGGATTAGACGTGGTTGATGAAGCCTGAATGTCGATTCGATGTCAGTTTTGTTACATGCATGACGCTTCTGTAACGCTTTCGTTACAACGCATAGCGCGAGAGGAAATCCTCGGCCGAAAGCGCCCTGAAGTCATCCAGCGCATGGCGCAGCTTCAGATGATCCCAATCCCACCAGGCGAGCCGGTCCATTCCTTCGCCGACCTCCCTGGTGAACCGTTCGCGGATCAGCTTGGCGGGAACGCCGCCGACGATCGTGTAAGGCGCGACATCCTTGGAGACGACCGCACCTGCTCCGATCACCGCACCATTGCCGACGGTCACGCCGGGCAACACGGTCGCGCCATGGCCGATCCACACGTCATGGCCGATCGTGACGCGGTTGTCGCGACGCCATTCGAAAAAATCCTGCTCGTTTTCGGCATCGTCCCAGTAGTTGGCGGCACGATAGGTGAAGTGATGCAGCGTCGCGCGCCATGTCGGATGGTTGGTCGCATTGATACGCACCGACGCCGCCATGTTGACGAACTTGCCGATCGTCGCGCACCAGATGGAGCCATCCTGCATGATGTAGGAATAGTCGCCGATCTCGGCTTCGTCGATGCGGCAGCGCTCGGCGACTTCGGTATAGCGGCCGATCGTCGAGTTGCTGACGCTGGCCGTCGAGTGGATAACGGGCTCGAGCCCTACCTTGGCATTCATGCTGCGATGGCCTTTCGGGGAGAAAATGCACTGACGTCGAGAATTCGATCGGCCACCGCTTCGCGCACTTCCTCGTCATGGAAGATGCCGAGCATTGCGACGCCCTCTTGCTTCTTCGCCGCAATCATCTCGACGACGACGCGACGATTGGTGGCGTCCAGCGAGGCCGTAGGCTCGTCGAGAAGCAGGATGCGATGGCTGGTGATGAAACCGCGGGCGATATTGACGCGCTGTTGCTCGCCGCCGGAGAAGGTGGCGGGCGGCAACGACCAGAGTTCGCGCGGCAGGTTGAGCTTCGCCAGCAGTCCTGCAGCCTTTTCCTTGGCCTCGGTTGCCTCGATCCCACGCGCGACCAGCGGTTCGGCGACAACGTCGATGGCCGCCACGCGCGGCACGGTGCGCAGGAACTGGCTGACATAACCCATCGTGTGACGGCGCACGTCGATGATCGTGCGCGGATCGGTACTGGCGATATCGACGATCCGCTCTTTGTGATCCACCAGGATCTGGCCGGCATCGACGGCATAATTGCCGTACAGCATTTTCAGGATCGAGCTCTTGCCGATGCCCGACGGCCCGCCCAGCACGACGCATTCGCCGCTGGCAACGGAAAAATTCACATCCTTGACGACCGGCAGCTTGATGCCGTCGCGCAGGTGCATGGTGAAGCTCTTGAAAACTTCCGAGACGACGAGAGGAGTGGCCATCTGGATCTCCTATACTTGCAGGATCGAGGAAACGAGAAGCTGGGTGTAAGGCTCGCGCGGATCGTCGAGCACCCGGTCGGTAAGCCCGTGTTCGATCACGTGACCGTCCTTCATCACTATCATCCGGTGCGAAAGAAGCCGGGCAACTGCGAGGTCATGGGTCACCACAATGGCGGCCAAGCCCAGATCGTTGACGAGGCCGCGCACCAGATCGAGCAGGCGCGCCTGAACCGAGACGTCGAGACCCCCGGTCGGCTCGTCCATGAAGACGAGGCGTGGGCCGGTGACGAGATTGCGGGCGATCTGCAAGCGCTGGCGCATGCCGCCGGAAAACGCGCGGGGCTGGTCGTCGATCCGGTCTGCGGAAATTTCCACCCGGCCCAGCCAGTCGGTCGCCGTCTCGCGGATCTTTCCGTAATGCCGGTCGCCGACCGCCATCAGTCGTTCGCCGACATTGGCACCGGCCGAAACCGTCATGCGCAAACCGTCTGCCGGATTCTGGTGAACGAAACCCCAGTCGGTGCGCATCAGGAACCGCCGCTCCGCCTCACTCATGTGATAGAGGTCGCGGAAATTGCCATCGCGCATCCGGTATTCGACGCTGCCGGCCGTCGGCATAAGCCGGGTCGAAAGGCAGTTCAGGAGCGTGGTCTTGCCTGAGCCGGATTCACCGACGATGGCGAGCACTTCGCCCGGCCACAGCTCGAAATTGACATCCTTGCAGCCGATCCGGCTGCCGTAGAATTTCGAGACGCCGCTGACTTTGAGAAGAGGGGTATCGGTCATTCCGCAGCCTCCTGGCCCTTAACTGAATCCTGGGCCAGCATCGCGCCGACATGGCCGTGTTCGCGGCGATCCTCGCAATGATCGGTATCGGAGCAGACGAACATCCGTCCGCCCTTGTCGTCGAGCACCACCTCGTCGAGATAGACGCCATGCGCGCCGCAGAGCGCGCAATCCTGCTCGAATGTCTGGATCTCGAACGGATAATCCTCGAAATCGAGGCTGACGACTTCAGTGTGCGGCGGTACCGCATAGATGCGTTTTTCGCGGCCCGCGCCGAACAGCTGCAGCGCATCCGACATGTGCATTTTCGGATTGTCGAATTTCGGCGTCGGTGACGGGTCCATCACGTAGCGGCCATCGACCTTCACCGGATAGGCATAGGTCTTCGAGATGCGGCCGTTGATGGCGATGTCCTCGTAAAGCTTCACATGCATGAGGCCGTATTCTTCCAGCGCATGCATTTTTCGCGTTTCGGTTTCGCGCGGCTCGAGGAAGCGCAAAGGTTCCGGGATCGGCACCTGATAGACGAGGACCTGGCCCTCGGTGAGCTTCTGTTCCGGAATGCGATGGCGCGTCTGGATGATTGTCGCGTCCTTGGTATGCGTCGTCACCGCGACATCGGCGACCTTCTGGAAGAAGGCGCGGATCGAGACCGCATTGGTTGTGTCGTCGGCACCCTGATCGATGACCTTCAGCACGTCGTCCGGGCCGATGATCGAGGCGGTGACCTGCACGCCGCCTGTGCCCCAGCCATAGGGCATCGGCATCTCTCTGGAGGCAAAAGGCACCTGATAACCCGGAATGGCGATTGCCTTCAGGATAGCCCGGCGGATCATCCGTTTCGTCTGTTCGTCCAGATAGGCGAAATTGTAGGTGGCGAGATCGGCACTCATTCGGCAGCATCCTTCATCTCGGTTTCGCCGTTACGGGCGGCCTCGATATCGGCACGCATCCTGCGCACCATCGCAAGTTCCGCCTGGAAGTCGACGTAATGGGGAAGCTTCAGGTGTTCGACGAAGCCTGTCGCCTGCACATTGTCGGAATGGGAAATGACGAATTCCTCGTCCTGAGCCGGCGCGGTGATGTCCTCGCCAAGCTCTTCCGCACGCAGCGCCCGGTCGACCAGTGACATCGACATCGCCTTGCGTTCGCTCTGGCCGAAGACGAGGCCGTAACCGCGGGTAAACTGCGGCGGTGCCTTGGATGAGCCCTTGAACTGGTTGACCATCTGGCATTCGGTGACGCGGATGCGGCCGAGCGAGACGGCAAAGCCAAGTTCGGGAATGTCCATCTCTACCTCGACCTCGCCGATACGGATCTCGCCGACGAACGGGTGGTTACGGCCATAACCGCGCTGGGTGGAGTAACCGAGTGCCAGCAGAAAGCCTTCGTCGCCGCGGGCAAGCGCCTGCAGGCGCAGGTCGCGACCCATCGGAAATTCCATCGGTTCGCGTGTCAGGTCGCCGGCTTCATGATCCTGCGGCAGGTCTCCGTCCGGTTCGATCAGGCCCTCATGGGCGAGGATGTCGGAGACCCGCATGACCTCCTCACCGCCGGCTTCCCTGCTGGCAGGTTCGTCAACGGCCTCGTCGGCAAGCAGGGATGGGTCGAGCAGACGGTGCGTATAATCGAAGGTCGGACCAAGCAGCTGGCCGCCCGGAAGATCCTTGTAAGTCGCCGAGACGCGGCGCTCGACCTGCATCGTTGCCGTGTCGAGCGGAACAGAACTGCCGAAGCGGGGCAGGGTGGTGCGATAGGCGCGCAGCAGGAAGATCGCCTCGATCAGGTCACCGCGCGACTGGCGCACGGCAAGTGCTGCAAGCGAGCGATCATGAAGCGAGGCCTCGGCCATCACCCGGTCGACGGCCAGGCCCAGCTGTTCGGCAACCTGTTCGATGGTGATGGAAGGAAGCGTGCGATCGCCTCGGCGGCGATCCGCGAGAAGCCTGTGAGCGTTGGTGATGGCAGCTTCGCCACCCTTGACGGCAACATACATGGTTTGATCTCCTTCAGGCTTAAGCCGTGATCCGCGTGGTGCGCGGCAGGCAGATGAAGCGCCGGCCTGCGGTCAGGATCACGTCAATGCCGCGTGGGAAAAGCGGACGATTGTCGGCCCAGAGACGCAGGAAGGCTTCAGGAAGCCCGCTGATTTCCACCGATCTGGTTTGAAGGATACCCGGTCCGGAAAGCGTAAAACTCTGGCCTTCGTCCAGCCCGGCCACTTCGATGACAAGCGTGGTCGAACGATCGGGATATTCCTGGGTTCCGGCGGAGAAGAGACCGAAGGAGGACAGGGCTGCTCCGGCTTCGACAAAGGCGAAACGCGCTTCGGCCTTCTCGCGTGTCATCGGGGCGCCGGAATGGAAACCGATCCAGTCCGCCACGGACGATTTGGCGTAACCTGCGCTCAGCCAGACCGGTGTGTCGTGGTCGCACAAGGTCAGCGCGATCGCGCCGGCAGCCTGGCCGAGCGGCTCGGGCTGACCGGCGTCATGTTCCACGTCGCGAACCGTGCCCGGCCGTGCCATGCCGTCCATCAGCATGCGGAAAATGCTCTGGGATTCGAAGACCGGGTTGGAAAAACCACCGGAGAAAGCTTCTGTATTGGTCGCCATCAGTCGTCTCCCCGTACCATGGTAAAGAAGTCGACGCGGGTTGCAGCGGTCTCCTCGGCCCTCGCCTTGTCCTGTGTCGCGATGCGCATTTCGACGGGGGAGAGCAGGGTGCGTTCGACGGCGTCGCGTGTAGTTTCTTCCTGCCACAGCGCATCGAAGATCGCGGCAAGCCGAACTTTTTTCTTGTCCGTGCCAAGTGCCTGCGCATGGCCGATCGTGCCGGACGCAAGTGCGATCGTCGCCCGCGTCACCGTCGCTTCTCCCAGGTTGAACGGACTTCCGCCGCCGCCGATCCGTCCACGCACCATAACGAGCCCGGTTTCAGGCCCGCGAACCGGCTTTGTTTCCGGTTTATCCGTCAAGGCATCCCACGCGGAGTGAAGTTCGATAAGCGTCGAACCGGCGAGAAGTCCGGCACAACGGCGGCGTCCGGATGTTTCCGTGTCCGGCACGGTATGCGCTGCAAGATCCATGGCCAGTCTCCAAAATGTCTATTGATATAGACAACTATACAAGATAACTTAGCCATAACTTTTGGATATAACAAGCGTGTGACATGGATATGCAGGAAGCAGCGGTTCGCCGGCAAAACGGGGTGGCCTTGTGGCGACAGATCGCCGATCGGATACGCTCGGCCATCGCCGGCGGTGATTATGATGCGATCGGCAAGGTGCCGCCCGAAATGGTTCTTGCGGAGCAGTTCGGCGTTAACCGGCATACGGTTCGCAGCGCGCTCGCGGCCCTTGCACAGGAAGGCATCGTTCAGGCCGTGCAGGGGCGGGGCACTCTCATTCTGCGCAAGGAAAGGCTGAATTTTCCGATTTCGCGACGCACGCGCTTCAATCAGGGCATCGGCGATCAGGCGCGCGAAAAGGAAGGCCTGCTTCTGGCTTCGGCCGAAGAGGCCGCGACTGCGGATCTGGCTAGCCGGTTGAAACTGTCTGTCGGTGCGCCGCTCATCCGTCTGGAGACGCTGAGAAAGGCCGACCGCCGTCCCGTCTCACGGGCAACCGCATGGTTCCCGGCCGATCGTTTTGCAGGAATTGCCGATGCCTATCGTGACAGCGGCTCGATCACGACCGCATTCGGCACTGTCGGATTGCCGGATTATATTCGCGTTTCGACAGAGATTACCGCCGTCCATGCCGACAACGACGATCTGTCGGCGCTCGAATTGTCACCCGGCGCAATCGTGCTGGTGACGCGCGCGCTGAACGCGGATGCGGATGGGGTCCCCGTCCAATACGCCGTCAGTCGCTTTCCGGCCGATGCGGTGCAGTTCACCATTGAGAACTAACGAGGCGGAAACGCAAAACGCCAGCCGCAGTATCCTGCCGGCTGGCGTCAAACCGATCAGTTCGTTTTAAAGCTTAGTGCGCACCGGACATGTCGCCGAGCACATCCTTGGAAGCAACCGTCGAGTCAGCGTTGAGGACGTAGACCATCGGTACGCCGGTTGCGAGGTTGACGCCTAGGATCTCTTCCTTGGTCAGCTTGTCGAGCACCATGACCAGCGAGCGCAGCGAATTGCCGTGGGCGGCAACCAGCACCTTTTCGCCGCGCAGCACGCGTGGCAGGATTTCCGTCAGATAATAGGGCCAAACGCGGGCACCGGTATCACGCAGGCTTTCGCCACCCGGAGGCGGCACGTCATAGGAACGGCGCCAGATATGAACCTGCTCCTCGCCCCACTTGGCGCGGGCATCGTCCTTGTTGAGGCCGGAAAGATCGCCATAGTCGCGCTCGTTGAGTGCTTGGTCGCGGATCGTTTCGAGATCGGGCTGGCCGAGTTTGCCGAGCACGATCTTCAACGTGTTCTGCGCGCGCTTCAGGTCGGAGGTGAAGGCGATATCGAATTTGATGCCTGTGTCGGCCAGGGCCTGACCACCGGTTTCGGCTTCCTGAATGCCGAGCGGGGTGAGGTCTGGGTCCTTCCAGCCGGTGAAAAGGTTTTTGAGATTCCAGTCGCTCTGGCCGTGGCGAACGAGGACGAGGGTACCGCTCATGAATGACCTCCGATATTATTGATTTGAGAGCCCGAGCACGTCGAGCATCGAATATTGACCGGGCTTCTTATCGCGCGCCCAAAGCGCCGCTGCAACTGCCCCGCGTGCGAAAATCGAGCGATCACGGGCACTGTGCGACAATGTAACCAGCTCACCTTCGCCGGCCAGAATGACCGAATGATCGCCGACGACCGAACCGCCGCGCAGTGTCGCAAAGCCGATCGTACCCGCGGGTCGCGGGCCGGTATGGCCATCGCGAACGCGCACGGACTGGCTTTCCAGATCGATACCACGCCCTTCGGCCGCAGCCTCACCCAGCAGAAGTGCGGTGCCGGATGGCGCATCGACCTTATGTTTGTGATGCATCTCGATGATTTCGATATCCCAGCCATCCGCGGGAAGCGCGCGGGCGGCCTGTTTGGCCAATACGCTGAGAAGATTGACGCCGAGGCTCATATTGCCCGATTTGACGACGCGCGCATGACGGCCGGCGGCTGCGAATTTTTCCTCGTCCGCAGTCGAGCAACCGGTCGTGCCGATCACGTGCACGATCCGCGCCTGAGCGGCGAGGCCGGCAAAGGTAACGCTTGCGGCCGGTGCGGTGAAATCGACCACGCCTTCCGCATTGAGGAAGGCTTCGAGCGGATCGCTGGTTACCGCGATGCCGATAGGTCCGACGCCCGAAAGTTCGCCGGCATCCTTGCCGAGGAAGGGGGAACCCTCGCGCTCGATCGCTGCATGAAGAGTGACGCCGGGCGTTTCGTGGATCACGCGGATCAGCGTCTGGCCCATCCGTCCGCCCGCGCCCACCACGACGAGTTTCATGTCACTTTCACTCATAATTGGTCTGTTCCTGCCTGACTGTGTTCCGGTGCCTGCAGATTGTTGAGGCGAGCGTAGAGACCCTGTTTGCGCTGCGCAAGCTCCTCATGGGAGCCTTCTTCGACAACGCGTCCGTCCTGCATGACGACGATCTTGTCGGCATTGACGACCGTCGAAAGGCGGTGGGCGATGACGATCACGGTGCGGCCGCGCATGGCCGAATCGAGCGCCTTCTGCACCGCAGCTTCCGACTCGTTGTCGAGCGCGGAGGTCGCTTCGTCGAGCAGCAGGATCGGTGCGTTGCGCACCAGGGCGCGGGCGATAGAAAGCCGCTGCCTCTGTCCGCCGGAAAGGGTCACGCCATTCTCGCCCACCGGCGTCTCGTAACCTTGCGGCTGAGCGATGATGAAATCATGCGCATAAGCCAGCTTGGCGGCGTCCTCGACTTCCGCATCGGTCGCATCCGGACGTCCGTAGCGGATGTTGTCGCGGATCGAACCTTCAAACATATAGGGCTGCTGGGATACATAGGCGAGCTGGTGGCGCAGCGAGGATTTGGTCACGAGGGCTATGTCCTGCCCGTCGATCAGGATCTGCCCCTCGGCCGGATCGTAGAAGCGCGGAATGAGATTGATGATGGTCGACTTGCCGGCGCCGGATGGACCGACAAGGGCAGTTGTCTTGCCGCCTTCGGCAACGAGATTGACACCCCGCAGGATAGGCGCGCCCGCGGCGTAGGAGAAGACGACGTCCTTCAGCTCGACCTTCGCCTCGGTGATCGCAAGGTCGGCGGCATCGGGCTTTTCCCGCTGCGCCGGCTGAAGATCGAGAAGTGCGTAGATCATCTGGGCATTGACCACCGCGCGATCCATCTGCACCTGCAGCTTGGCAAGCCTGCGGGCCGGATCATAGGCCATCAGCAGCGCCGTGACGAAGGCGAAGAAAGCTCCGGGCGGCACGTTGTCGTAGATCGAACGGAACGCGGCATAGGCAAGTACGCTCGATATGGCAAAACCGGCAAAGGTTTCCGTCAGCGGTGAGGTGCGCTCGGAAAGCCGTGCGATGCGATTGGAGCGGGCTTCGGCCGTCACAATGATCTTGTTGACCTTATTCTCGAGCTCCTGCTCCATGGTGAAGGCCTTGACCACGGCAATGCCCTGGACCGTTTCCTGCATGGCGCCAAGAACGCGGCTATTGATCTCGACCGATTCCCGGGTCGCCAGCCGTAGCCGGCGCGACACGTAGCGCAGCGCATAAAGAAGCGGCGGCGCGACCGCGAAGACGATCAAAGACAGCACCCAGTCCTTCGACACCATGACGCCGATAAGCGCCACCAGCGTCAGAAGATCTCGGGCGGTCGAGGTGACCGTCAGGTTCATAACGTCGCGGATGCCGGAAATGTTCTGGCTGACCTGAGCTGCCAGATGCGATGATCGGGCTTCGGCAAAGAAGCCGACCGACAGCGTCATCATATGGCTGTAGAGCCGGCGCTGGTAGCGCGCCACGATGTTGTTGCTGATCTTCGATAACGCGACCGCTTGGCCATAGGTGGCGAAGCCGCGCAGCACAAAGGCAGCGAGGATCGAGCCGCAGATCAGCCAGACGATATCGGCCCGACGGTTGGCAAAGGCCTCGTTGACTACCTTTTCCATGATCCACGCCGTAAAGGCCGTCGACAGCGCCACGGCAATGAGACAGCCGATCGCAAACGCGTAGCCTCGGATATGGTCGCGGCCGTTTTCCGAGATGATGCGCTTCAGCACGCTGACGACGGTGCCGGAATCAACGTGGCGTTTTTTTTCTTTTTCAGCCTTCAATGGAAAGTCCCAATTCGGCAGGGTCACTGCACAGTATTTAGAAGGGGCTTGTTAACCCCTTGGCTTTGGTTTTGCCAGTCAACCCTGCCGGATTCGTTAACGGTGTGACTTTCCGGCATTCATCGGCGCCAGCACCGACCTTCCGTCGCAATACCGTAAGAAGCTGGTGTGCGGGCATAGCTGGCAAGACCGGCAAGTGCCGCCTGCGGATGCGTGACGACAAAAGTCGGGATCGTCTTCATCAGTTCCTTATGCGGTGCCTTGTCCTCGAAGGCTGCGCGGAACAACGGTTTCTTCAGCTCTGGCAGGATCTTCGGTGAGATGCCGCCGCCGAGGAAAACACCGCCGCGTGCCATGAAGATAAGGGCAAGATCGCCGGCAAGCCGACCGAGATAAGTCACGAACAGTTCGAGCGCTTCAGCGGCCTGGGCATTCTTCCCGCCTAATCCTTCTTCGGTCACTTCGGCTGGAAGCTTGATGCTCGGCGCGACGCCATCGGCCGCGCAGACAGCATTGTAGATATGCAGAAGCCCGCGCCCGGAAATGACTTCCTCGGCCGAAACCCGCCCCTCGATGGTAGCGAGATGCGGAAAGATTTCGAGATCGCGCGGCGTGCGCGGCCCGATATCGACGTGGCCGCCCTCTCCTGGCACCGGGAACCATGTGTCGTGGGCATGAAGTACGCCTGCAACACCAAGGCCGGTGCCTGGCCCGAGGACAACGCGCGTTGCATCGATGGCAGGCACAGTTGGACCTATCGGCTCGCGGTCGTTGTCCGTCAAGGTCGCCACGGCAAGCGCCTGTGCCTCGAAGTCATTGAGCACGAGTACGGCGTCGAAGCCGAGCTCGCCGATCATTTTTTTCGGCCGTACGACCCAGTCGCAATTGGTCAGGTCGATCTCGTCGCCGTCGATCGGACCTGCAATGGCAAGGATTGTCGAACGCGGCTTGGGAAGGTCGGGATTGTTGAAAACCTTGTCGATGATCGCATCATCGATCGTTTCGTAATCTGCCGTCTGCACATGAACGAAATCCGTCGCCTTGCTCTCGGCATCGACGAGAATGGAGAAGCGGGCATTGGTGCCGCCGATATCTCCGATCAGGATAGGAAAGGGCAGTGCTTCGGAAGGAACATTGGCCATGATGAGCGGATCTCGCGGATTACTGAAAGTCGATGAGATGTTCTGCAGTGGCGCGATTGAGCGCCATCGGAATGTCATAGACGGTTGCAAGTCGTGTCAGCGCCTTGACGTCTACATCGTGAGGCAGCGCAGAGAGAGGATCGATGAAGAAGACCAGCATGCTGACTTCGCCGGTAGCGATCATCGCACCGATCTGCTGGTCACCACCGAGCGGTCCGCTTTTCAGCCGCGTGACATCAAGGTCGGGGGCGGCCTCCAGCACACGACCACCGGTCGTGCCTGTCGCGACGATGCGGAATTTCGATAATGCCGTCTGACGCTGACGGGCAAAATCCGCCATATCGTCTTTTTTCAGATCATGAGCGATCAGCGCTATGCACGGCTTGGCCGGTTCCAAGGCATTCCTCCATCCGGTCCTGGCGGACCACCTCGATTTGCCTTGGCGTTCTATCCTGCTGTTATCGATAAGGGAAGTCTCGGCGTTGTCGCTGCAAAGCTCACTTGCCGAACGGGATTAACGGAAAGGGCGTTCCCGTGGCACCGGCACGTCCGCAGGGACATTGGCAGGGTTGGACGTGATTGCATCGATCTGCCCCACGGCCGCAGGTGCAGCCGGCTGGCTCGAATAGGCGACCGGTTCGCCGCCATAGGTCGCCTCAGCCTCCGAGCGGGATGGCCCGGCAAGAACGGCAGAGCATGCTTTCGGAAGGTCGGACAGCATGACCTGACGCGGCTTCACCGGCTTTTTATTGGGATCGGCCGGCTTCGGCGGAGCCCAGGGCTCCTTGGTGAACCACCAGGCAAGTGCCTTGCTGTCGCAATCATCTGTGACCGGCGTTGCCGCCTGCCGCTCGCAACCTGCGGCGCCCGGCGGGCAGTTCATGCGGATATGGAAATGCTCGTCATGGCCGTAGACGGGCCGCACCTTGCCGAGCAGGCTCCGGTCGCCGGTCCAAGTCTGGCAGAGCTTCTTCTTGATTGCGGGATTGACGAAAACGCGCTGGACCTGGGGATAGCTTGCCGCCTGCATCACGAGACGGGCATGTGTACCCGTCCACTTGCGTGAATCGACTGTAAGGAACTTGCTCTTGTCGAGCATGGAGGTAAACGGCATGTCTTCCCGCTGCTGGACCGTCATCGCCTGCACGGGTTTCGGTGTAAACCAGACGTCGGCATCGAGGCCGATCTGGTGCGACGCGTGGCCGTTGATCATCGGCCCGCCGCGCGGTTGGGAAATATCGCCCACCAGGATGCCGCTGCCCCAGCCGAGACGCGCGGCATCGCGGGAAAACTGTTCGAGCAGGTCGATCATCGCCGGGTTGCCCCAGCGCCGGTTGCGCGAAAGGCGCATGGCCTGCCAGGTCGGCCCGTCCGTCGGCAGCGCGACGGCGCCGGACATGCAGCCCTTGGCATAAAAGCCGAGAGGTGCGGGAGATGCTGCATTGGGCAACTGGACGGCACCGAAGAGCTGCTTGGCCGGTGTGCCGTCCTGCGCAATCGACGGATCCGCCAGGGAACCGCACAACAGGGCCGTTGCTGCCAGTCCGAGGACCATCTTCGAAATCGATTTCATGAACATCCGCCGCAAATCACTTGTACTGCAAGCTTAGTCTGAATTGCGATTTTGGTGAAATGGAGATCTCCCTTCAACGAACGCGTGCGATAAATCGCTTGTGACCGGCCTCTCCTGTTTTTTGCCTGCTTTTGCTCTATGCTTCGCTGCAACAAGGATAACGAAAAGGGATATTGCATGGATTTGGCTCACCGGTTCGCGGCAACGCTTCTCGTGTTTGCCGGCGTCACCTTCTCGGTTGCGCCAGAGGCTTTTTCCCAGGACGACAGCCAATGGAAAAATGGCATGGCGACAATCGGGGATCTGAAATATCCCGCTAATTTCCCTCATTTCGCATACGTCAATCCCGAAGCTCCAAAAGGCGGGACGTTTCGGCTTTCCGTGGAAGGCAATTTCGATACTTTGAACCCTTTGCTGGAACGCGGCGAGGCTGCCAGCGGACTGAGCCAGGTTTTTGAACCGCTGATGGTCGCATCGGAAGACGAGATATCGGCCATGTATGGTCTTCTCGCAGAGGCAATGAAGTATCCATCCGATTACTCCTCGGTCACATTTCGCCTGCGAGCCGAGGCAAAATGGGCAGACGGAAAGCCCGTCACCCCTGAAGACGTGATCTTCAGTTTCGAGAAGGCAAAAGCCGGAAGTCCTCAACAGGGGGAATATTACAAGCACGTCACCGGTGCATCGAAGACGGGCGAACGAGAGGTCACATTCGCTTTCGACGAACCCGGCAATCGGGAGCTGCCGCAAATCATGGGCCAGCTTGTGATCGTTCCGAAGCATTGGTGGGAGGGAAACGATGCGCAGGGGCGGCAGAGAGATATTTCTCGCACCACGCTGGAAATCCCCATGGGCTCCGGTCCCTATCGAATCTCCGCGATGACCGCCGGTTCGTCGATCGCATATCAGTTGCGTGACGATTATTGGGGCAAGCAAGTCAACGTCAACATCGGCCGGCACAACTTCCGTAATCTGATCTACCGTTATTACGCCGATCGAGAAGTCATGTTCGAATCCTTCCGGTCGGGTAACGAAGACTACTGGTGGGAGAACCGCGCGCAGCGTTGGGCGACCGCTTATAATTTCCCGGCTGTCCAGCAAGGGCGGGTCAAACGTGAAGAAATCGCCAATGAGAATCGCAAACAAGGCGTGATGGTCGGCTTCATCTTCAATCTCCGCCGGGACAAGTTTGCCGATCCCAAAGTGCGGGAAGCTCTCAACTACGCGTTCGACTTCGAGGAACTGAGGCGGACGATTTTTTATAATTCCTATGACAGGATCGACAGCTTCTTTTTCGGCACGGAACTCGCGTCGTCAGGGCTTCCGCAAGGAAGGGAACTGGAAATCCTCAACGAGTTGAAGGACAAGGTCCCGGCCGAGGTTCTCGCCAAGCCTTACGCCAATCCGGTGAACGGCGATCCTGCAAAGTTGCGGGAAAATTTGCGCAAGGCCGTCGGCATGCTTCGGGAGGCCGGTTATGAGTTGAAGGGCAACCGCATGGTCAACGCCAAGACCGGTCAGCCGCTTTCATTCGAGATCATGCTTGGCGGACCGACGATCGAGCCTGTCGCGCTTTCCTTTGTTCGCAATCTCAAGCTGATCGGGGTGGAAGCGACGGTAAGAAGCGTCGAGCAGGCGCAATTTGCAAACCGCTGGCGATCGAGAGATTTCGATGTCATGTATAATGGCTGGGGCGAAACGCTCAATCCTGGCAATGAGCAGAGCGCATTCTGGGGTTCGCAATCTGCCGGCACGGAAGGTTCGCCCAATTACAGTGGCATAAGCGATCCCGCTGTAGACGCGCTGGTTCGCAAGGTCATCTTTGCCGCAAATCGGGACGAACAGGTCGCTGCGATCAAGGCGTTGGATCGCGTTCTGCTTGCCAATCACATCATCGTGCCAAGCTACAGCTCCAAGACGTCGCGCATCGCCTATTGGGACACGGTTGCCCATCCCGATCCCTTGCCGGAATATTCGATAGGTCTTCCATCGACATGGTGGTCGACCAAAGCTGCCGAATAAGAGGAAGGCTTGCGAAGCCTGGTTCGAACTGGTCCATATGAAGGCGCGATTGATTCGCCTGAATGCCACAAAACAAGGGAAAATCGTTTGCTCCTTGCGCAGACCCGCGGTGAAATGAAGCCTGAGCCTTCAGGTAGGGAATTCTGATGGGCGCCTACATCCTTCGCCGCCTGCTGCTGATGATTCCGACCATCGTCGGCATCATGGCGATTTCCTTTGTTGTCGTTCAGTTCGCGCCGGGTGGCCCGGTCGAACAGGTCGTGGCTCAGCTTCAAGGTCAAGGGGAGAGCGCGTCCGATCGTCTGAGCGGATCGGGTGGTGATTTGTTCGGCCAACAGGGCGGCGGCGATTCGAGTTATCGCGGTGCCCAGGGGCTGGATCCCGATTTGATCAAGAAACTCGAAAAGCAGTTCGGCTTCGACAAGCCGCCGCTCACCCGTTTCCTCGACATGATGTGGAATTATATACGCTTCGATTTCGGCGAGAGCTTCTTCCGCAATACATCGGTGATCGACCTGATCATCGACAAGTTGCCGGTTTCCATGTCGCTCGGCTTTTGGATTCTGATCGTTTCCTACCTCATCTCCATACCGCTCGGCATTCGCAAGGCGGTCAAGGACGGCTCGACCTTTGATATCTGGACCTCCGGCGTCATTATCGTCGGTTATGCCGTACCGAGCTTCCTTTTCGGTATTCTGCTGATCGTCATGTTCGCTGGCGGATCTTTCCTCGACTGGTTCCCGTTGCGCGGTCTGGTTTCGGACAATTTCGACGATCTCACCTGGTGGCAGAAGATCGGCGATTATTTCTGGCATCTGACATTGCCGCTGATCGCCATGGCGGTCTCCGCCTTTGCAACCACGACGCTGCTGACGAAAAACTCCTTCATCGACGAGATCAAGAAGCAGTATGTGACGACCGCACGCGCCAAGGGTCTCAACGAACGCCAGGTGCTTTACGGCCATGTCTTCCGCAATGCGATGCTGATCGTCATCGCCGGTTTTCCGGGCGCTTTCATCTCGGCTTTTTTCACCGGTTCGCTGCTAATCGAATACATATTCTCGCTCGATGGACTGGGAAGGCTCGGTTACCTTTCGATCGTCAATCGTGACTACCCAATCGTCTTCGGTACGCTCTACATCTTCTCGCTGATGGGCCTTGTGGTGAACCTCATCTCGGATCTGATCTATACCTGGATCGACCCGCGCATCGATTTCGAGCGGAGGGACGTCTGATGAACGCGCCCGCTTCAACAGTTGCAGCCGGCGTGACAGCGCCGGCAAAACGCCCGTTCCTGTCGCCCACCAGCAAGCGCCGGCTCGCCAATTTCAAGGCAAACAAGCGCGGCTACTGGTCCTTCTGGATCTTCATGGTCCTGTTCGTGGCAAGCCTGTTTGCCGAATTCATCGCCAACGATCGGCCGATCGTCGCCTCCTACAAGGGCGAGATCCTCTATCCGGTTCTCATCGATTATCCGGAAGAAAAGTTCGGCGGCTTTCTGGCGACGACCGATTACCGCTCCGATTTCATTCAGCAGGAGATCGACGCCAATGGCTGGATGGTCTGGCCGCCGATCCGCTACTCCTATCAGACAGTCAACTCGCAAATCCCTCATTCGGCGCCGACCGAACCCTTTTGGCTGATGGCGAAAGCCGACCGCTGCACGGCCTATCCACAAGGGGATCAGGACCCGAATTGCCGTCTTGGCAACCTGAATTGGCTAGGCACCGACGATCAGGCGCGCGATGTCATGGCGCGGATGATTTACGGTTTCCGCATATCCATCCTCTTCGGCCTCGTCCTGACCATCTGCTCGGCCGTCATCGGTGTCGGTGCCGGTGCGGTACAGGGGTATTTCGGCGGCTGGACCGATCTTCTAATGCAGCGTTTCATCGAGATCTGGTCGGCCATGCCGGTCCTCTACATCCTGCTGATTATCGCTTCTATTCTGCCGCCCGGTTTCTTCATCCTGCTCGGCATATTGCTGCTTTTCTCCTGGGTCAGCCTCGTCGGTGTGGTTCGGGCGGAATTTTTGCGCGCCCGAAACTTCGAATATGTGAGAGCGGCGCGTGCGCTCGGCGTCGGCAACTGGACGATCATGTATCGCCACCTTCTGCCCAATGCGATGGTCGCAACGCTCACCTTCCTGCCCTTCATCCTGTCAGGCTCGATTGCGACCCTGACTTCACTCGATTTCCTCGGTTTCGGCATGCCGCCCGGCTCGCCGTCGCTGGGTGAAATGATCGCACAGGGCAAGAACAACCTTCAGGCGCCCTGGCTCGGGCTGACGGCCTTCTTCACCATGTCGATCATGTTGTCGCTGCTGATCTTCGTCGGCGAGGCGGTGCGCGATGCCTTTGACCCCCGCAAGACGTTCCGGTGATATGATGACAGATGCTCTTCTCTCCGTCCGGAACCTGTCCGTCGCCTTCCATCAGGGGGATGCGGAAACGCTTGCCGTCGATCATGTCTCCTTCGATATCCGGCCGGGCGAAGTGGTCGCCCTGGTCGGCGAATCCGGTTCGGGCAAATCGGTTACGGCGAATTCGGTGCTGAAACTTCTGCCCTATCCGGCCGCAAGTCATCCATCGGGTGAGATCCTCTTTGACGGCAAGGATCTGCTGAAAACATCCGAGCCGGAGTTGCGGCGTGTCCGCGGTAACGACATCACGATGATCTTCCAAGAGCCGATGACCTCGCTCAATCCGCTTCACTCGATCGAGAGGCAGATCGGTGAGATCCTCGAAATGCACCAGGCGTTAACCGGCAGCGCCGCCCGCATCCGCATACTGGAACTGCTCAATCAGGTCGGTATCCGCGAGCCGGAAAAGCGCCTGACGGCATATCCGCACGAGCTGTCCGGCGGCCAGCGCCAGCGCGTGATGATTGCGATGGCGCTTGCCAACCGACCGAAACTTCTGATCGCCGACGAGCCGACCACGGCGCTCGATGTGACGGTGCAGGCGCAGATCCTCGAATTGCTGCGCTCGCTGAAGGGCGATCACGGCATGTCCATGCTGTTCATCACCCATGATCTCGGCATCGTCCGCAAATTTGCCGACCGGGTCTGCGTCATGACCAAGGGCAAAATTGTCGAGGAGGGCACGGTCGCCGAGGTTTTCAAGCGACCGCAGCATCCCTATACGCAGCACCTCCTCGCCTCCGAACCAAGGGGCGAACCGCCGGTTGCCGATCCGGCGCGTCCGGTCGTGATGGAAGCGAAGGATCTGCGCGTCTGGTTCCCGATCAAGGCCGGTTTCATGCGCAAGGTGGTCGATCACGTGAAGGCGGTCGATGGCGTGGATCTGACGCTTCGGGCGGGCGAAACACTCGGCATCGTCGGAGAATCCGGCTCGGGCAAAACCACGCTCGGCCTCGCGCTGGCGCGCCTGATTGCATCGGAGGGGCGCATCGTCTTTATCGGTGATGCCATCAACGGTCACTCCTTCAAGCAGATGTTGCCTTACCGCAGCCGCCTGCAGGTGGTGTTCCAGGATCCCTTCGGTTCGCTCAGCCCCCGCATGCCGGTAGGTGAAATCATCGCAGAAGGCTTGAAGGTTCACGAGCGCTCCCTTTCCGCCGACGAGCGCGATCAGCGTGTTGCCTGGGCCTTGGAGGAAGTGGGCCTCGATCCCGAAACCCGCTGGCGGTATCCGCACGAATTTTCCGGCGGCCAGCGGCAGCGTATCGCGATCGCCCGCGCCATGGTGCTGAAGCCACGTTTCGTCATGCTCGACGAGCCGACATCGGCACTCGACATGACCGTGCAGGCGCAGGTCGTCGATCTCCTGCGTGATCTGCAGGCCAGGCACGATCTCGCCTACCTCTTCATCAGCCATGACCTGAAGGTGGTGAAGGCGCTCGCCAACCACGTCATTGTCATGCGCATGGGCAAGGTTGTCGAAGAAGGACCATCGGAAGAAATCTTTCGGGCGCCGAAAGAGGATTATACGAAGGCTCTGATGGCGGCCGCCTTCAAGATGGAAGCCGTCGAAAACGATGCCGTCGGTCAATAACCAAAAAAGGAAAAATGCAATTGTCGGATAAGGGTGCGGTCATCATTGACCTGAAATTCGAACGTCGTGACGTGGATCAGGCGTTGGCCGGATCTCTTGCCGGACGTCAGGTCCTGCATGCCTCCGACAAATCGACCGATCTTTCTAGTGCAAGCTATGCATTTCTCTGGAAGCCCGACCCGGACCTATTCCAACGCGCCCCGAACCTGAAGATACTGTTTTCGGGTGGGGCCGGTGTCGATTCGATCCTCGCCACTCCCGGCTTGCCGGATATCCCGATCGTTCGTTTTGTCGATCAGAGCCTGACCACCCGCATGAGCGAATGGGTCGTGCTCCAGTGCCTCAGCCATCTGCGCCAGGTACCGGCCTATCTCGTCCAGCAACGATCGCGCACGTGGCGCGAGATTTCCCAGCCGGAAGCAAGAGAGCTGACGGTCGGCGTGATGGGACTTGGCGTGCTCGGGCAGGACTCCGCCCGCAAGCTGAAGATCATGGGCTTCAACGTCATCGGCTGGTCGCGGACCGCCAAGACCGTTGAGAGCATCGAGACCTACGATGCCACCGAACTTGATGCCTTTCTGGCACGCACCGATATCCTTGTCGGGCTGCTGCCACTCACGGATGAGACCCGCGGCATCTTCAATGCCTCGCTTTTCTCGAAGCTTCGTCAGGGCGGTGCGCTTGGAACACCCGTTTTCATCAATGCCGGGCGAGGCGGCAGTCAGGTGGAAAAGGATCTGATTTCCGCTCTTGAAAGTGGTACCCTCGGCGGAGCATCGCTCGATGTCTTCGAACGTGAGCCTTTGTCGTCCGACAGCCCTTTCTGGTCCATGGACAATGTCATCGTCACACCGCATGCGGCCTCCGCGTCGGATGTCCGGGCGCTGTTGCGCAACGCGGAAGTCCAGATGGAGCGTTTCGAAAAGGGCGAGCCATTGCAGCACGTCGTAGACAGGGCGACGGGTTACTGACAGCCACGAGCGGTTCCGGGGGAACAAGATCTGCCGGACCCTCGTTTTCTGCACGGACCGGCAGGACCACATGCCGGCCGCCGTACCGCGACAGACCAACTGTGTCTGGACTTAATCGATTTTTTTCCCGATAAAGCTGCCGGGAGGTGGGGATGGCTTGCCTCTTGAGCGACTTAGGCCGACCAGTCACATGCGACCGGGACAGGGGCAGGAATGACCAAGACCGATATCGCGACCAGGGTTTATAACCACACCTGGAAACTCGATCCGATCATCCGCAGTCTGATCGACACCGACTTTTATAAGCTGCTGATGCTGCAGATGATCTGGAAACTCTATCCAGATGTCGATGCAACCTTCTCCGTCATCAATCGCACGACCAGCGTCAAGCTGGCCGAGGAGATAGATGAAGGGGCTTTGCGTGAACAGCTCGATCATGCCCGCACCGTAGGACTCTCCAAAAAGGAGATGATCTGGTTGGCGGGTAATACTTTTTATGGCCGCAATCAGATTTTCGAGCCCGAATTCCTGACCTGGCTTTCCACCTACAAACTGCCGGAATACGAATTGTCCAAGCGTGATGGGCAATACGAGCTGAATTTCCACGGCAAGTGGATGGACACCACGATGTGGGAGATTCCGGCGCTCGCGATCATCAACGAGATGCGCTCCCGCTCGGTTATGCGCTCGTTCGGCTATTTCACGCTCGATATACTGTATGCCCGCGCCAAGGCCCGGATGTGGGAAAAGGTCGAACGACTTCGGGCCTTGCCGGGTTTGAGGATTTCGGATTTCGGCACCCGTCGCCGCCACAGCTTCCTCTGGCAGCGCTGGTGCGTCGAGGCGTTGAAGGAAGGGATCGGCAGCGGCTTTACCGGCACCAGCAACGTATTGCTGGCTATGGACAGCGATCTCGAAGCCGTTGGCACCAATGCGCACGAGCTTCCAATGGTCGCCGCCGCGCTGGCGCAGAACGATGACGAGTTGCGCAACGCCCCCTATCAGGTCCTGAAGGACTGGAACCGGCTTTATCACGGCAACCTGTTGATTGTTCTGCCGGATGCCTTCGGCACGGCTTCGTTCCTGCGGGACGCGCCGGACTGGGTGGCGGACTGGACCGGTTTCCGCCCCGACAGCGCTCCGCCGATCGAAGGTGGCCAGAAGATTATCGACTGGTGGCGGAAGATGGGCCGCGATCCCAAGGAAAAGCTGCTGATCTTTTCCGACGGCCTCGATGTCGGGGCCATTATCGACACCTACAAGCATTTCGAAGGACAGGTAAGGATGAGCTTCGGCTGGGGCACCAACCTTACCAACGATTTCGCCGGTTGTGCGCCGACGGAAAACGATGGGCTGAAGCCGATTTCGGTCGTCTGCAAGGTCACCGAAGCCAATGGCCGCCCGGCCGTCAAGCTTTCCGACAATCCCCAGAAGGCGACCGGTGATGCAAAGGAAGTGCAGCGCTACATTCGCCTTTTTGGCGAGGAAGATCGCATCGACCAGACACTGGTGGTCTGAGTTTTCGGTTGTCCGTCATGAATGATAAGCCCCGCCACGACGGCGGGGCTCATACTCCCGGTTGGGATATTACTCGATGACCTGCACCACCGTGTGGGTCTGCGGATCAACGATCACACGCTGATTGTTGACGACCGTGTAGGAATATTTGGTGTTGCTCGGCACGGGCGTCAGCACAACGGTATCGGGAACCGGCTTGCCGACGACGATCGGCTGTTCCACGATTACCGCGGTAGCCGGTGCAGGCTGCTGCTGGACATAGGTGACGACTTCGCGTGGTGGCGGGTCGATTGCCGTGCCTGCGATTGCGCCTACCACACCACCGACGACCGCACCGACCGGGCCGCCGACGACCGCTCCGGTTACGGCACCGCCGGCGGCGCCGGTAACCGTGCCCTGTTGTGCATAGGCTTGGCCCGTAAGTGTCGCTGCGAAGATTGCGCAGGAAGCAAGAATGATCTTTTTCATGGTTCTTCTCCTCATTTGATTTCCGGCCAAGAACACCTGGATCGATCAAACTGTTCCGCTCTCCTCCTCACCTTTACGCCTGCAGTGAAATATTTAGGGAGCGTTTAAGGGCTCCTTCGCCGGTTCCCGTTCGATCTTCGATCACGGCCTTCGAGCGCAAAATCAGCGACGTTCAAAGACTTAACCACAGGCGGAAAAATGGTCGCGATCGGTACAACGCCTATTGCCAAGCGGCGATCGCCGACTATTTGCCGGTTGAGTGATCGGAGAAATGCCTGTGGAATATCGCTTTCTGATTGTCGAAGACAGCCTACTCGTCGCCATGGATATCGAGGAAGCCGTTCAGCGCAGTGGTCATGATGTCGTCGGCATCGCCCCGGATATGAAGGTGGCGCTCAATTACACCAGAGACACGGATATTGCCTTCGTCGACGTCCGACTTGCAGATGGCGAGACCGGACCCGAGATCGCAAGGGTACTGGCGGAATACGGCATCGTCGTCATCATGATCACCGGAAATCCGGGTGTCGTGGCTTCTGGCGTCAACGGCGTCGTCGGCGTCATGGCCAAGCCGCTGACCGACCAGGCTTCGATGGATCTCATCCAGTTTGCCGTTGACCGCAAGAACGGCAAGCCCGGCATTCCGCCGGCTCGACTGAGGCTTTTCCACTAGCGGCTCGTTGCTTCAACGCCTCCGATTGGGTAAGTGATCCCCATCAACGGCGGAAGCGGACATGCGGTTTTTCATTACGGGTACGGCGGGTTTCATCGGATTTCATCTGGCGCGCAAGCTGCTGCAGGATGGCCATGAGGTTGTCGGTTTCGATGGCATGACGCCCTATTACAGCCTTCGCCTGAAAGAGGCCCGCAATGCCGGGCTCACGCAGTTCCCGTACTTCCGTTTCGTCCAGGGCATGCTGGAGGACAAGTCTCTGCTTCAGGAGACGGTCAAAAGCTTCAAGCCGGACGTCATCGTTCATCTGGCGGCACAGGCAGGCGTGCGCTACAGCCTCGAAAATCCGAAAGCCTATCTCGACTCCAACCTCATCGGCTCGTGGAATATCCTCGAAATCGCACGAGAGATCGGCGTCGGGCATCTGATGCTGGCGTCGACTTCGTCCGTCTACGGAGCCAATCCGGGCATTCCTTTCCGGGAGACCGACAAGGCCGACGAGCCGCTGACTTTCTACGCGGCCAGCAAGAAGGCCATGGAAGTGATGGCGCACAGCTATGCCCATCTCTACAAGGTTCCGACGACGGCCTTCCGCTTCTTCACGGTCTATGGGCCTTGGGGCCGGCCGGATATGGCGCTCTTCAAATTCGTCAAGGCAATGCTCGACGATCAGGAAATCGAGATCTACGGCGAAGGCAGGATGAGCCGGGACTTCACGTATATCGATGATCTTGTCGATTCGATTATCGATCTGTCGAAGGTCCCTCCCGCTGAATCGAACCGCGTCGCGGATGTCGATACACTGTCGGCCGAGGGTCCATTCCGCACCGTTAACCTCGGCGGCGGCCAGCCGGTCGGCCTGCTCGATTTCGTCGAGGTCATTGAAAAGACCATGGGCAAGCCGGCAAGGCGCAAGATGCTTCCGATGCAGAAGGGCGATGTGCCGCGCACCTTCGCCAGCCCGGATCTGCTGCTGGCGCTGACGGGACGCAAGCCCGAAACGGGACTTGAAGAAGGTGTCGGCGCCTTTGTCCGCTGGTATGTGGAGCACCGATCCGAAATCGATTGAGCGCAGACGGAAAGTGCGTTCCCGGATAACGATGTCATCACGTCTCCAGGAAGAGGCTTGCGCGCCATGCGTTCGCACCCCAATTCGAAGCGCATATCATCCAGGACAGGACCGGAGAGATCAGGTCAGCTGCTATTTTGTCCGACTTGGATTCGCTTTTGAAAGACTTTATGTTGCCGCGAAACACAGATCAGATGTTACCGAAGGTCAAGGGCATGTCACAGGGTTTTAAGGATGCCCGCATCCTCATGTATAGCCACGACACGTTCGGGCTTGGCCATATTCGCCGCTGCATGACGATCGCCAACCATCTGGTTGAAACCTTCCAGGGTGCGCATGTTTTGATCATTTCCGGCGCGACCATCGCCGGGGCCTTCGATTACCGGTCGCGCGTCGATTATGTGAAGATCCCGAGCGTCATCAAGTTGCGCAACGGCGATTACACGTCGATGGACGAACACATCAATCTGGAAGAGACGTTGGAAATGCGCCAGGCGATCATTCGCCAGACGGCGGAATCCTTCCAGCCGGACATTTTTATCGTCGATAAGGAGCCACTGGGGCTCCGACGCGAAGTGGAAGATACGCTTGTCTATCTGAAGAGCCGCGGCACACTGCTGGTGCTCGGCTTGCGCGACGTCATGGATGCGCCGCATCTCCTGGATGCCGAATGGCGTCGTAACGACGTGATGGCCAAGATCGACCAGCTTTACGATCACGTCTGGGTCTACGGTCCTCCCGATTTCCACGATCCCCTCACCGGTCTGGACGTGCCGCCATCGCTCCGTCGCAAGATGACCTTTGTCGGCTTCCTGCAGCGCAAGGCATGGACCAGCCGTGCAACGTCTCTTCCGAAACAGAGAGGCGACTATATTCTGGTGACGACCGGCGGCGGCGGTGATGGGTATGAACTCGTCCGGGATGTGGTCAACGCCTATCAGTCCGATCCGAGCCTGACCGAAAAAGCGTTGATCGTGCTTGGACCTTACATGCCCGGTGAGCAGCGCGATATGCTCAAACAGGCGGCTGCATCGCATGACTGTCTCGAGGTCATCGAGTTCGACAACCGCATGGAAGACCTGATCGCCAATGCGCGGGCGATCGTCGCCATGGGCGGCTACAACACCTATTGCGAGATCCTGTCTTTCGACAAGCCAGCGCTGATTATTCCGCGTACGGTGCCGCGGCAGGAGCAGTTGATCCGCGCAATGCGGGCGACCGAGCTGGGGCTTGTCGCAATGCTGCATCCCGACCAGTCGTCAGACGGCTTGAGGCTGTCAGCAGCAATCAAGGAGCTGCTGCTTCGCGATCCTCCCTCCGTCACGGCGCCGGACTATCGCCTCGAGGGTCTGCCCAATCTTTCCGCCATCGTACAGGAATGGCTGGAAGGGCAGCGCACCGATTATCTTTCTATCGTCGAGAGCTGATTTCAGCCTGCGTGGCTGAGTTCTTCGCGAAGCAGCCGCGCCGTTTCATGCGCACCATCCATGTTCAAGTCAGGATGAGCCCTGCCACGTTGCGCAAGTGCGGTCTCGATGCCGGCGGCCACCGCTTCCGGTGTGATAGCAGCCTCTTCGATATACTGCGCCAGCCCAAGTTCCTGGAGCTTCACGGCACGCGCGGTCTGTTCCGTCTCGCCGCCAGCAGCGAAGGGAACGAGAAGCGACGCACAGCCAGCCCTCAGAACGTCGCACACGGTATTGTAGCCGGCCTGTGAGATCGACAGATCGGCACTGCCGAGCAATTGCCGGAAATCGCTCCTGAAGCGGAAGACATCCATGTCTGCGCCACCCTGCGACGCGAGAGCGTCGAAGCTGGCTGCATCGAGGTTCGGGCCGGTGATCACGCACCAGCGGCCGGGCGTCCCGAGCAGCTTGCGGGCATCAACGGCGGCATTCAGCAGCTTCTGTCCCACCGCTCCGCCGCCGGCCGACACGACCACCCTGTATTTTTCGGGCGAGGGAACCGGCGCATCGGGTGCGACGAGGCCGGTATAGAGGATCTTATCCTCGATCTCGCCCGCAAGCGGAAACGTGTCTTCGATCCGCGTCAGGCTGCGGTCGCCATGCACGAGAACCCGGTGGAAATGCTCCCTTACCAGCGCCACGGTTTCCTCGTCGCGGCCCAGCTTCTTGTTCACCTGCAGGATGTCGCGGATAGAGGCGAAGAGCAGTGGCTTCGGCCGCATTGCCTTGATCGCATCGAGAAAGGGCAATAGCTCGAAGCGCATCTGCCGGCGACCGAACGGGAATGCTTCGGTGATGACGATATCCGGTCTGGTTTCGCCGAGCACCGTCAGCAACTGTTCCATGCGCTGACGCTCGCCGTCCGCATCGAGCACCGTTCCGTTGATATCCTGCAACCCCGAAAAGCCCTCGCGGGATGTGACTTCGGGCATGAGACGGACATGCCTTATACCGGGGCCGGGAAAACCGGGCACGGGTAGCCCGCCGGTGACCATCGTCACATCGAAACCATCTTCCGCAAGAGCGGAGGCAACCAGGCTTGCCCGGGCGATATGGCCGATCCCGAGCAGATGCTGGACATAGAAGAGCGCGCGCGGTGAACTCATGACTGCGAACGCTCCTCGATTGCGGCTGTCGAATAGGCTGATGAGAACAATCTTTCGAGATCCGAAATGCTGGTCTTGTGGTCGAAGTGACCGCGGACCTTGGCTTCGGCATTTCCGGCCATCCGGTCGCGCTCCCATGGATTACGGATCGCGCTTTCGATTGCCGCAGCCAGAGCCCGTGGATCTTCCGGCTCGACAAGCAGGCCGTTCTCCCGATCGACGAACAGTTCCGGAATGCCGGAGATTGTCGTGGAGATGCAGAGAATGCGCTGGCTGGCAGCCTCGACCAGAACGTTCGGCAATCCGTCGCGGTCGCCATCCTTGCCGATGCGACAGGGCAGGGCGAAGATATCCGCCTTGCCATAACGCTGCAGCACTTCCTGTTGCGACATGGCACCGTGCCAGCTGACGCGACCGGCAAGCCCAAGCTCTTCCGCAAGGGGCTTCAGGGTCTGGAGTTCGTCACCACCGCCGACATGATCGAATGTCCAGTGAAGATTGGCGGGAAGCAGTGCCAATGCCCTCAGAAGGATATCGAAACCCTTCTTCGGCACGGCGCGTCCGACGGCGAGAATGGCGATCGGGTCGTTCGGGTCGGAACCGTCACGGGTTGCAGGGGCCCTGGCCGGAGAGGGAAAACGGCTCAGATTCAGACCATGATAGCTCAGATGCACCTTGTCCGGATGGCCGGAAAGCGTGCGCAGGTGGTCTGCTCCGCCGCGGGTACAGGTCACCGTCCAGCGGGCGTCGTCGAGCTTGTCGGAGAGTTCCCAGTCCGGGCTTGTCCAGATGTCCTTGGCGTGGGCGGACACAGTAAAGGGTATGCCGAGCAGCTGTGCCGCATACCGGCCCACCGATGCGGGTGTGTGGATGAAATGCACGTGCAGCCAGTCCGCACCGTCCGGCCATTCGCAGGCAAGCACCAGCGCCTGCCCGAAGCGGCGGAAACGGTTGCGGCTGATGTCGCGTGGCAGGTCTTTCAGAAATGCTCTGGCAGTTGCACGAAAGGATGGCTTGCCGAGCCAATGGAAAAACGCCTTGGCGACCCTGAGCGGCTCTTCGTGCAGATATTCCGGCAAGTAGTGGACGGGTGCTTCGATCTCGTCATGCACCGGATGCCGTTTCTTGTCGGTCGGCCGGCGCATCGACATCAATTCGAGTTTGAAGCCGGCGAGTTCAAGGCCGCGCAATTCCTGGGCGATGAAGGTCTCCGACAGGCGCGGATAGCCCTTCAAGAGCACGACCATCTTTTTCGGTATGTTCAAAGTCGATCCTATGCGGTCTTTGCCGGCCGATGCCTTGTGTGATGATCGACCGGCAAAACCACTATCCGCCTGTCCCTGCACGCGCAAGATCAGTGATAGGGGTCGGCCGCGTCGCGCAGACCGTCTCCAAGAAAGTTGAACGCGAGAATGACGAGAATGACCGGAATGACCGGGATCAGCAGCCATGGATAAAGCGCCACCACGTTGACCGTACGTGCCTCCGTCAGCAGTACGCCCCAGCTCGTCACCGGTGGCCTCAGGCCCAGGCCGAGAAAGCTCAGTGTCGTCTCACCGAGGATCATACCGGGAATCGTCAGCGTCGCGCTGGCGATCAGATGCGACATGAAGCCGGGAATGAGATGCCGGCCGATGACGCGCCAGTGATTGGCGCCCATCATTTGAGCTGCCATCACATAGTCTTCCTCTCGCAAGGAAAGCAGCTTTGACCGCACGGCGCGCGCAAGCCCGGTCCAGTCCAAGAGCCCCAGAATGAAGGTTATGCCGAGATAGATGACGAAAGGGCTCCAGTCGACCGGCATGACAGCGGCGAGTGCAAGCCAGAGCGGAATGCTCGGGATCGACTGCAGCACCTCGATGATACGCTGCACCACCAGGTCGAATTTGCCGCCCCAATAGCCCGCAAGGCCGCCGATCAGGATACCGAGGATGAAGCTGGTGGTGATGCCAAGAAGGCCGATCGTGAGAGAAATACGCGCTCCGTAGACGATGCGCGAAAGCACGTCGCGGCCGAGCCGGTCGGTTCCGAGCAGAAACATCTGCCCGCCTTCGGAAGGGCAGACGAGATGGCGGTTAGCGGCGATAAAGCCCCAGAACTGGTAGGAATCGCCCTTGCAGAAGAAGCGCAGCTGCTGGATCTGGTTGGGGTCGTCACTATAGACCCGCCGCAGGTTTTCCATGTCGAGGGTCATCCTCTGCCCATAGACGAAAGGACCGACGAACCGACCCTCATGGAACAGATGCACCGATTGCGGCGGTGCATAGATATGATCCATGTTGCGCGTATGCAGGTTATAGGGTGCCAGAAATTCTGCGATGATGATCGACAGATAGGCGATCAGCAGAAATATGCCGGAAAAGAGCGCCAGCTTATGTCGCCGGAAACGCCACCACATCAGCCGAAGCTGTGAGGCCTGTTTGGCGACCGGCGCGCCCTCGATCACCTTGTCGAAGGCATAAGGGTCGAAAGGTGCTTGCGAGACATAATGCGGCAGAGGCTGGCCGTCGGGTGGCAGTTGCATGCTCATCGTGTCCGTCCTCCATAGAGGCGGATGCGGGGGTCGAAGAGCGCCAGCGCGATGTCGGAAATCAGCACGCCGACAACGGTCAGGATGGCGAGAAACATCAGGAAAGAGCCTGCAAGATACATGTCCTGTGTCTGCAATGCTTTGATCAGCATCGGTCCGGTCGTCTCCAGCGACAGCACGACGGCCGTGATTTCCGCACCGGAAATGATCTGCGGCAGGATCGAGCCGATGTCGGAAATGAAGAAGTTCAGCGACATGCGCAGCGGATATTTCATCAGTACCTTCAACGGATGAAGGCCCTTCGCCCGCGCCGTCATCACATATTGCTTGCGCAACTCATCGAGAAGGTTTGCACGCAGTCGCCGAACCATTCCGGCCGTACCCGCGGTGCCGATGATGATCACCGGGATCCACAGATGTTCGAGAATCGACTTCGCCTTGTCCCAGCTCATCGGCTGGTTCAGATATTCCTGGTCCATCAGATGGCCGATCGAGGTGCCGAACCACACATTGGCGAAATACATCAGGATCAGCGCCAGCACGAAATTCGGCACGGCGAGGCCGATCAGGCCAAGCAAGGTCAGCCCGTAATCGCCCCAGCTGTACTGATGCGTCGCGGAATAGATGCCGATCGGGAAGGCAAGCAGCCAGGTGAGTATGATCGTCACGACGGAAACCAGAATGGTCAGCCACAGACGATCGCCGACAACGTCCGAGACGGGCAGGCGGTATTCGAAGGAATAGCCGAAGTTGCCGACCATCATGCCGCCGACCCAATGCAGGTAGCGGATCGGCAGCGGCTGGTCGAACCCGTAGCGGGCTCTGAGTTCCTCGATCTCCTGCAGGTCGGCCGGCTCGCCGATCGCCCGCATTTCCGCGACATAGCTTTCGAAATAATCGCCCGGCGGCAGCTCGATGATGGTGAAGACCAGCATCGAGATCATCACGAGCGTCGGGATCATCACAAGGATCCGCCAGAGAATGTAGCGGATCATACGTGATCCTCCTCGTACCAGAAGGTGTCGGGCATATAGACGCCGAGGAAAGAAGTCGGGTCGTAGCCGAACAGGGCTTTTTCCGGAATGTTGCGCAGCTTGGTTGAATAGACGACCGGCTGGAGCGCCTGGTTGATGATGCCGATGGTGAAGACGCTCTGGGTAAAAATGGTGAGCATGGAATGCCAGATTGCCTCGCGTTCGTCGTGCGTCCCGGCTGTCTTCCATTGCTTCATCAGCTCCAGAAGCCGGATGGCCTCCGGCAGATCCGGCGGATGGCCGTCGCGTCCGCCGGAAAGATAGTGAAGTCCCCAGACCGGCCACTGCATCTGGTCGTCGAAGGTCGGGGCCAGTTCGTTGGGTGACATCTCTGCCGTTGGCACGCCGTTGTCGAGGCCCATCCAGACACACATCAGCGTCTCGCCGCCGATCACCCGCTTGCGGAATATTTCCCGTTGCGACACACGGGTGAAAATCGCGATGCCGATCTTCGACCAGTGATCTGTGATCAGTTCCAGCACGTCGCTCTCAAACGTGCTTTCGCCAGCGCTTTCGATGATGATCTTGGCCGGGCGCCCGTCCGGCAGAAGCCGCACGCCATCCTCGTTGCGCTTCGTCAGGCCCGCCTCATCCAGAAGCCTGTTGGCCATGTCGATATCGTGGCTTGCCCAGGCCTGCTCGTATTCGCGTTTGAACAGTGGACTGTCGGGCAGGATCGAGTTGCCGGCCTCATGAGCCAGACCGAAGAACACTGCCTTGTTGATTTCCTGGCGGTCGATCGCCAGCGACAGCGCCCGCCTGACCCGCACATCCTGAAACAGCGCGCGCCAGCCGTCATCCTTGCAGTTGAGATTGGGAACCAGTGCCACGCGTGACCCCTGTGTCCGCTTCCACAGGTCCACCTTCATCGGAAACCGCTTTTCGGCCGCTTTCAGGAACGTGTAGTCGGTGAAATCGACGTTGGCGAATTGCAGGTCGCTGTCTCCCGAGCCCGCCTTGGCGCCGATAAGATCCGGTGAGCTGATATTCAGCACCATCTTGTCGATATAGGGCAGCTGCAGCCCGTTCTCGTCCACGCGGTGGAAATAAGGATTGCGCAGGAAGACAAACTGTCCGGCCGGCGGCTTGGTGCTGTTATACCAGGGATCGAGTGTCGGCAGCGCGGGGTTTTCGGGCCGCACGGTACGCGACATCCGCTGATGCAGATCGGTCCAGTCCTGCGCCTTGTATTTCTTCAACAGCTCGGCAATCGTATCCTGGTTCTGATACCGAGGATGAAACTGCTTCAGATAGGTCGAAGGCATATAGATCACGAGCGGCGAGGGTTTTGCCAGCTGCGCCAGAAAATCCGGATTGGGCTCGTCCCAGATGTACCGCACAGTGCGCTCGTCTATAACCTCGAAACTTGGCCCCTTGCCGTTGACCCTCAGATCGACGGGAATGCCGCCGCGATGAAGCTCCTTGTTGTTCATCACGTCGTCCCAGCTGTAACGGAAATCCTCCGTCGTCAGCGGTGAACCGTCGGACCATTTGTGGCCCTGTCGCAGCGTGAAAGTGAAGACGCGGTCTCCCTCCGACGCAAAGCTTTCCAGAATGTCTGCCTGAAGGTTCAGGTGCTCGTCGTAACCGACCAGCCGGGAATAGCTGTTGATTGGCATGAGGCGAATGTCACGTTGACCGCCGATCAACATGCGTACCACGCCGCCATGACGTCCGGGCTTGCGGTTTTTCGCTGCAAGATTGACGACGCGCGGATTGCGCGGCAACCGCTCCGCAACATCGGGCAATTTGCCGGCCTTGATGTCGTCCTTCAGGTAATCCGAACCGGTAAACGCAGCCTTCGCGTTGAAGGGTGCAAGTGCGGTCGCGATCAACCCAAGTACGGTCCTGCGTTTGATCATGGCTGCAGTTCCCTGATGGTCGACTGGGGTTTGGCCAGAACGAAATGGCCGCCGCCGAGATCGACCTGCGTCAGCCGCTCGCCCGTGTCCTGAATGAAGGCCGGGTTCCAGTTCTGGGTCGCCTTTTTCGGAATGTCGAGCGTATCGAGATTGAGCGGACGGTCGAGATCGGGGATCGGCACGGCCGCGATCAGCCGCCGCGTATAAGGATGTGTCGGGTTGCGCATGATGATCTCGCAGGGGCCGATCTCGACGATCCGGCCCGCATACATGACGGCGACACGGTCGGCCATGTAATTCACCACCGCAAGGTTATGTGAGATGAACAGGTAGGTCAGCCCAAGATCCTGCTTGAGATCCTTGAGGAGGTTGAGGATCTGCGCCTGGATCGACACATCGAGCGCCGATACCGGCTCGTCGCAGATCATCAGTTCGGGACCGAGCGCTAAAGCGCGCGCGATGCCGATGCGCTGCCGCTGACCTCCCGAAAAACTATGCGGATAACGGCTGAGCGCACTGTCGTCGAGACCGATCGTCCGCAACAGCCGCCGTACCGCGTCCAGCCGCGTACTGCGCGACCCGCGGCCATGGATCTCCAGGCCTTCGCCAATGATTTCCCTTATCGTCATGCGTGGTGACAGCGACGAGATGGGATCCTGGAAGACCATCTGAATACGCTGGCGCAGCATGTCCAGTTCTTCGCCTTGGGCGGAAAGGACGTCGATCGGACCCTTTTCGCTTTCGAAGACGACGGCCCCCGTGTCTGCGGTGAGCCCGCGCATCAGGATCTTGCTCAGAGTGGTCTTGCCACAGCCGCTTTCGCCAACGAGCCCGAGGCTTTCGCCGCGCCGGATGTCGAAACTCACGTCATCGACGGCAAGCGTCACATTGCTCTCGTGGCTACCGAGTTTTCTCTTTTTGGCTCTGAATGTCTTGCTGATGTGATTGACCGAAAGAATGGTTCGTGAACCACCGGAATTGAGATAACCGGTTTCCATCATGCTGGCCGTGTCGACGGCGATTTCGCGCAGCGGCTTCAGGCGCTGGCCGCGCTCCATCTCGAAAGTCGGGATCGCCGAGATCAGGCCTTTCGGATAGGGGTGGATGGGCCGGCGGAAGATATCGTCCACGGTGCCGGCTTCCATGACCTCGCCGCGATAGGCGACGACGACTTCGTCGGCAAGGTTGGTGACTATGCCGAGGTCATGAGTGATCAGCAGCATTGCCATGTTGAATTGCGATTGCAGATCACGTAGCAGCTTGAGGATTTGAGCCTGGATCGTCACGTCGAGTGCCGTCGTCGGCTCGTCGGCGATCAGCAGGGCAGGGCGACAGACCAGCGCCATGGCGATCATCGCACGTTGGCGCATCCCGCCGGACAGTTCGAACGGATACATGCCATGGACTTTTGCCGGGTCCTTGAACCCGACGAGAGACAGCGTGTCGTTAATCCGCTCCCGCTGCTCTGCCGGTGAAGATGCGTCGTGGATTCTCAGCGCTTCATCGATCTGGTTGCCGATCGTATGAAGCGGCGACAGCGACGTCATCGGCTCCTGAAAGATCATCCCGATCCTGTTGCCGCGAATGGCACGAATCTGCCGCCCATCCTGCGGCAGCTTCAGCAGATCGACCGGCCCTTCCGACGTTGCAGGATCGTTGAACAGGACGCGCCCCTGTATCGACGCGAGCGGGCTTTCGATCCCGATGATCGTGCGGCCGATGACGGATTTCCCCGACCCTGACTCCCCGACCAGCGCGGTAACCTTGCCGGGCCTGATCCGCATGCTCAGATTGCTGACGGCCTGTATTTTGCTGCCGAAGACGGGGAAGCTGACGCTGAGATTTTCAATCCGCAACAGATCGGGCACCAATGTCGTCATCAGGCAATTGTCCTCATGCGGAAATCTCGTTTGGTCATCTCCCATAAAATCGCGGTTTTTCCCATGACGGCAAAATTAGTTTTGTCGGATTTCATGTCGGGATACCTGATCGGATTGACGCTGGAGCAAAATTCAGCGTAGCGCAGAGCGATGACTTTAGTCCATGGCATATGAAGGTTGCTGGATCGCTACCGATGATAAACGAACCAGATTACAAAAGGATGCTTGGCGAGGCGAAGAAGCTGATCGGGTCTGGTCGCTTCGAGGAGGCTCGTGATCTGCTGCAGGATATTCTTTCGGAAGGGCTGGGTGAAACCGATGCACTGACGGCGCTCGGCCTGCCGCGGCGGCTGCAGTCGGCAATGCTGAAACTGGCAAAAGCGGAAGGCGATGCGATCGCCAGGATCGGTTACCAGTTTCACCTCGTTCCACCACCCCAGAGACTTGCGGATTACGGTACTTTTTCGCCGGAAGACCGGGCAGTGATGGTCGAACTGTCACGTACGCCCGTTCCGCGCTGCATCCACCAGATCTGGCTTGGTTCAAAACCCGTCCCTCCGACCGTTGACGCCTGGGCAGCACATGCCGTGGCGCACGGCTATCAGCATAGATTGTGGCGCGAAGCCGATCTTGCCGAAAATGGTTATGATCGGCACATGGCATTGCGGCACATGCTGGATGAAGGCGACTTTCCTGGTGCCGTCGATGTGGCCCGCTACATAATCCTGCGCGATCTTGGTGGCATCTATCTCGACTGCGACTGGTTCCCCGCCGGTAACCGGGGCAGCTTTCATGATTTCCTACCGTTGACGGGTTTGTCCGTTTTTGCCGAAGAGATCCCGCGCAAGACCGGCGCCGGAAGCACCCTGTTCGCCAATTCGTTCATTGCGACGCCTGTAGGCAATCCGGTCTTCTCGCGATTATCCGATGTGCTGTCGTCCGTGATCGAGGATCTTGGCGATGCGCCTGCATGGTGGTCGACCGGCCCGCTGATCTTCACCGTCGTCGCCCGGTCCGGCCCGGTCAACCTTGCAGGCACAGGCTTTGTCGCGACGTCGGTGCCTGCTGGAGTACCGCTTTCCGATGTGCAGGCGCTGGCCGCCGATGCGGACGGGCTGCTTATCGCCTGGAAGCCTTGGTAGGTTTTAAGGGATATTCATCAGCTCACGGACGGCTACCCATCGGCAGGCCGGATGGTTAGCGGTCAGGTCGAAGAAGTCGTCCAGAAAATCCCAGGCGGCCTCGTCGTGTACGAGATGATGCGTGAGTATCCCGAGGCTCGTTTTCAGCGTTTCACTGGCCTCCAGCCGTGCTGCGGCTTCAGCGTAAAGGATATCCATTGCACGGCCGCCGCGGGTGCCCTTCCAGTCGATGATATCGACATGTGTGTTCACCAGGCGAAGCGGCGCCTCTTTCCGTTCAGGGCCGAAGACCGACAGCGCTTCGTATCCCAGAGACGTCAGGTGGCCGACAAGCGCAGGCGCGATACGGTTCCATGGCGGCACCAGCAATGGCACGGCGCGATCACCGAACAGCGCCCTGATCCGCTCCAGCCCCTCCGCCAATCGGGAAAGCACGACGGCTTCTCCACGATGAAGCCCGAGCTCCTGTTTCTTTTCCGATGTCGGTGCGTGGTTCAGGTGATCCCAGCCATGCACCGCGACGGATATCAGCGGCAATTGTCGCAGAAGCCCGGCCAGTGCTGCTGTCGCGTGGGCGGGAATGGCTGCGATCGTCAGCGGCGCATCCCAGCCCTCCGACAGGCCGAGCAGCCGCGACAGAGCTTCTGTCGGCTCGATGGCATCGTCGTCACGCAGCCACAGCTGCACAGTCCGGTCTGTTCTGGCATAGGCATCGAGCATGCCGATAAATTGGCTGCGGCTCATCCGGTCATCTCACATGGGTTTCAAGTATCCGGCGCAGGCTTTCCGCCGCGCCGCCGATCGACCGGTCTTCGGTCGCAAAAATCCTTGCTTCTCTCCCCAGCCGAGCCCTGAACGCATCGTCGGATAGAAGACGGCTGATCGCCTCTGCATAGGCAATTCGGTCGCCGGCTGGTGTCAGCAGCCCTGTGCGATCGTGTTCGACGACTTCGGGAACGCCTGCGATCGCCTCGGCGACGATCGGAAGACCGGCAGCCTGTGCCTCGAGATAGGCAAGCCCGTAGGCCTCCCCGTGGCCCGGCCAGACGAACATGGAGCCGCGTGAAAGCAGGTCGGCGATCTCTGGCTCCGACAAGGCTCCCAGCCATTCTATCCGCTTGGAGTCGAATGCTGCAAAAGCCTGCTCCACCTCCTGTCGGCATTCTCCATCGCCGGCGATGGAAAGCGTCCATGGCGGATGTTGAATGAGGCGCAAGCTTTCGACCAGCGCCGTGTAGCTTGAAAGCTTGTCGCCCGGCCGCATCATCGCCACGGTCACGAGCCGTCCCGGTTCCGGCCTCGGTGCACGTTTCAGATAGGGCTCGCTGTCGATGAAGGGGGCTATGAGTTCCAGCCTTGCATCGGGCATGGCCGCCTGCAAACCGTCAAGGTCGCGGCGCGTGAAACAGAGATTGACCGCAGCGCTTTTAAGGCTGTCGAGCAGCATCTCCTGCGATGCCTTCCACACCCCGATATTCCGGCGTGATGAATAGGAGGCTTCGGCATTGATCAATGGAATGCCGAAATGCCGGGCAAGTGCCGGGCCGAGAAGATCGGGTGCCTTGTAATAGGGATGATAGGTGAACCAGAGGTCCGGTGCGGACGAACCGGAATGCTCCGCCTTGATGTGTTCGATCTCCCGGGCAGCGTCCGCCATATGTGCTTCAAAGGCATCCTGCATTTCGGACGAGCGCATGAAGCTGCGCATCTCGGAAGCGATCGTAACCTCATGTCCCAGGCGGGTCAGCGCACTGACGATAAGTCGCGCCATCAACCTGTCTCCGGACGGAACCGGATGATTGGGCGACTTCAGCGGCGAATAGAACAGGATTTTCATAGGCCTGGCATCATGCGGGTTTGATCATCTCCCCGTGACCACTCTTGACACGTCGGCGCATCTCTCACAACTGTCAGCCACTGCCTCATCGCTAGGATTTCTCCCGTCATGACCGATACATCCCTTTCCTCGACGCTTCACGCGAAGATCACCGCACGCACGGCCAAAGCCGGCGTTGTGGGGCTTGGCTATGTCGGATTGCCACTGGCGATGGCGTTTGCGCGGGCGGGTTTCACGGTCGTCGGTTTCGATATCGACCCGTCCAAGATCGAATTCATCGATCGCCGTGAAAGCTATATCGAGGCCGTTCCGACCGAGGTGTTGAAGGCGGAATGCGAGGCTGGCCGTTTTGCCGCGACCTCCGATTTCACCCGTCTGGCCGAATGCGATATCGTGGCGATTTGCGTACCGACGCCGCTAACGGCGCATCGCGATCCGGACCTCTCCTATGTGGCGAAAACGGCCGAGGCGATTGCCGCGACCCTGCGTCCGGGGCAGTTGATCGTGCTCGAATCGACCACCTATCCCGGCACGACCGACGAGGTGGTGAAACCGATCCTCGAAAAGACGGGTCTGAAGTCCGGTGCCGACTTCTTCCTCGGTTATTCGCCCGAGCGGGAGGATCCGGGCAACCGGCAGTTCCACACCGCCAGCATTCCGAAAGTGGTCGCCGGTGATGGCGAAGCTGCTGCCGGTTTGATGCAGGCCTTTTATGGTGCAACGGTATCGACCATCGTGCCGGTCTCGACCACCGCCACCGCCGAAGCCGTCAAGCTCACCGAAAACATCTTCCGCGCCGTTAACATCGCCCTCGTTAACGAGTTGAAGCTCGTCTACGACGCCATGGGCATCGACGTCTGGGAGGTCATCGATGCGGCCAAATCCAAGCCGTTCGGTTATATGCCCTTTTATCCCGGCCCCGGCCTCGGCGGTCACTGCATCCCGATCGATCCGTTTTACCTGACCTGGAAGTCGCGTGAATTCGAGACGCCGACCCGTTTCATCGAGCTTGCTGGCGAGATCAACACAGCTATGCCGCACCATATTGTGACACGGCTGGCGGAGGCACTGGATATCCGCAGCGGCAAGGCGCTCAGCCGGTCCAAGGTGTTGCTGATCGGCCTTGCCTACAAGAAGAACGTACCCGACATCCGCGAAAGCCCGTCACTGCGTCTGATGGAACTGATCGAGCGTCGCGGCGGATCGGCGGCCTATTTCGACCCCTATGTGCCGGAAATTCCCTCGACCCGCGAATATGCCGAACTCAAAGGCCGCAGATCGATTGAATGGGACGAGGCCGCGCTGAAGTCTTTCGATGCGGTGGTCATCGCCACCGACCATGACAATGTCGATTATGACGCTATATCCCGCCTGGCACCTTTGATCGTCGATACGCGCAACGTTTTCGCCCGCAAGGGAATTTCCGCTGACGTTATCGTCAAAGCCTGAGGTACTGAACGCTCATGAGCCGTCTCGACGCGTTTATCAATCGCATGTCCGCCCAGCGTGATATCCTCAATCATGTCGCCCGTGATCTGGGCCTGCCGCCGGAAGGTGACGTGCTGGAAGTCGGACTGGGTAACGGACGAACCTACAGCCATCTGCGCGAACTGTTTGCCGATCGACGGGTGATTGCATTCGACCGGGCAATGAATGCGCATCGCTCGGCTGCACCGCATGAAGACGATTTCATCATCGGTGAGATCAACGAGACGGGACAGAAATTTGCAGGAAGCGGCGCCGCTCTGGTCCACGCCGATATCGGCACCGGTTATCCGGACAAGGATGCCATCACGCTGTCATGGCTGCCGCAGATGATTGTCGATATGCTTGGTTCAGGCGGTTATGCCGTCAGCGGCCTTCCGCTGGCCCATCCGCAGCTCGGCGAGATCCCACGCCTACCATCGGTCAACGAAGGCAGGTATTACGTCTATCGCAAGCTGTGAGTGATTAAGGCTGATCAGGCCTTCTGCAGGGCCCGAACCTTATCCAGTTCCGAAGAGGTGAGACGCAGCCGCTCAGCAAGGGCGCGCGTCATCTTCATGGTCATGCCGGGGCAATCGTCCATGATCCGGAAGAGGTAATCCTTGTTGATCTTCAACGCTTCGACAACACCTGCGGCCTGAACGGTAGAGCTGCGCGGCCCATCGCAAAGAAGCGATATGTCGCCGACGATCGAGTTTGCACCCCGTTCGCTGACCTTTACCGGGCCATCGGGTGTGGTCACGAGGAAATCGACGGTTCCGCTAAGAATGAAGTAGGCGGAGTCCCCGCTATCGCCCTGAGTGAAGAGACGCTGGCCAGCCTTGAATGTCACGCGCTCGGATGCGAATGCGAGCAGCTTGAGCTTGCACGTATCTACTTCCGCAAAATACGGAAGCTTCCGCAGCAGTTGAACTTCATCACATAGCAACATCGCTCTTCCGCCTTTCGTGTCGGATCGATGGCTAAGCCACCAGAGCCTTGAAGGTTCCACTCTCCTGTTCAAGGGTCTCGTAGGAGCCCTCTTCGAGAATTGCGCCTCCATCGAACATAACGACTTTGTCAAACAAACGTGACAAAGAGATATTTGACAGGACCCATATTACAGCTGGATCATTCTCCTGTTGACCCAGAAATGCAAGCACGTTTTGAACAATTTCCTCCTGGGTGTGTCTTTCGAGACCCGGAAGAGGTTTGTTGAACACGTAATAATCAGACCGCCTAATCAATGCGCGTGCGAGATTAAGTTTTCGCCTCTGGATCGGTGTCAGACGCCGTCCGCCGGCACCGATATCGTAATCAAGACCGGCATTTAGAAGCTGGTCGGCAAAGCCTAGTTCACGGGAAACGGTGCCCGCCAGCGTGCGAAGTTCGGCGACCCCATCGGCATTGCTGTTGCTCAGCTTTCCGAACACGATATTTTCACGCAATGTCGCGACGGAAACATATTTGTCCGGGTCGTAGCGCTCGACAAGTTCACGCAGGTGCGCCGGCAACTCGGTATAGAAAAGTTCGCGCGAACCGACGATCTTGTCCTTCAGCTCGTCTGTCAGGATACCCAGGCGATAACGGGGCTCGATATATTCCAGCGTAAGACGGATGAACGCCTTGTCTGCCTCGGACAGCCGGAAATTGACCGGCTTAGGCTCGTTCTTCCGCTGCAGCAGGCTTTGATAATAGCTGATGTCTTCCGCCGACAGCGACGTGACCTGCCGGAAGAATGGGTGGTCTGCCGGAAGGCCTCCGAAGATTTCAACGAGGTTCCTGGCGACTGTTCTTCCTATTTCGGCGAACGGACGCTGCAGCCCAACCTTGTTGAGCGCCGTGTAGAAATGCTCGCTGGAGAGCAGCTCGTTATCCGGCGTCAGCGGCGCCAGTGTCGCCCCAAACAGCAGGTTCTCTGCAACGGTTGCCTGAGCATTATATCCATCCGGTTCGAACGGAATAACAAGAGAATCCATCCCGAGTTCGTTCATCCGTGTACGCAAAGCGCGCCGCATTTCGACCACGCGCGCGGCAAAATCCGGATCCTCCTCCGGATTGATTATCGAATGAAGTGCGAGCTCAAGCACGTCGTCGGTCAACTGTACCGCGTCGAGTGCCGCCAGAAGCGACTTGCGCAAATCCTCCTTGGCGCCATTGCCAAGCGCCGCGTAGCTGTAATCGACCCAGCCAGCCCGGATATCGAGATGTGGATTGCCAGCTTTTCTGGCTTCGCGGATCTCCCAAAGCCGCTGCCGGGCTTTCAGGCCTTCATACTCATATTTTTTCACCGGAGCGTGCTTCAGGCCGTAAAGGAGGTTGTCCTTGAGGCTGCCGTGGAAGAAATAGCTGTCGGTGGAAACATAGGAAATGTGGCGCCCGGTGACCGATTCGGGAAGCTCCCTGATGTCGTTGTCACCGAGGCAGATCCGGCCGCTTGATGGCCATGCCATTCGGCCGAAGGCCTCCGCCATCGCTTCGGCGCCTCTGCCGGCATGATCCACCATGGCGACTGTTTCACCACGATCGATCTTCAGCGTCACGTGATCGACAACCTTGGCGCCACTGTCATCGCTGATGGAGACTGAAACGGCCTGAAGCGTTTCGCTGCGTGGTTGGGCCGCCGCGGGTGTGAGAGCATGAAGGGCAGGATTGATCAAATCTTCGACTTCGAAGTTCTCGAAGATCTGCTCGTATTTCACCTGCACGTCCTGTCGTGCCTGATCCCAGTCGATCAGTTCCTTCAGAGGCCCTGGCAGATCCTTGTAGGCATTGATGACGGCCACAAGCTGACCGACGTCGAGCGTGCCGCGCAAGGTGAGATAGCCGCCGATAAGGTAGAACAGGAACGGCGTCACCTGCGAGAGGAAGTTGTTGAGGAATTTGACCAGAAACTTCCACTGATAAAGGTCGTAGCGAATCCGGTATATTTCACCGAGCCGGCTTGCCACGTCTGCGCGTTCGAAATTCGACGTATCGTAGGCATGGATCGTACCCAGGCCCTCGACCACCTCGTTCACTTTACCCGCCAGCCGCCGGGCTGTGATCTGCCTTTGCCGGCCAAGTTCGATCAGCCTGCGGCGCATTTTCGGGATGATGATCACCTGGATCGCCACCATGAATGCCGCGACCATGCCGAGCCAGAAGTTCTGCAGGATGATGAAGAAGAGTGCGGCAAGCGCCTGACCGCCGAGAAGGGCGGGTTGGACGAAGGCATCTCCGGTGAAACCGCCGAACGGTTCCACTTCGTCTTTGATCATGCTGGCAATTTCGGCGCCATTCAGGCTTTTGGCGTGACGGGGCGGAAAGCGCAGGACGCGATCGACGAGCTCGAAACGGATGCGGCGCAGCAGGCGTTCGCCGAGCCGGCCCTTATAGGTGTTGATGTAATATTTGAATGCGCCGTTGATGACCACCAGAAGCAGGAATACGAGGCTGAGCGCGACCAGGGTTTGCATGCGATCAAGCGGAAAACCGTCGAAGCCGAACGTGTAGCCCAGCAGCGGAATGGTGAACGAAAAATCCATGAACGTCTGGGTAGCGCTCAGGTCCTCGAAGCCCTGGCCCTGGATCGGGCCGTTGATGATTTGCTTTGGAAGGTCGAAGGCAAGGAAATACGGGATCATCGACAAGGCGACGATCAGCAGGATGAAGACCTGCTGCGGTTTTGTATGCTCCCATATGTAACGTAGCAGCGTTTTCTGCATATGCCTTCACCAACGCGACAGCGTTACCGACTCCAGTGTCGGATCAGCTGATCCGCCATTGTATAGCGCGTCTTCCGGGTTTTAACGAGTGCTCTAAAATACGCTCTCACTACAAGAACAAAGACGGTTTCCAGTAGAGAGAAATACGCGATCGGTGCCTATCGCGACAAATTGGCATCTCGTGTCGGCAGGCGGGTGGTTCAAGATGGAGTTGAAATTATTCTTGTGCTGTTGCAACTCGGCTTTGCAGCCGCCCGCGAGAGCCCTTGTCAGGTCTCCTTGCGCAGGAAGCGCGGGATCAGAACCAGGGCTGCAAAAGACATGATCGCAAGCGTGAACCACGTCAGCGCGTAGACAAGGTGGCTGTTCCTGAATTGAATGACCGTCAGGCCTCCCACCGGATAACCGCCCGGATTGGCAGTTGCATCGGCATCGATGAAATAGGGCGCAAGATTGGCAAGCCCCTTGTTTGCGCCGATAGCCTGCACGTCGCGGGAATACCAGTTGCCGGCAACAGGGTTGTTACTGCGAAGGAATGCCCCTCCGGGTTCGGTAAGGCGCAGTAGCCCGCTAACGTTCACTTCGCCTTGCGGCTGACCCTCCGTGCGGGATGCGGGATCACGCCGTTCCAGAGGTACGAATCCGCGATTGACGAGTACGGTTCTGCCGTCTTCCGAGGTGAGCGGCGTGACGACCCAGAAGCCGGGGCCTCTTTCCGTCACCGCCTGAACCAGAGTTTCGCGTGAATGGTCGAAGGTTCCGGCCAGCGTCACATGCCGATATTCGGCATCGCCGTCGATGGTCAGCCATTCGGCATTTGCTGGCGGAGCTATCGCTTCGGCATGGACGCGGGAATCCACGCGGGCGATCAGGTCAAGCTTCCAGAAAAGCCGCTGGACCTGCCAAAGGCCGAGAGCGGTGAAGACAAGAGCCGCAAAAAGCAGAAACGCCCGAAAGCCAAGAGATGATTTCACGGGCGTTTCCATTTCTTCAGAAGTGTTCGTGCCAGTCCGTGCGGTCTGGTGAAGGTAGCCCTGGAGCGGGCTACCTTGATGTGCCTTAAGGCAGGTTCTTCATCATCTCGGGCGACATGACCATCATGTTCGTGTTGAGATGATGCATGACCCAGAGCGAGCCTATCAGTGCGATCGCCACGATGATGATCGTGAAGATCAGCGCCATCACCGTCCAGCCGCCCTCGGACTTGGTGTTCATGTGCAGGAAGTAGACCATATGGACGACGATCTGGATCGCGCCGATGATCATGATAGCTGCGACGGTGGCAACCTTGCTGTCGAGAACGTCACCCATGACCAGCCAGAATGGAATGGCGGTCAGGATCACCGACAGCACGAAGCCTGTCACATAGCTCTTGAGGCTTCCATGCCCGGCTTCGTGGCCATGGCTATGGCCGTGGTGGGCTTCGTGCGCATCTTCGTGCGAGGTGGAGTTGGTGGTCATCCGACTACTCCCATGAGATAGACGACAGAGAAGACACCGATCCAGACGACGTCCAGGAAGTGCCAGAACATCGAAAGGCACATCAGGCGGCGGCGGTTTTCAGCAATCAGGCCGTGCTTGGATACCTGCACCATCAGCGTGACCAGCCAGATGAGGCCGAACGTCACGTGCAGACCGTGCGTGCCGACCAGGGTGAAGAAGGCCGAGAGGAAGGCCGAACGCTGCGGGGTAGCACCTTCAAGGATCATGTGATGGAACTCATAGAGTTCGATACCCAGGAAGGCGAGGCCGAACAGGCCAGTAATGCCGAGCCAGAACAGGGTTTCCTGCTTGGCGCCGCGTTCCATCTGCAGCATCGCGAAGCCGTAGGTGATCGACGAGAACAGCAGCATGGCGGTGTTGATTGCCACGAGCTTCAGGTCGAACAGGTCGGCCGGCGAGGGGCCGGCCGCATAATTGCGGCCGAGCACGGCATAGGTCGCGAACAGCGTCGCGAAGATGAGGCAGTCGCTCATCAGGTACAGCCAGAACCCGAGGTTCGTGCTGCCTTCCGGATGATGGTCTTCCTCGAGATAGAATTGCGGCTTTTCCGCAGATTGGCTCTGAATATTGCTCATTGTCACACCTGCTTAGCCAGCAGTTCTGTCCGCTTGGCTTCTTCCGCGGAAACGGTTTCCACCGGAATATAGAAGTCACGCTTGTAGTTGAAGGTATGGCCGATGGCGACCGCGATGATGGCGATGAAGGATACGGCGACCAGCCACCAAATGTACCAGATCAGGCCGAATGCGAGGACAACGTTGAGCGCTGCCAGGATTGCACCCGTGCCGGTGTTCTTCGGCATGTGGATCGGCTTGAAACCCTGAAGCGGACGCGCATAACCGCGGTTCTTCATGTCGTACCAGCTGTCGTGATCGTGAACGACCGGCGTGAAGGCGAAGTTGTAGTCCGGCGGCGGCGAAGACGTCGACCATTCCAGAGTACGGCCATGCCACGGATCGCCCGTCTCATCCTTCAGTTCCTCGCGCTTGATGTAGCTGACGACGAGCTGGATGATGAACGACAGGATGCCGATGGCGATCATGCCGGCGCCGACTGCAGCGATGATGAACCAGATCTGCAGCGAAGGGTCTTCGAACTGGGACATGCGGCGGGTAACGCCCATCAGGCCGAGCACGTAGAGCGGCATGAAGGCGAAGTAGAAGCCGATGAACCAGAACCAGAAGCTCATCTTGCCCCAGAAGGGATCGAGCTTGTAGCCGAATGCCTTCGGGAACCAGTAGGTGACGCCGGCCATCAGGCCGAACAGCACGCCGCCGATGATCACGTTATGGAAGTGGGCGACCAGGAACAGCGAGTTGTGCAACACGAAGTCGGCCGGCGGAACTGCCAGCATGACGCCGGTCATACCGCCGATGACGAAGGTGATCATGAAGCCGATCGTCCAGAGCATCGGAACTTCATAACGGACGCGACCACGATAGATCGTGAACAGCCAGTTGAAGATCTTCGCCCCTGTCGGGATCGAAATGATCATCGTGGTAATGCCGAAGAAGGCGTTGACCGAAGCGCCCGAACCCATCGTGAAGAAGTGGTGCAGCCACACGAGGTAGGACAGGATCATGATCGCGCAGGTGGCGTATACCATCGAGGCATAACCGAACAGGCGCTTGCCGGAGAAGGTTGCGACGACTTCGGAGAAGATACCGAAGGCCGGCAGCACCAGGATGTACACTTCCGGATGACCCCAGATCCAGATGAGGTTGATATACATCATCGGGTTGCCGCCAAGATCGTTCGTGAAGAAGTTCGTGCCGACATAGCGGTCGAGCGACAGAAGAACGAGCGTTGCGGTGAGGATCGGGAAGGTGGCGACGATCAGGATGTTGGTGCAGAGCGAAGTCCAGGTGAAGACAGGCATCTTCATGAAGGACATGCCGGGAGCGCGCATCTTGACGATCGTGGCAATCAAGTTGATGCCTGAAAGCGTCGTTCCCACGCCCGCGACCTGAAGTCCCCAGATGTAATAATCGACACCGACACCAGGACTGTAATCCGCGCCCGAAAGCGGCGGATAGGCCAACCAGCCCGTCCGTGCGAATTCACCGACGAACAGCGAGATCATCACGATGATCGCGCCTGCTGTGGTCATCCAGAACGAGAAGTTGTTGAGGAACGGGAAGGAAACGTCGCGTGCGCCGATCTGCAGCGGCACGACGAAGTTCATGAAACCGGTCACGAAAGGCATCGCAACGAAGAAGATCATGATCACGCCATGGGCGGTGAAGACCTGGTCGTAGTGATGCGGCGGAAGATACCCTTCCGAACCGTTGAAGGCGATGGCCTGCTGGATACGCATCATGATTGCGTCCGAGAAGCCGCGAAGCAGCATCACGATCGCAAGGATGATGTACATGATGCCGATTTTCTTGTGATCGATACTGGTGATCCAGTCGTGCCACAGTGGCCCCCACCATTTCATGTAGGTGAGAAGACACATAAGCGCGATGCCCCCGAGGGCGACACCACAGAAGGTCGCGACGAGGATAGGCTCGTGATAGGGGATCGATTCGAGTGTCAACCGACCGAAGATGAACTTCAGGAGGTCAGGATCAGAAAACATGGGACAACCCGTTCATTTATGTCGTGTATGTCGTGCGACGCAAAGCGCCAGGTTTAATTCTTGTTGAGCTGGGCCGGCGCCGGCCCTTCGCTGTCGTGGTTCATGCCAGACATTGAGTGACCGCCTTCATGCGGAGCTGCGTCGCTCTTTGCCGGCTCGCCTGATGCCGGCACCGTGGCGCCGAGGGCGGGTACGGGGCCATGGCCGGCTGAATAATGCTCCATGTGGCGATTGTCGTACCGCAGCTTGTCGCGGTTTTCGTGGCTCTCGACGCCGCCGCCGCCCATCATGTCGATATGCATCATTTCACTCATGCACATCCGGCCCGTTTCGGCGCACATGTTGAGGACCCGCTGGTAGAGGTCCTGCTGCACGGTGGCGTAGTAGCGCACTGGCTCACGTTCGCTGGGCTTTTCCAGCTTCAAATATGTGTCCTGGTTGAGCGCGGTGCCGTTCTGCTTCACGCGTGCAATCCAGCCGTCGAAGCCTTCCTGGTTCACGCTGTGGAACTTGAAGCGCATGTGCGAGAAGCCGGCGCCACTGTAATTGGAGGAAAACCCGTCAAACACGCCTTCTTTGTTGATCACGGCGTGAAGCTTCGTCTCCATGCCCGGCATCGCATAGATCATGCCGGCAAGCGCGGGAACGTAAAAAGAGTTCATCACTGAAGAGGAGGTGATCTTGAAAGTGATTGGACGATCGATCGGGGCCGCCATCTCGTTGACGGTGGCAATGCCGTATTCCGGATAGAAGAACAGCCACTTCCAGTCTAATGCCACGACCTCGACTTCCAGCGGCTTGGTGCCCTCCGGGATCGTTCTTTCCGCGTCGATCCGGTCGAGCGGACGGAAAGGGTCGAGCTTGTGGGTGCTGATCCAGGTGATCGCGCCGAGTGCGATGATGATCGCAAGCGGTGCGGCCCAGATCACCACTTCGAGGCGGGTCGAGTGATGCCATTCGGGATCATACTTGGCCTTGGTGTTCGAATGGCGATAGTGCCAGGCGAAATACAAGGTCAGGAACAATACCGGGACGATGATCAGCAGCATCAGCACCGTCGAGACGACGATGAGATCGGCCTGCTGTTGGGCGATATCGCCCGACGGCGACATGACCACGAGGTCACAGCCCGACATCAAGGGGAGGATAAGGAAGAGGGAAAGCTGGCAAAGACGCCGTACGATTGGGGACATAGGTCTGCTCAAATTTGCTTTTTATCTAGTTCGCCTATCGGAGCGTGGCCCCGATCTCCATGAGGTGTTTCGTCGCAGTGCTACAATTTTTCGCACCACCGACCACCACCTGCTCCATCTGAATGGAGGGCGGCCCTGCGGCGCGCAATCTAGCTCATAAAGTTGACAGAAGACAGAGCTTATGGCGCCGAACCTGACGATTGTGGCAAAATTTGCTAATTTTCGAATTTTCACAAATTCTCGGTTGAAATCTTGATTGACAGCAAGTCCGGCCAACATACTCATTGTTGCAATGACGCGAAGGAGGAACGTTAGTCATGGCAGAGGCAACAATCTTGACGACTGGACCGTCGTCCTCGGCACTGGAGCGAGACGCAAGGCACATCCACGATGACAAGCCGATTTCGGCGGGTAACATCGCCATCGGCGTGGTGATTGGCCGGACGTCCGAATTTTTCGACTTCTTCGTTTTTGGTCTGGGCTGTGTGCTGGTCTTTCCCCGGCTGGTTTTCCCATTCGCGCCGGACCCGATCACCGCGACACTCTATTCTTTCGCCATCTTCTCGCTTGCCTTCCTGGCAAGACCGGTCGGATCCTTCGTTTTCATGTGGATCGACCGAACCTTCGGCCGTGGCACGAAGCTGACGACGGCGCTGCTCATTCTTGGTGGCTCGACCGCGTCCATCGCCTTCCTGCCGGGCTATGAGACGATCGGCATGTGGTCCGTGGCGCTTCTGGCCCTGTTCCGTCTCGGCCAGGGTTTTGCGCTGGGGGGAGCGTGGGATGGTCTGGCCTCCCTGCTGGCAATGAACGCGCCGCCGAATCGCCGTGGTTTTTACGCGATGATCCCGCAGCTCGGAGCGCCTGTCGGCTTCGCTCTGGCCAGCATACTGTTCGGATATTTCGTCGTTAATCTTTCCGATGCGGATTTCCTTGAATGGGGTTGGCGTTTTCCCTTCTTCGTCGCGTTTGCGATCAACGTCGTGGCTTTGTTTGCAAGGCTGCGCATCGTCGCCTCGCATGAATTCGGCACGGCGATGGAAAATCACGAACTCGAAGCCAAGCCGATCACGGACGTGTTGCGGGTCCATGGTTTTGATATCGTGATCGGCGCCTTTGCACCGCTGGCGAGCTTCGCCATGTTCCATCTGGTGACGATTTTCCCCTTGAGCTGGGTAACCTTGCACGGCGGACAATCGGCCGGCCCCTTCCTGTTCGTGCAGGTGCTGGGCGCGCTCTGTGGCTTTGCAACCATCATGCTGTCGGGTTTCCTGGCAGACCGCATCGGGCGCCGGCGCCAGTTGCTGATCGGCGCATTCATCATCGCCGTGTTCAGCTTCACTGCTCCTTTCCTGCTCAATGCAGGTGGCGCAGGGCAGGCGGCCTTCATCATCCTCGGCTTTGCCATCCTCGGCCTGTCGTTCGGTCAGGCCTCCGGCTCCGTGTCTTCGCGTTTCAGTAAGGGCTACAGATATACCGGCTCCGCTTTGACCTCCGACCTTGCCTGGTTGATCGGTGCAGGCTTTGCGCCTCTGGTCGCACTCGGCCTTGCCAGCAATTTCGGCATTATCTTCATCGGCGGTTACCTGATCTCGGGTGCGATCTGCACGATCCTGGCACTGCTGCTGAGCAGTACGCTGGATACTGTCGATGTTCCGGCGAAATGATAGCTGAACACACGGCGGGGCTGCCATTTGGCCCCGCCGTCCGTCGTCTCCACATGGCGATCACCGGCGATCTGATGCATTTCCTCAATGACGGCTCGACAACAGAGCCTGTTGCCGAAGCTTGGTCGTAACTCTTGTAAGTTCTCGACAAATAGTTGATTTGCCGCTTGCGCTCATCCTGAACCTATGGCAATAGGCCGCTCACCAACGACGCGGGAGCAACCGCGCCGCTCAGATGCTGCTATAGCTCAGGGGTAGAGCACTCCCTTGGTAAGGGAGAGGCCGAGAGTTCAAATCTCTCTAGCAGCACCATTTATTATACCTAATATCTTGAATTAATTGTATAATTAGGTTCCGGTCAAAGCACCGATCCCCCTGCGTATCCCCCTAATGCGATCCGGTGGGAGCGAGCGATGATGCAAAAATCAGAACCGCGCACGTACCTTTGGCGAACGTCAAAATTAATCGGAAGCTGCGACCTTTGAACATTTTAGAAATGCAGACAAGTTCCCTGTCTGAATATCTATCGCTGATAGAATCACAGCCAGGTGACTATCGGCATATATTTCGCGGGCATCATGATTCGTGTTGGGGTCTCGTTCCGGGCTTGTATCGGATACAGAACCCGAACATATTCAACGGCACGTTGGAGGCTAGCTACGACGCGTATGAAGCGCGGTGCCTAGAAGTCTTTTTTAACGAGGGCCTTCCGTACCTCCCTTCTATCCAGAGAGGTTATTCCAACGACCGAATTCTTGCACAGCATTTTGGCGTGCCCACTCGTTTCCTTGATTGGACGCGAGATCCTCTCGTTGCTCTCTTCTTCGCAGTTGAACAGGACGTCGACATCGACGCTGCTGTCTTCATGATATTGCCTGACGCACAATACCTACCCGAGCATGTCAGAAGCCTCGGGTCGCACAAGGCGATTGCGCTAACTCCGCCCGCAATCGACAGGCGCATCCCCGCTCAGAAATCAGTGTTTACATTTCACCCTTTCGGCCCTAGCGACGCTCCCTTTGTCCCGCTTGATCAGCGGCCGGACATGGGTAATCAGATAACTTCGGGTGACGGGCTGGTTCGTGGTTTCACCAAAATCGTCATCCCTGCCCGGAGGAGGCGCCACCTTCGGCATACGTTACTGAGCATAGGAGTTGATAGGCGCAATTTATTCCCAGGCCTCGATGGCGTGGGAATGGACGTTGGCGCGCGGGCTAGATCGATGCTTATCTTCTGATACCAAACACTATTAGTAAAACGCATCGATCGGCGGGCCTCATATATTTTTAAGGCTGACCGGATAAAATAACGGCGAGAGCGTTATCCCTTCCGACAAATGCCTTGACGGCTATCAGCGTGACTGATTCTCTTAATGCCAGATGCGCGGACAGCCACGCACAACGATAGGCTTCTATGACCGAAGCGGAACCACTCGCTCGATGGAGAGCATCATGAACCTTTTTCAATCTGTCGCGATGGCAGATATTTCCGATATCACTCGGCCAAAGTCTTCCGGCCGCATGGTAGATACTCGCGTCGTTCATGCTCCCGCCGAACCGCGACCGGACTATGACAAGATGAGGCGCATGGTTCACGGCGATGCGGCAGAGACGAAGACACCGGGGGAATATGAGCGGGACCGAGGACAAGGCTAGTCCGGCCGAGCAGGCCAAATTTCCCAGAGGCAAATCGCTTCCTTCGCAGTCGCCACTATTCTGGGTCCAGCAAAAAGACAGATATCTCCGCCAGCTCATTATTTCCGATATCGAGGAAATGACCGGCAGGCGACTTGTGGTTTATTTTGCAAATCGCTTCAGAAATGAATCGATGATCAACGCCGGTGACATCCCCTATGTTGCCGAGCTGCTTGGCGACATAGGTGGCGCGCCTACGGATCTTCTTCTCGAAACCAATGGCGGCGAAACGGATGCCACTGAAGCAATTGTATCTTTGCTTCAAAGCATGGTTCCGGACCTGCGAGTGATTGTCGTGAATGCCGCGAAGAGCAACGGCACAATGATCTGCCTTGCTGCACGCGAAATCATTATGGGGCCAACCTCTGAACTCGGGCCGATCGATCCCCATCTAAATGGAGTTCCGGCGTCGATACTGATCGAGGCCCCTATCGCCCAGCAAAACTATCCCCTGCATCGCCTCGCTGCATATGCCATTATGCAGACGAAGAAGCTCGCGACATCGCTTCTGCAGACAGGGATGCTTGCGGGAAAACAGCCTCAAGAAGTGTCGGCGGTCGTTGAGGCCTTGTCTACCAAAAACGTTTTCCATTCTCATGGCTCTGTCGTAGACCATCGCGAAGCGAAAACACTCGGGTTGGCGGTGAATTACCTTCCTGAGCATGATGAACTCTGGAAGCGCGTCTGGCTGCTACACTGCATGTATGCTCAGGACATCACCACTATGAATTACCTCAAGATATTCGAAGGACGCGCACGGAGCACCTCAGTCGCGGCCAAATGAGGCGATGCGGCCAGTGGTAAGCAGTATGCCTGGTTGGGTTCTACCGGGAAGCGAGACCGACCGAAACCTTGGCTAACCTTAGCCAATCAAGGTTAAACGCTCGGTTCTAAGCTTGCCGAACGCGGCTGTGCGCAAACGTACGTCCATCAACATAAACTGAAGCTTTCACGGCCTGTACAGTCTACAGGGGCCGGATAGATCGGGCATTTCAACCGGGCAGGAATAGCTGCAAAAAAGTCTGGTATTGTCAGATTGCGTTAATTCCACCGGCTAGGAACAATAAATGTGTGCGCGCTCTGTGGTGGACGACATAGTACCTGAGATTTCAGATTTTTAAGGTTGTTACGTAACCGAAAAACCTGTTTCTGTAAAAAGACCAACGTTTACCAACATCATGCGTGACCATGGGCGAACAAATAGATTGGGAAGAAATCCGCCGGCTTGCGATCAGCACGGCCGATCCGCCCGACGATTGGGATAGTGAAATTCGACCTATCTCAATTCAAGGTGTAACCCTACTCGGCGTCCACAGAAGGACAGGGGATCTTTACTGGGACGGTCATCGAGTGGAAACGACACTTCGACTTGGCAAACGAGAGCGTGTACTCGCCGTTTTAGTCGCCGCGTCAACGGTTTCTATGGCCGTCGTAGATTTGCTTCGATATGCTTGGGGTGAGTGAACTGAATCTCGAGCCTGTTTAGTTTTCGACAGCTTTTGAGATTACCTTCGCGTTGGGAAAGTGAAATGCGATATCATCCAACGTTAACGCATCCCGCTCATCTTTTAAAAGATGCTTCCGCGCTGCAAGGATAGCGCTCAATGGATTTTTATCATTGGCATCCATAACGCCGTCACGGACATGGGTGTACAGTTCGGCTGGTAAGTACATCGCCAGTTCCCAACCGAGCTGGTTAGTTTTCCGATAAATATCCATGGTATCATCGCTGCGCAGTTGCCAAGCGTATGACATGTATTCCGCCACTCTGGCCGCTTGCTCTCGCTTCTTCTGCTCCCACTCCAGTTTGATCGTCTGTTGGCGAAGCCCCCTATCTACTAAGGCCTGTACAACCCGGTTTAGAAAGACGCCTATAAGGGCGCCGGCGAAAACAAGGAACAAGTTAAAGTAGGACAGAAAATCGATTAGCAGCATCACAGCCTCCTTGAATCGACCAACCCGACGGGTGCGACTGAAGTTTTCTGAAGTAGCAGGACGAGCGCGGCCATGCCACACCGGGCGCGCGCAGCGCTCAAAAAGTAAGGTTTTGTAAGGTTTTTATGATTGCTCACCGGGAAACAAAAACAGTGAAAAGGTTCACAAAAGTGAACATGCAGGGGTGCGCCGTTTATCGCTGTTCTAGAATTCTTCTAAGGTCTGTCGATATCGACACCGGGAAGAAATTTCGACCTGAACCACAACCTTTAACAACAAAGCCGACCGGAAAGCGATTTCGGCCTGAACACTAACATTTACTAACAGGCGGCCCGGCGTGACACCTGGCGCTCATAGTCGGTTAAATCTCAGGTTTTTTCAGGTTTGCACCGGAAAGTGGTTTCTGCCGAAATACCAACATCTACCAACATCCTTCACCGGGAGCGTTCAGCCGGTGGAATAACAATTTTTAACAGGTTCAGTGGTTCATCGGCCGCGAGTTCGGGATGTTTCCGGCCTTGATCGACATTCCTTCTCAAGCATCGCCTCGCCGGCCTTCAGGAGCCAGCGAGACAGTTTGAACATCCTTCGCGCGACCATAAGCCGGATTATGCTCCGTGCCGTCATAGCCTAGCCTCTGATTTGACAGTGGCAAACGGCAGCTCCCGCTCGTCGATATCCTCGATCTCGTCGTCTTCAAGATCCGTATCGCCGTCGATCGCATCGAGCAGAGCTATCAGCTCCTCGATATAAGTTTCCAATGTGGCCCGCCGCAGCCGGTAAATCTCGGCATGCGCCTTATCGCCCGCGCCTCGGCACCGGCGCTGGATCCGCATTCGATGAATTTTGGCCCGCGCCCTCATGACCGCACTCCTTCAAGGCGCGCGTATTCGCAAAGAATGAGGTTCGGGAGGGACTGAATAAGCGCCGCCAATTCCGGGGCTTCCAGCGTCCCGCCTTTGTCTTCGGCGATAGCCGCTACAAATTTCGCCTTAATCCGTGCATCCTCCATCTTCTGAGGCACGAAAGCGCAGATTTGTACTATGGCTTCATCCATATCGTTGCCGGCCTGCCATTGAGCGTCCAGAGCGGCGGCGTGTTCGGCAGATTCATCTGACGCCCGATTGGAGAGCCACATCGCTTCTGCGAGAATGTCATACCGATCCCAGTACGTCGCCATGAGGCGATAGATCGATGGCGTTCTGTTGCATTCGCCGGTCATAACTGCGCCTCCAAATAACCCAATGCAGCCTTCACCATTCGATCTGCGGCCTCCGATCCGTAGACGCCATTTTCATCCGAGATAGCGATCCGGAGCGCTTCGGTTGCGCCTTGCAGGCTGGCAGCGGGTTCGCTCCACTGGTTCAATTGAACTAAAACGGGAAACCAGGATCGTTTGCCATATGCATCGGCGCCTTCATCATCGTGAGGAGCATTTTCGTTGAAATCCTTCAGGCTGCGCCTGTAATTCTGGATCATTTCAAGCAATGGATCTGCGATGTCAGCGGTAGAAACCGTAGTGTGGCTCGTAACTGCGGCCACCAGGCCGCCGTCTCGCACCATGCGCCGGTTCATCCCTTTCCCCTGACACATGTTCTCGACCTCTTTCCCCAATTGCTCGGCGAGGTTTCGGAGATGGCGAAGCATGTAGACGATGCCGTCGGCCTGCTCGCTCGTCAGAGTGCAAGCATCCGAGAAATTCCCGCCGTTGCCGGCGCTGAGTTCGAAATTGATGTATTCGTCTGCGACCATTGCCGCCCGGCGCAGCTCAGATATCGAGAGGCTTACATCGGAGATTTGAGAACGCTTGCTCATTGCAGCACCGCCTGGGCGCTCGCCAGCTCGAGTTGGATTACATCGCGTGCGGTGGCGCTGCGATGGCTGCGCATGCCCCATGGGCGGGCATCGAGCCGCATCAGCTCGGCAGTGAGTTCGCGCACCCGATCGGCCGCCTTTTCCGCCAGCGTCTTCGCCGCTGCGGCGCGGGCCTGCCTTGCCAGTGCCCAAGCGTTGCGCAAAGCCTTCGCCAGTTCTTTGCGGCGGACCTGCTCATTGGCCGGCCGGCATGAGCCACCCCAGATGCGACGATAGATTGACCATGCATCCCGCATGATCTGGCGGAGGTCGAATTTCGGCATGCCTTCGGCAGCGGCCGGAACAGGGCTGTTCGACATCGGGTGTTTATCCATTGCTGTTTCGTTGTTACAAGTGTATGTATAGCATACAACCGTATGCGTCAATCCAGAAAGCATACACCTGTAACAATTTGGAGCACATATGGCTGAACTGACGCCTGAAGCAAACCGCGCGGCGCGGGCTATCTTGAAGTGGTCTGTGCGAGAGCTGGCAGAACATGCCGGGATCGCCTTCACAACGGTCCACCGGTTCGAAACGACCGGCATAGCGACCGATACTACCAAGGATAAGATCAAGGCCGCGTACGCTGCGTATGATGTAGAAATCACGAACGGAGAATACACAGGTGCACGGCTCCGCCTCAAGAAGTGAAGGCGCGCGAAGGCTAATTTATCGTGACACTATGTGGCGGCGCCTGGTCACCCAGCTCGGTTAAACCCTCACGGCACCGGCTAAGGTAGCGCATAATTCCCGCGAGCTGCGCCGTCTGGTCCTCTCCTTCGCCAGGTCCATCGACATTGCCCCGCAGTTCGAAAAACAACGCCGCTGATATCTGCTGTGAAAGATCGATCAGGGCCATTGCGTCGGCAATCGACCGACATTCCATCATGTCGATCGCATCCAGAACCGCCCCGACGGCCGACACGTTGCGCTCTCCATGCCGCGCCTCCATCTGAAGCAGTTGCAGATATTCCGCCGCTTCAGCGATGGATTGAAAATCGAGGCCAGTTATGCGCATGGTGAGCGACTTTCCTTTTTAGGCTGCCCGCAATGTTGTTGCTACGAATTTTGCAGATCGGATGCGTTCTGACGCTTGTGGCTGTGCTTTACGGCTTTGGCGTAGGCTTCAAGGCAGTGGCCGGGCTTTTTGACGGCCCGGGTTTCCCGATTGGCTTCATCTGCGGCGGCGCGCTCGTCTTCGGGGTGTGGTGGCTCGGAGAGAAGTTGGACGGATCATCGAGAGGACGCGGCACCGGACCCCAGCAATAGGGCCTTTGCGACGGAATCCGCGCGTCGATCGATCCGAGGTAACATCTCACGCGATTGCAGCGCATCGAGAATGGCGCGATTCCGCGAACTCAGAACGCGGGACATATCCGTTTCGGCGGCAGCGCGGCGCCCACTCAACAGCGCGTTTATCACCTTGTCGGACGCTTTGACGGCCATAGCGCGAGGAATGGCTTTGACGCCGCCGGCAGCAAATGAGCTTTTCACCAGATCCGGTTCAGAGGGTGATGCCTCTCCCTTGGCCGCCAGGCGCCGTGTGGTTTCGCTGTTGCGGGTAACAACTTGGTTCGTATCAGCATAAATGCGCTCGGCTTCGAGCACCTTAAACAGCCGATCCGCTTTCTCCTGTCCGAAGAGAGTTGCCAACCGAGACCTGTTCCAATCCCCCTCTGTTTTGATCAGGTTGTTGAGCTTGACGACATCGTTGGCGTGGTTACCGAGAATGCGATCGACTTCAGCTCGCGCACCTTGCGAAAGTCGCAACGGGACAGCCGATGGGCCAATCTGCATGCCTTGCGGCAATGCGCCGGCCGTTACCTCGTCAACAAGCTCAGTGGGGCGAGGTGAACTCCGTTTGCCTTCAAGGACTGTTTGACCGCGCTTCAGTGCCTCGCGCTGCCGCGCAAGCTCGGCAAAGCTTGCATCCACCTCTTTCAAGTTCGGCACCGTGCGTGCCAGCTCGTCGTCGATCTGAGAACGGACACCGGTTAGAACCCGGGTAACCTGCGGATTGGCCTCTGTCGCCATCAAGCCGTCGATCGCCTGGCGGGTCTGGAAGAGCGTGCCGGGATTGGGGTCAAGCTGGTCGGTGCCGGTGATATTCAGCATCCGGCGAACACGCTGCACGGCGGCCTGGGCATCGCCGCGAAGATTGACGGCCTGCGCCTCCAAGCCTTCAGCGATCGGCTGTGTGTTGACGGCCCTGGCACCGTTGAACGCTTCCCCGTAAAGCGGGGAGAGGGAGCGCTGACCCGCTTCGATGCCTTGATCGATCTGGGACGGAATAACATTCGGCCCAAGCGAATCGTCGACAGCTTGCCCTATCCTGCCGTTTGCGCCTGCCTGGCGTGCAGCAAGCGCATCGCGAATGATTGCCTGTCCTTCACCCGGCGTTGCCGCTATACCGCCTGCACGGCCCTGCAGTCCCGGCCCGACATCCATTATCATCGCCTCAGGCCCCAGATTATCCAGAGCGCTGCGCATTGCGCTGGCGTCGAGACCATCCCGTGCCGCGAGATTGGCAACATCCTTCACTGCGCGAGGCGTTACACCTGCGGCAGCGGCAGCGGCACGATTGGTTGCGGCATTCCAGATCTTTTGTGCGCCGACACCGATAAGGCCGCCGACACCGGGAGCAATAGCGCCAAGACCGAAGCCGATGCCGGCACCAAGCGCGGATTTTTCGATATCTCCGCCAGATCGCACCGCTGCATCCGCACCACCCAAGCCTGCACCGGAAAACGCTGATGCAGCAGAGCGCGCCGTTAAACCGGCAGTGCCTGCACCGAACGCCGCCGGTGCTGCCGCGACAAGAGGCAGCGTGCCAGCAACGGCACCGGCCACATTCGCGCCGGTCGTGACGTATGGATGTGCACCCTGTGCGGCCTTGGTCACCCCTTGGGCCTGCTTCAGGTTCTCGTCATAGCTCTCCCCATCAATGAGCGATGAAATGCCCGCTGCCGCGCGCTGGGCGCCGCCTAGTAGCATAGGGCCGGCTACCGGTATTCCGTCAACAAAGCCAGAGAGACCGGCACCGGCGGCACCGGATGCTCCTGACTGGTTTTCTTGGTCAAGCAGGGCCTGCCCTTCTTCGAACGAGATCGGTTTGTTTTCGGATGCATCGAAGCCGATTGCCTTATTGAAGTCGGCCCGCGGCATATCAGCATAGAATTTTCGATGCAGGGCCGTTGCAAGCTGCGCATCGTTCCAGTCTTCATACTGCGGGTATTTCTCGCGAATTTCTTTGATTGTCGGCATTATCGTAGCCCCAGTGGATCAAAAGTGCCTGGCGCAGAAACATCGGGCATTGCCGGGGCTGTGACGGCACCGGCTGCAGGTGCGGCAGATCTGGCGCCAGCGGCCTTTTGGCGGAACCGGTCGCGCCCGACCTCCAATATGCCCTTAAGTTCCGTCAGCGCCCCTACGAACGCATCATCTGACTGTGCAGCATTCAGGCGAGTAATAGCCTCGGTCGCCTTTTTGCCCTCAACTTCGGTGATTTGACCGCCGCCGCGTAGGCTATTGAATGCCTGAAGAAATGCTCTTCCCTCAAGCTGCCGCTTCCGCGTGTTGAAATCGGTGGCGTCGGTGCCGGCGATGTAGTTCCGCGGATCAATGATGCTGCTCATGCCTGTTGCAGTGGCGCGGCCCGGGTGCGTGAGCATCTCATCAATGAGAGATATCGAATAATCAGCATCCGCAATTGCCTGCGGGGCTGCCGCGGCTTCCTGTATCCCGGATTTGCCTGATTCCGTGCCGGCAGCTTTTTCAGACGCCTCCTTGAAGTTCTCTTTCGGGATCTGCCCGACCGGTTGCCGTGTAATCGGGTCGAGAAGCACGAAGTGCGTCCCGGCGTCGAGCTTAATCGGCTCCTTTGCCAGTGTCACACCGTCAGGCATCTTTGACTGCACGACTTGACCATTTTTGCCAAGTTGGAGCAGAACCGGGTTACCATTGGCATCGGTGCCATATTGCGGGTTCAGGCCAAGATCAGACGGCGCAGCACCGGGTGCAGTCGGAGCGTTGCGAACTTCGCCAGTCCGCTGATTGAACAGCCTGCCGTCGTCGAGCTTTGACCAGCTTCCAGATTCCGTGGCCTCAAGGTCGAGTTGGCCTTTGCGCAACTGCATCTGGTAAACTGGATCTCTCGTCTTCCGGTCCCGCTCTATCGCATCCATCGCCATCGCTCGATCGGCCTCGGTGGCATACGGGTTATTGAGCAGACGTGTTGCCTGCTGCACTGAAGGGCCGGAACTGCCCGGTGCCGTTGGCGCTGGCGGATAATACCGCTCTCCTGCCAATGCCTGGGCAACCAAGCCACCACGCGGAACCGCGGCACCGGAGGCAACCTGTGTTTCGCTCGGAAGTGGCGCGGCCGGTGCCGCGTTCCCTGCCAGTGCGGCGGCAACTGGCGAAGGTGAGCGAGCAGCCTGCGGTGCCTGCGCACTTCCGGCCAGTGCTTCCGCAACCGGCGTAGACGGCCGATAGTTCGGCGCCGAAACTGTCGGGTCACGGTAAGGGAGCTGTAATGGCTGACCAGATTGCAGGGCAATCGCACCGGCGACCGTCGGCATGCCGGCAGACGGATCGAGGCTGGCAACCTGTGTGCCGCTGCCCTGAAACTGCGGCAGATAGCCTTTTGCATAGCCAAGCCTGCGCGCGGACTCGCCGCCCGGCCGATCATGACCCGCAAACGCCCAGGCCGAATTCATCAGGCTCTGCGCTTCTTCGACACTTTTTGCGGCCTGCAGCTTTTCGATAAGCTGGAGGTTCTCCTTCAGGAAGAACCGTGCCTGCCCTTGTGGCGAAAGGTCGCCCGCTGCCGCGAGTGCGTCATACCTCGGCCCGCGCCACGACATGATGCCGCCCGCCCGGCCAGGCTTGCCGCTTTCGCTCGGATCGTCCCAGGTGCGCGCAGCATTGGCTGGTGACCAGCCGCTTTCGGCTCGCCCGGTCGAAGCGACGGCCGCCAGAGCATACGGGTTCGACAAACCGCCCGATTTTACCTCGTCTATGAACGGGCGGAATGTGTCGCCGTTGCTGGAAACGTCGGCAGCGGGGCTTGTGCTCGAAAGCTCGGCAGCGGCGCCCGGAGACGGAAGGGTTGCCCCGTCACCATAGAACGATGCCCGGTCGGCTTCCAGAGAGGCTTTGCCGGCCTTTTCTGCCTTATCAGCATCACCATTCAACTGACGGTAGATCAGCGCATCACCAAGTCCGGAAAGACCCTGGCCGATCGCCTCTCCAACACTTTCCGGCTGACGGGTCGAACCGCGCAGCAAAGCCTGTGCGATAGCCCGCTTGCGCTTGATGGATTCGGGAGTTTCCTGCGTATCGCCCCCAAAGATGAAAGAGACCATCAGAAAAGCCCCCCAGACCTAAATCCCATCATGTTTTTTATCGCCTGCATGAAACTCGGGGCGCCGCCGCCAGGCGCATCGGGGAATTGGTTCTGCGGCTGCTGTTGCCTGTAAGCGAGCGCATCGCCGAAGCCCGACATGCCTTGCCCGATGGCATCGCCTACGCTCTGAGCCTGGGAAGATTGGGCCAGTGCTCTCGCTACCGCTTGACGTTTGCGACGAGCAGCATCCTCTGGTGTTTCCTGCCCATCGCCGCCGAAGATAAAGCTTGTCATGCGCGGCCTCCCTGGGCGCCGATACCTCCGTTAAGCTCCGAGAGGTCACCCTTGCGAAAGATGCCGGAAAACTCGCGGCCGGCGCGATGGAGCTTCTCGGCAGCAGCCTGCAGAACAAATTCATTCGGGGTGATGCCTGCCCGGTTTGCGGCATCGAAAAGATTATCCCTGAAACTTTCCGTAACTCTCGCACCGCGGAGCATCACCGCAACGGAGCGTTCCCTCGGTGTGCTGTTGATCGTCTCGGCTTGCATGATGGCCTCCATGTTCGAGGCCACCAGTCCAGCGCACAATGCCGCCGCTGGCAATTGGCTGAATGTGGTCGGATTTGCCCATCTGTGCCCTTTCAGAGGCTCGCACCGACACGATCAATGTAAAAGCGGACATCCTCGCTCTCCCTCTGGTTCTGTCGAAGCAGTTCGAGCGCGGCGGTGGCCCCGCAAACCTTCATCTCAAGCGCAACCGCCGAAACCTGAATGGATGACCCAGGCCCCGACTGTCGGCCTATGCCATCTTCGCGAACCCATTGGCGGATCTTCTTTTCCGCGACATGGGCGCGATAGGCCGCCTCTTTGATCGTAATTATTTCGGCCGGCAGCATCGGGACAGGAATACACGTGCTCATCACGCCGCATCCTCCAAGCCATTGCCGAGTGGGGCTATGGGCCTCACGAACTCATCATGTTCGATCGTCGGGCCGGCCTCTATCTCCTGGCCCAATCTCCGCTGGAAATCGTCCATCGCGTCGCTCATAGTTCGTTCTCTGGGCCGGCCCCGGCCAATCGAAATAGGCCGATCATCGTATTTTCCCTCAAGCAACCTGTTGATGGTGTCTGGCTGGCAAAGAAAATCGATGTCTGCTTGCCATCCTCGATCGTTTTGGCCGCGGCAGAATGCGCTTGCCGCCATACGACTGCATGCTTTTTCCCAGTCATCATCGCCATGCTCACGAAGCCGGGCTTCGATCTTTCTTTTTCGGGTGAGCCCAATCTTTCTCGGCACCGGAATTCCAGCTTTCGAGGCGTGCTCGCAGAAGACGCGGACGGCTCTTTCCGTACTTGGTACGGAAAGGTTCTTATCTCTCGTATCTGGTATCTGGTATCTGGCTTCTGGCTTCTGGGCTTTATCCTCACCGTTATCCCGGGGGTTAACCCCGGCTTTAACCAAACGAGGATTTCCGCCTCTGCTGCCATTTGCCCGATCGGCATCAGCCTTCTCTGTGTCGCGCATCATACGGCGGCTGCAGATTGCGCCGTCGCCCTCGCGGCTGAATACCCCCGCTTCCTCCAACTCCGCCAGGAAAACGGAGAGGTCTGGGCACCCCGTCAAAATAGCAAGCTGCGCATCGCTGACTTGTTTGCCGTTGATACGCAGTGTCCCTCTGGGTGACGCCTCATGCATTATGCAAAGCATTTCCATCCAAAGCCCCCTTGCTCCGATCGAGCACATTCGGAGGCAAGGATCTGCGCGCCAGTCGGATGGGTAAAATTTCATCCAAGGGCTGCTCATCGTGACGCCCCCTTTCTGGCCGTGCGAATTCCGCGCGCGATCAATGCAGCCTGACCGGCCTCAGATGGGTTGAGACCAAACTGCTGTTTGAGGGCAGGAGCCACCAGCGCGGGTGGCTCCTTCTGTTCAGCCAGCCATTCGGCCGCTTTTATGATCTCATCGACGCCAGGAATATCGCAGATCATGCCGCCCTCCTATCACTGTCTCGAAGGATCAAAACCTTGGATTGGAGGACGTACCGCGCATGTGAACCCGAAAACTGACCGCCATGCTTCTCATCGATTGTTTCGATGATCAGCCCGCGTTTGCGCAGCTTGAAGACGTAGTGGCTCCACCGTGGTCCGGGATGGTCGATCGGGGTGCAACCGGCGGAACCGGCGTTGACCAGATTGCGAAGTGCCCAGGCATCACGCCCCAGCACTCGGAAAGCCATACCATCGGGGAGAATACGAGCGATAATTTCGAGACGCTGCGTCATGCGTGCTGCCCTCCAAGGCCATACAGCCGGCAGATCGTCTGCGCATGCCAGAACGACACACGGCAACGACGCATGACGGAAGCGACCGCCAGCATTTCGGATTGAATTTCAGGGTTGGTTTCGGTAGGGTTCTGGCATTCTAGCGGTTTGGCGATTGCTAAAATATCCAGAACCCGGTTGGCGCTTACCCGCGCCGCCGGGTTTTCTGCTTTCCGCATCAGGGCAACCTCCTATGCCGCTGCCGGACGAGCACTCTTGGCGCGCTCGATGCAGGCAAGGATTTCGGACTTGGGCCAACGTCGAAGGCCGCCAATCTCAATTGGAGGGGGCAGGGTGCCATCCTTGATGCGGCGCCACACTGTGGTCCGGCTCAAAGGGCGAGCTTCACCGCCCGCTAGTTTTCCGACCTCGTGGCAATCTAGAAGCGGGTCGGTGTCTGTTATACGGCTGGTGGTTTCGGTCATTGGTTCACCTCGAAACATGTTGTGACGAGAAGACCATGCAGCGCCAAAATTGGGCGGGCTAATTATGCAATTGTGCCATCGAAAAAAGCGGCACGATTACGCGGCGCAATTACGAAGTGGTTTTCCGAGGCCCTTTGGGGCCGGTCGTTTTAGACCAATCTGACGGATAGTTCTCTTCGACGACTTCGCGAACCATGGATCGAGAAACATCCGGCAATGCAACCTTCGCGGCTTTCCAGATGGTGTCTACGGTAGCCTGCGCGGAGCATTTCGGGAGAAACTCATCCAGCCACCACAAACACACCGACGCCTTAGAAACTGCTGGCCTCGTTATCTTGGAACGCGTTGCTTCCTTACCGGCATCCGGGCGATCAGTCGGAGGCTTGTCGCTCTGATGAGCTGCAGCAGGCCAAATCCCAATCAACTGCATCGCGTCACAGATGATGTCGCGATATTGGTCCGACATACTATCACTTCGGATGAGGACATTCGCGTCATCGAGACCCAGCCGCAGATATGACCAGGCGTGACGCGGAATACCTTCGATTTCGCCAGTCGCGATGTTGACGGCGTGAAAGGTCAGTGTGCCGGCGGCGGCTTTTTCCGCGATGTCCGCAAACACATCCTCGATACGAGGCATAGCAGACAACTTTCCGGCGCATTCTTCCCACCTAAGTCCGGCATCCAGCCCATGGAGCGATAAGGCGTCAGCCTGCGAAAATGCGCTCACGCTTTCCTCGTCTCGCCATATTACCCAAGCAAGAGCCATGGGCATTGACCACCAAGACCGATTTAAAACAGCATCGGAAATCACGCTTCCGCCCTCACGAGCTGCAGGACTTGCGCTCCCTGCCCGGTCACATGCTTAGCCCACCGTTCAAGAACTTTTCGGCGCTGCTCAAGAAAATCGGTGCGCCGGTATGCGCGCTCGACGGCGCCGCCGACTACGTGGCCCAAGGTAGTTTCCGCAACGTCATGCGGAGTGTCTGTCGCTTCGGAGATCCAGTCGCGTAGGCTTGAACGAAAGCCGTGAGGCCGATAGTCGAGCTTCGCGCGCTCCATAAGTCGTGACATCGTGGCATCGCTGATTACCCCCTTCCGAATATTCGGGAACAGGAAGCCGCCGCGGGCGTGCTGCCGTGCAGCGTCGATCACATCAAGCGCTTCCGGCGTCAGAGGCACGCGGAAATCGGGCGTCCTATCCCGGCGGCCCTTTTGGATGGAACCGGGAATGATCCACACGTCGCCTTCGATTTGTTCCTCGCGGATGAAACGCAAAGGCGCCGATCTGACACCGGTGAGCATAAGCAATTTGAGCGCGAGGTGCGTTATCGTTGGATCTGAAAGGCTTGCGTAGAAGGTGGGCACCTCTTTCCATGGCATCGCAGGGATATTGGTTATCTTGTGCCGCTGTTTACCCAAAAGCGCGCGTGCTTTCTCCGTAGCTTGGATATCGACCTCCAAGCCAAGTGCTGCGGCGTGCCTCATGACGATCGAGAGGCGGTTTAACGCCTTCTTTGCCGTATCAGCCTTGGTGTGCCAGATGGGCGCCAAGGTGTCGCGAATGTCTGTCTGATCGATCTCGCCCACCGGCAACTTACCCAGCTTTGGCAAAACGTGCAGTTCGAGCGGTGTGAACCACCGGCCGGCCTTCCCGTCGCCCTTCAATTCCGCTTTACGGCTCTCAAACGCGTCGGCTGCCACGTCTTTCAGGATATGCAGCTTTTTCGCGGCTTCCCGGCGCTGACGCTCGCGCTCTTTGATAGGATCGACATTGCTGCGGGTGACGGCTCTCCACCTATCGGCGGCCTCGCGAGCTTCTTTCAAAGAAACTTCGGAGAATGATCCAAGGCCCATTTCGCGGCGCCGGCCATGAATTGTTACGCGAAGCACCCATTGCCCGCCGCCATCTTCTCGTTTGACTAGCCAGAGGCCGCCGCCATCGGAGTATTTTCCGGCGCCGGCGTTTTTGGCTGTGATTGCTGAGAGTTTATTCAGTGTACGGGCCAATTTCTGTCCCCCTCTGTATCCACCTTATCGGGCGCCACAGTTCGATTTGTTCCGAAACACCATGAACGAGAACGAAACAAGAAACAAGCGATGACTTAGAGGATCGGATACGGGCTGAAACATTTCGAATTATGCTGCAAAACCAATCGGATGCCCTCTAGCAGCACCATTTCTTCATTAAATCACAGTCGCTTGACGGAACTGCCCGACGCCGGCCTGTTGTTGTCCGTCGTTGCCAAGTACCGGCTGCGGAGCTATCCTGTGGCCGAGACATTTTGGTGGCTGACGGATGAGGGATCTGCGCGATGCGCTTATTGCGGACAGGTTTCCATTTTCTGAGTTTCGTGGCGCTTGCCGCGGCAATTCTCGTCGGCACGCTCGATTCGATCCAGTCCGTTTCATCGGACGATGTGATCCTAACCAGTCTCGGCAATGCCTGGCTTAATCTGGATCCGGAAAGCCTGACACTGGCAGAACTGTCGGCCGATGACTATATCAGTGCAGATATATGGCGACCCTATGTGGCGCCGGTCCTGGCGCAGCCGGCCGGTGCGGTATTTCTGATATTGGCGCTGATTTTCTGGATGATAGGCTACAAGGGAAAGTCCTTTGCCGGACGGTTCTCGGCCTGAGCAGGCAATCGACGCCAGTAAAAGCTTGAAAATGAATGTCGCCGGATGTGGAGGCAAAAATGTTCCTGAATGAGATCTTCAACAAGAAAACTGTGATGCCCTCGGCTGAGACGGCTCTGCCCGGAAGGCCGGAAGCGATCCCGACTTCCAAGACCCATTTCGTCAATGGACAAGCTCTTGCCGAGCCCTACCCGGATGGACTGGAGGTTGCTTATTTCGGCATGGGTTGCTTCTGGGGCGCCGAGCGTCTGTTCTGGAAAATACCCGGTGTCTACGTGACTTCCGTTGGTTATGCAGGCGGCGTAACACCGAACCCGACCTATCACGAGACCACGACCGGGCTCACCGGCCATGCCGAGATAGTCAAGGTCGTCTTCGATCCAAAGCTCGTGTCCTACGGCCAGCTGCTGAAGCTGTTCTTCGAAGAGCACGATCCGACGCAAGGTATGCGGCAGGGCAACGATATCGGTACGACCTATCGTTCCGTTATCTATACGACGAGTGAGAACCAGGCCGAGCAGGCGCGCGAGGCGCTGAACGTTTTCCAGGACGCGCTCAACAAAGCCGGCCGCGATACGCCGATCACCACCGAACTCGCTCCGGTACCGACATTCTATTATGCGGAAGACTACCACCAGCAGTATCTCGCCAAGAATCCGGGCGGTTATTGCGGCCTCAAGGGGACCGGCGTTTCCTGCCCGGTCGGCCAGGCGGCCTAAGCCTGCGATAATATGGTTCAGCCGCCGCGGATTTGTGCAGGTCCGCGGCAAATTCATGCAGGCTGCCAAAGGGATAGGCGTTTTTACCGGATGAAAAAAATCTGGTGAATTTTTCTGGCGCACATGCAAGAGTAGGTATAGCCAAGCCTTCCAAGAGGGGCAGGTGACCGCATGGCGTCCGCTGGCCGGACCCGCGGGAGGACCGAACAGTAAAAAAACAGGGCTGCACGATGAAGAAAACCCTTTTGAGCCTTCTTGCCGTGGCTGCGATGTCGACGACCGCGCTGGCCGCCGAGATCAAGCCGGCGCTGGTCTATGGCACCGGCGGCAAATTCGACAAATCCTTCAACGAGGCGGCTTATACCGGCGCTGAAGCGTACAAGAAGGAAACCGGCACCGAATATCGCGATTTCGAACCGACCAGCGATACCCAGGGCGAGCAGGCAATCCGCAACTTTGCCAGCCGCGGTTACAACCCGGTCATCGCGGTGTCCTTCGCCTGGACCTCGGCCATGGAAAAGGTTGCTGCCGAATTTCCCGAAACCAAATTCGTTATCGTCGATTCCGTCGTCGATCTGCCGAACGTTCGCTCGGTGGTTTATAACGAGGCGGAAGGCTCCTATCTCGTCGGCCTTCTCGCTGGCATGGCCTCCAAGACCGGCAAGGTCGGCTTCGTCGGTGGCATGGATATTCCGCTGATCCGCAAGTTTGGCTGTGGTTATGTCCAGGGCGCCAAGTCGGTGAAGGCTGACATGCAGGTCTTCCAGAACATGGTCGGCACGACCGGTGCCGCCTGGAACGACCCGGTTCGCGCCGGTGAACTGACCAAGAACCAGATCGACCAGGGCGCCGACGTGGTTTACGCGGCAGCCGGCGCATCCGGCCTCGGTGTTCTGCAGACCGCTGCAGACAACAAGAAGCTGTCGATCGGCGTCGACAGCAACCAGAACCACGTTCATCCGGGTTCGGTCCTGACCTCGATGGTCAAGCGCGTCGATCTGGCCGTATACAATGCCTATAAGGATACCGCTGCCGACAAGTTCACGGCCGGCGTTCAGTCGAACGGCATCAAGGACGGTGGTGTTGTCGCTGCAATCGACGAAAACAACAAATCGCTGATCACGCCGGAAATGCAGACTGCTGTCGATAAGGCGAAGGCGGATATCATCGCTGGAACCGTCAAGGTGCATGACTACATGACGGACAATTCCTGCCCGATGTAAGTCAGTTGTCGAAGGGGCGCGTGGCGGATTCCTCCATGCGCCCTTTTTGTATATCGAGAGTAAGGTCCAGCCATTGAGCCCTCATTCTTCTGCAAACGAGCCCGCTATCGAGCTTGTCGGCATCGACAAGAAGTTCGGAACCGTCCACGCCAACAAGGATATCAACCTTTCCGTCGCGAAAGGATCGATCCATGGCATCATCGGCGAGAACGGTGCCGGAAAATCGACGCTGATGTCGATTCTTTACGGCTTTTACCATGCCGACGCGGGCGAGATCCGTATCCAGGGCACTCCGGTGACGATCCGCGACAGCCAGGCGGCGATCGCGGTCGGCATCGGCATGGTGCATCAGCACTTCATGCTGGTGGAAAATTTCACGGTTCTGGAAAACGTCATGCTTGGCGCCGAAGGCGGGCAATTGCTGGCCAAGGGTGTTGCCGGTGCGCGCAAGGAATTGAAGCGTCTCGAGACGGAATACGGCCTCGATGTCGATCCCGATGCACTGATCGAGGAACTGCCGGTGGGTCGCCAGCAGCGCGTCGAGATATTGAAGGCGCTTTATCGCGGTGCCGATATCCTTATCCTGGACGAGCCGACGGGTGTTTTGACGCCGGCCGAGGCCGATCACCTTTTCCGCATTCTCCGGGTCCTTCGCGACCAGGGCAAGACGATCATCCTGATCACCCACAAGCTGCGCGAAATTATGGCGATCACCGATACGGTATCGGTCATGCGCCGCGGCGAAATGGTGGCCACGCGCAAGACGTCGGAGACGACGGTTGCCGAACTCGCCGAACTGATGGTCGGCCGCCGCGTGCTTCTGCGTGTCGAAAAGGGGGATGCCAATCCCGGCCCGGTCCTGTTGTCTGTCCGCAACCTGACGGTCAAGGATGGCCGCGGCGTCACCATGGTCGATGACGTATCCTTCGACGTACGAGCCGGAGAGATCGTCGGCATCGCCGGTGTGGCGGGCAATGGCCAGTCTGAACTGCTGGAGGCAATAGCCGGTATTCGCAAGCCGGTATCCGGCGAAATCCTGATCGATGGACAGCCCGTCGATTCCGTCGACCCGGCGCGCCTCAGGCAGCTCGGCCTCGCTCATATCCCGGAAGACCGGCATCACATGGGCCTTGTCCTGAAGTTCGAGGAATACGAAAATTCCATTCTCGGTTACCACCGCGACCCGCGTTATGGCCGCGGCGCGATGCTGGATCTCGATGCCGTGCGCAAGGACGCCGAGGAGAAAATCGCCAAATACGACATCCGCCCGCCAAATGCGCGGCTGAAGACGGCGAATTTTTCCGGCGGCAACCAGCAGAAGATCGTGGTGGCACGTGAGATCGAACGTGATCCGAAAATGCTGCTGATCGGTCAGCCGACCCGCGGCGTCGATATCGGCGCAATCGAATTCATTCACCGCCGGATCATCGAGATGCGCGATGCCGGCAAGGCCGTGCTTCTCGTCTCGGTCGAACTCGACGAGATCCGGTCGCTTTCGGACCGTATCCTCGTCATGTTCGCCGGCAAGGTGGTTGGTGAAAAATCGTCGGATGCCGACGAGCAATCGCTGGGCCTGATGATGGCGGGGATCGCAGCCTGATGATGCCTGCCCGCGACAGAGTTTTGGAGTATGGAATGGGTGATGCTGGGATCAAGACCGGGCCGATGGAGTGTAGCGTATGAGCACGGCTTCCGTTCCCCTTCCCGGATGGATTTCCTACGGGGTCATTCCGTTACTGAACCTGATTCTGGCCTTTTTCTTTTCCGGGCTGGTCGTCTGGGCGATCGGTGAAAACCCGTTCGAAGCGTTGAAATTCCTGATCGAGGGCGCGCTCGGTCGTGGCGATGCGATCGGCTTTACCCTTTTCTATGCCACCAGCTTCATCTTCACCGGCCTTTCCGTCGCCGTCGCCTTTCATGCCGGCCTGTTCAATATCGGTTCGGAAGGCCAGGCCTATGTCGGCGGCCTTGGTGCGGCCCTGGTCGCCCTGTCGCTCGATCATTACGTGCCGTGGTATGTCACCATGCCATTTGCCGTTATCGGCGCCGCGATATTCGGCGCGGCCTGGGCCTTTATTCCCGCCTGGCTGCAGGCCAAGCGCGGCAGCCACATCGTCATCACCACCATCATGTTCAACTTCATCGGCGCGGCCCTGATGGTCTATCTGCTGGTGAATGTCTTTATCGTCCCAGGCAAGATGGCGCCGGAAACCCGCACGTTTCTGGCCGGCGGGCAGCTTCCAAAGCTCGACTGGCTTATGGCTTTGTTCGGCTTGAAGCTTGGCCCCGCCCCCTTCAACGTCTCGTTCATCATCGCGCTGGTGATGTGTTACCTCGTCTGGTTGCTGATCTGGCGCACAAAACTGGGTTACGAGATGCGCACGCTCGGAATCAGCCCGACGGCTGCCGTTTATGCCGGCATCCCTTATGTCCGCACGGTCATCATCGCCATGCTGATCTCCGGCGGGCTCGCCGGCATGATGTCGCTCAATGCCGTCATGGGCGCATCGGCACGCCTCCAGGTGGAATTCGTTGCCGGTGCGGGGTTCGTCGGCATCGCCGTCTCGCTGATGGGTCGAAGTCACCCGGTCGGCATCATTTTCGCGGCCATCCTCTTCGGCATCCTGTATCAGGGCGGCGCGGACCTTTCCTTCGAGATGCCGAATATCACCCGCGACATGATCGTTGTTATCCAGGGTCTGGTGATCTTTTTTGCCGGCGCGCTGGAATACATGCTGCGCCCGGCCATGGTGCGGCTATACCAGACGGCGAGGGGGAAATAGGCCATGGAATATTTCGACACTTTCGTCAGCATCCTCGGCTCGGCGATCCGCCTATCAATTCCGCTCCTGTTCACCGCGCTCGCCGGGCTTTTCTCAGAGCGGGCCGGCATTTTCGATATCGGGCTCGAGGGCAAGATGCTGGCCTCGGCCTTCGCCGCCGCCTGCGTCGCCTATTGGACCGGCAATGCCTGGGCGGGGCTTGGTGCCGGTATTCTCATCTCGATCATCTTCTCGCTGCTGCATGGCTTCGCGTCGATCACCAACCGCGGCAACCAGATCGTCTCCGGCGTAGCGCTCAATTTCGTCGCGGCAGGCCTCACTATCGTATTGGGCCAGGCCTGGTTCAACCAGGGCGGCCGCACGGGGCAGGTGCCACCGGAAGGCCGTTTCTCCGGTATCATTCTCCCCGGCGCCGACATGATGCGCGAAGTGCCGATCATCGGCCCGCTTTATGCCAATGTCATCTCCGGCAACAATATCCTCACCTATATCGCCTTCCTCATGGTGCCGATCTCCTGGTGGGTTCTCTACCGCACCCGCTTCGGCCTGCGCCTGCGGGCCGTGGGTGAAAATCCGGGTGCCGTCGATACGGCGGGTGTTTCTGTCGTCTGGCTGCGCTACCGGGCGCTGATCGTCACCGGTTTTCTTGCAGGCTTTGCCGGCACCTATCTGTCGATTGCCCAGTCCGCGGCCTTCATCAACAATATGTCGGCTGGCAAGGGGTATATCGCGCTTGCCGCACTCATCTTCGCCAAGTGGAAGCCGGTTCCGGTCATGTTCGCCTGCCTTCTGTTCGGTTTCCTCGATGCATTCGCCAATTTCATGCAGGGCAAGTCGATGCCGCTGATCGGCGAAGTGCCGGTGCAGATCTTCCAGGCTCTGCCCTACATCCTCACCTGCGTGCTGCTCGCAGGCTTCATCGGCGTGGCACGCCCGCCGAAAGCCGGCGGTGTGGCCTATACCAAGGAGCGTTGAGAAATGTCTCACGAACTGTTCGAGGCCGCCCGCGAGGCGATGAGCAAGGCTCACGCGCCCTATTCGAAATTTCCGGTCGGCGTGGCTCTGAGGGCCGATGACGGCAAGGTCTATCTCGGGGCCAATATCGAGAACCTGTCCTTCCCTCAAGGCTGGTGCGCCGAACCGACGGCGATTGGCGCCATGGTCATGGGTGGCGGAAAGAAGATCGTCGAACTCGCCGTGATCGCCGAAAAGCTGGCGCTCTGCACGCCTTGCGGTGGTTGCCGGCAAAAGATCTCGGAATTCGCCTCCGCCGACACCCGCATCTATCTCTGCGATGATGTCGGTGTACAGAAGACCGTCACCATGGCGGAACTGCTCCCCTACGCCTTCGAGACGGATGTCATCGGATGAATACGGTCACGGATCTGCTCGTCGAACGACTGGATGGTCTCGTCCCGCGTCTTGCGATCGTGCTGGGCTCCGGCCTCGGCTCGCTGGTCGATGGTGTCACCGACCCTATCCGTGTTCCCTATGCCGAACTTGAAGGGTTTCCGGTCAGCGGCGTCACCGGCCATGCAGGCGAACTGGTAGCCGGTTATCTCGGCAGCCAGCCGGTGATCATGCTGTCCGGCCGCGCCCATTATTATGAAAAGGGTGATGCACGGGCCATGCGTTTCCCGCTTCAGGTGTTGAAGGGCATCGGCGTCCAGTCGCTGATCCTCACCAATGCAGCGGGGTCGGTGCGCGAGGATATGCCGCCCGGATCGGTGATGCAGATCACCGATCACATCAACTATTCCGGAATGAACCCGCTGATCGGCGAACATGGCGATCAACGCTTCGTCGGCATGACCAATGCCTATGATGCCGATCTGGCGCTGAAGATGCGCAATGCCGCGATCCGCGCCGGCGTGACGCTGTTCCAGGGCGTCTATATGTGGTTCTCCGGTCCGAGCTTCGAAACCCCGGCTGAAATCCGCATGGCGCGCACGCTGGGCGCCGATGCGGTCGGCATGTCCACCGTGCCGGAAGTCATCCTCGCCCGTTATTTCGGACTGCGGGTTGCTGCAGCCTCGGTGGTCACCAATTACGGTGCCGGCATGACCGGCGGAGAGCTCAGCCACGAGGAAACCAAGGACATGGCACCCGTCGGCGGCGTCCGTCTGGCAGCGGTGCTGCGCGAAATGCTTGCCGGCAATACCTGACTTATCAACGTCATAGCGGCAACATGCCACATTTCGCGGTATATGCGGGTTGAATCAAATCGATTGAACGCTACAACTTGCACTTCAATCCATCAGCGGAGGTACACCATGGAACTCCAGAGCCCGCGCGAGGCGGCGGCTTTTGCCCTGTCTCTTCTCGACCTGACGAACCTGCGTGACGATTGCGACAATGCTGCGATCGAAAACCTGTGCCTGCGTGCGCAGACCCCCTATGGCAATACGGCTGCGATCTGCATCTGGCCGCGCTTTGTCGCTCATGCCCGCCAGATCCTGGGTTCCGGCCATCCGGTAAGGATCGCTACCGTCGTCAACTTCCCCTCCGGTGATCTTTCGGTGGCCGAAGTCGTCGAGGAAACGCGCGAGGCTGTCGAGGACGGTGCCGACGAGATCGATCTCGTCATTCCCTACAAGGCCTTTATCGCCGGCAATGAAGCGGCCGTGACCGCGATGGTCGAGGCCGTCCGTGCCGCATGCCCGCAATCAACCCTCAAGGTCATTCTGGAAACCGGCGAATTGAAGGATATGGCTCTGGTGCGTCGCGCCTCCGAGCTGGCGATTGCCGCAGGCGCCGATTTCATCAAGACTTCGACCGGCAAAGTGCAGGTCAACGCGACGCTGGAAGCGGCAGACATCATGCTGCGGGCGATCCGCGAATCCAAAGCCAGGGTCGGCTTCAAGCCGGCCGGCGGGATTTCCACGGTGGCTGATGCCGACCTTCATCTCCGGCTTGCCGAAAGCATACTGGGACCGAACTGGGTCATGCCCTCGACCTTCCGTTTCGGTGCATCGAGCCTGCTCGACGACATTCTGGCGGTTCTCGGTGGAACCACCGCGCCGCGCGCGGCTGCCGGCTACTGACTGCACGGCATGCTGCCGCAGGAAATCATCCGTCGAAAGCGCGACGGCCAAAACCTTTCAAAGGATGAGATCGCGGCTTTCATCGGCGGCGTAACGGATGGAACCGTATCGGACGCTCAGGTCGCGGCCTTTGCCATGGCTGTCTTTTTTCGGAACATGTCCCGCAATGAGACAATTGCACTGACGCTCGCCATGCGCGACTCCGGGTCTGTGCTGAAATGGAGCAGTGTCGACCGCCCGATCGCCGACAAACATTCGACTGGCGGCGTCGGCGACAATGTCTCGCTGATGCTGGCACCCTTAGCTGCGGCCTGCGGCTTGGCCATACCGATGATTTCCGGCCGAGGCCTTGGCCATACCGGCGGCACGCTCGACAAGCTGCAGTCGATCCCCGGTTACGATATCGCTCCCGATGAAGCACGGTTTGTGCGAACGGTCAGAGATATCGGCTGCGCCATCGTCGGCCAAACCTCTGATCTCGCGCCCGCAGACAAACGCCTTTATGCCATCCGCGACGTCACTGCGACAGTGGAATCGGTGCCGCTGATCGCCGCCTCCATCCTGTCGAAAAAGCTGGCAGCCGGCCTTCAGGCGCTGCTGATGGACGTCAAGGTCGGCACCGGCGCCTTCATGCAGGATATCGGGGAAGCACGGATCCTTGCGCGCGCACTTGTCGATGTCGCAAACGGGGCAGGGGTGCCGACGACAGCGCTGATCACCGACATGAACGAACCGCTCGCCGATGCTGCAGGCAATGCGCTGGAAATGGCAAACTGCGTGGATTTCCTCGCCGGCCAAAAGGCGGGCACCCGGCTGGAAAAGCTTGTTATGGCAGAAGCCGCAGAAATGCTGGTTCAGGCCAGGTTTGCATCCGATCCCGCCGACGGAGAGCGTATGGCGCGCGCCGCTCTCGCCTCGGGCCGGGCGATGGAGACCTTCGCCCGCATGGTGCATGCCCTTGGTGGGCCGGCCGATTTCTGCGAGCGTCCGGCGGCCTATCTGCCGCAGGCGCCGGTTTCTGTCGAAGTACCGGCCCCGCACAATGGCTATCTTTCCGCCTGCGATGCCCGCGCTCTTGGGATAGCCGTGATCGATCTCGGCGGCGGACGAAGACAGGTCTCGGATGCGATCGATCATCGCGTCGGTTTGAGCCGGCTGCTTCCGCTTGGGTCGAAGGTCGCGAAAGGAGAGCCGATCGCGATCGTCCATGCGGCTTCGGAAAAGGCGTCCAGGCAGGCGGTTGGGGCAGTTTTGGGAAGTTATGAGATCGCTCTGGACGCGCTGAAAAGCTCGCCGGTCGTCATCGAACGGATCGCCTGAGATATTCCCCTGGGATCAGTTGGCCAGCGTCAGGCTGCCGCCCTTGACCTGATAGGATTTCAGCTTCGTCAGAAAACTCATGCCGACCAGAGTGTCGCTCAAGGCTTCGTCCCGCAGTACCATGGCATCAACATTGCGGACCCGCACATTGCCGATCTCGACACGGTCAAGCACGATATGCGCAGCCTGCGTTTGTCCGTTTGCCGTCTGCATAGGGTAACGGAATTCCAGGCTGTTTGCGCTGTAGCCCAGCATACGCGCAGTGCGTTCATTGATCGCGACCACGGACGCTCCGGTATCGACGAGACCGGTGACGGACTTTCCGTTGAGGCGGAAAGTACCGATGAAATGGCCGCGTCCATCAGCGTTCAGCACCATCGTCCCCGGCGTAAGCGATGCCGCCTGCGGGGCGGAATTGCTTGAAGGGGCAGAGGAGGGTGACCGTACCGCCGGCTGCTGCTGTGCCGGATCATCCGTCCGCTCGATCAACGCAGGGATCTGTGTCGCCAGCAATATGGCAACGGCTGCGAACATGGCGGTGCGAAGAAGCATGGTCGGTCCCTTGGGTTCAGGACAGATATTCTAGGCCGCAATGGTTTACGAAAAAGCGGCCCAGCTCTGGGAGCCGGCCGCCTTCTTCATCCTTGGTAAGGAAATTCTAAAGCTATCACTTCGTCCCGTACATACGGTCGCCGGCATCACCGAGGCCGGGCACGATATAGCCCTTCTCGTTGAGATGGCTGTCGATCGATGCGGTATAGACCTTCACGTCCGGATGGGCTTCCTGGAAATTCTTGATGCCTTCCGGCGCTGCCAGCAGGCAAAGGAAGCGAATGTTCTTCGCGCCGCGTTCCTTCAGCTTCTGGATCGCGGCGATCGCGGAATTGCCGGTGGCCAGCATCGGATCGACCACGATCAACAGGCGCTCGTCCAGATCGTCGGGTGCCTTGAAGTAATATTCGACCGGCTGCAGCGTATCATGATCGCGGTAGAGACCGATATGCGAGACGCGGGCGGACGGCACCAGTTCCAGCATGCCTTCCAGAAGACCATTGCCGGCGCGCAGGATCGAGACGAAAACCAGCTTCTTGCCTTCTACGACAGGCGACTGCATCTGCGTGATCGGCGTCTCGATCGTTTCGAGCGTCAGTTCGAGATCGCGGGTCACCTCGTAGCAGAGCAACATCGAGATCTCGCGCAGCAGCCTTCTGAAACCGGCGGTCGAGGTCTCCTTCTTGCGCATGATCGTCAGCTTGTGCTGCACCAGCGGATGATTGATGACTGTGACGCCGTCCATGGCCTTCTTCCTTTTCGTTGCTTGTCTCTTCTTTTTCGAAAAACGACCCGTTCTGCAAGTGGTGAGATCATGGTCGAAGCATGATCCCCAGCCTGAACCTCAGCTTTGTGTGTCGAAGCGCTTCAGCAACGTCGCTTTCGTCCCCTCATCGACGAAGGCGGCTTCAAGCGCCGTCCGGGTCATGTCGTTGATCTCCGTATTGCTCATCCCCATTGTCTGCGATGCAATCTCGTATTCGCGGGCAAGCGACGTGCCGAAGAAGGGCGGGTCGTCGGAATTGATGCAGACCCTCACGCCGGCATCTTTCAGCTTTTTCAGCGGATGACTGTCGAAATCGGCAAACACGCCGAGCGCAATATTGGAGCCGGGGCAGACTTCCAGCACGGTGCCAAGTTCTGCCAGCCGCGCCACCAGGGCTTCGTCCTCGATGGCCCTCACGCCATGCCCGATGCGGGCGGGTTTCACCAGATCCAGCGCATCCGTCACGCTGAACGGTCCGCAGACCTCGCCGGCATGAATGGTAAGGCCAAGACCCGCATCACGGGCGATATCGAAGGCACGGGCATAATCCGCCACCAGTCCCATTCGCTCTTCGCCCGCCATGTTGAAGCCGGTGACCAGAGGGTTTTTCGCCCGCGCGGCATATTCGGCAGCAGAAACAACCCGGTCAGGCCCGAAATGCCGCTCGCCGGTCACGATGATCCGTGCCTCGATGCCGGTCTTCTCCTTCGCGGAATATATCCCGTCGCATATGCCGGCAAGATAGGCATCGGCACCAAGACCGATCCGGTCGCCATGGTCTGGCGAGACGATGATTTCGCTGTAGATCGTATTGATCGAGGCAAGTTCGGCAAGATAGGCCTCGGTCAGAAGCGCATAGTCCTCTTCCGTTCGAAACAGCGCGGCGACCGCATCATAGGCGATAAGAAACTCCGAAAAGTCGCGCCATTGATAGGCGCCATCACGAAGAAACGCTGCTGTATCGACGCCGTACTTGCGCGCCTGCGCTTCCGTCACCGCCGGCGGTGCGGCACCCTCGATATGGCAGTGGATCTCGGCCTTCAGCAGCTGTCGTGTCACAGGAAACTCCATCCGTGCCGGCCGGCGGGAATGCCGAGATGCGCAGCCACCGTCTCGCCGATATCGGCATAGGAAGACCGAACCCCGATCGAGCGGGTGCGGATACCGGGGCCGAATGCCATGATCGGCACGCGTTCGCGGGTATGGTCGGTGCCGCGCCAGGTCGGGTCGCAGCCGTGATCGGCGGTCAATATCACGAGGTCGCCCGGCTTCAGCCGACGATGGATATCCGGTAGCCCGAGATCGAAGGCTTCGAGTGCCGCTGCATAACCGGGCACGTCGCGCCGATGGCCATAGACCATGTCGAAATCGACGAAATTGGTGAACACCAGATCGCCGTCGGCGGCCTCGTCCATGGCGGTCAGCGTGGCTGCAGCCAGCGCCGCATTGCCGTTTGCCTTGATGACGCGCGAAACGCCCTGATGCGCGAAGATATCGCCTACCTTGCCGACGGCATGAACACCGCGGCCGGCTTCTACCAACCGGTCCAGCAATGTCGGCTCAGGCGGCGGGACGGAAAAATCGCGCCGGTTGCCGGTCCGCTCGAAACTTTCCGGGGTCTCGCCGGTAAAGGGCCGTGCGATCACCCGTCCGATATTCAGCGGATCGAGCAGGCCGCGCACCACCTGGCAAAGGGCGATCAGCCGGTCCAGGCCGAAATAAGTCTCATGTGCGGCGATCTGAAAAACGCTGTCGCTCGACGTGTAGCAGATCGGCTTGCCCGTTCTGACATGTTCCTCGCCAAGTCTTTGGATGATATCGGTGCCCGAAGCATGGCAGTTGCCGAGAATGCCGGGAACGTTGCCTTCCCTACAGATTGCCTCCACCAACTCAGGGGAGAATGCATCGCCCTCTGTCGGAAAATATCCCCACTTGAACATGACAGGCGTGCCGGCGATCTCCCAGTGGCCGGAGGGGGTGTCCTTGCCGCTCGACAATTCGCTGGCAGCGCCATAGAGGCCGAATAGCCTTTCGGGGAGGGGCATTCCAGCGGGATAATTGCCGCTTGCCATCTTGGCGATATCCATCAGTCCAAGCGACGTCATGTTGGGAAGCTTCAGCGGTCCTTGCCTCAAGCCAGCTCGGTCGGCGGCTCCGGCGGCGCAGAATTCCGCGATATGGCCAAGCGTGTTGGATCCCAGGTCGCCGTAATCGGCTGCATCACGCGCGCCGCCGACGCCGAAGGAATCAAGTACGAAGAGAAAGGCTCGCGCCATCTGTCACCGGTGATCTGAATGTCATCTCGTCCGATCCCGTGATCGAACTGAATCGCCATTCATATAGTTCGCCGGTGCTATTGGCAAAGGTCCCGAGAGGCCGTTCGGGAACGGACGAGTGGGCTGGCCTCGAAGTCTCAGCACCCGTCGCAGGTAATACTGGTCCCGACACGCTGGCGGTAGAAGAACTCCCGGTTCAGCGTGAGGGTCTGCAGGCTGTTCGGCATGATCCCCGGCATGAACATCAGCAGTTGATGTGTCGTGGATACTTCGGCCCGAACCAGGAATGTGCTGGCCGAACGCATATCGGTCGGTACGTTGACTGTTGAACCGTTGGCATAAGGCCGGCTTCCATCCTGCGCCCATGACCATGTGACTGTCGGGTTGCCTGACGCGTCGAGCGTGATGCCGGTAACCTTTATCTTCAGGTTTTGAGGGGTGTAGGGCGTGAAGATGGCGTTCGCGACATTGACCATCTGCTGCAGATCGGTCGTCGAGACCTTCGATTGCTGCGTCACCAGATCTGCGATCGTGCTGGCCGTGCGGGTCACCCTTTTGGATACGCTGAGCCCGATCGTCAGTTCGAACGAAGTGATATAGAGGGCGAGGAGAAGAGGCGCGATCAGTGCAAATTCCACACCGCCGACGCCCCGGATATCCGCGCCAAAGCGCCGCATCTGGTTGACCAGCGGCAATCCCGAAAGAAGTTTGCGCAACGTCGCCCGCATCATGGGTAGTCCTCGTTCTTGAAGGCAGAGGTTTCCACGATCAGGAAATAGTTGGATCCGGTGGTCGGGCGGATGTTGGAAATATACGGACGAAGCAGGTCGGTCATGATGTCCCACCTGTAATAGGCGCGCAGCATGTTCTTCGTGCCCGCCCCGCCGGGCGCGAAGGTGAGGCCGGTCGTATTGAGGTCACCGTCGCTGCCGACCGGTATGGTCGTCGGCATGTCTGAGAAGTTCGTATAAGGTTTGGCGTCCAGAAACAGCTTGTTGGTCTTCGTGACCGCAGTGATTTCGGCTTCGCTGCACTTGATCAGGATCGAGATCTCGCCACAGAAAGCACGGCGGAATTTGGTCTCATCCATGTAGGTGGGTGCAGTAGTATTCGTAGTGCTGTAGGTAATGTTCCCGGTGCGCAGCTTGCGGCCCATCGTATCGACGGCGTTGGCGACCAGTTGCTCGGCCGTATAGGCGACGAACGTCTCGATGATGGCGAAGACGATCAGGAAATAGGGGATGGCGAGCAATGCGAATTCGATCGCCGCCGCGCCGTCTTTTGAGCGGAAAAGCCTCTTCAATCCGGATTTTGGAGCGTTCGGCGAAGTCGAGCCGGCCATTGGCGAATGATCCTGATGCATCTCTTCCTATCCGCGGAGCGGTGAAAGCAGGACGGACCATAATCAACGATCATTGAAAAACCGTTTCCCAACTGATGCAAATTGGTGCAGTCGCAACGATCAGGGCGTCTTCGTGGTTGTGTCGAACTCGGCATGCTGCTCGCAGTTCGGGGTGCAGGACAATACGGTGCGCTCGGTCTGCTTGAAGACACGCACGGTATTTCCCTCGTCGATGGATACCAGTACCCGCTCGTCGGCAATCGCATTGCCGTCCTGATCGAGAAGCACGAGATTGGTGGTGCCGAAGCTGCGACCGGTTAGAACGATCGTCGTTGCATCCGCCACCGTCGCATCCGCCACTTCCGAATTGCCGACGATGACCTTTGCCACCGGCCGGTCGAGTTTCAGCACGCGCGCCTGATTCATGAACACGCGCAGCACGTCCTGGCGATCATCGGCAGCAGCTTCGCCGGCGAGGACGCTGGAGGCAAGCGTGAAGGCGGCCAATACAAGACGCAGCGCCATTTTAAGGGTCCTTGGGCGGATTTCGATATGAATGGAAGATGACCTTGATTGGTGAATGAAGGCTTAAGCGGCGGGGGCAGGCCGGCCCTATCTTTCTGTAACTTGGCCATTTGTTACCAAAACAGCGATTCGCGACCCTCTTTATCGCAATTAACTAACTGAATTATATGTACTTCGACGGGCTGTATCAGCATCTTGCGGATACTGAAAAAAGCACTGCATTTCTGTCAGGATCTATTTACCACAGTGCTCATAACTGCCCCGATTAACGATCCGGTAACGTTCCTTTTTAAGCGGTTGGCAATCGTCCGCCTGTAGCTTCCACATCAACCGAGCAACGGAAAAACAGTTGTCGGTAAGTGCTGAACAACAATTGTGTGGAATAGGAGAATTCAATGTCCAAGATTTTCGCTCGTTTCCGTGAAGATGAATCCGGTGCAACTGCCATTGAATATGGCCTGATCGCCGCCCTTATTTCGGTTGCTATCATCGCTGGTGCCAGCACCCTCGGCAATAACCTTGGCAACGCGTTCAATAACATCGCGGCCAAGGTATCCAGCAAGACGTAACAATCCGCCGTCGTTCGGCACCGAAGACAATGGTTGAAGCCGTCCCGTTCCGGGCGGCTTCAAGCCTTTTTCAGCGTTATCGGGAAAAGCTCCATGCTGGATGATATCGTCGCCGTATCTGTGCTTGCGGTCTTTCCCGCGGCCCTTGCTGCCGCTGCGATGAGCGATTTCCTGACGATGAAAATATCCAACCGCCTGTCGCTCGGCTTGGCGGTGTCATTCTTCATTCTCGCACCGCTTGCGGGGTTGCCGCTGATCGACCTGGGCTTCAGTCTCGGTGCAGCGCTGGTCGTCTTTGCCGTCTGCTTTGCCCTCTTCGCCGCCAATGTCATGGGCGGCGGCGACGCCAAGCTCCTGACCGCGGCAAGTCTGTGGTTCGGCTTTACTCCTTCGCTCGCAACCTTTCTTGTCCTGGTTGCCTATGCCGGGGGCGGAGTAACGCTGCTTTTCCTCCTTCTTCGTGCTCGTGCAGATCTTGTGATGTCGATCGGCATCCCGCTGCCCGTGTCTGTCGTCGGCACCAGCAAGATTCCCTATGGTATCGCAATCGCCATGGGCGGGTTGATGGCGTTTGGAGCATCGCCCGTCGCAATGCTGGCGCTCAAGGCGTTCTGAAGCCGCTGACGTCTGTCGCAATACTGCGTTAACCAGCATTATAAGCTTCTCATTAACCATAATTACACCATTGCCGCCCATCCTGTCGGGAAGATCAAGGATTCTCTTAGGGAACGGCAATGAAGCCCGCTCGCATCATCATCCTGACGGTGGCCGTTGTGGCTGCAGGCCTGGCCGGCTTGCTGGCCATGCGCATGTCTGGCCCCCAGGCGCCGCAGCTGGTGGAAACGGTCATCAAGGAACCGACGGTCCGCGTTCTGGTTTCGGCCGATAACCTGCCCGTTGGCAGCCGGCTGAACGACAAGTCGGTCGAATGGCTGGACTGGCCGCGCAGCGGTATTGCCGAAGGCTTTATCACCAATGAAGCCCGTCCGGATGCCGTCAAGGAGCTTGAAGGTTCCGTCGTCCGCCTTCCGATTTTCAAGGGTGAGCCTTTGAGAGCCGAAAAGGTGGCGGATTCCTCCAGCCGCATCATGTCTTCGCTTCTTCCTTCCGGCAAGCGTGCGGTTGCAACCGAAATCTCGGTTGCGACAGGCGCCGGCGGTTTCGTGCTGCCGAATGACCGCGTCGATGTCATCATGGTTCGCCAGAACAAGGATACCGGTGGCGGGTATGTCACCGAAAACGTCCTTAACAACGTTCGCGTGCTGGCCATCGACCAGAACATCCAGGAAGCGCCCGACGGTAGCAAATCCGTTGTCGGCACGACCGCGACCCTCGAACTCACGCCCGATCAGGCAAAGGTCATCGCGGTGGCTCAGCAGATGGCAGAGCGTTTGACGCTCGCCCTTCGGTCGGTTGCGGATGCGCAGGAAGCGGACACGCAGGCAGCCGAATACCTTCTGCATGGTGGCGGCAAGGCGGATATCCAGGTCATCAAGTCGGGGTCGATCATCACCGGCTCGACGCAGGCCAATTGAACGGAGCGATGAGGTTTATGACTTTGAAACGCAAGACCCGCGCAACCGTATCGACCGGCCTGGCTTTATGCCTGGCCGTTGCCGGCATTCCGGGAAGCTTCGCTCCATCTTTCTTCGGCGTTCCGAATGCTGCTGCGGCCGATAGCGGCGTGATCCGCATCGCGCAGGGCGGTGTCGGTACCAAACGGCGGCTGACGATCGGTCTGAACAAGGCTCTCGTCATCGACCTGCCGTCCGATGCCCATGATATCCTGGTGGCCGACCCGTCCATGGCCGACGCCGTCACCCGCACGTCGAGGCGTATCTATCTCTTCGGCAAGACGGTCGGTCAGACCAACATCTTTGTCTTCGGTCCGGGCGGCGAGGAAATCGTCACGCTCGACGTCGAGATCGAACGCGATATTTCCGGCCTCGAGGCAAATCTTCGCCGTTTCCTGCCTGAGTCGAACATCAAGGTCGAAATCGTTTCGGACAACATCGTGCTCTCCGGAAGCGTGCGTACGCCGCAGGATGCGGCAAAGGCGGCACAGCTGGCGACGGCCTTCCTCAAGGGCGGTGAAGCGACGACGCGCGAAATCACCGCGACGAGCGGTAATAACGGTGGTGATTCCGCAATCTTCGCCGAAGGCCGGCAGACTTCATCGGTCGTCAATCTTCTGACGATCGAAGGAGAAGATCAGGTAACGGTCAAGGTGACCGTGGCAGAAGTCCGCCGCGAAGTCATCAAACAGCTCGGCTTCGACAACGTCTTCCAGCGCAATGCGGCGGCTTCGGGATCGGCTCTGTCGGTTTTGGGTGCTGCAACCAACGCGACGGACGGTCTCGTGGGTCAGGTGGCCGGCAATGTGGGCAAGTTCAGCTTCGACATGGTGATGAGCGCCCTGGAACAGGCGAACGCGATCAAGACCCTGGCAGAGCCGACTTTGACGGCCATTTCAGGCCAGTCAGCAACGTTCAATTCCGGCGGCGAGCGTTTGTATTCCACCCTTGGCACGGACGGAGTGTCGACACTCACTCCCTATAATTACGGTGTGTCCCTGGGCTTCACGCCCACCGTTCTGTCTTCCGGGCGCATCAGCCTGCGTATCCAGACGCGGGTCTCCGAGCCGGTTGCAAACAGCACCGGCGGCGCCGAATTCCGTAAGCGCGACGCAGAGACCGTTGTCGAACTGCCCTCGGGCGGCTCCATCGCCCTGGCGGGCCTGCTTCAGGACGAAATCCAGCAGAATATGAGCGGCACGCCGGTCGCCTCGAAGGTTCCGGTGCTTGGTGCCCTGTTCCGGCAGAAGCGCTACGAACGCAACGAGACCGAACTGGTCATCATCGCAACGCCCTATCTGGTCCGGCCCGTCGCCCGCAACGAACTCTCCCGTCCGGATGACAATTTCCAGCCCGCCAGCGATGCCGAAAGCGTCTTCCTGGGTCGGGTCAACAAGATCTACGGCCGCAAGGAGGCGTCTCCGCCGCCGGCACCGTATCAGGGCAATGTCGGGTTCATCTACAAATGACCAAGCAAGCACAGCTCCCAAACTTCGGCGGCAGCCGCTCGCAGGAAAGGCGTCCAGCCATGGATCCGAGAAAGACAACGCGATATTCGACGGGCCGCCTTTCGGCAGCGCTCGTAATCGGCGCCGCGGCGCTGCTGTCTTCCTGCGCGGGCAAGGACAGCATGACGACCGGATCGCTGCCGGATGATTACCGCACGCGCCACCCGATCGTCGTCGGCGAAGCGGAAAAGACGATCGACATTCCGGTCGCTGCCGGCGATACCGGCCTCACAAATGGCCAGTCGGAAGTCATTGCCGGCTTCGTTGCCGAATACCGCCGTTCCTCGACCGGCATCATCCAGATCATCACCCCGCGGGGATCGGCGAATGAAGGTGCGGCTGTATCCGCCGCTTCGTCCGTGCGTCGGCTGATGGTGAGGATGGGCGTGCCTGCACAGAAAATCCTTCAGGGACATTTCCCGTCTGAGTTCGGTCAATCAGCTCCCATCCGGTTGAGCTATGTCGCAATCGCCGCCAGGACCCAGCCATGTGGCCAGTGGCCGGAAGACATGACGCTGAACACGTTCTCCAACAAGAACTATTACAACTTCGGTTGTGCCAACCAGAGCAACCTCGCAGCCCAGATCGCCAACCCGAACGATCTTCTCGGGCCGCGCCGCATGACGCCGCCCGATGGCGAACAGCGTGGTCAGGTGATGGAGCGTTATCGCGGAGCTGTCGTTGAACTGAAGGACATGGACGAATGAGCAAGCTCAACGGCTTCGGAGCGTGACGCGATGATAAGCACTGTCCAATACGATGTGAACGGCCAGCCGTCGCATGCCGATGCCGCCGAAGAGCATCCGTCAGGCCTCGATCTCGAGGCCGTTCGGCCGCTGCCGCGTATCTCCATCCACGCCTTCTGCGAAAGCGAAGGCGTGCAGCGCATGATCGACAAGATGTCGCGTGATCGCCGTATGGCGAAGGTCAACCTGCGTGTCACGAGCGGCGGCACCACGGCAGCCGCCAATATGTACACGTCCGCGCCGACCCCGAACCTGATCATTCTCGAGACGGCGGCCGAGTCGCGCAACCTCCTGGCAGACCTCGCGCCACTGGCCGAAGTCTGCGATTCGTCGACCCGTGTCATCGTCATCGGTCGCTACAACGATATCGCGCTCTACCGCGAATTGGTGCGCAACGGCATTTCCGAATATCTGGTGGCGCCCGTCCCGATGGTCGACATGATGGCGGCGATCTCCGCCATCTTCGTCGATCCGGATGCGGAGCCATTGGGCAGGTCGATCGCTTTCATCGGCGCCAAGGGTGGCGTCGGCGCATCCACGATCGCCCATAACTGCGCCTTCGGCATATCCAGCCTGTTCTCGACTGAAACCATCCTTGCTGATCTCGACCTGCCGTTCGGCACTGCAAACATCGATTTCGACCAGGATCCGATGCAGGGGATTTCCGAGGCGGTTTTTGCGCCCGAGCGTCTCGACGAAGTGTTTCTCGACCGCCTGCTGACAAAATGCTCCGATCATCTATCGCTTCTCGCATCCCCTTCGCTGCTCGATCGTTCCTACGACTTCGAAGGTCGCGCATTTCAGCCGGTGATCGAAATCCTGCAGCGCAGCGCGCCGATCGCGGTTCTCGATATCCCGCATGCATGGAACGAGTGGACGACTTCGGTTCTCGCAGATGCTGACGAGGTGGTCATCTGCGCCGCCCCCGATCTTGCCAATCTTCGAAACACCAAGAACATTCTCGACGCTTTGAAGAAGCTGAGACCGAATGACCGCGCGCCGCACCTCATCCTCAACCAGGTCGGAATGCCGAAACGCCCCGAAATCGCTCCATCCGACTTTACCGAGCCGTTGGAGATCGAGCCGATCGCCATTCTGCCTTTCGATTCAGCGCTTTTCGGCAATGCCGCCAACAGCGGCCGGATGATCTCGGAAATCGATGCCAAGTCTCCGATTGCCGAAACATTCTCGCAGATCGCCCATGTCGTCACCGGCAGGATCGCGGTCAAGAAGGCGAAAAAGGGCGGTCTCGGCAAGATGCTCGGCATGCTGGGACGCAAGTAAAACCACGCCACCTGAGAGTTAGGTCTTAAGAAGCATGTTTGGAAAGCGCGGAAACGACGGGTTCGGAAAGGCAGGTGCAGTCGCGGCACCGCCTGCACCTCAATTTACGCCCGCGCCTGCCGCATCGGTCCGGCCGGAAACCAGCGTCAGGGCAGATGCTCCGGCTGAAAACGCACCCGCGCGTCAACCCATGACACCGCCTCCGCTCGCACCGGGAGCGCCCGCGCGCAAGCGTCCGGCGCGTAACGACCAGTATTACGATACCAAGAGCCAGGTTTTCTCCGCGCTTATCGACACGATCGACCTGTCGCAGCTTGCCAAGCTGGATAACGAGAGCGCTCGCGAGGAAATTCGCGATATCGTCAACGATATCATCACCATCAAGAATTTCGCGATGTCGATCTCCGAGCAGGAAGAGCTGCTCGACGATATCTGCAACGACGTTCTGGGATATGGCCCGCTGGAACCGTTGCTTGCCCGAGACGACATCTCCGACATCATGGTCAACGGCGCCGGTCAGACTTTCATCGAAGTCGCCGGCAAGACGATCGAATCGGAAATCCGTTTCCGCGACAATGCCCAGCTCCTGTCCATCTGCCAGCGCATCGTCAGCCAGGTCGGCCGGCGTGTCGATGAATCGTCGCCGATCTGCGACGCGCGCCTTCCCGATGGTTCGCGTGTCAACGTCATTGCGCCGCCTCTTTCGCTCGATGGCCCGGCTCTTACCATTCGTAAGTTCAAGAAGGACAAGCTGACGCTCGACCAGCTGGTCAAGTTCGGCGCGATCACGCCGGAAGGCGCCGTCCTGCTCCAGATCATCGGCCGTGTCCGCTGCAACGTCGTCATCTCCGGCGGTACCGGTTCGGGCAAGACGACACTGCTGAACTGCCTGACGCGCTACATCGATCTCGACGAGCGGGTGATTACCTGCGAAGACACCGCCGAACTTCAGCTGCAGCAGCCGCATGTCGTGCGCCTCGAAACCCGCCCGCCGAATATCGAAGGCGAAGGCGAGATCACCATGCGCGATCTGGTCAAGAACTGCCTGCGTATGCGCCCCGAACGCATCATCGTCGGCGAAGTGCGCGGACCGGAAGTGTTTGACCTTCTACAGGCGATGAATACCGGCCACGACGGCTCCATGGGCACGATCCACTCCAATACGCCGCGCGAATGCCTGAGCCGTATGGAATCGATGATCGCCATGGGCGGCTATACGCTGCCGGCCAAGACGGTGCGCGAAATTGTCAGCGGATCGGTAGATATCATCATCCAGGCCGCCCGTCTGCGCGATGGTTCGCGCCGCATTACACAGATCACCGAGGTGATCGGCATGGAAGGCGACGTCATCATCACGCAGGATCTGATGCGCTACGAGATGGATGGCGAGGATGCCAACGGACGGATCATCGGCCGGCACGTCTCCACCGGCATCGTCAAACCGCATTTCTGGGACCGTGTACGTTATTTCGGCGAGGAGCGCCGCCTTTCGGCAGCACTCGACGCCATGGAAACGGCCAAGGATTGAGAAGCTTAAGGGGCAGTTCGCATGTTCGGGCTTGATTTGACCATGCTGTTGATCATCCTTCTGGCTGCCGTATCGGCGGCCTCGGTTGCCTATGCCCTATTGTTTTCGCGCATGGAGACCGAAAAGAAGGCCGGCGCCCGGCTCACACGGGTGAAGGCTGCCGAAAGCGATCTGGGCAAGGCCAAGGCCGCCCGCGATCGTGTCCAGGAATTGTCCAAGCGTCGAAAATCCCTGCAGGATTCTCTCAAGGATATGGAGAAAAAGCAGGAAGAGAAAAACAAATATATTGGCGACAAGAGCCTGAAATCGCGTATTGGCCAGACCGGCCTGTCGCTGACGATGGGGCGTTTCTACGTGATGTCTGCCGGTCTCGGCATGCTCGCCTTCATCGCGACGCTGATCATCGGCATGCCCTTGCTCGGCTCGCTCGGTGCGGGTTTCGTTTTTGCTCTCGGTGTGCCGCGATGGATCGTCGGCTTCCTGATCAAGCGCCGCCGCAACAAGTTTCTCGAGGAATTTCCCAACGCGCTGGACATCATGGTTCGCTCGATCAAGTCGGGCCTGCCGCTCAACGATGCGATCCGGCTGATCGCGTCCGACGGCCGTGAGCCCGTCAAACGGGAATTCCAGCGCGTTATCGAAGCCCAGAAGATCGGCTTGAGCATTCCCGAAGCCTGCGCACGCATGATGCAGACCATGCCGCTGTCCGAAGTCAGCTTCTTTTCGATCGTTATCGCCATCCAGAGCCAGGCCGGCGGCAATCTGTCCGAGGCGCTTGGCAATCTCGGCAAGGTGCTGCGTGAACGCCGCAAGATGAAGATGAAGGTCAGCGCCCTGTCTATGGAGGCCAAGGCATCCGCAGTCATCATCGGTGCTCTGCCGTTCATCGTCGCCACGCTCGTCTATCTGACCTCGCCACAATACATGATGGTCCTGTTCACCGACCCGCGCGGGCATATCATCATGCTTCTGTCGGGAGTGTGGATGACGATCGGCATCGTCGTGATGCGCAATATGATCAACTTCGACATATGAGGAGCGGACAGTGAAAGATCTTGCCGCAGCCATCACCGAGCCCACCATGATCTTCGCTATCCTGGTGGCGCTCGCCGTTTTCGCAACGCTTTATTCGCTGGCCGCACCCTTCATGGAGCGTGGCGATCTGGACAAGCGCATGAAGGCGGTGTCCACCGAACGGGAGGAGATGCGGGCCCGCGAGCGAGCACGCATGAATGCCGATGGCAAGGCGAGCCTGCGCACGCAGAACAACCAGTCGGTCCGCCAGATCGTCGAGCGTTTCAACCTGCGTGAGGCACTGGTCGACGAAGGCACGGTGAACAAGCTCCGCGCCGCCGGCCTGAGGTCGCAAAACGCACTGAACATGTTCCTGGTGGCGCGTTTTCTTCTGCCGTTCCTGTTCCTCATGCTCGCGGCCGTCTGGGTGTTCGTTCTGGGCAATCTCGAATCCAGGCCGATGGGCATCCGGATCCTGGCGGTTGTCGGCTTCGCCTATCTCGGTTTTTATGCGCCGAACATCTACATCTCCAACAAGGTCGGCAAGCGCCAGAAATCGATCAAGCGCGCCTGGCCTGACGCGCTCGACCTGATGCTGATCTGCGTCGAATCCGGAAATTCGATCGAGGCGGCCATGCGCCGCGCCGCCGAGGAAATCGGCACGTCCTCGCCCGAACTGGCCGAAGAATTGGCGCTGACGACGGCGGAACTGTCTTTTCTGCAGGATCGCAGGGTGGCGCTCGAAAATCTCGGACACCGTACGCAGCTCGATATTGTCCGCTCGGTCGTCCAAGCCCTCATTCAGGCGGATCGTTACGGCACGCCGGTGTCCCAGGCGCTGCGTGTTCTGGCCCAGGAAAGCCGCGATGAGCGTATGAACGAAGCGGAAAAGAAGGCTGCGGCCCTGCCGCCGAAGTTGACCGTTCCGATGATCCTGTTCTTCCTGCCGGTTTTGGTTGCCGTCATCCTTGGCCCGGCGGGCATTACGGTCTCCGACAAGTTCTAAACTCCGTCGCATTCGGTTATGGATTGTTCTGCGCCAACCGGAGGATGAGTGATGCTGGACGAAAACATTGACGCGCTCGACGGTGCCTGCCACTGCGGCACGGTTCGCTTTCACGTGCGGCTGGCGAACGGCCTGCGCAGCGCAAGACGTTGCACCTGCTCCTATTGCAGAATGCGCGGCGCGATCGCGGTAACGGCAAATCTCGACGATATCCGGATCGTGTCAGGTGAAGAGGCACTGACGCTCTACCAATTCAACACGAAGACGGCGAAGCACTATTTCTGCTCGGTCTGCGGCATCTACACCCATCACCAACGGCGCTCGAACCCGCAGCAATATGGAGTGAACGTCGCATGCCTCGAAGGCATCAGCCCGTTCGACTTCCCGTCCGTGATCGTCAATGATGGCGTATCGCATCCATCCGATGGCGCAGTTGCCGGCAAGTCCGGCCGCGCCGGCGTGCTGAAATTCATTCCGGAGCAATGAGAGAATAATTCCCGCAAATGCAGATCGACCGGCTGAAACACCGGTCGTCGTCGCTTCAACGCGTTGTCTGGGAAATCAGTTTGCGGCCAGTTTTGCCGGCTTGTCCTTGTCGGCAAGCTTCGCCCATGAGTTCTGCTGGGAAAGCATCGAGCGCAGATAGGTGACGTTGGTGTCGGCCTGGCTCTGCGAAAGCTCCTTGCGGGCAATCGTTTCGGCCTCGGAGAAACGTCCCTGCAACCCGACCACCAGCGCCAGGTTCTGCCGCACGCGGCTGTCGGCCGCCGGTTGCTGGGCGGCGTTGCGCATATAGGTTTCCGCCGTCTTCAAGTCGCCCGAAAGAACGTATGACATGCCGAGGTTGGACATGATGGTCGGTTCGTTAGGCTGCGTCTGCAGCGCCATGCGATATTTCTGCCGGGCCTCGTTCGAGCGTCCGAGCTGGTCGAGTACGGCGCCTTCGGCCGACATCAGCCGCCAGTCCGGATGATCGGGTGTCTGCGCGCGGCCGATCGTGCCGAGTGCCTGTTCGAGCTCGCCGGCTGCCGCCTGGGCCTTGCCATATGCGGCAAGCACCTGCCGGTCGGTGGGGTTTGCGATTGCCACCTGCTGCATCACGGCAAGCGCCTGGGCATGCTTGCCGGTCATGCCGAGCACTGTGGCATAACGTAGCCCGATATCCTTGTTCTTCGGGTTCTTCACATAGGCGCCGCCGATGGCCCGCTCGGTCTCGGCCAGTTGCGCCGCGTCCATGCCGTCCAATGGTGCCGAAGAGGTTTTCGGGATCGAGCCGGTGGTGATCGTGTCGCTTTTCGTCGTGTTGCAGCCGGTCACGGCCATGGCAAGGCAGATCAGGATCGTGGCGCGGGCTACGGACGAGCGCAAAAGATGAGGGCGCGCGATGGATGAAAGCCGGGAATATGTCTTTGCTGCAGTCATCGGGGTCTCGTCGATCCGCTGCCTTGTGGTCTGCCAAGGCAATGAGAAGTGGCGCATTTCCCGTTCAGCAATAAACTGTTAACCCTAACGAATTGTTAAGACCAATGATTCCCGAAGGTTATGAACGCCGCCATGACGCCTTTCCAGCATATCTCCCGCCCGTCGTATTTTGCCCCTGCCGGTGCCGTCACCAAGCCGGTGACGGCAGTCACGCCCGCTGATCTGGACGCTGCGACCCTTCCCGCCGATGCCGCCGCCTGGGCGAAGGCTGCAGGTTTCAGGGCCGATGCAGGCTCCGTTCTTGTCGTGCCCGGCGAGGGCGGGTCCGTATCCCGCGTGCTTTTCGGCCTCGGCAGCGATCCTGCGGATACGCCGTTCCTGACAGGCAAGCTCCCGAAGCTTTTGCCGCCTGGCGACTGGTCGATCGAGGCGGAAGGTATCGCCGCTGATCACCTCGCCCTCGGTTTCGGCCTCGGCAACTATTCCTTCGCCAAGTACAAATCGGAAAAGGCGAGGGACGCACGGCTTGCGGTTCCCGACAGCGCCGATGCGGACGATATCGAACGGCAGCTTGCCGGCATCCTGCTCGCCCGCGATCTGATCAACACGCCGACCAACGACATGGGGCCGGATGATCTGGAAGCGGCCTTCCGCGCGCTTGGCGAACATTATGGTGCAACCGTCACCTCGATCATCGGCGACGACCTTCTGGACAGGAATTTCCCGCTGATCCACACGGTCGGCCGGGCGAGTGCTGTTGCACCCCGCCTGCTCGAAATGCGCTGGGGCAAAAAGGGCGATCCGCGGATCACACTGGTCGGCAAGGGCGTCTGCTTTGATACCGGCGGTCTGGATCTCAAGACCGCCACCGGCATGGCGCTGATGAAAAAGGACATGGGCGGTGCCGCCAATGTCATGGGTCTTGCGCTGATGATCATGGATGCAGGCCTCTCCGTAGACCTGACGGTCCTGGTCCCGGCCGTCGAGAATTCCGTCGCCGGAAATGCCTTCCGTCCGGGCGACATCTACAAAAGCCGCAAGGGCATCACCGTCCAGATCGACAATACCGATGCCGAAGGTCGTCTGGTCCTTGCCGATGCCTTGGCCTATGCCGACGAAACGCCGCCGGATCTGCTGATCGACATGGCAACGCTCACCGGTGCCGCCCGCGTGGCGCTGGGCCCGGAACTGGCGCCTTTCTTCACCGATGACGAGGCGCTTGCGTCCAAGCTGCAGCTTGCGGCGAAACAGGCTGCCGATCCCGTCTGGCGCCTGCCGCTCTGGATGGGCTACGACAAGGATCTGCGCACCCGCGCCGCCGACATCACCAATTCGCCCTCCGGCGGCATGGCCGGCTCGATCAACGCAGCCTTGTTCCTCAAGCGTTTTGTCACGGCCTCGCCGAGCTGGATTCACTTCGACATCTACGGCTGGAACCCGTCCGAAAAACCGCATGCCCCGGTGGGCGGCGAGGCCTTCGCCATCCGGGCGCTCTACCGTGTCATCCGCGAGAGAGCCGCAGTCTCTAGCTGACAAACAGACCGGTAACGGTTTGTCGCTAGGATCGGCATCCGTTTGGAGAAATCGGATGCCGATCGAGTTGACTGCGACGGATGCGCTGGGCCTGTGGCATCGCGTATCGCTGGAAGAGGTGAGGGGCGAAGCACCCGATCTGACATTGCGGCAGATGGCGATCCTGCTGCAGATCTATCTGGTCCCTCCGCCGCATACGGTGCGCGGCCTTGCCGAAACGCTTGATGTCACCAAACCTGTCATCACCCGTGCGCTCGACAGGATGGGCGAACTCGGTCTCGTCGATCGCGTAAGGGATGATCGCGATCGGCGCAATGTCGTGATAAAACGAACCGTCGGTGGCGCAGTTTATCTGGAAAAGCTCGGCGACCTGATCATTCGGGAAGCAGGGCGTGCCGCCTCCTAAAGGACAAAACCATGGAACTCGACAGACGTCTCAATGCCTTCCGCCCTGACCTCGCAGCAGAGGTGCTGAAAGGCCAGGTGGAGGCCGCCCGCTTCGTCAAGGGCGAACCAGCCTCCGTCGTGGCCTCCGTTGCCGCCCTGCGACCGTTCCCGGATCTCGGGCGTGGCATAGACACGGAACTTCTGCGCGGCGAGAACGTGCGGGTCTTCGATCGTGCCAACGGTTTCGCCTGGGTGCAGGCCGACGGAGACGGTTACGTCGGTTATCTGCCGGAAGAAATGATCGGCCCGGCGGTCGAGCCGACGCATCGGATTACGGCTGCGCGCACCTTTCTCTATCCGGGCGCGGAACTGCGCAAGCCGCCGCTCGGCGCCCTCTCCATGGGCAGCCTCGTGACCGTCATCGGCGATGCCGAGACGCGCGGTACACGGTATTTTCTGCTGGAGAACGGCGAGGCCGTCATTGCCGCCCACTGCCTTCCTATCGGCGAGACGATCGCGGACGACTACGTCTCCGTTGCGACCAGATTTATCGAAACGCCGTATCTCTGGGGCGGACGTTCGGGCTTCGGCATCGATTGTTCCGGCCTTGCCCAACTGGCGCTGATGATGGTTGGCAAAAAGGCCCCGCGCGATTCCGACATGCAGGCGTCCATCGGCGATGAGATCGGGCGCGATGAACTGCGCCGCGGCGATCTCGTCTTCTGGAAGGGCCATGTCGGCATCATGGAAGACGAAGAGACGCTGTTGCACGCAAACGGCCACACGATGACCGTAGCGAGAGAAAATTTCGAAGCGGCGGTGAAGCGTATCGGCTGGCTCTACGAGCAGCCCACCGGCTATCGCCGTATCGTCTGAAGCGGGTGGGCAGTGCTTCCATGGTCATGGCTCCACTATCACGAGAATGTTGGCCAGCACTGCATGGTATCGCAGGTCGCTTGCACTTATCTCTAGGTGGAACAGCAAGCCGAGGTATGGAGTTTAGCCCGATGCTCAAAGGTGCATGGATATTGCCCGCCACGATGCTGGTCGTGCTCATCCTCGCGGCGGTGCCATCGGTGGTTTTCGCCGCCGATGGGAACGCATTCGGCCCGTCGATGAAAACCTATTTCAAGGATCTTCCCGGTGTCGTTCCGGAGGAGGAGCGGGTCAAGGCCGAGATCGCGGACGGTTATCGCTGCACCACCGGCGTCGGTTACACGTCGGAGCCCCGCCGCAGGTTCCGCGGCAGCATTCTGGATGATCTTCCCGTTCAGGTCTATCGCTGCGAAACCCCGAACGGCATCACATACACGGGCACAAATCTGCCGAACACCCAATGGGTCCCCGGCCTCAATCCGCGTCATCTTCCAGAGTAATATCCGCCGGCAAATACCGGGTCACCTACCCGCAAAAGCGGCCTGATCCGACACGCGGCAAGACCTGCACGGCAGCTGAATCCAAAAATAGTAAAGGCCCGCAAGCGGGCCAATTACTAAACATAAACAATGGGAATGGTGCCCAGAAGAGGTGTTCCCGGTTCAAATCGAACCGAGGCTATTGGCGTCATTCACAAGCGTAATCAATGCGTTAGCGTTGATCTTCGATTGAGGCTCATCCCGGCCGTGTGTACCCAGCGAGTGTGGATTGTGGACCTTCTGGTTAGCATATTCCACAGTCAGTTCTTATGCAACCGGGAAGGAAATGAAACGGCCCACGCGGATTGATTGTCAGTTACCCAATGCTACTCTACGGCGAAGCTAGGGAGTGTGCCGGTGACGGAGATACAGGAGTACATTGATCATCCAAACGAGAACCTTCACGCGGAGTACAAGCGCTGGCTGGACCTATCGTTACATGAGAACCGAGCCAACGTGGCGAGACACATCGCGGCGCTAGCGAACCATGGCGGAGGCTTCATCATCTTCGGCTTTGACGATGAGACGTTGTCGCCCACAGGGTCAAACCCGTACGACACTAGCCATTACTCACACGACGGCATTGCTGCGATCACGCGAAAATATCTCGACCCAGTTCCGCACTGTGATGTTCGAGATGTCCTGAATGGTGAGTACCAGCATAGTGTCATCGTTGTGCCGTCGCATGGCGCGACTCCGATATGTGCGAAGTCTGATGGCCCCGTAGTTAACGGCAAGGTGAAAGGCATCAAGGCTGGCACCTATTACATCCGCAAAGCTGGACCAGAGAGCGCGCCGATTGTCAGCTCCATGGATTGGGTAGAGGTAATAAGACGTTGCGTTACCCACGACCGTGCGGCCCTGTTGGGCGCACTCGGTGCGGCGCTTGCATCGCCCAAGCAGTCGGCCAATACCGAGGACCGCTTAATCCGATGGCACAATGCGTCGTTCGCGGCGTACAAACAGTATGTGCTTGATCACGGGCAACCGGATCATCTCTACGCCAGATCGGTCCATCTGAGTTACCTGATAGAGACGGCAGACGGCGAGGCATTGCCAAAGCAGAACTTGAAAAGCGTTCTGCGAGAAGTGAATGCTGAGATGCGCGATCGAGTGAACACCGGCTGGAGCTTGTTCTTTCCCTTTGATCGGGTCCCCATTGATCCCTACTTCGTCACCGATAGTGCCACGGGGGACGCCAACCAGTTCCTTGAGGAGAATTTGCTCCGAGAGTACGGCGGCGGCGCGAATGGGGATTTCTGGAGGGTTGCTGATGACGGGCGAGCCACGACAATTCGGCCCATCAGGTCCGACTTTCTTGATTTGGACGGATGGCGCGATGGTAAGCTTTTTAGTCCCAACAATGCTGCCCGAGAACTAGGCGAGCTTGTCAGGCACGCAGAGGGCCTATCATCTCGTTTCAGGGAGCCGCAAACGGTCTCATTTCGATGCGAATGGCGTGGCCTTGAAGGTAGAATGATTGCCGATCCGAACTCAGATTGGTCTCCTGGCAGGGTGGCAAGGTCGGCGTCGGTAGTTTCGTTTGGTCAATGGCCCGTCACTGCGCTGTCTTCACGCTGGCCGGAGATTGTCTCTGACCTTCTGGCCCCTTTGCTGCGGGTGTTCGACCCAAATTTCTTGTTGTCATCCGAATGGATACACCGCGCTGCCAGCGGATGGCGTCCCATTGGTAATCACTATCCGTAGAACCCGCGAGGGGAGCCAGAATGTTACATGCCTCAGAAGACGAGAAGGCTGACATCGTTCGTTACTTCCTTTCGCAATCATCGGCAAATGCCCGCGTTGACTTCCTCCAGAAGGTCTATGCCGAAACGCTGATGGGCCATCGTCACGATGTTTGGGACTTGCATACGAGCGACGGTCGTTGGTGGGTAATCACCAATCCGACAAACCTGTACTCCCAAGACCAATTCCCGAACATGGACCTAGCTGTCACTTTCCATATGGGATTGTGCCTCCGTATCCCACGTACGCAGCAACAGCGCATCGAAGGCCGTCGTGTGCTACCCTTTGGGGAAGTGTTCAATAAGTTACGCGAGGCGAACGACGCCCTCCATCAAGCGCAGAATGTGTCGGATTATCAGGCCATTGGTGTGCGAAGCCGAGAAGCCCTTCTTGCCTACGTCGCTGCGGCACAAGATGCCTCTGAGTGGCCCATAGAGCAGCCGCCAAAACGGGCAGACTTTCGGGGGTGGAATGATGTGATCTGCGACACGATCCTCTCTGGAGGCTCCCAGAAGGACCGCAGACACCTGTTCAAGTCTCTCCTCAGCGACGCATGGGTGTTCGCCAACTGGTTGACACACGCACACTCGGCGACATGGCATGACGCAGAAGCCGCTCTATCGACTGTCGAACATGGGCTTGGCTTAGCGACCTCTTTGGTACTGCGACACATCCGTATGGTCCCCGAAGAATGCCCAGAATGTGGCTCGCCGCACCTGTCTCCACGGGAAGGCTACAATGAGGAGCTTCCAGAGGTGGTTTGGGAGCGTCCCACCTGCGAGGACTGTGGGTGGACAGGCAAGCCCGTTCCAGTCGGTGAGCTTGATGCCGACGACGAGCTATTCCGCAGGGAGGGCGGGTCTGATAGCGACGAGTGTATTATGATGGAGGTTCCCTTACGCGATCTCAAGAAGCCAAGTACCTAGCCGATGTCTAGTGCGGTACGGGTATCAGAGTAGATTGAGCCACCCAAAAATGGCAGAAATTTCCGAGACACCCAAACTAGACATTCGTGGAAGCGCGTGACCCCCATACGGTCGCGGACCTATTGCCTCACAGACGCGGTTCCCATTTTTGGCAGACGTTCTTGCCGCCAGCGGTGACGCCACCTGTAGTCTCAAAAAGTGTACATTGTGAGAATGTCTCTTGACGTGTCTCAATACGTGTCTCATAAGTGACGGACTGAAACGTCTAAGAGGATATGAGACATGACCCACGTCGCGTACATTCGCGTCTCGTCGGTAGGGCAAAGCCTTGAAGTCCAGCGTGATAAGATGGTGGCACTCGGCATCCAGCCCGACCACATATTTGAGGAGAAGCGTTCCGGCGTAGATAGCAATCGTCCTGCCCTCAAGGATGCCCTTCGGTTCGTCCGTAAGGGGGACACCTTCGTTATCACCAAGATTGACCGGTTGGCCCGCTCCGCAACCGACCTGCTTTCCATCGTGAAAGAACTACAGGACAAGGGCGTGGCGCTCATGGTGTTGGATCAGAGCATCGACACTAGCACCCCGGCAGGACGCGCCATGCTCCAGATGCTCGCTGTCTTTGCCGAGTTCGAAACTGCCATCAGGGCAGAACGGCAGATGGATGGCATTGCCAAGGCGAAGGAGAACGGAACCAAGTTTGGCCGGAAGGCTCAAGCCACAGCCGACGTCGTTGCTGACATTCGCCGTATGCGGGCTGATGGGCTGATGATCCGCGAAATCATGGCGAAGGTGGGATTGAGCAAGGCCAGTGTCTATCGTGCGCTTGGCGGCGACAGCGATGCGCCAGGTGAGGCATGACCATGGAGCTTATGATCCTCATAGTTTGCTGGAGCGCGCTCGGTGCTTTAGCTTTGGGCGGCATCCTTTCCGTCTTGAACGGCCTCTTTGGCCGGTAGGTCCTGCACGGGCATGAACGCGGCATGGTGCGACAATTTGTCATGTGGTCGCCTTTGAGTGACCGCCTCGGCACAAAATGCGCTTTATCCCCAATCGCCACGGGAAGCCCGTCGTCACCCCTGAGTGTCCATCGCAAATCGTCACCCTGCGCTGACTTTAGCCCTTGTTGTGCCGGTTGTTTTCCTGGCTATTAAGGGGGCCTCTTTTCTCAACAGGGGGCCTTCAATGCGAACCAACAGACAGCCGACATCCGCAGCAACGATAGACGTTTGCATGTCGGATATGACAATTGCCGCCGAGTTCATCATGACAGCTATGAGGGCGGTGGCGAACGGGCATCCGGCAATAAGCACCGACGTCGTGCGTCCGCTCACTTGGGCGCGAACCAAGATTGATGAGGTCTTGGCACAAACGGACACCGCTGCCTCCTCCGTCATTGCTCTCTCTGGTCGGGAGGGCTGAATGGCACGTCAAAGAGGAGGCCGCTGGCAAGCCGACGTTGCCCTTGAGGACGGTTCCCGCTTCCGCCCGTCATTCCCAACAGAGGATCGCGCAATCGCTTGGGAGGAGGCTGCACGGGCCGCTGTGTCGCTCGGCAAGCCGGTGCCGCCACTGAACAACTATCATCTGGAGGGGAGCAAGACCCGCGACCTGTCACTCCTCGGCCCGTGCTTCGACTTCGTGAAGCGCACTGTCTGGTCCTCTCAGGCCCGTGGAGTTGTCGCCCAAATCCGCAACGGACAGACCGCCGTGGACTATTGGGCCGCAACAAGCCGCTGAACGAGATCACGTCGGCTGATATCGCGGAATGGAAGGTCGAACTCGCTGACGCTGGCCTCGCGCCGTCCTACGTCAACAAGAAGATCGCGGCGCTCTCCAAAATCCTCAAGACGGCACACGATGCCGGGGCAATCGACAAGATGCCGTCGATCAAGTGGAACTCCGTCGAGAAGACGCGCTTCCGGTTCCTTGACGACAGCGAGGAGAAGGTCTTGCTGGCCTACTGGTCCGCGAACAACGATCAGGACAACTACGACCTGACGGCTTGCCTCATCGACACCGGAGCGCGTTGCTTCTCGGAAATGATGAAGGCGGGATGGGACGATTTCGGCCCGCAGTTCTCGACCGTGACCTTCTGGAAGACCAAGACCAAGAAGCCCCGCACGGTCCCCCTGACGAAGCGCGTGAGGGATATCCTCGCCAGACGCCAGAAGGCAGAGTTCGGCAGGAACAAGGGACCGTTCACCCACCAGAACGAACACACCATGCGCAGCCGGTGGGACACCATGCGGGAAGTGCTGTCGTTCCACGACGTCACGCCTCACGTCCTCCGCCATACGTGCTGCACTCGTCTGGTGCTGGCCGGTGTCGATATCAAGCGCGTCATGGAATGGATGGGCCACTCGGCCATCGTGACCACCATGCGCTACATGCAGATGAAGCCGCGAGGGCTGGAGGATATCCTTCACGTCCTTGAGGGCGGATCGCAGAAGCCGAAGCGACGGCGGGAGAAGGCACAAGAGGGTCTAGCGCGTTAGTCGTCAGGGGTCGCCGTAAGGGACGCAGGAGTGGTTCTGAGAGGCGCCCCATGGTGGTTGGACCTTGGGGCGTGTCCCGGCGCTCCACTCCCTCGTGCAGCCCATAAAGACAGGGTCCCTACCGCACAATATCACTTCGGACCTTCGTCCTCCGTCGTCGGTACTGACCCCAAGCGGTACCCCGATAGCCACCGGCCAGTTACCCCGCACACTAGGATGGGCCTCCCTGTGCATATACCTATTGGTATAGGAAGGTTCATAGCGACCACCTTCACGGTTCCTCCTGCTTCTGTAGTGGGTCCTGCAATAGCGACGACGGAGGACGGAGGTCCGAAGGAACAGAGTAGCCAATAATGCTATCTGTGTCTTTTGCCACGGGTATCTGTTTCAGTTCCCTCTGACACGGCCAACGGCAAATCGGCCCCTACGCCTACAGGTCGGCCCACCAGCGCCTTTGCGGGATGAACTGTCCCGATCCACCCCATAAACCAATGCACCGATCAGTCCCCGCGTCAGGCGTCAGGGGCGCATCATTGTAATCGAGAAGGAGTGACCAAAACTTGGACGAGAAAACAGACGCAACGCAGCGCGTAAGAATTTGGCGTGTCGAGGATGAGCATGGCAGGGGTGTGGGGGTGACCGGCTTCGCTAAGCTCCACTTCTTCGCCGCGGCCCGAGCCATACAGAAGTTCGATGAACCGGAAGCACGTCCGGGCGTTCCGCACATCCGATATATCGCAGGTGCTGATGGCTTGACCGATCACGTTGCGGAGCATGACAGGTTCGGATGCGCTGACCTGCAAACACTACGCCGCTGGTTGCCGTCCACCGCAGGGTGCCAAGCCATCGAAAGGGCCGGGGGACTACTGGTCGCCTACGAGGCCCCGGCTGACAAGGTGAAGACGTCGCCCGTTCGGGCCTATTTCGACCACCGCTATGCGACCAAGGTGGAAGTTTTACCCGTCACCAAGCTGAATGAGTTCTCGGCGCTGATATGACGGAGGGGCTGGTATGCAGCGGCCAGGTTATCGCTGCCCTGCCGCACATCCTTGGAAGCGCGATCCCGCGTTAGTATGCTTTCACATCGCCTCGGCCTCAAAGAGGCGTTATTCCGCCGCTGCGGCCCTCGCTCGTTTCTCCTCTTCGATGCGGACGCCATAAGCTTTGCGCATAGCTGCGGAGGTGATCCGGAGCTTGACGGGGGTCCCGCCATATACCCGATCCCCGACCCCGCCGAGCGAATGGCCGAGAATGAGATTTTGGTCTAGGGTGCCAACCTCGGCAAGACGAAGCCAGTCCTTCATATTGTGGCGAAGCGAGTAGACTACCAGTCGTTCGTTTTCCGTCACGCGCCTTATATGTTTCATGAGGGCTTGTGACACAGCGTCAGCGCCGCCTTCACGGCCGTATCTAGGAAACAACATGGAACCCTCTCGGTCGAGCGACAGGGCTTCTTTGGCGGCAGCACGGGCATCACCGCTCAGGGGTACATGTCTTCTCGATGACTTGGTCTTCACGCGGCGGTCCTCGTGCCATGTCACCACGATATGGGGCGTCTCCCCGTCCACTACGACGTCAGCGACGCGGAGGCCGGTAATCTCGGCACCCCGGCACCCCGTCCCCTCCAGAAGCCGCCAGACTAGGCAAAGCTCCGGGTTGCATGAAGAAAGTATGCGCTCACGAAGCTCAATCAACATCTGCATGGGGAAGGGGTCGCGCTTGTCTGCCTCCGTATCTTCTTCATTCAGCCCTCGAACAGGAAGCTTGTTGAATGGGTTCGACACCTTGCCTTCAAGCTCCAGTTCCGTGATCGCATGATTGATCATAGCCTTGAGCGTGTTGAGGTTCCTCTTGACGGTTGCCGGGGCGACGCTTGAGCCATTTGATTTCACGCTGTCAGCGAGGGTATCCCGAACCTCCTTGGCCCCTTCTCGACCAATGTCGGAAAGCCGGAGCGGGGAGCCAAGAACTTCATGGACGACACCAACAAGCCGGATAACACGATCCGCAGCCTTCTTTTCGTCACCCTTGAGGCCGCCGTTCAGCTTCTCCCGAATGTAGAGCCGCTTCGCGTCCTCGACTGTGGGAGAGGCCTCCGCTACCTTGGTGCCACTCACAAGGGCATGGAGTGCCATTGCTTCCGATTTTGGAACGGCAGTGGGGTTTCCTGTCTCCGGGTCTTCTGGATAACCGGCCAGTATGCTGTCGACATACAGGTCCGCTGCCTCCGGGTCCGTTGCAGGAAACTGGCGACCACCAACGAAAACGATGTCCTGCTGGAGTTCTCTAAGTCGCTTCCGCGCTGCCCGCGCCGCCTCTGCGTCGGTCTCTGGTCCCGTCAGACGAGCCTGAATAGCGATCTCTTGTGCTGAGCGGGCGATTAGTTGTTCGAAGACCCCATTGACCCTCGGATAGTTCTTGAGGGCGTCCTTCTCGGACGTCCCGAGGACCCGTTTGAACTCTCCTTTTTGGAGCAGTTCCTTCACCGATTTGGGGATGCGTCGGCGGTATTCCCAAGTGCCGTTAGCGAGGCGCTTTGCGTATCTCAAGACAAGTCTCATGTGGACCTCCGGTGGACCGGAAAGTGTACCGCAAGGACCTGCTAAGTATTGAATACGTTGAGAAATCTACGTTTCTCAAAATGGAATGGTGCCCAGAAGAGGACTCGAACCTCCACACCCTTTCGGGTACCAGCACCTGAAGCTGGCGCGTCTACCAATTCCGCCATCTGGGCAACGGAGAGCGATGTACGGGGGTGGCCTCTCCCTGTCAACCGGCTTTTTGAAGTTTCTGTGTCAGTTACCGAAAAACTTTTCAGGAAGGGTCTCAAGCCGGGTTTTGTGCCCCCGTTTTGGCGGCATGCCGATCCAGGTGGCCGAGGTCCCGGTCGGGGTCGATCACGTCGCGAACCCGCTGCTTCAGCTCCTTCGGGCCGGGGAAGCCGCCGTCCCGCTTGCGCTCCCAGATAAGAGCGCCATCCAGCCTAATTTCGAATATGCCGCCGGTGCCGGGAATGAGGCCGACCTGTGCGAGCGAATCGCCGAAAGTCTGCAACAGCTCCTGCGCCATCCATCCCGCCCGCAGCAGCCAGTTGCACTGGGTGCAATAGAGAATGGTGATGTGGGGCTTGCCGGGGGACGTCGTGGCCGGGCTCGCGTTGTTTCCGGCTGTCGCCTCGTCGAGGGCGAGCTTCACCATCGTCGCGAGATCCGCATCGGCGAAGCCGGCCTTCGACGCGTTCTCGAAGCTCGCCAGCGCAGCTTTCATCGCAGGAATGGCCACATCCAGATGAGCGGCATAGTCGCGCACCACGCTGACATCCTTGACCACGCCGGAAACGGGGAAGCCGACATGATCCGTCTCGCCCAGCACGACGGGCAGGCGGCCCTTCAGGGCAGGGCTGGCAGCCGGACTGCCGGACAGAACCTCGATCATCTTGTCGCGCGCAAGGCCGGCTCTGGCGCCGAGCTGCAGCGCCTCTTTCAGGCTTTCCCAAAGCCCGGTGAGCATCATGTTGTTGATCAGTTTCGAAGCCGCCCCGTGGCCCAGTGCGCCGACATGGTGGATGCGATCGGAAAGCACTTCCACCACCGGCATAAGGCGGCGAAAATCCTCTTCTCGTCCACCGATATAAAAGCCGGCCTTTCCGGCCAGCAGCGTCTCAGGCCCGCCGGATATCGGCGCATCCACCAACCTGCCGCCCTTTAGCTCTATCGCGGCCTGGTGGCTGGCAAGGGTGAGCGGGCTGACCGTGCTGGTATCGACGATCAGCTTGCCGGAAAGATCAAGCGTCTCGAGGGTCGCGACGACCGCATGCACGGCGGCGTCGTCCAGAAGTGCGAGAACGATGATGTCGGATGTTTCGGCGAGGCTTGGTACATCCGCTGCGGTCGTGACGGTTTCGCGCAAATCCTCTGGCACGCCGCTACGGCTCCACGCTGTGACGGGAAAGCCGCAGGACGTCAGCCTTGCCGCCATGGCGCGCCCCATGCGCCCGAGCCCGATAATGCCGATGCGAGATTTGGTCATGCAGAACGTCCCGTCTTCCGTAAGAATCGAAGCCGCCATTATAGCGCGTCTTTTTGAGGCGGGCACAAGCGACGCCAGGGTTATGGAGTCTCCATGAGAAGCTTCATCGGTTGCCTGCTGCGACGGAAATGCCCCGCTACGGAACAAAATCCGGTAACGCGCATTTTATTGGCTGGAAAAGGAGGAAACGAAATGGCTTATGATCCCAATCCGAATGACAACCGTCCCGATCTGCGCACGCCGGCACCGCCGCCTCGTAGTGGCTCATCCTGGATGGGCTGGGTTGCAGTCCTCGCGGTAATCGTCGTGGGTGCATTCGTCTGGTCTCAGATGGGTGGCGCGCCCACAGATGCAACAACGACGTCCTCGACCATGCAGCCTGCAACGCCGGTAACCCCGGCCCCGGCAGCCCCCGCGGCTCCGGCAACGCCTGCTCCCGCTACTCCGGCTCCGGCCACGCCTGCTCCGGCAGCGCCGGCGAATGGTGGCTAACAGCAGCCGCAGCTTAACCGGTCAGACTAAAAAAGCCGTCCGCTCATCGAGCGGGCGGCTTTTCGGGTTAATATGTGGTCGCCGGTCTTGCAGCCTGATCAGCGGTTCAGAAATCTTCCCAGCCCGGATCGACGGCAAGCGCTGATGATCCTGCCGTACGGAACTGTGCCTGATCGCGGCCGGGTTTCGGTGCGGATCTCATGGCTTTTGTCGGTACCGAAGCCGCAGCATGTCCGCTTGTCTGGCCGAAACGGAACTGCTCGAGCAATGCGAACAGCGCCTGCGATTCATTGGCCAGGCTGCGGCTTGCGGCGGTCTGCTGCTCCACCATCGCGGCATTCTGCTGCGTGCCCTGATCCACTTCGTTGATCGCGTGGTTAATGTTGCCGAGCGCAAGCGACTGTTCGCGGGAGGCATCGATGATGGCGATGATGTCCGAATTGATCTGGTGTACGTGTCCGCCGATTTCCTGCAGCGCGGCACCGGCCTTGCTGACGAGATCGACGCCGTTTGCCACGTGATTGCCCGACGTGGTGATCAGCGCCTTGATTTCCTTGGCGGCACTGGCGGAGCGTTGTGCCAGTTCACGCACTTCCTGCGCCACGACGGCAAAACCCTTGCCGGCTTCACCGGCACGAGCGGCTTCGACGCCGGCATTGAGCGCCAGAAGATTGGTCTGGAAGGCGATCTCGTCGATGACGCCGATGATGTTGGAAATCTCGCGGGACGAATTGTCGATCGAATCCATCGCCGTGATCGCCTGGCGAACGATCTCGCCCGAGCGTTCGGCATCCGCCTTGGCGCGATTGACGAGCGATCCGGATTCCTCTGCACGTTTGCTGGAATCCTTGACGGTCGTGGTGATTTCTTCGAGAGCGGCAGCGGTTTCCTCGACAGACGCTGCCTGCCGTTCGGTCCGATGGGCAAGGTCGTCGGCCGCAACGCGGACTTCGCTGGAGCTTGAGGCGATCGCCCGGGCATTGTCCGAAACCATTGCCATGGCCTCACGCAGCTTTGCGGAAGCGGTGTTGAAATCGATGCGTAGTTTTTCCAGCGACGCGATGAACGGTGTTTCGATCGTCTGGGAAAGATCGCCATCCGCCATTTTGGTCAGACAGGAAGCCAGACGTTCGACGTTTTCCACCCGTTGCGTCACGTCAGTCGCGAACTTGACGACCTTGATGACCCGGCCGGTGTCGTCGAATACCGGGTTGTAGGAGGCCTGGATGAAGACGTTGCGTCCGCCTTTGCCGATGCGGGTGAATTCGCCGGCGACGAACTCGCCGGAAAGAAGGCGTTCCCAGAAGCGCGCATAATCCGGAGAAGCGGCATAGGCCTGGTCGACGAACATGCGGTGATGCCGGCCGACGATTTCGCTCAGACCATAACCCAGCGTCGACAGGAAATTTTCGTTGGCGCCGATGATCGTGCCATCCGTATTGAATTCGATCGTCGCCTGGGCGCGGGAGATGGCGTCTATCTTTGCCGCGCTGTCGAGCGCGTGTAATTTGGATTCGGTAATGTCATTTGCGAATTTGACGACCTTGATGACCTTGCCGCTGCTGTTCTTGACCGGGTTATAGTTGCCGCGGATGAAGACTTCCCGCCCGCCTTTGGCGATCCGCTTGAAATCATTGGAGAAGAACTGGCCTTTTCGCAACGCGTTCCAGAACGCTGTATAGTCCTGAGACTTTACATAACTGGATTCGACAAAAAGGCTGTGATGCTTGCCGATGATTTCCTGCGGCTGATAGCCCATCAGATCGCAGAAATTCTTGTTGGCCTTGAGAATGCGCCCTTCCAGATCGAATTCGATGATCGCCATCGAAAGATCGAGGGCATTGAGAACTTGGTCTGAACTGGATTGGAACAAAAACATATTTGATGATCCTCAATATGAGAGGGAAGGTTACTACGGAATTTTAGTCTAAATATAATAATCGAGTTAACTTACTGATAACTCGGAGTTTATTCCTTGCTACGCAAGGTGTTGACTGAATTGTTGTGATGCACGCATTGGCTGTCTTTGCCTCCGGATGTTAACCTTTCGTTAACCCTGTTGGAGGAGTTTGGCCGAAGGTCGTCGTCATGACGGTCGGTTGAAACCATCGGCAAGGAGAAGAGCATGACGCTCCAGACACTGCCCGGAAAGATCCTCGACAATGCGCATCATACGCTGCTTCTGATGCACGAGGACGCAGCGTGCCACGCAATCTGCGTGGTCAATGACAGCCGCATCGGAAATGTCCGCTCGAAACTGGGCCTCATCGAAACCATTGCAAGCCGCAAGCTTCACCAGGGCGAGGTGGCTTTCGACGGCCGGGTGTGGATCACCCCCTCTGACCTGCCGCATCCCGGCCACTAGGCCGGGATCTTGGGCCGGGATATCGTACCGGGCGTCAGCGTCGGGCCGTAACGCTTTCGATCGCCCTGGCGATATCCTGCTCATTATAGGGCTTTCGCAGCAGGCCGGCTTCCAAGGGCGCGCCCTCGGGCTTGTGGTTTTCGCCGGTGGCAAAAACGACGGCAAGTCCCGGCTTCATGGCGATCGCGCGCTGCACCAGTTCTCCGCCGCTGATATCCGGCAGGCCGATATCGGTCAGCAGCAGATCGATCTCGGTACCTGCGAGCTCCGCCAGGGCTTCCTGCCCGTTCGAGGCCTCGATCACCTCGTGACCGAATTCCATCAGTATTTCAGCGGTGTTGCTGCGGATGAGAAAGTCGTCTTCGACCAGCAGTATTTTGAGCGCCGTTGGTGAGCCGTCAGTTGCCGGCGCCAAGGCTTCGGTTCTCGGTGCAGTCGCCTGTTCAAGCTGCTTCTGGTTGGCGATCACGTGGCGGATGCGCCGGGCCAATGCCTCGCGGGTATAGGGTTTGGACAGAAGTTCGACGCCGACATCGAGAATGCCGCCATGGACGATCGAGTTTTCCGTATAGCCTGATGTGAAGAGCACCGCGAGATTGGGCAGACGCTCCTTGGCGCGGCGCGCCATTTCGCGGCTTTTCATCGGACCGGGCATGACGACGTCGGTGAAGATCACGTCGATCGGAATGCCGCTATCGACCACGTTGAGACCCGCCTGGGCATCCTTGGCCGACAGGACCCGATAACCGAGATCGGTCAGCGTCTCGATCACGGTGTTGCGGACCTGCTCGTCATCCTCGACGACAAGCACCGTCTCCGTGCCACCGACGACCGGACCGCCCTGGATGACGACCTCGCGGTCCTCGTCGGCAACCGAGCGGGGCAGGTAGACCTTGACCGTCGTACCCTGGCCGACCTCGCTATAAATCTTCACATGCCCGCCGGACTGTTTGACGAAGCCATAGACCATGGAGAGGCCAAGCCCTGTTCCCTTGCCTTCCGGCTTGGTCGAGAAGAACGGTTCGAACACCTTTTCCAGTACATCTGGCGTCATGCCGGACCCGGTATCGGTAACGGCGAGCAGCACATATTGACCGGCTGCCACTTCTGCATGGGCGCGGGCATAATCCTGGTCGAGGAAGGCATTGCCCACCTCGATCGTCAGCTTGCCGGATCCTTCCATCGCGTCACGGGCATTGATCGCAAGGTTCAACAGCGCATTTTCGACCTGCGTCGGATCGGCATAGGTGTTCCAAAGCCCGCCGCCGGCAATCACCTCGACTTCGACCGCCTCGCCCAGCGAGCGGCGCAGGAGATCGTCCATGCCGGAGATGAAGCGGCTGATATTGATAACCCGCGGCTCCAGCGCCTGGCGACGGCCAAAGGCAAGCAGCTGGCTGGCCAGCTTGGCGCCGCGGTTGACGCCTGCAAGCGCGTTTGAGACGCGCCGCTCGGCGGTGTCGTTGCCGGCGATGTCCTTGGCGAGAAGCTGCAGATTGCCCGCCACGACCTGCAGCAGGTTGTTGAAATCATGCGCCACTCCGCCGGTCAGCTGGCCGATCGATTCCATCTTCTGCGCTTGTTGCAGCGCCCGCTCTGCCAGCCGGCGCTCGGCGATCTCCGCCTCGACCCGCGCTTCCAGTCCCTCGTTGAGCTGTTTGAGCTGTTCTTCCGCGCGCATCCGGTGGCGGACCTGCCGCTCCAGATTGCTCGCATGTTCCTGCAGGCTGGCTTCCGCCGCGCGCTGCTCGGTGATGTCGGTATGGACGCCGACCCATTCATCAATCTCGCCTGAAGCGTCGATGATCGGCACGCCACGGATCGAGAAAGTACGGTAGACGCCATCATGCCGCATCACCCGGTGTTCCCAGATATAGGTGGACTTGGTGGCGACGGCAGTCTGCCAGCTGGCGACGGATCCGGCCCGGTCGTCCGGATGCACGGCGTTCGACCAGCCATATCCCTGGTATTGCTCGGGAGACTGGCCGGTCAGTGCCGCCCAGCCCGGCTGCTCGCCGACCATCCGACCATCGGCCGTATTGGTCCACAGCACGCCGTGGATGGCGTTGACGGCCGCGCGGAACCGGTCATTGCTGCGACGAAGCGCGTTCTCGGAGCGTTTTCGGCTTTCGATATCGATGATCAGCACATAAATGCCGTCAATCTCACCCGTGACAGTGCGACGTGGCACATAACGCACTTCCGCTGCCCGGCTTTCGCCGTCCGGCCTGCGGATCACCGTGTCGTTGATGATGGCCTCGCCGGAAAACGCCTTGTTGATGAAGGGGACGCGAGTCTTGTAATAATCCTGGCCAACGATATCCGCCACATGTTTGCCGATCACATCGGCAGCGGGAAGGCCGAACCATTCCCGGTAGCCTTCATTGGCAAAACGATAGGTGTTGTCGCGGTCGATGAAACCGACCAGGATCGGCAGCGCATTGGTGAGTCGGGAAAGTTCCTCACGGCTTTCCGCCAGCGCGTTGAGCGCCTTCACCTTGTCGGTGTTTTCAAGCACGGTGCAGAGCACGCCGTCGACCTTGCCGCTTTCGGCATAGATCGGCGTGTAGAACAGGTCGAAGACCACGTTTTCCGGCACGCCGTGGCGGTGAAGCACCATCACCTGATCGCGGAAGGACTGCACTTCACCGCGGAAGCCGGCTTCGAGTATCTTCCTGTTCCACTCCCATATTTCCGGCCAGATGCCGGGCACGGTCTGTCCGAGCGCACGGGGGTGATAGTTGCCGGCGATCTCGATATAGCCGTCATTGTAGATCATCACATGATCGTCGCCCCACATCAGCACCTGCGGGATGGGCGAGTTGACGATCGAATTGACCTTGATCCTCAGATGCGACGGCCATTCGGCGATCGGGCCAAGCGAGGTCTTCGACCAGTCATAGCCGCGTACGAGTTCGCCCGCTTCGCCTCCGCCAATCGGCCAATGGGCGGATACGACCTGATAGTTCATGAATTCACCAAGCATATGAGGATGGATTGAGCCGGCACTATATGGCGTAGGGTGCCGATCTTCCAAGTGCTTGAAGCATAATTGCGCTTTGTATTCCGGTGCAAGCCGCAAGATTATGGGTGGGTTGCTGAAGACAGACTCGTCTCTTGGCGTTCTCGACTTCGAATTTCGGCCGGGACACGTCGGGTGCCTCGAATTGAGTTTTTAATAGTGACACTCGGCGTGTCCCGTTCGGTGTGTTTTTCCACGCAACGCCGGTCCGTCTGCTGCGGATCGGATGCCTTTCGGCAAGCGACCCGGGATGTGTGCGACACACGCACGCCCCTTGTTCAGGGAGGCAGACCATTTTCTGCGCGGCCCCGCATGTCTCGCCTGCATAAGGGCGGTTCCTGCGATCACCGGCTCCCCTTCGCCGGTTATGCGGACCGGTGTAGCCGAAGCGGAACGGGGTAATTGTAGGCACAGGTCGAGAGGGCGGGGATGAAATTTTATTCAAGAGGCTGATTTGATTGGCCCCGAAGGCGGATCCATCCCCAAGTCGGGGCCGTTTTCGGTGCCTGACTTCCTAAAGCGCAGGACCGAGCCGGATCGGGCTTCCATCGGAAAACCGCGACAGCCGGAAACGGCTGAGGTTATGCCCGACAGCATTGCCCTGAATAAGATCGGCGACGATCCGTCCAATGCCCGGTCCGATGCCGAAACCGTGGCCGCTCATGCCGGTGGCGATGAACAGGCCATCGATCGACCGGGCGCGATCGACAACCGGCACGACATCCGGCATCGCATCGATCATGCCGGCCCAGCTGGTCTTCAGGCGAACCGGTCCGGCGCTCGGGAACAGCCGCTGGAATTCCCGGACAACCGAGCGAAGCCCCGTTTGCGAGGGTGCCGGATTGAGAACGCGCATCCGTTCGAACGGGCTGATCGTCTCCGCGGTCCAGTCCCTCGGCGTTGACCATGCATCGGGATAACCGGAGGGGGCCGCTGGCAGGTAACGCAGCCCGAAAGGATTGTCGAAAAGGGCCGGCAGATATTTGATCGCATGGCGAAAGGCATCCGGCCCGATGTAAAGCGCACTGCCGCCACCGGGCGCCAGCGTATAACCGCCGTCCTGCCGGCGCCGGAAGGCGACATGATCGTCGACGCCCGCGCCCGCATGCACCTCTGGCATCGGCTCGGTGGCGGCGACCGTCGACCGGACGCTGAGCTGCGGGATGGAAATGTCGTGCTTGCGCAAAAGCAGCGACGACCACGCGCCGCCGGCCACCAGCACGTTGGAGGCCTCGATCAGGCCAGCCTCTGTCCACACGCCGCTGACCCGTCCGGCGGATATATCGAGGGTTCGGGCGGCGCAGTTCTCGACGATCGTGACACCCTTGCGCGCCGCCAGCCGGGCAAGCGCCGGCACGGCCAGCCAAGGCTCCGCCCGCATGTCCGAAGGCGTCGTCATAGCGCCATGGAATTTGCACGCCATCCCGGCTATGAAGCCTGCAGTTTCCGCCGAACTCATCAGCCGCGTATCGACGTCGTGGACCCTGGCGATCTTGATGAAGTCTTCGAAACGGCGCATGTCGCTGGCCGAATTGCCAAGATAGGTGACACCGGTCTGGGCAAGCCCGATATCCTCGCCGCATTCCCCTGCCAGCTGTCTCCAGAGCCGGCACGCCTCGATGACGATCGGCAACTCGTCGGCGTCGCGCCCCTGTTTGCGGATCCATCCCCAGTTTCGCGATGACTGCTCCGCCGCGATCCGCCCCTTTTCCACCAGCGTGACCTGCACATCTTTTTCCGCAAGATAAAGCGCGGTGGTAACGCCGATCACGCCCCCGCCGATGATCACCACATCCGAACGTTTCGGCGTCGGGCCGGGAAACTGGATGGGGTCTGCTTCGGAAAAGGGAAAGATTGGCACGGGTGCGTCCTGACTGGTGGGAGGTTGCTGTACCAAGTCGTATCCAGTCAAACGGGGGCGATCAAGAACGTAAAGCGGCACAGTGTGCGTTGGTGACGGTAATCGCGTGCAGCGGGTAATGGTCCGGTCTATCCGCCGTAAATTGCGGGTGGCGCGCGGAATAAATCCCGTCTCCGCGGTGGATCGTAATACCGAGGAGGGCAGGGGTTAAACTCAGGGATGATGCCCGAAGCCCCATGTATGATTGAGGTTCGAACGGCCGGATGAGAACGTGCTGAGCGGGCAGAACAGGGGTTCTGCCAAGCGCCCGGCTTTAAGTCCCGCGCAGGATGCGGGATCGGAACCAAAGCCGGGGAGAAACCCAGTTCGAAGGACATGACCATGAACGTTCTAACCGACAAGCTTCTGTCCCAATCCGCCTATTCGCACGAGATCGATGTGTCTTTTGAGGCGGTCGATATCGCCGACTGGCTGTTCAATCTGGCCGAGGCCGAATATCAGCGCTGCTGCCCGCCGGACCATATCGCCGCCGGATCGACCACGGCCGATGACGGACGCCGCATGTCGATCAACGTCGAAATGATCGGCACGGGCCTGGTCGTTCAACATTATGTCGCGGACGAAGCCACGCCGTCCTATTGCCGGATGAACTCGATCTCCGACGTGTTCACGCCGACTGGCGAACGCACGCAGGTCAACGTCATCTGGGAATTGATCGCCGAACCCATCGACGGCAACCGCACGCGTTATACGAACCGTGTCACCTGCCATCCGACGGACGCCTTCATGAGCTTCATCGAGCAGCACGGCCAGACATTCGAACAGGCCGCCGCCGCCCGTCAGGCCGCCGGCGGCGACCATAATCACCGTGAGACCCCGCTTTTTGCGGAGAGTATTGCCCGGAAGGCGCGCGCCAAGGCGGCTGCCAGGATGGCGGCCGAGTAAAGTCTGCCTTTAGCAGAACGTAAAACGCCGCCCTTCGGGGCGGCGTTTGCCATAAAATCACTGAGGTGGTCACTTCGGACCGGCTGAAACGCTTGGCGTTACCCTCAATCGTCCTTCATCTTCAACGCCGCAATGAACGCTTCCTGCGGAATGTCGACCTTGCCGAACTGGCGCATGCGCTTTTTGCCTTCCTTCTGCTTGTCGAGCAGTTTGCGCTTGCGGGAGGCGTCGCCGCCGTAACACTTGGCGGTCACGTCCTTGCGCATCGCCGAGATGGTTTCGCGGGCAATCACGTTGCCGCCGATCGCGGCCTGGATCGGGATCTTGAACATGTGCCGCGGGATCAGGTCCTTCAGCTTTTCCACCATGTCGCGGCCGCGCTTTTCGGCAGCGGAACGGTGAACCAGCATGGACAGCGCATCGACTGGCTCGCCATTGACCATGATCGACATTTTTACGAGGTTGCCCTCGCGATAGGTGTCGAGATGGTAGTCGAACGAGGCGTAACCCTTGGAGATCGACTTCAGGCGATCGTAGAAATCGAACACCACTTCGTTGAGCGGCAGCTCATAGGTGAGCATGGCACGCTTGCCGACATAGGTGAGTTCCGTCTGGATGCCGCGACGGTCCTGGCAGAGTTTTAGAATGCCGCCGAGATAATCGTCGGGCGTCAGGATGGTGGCCTTGATCCAGGGTTCGCGGATTTCGGCGATGCGCACCACATCCGGCATGTCGGCAGGGTTGTGCAGCTCCCGCTCGGAACCGTCGCTCATGGTCAGCTGGTAGACCACTGACGGGGCGGTGGCGATCAGGTCGAGGTCGAACTCGCGCTCGAGGCGCTCCTGAATGATTTCGAGATGCAGCAGGCCGAGGAAGCCGCAGCGGAAACCGAAGCCGAGAGCGGCAGACGATTCCATTTCGAACGAGAACGAGGCGTCGTTGAGACGCAGCTTGCCCATCGCGGCGCGCAGGTCTTCGAAATCGGCCGCATCGACAGGGAAGAGACCGCAGAACACAACAGGCTGGGCCGGCTTGAAGCCCGGCAGCGCTTTCGCCGTCGGCTTCTTGTCTTCGGTGATCGTGTCGCCGACGCGTGTATCGGCAACTTCCTTGATCGAGCCGGTGAAGAAACCGATTTCGCCCGGACCGAGTGAATCGACGGCCAGCATCTTCGGCGTCAGTACGCCGACGCGTTCGACCTGGTATTTTGCGTCCGTGCCCATCATCCGGATGGTCATGCCCTTGGAGAGGACGCCGTCGAGAATGCGCACCAGAACCATGACGCCGAGATAGGTGTCGTACCAGCTATCGACCAGCAAGGCCTTCAGCGGGCCCTTGTCCCCGGCTTCGCTCTTCGGCGGCGGCAGCTGGTGGACGATGGCTTCGAGAACGTCGGGAATGCCGAGGCCGGTCTTGGCCGAGATCAGCACGGCCTGCGAGGCATCGATACCGATCACTTCCTCGATCTGTTCCTTGATCCGCTCCGGTTCGGCGGCGGGAAGGTCGATCTTGTTGAGGACGGTGACGATCTCGTGATTGTTGTCGATCGCCTGATAGACGTTGGCCAGCGTCTGCGCTTCGACCCCCTGGGAGGCATCGACGACCAGCAGCGAACCTTCGCAGGCGCTGAGCGAACGCGAGACTTCATAAGCGAAGTCGACATGGCCGGGTGTGTCGATCAGGTTGAGGATATAGGTCTCGCCGTTGTTCGCCTTGTAATGCAGGCGGACGGTCTGGGCCTTGATGGTGATGCCGCGCTCGCGCTCGATATCCATCGAGTCGAGAACCTGTTCCGACATGTCGCGTTCGGCAAGGCCGCCGGTCGTCTGGATCAGACGGTCGGCCAGCGTCGACTTGCCGTGGTCGATATGGGCCACGATCGAGAAGTTGCGGATATGGTCAAGCGGCGTGCGGGAATTGGTGCTCATGGTTCGCGCATATATCAGTGACAATCCCCGCCGCAAAGGGGGAAGATAACCGTTTGTTGACTATCAGCCCTCCAGGGCCTGCGCCTTGGCTTCCGCCTGCGCCTCTGCAGCCCCCGGTTCCGTCATGGTCGCGGCGTTCGGCATCTGCGCGCTGCGCATCTCGTGGCTTTCGCGCTCGTCTTCCGGCGCCGGGCCGCGTTCCTTCAGACGGAAGACGATATAGGCGCCATAGGCGATGGCCACGAGGATGATCGCATAGATGAAGGTCTGCTGGCCGAATTCCGGGGCCAGGAAGGTGATGGCAAGCGGCACGATCGTGGCAGCCGTCGACCATGCGACGAGCAGCGTCGAGGAGAGCGGCACGAAATCGCCCGGATCGGCGCGGTCGTTGGCATGCGCGTTGGCGACCGAATAGACGGTCTCGACGGCACCGCCGAAGACGAGGAAGACGATCATCAGCAGCACGAAGGTGGTGAACGACACCATAAGCGCCGCAATGCCGGCAACCACGATCAGCCCGCAGGTGAACAGCAGCACGACGCGGCGATCGAGCCTGTCGGAAATGATCCCGAGCGGATACTGGATGAACAGGAGCCCCGTCTGCATTACCAGCATGAGCAGCGCCACCTCGCCCTGCGTCACGCCGTTCAGTGTCGCATAGATCGGGGTAAAGCCCTGCACCACCATCGAAAGCCCGCCGGAGGCCAGAACGCCGACGAGGCCGACCGGCGAGATCTTCCATGCCATCTTGACGTTGACGCTGACGCTGGCCGGCGCCGGCGGGTTCGGCAGGCGTGTCAGCCCGATCGGCAGGATGGCGAGCGCGGTGACGAAAACGACGATCAGCGGCGCCAGATTGGTATCGGCCGGCACCTGTCCGAACAGCCATGCGCCGCCGCCGAGCGCCAGAACGAAGGACATGTAGAAGAACGACATCGCCCGTCCGCGCCATTCGTTGGAGGCCGCGTGGTTGAGCCAGCTCTGGGCGATGATGAAGTTGACGTTCGACGCGGCACCATAGATCGCGCGTGCCAGAATCCACCAGGCGGCCGGCAGGTCGGCGGCGATCAGCACCGCACCGATGATGACCATCGCCATCGAGCAGGCGAACAGCCGCGCATGGCCGACGCGGCGGATCAGCGGTCCGGCGAGGACGCAGCCGAGCAAGCCGCCGAAGGCAAGCGCGGGCACGGCAAGGCGTGCAGCCCATGTCTCGCCGCTCTGGGTCAGCACGAAGGGAACGTAGGTTGCCATGATGCCGCTGCCGATGGCGGCGATCGTCATCGAGATGATGATGCTCGCGATGGAGAGGGGCGAAACTCTGACCTGAGCCTGAGCCGTCATGCAAAATCTCCGAAAGCCGCTATGTCTCACATCATCTGTCCGGCCTGCTTATCCTATCCGACGGTGGGTCCGCTATCGCACAAACGCCACCGCGGCGAATTTTCCGACGGGATCGTCAAAATGATTGACTCCACGATGAGAGAATGAAAATCTCTGATAATGGAAAATTCGGACAGTGAACTCGAATTGGCAATCGGCGAGCGGTTAAGAACCCTGCGGGCGGCGGGCGGACTGACGCTCGAACAGCTGGCGGATCGCTCCGGTGTCAGCCGGGCGATGATCTCCCGCATCGAGCGCGCCGAGGCAAGCCCGACGGCGGCGCTTCTGGCGCGGCTTTGCGAGGGGCTTGGCCTGACGCTGTCGGCCTTTTTCGCCCCGGACGAGCCTTCTTCCTCGCCTTTGTCGAAACGTCCCGAACAGCGGCTGTGGCGCGATCAGACGACCGGATATCTGCGCCGTTCCGTGTCTCCGCCGGGCATGCCGAGTCCTGTCGATATCGTCGAGATCGATTTTCCGGCGGGCGCTCGGGTCAGTTTTCCGCCGCGCGAGGAAAGCCGGGTGATGACCCAGCATGTCTGGCTGTTCGAAGGGGTGCTCGACATGGTGCTGCCGGATGTGACCTATCGGCTGCAGCCGGGCGACTGCCTGTTCATGGATATCGGCGACGCTTTCGACTTTCACAATCCGTCCGGCAAACCGGCCCGTTACGCCGTGATTTTGAACCGTGGACGCTGACATGACAAAGGCAACAGACATGACCACGACGATCCGCATCCTCGACGCCGCACAGGCGCGCACCGCCATCCCGGACCTTTGCGAGACCCTGTCCGACTGCATCAACGGCGGCGCATCGCTGGGCTTCATGCTGCCCTTCGCGCCGAAGGATGGAGAAGCCTATTGGGGTGACATAGCCGATCAGGTGGAAAAGGGCGGCATCATCCTCGGCGTGGCGGAAGTGGAGGGGCGGGTGGTCGGCACGGCGCAGGTGGGCCTCGTCGCAAGGCCGAACCAGCCGCATCGCGGCGACCTTATGAAGCTTCTCGTGCATCGATCTGCCCGCGGGCTCGGCCTGTCGCGAAAGCTGATGGCGGCGGTGGAGGAGGAAGCCGCCAGCCGCGGCCGCACGCTTCTGGTTCTCGACACGGCGACGGGCAGCGAAGCGGAAAAGATCTATCCGCGTTTCGGCTGGCAACGCGTCGGCGTCATTCCCGATTATGCGTTATGGCCGCAGGGCGGTTTTTGCGACACGACGATCTTCTACAAGCGGATCGGCTGACGGAAGGCCGGGTCGCGGCCGGCCTTCCGGTGCCCTATCAATTGCCGGCCTGCAGCGTTCTGCCAAAGGCTTCGACGATGAGACGACTGAGCTGTGCATGGATGTCGCCACGCGGGCGGGCGGTTTCCTCGCAGATCGGGTCGCTTTCGCCGACGGATTTGAGGAAATCCGATGCACCCGGCTTGCAGATCGGCAGGAAACTGTAGTGGTCGGCATCGTCGATCCGGATGTAGCTCGAGCCGGGGATGTCTTTTGCGAGTTGATCCGCGAGAACAGCACGCGGCACCTCACCTTCGTTGCCGAGATTGACGAGCGTGACCGGTATATCGATCGTTTTGACGCTATCCGGCTTCATCACGGTACCAAGCCCCGGATCGATTGCCACGACCGAGCTTATGCGCGGGTCGCGGTTGGATTGTTCGAAGAGCTTCCGATTGATATTGCGCAGGTCGAATGGCTCGACCTTGACGAAATCTCCGCCGGCATAGCCGCGGCCACCGCGAAACCAGGTGCAATCCAGCATGCCGGGCTGTTCGTCATCGCAATAGTTGACGAAGGCATCGAGGTCCGGTCGGGCACCGGCCAGTTCCATCGCCGTGGCCCCGCCGAGAGAAAAGCCGAGCATGCCGATGCGCTTCTGATCGATGGAACCCTGCCAGTCTGGATCTGCGGCGAGTGCGGTGATCAGGACCGAGATATCCTGCGTGCGTTCCCATATTTTCGGTGTGGCGGCAGGTGTGGAATCGCCGCTGGTGGTGCCGGGATGGTTGGGTCCGGCGACGATATAACCGGCCTTGGCCAGTTCGGTGGCAATCCAGCCCATACCGTCTACACGTGAGCCGGAACCATGCGAGAGCAGCACCAGTGGAAAACGACTCTCGCGGATAGTCGCATTGGTTGAGGCGGAGTTGGCTTCGAAAATCCTGTCGTCATCATGCTCGGTCGTCTGCCCGTCACCTTTCGACGGGTACCAGACGATGACGGCGAGCGGCCGCGGATAATCCTGTGTGACGACGCTGATCTTTCGGACGCCGACGGGTTCGGCGGCGCTAGCCGTTGTGGCGACCGTGCAGAATAGGAGGGGGAGGAATAGTGCAGTCAGTTTCATGGGTGACCTCGTTTGTTGGAAACGGGGTCAGTGATGCGAGATGAATGGCGGACACTCGACCTCGAACACGATCGAGGTCGTTTATTGTCATCCGCCGTTTCTGCCGGCCCGCAAAGGAGAGCCGGCTTGCGGCCTCAGGCCTTGTGGTGGCGTGGCGTCCGTTCCGTCAGGAAATAGACGAAACCGACAGCCGACAAGGCCACGCCAATCGTTGAGGCGAGCATCCAGCCGCCCTCGGCAAAAGCCCAGGCACCGATGGCGGAACCGAGTGCGCCGCCGACGAAGAAGGTTGCCATGAACAGGCCGTTCAGGCGCGAACGGAGATCGGCGCCGAGCGTGTAGATCGCCCGCTGGCTAATGACGAGCGTCATTGCCACGCCGAAATCGAGCAGAACCGCTGCAATCGTCAACAGGGCCAGTGCTGCCGTTGATCCCTCGTCAAACAGATGGGTGATCAGGAAGGCGACGCCGACCGAGAGGATGCCAAGTCCGGTTGCCGGCTTGCCGAGGTTACGGTCCGCAAGACGTCCGGCGATCGGCGAGGCGATGGCGCCGGCAACGCCGACGAGTGCAAAGAGAGCGATGCCGTTCTGGCTGAGGTTGAATGCAGGGCTTGCCAGAACCAGCGGCGTTACCGTCCAGAACAGGCTGAAGGCGGCAAACTGGCAGAACTGGTAGAAGGCGCGACGGCGCAGGATTGGTTGGGTGGCATAAAGCGTGACCAGCGAGGCGAGCAGGCCGGCATAGGAAAGCTGTGTGCGCGGCGTCCGCTTCGGCAGGCGAACGGCGAGGATGAAGCCGAGCGCGACCATGACGGCGGCCGAAGCCAGGAAGATGACATGCCAGTTGGACAGGCCGGTGACGAAACTTGCGACCGGGCGCGCCATCATGATGCCGATCATCAGGCCGCTGACCACATTGCCGACGACCTTGCCACGATGTTCCTCCGGCGTCAGGCTGGCGGCGAAGGGCACGATCATCTGCACCGCCGACGAAGTCAGCCCGATGGCGAGCGAGGCAAGCAGGAAGGGAAGGGCGGTGCTTGAGAGCCCCGCCGCAACCAGCGAGAGCGCCGTTGCCGCGATCATGATCAGGATCAGCCGTCGATTTTCGAGAAGATCGCCCAACGGCACGATGAACAGCAGGCCGAGGCCGTAACCGATCTGGGTCAGGGTTACGATCAGGCCGGTCAGGTGGGGCGGAAGGCCGATCGCCGCTGCGATCGGGCCGGCGAGCGGCTGGGCGTAATAAAGGTTGGCGACGATCAGGCCGCATGCTGCGGCCATGACGAAGGTGAGGCCGGCGGTCATCCGGCCATGGCTTGCCGGCGCTTCGATCGCCGCGGACGTATTGGTCATCGGGGTATCCTTGAAAAGTCTCTTGTATTGCTCAGTCGAGCAGCGTCATCGCCACATCGACCACGGAAAAGGTTTGTGCGCGGCTGGGGCTGGTCTTGCCCAGAACGCGAAGGCCCTGAACGACGGACAAAAGCAGACGCGCCGTCGCATTGGGCTCGATCGAGCGATTGACGGTGCCATCCTCTTGGCCCCTTCGGATCAGCGCCTCGAACGTGGTCTCGAAACGGTCCATGGAACGTTCGACCCGGCGCGCCGCCTCGTCGTCGAAGATCGCAAGCTCGACGGCGGTCCCGACCGCCAGGCAGCCACGGCGACCTCCGTCGCCATGAGCGCCTTCGGCATAAAAGGCGAGCATGCGCCGCACACCGTCGCGTCCGTCGGTCGCCTTGGCCAGTTCCTCGTCCAGAAGCGCGTTGCGCACCTGCTTGTATCGATCGAAGGACGCAAGGAAGATCGCATGCTTGTCCTTGAATGCCTTGTACAAACTTCCGGCCGTCAGCCCCATCGCCTCGCGCAGGTCCGAGATCGAGGTGCCGTGATAACCCTGTTCGCTGAACACGGTGATCGCCTTGTCGAGCGCCTCGTCGATATCGAATTCGCGCGGCCGGCCTGCGGCTCGCGCGCTGGTAGGGCTGATGTCGATGCTCATGACAAAATCCAATTAGGAAATGATTGTTTCCAAATAGGCGCATGATCTGGTTCAGTCAAGCGGCGCGATTGCAAGCGGCGAAAGAATTTCGGAACCGTTTCAGATTCCATGGGTTGGAACCCTGTCACCAACCTTGAAAGCTGGAGGACAGACATGAGCAAAAGTGACGTAGAACAGGCCATCAAGCGTGCCAAACGGCAGGTCGAAAACACCAGTTCGGGCGGCCACCTCGGCGGTACCTATTACGGGCAAGGCCCGGATGGAAAGACATCGTCGATGAACACGAATGTCGGTAGCAACCGTACCAATAGCGGTAGCTGACGTCACATCGCTTTAAGGTCCGGAGCATGATGCACCGGATGAAAGTTTGAAGAGCCCCGCCACGTGCGGGGCTCTTTCGTTTTTCGCAGATCACCCCTGCTCGACACTTTCAGATAAAATGATCCGCGTGCCTGTCGGAATGCCTGCCGCCCGGCCGTCCTTGACGTATGATGATGGCGAAGGAGAGCCGTGCCATCGGAACTGACGATTGGAGGAGGGCAGGATGAAAAGCAGTCATTATCGCTGGGCCATCGTTTTCGCCGGCGGCCTGATGGGCTGCGTGGCAATGGGTGTGATGTTTTCGCTCGCCGTGTTTCTCGAACCGATCGCGCGCCAGACCGGCTGGTCGCATGCTGCGATTTCGAGCGCCATGACACTCAATTTCATCGTCATGGGACTGGGCAGCTTCATGTGGGGCGCAGCCAGCGACCGGTTCGGCACGCGGATCGTGGTGCTGATCGGCTCCGTCTTTGCCGGCCTGGCGTTGGTGCTGGCCAGCCGTGCGCAGAGCCTTTTTTCGTTCCAGATCCTTTATGGCTGCCTTGTCGGCCTCTCCGCCAGCGCCTTCATGGCGCCGATGATTTCGCTCACCATGCGCTGGTTCGACGACCACCGCAGTCTCGCCGTATCGCTCGTATCGGCCGGAATGGGCATGGCACCGATGACGGTCTCGCCGCTCGCCCGGTTTCTGATCGACGAATATGGCGACTGGCGCATGGCGATGTTGACGATCGGCATCGGTGCCTGGGTGATCCTTCTGCCGACAGTGCTTCTGGTCCGCAATCCGCTCGACGAGCAGGCGGTGGCTGATGGCCCGCAGGCGGAAGGCGCTGCGCTGCCGCTTGCGAAAGTCTTTCGCTCGCCACAGTTCCTCGTGCTGGCCTTCACCTTCTTCGCCTGCTGCGCGGCCCATTCGGGACCGATCTTTCATATGGTCAGTTATGCGATGTATTGCGGCGTGGCGCCGATGGCGGCCGTCTCGATCTACAGCGTCGAGGGTGCAGCAGGGCTCGGCGGGCGCGTAATTTATGGCCTCGCGGCGGATCGATTTGGTGTCAAGCCGGTGCTGATGACCGGTTTATTGATCCAGGCTTTGGTGATCGCCGCCTATACGATGGCAACCGATCTTGCGCATTTCTACGTTCTGGCGATCATTTTCGGCGGCACTTACGGCGGTGTCATGCCGCTTTATGCGGTGCTGGCACGTGATTATTTCGGCGCGAGGATTCTCGGCACCGTGCTGGGTGCGGCCTCTATGCTGTCGAGCATCGGCATGGCGTTCGGGCCGCTGGCCGGCGGTTGGGCCTTCGACGCGTTCGACAGCTACAACTGGCTGTTCTTCGGATCTGCTCTGGTGGGGCTTGCGGCGGTGCTGATTGCGCTGGCTTTCCCGCCCCTGCCGGCGCGCGACGACGAAAAACTGCAACCGGCATGACCGGAAAAAGCAAAGGCCCGGAAATTTCCGGGCCTCTTGAATGGGGATCAGTGATCCTTCGAGCTGCGCGCCTTTCGCTTGGCGGGTGCGGCTTTTGTCTCGCCCGCCTCGCGCTGAAGGCGAAGCAGACGCAACCTCTCGGTTTTTTCTTCCCGTGAAGTCACTTCGGCGGCAATGATCGCACGCGCTGCCTCGTTGGTTACGGCAGCCTTTTCCCGAGCTGAAAGCTTGGTAGGGGTCGACGTTTCTTCCTTGATCGCGGTCATGAGGTCATCCTTCCTGAAGTCTAGGGCGTGAAGTCTCGGGAAATTTGGAAGCAGAAAATCAGCGCGGACGCACGACCTTCTTCGGCATCGGAAGCAGTCCTTCGCGCTGCATCTTCTTGCGCGCCAGCTTGCGAACACGACGAACGGCCTCAGCCTTTTCGCGGACGCGCTTTTCCGAAGGCTTTTCGTAAGCGCTACGGGCCTTCATTTCGCGAAAGAGACCTTCGCGCTGCATCTTTTTCTTCAAGACGCGCAATGCCTGATCGACGTTATTATCTCTGACAAGAACCTGCAAACTATATCCTTCCGGTTTAACCGATGCCCTGCCCAATCCTTTGGGCGGCAAAACAAAAAAGGTCGGGTTTACCCGACCTTACCAGGACCATAAACCAATTCTCGCTGCCGGTACATCCATGGCCGGGGGAGGTAGGTGACATTAATCTGCATTCGCGCGCCTGCGCGAACACCGAACGGCGCTGCGTGAACCCGATTTCGATGTGATCTATATGGGGTTCTACGCTGGAAAATCAATGAAATCGGGCAATTAAATCCGCACGAACGCAAAAAGCCCGGAGGTGCGCTCCGGGCCTGGTTTTTGTCGGAAAAGATTTAGAGAGCGCCGTTTCGCTGCTGCATCATCATGAACGTGTCGTAGCTGTATTCGGCCACCTGTGCCCACAGATAGGAATCTTTCTTGAACGCCTGCTGGTGATCGTAGATCTTCTTGAAGGCCGGGCTTTTTTCGGAAAGGCCGGCATAGACCTCCATCGCCGCCTTGTAGCAGGTTTCCATGATTTCCTTGCTGAACGGCTTCAGAACGGCACCTTCGGCCACCAGCTTGCGCAGCGCGACTGCATTGTTCGCGTCGTAATTGGCGAGCATGCTGGTATTGGCCGAAGCGCAGGCGGTTTTCAGGATTGCCTGATAGCTCTTCGGCAGGGCGTTGAACTTTTCCAAGTTGAAGAAGGCATGCATGGCCGGACCGCCTTCCCACCATGCCGGGTAGTAGTAATATTTGGCCACCTTGACGAAGCCGAGCTTCTGGTCGTCGTAAGGGCCGACGAATTCGGTGGCATCGATCGTGCCCTTTTCGAGCGCCGCATAAACGTCGCCGCCGGCGATCTGCTGCGGTGTCACCCCGACCTTCGTCATTACCTGGCCGGCAAGCCCGGCAATGCGCATCTTCAGGCCCTTGAGGTCGTCGATGGTGACGATCTCCTTGCGGAACCAGCCGCCCATCTGCGTGCCGCTATTGCCGGCGGGCAAAGCATAGAGACCTCGGGGCGCCAGAAATTCGTTGATCAGGTCGTTGCCGCCATTGGCGAACCAGGCATTCGTCATCCGGGCATTGAGGCCGAACGGAATTGCGGTGCCGAGCGCGAAGGCCGGATCCTGGCCGATATAATAATAGGAGCAGGTATGAGCCATCTCGACGGTGCCATTGGCCACCGCATCGGCAGCCTGCAGGCCGGGCACCAGTTCGCCGGCGGCATAGGTCTGGATATTGAAATTGCCGTCGGTCGCGTCTCTGACGATTTGGGCAAGCTCGTTACCGGCGCCGAAGATGATGTCGAGGCTTTTCGGGAAGGACGAGGTCATCCGCCAGGTGATCTTCGGCTGTTCCTGGGCGATTGCCGGGGCCGCCAGCGCAGTTGCTGCCGCCGCGCCGATGCCGGCGGTCGTCGCCCTCTTGAAGAAATGCCTGCGATCCATTGAATTCATCCTCCCGCGTCAGGACGCGCTTGTGGTTACAGGGCTCGTGTTAACCGCATTGATTTGGCGAGAACAAGCCGAGCTTCTCATAACCGATGATTTCTTGTTTTTCGTAAATGCGAAAAGCCCGGTACGTGTCCGGGCTTTTCGTTTCCATCATGCTCTTGAGGACTTAGAGCGTTCCCTTGCGCTGCTGCGTCATCATGAATGTGTCGTAGCTGTATTCGGCGATCTGGTTCCACAGATAGCCGTCCTTCTTGAACGCCTGCTGGCTGTCGTAGATCTTCTTGAAGGCGGCGTTTTTGCCGTTCAGGTCCGCATAGACTTCCTGCGAAGCCTTGTAGCTTGCCTCGAGGATTTCTTGGGTGAACGGCTTCAGTACCGCGCCTTCCGATACCAGCTGGCGCAGCGCCTTTGCGTTATGCGCGTCGTAACGGGCGAGCATGTTCTGATTGGCGTTGGCGCAGGCATCTTTCAGGATACGCTGATAGCTCTTCGGTAGGGCGTTGAATTTTTCAAGATTGAAGAAAGCGTGCACGGCCGGGCCGCCTTCCCACCATGCCGGGTAATAGTAATACTTGGCGACCTTGACGAAGCCGAGCTTCTGATCGTCGTAAGGGCCGACGAATTCGGTGGCATCGATCGTGCCTTTTTCCAATGCCGCATAAACGTCGCCGCCGGCGATCTGCTGCGGCGTGACGCCCAGCTTCTGCATCACCTGGCCGGCAAGACCGGCGATACGCATCTTCAACCCGTTGAGGTCCGCGACTGTGTTGATTTCCTTGCGGTACCAGCCGCCCATCTGGGCGCCGGTATTGCCGGCCGGAAGCGCATAAAGCCCGTGGCCTGCGAGGAACTCGTTGAGCAGCTCGTTGCCGCCGCCGATCGTAAACCAGGAATTGGTCTGGCGGGCATTCAGCCCGAAGGGTACCGCGGTGCCGAGCGCGAAAGTCGGATCCTTGCCGATGTAATAATAGCTGCATGTATGCGCCATCTCGACAGTGCCGTTGGAGACCGCATCGGCTGCCTGCAGGCCGGGCACGATTTCGCCTGCCGCAAACGTGTTGATGGTGAAGGCGCCGTCCGATGCTTCCTTGACGCTGGCGGCGATATCGGTGCTGGCGGCCCAGAGAATATCGGTGTTCTTGGTGAAGGAAGAGGTCATGCGCCAGGTGATCTTCGGGCTTTCCTGCGCGATGGCAGGAGCAGCCAGTGCTGTCGCTGCAACGGCACCGGCAGTGGCGGCCTGACGAAAGAAATGTCTGCGATTCATGAAAAGTAAGCCTCCCAAATTGCTCTGACGCGCCCGGATTCCCATGCGTCCTAAGGTCGCTCTTAAGCTGTTTGTTTCGCGACGGGCAAGAAGTATTTTTCAGATATTACGCTGCAGCGCAGCATTGCTTTCCGGAAGTTGCCGGGTAGCCCGCGACAAGTCGATGGCTCTGTTCTTCGGAGCGGATGCGGCGTGCTTGCATTTCATGACGTCAAGATTTAGTTTAGAATTATTCTAAGTGGAGCTTTCGATGTTGATCCGCCTTCTGCCGTCGTCCCGCCGGCCTTTTTCGTCCCTGTCCGAAGAGGAAATTCTCGCATTGGCGATAGCCTCGGAAGAAGAGGATGCCCGTATCTATCTGGGTTATGCAGATGGCCTGAGAGATCAGTACCCGGCATCCGCAAAAGTCTTCGAGGATATGGCGGAAGTCGAGCAGACCCACAAGAATTCGCTGATCGAGATATTCCGGTCGCGGTTCGGCGAACGCATTCCGCTGATCCGCCGCGAACATGTCCAGGGTTTTTACACCCGCAAGCCGGACTGGCTGAGAAAGAACCTGCCGCTGGAAACGGCGCGGGCGGAATCCGAAGCGATGGAACAGCAGGCGGCGCGCTTTTATCGCGAGGCGGCGAAGCGCGTTTCAGATGCCTCGACACGCCAGCTGCTTGGCGATCTGGCACTGGCGGAAGAAGGGCATGAAGATATCGCCCGCATGCTGACCGAAAAACATGTTTCGGAAGATGCCCGTGGCGAAGAGGATGAGACCGCGCGTCGCAAGTTCATTCTCACCTACGTTCAACCTGGCCTTGCCGGCCTGATGGACGGATCGGTCTCGACGCTGGCCCCGATCTTCGCCGCCGCCTTTGCCACCGGCGATACCTGGTCCACTTTCCTAATCGGCCTTTCGGCCTCGGTCGGCGCCGGTATCTCGATGGGCTTCACCGAAGCGGCGCATGACGACGGCAAGATTTCCGGCCGCGGATCGCCGGTCAAGCGAGGCCTGGCATCCGGCATTATGACCGCGCTCGGCGGACTCGGCCACACGCTGCCCTATCTCATTCCGCATTTCTGGACCGCAACGATCGTCGCTGCCATCATCGTTTTCTTCGAGCTCTGGGCGATCGCCTTCATCCAGAACCGCTATATGGAAACCCCATTCATGCGTGCCGTCTTTCAGGTCGTGCTCGGTGGTTCGCTGGTCCTGGCCGCGGGTATCTTCATCGGAAATGCTGGGTAAAGCTCTCAGGCCGCTTCCCTCGCGTCGCTTTCGAGCGGCGCCGTCAGCGTAAACACGGCACCGTTGTCATTGCGGAGCTCCGACTTTCCGCCGAGCTGGCGGACGAAGCTTGAGATAAGTTTCGTCCCCATGCCGGTGGTGCGACCGTCTTCCGCAATCCCCGGTCCGTCGTCGCGGATCGTCATGGTGAGATCATCACCGTCCTGAAGCAGGCGGACGGTAAGCGTTCCCTCGCTGCGCCCGGCAAAGGCATATTTGAAGGCATTGGAGACGACCTCGTTGATAATCATCCCTAGCGGCAGGGCCTGATCGCGGTCGAGCGCGATCGGCGCCAGATCGAGGTCCAGCTTAACCGGCATGTCGTAGCCGGAGGCGATGTCGGAGATCAGCCGGGTCGCATAAGGCGCGACTTCGACTTCCTCGAACTGGTCGGTATTGTAGATCTGCTCATGCACGGCGATCATCGCACCGATCCGTCGCCCCATGTCGTCGCGCACTTCCGGCGGCAGTCGCTGCAGCCTCACGAGCGCCAGAACGGCCTGCAGGTTGTTCTTCACGCGGTGGTGGATCTCCCGCAGCAGAAAACGATTGCGCTCGGCCGCCTGTTCCAGCTCTTCATTGCGCATCGCCGTACGATAGAGAAGCGCATAGATCCAGAACGAGGCGGCGACGAGGATTGCCATCAGCGGCACGACAAGCAGCGCGTCACCGAACAGGTTGCGCCAGAACTGGTCGAGAACCTCCTGCCGTTCGATTGCCGCAAGCGCGATCAGGGGCCAGTCCTGCACTTTCCAGAAAGCCACAATGCGGGAAAGGCCGTCGATCTGGGAGACCGGATTGTGGTAGAAGCCGCTCGCTTTTTCACGTGTCAGCGGAAACCATTCCGTCGTGCTCAGATCGATCGGCTTGAGTGCCGAGGGACGCCGCGCAACCAGCCAGCCGTCGTCCCGGATGACCGAGATCGTCGAATTCGCCCCGAGATTCATCGAGGACCAGAACCGGTCGAGATTGTCGTTGGGGATGGTGATCGAGGCGACGCCGCGGAAATCGCTGCCGCTGCCGATCCGTCTCGCGATGATGAAGGCTGGTTTTCCTGCCCGCTCGCTGTCGAGCAGCCGGCTGAAGGTTAGTGTCTCGCCTTCCTTCAACCGCATGAAATAGGCGCGTTCGGCATGGTTTGGAAGCGTGTCGTCGGCGGCGCTGGAAAAGCGCGTCTGCCCGTCCTGGTCGAGAATGGCATATTCGAAACCGGCCGGAAGTTCGCCCACGGCCCGCTCCAGATCGAGGATCAGTTCGGCGGAACTATCGATCGGTCGGCCGCTGATCGCCGCCTCGACGCGGCGAAGAGCCAAGTCGCTCGCCTCCATCATCCATTCCATATGGGCGGCGACAACATGTGCGGATGAGACTGCACGTGCTTCGCCCTCGCGAAGCGCATTGTTGTAGTTTTCATAGACGGTGAGGGCGCCGAAGCCCAGAACGACCGCGGTGAGCACACCTGCGAGCCACAGCGGCAAAGTTGGGCGAGCGGACCCGTGGGGGCGTATCAGGCCGGTCAATCGATCGTTACGCACTACAGGCCTCTCCATCGCAGAAAGATCCGCGCCGCTTTGAGAAGCAGGGCGGGCAGCTTTCCGATTCTCGAAAGAGTAGAGAGAACAACCCGCTACTGCAAGCAGAGCGGGTTATATGCTTAACGACTTATGTTAGCGAAGCGCGCCGACGAGTAGGTCGCGGCCGTTCTCGATTGTCACCCAGCGTCCGGTATTGAAGGTCGCCTGACGCTTCAGGAATGTGTAAGGCGCCTGGTTCCAGGCGAGAACGTCGCTGTCGAGATTATCGAGGATGAAATCGCCATCGGTGGTGCGCAGGGTCAGCACGGCATGGCCTTCGCCATCCGGCTTGCGCACGACGGTGATCAGCAGATCGGAAAGCGCGAAACCGAGCTGCGCCAGTTCTTTGCGTTTCTGCAGGGCGTAGTCTTCGCAATCGGCAAATACTGTCGGGTATGTCCAGTATTCCTCGACACCGTAGGCATCCAGGTCCGTGCGGGCAATGTAACGGGCGTTGACCGCGCTGTTGACGTCGCGAACGACGTTCCAGGCATGATCATCCATCCGTGCAGCCGGTGCGGAGCGGCTTTTGACATTGCACTCGGCCGGCAGGCGCTGGCAGAATTCGTAATGGCCGATCGGTTGCGACGTTACCGCACCCGTTACCATTACCATCGAAGGCTGCGGCGCCGGTATTGCAACGCCCGCAGATGCAAGCACAGTCGCGAGGATTACGGCTACATGCCGCATCTTCAGGGCTAAATTCATTGACCCGTCCCTTAAATTCCTAACAAAAAGTTAAGAGCGTATGGGGTCCAGAGTCAATTGTTCAGCTTTTGTTAAGGTGGAGCTCTTTACGAATATGGTTAAGACTGCGGCTTTTGTGTCTCAGCCCAATTTTTCATCATCGATTAATAAGCTGGCCACCGCCGCTTCCATTTTTTCCAGGTCCTGCGGGCGTGACAGCCTGTGGTCTCCGTCGCGGATCAGCGTCAGGACGACGTCGTCGGAGGGCAGGAATTCCATCAGTTTCAGCGCGTGGCTGTAAGGTACATCGGGATCTGCCATTCCCTGCAGAATATGAACCGGGCAGCCTGTTTCGATGATCCCGGAAAGGACCCTGTTGTCCTTTCCGTCTTCCATCAGGGCGCGCGTGTAGATATTCGGCTCCGGGCTGTATTCGGAGTGTTCCTCGAAATAGCCGCGCTCTGCCAATGACTGTCGTTCTTTGTCTGTCAGTTCGGGTTCTATCAATTCGCTGGTGAAATCCGGCGCAGGCGCGATCAGTACCAGGCCGGCAATTTTCGGACCTGCCGCTCGTTTTCCAAGCTCCTGAACCAGCCGCAGCGCAATCCATCCGCCCATCGACGAGCCGACGAGGATGACGCTCTTCGGTGTCGTGGCATCGATTACCGCGATCGTTTCTTCAAGCCAGCGCGAGATAGTGCCGTCGCGGAATTCGCCGCCTGACGCGCCGTGGCCGGAATAGTCGAAGCGGATGTATGCCGAGCCAAGCCGTTCCGCCAGCGCGTCGAGCACCACCGCCTTTGTGCCTGTCATGTCGGAGCGATAACCGCCGAGCCATATAAGTGCCGGCCTGTCCGGTCCCTTCGCTGCGGCACGGGTGATGATCGCGATCTCGCGGGCATCTGCTCCCGTTCCAACGGTAATACTGGCGGTTCCGGTGGCGGTAATCTTGCCCATAGTCTTACTCCTGCGAATGACGGCAGCTATAAAACAGATTTAAACCGGTTGTCAGGAGGTGATTTTTTCGCGCCGCCATGCTATTGACATCCATCGGGTAATCACGACATTCCGCTCGGCTCCCGGCCGCGCGCGAATTTCGTCGTTGCCTGTGCCCGAAAACGATCTAGGAGAATACGACCATTCGCAGACCATTCAAAGCCGATGCCCCCGTAAAGGAAGGCCCGCGCTCCAATCGGGAAATTCGCATTCCCAAGGTCCAGCTTATCGACGCCGAAGGCACGAATCTCGGTACAGTGAACACTGACGAGGCTCTTCGGATGGCCGAGGAAGCGGGACTGGACCTCGTAGAAATCTCGCCGAACAATGATCCGCCGGTGTGCAAGATCCTCGACCTCGGCAAGCTGAAATACGCGAACCAGAAGAAGGCGGCTGAAGCGCGCAAGAAGCAGAAGGTCGTCGAAGTCAAAGAAATCAAGATGCGCCCGAACATCGACACGCATGATTATGACGTGAAGATGAAGGCCATGAACCGCTTCTTCGAAGAAGGCGACAAGGTAAAAGTGACGCTGAAGTTCCGCGGCCGCGAAATGGCTCACCAGGAACTCGGCATGAAGCTTCTGCTGCAGGTCAAGGAAGATACGCTGGAAATCGCCAAGGTTGAGGCTGAGCCGAAGCTTGAAGGTCGCCAGATGATGATGGTGCTGGCGCCGAGATAAGCGCCGTACTCTCCCGCCTCGAGGAAGCCATATGGCGGCGGGCATGCCGGTTTAGCGCCGGTTTCTGAGGAGGACTTCCCCCATTGCGCTTTTGACCGACTGCGGTTATAAGCGCGCGTCCGAACGGTCCGGCAGGGCATGCCGTGGCCGTTCTAAATGCTTGAAGCTGACCTCATCAGTCGGCTTCGATACAAGATACATGGAGTAGCAAAATGCCCAAGATGAAGACGAAATCGTCTGCCAAGAAGCGGTTCAAGATCACCGCCACCGGCAAGGTCGTTGCAGCTGCCGCCGGCAAGCGCCACGGCATGATCAAGCGTTCCAACAAGTTCATCCGCGATGCACGCGGTACGATGATCCTCGCTGAGCCTGATGGCAAGAAGGTTATCAAGAACTACCTGCCCAACGGTCTCTGAGACTGATCGGTTATCTGGAAACGTTTAAGGAGATCATGACATGGCACGCGTAAAACGTGGCGTAACTTCCCGCGCCAAGCACACCAAGACACTCAAGGCAGCCAAGGGCTTCTACGGCCGCCGCAAGAATACCATCCGCGCCGCAAAGGCTGCTGTTGACCGTTCGCGTCAGTTTGCAACCCGCGACCGTCGCGTCAAGAAGCGCAACTTTCGCGCTCTGTGGATCCAGCGTATCAACGCTGCCGTCCGCGAATCCGGCCTGACCTACGGCCGCTTCATCGACGGCCTCAACAAGGCTGGCATCGAAGTTGACCGCAAGGTTCTGTCCGACATGGCAATCCATGAGCCGGCAACCTTCGGCGCTCTCGTCGAAGCTTCCAAGAAGGCTCTGGCCTATCTCAAGGACGCCGGCACGAAGAACGAGTTCGAAAGCGCGGTCAAGTAAGCCGGCGCACGTCTCTACTTTAGTAAAAGACCCGCGCGGCTCTGCTGGCGCGGGTCTTTTGTTTTCTATGTTTCGCGTCCTGCGGGAGCGGATCAATCACGGTATTCAGGAGCGCCATGGTGCCGAATGATGTCGTTGACATGAAAAATGGACCACAGCTGCCATCGGAAGACGTAGCCACCTTGCTGGCTGCCCTGGTTTCCGATGCCGCACGCGTGCAGTCGGTGTCGCTCACTTGCGGCACCGTGTGGATCAAGCGCCATGGCGACAAGGGCCGGCGCATGATCGTTGCCGTTCAGAATGCAACAGCGCGCCTGTTGCGGCTTCCCTTCATGCGGGCTTCCCCTGCCCAGACGGCAGAGGGAATGGTGGAGCGCGACCTCCGCCGGATTGCAAAGTTTTCGCAGGCAGGGGTGCCTACTGCCTCGGTCATTTACTCTTCCGGTCGCGCAATCGTTCTGAGCGATATCGCCCCGACCGTGCATGGGCAGTTGCGATCTCTTCGCCCGACTGACCCGGCGGCGCATGATCAGCTTCTCGTATACTGCTGTGGCGAGCTTGGACGGCTTCATGCGGTCGGCCTCTGTCACGGACGACCGTATCCACGCGATATGTTCATCAAGAATGAACGGCTTGGCTTCATCGATTTCGAGGAGGAGCCCGAGGCTGTCATGCCGATGGAAACCGCGCAGGCCCGCGATCTCTGGCTGTTCTTTCTGCAGTTGAGCGACAGGGCAGCCGATCGAAGGAAGACTCAAGATTTAGCCTATGGCGCATGGGTTGCCGCCGCACCGCAGGCCGCGATCGGCGAACTGCGCAAACTCACGCATTCCATGGGCCGCTTTTTATGGCTTGCCCGGTTGATTGGCCGAATTCACATGGGTAGAGATTTGCGGCAATTCATCCTGGCTACCACCTATCTGACAACGATGTTCAACGGCTGAAGTAGCCGCAAAGCAGGAAAAGATGACCGAACTCGAAACATTGAAGAGCGCGCTGCTGGCTGAGATCGCCGGCACAGGAGACGAAGCGGCAATCGAGGCTGTGCGCGTCTCGGCTCTCGGCAAGAAGGGGTCCGTCTCCGAACTCCTGAAAACGCTGGGCTTGATGACGCCGGAAGAGCGCCAGACCCGCGGCGCGGCAATCAACGCGCTGAAGAACGAGATCACCGAGGCGATCACCGAGCGCAAGACCGTGCTCAAGGACGCAGCGATCGACGCGCGCCTGAAGGCTGAGACGCTCGATGTGTCGCTGCCGGTCCGCTCGTCTCCGGCAGAGCGTGGACGTATCCACCCGATCAGCCAGATCATCGACGAGATCACCGCCGTTTTCGCCGACATGGGTTTTTCCATCGCCGAAGGCCCGGATGTCGAGACCGACTATTACAATTTCACTGCGCTGAATTTCCCCGAGGGTCACCCGGCTCGCGAAATGCACGACACGTTCTTCTTCCAGCCGGATGAAAAGGGCGAGCGTAAGGTTCTGCGCACCCACACCTCGCCGGTCCAGATCCGCACCATGGAGGCGCAGGACCCGCCGATCCGCATTGTCATTCCGGGCAAGACCTATCGCCAGGATTCTGACGCCACCCATTCGCCGATGTTCCATCAGGTCGAAGGTCTCGTCATCGACAAAAAGTCCCATGTCGGCAACATGCGCTGGATTCTGGAAGAATTCTGCAAGACCTTCTTCGAAGTGCCGTCGGTGACGATGCGCTTCCGTCCGTCGTTTTTCCCGTTCACGGAACCGTCCTTCGAAGTCGACATCCAGTGCGACCGCTCCGGCCCGATCGTAAAATTCGGCGAAGGCACCGACTGGATGGAAATCCTCGGCTGCGGCATGGTCCACCCGAACGTGCTGCGTTCCGGCGGTCTCGATCCTGACGAATACCAGGGCTTTGCCTGGGGCATGGGGCTGGACCGCATCGCCATGCTGAAATACGGCATGCCGGACCTGCGCGACTTCTTCAACGCCGATGTTCGCTGGATGAACCATTACGGTTTCCGCCCGCTCGACATGCCGACGCTTTTCGGCGGTTTGAGCCAGTAAGGGAGGGATAGGACAATGAAATTCACACTTTCCTGGCTCAAGGATCATCTTGAGACCGACGCCACTCTCGACCAGATCTGCGAGCGCCTGACGGCGATCGGCCTCGAGGTCGAGGATGTCGATGACAAGGCGGCCTACAAGCCCTTTGTCATCGCGAAAATCCTGTCGGCCGAAAAGCACCCGGAAGCCGATCGTCTCAAGGTTCTCTCTGTCGATGCCGGTCCTGACGTGAATGGCGGCAAGCCGCTGCAGATCGTCTGTGGCGCACCGAATGCACGCGCCGGCCTCGTCGGCGCGCTGGCCCGTCCGGGCGACTATGTTCCCGGCCTCGACGTGACGCTTGCCATCGGCAAGATCCGCGGCGTCGAAAGCCACGGCATGATGTGTTCCGAAAAGGAACTCAACATGTCGGACGAGCATAACGGCATTATCGACCTGCCCGAAAATGCGCCGGTCGGCACATCCTTCGCAACCTACGCCGGCCTCGACGATCCGATCATTGAGATCAACCTGACGCCGAACCGTCCGGACTGCACCTCGATCTACGGCATCGCCCGCGATCTCGCCGCCTCCGGCCTCGGCACGCTGAAGGCACCGGCCGCGCCCGCGCTAAAACTCGAAGGCGAGACCTCGATCGGCCTGACGATCGATCTCGACGACGAAAAGCTCTGCCCCGGTTTCGGCCTGCGCCTCGTGCGCGGCGTGAAAAACGGCCCGAGCCCGGCCTGGATGCAGACGCGTCTCAAGGCGATCGGCCTTCGCCCGATCAACGCGCTGGTCGACATCACCAACTACATGACCTTCGACCAGGGTCGCCCGATGCATGTCTTCGACGCTGCCAAGGTGAAGGGCGATCTCGTCGTCCGCCGTGCGAACGAAGGCGAGACGGTTCTGGCGCTCGATACCCGCGAATACAAGCTCGGCCCCAACAACGTCGTCATCGCTGACGACAACGGCGTCGAGTCCATCGGCGGCATCATGGGCGGCGAACATTCTGGCTGCGATGAAAACACGGTTGACGTGCTGATCGAGAGCGCCCTGTGGGACCCGATCAACATCGCCAAATCCGGCCGTACGCTCGGCATCATCACCGATGCGCGGTACCGCTTCGAGCGCGGCATCGATCCGGAATATATGGTTCCGGGCCTTGATCGCACGACGCAGCTGGTGCTGGATCTTTGCGGTGGCACGCCGGCCAGGGAAAAGGTCGTCGGTTACAAGGGCTACGAAGTCAAAACCGTCGACTTCCCCTTCTCGGAAGTGAAGCGGCTGACCGGACTTGACGTCTCGACCGAAGAAAGCCGCGAAATCCTCACCCGCCTCGGTTTCACCGTCGAAGGTTCAAGTGAAAAGGTTTCCGTCAAGGTTCCGTCCTGGCGCCCCGACGTGGATGGCAAGGCCGATCTCGTCGAAGAGGTCATGCGCATCCATGGCGTCGACCAGATCAAACCGGAGCCGATCGAAAAGCTGTCTTCCGTCAACGGCCGCATCCTGACGACCTTGCAGATCCGCACCCGCACGGCCAAGCGGGCGCTTGCTTCGCGCGACATGCTGGAAGCCGTCACCTGGTCCTTCATTCCGGAAGATCAGGCAAAGCTGTTCGGCGGCGGTGCGGCTTCTCTGAAGCTCGCAAACCCGATCGCTGCCGACATGTCCGACATGCGCCCGTCGCTTCTGCCGGGCCTGCTGACGGCTGCCCAGCGCAATGCCGACAAGGGTTTTGGCGACGTTGCGATCTTCGAAGTGTCCGGTACCTATGAAACCGACACGCCGGAAGGTCAGCGCCGCGTGGCCGGTGGTATCCGTCGCGGTACGGCCTCGATCAATGGCGCAGGCCGCATGTGGTCGAATGCGACGAAGGGCGGCGGCAAGCCGGTCGACGTCTATGACGCCAAGGCGGATGCACTTTCCGTCCTCGAAGCCTGCGGCCTGCCCATGGGCAATGTGCAGATCGAGCAGGGCGGTCCCGCCTGGTATCACCCGGGCCGCTCCGGCACGATCAAGATGGGTCCCAAGGTCATTCTCGGGTATTTCGGTGAGTTTCACCCGAAGACGCTCGGCGCCCTCGATGTCTCCGGCGCCCTGTGCGGTTTCGAAGTTTATCTCGACGCCATGCCGGAACCGAAGAAGAAGGCGACCCGCACCAAGCCGGGCCTCGAGCTTTCGCCATTCCAGGTGGTCAAGCGCGACTTCGCCTTCGTCGTCGGCTCCGAGGTCGAGGCCGGCGCGATCGTCAAGGCGGCGACAACCGCCGACCGCAAGCTGATCACCGGCGTCAATGTCTTCGACGTCTTCGAAGGCGCTTCGCTCGGCGAGGGCAAGAAGTCGATCGCCATCGAAGTGCTGATCCAGCCGGTCGACAAGACCCTGACGGACGAGGATTTCGAAGCACTGACAGGCAAGATCGTCGCCAATGTCGAAAAGACCACGGGCGGTGTTCTTCGCGCCTGATTTCGGGTGGCGTAACCTTGCTTACAACATTAGCCTGCTCCTCACGGGGCAGGCTTTTTTGTTTGGTGGTAACATCTCCTCCCTCATCCCTGTGCTCGTCACAGGGATCCAGCCGACGCGCGTCTGCGCGGCGAAAGAGTCTATTCAGCCCAAGGACTTGGGCTGGCTGGATTCCTGTGACGAGCACAGGAATGGGGGACTTGAGAGGGCGTTCGCCGGCTGGCAAGAATTGAGCGCTGCGATAGAGGAGGACGCGAATGCGTAAGCCGAATTCAATGAAAACCCTTGAAGATCTCGGTCGCGTTCGTTTGTCGAAGAACTTCTTCTTCCGCGATTTCCTCCATTCCGAGATCGCCGATTTTTACCGCATCCCGAATATCCCGGATGATCTAGATCTCGCGATCGAGGCTGGAAGGCATCTCTGCGAGGAATTGCTAGAGCCGCTGCAGGCAATATTCGGCCGGCTGCATGTCCGCTCGGGTTATCGGTCGCGACAGGTCAACGAATTCGGCAACAGCAACAATCTCAACTGCTCGACCAACGAACACACCGCCGCAGACCATATATGGGATATGCGCGATGCCGATGGCTGCATGGGCGCAACCGCCTGTATCGTCGTGCCATGGCTGGTCGACAATTACGGTCACGAAGGAGACTGGCAGCGTCTTGCCTGGTGGATCCACGACCAGCTGCCTTATGCCTCCCTGTGCTTCTTCCCAAAACTATGGGCCTTCAACATCCAGTGGCACGAACGACCCGTGCGGCGGATCATGAGTTATGTCGCGCCGCGCGGTGTCCTGACGAAGCCGGGCATGGCCAACCATGAAGGCAACCATTCCGAATGGTATGAGGGGGTTCCACGACTGCAGGCGCCGATCACGAATGCAGGTGGTAGACCTTGTTGACGATCAGCCATCGACCCTCGACCTTCAGCAGGGAGAGATAGTCGGAAAACCGCATTCCGGCGAACTCGTCGACCACCTTTACCGTCGCGGCATCGCCGGTCACGTCGATCGCCTCGATCTGGATAAGCGGCTGCGAGCCGGCGACCGTCGGGCCTTCCGAGGCCACCGCATCGATGAACTCGTTGAGTGACAGCCACTCGACCTTGCCGTCGTAATTGCCGATGATCGAGGCGTTGGGATGAAAGGCTTTTCTGAGCGCGCCTGCATGGGCAAGCGCCATGCCATCGACATAGAGATGCACGACGGCTTCGACTGATTGTTCTTCCGACATCGCTGAAATCCTCCCGCCCCGACTATAGCAAAGCCGGAAGCGGGAGCAACGTCGCGTTGCAATGGGTCAGCGTTTCGGCGTCCATGCCGCACCAGCGCCATAACGTGCGCCGGCAATCTTGTCCGGCGACAGCATGTCGTCGAGTTTGCTCACCTCGTCAGCGGTTAGCGTCACGTCCGCGGCGGCCGCATTCTGCTCCATGTTGGGGATCTTTCGCGCGCCCGGAATGGGCACGATGAAATCGCCCTTGGCGAGAACCCAGGCCAGTGCCAGCTGTGCTGCCGTCACGCCTTTCTGTGCCGCCATCTCTTCGACCAGTTTTACCAGCGCTAGATTGGCCGCCATATTGTCGGCTTCGAAACGCGGCATCTTGGCGCGAAGGTCGCTTTCGCCGAAGTCGGACGTGCTCTTGATCTTACCGGTCAGAAACCCGCGGCCGAGTGGGCTGAACGGCACGAAACCAATACCGAGCTTCCGGCATGTGTCGAGGATGTCGCCCTCCGGATCGCGGGTCCAGAGCGAATATTCGCTCTGCAGTGCAGAGATCGGATGCACGGCATGCGCCCGGCGGATGATATCGGCACTGGCTTCGGAAAGACCGAGCGCCTTCACCTTGCCTTGCTTCACCAGCTCCGCCATGGCGCCGACCGTATCCTCGATCGGTACCTCGGGATCGACGCGGTGCTGGTAGAACAGGTCGATGACATCGACGCCGAGCCGTTTCAGCGACGCTTCCGCCACCTCGCGCACATGTTCCGGCCGGCTGTCGAGACCGGACATGGCAGCGGAATCGGTCTTTGTCGGATCGATCCTGAAGCCGAACTTGGTGGCTATGACGACTTGATCGCGAAAAGGCTTCAGCGCCTTGCCGACCAGTTCCTCGTTGACGAAGGGGCCGTAGACCTCGGCCGTATCGAAGAAGGTGACGCCGATCTCGACGGCACGCTGCAACGTCCTGATCGAAGTCGCCTCGTCCTGGCCGCCATAGGCATGGCTCATCCCCATGCAACCGAGGCCGATGGCGGAAACGGTGAGGTCTTTTCCGAGTTTGCGCGTCTGCATGGAAATCTCCGATCTTTGAAAGCGAAGAACGGACCGCTTGGCGGCCCGCCCTATTGTTGCTCAGGCGCTGGCGTCGTTGAGCAGCGCCATCTGGTTGGTGGTGAGCTTGAGATTGCCCGCGGCAATCAGTGTCTCGAGCTGACGGGCGCTGGTGGCGCTGGCGATTGGCGCCGTTACGCCGGGCCGCTGGGAAATCCACGCGAGTGCCACGGAGGCAGGCTGCGAATGGGTTTCTGCCGCAACCTCGTCGATGGCCGCGAGAATGCGGATCCCGCGGTCGTCGAAATATTTTGCCACCATGCCGCCACGGTTCTTGTTGGCCTCGGCTTCCGCCTTGCTCTTGTATTTGCCGGTAAGGAAGCCGGACGCGAGGCTGAAATAGGTGATCACGCCGATATCCTGCGCATTGCAGAGTTCCGCCAGCGGCCCGTCGAAGCCTGAGCGGTCATAGAGATTATATTCCGGCTCCAGCACGTCATAACGCGGCAGGCCGGCCTTGTCGGCGGCTTCGAGTGATGCCTTAAGCTGGCCTACATCGAAATTCGAGCAGCCGATGGCGCGTATCTTGCCCTGTTCCTTCAGCTTGGCGAAAGCGGCCAGCGTTTCCTCGTGCGGCGTCTGCGGGTCAGGCCAATGGGAGAGATAAAGGTCGATATAGTCGGTCTGCAGGCGCTTCAGCGAGCTTTCGACCGCATCGACGACACGTGCGCCGGCGAGGCCCTTTTCCATGGCGCTGCCCTGTGGTGTCGAGCCGACCTTGGTGATGACGACGGACTTGTCTCTGCTGCGGCCGGATTGTTTCAGCCATTTGCCGATGATCGTTTCGGATTCACCGCCGACATTGCCAGGAACCCAGCCGGAATAACAATCGGCGGTATCGATCGTGTCGAAACCGGCATCGAAGAATTTGTCGAGCAGATCGAAGGAGGTTTTCTCGTCTGCCGTCCATCCGAAGACGTTACCGCCGAAAACGACGGGCGAAATGGAAAGGCCTGTCCGGCCAAGTACGCGCAGATCCATGATAGTCTCCAATGTCTATTGCAGGAAGAAGCCGACGAGCGCCGGCTCCTTTTGATCTAGGAGAAGCGATGCGCTGTTCACACCGCTTCACCGGTCACGATGATGTTAGCCAGTTTCCTCAAGCGGCGTCGTTGAGCAGCTTCATCTGGGGGTCGGTCAGCTTAAGCTTGCCGGCCGCGATGATCGCATCAAGCTGCTTCAGGCTGGTGGCGCTGGCGATCGGTGCAGTGATGCCGGGCCGGGCTGCGACCCAGGCGATTGCGATCGTGGCAAGGCTCTCGCCGGTTTCCGCTGCGACCTGATCGAGTGCGGCAAGCACCTTTGTGCCCTTGTCGTTGAGGTAATCCGGAATGCGGTAACCGCGGGCGCTGCCCGTAGCATCTTCCGGCCTGCGATATTTGCCGGTCAGGAAGCCGGCGGCGAGCGCGTAATAGCTGATCACGCCGATATCCTCGGCGATGCAGAGATCGGCAAGCGGGCCTTCGAATTTTTCACGGGTGTAGAGATTATATTCCGGCTGCAGCACGTCGTAACGCGGCAGACCGTTTTTCGCGGCGGCCTCCAGCGAGGCTTTCAACTGTTCGGCGCTGTAGTTGGAGCAGCCGATGGCGCGGATCTTGCCCTGTTCCTTCAGCTTCGCATAGGCGCCGAGCGTTTCTTCATGCGGTGTGTCGTCATCCGGGAAATGCGACAGGTAGAGGTCGATATAATCGGTCTGCAGGCGCTTCAGCGAGTTCTCGACGGCCTCGACGATCCAGCCGGCCTTGAGCTTCCTGTCATCCATCGAGGGATGGCCGACCTTGGTAACGATGATCGCCTTGTCGCGGGCAACAGTGCCACGTTTCAGCCATTTGCCGATCACCGTCTCGCTTTCGCCGCCGATATGGCCGTCGATCCACTTCGAATAGACGTCGGCGGTGTCGATCGTGTTGAAGCCGGCTTCGAAGAAGCGGTCGAGCAGGTCGAAGGAGGTGTTTTCGTCGGCCGTCCAGCCGAACACATTGCCGCCGAATACGACAGGGGAAATGGAAAGACCGGTCCGGCCGAGTTTGCGCAACTCCATGGGAATTCTCCAGATATTCTGATTTTGAGATCGTCTGTGGCGGGAGGGCGAAGGTTAGACCCGCAAACGGGAGGGCCGCAATCGATTAATTTGTGCTTGAGGTTCATTTTTCAAGAAAGCCAAAAGCGCGCATTGAACCCGCCCGATGACCACCCTAAGCTTGCGGGAACAAATGCAAAGGGAGAGTGTCATGCTGCGTTTCGGAATTCTGTCGACGGCCAAGATTGCAAAAGATGCCGTGATGCCGGCGATCCAGGATGCCGAAAATGCGGTCATCACGGCAGTTGCAAGCCGCGATGTGACAAAGGCACGGGCGCTGGCCGACCGGTTTGGCGCACCGCGTGCCTTCGGCTCCTATGAGGAAATGCTGTCCTCGGACGTGATCGACGCCGTCTATATTCCATTGCCGACCAGCCAGCATGTCGAATGGTCGATCAAGGCGGCCAACGCCGGCAAGCATGTTCTCGTCGAAAAGCCGCTGGCGCTGAAGGCGTCAGAGCTGGATGCGCTGATTGAGGCCCGCGACCGCAACAAGGTGGTCGTATCGGAAGCTTTCATGGTCACTTACGCGCCGGTCTGGCTGAAGGTGCGGGAGCTTCTGAAGGACGGCGCAATCGGCGAGCTGAAGCACGTCCAGGGCGCTTTCAGCTATTTCAACCGCGACGCCGGCAATATGCGCAACATTCCCGAACTCGGCGGCGGCGCCCTGCCGGATATCGGCGTCTACCCGACGATCGCAACCCGGTTTGCGACCGATCAGGAGCCGCAGCGGGTCCAGGCGGTGGTGCGCCGTGATCCTGATTTCGGCACCGACATCTATGCGAGCGTGAAGGCCGATTTCGGCAGTTTCGAACTCAGCTTCTACATCGCCACCCAGATGGCGAACCGGCAGATCATGGTCTTCCACGGCACCGAAGGTTTTATTGAGCTGAAATCGCCGTTCAACGCCGATCGTTACGGCGCCGAGGAAGTCGAGCTCACCAACCAGAAGCACAATGTCTCGCAGATCTTCCGTTTCCCCGACAGCCGCCAGTATCGCAAGCAGATCGAAGCCTTCGCGCGTGCCGTGGACGGTAAAGAGGGGCAGATCGTGACACTGGAAAGCTCGGTCAAAAACCAGCGCTTCATCGATGCCGTCTACCGTGCCGGTGAGCACGATGGATGGGAGACCGTCTGATCTAGGTCTTGTGGCGGAAGACGAAGCGGGAATAACCGAAGAAGCTGTAGACCGTTGCAGCCGCGGACGCGAAGACGATCGCGACCGCCGGCTGGATCGGTGCGCGGGCGATCAGGGCGGAATAGATCGCGTAGTTGATCAGCGACGAGGTGATCCCGACCGTCCAGTATCGAAGCCCTTCCACCGCAAGCGAATGCGGTGAGGGTTCGAAGGTACGGTTTCGATTGATGAACCAGGTGAAGCTCATCGCCGCCATGATCGCCGGGATGCGGGAGAGAAACGGCCCGACCGGCGTATAGGTCAAAAGCAGATGGTTGACGCCGACATCGATCAGAAAACCGATGCCGCCGGCGAACAGGAACCAGAAAATCCGCTTCATGCCGCGCTCTTGTTAAGCCGATTAGCGCCAGCCTCCAGGGTGGCGGCGCTCGTTGCGGACGCCGTGGTCCGGGTCTGCAGCGGCAGGCTCATGTAGTGGATGCGCAATTGTTCGGCCCGTGCCCGCGAGACGGAATCGAGGATCAGGCCGGCGGTGAACATCAGAGACGACAGGACCATCAGCACCAGCGAAAAGACCCAGGTCGGCATACGCTCGACAAGGCCTGTCTGGAAATAGGAGATCAGCACGGGCGTCATGAAAATCAGGCTCGTTGCCATGAACGCCATGCTGATAGCGCTGAAAAACGCGAAGGGTCGTGTTTCCTTCATCAGCATGGCGAACATCCAGAGGATTTTTCCGCCATCGCGATATGTCGAGAGCTTGGAATGCGAGCCCTCAGGGCGCCGGCCGTAATCCAGTTCGATCTCGGTGACCGGCAGTTTCAGCCGCGATCCATGGACCGACATTTCCGTCTCGATCTCGAAGCCGCCCGAAACAGCCGGGAAACTTTTGACGAAACGGCGGGAAAAGGCGCGGTAGCCGGAAAAGATATCGGTGAAATCCCGGCCGAAGATGGCGCGGTAGAGGATGTTGAACAGCCGGTTGCCGGCGGCATGGCCCTGGCGGCCCGCATCGTCATGCACGCCGCGGCGGGTGCCGACAACCATGTCCGCCCGTTCGGTAAGCAGAATGCGGATCAGTTCCTCGGCATCCTTCGGCGAATAGGTGCCGTCGCCATCGGCCATGATGTAGATGTCGGCCTCGATATCGGCAAACATGCGGCGCACCACATGACCCTTGCCCTGGCGGCGTTCGCGCATCACCTCGGCACCGGCCAGCATCGCTTTCAGCGCCGTGCCGTCGGTGGAATTGTTGTCATAGACATAGACGCGCGCACCGGGCAGCGCCTCGCGGAATTCTTGCACTACGGCGCCGATCGTCGATGCCTCGTTATAGCAGGGGATCAACACCGCAACCGACAGATCGCCGGCGATGGAACCTGTCTGGATGGCGGAAGCGGAGCCGTTCAAAGCGCCGGCAGAAGTATCACTCATGATTTTCACTCTGTACGTGGAAAATCCAGTGCAGATAAGGTCTGCCCTGTCTGCTTTACTATTTCTTGGGAAGGTTAAGTTTAGGTTGCGGCACTTCCTTAAGCGCTCAAAACAAGTGTGAATGATGAACACGATGACGGATAAGATCTCCCGGCAGGATGCTGCACCTGCTGCCGGTTCCGTTCTGTCCCGGCTTTTTCCTGCCGCCATGCTTTATTGGCTGGTCACCGCAGGCGCCATCGCGCTCATCTCTCTACCCAAGGCCAAAGACCTGATCGGCCCCGATAACGACGATGTCATGCGGCTTGTCGAAATACGCGACTGGCTCGGCGGGCAGGGCTGGTTCGACCTGATGCAATACCGCCTTGGACTTTCCGGCGGGACTTTGATGCACTGGTCCCGTTTCATCGACGCGCCGATTGCCGGGCTGATAAAACTGTTCTCTCTGTTCATGCCTGCGGAGATGGCGGAAGGCGTGGCGGCAAGTGTCTGGCCGCTTCTGCTCATCGGTCCGCTTCTGCTCGCCTTCGGGTTTGCAGGCCGGCGTATGGGGGAGCAGGTCGACGGCGCACGGGCAATGCATATCGCGCTCGGCCTCGGTGCGATCTTTGCTTTCACCTGCGTGAAATTCCGTCCCGGTGCGCTCGATCATCATAATGTCCAGCTGGTTCTGGCGATCTGGATCGCAGCGCTTCTTGCGGATCGCCGCGGGGGCGCGCTGGGCCACGCCGCAGCCGGCATTGCCGCAGCTTTGGCAATTGCTATCGGAGCCGAAACCGTACCTTTCGTTGCCGCAGTCTGCCTCTGCGTCGGCGCGCGCTGGATCTGGCAGGGAGCGGCCTCTGCTTCCGGCGCGCGCGCTTTTGGTCTGTCATTGGCGCTGGCAATCTCTGCTGCATTTTTCGGCACGGTTCCGCCGAGCGCCTACACCGCCGTCACTTGCGACAACCTCTCGCTCGGTTTCTATTCGCTCTCCGCACTGGGTGGTGTTGGGCTTTTCGCGCTTGCCTGCCTTCCCGCGCGCATCACGATGAGTGTCAGGATTGCTGCGTCCGTCGTGCTCGGTGCAGGTCTCGGCGCTGCCGCCATGATCATCGCGCCGCAATGCCTTGGCAGTCCGCTCGCCAATCTCGATCCGATGCTGGTGGACCTATGGCTGAACCATGTGACGGAAGCGCAATCGATTACCGCGCAGATGAAGCAGTTTCCGGAAACCATTGCGGGTTTTTACGCCGTCGGGCTGGTCTCTATCTTCGTTTGCCTCATTCAAATCTGGCGCGGTAATGAGCGCGGACTGCATCTCCTGTTTCTGGTGCTGATCGCCGTGACCTGGGCAGTGTCTCTGGTCCAGATTCGCGGCAGCCTGTTCGCCAACCTCCTCAGCATCCCGCCGCTCGCGCTGCTGATTGCCGATCTTCAGATGAAGGCGCGTGAAAATCCCAAGAGTCTTCTGATCAATCTCGGATTTGTCGCGGTAACGCTCGCATCCGTTCCCGTCGTCTGGGGGCTGGCCGGAGTCGTGTGGAAACAGGGCATAGCATCCGCCAGCATGAATGTGCTGTCGATGGAAAATGCAAATGAAGAGGATTCATGCGGCGATGCGGAAGATATGGCGGCACTTCACAGCCTGCCGGCGGGAACGATTGCCGCTCCGTCAAACCGGGGCGCAGGTATATTGAGGTTCACCCGGCATCGGGTCCTGACTGCGCCCTACCATCGCAATCAGGCAGGCATGCTGGCGGAGCTTCACATCGGAATGGCAAGCTCGGCAGATGCCTTCGGACTTCTCAAGCAGTCAGGCGTGACGGCTGTTGCATTCTGCAAAAACGATCCGCAGACCGAAAACCTGATCGAGCTAAATCGTGAGGGTCTCTACGCTTCACTGGCGAGAGGCGAAGTCCCGGTCTATCTGTCGCCGGTCCGCTCGAACGGAAAATTCCAGCTTTTCGTCGTTAACGAAGCTGGCCCGAAATGATTCAGGCGTGACGGAACGTCTCGATGAAGGCGGCGGCAACGATAAGGTTGACGAGGCCAAAGTTGAAACCAAGAATAGCGATAAGCAATCCGAGCATGCTTGTGGCGCCGAAGACGGCTGCAACAAGAAAGACCAGGGGAATAAGCAATGCAGCCGCGATTATCGACGCGAGGTTGCGTGTCATGCCGGCCAAGAGGCCAATGGTTGTTGCCGTCAGGAATAACACGGCCGATCTCCTTCCTTGGTGTTGGAGATCGTATATCTTACTACCCTCTAAAAAATGCTTTCGCATCATGCCTAACGGCGGGTCAGTTTTTTAGCTACGATTTTCCGAACACTGTTAAGACTTAGGTCGGGTGTTTCCGGACCTAAGTCCTCTCCTCCACTTAGGACCAAACGCCGAAGCATTGGCCGGGTTCCATTATTGTCCGGTTCGCATATTAGAACAATGCGACGATTGCGCTCGCTGTCGTGCCCGTAGCGTGGACCTGGCTGACCCGGATCGGCAGGAAACTGCCGGAAGGCACGCCGATGAATGTGAGGTCATCACCGGATATCATCCGGATCGCCAATGTGCCGCCGCTGCCGATGTAAATCGCACGGCTGGAAACGGACAAGGCGGTGGTATCGCTCGGAGTGACGGCCATTCCGGCGGATGCGGGGCTCGAAAGGGAGGGCTGGGTATTGGCAAAAGGGTCGGGCATTATGAGTTCTCCTGGTTGATCTGCGTGGATTTTCTCACAGCTCCAGGCTGCGGGGATGAAAATGGCGCAAAATGATCGATGGCGCTCCTTATCTCGTCCACATCAATCCGCGCGTCGGCGGGTGAAATCCTCCTGCCGATCGGTTAGAACGGGAGCATGAGCAGCACGTTTGCACCCGACGCATCCAGCAATCTGACGGAATTTTCGGTGTCGGAGCTTTCCGGCTCGATCAAACGGACCGTCGAAAACGCCTTTGACCATGTGCGGGTGAGGGGCGAGATTTCCGGCTATCGCGGGCCGCATTCGTCGGGTCACGCTTATTTCAGCCTCAAGGACGACAGGTCGCGTATCGATGCCGTGGTCTGGAAAGGCACGTTTTCCAAACTGAAGTTCCGCCCCGAAGAGGGGATGGAAGTGATCGCGACCGGCAAGGTCACCACCTTCCCCGGGTCGTCCAAATACCAGATCGTCATCGAGAACCTGGAACCTGCAGGCGCCGGTGCGCTGATGGCGCTTCTGGAAGAGCGCCGCCGCAAGCTTGCGGCCGAAGGCCTTTTCGACCGGGAGCGCAAGCGGCCGCTGCCCTATATGCCGCGTGTCATCGGTGTCGTTACGTCTCCAACGGGGGCTGTCATCCGCGATATCCTGCATCGCATCACCGACCGTTTTCCCGTCCATGTCGTAGTCTGGCCGGTGAAGGTTCAGGGCGAAGGGTCAGGGGAAGAGGTTGCAGCCGCGATCCGTGGCTTCAATGCGGTTGGTCCCAGTGATCCGATGCCACGGCCGGATGTGCTGATCGTCGCCCGTGGCGGCGGCAGCCTCGAGGATCTCTGGAGTTTTAACGACGAAATCGTCGTGCGGGCGGCAGCCGAAAGCACCATTCCGCTGATTTCCGCCGTCGGCCACGAGACCGACTGGACGCTGATCGATCATGCAGCGGACGTGCGTGCGCCGACGCCAACGGGAGCCGCGGAAATGGCGGTGCCGGTGAAAGCCGATCTCGATGCCCAGCTGGCAAACCTTTCCGCGCGTCTGCGTGGCAGTGCATCGCGGCAGATGGATCACCGGCGGCAGTCGCTGCGTGCGCTGGTGCGCGCGCTTCCCTCGCTCGATCAGTTGCTGGCGCTTCCACGCCGCCGTTTCGACGAGGCGGCGGCGGGTCTCGGTCGCGGTCTGGAACGCACGACGATCGCCAAGCGCCGCACCTTCGAGCGCGCCGCCTCGGGTCTGCGGTTCGAACTCCTGACCGGCAGGCTCGTGCAGCAACGACAAATCCTTGCAGACCGCCTGTTGCGGGCAGATCGCTGCGTGGAGCGGCAGATCCTGAGCGAAAAGGGACGGATCGCGCGTCTCGATGCATCGCTGAAATCTTTGCCGGCCCGGCTCGAAGCGCATCTGCAGCGAGAACGACAGAACCTCGCGTCCTTGATACGGCATGCCGATACGGCGGTCAGTCACACGCTGTCGCGCGGCCGCGCGGCGCTGGCGGGGCAGGATCGCGTTCTGCAGTCGCTGTCATACAAGAACGTGCTGAAGCGCGGTTATGCGGTGGTGAGAGATGGCGAAGATCGCCCATTGACGCGCGCCGCAAATGTTGCGGAAGGCAGCGCGATTTCGATCGAGTTCGCCGATGGTCGCATCTCGGCGATTGCCGGAGAATCGACAGATCCCGGACAGGCGGCTCCGGCAGCAATTCCGCCGAAGCGAAAGGCGCCGAAGCCCGACGTGACATCCGTGCCGCCGAAGCAGGGCAGTCTTTTCTGAAATGGTTGGCTGGAAGGAGTGAATTCCAGCCGGTGTAGATGGGATCAGGCAGCCTTCTTGGCGGCCGTCGTCTTGCGGGGTGCCGGCGTTTTTGCGCTGGTTTTGGCTGCTTTCGGAACCTTGACCGGGACGGGGACAAGCTGGGTGATCTCTTCGACCAGCAGTCGTGCATTGTCCTGAGCCTTGGCAAGATTGCTGACGGCTTCCGGATCGAGCGCATCGATCAGCGTGCCGGCATCGAACATGTCGCGATAGGCGGCGCGTTCGATCAGTGGCGTCGCCAGAACATGGACGCCCTGTTGCGCCAGCATACCCTTGACGGCAAGCAGCGCCCGTGTGGTGATGATCGAGCTGACGCGGGTAAGCGCTACGGAATGCGCGATGTGAATACCGCACTCGCTTTGCAGCTTCTTCAGGATGTCGAGCACCTGCGCGCCGCCAGCCGCATCCAGTGCGCAGCCCTGGACCGGTACGAAGACATGATCGGACAGGCCGAGACCCTTGGCGAGCAGTGGCGTGACGCCGCCGGGTAGATCCACCACGACATAGTCGTTGCGCTTCTTCAGGTCCTTGATGTTCTGTTCGATATTGTCGGCATCGATATCGGCGACGATCGAGAATTTCGACGTCTTGGCCATCCGCGTCATCCAGCGGGAGACCCACTGCTGCGGATCGGCATCGAGCATGGCGACGCGAAAACCCTTCCTGGCCAACTCCCCCGCCGTGACAAGCGCCATCGTGGTCTTGCCTGCGCCGCCCTTCGTATTCGCAAATGTAATCACTGGCATTCACAACCCTCCGGTTTCCATGAACACCACGGAGAGAAGCCATGTTTCTTGGCCTGTTCTTATCCGCTTCCGTCGTGATGATTTGCGAATGTTTGATGAACAAGCTTGCGCCGCGCTTGCCGCGCGTCGTCGCGACATGGATATGCAACATATAAGTTGTAATATTCCCATCCAAACGCGGGAGGGGCGGATGAGATTGGCTGCATTCAACGTCGAAAACCTTTTCGATCGCGCTAAGGCGATGAATCTCGATACCTGGAGCGAAGGACGAGAGGTGCTGGAGCAATTCGCGGAATTGAACCGGCTGCTGGGCCAGATCATCTATAGCGATGCCGACAAACGGCGCATGGCCGAACTCGTCGTCAAGCTCGGCATGGAAAAAAGCGACACCGGCCCGTTCGTCATCCTTCGTCGAAACCGGGGCAAGCTCTTGAAGCGCCCGACGGATGGTGGCGTCATCGTCATTGCGAATGGGCGGGCTGATTGGGTCGGTTCGCTCGAATTGCGCGAGGAACCGGTCGACGAGGAGGCCATGCGCAACACGGCCCGTGTCATGAGCGATCTGGAGGCAGACGTTCTGGGCGTCGTCGAGGCGGAAAGTCGTCCGGTTCTCTCGGCCTTCAATTCATTACTTCTGCCGGCGGTCGGCGGCACCCCCTATCGCCAGGTTATGGTCATCGACGGCAATGACGACCGTGGGATAGACGTCGGCATCATGACCCGCGAGAACTTTTCGATCGGCATGATGCGCAGCCATGTGGATGATCGCACCGCTGGCGGCGACGTGATCTTTTCCCGCGACTGCCCGGAATATTATATCGCCACGCCAAAGGGCTCGACGCTCGTCGTGCTGGTCAATCATTTCAAGAGCAAGGGTTTCGGCAGCGCACAGTCTTCCAATGCGCGCCGCCGCGCGCAGGCGGTACGGGTAAAGGAGATCTGCGAGGCGCTGCTCGCGGACGGGATCGATTATGTTGCCGTCATCGGAGATCTCAACGACACACCGGACAGCGAGCCTCTGAAGCCGCTGATCGAAAGCTCGCTCAAGGACGCCTTCAGACACCCGCAATTCGATGATGGCGGGTTTCCCGGCACTTTCGGGCTCGGCAACGAAGGCAACAAGATCGACTATCTGCTTCTGTCACCCAAGCTTTTTGGAAAGGTCACGCGCGGCGGGGTATTTCGCAAAGGCGCGTGGCCGGGATCACGGCCGAAGCGCTGGGAGACTTATCCGCAGGTCACCAGCCCCGAACACGCGGCATCGGATCATGCCGCGATCTGGGTCGATCTGGATATCTGAGAAAGGGGCGCGCAATTCCAGCAAAAGTGGAAACCGGTTTTGCGTCCGGAATTGCGCCAATCCAAATCAGGCCCACTCGCCCGTGCGCATCACCGGCACTTTCGAACCATCCGGCTTGATGCCGTCGATATCGACCTTGTTGGAGCCGATCATCCAGTCGATATGGATCAGCGAAGAATTGCCGCCCTGTGCCTTGATCTGTTCGGGCGAAAGCGAAGCGCCGTCGAGGAAGCATTTCGAATAGCACTGGCCGAGCGCGATGTGACACGAGGCGTTTTCGTCGAACAGCGTGTTGTAGAACAGGATGCCGCTTGCCGAGATCGGTGACGAATGCGGCACCAGCGCCACTTCGCCGAGCCGGCGTGCGCCCTCGTCGGTATCCAGCACCTTGTTCAGCACCTCTTCGCCCCTGGAAGCCTTCGCCTCGACGATGCGGCCACCTTCGAACCGCACCTGGATATCGTCGATCAGCGTGCCCTGATGCGAAAGCGGCTTGGTGCTCGACACATGCCCCTCAACCTTCAGCGCATGCGGCGTGGTGAACACTTCTTCTGTCGGGATGTTGGGGTTGCAGATAATGCCGTTCTTGGCCTTTGAGGCACCGCCATGCCATTCATGGCCATCTGCCAGCCCGACGGAAAGATCCGTGCCTGGGCCGGTAAAATGCAGGGCCGAAAAACGCTCGCCGTTCAGCCAGGTCGAACGCTTCTTCAGATTGGCGTTGTGTTCAGCCCATGCCGCGATCGGATCTGCCACATCGACACGCGAGGCGGCGAAGATCGCTTCGGCCAGCTTTGCGACGGCCGCCTCTTCCGGCAGATCAGGAAAGACCTGTTTGGCCCAGGAGGGGTTTGGGTAAGAGACGATGTTCCAGTTGATGTCGAAATTGGCGATCTTTTCCAGCGCCGGCTTGTAGGCCATGGAATTCGCCTTGTTGGCGCGCGCAACTTTCGACGGATCCTGTTCGGACAGCAGCATCGGATTGTCGCCGGCGATAGCAAGCCGAGCAGCACCATTCTCATAGGCCTTGGCCATGCCCTCGTATAGCCAGCCGGCGGCCTTGTCGAAGCTGGCGTCGGGCGCATGCTGATAACGCGCCAGCGTCGTTTCCTCGTCGGAATAGAAGGCCGAGACGATGCCGGCACCCGCCATATAGGCATGTTTGGTGATGAACCGCACCAGAGGCAGCGCCGCCACAGGCGCCGTGATGACGAGGTCCTGCCCCTTTTCGAGCCCCAGCCCCACCTTCACCGCGACTTCGGCAAGCTTCTCCAGCTTCTTGGGGTCTATGGCGGTCTGGAAGTTGGGGACGATGGTCATGGCACAGCCTCTCGAGTTTTCCTGTCAGGCAAGACTTAGAGAGCTTTGGGGCAAAATTGAAGTCTTTGCGGCAAGTTCTCAGGCAATCAGCGGTGCGGCAATCGCCTTCAGTGCGTCTTTCGCATCCTTGGGCGCGAGGCGTATCTGCAGCCCGCGCTGGCCGCCATTGATGAAGATATAGGGTTCTTCGAGCGCAGTGATTTCGATCGCCGTCGGCACCAGCTTCTTCTGGCCGAGCGGGCTGATGCCGCCGACATGGTATCCCGTCGCCCGCTCGGCATCGGCCGGCTTCATCATATGCGCCGATTTTCCGCCAAAGGCCGAGGCGAGCTTTTTCATCGAGACTTCATGATCGGACGGGACCACGACGCAAACCGGCTTGCCATCGACCTCGGCCATCAATGTCTTGAGAACCTTTCGCGGTTCTTCGCCGATCGCTTCTGCCGCCTGAAGCCCGATCCGGTCCGCATTGGGATCGTATTCGTAGGTAACGGTGGTGAAGGTTATTTTCAGCCGATCGAGGGTTTGTGTCGCGCGGGTGGTTTTCGACATGTTCAAGCGTCCCGGAAAGCGTCTTCGTAGATTTCCGGCTTGAAGCCGATCAGCAGCTTTCCATCCGCTTCCAGCACAGGCCGTTTGATCATCGATGGCTGCGCCAGCATCAGCTCGATCGCCTTTGCCTGATCGATAGTCTGACGATCGGCCTCGTCGAGTTTCTTGAAGGTCGTGCCGGCGCGGTTCAGCACCGTTTCCCATCCGGCTTTCTCGACCCATGCTTGCAGATGACCACGATCGATGCCCGAGGCCTTGTAGTCATGGAATGCATAGCTCACGCCGCGCTGGTCCAGCCAGGTCCGCGCCTTCTTCATCGTGTCGCAGTTCTTGATGCCGTAGATGATGGTCGCCATTTCGCCGTCCTTTATCTCGTTTGCCCAGCCCGGGCGAACCAGTTTGGTCAGCGAAGCGATAACAAGAGCACGTCGGGGAATGCAAGCCAATGAGGCAGATCAAATAGCGGCATGCCAAGTCTGCATGGCTGACCTGTGCGCGTATGCGTTGTGCAGCAAGGGTCTTGAGCGCATATATTAGGCATCAGAAAAGGAGTAGATGTCATGTCCGCCCAGAACAAAAACCGTGGTAGCCGTCTTGGTCGCGCCTTCGCAATTTTCGGCGCTGCAGTTTCTGCTTCGGCTGCCGTTGAAAACCATCGCCGTCCGAAGAACAGCGACTTGACCATTCTCGGCATCGACCCGCGCGCCTTCGACCGCATCGGCTGATTACCCGGAATTTTTCTCGTCTCCCGCGGGCCGTCATGTAAAATGGCGGCCTGAATTGTGAGAGCGAGGCATCAGCCGCTTCAGACCATTGGCTCAGTTAAAAGACTTAACTGGGTTGGTGGTTTGGGATATGGCGGGGCTTTGGCATCGAAACGCCAGGACCCGAATTCTTCGTGGCGCCGGTCGCCATTGTGGCTTTAGACAAGCGCGAATTCGCTGGCCAGCCAGACATACGGTTTTCCGACAATCAGAAGTTCCCTGCGCCCGTAGCCATAGATGATGGTGACGTGAGGCGAGGGTAGTCTAAAGGCCTGCCTCGGCAGGTTATGCTTGGTCAGCGCGCGGTGGAGCATTCGCGCGAAAGCTTGAATGTCGACGCTGTTGCCGCCGCCCGTCAGCGCCAGATGCCGCTCACCTCCATAAAGATCACACCCGTCGAGCCTAACCTTCAGCGGGCGCGCCGAAATCGATCCGACTGCAGCCTCTATCCGGGGCTTGAGTTCGTAGGGTGGTTTGTCGAATTCGTCCACCAAAAGCAGGCTCACATGCAGCAAGTCTGCCGGGTGAGGCTGGCGGTTGGTACGGCCATGCGCGTGTTTGCAAGCCGTCTCGTAAATCTCCTCGCTCATCGATGGCGGAGGTTTTAGCACGAAGAAGAGCTTGCTTCGTCGCGAAAGCGCGGAGCGTGGGTTCCGTAAACCGCTTTCCTTAGGGGCATTTCCTGTCAGTGGCATCGAGGACTGGCCGTACAGCAACTCTGCACCTCCCATTCTTCGTTAGTGCGGGATCATGCGGTTGAGCCAGTATAGCGTGATTGAATTGACAATAAAGAACAAAAAGTGAACATAGGAATATCAGCTGAGTTATGCTCTGCCGAACGTCCCGCGCAAGAAACGGGTTGATTGCCTGTCCACAAAAGGCGATTCTGCAACAGAAATCACGTAAACTGAGGTGAGATCATGGCTGGACATCGCTATACGGTCTTCGAAACCGCAAGCGGCTTCTGCGGCATTGCCTGGAATGACGTCGGGATCACCCGTTTCCAGCTACCAACCGGCAGTGAACTATCTACTGAAAAGCTTCTCCAGCGCCGGATAACCGATGCGCACAAATCGCATCCGCCTGCCGAGATCGAGAATACGATCGCGCTGGTAAGACGGTATTTTGCCGGCGAACGGATCGATTTTTCCGATATTCGCCTAGATCTTGCAGGTCAGGACGACGTGTTCAGAAGCATCTATGCGGCGGCCCGCCGCATCGGCTGGGGTCACACGACCACATACGGCACGATCGCCAGGGAACTGGGCTTGGGCCCGGAAGTGGCCCGCGATGTCGGGCAGGCCATGGCGAAGAACCCGGTAGCACTGATCATTCCCTGCCATCGGGTTTTGGCTGCCGGCGGCAAGATCGGCGGCTTCTCGGCACCCGGCGGATCGGGTTCGAAGCAGCGCATGCTCGAGCTTGAAGGCGTACGCCTGACGCCGCCCGAGCCGGCGCAGCAATCGCTGGGGTTTTGAGCGCGGGTGCGCGGTCAGTGCGCCAATAGAAGCTTGTAGCCTGCAAAAAGGGCGATCAACACGACTGCACCGATCATGGCGATCTTTCCGAGCTGCTTCTCGATGAAGTGGCGAATACTCTCGCCGTAACGTCGCAACAGCCATGCCAGCAGGAAAAAGCGGGCCCCGCGTGTGATCAGCGCCGCGACGATAAACAGCCAGATATTCACATGCACGGCGCCCGAGAGGATCGTCACCACCTTGATCGGCGGCAGATGCGCGAAACCCGAGGTTACCAGCATCAGCAGGATCGTCTCGAAGGTTATGCCCGATTTCAGTTCGTTGAACGTGTCGAGCTTACCCCAGAAATCCAGGATCGGAACGGCGATAGCATCGAAGGCAAACGAGCCGATCCACCAGCCCGCAATACCGCCGAGAACTGAAAAGATCGTGGCGACCAGCGCGTAGCGCCAGGCGCGTTCCGGCCGGGCCAGAGCCATCGGCAGGAAAAGCACGTCGGCGGGCACGAGAAAGACAGAGCTTTCGACAAACGCGATAACGGCAAGCCAGATTTCCGCGGATTTGCGGGCACTGAGCGCCATCGTCCAGTCATATAGGCGTTGGAGCATGGTAGGGGATCCGGAACTTGGGAGAAAATCCTAAGGTGATGAAAGGTACCGTGGAGGCGGCTCGATTATCTGTCTGCCCTATCCGTCCACAGATGAGGTTGAACCGCAACCTTAGATCCCGAAGCTGATAGTTAGCTGAACGGTATTTCTCTTTCGGAATCTCTGACAGGCCAAGCTAGCCTCAGCATCCAATTCCCTAAAATTTCGTCTGAAATGTGAAGATCCTGACAGCAAGACAGTGTCGGCGCGCCTATCGTAAAAGCGCACCGACAGTCTCATCAGTCTCTTATTCCCATTCGATCGTGCCGGGCGGCTTCGAGGTCACGTCGTAGACGACGCGGTTGATGCCGCGCACTTCGTTGATGATGCGGGTTGCCGCACGGCCGAGGAAGTTCATGTCGTAGGGATAGAAATCCGCCGTCATGCCGTCGACCGAGGTCACGGCGCGAAGCGCGCAGACGAAATCATAGGTACGGTAATCACCCATGACGCCGACGGTCTGCACCGGCAGTAACACGGCAAAGGCCTGCCAGATCGTGTCGTAAAGACCGGCCTTGCGGATTTCATCGAGGTAGATCGCATCCGCCTTGCGCAGGATATCGAGCTTTTCGCGGGTCACGCCGCCGGGGCAGCGGATCGCGAGGCCCGGACCCGGGAACGGGTGGCGGCCGATAAAGCTTTCCGGCAGGCCGAGCTCGCGGCCAAGTGCGCGGACTTCGTCCTTGAACAGTTCGCGCAGCGGCTCGACGAGCTGCATGTTCATCCGCTCGGGAAGACCGCCGACATTGTGGTGGCTCTTGATCGTGACGGAAGGACCGCCGGAGAAGGAGACGCTTTCGATCACGTCCGGGTAGAGCGTGCCCTGTGCGAGGAAGCGCGGCGAGCCCTTGCCGTCGGCTGCGATCTTGGCAGCTTCCGCCTCGAACACTTCGATGAACAGCCGGCCGATCGTCTTGCGCTTCACTTCCGGGTCGGTAACGCCTTCGAGCTGTCCGAGGAACAGGTCGGCAGCATCCACATGGACGAGCGGGATGTTGTAATGATCGCGGAACATGCCGACGACCTGTTCGGTCTCGCCCTGACGCATCAGGCCGTGATCGACATAGATGCAGGTCAGCTGGTCGCCGATCGCCTCATGGATCAGAACCGCCGCAACGGAACTATCGACACCGCCCGAAAGGCCGCAGATGACGCGTTCAGAACCGACCTGATCCTTGATCTTGCGGATCATCTCCGCGCGGTAGGCAGCCATGGTCCAATCCGACTTCAGGCCGACGATCTTGTGCACGAAGTTGGAGAGCAGCTTGGCGCCATCCGGCGTGTGCACCACTTCCGGGTGGAACATCGTCGTGTAGTAGTGACGGCTTTCGTCGGCTGCGATGGCGAACGGAGCGTTTTCCGACGTCGCAATGACTTCGAAACCGTCCGGCAACTGCGTGACGCGGTCGCCATGGCTCATCCAGACGGGATAACGTCCGCCCTGTTCCCAGAAACCGTCGAACAGCGGGCTCGATTTTTTGACCTCCACGTCGGCGCGGCCGAATTCGGCAGCATGGCCGCCTTCGACGACACCGCCGAGCTGGGTGCAGAGCGTCTGCTGGCCGTAGCAGATCCCTAGGATCGGCACGCCGCTGTCGAACACCGCCTGCGGCGCACGTGGGCTGCCTTCGGTCGTGACCGAGGCCGGGCCGCCGGAGAAGATCACGCCCTTGGGGGCGAGCCTGTCGAAGGCTTCAGAAGCGTTCTGGAAGGGATGGATTTCGCAATAGACACCCGCTTCGCGGATGCGGCGCGCAATCAGCTGCGTCACCTGGCTGCCGAAATCGATGATGAGGATGCTGTCGGGATGAGCTATCTGGGTCATGGCGAGCATTTAGAGAAATGTTGCGATTTCCGCAACAGCTCACAACACCAAATCGCCGCTTTCAAGGGCGTTTTCGAGTCTTTCGACCACCTGCGCCAGCCTCTCGTCGATCACGTGCAGATATTTGGTCCAGTTATCGACGTGTTTCAGCTCGGCCTTGCCGTCGGAAATGCCGCGAAGGCCGATCAGCGGAATATCGAAAAGCTGGCAGCAGCGCATCACCGCGAAAGTCTCCATATCGACCATGTCGGCTGCGATCAGATCATAGGCGGAGCCGGAGACAATGTTGCCGCCGGTGGAAAGCGACGCCTCGGGAACGCCGGGGATTTTGAGCGGCAGCGGTATGATCGCCGGATGGTCGAGGAAAGGCGTACGGCCTTTCTCGAAGCCGAGCGGAGAAGCGTCCATATCGCGATAGGCGACAGAGGAGGCCTGATAGACCTCGGTTTGTTCGAGCATGCGCGATCCGGCCGAGCCAAGGGAGACGATCAGATCGGGAAGCTCATTTGCGCCCTGCAGCCTGGTCAGCGTGTGGGAGAGCACGATCGCAGCCTCGACAGGCCCGACGCCGGTCATCAGCGGTTTGATGCGGGATTTGAGGTGAGGGCCATATTCGGCGTCCACCGCCATTACGAACAGCACCGCGTGCTGTCCGATCCGCTTCAACTTGAAACTCATTCGACGACGTCCAGCCGGTCGCGGATCACCATCATCGATGCGGTCATCGAGGCGATCAGTTTTGCCGGCCCGTCACTGATCGCATAGGCGCGACCGTCCGCGACGATGATCGTCGAGCCCGGCTTGGTGACTTCACCGCGGAAAAGGAAACGTTCGCCGCGGCCGGGGGAGAGCAGATTGACCTTGAACTCGATCGTCAGAAGCGAGACGTCGGGTGCGATCGCCGTATAAGCGGCATAGGTACAGGCTGTTTCAAGCGGCGCGGAAATCACACCGCCATGCAGAAAACCGTGCTGCTGGGTGAGCTTCGGATCGAAGGGGAGCTCGATCTCCACCATGCCCTGCTGGATGCGCGTCAATTCGGCCCCGAGCATTCCCATGGCGTTCTGGTTCCGGAAACTGCGCCGGATGCGTTCGTGAAAGTCGCCTGGATCGGTAATCTTCATGGTCTGCCCTTGTCCGAAGGCGGAAATTGGCATGTGGAGAGGTTATGGGCAAGCGTGACAAAATGACTTTTGTCAATTCAGGATGACGATCGACAGGTTGAGCGCCGTGGCAAATGCGACCCAGAGTGCGTAGGGCACGAAAAGCAGCGCCGCTTGCCGGTTGGGCCGCCAACTCATGATGATGAACAGAAGGATGAAGGCCAGCATCGGCACTATGATGACGAGGCCGAGAAGCGGGCTCTGGAGCCCGAAAAAGGCCGGCGACCAGATGACGTTGAGAAAACCCTGTATGGCGAAAACCACCAGCCGGGCCGTATTGTTTTCATCAAACCATGTCGTGGAAAGCGCAACCCCGATCATCACGTAAAGCCCCGCCCAGACGGGTGCGAAAATCCAGTCGGGCGGATTGAAGAACGGCTTTTGCAGCGACTGGTACCATTCGCCCGGAGTATTCGCATAACTGCTGAGCGCACCTATGGCAACGCAGGCGAAAATGAAGAAAGCAAACGTCAGTATTTTACGCATGGCGAGTGATCTAGGGCTGCCGCAACCTGAGTAAAGATCATTTTATTCGGATGATGTGCTGATCCCAGGCCACGTCGCTGCGGGTCTGGTTGAAATGGCCGTCATAGGAAGACACGGCTATGCCATGCGCAGCCGGCGCAACGCCGGCTGCCTCCCGTATGGTATCTTCCGAAAGCACGAGACCCGTTTTTGCATCTAGGGTGACAGAGGCACCGTTGATCGGCGAGGTGAGGCCGACGATGTTTTGGCGGCGGTTGACGGCAATTGCGCCGACATAGTTGGCAAGCCGCGCGGTTGTTTCATCCGGCAGCGAAAGCAGCGCGATATCTTCGCCCTTCGAGAACCAGCCAGCCAGCGGCGGGTTTTCGTTGCGAGCCCCTTCCCACTGACAGGCAAACCAGATGCGACCGCTCTCGGTTATGTCCAGATGCCGGGTCGAAAGCTGGCTGAGAGACGAGGGCATCCTGTGCTTCTGGATCAGCGCGCCATTTTTTACGTCCAGCACCACCAGCGACGGTTCCATGCGGTCGATATTGAGCTTGGTGCGGCCGAAATCCGGATGGGTCTCGATGCCGCCATTGGCAATCACGAGCATAGTGCCGTCATCCGAGACGGTCATGTCGTGGGTGCCGATGCCGTGGGCGTCGAATTCGCCGATCCGCCGGAAGCCGTACCGGCCGTCGTAAAGCCCGATCATGCCGCGATTGCCGTCGAAATCGTTCTCGCTGGCATAAAGCACTGTGCCATCCGGCGAAAAATGCCCGTGCCCATAGAAATGCCGGCCTTCCGGCGCGGTTATGACGATTGGCTCCGCCTGTCGCGACGGATCGAATACCATCGCGAACGTGCCCGGCCTGCGGGCAAAGGCGACGGCGCGGCCGCTGGCGGAACTGAAGGCCATGCCATGCGCACGGGCGGGCAGGGCCACCCGGTCGATGATCTCGCCGCCTTCGGAAACCGTGGCAATGCCGAACGACCCGTCCGGTGCGCGATAACCGGAGGCATAGACCGCATCGGCCCGCTCCAGCGCATGCAGCGACCCGGGCGAGAGGGTGGCCGCAAAACCAATGCCGGTAGCTTTCAGAAACGCCCGACGGCCGATGATCTCGCCGTTCCAGGCCATCTCAGTCTCCGTCGGCGAAGGAGAAGCCGGAGGAGAGGCCGATCGCCCCGCCATATCCGTCGTTGAGCTTGGCGATCACGTCCTTGCCGTCGGCCAGCAGCGTGTCGAGCTTCTTGCGCTCGCCCGCGTCCTCCACCGCCTTTTCGAGATCCGGCTTCACGTCACCCGCCAATGCGGACATCGCCTTCAGCTTCTCTTGAGTCGCGGCCACGATCCCCCGGTCCTTTTCCGGCAGCAGTTCGACCATGCCGGATGTCGTCAACAGTTCCGACAGCCCGTCGAGATTGGCCTTGACCATCGGCCAGGTGTTTCGCGAACGCCAGAACAGTGCCTGTTTGGGAAATTTTGCCTTGTCCGCGCCCTTGTAAAAAGTCTCGATCCGCTGGTCGCGCACCGCTTCCGCGCCATGCACGAGAATGCCGAGCAGGCCGGTGATCGCCTCGCCGCCGGTGCGGAAGATGGGGTTGTCGGCGCCGGGCTGCTCCCAGGCTTTCTGAATGCCGTCCGGCGCTTCCCAAATGCCTGCGATTTCTGCCGCAACATTCCCGACGTTTTCGGCAACGGCTGCCCCGTAACGGCAACGGAAGTCATTTCCGGAGCTAAGCGTATCTGAGCCCGTGCCGAACAGAAGATATTCCAGCGCGCCCAAACCCTGCGTCGCGACACTCTTGGTGGCAAGCGTTTTGGCATCGGTTGCCGTCTCGTCGGATTTGGAGAGAGCCGCCTGCACCTGTTTCAGTCCCGTACTCTTGCGGTCGGGATAAAACAATATGCGCTCGAAACGGTTCTGCTCGATCACCGGGCCTGTGCGTACGATTTCGATATGCGCCCAACTGGTGGCGAGTTTGCCGAAGCCGGTCTTCGCCACATCGTAATTGGCCGGTGAGGGCGCCGCGCAAAGCGTCTTCATCGTCGCCGTCATCTCTTCGGCGGATGTCTGGAACGCGTCGTAACCCGGACGGATGAAACCGTCGACGGCGGCCGCCATCACCTTCGTCACGGTTGCTGCGGGTAGTTCGACAGCCGGGGCCACATCGGCCTCCTGCGCAAAGGCGGCAGGAGCGAATGCTGCGGGAAGCAGTGCGATCAGGCTGGCGGCAACGGTCTTGCGCATCAGAGCGACTCCAAAAAGGTGAGAAGGGCCGTGCGATCCTGTTTCTGCATGGCTGCAAATGCGCCGCGCGCGGCTTCCGCCTCGCCACCATGCCAGAGGATCGCTTCGGTCAGATTGCGGGCACGCCCGTCATGCAGGAAGAATGTGTGATTGTTGACGGTTTTGGTCAGCCCGACGCCCCACAGAGGCTGGGTGCGCCATTCCTGCCCGTTGGCCACGCCCACCTGCTGGCCATCGGCCAGACCTTCGCCCATGTCATGCAACAGAAAATCGGAATAGGGCCAGATCAGCTGGAAGGCATGCGCCTTGTTGCCGGCATCGCGGCGGGTAACGAATTTCGGCGTGTGGCAGGCGGTGCAGCCGGCCGAGTAGAACATCTCCTTGCCCTTCAGCACGATCGGGTCGTCGATATTCCGGCGGGCCGGCACGGCCAGGTTTTCCGAATAGAAAGTGACGAGCGGCAGCACCGGATCGGGTGCCTCGACCGGCCCCAGCCGTTCCTGAACGCCTGTCGGCATGGCGAGACAGTCATCTTGCGCCTTCGTGCAGTCGCCGTGCGAAAAGGGATCGTCGGGCGTCGATATGCCGATGTCTCCGGCAAAGGCACCCGAGGACTGCTCGCGGACCGAGGCATTCTGTGCCTTGAAGCCGAAACGGCCGAGCTTCACCTCGCCGCTGCGGTGATCACGCACCAGCGCCGCCTTGCCGGATATGCCGTCGCCATCCTTGTCGTCGGGATCCGCCTTCGCCAGAATATCGGCCTCGTGGATCGCCTGGATCAGCCCCATGCCGATCATCGGTGGTGCGATGCGGGGCGACAGCGTCACGTCGCCTTCCAGCGGACCGTATCCGAGATTGGTGACGGAATAGGTCGGCTTGCGCAGGCTGACCACCTCGCCGTCTCCCAGTGTGACCGGAACATCCTCGTAGGCAATCTGCATCTTGCCTTCGGATTGAAGGCCCGGAACGGCGAGGTCCTGAAACTGTTCGCCATAAACCGCGTCAGGAAAATTGATCTTTCGGAAATCGGCAATCGCCTCGCGTTCCTCGTCGGTGCGGGCAGGCCGCGCCAGACGAAGGAACATCGAGGTTGAGTCTGCGGAACCTTCGGGTGGATGGCCGCGACCATCCTTCAGATGACAGCTCTGGCAGGCGCGTGCATTGAACAGCGGCCCGAGCCCGTCGGAAGCCTGGGTGGAGGAGGGGGCAGATACCCACAGCTTGGTGAATAGCGCGTTCCCAAGCTTGAAATCCTGCTCCTCCTCAAAGGTGATATTGGGCGAAAAATGTGAAAACGCATCGCCATTGACGATTGCCTTCGTCGTCGCCGCACCGCCGGACATGGTCTCGAATTGCTCGGCCTTGGAAAAATCCGCGGTCGGCTTCGTCACGCTCGTGACCCGCTTCAGATCCTTCGGATTGAGGTCGGTCCGTGCTTTGGGCAATTGGCTGTCGCTGCCGGTCGCAATCAGCGGCACCAGAACGAGTGCGCCGGAAAGCAGAGGCAGCAAGTATGGGAAGGCTCTGAATGCGCCCATGAATGATCGGGCCCCACCCGAAGGTGAGACCCGCCTTTTCTTCGATTATTTAAATACGGCGTCAGGATTATCGAGGCTGTCTGAGCCTTCAAGCTCGATCTTGCCAAGATCCAGCGACGCGATGACGCGTTCGATGCTCTTGGTCTGGTCGATCAGGCCATCGATAGCCTTCTGGACGACGGCGTTGCCCTTGGTGTTGTTCTCGCCGATCATCTGGTCATAGGCCTCGACCTTCTGGGCCCGGTCCTTCATGACGTTCATCGCGGCGAGCGTCGCGTCGAGCTTACCCTTGATTTCCTTGTCGAGCGCCTTGTTCTTGGCGGCAACGAGATCGGAAAGCGAGGGACCGGTCATCTTGGTGCCGTCGACACGGGTGTATTGGCCCGTATAGGCGGACTTGATGCCGATCGCGTCGTTGAGATGCGAGGCATAAGTGTTGTCGGAGAAGCAATCATGCTCTTCTTCCGGATCGTGCAGCAACAGGCCGAGCTTCATGCGCTCGCCGGCAAGCTCGCCATAAGAGAGTGAGCCCATGCCGGTCAGGATCGCGGTCAGCCCGGCATTGCCGTCGGCTTCGACGTTTTTCGTCGCTTCGCCATCCGGAGCCCAGGCCGTTACCATGTCTTTCAGGTCGGCGACCAGAAGCGTCGATGCGGCCTTCAGGTAGGCGGCGCGTCGATCGCAATTGCCACCGGTGCAGTTCGCCTTGTCGTAATCGGTATAGGTGCGGTTGCCGGCCCCGGCTCCGGTGCCGTTCAGATCCTGGCCCCAGAGCAGGAATTCGATCGCGTGATAACCGGTCGCGACATTGGCCTCGATCTCGCCCGCCTCGTGCAGGCCGCGGATCTTCTCCGGCGTGATCTCGGTAAAATCGACCTCTTCGCCATTGATCTTGAGCTTGGGGTTGGCGATCACGTTGGCGGTGTAAAGCGCGTTTTCATCGCTCTCGGTGCCATAGGACGGATCGACATAATCGATCAGGCCCTCGTCGAGCGGCCAGGCGTTCACCTTGCCTTCCCACTCGTCGACGATCGGATTGCCGAAACGATAGACTTCCGACTGCTGGTAAGGCACGCGAGCGGCGATCCAGGCCGCCTTGGCCGCCTTCAGCGTCGCTTCGCTGGGCTTGGCGATCAAGGCGTCGATTGCCTTGTCGAGAGCCTGCGCCGTCGATAGCGAGTCCGAATATTTCGCCTGCGCCAATTCGGCATAGTGCTTTAGCACGGCAGCCGGCGTAGTTTCTGCACGAGCCGGCAGCGACGTGAACACCGTCGATGCGGCAAAAAGCACCATAGCGGCGCCGAGCAAGGTTTTGCGGGTCATGTCCCTCTCCTTTGCGGCGCCGATCCCACGACGTCGCCAAAGAGAGTTCTTGGCGCGAATTAAAAGTGGTGTCAAACTTTCTAGTTTAGAACGTTTTGAAGTTATGGTTGCGATTTCGCCTTGGACTTGATGAAAGTCAAACCTTGCGTTGCATGCGGCAGAAAAAGAAGCCGTCCGTATCGGTACTTGCGGGCGTCAGCGTTATTGTGCCTGCATCCGTGGCGCGCGGTCGTGCAACGCCCGAACCGAAGATTTTCGCCCAATCATCGGATACCGGGGTGATCGAGAAGGCCGGATTGTCGGCGCAGAAGCGCTCGACCTGACGATCATTCTCTTCCGGCAGCACCGAACAGGTGACGTAAAGCAGCGATCCGCCCGGCTTGACGAAGCGGGCAGCCTCGCTGAGCGCGTCCTGCTGCTGAGCGATCCGTTCGTCGAGGTTCTTCTGCGTCAGCCGCCATTTCGTGTCCGGGCGGCGGCGCCATGTGCCGGTGCCGGTGCAGGGCGCATCGACGAGAACGGCATCGAGCTTTTCTTTCAGCGTCTCGAGCTGGCGTGGGTCGTCATGAACCTGGACGTTACGCGTGCCCGCACGGCGCAGACGCTCGACGATCGGTGCCAGGCGCTTGCGGTCGGCGTCATAGGCATGGACCTGCCCCTTGTTGTTCATCGCGGCCGACATGGCGAGCGTCTTGCCGCCACCGCCGGCGCAATAATCCAGCACCTGGTCGTGTTCGCCCGGCTGCACCAGATCGGCGACGATCTGCGAGCCTTCGTCCTGAACCTCGAACCAGCCTTTCTGGAAGGAAAGCTCGGCGGTGACGTTCGGCAGGCGCGAAGCGCCTTCGCCGGCTGCGATGCGAATACCGTTGCGGGCGATCGCGGCAGCCTTTGCGCCGGAACGTTCCAACGCCTTCACCACCTTGTCGCGATTGGCTTTCAGCGTATTGGCGCGCAGGTCCAGCGTCGGGCGGCCGGCAAGTGCCTTTGCCTCTTTCAGCCAGCCGTCGCCGAAATTGGCTTCGAACGACGGTTGCACCCAATCCGGGATGTCACCCTGAACATGCAGCGGCGCGTCATCGAGCTTGCGGCTGGAAAATGCGGAGATATTGGCGTCGGTAAGGGCCGGGGGGGCGAATTTGTCTTCGGCGAAATCGGCGTCCAGCGCGTCTTTCGAAAAACCCCACTGGCGCAGGAGCACGGCATAGGCCAGCGCCGTCGGGCTGTCGTCGTCCATAAGCCAGGCGTGGGAAAGCCGCATGCGCAATGCGTCGTAGACGATATTGCCGATGGCTGCCCGGTCGCCGGAGCCGGCGAAACGATGGGCGAGGCCCCAGTCTTTCAATGCATCCGCCACCGGGCGTTTGCGTGCTTCGATATCAGCCAGAACTTCGATAGCTCCGGTTACTCGGCCGCCCAGTCGCATGTCTTAACTCCGTATCGGATGAACCCGTATGGAGCCGGTCGTAACCGCGATCGGGTAGAAGGGCAAGGGGGAGGCCTGCAGTGGCAAGGCCTGTCCCTGGTTGCAAAGACCGTGTCCGGTCTCAGCCGTCGACCTTCAAGCCCTTGCCTGCAACCTTCTGGTCGTTGGCAACGATCTGATAACAGACCTGTGCGGTGCCGGATGAAACCATGCCGATGTTCTGGGCCGCAGCCTTGGACACATCGATAACCCGGCCACGAATGAACGGGCCACGATCATTGATGCGCACGATCACGCTTTTGCCGTTGCGCTTGTTGGTCACAAGCACCTTGGTGCCGAAAGGCAGCGAGCGATGCGCGGCGGTGAGTTTGGCCGCATTCATCCGTTCACCGGATGCGGTCTTGGAAGTCAGAGCATACCAGGAAGCGTGTCCGCATCCGGGCGCAGCATTCGCCTGCGCCTGGCCGAGTAGTGCAAAAGCAGCAATGGCGGCCGTGGCGGCAGTTAGGCGTCGAACTATTTTCAAGTCGGTCGTCCCCGTCGTTTAGTCCCTGCACGTTGCGTGCAATTGGCTAAGGCGAGGCGAAAAATGGCGAAAACGTGGGATTTGATATCACGGAATGTTAATGGTCGTAACATTCGTGATTACATTGCTATCGATGTTTTTAACGAGCCGGCTAATAGATGTTGGAATAAAACCTTATGAATCAGTCATTAAGAGAAACCACGTTTCTGCAAGAGTCGACGATTAACTCTGATCACGAAAATGCATGAAAAAAATTTGTTGTCGCAGGGTGTTTTCTGCCCAAATTGGACAGATTTTGTGGCGCTTTGCCGTAAGACTTAAGAAATATTAACCTGAGAAGAGCCTCAGGATGGATATTTCAACCGTTTGAGGATGAAGAAAATATCACCGCCAGGTATCCGTCGACCACATTTGGGAAAGCGAAATCCGGTAGTTGGGGAAGGTGAATTTGAAGCCTAGCGCGCGGATTTTTTCATTCGAGACACGCTTGTTGGCCCCATAAAAAGAGCGTGCCATCGGCGACATGTCAGCAGTGTCGAAATCCACTTCCGGCGGCGGCTCGATGCCCATCAGTCGGGCAGCCTCGACGATCACGTCCTGGGGCGGGCAGGGCTCATTGTCGGTGACATTATATATGCCAACAAGATTGCGTTCCGCGAGGAACAGGGTCGCATCGCCGATATCCTCGACGCGGATCCGGTTGAACACCTGATCCTTCTTTATGATACGGCGCGCGGTGCCGCGGTCGAGATTGACGAAGGCGTTGCGCCCCGGCCCGTAGATGCCGGAGAGACGCAACGCTGCAACCGCCACGCCTGCACCTCGACCTTCCGCGGCCCAGGCCTCTTCCGTGTCGACCCGCTCGATCGATCGGCCGAGGATCGGGCTTCCCGGCGTCTCTTCCGTCACCCAGCCGCCACCGTGATCGCCATAGACACCGACGGTGGACAGATAGCCGATCCATTTCAGCTTCGGGCAAAGCGTGGCGAGCCGGCCGGAGACGAGTTTCAGCAGCGGATCATGGTCCTTGCCCGGCGGGATCGACTGGACGAGATGGGTGACATCTTTCAGCGCCGCCAGCAATTCCACGCTGAACCCGCTGCCGTCGAAGATGAATGGCTCTATATTATGTGACGATAGTGCTTCGGCACCTTCGGCCGTGCGGACGGTGCCGGCAACGGAATAGCCCTTTGCCGCAAAGGCCTTTGCAATCGCCTTGCCCGAAAAACCGCATCCGAAGATCATCACCGTCATCAATCCACTCCTGCCATCTGCCATTCCCGGCGCACCTCGGGATCATTATCGGGAACGCGTGGCCGAGCGAATGCGGCAAACGCGTCATCGTCCATCAGTCGCCTCAAGGTCCACACGGCCATGCCACGGACCGTTGGTGACGCATCGTCGGCGAGCTGCCGGCATTGGGGGATGAATTGCGGATCACCCGAATTGCCGGCGGCGATCAGAACGTTACGGACAAAACGGTCGCGCCCGATGCGCTTGACTGGCGAACCGCTGAAGAAGCTGCGGAATGTCGGATCGTCCAGCGTCAGCAGAAATGCGATTGACGGTTCCTTCAGATCCTCGCGTGCCTGCAGCTTCATCTCCGAGGAACTGGCGGCGAACTTGTTCCACGGACAGGCGGCAAGGCAATCGTCGCAGCCATAGATGCGATTGCCGATCAGTGGGCGCAATCCCGCATCGATCGATCCCTTGTGCTCGATCGTCAGATAGGAAATGCAGCGTCGCGCATCCAGCCGGTAAGGGGCAGGGAAAGCGGCGGTCGGGCAGGCGTCGAGACAGGCGCGGCAGGAACCGCAATGATCTTTTTCCGCACCGTCGATCGTAAGTTCCGCAGTGGTGAACAGACTGCCGAGAAACAGCCATGAGCCATGGCTGCGGCTGACGAGATTGGTATGTTTGCCCTGCCAGCCAAGCCCGGCGGCTTCCGCCAGTGGCTTCTCCATCACCGGCGCTGTATCGACGAACACTTTCACGTCTTCGCCGGCGCGGGCCGCAAACCGGGTGGCGATCTCTTTCAGCCGTCCCTTGATGATGTCGTGATAGTCGCGATTGCGCGCATAGACCGAGATCGCCGCTTTATCCTTCATCGACAGAAGATAGCGGGGATCTTCCTCGGGGCCGTAATTCAGCCCGAACATCACGATCGACCGCACCTCGCTCCAAAGCGTCGTGGGGTCGGCGCGGCGTTCTTTTGTTTCCGCCATCCAGTCCATCGTGCCGTGATGGCTGTCTTCGAGGAATGTAGAGAGCCGTTCCGGTGCGCGCGGAATGCTTGTCGGCAAGGTGATGCGACAGAGGTCGAAGCCCTGAGCGGTCGCTTCCTGGCGAATGAACGCAGTCAGCTTCTCCCGCCGCCGAAGCGCCTTGTCGTCTCCGGTGGTTTCGGCGCTAGAAATCGAGGTCCGCATAATGGGAGACCGGAGTCAGGCCACGAATGCGCTCGGCAAGCATCGGGCGGAAGGATGGCCGCGACTTCAGCCGCTGGTACCAGTCCTTGGCGATGGGGAATTCCGACCATTCGATTTCACCGAGATAGTCGAGGACGGATATCGAGGCGGCGGCGGCAAGATCCGCATAGCTCAGCCGCTCGCCGGCAAGCCACTGTCGCGATCCTGCAAGCCAGGAGAGATATTTCATATGCTGGCGGATATTGGCGCGCGAGGTGCGCAGCGCCTTGCTGTCCGGTGCGCCACCGCCCTGAGCCGCAGTCATCTGCAGCTTGTAGACTCGTTCGCGGGTGAGCGGCCGGGTCACGTCCTGCTCCATCTTCAGCAGAAACCATTCCGTCAGGCGGCGGATTTCCGCGCGATGCCACGGATCTTCCGCCAGAAGCCGGCGCTCGCGTTTCAGCACGCCATGGGTTTCGTCGAGAAACTCCATCAGCACCGAAGCGCCGCACAACACGCGCATGCTGTCGTCGACATAAACGGGAAGCGTCGCTGCCGGGTTGAGGCTCAGGAACTCCCGGCGCTTCTCCCAGGGCTGTTCCTCGACCAGATCCGCCTGAAATCCGTATTCCGCCAGGATCAGGCGGACAAATCGAGAGGCAGACGACATGGGGTGATGGTAAAGGGTGGGCATCGGGATTTGAGCTTCGGCTATCGTGTAAGGGGTGTGGGTGGCATGGCTGATATCGTGCCCGCCTGACATAGGTCAGCTATATGGACTTGATAGGGCCAAAACAAGCAAGCGTCATAAATTCGCGAACACGTTGCAAACTGCCTGCATTTCGTCAGCAAAGAATTAATAACGATTGCATCTGAGTGTCACGGCCCTGATTACGGGGCATCTTGATCGGGTTTTCCCCAACCATCTGGGATGCGCTGTAACGATCTCGCGCAAGGCAGCGATGGATGCGCCTGTCCCCTCATGGAAAGAGCGGCTGTTGGCCGCTCTTTAGTCGCTTAACGCGGAATGGATGCCGTGGCGCAGGGATCGACGCCGTATGCCGGAGCGCAACCCTCTTTGCCGCTTGCGGCGGTCTGGGGCGCCATGAACGAGCCCGCGAGAATGACAAGTGCCGCGCATGCAAAGAAAAGGGCGATAGGCTTGCCCATGAAAGACGCCTTTCAAAAGATGATATTGCAGTGAACTTATTTCGTGCGACCGATCTATTGGTCACCGCTTCCAAATTCAATATAGGTTTTTGCTAAACCTGCGGTTAACGCACACTCATTGACGTGTGAGGACTTTATGCCACATCGACAGGCTTCAATCTGCACAATTCCAGGGCTTTAGGATTGCCTGCCCGACGGGCAAGCACCGCAAGCATGCTTGAAGAAAAATGACAAAAGAGAAGCTCAGGCCGCCTTGCCGCTGCCGGTAAACTGGCCCTGCGGACGGAAGTGGACGAGGTAGGACGCCAGGATTGATCCCGGGACAACTGGGTGGATGCCCAGGCCGCAAAGCGTGCGGCCTTCCTTGACGGCGGTTTCCGATACGACGTTGTCGCTCTTCAGCATCTCCACTTGGTCGGCCGTGACCGGCGGCTGCACGAACGGGATCAGCGAGGCGATGCTGCCGATCATCGAAGCGATACCGAAAGGCAGCGAAATCAGCGCGCGGTCACGGTTGGTCACGCGCAGCACGGTCTCGAGACAGTCGCGGAAGGTCATGATTTCGGCGCCGCCGAGTTCATAGATCGTGCCGGGCTTGAGCGTGCCATCGACCGACCGGCCGACCACTTCTGCCAAGTCTTCCACATAAACGGGCTGCAGCTTGGTCTTGCCGCCGCCGATCAGCGGCAGGGCCGGAAGCCGGCGAGCCATTGCGGCGAACTTGTTGAAGAAACTGTCTTCCGGTCCGAAAACGATCGACGGACGCAGGATGACCGCATCGGGAATGAGAGACAGGATGTTGGCTTCGGCACGGCCCTTGCTGCGGGCGTAGGAAGAACCGGAATTGACGTCGGCGCCGATCGCCGAGATATGGGTGAACTTCGCGCCAGCCTTGGCTGCAGCCTCGGCGACCGCACGTGCACCGGCGTCCTGGATGGAATCGAATGTATTGCGGCCGCTCTCGAACAGAATGCCGACGCAGTTGATCACATGCGCAGCACCTTCGACGGCGCGGTCGATCGACTGACGGTAGCGAAGATTGGCCTGAACCAGTGAGATTTGTCCGACATATCCGGCCGGAAGCAGGAAGCCTGCGAGATCGGGGCGACGCACTGCGACGCGGACGCGATAACCGCGTTTGACGAGCGTGCGGACGACATGACGACCTACGAAACCCGATCCTCCGAAAACGGTAACAAGCGGCGGAAGATTGTTCACGGTCATGGTCTGCCCCGAAATCTGTCTTTTACTCATTGGTCTTTAGCTGAATCCTCAACGCGGTGGAAGAGGCTTGCAGGCCGTAGATGTCGCAAGCCTCTGGAGATCTCAGATCCCTTCGACCACCACCATTTCGCCATCGGCAACATCCTGCCGGATTTTTGCTGCGATCTGGTATTCCGCCGAGTTGTAGCAATCGATGGCGGCCTGCATCGAGGGGAACTCAATCACCACATTGCGATGGCGCGCCGTGCCTTCGAGCTCTTCGGTGATGCCACCGCGAGCCAGAAAATGGGCGCCGTATTTCTCGAATGCCGGTTTTGCCGCCGCCACATAATCCTTGTAGCGCTCGGAATCGTGCACATCCATCCGCGCGATCCAATATCCCTTGGTCATGAAATATCCTCCTCTCCCGTTTAGGCTTATTCGAAATCGGGCGAATCAGGAGGCAAGTCAATATGGTGCGATACGCATTCCCTGTCATCGCGGGAGTAATTCTGGCGGCTGGCTCGCCAATCCTTCCCGTCTCATCTGATGCGCGGGCCGACGCCTGCCCGGCAAACGTCATGGACGCACTGCGCGCGCCGGCCCAGAAGGATGCAAAGCCGGTCGATATCCGCTGTGACGTCACCCTGAACAAGGGAGACAGAATCACCCAGCGCATCTCTTTTTCGGGCAGTCGTGCGTCCGGCGTGGTTTTCGATTGCAACGGTGCAATGATCGACGGCAGCGGAACGAAGGCGAGGACGGTGCTGATCCAGTCGCGCAGGGGAAGCGACGGCAAATGGGATGTGCCGACCGACATCACCATCCGCAACTGCCAGATCAAGGGCGATCTGCGCATCCAGGGGCTTGGCAATAACGGCCAGGCGAAGGAAGTGAAGGCCTCCTCGAACCGGGACGGGCATACGCAGCGAGCGCAGGCCGCTGCGCCAACCGGTATCCTGCTCGACAATCTCACATTTTCCGGCAGCGTCGGAGTGCCGCTCTATCTCGCGCCGGGCGTCACAAAAGTCACGCTGCAAAACTCCAGCTTTACCGGCAAGGCAAGTTCGACGGTCGTTTATCTCGATGCGGAATCGGCAGGAAACGTGCTTGTCGGCAATACGTTTGCTGCTCGCCCCGAATGGCGGGAGGTCATCGCGATCGATGGCTCGGCTGATAATCGTATCGAAAACAACACCTTCGTCAATCCGCTCAGCGGTGGTGTCTATCTCTACCGCAATTGCGGCGAGGGCGGCACGTTCCGCCATCAGTCGCCACAGGGCAATCTCATCCGCGGCAATACATTCCAGTATCAGATGCCGGTTGCGCGCCCGGCCGTGTGGATCGGCAGCCGGCAGGGGCTCAGCATGTTCAACAGCTATTGCCTGGTCCAGCCCAAGATGCTGCTTGGCGGGCTGGATCACAACGACGGAGCCAATAACAATACGGTCACCGACAACCGTCTCCCGGGCGGAAACCCGGGCCTGATTGTCGATGAAGGCGCCCGTAACCGTGTCGCCAATAATCGCTAGATCGGTGTACTGTCAGGCGTCGTTGGCGGGCCAGAGAGCCTCGCGCATTTCGGCAAGGATTGCCTCCGCGGCCGCCTTCGGATCGTCAGCCTTGACGATCGGACGGCCGACGACGAGATGCGTCGAGCCGGCTTTCAGCGCGTCGAATGGTGTTACGACACGCTTCTGGTCGCCAGCGTCGGCGCCTTTCGGGCGAATGCCGGGGGTAACGATCGCCATGTCGGCGCCGACGATTTCGCGCACAGCGGCGGATTCTTCGGCCGAGCAGACGATGCCGCCCATTCCGGCGGCGCGGGCCTGTGCCGCACGGGTACGGACGAGTTCTTCGGGCGACTGCGCATAACCGGCTTCCGTCACATCGGCCGCATCCATCGAGGTCAGGACAGTCACGCCGAGCAGGCAGAGATCCGAGCCTCTGGCCGCTTCGACGGCGGCCCGCATCGCCTTCGGATAGGCATGCAGGGTCAGCATGGTCATGCCCATTTTGGCAATGTTCTCGACGCCCTTCGCCACCGTGTTGTCGATGTCGAGCAGCTTCATGTCGAGGAAGATCTTCTTGCCGTCCTTTGCCAGATCGCGGGCAAATTCCAGCCCGCCGGCAAACACCAGCTGGTAACCGATCTTGTAGAAGGAGACGGTGTCGCCGAGCGCGGCGACCATCTTTTCGGCTTCGGAAATGGTCGGGATGTCGAGGCCTACGATCAGCCGGTCACGCGCTTGCATGTTGTTCAATCCCCTTGCCATGTTTCCATTGCGGTCCAGTCGCACGAGACGACACGATCCGCAAGGGAGAAGCAGAAGAGATTTCCGCCGCCGCCCGGTTGATCCTGGCTTCTGGAGATCGGGATCTGCCGCAGGTGGCATTTCAATAATGTGCCGACGCCACCATGTCCGATAAAGGCGATTGGCATATCCGGATTGTGATCGGAAAGAATGCGGTCTACAGCCGAAACGACGCGGGCCTGCGCATCCTTGGCCGTTTCCCAGCCCTTGAAGCTTTCGATTGGGTTGGCGAAGAACCAGTCGGCTGCGGCCTCGAATTCCGGTGGTGCGAGAAAGCCGGTGGCCGAGCGGTCGTTTTCATGCGTGTCCGGGGCAATCATCAACGAGACGTCGGCAGACGCGGCCAGGATTTCGGCCGTCTCGATCGCCTTGGTCTCGTCGCTCGCAATGATGCGGCCGAGCTGTTGCACCCAAGGCAGCAATGCAGCCTTTTCGGTGCGTTGCCGGCCGATCTCCGACAGGCCCCAGCGTGGCACCGGTACGTCAGGGTCGATGCGCACTTGCGGATGGGTGATGTAAAGGCCGAAGGTCATGTCGTGTCACAGCTCCACAGCGGGTCGAAATCGATCCCGCTTACATCGGACGATTGACGCGCGTGTGAACCAGAGCAATTCCAGCAAAAGTGGGAACCGGTTTTGCGTCCGGAATTGCGCGAAACCGCTCTAGCCCCGGGTATAGGTCCAGAGCTGTGCCGGCGGGATGTTCCGCACGACAAAATCATAATGCTTGATCTTGTAGCGATCCGGATTGGCGATGATCGGGGAGACCGGGCCATAGGTGATCTGCATCACCGGACGTCCGGCGGGCATGCGGTCGAGCAGGTCTTCCAGAAGTGCGATGCGCCGTTCCATCGGAAAGCTCAGCATTGGAATCGCGGAAATGACGCTGTCGAATTTGCTGTCCTTGAAAGCACCGAGCGTGCGGCCGAGATCGAAGGCGTCACCGTTGATGAAGTTGACGCCGTGGAACGTCTGAGTCAGGTGCTGGTAGAAATCCGTCGAATATTCGATCGACACCAGATCCTGCGGCGCGGTTCCCGCTTTCAGGATAGCCTTGGTGATGACGCCGGTGCCGGGACCGAGCTCAAGCACCGGCAGCCCGGAGGCGGTATCTATGACGCTCGCCATCCGTTTGGCGGTAACGGAGGAGGTTGGAATGATCGCGCCGACCTGTTTCGGTCCGTCGATCCAGCCCTTGAAGAAACGGATTTCCTCGTCAAATTTCCGGCCGAGCCGTTCCTTCAGGCGCAATTCCATCAATTCTTCCTCTCCTGCTCTTCAGGCAATCTGGGCTTCGGCGACGCAAAAGCAAGCAAAAATGTCGCAAGCAGATAATGGCACAAAAAAGGCGGCTCGGAATTTCCGGCCGCCTTTTTGGCTAAACGCGCATTGGCATCAATACATAGAGAGCATCGTCTCCGGCCGTATCTCTGACCAGTGTCGGGGAACCCGCATCGGCCAGCATGAAGATGGCGTCGTCACCGGAAAGCTGGGCCGTGATGTCGAGAAGGTATTTTGCATTGAAGCCGATTTCCATCGGGTCGTTGTCGTATCCGACTGCGACTTCTTCGGTCGCACTGCCTGAATCCGGATTATTGACTGTCAGCATCAGCTGGCCTCCGGTCAGCGCCAGCTTCACCGCGCGGCCACGTTCCGACGAAATGGTCGAGACGCGATCGACAGCCTTGGTGAAGGACTGGCAATCGACCCGCATTTCCTTGTCGTTACCGGTCGGAATAACGCGCTGGTAGTCCGGAAATGTGCCGTCGATCAGCTTCGACGTCATGATGATGTCGGCAATCGTCAGGCGGATCTTCGCGTCGGAAACTTCGACGGTCACCTGCGCTTCCGGATTGTCTACCAGCTTCTGCAACTCGCCCACGGTCTTGCGGGGAATGATGATGCCCGGCATGCCTTCCGAACCGGAAGGAGCCTGCACATCGGCGCGGGCAAGGCGGTGTCCGTCGGTGGCAACGGCGCGCAGCTTCAGGTCGCCGCCGGCCTCGATCGTATGGAAAAAGATACCGTTCAGGTAATAGCGGGTCTCTTCCGTCGAGATCGCAAACTGGGTGCGATCGATCAGCATCTTCAGATCGGTTGCCTTCAGCTTGAACGTATGGCTGAACGAGCCGGCAGTCAGATCCGGGAAATCGGTTTCCGGCAGGCATTGCAGCGAAAATTTCGAGCGTCCGGACTGAACCGTCATCGAGCCGCCATCCGGATTGGTGGCAAGCAGGACTTCCGAACCGTCTGGCAGCTTGCGGACGATTTCGTAGAGAAGATGGGCGGGAACCGTGGTGGCGCCAGCCTGCTCGACCATCGCCGGCACGGATTCGGTGATTTCCAGATCGAGGTCCGTCGCCTTCAGTTCGACGCTCGCTTCGGAAGCGCGCATCAGGACGTTGGAGAGGATCGGGATTGTGTTGCGGCGCTCGACCACGCGATGCACGTGGCTCAACGATTTCAGAAGATTGGACCGCTCGAGAGTAATACGCATGGACTCAACCGCTTTCGACATGGGCGTCCCGTAAGGTGGGGCGCCTGATATTCTTCGGCTTTCATAAGCCGGACGATGTGGAGGCGCAAAATGGCAGAGATCGACCTTTGAAGGCAAGAGGATAAGCGGGGTGTCTGCTTCATTTCGGCACTCGCGGCAGGCCTGCACACAGAAAACTTGGCGCACTGCCGCTTGCGGCCTGCCATCGCCTTGACCATAAAGGGCTTATGATCATCCAACTGAATTGCGAAGCTCGTGGCTGGACCTGCTGAAGCGACCCGCGGCTATCGTGTCGCCAATACTTTCGTGCCCTCGCGCCCGCTCGAGCCGGCACTTTATCTCGTTGCGACGCCGATCGGCAATCTCGGCGATATCACGCTGCGCGCGCTGGAAACCCTGTCGGGTGCGGACGTGCTGGCCTGCGAGGATACGCGCGTTACCCGCGTGCTTCTCGATCGCTACGGCATTGCCAACAAACCCTATGCCTATCATGAATATAATGCCGACCAGATGGGGCCGAGACTGCTGGCGGCCTTGGAAGAGGGCAAGTCCGTGGCGCTGGTTTCCGACGCCGGTACGCCGCTCGTGTCCGATCCGGGTTACAGGCTCGGGCAACTGGTAATCGAAGCCGGCCACAAGGTCGTGCCCATCCCCGGCGCCTCGGCGCCGCTTGCGGCGCTGGTCGCCTCCGGCCTTCCGAACGATGCCTTCCTGTTTGCAGGGTTTCTGCCGACCAAGGAGAAAGGACGGCGCGACCGGTTGGCGGAATTGTCGAAAATTCCGGCGACATTGATATTCTTCGAGTCTCCGCATCGAATTGCGGCAACGCTTGTGTCCGCTGCCGACGTTCTGGGGCCTGGCCGCGCGGCCTGTGTCGGGCGTGAACTGACAAAGGCCTTCGAGGAGATCAGCCGCGCTTCGCTTGGAGAGCTTGCGGAAGCTTTCGATGGACGCAATGTCAAAGGCGAGATCGTGCTGCTCGTCGGTCCGCCCGCTTATGACGACGTGCCGGCGGCAGTCGACGTAGATATCTTGCTGGAGGAGCTGTCATCCACCATGCCTGCGGCAAAGGCTGCGGCCGAGGCGGCGCGTCTGACGGGGCTGTCGAAAAGGGATCTCTACCAGCGTCTCGTCGCCATGAAGTGCAAGGATGGGGGCTGATGGTCCGAGGAGCCGGGGATAAGCGGCAGAGACGCCAGCGCGCCGAGCGCCGTGGCCACGTCTCCGAATATCTCGCGGCCCTCTTTCTCCTGCTCAAGGGCTACCGGATCCTGGCATTCCGCTATCGCACCAAACTGGGCGAGATCGATATCGTCGCCCGCAAGAAGACACTTGTCTTGTTTGTCGAGGTCAAGGCGAGGGCCAGCGAAGGTGCTGCCATCGACGCTGTGGGTTATGAGACGCAAAGACGGATCAGGTCCGCGAGCGATATCTGGCTGTCGCGCCCCCGTGATACGCATCGTCTATCCTGTCGATACGACATTATCGCCGTTCTTCCCTGGCGGCTGCCCCGCCATTTCCCGGATGCTTTTTGACGGTGTTGTGAAGTTTTTGCAAAGCTGTGCAAACGTCACAAATCTGAAACAGAACTGTTAAGAGCCTGTCACGGGCAAGCCCTATTTCGATCCTCGATCCAACCAAGGCGGAGAGGACGAAACCATGATTAAGAAGCTTTCGATGGCCGCGATGGCAGTTGCAATGTCTGCAACATCCTCGCTTGCAGCAACGAACATCACCTGGTGGCACGGCATGGGCGGCCGCAACGGTGAAGTCATCAACGAAGTGTCGCAGAAGTTCAACGCCTCGCAGACGGCTTGCGCTCTGACACCGATCTCCAAGGGCACCTACGAGGAAGCTCTGGCAACCGGCATCGCGGCCTTCCGTTCGGGCGAACAGCCGAACATCCTGCAGGTATTCGATGCTGGTGCAGCAACCATCATCAACGCCAAGGGCGCAACCGTTCCGGCCGAAGACCTGATCAACAACGCAGGTTACAAGTTCGACCGCGAAGCGTTCATCGAAGGCGTTCGTTATTTCTACGCCGACTCGAAGGGCAAGTTCATCGGCATGCCGTTCAACTCTTCGGCTCCGATCATGTACGTCAACCCGCAGGCTTTCGAAAAGGCCGGCGTTGCTGTTCCCAAGACCTGGGAAGAGTTCGAAGCCGTTGCTCCGAAGCTGAAGGAAGCCGGTTACATCGCGATGACCGCTTCGCAGCTGACCTGGCAGTTCACCGAGAACTTCTTCTCGCGCCAGAACATCCAGTTCGCCACCAACAACAACGGTTACGACAGCGTTGCCGACACCAAGATGAACCTCACAGACAAGAACCTTGTCATGATGTTCGAAAAGCTGAAGGCCTGGTCGGATGCCGGTTATTACCGCTTCTACGGCGCCAGCTGGAACGACAACCAGAAGCCTTTCGAAGAAGGCAAGGTTGCCATGTGGATCGGTTCTTCCGGTTCGTTCGGCGGCCTGCAGAAGACCGCTACCATGCCGTTCTCGGCTGACTTCCTGCCTTACTGGTCGAGCATCAAGGGCGCCGGTACCAACACCTTCATCGGTGGTGCAGCACTCTTTGCAATGGCCGGCAAGCCGGAAGCCGAAAACAAGTGCGTTGCCGACTTCTTCCAGTTCCTGACCTCGCCGGAAATCCAGAAGTTCTACCATCAGGCTACCGGTTATGTTGCCATCACCAAGGCTGCTTACGAGCTGGCCAAGAAGGAAGGCTACTATGAGAAGTCCCCGGTTGCCGAAGTCGGCATCAAGCAGCTGATGCTGCCGTCGGGCGAATGGTCCAAGGGTTACCGCCTCGGCTTCTACCCGCAGATCCGCTCCGTGATGGAACGCGAATACAACAAGATCTTCTCGGGTGAAACGACCGTACAGAAGGCCTTCGAAACCATCGAGAAGGAAGGCAACGACCTCCTCGCCCGTTTCGCCAAGACCGCTGGCTGATAACAACCTCCCATCATGGTCCGTCTGCCCTATCAAAGGGGCAGGCGGGCTCTTTTGTAATTTGAAAGAAAGGGGAGAACGCGTGGCCTATACGACGTTACAGCCGCAAGCCGGTGGTTTCCTGTCCCGCCTTGGTTTCGGGAATAAAGCGCGCAAAAAGCCTGCTGCCGCGGAAGAGATGAAGCGTGTGCAGTTCACTTCGCCCGTACTTCCCTATCTGTTTCTGTTCCCGCAACTCGCGGTGATCATCATCTTTTTCTACTGGCCCTCGGTCCAGGCACTGAGCTCGTCCTTCTATATCGAGGACCCGTTCGGCTTCGGCTCGACCTTCGTCGGCTTGAGCAATTACACCGATGTGATCTTCAGCTCCGAATACCAGTCGATTGCGCTGTTCACGGCCGTCTTCACACTGCTCGTCACCTTCCTGTCGCTCTCGATAGGACTGCTGCTCGCCGTCAAGGCCGATCGCATCATCCGCGGCGCCTCGACCTACAAGACGCTGCTGATCGCCATCTACGCCATTGCCGCGCCCGTCTCGGGCCTGATCGGCATGATGATCTTCGACCAGCATGTCGGCCCCTTCGTCAAGATGATGTCTTTCTTCGGCTGGCATATGCAGGTCGGCCTGAACTATTACGACACCGCCTTCGCCATGACCGTGGTCGCCGTCTGGAAGCAGATCCCGTACAATTTCATCTTCTTCCTGTCCGGCCTGCAGAACGTGCCGGTCTCGGTCCGCGAGGCGGCGATGATCGATTGCCGCTCGGGCTTGCGCCGTTTCTGGACCGTCATCCTGCCGCTTCTGGCGCCGACGGCCTTCTTCCTTTTGACCATCAACGTCACCTACGCGCTGTTCGACACGTTCGGCATCATCGACGTGATGGTCAAGGACAAGCCGGCAAACAACCCGGTCACGCTGGTCTACAAGGTCTATGCCGATGGCTTCCGTGGCAATGATATCGGCGGCTCGTCGGCCCAGTCCGTCATTCTGATGATCGTCGTCTTCGTCCTCACCATCTTCCAGTTCCGCTTCATCGAGCGGCGCGTCCACTACAATTGAGAGGATAAGACGATGTATCGCGCAAAGTTTTCCGATCACCTCATCCTGATCCTCGGCTCGCTGTTTCTCTGCATGCCGGTCGTGGTCGCCTTCATGACCTCCACCCACACGGCGGCAGACATTCACAGCAATGGTCTGTCGCTTGCCTGGGGTGACAATTTCATCGCCACCTACGAAAAGGTGCTGACGCAAAAGGGTGGCTTCACCGGCGATATTACCGGCGCCCGCATGGTGATGAACTCGCTGATCCTCGGCATCGGCTTTGCGGTCGGCAAGATCGTGCTGTCGATGATGGCAGCTTATGCCATCGTCTATTTCCGCTTTCCCATGGCGACACTTTCCTTCTGGGTGATCTTCACCACCCTGCTTCTGCCGCTCGAAGTGCGCATCATGCCCTCCTATCAGGTCATGTCGGATCTCGGTCTGCTGAACACCTATACGGGCCTGATCGTGCCGCTTTTGGCCTCTGCCACCGGAACCTTCTATTTCCGCCAGTTCTTCAAGTCCGTGCCGGAGGAACTGCTGGAAGCTGCCCGCATCGATGGTGCAGGCCCGTTCAAGTTCTTCATCGACATCCTGGTGCCAATCTCGCGCACCATGATCGCGGCGATCTTCATCATCATGTTTGTTTATGGCTGGAACCAGTATCTCTGGCCGATGATGATGACGACCGACGAAAGCTTCTTCACCCTGATGCGCGGCATCAAATCCATCCTGCAGGTCTGGGTCGGCTCGAACATCCCTGATTACAACGAGGCATTTGCGCTGGCGGTTCTCGCCATGCTCCCGCCCGTGGCAATAGTGGTGATTTTCCAGAGCTGGTTCATCAAGGGCCTGACCGAAAGCGACAAGTAAGGAACGACAAAAATGGCCGCGATCGACATCAGCAGCGTTGGCAAGATTTATACCGGCGGCGTGCGCGCCGTCTCCGACATCAACCTCGACATTAAGGACGGCGAGTTCATCGTCCTCGTCGGCCCCTCCGGCTGCGGCAAGTCCACGCTTCTGCGCATGGTCGCAGGGCTTGAGGCGATTTCTGAAGGCACCGTGAAGATCGGAGACCGCGTGGTCAACGAGGTGGAGCCGGCCGACCGCGACATCGCCATGGTGTTCCAGAATTATGCGCTCTACCCGCATATGACGGTGCGCCAGAATCTCGAATACGGTCTGAAGAACCGCAAGACGCCGAGGGCGGAAATCGACGCGCGCGTCAATGAAGCGGCCCGCATGTTGGAAATCACCCAGTATCTCGACCGCAAGCCGCGTGCATTGTCCGGCGGTCAGCGTCAGCGCGTCGCCATGGGCCGCGCCATCGTCCGCAAGCCGGCCGCCTTCCTCTTCGACGAGCCGTTGTCGAACCTCGACGCCAAGCTGCGCGTTTCCATGCGTGGCGAGATCAAGCGCCTGCAGCGCCGTCTCGGCACGACCTCGATCTACGTCACCCACGACCAGCTCGAAGCGATGACGCTTGCTGACCGCCTCGTCGTGTTGAGCGGCGGACAGATCGAGCAGGTCGGTTCGCCGCTGGATGTCTATCACACCCCGGCCTCGACCTTCGTCGCGAGCTTCATCGGCTCTCCGGCCATGAACCTCATGAAGGCTGAGCTTCAAGGCGACAAGCTGGCGATCGGCCCCTCGCTGATTTCGCTCAACGGTTACGCGCCGACTTCCGGCGCGGTCACAGTCGGCCTGCGCGCCGAGGATCTGCGCGTTGTTTCGGGTGACGAGGGCATGCCTTTTACCGTCGAATATGTCGAGGAACTCGGTTCTCAGCGCCTTGCCCACGGTGTTGTCGGCGATCAAGCCGTGACGATCGCACTGTCTGGCGAAGCCGAAATCACCGATGGTATGCGGATCACGATCGACCCCTCCAAACTGCATTTCTTCGATGCCGAGACTGGCAAGCGCCTGGATGCGCGTGCGCCTGCCAAGGCGGTCGCTGCTGTGGCTGAGCCGGTCGGCTGAAACGAAGGGTCAGAAGCGTATTGACAATGTGCGGCCGGGATTGTTCCCGGCCGCATTGCTTTCGGGCCACTGCCATCCTAAATCAGGCAAGCCCAAATAGGCGGCACATTTTTCGGGGACAGAACTCATGGCGCATGTTCGCAAGGTCGCAATCCAGATGGACCACATCTCCACCATCAACATTGCTGGCGATTCCACCTTCGCAATGACCTTGGAGGCCCAATCGCGCGGCTACGAGCTTTTCCATTATACGCCCGATCGCCTGACCATGCGCGACGGCAAGATCTTTGCCGCCGTCGAACCACTGCAGGTCCGCGACATCAAGGGCGATCATTTTACGCTCGGAGAGAAGCAACGCGTGGATCTTTCGCAGATGGACGTCGTGCTTCTGCGCCAGGATCCGCCCTTCGACATGGGCTACATCACCTCGACCCATTTGCTGGAACGCATCCACCCGAAGACGCTCGTCGTCAACGATCCGGCGTGGGTACGGAATTCGCCTGAAAAGATCTTCGTCACGGAATTCGCCGATCTGATGCCGCCGACACTGATCTCGCGTGATCCGGCCGAAATCGCCGCTTTCCGTCAGGAGTTGGGCGATATCATCCTGAAGCCGCTTTATGGCAATGGCGGCGCCGGCGTCTTCCATTCGGCTCGCGACGACCGCAACTTCACTTCGCTTCTGGAAATGTTCGGCCAGATGTACCGCGGCGAGCCCTATATCGCTCAAGGCTATCTGAAAGAGGTCCGCAAGGGGGACAAGCGCATCCTTCTCGTCGATGGCGAGCCGGTCGGAGCGATCAACCGCGTGCCGGCGGAAACCGACAGCCGCTCCAACATGCATGTCGGCGGCCGTGCCGAGCCGACCGAACTGACGACGCGCGAAAGGGAAATCTGCGCACGGATCGGGCCGGCGCTGCGCGAACGCGGCTTCATCTTCGTCGGCATCGATGTCATCGGTGACTATATGACCGAAATCAACGTCACTTCGCCGACCGGCATCCGCGAAGTGAAAAAATTCGGCGGTGCCGATGTCGCGAGCCTGATGTGGGACGCGATCGAAGCGAAGAACTGATCTTTCTCATTCGTGTGCGAGTAAAAGGACATCCGATCGGGTGTCCTTTTTTGTTTGAATGTTCGATTTTTGTTCTTGTTTAAAATTCTGTAGCGTGTCAGCTTATGGTTGTGCTGGTGCGAAGGGTGGGCCACAGGGTAGGGCCGTCGTTCCGGACGTGTATCGGGGAGCGAATGGCATGGTTTCACGCGTCAGTACCATTGCATTCCAGGGCATAGAGGGCGTGCCTGTCGATGTTCAAGTCATGGTCGGGCCGGGCAAGATGGGTGTTCATATCGTCGGCCTGCCGGACAAGGCGGTTGCAGAAAGCCGCGAGCGGGTCCAGGCGGCACTGCATGCCTCCGGGCTTGCCATGCCGCCCAAAAAGGTGACGATCAATCTCGCTCCGGCGGATCTTCCCAAGGAAGGCTCCCATTTCGACCTTGCCATCGCACTTGGCCTGATGGCAGCACTCGGCGCCATTCCGGGCGATGCCATTGCCGATCATGTGGTAATCGGCGAGCTGAATTTGGATGGTACGCTTGCGGCGGTTGCCGGCGCGCTTCCGGCGGCAATCAGTGCCAATGCGCTCGGCAAGGGCCTGATCTGCCCGGCTGACAGCGGCCCGGAAGCCGCCTGGGCTGGACCGGATGTTGATATCCTTGCGCCGCGTAGCCTGATCGCGCTTGCCAACCATTTTCGCGGAACGCAGGTCATATCGAGGCCGCAGCCGGCGATCCGCGCGCTTCCCGCAAACCTGCCGGATCTGGCAGAGATCAAGGGCCAGGAAAGCGCCAAGCGAGCTTTGGAGGTCGCAGCGGCCGGCGGCCATAACCTGCTTTTTGTCGGACCGCCAGGTTCTGGAAAATCCATGCTGGCGGCGAGACTGCCCTCCATCCTCCCGCCGCTATCGGCAGCCGAACTTCTGGAAGTCTCGATGATCCATTCGATCGCCGGGCAATTGTCGGGCGGCAAGCTGTCGGACCGGCGGCCCTATCGCACCCCGCATCATTCGGCGACCATGGCAGCGCTGATCGGCGGAGGGCTCAGGGCAAAGCCGGGTGAGGCATCGCTTGCTCATCACGGCGTTCTGTTTCTCGACGAGTTTCCGGAATTTTCGCCGCAGGTGCTGGACGCGCTGCGCCAGCCTTTGGAAACCGGTGAATGCGTCATCGCCCGGGCCAACCATCGCGTTTCCTATCCGGCGAGCATGCAGCTCGTCGCTGCGATGAACCCCTGCCGTTGCGGCATGGCGGGGGAGCCCGGCCATTCATGCGCCCGTGGTCCCCGTTGCGCCGCCGATTATCAGGGACGCATTTCCGCGCCGCTGATGGATCGTATCGATATCCGCATCGATGTGCCGGCGGTTTCGGCATCGGATCTCATCCGTCCGGCGGCTGCGGAAAGCAGCGCCGACGTGGCGAAACGGGTTCATGCAGCGAGGGAACTACAACAGGATCGCTATCTGGCCGCGGGTCTGTCGGGGCCGCTCACCAATGCGCGTTGCTCGACGTCACTGATCGAAAAAGTTGCCGAGCCTGATGCATCCGGTCTGCAATTGCTGCGGGATGCGGCGGAGAAACTGAAATTCTCCGCTCGCGGCTATCACCGTGTCCTGAAGGTGGCGCGCACATTGGCTGATCTCGACGGCAAGCCGACGGTCGGCCGACTTCACCTTGCCGAAGCGATTTCCTACCGCATGGCCAGCGAGCGGCTGGCCATCGCGGCGGCGTGACTGGCTTTTAGCCGCCCAGTCCGTCGAATAGAGCGGTGGAGAGATAACGTTCCGCGAAGGAGGGGATGATCACGACAATGGTCTTGCCGGCATTTTCCGGCCGGCTACCGACTTCAATTGCCGCCTTCAGAGCTGCACCGGACGAGATGCCCACCGGCACGCCTTCCAGCTGCGCCACGTGGCGCGCGGTTTCCAAGGCGTCGCTGCTGGCGACCGTGACGATCTCGTCATAGATTTCCGTATCGAGAACCTTTGGCGCAAAACCGGCGCCGATGCCCTGGATCTTGTGGGGACCGGGTTCGCCGCCCGAAAGAACCGGAGATTCCTTCGGCTCGACGGCGATGACCTTCACGTCCGGATTGCGGCTCTTGAGCACCTGGCCGACGCCGGTGATCGTTCCGCCTGTGCCGATGCCGGCAACGAAAATATCGACTTTGCCATCGGTATCGTTCCAGATTTCCTCGGCTGTGGTCTTACGGTGGATTTCCGGATTGGCAGGGTTTTCGAACTGCTGCGGAATGATCGCATCGGGAAGCGTGGCGGCAAGCTCTTCTGCCTTGGCGATCGCGCCTTTCATGCCCTTCGGGCCTTCGGTCAGAACGAGTTCGGCGCCGAGCAGTGCCAGCATCTTGCGGCGCTCGACCGACATGGTTTCCGGCATGGTCAGGATCAGCTTGTAACCTTTTGCGGCAGCGGCAAAGGCGAGCGCGATTCCGGTGTTGCCCGAGGTGGGTTCGATGAGCGTGGTTTTGCCGGGTGTGATCTTGCCCTGTGCTTCCAGGCTTTCGATCATGGCCACCCCGATACGGTCCTTGACCGACGAAATCGGATTGAAAAATTCGAGCTTGGCGAGGATGGTGGCCTTCACGCCCTTTTCTTTTGCCAGCTTGTCCAGCCGGACGAGCGGCGTGTCACCGATCGTTTCGGTGATCGAGGAATAGATACGGCCGCGGCCCGGCTTGTTCACCGACATTGTCGTTTCTCCACTTGAAAGGTTGAACGAAAAATAGTGTTCGATGGAGCAACAGGCGAGGCCGATTTTGTCTTATCACGTCAAAAATACGCGAAATATCCTGCTCCCGATGCAGGTTTCGGCGCAATGCCATGCTGCATGGGAGAGGTTATTGATAGCTATCAAAGCTGAGGAGCGTCACGCTCCTGCATCAAGCGCCTCAGACGCCGGTCGAACCAAATCCGCCGGCACCGCGCTGGGTCGAGCTTGTCTCGGTGATTTCAGCCACGCTCAACTGCGTCACCGGTGCCACGACCATCTGGGCGATGCGCATGCCGCGGGTAATGGTGAAATCCTCGTCGCCGAGATTGACGAGCAGAACCTTGACTTCGCCGCGGTAATCGCTGTCGATCGTGCCGGGCGTGTTGAGGCAGGTGATACCGTTCTTGAAGGCGAGGCCGGAGCGGGGACGGATCTGCGCCTCATAACCCGCCGGGATCTCGAAAATGAAGCCGGTTGGCACCAGTGCCCGTTTTCCCGGTGCAAGCGTCATGGGCTCGGCCTCGGCCACCGCCGCGCGAAGATCCATGCCGGCCGCACCGGTGGTTTCATAGGTCGGGAGATCCAGTCCATCGCCATTCGGCAGGCGGAGAAGATTGAGCGTGGGTGAAGAAGGGGTGTTAACGTTCATCGCTCCATTAGCCCGGTGGCGGCCGTCGAGGTCAAACACGAATTGAAACTTATCCACTAAGTCGCTAGATACGCGGCAACTCGAAGGATTGTTGCTGACATGGCCGAAACACTGGCAGAAGCGGTTTCCCGCCGCCGTACATTTGCGATCATCGCCCACCCGGACGCGGGCAAAACGACGCTGACTGAAAAACTGCTTCTGTTCGGCGGCGCCATCCAGCTTGCCGGCGAGGTCAAGGCGAAGAAGGATCGCATCCAGACGCGGTCCGACTGGATGAAGATCGAGCGTGAGCGCGGCATCTCGGTCGTCACCTCGGTGATGACCTTCGAATATGCCGACAAGGTCTTCAACATCCTCGATACGCCCGGTCACGAAGACTTTGCTGACGATACCTACCGTACGCTGACGGCGGTCGATGCCGCCATCATGGTCATAGATGCCGCCAAGGGTATCGAGCCGCGGACGCTGAAGCTGTTCGAAGTCTGCCGCATGCGCGACATCCCGATCATCACCTTCATCAATAAGATGGACCGCGAAAGCCGCGACATTTTCGAAATTCTCGATGAGGTCGAGGAAAAGCTGGCGCTGGATACCGCCCCGATCACCTGGCCGATCGGCCGATCCAAGAGTTTTTGCGGGTCTTATCAGCTGGCCACAAACAAGGTGCGTGGTCCAGACAGCGAGGAGGCGGTGGTCGTCAACGGCCCTCAGGCCGTGGCCGATCGCCTGCCGGAAAACGAACGCGCAGCCTTCGTCGAAGAAGTGGAACTGGCCAGAGAGGCTTGCCGTCCCTTCGACAGGCAGGCCTTCCTCGAAGGACATATGACGCCGGTCTTCTTCGGCTCGGCGCTGCGCAATTTCGGAGTGCGCGATCTGATCAACGCTCTGGCCGACTTTGCGCCTCCACCGCGCGATCAGGTGGCCGATATCCGCACGGTGCATGCCGCTGAGGAAAAGATGACGGCCTTCGTCTTCAAGATTCAGGCGAACATGGATCCGAACCACCGAGACCGCATCGCCTTTGCCCGCATCTGCTCCGGCAAGCTGGAGCGTGGCATGAAGGCGCGGCTGGCCCGCACCGGCAAGCAGCTTGGCCTCACCGCGCCGCAATTCTTCTTCGCTTCACAGCGCCACATCGCCGATACGGCCTTCGCCGGCGATGTCGTCGGCATTCCGAACCACGGAACGCTCAGGATCGGCGATACGCTGACCGAGGGTGAAAATCTGGTCTTCCAGGGCGTGCCGAACTTCTCGCCTGAAATCCTCCGCCGCGTGCGGCTGGAAGATGCGATGAAGGCGAAAAAGCTGAAGGAAGCCCTGCAGCAGATGGCGGAAGAGGGCGTCGTACAGTTGTTTTCGCCGGAAGACGGCTCACCGGCTATCGTCGGCGTGGTCGGAGCGCTGCAGCTCGACGTCCTGAAGGAGCGGCTGTCGGCGGAATATACGCTGCCGGTCTCGTTCGAAATGTCGCGTTTTTCCGTTTGCCGCTGGATCTCTTCGGACCAGCCGGCGGAAATGGATAAATTCCTCACCGTCAAGCGTGGCGATATCGCCCGCGATCTCGACGGTGATCCGGTTTTCCTGGCGCAGGATGCGTTTTCGCTGCGTTATGAATCGGAACGTTATCCGGCGATCAAGATGGTTGCGATTAAGGAATATCACGTCGCCAAGGCGGCGTAATATCAGCCTTTACTAATCGAGCTTCAGTTCGGCACGTCCGCTGGTCAGATCGGAAACCAGACGGGAAACTGTTTCCGTCTCGGCCTCCGGCACCCGAAGCAGGATGTCGGCGCCGGTCTCGTTGAAATGCTCTTCCGCAATTGACAGGTCGGTCACGGATTGCAGCCTTGCCTTGACGCGGGCGAGATCTGCAAAGTCGAGGCTAAGCTTGCCCTGCACCGAAGGCTTCACCTCCACGAGCGCTGCTGCCTTGATACAGGCCGCAGCCGTGCCGCCATAGGCACGCACGAGGCCGCCGCTGCCGAGCAATATGCCGCCGAACCAGCGGGTTACGATCACCACTGCCTTGTCCAGGGATTGTCCGTCGATTGCGGCAAGGATCGGCTTGCCCGCCGTACCGCTCGGCTCGCCGTCATCGGAAAAGCGATAGGTCGCTCCGATCCGCCATGCCCAGCAATTGTGATTGGCGCCAGACTGAGCGTGCGCGGCAACTGCTGCCTTCGCTTCCTCCTCGGTCGCAACCGGGAGCGCGATCGCCAGAAAACGGCTTTTCTTGATTAGCTGCTCGAATGTGGCCGCTTGCTCTAGCTGGAACATTTCAGAGCATTATCCCTGTGGCTGGCTGAATGGAAGTGGCCAAAATTCCAACCGAGCCGCAACTTTATGGCGCTTTGCGGCCAAGCGATATATCCAGATAACTATGTCGATTGAATTTCCGTCAGGAGATGAAGAATGGTTCGTGAGAACGAAATCCGTCAAAACGAGGTGCGCGTAATACCGCCTGAACCGACCGATGCCGGCCTTGTTTTCATAGGTATTATTTCAACGCCGTGGACTTCGCGCATGGAGACGCCGCGACAGGGCCGCCATGATGGTCCGGTCTGCCGTATCGAAATCTACGAGCCGTGGGTATCGGCGCTGAAAGGTGCCGAGGTCTTCGAACGGCTCGAAATTCTCTACTGGCTGCATCAGTCCCGCAGGGATCTCGTGCTGCAGAGTCCTGCCAGCAACGGTAAGGTACACGGTACATTTTCTCTGCGCTCGCCCGTGCGGCCGAACCCGATAGGGACTTCGATCGTCAAACTCGAGGGTATTGAAGGCAACGTGCTGCTGGTGCGCGGTCTCGATTGTCTCGATGGCACGCCGCTTCTGGACGTCAAGCCGGATCGTAGCCTGTTCAATCCGATCGCGCCGCCGCAAAAGGGTGATTTCGACACGGATGCGAACCTGCTGCCGTGAATCACATTGCCAGAAGGCTTCTGTTTCGTGTTTCGAAGAATGGCGGAAAGGCTTGAAGAGCAATCATGTGATCCAAGCAGTTTTTGCCTTTCGCGCCAAACCGGGCAAGTCGAGCCGCTCAACGGGACTATAAACTCAAGGTTTATGCATCAGAGCAGAAAATTTTCGGATGGGCGGAGCATCGTCCGCCTCACCGAATGGGTCAATCGGTCGCGACCATCACGTCCGAGGCCTTGATCACAGCATAGGCGTCGGCGCCGACGGCCAACGCAAGTTCGTCCACGGCCTCGTTGGTGATCGATGAGGTGACGATCAGGCCATTGCCCAGATCGATACGGACATGTGCCGTGGTCGCACCCTTCGTGACCTCGATAACCTTGCCTTTGAAACGGTTACGTGCACTGATTTTCATAATATTCCCTCAAATTATGATCTTTTGTCGTGTTTAGAAAAATACGCACCGCGACACATGTCAACGTCGATTCCTGCTTTATTCCGCCGTGAGATCCCTGAGGAAATCGTCGCACCAGCGATTGATGTCGTATTCGAGAAGGTGGTCCATCATCTTCTCCCAACGCTGCTTGCGCTCATCCAGTGACATGGTGAGCCCGCGCGCAATTGCATGCGCTGTGCCCTCGATATCATAGGGATTGACGAGCAGTGCACCGCTCAGTTCTCGCGCTGCACCGGCAAAGCGGGAGAGAACCAACACGCCCGGATCTTCCGGATCCTGCGCCGCCACATATTCCTTGGCAACGAGGTTCATGCCGTCGCGCAATGGCGTCACCAGACCTATCTTCGCCAACCGGTAGAGCCCCGCCAGAAGCGGTCTGGCGATTGAACGGTTGACGTAACGGATCGGTGTCCAGTCCACCTGACCCAGAGCGCCGTTCACGCGCCCCGCCTGTTCGGCGACCGTGCGCTGCATCTGTTCGTATTCCGGCACTTCCGAACGGGATTTCGGGGTGACCTGCAGATACGTCACCTGGTTTTGGTAGGCGGGGTTGAGCCTAATAAACTGCTCGAAAGCGTCGATACGCTGGGTGATGCCCTTGGAATAGTCCAGCCGATCGACGCCTATGATCAGTGCGCGGCCCTCGATGCTCTGCCGCGCCTTCTTCACCATCACGTTGCGCGAGGCCTTCACCGCATACTTGGAAAAAGCTTCGGTTTCGATCGAGATCGGATAAGCCCCGCCCTTGAAGGTTCGGCCATAGGTCGAGAATTTCTTGCCGCCCTCCAGCCGCTCGCCGATACCTTCGCGCACCAGTCCGCCGCCGAAATTGTCGAGGTCGAAATCGGTATGGAAGCCGACGAGATCGTATTGCGAAAGCCCGCGCATGATCTGTTCGTGCACCGGCATGGCAAACAGCACGTCCGCCGGCGGCCAGGGGATGTGCAGGAAGAAGCCGATCTTGTTCTTGAAGCCCATCTGTCGGAGCTCGGCCGCAAGCGGGATCAGGTGATAGTCATGCACCCAGATGATATCGTCCTCTTTCAAAAGAGGCGCCAGCTTGTGGGCGAAAAACCGGTTGACGCGGAAATAGCCCGCCATTTCCTTGCGGCCATATTCCGCCAGGTCCAGCCGGTAATGGCAGATCGGCCAGAGCACCCGATTGGCAAAGCCGTGGTAATATTCCTCGACATCGGTATCGGTGAGATCCGTCAGCGCATAGGTGATGTTGCCATGTTCGCGGATATCCATCTTTTCCGGTTCGCGGTCGCCGCTGGAATTTCCCGACCATCCCATCCAGATGCCGCCGCGCTCTTCAAGCGCTGCCTGCAGGGCGACGGCCAGGCCTCCGGCAGGCGCATCGCCTGCTTTTTTCGGAACGGTGACACGGTTTGAAACGACCACAAGGCGGCTCAAGGCAAATTCCTTCTAACTATGAATATAGGCGGCCGACGCATTATCGCGCGAAACCGGCCAGAATGTCGCGAAGCTCGGCTGCGGAAGAGAGCAGCATCGTCGCCTGCGTGGCGTTGCCATCAGGCAGGGTTGCTTCACCGATCCGGATAGAGAGACCGCCAAGCGCATTGGCGGTCTTGAACATGGCTTCGTCGGTCAGGTCATCGCCGATCGCGACCGGCAATCGGCCGGCAAATGGTGGTTCGTCGAGAAAGCTGCGCAAGGCTTCGCCCTTGCTGGCGCGCGCCGGGCGAATTTCGATCACCATCTTGCCACGCTGCAATGTGAAATCGCTGCCGGCATCTGCCGCCGCACGTTCCATCAGCGCTTCCAGATCAGTCTGCCGCTCCGGCGCCTGCCGGTAATGCGCACCGACAGCCGCGCCCTTGTCCTCGATCAGCACGCCGTCCCAACCGGCGGTGTCGCTGAAAAGACCCGCCTTCAGCAGTTCGAATTCCGGCGTTGACGTCACGCAATCGATCGCGCCATCGGACATGCGCCGCTCTGCACCATGCAGACCTGCGATCGGAAACTGGTAGGGTTGAAACAGTCTGTCGGCATAGGGCAGGGCACGGCCGGTAACCAGCGCCAATGCGCCGCCGAGCTTTTTCGACACCGCATCGAGATTGGCCGGCAGGTCCGCAGGCACGACGATCCCGTCGGGAGTGTCAGCCAGATCGATCAGCGTGCCGTCGATATCGAGAAACAGTGCCCAGCGATCGAGATCCCTGAGAAGGTCCGAAACCGCTGTTCCGGGTGGCGTGAGACCAGAAGTGAGCTGGGCTTCACGTGACTTTGCTTGCTGCGACATAGCTCTTTATCTAGGCCAGCATCGGGCTTAGGCAACCCTCATCGCCACGGAATGGCCGCAAATGGGGCAGTCTCTGCGATCGAGTCCGGTCACGGTTCAGACAGTGGCCGACGCACCACAGTTTTAATATGCGTTGCAAAACGTGAAGTCTTGGCCGTCGCAATTCCGTCACGAATACTGTTAGCTTAACTTTTCATTAGGCGAATAACTCGACCCTCCTCTTAATACGCCGCGATTGGCCGCGGTATCCTTCGGAGTGACAAAACCTATGTGCCGCTGGGCTGCCTATCGAGGCGAACCGCTTTATCTGGAAGAGCTTGTTTCATCGCCGGCGCATTCCCTCATCGAGCAATCCCATTGTGCAACCCGCGCCAAGACGGCGACCAATGGAGATGGTTTTGGCATCGCCTGGTATGGTGAAAGGCCAGAACCCGGCCGCTACCGGGATGTCCTGCCCGCCTGGTCGGACTGCAACCTGAGAAGTCTCGCCCGCCAGATCCGCTCGTCGCTTTTTCTAGCCCATGTCCGTGCGGCAACATCGGGGGCAACCCGACGCGACAACTGTCATCCCTTCGTTCACGGTCACTGGTCCTTCATGCATAACGGCCAGATTGCGAACTTCGATCGTATCCGCCGCCCGATGGAAAGCCTGTTGTCGGACGACCTGTTTGCCGCGCGCACCGGCACGACCGACAGTGAAATGATCTTTCTTCTGGCCCTGCAGTTCGGGCTCGATGCCGATCCGCTCGGTGCGATGGAAAAGGCGATCGCCATGGTCGAGTCGCTGTCGATGAAAAAATCCGGCGAGGCTCTGGTACGATTCACCGCCTGTTTCTCCAACGGCCAGCAGCTTTACGCCGTCCGCTACGCGACCGACCACAAACCGCCGACCCTCTACGCAGCCCCGATGGGCGGCAGCGCCGGTGCCAAGAGCGGTTATTGCCTCGTATCCGAGCCGTTGAACGACGAAGCTGATACCTGGGTGGAAATTCCGGATGGCAGCGCCGTGCGCGTTTGCCCGGATGGCATGCAGGCGTCGCTGTTTCAGCCCAGGCTTCTGGCCGAAGCCGCTTGACCGCTCACGGTCCTCGATCGTTATTTGCCGGGAAGTACGATCCCGAGCTCCAGCCGCAGCTTTTTCGTCAGCCCTGCCGCGACCAGTTCGTAGGAGCGGGTCAGATAATGTGCGACTTCGTCTTCCGAAAGCGGTGAACCGGCGCGGATCTCCACCCATTTGCGTTTGGCGAAATAGGGTGCCTGGCCGATCCCGTCGAGTGCCGTCAGGATCTCGAAGCTTTCCTCGGTGCATTTCACGACGACGCGTGCCTCGCCTCCCTCGCCGAGAAGGGTGAACACCTTGTCGCCCACCTTGGCGACATGGGAACCCCACTGATCGACGAAGGATGTCCCCGGCAATTTCTTCACAAAGGCATCGAAACCCTTTTTCGTGAACAGGCTCATTGTTCCCGGCTCCCGTTTCAGCCCGAAAGCTTGGAGGCGATCAGCGCAGCCAGCCGTTCGGCCACCTCTTCCTTGGAAAGATCCGGCCATTCGTCGATGCCCTGGGCGGAGATGATCTTCACCCGGTTGCGGTTGCCGCCCATCACGCCGGTTTCCGGCGAAACGTCGTTGGCGACGATCATGTCGGCGCCTTTCCGCTCAAGCTTGGCGCGGCCGTAGGCCTCGACATTCTGCGTCTCGGCCGCAAAACCGACGACCAGTTGCGGCCGCTGGGCGTGGTGGCCGATCGTCTTCAGGATATCCGGGTTTTCCGTCAGCTGCAGCGCCGCCGGCGCTTCGCCCGGCTGCTTCTTGATCTTCTGGTCCGCCGAGGTCACCACGCGCCAATCGGCAACGGCCGCGACCATCACGGCGATATCCGTAGGGAGCTGCGACGTGACGGCCTCAAGCATTTCGCTCGCCGTTTCCACATGCAACGTCGTCATTCCTGAAGGATCGGGGATCGTCACCGGACCGGAAACAAGTGTGACCTTGGCGCCAAGCCTTGCCAGAGCCGCAGCGATCGCATGGCCCTGTCTGCCGGAAGAGCGGTTTGCAATGTAGCGCACCGGGTCGATCGGCTCATGGGTCGGGCCGGAGGTGACGATCGCGGTTCGGCCTTCGAGCGGTCTTGCTCCGGCGTCGAGGATTTCGATGACCGCAGCCGTGATCTGTAGTGGTTCGGCCATGCGGCCGACGCCGGCTTCGTTGCTTTCGGCCATCTCGCCGGCCATCGGGCCGATGAACGAAATGCCATCGGTCCTGAGCGTTTCGATATTGCGACGGGTGGGCGCCGCATCCCACATTTTCGGGTTCATCGCCGCCGCCAGCAGAACCGGCCGATCGGTTGCGAGCAGTACGGTGCTGGCCAGATCGTCAGCAATGCCATGCGCCATCTTTGCCATCAGGTTCGCCGTGGCCGGTGCGACGAGAACCAGATCGCAATCACGCGCCAGCCTGATATGCCCGACATCCTGCTCGTCTTCGCGGGAGAAGAGTTCCGTGTAGACATGGTCTGAAGACAGCGCACCGACCGCAAGCGGGGTTATGAATTCCTGGGCGGATTTCGTCATCACCGGCCGCACTTCGGCACCACGCTCGCGCAGGCGGCGGATCAGGTCGAGGCTCTTATAGGCCGCGATGCCGCCTGAGATGATGAGGAGAATACGCTTGCCGGAGAGTTCCATTGCCGTGTCCACTTGCCAGTTGGCCGGAAGCTAAGGTCTTGTCCTGAAAGTTGCAATCGCCTTTCCGCCTGCGTGGTGAATGGCGCGTGGCCAGCTTGCCTGACCTTGGACCATGCGCTACGATTTGTCCCGGCCGGATGCGGCCAGCCGCCCGCGGTATCCTGCCATGGTGAATGCATCCAACCGACCTTCATCCTGACCATCCGGCCAATGATGACGAACGGATCAGCAATGCGGGCCCTGATTTAGCCGTTCGTCCGTTGAAAGGATGAAGTCATGCGCGATTTCCGCGATGCAAAACTGATGGCAAAAAGCCTGCGCGAGGCGCTTGCCGAACAGAATGTCGAACTCTCCCACAGCAAGGCGCTGGAACTGGTTTCGGCCCAGTTCGGTTACGATGACTGGAACGTCCTGGCCGCCAGGATCGATGCCGCCGTCCCCACCGAACGGAAAGATCCGATCTCCATCCAGCCGGCCATCCCGATCTTCCGCATCTTCGATGTGACGAAGGCGATGGAATTTTACCGGGATTTTCTCGGCTTTGCGGTGGACTGGGAGCACCGCTTTGCGCCCACCGCACCGCTTTATTGCCAGATGTCGCGCAGCGGCATGCTGTTGCATCTCTCCGAACATGCAGGTGATGCCTCGCCGGGTGCCCGTGTCTTCGTGCCCATGACAGGCGCCGAAGCCTTTCAAAAGGAACTGATTGGGAAAAACTATCCCTATATGCGACCGGGGCTGGAGCAGGCGGACTGGGGGCTGGAAGTCACGGTCATTGACCCGTTCAGCAATCGCATCACCTTCTGCGAGCGCGAAATAAAGAGCTGATCAGAGCGGTTTTAACGCAATTCCGGACGCAAAACCGGCTCCCACTTCTGCTGGAATTGCTAGCTTGCCTGCACAAGACCGAAAAGGTTGAGTGCGATCGGGGATCGCTGTTCCTTCATCATGGCGACCCCGAGCCGCGCCATCAGCGGCGGCCCTTCGATCGGGCGGAAGACGACGCCGTCGATCTCGATCTTCGCCAGCGATTTCGGCACGATCGACACGCCAAGCCCGGCCGCGACCAGATTGACGACCGAGGGGATCTGCGGTGCCTCCTGGGATACGTTCAGTTCGAAACCGGCATCCCGGCAAGCCTGAAGAATATCGGTATAGAGGCTGAGCCCCACCGTCCGCGGGAAGATGATGAAGGGCTCGGTAGCGAGGCTTGCGAGCCTGACGCGGCTTTGTGCCGCAAGCGGATGGCTGGCGGGCAGTGCGATCAACATCTGTTCGTCAGCCATGCGTTTCAGCCGTACTTCTCTCGGATCTTCCAGCCCCGGCCGAATGAACGCCACGTCGAGTTCGCCCCTGACGAGCTTTTCCATCAGCCAGTTGCTGTTCATTTCGGTCAGGGACAGCGCGACATCCGGCCACCGAGCGCGAAACTGCCGGATGATGCTCGTCACGGCCGGGTTGAAGGTCGCCGATGCGGTAAACCCGAGCGTCAGGCGGCCCGTATCCCCCCGCGCAGCCCGTTGAGCCGAGAGTTTGGCGTGGTCTGCGGCCGCCAGCGCGATCTTCGCCTCCGTCAGGAACGCTGCCCCTGCCGCCGTCAATTCGGCTCCATGCGGCACCCTGTGAAACAGCTGGGACCCAATCTCCGTTTCGAGGTCACGGATCTGCTGGCTCAGCGGTGGTTGGCCGATGCCGAGTTTAGCTGCCGCACGGGTAAAATTCAGTTCTTCCGCGACGGCAACGAAATAACGAAGATGTCGAAGCTCCATATCTAAAACCTATCACGAACGCCTCCTCCATATATTGGACACATGAACGCATGCTGGCTAGATTCCAGACCATACAGAAGGTCTTTTTATCATGCCGTCCGCCGCAGCCAGCCGTTCTTTAAATTCCGAAATCAATATTCTCGAACCTACCGCTTCCCCGCTCCAGTCTGATCCTCCCAAGCAATATCTGAAGCGGGGTACACCCGGTTACCGTAAGGCGAGCCTGGCTCTTTTCATGTCAGGGTATTCGACCTTTGCGCTGCTTTATTGCGTGCAGCCATTGATGCCGATCTTCGCCGAGCAATTTAAGGTCAGCCCGGCTGTAAGTTCTTTGTCCCTGTCGTTATCGACCGGCCTTCTGGCTGTGGCAATCTTCTGCGCGGCTGCGATCTCCGAACGGTTCGGTCGCCGCAGCCTGATGTTCTGTTCGTTGATGGGCGCATCACTCTGCACGCTTGCCTGCGCCTTTATGCCGAACTGGAACCTGATCCTCGTCATTCGTGCGCTGGAAGGATTGCTGCTCGGCGGCGTGCCGGCCGTTGCCATGGCCTATCTGTCGGAAGAGATCGATCCCAAGGGCATTGGTGCCGCCATGGGTCTTTATATTGCCGGCAATGCCCTGGGCGGCATGTCGGGACGTGTCTTCACCGGCATTCTGGCTGAGTTTCTGTCCTGGCGTGTGGCGCTGATGGTCATCGGTGCCTTCGGCATTGCCGCTGCCATCGGTTTTTTCACCATGCTGCCGCCATCGCGCAACTTCAAGCCGCGTCGGTCCAATATCAGTTATCACGCTTCGGCCTGGCTCGGCCATGTCAAACGCGGGCCGCTTGCGTTGCTCTTCGGCATCGGCTTTCTGCTGATGGGCTCGTTCGTCACCATCTACAACTATTCAGGCTTCCGATTGGTGGCAGACCCCTATTATCTCAACCAGACTGAACTGGGCCTGATCTTCACTGCCTATCTGTGTGGTGTCGGCTCGTCCTGGGTCGGCGGTACGCTAAGCGATCGTTTCGGTCAGTTTCAGGTCATGATGGCCGGCATCATCCTGATGTTTGCCGGTCTTCTGACGACCTTGGCTGCGTCGCTTGTTTTCATCATTCTCGGTATCGCGATGCTGACGGCAGGCTTCTTCATGGCTCATGCGGTGGCAAGCGCCCTGATCGGGCGTCTGGCCGGCAGCAACAAGGGGCATGCCTCCTCGCTTTACCTTCTGGCCTATTACCTGGGATCCAGCATTGCCGGTTCGATCGGCGGCAAGTTCTGGAGTGCTGGCGGCTGGTCGGCGGTCATCACCTTCACCGGCATCATGCTGGCGCTGGCGCTCGTTGCCGGACAGACGGCTTATTATCTGAGCCGCCGGGCCGATCCTGTCAGATCTTCGCGGCTGCCGATCGGGGCGCCGGGGCCGGCCGAGTGACCAGCCCGAATTCCGTCATTTCCTTTTCCGTCAGATAATAGAGCCGGTCGGGCGGGGTCTCCAGCGCATGCAGCCAGAGGCCCGAACCGATCCCCATCTCGTCCAGATGACGGGCAACCCGCGCCGTCGTCGATTGTGCGCTCGACATTGCCTGTTCCGCGGAAGGCCGTTCACGGCTGCCGTTGAATACCTGATGCACGCCGACGACAGCCTCCTTTTCGGCAATGCGCTCCGCGCCGCCGGAAAACACGATCGGGCAGGATGACGCGCAAAGTCCTCTTGAAGCGATCCGCGTCTGAAGCTTCTTCTCGCGGACGAGTCTCGACATGGTGATCGCGTCGTCGACCGATCCGCCCGGCGAATTCAGCTGTACAGTTTTCACATATTCCCCGCGCGCCTCGATCTCCTGCGCAAATCGTCCGGCCGCACCCGGATCGATCGTGCCTTCCGCCAACAATACGCCGCCCGGTTTCAGATCGAAGGTCATCGCTTTGCGGAACACCTCGCTCGGGCTTGCCGGCTCCACAGGTGGCGCGGCAGGGCGACCGTCGGTCAGGGCCGGCGGAAGCACGGGCTGACCGTCATGCATCGGGTCGAAGCCGGGCAGTTGCGCACTCGCCGTGGTGATCTCACGCACGTCGATCACCAGAAAAGTCACCGACGCGGCAAGCAGCAGATAGAAGACGCAGCGCATCAGAACGCCGTCATCGATCCGGCGTATCGCCTCACCGATCGTCATGCAGCCTGTCCCTGCCGCGCGATCGCGGATCGAGATTGGTGATGTTGTTCGGCTCCTCGGCGCTCTCACCATCCTTTACAGGTTCGCCATCGTCTTCAGCTCTTTTCTCCGCCTTGGCGGCGGCGGTTTCAATGTCTACGCCGCTGGCCGAAAGCGCGCGTTGTATCTCGAGCGCCCGCATCAGTTCCGCTGCGGTGATACCTTCGGCATAGGGCAGCTGTTCTTCCTGCTTGCGGATGGACGCATGCGCCACGGCGAGAATGAACACCATCACGCCCGGCAGAAGGTCGATCGAAATCGCGCCGGCCCAGGCGGGTATGAAGTCCTGCGCGTAATGCAGCACGGCCTCTGCGGAAGACAGCGGTACGAAGCGGCGTTCCACGATCGGCGGGCGGGCGAGGATCTCGTCGGCAGCCTTGGCAAGCGCCTTGGACTGTGCGGCGACAGAGGCTCTGACCGTTGCCATCACCTGATCCTGGCGGTTGATCAGATTGGCATCGCTGCCGTCTGCGACAGGAGCGATGAAACCGAGCGAAAGGTCGTCGGCCGCGCGACGGATCGACGGGGCGATCGACGTTTGCGACAGAGAGCTGATGACACCGGTCAGCGCCACCGCTTCCGTCGAAAACTGGTCGGCGCGGGGCTCGATCAGGCCGGGCGCGGAAATCAGCGAGCGCATCGTTTCAAGCCGTTTCTGCCCCTGCTCGAAAAGCTCGGCCACCTGTTCGCGCGAGCCGTTGATATTGGCTTCGAGCGACTTCATCTGCCCCGACATCTGGGCCAGAAGCTGTACGACACTGCCCGATCCGGTCGTGCCGGTGAGAGAGCCGGACTGCCGCTCGACAGCGGCAAGCTGCGAAAAACGTTCCGAAGCACGCTGGATATCCGGCAGCAGGCTCTGGACAGCAAGCACGTTCTGGTGGGCGCGGTCGAGATCGGAGGAGTACCCTTCCACCGTTTCCGAAAGATGCTGTTCGACGGCGGCAGAGCCGGCAAGCGCTGCCGCATTCAGCCAGCTCGACATGGCAAGGATCATCGCCGCGCCTGCCGCCATCACGAACAGCATCGCGGTCTTGCCGGTCCGGCTGGTGATATGCGGGTAGAAACGGGCCATGTAGGACCAGAAGGCATAGATGCCGACCGAGACCGAAACCGAATAGATGATCGCGGCAAAGAACACGCCGGTGGGCGATCCGTCGAGGATCGAGCGGACGCCGAGATAGGTATAGACGCCCGAAGCCAGCGCCAGAACGGCGAGCGCGAAACGGGTCATGGTTTCGACGGCGACGATACCGTCCTTCAGGCGTTGCGTCGGACCCAAAGCCATCGGCAATCTCCGGGAAGAGGAATGTATTCCTTAAAGAGGTATGAAAAAACCGGCGGAATCAAGACGTGGCTGTGGTGCAGGAATGGCGAAAGCTCTGGAAACGCAGGCTTTCCCGTCAAATTCCGTTCACGTCTCGATGCCTTGCATGCCAAGGCCGCCGAGCGCGAAGAAATCGTCGATCGCATGGATGGGGGAGATTGCGATCAGCCGTGCCAGGAATGCGTCGGAAGCAAGCTCTTCCTCGATCGCTTCCACCTCTGCGGAGAGGGCGCGATCGATCGTGTAGAATGCCGCGTGTTTGCGCACCACCTCGTAGATAAGCCCGACAGCACCGCCCGGCTCGTCGCCATGCAGATCCATCGCCTGCGCCGCCAGAAGCGCCTCCAGACCGGCAAGGCGTCTCAGTGCGCGTACCTGCCGTTCGAACCGCTCGACCACCAGGGGCAGGAATGCAGCCTCGTCCTCCATGCCGCCGGCAACGACGATCGATTGTGCCGAGACAGGATTGCTCATCGAAAGAACCCGCGAATAGATATCGCCCGCAAGCTTGATGATCGGTCCGAAGCCGGTGGCGATCGCCCCGGGCGGTACGAGATTGACCGGTAGGTCGCGGCGCTGACCGTTGCCCAGCAGGACGCAGCGGTTGAAGGAGTTGCGCGCCGCATGCGCCATGCAGAGCACAGCCGATTCCATCAGCACGGTCACGTCGAGCGGCAGCGATCCGCCGGAGGTCAGCACCCGCCCATCGGCAATGACGGGATTGTCGTCCGAACGCCCGGTCGCGGCGAGGATCTTGTGGCCGGAGGTCAGCACGCTCTCGAAGACCGCACCGAAAACCTGCGGGATCATTCGAAGGCTCAGCGGATCCTGCACATGCGTGCCGCTCGGCCAAGCCCAGCCCTGCGACGCGTTGAGCAGCCAGGAGCCGATCATCGCCTCGCGTGGTGTGCCCACATGGGTGACGGCAAACCAGGGATCGCGGGAAGCGCCCATGGCGCCGGCGGCCGTCAGCCCGGTTGCGAGCAAGACCCGCAATGCGCCGGCTGCCCCACGCATGATGCGGGCCGCGGCGGCGAAACTTACCGAATTGACACTCAGCGAGGCGAGACCGTCACGTGGCGCCATTCGTTGGGAGCTGAGGCCCGCGGCCTTGAACGCCTCTTCCGCCGGCATCCGCTTGCCCTGGTAAACGGCCTCGCCGACGCCCGTCAGTACGGCGCCGATCTGCCCCATCAGGCCGATATCGGCGCAGCCGATCGATCCCGTGCGGCGAACGATCGGGATGACGTCTGCAGCAAGCAGGGCGAGATAACTCTCCACCAGTTCCGGCGTGCAGCCGACATAACCGGTGAGCGCCGTGTTGATCCGCATTGCGATGGCATTGCGCACGACAGGTATTGGAAAGGGATCGCCGGTACCGAAATGATGGGCGCGTACCAGACCGAGATTGAACTGGTCGAGTTCATCGCTGGACCATTCGATATCCTTCATGGCGCCGACGCCGGTGGTTGCGCCATAGACAGGCATGCCGTCGGCAATCGCCTGTTCGAGCACGGCTCTGGCGGCTCTCACACGTGCCATGCCGAGCGGATCGGTGCTCACCTCCGCACGACCGTCTCCGATGACCAGAAGCTCTGCGAAGCCGAGCGGTTGGCCGGTCAGTTGGATGGGAAATTTCGGTTCGGATATCTGCTTTGCCATGGTCCCACACTATTGGAGATGAGCGGCCGAGGGATATCCCAAAATACGGACACCGATGTCGCGTTCGATCCCGTCAGAGCGTGATGGCGATATAGACGAGCGCTGCGGCAATCACCCAGAGCGCCAGCCGCCCATAGCGGCTGTGCCGGGCCTCCGACTTTCCGATCGCTTCTGCCGTTTCCGTGTCGAAGCGCAGACCGTTCTTGCTCATATGCACGAGTTCGCGGTGCAGCGTCTCGGTCTTGGAAGCGATTTCCGGCAGGGCCTCAGCGAGCTTTATCGCCGCCTTTGCGCCATCCTTCAGGTCTGACAGAACTCGTTTCGGACCGAGATTGTCGCGGATCCAGTCTCCGACGACAGGCTCCGATGCCTTCCACATGTTGAAGCGGGGGTTGAGCATGCGCGATACGCCTTCGACAACCACCATCGTCTTCTGCAAGAGGATAAGCTCCGGCCGCGTCTGCATCTCGAAAAGATCCGTCACCTCAAAAAGCAGTGCCAGCAAACGGGCCATCGAAATCGTCTCGGCTGGCTGACCGTGGATCGGCTCGCCGATCGCCCGTATCGCCTGGGCAAAGGCTGCGACGTCATGATGTGCCGGCACATAACCGGCCTCGAAATGGACTTCGGCGACGCGCATGTAGTCGCGCGTGATGAAGCCGAACAGGATTTCGGCGAGGAAGCGGCGCTCCTTCTTTCCCAGCCGCCCGGTAATGCCCATGTCGACAGCGACGATCGTGCCGCTGCTGTCGACGAACAGATTGCCGGGATGCATGTCGGCATGGAAAAAGCCGTCGCGCAGCGTGTGCCGCAGAAATGACTGGATCAGCACTTCTGCAAGCTTTTCAAGATTGTGGCCGGCCGCGCGCAAAGCTTCGACATCGTTCATTTTGACGCCGTCGATCCACTCCATGGTGATCACGTCGCGGCCGGTGCGTTCCCAATCGACTTCAGGAAAGCGGAAACCTGGGTCGTCCTTTGTGTTTTCGGCAATTTCGGAAAGGGCCGCGGCCTCGAGGCGCAGGTCCATTTCCATCTTGGTCGTCTGTTCGAGCGTCCGTGTCACCTCGATCGGCCGCAGGCGCCGGCTCGAAGGCATGAGGCGTTCCTGCATGCGGGCGACCACATACATGCCCTCGATGTCATGCGCGAAACGCTGGCGCACGCCGGGGCGCACCACTTTCACGGCCACTTTTTTTCCATTCACGATCGCCGGATGAACCTGGGCGATGGATGCAGCGGCGATCGGTTCTTCGAAGGATGTGTAGAGGTCTTCGATCGGTCGGCCGAGCGAGGTCTGGATTGCGTTCTTGGCGGCTTCCGTCGGGAAAAACGCCATCCGATCCTGCAGCATGGCCAGATCGACGGCCCAATCGACGCCGACGACATCCGGCCGGGTGGCGAGGAACTGGCCGATCTTGACATAGGAGGGGCCGAGCCGGGCGACGGCACGAGTCAGCCTCTCGCTGCGAGCCTGCTTTTTCGCCCGAAACCGCGTCAGCGGCTCAAGCAGCGATTTGGCGAGGCCGACAACGGGCGGCATGTCCTCGGTCGGCAATGCGGAAACCACACCTTCGCGGACGAGGACCCAGCCGACACGGGCGAGCCGGAAATAGGCGCCGATCGTGCTCATGCGCTCAAAGCTTCCAGCCGGAATGCAGGGCCGCGATACCGCCGGTGTAATTGGTGTAGGTCACGCGCGAAAAACCGGCGGTGCGGATCATCGTGGCGAAATTTTCCTGGTTGGGGAATTTGCGGATCGATTCCACCAGATACTGGTAGGGCTCGGCGTCGCCGGTAATCATCTTGCCAAATTGAGGAATAGCCTTGAACGACCACTCTTCATAGAACTTGTCGAGCAACGGCATGTCGACTTCGGAAAACTCCAGCACCAGCAGTCTGCCGCCGCGCTTCAGCACCCGATAGGCTTCCGAAAGCGCCACATCGATGCGCGGCACGTTGCGGATGCCGAAGGCGACCGTATAGGCGTCGAAGGAATTGTCCTCGAAAGGCAGCTTTTCCGCATTGGCTTCGACGAAATCGAGATTGTCGGAAAGCTTCTTCTTGGCGGCGCGCTCTGCGCCGACGCCGAGCATCGAGCCGTTGATATCGAGTACGGTCGTATGGGCCTTGCGCCCGGACGCTTCGACGATACGGAATGCGACGTCGCCGGTGCCGCCGGCCACGTCGAGCGTCCTGTAGCCTTCTTCCTTGCGTGGGCTAAGCGCGGCGATCATTGCATCCTTCCAGACACGGTGCATGCCGGCCGACATCACGTCGTTCATGATATCGTAGCGCTTGGCGACCTTGTGGAAGACGTCGTTGACCAGCTCCTGCTTTTCTCCGTCCGCGACCTGACGAAAACCATAGGAGGTTTCCATTCCGCCTTGGGCGCCAGTTCGGGCTTCGGTCATCGATTGCTCCTTAACGTCTAAAATCCTGAGCGGCCGACCGTAGCGAAACGAGGTGTCGAACGCTATGTGGTGGATGGCCCGGTTCGTAAATGCAGTATCAGTCCGGTCTATAGATCACCGGCGCCGTTGTTGAAACAGGAAGTTAGGTATTCATGCCTGAATTGCCAGAGGTCGAAACCGTCAGACGTGGGCTTGCCCCGGTCATGGAAGGGGCGCTCGTAAACCGCCTCGAACTCAACCGCGCCGATCTTCGGTTTCCCCTGCCGGAAGCCTTTGCTGAGAAGGTGAGTGGTCGCCGTATCGTTTCGCTGGGAAGACGGGCGAAATACCTGCTGATAGAGCTGGAAGACGATCTCACCCTGATCAGCCATCTCGGCATGTCGGGCTCGTTCCGTATCGAGGAGACGGTGCAGGGAGATTTTCATCATGCACGCTCGAAGGATAGCAAGCACGATCACGTCATCTTCCATGTCGAGCACGACGGCAAGCATCAGAAAGTCATCTATAACGATCCGCGCCGTTTCGGCTTCATGCATTTGTGGAAGCGCAGCGAACTCGATCTTTATCCGGCCTTTGCCGAACTCGGGCCGGAGCCGACCGGCAATGCCCTGGATGCCGACTATCTGGCCCGGCGACTGAGTGGCAAGAGCCAGCCGCTCAAGGGAGCTCTGCTCGACCAGACCGTTATTGCAGGACTCGGCAACATCTATGTCTGCGAGGCGCTGTGGCGTTCGCATCTGTCGCCCAAGCGGCAGTCGGGCACGCTCGTCACGCCCGGTGGCCGACCGAAAAAGGAATTGACGCGGCTGACGGAAGAAATCCGCGCCGTCATTGTCGATGCGATCGCCGCCGGAGGATCGTCTTTGCGCGATCATATACAGACGGATGGATCACTCGGATATTTCCAGCATTCCTTCTCGGTCTACGACCGCGAGGGCGAGGCTTGCCGCATGCCCGGCTGCGGCGGTACCGTCACCCGCATAACACAATCCGGCAGATCCACCTTCTATTGCCCGACCTGCCAGAAATAGGCCGGAAACAGGCCAGAAACACGAAAGGCGCACTTCCGTGACCTATGAAACGATATTGACGGAAATCCGTGGCACGGTCGCGATCGTGACGCTCAATCGCCCGCAGGCACTCAATGCCCTCAATTCGACCGTCATGGTGGAACTGACAGCGGCACTCGCTGCCTTTGACAGTAATGATGCGGTAGCGGCCGCTGTCCTGACCGGATCGGAAAAGGCATTTGCCGCCGGTGCCGATATCAAGGAAATGCAGTCGCTCGAATTCGTCGATGCCTATCTCGGTGACTTCGTCGCCGGCTGGGACGCCGTTGCGACCTTCCGCAAGCCGCTGATCGCCGCCGTTTCAGGTTTCGCGCTCGGCGGCGGCTGTGAGCTTGCCATGATGTGCGACTTCATCATTGCAGCGGATACCGCCAAATTCGGTCAGCCGGAAATCACCCTCGGCGTCATTCCGGGCATGGGCGGCTCGCAACGCCTGACCCGCGCCGTCGGCAAGGCCAAGGCGATGGATATGGTGCTTACCGGACGGATGATGGATGCGACGGAAGCCGAGCGCATGGGACTCGTATCGCGTGTAGTCGCACCCGGCCAGCTGATGGATGAAACGCTGGCCGCAGCAGGCAAGATCGCCGGTTTCCCACGTGCGGCCGTGCTGATGGCCAAGGAGGCGGTCAACCGCTCTTTCGAGGCGACGCTTGCCGAAGGTCTGCGTTTCGAACGCCGCCTGTTCCAGTCCCTGTTTGCCACCGCCGACCAGAAGGAAGGCATGGCCGCATTCGTCGAAAAGCGCAAACCGGCCTTTTCCAACCGGTAGAGGCTCAAAAAGCGCGTTGACGGGGGCGCGTATTCCCGCTATATGCCCGCCCACAGTTGGGAAAGCCTCTTCACGGCTTCCTCTATTGCTCCCGAATTGCTGGATGATGGGTCGCATGACCAGCGGCAACGGTGGAGTGTTGGTTCGAATTCGTAGAGAGGCATGAAATGGCCAATACAACTTCGGCGAAAAAAGCGACCCGCAAGATCGCTCGCCGCACTTTAGTCAACAAGGCTCGCCGTTCGCGCGTTCGCGGCTTCATCCGTAAGGTTGAAGAAGCTATCGCAACCGGCGATCTGACGGTTGCAGCTGCAGCACTCAAGGCTGCTCAGCCTGAGATCGCTCGCGCTGCTACCAAGGGCGTTCTTCACAGCAACACGGCATCCCGCAAGGTGTCCCGTCTTGCTGCTCGTGTGAAGGCACTCTCCGCCTAAGCCGGCTATCAATATAAACGTTTTATGGGAGCCTGGTCTAACGACCGGGCTTTCTGCGATTCTGCCTTTACAATCAATCGTTGTCCGGCTCAATAACGGTTTCGTGTCATATGCATGACAAGGAAAATGTAGGTTTATTAGAGGCTTACGGGAAGTAGCTATCGCTTTGCCTTCATTCTGAAGGGGTTCTTTTGGCTCAAAGTTGAGTCAAGCGAATTTTTATTTTTCTTGTGATTCATAGCCGCTGTGGCTGGCCAAATTTGAATCCCATTGATTCAACAGCGATTCTTTTGGCGCCCCCCTGCGACATTCAAATCACGCGCCAAGAGTCAACGCCCGGCCCTTAATTTTGGGTAAAAAACGCTGTTGATCTTGCCAGGTGATCCTGCCTAAATGGCCTCCAGCAAGGGGCTCGGGGACAACTTCAGGAGCTTCCGTCAGCAATCTCATCCAAAGAGATGGCGACGGGTGTTTACGCTCTTTGCTGCGGGATAAGAATTCCCGTTTTCCATAAACTCAAGGTTGCAAACCGAAAAGCACCTGCTTTTTGGCGGCAGTCTATTTGTGCCCGGAGCTGCCATGGCGGCTTCAGGGAAGAAATTGGTTTAGCGACGTCTCATGCGAGGATGAGGTGTCAGGGGAACCCATATCGACCGGCCTGAATGAGGCGGACCGGACGATGAGCTTCGTTCTGGCGGATGAAGCTGGGTCATACGGGGATTATTGATTGGCCTTTCTCGCAAACGGGAAGGGCTCAGTGAAATTTACGATTTTGTCTGGCGAAACGAGTTCGCCGGGCTTCCATTCAAAAGGCGGCAAATTAATGCATATGAATACCGTATCGGCACGGGCAGTTGATGATAGCGACCGCGCACGAAAAGGGTTCGATTCAGTTTGCTCCCAAGCGGCAGGGGAAACAGCGGAAATGCAGCATGATGCTCTTTTCGAGCGGTTTAGTGCGCGGTTGAAGGCGCAGGTCGGTCAGGATGTTTATGTAAGCTGGTTTGCGCGTCTTAAGCTTCATTCGGTGTCGAAGAGCGTTGTCAGGCTCACGGTACCGACGACCTTTCTGAAGTCCTGGATCAACAACCGGTATCTCGAGCTCATCACATCTATCTTCCAGCAGGAAGATAAGGAAATTCTCAAGGTGGAAATCCTCGTGCGCAGCGCAAGTCGCGCCACCCGGGTTCCAGGTGTTGCCGAAGAGCGGCCTGCAGTGGTCCAGAGCAACAACACTGCCGCCAACTTCAATCGGGCGTCACAGCCACGCGAGATCGGCAAGATTGCTGCGTTTCCGGCCCCTTCAGCGGCACCGACTGCACGTAACACGCAGTCCGGCCCGTTGTTCGGGTCCCCGCTCGACAGCCGCTACACGTTCGACAGCTATATCGAGGGCTCGTCAAACCGCGTAGCCCTTGCTGCCGCCAAGACGATTGCGGAAGCCGGTGCCGGCGCCGTGCGCTTCAACCCGCTCTTCATTCATTCGAATGTCGGTCTCGGCAAGACGCACCTTCTTCAGGCGATCGCCAATGCCGCCGTCGGCAGCAACCGCAATCCGCGCGTCGTTTATCTGACGGCCGAATATTTCATGTGGCGTTTCGCGACCGCGATCCGCGACAACGATGCCCTGACGCTGAAGGATAGTCTGCGCAACATCGATCTTCTGATCATCGATGACATGCAGTTCCTGCAGGGCAAGATGATCCAGAACGAGTTCTGCCATCTCCTGAACATGCTGCTCGACAGCGCCAAGCAGGTTGTTGTCGCAGCCGACCGCGCTCCGTGGGAACTGGAATCGCTTGATCCGCGCGTTCGCTCGCGCCTCCAGGGCGGCGTTGCCATCGAGCTCGAGTCTCCTGAATACGAAATGCGTCTGGAAATGCTGAAGGGTCGCCTTCGTGCAGCCAGACAGGACGACCCGTCGCTCGATATTCCGGCCGAAATTCTCAGCCACGTTGCCCGCAACGTTGCCAGCAGCGGTCGCGAGCTGGAAGGTGCATTCAACCAGCTCCTGTTCCGCCGCACGTTCGAGCCGTCTCTCTCGATCGAGCGTGTCGACGAACTGCTGGCGCATCTCGTCGGTGCAGGTGAGGCAAGGCGCGTCCGTATCGAGGATATTCAGCGGGTTGTTGCACGCCACTACAATGTTTCGCGCCAGGAACTGGTGTCGAACCGTCGTACACGGGTAATCGTCAAACCGCGTCAAATCGCTATGTATCTGGCAAAGACGATGACGCCGCGGTCCTTCCCGGAAATCGGCCGTCGCTTCGGCGGACGCGATCACACAACCGTTCTTCACGCCGTTCGCAAGATCGAGGAACTGATCGGTGACGATACGAAGCTCGGCCACGAGGTCGAACTTCTGAAGCGCCTGATCAACGAAAACAACGCCTGATCGCCGGCTGATCCCGGTTTGCAGATTTGGATGGGCCGTTCCGTAAGGAGCGGCCCATTTTTCGTCTTGACGGGCCGTGCCCGGATGGCGCACCTCTGCGATATGTCGGTCGTTGAGCAAGAGGCTCCGCAATGTTTCTGTTATCCGTGGCAATGATCTGGGGCGTCGCCTGCATCACGCCGGGTCCGAATACGCTGCTGGTGATCCGTTATTGCCTGACGGCACCGCGCAGGGTGGCGATCTTTGCCGTCATGGGCACGATTACCGGAACTCTGTGCTGGGGTATTGCCGGTTGGCTTGGCATCAACGTGCTGTTCCAGGCGGCGCCCTTTGCCTATGTGGCGCTGAAGATTGCCGGCGGCCTCTATCTGGTCTGGCTCGGCATTCGTGTTTTCCTCGACGTCCGCAAGGCGCGCAGCACACCCGACCTCGTCCCGGCAAAGCTCGATATCCCGTTGAAAACGGCCTACCGCATGGGGCTTGCGACCAATCTCGCCAATCCGAAGTCGGCGCTCTTCGTCGCCTCGCTCTTCGCCGTAACCATGCCGGCCGGCACCCCGTTCAGCTATGGCATCGCCGCCATCGGCGTGATGGTGATGGTCTCCGCACTGTATTACACCTGCCTCGTCTCGCTGATTACCCATCCTAAAGTCGCGGCCGCTTATCTCAAGGCGAAACAGAAGATCGATCTTGGCGTGGCGACGGTTTTTGTCGGTTTCGGCACGAAGCTGCTCTTGTCGCAGCGGTAACGCGATGACCGCGCCGCAGGACGATCCGACTTCCCGTTTCTATTCGGATAATGCGGACGTTTACGCATCCCACCTTTCGCAGCCGAGCTCCATACAGCTCGATCGGTTTTTGGCAAAGCTTCCAGCCGGTGCAGCCATTCTCGAACTCGGCTGCGGCAATGGTCGTGACAGCGCCGCGATGATTGCCCGTGGGTTCTCGGCGATGCCGACCGATGGCATCCCGGAAATGGCTGATGAAGCTTCCAGTCGTCTCGGCATGCCCGTTGCGGTTCTGCGTTTTGAAGATATCGATCTCGTCTCGGCATTCGACGGCGTGTGGGCCAATGCCTGCCTGCTGCATGTTCGGCGTGCCGAACTTGGCGGCATCCTGGCGAAGATACACACGGCGCTACGCCCCGGCGGGATCTTCTACGCGAGCTTCAAGGCGGGGCAGGCCGAGGGGCATGACGCTCTCGGCCGGTTCTTCAATTATCCTTCGAAGGATTGGCTTCAAGCACTTTAAGAGACCATGTCCTGGCAATCGGTCGCAGTCGAAGAAGAGATCGGCAGCGGCTATGACCAGATGCCGACGGCATGGCTGCATGTGACCGCGGTCAAGGCCTGACGCGGCGGGACTGCCGATGAAATCCATCGAGTTCCGGATAGCCGCAATTCTTTCGAAACATCTCGTGTGCCCCCTTTGTTTTGGAAAAAGGCGCTACATGTTTTACCGAATGTCTGGAGGTAGACCATGAACGACGAAGCGCGTGCCCGCATCGCGGCGAATGACAAGCTGTTGAAGGCCGTCATCACCCTTCTTGCCATCAAGGATCCGGGTCTGCTGGATGAACTCGACATTATCTTCGCCCTCGCTGACGAAGACGGCAGCACTTTGGCGGAAACGGATCGGCGAACGCGGATCCATCTTCAGCAGGAGCTGGAGCTTATCCGCAATCTGGCAAGCTCCGCCCTGGATACGACCCACTGAAGAGACGTGGCACGCCTCTTCAGTGATGATGTCTATCAGGCGTCGCCGTTGCCGGCTGCAGCCTCGGTCTTCGGTCCGCCCTTGGCAACGCCGACCATGGCGGGGCGCAGAACGCGATCGCCAATCGTGAAGCCTGCCTGAACCACCTGCACCACCGTATTGTTCGGAACGGCCGGGTTGGGGATTTCGAACATTGCCTGATGGAAGTTCGGATCGAACTTTTCACCTTCGGGGTCGATCTTCTTCACGCCGTGGCGCTCGAGTGTCGAAAGCATCCCGCGCTCGGTCAATTCCACGCCTTCGAGAAGCGTTGTCAGCGTGGCATCGGCACCGGCGCGCTGGTCGGCCGGTACGGCATCGAGCGCGCGGCGCAGGTTGTCTGATACGGCCAGCATGTCGCGGGCAAAGCCTGATACGGCATAGGACTTGGCGTCCTTCACGTCGCGCTCGGTACGGCGGCGCAAATTGTCCATTTCTGCAGCAAGCCGCATGAAACGGTCGCGCAGCTCGGAGTTTTCGGCTCTCAGCAAATCCAGCGGATCGGGCTCGACTTCCACCTCGGCAGCATTTTCTTCGGCGGCACCGTCAAAAGCGGACGCCGCAGCTTCGGCCTCATGTTCAGCGAAAGCTGCGTCAGGTCCGTTTTTCTTGGTTTCGTCGGTCATGACGTTCTCCGATTGATCTGTGTCTTGAATTTGCGCTCGATATCGAGGTTTGCGGGCAAAAAATCAAGGCTTGGAGGATTCTGGAAGCGCTTTAGATCGAACCGCGTGAAAGGCGGGCGATCAATTGGGCCGTATAGTCCACCATCGGCACGACACGCGAATAGTTGAGACGGGTCGGCCCGATCACGCCGACGGCACCGACGATCCGGTCCTCGCCATCGCGATAGGGCGCGACGATGAGCGACGAGCCGGAAAGTGAAAACAGCTTGTTTTCCGATCCGATGAAGATCCGGACGCCCGGACCGGCTTCGGCCAGTTCGAGGATTTCGATCAGGCTGTCCTTCTTTTCAAGGTCGTCGAACAGTAGGCGCAGCCGGTCGAGATCGGACGTCTCGGCAAGTCCTTCCAGAAGATTGGCGCGGCCGCGGACGATGAGTTGGGTCGGCTTGCCTTCCTCGCTATCCCCGGACCAGACCGCCAGACCACGCTCGATCAGATCCTGCGCCAGCGCATCGACTTCCGTCTGCACCTCCTGCTTCAGTCTCTTGATCTGGCCACGGAATTCCGGAAGCGTCTGGCCCGTCAGATGCGCGTTGAGAAAATTGGCGGCCTCGGTCAACTGCGATGAGGTGACGCCGGCCGGCAGATCGATGATGCGATTTTCGATCTGGTTATGATCGCCGACGAGGACGGCAAGAGCCTTCGTCGGTTCCAGCCGGATGAATTCCACATGCTTGAGGATCGGATCGCTTTTCGTGGTGATGACGATACCGGCTCCCCGCGACACACCGGACAACATCAGGCTCGCATCCGCCATCAGGTTTTCCAGCGTCTGGTCCCTGTCGGACGGGCGGATCTGCCTGTCTATGCTGGCACGCTCCTCGTCGGAAAGACTGCCGGTCTGCATGAACGCATCGACGAAAAAGCGCAGCCCGCTCTGGGTGGGCAGGCGACCGGCGCTGATATGCGGTGAGTAGATCAGTCCCAACTGTTCGAGATCGCTCATCACATTGCGTATGGATGCCGGCGACAGCGACATTGGCAGCAGTCGGGAAAGATTTCGCGAACCGAGAGGTTCGCCGTTTTCAGATAGCTTTCCACGATCCGGCGAAAGATCTCGCGCGAGCGCTCGTCGAGCATCGAGCCGACATCCATGCCTATACCCGTCGAAAAACTCATCTCTTCACGTCACCTCGATTTGGTCGTCTTCGAAATATAGTCGTTGCACTCGCTGCCTCAAAAGAGAAATCGCCTGAAGTCGCGCCAATTGTCACGAGCGGATCCGATATAGGCTTTTCCTTTGCAAATGGCGCCGGACGATCTTAGAAGGCAGGAAACAACACCCGTCTCGAAAATCGGTAAAGAGATTTTCGAATCTACCGATGTGCAAATTAAAAGATCGGCGCTTTCCGCAACGCGACCAGCTGGACGCCCGGTGCGCTGACATCAGGGAGTGATATATGCGGCCTTCAGGCAGACCAGTAAACCAGATGCGCAAAGTGTCTTTCGAGCGCAACTTTTCCAAACATGCCGAAGGCTCCTGTCTGGTGAAGTTCGGCGATACGCACGTCTTGTGCACGGCAAGCCTCGAGGAAAAGACCCCGCCGTGGCTGCGCAACAGCGGCAAGGGCTGGGTAACGGCTGAATACGGCATGCTGCCGCGCGCCACCGGCGACCGCATGAAGCGTGAAGCCGCTTCCGGTAAGCAGGGCGGCCGCACGCAGGAAATCCAGCGCCTGATCGGACGTTCGCTGCGCGCCGTCGTTGATCTCACAGCGCTCGGCGAAAAGCAGATCACCATAGACTGCGACGTCATCCAGGCTGATGGCGGCACCCGCACGGCTTCCGTCACCGGTGGCTGGATCGCGCTTTACGATTGCCTGAAGTGGATGGAAACCCGCTCGATGATCAAGCTCGACAAGGTCCTGAAGGATCATGTCGCGGCGATCTCCTGCGGTATCTTCGCCAACCAGCCGGTCATCGATCTGGATTACCTCGAAGATTCAGCCGCTGAAACCGATGCCAACTTCGTCATGACGGGCGCCGGCGGCATTGTCGAAGTTCAGGGCACCGCCGAAGGCAAGCCTTTCAGCCGCGAAGAATTCCTTCAGCTGCTTTCGCTGGCAGAAGCCGGCACGCAGGAACTGGTCGCGATGCAGAAGGCCGCGATTGGCGGCTGAGTGAGGGTGCGGTGATCGAAGGCATACTCGAAACCGCAATCTACGCCGATGATCTCGACGCGGCGGAAACATTCTACGGCGGCGTGCTGGGGCTTGAAAAAGTCCTGCGCGCCGGCAACCGCCACGTCTTCTTCCGTTGCGGTCAGGGCATTCTGCTGATCTTCAATTCGGCAGAAACGGTCAAGCCACCGTCTTCCGATACTCTCCCGGTTCCGCCGCATGGCACGACCGGTTCAGGTCACGTCTGTTTCCGTATGAACGGTGAGACGATTGACAGGATGGCCGAAAAGCTGAACAAGGCTGACATTGTGATCGAAAGCGATTTCCGCTGGCCGAACGGCGCCCGCTCGATCTATTTCCGTGATCCTGCCGGCAACAGCCTGGAATGCGCAGAGCCAAGGCTCTGGAACCTCGAATAGGAATTTTCATGCGCAAGCTCGAAACCAAGACGATCGTTGTCGCAAGCCACAATGCCGGCAAGATCAGGGAGATTGCCGAGCTGATCGCGCCGTTCGGTTTCTCGGCCAAGTCTGCTGCGGAACTGAAATTCGAAGAGCCGGACGAGACGGGCACCACATTCGAGGAAAACGCAACGATCAAGGCGCTTGCTTCGGCCAGGGCTTCCGGCCTTCCTGCTCTGTCGGATGATAGCGGCATCGTCATCGATGCGCTCGACGGCGCTCCCGGCGTCTATACCGCCAACTGGGCGGAGCGCGAGGACGGCAGTCGCGATTTCCAGATGGCGATGGAGAAGGTCGAAAACGCACTTCAGGAAAAGGGTGCGGACACGCCCGAAAAACGCAGCTGCCGTTTCGTCAGCGTGCTCTGCCTCGCCTGGCCGGACGGCCATACCGAGCTGTTCCGGGGCGAAGTCGAGGGCACGGTCGCATGGCCGCCGCGCGGAACCGCCGGTTTCGGCTACGACCCGGTTTTCCAGCCGCAAGGATACGAGACGACCTTCGGCGAAATGACCAGCGATGAAAAGCATGGCTGGAAGCCGGGTGACAAGCATGCCCTGTCGCACCGCGCCCGCGCCTTCAAGATCTTTGTCGAAACCTGCCTGGAGGCCTGATTTTCAGTGAACGCCGTCGTCTCTCGTCTGCCCGACACGCTGCTCCCCGACACGGGTGAGCCGGGCTTCGGCGTTTATGTCCATTGGCCCTTCTGTGCAGCCAAATGTCCCTATTGTGACTTCAACAGCCATGTCCGCCACCAGCCGGTAGATCAGGCCCGTTTCACCGCAGCCTTCCTGAAAGAAATGGAAACGATGCGGAAGATGAGCGGCCCGAAGGTGGTGACCAGCATTTTCCTCGGCGGTGGCACACCGTCGCTGATGGATCCCGCGACAGTCGAAGCCATCCTCAATGGCATTGCGCGTCACTGGAACGTGCCTGACGGTATCGAGATCACTATGGAGGCCAACCCCTCCAGCGTCGAGGCCGAGCGTTTCCGTGGTTACCGGGCGGCCGGCGTCAATCGTGTCTCCATGGGTGTCCAGGCTCTCAACGATGCCGATCTGAAATTCCTCGGCCGGCTGCATGACGTCGCCGATGCGCTGAAGGCGATCCGGCTGGCGCGCGAGATCTTTCCGCGCATGTCCTTCGACCTGATCTATGCCCGGCCGAAACAGACGGTGGAAGCCTGGGAAGCCGAACTGACGCAGGCGATCTCTTACGCGGTCGATCATCTGTCGCTTTACCAGCTGACGATCGAGGAGGGCACGCCCTTCTACGGTCTGCACAAGGCCGGCAAACTGATCGTGCCGGACGACGACCAGTCGGCGTTGCTCTATGAGGCGACGCAGGAGATCACCGCACACCACGGCATGCCGGCTTATGAAGTGTCCAATCACGCCAGACCGGGCGCCGAGAGCCGCCATAACCTGACCTATTGGCGTTATGGCGAATATGCCGGCATCGGCCCCGGTGCGCATGGTCGTCTGAGCCGTGGCCGCAACAAGATAGCCACCGCCACCGAGCGTCGGCCTGAAACGTGGCTCCAGCTGGTCGAAGCCGAAGGCCACGGCATGGTGGATCAGGAAATCCTCGGTTATGAGGAACAGGCGGACGAGCTTCTGCTGATGGGGCTTCGCCTTACCGAAGGTGTCGACCTTGCCCGCTGGCAGGAGCTTTCCGGCCGCGATCCGGACCCGGTCCGCGAGGAGCGCCTGCTGGAGCATGGGTTCATCGAGCGGCTCGGGAATTCCAGGCTGCGCTGCACCCCGAGCGGCATGCTGATCCTCGACGCGGTCGTTGCCGATCTCGCCTGCTGATCATCTAATTTTCAGAGAGAAAACTGCGCGGCATTTTAAGCCGCGTTATTGGCCTGCTCTTGGTTGAGGAAGGCATAGATGGCGGACGCGGAATCCGTCTGCCGCAGCTTGGCGGCAAGGTCCTGGTCACGCAGAACGCGTGCGATGCGCGAAAGCGCTTTGAGGTGGTCGGCGCCAGCGCCTTCCGGAGCGAGCAAAAGAAACACGAGATCCACCGGTTCGTCGTCCAGCGCCTCAAAATCGACAGGGCTTTCCAGTCGCGCAAAAATACCGCTGATCGAGGAAATGCCGCTGAGCTTGCCGTGCGGAATGGCAATGCCGTGTCCAACGCCCGTCGATCCCAGCCGCTCGCGCTGCAGGATGACGTCGAAGATCTCCCGTTCTGAAACGCCCGTCAGTTTGGATGCCTTGATGGCCAATTCCTGCAGGAGCTGTTTCTTGGAGGTCGTTTTTAAGGCAGGGATAATTGCATCTTGATGCAGCAGATCTGCCAATGCCATTCGTTTCTTCCTTTGTGCCGCGATGGCAGGGGAAGCGTCGTTTCCGACGCCTCCCGAGTTTCTCAGTTCTTAATATTGGTGGAGTCGATCCAGCCAATATTGCCGTCGTGGCGCCTGTAGACGATGTTCAGTGTCTCGTCACCGGGGCTCCGGAAAAGAAGCACAGGTTCGTCCGTCATATCCAGTGCCATGACGGCCGTTGCAACTGACATCGTCCTCAGTTGCTTTGTGGTTTCGGCAACGATGGTCGGAGCGAAATCCTCTGGGACTTCATCTCCCTCATCGGGTACCCGGTCCATGACCGTATAGGCGACTTCGGCAAAGCCGTTCGGCTGGCTGTTGCCGGCGTGGTGATCCTTCAGGCGCCGCTTGTAGCGGCGCAGACGTTTCTCGATTCGCTCGGCGGCAGCATCGAAGCTGCCCTGCGGATCATTGGCTTCGCCTGCGGCATGAAGCACGATCCCGGTATCGAGATGCACTTTGCAATCGGCAGAAAAACGTGGGCCGGATTTCTCTACGATGACCTGGCTGGAATAGCCTCCGTCGAAGTATTTGGTTATTGCCTCCCCAATATGGTCCTCGATCTTTTGGCGGAAAGAATCGCCGATTTCCATATGTTTACCGGAAACACGCACACTCATGGAATTCTTCCTTCTTGTCGCGACTTGCGTGTTCCAGTCTACGCCAAGCCGCTCTTTCATCCAAGCCGTCCGAACCGATTGCTGCAAAATAGCGCTATCAGCCCTGCATGCGCGGAAGGTGGGAAGCCCTGCCAGCGGCGGCGCTTCTAGCCTTCGTTGGACAGGAAGTCAACGGCTCTACCTGGGGATGCGTGATTGGGCGCTCACAACGCGGCAACCCTGGCGACCGCGCGTTTCTCTCTCCGGCGCTGTACCGATGACGGAATGTTCATGGCTTCCCGATACTTGGCAACCGTGCGGCGTGCGAGATCCACGCCCGCCTGCTTGAGGCTTGTCACGATGTCGTCATCGGAAAGAACGGCATCCGCCGCTTCCTGGCCGATCAGAATTTTGATCTTGTGACGAACCGCTTCGGCGGAATGGCTGTCGCCTCCTTCATCGGCCGATCCGATCGACACCGTGAAGAAATATTTGAGCTCGAACATGCCGCGTGGCGTCAGCATGTACTTGTTCGACGTGACGCGGCTTACCGTCGATTCGTGCATCTTGATCGCTTCCGCGACCGTTTTCAGGTTGAGCGGCCGCAGGTGATCGACGCCATGCATCAGAAAAGCGTCCTGTTGGCGGACGATCTCCGTTGCGACCTTCATGATCGTCTTAGCGCGTTGGTCAAGGCTGCGGGTCAGCCAGTTGCCGTTCTGCAGGCAATCGGAAAGAAAGGCATAGTCCTCGCTGTTCTTCGGGCAGCCCTTCGAGACCTGCTGGAAATAGGACTGGTTGACCAGAACGCGTGGCAAGGTGTCCGGATTGAGTTCAACGACCCAGCCGCCGCTATTGGACGGGCGCACCACGATATCTGGTGAGATCACATCGGTGACCTGGCTTGCGAAATCCGCACCCGGTTTCGGGTTCAGCTGGCGGATTTCTGCAAGCATGTCGATGAGATCTTCGTCATCGACGCCGCATAGTTTTCTTAAGCTTGCGAAATCACGCTTCGCCAGAAGGTCCAGATGGCGGACAAGCGCCTCCATGGCGGGATCGAGCCGGTCTTTCTGCTTGAGCTGGATCGCCAGGCATTCGCCGAGCGTACGGGCGAATATGCCGGGTGGATCAAGCGTCTGCAGGCGCGCGAGCACTTGCTCGACATGCCCTGTGTCTATTCCAAGCCTGGCAGCGACGTCGCCGAGATCAGCCTGCAGATATCCTGCATCATCAAGCTCGTCGTTCAACTGTTGGGCAATAAGGCAATCCTGCGGGCTTTTCAGCAGGAGAGGGATCTGCTGGCTGACATGCTCGCGCAGGCCGACTTCGTTCGCAATGAAATCGTTGAAGTCGTAGTCTTCGCCGGCATCACCTCCCGGGCCCGATTTCCACTGACCCAGAAGTTCGGGTGCATCGCCGCGCCGCTCGGGCTGGTCGTCGGGAAACACGTTCTCGGCGCCTCCGTCAAGCCCTTCGCCGAACGTTTCTGTGATGACGATGCCCTGGTCGTCTCGCCACGTTCCTGTATCGGTATCGGCGTCTGCGGCAACATGGTCTGCTGCGTCAATATGGCCCAATTCCGCGCCACTTTCGCCGTCCGATGGCGAAATTTCGAGCAGTGGGTTTTTCTCTATTTCCTGCGCGATGAACTGGTTCAGCTCGAAATGCGTCATCTGCAGCAGCTGAATGGACTGCATCAGCTGCGGAGTCATCACAAGCGATTGGGTCTGTCGCAGAAAAAGGCTGGCGGTTAAACCCATGGTGGACGCTAAACTCCCGAAATCCCTCGCTGCGCAATCATCGTGCAGCGGACATAAGCGCATCTGGCACAAGAATTGCTTTTTTGAGAGATTTGGTCAAGCGCCGCAGCCGCGGAATTATGACGCTATTTTAAAGGCTGAACTTGTCACCAAGGTATAGCCGGCGGACATCCTGGTTGTTGACGATGTCCGAAGCTCGCCCGTGCGTCAGCACTTCACCCGCATGGATGATGTAGGCCCGGTCGATAAGACCAAGCGTCTCCCGCACGTTGTGATCGGTTATCAGTACGCCAATACCGCGCGCCGTCAAGTGTCGGACGAGGTTCTGGATATCGGATACGGAAATCGGATCGACGCCGGCAAAAGGCTCGTCGAGCAGCATGAAGGAGGGGTCCGTCGCGAGCGCGCGGGCAATTTCCAGGCGCCGGCGTTCACCGCCCGACAGCGCCACGGCTGCAGACTTGCGAAGCTGGCTGATGTGGAATTCTTCCAGCAACTCGTCGAGCTTGGCTTCGCGCTTGTCCCGGTTGGGTTCATGCACCTCGAGTACGGCCCGGATATTGTCTTCGACAGACAGTCCGCGGAAGATCGAAGCTTCCTGCGGCAGATAGCCGACGCCAAGTCTCGCGCGGCGATACATCGGCATGCGCGTTACTTCATTGCCGTTGATCGCGATCATTCCCTCATCGACGGGAACCAGGCCGGTGATCATGTAGAAACAGGTGGTCTTTCCCGCTCCGTTGGGTCCGAGAAGGCCGACGGCCTCGCCGCGGCGCACCACAAGCGATACGCCATTGACCACGCGTCTTGTATCGTAGGTCTTGGAAAGGCCATGCGCGACGAGCGTGCCTTCATAGCGCGCCTTGTCGCGTGCGATGAAGGGCTCGGGCGAGGGCGTTTTCCTTGCCGATAACTGGGAGAGAGAAGGAAGCTTCACGTTATGGGTCTATTGCTTTGGCCGCGACTTCGGGTCGAGCATGATTTCAACGCGTCCGCCGCAGCTGTCGAGCTTTGCCTGGCCGCTCGCCATCTGGACAGTCAGCTTGCAGCCTTTGAATACGTTCGGTCCGTCGGAAAGCACAACCTGCTTGCCGCTCAGGACAAAAGTCTGGCTCGCCATGTCGAACTGGCCGGTTTCGGCGGTCGCCTGCTGGGTTCCGGAGCTGAGGAACACGGTATCGTCGAGAAAAATCTTGTCGATGTCCGCATTGCCACTGGAAATGGAGGTGGCACTGCCATCGCCGCCGTTGGCCTTTTCCTTATATTGGACGGTCATCTTGCCGGCCTTCAGCGTCGTCGTGCCCTGCACGACGTTCACATTGCCTGTGAAGAACGCCTTTTTCTCCTGATCCTTGATTTCCAGCTGGTCGCTCTGGATCTGGATAGGCTGGTCGTTCGAAAGCTTCAGCCCGTTCATATTGCTCGTCGTGGACTGAGCATAAGCAGGGATGCTGAGGCAGGATAACAAGGCCACCGCGGTCGCGGCAGGAATGCTGAATGAAAGACAACGATGCATCATGGCGGCCGGGCCTACTTGCCTTTGTTACGGATAGCTGCGGGATCGAGATCAACCCGAACCTTGCCGGTGAAATTGAGAGTATGCCCCTTATCGATGATCTTCATCGAATCTGCAACAATGGAGCCTCCGCTCATCGAGATATTCACCGCATCGGGGGTATTCATGGTCCCGCCGGGTATGTCGAGATGTGCCGATTTGAAGTGAGCCGTGATGCCGTTGCTCAGATTGACGTCGAATGGAGCGGTCAGGTTGAGGACGTCGGCACCACGGTCGAAATCCGCACTCGTCGCGACAACGCGTGCGATCAGGTCGTCATTGATCGGTACCGCCGCCTTGACGTCCTTGAGCGTGATCATATTCGGGTTCTGTATATCCTGAAGAGCCTTGTTGGCCAGCATCGAATAGCTGATGCCGTCACTGTTTCGGCCGGATATGGCTGGACGTTCCATGACGATCTTGCCGTCTTCTATCTTGGCGCTTTCGATCGATAGATTTTCCGGCAGATAGGTACGGATGATGGCGGCGCCGACGAAGAGAAGCGAAATCACGCCGGCAGCCAGCGGCAGAAGGATTTTCAGCCTGCTGACGCGCGAAGAATGCGAAAGCGCCGCATCGTAGGCGCTTGTCGGCGCCTGCATCGATGCAAGGAAGCTTCCCGTATTTCGGATATGCTGCAGCATGAGGCCTCGGTTCGTCCTTTCCGGCAATCGTTGCGGGCCGCGCTTAGGCGGTGACGCGTGATCGTCGACCGCCAATATGGTTTTTATTCTTCAACAAACAATAATGGAGAACATAAAAACGTGATACGAACCGCTGCAATCGGCCAAATATGGGCCTATGTAAAGTGCTTCGGGCATCGAGGGAACGTTTATGGACCACATGGCAATCGCGGATCGGCGTCAATTGCGCCGTAAGCTCAGCTTCTGGCGCGTCATCGCGCTGATCTTTCTGGCGGCCATCGGCTTCGTATCCTATTGGGCCATTGCCGGCGAACAGACAGGATCCTCCGCCCCTCACATTGCCCGTGTGCGCATCTCTGGCATGATCACGGATGACCGCGAACTGCTCGAGCGTCTCGATCGCATCGCCGCGAGCACGCAGGCCAAGGCGCTGATTGTGTCGATTTCATCTCCAGGCGGCACCACTTATGGCGGTGAGCGTCTCTATCAGGCCATCCGCAAGGTGGCCGAAAAGAAACCGGTCGTGTCCGATATCCGCACTCTTGCTGCATCGGCAGGTTACATGATCGCCACGGCGGGGGACACGATCGTTGCCGGCGAGAGCTCGATCACCGGTTCGATCGGCGTCATCTTCCAGTACCCGCAGGTCGATGAAGTGATGAAGAAGATCGGTATCTCGCTTGAGGAAATAAAGTCCTCGCCGCTGAAAGCCGAGCCGTCGCCCTTCCACCCGGCCAGCGAAGACGCCAAAACCATGATCCGCGCCATGATCATGGATAGTTATGGCTGGTTCGTCGATCTTGTCGCCGAACGCAGGAAGTTGCCGCGTGACGAAGTTTTGAAACTCGCCGATGGCACGATCTTCACCGGACGGCAGGCCTTGAACGTCAAGCTGATCGACAAGCTCGGCGGCGACGACGACATTCTGGACTATCTCGATAGCCGCGACGTTTCCCGCGATCTGCCGATCGTCGAATGGAGAAACAGCGAATCCTCTTCGTCCTTCTGGTTTGCCCATGCGCTGACGGGATTTTTCCGCTATGTCGGCATCACGCTGCCCATTACGCCGGATGCGCTTGATGGTTGGGGTCCCAGCAAGTTGTTCCTTGACGGTCTTGTCTCGGTTTGGCAGGTTGGCAAGGGTTGAAAATCTAATTTTTTCAGGGGGCAACCGTGATAAAGTCTGAATTGGTACAGATCGTTGCGGCACGCAATCCGCATCTCTACCATCGCGACGTCGAGAACATCGTCAATGCCGTGCTCGATGAAATCACGGATGCGCTTGCTGGCGGTAACCGGGTCGAGTTGCGTGGTTTCGGCGCATTTTCTGTCAAGAACCGTCCATCCCGCTCCGGACGCAATCCGCGTACGGGCGAAAGCGTCTTCGTCGAAGAAAAATGGGTGCCGTTTTTCAAGACCGGTAAAGAGCTGCGCGAGCGCCTGAACCCGGGCATGGACGACGAGGAAGATTGAGCGGATATTGCCGCAGGGTCTTGAATCTGCGGCATCCGGGCCAATCTGCTATGGCCGAATGAAAAATTGCCGGAGTACCATATGACGAAGCTGAAACGTATTCTTTCGCTTGTCGTTTTCGTGCCGATTGGCATCGTCCTGATCGTATTGGCTGTGGCCAACAGGCAGGTCGTAACCCTTGCGCTTAATCCGTTCCGGCCGCAGGACAGCGTGCTGTCCATATCGGCGCCATTCTTCGTTTTCGTCTTTCTGGCGCTTCTGGTCGGCCTTGTCATTGGCGCCTCGCTGACGTGGTGGAGGCAGGGCCGCTACCGCCGTCAGGCTCTCATCGAAGCCAAGGAAGCAGTGAAATGGCAGAGCGAGCACAAGGCGATTGCCGGCCGGCAGCGTTGAAACGCGGAAGCCGGGGTCTAGTCCCTCGTCATCCTGCTCGTGACGGCCGCGTTGAAATCTCCGAAAAACCGTGACGCAAGCTTGTGAGAGCTTGATCTGATAAGGCCGGAGCCCAGCTGGGCAATCCTGCCTTCCACCTGCGCTTCGCTCTGATAACGCAGGATCGTTTGTTCGCTGTCATCCGCAAGCGTCACGGCAGCGGCGCCCTTCGCAAAACCCGCAACGCCGCCCTTCCCTTCGGCATGGATCGTGTAGCTTTGCATCGGCACGATATCCGTGAGTGTTATGCCACCGGCAAAACTGAACGACAGGACGCCGATCTTGACCTTGATCGTCGCAGCCAGCTCCGTGTCAGAGGTCCATTCCAGCGACTGGCAGCCGGGAATGCATTCCTTCAGAAGGTCAGGATCGTTCAGGGCAGCCCAGACGACGGCGCGCGGCGCCTCTATCCGTTCCTCACCGGCAAACTCCATCAAGCCCGTTCCCTTCATTCTGCATCGACGGTGGCTTTCTCAGATAGGATGAGGGCCTCTCCGCTGCCAGCTTCTGTGAGGCGTTATCCGCATGGGCTTTGCCGAATGCGCATCAAATGCTATCTGCACGAAAATGAGAACGAAGGATCCATCGTTGAAGAGCAGAGACAAGAGGACAGGGCAGAAGACACCTTCTCGGGGAGGGAATGCCCAGGACCGGCATGGCGCCGCGATCGGCAAGCCAAAACCTTCCGCTGCTGCACCGCGTCCCAGGGTGAGCGAAAATGCAAGCGAGGCCAGGCCGGCAGCACAGCAGGCTGCGCAGACGCGGCCGCTGCTTGTGCGCACAGGTGATCTGCCGAAGGAAAATGTCCCGATCATTCTGGAATCGCAAAATGCCGGTGATTTCCATCTCGTCGACAGCGGCAAAGGGCTGAAGCTCGAAAAATACGGTCCGTATTTCGTCGTCAGGCCCGAGGCGCAGGCGCTCTGGCAGCCTTCCTTGTCGGACGACGTCTGGAACGGCGCGCACGCCGTCTTTACCGGCAATACCGACGAGGACGGCATGGGGCGCTGGAAGTTTCCCCACGAGGCACTTGGCGAAACCTGGCCGCTGTCGCTGCTGGATATCGATTTTCAGGGGCGCTTTACCGCTTTCCGCCATATGGGCTTTTTTCCCGAGCAGATCGTCCATTGGCAGTGGGTGAAGCAGCGCGTCGAAGAGGCCAAGGCCAAGGGGCGCACGCTCAAGGTGCTCAATCTCTTCGGTTATACCGGTGTCGCTTCGCTGGTGGCCGCGGCGGCCGGGGCGGAGGTAACCCATGTTGACGCCTCCAAGAAGGCGATCGGCTGGGCAAGGGAAAATCAGACCCTTTCGCGCCTTGACAAGGCGCCGATCCGCTGGATCTGCGAAGACGCGATGAAATTCATCCTGCGCGAGGAACGCCGGGGAAGCACCTACGACATCATCCTCACCGATCCGCCGAAATTCGGCCGTGGCCCGAATGGTGAAGTCTGGGAGCTTTTTGAACACCTGCCCGTCATGCTCGACGTCTGCCGTGAACTTCTGTCGAAAAACTCCGTTGGGCTGGTACTGACGGCCTATTCCATCCGGGCGAGCTTCTATTCCATCCACGAACTGATGCGCGAGACCATGCGCGGTACAGGCGGCACGGTGGAATCTGGCGAACTCGTCATCCGCGAAACGGGCATTGACGGCCAGACGCACGGCCGGGCTCTTTCCACATCACTCTTCAGCCGCTGGGTTTCCCAATGACAGACGAATTCAGAAAGCCGGGTGCCCGCAAGGTCGGGCAGGTGAAGGAAGTCACCTCGCTCGCCAACCCGATCATCAAGGACATAAAGGCGCTTTCCAACAAGAAGGACCGGGAAGCTGCCGGGATCTTCATGGCCGAAGGCCTGAAGCTCGTCATCGACGCGCTTGAACTCGGCTGGGAAATCCGCACGCTGATTTACGCCAAGGCCGCCAAGGCCAAGCCTCTGGTCGAGCAGGTCGCCACCCGTACTGTTGCAAATGGCGGCCTCGTTCTTGAAGTCTCGGAAAAGGTTCTGTCGTCGGTGACCCGTCGCGACAACCCGCAAATGGTCGTGGGCATTTTCGCCCAGCGCTGGAAGCGGCTGGAAGACCTGGTGCCTGCGAAGGACGATACGATCGTCGCGCTCGATCGCGTGCGGGATCCCGGCAATCTCGGCACGATCATCCGCACCGCCGATGCGGCAGGCGCTTCCGCAGTCATCCTCGTCGGCGACTGCACGGATGCGTTTTCGCTGGAAACCGTGCGGGCCACGATGGGTTCGGTCTTCGCCATCCCTGTGGTGAAATGCTCGGCGGAAGAGTTTCTCGTCTGGCAGAAGCGCTCCGGTGTGAATGTCGTGGCAACCCATCTCGCCGGCGCGGTCGATTACCGCACGGCGGACTACAAGAGCAAGCCGGTCGTCATCCTGATGGGCAACGAACAGTCCGGCCTGCCGGACAATCTAGCCAAGGCCGCAAACCGGACTGTCAGGATCCCGCAACAGGGCAGGGCGGACAGTCTCAATCTTGCCGTCGCCACCGCCGTCATGCTGTTCGAGGCGCGCCGCCACCTTCTCACTCTGGAAGACAGAACATGACGCAAAGCGTAGCACTTCTGTCCCGGCCGCTGATCGCCGGGATCGTCATCGTGGTCGCGGTCATCCTCGACCAGGTGGTCAAGCTCGCGGTTGAAGCTTATCTGCCTATGCATGAGGCCGTACCGGTCATACCCTTTCTGGCACTCTTCCGGACCTATAACCTCGGTGTGGCCTTCTCGCTCCTCTCCGGCATGGAGCGCGAATTCATCATCGGCATGCGCATCGTGATCGTCGGCGTGGTCCTATGGCTCTGGCGCCGCACGCCGGTTTCGCGGACATTTGCGCATGCGGGCTTCACGCTGATCATAGCCGGAGCAATCGGCAATCTGATCGATGGTTTAGTCTATGGTCACGTGATTGATTATGTCCTGTTTCATACAGAGACGTGGTCGTTTGCCGTCTTCAATCTGGCCGATAGCTTCATAACTATCGGAGCAGGCTTGGTTATTCTCGACGAGCTTGTTGGTTCGAAGTCGCGCGATTAAGACACTGTTAATGTGTCGGCCTAAGGATTGCGAAGGAAAGCCCGTGTAGGGTTATCCCATGCGCACCATCGCCGATTTGCACGATCGCATAACCAAAGCCTTTGCCCCGACACACTCTTTGGAGGTGCCGGTGGAGCAATTGTCGGAACTCGTCGTCGAGCCGCCTGAAGAGGTGGATTTTTTCGCGGCCTCTTCGCAGCAGCCCTTGAGTCCGCTTCAAAACCTGATCCTCCAGCTGAAACACTGGTCACCGGGCCGTCGCTCGCTGAGGAGCCGGCTGAAGGAATCCGAAGCGACCAGCGAGGCAAAGTCGCGCCGTCTTTCGACTGTCGTTCATGAGATCCGCACCCCGCTGAACGGCATTCTCGGCATGACGCACCTGCTCAGCCAGACGAAGCTGACGGCGGAACAGCAGAACTATCTGAGCGGCATCCGGCAGTCCGGCCATATGCTGGCCCAGCTGGTCGACGATATTCTCGACCTGTCGACGATGGAGGCCGGCCGGTTTCGGCTGAACACGAGGGCGGAAAATCTCCGCCAATTGCTCGAAAGCGTCGTGGAGATGCTCTCTCCGCGCGCTCACGAAAAACGCATCGAGATCGCGGCAACCTTTGCCGCCGACCTCCCGGAATTGCTGGATTTCGATCCCGCCCGCCTGCGTCAGGTCCTGTTCAACGTCATGGGCAACGCGGTGAAGTTTACTGCGGACGGTGGCGTATTGGTGCGTGTCACCCTTGCCGACGACAATGTGGAGATTGCCGTCGTCGATACCGGTCCGGGTATGGCGCCGCAGGAACTGGCGACGATATTCGGCGAATTCGAACAGGTCGGATCGGTTGAGGCCCGCAGTGGCGGAACGGGCCTCGGCCTCGGCATCGCCTCGCGCATCCTTGCGGAATTCGGCGGCTCGCTTTCGGTCAAGAGCCGAAAAGGTGAGGGCAGCACCTTCACCATCCGCTTCCCGGTTCGTCTCGCAGAGGACGTAGCTGCAGGCGAAACCGACCGGAGCGGCATGCTCGCGCGGTCCCGCGTCGTGCTGCTTGCGCCGCATGGGCCAACGGCTCAGGCGACGGTTGCGACGATAGAAGCTTTGGGCGGTCGCTGCCGCCATCTCGCCAGCGCGCAGGACGTGTCGATGCTGATAGATCGGGCAGCGGATGGTTCGATACCGTTCACGGACCTGATCGTCGATCATCGGCTGGCATCGGATTACGCCTGCGAGCCGCTTCACAAGCCGCTGCATCGCATTCTCCTCGTCAATCCGGAGGAGAGGGCATCGCAGCCGCAGGACCTTTTCGATGCCTGGTTGATCCGCCCCTTGCGGGAACGGTCTCTGGTCGATGTGCTGAGCGGTCGCATGCGTGGCTTCGGCCGGACTGTTCATCCGCCACAGACCATCTCATCCGATCCCGGCGCAGACGCAGACGTAGTTGCTGCACCCATCAACATCCACAGCAAGCTCAATGTCGTTCTGGCGGAAGATGACCCGGTCAGCGCCACGCTGCTGCGTGCCATGCTCCAGAAGAACGGCCATACGGTTCGCTGGGTCGCTGATGTACAAAGCTTCGCTGATCTCATCCGTGAACCCGGCGCCGGCCCGGATCTCATCATAACCGACCTGAACATGCCTGGTGGCGATCCGCTGGATGTTCTTGTCAGCCTCCGCGAGATCGAACGGATTTCAAAAAGCGTGGCTGTTCCCGTCATCGTTCTGACCGGTAACGACCGCGACGGAGTGATGCAGGATGCACTCTCCGCAGGTGCCCAAAAAGTGCTGCAAAAGCCGGTGGAACCGGCGCGTCTGTTTGATGATATTCATCATCTTCTGGCGGAGAAAAGGGCGCGTCACGGCATCCGTTGACGACGCAATTTCGCGGGCCTATTGTGACATCAGATGTCACGTTCTTGTCGCAGAGACGTGATTTATGACGGTGATCCAACCGGTACGGGTGACTCACCATGGCAATCGAACTCCTGACCCGCGAATTGACCCTCGATCCTGTCTCGACTCCGGCTCGTTTTAACGGAATTGGCGATGTGTTCGGCCGCATCGGCTCTCTGGAAACGCGGCTTGCACGCAATGACCGGGAGATCGACGCTGCGCAGTCTGTTCGTTACCGTGTTTTCGTCGAAGAGATGAACGCGATGCTGCCTGCCGAGGCGATGCATCTCAAGCGCGACTTCGACAGCTATGATGACATCTGCGACCATCTTCTGGTCGTCGACAATGCGATCGAAGGCGAGATCGAGGAGCAGATCGTCGGGACCTATCGCCTGCTTCGCCAGGAAGTGGCATTGGCGAATGGCGGATTTTACTCTGCCTGCGAATTCGATATCGAACCGCTTCTGAAGCGCCATCCCGACAAGCAGTTCATGGAACTCGGCCGCTCATGCGTTCTGCCGGATTATCGCACCAAGCGGACGGTGGAGCTGCTCTGGCAGGGCAACTGGGCCTACGCCTTGAGGCACGGCATGGGTGCCATGTTCGGTTGCGCGTCTTTCCCGGGCGTAGACCCGCAAGAGCATGCGCTTGCACTTTCCTTCCTGCACCAGAATTCGCTGGTGAAGGATGAATGGATGGTCTCGGCAAGATCGGAACTCTATCGCAACATGGACCTTGTCCCCGCAGAAGAGATCAACCCGCGTCAGGCCTTGTCCGCCATGCCGCCGCTGGTGAAAGGTTATCTGCGTCTCGGCGCAATGATTGGTGACGGTGCTGTGGTCGATCAGGCCTTCAACACCACCGATGTCCTGATCGTCCTGCCGATCGCCGTCATTTCCGGCCGCTATATCAACCATTTCGGCGCCGACGCCGGCCGCTTCGCGAGCTGATAAAGCTACCGCACGAGCCGTATTGGGCCGTTATACCGGGCGATGGTTTCGTCCGATGTCAGCAGAAGCATGCCTTCCGACATGGCTTGCGCGATCAGGATGCGGTCGAACGGATCCTTGTGGATTTGTTCAAGCCCGCAAACCGCAAGCCCGTGTGTCGCCGTAACCGGCAATTCGTCGAAATGGTTATCGAGAAGCTGCCGATGCAGGATCTCTGGAGGAAGCTCCAGTCGTGCTCTTCCGGTGGATTGTTTAGTCGACAATTCCCATATGCTGGCGGCGCTGAAGAAGAGTTGGTTGTTCGAGTTCTCGATTGCCTCGCGTGCGCTCGAAGGTAAGCGCTCGGATGCGCCAACCAGCCATATCAGAAGGTGAGTATCAAGGAGGATCCTCATTTCTTCTCGCTGTAAAACAAATCTTCGATCTCTTTATCCAGATCCTGATCCATATCCTCCGGAATGAAAAACTGCCCATCGAGCATTCCGATACGGCGTTTTGTCTTGGGCACATCCTCCAGCGGAACGACCTTCACCATCGGCTTTCCGGCCTTGGCGATGACGAACCCTTCACCATTCGCGGCCTCTTCGACAAGGCGCGAGAGATGGGTCTTTGCTTCGTGAATATTGACCGTCTTCATGGCAGGTGCCTCAAGTGGACTTAGTTTACTGAACTTAGTCCACTTGAGGCACCATATCAAGAAAGGCTACGATCCTGCATTGTAGGCGGCGATCGCCGCCATGTTGACGATTTCCGAATCCTTGGCGCCCATCTGGGTGATCTGCACCGACTTGTCGAGGCCGACGAGAAGCGGACCGATCAGGGTTGAGCCGCCGATTTCCTGCAGCATGCGCGTTGTGATGGAAGCCGAATGGATAGCCGGCATGACCAGCACATTCGCCGTGCTCGAAAGCCGGCAGAACGGGTATTGCTCCATTCGCGCCGCGTTGAGCGCCACGTCAGCAGCCATTTCGCCGTCATACTCGAAATCGACGCGACGGCTGTCGAGGATTTTTATCGCCTCACGCACCTGTTCCGAACGTTCCCCGACCGACTGGCCGAAATTGGAATAGGCGAGCATTGCCACCCGTGGTTCATAGCCCATGCGACGGGCCACACGCGCGGCTTCGGTCGCGATATCGGCAAGATCCTCGCCATTCGGCTGGTCGTGAACTGCTGTGTCGGCAACGAAGATCGTCCGTCCGCGGGCAACCACGATCGAGACGCCGATCACGCGATGGCCAGGCTTGGTCTTGATACAGCGGCGCACGTCAGCAAGCGCCGAGGCATAGTTACGGGTCGTGCCCGTCACCATCGCATCCGCATCACCGACCGCCACCATCGTGGCCGCGAAGTGGTTGCGGTCGTTGTTGATCAGCCGCTGCACGTCACGCAGCAGATAGCCCTGCCGCTGCAGGTGGGCATAAAGATAGTCGATATAGGCGTCGGTCCGCTTCGAGATGCGGGCATTGACGATTTCGATGCCCGGTCGGTCGAGATCGATACCGGCTTTTTCGGCCGTGTTCCGGATCACGTCGTCGCGGCCGAGCAGGATGGCAGTCCCGAGGTCCTGATTGCAGAAGGAGATCGCGGCCCGCATGACCTGCTCTTCTTCGGCTTCGGCAAAGACGACACGCTTGGGGAAGCGTCGCACCCGGTCATAGATGCTCTGGGTAGTGGCGGCGATCGGATCGCGTCGGGCGGCCAGTTCGCGGCCATAGGCGGCAATATCGGTGATGTCGCGACGCGCCACGCCGCTTTCCATCGCAGCCTTCGCGACGGCCATCGGAATGGCAGAGATCAGACGGGGATCGAACGGGACCGGAATGATGTATTGGGCGCCAAAGCGCGGGCGAACACCCTGATAGGCAGCCGCCACGTCGTCCGGCACGTCCTCGCGGGCAAGGTTGGCGAGCGCGTGCGCTGCGGCGATCTTCATCGCGTCGTTGATCTGCCGGGCACGAACGTCGAGCGCGCCGCGGAAGATATAAGGAAATCCGAGCACGTTGTTGACCTGGTTCGGATAATCCGAGCGTCCAGTCGCCATGATCGCGTCGTCACGGATGCGTGCGACTTCTTCGGGCGTGATTTCCGGATCCGGGTTTGCCATCGCGAAAATGATCGGCTTGTCCGCCATCGAACGGATCATCTCGTCGGAAAGAGCGCCCTTCTGGGAAAGACCGAACACGACGTCCGCACCCTTCATCGCTTCTTCCAGCGAACGGCGGTCCGTTTTGGCGGCATGCGCCGATTTCCACTGGTTCATGCCTTCGGTGCGGCCCTGATAGATCACGCCCTTGGTATCACAGAGAATGATGTTTTCCGGGTTGAAGCCCATCGCCTTGATCAGTTCGATACAGGCGATCGCCGCAGCACCTGCGCCATTACAGACGAGCTTGGTGGTCTTCAGGTCACGGCCGGTTAGTTCCAGCGCGTTGATCAGGCCGGCCGCGGCGATGATTGCCGTTCCATGCTGGTCATCGTGAAAAACCGGAATGTCCATCAGCTCGCGCAGGCGGCTTTCGATGATGAAACATTCCGGCGCCTTGATGTCTTCGAGATTGATGCCGCCGAAGGAGGGTCCGAGATAACGCACGCAGTTGATGAACTCGTCGACATTTTCGGTATCGACTTCGAGGTCGATCGAATCGACGTCTGCGAAGCGCTTGAACAGCACCGATTTGCCTTCCATGACCGGCTTGGAAGCCAGCGCGCCGAGATTGCCAAGACCGAGGATTGCGGTGCCGTTGGAGATGACTGCCACCATGTTGCCGCGGGTCGTATAATCATATGCCTTTGCGGGATCGGCGGCGATGGCCAATACCGGGACCGCGACACCCGGCGAATAGGCAAGCGACAGGTCGCGCTGCGTCGCCATCGGTTTGGTTGGCGTGATTTCGAGCTTGCCGGGGCGGCCATCGGAGTGAAAGTCGAGCGCTTCCTGCTCGGTTACCGATGTTCGGGTGCTGCCTGCCTTGTCGTTCACGGACATGTCCTCTCCAGCTTCCTGTGGGCAGCCTTCCTCAAGGCCGCTGCAAATGTTGTCTTCCTAGGGGCTTCACCGATAGTGTCGCCACTTTCCATGCGCAATGAAAAATCGGCCCCGTGACCCAGTTTGAACGTTTGTCTATTGATGCCCTGACCACCGAACAGCTTGCTTCGGAGGAAAGCCGTGCCACGGCGACGCCGATGATGGAGCAGTTCATCGAGATCAAGGCGAACAATCCCGGTTCGCTTCTTTTTTATCGTATGGGCGATTTCTACGAACTGTTTTTCGGGGACGCGATCGACGCATCCCGAGCACTCGGCATCACCCTGACCAGACGTGGCCAGCATATGGGGCAGGATATCCCCATGTGCGGTGTCCCGGTCCACGCCGCCGACGATTATCTGCAGAAGCTGATTTCGCTCGGTTTCCGTGTCGCCGTTTGCGAGCAGGTAGAAGATCCGGCCGAGGCCAAGAAGCGCGGCTCGAAATCGGTGGTGAAACGGGATGTCGTGCGCCTTGTCACGCCTGGCACGATCACCGAGGAAAGGCTGCTCGTCGCCTCGGAATCGAACTATCTGATGACGCTCGCCCGCATCAAAGGCGCGGCGGAACCGTTGATGGCGCTGGCCTGGATCGATATTTCGACCGGCGTCTTCCGAATGGCGGAAACCGAGCCGTCGCGCCTGCTTGCCGATATTTTGCGTATAGAACCGCGCGAACTCATCATGCCGGATACGATGTTTCATGATCCGGAACTGAAGCCCGTATTCGATGTGCTCGGTCGCGTCGCTGTGCCGCAGCCTTCGGTTCTGTTCGACAGCGCCACGTCGGAAGGCCGGATCGCCCGTTATTTCGGCGTCGGAACACTGGATGGTTTTGGCACTTTTTCGCGCGCGGAACTTGCCGCCGCTGCCGCTGCAATCGCCTATGTCGAGAAGACCCAGTTTGCCGAACGCCCGCCGCTCGGACGTCCGGAACGGGAAAGCGGTGCTTCCACCCTGTTCATCGATCCCGCCACCCGCGGCAATCTCGAACTGACGAAGACGCTGTCGGGTGAGCGGGAAGGCACGCTGCTCAAGGCGATCGATCGCACCGTCACCGGTGGCGGCGCCCGGCTGCTGGCCGAGCGGCTGATGTCGCCGTTGACCGATCCCGAGCGCATCAATCGTCGGCTCGATTCCATCTCATTCCTGCTGGAAGAGCCATCGCTCTGTTCCGACCTGCGGTCGTCGTTGAAACACGTGCCGGATATGCCGCGCGCGCTCTCGCGTCTGGCCCTTGACCGAGGCGGCCCGCGTGATCTCGGCGCGATCCTTTCCGGTCTCGAAGCCGCGCGCGGCGTCGTGGCGTTTCTCGATGGATCAATCTTGCCGGACGAACTGTCCGAAGCACTGACGGATCTGAAGGCGCTGCCGGTCACGGTCGAATCCCTACTCGGTAACATGCTGGCGCAAGACCTGCCGCTGCTGAAGCGCGACGGCGGATTTCTTGCCGATGGCGCCAATTCGGAGCTGGACGAGGTACGCGCCTTGCGTGACCAGTCCCGCAAGGTGATCGCCGGTCTGCAGCTGCAATATGCGGATGAGACCGGCATCAAGTCGCTGAAGATCAAGCACAACAACGTGCTGGGTTATTTCATCGAGGTCACCGCCGGCAATGCCGGCCCGATGACCGATACGCCGGAAGCCAAGGCGCGCTTCATCCATCGCCAGACCATGGCAAACGCGATGCGTTTCACCACGACCGAACTCGCCGATCTCGAAAGCCGTATCGCCAATGCCGCCGACAAGGCGCTGACGATCGAGCTCGAAGCTTTCGCTCGGATGGTGGCCGCGGTGACCGCCGAGGCCGAAGCGATCAAGGCCGGCGCCCGTGCGCTGTCGATCGTCGACGTCGCCGGTGGTCTGGCTCTGCTGGCCGAGGAATGGGACTACCGCCGCCCGATCGTCGATGACAGCCGCATGTTTGCGATCGAGGGCGGCCGCCATCCGGTGGTCGAACAGGCGCTGCGCCGCCAGTCTTCCGGCCCCTTCATCGCCAACGAATGTGACCTGTCGCCGAAAAACGGCGGCGAATTCGGCGCACTCTGGCTGCTTACCGGTCCGAACATGGGCGGTAAATCAACCTTTTTGCGGCAGAACGCGCTGATCGCCATCCTTGCCCAGATGGGCGCTTTCGTGCCGGCGGCATCCGCCCATATCGGCGTCGTCGACCGGCTGTTCTCCCGCGTCGGCGCCTCCGATGATCTTGCCCGTGGCCGCTCCACCTTCATGGTAGAGATGGTCGAGACGGCGGCGATCCTTAATCAGGCAACCGACCGATCGCTGGTCATTCTCGACGAGATCGGCCGCGGCACCGCTACTTTCGACGGCCTCTCGATCGCCTGGGCTTCCGTCGAGCATCTGCATGAGGGCAATCGCTGCCGCGGCCTGTTTGCCACCCACTTCCACGAACTCACCGTTCTGTCGGAAAAGCTCGGCCGCCTTTCCAACGCCACGATGAAGGTGAAGGAATGGGACGGCGAGGTGATCTTCCTGCACGAAGTCGGACCCGGTGCCGCCGATCGATCCTACGGCATCCAGGTCGCCCGCTTGGCCGGACTTCCCGATAGCGTCGTGACCCGAGCCCGCGATGTGCTGACCAAGCTGGAGGATTCCGATCGCAAGAACCCGGCAAGCCAGCTGATCGACGATCTGCCACTTTTCCAGGTCGCGGTGCGCAAGGAAGAAACGCGACGTGGATCCTCCAAGGTCGAAGAAGCGTTGAAGGCAATCAACCCCGACGACCTGACGCCCCGGGAAGCGCTTGATGCGCTGTACGCGTTGAAGAAGCAGGCCGGCGAAAAAGCCTGATCCGGCCAAAAAGGAGTTCGTGCGTGAGCGTCGCCTTCGTGAAGGAAGAAAGTGCCGAGACGGCCGCCGAAACGGTGCTGCCTGACCGGCCGATCTCGCCCCACCCGAATCTCGTCACGGAGACGGGGCTGAAGGCGCTTGAGCAGCAGCTGCAGTCTGCGCGCGATGCCTATGAAGCCGCGAACGCGATCGATGACATCAACGAGCGTCGTCGGCAGGTGGCGGGTCCGGCGCGCGACATCCGTTATTTCGCCGAGCGGGTTCATTCCGCCCAGCTTATGCCCGCGCCGGCATCGGCCAATATCGTCTCTTTTGGTGGCACGGTCCGCTTCGGCCGCGAAGATGGCCGCGAGCAGGCTTACCGCATTGTCGGTGAAGATGAAGCCGATCCGAAAGCTGGAACGATCTCCTATGCTTCTCCGGTCGCCAGAGCCCTTATCGGCAAGTCCGTCGGCGATCTGGTGACCGTCGGTAACCAGGAACTCGAAATCATCACGATTTCGTAATTTGGTTGGCGCGTTGAGGGCTTGGCCCGCTTGTGGAGGCATGCGGCTCCGGCTATCTGGTTCTGTCCCATGCAAACAGAGGCGCATACCGGCATGACCCCAGACTATCTCGTCACCCATTCCGGTGGCTTCCATGCCGATGAACTCTTGTCCAGCGTCATCCTGACCCGGCTTTTTCCCGAGGCAAAGATCGTCCGCAGCCGCGCGCCGGACTGGATCACGCCCGGTTCCGATCGGATCATCTACGATGTCGGCGGTGCCTACGACGCGGAGGCACGGATCTTCGATCACCACCAGCGCGGCGCACCCCTGCGTGATGACGATGCGCCCTACAGCTCCTTCGGCCTAATCTGGAAACACTACGGCCGCGATTATCTTGCGGCGATGAATATCCCGCAGGCGCATATCGAGCCGCTGCATGCCTCCTTCGACAAAAGCTTCGTGCTGCCGATCGATCTGATGGACAATGGCGCGCTCAGCCCGTCGATTGCCGGACCGCTTGCCGGCCTGACATTGTCGAGCCTGCTCGAAACCCTGAAACCATCCTTCGACGAGAACGAGCCCGGCGCCGACGATCGCGCCTTTCATGCGGCTCTCACCATCGCCCGGTCGTTCGTCGAGGCTGGCATTGGCAAGCGCGCGGCCAAACTGCGCGCCGAGACGCTCGTTCTTCAGGCCATCGAGAAAACCGGCGAAGGCCGCATCCTCGAACTGCCCATGGGCATGCCCTTCCGTCCGGCAATCATCAAGGCTGGCGCCGATCAGCTTCTCTTCGTCGTCCATCCACGTGACGGCAAGGACTGGTGCGTCACCGGTATCCGCCGCGCCGATGACGGGTTCGAACTGCGTGCCGACCTGCCGAAATCCTGGGCCGGACTGACGAATGGCGATCTGGAAGCCGCATCCGGCATCAAGGGTGCCACGTTCTGCCATAACGGCCGCTTCATCGCTGCCGCCACCAGCCGCGAGGCGGCGCTCGCAATGGCCGAGATTGCCGTAAAAGAAGCACTTTCCACCGAACCCTCGGCCAGCGTCTAATCGGTTTGTCCCGAACATGGTATAGTTCGCCGGAGACCATGTTCAGGCCGCACGCGGCACTTTTCCGGATATTCCATTGCTCGCCATACCCTTGCCCTTCATTGCCGGACTGATCTTTGCGCTGGTCCTCCATCACAGCCTGAAGGGCGTGGAGGCGCCGGGAAGTCGCCGCTATTTCGTCGCCTTCCTGATCCTGTATGCGCTGCAGGGCGTGGTTGTCGGCCTGCATCTCGGTTATGGCGTCAAACAGCTTGCTCCGATCCAGCCGATCACCGCATCGGTCATGCCGCCGCTTGCCTTTCTCGCCTTCCGTGGTCTCACCGATGCGTCGGTGCCGCGCCCCTGGATCCATCTATGGGCTCCGCTATCCGTAGCGCTTTCGGTCGCGTTGCTTCCGGTTCTGGTCGATCCGATTCTGCTTGTGATCTTCCTTGTCTACGGTTTTGCACTTTGGCGCCTGACACGCGAAAGCGATGACGAGGTGATGGCGGAAGCAAGCCTTCAGCGCATGCGCCCGGCTTTGAGGGCAGCACGTCTGACGGCAATCCTGATGTTCTTCTTCGCTGTGAGCGATGTTGCCGTGGCCATCTATGCAGGTCTTGTCGGTGTCGAAGGCGTTCCGTTTGCGGTGGCGATCATGAACATCATCGCGCTTGCGGCAACCGGCGTCTATTATGTCCTGCCCCAGAGGGGGATCGCCCCGGTTTCGCTCGCGATGCCGTACCTGCCCGAACCCGGCGACGAGGCAGTCGTCGCACGCGCCACCATGGTTCTGGAAGAGGGTGGCCTTTATAAGAACGAGAATCTCAGTCTGGCGAAGATCGCCCGCAAGGCCGGAATTCCGGCACGGGATCTGTCTGCGGCAATCAATCGCGCCACGGGCCTGAACGTTTCCCAGTTCGTCAACAACCGCCGCGTAGAGGAAGCTTGTCGCCTGCTGGATGAGACAAGACAATCCGCAACGGTGATCATGCTCGACGTGGGTTTCTCGACAAAATCGAATTTTAACCGCGAGTTTCGCCGTGTGACCGGCCTGAGCCCGCGCCAGTGGCGGGCGCGATCCAAGGATGGAACGGCTCCGGTTGTCGCCCGCTCTTGAACTTCGTGTTGCAAGGCAACAACTTTGAAACGACCTGTTGCCATAATCGGTGGTCAAGGTGACCAGAATTCGCTAAAGCCGCTCGGCAAACTGGCATCGGCAGGGATGACATGGCCAGACTCGAAATCAATTTTTCCGAACTTCTCGATGTAGATGCACTGAAAGCCGAATGCCGCGCGGTCATAAAAAAGGACTGCCCGCATCTGGAGCTGAGGTCTGCGCTTCTGCCCATCATGCGCCGCGCCAGCGCCGAAGGCCGCAACAAGGCGCGCGAGCTGCTCGAAAAGGATGGAAGCGGGCTGAATTGCGCCGAGCGCATTTCCTGGGTTCAGGACCAGATCATCTGCGTCCTGCATGAGATCGTCGCAACCGCCATACATGCCGAAGGTCGGGAAATTACCGTGGCGGCAGTGGGCGGTTATGGCCGCGCGACGCTTGCGCCCGGCTCGGATATCGATCTTCTCTTCCTGTTGCCCGCGAAGAATTCCGACGACATGCGAAAGGCCGTCGAGTTCCTGCTCTATATCCTCTGGGACATGGGCTTCAAGGTCGGCCATGCGACGCGCACCGTCGAGGAATGTATCCGGCTGTCGAAGACCGACGTGACGATCCGCACCGCAATCCTCGAAAGCCGCCTGATCTGCGGCTGCGAAACGCTGTTTGCCGATCTCGAATCGCGTTTCGACAAGGAAGTCGTGGCCGATACCGGCGCCGAGTTCGTTGCTGCGAAGCTTGCAGAACGCGATCAGCGGCACCAGAAGTCGGGCGATACCCGTTATCTGGTCGAGCCCAACGTCAAAGAAGGCAAGGGAGGACTGCGTGACCTCCACACCCTGTTCTGGATCTCCAAATATTATTACCGGGTGAAGGATACGGCCGAGCTGGTGAAACTCGGTGTCTTCTCGCGCACCGAAATCCGCCTTTTCGAAAAGGCCGACGATTTTCTCTGGGCTGTGCGCTGCCACATGCATTTCCTCACCGGCAAGGCCGAAGAGCGACTGTCCTTCGATATTCAGCGGGATATTGCGGCGAGCCTCGGATATCACTCCCGGCCCGGTCTTTCCGCCGTCGAGCGTTTCATGAAGCATTACTTCCTGATCGCCAAGGATGTCGGCGACCTGACGCGTATCTTCTGCTCGGCGCTCGAGGAGCAGCAGGCCAAGGCCGCACCGGGATTGGCGACCCGCGTCATGTCGCGTTTCACCAAGCGACTGCACAAGATCCCCGGCACCGTCGATTTCGTCACCGATCGCGGCCGCATCACGCTTGCATCCCCGGATGTCTTCACCCGCGATCCGATCAACATCATCCGCTTTTTCCACATGGCGGATATCCATCAACTCGAACTGCATCCGGATGCGCTGAAGCGCATGACCCGGTCGCTTTCGCTGATCGACAACAATGTGCGGGAAAACGAGGAAGCCAACCGGCTGTTTCTCTCCATCCTCACATCGCGCCGTGACCCCGCGCTGATGCTGCGCCGGATGAACGAGGCGGGTGTGCTGGGCCGCTTCATTCCCGAATTCGGCAAGGTCGTGGCGATGATGCAGTTCAACATGTATCACCACTACACGGTCGACGAGCATCTGATCCGCTCGGTCGAAGCCCTGTCGAAGATCGACAAGGGCGAGGTGGGCGACATGCATCCGCTTGCCAGCAAGATCATTCCGGGCATCGAGGAACGCGAGGCGCTTTATGTTGCCGTTCTTTTCCACGATATCGCCAAGGGCCGCCAGGAGGATCATTCCGTCGCCGGTGCCCGCATGGCGCGCAAGCTGTGCCCCAGGCTCGGCCTGAACCACAGGCAGACCGAGATTGTCGTCTGGCTGATCGAGCAGCATCTGGTCATGTCGATGACGGCGCAGACCCGTGATCTGCACGATCGCAAGACGATCACCGACTTTGCGGAAGTGGTCCAGTCCATGGACCGGCTGAAGCTGCTTCTGATCCTGACGATCTGTGACACCCGCGCGGTCGGCCCGGGCGTCTGGAACGGCTGGAAGGGCCAGCTGCTGCGCACGCTCTATTATGAGACGGAAATCCTGCTGTCCGGCGGCTTCTCCGACCTGCCGCGGCGCGAGCGCGCAAGCGTCGCAGAAGAGGCGCTCCACGACGCCCTGTCGACATGGGACGAGGCGGATCGCAAGACCTATTCGGCACTCCACTATCAACCCTATCTTCTGGCGGTTTCTCTGGACGATCAGGTGCGCCACGCGAGCTTCATTCGCGACACCGATCATGCCGGCCATGTGCTGGCCACGATGGTGCGCACCGATGCCTTCCGTGCGGTGACCGAGATAACCGTTCTTGCGCCCGACCATCCGCGCCTGCTGTCGGTCATTGCCGGCGCCTGCGCGGCGGCGGGGGCCAATATCGTCGACGCGCAGATCTTCACCACCACCGACGGCCGCGCGCTCGATACGATATTGATCAACAGGGAATTCGCGGTCGACGAGGACGAGCAGCGTCGTGCCGGCACGATCGGTCGCATGATCGAGGATGTTCTGTCCGGCAAACGCCGTCTGCCGGAGGTCATTGCAACGCGTGCGAAGACCCGCAAGAAGAACAAGGCGTTCGACATACCGCCGCTGGTGACCATCTCCAACGGGCTTTCCAACAAGTTCACCGTCATCGAGATCGAATGCCTCGACCGTACCGGTCTTCTGGCAGATATCACCGCCGGCCTTGCCGACCTGTCGCTGGACATCCAGTCGGCCCGCATCACCACCTTCGGTGAAAAGGTCATCGATACCTTCTATGTCACGGATCTTGTCGGCCATAAGGTGACCAACGAGAACCGCCAGAACACTATCTCCGCCCGCCTGAAAACCGTCATGACCGATCATGAGGAAGAGGCGAAGAAGGAAGCATCTGCGACGGCTGCCCGGGCGGCTGCAGAAGAACAGCCGCCACGCAAGAGCAAGGCGCGCGCGTGACGGATAACCGCTTATGAGCCTCGTCAAGAAATTCGCGACAGTCGGCGGCGCGACGCTCGGCAGCCGCATCTTCGGCTTTGCCCGTGAAACGCTGATGGCGGCAGCGCTCGGCACAGGGCCGATGGCGGACGTTTTTTACGCCGCCTTCCGTTTCCCGAACCTGTTTCGCCGCCTGTTTGCCGAGGGCGCGTTCAACGCCGCTTTCGTGCCTTTGTTCTCGAAGGAGATCGAGGCGAATGGTGTCGAGGGTGCCAAGCGCTTTTCGGAAGAGGTTTTCGGGGTGCTGTTCTCGGCGCTCCTGATCATCACCATCGTCATGGAACTCGCCATGCCCTGGCTGGTGCGGTGGATCATCGCGCCGGGTTTTGCCGATGATGTCGAAAAGACGTCGCTGACGATCCGCATGGCCGCGGTCATGTTCCCCTATCTGATGTGCATGTCGCTGACGGCGATGATGAGCGGCATGCTGAATTCGCTGCATCATTTCTTCGCGGCGGCAATCGCGCCGGTCTTCCTCAACGTGGTGATGATCGCCGCATTGTTTTACGGACTCTGGATAGGGGCCGAGCCCGAGACGATCGCCTGGTATCTTTCCTGGAGCGTCTTGGTCGCCGGTGTTCTGCAGCTTGCCGTCGTTTATCTCGGCGTCCGCCATGCCGGCATCAATATCGGCCTTCGCCGGCCGCGCATGACGCCGAACGTCAAACGCCTGTTGTGGCTTGCCGTACCCGCCGCGATCACCGGTGGCGTCACACAGATCAACCAGATCATCGGTCAGGCGATCGCATCCGGCAAGGAAGGCGCAATTGCAGCGCTCCAATATGCCGATCGTATCTACCAACTGCCGCTCGGCGTGGTCGGCGTTGCCGTCGGCGTTGTCCTGCTGCCAGAACTGTCGCGGGCGCTGAAGAGTGGCCAGCTCAAGGAAGCGGCCAATATCCAGAACCGCTCGATCGAATTCGTACTGTTTCTAACCCTGCCAGCCGCCGTCGGCCTCTGGGTCCTGTCGGAAGCGATCATCCGCGTGCTCTATGAACGAGGCATGTTTTCGGCGGAAAACACCTCGGTCGTCGCCGGCATTCTGGCAATCTACGGGCTGGGTCTGCCGGGCTTCGTGCTGATCAAGGCGCTGCAGCCGGGTTTTTATGCCCGCGAAGACACCAAGACCCCGATGCGCATCACCATGCTGTCGGTGGTCGTCAATTCCGGGCTTGCCATTTCGCTGTTTCCCATCCTCGCGGAGCGCGGCATCGCAACCGCGGAAGCTTCGGCCGGCTGGATCAACACCCTGCTGCTTTTCACGACGCTTGTCTGGCGTGGTGATCTCACATGGGAATGGCAACTTGCCAAGCGGACCGCCCTGTTGCTCGTTTCAAGCGGCGTGATGGCTGCAGCGCTGATCTATGCGCTGCCCTACGCCGCCTCGTGGCTGGCACCGGGAGCACATCTGCTCAGCCAGGTCGCCGCCCTGGGTGTATTGATCGTTCTGGCGATGGTCGTTTATTTCGGCGTCGCCTTTCTGATTGGCGGTGCCGATCTTGGCATGATCCGCCGCAACCTGAAGCGTAAGCCCAAGGCATCGTCGTAAAGAGCGGGCGGCTGTTGGGCCGCCTTGATCAGGTATCGCGACCGCTGGTCCGGGGCTTCAGGTTTGCAAGGCTGCCTTTGCCCTTCTTGCCACAGTGCGCCCAGGTCCGGCTGGGGCCGATATCGACATGCACGATGCCGTTGCAGTAGCGGCCGATGCCGCCGACGCCCGGTGCATTACGGGCTGCGGCCAGAATGCGTGTTTCCGAGACACCCGGCACCCGGATGTCTGCGGCGAAACAGCGGCTATGTTGTGACGTGCCGGAGCGTGGCCGGTGACCTGACGTCACCATCGGCTTCTTGCCTGTCTCCTTGGCGATATGGGCAAGGATTGCCTCCAGCTTGTCGGGAAAGCAGCCGGTGCGCACACTGACGCGCTGCACCGTGTAAAAAGCGGAGTAATCGTGCTTGATTGTAGTACCGCGGCGTTTGTCGTCTTTGCCTGCTGCTTCGGCGTTTACGTTCATACTGAATGCCAAAAGGCAAGCCAGCGCGACGCGAGAAAAGATGCGCATGGATGTCCCCTAGGAAAAGACCAGTCGTCATGACGGTCGACTTCGTCGTGTCGGGGTATTTCATTCTGAAAAGTGACGTGAATAAGGTGGGATTTACCCTGAATTGAGATTAACGGACCATAAATCTTAATATACGTTAACTAAGTACAGGTTTGATTGGTGTTATAGTTGCGTGGTCGGCGGCAAATCTTCGTTATAAAACTGTTACATACGCTCAGGTCCCGGTGCCGCGAGAGCCACCGCTTCTTCGCTTGATAAAATCTCAAAAATATTTGGGCTCATGAGCCGGAATCGGCATGAAATCGCGTCCTGTCTTGAAATAAAGGGGTCGAGCCTCTTGATGCCGGCCTGTCCGGCGTGCTTAGAGCGCGGCGTTAGCTACATGGCCCGCGGGGCGCGATTGACGGAGACATTCAAACCTTCCGGAGGCGCGCAGCCTTTAGGCCTGAGGCCTTCCACCAGCCTGTTCGAGGACATCATGAACACCTTCAAGCCGCTCGTTTTCTCCGGCGTTCAGCCGACCGGCAACCTTCACCTTGGCAATTATCTCGGCGCGATCCGCAAGTTCGTGGCGCTGCAGGAAAATAACGACTGCATCTATTGCGTCGTCGATCTTCATGCGATCACCGCCCAGCTCGTGCATGACGACCTGCGCGGCCAGATCCGCTCGATCGCAGCAGCCTTCATCGCCTCGGGCATCGACCCGGTGAAGCATATCGTTTTCAATCAGTCGGCCGTACCGCAGCATGCCGAACTCGCCTGGGTGTTCAATTGCGTCGCCCGTATCGGCTGGATGAACCGCATGACGCAGTTCAAGGACAAGGCCGGCAAGGATCGCGAGAACGCTTCGCTCGGCCTGCTTGCCTATCCGAGCCTGATGGCGGCTGACATTCTCGTCTACCGTGCGACCCATGTTCCGGTCGGTGACGACCAGAAGCAGCATCTCGAGCTTGCCCGCGACATCGCCCAGAAGTTCAACATCGACTTCCAGGACAAGATCCGCACGACTGGCACCGGCGTCGACATGGTCGTCGGTGAAGAACCGATCCACGGCTATTTCCCGCTGGTCGAACCGTTGATCGATGGACCTGCACCGCGCGTCATGTCGCTGCGTGACGGCACCAAGAAGATGTCGAAATCCGATCCGTCCGACCTGTCGCGCATCAACCTGATGGATGACGCCGACGAGATCGCCAAGAAGATCCGCAAGGCGAAGACCGACCCGGAAGGTCTACCGAGCGAAATCGAAGGACTGGCTGGTCGCCCGGAAGCCGACAATCTCGTCGGCATCTACGCAGCGCTCGCCGACAGGACCAAGGCTGACGTGCTGAAGGAATATGGCGGACAGCAATTTTCGGTGTTCAAGCCGGCGCTTGCCGATCTTGCTGTCGAGGTTCTTGCTCCGATCAGCGCCGAGATGCGCCGCCTGCTCGACGACACCTCGCATATCGACGCGATTCTCAGGGATGGCGGCGAACGCGCCGCTGCCCGTGCACAGAAAGTCATGGGCGAAGTCTTCGATATCGTCGGTTTCCTGCGCTGATTTGCAGGCAGGATGAATGCGGTAACCCGTCGCGTTAAGCGGCGGGTTTTCATTTTTACGGGTTGGTATAAGGTCCGCGGCGAGACTGCTTCGGCAACAAGGGGGCGTTATGGTTTCCAAGAGACTTTCGCGGCTGGAAGGCCACAGGCGCAAGTTCATGGCGGTCATTGACGGCACGCCTGAATGCGAAAAAGCGGTCCATTATGCCGGGCGCCGCGCCAAGAATACCAATGGCGGCCTGGTTCTCCTCTATGTCATTCCCGAAGGCGATTTCCAGCAATGGCTGGGTGTCGAGCAGATCATGCGCGCCGAGGCGATGGAAGAGGCCGAAGCCGTAATGGCCAAGGCGGCGCACCGGGTGCGTGAAACGATCGGCATCGACCCCGAAATCGTCATTCGCGAAGGCAGCGCTCCCGAACAGATCAACGGACTGGTCGAGGAAGATCGTGACATCGCGATCCTGGTGCTGGCCGCCGGATCCGCCAAAGAAGGTCCTGGCCCGCTGGTTTCGGCGCTCGCCGGCCGCGGTGCGGCTTTCCCGATCCCCGTCACGGTCCTGCCGGATACGCTTTCCGACGAGGAAATCGACGCGCTCGCATAATCCTCTTGACCGGAAACGGGCAAAGGAGCACTTGAACCCAAAGATGAGAATGTTTATCTTATTTGGAAGAGTTCTAAACTGAATGCCGCTCGCCGGCCAGGAGCAAGCCCATGTTCATCCAGACGGAAGCCACGCCGAACCCGGCGACCTTGAAGTTTCTTCCCGGTAAAGTGGTCATGGAAAAAGGCACGGCCGAGTTTCGCAACGAAGCCGAAGCTGCCGCCTCTCCTCTGGCCCTGCGACTTTTCAACGTTCCCGGCGTCATGGGTGTTTATTTCGGTTACGACTTCATCACCGTCACCAAGTCCGATTCCGAGTGGCAGCATCTGAAGCCGGCCATTCTCGGCTCGATCATGGAGCACTTCATGTCCGGTCAGCCGGTCATGGGCGGCGGTTCGGCCCTTGCCGAGGATTCCGACGAGGAAGGCGAATTCTTCGATAAGGGCGACGAGACGCTTGTCGCCACGATCAAGGAACTGCTCGAGACGCGCGTCCGCCCGGCTGTGGCGCAGGATGGCGGCGACATCACCTTCAAGGGTTTCAAGGACGGCACCGTTTACCTGAACATGAAGGGTGCATGCTCCGGTTGCCCATCTTCCACGGCGACGTTGAAGCATGGCGTGCAGAACCTGCTCAAGCACTTCGTTCCCGAAGTGCAGGCGGTTGAGGCCCTCTGATACTCGGCGTAACGCATTCATGATCGTATTGGCCATCGATACCGCAGGCATTGATTGCTCTGCGGCACTATTCGACAGTTCCGCAGAAAAACTGCTGTCCGTCGTCTCGGAAGAGATCGGCAAGGGACACGCGGAACGCCTTATGGCCGTCATCGACCAGGCGCTGGACGAAGCCGGTGTCGATCTTAAATCGGTCGGCAAGATCGCGGTGATGATCGGCCCCGGCTCGTTCACCGGCATCCGTGTCGGTGTTGCCGCGGCGCGTGGACTGGCGCTTTCGCTCGGCATCGAATGTGTCGGCGTATCGACGCTTGAGACGCTTGCCGCTTCACATCTGGCAATCAGCCATTCCGACAAGCCGGTACTCGTTGCCATGGATGCCAAGCGCGAAGAGATTTATGCGCAGGCATTCGGTGTCGACGGCGTTTCGCTGAACGTGCCGGCTGCCTTGTCGGCAGAGGATGTGGATAAGCTCGCCGCTTCATTGTCGGCCGAGCCTACTGGTTCCTGGATCAGCAAGGCTGGCGACCGTTTTGACATTGGCATGGTTGCGCGGATCGGCGCCCGCAAGGATGCTGCCGGAACCCGGCCGAAACCGCTTTATCTGCGCGGCCCCGATGCAAAACCCCAACTGGGTTTTGCACTGGCGAGAGTGTGAGCTCATGTTTGACGAATATCTGAGCTGGAAGCCTTTTTTCGAGATCGTGCCGATCGAGGATGCCGATTGCCGCGAGATATCGGAACTGCACGGCATGCGGTTCCCGCGCCAGTGGAGCGACGGGGAGTTCCAGAACCTGCTTTTGCAGCAGAACGTTTTTGGTTTTGCCGCTCGTCAGACCAATGCATTCTTTTCCAAGCCGTTGGGCGGCTTCGTGTTGAGCCGCGAGGCGGGTGGCGAGGCGGAGATACTGACGGTTGCCGTTTCCGAAAAATTCGGCCGCCAAGGCCTCGGCTGGCGCCTGATGCAGGCGGCGGTTCGCGAGGCGATCTCGCGTGGCGCCGACAGCATGTTTCTTGAAGTCGAGGCCGAAAATCGGGCGGCCGTCGGGCTTTACGGCAAGCTCGGGTTTGCCAAGGTGGCCGAGAGGCCGGCTTATTATCTCGGCACGGACGGACGACGGACCGCAGCGCTTGTCATGAGCCGCGTTCTTCGCTAGTCCCTCAGCATACGTGAATATTTCGAGGCTAAAACGTCATGACGGACCTTTCCAAAACCCTGGAAGAGCTGTGTGCCGAAAAGGGCATGCGCATGACGGATCAGCGCCGGGTTATTGCCCGGATTCTGCAGGAATCCGACGACCATCCCGATGTCGAGGAGCTTTATCGCCGGTCCTCGAAGGTCGATCCGCGTATCTCTATTTCGACTGTCTATCGAACGGTAAAGCTGTTCGAGGACGAAGGAATCATCGAGCGTCATGATTTTCGTGACGGTCGCTCGAGATACGAGACCGTGCCGGAGGAGCATCACGATCACATGATCGATCTGACGACCGGCCACGTGATCGAATTCCAGTCCGCCGAGATCGAGGCACTGCAGGAGCGTATCGCCCGTGAACTCGGTTTCCGGCTGGTCGGCCATCGGCTAGAGCTTTACGGTATTCCGCTCGACAAGAACGATGACTGAGCGGAACCGGCAAGGATAATCCAGTGATCACCTATATCCGGATCGGCCTCGTTGTCGTCTGTCTCGTGATCGTGACACTGGTACTGCTTCCGTTTCAGCTTGTGGGTCTCGCTTTCGACTGGAAGATCCGTCGTTATGTGCCGCGCTTGTGGCATCGTTCCGCCTGCTGTCTGCTTGGCATCCGTATCCGGGTTCATGGCCATCCGGAGCGCCGCCGGCCGTTGATGCTGGCATCGAACCATGTGTCGTGGAAGGATATCCTTGTTCTCGGCGCGGTGGCCGATGTCGTCTATATCGCCAAGGCGGAAGTCGCCAACTGGCCGGTTTTCGGCATTCTCGCGAAATTGCAGAAGACGATTTTCGTCGTGCGGGAAGAGAAGCGCCGCACCGGCGAGCAGGTCAACGAGATCGCGGCACGTATGACCGCCGGCGAAATCGTCGTGCTTTTCCCCGAAGGCACCACATCGGACGGCAATCGGCTGCTGGAGGTGAAATCTTCGCTGTTTGGTGCCGCCGCTGCGGCAGTGCCGCATACACCTGATGGTGTCGTGCATGTCCAGCCGGTTTCGATCGCCTATACGCGCGTCCATGGCATGGCGATGGGTCGCTTTCACCGCCCGCTTGCCGCCTGGCCGGGCGATATCGAGCTCCTGCCGCATCTGATCGGCGTGCTGAAGGAAGGTGCGCTCGATGTCGAAGTGGCGTTCGGCGACACGGTCGATTTCCGCACCGGCGACAACCGCAAGCATCTGAGCCAGAATATCACCGCCCAGCTTCGCCGCATGCTGATAAGGCATTTGCGGCAGCGCGAATATGATGCGGGTTGATTGGCGGTTTATGTACCGCTTCAATTCCGCCCTTTCTTGGGGTATGGAAGCGGCATGAACGAACATGTCTCCATTCCCGCGCCGGCCGATGAGGCCGCCCACTGTCCGGACAGCCGTCCCAACACCCGCAAGGTCTTCATCAAGACCTACGGTTGTCAGATGAATGTCTATGATTCGACCCGCATGGGCGATGCGCTGGCGGGCGAGGGATATGTGACGACGGAGGATATGGGAGAGGCGGATCTCGTTCTCCTCAACACCTGTCATATCCGCGAGAAGGCTGCCGAAAAGGTCTATTCCGCGCTTGGCCGCCTGCGTGACATGAAGAAGGAACGCGCTGCCGAAGGCCGCGAATTCATGATCGGCGTTGCCGGTTGCGTCGCCCAGGCGGAAGGCGAAGAGATCATCCGCCGCGCTCCGTCCGTCGACGTGGTCATCGGTCCGCAGACCTATCATCGCCTGCCGGATGCATTGAGAAAGGCCCGCACCGGCCAGCGCGTCGTCGATACGGAATATGCCGTCGAGGACAAGTTTGTCCACCTGCCTGCAACGGAAAAGAAGGTTATTCGTTCGCGCGGCGCCACTGCTTTTCTCACAGTGCAGGAAGGTTGTGACAAGTTCTGCACCTTCTGTGTCGTGCCCTATACCCGCGGCTCGGAAGTCTCCCGTCCCGTCAGCCAGATCGTCGATGAGGCGAAGCGGCTCGTCGATGCCGGTGTGCGCGAGGTCACGCTGCTCGGCCAGAACGTCAATGCCTGGCAGTCGCAGGACGAAAAAGGCGTATCCCTCGGTCTGGCTGATCTGCTCTACCGGCTGGCGGATATCCCGGGCCTTGCCCGGCTGCGGTACACGACCAGCCATCCGCGCGACATGGATGACCGTCTGATCGAGGCACATCGTGACCTGCGCAATCTCATGCCCTACCTGCATCTGCCGGTTCAGTCCGGTTCCGACCGCATCCTCAAGGCGATGAACCGCCGCCACACCGGCGCGGACTATCTGCGGCTGATCGAGCGCATCCGCGCGGTTCGACCGGATATCGCCATGTCCGGCGATTTTATCGTCGGTTTCCCCGGCGAGACGGATCAGGATTTCGAAGACACGCTTCGGATCGTCGAGGACGTGAACTACGCCTCGGCCTTCTCGTTCAAATATTCCAGCCGTCCGGGCACGCCCGGCGCCGATCTGCCAGATCATGTGGCCGAAGATGTGAAAACCGAACGGCTGGAAAGGCTGCAGGCGCTGCTCTTGAAACAGCAGGGCGAATTCGCCACATCCTGCGTTGGAAAGACCATCGATCTGCTCTTGGAAAAGCCCGGCCGCATGCCCGGACAGGTCATCGGACGTTCTCCGTGGCTGCAGTCTGTGAATGTTGATGCAAAAACATCGCAAATCGGTGAGATTATCCGTGTACGAATCATCGGAACCGGCCCCAACAGCTTGTTTGCCGAACCGGCAGAGAGTTTAATGGAAGCCTAATCTAGGTTGAGGAGCTTGCTTACTTGAACGCACCTGAATTGGTTTCTTCGACAGCGCGCCAACCCCGATCCGCAGCGACCGACGCCAACCACTTCGTTTTGACGTTCGAGAATAATAGGTTAGCCAGCGAGCTTTTTGGTCAGTTCGACCAGAACCTCAAGCTTCTCGAACAGCGCCTTGGTGTCGATGCCCGGCCGCGTGGCAATTCCGTTTCCATCTCAGGCGATATCGTCGCGACCAATCAGGCGCGGCGCGCTCTCGATTTTCTCTATGAACGGCTGCAGAAAGGCGGTTCCGTGGAAGCTTCAGACGTCGAAGGTGCGATCCGTATGGCGCAGGCCGCCGACGACCAGTTGTCGTTACCGACACTGGAGCGCAAGGCAAAGCTCTCCATGGCGCAGATTTCCACCCGCAAGAAGACCATTCAGGCGCGCACACCCACCCAGGACGCCTATATGCGGGCGCTGGACCGGGCGGAGCTTGTCTTTGGTGTTGGTCCGGCCGGTACCGGCAAGACCTATCTGGCCTGCGCCCACGCAGCCCAGCTCCTCGAGCGCGGTGCAGTCGACAAGATCATCCTCACACGTCCGGCCGTCGAAGCCGGCGAGCGCCTGGGCTTCCTGCCCGGTGACATGAAGGAAAAGGTCGATCCCTATCTGCGCCCGCTCTATGACGCGCTCTATGACATGATCCCGGCGGACAAGGTCGATCGCGCCATCACTGCCGGCGTTATTGAAATTGCGCCGCTTGCCTTCATGCGTGGCCGTACCCTGCAGAACGCTGCGATCATCCTCGACGAGGCGCAGAACACCACGTCGATGCAGATGAAGATGTTCCTGACCCGTCTTGGCGAAAACGGCCGGATGATCATCACCGGCGACCCGAGCCAGGTGGACTTGCCGCGCGGCGTCAAATCCGGTCTGGTCGAGGCCCTGCAGATCCTGAAGGGTGTCGAAGGCATATCGGTCATCCGCTTCAAGGACACCGACGTCGTGCGTCATCCGCTCGTTGGCCGGATTGTGCGGGCCTATGACGCGCAATATGCCGTCCATGAGGAAAGCGAGGAAGCCTCCGACCGTTAATCCGGCCGGGGCCACCGTTCATGCCCGAACTCGATTTACAGATCAGCGTGGAAGACGGCGGCTGGCCGGATGAGGCCGTATTGACCTCTCTGGCGAGCCGCGTACTCGGCGCTGCCGCGGACTATCTGGCCCGCGAAGAGGAACAACCTTTCCCAAAAATGGCGCCGGAACTGTCTCTGGTCTTCACCAACGATGATTCCATCCAGGAAATTAATGCCGAGTGGCGCGGCATGGACAAACCGACCAACGTCTTGTCTTTCCCTGCTTTTCCGCTGGAACCCGGTGGCATGCCGGGCCCGATGCTGGGCGATATCGTGGTCGCGAGGGAAACTGTTGAGCGCGAGGCGGTTGATCTCGACAAGACTTTCGACGATCATCTGACCCATCTTCTGGTCCATGGTTTCCTCCATTTGTTCGGTTACGACCATCTGGAGAAGGACGAGGCCGAAGAAATGGAAGCACTCGAGACTCGCATTTTGGCCAGTCTCGGCCTATCTGACCCCTATGCGGGGCAGGACCCGTTGATGTAGTTTGGAACAATGAACGAATATTCGAGCAATGTCGCCCGCGAGGGCAAGGACGGTTCGGACTCTACCTCGTCGGACGAGGGTAGTAGTTCGGCACGATCCGAACACCACCCCAAACCCCACAATTCCTTCTGGTCGAGGGCCGTGCGCCTTCTCAGGCCATCGCAGGGCGAGCAGCTCCGAGAGGATCTCGCGGACGCGTTGATGACGGACACAAACGTCAGCAACGCCTTTTCGCCTGATGAACGGGCGATGCTGCACAATATCCTCCGCTTCCGCGAGGTCCGCGTCGAGGACATCATGGTGCCGCGCGCCGATATCGAGGCGGTGGACATGAACATGACCATCGGCGAACTGATGATCCATTTCGAGGAGACCGGACGCTCGCGCATGCCGGTCTACAGCGACAACCTCGATGACGCCCGCGGCTTCGTCCACATTCGCGATCTTCTTTCCTATCTGGCCAAGCAGGCCCGCAACAAGCGTCGCGTAGGCGTCAAGGCTTCGACGGTGCAGATCAGCACGGCCATCAATGGCGCGGAAAAGCCGGCGCGTGTGCCGAAACTTGCCTTCGACCTTGGACGGGTCAACCTCGAACAGACCGTTGCGGAGGCGGGCCTTGTCCGCAAGCTCCTCTTCGTACCGCCCTCGATGCTCGCGTCTGACCTCCTGCGCAGCATGCAGGCCGCTCGCACGCAGATGGCGTTGGTCATCGACGAATACGGCGGCACCGATGGTCTCGTCTCCCACGAGGATATCGTCGAGATGGTCATCGGCGATGTTGAGGACGAGCATGACAATGAAGAAGTCATGTTCTCCAAGACGGCGGAGGACGTATTCGTTGCCGATGCTCGCATCGAGCTGGAAGAAATCGCCAAGGCAATCGGCCCGGACTTCGACGTTCGCGATCGCATCGAGGATGTCGACACGCTTGGCGGCCTGATCTTCTCGGCGCTAGGGCGCATTCCCGTGCGCGGCGAGGTCGTGCAGGCAGTTCCGGGCTTCGAATTCCAGATCCTCGATGCCGATCCGAGACGTATCAAGCGGGTGAAGATCCTGCGCAAACGCGCCCTTGCACGCCGCCGTCAGGTCAAGGGAGATGCAGAGGTTATGTTGGCACCGCCCGCTCAGCCCGTGCTTCTTCCGGCACCCCCCGAAAGCGATTCCGCGCGCACCGGCACCTGATCCATTGCCCCGCACCGCGACAGGGCGCAGTTTTTTTGAAACACTGCGCCCCTGATTCGCGAAAAAGGGGACTGTCATGGAGCGGCTGGCGGGTAAGGTCATGCTTCTTTCGGGGTGGCCCCGGATCGCACTTGCGGTGTTTGCTGGCGCGATCGGCGCGCTGGCACTTCCGCCCTTCGGCGTTTTCGCCACACTTTTCCTCTCGTTTACGCTTCTCGTTTGGCTTGTCGATGGCTCGACCGGCAATCCCGGTGGCGGCATCGCCAGCCGTTTGCGGTCTGCTTTTGCCATAGGTTGGCTTTTCGGCTTTGGATATTTCGTCGCCAATCTCTGGTGGCTTGGCAACGCCCTGCTCGTAGATGCCGAGGAATTTGCCTGGGCGATACCTCTCGCCGTTCTTGGGGTGCCTGCCTATCTCGCAATCTTCTACGGTCTGGCAACAGCACTCGCACGGGCTTTCTGGTCCGATGGTGTCGGCCGTTTGGCGGCTCTCGGCGCGGCTTTCGGGGTTGCCGAATGGCTGCGCAGCTTCGTTCTGACCGGGTTTCCATGGAATGCCGTCGGTTATGGAGCGATGCCGGTCCCCCTGATGATGCAGTCCGATGCAGTTCTGGGAATTTTCGGCGTCAGCGCGTTGGCCGTATTCGTTTTTTCCGCCCCGGCACTGCTTGGCACAGTTAAGGGCAAGGTCATCGGCCTTACCGCGGCTGTGCTTCTGGCTGCTGCGCATGTGGGTTTCGGCGCATGGCGACTAAATGTCGCAGATGAAAAACTGACTGTCGGTGACGGCAAAAAAACAACCATACGTATTGTTCAGCCGCTGATCGACCAGGCACAGAAACTGGACGATACCAACCGGGCGGAGATCTTCGAGGAGCATCTGCGCCTCACCTCCGCACCGCTCACAAGCGGTGAAACGCGCCCGGATATCGTCGTCTGGCCGGAAACTTCCGTGCCTTTCATCCTGACCGAAAATCCGGATGCGCTTGCCCGTATTGCCGAGGTTCTTGAGGAAGGGCAGGTGCTTGTCACCGGTGCCGTTCGCTCCGAAAATGCCGGCGCTGGCGTTGCACCGCGTTATTATAATTCAATCTATGTCATTGATAGTGATGGGCAAATAATATCGGCCGCGGACAAGGTGCACCTTGTTCCGTATGGCGAATACGTGCCCTACGAAAGCGTCCTTGCCTCTCTCGGCATTACCGAGGCGATCGCCATGCCGGGAGGCTTTACGGCGGCTTCCTCGCGCTCGCTTCTCACGCTGCCGGGTGGTGCGCTTCTCTATCCACTCATCTGCTATGAGGCGATCTTTCCCAACGAAATCGGCAATGATGTGGAGCGGACCTCAGCCCTTTTGAACGTCACCAACGACGGCTGGTTTGGTGCAACTCCAGGCCCGTACCAGCACTTTCAGCAGGCCCGATTGCGGGCCGTCGAGAACGGATTGTTCCTGATTCGGGGGGCGAATACCGGAATTTCGGCGGTTATAGACCCGTTTGGCCGGGTAGTAAGGGGGCTGGGATACAATCAAAAGGGTGTGATCGACGCGACCATAAGTAGTGCAAAGGTTGCAAATTGGAGTAATAACAGCCGCCAGTGGTACTTCTGGTTGGTTGTAGCACTCATGTCTGTGATTGCAGTGGCTTCGCGTCTAAGTTTTAAATCTCACGCGAATTGACCAAAAACCCCCAAAATTGCATAGTGAGAATGCCTACCGTCTCGTCATACGCTTCGTGTGTTGGTTCTGTCGTCCCAATCGCTTGAAGTGTATTCTCCATACGCGGACCGGGTTGAAAACCTAACTGCAACTTCACCAGGACCCCCATTATGATTGAAAACAAGAAAAAGCCGAACCCGATCGATATTCACGTCGGGAGCCGGATCCGCCTGCGCAGAACGATGCTGGGCATGAGTCAGGAAAAGCTGGGCGAAAGCCTTGGCATTACTTTTCAGCAGATCCAGAAATACGAAAAAGGGACTAACCGCGTCGGCGCAAGCCGTCTGCAGAACATCTCGAGCATTCTCAACGTACCGGTGTCCTTCTTCTTCGAAGATGCACCGGGCGACCAGGCTGGCGGTGCAACCGGCATGGCCGAAGCATCCAGCTCCAATTACGTTGTTGACTTTCTGTCGTCCTCGGAAGGTCTTCAGCTCAACCGCGCATTCGTCAAAATCGCCGATCCCAAGGTTCGCCGCAGGTTGGTAGACCTCGTCAAGGCACTCGCTGCCGAAGCCGAGGAATAGTCGCTTCTATGAGGCGGGGAGGAGAAAGCGGCTTTTACAGCCGCTTTTTTTATGCCTTCATCAAAAATAAGGATCAATTCCACGCATAAAGATATATTTATGTCGTTGTGTTCTTGTCTTTACATGACGAACTCACTAAACATTTTGCTGTCCATTCTTTGAGGGGAATCCCGCATGCACGCCAATTATCTGTTCACCAGCGAGTCCGTGGCAGAAGGCCACCCGGACAAGGTTTGTGACCGCATCTCCGATGAAATCGTCGACCTCGTTTACCGCGAAGCTGCGAAAACCGGTGTTGATCCGTGGACGGTTCGTATTGCCTGCGAAACCCTGGCGACCACCAATCGTGTGATTATTGCCGGTGAAGTGCGCTTGCCGCCGAGCCTGATGAAGAAGGACAAGAACGGCAACGACGTGATCAACCCGTCGAAGTTCAAGTCCGCGGCCCGCAAGGCGATCCGCGACATCGGTTACGAGCAGGATGGCTTCCACTGGAAGACGGCGAAGATCGACGTGCTCTTGCACTCCCAGTCTGCCGATATCGCGCAGGGCGTTGATAGCGCCGCCGACAAGCAGGGCGACGAAGGTGCCGGCGACCAGGGCATCATGTTCGGTTATGCCTGCAAGGAAACGCCGGATCTCATGCCGGCTCCGATCTATTATTCCCACAAGATCCTTCAGCTGCTCGCGACTGCCCGCAAGAAGGGCGAGGGCGATGCCGGCAAGCTCGGCCCGGACGCCAAGAGCCAGGTGACGGTGCGCTATGAAAACAGCAAGCCGACTGAGGTCGACTCGATCGTTCTTTCCACCCAGCATATCGATGCGAGCTGGGATTCGAAGAAGGTTCGCCAGGTCGTCGAGCCCTATATCCTTGAAGCGCTGGGTGATCTGCCGGTCGCCAAGGACTGCAAGTGGTACATCAACCCGACCGGCAAGTTCGTCATCGGGGGCCCTGATGGTGATGCAGGCCTGACCGGCCGCAAGATCATCGTCGACACCTATGGCGGTGCGGCTCCCCACGGTGGTGGCGCATTCTCCGGCAAGGACACGACCAAGGTTGACCGTTCGGCGGCCTATGCCGCGCGCTACCTCGCCAAGAACGTTGTTGCAGCAGGCTTTGCCGATCGCTGCACGATCCAGATCGCCTATGCGATCGGTATCGCCCAGCCGCTGTCGATCTATGTCGACCTGCACCAGACAGGCAAGAACGTCACGGAAGACCAGATCGAGAACGCCATCCGCAAGGTCATGGACCTGTCGCCGACCGGCATTCGTCGTCATCTCGACCTCAACAAGCCGATCTATGCCAAGACATCGGCCTATGGTCACTTCGGCCGCAAGTCCGGCCGTGACGGTTCCTTCTCCTGGGAAAAGACCGATCTTGTGAAGCCGCTCAAGGACGCCCTGAAGGAAGACCTTCTGGTCGCTGCCGAGTAAGGCATTTCCGATCGGGGCTTTACCGATCCGGTTATGACACGTTAAAGCGGGTGCCTTCTGCGGGCATCCGCTTCTTTGTTTTTGGAAGACTTCTCATGAGTGACGATCAGCAGCATCCGAGCCGGGCGACGGAAGCGTTTTATGGCCGCCGCAAAGGCAAGGCCCTCCGGGAGCGTCAGGCCGAAGGTCTGGCGACACTCTTGCCGGCGCTGAAGCTCGATCTTGCGTCTCCTGCGCCGGATATCCTTGCCGAACTTTATCCGATCCCGGTTGAACGCATACGGCTTGAAATCGGCTTTGGCGGTGGCGAGCATCTGGTTCATCGCGCCAACGAGAACGGTACGACCGGTTTTATCGGTGTCGAGCCTTTCGTCAATTCGATGGCGAAGCTGCTCTCGCAGGTCGAGATCCAGGGGCTGAAGAATATCCGGGTCTACGACGACGATGCGACGCAGGTGCTCGACTGGTTGCCGTCAGGCTCTATCGACCAGATCGATCTGCTTTACGCCGATCCCTGGCCGAAGCGAAAGCATTGGAAGCGCCGCTTCGTCTCACAGGTCAACCTGGAGCGTTTCCACCGCGTGCTGAAACCCGGCGGCGTCTTCTGCTTCGCATCCGACATCGACACTTACGTCAACCACACGCTGATTCACTGCCGCGACCATGGTGGTTTCGCCTGGCAGGCCGAACAGTCATCCGACTGGCTGACGCCTTATGCCGGCTGGCCGGGAACGCGCTACGAGAACAAGGCCCGCAGGGAAGGGCGCTCATCCGCCTATCTGGCATTTCGAAAGGTGTGACCGCAAAACTGCGGTCGTAGCGGTCAGTGAAGGCTGACCGTCTTCAGATCGTCTTCTGCCGCCTTGAAGAACGTGCTGGAACGATTGTCTGTCAGCAGGATCGGTGTGCCGTCGGCACCGAACAGCGCCCACAGGTCGAGGCTGGGATCGATATCGGGAGCTTCGGGAAAACAGCGGGAGACTTCTTCAGATCGCATCTTGCGAATATATCCGACTTCACCGGCGCCGAGATGGGCGAGTTCGGACTGCGACAAATGCGTATTCGCTTCTTTCAAAAGCATTCCAGCCTCCAGACTGAGGGTGCCGGCCTTGATGCCGACACGTCCTAGTCTGAGACGGAAATGTTAATTTTTCTCACCACGCGCTGCGGTTCCGGGCGCATGAGGTCGACCGAGAGAAGCCCGTTCTTCAGCGAAGCGAAGGACACTTCCATACCGTCCGCAAGCACGAAAACCCGTTGAAACTGGCGTGCGGCAATGCCCCGGTGGAGGTAATCACGCTCGTCTTGCTCGACCTGGCGCCCACGGATCACGAGTTGATTTTCTTCTGTCGTGACGTCCAGTTCGTCTTCCGAAAAGCCGGCAACGGCCAGAGTGATGCGCAATTTCTCATGCCCATCTGGGGAAGCAGATCTGATTCGCTCGATATTATACGGCGGGTAGCCTTCATTCGCCTTGGCGAGGCGCTCCAGCGTTTTTTCCATCGCATCAAAGCCCAGAAGCAGGGGGCTCGCGAAGGGCGTCATCCGGGTCATCGTTCAGTCCTTGTATCAAGCGACCATGCCGGCGCCCAGAAGGCACGCCGGAAGAGCCTATTATATGGGTTGCCGTGATGACGATCGCAAGCTGTGGCACAAGGCGAGACACGTGAAAGCCGGCTGTGCCGTCCTTGACAAACCATACGTGTGCCTCCACCAATCCCGACCGAATTGAGGGGATGAACAATGTCACCACGCAAGATCATTATTGATACGGATCCAGGTCAGGACGATGCCGCAGCACTCATGCTGGCCTTCGCAAGCCCTGAGGAACTGGAAATTCTCGGCCTCTGTGCCGTGGCGGGAAATGTCCCCCTCTCGTTCACCAGTCGCAATCTGCGCATCGTCTGCGAACTGTGTGGCAAACCGGATGCCAAGGTTTATGAGGGCGCGCTGAAGCCACTCAACCGGCCGCAGGTAACCGCCGAGCATGTCCACGGCCGTACTGGAATGGATGGTGCCGAACTGCCGGAACCGATGATGGTGGCGCAGCCGGTGCACGCGGTCAATTTCATTATCGAGACGCTGCGGAGCGAACCTGCCGGAACGGTCACCATCTGCACGCTCGGCCCGCTGACCAATCTGGCACTGGCACTACAGAAGGCACCGGACATCGCCGGCCGCATCCAGGAACTGGTGATGATGGGCGGCGGCTGTTTCGAAGGCGGCAACATCACGCCGGCGGCCGAGTTCAACATCTATGTCGATCCGGAAGCGGCGAAGATCGTTTTCGACGCGGGCATCCCGACCGTCATCCTGCCGCTGGATGTGACCCACCAGCTTCTGACAACCAAGGAACGTGTTGCCAGGATCGCCGCGCTCGACACACGCCCCGCCCAGGTCCTCGTCCAGTGGCTGGCCTTCTTTGAGCGCTTCGATGTCGAGAAGTATGGATCGGATGGCGGCCCGCTGCATGATCCGAGCGTCATCGCCTATCTGCTGAAGCCGGACCTGTTTTCCGGCCGTCACTGCAATGTCGAGATCGAGGTCCAGTCGGCACTGACGGTCGGCATGACTGTTGTCGACTGGTGGCATGTGACCGACCGAAAGCGGAACGCGACGTTCATGCGCAACGTGGATGCCGATGGTTTCTTCGCGTTGCTGACCGAACGCGTCGGGCGCCTGTGAGGTCAGGATGCCGCCTTTTGCGGGCGGCATCCCATGGCGTTTCTCAGAACTCTTCCCAGCTTTCCGCAACAGCTGCCGAGCCATGCGACACGGCGGCGACCTTGCACGGAGCGTAGGCCGGATCCTGCACCTGACGCGGAGCTGATCGCATCGCCTGCGCCATCTGGCGGAGCGGCTGTGCTGCAGCGGCGCTCGGCGCCGACGTACGGAAGCGCTGGACGAGATCTCTGAGGGTCTCGGCCTCGCCGTTCAGAACCGCACTGGCCGCAGTCGTCTCCTCGACCATGGCGGCGTTCTGCTGGGTCACCTGATCCATCTGGTTGACGGCCGAGTTGATCTCCTTCAGGCCCACTGCCTGCTCGCCGGCGGAGGAGGAGATCTGGCGGATCAGCCCGTTGATCTGCATCACCTGGATGGCGATCTTCTGCAGCGCATCGCCGGCCTTGCCGACGAGGTCGACACCGTCATGAACCTGTGTCGTCGATGCGTTGATAAGCGTCTTGATCTCTTTCGCAGCAGTCGCGGAACGCTGCGCCAGCTCCCGCACTTCCTGCGCAACCACGGCAAATCCCTTGCCGGCTTCGCCTGCGCGGGCAGCCTCTACGCCGGCATTCAGCGCCAGAAGGTTGGTCTGGAAGGCGATCTCGTCGATCACGCCGATGATACGCGAGATTTCCTGCGAAGAATGGGCTATGGCCTGCATGGAGGCAACAGCCTTCTGCACCACCTCGCCGGATTTTTCCGCATCGTCACAGGCGAGATTGACCGTCGAGGCGGCGGTGCCGGCGTTTTCGGCGCTCGCATTGACCTGTTCGGTCAGTTCGTTCAGCGCTGCGGCAGTCTGTTCCAGACTTGCAGCCTGCTGCTCGGTCCGGTGAGAAAGATCGCCCGTGCTAGTCGTGATTTCGCGGCTGCCAGTGCCGATATTGTGGATCGACGAGGTGACTGCAATCACGGTGCTTTCGATACTGTCGACCGCATTGTTGAAGTCGTGTTTCAGCTTTGCGTAATCGCCGGGGAATTCTCCCGTCAAGCGGTGTTGCAGGTTGCCGTTGGAAAGCTCTGCGAGGCCGGAAGCCAGCAAGTCCACGACATGGGCCTGTTCCCGTGCGGCTTCCTCACGCTCAGTGGCGGAGCGATGGCGCAGGTCTTCGGCGGCATTGCGCTGCGTTTCCGCTTCCGATGAGAGCCGCTTGCCGTCGGCCAGCGTATGGCGGAAACCTTCGAGCGACTTTGCCAGCGCACCGACTTCGTCATTGCGATCCTGCCCATGGACAGCATTGTCATATCGGCCTTCACCGAGCTGGCCCACGCTTGCCAGCAAGGCCTTCAGGGGACCGCGCAGCAACGAGCCGCTGGCTACGTAAAGAGTAACGATGACGGCGCCGAGAAGGATGATGCCGCTGACGATCATCATCCAGGTCTGGTCGGTGACTGGCGCCATGATGACACTCATAGGCACGTCGACGACGACGGCCCAGCTCGTGTTCAAGTCCGGAACGGCGAACGGATAAACGACCCGCTCGAACAGTTCTCCGCTCGAGCCGGCCAGATTGTCGATCGTCACGGGCTTACCGGATTTCAGCGTGGAAAGCAGCGCATCTGTGCCTTCGCCTTCAATCGCCTTCATCAGGTTGTCCGCATTATCTGGAACGATCCACTTGCCGCCTTGGGATACGAGCAACACACGGCCGGAGCCGAAGGGGCGCATTGCCTGCAATTTGGTGGAAAGCGTCGCGAGCGAAACGTCTACGCCAGCGATCCCGATGAGTTTGGTTCCCGACAGCACCGGATAGGCGATCGAGCTCATGGCGGTCTTGTCGCCGGTCGAACTCTCGATGTAAGGCTGCGTCAATGCGCCTTTTTTCGAGCTAGCCGGCAGGGCGTACCATTCCGCCTGGGTATCGACGTCGAAGACGCTGTAGGCAATGTTGCCGGCCTTGTTCTTGGTCCAGTAGGGGGCGAGTTCGCCCTTCTTGTTACCGCCAAATTCATTGTTGCCGATGAATTCGCCATTTCGGCCATCGAAATTGCCCGGCACTTCCGCAAACCAGCTGCCATAGGCAAATGCGTTCTGCTCGAGATTGGCCTTCAGCGCATCCACGACGCTTTTGCGGTCAAGATAGCCCGCAGCATGGCCACGGCCGATGACGCCGGCCATCGAGCGTGCAGCACCCGCGAGCTGGCCGATTTCGGCAGCCACCTCGTTGCCGATGGATCGAGCTTCGGCATTGGCCTGCTCAAGTGTAAGGGCTGTGACCCTGTCGCTCGTCTGGGAGATGAGGAAGAAGTTGGAGACGACGAGCAGCAGCGCGATTGCGATGCTGGTGACGACGATAAGCTTTTTGGACAGGGAATTCAGGCGCAGGAAGGACATGACTTGCCTCGTGGATCTGTAGGGCGAAGATCGCTGACATGGCAAGTCGAGGCCCGGTCATCGGGCCGTTCTGTACGGCTGGCGCCACCAGAGGAAGATGCCGAGGCGACGCTACTTGGCATCTGTTAAATTTAACTAAAATTGCAACGGAGCTTCAGCTCGGTTTTCCGGGCCAAGGAGCAGTTTTTACACTTTGCCATCCACGGCCTCAGCCATCGGGATCGAAGGCTGTGCACCACGCGCCAGGCAAGCCAGCGATCCGGCAACTGCGGCCCGGCGAAGCGCTTTTTCGAAATCCAGACCCTGATCGAGGCTGGCAGCCAGGTAACCGCAGAACGTGTCGCCGGCTCCCACCGTATCGACCGGCTCGATGACGAGTCCCTGGGCGGACGTGATCTCTCCGCCGCGAATGGCGACGACGCCATCCCCACCAAGCGTGACGACGAATGTCTGCTGCCCTTCGGCATGAAGCGTCTTGAGCGCTTCGATCCGTTGCGAAGCCGTTATCGCGTCCTTCCCGGAAAGCGCGTCGAATTCGGTCTCGTTGGCCACGACGATATCTGCAAGCCCGGAAAGCCGGGTAGCGTCAATGGTGAACGGGGCGGTGTTGAGGATCGTGGTAACGCCCTTCCCCCGCGCGGCTCTCAATGCTGCCTCTACGGCGGCAGCCGGACTTTCGAGCTGCAGCATCAGGATGTCGCCGGCAGACATGGCATCGACCGTCTTGATGGCGTCGCTGGCAGTGATCGTACCGTTGGCACCGGGAATGACGGCGATCATGTTCTCGCCGTTTCCGCCCACGAGTATGAGTGCCGTTCCTGTCGGCTCGCTGGCCTTGAGCACGGATGAAAGGTCCGTCCCTGCATCCTTCAACAAGGCAAGTGCCGGCTCGGCGAATGTGTCGCTTCCGACTGCACCGGCCATCTTCACATTGCTGCCGGCGCGTCGCGCGGCGAGTGCCTGATTGGCACCCTTGCCACCTGCCGCAGTCGAAAAGCTGGAACCGGGAACCGTCTCGCCCGGCTTCGGCAGCTCTGCCGTGGTCGCGATGAGATCCATGTTGATGGAGCCGAAAACGGTGATCATGTTCATGCCTGCTGCTGCTAAATTGATGGCGGGACAGTGCCCGAGAGCATCACTCCTCGTCAACCACCCGAAGGCGCAGAAGGCCTGTACGGCTTTCGACCGATTTTTGTGGCGGCGCGTCCGTCGATGGTTCGGCAGCCGCAGGAGCTTCCAGTTCCAACGAGGTGATCCGGCTGCCGCGGCGCGTCAGCTTCTCAATCGAGGTCAGGATCTGCTCGACATCCCGTTCGGCGGCGATGAAATGAGACTGCAGCTTGCGCGTCCGGTCGTCCAGTCGCCCGAGATCTTCCATCAGAAGTCCGACCTCACCCTGGATGAGATGTGCCTGCTCCCGCATCCGCTGGTCGCGCAAAACGGCCTGGATGACCTGGATCGACAGAAGCAGCAGCGATGGCGAGACGATCACCACGCGGGCGCGGTGGGCCTTCTGGACCACTGCGTCGAAATGCTCGTGCAGCTCGGCAAAGATCGATTCCGATGGCACGAAGAGAAGCACCGTATCCTGGGTCTCGCCCGCGATCAGGTATTTCTCGGAGACATCCTTGATATGGACCTCCATATCCCGCTTGAACTGCTGGCCGCCGGCGCGCCGTGCTTCTGGAGAAGCCGCTTCCCGAAATGCCGTCCATGCCTCGAGCGGAAACTTGGCGTCGATCACCAGCGGCGGTGCGCCGTTGGGCATGCGGATGACGCAGTCCGGACGCGTACCGTTGGACAGCGGCGACTGGAAGGAATAGGCCCCGTGCGGCAACCCGTCGGCAACGATCGTCTCCATCCGCCCCTGGCCGAAAGCTCCGCGCGTCTGCTTGTTGGAAAGGATCGCCTGCAAGCCGACGACATCCTTGGCAAGCGTCTGGATGTTGTTCTGTGCTGCATCGATCACCGCCAGCCGCTCCTGCAGCTTGCGCAGGTTTTCATGCGTCGATTTCGTCTGTTCGGTGATGGTCGAGCCCAGCCGATGGCTAATGCCGTCAAGACGCTGGTTAACGGAATGGTTAAGCTCAGATTGGCGGCTGGTGATCGTCTCGGCCATGGCGGCGACGCGCCCATGCATCTCGCCCTGCATCCGCACCAGCTGGGCGAGGCGCGCTTCCGCATCCATCGAACGCTGCGTCATCTCTTCGCGCTGGCGGCTGCCGCGAAAGACTGCGAAGAAAGCGATGAGCACCGCGAGCACGGCGAACAGCGCCACGATCAGCAGGATTGGCAGGGCAGAATCGGGCGGAAGGACGTCGGCAAGGATTTCTCTCATGATGCCACTCTAGCAGATTGCTTTATCAACGGAAGATCAAAGCGTGAACATCGGTCAAAATCCGTGCCGCATCCCTGTTCCATCGACGCAAAAGATGCGCTATGGGGGCGAGATGACCATCAAGCCGCTTATTATTCTTCCCGATCCGCTTCTCCGGCAGGTGTCCAAGCCGATCGAAACCGTGAACGCCGAGCTTCTCAAGCTTGCCGACGACATGCTGGAAACCATGTATGACGCGCCGGGCATTGGCCTTGCCGCGATCCAGATCGGTGTGGCCAGGCGCATGCTCGTCATCGACGTATCGCGCGAGGACGAGGAAAAGAATCCGCAGGTCTTCATCAACCCGGAAGTCGTCAAATTTTCGGACGAACTGTCGGTCTACGAGGAAGGCTGCCTGTCGATCCCGGACTATTATGCCGAAGTCGAGCGGCCGGCCGCAATCGGCGTGAAATATGTCGGGCGGGACGGCAAGGAACATATGCTGGAAGCCGACGGCCTGCTCGCTACCTGCCTGCAGCACGAGATCGACCACCTGAACGGCACGCTCTTCATAGACCATATTTCCCGGCTGAAGCGGGAGATGGTGATCAAGCGGTTCACCAAGGCGGCGAAGGGCAAGGCTGTCTAGCGTTCGTTGAAAACTGCTGGAGCCTGCGTTATGATATCGCTGATATCATAGGAGGCGTGGATGGGTGATCTGCTGATCCGCAATTTGGATGACGCTCTTAAGCGCCGGCTTCACGATCAGGCCAAGCAGAATGGCCGTAGCTTGTCTGAAGAGGCGAGCGTGCGCCTGCGCCGGTCTTTGACCTCCGGAAATGACGGTGTGGAGAAGTCTGCGGGCGAGATCTTGAGAGCAATCGTCGAAAGCTCGGATGCCTATTGGACCGAGGAAGAACTGGTCGCGATCGAGGCAGCCCGTCATCAACCGGACAGGGAACCGCCCAGGTTCGATGAATGATCGTCCTGGATACAAACGTCATCTCGGAGCTACGAAATCGCCGATACAGCGATCACTTGCTGACTTGGTTGGATGATGTTGCACATGAAGAGACGTACCTGACCACGATAAGCATCGCCGAAATCCACTTTGGCATTGGTTGCTTGCCAGACGGACGCCGCAAAGCCGATCTTGAGGAATTGTACCGCCAGATAGAGGCGGAATTCACAGATCGCATTCTGGTCTTCTCGATCGATGCCGCGCATAGATATGGGCAGTTTTCAGCGGAACGGCGTAGCCGAGGTCATCCGATCGAAACGAAGGACGCCATGATCGCGGCGATCTGCCTCTCTCACGGTGCCACCCTCGCCACCCGCAACGTAAAAGACTTCGAAGGGCTTGATCTTCGGCTGGTAAACCCGTTTGAAGGCGCCTGAATAGTGAAACAGGTCAAGCGCATGTCACTTCGCATCATCTTCATGGGCACGCCGGATTTTTCCGTGCCGACGCTGCAGAACCTGAAACAGGCCGGCCACGAGATCGTTGCGGTGTATAGCCAGCCGCCGCGCCCGGCCGGTCGCCGAGGACTCGATCTCACCAAGTCGCCGGTCCATCAGGCGGCCGAATTGCTCGGCATTCCGGTTCTGACGCCGTTGAACTTCAAAGCCGAAGAAGACCGCGAGACTTTTCGCGAGTTCAAGGCGGATGTTGCGGTCGTCGTCGCCTATGGCCTGCTTCTGCCGGTCGCAATCCTCGAAGGCACCAGGCTTGGCTGCTACAACGGCCACGCCTCGCTTCTGCCGCGCTGGCGGGGCGCCGCCCCCATTCAGCGTGCCATCATGGCCGGTGACGAAAAGACCGGCATGATCGTGATGAAGATGGAAAAGGGGCTCGATACCGGCCCCATGGCGCTGACCAAAGAAGTCGAGATCACGCAAACGATGACGGCCGGCGAACTGCATGACAAACTCATGCTCGTCGGTGCGCGCGCCATGGTCGAGGCGATGGAAAAACTTGAAGCCGACGATCTTCCGTTGACGCCGCAGCCGGAAGAGGGCGTGCTTTACGCCGCCAAGATCGACAAGGGCGAGACCCGCATCGATTTCTCCAAACCGGTGCGTGATGTGCATAACCACATCCGTGGCCTGTCGCCATTTCCCGGCGCCTGGTTCGTAGCCGAGATCAACGGCAAGCCGGAACGCATCAAGGTTCTCGCGTCAGCACTGGGCGAGGGGGCTGGCGTTGCCGGCGAGCTTCTCGACGATGCACTGACGGTTGCCTGCGGCGAAGGCGCAGTCCGGCTCACGCGGCTGCAGAAGGCAGGCGGAAAACCTCTCGATGCGAGCGACTTCCTTCGCGGCACGGCGCTTCCGAAAGGCACCGTGCTTCCGGTCGGATCCGCCTGATGCCGCGTTTTCGCATGATCGTCGAATATGACGGCACCTCCTATGTCGGCTGGCAAAAGCAGGAAAACGGCCATTCGGTGCAGGCCGCACTTCAGAATGCCATACTGTCTCTGACCGGCGAGACCGTCTCGATCCGTGGCGCCGGGCGCACCGACAGCGGTGTGCATGCCTTCGGTCAGGTCATCCATGCCGACCTTTCCCGAGACTGGCATCCCTTCAAGTTGCGCAATGCGCTGAACGCCCATCTGATGATGGCGAAAGAGCGCGTTTCCGTTATCGACGTCCTGCAGGTGGACGAGAGTTTCGACGCGCGTTTTTCGGCAGTGAAACGGCATTATCTCTACCGCATCATCAATCGACCGTCTCCGCTGGCGGTGGAAGCCGGGCACGCCTGGTGGGTGCCGAAACCGCTCGACCACGAGGCGATGCATGCGGCTGCCCAGATGCTTGTCGGCCATCACGACTTCACCACCTTCCGCTCCGTCCATTGCCAGGCCAAAAGCCCGATGAGGACGCTCGATCGGCTGGATGTGGCGCGGTCAGGCGATCTGATCGAGATCCGCGCCAGCGCTCAGAGTTTTCTTCACAACCAGATCCGTTCTTTCGCCGGCACGCTGAAGCTTGCCGGCGAGGCCAAGATGACGCCGGATGACGTGCGCGCGGCACTCGAAGCCCGTGATCGCAAGGAATGCGGGCCGGTCGCGCCGCCGGAAGGTCTATACTTTATGAAGGTCGATTATCCGGGCGACAGTCAGTAGGGCGACACGCCGAGATAAGACTGCAGCAGGTCCGCGATAATCAGACCTGGTACCAGCAGCACAAGAAGTGTCGTCGCGACGACGAGCGGTTCCTGTCCACAGATCTGCCGGACGAAGCGTGAAATCGCAAAAATGGTTGCGATCAGCAACGCCAGCTGGACGAGCGCGATGAAGCCCGCTGCAAAAGGCGCCAGGAACAGCAGCAGCGTCAACACCGCATAGGCGTAGGAGATCGGAACCGAAAGCCAGTTCGTTGCCACCACGATGGCGGTAAACTTGCGCTCTGTCTTCAGCAGCAGGCAGAGAATGCCGAGCAGCACCAGCGGCAGCACCCAGTTGATCGCTTCGACCATGAACAGCCGGAGATAAAAAGCGACGCCCGCCTTCGTCCCTGGCGCGCTTGCCGAGAGGAAAGCGTACCTGACGCCCGTCCAGTAGACGAACATCGCAGGCAGGCACCAGACGAAAGCCCAGAACGACCGCATCATGCCGCGGTCGGTCAAGTCGAGCCTTTTCAGGCCCTGTGGGTCGCCTTTGAAGAGCAGCCAGAGACCGCTGATATAGAATTTGACTTCAGGAAAGGATGGCATCGCCGAACCAGCGGGAGAGGAAGGTTCCGTAGATCTGGGTCAGTGTCTCGAGATCGGCAAGGGCGACCCGCTCGTCCACCATATGCATCGTCTGTCCGACAAGCCCGAATTCCACCACCGGGCAATAGTCCTTGATGAAACGGGCATCCGATGTGCCGCCGGTCGTCGAAAGCTTCGGCTGCTTGCCGGTCACGGCTTCGACGGCACTGGAAAGCGAGCCGATCAGCGCATTGTTGCGGGTCAGGAACACATGGCTCGGACGCTCGGCCCAGACGAGTTCATAAGCCGTCGGCTTGCGATCCGGGCGCAGCGTCTGGTCTGCCGCAGCCTTGTCCAGCCGGCGCAGTATCTCAGCCTTTACCGTCTCGGCAGTCCATGTGTCGTTGAAGCGGATGTTGAAGGCGAATGTGGCCTTGGCCGGCACGACATTGGTAGCAGGATTGCCCACATCCACCGTCGTGACTTCCAGATTGGAAGCCGGGAACTCGGGCGTGCCTGCGTCGAAGGGCGGATCCATCAGCGCAGCGCTGAGCGGCAGCAGGCCGCGAACGGCATTGTCCGCGAGATGCGGATAGGCTGCATGGCCCTGCACGCCGAAGACCGTGACCTTGCCGGAAACGGAGCCACGGCGGCCGATCTTGATCATGTCGCCGAGAACGTCCGGATTGGTCGGTTCGCCGACCAGGCAGGCGTCCCAGCGCTCGCCCTTTTCGGCCGCCCATTTCAGCAATTTTTCCGTGCCGTTGACGGAAGGGCCTTCCTCGTCGCCGGTAATCAGGAAGGAGATCGAGCCTTTCGGTGCGCCATGCTCTTCGATATGACGGGCGACAGCGGCGATAAAGCAGGCAATACCGCCCTTCATATCGACGGCACCACGACCGAACATTTCGCCATCCGCGATTTCAGCTGCAAACGGCGGATGGCTCCACGCGCTTTCGTCGCCGGGCGGCACGACGTCGGTATGCCCGGCAAACATCAGATGCGGCTCGCCGGTGCCGAGCCGGGCATAAAGGTTTTCGACGTCTGGCAGGCCCGATTCCGTGGCGATCATCCGCTCGACCGTAAAGCCGAGCGGGGTCAGCATCGCTTCCAGCGCCGAAAGTGCGCCACCTTCCGCCGGGGTGACGGAAGGGCAACGGATCAGCGCTTGCAGATTTGCAATCGGGTCTACAGCAGACATCGAATTCGTCCCGGATTAATCGCGCAGCAGCTCGTTGATACCCGTCTTGGAGCGGGTCTTCTCATCGACCGTCTTGACGATGACGGCGCAATAGAGATGCGGGGCGGCGAGACCGTTCGGCATCGTGGCATTGCCCGAGGGCATCGAGCCGGCGACGACGACCGAATAGGGCGGTACTTCGCCATAGCTCACTTCGCCGGTGGCGCGATTGACGATCTTGGTCGACTTGCCGATGTAGACGCCCATGCCGAGAACCGAACCTTCGCGAATGATGCAGCCTTCGACGACTTCCGAACGGGCGCCGATGAAGCAATTGTCCTCGATGATCGTCGGGCCGGCCTGCATCGGCTCCAGAACGCCGCCGATGCCGACGCCGCCGGAAAGATGCACATGCTTGCCGATCTGCGCGCAGGAGCCGACGGTTGCCCAGGTATCGACCATCGTGCCTTCATCGACATAGGCGCCGAGATTGACGAAGGACGGCATCAGCACGACGTTCTTGGCGATATAGGCCGAGCGACGCACGACGGCATTCGGCACGGCGCGGAAGCCGGCGGAACGGAACTGGTTCTCGCCCCAGCCCTCGAACTTGGAGGGAACCTTGTCCCACCAGGTAGAAGCGCCCGGGCCGCCCTTGACGACTTCCATGTCGTTCAGGCGGAAGGAGAGGAGAACGGCCTTCTTCAGCCACTGGTTGACGGTCCATGTGCCGTCTTCGCCACGAACCGCAACACGAGCCTTGCCGGCGTCGAGCAGGTTAAGCGATTCTTCCACCGCATCGCGAACCTCGCCTTTGGTCGATACACTGACGCTGTCGCGATTGTCGAAAGCGGTCTCGATTGTCTTTTCGAGGGCGGCGAGGTTGAAGCTGCTCATGGAAGATCCTTAAACGTCACGCAGTATCGTGATGGCTGGAAAGGTGGTCAATTGGTCCCATTTGCTCTAAGCGACCGCCACTCAAGCGTCAATGTGAATTGGCGCCAACCAGGGTTGGCGCGGGAAGGAAGCATCAGCATGTCGAAGAGAAGGTCGGAAGCGCGCGGAGCCGAGGACAAGGTCTGGGAACCGCTGAAGGACAGTACGGCGGACAAGCACGCCGCCGCCGCCCAGCCCAAGACACCGCAGACGCAGTCGCCGTCCTACCGCCTTGCCTTCACCGACGAGGATTTCCTCTGCAGCAAGGAATTGCGGCCGCTTAGGCTGCAGCTGGAGCTTCTGAAAGCGGAGATGATTCTGGCGGAAAAAGGCATTACCTCGACGGTGGTGCTGTTCGGCGGCGCCCGTATCCCGGCTCCCGGCCAAAAGCCTTGGGCGGCTCATAACGAGACCCAGCACAACAATCTGCAGGCGGCATCTGTCTACTATGACGAGGCGCGAAAATTTGCCGCGCTTTGTGGGGAATATTCGGCGAAGTTCGACCACAAGGAATTTGTCGTGGTTACCGGCGGCGGTCCCGGTGTCATGGAAGCGGGCAATCGCGGTGCGAGCGAAGCCGGCGCCCCGACCATCGGCCTCAACATCATGCTGCCGCACGAGCAGGCACCGAACCCCTATGTGACTCCGGATCTCTCTTTCAATTTCCACTACTTCGCCATCCGCAAAATGCATTTCATGATGCGGGCAAAGGCGGTCGCCGTTTTCCCCGGCGGCTTCGGCACGCTGGACGAGATGTTCGAGGCGCTGACGCTGATCCAGACGAAGCGGATGGAGCGTATTCCGCTGATCCTGTTTGCGGAAAAATTCTGGCGCAGCATCATCAACTTCGAGGCGCTGGCCGATTTCGGCACGATCGCCCCGGAAGACATCGAGCTGATCAATTTCGTCGAGACGGCGGATGAAGCCTGGAAGGTCATCCAGAATTTCTACGAGAAGTAAAATAGAGAAAGCCCGCCCCTCGGGGGAGAGGCGGGCCTTTGTCGACAACTGCCGGGCTAGTTCCATTATGCGGGGGGCGGGGAACTAGAGGGGGCGGTCCGGCAGGTCGTCGATGGAAATTACGCCGTCCTTGTTGGTATCCATCCGGGCGAACAGCTTGTCACTTGCTGCGGAGGCTTCAGCCTTGGTGATCTTGTTGTCGCGGTTCTCGTCGATCATCCGGAAGAACCGACCACCACCCATGCCGCCGTGGCGTTCGAAACCGGCCTTGCGGAATTCGCCGCGCCGGCCGTCATGGTCGCGGTCTGCGCGTTCATGACGCGGACCATCGTGATCCTTGCGTTCGGCACGCTCAGGGCGATTTTTCCCTTCTTCCGCCATTTCGGGCCGCGGGTTGTTCTTGGCGAACTCCTCGCGCTTGGCAACGCGGTAATCCAAAAGCTCGCCGCGAGTGATGTTGCCATCCTTGTTGGCGTCGATCTCGGTAAACAGGGCGTCCTGGCGGGCGGCCATTTCTTCCTTGCTGATCTTGCCGTCCTTGTTGGTATCGGCGGTCTTCAGCAGGCGGACGAAGGTCACGTCCTGCATCATCGCGCCGCGCATCATGCCGTGGGGGCCACCTGGGCCGCGCTCCGGGCGATCCGGTGCGGCGAATGCCGGGATTGCGGCTCCTGCGACCAGCACGGCACCGAGGGTCGCCAAAACGATCTTCTTAGCGGTCATAGACGGGTTCCTTCCGGTTATTTCGATAACCACAAGATATGGCCGCCAAGCTCTGGCAACCACTTAAACTCCCGTAATGTGGATGAATTGTTTGTAATGCTGCAATTGCGCCTGGAACGTCAGCCCGGCACGATACCCTTCAGGAAACCGGCGAGATCGTCAGTCACATAATCGATGTGATCGTCCTCCTCCGACAGCATTTCCCAGCGTTCGATCAGCACGTCGTCGAGATTGCGCGGCGTCAGAAGCACGGTGCGCATGCCGAGTGTCTTGGGAACGGTGAGGTTGCGCGGCAGATCCTCGAACATTGCCGCGTTGGCCGTATCGACCCGGTGCAGGCTGGCAAACTTGTCGTAGGTCTCGCCTGCCGGCTTCGGCACGTAACCTGCTGCGACGATGTCGAAAATGTCGTCGAAATTGTCGAGGATGCCGAGTGCTCTCGCGGCCGCTTCCGCATGCGGCACGCTGCCATTGGTGAAGATGAACTTGCGGCCCGGCAGCGCCTCGATCGCCTCGCCCAGTTCGGGGTTGGGCAGCAGGATGGAATAGTCGATCGCATGCGCTCGTTCGAGAAATCCGTCCGGATCGATGCCATGGTGCAGCATCAGCCCCTGAAGCGTCGTACCGTGTTCGTGGTAATAGCGCTTCTGCAACGCCCGCGCCTCGTCCCGCTCCAGCTGCAGCAACTCCTGCACATAGGCCGTCATGTTGACGTCGATCTGGGCAAACAGGTTGATGTGATGTGGGTAAAGCGTGTTGTCGAGATCGAAGACCCAGTCACGGATATGAGCGAAATCGGCAGCGTCGGCAGCGGTCTTGGGTTTCTTGTCCATGTTTCGCTTATGCACTGCCTCGCTCATAAAGAAAATCGAAAAGGCGACGGCTGCGAGCGGCTTCCGGCTTGGCGATAAATCCGTGCGCGTGATACCGCGATTGTATGGAACTCTGGATCCCCATCACCATTGCTGCCGCCTTCCTGCAGAACCTGCGCTCCGCAATGCAGAAACATCTTCAGGGCAGGCTGGGCACGCGCGGCGCGAGCTTCGTCCGTTTCGGTTACGGTTTCCCGGTCGCCATTCTTTATGGCGTCCTGTTGCATCATCTCGCGGGATACCCCGTCCCGCGGATCAACTGGAGCTTTGCGATCTGGGCCGTGATCGGCGGTCTGGCACAGATCTTCGCCACCATCATGCTGGTCCACCTTTTCTCGCTGAGAAACTTCGCCGTCGGCACGGCCTATTCGAAGACCGAGCCGGTTCAGGCGGCTATCTTCGGGTTCATCCTGCTCGGCGAAAAACTGACGATCGGCGCAATCGGCGCGATCATCACCGGTGTCATCGGCGTGATGCTGATCTCGATGGCGCGCATGCCCCTGTCATGGAGGAACACCGTCACGGCGCTGGCCAGTCGCACTGCACTGGTCGGCATCGCCTCCGGTGCGGTCTTCGGCATTTCGGCAGTCGCCTATCGCAGCGCGTCGCTATCGCTTGACGGGCCGAACCCGGTCATGCAGGCCGCCATGACACTCGCCTGCGTCACCACCTTCCAGACCGTCTTCATGCTGATCTGGATGTTTTGGAAGGACAAGAACGAGATCGTGCAGGTGCTGAAGACCTGGCGTTCTTCGTCGCTGGTGGGCCTGGCCAGCGTCTTCGGTTCTGCCGGCTGGTTTACCGCCATGACGCTGCAGCAGGTGGCCTATGTCCGGGCACTCGGCCAGATCGAACTCGTCTTCACCTTCATGGCTTCCTATTTCCTCTTCCACGAGCGGATCAACCGCATGGAGATTTTAGGCTGCATGTTGATCGTGGCGGGCATCCTCGGGTTGCTGGCGGGCTGAAACGAAAAAAGGCGCCTCACCGGCGCCTCCCCTCAAATCGCGATCATTATCAGATCAGGGCACGATCAGCGTGCCGGCACCGTGCTCGGTGAAGATCTCGAGCAGCACGGAATGGGCGGTCTTGCCGTTAAGAATGACGACACCCTGAACACCGGAGCGGATCGCCTCGATGCAGGTCTCGACCTTCGGGATCATGCCGCCGGAGATCGTGCCGTCCTTGATCAGCGCCTGCGCCTGCGCAACCGTCAGTTCCTTGATCAGGTTCTTGTCACGGTCGAGCACGCCCGGAACGTCGGTGAGGAACAGCAGACGCGTCGCATGCAGCGCGCCGGCAATCGCGCCGGCAAAGGTATCGGCATTGATATTGTAGGTGGCACCGTCACGGCCCGGAGCAACCGGTGCGATGACCGGGATCATCTCGGACTTGGCAAGCAGGTCGAGCAGCGTGCGGTCGACTTCGACCACCTCGCCGACAAAACCCAGATCGAGAACGCGCTCGATATTGCTGTCTGGATCGACGATCGTCTTTTTCGCCTTTTCGGCAAAGACCATGTTGCCGTCCTTGCCGCACAGGCCGATCGCCCATTCGCCGGTCTGGTTGATCAGCGCGACGATTTCCTTGTTGATCGAACCGGCGAGAACCATCTCGACGATCTCGACCGTCTTCTGGTCAGTGACGCGAAGTCCGCCTTCGAATTTCGATTCGATGCCCATCTTGGACAGCATGGCGCCGATCTGCGGGCCGCCGCCATGGACGACGATCGGGTTGACGCCGGACTGCTTCAGAAGCGCGATGTCGGCGGCAAACGCCTTGCCGAGTTCGGTATCGCCCATCGCGTGGCCGCCGTATTTCACCACGATCGTCTTGTTTTCATAGCGCTGCATATAGGGCAGAGCCTGGGCGAGAAGCTTGGCCTGGAGTTCGCTGTCTGACGTCGTCATGAAAATCCCTCACATCAAAGGTGCGGCGCTTTTAGCGCATCTTTTTGACAGATGAAACAATCTGGTGGAAAGATTTGGCCGTAGCAGTTGGAGAGTGGGGAAAACGCGATTCTCCATCGGCACGGGAGGTTGATTTGGCACCAGAAAGCGACATCGCCGCCTTGGTCGGGCGTGTGGCACTACGCGACAGGGCAGCATTTGCAGAACTTTATTCTCAAGTCTCGCCGAAACTTTTTTCCGCCTGCCTTCGTATTCTGAAAGATCGTGGTGAGGCGGAAGACGCTTTGCAGGAAGTTTTCGTCAAGATCTGGCAAAGGTCCGGGCGTTTTGCCGCGGCAGGCAACAGTGTGATGGCATGGCTGGTGACGATCGCTCGAAACCATTCTATTGACGTATTGAGAGCGCGTCGACCAACGGGCGAAAGCACGGATGAGGATTGGCAGATCGCCGATCCGGCACCGGGGCCGGAAAATGCGGCAGTGATGAAATGGGAAGGCAAGCGCATTGACAGGTGCATGGAGGAGTTGGATTCTGACCGTGCCGGTGCAGTACGCAGTGCTTATGTCGAAGGCCTGACCTATCAGGAACTGGCCGAAAGGCACGCAGTCCCGATCAATACAATGCGAACCTGGCTGCGACGCAGCCTTCTGAAACTGAGAGAGTGTCTCGATCGATGAGCAAGCCGGAACAAAGCGAAGGGGATCGCTCCCGCGACCAGCTTTTGGCCGGGGAATATGTGCTGGGCGTTCTGCCGGAGGCGGATCGCCGAAAGGTCGAGGCTCGTATCGGCAAGGACCGGGCATTCGCGGCCATGGTGGCCAACTGGCAGGAAAATCTAGCCGGCTTCGACACCGACTACGAAGAACAGGCGCCGCCATCACGGACATATTCCAGGATTGAAGCCAGACTGTTTCCCGCCAGGACATTCCAGCAGCAACTGCTTTCGGCTGGTGGCTGGTGGAACTCGCTAGCTCTGTGGCGCGGGCTGGCAATTGCATCGTTTGCGACACTGGCCACCTACGCATCGTTCCAATCCGGATGGATCGGCGAAGCACCGCCATCCCAGGCGCTTGTGGCGGAGTTGAGTGGCGACAATAACGCCGCTCTCGGCCTCATGGCGCGTTACGACACCGGCAGCGGACGCTTGCAGCTCATGCCGGTCGCTGCGAAGGCCGACGATGCACGCTCGCTGCAGCTCTGGCTCGTGCCCGACGGCGGCGCTGCACCGGTTTCTCTCGGCATCCTGCCGCAGACGGGCGAGGGCGCTGTCGATATTCCCGCCGACTTGCGGCCGCGCCTCAGGGATGGGGTAACCTTTGCCGTCAGCCTTGAGCCTTTCGGTGGCTCGCCGACCGGCCAGCCGACCGGGCCGGTGATCGCATCCGGTAAGGCGCAAGGCATCTAGTCTGAAATACCTCATTAAAATCAACGGCCTGATAGTTTCAGGCCGTTTTTTTGGTTCGACCTGAAACTCTTTTCGGCTGCACTCCGTCTTTTCTCATGTCGCCGCTCTGGTTGGGCGGCAAGCCTTTGAAAGGCGCGTATCCGCGCCGGGGCGAGATCCTTCGGGAGGAAGAGAAGTCATGTTCAAGTCCACACTTCGCACACTTGCCATCGCAACCGCAGTCTCCGCCATTGCTGTCGGCGCGCATGCCGCCAACCCCAAGGTGGGCGGTGCAGCCATGTATGAAAACAAGAACATCATCGAGAATGCGGTCAACTCCAAGGACCACACGACGCTGGTTGCGGCCGTAAAGGCAGCCGGCCTGGTCGAGACGCTTGAAGGCAAGGGGCCGTTCACAGTATTTGCCCCGACCAACGAAGCCTTCGCGGCACTGCCGAAGGGCACGGTCGACACGCTTCTGAAGCCTGAAAACAAGGCTCAGCTGACGAAAGTGCTGACCTGCCACGTGGTGGCTGCCGACGCGATGTCGACGGCCATCGAGAAGATGATCAAGGACGACAAGGGCACCCATGACGTCAAGACCGTCGGCGGCTGCATCCTGAAAGCCAAGGAAAGCATGGGCAAGATCACTCTGACCGACGAAATGGGCGGCGTTGCCCACGTCACGATCGCCGACGTCAAGCAGTCGAACGGCGTCATTCACGTGATCGACAAGGTTCTGCTTCCTAAAATGTAAGCGCGGTTCGCCCGAACCTGCAGCTTGCATTGAGATCCGGCCGCTCCCCACAGGGGCGACCGGATTTTTTGCGTTTTTGAGCAATCTGGAATTGCGTGAAACAAATAGATAGCGCTCTTAGCGCACGGCCTCGGCGATCGCTGCGCGCAACTCGTCCACGCCCTTGCCCTTTTCGGAGGAGGTGGAGAGGACGAAAGGATAGGCGGCAGGGCGCTTGCGGATTTTTTCCTGCGTCTCTTCAAGCAGCTTCGGCACGGCCGGTTCCTTGATCTTGTCCGTTTTGGTCAGCACGATCTGGTAGGAAACGGCAGCCTTGTCGAGCAGATCGAGAACGTCTTCGTCGTTCTTCTTCAGCCCGTGCCTGCTGTCGATCAGCACATAGACGCGCTTCAGTGTCGAGCGGCCGCGCAGGTAGTCGAAGACGAGTTTCGTCCAGGCATCGACCAGTTCCTTCGGCGCCTCGGCATAGCCGTAGCCGGGCATGTCGACCAGAGCCATTGGAGGCAGGTCGCCTACTTGGCCCGAATAGCCATCCGGAACGAAATAGTTGAGTTCCTGCGTACGGCCGGGCGTGTTGGACGTCCGCGCCAATCCCTTCTGGCCGACCAGCGCATTGATGAGCGACGATTTGCCCACGTTGGAACGGCCGGCGAAGGCAACCTCGAGAGGGCCTTCAGGCGGAAGGAATTTCATCGAAGGCACGCCGCGGATGAAAATCCAGGGCTTGCCGAATATGGGCTTGTCGTTGGTGGTCATCCGCTTTTCTATCTTCGTGTCCAGTAAAACGCCAATCGCATCCGGGTTTTGGTGCCGGATGTCAAGCTTCACTGGCTTTTTCGAGGGCCGGGATTTCGCAGAGGGACAAAAAGAAAACCCCGGAGGCCGATCCGGCATCCGGGGTTTTCTGGGTTATTTACTCTCTGCCGGCTTTCGTTTGAACAGGCCCTTGAGATTGTCGAAGAGCTCGATCTTGGCGCCGTGGCGCTTCATGATCACTGCCTGCTGCGAAACCGACAGCGTATTGTTCCATGCCCAGTAAATGACGAGACCCGACGGGAACGACGCCAGCATGAAAGTAAAGACCAGTGGCATCCAGGTAAAGATCATCGCCTGGGTCGGATCCGGCGGTGTCGGGTTCATGCGCATCTGCAGGAACATCGTGATGCCCATGACGAGCGGCCATACGCCGATCATCAGGAAGTGCGGAACGTCGTAGGGCAGGAGACCGAACAGGTTGAACAGCGAGGTCGGATCCGGTGCGGACAGATCCTGGATCCAGCCAAAGAACGGTGCATGGCGCATTTCGATCGTGACGTAGATGACCTTGTAGAGCGCGAAGAAGACCGGGATCTGCAGGAGCACTGGCCAGCAGCCGGCGATCGGGTTGATCTTCTCTTCTTTATAAAGCGCCATCATCGCCTGCTGAAGCGCCATGCGGTCGTCGCCGTGCTTTTCTTTCAGCTCGGTCATTTTCGGCTGCATGCGCTTCATGTTGGCCATCGAAGCGTACTGCTTGCTGGCGAGCGGGAAGAAGATGAGCTTGACGACAACGGTCGTCAGCAGGATCGCGACACCGAAATTGCCGACATGACGGAAGAAGAAGTCCATCAGCTGGAACATCGGCTTGGTGATGAAATAGAACCAGCCCCAGTCGATCAGCAGGTCGAAATGCGGAATTGCGTAGTCTTGGGCGTAACGGGCGACGAGCGGCACTTCTTTCGCGCCGGCGAAGACCATGTTCTTCAACTCGGTCGACTGGCCGGGCTGAATGGTCAGTGCATCACCCTTGTAGTCTGCCTGATAACGCGGCTGACCATCGGTGAAATGCGTGAACCGGCCTTCGTAGGGCATGGTCTGCGGCGGCACGATGGTGGCTGCCCAGTATTTGTCGGTTATGCCAAGCCAGCCGCCGGTTGCCTTCGCATTGGTGACGGCTTCCTTCTCGATGCTGGAATAGGTGTGCTCGCTGAGGCTGCCATCCGTACCGGGTACGCCGAGGAAACCCTCATGGATAACCCAGACCGAAGGTGTCACCGGCTTGTTGTTGCGAGTGATACGGCCGTAGGAGGAAAGGGTGATCGCTTCCGCACCGGGGTTCTCGATCTTGTCGGCGACGGAGATCAGGTAGTGATCGTCGATCGAGATCGTACGGTTGAAGACGACGCCCTTTTCATTGGTGAAGGACAGTATCACCGGGGTCGTCGTGGTCAGCTTGTCGCCGCCCGCAAGCGTCCAGGTCGTGCCGGGGCCGGGAACCGCACCGCTCGTATCGCTGCCGATATAGCCGACTTCACCGAAATAACCGTCATGGGTATCTGCCGGCGAGAAGAGCGTGATCAGCGGGCTCGAGTCATCGACGGTCTCATGATACTCGCGCAGCTTCAGGTCGTCGAAGCGGGCGCCGGTCAGATTGATCGAACCAGAAACGGCCGGAGTATCGATTGCGACGCGGGCGGACTTGGCAAGCGCCTGGTCGCGGGTTGCAGTCGCCTGGGCCTGGCCGGCACCCGGCAGATTGCCGGTGGTCGTGGCCGCGCCGGGGCTTTCCGGCGTGAATGTCGGGTTCTGCGCGGCCTGCTGCTGCTGCAATGCCTGCTGGGCTTCAGCGGCACGCTGCTGCGCTTCCATGCGCGGGTTCATGTAGAGGAACTGCCAGGCAAGGACGATGACGACCGATAGGCCGATCGCGATGAAGTAATTTCGGTTTTTTTCCATCATGCTTTCCTGGAGGGTGTTCCTGAGACAGGCTTGGCTTTTTGCCTGCCTTCAATCCGTGCTGCAAGCTGTTCGATCAAATTTGGGAAGGAAATGCCGAGCACCTCCCTGCGCGCGACGATCACATAGTCGTGTCCGTTTTCCATTGCAAATCCGGCGGATTTGCGCACCGCCTCTTTCAGGCGCCGGCGCATACGGTTCCGCTCGACGGCGTTGCCGTGCTTCTTGGTAACGGTAAAGCCGACACGGGGCGGCTCATCAGGCTGCTTGCGATCGAGAACTTCTAGGAGAAACGTTCTCCCGCGGCGTGCTTCGCCCTTGCGAACAGCAAGAAACTGCGGCCGGTTTTTCAACCGCCCGACAGTGTTTTTCGTGTCTTTACTCGTCGTCACTGCCCGATCCGGGCAAGTCGGCCGTTAGGCCGACAGACTGGCACGGCCGCGTGCGCGACGAGCCGAAAGAACCTTGCGGCCACCCTTGGTAGCCATGCGGGCACGGAAACCATGACGACGCTTGCGAACAAGCTTGGACGGTTGGTAGGTACGCTTCATTTTTTTAATGCCGCGGTGTGCGGCCCTTCTTGAAGATTGCCTCTATCGAAGCAAGAGCGTTTCGGAAAATGCGCAAAACGTGAGGATGCATAAGGCAGTCCGCCGTCTGAGCGCGCGGGCATATAGTTCAGGTTGAGCCTGAAAGTCAATCAGCAGGCCTTGATTGGCAGGAATGAAGCGTTTTCGTCATTTGTATTTAAGTGAACGCGAATACAATTATTAATATTTATCGTGGCGGATTTGATTTCCAAAGGTTGCAATTTTTGGTGGATATTTCCGCTTTGCGGGCAATAGCTCAAGTTGTGAGAAAATATATCACTGAATAGAGTGCCTGGGCGCGATATTTTTGCGCCGTCTGGCAGGTTTAGATCGTCATGCCGATCAGCCATTATTAACAATTTTATGCTAATTTTCGCAAGTATCAAGAATAGCGGCTGCTGTTGGTGCTGTTCTGGTGTCTTTGGAGGGGATAACCGTGAAAATTGGAGTAAAGATCAACCTTCTCGTGGGGTTGATGAGCCTTGTCGCATGCGCAATTGCCGGATTGTCGGTCTTCGCGGTTACCGAATACAATGACAAGCAGAGTGCCTACGCCAATATTGCCGACCGTGTTTATAAGGGCGAACGGCTGAACCGTCTTGTGACTGCCGTGGTGATGGACGCCCGCGGCATGTACGCGGCAAAGGACATAGATACCGCCAAGCCCTTTGGCGAAAGCGTGACGAAAAGCCTCGGCGATATGGAGAAGCTGGTCGCGGATTGGGCGGCGGTCGTTCCCGTGACCCAGAAGGCGCAGTTCGAAAAACTCACGGCGGGCTTCAGGGAATTCAAGACATTCCGCACCGAAACAGTGCGCCTTGGTGCAACGGAAGGCCCGCAGGCCGCCAACGTTCAGGGCAATAACGACGCCAACCGGGCCAACCGCAAGGCCTACCAGGCCGAGATCGACAAGGTGGTCGCCTCGGATCTGGCCGATCTCGACGTGCTGAGCGCCGAGATGAGTTCTTTCGGCAACCTGATCTTTTACTCCGTCCTCATCGTTGCAATCTTCGGTGTGGGCGGTGGTTTGGGCTTCGGTCTTTATCTCGGACGCAGCCAGATCAGCGGACCGATCCTCAAGTTAACCTCTTCCATGGGCCGTCTGGCGCAGGGCGATTATGACGCCTCCGTACCCTTCTCTGGCCGCAAGGACGAGATCGGCGACATGGCCGCAGCGGTCGAAGTCTTCAAGACAAATGGTCTCGAAGTCGCCCGCATGACCGATGCCGAAGCCGGCCTGAAAGCGAAAAGCGACGATCTGCAGACACGCATGTCGGCCGTCGTTCAGGCGGCGGCCGAGGGCGATTTCACCCGCCGTATCGACAAGCAGTGGGGCGTCGAAAGCCTTGACCGCGTTGCCCGCAACATCGACCAGCTGGTCAAAAGCGTCGATGCAGGCGTATCCGAGACGCGCCGCGTTGTCAGAAGCCTGTCGGATGGCGATCTGACCGACAGCATGCGGGGCGAGTTCAAGGGCGCGTTTGCCGAACTGCAAGAAAACGTCAACGGCACGATGCAGACGCTTCAGTCCACCATGGGCAAGGTCCGCAATGCGACCGGCGCCATGAATGACGGGGCTTCCGAGCTGAGCAGTGCTTCAAACGATCTGTCGAAGCGCACAGAGCAGCAGGCCGCAGCCCTCGAAGAAACGTCGGCCGCGCTGGATGAAATCACATCCGTCGTAAGGACTTCGACCGAACGGGCCAATGAAGCGACGACTATGGTCGGCGAAGCGAAGGAAAGTGCCGTCCAGTCCGGTGCCGTCGTGCGCAATGCCATCGAGGCAATGGGCCGCATCGAGCAGGCATCCCGCGAAATTGCCCAGATCACCAACGTGATCGACGAAATCGCCTTCCAGACCAATCTTCTTGCTTTGAACGCAGGCGTCGAGGCGGCACGGGCCGGCGAGGCCGGAAAGGGTTTTGCCGTTGTTGCCCAGGAGGTCCGCGAACTTGCTCAGCGTTCCGCCAGCGCCGCGAAAGACATCAAGGGTCTGATCGGCAAGTCGGGCGAGGAAGTCGCGGGCGGCGTCAAGCTGGTGCAGAAAACCGGTGAGGCGCTTTCGGAGATCGAGGCGCGCGTCACCCGCATCAACGACCACATCCATTCGATCGCCGTCGCGTCTCGCGAGCAGGCGACCGGTCTCGCCGAGGTCAATACCGCGGTCAACCAGATGGACCACGTCACCCAGCAGAACGCAGCCATGGTGGAACAAAGCTCGGCAGCAACCAGCAAGCTTTCATCCGAAGCGGACGCGCTCTATCGCCTCGTTGCGCATTTCAGGATCGACGAAGAGGCCGGCCGTTCGACGCGCCTTGCATCGGCCGATAATGCTCATCGCCCACAGCCGTCGCCGGCAAGAAAACTGACCGCCGCGATCGGCCGTGCTTTCGGTGGACGTAGCTCCGCAGCGGCAGCCAACACCGCAGACTGGGAAGAATTCTGATCAGACGCATGTCGCATGAAGGCTTGCGATCAGATAACGACCTGAAGTTTGATGAGCCAATCCGAGGGATTGGGGCATACTTTCAGTGCTAACATTACCGAAATTTAAGGCGGAGGCACGGTTTGCCTCCGCCTTTTGCGTTTGCCTGGGGTGTTCAAATCTTGGTGACGCGGTAAAATGGACGCATACACGGGGAGTTGAAACCCGTGGCTGAAATTGGAGATCCGTATGGATAGCGAGGTTCACACCTCGGAACGTCAGGGAACCTGGCCAGACGGCGCCGGACCGGAGCCGATGCCGACGATCCTGCGCGGGCTCTCCGGTCGTTTGCTGTGGCTGACAGTTATATTCGTCATGCTGGCCGAAATCCTGATCTTCATGCCGTCCATTTCCGGCATGCGCATGAACTGGCTGCGTGACCGCCTTGATACCGCCGCCGCCGCCGGCATCGTGATCGATGGGCTTCAACCTGCCGAACTGCCGCGCGCCGTACAGGACGATACGCTGCTGGCGACGGGGACCAAGGTCATTGCATTGCGCAAGGACGGAACGTCCCGGCTGCTGGCCGCGATCGAAGTCCCGCCGGAAGTCGATGCCCAGTACGATCTTGCCCACACATCTCTGCTCGGCTCGATGCGCGATTCACTGGATACGCTTGTCTTCGGTGGCAACCGGGTGATGCGCGTTTTCGGACCGGTCGGCGAAAGCGACATGATCATAGAACTGGTCATGACCGATACCGCCCTTCGCAAGGACATGCTGAAATATTCGAAGACGATGTTTCTGATCTCCCTGCTGATTTCCCTGATCACGGCGGTGCTTATCTTCCTCGCGATCAATCGGATGATGATTTCGCCGATCCGGCGGTTGACGCACAGCATGCAGCTGTTTTCCGAGCGGCCGGACGATCCCACCCGCGTTTTCTCCGCCGATCGTTCCCGCGGTGAGTTGGCCGTGGCTGGGCGGCATCTTGCGGCAATGCAGGTCGAGCTTCAGAGAACGCTGAAGCAGCAGAAGAATCTCGCGGATCTGGGCCTCGCCGTATCGAAGATCAACCACGACATGCGCAACATCCTCGCCTCGGCTCAGCTGATGTCCGACCGCTTGACGGATGTCGAAGATCCGATGGTCAGAAGCTTCGCCCCGAAGCTGTTGCGTACCATCGACCGGGCGGTTGGTTATACCAACGAGGTTCTGGCCTATGGTCAGGCATCGGAGGCTGCCCCACGCCGCCGGCGGGTCAATCTGAACGACCTTTGCCAGGAAGTGCGCGACATGCTGGCCATCGATCCGGATGCCGGTATCGAGTTCATCGAGCAGATATCGGAAGACGTGGAAGTCGATTGCGACGGCGAACAGATTTTCCGTGTGGTTCACAATCTTTGCCGTAACGCGGTCCAGGCCTTGCTCACCCATGATGCCAATGATCCGAAAGTCGTCCGACGGGTCACCCTGTCCGCCCACCGCCTCGGCAGCGTCGTCAGCATCACCGTCGATGACACCGGGCCCGGCATGCCACGTAAGGCACGCGAGAACCTGTTCTCCGCTTTCAGGGGGTCTGCGCGTTCGGGTGGCACGGGGTTGGGGTTGGTTATCGCACGCGAGCTTGTGCTGGCCCATGGCGGCACGATCGCCCTCGTTGAAAAGCCCGGTCCGGGCACGCAATTCCGCATCGAAATTCCCGACCGCCCGGTCTCCCTGGAGGACTACCGCGCCAGGGCGTGAGTAAAAAACACGCAAAAACAAAGGCTTGTTTGTTTTTTGAAGATAAAATGACATCAAGCCGGGAATAATCGCTTGCAATCCTTCTCGGCAGCCTTTAGAGGATCGCCACGCCAGCGGAACACACCGCTGACAGACGCACCCGTAGCTCAGCTGGATAGAGCACCAGACTACGAATCTGGGGGTCAGGAGTTCGAATCTCTTCGGGTGCGCCATTCTTTCTTTCCAATTGATCACTGAATATCGCGCGGCAACATGCTTTGCCGTTGCCATCCGGAATATGCCGGTTCGATCCCTATCTCGTGGAAAATTTCACACCGTTTAAGTGCGTGCCCGATGGGCAGAGCACACGGCTTGCGCTATCCAGAACAGACCTGTGAATCAGTTCTTTGCTGCAGCCGGCTGAGCCGCTGCTGTCCGTTCGGAGTCGAGTGCCATGAGATGGAAGCGTACGATCCAGTTGCTGGATGTTCATGCCGAAGGCGAGATTGGTCGCGTGGCGATCGGTGGCGTCCCGAAGATCCCCGGCAATACCGTCGCAGAGCAGCTCGCCTGGATGAATTCCGACCCGAAAGGGCAGGAGCTTCGCCGCTTCCTCTGCCTCGAGCCACGCGGCACGCCGATCGGCTCCGTCAACCTTCTCCTGCCGCCAAAACACCCGGATGCGGATGCCGCCTTCATCATCCTGCAGCCGGATCAGGCACATGCCAGCTCAGGCTCCAACTCGATCTGCGCCACAACCGCGCTTCTGGAGGCCGGTATCGTCGAGATGAAGGAGCCGGAGACGGTCGTCACGCTGGAAACGGCGGCCGGTCTCGTCAGGGCTGTGGCCACCTGCCGTGACGGTCGCTGCGAGAAGGTAAAGCTCACCATGGTCCCGTCTTTCGTTCACGAGCTGGACGTGAAACTGCACACGCCGGAATGGGGTGAGATCACGCTGGATATCTCCTATGGCGGAATCTTCTACGGTCTGGTGGACGTCTCCCAGATCGGCCTGACCATCGAGAAGAAGAATGCGGCGGCGCTCGTCCAGGCGGGCATGATCCTAAAGGATCTGATCAACCGGCAAATCCCGGTGGTCCATCCGGAAATTCCGGCGATCTCAGGTGTCGCCTATGTAATGTTTCGCGATACGGAGGCCGATGGCACCGTTCGCACCTGCACCACCATGTGGCCGGGCAGGGCGGATCGCTCGCCGTGCGGCACGGGTAACTCTGCCAATCTTGCGACGCTGCATGCGCGCCGCAAGGTGAAGGTCGGAGACGTATTCCTGTCGCGCTCGATCATCGGCACGCAATTCGAGGTCGGCCTTGCCGCCGAAACGCATGTCGCGGGAAAGCCGGCAATCATTCCAACGATCGCCGGCCGCGGATTCACTTTCGGTCTGCATCAGGTCGCGCTCGACCCGTTCGACCCGCTGGCCGATGGTTTTGCCATGACCGACGTCTGGGGCCCTTCGGCCGGCGATATCGTTTGATCTGTTAGATATCGCTGCCGATCTTGGCGGGCGTCTCGACGTCGCCCTGTTTCAGGACCAGGGAGCTTACCCCTTCCAGGCCCTGTTGATTGGGTGCAGGCACGATACCCAGTTCCTGGAACTGCGCGTATTTGGAAGCGCCGAACAGGTCACCCTTTGCAGCTGCCTGACGATACATCTCGGCGGCCTTTTCGGCATTGGCCGCAATGCCTTCGCCGGTTTCATACATGATGCCGAGATTGATCATCGCATCCGTATTGCCGCGCTGGGCAGCAAGGTCGTACCAGGCGATGGCCGTCTGGTCGTCGGCATCGACGAACTGGCCTTCGTCATAGATCGCACCGATATTAAACGCCGCAGTGTCGTCACCGTCGGCCGCGGCCTTTTCGAACCATTGCAGTGCCTTGTTGACATCCGGCTGCGTGCCGAGACCGTCACGATAGGCAACGCCGAGATTATAGGCGGCGAGAGTGTTGCCGCTGTCGGCTGCCTTTTGATAATAGGCGAACTCTGCCTTGTCGTCGCCGAGGCGGCCCATCAGCATGCCGTAATTGACCATCGCCGCTGCGTAACCGTTCTGCACCGCCGTGTTGTAGGCGCTCATTGCCTGATCGGGTTCATCGACGCTATTGAGTGCGCGGCCGAGCTGGTAGGCAAAACGGGGGTTTCCCGTCGTATCGAAAGCCATGCGGCATGCTTCGACGGCCTGATTGCCGATATCGGCAATGTTGACCGGAGCAAATTCGCCGTTGCGCTGCTGGTCGTAGGGGCTGCCGGCCAGGCGATCACAATCGCCTTGCTGGACGGATGCGAGGAGGAGGTTGTTGCGTTCCGCGGCGTCGGGCGAAACCGTCAGCGCAAGAATCGCGACAGCGGCACCTGTGGTAATCGCAAAACCCTTGTTGACTTTCAGAGTCCGGGATTTCATTGTTCGCTCCGACTCAAAACACTTTCAGATTGCTTAATGAACGCAGCACCCGCGTGCTTGTTCCGCGTATTTTGCGTAGAACCTTCGTTCAGAGCCTGCGCAACTCGCACGATCCCGTGAACCTTAGCCGCATAGTGCCGATTGCGATTGGAGGTTTCCGTGATCCTTCGGCGGGCTGCTAGATTGTCTTTACGTTTGCTTTGATGTTAAGCGGGATCGACATTCTCGAAACTCTTAGCGGAACAGATCCATGAAAACGCTCCAGATTCGCCGTCCTGACGATTGGCACCTCCACCTGCGCGATGGTGCCGTGCTGGAAGGCGTGATCGGAGATACGAGCCGGCATTTCGCCCGCGCGATCATCATGCCGAACCTTGTTCCGCCGGTGGTGACGACGGCGGATGCCGCCGCATACCGCACGCGGATCATGGCTGCTTTGCCGAAGGGGCATAGGTTCGAGCCGTTGATGACCCTCTACCTGACGGAGCACACCAACCCGGATGACGTCGAAGAGGGCAAGAAAAGCGGGCTGATCACCGCCGTAAAACTTTACCCTGCCGGTGCCACGACCAATTCCCATGGCGGCGTGCGTGATTTCGAAAAAGCCATGCCGGTTCTGGAGCGCATGGCAAAGATCGGCCTTCCGCTCTGCGTGCATGGCGAAGTCACGACGCCTGAGGTCGATATCTTCGATCGCGAGGCAGTCTTCATCGAAACGGTGCTCGACCCGTTGCGCAAGCGGCTTCCGGAACTGAAGGTGACGATGGAACACGTCACGACCTCGGATGGCATCGACTATATCAAGTCGTCCAAGGCGAACCTCGCGGGCACGATCACCACCCATCACCTGATCATCAACCGTAACGACATCCTCGTCGGCGGCATCCGCCCGCATTATTATTGCCTGCCGGTCGCCAAGCGCGAAAGCCATCGTCTCGCGTTGCGGGCCGCTGCGACATCGGGCGACCATCGCTTCTTCCTCGGCACGGATTCTGCCCCGCATGTCGATCCGTTGAAGGAATGCGCCTGCGGTTGCGCCGGCATCTATACGTCGGTCAACACGATGAGCTGCCTTGCGCATGTCTTCGAGCAGGACAATGCACTGGACAAGCTGGAAGCATTTGCATCGCTGAATGGCCCCGCCTGGTACGGGCTGCAGCCTAATGCCGAGATGATCACGCTTGAGAAACAGGATGCTCAGGTCGAATTTCCAGCAAAGCGTGATACCGGTGCCGGTGCGGTCACCGTCTTCGACCCCGGCTTCCAGATCTTCTGGAATGTCGTAGACTGACGTTATCGATTGTTACTGCCGAAATAATTTTATTCGGGTTGTATCTCTCCGAAGGTAACACTTTGGAGAGATTCTCATCTTAGCTTCTGCTCGTATATTGAAGAAATCTTCGAAGAGAAATCCAGCATGATGCTCGACTATCAGTCTCTTCTGCTTGCGCTTGGTGTTTCCGCCGCATGCCTGATGGTCACCTTGTTCGGTACCTGGTTTTCCCGCCGGGCGGACTCCTTTCTTCTGACCCTGGTTATTTCGCTTTTCCTGATCGTGGCCGGCATCGCGGCCTACAGTTCCTTCACCGCACAGTCAGGTATCGCTCCGGCCGCAATCGCCTACGCGCTTCTGATGTGCGGTTTCTCCACCATCTATGCGGCATCTGTCCAGTTCCGTACAGGCTCGTCTCCCTGGCGCCTAGCCGGTGTGCTTTCCTTTGTCAGCCTCGCGCTCGGCATGCCCCTCATCCTTGTAGGCCTCAACGGTCTTGGCCTGATCATCATGAACGTGCTGACGGCCATCCTTTTGGTCGGCACGGGCTGCCAGTACTGGACGGCACGCAAGGAGGCTCCCGGGCCTCTGGTCGGCATGGTCGTTCTCTATTGCATCAGCGGCTTTTCGTTCGCTCTCTGCGCTGCCGTCCTGATCGCGGATGGCCGATTGAGCTTGAAAGAGGCGCCGACGAACTGGGCCGAGGATCTCAATATAGGCATCTGCATCGCCGGAATGACTGGTATCGGAGCCTTGTCGCTTGCTCTTCACCAATGGCGGATGGCGGCCATTCACCGGCATGAGGCGATGACCGATGCCCTGACCGGCCTGCTCAATCGCAGGGCCCTGTTCGATCAATATGGCGGACGAAAGCTGAATGCCTCCACGGCCGTCATTGTTTTCGATATCGACCGCTTCAAGACGATCAATGACCGGTTCGGCCACTCTGCCGGGGACGAGGTTCTCAAACTTTTTGCGCAGGATATGATGGCGGAGATGGTTCCTGCGGCATCTGCTGCGCGACTGGGGGGCGAAGAGTTTGCCATGGTCGTCGGCGAGGTCATGCCCGGCCGCGCCGAACGGATCGCCAACGCGGTACGGATGCGTTTCGCCGCCCGCGATATCGTCATCGATGGAAAACTCGTTCGCTGCACGGTCAGCGCGGGGGTATCCGTGGGGCTGCCCGAAGGCCAGCCGTTCGAAGCCGTCCTCAATCTTGCTGATGGCGCACTTTACGAGGCAAAGAGGGCCGGGCGCGATCGGGTCGAAATCGCTTCCTATCTCCGGTCCATCCCTCCATCGCCCGACAGCCGCACTTCAGCCTGAAAACTTTGCGCTGCGTCGCTGTTTCGCTGGCTAAGCCCTGCGCATGCTGCTATTGCGGCGCGTGGTTTCAAGCAATGTCCAGCGAAAGTGTGCAGCGGTTTCGCGTTCGGACTTGCGGATGAAAAAAGCAGCGATCAAGGAGCGGGCATGATCCAGACCACATTTATCGACCGAAATGTAATGGCCGAACTGATGGCAAAGATGCTCTGGGAGATCGGAGCCGTACATTTCAGCGCCGACAAGCCCTACAAGTTCTCCTCCGGCATGATGAGCCCTGTCTATATCGATTGCCGCAAGCTGATCTCCTATCCGCGCATTCGCTCTGCCGTCATGGATTTTGCCGCAGCAACCATCATGCGTGACGCCGGCTTCGAGAAATTCGACTGTATTGCCGGTGGCGAAACTGCGGGCATTCCCTTCGCAGCGTTTCTCTCCGAGCGTCTCGGCCTGCCGATGATCTATTGCCGCAAGAAGCCGAAGGGCCATGGCCGCAATGCACAGATCGAAGGTCATATGCCGGAAGGCGCCCGCGTCCTGGTGATCGAGGATCTGACCACTGCCGGCGGCTCCATGTTCACTTTCATCGATGCGATCCGCGCTGCCGGCGGTATTGTCGATCACGGCATTGCGCTCTTCTATTATGGCATCTACCCGGAAGCCGAGCAGCGTTTCGCAAACGGCAATGTCCAGCTTCATCACATCTCGACTTGGCGTAATGTTCTCGCAGTTGCCCGCGAGCAGAAGCTGTTCGACGACAAGACCCTGTCGGAAGTCGAATCCTTCCTCGACGCGCCGCTTGAATGGTCAGCCCGCAATGGCGGGGTGTCTGAGCTTTCGCTCTAGCGCAGATATAAAAGCTCAGGTATCGATGAGCGAAACAATGATCTCGGGGAGGAAATCGATGATCCTGTGCTGCGGCGAAGCTTTGATCGACATGTTGCCGCGTGAGACCACGCTCGGTGAACCGGGCTTTGCGCCTTACGCGGGTGGTGCCGTCTTCAACACCGCAATTGCGCTGGGGCGTCTCGGCGTCCCGGCTGCTTTCTTCACCGGCCTCGCCGACGACATGATGGGCGATATCCTGCGCGACACGCTGCGCAAGAGCAATGTCGATTTCAGCTACTGCGCCATTGCCTCGCGCCCTTCGACCATCGCTTTCGTCAAGCTGGTGGATGGCCACGCGACCTACGCCTTTTATGACGAAGGCACGGCCGGCCGCATGATCACCGAGGCCGATCTGCCGGCGCTTGGCGATGAATGCGAGGCGTTGCATTTCGGCGCCATCAGCCTGATCCCTGAACCCTGCGGCTCGACCTACGAGGCGCTGATGGTTCGCGAACATGAAAAGCGCGTCATCTCGCTCGATCCGAACATCCGCCCCGGTTTCATCAAGGACAAGGCATCCCATCTCGCCCGTATCCGCCGCATGGCGGCGATGTCCGATATCGTCAAGTTCTCGGATGAGGATCTTGCCTGGTTCGGGCTGGAAGGTGATGAGGATACGCTCGCCCGCCATTGGCTGCATCACGGTGCCAAGCTTGTCGTCGTCACCCGCGGCGCCGAAGGTGCCGTCGGCTACACGGCGGATCACAAGGTGACTGTGCCGAGCGAACGGGTGACGGTCGTCGATACGGTCGGCGCCGGCGATACGTTCGATGCCGGCATTCTGGCATCGCTCAAGATGCAGAACCTGCTCACCAAGGCGCAGGTGGCAAAGCTGACCGAAGACCAGATCGCCGCGGCGCTGGCGCTTGGCGCCAAGGCTGCTGCGGTTACCGTCTCACGCGCTGGGGCGAACCCGCCATTTGCAAACGAGATCGGGCTGTAAGGCTCATCAGGTACGAACAAAAAATCCCTCCGGAAACACCATTCCGGAGGGCTTTTTGTTGGATACTATCGAAGTTTATCTCTTCAGTCCGGCCAGCGTCTTCACCAAGCCCTGCGTCGATGAATCGTGCCCCTCGGCGCTTTCCTTGCCTTCGACGACCGGAAGCAGGCCCGTCGCCAGTTCTTTGCCGAGTTCCACGCCCCATTGGTCGAAGGAGTTGATGCGGAACAATACGCCTTCGACGAAGACGCGGTGCTCGTAGAGCGCTACGAGGCGGCCGAACGCGAATGGCGTCAGCTTGTCATGCACGAAGGTGATCGACGGACGATTGCCGGTGAACACCCGATGCGGGGCGATAAAGTCCGCCTGCTTGTCGTCCATGCCCTTGGAGGTGAGCTGAGCCTTGGCTTCCTCGAAAGTGCGGCCCTTCATCAGGGCTTCCGACTGTGCTAGGCAATTGGCGATCAGAAGATCGTGCTGATGACGTAGTTCGGGCTCGAAACCGTTCGCCGCGATCATGAATTCGGCCGGGATGATGCTCGTGCCCTGGTGGATCAGCTGATAGAAGGCATGCTGGCCGTTGGTGCCGGGCTCGCCCCAGACGACCGGGCCGGAATTGCCTTCGACCGGCGTACCGTCGATCGTCACGCCCTTGCCGTTGGATTCCATGTCGAGCTGCTGCAGATAGGCCGGGAAGCGCAGGAGGCGCTGGTCATAGGGCAGGATCGCGCGTGTCGGGTAACCCAGAACGTTGCGATGGTAGAAGCCGATCAGGCCCAGCAGCATCGGCAGGTTTTCGCGAACAGGCGCCGTGCGGAAATGGTTGTCCATGGCATGCGCGCCATCGAGGAACTTGCCGAAATTCTCCGGCCCGATCGCGATCATCAGCGGCAGGCCGATGGCCGACCAGATCGAATAACGACCGCCGACCCAGTCCCAAAAACCGAAGACACGTGTCGCATCGATGCCGAAGGCTGCAACCTTTTCGAGCGCCGTCGAGACGGCGGCAAAATGGTGCTGCACGGCGTCGTCGCCAAGCTTGTCTGCGATGAACTTGCGTGCCGAAGCGGCATTGGTCATCGTTTCGATCGTCGTGAATGTCTTCGAAGCGACGATGAACAGGGTCGTTTCCGCATCGAGCAGCTTCAGCGTGTCGGCAATATGGGCGCCGTCGACATTGGAGACGAAATGCGCCCGCGGTCCATCGTGGAAAGGCGCAAGCGCCAGTGTCGCCATGACCGGGCCGAGATCCGAACCGCCGATGCCGATATTGACGACATCGGTGATCTTTTTGCCGGTCGCACTTTTCAAGGCACCGGACCGGATGCCATCGGCAAACTTGCCCATCGCAGCCAGCACGGCGTTGACATCGGGCATCACGTCCTTGCCATCAACCAGCACCGGCGTATTCGAGCGATTGCGAAGCGCCGTATGCAAGACTGCGCGGTTTTCGGTGAAGTTGATGGCGACGCCGGAGAACATCTCCTCGCGCTTTTTCGCCACTCCGCCGGCTTCCGCAAGCTTTTCGAAGAGCGCGAGGATCTCCTCGTTCACTGCAGTCTTCGAATAGTCCATCGTGAGGTCGTCGAAACGGGCGCTGAATTTCTCGAAGCGTCCGGCATCCTTGACGAAGGCGGCACGGATATCCGTTGCTTTGGTTTTATCTGCGGTGGATTTGAGATCTTTGACGATGGTCTTCATGGTTTCCTCGCATTCTGCAGATGATGCACGGGAACCTATTCGCTTTCCTGTTCAAATCAAGCGGAAGCGAAGCGTCTTTTGCGTAACGGCCCGATCAATTGTCCAGCTTATTGGCCGACAGCCGTTTCAACCGTATTGCCGAGCGCCTGCCCGAACCGGCCGACCTGGTCGTTATAGGTGCGTCGTGTCGTCGGGTCGAAGATGGCAATCGGCGTGCTGACGGCGACGCTGGCCGCGCCGCCGACCGTCTGCGCCGTTCCGAGCGCCACGGCGCCCAGCCGTTCGCCAAGCCCGACATCGCTGTCGGTCACGGTCTGGCCTGCAATCAGGCGGTTGCCGATCAGCTTCACCACTTCCGGGCTTTCGGCGAATTTGCCGTGGTTCAGGCGATCGCCGCCCTGCAGCTTGGTAAGATCGAGCACGACGATGCCTGATTTTTCGAACTCGGTGCGATAAGGCTCGATCGTCGGATCCACCTGGCCCAGACGATCGATATTGCCTGAGATACGGCGCGACAGGCTGAGTGCCCGGTCGTCTTGCGAGACGAAGAGGGTGAAATGCGGACGGTTCTTGCCCAGTTCCGCCATCTGTCTGCCAAACACGTCGACGTCGAGATCGGGCGATGCGAGAATGACATTCTTGATCTTCGGTGCGACGCGTCCGTCGCGGATCGCCATCTGGCGCAAAGCCTCGACTGTCAGCCATGAGCCCATAGAATGGGCCATGATCGTCACTTCATCGACGCTGGGTTCAGTTGCGAGCCGGCGTAACATCGTCTCCAGCGCGTCGCGGGAATAGTTGGTGCTTTCCTTGTCGTAATTATAGGCGAAGATGCTGCCACGCGATGGCCAGGTGAACAGCACCGGTGCCGCATCGGCGCCGCTGTCATGCACGATCTGGGCGAAGCGGTACACCGCATCTTCATAACGGTTGTTGAAACCGTGGACGAACACCATCACCCGCCGGCTTTTCGTCAGGTGGCCACGAAGCCAGCGCGGGGCATCCGTCGCTTCTATCGGCTTGACCGAAAGGGTGGCAAATTCCTTCGCAGGATTGGCCGGAAGTTTCTTCGGCCATTGCACCTGACCTACTTCACGGGCGCTGTCGGGAGGGATCGACACCGCAATCTCGGTAACTGTTGGTTCCTTGCCGCGCTCGCCGGAAAACAGCACGCCCGGCTGTTCAGTCGACTTGCGGGTCGTTGCGACAAGCACATCGACATTGGAGGCTCCGGGTGCGGAAGCCCCGGCCGTTGGCACCAGCACGCCTTCAGGCCTTCCGGCGCATCCCGAAAGGGCGGCCAGAACAGAAACGACGGCAATCAGGCGAAACGAAAATCCGGCACGGTTTTGCAAGCGAACTCCAACAGCTTTTCCCGGCACCACAACCTCTGGGTAATGGAGCGCGAAGGTGCCGTCCACTGCTAAACGGGGGAGGTGACGGCGACAAGTCACTCTTGGTTTTAACCTGTCGCCGTGTTGCAACGGCGCTGGAGCAATTCCAGCAAAAGTGGAAGCCGGTTTTGCGTCCGGAATTGCGCTCAAACAAAAAGCTAGAGTAGTTTCGCGTTTCGAAGAAAGGCGGAGATACTCTAGCGGCCTAACGCAGCTCCCGCCGCAGGATCTTGCCGACATTGGATTTCGGCAACTGATCGCGAAACTCGATGATGCGAGGGCGTTTGTAGTTGGTCAGGTTTGCCGCGCAATGGGCCTTGAGATCGGCCTCGGTCAGATCCGGGTCCTTCTTCACCACGAAGAGTTTCACCGCCTCGCCGGAATTCGGGTCTGCAATGCCGACCGCTGCGCATTCCAGCACGCCGGGATGCATTGCCGCGACTTCCTCGACCTCGTTCGGATAGACGTTGAACCCGGAAACAAGGATCATGTCCTTCTTGCGGTCGACGATTTTGACGTAACCCTGTCGATCCATGTAGCCCATGTCGCCCGAGCGGAAAAAGCCATCGGCGGTCATCACCTTGGCTGTCTCGTCCGGCCGGTTCCAGTAACCCGCCATCACCTGCGGGCCGCGGATGCAGATTTCACCGACATTGCCGAGGTCGACATCATGGCCGTCGTCGTCGCGGATCGCGATTTCCGTCGACGAGACCGGCAGGCCGATCATGCCGGAGAATTCCTTCGCATCGAGCCGGTTGGCCGTCGCGACCGGGGACGTTTCGGAAAGCCCGTACCCTTCCGTGATCGGGCAACCGGTCATCGCCAGCCATCGTTCCGCGACCGGCCTCTGCACCGACATGCCACCGCCGAACACCAGAAGCAGCGAGGAGTGATCGAGTTTCTGGAAATCGGCATTGTTCATCAGTGCAGTGAACAGCGTATTGAGCCCCGGAAAGATATGAACCGGATTCTTCTGCAAATCCTTCACGAATGCAGGAATGTCGCGCGGATTTGCGATCAGCAGATTATGGCTGCCGGTCGCAACCCCCATCAGCGAATTCACCGTCAGCGCGAAGATATGATAGAGCGGCAGCGCACAGAGAAATTGCAGCTGTTCCGGGCGGGGCTTGTTGAGGAAGGCGGTTTCCAGCCACGTCCCCATCTGCTCCTTGTTGGCCAGAAGGTTGGCATGGGTGAGGATCGCTCCCTTGGATATGCCGGTCGTGCCGCCCGTATACTGCAGGAAGGCGACGTCATGAGGGCCAACGTCGACCGGCCTTGCCGCCGTCTTCGCGCCCTTAGTAAGCACCGCCTTGAAGCTCGAATGGCCGGGCAGCGACCATGCCGGTACCAGCTTCTTGACCTTCCGCACGACCAGATTGACGATATGCCCCTTCAGGCCCAACATGTCGCCCATCGTTGCGACGACAACATGCTTCACCGCAGTCGCCGGCAACACCTGCTGCGCGGTGCCTGCAAAATTCTCCAGCAGGAACAGCGCTTTCGCACCGGAATCCTTCAACTGGTATTCGAGTTCGCGTGGCGTGTAGAGCGGGTTGACGTTGACGACCACAAGGCCTGCACGAAGAATGCCGTAGACGATCACCGGGTTTTGCAGAACGTTGGGCAGCATGACCGCCACGCGGTCGCCCTTTTCGAGGCCTTTGGCTTGCAGCCATGCGGCGATCTTGCTGCTCTCGGCCTCAAGTTGGCGAAATGTCAGCGATTTTCCCATGCTGGTGAAAGCAGGACGGTCGCCATAACGGGCACAACTGTCTTCGAACAACTGCCCGAGCGACCGGTGAGCCAATGGCGCGATCTCTTCGGGCACCCCGGGTGGATACGACTGTATCCAGATCTTGCGCGGGTTCGTCGGGGCTCTCGCCACCTGTTCGTTCATGAGAGCATCCTCCATGCTCGTTGGCCTTACCTCAAGATATTGGAAAAGTCCTCCACTTCTCCAATACCTATATTAGGTCATTCACAGGAACCGGAAAAGACTGGTCCATTCTCGGACAGCTATCTGACTTTAACGTAAGCGTCAATTGTCGCAGGTGAGCAACGACCTGTGGAACGATTGTGAGGCACGGAAGTTCTATTCCCATCACGAGAAACGACTTGAAAGGAGTAACTCATGTTGCATCATGAACCCCGCGCTGGACAGGATCCTTACGTGAAAGACACGCCGTCGCTGATCGCCAGCGACAAGGTCGAAGGGACGGCAGTCTATGGCGCCGATGGCAAGCGGATTGGTTCGGTCGCCCGTATTCTGCTGGAAAAACGCGGTGGCCGTGTCGGTTACGCCGTATTGAGCTTCGGCGGGTTCCTCGGCATTGGCGACGACTATTATCCGCTGCCCTGGGAAAAGCTTCGCTATGACGAGGAGCTTGATGGTTACCGCATCGACCTGACCAAGGACCAGATCACTGGCGCTCCGAAATATCACGATCTCGATGACGACAGTTTTTATAAGGCCAATGACAGGAAGGTCTACGACTACTACGGCGTACCGCCCTACTGGATGTAGTCCGACAAGATAACACAGAGAGAGGCCCCAAGTGGGCCTCTTTTCGTTTGCTTAAGCCTATTCTGGCACGGTCCCGCCGTGGCGGTTTGGCCGGTGGGGATGGGTGTCATGGCGGAAAAGGCAGGCGGGGTTCGCGATCTGGAGCGGGAGGATCTGCCCTCGGTCGCTGAACTGTTCCAGAAGACGTTCCGCAATTCCCAGCCTGTCCGTCCCTCGATGATCCAGTATCTGCGCGAGGTGTTTTTCGACCACCCCTGGTATGACGAGGAAATTCGCTCCAAGGTTTTCATCGACAAGAGTGGCGGTGTGCAGGGTTTTATCGGCGTCTTTCCATCCCGCTTGGAGATAAACGGCCGTCCCATCCGCGCAGCCTATGCCGGCTCGATGATGGTCGATCGGCACGAACAGAACCCACTTGCGGGTGCGCGCCTGTTGCGTTCATTCCTTACCGGACCGCAGGATATTTCGCTGACGGAAACGGCCAATTCCCTGGCGCTCGGAATGTGGCAGAAGCTCGCTCTGCCACTGGATATCGCCTACAGCCTCAACTGGCTGCGTATTCTACGACCGACCGGGACCGCCATCCAGGTGGCAGAGCGTGGGTTGAAAGCCGCACGGTTCCTGCGTCCCGTGGCGTCGCTTTCCGATGGCGTGATCGAGCGCATGGGCGTCAAGAGTTTTCGCGCGCCGCCGATCCATGGCGCCGGACGGGTGAATTTCTGGGATGCATCGCGGGAAGAGTTTGCCGAGGCGGTGCTAAAGCTGTCCGAACTTTTCCCCCTGCGCCCGAAATGGGACCGCGCTTCGCTGGACTGGTTCATGGACCATGCGCAGGAAAAGCGCCAATTCGGCAAGCCCTCATGGCGTATTGCCGAATCCCGCAATGGTGAGCTGGTCGGCTGTTACGTCTATTACCATCGCCCCGGCGGCATCGGCTGGCTGCTGCAGGCCGTCTGTGCCCCGAACGTCGCCGGCGAGCTGGTGGATGACCTTTTTGCCCATGCCGATGCCTCGGGTTGCGTGGCCATTCGCGGCGCCGGCCATCCATGGCTGACGCCTGAACTCATCAGCCGCAAGACGCTGTTTTACGGCCGCGCTTTTTTCGTTGCCCATGCCAAGGACAAGAGCCTGCTTCAGCCGATCAGGTCGGGAGAGGCCCTGATCAGCGGTCTGGCGGGAGAAAACTGGATGCGCCTGATCGGCGACGATTTCGACTGAGTTCCTTTAGTCCAGCATCGTCGTCGGCTGGGCATGCAGGTAATCTGCCACTTTCCGCTTCGAGGCGATATTGCGCCATACGGCATCCACCTGATCCGGCGTCAACGCCGCGGCATCGGCGGTTTCCTCTCGGGAAATGCCGTTATCCAGCGCGTAGAGGCAGAGATCCATCCGGTCGTAAGGCAGCGAGAAATAATATTCGTCCTGCCCCTGTGGCAGAGACCAGGTGTCGGTCGTCGGCGGACGGCGGCGGATTTCTTCCGGCACGCCGAGCGCTTCCGCCAGCTGATAGACCTGGGTCTTGTAGAGATGCGCGATCGGCTTGAAATCGGCTGCGCCATCGCCGTTCTTGACGAAAAAGCCCTGGTCGTATTCCAGCCGGTTCGGCGTCCCGGCAACCGCAAAGTTCAAACGGTCGGCATGGTAATATTCGATCTGCTTGCGTGTCCGCTGCTTCATGTTGGCGGCGGCGATCATGCCGAGATAGACGTCGAGCGGCATGCGGTGGCGGCTCTGTTCTCCGGCCGGATTGGCGACCACCAGCCAGGAGATATTGTAGCCCCGGCCGGTCAATGCATTTTCCAGCACCACCTTGCAGCCCCAGCCGTCAGAAAATTCCGGCACGACCTGGCGGATGAAACCGTCGCGGCGCGCATAACAGCCCTGGGCGGCAAGCGACGGGCCGATATCTTCCAGCACGGTTTCGATGCCGACCGCTTCCGCCAGCGCCTTGCCGAGCCGCAAACTGTCCGGGTCGCTGTCATGTTCCGGCATGAACACGCCGGTCACTTTGGTCGTTCCGAGCGCGCGGGCGCAGAGCGCTGCCGTGACGCTGGAATCGATGCCGCCGGAAAGGCCGAGCACCGCACCGCGTTTGCGCAGGTCCTTCAGCACCGTTGCGCGCAGCCATTCGCAGATACGCCCGATCTCGGCTTCCGCGTCGAGCACGAGGCTGTGTGCGGAAAACGCGGCAGTCTTTTTCAGTGCGGCGGGGACGTTGGTCATGCAGCGTTTTCCTTGCTTTCGGGTCCGAGCGGTTCGGAAATTGATGGGTCAGCGGTCAGTCTGATCTTGCCGGTGCTCGTCTTCGGCAGCGCGTCGCGAAACTCCACGCTCTTCGGCATCATGTAGTCTTCGAGGTTGAGCGCGCAGTGGCGCAGGATCTCTTTTTCGGAGAGTTCGGCCGATGGCTCGAGCGCCACGTAGGCGCGGATCAACTGACCGAAGACCGCGTCGTCGACGCCCGCGACGGCCGCCTCGCGAATGCCGGGCAGGGCGTAAAGCACCCGCTCCACTTCCTGAGGGCTGACCTTTTCACCACGCGTCTTGATGATGTCGTCGCGCCGGCTGACGAAATAGAGAAAGCCGTCTTCGTCGGTCGTAAACAGGTCGCCCGTATAAAGCCGGCGGCCGCCGTCGACGGAAGTGACCTTGTTCACGCTTGCCGGATCGTCCTGCCAGTAACCCGTCATCACATGTGGGCCTTCGACCACCAGTTCGCCGGTCACGCCGGGCGGCACCGGATTGTCCGCCTCATCGATCACATAGGCGTGACCACCCGGAATGGCGCGGCCGACGGAAAGCGGCCGATGGTCCGCCTCGTCGGAAGGCAGGTAGCTCGCTCTTATACATTCCGTCTGGCCGTACATCAGGAAAAGCCGGGTTTCCGACAACAATTCGCGCAGGCGCTGCGTGGTGGAGGGTGGCATGGCGGCGGCAGCGCTGGTGATGTAGCGCAAATCGGGCAGAAAACTCGGCGCCAGATCCTGCATGCCGGCGATCAGTGCCGCCATGGCGGGAACGATCGGAAAGCCGGTCGCTCTCGTTTCCACCAGCCGGGCAAGCACCTTGCGCGGAAAGGCAAAACTCTTCTCCAGCACCAGAGTGCCGCCGACCATAACCATGGTCAGGATCTGCGTGATGCCGTAACCGAAGGAGATGGGCAGAACGCTCAGCACGATGTCGTCGTCTGTGTTTTCCAAATAGGTGATGATCGAGCCGCAGGCGGCAAGCAAGCTGGCATGGCTATGCATCACGCCCTTCGGCGTGCCGGTCGAGCCCGATGTGTGGATCAGAATAGCCAGCGCCTCACCGTCCGGCTGTCGCGGCAGCTCATTGGTGATGTCGCGAGCGACCATCGCCGCATAGGTCAGCCAGCCTTCGACGACATTCACCGGCGTCGTGCCGAACAAAATTTTGAGAGGAGCGCATTCCGCAGCGCTCGACGCGGCACCCACCACGCCGAAGAACCGGGCCTGCGTGAAGATCGCAAAAGGCGTCGTGCTGTCAATGATGGCGCGCAGCTTGTCCTGCTTGATCGTGGCATGCAGAGGGCAGGGCACGGCGCCCGCTTTCCACACAGCGAAAAACGCCACCACCGCCTCGGCAGAGTTTTCGGCGATCATCAGAACCCGGTCACCGGCACCGATCCCTCGCGCAATCAGACTGGCCGCCAGTCGATCCGACAGCCCGTCCAGTTCCACATAAGACAGATGGATCTCGCCGGCGATCAGTGCCGTTTTCGATCCGAAACGGCCGGCGCTCTGGCGAAGATGATCCTCGATACGCATGACCGGTCCGCCGGATCAGGCCGCCGTAGCCGGCAGCTTCGATGCCAGATAGCGGGTCATGTTGTTGATGCTGTCGAGGTTTTCCGGAACGATGTCTTCATCCGCGATGGAAATGCCGAAGGTCTGCTCCAGAAACGCGATGACTTCGAGCACGCCGGTGGAATCGATCACGCCGCTTTCCAAAAGAGACTGGTCGTCATCGAGTTCCGCATCGGCGCGGAACAGAAAGTTTTCCGCAATGAATTCCCGCACGGCGGCGCTGAGCTTCTCAGTCATCGAATAAACCTTCCCCAGAGGGCGGCCCATCCAGCGATTTCAACACGCGCGGCCACCATTACCCATGGTTTGACCTTGCCGCAAAGACCTGAATCTTTCGCTAAACCTGAATTACCACTTTGACACATTCCCGAAAACGCTCAGCTCTGGGTGTGATGGAATGCAAAAGCCGGCCACATCAGAGAGCGTTCGAAGGCGTGCCCTTCTGGAAATTCTCGATATGCTCGACGACCTGGGCCCAGAGATCCTGCATCGCCTCGTCGCTCGCCCAGGCGACATGCGGGGTGAGGATCACATTCGGCCGGTCGATCACGGTCAGCAGCGGATTGTCCGCGGCCGGCGGTTCCTTGGTCAGCACGTCGAACCCGGCGCCGCCGATCAGTCCCTCGTTCAGCGCCGTCACCAGATCCGCCTCGTTCACCAGTCCGCCGCGTGCGGTATTGATGATCAGCGGATGTTTTTTCATTTTGCGGAATTCGTCGATCCCGATCAGATCGCGCGTCTCCGGTTTCAGCGGCATGTGCAGGGTGATGATGTCCGCCTGCTCGAGCACCGTCTCGAATGGCGTATAACCCTCAGTCACCTCGCTTGCCCCCTTGCGTCCGGCAAACAGAACCGTCATGCCCAGCGCCTCGGCAATCCGGGCCACTGACTTGCCCAAGGTTCCGCCTCCGAAAATGCCGATCGTGGAATTGGCCAGATCGCGGATCGGGTGGGTGAAGAAGCAGAACTGGTTGGCGCGCTGCCATTCGCCGGCAATCACATCCTCACGGAAACCGACGATCGAGCGTCGAAGCGCGAAGATCAGCGCAAACGTATGCTCCGGCACGGTATTGACCGCATAACCGCGGATATTCGAAACCACGATGCCGCGCTGCTTGGCAAAGGCGAGATCGATAACGTCATAACCGGTCGCCGCCACCGTGATCATCTTCAGCTTCGGCGCAGCGGCAATCGATGCTTCGCGCACCGGCGCCTTGTTGGTGATGACGATATCGGCATCGCGGATCCGGGCTGCGACCTCGGCTTCCGGCGTCTTGCCGTATTCGACCCATTCATGGGGAAAGCTCGGGCGGGTGATCGTGACCGCCGGACCGATCGTGTCGCGATCGAGGAAAACAATCTTCAGCATACCGCCTCCCGAAAATTAGTTGCCGCTTGATTTCGAAACGCGGCTGTTTGAGGAATGTAGTCCTACAATATTCGGGCCGTCCTGAAAGCCCGAAGAGCAGCCAAGGGGATCAGGATAGGGGGAATTGCATGGGGGAAATTCTCGACCTCGATTGCGTCGTGATCGGTGGTGGCGTCGTGGGCCTGGCGATCGCCCGTCGGCTGGCGATTGCGGGCAGGGAGGTCATCGTCCTCGAAAGCGAGCCGCTGACCGGCAGCATCACCTCGTCGCGCAACAGCGAGGTCATCCATGCCGGCCTTTATTATGCGACAGGCAGCCGCAAGGCGGAACTCTGCGTCAAGGGCAGGGAGGCGCTTTACGCTTATTGCCGCGAACGCCACGTCCCGCACCGGCAATGCGGCAAGCTTGTTGTCGCCTCCAGTGCGGCCGAGGTCGCCTATCTGGAAAAACTGCTGAAACAGGCCGCAGCCAACGGGGTCGATGACTGTTACCTCATCGATGCTGCAGAACTTCACGCACTCGAGCCGCAGATCGAAGGCCATGCGGCGCTCGTCTCGCCCTCGACCGGCATCATCGACAGCCACGGACTGATGGATGCCTATATCGCCGATATCGAGGCGCATGGCGGCACGGTCGTCGTCAATTCCCCTGTGCTATCCGGCGAACTGACGGCGGAAGGTCTGTTACTCTCTGTCGGCGGCGGCGATCCCTTCGATGCGAAAGCCCGGCTCGTCATCAATTCGGCAGGCCTTGAGGCATGGTCCGTCTCCGAAAATCTGGCGGGGCTCGATGAGGCAAAAATCCCGCACCGTGCCTATGCCAAGGGCAACTATTTCGCCCTGTCCGGCAAGGCGCCCGCCACCCGTCTGATCTATCCGGTGCCGGAGCCGGGCGGTCTTGGTACCCACCTGACGCTCGATCTTGCCGGCCAGGCGCGCTTCGGACCGGATGTCGAATGGGTGGATGCACCGAATTATGACGTCGATCCGGCACGCTCGGAAAAGTTCTACGCCGCGATCCGCAAATACTGGCCGCATCTGAAGGACGCGTCTCTCCAGCCTGCCTATGCCGGTGTGCGGCCGAAGACCGTCGGGCCGGAAGGCGGCGGTGGCGGCGACTTCATCATCCAGGGGCCGCAGCTAACCGGCCATCAGGGTTACGTGGCGCTCTATGGCATCGAATCTCCAGGGCTTACCTCGTCGCTTGCAATTGCCGACGAGGTCTGGCGGCTGATCTCCGAATAAAGCGGTGGGTATATCGCGTCGCCCCATGGCGTCCCCAGCTCTGTCATGTGCCTGACATCTGTCCATGCTTGGCTCCTTCGCCAAGCCCGATGAGCCGCGCCGTATGAAGGCGATTCCCGACGCTGACATATCGAGGCCCAACGGAGACTGCTTGATGTCGCTTTTTCTTAGCCTCGCATCCGGCGTGCTGATCGCCGCAAACGGTATCAGCATCGGTGTCGCAATCCGGCGCCTCTCCCGCAACGGCCAGCCGGCACCTGAACTGTCGGAAAAACCGCCGGTCTCCGTCGTCATCCCCGCCTGCGGCATCGAAAATTTCACCAGCCTCACGCTGGAACGGGCGTTCGATCTCGATTGGCCGGATTACGAGCTGATCTTCTGCGTTGCCGATGCAAGGGACCCGGTCATCCCGTCTGTGAAGGACGTCATGGAGCGGCACCCCCAGGTTAAGGCAAGCCTTCTCGTTGGTGACGATCGCGTCAGCGCCAATCCGAAACTCAACAACTGCGTCAAGGGTTGGCGCGCCGCGGTCAACGACTGGGTCGTCTTGGCCGATTCCAACGTACTGATGCCGCGCGATTACATCGCCCATCTGATGGCGGCGCGGCGCGCCAATACCGGTCTCGTCTGCTCGACCCCACTCGGCTCGCGGCCGGAAGGTTTCTGGGCCGAGGTCGAATGCGCGTTCCTCAATTCCCAGCAGGCGCGCTGGCAATATGCCGGCGAGGCCGTCGGCCTTGGTTTCGCCCAGGGCAAAAGCATGTTGTGGTTCAAGCCGATGCTGGATGCCGAAGGCGGCATTGCCGCACTTGGTGCGGAGATCGCGGAGGATGCCGCCGCGACCAAGCTTGTGCGCCGCCTCGGCCGCAAGGTCCATCTCGTTTCCTCGCCCTTCGAACAGCCGCTCGGCCGGCGTGAACTCGCCCAGATCTGGTCGCGACAGGCTCGCTGGGCGCGCCTGCGAAGGGTCACGTTCCCGGCCTTCTTCGCGCCTGAGATTTTGCTCGGTTGCCTGCCGCCACTTTTGCTCGCGCTTGCTGCCGTGGCCTTACCGACCGGCGACACATCGTTTGTGGCAGCCGCCCTTGCTGTTCTTGCCGCTGTCTATCTTCCTGAACTCGCTTTGATCTGGACAAAGAACTGGCGGCTTTCCGTCTGGACCCTGCCGGCCATGCTGGTGCGGGATGTTCTGGCGCCGGCGATCTGGGTCAGAAGCTGGCTGAGCGGTTCGTTCGACTGGCGCGGCAACACGATGACGATCGGCACCGAGACGAGCGAACTGAGTTCTGCGTCAACGTCTCGTTGAAGCCGCGACCTTTCCATTTGGTCTCGAACCGCTCTATACCTCGGCGCAGTCCGTTGACGGCTCAAGGCAGGCGCGATGATCGGGAATATCGAAAAGAGGGTGCGGGCAGGACGAAACCTGCGGACCATGCGCATCCTGCTTGGCGCCGCCGCATTTGTAATTCCGCCACATGCTTCTTTGCGAAAGTTGTCAGCCCTCGTCTTCGAAGGCCGGATGCTGATCGAATACCATGCCAACCGCCCTGAGGCGGCAGAAAACCTCTTTGTCCTTTACATGCGGAAAAGACAGCTCACCTTCTGGGGCATATCCACCTATATCGCCAGAGTGGTGGAGCCCGGTCAAGCGCGACGTCTGACCGAAATCCTCGACGATCCACGACTATCTCCCGGCGCGGCCGCGCTGTTGCGCGCTGCATCCGTGCGTCAGCAAGAGGGTATGAACCGCCCCGCCGAGACGGACGACCCCGATCAGCTGCGTTACCATGAACGGTTGGCTGAAGACGGGCTGGCATTCATGCAGGCGGAGCCGGATTACCTCGACCTGACGCTGGCTCTATCGACTGCCCTTTCCGCCGAAGCATGTGATCGCGAAGATATTTTTGCCGGCGCCATCAGGCATCTGATCGCGCAACTCGGAGACATCGAAAAGGATAAAGCCCTGGCGCGGGAGCACATGGGCGATGTGGTGACCGCCAAGCTTAGCCTGTTCGACCTGGACGGTGCGCAGCACTTCCTTTCCTCGCCCGGCGTATCCGGGACGACGATGGCACAAAAACGAACCGTCGAACTCCGATCCATCGTAGATGAGACCGCGGGCTACCATCACGTGATCCGCCGTGCCCATGAAGACATTCTGGCTCGGGCCGCCGGTACACAAGCACCCGTCAATGCTCTGCCCGTCATCCTGTTGCCAGCCGCAGCTTTTCGCCGAAACAAGATTGATTATCCGGGCTTCCGCTCGGACATACGGTTCGTCCTCTCAGGCATCGTCAAGGCTCTCGACAAGCACGGAATATCCTATTCGGTCAGGAGCCGATTGCGGACCCATGGGGTGCTAAACCTGCCCACGCCTTTTTTTGCCTATCACACAGTTTCCGACACGGATTTCGGCCTTCATTTCAAGGAGACCGATAGGCCGTCCCTGTTCAGCTTCGATCGGCGTGGTTATGCGGGCTGGTCGAAAATTTCCGCTATGACCTTGTCCGAACTTCACTCTGCTGATGTGTCTCCGCAGGCCGCTCGCGACTTTTTCGAGCTGGAAAAGCAACGCGTCATCGGCGGCAATCTTTCGAAATACCGGCAGGCGGATGTCTCGGATGTCGAGGAACTGCCGGAAAAATTCATTTTCGTGGCGCTGCAGCTGATCGGCGATGCCGTCAGCCAACTGGCCTATCTCAACCTGTTCGAAATGTTGGACGAAGTCATCCACACCGCAGAGACCCAAGGCCTGTCGGTTGTCGTCAAGCGGCATCCTCTATGCACGACCCCGGAGGTCTCGCATTATCTTGGCGAACTTGTTTCCAAAAGCACCGTCCGCCAGGTCTATTCGAGCATCCACGCCATCATCCCCAAAGCAGAAGCGGTATGCGTCATCAATTCGGGCGTCGGTGCGGAAGCGCTGCTCCACGAAAGGCCGGTCTTTGTTTTTGGCCGTGCAGACTACATGGCAGGCTGTTTCGTCTGCAAAGAACCCGGCGACTTTTCAGCTCAGTTCGTTCCCGGCAAATCCAGACTGTCACCGGATGAACTGCGGACGTTCTGGTACCTGTTGCGGAACAGTTATGCCGTGGACCTGCGCGACAGGGATCGCGCAACGACCGAGATCGAAACACGGGTAATCGGCCACTTGAAGGCAATTCAGGCAGATGACCCAAACGTAAGCATCAAACACTGAAGCCCGCAACGAGCGTTCTCGGCGGCAAGTGCAGGAGCTGATAAAGGGAAGTGGAAAATGGTGCCGCTTGCAGGACTCGAACCTGCGACCCCATCATTACGAATGATGTGCTCTACCACCTGAGCTAAAGCGGCCCGGCAGCGGCGACGGGCGCCGATCTGCGAGTGATGCGCTGATACAGGCAACCAATTCCGATTTCAAGCCGGTTTTCGCGATCCTGTCATTTTTCCCCGAACGGAGCCCCGCCGGCTTGAAGGCCGAGCCTTTGTCGGGCCGCCAGATATTCTCCGTCCAGCCGATCGACCAGTTGAGCGACCGATGAGACTGTCTTGACTGCGCCCACGCCTTGGCCGGCGCCCCAGATTTCTTTCCAGGCTTTGGCGCCGGTTGTCGCCTTTTCGAAATCCATTTTCGACGGATCGGCCTCCGGCAATGCGTTCGGATCCATCCCCATCGCCGCGATCGAGCCTTTCAGATAATTGCCGTGAATGCCGGTGAAATAATTGGAATAAACAATGTCAGCTGCATTCGAATCCACGATCATCTGCTTGTAGCCGTCAGACGCGCGGGCCTCGTGTGTGGCGATGAAGGGCGAGCCGATATAGGCCATGTCGGCGCCCATAGCCTGTGCCGCGAGGATGCCACCGCCGGTGGCGATTGCGCCCGCCAGCAGCAGCGGCCCATCGAACCATTGGCGGATTTCCTGCACCAGCGCGAAGGGCGACACTGTGCCCGCATGGCCACCAGCACCGGTTGCGACCGCGATCAACCCGTCCGCTCCCTTGCGGATGGCGGAATTCGCATGCCGGTTGTTGATGATGTCATGCAGCACGATCCCGCCATAGGAATGCACGGCGGCGTTCACTTCCGTTACGGCGCCGAGCGATGAGATCACGATCGGCACCTTGTATTTCACGCACATCATCAGATCGTGTTCCAGCCGCTTGTTGGACGTGTGGACGATCTGGTTGACGGCAAACGGCGCCGATGGCCTGCCGGGATTGGCTGCGTCATGGGCCGCAAGCTCTTCCGTAATCTGCGCCAGCCACTCGTCCAGCTGGCTTTCAGGCCTCGCATTCAGGGCCGGAAAGGAGCCGATGATGCCTGCCTTGCATTGCGCCAGCGTCAGTTCCGGATGCGAGATGATGAAGAGCGGCGATGCCACGACCGGCAGCCGCAGCCTGTCCTTGAGGACCGCTGGAAGCATGAAGGAAACCTCCCGAATTACCTTTACGTAAGATGGTGTATCAGATGATTTTCACGGGGGGAAGTCGGCGTGATTTGGTCACGTGGCCTCGATGGACATGGATTTGCCACCATGTTTCGGCGGTCTCATCCCGGGATGAGTTGGGACGCCTTCTTGCAGTTCGGCGTCTTAGACGTTACCGAGAGGTTAAAACGCGGGTGGGATGAAAATCGCGCCCGAGAGTTGGAATGAACCGGAAGGACCGGCAGTGAGCGGCCTGGAAACAGCCATAAGAAATGCCTTGGATCGCGCCGAACGCGGCGATGGCCAGGTGCGCGCCCGGATCTATCAGTCCGCCCGTCAGGCGCTCGATGCCGGCCTGCGCAAGCAGGGCGTTACCGATAACCTCGTCATCATGCAGCAGCGAAAGCGCCTGGAAGACAAGATCGGCGAAATCGAAAACGAAGAGATCGATCGTCTGGCGCAATCGGCCCAGCCTGTTTTGGGGGCGGATGTCGATCCTTTCATCGAAGTTGATGCGCCCGTTCGCCAGGGCGCCTCGCCCTCCGCTCCCGACGTCGCGGTGCCTCTCGACGCTTCTCGTGCGTCGCCTGCTTACGCAACCGATACCGGCGCGCTGGGTGGGGTGACACGATCGGGATCTACGGCGAGCAGCCATCCCGAAGCGCCCTCGGTGGCTCCAAAAATCGCGCCGGCAGGTTATGGGGCGGAACCCGTTTCGACCGTAGTGCAGGAAGCTCCGGCTATCGAGGAGATCTCGCCGAACACCAAGGCTAAAGGACGAAAAGGTCGCAAGGGCAAGGCATCGCCTGATGCGCCTGCAGGCCGCGCGCGCCGCAAAAAACGAGGCTTTTTGTCCCACCTGATAACCTGGATCGTCACGCTTGGCGTGGTCGCGGTGGGCTGCTTCATCTTCTACCAGTCTGGCATGGTGCAGTCGATCGTCGATGAGGCGATGCGCAGCGCCAATCGCCCCGCAGCGTTTAACGCTTCTGGGCAGGGGCCGTCGGTGCTCTCGTCGCGTGGCGGCTTCTCGGAAGAATGGGCGGCGATCTTCGAACCGAAAGAGGGGGCCGTCTTCAGAGCAGGCTCTCAGGCCCAGGCCCAGATTGCGACTGGGACAGAAGGCCAAGCCCTCAGGATCAGTTCCGCCACGCCGAATGCCGCAGGAGATATCGCGATCGAAGTCCCTGTCGAGGTCCTGCGCGAACTGGCCGGCAAAAGCTCCACACTTGCCCTCACCATCCAGTCGGCGGTCAATCAGCAGTCACAGCTTTCGGTTCGCTGCGATTTCGGCAGTCTCGGCACGTGCTCACGCCATCGCTTTACCGCAACCCAGGAAAAGCTCGACGCACTCTTCAAAGTCAGTTTCGATCGCACGATGGCGCCCAACGCTCCCGGCCGCATTCTCGTCAACAGCGGTCTTCAGGGTACCGATCGCCCGGTCTTCATCTATTCCGTCCGCGCTCTGCCGGGTCAGTGACCCGGCAGCCCTGGTGGAAATTGCCCGCTACTTGAGAAACTTCGGTCCGAAACCGAGGATCTTGTCATCGATCTCGCCGATCGCGTCCTTGTCCTTGCCCTCATAATCGAGCGATAGCAGGATGTGGCGGATCGCATTCAACCGTGACCGTCGCTTGTCGTTGGCCCGCAGGATCGCCCAGGGCGCGTCCTTCGTATGGGTTTCCTCCAGCATTTTATTGCGCTTTTCGGTATACTGGTCCCATTTCGTCAGTGCAGCGACATCCATCGGCGAGAGCTTCCAGATCTTCAATGGATCGTGGCGTCGGTCGTGAAACCGCTTCAGCTGCATTTCCTGGCCGATATCGAGCCAGAACTTGAAGAAATGGACACCATCTTCCACCAGCAGCTTTTCAAAGCGCGGCGTCGCCCGCATGAAGCTGTCATATTGAGCGGGCGTGCAGAATCCCATCACGGGCTCGACCACGGCACGGTTGTACCAGGAACGGTCGTAGAGCACGATCTCGCCCTTGCTTGGAAAATGCGTCGCGTAGCGCTGGTAATACCATTGCCCGGCCTCGGTCTCCGTCGGTTTGGTCAAGGCGACGACACGCGCTGAGCGCGGATTGAGATAGGTCCGGATGGAAAAGATCGTTCCACCCTTGCCGGCCGCGTCCCGGCCCTCGAACAGTGCCACCATCCGCTTTCCGGTCGCCTGCATCCAGAACTGCATCTTCACCAGCTCGATCTGCAGCTTCTCCAGCTGCTTCTCGTATTTGTCCCGGTTCAACTTGTCGTCGTAAGGATAGTCTCCAGAGGAAAGCGCTCGTTCGTCGATCCAGCCCGGCAGAGTTGGGTCGTCGATGTCGAACCGGCGCTTTTTTCCCCCGATCGTCAGGTCGACCGTCCTGCTTTCGCCTGTTGACATGCTTGCTCTCCTCTTTGCCTGTGGCATCTATGGTGGCGGCGCGATACGCCTCGGCGCCACGCTATCTGAAAGGTGGCATTCCAACATAGGTTTTCCATAGGCTTTGATGCACAAGTGTCATGGAAGACTTATATGAACGCAAGTTTATCAGACAAATACCGGGAATCTGGCCCGGACTTCAGTTGAGGATGTCATGGCGTCGAGTGCAGGGCAGGCAGGCGGAGGTCTCATCGCTGCGGTGAGAAGGGAATGGCTTCTCCTGTTCCTGTTGACGGTCGTTGCAGTCGCGGCTGTTGCTGCGGGCCTGTCGTGGTACGTGGTCGCAGGTGCCTGGCTGATCCTGGTGGCCATCGTCGCGGCACGTCGCCCGGTCGTTGTTTCCGTTCCGGAGCCTGATGAGACCGAGGAAGACGAGTTCTCCCGGGATCCGTTACCAGGGATAGCAGCCACGCTCTCGGCCCTCGATATCCCGGTTCTGTTGTTGAATGCCGAAGCGGTCGTTCGATGGGAAAACAAGGCTGCTGAAAGGGCGCTTGGCCTGCTGCCGATCGGCTCGCACCTTTCCGCGCGTCTGCGCTCGCCGGGTATTCTCGACATGGTCAACGAGACGATCGCGACGGGAGAACCCAATCAGATCGAACATTCCGAGCGTCTCCCGTCTGAGCGCGTCTACCTGTTGCGGATCGCGCCTATCGAGCCCGTGGACGCGGGCGAAGAGCTTTTCCTGCTGTCGTTCAGGGATATTTCCGAGCTTCGCCGTCTCGATCGCATGCGGTCCGATTTCGTCGCCAATGCCAGCCACGAGCTACGCACGCCGCTTGCCTCGCTGCGCGGTTTCATCGAAACCATGCAGGGCCCGGCACGTTCCGATGATGCGGCGAAGGAGCGTTTCCTCGGCATCATGCTGGATCAGGCGACCCGGATGAGCCGCCTCGTCGATGATCTTCTCTCGCTGTCCAGGCTCGAACTGAAATCCCATATCGCGCCGGATCAATCCGTCGATCTGCGCCCGGTTATCGGTCATGTCCGTGATGCGCTGCTGCCGCTCGCCGAGGAACTCGGAGTCGAAATCCGCCTGTATCTGCCGGATGAGAAGGTCGAGGTTCTGGGCGATCGCGACGAACTGGTGGAGGTTGTCGAGAACCTGATCGAGAACGCCTGCAAATATGGTCAGGAGGGCAAGTTCGTCGATGTCTTCCTGCGCAACGAGCCATCGCAACCTGTCGAGGTCAGTGTCGTTGACCGCGGCCCGGGCATCCCTGCAGAGCATGTGCCGCGACTTACCGAGCGTTTTTATCGGGTCAGCGTGGCCGACAGCCGATCAAAGAAAGGCACCGGACTAGGCCTTGCGATCGTCAAGCATATCCTCACCAGGCACCGCGCGCGGCTGATTGTGAAGTCGGAACTTGGCAAGGGATCCGAGTTTACCGTGCGGTTCTGACATAAATCTGATGCATTGCACTGGTGTGCAGCATTTTTATTATTTGAAATCAAATACTTAATTTGTCACAAATGTTTCATCGAAGTGACATAAAAGCTGAGGTCAAGGACCGCTAATAGGAGCGGGCCAGAAGCCGGCAGGTGCGAAAGCCGGCGACAGACGCTTTCACAAAACCCATCATGGGAGAATATCGATGAACATGTTGAAACTTTCTGCAGCTGCCCTCGTGGCCTCTGTCGCATTCGCCGGCGTTGCCGCTGCGCGCGACCAGGTTCAGGTTGCCGGCTCGTCCACCGTTCTGCCGTACGCCAAGATCGTTGCTGAAACTTTTGCCGAGACCTTCCCGAACTTCAAGGCTCCGGTTGTTGAATCCGGCGGCACAGGCGGTGGTCTGAAGGCTTTCTGCTCGGGCGTTGGTGAAGGCACGATCGACGTTGCCAACGCTTCGCGTCCGATCAACAAGAGCGAAGCCGAGGCCTGCAAGGCCGCTGGCGTCAACGACGTTCAGGAAATCCGCATCGGTTACGACGGCATCGTATTTGCTGCCGATAGCTCCAACGGCGACATGAAGATCGAGCCGAAGGATCTCTACAAGGCTCTCGCCGCTGAAGTTGTTGTTGACGGCAAGCTCGTCGCCAACCCTTACAAGAACTGGTCGGACATCAACGCTACCCTGCCTAAGGGCCCGATCGCTGCCTACATCCCGGGCTCCAAGCACGGCACCCGCGAAGTCTTCGAAGAGAAGATCATGGCTGAAGGCTGCAAGGAAGCCGGCGCAACTGACGCCATCAAGGCTCTCATCACCGATGCCAAGCAGGCTGCTGCCAAGTGCGTTGCAGTCCGTAAGGACGGCGTTGCTGTAGACATCGACGGCGATTACACCGAAACGCTCGCTCGTATCGCTGCCAACAAGACCGGCCTCGGCGTTTTCGGCCTGGCTTTCTATGAGAACAACAAGGACAAGCTGAAGGTTGCAACCGTTTCGAACGTCGTCGCTTCGACCGAAACGATCTCCTCCGGCAAGTACCCGGTTTCCCGCCCGCTCTTCTTCTACGTCAAGAAGGCTCACCTGGGCGTCATCCCGGGCCTGAAGGAATACGTCGAGTTCTTCATCTCTGACGATATGGTTGGCCCGGAAAGCCCGCTCGCCGAATACGGCCTCGTTGCCGCTCCGGACGATCAGCGCGAACAGGTCCGTAAGGACTTCGCCGCCGGCAAGACCATGTAATTAACGATCCGGCGCCGCTTTTGGGCGGCGCCGGTCTCTTTTCGGCTTTGTGTCGGCGCCTCGCAAGGCGACCCTGAATTGACTTGGGTATTTGCAACTAATTCGGTTCCGGTGATGGGAATTGTGCGGTAGTGGCTGCCGCCGATGGCGGTAGGCCGGGGGATTCTAATGAGCACACCACTGATCTTGTTGATTTTGGCGATCATTGCGGTCGTCTGTTATGTCGTCGGGACTCGACATGCGCTGGCAATTGCCGGCGGCTTGTCCTCCAAGCTACATTCCCGCCCTGGCTATTATGGCGCGTTCGTCGCAATTTGCGCGGTGCTGCCAGCGGCGGTCGTTCTCGCCGCTTGGCTGATTGCCAGCCCTTTTTATATCAACTCCACTGTCCGCGGCGGCTTTCCCGAGGACGTGAAAGCCCGGTCGGTGGCGGAGCAGGGGCTTGCCTTCGGCATGGTCTCATCGCTCGCTCGCGGCATGGATGTCCTGACGCTTGAAGAGATCGACAGAGTCGGCAGCAATCCTGCCGAACTTCGCAATACGCTCGGTACCAAGGGCGTCGCGCTTGCCGGTGATCCCGAGCCGTACATGGTCGCATCCGCCGGCGATCTCAATGCGATGAACAAGATCAGCAACCGTGTCATGACGGCTGTTGTCCTGATTGTGGCTCTGATCGGTGCCGGTCTTTCCTACAACCGCATCTCGCATCGCTTCCGCGCTCGCAACAGGGTCGAACGTGTCATCCTTGGCGCGCTGGTTGTCGCTTCGTCGATCGCGATTATCACGACCGTCGGCATCGTCATGTCGATGTTGACGGAAGCCGGCCACTTCTTCGGCCGCGTTCCGGCCTGGGAATTCTTCTTCGGCACGGTCTGGGATCCGCGTTTTGCTGCAGCCGGTACCACGGCGTCGGAAGGCCAGTTCGGTCTTATCCCGCTGCTTCTAGGAACGCTCTACATCGGCCTCGTCGCCATGCTCGTCGCTGTTCCGGTCGGCCTGTTCTCGGCGATCTACATGTCGGAATACGCGTCGCCGAGGCTTCGGTCGGTCGCCAAGCCGCTGCTCGAAGTGCTCGCCGGCATTCCGACCATCGTCTACGGCTTCTTCGCGCTGACCACGGTCGGTCCGTTCCTGCGTGACCTGTCGGCCGATATCAACGGCATCGTCACCGGCAATGCCATGAACTTCATCCAGGCGCAGAGCGTTCTGACGGCCGGTTTCGTCATGGGTATCATGCTGATCCCCTACGTTTCCTCGCTGTCCGACGACATCATCACTGCCGTGCCCCGTGCACTGCGTGACGGTTCGCTCGGTCTCGGCGCGACCAAGTCGGAAACCATCAAGAAGGTCGTCATGCCGGCAGCTCTGCCGGGTGTCGTCGGCGCTCTGCTGATGACCGCCTCACGCGCCATCGGTGAAACCATGATCGTGGTTCTTGCCGCCGGTGTTGCCGCCCGCATGCAGCTCAATCCCTTCGAGCCGATGACCACGGTGACCGTCAAGATCGTCAGCCAGCTGACGGGCGACCTTGAATTTACCTCGCCGCAGACGCTCGTCGCCTTCGCGCTTGGTATCACGCTCTTCGTGATCACGCTTTGCCTCAATATCTACGCGCTCTTCATTGTGCGCAAATACCGGGAGCAGTACGAATGACCGACGTGGTTTCTTCCCCCGCCGGCGTCCTGGCGAAGCCCGCCCGTCGCGATATCGGCATCAAGCGCCGCTACGCTGCAGAACGCCGCTTCCGCGCCTATGGCATTGCCGCCCTGTCTTTCGGGCTTCTGTTTCTGGCGCTGCTTCTGTGGTCGGTCGTTTCCAAGGGTTACACCGCCTTCCAGCAGACGATGATCACCGTTCCTGTCGAGTTTTCCGAACAGATCATCGACAAGGACAATGAGCGCGCCACCGATCCGCAGAAGCTGTTGACGGCGAACTATCCGCTCATTGCCCGCAATGCCGTTGCCAAGGCGCTCGGTGTTGCCGAAGGCGACCGCGCAGGTCTTCGCGCAGTCAACCAGATGATCTCGGATGCCGTTCGTGGTCAGCTGCGTGACATGGTTGTCGCCAATCCGCAGATCGTCGGCACCACACAGACAGTCTCCTTGCTTGCAGCCGGTGATGTCGACAGTGCCTTCAAGGGACAGATCGACCTCACGGTCACGGAAAACAACCGCAAGGTTTCCGACCAGCAGGTCGGCTGGATGAACCAGCTTGCCGAAGCCGGCGCGCTGGGCAAGCATTTCAACACCGGCATTTTCGTCAACGGTAATTCCAGCCGTCCGGAAGCCGCCGGCGTCGGCGTGGCCCTGATCGGTTCATTCTACATGATGCTGATCGTCTTGGTCCTTGCGTTGCCGATCGGTGTTGCCGCCTCGATCTACCTCGAGGAATTTGCACCGAAGAACAAGTTCACCGATCTGATCGAAGTCAACATCAACAACCTCGCAGCGGTACCGTCGATCGTGTATGGTCTGCTGGGTCTGGCGGTCTTCATCAACTTCATGGGCCTGCCGCGTTCTGCATCCCTGGTCGGTGGTCTCGTCCTGACGTTGATGACCCTGCCGACGATCATCATCGCCACCCGCGCAGCTCTGAAGGCGGTCCCGCCCTCGATCCGCGCGGCGGCTCTCGGCCTTGGCGCCTCGAAGATGCAGACCATCTTCCATCACGTCCTGCCGCTTGCCATGCCGGGCATCCTGACCGGCACGATCATCGGCCTGGCGCATGCGCTCGGCGAAACCGCGCCGTTGCTTTTGATCGGCATGGTCGCTTTCGTCGCCAACTATCCGACGACCCCGATGGATCCGTCGACGGCTCTGCCGGTGCAGATCTACATGTGGGCAAACGAGGCGGAACGCGCCTTCGTCGAAAGAACCTCGGGAGCGATCATCATCCTGCTCCTTTTCCTCATTGTCATGAACGTAGGCGCAATTCTGTTGCGGCGGCGTTTCGAACGCCGGTGGTAGGAGATCGACACAATGAATATGTTGTCAGAAGCAGCAGTTGAGAAGGCGCTGGACAAGAAGATGAATGAAGTCGCGTACAAGATGATTGGCAAGGACGTGTCGGTGTATTACGGCGAGAAGCGCGCGCTTTTCGACGTCAACCTGAACGTCCGCGAAAACACGGTAACTGCGCTCATCGGCCCGTCGGGTTGCGGCAAGTCGACCTTCCTGCGAACTTTGAACCGCATGAACGACACGATCGAGAACTGCCGCGTCACCGGCAAGATCACGCTCGACACCGATGATATCTACGACAAGGAAATCGACGTCGTCGAACTGCGTGCCCGTGTCGGCATGGTGTTCCAGAAGCCGAACCCGTTCCCGAAGTCGATCTACGAAAACATCTCCTACGGCCCGCGCATCCACGGTCTTGCCCGCGGCAAGGCGGAGATGGATGCCATCGTCGAAGCCAGCCTGCAGCGTGCGGGCCTGTGGGGCGAAGTCAAGGATCGTCTGCATGAAGGCGGCACCGGCCTGTCCGGCGGCCAGCAGCAGCGTCTCTGCATCGCCCGTGCCATCGCCGTCTCTCCGGAAGTCATCCTGATGGACGAGCCCTGCTCGGCGCTCGACCCGATCGCCACCGCCAAGGTCGAGGAGCTGATCCACGAACTGCGTGCCAACTACACGATCGTCATCGTCACGCACTCGATGCAGCAGGCCGCCCGCGTTTCCCAGCGCACCGCAATGTTCCATCTCGGCCAGCTGGTCGAGGAGAACGATACCGACAAGATGTTCACCAATCCGGATGACCAGCGCACCCAGGATTACATCATGGGCCGCTTCGGCTGATTGGCCGTCGCCTGTTGCCCGCTGTTACGGATTTTGAGGACAATAAGATGGTATCAAGTCATATCCTGTCGGCCTACGACGAAGAACTGAAGTATCTGCGCCGTCGCATTTCTGAAATGGGCGGCCTGGCGGAGCAGATGTGCGGCGATGCCGTGCGCGCTCTGGTCAACTCCGACTCTGCACTGGCGCAGAAGGTCATTTCCGACGACGTCATTCTCGATCACGCCGAGCGCGAGATCCAGGACAAGGCGATCGTTACGATTGCGCGCCGCCAGCCGGTTGCAAACGACCTGCGCGAAATCATCGGTACGCTGCGCATCGCAGCTGACCTCGAACGCGTCGGCGATCTCGGCAAGAACACGGCAAAGCGCGTTATTGCCGTTCAGGGCACTGGCGTTCCGCGCAAGCTGGCCCGCGGTCTCGAGCATCTGTCGGATCTCGCAGCAGTTCAGCTGAAGGACGTGCTGGATGTCTATGCCAGCCGTTCGGCCGAAAAGGCGGAAGCGATCCGTCTGCGCGACGAAGAAATCGACGCGATGTACACGTCGCTGTTCCGCGAGCTTCTGACCTATATGATGGAAGATCCGCGCAACATCACCACCTGCACTCATCTCCTATTCTGCGCCAAGAACATCGAGCGCATCGGTGACCATGCGACCAATATCGCGGAAACCATCTACTACATGACGACGGGTGCAGTGCCGGAAGGCGAACGTCCGAAGGACGACACGGCCAATACGGTCGGCGCTATCGCCGACTGAGTATGTGTGACGGAGCGTATTGAGCATGCAGCCAAGAATTGCGGTCGTGGAAGACGAGGAGGCGCTTAGCGTCCTCCTTCGTTATAACCTTGAAGCCGAGGGTTACGAGGTCGAAACCATTCTGAGAGGCGATGAAGCCGAGATCAGGCTGCAGGAACGTGCGCCCGATCTCCTCATCCTCGACTGGATGCTTCCGGGCGTTTCCGGCATCGAGCTTTGCCGGCGGCTGCGCATGCGGCCGGAAACCGAGCGCCTGCCGGTCATCATGCTGACGGCGCGCGGCGAGGAAAGCGAACGTGTTCGCGGTCTCGCTACCGGTGCCGACGACTATGTCGTCAAGCCGTTTTCGACGCCCGAGCTGATGGCACGCGTCAAGGCGATGCTTCGCCGCGCCAAGCCGGAAGTTCTCTCCAGCGTGCTGCGTTGTGGCGATATCGAGCTTGATCGCGAAACCCATCGCGTTCATCGCAAGAGCCGTGAAGTGCGCCTCGGGCCGACCGAATTCCGTCTTCTGGAGTTCCTGATGGTCTCGCCCGGCCGCGTTTTCTCACGCTCGCAGCTGCTCGATGGCGTCTGGGGCCATGACATCTATGTCGACGAACGCACCGTCGACGTGCATGTCGGTCGCCTGCGCAAGGCGCTCAATTTCTCCAACATGCAGGATGTCATCCGCACCGTCCGCGGTGCCGGTTATTCGATGGAATCCTGATCGTTTCCTACCCTGCACCAAAAGTTAGATCGGCCCGGAGCGCATAACGCATCCGGGTCGATTGCTTATTGGACTTGTACCTTCTCCCGCCATTCAGGCAGAGGCAACACCCGGTCGTAGGCCAGATTGAAGAAGAATGCGTAGACCAGGTAGAACAGGGCAAACGCTATATCCATCACCAGTGCCTGCATAAGGCTTATGCCGAGATACCAGGCGATGAACGGCATCAGCACGACCAGAAGACCAAGTTCGAACACCACGGCATGTGCCACACGCAAAGCGATTGTCTTTTGCGTGCTGCCGCGGAATTTCTGCATCAGGTGGTCGAAGCCGAGATTGTAGACGTAGTTCCATCCGGTCGCGAGTGTCGCGGAAACGATGCCGACAACGCCGACATGTTCGACCGGCAAGCCGAAGACGAACGCTGCGAGCGGCGTGAAGATTGCAAGTCCGATGAGTTCGAAACTGATGGCGTGGCGAATACGGTCGCGTGTCGTACGCATGTGGGACCCCGTGGGTTATCCGGGTCGTCCCGGCTCATATACCCATTCTGGGGGAGGTCGTCCTCGCAGCTGTTAAATAGGTGTTTCTGTTGCCGCGGGCAAGGTTCGGGTCGACAAGGCTGCTTTGCGCAAGGCGCAAGATCAGGCGGCAGGCACAAAAAAAGCGGGCCTGAGCCCGCTTGATCGTAATCTTTGAATTGTAGCGATCAACCGCGTGCGGCGCTGGGCCTGCGACGCTCGTTGACGGGCTGGTAGGCGAGCTTTGCGTGATAGGTGCAATACGGCGAATTGTCCGGGGACTCGCAACCGCAGAAATGGAACTCGTCGGTCAGCGGATCGCCGACTGGCCATTTGCAGGTGCGTTCGGTCAGTTCCGTCAGGGCGAGCTTGCGGGAGATCGGCAGGACGACGTTGGAGGCCGGACGATAGACCAGCTCCTGGGAAATCTCGAACTCGGCCTCTTCCTTAAGTGCGGTCGCGCCAACCGGGCGGGCTACAGGGCGCGTTGCCGGGCGGGCTGCAAAGGTCTGGGGGCGAGGAGCAGCGGCGGCTGGACGCTTTGCTGCGCGGTTTGTCGCAATCGACCCACCGGCTTTCGCACGACCCGGCAGATTGAGACGATGGACCTTGCCGATCACGGCATTGCGGCTTACGCCTCCAAGTTGTGCAGCAATCTGGCTGGCGCTCAAGCCTTCCGACCACAATCTCTTCAGTTTCTCGACGCGCTCGTCCGTCCAGTTCATGCCCGTTCTCCGCCTTTGAACGTTGGTGGCATGCAGAATCCCTCACCAATGCCGCGGAAACATTCCGCAACAGGCACTATATCTATGCTTTTGGTGACTAGTTCCGCCGCATGCAGTCTAGTAATTGATCTTTAACCTAGAGGTCGGCAGACTCCGTGACAAGAGTCCTCGGAATCGCGGCGAATCGATTTCCGGGTTTTCCCCAACTTGCTGTCCGACAGAGTCATTTATGCCACAGCTACCGGTTGGGTTGTGAACGCGCAGCAAAATACTCCGAATCCCCATATTTCCGTGAGTTTTATTGACATGGCAGGTCTGAGTGGCGATAGTGCCGCCGCCGCCCCGAGGGCGGCATTTTGATTTTCTGGAATGTCCCTTGTCGGACTCCTTAGGAGTGATGTCGCCATGGCTGAGACTGCGCTTTTCGACACGTTTGCCCGGGCTCCCCTGCGCTTTGAGCGCGGTGAGGGCGTTTGGCTTGTGACGGAAAGTGGCGAGCGATATCTCGATTTCGGCGCGGGCGTTGCGGTTACATCCTGCGGCCATGCCAATCCCCATCTGGTGGAGGCGCTGAAGTCGCAGGCCGAAAAGGTCTGGCATCTGTCCAACCTCTACGAAATCCCGGAGCAGGAGCGGCTGGCTCGCCGGCTGGCGGAAGCCACATTCGCTGACAAGGCGTTTTTCACCAATTCCGGCGCGGAAGCGCTGGAATGCGCCATCAAGACTGCCCGCCGGTATCACTACTCCAAGGGTCATCCGGAAAAATTCCATATCATCACCTTCGAAGGTGCCTTCCACGGCCGCACGATCGCCACGATCGCTGCCGGCGGTCAGGAAAAATATATGGAGGGCTTCGGTCCGAAAGCCCAGGGCTTCGACCAGGTTCCGTTCGGTGATCTCGACGCACTCAATGCGGCGATCAACGAAAACACCGGCGCACTGCTGATCGAGCCGATCCAGGGCGAGGGCGGTGTGCGCCCGGTGCCGAAGGAATTCATGCGCGAATTGCGCCGCATCTGCGACGAAAAAGGCCTGCTGCTGATCCTCGACGAAGTGCAGACCGGCGTCGGCCGCACCGGTAAGCTGTTTGCGCATGAGTGGGCCGGTATCACGCCCGATATAATGGCGATCGCCAAGGGCATCGGCGGCGGCTTCCCGTTCGGCGCCTGCCTTGCCACGGCAGAAGCAGCATCCGGAATGAAGCCCGGCATCCACGGCACGACCTATGGCGGCAATCCGCTGGCCATGGCCTGCGGTAATGCCGTGCTCGACATCGTGCTGGCAGACGGTTTCCTTGAAAACGTGCGCGACGTAGCGCTTGTCTTCCGCCAGGGCCTTGCGGCCCTCAAGGATCGGTTCCCGGCCGTGATCGAGGAAATCCGTGGCGAAGGGCTTCTCCTCGGCATCAAAGCCAAGGTACCGGCTGGCGATCTTATTTCCGGCATGCGCGACGAAAAGATGCTGGCCGTGATGGCCGGCGACAATGTCGTCCGTATTCTGCCGCCGCTCGTCGTTACCGCCGAAGAGGCACGCGAAGGCCTTCGCCGCATCGAGCGTGCCGCAGAGACATTGACCGCTGAGCAGCTGAAAAAATCCGCTTAAGGATACGTAGAGAGGGCACCTTTTCCGGTTCCCTCCCCAAGGGAACAAGGTAATGGCATCTCCCAAGCATTTTCTCGATCTCTCCGCCGTTTCTGCGGTCGATCTGCGCTCTATCCTCGATGATGCGAAGACCCGCAAGCAGGCCACCAAGGCCGGCACGGCGGACAAGCCCCTGGCCGGCAAGATGCTGGCAATGATCTTCGAGAAACCCTCCACCCGCACGCGCGTGTCCTTCGATGTCGGCATGCGCCAGCTGGGCGGCGAGACGCTCTTCCTGTCGGGCACCGAGATGCAGCTCGGCCGCGCCGAAACGATCGGAGACACGGCCAAGGTTCTTTCCCGTTACGTCGATGCCATCATGATCCGCACCACCGATCACAAGCGCCTTCTGGAGCTGGCGGAACATGCGACGGTGCCGGTCATCAATGCGCTGACCGACGACACGCACCCCTGCCAGATCATGGCCGACCTGATGACGTTCGAAGAACATCGCGGCCCTATCACCGGCAAGACGATCGCCTGGACGGGTGACGGCAACAATGTACTGCATTCGCTGGTCGAAGGGTCCGCCCGTTTCGGTTACAAGATGAACATGGCCGTTCCGATGGGCTCGGAGCCGCATGACAAATTTTTGAACTGGGCGCGCAACAACGGCGGCGAGATCATGCTCACCCATGATGTCGAGCGCGCCGTCGCCGGTGCCGATGTCGTCGTCACCGATACCTGGGTATCGATGAACCAGGAGCACAAGGCGCGTGGTCACAACATCTTCCAGCCCTATCAGGTCAACGAGGCACTGATGAAGCAGGCCAAGGCTGATGCACTGTTCATGCACTGCCTGCCGGCCCATCGGGGCGAAGAAGTCACGGATGCGGTGATCGACGGTCCCCAGTCGGTTGTCTTCGACGAGGCGGAAAACCGGCTTCATGCGCAGAAGTCCATCCTGGCCTGGTGCTTCGGCGCGGTCTGATCCTGCACCACTTGCGGTCTTGAATTGGCCTGAAGCCGGCACCATCTGTCGGCTTTCAAAACGCGCTGTGCTGATGTCGGCGCTTCAACAGACACCCCTGTTACTTTCCTGCGGCCAGCGGTTCCGCTTTCGAGCCCGTTTGTGTAAAGGTCGGGGGCAAGGCCCGAGAACCTCGGCGTGAAGGAGTGAGATGATGGCGGAAGCAACTGTGGAATTAAACGACCTCCACTTTGCCGGTGACGACAGGGTAATTCCCTTCCAGGTCGAAGGTCTGGATGTTCGTGGCCGCGCGGTGCAGCTTGGTCCGCTCCTCAATACCATCCTTGGTCGCCATGATTATCCGGCGCCGGTCGCAAGGCTGCTTGCCGAAGCGGTCGTGCTGACGGCGCTGCTTGGCACCTCGCTCAAGTTTGAAGGAAAGTTCACCGTCCAGACCAAGGGCGACGGTCCGGTCGATCTTCTGGTGGCTGACTTCTCCGCGCCCGACGCGCTGCGCGCCTATGCTCGTTACGACGAACATGCGCTTGCCGCTGCCGTCCAGGATGGCAGAACGTCGCCACCGGAGCTTCTCGGCAACGGCGTGCTTGCCTTCACCATCGATCAGGGACGCGGCATGCAGCCCTATCAGGGTATCGTGCCGATGGACGGCTCGTCGCTGGAAGAAATTGCCGGCGTCTATTTCCGTCAGTCCGAGCAGATCCCGACCCGTGTCCGCCTTGGCGTGGCCGAGCTTTTCGACCGCGATGAGGATGGCAAACCGCGCCATAACTGGCGGGCAGGTGGCTTGATCGCGCAGTTTCTGCCGCAAGCTCCGGAGCGCATGCGCCATCCGGATCTTCATGGTGGTGATGGCGACGAGCGCGAGACCGATCTGGCGGATGACACCTGGAGCGAGGCACGGTCGCTGGTCGAAACGATCGACACCGACGAACTTACGGATCCGCAGGTCGCCACCGAGCGGCTTCTCTACCGGTTGTTCCACGAGCGCGGAGTGCGGGTTTACGATCCACAGACTGTTTTCGACCGCTGCGGCTGCTCACGCGAAAAGATCAAGGGCGTACTCTCCGGCTTCACCGCCGAAGAAATCGAGGCGAGCGAGGAGGATGGTCAGATCGCCGTCACCTGCGAGTTCTGCTCGACGACCTATCGTTACGAAATGGCGGAATTCGCGCCGGCCTGAGCCGAAAATCTCAGTTCAGCACCCGGTTCAGGCCGGGTGAATCCAGCGAGAAGGCGGGAATGTCAACCTTGAACACCTCGCCTTCTTCCGTCTGCATGTCGTAATAGCCGAACATCAATCCGGATGGCGTGTCGAGTGGGCAGCCCGAAGAATATTCATAGCTGTCGCCCGGTTGCAGCCGCGGCTGTTCGCCGACGACGCCAAGGCCATCGACCTCATCGACAAGGCCGTTCTGGTCGGTGATATGCCAATACCGGTGAACGAGCTTCACCGTATGGATCGAATGGTTTTCGATGACGATGCGATAGCCCCAGACATAGCGGCTCTCTTCCGGACTGGATTGATCTTCCAGATAGAACGGCTCTACGGCAACTTCTATATCTCTTGTCCGGGCGCGGTACATGGACAAACACCTCAAAACTACAGCGCCGGACATCGTTTATTGTAAGCGAGCCAGGCTGTAGAACCTGCAATCTACATCCCCGCATATCGTACAAGAGGCCGCAAACGTCAAGAAAACTCGCGGTTTACGCGAGAAACTGTGATCTGTTCTTGGAATTAGGGATAACTGATATGGTGAATCCGGCTTTCGAATTCACCATATCGATAGACTGAAAAGCCTCAGATCGCCGCCAGCGCCTTGGCGAAATCTTCCAGCAGATCCTCGCCGTCTTCGATGCCGGCCGAGAAGCGCACGGTCCCCGGCGAAATGCCGAGTTCGGCACGCGCCTCGTCGGTGAGGTTCTTGTGCGTCGTCGTCGCTGGATGCGTGATCAGGCTGCGCGTGTCGCCCAGATTGTTGGAAATCGTCACCACGTCCAGAGCGTTCTGCAGCTTGAAGGCCGCTTCCTTGCCGCCCTTCAGTTCGAAGCAGATCAGGGTCGAGCCGCCGGTCATCTGCTTGGCGATGATATCCGCCTGCGGATGGTCCTTGCGGCCGGGATAGATGACCTTGGCGACATGTTTGTGCTCGGCGAGGAAGTCTGCGATTTTCGAGGCGTTGTCCGTCTGCGCCTTGACGCGGATCGGCAGGGTTTCAAGTCCCTTGATCAGCGTCCAGGCGGTGAACGGCGACATCGCCGGGCCGGTATGGCGGTAATAGTCCTGCAGATGCTCGGTCACCCATTCGCTGTCCGACAGGATGACGCCGGCAAGGCTGCGGCCCTGGCCGTCGATATGCTTGGTGGCCGAATAGACGACGATATGGGCGCCGAGTTCCAGAGGCTTCTGGAAGAGTGGCGTCGCAAACACGTTGTCGACCACGACCTTGGCGCCGATCTGGTTGGCCAACTTGGCCACGCCTGCGATATCGACGATTTCGAGCGTCGGGTTGGTCGGGCTCTCGAGGAAGAACACCTTGGTATTCTTCTGGATCGCGGCTTCCCAGTTAGCGAGGTCGCGGCCGTCGACCAGCGTGCATTCGATGCCGTAACGCGGAGCGAGCGTCTCGACCACCCAGCGGCAGGAACCGAACAGTGCGCGGGCTGCGACGATATGATCGCCGGCCTTCAACTGGCACAAAAGCGCGGCAGACACGGCGGCCATGCCGGATGCCGTGGCGCGGGCTTCTTCCGCACCTTCCAGCGCGCACATGCGCTTTTCGAACATGTCGTTTGTCGGGCTGCCGTAACGGGCGTAGATATAGCCCTCGGTCTCGCCCTTGAAGCGCGCCTCGGCCGCTTCCGAACTGTCATATGCAAAGCCCTGCGTCAGATAGATCGCTTCCGACATCTCGCCATATTGCGAGCGGAGCGTACCGCCGTGAACGAGTGTGGTTGCCGGGCGCCATTTGTTCGTCATGCTAATCCCCATTCCAAAACAAAAAAACCGGCCGCAAAAGCAGACCGGTTTTAGCAACCCGGTCTTTTTAGCCACTTGTTTAACGTGGCTGCAAGCCGACCGGCAAATCACCACGGGATAAAGCTGGCTTACGCCTCGCATCTGCTTGCGTCAATGGCCTGTATTTGGTTTTGTCACCGCCAAAATTTGAAAGAAATATCATGACACGCGAAACGGGAATTCTGGCGGACCGCGCAATCGCGGCGCTCTTCGAAACGGGACGGCTGATTGCCGAGCGCGAACTCGATCGTGACCAGATCCAGCCGGCGAGCCTGGATCTGCGTCTTGGTTCGAAGGCGTTTCGCGTCCGTGCCAGTTTCATGCCCGGCCCATCCAGCCTCGTCTCCGACAAGCTTGATCGGCTGAAGCTGCATGTTGTAGATCTGTCCGAAGGCGCAGTGCTGGAAACTGGCTGCGTCTATATCGTACCGCTGATGGAACGCCTCGATCTGCCGGCGGAGATGTCCGCCTCGGCCAACCCGAAGTCGTCCACCGGCCGCCTCGATATCTTCACCCGCGTCATCACCGATTACGCCCAGGAATTCGACAAGATCCCGGCCGGCTATTCCGGCCCGCTCTATCTCGAAATCTCGCCGCGCACCTTCCCGATCGTTGCGCGCCAGGGTTCGCGCCTGTCACAGATCCGTTTCCGCATCGGCAACGCGCTTCTGTCGGAACCGGAGCTGCTGCATCTTCATGAAAAGGAAACGCTGGTCGCATCCGCAACGCCGAACGTATCGGGCGGCGGCATCGCTTTGTCGATCGACCTGAAGGGCGATGCAAACGGTCTGATCGGCTATCGCGGCAAGCACCACACCGCCGTTGTCGATGTCGACAAGAAGGCCCAGCACGACCTTTTCGATTTCTGGGAGCCGCTTTATAGCCGCGGCCGCAACGAGCTGATCCTCGACCCGGACGAGTTCTATATTCTCGTTTCGCGCGAGGCAGTGCATGTACCGCCGCTTTATGCCGCCGAAATGACGCCCTTTGACCCGCTGGTCGGTGAATTCCGCGTCCACTATGCCGGTTTCTTCGATCCCGGCTTCGGACATGAAGCCGCAGGTGGCCGCGGCAGCCGAGCCGTGCTCGAAGTGCGCAGCCACGAAGTCCCGTTCATCCTCGAAGACAGCCAGATTGTCGGTCGGCTGGTCTACGAACACATGCTGGAGCACCCGGAAGGTCTCTACGGCTCGGGCCTTGGCTCGAACTATCAGGCGCAGGGCCTCAAACTCTCCAAGCATTTCCGCGGCTGAACGTGACGCTTGGCCCCGACCGGGCATGTTGACCGGTCTTGACAGCCGCGATCCGTTGTTGGAAACCTGCGAAGCGCAAGCGGGTGTAGCTCAATGGTAGAGCAGCAGCTTCCCAAGCTGAATACGAGGGTTCGATTCCCTTCACCCGCTCCAGCTACCTCTCCCCATCAATTGTGTCATTCGTCCACGGTCATCCATGGATGTCTATTTAAGTAAATGAAAACAGCTGCTTGATCGGTTGTTAAGCTGCGGATGGCGGCAGCAGGTTGTCCATGTTTGCGTTTTGTCGCGCGTGACATCCAGCCTATTTCACGGTAAAAAACTCGGTATTGTGCGAGCTGTGCGAGGGCCGATACCGTAAAATGGCTTTGACTGACATCCAAGTACGTAATGCAAAGGCATCAGATGCGCCCCGCAAATTGCCAGATGGGGGCGGCCTTTATCTCTTCATTTCCAAGGCAGGCGGCAAGTCGTGGCGGTTTGACTACTCTTATTTTGGCAAGCGAAAGACCCTAACGCTTGGCATGTACCCTGCCGTGGGGCTCGCCGAGGCACGTGGTCGCAAAGACGACGCTAAGAGAAAGCTGGCTGAGGGGCATGACCCGTCGCTCGCGAAGAAGCGGCAGCAACTAGAAGCAAAGGCGGCTGCTGGCAACACGTTTGGCCTGATCGCTGAAGAATTCATTGACAAGCTCCGCCGAGATAGGCGAGCAGAACCCACCATCGCTAAAAATACGTGGATGTTGACGGTTCTTGCAGCTAAAATTGCGCCATACCCGATCACGCAAATCACAGCCAAGGACGTTCTTTCGGTACTCACCAGCATTGAGAAAAGCGGTAGGGTCGAAAGCGCGTTGGCCACACGTTCGACGATTGGGCGTGTATTCCGCTACGCCATCGCAACGGCGCGGGCCGAGGCGGATCCGACATCGGCACTGCGCGGTGCGCTTCAGCGTCACGTTCCTACCAGCCACCCCGCCTTAACGACACGCCGCGAACTTGGAGGCGTCATGCGAGCGATTTACGGCTACGAAGGTTGGCCGTCGCTGGTGGCAGCGCTGAAGATTCAGGCGCTGTGCTTTGCGCGTCCCGGAGAAACGCGTTCGATGGAGTGGGGCGAGCTTGATCTCAAGAGTGCTATTTGGACGATACCTGCAGCAAAGGCAAAGATGCGTCGTGAGCATCATATCCCGCTGTCACATCAAGCGGTTGGAGTAATCATGCAAATGCAGGAACTGTACGGCGAGAGCGTCTACGTGTTCCCGTCGATGATGTCTGGCAAGAAGCTTCTTTCGGAGAACTCTATGAACTCGGCATTGCGGCGAATGGGGGTCGGCGGTGATGAGCATACGGCGCATGGCTTCCGCTCGTCCGCGAGTAGCATTTTGAACGAATCGGGTGAATTCAAACCTGATGCCATCGAGGCCCAACTCGCGCATCTGGATGGTTCCAAGGTTCGCCGAGTTTACAACCGCGCCACCTACTGGGAAGAGCGCGTGAAGATGATGCAGTGGTGGGCTGACATGCTCGACGAAGCGCGCACTATAAAGTCAGACTGAGCAAAGGGCTGGCTGCACCTTTTCCAGAATTCCAATACTCCGTTGCTATTAAATGGTTTTTCTAAATTTTACCGCTCCGAATCTTGATTCAAAGCAACACCATAGCAACAAAAATAATCGTGACTTTGTTACTCGATCCGTCAGGTACCAGCCCGAACGGGTTACCCACACCCACAGGGCAGAGCGGTATTTCGCCAACTTCCGTTACAAGGTAGAAATGCTTATCGAGCATCAATCCGGGCATAATGAAGAACAGGTGCCGATCTGCGTCTCGTCATCATGACCACAAAAGCAACAGCGTACAACGCTACGCAACAGCCCATTATCACATCGACCACATAGTGGTTTGCGTCTGGAACCGCCGAAATTGCCATGCCTATGTTAATCATAAGAACCGGATAGCGGAAAAAGCGCACCTCCCACATCGCCCACGCACACAGCACAGCAACGCCTGCATGGACTGACGGAAATGTGAGAATGCCGACGCTTTCCGCGAGCCTCCACACAAAGTTCGGGTTATCCCGGACAGCATGAAACTGGTCGAGAAAATAATAGCCGTAGGTGCGATCTATATTAGCAAGGCTATCTGCATCGAAGCCGTAATATGTGTAGGTCCCCACCGCTGGCCACAAAATCGACATCGCACTGGAGGCGAGGCACAGCACAGCATATGCGCTTACCATTTGATAGGCTCGCTCGACTCTGTTGCAAAGGATCAGGACTACCGGCCAGAGTAGAAGCTGATACGAGAATGTCCGATAAGCCCAGTTGAGAAATTGTGACAGCAAGTCGCGCTCATCAATCCATCGCATCAAAGTGACCCACTCGATACCGAGCATGCGATCCCAAGCAGCGAGCTGCGCATCTGCCAGAGGAAGGTTTGTTCCTATAGCCAGATATGTCGACAGCGCGATGGGCGCAATCAGCAGTAAACCACACCCCACACATTCAGCTACTGCGCGTAGTGCCTGCATCTGCAATCTTGATGCCAGCAGACTGAGGGAGGCAGTAATGAGGGCGATCCCGATTATACTCTGCAGACTATCCCGCACATCGATCTTGAAGCCGACAGCCAATGCCAAGCCATAAATGGATACGTAAGAAAAAACCGTAATGGCCAAGAGGAAGTGGCGCGGATTTCGGAGGATTTGCATACAACGCTCCCGATAACAACCTCTCTATATCTCCATTAAGTTGCAACCGGGTTAATTCAAGAAAGCTGGTTTTGCCCGAAAAAGCTCTGATGCATAATTTTAGACTTTGAGAAATCTGCCTGCCCGTGATCCCTCAACGGGTTTGTTTATCAAAAGATTTAACAGAAACGTCCTCCCGGCCCTAACCACGCCCGCATCAGCACCATATGCCGTTGAGAGGGGCCCGAAGGCTGCTAGCTGGGTCCATCGTTGGCGAAAAAGCACCAGCAGCTGGAGACGAAGGTGCAATGGTGGGCAGACCTGCTTGACGATCAACGATCTAGTTCTGCGACGACAGATAACAAGGATTAGCTAGATTTCCTTACTCCTTGCCCCGTTGCTGCCTAACCAACATACCTCGTAAAACCCACTCCGATCCGCAGGGTGGCCTTCCGGTGGGTACACTGTTCTTAAGGCGTCAGCAGATTTTATCGAGGCGGACAACACGTAGCCGAAAATCTACGCATGCTCGCCCGTGCGTTGAAAAATGCAATTGACGGATGATTCCGACTCAGCAAATTTCCCTTCTGCTCGCGGATAGATTTTTCTGTCGTGTTTCGCGATGGTTGACTACGCCGTTACGGTCAATGCTGAATACAGTACGGACCGCTATACTGTAAAATCCTATCGTCACCTGACGGTCGCCAACGAGTATCCGCGAGCCTTGCCACCTATAGTCACGCAGTCGGTCTCTAGACTCAGAAACGTAAAGTCCTTGGATCAATTGGCCGCAGTGCTAAAGGAGCAAACCAAGGTTCTCAGCTTTTGGCTGTACAAGGCGGCACCGCATCAGAAGTATGTTGACTACCAAATTCCTAAAAAAAATGGCGGGTGGCGGCATATAACTGCTCCTAAAGACGGGTTGAAGCGAATTCAGGGAAAGCTAGCAAGGCTGCTGTCCGAAATCTACAACGACCTAGAGCAGCGCCGGATCGATCCGGCATTTGATGGCTCGCACCCTTCTAGCTGCGTTTTAGCTCATGGTTTCAAAGATAAATACAGTATTACTACCAACGCTACGGTTCACGTTAAAAAACGCTATGTGTTCAACGCCGATCTGGAAGATTTCTTTCCATCGATTAGCTTCGGTAGAGTCAGAGCATTTTTTGTTGCCGACCAGAATTTCAAGCTTGATCCAGCAATCGCGACGATGATTGCGCAACTCGTGTGTTTTCGAAATCAGTTGCCGCAAGGTGCTCCAACCTCACCCGTTATCTCCAATTTCATCGGCCACATTCTTGATGTTCAGCTAAATAAATTGGCCGCAAATGGGAACTGCAGCTACACACGATACGCTGACGACTTAACTTTCTCCACGAACGAGAAAGCATTCTCTCCTGCAATTGCTCGACTTGTCTCAGGGACCACAGACCGTTGGGTCGCTGGTGATGGTTTGGTCGGCCGCGTCTATGCCTCCGGCTTTCGGATCAATCACGACAAGAGTCGAATGCAGCTTCCAAAATCGAGGCAAGATGTCACTGGCCTGACTGTGAATCAGGCCGTCAATGTGTCTGCGACCTACTATAAGCTTGCTCGCAGCATGTGCGACCACCTTTTCACTGGGGGCACTTGTCATGAAAAAATAAACGGAGAGTGGCATCGCTTCCCGGCTTACAAACTTCAAGGAAGGATGGACTTTATCTATTCAATACGGCGCAGCCGACTTAAAGTTTCTATCGACTATCTTCCAAAAAAACAGCAGCCAGTAGCATTTCGCGAACGTGAAGCCGAATTCTGCAAGCAGCAGAAATCGTTTACTACATTGTATCGACATTTACTGAACTACCGTTCGTTTCACGGCATGGAGAAGCCCGTAATTGTCGGAGAAGGCATTACCGACGGGCTTTATATAAGTGCAGCCATAAAGAGTTTGGGTGCGTTATTTCCAACGCTTTTCGATGCCGGAGGCGACGGTGAGGTTAAGGCGAGCTTCTACAAGCATACGGACAAGCGAAAATTCTACCAGATAGGAGAGGGGGCCTCCAATCTGAAACCATTCATTACTGAATACACGAAAATTATGGAGCCGTTTAAGACTATCCCAAGGCATCCAGTTATTATCGTGGTGGACAATGATGATGAAGGTCGCGCGGTGCTTAGTGTTGCTGGGAACAGGTGGAAGAAAGACTTAAAGACCACTGCTGCTTTTTATCACCTTGTTTCAAATCTTTATATAATAAAGATCCCCTTCGGTAGTTCCGCGTCAAGCTCAGCTATCGAGGACCTCTTCGATTCGGCTTGGTTGTCAGCACAAGACATCGGGGGAAGAAAATTTTCGAAAGATAACGACTTCGATAGCGCGACGCATTTCGGCAAAGCTGATTTGGTTGGTCAAATTGTTCGTCCGAAGCGCACGACGATTGATTGGGCGGGTTTCGTGCCTCTACTTGCCGCGATTGAGGGCGCAATTATCGACTACGATTCTAAACTAAACTCTGTGCCCTAGGGAGATTCGAGCCGTGGAAACAGTACTCCACTTGCTGGCAGTGGTCGGGCTGGCCAGTCCGCTTGCCGTGGCTCACTTTCTTGACCGAATCCTAAAGGCAGAATTAAAAGAGAGGCTGTCGATTTATATCTTCGGCTCCGGCCATCAGACGGTGTCCGAACGCGTCTCCCTGTTTAACGCATTGCTGGCCGCTGCGTTGGGAAGAGGTTTTCTGCGCCGGTTGATTAGGCTGTGTATCATTGGGTTTGTGTCGATATTCTTTGTCTACTCCGCTCAGTATTTTTTTAGCAATGAAGAATTTGACAAGCATACGTTGCCATTTTTGGTGAGTATAATTTCCCTGAGGCCGTTCTCTGTTTTTGTAGTTATATCGTTCGTATTGGTTGATGCTATATCATTTTTCCAAACAGTCACATTCTCTAGATTGATAGCTTACTGTAAAAATCCTGTCGAAGTTATATTCTTAGCTGTTGCTGATGTAGTAGTGTCCTTATTCTTGGTGTTAATTTTTCTTCCGGTGTTTCTGTATGTTTCGCACAGAGTAGCTACGGTCCCTCATGACGCAAAAATAAGTATTGTTTTGTTGGAGAGCGTGCAGCGGCAACAGATGAGCTTGAGCGAGATAATAATGCTGGCTGCTCCCCGTGTGGAGCGTCCAGATGAGTCGGAAAATGAACTTGGTAAAGAAGCTTTAGCGATCGGGGAAAGTGGCTGGATCTATAGTAACCCAAGGCTATTTGTCTCGGCTAAAGCCTCAGAGGCGACAATCGAACGAGCCATAGATGGGAAAATGCCTTCGGCGGGTGGAAGTCTTCTCTTCACAAGGGGTGATTTAACGGCGGCTGAGATTGCGAGTTCGATTTCGGCACTAATTGAGGCAAGTCCGGGGATTACGGAGGCCCGTGTCAATGAAGCGGCTAGCGACTTGTTTGGCAATGGTGGCTTCAGCTTCTTTATTGAGGGGCGTTCACAGCTCTCCGGCTGGTCATTTTTGACGAGCTATAGCTCGATTATGCAGGACATTAACTTTTTCGGCGGTGACTTTGCAAAGGCGGTTTCACTCCAAGCCAAGACGGTCGACGAGAATGAAATCACCTACACCGGCTTTCTAAGTGGCTTGGTTCGGGAGGCCAAAGGCGAAGTCGTTTATGTGTGCGACGGCCGACCGGTCAAGAAGGTCGACCGATCCGCGTTTCTGATGCTAAGTGATGCAGACTGCGTGAAAGGCGTTGCGATGAGTGCGTGGAGCACGGCGGGCATTAGCTCATTGCTTTCCTATAACTTCGAAAACCAATTGATGATACCTGTGTTGCCTACCGCCCTGTCGTCAATATTCCTCACGATAATTATATATATATGTACCGTTGTTTGGATTTGCCTTCCGTATTTCAGGTCTTGGGCCGAAGCCTACACAACTAGTGGGGCAAGAATGTTAACTGACAATATATTCACGGTTTCATTTTTGCTTCTCTCGGCGATAGCATCACCATTTTTCGCATATTTTATGAAATAATCGACGCGATTTACAATGGTTCATCGCATTGACTTAAGTATTCTGTACACTTGCATCCTTGAGCACCCGATGGCCTTGGCTATCGCCGTTGGCCTCGATCCTTCTTGGTACAGGGATCTCACGCGGCTGATGTCTATGCGAGTTTTGCCGCCCTTATAAAGGCCCGCTGCTTTTGCTCTCTCGATCCCCTCTCGCTGTCGTTCTTTTATGAACCGACGCTCCATTTGTGCGACCATACCGAGTACGGTGAGAATGACATGGCCCATTTCCCCGCGAGTAGAGACATGAGGGTCCAAGATAGTGACAAACGCCCCGCGTTGCTGACACTCGTGGACGATGTTGAGCACATCGCGGGTATCACGCCCGAGCCGGTCAAGCCGAGTAACAAGGAGCTCATCGCCCTGCCGCAGAAACTCGATAACGGTAGCCAGCTCGGTGCGGCCCTCCCTACTGGCACCCGAAACCTTTTCGGATCGGACAATCTCACAGCCTTCACTGCGAAGGCGATCAAGTTGACTATGTAAGTCTTGGTCAGTTGTACTAACGCGTGCGTAACCAATGCGGGCCATGTGTAACCTCAAGCTTTAGGCCCAAGGCTACCTTGTCACAAATAGCTGCCGTCAACCCAGATGTTACGGCCTGACTTGTAACGATAGGCATGTCACACAGGGGTATACCCCGATGGTACGGTATAAGTCTTGGTATCGTTGATAAGTGTTAGACGCATCTACACGTCGCGATAACCATCAATTGTTTTATATCCCGCCACAAGTATAGCTTCAATCCGCGCGTCGATTTCGGCCAACGCCGCAGGATCGCGAGCGATGTCAGCCTCTTCTTTCTTTATTTGCAGCGCTCGGCTTTCGAGATGAAGATCGAAATAATCCTTGCGATCAATCCGAGATAGCAGAGCTAAAGCCTCGCCCCAGTCGCGCTTTTTTATTGCAGTACGAGCCTGCATTTGCCACGCGTCATAATGCCGACCGGCAGCCAAGGCGAGTTCGACAGTTTCGGCGAGAAGGCTTAGGTCGCCCTCTTCAATGGCAATTGCGCACTCTAGCAGGGCAATACTAAGACGGCTGCCCTTAGGGGAAGCTTTCGCAGCAAGGATATATTTTCTTGCCGTGGGAAAATCGTTTTCCCGAAAAGCGCGGCCCGCTAAGTAGATAGATTTTTCAGCGAAAACGTCGGGAGCGACATCGAGCTGCTTTTCGAGGTCTTGAGCCTCTTTGAAACTTCTCATGCCGCGTAAGGATCTGATTTTCAGGACGAGGAGGCCTGTGTCACGAAACAACTGGAAATCGGGGATTTTGTCTAAGGCCTCTTTCGCCGCTGAGAACTTTTGATCTCTAATGTATGCTTTCGCCAACAGCCGAACATTCCTGTTCCTAAAATGTTTCAGTCTAAGCGAGGTAGACAGGTTTTTAGCAGCCTTCCCGTAATCCTTTTCAATGTAAAACGCGTGACTTCCGATCAGGTAGTAGACAGAGGGAAGCGCTTTCTCCGACATAAAGCTGATAATGTCCTCCGGGTATATGCCTCCTCGGATCGCAGCATCGCCCCCTGTGAACAATATTTGCTCAACGGCATCATCCGACGTCCTCATTCCTATCGCCATCTTAGAAAGAGTGTAAACACGCCGAAACGCCTCGGTTTGCTTCTTGGGTAAGGTTTTTGCGGTCTGAAACTGCTCTGTTACAAGGCTAAGAAGATTCGACCCTGTAAGAACAGAACGTAGCTCTTCGGGTATGACTCCCTCCAAGTTCACGACTGCGATAATTAGGGCGTCGATTAGGTCCGCCTCCAGATGTCCAGCTTTGATCCTGGCCTCTATCAACTTACGGACGGCGGTGAAAAGCGAGGCCGAATCCATATCGGAATCACGACGAATTCTGGCTGCTACCACCTCAGGAACGCTATAATTCCCTCCTTCTCCCAGTTGAATAAGCGAATAATCAAGCAAGTCCCAAACTTTATCTACTAGGTTTTTGCGATCATTCGAACCGATCAACTCAGTGAGCAGGTTTAAAGGAAGCTTCGGAAACCACCCTAAGATAGTGAGTATTTTTTTCTGGATCGGCTCAAGTATCCCACTTGAGAATATCGCGTCTAACGTTTTATCTTGGAATGCGTAGATCGGCTCGGGATTAAGATCCATAGAATTCAGGCTTAAGCCACTGTTCGTGAGAAACGCTACATGGTGAGCCGTCGCAGGATGTCCTCGTATTTTCTTGGAAATCGCTACAGCCGAATCCATGTCAAAGTACCGACTGTTGGTTTTTTTGCTCAGAATGTATTGGATATTTTGCTCGGATAAGTCGGTGACCTCATACTGGCGAGCGCTTTTGACGTGCGCCAGTATCTCCGCGGGCAGCTTCCGTTCCGAAATATAAACAAGACGAAGATTTCGAACCTCAGTGGAAAGCCGGAAAAGGGCTTCGAGCCAAGGCTTCAAGTTCCTGCTACGATCCCTAAGACCCCATCTGGTTCGTAGCACTACAACTTGGTTTAACTTAGCCCAATGACTCAACGACCTCAAAACCATCGAGGCCTGCTCTTCGGGGCCCAAACGTTGGAAAGCTGACAGCTGCCGTTCGATCTCTTGTTTAGACAGAGCGCCATCAAGATCCTCCATCAAGCGCAGGTGAATATCTGCTGCTTCAGCCATATCCGGCAGGTCGAAGACTGGTCCCGCGGGTCTCATGCCAGAAAATGAGGTGTTCACAACGCTTCGCGCGACAGAGGTTCGTCCCATCCCGGGAATACCAGCCAAGATGAGATGTTGCAAAGGCGTGCCCACCTGCGTCGGAGCGGATAAGATATCGAGCTCGATACCGCGCGTGAGGTCTTCTCGGCCGACAAAAATCTCCTTTGGCACTCCTGCATCAATCAATGTCTGGTCTTGCAGGTGGATAATTGCCCGAACGATGTCGTTGACCTTGTAATCAGCGGTCGTAGTCCAGTAACGCTTCATCCAATCGGGAAGACTTGAATGAGATGCCCCCCCGATTGGGCAGACAAGAATTTTGGTCCGTGAGTCTAGAATTTTATGGATCCGCGCTTGGTCTTTCTCGAAGTCTACCCACGGTTTTTCCGAATGGCTCGAATGAAAAAGCACGAACACCGACGACTCTCCGACGCTTTTTTCCATGGCGTTTAAGGTAGCTTGTCCGGGTGCGATTGTTTTGGTGTCGTAAAACACACTCGACGCGTCCAGTCGTCCATAAACCTTCTGAACGAAGTCCTTGTCTTCGCTGGCATGGGAAAGAAAGATTCGGCCTGCCGCTACCATACTTGCTCCGGTTCTCGCGTTTTCTCTCTTCGAGAAAGTCAGATCATCAACATTTTGGCAAGATAGAGAGCCGGGAAATTCCGCCCTTGTTCCGAACCTCGTAAGCATCACGTCCAATCGGTTCCCCCGTGCTTGATCATGTGATCACAAGCAGCATACCGTGACGGCAACAGCGTGCTCCCGCCTCGTAATGTCGGGTTCACCCGAGGTTCACTACGGATCTCAGTGTGATTATATGCACGACTTGCCCCCACTCGTCCAAAACCTCGTAGGCGTCACGTCCTAAAGGTTCACCTATGCGGACGCGCTGGCTTACGATCTCTCGTGCGGCTGCAACGCCCTCTTCAAACGCGGCGAAATCCGAAGCTAGATCTTGGCCGGTGTGATCTTTTTTAATAGTGTTAGCGCTATGGAAATTGAATCGATAGGTGGGCAATGCTTTCTCCATTTTTTGGAGGAGCTAACGACTGGAGCGCTTTGCGGTTCCTGAGAATGAACGACCTTACGGGTGAATGGGGCCCGTACGCGATACTCGCGCGGCCCGGCGGGCTGTACTAGGGGGTTTTAGGCACCATCCAAGCATTGCCGACGCCGCTTGCGTGAAGATTGTCATGCGCGGTCATGGTGACAAAAAATGCCGATGTCTTAGTGACCGGTTAAATGCTCGACCAAAATGCCGGCTTCCACGGCAGCTCGTACAAAAGCGCTGCGAACAGAATCCGTTGCAGCGTTATCATGCAGGCAATCGAAACATGCTTTGACCGCTACGTAATAACTTTCGCCGTCATCGTCTGGCCATTCCGTAAGCAGCTCTCTGGCCGCATCTTCGACGGACTCTATCACAATGTCCCGTTCACCCACGGCCGAGATGAGCTTGATTGGCCGAAATAGGTGCAATGTGTCCTGTTCCAAAGCAGAGTTCCTCGCGAGTTAATCTTTGCCATTAACTCAGCAATAACCGTGCCATCGAAGTGGAAATGTGACGGCAGCGCGCCTCGTCCGTTGACATTATGTCCACCCACAGCCGCCCGCTGAGGCGGCTTTCTCTTTGCCGAACGAGTGCAGAGGTTCATGGCGATGAGGAAAAAGGGCCGGCGCACGCCAATGAGCCGACCCTTCAGGAGAGCGCTGTCCAGGCGCAGTGGCGTATTTAGCAACGCTCTTTGGCGTTGTCACCGGGCTTACAACCGAGAGTTCGACCAATTAAAGACAGTCTCGCTCGACGCGCCGGTGCCCGGGTGCGATGGAATGACGTATCTCGCCAGGCTCGCTGATCCGCACGTTGTTTCAGGCTGACTGCACTCCACCAGGCGGGTCCGCTTCGGCGGGTCGTGCTACAAGTTGCAAATACACAAGGCAAAGAAAAACCCGCCGAAGCGGGCCTAGGAAGTCAGTGCTGATTGAGGAGGGCTGGAGATCTCCAAAGCCCTTATGGGGCAATTGAGATGCTACATTAGAAGTAGATAAAGAGCAATCCCGCGGAACCTTAGCTAGGAGCTGCATCTCCTAAGCGCGGGCGCTTCGCGCAAAAGCTTTCGACGACCGGTTACTCGTTCGGACGCTATTTGCTGCATTTCCGTCTATTCGTTCGCCATGCAGCGCTTAAACGCGGAAATGGCGGCGCCAGCGCCGCTAAGGCGGACTGAGGCGCCCTTCCCGCCGAACTCGGCAACCCGTAGTTCCTCGCCGTTGCCAACGTCGTCTAAGAGACTATCGGGCAGGTCGTTGAAGGCATACCATTCGAAATACTCATCCAGCGAGCCGCTGGACGATGCTGTTGTGCGGCCGTCGACCGTCCAAACCGCACGGGTGTCTTTGTCGAAAACTCCTGATACGAACCCGCTCATGGCGGCGCCCGGCTGCCCGATAAAGCCTACCTTGATTTCACTCTGTTCAGTCTCGGCGAGACAAAGGACAGTCCCTTCCTCCTCTTCTTTAGCGAACCTCCATTCGTTGCTAGAGGGGGCAAGCTTTTCTCGCTGTGGCCGATCACTTTGTGGCTGCTCAGCAGGCGCTTTTTGCGCTTGGCCTTCGGGTTCCTCAGCAAAGGGCGACGTCGGCCCGCCTGACGCTGCGTTTCCTTCTACGGGGTAGAAGGTCGCGGCCTTGCGTCGAAGGTCGGCGATGCATTTATTAAGCGCGGTTTTGACCTGATAGGCCTCATAACGATCGGGAGCCGATACCGGCCAAGCAGGCTCATTTCCGGCAAATCGCACGCGGAAGCCCACCCCCCGACCTTTGGTGTTCAGCATGGTCTGAACAGAAAGCTCTAAGATAAAATAGTTGTCGGAGTTCCGTCTCTCACGCCGTATCGGCCCCGCCAGCGCGGTCTCGGTCGCCGTTGTTACCGACACCGGCACTTCACCACCCGCCATGTCGAGCGTGATGTCGGTGGTTCGACCGGCGGGCAGCTTCCAGCTATCGGAATGAACCCGCGCCCATGGCTCTACGAAATCCCGGTTGATCAGCACATACTGGATATCCAGGCCCTTATCATCCCATATCTGGGTGCGGAGGTTGCAGGTGGGCTTGGGACCGGTTTCAGTGACCGGGGCCAATGGCAGGTCTTGAGTCACCGCCCACACCTCACCAGAGGTGTAGGTATATTGTTGAGCCATCGCCGGGACCGGCCCGATCATCAGGGCAAAGCTGATCGCACTAAAAATTGCTTTGAACATCTTCTAATTCCTATTCAGACGGCCGGTCACCACCAACGTTAGGCGGCAGCGCCGCTCAGGACGTCAGCTTTCATTTTTTCGAACTCAGCGTCGCTGAGCGCACCTGAGGCACGCAGGGCCGCCAGCTTTTCGATCCGCTCGACTTTGGTGCCGCTAGCCGCCGCAACAACTGGATCGCCGCCCACGGGTGCGCCAAAACGATTTGTGCCGGGTGTCGATGCCATGCAGCCGAACACGATGAAAGCGACGAGGCCAATCAACGGAATGAGGCATACCAGCACGAGCCAGCCGCTTTGATTGGTGTCGTGCAGCCGCCGCACGATAATCGCCAGCGAAGGGATGTAATGAGCGATGATGATGACCGCGGAGACGAGCGGCTCAGGACCGCGTGGCCCGGCAATGGCGATGTCGATGATGAAGCCGACGATCGCGAGAACGAGTACGCCGAGGTGATAAAGCCAGAACTGTGACCGGGTTGATCGGCCTTTGAAGGTTGCATAACGGCGCATGGCATCGAGATAGGCAGTCATGTGATTTCCTTGTGGTGGTTGTGAGCGAGTCAAGCCAAAGGCCGAAACAGCAAAATTAATATGGGACTCACAGTCCGTCGATTGTCAAGTGGACGATGTGCGCATGTGCGGGCTATGAATGCTCGCGAATTGATAGGCTGGAACCTGCGTAAGCTGCGTGTCGAACGCAACCTCTCCCAAGAGAGGTTGGCGCTTGAGGCGTCGATTGATCGCTCATATGTCGGCCGCATCGAACGTGGAGAAGAGAACCTCACCATCTCAGTGCTGGAAGCCCTCGCATCCGCTTTGAATGTGCCGGTGGGTATGTTTTTCATTGAGGCCGTGAGCGATGAACGTCCCGCGCCCTTGAAGGCAGGCCGCAAACCGAGAGGTGCAGGCAAAAAAGAAGCCGCGACGTGATCGCGGCTTTGCCTTACTCGGGTTTGCAGTTCACGCCGATTCAATATTCGTCCTCCCGCATGATGGTCATGACGCGGGCGGTGACGGTGGCATCTGCCGGGTCGGGCGATTCATACCGGTAGTCCAGGTCGTAATAATCGATCTTGAAAAAGTAGCCGCAACCAGCGACCTCCACGCGACCGAAGTCATGCTCGCCATAGGGATCGTTGCTGGGCGTGAACGCGGCGAACCCACTCACCGCCTGCAGCAGCATCGCCCGTTGATTGTCATCCAGTGCCCGCACGCACGCCGTCAGCAGCACCCGCCCGGAGATGAAGGTGGTGCGCAGCGTGTCGTTCAGCCGCCGGATACGTTCTTGCTGAGAAGGTGATGATATCGACATGGCGATAGCCCCCTGACCGCCGGCATCTGTCATCGGAACGATTGTGATCGTTTGCATGGCGCGTCACCGTGCCGGGGACAGCGGGTGCAGCAGGGCTAAATCGACAACGTTGCAGGTGAAGGTCGGCAAGTCGGGATAGTCCTTCCAGCGAAGCCGGTATTTGTCGCTGCCTACAGCCTCAACGATGATCGCCTCGAACCAGCCTTCGGTCGGATCCTCGGTCGCCAGCACGAGATCGCCGATCATCAGTTTTGACCAGTCCTCCGGCAGCCGCGGCGGGATCTCTACCTTTTTCGCAACGGCATAGCTGTTTGCCGCCGCCTGTGCAGCCGCGACGCGACCGGCAGCATTGGTCAGATAATCTTCGTCGAGGTGGGCCGCGAGCTGATCATAGACGCTTCGCTTGACGAACGGCACGAACGCCTTGCCGCTTTCGAATAGCTTGCCCTTTGGCAGAACCGAGGCGATGGCAGCGAGTTCATCATTCGAGATGTCAACGAGGGCAAAGCCCATCAGGTCAGCCGCGACGGCTGCGGCATCGGCCTGCTCTGCTTCAAACCATGACGCGTGCGGTTTGTTTTGATCATCAAGGCCGACGAGGATCACGGTGGCGACGCCAGCGGCGACCGAAGCGATTTGTGCATCCGCAGCGCGTGCGGCAGACTGAGGTCGCGGGCCATTCAGAATGGAAACGTGCGGTAGGGTGACCTTGGCTTTGCCGAGTGCCGGTATGTCGAATTGCGGTGTGCTCATTTTTAGCTTCCTTGAATCAAAGAGAGCGCCCAAAGCGGCGCTCTCGGTCGACATTCGAGTTCGATCAAAATCGATGCGAACGTTGTCACAATACATCATTAGTCTAAGAAAATCAATATCTTAACGTTTCGTCGACTTTTCAACGGGCACAGCTTTGGTGCGGTGCTGCAAAAAAAAGGGCTAGCCATGGGTGTGCCGACCAACGCATTAAACGTTCATTCGAGGAGCTTTACTTTGTCTGGTACGGCAGCGAGTAGGAAACGATAGAATGCGTCCTGTTTCTCCTGGCCTTTGACCTTCCTCAGGCGCAATTTCGTTTGAAGCCCGCCACTATCGGCTCTAAGAAGTCCCTTCGATTTCCACGTCTTCAAGGCTGCCTTCGAGAGCCCCATGCTCTCTACCTGCGATGCGGGAACAGCTAAATAAAGTCGCCCGTCTCTGCCGGTGATGAAGAAGCCCGCCAGTTTGCCAAACGTGCCATCAGAGATTTCGGGTTTTGATCCACTTCTGCAGTCGACAAAACTGTTACCTGAATCCGTCATGTAAGAATGGAGGTGGGAATCCTGGCTCGTTTCTCGACCTAAAGAGGCGTGATCGGTCCAAGCCCTTAAAATGGACCTCCTGACTTTCCCCCATCGCTGCTTGTGAAAGGCTCCGGTCTTAAAAGACACCACGGCCGTCGCATAGGCCAGTGCGAAAGGCTGAATACGCCGATGGTCCAACGTGCCGACGTCCGCGCTTATCATCCCCGCTGCCTTAAGAAATTTGGCAACCGCCTTCTCGATGATGTTCTGCAAATGCGCCTTGTCGGATATGGCTAGATTAAGAAGCTTGCGGATCAGGCGCCGTGCGGCCAGCCCGTGATGTTTCTGAACGGTCCGAAAAACTCGTCCCATTGCCGTACCAACTGCGTCGCTGTTCAACGGGATTGTGTCGAAGAACCCGTTGGCCCGCTGCGGCATCTGGAAAGAGATCAGACGCACCTCAAGGGCATCAATGACGTCCTGCTCAGGTGGTAGCAATGACCTTATCGGTTGATTGGAATTTGACAGCACGGTCACTGAGTGGCCTCTGTCTTCGACGCCGCTACGGCCACGGCCTTGACCGGAGGACACGCGGTGTACGACGTTCGCGATCATTTCACCGCGCTTATGGACATCCTTCGACGCAAGCGTAGCCTCATCTAGAACCAGAAGGTGACTATTATAATCTCGAAAATATTCCTCGATCTTATTATCAGTCATATTCCAGCGTTTTGCGTAGCCATCCTGTTGCGTGGCAAAACCCCACGCGGAGGCGGCAACGATACTCGTGAGGGCGGATTTATAATTGGTCGAACCGCCCACCAGCTCCATGATCTTGTTTTCGACGTTGAGGCCAGCCGCTACCGCAAACGGCTTGATCACTTCGGACAGGGCGAAAAAGAATACAGTGATAGGGATCGACTGGTTCCTCAACGCCGCCGAAACAAAAAATTCATACGCTTGAAACCGCCCTTTGGACGCGAACACCTTGTTGCTCCCCACCAAAGGATAGATGTTCGATACCTCGACAGGACTGATGATGCTGCCATCGCCATACACAAAGTATCTAGGAATATCCGCATCCTCGTAACCTAGCCTCGTTACGACTTTCGACCCGTCCTCCACTTGTGCCCCGGCGATGAGAGCTTTGATAAGGCGCTTCTGTTCTGGAAGAGTAGCGAGTACGTCAATCTTCGCAAGCTCGCCAAATACTCGGCTGTCGTTGGTAATGACCTCCGGCGCGGGAATAAGAGCGTGTCGGCCTTCCGCATAAAAACGATAATACAGAAGGTCGTCGTCACCGCGAACAAGCGTAACCGAAACGTTTGATAGTTGGACTCTTGTATCGCTATGAAAGCGCTGGGCGGATTCCGGGGCTAGCCCCTGTTTTTGTGATAGTGCCGGTGCCGCAGGTTGTTCGTGAGAAGGCGTATTGCGGCACTTAGACGGAGATGGCCTGATCATAGGTGCAGTTGCCAACCCCTTATCGCCCACGCCCGACTTCTTGCCATCGGCAGCTATGTTAGAACGCTTAACACGGTGCTTCGTTGAATCTTTCATTTCAGATCTCCAATAATGGTTGCCATTTCGAGGTGGGAAAATCGGGAGGTGACAGGCTTTGCGAAGCCGCCGAACTGGATCGTTTGCGCAATCGGCATGGTTGCCATGCAACGCAGCCAGTGATCCGCTTCGGCAGGGGGCATTCGGTTCGTATTCCGGTTTTTCCGGCCCTTGGAGATGTATTGAACCCTATCCTGAGGCTTCATTTTCGTGAGATAGCCCAGCAGGTATCCGAGCTGGTCGGTTGGGACATCGACTACCCGCAGAGGCTTGTCGCGCCCCTTCGACGCGCGAGGTAATCGCACCTGGAACGCGCCTTTCAATGCCAGTTCCGGTACGCCTCCGATAAGGATGTGAACGTGCGGCTCGAATGCGTAGTCGTTGCGCAAGTTGCGATCACCAGACATCTCGAATGCAGCCACGAAAATGGGGTTGTAACCCTCGTCGCGGAGCTTCTGGATCGAAGAGCGAACCTTCCGACGGACGGCATCGAAGCTTGCGCGCGTCGCTATAGATGGCGCAACGCGCCACCGTTTGTCGGCCACGGTTACGTGAAAGAACTGCCTGTCGGAATGCCGGAGAATAGGTTCAATCTCGGCAGCCATGAACATCTGAAGACGTGCCCATTCAAATCGGCAGGCGGCACTTCTTCTTCCATCGTCGAGTGAATTCCAACCTACGTGGTAGGCCAGTGAAATTCTCGATAGGCGGACCATCACGTCGGCCTGCTGGCGTAAGATTGCATTCGATCTCAGCTGTGACTCTGGAAGGCGACGTCGCACTGCTTCGTTAAGCTGGCGGTGATGTTCCAATATCCACGAGTGGATACTGGCCTTCTTGTTTAGGGGGTGCATAAATAGCTCCATTGGGCACAGGTCCGCATTCGGAGGCCGATGGCTCTCCGGCGGGCGTGGGCAATAAGGGGTTGGTTTTATTTATAATCGCTCAGGGGAGAGCGAGGTGGCGGGCATAGCGTGCCTAGTCCGAGACCTTTGTCGTCGTTGCAGACATGCTCGAATTCAAGTCAGGTCGCCCTGATCAATCTTCGCGAGGAGGGCATGGATGTCCTCTGCCCTCCATACAGTGACCCGCGCCGATATTTTACGGGGCTTCGGAAACCTTCCGTTTTTTACGCCTGCCCAAAAACCCGAGCGGCTGATTGGCAGAGGCCCCCTAGGTGCGAGTATCTGTTTGAGGCGAACAAACCCTGTTTTGGGAAAGACGATTGGCGGCATCGGGCTTTCTTCAAGTTTCCGATCTAAGGCAATCGGGTGGGTCATTTCCTGTCTCCTATGTTGTCGTTATTGACGAAACAGAAGATGACAGGTGTCTCACTTGTTTTAAATTGTTGCCGGTTCCATGGATAGTGGCTAAAAAATTAGACAGCTAAGTGAGATTATCTATCTGATATAATTCCGAAAAACTTCTTCAAAGCATTCATTCTCGACACCACTCAATTTCGGAGGAGCAAAAGACATAGCCTGACCTTCGCCCAAAAGCTGGCGGGTGCGTTTTTGGAGGTCTTGATCCTTCATGCGCGAGAAAATGTGGGACGCGACAAAGCGTGCACGCCCCATCCAGAGATCTATGTATTTTCGATGTTCGTGATATGAAAACGAACCGTCCAGAAGGAAATAGAGCAGGGTCCGCCGATTGACCTTGATCGTCGACGCTGCATACAACATCGCCAAGGTCTGCTTGTTTTTGCTCCACCGATCATGAAGAAGCGACCGCGACACGTACTTCTGTTTGAAATCGAAGCCGCGTTTGGGCTCTTTCAGAGCGTCAAATATCACCACAGCCTTATTGAGGCTGGGCGTGAAATCGAATCCGGGTCGACCGAAGCGATCAACGGCGTGATGCAGATACACTAGCGCTCTTACGGCGGTGTTTATCGGCTTCTCGACGGGGTCGTAGGCAATAATCAAAGCGTCAATAGCTGCGCCGGAGCGAAAGGCTTGGTAACCGCCCAGACAGTCGAAAACCTCGATCAGAAAGTCCAGCCCGGTGAAAAGGTATCGAGCCGCAATGTCTTTTTCGACGGTTAGCCCGTCATTCCCGACAGCGAGCTCAGCCCGATCCATGTGCGTCAGCACCGCCTGAGCCATTAGAATCTCGCGGATCTCCCGATCACGGGGAAGAACAAGCCAACCAGCAAAACTTGCTGCAAGAACGTCCTTATATCCGGCGTAGTAATCGCGTTCATCCGAAATGATCTGAAGGATTTTTTCGGCCTTGTAGGGGCCGTTGCGTACTTGCGCCATCGGCCAGAGGCGCTCCTCGCTATGATTATGAGAGGAGAACTTTTGCCGCAATGCGGTCAACGCCTCGACGACGTGGCGCATCTCCTCAGATTCTAGAATGTCGCGAACTTCCACTATTTACTCCTGGCGCATTTCTACTGTGCGCAGGGAAGATAGGCTGCTTCGGCTACCTAATCGAGAGACTGGCTAGCGTTTCACGCAGCTAGCGCTATAAATCAGAGCAACTAGACAGCCCTCGTGTCGCAGCGATGCAAAATAACGGTATTGCCAACGGTATCGCGGTAGACCTTCTAAGAAAAGCTGATGTATTGCAGTATGTTAGGTGGCTCTATAGATTCCCTTCACCCGCTCCATTTACGCACTTCACCCGCTCCAGCTGCCTTGACAATGACTTAGGTGGCATATCGAATAGTCCGGAAAGCGGCCAAGCGTTGGCGTGGTCGTTAAGGCTGCAGCCAGCCGTCCCGCTTCCGGTGCGATGACGGTCTCCGGCGCCCAGCCGCGATGGGCAAGCCTGATCACCGTCGGTCTCGAGAGTTGGCTGTCCAAGGGACAGTGCGTCTTGTACGAGGCTTGGATCGGTGATGCCGATGAAAGGTAGCCGCAGCAGCCGCGCGATCGCCCCGTACTAGGCCTCATCGCCCACTTTTCCGGAGCGAAGCAGCTCCGGCTCGATCGACGTGCCGTGACGGAGCGCCTGCTCGCGCAACCTGGCGATCAACGGTTTTGAGAAACCGAGCGCGGCAAGTGCTGCGGCTTCCTTCTCCGGATCGGCCTCTGCCCACCGCTCCCCGGGGCGACTCAGGTGGTTGTCCGAAATACCGTCCGGTGTCCCGGCGTCAGGCTCATCGTCACAAATCGCCGATCCCTGCGGTGGATATTCCCCGAAGCGCATGGTTCTGTTACACCGTCCCCAAGGAGCGAACCGAAAGGGGCGCCCCAGCCTGACCCGCAGACGATCATAATGAGGCACCGGATGATTACATCCCCAGTTTGGCGGGGGGCGCGCGATCTCTTTGCGGTCTTCATGATGATGACGGCCGCTTTCGCAGCACCCGGCAAAGCCTTGAGCGCGGAGACAGGAGATACCCTTCCGTTGATGTTCGACAGCCGCGAACGTCTGGCCCGTCCCGATCTGTCGACGGTCGTACGCCTGCGCATTCTGACGACCACCGATTTCCCGCCTTTCAATTTCACCGACCAGACCGGCCGCCTCTCGGGCTTCAATATCGACCTCGCGCGGGAAATCTGCGCCGAGCTGAAGCTCGAGGCCAAATGCCAGATCCAGGCTTTACCCTTCGGCGATCTGGAAAAGACGCTCGAAACCAACGGCGGTGAAGCGGTCATGGCAGGCATCGCCATGAGCCCGGAGCGGCTGGAGCGCTTTCTGTTCTCGCGCGCCTATATCGGCATTCCGGCGCGTTTTGCCAGAAACCGCTCGATCGATATTCCGGGCGATACCGCCGGCGCACTTTCGGGCCGTCGGGTCGGTGTTGTGAAGGAGACGGCGCATGAGGCGATGCTGAAGGCATTTTTCCCGGGCGTCACCGCCGTGCCTTTCGAAAACGACACGGAAATGACAGACGCCCTGAAGGCAAAGAAGGTCGACGCGGTCTTTTCCGATGGCCTGAGGCTGCCTTTCTGGGTCTCCAGCGAGGCCTCGGAAAAATGCTGCGCGCTCTTCGATGGTCCCTATCTTTCGGAAAAGTTCTTAGGTGAAGGCCTGTCGGTGATGGTCCGCCGCACCGATCCTATCCTGGTCGCGGCCTTCAACCAGGCGCTTGCCGAACTGGCGCGCAATGGCAGGCTGCAGGATCTCTATCTGCGTTATTTTCCGAACGGTCTTTACTGACGGCTTGGGAATTTGTTCCTGCTTCTGCTAGCCGAGGAGACAGGCCTTACTGGCTCGCCCAGATGATCCGCGCCATCCATTCCACGTCGGCAAGGTCGAATGCCCGGTTGGGGTGTTCCGGGTTGAGTGACATCACCTCGACGCTTTTCGGGCTCTGGCGTGCCAGCACCTTGGCCATTACCTCGCCCTCGCGGGTTTTCAGCACGACGCGGTCGCCCCGTCTGACCTGCGCCCCCGGCTCGACGATCAGAACATCGCCGTCACGGTAGAGCGGCATCATCGATTCACCCTGCACTTCGAGTGCATAGACGCCCGCCTTGCGCGACGGGTCGGCTGGAAACTCGACCACATCCCAACCCTGGCTGGCAGGAAAACCGCCATCGTCGAAAAAGCCGCCGGCCCCCGCCTGAGCAAAGCCAAGCAGCGGAATATTGCTGGCCTGCGGCGGAAAATTGCCGTCCGGGATCTGGCTGCGGCCATTTGCGGGCAGATAGCTCATGAACTGGTCGATCGTCGCACCGGTCGCATCGAGTACTTTGGAAATCGATTCCGTGGAGGGCCAGCGCAGCCGCCCGTCAGGGCCGAGACGCTTGGAGCGGTTGAACGAGGTCGGATCCAGTCCTGCGCGTCTTGCAAGCCCGGACGGCGTCAACTGGTGACGTTCGGCAAGCCTGTCGATCGCGTTCCATATGGCGTCATGTGACAGCATCGTCGCCCGTGCCCCGGCCTTTGCCCAGCCCCAATCCGCGTCCCGCAGGACCGTGACGACTGAAACCTTCAGTCAGAGATGACGCGCCCAGTGGATTCCAACCTGCACGCCAATACCGGAGAAGGTCTCGCCCGGCGCGCGATTTTAACCGAAGGTCACGGGCGCGTAAAGGCCGAAAGGAATAAAATCCTCTCGTATGTGGCTAAGCGACCATGGCCATGTTGATCTTGCCGAGCTTGATCACCGCCTGGGTCCGGCTGTCGACATTGAGCTTCAACAGGATCGCCGAGACATGCGCCTTGATCGTCGCTTCCGACACGCCGAGCTCATAGGCGATCTGCTTGTTCAGCAGTCCTTCGGCCAGCATGGTCAGCACCCGGTTCTGCTGCGGGGTAAGCGTCTTCAGCCGGTCGAGGATCTCGATCAGCACCGGATCGTCCTCTGTCTGGCCACAATTTATGCCGGGTGTAAAAATTCCGCCGTCGAGCACGGTTCTGACCGCAGTACGGATGTCGTCGAGGCTGGACGATTTCGGGATGAAGCCCGAGGCACCGAGTTCGATCGACCGGCGCACGGTGCCATGGTCGTCCGTGGCCGAAACGATGACGATCGGAAGCGCAGAATACTGCGCCCTCAACGTCATCAGCCCGGAAAACCCGCTGACCCCGGGCATGGCAAGGTCGAGCAGCATCAGGTCGGCATCCGGATGGTCGTCCGCCGCCTTGAGCGCGGCGGAAAACTCGCCGCATTCGATGATCACGACATCCTCCGCCATTGCCTGAAGGGTCTGGACGAGCGCGCCGCGAAACAATGGATGGTCGTCTGCGATGATGATTGTGAGTGTCTGCATTCCCACGCCTCCTCCCAAAGGCATAGTTTTGCTGAGATCGAAATCCCGGGCCCTCCTCAAGGCCTGCGTCAATTTGTAACTCTCTTGACGAGTCGAAACAAGGGCGCCTTGTCCCGTCACACATCTTGAGCGAGCAGAACGCACCTTTATCTGTATCGCTTATGCGACAGCATCACATCAGACTGCCATGTCATGACGTGACATGCGTCAGGTCTTGTCCGGTTGCGGTGCCGGGTCCGGTTTACCGGTAAATTCCCGCACGATACCCATGAAGCTCCGCATGAACCTCTCCATGATCGAGAGTGACCGATCGACTTCCGCATCGCTCGGCAATCGTTCCGGCGGCGTCTGGCTCAGGCGTTCCTCCAGCGCGGTCACCCGCTTTTCCAGAAGGTCGAGTTCGGTCTCATAGGCAGCGCGTTCGTCCGGTGCCATCCGGCAGGTCAGTTCGTTGTTTTCATCCCGGCAGACGGTGATGGCCCCGGTCTCGGTATCCAGCCGCACGATGCCCTTATCCGTTCGCTGCAGCTGGAATCGCTGCTGCGCCTGTAATGCACCTGCATGAAAAACCATGCCGGCCACGGAAGCGGCGGCAATGATGTTTGCCAATCTGCGCATATTTGTCTCCTCCGATAGAGATGGACATTTGGCCGTCTTTGCGGCAAACGGTCCGCATCGCCGCTTATCGGCATTAACGGTTCGCAAGACCCCAAAGTTCTCACAAGCCGAAAATCTCAATGGAGATGTGTGATGACGGATACCGTTTACAAGATCGTGCCCGAAGCCATCTGGCGTGAAGCCAGGGCGAAGGGCGTCTTCGAAGGCGCCGAGATCGACCACCGCGACGGTTATATCCATTTCTCCACCGGCGCCCAGGCGCGCGAGACGGCAAAGCTGCATTTCGCCGGCCTCAATGGGCTGCTGCTTGTCGCCGTGAATACGCTGGTTCTCGGCGATGCCCTGAAATTCGAGCCGTCCCGTGGCGGCGACCTCTTCCCTCATCTGTATGGCATCCTGCCTCTGTCGGCCGTCCTTTGGGAAATGCCGCTCCTGATCGGCGTCGATGGCCAGCATGCCTTCCCGGAGAAAATGCCATGATCGGCCGCCTAGCGGGTATTGCCTCCCGCAGCCTTTTCGTTTTCGATCCCGAAACCGCCCATAACCTGTCGATCACCGCGCTGAAGACTGGCATTTCGCCGGTCTGTCCGCCGAAGCCCGATCCGCGCCTGGCGCAGACGGTGGCCGGCATCCGTTTCGCAAACCCGGTCGGCCTTGCCGCGGGATATGACAAGAATGCCGAAGTGCCGGATGCGATGCTGAAGATCGGTTTCGGTTTCACCGAGGTCGGCACGTTGACGCCGAAACCGCAGGCCGGCAACGACAAGCCGCGCCTCTTCCGTCTGGTCGAGGATCGCGCTGTCATCAACCGTTTCGGCTTCAACAACGAAGGCCATGAAGCTGCTTTCCGCCGTCTCACCGCGCGTCGCTCGGCTGCAGGTATCGTCGGCGTCAATATCGGTGCCAACAAGGACAGCGCCGACCGCATCGCCGATTACGTCCTCGGCATCCACCGTTTCTATTCGGTGGCAACCTATTTCACCGTCAACATTTCCTCGCCCAACACGCCCGGCCTGCGGGACCTGCAGGCGCGCGAAAGTCTGGCAGCGCTTCTGTCCGCCGTTCTTGCCGCACGCGATGAAGAGGCGGGCCGCGCCGGAAAGCTCGTACCGATCTTTTTGAAGATCGCGCCGGATCTGACCGAAGAAGGTCTCGACGACGTCGCAGCCGAAGCGCTCGCCCATGATCTCGATGGCCTGATCGTCTCGAACACGACCTTGTCCCGCGAAGGCCTGAAGGATCAGGTCACGGCAAAGCAAGCCGGCGGCATGTCCGGTGCGCCGCTTTTTGCGAAATCGACCGCGGTCCTGGCGCGCATGCGCAAGCGTGTCGGTTCCGCTCTGCCGATCATCGGTGTCGGTGGCGTCGGAAGCGCCGAGGATGCGCTGGAAAAGATCCGTGCCGGTGCCGATCTCGTGCAGGTCTATTCCTGTATGGTCTATGAAGGTCCTGCGTTGCCGGGCGATATCAACCGCGGCCTGTCGAAGCTTCTCGACCGCGCCGGAGCGGCGTCGATCCGTGACCTGCGCGATACCCGTGTCGATCACTGGGCCGCGCAGGCGCTCTGATCAGCCGGAAAGAACCATGGCCCAATAGGGCCTGCCGTCCTTCGCCGCTGCCATGGCAACGCCGAGCCCCCGATAACCTCCCAGCATGTTTTCCAGGTGCTTGGGGCTGTCGATCCAGGCCTGCACGGCGGCTTCCACCGACTTCTGGCCGGCAGCGATATTTTCCGCAGCCGGCAGCGCCACATCGCTCTTTTTCATCCGGGCACCGAAATCGTCGCCGAACCCGATCAGATGCTTCATCTCCTCGGCCTTTGCCATCCGGATTGCCTGGATGGCCGCTGCCTTGCGCGCCGATACATCCAGCGCCAGCGCCGAAAGCCCTTTGCTCGCACGCAGCTTGTTGACCATCGGCAATGCAGCCACCGTATCGTCCTGCGAACCCGGTGTCGGTGTCAGCACGGCGGTGGTCGAACAGCCGGCCAGCAGCAGGCCGGTTCCTGCAATTGTCAGGCCGGAAAGCGCGAGAAAACCTCGCCGCGAAGGAAGAGTCGAAATGGTCATCAGCGGCGGTAGCTCATCAGACGCAATATGACGAAGATCGGAATGACGATGATCGCGCCGAGCAGCAGGTAGTCGCCGACCCGTCCGAGCGCCCGGAACCCGTTATACCAGAGGTCGAGGAAATAATAACGGATGCTGTCGATGATGTTGTCGGGCGTGAAGCCGAAGAAGGCGAGCACGAAACCGACGATCAGGCAGACCACGATCAGCTTTATGATCGTCCGGCCGATCGAGTCGCCGAGGAACTTGTTCACGCCATCCGCCATTCTTGGTCGTCTCCGTTGCTTTAAAATGCCATAACCGCGGTAACGACCGCTAGCAACCGTCAGATAGGCATTGCCGTCAGCCTCTCAAATAGAACTTGAGTTTTTTTGTGGCTTCGGCAATGAGCGGCAGGATTTCAGGACAATATCGATGAGCCAGTTCTCTTCCGGTGACGTGATCGCCGACCGCCGTGCCGATTATGCTCGCATGCTGGCGGAAGGCAGCGACTTCGCCGCTGCCGCCGAACTTATGGAACAGGCACTGGAACTCGCACCCGTTTGGGCCGCGGGCTGGTTCCGTCTCGGCGAATATCGCGAGAAGGCCGAGCAATCAACGGCAGCGGAAGCCTATCACCGTGCACTGGAACTCGAACCCGAAGACGTTTTCGGTGCAACACTGAAACTGGCCGTCATCGGCGCGCAGGAAGCGCCCGCCAGTCCGCCCAGCCGTTATGTCGAGAGCCTGTTCGACGAATATGCCGAGCGTTTCGATACCGCGCTGGTCGAAAGGCTCGATTATTCTGTGCCCGGAAAACTCTGGAAGCTGGTTGCGGCACATGCGCCGTTTGCGCTCACCGTCGATCTCGGCTGCGGCACGGGGCTGTTCGGCGCGGAAATCAGACAGAGCACGCGGCGTCTGGAAGGTTTCGACCTCTCTTCGAACATGCTTGCCAAGGCGCAGGAGAAGGGGCTCTACGATCATCTCGGCCAGTCCGACTTCAGCTTGGCGGCTGAAGCCTCCGGCCTGTTCGGCCTCGACTTATCAGCACATCGCGCCGATCTCATCTCGGCAGCCGACGTGCTGATGTATCTCGGTTCGCTGGAAACCGTTTTCCCGCTTGTCGCCGATCTCCTCGCGCCTTATGGATTGTTCGTCTTCTCGGTCGAGGATGCCGGAGTAGACGTCGGCTTCGTGTTGCGTGATAGCCTCCGTTACGCCCATTCGGAAGCGCATATCCGGTTGCTGCTTGCCCATCACCGGCTGGAACTTCTGGAAATCGAGTGCACCACCATTCGCATGGATGCCGGAAAGCCTGTCCAGGGCATTCTGTTTCTGTCGCGAAAGATGGAGTGAAGCCGCGTTTTCTTGCGATTTTGTGTCGCGCCTTCACGCTGTGTTGATGACGCTTGATGAAGCCGCTATCGCGATGCACAATCGCGAAAAAAGGGGAATAATTTGGCCGACGAACAGAGCGCACAGAAGCGCCGGCTGGGCTTTTATAGCCTTGATCCGGCTCGCCACACAAAGCTGGAAGATGCCCAGGGCCTGTTCATCAGCTCCATGGTCGCCGCACTTGGGCTTTACTTCCTCAGCCAGGCCGGTTTTCTGACCAGCGGCACGGCGGGTGTCGCCTTCCTGCTCCATTACGCTTTCGACATCCCTTTCGGCGTGCTGTTTTTCGTCGTCAACCTGCCCTTCTATTATCTCTCGTTCAAACGTCTGGGTGTCGGCTTTTCTTTCAAGACCTTCATTTCCATCCTGATGGTTTCTTTCATCACCGAACTGGAACGACAATTCATCGTCATCCAGCACCTTGATCCGTTCTGGGCAGCACTTCTCGGCGGCATCCTTATCGGCTTCGGTCTGCTCGGGCTTTATCGCCACCGGGCCTCGCTCGGCGGCATCGGCATTCTCGCCATCTATATCCAGGACCGGTTCAAGGTGCCCGCAGGCCTCGTGCAGCTGGCATTCGACCTCTGCGTCATGGCCGCTGCCTTTTTCGTGGTCAGCCCGATAACGGTGATGTGGTCGCTGCTGAGTGCGGTCATTCTCAACCTGCTGCTCACTATCAATCATCGTTCCGATCGATACATCGCGGTGCGCTGACAATGGCAAACGTCACGAACAAGAAAAGCCCCATCGGCTTCTGGGCATCGAGTTCGGAAAAACATTCGATCATCGAGGATGTGCAGGGCGTCGTGGCGGGCTCCATGCTGGCGGCCCTTGGCGTCACCATGCTGTCCGCCGCGCATATGATGATCGGTGGTACCGCCGGCCTCGGTTTTCTGCTGCGCTATTCGGTGGATATCAGTTTTGGCGCTGCCTTCTTCCTCTTGAACTTGCCGTTCTACTGGCTGGCCTACAAACGTCTCGGCCTCGTTTTTACGATAAAAACCTTTTCCGCCGTGGCACTTACGTCCGTTCTGTCTGGCCTGTTGCCGAAACTGATTGGCTTTTCCAATATCGAACCAGTCACCGCTGCTCTGTTCGGCGGCTTGTTGATCGGCTGCGGCATGCTGGTGCTGTTCCGCCATCGCGCTTCGCTTGGCGGTTTTGGAATTCTGGCGCTCTACCTGCAGGATCGCTTTGGCTGGCGCGCCGGCTTCGTTCAGCTCGGGCTGGATTGCGTCGTGCTGATCCTGTCCTTCTTTGTCGCCAGTCCGTTTATAATCGCCTGCTCGGTGCTTGCGGCGCTGGCGCTCAACCTTACGCTTGCCATCAATCACCGTACGGATCGTTATATCGTCCGGTAAGCAATTCCAGGAAAAGTGCTGCGCGGTTTTCTGTCCGGAATTGCGGATAAGGAAAGCCGGCCTTCTATTCCACGTTTGATCGCTTATCTTTCATTCCGTGGATCTCGTCGAAACCAAACCCTCCGGCATTCAAGCCGCCACCTTGCCCACGCCGTTCCTGAAATGGTTCGCCGAGAAGGGCTGGCAGCCGCGTGCCCACCAGCTGGAGCTCCTTGGCCGGGCTCAATCTGGCGAAAACATGCTGCTGATCGCGCCGACCGGTGCCGGCAAGACGCTCGCCGGCTTCCTGCCTTCGCTGACCGACCTCGTCCATCGCGGAAAAATCCCGCCGGGCTCTGCCTTCACCGGCATCCACACGCTCTACATCTCGCCGCTCAAGGCGCTGACCGTCGATATCGAGCGCAACCTGATGAAGCCGGTCACCGAGATGGGCCTGGAGGTCACGGTCGAAAACCGCACCGGCGACACGCCGCAGTCAAAGCGCCAGCGCCAGAAGCTCAATCCGCCCGATATCCTTCTGACCACGCCCGAACAGGTGGCGCTTCTCCTGGCCAACAAGGAAGCGACACGGTTCTTCAAGGACCTGAAATACGTCGTCCTCGATGAGCTGCATTCGCTGGTCACGTCGAAGCGCGGCCATCTTCTTTCGCTCGGCCTCGCGCGCTTGCGAAAACATGCGCCAGAAATGCAGACCATCGGCCTGTCCGCCACCGTCGCCGATCCGATGGACCTGCAGCGTTGGCTGGTGCCTCAAGGCGAAAACCCGTCGCCCCCCGCGGGCCTCGTCCACGTTACCGGCGGTGCCGCCCCCGACATCACCATTCTGGGCACAGACAGCCGCATTCCATGGTCCGGCCACGTTTCCACCTACGCGATCCCCGAAGTCTACGAGGAAATCCGCCGCCACAAGACGACGCTGATCTTCGTCAATACCCGCTTCCAGGCCGAGCTCCTGTTCCAGACGCTGTGGACCCTCAACGAGGACAATCTGCCGATCGCACTCCACCACGGCTCGCTCGATGCCAGCCAGCGCCGCAAGGTGGAAGCGGCTATGGCCGACAATAAGTTGCGTGCCGTTGTCGCCACCTCGACGCTCGACATGGGCATCGACTGGGGTGACATCGATCTCGTCGTCCATGTCGGCGCACCGAAAGGCGCAAGCCGTCTTGCCCAGCGCATCGGCCGCGCCAATCACCGCATGGACGAACCGTCGAAAGCAATCCTCGTGCCCGCCAACCGTTTCGAGGTGATGGAGTGTCAGGCGGCGCTGGATGCCAATTATCTCGGCGCCCAGGATACGCCGCCGGTGGGCGAGGGTGCCCTCGATGTGCTCGCCCAGCATGTGCTCGGCATGGCCTGCGCCGAACCCTTCGATCCGCTCGAACTGTACCACGAGATCACCTCGGCCTCGCCCTATGCCGATCTCAGTTGGGAAATGTTCGAGCGCATCGTCGATTTCGTCGCCACCGGCGGTTACGCGCTACGCACCTATGAGCGTTATGCCAAGATCCGCAGACAGGAGGACGGCCGCTGGCGCGTCTCCAATCCGCAGATCGCCCAGCAATACCGCATGAACCTCGGCACGATCGTCGAAGCCGCCGAGCTGAATGTCCGACTCGTTAGGCGCAACGCCAAGGGGACATTGGGTCGAGGGGGCATGACGCTCGGCAAGGTCGAGGAATATTTTCTCGAACAGCTGGTGCAGGGCGATACCTTCCTGTTCGCCGGCAAGGTCCTGCGCTTCGAAGGCATCCGCGAAAACGTCTGCCTCGTCTCCAACGCCCATTCTCTCGACCCGAAAATCCCCGCCTATGCCGGTGGAAAATTCCCGCTCACAACCTATCTGGCGGATCAGGTGCGCGCCATGCTGGCCGATCCCGATCGTCGGACGACCCTCCCGGATCAGGTCCGCGACTGGCTCTCGATCCAGCTCGAACGCTCCATGCTGCCGAAACAGGACGAGTTGCTGATCGAAACGTTTCCGCGCGGAAAACGCTTCTTCATGATCGCCTACTGTTTCGAGGGGCGCCTCGCTCACCAGACGCTCGGCATGCTCTTGACCCGCCGTCTGGAGCGCGCCGGTGCCCGCCCGCTCGGTTTCGTCGCCACCGATTATTCGCTCGCCATCTGGGGCTTGAACGACATCGGCGCGATGATCGACGCCGGCCGCATCAGCCTCTCCGATCTGTTCGACGAGGACATGCTGGGCGATGATCTGGAAGCCTGGCTCGATGAAAGTTACATGCTCAAGCGCACGTTCCGCAATTGTGCCGTGATTTCCGGTTTGATCGAACGCCGTCATCCGGGCAGGGAAAAGACCGGCCGTCAGGTCACGGTCTCGACCGACCTGATCTACGACGTGCTACGCTCCCACGAGCCGGACCACGTGCTTCTGGAAGCGACACGACGCGATGCGGCTTCGGGACTTTTGGATATCGGCCGTTTGGGCGATATGCTGGCCCGAATCAAAGGCCATATCACCCACCGCGACCTCGATCGCGTTTCGCCTCTTGCGGTGCCGATCATGCTGGAGATCGGCAAGGAGCAGGTGCCGGGCGAGGCACAGGATGCGGTGCTGGCTGAGGCCGCGGAAGAACTGATTGCGGAGGCTGGACTCTAGGGCGCTACGAGCGGGGCGGCAATATGGAACTCCCTCATTCCTGTGCTTGTCACAGGAATGAGGAATGATACAGAAAGACGAACGACCTTGATGCACCGCCTCGGGCTAGCAGCCCGCACCATGATCAGCACCAACCCGACGGCTGGCACCGAGGAAATCCTCGTCCACGGGGTCGCGGCCGTCTGCGATCCGCTCGGCGGTCTCTACCTGCCTGAAACCGGCATGCTCGTCGTCTCCGACCTGCATCTGGAAAAAGGCGCTGCCTTCGCCCGCCGCGGCATGATGCTGCCACCTTACGACACCATCGCCACGCTCAACATCCTCGCCGCCGTCATCGCCCGTTACGATCCAAAAGTGGTCGTCTCGCTCGGCGACAATTTTCATGATCGCCGCGGTTCCGAATTCCTGCCGGAAAACCTGCGCTCCATGATCACGGACATGGCCCGCGGCCGCGACTGGATCTGGATCAACGGCAACCACGATCCCGATGGCACGACGGACCTGCCCGGCATATCCAGCGACGAACTAATCTATGGCGGCCTCACCTTCCGCCATGAGCCCAGCCTGATTTCCTCGAAAGGCGAGATCGCCGGCCATCTCCACCCCGCCGCCACCGTCCGCCGCCGCGAAAAGTCGGTCCGACGGCCCTGTTTCGCCAGCGATGGCCATCGTCTGCTGATGCCGGCCTTCGGCGTTCTCACCGGCGGCCTCGATCTCCGCCACCGGGCGATGCAGGGCCTGTTCCGGCAGGAAACGCTGGTCGCCCACCTGCTTGGCCGCGACCGCATCTATTCAGTGCGCTACGGCAGCCTCATGGGTTGAGGATTATCTGCCGCAACTCCAGAACCGTCTGCGTAGCGCGTTCTTCCGAGTCAGGCGACTCACCAAGCGCCATATGTTCGCTTTCGATGTCCACAAGTGTAGCAATGACGTCTTGCAGGGGCCTGCCATCCCGCAGCATGGCAATGGCTTCGAGAAGGTAGCTATCGTATTCATCGATAGCCTCAGCAGGTGGACCATTGTGCGTGTTAAGGCCAATTGGGTCCCAAAGGCTCCAGCCGATGTCTCTGATGGTTTGCAAGTCTTCACTCATGCCGGGAATCTGCATTAAAAACGCCCGGCGGATCAAGTCCCTTTACCGATAAACAAGCACCGGGATCTTCGAGCCCGCCAGCACCTTCATCGTCACGCTGCCGAGCATGAAGGCCTTGAAGCCCGAGCGCCCGTGCGAAGCCATCACGATCGCGTCGCAGCCATGTTTTTCGGCGGTCTTGACGATACAGCCGGCCGGATCGACGTTCTGGATCTTTACCGCCTCGCATTCGAGATCGCGCTGTGCCGCAACGGCCTTGGCGTCGGCCAGAATACCATCTGCCTGTTCGTTCGACCGCTGTTCGTATTCGGCATAGGCGATGTCCATGCCGACAGGATAGACGGTAAACACCTGCAGCGGCTCGATCACCGCCAGCACCGTCACCTTGGCATTGCTTTCACGTGCGAAGTCGAGCGCCTTTTCGAGCGCCTGGGTCGACAGCGGAGAACCGTCTGTCGGAATAAGAATGTGCTTGAACATTGTATCGACCTCTCTTGGGTGACCTCCCTGGTCGAAATCATCTTCGCACCGGCCTCTTGTCGCACATTGACCTGTCTCAATCCGGCCCTCTCAAGCCGGTTTGTCCCACGGGTTCACGCCCTCCTTCAGCCAGCGCAGCGTATCCTTCCAGAAACCGCTGGCATGCCTCGAATGAAAAAGACTGAAATGGCCGATCGCCTCCAAACCGTAAAATGATGGCGCAAGACTGGCTTCGATACGCTCGGCATTCCGGTAATAGGAAAGCGTCCGGCGGATCGCCGCAGCCGTGCCGATATCGTCGTCGGTTACGTAAACCGCAAGGATCGGCGCGGTGACGGCGGCAAAGCGGGCAAGTACATCGTCGCGCTCATCCGCCGGATGTGTCCGCTCCATCCGCTGCCCGCGAAAACTCCACTCGTTGGCCACGCCTGCGGGAAGGTCTTCCAGCCAGCCGAGCTTTCTGCCGGGGAAATACCCATAAATCGCCGTCAGCACCGGCATCACCACATGCCACCGCCAGAACAGTTGCAGGCGATACCCCGCCGCATAATCGCCCCACCATGCATATTGCGCGCCTATCGTCAGCATCCGGTCGATCCTGCGGACTTCCGGTGAAAGCCCCGGCAAATAGCCGCCGATACTGTGGCCGACCACCATCATCGGCAACGCCGGCTCCCGTCCGCTCATAAACCGCAGCGCCGCATCGAAATCCTGTTCGCCCCAGTCCCGCCAGCGATATCCGCAGCCACGCAGGTCCACCGGCCGCGACAGGCCGATGCCGCGATAGTCGTAGGTCAAAACCTCGAACCCTTCGCCGGCGAGGAAATCCGCATAATAATGGTAATAGCGGGCAAGCACGCCGGTGGCGGGATTGATGATGACGCGCGCGATCGCATCACCTCGCGCTGGCCAGATATGAGCGTGCAGAACCACGCCGTCCCGGCAGATCAGGCTTACCGCCTGTCCGAGCGGGCGCGTTACCGGCTGCGCAATCTCGGCCATCAGATCCTCCCCCGATGGGTTCCTCCGCAATGCGGAGAATAATCGAGGAAACCGGATCTGCAATTATCCCAAGGCAGGGGTTGCGCGCACTTGTGAGCCGTCCGCCGTCAACGCGCCAGCTTGGCAAATCCCTTGGCCAGGATCGGCCCGGTCGGCCGCCCGGTCGGCGAGCCGCCCGCCTGTTCCAGCGTGATTTCGTATAGCTGCGCATCCTGCGGTTTGGGCAGCGCCGATCCGCTCAGCCTGGCCGAATGGGCATCCTCCAGCAGGCCGAGCGACATCGGTCCCATTTCGCGGGAAGGAAGCGTCCACACCTGCATCGTTCTGTCCGCGGGCACGGGGAAATCGGTCAGCAGCTTGATACTGGCCGTATCGTTGCCGAAATCCTCGACCACCGCCTGCACGTCGCCGGCCTCGTTGACAAGCACGGCCACCACCAGCGGCTCGACCACCCGCGTCACGCTCCACGCCAGCCCGCCGGCAAGGATCAGCGATGCGGCAATCGCCGAGATCGCCGTGGCCCGCCAGCCCGAACGCAGGTTGTCGTTCCCGGCCATCGGAATTCTCGGCAAAACAGAAGCGATCGGCGGCGATGCTGCCGTCGCCTGTTCCGGCAGCCGGGTCTCGATGGCTTCCCACAGAACGGGCGATACGGCTGCCGGATCGACATTGGTGTCGAGCGGCAGGAACCGCTCCCGGGCTTCCGCAACTGCATTGGCCAAAGCGGCATTGCGCTCGATCTCGTTTTCCACCGCGCTCACATCCGCTTCGCCAAGCAGACCGAGCACATATTCGTCAGCGATATGAGGAAAGTTTTCGGGGGCGAGCTTCATGCCATGCACTCCCGCAATGTCAAAAGCCCGCGTCTTATCCAGGATTTAGCGGTGCCGAGCGGAAGGCTCAGGCGTCCGGCGATTTCGCCATGGGTATAACCGCCGACATAGGCCATCAATATGCCGCGCCGTCTGGTCTCGTCCAGGCGGCCGAGGCACTCCTTCAGCCGGCTGTTGCGGTCCAGCCTGTGCCATGCGCCCATGATCTGCTCCAGCTGCTCGCTGTCCTGCAGCGTTTCAAGCTGGTCCTCGGCAACCAGATCTTCCCGGCTTCCGTCCCGCAGCATGTTGAGCGCCCGGTTGCGCACGATCGCATAGATCCAGCCACGCGCCGATCCGCGTTCCGGCGCATATTGGTGCGCATGGGTCCAGATGCGGATGAAGGCTTCCTGTACCACCTCTTCGGCAAGGTCGCGCCGTCTGACGATCCGTTGCGCCACCGCCACCAGCCTTCCGGCCTCATGGTCGAAGATGCGGCGCAACCCGCTGCGATCACCCTTTGCGCAGGCGAAAAGCGCCCCTTCGAGATCCGTCGTTTGGTCTGTCGCCAAGGCCAGGCCGTCCTCTCTCACAGAGCATTCGCTGATTTGCGAATATTCTAATCCTGCTGTTGCCACGGCGGACATGCGCTCGTCCAGTGCTTGAAGTTTCCCGCAGCCTTTCTTGAGCCGCATATGGAAGACACGGCGGAGGAGGGAATGGATGCAGACGAATAAATATTTTTAAGCGCTGCATCCAAATGCATCTGCCCATGTGTCTGTCTTTCGAGAGCGCTTCACAGGCCATGCGCCGGGCAGCTCTTTCCGATTTTGAAAAACACAACGGGAGAAGACATATGAACATCGCTCGCACCGCACTCGTCGCATCCACCATGCTCGTCGCCTCGGCCGCTTCAGCCTTCGCCGCCCCCGTCCTCGGCCTCACCGGTGACAAGACGCTCGTCATGTTCGACACCGCAAAGCCTGAAGTCACCAAGACCGTGGAAGTCACCGGCGTCACCAAGCTGGTCGGCATCGATTTCCGCCCCGGCACCAAGACCGTGATCGGCGTCACGCCGGAACACGCGATCGTCTCGATCAATCTCGAAACCGGTGCCGCCACCGAAGTCGCCAAGATGGACAAGATGCTGACCATCACGCAAGCGCCGGTCGTCGTCGACTTCAACCCGATGGCAGACCGCCTGCGCTTCATGAGCGGCACCACCAATCACCGTGTCCACCCCGATACCGGTGCCGTGACGGTCGATGGCGTTCTCGCCTTTGAAGACGGCGACATGCACAAGGGCGAGACCCCGAACATCGTCGCTGCCGCCTATACCAACTCGATCGGCAAGCCGGAAAAGACCGCGATGTACAACATCGACGCGACGATCGGCGCGCTGATCCAGCAGACCAAGCCGAATGACGGCACGCTGAAGGCGATCGGCAAGCTTGGCATCAAGGAAACGCCGGCAACCTACGCCTTCGACATCCAGGGTGAGGAAGGCGGCAAGAACACCGCATATCTCGCAGCCGGCAAGACGCTCTACACCGTCAACCTAGAAACCGGCGCCGCAACCGAAGTCGGTGCCATCACCGGTACCGACAACGAAGTGCGCGACATCGCCATCCTGCCTGCGATGTAATGTAATGGTGGGGCAGGGACCAAGGTCTCTGCCCCGTTCTCTTTTTAAAGCTCGCCGGAAATCTCGCGCCGCCGTCGGTCCAGTTCTTCCGTGTAGCGCCGCAGCGTATGGCTTTCGGAAAGCTGTCCCACAACCTTGCGCTCGATCTGGTTGTTCACCACCGCCAGCGCTTCCGCCTCCGTCCGGTCGAACATCGCAGCCGCCTGTTTGGCATTCATGCTTCGCAACAGCACGTCGTTCTTGTAGCGGATGAAGGAGGAAAGCTCCGGCTTCTCCTCACCGCCCTCTGTCGGTGCCGCATAGATTTCCGGTGTCAGGATCATCCCGACATATTTGTCGGTTTCGTCTACCACGATCACCCGCTGCGTCGAACCGAGCGGAAACTCCTTGCGGAATTCCTCCAGCGTCATGGCCGCCTGCGCCGTCTTCACATCGGAACGCATCAGCTTGTCCACCGTAAGATTGCGGATCCAGCCGATATCATGGGCGCTCCTGATACCCTCGCCACGCAGGTGAAAACGCCAAGTCGCGAACGAGTAGCCGAAGCTGGTCCGCACCACGAGCGACGAGGTGATCACGGCTGCAAGCGCCAGCGCCGTAATTGGAAAGTCGCCGGTGACTTCCAGCGCCAGAAACGTCATCGTCAAAGGGCCGCCGATCACGGCCACCGCCATCGCGCTCATTCCGACGACCGCATAGATCACCGGCGTCAGCGTTGTATGGGCAAACAGGAACGGGGTCGAATAGGCAAACAGTTTGCCGATCAGTGCCCCGAGAAACAGCGAGGCGAAGAACAGGCCGCCACGAAAACCGGCGCCGATGGTGATCGCCGATGCAACAGACTTGAGCAGCAAAAGCCCGATCACCGCTCCGATCGCCATATGCTGATTGAGACTTTCATGCAGCGCGCCATGCCCGGCCGAAAGCACCCGCGTATCGATCAGCGCCAGCAGTCCGACGATCAGGCCTCCGAGAGCCGGGCGGAAGACCGGCGAGATCGAACTTTTGCGCGCCTGTTCCTCGACCCGCGAAACGCCTTTCATCAGCAGGATGCCGCCGCCGGCGCAGACGATGCCAAGAATGACCGCCGGAACATAGTCGGCGGGAACGACCTTCCCGATCTGCCCGATATCGATCATGAATTCTTCACCGACGAACAGCCGCGTCACGAAGGTCGCAGCCAGCGCCGCGACGACCACCGGCGCAAGGCTGACGATCGTATAGGTGCCGATGATCAGCTCGAAAGCATAGAAGGAGCCGGTCAGCGGGGCGTTGAAGGCCGATGCGATCGCACCGGCGGCACCGCAGCCGACAAGCACGCGCATGTCCGAGCGGCGCAGTTGCAGCAGCAGGCCGATCTTGGAGGCGATACCGGAGGAGAGCTGCGTATAACCGGCTTCAAGCCCGATCGACGCGCCAAAACCGTTTGAAATCAGGTTCTGTACTGCAACCACGATACTGTCGGTGAGCGATAGCCGGCCGCCATGCAGCGCATTCGCCTCGATCGGGTCGACCATCGGCTTCTTGCGCCATTTTTTGAGAATCAGGAACACGATCCCCATCACCACGCCGCCCGCCGCCGGCGCCCACATCACCACCATCGGATCGAGCATGGTCGCGGCGCTCAGCCTCTCGTCCGGACCGATCGTGAAGATCAGCACCTGGATCTCATGCGCGATGAAACTCATCGCCGCCACCGCAAGGCCGGCAAATACGCCAACCACTGCCGCCATCGCGATCAGGCCGAATTCGCTTCGCCTGATCAGTATGCGCAATTGCGCAGGATCGAGCAGATGGTTGAAGTCGGGCAGGCGGTCGAGGATGCTTTTCAACATGATGGCAGTCTGGGTTTGCGGCAATAGTCGCTAACTAGAGTAGGGATCGCGCAAGCAAAGGCGCAGGCGGAACGATCGGCAATGATCAATCCTTGCGGAAGACGATGCTGGCCCCCCAGCCGGTCACCAGCGCGATCAGCACGCAGACGAGGCCATAGGCAAACGGCTGGTTATGCGCGGCATCGGTGATCGCCTGCTCGAGGCCGGTCTTCACCACCCGCAACGGGATCTCGCGCTGGGTCAGCAGCGTGCCGCTCTTGAACAGATAGGCCCGCACGATATGCACGCCATCCGGCACATTGGCCGGCAGTCTCAGCGACGCGCGAAATAGGCTGGACGAGACGAAACGAACGCCGCTCGCCTCTTTCTGGTAAAGGCCGCTGGAAAGCTTGAGCCGGCGATAGGCCTCGCGAAAGTCGGAAAGTTCGCCGACGTCGCGGATATAGCCGATCGGGTTGAGCGCCAGATGTTCGATCCCGACGCCGGCCGTATTGATCGGCGGCAACTGGGTCGGGTCGTCAAGCTGGCGCGTGCTGGCGATCGAATAGCTTTCCGGAACCTGCTCGAATATCATCGAATCCGTGTTGATCCAGATGCCGAAAATCCGTTCTTTCTTGCGCACGGTGGAATAGTCCCGCGGACCTTCGAGCGTGACGATGATGTCGTAATTGCCGATCGCCAGCAGCAGCTCGTCCGCATTCGTCATCGCCCCGAAGACAGTCAGGTCCGCCCCGCGGAAATCCGAGGTGATGGCGATTTCGTTGGTCGAAACCCCGATGTCGAGCCCTTCCTTGGCGGTCGAGGCCTCACCCATGGGGATCTGCGCAAACCCTTGGGTTGCCGGCACGAAAAGCAGAGAGAAGAGAAGGACGAGGCGGGAAAACATCAGTAACCGATCCCCCCGACTGCGACCGAATAGAGATCCTGCGGCCGGATGAACAGGCCGATGGCAAGACGGATACCGACCGCCAGAACCAAAAGCGCTAGGAGCGCGCGCAGCTGTTCGCCGCGCAGCTTCTGCCCGACGCGCACGCCGTATTGCGCCCCGATCACGCCGGCCACCATCAGAATGAAGGCAAGCACGATATCGACGGAATAGTTGGTCGCGGCCTGCACCATGGTCGTATAGGCGGTGACGAAGATGATCTGGAACAGCGACGTCCCGACGACGACATTGGTCGGGATGCGCAACAGATAGATCATCGCCGGCACCATGATGAAGCCGCCGCCGACACCCATGATCGATGTCAGGATGCCGATCAGGAAACCGAGCGTCACGACCGGAATGGCGGACAGATAGATCTTCGACTTCTTGAACCGCATCTTCAGCGGCAACCGGTGCACCCAGTTGTGCTGGCCGGGCCGTCTCAGGGGAAGCGGCTGGTTCAGCTTCGCCTTGCGCATCGCCCGCAGGCTTTCCTGCAGCATCAGCAGGCCGATCGTTGTCAGCAGGATGACGTAGAGCAGCGAGATGAACAGATCGAGCTGGCCGATACTGCGCAGCCACGAAAATATCCACACGCCCACCGTCGCCCCGACAAGACCGCCGGCAAGCAGCACCGTGCCGAGCTTCATGTCCAGCGTGCCGCGCCGGAAATGGGTGATCGCGCCGGAAACCGAGGAGGCTACAACCTGGTTTGCACCGGTCGCCACCGCCACGACAGGCGGAATATTGTAGAAGATCAAAAGCGGCGTGATCAGAAATCCGCCGCCGACACCGAACATGCCGGACAGAAAACCGACAGCCGCGCCCATGCCGAGGATGATGAAAATATTCACCGAAAGCTCTGCTATGGGCAGGTAGATCGTCACGGTTGACCCCGACAAGGCGAAACAGAACAACCGCATCCGGCAGGCGATCGGTCGCTTGTCTGGTGCGGTGGTGGGAAAGTGTCTCACATGCCGGGTGAACAAGGCATGAAGATGTTTGATCCACATGCCTGTGCGCGCCGCAAGGTGTCAAACCCATCGAGGCGCGTAAGAGTATCGCAAGCCTTTGATTTGGCCGTTTTCTTCGCAAAGTGGCGAATATGCCGCGTCACCCCAAACCCGGTCGGTTTGGTCGTGATTGGCAATGTGGCGCCAGGGTGCCTCTACGCGAAGAAAAAAGCCGGAGCGGAGACGAACGGATCGTCTTCGCTCCGGCGACTGGAGCTTATCCGTTGCGGGCCAGCAGCTCGCGCACCATGGCGTCGTCCACCTTGCCGCTCGGCTCCTGGCCAATCGAGCTCTGGAACGCCTTGATTGCTGTAACCGTCTTTGCACCCATCTTGCCGTCCGGCGTCCCCGCATCGAAGCCATTCTTGTTGAGAATGGCCTGGATGTTGCGGATTGCTTTGGTCATGTCGATCGATGCGGTCGTCAGCTTCTTGCCCGAAGCCCATTCGTCCGGCAGGTCGACGGCATTGGCCTTCGGGTCGAGCGGCTTGGCAGTCCATGAGTTCAGCTTGGCGCGAGCGCTGTCCAGCTGCTCCTTGCGCATCGCCTTGCCCACTTCTTCCTGCTTGGCCGCCGCATCGGTATCGCCGCCCTTGGCAGCCACGCCGAACCACTTGTAGCTCTCTTCGAGATCCTGTTTCACCCCGTTGCCACGGGCATAGAGGATCGCGAGGTTGAACTGGCTGTCGGCGACGCCGAGTTCGCTTGCCTTGCGGAACCACTCGACGGCCGCCGCATAATCCGGCTGGCCGGCTGCACCCGAAGCGTAAAGAACCGCGAGATTGTGCATCGCGCTGGCATTGCCGGCGCCGGCCGCCTGACGGTAGTAGGAAATCGCCTCGCCCAGATTGCGGTCGACCCCGGTTCCCTTCTCCAGCAGGTTGCCCATGCGGTATTGTGCCGGCGCAAGACCGCGATCGGCTGCCAGCCTGTACCACTTGGCAGCTTCGCCGAGATCGGCCTTCACGCCGCGGCCGTCGCTGAAGCGGGCGCCGACTTCGAACAGGGCATTGGCATCGCCGGCTGCTGCTGCATCGGCCATGGACTGGGGTTCGATCCCGGCCGGAACCGCAATCGAAGCGTGCTCGACAGGAGCAATCGGAGACGCCGGCAGATCCTCTGCTGGAGCCTCAGCTGATGTATCGGAATCGCTGGCCTGCGGAGCAGCAGCAAGGTTCGACGGTTCTTCCGGCAAGGCGGTCACGCTCGGTGCCGAGCTATCTATCGAAGCCGGACCCGGCTGCTCGGAAGCCACCGGTGTCTGCGGCACGAGAGCGGCAGGCGTCGGCGCGCTGGCCATGGGGGCGCTGATCGGCGCCGGCTGCTGTTCGACGGAAGCCACTTGCGGCGCCGGGTTGCCGCCGGTGACGGTCTTGATCAGCGGCATCGCCATCAGCGCCAGAAGCACGGCGCCGACCGCCATCAGGATCGGCCGGCGATGACGCGAAAAGGCGGATGTGCCCTTGGCCGTGTCGGCCTTGCCGACGGCAGGCTTGGGCTTGCCCGGCTTGGCCTGGCCCTTCGGCATGGATCCCATCTGCGAAGGATCGGCTTCCTGCGCCGCAGCTTTTGCGGCACGGCGGGCCGCCGCGATATAATCGGCCCGGTCTCCGGTCCGGTCGCCGGCCTTCTCGCCCGAAAATTCTCCGGCCGCCTGGCTTGCTCTCACCCGTTCGAGGATCTTGCGCACATCCGGGGCACCGGAACCGGGCTCCAGAAGATCGTTCTCGCTTTCGTTGTCCAGTACGTCACCGGCAACCACGGCATCGTCCGCCGAAGGATCGATCGATGGTGTCGGATCGACGAAGGTGCGCGTGCTAGCGGCCTTGTCCTGCTTGGCGCCGGGGCGCAGACGTTTGACCAGCCCGCCGATCAGGCTTTTGCTGGCCCGCTTCGGTTCGTCTTCGATCTCTGCTTCCGGTTCAACGGGCTGCAGCATGGCCGGAATATGATCGGACATGGTGGAGCCGATCGCGCTGGTTTCCCTCAACCGGGCTTCCGTGCGCGGCATGTCGATACTGGCAAGTTCGCGGGCGACGTCGGCCGAAAGTGCCGGTATGGCGGCCGGGGCCTGTTCGCGTGACGGCGAAACATCCCGGTGGATCGGTGCTGCCGCAAACGCCGGCTGGCGAGCGGGCTCTTCGTTCCGATAGGACGGGGCAGGGGCGGGGGCGAACTGGCCCTCGAGCTGGTCCAGCCGGTCGGCAATCTGCACCAGCGTGCCGTGCAGTGCCTCGAATGTCTGGTGCGTCCGGGTTTCCGAACCGCGCGTCAGCTCTTCCAGGTGTTTCAGGTCGTCGGCAAGCGCGGCAAATGCCGCCACGTCGCCGCTCGATCCGCTGGCACCGGCGTTGATATTGCGGGAATAGGCCTCGACCACCGCCTCGGCTGCCTGCCGCGCAGCCTCGACGATATATTCGTCATTGGTCGCCATATATCCTTCGATCGCGGCCATCCGGCTGTCGAATTCCGGCGGCCATTCGGCCGATGCGGTGTTCGGCTGCGAAATCAGCGTCGAGAGGTTGGCGATCTGGGCTTCGAGCCCGCGCAGGGCCTCGTCGTCGCTGCGCGGAGAGGACGAGGCTTCGTCCAGCCGTGCTGCAATGTCGCTAAGCCGGTCTTCGATCCGCACGAAGGCAGCGCCGTCATCGGCATGCTGCGGCCGCGGCTGCAGTTCGATCTCCTCGATACGGCGCGACAGGTAATCGAGCCGTTCGCCAAGTCCCTCTGCGCCAAAACTCGTGTCCAGTGCATCGATCTTGCGGGAAATGTCGGAGAGATAATTGCTGACCTCTTCCTGCTGTCCGGGTGCATGAAGCTGCTGAACCAGCGCCGTCAGATGTTCGATCCGCTCTTCCAGCTGTGCGGCGGCCTGTTCCTCTGCCAGTTCCTCGATCTTGCCGGCAAGCAGCTCGAGCCGCGTCGAAAGCCCGTCGGTCGCGCTCTGATCCGACGTCGCAAGGCCGATCGTCTCGACCTGCGCCATCAGCATCGACAACCGATCCTCGAACCGCTGGATCGCAACATCGTCCTGCAGATTTGCAGCGCTTGAGCGGGCATTGGCGGCAATCGCGCGGCTGATTTCGTCCAGCCGGCTGTCCAGCTGGCCGAACTGCTGGGCAAAAACGGCATCATTCGGCTTCATTCGCGAGCCGAGCTGTTCCATCATTCCGGCCAGCGCCAGCAGCTTCTGCTCCAGCGCGCGGATCGTCGGGCTGTCCGCCATTACGCCGATCTGGTTGCGGATCTCGTCGATCCGGTAGGCAAGCGCCACCAGTTCCTCGCGCAGCGCGGTCGTGTCATTTTCCTGCAGCCGCTCTTCCAGGCCCAGCCACTGGTCCTGCATCAGGCGCAGCGACTCTTCGCGCGCCAGACCGTCCATCACCGTGCGCAGGTCTTCGAATTCGGCGCGCAGGCCCGCCGCTCCGGGTGCTGCCTGCAGCGTCAGATGGTCGATCCCCTGCGCCAGCCGTGCGAGGTCGGCCTGGACGTCCTGGCTGTAACGGGCTTCTTCCGCCTGGGTCTTGATCGCCCGGACTTCTTCGCGCAGAGCGCGCATCTCAAGCGATACGCCTTCGGAAATGTCGCGCTTGAGATCGTGCCGCAGGCCGGAAAGGGTTTCGGTGAATTCTCTCAGGTCGGCACGGCGCTGGCTGGCTTCGGCCACGCGCGTTGCGACGGCCGGCTGGCGGATATCTTCGCGCCGTGTACCCGCGCGCTGCTCGAAGCGAGAGTCGGCACGCTGTTCGGGTTGGGCGGGTACTGCAGGCCTCGCGGCGCTGACGTCATAGTGCCGGCTGCTCTGGCTCGTCTGTTCGAGCATGCGTTGCCGCTCGCGGATTTCCGCCAGCGGGTCGCGTAGTCTTTCACCATAGGCAGATCCGGCAGGGCCGGCCTTCGGGCGTGGGTCGGTGGCGGCTGGCATGCGCGGCTGGCGATTGTCCTCGACGGCTCTCTGCGGCGGCGCGAGCGGGGGCGTTGATGGCGCAGCCGTACGGCCGCCTGCCATCAGGCCCTGAATGCGCGCTTCCAGTCCCTCGATTGTGCGGCTCAGCGCATCCAACGACGAGCGGTCTTGGTCGCCGTGACGGGGATGTGCCGATCGTGATCCGTTCATGTACTCGCTCGCTTCGACGTTGATCCTGCCGGTACGACTCTGAACTTCCCCCCGGAGGTATTCCTCCATAAGTAAGTCCGAATATTAGAGTAACCTTACGCAAGGCTTGCCATTGTGACGGTTCGAGCCGTTTTCGAATAAACGCTTCGCATCGTCAGATCGCCTACTATGTGCGAAAACATGGTAAACAACCCGTTAAGCCGACTGCAGATTTTAACTATTTCATAACATTCTAATACAGATCGGCCCGGCTGACTTCACATCCACCCGCCCTATGTTCCGGCCCTGAGCTGCATAAATTGCACGTGAGTACCAATTGACGTTTACGCGCACGTCAATTAAATGACGAATGCAAGAGTTCGCAGTGCCAGCGCATCGGCCCGCAATCGGAAACGATTTCGGAAAATCGCAGCGCAGAAGGAGTGGTGCTGCTGCTGAAGATGACAGGGAGGATGCTCATCGATGCCAGTTTATAAGGCCCCCACCGCCGATACGCTTTTTATACTCAACGATGTTCTGGGCCTTGAGCGTTATGGCAACCTGCCCGGTTTCGCCGATGCAACGCCCGACATGATCGAGGCGATCCTCGGCGAGGCGGCCAAGGTAGCGGAGGAATCCCTTTTCCCGCTCAATCTGTCCGGCGACCAGCAAGGCTGCACCCGCCATGACGACGGCACCGTCTCGGTGCCGAACGGCTTCAAACAGGCTTATGACCAGTATTGCCAGGGTGGTTGGATCGGCCTTGCCGTACCGGAAGAGTTCGGTGGCCAGGGCCTGCCCTACACGTTGCACGCGGCCGTCGGCGAATACATGTCCTCGGCCAATATGTCGCTGATGATGTATCCGGGCCTGACGCAGGGCGCCATCGCCGCCATCCTCGTCCATGGTTCGGACCAACAGAAGGCCACCTATCTGCCGAAAATGGTCGAGGGCACATGGTCCGGCACCATGAACCTGACCGAACCCCATTGCGGCACCGATCTCGGCCTGTTGCGCACCAAGGCGGTGCCGCAGGGTGATGGAAGTTACAAAATCTCCGGCCAGAAGATCTTCATCTCGGCCGGGGAACATTCGATGACCGACAATATCGTCCATCTGGTTCTTGCCCGCATCGAAGGCGCGCCGGAGGGCACCAAGGGCATCTCGCTGTTCATCGTGCCGAAATTCATCGTCGGGGATGACGGGTCTCTGGGCGCCCGCAACACTGCGACCTGCGGTGCCATCGAGGAAAAGATGGGCATCCACGGCAATTCCACCTGCGTCATGAACTATGACGAGGCAGTGGGTTATCTTATCGGCGCGGAAAACAAGGGCCTTTCGGCCATGTTCGTGATGATGAACGAAGCCCGCCTGGGCGTTGGCCTGCAGGGCCTGTCGATCGCTGAGACCGCCTACCAGAACGCCGTCGCTTATGCCAACGAGCGCATTCAGGGCCGCTCGCTCTCCGGCGCCAAGGCCCCGGACAAAAAGGCCGATCCGATCATCGTCCACCCGGATATCCGCCGTTCACTGATGACCATCAAGGCCTTCAACGAGGCCGGCCGCGCCTTCCTTCTCTGGACCGCGCTGAAATCCGACATCGCCCACCGTTCGCCGGATGCAGCAGAACGCCAGAACGCCGACGATCTGCTCGGCCTCGCCACCCCGATCCTGAAAGGTGTGCTGACCGACAAGGGATTCGACCACGCCGTGATGGCGCAACAGGTCTTCGGCGGCCACGGCTACATCGAGGAACATGGCATGAGCCAGTATGTCCGCGATGCCCGTATCGCCATGATCTATGAAGGCGCCAACGGCATCCAGGCGCTCGATCTGGTCGGCAGAAAACTGGCGCTCAATGGCGGCCGCGCCGTGATGGCGATGTTCAAGGAAATCGGCGATTTCTGCGAGGAAAACCGTGCCAACGAGAATTTGGCCTTCTACACCAAACACCTCAAGAAGGGTCTGAACGACGTACAGGCCTCGACCATGTGGTTCATGCAGAATGCCATGGCCAAACCGAACAATGCCGGCGCCGGCTCGACGGATTACATGCACCTCTTCGGCCTCGTCACGCTCGGCTACATGTGGGCAAAGATCGCCAAGGCAGCACAGGAAAAGCTTAGCCTCGGTGATCCGCGTGAGGACTATCTGAAGGCCAAGCTTACGACGGCGCGCTTCTATATGGATAAGATCATGCCGGAAACGGCTCTGCGCAAGATCCGCATCGAAGCGGGTGCCGACAGCGTGATGGAACTGGCGGCGGAGGCGTTTTGAGGAGTGCGGGACGCGCGATCCCTTCACTTGCGATTTCTAACACTTAGCTGAAGCTAAGATGTTGAAATCGCTTTCTCTCCCACAAGGGGAGAGATGCCGGGGAGGCTTGCTCGACAGCCTACCTCTCCCCTTGTGGGAGAGGTTACAAAATCAAGATCTTAGCCGAAGGCTAAGTCTTAGATTTTGTTGGTGAGGGGATGAGACGCGCTCGGCTTAGCCGAAACGACAGGCCGAAATCCGGCCAACGGGAATTCGAGGGCGCGATATGTGCCCCACGACATGACACGGGAGAGATGACACCATGACCGAAGTCTTCATTTACGACCATGTGCGCACGCCGCGCGGTCGCGGCAAGAAGGATGGTAGCCTGCATGAGGTGCCCTCCGTCCGCCTTGCCGCAAAAACGCTGGAAGCCATCCGCGACCGCAATGGCCTCGACACCTCGACGGTCGACGACATCATCATGGGCTGCGTCGATCCGGTGATGGACAGTGGCGCCGTCATCCCCAAGGCGGCGGCCTTCGAGGCCGGTTATTCGACAAAAGCCCCCGGCATGCAGATCTCCCGTTTCTGCGCCTCGGGCCTCGACGCCATCAATTTCGGCGCCGGCAAGATCGCGGCCGGGTCCGACGACATCGTCATCGCCGGCGGTATCGAATCGATGTCGCGTGTCGGCATGGGCATGTCCGGCGGTGCCTGGTACATGGACCCCTCCGTCAATTTCCCCGCTTTCTTCATGCCGCAGGGCGTTTCCGCCGATCTGATCGCCACCAAATACGGTTTCTCCCGCGATGACGTCGATGCCTATGCGGTCGAAAGCCAGAAGCGCGCCGCAAAGGCCTGGAATGCCGGTTATTTCAAGAATTCGGTCATCCCGGTAAAGGACCAGAACGGCCTGATCCTTCTCGACCGTGACGAGCACATGCGCCCCGGCACCGACATGCAGGCGCTGGCCTCGCTCAACGCCTCCTTCCAGATGCCGGGCGAAATGGGCGGTTTCGAAGCCGTTGGCATTCAGGCCCATCCGGAAATCGAAAAGATCAATTACGTCCACCATGCCGGCAATTCGTCGGGCATCGTTGATGGCGCTGCGGCCGTGCTGATTGGCTCGAAAGCCGGTGGCCAATCCATGGGCATCAAGCCGCGCGCCCGTATCCGCGCCTTCGCCAATATCGGCTCCGACCCGGCCTTGATGCTGACCGGCCCGGTCGATGTCACCGAAAAGCTGCTCGCCCGTACCGGCATGACGATTGCGGATATCGACCTGTTCGAACTCAACGAAGCTTTTGCCGCCGTCGTGCTGCGCTACATGCAGGCTTTCGACATCAGCCACGACATCATCAACGTCAACGGCGGGGCAATTGCCATGGGCCATCCACTCGGCGCCACCGGCGCGATGATCCTGGGCACAGTGTTGGACGAGCTGGAGCGGCGGGATCTCAACACTGCATTGGTCACGCTCTGCATCGGCGCCGGCATGGGCACGGCGACGGTCATAGAGCGGGTTTGATGGGGTGAGGGGGAAGTGATCCCCTCACCAACAAAATCTGAGACTTAGCTGACGCTAAGATCTTGATTTTGTAACCTCTCCCACAAGGGGAGAGGTGGAGCGCCGAGCAAGCCTCTCCGGCATCTCTCCCCCTTGTGGGAGAGAAAGCGATTTCGAAGTCTTAGCGCAGCTAAGTTTCAGAAATCGCAAGTGAGGGGATCAGCCGGCGTCCATGCTGCACACGAAGATTTCAGGGAAGAGGAAATCCCATCATGAGCACCTACACCAATTTCACCATCGAGACCGACGCGGACGGCATGGCACTCGTTACCTGGGACATGCCCGGCAAGTCGATGAACGTCTTCACGCAAGAGGTGATGGACGAACTCGAGACGATCCTCAAACAGACCGTCGAGGATGCCGCCATTAAGGGCGTGGTTTTCACCTCCGGCAAATCATCCTTCTCCGGCGGCGCCGATCTCACCATGATCCGCGGCATGTTCTCCATGCTGGCCGATGAACGCGAGAAAGACCCGGCCGCTGCCGCGCAAAAACTCTTCGATGTCGCCGGCCGCATGACATGGCTGTTCCGCGCCATCGAAACCAATGGCAAGCCCTGGGTCTCGGCCATCAACGGCACCTGCATGGGCGGCGCTTTCGAACTGTCGCTCGCCTGCCACGGCCGTGTCGCATCCAATTCCAAGTCGGTCAAACTGGCGCTTCCCGAGGTCAAGGTCGGCATCTTTCCGGGTGCCGGCGGCACACAGCGTGTGTCGCGCCTCACCGATGCCCAGTCCGCCCTGCAGATGATGACGACCGGCCAGTCGCTCACCCCGCAACGCGCCAAGGCCATGGGCCTTATCCACCAGGTGGTCGAGCAGGATCAGCTTGTCACCGCGGCTAAACAGATGATCAGGGATGGCCTCAAACCCGTCGCCCCCTGGGATGAGAGAGGCTTCAAGGCCCCCGGCGGTGGTGTCTGGACCCCGGCGGCCGCTCAGCTTTTCCCGGCTGCCCCCGCCATCCTGCGCCGCGAGACAGCCGGCAATTATCCGGGCGCGCTTGCCATTCTGAAATGCGTCTATGAAGGCCTGCAGCTTCCTTTCGATACGGCGCTCAAGGTCGAGCAGCGTTATTTCACGCAGGTTCTGCAGACCACCGAAGCCTTCTCGATGATCCGCTCGCTGTTCATTTCGATGCAGGAACTGGGCAAGGGCGCCCGTCGCCCGGCCGGTGTTGCAAAGAGCGAGTTCAACAAGGTCGGTATTGTCGGCGCGGGCTTCATGGGCGCCTCGATCGCCTATGTCACGGCCGCTGCCGGCATTCCGGTTGTCCTCATCGACCAGACCCAGGAATCCGCGAATAAGGGCAAGTCCGTCTCCGAAAAGCTGGTAGCCGATAGCATCGCCAAGGGCCGTCTGACCAAGGAAGAGGGCGAAAAGCTGCTGTCGCTCGTCACCCCGACGTCGGATTATTCCACCCTGTCGGATGCCGACCTCGTCATCGAAGCCGTGTTCGAGGACCGTGCGGTGAAGAAGGCGGTGATCGAACAGGTCGAGGCCGTCATTCCGGCCACCACCATTTTCGCCTCCAACACCTCCACCCTGCCGATCTCCGGCCTTGCGGAAAATTCCAGACGCCCGGACCAGTTCGTCGGCGTGCATTTCTTCTCGCCGGTCGAAAAGATGATGCTCACCGAAGTCATCCTCGGTGAAAAAACCGGCGACAGGGCGTTGGCCATGGCCCTGGATTTCGTCGCGAAAATCAGGAAGACCCCGATCGTCGTCAACGATACGCGCGGTTTCTTCGTCAACCGCTGTGTCTTCCGGTATATCAACGAGGCCTATGACATGCTGGCCGAAGGCGTGCCGGCCGCGATGATCGAGAACGCCGCCAAGATGGCCGGCATGCCGGTCGGCCCGCTGTCATTGAATGACGAAGTCGCCGTCGATCTGTCCCAGAAGATCATGAAGGCCTCGATTGCCGATCTGGGCGCGGCCTCGGTCAAGCCCGGCCACATGGCGCTGATCGACAAGATGGTCAACGAGTTAGACCGCCGCGGCCGCAAGAATGGCCAGGGCTTTTACGACTACCCGCCGAAGCCGGCGAAAAAATCCCTCTGGCCCGGCCTCAAGGACCTCTACCCGCAGAAACCGGCCTCCGAAACCGACGTCAACACGCTGAAACAGCGCTTCCTCGTGACCATCGCGCTGGAAGCCGCCCGCACCGTCGAGGAAGGCATCGTCACCGACCCGCGTGAAGCCGATGTCGGCTCCATCCTCGGTTTCGGTTTCGCCCCATATACGGGGGGCACGCTCAGCTATATCGACGGTATGGGCGTGAAAACCTTCGTGGAACTGGCGGAAAAACTGAGCCGTCAATACGGCGATCATTTTGCCCCGACAGCGCTGCTGAAGGATATGGCGGCCAAGGGCGACACCTTCTACAGCCGCTTTAACCCTTACGAAAAGGCCAAGGCGGCAGCATAAGCCATCGCCCCACCCGTCCTTCTCCCCGCCCGCGGGGAGAAGGTGCTGGCCGGCGGATGAGGGGCAAACCTCAACCGCCGCCGCCTATCCTCGTCACGCCGCACTCGACCGCAGCAATGCCGTGATCGCGCTTCCCGCCATCGGCCGCCCGAGCAAAAAGCCCTGCAGCTGGTCGCATCCCGAAATCGTCAGCGCATCCGCCTGTTCCTGCGTCTCGATGCCCTCGGCCGTCACCGGAATGTTGAGCGCCCGCGCTAGCGAAATCGTTGCCGTCAGCACTTCCGATCCCTCGCGATTGTTGAGCCCGCTCACCAGCGACCGGTCGATCTTCATCCGGTCGAAGCCGAAGGTGCGCAACGCCCCGATACTGGCATAACCGCAGCCGAAATCGTCGAGCGCGAATTTCACCCCGGCATTGCGCAGCATCTCGATCGCGCGGCGCGCCTGTTCCGGATTGGACATCAGCACGCCCTCGGTAATCTCCAGCGTCAGCCGGCGCGGATCGAACCCCGTCTGGTCGAGAAGTGCGATCACATCGGCCGGAAAATTCGGATTGCGCAATTGGATCGGCGACACGTTCACCGAAAGCTGCAGCCCGCTCCATTGCTTGGCCTGGTCGATCGAAACTTTCAGGACCTGCATACCCAGCTGGTCGATCAGGCCGGAGCGTTCGGCGATGGTGATGAAGATTTCCGGGCTGATCCGCCCGGTCTCCGGGCTCCATTGCGCCAGCGCCTCCACCCCGCATACCCGCCCGCCCTTGGCATCGAAAAGCGGCTGGTAGGCAACATGGATATCCTGTTTTTCCAGCGCCTGCCGCAGCCTGTTTTCCAGTTCCGCGGCATTCAGCCGGTCGCGGTCGAGATCGGCGGTAAAATCGATCGCCCGCCCGCGGCCGCCTTCCTTGGCGGTGTAGAGCGCCATGTCGGCGCGCCGGAGCAGTTCCAGCGCATCGGTCACGTCCTCGGTCGCGGTCACCGTGCCGATACTGCCGCCGATCTCGATCGTGCGCCCGCCGATCATGAACGGTTCGGACAGACAGTCGACGATAGATTGGGCAAGGGTTGGTCGTTTGGCACTGCCGCCCTTCCTGCCGGCATCGGTCGCCACCGCAAATTCGTCGCCGCCAAGCCGGGCAAACAGCGCATCGGCGGGAAGCCGGCTTTTCACCCGCTCGGCCACCAGCTTGATCAGCTCGTCGCCCACGGCATGGCCCCAGGCGTCGTTGACACCCTTGAACCCGTCGAGATCGATGAGATGCAGCACCAGCCCGGCTTTGCCGCCGGCAATGGCTTGGTCGAGCCGTTCCAGAATGCCGGCGCGGTTCAACAGGCCGCTCAGCGCATCGTGGGTGGCGCGGTGGCGGGCGCGGTCGGCGGATCGTTGCAGCATCCGGGTGGAAAAGATGCCCGTCACCAGCACCGCCAGCAAAAAGGCGAAAAGAATGAAAGCCGCAGTCAACAGATAGCCGCGAGCGCGATCATAGATCATCGTGCCCGGATCACGGCTCGGCCATTGCAGATAGCCGAGGATAGTGCCGTCCGCGCCGGCAAGCGGAATATTCAGGAGACCTGCGCCGGGTGCCTCGCCCAGCCGCAGATCGTTCAGATCGAAGGTCTGCTCGATATCGGCAAGCGCCTCTGTTGAAAGAAACCGCGCAAGTACCAGCGTATGGAACGGGCCGGTGACGGAAGTCTGTTTGTCATAGGGCTGGATGTTGCAGGCTGCCATGATCGCCAGCCCGTCCGGTGTTCGCACGAAGCTGACGACCGGCATCCGTCCCGATGTGTCGGCGCTTGAAACGATGCCGTTGAGGGAAGGACCGAAATACGCGAAGGGATCGAACCCGCGGCCTTTCTTGTAACTGCTCAGAACGCCGCGTTCCGGTGTCAGCACCACCGCGGCATCGAAAAGCGGATTGTCGTCGCTGCTCTGTCCCCAGGTCGAATCGGCAAAATCCTTGGCACTGTCGGAGGTAATGTGTTCGTAGCCGTCGTCCCAGACGGTGTTGTCCTGCACGGTTGCGCTCAAATGCGCTTCCAGCGCCCGCATGGCGGCCGTTGCCGCATGTGATGCGCGCGCATCGTCGATCGTCGTCGCCGCACCCGTCATGTCGCGCACGGAAATAGCAATCAGAACCGCCAGTATCCCGGCGATGGCCATGAAGAACGCAGTTACGATAACGACGAGACTGCTTCGAAACGGAAGATTGAGAGAAGGCAATTTCGGCATGAAACCCCACTGCATAGAGATCTGGGTTCAGTCTGCTGTGCCCATGCCTTCTGTATATTACGATCTTCTAAATAAGATGTTTATGGCAAAGGTCGCATTGTCCGGTCCGCTCCCGGCGTTGTGTGCCGGCGTTTGGCGCTGCACGGCACCCACCGGCTCCGGCAACGGCGCAGTCGGTTGGAGGCGGATCAGATCGGCCGCCTGCTTACGATTTCTTCGCCCGGAACCGGTCGAGCCGCAGCCGCTCGCGGTCGTCGCTCAGGCTTTTGGCGGCCAGCCAGACGGCGGTGACCACGCTTGCTGTCGAGGCGGCGCACAAAAGCAGCATCAGAAAGATCTGTGATTGCGCCGCGACCAGCGGGTTTGCCCCGGCAAGAATCTGGCCGCTCATGATGCCGGGAAGGGTGATCACGCCGGCACCCGCCATCTGGTTCAGCACCGGCAGCGTGCCGGCATAGATGGCGCGCTGCATCAAAGGCGCCATCGCCTGAGCACGCGTGCGGCCAAGCGAAAGCTGCGCCTCGATTGCGGCGCGCTGCGACGACACGCCCTCGAACATGTTGTTCAGCGCAATGCTGCTGGCGCTCATCGCGGATCCCAGAATGATGCCGAAGATCGGGATCACGACACGCGGTGCCGTCCAGTCATCGCTTGCTGAAACTGTCAGCAGTGCGAAGGCGGCCACCAGCATCGTGCCGCCGCTTACCGCAATTCCGGAAAGCCCGTAATGCCAGAAACCGGCCAGCTTGTTGCGCTGCCGCGACCCCACCTCGAACGTCGCGGCCACCAGCATCGCTGCCAGCACCACGATGCTCAGCCAATGATCGGCACGGGTGAAGATAAAGCCGAGAACCAGGCCGACCAGCAGAAGCTGCGCCACCATCCGGGCCGCGGCGATCAGCACAGAACGATGAATGCCGAGGCTGAATGCCGCCGAAAACCCGGCATTCACGAGAACCAGCGCTGCGGCAAGCGCCAGCTCTCCGGGGCCGAAAACCAGGCCGTTCATCGTCTGCTCTCCAGTTGCATCACCGTATGGGCCAGCCGCTCCACCTGTTCGGGATCATGCGAGGTCAGCACAACGGCGCATCCCGCCTGCATCATCTCCCGAACTATCTCTTCCAGCGCGTGGACCGAGACCGGATCCAGCGCCGAGGTCGGCTCGTCGAGCAGCAGCACCTTCGGCCGGTCCTCGATGGCGCGCAGAAAAGCCATGCGCTGCCGCTCGCCGGTCGAAAGCCGCTCGGGCGCCGCTTCCAGCAGCGAGGCATCCAGCGACAGCCGCCGCATGTTCTCGGCTTGGCCATTCGCATCGGCAAAATGCTGCGCCACGCTTGCCGCCCACCAGCCGGGTTCCGACGAGACGTATCGAACCAGCCGCCGCCATCCCGGCCCGGACATCGAGCCTGCCGCCACCCCGTCGACGAAACAGTCGCCCTCATGCGGCACCAGATCGGCCAGCATCTTCAGCGTCAGGCTCTTGCCCGCGCCCGAAGGCCCGCTGACGGCAAGGCATCGTCCTGCCGCGACTTCCAGGTCTATCGGTCCAATCGATTGGAATTTAAGGCCCCTGGCCCTCAGTCTGATCGCGGCATCTTGCATGCGTTCGGTAATGGCACCCGGAGTGGGGCGATGCAATACGGCATAAGTGCGGGCCGCAGTTGAGCGAAGGCTAAGTGCTGGAAACTCAAAGGGAAGGGGCTGATGGCCTGGGCATTTTCCCCCTCACCAACAAAATCTACGACTTAGCTAAAGCTAAGATCGTGATTTTGCAACCTCTCCCACAACGGGATAGGTAGTCCTCCGAGGACGCGGGCACTGTTATCTCTCCCCCCGTGGGAGAGAAAGCGATTTCAACATCTTAGCCAAAGGCTAAGTGTTAGAAATCGCAAGTGAGGGGATCGCCCCAACGGTGACGGATACAGCCTCCCCCTCAACAAAACCAATCCCTTACACAAAATCTCATCCCCACCCTCCAAACCCGTGCCTACAATCCCTCCGTTCCGTCACGGATACACCGGCAGGCGTGCCGGCGAGGCGGGACCGGTTCCGGTGATGGAGGGATGACGTAAATCTCCACCACCGGGGTTCGCGGAAAATGGTCTCCCTCCGGCGACACGGGGGAAGCGGATGAGGTTTCGGACCGGCCTTTCCGCTTCTGATGCCCGAATGGCGCGTCGGATGTGCCTGTGCGGCACACAGGGTGGCTTGAAGGATGGTTTCGCCGGGCTGTTAAGTCCGTCCGTGAAAACGGAAAGCCCGGCGGCGGTAAAGCGGGATGTTGGCGGTAAGTCCTCGGGTTTAACCCGAGGATCCGTCCGTGTTCCGTGGCATCAGACGAACACCATCCTGAAAGGCCAAGGCAGAGGGACCGGAGTCGCGAATAAAAACTGCCGAACGAGACGCTGAGAGGTGTCACTTTAAACTAACTTTACGAGGCAGCTTTCAGCGCCCCGGCCAATCATGTTCACACACCACGGACCATCCCGGTCGCGTGGTCGCAGCTCCATGTCGTGATCTCGAGGCCCACCCGACCTCCTGTCAAACCACCTGATCCCCTGCGGCAAATCGGCGTTTCCGGCATATGCATCGACGTTGAGCAAAAAATATTCGCATTTGCCGCTTTCGACGGCAGTTTTCTTTCATCCCAACGCCCCTATTTTCTGCGATCAACACGCCAGCTTATTCCTTGGAGAATACCGAAATGAACCTCGTCAAAACCACTCTCAAGGCGCTTGCCGCCGCAGTCCTCGTTCAGGCAGCTCTTGCTGCGCCGGTCATGGCCGGTGAAAACCTCGACAAGATCAGACAAGCCGGCGTCCTCCGCGTCGGCACCGAAGGCACCTATGCGCCCTTCACCTTCCACGATGCATCGAACAAGCTGGTCGGTTTCGATGTCGAGATCGGCGAAGCGGTTGCCGCCAAGCTCGGCGTCAAGGCTCAGTTCGTTGAAGGCAAATGGGATGGCCTGATCGCCGGCATCGATGCCGATCGTTATGACACGGTCATCAACCAGGTCGGCATCACCGATGCCCGCAAGCAGAAATACGCCTTCTCCGAACCCTATATCGCTTCCAAGGCCGTACTGATCGTCCGTGACGACAACACCGATATCAAGGCCTTCGCCGATCTGAAGGGCAAGAAGGCCGCCCAGTCGCTTACCAGCAACTATGGCAAGATCGCTACGGAAGCCGGCGCCGAACTGGTCGGCACCGACGGTTTCGACCAGTCGATCCAGCTGGTGCTTACCCGCCGCGCCGATGCGACGCTGAACGACAGCCTCTCCTTCCTCGACTTCAAGAAGCAGAAGCCCGATGCGCCGGTCAAGATCGTCGCCGAACAGGCCGAAGCCAGCTATTCCGGCATCCTGCTGCGCAAGGGTGATGACGAACTGGTGGCAGAGGTCAACAAGGCGCTGGCCGATATCAAGGCCGATGGGACCTACAAGAAGATTTCCGACAAGTATTTCGGCCAGGACGTCTCCAAGTAAGACATCTTCGTCTGATCCTCGCCGGCTTGAATCGTGCTAGGATCGACTGAAAGCTGAACCACAACGTCCGGCCTTGGCCGGGCGTTTTCGCGTTTCTCAGATCGCCCTAGTCGAGAACAAAGGACTTTGCCCGTGCCGCACTGGCTTCAATTGATGATGGAATCGCTGCCGACGCTGTTATGGGCCGGCGTAAAATTCACCGTGCCGCTGACGCTCCTGTCCTTCGCCTTCGGCCTGGCGCTCGGCCTGGTCACCGCCGTCACAAGGCTGTTCGGTCCCAAACCGCTGGTGCTGATCGCCCGCTTCTACGTCTGGGTCATCCGCGGCACGCCGCTTCTCGTCCAGCTTTTCGTCATCTTCTACGGCCTGCCCAGCGTTGGCATCCTGCTCGATGCGTTTCCGGCGGCATTGATCGGCTTCACGCTCAATATCGGCGCCTATTCGTCTGAAATCATCCGTGCCGTTATCGCCTCGGTGCCAAAAGGGCAGTGGGAAGCGGCCTATTCGATCGGCATGAACTGGCGTCAGGCCATGGCCCGCACCATCCTGCCGCAGGCGGCCCGTGTTGCCGTGCCGCCGCTGTCCAACACCTTCATCTCGCTGGTCAAGGATACCTCGCTTGCCGCCGCCATCACCGTGCCGGAACTGTTTCAGGCGGCACAGCGCATCGTCGCGACCACCTACGAGCCGCTGATCCTCTACATCCAGGCGGCGATCATCTATCTGGCGCTCAGCTCCGTCCTTTCGACGCTGCAGGTCAGGCTGGAAAAGCGCTTTTCCCGTTATGGCGGCATGCTGGAGGCCAACCGATGATCGAGCTGTCCCACATCTTCAAGAATTTCGGCGATCTTCAGGTCATCGACGATGTCAGCCTCAAGGTCAGCGAAGGCAGCGTCACGGCGCTGGTCGGCCCTTCCGGTGGCGGCAAGAGCACGCTTCTGCGCTGCATCAACCTGCTGGAAATCCCGACCTCCGGCACCATCCGCCTCGGCGATGCCTCGATCGAGTTTTCACCGGGCAAGAAGCCCGGCTGGGATGCGATCCAGAAGATCCGCCGCCAGACCGGCATGGTGTTCCAGAACTTCCAGCTTTTCCCGCATCGCACGGCGCTGGAAAATGTCATGGAAGGTCTGGTCACGGTGCTCAAATGGCCGCGCCAGAAGGCCGAAGCCCATGCACGCGAACTGCTCGCCAAGGTAGGCATGTCGCACAAGGCCGATGCCTGGCCGGCAACGCTGTCCGGCGGCCAGCAGCAGCGTGTGGCGATTGCCCGCGCACTGGCGCTTTCGCCGCGTGTTCTGCTTTGCGACGAGCCCACTTCGGCGCTCGATCCGGAACTGGCGACCGAAGTCGTCGAGGTCTTGAGCAAGCTTGCCAGTGAAGGCACGACCATGGTGATTGCCACCCACGACCTGCGGCTTGCCTCCCGGGTTGCCGATCACGCCGTCTTTCTGGAAGCCGGCAAGGTGGTGGAACAGGGACCGGCGACCCGCATCTTCGGCGCGCCGGAACACGAGCGCACCCGCCGTTTCGTCTCCTCGATCGGTGCCGCCCAGGGCGGTTACGGCGAGGGGATCTAGGGATTTGTTCCGTTGCTGAGCTGACGCCTTCGTCCGTTATCGTACGAACCGCGGAATTTGTTCCAAATCATCTTGAGCTTGTATTCCTGCTCTCTAAAACTCTTTGAGCTGGAGATGCATAGCATGCGAGATAGTGATTCTTATGCCGAACCCGACTGTGAAGCGGGAATATACACATGGTGCCTGGAAGACGACATTTTATACGGCGATACGGCGCTCGCTGCTCTCTTTGGCCTTGATCCCGCCGCGACGCTCAGGGGCCTTTCGGTCACGGATTACATCGCGAGGGTCCATCCGGATGATCAGGGCAAGGTCGCCCAGTTGATCCGTGAAGCGGTGGAGGACGGTCGCCCCTACCGAGCCAAATACCGCGTCGTGAATGCTTCCGGTTTGATCCGACCGGTCATGGCTTTCGGTCGATGCTTTCGTGACCGAACGGGAATTCCCGTTCACTACGCCGGCATCGTCCACTCGCTGGACCATCTTTTGTCCTGAAAATATTCGGCAAAGAAAAGGGCGGCCCCGAGGAGCCGCCCTTTGATCGTGTCTGTGTTCGCCTTAACGAACGACCATCTGCTGCTGACCCGTTGCGGGACCTGCCGGTTTCGGCTCCCGTGTCTTGGCCGAGGTTGTCCCGGTCGAGGTGCCGAGATATTTGTCCCGTTCCCGCCACACGGCAGGGATTGCCAGCAGGGCCACTGCGACCAAGGCGATTGCCGTCTTGGTGAGTTCGTCCAGTTCCGGCGAACGGCCGTCGAAATAATAGACGAAATAGACGATCGCGACGTGCCACACATAAACATAAAGCGAGTGGCGGCCGAGGAGACGCAGGAAGCGGAGCGTGAACACCCAGGTCAGCGCCGATGCGACGCCGCGAACCCATGCGGCCTTGTGCTTGGGACCGGCAACGATCAGCCAGGTGACGAGCAGGGCCATGGCAGCAAAGTTAAGCAGGTAGACCGGACCGAAATCGGCACGGATTTCCATCGAGGCGAACTTGCCGATCATGTGCGGCGGCATCAGTTCGTTGGCGGTAATCAGGCGCAGCGGCAGGAAGAACAGTACCAGGACCAGCGCTACCTTCGGAATGAACGTGTTGTCGGGTGACAGCACGCGGCTCCAGTCGATCTTGCCGGACGAGGTCAGCGCACCGAGCACTAGGCCCGAGAAGAACACGATCTGCCAGCCGAACAGGTTGAACGAAACGCGCAGGCCCTGGTCGTCGGCACCCATGATCATTTCGTTAATCGGCGTCGTCACGATCTGGTGCAGGCCAAGCTGACCGGCCATCCACAGCATGATCGATGCGGCCACCACATAATGCCACTTGTCGTCCAGGACGAGCTTGATCAGCATCGGCGCAAACAGCATGTAGACGATGTACTGCGGCAGGATGTCCATGAAGGTCGGCTGGTACAGGAAGGTCGCGATCGCGGCGAGACGCAGCGGATCATCGAATGTCGTATAGCCCAGCCAGTTGAACCAGATCGAATAGGCACCCGGCAGAATCATCTGCGCCACCATGACGGCGATCACGATGCCCATCGCATACCGATAAAGCTCGAAGGCGCGGCTATAGACCGCCGAGCGACCGGCTGCGTAACCCGCCTTCATCATCTTGCGGGCATAGACCATGCCGATCATCAGACCTGACAGGAACACGAAGCCCTGAGCGTCTTCTACGAAGGCAAGCTGGTTGTGATTGATCTTTACGAGGAAATATCCACCGGCAAAAATAAGGTGGTTCAGTACCATAAAAACGAGGAAATACCCTCGCATACCATCAATGATCTCAAAGCGCTTCATCGATCGCGGTCTCCGTCTTTGCCGGTCCTGATGGCAGCAGCCCCTCGGTCCGTAAGGCCTCTGCGGGCCAGGAAGTCACGCGCCTAAAACGTCGCGAGAAGCCGGTGGTTCCGGCAAGAATCGGTTTTAGCCGACGTTTAGACATTTCATCCGTAAACAGTCCGTGATGACTGTCACATGAACGACATACGCTGGGGATCGCGATTCGTCACTCCGCCGCGACCCGGCGCAAACCGGCCGCCTGCGTTAGGTAGGCGCGGATCGCAGCCGGCTTTACCGGTTTGTGCTGGACGGTGATGCCGTGCCGTTCTGCCTCCGCCCGCACCACTGGCGTCCGGTCGGCCGTGATCATCATCGCCGGAATTGCGGCCTGATAATGCGCTCTCAAGGCAAGGATCGCCTCGATTCCGTCGCCATCATCGAGATGATAATCGGCGATCACCACGTCTGGTGGCGGTTCGTGCGCCTCGATGATTGTGCTGAGTTCGCTAAGCGAGCGTGCCTGCCCGACCGTGCAGCCCCATCCGGCGATCAGCAGCGCCATGCCGTCGAGGATTTTTGGTTCGTTGTCGACGCACAAAACCCGCAAGCCGTTCAGCGCGTCGGCGGGTTTTGCCCGTTCGCGACGGATCTTTGCCGAACCTGCATTCGCAACGGCAAGGTCGCGCGGGATTTCGACCCGGAAGGCGGTGCCGCGGCCGGGGGTCGAGGTCAGCTGCACCGGATGGCTGAGCATGCGCGACAGCCGGTCGACGATGGAAAGACCAAGCCCCAGCCCGCTCGCCGTCCTGGCGCCATCTTCTAGTCGCGCGAATTCCTTGAACACCGTGCGGAATTTCGACGAGGGAATGCCTATGCCGGAATCGAGCACCTCGATCACGACTTTGTCGCCACGCCGGCGCGCGCCGACGATCACCTTGCCCGTCAGCGTGTATTTGATCGCGTTGGAAACGAGGTTCTGCACCAGCCGGCGCAAAAGGTTGGCATCGGAGACCACCTTCAGGGATGTCGGCATCACCACGAATTTCAGGTTCTTTTCCCGCGCCATCGGCGAAAAATCCGTGTCGATCCGCTTGAAGAGATCCTCGAGATCGATCGAGCTGAAACGCGGCTTCATCGTGCCGGTGTCGAGCCGGGAAATATCCAGCACCGCACCGAGAATCGTCTCCACCGATTCAAGCGAGCTGTCGATATTGCGGGCAATCGCCGCGTTCTTGTCCGGCCCGCCAAGCCGCTCGACCAGCGTCGATGAATAAAGCCGCGCAGCATTCAGCGGCTGCAGGATGTCGTGGCCGGCCGCAGCAAAGAAGCGGGTCTTGCTCAGGTTGGCATCGTCGGCCGCGGCGCGTGCCTCGCCAAGCGCGCGGTTGACGCGGGTAAGCTCTGCGGTGCGCTCCCCGACGCGCTGCTCCAGCGTCTCGTTCGCCTGCTTCAGCGCCTGATCCGCAGCCACTCGTGCGGTAATATCGGTGAAGGTCGCGACGAACCCCGCATCCGGCATCGGGTTGCTGCGAACCTCGATGATCCGCTGCCCCCCCTGCAGCACGAGGGAGAAGGATGTTCCGAGATCCTTGAACTGGCCCGTGATCGCTTGTCTTTCGTCCTCGCTCACGTCGCCGCGCTCCGCCAGAAGCGCCACGATGTCGGACAGCAGGAACCCCACCTGTCCCGCCTGTTCGGGAAGGTCGAGCAATTGCCGGAACCGCCGGTTCCACACCGTCAGCCGCTCGGAACTGTCGAACACGGCGATCCCCTGGTCCATGTGGGAAAGCGCCGTCTGCATCATGTCCTGGTTATATTGCAACGCCTCGCTGGCCTGATCCAGAAGCCAGGCGGTGTCGGAATTGGTATCTTCCACCTTCTGCAGCACAAGCGATAAAACCAGCCGGGCCGAAGACGAGCCGATCGCGCTGCCGAGCAGCTGTTCGGAAAAATGGATCATAGCCATGTCCGACGGCTGGTCGTCGCGGAACCTTCGCCCGGCGGTCTTCTCGTAATTGGAGAATGAGCGCAGCATCCGCTCTTCGCCCAGATAGCGCGCGATCACCGTCTTCAGGTCGCCGACGCTGATGCGGGTCTTCCAGCCGCGCGTGGCAAATTGCGAGCGGGGCTGGCGCTTGACGAAGATACCGGCCTGAAGCCGCTCCACCGGGCGCGGATTGCGCGACAGCGATCCGAGCACGAAGGCGATCGTATTGAGCGCCAGACTGAAGATCGTCGTCGCCACGAACGGATCGATCTCCGGCCCGGAAAAGATTGCCGTGCCGGGAAACACGAAGTTCAGCACGGCCGCCGCGATATGGGAATTGTCCGGTCCGCCCAGGCTCGGCAGGAACAGCAGATAGGCCCAGGAGATAAAGCCGAAGGAAAGACCGAGAATGGCGCCGCGGGCATTTGCCCGCCGCCAGATCAGGCCGCCGAGCAGGGCAGGGGCGATCTGTGCGATCGCGGCAAAGGCGAGAAGCCCTATCGAGGCCAGCCCCGATTGGGTGTCGGCCATACGGTAATAACCGTAACCGAGCAGCATGACGGCAAAGATCGAAGCGCGCCGGATGTTGAGAAGCGTGCGGGTGAGGTCCTTCTGCCCCGCTGGCGTCGAGACCAATTTTCGCCTGAGAAACAGCGGAATGACGATATCGTTGGAGATCATGATCGACAGTGCGACAGACTCCACGATCACCATCGCCGTCGCCGCCGAAAAGCCGCCGATGAAGGTCAGCAGCGTGACGAAGGGAAGCCCTGCTTGCAGAGGCAGTGTCAGCACGTAAAGGTCGGCATCCCCCATGCCGCCGAACGTGATCAGCCCGGCGGCCGCGACCGGGATCACGAAGATATTGATGGCGATGAGATAGACCGGCAGCAGGAAACCGGCTGCCCGCCGTTCCCGCGGTGTCCTGTTCTCCACCACCGTGACATGGAACTGCCGTGGCAGGATGACGATGGCGAAAGCGGAGATGAGGATGATCAGCACCCACCGGCTGACCGGTGTTTCATAGGATGCCGCGGATGCGACCAGCAGGTTTTCAGATGCTTTGGCGGCGAGATCCGACCAGCCGTCGAACATGAAGAACACCACCGCAATGCCGACCGTCGCAAACGCAACAAGCTTCACCAGCGATTCCATCGCCACCGCCAGGATCAGCCCGTCCTGATGCTCGGTGGCATCCGTATGGCGAGTGCCGAAAACAACGGCAAAACAGGCCATCAGCAGTGTCACGATCAGCGCCAGATCGACGAAATGCAGGTTGCCGCTGCCGATGCCGAAATCGGATGGATTGACCATCACGGCGACCGAGCTCGACACGGCCTTCAGCTGCAGCGCGATATAGGGAACGGTGCCGACCAGAGCCAGCACCGCGACGATTGCCGCCACAGTCGCGTTCTTGCCGTAACGGGCGGCGATGAAATCCGCGATCGATGTGAGCTTTTCCGCCTTGGCGAGTTCGACGATACGCCGGATGATCGGCATGCCGAGCGTAAACGCCAGGATCGGCCCGATATAGATCGCCGCAAATTCCAGTCCCCGCTGGGACGCCAGACCGACGCCGCCGAAATAGGTCCAGGATGTGCAGTAGACGGCAAGGCTCAAGGCATAGACGAGCGGACGCCCGCCCTTCGGAACACCGGAAAGCCGGCTTTTTCGGTCCCCATAACTCGCCACTGCAAAAAGCAGCAGGATATAGGCGAATGCCGAGACAAGGATGGCCCAGCCTGGAAGCATGTTTCCTCCCCCGCAAGGACTTGCGGTTAGGAGACGAGATTAGGCGAAACCCGAGGCGTTGGAAATCGGCGCCGTCTCGTCAAAAAGTCCAATGAGCGCAAGGCATATCCAATAGAAAGTCAGCTTTAAGCCTTTGGGCTTTTGTACCTTTTCAGTATCTGAGGAAACGCTATGTTAGGCACGACGACAACCAAGAGAGGGGCTCTATCATGTCTGTAGTCAGCGAATTCCGTTCATTTATCGCCAAGGGCAACGTGATCGATCTCGCGGTCGGTATCATCATCGGCGGCGCCTTTACCGGCATCGTCACGTCGCTCGTCAATGACATCGTCATGCCGGTCGTCGGTGCAGTGACCGGCGGCGGTTTCGATTTCTCCAATTACTTCGTGGCCTTGTCGAGCGCAGTCACCGCGCCGTCGCTGGAAGAAGCGCGCAAGCAGGGTGCAGTCTTCGCCTATGGCAGCTTCATCACCGTGATGATCAACTTCCTGATCCTCGCTTTCATCATCTTCCTGATGGTCAAGGGCGTGAACAAGCTGCGTGCCATGGAAGAAAAGAAGCCGGCGGATGAAAAGCCCGCGCCGCCGCCGGCCGATATCCTGCTTCTGTCCGAAATCAGGGATATCCTGAAAACCAAATAATCCGACCCGTCATGAGCCTGCAATTCATCAGAACAATGAATTGCAGGCTCACGGATTCTCATGGGATTTCCCTGTTTTTCTGCGCTAAAGAAGAGGCAGGAAAAACAGGAAATCCGCATGTCTTTGCTTTCTTCGCTCAGCACCCGAGCCACCACTGCACCCGAAAGCGGCATCGTGGAGATCATTACACATGCCCGTATCGGCGGTCGTGACGATCTCATTCCGCTCTGGGCCGGCGAAGGCGATCTGCCGAGCCCGGATTTCATCAATCGTGCGGCATCGGATGCCCTTCTGGGCGGCGAGACATTCTACACCTGGCAGCGTGGCATTCCCGAACTGCGTCAGGCACTGTCCGATTATTACACCCGGCATTTTTCCGTTTCGCTGCCTGCCGAACATTTCTACGTCACCGGCTCCGGCATGCATGCGATCATGATGGCGGTTCAGGCGATCACCGGACCGGGTGACGAACTGATCTATCTGTCGCCAACCTGGCCGAACATCGTTTCCGCGATCGAGATTTCCGGCGCGGTCGCAACCGGCCTGCCACTGGAATTTACTGGCGGTAAATGGTCGCTCGATCTGTACAAGCTCGAAGCCGCGATCACGCCGAAGACGAAGGGCCTCTTCGTCAACACGCCATCCAACCCGACCGGTTGGACCGCAACGAAAGAAGACCTTGCCGCCATCCTCGGCCTTGCCCGCAAGCACGGCCTGTGGATCATCGCCGACGAAATCTATGCCCGTTATTATTATGGCGGCGCGGTGCGCGCTCCGTCCTTCCTCGATATAGCCGAGCCGAACGACCGCATCATTTATGCAAACTCCTTCTCCAAGAACTGGTCGATGACCGGCTGGCGCATCGGCTGGCTGGTCGCCCCACCGGAACTGGGGCAGGTGATCGAGAACCTCATCCAGTATTCCAATTCCGGTGTCGCCCAGTTCATGCAGCGCGGTGCCGTTGTCGCGCTCAACGAAGGGGATGCCTTCGTTGAGGAGAATATCCAGCGCGCGCGCCAGTCGCGCGATATCCTTTGCGACATGCTGATCGCCACCAACCGGGTCCAGACCCTGAAGCCGGAAGGCGCGATCTATGCGTTCCTCAAGGTCGATGGCATCACCGACAGCCGTGCGGCAGCACTCGATATCGTCGATAAGATCGGCGTGGCGCTGGCACCGGGTTCGGCCTTCGGCAAGGGCGGCGAGAACTTTCTTCGCGCCTGTTTCCTGCGCAATCCGAAACATGTCGAAGAGGCCGCAGACCGGCTGGCTGGCTACATAAAGGCCTTGTGAGACAGATTCGATAAAATTCGAAATATCCCCGAAAACCTCCCTTATCCATGCCACCGGATATAGTCGGGCCAAGCGCCCGTAAGTAACCTGTGGTCAATCGCGAAAATGCTTTCCTGCCGAAAACAAAAGGCAGGGAAGCAGATCATGGCAGTGCTGGTAACAGGCGGTGCGGGATATATAGGCAGCCACATGGCCTGGGCATTGCTGGATGCCGGGGAAGATGTGGTGGTGATCGATCGTCTTTCGACCGGTTTCCGCTGGGCGGTGCCGGATGCGGCGCGCTTTTATCTCGGCGATGTCGGCGATCAGGCGTTGCTTGCCCAGATCTTTGCGGAAAACGACATCGAAGCGATCATGCATTTCGCCGGCTCCATCATCGTGCCGCAGTCGGTTGCCCATCCGCTCGACTATTACGAAAACAACACCAGCAAGACCCGGCTTCTGGCGGCTGCCGCGATCGATGCCGGCATCAGGCATTTCGTCTTCTCGTCCACCGCCGCCGTCTATGGCGACCAGAAGGAAGATATGCCGGTCCTGGAAAGCGCTCCGACGCTGCCGAAAAACCCCTATGGCCAGTCCAAGCTGATGTCGGAACTGATGTTGCGCGATGCTGCTGCAGCGCACGACTTCCGCTTCGTCGCACTGCGTTATTTCAACGTTGCAGGTGCCGATCCTCTCGGCCGCACCGGTCTCTCCACCATCGGCGCGACGCACCTGATCAAGCTCGCCTGCGAAGCCGCACTCGGCGAACGTCCGGGCGTCGATATCTACGGCACCGATTATCCGACGCCCGATGGAACCGGCGTTCGCGACTATATCCACGTCACCGATCTGGTCGAAGCGCATCTGAAGGCGCTGAGCTATCTGCGCCGCGGCGGTGAGCCGCTGATTGCCAATTGCGGTTATGGTCGCGGTTATTCGGTGCTCGAAGTGCTGAACGCGGTGAAACGTATCAGCGGCCAATCCGTCGACGTGCATTACGGACCACGCCGGCCGGGTGACGCCGCAAGTGTCGTCGCCAATTCGACGCTGGCCCGCAGGCTTCTCGAATGGCAGCCGCGCCACGACGATCTCGACCTGATCGTCGAGACCGCGATCGCGTGGGAAGGCCAGCTGGCGGCCCGTCGGGTGGAAGATCTTCGCTCGCTGCACCAGCGGCTGGCGGCCGTCCGCTTCTGACATCCGCTTCGACGGCACGGTTGTCATGCCGAAATGTGGATGGATAAGCGATCGCTTGAGGAGTAAGGGAAGCGCAACCAACCAGATTTGACGGATATCATGCGCCTCTCTTTGACAGCCGGTCTCGTTCTTCTCAGCTGCTGGATTGCCGCCATCCCGGCCTATGCGTCGGATGCCGCCAAGGCTCCGGTGCAATCGCCGTCGTCCCCGTCACCCAAGGTGAAGCTGGTCGAACCGCGCCTGCATCTCGCCAAAAGCGAAACCGCTACAAAGCCGCGTGTGGCTCTGACCTTCGATGCCTGCATGGGCGCGGTGGACGAACGCATCCTCTCGACGCTTGTCCGCGAGCGTATTCCGTCCACGGTGTTCGTGACAGCCCGCTGGCTGCGCAAGAACCCGCAGACGGTGGCGATCTTCCTCGCCAATCCGGACCTGTTCGAGATCGAAAACCACGGCGAGAACCATATTCCGGCGATCGATGTGGCCGTGCCGGTCTATGGCATTCCCTCAGCCGGATCGCCGCAGGCCGTGTCGCGGGAAGTCGGCAAGGGTGCCGAAGCCGTCATCGCCTCCGGCCTGCCCGCACCGCACTGGTTCCGGGGTGCAACGGCGAAATACGACGCGACCTCTATCGATGAGATCCGCAAGATGGGCTATCGCGTCGCCGGTTATTCGCTGAACGGCGACGACGGCTCGCTGCTTGGCGCGGGATCGGCCGAAAAGCGTATCGCGGCGGCAAAGGACGGCGATGTCGTCATCTCGCACATCAACCAGCCGACCCATGCCGCGGGCCAGGGTGTCGTCAACGGTATCCTGAAGCTGAAGACACGCGGCGTCCAATTCGTCCGCCTGGCCGATGTCGAGACCATCGGCGACAACGATACGACCGCGCCACGTCCCGGCCTGTTCTGAACCTCCAAAATACCGGGAGTTTCGCCAAAATCCGTTGGTTTTGGCAATCACCTGGCAGCCTGACCTGCAATCATCGTCCCAATGCCTTGAGGCAAGCGAACGGGGATGATGAGCATGACAGAACAGCCGAAATTTGAGCCGATCCGCGGCACGCGCGGCGCCGATGATCCCGGTCCACGTAACCTGCCGCTCGACCTGCAGAACCCGGATATCACGCTGCCGCCGGAGACCGACAACGGATCGCTGCCCAACTTGAAATTCCCCTTTGCCATGGCACATAACCGGCTGGAAGATGGCGGCTGGGCACGGGAAGTGACGGTCCGCGAACTGCCGGTCGCCACGTCGATGGCTGGCGTCAACATGCGTCTCGGGCCGGGTGTCGTGCGCGAACTGCATTGGCACAAGGAAGCCGAATGGGCCTATATCCTTGAGGGCACTGCGCGCCTGACCGTGGTCGATCCAGATGGCAATCTTTCGATCGACGATCTGAAGCCGGGCGATGTCTGGCTAATCCCGGCCGGCATTCCCCATTCGATCCAGGGTATGGAGGAAGGCACCGAGTTTCTGCTCGTCTTCGACGACGGCAATTTCTCCGAAAACGAAACGCTGCTGATCACGGAATACCTGGCGCATACGCCGCCAAGCGTGCTCGCCAAAAATTTCGGCGTGACGAGCGATCATTTCGCAGACATCCCGAAAGCGGAGAAATACATTTTTCGCCTGCCGGTGCCCAAATCGCTCGATCTCGTTCGGGCAGAACTTCCCGACAGCCCGATACCGCGCCCTTACGTCTTCCATACGACCGAAATCGAGGTCGTGCGTTACAGCGGCGGCACGGTGAAGACGATCGACTCCCGCAATTTTCCGGTAACGACGCTCTCGGCTCTGATCATCGAGATCGAACCGGGCGGCATGCGGGAGATGCATTGGCATCCGGATGCCGACGAATGGCAATATTACATCGCGGGCGAAGCACGGATGACCGTGTTCGATGCCACTTCCAAGGCGCGCACCTTCAATTATCGTGCTGGCGATGTCGGCTTCGTTCCGCGCACACTCGGCCACTATATCGAAAATACCGGCGAAACACCGGTCAAGGTAATTAACGTTTTCAACAACCGTCTCTGCATCGACATTTCTCTCAACCGCTGGATGGCGTTGACCCCGCCCGATCTCATTCGCGGGCATCTCAGCCTCGATGAAACCGTGATGAAGGCGTTGCGCCGGTCGCGCGACGCCGTCGTCCGATGAAGCAAAACATGAGTTAAACTCTCAGGTCACTTGATCTGGAGCAAGTGACTCAAGTTTTTGTGCCTTTAAGTTCTCTGCATATTGACGATCGATAATCAGCAGGGAAACAAGGCATGGCCTCGAGTGAGGAATTGGCGCGCTATTTTGCGGCCGGAACCGGGCTCAATCCATTCGGCGAGGCATTCAGCCGGCGAAATGCCGTCATGCCGTTTCGCGGCAAGCGGCGTCTGCCGCCCGAAGAGATGCAGGATGTCTGGCTGCAGGTCCTTTCACAACCCGGCAGGCCGGGCAAGCGGCTCGCCTATATCCATATTCCCTTCTGCGCCAATCACTGTCTCTTCTGCGGGTTTTATCGCAATACCTACGTGCCCCAGACCGGTGCCGATTATGTCGATCTGGTCATCGAGGAAATCCGGCGGGAGGCGCAGACCAATGCGCTGCGCCACAATCCGATCCACGCAGTGTATCTCGGCGGCGGCACGCCGACGGCGCTGAGCGCGGAAGAACTGTCACGGCTGATTTCCACAGTCCGGGCGGAACTGCCGCTTGCGCCTGATTGCGAGATCACAGTCGAGGGACGCATCATTCATTTCACCCCGGACAAGATCGATGCCTGCCTGGAAGCGGGGGCGAACCGTTTTTCCATCGGCGTCCAGACCTTCGATACGGATGTCAGGAAGCGGCAGGGCCGTCGTTCGAGCAGGGAGGAAGTTGTCCACTTCCTCGAATATCTTCGCGATCAGGATCGCGCGGCAGTGGTGATCGATCTGATTTACGGGCTGCCTGGCCAGACACTGGATGTGTGGCAGCGGGATCTCGAAACGGCTGCGGATATCGGCCCTGACGGGCTCGATCTCTATGGGTTGAACCTCATTCCGACGACCCCTCTGTTCAAGGCGATTGAAGCCGGAAAATTCCCGGCAACACCGGGGCTGAACCAGATCGGGGCCTTTTACCGCACCGGTGCCGAGTTCTTCCGGCGCAGAAACTGGCGCCAGATCAGCAACAATCATTGGGCCCGCACCACCCGCGAGAGAAATCTCTACAACCTGCTGATCAAGGAAGGGGCCGATTGTATCGCCTTCGGGTCCGGTGCCGGCGGTTCGATCGGTGCGGTCGGTTACGGTCTCAGTGGCGATCTGACCGTTTATGGCGAGGACGTGCGGGCGGGCCGCAAATCGCTCGGCATGATGATGGTCTCCGATGAACTCTCTGCCCTACGCACACTGGTGACTGCAGGTTTCGAAGTCGGGCATCTCGATCTCGGTCGCCTGGACCGGACTTCGGGCCGCGCCATGACGCCGGTTCTGGAACCGCTTCTTGCCCAGTGGCAGGGGGCGGGCCTCCTGTCGTTTACCGGCGGTATCGTCGAACTCACCACCGCCGGGCGCTTCTGGTACTCGAACCTGATCGCCGCCCTTCACGACATTCTCACTCTCGAACTGGGCCCGTCACGGGACGCGGCCTGAAAGACCTCATGCGAACGGAGCAAGGACATGCCCGAACTCGATCACGCGGAAACGATCAAGCAGATCACACAGGCGATCGCTGATAAACCGGACGGTGTACTTGAAGCGCTCGCCGCACAATATGGCGTCTCGATTCAGACAGTGCTGGAATGCCTGCCCGAGGGCGTGACGCGCATTGACGGGCGCCATTTCATCGATGTGCTGACCGATATCGCCAACTGGGGCGACGTCATGTTCATCTGCCATTCGAAAGACGCCATCATCGAGTTCTCCGGCCCTCTGCCGCAGGGCGAGATGGGACATGGCATGTATAATCTGCGCGGCGGCACGGGTGGTCTTTCGGGCCATCTTCGCCCGGAAAATTGCGCAGCAATCTTTTTCGTTCGCCGCCTCTTCATGGGCATGGAAACAAAGTCGATCCAGTTCTTCAATGCCGAGGGCGAAACGATCTTCAAGATCTATGTCGGTCGCGACCGGGAGCGGAAGCTGAAGGTTGTTCAGGTCGAACGGTTCGAGCGGCTTGCCAAACAATTTGCCAGGGCTGCGGGAAATGCCTGACATGCGGCCGCTTCTGATTTTCGGCGCAAGCCGCGGCGTCGGCCTTGAACTGGCGCGTCTCGAACGCGCTGCCGGTCGCCCCGTTGCGGCGCTTTTGCGGCCCCGGTCGGATGCCGGGCATCTGCAGGAGATCGGCGTGCAGGTCCTGCGCGGCGATGCGCTGTCGCGCCCGGATATCGGACAGGCACTAGCGTCTTTCACCGGTCCGTTCGATATAGTGTCGACATTAAGCGGGCGAGGCGAGGACGGGCGGCTAGCCGACGATGAAGGCAATATCAACGTCATCGAGGAGGTTGCGGCAAGCGGCCGGGTAGGGCGTTTCGTGCTTGTCACCTCCATGGGCTGCGGAGATATGGCGCCCTATCGGTCCGAAAGAGCGATTGCCGCCTTCGGTGCCGTGGTCGATGCCAAGACACGGGCGGAAGACAGGTTGAAGCAGACCGATCTCGACTGGACGATCCTGCGCCCGGGCGGTCTCCTGTCCGAACCATCCACGGGCAACGGCCTGCTGTCGCAAAATCCCCAGGTCCATGGTTTCATCCAGCGCGCCGACGTGGCGCTGCTTGCATTCCGGGTTCTGCGCGACCCCACGACGTCCGGCAAGGCTTTTGCAGCGGTCGATCTGGACCGGTTAAGCTGCGAGACGCCGGTCGATCCTTTTCCGCTCGCCTGATATCGTCTTGCTCGGTATTTCGCGCGCCGTGGGAAAAACATCGTGCGCGCTTTCGTTTCCCGGCCTTTTTGGTTATGGAAAGCCATGGCCGAAAATGACGACATGCATGATGGGGAAAGCCCGGACAAGGGCGAAAGCCGGGGCGACCGCGCCCGCAAGGCGCAGGCCGCCCGCGAAGCCGAGCGCAAGGCCAAGGCCGCCGCAAAACTTCGCGAAAACCTGATGCGCCGCAAGGGGCAGGCACGCGCCCGTCGCGCCGGTGAAGCGGACGATACACAGGGACTTCCGGCATCGACGCCGTCTGCCGCAAAATCGGACGAATCATCCTGACTTATGTCGTCACGGGACTTCACTGCAGCGCCGTGCGCCTTGCGCACATCGGACGCTGCAACATCTTAGAGCCTGAACATTCCATTTGTCGAAAATCGGCTTCGATTTTCGGGAAGTGGAATGTGCAGGGTTTCACGAACATTGAAGCGCTACGGGTTTTCGTCTAAGGACGCTGCCTTCCACGCGTGAGAGGGAAAGTTTTTCAATCATGGATCGCATTCGCATTTCCGGCGGCAACAAGCTGAACGGTATTATCCCGATTTCCGGTGCCAAGAACGCAGCCCTGCCGCTGATGATCGCCTCGCTTCTGACGAGCGACACCCTGACGTTGGAAAACGTGCCCCATCTGGCAGACGTCGAGCAGCTGCTACGTATCCTCGGCAACCATGGCGTCGATATTTCCGTCAACGGCCGCCGCGAAGGCCAGGCCGACAGCTACGCCCGCACCATACAGTTCACCTGCCGCACGATTGTCGACACCACTGCTCCTTACGAGCTGGTCTCGAAGATGCGCGCCAGCTTCTGGGTCATCGGCCCGCTTCTGGCACGTGAAGGCAGGGCGCGCGTATCGCTGCCGGGCGGTTGCGCCATCGGCACGCGTCCGGTCGATCTGTTCCTCGAGAGCCTTGCAGCGCTCGGTGCCGAGATCGAGATCGATAGCGGTTATGTCAACGTAACTGCGCCCAAGGGCGGCCTTGTCGGCGCGCACTACACCTTCCCCAAGGTTTCGGTCGGCGCCACCCACGTGCTGATGATGGCGGCGACGCTCGCCAAGGGTACGACGGTCATCGACAACGCCGCGCGAGAGCCGGAAATCGTCGATCTGGCCGATTGCCTCATCGCCATGGGCGCCAAGATCACCGGTGCCGGCACCAGAACGATCACCATCGAAGGCGTCGATTCCCTTCACGGCGCCCGTCACCGGGTGCTGCCTGACCGTATCGAGACCGGCACCTATGCCATGGCCGTCGCCATGACCGGCGGCGATGTGACGCTGACCGGTACGCGCGCCTCGCTGCTCGACAACGCACTCGATACGCTGCGCCTCGCCGGTGCGGAAATCACTGACACCGAAAGCGGTCTGCGCGTCGTGCGCAACGGCAACGGTATCCAGCCGGTCGATATCGTCACCGAGCCTTTCCCGGGCTTCCCGACCGACCTGCAGGCGCAGTTCATGGCGCTGATGACGCGCTCTTCGGGCGTGTCGCACGTGACCGAAACCATCTTCGAAAACCGCTTCATGCATGTGCAGGAACTTGCCCGCCTCGGCGCCAAGATTTCGCTCTCGGGCCAGATGGCACGGATCGAAGGCGTCTCCAAGCTGAAGGGCGCACCGGTCATGGCGACCGACCTGCGCGCCTCTGTGTCACTCGTCATCGCCGGCCTTGCCGCCGAAGGCGATACGATGGTCAGCCGTGTCTATCACCTCGACCGCGGCTTCGAGCGTCTGGAAGAAAAACTCACCCGCTGCGGCGCGATCGTCGAACGCGTCAGCGACTGATTATCACTCTCAATCGAGAAGTCTTCGAAAGGACGGCAGGGAAACCCTTGCCGTCCTTTTTCGTATCCCTATGTTGAAGCGGCATCCCATTTTGCCCCCCGCCTCATATTCATGATCCGGCTTTATACGGAGATCTCCCATGGCTGACGTTTCTTCCCCCGTCTGGTTCATCACCGGCTGCTCGACCGGTTTTGGTCGCGAACTCGCTAAGCTGACGCTTGACCGCGGTTGGCCGACCATCGTCACCGCGCGCGACAAGAGCCGGCTTGCCGATCTGATTGCCGGTTACGACAACGCGCTTGCCGTCGATCTCGACGTGACGGACCAGGCCCAGATCGACGCGGCGGTAAAGGCTGCGGAAGACAAGTTCGGCCGCATCGATGTTCTCGTCAACAATGCTGGCTACGGCTATCAGGCCTCGCTTGAAGAGGGTGAGGAGAACGAAATCCGCGATATGTTCGACGCCAATGTCTTCGGCCTCTTTGCTATGACGCGCGCCGTTCTGCCGGGCATGCGCGCGCGCCGCAAGGGCCATATCCTCAACCTCACCTCGCAGGCCGGTTTCATCGGTTTTGCCGGCTCGGGTTATTACGCAGCCACCAAACATGCCGTCGAGGGCTTTTCCGATGCGCTGGCCGCCGAAGGCGCGCCGATCGGCATCAAGGTCACCTGCGTGGCACCGGGTCCCTTCCGCACCGACTGGGCAGGCCGCTCACTGAAGCAGACGCCGGTGAAGATCGCCGAATATCAGGAGACGGCCGGCAACCGGATGACGGCGACCGCAGGTTACAGCGGTCAGCAGCCAGGCGATCCGGTTCGTGCCGGCGAAGCGATGATCAAGGCGACCGAAGCGCAGAATCCGCCGCGCCATCTCGTGCTTGGCGAACTCGCCTATAACGGCATTACCGGGAAGCTTGCCGAACGGCTGGCCGAGATAGAAAGCTGGAAGGACGTCAGCCTTTCCGCCGATTTCCCGAAATAGGTTTTGCGATATCGATTGAAAAAGCCGGGGCGGATAATCACGCCCCGGCTTTTTTGTTGAACTGTCTCAGGCAGATCTTTGCTGCGCCTGGCGCCGAAGGATTTCGGTAGTGGCATTGCGGTCGGCGGGACGGCCAAACAGATAGCCCTGTGCAAAACCGCAGCCGAGACGCTGCAGGCGAAGCGCCTGATCGGTAGTCTCGACACCTTCTGCCACCATCCGCACACCCAGCCCGCTTGCCATAGCCAGCAGAGCCTTGATGATGACTTCGCCCGGACCACCCGACATACGATCGACGAAGGTCTTGTCGATCTTGATGATGTCGACCGGGAAATCCAGAAGATGGGTGAGCGAGGCATAACCGGTGCCGAAATCGTCCAGCGCCACGACAAGGCCGTCGGAGCGCATTCTCTCGATCGTCTCGCCGACCTTGCTGTTTCTCTCGTCCATATAAACGGATTCTGTGACCTCCACGACGACCTGCGCAGGCAATACATTCTCCTGCGAAAAGGCTTGCATTATCCGCTCACGCAAATCGCCCTGATCGAAATCGGCCATCGAAACATTCACGCTGACGTAAGCGAGCGGAATATCCTGCTCGTGCCAAAACCGCATGTCGCGGGCAACCTGCTGTAGCATCCGGTCCGTCAGCTTGTGGCCGAGAGATGCGTCCTGCAGCGCTTCAGCAAACATGCCAGCAGAAATGATTTTTCCCTCTGCGGTGCGCACACGGCAAAGCGCTTCCAGCCCGACAATCTCCTTCGTGTCGAGCCGGACGATTGGCTGGTAATGCGGCTCGATACGTCCCTCGGCGAGCGCGCTCGTGACGGTCTGCAGAACGCGAAAACGTTCGGCCACCGCGCCGGCAAGCTCCTCGCTGTAGAGGACGAATCCGCCACGGGCGGTTCGCTTGGCATGATGAAGCGCGAGATTGGCGTGCTGGAGGTAGGTAGGAACATCGGGCAGCGGGGAGGGCGCGCATATTGCGCCGCCGCAGCTTGCCGAGAGGCGAAGCGTGTGATCGCTCTCTTGCAGCGAGCGTTGCTCCAGGGCACACAGGATGTTCCGACAGACAAGTGATAGATCCGTTGCATTTCCCTCGATCAGGACTGCGAACTCGTCGGCATCGACTCTGAACGTTTTTTCCGATCCAACTGTCTGGCTGATCGCGTTAGCCGCTTCAAGGATGAGCCTGTCGCCGATCGCATGCCCGAAGGCGTCATTGATCCTTCCGAGATGATCGAGGTCGATCAACAGGATGCCGAAGGAGGTATCGGCACCCGCCAAGGTGATTTCGAGTGTTTTGATGAAATTGGCGCGATTGCCGAGCCCGGTCAGTACGTCGAAATACGCGAGCCGCTGGTTCTCGGCCTTCACCTCTTCGCGTTCGAGCACGAGCGAGCAGAGGTCGACGCATTCGGCCACAATCATGCGCTCGTCTTCGGTCGGTCCCCTATTTTCCTTGTAGTAGAAACCGAAGGCGCCAAGCACCCGCCCGTCGCTTTGGCAGATCGGGCTCGACCAGCATGCCTTTACGTCATGTTCGTCTGCCAGAATGTCGGCGAGTGCGCGATAGGGCAGCCAGTATGGATCGGTGAAAATGTTCTCGACAGCGATCTCCCTGCCGAGAAATGCGGCCGTCCCGCAGGAGCCGACACCCGGGCCGATTGCGATGCCGTCGAGCGCATTTGAATAGTCTTTGGCAATGGTCGGGCCGGCAAGCGGATGAAGCCGGCCGTCTCGATCGACCGTCACCAGAGAGCAGAGCACACCCTCCGTCACCTGTTCGGCATGGGCGCAAATATGGTTGCCCGCCTCTTCCACAGAGCAACCGCGGGCAAGCATATCCAGTATTTCCTGCTGAAGCCGTCCCTTTTTGGCCGCCATTCGTCAATTTTTCCCGGTTCTAAATGACTTGGGTAATGGATGTCGGGATGATGTTCAGTCAAAGGTAAGTATTAGGTTATTGGGCCGGCTGGAATTTTTCCAAATCTTCGATATTGCGGCGATATGGTTGCGAAGGTGACGCAGGTCAATGTTTCGCACCTCAACCCTGCCTAGGTTCGATATCGCTTCAGACGGAATTGTATCAGCTTATGACATTTCTTGCCTTTTCCTCAGCGGTCCTCGCCCTGCTTCTGGCGCCGGGCCCGACGAACACGTTGATGGGTATTGCCGGCGCGCGAGGCCGCATCGGCGCCGTCATCCGGCTTCTGCCGGCGGAACTGGGCGGTTATCTGACGACGATCCTGCCGCTGACATGGTTGGGTGCGGAGCTTCTCGCACGTTTTCCCTCTGCCTCTACGGGGTTGAAGCTGGTTGCCGCAGCCTGGGTGATGTTTCTGGCGGTGAAGCTCTGGAGGATGCCCGGCGGGGCGGCGGGAGGCAGTGGTGTCACGGCAGGACGTGTTTACCTGACCACGGTGCTCAATCCGAAGGCGCTGATCTTCGGCCTTGTGCTACTGCCGGCGCCCGCCGACAGCCAGTTCCTGCCGAAGTTTGCCATGTTCTGCGTCATGGTGATGGCCGTTGCCCTGTTATGGGGCGGGTTCGGCCAGATGACCCAGACGGGCGAGAGTGGCAACAGGCGGCTTCTGGTCGTTCAGCGGATCGCGTCCGTCTGGCTGGCAGTCGTCTCCGTGACTTTGATTACCGGCGTCTTGCGAGCTTAAGCCCTTCGCTCAGCCGAAACGGCTGGGCGAGAACGATGCCAGATCGATGGCCGGCGACTGATCCTGCAGAAGATCCGCCACCAGCCGCGCCGTACCGGCCGCCTGTGTCAGCCCGAGATGGCCGTGGCCGAAGGCGTAGACGACATTTGGCGTCACCTTGGCTCGGCCGATGGCCGGCAGACTGTCCGGCATGGACGGGCGAAAACCCATCCACTGCGTGCCGCCCGCCGTCTTGAGACCCGGCAGAAAAGTTTTCGCCTTTTTCAGCATGGCGTCCGAACGCGCATAGTTCGGCGGCAAATCCAGTCCACCGAGTTCGACAGCCCCGCCGACGCGGATGCCGCTGGTCAACCGGGTGACGACGAAACCATGACCGCCGAAGGTGATTTGCGTGCGCAGATCGAGAGCGTCCGAGGGGAGCGTGGTGTTATAGCCGCGCTCGGTTTCCAGCGGGATGTTCTCGCCGAGCGAACGAGCAACGCGATGTGAAAACGCGCCGGCTGAAAGCACCACCTTGCCGGCCGACCGTGCCACATCGCCCGCAAGAACGATCTCGACCCCATCTGATACCGGACGCAGCGCCGTCACCTCGGCAATCTCGACCACACCACCGCGTGCGCGAAAATGCTCGGCAAGGGCCAGCGTGTAGAGTTTCGGGTCGGCGATAGAATACCATCCCGGCGTGAACGTCGCCCGGATGAAGCGGGGGGCGATGCCTGGCTGAATTGCGGCCATCTCGGCTGCATCCATGTGCCGGAACTCGATGCCGTGCAGCTCGCGGGCTTCCCAGCCCGGCAGAGAGGCGCGGAACTCGGCGTCGCTTTCATAGACCTGCAGATTGCCTTCCTTGCGCAGCATGGACAGCGTGTCGGTAGCCGACAGGAAGGGCTCGAGCTCAGCCTTTGAAAGATCCATCAGCGCCGTTTGGGCGCTGGTCGAATGCGCCACGCGCGAAGCGGAGCAGGCGCGCCAGAAGCGAAACATCCACGGCGCGATGTTGAGCGCATAAGCCGGCCGGATCGACAGTGGCCCGAGCGGATCGAGCAGCCATTTCGGCGCCTTCTTCAGGATGCCGGGCGAGGCGAGCGGCAGGATATCGGTAAAGGCGAAGGCGCCGGCATTACCGGCGGAAGCACCGGCAGCTGGTCCTTCCCGGTCGATAACGGTGACGGTGAGACCACGCATCTGCGCGGCGATGGCGACGGAAAGGCCGACGACCCCCGCCCCGATGACGATTACATCCGACCTTGCCATTTCCCTGATCGCCCTGTTTTGCGCGGCCGTTTGCGGCTTCGCGCATATTCCCCTTGTTCTGATGCAGCAAAGCCCTCCTTGCGGGAGGGCTTTGCCTATTCGAAAATCAGGCCTTGTACTTCTGTACGGCGCCCGGAAGTTTGCTCCAGTCGGCATACCAGCTGTCGAAAAGCTTGAGCTGTGCTTCGACATAACCGCGCTGGCTGTCTGAGAGAACGTCCGTCTCAATGAAGTTCAAGGCAAATTCCTTGCTCCCCTTCAGCACCATCATGTGCTTGAAATAGAGAACCAGATCCGGGCCTTCGTCGAAGGAGGAAAGCACGCCGAGTGCTTCTTCCAGTTCTCTGGCGCGACTGCGGGCATCTGCGTCGCCTGCGGCGGCTGCCTGAGCCAGCGCGCAAAGATGCAGCACTTCCTTCGGCAGCACGTTGCCGATGCCGGTGATGGCGCCAGTCGCTCCGCAATTGACGTAACCGTGGAAGACGGCCGTATCGACGCCGATCATCAACGTGACGTCGTCATCACGGCTGGTGATGTTTTCGGCAGCATAACGCATGTCGTCCGGGCCGCCGAATTCCTTGAAGCCGACAAGGTTCGGATGTTCTGCGCGCAGCGCGAAGAACAGGTCGGCGCGGGTGGCGAAACCATAATAGGGGCTGTTGTAGATGACAGCCGGGAGATCCGGAGCTGCCGACAGGATCGCCTTGAAATGGGCCTTCTGGGCAGAAATCACCGAACCGCGTGAAAGAACGCGCGGGATGACCATCAACCCTTGCGCACCGACCTTCTGTGCATGGGCGGCAAGCGCCACGGCCGAGGCCGAGTTGATCGCGCCCGTGCCGACGATGACCGGAATGCCGGCCTCGACCAGGCGTTCGACGCCTTCCATGCGCTGTGCGTCCGTCAAGAGAGGCCAGTCGCCCATCGAGCCGCAATAGACCACGGCCGACATGCCGGCCTCGATCAGCTGCTTGCCCTTGGCGACAAGTGCGTCGAAATCCGGTGTGCGGTCGCTTTTGCAGGGGGTCATCAATGCCGGTACGACGCCGGAGAAAATCTTCGATTTCATCTTGCAAATCCTCGATATCAGAACGGCCGGCGGAGACGATCCCTAGCCTCTGGCATAGAGAATACTCCTTCCATATTCTTTGTCGACAAGAAAAATACAAGATGTCAAAGATCAATATCGAGGCGATCGTTCCGGGTCAGAAGTCGGCCGATCTGCTCGACGATCTGCTCGCCATGCGCCTTGCCGAGTTGGTCGGCAGCAGCCACGTCACGCGCCTCGACCGCAGCAATGATTTCTTCATGCTCATCGACATAGCGCGGCGGCAGGCGGTCGTCGTAGGACTGATAATAGAGACGCAACATTCGGCGCCCTTCGCCGAGCAGCCGGTCGAAGAAGCTGGCGTAATAGGCATTTCGGCCGGCAGCCGCGATCGCCGAATGGAAGTCGGCATTGGTGGAAATCATCTCCAGCGCATCCTGCCCTGCGACCGCCGCGCTGAACTCCGCTTGCCGCTCGCGGATGATGATGAGGTCGTTTACCGTATGATGTTGAGCTGCCAGTCGCGTCGTGACGCGGTACATGAGCACAAGCGCATCGAAATAGGCGGGCATGCCGAGGAAATCGATATTCGACACCATGGTCGAACGGTTGGGTAGCGTCTCGATCAGGCCTTCGCCGACGAGCCGCACCAGCGCCTCGCGGATCGGCGTGCGGGACATGCCGAAGCGGGCCGCCAGCTGCACTTCGTCGATGGCACTGCCGGGCGCAAGTTTCAGATCGAGAATTTCGTCGCGCAGAAGATCATAGACCAGTTTGACTCCGGAGCCGCGTTTGCGCTCCGTGATCTGGCTCGTGTCATTATCCGTCATTCGCGCCCCGCTTGTCGACATGATGTCTTTTTACTCTAGCGCATCCGTGCCGATGCGTTAAGCGGAACCGTCATTCGCGCGCAGGTCTCTCAAGTCTTGCCGATATCGAGGTCGCCCTACTGTATCGATGGTCGATTGGAGAGCTTGGGCAAAGTTCACCTTTGGATGCCTGAATGAAAAGAATGCCAGTTTCCATCGCAAGTTAGCGCCGGGAGAAGGTGATTTGGGGACGCCTCGGTTTCAGAAGCCAGCTAATTTTGGACAAACGTCATTATCTCTTCATTTTTCTCAGATTCTCAGATTGTGGTTGATCCCTGAAAATTCATCGGTTTATATCGCGCCTGGACTAGCAAACTGGATGTTGTGGGTCTTGGTGTTTAGGGGGCAGATTAATGGCATAACTCTTCAGGAGAGCTTCGCCTGACCAAATCGATTTCAATTAATCAGGGATACTAACCGGAATCCGATTTTCAAAATGAAAAGAGGTTAGGAATTACCCTAACTCCTTGGAATTAATGGTGCCCCCGACAAGGTTCGAACTCGTGACCCCCTGATTACAAATCAGGTGCTCTACCAACTGAGCTACAAGGGCATCCATTGATTGCGTCAGTTACCAGATTTTTCGTTACTGTAAAGCAAAAACGTCGCAGGGGGTGCGTTTGCGCCCAGCGTGTTGATGGCTTTTTTTGAGTTGAATGGTCTCAAGATTTGTGGACGCCTTCCGTCCTAACCTTTGCAATGGCTCGGGTGCAGCCAGCATGGGCCTCACGGTTGGAAAGGTTTGCCGCGTCTGGCGCGAAGGGTGGTGATTATGCGCAAGAGATCAGCCGGCTGAAGAGTGGGTTGGCTCGCGTCATTGACGGGCCAGCCATCCTGAAAAACGGCCACGGATCGCCAGTGATGCAACGTGAAGCACCCGTTCATTGCTCTCCATTGCTTGCAATTCTCGGTGCGGACGATGTGTCGCCTTTTCCGGGTTCAGCCCGGCGGATTTAAGCCTGTTGAATATGCGGGCCATCCAAGACGAACGGCGAGTTGACCTCATCTCTTAGGGCGCGGGAAGAGCGGTTTGCGGCATCAGGTGGGGGCAATATTGGCGGAGACAGGCTCGATCACGACCAAACGCCCTAATTCCGGACGTGCCAATGAAGCGATGGCAAGGCACTCTTCCCGAGTAGCAGATCTGACGAAAAAAAAGCGCCCATTGCAATCACTATCCTGCGAGCCGAATTGAACATTCGCAGGACGAAAGTTTCCAAACTCGACAGATGATCCGGTCAAATTCAAAGATTTTAGAGATATGAAAATTAACCAAAAATCTAATCAGGCCAATAAGATAAATGGTGCCCGGAGGCGGATTTGAACCACCGACACGCGGATTTTCAATCCAGTGCGGTCGGTTTATTTTCAATTGCTTACACGAAAAACACTGTCAGGCGGGCGACACGAAATCAATGGCTTAGGTCGATTTTGTCAAGGGCCGCTTGCCTCGTTGTGCTGCACATAGTTCCTCCCTTTTCGAACTTGCTAAAGCGATCATGCAGGCCCCTCGATTGTCATTTCGGTCACTGCGCGGGGATGCGGGCATGAGCGGGGCGAGGCCATTCCGGGACGTGAAGCTGCAATGGCTTCAGCATCTCAGCTGCGATAAGGATCTGAGCGACAACGCGCGGTCCGTGGCGCTCTATGTCGTCACCACGCATTTGAACGGCCACACCGAGAGGGCGTGGCCGTCCTATCAAACGATTGCCGACGCGACCGGCAAGAGCGTCAAGACCATTCAGCGCGCCATCCGTGAACTTGAGGCCAGTGGCTGGTTCGAGATCCGGCGCGGAAATGGCATCGGGCACAACACCGAATATCGTCCCTCTGCGGCGTCGATTTTACGCGCATCGGACGCTCGCGAAAAGACGGACAAAGTTGTCACCCTTTACCCCAGCGAAGGTGGTCAAATCCGTCCGGCAAGGCGGTCAGATGTGTCCGGCGAAGGGGGACAGATATGTCCACCAAACCCAAAGAAAGAAAAAATATATAAACCTAACCCGCGCGAGGACGCCCTGCCGCGCGTAACGACGCGGCGAGCCGTTCCGCTTGTTTTCGTGGCCGAGACCAAGACGAAGCAGATCGAGCAGTGGCGCTCGTGGTTCCGTCTTCAGGCCTCCATTCACTCGAAGGTATGGGCGTTCTGACGGTTAGAGCCAAAAAATTGGGCTATGCCTTGCCGGGATACTGGCCGCCGGATGAGGCAAGCTCAACAGCGTTGGAATGGCTCTCATTTTTCCGCCAACGCCGATCCCTCTTGCCCGATCAACAAGCTCAGCAGCGTGGTGTTCGAAGCGAATTATGCCCGCGAGTGGCCTGAAGGAAACAAGGCCGACATATTCTGCGATGAGTCACCCCCGAAAAAAGTTGGGAGGGTATGTTCGAAGGTGAGCGTCCACCCCATCGCTCACGGAATGCGCATCGATGCCGAGACCGTTCATTCGATCCCGCTCGGTGTCGATACGCCGGCCGATTTAGAAAAGGCTCGGGCCATATTGGGTCGCCGCTAGCGATCTTTGGTAGCTGGAGAGCTACAGATCACGCGACTCCGACCCGCAACAGATCGTGGAAATGCACGACGCCTGCGGGTCGATTTTCCTCATCGACCACCAGAAGCGCGCCGATGCTGTGCTTGTTGAGGAGCGCCATCGCGGCCGTCGCCAGCGTAGCCTTGCTGACCGTTTTCGGGTTTGCGGTCATCACCTCGTCTACCGTCATTATGCTGAGATTGCCGTCGAGATGACGAGCAATGTCACCATCGGTCAGCACGCCGCAGATACGTCCCTTGTCATCGATCACGCCGACACAGCCGAACCGTTTGGCGGAAAGCTCGTGAATGGCGTCCTGCATCGAAGCGCCCTTTTTCACCAGTGGCAGGCGGTCACCAGTGTGCATAAGGTCGCTAACATGGGAAAGCATCGCACCGAGCTTGCCGCCCGGATGATAGACGCGGAAATCCGCAGCCGAAAAGCCGCGCGCTTCGAGCAGGGCAACAGCGAGCGCATCACCGAGTGCAAGCTGCAGCAAGGTCGACGTCGTCGGCGCCAGCCCGTGCGGGCAGGCTTCCTGCGCCTTCGGTAGCAGAAGAACGATGTCGACTTCACGCGCAAGCGTCGATGTCTCACCCGAGGTCAATGCTATCAGCGGGATGGAAAAACGGCGGGTAAAGGAAACGATGCCCTGCAGCTCGGCGGTCTCCCCGCTCCAGGACAGTGCCAGTACCACATCGCCCGGCGCAATCATGCCGAGATCGCCGTGATTTGCCTCAACCGGATGAACGAAGAAAGAGGGCGTGCCGGTCGAGGCGAGGCTGGCCGAAATCTTGCGTCCGATATGGCCGCTCTTGCCGACGCCGGTGATCACGACTCGACCATCGATTGCGCCGATTGTCTCCACGGCCTGCCGGAAGGCCAGACCGAGACCGCCCTTCAGCGCCTCCTCAAGAGCGCTAAGCCCTTGTTGCCCAAAGGAAATCGTCCGCAAGGCGGAATCGACGGCGTCATGTTCAACTAGTTGTAATGCGCGCTTGATCATCGTGAAAGCCTTAGTTCCTTCAGAGCTTCACGTCCATACTTCATCGAGAGTTCAGGCGGTCTTGGCCACCGCATCGAAAGCCATCAGCTTTTCCAGAAGCCGCGGCATGTCTTTCAGATGCACCATGTTCGGACCGTCCGACGGAGCATTGTCGGGATCCTCATGGGTTTCGACGAACAGGCCGGCAATGCCGACGGCAACCGCCGCACGCGCCAGCGTTTCGACGAATTCGCGCTGGCCGCCGGTCGATCCGCCCTGCCCGCCCGGCTGCTGGACCGAATGCGTCGCATCGAAAACCACCGGCGAACCGAGCGAGGCCATGATCGGCAGCGAGCGCATGTCGGACACCAGCGTATTATAGCCGAAAGATGCGCCGCGTTCGCACAGCATCACGTTCGGATTGCCGCTTTCGGTAAGCTTCGTCTGGACGTTTTTCATATCCCAGGGCGCCAGGAACTGGCCCTTCTTGACGTTGATCGCCCGCCCCGTCTTGGCGGCAGCAACCAGCAAGTCCGTCTGACGCGAAAGGAAGGCCGGGATCTGCAGGACATCGACAGTCGGCGCGACAAGCGCGCACTGCTCTTCCGTGTGGATGTCGGTCAGAACCGGAAAGCCGAATTCCTTCTTCAGGTCGGCAAAGACTTCCATCGCGATTTCGAGCCCGATGCCACGCTTGCCCGAAATCGACGTTCGATTGGCCTTGTCGTAGGACGATTTGTAGACGAGGCCGAGGCCGAGCTTGCCGCAAAGTTCATTGAGTGTGCCGGCGATCATGAAAGCATGGTCGCGGCTTTCCATCTGGCAGGGGCCTGCAATTAGCGAAAGCCGGCCGGTATTGCAGAACACGACCTTCTTTTCGCTTTCGCCGACCAAAACCTCTGAATTGGGGGAGACTGCCATTTTTTATTCCTCGAAGCCGAACAAAATGCCTTAGCAGGGCGACAGCGACACGAGCATGCGGCCATCCTGGCTAATGAATGCGACGTCACTAGCAGCAACGATGATCTCTGTCGCCCACCGAATAGTCAGTTCAGGTTTTTGAGATGCTGACGAACACGCGTCTCGATCCAAAAAGAAGCAGCGTTCGCGTCACGGAGGTCACAGGCATATCTTGTCCGAAAAATATACCAAAACTTTCGAAGATCTGCAGAATTAAGCTTTACGGCATCAGGAAGGAATATTTCTGCAAATTTTTGAGCGGTTTCACAGACAAAACACGCTCCCATGTAATCTGATCGGCCAAAAATATAGACTGGCTTTTCGTACAGCAGAGCCTCTGCACCCACGCCTGAGTTAACAATGCAAACTGCCTTCGCTGCAGGAATGATATCGTGGATGTTTCCATTCGAAACGATCAGATCTTCTTGGTGGTCACTGAGATATCTGCTGATCTGTGAGGAACGGCAGGCGGGGTGCCTTTTGACAACAACCGATAAACCCTCCCTTTTTGCGGTCTTGATAACCTCATCTAGCATCGCAAATGGCGTCGAGTACGCAAGGCTTTGCACCGCATCTCCAATGACCTGCAGTGCTACAAATATAAAGGCGCTCGGCAGAGTTTCAGCCACGTCCTCTTGTGCATATTTTGATAGACGGTTGCTGAATATCCGCTGCTGATCATTCTTGAAAAAGCGATCCGCCTCCAATTGATCTACATCGAAAACGGAGAGGTCTGAATAGGGTCTAGAGCCGAAATCCGACCACCCGGCATATCCATGATTATCGAAACTAAAAAGTGACGGTCGATCAGTTTCTTTGAAATGGAGACCTTTGGCATCATCCGATACAGTATGGTAGGAGAAATAGGGTTTATCGAACGACAAGACACCGTGCGTGCGGATACGCCCTTTTATTGTGAAAGGAATCCCGTCCCTTTCCAGCGTTGCGACTATTTCCTTAATACAGCACCGAATATCCGCACGGAAGCCGGAATAGTCTATCTTATTAGAGCGAACTGCCGCCGCTGGCATTACTACAATGGCTTTGCTGGGATGTGAGAAAGACTTTTGAACGCCAGATCGCTCAAGAAAATCTCTCCGTGCTTCGTCCACGACGTGACGAATTGGCTCAACATCCACTCTAAGTTCAATCAGATCTTCTAGTATCCTGCCCGTTTTCAGCCGCAACATTTTGGCCTGCTGCGCAATATTCACTGCCTTGTCGATTTCGAAAAGAGAGACTGCACCTTCTACCGCATCTTTCCAGTGACGCTTGAATGCCGAACGATCGGAGAGCACCCTTTCAATGTCTCTCCGGACCCGGACAACAGCTTTTGCAAAAAGATCTTCACGTTGAGCCGCCTCTGATGAGGCCGCTGCGGCAACAGACTGCTTTATCAAAATCTCGCTTTCCTCGGCTTCGATAAAACGTATGAGCAACTCCGCAATACCGAGATGATCCTGCTTTTGATGATACAGTGATCTCAAGAGGTTTGTAACCTGCTGCCGCAGATCGAGTGTGCTTCCTTTGACTTTCAACAAGACCGCTATCGCTTCATCGACGAAACCTTCTGCCCGTAAACTGTCCGCTTTAATCAAGTCACGCACTTCAGAATCTATGTACGGCCCGGACATAATTTCGTGGTCACTCGTGAGTTTTCCGGTCTTGCTAAATTCCTGAAGTATTTTCCATGAAACTGGGTGTTTTCGCGAGTATCTGACGAGCAACTCTTCCAATGTCGGAACGTCATTATCGCGTTCGGCGGCAAAAATCATTCCTCGTAGCGAAAGTCGGCTCAAACGTTGCGCACCTGTGAGCCTCCCGATGAAATCACCAGATTTAAGAATAAGGCGGACCCAAAGACGGTAGCGTCCCTGCGAAATGGCCTTTTCGATGTGAGAGACTACATTAAACAACGAAAGTGCCTTTCGGATGAGCGTTACAATTCAGGCAACGACTGCCAATCTTTCAAACGATCGACGTCAACATCCTTAAGATCACCTTGCCGTGACCAGGTTACACGCCGATCGCGCAGCGGTTTTGCGGGAGCGCCAACTATCACCGCATTCGTGATGTCTAGATCACCTTTCACCATTGATCCGTAACCTATAACGTTATCGCTACCAACCGTGGTACCTTTCTGGACAAATGCGTTCTTTGAGACCCACACGTGGTCGCCAATGTACACGCCATCGGCAACGTTACACCTCTGCATCGTATCAAGATCAATTATTGTATGCGCGTCCGAAGTACGAATTTCGATGCCTGCAGAAAACATGCAGTCGCGACCAATGAAGACGCCATTCCGCTTCCCCTTACAGTAAATCTCAACGTTGTTGAATGTCGTACCCGCACCAATTGAAACAGTGAGATCCCGCCCCTGAATCGCAATGGTCCCCCGCAAATTGATGCCCGATCCAAGCATGAGAGTGTTTCTCGCACCCTTAATGCCGATAACCAGTTGTTTAGTTTGGGCATCCTCAGTGGCAATTAATCTATGGCCGCTTCCACTGACCGAAAACCTTTTGAACCTACGTGATACTCGTTCAGGAACGTTTTCCGGTTCAAGATCTGTTAACGTGAGATAATCCGCTATCGGGAGTGTCACAGTGCCTTTCTGTTTATTTACAAAAAAGGCAATTTTCTCGAGTTTCATTTTAAACTCCTAGAGTACAACCTGTCACGCCGAGAAACCTCGCTTCATCGCGGCGGCACTGATTCAATTTGGTTATATTAAATGTGGCTAGTGCTCTAGGTTGCCTCGCGCTCAAGCGCAATCCATACCGCCAAAGCGGACAAAGCGAGCGGAACTGTATGCGCTTGGATCTGAATACCTCCTTCCAATGTGGCGATGCAGCCATCCGCGTCCCAAGAAATCGCCACCGCGCTCCCCCGCGCGACGATATCGAATAGCATTTGACAGTCATCAGCAGACCGACTGAATGATGGAACACGATCTAGTTCGGTCCCATCAGGGCTGAGCCATTTACCAACGCCTTGCTGTGTGGAATAGCTTGAGCCTGCTCTTGTAAAACCAACAGCTCTGGCGGTCCTAAAATCAAATTCGCGCGATTTTTCTCTAGAACGCTGCAAATCTAATAGCAGCTTTCGAGCGTCGATTAAGTCCATTCGAGCTGTTCCAGTTCCATTAACTCGCCTAATACCGGGCGGACGCTTCTCGCAGAAGCGTCTATTTGCTGGCCCAGGTGCTTAGTGTCCGCCACCAAGCCCCCCATTTTCGATCCATCGACGGCGCCACCTTGGTTGCCTCATAGGGAGGCCCCCCTCCCGCTGTCCTCGTTAATCGCCTCCCGAATTTGGCGATAAATGTGGCATCATCCGATTGCACAAACGAACTCGCGGTGATCGCAAAAAGCTCAATTTGTTTTTCAACCAGCAGGCCATCACGCCTCCGCCTTTTCATCTGATTAACCGCCTTTAATGGCTCATCGAAACAGAGTCCTGATAGCGAAGTATGCTCATAGAGCCACCACCTTTGCTTCATTATCTGTTCGCATACTGCACGAGACATTCTGTATCTGATCAGTTTCGCAGGTACGCCCCCCACCACCGCATAAGGGGGTACATCACGAGTTACGACCGCACCGGCAGCGATAACAGCACCATCCCCAATTTTTACTCCTTGGAGGACGACGGCGTTAGTCCCAATCCAGACATCATTTCCGATAAATGTCCCAACTCGCGGTTTTCTCTTCGAAGGCGCCAATCGGGCCTTAAAATTCGAGTTAGACGTCCAAGAAGGATGTCCCCATTGAAATGGATGCGTCGACAACCATTCAAGAGGATGCTCGCCGTCACCAATACTCACGCCTTGCGCAATCGAACAGTATCGACCGATATGAACAGTCGAGGGCCCTAGTCTCGTTTCATGTCGGACATAGGTGTAAGCCCCAATCGCTCCGCGCATATTAACATGACAAGAAAGACGGATTGGGCTCTCAACTAAAAGTTTAGCGTTTCGGCTAAATGTGGAGTCGCCGAGTATGACACCTCGCATCGATGTCCGCTGACGTAAATCTTCGTCCAATCTCTGATACAAAGTGCCTGCTTTCGCTGTAGGTTTTTTCGATATTAGCTCGTTTTTTTCATTGTTTGGAGATGTATCGAAAGTTACTCAGGCACACGCGCGGTAGTCGTAACTACACGATGCAAAGCGGCGGCGGAAAGCGCGAGTATAGGGTTCTTTGCTTGGAAATAGGGCCCATTTCCAAGGCGCGCGCTGGCTTTTCCATCTTCCCAGGAGAATCCGCAACGCTCGTTGGGACACGCGGCTTCAGCGAATTGTATCGCGGCATCTAAGTTGGTGGTGTAAAAAGGCACCTTGCCGGGCTGACCGTTTTCCGGATGCAACCAAACGTATCTGGTTTTCGTCTCGCCATCCTCGGTAAGCTTCTCCGCCACCTCACGCCATCCTAGTATCTTGGCAATTTCACCATCAAGACGACGATATCCCGTTTCAAGCGTAATTAACATCTTTAACAGTTCAACCACTTGCATCGATATCCTGCCTCTGCCTCACAGTTCATCCTTAACGCGATACGGGCAAACTTCGCAGATAAAAACGAGATCAATTTCGGATCAATTAACTAAATATCCCGCTGGTTGTGAGCGAGCTAAGGTTAGTGGCGCGCTCCAGATCAAAAGTGCAAAGCGTGCCGCGAATCTGGCTCCAACATTTCAATTTCCACTAACTCTCGCAGACATCGGCAAGATATTGCAAGATCTGTGAAGGGGTCGACCTAACAACATCCTCACGACCAAAAAACTTGTTTCGACTGACAACGGGAGCAGCCCCAGGCGACGCCGCGAAAATAAATCCATCATGAGATGTGGTGTGATGAACGAAGCTGCTCGACGCCTCAATGCGATAGCCGACACTATTGAAGAAATCCGAAATTGAATTGTCTAAGTTCTCAGAGTGGGTTGAAACGAACGCATAATCGATTTTTCTATTTTTGAAGGCTCCTACTGCGCCTTCGACCATCTCCTGCTCAAACCCTTGGATGTCGCAGTGAAGAATGTCCAATTTTTCGAGTGCGCTATCATTGAAAAACGCATCAACACTGAAACCACCGAGACCAACCTTGTCCCTAATGAAAATCCCCTCATAACCGTTGCGCTCGAAATTTTTACGCCCAGCATCGAGATTATCCTCAACAGGCTCCACGAGATATGTGATGGCTTCGGGAAAAACACGTTTTAGCCACATAGAATAGTGCCCCCAGTAGGCACCCAGCTCTAACATGACCGGCTTTCCAGAAACTCTTTCTAGGGTTTGCTGAAACAAATATTCCTCAAGGGGTTCGTGAACGCCACGATTTATTACAAGAATATCTCCGAAGGTCCCATAATAGGAGCCGGTTCCACGCAATGGAACAGCGTGACCGTTATGAAGAAAAACCTCTTCTCCCTGAACCACTCCTGCGAGTTCATGTCTGCGGATCAGGGTGTTGAGGGGATCTGAGACGATTTCACGAAACCGACCGAGGAAATCTCCGGCATGCGCCTTCTCAATCATGTTATTCGCCATTTCCAGTTATTGAAATCGACCAGGATAAGGCCCAGCTCGTTGTGCCGCCTCAAGCAACGACCGCGTGAATCACCCGCCGAGACCCGGACGGCGGAGTGGGAAGTCACCGCCCCAGACAATGTTTTCCCGTACAACACGTGCAGGGTTCCCCGCAGCAATCGAGTGCGCCGGAATATCTTTCGTGACTACTGCGCGTGCAGCAATCGCACAACCGTCGCCAATGGTGACGCCCTTTAGGATCATAGCCTCCTGCGCAAGCCAGACGTTGTTTCCGATCGCAACATCAGCACCAAAATTGATACGCTCTCCCGTTGTCCGGTCATGAATGGCATGCATATCGGACGGGCGGATAATCGCCGTTGAGATTAGGCAGTCATCTCCGATCGATACCTGAGTTTCTTCAGCACAGGAGATATTCAAAAAACTATTGCAGTGTAATCGCTTGCCGATTTTGACAGAACAGCCGGTCAATACATTCAAAGTACCCCTATATCGACTTCCGGAGCCTATCTCTATGTAAGCATCATCGTGAACATTGATATTTACTGTCAGAAGGCTGACATTCTCATGTATTATGAGCTTTCCGCGGGAGCCAAGAAAACGGATATTGCAACTCTCTGTTTTCTGAGGGGATCCTACAATTTCATTTCCGTTTTCACCAGCACCTACGATATTCATAAGCTTGCCTTTCGTATCAGAGGCCACGAGCGTCGCCCCGCGAATTCAACATAGTCCCCATCAGGAAAGCGATATTTCGACGAAGGAATTTCTCTAGGTTAGCTGTCCCCATAACTTTATTTACAATGCCCTAAATGGTGGAGGCTCTAAAATGAACGAGACGCTATAACGAATACCTTGTTCCCATCTGCTGGAATATCGATCACCTCCGCTTGAGTGTTGCCGTCAGCAATCATTCTAGCAATCTCGGCCGGATTGACTGAGGTTGTTCCAGTAATGGAAAGAATGATCCAACGAAATTTCGAAGCCGCTGCAATTAAGTCGGAGTAGGAAATCGTCTCGCACTCGCCATTTAATTCACATACGAGAAGCGCCCTGCTACCCGCGGCCCACTCCCTTACAGAGTCGATAGGGTGGGTATCCGCAGCAATCACCTCAATGTCTTTGTTTGACCCCCCGACCTCCGCCATCTCGGTCTGGATGCCTCCCTTTAATCCCACACGTCGCGGTGCCATCCGAATATAATCGGATAAAGAAGCGAGGCATGAAGGGCCGATGTGAAGTACGTCGGATACATCGTCCATTCCGTTACCGAATAACGATGCAAGCGGCTTGTAGAGGGGTGCGTCAATCTCCAACGGAATATCCGTTTTTCGCGACTTTCCGCTGACTGTTATATTCAGGAAATTGCCTTGCGTGCCCGACCTCATGTTCTGGAAAGCGTCGCTAAGTCTCGATGCCACGACGCTCGGTTCAAAATGGATCAATGCAAAATCACGAGCCCCGCGACCGATTCTCTCCCGCGTTTCGCTGTTTAGCAAAGATGCCATCCGATCTGCCCATGCCAGTGGATCGTTTCCATCAATGATTACAGCGTTAAGTCCGTGTTGCAAGGTTGCACCAAAGCCGCAGCTACCCACCACAATGGGCTTTCCCATCGCCATCGCCTTCACAAGACGGGACGGCAACCTGTATAGCTCAAACCGATTGTCGCCGCCTGGCGAGCAGCAAACATCTGACGCTTTAGTCAGCTCCATGAACACGGCATCTGACGGACGCTGAAGATAAATTCTCTGGATTTCCGGATCAAGCGTATCATTTAGGAGACTATCGACGTCAACCGTGGATTTGCCGGCTATGATTAGCGCAATCTTGCCTGGAGCAAAACGAGCGAGATGATTGATTGCCTTTAGGAAAAGTTGAAACCCATCTGAATACTCATAAATTGACCCACCTAGGAAAAATACTATTTTATCAGGATCAATTTCATATCGCCGAAGTACATCGCATCTTTCAGAATGAGTCAGCATCGGTCGACTAAAGTCACCAGCGCTGGCTACAGGGGGAACAACGAGGGTTGGCTTCCCATACTCGGCGCGCAATCTTTCGGCAAACGGATACCAAATCGCGGTATGCAACTCAGCTGCACGATTTATGATGATTCGGAGTAGTGGATCTATCCATCTGTCATACGCTGGATCAAAGAGGACATTCAGAGTGCTGGACCAATCGAGATTAGAAAGGAACTTCGCAGCTTCTTCATAGGTCACATGCTCCTTATCTAGTTCCGTGAGGTGGGAAATACGTCCAGATGGTCGACGATGTTTATACACATCTACATCATCATCTTCCGATTGGACTGCCAGCCGGGCGCCAGTAAGATACATTATTTCCAATGCGGCGCGCTGAGCTCTTGTCCGTACGCCGTTCATATAGATTATGTCCGGAGAAAATTCGACCAATCTCTGCCTCAAGGCATGGGTAAGCTTGGAGCCATCGAAGTCCAGCGTTCTCCACCGGACGCCATTTCGTATGGGATAGCCTTTTCCCTCAGCCAAGATTGTAACGGAGTAGCCGAGGCTTGTAAGGCTTTCACCTAGCGTCTGCATATATCGACCTGAAGCGCCAGCCCGGCCGCTCGGTACGATGAACAAAATCTTCTTAGCCACACTCGAAGGCGATACCGGCAAATTGACCGGTGCGGTGATGACGGCTCTATTTGCAACGACATAATCAATGAGGTCCTCGAGCTCATGATTTGCTGAGTCCGGAACCCAATAGCGAGAATACCTCAAATAGAACACATGGAATACCTCAGCAACGGTGCGTGGAACACGTCGCCGAGGAACTGGTACCTTATCGACCGTTACCCCCCATCCGGAGTAGAAAGCGACCCCAAAGCACCAAACTTCCTTTTGTGAAAACGCCGCTTCAAAGCCGAGCTGGGAAACAACAACGAATACTTTGTCAACTACGTCGAAAAGTGAGAATGGGTTAACCTCGTAGTCGATGACTGTAATACGAGGATCGTCACATGAATCGACCAGCTCCTTGAGGTATGAACCCTTACCGCCAGAGATGGCATCGGGATGCATTTTGACCAAAATATCGTGGTCTTTCATAGCAAGGGCGCAATCAAACATGGCTTTGAAGGATGAGGCACTCGCCAATCCCATGGAGATTGACTTATCTCCAAAACGTTGGTCTACCAGCAAAATCCGAGGTCGAATTTTCTCCCCCAACCGAACTTCCATATCTAGAACAGGCGCATGGTTGTATTTCGTGACTTTCGTATCTCGAAGCAAGGCTATGCAATTTTCTGCGCGCCTAATCTGGTCTCTCGTTAACGAGAAAGCGGGATCATTGAGATCCTTTTCCGCCGCAGTCGGTTGAGTGCTGTCGAAATATATCGGGCCGGGATTGACTATCAGCGAGTGCTGCGCAGCCTTGTTTAGCGCAATATCTAGTGAGCTGACAAATCCATACTCCAGCGTAAGCAAGGGCTTTTTCAGCTTTTCTGCGTACATGCGCAGAAGATCATGCCTGCCAGATTTAGTCGCTCCCCACACGGCGAATGCCGTAACGGAATTCGGATCGTCTTTCTCTGAAAACGGAGCTATGCACCGATTTGCATTCAAAATTCTCTGTACGTAAATGTTTTCGTTTTCGCTTCCTATCGTGAGAGCAACCTCTGGCATGCTTTGCGAAACTCTTTTGTCGAGAAAGAGGTAATCCGTGGCAGACAATGAATCGAGAAGAGTAGCGTCCGAGCCAATGTCCCCAAATTTAAGGCGTAACGCGATCTCAGCCTCGCGCAAAATCGGGTCTTGCGGGTACCTTGGAATCGCCGCCGATAGAGTCGAATGTGCTCGTTCATGCATGCCTTCATCTGCGTACAAAGAGATGAGCTGGGCGAACCGTTCGCTGGTGGGTGATGCCCCTACAACTTCGATCATTAGATCGATTGCCCTACCGTTTTCTCCAAGGTCGGCAAGAACGGATGCGTATTCATTAAGCAACGTCGCGTGGCGGCCCTTCATCTCGATTGCTTCTTCGATTTTTGGACGAGCAAGATGAGATCTCGCCAATGCTCGCAATGCCCGGCTTTCGCCGATGTAGATGCGATTAGAAACGTTCGCCTGCTCACTTGCTAGAGACTTAGCTGTAGACCATTCCTTCAAAGCCTTGTGCCAGTCGTGAGTTTTCGCGAATTTTTTTGCTTGCGACACATGCCTGTCGGTGAGCGCCTTTGAGACATTGCCAGAAGGCTCGACCACGGGATTTTGACGCCTTCCCATGTCTCGCGCTTTGGACTCTAGCTTCTTCGAATGAGTAGGAGCAAGTAGCGCTATTAATCTGCCAAAATTCTTAAACATATTTTCTGCCTGCAACTTAGTTCTCATGATGTCCATAAATCTCTAAACCCGTCTCATAACAGCGGATCAAGTTTCAAGATTGTCCGGGACGGCAAACGTCGGTTCTATGCCCTGTTATGTGTTTCAGGGAGGCCTTCACCCAATAAAATTTTTCGTCGAGACGGCCCAACTTGCGCGGACCGCTCGTGTCGTCTACAGCCGACATACTGGTATACGTTATGTGTCCATTCCCATCTTGGATTGCAACCACAGCTAGTTTTCGCAATATGAGATGGCCTTCGAGCCGCGAAAGGCAATCATTTTGGCCTTCTTGCATCGCACAATAGCAGAGAAAATCAATGGAACAAATTAAGCAGGACTTTGAATCACGTAGTAAAGTTGCCTTAATCACAGGCGTAACTGGTCAGGATGGCTCATATCTAGCTGAGTTTCTGCTCGCCAAGGGCTATGAGGTGCACGGTATAAAGCGCCGAGCCTCGCTCTTCAATACAGCGAGAATCGATCACATCTATCAGGATCCTCATCTAGAAAATTCTCGCTTCAAGTTGCACTACGGCGATCTGACTGACACCTCCAATTTGACGCGGATACTTCGAGACATCGAACCTGACGAGGTATACAATCTCGGTGCACAATCACACGTAGCCGTAAGCTTCGAGGCCCCGGAATATACGGCGGATGTAGATGCGATCGGAACCTTGCGTCTGCTGGAAGCGATACGCTTTCTTGGGCTTGATAAAAAAACCAGATTTTACCAAGCGTCAACATCAGAGCTTTATGGTCTTGTCCAAGAAACGCCTCAGCGGGAAACCACCCCATTTTATCCCCGCAGCCCCTACGCCGTCGCTAAACTTTATGCATATTGGATTTGCGTGAACTACCGCGAGGCGTACAATATGTATGCCTGCAATGGGATCCTCTTCAATCACGAGTCCCCACGCCGCGGCGAGACTTTCGTCACGAGAAAGATTACGCGCGGCCTCGCCAATATCGCCCTAGGTTTAGAGCCTTGCTTGTATCTCGGCAATATCGACAGTCTTAGGGACTGGGGGCACGCCAAAGACTACGTCCGCATGCAGTGGTTAATGCTCCAGCAGGATCAACCTGAAGATTACGTAATCGCCACGGGCCTGCAATATTCAGTGCGCGAGTTTGTAACCTGGGCGGCAAAAGAACTTGGAATAGCGCTTCATTTCGAAGGCCAAGGAGTTGATGAAATAGGCGTGATAGATGCGGTTGATGGTGATACAGCTTCGGCTCTCAAACCAGGCGACGTCATCGTCCGTATCGATCCGCGCTATTTTCGACCAGCGGAAGTAGAAACGCTGCTCGGTGATCCCGCAAAGGCCAAGCAAAAGCTCGGCTGGATACCTGAAATTACCGCCCAAGAAATGTGCGCAGAGATGGTTGCAGAGGATCTCAAGGCCGCAAGACGCCATGCACTATTGGCGGAGCATGGCTTCTCGATTCCCGTGACAATTGAGGGGTAGTAAGTCGATGGTAGATAAAAAAATTTACGTTGCAGGCCACAGGGGAATGGTGGGAAGCGCGATTTTGCGTAAACTAGAGGCGCGCCGGAATGCTGGAGAAGCGCTGACCATTATCACGCGCAAACACTCCGAATTAGATCTCATTGATCAGAAAGCCGTGCGAGTGTTCATGGAAGCTGAGAAACCCGATGTGGTGATCTTAGCGGCGGCCAAAGTTGGCGGAATACATGCAAACAATACCTATCCCGCAGAGTTCATTTATCAGAACCTGATGATCGAATGTAATGTCATTCAGGAGGCTTTTTCAGCGGGCGTCCGAAAGCTTTTACAGTTGGGTTCATCCTGCATTTATCCCAAAGAAGCGCCACAGCCTATGCGCGAAGACGCTCTCTTAACAGGGATACTAGAATCCACCAACGAACCTTACGCTATAGCCAAAATAGCAGGCATCAAGCTCTGTGAAAGTTATAACCGCCAATACGGCACAGATTATCGATCAGTTATGCCGACTAACCTTTACGGCCCTGGTGACAACTTCCATCCTCAGAACTCTCATGTTTTGCCAGCACTCATTCGGCGCTTTCACGAGGCTGCATTGGAAAAGGCCCGCGAAGTTGTCATTTGGGGAAGCGGAACGCCTATGCGTGAATTTCTTCACGTGGATGACATGGCCGAGGCCTCACTATTTGTACTAGACCTTGATAAAGACATCTATGCACGCAACACCTTGACGATGCTTAGCCATATCAACGTAGGATCAGGTCAAGAAATTAGCATCGCTGAGCTAGCGAAAATGGTCGCAGAGGTTACCGGATTTTCGGGTAGAATAACTACGGATCCTTCGAAACCCGATGGCACGATGCGTAAGCTAATGGACGGAACTAGGTTGGCCGAAATGGGTTGGCGGGCAAGTATTAGCCTTAAAGACGGCCTGGAAGAGACTTACAAATGGTTTCTTACTTCAGAAGCTAGCTATCGAAGCTAATACCGTGTTCTCCGGTATAAACATGCACGAGAAAATTCACCCGCTGCTTCTTTGCGGAGGGTCCGGTAACGGCCTTTGGCCGTTGAGTAGAAAAGCTATCCAAAGCAGTTCAATAGTGAGCGATGGGGTGGACGCTCCCACTCAACGGCATCTTCGTGCCAGAATGGTTGTGTTGGAACCATTACAAGAGAGAGCGTCCACCCCATCGCTCACTGTTTCGTAAGCGGCAAGCATACTGCACAAGTTACCGTTGACCAACAGGTAAGTCTCCTGACGGAAAACGAGTCGGTGTATATTCCGCTTGGTGCGATCCATCGGTTGGAGAATCCCGGCATGGTGGTGATTGAGGTGCAAACTGGAAGCTATCTCGGAGAGGACGATATCATCCGCTATGAAGACGTTTATGCTCGCTCGCAGGGTGCAAGAGGTTAACCGACGCCAAGCTGACAGATCGCCGGCTTGCTAATTCTACGCACCGCTCTTGCCCTGAAATCTGAATAATGTCTTCTGAGAACACAGTCGCCCAAAACCAACCAAGGAGATCGCGAGTTGTCTATACATTCGCCTGGGAGCAGCGAAATTGTTGAGTTCGAATATCGATTTGCTCAGTTTTACGCAGAAAATTACGCATTCTCCAGTTCACAGCTCGGGCAAGACATGCTCGCTTTATTCGTTGTTGGACCTAGATCGGGCACGTTTCTTGATATTGGAGCCGCCGATCCGTTATCGATAAGCAATACGATCTGTCTCGAGCGATCCGGCTGGCGGGGAGTGTTAGTCGAGCCGAATCCAACTTATGCAGCATCAATCCGTCGCCAACGAAATGCGATCCTTGTAAACAAAGCCGTCACACCGCGCGAGACAGGTTTCGCCGAGCTGGATCTAGTTGCGGATAATCCAGAATTTTCGAGACTAGATGGCTTTTCCCTATCCGATGTGCATGACGCCCGAGGTAAGCGCCTGCACATCGAAAAAACCCTGGTCGAGACCATAAGCATATGTGACCTGATCGAACTGTATAAATCTAGCCTTAGCGAAATTGATTTTGTGTCTCTAGATATCGAAGGATTGGAACTTCCGATCTTAGAGCACTTCCCATATTCAGAATTGGAACCTGCAATAATATGCGTTGAGCATAACTATTCTGATGCCGAGAAAAAAATTGAAGTTTTACTTCAAGGTAGAGGATATCAACGAGTTTGCCGAGATGTCTCGAAATGGGACGCTTGGTTTATTCACGAAGATGTTCTCAAAGACCTAAACATGGCTAGAAAACCGATTGCTCAAGGCGCTATCGTCAGCTCGGAGCTTCGCGGCATTAACTACCCTGAAGTTGCCAAATTACTGTTCGATCGAGGCAATTTTCCCCTGGCAACAGCGTTCCTCAAAAATGTGGAGCGCGATCATGAACTGATGGCCTCTGCCCAGCTAATCCTTGCCAGAGCACATCTGCGTCAGTGTGATTTCGCGAGAAGCTTGGAGGTATGTGACGAGGCACTCAAACTAGGTGCGGATCGCCCGGAAAGAGATACTTTTCTCGCTACGCTGAGAATAATTCAACAGATGGCTAGAGCCAAACTCAACCGAGCAGAAAGAGCAAAATTGAATGGGCCCCGATGAGCGGAATTGATGATAGCCTTTTAGATTTCAAAACCCTCAGACGCCCTCCAGGGTTATATTTTTAGCTGCACTACTTTATTGCCTCAACGTACCAACTCATGCCAGGGTTGATGGTATCAAAGTATCGAGTATCTCTTAATACTGGACAGCAGCTTTGACCATATGAGGAGGTCATAACTTCGGAAAAACCTGCTTCGCGCAGCATACCAGTAATTTTATTTGGGTTTGACCAATTTACGCGCCCACCTATTGCCTCGCGCAGAGGACTGTCGGACAATTCCGTTGCGAGATCGAGGGCATTATAAACGTTATCGTCCGACCAGAGGAAATCCGCGCAGAGCTCAGGGGGGTAATACGTGCTGTTCTCTTTGCGAGTTACCAGTGAACAGCTTTCTAATATGTACCATTCAATAGGTGTAGCTTTGCCATCGAGACCTAACGTTCTTCTGTAAACGCTCTCACCTCTCTGAATGTGCGACATCCCATAGTACGCGAAATCGGCCGTCTTCGCCGCTCTCAGTCCCAGATCTACATCACAGCTAGTCAGCCTGAAGACACCACCTATACGCAAAATGCGGTGGACATCTTTGAAAAAGAAATCATTGTTTTTATTGCTCGCGTAGTCGACCACATGGCTCGCATAAACAACATTGATCGAATTATCCTCAATAGATAATGGATCATCGTAGTGCTGTTTCCAGGCATGATCGATGCCTATCTCTTTGTGAGAACCTCCCATCGTCTCGATCGATTTCGGCTGCTTCAATCGACGGATCACATCCGCAGTTTGCCAGTGCTTATGTCGAAAATTACCCGGTCCGTAAATGAGGAACGGACGCTCCCTCAAATCGTCTCGCTGGTAGTCTCGATAGACGGCATCAAAGAAATCATGTTGCGCCCGCCAACGCCTCTCTTCGTAAACAGAGCGAAGCATTGCTTTCATGTGAAGTGCGGGATCACTGATCTTCTTCTCGAGATCAGGTCTTGCGCTCTCATCATTTACCAAATTGAGAAGCTGATCAACATCCAGATGACGGGGCTTATGTTCTTGCATGGGCTTCGCCACCTCCGCTTCGTTGGCAATCAGCTCGAGCGATAATCAAAGCTCACTGCTGTATCGACCGTACTTGTTGGCATCTTTTGTGTACGACCGCTCCGGGTCGGAATGAAAAGGCACTTTTGGACAACTAACCAGGCGACTTGCATCGAAGCCTGTGTCCCACGCCTGCTTTAGTAAGTTACACTCCGCTAGACAACTGCTCATTCTCCTAATCCCGAACGCGCGACGATGTCAGACATCAGATTGCGACCATGTATTCGCTAGCGATTATCATTTCTTGAAAATCGAGAATTTTCGTCAATGGTGCGTTTACGGACTGACTTCAGGAAAGGATTTTCTCCAACGCACAGAGGCCCACAGCTGTGAGTACGCAGACCGCCTAAGCTTCCCGCTTGGACAGCTACAGCCTTTTATTGACAGAACGAAACTCTCATCGAATGTATCGCCCCTCAAGAAAAAGACATCCAAAAATAAATTGTTAAGTGTCGTTTTCGTGAACAAGCAAAATTCGGTTGCTCCTTTCTTTGCGTAAAGCGGAAACTTGATAAATCCTGCTGAAATCGCTGCCGTAAATTCTATCGTGTTCTTCGAGTATTCTATGCGCCAGATCGACTGATCCGTAGCACATATCTAAAATCAAAGCGCATTTTCGTAGCTTTTGAGATGGCAGGCTTTCTGGTTTCATCCAGTCGCGGACGTAGACAGCATCTGCCCAAAGCAATTGGTTTATTCCGAGGTTCGCGCTTTTAGCCATACGAAAAGGCTTGAACGGACGGCCACCTATTGATTCGAACGTGTGAAACTGAAATCCGAGCGTTCGCATAAACGCGTCGACATCTGCAAAAAGCGGCTGCCCTCTATAAAGCTCAACAAACTCCACCTCGACCTGAACCACCACCGCGGAACTTAACTTTTCTAGGCCATTCTGAAGAACCGATAGCTCCGCGCCTTGGATGTCCAGTTTGAAAAAGTCGATATCTTCGATCTCTTCAATATCGTCGATGCGTTTGGTCGTAATCATGTGCCTATGCTCTACTCGGCAAAGGTCTCCTAGATTTGAAAAGTGGTCAAGGAGTTCCTTGTTGGGCTCAAAAATGGAGCTTGTGAAAGGCGACGAGCATTCGTAGAAAACCTCTTCGCAACCTGACCCAAGAAAAAAAGGGAAATATCGCTCATAGGCTTTTTTTTGGGCGTTGAGTTTCACAAGTTCATCTTTACTTGGTTCGAAACCGACTATGTGAGCCCAGCCATTTTCTGCAATTTCCTGATAGATAGTTCTTCGACCGCCAAGCGACGCACCGGCGTCTACAATCTCGATTTTGCTCTCGATACCTAGCAGTTCAAAGATATCCATAAGCCATCGAATCCTAAGTTTCTTCAATTGCAATAGTCTCTACCAGCTTTAGCAGAAATCTCGCCATCGGCACCAAGACACTACGGTCTGAGGCTGTGAAACTCGTCAGGATAGCCTTAAAATATAGAAGGCCGCCACGACATCTCCGCGGCAGTCAGCATCAATCATTTTTTCCAGAGCTACAAGGCGCAACCGTCCGCCCGCATGTGTGGTTTTCGAGGCGTGGGCGCCAGAGAAGCGATGATACTCGCGCCAACGTGGCGTTTGATACTATACGTCGCCACTGTAGCGAGTGATCAACTCTGGGTGGCGGCATGATTGGATTTGTCGAGAAAAGGGTATTGTCCGCTGCTTCGAGGAGTTCGGCGAACCTCTACACCAGGTCGGACTCGAAGCTGGGACGCTCACACAACACCTGGTATACGGGCTGACGGAGGCAGGCTTCGACGTCGTATGCATGGAGGCACGGCAGATGAATGCCGCTCTTTCGGCGATGCTGAACAAGACGGACAAAAACGATGCCCGCGGCATCGCTCAACTGCTTCGGTCAGGTTGGTACAGCCGCGTACATGTGAAGAGTGTCGAGAGCCACTACACCCGTGCGCTTCTTAATAGTCGGAAGGGAGTGCAGCGAAAATGCCTTGATCTCGAAAACGAGATTCGAGGCCTGCTCAAAGTCTTCGGCGTGAAGCTGCCGATGTACCTTGGCGATCTTCCATACCGCATACTCAAACGGCGTTGAAGGCAAAGGTTTGAGCTGCGAGCGTTCGACTTCATCGAACAAAGCGCGGCGAGATTTTCCATATCGACGCATGGTTCGGGTGTTGAGGTCCTCGATCAAGGCGCTGATGCGGATATCAAGATCGACAAGGCTGAAGAGCTGTTCGTTTCGGAGCCTCGCCAGGACCCATTTTTCGACGATTAAAACCGTCCCTTCAGCGGAGGGGTTGTCGCGAGGATGCCGAGGGCGTGCCGGAACCACCGTGGTGTCGTAATGCTCGGCGAAAGCGGCACGCTCAACGGCGAGGATGGTAACGATCGCCTCTACGGCGGACTCGAAAATGATTTCCTTCATGGCGGCGCAGGGAAAGACACTTTTGTCCTTGACACGAGGCTTGCGTCGACGAACATCGATACGATCTGGCTCGACGGTGATATTTTCACCAAGGCCGGCAAGGTTGGGGACTTGGCGTCAGGTGCTTTTATGTCGGCACGAAGGCTCACGATAGCTCGGATCGCATCATCTACGACAGCAAGTCTGGTGAGCTCTGGTACATGCCGATGGAAATGGTAAGGGGCCAGCAATTCAATTTGCCCAGTTGGACACCGGCCTCAAGCTCACATCCGCGGATTTCGACATCATCGACTAATCACCACTAGGTGTTTGGTCCCAGCATGTCATGGGTTGGGTTTCGAATGAAGATTTCTGGCTTTTTCTCGTTGAGTTGCCTGATGGCTTCGAACGGTGTTCTGAATCTCAAGGCTTTGAGTTGCTTGGCGTAGTTGTAGGCGAGTAGCCAGTCCCGGACATGACGCCGCAGGTCAGTGATCGAGGCGTAATGGAATGACTTAACCGTGGCGTCCTTGATCGTTCTGACCATGCGTTCAGCCTGCCCATTGGTCCATGGATGATAAGGCTTGGTCTGACGGTGCTCGATATCATTTGCTGAGCATACAGCGCCGAAGATGTGATCAACGAAACCACGTTCTGCCCGCCTGTCATGCTGCACGAACTGGACACCGTTATCGGTGAGAACTGTGTGGATTTTGTAGGGTACCGTTTTGACCAAAGCCTTGAGGAAGCCGGCTGCTACAAGCTTTGTCGCCTTGCGATAGATTCTGGCGACGACGATCTTTGAAGTGCGATCGACCGCGACAAAGAGGAAGGCCTTGCCGCCATCATATCGCAACTCTGCAATATCGATATGGAAATAGCCGATTTCGTAGGATTTGAACCGCTTGGGCTTTTCACGATCCGCCTTCGGAAGACGGGAGATACCGTGGCGCTGCAGGCAGCGATGAAGGCTTGAACGGGACAGATGTGGGATCACATCTTTCAGAGCAATATAGACGTCATCCAGTGGCAACCGAGCCTGCACTCTCAATGAAACAATCGCGGCCTCTTCAAGGTGAGCGTCCGGTGAGCTGTTTTTGCTAATCGGGAAAATCAGGCGATGTTCTGGCATGAGAACCAGCATTAGTGCTGACATTAGTACCAGAACGAAGAGGTTTCATGGCTCGCATAGAGATCATGTCCGGTACCGAGCGCAGACGGCGTTGGTCGGACGAGGCGAAGCTGAGGATACTTGCGGAAGCTGATGAGCCCGGTGCTCGCATCGGAGATGTGGCGCGCCGGAACGACATTCATCCGGGCCAGATTCGCTTGTGGCGGCAATCATTCAGCTATGCCGATCGGCCAACGGTGTTCCTCCCAGTGGAAATCACCGAGGAAGTTGGCGTAAGCCAGCCGTCTACCGCAGCAACGAGGCCGGCGATCGTCGAGATCTTGCTTCGAAACGGTCGGAGCTTGAAGGTTCCGGTTGACGTTGAGTTGAAACTGCTTGGCCTGCTCGTCGCTTGCGTGGAGGCGGCATGATCGGACCATCGGGGAATGTGCGGGTCTACCTGGCCTGCGGAGTGACCGATATGCGGCGTGGCATCGATGGCCTATCGGCACTGGTCGAAACGGTCGTGAAGGAGGCGCCGGGCTCGGGCGCGATCTTCGGCTTCCGCGGAAAGCGCGCTGACCGGATCAAACTCCTCTGGTGGGACGGCCAAGGGTTCTGCCTATTCTACAAGATTTTGGAGCGCGGGTACTTTCCATGGCCGACGGCGAAAGAGGGTGTAGCGCACCTGACGCAGGCGCAGCTTTCCATGCTCGTTGAGGGGATTGATTGGCGACGCCCGGCGTGGACGTCCGCTCCCGGCCGAATGGGATAAAAGCTATATTTTGCAGAGGCATGCGAGGCTTCACGCTGGCGCGTCAATTGCAAATCGGCTAGATTCGCGGGTATGGAAACAGCGCCGCTGGACAGTCAGGACGAGCTCACTGCTTTGCGCGCACTCGTCGCGGAACAGGCGGCGAAACTTGAGAGCCAGGAAGCCGAGGTCATCAAGCGAGACTCCATAATCGGGCTTCTTCGCGCACAACTGGAGCTTCTCCGACATCGGCAACATGGCGCGTCTTCGGAAAAGATCGACCGGAAGATCGAGCAGTTCGAGCTGATGCTGGAGGAGATCGAGGCCTCTCGTGCCGAAGCTGAGCTGCGCTCCGGGAAAACTCCTCTGCCGGAGTTGGATGACGCATCCGAGAAGCCGAAGCGCAAGCCTCTACCCGATGATCTCACCACCGAAGAACTGGTCTATGCGGCTCCGTGCAATTGCCCGACCTGCGGTGGCACTTCGTTCCTGAAGGCGGCCGACAGAGTGGTCCAGGTGCTGGAGCACGTGCCGGCGTCAGTCAAGATTGTCCGGCATGTCGAAAAGCGCATGATCTGCAGGGAATGCGATACGACAGTGGCTGGCGAGATGCCCACCTTGCCGATCGAGCGCGGCAAACCCGGACCGGGGCTGCTCGCCCATATCATGATCGCAAAATTCGACGATCACATCCCCCTCTACCGCCTGTCCGAGATGTACGATCGATTGGGGATAGACATCTCCCGATCCGTAATGGCTGACTGGGTCGGCCGCGTATCAGGTCTGCTTGCGCCACTCGTCCTTGCCATCAGGGCCCATATCGCCGCGCTCGACCGAATACATACGGACGATACCCCGGTCGATGTTCTCGACCCCGGACGGGGCAAGACAAAAACCGGCAGGGTCTGGGTCTACGTCTTCGACGGCAGTGGCTATCAATCCGCCACTCCCGCAGCCATCGCCTATTACTACAGCCCTGACCGCAAAGGCGCGCATCCGGCTGACCACCTCGCAAACTTCAGCGGCGTCATGCATGCCGACGGCTACGGAGGTTACAAAAAGCTCTACGGCAATCAGATCGTCGAAGCCGCCTGCATGGCGCATGTGCGCCGCAAGTTCCATGATGTGATCAAGCTGAAGCCTTCTCCGATCGCTGAGGAAGCACTGTCGCGCATCGGCGCTCTCTACGATATCGAGAACCGTATCCAAGGCATCTCGGCTGACGAGCGGCGCACCCTGCGCCAACACCATGCCCGGCCTATTCTGCACGAGCTCAAGGCCTGGATCGAGGCGACACTCTCAACTTTGCCATAGAAGCAGAGGCTGGCCGAGGCTATGCGATACGCCCTGTCTAGATGGGCAGCTTTGAGCGTCTACATCGACGATGGCCGGGTCGAAATCGACAACAACATTGCTGAACGAGCAATGAGACCGCTCGGAATTGGCAGAAAGAACTGGCTTTTTGCTGGCTCCGATAGCGGCGGTGAGCGCATCGCCAACATCCTGACCATCATCGAAACGGTCAAATTGCACGGGCGAAATCCGGAGGTGTATCTGACAGATGTCCTTGCCCGGATCCAGGATCATCCCAAGGATCGAATTGAAGACCTGCTGCCCTGGAACTGGACGCCAGCAAACGCTCGATGCGAGGTTGCGTGATGGCACGCTCGAGGTTCATCTACACACTCAGCCAAGTCGCCGGCATGATCGGCGAGAACCTCGAACTGATCGAAGAAGTGACCGCAAACTCGGACAACATCTCCGAAGGCGAACTGGTTTACGTCAGCGACGGCAGTGAAGATGGCACGAAGGGGCTGACCGAGAATGGCATCGAAGAACTTCAAAGCCTACTCGCCGACATCAGGACGTGGGACGGCGGTATCCGCAAGTTCCTCATCGAAACACAGTGCGATCCTAAAGTAATCGACCGCATCATGGCCGATGAGATGAAACGCGACCTATAGCTTCCATCGCTCGACCCCCAAAAATGCGTTCGCCGGACGCTCACTCTTCAAGTGCCGACAAGACCGTACTTCTGCGCTCTTTTGGACCCATTGCGTCATCCTCGACGCCTGGCCGAGATCGCCATTTCCTCACCGTTTTTTCGTTGATGCCGTACCGCCGCGCGAGCGCCGCGGTTGAAGCTTTCGATCGCTGTAACTCTGCTCGAATGGCGTGCGTGGTCTTGGCGCTGCCGTGAAGAAATTGGCCCATAGAGTTTCCCTCTGTGATCGCGACAATGATACACCATCACACTGTGGGACTAAACAACTAGGGCACGGACTCATTAGCTGAGGCGATCCATATTCTCGTCGCTGCAAGCTTGAGGGCGGCGAGGTAATTGTCAGCGCGCCTGTCGTATCGCGTCGCGAGGCCTCGCATCTGCTTGATACGGTTGAAGAACCGTTCCACGAGATTGCGCTGACGGTAGACCCAGCGGCTGAAGCTGAATGTCTGCTTTCGATTGGCCTTTGCAGGGATATTCGCCCAGCATTTTCGGTGACCAAGGCTGGCAAAGTGGGAGATCTTTCGTCTGCGGCTTTTTATGCGGGAACCGCCGCCCATGATAGCTCGGACCGGATCATCTACGACAAGTCGAGCGGCAAATTGTTTTATGACGCTGATGGCAAGGGTGGCGCAGCCGCCATTCAGTTTGCGCAGCTGCAGAAGGGACTGAGCATCACCGCGTCCGATTTCGACATTATCGGGTAATGATAGTTGGCCGATTACCTTTGAGAAACCATAAGGCCGGGAGCAATATCGCTTCCGGCTTTTTTATTAAGCTGCAAAGTTTGATATACGGGTTGCGATAGATCGGTTTGAGTTGCATCGATCATGGGTTGAGGGACCCAAACAATATGAGCGTAAGGAATGAAGGTACCAGCGGAACCAACGGCAAAAACGCCGCATCCAAAGTGCTTCAGAAATGCAAAGGAGGATTAATAACGGTCGCGGTTGCAAGCGCGCTTATCAACCTTCTTTATCTGACCAGTTCATTCTTCATGCTTCAGATCTACGACAGGGTCATTCCGAGTAGAAGCATCCCGACCCTCGTGGCACTTTGCCTGCTTGCCTTGATGCTTTATGCGTTTCAGGGCGCATTTGAACTTGCGCGAAGCCGAATGCTGACCCGCGTAGCCGGCATATTCGACGAGGCGCTTGGAGCGCGGATCTTCAAAACAGTGGTCAAGGCACCGGTCAAAGGCCATGCTGGCGGCGATGGCATGGCCTTGATGCGTGACTTCGACCAGGTCAGAACATTTTTGTCCAGCGCAGGCCTTCCCGCCTTTTTTGATCTACCATGGTTGCCGTTTTACATTGCCATCTGCTTTTTGTTCCATCAGGTGGTAGGCTATATCGCAATTGGCGGTGCGGTAATCCTTACCATTTTGACCATTCTGACAAACCGCAAGACACAGGCATCGGCCAAGGAGCTGCATGAGATTGGCAGTCAGCGCGGCACCCTGCTTGGGGCAGCGCATCGGAATGCAGAAGTCGTCGAAGCGATGGGCATGGGAGATGATCTCTCCCGCTCGTGGTCACAGATTAACGACCGCTACCGGCAATCTCACCGGCAAAATTCCGACGTTGCCAATGGTTATGCGACGGTTTCGAAGATTTTCCGTATCGCGCTGCAGTCAGGGGTGCTCGCTGCAGGTGCGGTCCTGGTGATCGAAAACCAGGCTTCGGCCGGTATTATCATCGCTGCATCGATCCTGACCTCACGTGCCCTTGCGCCCGTCGAACAGGCGATTGCCAATTGGCGCAGTTTCGTTTCTGCCCAGCAGTCTTGGAAACGTCTGCGGCAGTCTTTTGAGATTGTTCCTGAGACTGACGCGCCCCTGGCGCTTCCGGCTCCAAGACAGAACCTGATAGTTGATGGACTGATCAGTGGTGCGCCCGGGCGTCAGGAGATGGTCATCGCGAATATCAGCTTTGCCGTCGATGCGGGCAGCGCCGTCGGCGTGATTGGACCAAGTGCATCTGGTAAGTCGTCGCTTGCGCGCGCTTTGACCGGGATATGGCCGATCCACCGCGGATCGGCGCGACTGGATGGTGCAACTATCCAACAGTGGAGCGACGAAGATCGAGGCAAGCATATTGGCTATTTGCCTCAGGATATCGAGCTGTTTGAAGGGACAATCACACAGAACATCTCAAGGTTTCGCGAAAGCCCGGCGCCTGAGGCCGTGATCGAGGCAGCCAAGGTTGCCGGCGTCCACGAATTAATCTTAGGCCTGCCGGGCGGATATTCCACAGAGATCGGACCCGGCGGATCGACGCTATCGGCGGGGCAACGTCAGCGTATTGCGCTGGCACGGGCCCTGTTCGGCAATCCTTTTCTTGTTGTGCTCGACGAACCGAACTCAAATCTTGATGCAGAAGGAGAAGCGGCGCTTGCCGAGGCGATCGTGAGGATTCGCGAGCGTGGCAGTATTGCAATCGTGATTGCCCACCGGCCAAGCGCGCTTGCCGGCGTTGATCTCGTCTTGATGATGAAGGAAGGCCGCGTCGCGGCATTTGGACCTAAAGACGAAGTGCTCTCGAGAGTTCTGCGCCGTGAATTTTCTTCTGGGGAACTTAGGCCGACGCCTTTGAAGATCGTCAGCGAAGGACAGGGGCAGGAGTAAAGAGATGGCCGAACAAAGCTCGCAAAAATCCCTTGGTCGGCATATCGTCTTTGTCACCGTACTGGGCCTATCGCTTGTTGCAGGTGTCGGTGGGTGGGCGGCGACGGCAACGCTTTCCAGTGCCGTTGTCGGCGATGGAACCGTGATCATCGACGACAATGTAAAGAAGATACAGCATCTGAGTGGTGGCATTATCTCGGAGCTGCTCGTCAAGGAAGGTGCCCAAGTGAAGGACGGCGACGTCCTGTTGCGGCTAGATGCCACTACCTTCCGGGCAAGCCTTGGTATCGTGACTAGCACGCTGGCTCAACTCTATGCCAAACGGGCCCGCCTGCAGGCCGAAACACTTGGTGCTGACACGCTGACAGTCGCCGACCTTTCCGGCAGTGGAATTGACGTCGATGCCAACCGAAAGCTGGTCGACGGTGAGATACGACTGTTTACAACGCGAAAATCCGCGCTATCCGGCATGAAAAAACAGCTGGAGGAACGAAAGGCTCAGCTCAAGGAGCAGATCAAGGGAAACGATCTGCAGATCCGTGCGATCGACGATGCTATCACCCTGATCGATGAGGAATACCGCGCCATCAATTCACTTTACCAGCAGCAGCTAGTGACGTTGCAACGAGTCAATTCGTTGAAACGGCAGCGTGTCGAACTAGATGGCAATAAGGGCGAGCGTATTGCCTCGCGGGCGCAGGCGGAAGGCCGGATCAACGAGATCAACCTTCAAATATTACAGCTCGACGAAGATCGTCGCACGGAGAATGCGAAAGAGCTGACCGAGGTCGAGGCGAAGATTTCCGAGATGGAAGAACGCAAAGTGGCTAATCTGGATCAGCTCCAGCGACTTGAGCTGAAAGCTCCGATGAGCGGCCGGGTCTATCAGCTGATGGTCCACACCGTTGGCGGGGTCGCCAATCCAGGTGAGCCGCTGATGCTTTTGGCACCGGATCAACGGGAGTTGACGGTTGAGGCGAAAATCGCCTCGCGCAATATCGATCAGGTTCATCCAGGCCAAACGGTCGACATCCGCTTCAGCGCTTTCGATCAGAGAACGACACCTGAAGTCATTGGGGAGGTCGTATCGATGTCGCCAGACATCATCTCGGATCAGAGGACTGGCGTAAGCTACTATCCCGTCCGTGTCAGACCTGATCCGGCAAGCCTCGCAAAGCTCGAAAAGCTGGCACTTTATCCTGGCATGCCAGCGGAAGTGTTTATCCGGGTGTCGGACAGATCTGTGATTTCCTACCTTGCCAAGCCGTTCACCGACCAGTTGGCACATACGTTCCGCGAAGAATAAGAGCTGCGAGCGAAAAGGGGTTTAGACAGCCACTCAGCCGGCTCGGGGAGATGGCGCCCAAGCGCCATGAGCATAAGTTTTGCGATGAGATCGCTATTCGATATGCGCCGTGTTGGCCCACTCCGAATTCTCGGGCTAGATGATCTACCGGAACGGTTAGACCTGAAGTGTAGGGCGGATGGCGGAAACGAGCCGGCCGGTTAGCCCTGCGGAACATTTTTCCCTCTCTCAAGGTTTGGGGGCACGGTTTCACCGCAGCGTTCGATCCGGATGGGCTGAGAGCCGTCGATGCGGACTGTGCCAAGGACGAGCGGGAACCCAGCCACCAATCAGTGGCTGGGTGTTTCAATCACAGAAGAAAATCACCCGAATCCATCTTGGTAAGGTCGTCGACCTTTACTTGAAAATCAGCGACGCCATCCCCATCGATATCGCCCGAGACAATTCCACTCTTGAACCTGAGTTCACCGGCCTCACCTGAGAACGCGCTGGCACCGATGAAATCGAATGCCTGATTACCGCCGCGAGTGCTATCTGCGTCGATCGATCGAAGGTCAATGTAATCATCGTCACCACGGCTAAAATCGGTGATGACGTCCCTTGTGGAATTGGCGCGGGAGTCTGAAAGTGACGCAAACACAAAAGTGTCTGCTCCTGATCCACCCGTCAGATAGTCGTTACCAGAACCGCCATAGAGCTTATCATTGCCCGCGCCTCCAGACAGATCATCGTTGCCTGATCCGCCATAGAGACGGTCGTTGCCGTTGCCGCCTGACAAGTAGTCGTTTCCAGAATCGCCATAGATTGTGTCGCTGCCGTTCCGGCCATAAATGGAATCGTTTCCTGCTCCACCCCAAAGCTTGTTCGCCCCAGATGACCCGTAAATTTTGTCGGAAACCCCAGTCCCTTCGGCGTTCTCGATACTTACGAGTTTCTCCGTGTAACTCGTCCCGCGAGTATCCGCATATCCAGCTTGCAGATCGATCACAACGCCGGCGCCGCTTAGATCGGCATCATCGTCTTGGCTCTGGTAGCTGATAGTGTCGTTGCCGGCACCCCCATGAAAATAGTTGTTAAATCCCACGGAGAAAAAGGTGTCGTTTCCGTCTTCACCGTAGTAGTCGCTGTGGTAGGTCGACACGTCGAACTCATCGTTACCGGAACCTGCATACACGATGTCGTAGAGGCTGGCGGCTTTCGAAAAACCAGTGGCCACGTAGGTGTCGTTACCAGACTCGAGATTTACCCGGTTACCGCCTTCAAAGCTGTTTCTAATCAGATCGCTGCCTGGTCCCGCATACACGGTGTTGTATCCGCCATATGCACCCACAAGATTGAGATAAATGGAGTCATTGCCGCCATAGGTATATACGGTCAGATCCGAATCGTAGTCGTCCTGATGAACGACATTATTAGAATTGTTTCCGTAGTATGTCGGCATAGAGTTCTCCCAACTTAGCGATGCCTACCTTAGTGTGCGGCGGTCACGAATCGTCGTCCACGAACAAAGCGGAAAGATGGCATCGCCGCGATGCTAAACTGCTTTACGCCGTTTGGTCTGAGCGATGGCGTTATCCGCAGTGATTGCCGAGCATTCGCAGGGCTTGGTGTCGGCAAGGGGGAGCAAACCAGCCAGCGTGGAACGGGATCTCTGGCAAAAGACGGCGCTAGACATACGATCGTCTAAGATCCGACGTGTCGGCTGGTTTAATTTTTCGGATTGATAGGCTTTATTCGGGTAATGGCGGACAAGGTGGATACAAAGTTCTGCTTTTAAACCAATGCCTTACTGCGCCCGCTGCCTTGGTGAGGGTCATTGAGATGGTTCGGCTTTTTCGCGTCGTTCCCAACACGATGACGAGTTTCAAGTCGTGCGTTGTGACAACATCGAGCGAGGTGGGCCATGCTTGAGAAAAACGCCGTCCTCTTCGCACACAAGGCACTCACCTTGGTCGGAGAGTTGTCCGTCGCCGATCGGCGGGTTGCGGGCGCCATCATCGATCATTTCAACAAGCGGACCGGACAGTGCGATCCGGGTAACGAGCGCCTTGCCGAGCTGCTCGGCCTGGATGCGAGAACCGTACGCCGAGCAACCAGCGACCTATGCAGTGTGTACGGATTGTTCTCCAAGGTCTCCCACGGGGGCAAGTCGCATCGGGCAGCTTACACGCCGAACTGGAAGAAGCTCACCGCGATTGTCGAAGACTGGGATTGCCGAATGCGGGCGCGCAGGGAGCCGATCAACACCGACGATCATAGGGCGAATCCGCCCGCTTCAACAGGGCGACTGCGCCCGGCTCAACCGGGCAAAATTGCCCTACAAACCCTTAGAAGTAACCTATCGCATAAACCTACTGCACCATCCTCTACTTGGGGAGACGTTACTTGTGATGGTCGTCATGTTTTGTCGGATCGCTGCCGAGATTTGCAGCTCGAGGAAGGCGGCAGGCGGTCCTGGGAGCATGCAAAGGAAGTGTCTGGGCGATGGAAGGCTCGTGATGGGACGTGTCACGGGACGGCTGCCCGCGCGCAGGCGGAAAGGCGGCTCGACGCTGATCTTCGACGGCTTGGTTGGCAAGCCCATGCGTACGCGATCGAGTACATGGACGATGTCATGGTTGAAGCCGCGGCGTTAGCGGAAATGCGAAGGCATGGCGGTGGGCTGCAATTGGTGATCGATCAGCTGGGTCCGCGGATACTGCACGGCACCAGAACGGTTGGAGACCGAAACTGATGCGAGCGTGTCAATCAACCACATCAGCGTTTGCTGCGCGGCGTGTCGCCTCATCGGAGGGGTCAGTCTCTTGGTGGAGGCCTATCCGGCACAATCTGCGGATTGCTTCCGACCGCGTCGCAACACGATTGGCAAAGCGCCAGTCGTCTATGGCTTCAAGCTCTTCACTCGACAGCATTATCGGGACGCGGTTCTCGCGTGACTTCACTATTTGCATTCTCCCGAAAAGGCACGATAGCGAAATAGGTATTGACCAGCGGCAGCAAAAGATCAAATAATTAAAATAGGCACATAAAGCGCTGCTTGTGCCTTAAGTGAGGCCAGCGAATGGTAGCGACCAAGACAGAGCGCATCCCGATCATGTTCGATAAGCAGCTTGTCGAGCGCATCGATGATTACAGCTATGAGAATCGCATTAGAACCCGGTCGGAGGCGATCCGTAGGCTCGTTCTGACCAGCCTTGAAACCAGCGCAAACAAAAAGGGCGAACCCTCGGCCTAGGAACCTGTTTCGCCCTTTTGCGCATCCGTGAAAGATTTGATATGCGCACCCTAAATACACCAAAAGAGAGCGAAAGAGCAAGTCTTTCGCGTCGAGGACAGGTGATGGTCCTGGTGCCGACAGGCTCTGGATCGGCGAAACAGAAAGCCCAACGAAGTTCCGGTGCCCTAGGCATTCGCCAATCCGATATCACCCGTATGGTTCGCGGCGCGATACAGGCCGGCATCGAGGTTGGGCAAGTGATTGCCACACGCGATGCAATCCACATTTTGACCCGCGAGGCTGCAGCCCGTCCGCTTCGCAATTCGTGGGATGATGTTCTCGACAATGGCTAGGCGCTCGCGAACGGCGTTGCCGAAATACGTGACGGTGGCACGCGATCGATATGGAACCGTACGGCTACGGTTCCGCAGGGGGCGGCACTCGGCCTATCTTAAGTCACCGTTTCCGTCGGACGCTTTCGACGAGGAATATCAGGCGGCGCTGCGCAGCGAGAATGCGGGCCGCAGTGAGATCGGCAAATCAAGGACGAAGCCTCGCAGCATCGCCGCTCTGATCGTCTCTTACTATGCCTCGCCGGAGTTTAAGGGTACGGCTGCAAGTACGCAGACAAGCTATCGCGGCATCTGCGAGAAGGTTCGCCAGGATCACGCCGACCGCATGGTCAAGGATCTAGGTCGGCAGCACGTCAAGGCGATCATTGGCAAGATGAGTGCGACGCCGGCAGCGGCCAACAATTATCTGCGAATGCTGCGCATTCTGATGCGGCATGCGATCGACATCGAGTGGGTCTCTCGTGATCCGACGCTGAAGCTTAAGGGATACAGCAGAAAGACGGCTGGCTTCCACACATGAACCGAGGCTGAGATTGCAGCTTATGAGGCACGGCATCCGATTGGAACGAAGCCGCGCCTGGCCATGGCACTCATGCTCTATACGGGGCAAAGACGTGGCGATGCCGTCAAGCTGGGATGGAAGGATGTCAGCGCGAACAGGATCTCTGTCCGGCAGGAGAAAACGGGCACTCCCCTTGCTATCAGAATGCATCGCTCGCTCGTCGAGGCGCTCGAGGTTGCATCGGAGGACAAGGCCACCTTCCTTCTAACATCCTTCGGCAAACCCTTCACGGCCGCCGGCTTCGGCAACTGGTTCCGCGGATGCTGTGATGAAGCCCACTTGCAACACTGCTCGGCTCATGGCCTGCGAAAAGCTGCAGCCCGGCGTCTGGCTGAAGCCGGGAACAGCGCCAACCACATTGCGGCTGTGACAGGCCATCTCTCGCTTAAGGAGGTCGAACGCTATACCCGCGCAGCCGATCAGGAGAAGATGGCAGATGCGGCCGTGGCGACCATGCCGGAACGGTCAGACAGACAAGCGAAAATTACCCAACACGAGACAATAGTTGGTCAAAGCAACGACTAAGGAGATGAAATGATTAGAGAATTTAAGCCTAATGGCGGACAAGGTGGGATTCGAACCCACGGTACGCTTTCACGCACACACGCGTTCCAGGCGTGCGCCTTAAACCACTCGGCCACCTGTCCTTAGGATGTTCTGTGTCGTTGCAGACCCAAAACGTTGGAACGGCCGCGATATATACCGATGAATTTCCCAGGAGCAACCGATATTTACAGAAATATCTCACTTAGGTGACTGTTTCCTCAAAAAAAGAGCTGGGGTGAGTTTGCTACGGATCGATCCTCAGCAGATCAAGTCGCTGCGTCAACGGGGTCGATACTATCAGCCTGTCTTAAGGCCCAATCGGCCCATTGGCTTAAGTCGTCATTGATGGTGAATGGATCACCGCTGCTACGCGCTACCACGGCGTTCACATACGCCCGGATTTCCTCGGCCTGGCGGAAAGCTGTCGCTTTGTTGATCAGCTGCTCCAATCGTTTTTGCTCTCCGTCACGGCGATGCTCGTCAGATGATCGAGTTTTTTGAAGGCAATAGTTTTCCCATTGCAACATCAATTTCGCTCGCTGTTCGAGCAGATCTGTCCGGTGATAGGCAGCTTCGACCACACTCCTTAAGCTGTGGGCAAGTGTGCGATCCGCAAGATTGTTGGAGTGACCATTCTCCGATGCCCAATCGCGAAAGCTCGAACGAAATCCATGAGTGGTCGCGGTTCTCCCTTTGGTATCGCTTGAAACACAGTTTTCGCGAAGAATCGTTGTAAGTGCCATGTCGGTTACGGGTGTGCCGGCGCGAGATTTGAACACCAGACCCTGGTGGAGTGCATATTTGCCACGCTGGATTTCGAGAAGACGCAACACCCGAGGCGTCAAAGGAACGCGATGTGCGACCCGCGCCTTCATTCTATATCCGGGGATAGTGAAGGTTTTCTCTTCAAGATCAATTTCGTCCCAACGCATCTTGCGAATTTCACCGGAACGGCATGCGGTCAAGATAACCAGCTCGAGCATGGTTTGGTGAACGTCGTTACCATCTGAGCGCAGTGTGGTTGCGATAAACTCCGGGATCATGCTCCAGGGAAGGGCGGGGAAATGGCGAACGCGCTCACGCCTTGTCGGTTGTCTCGGTAACAGCGCCTTGACGTAACTCATGGGATCCGTTGAAACGTATTGGTGGGCTAACGCCCAGCGGACTACAGCCGCACATCGTTGTTTAACGCGACGTGCCGTCTCCGGCCTAGTAAGCCAGATAGGCCGCAAGCAAGATGCAAATTTCTCCGGCGTTAGCGTGTCAAAGCTCTGTTTTCCAATAATCGGGAAGGCATACTCCTCCATCGTCTGGAGCCACTGGTCGCTGTGTTTTTGGCTCCTAAATCCGGAGGAAAGTTGACTATGGAGTTGACGGGCCGCAGCTTCAAATGTGGGGATGCGCCTTAACTGTGCAGAGTACGGTCCGTTCTGTTCTCTGAACTCAAGCGGATCCATTTTTCGAAGGAGGCACTCTCGCGCCTTCAATGCTTTTTTTCTAGCGGTTTCGATTGGTACCAAGGGGAATGTTCCAAACCCCATTTCCCTGCGTTTTCCCGTGAGCGGCGATTTATACCGGAATATCCATTTGCCCGTTCCCTCCTTGGTTGAGGCGAAAAGGTACAAGCCCAGGACAGCACCGTCGGAAATGGGCTTGTCCCCGGGCTTCATATGCTGAGCCTGCACATCAGTAAGAGGGTAGTCGCGCGCCATGATGTCGACCACGAGAAGATGCGCTTCAATACCTTTTGGAGCGCGTGACCAAGTTTATTTCAGCCGAACAATGCCACTCCCGTAGTTTCGGTCAAGTTTCGTTTTTGATCTGCTAGAGCTTTGCGCGTCGCATCAATTCATCGAGCGCTTCCCCATAGGACATTCCGGTATCGTTGCAGAATGTTTTGAAACGGTTGATGACGTCGATTGGTGCCCTGACAAAGGCTTGATCGAAGGGCTGAGAGGGCTTCCGCACCCGCGCAACGCGCTCCACTACTTCTCGACTTTTGAAGCCGGCTCTATCGGCGGCCCGGTCTCCAAGATCGTCGGCGTCGTCCTTCGGGGCGACACTTTCGCGCGGAGAGAACTTCGAGACGTCGAGCCGCTTGTCGTCCTTGCTGAATCCGAAGTCTCTCGACATTACGCGGCCCTCTCATCCGAAAGTGTCTGGAGAAGTTCCAACACTTCGCTGGTCAATTGCATGGCGTTTTCGATCGCGGCTGGAACGCCATTTATCGCTGTCTGACTTAATTCGTGGAGCGAAAGCCGCTCCATAAACATCGCATTGTAGGCCTCGCGGCGATGAAGGTGGGTACTAAGGACCGGCAGACCGCTCTCGCGCATTTGCTGGCTGATCTCACGCTCGATCTTGCGGACAAAAGGGGGAGGGCTGGTCCGATTGAAGCACAACGCGAAATTCAGCTTGCGACCGATATCTGCCTCGCTTTCCCGTACCAGTCCAACCGCGCGAGCTGCCTGCTGGGCATCCAGAGCGCTTCCAGCAAGGGGTATCAAGGTCAGGTCACTTCGAATGATGGCACGCGAGGTTAGTCGGCTCGCCGTGCCCTCTAGATCGATGAACACGAACTGCGCCTGTGAGGCTGTTTCGTTTATGAGGTCTCGAATGTTTGCTTCGGTAGCGTCGCTCCGGACTTTAAGCTGCAGTGCGGTCGGCCCAGAGCGCCAATCGGTAATCGGCCTATTTGGGTCGGCATCGATTATCATGACCGATGCGCCCGACTGCGCAAGGCAGGTGGCGATCGTCAGCAGGGTGGTCGATTTCCCAGCACCCCCTTTAGGGTTTGCGGCACATATAACCGGCATTTCGCTCTCCGAATCAAATCCCGCACAAGATCACGCCAAGAACGCATGAAATCAACCATGATTGCACGCATTCATTCAATATTTCAATCACGCTTTATAGCATGATATCATGATTGCTATCATGCTATAAAATAGTCGTTCGAGGTTAACTCGGTCCCGGTCTGGCAGGATTTTCACCTGCTGAGCCCGAGACCAAGACGCCTGCCGACTAGCTGTTGGAGCTCGCACTTCTGAGCAAGCTCGTCGTTCCATGCACGATGGCAGATACCGGCGACGTGAGCGATCCGCCCGACATTAGCGGCAGCTGGCGAGGTGAGTCTCTCTTTCGACGTGATGAGGTCGCGTGGATCAGAGCTGCCAAATCGCTGCGTCAGTGCCTCGGCAATCCTGCGGGCCTCTTCCATTGCGACCCTGCCCTCCGGAGTGCTGTTGATTTTCTCAAGAAAGGCGCTCTTCTCCTCAACAGGCATCGCACTCAACTGTGTTAGAATCTGCTCGCTTCGGCTGCTCAACCCCGGTACCTCAATGATATCCAGCCTTTCGCGCTTCCAGGTCTCTGATTGTTTTTCTGCGCCGTATCGCCGGTTCCAGGTCTCCGCCGAGAATGCGACATGGGTTCCGAGGGCTTTGGCACGATGCCGCGCCGCCTTTCGGAGGGCGTTCTCGCCTAGCAGGCCGTGCTTGCCGCGTAGTTTGCCAAACTCCTCCGGATGGGACGCGACTACCTTCGCAAGTTCAAGTCCGCTCCGATGCTCCCCCAAAACTGCCGTGGTGAGCCTCTTTGTCGAGCCTTCCGGGTCGTCATAAACCAACCTGCCGACGGATCGAACGCTCTCCATAGATTGCACAAGATGTGGCATTGCTTTCTCACGAGCGATATCCTCGACAGTGCGCGACCAGCTTGTTTTGGCCGGTATCAACGGTTCGACCTTTTCGGCGACCGTATCGGGAGGAAGCGAACCTGAGGGGCCGTCGCCTTCCGTTTGCGGAAGGCCGGCCTGATTGCGAAGGGGCTCCTCAATTGCGTTTTTCTGGGTAGACGACCGCTCCCGGCGCTGGCCGGACTTCAGGCCGATCGCGATATCGCTGCTGATTCCCAGATCCGCGGCAATACCCCTGCGTGAAGCGAAAACGTCGGTGTAGTCGAGCGTCGTCTGCTTGGCGCCGGAGCGGCCCAGGTTGCTGGCAAGGCTCTTCAGGTCCTTCATTTCGTCCTGCCGAACATAGAGCCCAACCTGCTCTCGATGACGGGTCAACGCAACATAGGTGAGATGCCGGTCCAACGTCTTCGACGCCATGACAAACGCCCGATCGACAGTCGAGCCTTGCGATTTGTGGATGGTGGTGGCGTAACCATGATCAAAGGCTTGGTAACTGTTCACCGGTATCGTGACCTCACGGGTGTCCAACCCTCCGCCGTCGAGCCGTATTTGTATCGCGTCCTGCTCGACGGCCATGACGTTTCCGAGCATGCCGTTCTTCAAGCCGAGATCGCGGTTATTCTCAAGCATCACGATCCTGTCGCCGGGGGCAAACGAACGCTCGCCTTCAATTGTCTGGTAAACCCGCTCGCGCCCAAGTTCGCCTGTCACGTCTTCTCCGCGGGCGAGCTTACCCTGTTCCTGAAGCCCTGCACGGATTTCGGTATTAATCGCCCTGACATCGACCCGGCGATGGGCGAGCGCGATGCGGGAGCCGGATGGCCGGTTTTCGACGTCGGCGAGATAGTCCGTCACCAAATCTTTGGTCGTCGCCTCTCGATCGGGCAGGAACCGGACATCGCCGTGCCCGGCATAGGCCGCAAGAGCCTCGGCCGTCCGATGCGTTGCCAGGGCGATTGAGGTTTCGCGCTGCCAGGCCTGCTGTTGTCGGCGGATTTCCGACAGCTCGACGGCGCCAACCTGCTCCACAATCGCGCGGAACGGTGATCCCGCACCGATCGCCTGCAACTGTTCATGATCACCGACCAGGACCAGCTTCGCGCCGCGCGCCTGTATTTCGTTGACGAACATCGCAAGCTGGCGACTGCCGACCATGCCGGCCTCGTCGATGACAAATATGTCGTTTGGACCGAGCTCGCCCCGGCCACGCTGCCAGCCATAGTCCCAGGACGCCAATGTGCGTGAAGCGATGTCCGAGGACTCTTCCAATCCTTCGGCCGCCTTGCCGGCGAGTGCCGCACCATGGACGCGGTATCCCTGGCGCTCCCAGGCGTCGCGTGCTGCCGCCAGCATCGTCGACTTGCCGGCACCAGCAAACCCGACTACCGCGGCGATCTGTGCCGGCCCCGTGACATGCTTCACCGCGACACGCTGCTCGGCGCTGAGACCAACGTGATCGATTAGGCGAGCGCGTAGGGCGCCGGGCATTTCGTCATGATTGGCCGGACCGCCAAGTGAGCCCGCAACGCTCGCCTTGATCGCGTCATCCTGCTTGTTCATGGCCGCCGCGATGATCGCGACATCAACTCCGTGGCTTCTTCTGCCTGCCATCGTCGAAGCGCTCGAAGCCATGGCGTGCTCGATCGTCACCATTTCCTTCGTTGAATAGCGCGCCAGCTGGCCATTTCCCTCCGGCTGCAGTTCCACCAGTGCCGGCGACGCCATGACCGCGGCAAAGGCATTCTGGAAGGCCTGCACGTCATCGATGTAACGATGCAGGGTACGGGCCACGTCGTGCCGGTCGAACACGCTCTTCTCAGCCGTGATCAGCGCCAGCACCTGCTCCGGCTTTTCCCGAATGAGGCTGGCATTGCGGGCGGCCGCCTTCTGCTCATTGCGTGCCCGCGACACGCCGAGACCTCGTCGGTCCATCTGCGAGGCATGCACGCCCATATGTTCTGTCGGCTCGATCTCCAGCCCACGCTCCAGATGGCCGCGATGATCGACGCGGATGTCGAGGCCGGCCCGCATCAGCGCACGGTTGGCATGGCTCTCCCAGGCCCGGCGGATGTCGCGCAACTGCATCTGCGCGGTTGGCTGATTATGATTGAGCAGCCATTTGTTTTCCCGCTCGATCAGCGTCTTGTCGCCCAGGCCATGTTCGACGACCTGGCGTGTGGTCATCAGCACATGGGCATGCACATTGCGGATGTCAGTATCGCCGATCGGCCGATGGATGGCAAAATCGACCGCCGCACCATGGCGGTCCGCCATATCCTGTGCGAAGGCGCGCGTCAGGACGATCTGCTGGTCTCGGGTGAGTTCATGCGGCAGCGCCAGTTCGAACTCACGGGCCACCCGGGCATCACTGCGTTTCTCCGCCCGCTCCGCCGCATTCCACAGCGTCGCTCGGTCACGCGCCCACGCCGCCTCCACCCCTTCCGGAAGGACGATCTCGCAATGCTCGACACCGCGCTTGCCGGTAAAATCGTGGACCAGGCCATCGCGTTCGTTGAGCAGCCGGCTAGCCGTCCGGTAAGCGACGGCTGCCACCGCACTCCGCCCCGCAGCACGGGCGATCGGCTTCATGCTGCAATGGTAGATCGCCACGACCGCCTCCAGATGCGGGAAGGAGCGGTTCTGAGCACTGAGTTGCGCAGCAACTCGTAAGTGCGCCCTTGGAAACTCTTTTCGCTTCGCTCTCATCGTTAAGGGATCTCACAGGATGCGGCTATTGTAGGATTCATCATATTGAAGCTTCTAGCCCGGGGCGTAGCGTCAACCCTTTCACAGGGAGACGTACATGGTTCGCAAACCGATCACGCAACGAATTGCCGAACTCGATGAGCGGCGACGGGTCCTGTTAACACGCCTGGGCAAACAGGCCCGTGCCCGCGACACACGACGAAAGATTCTGATTGGCGCGCTCGTCCTCTATCGGCTGGAGAACGCCAGAGATCCGGCTTTTACGTCGCGCCTACGTGAATGGTTGCGCGCTGAACTGCCCGGTTTTTTGACACGAGAGGGCGACCGCCGATTGTTCGACGACGTTCTCATTTCTGCTCCGGCTCAACCGAACAGCGATCGGGAGGAAGAGCGATGAGTTTCGCTCAGGTCCTCAAGTCGCTTATCGCCGCACCGTTTTTAGCGTTGTTATGCATCATCATCGGCACGGTCTTTTCCGCGCTGATCCTACTCATCAATTTTGCGATCCTTGTTATCGGTGACTTTACGCCTGGCCCGATCAGCGAGGCGGTCGTAGATGTTGCCCGCTATTTCCCTATGATCCTTGGCATTCTCGGGGCTCTTTCAGCCTTCATCACGGACGGTCCTATCCCTGCTGTGTTCGGGACTGCACGCTGGGCGGACAAGAAGGATCGGAAACAACTCACCGGGATCGACGGCCTTTTGATCGGCCGCGATTCGCAGACAGGCGAACTTCTGCGTTACGATGGACCGGCACATCTGCTGACCATGGCACCGACCAGAACTGGCAAAGGCGTCGGCACAATCATTCCCAATCTGCTGACAGCCGAAAGGTCGGTTATCTGTGTCGATCCGAAGGGCGAGAACGCTAAAGTCGCCGGCCGCGCACGGCAGATGTTTGGGCCGGTCTTCTATCTAGATCCGTTCGAGGTAACTGGCCGATCGGGCTCGGCATTCAACCCGCTCGATGGCCTGAAAGCCGACGGAATGGATGTTGCCGAAGATGTCAGCATACTCGCGGATGCACTCGTCGTCGACGAACCAGGCATGTCCGGCGAAGCGCATTGGAACGAGGAGGCCAAGGCGCTTATTGCCGGCCTGCTTCTTCATATCATCGCGGCCGAGCCCCCGAGCGAGCGACATCTTGGCGCGCTGCGGAAACACCTTACGCTGGCGCCACAAGCGTTCACAGCCTTGCTGGGGGACATGCAGAGCATGCCGGACTGCAACGGGCTGATCGCTCGTGCGGCAAACCGGCATCTCGGCAAGTCCGATCGTGAGGCATCCGGCGTCCTGTCGGCGGCGCAGCGGCACACGCATTTCCTCGACAGTCCGCGCATGGCGGTGGTGTTGGCCCGATCGGATTTTGCATTCTCGGATCTTAAGAACAGCAACGCCACGGTATTTCTGGTTCTGCCGCCGGATCGCGTATCGACTTATTCGCGATGGCTGAGACTACTAGTCACGCAAAGCCTGACGGAGATGTCCCGGGACAAGACCGCACCACTCCAGCCGGTGCTCTATCTCCTCGATGAGTTTGCAGCTCTTGGCTACCTCGCTCCGGTCGAGCGCGCCATGGGCTTGATGGCTGGTTACAGCGTTCAGCTCTGGCCGATCCTGCAGGACATTCACCAGCTGCGTGCAGTTTATGGGAGACGCGCCGGGACGTTTTTGTCGAACGCGGCCGTGCTGCAAGTGTTCGGGGTCAATGACGTGGAAACAGCAGAACTCGTTGGTAAGACGATCGGCAAAGCCGATGCGGTCTACACGACGCAGTCCTGGAGCGAGGGGAAAACCTCGACGTCGGAGCACATATCGGCGCGAGACCTGATCAACCCGGACGAGATCATGAGGCTGCCGGCGGATAGGATGATATTACTGCGGCAAGGGCAGCGACCGGTTCAGGCAAAGAAGCTGCGGTATTTTGAGGATGCGGAATTTAGGGGGATGCTAGGCTGAAAACGCGCGCTAAGCACACCAGGTTAGATGAAAGATAACGACTCGCTGTCCTCGGTGGTCGTGCTCGAGCTCTAACACGGTGCCTACCAAAGCAAATCGGATCGAATTCAGTCCTGAAACCTTGGGTCTGCTTCTCGCGGATTAAGGCCGCAAGATCGCGACAGTCGCGCTTTATAAGCTCGCCGGGGTCGCAGAAAAAATCACGTGTTCATGCGCGGATGGCCCGCGCGACCATGTCAGGGGCTTGCTCGATCACCTTCAGCAGTAGCATCGCTGCTCTGTCGGGTTGACGGCGATTCTGTTCCCAATCCTTAATTGTGCCTGCAGACAGGCCATATCGTTTGGCAAAAGCGACCTGCGAAAGCTTCTGTCGCTTACGAATGGCCGCAACATCGACCGTCTCGGGGACGAAGACAGCGGCGGGTTCCGTACGCCCTTCTGCAATTGCGAGTGCTTCCTCTGCGCTCTGGATAAGCTCTTTTCCGAAAGTCATGCCTGTTCCTTTCTTTTTCTGTAAGCATCTGCCAGCTTCGGCAGGATGCGAGCCAACTCGTTTCGCTCGGCTTTCGAAAGGTTGCCCTTTTCATTTTTTCCGTAGATGGCAAGTGCAAACACAGGAATATCTCCACCCCCAAAGTAATGAATGGTGCGGAACCCACCGCTCTTTCCTTGCCCCTCACGGGCATGACGCAGCTTACGCGCTCCACCGGTTCCGGACATCAACGCTCCAGCCTCTGGGTCGGCAGCGATAACCGAGACGATCTCCTGAATCTCATCATCGGATAGGCCAGACCGCTTGCACTGCGCCAAAAAGACGGACGTTTGGATTACGCTTTGCATGAAATTCTATACGGCATTGCCGCCCTATGAGCAAGCGAATATACGGCATTGCCGTCTACGATAACGCCTACCCCAAGAGATACGGCGTTTCACATAAGGCTATGTTAGCTATAGGCGACTAACATTCTAAGTGGAGGTGCTATGCTGAGCGAAATTGAGATCAACTTTCTCCGCATGCGTATTGATGAAGTATTGAGGCAGGGCAAGCCGACTGCATGGCATAAACTGCTTATCGCGGAGTGATTGGCGGTGGCATTTCAGTACGAGCAGTCGCAGCGGCCAAGGCTGCCGAGGCCTTGGCGAGTTGGCGCGAAGAAATCGTCTATTTTGCCTCGGCGGCAACACTGAACGTTCACATGTCGCGATCAAGTCAAGTCTGACCTAGGCCTTGAAAATCTTACGCCAACCCCTCCGCCATTTTCATCTATGAACTCTAAGCCTGCTGCTTCAAACGCAGCGCGGATCGACTGGAGTGTGCCCGTAAACGCCGGCTTGCCGGCTTCTACGCGGGATATCGTAGTAGGAGTCACGTCCGCATTTCGTGCTAGGTCGCGGACCCCCCACCGAAGGGCAGCGCGGGCCATGCGAACTTGATCAGCCGTCAACAAATTAACACCTTGACTTAATTCTGTTTTGATTCAGACTTCCCTGATTGGGCTGATGCCCCGGAATGCGGCCAAGCAGGATGCTGTAACACCCTTGCTTGACCTAACCACAACCAAGCTAAAGGGAGCTCGGATCATGGCTGATTCTGAGACTAGCAGAACTTCGCCTCCAGATACCCGTAGAAAACGTAAATCCAAATCGCGAAGCAAAACCGAGCTTCCATCCAGAATCACTCGTCAGAACCTTCTTGGGGCAGTTGCGAAAATCTTGCTGTCGCTCACCTTAGAATTAGAGCAGGCGCCCGACCGGTTGGTGCCAGGTCCCACTTCAACAGCACGCCTCTGGCTTAACTGGTACGACATCCATCAACGACTGGCTTCCATTACGAGATACCAGCAGAAGCTCGAATCGAGGGTTCTTGCAATGGCGGGCGCCTATCCGGTTGTGCAGATTGAGATCTCTAAGGAAGAGCCGTTGCTGACGGTTTACTCGTTGGCCGAAATCGATCGATTGAAAGCGCGAGTGGACCCAAAAGCTTTGGCGTCGGCACGGTCTCTCCTGAGGAAACGCCGAGACAGCTGGAATTCGGCTGACAGGCGGCTTGGTTATAGCCCTGCGCTGGCCTTTGAGCACGACCTAGCTCAGCAGGAACAAGTGATGTCGCGTGTGATGTCGTTATCTAAACCCAAGACAATTGTCGAAGTAACGGCGAAACTTCATTGCCTATTGAGCATGCAAGATCCGGGCAACAAGTGCCTCGACGCACCATGGATTGAGCTCAGGAGGATGCTGCTAGACCTCGTCGAAGTCGAGCGATCGTCTTACGGCTGATTTCATCCGCAGTCGCGTTTGCCCCGGACCCCGGCTTATCGCTGGTATGTGATAAATAGCCGCATAAATCTGATGGAGTTTAAACTGTTTTGAGGACCGGTCTGCCACACCTAGAAGATTGGTTTGCGGGTTGCCGTTTATCGATATCGAAGGGCTTACGTTACGAAGTGACCCGAAGTGCTCGCCCCCATTTTTACCGAGTATATTGTTCATTCTTTGTTCCTTGGAGGATTCAGCAATTTCCAGAAACAAGGGAATCGGGTTTCTATTAACAGCATGAAAGCATTCGGAAGACTGCGGCAAAAAGTGCAGGTCGATTGTTGAGCTCAGTAAAACTGAAATGCGGTTTGTCCGCTGCTTGAAGTCGATCGCACCTGAAGTCTTTCCTCCAAACTTATGACCTGGATTTAAGAGCTGGAGCGAAAAATGGCCAATGCAATGTTGAACATAAGGATTGTTCAGCCGAGGATGATGTCGATCAAGCAGGCCGCAGATTATGTCGGTCTACCCTTACGGCGATTTCCACGCATCTGCACGGTACGACCCGTAGCCTTACCTGAAAGCGAAGAGCGCTACGACATTCGCGATCTAGATCAGTGGATTGACCAAATCAAAGTCGGAGGCGCCGACACGGACGCTGATATCCTGGGGCGGCTTGGATGACGAAAAGTCGAGCTAGACGGCCAAACAAATACAAGGGCTGGCAAATCTTCAGGGACGAAGACGATCGCTGGCGCTGTTATCATCGTAAAACGCGGGAGAAGATCGACTGTCAAAAGTTCGAACCATACTCGCTCGCGTTCGACATGGAGATACACCGGATCAACGGTCTGGTGAACGAGAAGGCGGCGAAGCCGGGCACGCTCGGCATGCTAATCGTCAAGTATCGCGAAAGCGCTCGGTTTCGCAGCGAGCTGGCGCCACGCACGCGTGCCGACTACCAGAAATGCTTCGACTACCTTCAGGCAATCGAAAACACCCCCCTCGACCGATTTAATCCGCCCCTGATCGCTAAGATACGAGATAAGGCGTTGGAGAAGCGCAAGTTCCGATTTGCCAACTACGTTCGCTCAGTATTGTCGGTGATTTTTGATTGGGGCATCGAATACGGGTACACACGGGATAATCCAGCGGCAAAAGTAAAACCTGCTCGACGCCCCAAAAGTTTACCTGATGCGAATCGACCATGGACCGACGCTGAACGTGATTCGGTACTGGCAGCGCTCCCGGCCCATATGGAACTCCCAATCGCGTTGATGATGTTCTATGCGCTCGATCCGCAGGATGCGCTGGCCTTGCCAAGGACAGCGATAACCGAGAAGGGCCTCGATACTCGGCGAAACAAAACAGGGCGTCCAATATATCTACCCCTATTTGAGCCGGTCGAGGCGGCAATGGCCCGTGCGCCAAATCATGACGCCCTTACACTTTGCGCCAATAGCTTGGGGCGCCCATGGACGTACAACGGTTTCAGCACCAGTTGGGCTAAGCAGAAGGCAAAGCTGGAGGCCGATGGTGCTGTCCAGCCAGGTCTAACGCTGAAGGGTCTGCGACATACCGTGGCGACCATTCTGGCGGAGATGGGAAAAGACAATGGCACGATCGCGCTGGTGCTAGGTCACGCTACGGAAGCTATGGCGAAGCATTACTCGAGGCGCGCTGATATGACCGCGCGAGCGGTGTCCGTAGTCACCGATTTCGAGGCCGAATTGAACAAACGAAAAACGAAAGTTGTCAAACCGGCGGTTTGAAACTGTCAAATTCAAAAGATGAGGAGCACGGAGAAACGTGAAAAAATCTATTCCTTACAAAGGCATAAGATGGTGCCCGGAGGCGGATTTGAACCACCGACACGCGGATTTTCAATCCGCTGCTCTACCAACTGAGCTATCCGGGCATCCAGGCTTCAAGCCTTCCGGTCTGTACCGGTAGGGGCCGTAACCCCCGGAAGCGAGCGGGGTTATAACATCTTGTTCAGCCATGTCCAGCACCCCGCGCGACTTTTTTGACAGCTTTGCGAAAATTGCGAATTCCCCTGTGAAATCAGGAGGAAACGGTGACCCCTAACGACATGGACGGAAGGGTGGTTGTGGATATCTGCCAATTTCAAGGGAGACTGAGGCGTTGATTGACCGTCCGCAGGCGAAGGCGACAGATATTACATAAACCGATGCGACGGTTTCTGGATGACGCGGGAGCTTGAGAGCAACGCACAGGGTCGGAAACGCTGCCGCAAGGTGTGGAGCCAGGCGGAGCAGCGTTACAGAGGGCGGGGCAGGGGCCCCGCCGAGCCGTGTCGACAGCGGGACAACGCTATTGGTCGTCGTCGGCCTTGCTCTCGTCGTCTGCCACCGGAATGGCATAGGAGCCCTTCAGCCAGCGCGACAGGTCGAGCGTTCGGCAGCGCTCGGAGCAGAAGGGGTAGTCGTCGCGGGATGAAGGCTTGCCGCATTCCGGGCAGGGCCGGGCTTTCCTGAGAGGCTCGACTTTGCCGCCCGGTTTGATCGGTTCGGATGTCATAGGAGCTACTCCTTTTCTGTCAAATCATTCAAATGGCAGCGGTAAAGCGGTGAACTGCTCGGGATAGGCCTTGATCAGGCCTCGGGCCAGCCTTGCGCAGCATCGAACCCTTCGCCGGCCAGAAGCGTCGTCACGTCATAGAGCGGCAGCCCGACGACGTTGCTGTAGGAGCCGACCAGCTTCTGCACGAAAGCGCCGGCAATGCCCTGGATGGCATAGGCGCCTGCCTTGCCGCGCCATTGGCCCGACGCGATGTAGTTTTCGATCTCGCGGGTCGAAAGCCGCTTGAAGCGCACTTTCGTTTCGACCACCTTCTGGCGGAACTGTCCGCCGGGGGTGACCAGGCAGATACCGGTATAGACCCAGTGGCCGCGACCGGACAGAAGGTGCAGCGCGGACGATGCCTCCTCTGTGTATTCGGTCTTTTCCAGAATCCGGCGACCGACCGCAACGACCGTATCGGCGGACAGGATATAGCTGTGCCGCCAGGTCGGGTCGTCCTTGATCGCGCGATAGGCCGCTTCAGCCTTTTCGCTCGACAGACGACGCGCGAGCGAACGGGGATGTTCGGCACGCTTCGGTGTCTCGTCGATATCCATGGGCATCAGCCGGGCGGGCTCGATGCCCACCTGGTTGAGGAGGTCGAGACGGCGTGGCGAACCCGATGCCAGTATCAGCTTTTGCTCAAGCGCCATTTCAAGCCGTATCCTGCCAAAACTTACTTGAAGCGGTATGTGATACGGCCCTTGGTCAGGTCGTAAGGTGTCATTTCAACCAGAACCTTGTCGCCAGCGAGAACGCGGATACGGTTCTTGCGCATGCGGCCGGCAGTATGGGCAATGATTTCATGCTCGTTTTCGAGCTTCACCCGGAAGGTCGCGTTCGGCAGCAATTCCGTAACGACGCCCGGGAATTCAAGGACTTCTTCTTTAGCCATGTATCGGTTTTCTTTCTGTGTAAGGTCGGGCAGGCAGGAATTTTCGTCCACCGCCTCGAAATTTGCGCGGAAACTACACAATCGCGTCCGGTTTGTGAACCACGCCTAATAGCTATTCTTTCAACAGGTCAATCGCTTGCCGTTGGAGCACGTCGAATGGGCTTCATCCGCTTGTCGATCAGCTTCCAGAGATGGTCGCGAACCTCGCGATAGGCGTTGAGAACCTGCTCTCGTGTTCCCGTTACCACGGTTGGGTCCATGGTTGGCCAATAAACGACATCGACGGCGTGGGATCGGGTCAGCTCAAGGGCCGCATGGTGCGCTTCGGGTGCCAGTGTAACGATCAGATCGAAGAAGTCGTCTTCGATCTCCTCCAGAGTACGCGGCTTGTGCGGCCGTTTTCGGTTGAGCGACAGCCCGACCTCTTCCAGTACGACATCGACGAAAGGGTCCGGCTCGCCGGAGCGAACGCCGGCTGACTGTATGTATATATCGGGTTGCAGCAGGCTTTTTGCAATGGCCTCTGCCATGGGCGAGCGGATTGAGTTCTGCCCGCACATGAACAAGATGGCTGTCGGTATGCCGATCGTCTGTTTCCGGTTCGGCGCGTCCACGGTCATGGTCAGCCGCGCCAGTAAAGAACGCAAACGAGCGTGAAAAGGCGCCGGGCAGTATCGAAATCGACACCGATCTTGCCGTCCAGACGATCCATCAAGGTCTGCGAGCCTTCGTTGTGAATGCCCCGGCGCCCCATGTCGATCGCTTCGATGCGGGATGGCGTGGCGGTCTTGATCGCCTCGTAATAGCTCTCGCAGACCATGAAATAGTCCTTGATGATCCGCCGGAACGGCGTCAGCGACAGGATGTGGGTGGCGACGTCCTCATCCGCATCCGTCGTGATCGTCAGCACCAGCCGTGCGCTGACCAGCGAAAGACGAAGCTTATAGGGGCCGCCGACATGGCCGTGCGGCTGGAAGGAGTTCTCCTCGACGAGGTCGAAGATGGCGACAGCCCGCTCATGCTCCACGTCGGGGGTGGAACGCCCGATCGAGTCGTCCAGAACGACATCGCAAAGACGAAACTCCCCCTGGCCCATCCTCAGTCCCCATTTTCCAAGGCGGTTTCGTTCAGGCGGATGGAGACGGAACGGGCATGGCCATCAAGCCCTTCCGATTTTGCCAGCGTGATGGCTGCCGGCGCAAGCTTGCGCAGCTGATCGGGCCCGAGGCGCAGGATCGACGAGCGCTTGACGAAATCGAGTACGCCGAGACCGGACGAAAAGCGGGCGGAACGCGCCGTCGGCAGAACGTGGTTGGAGCCGCCGACATAATCGCCGATCACTTCCGGCGTATGGCGGCCGATGAAGATCGCGCCGGCATTGGTGATGCCGGGCAGAAGCGCCTCTGGATCGGCGACGGCAAGTTCCAGATGTTCGGCTGCGATGCGATTGGCAAGCGGCAGGGCCTTGTCGAAATTTTCGACCAGGATGACTGCGCCGAAATCCCGCCAGCTGGCAGAGGCGATCTGCGAGCGCGACAGGGTCTTGAGCTGGCGCTCCACGGCGGCTTCGACCGCGTGGCCGAACTCGGCATCGTCGGTCATCAGGATCGACTGGGCGCCGGCATCGTGTTCGGCCTGGGCCAGAAGGTCGGCGGCGATCCAGTCCGGATCGTTTTCGCGGTCGGCGATGACCAGAACTTCGGAAGGGCCGGCAATCATGTCGATGCCGACCGTGCCGAACACCTGTCGCTTGGCGGCGGCTACATAGGCATTGCCGGGGCCGACGATCTTGGCGACCGGCGCGATCGTTTCGGTGCCATAGGCGAGCGCAGCCACAGCCTGCGCACCGCCGACGCGGTAGATTTCGGTCACGCCGGCGATACGGGCGGCTGCCAGCACTGCGGGATTGATCTTGCCGCCACCGGCCGGCACGACCATGACGAGGCGCGGCACGCCGGCAACCTTGGCCGGCATGGCGTTCATCAGAACGGAACTCGGATAGCTTGCGGTGCCGCCCGGAACATAAAGCCCGACCGCCTCGATCGCCGTCCAGCGGGAACCGAGGCCGACACCGATCGCATCCTCGTAGATATCGTCCTTCGGCATCTGCCGGGCATGATGTTTTTCAATGCGCTCGGCGGCAAATTTCAGTGCGTCGATGACGGCCGGATCGGTTTCCGCAAACGCGGCATCGACCTCGTCTTCCGAAATGCGAATACCGGTTTTGGCCAGATCGACACCATCGAAACGCGCGGAATAGTCGATCAGTGCGGCATCGCCGCGGGCACGCACGTCGTCGATGATGGCCTTGACCACGGCATTGACGTCTTCGGACACCTCGCGCTTCGTTGACAGAAACGCTGAAAAGCGTGTTTCGAAATCGTCGGATGTCTGTTCAAGCCAGCTTGCCACGCGGGTCTTCCTTCCCATTCCATGCCATGATCAGGCCGGAGACACCCATATTGGGTCAGGGATGGCGCGGCCTCGATGGGGTTTCCCACGCGCCGCCGATATCCGCAAGTGCGACTTCAATGCATTCGACATCCAATTCGATTGCAGCATTGCCGGAAAGAACCAGTTCGACCGTGCCTTCAGGACCTTCGCCTTTGGGGATAAAGCGTACGGCGAGAAGCGAGAGCACGTCCTCCTTGCGGTTGCGGTCGATGCCGTTGGAGCGAACTGTCTCCACCCGCTTCAGCACCAGGGCCGCACGGTGACGCTCGAAGCCTTTGCGCTTGCCTTCCGCCGCCGCCCAGTCGAAGCGGTTGGCGGCGAGCGAAAACGTCTTTTCCGCCGCAGACCAGCGCACATCGCCAAGCTTGAAGACGGCATCCTGCATATGGGCGGATACGACACCCAGGTCATCCGTATCGAGGGCCAGAAGCTTCAGCTCGGTCATGCGCTTTCGTCCATCCTTACGCCGCCTCGCGCGGCTGTTGTTCCATGAACAGGAGATAGGATGGCCGGTTGCGGTAAGCAACTGCGCAGGCGAACTCTTCGCCGCTATTGATGAGGGGGGAGGGAGTTATGCCCTGTTGAGGCCGGGCAATAACAAGGATACTGGCGAAGACGCGCCAGCATTTGGTATATGGGCGGATATTTCAGGCTAGATCCGCCAGAATCTTTTCCTGCCCGAACGGTCGCAACGCCCTGTTGGTCTTGACGATCGTATGGATGAGCGCGTCGTCATCGCGAATGCCCAGCTGGTAGAAACGGATCGCCATTGCGGCAAGCCGTTCGGCGGCAGGGTCGTGACGTGACATGCAGGCGATATAGCGTGCCGTCTCGAAAATCGTCTGCAGCCGCTCCAGTTCGTCGGGGCCGATCGGCTCGTGTGCTGTGGCCGTATTGGAAACTCTCATCCCTTGCTTCCCCAAGTGTTTTTCTTTTAGCGATACCTAATACATGCGCTTTTCTCTTGGATGGGAAGGCCCGAATGAAAGATGGCGTTAGCAGAGGGTAAATGGCGGTGTTGAGCCGTATCTTGTGTCGAACATGGATCACCCCTTACACAGGAGCAGTAAGGACGACGGTATCAGTCATATGGCAGAAGAAGATGAATCCGGGTTTCTTCGAACGCGAAGCAACAATCGTGGCTCCACAGCTGATCGGTACGGAACTCTACGTTGGCGGGGCCGGCGGCATCATCGTGGAAACGGAGGCTTATGAGCCGGATGATCCCGCCTCGCATAGTTTTCGGGGTCAGAGCCTTCGAACCCGCAGCATGTTCGGTCCGGCCGGACATGCCTATGTCTACCGTTCCTACGGTATTCACTGGTGCCTGAATTTCGTCTGCCGGCCCGGCAGCGCCGTTCTGATCCGTGCCGTGCAGCCGCTCGCAGGTCTGGCCGAGATGGAACGCCGCCGTGGCCGCAACGATCCTCTGCTTTTGTGTTCAGGTCCGGGCCGGCTTTGCCAGGCACTCGGTATCACCATTGATCATGACGGAATGTCCTTGTTCGAACAGCCATTCAGTCTGAAAGCGCCGGCGGAGCCGGCCCTTGTGATGACTGGCCCCCGGATAGGGATATCGCAAGCCATCGACCATCCCTGGCGTTTTGGCCTCCAGGGATCGGTCTATGTCAGCAAGCGGTTTCCCGCCTGACGAATTCAGCGGCGGCCGAGCAGGTTCAGCAGCCCGCCGGTCGCAAGTCCGAGCAACACGCTGCCGGCCGCCAGAAGCAGGGCGTAGGACATGATGTTGTCCGACAGCCAGTTTGCCGTGATCAGCCTTGCATTGCTGAAGCTCAGGCTTTGCGTCGGCATGAAGCGGAACCAGCTGACCGGAACGCTGCCGATCTCGTCTTCCGCACCGCTATAAATGGCGATGCGCCCGCTCATCTTCTCCCATTCCTCGCGGCTGGCGATTTCCCTCATGCTTTCGTTGAGCTGTGTGCTGTCCGGCGCAAGCACTGCAGTCCATGTTCCTTGTCCGGTCGGATCGCTTTCCTGTGCGACGAGCAGGTGAGCCGATTTCGGCGGCTTGTAGAGTTCGTCGGTTGGTGGCGCGAAACGCAGGGCCGAAAGCGACAGGTCGTAATTGTCCTTCGCCCAGTTGCTCAGCTCTTCGAATTGCCGGCTGAGGAAATTGCTGTCGGAGCGTTGCTGCCAGTCCTGAAGGCTGATGCCGGATGGCGAAACGGTCTGGGGTGCAATTTCCGGGCTCCAGCTGTTGCGACTTTCCTGATCGATCTTCAGCTGAGAGAGGACATTCAGCGGCATTTCGGAAATGCCGCCAACGAAGATCGCGTTGCGCTCCGCCATTCGGGCTGCCGAGATCGTCACGTTGAGCGGAATGACCCGGTGAGATGCGGCCGCGATCTTGCCGGCGAAGGTGGCAGCAGCCGAAAGCGTCGGCTCGTCGATCCGGCCGAGAAACAGCGATACCGGATCCTGCCCGATGAAATAAGGAAAGCCGATGCCGGCGGTTGCTGCGACGTTGGGAACCTGGGCAATGCGGGCAAAGTCCGGCATGTGGAACTGCGATGTGTTGAAGATCGCAAACCGCGGTTTCTCTTCACTGCTCGTACCAGGCGCACATGACGCATCGGACTTGGTGCGCAACGATGCCTCGACAGTGATCGTATTCACGCCGGGCCGGAAATGCCTGAGCGTCAGCTTGATCGGCAGATGCCGCAGCACCGCACCGCCCGCAGAGGTGATCGGTACGGTGGATGCGATGTTTCCGTTGACGAAGATATCGAGATGGCTGCCGGGCAGAACATCCGGCGTATAGGCGGCATCAAGAAGGATACGGGCCTCGCCATAGGCATTAGCGTAAAAATCCGCCGGCACACCGATCGTGAAGGTGGTTCTGAACAGGCGGCCGGTGAATTCCTGGCTATTGACCCCGAGCGTCGAGAAATCGAGCACCGTGTCGGAAAACAAAAGCGGCGTGTCCATGCCGCGCCAGCTTTCCGTCGAAAGCGTATCGAGCCTCTGCGTCGAGCGACCGTCGAGCGAAGCGACGAAACTGTCGATCAGCCCGTCGATCGATGGCCAGTTCGGACCGGAGAGCACGAGAGAAGAGACGCCGGCGCTGCCCGGATAGTCGATGAAGCTTGCGGCCGCCGAGTTGTTTCCTGAAGCAGAAAGGCGTGGAATGACAGACCTGAGTTCATCTGTTGTGCCGATGAAAACGGCAACTTCGCCAGGCTTGATCTCGCCATCCGCCTGCCTGCTGAAAGTGAACGACTGGTTGGGCATTCCGGCAATCAGTGCAAGCCCTTGGGACAGCCGCATCAGCGTGTCTGTCGCGCCGAGCTGGTCGAGCGCCGGAGCGATGATCCGGAAGCGGGTATTACCCTTGCCGTCCACCCCGATGGCCCGCAGGTCATCCAGCGTGCCGAGGCGCCTTTCGTTGGCGCCGTCGAAAGACAGATAGGTCTTGGAGGGATCGACATCCGTCCAGAGTTCGTAGGTGGATTCGATCGTGCAGTCAGTGCGGTGGCGCTGGCTGGTGCCAAAACGGACCATGTTGCCGCCAGCCCTGAGCAATCCGGCCGGTATCTCGAACACCCGTTCGGCGGGCTGTTCGGCCGAGGCTATTGTTTCTGCGGCAACGACGACGTCGTTGATCGTGATGGTCAGCTTCGACGTTTCCGGCGCAACAAAGATCGAGTTCTGATAGGCGACATTCAGCTTTGCCGCACGTCCGGCCTGATCGGCCGTCAGATAGACGGACCATGAGCGCTGCTCAATCTCGCCATTCAAGCGCATGTCCGAAAACGGCAGCAGATAACGGCGCGTCTGGTCGGTGGCGCCGGCTGTTGCCGCAGAAGGGGTCGCTGATGGCGGCTGGGCGCTCCACTGGGCCGGCGCCGTCTGGTGTGCAGGCGGCGTCGAAGGCCTCGCGATCGGTGGCGTTGGGGTGGGAGACGGTGCACGGCTTGTTGGCGCCCGCTGTGCCGGAGCGAGCGGTGCGGGATTGACGGGGACGGGTGCGGCGGGTGCAGACGGGGAGGGCGGCGGCGTTTCCTGAATGCCCCGGTCGCGGCGTTCGCCGCCCATGTCGAACGGCGTTGAACCTTGCTGCGCGAGTGCCGGCGTGGCGGTGCAGGCGACAAGGGCGAGAACGATGAGCTTGTTCATGTCGATCTCCTAGCCTTTCTCGGTGCCGCGGGACTTGCCGAGATCGCGCATCAGATATCCGAGACCACGGCTGGTCTGGTAGACGGAAAGCCAGAGGAACCACACTGTGCCGCGGAATAGCCCCGGATTGGTGCGGCGCGCGGTCTGGAACTGGGTCCACTGGGCGGAATTGGCGAACATCAGGTCGGCGATCAGGCGGTGATCGAGAGCCTTCTGCGGCACGTAACGGCAGCCCACGGAGGTCACGTCTCCCGTCCGGTCGAAGTTTCGGATATCGACCGGCAGTTCACTGACCGGAAGGTCGCTGAACGGCTGGAAGCGGATATGGCCCACCGTATCGGTGGCGATGCCCGTCTTACCCTCCGTATAGACCTCAAGTGAGGCTCCATGCACAGAGACGTTGTTGATCGTTGCGGTGTACCATTTTCCATCGATGCCGAATTCGCAGCGTCGGCTGATTTTCACGCGACGCGAGGCCTGGCGTTCGCCGCGCTCTGATACGACGCCCAGCGCGCAACCGGCGATGATGATGTTCAGCAGGTTCCAGCCGCCGACCACGAGCGTCACGTCGGCTTTGTAGGGTTCGGTATAGACCTTGTAGACGCTCATCGCAAAAGCGACGATCAGAATGAAGAAGATCACGAAGAACGGCCGGCTGACTTCAGAAAGACGGCTGACCGAAACGGACTCGTCCTTCGCCGTCACCTTGAAGGTCGGCGAGCGTGGATTGAGCATGACCGAGATAACCGCAGGCAGCAGGTGAACCGTCTGCACATACTCATAAAGCTCGGAAATCCATGGCCAGCGGAACGATCCGTAGAGATAGTTCTGCATCATCATGTTCACCGCCATGTAGGTCAGCGAATAGACGAGGAATTCGCCGCCGGACGAGGTGAAGATTTCGAGATCGAAGAAGATGTAGAACAGCGGCGCGAAGAGGAAGATCGTCCGCGGGAAAGGGAACAGCCAGAACAGCGTCGATGACATGTAGCAAAGACGCTGTGCCATCGAGAGGCCACGCTTGAGCGGCGGGAAGCGGAAGCGCAGGATCTGCATCATGCCTTGCGCCCAACGCGAACGCTGGCCGATGAAGCTGGCAAATGTCGCAGGCTGCAGGCCAGCGATCAACGGGCGATCGACATAGATGCTGTTCCAGCCCAGCCCGTGCAGGTCGAGCGCGGTTTCGCAATCTTCGGTGATGCTGACGCCGGAAAAGCCGTTGGAAACCTGTAGCGCCTTGCGGTTGAGAACTGCCGCCGAGCCGCAGAAGAAGGACGCGTTCCATTTGTCCAGACCGCGCTGAATGATGCCATAGAACATCTCGTTCTCGCTCGGCATCTTTTCGAATGTCTGCAGATTGCGCTCGACGGGATCGGGATTGAGGAAAAAGTGCGGCGTCTGCACGAGAAAGAGCATCGGGTCTTTCTCGAAATAATGCACCGTTTCCAGCAGGAAGTCGCGTGTCGGGGCGTGGTCGGCATCGAAGACGGCGATCAGGTCGCCGGTCGAATGGGCAAGCCCGTTGTTGAGATTGCCGGCCTTGGCATGTTCGTTGCGCTCGCGGGTGAGATAGCGCACGCCCATTTCTTTGCAAAGCTGGTTCAGCTTCTCGTAGCGGGCCTCGGCTGCACGTGCGTCGGCGACGTTGCTCGCCTTGCGCTTCTGCACGGTGCCGCCATCGTCAAGCAGCCAGACGGTCAGCTTTTCCGGTGGGTAGTCCATGTTGCGGGCCGCCGCCAGCGTATTGGCCAGAAGCTGCTCGTCCTCATTGTAGCTCGGCACGAAGACATCGACCGTAGGCAGGTTTTCGTCGCTGCTGGAGCGAGTGCCCGGCCGGCTCGGCGGCAGCGGCATGGCAACGACGAACAGGCTGAGCGAAAGCATCAGAACGCTGTACATCTCGGCCAGATAGACGAGCATGCCGGGAATGAAGTTCTCGAGCTGGTTGACCGGCGGCAGCGTGCTCGTTGTGCGCCAGTAGACATAGCGCAGCACCATCCCTGTACCGAAGGCCAGCGCCACCAGCCGCCATTTTCCGCCGACGTCGAGAAGCTTGATGATCGCCATGACGGTGACGATGAGAATGCTTGCGATCAGCTGCGTGCGCGTATTGATCGGCAATGTCACCAGAAGGATGATCATTACCGTGGCAACGGCCCAGATGACGGCTGAATATAGTGTCCTCATGACGGACTACCTCGATGAGAGCCGAAGACGGACAACAGGATCAGCGGCAGACAACGTCTGCTCCGTCGGTTGCCATGGTGCAGGATGGAGAAGGAACGGTCACCCTTTGTGCGGCCGGTGCCGTTGTTCCGGATGACGATGTCGCCGCGGCATAACCGTCGGATGGTCGTCCCGTGGCCGACGAATAGCCGCCGCCGAACGGCGAAGGCACGCGAGGTCCACGTGGCTCAAGCTGGGGCTGGGGTTGGGAAACCGGAGGTGCCACGGCCCGCGGGGCCGGCTGAACGCGACGCACCTGCACCCGAGGCGCATAGGACGTCGTCTGGCGCGGCGGCAGCGTCTGCACGATCGGCTCGGCAGAAGCCGGGCGCGGATAGATGGGAGCGCCTGTGGTGCCGACCGCGGAATTGAACTCGCGATTTGCGCCATAGGGGTTCCAGCCGAGCGCATCGACCGAGGCGTTGATCGTGAAGTTGTACATTACCGAGAGTAGCTTTTGTTCGGTAGCATTCGCTTCGCAGGTTCGCAGACGGATCTGGATCACGCCGTAATTGGCAAACGGCGTGCCCTGGTCGCGTGTGCGGATCTGCTGCCAGGCATAAAGGCAGAGATCGGAACCTCTGCCGCGCCCGAATGCATAACCGAAGGGGCCGTAGGCGTTCTGGACATAGAACTGCGACTTGGCCATCGCGATCCGCGGCAGGGACTGCCGCATTTCGGAAGAGATGCGTCCTTCGGTAATAGAGGACATCCCGAGACTGTTGTCGGCGTGACGATAGGCGCTTTCGGTACCGTAGAGCTGGACCTTCAGCATGTTCTGGCCGGGCGTGGATGCGTCGGTCCCCAGGTGGATGTCCTGGCTGATGGCGTTGTTGAACCGCCGTTCGATGATGCTGACGACGGCAGGTCCCGCCGGCGGCGGCATGACCATCGCCTGCTCTGGCGGCACGCTCTTTATGAATGCTTCGGATTGGATAGGTTTTCCGGCGCATCCGGCGAGAGTAAGCGCGGCGAGCCCCATAAGTGCTGTGAGTGCCGGGCGGCAGGCACGCCATCCTGGTTGCAATGTCATAAAGTGTCTGTCCGTCATCGAAATCCAGTCCTGGGGCAGACACGCATTACTCATTGCCCGCTTTCTGCGAGGTCACCGCCAGCCATCTTTTCGATGCCTGCCGGTTCGAGTCACCTTTGTGTATTCGTGATTTCTTATTTACTGACGAAATCTAAATTGTTCGTTAACTATATGCCCTCATTCTTTAACCAATTGCTGTCAAATGTGGGCTTGTGTGCACGGGCCGAAATGATCTGAATGGACAGGGACCGGGGTGCAAATGCGGTTTTCGCTGATCTCTTTGGCTGCTTTCGGCATGGCCGTAGCGGCTTTGATCGCCTACAAACGGACGTCTGACGTCGACTTCAACCAGATCACTGGTTCGTTGACCGCGGCTGATTCGGTTTCGCCCGGCGCTGCCGGCACAGATGCGAACCGGACGAACCGGTTGCAATATCCATTGCCGACGACGTCATCGGCGGACCAGAGGGCCGGCCGCCCTTCACTGGTGGTTGCCCAATCACAGCCGATCTCCCAGGCGCCTCAGCAAAACGCCCAGATATCGCAACCATTCCAGAGCCAGCCTGCGACCCAGCCGCCTGCACAGGCGCAGCCAAGGGCAGGCACGCAGCCGACTGCTGCTGCCCCCCAAGTCGATGAAAGCGCGCTTCGCTATTTTGCCGCCCGAGGCGACACCGCCCGGCTTCAGGCCGAAATTTCCCGCCTTCGTGCCCTTTATCCCAACTGGACGCCGCCGGCCGATCCGCTGGCCGCGCGCCCGACGACCGATCCGCAGCTCGAGAGCATGTGGGACCTCTATGCCCAGGCGCGTTATGTCGATGTGCGCAAGGCAATCTCCGATCGCCAGACAGCCGAGCCGAACTGGCAGCCGCCAGCCGATCTTGTGGATCGGCTGAAGCTTGCCGAGGCGCGCACCCGTCTGACGGCGGCATCCGATGCCAAGACCTATGATGAAGTCATCCGCATCGCCGCTGAAAACCCGACGCTTTTGACCTGCAGCGAAGTCGATGTCTTGTGGCGTCTGGCGGAGGCCTTTGCCGACACAGACAGGCAGCCGCGCGCTCGCGACGCCTATCTCTATGTGCTGAGCAATTGCGACAATCCTCCCGAGCGGCTGGCGACGGTGCAGAAGGCGAGCGAATTGCTGACGTCCGACATGATCGAGGATCTGCTATCGAAAGAGCGGACGAGACCTGACGGACAGCCGGAATTCGAAAGCCTGCGTGATGATCTCGCCCGCCGTCTGGTCGGCGAGGGCAATACCGACGCGAAGCTCGTCGTTGCCGACAAATATCTCACGCGCCTGGAAAGGCTGGCCGATACGGATGAACTGGCCTCCGATGCGCTTCTGCTCGGCTGGTATTATTATCGACGCGACAATCTCGGCGGCGCCGAACGCTGGTTCCGCAAGGCCTACACCAAGGAAGACACCGCGTCTGCGGCCGAAGGCCTTGCGCTGACCCTGACGCGCCAGAATTCGCCGCTCGAAGCCGAAAACGTCCTCTACAAATGGCGTGACAGCTCGCCGGGTTCGAAGGCCGCCTATATGGCTGCGGTCGCAAACCTGCTGGCCATCGATCCTCCGCCGATCCTGCAGGAGGAAGTGCTGTCGCGCATGGCGCCCGTCGTCATCGAGGCGAAGGATGCCGCTGCAGCCCAGCAGTTCGGCTGGTATGCGCGCTACATGCGCCAGCCGGGTACCGCCGCACAATGGTTCGCCGCCGCTCTCACCTGGAAGCCCGATGACGAGCCCTCCGCCTACGGCCTGGTCTTGAGCCGAAACGACTTGGGTGACAGGGCCGGCGTTGCCGCGATCCAGCGCACCTGGGCCGGCAAGTCCGAGCGTATCGCCAACCTCGGCGAAGACGTTAACCGCCGTCTGCAGGGGCAGGATTATCTTTCTCAGTTGACGCCACCGCAGCAGCAGGCACGGCAATACCCGGCTCAGCAGCAAATGCAGTCGCAGCCCCGCCAGCAACAGCCGTATGCCCGTCAGGCGGATGCGGGAATGGCTCAGAGCTATGCGCCGGCACCTGTACAAAGAGCAGCGCCACGCGTGGTTCGTTCGGCTCCCGCCCGCAGCGCACCGGTGGGCCGCGGCTGCGCCTCCACGGTCGACCCTCGCCAGCTTTCGCCTGATCAGGCTCTGGCCCGCGGCTGGTGCCTGATGGATCTCAACCGTCCGCTGGAAGCGGCCCAGGCATTCGATGTCGGTACCATGGCTTCATCTCAGGCTGCACGGTCCGATGCCGCCTATGGCAAGAGCCTCGCCTATCTGCGGGTCGGTCTGACCGACAAGGCGGCTGCCGCGGCAACCATCGCACCGCAGAACAATACCCGCGCTGTCGAGCTTCAGTCGTCCATCCTTGCCGACCGAGCCGTGAACGCGTTCAAGTCGGCACGCTACAGGGAAGCGTTGATCGCGCTCGACCAGCGAGCCCAGATCGTCCCTGAACAGACCGATCTGATGAGCCTGCGCGGATATGCCCTGATGAACCTTGGCCAACAGGCGGAAGCCCTGCGGATATTCCAGGCTTTGGCCGACCTCGGCAACAAGGATGGCTTAAGAGCGATCGCCGATCTTACAAATCGTAGCAATTGATCGGATAAAACCTGGGCTTGCAGCCTTTTTCAGAAGGTGTCCCGATACCGTATTCTCTACTGCGGTTCTGTAGCAAAACGGCTGACATCCATCGTCCATTAACCTTCGGGCAAGGAATTAACCATACTAATTGGACACCACGGCAAAATGGGACGACTGCGGTCTGCTCACCAAGGCATGAAGCCGCCAAAGCCGTACCGGTTTGAATCCGGTATCCGCTCATAAAAAGTCAGGAAAGCTGCGGTAACCGCGTTCGCAAGGCATGGGATTACGATCCTTGATGCCGGGCATTCATCGTTCATCTCCAGTCCCTGACCCGCATGGCTTCTTTCACGCCGAGCTCTCGGTTTGTGTGGTATTGGGGACGACTTTGGTGCAGGACACGCCAAGCGATCAGGTTCGACGCGGCCAGGCTGGCAGCCTTGGCGAGAGACTGGCATTCGCCGGGCTCGACGGCGATCTGCGCGATCTGCTCCGCCGCTGTCGCCCCCAGCTCGAGGGGCATCTGAAGAACGGTCTGCGTGATCTCTTCCATCGTCTGCAATCCTCTCCCGAAGCTTCCCGTCATTTCGAAAGCGAACAGCAGGTCGAGCGACTGAGCGATCTTCAGTCCTCCCACTGGTCGGTGTTGACCGATGCGCGTTTCGACGCGCTTTATGCCGATCGCGTCAAGGTTCTTTCCGATACCGAAAGCCGTATGGGGCTCGACCCGCGCTGGCACATTGCCGGCCATTCGGTGATGCTGGAACATCTCGTGCTTGGCGCCGTCGAGGATCTCGCACCGCGCTCCTTCCTTCCCGGTGCCCGCCGGCGGGGACAGGAACTCAGGGATCTGCTCTCCGCTATCATGCGTCTGGTCATGGTCGATGTGGAAATCGCGGTTTCTCTCCGTTTCAACGAACTCCGCCAGAAGCACCAGCGCGCGCTGGCCGACCAGCACACAGCCGATCAGGCAGAAGCGGTCGACACGTTTGCCGCTGTCATCTCTGCGCTCGCCGAGCGTGACCTGACCACGGCGCTGCCGGACGACGTGCCGGAAGCCTATCGCGAACTGGCGGAACTGCTGACGGGCGCGATCGGCGGCATGCGTGCCTCGGTCGGCGTCATCGATGCAGCCGGCATGCAGGCCGTGGGGCTCACCGATGCCATGGCACGCAACGCCTCAACCTTTGCTGCTGCCTCCGAAGAGCAGGCGCGCCGGGCACAATCGGTGCACAACGATCTTCATCAGCTTGCCGCGCTCGTCAAGGAAAGCGTTGCCGGGACGTCCGCTGCCGAAAACGCAGCTGCCGCAACCCGCCGTTCTGTCGAACAAAGCGGCGAGATCGTCGGTCGCGCGATCAACGCCATGACCGACATCGAGAATTCCGCCGAAAAGATCGGCGAGATCATCGGTGTCATCGACGAAATCGCTTTCCAGACCAATCTTCTCGCCCTCAACGCCGGCATCGAAGCCGCCCGTGCCGGTGACAGCGGCCGCGGCTTTGCGGTTGTTGCGCAGGAAGTGCGGGCACTCGCCCAGCGATCCGCCGATGCGGCCCGCGAGATCAAGACGCTGGTCACTGGCACCAAGAGCCAAGTCGGCGCAGGTGTCGACATGGTTCACCGCACCCAGGCGGCTATCGGCGGCATCGTCCAGCAGGTCGGCGAGATCAACGATGCGATAACGGGCGTCGCCCGTCGCACGGCTGAACAGGCTGACGGACTGAATCGCGTCACCTCGGAGATCGGTTCGCTCAGCCATGAGATCGGTGCGAATGCGAGCTTTGCCCGCAATACCGGCGAAAGCGCCGATGAATTGCATACCGTCATTCTCGAACTCGGCCGCACCGTCCGCGAATTCCGTATCGCACGGCAGCGCGATGTCGAGAACGGCTACGAGGACAGGCGCCCCTCGGCTCAGGCTGCAGGCGTCGCATTGACCGACCGATATTACGCATCGGCTGAGACCGAAGCGCAACCCTTTTACAAACGGCAAGGAACACGCTGATGGCAGCAAAGAAGCCCGCCTCGGGAAAACTGGCGCTCTCGCCGGTTCTCGACCTCAACGAAGCATCGGCGCTGCATGGCAAGCTGATGTCCATGCGTGGCAAGGACGTCGTGATCGATGCTTCGTCGGTAGAGCGTGTCGGCGTGCAGTGCGCCCAGGTTCTGGTTGCCGGCGCCGCGGCATGGCAGGCCGACAAGAAGTCATTCCTCGTCGAAAAGGCATCGGATGCCTTTCAAAAGACGATGCAGCTGATCGGAATCAGCGAAGCCCAGTTAATTGCTAAGGAGATCTAGCAATGAAGAAAAAAGTGCTCACCGTGGATGATTCACGGACGATCCGGAACATGCTTCTGGTGACCCTCAACAACGCAGGTTTTGAGACCATCCAGGCAGAAGACGGCATCGAAGGTCTCGAGGTTCTCGAAGGCTGCAACCCGGATGTCATCGTCACCGACATCAACATGCCGCGTCTCGATGGCTTCGGCTTCATCGAAGGCGTGCGCCGCAACGAGAAGTATCGCGCCGTTCCGATCCTGGTTCTCACCACGGAAAGCGACGCGGAAAAGAAGAACCGTGCGCGCCAGGCCGGTGCCACCGGCTGGATCGTCAAGCCCTTCGATCCGGCAAAACTGATTGATGCGATCGAGCGTGTAACCGCCTGAACCGGGAATTCCTCCGATGGATATGAACGAAATCAAAGAGATCTTCTTTCAGGAATGCGAAGAGCAGCTCGCTGAACTGGAGTCGGGTCTTCTCAAGCTGAACGATGGGGATCGCGACCCCGAGACGGTCAACGCCGTCTTCCGCGCCGTTCATTCCATCAAGGGAGGTGCCGGCGCTTTTGGTCTGGAAGAGCTCGTGGCCTTTGCCCACGTCTTCGAAACGACACTGGATTGCGTGCGCTCCAACAAGCTGGAGCCGAACCAGGACGTCCTGAAGGTCATGCTCAAGTCGGCCGACGTATTGGCTGACCTCGTCACCTGCTCGCGTGATGGCGGTAGTGTCGAAGAAAGCCGTACGCGCGGCCTTGTCAAGGAACTGGAGGCTTTGGCCAATGGCGAAGCGCCGCCGGCCGCCGAAGCACCAAAGGCTGCAAAGCCCGTGGCTGCGGCTCCTGCCGCGAAGCCGACCGACGAGAGCGGTTTCCAGCCTATTCCCTTCACCTTCGACGGTTTCGGCGAAGAAGAGGAAGTGGTGGATCAGTTCACCTACGACGTCACCTTCAAGCCGACGCGTGAACTTTATTCCAAGGGCAACGAGGCCGCTCTTCTGCTCAGGGATCTGTCCCGCCTTGGCGAGATGAACATTGCCTGCGACATGGACCAGCTGCCGACGCTGGAAAGCATGGACCCGGAAGCATCCTATTTCGGCTGGAAGATCTCCATCACCACGCCGAAGTCCGAGGATGAAGTCCGGGCCGTCTTCGAATTCGCCGAATGGGATTGCGAGCTGGAGGTCAAGCTGACCGAAGCATCCGCAGACGAAGAACTGCCGATGATCCCGGTACCGTTCGATCTTTCAGCACTGGACGATGAGCCGGCCGAAATTGCCGAGCCGCAGCCGGACGTTGCTGCCGCAGTGGCCGCCGCAGAGACGGTCAACAGCGTAGCCAAGGCGGTCAACGCCGCGGTTGAAAAGAAGGAAGCATCGGCCGCAGCGACTGCTGCCGCTGCAGCCCAGAACAATGCGGCTGCCGCTGCATCGTCGGTCGGCCAGACGATCCGAGTCGATCTCGATCGCGTCGACCGCCTGATCAACCTCGTGGGCGAGCTCGTCATCAATCAGGCGATGCTCTCGCAGAGCGTCATCGAAAACGACAATAACGGCACGTCCTCGATCAACATGGGCCTTGAGGAGCTGCAGCAGCTCACCCGCGAGATCCAGGACTCGGTCATGGCGATCCGCGCGCAGCCGGTGAAGCCTGTCTTCCAGCGCATGTCGCGTATCGTCCGCGAAGTGGCCGACATGGTCGGCAAGCAGATCCGTCTGGTCACCGAAGGTGAGAACACCGAAGTCGACAAGACGGTCATCGACAAGATCGCCGAACCGCTGACCCACATGATCCGCAATGCCGTCGACCACGGTATTGAGAGCCCCGAAAAGCGCGAGGCCGCCGGCAAGGATCCGGAAGGCACGATCAAGCTTTCGGCAAAGCATCGTTCTGGCCGCATTCTCATCGAACTGCAGGACGACGGCGCCGGAATCAACCGCGAGCGCGTCAAGCAGAAGGCGATCGATAACGATCTGATCAGCCCCGATGCCAACCTGTCCGACGAAGAGATCGACAATCTGATCTTCGCGCCGGGCTTCTCGACCGCTGACAAGATTTCCGACATTTCCGGCCGCGGCGTCGGCATGGACGTGGTCAAGCGCTCGATCCAGGCACTTGGCGGTCGTATTTCGATCTCCTCGCGCCCCGGCCTCGGCTCGACCTTCACCATGAGCCTGCCGCTGACGCTCGCCGTTCTCGACGGCATGGTCGTCACCGTTGCCGGCCAGACGCTGGTCGTACCGCTGACCGCGATCGTCGAAACGCTTCAGCCTGAAGCCGCCGCCATCCATTCCTTCGGTGCGAACCAGCGGCTGATCTCGATCCGCAACTCGTTCTGCCCGCTGGTCGATGTCGGTCGCATCCTAAACTTCCGCGCCAACCAGGCCAATCCGGTCGATGGCGTGGCGCTTCTGGTCGAATCCGAAGGCGGTGGCCAGCGCGCTCTGATGGTCGATGCCATCCAGGGCCAGCGTCAGGTCGTCATCAAGTCGCTAGAGGCCAACTATACCCACGTTCCGGGTATCGCCGCGGCAACCATTCTCGGTGATGGCCGTGTGGCGCTTATCCTTGATGTCGATGCAGTCGTTGGCGCCTCGCGTGGCCAGTCCATGAAGCCTGAAATGTCGCTCGCAGCAGCAGGATAACTGGGCCGATGAGCGTCTCTTACGCAGTAAAGTCTCTGTCGCAGGGAAGCCGGGAGCTGATCGCTTTCCGGATCGGCGATCAGGAATTTTGCGTGAACATCATGTCCGTCCGCGAAATTCGCGGATGGACTCTAGCAACCCCGATGCCGCATGCGCCATCCTATGTCATGGGCGTGGTCAACCTTCGCGGCGCGGTCTTGCCGATTATCGATATGTCCGCCCGACTGGGCATGAAGCCTGCCGAGCCGACGGCCCGCCACGTCATCATCGTAGCGCAGGTAAAGAGCAAGACGGTTGGCCTGCTGGTCGAGGCCGTTTCCGATATCCTTACGATTACCGACGATACTATCCAGCCGGTCCCGGAAATCTCTTCGGATCTGGAAAAGCAGTACGCGAGGGGAATCCTGGCAATCGACACGCGGATGATCTGCCTGATCGAGCTGGAAGCCCTCTTCCCCGAGAAAGCTCACGACAAGGAAAGTGAAGCTGCATGATGCCGTTAGGCGCGATTGAAAGCCGGCAGTCGCCGGATGAGGTACTGGCAAGCGGAGAATATCCGCTGACCCGGCGTGACCTTTCCGAGATCGCCGCGATGATCTATGCCGATGCCGGAATCTATCTCAACGATTCCAAGGCTTCCCTTGTCTATTCGCGTTTGTCCAAGCACATCCGCAATCTGGGCTTAAGAGGGTTTCGGGAATATTGCACGCTGGTCTCTTCTCCAGAGGGCGCTCCGGTCCGTCGCGAGATGCTGTCGCATCTGACGACCAACTTCACCCGCTTCTTCCGCGAGAACCATCATTTCGAGCACCTGCGCGACGAAGTCCTGCCGGGCCTGATCAACCGCGCCAAGAGTGGTGGCCGCGTACGCATCTGGTCGGCCGCCTGCTCCGACGGGCAGGAACCCTATTCTATCGCGCTCACCGTGCTGACGCTTTTCCCCAATGCCGCCGACTACGATTTCCGCATCCTGGCGACCGATATCGACCCGAAGATTCTGGAGACGGCGAGAGCCGGCGCCTATGACGAAAATGCTCTGGAGAGCATCTCGCCGGCGATGCGCAAGCAATGGTTCCGCGATGTCGATATCAACGGCCGCCGCAAATGCCAGATCGACGATCGCGTCAAGAAGCTGATCACCTTCAACGAACTTAACCTTATGGCCCAGTGGCCGTTCAAGGGCGGTTTCGACATCATCTTCTGCCGCAACGTGGTGATCTATTTCGACGAACCGACGCAGGTTAAGATCTGGTCGCGCTTCGCGTCCCTGCTTCCGGATGGCGGCCATCTTTATATCGGTCACTCCGAGCGGGTGTCGGGCGATGCCAAGCATCAGTTCGACAATATCGGGATCACCACCTACCGCTATATCGGCAAGCACGCTGGGAGGAAGGCATGAGCGCGCCTGCACGCGTCCTCGTTGTTGACGACAGCCCCACCATGCGGGGCTTGATAACCGCCGTTCTCAATTCAGATCCGGACGTCAGCGTCATCGGCCAGGCCGGCGATGCCATGGAAGCGCGCGCTGCGATCAAGCAGCTCAATCCCGATGTCGTCACGCTCGACATCGAGATGCCGAACATGAACGGGCTCGAATTCCTCGAAAAGATCATGCGCCTGAGACCGATGCCGGTCATCATGGTCTCGACGATGACGCATCATGGCGCCAATGCGACGCTTGCCGCACTTGAGATCGGCGCTTTTGATTGTGTCGGCAAGCCCGCTCCGGGAGACCGACGCCCGTTCATGGATCTGGCGGAAAAGGTCAAAGCGGCGGCCCGCTCCGGGCGCAAGTGGACCACATCGTCTGCACCGACCCCGGTTGCACCGCCGATGTCCGTTCACGAATATCGCGTGGGACGCAAGGTCGTCGCCATCGGATCTTCTACCGGAGGCGTAGAAGCGCTGATTGCGGTGCTGCAAAAGTTTCCGCAGAATTGCCCGCCGACAGTAATCACTCAACATATGCCTCCGACGTTTACCAAAAGTTTTGCTGAACGTCTTAATCGTATCTGCGCCCCTGTAGTGGAAGAGGCGACTGATGGCGCGCGGCTGGAGATCGGCAAGATCTATCTCGCGCCCGGTGGCGACCGACACATGCAGGTGGCAAACCCGTCAGCGCCATGCTGCCGGCTGGTCGAAAAGGAACCCGTCAACGGCCACAGGCCGTCGGTCGACGTGTTGTTCGACTCGGTCGCGGAATTGGCCGGCCGCAATGCGGTCGGCGTGATTTTGACTGGCATGGGGCGCGATGGGGCTTCCGGACTTCTGAAGATGCGCAGCGCCGGCGCGCGCACGATCGGACAGAACGAGAAGACCTGTGTGGTTTATGGCATGCCGAGGGTCGCCTATGAGTTGGGCGCGGTCGAGCAGCAACTGCCATTGGGCTCCATTGGAGAAGAAGTTTTGAAATTAACTGCCGCCCGAAAAGAAGGTACCGAATAAATGTCTCTCGCTGAAAAAATCAAAGTTCTGATCGTTGACGATCAGGTCACCAGCCGCCTGCTGCTCAGCGATGCCCTGACGCAGCTCGGCTTCAAGCAGATCACGTCCGCAGGTGATGGCGTGCAGGGCATGAAGATCATGTCCGAGCAGCCGCATCACCTAGTCATCTCCGACTTCAACATGCCCAACATGGACGGCATCGGCTTCCTGCAGGCCGTCCGCTCCAACCCGAGCACCAAGAAGGCAGCCTTCATCATTCTGACAGCGCAGGGCGACCGCGCGCTGGTGCAGAAGGCAGCACAGCTCGGCGCCAACAACGTACTGGCCAAGCCGTTCACCATAGAAAAGATGAAGGCCGCTATCGAAGCGGTATTCGGAGCCCTAAAATGAATGATGCCATCGCGGTCAGGCGCGTCCATATCATCCAGGGGGAGTACAAGGTCATCGACGACCCTGACGTCGTCCTGTCGACGATATTGGGATCGTGCGTGGCCGCGTGTCTTCGTGATCCTGTGGCCGGCGTCGGCGGCATGAACCACTTCCTCTTGCCTGGCTCGGGCGGGGCCATGGCATCGGGAGGGGACGCGACGCGCTACGGCGTTCATCTGATGGAGCTGCTGATCAACGGCCTCCTGAAGAAGGGTGCGCGGCGCGACAGGCTGGAGGCCAAGGTCTTCGGCGGCGCCAAGACGATCGCAAGCTTCTCGAATGTCGGGGAGCAGAATGCGGCTTTCGCGATGCAGTTTCTCAGAGACGAAGGCATTCAGGTCGTTGGCTCCTCCACCGGAGGCGAACACGGCCGCAAGCTTGAATACTGGCCCGTGCACGGGCGTGCCAGACAATACCCGCTGACAGGCGCGGAAACGCAACGAACAGTCGCGCTGGAACAGCGCCCTGTCCGTACGCCGCCCAAGCCGGTCGACAACGCTATCGAATTTTTCTGATCGTCACCTCAATTCATATCTTGGAATGGCTATGAACGACATTGTTACGCCGCTAACCGCTGCCCCGGAGGAGGCTTTGCCGGATGTTCTGATGCGGCTCGTTTCCGAACTGCATGATGTTGCCTATCTCATCGAGCGGGTGGAGCCGCAGATCCTGGAGATAGGCGGGGAAGGCGTCCTGCAGTCGCCTGACACGATGAAGATTCTGCAAGGCATTGATCTTGCCGTGCAAAAGACCCGTGGTCTGGCCGAATTCATCGACACCATCACCGGCTCCATTCCCAATGAGTGGAAGGTGGATGTTTCCACCGCGCTCAGCCTCGTGAAACTTGCCGACATGCAGAGGTCGTTGGCCAATGGCATGCGACACGGGCATTCACAGCCCCTCAACAAGGCAGCAGGCGACTTCGACTTCTTCTAGGCCGGATGCAAAAGAGCAGTCCGCGCGCTTCCGCGCCTGCATTCCTCCATTGCCACATTCCATATCGCCGAAATGCTCGCACAAGCTTCGCCTCATAGGGTGCGCTCGGGCAGTAGCTCTATAACCGTGTTCGGCGATGTGGGAACAGAATGAATCTGTTGGCTCAATTTTCACAAATTTCTAGAAATCTGGCATCTCTCGGTCAGACAAAACTTATTGCTTTAGCTGCTGCAGGTGTGATTTCGATCGCTATTGTCATCGCCGCAGCGATGTTTGTTAATAAGCCTGCCTTCGAGACGCTCTACGTGAACCTTGAGTCTAGCGATCTCAATCAGGTCAGCATGGCACTTGCCGAAGCGAACCTGCCTTTTGATGTCGGTTCTGACGGAAAAAGCATTCAGGTTCCGGTCGGCAGCACCAGCAAGGCGCGTTTGCTGCTTGCGGAAAAGGGACTGCCGAACAGCTCCAACGCCGGTTACGAACTTTTCGACAATGTCGGCTCGCTCGGCCTCACCTCCTTCATGCAGGAAGTGACACGGGTTCGCGCGCTCGAGGGCGAAATATCCCGGTCGATCCAGTCGATCAGCGGCGTCTCCGCAGCCCGCGTCCACATCGTCATGCCCGATGTCGGAAACTTCCGGCGCGCGCAACAGAAGCCGACGGCCTCCGTGATGATCCGCGCGGGATCGTCGACCGGCCGCAAGGCCGCGTCTTCAATCCGTCACCTCGTCGCTTCGGCCGTTCCGGGTCTTGATGTCGAAGACGTGACGATTCTCGATTCAACCGGCCAGCTGCTTGCTTCAGGCGACGATGGTGGCAACAACCAGCTCAGCCGTTCGCTGAACATTGTCCAGTCGGTCCAGTCTGAAATCGAGACCAATATCGACAAGGCTCTGGCACCGTTCCTCGGCATGGACAACTTCCGCTCCAGCGTCACGGCTGCCCTGAACACCGATAGCCAGCAGACTCAGGAGACGGTTTACGATCCGAACTCCCGCGTAGAACGTTCCGTCCGCGCGACGAAGGAAAACTCGCAGTCGCAGCAGGCGGCCGACGACAACGCGGCGACCGTCGAGCAGAACGTGCCTCAGGCAGCACCTGATCAGGGTGGCAACAACGGTCCGAAGTCCTCCGACAAGTCCGACAAGCGCGAAGAACAGACCAACTACGAGATCAACCAGAAGACCATCGCCACGACCCGCAACAGCTATCTGATCGAAAAGGTCTCGATTGCCGTTGTCGTCAACAAGGGCCGGATCGCCCAGATGGTTGGCGAACCCGCGGACCAGGCCAAGATCGACGCCTACCTCGCCGAGATGCAGAAGATCGTCAGCTCTGCTGCCGGCATAAGCGCGGATCGCGGTGACGTTGTAACCCTGACAGCGATGGACTTCCTCGAGACGCAGTTGCTTGACGAAGCGGCAAGTGGCCCGAGTGTCACGGAAGTCCTGACCCGCAACGTCGGCGGTATCATCAACTCGCTTGCCTTCCTCGCAGTCGCCTTCCTGGTCATCTGGCTCGGCCTGCGTCCTCTGATCCGCACGGTCGCTGGTACCAGTGCATCGGGCGAAACCATCGGCGAAGGCGCCGGACTAGAGCTGCCCGATTTCTCTCCGGCCGGCGGCAGCCCCGCCCTCATGGACGGTTTCGGCGCGGACTTCGGCTTCGATGGCAGCAACGACCTCATGGGCGACGACGAAGGCGAGGGTTTCAACCGCCGCGTCAAGGAAGGTCCCGAAAAGCGTCTTTCTCGCATGGTCGAGATTTCCGAAGAGCGCGCCGCGAAGATCCTTCGCAAGTGGGCTTTCGAAAAAGCCGCATAACGCGGAATCACAAAAATATGAGGCAGTGGGTCGGATGCAAATCCGGCCCATCTTTGCGTAAATTGGAACAAATTCGGCTGCGTCACTTTAACACACGATGTGACACTCGCGCAGCATCTGGGGAAATTCGGACGATGCACGATGGCTATTATGTGGGCTTCTCTTAAACTAGCGATGATTCGTCGGCGGTTTCAGAGCCCCTCAGCAGGGTTGCAGCAGGTGTCGGTAACGCAGAAACTCGGACAGGCTTCTTCAGGCGAGGTCTCAATCGACGCAGCAGGAGCAGATAACGAATGGAGTTATCGGGCAAGGATGTCTCGGTGCAAGGCCGCTCTCCCTCGGAGATAGATGATACTCGAATCATGTCTCGCGAACAGTTGGTCCGTCGCCTTTCCGCTCTGACCGGCTCGGAAAATCTGCAGGTGATCATGCGATTGCTGGCAGATCATGTCGGCGCCTCGAATTTTTTCCTGGCTCGCTACGACTTGATCCAGGAACAGGGGCTCGACTTCATCGTCACCTCGAACTGGCCCTTCGATCTCGTCCGCCGTCTCGGGTCGGAACTGGCCAGCGGTTATGCACGGTCCACGGAACTGGAAAAGTGCTTCTCGGTTCTGACGCCGAACTTCGCGCTTTTGCCCGAAGATGTCGTCCTGCCGGACAAATTGAGCCGGCAATATTGCGCATTGACCTTCTCCGTTGGTCGGACACGTTTTTCGCTGATGCTGTTGTTTGTGGAAGGCGTCATTCTTTCCCAGGAACAGTTGAGGGAAGTCGGGCTTCTAGCCGCCTACGGCGCGAGCTTCGTTGAGAGCGTGGAATCGCGCACCGAACGGGATTTCGAGCTGACCGAACGAGAACTCGAATGTCTTTTCTGGATCGCGGAAGGAAAAACCAGCGACGAAATCGCGGTGATCCTCGGCATCTCGCGCAATACGATCAACAACTACATTACCAGCGTGATGCGCAAGACGGCCACCAAGACCCGCTCCGAGGCGATCGCCTACGCGGTTCGCAACAATCTGGTATAGGGCGGCAACGGGATGGGGTATTCACGAGGCGGTGCAGCGGACGGACCGGGAAGCGTTCAATACATTCGCTTGCAACGTGGATCGAGCCGATCGGATATATTTCCGAAACTTGTCGCCATGCAGAAGAGCCTGAAGGCTCGTAATTTTTCTGTTTTCCGCATTACCGGCGCCGGTCTTCCCAACAAGCGAAAGCTGGTATGCGAGCTCGAGAATTGGGGCTCGGGCGGGGCCGAAGTCAGCGCCCAGCTTCTCGGCGAATTCGAAGAGACGTTGCTCGATCACGTGGAAATGTCGCTGCTTCCGCTGGTATGGAGTGGTGCCCGATCCGGCAGCATGGTCGATGCGGGCGAATTTTCCCCGCTTGTCCGGCGGTTGGAAACTGTCGCCTTACCCTTTTCCGGCGTCGTTTTTCCGGTGCGTCTGGGCGCGCTCGGCAACGGTTACGTGGCGTTCTTCTCAGACCAGCTGTCTCTGACGGCTGATGTGGTGATCGATCTGCATGTCGAAAGCTGCCAGATCATGATGGACCTGCTGGCGCTGGACGAGCGGCGCAGCGTACCGGCGGAATCATTGAGCGAGCGTGAAATTACCTGCCTGCAGCTGGCCGGCGATGGTCGCATCAGCGAAGAGATTGCCGAAAAGCTGGGTCTGTCCGTTCACACTGTGAACGCCTATCTCGGTTCTGCGACGATCAAGCTCGATTCCGTCAACAGGATCCAGGCAATCGCCAAGGCGATCAGGCTCGGTTACATCACCTGATCATTTCCAGTCGTTATCTTCGTGGACCGCGTTTTGCTCTCGATGCATAGACGCGATGGATGAGTTCGGCCACCGCCTTGTAGAAAGGCGGGGGGATGACCCCATCGACTGTCACCTGTGCGAACATCGAGCGCGCCAGCGGCGCGTCCTCGAAGATCGGAATATTGTGCTGTTGCGCAACCTCGCGGATCTTGAGAGCGACGAGATCCTGGCCTTTCGCAACGACCATCGGCGCTTCGCTTTCGCCCTGGGCGTAGCGCAGTGCCACCGCATAATGGGTAGGGTTTGTGATGACGAGCGTGGCACGAGGAACGTTGGTCATCATCCGTCGTCTTGCGCGGTCGCGGCCGATCGAGCGGATACGAGCTTTGATGATCGGGTCGCCCTGCGACTGCTTGAATTCGTCCTTCACTTCCTGCTTGGTCATTCGCATGTTCGAATACCAATGATGCCGCGTCCACATGTAGTCGACGACTGCGAGAATGCCAGTGGCGAAGAGGATCACGATCATGATCTTCTTCATGATGACCATCATCTCGACCAGCATGACCTGTGGATCGGAAAAGAGCGCATCGAGCGAGCGGAAATAGTCCGCTCTCAGAACAAGGACCATCACAATCGAAACGACGATGATCTTGAACATCGACTTGCCGAATTCGACCAGTCCTGCAACGCTGAAGAGACGCTTCCATCCTTTCACGGGGGAGATCCGGTCGAATTGCGGGGTGATCCGCTTCAAAACGAACTCGGGCATATGCTGGGCGAAATTGGACCCCAGTCCGAATATGATGAATAGAACGGCCACCGGCAGCAACATGGCGCTGGCATCCCACATCAGACGGACGAACAGCGAGACGAGATCGTTGGCTGTCTGAAGACGCCACTGGTCGGGCTGTTCAAGCAGATCGCGCAGTGTTTCCGCCATCCTGGCCGCGCCGTCCGGCAGAAAGAAAACCAGGTAGATGTAAAAGGCGAGGGAAGACGCGAAGATCGGGACTTCGCGTGAGGAGGGAATATTGCCCTCCGCCATCGCGTCCCGGATCTTTTTCTCGGTCGGGTCTTCTGTTTTACTGTCCTTGTCCTGATCGTCGGACACGAGCGCCTTCCTGACGGCCCTGGAGCAGTCCACGTGAGCTACAGGCTAGCTGTAGAAACCTAAAAACCGCGCATAGACCTGAAAACCGTCCCGGCTTTCGGGGCCGATGCACAAGCTGCCATCAGACATTATTCACGGGATTGGATAGGGGCAATCGCGAGGTCCGCCGGTATCGTGGTTATCAACAGCGTCCGCTACGGCGCCGCGCGCCGAATCTGGCGCGCGGAACTCTTTGCCGAGCCTGCTTTAGGCGGCAGCACCCTCAGCCTGAGCTTCGGGATCCTTGAGGATGATCTGGCCCGAACCGGCGAGACGCAGTGCTTCCTGTGCGATGGCGCGGCGCGCAATCGCGATTTCGCGCGGATTTGTGCCGGGCATCTCGACCTGCAGGTCCGATTCGATCATGCGGCGAGAACGCGGGCTGATCGAAGACAGGACGCTTTCACGCAGCTGTGAGGAAGAGGTTCTCAGCGCCATGGTCAGAACTTCGCCGGAGATGTCGTTCAATAGCAGCACGCGGCTGCGCTGCGGCATGAGGAGAATGTCTTCGAAGAGGAAGATCTTCGGACGAACCTTGGCAACGGCATCCTGGCTGATCTCCTCGAGCGAGTTGAGCAGCGTATCGACGTCGGGCTTGGTCAGTTCGTTCATCAGTTCCGCGACCTTCATCGGGCCGACGGAGTTCTTCTCGCGCTCGATCTCGGTGATCAGGTCCACGACCTTGTTCTCGATGATCTGGGCGGCCTTCGGGTTGACGTTCTTGAGGTTCACCGTACGGTTCATGATGTCGGCGCGCTGGCCGTCTGGCAGTTTCAGCAGCACCTTGGCACCAAAAACGGACGGCAGCATCGAAAGGATGTAGGCCACCGTCTGCGGATGTTCGCGTGTGAGGAACGTCGCGATGAAATCCGGATCGGCTTCCTGCAGCCGGTCCCAGATGGATTCTTCGTAAGACTGGAAGGCCATGCGGCGGCCAAGCAGGCTATCGACCTCTTCCGGGGTGAGACCTGCCTCGAGGATGCTTTCGATGACCTTGGCGTTGTCCATCAGACCTGCACCTTCGGTGAACAGATCCTCGAACTCGTTGACGAGTTGCGCAAGTTCATTCGGCGGGATTGTGCGCAAGGTCTGCGCTGCGGCGATGATCGCCTGCAGTTCCGCCTGGGTGAAAAATTTGAGCAGCTTTCCGGCGACATTCTTTCCCATGGCGAGCAGCACCGCGGCTGCCTTTTCCGCCTGGGAAAGAGGTTTGTCTGTCAATGCCCCGCCGAAGTCTTCAAAGTCCATCATGGTCTTTTCCTCTTTGCTTTGGCCTGCAGGATCAGGAGGTCCTGGAGCTCATGACTTCAATGAGCTTCACGCCAAAGCGGGTATCGTCGTCTTCGAGAACCGTGATCTCACCACGGGCAATGCGGCGCCCGTTGACGGTGATATCGACGGGTTCGCCGATCTTCTTGTCGAGCGCCACAACGGCGCCTTCCTGAAGGTTCATCAGATTCGAGACCGAAATGCGACTCGTACCGAGCACGACATGCACATCGATGGGGATATCCATGATCAGGTCGAGGTTGCTGTTCAGCCCCGAGCCAGCGCTTTGCTTCGTTTCGGATTGGGAGAAGCCGAAATCGCTGCTTGCTCCGAAATCGTCGCTTGCGCCAAAATCACTGCTGCCCGCGGCATCGCCGAATACGGGCAGTTCCGGGCTTGTTTCGCCACCGGCTGGAAAGTCGAAGCCGAAACTGTCGTCAGCCGCGGGCGCCGTGCCCTCGGCATCGTGTTTCATCACGCCACGGAGTTCGTTGACCGCATTGTCGAAATCGAAATCCGAGTCTGAGGGGGGCAGTCCGTTTTCGTCCGTCGAAGCTGTTTTCTTTGTCGCCATGAAAGTAGCATTCCCGTTCTAAATCAATCGACTACTGGTCTGTCGCCGCAAGGACCAGAGGTCCTTCGCTCTAGCCGAGCAAATGTTTCAAAATGTCGTTTTCGTTGCTCACGTTGTCCTTGACGCGAACAGTGTAGTTTTCGCCGCTCCTGCCGAACTCGCAATTGTACATTTCGCGGCCGTTGGCGCTGACATCGACAATGATCTCCTCCTTGTCGCGAAACGCGATCACATCGCCTGCGACCAGTTTGGAGATCGTCTCGAGCGTCAGAGACTCGAGCGGGATTTTTGCTTCCAGCGTCACCCGCGAACGGCGGACCTGATCGGACATATGTTCGGCCCAGGCGTCCTGCTCGCGGGAAAAGTCGCCTTTGGACTTTGGAAGGGTTATCACCGTCTTCAAGAGATACTTCTGCGGAATGACGAGGAAGAATTCGGATGCAACCTTGCCAAGCTTCAGCTCCACGCGGATGGACATGGCGAAAGGATCGGCCTCTTCCTCTTCCAGCGTCGATCTGGCATCGGCATTGTAGGGCTTCTCAAGCGCCGTCTCGAAGCCGCCGGGGGCATTCACACCCGAGCGCAGTACCTGGGCTATCTTGTCGAAAATCACCGTCGAGAGATCCAGCTCGATCTGTGACAGAGCCCGACGCGGCGGCTGGAAAATCGAATCCGGCGTCGCGCCGAGCATGTTTTCCATAAGCGTGATGACGAAGGCGTTGCCGCAGGCGATGACGAATTTCGGGCACCAATTGCGCAATGTCGCATCGGCCAGCACGACATTATCGCCCAGCTTTCCAACCAGTTCGCTCATCAGGCCGGATTTGTATCCGTCGAAGGTTACTTCGACAGAGAGCCCGAGTTCGCTCTGCAGAACGTCCGGCAGAAAACCTTGATAGAGAGCACCGAAGTCCTGGGCGAGGCGCTCCAGGGTCTTCTGGTCGCCGAGCGAGCCCGTCAGGCGGGCGAGGAGGGCCCGCTCCATTGCGGGCCGTGCTTGCGAAGCTTGGTTGGGGTTGCTCATTGTTGTCACGCCGCCTTCGTATCGCCGCCGGGCTTCATCATTTCCTGTTCGACCGAATCGATCGACGGACGGTCGGACGAGGAGATCGTCTTGCGGCCGTATTCAAGCGCCACCTGCGGTACCGAGCCGTTCATGTAGGCAAGCAGGGTCTGCTTGACGATGATGTAGAGCCGGTGCTGCTTGGTACGCACGACCTTGATCTGCGAGACGATCGGGTTGCAGAGGCAGTAGGAGAGGAAGATGCCGAGCATGGTGCCGACGAGTGCGGCGCCGATCAGGCCGCCAAGAACCTCGGGAGATTCGTTGATGTGGCTCATTGCCTTGATGACGCCGAGAACCGCAGCAATGATGCCGAGCGCGGGGAACGCGTCACCCATCGACTGGATGGAATGATACGGCTTCATACGGTCATGAAGGATCGTCTCGATCTCTTCGTCCATCAGCGCTTCGATCTCGTGGGAACGGGCGTTGCCGATGATGATGAGGCGCACGTAGTCGCAGATGAAGGAGGTAAGTTCGGTATCCTTCAGGACGGTCGGCGCCGACTGGAAGATCGGCGATTCCGCCGGATTGTCGATATGTGCTTCGATCTCGTTGCGTGACTTGGTTCTCAGGTCGCGCATCAGCGAATAAAGCACGCCGAGGACTTCCAGATAGGCTTTTTCCTTGGGGACCGCATTTCGGAAAATTTCGCCGATCGCCTTGCCGGAATCTTTCAACACCTTCATCGGGTTTGCCATGATGAAGCTGCCGACGCCGGCGCCGCCGATGACGACCAGTTCGAACGGTTGCATGAGGAGAGCGACGTAGCCGCCCATGGCCATGTAGCCGCCAATGATACAGCCGACCGTGATGACAAATCCGATAATAAGATTCATTGTAAGCTCGTATCCAACGCTTGTCCTGGACTATACCGATAAGGCAGCTGCCTTGCGTGAGACTGTTGTTGTCTCCCTTGGCAATGCGACCGAATGGCCATGAAAGTCACCGGGGAGGTCCCCAGTTACCTATTCGCCGTAAACCTTGCCTGCCGATGTGACGATTTCCCACTTGCCGTTGCGTTGCCGCAAGCCTGCCAGACGCGAGCTGTCCGGAAGCTTCGAGCCGATCTGAACGAGGAAAATCCCGCTGCCATTTTCGATCAGGGCACGGCCGTTGGCGACATGAAGCAGTTTGAATTCAGTGCCGCCGGGGAATGCCTGGTCTTCGAAACCGCCTGCATCCGATCCGTTTCCGGATGGGGCCGACGGTATCGCAGCGGTCGTCAGCCGGTCGGTCTCCATTTCGCGTAGCAGGGCGCGTTCGACTTCGTCCTGTTGCGGATCGCGCAATGCGCCGATACCGGATTCGCCCGCCGGACGTGCGTGTCTGACGTCTCGAAGCCGCTCCCAGCCGGCCACGTTGACCCCGAACTTGTCCTGATTGAAGAACACGTACCAGGGAAAGGCGGCGCACAGCATGGAGAAGCCGACGAGCGTGGCGACGAGCCAGCGATCGATCGGCTTGGTCACCGTAGCTGCTGCCGCAGAATTCTGCTTCCTGCCGGGTGTTGTTCCACCGAAGAGCCTGCTTATCATGCTCACCTCTTTCCTGCCGGCATGGGGCGATTGGTATTGCTGAGAGATGCCTTCAGGGCATTGGCGAGTTCGGTATAGGCGTCGATGACGGCCGCATCGCCAGGCGACTGCTTGAGCACGTCGTAGATGATCGGGACCTGCTTGACGGCCATGTCGAGATCGGGATCCGCGCCTGGCCTGTAACCGCCGATAAGCCTCAGATCCTTGGTCTCCTCGTAAACGCTGATCAGGCCCTTCAATCGGGAGACGAGCCGTTCCTGGTCTGTCGTCCATGCCTTGCGGGCGAGACGCGAGATCGAGGAGAGCGGATTGACCGGCGGGTACCGGCCTTCGTCGGCCAGCGCGCGATCGAGCACGATATGGCCATCAAGGATACCGCGGGTCGAGTCGGCGATCGGATCGTTGTGATTGTCGCCGTCGACGAGAATGGAGATGATTGCCGTGATCGTGCCGCTGCCCTCGATGCCGGGGCCGGCACGCTCCAAGAGGCGCGGTAGCTCGGTGAAGACGGATGCCGGATAACCGCGCGCGACCGGCGGCTCGCCGGCGGCGATCGCAACCTCGCGGATCGCATGGGCAAACCGCGTCACGCTGTCGGCAATGAACAGCACGTTCTGTCCCTGATCACGAAAATGTTCCGCGATCGTCATGCCGACCAGCGGCGCCATCTTGCGCAGCATCGGGCTTTCGTCGCTCGTCGTGACGACGATTACCGCCTTGGCGACATTGTCGCCCAGCGTGTCCTCGATGAATTCGCGCACTTCGCGGCCGCGTTCGCCGACCAGCGTTATCACCACCCGGTCGAAGGCGTCGGCCTTGGCAAGCATCGAAAGAAGCGTTGATTTACCGACGCCGGATCCGGCAAAAATGCCGAGACGCTGGCCGTAACAGATGGGAGCGAAGATATCGATCGCCTTCACCCCGGTGCGGAACGAAGTATCGACGCGCCTGCGGGTCATGGATGGCGGCGGCAGGGTGTTGATCGAACGCTTTATGGCACCTTCGCGCAACGGCCCCTTGCCGTCGATCGGCTTGCAGAGTGAGTTGATCGTTCTGCCGCACCAGCTGTCGCTTGGAGCCAGGCGGAATTCGCCTGCGCGCAAGACTAGATCATCGACGCCGATCGGTGCGCCCGGCTCGATCGGGCAGACGTAGATAAGATCGGGTTCGACACGCACGACTTCGCCCATATGCGTACCCGTCGCGCTTTGATGCGAGACGAATTCGCCAAGGCGGACATGTCTGGAAAGGCCGCTGACGGTATAATATCCGGCCGCGATCATCCTCACCCTTCCGCCCCAGGAGAGAACGCTCGAAGGGTTTGCATAATGCGCGGCCATGTCGGATAGACGGTCCAGATGGGGCATCTCGACCGGCTGGAAATCGGGTTGGGCCGTTGTCGTCATCGGTATGTTTCCTACTGGCTACCGCCCAGCGTTCTCATGGCAGACGAGAAATTGTCTTCACTCGTGCTCATCAGCGAGGAGATGCTTTCGAACGCGCGGTTCACCTGGATGAGCTGGGTCATTTCACCGATGGCATTGACGTTGGACTGCTCGAGGAAGCCCTGCATGACGCCGATGCCCATGGTATCGACAACCGCCTGCGGCGCGTCGGTGGGGATGATGCCGCTATTGTCGGCGCGGTAGAAACCCTTGTCGATGTCCACTGTAAATACACCGATCTGCCCGACGGTCCGTTCACCCTGCATGATGCGTCCGTCCTGGCCGACCTTTGGCGTAGGGGCTCTTGGATCGAGCTGTATCGGGGCACCGCCGCCATCGAGAACCGGATAGCCCTTCGTTGAGATCAGTTCCCCGGTAAGCGACATCGAAAACCGTCCGTCACGCGTGAGCACCTGGCCCTGCGGTGTCTGAACGGCAAACCATGCATCGCCCTTGACGGCAAAATCCAGCGAGTTACCGGTCTGCTCGAGTTCGCCGTTGCGCATCGACAGATAGTCGTTGCCCTGGGACACGAAGGCGATCTTGGTGTTGTTCTCGTTCTGGGTCTGGCTGAGGATCTGATCGAACTTCACCTCGGTCGAGCGAAAGCCGACGGTGTTCATGTTGGCGATGTTGTCGGAGATCGTGGTGAGGCGACGCTCGAGGGCGATCTGCGAGGAAATGCCGACATAGATACCGGATTGCATGGGTGTCTCCTGAATTACGGGATACGGCGCATGCCCCCGCGCGGGAGAGCTCTGGCGATTTCGACCGACAGTTAAGAGCCAGGGCTTGCGCGAACCTGTTTGGCTTGGCGAATGGAAAATGCCTGCAGCGGCTGGAAACTTTCAGGCGGCTCCTACCGCAAGTCCCGCGCAAGATTGTCCCTCTAGCGTCCAAGGCAACAAGATGGAGAACAACCATGACCATGCAGCCGATTCAGTTGTTCGAGCTTGCGTCTCGGCAAGCGGAATGGCTGTCCGTTCGACAGCAGGTAACCACGACGAACATCGCCAATGCGAACACGCCGAAATACGCCTCCAAGGACCTGACGCCTTTCGATGCCGAACTGAAGTCTGCAAGCGGCCTCGGATCGATGGAAATGGCAAGGACCAATTCGGCGCACATGACCGCGGACATTGCCGGCAATGGTCGGGTTGAACTCAAGGACACGAAGCTCAATCAGGAGATCGGTGTTCAGGAATCCGGCAATACAGTCGCACTGGCGACGGAAATGTCCAAGATGGGCGAGATCAAGCGTCAGTTCGAACTGAACACGCTGCTCGTTCAGAACATCAACAGAATGATGCTGACGGCATTGGGTAAATAAGATGGACGCACTGATCGCTTCGCTGAAGATTGCAGGCAGTGGAATGGAAGCCCAGTCCACCCGCCTTCGTGTCGTTTCCGAAAACATCGCAAACGCACGCACGACCGGCGACACTACGGGTGCCGATCCCTATCGCCGCAAGATCATTACCTTCGGCAACGAGATGGATCGCGCCAGCGGCATCAACATGGTGGATGTCAAGAAGATCGGCACCGATCAGGGTGATTTCACCGAAGAATACGACCCGGACCATCCCGCTGCCGATAGCAAGGGCATGGTCAAGTATCCGAACGTCAATGTGCTGATCGAAATGGCTGACCTACGCGAAGCCAATCGCAGCTACGAGGCGAACCTGCAGAGCATCAAGCAGACGCGGGATCTGATCTCGTCGACAATCGATTTGTTGAAAGGTTAATTATGATCGATAGCATTTCAAGCATCGGTGGTCTGACGAAATCCACTGGTCTCGACCAGACGGTATCCACCGGCAGCAGCCTGTCAAACATGCTGGGCGCCGCAGTCGGTACGGCCGCAACCGGTGTTGCCGGGCCGTCTTTCGGCAGCTTTCTCGCCGATGCCGCAAAGGGCGCACTCGATAGCGTGAAGCAGGGTGAGACGATGTCGTTTGCCGGCATCCAGGGCAAGGCCGACACACGCGAAGTTGTCGATGCCGTTATGGAAGCCAACCGCACGCTCCAGACAGCGGTCGCACTGCGAGACAAGGTCGTTTCGGCCTACCTCGAAATTTCCAAAATGCAGATCTAGGATAAAGAGGTTTCAAGTCTATGAGAGCACTCGCCATTGCTGCAACGGGTATGAATGCCCAGCAGACGAACCTCGAAGTCATCGCCAACAACATCGCCAACATCAACACGACCGCGTTCAAGCGCGGCCGGGCGGAGTTTACCGACCTTCTCTATCAGACCGAGCGCGCCGCAGGCGTCGCCAACCGTGCCAACCAGTCGGTTGTGCCGGAAGGTGCCAATATCGGTCTCGGCGTGCAGACGTCGGCTGTCCGCAAGCTGTTCGAACAGGGTGAGATTTCCCAGACCAGCAACACGCTTGATGCCGCAATTGTCGGCAATGGCTGGTTCCAGATCGAAGGTTCGGACGGCACGACGCTTTATACGCGCGCCGGTGCATTCAACAAGGATGCCAACGGACGTCTGGTGACGATCGATGGCCACGGCGTCATTCCCGCGATCACCATCCCGCAGGACGCCACCGAAGTCACCATTGCCCAGGACGGCACGGTTTCGGTCCGTATCGGCGAACAGGATAACATGACGCAGGTCGGTCAGCTCCAGCTGGCGCTGTTTGCCAACGATGCAGGTCTGCGCCCGCTGGGCGACAATCTTTTCTCGGTCACCGAAGCTTCGGGCGATGCGGTCGTCGCATCACCGGCGGATACCGGTTACGGCTACCTGAAGCAGGGTTACCTCGAAAGCTCCAACGTCGATTCGGTCAAGGAAATCACCGACCTGATCTCGGCGCAGCGCGCTTACGAAATGAATTCCAAGGTCATCACGACAGCGGATGAAATGGCTCAGATCGTCAGTAAGAACCTGAAATAACGGATTAAGAGGCGGGCAAACATGATGTTTCCTAGTGGAAATGCACTTCGGTCGGCTATCGGCGGGGTTACCCTGTCGCTGCTGTTCATCGCTGGTGCCGGATCGCAGGTCGCGGTTGCCCAGCCTCTTTACGCCGTCGTTCCCACATCGACGATCTTCCCCGGCGATATCATTTCCTCAAGCCAGGTGATGGAGGTCGAAGTGACCAATCCGAACCTGGCCGGTGGTTACACGTCAAGCGTCACTGATGTCATCGGCAAGGTGGCAAAGCGCACACTGGTAGCGGGAAGAACCATCCCCGCTGCTTCGTTGCGAGAGCCTTTCACAGTCGAGCGAGGCAAGGCGATCCGCATCATGTTCAACGTTGGTGGGCTGACGATTTCCGCCTCCGGATCTGCTCTGCAGGACGCCATGGCCGGAGATTCGATTCGCGTCCGTAACACTGAGAGCGGGGTTACCGTCACCGGCACGGTCAGGCCTGACGGAAATGTCGAGGTTGTCCAGAAATGATCGCTAGACTGCTAACAACAATCGTCGCCAGCGTGCTGGCGCTTTTTGCTGCGGCGTCTGTCGTCGAGGCGGCATCGAATGCGCGTATCAAGGACGTGGTCTCACTCCAGGCGGGACGTGATAACCAGCTCATCGGATATGGTCTCGTGGTCGGCTTGCAAGGCACAGGCGACGGCCTGCGGGCATCGCCGTTTACCGATCAGTCAATGCGCGCAATGCTCCAGAACCTCGGCATTTCGACGCAGGGCGGCCAGTCGGCCGCCAAGAACGTTGCGGCCGTCATGGTCACGACGAACCTGCCGCCCTTCACCAGCCCCGGTAGCCGTATCGACGTGACCGTTAGCTCTCTCGGCGACGCGACATCGCTACGCGGCGGAACACTGGTCATGACGTCGCTCACCGGTGCCGACGGTCAGATCTATGCCGTCGCGCAGGGCGCCGTCGTCGTTTCCGGCTTCTCGGCCACGGGTGCCGCGACCCAGCTCACCGAAGGCATAACCACCGCAGGCCGCATCCCCGGCGGTGCCATTATCGAACGCGAACTGCCGTCGCGCTTCAAGGATTCCGGGGCGCTCGTCCTGCAGCTGCGAAATCCGGATTTCTCCACCGCGATCCGTGTCGCGGACGTGATCAATTCCTTCTCCACCAGCACCTATCGCATGCCGATTGCCGAAGCCCGTGATTCTCAGGTCGTTTCGGTACAGAAGCCTCCGCAGGAGGATCTGGCCCGTCTGATGGCGCGCATCGAGAACCTTGCCGTCGAAACCGATACGCCTGCCAAGGTGGTCATCAATGAACGCACCGGAACCATCGTCATCGGTGCCGATGTTCGTATATCGAAAGTCGCGGTCAGCTACGGAACATTGACGGTTCAGGTCACTGAGACGCCGCAGGTCATCCAGCCGCTGCCTTTCTCGCGCGGCGAGACCTACGTCCAGCCGCAGACGGATATCACGGCTGAGAAGACAGGTGGCCCGGTTGCGGTCCTCGAAGGTCCGGATCTGCGGTCGCTGGTTGCAGGGCTCAACAGCATCGGCGTCAAGCCTGATGGGATTATCGCGATCCTCCAGGGGATCAAGTCTGCAGGTGCACTGCAAGCGGAGCTGGTACTGCAATGATTGGCCCAGATACTTCATCACCGTCTCGGTTACGGCCTTGGGAGCGTTCCTCGGTGGCTCTTCCGGTGCTGGCTCTCCTCGGGTTGCTTGTTGCCTTGCCCTCGGCCGACGCCCAGGAACAGGTCCGCGACACGTCCGGCCTGACGAGCGAGAACGAGGTTCAGCAATTCTGCGGCAACATTGCCGACGCTGCGCGTGATCGCCGTTATGCTTTGCAGAAGCAGGACCTTGAGAAACTTCAGGGCGAGGTCAACGACCGCATCGCCGTCATGGAAACCCGCAAGGCCGAATATGAAGACTGGATCGGCCGGCGCAACGAATTCATGAAGCAGGCCGAAAACGGCCTCGTCGATATCTTCAAGACCATGAAGCCAGACACTGCCGCCCCGCAGTTGGCAGAAATGCAGGCAGGGCTTGCCGCCGCTATTGTCATGCGGCTTCCGCCCCGCCAATCCGGCCTGATATTGAGTGAAATGGATGCCAAGAAGGCTGCGGCCGTCGCCTCCATCATCGCCAGTGCAGCGGATCCCAACACGTCGAAAGATCCGTCATGACCAAACTCGCACCCGCACTCCTCGCGACCGTCGCGCTTCTTTCAGGATGCTCACAAACGCCCCAGACGATCAGGGAGGTCGGCAATGCGCCGTCGATGAGCCCGATCGGCAGCGGGTTGCAGTTCAGCCAGGCCCCGCAGCTCGCCTCCTATCCGAAGCGTCCGCACAACATGAACAACGGCTACTCGATCTGGAGCGACAGTCAGGCCGCCCTGTTCAAGGATGCGCGCGCGCTCAATATCGGTGACATTATGACTGTCACGATCAAGATCAACGACAAGGCGGATTTCGATAATCAGACGAAGCTCGAAAAGAGCAACGACCGCACCACGGCCTGGAAGGCCGATGCGACCATCTTTGGATGGAAGCCCAGCACCGATTCCTCTTTCGGTTTCAACGGCGAATCCAATTCGGACGGCAAGGGGTCTACCACCCGGTCCGAGCAGTTGAATCTGCTCGTTGCGGCAGTCGTGACCGGCGTTCTTGAAAATGGTAATCTGCTGATCAGCGGTTCGCAGGAAGTACGCGTCAACAACGAGATCCGTATCCTCAACGTTGCCGGTATCGTCAGGCCGCAGGATGTCGATTCAGAGAACGAAATTTCTTATGAAAAGATCGCCGAAGCACGCATCTCCTATGGCGGCCGTGGCCGCGTGAGCGAAATTCAACAGCCGCCCGTCGGCCAGCAGCTCATGGATCTGTTCTCGCCGATCTGAGGTATGCTGGCATTTTGCCAAGGAGTGAAACCAAATGGCTATCACGGCTGAGGACGAAACCGTCCCGAAGAAAAACACGCTCATTCCGATGGTTGGCGCTGTGGTGCTGTTGTCTTTGGTGGGCGGCGGTGGCGGCTGGCTGACCGGCAAGCTGATTGCGCCGGCCCCGAAGCCGGCCGAAGCAGCGGCAAGCACGCATGCAGCCGAGGGAGAAAAGAGTGGTGAGGGCGAAAAGACTGCACCAGCTGTATCCAATCTCCTAGAACTGACGCCGATCCTGACCAATATCGGCTATCCGGCCGAAAACCTCATTCGCCTGCAGGTGGGGCTGGTTTTCGATGGTCCGCCCGATCCGGCACTGGCCGAAACGGTCAATCAGAATATCGTTGCCTATCTGCGAACCTTGTCGCTGCAACAACTGCAGGGGCCGCGTGGATTCACATATTTGAAGGGCGATCTCGAGGAGATTGCTAGCTTGCGCTCCCAGGGGCGTGTAACAAAGGTCCTGATTAGGACTTTTGTTGTCGAATGATTCGTCTCGCGATTTTCGTTGCCGTATTGGCTTTGGCGCCCGGTCTGGCGCATGCGCAGCAGTTGCAGGATCTGATCAACGTCCCAGTTGATGGTTCGGCAGCAGCCTGGATTGTTCGCACCTTCGGTTTGCTGACGGTCCTGTCCGTTGCGCCGGGCATCCTGATCATGGTGACGAGCTTCCCGCGCTTCATCATTGCCTTTTCTATCTTGAGAACGGGCATGGGGCTTGCCACTACGCCGTCGAACATGATTCTCACCAGCATGGCGATGTTCATGACGTTCTACGTCATGTCGCCGACGCTTGAGCAATCCTGGCGCGACGGCATTCAGCCGATGCTGCAGAGCCAGGTGACGGAAGCCCAGGCGGTCGAGCGAACGGCGGAACCGTTCCGCACCTTCATGATGGCGAATACCCGTCCGAAGGATCTGGCCCTGTTCGTCGATCTGGCCACCGAACGCGGGCAGCAGACCTCCGAGAACGACAGGCCCTATTACCGCGTGCTCGTTCCGGCATTCATGCTGTCGGAGATTCGCCGCGGCTTCGAGATCGGCTTCCTCATCGTTCTGCCGTTTCTCGTCATCGATATGGTGGTCGCCACGATCACCATGGCCATGGGCATGATGATGCTTCCGCCGACCTCGATCTCTCTGCCGTTCAAGATCCTGTTTTTCGTCCTTATCGACGGCTGGAACCTTCTTGTTGGCTCCTTGGTCCGATCGTTCTCCTGAAATATTGAAATCGTGCGTTAACTCCGCCCGGCAAGCCTGCCGGATAGAGCTATTTGTCTATCATTTTTGAATGTTGGAAAGCTCTCGGTCTCGGCAACGAGACTGTCTCCGCACCGCTTCATCCGGATTGCACGAAGTCGTCCGCGTTCAGCCCTGCGGCACAGCACGCCCAATTTTTCGTCTCTACATGCCAGTGTGCTTTATAGCGCACTGGCGCTCGTGCCTGGCCGGCCTGGGATCGGGTTTGACCGGTCACGGATGCGATTTGTCGTCTATGCCACTTGAGCTCGTATAACGGCGAGATATGAGGGCTGCACAGGGAAAGGTCTGTCGAAAAGGCGGAGGCGCCATAAACGCAAATTGCCGCACACGGGGCGCGGCAACGGGTGAATGACGCAAAGGCCCTTCCAGCGGTCGCCGGAAGGGGCAGCGCTTGTCTTAATGATGGGCTTGGCTGCTCAGTTCCAGGGCTGCCCGCGTCTTGGTGTTATGGAAGGTCACCTTCTTGAGGCTGTCTGCCAGAATGGAGGTGTTCTCCTTCGGATCGGCAGACGGGCTATGGAAGTTGATGTAATTGATCGAGATGCTGGCTTTGTCTGCTTCCAGCTTCAGTCGGCTGTAGATCGTGATGCCCGGGGGATTGATCTCCAGGTCGAGCGTGATCGACGGGTAGGCCGACCAATCCATCGCATAGTCCCCGCCGACACCGAAGCGCACGGTTCCCGGATGGAAATAGAGTTCGGCAGCAGAATCGACCAGATCAGCGATGCTGCTGTGATACTCGAAATGAAGAAGCGAAATGAGGTCGGCTGCATCGAGCAACCTCAGTTCGGCCGCCAGAGGGCCAATGGCCTTGGCAAGGATTTCTTCGCGTTCGATGGAGTAGGGGCATGTTTTCATAATGAGCCGTCTAGCCAGTTTTTATGGTTAACATTGTATTCGGGCCGTCACGAGATCCCTGAACGTCAGAGGATCGCTCGGTCATAAAGTTAGTGCATGAGGCTTGCGCAAAAATGGAGTATTGAATTTAAAAGGAAATTCGACATTCCAGATTTCGTCTGACCATGGTGGCGCAGTTTATCGCGCCGGATTTCGGTCGCCAGTTTCGATCAGATTTGGTACCGGGTTGTCATGATGCGCCTCACACGCATCTCGGCAATGATGCTCGGCTCCGGACGAATGGTTGTCGGGGCTGGTGCACATCTGGGCAGCATCATGCTTGGATTTTGTCGGACGCAGCGCTCAATGCGCGTCCGGCCAGGCTTCTGCCTGGCGGGGATCGTCAGTCAAGCTTTTCCATGAAAGGCTCGGTGCGTGTCGGCAGGGACGCGACATCGATGTGATCGGGCTTCAGGCCTTGTCTGGCGCGATCGGCCATCATTTCGTAAGCCGTTTCGAGATGCCGGCAGAAGCGCTCGGCGTCGAATAGCGGGCTCTTGAGACGATTGTCTTCCAGACGCTGTCTCAGCGGCTTGATGAGCTCGGGATTGTTTCCGAACTCGACTGCCTTGCGTAGATAGTCGTCCTTGTTCTCCGCAATCAGTTCAGGCAGATCGATCGCGTGAAGCAGGCTTTCGCTGACGCGCGAGGCGAAGTTGGTACCCTTGTAGGTCAGGACCGGCAGGCCAGCCCAAAGCTGCTCCGATGTCGTCGTATGGCCGTTGACGGGGTAGGTATCGAGCCCGAGATCCGCAAGCGGGATACGATTGAGGTGGTGCTCGAAATGCATCTTGGTCATGAAGAGGATGCGCTTGGCGGGTACACCACTGGCAACAAGCTTCTTCTGGATGTTGATCCGGCCTTCGGCGTTGTTGGTCATGATCCACAGAACGCCGTTGGGAGTGGACTTCACGATCGCCGCCCACAGATCCAGCATTTGCGGCGTAATCTTGCGGTTCGAGTTGAATGACGCATAGATGAATGCGTCTTCGGGAAGTCCCACTTCCTTGCGCGTCATTGGCTTGGCAAGCGGCCTGTGAATTGGATCGTTCGGCTGATAGGTTTCCGGCAGCCGGCAGAACTTCTCGTAATAGTGCGGCTTCGAACTGTCCGGCAGCACGAATTTGTCACCGATGGCATAATCGAGATCGACGTTGACGGTGGAGCCCGGGAAGCCCAGCCAGGCGACCTGGATGGGTGCTGCCTGCATGTTGAAGACGGTATTGCGGGTACCGATCGTATGGCCTTTCAGATCGACGAGGATGTCGATATTGCGGGATTTGATCTCGGCCAGGATTTCCTCGTCGCTCATATCCCGAACGGTGACCAGATTGCCCCATTCTTCGCGGTTGGCCTCGTTGCTCGCGAGCATCTTTGGATCGGAGTGGCAGAACAGCGTTACGTCGAAGCGATCCCGGTCGTGCAATTCGAACACACGGCGGATCAGCTTCATCGTCGCGTGCTTGTCGAAGAGGTCGGAGGACAGATAGCCGATACGGATCTTGTCTCCCCATGTGTGGGGCATCTGATGGCGGAGTGCGGTCATCTCCGGAGAGAATTTCGGCGTGTTGCTGCGAGCAAGCTGGTTCAGGTGCTCGTCACCGGTCCAGTGGAGGTTGAAGAACGTTCCGTCCATCTTGACGAAATCTGTCTCACCCGAAGCGATAGCCGCGTCGATGATCGGCTGGTGACGCTCTACTGCGTCATACTTGCTGTGCTCGCGGCTGAAGGTGAGATACATTAGCCGCACTGGATGGCTGGTGGGAATCCGGCTCAACAGCACACGGGCGGTCTCGATGTCGGAAGGATCGAACAGATCCCAAGTGTTCAGCGAGATCCGGGCGCCTAGCAGCATATGCGGCAGTTCTTTGCTCCGAATAAGCACCGTCTTGAACACGCGGGCGATGCGGGCCTGACCGCGCTCGACCAGAAGCGATGCCACGATGAAAGCCAACTCAGGATCGCGGGTCAGTTTTGGCAGGATCCGGTTGGCCAAAGCCAAAGCCTTTTCCTTCTCGCCCAACTCGAAATACAGCCTGATGGCGTCGATCAGATTGTCTTCGGAGTGTTGGCCTCCAAGCTCGGCTGCGAGCTGGAAAGCCTGAGCGGCTTCCGCCTTGTGCTTCAGTTGCTTCAGCGTCCGGGCAAGCAGCATATATGTACGAGCGTCTTTCTGAACGTCGAGCAGCTTGTTGATCGTAACGAGTGACGAAGTGTAGTCGCCGCTGCGGAAATGCTGGGACGCGGCTTTGTAGCTGATCTCGGTCAACATCTGCTCCGTATTTTCATTGCCGTGCCAAGTCTGCCTGTCGATCGCAGAATCCGGTTGGCGGGCAACGCAAGAAATCCATCCGACTTTGCTATCCGTCGAAGCTTGCTTGAAACCGGTGTGCGTTGACCGGCGGCGCGAAAAACAACCGGTCGAATTATGTTTAACGTTATTCGTGATGCGTTAACCGTTTGTTTACTACGTCTCAGCATCAGCGGCGACTCACCCCCAAAATTAAGACTGTGGCAACTCTTGGCTGGCTAATTTGATCCTGCGACGGGTTGGTGTCCTAAACGATTAAACGGAACCGAGTGGCATGATGTCGGACCGTCGCAGCCGATTAAACCCCGGCATGTCCTCACCGTTTGTTTTCAGTCTTTAGGGGACACTTCATGTCTAGCATCAACTTCAATGCCGGCGCTACTTCGGCTCTCGAAACTCTCCGTAACATCAACAAGGATCTGCAGAAGACGCAGAACAGCGTCTCGACCGGCGAGCGCGTAAACTCCGCTGCTGATGGCGTTTCCTACTGGTCCATCGCGACCACGATGAAGTCGGACAACAAGGCTCTCGGCGCTGCTTCCGACGCACTCGGCGTTGGCGCTGCCAAGGTCGACACTGCTTACGCTGCTACGGAAAGCGCAATCGACGTCGTTAACGAAATCAAGGCCAAGCTGGTTACCGCTTCCGAAAGCTCTTCCGACAAGGACCAGATCAACCTGGAAGTCGAAAAGCTTCAGGAACAGCTGACTGCAATCGGCAAGGCTGCATCGTTCAACGGCGAAAACTGGCAGATTTCCGGTTCCAACACATCGACTGAAGCCAAGGTTGTCGACGGCTTCGTCCGCGAAGACAGCGGCTCGGTCAAGATCACCACGGCCAGCTTCAACCTCGAGAGCTATGCAATGTTCTCGACGCTTTCAAGCGACGTCGGCAGCGGTGGCATTCTCGGCGCTGTCATGACTATCGCTCTGACCTCGGCTTCCACGCAGGGCGTCATCGACGGCTTCATGGACACCGTCGAAACCGCACTGGCAGGTCTGACGGATGCCGGCGCCGCCCTCGGCGCACTGACGAGCCGTATCACCCTGCAGGACGAATTCGCTTCCAAGATTTCGGACGCAATCGACTCGGGCGTCAGCCGCCTCATCGACGCCGACATGGAAGAAGAATCGGCCAAGCTTTCGGCACTCCAGACCCAGCAGCAGCTCGCTGTTCAGTCCCTGTCGATCGCAAACTCTTCGGGCCAGAACATCCTGCGTCTGTTCCAGTAATCACTGGCAGCAATCTGAATTGGGGCCGCACCTTCAAGGTGCGGCCCTTTTCGTTTTGAAGCCTTGAATTCCGGCGGGAATGCACTGGAAAACCGCAGATATTAACAGGAAGTAAATGCTTAAAAATTAACGGGAAGTAAATGAATTCATAGAGATTTTTTCTTTTGGCGTTGGGAAATTGTTAACCTTAACAGTGTCTACTCGGCTCATCAAAACGACGGGCCGAAATTAACGGTTTCCGGCAAGCATGACGCTGACTGTCGTTCCCGGCGAAATCCGGAATGTCCCTTCAAATCACAGTGCCAAAGGGGCAACTTTTATGACCAGCATTCTGACCAACACCTCCGCCATGTCCGCTCTCGCAACGCTGCGGAACATCAATAGCGATCTCGCCGACACGCAGAATCGCGTTTCGTCTGGTTATCGCGTTGGCGAAGCATCCGACAACGTTGCCTACTGGTCGATCTCCACGACCATGAATTCCGACAACAAGGCACTTAACGCTGCTCAGGACGCACTCGGCGTCGGCGCTGCCAAGGTCGACACCGCTTACGCTGCAACCGAAAGCGCCATCGACATCGTCAACGAGATCAAGGCCAAGCTGGTTACCGCTTCCGAAAGCTCGACCGACAAGGAACAGATCAACCTGGAAGTCGAGAAGCTGCAGCAGCAGCTCACCGCAGTTGCTCAGGCCGCATCCTTCTCGGGCGAAAACTGGCAGATTTCCGGTTCCAACACCACGACGGAAGCCAAGGTTGTTGACGGCTTCATCCGCGAAGATAACAGCTCGGTCAAAATCACCACTGCAAGCTTCAATCTCGAAAGCTATGCAATGTTCGAGACCCTGGCCAGCGACGTCGGCAGCGGCGGTATTCTCGGCGCAGTCATGACCATTGCTCTGACCTCGGCTTCGACCCAGGGCGACATCGACGGCTTCATGACCACGGTTGAAACTGCTCTGTCGAGCCTGACGGATGCCGGCGCAGCTCTCGGCGCGCTGACCACCCGTATCGACCTGCAGGACGACTTCGCTTCCAGCCTCTCCGACGCTATCGAATCGGGCGTAAGCCGCCTCGTCGATGCAGACATGGAAGAAGAATCAGCCAAGCTTTCGGCTCTCCAGACGCAGCAGCAGCTCGCCGTCCAGTCGCTGTCGATCGCCAACTCTTCTTCGCAGAACATCATGACGCTGTTCCGCAGCTAAAAAAAATCCGGTTTCGGAAATCAGGGTCGCACCATGGTGCGGCCCTTTTTTACGTCTTGTTTTTATTCGTTAATTTTGTCTTTGCACAATCAATGGCTGTTATTGTTTTGTTCATTCGTGTTAACGGCACCGGACGATCGTTAACCTTCTATTAACCGTGATCGGTTTTTCTCCTCGTCATTGAAACAGCGGGCCGGACAGCAGCGAACGCGCAACGTCCTCCGGCCAGGCATGAAGCTGATCGCGTTTACCGGTCCACGCCGGAATGTCCCTCCCAACCGAGAGCCAAGGGGCAATTTGAGATGACGAGCATTTTGACAAACACTTCCGCGATGTCGGCACTGCAGACGCTTCGCGCTATTGGCAGCAGCCTTGCCGACACCCAGGATCGCGTCTCTTCCGGCTTCCGCGTGAGCGAGGCTGCCGATAACGTCGCCTACTGGTCGATTTCCACGACCATGAATTCCGACAACAAGGCGATCAACGCTGCCAAGGACGCTCTCGGCGTCGGCGCCGCCAAGGTGGATACAGCTTATGCCGCGATGGAAAGCGCCATCGATGTCGTCGACGAGATCAAGGCGAAGCTTGTAACCGCGACGGAAGAATCTACAGATAAAGACCAGATCAACCTTGAAGTTGAGAAGCTGCAGGAACAGCTGAGCGCGATTGCTCAAGCCGCCTCATTCTCCGGCGAGAACTGGATGGTCGCTGCGGATGATGCTTCCAACACGGTTGTCGTCGATGGCTTCATCCGCAACTCCGATGGTACGGTGAAGGTTACGACCGCCGAATTCAAGGTTGCCTCCTACGCGATGTTCGGCACCATCAATGCCGGTGTCGGCGAAGAAGGAATTCTTGGCAGCGTGATGAGCATCGCTTTGACAAGCTCGTCCACCACCGGCGATATCCAGGTCTTCCTCGATCAGGTAGAAGCCGCTCTCTCCAGCCTGACGGATTCGGGCGCCGCCCTCGGCGCGCTGATTACCCGCATCGACCTGCAGGACGACTATGCGGCCACCCTGTCGGATGCAATCGAAACAGGCGTAAGCCGACTGGTCGATGCAGACATGGAAGAGGAATCGGCAAAGCTCTCGGCACTCCAGACGCAGCAGCAGCTTGCGATCCAGTCGCTGTCGATTGCCAACTCCTCCTCGCAGAATATCCTCTCGCTCTTCCAGGGCTAAGGGCTCGAAGATTTTCGAAGCTGACAATAGATTTCGGGCCGCGTTTCAAAGACGCGGCTCGATCCGTATTAAGCAAAATCAACGGCTTCGGCCGGCTGCCGATCGACAGGTCTCAGGGGCGTTATGCTGGCGCAAGGTTGTTTGCGTCTTGTCCGAATCGTAGGTTTTCATTAACCTTCGCGTGCTGGCTGGAACGCCATGCCAGAAAACTTGAAGTGACGCGCTTGCCAGATGGCAGGCAGCATGAAGTCGATGCGTCACAGCCGGATTACGTAACCGGCATGTCCTGATTCCGAACATAGGTGGTTAGAATATGTCAAAAATCATGACGGTTGGTTACGTGCAGAGCGCGCTGCAGACCCTTCTTTTCGCGAGCGATAATCTCGAGGAAACCCAGAAGCGGACAGCATCTGGTCTGGAGGTTGCTTCTGCCGCAGATAATGCCGGTTACTGGTCGGCGGCCACCAACATGACATCTGACCAGAGTGTTCTCGGCAGTATCGGAGACGCGCTCAATCTCGGTGCGTCGAAGCTCGATACCGCCTATGGGGCCGTGACCTCCTCCATCAGCATTCTGGATGAAATAACCAGTCAGCTGGTTACCGCCTACGAGGAGGGGACAGATAGAGATGCATTGAATGCCCGCATTGGCTCGCTCAAGGAAAACCTCAGTTCCGTGCTTCAGGCGGCGACGTTCTCCGGTGACAATTGGCTCTACAATTCCGATGAGGTGCTCGGTGCATCGAAGTCGATCCCGACTGCTTTTCAGCGCAGTGTTTCGGGTGCGGTATCGCTCAGCTATGTCTCGGTCGAAACCGCGGATACGACGCTGATCGATTCCGCGAATGCCAATCGCGGGCTTCTGACTGCTTCGATCGACGCCAACACATTGAATTCCGATGGAACTTCGACACCCCGCAACTATTACCTGCTTGATGTGGATTCGACCGTTGCGACGACCGGCACGCAGATTGCAGTATCCGATGCCACCAGTTCGAGCGAGCTGGACGATATGATTGTCGTCATTGGCCATCTGACTGACAAGCTCAACCAGCTGGCGAGCAATCTTGGCACGGTCTCTTCCCGTGTCGATCAGCAGACCGGTTTTGTCAAATCTCTTCAGGATGTACTCGACAAGGGCGTTGGTCGCTTGGTTGATGCGGACATGGAAGAAGAATCCACCAAGCTGGCCGCCTATCAGACACAGCAGTCGCTCTCGGTACAGTTGCTCTCCCTGCTCAACAGCCATCAGCAGAGCTCGCGGGTTCTTTTTAGCTGATACCGTTTGGCGGGTCTTCATCTTCGCACAAGTTTGGCATCGTAGCTGGTTTCTGGCGATGATGCGTCCATTCCCGGATGCGTCTCGCCGATCGCTTCGAAGCGAGCGGCAAACGCACGAAGGAAGGGTCAACTTGTTCATTTCTGAGGTAAGCCTTTTCATTATCTGCATGTCGGCTCGATAGGGATGTTTCCATGAGTGTGCCGCTTGCCCGTTATTTGAAGGATTTTGGCGCCCCGCAGCCGAAGCCGCTGGAGTTCGTCTCCGACTTCGATTTTTCAGAAAACAACTTCGACCTGCCGGAAGTGCCGCTGGAGCCTGCCGTCGATATCGAGGAAGAAAAGAGCAAGGCGCGTGCCGAAGGCTACGAGGCTGCCTCTCTTGAGATGACCGAGCGCCACGAACAGCAGCTGGCGCAGATTGCTGCGGAACATCGCGCTGAAATCGAAGCGCTGACCGTCAAATACGAGGGCGTGGTTGCCGAGCGCGTAGAGGCCTTCCTCAAAGAGATGAAGGTATCGGTCGCGGATGCTGTGGACAATTCGGTGGCACGTGTCCTGCGGCCTTTCGTCCAGGAAGAGGTCGCTCGCGCTGCCGGAGCTAAATTTGCTGCCGATGTTGCCGAGGAAATCGGGCAGGGCAGGACGGTGAAACTCTCGGTGAGAGGGTCCGAAACATTTATCGAAATGATGCGCAAGCGGCTCGATCCGCTGGTGACCGAAGTCGAATACGGGGACTCGGCGGAAATCGACATGACGCTGGAAGTCGGTGACTCGATTCTTGTGACGCGTCTGAAGACTTTTGTCGAAGCGATGGAAGAGCAGATAGATGAGTGAAAGTCACCATCACGGCAAGAACGAGATCATTGTCGTAAAACGCCACAAGGGTGATCACGAAGGTTCCCATGGCGGCGCCTGGAAGATCGCCTATGCGGACTTCATGACGGCGATGATGGCATTCTTCTTGGTCATGTGGCTCGTCAACGCCTCCAATGAAGAAACCAAGGCTTCGATCGCAAGCTACTTCAATCCGATCAAGCTGACGGACGAATCGCCGAGTTCCGATGGCGTCAAGGAGCCGGCAAAGAACGCGCAGGGCGAACAGGACGGCCAGAAGTCGGACATCGCAGCCGACAAGACGCAGGACGGTTCCGCCGCTGCCTCCGGCGAGGATCTTACGGCGTCCTCCGGCGAAAACACGAGCTTTTCGGAAGAAGCATTCTTCGAAAATCCCTATGCTGTCCTGGCGGAGATCGCACAGGAAGTCGGCCAGCAGGCCAATGTCAGCGTCAAGGGCGAGGGCGGTGCGGCAAATTCCGGTCCATCGACAGGTGCTTCCGGCGGTGAAGCATATCGCGATCCGTTCGACCCCGATTTCTGGAGCAAACAGGCCTCTGCATCGCAAAACGGGCAGAACGGCGCAGTCGCGGTGACGCAGGACAGCAGCTTGCCGCAGGCTCCGGATGCGAAGCCGATCGAGACGGCCGCAGCCCAGGTCCAGTCCCAGAAACAGGCTGAGGCCCATAACCAATCTCCGTCGACCGCGCAGGCGCCTGCCGACCTCTCTGCCCAGCAGCAGATCGCAGCGCTTCAATCGGCGAAAACCACCACTGAGGCGAAAGCCCGGCAGGAGGAAAAGCCCTATGACGGCGCTCCCGAGCCAGATCGCCCTGAAGCAACGGCGCAGGAAACTGAGAAGGCAGATGAGCTCAAGGAAGAACTCGTCAAGGCTCTGACCGGAGTACCGGGAAAGCTCTCCGAGGGCATCGTCGTGACGCCATCCGAGGGCGGCATGCTGGTTACCATTTCCGATCAGGCGGGAACGCCGATGTTCGATCTCGGATCGGCCGTCCCGCGCAGGGAGACGATCCTGGCTATGGAGAAGGTCGCCGCAGTTCTAAAGGAGAAGGCCGGTTCCATCGTCATTCGCGGTCATACGGACAGCCGGCCCTATCGTGGCGGAAATGCCGACAACTGGACGCTCTCGATGGATCGCGCCCATGCCGCCTATTTCATGCTTCTGCGTGGCGGCCTCGATGATACCCGGGTGAAGCAACTGTCCGGTTTTGCCGATCGCCGTCCGCAGGTGATGGATAATCCCGAGGACGGAGCCAATCGCCGCATCGAAATCCTGATCGCCGATGGTTGAGGGTAAGCGCTGATGTTCGCTCGTAGACACTGGTTTGTCCGTTCCGCGTTTCTTGCAGCCGCACTGGCTGCAGGAGTGGCCGAAACGCGCGCCCAGGACCAGTCGCTCGACGCCTACAAGATCCTGAGATCCCTGCAGTTCGTCCAGGATTCGCTGGTTCTTGGGGATCATTCCGCTTCCGAGCTTCAGCGCTACCTGATCGATTCACTCGACAAGAGATTGAGAGCTGCCGACAACGGCACGCTTGCGGATAGCCGCAATGCCGACGCGGTCTTCGTTTATGTTATGAGCGGCGGTAATCCCGCGACTTTGAACTTCCTGGCATCCCGCGACACCCAGGGTTATCTCGACGCGCGGGTTGTCAACGTGCTGCAGAAATATCTCGACGGCCGGGGCGCGCAGGTCGCAAGCTCGATTGCTTCCCTCTCCGAGGAATATCAGGGTTCTCCGATAGGCCCCTATCTCAATCTGGTCGCCGGCAACGTCAATTACCCGACGGATCCGACCGCTGCGTTGATTTTCTATGATCGCACGCGCGTCGATGCACCAGGCACGATCCTGGAGGAGGCCGCTCTGCGCCGCTCCATCGTGGCCAGCGCAAGCCTCAAGAACGTCGACCGTGCCTTCGGTTATTCCGTGCGCTATGCGCGGCGTTTCCTGCACTCGCCTTATGCCAGCCAGTTTGCCGATCTGTTTGTGGATCTGGCCGTAACCAACGATCCGGGGCTGGGGCACGATCGGATTTCCGAAGTAGCGGACCTGATGGACCCGGACCGAGCCCAGGAGCTTTACCTGCGCATATCGCGGTTGGCGACGCTGAAGGGCAAGTATGACCTGGCAAGCTATACGGCGGAACAGGCACGCAAGCTGAACGACGTGCTCAGCGGCAAGGGACGTGCGGTTCTTCCGGGCCTCTACGAGCATATTGCCAAGGTTCCGTCCTCGAATGTCTCGGCGATAGTCGAACAGCTTTCGTCCATTCCCCGGGATGGTCTTTCCGACCGCGACCGAGCGCTTCTGGACGCCGCACAGCGCGTCGGCGAAGAGATCGTCAGGCCCGTGGAAATCAGCGGTAGCGGCGCCGAGGTTGTCGATGGTGACATCCAGACTGCCGATGCCCGACCTGATCCGACCACCGCGGGGTCAGTCGTGCCGAATGCATCGACCGCGACAAATGCGGCCGTTGACGACTTCGTTACGCAAGGTCGAAACAAGCTGGGTGAGATAGATTCGCTTCTTTCGGAGGAGATTGGGGACCGATGATGAATGTAGTGAACAACGCCTTGCCGGCGGGCGCGGATGTTTCAACGGCAGCCTCTTCCGCGTCCAACAAGGGAACGCGTTCTGCCAAGGACGACGGTTTTGCAAAGACGCTTAACTCCTACGGCGACGGGCAGAGCCAGCGTGGCAAAACCGGTTCCGCTTCGAGCGACGATAGCGCGGCGACCACGACTCAATCCGATCAGGGCGAGGCCGGAACCGATGCCACTACGTCGCAGGCGTCTTCAGGTACTCGTCCATTCGCGATGACCGTTGAATCCATGCTGTCGAAGGCGACGGCACTGCCTTCGGATCCGGTTACCCCGGAGACGGTCATCGAAATTCCGGTCGAGGCACCAGAAGCGGCACAACAGGCACCTGTCGATGGCGCCGATCTCGATACGGCGACGGACTTGCTGGCAGACCTGCAGGCAGCCATGCCCGCCAACACGAAAGGTCAGGGTAACACGGTTCGCAGCACCACCGCGGATCAGGCCAAGACCGACCAGACGGATACCGATGCAGCCGATCCTGACGCGGCGGATGATGCGCTGGCACTGCTTCAGGCGCTGCCGGATGTCGCGGCTGCCCAGACCGCGCAGTCCGACGTGGTCGGCGATCAACAGACGACGCAGACGCCGTCCACTGAAATCGATGTGGGTTCGTTAGCATCGCAGGCCGGTAACGCAGCTCAGCCGTTGAAGGACGCGGCGCCCGAAATGACCACGAATACGGCGGCATCGGATGTCGGCAAGGCCGTCAAGAGCAGCGCAGCAGCGGCCGCGGAAGCGGTCCCGGCTGTTCGTGATGCGCTGGAGCATGACAGCGAAGTTTCGGCCGACATCGAAACGCCTGCCGTGCAGGTGACCGAGAACCGGCGTTATATCGGCATTGCACCGAGCTCGAACGCGGTCTCATTGGCAACCGCCTTCGGCCAGGATCCTGACTGGTCGGCTGCGATGAACCCAAGCGCCAAACTGTCCAACGAGGCGCTTTACGCCAGCACGGGTAAAGTGGTGAACACGCTCAAGATCGAGCTGAACCCCAACGATCTTGGACATGTGACAGCAACCATGCGCATGGTCGGCGAAGAGCTGAACATTCACCTGACGGTCGAAAGCAGCAAGGCCTACAGGCAGCTCCTCCACGACAGCTCGTCGATGCTCGATAACCTCAAGGCACAAGGTTACAGCGTCGATCAGATCACGGTCAGCATTGCCAGCGGAAGCAGCTCGACATCCTCTGACAAGGGCAGTGATTCGTTTGCCAACGGCCGTCAGTCCTCCGATATGGGACAGGCGCAGCAGCAACAGCAACAGAACGGCCGCCAGGGCGGCAGCACGACGACTGGCCACCTGACGGATACGTCGGAAACAGGCGCCCGTGGCAGCTCCTCTGGAGGTAAGGATGAAGGTTTGGCTCAAGGCGCGGGTTCTGGCGGCGCTGGTGCTCGTCCCGATACCGTTTATCTCTGATCCGGGAGAAGCCGCGGTCGGGGCCAGTCTCGCATGTGAACGACAGATACAGCATGCTGCCGCACAATACGGTATTCCCGAAGGAATACTCTATTCTGTCGGTCTCACCGAGACAGGGCGAAAAGGCTCGCTCAGTCCTTATGCCCTGAACGTCGAAGGCAAGGCCTTTTTTCCGGGCTCGTTGCAGGAGGCATTTACCCAGGTTGCCACGTCGCGGGGGCAGGGCGCCAAGCTGATCGATATCGGCTGCATGCAGATCAACCTGATGTATCACGGCGCGGAGTTTGCCTCTCTGCAGGATATGTTCGATCCGGCCCAGAACGTTGCCTATGCCGCTCGTTTTTTACGCCAGCTCTATGATCGGCACGAAACCTGGACGATGGCGGTCGCGCGTTATCACGCTGGGCCGAACAACGATCCGGCGCAACAGCGATACGTATGCCGCGTGATCGCCAACCTCGTTGCATCGGGCTATGGGCAGTGGACTTTAGGAGCCACGAATTTCTGCGCTGGCGGCAACTGGAAGTAGATTGCCTCTTGGTTCTACCTCCTGCCTTCAATCCGGCAGCAATGAGGCATGTCAAACATGCCCGTGCTGAATCCTGTTATGAATCTGTCAGATTCCCCCAGAAAAATTGTGTCTCTGTCGATTTTACCCACTAGATGTGGGGCAAATCGGAGTGCCATGGTTAATCAATTATTAATTAGTCCCTGCAACTTCCTATAATTGTGGCCGACTCTCGCGATTCGTACTCATGGTCCAGCACATGAACGCTGCTGATTCGGAGATGGATGAATGATCGTCGTGGTTGATGAGCGAGAGCTCGTAACGCAAGGTTACACATCCCTGTTCGGACGCGAAGGCATTCCGTCGGCAGGCTTCGATCCCGTCGAGTTCGGCGAGTGGGTCAACTCTGCAGCCGATGCCGACATTCATGCGATAGAGGCATTCCTGATCGGCCAGACCACCGGCCCCTGCGATCTGCCGCGCACCATCCGTGATCGCTCCACCGCACCGGTCATCGCCGTCTCCGACCAGCCATCGCTTGAGGCGACGCTGGCGCTTTTCGATGCCGGCGTCGATGATGTTGTCCGCAAGCCCGTTCATCCACGTGAGATCCTGGCCCGCGCCGCCGCCATCCGTCGTCGTCTGTCGGCCATTTCCAATTATACCGACATCGGTTCGATCCGCGTCTATTCCGACGGCCGCGATCCCGAGATTTCCGGTGACGTCTTCCCGCTGCCGCGCCGCGAGCGTCGTATTCTCGAATATCTGGTCGCCAACCGCGGCCGTCGTGTTTCCAAGGCGCAGATCTTCTCCGCCATCTACGGCATCTTCGATGAGGACGTTGAGGAAAACGTCGTCGAGAGCCATATCAGCAAGCTGCGCAAGAAACTCCGCAAGAAGCTCGGAACCGATCCGATCGATTCAAAGCGCTTCCTCGGATATTGCATCGACTGGAATTGATCACGGCGCGCTGAGGCGTCACCGTCTTCGCGACGAAGCGAAAACACCGCCCGAAGCTATCGGGCGGTGTTTTCGTTTGAGGTCATAGAAGGATACCTGCGCCTTCGTCAGCGCGCCGAGAGCTGGGCCACGGCCAGCAGTGTGTCAGCGCTGATCGAAGAGGAGCTGCCCTGCAGGATTGACAGAGCCGCCGAATTCGTCGCGCCGTTCTGGCTGTCGTAAAGTGCGGTAAAGCGCTGGATCACCTTCTGCACGTAATCCGGATCGGACAACTTATCGAGCTCGACGAATTTTTCGACTGTCGCGGCCTGCTTTTCAAGCTCCTGGCTGGAGAAATAGGTCGACAGATTGTACGCGGTCTTGAAGAAATTGAGCAGCGCGGTATCCCCGAGAATATCGTAGGGACTGGTGATCGAAGAAGCCTTGCGTTCGAAATAAAGCGCCAGTCTGACGCCCTCGTTGGAATCGCCCTGCTCCTCTTCCAGTGTCTGCCGATAATAGTTGTTGACCGTCTGGAGCACGTCGCCTCTCTGCTGCACCGTACCGATCGTGTCGGCCGTCAGATTGCCCTCGATATCGAAATTGAACGATGCGACGATCTTGGCGAAACTGCTGTCCGAGAGCTGGTTCACATAACTTTTCGGATCGTCGAGATCCGAGGCGAACATCTGCTTCAATTCGTCATTGGTAACGCTTTTCGGATCGATCTCCTGGCTTTCCAGCAGAAAGTTCACAAGCCGGCTGTCTGAAAGCAGCTCGCCTGCCGTCGTGATCGTCTCCATCTTTTTCTCGAAATACTCGATTTCGGTTGTGGCGGTTTCTCCCGCCTTATCCCGTTCCGTGCCCGTCAGGAAGCGCGTCTTGAGGCTGAGATAGTCTGCGGTGAAATCCTGGGTGACGTTTTCCGACTGTGCCAGCAGAGGTATGTCCACCTCACCCTTGCTGTCGAAATTGAACGCCTTGACGAGGGCCACGTACCGTTCGTCATCCAGCTGGTTGACGTAGCTATCCTTGGCGCCGAGGTCGCTGGCGAGGATCTTGCGCAGGGCCGTCATCGAAACCTCGTCGGGATCGATACCATAAGCGCGTAACGCGACGTCCCATATCTCGGTGACATCGTCGTTGTTTGCGTCGTCGTCATCCGCATTGGATTTGAAAAAGTCGTCGATGCTTTTGACGTCGGCAATACGGGTCTCGAAATTGGAGACGGCTTTCTCCATCGCATCCGTCTGATCGGTCTGGAATGCGGTTTTGTACTTGGCCGCGACACCGGTCGTCTGCTCGCTGGTCTGTGCCGATCCGCCTGCAGCAACCGTTCCGTCGCTCTGGAAGCTGAAATAATCCAGCAGTTCCGTATTGCCGATCGTCTCGGCGAACGCCTGGCTGTACATCATGCTGGCGACGCTTGATGCCATCAGCGTTTCGCGCAGGCCGAACGCAGACTTGACATAGGCAAGCAGGCGCTCGTCCGATGTGATCTCGGTCGCACTTGCGGCAGTCGCGACGTTCTTTTCCCAGTAAGACTGGTTTGCATCAAGCAGCAGGTCGGAGGGAAAGGTCGATTTATTGTAAATGTAATCAAGGCGCAGGTCCGATGTCTGGTCCGCGCTCTGTGCGGTTTCCCCGGCTGCGACCGTGCCGTCGGCGCTGAAATTGAACGCCGCCGCCAGTTTGCGCCAGGCATCGCTGCTCGCTTGGTTGGCAACGCTGTCGGGATCGTCCAGATCGCTTGTCAGCACCTTGCTGAGATAGTTCTTGGATGTATAGGTCGCGTCGAGCCCGAACGATTCCAGCACGTAAGTACGCAGCCTGTCGTTGCCGATGATGTCGTTGACGTTATCGACGCTGCCGATCTGGCCCTGAAAATAGGATACTTCGGACTTGATATCCGCCTCTTCCTGCGTGAACGAATCCTGGTAGGCGGTGACCAGATTGTCGGTCTGAGCCGATGTCTGGGCCTTCGCCGAATCGCCCGAGAAATTGTAGGCCTTGGCGAAATCCGCGTATCGGGTATCCGTCAGCGAATTCGCGAAGCTGGAAGAGTCGTTCGGATCGCTTTCCAGCACCTTCTTCATGAAGGCTTTGGCGTAGGTCATCTCCTCCAGGCCGTAAGCCTTCATCGCATAGGAGAAAAGCCTGTAGTCGTTGACGAACTCTTCGGCCGTGGTGACCTTGCCGATATTCTCTTCGTAATAAGCCGTGTTGTTCGCAACATCGCCCTGATTTGCAACGCGCGACAGCGACGAATTAATGTCCCGGTTGAGGACAAGATAGCTCGTATACGTGGAGAATGCGCTCGAAACCATGCGAATGGAAGCCTCTTGCTTGCTGCAATGGCCGATATCATGGCCCAGAGTTGCGCTTCCATCGCGCACACGTCCACCGGGCTGTTTCGCCCTCGGGACCGATTTAGCGGCAATCATAGTTGAAAATTGCCATTATGTCATCCCCACCCGCCTATCAAATCCGATAGCGGCTGAAAGCGCCGCCGTCACTCTCACGCAAGCTTCGTTTTCTAGATTTTCCCCAAACCGGCCGGCTGTCGGATGTTGCGATGGTCACCGGGGTCCCAGGAAGTTGTAAGCGAAAGCGCCTTAGGCGGTTTCCGCATCTCATGACGAGACGGAGCAGAAATGGCCACCCCTCAGAGTATCCTGCCGCTGCCGAAGGTTGCGCCGAAAGGCCGTGACATCGGCTTTGCCGTCGGCATAATCACGATCCTGTGCATTCTCTTCCTGCCCATTCCGGTCTTCATGATCGACGTCGGGCTGGCTTTCTCCATCGCCTTCGCTGTCCTGATCCTGATGGTTTCACTCTGGATCCAGCGTCCTCTGGATTTCTCGTCCTTCCCGACCATCCTCCTGATCGCCACCATGATCCGGCTGTCGCTCAACATCGCGACCACACGCGTCATTCTTTCCCACGGTCATGAAGGGCACGATGCGGCCGGCGGCGTTATCGCTGGTTTTTCCAGCCTCGTTATGTCCGGCGACTTCGTCATCGGTCTGATCGTCTTCCTGATCCTGATCGTCGTCAATTTCATCGTCATCACCAAGGGTGCTACGCGTATCGCGGAAGTCGGCGCCCGCTTCACCCTCGACGCCATCCCCGGCAAGCAGATGTCCATCGATGCCGACCTGTCCGCCGGCACGATCGACGAGAAGGAAGCCCAGCGCCGCCGCCGCGAGCTTGAAGAAGAAAGCTCCTTTTACGGCGCCATGGACGGTGCCTCGAAATTCGTCCGCGGTGACGCGGTTGCGGGCCTTCTGATTACCGCCATCAACATCTTCGGCGGTATCATCATCGGCTATTTCCGCCACGGAATGGAAATTGGCGAAGCCGCCGACGTTTTCGTCAAGCTTTCGGTCGGTGACGGTATCGTCACACAGATCCCGGCGCTCATCGTTTCGCTCGCCGCCGGCCTTATCGTCACGCGCGGTGGTACTCAGGGATCCACCGATACGGCCGTCATCGGCCAGTTGAGCAGTTATCCCAAGGCGATGTCGGTCGCGGCAGGCCTGATGTTCTTGCTGGCGGTCATTCCCGGATTGCCGTTCGTGCCGTTCACCGTCCTTGGCGGTCTGTTGGCTGCTGGCGCCTGGGTCGTTCCCCGTCAGATCGAGGCACAGAATAAGGCTCTGCGCGACGAGGAAGAGAAGAAGGCCGTCCAGAAGCAGGAGGTCGAGCGCGATACGGTCAAGAACGTGCTCAAGACCACCGAGATCGAATTGGCACTCGGCAAGCTCGTCTCGCCGCGCCTGCTTGGAGCACACCAGGAACTCGCCTTCCGCGTCAGCAAGATGCGCAAGAAGTTTGCCGTCCAGTATGGTTTCGTCGTGCCCGAGATCAAGGTCACCGACGATATCGCTATTCCCGACAAGTCCTACCAGATCCGTATCCACGGCACGACGGTGGCGGCAAGCACGCTGCGCGTGGGCGAGGTGCTCGTTATCACCGGCAAGCGGCACAAGCCGTCGGTTCCGGGCGACGAGGTTCGCGAACCCGCCTTCGGCATGCCGGCGTTTTCCGTTCTGGAGCATTTCGTCGAGGATCTGAAGCGTGAGGGCTTCCACCCGATCGACAACATCTCCGCGCTGCTGACCCATGTGAGTGAGGTCATCCGCAACAACCTGCCGTCGCTGCTGTCGTTCAAGGATGTGAAGATCCTGATCGATCGGCTGGACCCGGAATACAAGAAGCTGGCCGACGAGATTTGCTCGTCCCACATGTCCTATTCCGGTCTGCAGGCCATCTTGAAACTGCTGCTGGCCGAGCGTGTCTCGATCCGCAACCTGCATCTCATTCTCGAAGCGGTCGCCGAACTTGCCCCGCATCTGAAGAAGGCCGAGCAGATCGTCGAACATGTGCGTGTCCGCATGTCGCAGCAGATCTGCGGCGATCTGTCCGACAACGGTGTGCTGCGCGTCGTCCGCATCGGCACCAAATGGGATCTGATCTTCCAGCAGGCTTTGAAGCGCGACGCCAAGGGCGAAGTCATCGAATTCGACATCGATCCGCGCCATCTGGAAGAGTTCAGCAACGAGGCAAGCAAGGTTATCCGTGAATTCATGGATGAGGGACTGCCTTTTGTACTTGTGACGCTGCCCGAAACGCGCTCCTATGTGCGCATGATCACCGAACGCCTGTTCTCGACGCTTCCGGTGCTCTCTCATGTCGAGTTGGCAAAAGGCACGGAAATCAAGATACTCGGTTCGATTTCATGATCCCCGATCCGCAGGGCGCCATCATGGCGCTTTTCCTGGCATTCTGCCGAATAGGCGGATGCGTGATGGTCATGCCAGGATTTTCATCGGCACGTCTGCCGATGCAGATCAGGCTCTTTCTGGCGCTGGCGTTATCGCTGGCGCTTTTGCCTTTGTTCTGGGATGTCCTCTATCCGCCGGCGTCGGCTGCACCCGAGACGTACATGGTGACGATCTTCTGCGAGACGTTGACAGGCGTGATTTTCGGCCTTGTCGCACGCATCTATGTTCTCGGCATCCAGTTCGCAGGGGCAGCCATCAGCATGGCCATCTCGTTCAACGCCACGCCGACAGGGGATATATTCGAAGACAGTTCCGACAACTCGTTGACCAGTCTTCTCGCGACGGGCGCGCTGCTCGTTCTCTTCGTTCTCGACTTCCATCACTACATGATCAAGGCGCTGGCCGAATCGTACAGGACCATTCCCGTCGGCTCGCTGATCGGCGCGCAGCGATCGCTGATCAGCTTGACGGACACGCTGGCTGCCTCGTTCACGATCATGCTCAGGCTTGCCAGCCCCTTCATTCTCTACGGTCTTCTGTTCAACGTGGTCATCGGCCTCATCAACAAGCTGGCGCCGCAGATTCCCCTCTATTTCATTTCCACGCCCTTTGCACTCGCGGGTGGCATCCTGCTGATTTACTTCGGCATAGCGGCGATGCTCGATCAGTTCGCCGATGGCTTCTTCGTCATCTTCAGCAATCTATAGGAGCGGTAATGGCGGATCTCGACAGATCGAAGAAGCTCAAGCGCCTTGTCGGCGTTCAGCGGCATATGGAGAAGATGATCGAGAACGAGCTCGCGATCATCGTTCGCCAAGGTGAGGAAGTGAATGCCGCAATGGAATTGACGGCAAATGTCATGACCTCGCTCGATCCGATCCACCGTGGTCTTTCGCGCCATTATCTGGGCCGGTTCTCTCGCCTGGCAACGGAAGAAAAACAGCTCATGGCGGCACGACGCTCTCAGGAAACGCGCCTGGCCAAGGAGCGCAGCAAGGGAGACAAGCTGGACGAGCGGCGCAAGGAAGCTTTGGAGCAGGAACAGCGCGCGAGCGAAGACGATGCCGTCTACAACTTGCTTGAGATGATGATCACATTGAAGGACGCCAGCTTCCAGCAAGGTTAGGATGGCAACATCCCCCTCGATTTTACAGTGTTGTGCGCCGTTCATGGGTTCACCAAGACGCTGTGACACTGAGGTCTGCGTATCGTAAGTCCGAAAATCGTTCCGGTTTTTGACTGACGCGCCAGCAAGAGGGAAACGACGTGGCCATATCTCCCCCCAGCGATCTTGTGCTCGACGTAGTCAAGGCAGCCGATCCGAACAGCATGCTGGCAGCACGCGAAAAGCTGCGCTCTGTAAGCGCCGAACATCAGGCATCGGTGCTGACGGCAAGCAATGCCGGGTTTGCATCCATGCTGGGTGCCGGTGCAAGCGACGCGGCAAAAGCCGGTGTCGGCAATATTCAGCATGCCACGGGCAAGGAGCCGGTTCCGGAAGTCTACCGGAAGTTCGAATCCAGCGTCCTGACGACCTTCCTCAAGGATATGATGCCATCCGACAGCGAGGCTGTTTACGGCAAGGGCTCTGCCGGTGAATTCTGGAAGAGCATGATGGCCGAGCAGATGGCCGACTCGGTTTCCAAGCGTGGCGGCATCGGTATTGCGGAACAGGTTTTCGCACAGGCGCTGAACAAGCAGCGTCTTGAAGTGCCGAACAACACGACCGACCAGAATGACAAGGCCAAGGCGGTCAGCATGATCACGGATTTTGAACGCCGTACGCTGATATCGCCGGGCGCCATCGAAAAAACAGATAACGACGCGGCTTGAAGAAAATGCCGAGGGAGAACGATTCCATGGAAGTGTTGAACAGCGAGTACCGCATCAAGGCGGTTCTCGGTCGTCTTGATGTGATCATCGAAAACGAAAACCAGCGGATCGGCACCGATCCAGACTTCGATTTCAAGCTTTCGAATGCACACAAGAGCCGCTGCCTCTACGAACTGACGATGCTGTTCCGTGCCAGCGACCGAAACGACATCACGGCGGCCCACCTGGATCAGCTGCATGCGCTCAAGGCCAAGCTGAAGCTGAACGAGCGCCGTGTAGAAGCCCATATGCGCGCAGTGCGCGCGGTTGCCGAACTTCTGAAGAACGCTGTTCGCAGCGCCGACGACGACGGTACCTATTCGCAGGAACAGTTTCTCGTCCGGGCTGATAGATGATCAAGATTGTCCTGATCGGCGTCTGGGTATGCATCATCTCGCTGGGCGGGGTATATGCGGCCGTCACCCTGTCGGGCGCCTCCGGCGTAGAAGCCGCCAAGCCGGTCATTCCGCCGGCCTACGTTGCGGGCGAAACCTTGAGCATTCCCGTCGTGACTGAAGGAGCCGTGACGGGCTATTTCCTCACCAAGGTTTCGGTTATGGTCGATCAGGAGAAGGCAGCGAAAACCCATATTCCGGTCGCGCCCTATATCACGGACGAGCTCTACACCGTTCTGGTGGGCAACAAGATGATCGATCTGCCGAAGGCGGGTAACCTGGATGTCGAGGGTCTGAGAAAGAAGATCAAGGACGACCTCAATGCCCGCGCCGGCGATGCACTGGTGACGGCGGTGATTTTCGAACAGCTCGATTATCTCTCCAAGGCCGACCTGAACGGGAAATCGAACCAGAAGATGGCGTCCAAGAAGATCGTGCCGCCGGAGCCCGCACCTGCAGCAGGCGGCAAAGCTGCTCCTTCACATTAGCGGTTTTGATAGTGTAGGGGGGATCAGCAGTGACGAAACCAGTTCTGATCGTCGGTGCCGGTCTGTCCGGTGCTGTCATCGGGCGGGAACTGGCAGAGGCCGGTCATCTCGTCAGGATCATCGACCGGCGCTCCCACATTGCCGGCAATTGCCACATGGCGCGGGACGAAGCGTCCGGCGTGATGGTGCATGTATATGGGCCGCATATCTTCCACACCAATGACGATGAGGTGTGGGCATACGTCAACCGGCACATGACGTTTATGCCCTATGTGAACAGGGTAAAGACGACGAGCAATGGCCGGGTCTATTCGCTGCCCGTCAACCTTCACACGATCAACCAGTTTTTCGGCAAGACGCTCGGTCCGGACGAGGCGAAAGCTTTCATCCTGTCGTTATCCGATGCATCGATCGGCGAGCCCGTTACCTTCGAGGACCAAGCGCTGAAATTCGTCGGGCGCGAGCTCTACGAAGCTTTTTTTGAAGGATACACACGCAAGCAGTGGGGATGTTCCCCTCGGGATCTGCCTGCCAGTATCCTCAAGCGACTGCCGGTGCGGTTCAATTACGACGACAATTACTTCTCCCACCGCTTCCAGGGCATGCCGGAGCACGGTTACACCGAGATGGTCGCCAGCATTCTGTCGCACGAGAACATCGAGGTGGAACTCGAACGGGACTTTGTCCGCGCCGATGCCGAGGGCTTCGGACATGTGTTCTATTCCGGACCGCTCGACGGTTATTTCGATTACGAGTTTGGCCGGCTCGGATATCGCACGCTTGATTTCGAGGAATTTCGCCACGATGGCGATTATCAGGGCTGTGCGGTGATGAACTATGGCAATGCTGATGTTCCCTACACGCGGATCACGGAGCACAAGCATTTCTCGCCCTGGGAGACCCATGAGCGCAGCATATGTTACAGGGAATATTCGCGGGCATGCGGGCCGGACGATGTGCCCTATTACCCGATCCGCCTGAGCGGCGAGCAGGCGCTGCTGGCGCAATATGTCGCGCGTGCGCGAATGGAAGAAAACGTCACCTTCGTTGGCCGTCTCGGAACGTACCGTTACCTCGACATGGACGTGACGATCCGCGAAGCGCTCGACACGGCGCAGTCTTACATCGGAGCGGTGACCGGGAACTTAAGGCCACCGGTCTTCAGCATGGCGCCGTAAGCAGGGAAATGTCGTTGATGGGTCTCGCGAACGCAGATCCGGTATTCACAGCTTTCAAGCCGCGGTGACTTGAATTTAACAATCTTGGGTTGTTTTTGTTTTTGCAGACGTTCGCCTGTTGCGAGTCTGGCAAGAATGAGGCGTGTCAAATGGAGTCTTGCCGATATCCGACATCACTTCGTGATATCCCCTAGAAAAATTGTGCCTCTGTCGATTTGACCCACTAGATGTGGGGCAAATCGGAGTGCCATGGTTAATCAATTATTAATTAGTCCCTGCAACTTCCTATAATTGTGGCCGACTCTCACGATTCGTACTCATGGTCCAGCACATGAACGCTGCTGATTCGGAGATGGATGAATGATCGTCGTGGTTGATGAGCGAGAGCTCGTAACGCAAGGTTACACATCCCTGTTCGGACGCGAAGGCATTCCGTCGGCAGGCTTCGATCCCGTCGAGTTCGGCGAGTGGGTCAACTCTGCAGCCGATGCCGACATTCATGCGATAGAGGCATTCCTGATCGGCCAGACCACCGGCCCCTGCGATCTGCCGCGCACCATCCGTGATCGCTCCACCGCACCGGTCATCGCCGTCTCCGACCAGCCATCGCTTGAGGCGACGCTGGCGCTTTTCGATGCCGGCGTCGATGATGTTGTCCGCAAGCCCGTTCATCCACGTGAGATCCTGGCCCGCGCCGCCGCCATCCGTCGTCGTCTGTCGGCCATTTCCAATTATACCGACATCGGTTCGATCCGCGTCTATTCCGACGGCCGCGATCCCGAGATTTCCGGTGACGTCTTCCCGCTGCCGCGCCGCGAGCGTCGTATTCTCGAATATCTGGTCGCCAACCGCGGCCGTCGTGTTTCCAAGGCGCAGATCTTCTCCGCCATCTACGGCATCTTCGATGAGGACGTTGAGGAAAACGTCGTCGAGAGCCATATCAGCAAGCTGCGCAAGAAACTCCGCAAGAAGCTCGGAACCGATCCGATCGATTCAAAGCGCTTCCTCGGATATTGCATCGACTGGAATTGACGGCGAGGGGCGATCTGGATCGCCCCTTTTTTGTAACTCGGCCGGGTATTTTATGTCCGGCCGCTTTTAGTCGTTTCGATTGTTAGTTTCGCCGCCTGCACTTGGTGGCCGCCGCGTCTTCGAAAATAGTTTCCCCAATTTTCAGCCCACCGTTTTCAGACAGCTTCACGCAAGGACCGGCACCTAATGTGGAGCGACTATCACAGCGAGGATTCGAAATGAGCATTTTTGGAACCATGAAGACCGCCGTTTCGGGCATGAATGCTCAGGCGAACCGCCTGGGGACGGTCGGTGACAATATCGCGAACTCGAGCACGACAGCCTACAAAGGCGCTTCGACCGCTTTTTCGTCACTGGTTCTTCCGTCCACCTCCGGAAACTACAATTCCGGCGGCGTCGAGACGAAGGTTCGTTATTCCGTTTCTGAGCAAGGCGCACTTGAATATACCACGTCCGGATCCGACCTAGCGATCCAAGGTGAAGGTTTCTTCATCGTTCAGGATACGGCCGGCAACATTTTCCTGACGCGCGCGGGCTCTTTTACACCGGACGAGGAAGGTTACCTTGTCAACGATGCTGGTTATATGCTTCTCGGTTACGATGCTGATGGAGGCACACCCACCACCGTTGTCAATTCCTACGATGGGCTTGTGCCGGTCAAGGCTTCCAATTCGAGCATTACGGCCGTTGCAACGACGAACGGCTCGCTGACCGGCAACCTGAACAAATCGGCCGAGGCAATCGCTGCAGGCAGCTGGGCAAGTGACAACAGCCCTACCACCGATGTTAACATGGACAGCATCCTGAAGACTTCGGTGACGACCTATGACGAATATGGTGCATCCGTCACCTACGATTTCTACTTCACGAAGACGGCCGATAATTCCTGGGAAGTCGCAGTTTACAATGCTGCCGATAAAAGCACGACCGGTAGCGGCAGCTTCCCTTATTCCAGCACAGCCATCACCGCCGACTTGGTGTTCGATTCGAAGGGTCTGGTGAGCGTTGACGGAAATACCACGCCTCTCTCGATAGACATCAACGGTATTTCGTTCGATCTTTCCGGCATGAACCAGCTCTCGAGCGACTCTGTCATCTCCAAGGGGAGTGCCAACGGCAGCCCGGCGGAAGCGATGACCGGTATCGAGATTGATTCGGACGGTACGGTTTACGCTACCTATGCCAAGAGCGATCCGAAGGCTCTCTATCAAATTGCCATGGCAACGGTCCAGAGCCCGGACAATCTCAAGCTCTATTCGGGCAACGTCTACAAGCCGACCGCTGACTCGGGTGTCGTGACCATCGGTTTTGCCGGTACAACCGGGTTTGGCGAAATCGTTTCCGGTGCCTTGGAAACATCAAACGTCGACCTCGCGAGCGAACTGACCGAAATGATCGAATCGCAGCGCAGCTACACGGCCAATTCCAAGGTATTCCAGACCGGCTCTGATCTGATGGATGTTCTCATCAATCTCGCCCGATAAGGCGTAGGAGCCAGTTGAATGTCCATCGCGTCCGCAATTAATACGACGAAATCGATCCTGAGCAACACCGCGACCCAAACGGCCACGGTGTCGACCAACACGTCCAATACGAATACTGAGGATTACAATCGGCGTACTGCGGTCACGACGACGAACCCTTATTCCGGCGCGACCACGGTCAAGCTTGAACGTACCGAGGACGCGGCTCTGCTGAAGCAGACATTGTCGGCGATTGCCGACGATGCGGGCCAGCAGGCTTTGTTGAAGGGGCTGGTATCTCTTGACGCTGTGATGGGCGGAAACGAATCTTCGGCGACGCCTTCGCAGTATCTTGCTGCCCTCGTCGAAGCGCTGGATACATATGCGACATCGCCGAGTGATGTGACGTTGGCGGCTGCCGCTGTCGCGGCTGCCGGCGATGTTGCCAACTCTCTCAATCAGCAGACGTCGGCTGTACAAGGCTTGCGCGTCGAAGCGGATTCGGAAATCTCGACGACCGTTGATAAGTTGAACCAGCTCTTGAAGGATTTCGAGAAGGTCAACGACAAGGTCAAGGAGAAGATTTCAAGGGGTGAGGATGCTAATGATGCGCTCGACACACGTGAAAGCCTTGTAAAGCAGATTTCCGAAATCGTCGGTGTCTCGAGCACGATCCGCGACGGCAACGATATGGTGCTCTATACCAGTGGCGGGATCACTCTGTTCGAGACAGTACCGCGCGCGGTGACCTTCGATGCGAGCGCGGCACTGGACGCGACCACCGATGGCAACGCGGTATATATCGATGGCGTAGCACTCGCTCAGGGCAAGGGCAGCAGTACGAGCGCCAGCGGCTCGCTTCAGTCGCTGTTGCAGCTTCGCGACGAAGTCTATCCGACCTACCAGGAACAGTTGGATGAAATTGCCCGTGTGACGATCGGAGTCTTCGCGGAAACGGACGGTACCAACGATATCGCCGGTCTGTTCACGACCAAGGACGGATCGCCCGTCGATTTCGATACCGCGCAGATCGTGTCCGGCCTTGCTGGTCTGATTACCGTCAACACCAACGCGCAGACCGATCCGACCACCTTGAGAAACGGCAACATTTCCGGCGTAAGCCAGAACACGGAAAATGCCAGCGGCTTTTCGGATCTTCTCTACAAATATCTCGCAGGTTTTGAGGAAACCGTCAGCTTCGATGGTAACGCAGGATCAACAACCAGCGCCACGCTTCTGGCATATTCGACCGACTCGGTCGGCTGGGTTCAGGAATATCGAAGCAACGCCAGTTCGGCAGCGGAAAGCACCTCGGCCATGCAGATGCGGGCAAAGGAAGCCTATGCCAACGCAACCGGCGTGAATCTCGACGAGGAACTTATTCTCCTGCTGGACATCGAGCAGTCCTACAAGGCAGCCACGAAACTGCTTTCGACGATTGACGAAATGCTCAGCGCACTGATGCAGGCGGCTAGCTAGTCATGAAAACAACGTCTATCTCATCCCTCGCCATTAGTCAGTCCATGCAGTCCACCGTCTCCACCGCGATGACGGAGATCACCAAGCTGCAGGACGAAGCGGTGACCGGCACCTACTCGGATGTCGGGCTGGAACTCGGAACCCGCACCTCGACAAGCCTGGATTATTCGCGCGAGAGCAGCCGCCTCAAGTCTGTCATCGCCTCGAATTCCTTCGCCGAGACGAGAATGGAAGGGTCGCAGCTCGCACTGACCAACATCTCGGATGCGGGGCAGACGCTGCTGGATGCCTTGACCGCCCTGAGCGGCAATTCCGACGTCAACAGCCTCAAGGTTTCCGCCGACAGCGCAAAGTCGGTTCTTGAGAATTTCGTCAGCTATGCGAACACCGCCGTCAACGGCGAATACCTTTTCTCCGGCATATCCACGGATGTGCAGACGTTCGACGATGACTTCATCGACAACGTTACTGACGACTTCAATACGGCATTCGGTGCCTTCAGGACGGCAAACGGAATCGCTTCCCCGAGCGATGTCACTGCCACTCAGATGAGCCAGTTTCTGTCCGATTATGAAACGTCTTTCGACTGGGCGTCCTGGACCAACGCGTCTGACACGGTAATGATGACGCGCATAAGCTCTTCGGAAACCGTACCGACATCCACCAGCGCCAATTCCGAAGGTTTCAAGAACCTTGTTCTCGCTTCTGTGATAGCGTCGCAGCTATCGAATGCCGGCCTCGGAAGCGGAGCCTTGTCCGTGGTTAGCCAGAAGGCAACGCAATATGCCGGCACCGCAATCTCCGGCGTGACTGCTCAGCAGTCAGCAATTGGTTTGTCGCAGGAACGCATCGACAAAGCGAATACATACATGAACAACCAGATCACGATCATCGATACGCAGCTGACGGGCTTGGTGGGTGTGGACACGGAGGAGGCCTCTGTGCGCCTGTCGACGCTGCTGAACCAGGTCGAAACCTCTTACTCGATCACCTCTCGAATCTTAGGCTTGAGCCTCGCGGATTATCTCTAGTCATCGGCATGTGGACGATGCGCGCTCTACCATGAAGGGTAATTGAATGTTTCAGTTTTCATACGCGGAGATCATGGAGGATGATCTCACTGTTGCCCGCGAACGAGAACGTCAGATCCTGGCAAGGTCGATCGAGCTTTTGGAAGTGGCGAAACAAAGCGCCAAATACGACAAGGATTCGATCGAGGCTGTCTATTACACAAGACGGGTATGGATAAGGTTGATCGAGGATCTCCGGAGCGCCGATAACCAGCTCAGTGTGGAAGTCAGAGCCAATCTCATATCGATCGCAATATGGATACTGAAGGAGTTGGAAAACATTCGCCGACGTACCTCCACCAACTACCAAGGTATCATCGACATAACCATCATCATTCGGGATGGACTTAAATGAAAAGTACGCTACGCCTCTCGCTGAAATCCGGGGAAAAGATCTTCGTCAACGGTGCCGTCCTTCGGGTGGATCGGAAGGTTTCGATCGAATTCCTCAACGACGTGACGTTCCTCCTGGAAAACCATGTGCTTCAGCCGGAGCAAACCACGACGCCGCTTCGGCAGCTTTATTTCATCGCCCAGATGATGCTGATCAATCCGGAAGGCAAAGAGCACTCTATGGCGCTCTTCCGCAAGTCGATCATCATGCTGGTCGCCTGCTTCCAGAACGAGGAAGTTCGTTCTGAACTGAAGCGGATCGACAGCATGGTCTCGTCGGGCCGCCCCTTCGATGCGCTCAAGGCCATCCGCACCCTTTATCCGGTCGAGGAAGCCATTCTCAACAAGAATGAGATCACGCCCGCAGCGGTTATGGAACTGCGAAAGGAAATTGCTCTATGGTGACCGTCACTTCCGCGACGTCGACGACATCGACGGCGTCCACTTCGACATCCGCCTCGGCCAGCGCTTCGGCCGCTGCATCGCTGGATTACAACAGCTTTCTCAAGCTGCTGATCACCCAGATGCAGAACCAGGATCCGACCGATCCGATGGATGCGACCGAGCAGGTTTCGCAGCTTGCGACATTCTCGCAGGTCGAGCAGACGATCAAGACGAACTCCAATCTGGAAAGCTTGATCAGCCAGTCCAACCTGTCGAACGCGTCGAACTATATCGGCAAGACGATTACCAGCGCTGATGGCAAGACCACCGGCGTTGTCGCATCGGTCGAAGTGACGTCCGACGGTCTCACGGCCAAGACCGTGGATGGCAAGGAAATCAGCATCGGAGAGGGGATAACGATCTCCACTGCGAAAACCACGACGACAAGCGAAACTTCCACTTAAATTGAGCTTGCGAATCCCTTAGAGCTGGGACGGTCGGTGTACGACGAACGTGCGGCCGTCCAGGCGCCTATGAAGGGTAGAATGTCATGAATGAGGCCGATGCGCTGGATATTATGCGCAACGCCATCTGGACGATCCTCATTGCAGCGGGACCAGCCGTCCTTGCCGGCATGATTGTCGGCGTCACGATCGCGCTGATCCAGGCACTGACACAGGTTCAGGAAATGACGCTTACCTTCGTGCCAAAGATCGTTGCGGTCATGGTCGTCATCGGCCTGTCGGCGTCCTTTATCGGTGGCCAGATCGCCTTGTTTGCCGATCTGGTTTTTTCGCGCGTGCAAAGCGGGTTCTGAACCCCGCAACGCTTCAGCCACTGACACCTCGACTGATCAAAAGCAATTCCCGCACAGCAGGAACCGGCTTCGCTTGCGCAATGGCTTGAAACCACTGAGATCCGGCATCGGTTCGGGCCATCTTTATTAAAGTTGATATTCAGTCATGTTTTCTGCCGGGCTGGAACAAAACTTCAGCTTCGCGCAAGTCGGCCCCCTTACAGCTTCTGATGTCATCGGCATGAACGCCGGTTGTAGCTCGCCATTCCTGGGGGAGGGGGCGGCCGGATTTGGTTTCCTCGCATTGTTCACCATGCCGGAGAAGACGTTCTTCGGGTTTGTTTTAAGCATTTGATCAAGCGTCAAGGCTCTGCACATGACTACTACCATTTCCTCGCTCAGCGTCACCCAGATCAGGTCGCTTTCGACGACGGCAGTTGCGGCATGGACTACCGAGGACGTGGCGTCACTATCCACGGCCCAGATCAAGGCCCTGTCTTCCGAGCAGATTTCGGCGATGGATACGGAAGACATCGAAACGATGGATTCCCGTCAGCTGAGCGCGATTGCAACCAACGCGATCGTCGGTCTGACGATGGATCAGCTTGCCGTTCTCAGCAAGGTTGCGATCGAAAGCCTGAGCACCGGTCAGGTCGCAGCGCTGACAACCGCCCAATTGCAGGCATTGTCCACGGATCAGGCCGAAGCCCTGACGTCGTCGCAGGTTGGTTCCCTGACTTCCGCCCAGCTCGCAGCGCTGACGCCCGAGGATCTCGCGACTTTTTCGACAGCGGACATGGCCGCCATCAGCGCGACAGCGGTTGTCGGTCTTAGAACCGAAGTCGTGGCTTCGTTGACGACGGCACAGGTCGCCTCGCTGTCCACCGGAGCAATTTCAAGGCTGACGACCGACCAGATCGTGGCCTTGTCCACCGGGCAGGTTGCTGCTTTGACCACCACGCAGGTTGGTGCTCTCAAGTCCTTGCAGGTGGCTGTCCTTGGAACCAACGACATTGCTGCCTTGTCGACGGCAAGCGTCGCGGCGCTCAGCAATGGTGCGGCCCCCGGCCTGTCGACAGCCCAGATTTCCGCCCTTTCGTCCGCGCAGCTCGCCGCCGCCAACACGGCGCTTATCGCGAGCCTGACAACTACCCAGATCGCTGCATTCTCCACCGGCCAGGTCGCGGCATTGACGTCAACGCAGATGGGGGCCTTGAAAGCTCTGCAGGTTGCGGCGCTCAGCACAGTGCAGGTCGGCGCTTTGACCACCGTGCAGATTGCCTCGCTCAGCACCGGAAGCATATCCAGTCTGACCACCGATCAGATCAATGCGCTCTCGACTAAGCAGATTGCAGCGTTGACGACGGTTCAGATGTCGGCGTTTAAGGCAACGCAGATCGTCGCCTTTTCAACGGGAGACATTGCGGGACTGACACCGGCGCAGATTGCCGCCCTGAGTACGAAATCCATCCTTGGGCTTACCACCGATCAGGTTGCAGCACTTTCGACCAGTCAGGTTGAAGCTCTGACCTCGATCCAGATCAAGGTCCTGTCATCGGATCAGGTGTCGTCTCTTGGCGCCGATGATCTGGCGACATTCTCGACTGCCGAGATGGCCGCGCTCAGCAACAAGGCGGTGGCCGGGCTGTCGACGGCAGTCATGGCATCACTGGCGACTGCCCAGATTGCATCCCTGAGCGCGAGTGCCGTGGCTGCCTTGTCGACGGATCAGGTCGATGTGTTGAAGACCGCGCAGATCGCGGCGCTCACGACAGCCCAAGTTGCTGCACTGACTTCGGTGCAGCTTGCCGTGCTGAATTCCGCTGACCTCGCGGCTTTCTCGACAGCCAATATCGCGGCGCTTACCAGCCGCAGCATTACCGGCCTCAGCACCAGCGCCATGGCATCTCTGTCGACCGGGCAGATTGCAGCGCTGAGCACGGCCGTCGTTGGGAAACTTTCTTCTGCGCAGATGGAAGTTCTGTCGGTTGCCCAAACCCAGGCGCTCACTGCCGTTCAGGTGAAAGTGCTGTCGGCAACCCAGCTCGCAACACTGACGTCACAGCAGCTTGCCACATTTTCGACTGATGACATGGCGGCGATCACGAGCGCGGCGATTTCCGGCTTGAGCGCAAACGTGATCGCGTCGCTTTCTACCGCTCAAATTGCTGCCCTGGCGGCAGGCACAATCGGTGGATTGACGACGGAGCAGCTCGATAGTCTGTCAACGGCGCAGATCAAGGTACTAAGCACCGACCAGATCACCGCTTTACGGACCTCGCAGATCGGAGCGCTTGGAACAGACGGCATCGCCGTCTTGTCCGCGACCCAGATCGCGGCTCTGTCTGCCGCTACGGTGTCCCGCCTGACCGTTGCACAGGTCGCGGCCTTGAATTCCAGCCAGGCCGAAGCACTCACCACGGCGCAGATAAAGACCTTGAGTTCCGCCCAGATCGCTGCGCTGGATGCAGAGGATGTGGCGACGTTCTCGACCGCAGAGATGGCCGTCCTCACCACAGCGGCAGTTCAGGGTTTGAGCACTGCCACGCTGCAGGCATTGTCGACCGCCCAGATCGCCGCTCTTACAACCGTCGCCGTCGCGAAAATGACGACGGAACAGGTGGCTGCCTTGAGCAGCGACAAGATCGCCGCACTCACCACCGCTCAGATTGCGGCCTTGTCTTCGTCCCAGCTCGGGGCGATCGACGCGGAAAGCTTCCTCGCTCTTTCAGCCAAGTCCTTGGCGTCGATAAGCTCCGCGGCTATGGCTGGCTTGCCGACCAGCACGATTGCGGCCCTGTCGAAGGTGCAGGTCGCCGCGCTGGGTGCGACAGCGATCGCGGCGCTATCGACTGCCCAGATTGCAGTGCTATCGAGCGATCAGGCATCGGCTTTGTCCACGACCCAGATCAAGGCGCTGACGTCCAAGCAGATCGGGGCCCTCAGCACGGAAGCGCTTGTATCCCTCAACAGCGGCCAGGTTGCATCGCTGACCACAGCTGCTTTCGCCACCCTGTCGACGGATCAGATCGCCGCCCTGTCATCTGCTCAATTCGCAGCCCTTTCCACGGCACAGGTCGCGGCACTGACGTCGGTGCAGGTTGGAGCGCTCGCCCCGGAGACCATCGCGGCATTCTCGCCCGCGCGACTTGCTGTTTTGAACACCGGTGCTGTTGCGGCCCTGTCCACGGATGTGATCGCGGCCCTATCGACGGCCCAGGTCGCCGCTCTCAGCACGGCCGGGATCGCCAGCCTGACGACGAACCAGATCGCCGCTCTGTCCACGGCGCAGGTGGATGCCCTGTCGACGCTTCAGATAAGCGTTCTCAAGACTTCGCAGATTGCTGCCTTGAGCACAGCGGACCTTGCCACCTTCTCTCCAGCCGATATCGCCGCGATCGGAGCCAAGGCCATCGCGGGCCTGAGCAGCAGTGCAATTAACTCACTGACCAGCGAACAGATTGGTGCGCTCGGAGTAACGGCGATCGCCAACCTGACGAGCGACCAGATCGATACGCTCAGCTCGGCCCAGATCGGTGCCTTGTCGACCAAGCAGGTTGCCGCCCTGACGTCTGCCCAGGTGGCCGCGTTGAGCGACACCGCAGTCGGGCAGTTCAGCTCCGCCCAGATTGCGGCACTGAGCACGGCAGGCCTCAAGGGCTTGAGCGAAGACCATATTGCGGCGCTGACACCAGCGCAGATTTCGGCCTTGTCTACCGTGCAGATGGCGACGCTGAGTTCGGTGCAGATCGCAGCTTTCGGCACCAACGACATCGCCGCACTCTCCACGGCTCAGGTTGCTGCGCTGAGCACGGCCGGCGTGGCGGGCCTTTCGACAAGACAGGTGGCAGCTCTTTCAACTGCGCAGGTCGATGCCCTCACCGCCACCCAGATCGCGGTCTTGAGCCTCGACCAGATCGAGGTTCTTGACCCTGCCGATATCGCGACCTTCTCGACCAAGGAAATGGCCGCGATCAGTTCTTCCGCCATCTCCGGATTGTCGACGTCGGCATTGGCCTCGTTGTCCACTGCCCAGATCGCGGCATTGAGTGCCAGCGGCATGACCGGTTTGACGACAGGCCAGATTTCGGCCTTGTTGACGAGCCAGGTGTCATCGCTGACGACGAAGCAGATTTCTTCGCTGAGTGCTGCCCAGGCGGCGGCCCTTGGTACGGATGACATTGCAGCCCTGTCCACCGCCCAGGTCTCGTCGTTCAGCACGGCCGGCATTTCCGGCCTGACCACGAAGCAGGTAGCGGCTCTCTCCACCGCGCATGCCGGTGCCCTGACCAGTGTTCAGGTCGCTGCATTGAGTTCTGCCCAGATCGCGGTTATCGGCACGGAAAATATCAAGACGTTCTCTACCTCCGATGTCGCGGCCATCCATACCGATGCGATTTCCAGCCTGACGACGGCCGTCATCGCCTCGCTCTCCACGGGCCAGATTGCTTCCCTGAGTACAACTGCGGTCGCCTCCCTTACGACCAAGCAGATAGCAGCGCTGAGCACCGGCCAGATTGCGGCTCTCTCCAGCAAGCAGGTCGGCGCGCTCACCTCACAACAGATCGCGGCCCTGGGTGCAGACGATCTTGAGGCGCTTTCGAGTTCCGCCCTTTCGGCAATCAGCTCCGGTGCGATAGCCGGTCTGTCGACCGATACACTCGCATCCCTGTCGACTGAAATGGTCGCGGGCCTTGGCACCTCGGCCATTGCCGGTCTCACCACCAGGCAGATTGCGACACTGAGTACCGGCCAGGTAGAGGCTTTGACGACCCGCCAGATGGGGGCGTTGAATTCTTATCAAGCCGCAGCCCTTTCGACTGCCGATCTCGCGGTGCTGACCACCGGTCAGATCGCCGCTTTAAGCACCGCTGGCATTTCGGGGCTTTCATCGAGCCAGATCGAGGCGCTCACGACGGCCCAGACCGAAGCCCTGACCGCAACACAGGTGGCGTCGCTTACGTCCAAGCAGGTTGCGGCTCTCGGTGCCGATGATCTTGCATTGTTCGCGACCAGGGAAATTGCGGCCTTGAGTTCCAGCGCGGTTGCCGGACTGTCGTCCGCCACGCTGGGGTCTCTCTCAACCGATCTCATAGCAGCACTCAGCACGGCTGCGATTACCAGCCTCTCGACCGCCCAGATGGCCGCGTTCTCGACAACCCAGCTCGCAGCGATGACGAGCACCCAGGTCAGCGCATTGAACTCGAAACAGCTTGAGGCACTGGGCACAACCTATATCGCCTCTCTTTCGACAGAGGAGATCGCTGGTTTGAGCACGGCTGTCATAGCCGGGCTGTCGACCGCCCAGATAGCCACGCTTTCCACGGCCCAGGCAGAAGCTTTGTCCAGCTCCCAGATCGCGGTCCTGAACTCGAACCAGATCGCCGCTCTCGGCAGCGATGACCTCGCGCTCTTCACGACCAGGGAAATCGCTGCATTGAGCGCGAGTGCGATCGCCGGTCTTTCGACAGCCGTCCTCGCGTCGCTGACGAGCGATAAGATCGAGGCTCTGAGCTTCTCGAGCATTGCAGCGCTTTCGACCACTCAGGTGACCGCCCTCGGCAGCAATCAGCTTGAAGCCCTCACGACAGCCCAGATCGGCCATCTGTCATCAAGGCAGATCGCAGCCCTCGGCACAGCCGGTATATCGACACTCTCGACCGCACAGATTGCCGCCATGGGGACAGCCGGCCTGGCCGGTCTCACCTCGGCTCAGGTGACTGCGATGTCCACGAGCCAGGTTGAGGCACTGACCAGCACCCAGGTTGCGGTCCTGACGTCGGCGCAGCTGGCTGCACTCGGCGCCGACGATCTGGCGGTCTTTTCGACGAAGGAACTGGCAGTCCTCGGCTCAGCCGCGATCGCCGGCTTGTCCACGACTGTCCTCGCGGCACTATCGACCGAACAGGTCGCATCGCTCAGTTCGGCTGCAATCGGAGGGCTGACTACCGGCCAGGTGGCAGCTCTGAGCAACGCACAGATAGATGCCCTGACGACGGCGCAGATGGGAGCCCTCGGTTCCAAACAGATCGCAGTCCTCAGCACCGACAGCATAGCAGGCCTCTCGACCGGTCAGATTGCCGCTCTTGGCACTGGCGGCATAGCCGGTCTGACAGCGGCCCAGATCACTGCGCTGTCCACCAGCCAGGTCGAAGCCCTGACTTCGATGCAGATCGGCGCCCTTAACTCGGCGCAGGTCGCAGCCTTCGGTACCGACGATCTGGAGGTCTTCTCGACCGCCGATATCGCGGCCCTCAGCTCCAGCGGCGTGGCAGGATTGACGACCACCGTTCTGGCGGCTCTGTCGACGGAACAGATTGCGCATCTGAGTGCTGCCGGCATCGCCGGTCTCACCAGCAGCCAGATCTCGGCCCTGAGCACCGTTCAGGCCGAAGCGCTGACGGCGACACAGATTGCGGCGCTGAGTTCCAGACAGATCTCCGCGCTCGGCCTTGATGATCTCGCCACCTTTACCACCGATGAAATCGCAGCGATCAGCTCGGCTGCCATTTCCGGTCTATCGACCGCCACCGTCGCCGCCCTGACGACGGAACAGATTGCGGCGCTCGGAACCGCAGCCATTTCAGGTCTCACCACCGGCCAGATCGCGGCGCTCAGCCTGGATCAGCTCGAGACCTTCTCGACGGCACAGATCGGTGTGCTCTCGTCGAGCCAGGTCGCGGTGCTTACAACCACCGAGATCGCGGCGCTGACGACGGCGCAGATTGCGGCGCTGAGCACGGCCGGCATCGCCGGTCTGACCAGCGATCAGACCGGTGCACTGACACTGGACCAGATCTCCGTGCTCTCCACGACTCAGATCGCGGCTCTGACATCGACCGCCATATCGGGCCTGACCGCCGACGATCTGGAATCCTTCTCGACCGAAAAGCTTGCGGCCATCTCGTCGACGGCGATCGCAGGCCTGTCGACCACCTTCATCGCGGCTTTGTCGACGCAGGAACTGGCCGCACTCGGTACCGCCGGCATCTCCGGTCTCACCAGCGCCCAGGTCGATGCGTTGACCGCCGAACATCTCGACTCGCTCTCGACGGCGCAGATAGCGGCCTTCAGCTCCGCAGGTCTTGCCGGCCTGACCACCGATGATCTGGCATCCTTCTCGACAACGGATCTTGCCGCCATCGGTACGGCCGCAATCAAGGGGCTGTCGACGGCGATCATCGCATCGTTGACGACGGCGCAGATCGGCGCCTTGTCTGCCAGCCAGGTCGGCGGTCTGAATTACAATCAGATCGTGGCTCTCTCCACCGCTCAGGTCGCGGAGCTTACCACTGCGCAGATCGGTGCTCTCAGCGCGCTGCAGGCTGCAGCACTGGGTACGGATGACATCGCCGTCCTGACGACGGGCGAGATCGCGGCACTCGGAACCGGCGCGATCTCCGGTCTCACCACCTCGGTGATCTCGTCGCTGACCACGGCGCAGGCAGAAGCCCTTAGCCCGACACAGGTCAACGCCCTGACGTCGAACCAGCTCGCAGCTCTGTCGAATGATGGATTGGCGACGTTCTCGACTGCCGATATCGCGGCCTTCAACAGTGCCGCTCTTCCGGGCCTCTCGACCGAAAGCATCGTGGCCATGTCCAGCGCGCAACGCGACACGCTGATCGAAACGCATATGGCAGCGCTAAGCCCGGCACAGGTCTCGGCAATCATCTCGCTCTATCTGGCAGCGTAAGCGCAAAGCTCAGATAACAGAAACGAATCACATCGCCGCTCCCGTGAGAGCGGCGATGCTATTCTCGGCCTATTTCTCCGAAACGGTCCAGAGACGGTTGTCAGCCTCGATGGGCGACTGGTCGTCCCATTCGGAAAGCTTGTCGCGATAGTGTCGGCGGTAATCGCCATCGTCACAATAATCGACATGGGCCTGAACGAGGTCTGCGCCGATATCGTAATAGATGTCCATGTTGCGCAGGTCCGGTACCGGCGTCTCACCACGCTCGCATTCGCCCTGCATCTCCCAGAAGATCTCTTCCAGGCGGCAGGCAAGTCCAGGGATGTCGCGAAGAACACTCGTCTCGCGTTTGGCTGCAAGCTGGTCCCTGACTGTTCTCAGGCTGGCCGGATTTTTCGCATAACCGATCGCCTTCGCCACATAGCTGTCAGGATCGCTGCACAGCAGTTCCGGAACGCCTGCGGCATGCACGATGCTGTGGCAGAAGCGGGCGGCAAAGCTTCGGCCGGGGAAGGTCAGCACCGGCAACCCCATCGTCAGGGCATCGGCCCCGGTCGAATGCGCACCATAGGGGAATGTGTCGAGGAACAGGTCGGCGACTGCGATACGCGCCAGATGCTGCGCGTTTGCCGCCTTCGGAGCAAAGATGATCCGGTCGCTGGTGATGCCGGCCTTTTCCGCACTTTCGCGCAGCCGCTGATCCACCTTGTCGCCGCCGGTCAGCAGCCACAGCACGCTGTTTGGCGCCTCCCGCAGGATCTGCATCCAGTGTCCGAACGTTGTCTCGGTGATCTTCTGCATGCCATTGAAGCAGGCAAAGACGAACTTGTCCTTCGGTAGCCCGGCCTCAGTGCGCGAGGGCTTGGCCGCGACCGTCCGCTGCCGGTCGATCGGCTGGTTGCAGGCGATACGAAAAACCTTTTCCGAATAATAGATCTCGTTGTCCGGCGGCACGATATGCTCGTCGGCGATCATATACTGATGGAACGGGCTGCCCATCGAACTCGGATAACCGCAGAAGTTGACGATGACTGGTGCCGGCCGATAGGCGAAAATCTTCGTCCGCGCGTGTTTGGTATAACCGTTCACGTCGATCAGGATATCGATCTCGTCGTCGCCGATCAGCTTTGCGGCTTCGGCATCGCTCAAGGTTGCGATATCGCGCCAGCAATCCACCGCCGCCTTCATCCGCGTCTGGGTTTCATCACGCAGAACCGGGTCGCCGCAATAATAGGCGTAGACCTCGATGCTGTTCTTGTCGTGCAGTTCGAGCACTTCCCGAAGTGCAAAGCCGACTGCGTGATCACGCAGATCGGACGAGACGTAACCGACCCGCAGACGCTCGCCGGTTCCGGTCTTCTGCTTCGGTATGCGGCGTTGCAGTTCCTTCGTCTCGACGCGCCCGACCAGCGACCTGTTGTAGCGATAGGCCTTGGCGAGCTGGAACATCGGATCGTCCGAATAGCAGGCAAGCGTCAGCGGCGACATCGCATCGATCATCTGCCGCTGTGTCGCATGGGTCGATGGCGTCAGCACCGGCCATTTGCATTGCCGCTGCCGAAGCGCGCTCCAGTGCTGGCCGGCTTCAGGCTTGTCGGGACGAAGTTCGATCGCCTGCCAAAGCGCGGTCTCGGCTTCTTCCAGCAATCCGGCATTTTCCATCACCCGGCCGATATGCTGCAGCGTCATCAGCCGGTGGCCGACCCGATCGGCCGTGCTTTCGGCGGTCAGCGCGGTAAAGCTCTGCCACTGCTGGATCGCCTGCACGGCAAGACCGCCGTCTTCGAGCGCACGACCGAGATTGATATGCGCCGGGCCGAAAGCGGGATCGAGCTTCAGGCAGGCGCGCAACGCATTGATCGCCCCGGAAAGGTCGTTCAGCTGACGCAGTGTGACCGAATAGTTGAAATAGACCAGATGAAGGAAGGGATTGCCGTCGTTGAAAGCGATCCAGGCCTTGTAGATTTCGGCAGCCTCGGCTTTCTGCCCAGCGGCACTTCGGCTTTCGGCAACGTTGAAGAGGTCGGTGAAGGCGAGCCGCTGTGTGCGCGCAAGTTCCAGAATTTCGGCGAGGGGGGCGTCGGAGGTTAAGCTCATCTTGTCTACCTTGGCATCCATGAAATTCGTAAAATCTATGATGTAGGCAATAACGTCGCCGGCCTTGCCTGGATATGCACCGGCATCATGCCGGACATCTAGGTCTTATCGCCTCGGAACAACCATCGGCAAGCTGCGCAAATATGTGTCCCCATCGGATTCACAGAACTCTGTTCGATGCGCTAACCGGATACCTGCCTTGTGCCGCATAACCGCACAAAGCTGGCATTTTAGCGTTTGGTTTAAATGCTGTTTGAGGATGCGCTGTTACAAGATCGGACAGTCTAGGATATCCGCGACAGAGCCGGTCATGAGCACAGACGTAAAATCTTCGAACCTCCCCGTTTCCCGAAAGCTACTCGGTCTGCAGGTAGCGATTTTCGGCTGGAATGCGGCCCTGGCGCACGCGGAAGAGCTTGCACTATCGAAAAGCCAGCCCGCAACGATCGCTTTCGCCGACAAAGGCAAGATTGCAGCGTCGCTGCTCGGCTTCGGTCGCCGTGATCTGACGAAGCGTCTTCTTCTGCCGTCCGGCGGCGCGTTTCTGCGTCTTTTGCTGAAACTTGTCTGCCGAAAGCAGCCAATCGAGGCGATGTTTTCTCCCGCCCGCTTCATCTCGTCGCTTTTGACCTATTTCGCAGAGCCCCGCCGTATCGGCGTCATCTGTAATGACGAGAGCCGATTGAAGGCTCTTTGCGTGCATTTCAGCCGACACGCGCCGTGGCATGAGTTCGTTGCCATCGCACCCGATGCGAACCTATCCGGTCGCCTCGATCTGGTGATTGTCTATGCCGCCGATAAGGCTGCGACACGACGTATCGAACAGCGCCTGGAGGGGGCAGATATCGGGCTGGTCATCATGGCGGGCAGGGGCCTCTCCATGCTCGCACGACCAAACCCGGCTTCCGTCCGCACTCAGCCGGCAATTCCCGGACCGTCTTTCGCCTGACTATTAACCTTTTGTTTGCCGCGAATATTTAGACTGCGTTAATTATTGCGGGCAATGTCGGTTCCGCTGCGCGCAGAGGTGGTGAGCGATGTATGGGCAGATCGATGCCGATGCAGAAGACAGGCAAGCGTTTGACGAGACGCCGTCGATCCTTCGCCGGCTCCACGCGGTATTCCTGACCCTTGGAATGACCGCGGCCGTCGGCATCACCGTGCCTTTCGTCGCCATGCAGCTTGTCGGCACCCAGTTCCGGGCCGAGACGCAGATCGCTTCCGGTACGCAAAGCGGCGACGCGATCCATTCCGCCATTCAGGAGCTTGGCTCGAAGGCCGTTCTGGACAATGTCATCCGCACGCTCAACCTTGCCAGCGGCGAGGAAAACCGACCCACCATCGTTCGTGTCATCTCCGAGGTTCTTTCAGGCGAGGTGACCACCGTTTCGCAGGCCGAGGAAGCGGCGCGCCAGCGGCTGCGCGATGCGATGTCCGTCAACTACGACGCTACCGCGAGCAGGATCGTGCTCGGCGCGAAAGCCCATGATCCGCAGTCCGCAGCCGCGATCGCCAATCAGCTGGCGGCCGAACTTCGGCGCGCGCTTGTTTCAGATGCAGGTGAAGCGCAGAGCCCGCAGGTGGACGCGATGCGAAAGGCGGCCGACAGGGCTCAATCCGCTCTGGCAGGTTTTGTAGGCAAGCTGGACGAGGGAACGCGCGCAAAATTGCAGGCGCTGCATGACGAACGCGGCAGCGTGGCCGCCGATATCGCCGGTACCGAGCAGCGACTGGCGGAACTGACTGAAAAGCAGCAGGCGGCGTCGTCGATGAAACTCGCCGATGTGCTGGCCAAACCACTTCCCGACAGCCTCGAATTTACCGGCCTCGAATATGAACGGCAGCGTTATGTGCAGGCGGAGCTGAGTGTCCAGCAGCTCGCCGTCAATCTCGGCCCGCTCCACCCAAGGCTCGTCGCGGCCCAGGGTGCTCTCGACGGCGCCAGACGGGATATCGGCGGTGCGCTGCGCCAGCTCGTTGCCTCGCTCAAGGATGAAGTCGCATCAACGACGAAATCCCTGGCCGAACTCAAGGACCGCAGGATAACGCTTGATGCCGACAGGCCGTTGAATGAGACGGCCGTGCAGCTGTCGTCCCTTCATGCGGCCGCCGAAGAGGCCCGCCACAATCTTGAAAAACTCGAGGGGAACGCGCGCTCCTCCAGGCCTGTTGCGATATCCGCCCCGCCGGTCCTGCGGCCGGCATCGCCGGCCTCCGCTGAACGGCTTGGACCGGACCTCGTCAGGCTCGCAGGTCTCGGTGCGGTTATCGGTCTTCTGGCTGGTCTCGCCCTGGCCGCACTGCGCTATCGGCGCCAGTCACAACTGGCGAGCGAATTCGACGACATGCCCGTTCATCTGGATTTTCCGGAGCAAGACCTGCTGGTCGAGCCTGCGGAAACGGACGCCACCGCTGCCGGAGCCACGCAGCTCGTTCATCATGACGAGGATGAGTTCCTCCCTGATCACGAGTCGGTCGAGGAGCGATTTGCCGCAAATGACACGGCCTTCGGCGACCGGATGCGCTCGCTGCTCATCGAAAACCGCCGTCCCCTCGCGGAGACTGTTTTGCCGCCGCATGTCGGCACCTTGATCGATGAGTCCGTGAACCGGCGCGGCGAGGAGAATTGGCCGTTTTGGGCCGATGTTTCTGCGGATGCGCCCGACTACGACGAAGAGGAACTGCTGCAGTTGCAACGGGAACTCGCCGAGCTTCGCGAACTGGTCGCCGAGCAGACGGCTCGCCAGTTGAAAGCAACCGGCTGACCCTGCCCACCCCGCACAAACTCCTTGCATTTGCCTGATCGGGACAGCATAGGGCGTGGACGGGCAATCGGCCGCTTGCCGATCCCCTAATTTGACGCTGAGAAGCGAGGAGTTCACCGTGGCATTTGTGATCGATGGCAAGGAAGCGGCCGCTTCCGTGATTTCCGCCGTAACCGAAGCATCCGTATCGCTGGAAGGCAAAACCGGCATCAAGCCGGGCCTCGCGGTCGTCATCGTCGGCAATGATCCGGCAAGCCACGCCTATGTCAATTCCAAGGGCAAGATGGCCAAGCAATGCGGCTTCAACTCGATCCAGCACACTTTGCCGGAAGAGACGACGCAGGAGGAACTGCAGGCTCTCGTCGATACGCTCAATGCCGATCCGCAAGTCCATGGCATTCTCGTGCAATTGCCTTTGCCGAAACATTTCGATTCCGATGCCATCGTCCAGTCGATCCTGCCTGAAAAGGATGTCGACGGACTGAACATCGCCAATGCCGGCAAGATCGCCACCGGCGACCTCGAAAGCGGTCTCATCTCCTGCACCCCTGCCGGCTCGATGCTGTTGGTCAGGCGCGTCCACGGCGATGATCTGTCGGGCCTCAACGCCGTCGTCATCGGCCGCTCCAACCTGTTCGGCAAGCCGATGGGCCTGTTGCTGCTTGCAGCCAACGCCACCGTCACCATGGCGCACTCGCGCACCAAGGATCTCGCATCCGTTTGCCGCAATGCCGATATTCTCGTCGCTGCCGTGGGCCGCGCCGAAATGGTCAGGCGTGATTGGGTAAAGCCGGGCGCTACCGTCATCGATGTCGGCATCAATCGTATAGCCGCGCCGGAAAAAGGCGAAGGCAAGACCAGGCTGGTCGGCGATGTCGCCTTTGCCGAAGCCTCCGAGGTTGCCGCTTCGATCACACCGGTTCCGGGCGGCGTTGGACCAATGACGATCGCCATGCTGATGGCCAATACGGTCATCGCCGCACACCGCACCGCAGGTCTGGCCGCACCGAAGTTTTGATCCCATAAAGAGCATTTGATCCGGTATGCGACAAAGGGTTGCGTAGGCGCCCTCTTGATTCTTCAGCCAGCGCGTTAAATCAATATCCCGGTTGCCTTCTTTCGCTTCGAAGGCTGCCTTTCAGATCGGCAAAACGATTTCTGACGGGAGGATATTTGATGAGAACTTCAGTTTGGGTTGGCACCGCATTGGTTGCCTTGCTGGCGGGGGCGGCAGGTGCGCAGGAACTGAAGTTTCCGCCCGGCGAGGATGCGAAATTCAACTGGAAAAGCTTTGAGGATTTCAAGGCGGCCCATGCGGACATCAAAGGCCAGAGCCTGACCCTGTTTGGCCCATGGCGCGGTGAAGACGAAGTGCTGTTCAACAGCGTGCTTGCCTATTTTAACGCTGCCACCGGCGTGAATGGAAAATATTCTTCTTCCGAAAATTACGAACAGCAGATCGTCATCGATACTCAGGCGGGATCTCCGCCAAACATCGCCATCATCCCGCAGCCCGGCCTTCTGGCCGACCTTTCCACCAAGGGCTTTCTGACCCCGCTCGGTCAGGAAAATGCCGATTGGGTCAAGACCAATTACGGCTCCGGCGAGGACTGGATCCGCTACGGCACCTACAAGGGCAAGGATGGCGAGGAAGGGTATTTCGGCTTCCCCTTCAAGGCCGATCTCAAGTCCATGGTCTGGTACGTGCCGGAAAATTTCGAGGAAGCCGGCTATGAAGTGCCCAAAACCATGGAGGATCTCCTCAAGCTGACCGACCAGATCGTTGAGGACGGTGGTGTGCCGTGGTGCATCGGTCTTGGTTCCGGCGGCGCGACCGGCTGGCCGGCGACCGATTGGGTCGAGGACATGATGCTGCGCACCCAGACGCCGGAAACCTACGACAAATGGGTGAGCAACGAGGTGAAGTTCGACGATCCGGCCGTGGTCGGAGCGATCGATGAATTCGGCAAGTTCGCCAAGAACGAAAAATATGTCGCCGGCGGCGTGGCAGCTGTTGCCTCCACCGATTTCCGCGACAGCCCGAAGGGCCTCTTCGACATCCCGCCGAAATGCTACCTGCATCACCAGGCCTCCTTCGTCCCGTCCTTCTTCCCACCGGACAAGGAACTCGGCGTCGATGCCGATTTCTTCTACATGCCGACCTATGCATCCAAGCCTGAACTCGGCACACCGGTTCTCGGGGCCGGCACGTTCTTCGCCATCACCAAGGATAGTCCCGCCTCCAAGGCCTTCATCGAGTTCCTGAAGACGCCGATCGCCCATGAGGTCTGGATGGCGCAGGCCTCCTTCCTTACGCCGTACAAGGGCGTCAATCTGCACGCCTATGCCAACGACGTCCTCAAGAAACAGGGCGAACTCCTTACCAACGCAACCACCTTCCGTTTCGATGCTTCCGACCAGATGCCCGGCAAGATCGGCGCCGGTGCCTTCTGGACCGGCATGATCGATTATGTCGGCGGCAAGGATGCAAAGACGGCTGCAGGCGAAATCCAGAAGGCCTGGGACGGGTTGAAGTAGAAACTTCTTCTCTCGATTATGCCGGCGGCCCCTCATCCGCCTGCCGGCACCTTCTCCCCGCATGCGGGGAGAAGGACGCAAGGCGCGACGTCTCGATAGTCTCGGCCTATGCGCAGGGCACGTTCCCTCGCCCCGTTTACGGGGAGAGGGTTAGAGTTAGGGGCCAAGCAGACGAATGTCTGCGCTTAAGCCACAGAAATTGGGAGGGGCGGCATGGCATCGCAGATAATCTCGGCCTTTGGCGCCGTAATCACCGGCGTCTTCGCCTGTGCGATCTATTACTGGCTTTCCGACAAGCTGCTGCAGATCATCCTGCCCGTGCGCTCGGGAGACGTGCGGCGGATCTCCGCCAACCTCAAGACCCAGGCAGCAATCCGGCCCTGGCTGTTTTTAGGCCCTGCGCTGCTGCTGATGATCGTCTACCTCGTCTATCCCGTCATCGCGACCTTCATCCTCTCCTTCTATGACCGGTCCGGTGGCAATTTCGTCGGGCTGGCCAATTACAAATGGGCGGCAACCGACGCGCAGTTCCGCCAGTCGATCTTCAACAACATCCTCTGGCTTGCGGTCGTGCCCGCCGCCTGCACCTTCTTTGGTCTCGTCATCGCGGTCCTGACCGACCGCATCTGGTGGGGCAATATCGCCAAAAGCCTGATCTTCATGCCGATGGCGATCTCCTTCGTCGGCGCTTCCGTCATCTGGAAATTCATCTACGAATATCGCGGTGCGGACGGCACGCAGATCGGCCTTCTCAATGCCATCGTGCAATTCTTTGGCGGCGATCCTCAGGTCTGGATTGCGATGCCGATCTGGAACAATTTCTTCCTCATGGTGATCCTGATCTGGATCCAGACCGGTTTCGCCATGGTCATCCTGTCGGCGGCACTCCGCGGTATTCCGGAGGAAACGATCGAAGCGGCCGTGATCGACGGCGCGAATGGCTGGCAAATTTTCTGGAAGATCATGGTGCCGCAGATCTGGGGCACGATCGCGGTCGTCTGGACGACGATCACCATTCTCGTCCTAAAGGTCTTCGATATCGTTTTGACCATGACCAACGGCCAGTGGAACACGATGGTACTGGCAAACCTGATGTTCGACTGGATGTTCCGCGGCGGCGGAGATAGCGGCCGAAGCGCGATAATAGCGCTGATCATCATGGCGGCGGTGACGCCGATCATGATCTGGAACATCCGCCAGGCCAGCGAAGACCGGGGAGGTCACTGACATGAACGCAGCGATCAACCTCCGCCGCATCGGCTTGCCTCGACTGATCGTTCATCTTTCCGTTCTGCTCATCTGCATCCTCTGGCTCATCCCGACAATCGGCATCCTCGTCACCTCGTTGCGCGAGCCGGGGCAGATCGCCTCGTCCGGCTGGTGGACGGCCTTCACCGGTGCCGCAGAAACCAGTGCGGCGCGTCTCGGCGAGCCATCGACGGCAAGGCAGGACGGCCCTAACTTCGTGATTTCCGGTTCGGTCTTCGACGGCAGCCAAGAGGGAGCAAAAAAGGGAGCAGTCCGCGCCTTCGGCACGAAAGTCGCGGCCCCGACGGAATTCACCGCCGGCAATCCCGCGGATATCGGCGATGGCGAAACGCTGACTGTCAACGAGGATGGCAGTTACGTCTATTCGAAGAACGCACCATTCAGCGACAAGCGCGGCAAGCGCGTTTATCTGTCGATCGCACAACCCGCCTCCTTCACGCTCGATAACTACCGAACGGTACTCACGTCGCAGGGCATCGGCCAGGCCTTCGTCAATTCGCTGACGGTCGCCATCCCGGCAACGATTATCCCTATTCTGATCTCAGCCTTTGCGGCTTACGCGCTGTCATGGATGCATTTTCCCGGCAGAGCGATCATCATTGCCGTGGTTGTCGGCCTGATCGTCGTTCCGTTGCAGATGTCGCTTATCCCGCTTCTGAAAATGTACAACGAGATCGGTGCTTTCTTCGGCATCGCATCCCGCAGTTACGTCGGCATATGGCTGGCACATGCGGCTTTCGGCATGCCGCTGGCGATCTATCTGCTGCGCAATTACATCGCCGGCCTGCCGAAGGAAGTGATCGAATCCGCCCGTGTCGATGGCGCCAGCGATTTCGAGATTTTTGTGCGGATCGTGCTGCCTCTCTCCTTCCCGGCGCTGGCGTCGTTTTCCATCTTCCAGTTCCTCTGGACCTGGAACGACCTTCTCGTCGCCATGGTTTTCCTCGGCACCGGCAAGGACCAGCTGGTGCTGACGGGCGCGCTCAACGCATTGCTTGGCTCCATGGGCGGAAAGTGGGAAATCCTCACCGCTTCGGCCTTCATTACCATCATCGTCCCGATTATCGTCTTTTTTGCCCTGCAGCGATATCTCGTCCGCGGCCTCCTCGCGGGCTCAGTCAAGGGCGGCTGATCCATTAAGAACCGACAAGGATTTTGAATGAGCATTTCCGCAGAAGCTGTCGCTACGTCCGATAAGAGCCAGGACCGCGACTGGTGGCGTGGCGCGGTCATCTATCAGATCTACCCGCGCTCCTTTCAGGATTCGAACGGCGACGGCATCGGCGATCTGAAGGGCATCACCGCCCGCCTGCCGCATATCGCAGCGCTCGGCGCCGATGCCGTCTGGATCTCGCCTTTCTTCCCGTCGCCGATGAAGGATTTCGGCTACGACGTCTCAAACTATACCGATGTCGATCCGATGTTCGGCACGCTGTCGGATTTCGACGGCATGATCGCCGAAGCCCATCGCCTCGGCATCAAGGTGATGATCGATCTGGTCATGTCCCATTCGTCCGACCAGCACCCGTGGTTCATAGAAAGCCGCTCCTCGCGCTTCAATCCCAAGGCCGACTGGTATGTCTGGGCCGATGCCAGGCCCGATGGCACGCCGCCCAACAACTGGCTTTCGATTTTCGGCGGGTCCGCCTGGCATTGGGATCCGACGCGCATGCAATATTACATGCACAACTTCCTCACCTCGCAGCCGGATATGAACCTGCATAATGCCGAGGTGCAGGATGCGCTGCTCGACATGACCCGCTTCTGGCTGAAGCGCGGCGTCGATGGTTTCCGCCTCGACACGATCAACTTCTACTTCCACGACAAGGAACTGCGCGACAACCCGGCGCTCGATCCGTCGCGCCGCAACGCCTCCACGGCGCCGGCGGTCAATCCCTACAATTTCCAGGAACATCTCTACGACAAGAACCGCCCGGAAAACCTCGAATTCCTCAAGCGTTTTCGCGCCGTTCTGAACGAGTTTCCCGCAATTGCTGCCGTCGGCGAAGTCGGCGATAGCCAGCGTGGCCTCGAAATCGTCGGCGAATATACGTCCGGCGATGACAAGATGCAAATGTGCTACGCCTTCGAATTCCTGGCGCCCGATGCGCTGACGCCCGAACGCGTGGTCGAAACGCAGCATGCATTTTCCGCCGCAGCACCGGAAGGCTGGGTCTGCTGGGCTTTCTCCAACCACGATGTCATCCGCCATGTCAGCCGCTGGGGCCAGGAGGTTCTCGACCGCGACAGCTATGCCAAGATGCTCTCGGGCATCCTGCTCAGCCAGCGCGGTTCCGTCTGCCTTTATCAGGGCGAGGAACTTGGCCTGACGGAAGCCGATATCGCCTATGCCGACCTGCAGGACCCTTACGGCATCCAGTTCTGGCCGGAATTCAAGGGCCGCGACGGTTGCCGCACACCGATGGTCTGGGACGCGCAGGCACTGCAGGCAGGTTTCTCGACAGCCGAACGCACTTGGCTACCCATCCCGGTCGAACACCAGTTGCACGCCGTCAGCGCCCAATATGGCGATCCGTCCTCGGTGCTGGAGCAGTACCGCCGCTTCCTCGCCTTCCGCAAGGCGCATCCCGCCTTTGCCAAGGGCGAGATAGAATTTCTACCCGTGGAAGCATCGTTGCTGACGTACCAGCGGCACCACGGCAACGAGACGATCCTGTGCATTTTCAACATGAGCGCTACTTCCGTTTCAGGCACGTTGCCGGCCGGCGAGTGGGAGGCTCTCGAAGGTCACGGCTTCGAAGCCGCTCGCGATGGGAAAAACATCGAACTACCGGCCTGGGGCGGGTTCTTCGCCCGACAGGTCTGAGGCAAGGATAAGGGGAGGGAGGAAGATCATGACCGGTGTAACGCTCAAGGAGATCCGCAAGTCCTATGGTCAGGTCAAGGTGCTGCACGGCATCGATCTGGAAATAGAACAGGGCGAGTTTATCGTCTTCGTCGGCCCGTCCGGCTGCGGAAAATCCACCCTGCTTCGAATGATTGCAGGGCTGGAAACCGTGACTTCCGGTCAGATGTCTATCGACGGCGAGGTGGTCAATGAAGTGCCCCCCTCGCGCCGCGGCATCGCCATGGTCTTCCAGTCCTATGCGCTTTATCCGCATATGACCGTCTACGACAACATGGCTTTCGGCATGAGGATCGCCCGCGAAAGCAAGACAGAAATCGATCGCCGCGTCCGCGCGGCGGCCGATACCCTCCAACTCACGCCCTATCTCGACCGCCTGCCCAAAGCGCTCTCCGGCGGCCAGCGCCAGCGCGTTGCGATCGGACGCGCCATCTGCCGCAATCCCAAGGTCTTTCTCTTCGACGAGCCCTTGTCGAATCTTGATGCGGCCCTGCGCGTTGCGACCCGTATCGAGATCGCCAGGCTCAAGGAAAAGCTGGCCGATACGACGATGATCTATGTCACCCACGATCAGGTGGAGGCGATGACGCTTGCCGACCGTATCGTCGTTCTGTCTGCCGGCAAGATCGAGCAGGTCGGGCCGCCGCTGGAACTCTACGAGCGCCCGGCCAACCTTTTCGTCGCCCGTTTCATCGGCTCTCCGGCGATGAACATCCTTCCGGTCACGATAGGCGAGCCCGGTGCCGAAGCCTCCGTCAGCCTCAAGGGCGGCAAATCCGCCAGAGTGCCGATCGCGGTGCCGACTGCCGACAAGGGCAAGCCCGCAAACCTCGGCGTGCGGCCCGAAGATCTCGAAATCTCGACAGGCGACGATTACCTCGTCGAGGGCCGTGTCCTGCTGGTCGAAGCACTTGGCGAAGTGACCTTGCTCTATCTCGAAGGGGGAGCCGGCGAAGAGCCGATCGTGGTCAAGTTGCCGGGCACATCCGATGTTTCCAAGGGCGATATAGTCCGCCTCAAGGCAGCGCCTGAAAAGCTTCATCTATTCAATACCGAAGGCAGGACATATCGTATTTAGCCGGTAAGGGTGGGTTCACCACATTTGACGAACCGGACGGTCCTCCTGTCCGGAAACGGGACGCGCCAACCCCTTGTTAAACTTCACGCCCTAGTCTCCATGTGCAAGTATAGGAGCATTGTCGTGGCTACGGCGCCAATTAACAAAAATCATTATTTGAACAAGGAAGAATCTTTCATGTACGACCGCGAACAGCGGTTCAAAATGGAAGACACGATGAATGCGGGCCGCATTGAATATACCGAAAAGGCGATCCTCAACATGGCGCAGCGCCGCTGCGACGTGCTGCAGATCTCCCAGAGCGGCGCGGTCCTCGGCCTGCTGACGCAGTATAATCTTCCCCAGCAGTTCTATCTCGACATCCCGGACGCCCGGATCAACAAGGTCGGCTGTCTGCTGATGCGCATCAACATGAACAACACGATCGACGTCCGCTTCCTGCGCTTGCTGACGGACAAGGAACTCAATCGCATCTTCGTCTTCTCGACCCATCCGAGACATCGCGACCACAAGATGGACATCCGGACCTGGTAAATACGTAGAGGCAGATGTGTAGCCCGCGGCTAACTGAGCCTCTGCCTCGCCTGCCACTGTTTGGGCGTGACGCCCACCTCTGTATGAAACGCCTGGCGTAGGGATTTCGCATCCGGAAAGCCGCAACGGCCTGCGATCTGATCGAGACCACTCACCCCTTCGAGCAGAAACGTCTGGGCTCTGGCCACCCGTGCACGACGCAGCCACGCTACAAGATTGTCGCCGGTTTGGGCACGAATATGCCGGCTGAAGCCGCGTCGGCTCATGCCGGCTCTTTCGGCCAGGTCGTCGAGAGACGGTACGCCTGTCGGGTTGGCGATAAGGTCATCCAGAATCCTGGCGACCCGGAGATCGGCTGACGATGCAGGAACCGGCCGCTCGATCAGCTGCGGTTGCCCGCCGCTTCTTTGCGTTGCCAGTACGAGATGGCGGGCAACGCGGTTCGCTTCTGCACTGCCAGACAGGCGAGCAAGAATGTGCAGGCAGCAATCCAGCCCCGAAGCAATCCCGGCAGATGTCAGCACCATTCCCTCATCGACGAAGATTGCACCCGGATCGACAGTGACCCGAGGATAACGCGCCGCGAATGTCTCGATCCTGGCCCAATGAGTGGTGGCGCGACGGCCGTCCAGCAGGCCGGCTTCAGCCAGTCCGAATGCACCCAGGCATAGGCCTGCAACCATGGCACCACGCTCTGCCGCCATCGAAATCTCGCGAATGATTTCGGCTGGTATGGCTTCGTCGGCATTTCTCCATCCGGGCAGGATCACCACATCCGCAGCGCCGGCCTTTTCCAGCCCGTAAGGTGTATCGATCGACAGGCCACCCGTTGCCGATACCCGGCTATTCTCGCCGCAGACCCATACCTCGTGTCCTCCGGCAACGAAGGGCTCGCCGAATACGGCCAGCGGCGTGGAAAGCATGAACGGGCTGATCCCGTCATAGGCGATGATGGCAATGCGCATTGGCCCAATTTACCCCAATGATGTCCATCGGGCCACTCAAAACCATTCATATAGCGGGATAGAGATACTCATATTCAACCGGAGGAAATCTCATGAGCCGAGCGCTTCTCGTCATCGACATCCAGAACGATTATTTCGCCGGAGGTGTCCTTCCGCTGCATCAGGCGCTGGAGGTGGAGGCCCGTGTCATTGAGGCGATAGCGCAAGCCCGCAAGGCAGGAGACCGGATCGTACTCGTGCAGCATGTGTCTGCGGCTGCGACGGGCCTATTCGCGGCCGGTGGTGAAGGCAGTGCAATCCGACCGGCGATAAAGGCTGCAGCCGGGGACGCACCTGTCGTGACCAAGCGGTTTGCGGATGCCTTTCAGGAGACCGATCTTGCCGCGCATCTCGACGGAGTGACCTCGCTGCTTGTCTGCGGGATGATGACGCAGAACTGCGTTGCCTTCACGGCAATGTCGCGGGACGCAGATGCATTCGATGTCAGCGTCATCGCAGACCTCTGCACTGCTCCGATCGAAGTCGTCCACGCAATCGCGCTCAGTGCGCTGAGGTCGAAACTGCCGGCGCTGAACGCCGCCGAAGTCTGGCCCTGAGCTGGAGTGTAGCCGCAGATGGAACTGCGGCTACTTGATAAAGACGGAAGACGCGTCTTGCCGGTGCTTCAGGCAAACACGCTTGCGCCCTGATCCGCCCGTCCGACATTGCGGCGGAAGGCGGAAAACAGTTCGCGGCCCATGCCGAATTCGTTTTCGGAAAGATCGGCCACTGCCGGTATGCGCGCATCAAACTCGGCCGCATCGACCAGAACTTCCAGCGTGCCCGCAACCGCATCAAGACGGATCATGTCCCCATCGCGGATCTTGGCGATCGCGCCGCCATCGGATGCTTCCGGCGTCATGTGGATCGCTGCCGGCACCTTGCCGGATGCGCCCGACATGCGCCCGTCGGTAACGAGAGCCACCTTGAAGCCGCGATCCTGCAGCACGCCGAGTGGCGGCGTCAGGCGGTGAAGTTCCGGCATGCCGTTCGCCTTCGGTCCCTGGAAACGGACGACGGCGACGAAATCACGGTTCAGTTCGCCGCGCTTGAACGCGTCCTGCAAGCCCTGCTGGTCCTGAAAGACGACGGCGGGTGCCTCGATGATGTGCCGCTCCGGCTTGACGGCCGAGATCTTGATGACGCCGAGGCCGACATTGCCGGTCAGCATCTTCAATCCGCCGCTCTTCTGGAACGGCTGGTCGACCGTCGTCAGCACCTTCGGGTCGCCGCTGACCTCAGGCACGCTTTCGCGTGTGACCTGGCCCTCGGCGCCCAGCTTGGCCTCGACCGTATAGGCTTCGAGCCCGTGGCCGAAGACGGTGCGCACGTCGTCATGCACATAACCTCCACGCAGCAATTGTTTGATCAGGAAACCCATGCCGCCGGCCGCGTGGAAATGGTTCACGTCTGCAAGCCCGTTCGGGTAGACGCGGGCGAGAAGCGGAACGGCGTCGGAAAGCTCGGAAATATCCTGCCATGTCAGGTGAATGCCGGCCGCACGGGCCATCGCTACGAGATGCATCGTGTGGTTGGTCGAGCCGCCGGTCGCATGCAGGCCGACGACGCCGTTGACGATCGAACGTTCGTCGATCATTTCGCCGGCCGGCGTGAATTCGTTGCCCTGTGCGGTGATGGCGAGCGCCCGCTTGGCGGCTTCGCGGGTCAGCGCTTCGCGTAGCGGCGTGCCCGGGTTGACGAAGGAAGCACCGGGCATGTGGAAGCCCATGATCTCCATCAGCATCTGGTTGGAATTGGCCGTGCCGTAAAAGGTGCAGGTGCCCGGCCCGTGATAGGACTTGGACTCGGCTTCCAGCAGTTCGGCGCGGCCGATCTTGCCTTCCGCATAAAGCTGGCGGATGCGCGACTTTTCGTCATTGGGCAGGCCTGATGTCATCGGACCTGCCGGAATGAACACGGCTGGCAGATGCCCGAAGGAAAGCGCCGCGATCACAAGGCCCGGAACGATCTTGTCGCAGATGCCGAGATAGACCGAGGCATCGAACATGTTGTGCGAAAGGCCGATACCGGCTGCCATGGCGATCGTATCGCGCGAAAACAGCGACAGTTCCATGCCCGGCTGGCCCTGGGTGACGCCGTCGCACATGGCAGGTACGGCGCCCGCTACCTGTGCGATGCCGCCGGCCTCGCGTGCCGCGTCGCGGATGATCTGCGGAAACGTCTCGTAGGGCTGGTGCGCCGAGAGCATGTCGTTATAGGCAGTGATGATGCCGAGGTTCGGGACGACGTCGCCTGCAAGCGCGTCCTTCTCGGCGGGGGAACAGACCGCAAAACCGTGGGCAAGGTTGCCGCAGGAAAGAACCGTTCGATGCGGCCCCTTGGCGACTGCCCGCTGCAATCGATCGAGATAGGCTTCGCGATGCGGTTTGGAACGTTCGACGATCCTTGCCGTAATAGCCTGGATGCTGGGATGCGCGGCCATGTCAAAGTCTCCTTCGGTCCATCCCGGTTTGGGAGAGGCCGAAGCCACCGGGATCATGGATATGATAAATCTGCCGGCGCCCTTGTTGGCGGACGCCGGAACAGGCTCGCTATGGAGCCCAGTATATATTGAGCGGAGAGGCCGCCCGGTTCAGTACGGCGCGGATCGGCATTTCCGTTTCGTCCGATCCGGCCTGAGCCTTGGCAAGCACGTCCTTCTTCTCTTGGCCTTCGATATGCAGCACCAGCAGGCGCGCATCCGAAAGGGCCGAGAAGGTGAAGGTCAGTCGTTCCTCGCCGGCCCCTGCCGCCGCCATGGTCATCACGCCGGGCGGCGTCGAAAGATCGAGCGCCGTGGCAAGATGGTTGCCATGCGGGAAGAACGATGCCGTGTGGCCGTCACCGCCCATGCCGAGGATCGCGACATCGAACGGTTTTCCGACCGAAGCCGTTTCCTTCGTTGCGATCTGAGCAGCAGCGTCTATCGAAGGCGCCTCATGGTAAAGAGGGACAAAGGTCGCAGCTGCGGCCTTGTCCTTCAAGAGATGCGTCGCCACCAGAAGGTGGTTGGAACGCGGACTGTCGGCCGGTACGAACCGTTCGTCCACCAGCACCACCGTCACCTTGCTCCAGTCGATATCCTTGCCTGACAGCGCCTCGAAGAACCGCTTCGGCGTCGATCCGCCGGAGACGGCAATCGATGCCGCTCCCCTGTCCGAAATCGCCACCTTCAGCCGCGCTGCAACCTCGTCGGCCAAGGCTGCGGCCAGTGCGGCTCCATCGTCAAAGCTATGCAAAGTCGAAGCCATGATCGATCAACCTTCGTGCCAGGTGCGGCCGTCACGTTCGATCAGCGCGATCGCCTGGCTCGGACCCCAAGTGCCGGCGGTGTAGCCCTGTGCCAGTTGTGCGGTTTCTTCCCAGCCCTTGAGGATCGGATCGACCCACTGCCATGCCGCTTCCACTTCGTCGCGGCGCATGAACAGCGTCTGGTTGGCACGAATCGTGTCCATCAGCAGGCGCTCGTAGGCGTCCGGGCTGCGCACGTTGAAGGCCGCTGCAAAGCTCATGTCGAGCGAAACGTTGCGCAGGCGCATGCCGCCTGGACCCGGATCCTTGATCATCAGCGATTGCTTGACGCCTTCGTCCGGCTGCAGGCGGATGATCAGCTGGTTGGCCGAAATGCGGCCCGCCGCGCTGTCGAAAATGTTGTGCGGCACTGGCTTGAAGGTGATGACGATTTCCGACATCCGCTCCGTCAGGCGCTTGCCCGTACGAATGTAGAAGGGAACGCCCGCCCAACGCCAGTTGTTGATCTCGGCCTTGATGGCGACGAAGGTTTCGGTGTTGGAAACTCCGCCTTCCAGCTCTTCCAGATAACCCTTGACCGGGCCGCCTGCGGAAGCGCCGGCGCGGTATTGGCCGCGCACCGTCATCTGCTCGCAATTATCGGCATTGATCGGCTTCAGCGCCCGCAGGACCTTGAGCTTTTCGTCACGCACCGCTTCGGAATTCATCGACGACGGCGTTTCCATAGCCACGAGGCAAAGCAGCTGCATGATATGGTTCTGCACCATGTCGCGCAGCGCACCGGCGGTGTCATAATAGCCCGCGCGGCCTTCCAGACCGACGGCTTCCGCCACGGTGATCTGAACGTGGTCGATATAATTGGCGTTCCACAGCGGCTCGTAGAGCGCGTTTGCGAAACGCAACGCCATCAGGTTCTGGACGGTTTCCTTGCCCAGATAATGGTCGATACGGTAAATCTGTTCTTCCTTGAACACCTTGCCGATCGTGTCGTTCAGTTCGAGCGCCGAAGCAAGGTCGCGGCCGATCGGCTTTTCGACGACGATGCGGGTCAACTTGGTGATCAGCTTGTGGTCACGGATCTTTTCCGAGATCGCGCCGAAAATGCCCGGAGCGACGGCCAGATAGAAGGCGCGGATGCGGTCCTTGCCACTGCCCTCGTCGAGGATCTTTTTCAGCTTATCCCAGCCCTGATCGGACTTGGCATCGACGGAGATATAATAGATGCGTTCGCAGAAGGCCTTGACCTGGGCCTCGTCATATTCGCCCTTCTTCAGGTGCTCCTTGAGCGCATCCTCGGCGAACTTGCGATATTCCTCATTGGAAAGCGCACTGCGGGACGCGCCGATGATCCGCGTCGGCTCCGTGAACTGGCCTTCGATCTGCCGGTGATACAGCGCCGGAAGAAGCTTGCGCTCTGCAAGGTCCCCGGTTGCGCCGAAGACGATGCAATCGAATGGTTCCACTGGAATGATCTGGCTGCTCATCGCTCAACTTTCATCGTGTGTGGTTGGTGTGTCTTATGCTAATCGATTTAAAAATTCTAGTCCGAATGTCGCTTTCAGATGCGATCTCTTAGCGCGAACCAGGTTAATGCAAGGAAAAGCAGGGGTTTACGCATAGCATGTCCTCCGGGAAAGGCGGATATATCAAGATCGGCCAGCGCGTCGAGTTCGCTTTTGCGCCCGGCGACCATTTCAGCATAAAGCTTGCCACAATAATTTGACAGCATGACGCCATGGCCGGAATAACCGCCGATCGAAGTCACGCCGGGCATGACCTCGCGCACGAAAGGTCGCCGCGGTAGGGTGATCCCCACATTGCCGCCCCAGGCATGGGTTACTTTAACGTTCTTCAGCGCCGGATAGGTGGTGACGATCTGTTTGCGGATAGCTTCCGCCGTATCGCTCGGATCTTTCGAACTGTAGACCTCGCGGCCGCCGAATAGCAGCCGGTTGTCTTTCGACTTGCGGAAATAGCGCACGACGAAGCGACTGTCGCAGACCGCCTCGCTTCCGGGGATGACATGCGGAAAAGCGTCGAGCGGTTCCGTCGCCGCGATGAACGACCCTATCGGCATAACATGTGCGGAGGTAACCGGTTCGAGGTCGCCGACATAGGCATTGGTGGCGATCAGCACCCGATCGGATGTCAGCGTGCCATTCGCCGTCTCGACCTTGATCTTGCCGCCCTCGCGGCGGATCGCCGTCGCTCTGGTGTTTTCATAGATGCCGGCGCCTGCAGCCTTTGCCACCTTCGCCAGTCCGATCAGCAGTTTCAGCGGATGGATATGGCCGGTGCCGGTATCGCGCACGCCGCAATAATAGTCCTTCGTGCCGACGCGCTCCTCCGTCTCCGTCTTGTCCATGAAGCTCACATGCGGATAGCCGTAGCGCTCGGCGGCGATCTCCGCATTGGCGCGGTAATCGCGCTCATAACCCGGTTTGTGTGACACGTTGAGCTGGCCCGGCATGTAATCCATGTCTATGCCGTTCACTGTCGCAAAATCGTGGAGATAGCGCTTGGCGTTTTCTGCCATGTCGAACAGCAGTTTCGAACGCTCGAAGCCGAGTTCCTTCTCTGCTTCTTCCGGCCACCAGCGCTGACCGGTGCCCAGCTGCCCGCCGTTGCGGCCGGAACCGCCATCGCCGAAATGCCCGCCCTCGATCAGCGCCACCGAAACACCTGCAGCGGCCAGACTGCAGGCGGCCTGCAATCCGGTATAACCGCCACCAATGATCGTCACGTCGACGGTCTGCGATCCGTCGAGCGAAGCATAGGTCGGGCGTTCGTCAACGCTCGCCTGATACCAGGAAAGACCCGGTGCGATCGGGCTCCGCCATGTGTCCATGGAGCTTGGCCTCACACGTTGAGCAGCAGGAACTCGCGCTCCCACGGGCTGATCACCTGCATGAAGGTTTCGAATTCGCCGCGTTTGACGCCGGCATAGATGCCGATGAATTCCTTGCTGAAGACTTCCGCCAGCGCCGGCTCCTCTTCCAGCAGCGACACGGCCGAGAGCAGGTCGCGGGGCAGGTCGATCGCGCCTTCATTGGCGGATTCGTCGGTCGGCGGCGTCGGATCAATCTTGTTCATGATGCCGAGCAGGCCGCAGCCGAGCGAGGCTGCAAGCGCCAGATACGGGTTGGAGTCCGAACTCGGCAGCCGGTTTTCCACGCGCCGGGCCACGGGATCGGACACCGGCACCCGGAAAGCCGTCGTGCGGTTATCGTAACCCCAGGCGGTGTTGACCGGTGCCGCCATGTCCGGCGTCAGGCGGCGGTAGGAATTCACATAGGGCGCCATCATCACCAGCGCCTTTGGAATATAGGTCTGCATCCCACCGATGAACTGGAAGAACTCCTTGGAAGGCGACCCGTCCTTGTTGGAGAAGATGTTTCTGCCGCTATCGATATCGACGACCGACTGGTGGATATGCATGGCGGATCCAGCCTGGCCCTGCATCGGCTTGGCCATGAAGGTGGCATAAATGCCATGTTTCATCGCCGCTTCGCGGATCGTCCGCTTGAACATGAACACCTGATCGGCAAGCTCGATCGGATCGCCATGGCGCAGGTTGATCTCGAGCTGCGCCGGTCCTTCTTCATGGATCAGCGTGTCGATCTCCAGACCCTGCTTTTCGGAAAAGTGGTAGATATCGTCGATCAACTCGTCGAATTCGTTGATGCCGGCGATCGAATATCCCTGTCCGCCCAGAATGGAGCGCCCCGAACGTCCCTTCGGCGGATGCAGCGGATAATCCGGGTCGTCGTTCTTGGCGACAAGGTAAAACTCGATTTCCGGCGCCACGACCGGCTTCCAGCCGCGCTCGGTATAGAGACGGACGACGTTCTTCAGCACGTTGCGCGGCGTGTAGCTGACCGCGCTTCCCTCGGTATTGACGATATCGCAGATTACCTGCGCCGTCGGGTCCGTCTCCCAGGGCACGACTGAAAGCGTCGAAAGATCCGGCGTCAGCTTCAGGTCGCTGTCGCGTGGCTCGTAGCGGAAATTGGCCGTTTCTTCCGGATATTCGCCGGAGATCGTGTGGCGGTAGAGCGCCGAAGGCAAAGCCAGCGATGTGTTCGACGTAAACTTCGACGACGGCATCATCTTGCCGCGCGGAACGCCGGCAAGATCGGGTGTGATGCATTCGATATCCTCGATACCGCGCGCGCGAAGCCATGCCGCGGCCTCCTGCCAGTCCGCCACGCCGCGAAGCGAGGTCAGTGTGGGTTGGGCGACGGCGGCTTTTGCGACCGTACCGACTTCAGCAGCAGGATTGGCTTTTTTTGTGGGCATGACACACCGGGTGAGGTTGATCGAATGTTCCCATCATAGCCACCGATTGGCGATTGGCGAGGGGGAGGCGTTGACTTTGGGTGAACTATGGCGAAGAGCGGAGGCGGCAACCGCCAGAAGTCCAAGGAGTATCGATTGGCCCGTAAATTCGATGTGGTGATCCTGGGCGCAGGCGCGGCGGGTATGATGTGCGCCATTCGTGCCGGTGCGCGCGGCCGTTCGGTTCTGGTTCTCGACCATGCCAAGGGGCCGGGCGAAAAGATCCGCATCTCCGGCGGCGGCCGTTGCAACTTCACCAATATCCATGCGAGCCCGAAGAACTACCTTTCTTCTAACCCGCATTTCGTCAAATCCGCGCTCGCCCGTTATTCGGCGCAGGATTTCATCGATCTGGTCAACCGTCATGGCATTGCCTTCCAGGAAAAGACATTGGGCCAGCTCTTTTGCGATGACAGCGCCAAGGACATCATCCGCATGTTGTTGTCCGAAATGCAGGCCGCCGGCGCCAAGCTCGAACTGCAGTCCGGTGTCGCCTCGGTCGAAAAGTCCGCCGATGGTTTTCGCGTCGTCACATCCGGCGGAGAGACGATAGAAGCTCGCTCCGTCGTTGTCGCCACCGGCGGCAAGTCCATCCCGAAAATGGGCGCGACCGGTCTGGCCTATGACATCGCCAGACAGTTCGGCCTCAAGCTCATCGAAACCCGCCCCGGCCTCGTGCCGTTGACGCTCGATCCCAATCTGCTCGAAAAGCTCGCACCGCTCTCGGGCATTGCCGTCCCTGCAGAAATCCGCCACGGCAAGACCGCCTTTCGCGAAGCGCTGCTCTTCACCCACCGTGGCCTCAGTGGTCCTGCAATCCTGCAGATCTCATCCTATTGGCGCGAAGGCGACGAGATCAGCATTGTGAGCGAGCCGGATCGCAGGATTGCCGATGATCTGAAGGCCGCCCGCAAGGCGAACGGCAAGCAGCTCGTCCAGACAGCTTTGGCTGAAATCCTGCCCAAGCGACTGGCACAGTTCTTTGCCGAGAAACATCCGGCCGCAACAAAGCTCGCCGACTGTTCCGACAAGATCTTTGATGCCGTTGCAGCCTCGATTCAGGACTGGCGCATCCGCCCCGCGGGCTCCGAAGGTTATCGCACGGCGGAAGTCACGCTCGGCGGCATCGATACTTCTGAATTGGAATCGAAGACGATGCAGGCGAAGTCCGTGCCCGGCCTCTATTTCATCGGAGAATGTGTCGACGTCACCGGCTGGCTCGGCGGTTATAATTTCCAATGGGCATGGTCTTCCGGCCATGTCTGCGGAGAAGCCCTCTGATTTCCGTCATCGAACCGGGCGTTCCTCCGGTTGCAATGGCATCATTCAGTACTTCTTAATATAGCTGGACGATCCTGCCACAATGACAGCTTATTTCAGTGTTCAAAATCCCAATAGGCTGCCACTATAGGTTTGATTATCGTCTCGGAGTTCCAATCCATGTCGAATGCTCGCCGTGCCCGCGCCATCGCAATTGCCAAGGCTGATGACCGCGTAAAACTCGTTCGCTTCAGCCTGCTGATGATTGCTGTGGGAGCCACGGCTGCACTTCTGGCCGTACCGGTACTGTTCTAAGCGGTACGCTAAATTAGTTTGATCTGTGATGGGTTGCCGGCGCGTTGCTGCGGGCATCCGAAGACTTGGTCTTGGCTTTAGTCAAATTTAGCAAAAATTTCACCTATATCGGCGAGTGTATGTGGGTCTTCTACACCCACAAGGGCTCGCCATGAACAAGATCGTTCCCTCCTCGGTCGTCACCAAAATTGTATTCCTTTGCCTGTTTCTCATCGTGGTTGCAGTGTCCGCCGTTTCCGGGCTGGCCTACAACACGTTTCGCAAGGACATCATGGAAACGGCGGTCGAGGATACGCACAAGTCCATCCGGACCATGGCGTTGATCTATGAGACATCTGTGACCGGCGCGAGGACGACGCTCACCGAAGGCAAGCTTTCGAGAGTCATGACCGGTGACGGCGCACTTCAGGGCCACGACCTCGTCGATCGTACCGCTGGCTCCATCGGCGGCGTGTCCACGGTGTTCGAAAAACAGGGCAGCGATTACGTCCGCATCTCCACCAATGTGAAGAATGAAAAGGGCGAACGCGCCATCGGCACCAAGCTGGCAGCCGATCATCCCGCCCAGGCCGCACTTGGCCGAGGCGAAGCCTATTACGGCCCGGCCGTCCTGTTTGGTCGCGATTTCATGACCGCCTATTATCCTGTCGTAAATGCATCCGGCGTCAGCGGCGTCCTCTTCATCGGCATTCCGATGGAAGTCTATTTCGCCCATATCGCATCTGCCGGCACAGCGCTGATGATCTCCTCGCTGGTCGCGCTTCTTTTCATTGCCGTCGCCAGCTATTTCGTCATCCGTGCGCTTGTCCGTCCACTCGGCGTCTTGACCGGTTCGGTCCGGGCGATTGCCGATGGCGATAACAAGTCCGAGATCCCCTATAACCAGCGCTCCGATGAGTTTGGCAATATCGCCCGTGCCCTGCAGGTCTTCCGCGACAATGCGCTGGAAAAACTGCGTATCGAGCATCAGAGCGCCATGGAACGCGCCGAGGCGGAAGCCGAGCGGGAACGCAACGACAGCGACAAGCGTCTGGTCGACGGCCAGATCGATCAGGCTGTCACCGCACTCGGCGCAGCGCTTTCGCGTCTGTCGCAGGGTGATCTCTCCGTCACCATCGACCATCCCTTCTCCGGCAAGCTCGAACCGCTCCGTACAGATTTCAACGGTTCGATCCTCAAACTGCGCGATACGCTTTCCAATATCCGCCAGAGCACGATGGCGATCCAGAAGAGCAGCGCCGATCTCAGCCATTCTTCCGCCGATCTGTCGCGCCGCACCGAAAGCCAGGCTGCATCGCTCGAGGAAACGGCTGCTGCCGTCGACGAAATCACCACGACCGTCCGCTCGTCTGCCGATCGTGCCCGCGAGGCGAACGAGGCAGTCACCCACACGAAGAAGAGTGCTGACAATTCCGGCGTGGTGGTCAAGAACGCCGTCGAGGCCATGGGCCGGATCGAGGATGCGTCGCAGAAGATCGAGCTGATCATCGAAGTGATCGACGATATCGCCTTCCAGACCAACCTTCTGGCGCTGAACGCCGGCATCGAAGCGGCCCGCGCCGGTGACGCCGGCAAGGGGTTTGCGGTCGTCGCGCAGGAAGTGCGCGAACTGGCGCAGCGTTCCGCCGATGCCGCCAAGGAAATCAAGGGACTGATCAACCAGTCGACCCACGAAGTCGGCGAGGGTGCTTCACTCGTGCAGCAGGCGGGCAAGGTTCTCGCCACGATCAGCAGCGAGATCGTCGTCATCAGCCAGCATGTCGAGACCATCGCCACCGCCAGCCGCGACCAGTCGGCCGCGCTGCAGAACATCAACCAGTCCGTCAACCAGATGGACCAGATGACCCAGCAGAACGGCGCCATGGTCGCCGAAACCAGCGAGGCGAGCCGCCGTCTGGCCGATGAGACAGAAGCACTGTTCGGCCTGCTGCAGCAGTTCCGTATCGATGCGTCCACACGCACGGGGCAACGTTACGACCGCGCCGCCTGACTCCCCTGCATATACCGAATGCGAGAAGGGGCGGCCGATCGGTCGCCCTTTCTCTTTGCGGGGAACGGAGAAGGTATGGCCGGCGTCGGCCTGCGCCGACGCTCGTCATGGTCCCGGTACTTGTTTAGACCGGTGTTTGTCTCGGGGGGCTATTGAAGCCGGTTGGTCATGACGACTGGGACCATCAGGTCGCCCCAATGCCCGTCGCCGCCGTGATGCCGCGCCGAGCGTATCAGTTCGACCGAAACACCGGCTTCGACGGCCTTCATGACGGCATGGTTCAGCCGGTGCAGATCATTGGCAAGCGAGCGGATCGCAGCCTGCTGGTCGGCGGTCATGGCACTCGCCTGTTCTTCCGCGCGTTCCTTAACGTGTGTCTTGATGGGAGTCTGGATCGTCATGTCGGGGTCTCCTTTCGTTTGGGTTTGGTTGTCTGCCTTAAGCCTCGGTGTTTTGTCCTCGATGTCGGCGTGTGCCCTCATCCGGCTGCCGCCACCTTCTCCCCGCAGGCGGGGCGAAGGGCCTCCTACGGCCAAGGTTTCCATCCCTCTGAAGCGTCGAGCGGGGCACGTCCCCTCTCCCCGTTTACGGGGAAAGGGTTAGGGTGAGGGGCAGCCACGACCGCAAGCCGTGTGTGGCACTTCAGGGAGCGTTGTTACTCCGCCGCCGGCCTAAACTGTGTATGTTCGGTCGACTCGCTCATCGCCGTTGTCGAAGACAGCCCGCCGGTAATCGCCATCGACACGGCATCGAAATAGCCGGTGCCGACTTCGCGCTGGTGTTTGGTGGCGGTATAACCGTTAACCTCGGAGGCGAATTCGGCCTCCTGCAGCTCCGAATAGGCCGCCATCTGCCGGTCCTTGTAGCCGCGTGAAAGCTCGAACATGCCGAAATTCAGCTGGTGGAAACCGGCAAGCGTGATGAACTGGAACTTGTAACCCATCGCCCCAAGCTCCCGCTGGAACTTGGCGATCGTCGCGTCGTCGAGGTTCTTTTTCCAGTTGAACGACGGCGAGCAATTGTAAGCGAGCATCTTGCCCGGATGATCTCGGTGCACGCCCTCGGCGAACCTGCGCGCCTGCTCCAGATCCGGCTTCGACGTCTCGCACCAGATCAGGTCGCAATGCGGCGCATAAGCGACCGCTCGCGCAATACAGGGCTCGAGCCCGTTCTTCACCCGGTAGAACCCTTCGGCCGTCCGCCCCGCATCGTAATCGACGAAAGGCTGGTCGCGCTCGTCGATATCGGAGGTCAGCAGCTTGGCGGCTTCCGCATCGGTGCGGGCAATGACAAGCGTCGGCACCCCCATGACATCGGCGGCAAGCCGCGCGGCCGTCAGGTTGCGGATATGCGCCGCGGTCGGGATCAGCACCTTGCCGCCCAGGTGGCCGCACTTCTTTTCCGAAGCCAGCTGGTCCTCGAAATGGACGCCTGCAGCACCCGCCTCGATGAACGCCTTCATGATCTCGAAAGCATTAAGCGGCCCGCCGAACCCGGCTTCCGCATCGGCGATAATAGGCGCGAACCATGTCTCGACCGAAAGCCCGTTGCCCTCCGCCGTCTCGATCTGGTCCGCCCGCTGGAGCGTGCGGTTGATCCGGCGTGCCAGTTCCGGCGCGGCATTGGCCGGATAAAGCGACTGGTCGGGATACATGGACGAGGCAGTATTGCTGTCTGCAGCCACCTGCCAGCCGGAGAGATAGATTGCCTTCAGCCCGGCGCGAACCTGCTGCATGGCCTGGTTGCCGGTCATTGCCCCTAGCGCGTTGACGAAGTCCTCGCTTTTCAGCAGCTCCCAGAGCCGGTTGGCGCCTCTTTCCGCCAGCGAATAACGGATCTCGATCGAACCGCGCAGCCGCTTCACGTCGTCTGCCGAATAGGGCCGGGTAATGCCATCGAAACGGCCTTGCGGAGCATTGGTAACCAGCGTGTCAAAACCTGTCATGCGTCTCTCTCCCACTTGATCCTGAGCATTCGGATAAGGCCCGAAGGTCATGTGAAATATTTACAGAATGACGAATGTTAATTCTATAAGTACATGATATAAAAGAAGTTACGATGTCACGACTTACACAGAGACGAAGGTGTTTTTGTAAATATTGTAAAAATCGAAGCCGCGTAAAACTTTGACAGGAGGAGGTCTGGAGTGGAGCGGAAGGTATTTGCGGGAGGACGCGTCAGGCGTGTCCGTCTGGGGCTGGGACTGACACAGACGGCGATGGCAGGAGCGCTGGAAATCTCGCCCTCCTATCTCAATCTGATCGAGCGCAACCAACGGCCGCTGACCGTTCAGCTGCTCTTGAAGCTCGCCTCCACCTACAAGGTGGATCTCGATGCGCTGCAGGGCGAGGGCGGCGGTCTTTCGGGCCAATTGCGCGAGGTGTTTGCCGATCCGCTTCTGGCCGGCGAAATTCCCGGCGACCAGGAGATCGTCGAAGTGGCGGAAGCTGCTCCCAATGCAGCACTCGCAACCGTGAAGCTCTATCGTGCTTATCGGGAACAGGCCGGTCGGCTTTCCGACCTTGCAGCCCTTCTGGCAAGCGAAGGCCGCGAGATGGCGACGACCGGCAGCCGCATGCCGATCGATGAAGTGCGCCAGTCTCTCGAGCGCCGGCCGAATTTTTTCGCCCGCATAGAGGATGCTGCGGAAGCCTTGGCAAAGACCTTTGCCGCAGGTGACGACCCGCCTTCAGCCTTGCGAGCCTGGCTGAAAAGCGAGCGCGGAGTAACCGTGCGCACGCTTCCCACCCACGTCATGCCAAGCCTGCGCCGTCGTTACGATCGCCACAGCATGCGGCTCTTCCTGTCGGAGAGGCTGTCGCCCTTCGATCGCAATCGCGAGCTGGCCATGGAGGTGGCGCTTCTCGCGCTGACGTCGGAAATCGATGCGGAGCTTGATGGACTGGCCCTGCAGACGGCGGAGGCCCGGCGTATCGCCCGGTTCGAACTCGCCCGGTATGCGGCCCATGCGCTGCTCATGCCCTACGCGGCTTTTCTCGCCGCCGCCCAGCGCGCCCGTTACGATATCGACGTGCTGCGCTCGCGTTTCGACGTCTCCTTCGAACAGGCGGCAGGCCGTCTCACCTCGCTGTGTCGGCCGGAGGCTGCCGGTATCCCGTTCTTCTTGATCGAGATGGATCACGCCGGCAACACCGTGCGTCGCGCGGGTGCGCAGGGGTTTCCTCAGTCGCGCTTCGGCGGCCACTGTCCCAAGCTCGGCATCCATTCCGCCTTCGCCGAACCCGGCCGCATTCTCGTCGATCGGGTCGAGATGTCGGAAGACAACGCCTTTCTCACCGTGTCGAGAACGCTTGAGGGACCGCAGGCGGATTTCGGCGAGCGGATCCGGCGCACGGCAATCCTCATCGGCTGCGATATCGGGTTTGCACCCGATATCGCCTATGCCGCGGCTCTGCCCGCCACTGGCTTTGCCGTCACAGCCGGTCCTGCCTGCCGTATCTGCGAACGCAAGGCGTGCCTGTCTCGCGCCGAGCCGCCGATCACGCGTCCGCTGGGACTTGACGAAATGGTGACCGGCCTGAGTGCCTTCGACTTTCAATGAGCTTTTGGGCAACAAGCCTTGGGGCAAGTTCTTCCGCACCGCACATTCCCACTTGTAGGTCGTAAAAATCCTTTCTACTCTGACTGCAAAATACAGAGGGAATTCCTGCGCGGTGGGCGCCGCGGAGAAAAAGAAACAGGAGAAATCATGAGAAACCATCTGCTTGGAATGGCGGCTGCACTTGCTGCAACCGCTCTCGGCTCCTCCGCTTTTGCGCAGGAAAAGGTCGTCCACGTCTATAACTGGTCGGACTATATCGATGAGTCCATTCTCGAGGATTTCACCAAGGAAACCGGCATCAAGGTCGTTTACGACGTTTTCGACAGCAATGACCTCGTGGAAACCAAGCTGCTTGCCGGCGGCTCCGGTTATGATGTCGTCGTCCCGACCGGCCCGTTCCTTGCCCGCCAGATCACCGCCGGTGTGTTCCAGAAGCTCGACAAGTCGAAGCTGCCGAACCTGACGAACATGTGGCCGCTGGTTTCCGAGCGCCTCGCCAAATACGACCCCGGCAACGAATATGCCGTCAACTACATGTGGGGCACCACCGGCATCGGCTACAATGTCGATAAGGTGAAGGCAGCCCTCGGCGATGTGCCGGTCGATAGCTGGGACATCCTGTTCAAGCCCGAAAACGCCGAAAAGCTGAAATCCTGCGGCATCAACATCCTCGATGCCTCCGACGAGACATTCGCGATCGCGATGAACTATGTCGGCAAGAACCCCGACAGCAAGGAAACCGCCGATCTGGAAGCCGGCGGCGAGGTCTACAAGAAGATCCGTCCTTATGTGAAGACCTTCAACGCCTCGGCCTATATCGATGAGCTCGCCAATGGCGACAGCTGCATCACCATCGGCTGGTCGGGTGACGTGCTGCAGGCGAAAACGCGTGCCGAAGAGGCCGGCAACGGCGTCAAGGTCGATTTCGTCATCCCCAAAGAAGGCACCTACATGTGGTTCGACAATCTCGCCATCCCTGCGGATGCGAAGAATGTCGAGGAAGCCCATGCCTTCATCAACTATCTGATGAAGCCGGAAATCATCGCCAAGGCCTCCAACTACGTCCAGTATGCGAACGGCAACCTCGCATCGCAGAAATTCGTCGACAAGGAAGTGCTGGAAAATCCGTCGGTCTATCCGCCGGAAGATGTCGTGGCGAAGCTCTTCACCATCTCGCCTTACGGCCCCAAGGAACAGCGCGTGCTGAACCGGGTCTGGACCCAGATCAAGACCGGCAGCTGATACCGATATCTTCAAGGGCGGGCACTGACCCGCCTTTTTGATTTGAACGACACGCTGGGACTTAAAAGACAAGCTGGGGCAAGGCATGGCGAAAACTCTCGGACCGGTAAAACGTAAATTCTCTCCCTGGACCGATCCGAATGCGGTCCCCTTTATCCGCTTCGAGAACATCACCAAACGCTTCGGCGATTTCGTCGCCGTCGATAACCTCACGCTCGATATCTACGAGAAGGAATTCTTCTCGCTGCTCGGCCCCTCCGGCTGCGGCAAGACCACGCTGATGCGCATGCTTGCCGGCTTCGAGGAGCCGACCGAAGGCCGCATCCTGCTGCAGGGCAACGATATAAGAGGCGTGCCGCCCTATCGCCGTCCGACCAACATGATGTTCCAGTCCTATGCGCTTTTCCCGCATATGACGGTGGAGAAGAACATCGCTTTCGGCCTCGAGCAGGACAATCTTCCCAAGGCCGACATCGCGGCCCGCGTCGAGGAAATGCTCAAGCTCGTCAAGCTGGAACAGTTCGCCAAACGCAAGCCGAACCAGCTTTCCGGCGGCCAGCGCCAGCGCGTCGCGCTTGCCCGCTCGCTCGCCAAACGCCCCAAGGTCCTGCTGCTCGACGAACCGCTCGGAGCACTCGACAAGAAGCTGCGCGAGGAAACCCAGTTCGAACTGATGGATCTGCAGCACACGCTCGGCCTGACCTTCCTGATCGTCACCCACGACCAGGAAGAGGCGATGACGGTTTCGGATCGTATCGCGGTGATGGACAAGGGCGTCATCGTCCAGGTGGCAACGCCGGCGGAAATCTACGAGGCGCCGAACAGCCGTTACGTCGCGGATTTCATCGGCGACATCAATATTCTCGAAGGCACGATCACCGAAACCGGCAGTGCGCTCGGCGCGCCGGGAGCGGTCAATATCGATTGCGGTGGCCTGTTCGTTGCCGTCGATCAGGAATGCCAGGCGGTGAAAGGCGATCAGGTCGCCTTCGCCGTCCGACCGGAAAAGGTTCGCATCTCGCCGGACGCACCGGCCGACACGTCGGTCAACAGCTTCTACGGTGAGGTCTGGGATATCGGTTATCTCGGCGATTTCTCGCTCTTCCTCGTCCGCTCCGAGGATGGCCGCATTCTCCGCGCTGCACAAGCTAACGTCTCGCGCCTCGTCGACCGGCCAATCACCTTCGGCGATATGGTCTGGCTCACCTGGTCGCGTGATGCCGGCCTCGTTCTGACGCGATAGGAAGGGGGAGCGAACATGACCAATGTCGCTGAAACCAATCCTGCCACCAACGCCGCCATCAATGCAGGGGGCCCGTCCTGGACACGCTGGCTGGTTGTCGCCGTGCCTTATGTCTGGCTGCTGCTGTTCTTCGTCGCGCCGTTCCTGATCATCCTGAAGATATCCTTTTCGGACACGGCCATCTCGATCCCGCCCTATACGCCGACCTTCAAGGGTTTTGGGGCGCTCGGCGACTTTTTCTCGCAACTCGATTTCGAGAACTACATCTTCCTTACAGAAGACCCGCTCTACATCTGGTCATACCTATCGTCGCTCAGGATCGCGGCGATCTCGACGCTGCTTTTGTTGCTGATCGGCTATCCGATGGCGCTTGCCATGGCCCGCGCGCCGACGTCGATTCGGCCGACTCTCGTCATGCTGGTCATCCTGCCCTTCTGGACCTCTTTCCTGATCCGCGTTTACGCCTGGATCGGCATCCTGAAGCCGGATGGGCTGCTGACGCTTCTGTTGCAGACGGTCGGCCTTATGGGCCCGGACCAGCAGGTGCAAATCTTCCGCACCGATTATGCCGTCTTCATCGGCATCGTTTATTCCTATCTCCCCTTCATGGTCCTGCCGCTCTATTCGGCGCTGGAAAAGATGGACAATTCGCTGCTTGAAGCCGCGAGCGATCTCGGTTGCCCGCCCTGGAAAGCCTTCTGGAAGATCACTTTCCCGCTGTCGCTGCCGGGCGTCATCGCTGGTTCGATGATCTGCTTCATCCCGATTACCGGTGAATTCGTCATCCCCGACCTGTTGGGCGGTGCCGATACGCTGATGATCGGCAAGACGCTCTGGACCGAGTTCTTCGGCAATCGCGACTGGCCGCTCGCCTCCGCCGTTGCCGTTATCCTGCTGATCATGCTCGTCGTGCCGATCATGATCTTCCAGAACCAGCAGAAGAAGGTGGCGTGATGAGATCTCCCCGTTTTGACGCCACCGTCCTGACCCTCGGCTTCGCCTTCCTGTACATCCCGATCATCATCCTGATCGTGTACTCGTTCAACGCCTCGCGGCTGGTCACGGTCTGGGGCGGGTTTTCGCTGAACTGGTACTCGACCATGTGGTCCAACCAGGGCCTGATGGACGCAGCCTGGGTGACGGCACGTGTGGGATTGCTCAGCGCCACGTTGGGCACCATCCTCGGCACGCTGGCGGCACTGGCACTCACCCGTTATTCGCGCTTTCCGGGCCGCATGGCTTTCTCGGGCATGATCTATGCGCCATTGGTCATGCCGGAGGTTATTACCGGCCTCTCGCTACTGCTGCTGTTCGTCGCCATCGGCATCGACCGCGGCTTCTGGACCGTCACGATAGCGCACACGACCTTCACCATGTGCTATGTGGCGATTGTCGTGCAGTCGCGGCTTCTGACCTTTGACCGCAGCCTTGAGGAGGCGGCACTCGATCTCGGCTGCCCGCCGGTGAAAACCTTCTTCAAGATCACCCTGCCGTTGATTTTCCCCGCCGTCATCGCCGGCTGGATGCTGGCCTTCACGCTCTCGCTCGACGATCTGGTCATCGCCAGCTTCAACACCGGTCCGGGCGCGACGACCCTGCCGATCAAGATCTATTCGCAGGTCCGCCTTGGCGTGACGCCGGAGATCAACGCCATCTGCACCATCCTGATCGGCCTCGTAACATTGGGTGTCATCGCTGCGTCTCTGACCACCAAGCGCACCGAGATCAAGCGTATCCGCGACGAACATCTTGCCGTGCGTGGTGCAGCTGCATCCTGATCGGCCGGTTTATTCGCCCGGCTTGGGCGCCGGCACGTTCATCGGCCAGAGGATCGGTGTTGGCCATGCTCCGCCGATGAAGAAGTTCAGCGGCGGGCTTGCGTCCTTCGGGCTGATCGTGGCGGAAAGTGCCAGGCTGCTATTGGCAAGCGGCACGGCTCCCGCCAGCATTATCGTCTCGTTGCGGCCGGCAATCTCGGTGTCCTGAAGGTCGGCGATGCCGTTGCGGATCGTCGCAGTTGCTTTCAGGCTGTCGAATTCGATCGATCCGGTCGCCGCGTCACTGAGCGAGAAATACGGCTTCTGCACCGCCAGCTGGCGGATGGCCGATAGGTCGATGCCGTTCAGCCTGCCGGGTCCAGTCTGGAAACTGATCGTCCCCACCGCTGCATTCCACGCGTTCTGATCGATCGGCCTTGGCACGTCCAGCGAGATATCGAGTGAACCCTGCGCCGCCGGCAATGCGCCTTTGAGCTGCAATTGCTGGGCGATCGCGGCAAAATCCGCTCCCCGGATGGCCGCGCGGAAAGCGACCGTCTGTCCTTCGTCCTCGGCGCCGGCATTGGCTTTGAGCGTGCTGATCCGGCCTGTCACGCGGCCCGGCTGCAGGTCGCTATCCAGAATGTCCAGGCGGAATTGCTGCGCTACGTTCATCAGCCCCAGCGCGATGTCATGAAGCTGCACGCCACCGAACGAAGCGATCTGAGAAGACAGCCTGAGATCGAGATCCAGATCGGTCACCAGCGAGGGCAGCGCATGCACGTCCCTGCTGATCGTCGGCTCCAGCGCAAGAAGCAGGCGCCGCAGATCGATGTGGTCGAAGGCCAGTGTGCCTGAAAGCCTCGGCTGCCCGGTCGCAGGTGTGTCGAGTTCCAGCAGGCCGGTGGCATGCTCGTCGTTCAATCCGAGCGAAAGTTCCTCGAACCGCAATTCCTGCCGGTCGGCAATCAGCCGGGCTGAGACGGACGCCGATTGCAACCCGTCGACAAGACGGGGATCGATCTCGAACCAGCGCAATGCGGCCGGCATGTCCGACGCCCGAAGCTCTGCATTGCCGGAAAAATAACCTCGCGGCGTCAGGCTTGCGATGCCGTCGAACTTTGCAAGGCCGATATCGGCACTGGCCGTCCCCTCGAAGTCTCCGCTTCTGCCGTCGAGAAGCAGCAGTGGCTGCGTGCTGCGAATATCGAGGCCGATCTTCTTGCCGCGAACGACGGCCTCTCCACGGATGGTCGCGGTATCGGAAAGATGCGGCCAGTCCATCACGCCGTTGATGGCGTCGAAGCGGGCAGCGTTTCCGTCGGTCCATCCGATGATATCGATAATGCCGTTTCGAACCTGCACTTCGCCGATCGGCGCATCGAGCGCCTGATCGAGCCTCTGCCGGTCGCCATTGACCGTTGCCTTGGCCATGGCATCGACCAGCTGTCCGCCATTCACCCAGTGAAGCCGTCCATCCTTGCTGCGGCTCAGGAAGAAGTGGGGATCGACGAGGCGGAAATCCTCGAAGACGGGGTGGCCCAGCACGGCTTCGATCAGGTCGAACGATGCGGACAGTTCCTTGATCGTCGCCAGTATCTTCCGCTCGCCCTGCCCATCGTTGTGAATGGTGATGTCGGTGAGCGTGACTTCCGGATGTGGCCAGAACCGAATGGTGGAGACGCCGCCGATCGTGGCGTTATTGCCGGTCCACTGTTCGACCGACTGCTCGATGCTTTCCCGCACCACGCTGGTGGAAATCAGGAAAGGCGTGACGACCCGGAAAATGGCAGCCACCGCAAGGATCAGCGCGAGCGCGATCAGCACCGTGCGGCCAACTGGCCGGCGGGCATGCCTGCGGAATGTCTGGGCGGCTTTTGTGAACATGCAAGGCGCATATAGGAATTGCCGGCACGGCGCAATTCAGGTGCAGCAACGACCGCATCCTGTGCTTCATTGTCGCATGCGACATGTTATACATCCTCCGTCGCACGGGCATGGAGGTGCCTGCGGCATGAGGAGGCCGGCAAACGTCGGAAGGCCCGTGGCAACGGCCGGAAAGGGAGGAATATGCTCGATCAGAAAAAGCCGCTCTGGACCATGTCCGAAGAGAAGCGGGAAAGAACGCCGCTTCATCGGTTCATTCACTGGTGCGAGGCGCGCCATGGAAACAAATTTTCCGATTACGATGCCTTTTATTCCTGGTCGATCCGGGAGCGCGAGAAATTCTGGTCTGCGATCTGGGATTTCTGCGGCGTCACCGGGGAGCCTGGCGAAACGGTGCTGGCAAACGGCGACGATATGCTGGCGGCACGCTTCTTTCCCGAAGCCGGGCTGAACTTTGCCGAAAACCTGCTGTCACATGCCGGTGAGGGATCGCAGGAGGCGCTGATCTTTCGCGGCGAAGACAAAGTCCGTTACAGCTGGACCTGGGACCGGCTGCGCTGCGAGGTCTCGAAGCTGCAGCAGGCGTTTCGCGCAATCGGCCTCGGAGAGGGCGATCGCGTTGCGGCAATGATGCCGAACATGCCCGAAACCATCGCCTGCATGCTGGCCACCGCATCGCTGGGCGCAATCTGGTCGTCATGTTCTCCCGATTTCGGCGAACAGGGCGTGCTCGACCGTTTCGGGCAAATCGAGCCCAGACTTTTCATCGCCTGTGACGGTTATTGGTATAACGGCAAGCAGCAGGATGTTTCGGCCAAGCTGAAGGCCGTTGCAGCCACGCTTGGTGCACCGGTTATCGTCGTGCCCTATGCCGGTGATGCAGCAGCGCTGGCCGTCAGCCTAGAGAATGGCCGCAACTATCCCGATGTGACAGCCGCCTATCAGGAAAAACCGCTCGAATTCGCCCGTCTGCCCTTCTCCCATCCGCTTTACATCCTGTTTTCCTCCGGCACGACCGGCATTCCCAAATGCATTGTTCATTCGGCCGGCGGCACATTGCTGCAGCATCTGAAGGAACACCGTCTCCATTGTGGGGTCGAGCCCGGCGAACGGCTCTTCTATTTCACCACCTGCGGCTGGATGATGTGGAACTGGCTGGTTTCCGGCCTCGCGGTTGGTGCAACGCTCTGCCTCTACGATGGCTCACCCTTTGCGCCCGATGGCAATATCCTCTTCGATTTCGCCCGGGACGAGCGTTTTGCGGTCTTCGGAACATCGGCCAAATATATCGATGCGGTGCGCAAGTCTGGCCTCGTACCGAAAGAGAGCCACGATCTTTCCTCGCTCCGGCTGATGACATCGACCGGCTCGCCGCTTTCGCCTGAAGGCTTTTCCTTCGTCTACGAAGGCATCAAGGATGATATCCATCTCGCCTCGATCTCCGGCGGCACGGATATCGTCTCCTGCTTCGTCCTCGGCAATCCGCTGAAACCCGTCTGGAAGGGCGAGATCCAGGGGCCGGGACTTGGTCTCGCCGTGGATATCTGGAACGACGAAGGCGAACCGCTGCGCGGCGAGAAGGGCGAACTTGTCTGCACCAGGGCTTTCCCCTCGATGCCGATCATGTTCTGGAACGACCCGGACAAATCGAAATACCGCGCCGCCTATTTCGAGCGTTTCGACAACGTCTGGTGCCACGGCGATTTTGCCGAATGGACCGATCACTGCGGCCTCGTCATCCATGGCCGGTCGGATGCGACGCTCAATCCCGGCGGCGTGCGCATCGGCACGGCGGAGATCTATAACCAGGTCGAACAGATGGAGGAGGTCTCGGAAGCCATCTGCATCGGTCAGGATTGGCAGGATGATGTGCGCGTCGTGCTGTTCGTCCGGCTCGCCGATGGGTTGTCCCTTGATGACGAGCTTGCAAAGGCGATCCGGACCCGGATCAGGACGGGCGCCACGCCGCGCCACGTCCCCGCCAAGGTCATCCAGGTTGCCGATATTCCACGAACCAAATCCGGCAAGATCGTCGAACTGGCCGTGCGCGATATCGTCCACGGAAGGCCGGTCAAAAACAGGGAGGCGCTCGCCAATCCCGATGCGCTGAAACTCTACGAAAACCTTGCAGAGCTTGGCACCTGATCTTGCTGCAATGCAGCAATACCTTCCGATGATCCGGATCGGGACAGGTTTAAGCTCTTGTTGAGTGACGTCTGTCAATCCTGGCGCAAAATGGCCCGTTTGGGTGTATGACATCAGCACGCGATGAGATTTTGAGGCGGGACGTCTTGCTCTCCTATCGTTGTTGAACAGCACAAATTCTTCAGGGCAGCCAAGGCTGCCTCTTTTTTGAAGACATATGCACGCATAACGTGTTTTTATGATAGATTGTCGCGTTTTACAGGTGTGAAACCTAGCTCGCCAGAACCCGTTGCGACGGGAAGGTGATTTCCACTAGCGTTCCCTCGTTCGGCGCCGAAGTAATAGCGAAATTCGCCCGGTTTGCATCCACCATCGCCTTGGTCAGCGGCAGGCCGAGGCCGGTGCCGTCACCGCGCTTGCGTGATGCACCCGCCACCTGCCGGAACGGCTTCATCGCAAGCTCCAGATCGGCGCGGTTCATGCCGATGCCGGTATCGCGGATTCGCAACACGACGCTGCCGTTTGCCTCATAGGCGGTTGAGACGACGATCTGGCCGCCCGATGGCGTGAAACGGATCGCGTTGGACAGGATGTTGAGCACGATCTGCTTGACCGAGCGCAGATCGGCCACAACCTGCGGCACGGCCTGCGAAAGCGCCGTGCGAATGATCACCCGCTGGCCGTTCGCCTGTGGCTGTACCAGCGACACCGCCTCCGAGACCGTTTCGTTCAGGCCGACTGCGATGAAATCGAGATCCAGTTCGCCGGCCTCGATCTTGGAAATGTCGAGAAGGTCGTTGACGATATCCAGCACATGCCGGCCCGAGCGGCCGATATCGTTGGAATATTCGATATAGCGTGGATGACCGACCGGTCCGAGCCGTTCGGATGCCATCATGTCGGCAAAGCCGATGATCGCATTGAGCGGCGTGCGGATCTCATGGCTCACATGCGCGAGGAACTCGCTCTTGTGCGCATTGGCGGTTTCGGCCGCCCGTTTTGCCGCCCTGAGTTCGTCTTCGGTTCGTTTCCACTGGGTGATGTCGCGGATGACGGCGCAATAACCGTTCGACGATGTCAGCCGGCCGATCGTCATGAACAGTGGAATGAAGCCGCCGGATGCCTCGCGCCCGATCACTTCGCGCCCGTCATTCAGCACGCTCGCCACGCCGTGGTCGGAAAGCCCGGAGAGATAGTCGAGAATGGCCCGCTGGCTTTCATGCGCAAACAGCGTGACGAAAGGTTTGCCGTTGATTTCCTCGCCATCGAAATTGAACAGCGCGCTCGCCGCCCGGTTCATCGAACGGACTTCCCGGTCGGAGCCGATGATGACGACGCCATCGGTGGCGGTTTCCAGAATGGCGCGCAGCTCTTCGACTTCGACCTGCAGCTTGGCCAGCTGGTCGGCGGTCCGGATCGGGCGAAGCGGCAGCACCTCTGCCGTCGTGCCGCTTTGCGGTTCCAGCTCGGTGGCAGCCACCGGCATCAGCGCCAGCATCAGGGCCGAGTTATCGTTGAAACGGATGGACTGCAGCCGTGCCGTGACAGGCACGATCACGTCGTCGGCTCGCACCACGACCATGCCGCCGGCTTCCGAAGTCTTGCCTTCCAGCTCCTGTCGCTGCAACAGCGCATCGAGCCCGCCGACATCGGCCAGTGCCTCTAGCGAAGAATAGCCGGTCAGCTTGAGGAACTCGCCATTCGCATGGATCAGCTTTTCGCCGGCATGCACCAGCAGCGCCACCGGCATCTGGTCGATGATCTCCTCGGAAAGTCCGATACGGTCGCGACCGGGCAGCATCGCGGCAAGAGCCGCAGCGTCCAACGGTTCATCATCCTCATCTCCGGCCTCATCCGCCGGAACCTCATCGGGCACGTCCGCCGATTCGTCATCGAATAGCGCGACGACCGTATCATCGGGCGTCTCAACCGGATCCGATGCCGCAAGGTTGCGATCCAGATCAGCGGCCTGAATATCTTCCGGCTTTTCTTCAACGGCAGACTGGGATTCGCCCTCATCAACCGATGTAGGCTTTTCGGTCACGTCATCCGTTTCGGGAACGAGGTTTTCGTTCCTCTCGTATTGTTCTTCCTCGGAAACCAGCGATTGTGCGTTGTCTTCCGGCGCAATGGCCGCGGTCTCGTCTTCGATGACGGCCACATCCTCGACGGTTCTGCCGTCTTCGACCTCCGCGTCATCGGCGGATTTCACGAATCTATCCAGCCGCTTGGCAATTTCCTGGAAATTTGCCTGCTCGCCGGGGCTGAGCCGAGAGCGTCGCTCTTCGAGCTGAATCACCTTGTCCGATTGCCGTCTGCCGGGATTGTCGACCAGCGTCAGGGCAGGGCGCTCGCCTTCCGGCCATTCGCCGGCCTTCGGCTGGTCTTCTGCTTCCGGAACATCGGCATCATCGTCGGACGCGTCGGCGTCATCAACCGTCTCCGCAACAGCCGGTGTGTCGTCATTTGCGACAAATGTCGGTTCAGCCCCCACATCTTCAACCGGCTCATCGCCAGAAGCATCAAGCGGCTCGATACCTGTTTCCGCAATGTCGTCGGCAGCGAGAACACCACCTTCCGCAACGTGATGATCGGCCGGCTGTTCTGCAACGGCTTCAACCGACGGCAAGTCGTGGACCGGTAATTCGCTCTGTTCGGTTTCCACCGGTTCCGCGGCGTGATCCTCCTGAGCAGCACCGAGTGCCAGGCCGGCTGCATGCGGATCTTCGGCGGCATCACCCATCCGCACAATGCCGAAACCGCGAAAACCGTCGAATTCGCGTGCCCGCGTATAGGTCGGAAGTGCTGCGAGATCGACAGGCACCACCCGCGACGTACCTTCCACCGGCCACCAGATCGTCTTGCCCGACCACGTGTCGCGGCGGCTCAAAAGTTCGGTGATCTTGCCATCCGGATCGAGATTGAACAGCGCCGCCAGATCGGAAAAGGCCATGCCGGAAATATCCGCGGCATGCGGCCCGACGGCCTCGGCGAACTCCTTCGAGACCTCGCTGAACCGGCCGCTCGCATCGATCTTCCAGACGAAGCGCACCGTTCTGAGCGGACGCACCGGCTGGGTGACAACCGGCGGCGCCAGATCAGCGTCGTCATCTGCCGGGACTGCGGCCGCAACGGGCTCCTCCGCCTCGATGGACGCGGAAGGCCCTTCGGGAGCCGCCTCATTGCTGTCGTCTTCCGTCACCGAAGCGTCTTCGACCGTCTCGTCTTCTTCGCCACCGTCAAAAAGGTCTTCCTGCCCGGCGGAAATCTCCTGCGTTTCAGCCGGGATGTCTTCCGCTTCGATCATTTCCTGCTCGGTAGGCTCTTCATCGACCGACTGCTCAATGAAAGATTCCGTGACGTCACTCGCATCCGCCGCGTCGCTTTCGAGAACAGGTTCGGCCTCGTCCTGCAACGTGGCCTGATCGTCGTTGAGATCGTCGCCGATCTGCAATTCCTCGGAAGCATCGATACCGGCTTCGATATCTGCAGCCGCGACGCTACCGATATCCGCGTTGGCCGTTACCGCGTCACTCTCCACCGCCGAAACGTTCTCATCTGCCTCAGGCAGCGAAGCCTCGGCAAGCTCCGTCTCGTCGGCGGCAATCACATCCGAAGGGCCAGCCTCTGACGTATCGTCGAGCGAGATCTCTTCTTCGATATCCGGATTGTCCTCGATTGCGGCGACGGCGCTCAGCGCGTCCTCATAATCCGGTACGGCGATCGCGTCTGTTTTGTCGACGTCTGGAGCCGGTGAAACTGCATCGGGTGCAGCAACATCGATCGCCTGCACGGCAGTCACGGCCGCAGCCTGCGCCTTGGCAACCCCCACGACAAACAGCAGATTGAGTGCCGGTTCCTCAGACACCTGCCCGATCGCGGCGGGCAGGTATCCGCCAGCAGTGGCGATCGGCCGCTTGATCAGCCGGTGGCGGTCATTGCCGACCATCGAGACCAGCATCCGCGTCGTCTGGATGGAAATGTTGAGTGCCGAAAACTGGCCGGATGCGGCAAGCACGTTACCTTCGGCATCGAGCACGGCCATATGCGTTTCGGGATCGTCGAAACCCTCGATCAGGCGGGCCGCGCACTCCTTCAGCGACAGGCGCTGGTTGTCGACCGGGACCGAAAGCAGGATGCAGGACTTGTTCTGCACCCGGATCATCTCGCAACGCGCCTGCACGGCCACCCGCAGGAAGCCGGAGGCGATGCGGACGGTGAAGCTGCGCCGGTCACCGACGGATTGCAGCGAGCGGGCTACCGGCTCCACCTGGCGGAACATCAGCTCGCCCCGGTCGAGACCCTGGTCGAGGAAATCATAGATCGAGCCGAAGCCGAAAAGTGCCGCCCCGCGGCCATTCGCCCAGGAGACTGATCGCAGATCCGGTGAAAACAGCACCACCGCCATACCCGCGGCAAAGGCTTCGCTGACACGCTCGTGTACTGCGACGTCGATGAATGGGTATTGCACGTCCGACATGGGCAAGCCTGTGAAATTACGTGTCGGCCTATGAGGCCATGGAATTAACCTCTTGTTAATATCCTCCCCCCTTCAAAGGGTCCACATCGGAGAACAGGAACGCGTAAACAAGGTTAACGTCGGACGGTCGTGCAAGCGGCGTATGTTGCAATGCACAATGGCATCGACTATATTTACGGCAGAACAGGTTCGGCGATGCCTGTTATTTCGCCGGGCCGGATCTTTTTGGAGGAAAAGATTGTGGCTTATACTGATGATATCTTCTCGTTCTCGGCTTTCGACCCGGCAAAGCTCACGCAGGGCTGGCGCGAATTCGCAGAGCAAGGCACGACCCATTCCCGCGACGCCTACGGTAAGATGAAAACCGCTGCGGAGGAAGCCTCCCGCACGGTTGAATCCACAATCCATTCGGCTCAGGTCGGCTCGATGGAATTCGGCCTGAAGGCGATCGACGCGTTTCGCACCAATACCGAAATGTCGCTCTCCCATATGGAACAGCTGATGGGTGCAAAATCCTTCTTCGAAGTGCTGGAACTGCAGACGACCTTCGTGCGTAAGCAGGCGGAATTCACCGTCGAGCAAGCAAGGACAATGCAGCAGGCAGTCCAGAAGATGGCCGATGACGTGGCCAAGCCGGGTAAGGAAGCTTCGGAAAAGGCCGTGAACGCCTTCAAGCCGTCCTGACGTCCCTCTGCCAGGCGGGTTGTCCACACCGGCTTGGCAGGGATCATTGCCCGATCGAAATTTGTCGGTCGGAAAGGCTTGCAATCTTCATTCGATGGCCGTATGTGACCGGTCGAACGTCGCCTCGGCGATGTATGCGGTTGTAGCTCAGTTGGTTAGAGCGCAGGTTTGTGGCACCTGAGGTCGGAGGTTCAATTCCCCCCAACCGTACCATTTCTTCCTTTTATGCTTCTTCGATGCCTCGGTTCATCTCAGAACGCGCGTAATGCGTTGGCGGCACGCCGACAAATCGCGTGAATGCGATGCTGAAAGCGCTGGCCGAGCCATAGCCGACACGATCGGCGATCTCCTTGATGCCTCCATCTCCGCGCCGAAGCAGGTTTTTCGCGATCGCCATGCGCCACGAGAGCAGGTATTCGATCGGTGCAACCCCCATCGCCTTGCGAAACCGCTCAAAAAACACGGATCTCGACAGCGCCGCTTCGCCCGCAAGTTTCTCTACCGTCCAGTCATGCTTCGGATCCCCATGGATACTGCGGAGTGCTGCTGCCAGTCTCTCATCGGCAAGCCCGCGCAGCAGGCCCACAGATGTGCCGCCGCCGGATGCCGACCGCAGGGCTTCGATCAGCAAGACTTCCAGCAGTCGGGTCAGAACCATGTCGCGTGCCGGTTTCTCCTCCCGAGCCTCATTCCTGATGAGTTGGACGATCGTGGCAAACTGCTTTTCTCCCCGCACATGTACCAACCGCGGCAGCAGCGAGACAAGCAGGCTCGCATCGGGAGACCCGAATGCCAGCCCGCCGACAAGCATGCGCATATTGGGCAATCCGTCCGGATCGCCATGCCGGGTTTCGTCATCGCGTTTGGTGACGGCGAAGTGCGCGGCATTCCTGGCATCGACAGGCTCTATGCTCGACATGGTAAAATCGCAGGCTGCGGGGATCAGGATGAAATCGTCCGCCTGAAGTTCGATCGGCTCCTCGCCGGGGGCTGACAGCCGTGCTGCGCCCTCAAGAATGACGCAGAAGAGCGGCCGGGCGGTTGCCGGCGCGTCCACGCGCCATGGTCCAGACCCGCTCGCCATCTTGGAAAACGGAAGGCTGGGTTGCAGCAAAGTTACCACGTCTGCAAAAGGATCGGCCAAATCAGGACTCTCGGAAATGAAAATGGGACGATCGACTATAGTGCGTCCTGCGCTCCATATCTACTTTCATGTCCGGCAAACATGAAAGGAACCACCATGAAGACCGTCCTCATCACCGGCTGCTCGTCCGGCTTTGGCCTCGATATCGCAAAACTGTTCCTCGAACGCGGCTGGAAGGTGATCGCCACCATGCGCACGCCGCGCGGGGATCTGCTGCCGGCATCCGAAAACCTCCGCATCCTCCCGCTCGACGTCAGGAGTGATGAAAGCGTCACCCGGGCGGTGGAAGCGGCAGGTCCGATCGATGTCCTCGTCAACAATGCCGGTATCGGCTGGCTGAACGCGCTCGAAGGAACGCCGGTGGACGTTATTCGCGACATCTTCGAGACCAATACGATTGGCACGATGCGCATGGCCCAGGCCGTGCTTCCGCAATTCCGCGAAAAGAAGGCCGGAATGATCGTCAACGTCACATCGACAGTCACCTTGAAGCCGCTGCCGCTTCTCTCCGTCTATACCGCCAGCAAGACGGCGGTAAACGCCTTTACGGAATCGCTTGCGCTGGAACTGGAGCCGTTCGGCATCGATGTCAGGATCGTGCTTCCGGGCGCGGCACCGGCCACCAGTTTCGGCAAGACCGCGATTTCGCGCATGGAAGGGCAGGGTGGCTTCCCTGACGCCTACGCAGGTTATGCCAAGGAGGTTCTTGGCGAGATGATGCAGCGAACCGAAGTCACGCTGCCGATCGATGTCGCGGAAGCCGTCTGGCAGGCGGCTACCGATCCTTCGTCTCCGATGCGGCTCCCCGCCGGGGCTGATGCGGTGGCGCTGGCCAATTCGCAGGCATGAGAAAAAGAAATCCTCCGGACCGCTTGCGGCCCGGAGGATCCGTCCTGAATGCAGCAATCGCCCGCGTTAAGCCTCAGCGGAAGGCCGATGCCAGCCTCTGCCCGAGTGCGCGTGCCGGCGATGGCTGTGCCTTTTCCCGTATATCCGCTGTCGCGCTGTTGACGCCACGAACCGGGGCTTCTGCTTCCAGCTTGAACTGGGCAAGCAGTGTGGTCAGTTCTGCGGCCTGAGACGCAAGGCTGTAGGTCGCGGCAGTCGTTTCCTCGACCATTGACGCGTTTTTCTGGGTACCCTGATCCATCTGGTTGACTGCGGAATTGATCTCCGAAAGCCCGGTGGACTGTTCGCGTGTCGAGGACACGATGGCAGAGACATTCCGGTTGATTTCCTGCACTTCCGAGACGATCGCCTGCAGCGCCGTGCCGGTCTCGCCGACCAGAGCCACCCCGTCACGCACCTGGGCACCCGACTTGGTGATCAGGTCCTTGATCTCCTTGGCAGCTTGGGCGGACCGCTGCGCCAGTTCGCGCACTTCTTGCGCCACGACCGCAAACCCCTTGCCGGCATCGCCGGCACGTGCCGCTTCGACACCGGCATTGAGCGCGAGAAGATTGGTCTGGAACGCGATATCATCGATCACTCCGATGATGTTGCCGATCTCGGACGATGATTTCTCGATCTCCTGCATCGCCTGAACGGCCTTGCGAACGATCTCTCCGGAGCGTTCGGCGCCGTCATGGGTCCTAGTCACCAGATCACCGGCCTTGCTGGCCTGCATGGCGGAATCCTTGACGGCCGTCGTGACCTGTTCGAGCGCGGCAGCAGTCTCTTCCACCGATGCGGCCTGTTGTTCGGTTCGTTTCGACAGGTCCTCGGTCGCGGAACGGATTTCACTCGCACCCGCATCGATCATCTTGGCATTGTCGCCGACCGAACGAAGCGCCGCCTGCAGCTTTGAAATAGACTCGTTAAAGTTCAGACGAACCGTATCGAGCTGGCCGGCAAACGGAGTGTCCAGGCGGTGGGTCACGTCACCTTCCGCAAGATGGTTCAGGCCGCGGGCGATACCGTCCACCGCAAACTTGACCTCTTCGGCTTCCTTCGCCTTCTGCTCCTCGCGGGCCAGCCGTTCCTGTTCGGAAAGCTTGCCATTGGCTTCCGCCTCCTGTTCCAGCCTTTCGCGCTCGATCGCATTGTCGCGAAAAATCGAGACGGCGGCAGCCATGTCGCCGATCTCGTCCTTCCGGTCACGATGCGGGATCTGGTGTTCGGTATTGCCGGCGGCGAGCGCATTCATCGACAGGGTGATATTGGTGATCGGCCGGGCGATCCAGCGGAAGCCGAGCAGAGCTGCAATCCCGCCGATCACGGCCACGACTGCCACCATCAGCGTTGTGGTCATCAACGACGACCCTGCCGTGGCTTTTGCTTCGCTGACCGCCGCATCGCCGCTTGCCTTGTTCAGACTGACCATCTCGCCGAAAAGCCTGACGGCTTCTCCGCCGATTACCACCAGCTGCTGGTTAAAATGCCTTTTGGCCGCCGCAAGATCGCCTTCTTCCACAAGGGAAATGAGACGTCCACCTTCAGCCTCATAGGCATCCATGGCAGCTTTTGTGGCCTGATATTTGGCGCGCATCTCATCGCTGTTTATGCTGGTACCATAAGCGTCGAAAGCCTTGCCGCGTGCGCGGTAGGCGGCATTCAGGGCAGTCGATCCGGCGCTGCGCTCTTCCTTGGTCGATGTGCTCAGAAGCAGCGCGGCATTGCGTCGAACGTCGCCGAAAAGGCGCTCCAATTCGCCCATCTGCGCCGCCCGCGAAACACGCGCACCAACATTGTCGACATGGGTCTGGAGAGAGTTGACGGAGAGAATGGAAAATGCGCCCTGAGTGATCCCGAGCATGACGACGAGACCGAATAGCATTGGTAAAAGTGTTTTGATCTGAATTTTTGCAAACATAATCTGGTCCTTGGATGTGCCGTGCATTCTTGTTTCGTGCGCGTGCCAGGTGAGATTTGTGACAGCTTTCCTAACAAAAGGCTTACAGCGCCCCGCGCAGCACTGCGGCCTATTAACAAAACATGACAATGTATCAGATAATTTCTGTTTAACGGCCTTGGCCCATTCGTGTGGCGGATTGTCCCATGTGACCGGCATAAAAAAGGCGGGCCGCTTGTGTGCGGCCCGCCCGGGTCATTCGGACATTGACGGGAGATGACCCCGCCGATCAACGGATGGTTAAGCTGTGAGGCCTGTCCATTTCCAGTTGAGGATCTCCGGCATGTCTTCGCCGTATTCACGGACATGGGCCGTGTGCAGGGCAAGCTTACCGTTCAGCATCTCGATCACATGCGGAACCTTTTCCTTCAGTTCCGGCACCCGTTCGATAGCTTCGAGCGCCAGATGGTAGCGGTCGAGCTGGTTGAGCACCGTCATGTCGAAAGGCGTCGTGGTCGTGCCTTCCTCGACGAAGCCGCGCACATGCATGTTGCGATGGTTGTTGCGCTTATAGGTCAGCCGGTGGATGAGATAGGGATAACCGTGATAGGCGAAGATGACCGGCCGTTCTGTAGTGAACAGCTTGTCGAACTCTTCGTCCGTCAGGCCATGCGAATGCTCTTCCTTCGCCTGCAGCGTCATCAGGTCGACGATGTTGACGACACGGATCTTCAGTTCTGGGATCGCCTCGCGCAGCAGCATGACGGCGGCCAGCGTTTCCATCGTCGGCACGTCGCCGGCGCAGGCCATCACCACATCCGGTGCGATCGCGTCATCTTCATTGCTGGCCCAGTCCCAGATGCCGGCACCGGCCTGGCAATGTTTGGCCGCGTCCTCGATGGAAAGCCATTGCGGCTCCGGCTGCTTGCCGGCCACGATCACGTTGATTCGGTCCCAGGTGTTGAGGCAATGGTCGGCCACCCACAGAAGCGTATTCGCATCCGGCGGCAGGTAGATGCGCACCACGTCTGCCTTCTTGTTTGCGACGTGATCGAGGAAACCCGGGTCCTGATGCGAAAAGCCGTTATGGTCCTGCCGCCACACATGCGAGGTCAACAGGTAGTTGAGTGAGCTGATCGGCTTTCTCCATTTCAGCTCGCGCGTCACCTTCAGCCACTTGGCATGCTGGTTGAACATCGAGTCGATGATGTGGATGAAGGCTTCGTAGCAGGAGAAGAACCCGTGCCGGCCGGTGAGCAGATACCCTTCCAGCCACCCTTGGCACAGGTGTTCGGAAAGCACTTCCATCACCCGCCCTTCCGGCGATAGATGCACGTCAAAGGGCTCGATATTTTCCATCCACACTCGGTCGGTTGTTTCGAACACCGCACCCAGCCGGTTGGAATCCGTTTCATCAGGTCCGAAGATGCGGAAATTCTTTTCTTCGTCGTTGAGCCTCAGCACGTCGCGCAGGTATTTGCCGAGCACGTCCGTCGTCTGGACGATCTTTTCGCCCGGCACCGTCACATCCACGGCATAGTCGGAAATCGGCGGGCATTTCAGTTCCTTGCGCAGAATGCCGCCGTTGGTATGCGGGTTTGCGCCCATACGGCGGTTGCCGGTCGGCGCAAGCGCCTTCAATTCCGCCTTCAGGCTTCCGTCCGCGTCGAACAGGTCTTCCGGATCGTAGCTCCGCATCCAGTCTTCGAGAACCTTGCGGTGGCTGTCGTTTTCCCGGCAGGTGGCGACGGGAACCTGGTGCGCCCGCCAGAAATCCTCGACCTTCTTGCCGTCGACTTCCTTCGGTCCCGTCCAACCCTTGGGGCTGCGCAGGATGATCATCGGCCAGCGCGGTGCCTGCGTCGAAGCGGCACCCGAGCGGGCCTTCTCTTGGATGTCGCGGATCATGTCCGTGGCGAGATCCATCGCGTCCGCCATCAACCGATGCATCGCCTCCGGCTCATGACCCTCGACGAAGATCGGCGCATAACCATGACCCTCGAACAGTTTCCTCAGGTCATCGTGGGGAATGCGCGAAAGCACGGTCGGGTTGGCGATCTTATAGCCGTTCAGATGCAGGATCGGTAGAACCGCACCGTCGCGTGCCGGGTTGAGGAACTTGTTTGACTGCCAGCTTGCTGCCAGCGGCCCGGTTTCTGCCTCGCCGTCACCGACGACGCAGGCAACGATCAGGTCCGGGTTGTCGAAGGCTGCACCATAAGCATGCACCAGCGCATAACCCAGTTCGCCGCCTTCATGGATGGAGCCGGGCGTTTCAGGCGCCACATGGCTCGGCACGCCGCCGGGGAAGGAGAATTGCCGGAACAGCTTGTGCATGCCCTCGGCGTTTTCCGGAATGTTCGGATAGACTTCGCTGTAAATGCCTTCCATCCAGGTATTGGCGACCATGCCCGGCCCGCCATGTCCCGGCCCGCATATATAGATGACGTCCAGATCGCGGTTTTTGATCACCCGGTTGAGATGGGTATAGATGAAATTGAGGCCAGGGGTCGTGCCCCAGTGGCCGAGAAGTCGCGGCTTGATATGCAACGGCTGAAGCGGCTCGCGCAGAAGCGGGTTTTCAAGAAGGTAGATCTGCCCGACCGAAAGATAATTGGCCGCTCGCCAGTACCGGTTCATCAGCGTCACCTCCGCCTGCGACAATTCGGTGCGCGGGCGGGCGGGATCAAAATATTCCGATTGCGAAAATGCGGCGTCCTTGGGGACTACATGTTGCTGCATTGAAAACTCCTCTTTTTTCCTCATCTGCGATGTTAATCGATTTAGATGATGTGTTTCATGACATGGATCATGGACTGGCGGATTGTCCGTCTCTCAAGAGGCATCGCGCTTGCGGCAGTCTGGACGTTTTTTGTGACAAGCAATCAATTATCGCGCGATGTGCCGGAGGATAGGGCAGAGGATGACGATTGCCAGCGTTTTGCCTCTATGGGGGCGACCGGTTCTCGGAATTGGCAACCAGGAGCGCCAAATCGTCCCATCGGCCCGTTAAGGCGAACGCCCCTGTGCCACGGATCATTAAGATAGCGTCCACCTGCACCGTCCGGTAGCCATAGGTCCTGTAAGGATTGGCGAAGAATGGCGTGTAGCGGCGAGACGAAATCGCCGATGCGGGCGACTATAGCCCTGTTTTAAAACGCGAAGACCCGGCCCATTGGATATTGGGCCGGGTCCCTCCTGAACGACGCGGCCTCCGTCGCGCCGCCCCAGCCGACCGTACAGGCAGTTGTGGCGAAATCCGGCACCAACCGGCTTCAAACGAGCCGTCCTTCAGCCGCCCGAAGATATCGATGATATTATCGAACGGGGTAGCGGATCTCAGTCTTCACCTTGCCTGCGGCCGCAAACGTGATGTGCACTTTAAAAGTGTGCATCGCTGTTTGGTCGTATGGATAACAACTTATAGAGACGGAGGGTTGCGTCATTGACCCAACGCAATCGCTGCCAGATGAGACTGAATTACGCGTTATAGTAGGGTTTGTGCTCGGCGATATCGGCAGCATGCCGGAACATCTGCACCAGCCGCGTACGGTCCTCGCCCAACCGCATCAGGGCACTATCGAACCGACGGATCTGGCTCGGTTCAGGCCGCCAGTGCCCGTCGCTCGGCTTTTCTTTCTGGTGTGCGGGCCTGACCGACATGCGCGGCCCGATATTTTCCTGAAATTGGGCCAGCGTCATGCCGGCTTTCACCAGAAGCGCTCGTACGCCCGGACGGCTTTCCGTTGCAATAACCACCCGAAACGCGTTAATCAGGCTGCCCTTCGACGCCGGAAGCTCGCGCGTGTCGAACAGATCCCCGGCGGTTTCATGCTCCCTAAGGTAAACGAGGTAGACATCGACCAGATGGTGCGCCGCCTGCAGCAGCTGCGCGTCCGTTCCGTGATCGTGATCATTATTTTGCGGTGTGTAGGCAAAGTCGGAATAGGGCATGATCTTGTCCTCGTTTGCCTTGTAAACGCGCAGGATCGGCTTTGGTTCTGCCGGAATTTTCGCCATTAAAATACGGAGGCGCCGCCGTTTTTTCGCGCCCGATCTTGTGCAATGCACCAATGGCTATTGCACAACGCGTTTTATGGCTTATGTTTGTCTCGCGACGACATGTCGCAGTCTGGGCCATTCGGCCCCCTTCACCCGGCGCTTGCGACGGGTTTTTTCAAGAAGGATGAAACCATGACAGTCTCGATTAGCAACATCAAGGCATCCCAAAACGGCGCTGTTCTTTCTGGTCATGTAGCACGAGCGGTCGCCGAAGCGCGTCTTGCCGCAGGCTACAGCATCGATGATCTGGCGTTGACCACTGGCCTCGTACATGAGGAAATCGTCGGCGTCGAAGAAGGCTTGAATGCCGATCCGGCCAGGCTGAAACGTATTGCTCTGGCGCTGAAATTGCCCCCATCGGCGCTTCTCGTCGCCTGATCGTAAGGCGCACCAACAAAGCCCGGCTTCGGCCGGGCTTTTTCGAACCTGCCTTCAGGTGGCGACGAAGATGTGGCTTTCCTCCGTCACCAGTTCACGGATGTAGTCGACGACGATCCGAAGCCGTGCTAGATCGCGGGATGTCTCGTGATAGGTCGTCCAGTAGGATCGTTTGAGCGTCACCTCGGGCAAAATTCTGACCAGGTCGGAAAATTGACGCGCGACATAATCGTGCAGGATGCCGATGCCGGCACCGGCTTTCACCGCCTCTGTCTGGCCGATGGCGCTGGAAATCTCGAATCCCGCATCCCAGTCGCGCATGATTTCGCCGGTAAAATTCAGCGACGGCGAAAAGATCAGGTCCTCGACGTAGCCCACCCGCGAATGCAGCCTCAAGTCCTCTGCCGTTTCCGGTTCACCAGCTACCTCGATATAGGAGCGTGAGGCATAAAGCCCGAGCGTATAGTCGGTCAGCTTGGAGGAGACGAGGCGGCCCTGATCGGGCCTCTCGATGGTGATCGCGATATCGGCCTCGCGCTGGGAAAGCGAAAAATGCCGCGGCACCGGCACCAGCTGGATTTTCAGCTCCGGATGCCGGCGGGTCAGGTGGCCCATTCGCGATGCGAGAAACGACACACCGAAACCGTCGGGCGCGCCGATCCTCACCGTACCGGCAATCACCGTGTCGGTACTGGCGGTCCTTGCCTGCGCCGACAGCATTTCGGTTTCCATCTTTTCGGCCGCCGCAAGTAGCACTTCACCTTCCGCCGTCAGCGTACAGCCGTTGGTACGCCTCACGAGAAGCCGCGTCTGCAGCGCATCCTCCAGCGCCGTCATTCGTCGCCCGAGTGTAGCATGGTTGATGCCGAGACGCCGCGAAGCCGAGAGAAGTTGGCCGGTGCGCGCCACCGCCAGAAACATCCTGACATCATCCCAATCCATCGAACGCGCCTTTCAATGTCGAAATTTGCACAACGGTTGCGTAAACTATCGCGTTGAATTGCGCAAATTCGAGTGACATGCTGCGTCCAATAGAAACTAGGAGGAATCCCATGCAGGAAATCGGTCATTTCATCGGCGGCAAGCACGTTGCCGGAACGAGCGGTCGCACAGCCGACGTCTTCAACCCGGCAACCGGCGAAGTTCAGGCGAAGGTAGCACTCGCCAGCGTTTCGGAAATCCGCGCCGCAGTCGAAAATGCCAAGGCGGCCCAGCCGGCATGGGCGGCCATCAATCCGCAGCGCCGTGCCCGCGTGTTCATGAAGTTCGTCGATCTGCTCAACCGCAGCATGGATGAACTGGCCCTGATGCTGTCGAAGGAACACGGCAAGACGGTCGAGGATTCCAAGGGCGATATCGTCCGCGGCCTGGAAGTCTGCGAATTCGTCATCGGCATTCCGCATCTCTCCAAGGGCGAGTTCACCGAAGGCGCCGGTCCGCAGATCGACATGTATTCGATCCGCCAGCCGGTCGGCATCGGTGCTGGCATCACCCCGTTCAATTTCCCCGGCATGATTCCGATGTGGATGTTCGCCCCGGCGATCGCCTGCGGCAACGCCTTCATCCTGAAGCCATCCGAGCGCGATCCGTCTCTGCCGATCCGGCTTGCCGAATTGATGATCGAGGCAGGCCTGCCTGCCGGTATCCTCAACGTTATCAACGGCGACAAGGCAGCCGTCGATGCGATCCTGACCGATCCTGATATCGGCGCCGTCTCCTTCGTCGGCTCCACCCCGATTGCGCTCTATGTGTATGGAACGGCCGCACAGAACGGCAAGCGCGCCCAGTGCTTCGGCGGCGCCAAGAACCACATGATCATCATGCCGGACGCCGATCTCGATCAGGCCGTCAATGCCCTGATCGGTGCGGGTTACGGTTCTGCCGGCGAGCGCTGCATGGCCGTCTCGGTGGCGGTTCCGGTCGGTGAGGACACTGCCAACAGGCTGGTCGAAAAGTTGATCCCGAAGATCGAGAGCCTGCGCATCGGGCCGTATACGGACGACAAGGCCGATCTGGGTCCGGTCGTCACCAAGGCGGCACAGGAGCGTATCAATGGCCTGATCGACAAGGGTGTCGAAGAGGGCGCAAGCCTTCTGGTCGATGGCCGCGGTTTCAAGCTGCAGGGTTATGAAAACGGCTATTTCGTCGGCGGCTCGCTGTTCGACAACGTCACGCCGGATATGGAAATCTACAAACAGGAAATCTTCGGTCCCGTTCTCTCCGTCGTCCGCGCGACGAACTACGAGGATGCGCTGTCGCTGCCGATGAAGCACGAATACGGCAATGGCGTTGCGATCTATACCCGTGACGGCGATGCCGCCCGCGATTTCGCCAGCCGGATCAACATCGGCATGATCGGCATCAATGTGCCGATCCCGGTTCCGCTCGCCTATCATTCCTTCGGCGGTTGGAAGGCCTCGTCCTTCGGCGATCTGAACCAGCACGGCACGGATTCGATCAAGTTCTGGACCAAGACCAAGACGATCACCGCCCGTTGGCCCTCCGGCATCAAGGACGGCGCAGAATTCGTCATGCCGGTGATGAAGTAATCGAACCCCTATCGATGGCGGGTGCCGCAGGCCCCGCCATCGAACACTCTTATGTAAACTATCCCTCACGAAAGATTGACGTGGCCGCCTGTTGCCCTAAATTGGAGCGGGTAGGAGTGGGAGTTGTGTCATGGTTTACGAGTGGGACGAGAAGCGTGCCCGTCGCACGCATTGGGCGCGTATTGGCCTGAGCATCCTGGCAGCCACAATCGCTTTGGGCGTATCCGCCGCAATCGCAATAGCCATGTCACTGGTCTGAAAGGCTGGCGGCCTGATGCGACTTTTTCCTCGTTCAAAGGCCGGTTCTCTGCCTAGATGACGGTGTCGAGAGATCTTCTTAAGGGAAGATTACCAACCGTCTGACCCTATTGTCACAGCGCCCCCGAAAATGCCGTATGTCAAGGATTGCAGGCCCGCACAGGTGTAAGAAGACATGATCGCTGCAACGCAATCCGCATCCAGCGGTTGCTTTATGTTGATATTTGCATTCAGGATTTGCTTTTTTGCGCGTTCGGTGAATTAGTGCACTTGAAAACATGATCTCGATTTTCCTATTTTGGAATTGTTCAAAACTAGGGAAGCGTCTATATAGAGCTCTCTCGAGTCTTCGGAGACCATCATGCGCCTGACAAAACAGACCAATTATGCCGTAAGAATGCTGATGTATTGCGCGGCGAATGACGGGCATCTCAGCCGCATTCCGGAAATTGCCAGGGCCTATGGCGTATCCGAACTCTTCCTCTTCAAGATCCTCCAGCCGCTCAACAAGGCTGGTCTGGTCCAGACTGTTCGTGGCCGCAATGGTGGTGTGAAGCTTGGCCGGGCTGCCGACAAGATCACCCTTTTTGATGTCGTACGCGTTACCGAAGACAGTTTCGCAATGGCAGAATGTTTCGAGGATGACGGCGCCATCGAATGTCCGTTGGTCGACAGCTGCGGTCTCAACTCCGCGCTTCGCAAGGCATTGAACGCGTTTTTCGACGTTCTCGCCGATTACACTATCGATGATCTGGTCAAGGCACGCCCGCAGATCAACTTCCTTCTCGGCCTCGATCCGGTCGATATGATGAAGGTTGTTGCGCCCGCCGCCTGATCTGCCTGAAATTCAGAATGCGAAAAAACGCCGGTCCGTCCGGCGTTTTTTGTTTCTGCGGACCGTCCTCGGTTGACCTTCCTGTTCGGGTGGCTAGAACGAATGACGCCTTGCCACGTCGGCGGTCTGCCGTAATGGCGACCTGCCGCGCCGACAGGCGTAAGGACCGGTCTTTATGAGCTTCCCCGAATTACGCCAATTTTTGATAACGTCCCTGATCGGAACGATCGGTGCACTTGTGGCGATCGCCATCGGTTTTCCGGCCCCTTATCTGATCGGCCCGGCAGTCGCCGTGAGTTTTGCCGGACTTGCAGGCCTCAGTCTGGAAATACCGCATATCGTCCGCAACGCCTGTTTCGTCATTATCGGCATATCCATGGGCTCCACGGTCACGCCGGAGATTTTTGTTGCCGCGCGTACATGGCCGCTCAGCTTCGTCATGGTCTTCGTGGCCGTCGTCATCCTGCTCTTCGCCGCTGCCTGGGTGCTTCAGCGATTGTTCCGATACGACCGTACGACGGCACTTCTCGCCGCATCGCCCGGCCACCTGAGTTATGTCCTGAGCCTTGCCGCCGAAATGCGCTGTGATCTTCGCGCCGTCAGCATCTCCCAGAGTGTGCGCGTGCTCGCGCTGACGATCAGTGTCCCGCTGATCGTCGAAATCTTCGATCTCGCCGGCAATGACGTGGTCGTTATCCCCCAGTCGATGAGTATCCCGATCCTCATGGTCATGGTGATCGTGTCGGCAGGTTTCGGTCTGCTTTTCCAGCGATGGAAATTTCCCGCAGCGCTTCTGGTCGGTGGCGTCTTCGTTTCCATCTCGACCCATATTACCGGATCGGTTTCCGGCACCGTTCCCAACTGGCTGCTGATCCCGATCTATGTCCTGCTCGGCTCCCTCATCGGTTCGCGCTTTTCCGGCGTATCCCTGGCGGATCTGCGCGTCGCCTTAGTGTCGGGGCTGGTCGTGACCTTCGTCGTCATGGCGCTTGCGGCAGGCATTGCCGTCACCGTCTCCTATGTCGCCGATGTGCCGCTCGATGCGGCGCTGATCGCGTTTTCGCCCGGCGGGTTGGAAACCATGGCCGCCATGGCGGTCATGCTCAATGCCGATCCGACCTATGTCGGGGCCCACCATGTGTTAAGACTGATGTTCCTGTCCGTGCTGATGCCGTTCGTCATCGGCAGGGATGCAAGATTGAAATAGGCTCATTGCGCAATGTGCGCAGAATAAGCAGGGAGAAGAGGACGAATGTCGAAGGCGATTATCGTCATGGGTGTCAGCGGCGCCGGTAAAACCTCGATTGCCGATCTTCTGGCCAGCCGCCTCGGCTGCAGGTTCGTCGAGGGCGATCGGCTGCATCCGGAAGCGAACGTCAAGAAGATGGCGGAAGGAACGCCGCTGACGGATGAAGATCGCTGGCCCTGGCTGGATATCATCGGTAACGAGCTTCAGGCCGCCCGCTCTGCCGGTGAAGACATTGTCGTGACCTGTTCCGCGTTGAAGAAGATCTACCGCGAAAAGCTTCGTTCCGCCGGCGGCGAGCCGCTTTACTTTGTCTTTCTCAAAGGCACTCCCGAATTGCTTGCCTCCCGTATGGGCGAACGCAAGGGCCATTTCATGCCGACCTCGCTGCTGCAGAGCCAGCTTGCGACGCTGGAAAGCCCGCAAGGCGAGGTCAATGTGGTGACGGTGGATATCGATGCTTCCGTGCCGCATATCGTAGAAGATGCAATCGGAAGATTGGAAAAACTCTGGCGAGTAGATATTTGAGCAATAGCTAGGTCGATCCGTCATTTCTTGTCGAATTAATCTTTTATTTACAATTTTTGCTTGGCCGGGTGATCTGAACCTGACCCTTCTACGTAAAACACTCAATTAGCGGTGTCAGTTTGGCTGACGGCGCGTGTTCAATGAGTGTTGGTGGGAAAAGGTTTCGCATGCAGGAATCGAGCCAGGGTGCCGGGCGGGCAGCGCTTCGTCGGGTGCCAAAGCAGGAAAGAAGTCGCGAACGTATCGGCGAGATCCTGAAAGTCGCAAAGGAATTGATCGGCCAGAAAGGTATCGATGCCGTCACCATGAAGGAGATCGCTTCGCTCTCCGGTGGCCCGATTGCTTCGGTCTATCAGTATTTCCCCAACAAATCCGCGATCATTGGCATGCTCTACGAGCTTTATGTCGATGACGTGCGCGAGCTGATCGCCGGCAATCTGGCCCGGATCGAGACTGCCGAAGACGCGTTGAACGCGACCGACAATCTCTTCGATATCTATTACGAGCGCATGCGCCAGGAGCCTGCGACCCAGGACCTGTTGAACGCCATCCAGGCCGACAAGGTGCTTGCCGATCTGGATATCGCCGAAACGCGTGCGCAGGCCGAAGGCTTTTATCAGGTGACCCAGCATTTCGTCGCCGAGAACCTGCGCGAAAACTATGCCGACACACTGTTCGTCATGTTCCACATGGCGGGCGCCACGCTTCGCCTGGCGCTGATGGTGCCGGATGAGGCGGCGCAGATTTCTGCCCAGTTCAAGTCGATCGTACGCACCCACGCGACCTACTTCCTGACGGGCAAGTTTCCTGCAACGGTCTGAGATGGGCCCTTACCGATCCAGCCTCAGACGCCAAGCTTGTCCCTGAGACCGTACCACCAAGCACCAAGCGCGGTGAGCGGCACGCGGAAAATCCGTCCGCCGGGGAAGGGCAGATTGGGCAGCGATGCCCAGACGTCGAAACGCTCGGCGTGGCCGGCCACGGCCTCGCCGAGGATCTTTCCCAGCAGATGCGTCGTCGTCACCCCGTGTCCACTGTCGCCATGAGAGAAATAGACGCTATCGGACAGTTTTCCCATATGCGGAATGCGGGTCAGGGTCAGCGCGAAATTGCCGCTCCAGGCATAGTCGATCTTCGTGTCGCTCAACTGCGGAAATGTCTTCAGCATGTTGGGACGGATCACACCCGTCAGGTTCTTCGGGTCATTTCCGCCATAACCGATGCCGCCGCCGTAAAGCAGGCGGTTGTCTGAGGTGCGGCGATAATAGTCGAGAATGTAATTGGCATCCTCAACGCAGTAATCCGCCGGCAGCAGATTTTCGATCAGATCGGCATCCAGCGGTTCCGTCACCATGACCTGGCTCGACACCGGCATCATCCGGCCATGCACTTGCGGAAACAGCGGCGCCAGATAGGCATTGCCGCAGATCAGCACATAGGATGCCGTCACCGATCCGCCGCCCGTGCTGACGACAGGCCGCTTCTTCTCTGTATCCACCGCAATCGCCCGCGAGCCCTCGAATATCTTCGCGCCAAGGCTTTCCGCCGCTGCCGCCTCGCCAAGCACAAGATCGAGCGGATGGATATGCCCGCCGAGTGTATCGATCATCCCGCCGGCATAACGGTCGGTCTTCACATATTTTGAGACCTCTGACTTCGACACCATTTCCAGCCCCGGATGACCATGCCGCTCCCAGTCGGCTTTGCTCTCGGCCATCCCGCGGATCTGCTTGTCGGTAAAGGCTGCGAAAAAGCCGCCATGCTGAAGGTCGCAGTCGATCGCATATTTGGCCACCCGCTCGCGGATGATATTGCCGCCCTCGAGCGACATCTTGCCGAGCGCTACGGCCTTCTCATTGCCGTAACGCTTGGCAATCACCTCAAGGTCACGGCTGTAACCGTTGACGATCTGCCCGCCATTGCGCCCCGATGCACCGAAGCCGATCCTTGCCGCTTCCAGCACGACCACCGAAAACCCGCGCTCGCAAAGCTCCAGCGCCGCAGATATGCCGGTAAAACCCGCGCCGATGATGCAGACATCCGCTTCGATGTCGCCGGCAAGCGTAGGCCGCACGCGCTTGTCCTTGGCGCTTGCTGCGTACCAAGAACCGGTATGGCCGGGATTGGCGTTATCGTTGAACGTCATCTCATACCGTCCTTATGTAGGCGTCATATTCCACATCGGTGACGCGCAGCGAAAATTCGGCCAGTTCCTGTGCCTTGCAGGCAATATAGAGCGAGCGGTATTTCGGGCCGAGTGTGGCATAGGCGAATGTGGATCGGGCAAACTGCCGCAGCGCGTAGTCCCAATTGGTCGGCAGCGGATCATGGTTGATCGCATGCTCGTCGCCGGTGATCGCACCGCCCGGGTTGCGTTTTTCCTTGATGCCGGAAAGTGCGGCATTGAGGATCATCGCCAGCGCCAGATAGGGATTGACGTCTGCACCCGCGACGCGATGCTCGATCCGTGTCGCAGGCTTTGACGCAGTGATCACCCTGACCGCCGCCGAACGGTTGTCGAACCCCCAGGATGCGTAGGTCGGCGCGTGTTCGGAAGGCCGAAGCCGCCGGTAGGAATTGGCATGCGGCGCAAACACCGCCATGCTCTCCGCCATGTTTTCCAACAACCCGCCGACCGAATGAAACAGCAGTTCCGAAGGCCCGTCCGCGCCGGCATAGACATTGCGACTGGTCTCGTCGATTAGCGAGAAATGCACATGCATGCCGCTGCCGGCCTGCATGCCATAGGGTTTCGCCATGAAGGTCGCATCGAGATCGTTGGCCCGCGCCACGCCCTTGACGATCCGCTTCAGGAGGACCGCATAGTCTGCGGCCTTCAGCGCATCCGGCACATGGTTGAGGTTGATTTCGTACTGGCCGGGACCGTTTTCGCGCACCACCATGTCGGCCGGTATGCCTTGCGCCCGTGCAGCACTGGCGATGCCGTGGAACACCTCTTCGAAATCCTGCAGTTCGGAGATCGAAAGCACCTGGGTCTGGCCGGCATGCCAGCGTCCCTCACGTGAATTCGGTGGCCGGACCGGATCAAGCGCGGAGCGAAGCGGATCGATCAGATAGAATTCCAGTTCCGTCGCCACCACAGGCGTCAGCCCGATCTTCGAAAACCCTTTCAGGACATTGGCCAGAACCTGCCGCGGATCGCCGTAGAAGCCCGACCCGTCGGGATCGCGCATGTCGAGCAGGACCTGCGCCGTCGGCCGGTTCAGCCAGCTGATCCGCGACAGCGTGCTGGGTACCGGAAAGCACAGCCCATCCGGATCGCCGGTTCCCTGAGCCAGTCCCGCCGCATTGACATCGCGGCCCCAGACATCGAGCGCATAGACCGAGCGCGGCATCGCCATGCCCTTGTCCAGCACGTCGAGCGCCCGTTCGCGCGGTATCCACTTTCCGCGCGGAACACCGTTTGCATCGATCACGAAGGCTTCGAGAACCTCGATATCGGGATTGGCATCGAAAAAGGCTTTTGCGTCGGCAATATCATTCATGAAACACCAGAAAACTCACTCGAACCATGGGCAACAAGCGCCCGTTCACGCCTGCATTGAAGCGCGCTAACGGTCGAGGAATCTGGCGTCGTAGATAAGATATCGTGCCATTGTCGCGTCGGTCCGGCGGGATCAATGGGGATCATCCGGGCATCGTTCCCTTTGATTGTTGATCCAAGCCTAACCCGCCTTTTTGCCAAAAGCCAGTCCGACGGCTGCGATCGTCATTCAGGCCCGTAAGCTTCGGGCCCAGAAACTTTACGCATTGAACCGCTCCGGCCGGTAGGCGGAAATATCGATCAGGGTCTTTTCGCCCAGGATCGCCTCGGCGATCACCTGGCCGGTCACCGGCCCGAGCGTCAGCCCGTGATGCGCATGGCCGAAGGCGAACCACAATCCGTCATGCCGGGGCGCCTTGCCGATCACCGGCATCATGTCCGGCGTGCAGGGGCGGGCGCCCATCCACGGCTGCTGGTCCAATCTCTCGCCAAGCGGAAAGATCGCTTTCGCCGCGGCTTCCGCGCGGGCCAACTGCACTGGCGTTTTCGGCGCGTCCCGTCTTGCGAACTCGGCGCCGGTCGTCAGCCTGATCCCCTGGTTCATCGGCGCCAGAAGATAACCGCGCTCCGCGTCCAGCAGCCAGCCGTTGAGCACCGCATTACCCTTCGGCGCATAGTGCATGTGGTAACCGCGCTTCACGCCGACGAGGAAACTGTAGCCGAGCGGTTTCGTCACCACATCCGACCACGGCCCGAGCGCCACGACCACGTCTTTCGCTTCCACCGTGCCGTCACCGGCCACGACCCGCCATCCGCTCGTGGTTTTCGAAAGACTGCGGGCATCCCCCTTCAGCACCCGTCCACCAAGCTTCTCGAACAGCCGCACATAAGCCTGGCTCAGCGCCAGCGGGTCCTTGACCGACCACGGGTCCTCCCAGCGCAATGCCCCGGCGAAATCATGGGAAAGATGCGGCTCCCTGGCCGCCAGATCCCCGGGCGAAAGCGCCTCGAAGGCAACGCCATATTCCTGCTTCAGCCTTTCGGCCTCGCGAAGCTCGCCATCCCGCTTGGCCGATGTGCGAAAAACCTCCGTCCAGCCGTTCTTGGCGATTAGTTCTTGCGCGCCCGCTTCTTCAATCAGCTCGTTATGAGTGGAGATCGAATGTTCGATCAGCGGCGCATAGGCGCGTGCGATCAGCTGATGGCGGGAGAGGTTAGAATGCCACCAGTATTTCGCCAGAAAGGAGGAGACCGAAGGAATCGCCCGCCAGTGAAAATGCGAGTCGATCCGGTTGTTCAGCGCATAACGCAATATCTGGCCGAACTGCTGCGGAAAGCCATAAGGTACAATGCCCTCGCGCTGGATCAGTCCTGCATTGCCATAGGATGTCTCACGCCCCGGCTCGCCCCGATCAACCAGGACCACCGCCTTGCCGCGCCGTGCAAGCTGCACTGCCGTCGAAATACCGACAATGCCGGCCCCAAGCACGATGACATCCGCTGCAGCCATGATCTTTCGTCTCCACACTCACCCGATCACCGGAACATGCCGCTCCGGTGATCGCTGCGCAAACGAAAAGTGCCGGGATGACGGTACTTTAGCCCTTCAGTGAATCGGCCGAAATCCAGAATACGGCATCCTGTGATTCTGCCGTCTCCAGCCAGAGGAATTCCAGATGCGGATATTCTTCTTCGAGGATTTCACGGCCCGAACCGATCTCGCAGATCATCCCACCTTCGGGATTGAGATAATCGCCGGCCTGCTCGAGAATCTGGCGCACCAGATCGAGCCCGTCCTCGCCACCATCATGCGCCATGGCAGGCTCCGCCTGATGTTCCGCCGGAAAACCGGACATCGAGGCATGATCCACATAGGGCGGGTTGGTGATGATCAGATCGTAGGTCTTGCCCTTCAGCGGCGCAAACAGGTCGCCCTGATGAAGCGAGATCTGCTCCTCGACCTCATGTTCGGCCAAATTGATCTTCGCAACCTCGAGCGCATCGGCCGAAAGGTCGACCGCATCGATCGCCGCATTGGGAAAGAACTTTGCCGCAAGCACGGCAAGGCAGCCGGAACCGGTGCAGATATCGACAGCGCTTTCCACCGCAAACGGATCGGGCAGATAGGACGAACCCTGTCCTCCGAGATATTCCGAAAACAGGATCTCGCCGATATGCGAGCGCGGCACGATTACTCGCTCGTCGACATGGAACCGCACGCCCTGGATATAAGCATGACCGGTAATATAGGAGGAAGGCTTGCGGGTCGTCACCCGCGTCTCGATACGGTCAGCCAGCAGCTTGCGCTCGGACGGCAGCAGCCGCGCATCGAGAAACGGATCGAGCGCATCGATCGGCAGGTTCAATGAATCGAGCAGCAGAAACGCCGCATCGTCACCGGCCGTCGTCGTGCCGTGGCCGTAACCCAGCTCGGCGGCGTTGAAACGGGAGATCGCATAACGCCAGTAATCGCGCAGCGTCACGAGGTCTGTCGTAATATTGTCCTGGCCCAACGGTGTCTCTCTTCGCTCGCAACTGGGATTCGATCGTGTCCGGACCATATAGGGCTGGACGAAGCCGGGCATAGAATGGCAAGGGCGGATGGGTCAACAGGCAGTATCGTGCAACTTCTCCTCTTGTCGAATGGAAGGCGTAATTCGGATGCTCAGCGAGAGCCTGAGTTGGGCAGGCGGCAGCCACTTGTGCTCCACCTCGGCAGCCGGCAGGCCGGAGGGGTGCCGGAAACTCATAGACAAGCGAGAGTATGATTGTGTCGGCAGGAACCGTGTGAATGAAAGAAAAGACCCGACGGCCTCATTCGGCGCAAAACCGCAAGCCGACAATCGGCTCCAGCCGTAAACCCGCCCCGCCATCCGCCGGCAAGCGCGTCACGCTTCCCCGCGCTCTCTCCAAGCTCGGTTATTGCTCGCGCACACAGGCCGAGGAGCTGATCCAAGCCGGTCGCGTCAGCGTCAACGGCAGTCTCGTCACGGATATCGAAGCCTGGATCGACCTCGACACCGGCAAGATTGCCGTCGATGGAAACTCAATTGCCGCTGAAACACCCGTCTACCTGATACTCAACAAACCCCGCGGCCTCGTCACCACCCGTCACGATCCCGAAGGCCGCCCGACCGTTTTTGATTGCCTCAAGGGTTTCGACCACGCCCACCTGTCGCCCGTCGGCCGGCTCGACAAGGCCAGCGAAGGCCTGCTTCTCTTCACCAACGACACGCTCTTCGCCAATGCATTGCTCGATCCCGAGACGCATGTGCCAAAAACCTATCATGTCCAGATCGACACGCTCGTGGACGACGAGATGCTGAAATCGATGACAAGAGGCCTCGACCAGGACGGCGAAATCCTCAAGGCCCGCCGCGCGATAAGACTGCGCGAAGGCGACAAGAACTCCTGGCTGGAAATTGAACTCGACGAAGGCAAGAACCGCCACATCCGCCGCATGCTCGAAGCCCTCGACATCACCACCCTTCGCCTCATCCGCGTCGCGATTGGCAATCTCGTACTTGGAGGGCTGGAAAAGGGTAACGTGAGGGCGTTGACCGAGGATGAATTGCGGGATCTGCGGATGTTGAGCCGCCGGCATCCGAAAGCCTGACGATTTCTTCGCCAATAGAGTTCTATTTATCTGATCATAAAAAAGGAAAATTGGCTGGGGAACCTGGATTCGAACCAAGATTAACGGAGTCAGAGTCCGTCGTTCTACCGTTGAACTATTCCCCAGCAGGAGCGACCACTGGTCGGCTCATCGGTGTGCGGCGCTTATAGCCAAACCTTCGCGACTTGCAAATAGTTTTTTCCGAAAAAATTGCGTCATGTCGCTTTGGCCACTTTTGGTCGCCACTCGGAAAAAGACATTGGCGAATGGCGCCTGCGCTGTTATCCTTTGTGCAACGAAGCAATCAGACGCAGCAGCACGCCTTTTTCTGGCGGTGCGCCGCGAAATGGATAGAACGACCAATGGACCCCGATAGCGGCCGCGCGCCGCCAGATGGCGGGGCGTCGGCCGGAGAGCGTGGGGCAGAAAAGCGGCCCCGTCGCAGGAAAGGGAAGCGCGGCGGTAAAAACCGCAATGCGACAGCTTCTCTGCACGCGTCTTCGGCTGTTCAGGCCGACCCGGCCGCGCGCCCAGAAAAAAAGCAGGACCTGTCGAGACAGGACGTGGCGAAACGTGATTCCGTGAAATCGGATGTTGCGAAGCAGGATCAGCCTGCGCGCAAACGCAAGCGTCGACGTTCGAGGTCCCATCACGCCGCATCACCCGACCATGCGTCGCAGACAGCATCCGGTGCCGTCGCGCAAGCCAGTGGCAAGCCGCATGCCGAGAGTCGAAGCGGATCGTCCCAGTCGTCAGGTGCGGCCAATGCCGGCACCCATGCACAACCGGCCCTTCCGCCAGTTGCCGAGGGCGGCCAGCGGCATGAGGACAAAAACCAGGGTGACCGACCTCATGGCGGCAAGGGTCGTGACCGCCGGAAGAAAAACCGGTCCGGGCGCGGTCTGCAGGGGCGTCCACTCACACAGGCAAAAGGCGCTCTGAACGGCGTATCGCAACCCGCACTGGCGCGTGCCCTGTCGGGTCCGTCGTCGGAGCAGGGCGGCGGGATGACGGCTGCGCTGCAGGCGGTCGAGGCGGCGCTTCCTTTCCATGACGATCTTTATGCAGCGCTCGATCTCGGCACCAACAATTGCCGCCTGTTGATTGCGCAGCCGACACGCCCCGGTCATTTTCGCGTCGTCGATGCGTTTTCGCGCATCGTTCGTCTGGGCGAGGGGCTTGCTGCGACGGGCCGGCTGTCGAACGATGCCATGGATCGCGCCGTCGAGGCCCTGCGCATCTGCGCCCTGAAGCTGGCCGCCAAGCCGATCCGCAAGATGCGGCTGATCGCCACCGAAGCCTGCCGCGCTGCCGAAAACGGCGAGGAGTTTCTGGCGCGCGTGCTGGCCGAGACCGGGCTCGAGCTCGAAATCATCGATCGCGAGACTGAAGCACGGCTTGCCGTCTCCGGTTGCTCGTCGCTGGTCGGTCGCGAGGCGCGTTCGATCGTGCTGTTCGATATCGGCGGCGGCTCCTCGGAAATCGCCGTCATCCGCATCGGCGACAACCGGTCCTCCAGGCTTGCCAACCACATCACCCACTGGACCTCGCTGCCCGTCGGTGTCGTCACGCTGTCGGAGCGTTATGGCGGCCGCGACGTGACGCCGGATGTGTTTGAGGCGATGACCTGCGAAGTCGAGGGCATGCTGGCAAAATTCGATTGCCCGCCGCAGGAAGCCTCCACCCACAATGGCGACTACGATTTCCATCTGATCGGCACGTCGGGCACGGTGACGACGCTTGCCGGCGTCCATCTCGATCTGCCGCGTTATGACCGCCGCAAGGTCGATGGTTTGTGGCTGTCGGATGCGGAAGTGTCCGCCATGCAGGCGAAACTCCTGTCCTGGGATTTCGCCGGGCGTGCCGCCAACCCTTGCATCGGCCCGGACAGGGCAGATCTCGTGTTGGCGGGCTGCGCAATTCTGGAGGCGATCCGCAGGCGTTGGCCAAGCCCGAGAATGCGCGTTGCCGATCGCGGGCTGCGCGAAGGTCTTTTGACCGATATGATGGCCGATGATGGCGTCTGGCGACGCATGCGCTCGCGCAGATCGGGTGCGACAGGTTCCGGAGAAGGTTTGAGACGGCGATGACGAAGACACCGGTCGGAATAAACAGAACGGGCAGAAAGCTCGGCCAGAAGGTCAAGAAGGGCAAGCTGAAGGCGTCCTCGCGCCGTTGGCTGGAGCGCCATATCAACGATCCTTACGTCCAGCGGGCAAAGCTGGAGGGTTATCGCGCCCGTGCGGCCTTCAAGCTGCTGGAGATCGACGAAAAGCACCAGATCCTAAAGGGCGCCCGTCGCATCATCGATCTGGGCGCCGCACCGGGCAGCTGGTCACAGATTGCCGCAAAGGTGACGAACTCGACGGACGATGATCCCCGCGTCGCGGCCATCGACTTCCTTGAGGTCGATCCGCTGCCGGGTGTAAAAATCCTGCAGCTCGACTTCCTCGATGACGCCGCTCCCGCTCTCCTCATGGAAGCGATCGGCGGCACACCGAACCTCGTTCTCTCCGACATGGCGGCCCCGACAACGGGTCACCACCGGACCGACCATCTGCGCACCATGCATCTGTGCGAGGTCGCGGCGCATTTCGCTATCGAGGTTCTGGCGGAAGGCGGCCATTTCCTGGCCAAGACCTTCCAGGGCGGCACGGAAAAGGATCTGCTCGACCTGTTGAAGAAGAACTTCAAGCAGGTCGTGCACGTGAAGCCCGCTTCGTCGCGTCAGGAATCGGTCGAAATGTTCCTGCTCGCCAAGCATTTCAAGGGCCGCAGGCAGGTAGAGGTCGAGGCTGACGAAGACGCGGCTGCCGACGACTGACGGTTATTCTCCGGCTTCCGGCTGCACTTCGGCCGGGCGCCGGCCGTGATGGCCGGAAACGGCCGTCCCCGTCAACGGGTCGAGCCTGAAGATCGGGATGATCGAGAACAGCGAGATGGCTGCGACGATGAAGAAGGCCAGGTGGAAATCTGCAAGCTGCAGATGGCTGCCGGAATACATCGACGACATTTCCAGGATGAAGGCGGCAAACGCCACGCCCAGCGCCAGGCTCACCTGCTGCAGCGCTGATGCCATCGAGGTCGCCTGGCTCGCCAGGTCGTCGGATATCTCCGAATAACCGAGCGCGTTGACGCCGGTGAAGAACAGCGAGCGGAAGAAGCCAGCAGCCAGCAGCGCGCCGATGATCCAGATATGCGGCGTCTCCGGCGTGTAAAAACCATTCACCGCGGTCATCGCTGCGCCGAGCATGCCGGCGACCAAGAGCGCCGTGCGGAAACCGGTCAGCGCGAAGACCCTTCTTGCAATGAATTTCACCGTCAGCGCGCCGATCGCGCCTGAGAACGTGATCAGCCCGGACTGGAACGGATTCAGCCCGAAACCAAGCTGCAGCATCAGCGGCATCAGAAAGGGGATCGCCCCGGTGGCGACGCGAAACAGCGTGCCGCCCGTCGTCGAGGCGCGAAACGCCCGGTCATTGAAGATTTTCAGGTTAAGGATCGGGTGAGGGTGGTGCGCTGCGTGGCGAATGTAGAGGAATGTGGCGATAAAGCCGGCAATCGTCGCGCTGATCCCGACCGCGGGCGGAAGCGCCGGCAGGCCGATCACCGAAAGGCCGAAAACGACGCCCGACGCGGCGACGGAGGTCAGAAGGAAACCCATCCAGTCCATCCGCGCCGTTTCCATCGGCGGTACTTCCGGCAGGTAGACGCCGGTGAGATAGAGGCCGACAAGGCCGATCGGCACGTTGATGATGAAAATCCAGTGCCAGGAAAAATAGGTTGTGATGAAACCACCGATCGGCGGCCCGGTCAGTGGTCCGACAAGGGCAGGGATGGTCAGGAGCGCCATGGCCGAGACGAGATCGCTGCGCTTGGTGGTTCGAAGCAGCACGAGGCGCCCGACCGGCGTCATCATCGCCCCGCCCATACCCTGCAGGAAGCGCGACATGACGAATTGCAGCAGCGAATCCGATATGGCGCAGAGGATCGAGCCGATGACGAAAACGCAGATCGCCAGCCGGAACACCTTCTTGGCGCCGAACCGGTCCGACATCCAGCCACTGATCGGAATGAACATCGCGAGCGCCACCATATAGGAGGTCAGCGCCAGTTTCAGCGTGATCGGACTGACGCCGAGATCATAGGCGATCGTCGGCAGCGCCGTGGCGATCACCGTCGAATCCATCTGTTCCATGAACAGCGCGACGGCGAGGATGAGCGGAATGATGCGGTTCATGGATGCGGATGCCACGGCATGAGGCCCGGGAAGATGAAGGGTAGAGGCGATGTAGACCTCTAATGCCGATCTGCCAATGGATGATCCTGTCGTTTCTTGCATTGATGGCCGGCCGTTCTGCGGCCTCCGTCACGTCTGCGTGAAAATTCGCTTTTAGCGACTGATGATCGTCAACTTTTCTTCCTGCCGCACTAGGTTAGCGTTTCTGGAAATCAGTCGAGAGGGAACGGGACATGACTGGAACGGGTATCGGAAGAAGAACATTGCTGGGCACTGCAGGCCTCACCCTGCTTGCCGCCCCGGCGATCATCGGCAATCGGGCAGCCTTCGCCCAGGACAGCAGCAAAGCGAGCAGAAAATTGGCAATCGATCGCGTCATCCCGCCGGACATTCACAAATTCAAGGTCGGCAGCTTCGAGGTTCTTGTCGTCAAGGATGGCGCCCGGCCGTCCGGCGTACCGAACGAGACCTTCGGCATCAACCAGTCCGCTGAAACCGTCGGCGCGCTTCTGTCTGAAAACTTCCTGCCGACCGACCAGTTCGTCAACGGCTTCTCGCCGACCCTGATCGATACCGGCAGCGACGTCATCCTGTTCGATACCGGTTTCGGCAAGGCCGGCCGCGCGCAGGGTGCAGGTCGTCTTATCGAAGGCATGGCCGCGGCCGGTTACATGCCGGCGGACGTGACCATCGTCGTTCTTACCCATATGCATGGCGATCATATCGGCGGCCTGATGGAAGACGGAAAGCCGGCCTTCGAGAATGCCCGTTATGTCGCCGGCCAGAAGGAATATGACTTCTGGACTGATCCCGCGCGTGTCGGCACGCCGGCCGAAGGCGGTCAGAAGGGTGTGCTCGCCAACGTCAAGCCACTCGCCGAAAAGATCACCTTCATCGGTGATGGCGCCGATGTCGTCCCTGGCATTACCAGCATGGCTGCCTTCGGCCATTCGCCCGGCCATCTGATCTTCAATGTCGAATCCGCCGGCAAGCGCCTGATCCTGACGGCCGACACGGCCAACCATTTCGTGCTGTCGCTGCAGCGTCCGGAATGGGAAGTGAAGTTCGATATGGACAAGACGGCCGCCGCAGCCACCCGCAAAAAGGTCTTCGACATGGTCTCCACCGACAAGGTCGCCTTCCTCGGCTACCACATGCCGTTCCCGGCCGTCGGTTACGCCGAAAGGCAGGAAACCGGATACCGGTTCGTGCCGAAGAGCTACCAGTTCGATATATGACCGGCGACGGGCGCAATCGTGCCCGTCATATATAGTCATCCAGAACTGTCGAGTAACATCCAAAACGACCAAAGCCACCCGCGAGGGTGGCTTTGGCTTATATGTCCCTTTCGGGAGACGGCGACGCATTCCTGCGGCCCGCGTGAGATATGCATGATCCGTGCCCACTATGCTGCAATATTGGTGACTACGCAGCATAGGTATCAAGTGATTTCTGCCAACTCTCAATTTTCACGATCGCGGCCGACATCCCTGTCCAGCCTGCAATCAGTGAAGGCCTTCTATACCAAGCCATGCAAACCCGGAGGGTCTGCCTCCCGGGAATTTTCTATTCCCTTGTTGTCATGAACGTGTTACCAGCCCTCGCCAACTTCCATGTATTTCATGCAGAAGCAACCGGACAAGGGTTTTCCTTTTTCCGGCGGATTCTGCCTATCCAACTGAAGGAACTGGCAATGGCTCGCATCGTAATCTCGGCAACCGGCGCGGAAGCGCTTACCTTCGATGATGTGCTTCTGCAGCCGGGGCACTCGGAAATCATGCCGGGTCAGACCAACATTTCCACCCGTATCGCCAAGGATATCGACCTCTCGCTGCCGATTCTGTCTTCTGCCATGGACACGGTCACCGAAAGCCGTCTTGCCATCGCCATGGCCCAGTCGGGCGGCATGGGCGTCATCCACCGCAACCTGACCCCTATCGAACAGGCTGAGGAAGTCCGCCAGGTCAAGAAGTTCGAAAGCGGCATGGTCGTCAATCCGGTAACGATCGGCCCCGACGCAACGCTGGCCGAAGCCCTGTCGCTGATGAAGTCGCATGGCATTTCCGGCATCCCGGTCGTCGAAAACGGCGGTCGTCCGGGCCGTCTGGTCGGTATTCTCACCAACCGCGACGTCCGTTTCGCCTCAGATCCTTCCCAGAAGATCTACGAGTTGATGACCCGCGAGAATCTCATCACGGTCAAGGACGGCGTAGAACAGTCCGAAGCCAAGCGCCTGCTTCACTCGCACCGCATCGAGAAGCTTCTGGTCGTCGACAATGAGGGCCGTTGCGTTGGTCTCATCACCGTCAAGGACATCGAGAAGTCGCAGCTCAACCCGAATGCCGCCAAGGACATTCAGGGTCGCCTGCGCGTCGCCGCCGCGATCTCCACCGGCTCTGATGGCCGCGAACGTGCTGAGCGCCTGATCGAAGCCGGGGTCGATGTCATCGTCGTCGATACCGCCCACGGCCACAGCCAGAAGGTTCTGGATGCGGTTGCCGAGGTCAAGAAGATGTCGAATGCGATCCGCATCATCGCCGGCAATGTCGCGACCTCGGAAGGCACCAAGGCGCTTATCGATGCCGGCGCCGATTGCATCAAGGTCGGTATCGGCCCGGGTTCGATCTGCACCACCCGCGTCGTTGCAGGCGTCGGTGTGCCGCAGCTCGCAGCTGTCATGGCAGCTGTCGAGGAAGGCAACAAGCACGGCATTCCTGTCATCGCCGATGGCGGCATCAAGTTCTCCGGCGATCTGGCCAAGGCAATCGCCGCCGGTGCTTCGGCCGTCATGGTCGGCTCGCTGCTGGCCGGCACCGATGAAAGCCCGGGTGAAGTTTATCTCTACCAGGGCCGTTCGTTCAAAGCCTATCGCGGCATGGGTTCCGTCGGCGCCATGGCCCGCGGTTCGGCAGACCGTTATTTCCAGGCGGAAGTGCGCGATACGCTGAAGCTGGTGCCGGAGGGCATCGAAGGCCAGGTTCCGTACAAGGGTCCGGTTTCGGCCGTGCTGCACCAGCTGGCCGGTGGTCTGAAGGCCGCTATGGGTTATGTCGGCGGTAAGGATATTCCCGACTTCCAGGAAAAGGCGACCTTCGTGCGCATTTCCGGCGCTGGCCTTCGCGAAAGCCACCCGCATGGCGTCACGATCACCCGCGAAAGCCCGAACTATCCGGGCGCCAGCTCCTGATCTGACGAAAAGTCTCCACCGATTTCAGGCGGGCCGGGCATTTTACCTGGCCCGTTTTCGTGTCAGAACACCGGCAAAATTAGGAGAATTGCCCGATGATGACCGACACGACCGCCATGTTCTGGCCGATGATCGCCCATGCCTTTCTGGTCTTCATCCTCTATTACATGCTGTCGAAGCGCCGCATGGCCGCGGTTGTCTCCGGAGATGTCGATCCGCGGCAGTTCAAGGAAAACCTTGCCGAACCGGCGGAAAGCCTGCTGGTCCATAACAATCTGAAGAACCAGTTCGAATTGCCGATGCTGTTTCATGCCGGTGTCGTGGCGATTTTCATCTGCAATGCCGACAACATCATCACCATCGGGCTCGCCTGGATTTTTGTCATCTCGCGTTATGTGCATTCCTATGTGCACGTCACCAGCAACCGGCTGCTCTTGCGCCGTCCGTTGTTCATGGTCGGTTTTCTCGCCACCGTGCTGATGTGGGGCTGGCTGGCGATCTGGCTCGCCACCTCCTGATCCGGCCTTGCCCTCACGCATATGTGTAGCGCGGGCGACCTCGCGCTTCATCGCCATGTTGCAAGGCCTGCCCTACCTTCGCCTCACTGAAAGCGAGAGGAGCAGGCAGCATGGACACGAAGCCAAAAGTCACACAGGCGATGATCAACGCCTATGACGAATACACGCATCTCCATCTCGATCGCCGCAAGTTCATGGAGCGGTTGACGGCTCTGGCCGGATCCGGCGCGGCAGCCGCAGCCATCGCCCCCATGCTTGCCGGCAACGGCGCTCGCGCCGCCGTGGTCGAGGCCGCTGACGACAGGTTGACTACGGAAGATGTCACTTTTCCCGGCTCGACGGGCGAGAGGAAAGCCTATTGGGTCCGCCCGAAATCCGCGACCGGCCCGCTCGGCTCCATCATCGTCATCCACGAGAACCGCGGTCTGAACGAACACATCCGCGATGTCGCCCGCCGTGCGGCGCTCGAAGGCTTCAATGCGCTCGCGGTGGATTTTCTGTCTCCGCTCGGAGGAACGCCCGCCGACGAGGACAAGGCGCGCGAAATGTTCTCGACGCTCGATCCGGCACAGACGGCAGCCGATGGCGAAGCGGCGCGTACATGGCTCGCGAAACATGAAGGTGCAAACGGCAAGGTCGGCGCTGTCGGCTTCTGCTGGGGCGGCGGCCTCGTCAACCGCATGGCGGTAAACTCGCCGGAACTGAATGCCGGCGTCGCCTATTACGGCCAGCAGCCGCAGGCTTCGGACGTACCCAAGATCAAGGCGCCGCTGATGCTGCATTACGGTGGCCTCGACGAACGCATCAATGCCGGTATCCCCGCCTATCGCGAGGCGCTGGAGAAGAATGGCAAGACTTTCGAGATCTTCGTCTACGAAGGCGTCAACCACGCCTTCAACAACGATACCTCTGCCGCCCGTTACGACAAGACGGCCGCCGATCTCGCCTGGAGCAGGACGACCGCCTTCTTTAAAAAGTATCTGTCGTAGCGCTGCCTGTTCTAAACAACCGCATCGCCTGGCCTATCGTCTCCGGATGGCGCGCAGGCGATGACGGCTTGCGCCAGCGCCGTCATATCCTCCGTTCTGCCGCTCGATTTGCGCCAGATCAGGCCGATCTCGCGCGCCGGTGCGGGGTTGGCAAAAGGCACGATCCTCAGGTTGTTGCGCGTGGTTTCCGAAGCGAGCGCCATTTCCGGGATCAGCGTCATCCCCATGTCGTGGGAAACCATCTGCAGCAGCGTCGCCATCGAGGTCGCGCCGAAATTGACGAGGCTGCGTTTGCCTGCTGCACCACAGACCGCAAGCGCCTGATCCCGCAGGCAATGCCCTTCCTCAAGCAGCAGCAGCCGGTCAGCATCCACCTGGTTTTCAGTCATCGGCGAGATCAACACGTCACGGTCGTTCTTTGCCATCGCCATGAAGAATCGGTCGGCAAACAGCGAACGTGTCTCGATCGTTTCGGCTTCCACCGGCAGCGCCGCGATCACCGCATCCAGCCGGCCCTCGGTCAGCTCCGCCACCAGCCTATCGGTCACGGCCTCCTTGAGTTCGATCTCGATCTCCGGATACGCCCGACGCAGATGAGGAACCAGCCGCGGCACCAGATAGGGGGCGACCGTCGGGATGATGCCGATACGGATCGGGCCGCCAAGCACGCAGCTCTTGCGTCTTGCAACCTCCTCCAGCTCGTCGACGGCACCGAGAATGACGCGGATGCGCGATAACGCATCCTCCCCCTTTGCGGTCAAAAGCACACCCGCCCGGTTGCGCTCCACCAGCTGCGCGCCGAGATGATCCTCCATCTCCATGATCTGGGTGGAAAGCGCCGGCTGGCTGACATGTACCATCGCCGCCGCCTTGCCGAAATGCCGCGTCGTGGCGAGAGCCTCGAAATAACGCATCTGGCGAAGCGTAAGCATGATAATTTATTCCAATCGCGGGGTGCAGGTGCTGCGACTGGAGATTATGAAATGATGTAACCAGATTCAACTATGAAAGAGACAGCTGTCGTTCCCGCCGGAGACCACAATCGCCTTTTGGGCGATGCGGGGGCTGCTGTCTTTCATGTCGAATGGAAGCGATCTCAAGAATATCACCCCTTAGTCGTGTGGTGAGAATAAGCGGTCGCATGACCACGCGACGCGTGCCGGGTATCGGCCCATGCTCGGTCATTTCGGGAAACTCTGCCAAGATGTCTTGAAGTTTGTCGAGGCGAAAAAGAATGTTCCGTGCTGCTGCTGGATTTTGCTCTGCCAGTTCGCCGATATAGGCGAGAAGCCATCGCTCGGCCCTTATGGAAAGACGGACCGTGCGTTTTGGCATGTCACCGTGCTCGTAGTGCCCGCTTTGCTTCGGCATGCTCGACGATGGAGTTTGCCTTTTTCAGAACCTCGTCGAGTTCGCTGAACTTGCCGGCCTGCAGCTCTGCCAATCCCGCAGCGTCTTCCTGCAGATCAGCGCCTTCGTTTGTCAGATAGTTTTCAAGCGCGCGTTGAATGATCCAGGCCCGATCCTGCTCGATTAAAGTGGCAAGATTATCCACCCGTTCGACAAGTTCGGCCGGCAGTGATGCTGAAATATGGGACGTTTTTTCGCTCAACGATCTCTCCCAGGCAACGCGGTCAGCCTGCGCTTCGTCCGAATGAAAGTCAACGAAACGGTGCCTCTCACCACCCCGTCGTCATCAACTGCCCCGAGCGGCCACGCGACTGGCGAAACGTCTTCACCTCGCCATCCAGATCGCCGGGTGCCGCTGCCGGCGAGATGTTGTCGAGGCAGGCGGTGATGTGGTCGGTGATCGCGTTCATCAGCGAGGGGGAAAGCCCCGGCCGCTTCATCAGGCCGATCTGCACCGGCGGCAATGGTGGAAAGCCGTCGGCGGCGGTCAGCACTTTCATGCCAGGTCGCAACGCAGATTCCGGCAGCACCGATACGGCCATGCCGGCCAATATCGCAGCCGCGATGACGGTGGAAGACCAGCTGGTAAACAGGACCTGATACTCGCGTCCATCCGCATCGAGCGCCGAACAGGCAAGCTGACGCCACAGGCAGTCGCGGCGTCCCACCGCAAGTGGCACCGGCGCATCATCCTTCAGCGGATGGTTGGCCGATCCCACCCAGCAGAGTGGTTCTGTCCGCACCACGTCGGAAATCCTCTGGCGCGGATTGTGGGTCACGAGCGCAATATCCAGCTCGCCGCGCGCCATCTTCTCTGCAAGGCTAACCGAGGGTTCGCAGACTATGTAGAGCTCGACATTCGGATGGGTCTTGGCAAACCGGCCGATGATCTCCGGCATGTAGCGGTCGGCATAATCGTCCGGCGTGCCGATGCGCAGCGTGCCTTCCAGCCGGTTGTCATCGAAGGCGGCGATCGCCTCGTTGTTCAGCCTGATGATCCGGCGGGCGTAGTTCATCAGCTTCTCGCCCTCGGTGGTCAGGCGGTTGCCGCGACCGTCCTTGGCGAACAGCTGCTTGCCGATCCGTTCTTCGAGCCGTCGCATCTGCATCGAGACGGCAGATTGCGTCTTGAACACCCGGTCGGCGGCCTTGGTGAAGCTGCCGGTGTCGATGATGGCGATGAAAGTATGCAACTGGTCGATATCGAGAGGAGCGGACATGAGCGCAATCCATCAGTGAACTTGATAATCATCATTAGAAACATTCGTTGGACTGATCAATACGATTAACCGATAACGACGGCAATTCTTCAACAACGGCGCTTGCCAAAAGCGCAGATGTTTCACCGGCAGTCCGTTTGCAGCAGCGATCGGTAAGCCTTGACCGTGCCCGATGAAAGGATACCCCGATGAGCACGACCGAATGCGGAACAGATATCAAGCTTGTTAAGGCCTCCGGCCTTCAGTCCGGCGGCTCGACCACGCTGGTGCGTATCAAATCCGTATGGCGCGCCATCTGCAACCGCATCGCGTCCAACAGCCTGGCCGAATTCGACGATTACCAGCTGGATGATATCGGTCTGACGCGTGGTGATGTCGTCATCGCACTCGACCGCTCCGGTGTTCTTGACGATCCGTCATTGCTCCTGAGCCAGGCAGCACGCGAACGTGCCCGCACCCGCTTTTCACGCCCAGCCCGGCGCTGACAGACAGTTTTCCCCGCAGGGTGAGCCAAAAGCCCTGCTTCTTGCCCGGCCGGACATCCGCGCCGGGCCTTTTTTGTCTATGGGGAAAGGGATTCAAACCCATCTTCCGTCATGCTCGGGCTTGTCCCGAGCATCTGCTACGCCCCGACTTGGCTCGACGTGCATAGATCCTCGGGACAAGCCCGAGGATGACGGTGAGGGGGCAGGAAGGCGAAGAATCAGTACTGATATTCGTCGAACACCGGCTTTACCGAACCGTTCCAGCGTCCGTTGTAAAGCCCGAGCAGATCGTCGGCGAGCGTCGCCTTTTTCGCCAGCACTTCCTCGAGCGGGGCAAGAAAAATGCTTTCGTCCTGGCCATCGCCGTTCAGCCGCGCCCGCGCTTTCAGGCCCGCGGTCGAGATACGCACCGTATCGCGTGCTACGTCCAGAACCGAACGGCCCCTGATCGTCGCTTTCAAGCCCTGGCTCGGCACGCTGTCGCGCATGGCGACGACGTCTTCGAACGTCCAGTCGGCCGTCAGCGTTTCCGCATCGGCAAGTGCCGCATCGTCATAGAGCAATCCGACCCAGAAGGCCGGCAGGGCGCAGATCCTGCGCCACGGTCCGCCATCGGCGCCGCGCATTTCGAGGAAGCGCTTCAGTCGGACATCCGGGAAGAGCGTCGAGAGGTGATTGGTCCAGTCGCCCATATTAGGCTGCCACTCGGCCACTTCACCCTTCAGGGCGCCGGCCATGAACTGGCGGAAGGTGACATGCGTGCAGTCATGATATTTGCCGTCGCGGACGATGAAATACATCGGCACGTCAAGCGCCCATTCGACATAGTGGTCGAAGCGCAAATCCGGATCGAAGACGAAGGGCAGGGCGCCGGAACGCTGGTTGTCTGTATCGCGCCAGATGTCGCCGCGCCAGGAGACGAGCCCGTTGGGCTTGTTTTCGGTAAACGGTGAGGAGGCAAACAGCGCGGTCGCGATCGACTGCAGCTTCATCGACACGCGCATCTTGCGCGCCATGTCCGCTTCGGAAGAGAAGTCGAGATTCACCTGGATCGTGCAGGTGCGATACATCATGTCGAGACCCTTGGCGCCGACCTTCGGCATGTAGCGGGTCATGATGTCGTAGCGAGATTTTGGCATGCGCGGGGTTTCGGCAAGCGACCATGTAGGGCTGCCGCCGAGGCCGAGGAAACGGATGCCCATCGGCTCGGCAATCTCTTTCACCAGCGCCAGATGCCGGTTGGATTCGCGGCAGGTCTCGTGGATCGTCTCAAGAGGCGCACCGGAAAGCTCGAACTGCCCGCCGGGCTCGATCGAGATCGCACCCATGCCGGATTGCTCTCCAAGCCCGATGATGTTGTCGCCATCCATGATCGGCTCCCAGCCGAGCCTTTCCTGCATGCCTTTCAGCAGCGCGGAAATGCTGGCATCGCCGGAATAGGGAACAGTGCCGTTATCGGCAGCAAAGAAGACGAATTTCTCGTGTTCGGTGCCGATCCGGAATTGCTCTTTCGGGCGCGAGCCCTGTGCCAGATAGGCCGAAAGCTCAGATACCGAGGAGAGTGGTGTCTGGTCGGTAGTATCGCGCGCCATGAAGATACCTTGGTCGGAATGCCTGAATGATAAGCCAGACTGATGATCGTCCGGCTGATTGAACCGAATTCATCTGCGGTGCAAGCGAATTTGTTTCAAGATCGGTTCAGAAAAACAAGGCCGAGTGTTGCGGTTTCGCAAGCCTCTTGCCGGTGCGATGTCATTGCCAATCCCCCACCGCAGCCTGAATGACCGCCATCGCCGCCACCGCTGCCGTATCCGCCCTCAGTATCCGTGGCCCGAGCGGTATTGCCGTCACGAAGGCGAGCGAATGCAAAAGCGCGCGCTCCTCTTCCGAAAACCCGCCCTCCGGCCCGACCAGAAGCGCCAGTTTCCGCTCGCTGATTTTCGACAGGATCGGCAGCGGGTTCTGTCCCTCGTCACTCTCGTCACAGAAGATGATCCGCCGATCCGACGGCCAGCGCTCGAGAATATCGGCCAGCTTGCGCGGCTCGGAAACCTCGGGGATGGACAGCACGCCGCATTGCTCAGCGGCCTCGGTCACATTGGCACGAAGCCGGTCGAGATTGGTGATCTTGCCCTGCACATGCTGGGTCATCACCGGCTGTAGCAGGCCCGCACCCATCTCGACCGCCTTCTGGATCAGGTAATCCAGCCGACCCACCTTCAGCGGCGCAAAGAGATAATGCAGATCCGAAGCCGGAGGCTGCGGCCGGGTCTGCTCGGTCAGTGCCAGCACGATCTTCTTGCGGCTCGGAAAGGTGATCTGCGCCAGCCATTCGCCATCGCGGCCGTTGAACACCAGCACATTCGCGCCAGCCTCCAGCCGCAGCACGTTGGCGAGATAGTTGAACTGCTCGCTCGCCACCTCATGCCGTGTTTCGGCGGAAAGCGGTGTATCGATGAAAAGCCGTTGCAGGCGAAAATTGGCGCGCACTGGTGGAAGTCCTTACAGAAACAGCGAGAACATAACCGTCGCGATGATTGCCGCAAGGCCTGCCGCCGCCGGAAGTGTGATCATCCAGGCTGCAAGTATGCTCAGCATATGCGAGCGGCGCACGAGATAACGCCGTTTCACCTCGTCGTCATTGCGCTCGAATGTTTCGTTTTCCTCCGGCTCCCCGGCGGAAACCTTGCCGGCACGTACCCGCATATATTCGTAGCGCCGCTTCGAATTGCGCGTGTACCATTCGCGGAACAGCCCGACGCCGAACACGGCACCGACGGCGATGTGGGTAGACGACACCGGCATTCCCGCCCAGGACGCGACGAGCACGGTGAGCGCGGTCGACAGCGAAACGCAATAGGCCCGCATCGGGTTGAGCTTGGTGATTTCGGCACCCACCAGCCGCACCAGTTTCGGACCGTAAAGCAAAAGCCCGAGCGAGATGCCCAATCCGCCGATGACCAGTTCCCACAGCGGCACGCCGGGAACGTGGAGCGCACTGTCCGTCGCCATGTCCTGAACAGCAGAAACGATCGCTGCCAGCGGCCCGATGGCGTTCGACACATCGTTTGCGCCATGCGCGAACGACATCAGCGCGGCCGACAGGATCAGCGGAATGCGGAAAAGTTTCCTCAACGACTGGTTGCGGTTTTCCAGCCCTTGCGCCTGCGCCGCAATCACCGGGATCAGCGCCCGCCATGAGAAGAGACCGATGACGATTGCGATTGCGGTCGCGGTAAGAGCGGAAACCGTCATCATTTGGCCGAGACCGATCAGCGCCAGATATCCGGAAAATGCCCCGCTCATGATACCGATCAGCACCGGCACCCAGGTCTTTGCCGCGGCGATCTTGTCCTCGCGGTAGATGATGGTTTCCTTGACCAGCAGCAGGAAAGCAGCCGCGATCACGGCGCCCAGCAGCGGCGAGACTACCCAGCTTGCGGTAATTCCGGCCACCATACCCCAGTCGACGGCACCAAAACCGGCCGCCGCGATGCCGGCTCCCATCACCGCACCGACGATCGAGTGGGTGGTGGAGATCGGCGCGCCGACCCAAGTAGCGATATTGATCAGCACGGCAGCGGCAAGCAGCGCCGCCATCATCGCCCAGATCAGCATGTTCGGGCTGGAAACCAGGGCGCCATTGGTAATGCCGCTGGCGATCGTATGCGCCACGCTGCCACCGGCAAGCACCGCACCGGCAACCTCGAAAACGGCGGCCAGTGCAAGGCCGAAGCCCATCGTCATGGCGCGGGCACCGACGGCCGCACCGATATTGTTGGTCACGTCGTTGGCGCCGATATTCATCGCCATGTAACCGGCAAGCGCCGCAGCGGCGATGACGATCACCGAACCGGGTGCGCCCGTCACATAGGATGAGGCAAAGATCGCGGCGAGAATGATGAAGACAAGTGCCGCGCCCGGACCGGCGAGCCCACGCGACGTGTGTCGCGCGGCGTCTTCCACCGAGGATAGCTTTTCAAGATCCTTGTCGAGCGTCGGTTTTGCCAGACGCGGCTTCTGTTGGGCCATGCTTCATTTTATCGGTAAGGGGCGGTGCTAGAGGCAATACTGCCCTGTCTCCAAGTATGAGATTTTAGCACTTGCTTTTGAAGAGATTATGATGCTGGGCCAGGCAGTCTGCTCAGCCCGTGGCTTTCATCGCCACATTGGCAACTGCTACGTCCTGCACCGGCTTGCGAACGCGTTCGGCAAACTGCAGCAGCAGGATTTTCAGCTCCGGCTCGTTCACCCGGTTGGCGGCTTCCTCGGCGGAAACCCACTCGATGCGCCGCACGCCCTTTTCCTTGAAGTCCTTGCAGAGATCTTCGACTTTGAGCAGATGCACCTGCACGCGCACCGGCACCCTGATGCCGTTATCGAGCCCCTTGCGGTAATGATAGAACCCGAATGGAAGCTTTTCCGCCTTGCCTTTGACGCCGACTTCCTCGAGTGCCTCCTGCTCGGCCACCTGATGGGCTTTTTTGTTTTCCATGGGCCAGCCTTTGGGGATCACCCAGCGTCCGGTATCCCGGCTGGTCGCAACCAGAACCTCGATTTCGCCGCGCTTCTTGGCGCGATAGCAGATCGCAGCATATTGCTGGCGCGGGGGGCGCTGCACCATGAGACGAAGATTGCTGGCGATGCGGTTCATAAGGCCCAATTTCGAAAACACCTCCGAGAGTTTCATTTTACTAATATAATGCTTGCGCCAGGATTAACGAGGCATCGTGATCGAATTTGATCGTGAATCACTCGTTACAAACCCTTACTCAGCTAAGTATAAAGGGGTCGCGAAGCTGAGACGTCAACAGCTTATTGCACAGCTGTTCAACTTTCCTCCGGATGTTGCGAAAATGTGAGTGCCGGCAGCCTCGATACGACATTCGTCAAGAATAGGTTGAAGCTTCCCGGCGTGATGAAATAGGCTGCGATCGAGTCATGCGAGGAGGAATGCATGCCGGAGGCAATCCAGTTTCTGCTGCCACGACCAGAAGTCCTGGCTCGGCGGTCAATCATCATCGACGACCTGTGCGGCCTTCTGCCGGCTGATTGCGTCATCCATGAGGCGCGCGAACTGGTTCCGTTCGAGACCGACGCCTTCGTCAGCTATCGTCGCATGCCTCTTGCGGTCGTGCTGCCGCGCACCACGTCGCAGGTCGCGGCGGTGATGAAATATTGCCATCGCAATAGCATTCCGGTCGTGCCGCGCGGAGCCGGCACTTCGCTTTCGGGCGGCGCCATCCCGCAGGAGGATGCGGTCGTGCTCGGCCTGTCGCGCATGGCCCGCATCATCGAGATCGATTACGCCAACCGCACCGCCACGGTTCAGGCAGGCGTCACCAATCTGAGCATTTCCGAAGCGGTCGGCATCGATGGGTTCTTTTATGCCCCTGATCCGAGCTCGCAGCTCGCCTGCACCATCGGCGGCAATATCGGCATGAATTCCGGCGGCGCCCACTGTCTGAAATACGGCGTCACCACCAACAACCTGCTCGGCGTCAAGCTGGTGCTGGTGGATGGCGAGGTGATCGAAATCGGCGGCAAGCATCTGGATGCGGCAGGTTATGATCTTTTGGGTCTCGTCTGCGGTTCAGAAGGCCAGCTCGGCATCGTCACCGAGGCGACGGTGCGGCTGATCGCCAAACCCGAAGGTGCCCGACCGGTTCTCTTCGGTTTCGAAACTTCGGAAGAGGCGGGTGCCTGCGTCGCCGATATCATCGCCTCGGGCATCATTCCGGTCGCCATCGAATTCATGGACAAGCCGGCGATCGAGATCTGCGAGGCCTTTGCCAAGGCCGGTTATCCGCTCGATGTCGGCGCGCTGTTGATCGTCGAGGTCGAGGGGTCGGAAGCGGAAATGGATGCGATGCTGGAAAACATCGTCGGTATTGCCCGCCGCCACGCCGTCTTGACCGTGCGCGAATGCCAGTCGGCGACGGAAGCGGCGCTGATCTGGAAGGGCCGCAAATCCGCCTTCGGCGCCACCGGCCGCATCGCCGATTATATCTGCATGGATGGCACGGTGCCGCTCAGCAAGCTTTCCTATGTGCTGAAACAGACGTCTGAGATCATCGACCGGTTTGGCCTGCGCGTCGCCAATGTCTTCCATGCCGGCGACGGCAACATGCATCCGCTGATCCTGTTCAACGCCAACGATCCGGAAGAGGCGATGAAAGCGGAAGAGGCCGGCAACGAGATATTGAAACTCTGCGTCGATGCCGGCGGCTGCTTGACCGGCGAACACGGCGTCGGCATCGAAAAGCGCGACCTGATGCGCCATCAATATACGGACGCCGAACTCGCCCAGCAGATGGCGGTGCGCGCGGCGTTTGACGAGGACTGGATATTGAACCCGTCGAAGGTGTTTCCGCTGGAGGGGAGGGGATGATGCGCCCCGTTGTCTCTATGTCATCCGCCAAAACCCCCCCTCTGGCCTGCCGGCCATCTCCCCCACAAGGGGGGAGATCACAAGCCGCTCGACCTTCGCCCGAATGGTTTTCCTCTTTGGTTGGAGAGATCGCGACATTGATCGGGGTAGGATGGCGAGCCCAGCTGATCTCCCCCCTTGTGGGGGAGATGCCCGGCAGGGCAGAGGGGGGTGTTTTCCGGAGAGCAAGCCGGGCAAGGCTGCCCATATGCTGATCCCCAATTCCGAAACCGATGCCGCTTACGTCATCCGCAATGCCGCTGCCGACAACAAGCCCCTGTCGATCTGCGGCGCCGACACTCGCGGTTTTGCCCGATTGAACAAGCCGGCCGAACCGATCAGTTCCCGCGGCCTTTCCGGCATCGTCGATTACGATCCGGCGGAAATGGTGATGACGGTGAAATCCGGCACGCCGGTTTCGGAGGTCGAGGCAGCGCTTGCCGCCAATCGCCAGATGATGGCCTTCGAACCGATGGACCATCGCGGCATTCTGGGCAACAAGGGTGAACCGACCATCGGCGGCGTATTTGCCGCCAATGTTTCCGGTCCCCGCCGCCTCATTGCCGGTGCTGCGCGCGACAGTCTTCTCGGCATTCGCTTCGTCAATGGCCGCGGCGAGATCATACGCGCCGGCGGAAGGGTGATGAAGAATGTCACCGGGCTCGATCTGGTAAAACTGCTTGCCGGTTCGCAGGGCACGCTCGGTTTCCTCACCGAAGTCACGTTCCGCGTGTTGCCCGTGCCGCCGATGACGGAAACCATTGTCATCTCCGGTCTCGACGATGAAACGGCGGCAAAGGCGATGGCCGCCGCAATCGCGCTGCCGGTGGAAATTTCGGGTGCCGCGCATCTGCCCCAAACCGTGCGTTCCCGTTTCATCGATGGTGTCCTGCCGGAAGGTGAAGCGACCGTCTTGCGGCTCGAAGGCCTCACCGCCTCCGTTGACGTGCGATCGCAAAAACTTGCAGCAGTCATGGGAGCCTTCGGCCCTGTGGGAAAACTCGGCATGGAAAATAGCCTGATGCTCTGGCGCCAGATCCGCGACGTCGCTCCTTACGCTGATGGCACCGAAAAGCCGCTCTGGCGCGTCTCGGTCGCACCGAGCGCCGGTTATCATCTCGTCTCCGCGCTGCGGCTGGAGGCAGGCATCGATGCCTTCTACGACTGGCAGGGAGGACTGGTGTGGATGCGCATGGAAGCCGATCCGGAAGCCGAGCTGCTGCGTCGCTACATCCGTGCGCTGGGTGGCGGCCACGCAACGCTGATCCGCGCCTCGGAAGCCGGAAGACCGCAAATCCCGACCTTCGAACCGCTACCCGATGCGATCGCGGCACTCTCTGCCCGCATCAAGGCAAAACTCGATCCGGCGGGCATTTTTTCTCCGGGGAAGCTGGGGTGATGGAGATGATGACGATTACGATTGCGCTGCGGCACCCCCCTCTGGCCTGCCGGCCATCTCCCCCACGAGGGGGGAGATCAGCTGGGCGCACTGCTTTGCCCCGAGTGAACCGGATTGGCGCTGCCGCACCTGATGCCGTCAAAAAGATGGGCGAAGGTCCTGCCGCTTGTGATCTCCCCACCTGTGAGGGAGATAGCCGGCAGGCCAGAGGGGGGCTCGGCCCCTCGATTCGAGGGATTTCCTGATGCAAACCTCCTTCACCCCCGAACAGCTCGAAGACCCGCATGTTGCCGAATCCGAAAAGATTCTCCGCCGTTGCGTGCATTGCGGCTTCTGCACGGCCACCTGTCCCACCTATCTGACGCTGGGCAACGAGCTGGATAGCCCGCGTGGCCGCATCTACCTGATCAAGGACATGCTGGAAAACGGCCGGGCCGCCGATGAGCAAGTGGTTACCCATATCGACCGTTGTCTCTCCTGCCTGTCCTGCGTCACCACCTGTCCCTCCGGCGTCGACTACATGCATCTGGTCGACCATGCCCGTGTCCATATCGAAAACACGTATCGACGCCCGCTTGCCGATCGGCTGGTCCGCGGCCTGCTTGCAGCCGTCCTGCCTTACCCGGCCCGTTTCCGCACGGCGCTGACGCTCGCCAAATTCGGCCGACCCTTCGCCCCGCTTCTCAAACAGGTAAAGGCGCTCAGGCCGCTTGCCGCCATGCTCGATCTGGCGCCGCAAGCGGCCGCCGCGCCGCAGTCCTCGGTTCTGCGCGGCGCTCAGCCGGTCCTAGGCATACGGCGTGGCCGGGTGGCGATCCTCTCCGGTTGTGCCCAGTCCGTGCTCGATCCCGGCATCAATCTCGCGACGGTCCGGCTGCTTGCCCGTTTCGGTGTCGAGGTCGTGGTGCCGGAAGGCGAGGGTTGTTGCGGAGCACTGGTGCATCACATGGGGCGGGAAGACGAAGCGCTCGGTTTTGCCCGCCGTAATGTCGATGTCTGGATGCGGGAAATCGACAACAAGGGCCTTGATGCGATCATCATCACCGCCTCCGGCTGCGGCACGACGATCAAGGATTACGGCCATATGCTGCGGCTCGATCCCGATTATGCGGAAAAGGCCGCGAAAGTGTCGGCGCTGGCGAGCGACATTACCGAATATCTCACAACGCTCGATCTTCCGCGGCAGGAACCGAAACGCCTTAACGTCGCCTATCATTCCGCCTGTTCAATGCAGCACGGCCAGAAAATTACCGTCGCGCCAAAACTGCTGTTGAAAAACGCCGGCTTCACTGTGCGCGATCCGGCGGAAGGACATCTCTGTTGCGGCTCGGCCGGTACCTACAACATCCTGCAGCCGGAAATCTCGAGCGAGTTGAAGGCCCGCAAGGTGAAAAATATCGAGGCGACCAAACCGGATGTGATCGCCACCGGCAATATCGGCTGCATGACCCAGATCGGCTCAGGCACAGCGATCCCGATCGTCCACACGGTCGAACTGCTGGACTGGGCCTATGGCGGCGAGAAGCCGGGGAAATTGAAGGGCTGAAAGGGCGACCTCATACTCTTCCCTCATCCCTGTGCTTGTCACAGGGATCCAGCAGACGCGCGTCTGCGCGGCGAAATGACTCTTTCCAGCCCAAGGACTTGGGCTGGCTGGATTCCTGTGACAAGCACAGGAATGAGGGGAGTTTCTATGCTTCCCCTGTCCCCATTACCCGCCAAAAATCGTGCGGAAAATGTCGATGCCGCGGTCCTTGAAGGCGACTTCACCGGGCTTGGAGCCGGGGCCGACCACGACGACCTTGGTGCCGACGGGGGCGCGGGCATACAGATGCTCGACATCCTTGTTCATCATCCTGATGCAGCCGGAAGACAGGTTGAGGCCGATCGACCAGGGCTGGTTGGTGCCGTGGATACGGAAGATCGTGTCGCGGCCGCCCTTGTAGAGATACATGGCGCGGGCGCCGAGCGGGTTGTCAGGGCCGCCGGGCTGCACGGCCGGCAGCTTGATGCCGCGGCGGGCTTCGCGAGCGCGCATCTCGGCCGGCGGCGTCCATGTCGGCCATTCGGCCTTGCGACCGATGGAGACTTCGCCCGACCAGCCGAACCCTTCGCGGCCGACCCCGATGCCGTAACGCGTCGCGCGGTTCTGGCCGTCGACGAGATACAGGAACTTGTTGTTTGTATCGACGATGATCGTGCCCGGTGCCTCGTTTGTGGCGAAGCGCACGCTGCGGCGCTGGAATTTCGCCGGCACTTCCTTGTTGCGCACTTTCGGCGCAACGTCGCTGGCTGTGCTCTGAGATTGTGCGCTGGCCGTCTCGACCGGTGCCGTGGTGGCGATGGCTGCAAACATCATGCCGGCCACTGCCAGCAGCAATTTACGCGATTTCATCCTTACCCCTCATACAGGTCTGATCTTCAAGCTGAGGCAAAATGTCCCGGCTTGGCCGGCAGAGCAAGTCAAGGAGGCAAGAATATGAGCAGGGTGTGGATAATAAAACGGCCGGATCGTGTCGATCCGGCCACATGATATCGTCGCAGAGGGGGTGAGGAAGCCTAAGCATGTCGTGCAAAAGTGTGCAGCGGTTTTGCGCAAAAGACATGCGATAAAACAAGAATCTAAAGCGTGAGGAGCGAATCCGAAGGATCGCGACAAGCTTTAGATCACGATGACCTTCGTCCCGACATTGACCAGACCGTACAGGTCGGTGACATCCTCGTTGCGCATGCGGATGCAACCCGACGAGACCGCGCTTCCGATTGTCCAGGGCGCATTGGTGCCGTGGATGCGGTAAAGCGTCGAGCCGAGATACATGGCGCGCGCGCCAAGCGGGTTTTCCGGGCCGCCATCCATGCGTGCCGGAAGATAATGACCCTTGGCGGCCTCGCGGGCGATCATTTCCTGCGGTGGGGTCCAGTTCGGCCATTCGGCCTTGCGGGTCACCTTGTGTTCGCCTGCCCATTCGAAGCCCGGTTTGCCGACGCCGACGCCGTAACGTTTGGCCTGACCATTTTCCATCACGAGATAGAGGAACCGGTTGTTGGTATCGATAACGATCGTGCCCGGCTTTTCCTTCGTGTCATAGGTCACCATCTGCGGCAGGAACTGCGGCTCGATCTGGCTGCGGACCGCCCGGTTGGGGCGCACGGCCGCCTGCTGGACCTGGCTGTTATTGCCGAAGATGCCGCGGCGTACGACCGGTGTGCGGGCCGGTTGCTGGACGTCCGCCTCTCGTGCAACGCCGGCTCGGCTCGGGGCTGCAGGGTAATAATTGCGCTGGCCGGTTACAACGGCCTGCGGGCGCATCTGCCGCTGCGGCTGCTGATAGGCAGGGCGTTGCTGTGCCGCTCCTGATCTCGGCTGCGCGCCGAGCTGCATCAGCCATGGGGCGGCAAGATCGGGGCTCACCATGACCGGCGGCCGTTCGCGATAACGGTCGTCCGCCAGTGCGGAATTGGAAAACAGGGCGGCAAGGCCCAGCGCGAGAAGAAGTTTCGCCTTCATGTCGGATCCACTCGTTACAATCACCGAAAGGCGGTACCCCCGCCGTGTGATCGGAATGGTGAACGCAAGCTCAAAGCGAATGGTAAACAGGTGGCGCCTTTAAGCATTCAAATCCGATATAGCTTTTGGCAGGGTTACCCGCCGGTTTGGAAACATGGTTGCCTGAAACTAAAACGGCCGCTAGGGCCGTTAACGATTGGAAATTTGATGGTCTGGGAGAAGGAAATGGCTGGCATCATCGTCGGGGACGACGGCAGGGGGCGCTGCTTCTGGCATGGGGGGCTGGAAGATTACCGCCGTTACCACGACGAGGAATGGGGCCGCCCCGTCACAGACGATATCCGCCTGTTCGAAAAGATCTGCCTCGAAGGCTTTCAATCCGGCCTGTCCTGGCTGACGATCTTAAGAAAACGCGAGAATTTTCGCGCGGCCTTTGCCGGGTTCGATTTCCACAAGGTGGCGGAATTCGGCGAGTCCGATATCGAACGTCTGGTCACCGACGCCGGCATCATCCGCCACCGCGGCAAGATCGTCTCGACCATCAACAATGCAAAGCGCGCGATTGAACTCAAGGACGAGTTCGGTTCGCTAGCGAAATTCTTCTGGAGTTTCGAGCCCGGCGTCGACACGCGGCCTCTGGTGATGGATCTCGACACGCTGCGCGCCAACCCGACCACGCCGGTTTCCGTCACCCTGTCCAAAAACCTGAAGAAGCGCGGCTGGACCTTTGTCGGCCCGACCACGATCTATGCCTTCATGCAGGCCATGGGCATGGTCAACGACCATCTCGACGGCTGTTTCTGCCAGCGCGAGGTAGATGCGATGCGGCTGAAATTCGTGCGTCCCTGATGTTCAGGCCGAGGACGAGGTGATGCCGTTCAGCACGCCTCCAAGCTCGCCCAGATGCTCGATCTGGCGGAAGCGCGGCGCGTCTTTCGGCGCATCGACATGTTCCAGAACCCAGGTCAGCGCATGGGGAACGAAGACGCCGTAGGAACCGGCGGCGATTGCCGGCACGATGTCGGATTTCAGCGAATTGCCCACCATCATCGCCCGTTCCGGCCCGTCGGCCACCTTGGAAAAAATGCGGCGATAGGTTGTGGCGTTCTTGTCGGAGACGATCTCCACCGCATCGAAATAATCGCCGAGCCCCGATTGCGCCAGCTTGCGCTCCTGGTCGAACAGATCGCCCTTGGTGATCAGCACCAGCAGGTAATGGCCGTTCAGCGCCTGCAACGTTTCTTCCACATGCGGCATGCATTCGACCGGATGGCGCAGAAGATCGCGGCCGATGTCGAGGATTTTTGTGATCGTTTCGGTCGTCACCTTGCCCTCGGTGATCTCCACGGCCGTCTCGATCATCGACAGGGTGAACCCCTTGATGCCAAAACCGTAATATTCGAGGTTCCGTTTTTCGGCCTGCAGCAGCCGGGCGGAAATATCCGCTTCCTCGGCAAAATCGCCGAGCAGCGATTGAAAATGCTCTTCCGTCAGCCGGTAATATTGCTCGTTCTGCCAGAGCGTATCGTCGGCATCGAAGCCGATGGCGGTAATCGGGCGCATGATTTCTGCCTCCGGCTCTACCATATGGAGGGAGATGGACGCCGGGCAAGCGGTAAGCTCACCCGGTGCCGGCTTGTTCAGGCCGTTATTTTCCGTGTTCTTTCAACCAGGCCTGCATGTCGGCGATTTCCTGCTCCTGCGCCTTGATGACGGCTTCCGCCAGCCTGCGCTGCACCGGGTCCTTGCCGTGTTCGAGTTCGACTTTGGCCATATCGATCGCGCCCTGATGATGGGCGATCATGCCGCGGGCGAAATCGACATCCGCATTGCCGGAAAATTCGATCGCCATGCCTTCATGCATCTTGGCATTGGCGGCCTTGAAGGCCTTGGTCGAGGCATGGTCGTCGGCCGGGGCCGTATTCATCGCCATACCGGCATGGCCTTTCATGTCATGCCCCTTCATATCCTGCGCAAACGCACCGGAAAAAGAGGCCGTGGCACAGGCGAACGCAATTGCAGCGGCGATGATGATCGTGGTCTTGGACATGATGTATCCTTCCGTGTCCCAAAGTTTCGTTATTCGATCCGTTGGCGAAAACGATCAGGCGCGGGGAGGTGGGGTCAGCGGTGCGGGACCGGAAACGATGATCGACGGGCCAGCGTCCGGCGCCCGATGGGGATGAACGAAACGGCCGGTCTCGGTGAACACGATATGCGGCGGTATTACGAGGCAGGCGGAGCAGAAAGGCGCAACACAGGTCGTTTTGCCGCTTTCGCCCTCATGCGGGCAGGGCTGCTGGATATTGTCCGGTTGTCCTGAATGAACCTTTTTAACCGCCACGTCTCCGTGGCCGGAATGCCCCGGCATGACGTGATCTGCCATCACGGTGCCGGCATCCATCGATTTACCGTTTATCGGCATGGTCGCCATCGCCGGCATAGCCCCGTAAAGGAGCCAGGCGGCAAACATCATCATGGCGGCGAACTGTTTCATTGAAATCATTCTAGGCTTCGGGCGGCGGAAATCAATCGAGGTCGATATCACGTCCGGCTGAACGGGGGTCGCCCCCGCATCAGGCCGCGATCACCCGATGTACGGCCTGCCGGTCTCGGCCCAATTCTCCGAAAGGCGCCACCGGCCAATCCCAGCTGCGTTTTGCCGCAGGCACAGGCACGCCGCACAGAAGATCATCCTCTTCGAGAACAGCCCCGCTGCGATCGCTGACATGGTAGTGGACATCCGTCAGCAGCGCTGTCCTGCACTGCAACTGCGCCAGCCCGTCGAGATGCGCCCGGATGAGCTGTGCGACGATCGCGTCAGGATCGGCATGGCCTGAGCGTTCAAGCTTTCGCCGGCATCCCACGCCGATCTGCGAGACGATATTGGCCGAGACGACGAGATCGAGATAGGGCACCTGCCGCAGGAAGCCGAGCGGCTCCGGCGCAGTCCCGGCAAGAGCATGCGAAAGGCCGGAAAGATCGCGGGAGATCAGCCGGATATTGTTGAGCCCCCTGACCTTGATCCACGCCCGCACGCTGGCGAGATGCACCAGATCGACCAGCACGACCGTATCGAATCTCTTCGAGAGTTCTACGATCGGCACATCGCGCAACAGGCCGGAGCCGAGCACCACGGCGGTCCGCCTCTGCCGCATCGGTAACGTGGCCTCGCGGATGAAAGCATGGCAGTTTTCCTCATGCGGCCGCCAAGCTTTCGCGCAACGTTTCGCACGGCCCCAAAGACCAAGCGAAGAGCGGATGAACGGACGGAATTCTTTTGGCGTGACCAGTGCAGTCGCGGCATATTGGATGGCTTCGACGATCATTTTGATAAGGACATGGGATTAGCGATAGACTTCCCGGCGATGGCCGACTTCGACCACCAGCACGACAAGCTTCTGGTCCTGGATGTCGCAGATGATACGATAGTCGCCGACCTTGTAGCGCCAGAAACCACCGAGAGCATGCCCCTTCAGCGCGGTGCCGAGTTCTCTAGGATTTTCATGGATGGCAAGCCGCTCGTCGAGAAATTGTCTGATGCGTTTACGGATGACGGGATCGAGCCTTTTGGCCTGCTTTTGTGCCGACGTGGAATACTCAATCGTCCATGCCACGCCAGAACTCCTCGGAGCTTATGACCTTGTCTTCTCCAGAACGGATGCGCTCCATCGCCGCCTCGGCCAAGGCGATGTCGTGGAGATCCTCCAGATGCTGCTCGATCACCTCGCGCACATAGGCGTCCGGCGCGGAGCCGGCTTCGGCCGCATATTCCTCGACGAGCTTCATCATCTCATCCGGCATTTCGATCGTGACACGCTTGTTCATGGCGATGATCCCTTTGATGGCGGATATATACCATCGCGGCCTGTAGTTCGCCAGCCGCCGCCCTTGCCGCTTAAGCCTTCATCCTCTAAGAAACCGCTCGTATTTCGGCCTTTCAGATAGGCCTCAAGGCAATGGATATCGATCATGAATGACAAGCAGAAGAAGCCCCAGAAACTCAGAGCTCGCCTGCCGCGTGGTTTTGTCGATCGCTCGGCTGCCGATATCCATGCCACCAACGAGATGACCGCGAAAATCCGCGAGGTTTACGAGCGTTACGGTTTCGATCCGGTCGAGACGCCGCTGTTCGAATATACCGATGCGCTGGGAAAATTCCTGCCCGATAGCGACCGGCCCAACGAAGGCGTGTTTTCGCTGACCGACGACGACGACCAGTGGATGTCGCTGCGCTACGACCTGACTGCGCCGCTTGCCCGCCATGTCGCGGAGAATTTCAACGAGATCCAGCTACCGTTCCGCACCTATCGCGCCGGTTATGTCTTCCGTAATGAAAAGCCGGGTCCGGGCCGTTTCCGCCAGTTCATGCAGTTCGATGCCGATACGGTCGGCTCACCGGGCGTCCAGGCCGATGCCGAAATGTGCATGATGATGGCCGACACAATGGAAGCTCTCGGCATCAAGCGCGGCGATTATGTGATCCGGGTGAATAACCGCAAGGTTTTGGACGGCGTGATGGAGGCGATCGGCCTCGGCGGTGACGACAAGGCTGGCCAGCGCCTCAACGTGCTGCGCGCCATCGACAAGCTCGACAAGTTCGGCCCGGAAGGCGTGAAGCTCCTGCTTGGCCCCGGCCGCAAGGATGAGAGCGGCGACTTCACCAAGGGTGCCGGGCTGAATGAGGAGCAGATCGACAAGGTTCTCTTCTTCGTCGGCATCAAGGATTATGCGGAAAGCGCTGCCCAACTTGGCGAACTCGTTGCCGGTACGGCAAACGGAGGCGAAGGCGTCAATGAGCTGAACACCATCGGCGCATTGGCAACCAGCGCCGGTTACGGCCCGGATCGCATCAAGATCGATCCCTCCGTCGTGCGTGGCCTCGAATATTACACCGGCCCGGTTTTCGAAGCCGAACTCACCTTCGACGTCACCAACGAGAAGGGCGAGAAGGTCGTTTTCGGCTCGGTCGGCGGCGGTGGCCGTTACGATGGTCTCGTTTCGCGCTTCATGGGCCAACCGGTTCCGGCGACCGGTTTTTCCATCGGCGTCTCGCGCCTGATGACGGCGCTGAAAAACCTCGGCAAGCTTGGTCAGGACGATGTGATTGCACCGGTTCTCGTCACCGTCATGGATGGCGATGTCGAAAGCATGGGCCGTTACCAGCGCTTTACCCAAGCACTGCGCAATGAAGGTATTCGGGCCGAAATGTACCAGGGCAACTGGAAGAAATTCGGCAACCAGCTGAAATATGCCGACCGCCGCGGTTGCCCGATCGCCATCATCCAGGGCGGTGATGAGCGCGCGCAAGGCGTCGTGCAGCTGAAGGACCTGATCGAGGGCAAGCGGCTTTCCGGCGAGATCGAGGACAATGCCTCGTGGCGAGAAGCCCGCGTGGCGCAGGACACCGTCTCCGAGGCGGATCTGGTCGCCAAGGTGAAGGAAATTCTGGCCGCCCAGGCGGAAGACCGCAGGCGGGCCAAGGATGTTTAATCGTTCTGTGTTGGGGGAGTATGCCAGCCTCGCCGAGGTGCGCCCATGCCGCTGATCAACATGCCCGAATTCTCCAGCCACCTGCTCGACGAGTTCGCAGCCCGTGGCACAGCAAGGATCGATACGCCGGTGATCCAGCCGGCGGCACCCTTTCTCGACATGGCCGGCGAGGACCTGCGCCGCCGTATCTTTCTCACCGAGAGCGAGACCGGTGAAAGCCTGTGCCTACGGCCGGAATTCACCATTCCCGTCTGCCTGCGCCATATTTCCAATGCCACCGGCACGCCGCGGCGTTATTGTTATCTCGGCGAGGTGTTCCGCCAGCGCCGCGAGGGTGACAACGAGTTCTATCAGGCCGGCATCGAGGATCTCGGCGAGACCGCGACGGCGAATGCGGATGCCCGCGCCGTCAACGATGCGATGCAGATCCTCGAAAGCCTCATCCCCGGCCGCCGCCTGACGGTGACGCTCGGTGATCAGGCCGTGTTCGAGGCCGTGGTCAGGGCACTGGGGCTTCCCGGCGGCTGGCAGAAACGGCTGATCCAGTCGTTTGGCAACAATGCCCATCTGCGCCACTTGCTGATGACGCTGGCGAGCCCGCAGGCGGTCTCCGGCCTGTCACCGGAACTTGTCGAGCTTCTGGGCCAGGACGAGGCGGCGCTGATCGCCCATATCGACCGCACGATGCAGGAAACCGGCTATTCCACCAATGCCAGCCGTTCGCCGCGCGAGATCGCGGCCCGGCTGAAGGAAAAGCAGTCGCTGGCCGAAACCCGGCTCGATGGGTCGGCCCTCGTGCTTCTGACCGAATTCCTGTCGCTGGAACTGCCGATGTCACAGGCACCCGCGGCACTGGCGGGTTTTGCCGATGCCGCAGGGCTTGCCATGGGCGCAGCCCTCGTCACCTTCGAAGCGCGGGCCGAGGCGATGGCCGATCTCGGCGTCGATCTCGACAAGGTGACCTATCGCGCTGCTTTCGGTCGCCCGCTGGATTATTACACCGGCCTGGTTTTCGAGGTCAGCCGTGAAAACGCGGTTCTGGCAGGTGGCGGGCGTTTCGACCGGCTGCTGACACTGCTTGGCGCGAGTGAAGATATTCCGGCCGTGGGCTTCTCGCTCTGGCTCGACCGGATCGAACAGGCGAGGGCGCGCTGATGTCCACCATTACCATTGCCCTGCCGTCCAAGGGACGCATGAAGGACGATGCCTCGGCGATCTTCGAACGCGCCGGTCTGCCCATCGTCGCGGTCGGCAACGAACGCTCCTATCGCGGCAGGGTCGAAGGCCACGGCGATATCGAGATCGCCTTCCTGTCGGCCTCCGAGATTGCCCGCGAACTGGGCGCCGGCACTGTCGATTTCGGCGTTACCGGCGAGGACCTGATCCGCGAAGGTCTGGCCGATGCCGACCGCAAGGTTGAAATCGCCGCTCGTCTCGGTTTCGGCCATGCCGATGTCGTTGTCGCGGTGCCGGAAATCTGGCTCGACGTGGATACCATGGCCGATCTCGGTGACGTCGCCGCCGACTTCCGCTCGCGCCATGGTCGCCGCCTGCAGATCGCGACAAAGTACTGGCGGCTGACGCAGCAGCATTTTTCGGGTAGCCACGGCATTCAGCTGTACCGCATCGTCGAAAGTCTCGGGGCGACCGAAGGCGCTCCGGCGGCGGGACAGGCGGATATCATCGTCGACATCACCTCGACCGGCTCGACGCTCAAGGCCAATCACCTCAAAATCCTTTCGGATGGCGTGATCCTGAAATCGGAAGCCTGCCTCGTTCGTGCCCGCAAGGCAGAACATGACGGTGACGTGCGGATTACCGAAATCGTCGAGGCTGTGCGCAAGGTTCTCTGATGTCAGGCGAAGACGCCAATATCGCAGCGCTTTACGAACGGCACGCGCTGGCCTTCGACAAGGTTCGCGGCAGGAACCTGTTCGAAAAACCGTGGCTGGACCACTTTTCCGGGCTGATAAAGCGTCAAGGCCATGTGCTGGATCTCGGTTGCGGCGCGGCCGAGCCGATGGCAGCGGATCTCGCAAGGCGCGGTTTTCACATCACCGGTGTCGATACGTCGGAAACGATGATCGGGCTGGCCCGGGAGCGGTTTCCGGGCATGGCCTGGTATGTCGCCGACATGCGGAAATTCTATATTCCAACGAAGTTCGACGGCATTCTCGCCTGGCACAGCTTCTTCCACCTGAATGCAGACGACCAGCGGGCGATGTTTCCGCGCTTCGGGGCGCTGGCCGGTCCGGGTGCTGCGCTGATGTTTACCTCGGGGCATTTCGAAGGCGAGGCGATGGGCGAGTTCGGTGGCGAACCGCTTTATCACGCCAGCCTCTCGAAGGCCGAATACGAGGCGCTTCTGGCAAAGAACGGCTTCAAGGTCGTCGCCCAGATCTCCCAGGATCCCGCCTGCGGCGGCGCCACCGTCTGGCTCGCCAAGAATATCAGGCGCTGAAACATCTCCTTGTTCAGACAACAAAAAACCCGCCGGATTTTGGTCCGGCGGGAGCTGTCTTGGCAGGGAATTATCAAAAGTTAGGCAGCAATTGCGACGGAACCGCGGCGGGCGTCGACCGAATATGCGCCGGGGCCGAAGGTTGCGAGCAGGATATAGGCGCCGGCCAGCGTAAAATTCTTCATCAGCATGATGCCGTTCAGAGCATTGATCCAGCCGAGTGCGGCGTCAGGCCAGCCCGGTACGGCAACCGTGCCGGAATGGAAGACGAGGCCGGTGAAGATGCAGAAGAGGGCCAGAGCCCAGCCGACTATCCTGGTCTGGAAGCCGACGAGGATGGCAAGGCCCGTGATGAATTCGAACAGACCGGCAAGATAGGCAAGGGCAGTTGCAGCCGGCAGGCCTGCGCCGGTGATCATGCCGGCGGTGCCGGCAGGGTCGGTCAGCTTGCCGAAGCCGGAATAGATGAAGATGAACGACAGCAGGATGCGGGCGATCAGGATAACGGTGTTTTGCGAGCTAGACATGGAAGTCTCCAGAAGTGCGCTGTGCTCCGGTATGTCGGGACAGTCGTTGAATTCTCTGGAAACCTATGTGCCACTTTCACCGGCAACACGAAAGATGAACGCTGGCAGACAAACTGTTCGCTAAAAATGAACGACATGGGTGTGATTGTTTACGCCCGTTGCGTTGACACCGGCTTTTGCAAACTTCGGCCATGCTCCAGACGTGTCGGAGCCTATCTGTCGGCAATCAATAGTCTGCCACCATCGTCGGCGCAAAATCCGGCACGACGTTGAGCATCGGGGCGGCGCGGGCAACGATCTGCTTGACCATCGGGGCGGCCGTATTTGTGGCAAACGTGCTGGTCGTATGTTCGCCGGAAAGCGGCTCGTCGCAGAACGACAGGATCACGTATTGCGGATGATCGATCGGGAAGGCGGCAAGATAGGCATTGAAGCTCAGCTTGTGCGAATATTTGCCGTTGATCACCTTGTTCGCCGTTCCGGTCTTGCCGCCCACATGAAAGCCCGCGACATCGGCGCTCTTGCCCGAGCCCTGCTCTCCGTTGAGCTTGAACAGCGCCCTGATCGTATCGCTGGTGCCCGGCTTGACGATCCTCGTTGCCGTCTGTTCGGCAGCAGACGCGGTGCGCGGCAGGAAGGTCGGTTCGATCAACTCGCCGCCATTGACCAGTGCTGCGCCGGCAACGGCCGTCTGCAGCGGCGTCGTTGCCACGCCATGGCCGAACGAGATGGTGATCGAGTTGATCTTCTTCCACACTTTCGGCTGGCTCGGCGTCTTCACCTCCGGCAATTCGGTCTGCATTCGGGTCAGCAGGCCAAATCTGGTGAGATAGGCCTTCTGATTGTCCATGCCGACGCGGTCCATCATCTTGGCTGTGCCGATGTTGGAGGAGTAGCGAAAAACTTCCGGAACGGTCAGCCAGCGCCGCGGCACCTCGTTGTCGTCATGGATGGTGAAGCCGCCATAGTGAAGCGGCGCCGAAGCGTCGAACGTGTCGGATAGTTTTGCCGCGCCGCTATCCAGCGCCATCGCCATCGAGAAGGTCTTGAACGTCGAGCCCATTTCGAACGTGCCGTTGGTCATCCGGTTCAGCCAGCCTTCGCCGCCATCGGCCTGCGGGTCGTTCGGATCGAAATCGGGCGCCGAGGCAAGCGCCAGAACTTCGCCGGTGTGAATGTCGATGACCGCCGCACCGGCAGCCTTGCTCTTGTATTCGGTGATCGCATGCTCGACCACGTCGTGGACGATGTTCTGCACCCGGATATCGATCGAAAGCCGGATCGGCTGCAAGGCCGCTTCCGTCGTCAGCCCGACGCTTTTCAGATCGGACAGGCCCTGCATGTCGAGATATTTTTCCATGCCGGCGACGCCGCGATTGTCGATGTCCACATAACCGAGCACATGCGCGGCGACACGACCGTCAGGATAGAAGCGCTTGACCTCGGGGCGGAAACCGATCGCCGGCATGCCGAGTTTCAGAACGTCGCTCTGCTGCTTCGGCGTCAACTGTCGGCGGACCCAGATGAACTTCTGCCGCCTATCGGAAAGCTTGGCATAGAGCGCCTTGCGATCGAGGTCGTGGAACAGGCTTCCGATCTTCTCCACGGTCTCGTCGACATCGACGATCCGATACGGCTCGGCAAACATCGACACGGTATGGACATCGGTCGCCAGCAATTCACCGTTCCGGTCGGTAATGTCGGGACGGGCAGCGATAGCGGTATTGGCCGGAATGGATGCGGTCACTTCCGGCGGGGTAAGGCCGTAATAGCTGAGCCGGGCGACCATGGCCCCATAGGCGGCGATGAAACAGGCCGTCAGCACGATAACCCGGGACTTGGCCTGCTTGACGCTGCCGGGTGCTTTTTGCCGTGCCCAGGGAGCGCGCGCAGTCGCAGCCAAGGTCTTCATGCGGCCGCTCTTGCGAAGCGAAAAGGAGATGACTGACATGGCGGTATTCTGGTCCTTGGCGGAAACTCATTGACCACCGTGCTTGCGGCTTTTTCTAAGCAGGGGTGGTTAACGAGAGGCTAATGCCGCGCGCCGGGTCGATCACGAAAATGCGCGCTGGATTTCGACGGCAAGGATGACAGGTAAAACGACAAGTCGGGTTCAACGGCTGTGAATCCTTAGGGGGGAGCCGCAGAAAGCGGACGGATGAAGTGTGCGTCGTTGGCCGTGGCAGCGTGCCTGATTGCCGCGGCGCCGAAAGCGAACATTTCATACTTGGCGCAGCATTTTCCGAGGGTCGATCGTCAGCAGTGCGGACTGGGCCGTCGTTCGTCTAATCGTTCAGACTCTTTAGAACTTGTTGATAGAACGCGCCTTGTGCATTCTCAGCAGTAGACCTTGCGACCCATTCCCAATCCAAGTTCAGTTTTCCTGCCGGGACCAGTTGCCGCGCGATCTCAGCCGGTGTGGTTTCGTTGCTAGTTCCGTTCTCCCAGTCGTGAAAGGCTGACGAGTATCGAACAACCGCTCCGCTGATCGGCAAATCGAGCAACCCTCCCTCGGCAAAAAACATCAACCCGTCGCCCATTTCTTCCCCGATGAGTTTGAGCCTGGGTCCCAAACGATGTTTGAGGATGGCTACAAACACTATCGCTGCGGAAAACGTGAATTTGTCGACAAGCACAACAACCTGCCTGCTTGCGTTTTCAGAGATGGCGTCGATCAAGGGCATCGTTTTAAGGAAGTCGCCACCGGTGTTTCCGCGAACGTCAATCAAGAGTTTTTTATTGGAGCAGGTTCGTACATGCTCCGCTGCACCGGAGATGGCTTTCGGCAGCGCACTTTCGCTTGGATCGAAGAAACTTGGCAATAATATTGAAAGCCCAAGCTCCTGCCAGTCCTTGATCTCCACCAATCTCTCGGGTTCCCAGGCCGGATCAGCCTTGCCATGCTCGCTTCTCGGGTAGAGCGTCGATGCAGGAACCGTACGCCCGTTCTCCACCTTCAAATCGGTTATCTGCCCATTCTCGCCTTTCACGCGATATTCAGTCGTATTCTCTTTTGAAGAAAAACCGAGGTGAGCTAATGCATACGGCCATGCGAGAAGAATCGGCCCGATGACCCGTTTCCTCTGGCGCGTTCCCGCCAGAAAATTCTCTGCAGCAGCTTCGATTTGGCCCAAAGGTGTGCCGTTGACTGCTATCAGCTCTCCTCTTGGCGCAGTTGTCTCTAGTGCCGTGTCAGTTAACTGCACCACCGTACCGACGCTCACAAACCTCAGCGGGAGCACCGAGATGGAATCGTTCGGGATCAGCCGTGTGTGTCCATTGTCGGGAAGTGCGAGTAGGCGCATCGCGGACAACAGAAAGGCCTCTTTGGAGCCCTCCAAAGCGTATCGTCGCGTTTCACAAATGCAGCTGTCGATCATCGCCTGTTCGATCCGCCGAAAGCTCCGCCGAAAGCTGGGATCGGTTGGCAGGACAGTTTCCAGAATTTTTTCGAGGTCTTGCGTCAGGGACATGGTTCACGGTGCGCATAGTTGGCCGTCGATGTCCAGATTGGGCCCGTCAGCAGCCTTATCGCGGTCTCCATGGCATCCCACGCATCTCATACCCAAAATGCAAAAAGGGCGGTCTTGCGACCGCCCTTTCCGTAAGCTGAACCGGATGGATCAGACATAAGACCTTTCGGTCTTACATCATGTCCATACCGCCCATGCCGCCCATGCCGCCAGGCATGCCGCCAGCTGCTTCCTTCTTAGGAAGTTCGGCGATCATGGCTTCGGTGGTGATCAGCAGCGAAGCAACCGAAGCTGCGTTCTGCAGAGCCGTGCGGACAACCTTGACCGGGTCGACGATGCCCATGGCGATCATGTCGCCATATTCGGACGTCTGTGCGTTGTAGCCGAAGTTGTCGCTGTTGCCGTCGAGGATCTTGCCGACAACGATCGAAGCTTCGTCACCAGCGTTGGTGGCGATCTGGCGAACCAGCGACTGCAGCGCCTTGCGGACGATGTTGATGCCGGCTTCCTGGTCGTCGTTCACACCCTTGACGGTGATCTTGGTCGAAGCGCGCAGCAGGGCAGTACCGCCGCCGGGGACGATGCCTTCCTGAACGGCAGCGCGCGTTGCGTTGAGCGCGTCGTCGATGCGGTCCTTGCGTTCCTTGACTTCGATTTCCGTGGAACCGCCAACGCGGATGACGGCAACGCCGCCAGCGAGCTTGGCAAGACGTTCCTGCAGCTTTTCGCGGTCGTAGTCCGAAGTGGTTTCTTCGATCTGCGCCTTGATCTGGGCTACGCGGCCTTCGATGTCCGACTTCTGACCGGCACCATCAACGATGGTGGTGTTTTCCTTGGAGATCGAAACCTTCTTGGAACGGCCGAGCATGTCGAGCGTGACGTTTTCGAGCTTGATGCCGAGGTCTTCCGAGATGACAGTGCCGCCCGTCAGGATGGCGATGTCTTCCAGCATGGCCTTGCGGCGATCGCCGAAGCCCGGAGCCTTGACGGCAGCGATCTTCAGGCCGCCACGCAGCTTGTTGACGACGAGCGTTGCAAGAGCTTCGCCTTCGACGTCTTCAGCGATGATCAGGAGCGGCTTGCCGGTCTGAACGACGGCTTCCAGAACCGGCAGCATTGCCTGAAGGTTCGAAAGCTTCTTTTCGTGAAGCAGGACATAGACGTCGTCGAGATCGGCGATCATCTTTTCCGGGTTGGTCACGAAGTAAGGCGACAGGTAGCCGCGGTCGAACTGCATGCCTTCGACGACTTCGAGTTCGGTTTCAGCGGTCTTGGCTTCTTCAACCGTGATGACGCCTTCGTTGCCGACCTTCTGCATGGCTTCGGCAATGTCGCGACCAACCTGGGTGTCGCCGTTTGCCGAAATCGTGCCGACCTGTGCAACTTCTTCCGAAGTCGAGATCTTCTTGGCGTTGGCCTGGAGATCCTTGACGACTTCGCCGACAGCGAGGTCGATGCCGCGCTTCAGGTCCATCGGGTTCATGCCGGCAGCAACTGCCTTGTTGCCTTCGCGAACGATCGCCTGGGCAAGAACGGTAGCAGTTGTGGTGCCGTCGCCGGCGATGTCGTTGGTCTTCGAAGCGACTTCGCGGACCATCTGGGCGCCCATGTTTTCGAACTTGTCTTCAAGTTCGATTTCCTTGGCGACAGAAACACCGTCCTTGGTGATGCGCGGTGCGCCGAAGGACTTGTCGATGATGACGTTACGGCCCTTGGGGCCGAGCGTGACCTTTACTGCGTCAGCGAGGATATCGACGCCGTGAAGCATCTTTTCGCGCGCGGTGCGGCCAAACTTGATTTCTTTAGCAGCCATTGTGTGAACTCCTGAAAAGAGGTGTCAGCGAATTACGAAAAAGGCGTAACCGGCAATCAGCCGATAACGCCCATGATGTCGGATTCCTTCATGATCAGAAGGTCTACGCCGTCGAGCTTCACTTCGGTGCCCGACCACTTGCCGAACAGGACGCGGTCGCCGACCTTGACGTCGAGGGCAACGATTGCGCCCTTGTCGTCGCGAACGCCGGAGCCAACAGCGATGATTTCGCCTTCAGCCGGCTTTTCCTTGGCGGTATCCGGAATGATGATGCCACCCTTTGTCTTTTCTTCAGACTCGACGCGCTTTACAACAACGCGGTCGTGCAGGGGGCGGAAAGATGTGCTTGCCATTGTCTAATCCCTCGATCAAATGACATGGACAGGTCCTTAAGGACCCGCGGATCTCGTTTAGCACTCCTCTGTTAAGAGTGCTAACCGGCCCCGAGATAAGGGTGGCCGATGGACGAGTCAAGAACGGGCTCGAAATTTAAAGCGCCGCCCGGAACCTTCAGTCGCAAGAGTATTAACGGCTTTGACCCTGGCTCGCTGACCGATCGTTCTCCCGCTCGGGCGCGGTGGCTTCTCGCATCGGACTTTGGTGGAAGCGTGGCAGGTATATGAATGTTGTGTCACATGGCTTTCATGCTGCTTGCTTAGACGGCACAGTCTGATATCCGGCCGGTGCCGGATCGGTGGGGGGAAGTGAATGGCAGTGACGGATCGCGTGGCGACGAATGAGCTATCCGCACCTCCGACGCTTGCCGAGCTGACCTCTGTCTTTGCCCGGATCGGTCTGTTGAGCTTCGGCGGCCCGGCGGCGCAGATCGGCATGATGCACAAGGCATTGGTTGAGGAAAAACGCTGGATCTCCGAAGAGCGGTTCTTGCATGCGCTGAACTACTGCATGCTCCTGCCGGGGCCGGAAGCGCAACAACTGGCAACTTACGTCGGCTGGCTGATGCACGGCACGCGCGGCGGCATCATTTCCGGGCTTCTATTCGTCTTTCCGGGCCTCGTCGTCATCACCATCCTGTCGGCAGCCTATGCACTCTATCAGGAGACGGCCTGGCTGACAGGTCTGTTCTTCGGGCTGAAGGCTGCGGTGCTGGCGATCGTCGTCGAGGCGGTGATCCGGCTTGGCAAAAAAACGCTGAAAACCGGTTTTCTCTGTTGCGTCGCCGCTGCGGCTTTCGCGGCTTTGTTCTTTTTTAGCGTGCCGTTCCCGGTCGTCGTCCTGGTCGCGGCACTGGCCGGCTTCGTCAATGCACGGCGTCTCGATATACCGGCCGTTGCCGTCGAGCCTGGTGATCTGCCGCCCAGACCGCCGGCAGGCAGGGCGGTCGCCGGGCTGCTGGGTTGGATAATCGTCTGGCAATTGCCGCTGCTGATCCTCTGGGCCGGTTCGGCGCCGGCTGCATTGACCGACCTGTTTGCCTTCTTTTCGAAAATGGCGATGGTCACCTTCGGCGGCGCCTATGCCGTTCTCGCTTATGTGGCGCAGGTGGGTGTCGAGGATTACGGCTGGCTGCGCCCCGACGAAATGCTGGACGGGCTGGCACTAGCCGAAACGACGCCCGGTCCGCTGGTCCTTGTTCTTTCCTTCGTCGGTTTTCTCGTCGGCTTTCGCGAGGCATCTGGCACGGCGGGCGGGGTAGTGGGCGGAATCGTCGGCGCTTTTCTCGTCGCCTGGGCGACCTTCGTGCCGAGCTTCATCTTCATCTTTGCCGGCGCACCCTATATCGAGCGCCTGCGCGGCAACCGGACTTTACCCGGTGCGCTCTCGGCAATCACCGCCGCGGTCGTCGGCGTCATCCTCAATCTGGCGATCTGGTTCGGGCTGCATGTGTTGTTCCGCGAAGTCGGGACGATCGAGCTTCTGCCGGTAATCGGTCTTGATCTTGCGCTGCCCGCCTGGTCGAGCCTAGACCCGGCCGCACTTGCTTTCTTCGTAGGTTCGGCCTTTCTGCTGTTCGGTTTGAAGCTCGGCATGGTGCCGGTTCTTGGCCTTTGTGCGGCTGCCGGACTGGTGATCCGCCTGCTTGCCATCCTGTAACGCCCGCATGAAATATCCCGCACTGCACGCAAATCTCCTTGCCATGATGGCCACGCTTTGCGACATCAGCGCGAGATATGAAGCAAGGTGATCGACAGGCATGGCAAAGCGTATCCAGAATCTGAACGAAGTGATCGGCGGCTACGATGTGGTTCTGTCCGACGTCTGGGGCGTTGTGCATAACGGTGTCGCAGCCTTCCAGCATTCCTGCGCCGCGCTCGCCGCAGCCAGAAAAGCCGGCGCGACCGTCGTGCTGATCACCAATTCGCCGCGTCCGGCCCCTGGCGTCATCGAGCAGCTGAAAGTGCTGGGCGTCGAAGACGGCACCTATGATCGCATCGTCACCTCCGGCGACGTGACCCGCCATCTGATCGCCGAAGGTCCGAAGAAGGTTTTCCTGCTTGGCCCCGAGCGCGATATGCCGTTGTTCGACGGGCTGGATGTCGAGGTCGTTTCGGCCGACGAGGCGGAAGCCATCGTCTGCACCGGCTTCTTCGACGACGAAAAGGAAGTGCCGGAAGACTATACCGAGATGCTGACGGCTTTCGTGAAGCGTGACGTGCCGTTCATCTGCGCCAATCCCGATCTGGTTGTCGAGCGCGGCCACAGGATCATTCCCTGCGCCGGTGCGGTCGCCGCCTATTATGAACAGCTCGGCGGCAAGACCCGCATCGCCGGCAAGCCGCATTTTCCGATTTATGAGGCTTCGCTGGTAGCTGCCCGCGAAGCGCGCGGCGATTTCGACAAGGCGAAAGTGCTCGCCATCGGTGACGGCATGCCGACCGATGTGCGCGGCGCGCTTTCGCAAGGGCTCGACCTGCTTTATATCAGCGCCGGTATCCATGTGGCGGAATACACCGTCAACGGCGAGACGGACGAGGCCATCCTGCAGGCCTGGTTGAAAAGCGAAAATGCCGCGCCGAAATTCTGGATGCCCAGACTGGCCTGACGGTGTGGCCTGACTGATCTTGTAAAGTCGAATAGCCTGATCCGGACGTCTCATCATGACTGTATTCCATCGCAACGAAAAGAAGGATCCGCTGCCCGAGGCCCTGCAGGGCGGCGTGGTGGCGATCGGCAATTTCGATGGTGGGCATCGCGGCCATCGCAGCGTCTTGGAACGCGCGCTGGCGCTCGCAAAAGAGCGTGGCGTGCCGGCGCTGGTCCTGACCTTCGAGCCGCATCCGCGCACGGTTTTCAAGCCGGATCAACCGGTCTTCCGCCTGACGCCGGCACCGCTGAAGGCAAGACTGCTGGAGGCGATGGGTTTTCGGTCGGTGATCGAATATCCGTTCGATCGCGACTTTGCCTCCCGTTCGGCGGAGGATTTCGTCAAGTCGATCCTGGTCGACTGGCTGGGCGCAAGTGCTGTCGTCACCGGCTTCGATTTCCATTTCGGCAAGGGCCGCGAAGGCGGCCCGGCCTTCCTGATGGAAGCCGGCGAGCGCCATGGTTTCACCGTCTCGCTGGTCGACGCCTTCCGCGATGAAAATGCCGACGTGATCTCCTCGAGCCGCATCCGCGACCTGCTTTCCGCGGGCGATGTCAGCCATGCCGCCGGCTTGCTCGGTTATCGTTATACGGTCGAGGCCGAGGTGATCGACGGAGAAAAGCTCGGCCGCCAGCTCGGTTTTCCGACCGCCAACATGAAGCTGCCGCTTGAGGTGGAATTGAAGCCCGGCATCTACGCCGTTCGTTTCCGCCGTCCGGATGGCAGCATGTATGATGGCGTCGCAAGCTACGGCCGCCGCCCGACGGTGACCGATAATGGTGTGGCCCTGCTCGAAACCTATCTGTTCGACTTCTCCGGTTCGCTTTATGGCGAGATATGCGCGGTGTCCTTTTTCGGCCATCTGCGCGACGAGCTGAAATTCGACGGGCTCGAGCCGCTGGTGGCGCAGATCAAACGCGACGAAGAGGAGGCGCGTGCGCTACTCTCGGGCGTGGCGCCGATCGGCGAACTCGACATGAAAATCGCATTCGCCTCGGATGTGAAAAGCGAAGGATAAACACATGGCAACGACCCCGCGCAGACCGGTCAATCCGATGGATGCAGCCGAAGCCCTGTTCAAGCCCACCAAAAAACCTGCCGCTCCGGCCGTCGAAAAACGCGCTGTGCCGGAAGCGAAAGAACTTGTGTCGATAAAACTCGACAGCGCCGTGATCGAATATTTTCAAGATGACGGCCCCGGCTGGCAGGACCGCATCAACGATGCGCTACGGGCGGTGATGCTGGAAAATCCGAAGGATTGAGACGAGGTCTCTATTTTTTAGAGGCGCTTTTCCGAACCCGCATCTTTCAGGATGGCGTTGGCGGTGTGCCGGCTCAAAAGATGACGCGGAAGCAATATGATTTTTCCGGTGTCCCGCGAGCGCCACTTTTCGTGTGAGCCCTTCGCGTTGGTGAGATATTCATATCCGAGTTCCGAAATGATGGTGCGGACGGTTTTGTAGAAACCATCGACCATCAGGCGGCAGCCGGAATGGCGGTGGGTCTCTCCCAGAGAATTGCCGGAATGAGATCCCTGATCGGTGTGTCCGCAAGATCCGCTGCCGACATATGGTTGGCAACGATCAGGTCGATGGCTGCGTCAAAAAGAACGTCCTCGAAAGCGTCCACAGTCGGAGCTTCGATATGGAGGCCATCGATATCGCTCTCGGAATAAAAAACCTTGGCCTCGGCGTCCCAAACAGCCTTTACGAAAAACGTTCTTTTCATAACCATGGCCCAAACCTGTATTGGTGCAGTCGATAGAAGAATATACGCCCTCTCGTTGGTCAGGCAATCGTGTCGTCTCTCCTATCTGATTTCCCCCTTCCTTTCCGTCCGAAAACGCCTTAATAACCGCGTCCATGACAGATTTCCGGTCGGCACGGATCATGCGCAAGATGATCATACGAATTATCGGCCCGGCTTTCTCCGCTGCTTGAGAAAAGCTGCGGGAAGGTCCGGGATTTTGGCGTTTGAACAGCGCCTCCGCCACCGACTTCTCATCCGCATCGCGCCCCAAAGCGGCGCCAGAGACGATTGCCAGACATGACCGATACAGTGACTGAAACGGGCGAAAAGCTCGATTACTCGAAGACCCTCTATCTGCCCGAGACCGAATTTCCCATGCGTGCAGGCCTGCCGCAGAAAGAACCGGAAACGGTTGCCCGCTGGCGCGAGATGGATCTTTACAGACAACTCCGCGCTTCCGCCGCCGGCCGCGAAAAGTTCGTGCTGCACGATGGCCCTCCCTATGCCAACGGCAACATCCATATCGGCCATGCGCTGAACAAGATCCTGAAAGACGTCATCACCCGCTCGTTCCAGATGCGCGGATATGACTCGAACTACGTTCCCGGCTGGGATTGCCACGGCCTGCCGATCGAGTGGAAGATCGAGGAAGAAAACTACCGCGCCAAGGGCAAGGCCAAGCCTGACCTGAAGCAGCCGGACGCGATGATCGAATTCCGCAAGGAATGCCGCGCCTATGCCGAAAAGTGGATCAAGATCCAGGCGGAAGAATTCAAGCGCCTCGGCATCGTTGGCGATTTCGACAATCCCTATCTGACGATGAATTTCCATTCGGAAAGCCGCATCGCCGGAGAACTGCTGAAGATCGCCATGAGCGGCCAGCTCTATCGCGGCTCGAAGCCGATCATGTGGTCGGTCGTCGAGCGCACGGCGCTGGCGGAAGCCGAGGTCGAATATCATGACTACGAGAGTGACACGATCTGGGTGAAATTCCCGGTGGTTAGTGGCTCGGAAGAGCTGGCCGATGCCCACGTCGTCATCTGGACGACCACGCCTTGGACCATCCCTGGCAACCGCGCCATCGCGTTTTCGCCGCGCGTCGCTTACGGCCTGTACGAAGTGTTGACGGCCGAAAACGATTTCGGCCCGCGTCCGGGTGAAAAGCTGATCTTTGCCGATGGTCTGTCGGACGAATCCGCTGCCAAGGCAAAGCTCACCTTCAAGAAGCTGCGTGACGTTTCCGCCGAAGAACTCGCCGGCATCACTGCTGCCCACCCGCTCGCCGACCTCGGCTACGACTTCGCCGTGCCCCTTCTCGCCGGCGACCACGTCACCGATGATGCCGGTACCGGTTTCGTCCATACGGCCCCCTCCCATGGCCGCGAAGACTTCGAGGCCTGGATGTCCAGCGTCAAGGAACTCGAAGCGCGCGGCATCGATACCCGCATCCCGTTCCCGGTCGACGATTCCGGCACCTACACCGCCGACGCCCCCGGCTTTGACGGCGCTCGCGTCATGGATGACAACGGCAAGAAGGGCGATGCCAACGATCGCGTCATCAAGGCGCTGATCGAACGCAACGCGCTGTTTGCGCGTGGTCGCCTGAAGCACCAGTATCCGCATTCCTGGCGCTCCAAGAAGCCGATCATCTTCCGCAACACGCCGCAATGGTTCGTCTATATGGACAAGGACCTGAAGGACGGCACGACGTTGCGCACCCGCGCTCTCAACGCCATCGACGATACCCGTTTCGTCCCCGCCGGCGGCCAGAACCGTCTGCGCGCCATGATCGAACAGCGCCCGGACTGGGTTCTGTCACGTCAGCGCGCCTGGGGCGTCCCGATCTGCGTGTTTGCCGATGACGAAGGCAATGTCCTGCAAGACGAAGAGGTCAACAAGCGCATCCTCGAAGCCTTTGATGCCGAAGGGGCGGACGCATGGTTTGCTGCAGGTGCCAAGGAACGTTTCCTCGGCAATGGCCATGACCACGCCAAATGGACGCAGGTGATGGACATCCTCGATGTCTGGTTCGACTCGGGGAGCACCCACACGTTCACGCTGGAAGATCGCCCCGACCTGAAATGGCCGGCCGACGTCTATCTCGAAGGGTCCGACCAGCATCGTGGCTGGTTCCATTCGTCGCTCTTGGAATCGGCTGCCACCCGCGGCCGCGCACCTTACGATACGGTCGTCACCCATGGTTTCACCATGGATGAAAAGGGCCAGAAGATGTCGAAGTCGCTCGGCAATGTCGTGTCCCCGCAGGACGTGATGAAGGATGCCGGCGCCGATATCCTGCGCCTCTGGGTCATGACCACCGATTACTGGGAAGACCAGCGTCTCGGCAAGACGATCATCCAGACGAACGTCGATGCCTATCGCAAACTGCGCAACACCATCCGCTGGATGCTCGGCACGCTGGCGCATGATGAAGGCGAGGAAATCGCCTATGCAGAGCTTCCCGAACTCGAAAAGCTGATGCTGCATCGCCTGTTCGAGCTCGATAAGCTGGTGCGCGAAGGGTATGACGCATTCGAGTTCAAGAAGATCGCCCGCGCGCTGATCGATTTCGCCAATATCGAACTGTCGGCCTTCTATTTCGATATCCGCAAGGACGCGCTGTATTGCGATGCGCCGTCTAGCCCGCGCCGCCGTGCGTCGCTTGCCGTCATCCGCAAGATCTTCGAATCCATGGTGACGTGGCTGGCGCCGATGCTGCCTTTCACCACCGAAGAGGCATGGTTGTCGCTGAAGCCCGATGCGGTTTCGGTGCATCTCGAGCAATTCCCGGACGTGCCGGCCGAGTGGAAGAACGACGCGGTTGCCGAAAAGTGGGCAAAAATCCGCAAGGTCCGTTCGGTCGTGACCGGCGCGCTGGAAATCGAGCGCAAGGACAAGCGTATCGGTTCTTCACTGGAAGCGGCTCCGGTCGTCTATGTCGCCGATGCCGATCTTCTGGCCGCACTTGAAGGCCTCGAATTCGAGGAGACCTGCATCACCTCGGCCATCACGATCACGACAGGCGAGGGGCCGGAAGCGGCTTTCCGTCTGGCCGAAATACAGGGTGTCTCCGTCGATCCGAAGCTGGCCGAAGGGGTCAAATGCGCCCGTTCGTGGCGGGTTACGACCGATGTCGGTTCCGATCCTGTCTGGCCGGATGTTTCGGCGCGCGATGCGGCGGCACTCACCGAACTCGCAAAGCTTGGCAAACTGTAATGTCATGAACTGTGCCGGATGATTGCGCTTGAGTGCGTCATCCGGTATTCCTGCCTGAAATTGGCCGGATTTATCCGTCAGTCGATTGCAATTGTCTCTAAAGCGTCGAGGCGGGCGCTCTGGTAGGGGTTTGATGGAAACGAAGAAAACCTTGCATGTGGCCCTGAGCGCGGCCGGCTTGTTGGCTGTGACCGTGGCGCTTTCCGGCTGCATGGGAAGCCCGACCTATGGCACCGACAAGACGGCCATGGAACAGCTGGGCGATGACGTGACCTCGGCTATCGATATCGGTGGTGATCGCAGCAAGGAAAAGGCCAAGATCCGCTACAACCCGCGTCCGTCGCTGGTTGTTGCCAGCCATCAGGAAGGCGGAAACCTGCCTCCACCGCAGCAATCGCTTGCCAACCGCGAAAACAATCCGAACTGGGTCGAGTCGCCGGAAGAAGCCCGCGAGCGTCTGCGTCAGGAAGCGACCGACAACCAGGGCAATCCGAACTATCGTTCGCCGCTGCTGGCAGGCCGTGGTCAGGCCGGCCAGATGACGGAGCCGGAGAAGTGGGAAGCCTTCCGCAGGGCCAAGGCCAACGCAAACGATCCGGGTATCGTCGGTGGCCGCCGGACGCTGTCTGACCCGCCGAGTCAGTATCGCTCTGCCGATGCCACGACCCTGCAGGATCTCGGCGAGCCGGAAACCAAGAAGGAAGCGCGCCGCAAGAAGGAAGCCGAGGCGGCGTCCACAAAGGATTCCTCCTGGTGGAAGCCTTTCCAGTAAAGTTTGGCCAGTAAGGCTCGGCCAATAAGGCTTATTTCTCCCGTCGCGAACGGAAAAAGCCGGTAAGCAGTTCGGCTGCCGGTGTTGCCGCAATGCCGGAATAGACTTCCGGCGCATGGTGGCAGGTGGGTTGCGAGAAGAACCGCACGCCGCTTTCCACAGCTCCGCCCTTGGGATCGTTTGCGCCGTAATAGAGGCGGCGGATACGGGCAAAGGATATCGCCCCGGCGCACATGGTGCAGGGTTCCAGCGTCACGTAGAGATCCGCTCCACCGAGGCGTTCGCTGCCGAAACTGGCTGCAGCCTCACGGATCACGGCAATTTCGGCATGGGCGGTAATGTCGTTTTCGGCGCGGGTGCGGTTGCCCGAGCGGGCAACGATCTCGCCGTCGATGACGAGTACGGCGCCGACCGGAACCTCGCCACGTTCGGCGGCATTCCTGGCTTCTGTCAGTGCGGCATCCATGAAGCCGTCGCTCTTAGGCATTTCAGCGATTTCCTCTTAACCCGGATCGCATGAACTGGTAGGAAGCATGCAACACGAAGCGCGCCTTATGGGTGCGCATCCATCTGGTCAACACGAACAAGTATGTCCGGAACGTATCCGTCGACATCCTGCTTCAGGCAAACAACAAATGAATTCAAAAGACAAGCCGAAGCGCGGCGAAGCCAAGACCTTCGTTCGCGAAATCAAACCGAGAGCGGAAGGCAAGACTGTTTCGAAGTCCGGCGCCAAGCCCGGTTTCAAGTCCGCGGCCAAGCCGGCCGGTGGCGCTGCAAAGCCGCGCGCCCAGGCGGAAGGTGCTGTCAGGAAGCCGGTTCGTTCGGCCAAGCGTGAGGAATTCGTTGCTGATGGCGCGTCCGCACCGACGGAAGGCAAGCCGGAGCGTATCTCGAAACTACTCGCCCGCGTCGGCGTGGCGTCGCGCCGCGACATCGAGCGGATGATCCTCGAAGGCCGCGTTACCCTGAACGGCAAGCCGCTCGATACGCCGGTCGTCAACGTGACGCTGGAAGACAAGATCGAGGTGGATGGCACGCCAATTCGCGGCATAGAGCGTACGCGCCTGTGGCTTTACCACAAGCCCGGCGGTCTGGTGACGACCAATTCCGATCCGGAAGGCCGCCCGACCGTGTTCGATAACCTGCCGGAAGGCCTGCCGCGGGTTCTCTCCATCGGCCGTCTCGACATCAACACCGAAGGCCTGCTGCTGCTCACCAATGACGGCGGCCTGTCGCGCACACTCGAACTGCCGACCACCGGCTGGCTGCGCCGCTACCGCGTCCGCGCCCATGGCGAGGTCGATCAGGCCGAACTCGACAAGCTGAAGGACGGCATCGCCGTCGACGGCGTTCTCTACGGTTCGATCGAAGCGACGCTCGACCGCAGCCAGGGCCGTAACGTCTGGATCACCATGGGTCTTCGCGAAGGCAAGAACCGCGAAATCAAGAACGTGCTGGGCGCGCTCGGTCTGGAGGTCAACCGCCTCATCCGTATTTCCTACGGCCCGTTCCAGCTCGGGGACCTGCCGGAAGGCGAAGTTCTGGAAGTGCGCGGCCGCACGCTGCGCGACCAGCTCGGCCCACGCCTGATCGACGAATCCAAGGCGAATTTCGAAGCACCGATTTATAACGAGCGCGTCGTCGAAGACGAAAAGCCGCAGCGGGAAGAAAAGGCCGAACGGCCTGCAAGGCCCGAGCGCAGTGGCTGGGCCGATCGTGGAAACGACCAGGGAGATCGCCGCGAGCGTGCCCTTGGTCGTCTAGACACCAAACGGCCCGATGCCAAGCGCCCGGAAGCCCGTCGGGATGATCGCAAGTTTTCCGACAAGCCGGCAGGCAAGTTCGGAAGCAAGCCCTCGGATCGCGATTTCGGCGAGGATAAGCCGAAGAAGCGCCCGCCGATGGGCACCAGCCGCACCGCCAATGTCTGGATGGCGCCCGGCGCCCGTCCGACGACCGACGACACTGGCCGCAAGGTCACAGCCCGCGCCCAGGCCGAGCAGCTGTTCAAGAAGCCGGCACCGGAGAACGACCGCCGTGTCGTCGTCAACCGCGTCAAGGAAGACAGCGACTGGATCCGCGGCGAGGACCAGCCGGAAAAGAGTGGTTTCGGCGGCAAGCGTGGTGATCGCGACGATCGCGGTTTTGGTGACAAGCCGCGCGGCGAGCGCTCGTTCGGCGACAAGCCGAGGGGTGAACGCTCCTTTGGTGATCGCCCCCGCGGCGACAAGCCCTATGGCGATCGCAAGCCCCGTGAAGACGGCGACCGTCCGGCACGGCCCAAGTCCTTTTCCAGCGAGGGGCGCTCGGAGCGTCCGCGCGGAGAACGCAGTTTTGGCGACAAGCCACGTGGCGACCGTCCCTACGGCGACAAGCCGAGGGGAGAACGTTCGTTCGGTGATCGCCCCAGAAGCGACAGGCCCTTTGGTGACCGCAAGCCGCGCGAAGATGGCGACCGTCCCGCACGGTCTTTCTCGGATCGCCCGCCGCGTGGTGACCGCCCGGCCCGCGAAGGCAGCGGTGAACGCTCTTTCGGTGATCGTCCAGCAAGGGGCGACAAGCCTTTCGGTGGAAAGCCCGCAGGCGCAAAACCCGGTTTTGGTGGCAAGCCGTCGGGTGGAAAACCCGGTTTCGGCGGTAAGCCGGGCGGCGGAAAATCGTTTGGCGGCAAGCCGTCCGGTGGCAGACCCAGTGGTGGCAAGCCCGGTGGTGGTGCGCGCGGTGGCCCAGGCGGTGGACGTCCTGGCGGTAAACCGCGGACACCGAGGGGCTAAGCTGTGCGGATTGTAGGGGGTGAGTTCCGCGGCCGCGCTCTGGCCACGCCGAAGACGAACGATATCCGGCCGACCATCGACCGGACGCGCGAAAGCCTGTTCAACATCATCGGCCACGTCTATCCGGACGCGGTCGATGGTACTCGGGTGATCGACCTTTTTGCCGGCACCGGTGCTGTCGGGCTGGAAGCTTTGTCCCGTGGCTGCAAGCAGGCGCTGTTCGTCGAAAACAGCGTCGAGGGCAGGGGGCTGCTCTGGGAGAATATCGACAGTTTCGGTCTGCACGGCCGGGCGCGCATTCTCCGTCGCGACGCGACCAGTTTGGGCTCGATCGGCAACATCGAGCCCTTCGATTTCCTGTTCGCCGATCCACCATACGGCAAGGGATTGGGCGAAAAGGCATTGTTCTCGGCTCATAATGGCGGCTGGCTGGCGGCAGGCGCCCTCGTTGCGCTCGAGGAACATGCGGATGCCGTAATCACCGTCGATCCTGCCTTCAAACAGCTGGAAAGCCGGATGTTCGGCGATAGCCGCATCGAATTCTATCGTTATCAGCCGGGCTGATCCTCACGATGAACACACGCCTCTCCCTGCCGGATCTGGATCCTGAAAAAAGCGGGGAGGGCCTGCGTTATGCGGTCGCCTTCGGTGGCGGCGGAGCGAGAGGTGTCTCGCATATCTGCATCATCGAGGCGCTCGACGAACTCGGCATCACGCCGGTGGCAATCTCGGGATCCTCGATCGGCGCTATCATGGGCGCCGGCATGGCGTCCGGCATGCGAGGCTCGGATATCCGCGACTATACGCTGCGCACGATGGGCAACCGCAATTCGCTCTTCAATCGCCTCTGGACGCTCGGCCCCGCAAGCATGCGCGACAAGCTGGGCGGCTTCCGTTTCGGCCATTTCAATCTCGACCCTATCCTCGATGCCTTCCTACCTCCCGATATCCCGGAGGATTTTGCCGATCTGAAAATCCCGCTGAAAATCTCCGCCACCGATTATTACGGGCAGGCCGAGGTGGTGCTGGAAGAGGGCGATCTGCGCACAGCGATCGCCGCATCGGCTGCCATTCCAGGCCTGTTCATGCCGGTCTGGGTCAACGGCCGTGTGATGATCGATGGCGGCGTCTTCAATCCTGTTCCTTACGAACAGCTGCTGGACCTTGCCGATGTGGTGATCGGCGTCGATGTGGTCGGCGCCCCGGAAGGCGACGGAACCCATCCGCCCAGCCGTATCGACAGTCTTTTCGGCGCCAGCCAGCTGACCATGCAGGCCTCGATCGCACTGAAACTCAAGCTCAACCCGCCGCACATCTTTCTGCGCCCACAGGTAAACCGCTTCCGCGTCCTGGATTTTCTCAAAGCCCAGGAAATCCTCGACGAAGCGAGCCATGTGAAGGACGAGCTGAAACGGGCGGTCGATGCGTTGGAGACGGCGGTTGGAAGGGACTGAACCTGTCCGTCGTCACCACTTCCCCACTGACAAACCCGTGTTGACGCCGCCGGCATCGTCTTCCTCGACGGTGACGCGTTTCGGCTTGATCAGCGGTTCCGGCTTGACCGGGCTGTTGAACAGCTTGTCCCGCCCCGCCGAAATACCTTCGACCGCCTGGATCTGCAGCCGTTCCTCGTCGCGGCGGCGGATGTCTTCGAGGATTTCCCCGGCACGTGCCTCGGGCATTCCGAGCGCTTCCAGCGTTTTTGCCCCGAAAAGCAGGCCGGATTCCAGCGTCTCGCGCAATTCGTATTCGACGCCTTTTTCCCGCAGCCACAAGGAGTGGATACGGTCGTAGGAGCGGGAAAACAGCCGCACATTTGGGAAATCGGACTGGATCAGTTCGACGATCTTGTTGGTCGTCTCTCGTTTCTGCGTCGCGACGACGACGATCTTGGCTCGTTCGATGCCCGACGAGACGAGAACGTCGCGGCGGGTGCCATCGCCGAAATAGATGCGGAAACCGAAATTGGCGGCCTGGCGGATGCGATCGGCCGAATCGTCGATCACGGTAACATCGCGTCCGCCTGCAAGAAGGATCTGCGCGGCGATCTGGCCGAAGCGCGAAAAGCCGATCATCAGCACGTCGGCGCCAGCACCGGCACCGGCAAAATCCTCGTCCAGCTCCTCCCGTGTTTCGCCGCTCATGAACCGCTTGGCGAGTGCTGCCCCAAGCGGCGTCAGCGCCATGGACAGCGTTACGATGGCGATCAGCATTGAGGCAGTCGATGAAGAAAGCAGCCCGGCGGCCGTCGCGGTGGTAAACAGTACGAAGGCGAATTCACCGCCCTGCGGCAGCAGGAAGGCGATCTGGATCGCGTCGTTATGGGATGAACCCCACAGCCGGCACAGCCAGTAGACCACCAGCGCCTTGACCGCCATGAAGACGATCACGGCCGGCACGATGAACAGGATATGGTCGATGATCACGCCGAGTTCGAGCGACAGCCCGACCGCGACGAAGAACAACGCCAGAAGCAGGCCGCGGAACGGTTCGATATCCGCTTCCAGTTCGTGCCGGTAGGAGGATTCGGCCAGCATCACGCCGGAGAGAAATGCCCCCATCGCCATAGAAAGGCCAACCATCTGCATCGCGGCCGCGGATCCGAGCACGACGAGCAGGGCGGCTGCGATCATCACCTCGCGCGCCCCTGTTCGCGCAATGATCTGGAACATCGGATTGAGAAGATATTTTCCGGCGACGATCATCGCGGCGATGGCGGCGACCGCGACGGCAAAATCGACAAGCGGCGTGGCGGCCTGTTCTTCCGTGCCGGGTGCGAGCACGGTGATCAGCGCCAGAAGCGGCACGATCGCCAGATCCTGGAACAGCAGCACCGAGAATGACCGCTGCCCGTATCGGCTGTTGATGTCGCCGGCATCGTTGAGCAACTGCAGGGCGAACGCGGTGGATGACAGGGCAAGGCCGAAGCCGATGATCAGGCTGCCCTGCCAGTTCGCCAAACCGGTCTCGAAGGAAAGCGCGGCGAGCACAAGCCCGCTGAGCAGCACCTGGGCAGGCCCGAGGCCGAATACGTCACCGCGCATCTGCCACAGGCGCGAAGGCTTCAGTTCCAGCCCGATGACGAAGAGCAGGAAGACGACGCCGTATTCTGCAACATGCAGCACTTCTTCCGTATCGGTGATGCGTTGGAACACCGGTCCGATGATCACGCCGACCGCCAGATAACCGAGCACGGTGCCCAGCCCCAGCCGTTTGAAGATCGGCGCGGCGATGACCGCTCCGGCCAGAAGAAGCAGCATTTCGGTAAACAGCGAGCCGGGTGCGGTCATGCAAAAACTTTCGATCGGCGAAAAGGGGTAGTCAGGTCGTTCGAAAGGCGCGACAACCCGGTCAAGAAAAGGTGTGGCGCCCTTGATGCTTCGAAGCGCTCACAATAAATGGGACGGCAACGAAAGGCTTGCAAATATGAGCTCCGAAATTGATTCCGCCCAGCTTTTGTCCCGTGCTTCCGAATTGATCGATCTGGCGAAGGCCGCAGGGGCGGATGCGGCCGATGCCGTCGTCGTGCGCTCCCGCTCCCGCTCCGTCTCGGTTCGCCTCGGCAAGGTCGAGGGAACCGAATCCTCCGAGAGCGACGATTTTGCCCTGCGCGTCTTCGTCGGCCAGAAGGTCGCGAGCGTTTCAGCCAATCCCGGCTTCGACATGAAGACGCTGGCCGAACGCGCCGTCGCCATGGCGAAGGTCTCGCCCGAAGATCCCTTCGTCTGCCTTGCGGACGCCGAGCGGCTGGCAAAATCCTATCCTGATCTCGACCTCTTCGACCCGACCGATGTGCCGACGGACGATCTGCGCGAGACGGCGCTGGCGATGGAAGCGGCCGCCCTTGAGGTCAATGGGGTTTCAAATTCGTCCGGTTCCGGAGCATCTGCCGGCATGGGCGGCATGGTTCTCGTCACGTCGCACGGTTTTTCCGGCAGTTACATGGCCACCCGCTTCGGTCGTTCAGTCAGCGTGATTGCCGGCGAAGGCACGAAGATGGAGCGCGACTACGATTTCGACAGCCGCCTTTACGCTGCCGACCTCGATGCGCCCGACCTGATCGGCCGCCGCGCCGGCGAACGGGCGGTTGCCCGCATCAACCCGCGTCAGGTGCCGACGGCAAGCAATGTCACCGTGGTTTTCGACCCTCGCATGGCGCGCGGTTTCGTCGGCACGATTGCAGGTGCGATCAACGGCGCATCGGTTGCCAGAAAGACGAGCTTCCTGCGTGACCGGATGGGCGAGCAGGTGCTGAAGGCCGGCCTCAACGTCACCGACGATCCGCTGATCGTACGTGGTTCCTCTTCACGTCCGTTCGACGGCGAGGGCATTTCGGGCGAACGGATGACGATGATCGAGGACGGTGTGCTGAAACACTGGTTCCTGTCGACCTCGACCGGCCGCGAACTCGGCCTGCCGACAAACGGACGCGGCGTGCGCGGCGGCAATTCCGTCAGCCCGACCTCGACCAATCTGGCGCTCGAGCCGGGCGACATCTCGCCGGAAGAGCTGATCGCTTCGGTCGGTACCGGCCTTTATGTGACTGAGCTGATCGGCCAGGGCGTCAACATGCTCACGGGTGAATATTCGCGCGGCGCGAGCGGCTTCTGGATCGAGAACGGCAAGCTCGCTTTTCCGGTCTCGGAAGTGACGATCGCGTCGAACCTCAAGGACATGTTCATGCGCCTGACGCTGGCAAACGACATCGACCGCAAATACGGCGTCGCTTCGCCGACCATCGCGATCGAGGGCATGACGCTGGCGGGAAGCTGACGCCATGGCTCCCTTCGACAATCCATGGAGTGCGGATCTCGATCTCATCCTCGATGCTGCGCGTCAGGCGGGTGAGATCGCCAACGGCTTCTTCCGGCAATCGCCGGAAGTCTGGTGGAAGAACGAGGGCCGCTCGCCGGTCAGCGCTGCCGATTTTGCCGCTAACGATTGCCTCCAGTCGCTTCTTTTGAAAGCGCGCCCGAACTACGGCTGGCTTTCGGAAGAAACCGATGACGACAGCGCCCGGCTGAGCTGCGAAACCCTGTTCGTCGTCGACCCGATCGACGGCACCCGTGCCTTCATTGCCGGTGAGCCGATCTGGTGCGTGTCGGTGGCGGTCGTCCACAATGGCCGTCCGGTGGCGGGCGTGCTCGTTGCGCCGGCGCTGCAACAGGAATATCAGGCATCCGCCGACGGGCCTGCCTTGAGAAACGGCTCCCCAATTGCTGTCCGGTCAGGCACCGAGACTGGCGAGTTGGTTCTGGCTGCGGACGAGAAGATCGTTCGAAAGCTGCAGGCCGAGCTTGCCATCCACCGGGTCAGCCACGTTCCGTCACTCGCCTATCGGCTGGCCATGGCCGCTGACGGACGTATCGATGGCACGATCGTCAAAACGGGCAGCCATGATTGGGATCTGGCCGCTGCCGACCTGATCCTGGAACGTGCCGGCGGGGCGCTGGCGGGCCTTGAAGACGAGCCCCTGACCTACAATCGCACAATCGTCAGTCACGGCGTTCTGGTCGCCGGCACGCGCCACGCGCGCCAGGTGCTTCTGCCTCATCTTGTGACCGGTGCTGCGGGTTGACCTTTGTGGCGTAATGCCGCAGAGGAAGGGCTTCTAGTCGAATAAACGGACGGATTTGGAAATGACGGAATCGAGCGACAAGAAGCAGCTCCTGCACCTGGTTTTCGGCGGTGAACTTTCGAGCCTGGCTGGTGTCCAGTTCAAAGATTTGTCGGCCCTCGACATCGTCGGCATCTATCCTGACTATGCCACGGCACTGGTCGCCTGGCGTGCGAAGGCCCAGTCGACGGTCGATAATGCCGAAATGCGCTACTTCATCGTCCACATGCATCGCCTGCTGGACCCTGAAAACAAGTAGGCCTGACACAAGCCGCAAGAAATATGATAAGGCTTCAGGTTGAGGGGGCTCGACCGGAAGCCCGCTTTTTTGACGCATTTATGAAACACGTAAGCCGGGTTAGAATATCACTTCAGGGGTGAGGTATTGATGGTGCTATGCAGGGATCTGGAGCGAGGGCTATGAGCAGTGCTATGGCTCGCATGGCTCTTGCCGGCTATCGCCTTGCAGGTGTCGCGCTTTATCCCCTGGCCGGCCCTTATCTCGCCTTTCGGGCGATGAAGGGCAAGGAAGATCGCTCAAGGCGGCTGGAAAGGCTTGGTTATGCCAGCCAGCCGCGTCCCAGAGGACCGCTGGTCTGGGTCCATTCCGCCAGCGTCGGCGAGACCCTCTCCATTCTGCCGCTGATCCGTGAACTGCGCCGTCGTGAAATCTATGTCGTCCTGACCACCGGCACCGTCACTTCTGCAGCTCTCGTGGAAGCGCGGCTCGGCGACGAAGTCATCCATCAATACGTGCCGATCGACGTTAAGTTTCCTATCAAGCGCTTCCTCAGCTACTGGAAGCCGGACGCCAGCATCACGGCGGAATCAGAGATCTGGCCGACGACGGTTGCCGAACTTGCGCGCCGCCGTGTGCCGCAGATCCGCGTCAATGCCCGCATTTCGGATCGCTCGTTCAGCCGCTGGCACAATCACGCCAAGGTGGCCGAGGCGCTGTTCGACAAGATGGCCCTCGTGGTCGCCCAGTCCGATCTTGATGCCGAACGGTTCCGCGATCTCGGCGCCTGGCCGGTCATCGTTTCGGGCAACCTGAAGAGTGACACCGATCCACCGCCTTGCGATGAACTGCTTCTGGAAAAATACAAGGCCGAGATCGGCGACCGCAAGACCTGGGCGGCGATCTCCACCTTCGACGGTGAGGAAAAGGCCGCTGCGACCGTTCATCGGGCGCTGAAAGCCAAGAACGGCCAGCTGACCATCATAGTCCCGCGCCATCCCGATAGGGCCGATGCGATCGAAGCCATGCTCAAGGAAGAAGGTCTCGCCGTCGCCCGTCGTTCGCGCAATGACGAACTGACGCCCGAAACCGATATCTTCCTCGGCGATTCCATTGGCGAGATGGGGCTTTACCTGCGCCTGACCGAGATCGCCTTTGTCGGCCGCTCGCTGACCAATGAAGGTGGCCAGAACCCGCTGGAACCGGCCATGATCGGTTGCGCGGTGCTTACCGGGCCGAACATCCAGAATTTCCGCGATGCCTACCAACACCTCGTCCGCAAGGGCGGCGCACGCATGGTCAAGGATGTCGAGATGCTGGCCAAGGCCGTGCATTACCTGCTGATCACCGATCCAGCCCGAGCTAAGATGGTGGAGGCCGGAACCGATGCGATGGAAGACCTGCGCGGCGCGCTCGGCAAGACCATCAAGGCGCTCGAGCCCTATATCAATCCGTTGACCGTCACGGCGCGTTTGCAGCCGAAGGTCGCTGCCGCCGGTAACATCCGGTGAGTTCCTCCCCCGCGATCGCGGGCATTCTGTTCGACAAGGACGGCACGCTCATCCGCTACGACGAAAGCTGGGGGCCGGTAAATCGTGAGGCGGCGCGCATCGCGTCAGCCGGCAATAGCGCGCTTGAGCCGGTGTTGCTGGCTGCCGGTGGCATGGATGCCGAGACCGGCAAGACCAAAGCCGACAGCCTGTTCGCCGCCGGCAATTCAGCCGAGATCGCTGAAGGTTTCGTGGGCGCCGGATCGCCGCTCGATGCAAGCGATCTGACACGGGAACTCGATGCGTTGTTCCTCCGGGCGGCCGAATTCTCCGTCCCGGTTGCCGATCTTCCGGCGGTATTTTCTGACCTGAAGGCGCGCGGTTTCAAGCTCGGCATCGCCTCCAGCGACAACGAGAAGGCAATCCGCCGCATGGCGGAAAGCTTCGGCATAACCGGCCATGTGGATTTTATCGCCGGTTACGACAGCGGTTTCGGCACAAAACCCCAACCGGGCATGATGCTGGCGTTCTGTAAGGCTGTCGGTCTTCAGCCGTGTCATGTCGCGATGGTCGGCGACAACAATCACGACATGCATATGGGCCGCGCCGCAGGCGCAGGACTTAACCTCGCCGTTCTGACCGGAACCGGAACGCGCGAGACGCTTTCCGCGCTGGCCGACCACTGCCTCGACGACATCACCACACTCTCCGACGTCATCTTCGCTCCGGCATCTCCCAACGCGGCGTCTGCGGGGGAATAGACGCGATGGTTTCCGAAGCACCGCCTTTCTGGTGGGAAAAACCCGATTGGCGTGCTTACGCGCTGATGCCATTCTCGGCCATCTATGGCGCAATCGCGGGAAAAAGGATGCGCACGGCCAAACGTGCTTCCGCCCCGATCCCGGTCATCTGCGTCGGTAATTTCACCGTTGGCGGCGCCGGCAAGACCCCGACTTCGATTGCGCTCGCAAGGGCAGCGAAGGAAATGGGGCACACGCCCGGTTTCCTGAGCCGTGGTTATGGCGGCTCGCTGGACGTGACCACGCTGGTCGATTGCGATCGCCACCGGTCCGATGCCGTGGGCGACGAGGCGCTGCTTTTGGCATCAGAAGCCATGACGGTGATCTCGCGCAAGCGGGTCGATGGCGCGAGGAAACTTGCCGCCGAAGGTGCTGACCTGATCATCATGGACGACGGGTTCCAGAGCGCGCGCCTGCATCTGGATTTCGCACTTGTTGTGATCGACAGCGTCAGGGGCATCGGCAATGGCCATCTCGTGCCGGGCGGTCCGGTGCGCGCGCCGATACCAGAACAGATGCGGCAGTTGTCGGCGCTCCTCAAGGTCGGCAATGGGGACGCTGCGGATGCGCTGGTCCGCAAGGCGGCCCGCGCTGGCAAGGCGATCCATGTGGCAACTCTGCAGCCGCGTCCGGACGATACGCTGGCGGGAAAAAACATGCTCGCTTATGCCGGCATCGCCGATCCGGAAAAATTCTATCGCACCGTCCGGTCAATCGGCGGGCTGATCACCACGACCCGCTCTTTCCCCGATCACCACTATTTCACCGAGGATGAGATCCGGTCGCTGATCGACGATGCCGAGCGCGAAGGCCTGCTGCTGGCGACGACGGCCAAGGACGCTGCCCGCCTTGCCGGCCATTCCGGCCCGGCTCGCGAGTTGCTGGAAAGGTCAAAGATCGTCGAGGTCGACATGATCTTCGACGATCCGCACGGCCCCTCGGCCATGATCGAAGCGGCATTCAGGAATTTCCGCGAAAGACGTCTGCGCGAAGGCGCGGCCAAGGGCTGATCTTTCAGCCCACCTGCTGGTTTGGCAGCATGCCGGCACGTTTTTCGGCTTCGAGCGAGGTTGCGCAATCGACATACGCTTCCTGTCGGGCGACACTCCAGTAGCGAAGTTCGTCGACGGGAATATGCACGCCGGTTGCCGCGCACACGACGTAGGAGCCGGCACTGAGGATCTGATAGTCGCCGTCGAGATAGCGGATCTTGGCCTCGCGAAAGCCGCTTCCCTCAAACCGGTTCATCACTCGTCTCCTGCGAAAAAACATCGGTCCCCTCTACCCCGAACCAAGCGCGATTACCAGAGCGCGTCTCAACTGCGCCCGAACAGCCGTTCTATATCAGAAAGCTTGAGTTCAATATAGGTCGGCCGCCCATGGTTGCAGGTGCCGGAACCCGGCGTCGCTTCCATCTGGCGCAAGAGCGCGTTCATCTCATCGGGCTTCAGCCGTCGCCCGGACCGGACAGACCCGTGGCAGGCCATGGTGGCTGCTATATATTCGAGCTTGTTCCTCAAGCCGCTTGCCGTGTTCCATTCGGCGATTTCGTCGGCGAGATCGCGGATAAGTGCGTTCGGATCCACTTCGCCAAGCATGGCCGGCGTTTCGCGCACGGCGACAGCCCCCGGGCCGAAGCGCTCGATCGCAAGGCCGAGCCGGTCGAGTTCGGTTGCATGCACCATCAGCCGGTCGCAATCCTCTTCCGGCAGATCGATGATTTCGGGGATCAGCAATACCTGCGAAGCGAGGCGGTCGTTTTCCAGCGCCTTGCGCAGGCTTTCATAGACCAGCCGTTCATGCGCGGCGTGCTGATCGACGATCACCAGTCCGTTTTCGGTTTGAGCGACGATATAATTCTCGTGCACCTGCGCACGGGCTGCACCCAGCCTGTAGCCGGCGGCCGTTGTCTCGGGCGTATAGGTCGTGTCTGCAACCGTGTCGGCGCGCGCCGTCGGCGCCGAGAACGCGTCGAACCCGGATTGTACCGGACGGGCAGCATAAGACGTCGCTACGTCGAGATCGAGCGGCCGGGAAGGGGAAGACGACGCGGACCAGCTCGCCTGAGGGGCCGAATGCGGATAGGAGTGCCGCTGAAAACCCGATCCCGGTGTTTCGGAAAAGCCCGGTTGTGCGGGTGTCTGCTGGGAGAATCCGGGCTGGAAAGCCCTCAACATGGCGGCAGCACCCGTCGTCGAGGCGCGGTCGCCCTCGCGATGCAGCGCCTGGCGGATGGCACCGACGATCAGCCCGCGCACCAGCTGCGGGTCGCGGAAGCGTACATCGGCCTTGGCCGGATGCACGTTGACATCGACGAAGGCCGGATCGAGTTCGATCGACAGCACCGCAACCGGATAGCGCCCGGATGGCATCTGTTCGGCATAGGCGCCGCGAATGGCTGAGAGGATCAGCTTGTCCTGAACCGGGCGGCCGTTTACGAAGGCGAACTGGTGCGCCGAGTTGCCGCGGTGAAAGGTCGGCACGCCGACGAAGCCGGAGAGCGACACGTCTTCACGCCCGGCATCGATCTCGATCGCATTCTCCTTGAATTCCGTGCCAAGAATCTGCGCCATGCGGGCAAGATGGTCGTCGCCGGTTGCCGGAAATTCCAGCGTCGACCGATCCGAACCGGACAACACGAATCGGACATGCGGGAAGGCGATTGCCATGCGCTTGACCACTTCGGTGATCGCTGCCGCTTCCGCCCGCTCCGTTTTCATGAATTTCAGCCGGGCAGGGGTAGCGAAGAACAGGTCGCGCACCTCGACCACCGTACCCTGATTGGCCGGTGCCGGCTTGACCGGCGAGGCAGCACCGCCATTGACGGAAACCTGAAAGCCGGATGGATCACTATTGCGGCGGCTGGTGATAGTCAGTCGTGCGACCGAGCCGATCGACGGCAGCGCTTCGCCGCGGAAACCGAGCGTCTGGATATCGTCCAGCGTCGTGGAGATCTTCGATGTGCAATGGCGGCGCACGGCAAGTTCCAGATCTGCCGCATCCATGCCCGAGCCGTTATCGGTCACCCGCACGAGGCTTTTTCCCCCGCCGGCCGTGGCGATTTCGATGCGCGTCGCACCGGCATCGATCGCATTCTCGATCAATTCCTTGGTCGCGCTGGCCGGGCGTTCGATGACCTCACCGGCGGCAATCTGGTTGATCAGTGTTTCAGGCAGGAGTTTTACGGACATGGTGCCATTTTCGGGGATTCTGCCGTCGGAGGAAAGGGCTGCGGCAAGATTATCCTCGGCAATCGTCTCAATGAGAAACGCCATTAATCCGGCCTTAAGGTAAACTGGCTAGGGTCTGCTTGAGAAATTGGATGAATCCGGGAGAGCATCTCTGCTCTTCGCGAATGACCGGAGTGGCGGCCAGCTGGGCACCGTCATGACAACCTGGTCGTTCGTTGATGACTTGGAGCCAGCATGTTCCCTACTGACGAGCGTGAAGGAAGTTTTGCCGATCAAGCGTTGAATCGGCTGACCGGGCATGGCGAAAAGCCGTCCTGAAAGCATACGGAGTTTCATCCATGAATGATTTGGACACGGCGGATCCGAACATTCAGACTGCCATTCTGGAAGCACTGGCCGAAGGCATGTCCGCGGCAGTGTTGCTCTATGACAGGAACGACCTGGTCGTATTCGCCAGCCAGCAGATCGCAAACATCATGCGGGTGCAGCCTCGCCTTCTTGTGCCCGGAACCCGCATACGCGATCTTCTGGCAGCCATGTATGATGCGGGTATTCGCCTCGTCGCCGACACCCACAATTATCGCCGTGCGCTGAGCCGCGAGGATTGGGTCGCCGAGCAGATTGCCGGTCTGTGGAAGGAACGTTCGGAAAGCCTGGAACGCCCCGCACCGGACCGCTGGCTGAGTGTCGCCAAGCGGCGTCTTCCCTCGGGTTACGGGGTCTGCGTCATCAAGGACGTTTCCGAGCAGAAGAGGCGTGAGGAACAGTGGCGCGTCGATACGGAACGCGTTCAGGTCACCGAAGAAGTGCTGGATAATCTTCCCTTCCCGATCAGCGTCAAGGACCGGAATTCCACCTTCGTCGCGGTCAACAAGGCCAATTGCGATTTCCTCGATCTTCCGGCCGATGCGATCCTTGGTCACAAGGGTGCAGACATCAATTCCAAGGCATTCGAGGATCGTCTCGCGCCGATCAACCAGCATGTCTACGAAACCGGTGAGCCCATCCAGCTTCCCGAGCGCATCACCCGCCCGGATGGGTCGACGGCGCTTACCATTGTCCACAAATACCGGATCGGCAAGCCCGGTCGCTACTATCTCGTCACCGTCAAGCAGGATGTTTCATCGATTGCCGCAGGAGCCGGCGCCGACCAGTCGCTGCAGTCGAACGAATGGGCTTCCGGCTTCGTGCCGATCGATATGACGCGGGAACCGGTTCCGGCCTCGCCAGTCAACACGGGCCCCGCCATCGTCGGCGTCAAGGTTCTGGTCGTCAGCCGTTTCGCCGATACGTCGGCACAGGCTATCGAAATCCTGTCCTGGCAGGGAGCCGATGTTTCCGCTGCCGCCGATGCCGACGAATTCACCCTGTTTTTGCAATTGGCCGCCGAAGCGGATGTACGGATCGATCTCGTCGTCATCGATGCCCGTATGCCGGCGGAACTCACGCAGGTTGCCGAAGCCTATGGGGTCGCGGCATTGCGTGTCGAAGAAGCGCATATCGGTCCCAACCTGCCGGTTCTGGTCGCCGCCGAACTCGGAAAACCCTTTGCCGAGTTGGTCTTGCCGGCTGTCGACGGACAGGCTTTCCCTTCATCGTCGCAGAGCGAATGCATCGATGTCCTTGTCGCCGAGGACAACGAGGTGAACCAGATCGTCTTTTCCCAGATCATCGAAGGGCTCGGCTATCGGTATGTCCTGGCTGTCGATGGCGAAGAGGCGGTACGGCTGTGGCGTAAGCATTCACCTCGCCTTGTGCTGATGGATGTGACGCTGCCGAAACTGACGGGTTTCGAGGCATCGGCCGCTATCCGGGCGCTGGAAGACGGAACGCAGCCTGTGCCGATCATCGGCGTTCTGCCGCAGGCCTTCGACCGTGACCGGGAAGCCTGCATCGAGGCCGGCATGAACGACGTGATCCTCAAGCCGATAAGCCCTGAAGCACTGGATGCGGTCTTCCAGCGGTTTCTGGCGGTGGCGGAAGACGAGGTCGAGGCTGAAGCATGGCCCGTTTCGTGACCATCTTGGCATAAGCTGATACACCAGCAAAGTTTCTTAATCTTTGTCCCGCATCCTTCGCTGGTTTCGACGAGCAGGATTTTTTATGAAGTCAGCGGGCAACCCATTGCCGCAAGTCAGCCAGAATGAACTGCAGGCGATGGCCTACAGCGATCCGCTGACCGGTTTGGGCAACCGCTACAGGTTGCGCGACAAGGTGCGCCTGCTTGCCGCTGAACGCGCCGACGATCCGGCTCCCTTTGCCATCTGCATCGCCAATCTCGATGGCTTCAAGCCGATCAACGATCTGTTCGGGTCAGAAGCCGGTGACGAAATTCTCTGCCAGGTCGCCCATCGCCTGAAGGCATGCATGCCCGACGGCGCGACGGTGACGCGTCACGATGGCGACGAGTTTGCCTTCGTCCTGCCGCTCGTTTTCGAGCGGGTGGGGGCGGAGCGCATCGGTCAGATGATGAAGGATGTTCTGTCTGCCCCTTACGATCTGGGCGACCGCAATGTCCGGCTGTCGGCATCCTTCGGTTTTGCCATCTATCCTTTTGCAGGCGAGGAATTCGAGGACCTGCTGAAAAGCGCCGAAACGGCGCTCTATCGCTCGAAGCGCCGCGGCCGCGCTCAGATCACCGTTTATTCCACCGAAATCGCCCAGGAAATGAAGCGCGCCACGCAGATCGAGCAGGCGCTGCGCAACGCCATCATTTCCGATGCGGTAGATGTTCATTTCCAGCCGATCGTCCGCATCCGTGACGGCGTGGTGGCAGGTTTCGAGGCCCTCGCGCGCTGGCGCGATGCCGATCTCGGCTTCGTCTCGCCCGCCGTCTTCGTGCCGCTGGCCGAAGAGCGCGGTTTCATCGACGCGCTGTCGGATACGCTGCTGCGCAAGGCTGCTGAAGCGGCGCTCTCATGGCCGCGCGAACTTTTCCTGTCGTTCAATCTGTCTTCCGCCCAGCTGATGGATCCGGGCACGTCGAGCAATATTCTCTCGACCCTTTCGCATGTCGGTCTCGATCCGCGCCGCGTCGAACTGGAAATCACCGAAACCGCGGTGATGACGTCTGCCGATACCGCCCATCGCATCATCAGCGAGCTGCGGGCAAAAGGCGTGCGCATCTCGCTCGACGATTTCGGCACCGGCCAGTCCAGCCTCGGCCGGCTGCGCGACTTCACCTTCGACAAGGTCAAGATCGACCGCGCCTTCATCTCGCGCATCACCAGCGACCGGCCGTCCGAACATATCGTGCGCGCCATCATCGCCATGTGCCAGGGCCTCGATCTCGAAGTCGTTGCCGAAGGCATAGAGGAACCCGCCGACGTCGAGATGCTGCGCGCGCTGGGCTGCGGCATGGGCCAGGGCTATCACTACGGCCGCCCGGTGGATGGCGCAGCGACCCTGCGGTATCTGCAGGATCACTACCACGACTTCATGGCGATCGAGCGGATCTGAGGCGCTGAAGGCTCGAGAGCCTTGCGGACGTCTCGAAACAGCCGCGCTTCTTTTCCGTAATGACCACTTCTCTGCCGCTTTACCGACACCAAGAGGCGCTTCTGATCCTCGCGCAATGACGGCTACTCGGCGATGATCCTCTCTCGACTGAACGAGAGCGCCCCCATGTCGATATCCAACGATCCGCTTCTGCAGCCGTTTCAGCTTAAGCATCTGACGCTGAAAAACCGCATCATGTCGACGGCGCATGAGCCGGCCTATTCCGAGGACGGCATGCCGAAGGATCGGTATCGGCTTTATCATCTGGAAAAGGCCAAGGGCGGTATCGCCATGACCATGACGGCGGGGTCCGCCAGCGTCTCGGTCGACAGCCCGCCCGCCTTCGGCAATCTGCTGGCCTATAAGGACGAGATCGTTCCGTGGCTGAAGCGCCTGACCGACGACTGTCATGACTACGGCACGGCGGTGATGATCCAGCTCACCCATCTCGGCCGGCGCACCAACTGGAATAAGGGAAACTGGCTGCCGGTTCTCAGCCCCTCTCCGATCCGCGAACCTGCCCATCGGGCCTTTCCGAAGGAGATGGAGGACTGGGACATCGAGCGGATCGTCGCCGACTACGCCGATGCCGCTGCCCGTATGCGCGAAGGTGGGCTCGACGGCATCGAGATCGAAGCCTATGGCCACCTGATGGACCAGTTCTGGTCGCCCGCCACCAATAGGCGCGAGGATGAGTTCGGCGGTTCGCTGGAAAACCGCATGCGGTTCTCGGATATGGTGCTGAAGGCGATCCGTCGCTCCGTGGGGCCGGATTTCATTGTCGGTATCCGTTTGGTAGCAGACGAGGACTGGGAAAAAGGAATTTCGCGCGAAGAAGGGATCGAAATTGCGAAGAGACTGGCCGCCTCCGGTCATATCGATTTTCTCAATGTGATCCGCGGCCATATCGACCACGACGCCGATCTCAACAATGTCATCCCGATCCAGGGCATGCGCGCCTCTCCGCATCTGGATTTTGCCGGCGAAGTGAGGGCGGCGACGAAATTCCCGGTTTTTCATGCGGCCCGCATCGCCGATGTCGCAACCGCCCGCCACGCGATCGCCGAAGGCAAGCTCGATATGGTCGGCATGACCCGCGCCCATATTGCTGACCCGCATATCGTCAACAAGATCATCCGCGGCGAGGAGGCCCGAATCCGCCCCTGCGTCGGCGCCACCTATTGTCTCGACAGGATATATGAGGGCGGCGAGGCGCTCTGTATTCACAATGCGGCGACCGGCCGCGAAGCGCTGATTTCCCACGACATCGCTCCTGCGAAGGAAATCCGCCGCGCCGTTGTGATCGGGGCAGGGCCGGCGGGGCTGGAAGCGGCAAGGGTTCTGGCCGAACGCGGCCATTCGGTCACCGTGCTGGAAGCGACGGGGCAGGCCGGCGGCCAGATCAACCTGCTTGTTCGAAATCCGCGCCGCCGCGAAATGATCGGCATCGTCGATTGGCGTCTGTCAGAACTCGAGCGTTTCGGCGTCGACATCCGCTATGACGTCTATGCTGAGGCGGATGACGTCTTGTCCCTCGCGCCCGATCTTGTCGTGGTCGCGACCGGAGGGTTTGCGCAGACACCGGAGCTGGACGAGGGCGACGATCTCGTCACTTCGAGCTGGGATATCCTGGCCGGCACGGCAAAACCGCAGGGGCCGGTTCTTCTGTTCGACGATAATGGCGGCCATCCCGGCATGAGCGCGGCGGAAATCATCGCATCGACCGGCGCGGAGCTGGAACTGGTCTCTCCCGAACGCTTTTTTGCACCGGAAATGGGCGGCATGAACCATGTCCCCTATGCGAAAATCTTTGCCGAAAAGAATGTGAAGGTCACGATCAATACACGGCTGAAGGCCGTGCGACGCAACGGTAACGGCCTGACCGCCGTTCTCGGCTCCGATTATTCGCCGGCAACTGTCGAGCGTCTGGTCGGACAGGTCGTTGTCGAACATGGCACTAAGGCCAATGCCGACCTGTTTCTCGAATTGAAACCACTGTCGAGAAATCTCGGTGCCGTGGATTATCGCGCCTTGATCGAGCGCCGCGCGCCGCTGGCCGTCAAGAATGATGGGGGCGCCTTTGACCTCGTCAGGATTGGCGACGCGGTCTCTAGTCGTAACGTACATGCGGCCATCTATGACGCGCTGCGGCTCTGTTCTCTCTTGTAAAACGACGAAGGGGCGGCGCCGCAGCACCGCCCCTTTTTCATCATCTTGTCACTCGTCCTCGCATCACGGGAGGCGGATAGCTCGTTCCAGATCCGAAGCTTACGGCTTCGGTGCCGTCGACGAGTTTGTGTCGCCACCCGTGGAGGGCGTTGCAGGCGCGGCGGATGTCGCCGGTGCCGTTGTCGTGGACGACGTGGTGGTCGTATCGGTTGCCGCCTGCTTGTCGCTCAGCGTCTTGAACTCGGGAGCCGCCTGAAGCGCTTCGGCCGTCTCCGTCGTGGTCAGGCGAACATCGTTGTTGTTTGCCGCGTCACGGGTCAGGCTGACCTTGCTCATCGGGAGGGCCACATCCTTCGCACCGATGCCGAGGAAACCGCCGACGCCGACCACGGCTGCAACAATTCCGCCATTCTGTTCAAGGATCAGGTCGTTGACCTTACCGATGCTTTCATCGCCGGCGTTGTAGATCTGTTTGCCGATATATTCATTGGCGCTGACCTGGGTTTCCGTCTGCTGGGTCAGATAGGCTGCATCACCGGCGGCAGACATGGCCGAGCCAGCCGCTGGCGCCATCGTATTGGTTTCTGCCGGGGCAGTCGGCGCTGCCGGAGTAGCTGGTGTGGCATTGTTGGTCTGCGCAAATGCTGGTGCAAGGGCGGTGGACGTCATGAGAGCTGTCGCGATAATTGCTGCAAATGTCTTCTTCATGGTGTTCCTGCCTTTTCCGTTTGTTATCGTTGCATAAAACCGCTCATCTGACCGGGAGGTCGTCACGCTGGCGGCTCGATAAGGTAACAAGCTGGAACGGCATTGGTTCCCTGGATGCCGATTTTTTAGGCTGGAAATGTCTCGACCTGATACGTCTCTGCAATGCTCAGAGGCGATAGGCGGGGTCGTATTTAGCCTGTGCGCCGGTGTCGACGGCAAATGTCGCACCGGCCATCGGATCGGCAGCGCGGCCGGCATCGTCCAGCCCTTCCCATGCGGAGGTGACGGCGATACGGCTGGAGCCGATAAAGGCCGGGCAGGTCGTCCGCTTCGCCGGCAGCTGGTACCGCTGGATGAACGTTCCGTCCGCATTGTAATGGTCGAGGGCCGCTTCGCCCCAGCGGGCGTTCCACAGATGGCCGTTTGCATCGCAGATCGCTCCGTCGATACCGCCTGCATCGGCGCTCCCATCGACGAATACCGATGGTTGACCGCTCGGCAGGCCGGTTGCGGGATCGATTGAAACCTTCATCAGCCTGTTGCCGCGTGTATCGACGAAATAGGCCGTCGCGGCATCGGGGGAGAAGCAGATCGCGTTCGGGATGCTGATTCGGTCGTAAAGTTTCGTCACCGCGCCCTTCGAGACGTGATAGATCGCGCCCGCGCCATCGGCTGCGGTTCGTCCCATCGTGCCGATCCACAGGCTGCCGGAGGCGTGCACGCGCCCGTCATTGGATCGGTTGGCGTCGTTGCCGGGTTCGAGTTCGCAATGCGGCGCAAGTTCGCCCGTTGCCCGGGTGCGGATGAACAGGCCCTTGTCGCTTCCGATCAGCTGGCGCTCGTCATCGATGCGCGCGACGACGCTTGCCATGACCGGAAGCGGATGGATCGTCTCCTTACCACTTGTCAGATCAAGTGAATGCAGTGCCTTGCCGAGGATATTGCACCACCACAGCGTATTGGTTTCGGCTTCGAAGCTGATCCCTTCGCCCAGGTCGCACAAAGTCGAGGACAGGACGGTGCCCTCGAACGGATGAATGGATGCCATCTTCTTCCTCCCGGATGCCATGAAACAATCGTGGGTGCCTATTCGCCACATCGTGGCGTGACTGTCCACATGGCGTGTAATCAAATACGTCGTCCCCAGCTAATAACTGCGACATCATGTTTTACCCGGACAAACCCTGTTAAGACGAGTAACTGTCACTATTGATAAAACGGTTGATCGCCGAAAAAATTAACATCTCTTTTAAGTCTGCAGTGGAAGCTCCTATATTGTAAGACACGCGATGCGGGAAGAAATGCAGGGAATTTGCAACTTTTGCCTTTTCTCCCACTGAGCGATCTCCGAACATCACCTGAATGATTCGTGTGCTTGCGCCGGCGACCCGGTGCATTCGGAACAGAGAAGTTAAAAAATGTCCAAAACGGAAACGGCCGCCGAACTGTTGACCTTCGACATAGACGTCGAAGAGATCGCAGGTTTGAAGACCCAGTTCGATGTCTTCCGTTTTACCAAGACGCTCGTGGAGTTTTATGGCTTCCGGAATTTCATGGTGCTCAACCTGCCTCCGGCAACCGCGCTCGGCCTGTCCGGCAGCGCCATCATCAACAATTGGCCGGCCGAACTCGTATCGCTCTTTGACCGCGAAGGGCTGATTCGCTCCAGCTTCGTTGTGCGCCAGCTGCGCCGTTCGGTTACGCCTTTCTCGTTCGACGTTGAACGTGATGCAGAAACGCCGGAAATGGCCGCTACATTCACCAGGTTCGGCATCGTCCGCGGCGCCTGCATTCCGGTCCACGATCCGGCGGGGGCCAGAGGCGCAGTCGTGATCGGCGGCCTCGGCGGCGAACCAAATCGCCAGAAACTGATGGAGCTGAGCTTCGCGGCGATCCATATCTTCGATCGACTTGCCGAAATCCGCAACATGGACATACGTGCGACCGATCTTTTGACGGATCGCGAGATCGATTGCCTCACCTGGACTGCCGCCGGCAAGACGAGTGCAGAAATCGCCGATATCCTCGGTCTATCTGAGCATACCGTCAATCATTACCTGAACCGTGCCGCCAAGAAGCTTGATACCGTTAACCGTACTCAGGCTGTCGCCAAGGCTCTGCGCATCGGATTGATTAAATAGGCCTTTTCTAATCTGCACAATTAGTGTGCGGTCACTGTTTGCTGCAGTGCGGAATGCCGACTTATTCGACTTTTATTCTCGGAAATACTCCGAAAAAGCCCCTAAACGGCGTGTTTCAGACTGGCATGTTTCATGCTTCCTTAGAAACAGGTCCAGAGGGGACTTAAGAAAAGCGTCCCAAGAGACGCGTTCGAGAAAAAAGCCGTCGTCCGGTTTGTGCGCCTTGTGGCTGCCGTCCGGGCGGCGGCTTTATTCGTCTTGCCGGTATGCAGCAGCAACTCCTATATATGGCCATGGATACGCGTCAGGGCGGCAAGCCCGAGATGCGCTAGAGCACAAGCAGGAGTTCGACATGCCGGATGTAACGAAGGACCAGGTGCTGGCGGCGCTCGGCAAGGTTCGCAGCCCGGATCTGGAAAGCGACCTCATCTCCCGCGGCCTTGTCTCGGATGTCTTCATCTCTGATTCAAAAGTCTATTTTTCGATCACCGTGCCCGCCGAAAAGGCTCAAGAGCTGGAGCCCTTGCGGCTGGCCGCCGAAAAGGCGGTGACGGCTGTGCCGGGCGTCAAGGGCGCGCTGGTCACGCTGACTGCCGATCGCAAGGCGTCGAGCGCTCCGCAATCGGCGCCGGCACCCCAGCCTCACGGCCATTCTCACGCTCCCGCCGGTGGGCAGCCTCGCGGCCCTGCCAACGTGAAGGCCGGCGTTCCCGGCGTCGGCGCGATCATTGCAGTGGCATCAGGCAAGGGCGGCGTCGGCAAATCCACTACCGCCGTCAATTTTGCCCTGGCGCTGCATGCGAATGGCCTGCGCGTCGGTATTCTCGATGCCGATATATACGGCCCGTCCGTACCGCGGCTGCTGAAGATTTCCGGCAGGCCCGAACAGATCGATGGTCGGCTGATCAAGCCCAAGGAAAACTATGGGCTGAAGGCCATGTCGATGGGCTTTCTCGTCGACGAGGAAACCGCGATGATCTGGCGCGGTCCGATGGTCCAGTCGGCGCTGCTGCAGATGCTGCGAGAAGTTGCCTGGGGCGATCTGGACGTGCTGGTCGTCGACATGCCGCCGGGCACAGGCGATGTGCAGCTGACCATGGCCCAGCAGGTGCCGCTCGCAGGCGCAGTGATCGTCTCCACGCCGCAGGATCTGGCGCTCATCGATGCCCGCAAGGCAGTGACGATGTTCGGCAAGGTGGAGATCCCGATCCTCGGCATCGTCGAGAACATGAGCTATTTCCTCGCGCCCGATACCGGCAAGCGTTACGATATCTTCGGCCATGGCGGCGCCCGCGCCGAGGCAGAGCGGATCGGTGTTCCTTTCCTTGGCGAAGTGCCGCTGACGATGGACATACGCGAGCGCTCCGATCTCGGTACGCCGATCGTGCATGCCGATCCCCACAGCGAAATCTCCGCCATCTATCGCGATATCGCCGCCAATGTCTGGTCGCAGGTATCGCAAGGCACGCGCCGAAAGGCGCCATCTATCGTCTTCGAATAGAGATAAGGTGTGGCATCACAATACCGGGGTCTCTCTGTATTGCGGTCCCCTCAGTGCTGTGCCGCTTGTGGCCGATCGCCGCAAGGGTCTTGCGTACAAGGCCTCAAAGCGCCATTTTCTCTCTATTGTCCGGGGCACCCCGCCTCTTGATTTTGTTGGTAGCCGTCTCTACAGACGCCTCGCTTGACGGCAGGCGGCAATTCGTCGGCCGTTTCCGGGCAAAAAATTGAGAGTGATCAAGGTTCGCCGTATAAAAAGCCAGCCATATTAAAAGGTAGTCTGCCGAACCAAAGGTCGTCTGGAAGTCCGCCCGCTCCATTCCGCATGCCGCTATCCATTTCATTTCCTGTCGTCTTCTGGAAAGGCTGACCGAAGGTCAGGCACTCTATGGGTCACCCCGCTGAACATCACGCTGCTGAAAAGACGCGTAGCCACGGCCTGTTTGCGCTCACGCTAGGCTCAGTCGGCGTCGTTTACGGCGATATCGGTACCAGCCCGCTTTACGCCTTCCGCGAAGCGCTGAAGCCCGTTGCCAATGATGGCGTGACCCATATGGAGATCATCGGCCTGATCTCGCTGATGATCTGGACGCTGACGATCATAGTCACCCTGAAATACGTGATCTTCCTGTTGAGAGCGGATAACGACGGTGAAGGCGGCACGCTCTCGCTTCTGGCGCTTCTGACCAAGTCGGCCAACGGCCAGCGCGCCATGCTGATGCTGCTCGGCCTGATCGGCGCAGCGCTCTTTTTAGGTGACGCGATGATAACGCCGGCTCTGTCGGTCATGTCCGCGGTCGAGGGCCTCAAACTCGTCACGCCGAGACTGGACAGCGCCGTCCTGCCGATCTCGGTCGTCATCCTGATCGCGCTTTTCGCCATCCAGTCGAAGGGCACGGCGCTTGTATCCCGCTTTTTCGGGCCGATTACCGCGCTCTGGTTCATCGTCATGGGCGCGATCGGGCTGGTGCATATCGTCGACGATCTCAGCATCCTCAGGGCGTTTAATCCCTGGTACGCGGCCGAGTTCATGCTGCGCGAGGGGTTCGCCGGTGTTGTCGTGCTCGGCGCAGTCTTCCTGACGGTGACCGGGGCCGAGGCGCTTTATGCGGATCTCGGCCATTTCGGCCGCAAGCCGATTCAGCTGGCCTGGTTTCTGCTGGTCTTTCCGGCGCTGACGCTGAACTATCTGGGCCAGGGCGCCATGGTCCTGAAACATCCCGAAGCGATGAGCAATCCCTTCTATCTGATGTTTCCCGAATGGGCGCTCATCCCGGTCATCCTTTTGGCGACCGCGGCGACCATCATCGCCAGCCAGGCGGTCATTACCGGCGCTTTCTCATTGGTGCGGCAGGCGATCCACCTCGGCTATCTGCCGCGCATGCAGATCCTCTTCACCTCCGAAACCAATACGGGGCAGATCTTCCTGCCCGGCGTCAACACGCTGCTTCTGATCGGCGTCATCGCGCTGGTGCTTGGATTTGAAAGCTCCGAAGCGCTGGCAACCGCCTATGGTATCTCTGTGACCGGCGCGATGGTCGTCACCACGCTGATGGCGTTCGAATTCGTGCGGTTGAGATGGCACTGGCCGCAGACGGTGGCGATCGCCACGCTGGCGCCGCTGCTGGCGCTCGAACTCGTCTTTTTGGGCGCGAACCTGCTCAAGATCCATGACGGCGGCTGGGTGCCGGTGATGATGGCAGCCTTTTTCACCATCGTCATGTGGACCTGGAAACGCGGTACGGCGATCCTGTTCGAAAAGACCCGCCGCATCGACGTGCCGCTCGCAACCTTCGTGCCGATGGTGGAAAAGAAGTCCGACCATGCACCCGTCTCCGTGCCCGGCATCGCCATCTTTTTGACCAGCGACCCGGAAACCGCGCCCGCCGCATTGCTGCACAACATCAAGCACAACCACGTCCTGCACGAGAAGAACGTCATCCTGACGATCCGCACGGTGAACAAGCCACGCGTTGGCATCGATGAGCGATATCATGTCGAGAAGATCTCCGAGCGCTTCACCCTGATCGAGCTGCGTTTCGGCTTCATGCAGTCGCATAACGTCTCGCAGGCGCTGGCCTATCTGCGCAAGACCGGCTTCAAGTTCGACATCATGTCGACCTCCTTTTATTTGGGCCGCCGCAAGCTGGTGCCGGATGCCGCATCCGGCATGCCCATGTGGCAGGACACGCTGTTCATCGGCATGGCCAATGCCGCGACCGACCCATCCGACTATTTCCACCTGCCGGCCAACCGTGTTGTCGAGCTTGGCTCTCATGTGATCATCTGAGGCAAAAGACATTTAGTGATGTTGTCGCTGACAAAGCCAAGCCTGCGTCCGCCGCGTGTCCCTGACGCAACATTCACGCCTTTGTTAAATGCACGTGTGCTGAAGGAGCCTGTGGCGCAAGGCTTTCCGTTTCCGTGTTAACCGCTCATCAAGGTTAATGATTCACTCTTCAAGCATAGTCGCTGCCCGCCTGGGCTCCTATGGTTACCTTGTGGAGTTGCCGTTTTGCGTTCGAAAAGAGTTCTGCGTAAGGGGTCCCTGCCGCGTTGGGACAGGTTGGCCTCTCCGGTTTTGCTGGGCCTTGCCGCATGGCTGGCCTTTCCGGCAGTCCCATCCCAGGGTGACCTGACCGATCTTTTCGCCGGCCTCGACGGATCGTCCGAAAGCTGGCGCATGGTCATTACCCAGTCGCCCGCCGGTTCGCTCCACACGGCCTCACTTGCGTTCCCCGGCGGATCGCGGGTTCTCGGCGGTGATGCGGGGATCGCTTTGCCGGACGGCCGCACCGTAGCGCTGGCCGACAAGGACAAGCCGGGCGAGGGCACGCCCGACGAAGACCGCATCAACCGTTCCGAAAAGAAGGGGCGGATCGTTGCGGTGATGCCGATGCTGCCACCGAAGGCTTTCTCCGCCGGATCTATCCTTGAGCGCTCCAGCTCCCTGACCAGGCCCGTTCAGGATGAAGACGAGATGACCGCCTTCGTCAAAGTCGATAATGGCGAGCAACTCAATCCGCAGCCCGTCGAGGTTGCCGAATTCTATTTCCGCAAGGATGAGGTGAAGGAAAAGAGCCTGCCGCCGATGATCGCCAGTCTCGTGACCAACGATCACGCCGACATCCTTGCGACAGCCTATGCCTCGTCTGCGCCCGACTTCTCCCGCCAGTCGCCCTTCGATGCCATTCTGACGAAACCGGATACCGGCCGCTTCATTCCGCCTATCGGGCCGGAGGACCACGCCTGGGCCGCCAACCCACTGCCGGCTGATTCGTTCTCCCCCAAGCAACAGCAGTGCCTCGCCTCCGGCGTCTATTTTGAGGCGCGTGGCGAATCGGTACGTGGGCAGGCCGCAGTTGCACAGGTCATTCTCAACCGTGTACGTAATCCCGCCTATCCCGATACGATCTGCGATGTCGTCTACCAGAACGAGGATTGGCGCAACCGCTGCCAGTTCTCCTTCGCCTGCGACAATATCAAGGACCGGATACGCTCGGTCGACCACTGGAAAACGGCGCGGGAAGTGGCGATGGCGGTGACTGCCGGCAGGATCTGGATGCCCGAAGTCGGATCTGCGACACATTATCACGCGACCTATGTGCGGCCGAACTGGGCGAAGACGATGAAAAAGGTCGGTCGCATCGGTTTGCACGTCTTCTACAGAACCTATGGTGGTGGTTGGAGCTGATACAAGCGCTTCAACCCCGCAGTTTCCCGCATCAGTTTTATCCGCCATAGTGCCACTTCTGCTATAAGGCGATGAATTCATTAGCTTTAAATCCCTTGGGGCAAGCTGTTTCAGCGCCTTGACTAGCAAGGCCGTCAAAACTATGTTGCGCGCACTTGAAAGAGGGCCGGAAGGCGCGAAATCCCTCGCTAACCGTCGTGCGGCTTTGCCGGACGGGAGAGCCGGTGATGGAGGATGCGATGGACGACCCTGATGATGGTCTGGATGAGCGCCGGAAACGTCTTTCTGCAGCCTTGGCTGATAGAAAGACCGAAAGCGCGGCAGAAGATCGGAAGGAAGCGCAGTCGGAAGCCAGCCGCAGGGGTATGGCGCTCGGATTGAAGATTTCCTCCGAATTTATTGCTGCTATCGCCGTTGGCGGGGTTCTTGGCTATCTGATCGATTGGGCCGCCGGCTCAAAACCTTGGGGGATGATACTTTTTGTCCTCCTCGGTTTTTGCGCAGGCGTGTTAAGTGTGCTTCGCGCCGTAGGCATGGTGGCTCAGCCGCCGCACCTTGATGGTCGCAGCAGTGAAGACAAGAAGTGAGACGGCCTTAAGGTCGTCTGGTGAACAGGCCGCGCGGGCGGTCATCGAAAGAGGGTAGACGGTGGCAAACGATCCGATCCATCAGTTCCACATCAACACGATCGTTCCGATCGAAGTCGGCGGAATTGACTTCTCTTTCACCAACGCTTCGTTGTTCATGGTCGCGACGGTCGCAATAGCCGCTGGCTTCCTCTACTTCTCCACCTCGCAGCGCTCGCTGATCCCGGGTCGTGCGCAGTCAGTAGCCGAAATGTCCTATGAATTCGTCGCAAATATGTTGCGCGAAGGGGCGGGCAGCCAGGGCATGAAGTTCTTCCCGCTGGTTCTGTCGCTGTTCATGTTCATCCTGACGGCAAACCTGCTGGGCATGGTTCCCTATTTCTTCACCGTCACCAGCCAGATCATCGTCACGTTCGCACTGTCGATGCTGGTCGTCGGCCTGGTCGTCGTTTACGGTTTCTACAAGCATGGCCTGCGTTTCCTGAAGCTGTTCGTGCCTTCGGGTGTCCCGGGCGTCCTGATGCCGCTCGTTATTTCGATCGAAGTCATCTCCTTCATCGCCCGTCCGATCAGCCTCTCGGTTCGTCTGTTCGCCAACATGCTGGCCGGCCACATCACGCTCAAGGTTTTCGCAGGTTTCGTCGCATCGCTCGGTGCGCTCGGCGCGCTCGGCATCGGTACCGCGATCCTGCCCCTCATCATGACCGTCGCTCTGACTGGTCTGGAATTTCTCGTTGCATTCCTTCAGGCCTACGTCTTCGCGGTCCTGACATGCATGTACCTGAACGATGCGCTGCATCCCGACGGTCACTGAGAAATAAAGTCGTTGGTGCTTCCAGCACCAGTCCAAAGCCGCAAAAACCAATCGAAGGAGTTCAATATGGACGCGGAAGCAGCAAAGTACATCGGCGCAGGTATCGCTTGCCTCGGCATGGGTGGCGCAGGCATTGGCCTCGGCACGATTTTCGGCAACTACCTGTCGGGCGCTCTGCGTAACCCGTCGGCTGCTGATGGCCAGTTCGGCCGCCTGATCTTCGGCTTCGCCGTTACGGAAGCTCTGGGCATCTTCTCGCTGCTCGTTGCTCTCCTTCTCCTGTTCGCTGTCTAAGACATAACCGTCTAGCGGCATAGGATAGGATCACGGCCGTCCATTCATGGCGCGCCGTGATCCACTTTTTATGGAATTCACCTGGAGGTGATGATGTTCGTGACCTCGGCATACGCGCAGACCGCGCCGGCCGCATCTGAAACGCCCGCTGCGCCCGCAGGCGAGGTTCATACCGAAACCGGCGTCGCCCACGGGGCTGAAGGCGGTTCCGCGGGGTTCCCGCCTTTCGATTCGTCGCATTTCGCCTCGCAGCTTCTTTGGCTCGTCATCACTTTCGGCCTTTTCTATCTTGTGATTCAGAAGGTCATCATGCCGCGCGTCGGTGGCATTCTCGAAGATCGCAAGGGCCGTATCGCCGGCGATCTCGAAGAAGCCGGCCGCCTGAAGGCGGAAGCCGACGCTGCAGTCGAGACCTATGAGAAGGAGCTGGCTCAGGCCCGTTCCAAGGCAAACGGCATTGCCGAGGCCGCTCGCAACGAGGCCAAGGCCAAGGCTGCAAGCGATCGCGCAGCAATCGAGGCAGAACTCGCCGAGAAGCTGGCAGCCGCGGAAACCCGCATCGGCGAGATCAAGACCAAGGCTTTCGCCGAGGTCGGTGCGATCGCCGAAGACACGGCAACCGCGATCGTCGATCAGCTGATCGGCGGCAAGGCGACTGGCGAAGACATCAAGGCCGCAGTTGCGGCTGCCAAGCAGGGAGCCTGATCCATGGCATTGGACAATTCGTTTTTTGCCCTCGTCGGCCTTCTCCTCTTCATCGCTTTGATCGTTTACCTCAAGGTTCCGGGCATGGTGGCGCGTTCGCTCGACAAGCGCGCCGACAATATCCGCGACGAATTGGAGCAGGCCAAGCGCCTGCGTGAAGAAGCTCAGGCGCTGCTTTCCGAATACCAGAAGAAGCGCAAGGAAGCCGAAGCGGAAGCCGCAGCCCTGCTGGCCGCCGCCGAGCGTGAAGCTGCTCTTCTGACCGAGGAAGCGCGCCAGAAGACCGAGGAATTCGTCGCTCGTCGCAACGCTCTCTCGGAACAGAAGATCAAGCAGGCCGAAACCGACGCCATCGATGCCGTCCGTTCTGCCGCGATCGACATTGCAATCGCCGCTGCCGGAAAGGTGATTGCTGCCAAGACCGACAAGACGACGCAGACCGCGCTCTTCAAGGACGCCGTCTCCAAGGTTCAGTCGCGTCTGAACTGATTTCGATCAGAGATGATATTTTAAAAGCCGGGTGGAAACGCCCGGCTTTTTTGTTTGTGATGGCTGTGTATGGCATAGAAAGCCTGAGCCCTTAATAGAAGTAGATTTTTGAGAGCTCAATTTCGTACGGATCAATCAGAATCGGACTGCCGTCTTCTTTGTAGATCTCCAACTCATCTATTTTCCCGCCGATGACATGAACCAGTAAATGGACCAAGGCGCCGCTTTCGTCCACGTCATCCATATAAAAGCCCTCGACCGGAATACGCCCATCTACCCGAGCAGATGGATAGTCGTTGTCCTTCACGACGGCCAACGGTCCACCGCTGCGCAATTTCAAGCTTCCTTCGCGGTCGATGCGCATCACCTCGACGGACTGAATCTGCGTCAGTATTTCACGCCGTCCGGGAAATTGATCTCGAATCAGATGCATCAGTACATCGTATTCACGTTCGCCGATGGGTCTCCATTGTCCCGCAACATTTTCGCCGGATGCCGTACTGCTCTGTTCATCAGGGAAATTGAGCCAACTGACTGCCTGCCGAGCTTCGATGACGGCCTCAGCTGCGCTGTAGAAAATGCCTGAAACCAATTCCTCCACCCAGATTGGTGGGCAATCGCCCGTGTCGGATAACCGCTCCTCCAAATAACAAAACACGCTGTTCGAACACTGGTATACGCTTATGCGCATCGCTTGATCGGAGCGGACGATCCGTTTCACAAGCTTGCCAATCATCTGTGTCTAGCCCTCTATACGGACACGGGTTTTACACGCAAGTGAACCGCTACATCCGTATTTGCCGCAATCTGGCCGACGGGAAGATAGTCTAGAGCTTGCGCGCTTCCAGGCGTCGCTTGTCATGCTCGACGTGCTCGAACCCTTTTTCTGTCAGGCGGAATTGCCGTTTCTGGAATTCGCCGCGGATAAGAATGAAACCCTGTTCCTGGGCTTCGCTCAACGTCTTCAGGCTCGTGCCCTTGGGGGGAGACTGCCAGCCCAGGCCGACGGCGCTGTGCAGCAATACCATTATCTTGATAATCTTAACTCTCCATGGCTGGTGCGTAAGCGCGCAGTCATAGCTTTGCGAATAAGCCGCCGCAATGATCGCGGATGACGAATCGCCACCATGATAGCCGGTGGAGCTTTCGTTGTTGCGAGCGGACGGATTGGCTTGCTGCCTCTGCGTCCATTGCCAATGGCCTATCCCTCGACATTATCCTTCTTCAACGGCCGAAAGCTCATTCTATGCAACGGGCAGGGGCCGTCTGTGATGATCGCGTCGCGGTGCTGCTTTGTGCCGTAACCGGCGTGTTTGGCGAAACCGTAGGCCGGGTAGACGATACCGGCGCGTGCCATCATCCGGTCCCGCGTCACCTTGGCAATAATCGAGGCGGCGGCGATCGAGACGGAGCGGCTATCGCCCTTGATCACGGCTTTGCCCGAGCAGGAAAGCCCCTTGGGCACGTCGCGTCCATCAACCAGCACATGAGCGGGTTTGACCGGCAATCCGGCCACGGCGCGGCGCATGGCGTCCAGGTTGGCGCGCAAAATATTGATCTCGTCGATCAGACGCGGTCCCGACGAGGCGATCGAGACATGCGCGGTCGCCATGATCATTTCGAACAGAATTTCGCGCTGTTTCAGACTCAGTTTCTTGGAATCGTTGAGGCCGGCTGGAATATTGTCCGCGTCGAGGATGACGGCGGCTGCAACCACCGGGCCGGCAAGCGGCCCGCGTCCAGCCTCGTCGGTACCGGCAACCGGCCAGTGTCCGGCGCTGCGCGCGGCAAGCTCCAGGCTGAAATCGCAGATGAGTGTTGATGTATCAAAGGGCATCGGAGAATCGGGCGGCGTGCGAACCAACATGGCGGCAAGCTCGCACGCCGTCCCGATCTCCTGCAAGCCCCGAAAGCAAGTGCGGCCTTGCTGTCCACCGCCGATGGCGATGGGTTCGGGGCAACGTTCTCGGCGGGCAAGGGGGCGGGGACCTGACCGAGAACGAATGAGAATGAATATGAAGGACGGGGATGAAACCTGCCGGAGAACGCTGGCGCATTCTTGGATATTCCAATTTTCGTCCGTCCTTCGCCTAATGTGTTCGTGGTTCTCCTACAGAAGCGAGAGCTGGATGCCACCGCCGTCGGGGCGGATGAAGATGTCGTCGCGCAGTGGCATGCCGCGACGGGTGAGACCAAGCCTCTTGGTCGCCATTTCGAAACGGCGGCCGATCTGCCAGGCATAGGGACCGGCACCCTTCATCCGCTTGCCGAACTCGGCGTCGTAATCCTTGCCGCCGCGCATCGAGCGGATCAGCGACATGACGTGCCGGTAGCGGTCCGGATAGTTGCGCAGCAACCAGTCGCGGAAGAGGGGGCTCACTTCCAGCGGCAGGCGAAGCAGGACGTAACTTGCTTCCGTCGCACCCGCAGCATGGCCGGCATCGAGGATACGTTCGATCTCGTGGTCGTTGAGAGCCGGAATGATCGGCGAGGTCATGATCGCAGTTGGTATGCCGGCATCCGTCAGCGCCTTGATCGCTTCCAGCCGCTTTGTCGGTGTCGCGGCGCGCGGCTCCATCGTCCGGGCCAGCTTGCGGTCCAGCGTCGTCACCGAAATACCGACCTTGGCAAGCCCTTTTGACGCCATGTCGGAAAGGATGTCGATGTCGCGCATGACCAGCGCCGACTTCGTCACGATCGCCACTGGATGGTTGGCCTTCTGCAGCACTTCGAGGATCTGGCGCATGATCCGCCATTCCCGCTCGATCGGCTGGTAGGGATCGGTATTGGTGCCGATCGCGATCGCCTTGACCTTGTAATCCTGCCGGCTCAGCTCCCGCTCGAGAAGACGCGGCACATCCGGCTTGGCGAACAGCTTCGCCTCGAAGTCGAGCCCCGGTGAGAGGCCCATGAAACTGTGCGATGGTCGGGCGAAGCAGTAGATGCAGCCATGCTCGCAGCCGCGATAGGGATTGATCGACCGGTCGAAGCCGATATCGGGGCTATCGTTGCGGGTGATCGCCGTTTTCGGCTTTTCCACCTGCACCTCGGTTCGGAACGGCTCCAGCTCCTCGAGCAGCTGCCAGCCATCGTCGAAAGCCTCGCGCCGTTCCGCCTCGAAGCGTCCGCTCGGGTTGAGGCCCGCACCGCGGCCTCGACGCCGGTCGATCTCGATCCGCAGACCGGAGGATTGAACCAGCGCATCGGCAATGTCAGCCGTATGGGCGGGCGCAAAAGCACCCTGCCGCAGATCAGACAGCTCGGTCATTGAAGGCTCCTGACGGGATCGCTTCCCGTTCTCGATGACTAAATTCCTACCGCTGATATGAGAACAATGCAAGAACAAACTTTGTTCCTTGCTGGCTTTCGCCATTGCTATGGGTTAAGGGTCAGGAATGCTGACTGTTTTGATGGAATGCAGGGATCAGGAAGCCGAGCTGGCGCAGACGCTTTCGATCCTTGTCACGGCCGCCGTGGAAGGACTTGTAAGCGATGTGATCGTGCTCGATCATGCGTCGCGCGACGGCTCGTCCCGCGTGGCGGATGCGGCCGGCTGCCGTTTTCACAACCATTGGGACATCAAGGATGTGCTGCGCAGCGCGCGCGGTGAATGGCTGCTGTTCATCGAGGCGGGTGCGCGACCGCAAAGCGGCTGGATCGACGAAGTGATGGAATATCTGGCGCTTCACAAGCAGGCGGCGCGGTTTTCGCCGTCGCGTAGTTACCGCCGTCCTTTTTTCAAGCGTATCGGCCGCACGGTTCCACCGCTGGAATATGGCCTTTTGCTGCCGAAGAAGAATGCCATTGCGCTGGCAAAATCCGGCATGGATCTCGAGACGCTGGCCAAGGGCCACAAGGCCTCGAAGCTGATGAGCCAGCTCATCCCCGCCTGGGTCGTGGCCGCACGCTGATCAGCTGGAGGGTCTCAGCCCTTCATCCGCTGCAGATGCTCGTCCAGCCGCGGCAGGATCTCGACGAAATTGCAGGGCATATGGCGATAGTCTAGCTGCGCCTTCAAAATCCCGTCCCAGGCATCCTTGCAGGCACCGGGCGAACCGGGAATGACGAAGATATACGTGGCGTTGAGCACGCCGCCGGTAGCCCGCGACTGGATCGTCGAGGTGCCGATCTTGTCATAGGAGATCCGGTGAAAGAGAGCCGAAAATCCGTCCATCCGCTTCTCGAACAAAGGCTCCAGCGCTTCCGGCGTCACGTCGCGGCCAGTGAAGCCGGTGCCTCCGGTGGTGATCACCACGTCGATCCCGGCATCGAGTGTCCACGCCGTCACCTGGGCGGCGATTTTATCCTTGTCGTCGGTCACGATGGCGCGGGCTTTCATGAGATGACCGGCCGCCTCGATGCGGTCGACCAGTGTCTGGCCCGACTTGTCGTTTTCCATCGTCCGCGTGTCGGACACGGTCATCACGGCAATGCCGAGGGGCACGAAGTTGCGGCTCTCGTCTATCCCGATCATGGATGTACTCCGATTGTCTGCGCGGCGACGAAATACCAGTCGGGCCGCCTGCGCTGAAGGTTGGCCGCAGCCTGCGCGGCTTTAGTCGACGTCTCGAACAGCCCGAAACATGTGGCGCCGGAACCCGACATGCGCGTCAGCCACGCGCCTTCGGCGGCGATCATGTCGGAAAGCTCGGCAATTTCCGGCACAAGCGAACGGGCTGGTGGCTCCAGGTCGTTGCGCGCGACAATGAGGTCGGCGGGCCAGTCGCCGGTGAGCGGTTGAATGGTCGGATTGTTCTTCTGTGTCAGTCGCCGAAAGATGTCCGGTGTCGAAACGCCGCGAAGCGGATTGCCGAGCACGATCGCAAAGGATGGCATGGTGCCGAGCAACGTGATGTCTTCGCCGATCCCCTTTGCGCCGAGCGGTTGGCTTTTCAGGCACATCGGCACGTCCGCGCCAAGTGAAAGGGCAAGAGCCGAAAGCTCCGGGTCGGTGAGCTTCGCATTCCACAACCGTGAAAGGCCGCGCAATGCCGCAGCCGCATCTGCCGAGCCTCCGCCAATGCCCGAGGCGATCGGCAGGTTCTTTTCCAGATGGATGGCAACCGGCGATGCGGCAATGCCCCTGGCTTCAAGCGCGGCTCTCAAAAGATCGCGGGCCTTGAGCACGAGGTTCTGCTGAACGGCAGCCGGGTCAGGCGACAGGTCCACACCGAAACGCCCGGAGATCGAAAAGGCATCGCTGGCGGAGGAAGCAAAATCGAGCCGGTCCCCTGCGGGGTAGATCGTATCGGCACCGCCTGATGCCTCATGGGCCACAAAAGTCACGATGCTTTCGAGCAGGTGATAACCGTCTGCCCGTCGACCGACCACATGCAGCGCCAGATTGATTTTCGCCGGCGCAAATTCACTGAGCGCAAATTCGCCAAGGCCCGCGTCTGCGGCGGGCCTTGGCTGATCGAGCGACTGGTCGAACATCAGGACTTCTTGTCGGGCGTCGCCGGTTCAGGCGAAGGCGTGGCCGGCGTTTCGGTCTGGTTGCGCACGGTATTGGTGGCATTCGGATCGAGCGGCGGCAGGCCGTTTTCGATTTTCTGCTTTACCTGTTCGCGGTTGACGTCATCGCCTTCGGAAACGAACGTCCGGTTCCACTGGTAGACGGCTTCGAGCTTGCGCCCGACGCGCCAGTAGGCATCACCGAGGTGGTCGTTGATCGTGGCATCGCCGGCACGCAGCTGGATTGCCTTTTCCAGTTCCGTCACGGCATCGTCGAAACGGCCCAGGCGATAGTAAGCCCAGCCGAGCGAATCGACGATGTAGCCGTCATCGGGGCGTGCATCGACGGCCCGCTGGATCATCTTCAGGCCTTCGTCCAGGCTGAGGTTCATGTCGACCAGCGAATAGCCGAGATAGTTGAGAACTTGCGCCTGTTCGGGGTTCAGCTCCAGCGCCTTGCGGAAATTCGGTTCAGCCTTGGGCCAGTCCTTCAGGCGCTCATAAGCGATACCGCGCTGGAAAAACACCGACCAGTCGCCCTGCCGGGGCATCGGGCCGATGACCTCGACGGCCTTGTCGTAATTGGCGGCCATTTCCTTGTAGTCTTTTGCTTCCGAAAGCACGCTGCCATAGGCGATATAGCTGCGGATATCGGCCGGATCCGACGTGATCAGTTCCTTCAGGTGGCTCTTGGCCTCATCCAGCTTGCCGGTATCCGACAGCGTGATGCCGAGCTGCAGCTCGGAAATCCGCCGCATCGGCGAATCCTGCGGCACCTGCTGATAGAAGGCGATGGCGCGTTGCGGCTGCTCCAGTTTCTCGGCAATGCCGCCGAGCATGATCAGCGTGTCTGCGCTCTTTTCGTCGAGCGCATGCGAAATCTGCAGATAAAGCGCCACCATGTCCTCGGCACCCTGGCGGTTCAGCGCGCCGCCGATGGAAAAGAGCACGCCGGCAGCACCTTCCGAAGCGGTAGTAATCTGCTGGACCGGCTTCTCGCCCTTTTCGATGCTCTGGCGCAGCGCCTTCAGCGGCGCGTAATTGGAAATCATCCCGTCGCCGACGGAGATCGCATCAAGCGCCTTCTGCTTGTTGCCGGCCGATGCTTCCAGCCGTGCCAGCGCCATGACGGCGCGCATGAACGTGTCCGGGGCGGTTGCCACAGCATCGTTGTTGGTCACCGCCTTGTTGAGATACTGGCGGGCAGTCGAGATGTCGCCGGTGACGATCGCCATCGCGCCGAGATGGTAATCGGTAAAGACCTTGAACCACGCCGGTCCCTTGAGACCGTTGATCGAGGCGATCGCCTTCTTTCCCTTGCCGGCGCCGACATCGGCCCAGCCGGACAACAGAAGATGCGTCAGCCGGTCGAGATCGTTGGGGCCTTCATAGGCGAGGATTTTCTTGGCATTGTCGAACTTGCCGGTGCGCAAGGCTTCGAGCCCGCGCACGATCTTGGTGACGCGCTCGACGGCCGTGTCGCTCTTCAGCGCCTCGGCTTCCTTCAGCCCGTCTTCAAAATCGCCGTTGAGCAGAAACGAGATCATCAGCCGTTCGCGGATCTCGATATTGGCCGGCTCGAAATCGAGCGCCTTGCGATAGAGCGCGATCGCGGTCGGATAGTCGTGATCGACATCGGCCGTGCGGGCCGCCAGAAAGGCGCCGGCAAACGACTTCACGTCGCGCGCTTCGAACGTTGCAGCCTTCTCTTCGGCAGGTTTGGCTTCCGGTGTTGCGGCACCCGCCACGGAACCGAAAACCAGGCATGCCGCGAGCGCGACGCTGGAAAGCAGGAGATGACGGTTTGTCTGCCGCATAAACGGGCCTTTCATGAAAGCTGGCGTGTCGGCGACGCGTCGCCGCAGGAGTGCGCCGAATGATTCATAACAGAATGGCTTTTTTGAAGCAGGTCCGCAAGGAAATCTGCCGTGAGCACACCTGTCCACAGAAGGCTTGTCACGGCAGATTGATCAGTTCACCCGCTGGATCGTGAAGTCGATGACTTCCATCATCGCGTCCTTCAGCGGGCCGGCCGGTAGCGGCGCGAGCGCATCGCGGGCGATCTTGCCGTAATGCAGCGCGCGCGCGATCGTATCCTTCAGCGCATCATGCCGGGTGATCAGCCCGAGCGCCTTTTCGAGGTTCTCGTCGCTGCTTTCGCCGTTTTCGATCGAGCTCCGCCAGAAGGCCTGTTCTTCCTGCGTGCCACGCCGGAAGGCGAGGATGACGGGCAGAGTGATCTTACCCTCGCGAAAGTCGTCGCCGACATTCTTGCCGAGATCGGCGGCCTTGCCGCCGTAATCCAGCGCGTCGTCGACCATCTGGAAGGCGTAGCCGAGGTTCATGCCATAGGAGCGCAGCGCCGAGCGGCTGGCCTTGTCGGCATTGGCGATGATCGGACCGACTTCGGCAGCGGCTGCAAACAGGGCTGCGGTCTTGGCGCGGATGACCGAAAGATAGTCGTCCTCGGTCGTTTCCATGTTCTTGGCGACGGAGAGCTGCAGCACTTCACCTTCGGCGATCACGGCGGCGGCGGTCGCCAGCACGTCGAGCGCTTCGAGCGAGCCAACATCGACCATCATCTTGAACGCCTGGCCGAGCAGGAAGTCGCCCACAAGCACGCTCGCTTGGTTGCCCCAGATCATCCGCGCGGTGGACTTGCCGCGGCGCAGGTCGCTCTCGTCGACCACGTCGTCATGCAGCAGCGTCGCCGTATGCATGAACTCGACGCTGGTGGCGAGTTTCACATGGCCTTCGCCCTGGTAGCCGAACATCGCGGCGGAAGCCAATGTCAGCATCGGCCTCAGTCGCTTGCCGCCTGACGAGATCAGGTGGTTGGCCACTTCCGGGATCATCTGAACATCCGAACCGGCTTTCGACAGGATCAACTGGTTGACCCTGTCCATGTCGGCCTTGGTCAGGTCGACGAGCGGCTTGATGGATGCCGATTTGTTTTTGCCTTCTTCAAGCGGTATGACGACGCCCAAGTTCAGGCCTCCTTGGAAATTTCGCTACGACAATAGAAAAGGTCCATAGGGCGGCAAGACGAAAACATAAAGCGATTTTCACGAAAGGATGCCTGATGATCGAGCTTATCCGCACGAATGACGTCGTCACGTTGTCGCTGGCGGAGGCGCTGATGAAGGATGCCGGCATCCACTGCCTTGTTGCCGACCAGTCGATGAGCGTGCTTGAAGGTTCGCTCGGTCTGTTGCAGAGGCGTCTTCTGGTGGAAGAGGGACGTTCGGACGAGGCTCGCGGCATTCTGAGCGATGCCGGTCTGGAGGCCGAACTTCGTCCATGAGCAACGCCGATCTGCAAGAACCTGCCTTCACGATCGACGCCTTCCATCGGGGGCGGTTTCACGTCGTACAGCCGAAGAATGAAGGGCATCGGTCTGGTATCGACGCCATGCTGCTTGCCTCGCTGGTGGCAAGCGACAGACCCGTCAGCGTTGCCGATCTCGGTTCCGGGGCAGGGGCGGCCGGCCTTGCTGTTGCGTCGCGACTTGCCGATGCCCGTATCATGCTGATCGAGAAGTTTCCGGTCATGGCCGATTATGCCCGAAGAAGCATCGGACTGCCTGAAAACGCCTTTCTGGCAGACCGCGTAAACGTGGTCGAGGCGGACGTGACACTGACGGGAAAAGCCCGGCTCGCGGCAGGCCTGAACGACGAGGTTCACGATCACGTCATCATGAACCCGCCCTTCAATCATGCCGGGGATCGAAAGACACCCGACAACCTGAAGGCTGAAGCGCATGCGATGACGGAAGGCCTGTTCGAGACCTGGCTGAGGACGGCAGGTGCGATCATGAAGCCCGGCGGGCAATTGTCGTTGATCGCAAGGCCTGAATCGATTGCCGAGATTCTGGAGGCCTGTGGCAGGCGTTTCGGCGGCGTGGAAATCACCCCCGTTCATCCGCGACCCGGTGAGGATGCGACCCGTATCCTCGTGACGGCGATCAAGGGATCGAAGGCGAGGCTCATTTTCCGCGCACCACTTGTGGTGCATGGCGCGGACGGCCACTCGCTCAACACCGAAGTCGATGACCTGAACAACGGCCGCTCGGCCTATCGCAGGCGGGTTGTCAGCCGGTCACCACGTCAACCAGCAGTTTGACGTTGAGCGCGGCGATGGCAAGCGCGATCAGATAGGCGAGTGCTGCCAGCCAGCGTGGTGCGACCAAAGCGCCCATCTTCGCCTTGCTGGTGGTGAACATCACCAGCGGAAACACGGCGAAGGAAAGCTGGAGGCTGAGCACGACCTGCGTCAGGATGAGCAATTCGGACGTGCCTGCATCCCCATACCAGATAGTGACGATGCCGGCCGGAACGATGGCGATTGCCCGCGTAACCACCCGCCGCACCCATGGCTTCAGCTTGATGTGCAGAAAACCTTCCATGACGATCTGGCCGGCAAGTGTTGCCGTCACCGTCGAGTTCAAGCCGCAGCAGAGCAGCGCGATGCCGAAGAACACAGGCGCCAGCGCCAGCCCCAGGATCGGAGACAGAAGCGCATTCGCCTGGCCAAGCTCCACCACATCCGTGTGCCCGTTGGCATTAAAGGCGGCGGCCGCCAGAATGAGGATGGCGGCATTGATCATCAACGCAAAAGTCAGCGCCACGGTGGAATCGATCGTCGCGAATTTCAGCGCCTCGCGTTTTTCCGGCACGGTCTTGCCGAAATCCCGCGTCTGCACAATGCCGGAATGCAGGTAGAGATTGTGCGGCATGACGGTCGCGCCGAGAATGCCAAGCGCCAGATAGAGCATTTCCGGGTTCCTGACGATCTCCGTCGTCGGCACGAAACCGAAGGCGACCTCGGACCAGACCGGATCGGCAAAGAAGATCTGCACCCCGAAACAGACGGCGATGACGCCGAGCAGGGTGATGATGAAAGCTTCCACCCAGCGGAAACCGAGTTTTTGCAGATAGAGGATGAGAAACACGTCGAGCGAGGTGACGAGAACGCCGAGTTCGAGCGAAATGCCGAAGATCAGGTTGAGACCTATCGCCGTGCCGATTACCTCGGCAATGTCGGTGGCAATGATGGCGATTTCGGCGAGAGCCCACAGCACGACCGAAACCGACCGCGGAAAGGCATCGCGACAGGCCTGCGCCAGATCGCGACCCGAAGCGATCGCCAGTCGGGCGCAGAGCGATTGCAGCACGATCGCCATCAGGTTGGACAGAAGTGCGACTGAAAGCAGCGCGTAACCGAATTTCGATCCACCGGCGAGCGAGGTCGCCCAGTTGCCGGGGTCCATATAGCCGACGGCCACCAGATAACCGGGACCGGCGAAAGCCAGGACGCGCCTGAGCTTCGAGCTGTGGCTGGTAACCTTGACCGACTGGTAGACGTCGGAAAGCGAAGCCTCGCGGGCGTCGTTGCGCCAGCCGTTGTCGGCCTTAATGCGTGAGAGATCCATGTAGTCCTCGGATAGGCGGTGTCGGCATCATGCTTGTCTGGAATGAAATTGCAAGTCATTCGCAATAAGCTGTAAACCTTCCATGGAACAGGACGATTGCACTTGTCGTTCCAATGCCTACATGGATTGCTGAACCGAGTATCTGGAAGGATCGTAAATGGCTGGCTTGTTAAATCGTCTGCTCCCGAAGCGTTTTCGCAAAAAGGGATTGGCGATACCCGTCGTCCGGCTGCACGGAGCGATCATGACGGGCGGAAGCCAGTTCAAGCCGACGCTGAGCCTCGCGACCGCTGCGCCGATGCTGGAAAAGGCTTTTTCCAATAAGGAATCGCCGGTTGTCGCTATCTCGCTCAACTCCCCGGGTGGTTCGCCCGTGCAATCGCGGCTGATCTTTCAGCGCATTCGTGCGCTTGCGGAGGAAAAGCAGAAGAAGGTGCTGATCTTCGTCGAGGATGTAGCCGCTTCGGGCGGTTATATGATCGCGCTTGCGGGTGACGAGATCTTTGCCGATCCGACTTCGATCGTCGGATCGATCGGCGTCGTCTCCGGCGGTTTCGGTTTCCCGGAACTGCTGCGAAAGATCGGCGTCGAGCGCCGCGTCTACACCGCTGGCGAGAACAAGGTCATCCTCGATCCGTTCCAGCCGGAAAAGGGCAGCGATATCGAATATCTGAAGACGCTGCAGCTTGAGATCCACAAGGTGTTCATCGACATGGTCAAGATGCGCCGTGGCGAGCGTCTCGTTGATGACGGAGAGATTTTCTCCGGCCTGTTCTGGACCGGTGGGCGAGGACTGGAACTTGGCCTGATCGACGGCCTCGGTGATATGCGCGAAGTGCTGAAACGCCGTTTCGGCAAGGATGTTCGCCTCGAACTGATCGGCAGTGCCCGCACGCTGCTCGGCAAGCGGCTTCCCGGCGTGGTCTCGGGCGCACCGTCCTTCGGCGAAATCGCCGCGCAGGCGGGTGCGGGACTTGCCGCAAGTATCGAAGAAAGGGCATTGTGGAGCCGATACGGGCTCTGATGCCCGACGTGCTTCGTTGTAAGGCGAGGCGCTTTCTATGAGGACTTCGAGGGGAAATGGCCCAGCTTATATTTATGGCCGTGCTGATCTGCGGCGGGTGGATGCTCTACAAGCGCTTCATCAAGGATGCCGAGAAACTGACCGCACGCAGCAAGCAGCAGGAAAAAGAACGCCAGACCGGCGCCGTCGGTACGCTGGAGAAGGATCCGGTGACGGGCGAGTACCGGGTGAAGAAGGAAGAGGAATAGCGGAAAAGTCCACATATTCTGCTAGAATGCGGAGACAGTGGACTGGAGACGACCATGCGCGTGACCAAGTGGAATGATGCTCTGGCATTGCAGATACCCGACGACGTGGCAAATCGCTCGATCTCAAGAAAGGCGATGAGGTGGAGCTTAGTTTGAAGCTTGACCCCGATAAGCGTCCGGTTTCCGTCGAAGAGCGCGAAAGGATAATGGAGCACATTCGGTCCCGGCGGTGGAAGCTGCCAGACGGCTGGAAATTTGATCGTGACGAGGCCAATGAACGGTGAGCGCGTCGCCGTTTCTGGACACGAATATCTTTGTCTACGCGTTCACGGACGATCGGCGGACCGCAAGGGCTCAAGCTTCGCTCGAAAAGCCCTATGTCACAAGCGTGCAGGCGTTCAATGAATTCTCACATGTCATGCGGCGCAAATCCCGACGGGAATGGAATGAAATACGGACAGCCATTTCGGCCATCTATCGGATGTCGGAACGCGTGGTCGTTGTCGATCTGGCATTGAATGATAGGGCCTTTGATCTGGTTGGCCGGTACAACCTCGGATTCTTCGACGCATTGATGATAGCTGCTGCTCTCGAAGCAAAAACGACGCTATTCCTGTCTGAAGATCTTCATGACGGCCTCCTCATCGATGGTACGCTGACGGTCATAAATCCGTTCCGCTCAGCGGGTTCGGCTATAAATCCTTGACCCATTCTGCATCGCATGGCACTCGTCCGCATCCTCAATCAAACGATGCCGATATGCCCATGACCGATCTGCCCGAACATATGGACCCCAAGCGCTCTTTCCAGGCGCTGATCCTGACGCTCCATAACTACTGGGCAGACAAGGGCTGCGCCGTTTTGCAGCCATATGACATGGAAGTCGGCGCAGGCACGTTCCATCCGGCCACCACTTTGCGCGCGCTCGGCCCCAAGCCGTGGAAGGCTGCCTATGTGCAGCCGTCGCGCCGCCCATCCGACGGTCGTTACGGCGAAAACCCGAACCGGTTGCAGCACTATTATCAGTATCAGGTCATCCTGAAGCCGAACCCGTCGAACCTGCAGGAGCTTTATCTCGGCTCGCTGAAGGCGATCGGCCTCGATCCACTTCTGCATGACGTGCGTTTCGTCGAGGATGACTGGGAAAGCCCGACGCTCGGTGCCTGGGGTCTCGGTTGGGAATGCTGGTGCGACGGCATGGAAGTTTCACAGTTCACCTATTTTCAGGCCGTCTGCGGCATCGACTGCTCCCCGGTTGCCGGCGAACTGACCTATGGCCTTGAGCGGTTGGCCATGTATGTCCAGGGTGTCGACAACGTCTATGACCTGAACTTCAACGGCCGCGAAGGCGAAGAGAAGATCTCTTACGGCGACGTCTTCCTGCAGGCCGAGCAGGAATATTCACGCCACAATTTCGAATACGCCAATACCGAAATGCTGCATCGCCATTTCATCGATGCCGAAAAGGAATGTTTGGCACTTCTCGCTGCTGGTGCACCGGGCGACAACGCCAACCAGATGCTGCACAAATGTGTCTTTCCGGCCTATGACCAGTGCATCAAGGCATCCCACATCTTCAATCTGTTGGATGCCCGCGGCGTGATCTCGGTCACCGAACGCCAGAGCTACATTTTACGGGTGCGCACGCTGGCAAAGGCCTGCGGCGAGGCGTTTCTGCTGACCGATGCCGGCGGTGCGAATTTTGGTGAGAAGGCAGCCTAACGCTGTGATCATCAATTTCCGGTGACAATCCGGCTTTAGCGACATAGTCTCCCCGCGGCTAAACACCTCGGGGGAGTTCTTCATGTACATCGCACTCGGCTTGATCGCGCTCGTCGCTCTTTATGTGATCGTCATCTACAATGGCCTCGTGCGGGCGCGGCAGATGGCGGAAGAAGCGTGGTCGGGCATTGATGTGCAGCTGAAGCGTCGTGCCGACCTCATCCCCAACCTGATCGAGACCGTCAAGGGTTATGCTGCCCATGAAAAGGGTACGCTCGAAGAGGTCGTGAAACTGCGCAACCAGGCGCAGGCCGTGCCTGCAGGCGATGTCGCCGGACGTGCGCAGGCGGAAGGGCTTCTTTCCCAGGCACTCGGCAAACTGTTCGCACTCGCCGAAGCCTATCCGGACCTCAAGGCCAACCAGAATTTCGCCGAGCTGCAGACCTCGCTGGAGACGATCGAAAGCGAGATCCAGATGGCAAGGCGTTATTACAACGGTTCCGCCCGCGACCTGAATATCAAGGTCGAGAGCTTTCCCGCCAATCTCATCGCCGGTCCCTTCGGCTTTTCCAAGCGCGAATATTTCGAGATCGAGAACGAGGCCGATCGCGCCGTCCCCAGCGTGAAATTCTGAAACGGGAGGCGGCTGATGTTTCGGCGCATCCTCTTCACCCTTGCGCTGCTTTTGGCAGGATGCCTGCCGGCTGCTGCAGAGGAGTATATCCGCAGCTACAACTCCGACATCCTGATCGCCGCAGATGGCGCGCTGACGGTCACCGAGACGATCACGGTCAATGCCGAGGGTAACCGCATCCGCCGCGGCATCTTCCGCGATTTCCCGATGACCATGGAAGATGCCAAAGGCCGCACGATCAGGGTCGGTTTCGAACTCGTTTCCGTTACCCGCGACGGGCGGCCCGAGGCCTTTCACACCGAATCCATTTCCCGCGGCATCCGCATCTATGCCGGTGATGAAAACACGCAGCTTTCTCCCGGCGAGCACACCTATGCCATCACCTACAAGAGCAATCGACAGATCCGCTATTTCAACGATCACGACGAGCTTTACTGGAATGCGACCGGCAATGGCTGGCAGTTCCGCATTGCGCGTGCTTCGGCGCGGGTGACATTGCCGGGCGGCAGGGTCACGCAAACCGCCGCTTTTACGGGTCCCTACGGTTCCACTGCCGGAGATGCGCGTATCAGCGCCACCGGCAATCAGGCGGTTTTCACCACGACCCGGCCGCTGGGCAGCGAAGAGGGCCTCACCATCGTCGTCGGTTTCCCCAAGGGCGTTGTCGCAGCACCCTCGGCAGACCAGCAAAGCGCCTGGTGGTGGCGCGACAATCTTAATCTGTTGCTGGCGCTCGGCGGTCTTGCCATCGTCGCCCTTTATTACGTCCTGGTCTGGCGCAGGGTCGGCCGCGATCCGCAGGGCGGCGTCATCGTGCCGCGCTGGGATACTCCGGCCGGCATTTCGCCCGCTCTCGTCAACTACATCGACAACAAGGGCTTTTCCGGCGGCGGCTGGACGGCGTTTTCCGCCAGCCTGCTCGATCTCGCGGTAAAAGGTTATCTGACGCTGGAAGACCTGAAATCGCGGGTCGTCGTCCGCATCAGCGACAGGAAACCGCTCAAGGATCTTCCATCCGGGCAAAAGGCCATGCTCTTCCAGATGGGTGCGGCAGGCGAGACTTTTGCGATCGAAAAGTCCAACGGCGAACGGGTGCAGGAAATCGGCAAGGCTTTCCGTCTGGCGATCGAGAAAGAACACCGCGGCAAATATTACAAGCACAATGTCGTCTATATCGTGCTTGGGGTTTTGCTCAGCCTGCTTGCGGCCGGCGCGCTGCTGATTTTCGGCGATATCGATCCGGATGATCTGGGGCTGCTTATACCGTCGGTCATCTTCGGCGCCTTCTGGTCCTTCTTCGCCGTCAAGGCCGGAAAATCGCTGCTGCGGAAGAACACGGTTGCTGCCCGTATCGGCGCGATCATCTCGCTCGCCATATTCGGCCTCGTCGCCTTTTCCATCGGCGGCACCTTCATCGTCGGTGCGGTCGAAAGCATCGCGGATGGCCAGTGGCCGGTCTTTGCCGGCATCGGCGGCCTTGTCCTCATCAATGTCGTGTTCTTTTTCCTGATGGGCGCGCCCACTCCGCTCGGCCGCAAGCTGATGGATGAGATCGAGGGCCTGCGCACCTATCTGACGGTGGCCGAAAAAGACCGGATGAACATGGCCGGCGCGCCCGCCATGTCGCCGCAGCATTTCGAAAAGCTGTTGCCCTATGCCGTGGCGCTCGGCGTCGAAAAACCGTGGAGCGAGGCTTTCGAAACATGGCTTGCGACGGCCGTTGCAGCCGGTGCGGCCGCCTATACCTCGACCTGGTACCACGGCGACGGATTCGGCGGTTTTGGCGATCGCATCGGCGGTTTCTCGTCTTCCATGTCGCAGACGATCGCCTCGACCATCCCGACGCCGAAATCCTCGTCTTCGTCCTCCGGCCTCTCCACCGGCGGCGGTTTCTCCGGTGGTGGTGGAGGCGGAGGAGGTGGTGGTGGATGGTAAGGGAGGTTGCGAAATGTATCATTTCGTGATACACGGAGGCTAGCTCATGGTCATTCGATCTTATGCCAATAGCAGAACGAAGGAAGTCGCCTATGGCAACGTCCCTAAGGGCTTTCCAGCCGACCTTGCAAGGAGAGCGGTCCGTAAGCTGACCATGATAGAGAATGCCAGAGAACTGATCGACTTACGTTCGCCGCCGGGAAACCACCTGGAGGCATTAAAGGCTGACCGTCAGGGGCAGCACTCGATCAGGATCAACGATCAGTGGCGGATTTGTTTCGTGTGGACGGACGCCGGAGCGGAAAATGTCGAGATTGTCGACTATCACTGAAGGATTTCAACAATGATGAGTGTCTTGCCCCCCGTCCATCCCGGCGAAATTCTCCGTGAAGAATACCTCGTCCCATTGAAGCTGAGCGCAGGCGGACTGGCGAAAAAGCTGAATGTGCCAAGAACCCGCATAGAGCGGCTGGTTTCCGAACAGACCGCGGTAACATCTGATACGGCGCTGAGGCTTGCGCGATTTTTCAACACGACGCCCGAGTTCTGGATGAATCTCCAGACGAGTTATGACCTGAAAATCGAAAGCAAGACCAAGGCCGCGGAGATTGCGGCCATACCGGTCATGACGGCCGCTTAGGCCTCCACTTTCCCGATCAGACCTGATGACTTTTGCGGATGGGCTTGCTAAGCCCGCCACGACATCATTTTTAGCGCAAAGACTTGAGCCTCATGCCCGACCTGCTTCTAGAACTTCGCTCCGAGGAAATTCCCGCCCGCATGCAGCGCAAGGCGGCGGGTGACCTGAAAAAGCTCGTGACCGACGCGCTGGTGGATGCAGGCCTGACCTACGAGGGGGCGCGCGAATACTGGACACCGCGCCGCCTGACGCTGGATATCCGCGGCCTGACAGCCCGTTCCGCCGATCTGCGCGAGGAAATCAAGGGCCCGTCCACCAAGGCGCCCGAACAGGCGATCGCCGGTTTCCTGCGCAAGGCAGGCCTCTCCGATATCTCTGAGGCTCAGGTCGCCACCGATCCGAAGAAGGGCGATTTCTACGTCGCCATCGTTTCCAAGGCCGGCCGTGCCGCCGAAGAGATCATTGCCGATGTCATGCCCGGCGTCATCCGCTCCTTCCCCTGGCCGAAATCGATGCGCTCCGGTTTCGCCTCCATGCCGAAGGGCTCGAGCTATGGCGGCGTCGAGGGCAAGGGGTCGGAAAGCCTGCGCTGGGTGCGCCCGCTGCAGTCGATCGTCTGCACCTTCGGCTCCGAGCATGACGAGACGAAGGTCATCCCCTTCGAGATCGACAGCATTACCGCCGGCAACGTCACCTATGGGCACCGTTTCCACGCGCCGGATGCGTTAACCGTTCGCCGCTTCGACGATTATGTCGCAAGCCTCGAAAAGGCGAAGGTCATGCTCGATGCGGACCGCCGCAAGGACATGATCCTGCACGACGCCCGTGACCTCGCTTTCGCAAGCGGTCTGGATCTGGTCGAGGATGAAGGCCTGCTGGAAGAGGTCTCCGGTCTGGTCGAATGGCCGCATGTGCTGATGGGCACATTTGAGAAGGATTATCTCGAAATCCCGGCCGAGATCATCCGCCTGACGATTAAGACCAACCAAAAATGCTTCGTTACCCGCCCGCAAGGCGCGGAAGAAGGTCTGTCCAATCATTTCATCCTGATCTCGAATATCGATGCCAAGGATGGCGGCAAGGAAATCATCCACGGCAACGGCAAGGTCGTGCGCGCGCGCCTGTCGGATGCCAAGCATTTCTGGACCCGCGACCAGGGCGACCTGCCGGATCTCGGCACGCTGGTGGATTCGGCCAAAAAATTCGATCTCGACCTGAAGAAGCCGCTCGACCAGCGCATAGCCAAGCTCGATGCGCTGAACGTGACGTTCCACGCCAAGCTCGGCACGCAGGGCGAACGTGTTTCCCGTATCCGCGCACTGGCGAAGGAACTGGCCCCGATCGTCGGCGCCGACCCGATCCTCGTCGATCGGGCCGCGGTTCTCGCCAAGGCTGATCTACGCACCGAAGCCGTTGGTGAATTCCCCGAACTGCAGGGCCTGATGGGCCGCCGTTATGCCGGCCTGCAGGGCGAAAACGAATCCGTCGCCATTGCGCTTGAGGATCATTACAAGCCGCAGGGCCCGTCCGACCGCGTGCCAAAGGACAAGGTGGCGATCACCGTCGCATTAGCTGACAAGCTCGATACGCTGGTTGGCTTCTGGGCCATCGACGAAAAGCCGACCGGCTCGAAGGACCCGTATGCTCTGCGCCGTGCAGCGCTTGGCATTGTGCGCATTCTGCTGGAGCGGAATGTGCGTGTACCACTTCGTTTCGCGACCGCAAAAACCTTCGCGAGTCTCGTCGCAGCTTGGCAGTTCGATGCTGCTTTGCCAGAGGTAGAAAATGCGAAGAAGCTCGTTGAGCAAGGACTTCTCTCAACTGAAAATTTCGAAGAAATAAGAGATAGGTTGATCGGACGATCCGGTGCTGAAGCCTTGATCGAAGCTATGGGGCCAATTGCGTGGGAGAAGTCTTCTGACCTTCTCTCCTTCTTCCACGATCGCCTGAAAGTCTATCTGCGCGATATGGGCGCCCGTCACGACATTATCGACTCCGTCCTGACGCCCGAGACCGACGATCTTCTGCTCGTCGCCCGTCGTGCCGAAGCGCTGACCTCCTTCATCTCGTCGGATGACGGCCTGAACCTGCTGGCCGGCACCAAGCGCGCTGTGCAGCTGCTCGCCGCCGAAGAGAAGAAGGGCACTGTCGTCGCCGATGGTGTTTCGGACGAGTTGCTGAAGCTCGATGCCGAAAAGGCGCTCTGGGCGGCCATCACAGCTGCTTCGAAGGAAGCTGCCGAAGCCGTCGCGAGGGAAGACTTCCGCTCTGCCATGGAAGCCCTGTCGAAACTCCGCGCTCCGGTCGACAAGTTCTTCGAGGATGTGCTGGTCAACGACGAAGATGCCGCCATCCGCGCCAATCGCCTGGCCCTGCTCAAGGCAATCCGCGAGGCGACTGCTACGGTTGCCGACTTCTCCAAGATCAGTGGGTGAGGCGCGGTTCTCCGTAAGCAGAAACGCTCGATCCCGTAAATCGATTGCAGCGCCCAAGCCCTTGAGCTTAGGCGAGGGGCAGGGGTCTCCGGTTCGCCCTGTCAGCCTCTCCAAAAGCCCCGATAATACGGGGCTTTTTTCTGCCTTATGCTCCGTGTTAAACTAACTCCCTGATACGATTCTGGAGCTTTGGATGAACAAGCCCGTGCAAGTCACTCTCAGCGACCAGGCTGCAAGCTTTCTTTCGCGCGAACTGGAAAGCGGACGTTTCGACACTGTAGATGAAGTTGTCGAGGCAGGCCTTAAAATGCTCGAAGATGAGCAGTTGAAGATTGAAAGACTGCGAGAATTGCTGATCGAAAGCGAGAACAGCGGCCCGGCCGAGCCTTTCGACCGCGAAGCATTGATGGCGTCAGTTCGCGCATCGTGGGCTGAGCGTGGTTGAAGTTCGGCTACGTCGGACGGCGAAAAGCGATCTGCGCGGCATCGGGCGATATACTCGTGAACATTGGTCCGCAGATCAGGCCGGGATTTATGTAGATCAGCTTCTGGATGTGATCGAGCAAATCGGCGACCATCCTTTTTCTGGCCAGGATGTGAGTGATATCCGCGAAGGGTATCGTCGCCGCGCTGCAGGCCATCATCTTATATTCTATGCCGTCATGGCGGATGACTCCGTGGAGATCGCGCGCATCCTCAACGAAAAAGTCGATATCCGCCGCCATCTCGACGAACAGCTATGACCACGTCCAAAATCCTCATCAGCGCCTGTCTTCTCGGCCATGCTGTCCGTTATGACGGCAAGGGCAAGCCGCTTGTGCATCCGGCGATCGACCGATGGCGCGCGGAGGGCAGGCTGGTGACGATCTGCCCCGAACTTGCCGGTGGCATGAGCGTGCCGCGGCCACCTGCCGAAATCGAGAACGGCATGACCGGTGCCGATGTGCTTGCCGGCCGGGCGCGGGTCGTGGAAATAACCGGTGGCGACGTCACCGAGGCATTTGTTGCGGGCGCCCGGCACGCATTGGAATTTGCGCAAATGCATGGCTGTACCCATGCGCTTCTGATCGATGGCAGCCCCTCGTGTGGTTCCGGCTTTATCTATGATGGTTCGTTCGATGGGCAAAAACATGCCGGAAACGGTGTAACGGCAGCACTGCTGCTGGAAGCCGGTATCGTCGTGCGCTCGGATAAGCAGGTGGATGAACTGGACGCCTTGCTGGGCAGGTCCTGACGTTAACCGCAGCCTGACCGGATCTGCCGGAATTCGCTGCCCCGAAAAAGAGAAAGCCGCCGGACCCTAGTGTCCGGACGGCTTTCTTCCCCGCGTCCCCCGCGTAACTTTGAGGCAACTCCACCAACAGTTTGCGGAGTTGCCGGATAGGCGTCAGCTTGCCATCCGCATCTGGCCGGCCATGTCGCGCAGAGTGCCGGCATTGCGGGTCTCGCTGATGCGAAATCCACGAATGAGCGTCAGCAGATCCTCGGTATCGACTGCCAGCGCTTCGGCGGATGCTGTTGTCTCTTCCGCCATCGCGGCATTCTGCTGCGTTGCCTGGTCGAGGTGATTGAGCGACGAGGAGATGGAACGCAGGGTGGAATCCTGTTCTGCAGCGGAATCGGCGATCTTGCTGACGATGTCGCTAGCAGCCTTCACCTGGCTCGAAATCCGCTTCAACGCTTCGCCCGCCTCGCCGACGAGGCGCACGCCGTTCTCCACCTGATGGGAGGAGTGGGAGATCTGGTCCTTGATTTGCTTGGCGGCGGCTGCCGAACGCTGGGCAAGCTCGCGCACTTCCTGGGCGACGACGGCAAACCCCTTGCCGCTTTCGCCGGCACGTGCGGCCTCGACGCCGGCGTTGAGCGCAAGCAGATTGGTCTGGAAGGCGATCTCGTCGATCACGCCGATGATCTTGGTAATCTCGCCGGAGGAATTCGAGATACCGCTCATCGCCTCGATGGCTTCCGCCACCACGGCATCGCTGCGGTTTGCTTCACCACTGACGGTGACGACACGCTGTGCTGCTTCACGGGCACCATCGGCCGTCTGCTTGACGGCAACCGTCAGTTCGTCGAGGGCAGCCGATGTTTCCTCGAGATTGGCCGCCTGGCGCTCGGTGCGCTGGGACAGCTCGTTCGAAGCGCGACGGATTTCTTCCTTGGAGCCGCTGATGTCGATGCCTTTGGCATTGACCTTGGCCATGGCGGCTTCGAGATGCCCGAGAGCCTCGTTGAAGTTGTCGCGCAGGCCGGCATAGCGGCTGCCCAGATCGTTGCAGCGTACGGTCAGATCGCCCTTGGCCAGATCCTCCAGCGCGGCGCCGATGGTGGAGACGACGCGGGCCTGAAGTTCGGCTTCGCTGCGCTGCATGTCGAGATTCTGCTGGCGCTCGCCGTCGAGTTCCTCCTGGCTGCGCTGCTGGCGTTCTTCCATCGCGTGGCGCTCGCGCACCTTCTGCTGCAGGGCTTCGGTGGCGCGGGCCATCAGGCCCACTTCATTCGTCATGCCGGTATGCGGGATTTTCAGCGCCACATCTTCGTCGGCGACGGCATTCAGCGCCTGGCGAATGTCACTAAGCGGGCCGGAAATGTTGCGGATGACGACGAAGGCAAGAAGCGTTGCGATGAGAAGAATGCCGGCGCCGATGCCGACAGCCTTCATGACGTCGGCGCGGACCTGAGTTTCAAGATCGTCGACATATACGCCGGTGACGAGCACCAGCTGCCACGGTTCGAAGGCAAGCGCGTAGGAGCTCTTGCGGAAACTTTCCCCCTGTTCGCCCGGCTTCGGGCCTAGAAAGTCTGCCGTGCCGCCACCGGCGCGGCCAAGCTTGACCAGCTCGTCGCGATACATGAAACCCTGACTGTCAGGCTTGCCCTTGAAATTCTGGCCGAGACGCTTGGCGTCGGGATGCAGGCGCATCGTCACGTCATAGTCGTAGGCGTAGAGATAGCCATCCGGCTTGAAGGTCATGGCGGCGACGGCTTCAAAGGCGCGTTTTTGCGCTTCGTCGCGGCTAAACTCGCCCGCGGCCTCACGCTCCTGGAATTTCTTCAGAATGCCGATGCCGGATTCCACCTGGCTGCGTAGCATTCCGTAGCGCTCGGCGTAAATGGCGCTGGTGGATGCGCGCAGTTCGAAATAGGTGCCGACCGCGAAGGCGACCATCAAGGTCAGCACAAGCAGCACGAGCTGATGGGAGATCTTCAGGTTCTTCATGGAATCCTCACGACCGTAGGAGCCGCCGTTGTTTCGGCAGGCGAATAGATTTCAAGTGTTGGAAAGGCGCGCATCCTGCGCAGGTGTCGTGCTGCATCGCACAAGGCTAGCAATGCCCTGTATATTTAAATAAAAATTTAAATTTTCGCGGCCCAAGCCTCGATAACGGAGATATTATCTGCCGTCATCGGGTATTTATGGCCGGTGTAGACCACCATAATGCGCAAGTGAAAGTATTAGGAATATTGGATCTTGATAAATGCGAACGTGATAGCTCGAATTACTGATTCAACCTGAGGGGAATTGCATTAAATTCATGCTCGTCATGAGTGCTTTTCTCGACCGCGCCCGTCTTAGATTCAAGGTCGATTGGATCGCTTTGCTGGCTGGCAATCTGAACCTCGGTCTGCACATGCTTGCCGCTGCCCGTATTGATCACGGCCTGCAGCTGGTCGACGCTCATCCAGTCCGGAACCTTGCTGATATAAACGACCGGCGAGCCGCCCATCCAGGCATCGGTCCGCACGATCTTCTTCTGACCGTCGATCTCCATCAGCGAAACCGACTGGGTCGTTCCTCTCAGCACTGGGACTTTGTAGTTGCTGTCATCCGAGGCCTTGAGGGGCGGGCAGGTTTCGCATGTCATGCTGAGCATGCTCGGGCTCGTGCCCTGCGTATTGCTTGAAAGCGGCAGGATCGACTGCGCCTGGGCGGTGCCGGCGAAAAGCACGAAGGCTGTAAGGGCCAGATGGCGCATGATGCAAATCCTCTCTTTGCATCACGCATACGCCATGAGTGGTTTCGATCCCGTCAGGAGAATCGGTAAATAACGCCTTAAACTGAAACGATGGGCCACAACCGGGCGCGGCCCATCCGAAGGGCGATCAGGTCAGGAGTTTTCCCGCGCTGCCGCCCGCCAGCCGATATCCCGCCGGCAGAAGCCGTTGTCCCAGACGATGCCTTCAACCAGCGAATAGGCGCCGGCCTGCGCCTCGCGGACATTGTGGCCGATGGCCGTCACGTTCAGCACACGACCGCCGGTTGCAACCAGTTGCCCGTCCTTGAGCGCCGTGCCCGCATGAAAGATCTTCTCGCCCTTGGCGGTTGTCGGCAGGGCTGCGATCGGCGTGTTCTTGTCATAGGCGGCAGGATAGCCCTTGGAGGCCATGACGACGGTCAGCGCCACGTCGTCGCTCCACAGCGCCTCTACCTGATCCAGCGTGCCGGTCGCCGCAGCGTAGAGCAGTTCCAGAAGATCGCTCTTCAGCCGCATCATCAGCACCTGGCATTCCGGATCGCCGAAGCGGACATTGTATTCGATCAGTTCCGGACCCTTCTGGGTGATCATCAGGCCGGCAAAGAAGACGCCGGTAAACGGATGACCGCTTTCCGCCATGCCGCGGATCGTCGGTTCGATGATGTCCTTCATCGTCCGCTCGACGATTTCGGGCGTCATCACAGGGGCAGGTGAGTAAGCGCCCATACCGCCGGTATTCGGGCCGGTGTCGCCGTCGCCCACACGCTTGTGATCCTGCGCGGTGGCGAGCGCCAGCGCCGTTTTGCCGTCGGACAGGCAGAAGAAGCTTGCTTCCTCGCCGTCGAGATAGGCTTCGACCACCACTTCCGCTCCGGCCGACCCGAAGGCGCCGTCGAAGCAATCGTCGATAGCGGACAGCGCTTCGTCTTCCGTCATTGCCACGGTCACGCCTTTGCCGGCGGCAAGCCCGTCCGCCTTGACGACGATCGGCGCGCCCTGCTCGGTCACATAGGCCTTGGCCTCGTCACCATTGTCGAAGCGGCGATAGGCGCCGGTCGGAATATTGTAGCGGGCGCAGATATCCTTGGTGAAACCCTTGGAACCTTCCAGCTGGGCTGCTGCCGCGGAAGGTCCGAAAACGACGATGTTCTTTGCGCGCAGCACGTCGGCCAGACCGGCGACAAGCGGGCCTTCAGGGCCGACCACGACGAAATCGATGTTATTGGTCAGGCAGAATTGGGCAACTGCGCCGTGGTCGTCGATATCGAGAGAAACGATCTCGGCATTTTCCGCGATGCCGGGATTACCGGGAGCGGCATAAAGGGTGGTCAGTTTGGCAGACTGCGCGAGCTTCCACGCCAATGCATGTTCGCGGCCACCGGAGCCGATCAGCAGAACCTTCATAAACCGCCCTCATGGTTGTTTAACTGGGCGGTTAAGGCCCGTTGCCGCAAAGGTCAAGGCTTTGCAAGCGATATGCACTTGAAGTGACGGGTTGGCGGCCGGCCCGGAAGGGGTATTAGGGTCGGCGCGGCCATGGTGATGGAAATGTCTAGAGCAGAAAATACTCGTGCCGGCGCAATGCCAGCGTGGTTTCGAAAATCAGCCGGTTTCGATAGGCAAGAAAAGGAACCGGCTCGTTGCTATGTGCTGCATCTTTGATCTTTTCGCTCAGGTAAATGATGGCGGCCTCAAGCTCCTCGGAGCCCACCGCGTCATCACTGGCTAGTTGGGTGGCGATTCTTCTGGGCATTCATACCTCCATGCGTGCCGCATCATGCGACGCCCCTAACTATAGGGAGGGAGGTAAATGCGAGAAGATGTCACGTCTTTATCCACCGAGTGACGGTTATCATTTGCTGAACGGTGGCCCATTTCGGCACATGCCACCTCATCATCCTGTGAGCGCAGGGCAAGGCGGTGTTGTCTTGCCGCAAAGTTTGACTATGGTCGCGCCTCCTGATTTTGACGAGGACTTCCATGGCCGCCGATATCCAGAAACTTAGCCTTGCGATTGCCGCTGAGATCAACGCACGCCCGGATCAGGCCAGGGCTGCGATCGGCCTGCTGGATGAGGGGGCGACCGTTCCCTTCATCGCGCGTTACCGCAAGGAAGTGACCGGCGGCCTCGATGACACGCAATTGCGCAACCTCGCTGAGCGCCTCGTCTATCTGCGTGAACTGGAAGCCCGCCGCACCTCGATCGTCGATAGCATCAACACGCAAGGCAAGATGACTGACGAACTGGCGCGAAAGCTTGCCGGTGCCGCCACCAAGGCCGAACTCGAAGACCTTTATCTCCCCTACAAACCCAAGCGCCGTACCCGCGCCGAGATCGCCCGCGAACGGGGTCTCGGTCCGCTGGCGGAGGCGATCTGGGCCGACCGGAGCGCCGATCCGGCAAAGCTCGCCGAAGCCTATATTCAGGGCGAGGTCGCCGACCTGAAGACGGCGCTCGATGGTGTGCGCGATATCGTTGCCGAAACAATCTCCGAAAATGCTGATCTCCTCGGTCGCCTGCGCCAGCATATGCGCGATGGCGCCGTGCTGCGTGCCAAGGTCGTCGATGGCAAGCAGGAGGCAGGTGCGAAATTCGCCGATTATTTCGACCACACCGAACGCTGGGCGACAGTCCCCGGTCACCGCGCGCTTGCCATGCTGCGCGGTTGGAACGAGGAAATGCTGACGCTGACGATCGATGTGGATGCCGACGACACGTCACCCGTCAAACCGTCGCAACGCATCATTGCCGCAGCCTTCGAGATCCGCGGCTCTGGCAAGGGCGATCTGTGGCTGATGGAAGCCGCCGGCTGGACATGGCGCGTCAAGCTGTCGGTATCGCTGTCGCTCGACCTGATGCGGGAAATGCGCGAGCGTTCCGAAGAGGATGCCATCCACGTTTTCGCCCGCAATCTGAAGGATCTGCTGCTGGCAGCACCCGCGGGTTCGCGCGCCACGATGGGTCTCGACCCGGGCATCCGCACCGGCGTCAAGGTCGCGATCGTCGATGCGACCGGCAAACTCCTGGAAACCTCGACGGTCTACCCGTTCCCGCCGCGCAATGACGTGCGCGGTACGCAGGCCGAACTTGCCTCGCTGATCCGCAAGCACGGTGTCGAGCTGATCGCCATCGGCAACGGCACCGGCAGCCGCGAGACGGAAAAGCTGGTGGCGGACATGCTGGTCTCGCTTCCGGGCGCCAAGCCGACCAAGGTCATCGTCTCTGAAGCCGGCGCCTCGGTCTATTCCGCATCCGAACTTGCGGCCCTGGAGTTCCCCGGCCTCGACGTGTCGCTGCGTGGCGCCGTCTCCATCGCCCGCCGCCTGCAGGATCCGCTGGCCGAACTGGTGAAGATCGAACCCAAGGCGATCGGCGTCGGCCAGTACCAGCATGATGTCGATCAGGGCAAACTCGCCCGTTCTCTCGATGCCGTCGTCGAAGACGCGGTGAATGCCGTCGGCGTCGATCTCAACATGGCGTCTGCGCCGCTTCTCTCCCGCGTGTCGGGTCTCAGCAAATCGATCGCCGAGGCAATCGTCGCCCACCGTGACGCCAACGGTGCCTTTGCCAGCCGCAAGGAACTCCTGAAGGTCGCCCGCCTTGGCAACCGCACCTTCGAACAGGCCGCCGGCTTCCTTCGTATCGTCAACGGCAAGGAGCCGCTTGATGCCTCGTCGGTGCACCCGGAAGCCTATGGCGTGGCAAAGAAGATCGTCGCCGCCTGCGGCCGTGACCTGCGCAGCCTGATGGGCGACAGCGCTGCCCTGAAGTCCGTCGATCCGCGCCAGTTCATCGACGAGCAGTTTGGTCTTCCGACCGTCAAGGACATCATCGCCGAACTGGAAAAGCCCGGCCGCGACCCGCGCCCGAGTTTCAAGACCGCCACGTTCGCCGATGGCATTGACGAGATCACCGATCTGAAGCCCGGCATGCTTTTGGAAGGGACCGTCACCAACGTTGCGGCCTTCGGCGCCTTCGTCGATATCGGAGTGCATCAGGATGGCCTCGTTCACGTTTCGCAACTGGCAGACAAGTTCGTCAAGGACCCGCATGAAGTGGTCAAGGCCGGCGATGTGGTGAAGGTCAAGGTGGTCGAGGTGGACGTCAAGCGCAAGCGAATCGCCTTGACAATGCGCAAGGATGGAGCCGATTCCGCCCCTGCGCCGCGCGGTCCGGGCAAAAACGAGCGCCCCGCCAATCAAAAATTCATGAAGACCGAAAAGCCGTCTTCGCAGGGCGCTTTCGGTGCAGCGCTCGCAGAAGCTTTAAAAAAGCGCTGAATTTTACAAGATTCGAACTCACCGCTACTTTTAAGTGCACGCCGTCAAACAACCCGTTTGACGGCGTGCCGTTTCATGTCATTTTCGTGGCCGGAATATGCTTGCAGTCCGACAAATAGACGCTAGATTTCGAGAATTAGTAAGGCAACCTTAGTATTCAGGAGGTGGCTCGATGACCTCGGCACTTCACGATCTTCTTAGCAAAATCATCAAGATAGGCACTCTGACAGTCCGCGGAACAGGCGGCCAGCAGCGTTATGGCGGCGGGGGAGGGAGATCGGTGACGATCCGCTTCACCGAGGAAGCGGCCGAAAAAGAGCTTCTGCGCGACCCACAGCTAATGCTCGGCGAACTCTATATGGACGGTCGTCTGCTCGTAGAGGAAGGCGACATCTACGAGTTCCTGGCCCTGATCAAGGACAACACGCTGTCTGAAGGGCTGACCTTCGGTATGGTCGTCCGCGGTATCGGCCGCATGATCGAGGCGCAGTTCCGCAATCGCGTTCCGATCAACCACAATCGCAAGAACGTCTCTCACCACTATGATCTCGACGAAAAGCTGTTCTCGCTCTTCCTCGACGAGGACTGGCAGTATTCCTGCGCCTATTTCAACCCGCCCGGCATTTCGCTGGACGAAGCCCAGATCGCCAAGAAGCGCCATATCGTGGCGAAGCTCAGGGCCGAGCCCGGCCAGAAGGCGTTAGAGATCGGCTCCGGTTGGGGCGGCATGGCGATGTATCTGTCGGAAAGCTGTGGTGTCGATGTCACCGGCATCACGCTGTCGACCGAACAGCTTAAAATATCGCGCGAGCGCGCCGCCAAGCGCGGTTTGGCAAACACCGTCCGTTTCGAACTCCAGGACTATTATTATCTGCCACCGACCAAGAGCTATGACCGGATCGTCTCGGTCGGAATGTTCGAACATGTCGGGCGGCTGAATTACCGAAAATTCTTCAACAAGGTGAACGACGTTCTGGCCGACGACGGCGTCATGGTGCTGCATTCGATCGGCCAGCCTTATCCGGCGATCTACAACAATCCGTGGATCGAGAAATACATCTTTCCGGGTGGTTACATTCCGTCGCTCGCCGAAGTTCTGCCGTCGATCGAAAAGGCGGGGCTGCTTGTTTCGGATGTCGAGATCCTGCCGATGCATTATGCCTATACGCTGCGGCACTGGCGCGAGCGCTTCATGGCCAACAGGGAAAAGGCGGCAGCGCTTTATGACGAGCGTTTCGTGCGCATGTGGGAGTTCTATCTCGCCGCGTCCGAAATGGCCTTCACCCACGAAGCCTTCCATATCTTCCAGATCCAGATCGTCAAGAAGCGCCAGGCCGTACCGGACAACCGCGATTACATCCACCAGCGCGAGTCGGAACTCCAGGCGTTCGAACAAAGCCGTCTGCCGCTGGATAAGATCGCGGTGTAGCTATCCGTGGCCGACCCCCTTACCAACAAAATCTAGCACTTAGCCGTTGGCTAAGATGCTGATTTTGTAACCTCTCCCACCAAGGGAGAGGTAAAGCATAGAGAGCGCAGCGCCTTTATCTCTCCCCTTGTGGGAGAGAAAGCAATTTCGAAATCTTGGCCGAAGGCTAAGTTTCAGAAATTGCAAGTGAGGGGATCGATGCCGGACAGCATCTCTCGGTTTCAGAATCCTTGACCGCCAGCTTTTCCGGGCGCTAGAACCTCGGCCATGATGACGAACACTCCTGATCTTGGCGCCCGCGTGGCCGATGCCCCTTCCGACAATTTTGTCTATCGCGTGCTGCCGCGATCCCTCTGGGGCTATTCCCAGCTTGCCCGCTGGGACCGGCCGATCGGCTGGCAGCTTCTCATGTGGCCGTGTTTCTGGTCCATCGCTCTGGCGGCGGATGCGGCCCATGGTGGTCTCAAGCCGTCCTTCGGCACGGTCATCTTCTACCTGTTCCTGATGTTCGTCGGTTCGGTTGCCATGCGCGGCGCCGGCTGCACCTATAACGATCTCGTCGACCACGACATCGACATGGAAGTTGCGCGCACCCGCTCGCGGCCGCTGCCATCGGGTCGCGTGTCCCGTTTTGGCGCCAAGGTATTCATCGCCCTGCAGGCGCTGGTCGGTCTGCTTGTCCTGATTCAGTTCAACACGTTTTCGATCGTGCTCGGCATCGCGTCGCTGGCAGTCGTGGCGATCTATCCCTTCGCCAAGCGGTTTACCGATTGGCCGCAGTTTTTCCTGGGGCTGGCCTTTTCCTGGGGCGCATTGATGGGCTGGGCCGCGATTTTCGGCGGGCTTTCCTGGGCTGCGATCTTTCTTTACATCGGCGCCGTCGCCTGGACGATCGGTTACGACACGATCTATGCCTATCAGGACATTGAGGACGACGAACTGATCGGCGTCCGTTCCACGGCACGGCTGTTCGGTGACAAGGCTAAACCCTGCCTTGTTGGCCTTTACGGCATCACGCTGCTGTTTTTGGCTCTGTCCTTCATCACAGCCGGTGCCGGCTTCTTCGCCTATGTCGGGCTGATCGTCACCGCCGTCATGCTGGGCTGGCAGATCCTGATATTGGATATCCGCAATCCCGATCAGTGCCGCAGGCTGTTTCTCTCGAACAACCGTGTCGGTGCAATTCTGTTTGTCGGACTGGCGCTCTCGCTCATTCTGTAAAGAACAGGAACTGGACGGATCGAATCGAAAAGCCCGGCTCGAAAAGCCGGGCTTTGTGCTACGCCATATCGGGAAAAGGGGACGAACCCTTAACGGCGCGCGATGATTTCCCGGCCTTCGATCTTCAGCGCGACGCCGAGGCTGCCGGTCGAGCGGCGGACGAGGAAGCGGGGACGCCTTGAGGCGAAATAGGAGTGACGGCGGCGCTGCTTGGTGCCGTGGTTGCGCACATCGCCGATATGGTTTTCCAGCGGGCGGGCAACGCCATCGGCTTCCACCATCAGCATCGGAATGCGGAAGGCTTCGGACCAGCTGCGCCAGTCGGCGGCGATGTCGCAGAGATCGTGGGCGACGAGAAGCGGGATGCACAGATCCGGGTCGTCGTGATGAAGTTCGAGCGTCACGGTGACTTCGCCGTCGCCATGGTCGATCGCACGGGCTGCAACGCCCTTGAAGGCACGTGCTGGCAGTGCGAAGGACAGCGGCAGGCCGCTACCCGGAAGGATCTTGCGCAGCACTGCGCCGCGCTCGTCGATGGTGATCGTGACATCTCCTGAGGTCTCGCGCAGCGCATAGGTGATTTGCTGCGGAAAACGAGACGGATCGAGCCTCAATGTCGACCCTGCCCATTCGGGCTTCAGAACGGTTTTGCTCATCGCTTAATGCTACCCTTGTTTTACCTGAGAGCCGTTTCCGGTTTCTCTGCGGGACTTTTGTCCTCTGATGGCCTCACAATAGGCGGGGGCTTTGCGAGAACCCCTTAAAAATCGCGGTTAAGGAAAGTTTGCCTTGGTGGATGGTTACCGAATGTCACAACCATTGCGGTTTCCGAAGGGTGAACGCGGGTCTGTTTATTGAAGTCGTATCGCTGCGGGACAAGGCATCCGGGGCATCGCCCGGAGCCTGTGGAAAACTCCGGAAACGGACCGGAGCGCGCTCCAGAAAATGTCAGCTTTCGTCCTTTTTGGCGAACGGAACGAAGGCCGGGTCGATTTCGCCGGACAGCCAGTTAAGGTCTTCATGCGACGCCGCAAGCATCACAGCCTCCATCCGGCGATAACGTGAAAGAAGCTCTGTACCGAATTCGGTAAGTCCCGCGCCGCCACCGCTTTTCCCGCCATGGCGGGTAGAGATAGAAGGTTGCCGGAACATCCGGTTGATCTCATCTGCCAATAGCCATGCGCGTCGGTAGGACATGCCGATCGAGGCGCCGGCAGCCCGGATCGAGCCGTGTTCCGCAATCAGTTCAAGCAGTTGTGCTTTACCGGGACCAAGCCTGACGCCGATGTCGAAATCGATGCGGATCGTGGTTTTCCGGATATGGCTCATGGGGCGATGACGACCTTGCCCGGGTTCATGATGCCGGCCGGGTCGAAGGATTTCTTGATCCGGTACATGAGCTCCATCTCGATCGGCGAACGGACATGCGCAAGCTCGTCCCGCTTCAGCTGGCCGATGCCATGTTCGGCGGAAATCGACCCGCCGGCATTGAGCACGATGGCATGGACGATCGCGTTGATCTCGCGCCAGCGGTCGAGGAAGGCCTGTTTGTCGGCCCCGATCGGCTGGGAGATGTTGTAGTGGATATTGCCGTCGCCCATATGGCCGAAGGCGCAGACGCGTGCGCCGGGCATGGCGGCAAGCACCGCTTTTTCGGCCTCCGCCATGAATTGTGGGATCTTTGATACCGGCACCGAAACGTCGTGCTTGATCGATCCGCCTTCCGGCTTCTGCGCGCCCGACATGCTTTCGCGCATCGTCCACAATGCCTTCTGCTGTGCGACCGACGAGGCGATCACCGCGTCGCGCACGAGCCCGGCCTCAAAGCCCTGTTCCAGCAGCGAATGGACCATCACCTCGGCGGTCTGGGCCGAGTCCGAGGTCGAGATGTCGATCAATACATACCATGGATGCGGCTCCGATAACGGATCGCGCACGCCGTCGATATGGCGCGTGGTGAATTCGATGCCGATGCGCGGCATCAGCTCGAAGCCGGTCAGTGCGGACCCGCAAAGCGTCGAGGCCTTGTCGAACAGTTGAAGTGCATCCTCGGTCGAACCGACACCGGCAAATGCCACCTGATGACCGACCGGACGGGGAAACAGTTTGAGCACCGCACCGGTGATGATGCCGAGCGTGCCTTCCGCGCCGATGAACAGGTCGCGCAGGTCGTAGCCGGTATTGTCCTTCTTCAGGCGTCGCAGCCCGTCCCAGATCTCGCCGGTCGGCAGAACGACCTCGAGCCCGAGGCAGAGCTGGCGCATGTTGCCATAGGCAAGCACCGCCGTGCCGCCGGCATTGGTGGAAAGATTGCCGCCGATCCGGCAGGACCCTTCCGAGCCGAGCGACAACGGAAACAGCCGGTTGACGTCTTCGGCGGCCTTCTGCACATCGGCAAGGATCGCACCGCCATCGGCCACCAGAACATTGGCGACCGGGTCGATATCACGGATGCGGTTCATCCGGGCAAGCGAGACGATGACGTCGCTGCCGCCAGCACGCGGGGTCTGCCCGCCGACAAGACCGGTATTGCCGGTCTGTGGCACGATGGCCGTGCCGGTTTCGCTGGCAAGCTTCAGAATGGCCGAGACTTCCTGCGTCGATGCAGGTTTCAAGAGCAGAGGCGAGGAGCCCTTGTAGAGGCCGCGGTCTTCCACAAGATGCGGTGCAAGGCCTGCCGCATCCCGGATCACATTGGTCTCTCCGACGATGGCGATGAAACGATCGACCAAACCGGGCGCCATGTCGGCGCCGCCCTTTGCATTGTCCATAATCATTCCTCCCCGTCGCGTGGTGCTGCTGCCCGCGCCAGCCTGTCATTGATCGCTTCGCCCAGTCCCTCATTCGGGATCGGGGTCACGGCGATGCGGGCGGCGCCGCTGGCATCGGCGCGTTTCAAATATTCGAACAGGTTCGCCGCTGCCTGCGCAAGGTCCGATGACGGGCTGAGGTCAAGAACGATTGCTGCAGCCTCCATCCCTTCTACCGGTGCAGCGCCGAAGCGGATCAGCGCTTCGCCCGGTTCGATCGAAAGCGCATCGAGGCGGACGGCGGCACCCGGCGCATAATGGGAGGCAAGCATGCCCGGCGCTTCGATGATCGCCGCAGGCCCGGCTCGTCGCTTGAGATCGCGCCCGGCAGCGCGGGCAATGTCCGCCGCGGCAAGCCCGCCTGGTCTCAGCAGAAGGATCGTGCCTGTATCGGGATCGACACGGACGATCGTCGACTCGACGCCGACAGGCGAGGCGCCGCCATCGATGATCAGTTCAAGCTTGGCTCCGAGATCGTCCATCACATGGCGGGCGGATGTCGGGCTGATCTTGCCGGACGTGTTGGCGCTTGGGGCCGCAAGCGGACGGTCGAAGGCGCGGATCAGGTCGCTGGCATAGCCTTCCGGGCAACGAAGGCCGACGGTTTCCAGCCCTGCAGTGGCGAGCGGATGGATGGCGCTGTCTTTTTTGAGCGGCAGCACGATGGTCAGCGGACCCGGCCAGAAGGTTTCGGCCAGCTGCCGCGATACCGGATCGAACACGGCATAACGCTCTGCCATCTCGATATCGCAGACATGGCAGATGAGCGGGTTGAACTGAGGCCGGCCCTTTGTCTCGTAGATGCGCGAGATGGCGTCCGCCCGCGTCGCGTCGGCGGCAAGCCCATAGACGGTCTCGGTCGGAATGGCGACGGGAAGACCTTCGTGAAGCACACGGCTTGCCGCGCTGATGGCGCGCTGCGGCTCACGGGTGATATCGATGATTTCGGCTGTCATGACGCTGTCAATACAGCGGCGTGCCTGCGCTTTAAAGCCTTTTGATGATTTCCCGAACGGCGGCATCGGGCGCGCCGAGCATCAGCACATTGCGCATCGCCTCGCGCGGGCTGTTGGTCTGGAACAGCAGCCCGTTCTTGCGCCATGTCCGGTCGATCTTCGCCTGCTCGCCTGCTTCGCCTTCGACGGCGACAGCGAAGTACATGCGGGAGTTTTTCGGGTTGATCCGGGCGAAAAATACCTCGTTCCCACCGATCTCGGAGGAGAAATTGGCGATGTAGAACGACCAACTGACCATCGCATCCTGGGAGAAGAAAGTGCGCGCCGCCGTCACGTGGCAATAGCCCAGATGCGGGCTGCCATCTAGCGTGCGGTGGAAGATGATCTTCGGCAGCTGGATCGACCGGTGAAAACTGTTGAGCCGCTTGTGTGTCGTCTCGCCTGCAGCCTCGAGCTTTTTGCCCGTCTTCTCGGCCACTTCGTCATGGGTGAGATAACGCCGCTCGTCGGGTGCCCAGATTGGACGGGAGCGGGCAATTCTGCCGGTTCGCAGAAATTCCGTATGGGCGTTGCCGCTGCTTGGCGGCACCATCAAAGGCCTCTGCCTGTTGACTTCGTAATACCGGAGCTGTCCTGGCATCGTGGCGGCTCTTCCCCATGAATTTTGATGAATACTATTAGCAAGACCTTAACAGTCGGTTTCTCCACGAACCTGTGTCTGTCTTTGGTCGTCGCCAATGCAGTGTTCGATGTCGCAATGTCGTCTATGCGACAGGCCGGCATCCCGATTAAATATGACAAAGCTCAAGGTGCCGCCTCGCTAGGGGAGGCGGAGAATTGGGAAGCCGGCGGATCGGTGAGATCTATCCGGCGCTGCCCCCGCAACGGTGGTGGAGTTGAAGGCATGGTAGGGGGCAACCCCAACCACTGGGACAGAGCCGAACGGCCGCCCGGGAAGGTTCCATGCCGTCCGTCAGGACAACTCCTCAGCCCGGAAACCAGCCTGAGCTTGATGAAGACCGGTCGCGGAGGGCGCACGGGACGGGAATTGGCTGCATGTGCTGCTGCCGGCTTGTCCATGCCCTGAAGCTTGCTTGTATTGCGAGGAAGCATATGGACATTCACAATCAGGTTCTGCGTCAGCTGAAGAACCGCCGCGAAGGTTTCAGCCTGGAGCAGCCCTTTTATATCGATCCCGACTATTACAAGCTCGATCTCGAGATGATCTGGTACCGCGACTGGCTGTTCGCCGGGCATGATTGCCAAATCGAAAAATCAGGCATGTATTTCACCCTGCAGGTCGGCGATTATCCGGTTCTCGTCATCCGCACCCGCGACGGCGATATCCGCGCCTTTCACAATACCTGTCGCCATCGCGGTCACCGCGTCTGCACCAAGGAGACCGGTTCTGCCACCCGTCTCGTCTGTCCCTATCACCAGTGGACTTACCAGCATGACGGCTCGCTGATGTCGGCCCGTCACATGGGCGAGAATTTCGATAAGAAGCAGTTCGGCCTCAAGCCCATCCACTGCCAGGTGGTGGCCGGTTACATCTTCGTCTGCCTTGCGAAGGAGGCCCCGGATTTTGCGCCCGTGCGCGCCACCGTCGAACCTTACATGGCGCCGCATCGGCTGCCTGAGACGAAGGTTGCCGCCCAGAACACCATTATCGAGAAGGGCAACTGGAAGCTCGTCTGGGAAAACAACCGAGAGTGTTATCACTGCGCCGGCAACCACCCGGAACTCTGCCGCACCTATCCCGAAGCCCCGACCGCGACCGGCGTGCAGGGCGCCGGCGACGATCCTTTTATCTCCGAACACTGGAGCCGCTGCGAACAGGCTGGCCTGCCCAGCACGTTCAACATGTCGCCGGACGGCCAGTTCCGCGTTGCCCGCATGCCGCTGGTCGAGGATGCCGAAAGCTACACGATGAACGGCCGGCCTGCAGTGCAGCGGTCGCTGTCCGACGACGTGACGATCTCCCATATCGGCACGATGCTGTTGTTCCATTACCCGACGACCTGGAACCACATGCTCGTCGACCACGCGATCTCCTTCCGCGTCATTCCTGTCGGACCGGAAGAAACGGCCGTCACCACCACCTGGCTGGTCCACAAGGATGCCGTCGAAGGTGTCGATTACGATATCGAGCAGCTGACCCATGTGTGGAACATGACCAACGACCAGGACCGCCAGATCGTCGAGGAAAACGCCTTCGGCATCCGCTCGCCGGCCTATGAGCCGGGTCCCTATTCGGAAGCGCATGAGGGCGGTGTGATGCAGTTCGTCGAATGGTATTCGAACTTCATGATCGATCGCCTGCAGGGCAGCGAGGGCAAGCTTCACGCCGTCGCCTAAGCTGAAACGATCTCTTCGCAGCGTGCCGCATGCACGCTGCGAACACGCGGCTTTCAAACCTGGAGCGTATCGCGATCTTTTCCGATTGCCGTATCGAAGGCCTGACGTCCGGCGTCCTTGAGCCAGGATCGAAACGACACGATCTCCGGATTGATGTCGCGCATCAGGTCGAGGTCCACATGATCTGCCAGCGGTCCATCATCCAGCAACGCAGCAAGCTGGGCCAGATCGTTGTTGGCGGCCAGAACCTCCTCAGCAAAGCGGGAATAGACGATCGGGTGGCCAGCGGCCTCGCTGAAGATAATTCCCAATTCGCGGCCGGTCACCGTATCGCTGGCGAGCTTCACCGTCTTTCCGCCAAACCGCATCCGGTCGGAAAAGATCGCAGCGACGGATTTCCCGATGTCGTCGACGGCAACGATCTGCATCGATTGCTCCGGCCTCAGGAAAAAGGTGTAACGTCCTTCCGACAGGCCGAATGTGGAATTGACCAGCATGTCCATGAAGATCATCGGCCTGATGATCGTCGCCGTCACTGGAAGCCCGCGGATATGTGCTTCGATCCGCGGTTTGGCGTCGAAACGGGCCACGCCGGTCGGCGTATCACCCGAACTGGCGCCGGAAGAATAAACGAGATGGGCGACACCTCTTTCGGCGGCAAGATCCGCGATCGCGCATCCTATGCGTATCTCTTCCGCCTCGGCCAGATTGCCCGGCAGCACGCTGAATACGCCATGGGTATTGTTCATGGCAGAGCGGATCGCATCGATATCGTCAAACGACCCCTCTACCAGTTCGACGCCCGCTTCACGAAGAGCCGCTGACTTCGCTGCAGCGCAATCGCGCACCAGCGCACGAACTGGCCAGCCGGCCTTTGTCAGGGCACGGACAACCGCACCGCCCTGCCGGCCCGTGGCGCCGAACACCAGGATCGTAAGTTTATATTCCTTCATCTGAAAACCCTCGTGGTGAACACGGGGTCCCCATATATACTGTTGAAACGCTGCCGGAAGACGGCACTATTTTTAGCCTCGGGCACAGGGGTGATACTTTTGGACACGTCAAGCCAGAGCGGATCGGACAAGCAGACGGAAAGTGCTCGCAGTTTTTTGCCGCAGCCGTCGAACGGGATATGCGCGCGCCTCGGCGACAAATGGACCATCGAGGTCATCTGGCGCCTTTCTCTTGCTGAAAAGCGCAGGCTGCGCTTCTCCGATCTCAAGAGGAAGACTGACGGGATTACCCAGCGCATGCTGACGCTGACTTTGCGTAATCTGGAACGCGACGGCTTCGTGAAGCGCCATTATTTTCCCGAGGTTCCTCCACGTGTCGAATATGAACTGACCGGATTGGGGGCTGGCATATTGGCCTCGCTTCAAGGTCTCAATCTCTGGATCAGGGACAATCTCCCCCGTATCGAAGAAAGTCGGCAGGCCTACGATGATACCGGCGAACAAGGAAATCGCTTTAGATGAGCGGGCCTGTCGATCGTCTGGAACAAATTGGAATATCTCGCGTTTTAGACCGCTGATCTACATTTGAGGAAACATTCCATGACCGCATTTCGCATGCGTATTGCCACCGCCCTGACGGCGGCGGCAGTTCTTGCCACGAGTTTCATTCCAGCTTCCGCCATGCCGCTGACACCTTCTGCACCCATGGCGGTCCAGACATCGTCCGTTCAGGCGACCGAGGTCCAGTATCGTCGCGATGATCGCGACCGCAGGTATTATCGCGAGCGTCGCGATAACCGTCGCGGTTACTACAATGGCCACCGCGGCTACCGCGAACATCGCCGCGGTTATCGCCAGCATAACGGTTACTGGTTCCCGCTGGCCGCTTTCGCCACCGGTGCAATCATCGGCGGTGCCATCAACAGCCAGCCCCGCGCTTCCGGCAGCAGCCACGTACAGTGGTGTGCCAGCCGCTACCGGACTTACCGCGCTTCGGACAACACCTACGTCGCCAGCGCTGGCGTTCGCCGCTCGTGCGTTTCGCCGAGGTAAATCGATCTGAAGACCAAAAGCCCGGACGCTCTTGCGGCCGGGCTTTCACATTTTCGCGCGCATTATCCATTCAGGATAAAAATCCTAGCGTTGTGGAATGTTTGGTGGCTATCGTAAGGGTTGGAGGCGCGGGAGGCGTCACCTGACTTATTTCAATCGCGGGATGGAGAATTTGGAAATGCCTCTGTTCAGGAAATTTGCTGTCGCAGCCGTCTCGGCACTCGTGCTGGCTGGCTCCTTGGGAAGCGCGCAGGCGCTGCCGCTCCCGGCTGTACCGAATGCACCGGTCGTATCCGACGTCAGCAACGTGCAATATTACCGCGACCGCGGCTGGCGTGGCGATGGCCCGCGCCGCGGCTGGTACGGCGGTCAGCGCGGCTACCGTTATCATCGCGATGGCTATCGCCGTCATAGCGATGGTTACTGGTATCCGCTGGCAGCCTTCGGCGCCGGTGCGATCATCGGCGGTGCGATCGCCTCGCAGCCTCGTTATGTCGAGCCTGCGCCGAGACCCGCCTATAGCGGCGGCGGTGGTCTCAATCCGCGCCACTACGAATGGTGTTCTGGCCGTTACCGGTCCTACGACGCCTATTCGAACTCGTTCCAGCCCTATAACGGCCCACGCCAGACCTGTTATTCGCCCTACTACTGAGGTAGGGCGCTCGGGCCGAAATTATCAGACCCGCGCTCCGGCGCGGGTTTTGTCGTTTCAGAGTATGCCGACACGGCGCAGTAGCCACCATGCGGCAGCGACCGAAAGCCCGATCGCGCCGAAGGCGAACAGCGTGCCGTGTTCCAGATGCGCGAAAGGCAGGCCATCCGTGTTCATCCCGAAAAAGCCGGTAACAAGCGATGGCGGCAGCAGGAAAGCAGTCATCAGCGACAGGATGTAGAGGTGGCGGTTGGTTTCCGATGACAGCTTGGAATCGATTTCCTCGTGCAGCAGGCGTGCCCGCTCCTGCAGAGCGTAGACGTCGTGGTCCACCGCCTCCAGCCGGCCGATCAGTCGCGCCGCCGCATCGTCGAAACCGTCCGGCATGTCATCCTCGTCGGAAGCTGCAGCGCGTCGCATCAGCGTCAGGACGGTTCGCAAATGCCGGTGCAGCCGCACCACGGTGCGGCGGACGGGCGCAAGCTTGCGGCGTTCGTCGCGGGGTGCGTTGTCGTAGACGAAATCCTCGATCAGGTTCAGCTCTTCCGTCAGCTCCATGACCAGCGAGATCAGCGTCCGCTGGAATTCCGCCACCAGCGTCTCGAACACGTCGATCGGCCGTTTGTAGCGGGCGGCATTCTTCTCCATCTGGGACTTCAGCCTGTCGATGGAGCGAAGCGGCTGCAGCCGTGTGGTGATGATGAGGCGGTCCGAAACGAAGAAATGCAGCCAGCCAATATCGCGTGTTTCGCTGTCGAATTCCTTCTGGAAATCGATCAGCGTGCCATAGATCAGCTGTTCGTCGAGAATGATCGCCGCATGTGTATCGCGTGTCGTGAGAGCGGCAAGCGCCGGCGGTGTCACGCCAGGCAGGTTTTCGAGAAACGCCGGTACCCGGCTGTCGGCAAGGCTCAGATGCAGCCATAGAAAACCGTCTTCGACCGCCAGTTGCGAAGACGTCGTTTCAAGCGGAAGCCGGATGCAGGATCGCGTCGGCGCATCGAAACGATAGGCCCAGACGAGGCCGGGAATGGCAGGCGTCATCAGCGGTGGCGTATCCATCACAAGAACTCCGGTATCCTGACGACGTTCTACGTCAAACTCGCGAAGGAATCTTTAGCGTGCCGCGCTGATTGCGGTTTATCATTTCGCTTTCCCCTAAAACGCGACTGCTTCATGATGGAACAACCATCCGATTGACAACCATATTTACGTTTACGTAAAAGGTAGGTTCTTGTCTGGAGAGGCAAGGCTGCACGGATGATGAGGAGGATCACATGTACAGCGCCCCGGTGGAGGAGATCGCCTTCACATTGAATCACGTTGCCGGTCTTTCCGGTGCATTGGAGGAAGGGCGCTTCGGCGACCTCAGCAGCGATCTGGTGGCGGCGATCCTCGAAGAAGCCGGCCGTTTCGCGTCAGGCGAAATCGCACCACTGGGCGAAAAAGGCGATCGCGAAGGCGCAAAACTAGACGACGGCGAAGTGAAAACGCCGAAGGGATGGCCCGATCTTTACCGCCGCTGGCGTGAAGGCGGCTGGAACGGTCTCACCGCACCGGAAGCCTATGGCGGCCAGAACCTGCCGCATATGCTCAACGTCGCAGCGCTGGAAATGTGGAACTCCGCCTCCATGGCCTTTGCACTCGCCCCGACACTGACGATGGGTGCGATCGAGGCGCTTGCCGCCCATGGCTCGGATTCTCTCAAGGAAGTCTTTCTGGAAAAAATGGTGTCCGGCGAGTGGACCGGCACGATGAACCTGACCGAACCGCATGCCGGTTCGGATCTCGGAGTGCTGAAGGCCCGCGCCGAGCCGCGCGACGACGGCACCTACCGCATCTTCGGCCAGAAGATCTTCATCACCTGGGGCGAACATGATGTCGCCGACAACATCATTCATCTCGTGCTCGCACGTCTGCCGGATGCACCGGCCGGCACACGGGGCATCTCGCTGTTTCTGGTGCCGAAATTCCTGGTGAACGAGGATGGTTCGCTGGGCGAGCGCAACGATGTTCTCTGCCATTCGATCGAACACAAGCTCGGCATTCACGGCTCTCCCACCTGCACGATGATTTTCGGCGATGGCCGGTTCGGTGAGGAATGGGGCGCGGTCGGTTATCTCGTCGGCGAGGAAAACAAGGGCCTCGCCTGCATGTTCACGATGATGAACAACGCACGCCTCGCAGTCGGCATTCAGGGGGTCGCGATTGCCGAAGCCGCCACCCAGAAGGCGATCGCCTTTGCGAAGGAGCGCATACAGGGCAAGGCGCCCGGTTGGGCGGCAGACACAATGAGCCCGATCATCCAGCATCCTGATGTCGCCCAGATGCTGCTCACCATGAAGGCGCTGACACAAGGGGCAAGGGCGATTTGTTATGTCTGCGCCCATGCGACCGATATGTCTCATCATCACGACGGCGCGGAGGCGCAGCATTGGGCCGAGCGGGCAGCGCTTCTGACCCCGATCGCAAAGTCCTTCTCCACCGATATCGGCGTCGATGTCGCCTCGCTCGGCATTCAGGTCCATGGCGGCATGGGCTTCATCGAAGAGACCGGTGCCGCGCGTTATCTGCGTGATGCCCGCATCGCCCCGATCTATGAAGGCACCAACGGCATTCAGGCGATCGACCTCGTCACCCGCAAGCTGCCGCTTTCCGGCGGCGATCAGGTCAGGGGGCTGCTGGCCGAATTGAAGCAGGTGGCCGACGAAGTCTCCGCGCGCGACGAGACGTCCTTCGGCGAGACCGGCGGCCGGTTGCGCGCCGCGATCGCGGCCCTGGAAGCCGCCACCGTCTGGCTGCTTCAGGCGCAGGCGGATGGCCGCACCGCTGATGCCCTGGCAGGCGCCACGCCGTACCAGCGGCTGTTCGGCCTCGTTCTCACCGGTGTCTATCTGGCCAAAGGCGGCCTGGTCGCGGTCGATAACGGCGAGGGGAACGGGCGTGTCAGCCTATGCCGCTTCATGGCCGAAAACCTACTGGCCGAGACCTCCGCACTGAAGGATCGCGTCATCGCCGGCTCCGCCAGCCTTGCAGCGGCCCGCGGCCTTCTGGATTGAGGAAAACATCTTGACCGAACATATCATCGTCGAGCGTACCGACGCCTATCCGGGTGTGATGATCATCCGCTTCAACCGGCCGGAAAAGAAGAATGCCATCACCGCCGCCATGTATCAGCGCATGACGGCAGCGCTCGAACAGGCGAATGCCGATGACGAAGTGAAGTCCGTCGTGTTTTTCGGTACGGAAGGATGTTTTTCCGCCGGTAACGACATGGGTGACTTTGTCGGTTACGCCATGTCCGGCTCCAGCGAGCCGCCTGCCGGAGCCCTGTTCATCAAGGCGCTGGCGCTGGCCGAAAAACCGCTTGTCTCGGGCGTCGACGGTCTGGCGATCGGCATCGGCACGACACTCAATCTTCATTGTGACCTGACGGTTGCCTCCGGCCGAAGCCTGTTCAAGACGCCCTTTGTCGATCTCGGCCTGGTTCCCGAAGCCGCATCAAGCCTGCTTGCGCCGAAGATCATGGGGCATCAACGGGCCTTCGCGCTTCTGGTCGCCGGTGGAGGGTTTTCGGCCGAGGCAGCACTCGAGGCCGGGCTGATCTGGAAAGTCGTCGGTCCGAACGAGGTGGAGATGGAGGCGCTGGCAATTGGCGCGGAGCTGGGCAAGAAACCAGCCCAGGCGTTGAAGATAGCCCGCGATCTCGTCCGTGGTCCGCGCGATGAGGTTCTCGCCCGTATCGACGAGGAACTCGTCCATTTTTCCGCCCGTCTGAAAAGCGCCGAGGCGCGCGCCGCCTTCGAGGCTTTCCTGCAGCGCTGACGCCCGACCAGGACGGCTGTTTGCCTTTAATCAGCGCGAAAGCAGCGCCACAGCCTCCACATGCGGCGACCACAGGAACTGGTCGATCGGCGTCACCGACTGAATCCGGTAGCCTGCATCGACGAGAATTCTGAGGTCTCTGGCAAGTGTGGCCGGGTTGCAGCTGACAGCGACGATCGTCTTGATGCCGGAGCCGACGATCTCTTTCACCTGCACTTCTGCACCGGCGCGCGGCGGGTCGAAGACGGCTGCGTCATAGACCTTCAGTTCCTTCGTCGTCATCGGACGGCGGAACAGGTCGCGCTTCTCAACGGTGACGGGTTTCAGCCCCTGCGTGTTGCGGGCGGCCAGATCGAGCGCATTGATCGACATCTCCTCGCCCTCGACCGCATGCACCTTCGCCTTGCGGGCGATCCTGAGCGAAAACGTGCCGGAACCGGCAAACAGATCGATCACCCGCTTGGCCTTGCCGATATGGCTCATGACGAGTTCCGCCATCGCCTCTTCCGCAGGTTTTGTCGCCTGGGTGAATGCACCGGGGGGCGGGGAGACCTTTACGCCGCCGAAATCGATAACCGGCTTGGTCGGCTCGAGCACGATCTCGCCATTCACCGAAACCCGCGTGATACCTTTCAGCGAAAGCACTGCCTCGGTCACGGCACGACGCTGCTTGTCGTCGAGCTTCTTCAGACCGTCGGCCGCGAGATCAAGTCCGGAGAGCGTTTCCAGCACGGTAAGGCGGAAAGTCTCCGCCCCTTGCGCAAGCGAAGCCGCGACCGTGCGGATTGCGGAGAGCCTCGCCACGATGCCGGGCGAGGCGATGGGACATTCCTCGATCGAAACGATATGATTGGTCTCTGCGCGGTTGAAGCCGAGCAGCAGTTCCTTCTCGGTGCGGCGCACGGAAAACACGGTACGGCGTCGCTCGCCGGGATGGCAGGCGATCGTTTCGCCGACTTCCGGCGTCAGCCCACGCGATTTCAGCGCATCGATGACGAGCCCGCGCTTGAAGGCCAGATAGGCCGGTGCCGCGAGATGTTGCAGCGAGCAGCCGCCGCAATTGTCGCGATCGGGATCGAAATGCCGACAGACGGGCTCGATCCGGTCCGGCGAGAGATTGGAGGTGGACATGACCGTGCCGTGGTCGCCGTTACGGGCGATCGCCAGCGTCTCGCCGGGCAGTGCATAGGGCACATAGACCGGACCGTCTTCGCCATCGGCAATGCCATGGCCCTGGGCGCCCAGCCGGTCGATCGTGATGGTGACCGTGCTCACGATGGTTTCCTTCCGCCAAGCAGGAATTCGACATTGCCGTCTCCCCCGGCAATCGGCGAGGGGATCAGGCCAAGGCTTGTCCAGCCCATCTCCTCGACAAGCCAGCGCTCCAGTTCCGCCGCAACGTCCGGTGCCGTCTCCGGCTGCTTCAAAAGCCCGCTCTTGCCGACATTGTCCCGCCCCGCCTCAAATTGCGGCTTGACCAGCAGCACGCAAGCTGTGCCCGGTTCCGCCAGATCCAGTGCCGGCGGCAGCGCAAGCTTCAGCGAGATGAACGAGACGTCGGAGACGATGAAATCGACCGGCTCGTCATCGATGTCGTCAGCGGTCATCTCGCGGGCGTTCAACCCTTCGATATTGGTGACGCGCTCGTCGTTCCTCAGTCGCTCATGCATCTGGTCATGGCCGACATCGACGGCGATGACATGGGCAGCTCCGCGCTCCAGCAGAACCTGTGTAAAGCCACCCGTCGAAGCGCCGACATCGAGGCAGGTGAGGCCTTCCGGGTCGAGACCGAAATGGTCGAGCGCCGCAATCAGTTTCAGCGCGGCCCGCGAGACATAGGTGCTTGCCGGATCATCGACGACGATTTCAGCTTCCGCCGATACGGTCTGCGCCGGCTTGGTAATGACCTTGCCGTCGACCTTGACGGTTCCGCGCGCAATCGCGTCGCGCGCCCGCGAGCGGCTGTCGAAAAGGTTGAGCGTGACCAGCAGCTGGTCGAGGCGTACGGATGAGGAATTCTGGTTCATGCGGCTCTCTTGGCGGTTTCCCGTCCGCAAGGCAAGAGCAATGGCGCCTTGCCGTTGCAACCGGCGGAAAATCCCGAAATCGGGCATAAGTCGAAAATCGCTAAAATAATTCGGAGCGCGTAAAGCGAGCAGTAGCGATTTTTCGCTAGGAACGGGGCTGCGGCATTCATGGAGATCTTGTCGCGGAGACACCTATGGGCATTCAACGCGAAGTCAGGATCGATCTTCTGCGCGGCATTACGCTGCTGCTGATCTTTATTGGCCATGCCGAATTCACCTTCTCTGCCACGTTCCAGCATTCGCGCGGTTTTGCAGACGCGTCCGAACTCTTCGTGTTGCTCGCCGGCATGTCCTCCGCGCTCGCCTATTATCGCCCGAATGCCGATCTCTCCTTACTGCGCCCTTGGCGCCGCGCCTGGCGCATCTATCTCGCGCATCTACTGCTGTTCCTGATTATGGCGGCATTCGCCTCCATGGTGGCGATAGAATATGCCGACACCAGCGTCGTTGAATATGTGTCCGGTTTTCTTGCCGACCCGCTTTGGCGCGGAATACAGGCGCTGCTGCTGGTCTATATGCCGGGAGATCTCGATATTCTGCCGATGTATATCGTGCTGATGCTCTGGGTGCCGTTCGTATTCGTGCTTTATGATCGGTTTCCCCTACTGCTGGTGGGGATTTCGGCTGCGCTCTGGGTCATTGCAGGCCTGGGCCACGTGAACCTTTCGAACCTCGCTCAGGAAGGCGGTCACTGGTATTTCGATCCGCTGTCGTGGCAGCTGATCTTCACGATCGGTGTCGTCCTCGGCATCCGTATCAGGACCGGACGCGATCCCTTACCCTATAACAGAATGGCGTTCGCACTGGCAGCAGTCTTCGCCATCCTCGCCATTCCGATGAATCTCGCCTATTTCCTGGAGTGGGCGCAGCTGCCCTATCAGGGCTTCTACAGGGAGCTGGTCTCCAAGACAAACAGCGGGCCGCTGCGCATCGTCGATGCTCTGGCCATTCTCTATCTCGCCTGGAACCTCGACATAGTCAAAAAAGCTGCTCGATTGAGCTGGCTGCGGCCTGTCTCGATGATCGGCCGGCACAGCCTTCCAATCTTTTCGATCGGTATCGTTCTGTCGGCATCCGCAAGCGTTTACATGGATGTGAACCCGCATGCGCCGCTCGGCGTGCAGATGGCAATCCTTTTCGCGGGCTGCGCCATACATCTGGCACTTGGCTGGTTCCTCGAGCGGCACAGATTGCGCAGTTCCTCCACCCGTCTGCAGTTTGACGGGGCAAATCCGGCCTGACCGGGATACCAGTCACGGTCGATCGCTCGGTATATTTTAAGACGACGCAAGTGATTGTGAGTTGAAGCCGCCGCCAACCCGGCGCAAAGCTGCCGGGACAGGCATCGGAAAATCCAGTCATGCATTGTCATGCCAAAGGTCCTGATCGGTATGGTTCTCTGACGATCACGCTGCATTGGCTGGTCGCTGTGTTGATCCTCGGGCTGATCATGCTCGGCTTCGTGATGACGCGCGGGTCCATCGACCCGGCATTGCAGTTTTCGCTTTTTCAATGGCACAAGTCTTTCGGCATGTTGGCGCTGCTTGTATCGCTGATACGCTTTGTCCATTCGCTTTTCGCTGCGCAGCCGAAACCGGTGGCCGGCATCAGCCCTCTCGAGCATCGGGCCGCTCGAGGCATGCATCACCTGCTGTTTCTCCTGGCGCTGGCGGTTCCGCTTGCGGGCTGGATGATCGCTTCTGTCTCAACGCTGGAAATTCCGACTTTCGCTTTTGATCTCTTCGTCATCCCGCATCTGCCGGTCGCGAAATCCGATGCCGCCGAAGCGTGGTGGACAACAGCACATGCCGTGCTCGCCTATCTCGTCCTCGCGCTGGTGGCACTGCATGCCAGCGTTGCGCTCTATCATCACTATGTACGGCGCGATTCCGTTTTGCTCCGCATGCTCGGTTTTCGCGGCCATCGATGAAAAAGATCCGTCAGGGAGGTGACGTATCATGATCCGAAGAACCACAATTTTTGCCGCAATGGCTTTTTGTTCGACGTTTCCGCAACTCGCGTCAGCGGTGACCAACACTCCCAGTCTTATGGAGGCTGCCGGGCGTTACGCGATCACCAGCTCGTCCAGCATCCGCTTTCACGTCGATCAGGTCGGCGGCGGCGGCATCAAAGGAAATTTCGCCAAATTCTCCGGCAGCTTTAATCTCAAGGCCGGAGATCTGACCCATGCAATGGTGAGTTTCGAGCTGAAACCGCAAAGCGTCGCCACGGGTCAAACGCGAGTGGATGCGTTTCTGCGGTCCAGCGCGGTTTTCGATACCGATAATTACGACACGATTACCTTCCGGTCCGATCGTGTCGATCAAACGGGTCCGGATAGCGCTCACATCACCGGCACGCTGACGGCCAAGGGGCATAGTGGCGCGGAAAGTTTCGATGTGAAGCTGACCTCGTGGAACGGCAGGACCATCGGTTTTACCGTCAGCGGCCGAATACTCCGGTCGCACTACGCCATGGATGTCGGCACGCCGATCTATTCCAACGTGGTGGAATTCGACATGATGATGCAAGGCCAGCGCAACTGAAAAGGCGGTTAGCTCGCTGCACCCACGCCGATCACGGTCTTTCCAAGCGCACCGAACACGGTCTTGACGATGCCGGCGCGGTCGAGGCCGGCCTTGGCATACATGACGTCCGGGCTTGCCTGCTCCATCCAGATGTCAGGCAGCACCAGAGAGCGAACCTTCAGTCCGTGGTCGAGCAGGCCCTCTGTGGCGAGGAACTGCAGCACATGACTGCCGAAGCCACCGACCGCACCTTCCTCGATGGTGATCAGCACCTCGTGGTGGCGGGCCAGCTGGCGGATCAGCTCGTGGTCGAGCGGTTTTGCAAAACGTGCATCGGCAACGGTCGTCGAAAGGCCTGCGGCCTCGAGATCTTCGGCGGCCAGCAAACAGTCCTTCAGCCGTGTGCCGAACGAAAGGATCGCGACCTTGGAGCCTTCCTTGACGATGCGGCCCTTGCCGATCTGCAGGATTTCGCCGCGCTCGGGTAGCTCGACGCCAACGCCTTCGCCGCGCGGATAACGGAACGAGATCGGGCCGTCGTCATAGGCGACGGCGGTGCGCACCATATGCTTCAACTCCGCCTCGTCGGCGGCCGCCATCACCACCATGCCCGGCAGGGTGGCGAGGAAGGTCGTGTCGAAAGATCCCGCATGGGTCGGCCCGTCGGCACCAACGAAACCGGCGCGGTCGATCGGGAAGCGGACCGGCAATCCCTGGATCGCCACGTCATGCACGACCTGGTCGTAACCGCGCTGCAGGAAGGTGGAGTAGATGGCGCAGAACGGCTTGAAACCTTCCGTCGCAAGGCCGGCCGCAAAGGTCACGGCATGCTGTTCGGCAATGCCGACATCGAACGTGCGCGACGGATAGGCTTGAAGCATCTTGCCGAGACCGGTGCCATCGGGCATGGCGGCGGTGATGCCGACGATCCTGTCGTCGAAGCCGGCTTCCTGCACCAGCGCGTCACCGAAGACGCTCGTATAGGAGGGCGCGTTCGGCTTGGCCTTCGTCTGCGCGCCGGTGATGACGTCGAACTTGTTGACGCCGTGATATTTGTCGGCCGCGGCTTCCGCCGGCGGATAACCCTTGCCCTTCTGCGTGACCACATGGATCAGCACCGGACCATGGGCATTGTCGCGCACATTGCGCAGCACAGGCAGAAGATGATCGAAGGAATGACCGTCAATCGGGCCGATATGATAGAAGCCGAGTTCTTCGAACATCGTCCCGCCGGTGACGTAACCGCGGGCATGTTCGACGGCGCGGGTGATCGCCCGGTCGATGGATTTGCCCAGATACCCGGTCAGCTTCTTGCCCATCTCGCGCACGCCCATATAGGCGCGGCCGGAGGCCAGACGTGCCAGATAGGCGCTCATCGCGCCGGTCGGCGGGGCGATCGACATGTCGTTGTCGTTGAGGATGACGATCAGCCGGGCATCCAGCGCGCCGGCATTGTTGAGCGCCTCGAACGCCATGCCGGCCGACATCGAACCGTCGCCGATGATGGAGATCACATTGCGCTTCTTGCCTGCAAGCTCCGCACCGACCGCCATGCCGAGGCCGGCGGAGATAGAGGTGGAGGAATGTGCGGCGCCGAAGGGATCGTATTCGCTTTCCGCTCGTCGCGTGAAGCCGGAAAGCCCGTCTTCCTGGCGCAGGGTACGGATGCGGTCACGGCGCCCGGTGAGGATCTTGTGCGGATAACACTGGTGGCCGACATCGAAGATCAGCCTGTCGTCGGGCGTGTTGAAAACCTTGTGGATGGCGATCGTCAGCTCGACCACGCCGAGGCCGGCCCCCAGATGCCCGCCTGTCTTGGAGACGGCATCGATCATCTCGTCGCGCACTTCGCGGGCGAGCTTCGGCAGGTCTCGGTCATCGACTTTTCGAAGGTCTGCGGGAAGCTTGACGGTGTCGAGCAGCGGCGTCGCGGGCAGGGAAGTCACGGAAGCTGGCTTTCTCTTCTTGTTTTCTTGAAACGTTTCGTCTCGAAAGATGAGCAGAAAACGGACTTTTTCAAGTTTCACGAATACTTGGTTCTAATCGATTTTAGCCTGCGGGCAAGGGGGAGGGTAACGGTACGAACTCTTCTTCGTCGCCCGGAACGATATCAAAACGGCCCGTTCGCCACTCTTCCTTGGCCTTTTCGATCCGCTCTTTCGACGAGGAAACGAAGTTCCACCAGATGTAACGCTTCGAGTTCAGTGCCGCCCCACCGAACAGCATGACGTGACAGCCGAGCGGCCCCGCGCGAAGCGTGATCTCGTCACCGGCCCGAAAAACCAGCAGCTGATCGGGGGCGAATCTATCACCGGCGATCTCCAGTTCCCCGGCGAGGATATAGAGCGCCCGTTCTTCGTGACCTGCGCCAAAGGGGAAGCTTTTGCCGGGCTCGAGCCGCAGATCGACATAGAGCGTATCGGTGAAGGTCGCGACCGGCGAGGAAAGTCCCTCGAATGCACCGATCACCACGCGCCCATGCGCGCCGTCCCAGTTGATCTCGGGCATCACCTCCCGGCCGGTATGGGCGAAGGCTGGATCGATCTCTTCCTTGTTATCCGGCAGTGCCAGCCAGGTCTGCAGCCCGGACATGGAGAGCGGATGCCCGCGCAGATTTTCCGGCGTGCGTTCCGAATGTGTAATGCCGCGCCCGGCGGTCATCAGGTTGATGTCGCCCGGCTTGATGACAAGTTCGGTGCCGAGACTGTCGCGATGCTTGATCTCTCCGTCGAACAGGTAGGTCACGGTCGACAGCCCGATATGCGGATGCGGCTTCACATCCAGCGCCTCATCGGGCTTGAGAATGGCCGGCCCCATGCGATCGAAAAAGATGAACGGCCCGACCAGCCGCCGCTGCCGGCTCGGCAGTGCTCGCCGCACGGAAAATCCGCCGATGTCGCTGGATCGCGGGATGATGAGATTTTCGATCGCATCGCAGGCAAAAGCATCGCCGGCGGCGGGATCGGTTCCAGGGAAAAACGACATGGGGCCTCGCTAGAGCGTTTCCTGATCTTCGGGATATTGGGCCAGGAAGGTTTCCAGTTCAACGATGAGGGGAGGGAGGCGATCGGTGATCATCGACCAGATCGTCTCATCCAGAACGCCGTCGTAATCGTGGCAGAGGACATTGCCCAGATGCCGCATCGCCAGCCAGTCATGATTGGGAAACAGCTCTACCGCCAATGACCCAAGTTTGGCCCCCGCTTCCGCTATTCGAGTGAAGCAGCGTTCGGTTGCATCCCGCACAAGACCGTTTCCCATATAGGCTTCGAAGTCCATGCCCTTCGTATAGGCAAGAGCGGCAGAACCGTTCTCCAAAATATCGCGAATGCGTGTCAGTGAGCCTTTAGACAGATCGATATCGAAGTCCTCGGTCGCCTCGCCACGGGCCACCGAGCCAAAGATCGACATCCGCTCAGCGCCCGCGGCGCGCAGCTCCGTCTCGTGCTCTCTGAGCTTGGCGATGACCTGATCCTTGTCCATACGGATAATATAGGAAGGAACAGTATGACAGTCGAGTGAAACCGGCCATGGCAACCTATGATTTCAATTGCCGCCGATCTGCATTATTCGCCGTCGAGCGGCTCCACGCCCTGCACCTTGCCGGCGCGGTCGAGGCGGATTTTCTCGATGCGGTTTTCGGCGGCGGTGAGCAGGTTTTCACAATGCTTCTTCAGCGCTTCGCCGCGCTCGTAGATGGCAATGGATTCGTCGAGCGCCACGTCGCCGCGTTCCAGCCGCGCAACGATGCTTTCCAGTTCGGCGACGGCCTTTTCGAAGGAATAGCCGCTCACATCGACCTGGCCATCCAGATCCCGTGTGGTTTCGGTCATGTCCTTCATCCTCTCATCAATCTGCAGATATGCATGCCGGCGGATTCCGCCAGTCCTTCCAGATCATAACCGCCCTCGAGCAGGCTGACGACCCGGTTGTTGGCGTATTTCCCAGCAATTTCCATCAGCCGCCCGGTTGCCCAGTCGAAATCGTCGCCGACAAGGTTGATCTGCGCCAGGGGATCGCGGTGGTGAGCGTCGAAACCGGCGGAAATGATGATGAAATCCGGACGGAAATCGTTAAGTTTCGGCAATACGCGATCCTTGAACGCCTCGCGGAAATGTTCGCTGCCGTCATTGGGCGAAAGCGGCGCATTGACCACCGTATTCTTCGCGCCCGTCTCGTTTTTCGCGCCGGTGCCCGGATAAAGCGGCATCTGGTGCGTCGAGCAGAACAGCACCGAGGGATCGTCCCAGAAGATGTCCTGGGTTCCGTTGCCGTGATGCACGTCCCAGTCAACGATCGCTACCCGCTCGACCCCATAGGTCTGCTGCGCATGGCGCGCGGCGATTGCCGCGTTGTTGAACAGGCAGAAGCCCATGGCCTTCGATTTCTCGGCATGATGGCCGGGCGGTCGGGCCGCAACGAAGGCATTGTCCACCTTGCCGGTCATCACGTCGTCGACGGCGGCCATCGCTCCGCCGATGCCGGTCAGCGCTGCCTGTAGGCTTTTCGGACCGACATAGGTATCGGCTTCGACCTGCCGGATAATGTCCTCTTCGGGAATTTCGCGCATGACGGCGCGCAGATGATCTTCCGGATGCGCTAGAAGAACGGCATCCTCGTTGGCCTGAGGCGCTTGCTTGCGGTCAAGCGCGTCGAAATTCGGATGCTGCAGCGCAATTGCCAGCGAACGCAGCCGGTCCGGCCGTTCGGGATGACCTTCCGGTGCGGGGTGTTCAAGGAATATCTGATGTTCGTAAAGGCGCGTGGTCATGCGGCGTTCCCGTCGTGTACCCCGGCGTGGGATGTTCACGACATGGCGCATCCGCGGCACTTTTTCAAGCGCCAGCCCTTGCTCTTGCGTTTGTTTGGACGGAAAGAATAACGCCTGGGGAAATAGCGGTTCAGGGGAAAACGTGGTCAAGGATAGGATTAAAGCGTCGGATTTTCGCGTCACCTTCCGCGATGTCGACATGAACGGGCAGATGTTCCGCTCGGTCTATGTCGATCGGGCGGAAGAGGCCGTCGCCGATTTCTGGCGTCGCCGCAGGGCTGCATCCGATGATCCGGCCTTCATCGTGGGCAAGGTCTCGGCAACATTCCACGTGCCGCTTGCAATCGGCGATATCATCCACACCCATGTCGGCGTCAGCAAGATCGGCGGCAAGTCCTCGGGTTTTATTGTCAGGATGACCCGCGGCGACGAGGCGGTTGCCGAAGTCGAGATCGTCTGGGTAGCGATGGATAACGAAGGCGGCGGCTCGGTCGCGCTGCCGGAAGACCTGCGCGACTGGCTCTATTCGTTCCTCGACTGAATTCATGCCCGCTGCGGCAGGAGCGGATACCCGACCATGACGGCCCGGCCGGCAAGGGCTGCGATCAGCGCCTTCAGCACGTCGCCCGGAATGAAGGCGAGCGATCCCATGAAGGCCTTGGAGAAACCGAGGCCTGTGACCAGCGCCAGATAGCTGATGCCGCAGACATAAAGAACGATCACGCCACCAAAAAGCGCGGCGACGAAGAAGTTGACGGTCTGCACGAAGCCGGCCTGACTATGGCTGACGAGAAGCTGCGACAGGTAGCCGGTTGTAAACGCCGCCAGAACCCAGCCGATCAGATAGCCGGTCGTCGGCGCCATGAACACGGCAAGGCCGCCGCGGCCGCCGGAAAGAACCGGAAGCCCGATCGCGGCAAGCACGAGCACGAGCAGCACCGCAATCGTACCGCGCTTGGCGCCGAGCACGACGCCCGCCAGCATCACGCCCAGCGACTGGGCGGTGATCGGAACCGGGATGAAGCCGAGCATAATCGGGGGAACCAGGCCGAGAGCCACGATGATGGCAGCAAAGAGCGCTGAGAGAACGAGGTCGCGGGTTGCCATGGTTTCGGTATCCTTAAGGCTGAGATTGCCTCACTTCTGACTGCGGATGCCGCGAGCGTCAATGGCTACGGCTATCTCGTCGGCGCTTCGAAGCGTCGTGATGATCAGCGGAACGATGATGGAAAGCGGGCGAGGTTTCAACCCACGGGCGTAATGCGCATCGCGGATGATTTCGTAGCGGCTGAGGATTTCCGGCACGAAACGGATGACCAAACCGATCGAAAGGCCGACATCCTGAGCCCTCAGAACGCCGAGACGCTCAAGTGGCATCGCCGCCTTGGTGATCACGTCGATAAAATCACCGGTCGTGGTCGTCGCTGTAACCAGGCTGGCAAACAGTGCCAGAGCCGCCAGCCGGAAAAATGCCGTAAGGCCTTCGGTGGTGCCGCTGAAAACCGCCGTGAACAGCGCAACGACGACAACGATCAGCGCAAATGGGCGCATCCGGTGCCAGATTTCCGCTGTACTGATTCGCAGCAATGCATGTCCGACGAGACCGGCGAGCGCTGCCACGGCGAGCAATCCGGGAATATCGATCTTGAACAGAACAAGGCTTATGACGGCCAGCGTCGCCAGCTTCACCCCCGCCGGCAGCCGGTGAAGAACACTGTCGCCCTCGATATGCAGCGAGCGCATCAGGCCGGGACTCCATGCATCGCCCGATATTCGCCAATCACCCGAGCCGGTTCCCCATCGGCTGCAATTCGCCCGCCCCGGACCAGCAGGACCCGTTCCATACCTTCCACGAGATTGAGATCATGACTGATGACGATGACGTCTTCCGGCAACGTTCGGATCGTCTCTTCCACGAGGTTTCGGTTCTTGATGTCGAGCTGGTTGGTCGGCTCGTCCATCACCAGGATCTTCGGCTGGGTCACGAGCACCGAAGCGAGCGCTGCAAGCTGCAGTTCCCCGCCGGACAGTTCGTGCGCACGCCGGTCGCCGAGATGGCGGATGCCGAAACGATCCAGCACGGCATCGACTGCGGCCGTCACGTCTGTCTTGGAAAGTTTCCTCGACTTGAGACCAAGCGCGATATCCTCGCGCAGCAGCGGCAGAATGATCTGGTTCTGCGGGTTCTGAAAGATGAAGCCGCTTTGCCCGCGGGCCTCGTCCTCCTGGGCAAGCGTATCGAAGCCGTTGACCGTGACCCGGCCGGAGGATGGCTTGACCAGCCCGTTGATCATCCGAGCGATCGTGGTTTTGCCCGAGCCGTTCAACCCGATAATGCCGATCCGCCGTTCGCTGAGCGTCAGGTCGAGCGGATGGATGACCGTGCGGCCTTCGAAGCGAACCTCGACCTTGTCAAAATGGATATCCAAACCAGATCCTCAAAATGTCCCAGCGTCTATAAACCCGCATCGCCAACAAAGGAATTCGGAACAAAAAAAGAACATTGAAAAGGGCGTAAAGCCGACCTAATCTCGCACGCATGGCTATCCTGATTCCGAACGAGCAGGCACGACGCATCTTCCTCGAGCGGCAACAGCTTTCCGCTCCGCCCGGCCGCGCGTTGCCCAAGGCAGATCTTCTACAGCTCATCGACGATCTCGGTTTCGTCCAGGTGGATAGTATCGCGACGGTGGAACGCGCCCATCACATGATCCTGTTTTCCCGCAACCAGACCTACAGGCGGGAGCATCTGACGGCACTTCTGGAAAAGGACGGCGAGCTTTTCGAACACTGGACGCATGACGCCTCGATCATCCCGGCAAAGCTCTTCCGCTACTGGAAACACCGCTTCCGCCGCCGCGCGCCGATCCTCGCCGAGCGTTGGCGGAAATGGCAGGGCGAAGGCTTCGATTCCGCATTCGAGGAAACGCTCCGTTACATCACCGAAAACGGCGCCATCATGTCACGCGATATGAAGGTGGAGGACCACAAATCCGGCGGCTGGTGGAACTGGCATCCGAACAAGAGCGCGCTCGAATATCACTGGCACACCGGCAAGCTGTCGATCGCTGGCCGGGTGAATTTCCAGAAGGTCTACAATCTCACCGAACGTGTCATTGCCGCGCATCATCATGAGCCGGATGTCGAGCACGATGAGTTCGTCGACTGGGCCTGCCGCAGTGCCATGACCAAACTCGGTTTCGCCACATCGGGCGAACTTTCGGCCTTTTGGGACATCGTCACGCCGGAAGAGGCGCGGGCATGGGTGGCAGGCCATCGCGACGAACTGACGGAGGTGGTGATCGAAGCGGCCGATGGCAGCCGTCCACGCGCCTCTTTCGCGCTTCTCGGTTTTCTGGACCATCTCGGCGCAATCCCCGAACCGCCGGCTCGCATCCGGGTTCTCAGCCCGTTCGACCCGCTGCTGCGCAATCGCAACCGTGCCGAACGTCTGTTCAACTTCTCCTACCGCATCGAGGTTTTCGTGCCGGAGCCGAAACGGCAATACGGCTATTACGTCTTTCCGCTTCTCGAAGGCGACCGCATGATCGGCCGGATCGACATGAAGGCTGACCGCAAGGCGGGCGTGCTGGACGTCAAACGGCTGTGGCTTGAAAAGGGCGTGCGGGCGTCTGCGGGAAGGCTGGAAAAGCTCGATGCGGAATTGCAGCGCGTTGCACGGTTCGCGGGGGTGGAGCGGGTGGTCTATCAACAAGGATGGCGAGAGACCTTGTAAACGATCGACGTCAGTTGCGCCGCAACTGACGAACCTCGCGCTCAAGCTCACTCAGTCTTTCCTCAAGCTGCTCAAGGGCAAGCTTGTTGTTGTGGCTGTCCTGCAGCGCGTTGAGGATCGTATTGTGCTGAAGCACCATCTCCGAAGCAAGGTTGCGAATTGCAGTTTCGTTCCTCACCCCGGTGCTCTCTATCTCATCTAGCCGAATGAAGATTGCGTCTAGACGTATTGTGATATCCGCTTTGAATTCCGCCAATTCCGACTTGATCTGCATCTGCCCAGTTCGCAAGGTGATCATGTCCTGACGCAGGTCATGGAAGTGACGCCCAATCTTGTTGAATTCGACATCATGGCGACCCAGTGCCTCCGTGAAATGGCCGACATGATTTATCATCGGCCGCATCAGATCCATGAGTGCCGATATCTGGTTCATCGTCTGGCGATAGGCATTGTCGTGGTCAGGCATTGCGGAGTTTCCGGCCTCATGCTGCCCGAAGATAATCGTATCTTCGCAACTCTTCAATCCGGGCAAACCCGGCGGTAAGTTATCCCCGCCACCTCAGAAACACCGTCGACAGCGCCGGAAGGTCCAGCGCCACCGAGAACGGCTTGCCGTGTTCCGGCGAACGATGCGCCCAGGCGTCCATCTGGCCGAAATTCGTGCCGCCATAGATCGACGCGTCGGTGTTGAGCACCACTTCCCAGCGCCCTTCATCCGGCACGCCGACACGGTAGCCGTATCGCGGCACCGGCGTCATGTTGGACATGACCAGCATGTGCGACGACCGATCCTCGGATGTCCGCAGCATTCCGTAAACCGAGTTTTCCGCGTCATCCGCCACTGCCCATTGAAAACCTTCAGCGTGGAGGTCGCTGAACTGCAAGGCCGGTTCCTTGGCATAAATCTGGTTGAGGTCGCGGATCAGGAACTGGATGCCAGCATGCTCCGGTCGGTCGAGTAGGTCCCAGACAACAGACCCGTCATGGTTCCATTCTGTTTCCTGGCCGATCTCGCAGCCCATGAACAGCAGTTTCTTGCCGGGATGGCCCCACATGAAGCCGTAATAGGCCCGCAGGTTGGCGAGCTTCTGCCACGCATCGCCCGGCATCTTGCCGAGCAGCGAGCCCTTGCCATGCACCACCTCGTCATGGCTGATCGGCAGCATGAAACGTTCCGAATAGGCATAGATCATCCCGAAGGTCATGCTGCCATGTTCGTATTTCCGGTAGACCGGATCGTCCGAGACGTAATGCAGCGTGTCGTGCATCCAGCCCATGTTCCATTTGAAATCGAAACCGAGCCCGCCATTTTCGACGCTGTTGGTCACGCCCGGCCAAGCGGTCGATTCCTCCGCCACGGTAAAGGCATGCGGGCATCGGTCATGGATGATGCTGTTGAGATGTTTGAAGAACTCGACGGATTCGAGGTTCTCGCGACCGCCATACTGGTTGGGGATCCATTCCCCCTCGTTGCGGCTGTAATCGCGGTAGAGCATCGAGGCCACGGCATCGACGCGCAGCGCATCGACATGGAAATGTTCGAGCCATTCGAGCGCGGATGCGATCAGGAACCCCTTCACCTCGTTGCGGCCGAGATTGTAGATCAGCGTGTTCCAGTCCTTGTGGAACCCCTCGCGCGGATCGGCATGTTCGTAAAGCGCCGTGCCATCGAAGCGCGCCAGACCCCAGACATCGGTCGGAAAATGCGCAGGCACCCAGTCGAGGATGACGCCGATACCTTCCTCATGGCAGCGGTCGATGAAATAGGCAAAGTCTTCCGGCGTGCCGTGCCGCCCGGTCGGGGCAAACAGGCCAAGCGGCTGGTAACCCCAGGACCCGCCGAACGGATGCTCCATGATCGGCAGCATCTCGATATGGGTAAAACCGAGCTTCTTCACATAAGGCACCAGCCGCTGGCTGAGTTCCACCCAGTCGAGCGAGCGGTTGCCTTCCTCGGCAATCCTGACCCACGAGCCGAGATGCACTTCATAAACGGACATCGCGCCTTCACGCGTCCGGTCCTTCGCCTGCGATGCCAGCCAGTCCGCATCGTTCCAGCGGAACGGTTTTGACGAGGCGATGATCGATGCCGTCGAAGGCGAAGCTTCCGAAGACCGTGCCACCGGGTCGGCGCGCTGCGGCAGAAGATTGCCGTGGGCGTCAAGCAGCTCGAACTTGTAGCGCTCGCCATGCGTCAGGCGGGGAATGAACAGTTCCCAGATCCCGGCCTGCGCGCGAAGCCGCATCGGGTTGCGCCGTCCGTCCCAGGCATTGAAATCGCCGACGACGGAGACCCGTTGAGCATTCGGCGCCCAGACCGAAAAACGTACGCCGTCCACGCCATCGATCTCCATCGGGATCGCCCCGAGCGTGCGGCCCAGCTCGTAATGCGTGCCTTGGCTGATCAGATGCAGATCGAGTTCGCCCAGCAGCGGCGGATAGGAATAGGGGTCTTCGGTTTCCTGTATTGCATCCGGCCATTCGATGCGAAGTTTATAAGGGACGGGGCTGCCGACCAGACCGGCAAAGATGCCGGCTTCATGGATCGGCTCCAACTCCGCCATCACCTTTCCCGTCTCGCTTTCGATCACGGCCACAGAAAGCGCGCCCGGCAACAGAACGCGTACGACGGTGAGATCACCATACTGGTGCCGACCGAGAATCGAGAACGGATCGCCGTGGCGCCCGTCGACAAGGGCCTGCAAACCCTCCTGCACCATGCCGGTCATCAGGTCTGCGCGCTCGTATCTCATCGGTCACTCTCCAGAAGTCGGGATGCGATCGCCGAAAATCCGGCGAGCGGTAGAGGAAGCCAGTGCGGACGGCTGCGAACCTCGTAGGCCACTTCATAGGCGGCCTTTTCCAGCAGGAAGAGGTCGAGCACCTTTTCGCGCGCCGTATTCGAATGCATCAGCGCATCAGATTTTTCGACGGCGGTGAAATAGGCTTGCAAGAACGCGGGTTCGGCCAGCTCAATGAAGCGGGTGATCAGCTCGCGGTGGCGGATATCGTCAACCTCGCTCACCACCTCGCGGTCCATGTCGGCAGCGGCCGCCAGATAGCTCAGCGACCTGAGCAGCCCGGCGACATCGCGCAACGGGTTGGTCTTTGCCCGGCGCTCGGCCAATGCCCGCGTCGGCTCGCCCTCGAAGTCGATGATATAGGCATCGCTTTCCGCCACCAGAATCTGGCCGAGATGGAAATCACCGTGATGGCGGGTCATCAGCGTGCCCTTGGTATGTTCGGTCAGCCGGGCCGCAAGATCGATCAGTTCGTCGCGCCGCTCGACCAGCGATCTGGCTGTCGTGGCAAGCTCGCCTTCCAGCCCGCCGACTGCATTTTCCAGAACCGTCAGGCTCTGACCGATCTGGGTGGTGACGGACTCGCGCCATGCGGCAATGTCCTTCTCCTTGGCCCATTCCGGCTTGAAAGCCTCGTCGTCGCTCTCTTCGGCCAGCGTCACATGCAGTTCGCCGAGACGTTGACCAATGCGGGCGCTGAAGGCGACCAGCGGCTTGAAATGATCGTCGGCCGCATCTCCGTCCGAGCCGGTAACGACGATATCGTCGATCGACCGGCGCAGGTTGCCGAGCATCCAGTTCCAGGCGTCGCCTTGGTTTCGGATCGCCTTCTGCACGATGATCAGCGTATGGCTTGTGCCGTCAGGTCCTGTGCGCGTCACTTCGCCCAGCAACTGCGCTGTGTTCCGGTAGCCAACCTTTGTCAGGTGCCGGGTCATCTCCACTTCCGGGTGGGTGCCAGGGAAAATGTGCCGGATCAGCTTCACCATCGCCAGATCGCCGACGATCAGCGAACTGTTCGACTGTTCGGCGGAAAGCCAGTGCACAGGCAGGTCGTCGGTAATGGTGAGTGTGTCGAGCTGGTCGGTGCCGATGAAATCGAGTGCTCCTGTGCGGCCGGTAATCGATGCCCGCTCCGAAAGTCCGCGCAGGATGGCCCGCGCAAAACTCTCATGGGCAAAACCGTCAGTGAGGAACCCGACACGCCGTCCCTGCCGCAACCGTGCCAGAGCGAGCTGCTGGGCAAGTGCGGTCGGAAAACTGTCGTCCCAAGAGACGGCGAGCGGCAGGAGATAGCTGTCAGTGCGCCCGCCGATATCGGCTTCCAGTTCGCCGAGCAGAATATTGTTGGCGAAAGGCAGCGGGGTGGCGGAAACCAGCGATGCGCTGTTGAGCATCTGCCCCTTGGAGCCGAACCACCGCCGCATGGTGAGATAGCCCGGCAGCACGTCGTTGGACATGGTGGCTGCCAATTTCGGCTGGTCGATCAGCTCCTGCAGATCGCGGCGCACCACCATGGTCACCATGTCCTGCACCTGTTCCGGCGGCGCCTTGCGCCAGCTCGGGCCATCGGAATCGGACGCGAGCTGGAACCAGAAGAAACCGTAGGGCGGAAGTGTCAGCAGATAGGTCAACTGGCCGATCGGCGGGAAAGGCGACATGCCGGTCAGCTCGATCGGCACAGAGCCCTCGAACTGCGCCAGATCCAGCTCCACCGCCTGCGGCAGGCGCGAGAGATTTGCGACGCAGAGGATCGTCTCGCCGTCATATTCGCGCAGGTAAGCCATGATCTTGCGGTTGCCCGGCGTCAGGAACCGCAGCGAACCGCGACCGAAGGCCGGATGCCGGTTGCGCAGCGAAAGCATCCGCCGCGTCCAGTTGAGCAGCGAATGCGCATCCGCACCCTGCGCTTCCACATTCACCGCCTCGTAGCCGTAAAGCGGGTCCATCACTGGCGGCAGCACCAGCCGCGCCGGATCGGCCTTGGAGAAACCGCCATTGCGGTCAGGCGACCACTGCATCGGAGTGCGGACTCCGTCGCGGTCGCCGAGATAGATATTGTCGCCCATGCCGATCTCGTCGCCATAATACAGAACGGGCGTGCCCGGCATGGATAAAAGCAGCGCATTCATCAGCTCGATGCGCCGCCGGTCGCGCTCCATCAGTGGGGCCAGACGGCGGCGGATGCCGAGATTGATCCGGGCGCGGCGGTCTGCAGCATAGGTGTTCCACAGATAGTCGCGCTCTTCGTCGGTCACCATTTCCAGCGTCAGCTCGTCATGGTTTCGAAGGAAGATCGCCCATTGGCAGTTTTCCGGGATTTCCGGTGTCTGGCGCATGATGTCGGTGATCGGAAAACGGTCTTCCTTGGCGATCGCCATATACATGCGCGGCATCAGCGGAAAGTGGAACGCCATGTTGCATTCGTCGCCATTGCCGAAATATTCGCTCGTGTCTTCCGGCCACTGGTTGGCCTCGGCAAGCAGCATCTTGCCGGGATGGCTTTCATCCAGCGCTGCACGGATCTTCTTCAGGATATCGTGGGTCTCGGGCAGGTTTTCGTTATTGGTCCCCTCACGCTCGATCAGATAAGGGATGGCGTCGAGCCGGAAACCGTCGATGCCCGTATCGGCCCAGAAGCGCATCACTTCTAGAAGCTCGTCGAGCACCTGCGGATTGTCGAAGTTGAGATCCGGCTGATGGGAATAGAAGCGGTGCCAGTAATAGGCGCCGGCGACCGGGTCCCATGTCCAGTTCGACTTCTCCGTATCAATAAAAATAATCCGTGTTTCGGGAAATTTCTGGTCGGAGTCCGACCAGACGTAAAAATCCCGCTCGGGCGAACCGGCCGGCGCGTTGCGCGCCCGCTGAAACCACGGATGCTGGTCTGACGTGTGGTTGATGACGAGTTCGATGATCACCCTTATGCCGCGCTCGTGGGCCGCATCGACGAAGGCACGGAACTCCTCCATCGTACCGTAATCCGCGCTCACATTGCTGTAATCGGCAATATCGTAACCGTCATCGCGGCGCGGGGAAGGGAAGAAGGGCAGCAGCCAGATCGCATTGGCGCCGAGCGAAGCGATATGGTCGAGCTTTTCGTGCAGGCCCTTGAAGTCGCCGATCCCATCTCCGTTCGCATCGTGAAACGACTTCACATGCAGCTGGTAGATGATCGCATCCTTGTACCATAGCGGATCGCCGCCCTGGCCGAGGTTCTGGCCCATCGCGTCTGTTTGGCTGTTCGTCATGAAATCCACGGCGCATTCCTCCCTTATCTGACGCGCCATATGGCGAACGGCAGTCCTGCCTGCGGGTCGAGCCGCAGACGCTGGATCTTGCCTGTCCAGCTAAATCGATTTCCGGCGATCAGATCTTCAAGTTGAAGTGCTCCGTGGTCCGGAAGGTTCCATGACCAGAGCGGTATTTCGACATCCGCTTCATGCGCATTGTATGGATCGAGGTTGACCGCGATCAGCAGCACATTCTCCCGGCCGGCGCTCGCCTTTTCGAAAAACATGATGTTGTCGTTCCAGGCAGGCAGAAGCTGCAACCCCAGATGCGAGTGCAATGCCGGATTTTCACGGCGGATGCGGTTGAGAAGCGCAATCTCGCCCTTGATATTGCCCGGCCGGTCATGGTCCCAGGCGCGGATCTCGTATTTCTCCGAATCCGCATATTCCTTGCGCTTGGCATCCGGCCGGCCTTCGCAAAGCTCGAACCCGTTATAGACGCCCCATAGGCCGGACAGCGTCGCGGCAAGTGCCGCCCGGATCAGATAGGCCGGGCGCGGCGCGTTCTGCAGAAAGTCCGGGTTGATATCGTGGGTGTTGACGAAGAAATGCGGCCGGAAGAACTCTTTCGGCTCCTGTGTGGTGATCTCGCGCATGTATTCTTCGAGTTCCCACTTGGCATTACGCCAGGTGAAATAGGTGTAGGACTGCGAGAACCCGACCTTGGCCAGCCGGTACATCACCTTCGGCTTGGTGAAGGCTTCGGACAGGAATACCACATCGGGATGGCGCGAGCGGATATCGGCAATCATCCATTCCCAGAAGGGAAACGGCTTGGTGTGCGGATTGTCGACCCGAAACAGTTTGACGCCATTATCGACCCATTTCTGCACCACGTCGCGCAGCTCGATCCACAGCGACGGCACCGCCTCCTTGGCGTAGAAATCGACATTGACGATATCCTCGTATTTCTTCGGCGGGTTTTCCGCATACCGGATCGTGCCGTCCGGCCGCCAGTCGAACCAGCCGGGATGCGATGTCAGCCACGGGTGGTCCGGAGACGCCTGGATGGCGAGGTCGAGCGCGATCTCCAGCCCATGGTCCTCTGCCGCATCGACGAGCCTGCGAAAATCCTCGAACGTGCCGAGTTCGGGATGAATGTCGCCATGCCCGCCATCCGCCGAGCCGATCGCATAAGGGCTGCCCGGATCGTTCGGAGCCGGCGTCAGCGTGTTGTTTCGGCCCTTGCGATTGGTGCTGCCGATCGGGTGGATCGGCGGGAAGTAGAGCACGTCGAAACCCATCTCGCGGATCGCTGGCAAGCGGCCGATCACATCGTCGAACGTGCCGTGACGATCGGGATCGCCGCTCTGCGAGCGCGGAAAGATCTGGTACCAGCTGGCAAACCCCGCGCCGATGCGCTCGGCATCGACCGGGATGACCTGGGAGCGGACACGGTGCGGGCGGCGATCCGCCTTCGCCATCAGGTCGGCAGTTTCCGCCAGCAACAGGATCTGTGTCCGCTGCTTGTCCTGCTCTGCCGTCAACGTGTCGAACAGTTTTTGAAGATGCGGCTTCAGGTGCCCATCGGTATGGTCCAGCGCATCGAGCACCAGATTTATGCCTTCCTGGATCTCAAGCCTAAGATCGAGCCCGGCTTCATTTTTCTTGGTCAGTTCGTAACGAAAGATCTGGAACGGGTTCTTCCAGCCTTCGATTGCAAATTCATGCCGGCCCATCCGCTTCAGCGGAAATTCCGCCTGCCAGCGGTCGTTGAGCACCAGCGCCATCGGCACTTCCTGCCATTCTTCGTCATCAGCGGCGCGAAACAGCAGGGCAGCGGAAAGCGGATCGTGACCGTCGCCGAAAATGTCGGCCTCCACCTTCAGCACTTCGCCGACAACGCGCTTCACCACGAAACGCCCATCATCGACTGCCGGGGTGATCTTCTCGATTGCCAGCCGCGGCGTGGCGGCAGCTTCACCGGCGCTCGGTACCGACACGGCATCGACGATAGGCTCCGAAACATACCCTTCGAAGATGCGGATTTCACCGGGTTTCAGCTTCAGTTTCGCGTCGAAAACCTCCGTCTCATCCTCGGGCGCAATCAGCGGCAGGAAGGGAGAGGCGGCCTCGCGCAAAAGGTTGAAAGGCGCTGCCGCCGTTTTTCTCAGGTCGCGGTTGAGCAGTATGACGCGCATCTTTTCCGACGCACGGCTATCCTCTTCGTCGGTCTGGAAGAGGCCGACGACGGGACCCTGACTGGCGGAGACCAGTTTCAGCGGCCGCCGCGCAAAACCTGCGGCGGTCTTGTTGGTCGCCCCGGTAATCTCGCGAATTTCGGCCGACAGATCGTAGGAGCCCTGTTCCTTCAGCCCGCGCAGGCCCGAGCCATCGCCATAAAGCGGATCGAGCGGAATGGAGGCACCGTATTCGAAGCCCATCGGGATCATAAGACCGCTGGTAAAAGTGGAAGCGAGTTTCAGCGCGCGAACCGCTTTGCGTTTCAGCACTTCGCATCCATCGGTTCCATGCGCGATGCGTTTGGCAAACGGCGCTTCGGGGAAGGCGATCTGGTAACCGAGATCCCGCTGGATCTGGTACTCGTCCATGATCCAGCGCTCCTCCATGTCCCACCATGCGAGCGATGAGAAACTGCCGTCCATGCCGGTGCCGGCCAGTGCCTTTCGATCGGCAAAGGAGCTGCCGGGTGTCCAGGCAATGAAAGCCGCATCTGGCTTCGACCGGCGGGTGAACGCGATGAGATCGTGCCACGCTTCGGGCGCGATATGGCCGATGCCGAGGCAGCGAAAACCGGCAACCCCGAGATTTGCCAGCGAAACCAGCCGGTCGCGCCAGTTTTCGATATGTCGCGACTCCGCCAGAAAATCGATCTTTCGCGCACCGCTCTCTTGCGGCTTCAGCCGCGGGTCGGCTGCGACAGGCGGCGCATGTTCCCGATCGGCTGCAACCTGGTCGATCACGAGGTCGAGCATGAATTTCAAGTCATGGTCCCGCGCAGCGGTGACGAGCGAGGCGATGGCTTCGTTCGGATCGTCCCCAAGTCCAAGCGCCGGATCAAGCTGGCCGAAATTCCGCGTCGTGAAAATGCTCGCCTTGTCTCCACGCTCGAACAGAGGGCCGGAAAGCACGGTATCGAAACCGAGGTCTCGCGCATGGGCGAAAACCTCACGCCAAGCATCGGCGCCTTTCAGCGCAAGCGGATGCACATAATAGATCTGCGGCGGCAGGTCGGTAAGGGATGTGCGGGATGCAAATTGCGGTCGCGTGTTCATCGGTTCTGCCTGCCTTTTAGGGTTGGGGCCATCGATCGAAGCCACGAAGTTCGTGGTCTAACTGCCGGGCAGCCGAGGCGGTTCCGATAAAATTGTTGCGATCAGGCCTATCGCGGTGGATGCATCGCCGCCCCTGATGCCGAAGATATTGAAGCGCAACAGCAATCAACGGCCGATGTGAGGAGTGGCGTTTCGATACACCTTCATCGCAGGCGTCCATTCGCCACGTCCGATCCTGCGTAGCGAATGATGTTTTCGGCTTCGCAAAAAGGACATGAACCGGTTAAGTCTCTACCTGCAGCATTTCGGGAGAGGCATGGCATGAGCAAGTTACGGGTGGCGATTATTGGTCTCGGCATGGCGGCGGGACACCACGCCCGAGCGTTGCTCGACCTTTCAGAAGAGGTCGAATGCCTGGCGGCCTATAGCCCGACGGCGGCGCGTCGCGACGCTTTTGCAGCACAATATTCCATCCCCGTCGTCGAAGACCTGGATGCGATCTTCGACAGCCGGGCGATCGACGCCGTTCTAATCCTGACGCCGCCGGCAAGCCATCTGGAACTGGTGCAGCGTGCGGCTCAATCCGGCAAACATATCCTTCTGGAAAAACCGCTCGACATCAGCATCGAACGCTCTGAGGCAATCGTCGACACGGCAGCGCAAGCGGGCGTGATGTTGGGCATGGTGTTGCAGAACCGGTTTCGGCCGGCGGCGCTTGCGCTCGACCTTATCGTCCGCACCGGCCGGCTCGGCGAATTGGTCGAGGCGTCCGCCGCAATCCGCAACTGGCGGCCGCAGAGCTATTACGATGTCGAGGGCAGGGGCACGCGTGCGCGAGATGGCGGCGGGGTTCTGCTGACACAGGCCATCCACACGATCGATCTGCTGCTCAGCTATGCGGGAGAGCCGAAAGACGTCTTTTCCTTCGTCCGGACCACCCCCATCCATGCGATGGAAACCGAAGATCTGGTGACGGCAACACTCTCCTTTGAAAGTGGCGCGATCGGCACGCTCAATGCCACGACCTGCGCCTATCCCGGCCTGCCGGAACGCATCGAACTGATCGGCACGAAGGGCACGGCGGTGCTGTCCGGCGATACGCTGGAAGCCTCGTTCATGGATGGAACGGTGGCGAGTTTCGGCGGAGAAAGATCGATCGGCACCGGCGCCGACCCGATGGCCTTTGGCCATGAAATGCACCGTGCACTGATCGGCAATTTTCTCGCTGCGATCAGGGGTGTCGAGACGCTTCGGGTCACGGGAGACGATGCCTTGAAGGCACACCGCCTGATCGAGGCGATCCTAGCCAACGCGCGTTGAGTTTGCTCAGAGCCCTGCTGCCTTGCGCAGCTCTTCGGCCATACGGCCGCGCCAATCTTTGCCCGATGACTTGAACTTGTCGAGCACGTCGGGATCGAGCCTCAGCGTCACCGCGACCTTGGGCGCCTCGATCTTTGGCCGGCCACGGGCCTTGCGCATCTCGTCGATTGCTTCGAAGAATTCCATCGGCATGACTTCGCGTGCCGGCCGCATACGTGCCAATTTTTCGTCGGTCAGCGGCGGATTATCCGGGTCTTCCTTTGCGGCCTTCTGAATCCGTGCCTCTTCTTCATCGGTAAGCTCTCGGAAACGTGGTTCAGGTTTCTGCATAACGTCTCCTTTCACTCCGGCTCGCGCGCCGGAAGCTGATGATTGAAATAGCTTCGTTTCCAAGCCTTGAGAAAACAATAGTTGTCAGATCGTCACCTAAAGGTCCTATGGCCATAAATCGGTGACGACCATCTCTCCCAGGATAGCCAGGCTCGATCAAGGCTTCCTTGAAATCGAACTCTGCAGCCGCAACGGCAAAATCCAAGCCGTGCAGCGCGATGTTTTTCTGTCGCTTTATCTCATCCCAAACAAATCTGACCATTATTCGTACACGAAAAATTGCCGCTCGACAACGAGCGACGATCCGACGAAACGAAAAGCGTTACAATCATATGATTCTAGGGGGCCGTGATTTTAACGGTCAGCAGATCACCGTCTCGGCAATCCGGATGCCGAAACCTTCGAGGCCGACATAGTGTCGTTCGCTGCGGGTCAGAAGCTTGATCGAGGAAACGCCGAGATCTTTTAGAATCTGGGCGCCAAGCCCGATCTCCAGCCATTCGCTTTCGCGTGCCTGGGCTTCGGCATGGGCTTCCTGGCCCTGTCGCACCTTGCGGCCGGTGTCCGTCTGGCCGACGCCGACGGACCCTTCGCGCAGATAGATGATGACGCCGCGGCCTTCCTTTTCGATCATCCGCATGTAGCGTTCGACCGAACGTTCCGCGCCAAACACGTCCTGCGCCACGTTTTCGAGATGCAGGCGGACCGGAATATCGACGCCGTCACGGATGTCGCCGAAGATGACGGCGACATGCTGCATCGGATCCCAGGGCAGCGAATAGGCATGCGCCTTGGCTTTTCCGTTCGGGGTCGTCACGTCAAAGGATGACTTCAATTCGATCAGCGTTTCCTTGCGCTGCCGGTAGGCGATCAGATCCGCAACGGAAACCTGCTTCAGCGCGTGCTTGACGGCAAATTCCGCCACCTGCTGGCCGCGCATCACTGTGCCGTCATCGTTGACGAGTTCGGAGATCACGCCGATCGGCGGCAGATTGGCAAGCCGGCAGAGATCGACGGCCGCTTCCGTATGGCCGGAACGCATCAACACGCCGCCCTCGCGGGAAATCAGCGGGAAGATATGGCCGGGACGGACGAAGTCGGAAGGGCCGGCATTGGGATTGGCAAGGTTGCGCACCGTCAGCGTCCGGTCGTCGGCGGAAATACCGGTCGTCGTGCCATGCTTGAAATCGACGGTGACGGTGAAGGCCGTCGTGTGGGCACTGTCGTTTTCGGCAACCATGGCGTTGAGGTTCAGCCGCTTGGCTTCTTCACGTGGCATCGGGGCACAGACGATGCCGGATGTGTGGCGCACGATGAAGGCCATCTTGTCCGGCGTGCAATGCACGGCGGCGACGATCAGGTCCCCCTCGTTTTCCCGGTCGTCGTCATCGGTGACCACGACGATCTCGCCGGCTTCGAAAGCGCGGAGGGCATCGACGACATGCTTCTGATCGTAGGCCATGATGATAATCCTATTTCAGGCGACCGGTCTGGGCGCGGTCGCGAAGATAATGATCTGCAATGGCGCAGGCGACCATGGCCTCGCCGATCGGCACGGCGCGAATGCCGACGCAGGGGTCATGACGACCCTTGGTGCGGACATCGACATTGTTACCGGTCGCATCGATCGACTGGCGTTCGGTCAGGATCGAGGAGGTCGGTTTGATCGCGAAACGGGCGATGATCGCTTCGCCGGTCGAAATGCCGCCGAGGATACCGCCGGCATGGTTGGACAGGAAGAGCGGCTTGCCGTCATTGCCCATCCGCATCTCGTCGGCATTTTCTTCGCCGGTCAGTTCCGCGGACGCAAAGCCTTCGCCGATCTCGACGCCCTTGACCGCATTGATCGACATCAGCAACGAGGCGATGTCCTGGTCTAGCTTGCCGTAAATCGGCGCGCCAAGACCCGCCGGAACACCTTCGGCAATCACCTCGACGACGGCGCCGATCGAGGAGCCGGATTTCCGGATGCCGTCGAGATAGTCTTCCCAGACGGGGACCATCTGCGGATCGGGGCAGAAGAACGGATTCTGGTCGATCTGGTCCCCGTCCCAGTTTTGGCGATTGATCTTGTGCTTGCCGATCTGTACCAGCGCGCCGCGAACCTTCACGCCGGGCACGACAAGCCGGGCGATGCTGCCGGCCGCCACGCGGGCCGCCGTCTCACGGGCCGATGAACGTCCGCCACCGCGATAGTCGCGGATCCCGTATTTGACATCATAGGTATAGTCGGCATGGCCGGGGCGATAACGCTGGGCAATCTCGCCGTAATCCTTTGAGCGCTGGTCGGTGTTTTCGATCAGCATCGAGATCGGCGTGCCGGTCGAGATCATCGTCTCGCCGTCCTCGTCGATCATCACGCCGGAGAGAACCTTGACGATATCGTCTTCACGCCGCTGGGTGACGAAACGGGACTGGCCGGGCTTGCGCTTGTCCATCCAGGCCTGGATGTCTGCATGGGTGAAACGAAGTCCGGGAGGGCAGCCGTCGACGACGCAACCGAGTGACGGGCCATGGCTCTCGCCCCAGGTCGTAACGCGGAAAAGATGGCCGAACGTATTGTGGGACATGGAAGCTGCCTGGCTGCGGGGCGCGGATATCGCCGTTTTTATCGAGGCTTTCTTAGGCAAAAGCCCGGGCGCGGACAAGCCTTTCTTGCGCCCGACCGGTACCGGTCAGGTGAACACTCCGGTCAATTGACGGTAGCATGGTCGCTCAGGCCACCGACCTCCGCCATCCTTCCTGTGCCCTCGCCGTGAAGTCGTCGAAGGGCAGGGGGCGGGCGAAGGCATAACCCTGTAAGAGGTCGCAGCCTAGTTTTTCCAGCAGGTTTGCATGCTCGAAGGTCTCGACGCCTTCCGCCACCGTTTCGAGGCCGAGCGATCGGGCGATGTCGATGATCGACCTCACAAGCGCCAGCTCCTGCGGCGAATGAAGGATCGGCAGCACCAGTTGCTTGTCGATCTTCAGCCGCTTCGGCTTCAGCCTCAGCAGGCTGACGATCGAGGTGTGTCCGGTGCCGAAATCGTCGATTTCCACATCGATGCCGAGTTCCTTGATCCTGTCCAGATTGGCGATCACGGCACTGTCGCCGTCATCTAGGAAGATCGATTCCACCAGTTCGAAGGCGATCTCGCCGGGACTGATCTGCAGGCCGCGCAGCATGTCGATCAGATGTTCGTCATGCAGCCGTCTCGATGACACGTTGACCGAAACCCTGGGAACGGCAACACCCATGGCGGCCCAGCGCATCTTGTCCTTCAGCACCGTTTCCAGCACGATCTGGTCGAGCGTTGCCGTCACGTTCAGGTCGTCGGCGATCTTCAGGAACTGGTCCGGAGCCAGTAACCCGCGGCGGGGGTGCCGCCAGCGGATCAGCGCCTCGACACCCGTCAGCTGATTGTTGGTCGCGTTGAGCTGTGGCTGGTACCAGGCGGTAAACTCGTGGTTTTCGATGGCGGCCAGCAGCTCGTCTGCCGTCCGCTTGTGGTCGATGATTTCCGCATGCAGGTTCTGCGTGAAGAATTCGAAGCGGTTGCGCCCCATGCCCTTGGCCCGGTAGAGCGCCAAATCGGCGTTAACGAGAATGCGGCGCGCATCGACATGGCTGCCATTGGCCTCGGCAATGCCGATCGACACGCCGCAGCGGCAGGAGAACCCGTCGAAATCGAGCGGCTGGCGGAACTCGGAAATGATCCGCGCCGCAAGCTGCGCAAGATCCTTGGAGCTGGCCTGGTCATGCACGAGAATAACGAATTCGTCCCCACCGATCCGCGCCACGAGGTCCTTTTCGGTGATGTTTCGTGTCAGGATTTTCGAGGCATGCACAAGCATGGCGTCGCCCGCGGCATGTCCCAGCGTGTCGTTGATCTGCTTGAAGCGGTCGAGATCGAGGTGCAGCAGGGCGAATTTCCGCCTTCCCGCAGAGCGTGACAGTGCATCCAGTTCGATGTCGAGCTTGCGTCGGTTGGCGAGATGCGTCAGCGGATCGTGAAGCGCATTGTGCTCGATCCGACTCTTGGCCATTTCAAGCTCGTTGTTCTTTGCGTCGGCCTCGGTCTTGGCCTTTTGCAGTTCGACGGTCAGCGCCGTGTCCTTTGTCACGTCGAAGGCCAGCCCGATGAGCTTTTTCGAGCCATCCTTGCCGACATGCAACTGGCCGACGGAGCGCACGTAACGGATCGTGCCGTCCGTCTGTGGCACGCGAACTACCAGCGCTTCTTTCGTCTGTCCGCTCAGATACGCTCTCGATGCATTGATCGCGATCGGCCGGTCCTCCGGCAAAAGCAGGTTAAGCCACCGCTCCTGGGCCACGACGCCGTTGGTGAACGGGACGCCGTAGAGCTGGCACATGCGCGCATCCCAGGTCTCCGTGCCGAGCCCGGGCGTATATTCCCATATGCCGCAGCCGTAGGAAGCAAGCGCCAGATCCAGCTTGCCGGACAATTCCTCGAGCTCTCGTTCGCGGCTCGACAACTCGTCCAGCGCAAGTTCGAGCTCTGCATTCTTCACTTCGGTATTCGCCTTTGAGTCGCGCAGCGTTTGCGCCATCAGCATGTCGGCCGTCACGTCCCAGACGATTCCGGTCATGCGCTGGCTGCCGTCGATGTTTTCGTAACGCGCGCCGGCCGATCTCAGGTGGCGGATCTGGCCGCCCGGCAGGGTGATGCGATAGGTTTCGCTGCAAGATTCGTAGAGTCGCGCCCATTTCATGAAATGGGCTTCCGCCTTGACCCGATCTTCGGCCACGACCAGTTGCAGCAGGCCCTTCAGGCGCTGAACATCCTGGGGAGAGTTCACGCCGTGAAGCATCCTGGCCCGCCGATCGAGGAAAAGCTGCAATCCGTCGCCGCTCACTTCCCAGATGCCGATATTGGAGGCTTCCATTGCAAGGTTGAAACGCTGCGAAAGGTCTAACAGGCTGGTTTCGCGTGTCTTCAGTTCGGCGATATTGCGGTTTCGTTCCGAAAGCAGTCCGGTCGCCACGAAGATCGGCACGATGACCACCACCGCCCCGAAAGCAAGAAAAAGTCGGAAATGGCTCTGGTTGGGTGGGGCCGCCGTCCAACCGCTTTTGGGCGCAACGGCAAGGTCCCAGCGTGAGCCAGCAACGTCCAGCGCCCTGGTCAACGGCGACTGGCTGTCCACGGTATCGTCACCAAGAAACGCCAGATAGTCAGGTTTGGCTTTGTCCCGCAGCGAGAAATTCACGTTGGTAAGATCGACCGGACTAGGTCGGGCCGCATTGCCATCTACCAACATGCCCGCTTCCCTCAGAAGCTCCGCCTTGTCGATGATGATTGCGATGGCGCCCCATGGCTGGTGAAGCGTTTTCTCGTCTAGCGTGATCGGGACGATCAGTGTCAGGTGATTTTCCTGCGAACCGGTCACGATGATCGGCGATGTTTTGTCGTTGGCTCCCGTCAGATCGTCGCCGAGCCGCTCTATATTGAAGGGCAGCGGTCCGCCAATGCTCGAAATGCCTTCGGGCGTGTGGATCTGCGATATTGCAAGATTTGGCGCCAGTGCTACTGCGGAAAAATGCGGGTGATTCTCGAACGTCGCCTCGATCACATGGCGAAGATGCTCGGAAGTCGCATTCTGTTCGCGAATGAGGCGTTGGGCCAGCGCCTTTGCGTCCTTGATATCGCTCTCGATGCGCCCTGTCAGATTGCGCGTCATGGCCGACGCAGTGTTTTCCACATCCGCGCGCAGGGCGGCGTGCCCCGATTCGGTGTTGCGTCGGTCAAGACCTATCGCGACCGCGAAGATGCAGAGCGAAATCGTCAGCGCCACAAGCAGGGAGATTGGATTCGAGGCAATGATGTTCTGCCAGATTAGTTGTTGCGGCTGCCTGAACTTCACCTGCAAAATGCCTTCCGTTAACCCCTGAGACGCAGGAAATAGTGTATTGTTCGGGAGTTAATTTATCATTTCGCGATGAAGGGCATGCGGGTTCTGAATTATGCTTAAGTAATACTTGATTTTCGTGTTTTCAGACGGCTGTGGAAAGTGGAAAAAAGTATTTGGTGATATTTTGTTAATAATAATGCCTCGTTTCGCGCATGAAATGCCATGATCGAGGGCAACTTTTGCCACAATCTCAAGGCTATCCTTGCATCGAAACGAAACACACGGACCTCATCAAAGGCCTCCAAGATGCGCATGCTCATCGCCACCCTGCTCGCCACCGCCAGCATCTTCTCTCCGCTCAACAGCTGGGCGCAGAGCGTCGATATCGAAGCGACCATCAAGACGGTGGATGTCAACGCGCTGAGCTTCACCCTCGATGACGGCAAGACCTACAAGGTTCCGGAGGAATTCAACTTCGAAGGACTGAAGGCGGGCGTGAAGGTTCTGGTCTTCTACACGACGGTGGATGGCAGCCGCATCGTCGACGATCTCGAAATCGTTCAATAAGCCGATAGGCAGTGCCGGCGCCTTCAACCGTCTCGAAGGCCGATCAGGTCGGTGTCAGATCCAGGCGATCGTGCTTTTTGCGGCAGCGCCATCTTTGGCTTCGCTATCGTGCATTTCGATCCTGACGATGCGGTCCTGATGGATCGGCATGTTGGCGGCTTCATTCTCATCGACATTGCCGATGATGCGAAAAAGCGACCGCAGCACCCCGCCATGGCTGACGGAAATCGTCGGTCCCTTCAGCGAGGCAAGCCATGCCCCGATACGCCACGAGAGGATTTCGTAGCTCTCGGCATCCGGACCCGGCGGAATGAAGCTCCACTTGTTTTTTGACCGTTCGCGTAGCCGCTCCGGCACGCTCTTTTTTATTTCGGCGGTGGTAAAGCCTTCCCAGTCGCCGAAGGAGAGCTCCCTGAGACGCTCGTCGGTGCGGTAGCCCATGGGGTCGAGCCCCATGGCAGTCCGTACGCGCTCCATGGTCTCCCGCGTGCGGGAGAGGGGGCTGGCGACGAAATCGAACCCGTCGGCAGAACCGACGAGGTCGCGGAGTGTCTCTCCGTTGCGGGTCGCCTGTCCACGCCCGATCGCATTGATCGGAATGTCCTTCTGCCCCTGGAGACGGCCTTCGGCATTCCAGTCCGTCTGGCCGTGGCGGATCACATAGATGAGCACGGCAAGTATCCTTTATTAGTCTTTGATGACCGAGATGTCGGGAGCATCGACCGCCTTCATGCCGATCGTGTGGTAACCGCTGTCGGCATGATGCACTTCGCCGGTGACCGAACGGGACAGGTCGGAAAGCATGTAGAGACCGACATCGCCCACTTCCTCGATGGTCACGGTACGACGCAGCGGTGCATTATACTCGTTCCATTTCAGGATATAACGGAAATCGCCGATACCGGATGCCGCAAGCGTCTTGATCGGACCAGCCGAGATCGCGTTGACGCGGATGTTCTTCGGGCCGAGGTCGACGGCGAGATATTTGACGCTCGCTTCGAGTGCAGCCTTGGCAACGCCCATGACGTTGTAGTTCGGCATGACCTTTTCAGCGCCGTAATAGGTCAGCGTCAGCATCGAGCCGCCATCGGTCATCAGCTTTTCAGCGCGACGTGCAACGGAGGTGAACGAATAGACCGAGATCTGCATCGTCTTGGCGAAATTCTCGGCCGAGGTATCGACGTAACGGCCGGTCAGCTCGTCCTTGTCGGAAAAGCCGATGGCGTGAACGATGAAGTCGATCTTGCCCCAGTGCTTTTCGATATTGGCGAACACCTCGTCGATCGTCGCTTCGTCGCTGACATCACAGTGTCCGGCCAGGAAGGCGCCCAGTTCGGCAGCCAGCGGTTCGACCCGCTTCTTCAGGGCGTCGCCCTGGTAGGTGAATGCAACTTCGCCGCCATTGTCGACGATGGCCTTGGCAATGCCCCATGCAATCGAGCGGTTGTTCGCAACGCCCATGATGAGCCCGCGCTTGCCTGCCATAAGGCCGGATGCCTGAACCATTGTGTAATCCCTGACACGAAAAAATTGAGTGCTGCCTATGGCATAGGCGGCACCATGGTTCAAGCTGGCGTCGTATCATCTACTGTTAAGAGGGCGTAACAATGGGTGCTTGGCTGGGGATGACGTCATACGCCCGCCATGCCGGCCCGTTTCACAGATAGAGCCCGTCGCGCATCAGCCGCATCAGGTCGGTGACCTTGGCATCCGGTTTTTCCAGAAGCACGATCCTGAGTTCGACCACGAGATCGCCGCGTCCGTTAGCACCGTGAAGGCCGAGACCCTCGATTCTGACCGTCCGGTCAGATCCGGACCAGCTGGGGATTTCGATCGAGCGCGGGCCAGATGGCGTCTCCACCCGGGCCTCGCCGCCAAGCACGGCATCCTGCAGCGAGATGGGCAGCACGACGTGAAGGTCGAAATCTTTGACGATATAGGTGTCGTCGCGGGCCGCCTTCAGCGTTACGACGAGATCGCCCTGTTTCATGTTGGGGAGCTTGAGGCCCTGGCCCGAAAGACGAATCAGCTGTCCGTCGGTCACGCCTTTCTCGATCGGTACGCGAATCTCCCTGTCGTCGGAGAGCTTGATCATCACGGGCCTCAGCGCCAGGAATTCGGCCACCGTCACCTTTGCCTCGACCAGAAGGTCCGGCGCCTTTTCAGGCACGGGCGCAGTGCCACGGATCCGCTTGACGAGATTGGCGATCAGATCGACCGCCATGAGCGGCAGGGGTGGCCGAACTTCCGGCGCGGGCGTTTCCTTCACCTCGGTCTCCGCGGCCTTGGGCTCTGGCGGCGTTTCGGGATATTCCCTGGCACGCTCGCGGGCCTCAGGCCCACCGCCGAAAATCCGCTCGATGGTTTCCTCGGGGCTTTCACCCGGTTTCTTGCCATCCTGTGTTTTTGTCTGTCCGGCAGACGCTGCCTGGGCTTTCGCCTTCGCGGTCTCGGACTTCGCATCCGCCTTTGCGGCCTCGGACTGGGCGCGGGCAGCCTGGGTCCGTGCCAGTTCCTCCATCACCTTTTCCGCATTCGCACGCGCAGCCTTGGCGCGTTCGGCCGCATCACGCTGCTGCATGATTGTCTGGTGCATGTCGGCTGCACGGTCGTAACGCCGCCGCCGCTCGGGATCCTTGAGCACTTCATAGGCTTGCCCGACCTCCGCAAACCGGTCCGTCGCGCTCGGATCGTCGCGATTCTGGTCAGGATGGATCGTCTTGGCTTTTGTCCGCCAGGCCGCCTTGATTTCGTCTGCATCGGCGTTTCGTCTGACGCCGAGGATGGAATAGGGATCACGCATTGTGAGACCACCGGTTACGCTTTTGATAGCAGATCCGGCATAATCGCGGACCTACCGATACTCGACACATCACGGGCAACACAGGGCCATCATGCACTGCTCGCTGCTCCGATTTTCTCAAGATTGGAGAGTAGAGGCGCAGTCCTGAATCAGTGGTTACAGCGCGGCTTCACAACGAAGGCATGGTGAAGGAAGAGTTAACGATGTGGAGGATTTCGAGACAATTCCGCTCAAAGTGGCGATTTGGCTCAGCCTTGCTTGTCGAAGGCGGTTACCATCCAGTCGCCGCTTCCCGTCATGCAGGTCTGGCCGGCAAACACGGCGATGCCCTCGTAGGAATGACGCGTGGTCTTGAAGGCGCGGCAGACGCGGCCCTGGGCATTGTCTTCGTGGATGACGGAAACGACGCCGGCACTGCCGGTCGCGGCATTGGCCCAGGGAAGGGGGCTGGCGCCCATCTTGGCCAGATCCGCCGAGGTGACCGCGTTGCGCACGGTTGCTTCGTCGGAAAGGCTCGTATCGGACTGCGGCGCGCCGGCGACGGTTCCCGTTGCAAGCGACCGATCGACTTTGCTCGATCCGCCGAACAAATCCATACTGCTTGTACATCCCGCAAGCGACAGCGTCAGCGTGGCGAGGCAAATTGCAGCGCCGCTCTTACGGCCCCAGCACTTTGTCATTTCGGTCCACTTTGCTATCACTGACACCTTGTATCCTGTCCGGCGCTTCGTCTCGGGCATGTTCGAGCAGATTGGGAGTAATTAAGTCAATATGTCTGGAAGTGAGTTAACAACCGGTGACTTCACCGAAGAATCTGAACCATTCGCTCTTTTCGCCCGTTGGTTGAAGGATGCGGAGGGCTCCGAGCCTAACGATCCGAACGCCGTTGCGGTTGCAACGGTTGATGAGAATGGCCTGCCTAACGTGCGAATGGTGCTGTTGAAAGGCTTCGATGAGCAGGGTTTCGTCTTCTACACAAATTTCGAAAGCCAGAAGGGGCAGGAAATCCTTGGCCAGAAGAAGGCGGCCATGTGTTTCCACTGGAAATCGCTCCGCCGTCAGGTGCGCATCCGCGGTCCGGTCGAGGTCGTCGCCGATGCCGAGGCCGATACCTATTATGCGTCCCGCCCGCGTGGCAGCCGCATCGGCGCATGGGCTTCGAAACAGTCGCGTCCGCTTGAAGGACGTTTTGCGCTGGAGAAATCGGTCGCCGAATACGCCGCGCGTTATGCCATCGGTGAAATCCCGCGGCCGTCCTACTGGTCGGGCTTCCGCATCCGTCCGACATCGATCGAATTCTGGCACGACCGCCAATTCCGCCTGCATGACCGCGTCGAGTTCCGCCGCGATGACCCGGCGGGTAATTGGAATAAGGTGCGGATGTACCCGTGAGCAATTCCAGCAAAAGCGGGAACCGGTTTTGCTGGAATTGGGTAAAACAAAATCTCTAGCGCTTCAGCGCGAAGGGAATGCCGGAGGCGAGCGCGGTGACGTAACGCGGCTTTTGATAATAGCCGTTCAGCGACACGCGCGGCAGGGCGGTCGGTCGTGAAAGATCGCCCTCGGTCAGCATTCCAGGTTGTGTCGTGAGACCGATCACAAAACCGAGATCGCGGGCCGTCTGGAATTCCCGCGGCCCCACGGCGTCGCGGCTTCCGTAAGGATAAGCGATTGCAGTCGGTCGCGTGCCGGTGAGATCGGCCAGCCAGTCGGCCGACTGGCGCATTTCCCTGGTCGCTTCCTCTGCGGTCAATCGGCAAAGCTTGCGATGCGTCACGGTATGGGCGCCGAGCGACACGAGCGGATGGGCTGCGAAGTCCTTGAGCTCCTCAGGTCCCATGAGCAGTTCGCGGGTCATGGCAAGCGGATCGATACCGTATCTTTCCGCCAGAGCGCAAAGATCTGCGACGGCCGCTGTTTCCTCTCGCGCCCAGACATAGCTGGCAAAACGGAAGAACGTATCGAGCTGCTGTACCGGTGTCTTGAGATCGACCGTCTCCAGGCCTTGGCCGAAATCGAAAGTGACACGGTCCTGCTCGCGCAGCAGCCGGCCGATGATCTCCCACCAGAGCGGTTGTCGATGTTCTGCCAGCCCCTGCGCGATGAAAACGGTGAAGGGCACCCCGTGCCGGGCAAAGACGGGTAGCGCATGCTCCGCATTGTTGCGGTATCCGTCATCGAGGGTGAAGGCTGCGAACGGCTTTCCTGACGGAGTTTTAAGCCGCGCCGGCACGTCCGACAGGCGCACGAAATCGTAGCCAAGTTTCTTCAATTGCCGGATGGCGAGATCGAGAAATTCCGGCGTCACTTCGAGATGCCGGTTGGGGCCGATGATCGAAGGCGCTTCCGGCCTGACATGATGCAGCGTGAAGATGACGCCCGAACCGCGTGCGGCCTTCATCAGGCCGGCACCCGTGGCGAGCGCCGAAGCTTCCAGCCCGGCGCCGATCAGCCAGCGTTTGACGTTGCGACGCCAGATCGCTTTTGCCCTGTCCTTCATCTTTCTGCGGATTCGTCCTTGCCCCGGATAGGGAAAGCTAGTCCCGCACCGGTTAAGTCTTGCTGAATGACAAGCGATCTCAGGGGCGCAACCCGTCGAGCAAGGGAAGTCCGATGATCGCGGCAGCCCCGATCAGCACGAAGCAGATGCGCCTGAACGTCGTCTCGCTGGCGATCCCGAACATCCGCGATCCGAAGAAAAGTCCGATGCCGTAAGCCGGCCCGGCAATCAGCGCGATCAGCAGAACGTCGAGCGTCAGGATTCCTCCGATGATGTAGGATGTGGCCGACAGCACGCTCGCCAGCGCGAAATAGAGGATGAGATTGGCGCGCACGGTTTTGCGTTCGATCGCGCCGCCGAGCCAATAGGCGACGATCGGCGGGCCGGACATCTGCGCCGCGCCGCCGAAAAGCCCGGCAATTGCGCCGACGCCGACAGTCAGCCAGGTTTTCGGCCGACCATGATAACGCCAGCCCGAGATCAGGAAGACCAGCAGGCAGACGACGACAGCGGAAATGATCCAGCGTAGTGTCACCGACGGCATGAGCGAAAGCATTGCCGCGCCAGCCGGAACGCCGATAATGGCGCCGGCCAGCATGGTGAAGACGTCGCGACGGTTCGCCCTGCGCCATCCCTGCGGCAGCATGCCGAGTGTCATCACCCAATCGATCACGAGCAGCAGTCCCGAAGCCATCTGCGGGCTCGTCGCTGCGCCGGCGAGCGGTATGAAGATCAACGCCCCGCCGAACCCGGAAAACCCGCGTGCAAGCCCTGCGATAACGGCGGCGAGCAGGACGAAGGCAGGTTCGCCGATCGAATGGCCTGGAAGCCATGCGGTTAAAAAAGCGGAGATCGGATCGGGGGATGTCATGATGTGGCGTGCTGCAGGAAGAGGATCAGCCGCCCACCTGTGGTGGTTTCATCTCACCTGTCAAGAAGTGGCGATCGGAGATGTATGCCTGAAGCCATTGGCGATCCACCAATCGCATTCCTCGTCGGTATAACCGAGCAGCATACCCAGTCGTCGCTCCATTGCCTCGGTCCAAGGGCGAGGTCCGTTCATCAGCTCGTCATAAGCGTCAAACCGCCATTCCTGGCCCGGCAAGGCATAATAGAGGGTCAGGAAACTCCTGCCGCCACCTTGAACGGAAGTAATGCGCTCGATGATCCTGCCATTCTCGACATGGGGTCTGAAACAGCTGCGCCCAGTTTCAAACGGATCAAAACCTCTTTCTCCACTGTGAATGGTCAATGGCTTGCGACCATCCAGCATCAGCGGCAATTCGAAATTGGTATGGACGAGATAGGGGTTTCATCGATCCGGTGAGGCCGCCTCAATATGACCTCACCCGCCCATTCGGGCAGGGACAGGCCAGTGACCTTCGAAAGAGCGCCCAAATCATCTGCGTCGAGATAGACTATTTGTGTCGCCAGCACGGCCGTGTCTATTGCGAGGGCTTTAGTAACGAGCTGGGGATCAGCACGAAAGCGCAGCTCGTGCACGGAGCAATCTGTTTCCGGTGAGATATATTGCAGGGTAAATGTGTCACCCGCCATGATTGTTACTGATCGGCAGAAACGGTTGAATGGGGCATTGGCCTTTCTCCCAGGTCCTCGAACAGCCGCAACAGATAACCATCGGGATCAGTTACGACGAATTGACGGTTACCGACTTCGTGATTATCGCGTCGGTACCACTTTTCCTCCAATGGCAGATATGGATCGATACCTGCCTCGGCAAGACGGCAAAGAATGGCGGCGACATCAGTCACCCGGATCTGCAGGTTGAGACCGCGCCCGAACGGCTTTTCCAGGGGTGCGCCGTCGATGCTGAAGGTGCGGCCTATCCCGATCTGGTCGATCATCAGCTCCGCGTCGCCGAGTTCGAGATAACAGAAACCTTCTTCCGGTCTTTCGTAACGGACGGAGAAGCCGATCAGGTCGCAGTAAAATCGTCGGCTTTTCAACCAATCGGAAACGGCAAATTCAGGAACGAGAGCATTTCCCACCGTCTGCTCCGTCAAATCGTCCGTAGATAGAACTTCGTATCCACTGCCATGCGTGGAAAGCTAGCAGGCAGGTCTTCCGCGGCAATCTCGACAAACCCGTTCTTCTCGTAGAAGCGGTGGGCGGCCAAAAACTTGTCGGTCGTGCCGAGAATGATCGCCTTCAGCCCGGCATTTGAAGCATGCGCCATCAGCGTATCCAGCAATCTGGCAGCTACGCCGAACTCCTTGCCGCGAACCTCGGCTGCAACGAACATCTTGCGCAAGGCCGCCTCGTCACCGCCGATATCCTTCAGCCCGATCGTGCCGACGACATGTCTGTCCTTCACCGCGACCCAGAACCCACCCTTGCCCGACTGGTAAAAATCCGGAATAGCAGCGAGATCCGGCTGGTCGGCGGCAGTGATCGCCACGCCGAACTCCTCACGCTGGATCGGCAGGATGACGCCGATCACGCCCTGTTCGTCGCCGGGGCGGAAGGCGCGGATGACGATGTCGCTCATGGCTCTTTACGCCTTCGTGCCGCCGACGGTGACCTGATCCATCCTCAGATGCGGCTGGCCGACGCCGACCGGAACCCATTGCCCGGCCTTGCCGCAATTGCCGATACCGGTATCCAGCTTCATGTCGTTACCAACCATGGAGACGCGTTTCATCGCATCCGGCCCGTTGCCGATCAGCATCGCCCCCTTGATCGCCGGCCCGACCTTGCCGTTTTCGATGAGATAGGCCTCGGTGCAGCCGAAGACGAATTTGCCCGAGGTGATATCCACCTGACCACCGCCGAAGGAAACGGCATAGACGCCCTTTTTGACGGAAGCGATTATCTCTTCCGGGGTTTTATCGCCGCCGAGCATGTATGTGTTGGTCATCCGTGGCATCGGCACCGAAGAATAGCCCTGCCGGCGGCCGTTGCCGGTCGGTTTCATGCCCATCAGCCGGGCATTCTGCCGGTCCTGCATGTAGCCGACGAGTTTTCCGTTCTCGATCAGCACGTTATAGGCCGAAGGCGTGCCTTCGTCGTCGATGGTGATCGAGCCGCGACGGTTGTCGATCGTGCCGTCGTCGACGACGGTGACACCCGGAGAGGCGACCATCTCGCCGAGCAACCCGGCAAAGGCCGAGGTTTTCTTGCGGTTGAAATCGCCTTCCAGCCCATGACCGACAGCTTCGTGCAGCATCACGCCCGGCCAGCCGGAAGACAGCACCACATCCATCGTGCCGGCCGGCGCTTCAATCGCTTCGAGATTGACCAGCGCCTGACGCAGTGCCTCGTCCGCACCCGTCTGCCAGTTGCCCTCGGCGACGAAATCACCGAAGCCGATACGGCCGCCGGTACCGAACGAACCGCTCTCCTGTCGGTCGCCGCTTCCCACGACGACTGAAATGTTGATGCGGGTCATCGGACGGATGTCCTGTACCCGGTGCCCGTCGGCGCGTAAAATATCAACCACCTGCCAGCTGGCGGAAATCGTCGCGGTGACCTGGCGAACCTTGTCGTCCTTGTTGCGCAGATAGGCGTCGATATCGGCAAGCAGCTTCGCTTTGGCCTCGAAGCTCGGCTGTCCGATCGGGTTCTCGTCGCCGTAATATTTCTTGTTGGTCCGCTGCGGAGCGGCCGCATAGGAGCCGGAGTGACCGGCAGTTACGGCCCGAACGGCATCCGAAGCACGTTCCAGCGCAGCAGCGCTCAGGTCGCCCGCATGGGCATAACCGACAGCTTCACCGGCTACCGCGCGCAGGCCAAAACCCTGGTCAGTGTTGAACGACCCGCCCTTCAGGCGGCCATTGTCGAAAGTCAGCGACTCCGCCTGGGCATGTTCGACGAAAAGTTCGCCGTCATCGGCGCCGGCAAGCGCTTTCGCCACGATTGCCCGCAGCTTCGCTTCGTCGCTGTCGAACAGGCTCAAGAGATCGGTGTTCATTGTTTCATGCTCCGCTGGCCTTTGGCGTATGCGCAAGCATCCGCCCCTCATCCGCCTGCCGGCACCTTCTCCCCGTAAGCGAGACGAAGGACCTATGCGGGCACCCGTTCGGCCAAAATAGAGGCTCGTCTCCTCTCCCCGCTAGCGGGGAGAGAGTTAGGGTGAGGGGCAATCACTTGCGCCCAAGCCGAAATATCTGAAAACCGATGTAGGTCCCTCAGCAGGCAGGCGCAAGCGCTGTCGGGCCTTGCGCCGCTCACGCTTTAAGGAAGGGCGTCGTAGCCGGGGCCAAAACCGTTGAGTTCGACAGGAATGCCGACACGGTCCTGATCGGAGGATTCGCGCAGGGCGAAGACGGCGTTCTTGCCGGCGCGCAGGATGCGCATCAGTTCCTCGTCGATCTCCACTTCCACATAGCAGCCCTCGGAGAAGCAGCGGGTGAAATAGGCGCGGCCGATATTGTTGTTGTCGACATAGAGCTCCATGCCGTCTTTCAACAATACGCCGAGCGGCGCCAGGATACGCAGGATGCGGGCCTTGCGGTCGGCGGTCTTCAGCACGACGACCGAGAGGCCGACTTCCGGCCGGTCTTCGGCAATGACGTTCTGCATCAGCGCGCATTGCTCGGCAGAAGCGCCTGCGGGTCGATCACAGATGACAGACCATGCGCCATGGCTTTCCTTGACGTTGCCGGGTTGCTGTCCCGATGGCGAAGGGCCGGGAGTCGGGGCTGGCGTTGGCGCCGGAGCCTGCATGCTCGGTGCCGGCCCTTTCGGTGCTGCACCCGTCGCCGGCGGCGTTTGTGCCGGCTGCGCCAATGCGGCGGAGACGGAGCCCAGCGTGATGAGGGCAATAAGGCTTGCGCCGATGAGGGAGGGACGAGCCATGGAAACCTCTGGTTCGAATCAATGCGGCCATTCTTGTCGCTCGGGACGCGAATTGGAAAGCCTTGCGGAGTTTTCAGCGGAGTACGGCGAAAGTAGGACCCTGTTCAAGTCACAAGGTTGGTGCCGCCTTCAAAATATGGTGGAATTTGTCAGCCGAAAGAGCTTATCCTCAATTTAGGCTGCGACTCTGTGGAGGGAGGTGTGGTCTGTTACGGAGGGAATTCAACCACAGGCTGTCGCATGCCTTCAATGCGCAAAATGCCGCAGGGGCATTTGTCGCAAGGCGTTGCGGATATAAGCAAACTATGGTTGAACCAAGCCTATAGCTTGGAGACTGCGTAAGATTTGATCTGAATCACATGCGTGGGGAGAAAGTTTGTGGTGAACAGGGCTTATGCGATGATGATGGCGATCATCTGTCTTATCACTGCCCCGCTTGCGGGGCTGGTAAGCGCTTCGGTTGCGCATGCGGACCAACCGCATGCCTGGCAGCTTGATCTTCAGGCGCCGGCAACCGAAATCATGCATCAGATTAAATGGTTCGAGCACTACACGCTCTGGTTCATCGTTCCGGTCACGCTGTTCGTGCTCGCGCTGTTGATCATCGTGGCGGTCAAATTCCGCGCCGACAAGAACCCGACAGCATCGCGCACCAGCCATAACACGGTGATCGAGATCGTCTGGACGGTAGCGCCCGTGCTGATTCTGTTCGCGCTGGCCATCCCGTCCTTCAATCTTTTGAACGCCCAGCTCGAAATTCCCGAGACGGATATGACGGTAAAGGCCACCGCCACCCAGTGGCAGTGGAATTACGAATATGAAGGATCCGGCGAAACCCCGGTCGCTTTCGACAGCTTTCTCTTGAAGGAGCCGGATCGCGCCGCAGCCGGCAAGACCGACTTAGGTGTTTATCCGCGCCTTCTCGCCGTCGATAACGAGATGATCATCCCGATCGGCAAGACGGTGCGATTGCTCGTCACCGCAGCGCCGACGGATGTCATCCACGCCTTCGCCATGCCGGCCTTCGGCGTCAAGATCGATGCCGTTCCGGGCCGTTTGAACGAAACCTGGTTCCGCGCCGAGCGCGAGGGCCTTTATTACGGACAGTGTTCCGAGCTTTGTGGCAAGGACCACGCCTATATGCCGATCGCCATCCGCGTCGTCTCGGACGAAAAATACACAGCCTGGCTCTCCGCCGCCGCCAATGATCTGCCGGGAGCCTACAAGGCGCTCCTCGCATCCGCGGACAATAAAAAAGCAGCCGGCGTCGATGTCGCTGCAAACGACGTCAAGTAAGGGGAGGCGAGATCAATGGCTGAAACGACTCATCACGACGACCATTCCCATCGCGCCGCTCACGAAGACGCGCATGCCCACGGCGAACATCACCACAAGCCGGGCTTTGCAGCCCGCTGGCTGTTTTCCACCAATCACAAGGATATCGGCACGCTCTACCTGATCTTCGCGATCATGGCGGGCATCATCGGCGGCCTTCTGTCGGTTGCCATGCGCATGGAGCTGCAGGAACCGGGTATCCAGATTTTCCATGGCCTTGCCTCGATCGTCTACGGTTTCGAGGGTGATGCCGCGATCGATGGCGGCAAGCACATGTTCAATGTGTTCACCACCGCCCACGCGCTGATCATGATCTTCTTCATGGTCATGCCGGCGATGATCGGCGGCTTTGCCAACTGGATGGTGCCGATCATGATCGGCGCACCGGACATGGCCTTCCCGCGACTGAACAACATTTCCTTCTGGCTGATCGTCCCGGCCTTCCTGCTTCTGGTGCTCTCGATGTTCGTCGAAGGCCCGGCCGGCGCCTATGGCGCAGGCGGCGGCTGGACCATGTATCCGCCGCTGTCGACCACGGGCCATCCGGGACCTGCCGTCGATCTGGCGATCTTCTCGCTGCACGTCGCCGGTGCTTCGTCCATCCTCGGCGCGATCAACTTCATCACCACCATTTTGAACATGCGCGCTCCGGGCATGACGCTGCACAAGATGCCGCTGTTTGCCTGGTCGGTGCTGGTGACGGCTTTCCTTCTGCTTCTGTCGCTGCCGGTTCTGGCCGGTGCAATCACCATGGCGCTGACCGACCGCAATTTCGGCACGACATTCTTTTCGCCGGAAGGCGGCGGCGACCCGATCCTTTACCAGCATCTGTTCTGGTTCTTCGGTCACCCGGAAGTCTACATCCTGATCCTGCCCGGTTTTGGCATCGTCAGCCACATCGTCTCGACCTTCTCGAAAAAGCCGGTCTTCGGTTATCTCGGCATGGCCTATGCGATGGTGGCGATCGGCGCCGTCGGTTTCGTCGTCTGGGCCCACCACATGTATACGGTCGGCCTGTCGCTGGACGCACAGCGTTATTTCGTTTTCGCCACAATGGTGATCGCGGTGCCGACCGGCATCAAGATCTTCTCCTGGATCGCCACCATGTGGGGCGGTTCGATCACCTTCGCGACTCCGATGATGTGGGCGATCGGATTCATCTTCCTTTTCACCGTCGGCGGTGTCACCGGCGTGCAGCTGGCCAATGCCGGTCTCGACCGCTCGCTGCACGATACCTATTATGTCGTGGCCCACTTCCACTACGTTCTGTCACTCGGCGCGGTCTTTGCCATCTTCGCCGCCTGGTATTACTGGTTCCCGAAAATGTTCGGCTACATGTATAACGAAACCATCGGCAAGCTGCATTTCTGGGTCATGTTCATCGGCGTCAACCTGGTGTTCTTCCCGCAGCACTTCCTGGGCTTGGCCGGCATGCCGCGCCGCTATATCGATTACCCGGATGCCTTTGCCGGCTGGAACTACGTGTCCTCGGTCGGATCCTACATCTCATTTGTGGGTGTACTCATATTCCTCTTCGGCGTATGGGAAGCCTTCGCCAAGAAGCGGGTTGCCGGTGATAACCCCTGGGGCGAGGGTGCGACCACGCTGGAATGGCAGTTGTCATCGCCTCCGCCCTATCACCAGTGGGAACAGCTTCCCCGCATCAAGTAAGAATTTTAAGAACCGGGTGTCGGGGAGGCGCCCGGCATGTCGTCAGGATTTGATTTGAAATGACCGTCATCGATTCCACCCACGTTATTGGCAGCGAGGAGACAAAACTCCTCTCCGAGGCGGATGCGCGCGATTATTTTGCGCTGTTGAAGCCGCGGGTCATGTCGCTGGTGGTCTTCACCGCCTTTGCCGGCCTCGTTCTGGCGCCCGGTCATCTCAATCCGGTTCTGGCGATCATCTCGATCCTCTGTATCGCCGTCGGTGCCGGTGCCTCCGGCGCGCTCAACATGTGGTATGACGCCGATATCGATGCGGTGATGACCCGCACCGCCAAGCGTCCGATCCCGGCCGGCCGCATCCAGCCACGCGAAGCGCTTGCCTTCGGCCTGACCCTGTCGGCCTTTTCCGTCGTCATCCTCGGCCTTGCGGTCAACTGGTTCGCCGCCGGCCTGCTCGCCTTCACCATCTTCTTTTATGCCGTCGTCTATACGATGTGGCTGAAACGCTCGACGCCGCAGAATATCGTCATCGGCGGTGCCGCCGGCGCTTTCCCGCCCATGCTCGGCTGGGCTTGTGTCACCGGCGGCGTGTCGCTCGACAGCGTCATCCTGTTCATGATCACCTTCATGTGGACCCCGCCGCATTTCTGGGCGCTGGCTCTGTTCAAGATGCGCGATTACGGCTCCGTCGGCATTCCGATGATGCCGAATGTCGCCGGCCAGCGTTCGACCAAGATCCAGATGGTCATCTATTCGTTCCTGATGGCCGCCGTCGCCGTCGCGCCGACCTTCACCGGTCTCGCCAGCATCGGCTACGGCATCTTTGCCGGCATTCTCAGCGCCATCTTCATCTACTATTCCATCCTTGTGCTTCGCATGCGCGAGGACGACGAGAAGATGCTGCCGGCGAAGAAGCTGTTCTTCTATTCGATCTTCTACCTTTTCGCGGTTTTCTCCGCGCTTCTGTTCGATCATGTGGCGGCCGGTCTCGGCCAGTTCCTCGGAGGACTTCTGTGATCGACACCGTCAAGCTCAGCGAGACACAGAAGAAATCGCGGCGAAACCGAAATGTGGCGCTCGGCCTCGTTCTCGCGGGGCTTTGCGTCCTGTTTTACATCATCACGCTCGTCAAGGTCGGCGGGTTCTGGAACTAGGCCAGAACAGACGGCACCACGGAGCTAAGGGAGGAGCGACATGGGAGGCGGAATTCAAAACGGTCAGACGAAGCGCGTCAGCAACGCCTCGATCTTTGCCGGCTGCGCCGTTTTCGTCACCTGCATGGTCGGCGCTGCCTATGCATCCGTTCCGCTTTACCGCCTCTTCTGCCAGGTCACCGGCTACAACGGCACCACCCAGCGGGTCGAACAATATTCGACGACCGTGCTCGACCGCAGCATGCAGATCACCTTCGACGCCAATATTTCGAGCGGTCTGAACTGGGATTTCAGGGCGGCCAAGCCGGTGCAGCCGAAGATCGGCGAAACCGTGCAGGTCGAGTTCACCGCGACCAACCGCTCGCCGGTCGCAACAACAGGCACCGCCGTGTTCAACGTCACGCCGATGGAAGCCGGCGCCTATTTCAATAAGGTCCAGTGTTTCTGCTTCACCGAACAGACGCTGCAGCCCGGTCAATCCGTTTCTATGCCCGTCATCTTCTATATCGATCCGGAGATCGTGAAGGCGGAAGAGACGAAGAATTTGAGGACGCTTACTCTTTCCTATTCCTTCTATCCGAGCGAGCCGTCAAAGCCGGTCGCCGCGGTGAAGAAGAATGGGCAAGAGGCAGACGGCAAGCTTTGAGAGGAACGCTTCGGGGTTGGCTCCGAGGTGGTGAGAGGCATTTATCGGGGATTCTGACATGGCAGACGCGCATCAGAAACATCACGACTACCACATCATCGACCCGAGCCCCTGGCCGCTTCTGGCCGCGATCGGCGCTTTCGTCATCACCTTCGGCGGCGTCGGCTACATGCGCTACCTCAAGGGTGCCGAATTCCACATGTTCGGCCTCAACTGGGCCACCCCCTGGGTGTTCTTCATCGGTCTCGCGATCATCCTCTACGTGATGATCGGCTGGTGGTCGGACACGATCAAGGAAGGTGATGAAGGCCATCACACGCGGGTCGTGTCGCTGCATTTGCGCTATGGCATGATCATGTTCATCGCCTCGGAGGTGATGTTCTTCGTCGCCTGGTTCTGGGCCTTTTTCGATGCGAGCCTCTATCCCAACGAAGCGATCCAGGCCGCCCGCGTCGAAGCGCTCGGCGGGCAATGGCCACCCAAGGGCATCGAGGTTCTCGACCCATGGCATCTGCCGCTCTACAACACCATCATCCTGCTCCTGTCCGGCACCTGCGTGACCTGGGCGCATCACGCGCTTCTGCACAACGACCGCAAGGGGCTGGTCACCGGCCTGGGCCTGACAGTGGCGCTCGGCATCCTGTTCTCGGCGGTGCAGGCCTATGAATACGCCCACGCACCCTTCGAATTTTCCAATTCGATCTACGGTGCCACCTTCTTCATGGCCACCGGCTTCCACGGTTTCCACGTCCTCATCGGCACAATATTCCTGATCGTCTGCCTGATCCGAGCAATCAACGGCGGCTTTACCCCGGAACGCCATTTCGGCTTCGAGGCGGCGGCCTGGTATTGGCACTTCGTCGACGTGGTCTGGCTGTTCCTGTTTTTCTCCATCTACATCTGGGGCGGCTGGGGCGCACCGCTGGCGCATTTGTGAGAGTTGGGCCTAGAACACATTGAAAGGCGGTGGGAGGCCGCCTTTTTAGCTTGCGGAAACGTATCAATTTTGGTACATATTGCTGCGATGATCGAGCCGCCTAAAAATAATAGTCGGTAAGTTTTATGCGACTGGCGGCGGGCGCAAACCGGCGCGTGATTGGCTAATGGCTCTCTCTCGTGAAGACCGAAAGCAAATAGGCATCGATATCCAACGTGTTAAGTTCGGCTGGCCGCTCGGCATGCCCTATTGCCGATCGCTGGGGCATGGACTTTGGGAGGTGCGAAGCTCCCTGAATGGTGGCCGAATAGCGAGGGTCATCTTCTTTATTCACGACGGAGAGATGATCCTGCTCCACGGGTTCGAGAAAAAGACGCAGAAGACGCCAACGCACGAGATAAATCTGGCTTTGGCGAGAAAGAGAGACTTGGAATGAGCAAGGAAGCCAAAGGTTATATCGATCATTCGGAAACGTTTGACGATTTCCTCGAAGCGGATGGCTTGCTGGAAGAAACGGAGGCCATTGCGCTCAAGCAGGTGATTGCGGATCAACTGCGTGCGGCAATGGAAAAGGAAGGGTTGACGAAAACGGCGATGGCGCAACGGATGCAGTCCAGCCGGCAGCAATTGGATAGATTGCTTGATCCCAACAATCCGTCCGTGACTCTTCTGACCTTACGACGCGCCGCTGCCGCCGTTGGACGTAACCTGCGTATCGAGCTCGTTTGAACGTGCTCGATACGCCAGCTAGGCGGGCAGTCGGAGATCGCCGACCCCGCACCATTCTCGCAGCCATCCTGGTCCTCGTTTCCCTCGCCATCCTGCTGACCCTCGGCACATGGCAGGTCGAACGCCTCCATTGGAAAGAAGGCCTTCTCGCCGATATCGCCGAGCGGCGCGCGGCGGAGCCGGTGTCGCTTTCCGAAATCGAACATCGAGCAGCAGCCGGCGAAGATATCGAATATCGCCGCGTCTCGCTGTCCGGCACGTTCGATCATGCCAGTGAACGGCATTTCTTCGCCACCTTCGAAGGGCGGACCGGCTTTTACGTCTATACGCCACTGACGCTGTCCGATGCCCGCATCATCCTCGTCAATCGCGGCTTCGTACCCTACGAGATGAAGGAGCCGGCGACGCGGGCGGCCGGCGAGGTGGCAGGCGAACAGACGATCACTGGTTACGCGCGCGCCAAACTTGTCGGAAAACCGTCATCGCTCGTGCCGGACAATGATCTGGCGAAAAACATCTTCTACTGGAAGGACCTCGATGCCATGGCCGCAAGCGCCGGGCTGTCCAAGGTCATTCCGTTCTTCGTCGATGCCGATGGCACGGTGCAAAATCCCGGTGGATGGCCGAAGGGCGGCGTGACGCAATTCGACCTGCCGAACAGTCATCTTCAATATGCCATGACCTGGTACGGGCTGGCCGCGGCACTGCTTGCAGTGGTCTTCGGCATGTGGTGGCGAAGCCGCAAGCCGGCTGCGGCATCCGGCGCGGCAGGCCAGTAACGACATTTTCTGTTGGCGTGCCTCATTTGCCTCGCCTATATGAGGCCTCAGACATTCACCAATAGCGGACGCGGAATGAATATCCAGGTCACCAAACCGGCTCTCACGATCAGGCTTTGCGGTCCGCGCGGTTTTTGCGCCGGCGTCGATCGGGCGATCCAGATCGTCGTGCTGGCCCTGAAATCCTATGGCGCACCGGTCTATGTCCGCCATGAGATCGTTCATAACCGGTATGTGGTCGAGGGACTGGAAGCCAAGGGCGCCGTCTTCGTCGAGGAGCTCGACGAGATCCCGGCCGAACACCGTCAGCAGCCGGTCGTCTTTTCCGCCCATGGCGTGCCGAAATCGGTGCCGGAAGACGCGCAGGCCCGCAATCTCTTCTATCTCGATGCCACATGCCCGCTCGTCTCCAAGGTCCACAAGCAGGCGATGCGTCACCAGCGCCTCGGCCGCCATGTCGTCCTGATCGGCCATGCCGGCCACCCGGAAGTCATAGGCACGATGGGCCAGTTGCCGCCCGGCACGGTCTCGCTGGTCGATACGATCGCCGATGCGGAAGCCTATATGCCGGAAGATCCCGACAATCTCGGCTTCGTCACCCAGACGACGTTGTCGGTGGATGACACGGCAGGCGTGATCGCCAAGCTGCAGGAACGTTTCCCCAACCTGATGGCACCGGCGGCCGACAGTATCTGCTACGCCACAACCAATCGTCAGGAAGCGGTCAAGGAAGCCGCCCCCGGCTGCGATCTCTTCCTCGTCGTCGGCGCGCCGAATTCCTCCAATTCCAAACGCCTTGTCGAAGTGGCGTTGAGGGCAGGGGCCAAGCGCTCCCTGCTCGTCCAGCGCGCTTCCGAGCTGAACTGGGACGAAATCGGCCCGATCCGTACGCTCGGTCTGTCGGCCGGCGCCTCGGCGCCTGAAGTCATCGTCGACGAGATTATCGCCGCATTCAAAGAGCGTTTTGTCGCCGAGATCGAACTGGCGATCACCGCTGAAGAGACGGAAAACTTCCTCGTCAACCGCGAGCTCCGCTCCGTGCCGCTGACGGTGGAGGATATGGCCTGGGTAAATGGCGATCGGCCGCTTGCCGCAACCACGTAAACAGCGCGATAGGTAAGCCAATATTTCCGGCAGTTGATTCTGCCCCCTGATCGACTGTGAGACCGCCTTGGCCGTTTATACCGACATCACCGAAACCGACCTCAAGCATTTTCTGGCGCAATATGACGTCGGTGAGCTGACCTCGTATAAGGGCATCGCCGAAGGCGTCGAGAACACCAATTTCCTGCTCCATACGACGAAGGACCCGCTGATCCTGACGCTCTATGAAAAGCGCGTGGAAAAGTCCGATCTGCCGTTTTTCCTCGGCCTGATGCAGCACCTATCGGAACGCGGCCTGTCCTGCCCGCTGCCTTTGCCGCGCTGGGATGGCGAGTTGCTGGGCGAACTCTCCGACCGTCCCGCAGCGCTGATTTCCTTCCTCGAAGGCATGTGGCTGAGAAAACCCGAGGCAAAGCATTGCCGGGAGGTGGGCAAGGCGCTGGCCGGAATGCATATTGCCGGCGAAGGTTTCGAGATAAAGCGACCGAACGCACTGTCGCTCGAAGGCTGGAAGGTCCTGTGGGAAAAGTCGGCCGAACGTGCAGATGAGGTCGAGACCGGCCTCGAGCAGGAAATCACCGCCGAATTGGCTTTCCTCGAAGCGCATTGGCCTAAAAACCTGCCGGCAGGCGTCATTCATGCTGACCTGTTCCAGGACAATGTCTTCTTCTTGGGTGACGGGCTTTCCGGCCTGATCGACTTCTATTTCGCCTGCAACGATCTACTCGCCTACGACGTCTCGATCTGCCTCAATGCCTGGTGTTTCGAAAAGGATGGCTCCTACAACGTCACCAAGGGTTCAGCACTGCTGGAAGGTTATTGCTCCGTCCGTCCGCTTTCCGCTGAAGAGCGCGATGCGCTGCCGGTTCTCTCGCGCGGTTCGGCTTTGCGGTTCTTCCTCACCCGTCTCTATGACTGGCTAACCACGCCGGAAGGTGCTCTGGTGGTCAAGAAAGACCCGCTCGAATATCTGAGGAAGCTGCGTTTCCACCGCCATATTTCCTCCGTCGCCGAATATGCGCCGGCCATCGAGGTGGCATCATGAAACAAGTCGATATCTTCACGGACGGTGCGTGTTCCGGCAATCCCGGCCCCGGTGGATGGGGCGCGATCCTGCGTTATGGCGAAACCACCAAGGAATTGAATGGCGGCGAGGCGGAAACCACCAACAACCGTATGGAGCTGATGGCTGCGATCTCGGCGCTGAACGCGTTGAAAAGCCCCTGCGAGGTCAACCTCCACACTGACAGCAAATACGTCATGGACGGCATCTCGAAATGGATTTTTGGCTGGAAGAAGAACGGCTGGAAGACCGCTGACAAGAAACCGGTCAAGAATGGCGAGTTGTGGCAGCAGCTCGATGCCGCCAACCAGCGTCATCAGGTCAAATGGCACTGGGTCAAGGGCCACGCGGGCCATCCGGAGAATGAACGCGCTGATGAACTCGCCCGCCTCGGCATGGCGCCTTTCAAGAAACCTACTCTCGGCCGGTCGCTGTTGGTGAAGTAAATCGCTTTCGGTGACGCGACAGTCGCCAGGCCATCGGGATTTCGCATCAAACAGAATTTACCGGTGTCGCTGGGCCGCATCAGGTGCAGCTTGCCATTGCGGAATGACCGCCTATGGTGAACGCGGCAAAAACAGGGCACGATAACGGGAGACTACGCATGATCCTTCACTGTGTTTTTCTGCGCTTCAAGTCGTCGGTACAGGACGCCGAAAAACAGGAAATCTACGCGGCGATTGCAGCTCTCAAGGATAAGCTGTCGGGCATCATCGATGTGAAATTCGGCCCGAACGTGTCGTCCGAAGGTTTGAGCGGTGGTTTTCTCGATGGTTTCATCGTGACATTCGAAAGCCCGGAAGCACGTGACACCTATCTCGCTGCGCCGGATCATCTCGCCGTCGCCGAACGCATCGTCGCCTCCGCCGATGGCGGATTGTCCGGCCTGATCGTCTACGATCTGGCCGCCTAAAGCATGTCTCCCGAAAGTGGTTCCGGTTTCGGGATAAAGACATGCAAAGAAACAAGGAGCTAAAGCGCGGCAAGCGAATCTAAAAGATCGCGACGCGCTTTAGCGTCATAGGTTCGGGAGCAAGTAAAAAGGGCGCCGGTTGGCGCCCTCTGTCGTTTCACACATAGTCGCGGTGAAAATCAGAGCTGTTCAAGCATCGCGGCTGCACCCGAAACGGTGGCCTGGCCGGGGCTTTCCTCGACGTTGAGCGATTTCACCACGCCGTCTTCCACCAGCATGGAATAACGCTTCGAACGCAGGCCGAGCCCGCCGCCGGAAAGATCTGCCTCGAGCCCCAGCGCCTTGGTGAAGGAGGCGTCGAAGTCTGCGAGGAAATGGATCTTGCCGAGCGCGTTGGTTTGCTGCGCCCATGCGCCCATCACATGCCAGTCGTTGACGGCGACGACAGCGATATCATCGACGCCGCGCGCAAGAATGGCATCGCGATTTTCGAGGTAGCCGGGCAGGTGGTTGAGCGTGCAGGTGGGCGTGAATGCGCCGGGTACGGCAAACAGCACGACCTTCTTGCCGGCAAAAAGGTCAGCCGTGGTCAATTCCACCGCGCCGTCCGCCGTCTTTTCCTTGAACTTCGCCTCTGGAAGCTTTTCGCCAACTGCAATCGTCATCTTGTTTCTCCAGCCATCTCGATTGCCCACGCAATCGTCTGGCGGCACTATAGGGTTGGCAAATCACAAGACAAGGAGATCCGATCGGGCTTGAGGCCTCTGAAGCGGTTTCGCGGAGCCGGTAAGCGACGGGATCATTGCCTATTCGAAGGCGAGGGACGTTTCCATCGCGCGCTTGCCGGCAAGTACGAGGATGCCCCAGCGTTTGCCGCTCATGTCGTAGTCTTTCGGCAGCTTGCCGACCGGTATCTCCAGGGAGTAGCTGTCGTCGGTGCGCTCGCCCTTGGCATCGCTGAACAGCACATGTCCTTCCGGTCCGGTGACGATCACTTGCGGTTTCTTCGGCGCATCCTTCGGAAGCTGCAACCGCAGACGCAATGTGTCGCCGTCGGAGGAGATTGCGTAATGCGTTACGGCAAAATCGTCGGAAGGATGCTCCGGCAATTTGGCTTCCGCGTCGTTGATAATCATCGCCTCGGCAAAGGATGTGCCGGCATCCGTCTTGAGCGACAGGCTGAAATCGGCCTGGAAGGGAATGCATATATTGCGGCACAGACCGACAAAGGCGGATGCCGTCAGGGCTGCTGGTTTGTTGACATCCTCGATCTTCAATTCGAACGGAAATGTCACCGGGCCATCATAGCCGATGTCGCGGATCGGGCCGTTGTCGAAACGGCGTGGCGCCGGATAGGACATGCGCTGCAGGCTGACGCCTGCCGTATCGGCAAAGGCGATATGCGGCGGTATGCCGGCATCACCCGGCTCTTTCCAGTAGGTGATCCAGCCGGCCTTCGGCTCGATCTGCAAAGCACCACGCACGCTGCCCCGTGCATCGGGTGCCAGCGCGACTATCCGCATGCGCCCGCCTTCATTGCTGACCCAGTCTGTCGTTTCGGCCATCACGGAGGCCGGTAAAACGACGGAGGCCGGGGCGAGCAGGGCTGCAAGGCAAAGGCGGCGGATGATGAAGGCTGTCGAGATCATGCCAACGGATTTAACCCAGCCCTTGATCGCTCGCCAGCCACGTCTGATGAAAACCGATCATTTTCGGTTGAATGATATCGTCGACTGCCCCATGTTGCCCTGAAGGGCTGCCTGATGCAGCCGTCGCCACACGGCGCTTTAACGGCAGACGGGAGGCTTGATGGGAATTTCGGCACTGAAAGACAAGAGTGAACGCGGGTTCCTCGACGGCCAGTTCCTCATCGCCATGCCCGGCGTACAGGACGGAAATTTCGCTCGCAGTGTCGTTTATATCTGCGCCCATTCGCCAGCTGGTGCCATGGGTTTTATCCTAAACAGGCAGCAGGACCTCTCCTTTCCAGACGTGCTCGAACACCTGAAGCTTATTGAAGAGCCACACACCGGGTTCCTTTCCGAGCAGGCGCGTTATTTCCCGGTTCTCTACGGGGGGCCGGTGGAGACTGGCAGGGGCTTTGTCCTGCATTCCGATGATTTTTCGAGCGAATCCTCCATCCCTGTCAGCGATGATATCTCGTTGACCGCCACGCTCGACATTCTGAGGGCGATCGCTGAAGGAAAAGGTCCCAAGCGGGCCACGCTGCTGCTAGGTTATGCCGGATGGGGACCGGGACAGCTCGAAGCGGAAATCAGCAATAACGGCTGGCTGAACTGCACCCCGCAGGACGACATCATCTTCGACCCGAATGTCGATACCAAATACGAGCGCGCGCTCGCCATCATGGGCGTCAGCCCGGAAATGCTGTCCACCGAAGCCGGGCACGCCTGAACAATTCGGTGGAACGATATCCACCTCCCGGAGTTCTATTATCGCAAGGCGCACGCAGCGCCGGAAAAGATAAAGGAGACCTAGGATGGGTAGCACTAGCGATAAGGTTGCAGGCAAGGGTAACGAAGTTGCGGGCAAGCTCAAGCAGGCCGCGGGCGACCTTACCGATAACCCGAAGCTCAAGGCCAAGGGTACTGCCCAGGAAGCAAAGGGCGATGCACAGCAGGCCAAGGGCAAGATCAAGGAAGCCGGCAAGGATTTCGTTGATCGACTCTAATACTGGGGCCTAACCACACCCCGGAAATACCGGATCTTTCAAGGTCCGAAGAATGATCTCCAGTCATTTTATGAAAAACCTGTTTCGGCCAAGCCGGAGCAGGTTTTCTCTATGTTTCCCCTCTTCCACGCGGATCAGCCCATGCGCCTTTACGATTGCGATCATTGCGGACAACCCATTCACTTCGACAACAGGGATTGCATGAACTGCGGGTATCGACTGGCCTTCGTGCCGGCGACCCTCGCCATGCACGCGCTTCAGCCGGTGGATGGAGAGGAAATCTGGTCTCTCGTCGCCAGGCCGGAACACAAAGTTCGGCTCTGCGCCAATGCCGGAATGGATATCTGCAACTGGACGGTTCTTGCCGACGATCCTAACCCCTTCTGCCCCGCCTGCCGTCATAACCGGCTGGTGCCGGATGCTTCCGCCGAGGAAGGCCTGACGCAATGGCGACGGATCAGCCAGGCCCAGCGCCACCTCTTTTATTCCCTGCTGAAATGGAACCTGCCGCGGATCAATCGCGACGAGGACCCGGCTGGCGGTCTCGTCTTCGATTTCCTTGTCGACGAAATGCAGCCGGATGGCACGCTCAAGGCGGCCATGACCGGCCACGAAAACGGCCTGATCGCCATCCGTGCCGCCGAGGCGGATGACGTCACCCGCGAACAGATCCGCGTCTCGATGAACGAGCCTTATCGCACCCTGCTCGGCCATTTTCGCCATGAAACCGGGCATTACATCTGGGACAAGATGGTGAGGGATGGCGGGCGGCTTGATGAGTTCCGTGCCGTATTCGGCGATGAAACGTTAGATTACGGCGAGGCGCTGAAGCGCAATTACGAACAGGGCCCGCCGCCGAACTGGCAGGATTTCTTCATCTCGACCTATGCAAGCTCCCACCCCTGGGAGGATTTCGCCGAGACCTTCGCCCATTACATCCATATCGTCGATACGCTGGAAACGGCACGCTCCTACGGCATGTCGGTCGAGCCGCGCCGGCATGAGGAACTATCGACCGAGATCGACTTCAATCCCTATTCTGCACACGATGCCGAACAGCTCGTCTCCGCCTGGATCCCGTTCAGTCTCGCACTCAACAGTGTCCACCGCTCGATGGGCGTGCCGGATCTCTACCCGTTCATCCTCACACCGGCGGTAACGACGAAGCTGCAGTTCGTGCATGATCTGGTGTTGAGGCGGTAAATTGCCCAACGCCATCATCCTCGGTCTTGTCCCGAGGATGATGGCAGCGGCTAAGACCTAAGGCATCAGGCCCTTTTCGTCAGCGGAAACCGTTCCTTCAGAAGCCGCAGCATGGCCTCGCTCGTGGCGGGGGGGCCGAACAGATAGCTTTGGCCGAAATGGCAGCCCATCTTGGCGAGTTCCATCGCGTCCTCGTCGGTGCGAATACCTTCCGCAACGACCGACATTTCCAATCCACGCGCCATGGCGATCACGGAGCGGAGCAGGATGGCGCCTTTTTCGCTCATGTCGCTGACAAGTGTCTTGTCCAGCTTGATCATGTCGAACGGGAACTGGGTCAGATAGGCAAGCGAGGAATAGCCGGTGCCGAAGTCGTCGAGCGCCAGGCCGAGACCCGTTTCCTTGATCTTTGCGAGGATCAGCCGGGCCTGCTCCGGGTTCTCCATCATCAGGGATTCGGTCAGCTCAAGTCTCAACTGGTGAGGATTGACCTGCGTCTTGGAAATCAGCGCCCGCACATCGTTATAGAGGTCGGCATTGAGAAGCTGGGCGCTGGAAAGATTGACCGAAACGAAGATCGGCACTTCGCCGGTCTGCTCCTGCCAGGACACGAGGTCCGCAGCCGCGCGTTCCATGGCAAATACGCCGAGCGGCCCGATGAGGTCCGACATTTCGGCGATCGGGATAAATTCCGCCGGCGGGATGGTGCCGCGCTTGGGATGTTCCCACCGCATCAGCGCTTCGAAACCGGCAATCTCGCCGTCTTTCAGCTGGATGATCGGCTGGTAAGCGAGCGACAGCTCCTTGCGCTCGATCGCGCGGCGAAGGTCGGTCTCGATCTGCAGCCGATCTGTACCCGACGTGCGGAAGACCGGCCGGAACGGCTCCACCTTGTTTCCGCCGCCACGCTTGGCACGGTACATGGCAAGTTCCGCATCGGCCAGAAGCCCGGCTGCGCTTTCCTGCTGGTCGACGAAGGAGGCAAGGCCGATCGAGGCGGTCAGCACGATCTCGCGATTGGCATAATTGATCGGCACCATGATCGCCTGCGACACGGCATCGGCGAAGTCGGCGATCTTGGCCGGGTCGCGTTCCGAAACGAGGATCAGGCCGAACTGGTCGCCGGCCAGTCTGGCGAGCGTGTCCTGCGGCTTCATCAGACGTCGCAGACGCCGGGTCAGCGCGATCAGCATGTTGTCGCCGGCGGCAATCCCCAGACTGTCGTTGACCTGCTTGTAACGGTCGAGATCGATCGCCATCACGGTGGGACGCACGGTGTCGCCGCTCGCGGCAAGCGTCAGCACGCCCTGCAGGCGGTCGAGAAAAATCTGCCGGTTCGGCAGGCCTGTCAGGTTGTCGTGCAACGCATCCTGCAGCAGCCGTTCGACCGAGTTTTTCTGTTCGGTGACATCGACGATCGTGCCGACGCAGCGGATGATCTCGCCATTGGAACCAAGCACCGGCCGCGCGCGGATCTGCAGCCAGTGGAAATGCCCGTCCTCGGCACGAATGCGGAATTCGTGGTGCAGGCGGCCGCGGCGATGTTCCAGAAGCACGTCGAGTGTGGCGCGGAACCGGTCGCGGTCATCGGGATGAAGCCGTGGAACCCAGTTGCGCACCGGGCCATGCATGGCGCCGGCCTCAAGTCCGAGACGACCGGAAATATCCGGCGTGGTGACGACGCGGTCACGGGCGACGTCCCAGTCCCACACCGTATCGCCACTTCCGGTCAACGCCAGCGACTGACGCTCCAGATCGGAGAAAAGTCCCTGCTGGTAGGCGCCGCCGGCAAAAGCGTGCTGCATCACGGTAAAGCCGATCAGCAAGACGATCAGAACGAGACCCCCGCCGAGCGCCGGCTGGATGATGTCGTTGTCAAGCTGTCCCGTCACCGTCAGCCAGCTGCCGAACAGCCAGACCAGGATCAGCGTCCAGGTCGGCACCAGCAAAATGGCGCGGTCGTAGCGGTTGAAACCGAGATAGATGATCAGCAGAATGCCGACAGTGCCTGTCAGCGCAAAGGAGAGCCGCGCGATACCCGCGGCAACCGAAGGATCATAGATCGCCACGCCGCCGAGCAGCACCAGCCCGACCACCCAGGCAAGTGTCGCGTAACCGAGATGCACATGCCATCGGTTGAGGTTGAGATAGGTAAACAAGAAAATGACAAGCGACGAGGCGAGTGCCACTTCGGCACCCGCGCGCCATATTCGCTGGTCGCTGGATGTGATCGTGATCAGCTTGTCGAGAAAACCGAAATCGACGCAGATATAGGCAAGCACCGCCCAGGCAAGGGCGGCCGCCGCCGGCAGCATCGAAGTTCCCTTGACGACGAAGAGGATGGTCAGGAACACCGCCAGAAGACCGGCAATGCCGAGCACGATGCCGCGGTAGAGGGTGAAGGAGTTCACCGTGTCCTTGTAGGCGTTCGGTTCCCAGAGATAGATCTGCGGCAGGGAAGGGGTGGCCAGTTCGGCGACGAAGGTGATCGTCGAGCCCGGATTGAGCGTGATACGGAAAACGTCGTCATCGACGCTCGGAACCCGGTCGAGCGAAAAACCTTCCGAAGGGGTGATCGCGATGATGCGCTGCGAGCCGAGATCCGGCCAGAACACTTTGGACCCGACGAGACGGAAGTGCGGCGCGACGATAACGCGCTCAAGCTGTTCTTCCGAAACGTTGGAAAGCGCGAATACCGCCCAGTCACCCTGGTGGCTCGGGTTGCTGGAGCGCACTTCGATACGCCGCCTGATCCCGTCGCCGCCGGCAGCGGTCGAAACCTGAAAAGCCTCGCCCTGGTTGGCATAAATATCGGTCGTGGCTGTCAGGTCGAGTGCCGTGTCGTCGCGGGAAATCTTTACCGGTTCGGCAGCACGTGCGCCTGCAAGCCCGAAAGCCAGAATGGCGACGATTGTCAGCAGCAGGAATTTCAGGCCGAAGGCCCGATACGCAAAACTAAAACGCATACCGTCGATCATGGCCCGACCATTTTCCCGAATTCGCCGTCTTCCGGCAATCGGGAAAACATCATGTGGTCACGCCATTCGCCATTAATTTTGAGATATTTCCGCAAAAGACCTTCCCGCTCGAAACCGGCTTTTTCGAGAAGCCGGATACTTTTCCAATTGTCCGGAATACAGGCTGCCTCGATCCGGTGCAACTGAAGTCCGCCATAGACATAGGGGATTGCCACTCTCAATGCGGCCAACATATGGCCTTGGCCCGCATGTTTTTCACCCATCCAGTATCCGATCATGCAGCTTTGCGCGGCGCCGCGGCGGATATAGCCGATCGTAAGCCCGCCCAGCAGCACCATGTCTTCCCTGCGGAACAGCAGCATCGGCACGGCAAGACCCGACGCGCATTCCTGGGTGGCCCGCAGGATACGGGCACGAAATGCGCTCTCGGTCAGCTCGTCGCCGCGCCAGGTCGGCTCCCACGGCTGCAGAAAACTGCGGCTCTCGGAACGCAGCCTGTACCACTGCTTATAGTCGGAATTATGCGGCAGCCTCAGCAGGTGCTGAGGGCCGGACAGCTCCGGCGCGTCCGATTGACGGGACAGGAACCGAAACACCGATCTACCCATTGTGCTTCGGGACCTCTGCTCAGCCGGCCGCTTTGGCCTTGACCACCGGAGACGAAAGAGCCGCCGCGATATCGGACATCGGGGCAAGCTTCTCGATCGGCCCGACGGCCGAAAGTGTCGGTACGGTGTCGATGAACAGGCGGCCGGCAAGATCCGTCAGCCGCTCCGTGGTAATGCCTGCCAGGCGTTCCATCATCTCCTCGTTCGGGATCGAGCGGCCATAAAGCATCATCTGCCGGGCGATCTGGCCGGCGCGCGCGGCCGGGCTTTCCTGCCCCATCAAAAGCTGGGCGCGGATCTGTGCGCGTGCCCGGTCGATTTCCACCTGATGAATGGTATCGGCCGATTTGTGCAATTCGTCGATGATGACGGGGATCAGCTTCGGCAAGTCGTCTGCGCCGGTCGCGGCATGGATGCCGAAAATGCCGGTATCGGAAAAGCCCCAGTGGAAGGCGTAGACCGAATAACACAGGCCGCGATGCTCGCGTACTTCCTGAAACAGCCGGGAGGACATGCCGCCGCCGAGAATGTTGGCCAGGATCTGCGAACAGTAGAAGTCGCGCATGTGGTAGGCCTTGCCCTCGAAACCGAGCAGGACCTGCGTATCCATGAGGTCACGTTCCTCGCGGATGTCGCCGCCGATATAGCGGGCGGCGTCGAAGACCGGCGGAGCACTCGGCGAGGTCGGAAGACCGGCAAAACGTTCCTCGACCTGTTTGCAGAAGGTCTGGTGATCGACGGCGCCGGCGGCCACGACGAACATCCGGTCGGTCGTGTAATTGCGTGAGAGGTAACCGCGGATCTGCTCCGGCGTGAAGCTTTTCACCCGTTCCGGTGTGCCGAGGATGGCGCGCCCGATCGTCTGGTCGCGATAGGCGACTTCGGAAAACTTGTCGAACACCACATCGTCCGGCGTATCGTTGGCCGCGCCGATTTCCTGAAGAATAACATGCTTCTCGCGCCGCAGTTCTTCCTCGTCGAAAGCCGATTCCGTCAGGATATCGGCGAGAATGTCGACCGCCAGCGGCACGTGATCCTTGAGCACGCGGGCGTAATAGGACGTCGTTTCTGTAGACGTCGCGGCGTTGAGTTCGCCGCCGACATCCTCGATTTCCTCGGCGATATCGCGGGCACTGCGTCGCGCGGTTCCCTTGAAGGCCATATGTTCGAGCAGGTGGGCGATGCCGTGTTCTTCGGTCGTCTCGTTGCGAGAACCCGACTTGATCCACACGCCGAGTGCCACGCTTTCCAGATGTGGCATGCTTTCGGTGACGACAGTCAGCCCGGAGGGGAGCCGGGTAATCTCTACATTCATATTATGTCTTTCCGGCGCGCTGTTACTTGGCCCGTGCGTTGCTGCCGATATAGGTTTCGACGGCTTTCAGCTCCGGTTCAAGTATATCGAAGCGCTCCTCCCTTTGCATAAGATCAGACAACCATGATGGGAGCGCCGGATCAATTCCGCAAGCGGATTTTACCGCAGCCGGGAATTTGGCCGGATGCGCGGTCGACAGAGTCACCATCGGGCTAGACGGCTTTGCGTTCTTCTTTGCGACGAAAACGCCGGTCGCCGTATGCGGATCGAGCAGGTAGCCGGTGGCCGACAATGTCTCGCGGATCGTCTGCGCGACCTGTTTTTCGGTGGCGCGGCCAGCGCGGAATTCGCGCTTGATCGACTTCAGCGCTTTGTCCTTGATTTCGAATGCACCGGATTGCTTCAGCCCGTCCATCGAACGCCGCACTGCGGCATCGTCGCGATCGTAAGCCTCGAACAGCAGGCGCTCGAAGTTGGACGAGATCTGGATGTCCATCGAAGGAGAGGTCGTTGCGGTGACGCCCTTCATCTCGTAACGGCCGGTCTTCAATGTGCGGGCCAAAATGTCATTGTCATTGGTGGCGATGACAAGGCGATCGATCGGCAGACCCATCTTTTTGGCGACATATCCGGCGAAAATGTCGCCGAAATTGCCGGTCGGTACGGTGAACGAGATTTTCCGGTCCGGTCCGCCAAGCGAAACGGCGGCGGTAAAGTAATAGACCACCTGCGCCATGATGCGCGCCCAGTTGATCGAGTTGACGCCCGAAAGCTTGACCTTCTCACGGAAGGCGGCGTCGTTGAACATTTCTTTGACGAGGTTCTGGCAGTCGTCGAAATTGCCTTTTACCGCGACCGCATGGACGTTCGACGCCGTCGACGAGGTCATCTGGCGTTGCTGCACCGGCGAAACCTTGCCATGTGGGAAGAAGATGAAGATGTCGGTGCGCTCGCGCCCGGCGAATGCGTCGATCGCGGCTCCGCCCGTGTCGCCTGATGTGGCGCCAACGATGGTTGCCCGTTCGCCGCGCTCGGCAAGCACATGGTCCATCAGTCGCGCAAGCAACTGCATCGCCACGTCCTTGAAGGCGAGCGTTGTGCCGTGGAAGAGTTCGAGGATGAAATCGTTCGGCCCGATCTGCACCAGCGGCACGACTGCGGGATGCCTGAACGTGGCATAGGCTTCGTCGATCATCGCCTTCAGCTTGTCGTCGGCAATCTCGCCATCGACGAAGAGCGACAGGATCTCAAAAGCTATATCCTGATAGGATTTGCCGCGGAGGCCACGGATCTGCTTTTTCGACAGGGTAGGCCATTTGCGCGGCACATAGAGGCCGCCGTCTGTTGCAAGTCCGGCCATGAGCGCATCACGGAAGCCGAGAGCGGGTGCTGTGCCCCGGGTAGAAATGTATTCCACGACCTTGAATCCCTAATCGATTTTTGTTCTGAGCGCTGATATAGACTATCGAAATCGGCGGTGAAAGACCGGAATACGACGGGTCGGTACCGCCATTTGAAACGAGGCTGCAAAGGGTTGAGTAACGTGGTTGGCAAGTTCTCTCGCGGTTTTCTGACGTTGTCTTTGGTGGCTGGCTTGAGCAGCTGCAATTCTGCTTCGCAGGGACTGGACCTGAGTTCCAACGCTGCTTCTGCAAACGCGCAGCCGGTACAGGCCGTTGTCCAGGCCTATTGCCCGCAGGTGGTGATGCGGGATCAGAACGCTGTCTATCGCTCCTATGCGAAGGGTGGTCAGGATAACCCGGACAAGCTCCTCTACCAGGTCTCGTTCAACGATTCGACGCGCCAGTGCACGGCGAACGAAACCACGATAACCATCAATCTCATTGCCCAGGGCCGCGTCGTTCAGGGTCCTGCAGGCACGCCGGGTTCGGTCTCCCTGCCGATCCTGGTCGAAGTGGTCGATGGCGACAACATCATCTATTCGCAGAAGGTGGCCTATCCGGTCGACGTGCCGGTCGGCGGCACCCAGTTCATCTTCTCCAAGGCTGACGTTCAGATCCCGAACAATCCAGGCGGCGCATCGCGTTTCACCCGCGTTCGTCTTGGCTTCGACAATGCGCCCGCGGCCAAGAAGCCACGGCGCTCCTGATATCTTTATCCCGCGACAACGGCGCGCAGAAAAGAACAGCCTCCGGCCGCGCTGTCGCGGCCGCCGTTAAGGCTTCGTTAACCATAATTCCTTAACTCATATTAGCAGATCGTTAAGGGCGCATCGTCTTTAATCGGGTCTGGGTGAGGTAGGAATGTCTGCTCCAGCGATCTCGGCGGGCGCGAAACTGCGCCTCAAGCTTTGCACGGCCATCGTCTCGCTGGCGTGGCTGCTGCCGGCTGCTGCCTCGGGGCAATCCACCTGGACGGGCGCTTCCGACAACGATTTCTCCAACGGTGCCAATTGGACGCCGGCAGCACCCGGTGCAACGGATAGCGCTGCGATAGGGCTGGGCGCTCCAACGGTCTCGACGGATGCGACCGTCAACACCGTCGATGTGTCCGGCGGCACGCTGCATGTCGACGCCGATCTGTCCGCAGCCGGCGGCACCAGTCTTTCAGGCCCCGGCCGGCTGGAAATCTCCACCGGCGGCCGGCTCGCTTCCGACGTCGAGATGAGTGGCGGCAATATCGCCAATTCCGGCACGCTGGATGGCGACCTTCATATGACCGGCGGCGAGACGGTTAATGACGGCACGATTACCGGCACCGCCAATCTTGATGGCGGCAAGCTTACCAACAATTTCGTTGTCACGGATGTGGATGTCTCGGCGGCGGCCGAGTTCGTCAACAATTCTGGTGCAACGGCAGGCGATGTCACCAATGCCGGCACGGCCTCCAATGCAGGCTCGGTCGGCTCGCTGACCAATACCGGCGGCTCGTTCACCAACAACAGCGGTGGCAGGATCACCGGCGATACGAATGTCATCGGCGGCACGGTGACCAACAATTTCGTTGTCACCTATGTGGATGTCGCGGCCGCGGCGATCTTCGTCAACAATGGCGGCGCGACTGCCGGCGACGTGACGAATGCCGGCACGGCCTCGAATGCCGGCACGATTGCCTCGCTGACCAATACCGGTGGTACTTTCACCAACAACGATGGCGGCACGATCACCGGCGATACCGTCATCACCGGTGGCACGCTGACCAACAATTTTGTCGTCACCACCGTCGATGTGGCGGCCGCCGCGATTTTCGTCAACAATACCGGCGCCACGGCAGGTGATGTCACCAATGCGGGCAATTCCTCGAACGCCGGCACGACCGCCTCGCTGACCAATACCGGGGGTACCTTCACCAATAATGACGGCGGCACGATCACCGGCGATACGACGGTCTCCGGTGGCGCGGTCGTCAACAACTTTGTCGTCACCGATGTCGACGTCGCGGCCGCCTCCAGCTTCGTCAACAATACCGGCGCAACGGCTGGCGAAATAACCAACGCCGGCACTGTCTCCAATGCGGGTACGATCGCCTCGCTGACCAATACCGGCGGCACGTTCACCAACAATGACGGCGGCACGATTACCGGCGACGCAACGGTGATCGGCGGCACGCTGGTCAATGACGGTACCGTTGGCGGCGCAATCGCGATCGGCGCGGATGGAACGCTGGCCGGATCGGGTGAAATCGGAGGGCTGACCGTCGGCTCCGGTGGAACATTCGCGCCGGGTCCGGGCATTGCGACTGTTGCGGTGAATGGCGATGTCACATTCGAAAAGGGCTCCACCTTCCAGGTGGAAACCGATGCCTCCGGCCTGTCCGACCGCCTCGATGCCGCCGGAACGGTAACGATCGACGGCGGTACCGTGGATGTGCTGGCCGGTTCCGGAACCTATTCTCTTGCCACCACCTACACGATCCTGACCGGCGACAGCGTCACCGGCGAATTCGATGAGGTGAATTCCGATCTCGCCTTCCTTTCGCCGATCCTCACCTACGATCCGACCTCGGTGACATTAGGCCTCTATCGCAACGATGTCGATTTCGCCGATGTGACCGAGACGCGCAACACCCGCGCGACGGCCGAAGCAGTGCAATCCCTCGGCAGCACCAACTCCGTCTTCCTTGGCGTGCTGCCACTCAATGCCGCCGGCGCCCGAGATGCCTTCTCGCAGCTGAGCGGCGAACTGCACGCCTCGCTGAAGAGCCAGTTGCTGCAGCAGAGCAGTCTTGCCCGCGAGGCTGTGATCGACCGGATCAAGGGCGATGTGCCGGTACAGCAAGTCGAAGGCGGCGCCAGTTTCTGGATGACCGGCATCGCCGCCAGCGACCGTTTCGACAGTGACGGCAATGCCGCGGCCATGAATGGCCATGTTGCAGGCCTGTTTGGCGGTATCGATGCTGACGTCTCGGATCACTGGCGCATCGGCGGCATGTTCGGTTACGCCAACGCATCTGCAGGCAGCGATGCCGACTGGGACAGCTACAGCGCCGGTGTTTATGCCGCCGCCGAGTGGGGAAAGCTCAACTTCACGACGGGCGCGATCTACTCGAAAAATGATATCTCGACGGAGCGGGATGTCGCTTTCGGCACGTTCGAGGATCAGCTCCATGCCGATTATCGGAGCGCGACGCGTCAGGTCTTCGCCGATCTCGGCTGGTCCGAGAAGCTCGGAGCCGTTACGCTCGAACCCTTCGCCAATCTCGCCTATATCAATCTCGAAACCGATGGTTTTGGCGAAAAAGGCGGTGCAGCGGCCCTGTCTGCAAATGGCGGCACGGATGACGTGACGCTGACGACGCTTGGTCTCCGATGGTCGGCCGATATCGGCAATGCGGATCTGCCGGCGACGTTTTCCGGCATGCTCGGCTGGCGCCATGCGATCGGCGATCTGACGCCGTCGTCGCGCTTTGCCTTTTCAACCGGCAGCCCTTTTGTGATCGAGGGCGTCTCCCTGCCGCGCGATACGGCAGTGCTGGAGGCTTCGCTCTCCGCGCAGGTTTCAAAGACGGCAAGGGTCAAGCTCAGCTATTCGGGCGAATTCGCCCACTCCTTTGCCGCTCATGCGGCAAAGGCCAGTCTCGTCGTTGATTTCTAAAAAACAAAGCGAATTAGATCGCGTCGGCCCATTCGCCGAGCGCCGCAACCACCGCCGGCAGGTCCTGCATGCGCGAGATCACCGTTTCGGCACCCGCATCCGTCAGACGGTCGGCATGGCTCGGATAGGTGTGCGATGCGCCGGTAAAGCCGACGACCCGCATGCCGGCCGCGCGTGCGCCATGGATGCCATGGGTGGAATCCTCGACTACCAGGCAGCGCGACGGATCGACGCCGAACTGCTGTGCGCCATGTAGAAAAATGTCCGGCTTCGGCTTCACCCGGTCCGGCCCGAGATCCTTGGCGGAATAGATATGCGGGGCAAAATACGGCTTGAGGCCGACCTTGGTCAGCATCATGTCCAGCCGCGCGCTGGACGAATTGGAGCAGATGCAGCGCTGCATGGTCAACCGGGCCAGCGCAAACTTCACGCCGTCGATGATCTTCACGTCGCGTTCCAGCCGGGCGTCGAGCAGCTTTTCCGATTTGTCGAGCAGCGAGGCGGAAAGCGGGATATCGGCTTCCTTCTCGACGGCGAGCAGGATGTTCTTCCAGGTCATGCCGGCAAAACGTTCGCCCATTTCCTCGACGCTGATGGGATAACCAGCTTCCGTCAGCAGTCGCGATTCGACCTGCGCTGCAATGATTTCGGAATCGACGAGCACGCCGTCGCAATCGAAGAGGATGAGATCGAAGCCACTCATGATGGATACCTTTTTAAGACGTCAGCCGCCTTCTACCGGATGGACGGCATAAGCTCAACCGGTTCAGCCGCATGGCTGGGTCGAGCGAGGCGGGATGCTTTGATGCTCAAGGGTCGATGGGAAACTGCAGCAGGAATTTTCGCTCGCCTTCAGGCGTAAAAATCACGGCCCGGCTTTCCTCGCTCCTCCGCGCCCATCCCTGATCAAACATGTGGCCAAGCAGCGCCTTGCCGAGCGTACCCGCCAGATGTGACCGGCGCTCGCTCCAGTCGAGACAGGATTTGCACAACGGCCGGCGGTTGGAGGCGAGGCTTGAGAGATCGATGCCGAAGGCGTCCAGCTGCGCGCGGCCTTTGTCCGTTACCGAAAGGTTCTCTCCATCCGACACGATCTCGCCGTGACAAACAAAGCTGTCGAGCATCCGCACGCCGAAATCACCCGCGAGATGATCGTAGCAGACACGTGCCTTGCGCAGCGCGGGGTCCTTCGGTCCGGGTCGGTAGCGCAGATGTCCGCGGCTCGAGGCAAATCCCATCATCGTTTCGATCAGCCGGGCCGCGGCTTCGTCGGCCAGTGCGAAATAGCGATGGCGTCCCTGCTTGCGCTGGGCCAGCAGCCCTCCGGCCTCGAGTTTGGAAAGATGCGAACTCGCCGTCTGCAGCGTGATGCCGCCGATGGCGGCCAGCTCGGTGGCCGTCAGCGCCCGCCCGCCGGTGAGCGCTGCCAGCATGTTGGCGCGGGCGGGATCGCCGATCAGCGAGGCGATCTGTGCAATGTTTGGACCTTCGTTCATGCACCACCTTCTATCACGCTTTTCCCATCCATACTTCGATCGCTATCGAAGCATCGTCGTCCATCACCATGGCAAAGACAGCCGGTCACGAGGAAACGAACCCAAGGAAAATGCCATGATCACCTGCTTCATCCGCTACGAGATCGATCCGTTCAAGCGCGATAGGTTCGAGCAATATGCCCGCGCCTGGGGCCAGTCGATCCCGCGCAACGGCGCCGACCTGATCGGTTATTTCGGTCCGCATGAGGGATCCGCCACCACCGCTTACGGCGTCTACAACATCGAGAACCTGGCGGCCTACGAAGCCTACCGCGCCCGGCTGTCCGCCGATCCACTCGGCCGCGAGAACTACGAATTCGCCAAACGCGAACGTTTCATCCTGAAAGAGGATCGCATCTTCCTTAAAAACATGTCCCAGCCGCATGGCGCCCCGATGGGAGCATTGGTCGAGCCATGATCGCCGTCATCTTCGAAGTCGTGCCCTATATGGGCGAACGCCACCGTTATCTCGATCTCGCCGGCGACCTGCGTAGCGAGCTGGAAAAGATCGACGGTTTCATTTCCATCGAGCGTTTCGAGAGCCTGACGATGCGCGGCAAGCTCCTCTCGCTCTCCTTCTGGCGCGACGAGGAAGCGGTTCGGCAATGGCGAAACCTGGAGGTTCACCGCGCCGCACAGCATGCCGGCCGCAACGGCGTCTTTGCCGATTACCGCCTGCGCATCGGCCATGTGCTGCGCGATTACGGCATGTTCGAACGCGACGAAGCCCCGAAGGACAGCCGGGAAACCCATGCCGCGTAGCGGACCTCACACCGTATAGCGCGCCTCCGCAAGGTCGATCTCGCGGATAAGCTTGCGGGCGATCTCTTCGGAAACCTTTCGCGCACGGCTGAGGCGGAAAATCTCGTCGCGCTCGGCACGAAGTGCGGCGAGGCGCAACCGCCTGTCGACCTCTTCCATCCGCCGAAGCTCCTCGGCCTCGTCGCCGATCTTCGAGCGCCCGTCGATACGCTGCCGGTAGAGCTCCATCAGCCGCGTCCCGACATCGCCATAGAGATCGGCATCGGTGCGGCCCTCGCTCATCGCGTGCTGCAGCTTTTCGATCATCCGGATTGCAGCTTCGGCCGAGGCGATGCGGGCCGTATCCTCTTCCTGGTGATGGTCCGGCTCGGGCGGCAGTTCGAGATCTTTCAGCAGGAAGGGCAGGCCGACGCTTGCGGCAATCAGCGAGAAGATGATCACCCCGGCGGCAAGGAAGATCGCAAGGTCGCGGGCCGGGAAGGGAGTGATGCCGTCATCGAGGAACAGCGGCAGGGTCAGGATACCGGCAAGCGTGATGGCGCCGCGCACGCCGGCAAGCGAGGTGGCGACCAGCAGCTTCCAGTGGGGTTTACGGATTTCCTGCCCGCGACGTGCGGCACGAAACATGGTGAAATGCAGCGAAACCCACACCCAGGCGAAACGCAGGGCGGCAAGCGCTGCATTGATGGCGATCACATAACCGATCAGCCAGATCGGATCGACATGCCCGGTCTCGGTGACGACCCGCGCTGCGCCCGAAACGATGCCGGGCAGTTGCTCGCCGAGAAGCACGAACATGATGCCGTTGAGCGCGAACTGTACCGTGTCCCACACGGCATTGCGCCGCACGCGGGTAATGCCGAGCACCTTGCCCCGCAATTCCGCGTAACTCATCGTGATACCGGCGGCGACGGCGGCAAGGATGCCCGAGCAATGCAGGTGTTCGGCAACCAGATAGGCGCCGAAAGGAATGAGCAGGCTGATGAGGATCTGCGCGCCCGGCTCTTCACCAAGCTTGCGGGAGGCGATTTCCTTCACCCGCACGATCAGCCAGGTAACGCCGACGCCGATCGCAATGCCGCCGATCGCGACCCACAGGAATGTGCCGACCGCATCGGTCAGCGAAAATGCGCCGGTCACGGCGGCGGCAACCGCAAACCGCATGCAGACAAGACCGGACGCATCGTTGAGCAGTGATTCCCCTTCGAGAATATGCATCAGCCGCGGCGGGATCGGCACGCGCGCGGCAATCGCCGAGACGGCGACCGGATCGGTCGGCGAAACGATGGCCGCAAGCGCAAAGGCGACGGCAAGCGGCATGGCCGGGATCATCCAGTGGATCAAAAGCCCGACGCCGACGACCGTGAAGATCACCAGACCAAGCGCCAGTTCCAGGATCACGCCCTTGTCGCGGAACAGCCCCTCTTTCGGAATACGCCAGCCATCGAGAAACAGAAGCGGCGGCAGAAACAGCAGGAAGAATATATCCGGTTCCAGCACCACACCGTCTCCGGTGATCCCTGTGATTGCCGCACCGAGCGCGATCTGGATCAGCGGCAGGGGAACGGGCAGCGGAAGAAGCCGCGAGATCGTGCCGCTGAGAATGACGGCAAGGAGCAGGACCAGGGCTATCGTGATACTATCCATGGCGCTCCGGCTCCTTCATTCCAAATCAGGGTCCTGAATAGGAAAGGCAGGCGCGAGAGGCAAGGCCGGATGCTGCGCGGTCAGGTAGTGTGGCGTTTTCGTGCCAATTGCGGTCATGTCAGGAGCGTGAATCGGCGATGCCGAAGGATGTCATCTTGAAGCGACCAAAGAATAGGACATCGGCACCTGCGCAGAACGACCAGCATATATATCGTATTCAGGTTCGCGGATGCTGTGCGGATATTCTGTCAACTCGACCAGTTGCAGACCCGCTTGAATACAAGAGGTGACGATGTCCCCAAGAGTGTGGATGAACCAGTAGCTGGGTTCCACCTTGTGATGGTCTTTGCCGTCATAGGTAATCGCCTGAGTAAGTACTTGAGGCTCCTTCGAAATAACTGAAGCCCGGTTCATGCGGGTTTTCGCGATGCGGGTCGAATATTTCGAGAAAGGGATGGGTTTCGTAGATCACGAGCACTGCGCCATCATCCATCAAGCCTGAAATGGCCCGAAAGAATTCCGGAAGGTCAGGCATCCAGCTCAACACGCCGATCGTGATTAAAACCAGATCGAAACGTCCCACACTTTTCGGAAGGTCATAGATATTGGCTTCAAGAACGTTCAATTCCAGTCCCGCGGCATCAGCCAGTTCACGCCCTTGCGCCAGGAAGCTGGGTGATTGATCGATCCCGAGCATGGGGACGCCGCCAAGGGACGCCAGCGATATCAGCTCCCGCGCATTATTGCAGCCGACCTGAACCGCGCAGCGTCCTTCGACATGATACTTCCGCAGGAGTTCGGTGACGGTGTCATCAAGGACCGAAAAACCGGGTTGGCTGGCAGCCTCGATCAGTCTTGCCCAGCCATCACCGGATTTATGCAGATATGCGGAGGCTTCCCATGCCGCCTTATTGGCGGATGTTACCGATGCGATAGATTTTGTGCTCATAATGCTACCGATTTTGCATCATCATTCTTGGCGGTACCGGGAATACTGTAAAGCGTACAAACATTTGATGACAGTCCGTACCGTACCTCAGCCAACCGCGCCCGCCGGCTGCGTGGCCTGTTCGAAACACTCGATCAGCATCTCGGTAAGCACACGGACCTTTTTTGCCGGATGCTGCCCTGGCGGGCGGATGACATAGATGCCCGCCGGTGGTGGTGGATGGCGCGTCATGACCGGAACCAGCGCGCCGGAAGCTATATGTTCCTCGGTGATGCCATCGGGCAGCCAGCCTATGCCCAGTCCCGCCAATGCGGCGGCGGTAAGCGCCACGGCGTTGTCGGCCTTGAAGCGGCCGCGCGGATAGACTGTCACGATCTTCTCGCCATCGATGAACTGCCAGGCTTCCGTCCCCTGCATCAGTGCCTGATGCGCGACGATCTCTTCCGGCGTCTCCGGAGAACCATGGGCCCTGATATAGTCCGGGCTGGCAACGAGCTTTCCGTAGAGCGGCCCGACGCGTTTGGCGATCAGGTTCGAGTCCTGCAGATAACCGACCCGGATCGCGCAATCATAACCTTCAGAAACAAGGTCGACGAAGCGATCGCTGTAGGACGTCTGGATGTTCAGCTGCGGGTGCCGTTGCGCCATCTGCGCAAGCACGGGAGCGAAATGGGTCGGGCCGAAGGAAAGCGGCACGGCAACGCGCAGGCGGCCGCAAAGTTCGCCCGCGGGCAGGATCGTTTCCCTGGCCTGGTCGATCTCGGCGCAGGCCCTGGCCGCATGGTCCCGAAAGGTAAGCCCGGCTTCGGTGAGAGCAGAACCCCTTGTCGTTCTGGCAACGAGCTGAATGCCCAGCTCGGCCTCCAGCCGGATAAGCCGTCGGCTGACGATCGATTTCGACAGGCCGAGCCGCCGCGCAGCGGGTGAAACGCCACCGGCCTCGGCAACTTCCACGAATGTCCGCAGGTCTTCGATATCCAACTTTGCGTTCCTCGTTTCGCGACACAGCTTGGCAGGAATGGAGGCTACCGTATCAAAAACCGGAATGACAGTCTCCGCCGCACAGGCAGCGCCGCTGTCAGCGCAGGTCTGTCGGCAAACCGGCCTCATACACAAAACGGCAGCAGAGGATGTATTCATGACCTTTCGTAACGGCCTTGCGTCGCTCCTTCGTCCCGAAGACTCGGTACTCGTGTTGATCGATCATCAGCCCTACCAGCTTGCCAACCTGAACAGTCACGATCCGCACATGGTGGTCAACAATGCGACGGCGCTGGCGAAGGCCGCCAAGGCTTTCGGCGTTCCCACCATCGTGACCAGCGTGATCGCGGACCGCGGCGGTCGGATCTTTCCGCAGATCACCGACGTGTTCCCCGGCGAAGAGGTAATCGACCGGACGTTCATCAATACATGGGAAGACAGGAAGGTGGTGGATGCGGTGAAGGCGACGGGCCGCAAGCAGCTGATCATCGCCGGCCTGTGGACCGAAATCTGTGTCGCGATGCCGGTCATTCAGGCGCTTGGCGAAGGCTGGGACGTGACCGTCATCACCGATGCGTCGGGTGGGGTTTCGGTCGAGGCCCACGAAGTTGCCATCCAGCGCATGATCGCCGCCGGCGCGAACGTGATGACATGGCTGGCGCTTGCGTCGGAATGGCAGCGCGACTGGGCAAGGACCGAGCATGCGGCGGAACTGACGGATATACTCAAGCATCACGCCGCAGGCAGCGGCATCGCGTTCCTGTGGGAGCAACAGCTGCTCAACACGCCGGTGCCGAAAAACGCCGGCTGATTTGAGAGGGGGTGACGGAAAACCTGCGAGGCGATGTGAATTATCCATCGACTAAGGGCCCGTCATCCCCATTCGTAAGATAAGGAAACGGATCGCTCAACGAGACGAAGGCGCATCACCCATCCGAAAACTTTGAGCCTCCAACAGGCCATGTGGAAAGCGCCTGTTCTGCAACCAACTCCAACGTCTCCGGGCTGAACCCGGCCTTCGCCTGCACCGCCATGCCGTGAAGCACCGCCATCAGAAATGCAGCAAGCGCCTCCGGCTTGGCAGTTTCGGGCAGATCGCCCTCGGTCTTCGCCCGCTCGAACCGCTCGACAAACTGCGCTTCACCGGCCGCACGGACATTGATCAGCAATTGCCTGACGGTTTCGGACGCATCCGATCCGGCAAGCAGGCCGTTGACGTTGAAACACCCCGTATGGCTCGGATATCGCGTGTTGAGATCGATCGCGTTGTAAAGCATGTGAGCCGCGACCTCTTTCGAGGTCGGCAGCTTCAGCGCCTCCGGTATGTAATCCAGATACCGTTCGTAATAACGATCCAGCGCGCGGCCGAAAAGCGCCTCCTTGTTGCCGAAGGCAGAATAAAGCGCGGGCCTTTCCACGCCGGTGGCCTCGGTCAGATCGGCATAGGAAGCGCCCTCATACCCCTTGCGCCAGAAAACGCACAGGGCCGCATCCAGCGCCTTATCCACGTCAAATTCGCGATGGCGTCCCATTCGGTCAACTCAACTATTTTTCCATAATGACCGTTATTAAACTGCTTGACGGTTCAGGTCAAATTTCATACCGATCGTTATAGTAATGAATGTTACGAAATAAATGCTGGCGCTTTCCGATAACCGGCAGCGCAGTGGCTGGTTACGGAAAGGATATCCATGTCGAAGATCTTGAAGGGAAAGGTGGCCCTCGTTACCGGCGGTTCACGCGGGCTTGGTGCAGCAACGGCGGAAGCTTTGGCGGAAGAAGGCGCCGACGTCGCGATCAGCTACGTCGCTTCTTCCGAGAAGGCCGAAGCTGTGGTCGAAAAATTGAAAGCGAGGGGCGTCCGCGCGGTCGCGTTTCGCAGCGATCAGGCCGATATGGCTGCAGCCAAGCCGCTGATCGACAAGGTCGTCGAGTATTTCGGCAAACTCGATATTATCGTCAACAATGCGGCGATCGCCGTGCAGGGCAAGACGGTCGATGACCCCGCCCTCGATACCGTGAATCTCGATCGCCAGTGGCAGATCAATGTCATGGGATCGGTGGCTGTGACGCGCGCCGCAGCGCCCGTCCTGTCGGATGGTGGGCGGATCATCTTCATCGGCTCGCTTCTGGGCACTCATGTGCCGTTCGCCGGCGCCGCGGATTACGCGGGCACGAAGGCGGCGATTGTCGGATATGCGAGAGGTGTTGCTCGTGATCTCGGCGGGCGCAACATTACCGTCAACGTTATCCAGCCCGGCGTCATGCCCACTGACATGGCGGCGGATGTGCTGGGCGAAGGCGTGCCTGAAGCGCTTCTCAACCTGCATCCCATCCGCCGCATCGCAACGCTTGAGGAAGTCTCCGCGCTCGTTATCCATCTGGTCGGGCCGAATGGCGGTTACATGACCGGCGGTGTCATCGATGTCGCAGGGGGCTTGGCAATCTGACGGCCGCGATCTAACGAAATCCGGCAGGCGCGCGTCAGCACCTCTGCCGAACCACCTTATTCTCGCCACAGCGCTGGGATCATAGCCGTTCGACCTGCAGCCGCGTTGTCGTCGAGAAAGAACTAAGTGCCCGAAATTTTGTCATCCGCACGTGTGAAAACACGCGTCGTCCTGCACTTCCCCGGATTTGAACCTCTGGATGCGGAAAAGCACCGGGTCCGTTATGAAAGGGCGATGCAGAAGACTGCGGAACTCTGGGGCCTGAGCGCCGGGATCAGCCCCTTGCGTCAGGATGGCGGCCAGCCCCATTTCGACATCGAGACCAGCCGGCCCGGAGACACCTGGCAGACATCGACCCGGTTCTTCGTTTTCGATTACGCGGATATCGTCGACAGTCTGGCCAACCGCCCGCTCGCAAAGCGGCTGGCCGAAGGGTTTAAAAGTGCGGCAGCCGTCGTCGTTGAAGGCGGTGCCTTCGGTTATTTCCGGCATGCCTGGCGGTTTGGCCTGTTCTTCATCTTTCCCTTCCTGCTCGTGGCTTTGGCTCTGGCGATAAGTCTGGCGCTGGCGACTTACCCATTGTGGCTGGGCCTTGCCGTCTGGCATTATCCGATCGGGATAGCCCTCGGCTTTCTCTTTTTCATCAAGCTGTTCATTCCCTGGTCGGAGCGGTTTCACACCCTGCACCTGTTTTCCGACTGGGAAATGGCCGTCGCGGTATCGCGCCTGGATAATCCCGCGATCAACGACTGGATCGAGGCTTCGGCGCGATCGGCAAGGCAGGCATTTGCGCAGGAGGCCGATGAATATGTCGTCAGCTCCCACAGCATGGGCTCCAGCATGGCGGCCCACACGATCGGTCTTCTGCTCGAACGGGAGCCGGATCTGTTGGATGGCAAGCGCGTCGTGTTCGTAACCCTTGGCGGGGCAACGCTTCAATGCGCGCTGCTGCGCTCTGCAAGCGTGCTTCGCACTCGGGTAGGCGCGATCGCCCGTGCCAAACCCGTTCTCTGGCTTGAAGTCCAGTGTCTGACCGATATCATCAGCTTTTATAAATCCTCGGTAACGGCTCTGACCGGAAACCCGGATGCGCCCCAGCCGAAACTTGTCTTTCTCCGCATCCGAAAAATGCTCTCCGCCGAGCGATACCGGAGGATCAAGTTGGATTTCCTGCGCGTGCATCGCCAATATGTGCTGGCTTCCGACCTCCGTAGCAATTTCGATTTCGGTCTTATGACGGCCGGCTCGCTTCCGGCGGCATCGTTCGAAAGCTTTTCCGTCGATCGGGCACCTGAGGCCGAAATCGGTTATTCGAAGGCAGCGGTCGAGCACAAGAACGATTTTTGGACCGATCGGCGACAGTAGCGGTCAGCATGCAGCCTCTGTCGCGGCGGCCGCCTGAACAAACTTTTCCCGAAATAATTCAGCGCCTTCAGGTTTTGGTAACCAGAATGAGTAACCATAACAGTCAGTAAATTCGTTTTATGTATAGCGTAGCGAGTGTGAAATGGCTGCTGTTCTTCCGCTGTCTGATCTGAAGCATCAGGTCCGTCCCGACGCTTGGATGAATTCCATCATCAAGGGTGACTGCGTCGCAGCTCTCGAAGCGCTGCCTGATCATTCCGTCGATGTGATCTTCGCCGATCCGCCATACAACCTCCAGCTTGGCGGCACGCTGCATCGCCCGGATCATTCCGTCGTCGATGCCGTCGATGACGACTGGGATCAGTTCGCTTCCTTCCAGATGTACGATGCCTTCACCCGCGCCTGGCTGCTTGCCTGCCGTCGCGTGCTGAAGCCGAGTGGCACGATCTGGGTGATCGGCTCCTACCACAATATCTTCCGCGTCGGCGCGATCATGCAGGACCTGAATTTCTGGCTGCTGAACGACGTTGTCTGGCGCAAGGTCAACCCGATGCCGAACTTCAAGGGTCGCCGGTTCCAGAACGCCCATGAGACGATGATCTGGGCAAGCCGCGATGCCAAGGCCAAGGGTTATACCTTCAACTACGATGCAATGAAGGCCTCCAACGACGACGTGCAGATGCGCTCCGACTGGCTGTTCCCGATCTGCTCGGGCGGCGAACGCCTGAAGGGTGAAGACGGCAAGAAGGTGCATCCGACCCAGAAGCCGGAAGCGCTGCTGGCCCGCGTCATCATGGCCTCCACCAAGCCCGGCGATGTCATTCTCGACCCGTTCTTCGGTTCCGGCACCACGGGTGCGGTGGCAAAACGCCTTGGCCGCAACTTCGTCGGCATCGAACGCGAACAGGTCTATATCGACGCTGCATCCGCCCGTATCGAGGCGGTCGAACCGCTGGGCAAGGCGGAACTGACGGTCATGACCGGCAAGCGGGCAGAACCGCGTGTTGCCTTCAATGTCCTCATCGAAGCCGGTCTGCTGAAGCCCGGCCAGGTGCTGACCGACGCCCGCCGCCGCCACAGCGCGATCATCCGCGCCGATGGAACGCTGGCATCCGGCGGCGATGCCGGCTCGATCCACAGGCTCGGCGCAAAAGTACAGGGCTTTGATGCCTGCAACGGATGGACCTTCTGGCACTTCGACGACGGCCAGTCCCTGCGTCCCATCGATGAACTCCGCGTCGTCATTCGCAACGATCTCGCCAAGCTCGACTGAACCACCAGTCGGCCCCTGACCTTGGGGAGAATCACGTATTTCCTCTTCCGGTTTTTTGTACCTCTAGTCCCGGAAGAGGATAATCGGCGCCCGGGTGGCTGTACCCGGGCGCCATTTTTTTGTCGGTTCAGAAAAATCGGGTTCGACGAAGCCGGACGCGGTCGGCAAGCAGGGCGCGGTAACTGGCAAGATACACGCCGCTCTCGGTGACGCTGATCCTGACCGGACCATCGGCCTCGAAGACCTCGACGGTCGTATCCGTCACTGCCCCGTCGAGATAGGTGATCTCGACCTTGAGGTTTTGGCCTGACCGGACAAGCGTGACCGATTTGCGCAAGTCTCCCTCCATGTCGAAGCCTTAGATCTGGCTGAAATCCTCATCGGATGTCTCGAATGTCTGCGCGAGATTGTCGGGGTGAGGCATCAGGGGCGGCTGTCGCTGTAAGTTGGTACGAAGCTTTTTGCCCGCTCGCCGCAGAGGTGAGCGGTTTAAAACCACGAAATCCACTTGCGGTTGTGGTTTTGGCGGCTAATCTGGATCAACCTAATTGTCTGAAGGCTAGTAAAAATAATTTCACCTGTAAACTGATTTCTACTCAGGGTTTTGTGTGAGATGAAGATTCCACTTCAGGGAGATGTTGCGGCGAAGATCGAGGCCAAGCTGGCCAAGTTTTCTCGTGGCTGGGCAAAGCTGGAACTGGATCCTCTGCGTCGCGCCACATCGTTCAAGGTCCTTGTCCTTTGCGAAATGCTGGGCGGCCGGACGAAGGCGGCAGAGGCGGCACAACTCTCCGACAACACGCTCGACAACTACCGCCACGGCATCAAGGATCCAACCTATGCCACGCTTGGCCTGATGGCGGAAAAGGCCGGCATTGCCTCGTGTTATCTCGGAGGCGACTGGTCGTTCGAAGCGGATAGCGTCCGTATCGACTTGTCCGGGCAGGCCGGAGCAATGCGCCTCCCGATGCCCCCCGGCCTGATGGACAACCCGTCTCAGCCTTATATTCACGGTTATGACGAGATCAGGCCATCATCCGTAGCGGCGGCTACAGTGATCGAGGATTACTGGGCAAGATTGGGGCTTGAACCTGACGCCGTCAGCACATTTCTTGCTGAAGGTGACAGCATGGTGCCGACGATTGCCGACCAGTCCCCGGTATTCGTCGATACCGGGGATCGCGATCTTGTCGATGGCGGTATCTATGCCCTGCGGATCGAAAGCAGCGTCTTCATTCGGCGCGTGCAACGCCTGATCGGGGGAGGGTTGCAGCTTCTGGCCGACAACAATGCCGCCTATCCGCCACAGCGGATCGATGAAACAGCATCGGCCGGGCTTGATATCATCGGCCGCGTCCGCAGTGTGGCCGTTGCCTGCTGACGACGGCCGGAAATGCCCGGAATTTAGAGCGGTTTCACCGCAAAACCGGTTACCACTTTTGCGGGAATTGCTCTAGATCTCGACCCCGTGAGCGATGAGATCCTTCCGCAGGGTTTCGGCATCGGTGAACTGCACGGCCTTCCAGCCGGCGGCACGGGCGCCTTCTACATTCACCATCGTATCGTCGATGAAGATCGAGTTTTCCGGCACCAGGTCGAAATCCTTCGCATGTCGCTCAAAAATCGCCACGTCAGGCTTGATAAGCCCGATCTCGCCGGACACGGTTATGCCGCGTGTCGCATTGAGAAACGGATACATTTTGCGCGCCTCGACGAACGTGTCGGCCGCGAAATTCGTCAGCATCGTCACGTCATGGCCCTTGTCGATCAGCCCGAGCATGATCGCGACCGTATCGTCATAGGAATGCGACACCATTTCGGGCCAGTATGTGCGGAATGCGCGGATATGCTCTTCTCGCTCGGGATATTGGGCGATCAGCAGCGCCTCGGCATCTTTCCACTTGCGGCCGCGATCCTGCTCCAGGTTCCAGTCGTGGGTGCAGATATTCTGGAAAAACCATTTCCGCTCTTCGGCATCGGGAATGATGCGGGAAAACGGCAGGTTCGGATCGTAATGAATGAGAACCTTGCCGATGTCGAAGACGATGTGGTCGATCTTGTCTGCCATGATGTTTCCTGCGGTCAGTGTTTCGCAAAGGCTGTCGGAATAGCCTGACTGATTACCTTTTTCATGACAGTCGGCAAAGCCTCGTTGTCCAGCTTTTCGACTGGCACCCACCAGCCGGACGGTTTTATCCCGGCAGGAAGCCGCGTGCGAAAAACCGAAAGCCTCAGTTCGAAATGGGTGAAGACGTGGGTAATCGTGCCGCATGCCTGCCAGTCTGCCGCGAAGGGGGCATGGTCGATACCGGTACCGCCGTCGGTTCGCGCAGTCCATGCGGTGGTCGGCACTTCGGTCATCCCGCCGAGCAGGCCGGTTTCGGCCCGCCGCCTCAGCATGATCTCGCCACTCTCCGTCACGGCGACGAAACCGGCACCGACGCGCACGGGCTTTTCCTTTTTCGCAGCCTTTACCGGAAAGCGCTCCGGATGGTGTTCAGCCAGCGCAAGACAGTCGTCGCGAAAGGGACAGAGCGCGCAGGCGGGGCGCTTTGGGGTACAGATCGTGGCACCGAGATCCATCATCGCCTGGGCGAAATCGCCGGGCCGGTCGGTCGGCGTCAGTTCCCGCACTTTTGCCTTCATCACCGGCTTGGAGCCGGGGAGCGGTGCGTCGATTGCATAGAGGCGTGAAATCACCCGCTCGACATTGCCGTCCATCACGGCGGACGGCCGGTTGAAAGCGATAGCGGCCACGGCTGCAGACGTATAATCGCCGATGCCAGGCAGGGCGCGCAGCCCATCCTCCGTATCCGGGAAGATGCCGTCATGGTCGGCGGCCACCGCCTCGGCGCATTTCTTCAGGTTACGGGCGCGGGCGTAATATCCGAGCCCCGCCCATGCCGCCATCACATCGTCGGAAGGCGCTGCCGCCAGGTCCCTGACGCTCGGCCAGCGATCGAGAAACTTTGCGAAATACGGTTTGACCGCCTGCACGGTGGTCTGCTGCAGCATCACTTCCGAAAGCCAGATATGATAGGGATCAGCCCGTTTTCCGGCCGTCGCAGCCGACGGGCTGACACGCCACGGCAGTTCCCGATGGTGGCGATCGTACCAGGAAAGCAGCTTTGCCGCGTGGGTTAGCGGGGGTATCGGGGATAAGGTATCGAGCATCGTTTGCCGTTATGGGGGTGCGTGCCCTATACTTGGAAGATGAATGCGCCGGCATCAAGGACGGCTCAAGCCTGCGAGGCCGGTTATCCAGCGATGAATTACCCCATCAAGAAGAACAAGCCGTTCACCCGCAAGGGCGCAAACCAGATCGCCGAGATCGCCAACGGCATCATCGATCCGGTTCTGGCCAAGCGCGCCGGCATTTCGACGGCGCTGCTCGGCTCCTGGGACGAGATCGCCGGTGAGGAATTCGCCGACTGCACCCGGCCGGAAAAGATCACCTGGGCGCGCAATGACGGATATCGAGACGACGGTTATACGCCCGGTGTTCTGACGATTGCCTGCGAAGGTGCGCGCGCTCTGTTCCTCACCCATGCCCAGGGCGAACTGATCGGACGCATCAACAGCTTTTTCGGCTTTCCCGCCGTGCGCCAGATCCGCATCGTTCAGAAGCCGGTTGCGCCACAGGTCAGGCATGCCCGTGCCCCCGCTCCGCTAAAGGGCGAACCGGCGCGCAAACTTCACGAGATGATGGAGGGGATCGAAAGCGAGGCGCTGCGCAAGGCGGTCGAACGCCTCGGCACCGCCGTCATGCAGCAAAAGCGCACACGTTGAGGTGAAGGCTGGCTAAGGCGGTTGATTTCCCAGCTTTCGTCACAATTCTTTGAAGTAAGTTACTTAACGGCAACTTGCCGAGGATTGAGCGCCGGGATACGGAGGTTCCAATCTTTCTTTTTTGCTCTCACACGGGTGTCCCATGCTTTTGAACGATATGACCACGACACGGCGCGCGCTTCTCGGCGGCGTGGCTGTCACTGCGCTCGCTCTTGCCCTTCCGCTTAGCGTCACAGACGCATTCGCTCAGGAAAAGCCGGAATCGCAGGGAACTGTCGATATGGCTGCGGCGCTGAAGCCGGGTCCTCTGCCTGAAATGGCGCTCGGCAATGCCGATGCCCCGATCAAGGTTATCGAATACATGTCGATGACCTGCCCGCATTGCGCAAACTTCCACAATGTCACTTTCGATCCGATCAAGACCAAGTACATCGATAGCGGCAAGGTGCAGTTCATCATCCGCGAATTCCCGTTCGATCCGGTCGCGACCGCAGCCTTCATGCTGGCACGCAGCAATCCGCAGAAGCCGGAAGAGCTTGCGACACCGGAACAGTATTTCGCCATGGTCTCGATGTTGTTCAAGCAGCAGCGCACCTGGGCAGCCCCGGCCGACAAGGATGTGCGTAATGCGCTGATGCAGACCGTCAAGATCGCCGGTTACACACAGCAGAGTTTCGAAGCCTGCTTGACGAACCAGAAGCTTCTCGATGAAATCAACGCTTCGGTTAAGCGGGGTGCGGATGAATTCGCCGTCAACTCCACGCCGACCTTCCTGATCAACGGGAAGAAGTATTCTGGAGACATGTCGGTTGAATCCATGTCGGCGCTTTTCGACAGCATCTGATAACGCTCTCTCACCTGAGAGAGTGAGGGGCGCAGCATGAAGTTCAACAAGCTGCGCCTCGTCGGGTTCAAGTCTTTCGTCGAGCCGACGGAATTTTTCATCGAGCGCGGCCTGACCGGTGTGGTCGGGCCGAACGGCTGCGGCAAGTCCAATCTTGTCGAAGCTTTGCGCTGGGTGATGGGGGAAAACTCCTACAAGAACATGCGCGCGTCCGGCATGGACGACGTCATCTTTTCCGGCTCCGGCAACCGTCCGGCACGCAACACAGCCGAAGTCGGCCTTTACCTCGACAATTCCGATCGCACCGCACCGGCCGCCTTTAACGATGCAGACGAGATCCAGGTCACCCGCCGCATCGAGCGGGAAAACGGTTCCGTCTACCGCATCAACGGCAAGGAAAGCCGCGCCAAGGATGTGCAACTGCTTTTCGCCGACGCCTCAACCGGCGCCCGCTCTCCCTCCATGGTCGGGCAAGGCAGGATCGGCGAGCTGATCAACGCCAAGCCGCAGGCCCGTCGCCAGCTGCTGGAAGAGGCTGCCGGTATTTCCGGCCTTCATTCCCGCCGGCACGAGGCTGAACTGCGCCTGCGTGGCGCCGAAACCAATCTGGAGCGTCTGGAAGACGTCGTCGTCCAGCTGGAAAGCCAGATCGAAAGCCTCAAACGTCAGGCACGTCAGGCCAACCGCTTCAAGTCGCTCTCTGCCGATATCCGCGCCCGCGACGCGATGCTGCTGCATATCCGTTGGGTCGAGGCCGAACAGGCCGAGCTTGAAGCTCAGACCGCGCTGAACCAGATCACCAACATTGTCGCCGAAAAAGCTCAGGGCCAGATGCAGGCGGCGAAGGATCAGGCGATTGCCAGCCTGAAACTGCCGGAACTGCGTGAGGAAGAGGCGAAAGCCGGTGCCGCCCTGCAGCGCCTGCAGATCGCCCGCAGCCAGCTCGAGGAAGAGGCGGGTCGCCTGCTGAAGCGGCGCGACGAGCTGACCCGCCGTCTTGCCCAACTGGCCGAGGACATTCGCCGCGAGGAGCAACTCGCCGCCGACAATACCGCGTTTCTTGAAAAGCTGGACGAGGAAGAAGCCGAGCTGAGCGACATGCTGGCAGACAGCGGTGCCGAAAGTGCCGATCTGCGCGAGGCATTCGAGGCGACCGGCTCAGCGCTTGCCGAAAGCGAGCAATCGCTGGCGACGATTACCGGCGAACGCGCCGAGGCGGCAGCGGGACGCAACCAGCTCGAACGCCTGATCCGCGATTTTGCCGAACGCCGCCAGCGTCTCGATCGCCAGCGGCAGGATGCGAGCGCCGAACTCGACTCCGTTTCCGAACGTCTGGCGTCATTGGATGACCCGGCGGAAAAGGCCGAACTGGTCGAGGCCGCCGAGATCGTATTGGAAGATGCGACCGCCGCCGCCGAAGAGGCCGAGGCTGAGATTGGCACCGCGCGCGCTGCCGAAGCTTCTGCACGTCGTCCCGTGGAGGATGCCAAGACCGTGGTGAACGGCCTGGAAACCGAAGCCCGCACGATTTCAAAAATGCTCGCCGCCGGTGCCGCCTCGGGTGACTATGTGCCGGTCGCCGAAATGGTCCATGTCGAGCGCGGTTATGAAGCAGCCCTTGGTGCAGCGCTCGGCGATGATCTCGAAAGCCCGGTGGATGACGCCGCTCCCACCTATTGGTCGGTGAATGGCGATGCCTCAGCCGATCCGCGTCTGCCGGATGGTGCGCCGCCGCTATCATCCCGCGTCACGGCTCCACCGGAACTGGCGCGCGCGCTGGCCCAGATCGGCATCGTCTCCGCCGGCGACGCCGCGAAACTGATGGCTTCGCTGAAGCCCGGCCAGCGTTTGGTGACCAAGGACGGCGCCGTTTATCGCTGGGATGGTCATGTGACCGGGTCGGAAGCGCCCGGTGCCGCCGCCTTGCGTCTGTCGCAGAAGAACCGCCTGTCCGAACTCGAAGCCGAGATCGATGAAGCCCGTGATGTTTTGTCGGAATGCGAAAGCCTTCTGGAGGAGGCCGTAGCCGAGATTGCCACCAGCGAGCGGATGCTTGCCGATGCCCGTGACCGTGTGAGGCTTGCCACGCGCCAGGTCGCCGATGCCCGCGAGGCTCTTGCCGCCGCCGAACGCGCGTCCGGCGATCTCATGCGCCGCCGCGATGTCGTGTCTGAGGCTCTGAGCCAGGTCGATGCGCAGATCGAGGACGTCGAGGCGCAGGGCGAGAATGCCCGCATCGAGCTGGAAAACGCACCGGATCTCTCCGATCTCGACAACCGTCTGCGCGATCAGCAAGCCGCGGTTGCGACCGATCGCGGGCGTCTGGCGGAAGCGCGCGCCAGCTATGAAGGGCTGAGCCGCGAACTCGAAGCTCGCAAGCGCCGCATCGCTGCGATTGCCCAGGAACGCTCGTCGTGGAAGGCGCGGTCCGACAGCGCTGCCGCCCATATCGATAGTCTGCGCGAACGCGAGGAAGAGGCCCGCGACGAAATCGTCGAGCTGGAAGCGGCACCGGAGGAGGTGGACGATCGCCGCCGCAGCCTGATGTCTGCATTGCAGAAGGCGGAAGAGGCGCGAAAACTTGCTGCCGACGAACTGGTAACCGCCGAAACTCGTCAGCGGGAGGCAGACCAGCGCGCCGCAATCGCATTGTCGGAACTTGCCGATGTGCGCGAGAAACGTGGCCGTGCCGAAGAACGCCTCGTCTCTGCTGCCGAACGGCGTCACGAGAGCGAGCAGCGTATCCGCGAAGCCTTAAATGTCTCGCCGCCGGAAGTGCTGCGCCTCACAGGCCTGCAGCCCGGCCAGCCGCTGCCGGATATCCGTACCATCGAGCGTGATGTCGATCGCCTGAAGATGGAGCGCGAGCGGCTTGGCGCCGTCAATCTTCGTGCCGACGAGGAGCAGAAGGAACTGTCCGACAAGCTCAACGCCTTGACACGCGAGCGTGACGACGTGGTCGATGCGATCCGCAAGCTGCGCGGCGCCATCCAGAGCCTCAACAAGGAAGGTCGCGAACGCCTGATCGCCGCCTTCGACGTCGTAAACGCCCAGTTCCAGCGCCTGTTCACCCATCTGTTCGGGGGCGGCACTGCGGAACTGCAGCTGATCGAATCCGAAGATCCGCTCGAAGCGGGCCTCGAAATCCTCGCCCGTCCACCCGGCAAGAAACCGCAGACGATGACGCTTCTTTCCGGCGGCGAACAGGCGCTGACGGCCATGGCGCTGATCTTTGCTGTCTTCTTGACCAATCCGGCGCCGATCTGCGTATTGGACGAAGTTGATGCGCCGCTCGACGACCACAATGTCGAGCGTTACTGCAACCTGATGGACGAAATGGCCGCATCGACCGAGACGCGTTTCGTCATCATCACCCACAACCCCATCACCATGGCGCGGATGAACCGGCTTTTCGGTGTGACCATGGCGGAACAGGGCGTTTCCCAGCTGGTATCTGTGGATTTGCAGGCCGCCGAGCTGTTGCGCGAGGCAAGCTGAAAAAAGCGACAGTTTTCCGCGCCATAATTGATTGTAGTCACATCTACGTTGTTTCACCCATATAGGGGATGCGCCCGATGTGGTATACGGCTATGCAGAATTACGGATTCGGCGGGGGCTGGGGGGCGTCTTTTGGGCGCAAAGGCCATTTCGGCGAATATGTACCCCCCGCGTGGGTCTCCTGTCCTACGCGGAAGGCTTTGCGGGGCCGAGTGTGATCCGGCCCCGCAAAGCTTTTATCTCCAACATCCGGCTCTCCCGCAAATTGCGCCAAATTGCCTGTTGCTTAATGCTGCAGCGCACATAATCCTGCCGTCATGATTTCCCAAGCTGTTGCAAAAGCTCTGAATTTCGGGGAACAATGAGCGGGGAGGCAGGAATGGCAAAACGGGTTTACTGGTTCGGCGGCGGAAAGGCCGATGGCGGTGCGGTGGATGTCGCGTTGTTGGGCGGCAAAGGAGCGCATCTTGCCGAGATGGCAAGCCTTGGCCTGCCTGTGCCTCCGGGGCTGACCATCACCTGTGACTGCTGCGAAGAATTTTTCCGCAATGATCGAAAACTCTGCGACGACCTGAAGGCCGATGTCCTGGCCGGGCTGAAAGCGGTCGAACAAGAAACCGGCCGCATTTTCGGCGGCAGCGAGAGCCCGCTGCTTCTTTCCGTCCGTTCGGGATCGCGCGCCTCCATGCCCGGCATGCTGGATACGGTCCTCAATCTCGGCCTTAATGACGAGACGGTGCAGGCGCTGGGTCATGATGCCGGCGACGCCCGTTTTGCCTGGGACAGCTATCGCCGCTTCATCCAGATGTATGCCGATGTCGTCATGGGTCTCGACAATGAAATCTTCGAGGAGGTTCTCGAAGACGAGAAAGGCCGCCTCGGCCGCCAGAACGACACCGATCTTTCCGCCGTCGAATGGCAGCATGTCGTGGATCTGTACAAGCGCCTGATCGAAGATGAACTGGACGAAAGTTTCCCGCAGGATCCGCATGTGCAGCTCTGGAAGGCGATAGCCGCCGTGTTTTCCAGCTGGCACAATGCCCGCGCCGTCACCTATCGCACCCTCCATCGTATTCCTGAAACCTGGGGCACGGCGGTCAACGTCCAGGCCATGGTGTTCGGCAATCTCGGTTCCACCTCGGCCACCGGCGTTGCCTTCACCCGCAATCCGTCCACCGGTGAAAAGGCGCTTTACGGCGAGTTTCTCGCCAATGCGCAAGGGGAAGATGTCGTCGCCGGCATCCGCACACCGCAGTCGATCACCGAGGAAGGCAGGCTTGCATCCGGCTCCGAAAAGCCGTCGATGGAAAAGCTGATGCCGGAGACGTTTCAGGAATTTCGCGAAATCTGCGAACGTCTTGAGCGACATTATCAGGACCTGCAGGACGTCGAGTTCACCGTCGAGCGCGGCAAGCTCTGGATGCTCCAGACGCGAAACGGCAAGCGGACGACGAAGGCTGCCATGCGGGTTGCCGTCGATATGGTTGAGGAAGGCCTGATTACCGAAGAACAGGCGGTCTGTCGCATCGACCCGCCGTCACTTGATCAGCTGCTGCACCCGACCATCGATCCGCGCGTCGAGCGACACCAGATCGGTTCGGGTCTTCCCGCTTCGCCGGGTGCCGCAACCGGCGAGATCGTCTTCACCGCCGAACAGGCCGTCGACGCGGAAGCCGAAGGGCGTCGCGTCATTCTTGTCCGCATCGAAACCAGCCCGGAAGACATCCACGGCATGCACGCCGCGGAAGCGATATTGACGACACGCGGCGGCATGACAAGCCATGCGGCGGTCGTTGCCCGCGGCATGGGCATCCCTTGCGTCGTTGGCGCAGGCTCGATGCGTGTCGACCTGCGCAACGAGCTTCTGACCGGTGTCGGCGGCGTCACGCTCAAGAAGGGCGACATCGTCACCATAGACGGTTCCTCCGGCCAGATCCTCAAGGGCAGTGTCGCCATGCAGCAGCCGGAACTGTCCGGCGATTTCGGCAAGCTGATGACCTGGGCGGACAAGGCGCGTCGTATGCAGGTTCGAACCAATGCCGATACGCCGCAGGATGCCCGTTCGGCCCGTTCTTTCGGTGCAGAAGGCATCGGTCTTTGTCGTACCGAGCACATGTTCTTCGAGGGCGAGCGCATCCTTGCGATGCGCGAGATGATCCTTGCCGAGGACGAGACGGCCCGGCGTGCAGCGCTGGAAAAACTTCTGCCGCTGCAGCGATCGGATTTCACCGAGCTTTTCACCATCATGCACGGCCTGCCGGTAACGATCCGCCTTCTCGATCCGCCGCTGCATGAATTCCTGCCGAAGACCGAAGCAGAAATCGACGACGTCGCCCGTGCCATGGGCATGCCGCCAGCCTTTCTCGCCCGCCGTATCGACGCAATCCACGAATTTAACCCGATGCTCGGCCACCGCGGCTGTCGCCTGGCGATCTCTTATCCCGAGATTGCCGAGATGCAGGCGCGCGCCATCTTCGAAGCTGCAGCCGAAGCTGCCAGGGAGACCGGCGAGCCGGTCGAGCTCGAAATCCTCGTGCCTCTGGTCAGCCTCCGGGCCGAACTCGACTACGTCAAGGGCGTGATCGATGCCGTTGCGGTTGAGGTATTCGGCGAGACCGATGTGAAGATCGGTTATCTGACCGGCACCATGATCGAGTTGCCGCGTGCCGCGATCCGCGCCCATGTGATTGCCGAAACCGCCGAGTTTTTCTCTTTCGGCACCAACGATCTGACACAGACCACCTTCGGCATTTCCCGTGACGACGCCGCCACCTTCATCCCGACCTATCAGAGAAAGGGGATCATCGAACACGATCCCTTCGTCTCGCTGGATTTCGACGGTGTCGGCGAACTGATCCAGATAGCGGCGGAGCGCGGACGCAAGACCAAGCCGGATCTCAAGATGGGCATCTGCGGCGAACATGGCGGCGATCCGGCATCGATCCATTTCTGCGAAAATGCCGATCTCGACTACGTTTCCTGCTCGCCCTTCCGCGTGCCGGTAGCACGGCTGGCGGCAGCGCAGGCCGCGATCGCCAAGCGCAACGCCTGACGGCCGCTTTGTGACCACCAGGTCAGATGCTCTGACTGATCGCGTCATGCTATTGTGCTCCCCTTGGCGGAAAACCGTGGGAGAGGCCGATGCCACGTCTGGATCATGTCAATATCCATGCCCGTGATGCGAAAGCGATGATCGATTTCCTGAAGACGCTTCTCGGAGTGGAGGAGGGGTAACGACCGCCCTTCGAGATGCCCGGCCACTGGCTTTATCTCGATGGTCACCCGGCAATCCATCTCAATATCGTGGAGCGCCAAAACGATTTCCCGCAGGGAATGCTCAACCACGCCGCCTTCGCATTTTTCGACCGTGACGACGCGATCAAACGAGCGACCGCAACAGGCTTCCGGATCGAACACGATCAGATACCCGGCGCGGGCATCGGCCAGATATTTGTCTACGGCCCTGAAGGAATCAGGATCGAGCTGCAGTATCGTCAGTAGCGGCAATCACCGCCGATGAACGATCACCCGCCGCTCCACCACGATCGGTGGGCGCCAGAACATCGAGTCACTGCGCTCCATCATCGAACGGCTTTGTGCGCGCCGGTCGAGTTCGATATCGAGCAGGCATCGCGCCATCGCATCGGTCTTGGTGCGGAAGCCGTAACCCATGCAGGTTCTCTCGTCGGCCGCTCGTCTCTCCTCCGGCGTTAATGTCTGGCACGAGGCCAGCAACAGCAGCAGTGCCGAGGGAATGAGAATTCGGTGAAGACGCATGGTCATGCTCCATCAGATCGCGCGCGAGAGCCGCGAACAGCTATGTAGAGCATTCGTCGCGAAAATGCGCGGGGCATCACGAAAAATCGAGGTGGAAAAACGGGTTGTACGCAGCCGTGGAGGAGGCCTGCGCCGCTTTGAGATTCCATTTCTTCAACACCTGTCCTACACAGTCATGATTGTTTCGCCCGGAGCTTGCGCCGCAAAATGACAGTCCGTTTCGTCCGGCCCGTATCCCATTCCGCCTATCTCGGCCGGCGGCTGGCTTTGTCGGCATTGCTTCTGTTTCTGCTCGTGGTGCTTGCCCACCGCTTTGGTCCGCTGATCGAGCCGGATTTCCTGGCGCTGCTGTTTCTCTCCGCAGCCATCGCCGCCGTATCCCTGCCGCTTTCGCTGATCGGCATTGTCCGTCTGTGGCAGGTCGGGGCGGATGGCGGCATCGCGGCCACGAAGGGGCTGATCTATGCGGCGCTGCCGCTCGGCACCGTCGTTTACGGCGCGATGCAATATTACACGGCACCGGCGATCTACGACATCTCGACCGATCTGACAGATCCGCCGGCTTTCATCTCCGAGCCGCATTTTGCCCAGCGTTGGCTTCCGAGACCCCCGGCGCCGGCAGCCGGCGAACGGCGTGCCCAATTCGCCGCTTATCCGGGGCTGATCGGCAGACGATACGAAGGCGCGCTCGACCGCGTTTATGATGGCGTCCGCAAGGCATCCCTGTCGGCCAGGATTGCGATCGCCAAGACCGAAGGCCTTTCGCTGGTCGAGCCTGATCTGACCGAACGGAGCGCCCCCAAGGATGACCAGGCCCCCGTTCCGGACATTGCACCCGTTCCAATGCCGCGGCCGGAACCATCCCTCGATGCCGCTGTCGGCAATCCGACCGAGGTTGTACTGCAGGGCGCGACACGTACCCTCATCGCCGGATTGCGCTTCGACGTGGTGATCCGGTTGCGTGAGGATGCCGAAACGACATTCGTCGATATCCGCGTCGTTTCCCGTTACGGGCCGCACGACCTCGGTTTCGGCGCCGAAATCGCCGAGGATTTCCTCGATCGGCTAGATACCGAACTGCTCGGGCTGGCCGGCGGCTAAATTACCCGCTCAGGCCGGACGGTAGGAGCCGAGCAGGGACGGAGGACCGTCTGTCGTCACCCGTCCTTTCTCCAGCAGGTCCTCGATATGGGCGAGAACCGAAAGCGCTGCCGCGCCATGCAGCCTGGGATCGGTCTTCACGTAGATGGCCTTGACCATATCGGCGATCAGCCGGTCGCCGGCACGAATACGTTCCATCACGGCCCGTTCCCGCATGCGCCTGTGCATCCGCAAGCCCCGCAGGAACGAGGCGGGCTCGCGCACCGGGCCACCGTGGCCGGGAAAATAGATCCGGTCGGTACGGGCCAGAAGTTTTTCGATCGAGGCCATGAAATCCGCCATCGATCCATCCGGCGGCGCAACGATAGTGGTTGCCCATGCCATCACGTGATCGGCCGAAAACACGATGCCGGTGCCGTCGAGCGCGAAAGCCGAGTGGTTCGCCGTATGGCCGGGCGTATGAATGGCCGAAAGTGTCCAGCCGTCGCCCTCGATCGCCTGTCCGTCGGCAATCGCGATATCCGGGCGGAAATCCGTATCGGCGCTTTCGGAAAACGGATTGATCTCGCCCTCATGCAGCGGTCGCGATGCGCGGTGCGGGCCTTCGGCAACCGTCAGCGCGCCTGTCGCATCCTTCAGCCGCTTTGCAAGCGGCGAATGATCCCGATGCGTATGACTGACGAAGATGTGGCTGACCGTCCGGCCATCGAGAACCTTCATCAGTGCATCGAAATGCGCCTCGTTTTCAGGGCCGGGGTCGATGACGGCAACCGAGGAGTTTCCGACGATATAGCTGTTGGTGCCGTGGAAGGTGAAAGGCGAGGGGTTGTTGACCGTCAGTCTCTCAACACCGTCTGCGATCGCAACGGCAGTGCCGTAAGCCGGAGAGAATTCGGTGTCGAAATCGATGTCGCTTGCCATACCCTGCGTCTTGCCAGTCGTTTTCTTTGTCATTCCCCGCTTTATTCCAAAAACTATCGCAAGGAAAATAGGCGGGCGAACGAAGATAGCCGTTGAGGGCGAGATAAAGCTTTGCTAGAGGAAGCGCCTGCTGTGCGGCTTTTGTGCCGTCATGGACGCGTTGGGGCGTCGCCAAGCGGTAAGGCACCGGTTTTTGGTACCGGCATTCCCAGGTTCGAATCCTGGCGCCCCAGCCACGATCCGCTATCAGGCGGTCGTGTTATCATTTCGTAAGATGTTCAGCCGCTCAGCGATCTGTCCTCAACAAAATGCGTTGTGGACCGAAGTATCCATCCGGCGGAGCTGTCGCAGTACGCGGTAAGGCATGCTGGCTTTGGTGACGATGTAGCGCGGGGATGTCTTGCCGCCGAAGCCGGAAAACAGCAGGATCGAGCCGGCATTGACGATCCCGTCGAAGTCAAAGACGTATCCCATCGCCGAGGCTGACTGGATCGCGTTCCAGAGCAATAGTGGCACGACGCCATTGCCGGCATCCGGCGCGCGGGTCGACATCAGGTAATAATAGGTACTGTTGTCGAAGACGCAGAAAATGGCTGCCTTCGGTTCGCCGGTTGCACTCTCACGCGCAACCCAGATATGGCCGCGCCCGCGGTTCACCGCCTGGATCGCGATCTCCTTGCAAGTTGTGAAATCGATATTGGCCCTCAAATTCCGCTGTTCGAGATGGACCGCCGAAAGATGGAAGAAGGCTTCCGGGTCGGAACTTTCGTAGACATCGAAATTTTCGGCGGCGCGACGAATGACATTACGTGTCTTGTCGCGCATCGCCTTCCAGATCACGGCTTCCGGGTATGGTTCGATCTCGAAGGTGAACTGGACCTGGACATTATATCCTTGCGCCTGGAAAGGCAGGGCGTCGCAGACGCCGCGATGCATCTTCTGGCGGAAGGATGACAGCGACGGAAGCTTGCGGATGAGTTCCTGAGTGATCGAGTGACGTTTGACATAGCGATTAGCTTCGCTGCCGCCGCCGTCATCGATGCCGGGTCCGAGAAAATGCGTCAGCGTCGGCATGTTGCTGCTCGCCAGCCCGTATCGGGAATTCACCATATACGGAAGGCGTCCCACCGTTCGTCCGCCCTCGGTAACTTCGACGAAATCGACCCGCCCACCGGTGGCGGCCTGCAGCCACCACTGCTCGTGAAATATTGTTGGCGTCAGTCGATCGAAAGCTGTTTCTGCAGCAGCCTTTAGTTGACTCTGCTGATTAATACTCTTGGTACGCGTGATCATCGAATCTAGCCTCAATACTATAGATTCAAACTATGTTTACGGTGTGGATCTGCGCCTGAGTTTATTTACCGTTTATTTACGACGTTATGTTAAATGAAATTTTTACAAAGTGAATAAGCTCAATACTATTTATTGCTTTAAGCTTAACCATGGCCGTACGGAAATACGATTGTTCCGGGCCAAAGGAAAAATATTGGTTTAACGAATCAATAACTTAATTATCTACCTAGGGGTGTATTTCGGTGGGATTTTATGCCGAAAAAATATTTGGCACCCAGGCGTTGAGCATGTATTTCTTGGCGCGAAAGCGGATTATCACGGATTTGTGCGCGCGAAACCCGGCGCGCCATGTGTCTCCGCGCCACAAAACGGCATTGAATGATTTCTGAAAGGAAGGCCGTCAGGTTGGCAGACTGGCGGCGACAACAAGCTTCGGCTTTGTCATGGCGGATCGATAGACGGCAGTCGTTTCGAGAGCAACACGCTCGATCGTCAGATTATCGATACGGAGCTGGCTTTTTTCCTGCCAGGCGAGAAGATTGGCCGGGTCGGCCAGAAGCTCGGCGAGGGCCGTGGCCAGCATGTCGGGCGCGGCCGGAGGAACCAGCATTCCGGCTTCGCCGAATTCCAGCAGCTGCGGGATGCCGTCGACCGTGGTTCCGATGACGGCGCAGCGTGCTTCGCGCGCCTCGGAAATGACCAGGGGGGCCGGATCGGCAAGCGAGGGCAGGACGAATATGTCTGCTGCCAGCATATAGGGATAGGGATCCGCGACTGCGCCGAGAAAGGTGATTGCATCGCCGTAGCCGGTCTGTCTGGCGAGTTCCCGGTATTCGTTCTCCATCGGACCGCTGCCGATGATGAAAAGTCTCGCCGCCGGATAGGTGGCGTAAACCGTCTTGAAAGCCTGGATAAGATCGATAACGCCCTTGCGCGGATGCAGGCCGCCGACGAAAACGATGTTCGGATGCGAAAGGTCTGCGGCCACCGCCTCTCTGTTCGCAAAGCGCGCCGTTCCGATCGTCCCGTTCAGCACGACATGCAGCTTTTTCGCCGAAATGCCCCTTTGCTGCATCGAGCGGCTGACGGATTCGCTGACCGCAATCACGCGGGTGCCAAGCCCCATCAGAATGGCGCTTTTCTCGAATTCGTTGTGAACGGTCGTCACGAGAGGAATGCCGGACAGCTTGCAGACCGGATAGGCGATCACGGCGCTCGTCATCATATGCGCGTGAACGACGTCGGGCTTCCATTCCCTAACATGCCGTCTTAACGCCAATACTGACCGGACAACTGTCAATGCCCGCCGTTCGTGATCGACAATGCGCGTCGCTACATGGTTGCTTTCCAGTAACTGGTCGAAGTCGCCGCCACCGCTGGCGATACACACATCATGACCGAGCCTTCTTTGTTCGCACGCCAGATCGACTGCCGCATGCACATGTCCGTTCAGTCGATAGGTATGGTTGAGAAGATGCATGATACGCATGATCGGTTACTCGTTCTCACATGGAATAAGCGCAAATTTCTTGTCGTGTGGGTTCCGGTATCGGATTGCCGACCGATACCGGGTGACGATAGCCCAAAGCCTGCTCCGCTTCCAATGTAGAAACGCGGGCCGTCGGCTGATAGTTGAAGGCGCCGTGTCGACCGAAAGATTCGATCCCGAATTGCCTCAGCCGCTCGATCTGCCTGGCGGCATCCGCCGGTGCGCCATGCGTATAGATCGGATAGGCATTTTCCAGAACCTGGCCGCCTTCAAGCCTCAGGTCGCCATTGAATATGGTGTTGCTGGCGACATGCGCCCTGAATTCGGCTTCCGCCAATTCTATACTTGTAATCGTATCGTTGGCGACCACTTCGACTGCAAAATATTCGCGGCCGTCGGTGCGGCCGTAAAAGTCCGAATAGACGGTCAGTCGTTTCCACGCCGCCTCGTAGGAGAAATTGTAGAGGATCGATTGCTCGAAGCCGCGCTCGCCGGAAAAGCTGAAATAGAGGCTGATAAGCGTGATCGTCTGCAGCGGTTTCTCTTGGCTCAATCCGCAAAGTTGATTGGCGATGTTGATCGGTACGGTAGAGATCACGCGCGCAGCGGCGAGCCGGTTGCCGCGGGCGCATGTCACGACAAATTGTTCCGCCTCCTTCTCTACCTTCGCAATCGGAGTTCCGAGCTTGAAGGTGATGCCGTTTTTGCTCAGTCTGAGCTTGGCCGGCTCGTAGAGCGCGGCATATCCTTCCTTTGGCCGTGCAAGCTGCCTGTTCTGCATATGGGGCAATTTCTTCTGTCGCATCTTTCGCAGCAGGCTCCTGAGCGAAGAATGCTCCTGGATCCACATCATCCGCTTCTGCGCCGGTTCCAGGTCGATATATTCGGGCGGCACACCGTAAAATCGGGCCATGTAATTTTCCAGCCCCGACCGCTTGAGCAGGTAGCTGCCGATCCAGAATGTCGCAAAATCCTTCGCGTTGCGCAGCTGCCGGCGCCGAAGACGCGCATGGATGACGGAAAGCGCGATCCGGCAGATGGCGAGTGGTCCGGCACGCAGAATGTCGTCGGGGATCGAAATCGGGTAGCGGGTAACTTTTCCCTGAGGGTTCAGTCTGCCCCAGGTCGGATGAATGTGAACATAGTGTTCCAGCAATTCCGGAAAATGCTTGAGCAACGGAGAGTCATCCTGAAAAATCAGGCTGCCGACATCGAAGGTAAATCCGTTCGCCGACCAGTCGATGTGGTTTCCGCCGATGGTTTCATATTCGTCGACAACCGCAATACGTCTGTTGTCTTGCTGGATTAGGATTGAAGCAGCCACCAGGCCGCTTACGCCTGAGCCCAGGATGATTGCGTCGAAGACTTCGGCTTCGGATATCGTTTCCTGCTGCAACTCGTAAGAATCATGCATCGATTCCCCTTTACAGTTGGCTCTAAGGCTAACAATAGTTTTGGGAAATACCACAGAGACTAAATCCTTACCATAATTACTGTGTCATCAGACGAAGAAATCCACAATAAGTTACGAGTCGGTAGAATGGAAACTCAGTAGAATATCGACAATATCTTTGATTTTAGTATAGATTATTGCGTGGTTGTGTGTATCGTCCAGCTTGTCGAAGGGCGTGTCGCTGCTGTTTCCGGTATTTGCAGGGCATGTTTCGATGAAAAATTAGCCGCTCCGGCTGAGTTGAAGTCGTATAGTTTGTGTTTGTGAAGTCTTCCGCGTCGTGTCATCCTATCCAGGTGGCGGAAAGCTCTCTCTATCGGTGAGCCTTGCTGGTAAAGGCCCGCTGACGGTCTCTGTTGTTTGAGGGTTGGGTCGTCAATGCTTGCATTTGCCACGTTAAGAGGCGCGTCCTGGCTGATTTTCTCGCGCCTGTTCGGCCGCCTTGTCGATTTCCTCAATCTGCTCATTCTGGCGCGCTTGCTTGTTCCCGCCGATTTTGGCGTGACTGCGTTGGCCATGGCGCTGGTGCTGATTATCGATAGTGTACTGGAAGTGCCCGTCACCCAGGCTCTCGTGCGCCTTCCCACGATAGACCGGCAGCATCTCGATACCGGCTTCACCCTGGCCGTTTTGCGAAGTATTGCGGTCGCGGTCCTGACAATCGGCTGCGCCTGGCCATATTCCTGGATAAACGGCGATCCGGAACTCGTTCCGGTGGTCTGCATCCTTGCGATCGGCACCGTCGTGAAGGGGCTGTACAGCCCGGCAATGGTGTATTTCGCCCGCAATATAGACTTCCGGCCGACCTTCATCGCCGAGACGACCAGCAAGGTCTGCGGCCTTATCGCGGCTATCGTGATCGTTTACACCGAGGGCGGTTACTGGGCGCTGGTCGCCAACTATGTCGTCGCCGCGAGCGTGACGACCATTATGTCCTATGTATTTGCCCGTTACCGCCCGTCTTTCTCTCTCCAGCGTCTGGGTGATTTCGCCGGTTTCATGGGCTGGTTCACCGCATCGCAGGTCGTGTCTGCGCTGAACTGGCAATATGATCGCCTGATGATCGGCGCTTACGTTCCAAAGGCGATGCTCGGCCGTTACACGGTGGCGAACGATGTATCGCTGATCCCGACGCAGAGCCTCATCGGGCCTGCCCTGCAGCCGCTGATGTCGGCGTTTTCGAAGATGAGTTCCGACCGTGGCCGGGTGAGCCTCGCGTTTCTGAAGGCCATCCGCATCGCCATGCTGATCTGTGTGCCGGCCACGCTTGGCATCGCCCTGACTGCGGATCTCGTCACCAATCTTCTGCTTGGTCCGAAATGGGCGGAAGCCGCGCCTTACCTGGCTCTCCTGTCGCTTTCGATGCTGCCGGTACCCTATTTTCAGACGCTCATCTCGTTGAGCCTCGCACTGGACCGGCCGGACGTTCTGTTTCGCATCAACCTGATCGATTTCGTCCTCCGGACGACTGCGGCCACGATCGGTTTCTATTTCTTCTCGATCGAGGGTGTCATCTTCGCCAGACTGATCATGGCAGCCGTCATGGGGACCGTTTACGTCTTCTTGTTGCGCCGCCTTTTGAACCTTGGCCTGCGACGGCAGGTCGCCAACCTCTGGAAGGTCGGGGTGGCCGGCGCCATGATGGTGGTTGCCGTCTACTGGCTGCGGACGCAGCTTGCCGGGCTGGTAATACCGGACTTCGCCGAGATGGCCCTGATTGCGGCTTTTGGTGCGGCGAGCTACGGCGCGACCCTTCTGGCTCTCGGCCTGAGGTTGAAGCTCGGCGGTGGCCGGTTCGAGCTGTTTGATGCACGCTGACCGCGCCGCGCCCTTGGGCTGACTTGCAGGCTTTGTATGATCGAGCTGTGTCCCCGATTGAGCTGTGGCTATCCCCTGATGGTCCTCCTCAACGGGTGGCTGCTGCAGTGTCTGATACAAAGGCGAAAGCCCGATATTCTGACGACTGCCCTGCCTATTGCCGGATAACTTTGCTCAATTCTCCCGATCTTCGTTTTATTATTGTCACCTGCATTTTTTAAAGCTTAACAATAACTAAAAAGCGCTTGCCCGGTCCGATGATTTATGTTTTTCTTGGCATATCACGTGAAATTGCCGGCATTAGAGTATCCTTTGTGTTTAATGTGAAATCCTCTTGTGGATGTCACAGAGCGGGTGGCGTGTTTTACTATGAAAGCAGTAATTTTGGCGGGAGGTCTTGGGACAAGACTTTCTGAAGAGACGTCGACTGTTCCAAAGCCTTTGGTTGAAATTGGCGGACAGCCAATTCTCTGGCATATCATGAAGATATACGCCGCTCATGGCGTGAAGGACTTCATCGTATGCTGTGGTTACAAAGGGCATCTGATCAAGAAGTTCTTTGAAGACCTGCGCATGCGTGGATCGAGCGTGACCTTCGATCTGGCGACATCGGACGTCACCTATCTCGACCCGCCAAGCGAAGACTGGCGCGTCACGCTGGCTGATACGGGTTCAGATACCATGACCGGCGGCAGGCTTGCCCGCATTCGGCATCTCCTGGGCAACGAGCCATTTTTCATGACCTATGGCGACGGCGTCGGCGACATAGACCTGACGGCACTGCTGAAGTTCCACAAGGACCACGGCAAAAGCGCAACCGTCACCGCCGTACAGCCGGTCGGCCGTTTCGGCGCGATGTATCTGGAAGACGAGGATCCGCGCGTCCAGGCATTCAACGAGAAGCCGGAAAACGGCGGCACCTGGATCAGCGGTGGTTTCTTTGTCCTCGATCCCTCCGTCTTGAACCTCATCGAAGGCGACGAGGTCATGTGGGAGAGGGGGCCGATGGACGAGCTGGCCAAGCAGGGCGAGCTGATGGCCTATCGCCATCGTGGCTTCTGGCATCCGATGGATACGCTGCGCGACAAGACGGTGCTGAACGACATGTGGGCATCCCGCTCGGCTGAGTGGAAAGTCTGGTAGCCGCAGGCTCGAGGAGGCGTCATGAACTTCACCTCTCTCGGCGGCACGGATGCGAAGCTTATCGATCTCAAGGTCCACGCGGACAGTCGCGGCAGCTTTGCCCGCGTATGGTGCACGAAGCTTTTTGACGATGCCGGTGTCCCATTCACGCCCATTCAGGGAAATACGTCCCTGACGAAAACACGCGGCGCCGTTCGCGGCATGCATTTTCAAAGGGCGCCGCATGCCGATGCCAAGGTCGTCCGTTGCAGTCATGGACGCATCCACGACGTTATAGTCGACCTTCGCGAGGGATCGAAGACGCTGGGCGAGATATTTCATGTCGAACTCGGCGAAGACGAAGGGAAGATGCTGTTTATTCCGGCCGGTTTCGCCCACGGGTTTCAGGCTCTGACCGAGGATGCGATTGTCGAATACCTGATGGGCGAGGCCTATTATCCGGAACTCTATGACGGAGCGCGTTACGATGATCCGCTCCTGTCGATCGAATGGCCGGAACCGGTAACGGAAATGTCCGACAAGGATCGGATATGGCCGGATCTTGAGGCGAGAATGCCCTGGCTCCAACGGAGCGATGCATGATGCTGGATGGCGTATTCAAGACTGCGGACAGTGAAGACGGTGGCACCCTGCTGCCGCTCGACATGATGTCTTTGCTCAAGACGCTGTTTCCGCTGCCGCGCAGCCTGACCGGCGACGGCGTGCGTGCGACGCTGCAGGCGCTGAAAAAGCATATCCCGCTCGACATCCACGAAGTTGCCACCGGCACAAAGGTCTTCGATTGGGACGTGCCGCGCGAGTGGAATATTCGCGGAGCGACGATCAAGACGCTCGATGGTCGTGTGCTGGTCGATTTTGCCGACAGCAACCTGCATGTGGTCGGTTACAGCGTGCCCGTCCGCGGCACCTTCACCCGTGAGCAATTGGCGGCGCATATCCACACGCTGCCGGACCAGCCGGACGCAATCCCTTATCGCACCTCCTATTATGCCGAGAACTGGGGTTTCTGCCTGCCGCATTCGCTCTGGCAGACGATGCAGGACGAGGCTTACGAGGTCGAGATCGACAGCGAGCTGGCCGATGGCGCGTTGACCTATGGCGAGTTCCTCATTCCCGGCGAAACCGAACAGGAAATCCTGATCTCCGTCCACATCTGCCACCCGAGCCTCGCCAACGACAACCTGTCCGGCATCACCGTCGCGACCGCGCTCGTCCGGCATTTCCTGGCGCAGCCGAAGCCTCGGTTCGGTATCCGCTTCCTCTTCCTGCCGGCAACCATCGGCGCAATCACCTGGCTGGCGCAGAACGAGGATCATCTCGACCGGATCGTCCACGGTCTGGTTCTCACCTGCATCGGTGACGACGGGCCGTTCCATTACAAGAAGACCGTCAACGGCGCCGTCGTGGATCTGGCGACGGAGCATGTGTTGCGGCACAGCGGCCACGCTTTCGAAACGCTTGAATTCTCGCCCTATGGTTATGACGAGCGTCAATACGGCTCGCCCGGCATCGCTCTTCCGGTCGGCTGCCTTATGCGTGCCATCCACGGCACCTTTCCGGAATATCATACCTCGCTCGACAATTGCGATTTCGTCACGTCGGAGGCGCTCGGTCAGTCCTTTCGGCTGCTGGTGGACCTCATCGATCTGCTGCAGCGGAACGTTACCTATCGCCGCGTCGACGGAAGGGGCGAACCTCAGCTTGGCCGGCGCGGGCTCTACCGTGCCATTGCCGGACAGAAGGAAGCCGGCGGTGCCTCGCAGATGGACCTGCTCTGGATCCTCAACCAGTGCGACGGCAACCGCTCGCTTCTCGATATCGCAGAACGCGCCAAAGCGCCGTTCTCCAGAATACGCGCAGCCGCAGAATTATGTTTGAACGCTGAATTAATCACGGAGGTTCGGCCATGACTATCGCAAGCATTCAAGTGGAAGCATCAACGCCGAAATCCGGCCGCATCACCGCCTGCCGGTCCTGCGGTGGCAATCATCTGGACACGATCCTCGACCTCGGCCAGCAGCCGCTTGCAAACGCGCTGCTCGAACCCGAACAGCTCGGTGTTCAGGAGCCGCTTTTCCCGCTTGAGGTCGTGTTGTGCCAGGAATGCGGCCTTCTGCAGGTGAGCGAGGACGTGCCGCCGGAAATCCTCTTCGGTCAGGATTATCCGTATTTCTCCTCCTTCATTCCGGCCCTGCTCGTCCATAGCCGCGAGCATGCGCTCGATCTCATCGCGGAACGTGGCCTCGGGCCTGACAATCTCGTCGTCGAGATCGCCAGCAATGACGGCTATCTGCTGAAGAATTTCGTCGAACAGGGCATTCCCGTTCTCGGCATTGATCCGGCCTCCGGCCCGGCCAAGGCAGCGATTGAGATCGGTGTGCCGACGGTGATCGATTTCTTCGGCAAGGACGTGGCGACGAAACTGGTCGCGGAAGGCAAGCGCGCCTCGGTCATGCTGGCCAATAACGTGCTCGCCCATGTCAACGACATCAACTATTTCGTCGAGGGTTTTTCGATCCTGCTTGCCGATGACGGCATTGCCGAATTCGAATTCCCTTACGTCAAGGATCTGATCGAAAGCTGCGCCTTCGACACGATCTATCACGAGCATTTCTTCTATTATTCGCTGGCAGCCCTCGAACCGCTGATGGGCCGGCACGGGCTTTATCTCAACGATGCCAAAAAGCTCGATATCCATGGCGGTTCGCTGCGCCTGCGGGTCAGCAAGACGCCCGGCAAGACGGATCGCCTGGTCAAGATGCAGGACGAGGAAGCCGCGATGGGGCTGACCGGTTTCGAATGTTACCGGGATTTCGGCCTGCGCGTTTCGGGCATTCGCGATGAACTGCGCCGAATGCTGGGTGAATTCCACTCTGCCGGCAAGACGATCGCCGCTTACGGCGCCGCCGCCAAGGGCGCCACGCTGCTCAACTACGCGGACCTGCCGCACGGCACGATTTCCTACGTCGTCGATCGCAATACCCACAAGGTCGGCAAGTTCATGCCGGGCGTGCGCCTGCCGATCAAGCCGGTCGAAGAGCTCGTCACCGCGCCGACCGACTATCTCCTCATCCTGCCGTGGAATTTTGCCGACGAGATCGTCGTCCAGCAGGCGGATTACAAGAAGAAGGGCGGCACCTTCCTCAAGGCCATTCCCTATCCGCAGGAGATCGAGGTCGCCTGATGTCTGACGCTCATCAAGTTCGAAACCTGGTCTTCGCCCGTGTCGGCCGCCTGTCGCTGCATCGCAACTGGCTGCTTGAGGCGAAGGCGTCGCGAAACTGGGACCTGCAACTGAGCACTTATGACGAGCAGCAGACGGACCTCGACGACGGGGATTTTCCGCTCTCGGTCGATACGGGCACGAAATGGGATAGCGCCTGCAGGTATCTGCGGGCGAACCCCGATCTGCTCGACCGATACGATTACATCATGTTCCCGGATGACGACCTGTTGTTCGAGCCGAGCGGCTTGTCGAGCCTGTTTCAGATCATGGCCTCGAACGATCTCGATATAGGCCAGCCGTCGCTTCTGCCGTCGAGCCATATTTCCTATCCCGTCACGGCGCATTGCCCGGCATTCCAGCTTCGCTATGCAAATTATGTCGAGCCGATGTGCCCGATCATCCGCACGGATTATCTGCGCACGCTTCTGCCCGTGCTCGACCGCTGGCCGACCGGCTGGGGGCAGGACGATATCTGGACTATGATGATGGCAAAACCGGCCTATCGCGCCGCCTTCATCGATGCCTCGCCAATTCTGCATACAAGGCCGCTTTACACCGGGGCCGTGTACAAGACCTTCGAGAAACTGGGCATGAATCCGGAAGGCGATCTGAAGGAGATCAGGAGCAGTTTCCGCGGGCTGCCTCAACCAAAGCTGATCTATGGCGGCATAACCCGCAGCGGCCACAAGATAGGTCGCATCGGCGCCAATATCCGCAACGGACTGCATCTGCTGCGTATCGCAACTGCGATGCGGACACCGCGCGATGTCAGAAGGGTTGGCTTCGGCATGCTGCTGCGCACGGTCACCCAGTTCGGCTACCGGCCGACGCAGCTTGAGAAAGCGGGCGGGGCGAGCCCGTCCGTCACTTTTCTTTCGACAACCACAAGATAAGGCAGAGGTGAAGTATGCGTATCCTGATCACCGGAAACATGGGCTATATCGGCCCGGTCGTCGCAGCACATTTTCGCTCCGTCTGGCCGGATGCCGAGCTGATCGGCTTCGACACCGGTTATTTCGCCCAATGCCTGACCGCGCCTGACGAATTCCCTGAACGCGTGCTCGACAAACAGGTCTTTGGCGATGTTCGGGATTTTCCGGTTGAATTGCTGGAGGGCGTCGATGCGGTCGTGCATCTCGCAGCCCTTTCCAACGATCCGATCGGCGCCCGTTTCGAGAAGCAGACGGAGGGCATCAACTACCGCGCCAGCGTCGATATCGCCTCTGCGGCAGCCGAAGCCGGCGTGAAGAGCTTCGTTTTTGCCTCCAGCTGCAGCGTCTACGGTTATGCCGAGGGCGGCCCGCGCAAGGAGACCGATACGCTGACGCCACTGACGGCCTATGCGCGCTCGAAGATCGCCACCGAACAGGCGCTGGAGCAGCTTGAGGCGCCGGACATGGCGATCACCTGCCTGCGTTTTGCGACAGCCTGCGGCCAGTCCCCGCGTCTGAGGCTCGATCTGGTGCTCAACGATTTCGTCGCCACGGCCCTGTCGACCGGCGAGATCAAGGTTCTGAGCGACGGCACGCCCTGGCGTCCGCTGATCGACGTCAAGGATATGGCGCGTGCGATGGAATGGGCGATCAAACGCGAGATCGACAATGGTGGAAGCTTCGTCGCCATCAATGCCGGCCGCAACGAGAACAATTATCAGGTCTCTCAGCTCGCTGAAGCCGTGGCGAAAGCCATCCCTGGTACCAGCGTCTCGATCAACAAGGATGCACTGCCGGATCTGCGCTCCTATCAGGTGGATTTCACCCGCTTCGCCAAGGCGGCCCCCGAACATCAGCCGGCGGTTTCCCTGTCGGAATCGATCGAGCGCCTCGTGAACGGTCTCACAATTGCCAAGCAGGCCGGACGCGAAGTCATCCCTGCTGCCGCCAAGCGGCTGACGACACTGGAACGCCTGATGGATTCAGGTCGTCTTTCCGACGACGTCCGCTGGGTGAACTGAACGACCGGTAACGGTAATGAGGGAATGGTGACAAGGGAACGATGATGGAGCATCAGGGATACGCGATCTTGGGCGGCGGCATGGCCGGGTTCGGCGCCGCCAACGTTCTGTTTGCCAATGGCATCAGGGCCAGGATCTACGACAAGCGCTCGAGGCCGGGCGGGCTGACCTCGAGTTTCGGCAATGGCGACGGCTTCGTTTTCGACGAGGGCGTGCATATCTCGTTCACGAAAAACCCCCGTGTGAAGGACCTGTTCGCGGAATCGACCGGCCAGAAATTCGAGACCGGCAATGTCTATTGCAACAATTACTGGCAGGGGCACTGGATCAAGCATCCGGCCCAGGTCAACCTGCATGGCCTGCCGGCCGATCTGGTGGTCAATTGCATCAAGGATTTCATCGAGGCCCGGCAGGTCGAAAACCCGAAGATCGCCAACTACGAGGACTGGCTGCTGGCCGCCTTCGGCAAGACCTTCGCGGAAACTTTTCCGGCGGTCTATACCCGCAAATATCATACGACCGGTGCCAGCAACATGTCGACCGACTGGCTGGGACCGCGTCTCTACCGGCCCAATCTTGAAGAGGTCCTGCGCGGCGCACTGGAGCATGAGCCGCTCGACGTCTTTTATGTCAACGAGTTCCGTTACCCGACGGAAGGTGGCTTCGAGTCCTTCATCAGCGGTTTTTACGATAAGGCCGAAGTTCTCTGCGACCACGAGATCGCGGCGATCGACACGAAAGAAAAGCAGCTGACCTTCAAGGACGGCACGACGCATGACTTCAACAAGCTGATTTCATCCCTGCCGCTTCCGATCGTCATCCCGCTGATCAAGGGCGTGCCGGATGATGTCCGCGAAGCTGCAGCCAGGCTTGCCTGCACTCAGGTCGTCGTCGTCAATATCGGCCTCAACCGCCCGATCGAGACCAAGCCGCAATGGTCCTATTTCTACGACGAGGATATCCCGTTTGCCCGCGTCAGCTATCGCGGCAACCTGTCGAAGAAAAGCGTTCCCGATGGCTGTGGTGCCTTGCAGGCCGAAATCTATTTCAGCGAGAAGTACCGGCCGCTGACCGGCCACGCGGACGACTGGATCGAACCGGCCATCGATGCGCTGATCAAGTCCGGCGTCGTCCAGTCGCGGGCCGAAATCATCCACAAGAGCGCCATCATGCTGCCCTTCGGCAACGTGATCTTCGACCTCGACCGCAAGGCCGCCGTCGAGACCGTGCATGCCTATCTCGACGAGGTCGGCATTGAATATTGCGGACGCTTCGGCCAGTGGGGTTATATCTGGACGGACGCCGCCTTCCTGAGCGGTGAACGTGCAGCCCGCGCAGCGCTTGGACTATCTGGAACAGTCGAGGAGTAGAGTGATTCCAGCAAAAGTGGAAACCGGTTTTGCGCTAAAACGCTTTCGGGTGAGGGCGCGCGAAAATCATCTGCCGAAAGCGGCGGGGGCTCAGCGATGAGTATCCCGCCCGTTGGCGTTTTCACGCTCATTATCGGAATCCTCTGCCTGATATCCGGCTACCGGGCGACAACCATTGCCTTCGGCGTGATGACCGTGTTCGGCGGTGCCGCGGCAGTGATGATCGGCTCGGCCGGCATCCAGCCCGGCCATCTGTTTGTCGGTTTCCTCGCGCTTGCAACGCTCTCCTATCGCGAAAAGATGAAAGTTGCGATCAACGCCCTGGCGTTCCCGCAACCCGCCTTCTGGCTGGTCTGCCTTCTGACCTATGGCGTGATTACCGGCTTCTTTGCCCCCAGGCTTTGGGCGCAGACGATGAACATCATCCCGCTCGGGTCGTCGGAATATCCCGATACCGGCGGCGCGGTCCCTCTCGGTCCGGTCTCCAGCAACCTCACCCAGGCCATCTACAACACGGCCAACATCGTGACCTTTGTCATGGTCGTTGCGATGGCGTCCACCGTGGCCGGCTTTCGTGCCGCGACAGCAACCGTTCTCACCTTCGCATCTGCGAACCTGTTTTTCGGCATCGCCGATTTGGTCACCTACGGCACACCTGTACAGGAGCTTTTCAGCTATATCCGCAACGCGCCTTACGCCTTTCATGATGAAGACGTCGTCGCCGGCGTCAAGCGTGTGGTGGGATCCTGGCCGGAAGCCTCGACATTCGCCGGCGTCAGCCTCGGCGTGATCGGATTTACCGGCACGATGCGCATCTGCGGACGCTACAGCAAGACCACAGGTTTCCTGTTTCTTCTCACCTCGATCATGGTCATTCGATCGACCTCGTCGGCAGGCTTGTTCGGTTTGCCGGTCTGCCTTGCAATTCTCTACGTCACGTGTTTTTTCCGCTGCGGAGGGCAATCCGGCACCCGTATCAGCGCCGGCATCGTGCTGTTCGCACCGGTCATCCTCATCCTGATCGGCATGATAATCGTGATGCAGGATGAGATATTCCGCCAGCTTTACGCCTATTTCGATCTGCTCCTGTTCAGCAAGGCGACATCCGCATCGGGTGTGGAGCGCGGCATGTGGAACGCCTATGGCTGGAGCAATTTCATCGATAGCTACGGGCTGGGCGTCGGGCTCGGCACATCCCGCACATCGAGCTTCGTCCTCGCGCTTCTTTCCAATGTCGGTATTCCGGGAGTTATCTTCTTCGGCCTGTTCTTCCTCTCGGCCTTTTACACCAGACGCGGAACACAGCGCACATTCGACGGCGATGTCCGCCTCGCAGCCCGCAACGGCTGCCTCTGCCTTCTCATCGGCGCCTCGGTGTCGGGCTCGACGGTCGATACCGGTCTGTTGTTCTTCGTCATGGCCGGACTTGCGACCGCAGTGCCGTCACAAGAGCCCGAAACGTCATTCGCACCGGTGCCCGCTCAGGCATAGACCTTTACATAGTCCACCCGCATCGACGTCTCCATATGTTCGGCAAGCAGCGGGTCCGGATAGGGAATGTCCGCCCGCAATGCGAGTGTTACAAGCGGCCAGAAGACATCGTTGTTGGCCGTTATTTCGGCAGCGCGGCCAATCGGCCAGATGGTCGGCCTGCCGGTCGCGGGATCGATGACCGGCTCCCGCTCGAAATACGGTCTGCATTCCGTTTCCGTCACCAGTACCCCGTATCGGCAATATTGCGTCGTCATGTCGACCGGCGTCTTCACGCCCACCTCGGCATGGCGTTCCCCCGGTTCGCCCCATTCGTGCAGATAGGCCCCGTAATTGCCGGGCTCGAACCCCTTCTGTTCAACGACATCGATCTCGATGCTGGTCTTGGGAAACAGAATGCTGCGGCCGTTCATCAGCCAGAAGGCAGGCCAGGTGAGGGGATGTTTCGGAAAGATCATCCGCGTCTCGAAATAACCGGTCCGCCATCCCTTCATGATCGTCCCGTCTCCGCGGGCCGTCTGCAGGTTGCCGGATATCCACTGGAACTCCGGCTGCTGGTTGCCGAAATAATGCGGCACGGACATCTCCCGCCCGATATATTTGGCAGAGATCTGCAAGGCTTTGCCATTGGCCGTGGCCGCGTCGTCGACGATTGCGTAAGGGTTGAAACCTTCCTCGCCTGTGCTGCGGGAAAAGGCCGAACGGCCGTAAAAACCGGGGTCGAATGTCGTCGCTTTCCGTCCGGCTTCCCATACCGTCCAGTCGATCGTCCTGAACTGCTCGTCAAAAATCAGGCGCCGCCCGCTCGTCGGGTCGCTGGCCGCCTGTGCCTTGCCCCCAAGCATCACCCCGGCGCCTGCCAGCATCGATGCCTTGACGAATGTTCTACGTGGCAGCTTCGACATGTCGGATCCTGTTTGCAAGGAGGTTGCGCGTGAACTCGCACTTCAACGATTTCCGGATGATAACGCGTCTACTCGGATGTTACCCTGTATTATCGGAATTGGAGCCACCGATCGTGGTAAACCTATGATCCAGGCATCAATATTTCAGATGAACACTATGTATTGATAGAGTAGATCAACGATAGACATGCCGTCTATCGAAATAAACATTGATGCGTGATTTTGATCCCGCTGTGCGGCGAAGAATACTACAAGGCTGACCTGGGGGCGGGAGCGTAGATGGAAGAACTCGCTGCGAACCGTCAAATTTTTGTCAGGCTCGGCACTGGCTTCGAGCACGCATCCTGTTGCGTGCTTTCGCGGTCATGGCTGCTGTTGATCGTGGAGGTATTTGCTGCCCGCTTCCAGTTCCGAATGCTGGCGCTTGGCTTTATACGCGCGGGTATGGATCACATAGCGCAGCACATGCGAGGCGATGTAACCGGCACAAAGCGCAGCGCTCAGCATCACGATCCATAAGGCGGTAGACGCCAGGGAAAGCCCGGAAATGATGGCGGTTAACAGGTAGCCGGCTGCAACGACTACGGAAAGTATCGTGAATACAACAACATGGAGCCAGATTCCGCAAACGGCGCCAATAGCGGCGGACAGGATTAGGACCCAAGTAACCATTCATTACTCAATTTTAATTAGGATTCTCTAATATTAATATCGCATGTACGCCCGCCTTCGATCAAGCCCCGCTTGCCGTGGTTTTAAGTTTTCCTGCCGGTTAAGGTTTATGCCGGTTACTGAGACGCACCGCCGTTTTGCGTCAGGGTGTTTTGTTGCGGCTCCACGCGAATGACGTCGCCCGGCTGCACCAGATCATCGTCCTTGACCACGAACGTCTCGGCTGTTCCGTTGATATTCCGGCTGATCTTGGTGATCGTTCGGGGCCTGCCTTCGGCATTCAGGGCAGACAAGGCGGCCGGCACGCGCATCTCAATATTGAGCATCAAGGCCTGCGATGTTCTCATCTTCTCGTCATTGGCCGCGAGCTTGTCTCTGAGCTCTGCAGCTTCCGTCAGGGCGGAAGCCTTGAATTTCTCGACCACGGCCAACGCGTCCTGATCGAGCTTGGTCAGATCCTGCTGTGTCGTCAGAAGCGCCAGCGACACGTCGAGATTCCGGCTTTCGAGATCCGCAAGGTTCTGGTTGGCGCCGAGTTGGCGTGACGATACGGTCAGGCCCTGAGAGACGAGCTTGTTGACGGAACTCAGATCCTTGTTGGCAAGATCGATCTGCTTCGTAAGGGACGCCTCTTTCTGCTTCAGCCCTTCTATCTGGTTCTTGGCAAGAACCTTGGACTGCTCAAGCGCCGTCAGATCCGAATCCATCGATCGCAGGCGGCTGTCGAGAAGAGCCTGCTCGTTGCGCATCACAGGTCCGGCACCTGTCTGGACGGCGCGCTCCGTCAGTTCCCGCGGAAAATTGATCTTGCTGCTCTTTGTCAGCATCGCATCCACGCGTGCCTGCCTCGCCACAAGGCCGAGGCGTTCTGCTTCGAGTTCACGCATCGCGCCCTGGTTGACCAGGGCCTCGCGCTGAACCTCCATGACCCGCGGATCGATGCTTCCGCTGCCGCCTGCCATGCTGAGCGCCTGCGTGACGGTCAGACCTGGGAGAAAGTTGAACTTGCCAGGTGTTCCGACAGCACCCGTGACGAAGAAGGGCCTGTAGCTGGAGATTTCGATCGACGCGTTCGGACGCTTCTGAAGCCCAATCTGCGCCTGCAGTTGCTCGCCGATGATGTCGGATACCTCTTCCGGCGTCTTGCCGGCGACCGGGATCGTGCCGACGATCGGCAGCGACAGCGTGCCGGAGGCAGAAACCGTAAACTCTCCCGTCAGCGGCACCCATTCATAGGCAATACCGGCGCTCGGTCGCCATTCGAACACACGGATCTTCAGCACATCGAGCGGGCCAAGCAGATAGGTGGCCGCCATTGTCGGGCCGAGGGCGGACACGAGCATGCTTGAAGCAAGTGCAACTATCCATGCACTTGCAGAGAAAGAAGAGATTGCTTTGCGGCGGCGATGACTGGAGGAATTGGTATGCGTCACGTTCCCGATGCTCCTTCAGCTATTTCGTCTGTGTCATGCGATCTGTGCGGCTCTCACGGCAGGCGGCGGCTCAGTGCCCAATGCCTTGTACGCGAAGTTACTGAATTTCCTGATGAAAACAGGCGTTGCAAAATCGGCCGCGCGTGTCACGGCATCGGCCGGGTCAAAGTCCATGCGCTCCAGGCGATCGATTGCGTCGATCAGCGTCTCGACGGTCTGTTCCTTGAAGAACACGCCCGTCCTGCCATCGATAACCGTTTCGGTTGCTCCGCCGCGTCCAAACGCGATCACCGGGCGACCGCTCGCCATTGCTTCCAGTGGCACAATACCAAAATCTTCTTCCCCCGGGAAGATCAAGGCTCTGCAACGGGCATAATGATACTTCAGCACGTCGAAGGATTGCGACCCCATGATCGTCACCGTCGGGCCGGCAATCTTGCGAAGGTAATCCAGCATCTCGCCGCCGCCGATGACGACGAGTTTCTTCTTCATCAGGTTGAAGGCCTGAACAGCCAGATCGGGCCTTTTGTAACCGACGAGTTCGCCGACCATCAGGTAATAGTCGCCGACCTCCTGCATCGGCACCGGCCGGAAGGCCTGAGTATCGACCGGAGGATGGATAACATCGGAATCCCGCCGATAATAGCTTCTGATCCGGTTGGCGACCGTGACCGAGTTGGCGGCGAAATGATCGACACGGCTCGCCGTGCCTATATCCCAGGCTCTCAGGCGATGCGCGAGCGGCGGCATCATCAACCGCGTCATCAGGCCTGACTTTCGATAGTATTCGTGATACATGTTCCAGACATATCGCATCGGCGAATGGCAGTAACAAATGTGAACGGCAGGTGAGTTCGGAATAACGCCCTTGGCGGGACCGGATTCGCTACTGATGACTAGGTCATATTGACTTAGGTCCAGCTGTTCCAGCGCCATCGGCATCAACGGCAGGTACTTTTTATACAGCCGCTTTGCATATGGCAAAGAATTGATGAAGGTCGGATAAATTGTGTGTGAATTGATCGCAGCGGATATAGAATCCTTGTCATACACATGTGTGTAAATGTCGGCCTGCGGATAAATCTTGCAGATCGCTTCAAGAACTTTTTCACCGCCTCGCATTCCAACGAGCCAATAGTGGATGATTGCAACGCGCATGAACAACCTCATGAGAATGGATAAATTCTCTAAACCGTACTAATGCCCGAGAGTTTTGAGGACTTACCTCAACTGTTGATTTGTTCCAAAGAGGAACTAAGCGGGAACGGGCCGGAAAGCATCAAAGAAGACTTTCTGGAGTTTCTCACAATTTTCACTAGACTACAGTCAATAAATATATTGTCAAACTTTTAAGCATTTGTTAGCAATAATTAACAGTGTTAAGAAGTGCATGCAAAACGACTGATCTTTAATCACATCTGCTGATATGGAGTGCGTCAATGCGTGACGTTAATGCAAGCGCTAGCGAAAGCGGCGTTCAGCGATTATTCGTTTCCGATAAAACTAAGTTAAGAATGTCCAGACGGCTTTCTTTGTTTGTGAAGCGTGCGTTGGATGTTCTTCTTTCGCTGACTGCGTTGCTTGTTCTCGCTCCGCTATTCTTGATCACGTCTCTTATTTTGCTTGTGATTCAAGGGAAGCCGATTTTTATCGGACATCGCAGGATCGGACGCGGCGGGGGAATGTTCCCGTGCCTGAAGTTCCGGACGATGGTTAACAATAACGAAGAGTTGCTTGAGAAATACTTGGCGGCCAATCCGGCGGAACGGGCCGAATGGGCGGCAACGCGCAAGCTAAAGAACGATCCGCGCGTGACGCCTTTCGGGGCGTTCCTGCGCAAGAGCAGCATTGACGAGATCCCGCAGCTCGTCAATGTCGTGCTTGGTCATATGAGCATGGTCGGACCTCGTCCGATCGTTCCCAGTGAAACGATATACTACGGCCAGAACTATGCCGATTACATCCGCGTGCGTCCCGGTCTCACGGGACTGTGGCAAGTTAGCGGACGAAGCGATGCGGACTACGTCAAACGGGTGCAGCTCGACGCACTTTACGTCGCCAACCGCAGCCTTGTCGGTGACCTCATGATCATGGTGAAGACCATCCCTGCCGTTCTGAATGCGCGTGGAAGCTATTGAGAGATCGCGGTCTTCTCGTTTCATGCGCCTCATCCGAGCGCCCGATGCGCGCGATCGACCTATCCCGATGTCCTCAGGATTTTCATCCCCGCCGGATTAACTATTTCGACTATTCAGTGCTGCAGCTCAAATTTATTGTGCTAATGATATTGAAGTGCCCGGTATTTTTACTGGGGCGAGATTTCAACAATAGTTTCTGTTGCAGAGAAAGCGTTGGAATTGATCGATGGGCCTGAAGAATAGTTTTGCAGTCAATGGACGCTTTCTGACCCATGCGCCAACCGGTGTGCAGCGTTATGCCTTGAATGTCCTGAAGGCTTTGGACGAGGCGAGTGGCGGCGATCCGCTCGCGACGCTTCTCCTCCCGTCCGGTGCGGTTGATCCGGGCCTGAAATCTTTCGAACGGATCGAGATCAGCAGCAGGCTTAAAGGGCATGCGTGGGAACAATGCGCATTGCCGTTAAACTGGCGCGGGCCTTTGCTCAATCTATGCAATACGGCTCCGATTGCGAAAAAGGAGCAGATCGTCTGTATCCATGACGGCAATGTCTTTGCGGCGCCTGACAGTTACAGCCTCGCGTTCCGCACGGCCTACAAATCCATCCAGCCTGTCCTGGCAAGACGCGCAACGAGGATTGCGACCGTATCGCATGCCTCGGCGCGTCAGCTGGCCCGCTACCTGCCGATCGATGCAAAGGATATCGCCGTTCTACCCAACGGCCATGAGCATGTCCTGCAATGGAATGCCGATGCGGCGGAAGTGGCACCCGGCATCGTAAGCTCGATTGCCACGCGGTCACGCCGCTATGTTTTCGCTCTCGGATCCCGCGCCAAACACAAGAACCTCTCGCTTTTGTCGAAGATCGCGGCAGAGCTTGATGCACTCGGCATCGACATTGTCGTCGCCGGGGGGGATTTCGGCATTTTCAGCGAAAGCACCGCGGAGCAGCCCGGCAATGTCATCATGGCCGGCCGTGTGTCGGACGATGATATCGCTTATTTCCTCAAACATGCCCTGTGTCTTGCTTTCCCGTCGCTGAACGAGGGTTTTGGCCTTCCGGTCGTCGAGGCGATGGCGCTGGGATGTCCCGTCATATCATCCTACCATTCGAGCATGGCCGAAGTCTGTGGCGATGCCGCACTGCTGGCATCGCCTTTCGACCCGGCGCAATGGGTAAAACATGTCGAAACCCTGAAGAATTCGGCCTCCGTGGCGGACGACCTGCGCGCAAAAGGTTTCGTTCAGACGCAGAAATTCTCCTGGCGCGAGACCGCCGCCGGTTACCGTGAATTGCTTGAGAGACCGACAGCTCGGCTTGCGTCCCGCCAAGCGGAAGTCCAGCCCATTGCGAGGGTCGCGGTTGCCATCGCCACCCGCGGTCGCCCGGCCGTCGTGTCGCAGACCATCGGCCATTTGCTGGCAACGCAGACCCTCGCTCCGGAACGCGTGATCCTTTCCTGCGTCGATCGCAGCGATGCCGGAGATCTCGCCGATGATCATCGTGTCGAGGTCATCACGGGAAAAGCGGGATTGCCGGCACAGCGCAACAACGCTCTGGAGCATCTGAAAGTGGGAATTGACGTCGTCGTCTTTCTGGACGACGATTTCGTCGCTGATCCGAACTGGCTTGCAACTGCGGCTCGCGCCTTCGCCGATGAAAGCAGTGTCGTCGGATTTACTGGCCGCGTGGTGGCCGATGGTATCAAGGGGCCGGGCATACCGTTTGACGAGGCGGTCAGGTTGGTCGAACAGGCTCCCGCTGCTAACGGACCAGGATGGGAGCGGCCGTTCAGTCCTTACGGCTGCAACATGGCCTACAGGGTGTCGGCCATAGGCGACAACCGCTTCGATGAGCGTCTTGTTCTCTATGGCTGGCTGGAAGATCGGGATTTCGGTGCATCGCTTGCGAAAAAAAGCGGGGATCTGGTCAAATGCGCAGAAGCCTATGGTGTTCACATGGGGGTGAAGGTCGGCCGGGTCAGCGGCCAGCGCCTGGGATATTCGCAGGTAATCAATCCCGTTTATCTACGTCGGAAGGGAACGATGACGACCAAACAGGCGATCGGCCAGATCTGGCGCAACATGTCGATGAATTTTGCAAAATCCTTGTCGCCTGAGCCGTTCATCGATCGTCGGGGCAGGGTGAAGGGAAATCTGAGGGCTTTGCTTGACCTTTTCCGCGGCCAGATCAATCCCGAAAGAGCAGCCTCGCTGGAGGTTGCGCCGACCAAACTCGAGCGCCTTGGCGGAGGTGTCGCACGATGACTTTTGACAGACCGGGTCCCGTCGAGCGAGCGTCGCGAATCTGGCCGCTGGATAATGCGCCGAAGGACAACAGGGTCGATGGCCCTGTCATGTTCCTGAAACTGGTTTTTGCGATCGCGTGGCGATACAAGATCCGCCTGCTGGCCTGCATGTTTTCCGGCATTGTCGCAGCAGCACTCTACGCGCAGTCATTGCCACGGACCTATGATGCGACTGCAACCATGCTGCTCGAGCCGCGCCAGTTCGCCAATGCCAGCTCTGTCCTGCAGCAGGGGCTCGATCTGAACAGTGCCGAAAGCGAGTTGCAGATCATTCTTTCGGAACGGCTTCTCTCCGCAGTTTTCGAGAGCCTGAAACTCTATGAAAGCCCGGAACTCGCCCCCCAGCCCGCAGGTCTGTTGAAATCGACAATCACGGGTGCGATCGAACTGGTGCGCTCCACCTTTTCCGCCCAGCCCGGCGAGAGTGATGTGTCCGCGCTGACGCAAGGTCCGGAAGAAAATCTCAAGCGGGTGGCTTTCGCCAATTTCATCGAGAGGGTTTCTGCACGCCGCGTCGGCCAATCCTATGTCGTTGCGGTTGGCTATTGGTCGACGGATCCGGCCCAGCCCGCGCGCGTCGCCAACGCCATCATCTCCGGTTACATCCTGCAATCCGTAACCTCCAAGGAACAGGTTGCAAGTGCCGGCACGGAAACCCTGCAAGGCCGGCTCGATGCATTGTCGGCTCAGGTGGAGACGGCCAGGCAAGCGATGAAGGAAGGCACGCTGCCGAAGGCGGCGACGCCCGATGCTGATGCCAAGATCACCGGTGCAGCACTTTCTCCGCTTGCGCCGTCGAGCCCGCGAACCTCGCTGATCGTCGCATTCGGTGGTATACTCGGCCTGTTCGTCGGAATGGCCGGGCTGGCGATGAGCATTGCTTTCGATCGCCGGGTTCGCGATCCCAAGGATCTCCAGCTCGAAACCACGCTTCCTTGCATGGCGCAGATTCCTGAAACCGGCGGCAGGCTGAAAATGGCGACGCGGGTAGGGGCCAGCCAGCGGCTGCAGCGCCACGCCGCGGCGATCCGCGATCTGCGTACCTTGATCGACATCTCCTACACGCTCAAGAAAGGCGAGAAGAACGCCGTGATCGCCCTGGCGGGGCATTCCCGCGATGCCGGCAGCTCGGCGCTCGCGCTCAGCCTTGCCGACATGCTGAAGCGAAGCGGCCGGACAGCAACCCTGTTCTGGTGCGGCGAGCAGATCAGAGGCGTGACGGGCGGTCCGCTGGCATCGCTGGCCGATGCTGCGATTTCGGATGCGGATATCGCGGACATGGTCTTCGAGCAGCGGAACGGGGTCGCGATCCTGCCGGTGCTTTCCCGTGATACGGCGACCAACGTCTATTCCAATTTCCGCCATCCGCGCATTCGCGAGATCATCGAGGCGGCTCGTCAGAAGGGCGATGTCATCATCGACCTGCCAGCCCTGGACAGCTCTCTCGATGCTTTGGCATTGGCGTCTCAATCCGATGCGGTGGTAATCGTCGCGCGGTGGGGGCGCACGACGCGGGAGGCCGTGAAGGATGCCGAACAGCAGTTTCGCAGGGCCGGCGCCAACCTCGTTGGTTATGTGATCAACAGGCAGCGATCATGAAAGAGGATGCTGTCTCGATACCGCATGAGAGCGCCTCGGCAGACCTGAGCAGTAATCTTACCGCGGAACCGCACGGCTCCGGCACTCCCAAACTCGCGGTTATCGTGACCTGCTGGAATTATGCGGAATACGTCATCGATGCTATCGACAGCGTCTTGAAACAGGGCCGTAAGGACTGTGAACTGGTTGTCATCGACGACGGCTCGACGGATAATTCCTGGGTCGAAATTTCCCGAACCGGCGTCAGGGCGTATCGCATCGACAACGCGGGACAAAGGCTCGCCTGTCTCCGTGGGCTGCAGGAGACGACGGCCCCTTTCATTCTGTTTCTCGATGCCGACGACGAGCTATTGCCTGGCGCTTTCAACGAAATCCTCTCCCGTCTCGATGAAGGCGTGGCGAAGCTTCAATTTCCTCTGCTCAGAATGGATGCGCAACGGACGGTTATCAGCGGTCCGATCCCGCCGCTTGCGGACTTCCGTGGAAGGGAACTGGTCGAAGAAGTGCTGAAAACGGGCTCCTACACAAGCCCCCCGACATCCGGCAACGTGTTCCGTCGGGATGTCTGTCAATTGATAGAAGGCGCCGATTACGAGCGCGCGGTCGATGGCGTCATCCTCTTCGTGGCGCCTTTCATGGGTGATGTCATCAGTCTCTCCAAGCCGCTCGGCCTTTACCGCGTGCATGACCGCAATGATTCCGGTTTCGGTGAAGAATTAAACCCCGTACCTCTCCAGCGTGAGGCGGAACGGTTCGTGGACAGGCTTGAGCATCTGCGCAGGCTACTCAATGAAAAAGGCCTGGGATCCGGACTGGTGACTGCCGATCGCGCCTATTTTCATCAGGAACGCAGCTTCTATCTGGCGATCGCCAAAAGTGCGCGCGTCGGGCTGCGGCAGTTTCTTTTTCTTCTGTCGCTTTTGTGGACCTACCCGTATTCCGCCAAGGTCAAACTGTCGATGACGGTCTTTTTTCTCCTGACCTTCGTGCTTTCCTCGGAGCGGGCGAAACGTCTCGTCCACTATCGCTTGCAGGCTCACAGTCGATCCGCTCTGGGCCTGATCAAGGCGCTCTTTCGGCGTTGAACAGGCTGTAGACTTGGTCAGTCGCGCGCCCGAGCGACCGGGAAAATCGTGAAAAGAAGCATTCCGACAAACAGAAGGCCTGTCGATGTGGCTATGAGGAAGGGCATGTCCAGCCCCGTATCTCCGTGCTGTACGTAGAACCCCTCGCGAAACAGCACGACAACCTGCGTCACGGGGTTGGCCAGAAGCACGTCCGAGAATGGATGCGGCATGTGGGAGGGCACGTAGAACACGCCGGACAGCAGGAACAGCGGTCGCATGACGATGTCGAAGATCTTCTGGTAGAGCGGAAATTTGAAGAACAGCACCGTGTTTCCGAGTGCGACCCCAAGCGCCATGATCCACGCAAAGGCGATCGCTTCGACGATACATGACCACTGAAGGGTGATCGGCTGGTTGGTCGTCCACATCGCCGCGTAGATGATAACCCAGGTTACCACACAGGATGTCATTCCCTGCAGGATGAGCCGCCCCACGACGGCATCGAATGGCGATACTTTCGGGTAGCTCATCAGGCTTTTATTGCTGCTGATCGCCGAGACGAGATAACCTTCCATACCCTTGTACATGCTGAAGGCGAGGTAACCCGTGGCATAAAACAGGGTGAAGCTGGTTCCCAGGGCCGGCAGTCTTCCAAGCGACCCCAGCAGCAGCGACATGAGCCCGATGAAGGCGACCGGCTCCAGCAGAGCCCACACGTATCCGCCCGGGCTTCGCCCGTATCGGGTGGCGATTTCACGGATCACGAAAGCGGTGACGATGCGTGCGTGGGTGGTCAGGTAGTTCAAGGACGTGTCTCGTCTCTGGATGACGAAGCGCGGTGCCGGTGGTTCGGATTTCGTTGCCAAACCGCCGGCATCTGCCGTCAGTGTCGGTCGCGAATATTGTAGAAGATCATTACGGCGACGCCCCACAGGAGCAGTCCTGCCAGTGTTACAAGGATCGGGTTCAGCAGGCGATGCGGATATTGCGCCATCTGCGACAGGGTCGGCTTGATGAACACCGCGAGATACCGCTGTTTTGCGCCTGCCTCGACACGGGCCTTTTCGAGAGAGGCGAGGGAGGCGGTATAGGCGCGCTCGGCAAACTCGTTCTGCGTCTGGATCGATTCATAAAGCGCGATACGACCGGCCACATCGGTTGCCTGGCCGGTTGAACGTCCGCCCTTTCCTGAAGCGCCGCTGCCGAAACGCTGGCGCTCCAGCGTCAGCTGGTTTTCCAGGCTAGAGATCTGCGAGCGGATCACCCGCACGCGCGGCGTATTCCCGCCCATCTGCGTGAGTGCAGTCGAAAGTTCGGTTTTCAGTTTGACCAGTTGCTCTTCGAGCGAGCCGACCAGCTGCGCCGCAAGCTTGGCGCCTTCGACGGGATCGGCTTCCTGCGACGCGTCGCGATAGCTTCTCAACGATGCGCGTGTCTGGGTCAGGCGATCTTCCGCAGTCTGTACCTCGTCCCGCGCAGTCCTCAGCACTTCGTTGCGGGCGGTCAGCGACAGGTCGTTGATCAGCTTCTCGCTCTGGGCGATGACGAAAGCGGCAACCTTCTGCGACATTTCGGGGGTGAATGCCTTGACCTGAAGATCCATGATCCCCGAGGTCTGGTCGAAATTCACCGTCACCATGCCGCGCCAATAGGCGAGCCTGTCCTCAATCGGCATGTCTGGCGCTATTCCATAGAAGAAATCCATGCCCTGGCGTTCAAATACGGCATCGAGACCGAAAGCCTCGTCGACCATCTGCACCATGCGCTCGCTGAGGATGAAATCGACGAGAACATAGGAGTCCGAAAGCGTGCTGCCGGCCGAGCTTTGCGTGAACATGCCGAGCAGGTCGTTCGACGGAGCGGCTTCGATGCTGCGCACGGAGAAGGACGAGAAGCTGTGATACTGGTCTGCGGCAACAAAGGCCATGTAGCCTGTGCTGACGACCGAAGGGACCGCGACCAGCGCAAGAAAACCGCCGATGATCGCCATATGCCGCGTTTTCAGCGTCGCAAGCCAGCCGCGCTTGGGTTCCGGCGATTCGGGATCCAGTGTGATTTCAGGGGATGCAGGTTGAACTGGCTGTACCGGCTGGGCTGGTACGGATGCCGGACGCTCAAGCAACGATTCCAGCAGGCGCAGGTTTCTGCTCGGCTGGGCGATGGAGCCTTCCGAGGAGGGCTGAGCAACTTGATTGCCCGATACGGTGTTCGGAGCCGTCTGGTTCAATTTCAGTGCCTCTTCATATTGCTTTCATGCACGTCGATGGCCTCGTTGATGTCATCGTAGTAGGTCATCTGCCCATTTTCCAGAACGATGCCGGTCTGGCAATAGTCCCGCAACGTCCCCGTGCTGTGGGATACCATGATCACGTCAGAATTGCTCAGCTTTTCCTTGAAGGTCAGCTGGGATTTCCGCTTGAAGTTGGTATCGCCCACCGCGGTGATCTCGTCGACCAGATAATAGTCGAAATTGATCCCCATGCTCACGCCGAACGCCAGCCTCGCCTTCATGCCTGACGAATAGGTCCGCACCGGAGCATGGTAGAATTGTCCGAGTTCGGCGAATTCGGCGACATAAGCCACCAGTTCGTCGGTATTGACACCATAGATGCGGGCAACGAAGCGGACATTCTGTTCGCCGGAAAGATTGCCCTGAAAACTGCCCTGAAAGCCGAGCGGCCAGGAGATTTTACCCTGTCGGATAATGCGGCCGCGGTCGAGTTCGAGCGTGCCTGCGATAATCTGAAGCAGCGTCGATTTTCCTGCGCCGTTTCGTCCTAAAAGCCCAATGCTCTTGCCGCGTGGAAAAGTCACCGACACGTTGTCGATGATCATCTTCCGCACACCCTTCATGCGCACCTCTTTGGTTGCGCGTTCCAATCGGATCATCGGTCTCTCAGCCTCGCTCTGCAGGTCGTGAACAGCAGAAGCCCTATGAACATGAAACCGGCCGCGACACTCCAGACGTAAAATCCGTCATATCCGACGGCCCGGTATTGCGGGTAGAATCCGGTTCTGAATTGCATGACGATATGTGCCAAAGGGTTAAAAAGTATCACATCCTTGGCAAAACCCGGCAACGAGTCCGGCAGATAAAAGATCCCCGACACGAGGAAAAGCGGTCGCGTGACAATGGCGAACAGCTTTTCATAGATCGGGTACATGGTGAACAGTACCGTGTTGGCAAGCCCGCCGCCGAGCGCGATAAGGCTCGCTGCCGCCATGGCTTCCAGAAGCGGCGGAAGATGGATGGCAACGGGATGGCGCAGCGTCAGCACGATATAGCCGAGCACGCCGATCGCGACGATCGTCGTGGTCACGATCTGCAGCACATAGCGTGCGGCAACCGTGTCGATCGGCGCGACGCTCGGATAGCTGAGCAGGGCCTTGTTGCCGCTGACGGCGCTGTTCAGGTAGCCGGCCAGCGCCTGATAGAACTGGAAGCCTATATAGCCGGTGGCGAAAAACAGCGGAAAGCTGGTGCCGAGCGGCGGCATATGGGCGATCGCCATGAAGATGACGGACAGGAAGGCAATATGGCTGACCGGATCGAGGAAGGCCCAGAGATATCCACCCGGCTTTGCTCCGAAACGCGTCGACATTTCGCGCATCACCAAGGCGCTGACGACACGAGCGTGAGTTGCTAGATGGGACAAACGCGTCTGAGGACCCTGGTTGGTGAACGGCCGGAAACTGACGCTAAATTATGTCAAATCGGCGCTTTATGCTATCGGAAATGACAGCACTTCCAGAGAGCTGGCCGATTTTACTACCAATACGTGGGGTATTGGACGGAGCGCGGGCTAAAAACCCGCTGCTCCGCAAGTCATGCCGCGGGTTACGCGCCGGCCAGAAGTTCCTGGCAATAGCTCGGTCCGGTCGCGCCGGGGCGGTCGGCGGTGATCTCGATATTGCGGATCGTGTAGTCGGAAGAAACGATGATCTTTGCCGAGCAGCTGACGCTGGCGCTCTTGCCGTTCTCCAGCTTGATGCGCTTGTAGCCGCCGCGCCAGCTGTAGACGGTGCTGGAGCCGGATGAGACGTCGTCGAGCGGCGGATTGTACTTGGCAAAGAACTCGCCGGCGGAGTGGCCGACCCAGCGCTTGGATATCGGGCTGTCGGTTATGGTGACAGTCGTGCAGCTTGAAAGCGTGAGCGCAAGAAGGGCGGTCGATGCGATGAGACGGCGGCTCATGATCCGTGAAAATCCTTGTGTGATAGGGCTTGTCCCGGAGCACTGCTTCCGGAAACCTGTGTCATATTCCAGCTAGCAGATTTTCTTGCCTCATCGCGAGATCAGACTACGGCTTTGACATCAAATTCTTGAAGCGCCGCTTTTTTGCAACGCATTCGTGACCGTTGAACCGGGTGCGACAAACGAAATAAGCCTTGTCACATTTTTTTCGAGCACGGTGCTTGTCGAAGGAAAAATGCTGTTCTATAGAGGCCCAACTGGTCACGGAGTGTAGCGCAGTCTGGTAGCGCACCACGTTCGGGACGTGGGGGTCGGAGGTTCGAATCCTCTCACTCCGACCAGTCGAAAAAGCCCGCATCGCGGGCTTTTTTCTTTTCTGGATCCGATCTTTGAAAGACGTCAGCCGGTCGCTTTACGCTGCACGCTCCGCGAAGTTGACACCGATGAATTCGTTGTCTGCAGTGCGCCGTGCCCTTTGGTTGGTGCCGGGCGTACGGACCGGATGATCGTGCACATGTAACCCGTGGATATGTTCGATCCACTTGGCATTCTTGCAGATGCGCCTTGCTCTGAGCATGTTCCAGGGCGCGATCTTGCGCATCTTGTTCTCGTCGTTGAATTCGTTGACCGCCAGCCATTCGCCGACCCAGGGATTGACCGTGATGTCGCCGATGTCATCGAGGTAGACCGGCACCAGCGGGAGGTATTTTTCCGGCATGTCGGTGAATACGGCGAGAGCGTCCTTGGCAGACGAATAATAGTCGACGTCCACCGATGCGAAGCCGATCGGTGCGGACGCGTCCACCGTTTTCAAGAAATCGGGCAGGGTCTCGGTAATCGGCCCGATGATCAGTTCGCAATTGGCGGGAAGGCTGGCCCTCAGCTTTTCATGATCCATCGGGAAATCACCGGCCGCATAGGCTTCGGGCAGGTCTCGATAGTCGATCGGCTCGGGCATGCCGGTGCCGGTATCAAAGCCGACAATGCGGAATTCGATCCCGGTAACCTTCGTCACTTCGGCTGCGATATGGCAGATATTGATAAGGCCGGCCCCGGCCGCCACGCCGAACTCGAGCAGCGTGAGGCGCTTGTAACCCCACTCATGGGCAAGGTCGGCTGCCCGCAGGATGGGAAACGCATATTGCGGTCGCACCACGAGGTCGAAATCGACCTTGCGTCGAAAACTGCCGAACAGGGCAACGAATGCAGAGGCCATATTGATGTGAAGCGGTTCTGTCAGGCGCTCGACGAAAACGCGCGACAATTTATCTTTCTGCAGAATTCTCTTGAAAAGGGGATTCATATGTCAGTCTCCCGATCAACGATAAAGTCATGTCGAATCGAAAGGCAGAATATGAATAGCGGTCAGGTTGTAAATGGTGCGGCGATACTCGCGCACGATTTGAGCGGATTAGTTGAAACTATGCTTAGCGCAAAGGGTAAATACTATAGCACAACTGCGCATTCCACGGGTGGAGGCAGAGCTTGGAGGCGGCAAAGCCGCCTCCAACTGGAACCCTGATCAGATATCGCTGCCGGCATTGGAGAATATCTCTGCCGCCTCAGATGATGTCATGCGCCTGATTTCGGCCTCGTCGCGACGGCTGGCGAAAAGCTCGCTCGCCATCAGTTGTTCCGCGAGATCCGCCGGCAAGGATAGAACGACGCGCTGTTCGCCATCACGGCCGCGATGAATGCCATCAACACCACCACGCTTGGCCGTCACCATTCCGCCGGCAACCGTGTTCAGCGTATCGGGATCGATCAGGATGAAAGCGCCCGTCGAACGGTTCTGCTCATAGGCGTCGAACACCGCCGGTTCATCGAAGGACAGGCGCACCTTGCCGATCGCGTTCATCGAAAGCACCGATGCATGCGATTTCCAGTGGCCGGTCTGCAGGTCGAGTTGCGAAAGCGGTTCGATGGTGACGCGCTGGCGGCGCGAGCCGCTCTTCAGCCAGTAGCGTTTGCCCGGTTCGATACCGCCTGGCTGCAACGCCACGAGCTGCGCGTCGAAGGACGTGCCGGTCATCGGCTGGTTGTCGATCGAGACGATCAGGTCGCCGCGCGCCACATCCACCTGGCGGTCGAGAACGAGCGTCACCGCGTCGCCGGCAACGGCGGCATTGCGCACCAGATCGAAGGTAACGATCTGCTTTACATTCGCGACCGTACCCGAAGGCAGGATCGCCACAGAGTCGCCCGGCTTGATCGCACCGCCCGACACCGTTCCCTGATACCCGCGAAAACTCTCTCCGGGGCGTACGACACGCTGGATCGGCAGGCGAAAACCGCCGGCCTGGGTCGAACGGCTGGTGGCAAGCTCGAGCGCCTCGATCAGCGTCGGGCCTTCATACCATGGCATGGCCGAAGCACCTGACGTGACGACGTTTTCGCCCTTCAGCGCCGACATCGGGATCGCCGTGATCTGGCGCACGCCGAGCGCCAGTGCGAATTCGCGGAATTCATGCGAGATCTTTTCGAACACGGCCTTGTCGTAACCGATCAGGTCGATCTTGTTGACCGCCAGCACGAACTGTCGAATGCCCATCAGCGCCGCGATCGTTGCGTGCCGGCGGGTCTGTTCGAGCAGGCCGGCGCGGGCGTCGGCCAGCAGGATGGCGAGATCGGCGGTCGAGGCGCCGGTCACCATGTTGCGGGTATATTGCTCATGGCCGGGCGTATCGGCGACGATGAACGAGCGCCGGTCGGTGGAGAAATAGCGATAGGCGACGTCGATCGTGATCCCCTGTTCGCGTTCCGCCTGAAGGCCGTCCAGCAGCAGCGCGAAATCGGGCAGGCCGAGATCGTTCTGTTGTCCGCTGTCGCGAGCAAGCGTCGCCGCCTGATCTTCCTTTACCGCCTTGGTGTCCCAGAGCAGCCGGCCGATCAGGGTCGACTTGCCGTCGTCGACCGAGCCGCAGGTAATCATGCGAAGCGGGCGCGTGTCGCGTGTCACGCGGGCGGCGGATTCGGCGAAGGGTATGACGTTTGCCGAAGCACTATTGGCTGTTGCTGTGGCGCTCATCTCAGAAATATCCCTCGCGCTTCTTCTTTTCCATGGATCCGGACTGGTCGCGGTCGATGGCGCGGCCCTGGCGTTCGGAGACGGTGGCGATCTCGAGTTCGGCGATGACTTCATCGAGGTTGGATGCCGTCGAGCGGATCGCGCCGGTCAGCGGGAAGCAACCGAGCGTGCGGAAGCGGATCATGCCGTGCTGGATTTCTTCGCCGGGGAGCAGTTGAAGCCTCGGGTCTTCCGCGAGGATCATCATCCCGTCGCGTTCCACATAGGGGCGCTCGGCTGCGTAATAGAGCGGTACGAGCGGAATATCTTCCGCCTGGATGTAGCGCCAGATATCGACTTCGGTCCAGTTCGACAGCGGGAAGGCGCGAACGCTCTCCCCCTTTTTGATCATTCCGTTATAGATATTCCAAAGTTCCGGACGCTGGTTGCGCGGGTCCCATTTGTGGTCCGGGGTTCGGAAGGAATAGATGCGTTCCTTGGCGCGGGAGGCTTCCTCGTCGCGCCGTGCGCCACCGAAGGCCGCGTCGTAATTGCCGGCATCCAGCGCCTGGCGGAGCGCTTCGGTCTTCATCACATCGGTATAGAACGCAGATCCGTGGGTGAACGGCGTGATATTCTCTTGCGCGCCGCGCTTGTTGGTGTGGACCACCAGATCGAGATCGTATTTCTCGGCGATCTGGTCGCGGAACTCGATCATCTCCTTGAACTTCCATGTCGTATCGACATGCAGAAGCGGGAAGGGGACGCGGCCGGGATAAAAAGCCTTGCGCGCCAGGTGCAGCAGGACAGATGAATCCTTGCCGATCGAATAGAGCATGACCGGATTTTCGAATTCCGCCGCGACCTCGCGGAAGATGTGGATCGCTTCGTTTTCCAGGGCCTTAAGGTGCGGATCGAGCGGTGGGCGGGAAACGGGTGGGTTCTTGATTTCCGTTTCCTGTGCAGACAGGGACATTTCGGTCTCCGGTAGGTCTTGAATGTTTCACACAAAGAGTGGGGACTTGAGCGTCAGCGGGCGATGGAACTCGCCAGCGGAGCCGAAGCCGGTATCGGCTGAGACGCGTTTTCCGGGACATGCAGTCCGCATTCGCGTTTCTCGTCACCTTCCCACCACCATCGTCCAGCGCGTTCAGGCTCGCCGGGCTTGATGGCGCGGGTACAGGGCTCGCAGCCGATGGAGGGATAACCGCGGGCATGCAGCGGGTTGATCGGGATATCCTGCGACGTCACATGGGCGTTGATCGTTTCGATATCCCAGTCGGCCAGGGGGTTGACCTTGATGAGATCGCGCTCGGCGTCGTATTCGGCAAACGGCGTGGACGCACGGTTGCCGGACTGGCCACGGCGCAGGCCCGTCACCCACACCTGCGCTCCTGCAAGTGCCTTGGCGAGCGGAATCAGCTTTCTCACGTGACAGCAGGCGTGACGCGCTTCGATGCTGTCGTAAAAACCGTTGAGGCCATATTTTTCGGCATAGGCATCGATATCGTCCTGTTCCGGCCGGAACCGTCGGATGGCAATGTCGTAGCGATCTTCCGTTTCGGAAATCAGCTCGACCGTTTCCTTGAACAGGCGTCCGGTTTCCAGCGTCGAAACCTCGACCGGGAGGCGGTGCGTGCCGATCGCGGCGGTAATCACCTGATCTTCTATTCCAAGCGAGGTTGTGAAAACGGCATGGCCAAGTTCGGCGGCAGCGGAAAGACGGCCGGGAAGATCAAGGCTTGCAAGTCTGGCGTTCAGTTCGGCAGCGAGGATCTCTGCATCCTCTCCATACGCGATACGCTCAATCACATCATGCGACGTCATGGTTCTTCTTTCATCAGCAAGTGCTTGCATTATCGCGGGTTGCACAAGGAGATGACAGGAAAAGCCGTTTCTTCAGCCGGTTCTGCGGAGCAAATATCTCTCCAAAGCTCTGCCTACACAGAAAACCTGCCGCCTTAACCAAATGTGACTGTTTTTACGGCAGCAAATGCCCGCATAGGTTTGTAATTTTTGCATGTTTGCGCTAGTTCATAAGCCAGTGTGCAATGCGGCATCGACGTTTGCACAAAGGCGACTGCGGATGTCGCTTTCAAGCCATTCGCAGAGCCATGGAATGCGAAATGTGAAGCGGCGACGTGAGGTTCAAATCGGCCTCGCGGCGGCGTTGCTGTTGATGGTTGCGTGATGATATCCCAGAAAGCGAAATACGCGCTGAGAGCCCTTGCGGCGCTGGCGCAGGCCGATCCGGATGAGCCCATGCTCATCTCGGAGATAGCGGTCCAGCAGTCTATCCCGAAGAAGTTTCTGGAACAGATCTTGCTTGACCTGAAGCGCTCCGGCATCGTTGTCAGCCGCCGCGGCAAGCAGGGCGGATATCTGCTGCTCAAATCCGCCGATGCCATCTCTTTTGGCGAAGTCCTGCGCTTGATGGATGGGCCCATCGCACCGCTTCCCTGCCTGTCGCAGACCGCCTATCGCAAATGCGACGACTGTGACGGCGAACACCTCTGTGAGATCCGCCACGTCTTCGCCCGTGTGGCCGATGCAACTCGCGACGTCCTGTTCAACACCACGATCGCCGATGCCATCGAAGGGGCAGGCGAGGGCACGCAAAAGCCCGCTCAGGTGCGCGAACTGCTGACGGCGTAAGTCTCTCTCTGTCAAACATGCTGCTGTCTATTGAGTAGCAACAGGTCATGCTAATGTGCTCCTGCAATCGAGGGGCGTGGCATGTTTTCCTTGTCCATCGCAAAATCGCCGGATGATTTCGAGATCGCCGCGGCACTCTGCCGTGAACTGGCGGAATGGGACGTCGCCATGGCTGCGACCCATGGCGTTGATGCGCAACTGGTGATGGATCTCTATCACGGTGAGACTGCGGCAAGCCTTGCCCGGCGTTACGCGCAACCGGGGACAGGAATGCTGCTGGCATCCTGGGATGGCCGGCCGGCGGGATGTTTGGCCTTTTCCGTTTTCGACGATACGGCGGACGAGCTTCACAGGTTTTATGTCGATCCCGGCTTCCGCCGAAAAGGCATCGGCGGCAGCCTGATGCGAGCGGTGATCAACGCCGTAGAAACCCGCCGGAAAAAGTGGTTGCTGGCCCACACCACCATCTACATGATCGATGCGATCGCCATCTATCGCGCCTACGGTTTCGACTTCTGCCCGCCCTTCCGTGACGTGCCGGAGGCGGTCGGCCATACGGAGGTTTTCCTGAAAAGGGAGGCGGAGTGATGCCGAAAATGACCTCCCGGAACCAATTCCTGCCGGATTGTGTTTTTGCGGATCGGTGTTTTCCCAGCGCTGCCGTTCTGCCACTCTAGGTTCGCGGGACGCATTCTTTGTCGCGTGAACCCCTTCAAGGGAAACAGTTTTGCCTTCTTTTCGCCGTGAATTGACTAAGACGACCTGACCGATAGAGTTTAGCCCAGATTACAGGCCGCAGGTACGGGCCCAAATTTACAGGCCAAGGCTTCACAGGAGAGACCCTATGCTGAACTTCACCGATGGGATTGGAAAGCGGCTTGCAGTGCTCGCGCTCGGCGTGACTCTCGCCGCCGGAAGCATTGCGCCGGCCTTTGCCGAGACCCAGCTTCTCAACGTGTCCTACGATCCGACACGCGAGCTCTACAAGGATTTCAACGCAGCCTTCGCCAAGCACTGGAAGGCTGAGGGCGGCGATGATGTCACCATCCGCCAGTCGCATGGTGGTTCCGGCGCGCAGGCACGCTCCGTAATCGACGGTCTTGAAGCCGATGTCGTGACGCTGGCGCTGGAAAGCGACATCAACGCCATCCAGAAGACCGGCAAAATCAAGGAAGATTGGCGCACCCGTCTGCCCAACAATGCCTCGCCTTACACCTCGACGATCGTCTTTCTCGTGCGCAAAGGCAATCCAAAGGGCATCAAGAACTGGGGCGATCTGGTGAAAGGCGATGTCTCCATCGTCACCCCGAACCCGAAGACCTCGGGCGGCGCCCGCTGGAACTATCTTGCAGCCTGGGCCTGGGCCAATGAAGAATTCAAGGGCGATCAGGACAAGATCAAGGCCTATATCGGCGATCTCTACAAGCGCGCTCCGGTTCTCGACACCGGCGCTCGCGGCTCTACGGTGACCTTCGCCCAGCGCCAGATCGGCGACGTCCTGCTCGCCTGGGAAAACGAGGCCTATCTGGCCGGTGAGGAATTCGGCAAGGACGCTTTCGATATCGTCGTCCCGCCGATCTCGATCCTCGCCGAACCGCCGGTTGCGGTCGTCGATTCGACGGTCGATGCCAAGGGCACCCGCAAGGTGGCGGAAGCCTATCTGCAATATCTCTATTCGGATGAAGGCCAGAACATTGCGGCCAAGCACTTCTACCGCCCGTCCAAGCCTGAAGTGGTCAAGCCTGAACTTCTGAAGCAGCTGCCGCCGATCAAGCTCGTCACCATCGACGACCCGATCTTCGGCGGTTGGAAGAAGGCCCAGCCGGAGCATTTCGGTGACGGCGGCGTCTTCGACCAGATCTACAAGCCCGGCGCCAAGTAAAAGGCTTCAAGTGACACTCGGCGCACGGTGCGGTAGTTTCATGCCGCATCGTCGCCATGTTGGGCCTGTCAGAAGAATTCGGAACCAAGCATGACCGCATCCGCTACCGCTTCAAAAGCGGGCTGGAGATTGAAACAGCCGAGTATCATCCCGGGCTTCGGGTTGACGCTCGGCTTTTCGCTCGCCTACCTGTCGCTGATCATACTCATTCCTATCGCCGGCCTGCTTTGGCGCACGGCGGATCTCGGTTGGTCCGGCTTCCTCGCCATACTGTCCGACGAGCGAACGATCAGAGCCCTCTACATCTCGTTCGGCACTGCCTTTATCGCAGCACTGGTCAATGTCGTCTTCGGCACGCTGCTCGCTTGGGTGCTCACCCGTTATCGTTTTCCCGGCCGCCGGTTGATCGATGCGATGGTCGATCTTCCCTTCGCCCTGCCGACGGCGGTCGCCGGTATCGCCTTTGCCTCGCTTTATGCACCGAATGGCTGGATCGGCTCGCTTTTCATGCCGTTCCGCATCGCGTTCACGCCGATCGGTATCGTTATCGCGCTGATCTTCATCGGTTTGCCCTTCGTAGTGCGCACCGTGCAGCCGATCATGGAAGAGATCGACCGCGAAGTGGAGGAGGCGGCCGCCACGCTTGGCGCCAACCGTTTCCAGACGATCTTCAACGTGCTTTTGCCCGGCCTGACGCCGGCGCTGCTGACCGGCTTCGCACTCGCTTTTGCCCGCGGCGTCGGTGAATACGGCTCGGTCATCTTCATTGCCGGCAACATCCCCTATGTTTCGGAAATCGCGCCGCTGCTGATCGTCATCCGGCTGGAAGAGTTCAACTATGCAGGTGCGACCGCAATCGCCACGATCATGCTGCTGATCTCCTTTGCCATGCTGCTGGTGATCAATCTCATCCAGGCCTGGAGCCGAAAGAGGTATGGCAATGTCTGAGAACCGCCGCATCCTCTTCCGTAACCCGGCCGATGAAAGCTTCACAACCAAGCTCGTCCTCGTCTGTCTGTCGCTTGTCTTCCTCGGCTTCTTCCTTTTCCTGCCGCTCGTGGTGGTTTTTGTCGAAGCATTCCGCAAGGGCGGGGAGGCCTATTACGAAGCTTTGGCCGAACCCGACGCCTGGGCCGCTATCCGGTTGACACTGACGGTGGCCGCCATCGCCGTGCCGCTCAACCTTGTTTTCGGTCTCGCAGCCTCCTGGGCCATCGCCAAGTTCGAGTTCAAGGGCAAGGCGTTTCTGACCACCCTGATCGACCTTCCGTTTTCGATCTCGCCGGTCATATCGGGCCTCGTTTATGTGCTCCTGTTCGGCACCGGAAGCCTGCTCGGGCCATGGCTGAAAAGCTACGGCATTGAGGTGTTGTTCGCCGTGCCCGGCATCGTGCTCGCCACCGTGTTCGTCACCTTTCCCTTCGTCGCACGCGAACTGATCCCGCTGATGCAGGATCAGGGCACCGGCGACGAGGAGGCGGCGCTGTCGCTCGGCGCCTCGGGCTGGCAGACCTTCTGGTATGTGACGCTGCCCAATATCAAATGGGGCCTGCTTTACGGCGTACTGCTCTGCAACGCCCGCGCCATGGGTGAGTTCGGCGCCGTGTCGGTTGTTTCCGGCCGTATCCGCGGCCTCACCAACACCATGCCGCTGCATGTCGAGATACTCTATAATGAGTACAACATGGTCGCTGCCTTCGCTGTGGCCTCGCTGTTGGCGCTTCTGGCACTCGTCACGCTCGCATTGAAAACCTTTCTCGAACTTCGGTTCGGTGCCGGCGCAGCCGGCGGCCGGCACTAGGATACATCGCGCATGGAAGTCAAAATCAACAATATCCGCAAGGAATTCGACCGCTTCGCCGCGCTGCACGATGTGTCGCTGAACATCGCATCCGGTGAACTGATCGCACTGCTCGGGCCTTCCGGCTCCGGCAAGACGACGCTTTTGCGCCTGATCGCAGGTCTGGATTTCCCGACGGCCGGCCAGATTTTCTTCGGTGAGGAAGATGCCTCGCATCACTCGGTGCAGGATCGCAATGTCGGCTTCGTTTTCCAGCATTACGCGCTGTTCCGCCACATGACGGTGGCGCAGAACATCGGCTTCGGCCTGAAGGTGCGCCCGTCAGCCAGCCGCCCGCCGAAAAGCGAGATCAAGAAGCGCGTCTCCGACCTTTTGGACATGGTGCAACTGTCGGGACTGGAAAACCGTTATCCGAACCAGCTTTCCGGCGGTCAGCGCCAGCGCGTGGCGCTTGCCCGCGCCATGGCGATCGAACCACGCATCCTGCTTCTCGACGAACCTTTTGGCGCGCTCGATGCGAAAGTCAGGAAGGAACTGCGCCGCTGGCTGCGTGAATTCCACGATCGCACCGGCCACACGACGGTCTTCGTCACCCATGACCAGGAAGAAGCGCTGGAACTCGCCGACCGCGTCGTCGTCATGAGCCAGGGCAAGATCGAGCAGGTTGGCTCGGCGGATGACGTCTACGACCGCCCGCAATCTCCCTTCGTTTTCTCCTTCATCGGCGAATCCTCGCATCTACCGGTCGAGGTGAAGGATGGTGCAGTTCTGTTCCAAGGAGAGCCGATCGGTATTTCGCAAGGTTCCGACAGTGCCGGCGACCTGTTTTTCCGCCCGGAAGACGTGGTGTTGACGGATGAGCGCGAGGCGCTGTCCGGCAAGGTTACCGCCTCTCGGCGTCTGGCCGGCACCCGCATCGCCGAGATCGACATCGCCAACAATGGCCATGCGCCTTTCCATGTCGAGGTCGAGGTTCCGTTGCACGCGCCGATCGAGCTCGGCTCCGAAGCCCGCTTCCGCCCGACCCGCTGGAAAATCTTTACCAAGTAACGGATGGCCGGCGTCGTGCCGGAACCCCTCGACCTTGCCTACGTTCCAGCCCTGTCCAGGAATGAAGAGCGAGGGCTGGAATGCCGTTTTTGTCGAAGCTTGTTCTATCCGCCATTGTCAGCGTCGGCCTTGCTGCTTCTGCACATGCAGGGTCGATCGCGGATGCCAGCTTTCACAGCAATGCACTCGATGCCGAATTCCCCATCAACGTCTACAAGCCGGATGGCGAGGTGCCGGAAGGCGGCTGGCCGGTTCTGTATTTGTTGCACGGCCATGACGGCGACCAGAACAGCTGGCGCGACCTTGGCGAGATACACGCGACGCTCGACAGGCTAATTGCGGAAAAGACGATCCGTCCGCTGGTCGTCGTCATGCCGGGCGTTGAGAACAGCTGGTACGTGGATTCCGCCGCCGTAGCAGGGCCGGGCGACTACGAGACAGCCATCACCTCCGATCTCCGCCACGAAATCGAAAACACCATGACTGTGCGCAAGGACCGTGAGGGCAGGGCGATTGCCGGCCTGTCGATGGGCGGCTTCGGCGCGCTGCATCTGGCTTACGGCCATGAGGATCTTTATGGCGCGGTGGCCAGCCTGTCCGGGGCTATCTGGCAGAATGTACCGGCTTCCGATCTCGACAAGACCCCGGCCGACCTGAAACTCATCGAAGACAGCGCCTTCTTCCATCGCATCGATCGGACCACAGTCACCAGTGGCGTCGTGCTTCCTTCGACCGGCGATCATTTTTCCGGCGCGTTCGGCACGCCCTTCGATGCGCGGCTGTTCAACGAAAAGAACATCTTCACTCTCGTCGCCCAGCATATTGCCGAACAGACCGACCTGCCGGCAACCTTCATCACCTGCGGCGATGATGACGGCTTCTTTCTCTGGCGCGGTGCAGTGGCATTGCACGAGACGCTGCAGGCCGGCGGCCGTCCGTCCGAACTGCGGATCACCGATGGCGATCATGTGTGGTCGGTGTGGAAACTGACGATCATCGATGCGGTGCGCTTTATCGATGGCCAATGGGACAAGACGGAGAAGGTCGCAAAAGACTAGCGCATCGTCAGGCGGTCGGGTTTCTGGCTAAAACCCGTTTTGCGTGCATAGGCGCACATGTCCGGCCTATGTGTCGCAGCCGCTACATCTTTGAGGCGTAAGACTCGGTAAATGGAAATACGCTAAGGCAATTGCGGTTCAACGTCTCTATAGGCTTCCAATGTCGGCTCAAGTCGATGAAACCTGCCAATCTGAGCAGAATGTTCTGCTACCATCGACTGTAGTCGATACCATTTCACCATCGCGTCAGCCACTGTTTGCCCGTTTTCTCCGCGCAGCCAGCCAGGACAGACGTGTCCGGAAAGGCCCCTTGCCGGAAGAAATGGAAAAGGCGCTTGCAATCCTCGCAACCCAGCCCAATGCCAGCGCGGGCCTTGTCCGACTTGGCGACAAAAGCATCCTGTTTTCCGACTGCGAGCAGGCATTCGTCATGTATGCCAAACACGGCCATTCGCTGGTCGCACTGTTCGACCCGGTCGGCCCGCAGCACCTCTGGCCGGAGCTGCTGGAAAAATTCATGGTGACGGCGCGCGGCGAGGGCTGTCGGCCAGTTTTCTATCAGGTTTCAAAGGCTTTCCTGCCACATGCCTTCGATAGCGGCCTGCGCCCCTACAAGCTCGGGGAGCAGGCGGTGGTGGATCTGACGCGTTTCGACCTCAAGGGTGGCGCCTGGCTGAAACTGCGTCGCTCGATCAATCGCGCCGAACGCGACGGGCTGGAATTTTCCATGCTTCCGGCAGACGAGGTGCCGGAAGTCATCGATGAGCTTCTTTCGGTCTCACGCACATGGCTGGCTTCGCATAACGCGTCGGAAAAGGGTTTTTCGCTTGGCACGTTCGATCTTGCCTATGTCAAGGCATGCCCGGTGGCGGTCATCCGCATGGAAGGGCGTATCGTCGCTTTCGCCAATATTCTCGAAGCCGGGCAGCATGGCGATGCCTTCATCGACCTCATGCGCCACATTCCGGATGTCCATCGCGGCATGATGGATCTGCTCTTCGTGCGTATCATGGAGCATATGAAGGCGCGTGGATTCCGCACCCTCAATCTCGGCATGGCGCCGCTTGCGGGCCTGGCAGACCACCATTACGCCCCGCTTTGGAACCGCCTTGGCCGCGAGATCTTCGAATTCGGCGAGCGCTTCTACAATTTCCGTGGTGTGCAGGCTTTCAAGTCCAAGTTCGATCCGGTCTGGCAACCGCGTTATCTCGTGGTCTCCGGCCGTGGCCTTCCGTTCGCCTCCATCTTCGATGTCACCATGCTGATCGGTGGCGGCTTGCGCGGAATATTGCGCAGATGAGGGCACTGCCGGTTATCGTTGCAGCGATTACCCTGGTCGCTGGTATCGCTGAACTCTACCGCTCGTATTTCGCCCAAAACGAGATCGTCAGTCTGCCAACCTCCCGCATCAGCGATCCGCAGGTGAAGGAAAAAGGCATCATCGTCCTGTTGTCGGATGGCGATGGCTGGGGCGCTCAGGAAGACAGTATGTCGGATGCACTGACTGCCGACGGCGCTGTGGTCGTGGGCGTCGATCTGCCGGATTACTATGCCGAACTCGGCGAAGAAAAGCGGGACTGCCTCTATCTTGTCTCGGATATCGAGGAACTCAGCCGTCAGATCCACCGCAACCGCGAGATGACGACCTATCGCCCACCCATGGTCGCCGGTATCGGTGCGGGCGGATCGCTGGCTCTGGCAATTGCCGCCCAGACACCATTCTCCACCATCGGTGCAACGCTGGCTGTCGACCCGGAGCCGTCTATTCCGCTGTCGAAAATCCTCTGCACGCCTGCGCCGAAAATCAGCGTTGACGGCGGTATGAGCTACGGCCTGACGGAAGGCGCCTTGCCGAACGCGGTCGATGTCGTGTTCACCCCTGAAGCCGGCGAGGGTGGGCGAGATCATGTCGATGATCTCAAACGCTCCCACCCCGGCATCGAGGTAACGGCGCAAGACGAGGTCTCGGAAGATGCCCTGCTCACGGTCTCGCGCAGCATGCTGACCGCCGCCGCCACGAACGGTTCCCCGCTCGACCTTCCGATCGTGCCGATCGAGTCCGCACCGACCCGCAACACGATGGCGATCATCTATTCCGGCGACGGCGGCTGGCGCGATATCGACCAGAAGCTCGGGGCACATCTGCAGGACGAGGGCATCCCTGTTGTTGGTGTCGATGCGCTGCGCTACTTCTGGAATGAAAAGACGCCGGAACAGACGGCGGCAGACCTCTCCCGCATCATCGCCACCTACCGCGAACGCTGGAAGGTCGAAAACGTCGTGCTGATCGGTTATTCCTTCGGCGCCAACATCCTGCCCGCCACCTATCGCCGGCTTCCCGAAAGCGACCGGCAAGCCGTTCGTCTCGTGTCGCTTCTGGCGCTGTCGCATCAGGCCGATTTCGAAATCGCCGTCACCGGCTGGCTTGGTTATACCGGCGCCGGCAAACATGGTGATCCGGTCGACGACCTGAGCGGTGTCGAGCCTAACAAGATCCAGTGCATCCATGGTGTGGAAGAAGAAGACAGCGCTTGTCCGGCAGTCGAAGAGATCGCCGGCACCGATGTCCAGTCACGCAAAGGCGGTCATCATTTCGATGGCGACTACGAGGCGCTGACCCGCCTGATCGTCGATCGACTGGACCGGCTGTCACCTATGATGTGAGACGATAACGCGGTATGTTATATCGCCGCGAAACTTGCTTCATTGGGTACGAGATCGACCTGTCGTCCATCGAAAAGGTCCGAATGTTCGCCAATCGCCTGTTTCCAGGCGGCCGCAGGCCCCTTGGCGATCAGCTGCATCGAGCCGTTCATCGTGTTGACGACCTTCAGGCCGAGCGGCTCGTAGGCGTTCAACGTATCGATGACCGGGGCTTTTATCCGCGACGATACCTCCCGCAGGGCAGCTTTCCGCGCGCTCAGGTCCGGAATATCCCAGACATGCGACAATTCCTGATCGGCATTGACTTCGACGATGAAAACGATCGAGTCCTGAGGGGCGGAGTTCGACACGATCTTCCTGACTCTGGCATTCAGCATGGTGAATCCTTTGAAGGAAGAGCTAGGGTCCCGGTACCAGACCGTCAAGATGGACGCAGCCTTTACCCACTCGCGGGTCATTATACGCCCAGATATCACTATATCTCGTTAACGTCATCAACGCATCCACAAAATGCTGCGGTGCGCTCGTTTTCCGGCTTCGGGCCTCCTCCAGAATAAGCGCCAGCGCGCCGCTAACGCATGGAGTCGCCATCGAACTTCCGTTCATGGAGGCGTAACCGCCGCCTGCAAGTGCGCTGTGGATATCGACGCCGGGCGCAACGATATTGGGCTTTCTGCGGCCTCGCCGACCCGCTTCTCCATAGGAGCGTCCCCAGTCGCTGAAGACCGCGACTCTATCGTTTCGGTCTATGGCACCGACGCCGATCACATTATCGAGCTTTCCGGGAAAACTGTGATTGCCGCCGCCCAGATGGCCGTTATTGCCGATCGCGGCAACCACAACGACACCCAGTTTCGAGGCATTGTTGATGGTTTCGTGAAGGCTTTTGATGTCTCCTGGGTTCATATGCGGCGTGCCCAGAGACGCGTTGATGATCTCCACGCCGTTGGCATCGGGCCCCGCCTGGTCGATGAGCCAGTTGAGCGCACCGAGCATCTGGGCGAAGGAACCACGCAGCTGGCCGTCTCTTGTGCTCGTCAAGGCGGCCGGCGACTGAAAGGTGAGCGTCGGGCGCTATCCCGGCCGTATGACCGACACAGATGCCGGCGACGTGGGTTCCGTGCGTACCGAAATCGCGCTTCGGAGCATTCTCGACCAGAATGCCGTTTTCATCGAACTCGCTGTAGACGATATCCTTGTGAGAGAATTCCGGATGGTCGGGATCTATGCCCGTATCGAGAATGCCGATCGAAATACCTTTTCCGCGATAGTCTTGGGGTTCTGCGCCGGCATTCGGCAGAATTCGGCGATGCCAGAAATCCGGCGGCGTTTCCAACCTGACGGTATCCGGTGCACTCACCAGAATTTCAGAGTTCGTCAGAACTTCGGCGCCTTGCTTTTGCAGGATCTCGATCATCGGCTGTTCCAGGCGCGGCAGGATCGCTATGCCCAGCGCTTCCAGATATACGCCGCGCAGGGCAAGGCGTTTGCCATGTCTGACACGCGCCACCGACGGCAATGACTGACGGTAAGTATGCGATGCGTTGATGAGATCCAGCGTTGTCTTCGATCGTGATGCCATCGCAGAGTGTATCAGGCGTCGCAACTCCCGGCGTGAGTTCACCGATGTGCCTTGAAGCGGGAGGGTTTTTCTGCCGATATCGGAGTCCGGCTCGCCACTTTGCTCGCTGAGGTACCGATTGTCGGGCAAAAGAAGAATGATCGACGATTCCGGCGACACCTCAATATCCGAGGCAAGGATCCCAATCTCCGGGCGACCGTACTGGGCAAGCGATTGGATGCCGCGTTTGCTCTTGTAGAGGCGGATCCACCGCCGCCTGAGATTTCGCCGGTGGCGTTTTCCCGCAAACCCGCCGCTTCTGCGCCAGATGGATGACTGTTTTGCAAGCACACGCACAAACTCTTCCGGCGCTAGCGCCAGCACATTGCCCATCATGATTCGCCCCCAACTTTGAACTGAGGCGAAAATATCTTCGCTATTTAAGATTGCAAAAATTAGTTTTGCAACCAAAAGTAACTGAAAGTTGTATCAACGGTCGCTCAGCGCCGCTCGCGGGTTGACCCAGGGCTCCTGATTGGAGCGCGGCAGAGGCGTTTTACCGAGAATATGATCGGCCGCCTTTTCTCCCGTCATGATCGAAGGCCCGTTGAGATTGCCATAGGTGACATGCGGGAAGATCGATGAATCCGCCACGCGAACCCCCTCGACACCGATCACCCGGCATTCCGGATCGACCACCGCTTGTCGGTCATCCTTGGCTCCCATTCGACAGGTGCCGCAGGGGTGATAGGCGCTTTCCAGATGCTCGCGCAGGAAGGCGTCGATCTCGTCGTCGCTCTGCACCTTTTCGCCCGGCTGGATTTCCGGCCCGCGATAGTCGTCGAAGGCTTTTTGGTTAAAGATCTCGCGGGTCAGCCGCACGCAATGGCGGAACTTGATCCAGTCTTCCTCGTGGCTCATGTAGTTAAAGCGGATGAGGGGATCATCCTTCGGATCGGCTGAACGCAGCGTCACGGCCCCGCGCGATTTCGACAGGTTGTAGCCCACATGCACCTGGAAACCATGGCTTTTCGCCGCCGCCTTGCCGTCATAGGAAATCGCGACGGGAAGGAAGTGATACTGGATATCCGGCTGTTTCAGCCCCGGTTCCGAGCGCAGGAAGGCACAGGCCTCGAACTGGTTGGAGGCGCCAAGCCCCCCCTTGGTCATCAGCCATTGCGCCCCCGCAACCCCCTGCCAGAACCACGGCAGCCAGGAATAGAGCGATACCGGCTTGGTCGAGACCTGCTGGAAATAAAACTCCATATGGTCCTGCAGATTGGCGCCGACGCCCGGCCGGTCAACCTTCACCTCGATGCCCAGCGATTTCAGGTGTTCGGCCGGCCCGATCCCCGACAGCATCAGCAGTTTCGGCGAGTTGAACGACGAGGCGGCGACGATCACCTCGCGGTTCGCCGTCACCACTTCCGGCACACCGCGGCGCAAAATCTCGACGCCGACCGCCCGGCCGTTCTCGATGACGACCGTCTGGGCGAGGCCATAAACGATCTCGACATTTTTCCGCTTCATCGCCGGCCGCAGATAGGCGTTCGAAGCGGACCAGCGGCGACCCTCGAAGATCGTCTGCTCCATCAGCCCAAAACCTTCCTGTTTCGAGCCGTTATAATCCTGCGTCGTCTCGAAACCCGCCTGCGCGCCGGCCTGGATGAAGGCGTGGAACAGCGGATTGGTCACCGGCCCGCGCTGCACATGCAGCGGCCCGTCCGTGCCCCGCCAGCCATCTTCGCCGCCATGGCTATGTTCCATCCGCTTGAAATAGGGCAGCACGTCCGCATACGCCCAGCCCTGCGCACCGAGTTCCTCCCAGCGATTATAGTCTTCCGCATGGCCACGCACATACACGAGCCCGTTGATCGACGACGAACCGCCGAGAACCTTGCCGCGCGGCGCGGTGATGCGGCGATTGTTGAGCGCGGGTTCCGGCTCGGAGAGATAACCCCAGTTGTAACGCTTCATGCTCATCGGCCAGGCAAGGGCTGCCGGCATCTGGATGAACGGGCCGTAATCGGTGCCCCCCGCTTCGATGACGATCACCGAATGGCGGCCGTCCTCCGACAGGCGGTAAGCCATGGCAGACCCTGCTGAACCGGAACCGATGATGACGAAATCTGCCTGCATTATAATTTGTCCCCTGATTACGGCATTCGGCATTCACGGCGGAGGTTGTTGACCCCTCACCAAGCGCGTCCAGCGATCGGCTTCGCCTCTCGCGGACTTGCTATCCTCTCCCACAAGGGGAGAGGAAAAACTCGCGGCACTCTCCTGCCCGAAGTCGAGGCGGCGCGTGAGGCACCCTTCCTCTCCCCTCGTGGGAGAGGATACGAAGGCCGGGTGAGCGGAGCGAACCCTTGCCCGAAGTTGGTGAGGGGTAGCCCCACCCATTCGTCTCAATACGGCGCCTCGACCTTTCCCATGCCGACATAAACCGTCTTCAGTTCGGAATAATGCTCCAGCGCGGCCAGCGAATTTTCCCGGCCGAAACCGGACTGTTTCGATCCGCCGAAGGGAATTTCCACCGGGCAGAGATTGTAGGTATTGATCCACAGGGTCCCGGCCTCCAGCTGATCCACCACTCGGTGCCCGCGTGTCAGATCCGCGGTGAACACCCCCGCCGAAAGCCCGAATTCGGTGGCATTCGCCCGTGCGATCACTTCCGCCTCGTCGTCGAAATCGAGCACGCACATGACCGGCCCGAAAATCTCTTCGCGAGCGATCGTCATCTCGTCGGTCACGTCCGCAAACACGGTCGGCTGCACGTAATACCCTTCGCCGGACACATTGTTGGGAATGCCGCCGCCGGTGACGAGCGTGGCGCCCTCCGTCTTGCCCTTGTCGATATAGGACATCACCTTCTGGCGCTGGTCGAAGGAGACCATCGGCCCCACCTGCGTCGCCTCATTCATCGGATCGCCGATAATCATCCGTTCGGTGCGCTCTTTCAGCCGCGACAGGAACTGGTCCTTCACCTTGCGCTGCACGAAGACGCGGGTGCCGTTGGAGCAGACCTGGCCGGTCGAATAGAAATTGCCGAGCATCGCTCCGCCGACGGCCGAGTCGATATCCGCATCGTCGAACACGATCAGCGGCGACTTGCCGCCAAGCTCCATCGTCACATGCTTGAGTTGTCCGGCAGCGGCTGCCGCCACCTTGCGGCCGGTCGGCACCGAGCCGGTGAGCGACACCTTGGCGACATCCGGGTGATTGACCAGAAGCGGCCCGGTGGTCCGGTCGCCCTGGATAACGTTGTAGAGCCCCTTCGGCAGCCCGGCCTCGATCAGGATTTCGGCAATCTTCAAGGCACCCAGCGGCGTGTTTTCCGATGGCTTGAATACCATGGCATTGCCGGCGGCCAGCGCCGGTGCGCCCTTCCAGCAGGCGATCTGCTGCGGATAGTTCCACGCGCCGATGCCGACGCAGACGCCGAGCGGCACCCGCTTCGTATAGGCAAAGTCGCCGCCAAGCGGGATATACTGGCCGTTCATTCCGGCCGCGATCACGCCGCCGAAAAATTCGAAACTGTCGGCGCCCGAAGTCGGGTCGGCAACGATCGTCTCCTGGATCGGCTTGCCGGTATCGAGTGTTTCGAGTTCGGAAAGCTCGCGGTTCCTTGTCCGCATGATCTCGGCTGCACGTTTGAGAATGCGGCCGCGCGCCGTCGGGCTCATCGCCGCCCATTCCGGCTGGGCACGTTTGGCGGCCGCAATCGCGCGTTCAACGATTGCAGGCGTTGCCGCATGCAGCCTTGCAATCACCTCGCCGGTGGCGGGGTAAAGGCTTTCGATGACGCTGCCTGCTTCATCTTCCACATAGTCGCCATCGATGAAGTGGCTGGCTTTCGGCTGTGCTTTCATTCTTACTCTCCGCCCAATCCGCTCTTATTCCCCACGGGGGTAGCGCTTGGACTCTTCCAGATTGTCGAGGTTCATGTGGTTGCGCATGTAGCGCTCTGAGGCTTTCTGCAAGGGCTGGTGGTCCCATGGATAATAGGCGCCGTTCCGCAGTGCCTCATAGACCACCCAGCGGCGGGCCTGGCTTTCGCGCACCGAGGAATCGAATTCCGCCATGTCCCATTTGGCGTCGCGTTTGGCCCGAAAGCCCTCCAGTACATCCGCATAGGCGGGGTCACCGGCAAGGTTTGCCAGTTCCTTCGGGTCGGCCTCGAGGTCGTAAAGCTGTTCCGGGTCGAGTTCGCAATGGATGTATTTCCAGCGCCCCTCGCGAATGCCGACCAACGGCGCATAGGACGCTTCGGCGGCATATTCAATCAGCACCGGCGAGACGCGGGTGCCGCCGTCGATCACCGGTTTCAGGCTTTCGCCATCCGTCCAGGGCTCGATCTCGGCCATAGAGATGCCGGCGAGATCGCACAGCGTCGGCGTCACGTCGAGATTGGAGACGGGGGCCGAATGCAGGGCAGGGGTTATGTCGGGGCCGGCCACCATTAAAGGCACCCGCGCAGACCCTTCGAAGAAGTTCATCTTGAACCACAATCCGCGCTCGCCCAGCATGTCGCCATGGTCGGAACAGAATAGGATGACCGTATCGTCCAGCATCCGTGTGCGGGTCAAAGTGTCGATCAACTCGCCGACCTTTTCGTCCACATAGGAGATATTGGCGAAATAGGCCTGGCGCGAGCGGCGCACATTGTCCTCGGTGATGTCAAAGCTCGCATAATCGCAGGATTTGAGGATGCGGGCCGAATGCGGATCCTGTTCCGGCAACATGCCGACGTCCGGCATCAGATATTCGCAATCGTTATAAAGATCCCAGAATTTTTTCCGCGCCACGTAAGGGTCGTGCGGATGCGTGAACGACACCGTCAGCGCCCAGGGCCGCCGATCCGCATCGTCGTTTTCGCGCGACAGGTGGTAGAGCTTCTGGTTGGCGAGAAACGCCACCTCGTCGTCATATTCCATCTGGTTGGAAATCTCGGCCACACCGGCGCCGGTGACCGAACCCATATTGTGATACCACCAGTCGATCCGCTCGCCCGGCTTGCGGTAATCCGGCGTCCAGCCGAAATCTGCCGGATAGATATCCGTCGTCAGCCGCTCCTCAAACCCGTGCAGCTGGTCCGGCCCGACGAAATGCATCTTGCCCGAAAGTGCGGTGTAATACCCGGCACGGCGCAGGTGATGCGCATAGGTCGGGATCGACGAAACATATTCAGCGGCATTGTCATAAACCCGCGTCCGGCTCGGCAATTGCCCGGCCATGAACGAGGCGCGGGCGGGGGCACAGAGCGGCGAGGACGTGTAATTGTTGGCAAACCGCGCCGAGCGGGCGGCCAGTGCCTTCAGATGCGGCGCATGCAGCCAGTCGGCCGGGCCGTTAGGAAACAGCGTCCCATTCAACTGGTCGACCATGATGATGAGAATGTTCGGGCGGGACATGATCGCGGCAGGCCTCGTGGGTGCAGGAAGGGCAACATAAGGAGTTATTTTCGATCGCGCCTCCGATCAAGCGTCGATTGCGAACCGGGCTATCCCAAAAGCGCGCCATTGACGCCATCGGTCACCGCGCCAAATGTGATTGATCGTCGTAAAAACATCCAAGCCGCGGGAGCTTTCATCGCCCAAGGTTTGGCCTCAAGCGAAATCAAAGGAGTTGGTCATGGTCTTGGTCTGGATACACCGTCGGTCTCGAAACTGCGTGAAAGATGGGGCTGGTTCTTCGCTCTCGGTATTCTGCTGATCGTTTTCGGCTTTATCGCCTTTGCCAATCTTTTTGCCGCCACCATCGCCTCCGTCTTCTACATCGGCATGCTGATGTTGATCGGCGGTATCGGCTATCTCATCCATGCCTTTCAGGTGAAGGGCTGGGAACACGGCCTCTTCTGGGGTCTGAGCGGCGCGCTCTATACAATCGCCGGCCTGCTCGCTTTCTGGAACCCGGCGCTCACGGCCGTCGTGCTCACACTGCTGATGGCGGTGGCACTAATGGTCGCAGGCATTTTCCGCATATGGGTCGGTTTCAAGCTTCGCCCGGTGCGCGGTGCGGGCTGGATCATCGCCGCGGGCGTCATCACGGCGCTGGCCGGTCTCGTCATCGCTTTAGGCTGGCCGGTTAACAGCTTGCTTGTGCTTGGTATTTTCCTCAGCCTGGACCTGATGATCCAGGGATGGGCGATCGTTGCCCTGGCGCTTGCCGCACGATCTGTCTGAGTCTCATGTTGTCGCCGTAATTCATTGAATTTTAAGCAAATACCGGACGGCTGTCACAAAACTTTCATGCGATTTTCATAGACGGGCAACGGATTGTTGACGGGTCGCACGGCAACCTGCGCCACATCATTTTAGGCCTTATTCGAGCCTTTCGAAAAGAGCTCGTGCAATGGAGTATTGCGTATGTCGTCTGCGGCTGTTCTCGAACCGGGTGTGATCCGGCGATATGCAGGCGATCAGCTCGTGACGCTTGGAAAGCTGGTGCTGGAGAACGCTTTCCAGCCGATTGTCGAGGTCGCGACCGGATCAGTCTTCGGTTACGAGTCGCTTCTGCGCGGTCATGAACGGATCGGGTTTTCCTCTCCGCCGGAATTGCTCGACGAGGCCCATCAGACAGGCCAGCTTCTGGCGCTCGAACAGATGATGTCCGCCCGGGCGCTCGCCAAGTTCGCAACGCTTCCCGAATATTCGTCGACAACGCTTTTCCTGAACCTCGATGTGCGCCTGATCCGCCAGGGCCACGAATTCCTCGAAAAAGTGCTGCATCATCTTCGCGCCGCGGGCATCGCACCGTCGTCTGTCTGTTTCGAGTTCTCCGAGCGTTTCGACAATACCAGCGTGCCGGAATTTGCCGATCTGGTCGCCGATATGCGCAAGGCGGGTTTCAAGCTCGCCATCGATGATTTCGGCGTCGGCCACGGGGAAATGAAGTTGCTCTGCGATTTCCCGGTCGATTATCTGAAGATCGATCGGCATTTCATCTGCGAGATCGACAAGAACCCGCGCAAGCGCCATCTGGTCAAGAACATCGTCAACATTGCCCACACGCTGGGTATCCGGGTCATTGCCGAGGGCATAGAGACGGAGACCGAGTTCCTCGCCTGCCGCGAATACGGGGTCGATCTCGTTCAGGGTTATTTCATCGCCAAGCCGACGACCTTCCTGACTGAACTGAAACCTGCCTTTCCGCATCTTGCCGATATCGGTCGGACACGCCGCTCAAGCCAGTCGCTCGATGAAATCCTCATCCGCAAGCAGATCGAAAAACTGCCGACAGTTTTTGAAAACGATGCGATCGATAGCGTGTTCGAACTCTTTCGTCGCAATCCGCGCCAGGCCTTCTTTCCGGTTTTGAACGCCAATGGAGAGCCGCGCGGCGTCATCAGCGAATATCACCTGAAGGAATTCATCTATCAGCCTTTCGGCCGCGATCTGTTGAAGAACAAGCTCTATGAACGTTCGATAGCTCATTTCGTCGAGCCAGCGCCGATCATCGGGCTGGATGCCGAGGCGGAGGAACTGATGAGCCTGTTCGCCAATATGGAAAACAGCGCCTGCGTCATTCTCACAGAGAACATGCGTTATGCCGGTGTCGTTTCGGCCGCAGCCCTCATCAAGGTGGTCAACGAGAAGCAGCTGAAGATCGCCCAGGACCAGAACCCGCTGACCAGCCTGCCGGGCAACCGCGCGGTCCGCGATTTCATGCAGGAAGCCGGCCGCGACGACGAGGAAAGCCGCTTCTTCTGTTACTGCGACTTCGATAACTTCAAGCCGTTCAACGACCACTACGGCTTCCAGAAGGGCGATCATGCGATTTCGCTGTTTGCCGCATTGATGAAACGCTACTTCTTCTCGGAGGACGATTTCCTTGGTCACATCGGCGGCGACGATTTCTTCATCGGCGTCCGCGACTGGACCCGCGAGGAACTGAACGAAATCCTCGAACGCCTGCTGTCCGATTTCCATGGCGATGTCATCGAACTTTATTCCGAAGAGGAACGGGCATCCGGCAAGATCCGCGGCCATGATCGCTCCGGCCGCGAACGGGATTTCCCGCTGCTGCGCTGCTCCATCGGCGTTGTGGAATTGCCGAAAAGTCTCCTGCTCGATGATATCGGCCGCATCAGCGTCGAGATTGCATCGGTCAAGGCAACCGCCAAGGAGAGCGAAGACGGGCTCGTCTTCTCCTTCTTCGGTGAGACAAAGTGACCGGCTACATCCACCGGTCCCTTTCTAAGGTGGAGGTCGTGTCCTAAGTCAGTGCTCTCATGCTGACAGGAGTTCCCCATGCCGCTTCCAAATGAGATGCGTTTCATCGACCTGCCATCCTTCGGCGCACCCGAGGTGATGGTGATTGCCCGCGGGCCGCTGCCAAATGTTCGTCCCGGCGAAATCCTCGTCAAGGTCGAAGCATCAGGCGTCAACCGCCCGGATGTGGCGCAGCGCCAGGGCAGCTATCCGGCGCCGAAGGATGCAAGCCCGATCCTCGGCCTGGAAATCGCCGGCGAGGTGGTGGCACTCGGCGAAGGCGTGTCGGAATTCACGATCGGCGACAAGGTCTGCGCGCTGGCCAATGGCGGCGGTTACGCCGAATATTGCGCGGTCCCGGCCGGTCAGGCGCTTCCCTGGCCAAGAGGTTACGACGCGGTGAAGGCGGCGGCCGTGCCGGAAACCTTCTTTACCGTCTGGGCGAACCTCTTCCAGATGGCGGGTCTGACCGAGGGCGAGAGCGTGCTGATCCATGGCGGCTCAAGCGGTATCGGCACGACGGCGATCCAGCTGGCCAAGGCGTTTGGCGCCACGGTCTATGCGACGGCCGGATCGAAGGAGAAATGCGACGCCTGCGAAAAGCTCGGCGCCGTCAGAGCGATAGACTACAAGACCGAGGACTTTGCCGAGGTCATCAAGGCCGAGACGAACGGGCAGGGCGTCGATGTCGTGCTCGACATGATCGGCGCCGCCTATTTCGAGAAAAATCTGTCGGTACTGGCCAAGGATGGCTGCCTGTCGATCATCGCATTCCTGGGCGGTGCAAAGGCCGATGCCGTCGATCTGAGACCGATCATGGTCAAGCGCCTGACGGTGACAGGCTCGACCATGCGGCCGCGCACCGCCGACGAGAAGCGCGCCATCCGCGACGATCTCGTCACCGAGGTCTGGCCGCTTCTGGAACAGGGCGAGATCGCACCGGTGATCCACTCCGTGCTGGATGTCGAGCATGTCGCGGACGCCCACCGACTGATGGAAACCAGCAGCCATATCGGCAAGATCGTGCTGAAGATCGGTTGATGTTGTCATTTATATCAGTTTTGATATAATCGTGTGAATGAAGCCGTTGGTTTTTCTAGGTGATGCCTTGGAGCAATTGCGGGCCTTTCCCGAATCCGTTCGGAAGGAGGCTGGGGTGCAATTGCACAAGCTTCAACTGGGCCTCGATCCGCACGACTGGAAGCCGATGACAACGATCGGCTCCGGTGTGCGCGAGATCAGGATCAGGGATGATAGCGGCGCGTTCCGAGTGATTTACATCACCAGGATCGAGGATGCGGTCTACGTCCTTCACGCATTCCAGAAAAAGTCTCAGCAGACGGCGAAACGCGACCTGGATCTCGCCACCGCTCGTTTGAGACAGATATGACGGAGAAGAAGATGGAGAAACAGACTTTCGAGAATGTCTGGCAGGCGCTGGAGGATAGCCCCGCGGAAGCTGCCAACATGTCTATGCGGGCGTCGCTTCTCATCGCCATCGAGCAGAAGGTCAAAAGCTGGAAAGTGACCCAGTCGGAAGCCGCACGCCGGCTCAAGATCTCGCAGCCGCGTTTGAACGATCTTTTGCGCGGCCGTGTTGGAAACTTCAGCCTTGATGCCCTCATCGCTCTTGCAGCCGAAGCCGGACTTTCTGTCCGTCTGGAGATTGCGGAAGCTGCCTGAGCCAGCAGCCATATCGGCAAGATCGTGCTGAAGATCGGCTAGGGAGGAGTGCCTTGCGGAATCACAAATCCGGTTCAGGCTGGCGAATGCTAAGCCCAGATCGGTGATTTTGCAAAGCACATATATTCGCGCAGCGTTACATAACTTGCCTTGCAAGGCATGCGCTTGGCACCTACCTTCTAGTCATCGTCAACGTAGTGAAAGGAAGGTGATCCAATGTCTAATGAGATTTCGGTCTGCGTAACGGGCAATGGAAAGGTGGCGGTTTTGACGGGGCAGCCCTCGACCTGACTCACATCTTCCTTCGGACCGTCGTGAGACGGGCCGGGTTCGTTCAACCGGACCAGATTTCATGGAAGGGTCGCCTCGGCGGCCCTTTTCCTTTTTCTGCAGCAAGCCGGAAATGCCAATACGCCGGGCGTAATGCTCGGCCACAATCCTGCATGTTTTTTCGGCGTAATTCTTTTAAGAATGCCTATTTTTAGCGCTGCTGCTTTGATCGAGATCAGAAAAATCCCTGCTCATTCCGCAAGGGTGTACTGCCGATCGAATGCTACTATAAGCGGGTCTCCCCGAGTATAACGGGCACATCGAAGCAAGAGGGCGCCAGAAACTGGCAGCCGCTTCGAAAGCCCAAGAAAGGGGGACCATCATGAACGTTGCACGCACTCTCAAGAACTGGCGCGAATATCGTCGGACGGTTACCGAACTGGAGCGGATGACGAAGCGCGAATTGCAGGATCTCGGGATCAGCCCGTTTGAGATCCACAGCTTCGCTCGAGCCGCTCACGGTTTATGATCGAAAAATAGGCATAGTCTCTGATGAAAACGCCCGCCACGACGCGGGCGTTTTGCTGTTGCGTGATTGCCTTGCGTGATCAGATGCCGATGCGGCCCACCGCCGGTATCTTGATCCCGGGTCGTGCGATATCGAGGCCGGCCACCAGTCCGAGGAAATGGATCTCGACGCCGCTGCGCTCACCGATCGAGAAACCGGCAAGCCCGCGGATCGTCACATGCAGGTCACGCCAATCCTCGTCCAGATGAACGAATTCACCATCCGGCAGGTAGTCGCGACCGACCGCATGCGGCGGCAGCACGGCCCCCAGTTCCGGCAGGGTTCTCAACACATAGGCAACGAATGTATTGGAATTCGGACCCGGCCAGATCGTATAACCGCCGGGTTCGGCGTAAGGGTAAGCGGCGATCGCGCCCTCGATCTTCGGGATCAGCAGCTCGGCTTTGGAGCCTGTGACCGACGCCACCAACTGCGGCATGTTGGAATACCAATAGGCGTCCGCCGCGCGGTGATTGCGCCGGATCGGCGCGCCCCAGCCCACCTTGTCGTAGCGGGTATAGGCCGATGCACCCTTTTCCTTGGTGACGATCCAGGCGTGGCTGGCAACGGCGCCTTTCAGGCCTCCGGTCATGGCGGAAAAAATGTAGATCGCCGCATCATTGCTCTCTTCCGGCTTCGGCAGAATTCCGGCCGAGGTCCAGCGCGCAGCACTCCACCCGGTTGGGTGGTCCTGCATCGCCCAGAAACCGGCCGAGGCAAAGGTCGGCAGAAGATAGATGACGAAGATCACGATCAGCAGACGTTTTACCGATTTCATAAGCATTTCCCGTGCAAGAATTCCGCGAACAGGCTAAGAGCCTGCCACTCATCTCTTGTTGCCATAGAAGCCAGCAAAATCAGGACAGACCATGCAAAATCCCGTTACCGTCGAAGTGACCCGCGGCAAACTTGTCGAGAGCCGGCACAGGGGATTGGGTGTGGTCGTCGATGGAGCCGGCAGGACCGTGTTTTCCTTCGGTGATGCGGAAGCCGGCATCTTTCCGCGCTCCTCCTGCAAGGCCATGCAGGCGCTGCCGCTGATCGAAAGCGGTGCGGCGGATTCCTATGGTTTCGGTAACGCCGAACTTGCCTTCTCCTGCGCCTCGCATTCCGGCGAGGACCGCCATGTCGAAATGGCTGCGTCCATGCTGGCAAAGGCGGGCCGCGACATGTCGGCGCTCGAATGCGGCTCGCACTGGTCGTCCGATCAGGCAGCGCTCATCCATCAGGCACGCACCATCGACCAGCCGAACGCGCTGCACAACAACTGCTCGGGAAAACATTCCGGCTTCGTCTGCGCTTGCGTTCATTCCGGCACGCCGGTCGAAGGGTATGTCGGTTACGATCATCCGCTGCAGCGGGAAATTCGCGATGTCATGCAGAGCTTGACGGGCGCGGTCCTTAGTGCCGACAATTGCGGCACCGACGGCTGCTCGATCCCGACCTACGCCGTGCCGCTCAAGGGACTGGCGCATGGTTTTGCAAAAATGCTGACCGGTGAAGGACTGTCGGCATCGCGCGCAAAAGCATCCCGTCGTTTGATCGACGCCTGCATGGCCGAACCCTTTTATGTCGCCGGCACCGGCCGCGCCTGCACGAAACTTATGGAGCTGGCCCCCGGCAAGATTTTTGCTAAGACCGGCGCCGAAGGTGTCTTCGTTGCAGCGCTCCCCGAGCAGGGCCTCGCCATGGCGGTCAAATGCGAAGACGGCACGACGCGTGCCGCCGAAGCGATGATCTTCGCGCTGATCGCCCGCTATTTCGAAAAGGGCGGCGAGATCGAGACCAAGCTGTTGGCCATGGCTAACCGCCAGATGAAAAACTGGAATGGGGTCCATGTGGGCGATGTCCGGGTCACCGACGCCATGTTCGCCTGATAGGAGAGCGCCCGCATCGCTCCGCACTGGTCTGCGCCTGTTGTCGTGTTATGACTGTCGCAGATCAGGAGGATGTCGATGAATACGCTTTATTTCGCGCCCGGCAGTTGCGCGCTTGCCAGCCATATAACGCTCGCCGAATCCGGCTTGCCCTATGAGCTGAAAAAACTGAACACCGCCGGGGGCGAGCAGCGATCGGACGCTTATCTTGAAATCAATCCCAAGGGTCGCGTGCCCGCACTGGTGACGGGAAAGGGCGTCGTCACCGAAACCGTCGCCATTCTTGGCTACATCGCCCAGGCAGCGCCTGAGGCCAATCTCGCGCCGCTTTCCGATCCCTTTCTTTTCGCGAAGATGCAGGCCTTCAACGCCTATATGGCGTCCACAGTGCATGTCGCTCACGCGCATGGCCGGCGCGGGTATCGCTGGGCCGATCAGGAAACCTCATTCGAGGATATGAAGAACAAGCTGCCGCAGGTGATGAGCGATTGTTTTCGCCTGATCGAGGACGGCATGCTCGAAGGCCCCTATGTGCTGGGAGAGCAATATTCGACCGCTGATCCCTATCTCTTCCTGATGTCCGGTTGGCTGAAGAGCGACAGTGTGGAGATCGCGGATTTTCCGCGGGTACACGCGCATTACCGTTTGATGCTGGAGCGCCCGGCCGTGCAGAAGGCCCTGGCGGAAGAGCGCGCGGCCTGAAGCCTATGCGCAGCGCGCGAGCGGCACGATTTCAGGCTGAGTTTTGGCCTCCACGATAGGCGCGGCAGGAAGGTAAGGCATCGGCAGATCGGCGAGCTGTCGCAGATCCATTGCGCAAATGTCCGGATGGTCGAAGGGGTTCTGTTCGAAAGGCTCTGTTGCCTGGAAACGCCTATTCAGGCGGATTATCGAGTTCAAGAAAATCTTGAGGGTGTTCATCTTTCACCTCGCAAATGCTGGTTTCATTTGCAGGGTGAATATGGTTTGCGACCGGCGCCACTACAATCGACATTCTCAGGTTCTCGTTATAGGTTTTCTATATGAGCAACCTCAATCTCGTGCATCTCAACGGTCTTCGGGCACTGGAAGCCGTGGCGCGCCTCGGCTCTCTGCAGGCGGCGGCAACGGAGCTTGGCGTCTCGATCGGCGCTGTCAGCCAGCAGATTATAAAGGCGGAAGCGCAGCTCGGGCATCCCGTCTTTCAGCGCCTGCCGAAGGGTATGGTGCCGCTGGATACGGCAAGGCCGATGCTGGCGCGGCTGACGGAAGGTTTTCGCAGCCTGTCGGAAGCGGTGGCGATCGGCCGGCCGCGCGATGAGAAGCTGCTGACGATCTCCGTTGCACCGGTTTTTGCCGCCCGTTTTCTCGTACACCGGCTGGACCGCTTCACGGCATTGCATCCAGAAATCCGGCTGCGCATCGATGCGACGGTGGCTATGGCAGATTTTGTCGCCGATGGAGTGGATCTCGGCATCCGCGTCGGCGCTGGCAAATGGCCGGGTGTCGATGCGCAACTGCTTCTGCCCCAGCTGGTCTTTCCCGTCTGCGCGCCCGCTCTGGCGGCACGATTGAAAAAGCCTGACGATATTCTGAAACTGCCGGCGATCATCGACGGACCGGCAATGTTCTCCTGGGATGTCTGGCTGCGGGAAGTCGGGCTCGAAGGACGGCAGATGCAGGTCCGCCACGTCTTCAGCGAGGCGTCACTCTGCCTCGACGCAACGATAAGGGGCGAGGGCGTGATGCTCGCCTGGCAGACGCTAGCCGGTTATCAGCTGAAGGAAGGAAAGCTGGTCGAGCCCTTTTCGGTCCGGGCTGCGACCGGTTTCGGGCATTATTTCGTCACACCCGCCGGCATGCGCCAGCCACAGAAGGTCAAAGCCTTTCATCGGTGGCTGACGGAGGAGCTGGCGGAATTGCAGCCCGTATAAGCGATCAGATCATGCCGGCTCGGCGTTGCGCTTCGCCCACATCGCCTGGTAGCCCGGGCGGTGGATACAGGCCTCGTACCAGGCCTTCAGCGACGGGCGGGCGTCGAACAGCGGATGATAACCGCGCGCATAACGCAGGATCTCGACGACATTGATATCCGCGGCGGTAAAACGGTCACCGACGAGATAATGCGTTGTCGCAAGATGCTTTTCGAGCACGTCGAAAGGACGCACAAGCGCGTCGGCCGCATCATCGATCGCCGCGATGCCTTCAGGTGTATCTCCCTTGGTCGACTGGATCTTCAGCGCAAGGGTCTCGATGCTGGTCGCCGCAAACAGCGACCACTGCACCATCAGCGCCTCTTCCCCGATATCCTTCGGGCCGAAATCGCCGCCGTACTTGCGGGCGAGATAAAGCGAGATGGCAAGCGACTCGTGCAGCAGGAAACCGTCGTCGTCGATCGACGGGATCGATCCCATCGGGTTGACGGCGAGAAACTCGCTCGACTGTGTATGCACCGGGCAGCCGGGAGCCGACGTATCCGGCAGTCGATAGGCCTGGATGATCGGCACATGCTCGAACGGCAGGCCGATTTCCTCGAGGAGCCAGAGCGGCCGCGTCGCCCGCGAACGGTAAACCCCATATATCTTCAGCATCAAAGTCTCCTTCATGAATTGGCGGCGAACCTAAAGAGGTTCGATGACGAACGGAAGATCATCCGGTGTTGGACGTCGATGAAAGTTTTCGATAGGATTTAATCGTGTCGGATAACGCCAGGAGATTATCATGCGCACTACCCAGTCCCTCAGCATCACGCTTCCGATCGAAATGGCGGAAATGGTCAAGGCCAAGGTTTCGTCGGGAGAATATGCTTCCGAAAGCGAGGTCATCCGCGACGGCCTGCGCACCCTGATCGCGCGCGATGCGGCGATCGAGAAGTGGCTGGTGGAAGAGGTCGTGCCGACGATGAAAGAGATTGAGGAACATCCCGAGCGCTTGCTGACGGCTGAAGAGGTAGACCGAAGGCTTGATGCGAGGCTTGCTTCCCTGCTTGCGGAGCAGGAAAAGCGATGAGCTACACGGTCGTCTTCTCGCCTGCCGCAAGTGATGACCTGGAAGATCTTTTTATCTATCTCGCGCCCGAAATGGGTCTCAGGGAGGCTCGGGAGTATGTCAGAAAAATCAAAGCCTATTGCCTTGGTTTCTCGACTTTTCCGCAGCGCGGAATGCTGCGCGATGATCTTTGGCCCAATCTTCGTCTTGTTGGGTACAGGCGCAGGGCGACAATAGCCTTCCAGGTCCGAGGGGATGTGGTGCGGATCGCTCGCATCTACCACCGCGGTCGGGATATCGATGCCGACGATTACGCACCAGACACGGATGGCTAACTCACCCGGTTGCCCTCAATCGTCAGGTGGCCGAACTCTTCACTGCCGCTTTTCGCCAGATCACCCGTCGACGCCTCTCTCCACCGATAACCGACGATCGCGCCCCGCTTTGCTCCCTGAAAAATGTTGTTGGCGATGATCGCGCCACCGGCACCTTCCACCACAGTTACGGCGCAGCCCACTGCGACCTCGCGGACGATATTGCCGGTGGCCGCGACATTGCGCAGGTAAGGGCCGAAACCGAAAGCAAGGCCGCAGAACGGAGCGTTCTCGACCACATTGCCCGTCACCGCCGTATCCGCCTCGGCGCTGATGCCGACGCCGAAGATCGGGTCCTCGACCGTGTAAGGGCCGGTCAGCCGCAGATTGCGCACGATATTGTTCGCGACGGTCGCAAGCCGACCGCCCTCGTTGAAATTGACGACCGAAATGCCGTTCGCCGCGCCATCCACCAGATTGCCAGCAATCATCGCGCCCTCGAAGGAAAATTCCGCATAGATGGCGGTTTCGCCCGACGCGGTGCAATGATTGCCCGATATCATCGCATTCGAGGCGCTGTTGGCGCGAATGGCAGAAAAGGCCGAGTCCGAAATATGGTTGCCCGAAACGATCACGTCATGGGCGCGATAAAGGTTGATCGCATTGCCGTATTGGCCGGTGCCGCCATTGGTCGCTCCGGTGCGGGCGATGCGGTTGCCGGAAACCATCGTCCCGTCCGTGCCCGTCTCCCAGCGATGAATGAGGATGCCGCCATTGCCGCAGTCGGAGATGCTATTGTCCATTACCGAAAGACTGGCGCTGTTGACCGCATAAAGCCCGTATTCGGCGGCGCGTGAAATGCGGTTGCGCCCGATCCTGCCGCCGCAACCCTCCAGATGCAGACCAGTCTTGTCGGAATTGATCACATCGCAATTCTCGACGACAAGCTCCGTCACGCCGCGAAAATGCGCGATCGCCAGCGCGTCGCCTGCAAGCACGCGATCAGCACCGTCGATGACGAGGCCGGACAGTTCTATGCGTCGGGCATTTTCCGCGCGCAACAATATCCCACTGCCGGAATGGACAAGGCGCGTCGCCCCCGCAATCCCGACGAGACGAGTGCCGTCAGGCAGGTTAAGACCCGATATCGGATAATCGCCGGGCTGTAGAAAGATAGGCATGTTCTTGGCGGCGGCATCGGCAAGCAGCCTTTCGAGATTGCGCCGCGAGGCGTCGCCGCCGTTGGGCGAAACGCCATGGGCGCCGGCGTCGATCGAGCCGCGTAGTTCGCCAGTGGAAATGACCGGTGATCGGGCAGCCGTTGGCCGGGCAAGCGCCATTGCACCAGTTGTTCCGGCCAATCCTGCAAGCAGCCGTCGTTTCGAAATCATCCAGCTTTCCTCGCCGCGTCAATAAAGAATTGTCTATTGCAGTATGTGTGATCGACCTGCGTCATAAATATTTGCGCCTACGGGTAAAAACTTTGCCATCATCTCAACAAGACTGGCCGTTGCAGGAATATCTTAAGCAAGGGGTAGGGATTGCTTTTTAAGGTGTATTGCATTGGTTGTGCAATTTCTGGACGTTTCGGGGGCTTGGAGACGGACATGGTAATTCCCGCATCATATGACATGACGGTAGAAACGCCGAGGGAAGCATTTGAGGATGCGTGCGAGCGTCTGCGACGCACCGCGATGGACAGCGGCTGTGCGCTGGACCTTGCGGAAGCGTTGCAGGAGCTGACAGGACTCAGATTGCTGGATCAGTTGCCGGATTTCATTTCAATCAAGGATCGCCGCAGCCGCTTTGTTTTCGCCAACGAGGCTGTCTGCCGCGCGGCCGATATCAGCGATTATTCCAGCCTTCTCGGCAAGACCGATTTCGACGTCTTCATCGGCGAGACGGCAAACCGGCTTTTCGCCATGGAGCAGGCGGTGATGGAAAACGGTACCGCCGTCGATAAACACGAGGAATATCTCGTCCGCCATGACGGCAAGCCATTCTGGCTGTCCATCTCGAAAACCGCTCTGCGAAATTCCGCCGGACAGATCGTCGGACTGGTCAGCATTTCGCGCGACATCAGCGAGCGAAAACGGCAGGAGGATTTGCGCCACGGTCACGCCCGGCTGCTTGAAATGATTGCGCGCGGCCAGCCGCTCGACGTCGTGCTGAATGCTCTCGTCCAGCTGGTCGAGTCCCAACTGCAGGATGTAAAGGGCGCGGTGATGCTGCTCGATGAGGACTGCAGGCACCTTTCGGGAGGTGCTGCGCCTGGTCTGTCACCATCCTATGTGCAGCTCATCGAGGGTATGGAGATCGGTCCCGGTCGCGGCTCCTGCGGTACGGCGGCATGGTTGGGTACCTCGGTGACGGTAGCCGACGTGCAGGAAAATCCGCTCTGGGAGCAATACCGCGAGCTTGGGACCCTGTTTGGCTTTCGCTCCTGCTGGTCGACGCCGATCATCGCGGCAGAGGCGCGTGTGCTGGGCACCTTCGCGCTCTATTCCCCCACAACCCGCGAGCCGACACCGCTTGAACTGGAACTGATGGCGATGGCGACGGATCTTGCTGGCATTGCCATAGAGCGGGCCGAAAGCGAGCGGCGCATCCGGCATCTGGCGCATCACGATCCGCTCACCGGTCTGCCCAATCGAACGCTCTTCTGGGCCCAGTTCAGCCGCATCCTGCACGAGGCGCGGCGAGAAAACCGCAAGGTGACCGTCGCCTATCTGGATCTCGACAACTTCAAATCGATCAACGATACGCTCGGCCATGGGGCGGGTGATGAAGTCTTGAAAACGCTTGCCGGCCGCATGTCCCGATGTATTCGCGCGAGCGACCTCATCGTCCGGCTTGGCGGTGACGAATTCGCCATCGTCTTCAGCAATCCGGATCACGACCAGAGTGGCGTGCTGCGCCGGCTTGATACACTGCGAAATTTGATTTCCGAGCCGGTTACCGTCGATGGGGCAGTGGTCAACGCCACCTGCAGCATGGGTGTTGCTTTCTTTCCCGAAGATGGCGAGGCGGCCGAAGACCTGCTCGCCAGCGCCGACCATTCCATGTACGAGGCGAAGGCGCTTGGTCGCGACAGGCTGTTCGTATCGGCCTGAGATATTCTATGAGGGTGTTTTCGCCAGAAACGGTGTCGGCAGCGGTGGGCCGCCCTTGTCGTTGCTATAGGTATTTTCGAACCGGCTGACGAATTTGTCGAACAGCACGGCGAAGGCGCTGAGTTCATCTTCCGTCCATCCGTCCAGCATCGATGCCAGCAGCCGACGTTTGGTGGCGTGGATTTCCTTGAGAAGCCGGTCGCCCATCTCCGTGCGCACCAGGATGGAACGGCGACCATCCATCTGCGAGGCGTCACGCTTCAGTATCCCTTGCGTCACCAGTTCCGTCACCAGCCTGCTTCCGCGCGACGGGTCGAGCCGCATGGCGTCGGCTATCGCACCGACCGTCACTTCGCCGTCGATGCGCCGCATCGCATCGAGCACATCGAGATGCGATATCTCCAGGCTTGGCGCGATGTCGTCGATGACCGTGCGGCTGATCACGCGCCGGCCGATCATCAGGCGCATGCGTCCCATGATCTCGCTGATACGGGCAATATCGGCGGTCTTTGAAGCAGCAGGAAGGGTCTCGGTCGCGCGGTTCATCATCCGGCAAGAATAGCAGAGCGGAGCAGGTCCGCAACAATTATGTGAGGTTAACAAGGAAGTGTGATTGACATTTATATGCTAAAGGCACATAAATCCGCCTTCACATTGGAAATCCCATGACCCCTGTTGCCCAATCCGCCATTCCGCTCGTCAACAGCCATCGCCAGAAAATAGTCGTTTTTTCTTTCCTGATGGCGGCCTTGTTCATGGCGACGCTCGATAACCAGATCGTCTCGACGGCACTGCCCACCATCGTCGGTGAGTTCGGCCAGATGGAGCGCTTCGGCTGGGTCAGCTCCGCCTTCCTTCTTGCCTCAAGCGCGGTCATGCCGATCTATGGCAAGCTGGGCGATCTCTTCGGCCGCAAATACGTCATGCTGGCGGCGATCGTCATCTTCACGTTCGGCTCGCTCGCCTGCGGTTTCGCCTGGTCAATGGACAGCCTGATCGCCGCCCGCGTTTTCCAGGGGCTTGGCGGCGGCGGCATCATGGTGTCGATCTTCTCGATCAACGCGGATCTCTTCGAGCCGCGCGAACGCGCAAAGTACCAGAGTTATTCCAGCCTGATGATCATGGCGTCGGGCAGCCTTGGCCCCGTTCTCGGCGGCACGATGAGCGATCTCTTCGGCTGGCGCTCGATCTTCCTCATCAATCTGCCGCTCGGCGTCATCGTCGTTACCGGCCTCGTCATGATGTTGCCCTATCGCCGCCCGACGCGTCAGCCGAAGATCGATTATGTCGGCGCGGTCGTTCTGGCGGCAACGATTACCTGCCTCGTCGCCTTTGCCGACAGCCGCCAGATTTTCGGCTCGCTGGTCGCTCCTGCCTCGCTCGCACTGCTGGCCGTCGGTATCGTTTGCGCCGGCCTCTGGGTCTTCGTCGAAAGCCGCGTGCCGGAACCGATCGTGCCGCTGAAACTCTTCCGCGACAGCACCTTTTCGCTCTATCTGATCATCTCGCTCTGCGCCGGTTCGGTCGGTATCGGTCTGGTCAACTATTACGCCCTGTTCCTGCAGACCACCACGGGCCTGTCGCCCTCGGTCGCCGGCCTGTTCTTCATCGCGCTGACCGGCGGCATCGTTGCAGGGTCGATTTCGGCCGGCCGGCTGATTTCGATCACCGGACGCTACAAGCCTTTCACCGTCATCGGGCTGGCGATGAGCTGCGTCATGCTGTTCTGCTTCTCGCGGATCGGCCACGATGTTTCGCTCACGGTTGTCGCAGTGATCATGTTCCTGCAGGGACTGTCGGTCGGCTTCGGCCAGCAGGCGCCGATCATCGGCGTACAGAATGCCGTTCCCCGCGGCGATGTCGGCGCAGCCAGCGGCGCCGTGGCGCTGATGCGGATGGGCGGCGCCTCGATCGCAATCTCGCTATTCGGCGCGATCGTCGGCACCGGTTTGAAGGCTTCTTCGACCCCGATACCGGGCCTTGCCGATATCGAGACGCTGACGCCGAAAATCCTCGCCAGTCTTCCGGAAGCATCGCGACAGGCGGTTGCCGCCGTTTATCACGATGCTTTCTCGCCGCTTTTCCTGACAGCCGCCGCCATCGCCGCGATCGGTCTTGTTGCAGCCCTTTGCCTCAAGCCGGTCCAGCTTCCTTCGATGAAGGCTGCCGCCGCGCCGAAGGAAGAGAAAAAGGCAGCGGCGTAAGCTCTCGAAAGTCCGGGCCGCGCGCCTATCTTGATAGGCATGAAACCAGAGGCTCTGCTTCATCCGACCCCCGCCGGGCTTTTTTGTCCCATCGGAAATTTCTACGTTGATCCCGTGCGCCCGGTCGGGCATGCGCTGATCACCCACGGCCATTCCGATCATGCCCGTGCCGGCCATGGCAGCGTGCTCGCCACCCGCCAGACCCTCGACATCATGCGCATCCGCTATGGTGAGGATTTCACCGGCTCCGAACAGGCGGCCGGATGGGGCGAGGAGATTGTCATCGACGGCGTCAAGGTGATGTTCAAACCTGCCGGGCATGTACTGGGTTCGGCCCAGATCCTGATCGAGAAGGACGGCCTGCGGATCGTCGTCTCGGGCGACTACAAACGCGGCGTCGACCCCACCTGTGCTCCTTTCGAGCCGATTCCTTGCGATGTCTTCATCACAGAGGCGACCTTCGGCCTGCCGGTCTTCCATCATCCCGATCCGAAGACCGAGATCGAAAAACTGTTCACCTCGCTCGAACAGTTTCCCGAACGCAGCCATCTGGTCGGCGCCTATGCGCTGGGCAAGGCGCAGCGGGTGATCCGCCTGATCCGCGATGGCGGTTACTCCGAACCGATCTACATCCATGGCGCGCTGGCACGGCTCTGTGACTATTACCAGAGCCAGGGGATCGAGCTTGGCGACATCCGCCCTGCGACGATCGAGAAGAGCAAGCCGGCGGAATTTGCCGGCGCCGTCGTCGTTGGTCCGCCATCCGCCTTTCAGGACCGCTGGGCGCGGCGCTTCAACGAACCGCTGATCTCGTTCGCCTCCGGCTGGATGATGGTTCGCCAGCGGGCAAAACAGGGCGGCGTCGAACTGCCGCTTGTCGTCTCCGACCATTGCGACTGGCCGGAACTTCTGATGACCATCGAGGAGATCGCCCCGCAACAGGTCTGGGTCACCCATGGCCGCGAAGAGGCCCTGGTCCGCTGGTGCGAGCTGAAAGGCATCCCCGCGCGACCGCTGCATCTCGTCGGTTATGAAGATGAGGGGGATTGATGGTGAGCTATCTGCATCGCGACATCCCCCTCTGGCATGGCACGATGTCAGCTACCGGCGAGGCCACGCAATGAAAGCCTTCGCAACCCTGCTCGACCGCCTAGTTCTCACCCCGTCGCGCAACGGCAAGCTGACCCTGCTCGTCGATTATTTCCGCACAACTCCCGATCCCGACCGCGGTTACGGCCTGGCAGCACTTGCCGGCGCTCTGGACCTGAAAAGCGTCAAGCCGGCACTCCTGCGCGAACTCGTGCTGGAGCAGATGGACCCGATCCTCTTCCAGTATTCCTACGACTATGTCGGCGATCTCGCCGAGACCATCTCGCTGGTCTGGGATGGTCGTGCGAAAGAACGCATCGACGACGACCATCAGCCGCGCCTCTCCGAAGTCGTCAGACGGATGAATTCGCTCGGCCGCACCGAAGTCCGCGGTGCCGTGCGGGATCTCCTCGATCATCTCGATCCGTCCGGCCGTTTCGCCTTCCTCAAACTCGCCACCGGTTCGCTGCGCATCGGTGTCTCCGCCCGTCTCGCCAAGCAGGCGCTGGCCGATATGAGTGGTCCGGGAGACACGAAAAGGGATATCATCGAGATCGAGACGCTCTGGCATGGTCTCACTCCGCCTTACGAGCCGCTTTTCGCCTGGCTGGAGGGCAGGGCAGAAAAACCGGTCCTCGCCACGCCGGCGATCTTCCATTCCGTCATGCTGGCCAATCCGGTTGAAACCGGCGATCTCGAAAAGCTCGATCCCGCGGACTATGCCGCCGAATGGAAATGGGACGGTATCCGCGTCCAGATGTCGAGTTATGGCGGCACGAGAAAACTCTATTCCCGCTCCGGCGACGACATTACCGGCGCCTTTCCCGATGTGGTGGAGGCGATCAATTTCGAAGGCGTCATCGACGGCGAACTGCTCGTCGGCGGCACGAAACGGACCAACGCCCCGACACGAACCTTTTCCGATCTGCAGCAACGCCTCAACCGCAAGACCGTCACGCCCAAGATAATGGACGAATATCCCGCCTTCGTCCGCGCCTACGATTTTCTGTTCCAAGGCGACGCGGATATCCGCGCCGATGGTTTCCTCACCCGCCGCGACCGCCTTTTAGAAGTGATCGAGAAGGCGCCGCATGATCGCTTCGATCTCTCCGAGCTCGTGCCCTTCACCGATTGGGTCGAACTCGAACGGTTGCGCATCGATCCGCCCGATCCGGTCATAGAAGGCGTGATGATCAAGCGCAAGGACAGCCCCTATCAGGCGGGCCGCCTGAAAGGCCCGTGGTTCAAGTGGAAGCGCGAGCCCTACAATATCGATGCGGTGATGCTTTACGCCCAGCGTGGCCACGGCAAGCGTTCCAGCTACTATTCCGACTTCACCTTCGGCGTCTGGACAAGGACGGAGGAGGGCGACCAGCTCGTGCCGGTCGGCAAGGCCTATTTCGGATTCACCGATGCGGAACTCGAAGTGCTCGACAAATTCGTCCGCGACAACACGATAGACCGTTTCGGACCGGTGAGGGCAGTGAAGGCGACGCCTGATTTCGGCTTCGTACTGGAGGTCGCTTTCGAGGGCATCGCCCGCTCGACACGCCACAAATCCGGCGTCGCGATGCGCTTTCCGCGTATCGCGCGCCTGCGGCAGGACAAGCTGCCGCGCGATGCCGACCGGCTGGAAACGCTGACGGCGATGATCGAGATGAAGGAGGGGCCGCCCTGAGCCCGGTGCGATCGTCGTGAATGCATCTTGGAATTGCCTTTTCTCCAACTTCAGTAATACTGAAACCCCGCCGCAGGATCCTTCGCCAATGCTGATCACCCGCCGCATCATCCTGACCGGCATCGCCGCCGGTGCCGTTTGCAGAACCTCCGTCGCCGCCACGCCTTTTCCGACGCCGGATGTTCCGCCGCTTGAAAGCAGTGATTATGGGGAGGCACGTCGTCATTTCTCGACGCGCCTCGTGAGAAAGGGGCCATCACCGGAAGTCTCTTCGCCGCTCGGCACCCCGCCCGGCGCCAAGCGAGTCACCTATCCGGGTGGTCCCGACGGCTCGATCCAGCTGATCGCCTGGCTATCCCATTACGAGCCATCGAAAAAGCTGAAACCCGCAGTGCTTTTCCTTCACGGCGGCAATGCCACCGGTGATGGCCATTGGGAATTGCTGAAGGCCTATTGGGAAGCGGGTTTCGTTGTCCTCCTGCCATCCTTCCGCGGGGAAAACGGCCAGGCCGGCAATTATTCCGGCTTTTACGACGAGACCGCCGATGCACTTGCCGCCGCGACCTATCTTGAAAATCTGCCCGGCATAGACCGCAACCGGTTCTTCATCGCCGGTCACTCGAATGGCGGCACGCTGGCGCTTCTTGCCTCCATGACGCGAAAATTCCGCGCCGCCGCGCCGATCTCGGCTGGCGTCAGCGCCTGGCGTTATTTCGGCCGCTATTCCAACGAAATGCCCTTTGACGCCTCCGATCCGATGGAATTCGTCATGCGATCGTCCGCCTGTTTCGGCGGCAGCCTCAAATGCCCGACATTCCTGCTGCGCGGTTCCGAAGAACGCCCTTTCGACAAGGATCACGAGCTGCTGATGGAGCGGGCACGCTCGGCCGGCGTCTCGATCGACAAGAAGATACTGCCCGGCACGCATAACGGTGTCGTTCCCGGCGCCGTTGCCGAAAGCATTCATTTCTTCAATCAGTTTGCCTGATCGGCGGGAGAGCTGCCCGGCAGAGCAGAAAGAAAAAGGCGGGAGCGCCTGAACGCTCCCGCCTTTCGATTATCGTGGCGACCGGTTTTAAGGCCGGCTTTCGCCTTGGCTCAAAACTCTTCCCAGCTGTCCGTGGACGGCGCTGCGGAAGCGCTGCTGCGGCCGCCGAAAGCCTGGGCGATCTTGCCGACCATGCCGCGGGCCGGTGATGCAACCGGTGCCGAGCCGCGCGAGGCGGTTCTGACGGGCGCCGCCATCGTCGATGCGGTGTGGCGCAGGGCCGTGGACTGCTGCGAGAAGCTTGCAGCTCCACCCTGACCGAGCTGGAACTGCGAGATGATTTCACGCAGACGACCGGCTTCGGTGGCAAGCGTGGCGCCGGCGGCATTGGCTTCTTCCACCATCGCCGCGTTCTGCTGCGTCACCTGGTCCATCTGGTTGACGGCAGTGTTGACTTCCGCAAGGCCGACCGACTGCTCGCGCGAGGAGGTCGCGATCGAATCCATGTGCTGGTTGATCGTGACGATATAGTCCTCGATCGTCTTCAGTGCCGTGCCGGTATCGCTGACCAGTTTGACGCCGGTTCCGACCTCGACGGAGGACTTTCCGATCAGATCCTTGATCTCCTTGGCGGCCTGGGCGGAACGCTGCGCCAGTTCGCGAACTTCCTGTGCGACGACGGCAAAACCCTTGCCGGCTTCGCCCGCACGTGCGGCTTCGACACCGGCGTTGAGCGCAAGCAGGTTGGTCTGGAAGGCGATGTCGTCGATCACGCCGATGATGTTGGAGATCTGGCCCGACGATTCCTCGATACGGCCCATGGCGTTGACGGCATTGGCAACGACGGCGCCGGAATGGCGGGCGCTTTCATTGGCCTGGATCGCCACCTTGCGGGCCTCTTCAGCACGCTTGGAGGAGTTGGTGACGTTGACCGTGATCTGGTCCAGTGCGGCGGCGGTTTCTTCCAGCGAAGCGGCCTGCTGCTCGGTCCGCTTGGAAAGATCGTCGGCGCTCTGGCTGACTTCGCGCGAACCCGAATCGATCGAGCTCGTTGCTTGGGCCACCGAGCCGAGCGTGCCGCGCAGCTGTGAAACGGCGGCGTTGAAGTCGGCACGTAGGCTTTCGAATTCCTGGGCGAAAGCACGTTCCAGCTGGAAGGTCAGGTCGCCGGAAGACAGGTGCTTGAGACCGGTGGCGAGACCGTTCGTGGCTTCCGCCATGGCTTCGGCGCGGATGCGCGCTTCTTCGGCATTACGTCGGCGCTGGTCTTCGGTAAGGCTGCGCTGCGATTCCGCCTCGCGTTCCAGCGCCTGTGTTTTCAGCGCATTGTCCTTGAACACCTGTACGGCCTGCGCCATCGTGCCGATTTCGTCGCGGCGGTCGAGACCCGGAATTTCGCGGTTGGTTTCGCCGGAAGCGAGTTCCGCCATGCGGTCGCTCAGTCGAGCGATCGGACCGGTGATGCCGCGCGAGGCAACGTAAAGGCCGAGCAGGATCAGGACTGCAAGCGAAACGCCGAGCGCAACGAGGCCGGTGATGATCGTGTCGTTCGTATCTGCCTGAAGTTCGGCCGTTCCGACATCGACTGACTTCATCAGTTCGTCATTGCCGGAAGCGAAAAGCGGCAGGACCTGCATGAGCTTGGCGCCGGCATCGCGCATGGCGGCGCGTGCCTCTGTCGCCTGTCCGTTCTTGGCAAGCGTGATGACCTTCTGCCCCAGCTGATCGAATTCATCGACGGCCTTCAATATGCCGTCGGCGGCAGCGCGGCGTGTGGGCACGAGATCGACGGTCATGCTGACGCGTTGCTTCATCAGGTCGCGATCGCCTTCGTATTTCTTCACGGCGGCGGCAAATTCCGGCGAAGTGGGATCATTGACCTGCATCAGGCCGAGCTGGAAGCCCAGCTGCAGAAGTCCTGCTGTTGCGCGCGCGTTCAGCGTCGCAGCCGTGCTCTCATGCGAGATGAAATAGGAGTATCTTTCGTCGGCATTCTTGAACTGCATGCTGACATAGAACAGCCCGATAAGGGCGATAGCCCCCATCAGGGCGATAACCGCGACGATCTTCGTGCGGATTTTTGCGTTTTCGAGGAACTGCATTTCGCTTCCTATTGGGAAAAGGCGATCCCCCGCGGGTCATGCGAAAATGCCGCCGCTGCGCCAGGATGCCGTCTGAGACATTACATGACGAACACCGCCGCTCGCATCGCAGCTGAATCCCACCCCGTCATGCCAAAATTAGCCTGCGCGCATTTAAATTTGATTAAACATGTTTGGAACGCACGGTCGCCTGGATGCCCAGCCTCTCCCGCGTCGCCCACACCAGTTTCGCGCCAGCGCCACCTGCAAGAGTGCGCCAGACGTCATCTGCTCGAGCGGGTCCTTATGCCGAAAAAAGTTTCATCGCTTCGCCGCGCCACTGGTATTGCGGCCACCCTTATCGCCACGACCTCGCTTGCTGGCTGCCAAGTGCCTTTCGTCACCGATACGAGCCGCGTGAACCCGAATGTTTTCGTTCAGGAAACGGCGCCGGTCTTCTATATTCCGCCCTATCAGGACCCTCCGTCCAACCAGCCGCCGCCGATGCCGGGCGCTATTCCGCACAAGCGCCAGCTTTACCCGTCCGATTTCCACCAGAAATACGATCTCGGCGCGACCTACGGCCTGCCGGTCTCCAACCCGGTCTATCGAACGATGTATGACGTCACGCGCGACGCCGATCACACGTTGCCGGCGATTCCCTATTCGCGCGTCGATCAGCGGTTCCTGCGATCGGAAGTCGATTACCGCACCAACGAAGCGCCGGGTACGATCGTTGTCGATACCCGCGCCCATTACCTCTACCTCGTCCAGCCGGGTGGCAAGGCGATGCGTTATGGCGTCGGTCTCGGCAAGGCGGGTTTCGCCTGGTCCGGCCGCGGCGTGATCCAGCGCAAGGCGAAATGGCCGCGCTGGACGCCGCCCGATGAAATGGTGTCCCGCGATCCCGCTCTGCGCCAGTTCGCAGCCGCCGAAGGCGGTGCCACGCCCGGTCTCAACAACCCGCTCGGCGCTCGCGCGCTTTACATCTACAAGGACGGCAAGGATACGCTCTACCGCGTTCACGGTACGCCGGACTGGCAGTCCGTCGGCAAGGCCACCTCGTCGGGTTGCGTGCGCATGTTCAATCAGGACGTCGTCGATCTCTTCGACCGCGTTCCGAGCGGCACCCCGATCGTCGTCATCTAAAGCTGTTTTCTCCAGAATATACACAGAAGCCGCCTTTTGGGCGGCTTCTCGCGTTTCTGTGATACGTCGTGTCGGCATGTGAACGTTGCCGATTTGCCGCAGCCCTGTGTCTTAGAGACCAGGCATAAGCAGTCGGAACCTTTCGTCTTCGACTGCGTTCGATTAAGCTTTGCCTTATCGCGTTCCTCTGGATGGTTCTCCCTGACATGACATTCGACACTTCTTTCTCCCGCCGGAGTTTTCTTACTCTTCTCGGTGCGGGCACGGCCTCGACGCTTGCCGGTTGCGCCTCGACCACACCTTATGGCGGGCAGGTCATCACCTATCGTGATGGCATCAGCACCCAGCCGCCGCAAATGGCCGGCGGCAATTCCGAAGCCGCCATGATGTATGGTAGCGTCGCCGATGGCGGTTTCGTCATTCCGGCCATTCCCTACCAGCAGATCAATCCGCGTTATTATCGCCAGCGGGTTCTCGATCCGACCGGCGAACGTCCCGGCACGATCGTTGTCGATACGCCGTCGCGTTTTCTCTATCTGGTCGAGCCGGGCGGTTCCGCCATGCGTTACGGCGTCGGCATCGGCCGCGAAGGTTTCTCCTGGAGCGGCGAGGGCGTCATCCAGTGGAAGCAGAAATGGCCGAAATGGACCCCGCCGGACGAAATGGTCGCCCGCCAGCCGGAACTGGTCAAATATTCTTCCAAGAACGGCGGCATGGCGCCCGGCCTCAACAACCCGCTCGGCGCCCGTGCACTCTACATCTTCCAGAACGGCCAGGACACGCTTTACCGCCTGCACGGTTCGCCGGAATGGAGTTCGATCGGCAAGGCCGTTTCATCCGGCTGCGTACGCCTGATGAACCAGGACATCATAGACCTCTATGAGCGCGTGCCAGCCAAGACGCGCATCGTGGTGTGGCAGTAATAGCGTCAAATAGACGTCATAAGTGGCGAGTAACTGCTGGTGCAATCATTGCAGGAGCTCGCCATTGTTCGATATCGACACCGGACTCGTTGCCAGTCTCGTGGCAGATCAGTTCCCGCAATGGGCGGCCCTGCCCATAAGGCCGGTCTTGGAAAGCGGTTGGGACAATCGGACCTTCCACCTCGGCACGGATATGTCGGTCAGGCTTCCGAGTGCCGAACGATATGTCGCCCAGATAACAAAAGAGGCGCGTTGGCTACCGGTGCTTGCACCGCAGCTTCCGTTGCCAGTACCCGTGCCGCTTGCCGTGGGCAGGCCGGCATTCGGCTATCCGGGCCAATGGGCGATCTATCAATGGATCGATGGCGAAACGGCAAAGCGCGAGCGGATCGGCGATCTCGAAGACTTTGCCAATGATCTGGCCGAATTCCTGAAGGCATTGTGGGTAATCGATGCGACCGGCGGGCCACCCGCAGGGGTCCATAATTTCCATCGCGGAGGACCGCTCTCGGTTTATGATCGAGAGACGCGTGCGGCTCTTGTCGAACTAACCGATGAAGTGGATGCCTCGCTTCTATCCGATATATGGGAGAGGGCGCTTTCTTCTTCATGGCAGGGGCCACCGCGTTGGCTGCATGGGGATGTCACGGAAGGCAACTTGCTTGTAAAGAATGGCAAGCTCTCGGCGGTCATCGACTTCGGAACCTGCGGCGTAGGCGATCCGTCTGCGGATCTTGCGATATCCTGGACGCTGTTTGACGCGCCGGCACGCAAGGCCTTCGAAAGCAGGTTGGGGCTGGATCGGGAAACCTGGGACCGCGCCCGCGGCTGGTGTATGTGGAAGGCGCTGATCGTGATTGCCGAACACCGGCACAAGGATCAGGTGAAGAGTGACATCCACCGACGATGGATAGAGCGGATCGTCGGCAATCTGGCGTGAAAGAGCAAAGCTATTCGCTTTCCGCCCCCTCCAGCCTATCCTTCAACCCCACCAGCGCTTCGCGTAGCGCCACCGCCTCTTCGAGATTGCAGCCCGTCGCCTTGCCGATCTCCGCCATAACGCCGGATGAGCGCTCCTTCAGGTCCAGCCCCTGCGGCGTCAGCGTGATCTTCACCTGCCGTTCGTCTTCGGCATCGCGCTTGCGCTTCACGAGGCCGGATTGCTCCAGCCGTTTGAGGAGAGGGGAGAGCGTGCCGGAATCGAGCCCCAGCCGGTCGCCGAGCGTCTTCACCTTCTGGCCGTCCTCGGTCCACAGTGCCATCATGACGAGATATTGCGGATAGGTCAGCCCGAGTGGCTCGAGCAATGGCTTGTAGGCACGCGTAAAAGCATGCGCGGCGCCATAGATGGCGAAACACAACATCGCATCCAGCCCTGTGGCGGTATCGCCGGCATTTGCCGCCATCGCGTTTTTATTCGGCTTTGCCCCTGTCATCACGAAACCGTGCTCTATCTTCTGCATAATCCATTCTCGCAGGCTTGACGCAGGAATGCAATGCGCATAAATCTATTGCACGCAATTGAATTGCGAACTATTTAACCGAAGGGAGTACGAACATGCCCATTCTTTACACCACCAAGGGTTCCGCCACCGGTGGCCGCGCAGGCCATGGCGCTTCTGAAAACGGCGTTCTAAATGTAACGCTCACCGTTCCGAAGGAACTCGGCGGCGATGGCGCTACCGGCACCAATCCCGAGCAGCTGTTCGCGGTCGGTTATTCGGCCTGCTTCCTCGGCGCGCTGAAGGCCGTTGCAGCCAAGGAAAAGGTGAAGATCCCGGAAGATGCGAAGGTGACGGCAACCGTCGGTATCGGTCCGCGTGAAGACGGCACCGGTTTCGGCATCGAAGTTTCGCTGTCGGTCGATATCCCCGGTTTCGACAAGGCGCAGGCCGAAGATCTGGTTGCCAAGGCGCATATCGTTTGCCCATACAGCCACGCCATGCGCACCTCGACTGAAGTTCCGGTCACGGTTGCCTGATCAAGATAGGCCTTGCCGGATCCGTCTTCAGGCGGCATCCAGAAGGTTTTTTGACAACGGCTGGAAGTCTTCGGACTTCCAGCCGTTGTTGCGTTTTCAACTGCGCTGTAGCGCGAGATGTGTCCCGAGCCCGATCAGCACCGCCCCACCGGCACGCTGCATCATCCGCTGTGCCCTTGCCGAGTTCTTCAAACCCCTGACGATGGCGCCGGCGAGAAACACGCAGACGATATCGGCGGACGAGAAGGTCAGGTTGACCACCGCACCGAGGATAAGAAACTGCAGCCAGACGGGAAACGCCGCCGAGGGATCGACGAACTGCGGCAGAAAAGCCATGAAGAAGATCGCCGTCTTCGGGTTCAAAACCTCGACGGTAATGCTCTCCAGAAAAGCGCGCCGCGCAGATTTCCGGCCGATCGCGGGAAGCGAAGGCTCGCCGCTCGTCCGTGTTCTGAACAGCGAGATGCCCAGCCAGATCAGGTAGGCCGCACCGATCATCTTCACCGCCAGATAAAGCGTGGGCACCGCATGGAAAAGCACCGACAGCCCGGCCGCGGCGGCAATCACATGCATGTAACATCCCAGATGAATGCCGAGCGTCGCCATCAGCCCACCGCGCCTGCCGCGTGCCATCGTCTGCGCCGCGGCATAAAGCATTGCCGGTCCGGGTATATAGGCAAACACCGCGGTCGTGATGAAGAAGGTGATCAGCAATTCGAAAGAGGGCATCGGGCAGCCTTTGGCAGTGAGATGAACAACGATAACCTCTCTTTCATGCAAAAACCATCGCGCCTTCCCGGCGTGTCGTTCCCCCAATTCTTGTCTTTGGACCGATATCGATTATCCTGTTGCCTGGGAAAGGCGGTGATGATGGCTCACGTTTCGAAAAAACCTGATCTGGTCATATCGGAAGCTCAGGTGGTAACCAAAGCAACCGTGGTGGCCGCTGACCGTCTTGGTCTCAGCACGCGCACGCTGGCCGATATCGTCGGTGTTTCAGAAGAGTCGGTGTCGCGCATGAAACGGCTGGATCATCTGCTCGAAAAAGGGACGAAACCCTTCGAACTGGCGCTGCTGCTGCTTCGTCTTTTCCGCGCGCTCGACGCCATCACCGGCGGCAACGAGCGGGTCGCACGCGCCTGGCTCAAGAACCACAACACTGCCCTGGCCGCCATTCCCGCCGACAAGATCCTCACTGTGTCAGGTCTGACGGATGTCCTTGCCTATCTGGATACCCGCCGCGCGCTCGTCTGAGTTCAAACGACTGCGTGCGAGTACGGGTTTTGCCGCCGATCCGCTGATCGTGGCGACCATCAAGTTATGAGTGGCATTGGGGAAGATGTCAGTCGGATCAATGCATGCTGAGCTTGGTCATGCATTCCGCATAGGCGGCAATAAACGAATTGCGCGCCAGATCGATATCCCCGCGATACCGCAACGCGTCGTTGCACGCCTCGATCGCCTGCCAGTAGGTCCGGCCGGATTGAATGGCGAAATCCTCGTGAAGGTATTTCAGCGCAGCCCTCGGCCCGGCGATCGAACGGTCCTTTATCTCACGGTCCCTGACTATGACCGGATAACTCCATTCAATGGAAAAACCGACGGGTATGATGGAATTCACGGCATGCTCCTAGCGGTTCAGCCGAGAGAACATCTCCACGACCAGCATATCGGGCCGAGGACCGAAATCGGTTATCGGAAAATTCGATACGCAGACTCCAAAATGCGACAGATCCACTGTGCTTCCTGCATGACGCACGGGGCGTTGCCGATCATACCATGAAGCCGATCGCCCGTCAGATTTGTTTCACCTGGCAGGGCAAAGCGACCGTCAATCGTTTGCGACGAGAGACGCCAGCTCGCGGCGCGTCAGCAGCTGATCGGTCTCGCCGGCAACGCCATCGGGATGGCTGAACTTCATACCGCTCTCTGATGCCAGATCGAGTGCCTGGCCAACATTCATCAGTCCGATCGGAACGCGCTCGCCCTCGACCTTGACCGTTGCTTCCACCATTTTCTTGTCCATGCGTTCGCTCCTGTTTTATGCCAATTGTCTGAAGGACAGGATCGTTCCCAACAAAAAAGGGAAGCCCGCAATTATCCGGTTCAAAAAGAAACGCCCCGCAGAGTGTGCGGGGCGTGGGGTAGGATGCAATTTAAGCCTTGCTGGGCTGGCGCCGGGGCGTCTTGGCGCCCGAGGTGGTCTTGGCGTCGTAACCCTGGCCGTGGTTGGTGCCGCCGAGATGGCCGCCGCCACTCGTATTGGCAAGCTGCCGCACTGCTCGCTTGAGCAGCTGCTGCGGATCTTTTTTGTTCATGGATTTCTTTCGGGGTAGCCGAGAGACGAAAAAAGGCCGGGGCTATATTGCTCCGACCTCTCTCATCGCCGCTTTGTCCACCAGTGCCGGTACATCCATGGTCAAAGGTTAAAAGCAGCGGCGGCATTTGCGAGCGTAGAAGGTTTTCAGCGCTCATCAGCAATGCCGATTTAGTTTATGTAATCTAAAATTGTGTTCTAATCAAGTTCAATTTCTATCTGTGATAGGATTCCCGTTTTCCGCGTATCGGGATTATCGCCCGGCTCCGTCCGCTCTGACGAAATCGACGAAGGCGCGCAGCGCTGCCGGCATCTGCCGCCGGCTCGGGTAATAGAGATAAAAACCGGAATAATAAGGGCACCAGTCTTCCAGCACCCGCGTCAGCTTTCCGGCCTCGACGAGATCCTTGACCTGATCCTCGAAAGTGAAGGCTATTCCGGCGCCGGCCAGTGCCGCATCCACCATCATGTCCTGGTCGTCGAGCACCAGAGCGCCATCCACTTCGACGGAAAGCTCGACCCCCCCACGCTCGAATTCCCAGGCATAAAGCCGCCCGGTGCCGAAGCGGAAACCGATACAGGGCAGCGATTTCAACTGTTCCGGCCGGGACGGCCTCGGATGTTTTTCGAAGAAGTTAGGTGTTGCAACGATCGCCGTGCGCTGCCGCGGCCCGATCGATACTGCGATCATGTCCTGTGCGATGATCTCGCCGAAACGCACGCCGGCATCGAACCCTTCCGAGACCATATCGACGAGTTCGTTGTTGATGACGATCTCGATGCCGACCCGCGGATAGGCCTCAAGAAACCGCGCGACAAGCGGCAAAAGCACCATTCGCGCCGAAGGCCGCGAAGCATTGATCCGCAGCCGCCCGACCGGCGTGCCGCGAAAATTATTGAGGTCGTCCAGCGCATCCTCGATGTCGCGGAAGGCGGGTGCCACACGGGCAAGTAACCGCTCTCCGGCCTCCGTCAGCGCCACGCTGCGCGTCGTGCGGTTGAACAGCCTGACATCGAGCCGCTCCTCCAGCGCCTTCAGCGAATGACTGAGCGCTGAAGGTGTGCAGCCCAACTCGTCGGCGGCGCGCCGAAAACTCTTGTGCCGGGCGAGCGCTAGAAACGGCGACAGATCGGTGGGTGACAGTATTGCCATTGCTGAATTCTACTCATCAGCTTGAGGAGAATCCAGTCGATTATCTCACCAGCCCCATTGGCGTAGAAATCTCCCCAGCCGCCGATCAACGGAACGGCACGAAAAGAGGAGATTTCAAAATGCGTACATGGTTCATCACTGGTGCATCCCGCGGCTTTGGCGCCCTGATCACCGAAAAGGCACTGGCGAAAGGTGATAACGTCGTCGCCACCGCCCGCAACCCGAAGACCGTCACGGAGCGTTTCGGCGACCTTCCTAACCTTCTTGCCGTGGCACTCGATGTGAACGACGAAACCCAGGCACATGACGCGGCCAAGGCTGCCATTGCCCGTTTCGGCACCATCGACGTTCTGGTCAATAATGCCGGTTTCGGTCTGCTCGGCGCGATCGAGGAGGCGACCGCCCAGGAGGTCGAGGCGATCTACCGCACCAACGTCTTCGGGCTTCTTTCAGTCACCCGCGCCGTGCTGCCGCATATGCGCCGCCAGCGCTCCGGCCATATCCTCAACTTCTCGTCGATCGGCGGTTATCGTAGTTCGGCCGGCTTCGGCGTCTATTGCTCGGCAAAATTCGCCGTCGAAGGCCTGACGGAGGCTCTGGCTGACGAACTTGCCCCGCTCGGCATCTTTGCCACCGCAATCGAGCCCGGTTACTTCCGCACGGATTTCCTCGAACGCAATTCGCTCAGCATCAGCCCGCTCGAGATCGCCGATTATGCGCAGACAGCCGGCGTGGTGCGTCAAAAGGCAAAACACATCAGCCGCAACCAGCCGGGCAATCCGGACAAGCTGGCCGCCGTACTGATCGATTTCGTCGACATGCAAAACCCGCCGGTCCGCCTGCCGCTGGGCAGCGATACGGTCGCCGCCATCGAAGCCAAGATCGCCTCCGACACGGCGCTTCTGGAGCGGGTAAGGGCGATCTCGATCTCGACGGATTTTGACAAGGCTGACGCGGCCTGACGGATTGCAACAGTCCTGATTAAAAACGCCCGGTGAGACGCCGGGCGTTTTTGCGTTCAGGTTTACTTGATCCCCGCCAGCGACTGCCGCACCACATCCGACCCGCCATCCCCCAATTCCACCTCGATCTCCGCATGCACCCGCGTCCAGATCGGCAATGCGGCGGAAAGCATCGCCATGCCGGCGTCTGTCAGCGTCAGAAGCCGCCCGCGCCGATCCTTCGGGTCTGTTTCGGTCTTCACCAGCCCGCGCCGCTCCAGAACCTTGAGCGCTGCAGTCAGTGTCGTGCGGTCCATGGCCAGCAGATCGCAGACGGATTTCATCGTTGCCGGGACCGGACGGTTGAGCGACATCATCAGCGAAAACTGCCCGTTATTCAGCCCGATCGGCTTCATCGCCACGTCGAAACGCCGTGCGAGTGCTCGTGCGGCCCGCTGCACATGCAGACACAGGCAGGTGTCCCGCACATGCAGCGTCGTGGAAAATGGAATTGATTCGAGATTTGACAGCATCGGATAATCATGTTGATATCAACGTTATCTGTCAAGGAAGAGGAGGTCCGAGACATGGATATCACTGCATCCGCAAAGAGCACTCCCGACAACCCGGTCGTAGACAGGAATGAATGGCGCGATGCGCGCCTGAAGCTTCTGGAATTGGAGAAGGAAGAAACCCGGTTGCGCGACAAGGTTCGCGCGGCGCGTCAGAGGCTTCCCTGGGTGAAGGTGGAAAAGGATTACGCTTTCGATACGCCTGCCGGCAGGAAGACGCTGGCAGAGCTTTTCGATGGGCGTAGCCAGTTGCTCGTCTATCACTTCATGCTTGGTCCGGATTGGGACGAGGGCTGTATCGGCTGTTCCTTTTTCTGCGATCATATCGAAGGCGCGCTGCCGCATCTCAACAATCACGACGTCACCTGGGTGGCCGTCTCGCGTGCGCCGCTCGAAAAGATCGAAGCCTATCGCAAGCGCATGGGCTGGAATTTCCCATGGATCTCGTCCTTCGGCGATGATTTCAATTACGATTACAACGTCTCCTTCTCGGATGAGGAGCGGGCATCCGGCGCCGTCGAATACAATTACCGCAAGGTGTCGACCAACGAGGTCGCCGATGAGGAACACGGCATGTCCTCTTTTTATCGCAACGAGGCGGGCGAGATCTTTCACACCTATTCGACCTATGCCCGCGGTGGCGAAGAAGTCTGCGGCACGTTGATGCTGCTTGACCGAGCGCCTTTCGGCCGCAACGAAACCTCGACCATGAGCTTTCTGAAGCGTCATGACGAATATGAGGCTGCACCGAAAGAGAAGGGGTCATCCTGCTGCCATTGAGGCAGTTTAAACCGGAAAAGCAGGGAGGAAGACACGATGACGATGGTCATGGCAAAACCGCGCCCCGAGCATGGATTTCTGCAAAAACTGGTCGGCACCTGGGACGTCACCTCGGAGATGAGCGGTGAGACGCCTTGGGTCGAGACCGTCCGCTCGCTTCACGGCATCTGGTTCATTGCAGAAGGCACCGGAGATATGCCCAAGGGGGACGGAGGCGAGGGAGGAGGGCCGGCAACCACCATGCTCACCCTCGGTTTCGATGCGGCCAAGGGAAAATATGTCGGCACCTGGCTTGGCTCGATGATGGACAATCTCTGGGTCTATGAAGGCGACGTCGAGCCGGACGGAAAAACGCTCAATCTTTATACGATCGGCCCTTCGATGAGCGGCGAGGGCATGGCCGACTACCGCGAGCAGATCATCTTCCTCACCGACGATCACCGCATCTTCAATTCCAGCGCCAGACAGCCTGACGGCAGCTGGAAACAGTTCATGGAAGCCCATTATCGCCGCAAGGGCTGATCGGCCATCGGCGCAATCGATTGGAGGAGAACACAATGCTGCAGACCGATCCACAAACCAGATCCGACACCCATGGAAAATTCATCTGGTGCGAGTTGATGACATCCGACACCAACGCTGCCGGCGAATTCTATTCCGCCGTGATCGGCTGGAAGGTCAACGAGATGCAGATGCCGGGGGGAGGAGATGCCATGCCCTCCTATTACCTGTTCGAAATGGGCGAGAGCGAAAACTGCCCGGGCATCGGCGGCATGATGGATTTCCCGCCCGAACTGGAAGGAAAGCTGCCGCCGAATTGGACCGGTTATGTCGCGGTCGATGATGTCGATCAGACGGCGAGAGAATATGTCGCTCTCGGCGGTCGCGTGCAGCGTCAGCCGGATGATATCCCGGGCATCGGCCGCTTTGCCGTGGTCGCCGATCCACACGGCGCGGTCCTCTGCATCATGACGCCGATCCCACCGGAAAACCCGCCGCCCGAACTTGGGCCCGAAGACCCCGGCAATGTCGGCTGGCGCGAACTTTACGCTGGCGATTGCGAGGAGGCTTTCGATTTCTATTCAGACGTTTTCGGCTGGACCAAGGACCATGATTTCGACATGGGCGCGATGGGGCCGTACCGTATCTTCGCCCATGGCGGGAAGGCGATCGGCGGCATGATGACGAGGCCCGAAACGGTGCCGATGCCCTGCTGGAGCTATTACTTTAACGTCGAGGCGATCGATGCGGCGATCGAGCGGGTAACAGCCAATGGCGGCACGGTCGTCTTCGGCCCGCAGGAAGTGCCGGGCGGCAGCTGGATCGTTCAGGCCACCGATCCGCAGGGAGCATTTTTCTGCCTGGTTGCGCCGAAGAGGTAGATTGTTCAATTGAAAAACAAAAGGCCCCTCCCAACCCTCCCCACAAGGGGGAGGGCTTAACCTGGCCGATCCGTCGAACCCCAATTGAGGCAGACGGATGCTGCGAGTTTTCTCCCCCATTGTGGGGGAGATGGCCGGCAGGCCAGAGGGGGATTTTCCCCGCCCGATCAATTACCGTGTGGCGTGAGCCCTAACGCTTCAAGCTCCCCAAGATCCCCCGCACCAGCGCCCGGCCGAGTTGCGTCGCGACGGTGCGGGTCACGCTTTTCATCGCCGCTTCCACCATCGTTTCGCGCTGGTAGCCCGAGCGGCCGACCGTCTTGCGGCCGCGCTGATCCTGATCGTCGTTCCCGCCGCCGAAGCCCGGCAGGGTCCAGCCGGTCGTCTCGCCGGAACCGGCAGGCGGGGCAGGGTCGAGTTCGTCATGTGCATTTTTCGCGGCGGCGGCATCGGCAGCCTGCTTGGCGCGGCGGCCAAGAATCTCGAAGGCGCTCTCGCGATCGATATCCTCGTCATAAAGCCCGAGAACCGGGCTGCGATCCATGATCCCCTGCCGTTCGGCATCGGTCAGCGGTCCGATACGGCCGGATGGCGGGCGAATGAGGGTTCGTTCCACCATCGACGGTGCGCCCTTGGTCTCCAGCGTCGAGACCAGCGCTTCGCCGGTGCCAAGCTGGGTAATCGCGGTGGCGCAGTCGAAATCCGGATTGGGGCGGAACGTGTCGGCCGCCGTCTTCACCGCCTTCTGCTCGCGCGGAGTATAGGCGCGAAGCGCGTGCTGCACTCGGTTGCCGAGCTGCGCCAGCACCGTTTCCGGTACGTCGAGCGGGTTCTGGGTGACGAAATAGACACCGACGCCCTTCGAGCGGATCAGGCGCACCACCTGTTCCACCCGGTCGATCAGGATTTTCGGCGCTTCGTCGAACAAAAGATGCGCCTCGTCGAAAAAGAAGACGAGCTTCGGCTTGTCCGGATCGCCCACTTCCGGCAGTTCCTCGAACAGTTCAGACAGCAGCCACAGAAGAAAAGTCGCGTAAAGCCGCGGGTTCATCATCAGCTTGTCGGCGGCCAGAATCGAGATCTGGCCGTAACCGTTATTCGGGTTCACCCGCATGATGTCGGAAATCTTCAGCGCCGGTTCGCCGAAGAAATGTTCAGCACCCTGCTGTTCCAGCACCAGAAGCGCGCGCTGGATCGAGCCGACGGATGCCTTGGAGATCAGGCCGAATTCCTTGGAAAGCTCGCTCGCATTCTCCGCCATGTAGTTGAGCAGCGATGTCAGGTCCTTCAGGTCCAGAAGCGGCAGGCCACCCTTGTCGGCCAGCTTGAAGGCGATGTTCAACACGCCTTCCTGCGGTTCCGACGCATTCATCAGACGGGCCAGCAGAAGCGGTCCCATCTCGGCGATCGTGGTGCGCACCCGGTGGCCTTTTTCGCCGTAGATGTCCCAGAAGATCACCGGAAACTGGTCGAACTCATAATCCTGGAAACCGATCTGCTCGGCGCGTTTCAGAAGGAAATCCTTGGCTTCGCCCTTGGCGGCAACGCCGGAAAGATCGCCTTTGATGTCGGCGGCGAAAACCGGCACGCCGGCCTTGGAAAAGCCTTCCGCCAGCACCTGCAGCGTCACTGTCTTGCCGGTGCCGGTAGCCCCGGTCACCAGACCGTGGCGATTGCCGAATTTCAGGTCCAGATATTCGGCCTTGTTCAGCGTGTCGTCCGGCTTGCGGCTGCCACCGATGAAGAGCTTACCCGTCTCGTCCGTCATGCAACTATGCGCTCCCTCGCGGCGTTTGTTCTCAAATACTTATAAGGCGGGCTTTTCCGGGCGGCAACGGTTTCCCGAAGTCTTGGCTGGATGAGAGCATAGGAAAGCGAGGGCCATATGACGATCAGCGGCACGGTGCCGGAAAATGAGGCCGACCGGAGCGGGGAAGCACGGGGACGAGAGGCCGATACGCCGGCCGAAATTCCTGTTCGCGGACTGAAGGATGTTTTCTGGCGTGTATTTGCTGCCGTCACCGAAGACCGGGTGACGCTGATTGCGGCAGGTGTCACCTATTATCTGCTTCTCGCCCTGTTTCCGGCCGCAAGCGTGCTCGTGTCTCTTTACGGTCTGCTGGCCGACCCCGCGGCGATCGCCGATCGGATCGCCTCGCTTGGTTCCATCATGCCGGTCGATGCGCTCGACATCTTTCTCAATCAGGTGCGGGCACTGTCGGCAGAACGAGGTGCCACCCTGTCCGCCGGCCTGATCGGCGGTATAGCGCTTGCCCTGTGGAGTGCCAACAACGGCATCAAGGCGCTGTTCGATGCGATGAACGTTGCTTACGGGGAAGAGGAAAAACGCAGCATTCTCGGCTTGAACTTAGTCTCGCTGGCTTTCACCCTTGGCGCCTTCATCATCGCTATCGTCATCCTGTTTTCGATGGGCGTGGTGCCGGCAGTGCTCAACTATCTCTGGCTGGACCGCTGGGCCGAACTGATCATTCGTTTCGCCCGCTGGCCGATCATGATGGTTTTCGTCGGCATCGGCATCATGGCGCTCTATCGGTTTGGTCCCAGCCGCGAGCCGGCAAAGGTTCGCTGGCTTACCTGGGGCGCTGTTTTCTCGACGCTTCTCTGGTTCGCCGCCTCGCTGGGCGTTTCGTTCTATCTGTCGAATGTGGCCAACTACAACGCCACCTATGGCACGCTCGGCGCACTGATCGGTTTCATGGTCTGGACGTGGATATCCGCCATCATCGTTATCGTCGGTGCCGAGATCAATGCCGAGCTGGAGCACCAGACGGCCCGCGATTCGACCACCGGCAGGCCACGCCCGATGGGCGAGCGCGGCGCCTATATGGCCGATACGGTGGGCAAGCCGAGCGATTGACCGGCAATCGAGATTATCGGCTTGCTTTGTTCCCGTCCGCCCGCGAATAACAATGTTCCCAACGCTGGCCTTGTGCCGGTTGAATGTGTATTACTTTGACGTCAACGTCAAATTTTGAGGAGGCTTTCCTGATGAACGAACTGGTTTCCCGCGTCGCCGATAGCGTCGGCCTTGCGCCCGATGTCGCCGAAAAGGCGATCGGAATGATGCTCGGTTTCCTGCAGCGCGAGGCGGATGACGGGGCAGTTGCGCGGATGATCGAAGCGATCCCCGGCGCGCCGGAACTGGTTGCCCAGTTCAATGGCGAAGGCTCCGGTGGCGGCGGTCTGCTCGGCGGGCTGATGGCAAGCTTCGGCGGTGGCGGCGTCATGGCGCTCGGCCAGCAGTTGATGGCGCAAGGCCTGGGCATGGGCGAGATCACGGCTCTGGCCAAGGAAACCATGGCCGTTGCCCGCGAATATGCCGGTGATGAAGTCGTCGATACAGTGATCGCCTCGGTGCCGGGTCTTTCGCAGTTCGTCTGAACGACCGGATCAAACAAAAAAAACCGCCGGTTCCTGTGCCCGGCGGCTTTTTTAGTCACGTGGCCAATCGGGGGAAATGCCACGTCTATAAGGGCAGGGGTATGCCCGGCCGAAGACTTCGCTTCGAACCATCGCCGGGTGATCTGGGAAATGGCGATGAGGTGAATATATATTAGATTAATCTAATTTACAAGCATTGATTGTAACGCCAGAAAACCTGCGTGTTTCAACGTTTTCAACGCTTATCATCCCCATTGACTTTCGATGCGACTAAGCCCATGTGACGCTCGAAGCGGCTGCCCGTCCGGGCGTCGCTCTTTCAAAGGACAAATCGAGATGAACCCCGACAGTCGAAGTTCGACGTCATTACACAGACCTGCCGCTTCGGGGCTCTGATCCGTTCTCTCGGTGATGCGCTCCGAGGACCAGATGGTCCGAAAAGGAGCCGTCATGCTGCGCATCCACGCCTATGACCTTGACCGCCTTGTGCCCGCAACCTTCGACGAAAAGTCCGAAGGTGAACATGCAGTTGCGCAGACCGAAATCCAGTCCGCAGACCGTACCCCTTCCGTCATCTGGTATGATCTGATCAGCCCGACCGCGGAAGAGGAGCGCGAGGTTGGTCAGTGCCTCGGCATCGCAGTACCCACCATGGACGAGATGGAAGACATCGAGCTCTCTTCCCGGCTTTACCAGGAGGATGGCGCCGAGTTCATGACCATGACGGTGCTGACGCGGCCGGATGCAGGTACGCCTCTCAAGGTTCCTGTCACCTTCATCATCAAGGGATCGATCCTCGTCACAGTCCGTCACGCCGAACCGCGTCCCTTCGATGCCTTCATGGCCCGTGCCCGTAAGGCCAACGGTTTGGGCACGCATTCGGCCTCCGGCGAACTGATCATGAGCGGCCTGATCGAGGCGATCATCGACCGTATGGCCGATACGCTGGAACGGCTGGGTGCCGATATCGACCAGATCTCGCGCGACGTGTTCGAAGCCAAGGCCTCGAAGGCCAACAAGAAACAGCGCGACCTGCAGGAACTGATCCGTGCCATCGGCCAGAAGGGCGAGTTCATCACCGTCGTGCGCGAAAGCCTCGTGAGCGTCTCCCGCGTCGTTGCCTATTATGCGGCGCTGGACGGTGTCGACCGCAAGCTCTCGAAGGAAGTCCGCCAGCGGCTGAAACTGCTGCAGCGGGACGCAACCTCTCTGGGTGACCACTCGGCTTTCATGTCGAACAAGATCAACTTTCTGCTCGATGCGACGCTCGGCCTGATCAATCTGGAGCAGAACCAGATCATCAAGATCTTTTCCGTCGCCTCGGTCATGTTCCTGCCGCCGACGCTGGTCGCTTCGGTCTACGGAATGAACTTTGCCGCGATGCCGGAACTGCAATGGCAATACGGGTATCACTCGGCCATCGGCCTGATGATCTTCTCGATGGCCGTGCCCTACCTCTATTTCAAGCGCAAGGGCTGGCTGTAAGCCTTTGTTCTAACGAATAAAAGAAAAGGGTGAAGCATCGCTGCTCCGCCCTTTTCAGTTTAATTGGCCTTGGATCGACTCAGAACTCTTCCCAGTTCTGCGCCACGGCAGTGTTGCCGGAGAATGCACCCGCCACCTTGCGGGCGAGTGACCGTGCCGGCGATGCGGCCGGCGCATCCGTCCTTGCGGCAGGGCGAACCGCAGCCGGCGCATGGCCGTCGGCCAGCTTGAACTGGGCCAGCAGCGCATTCAGCGAAGCGACTTCGCGGGCAAGGCTGTGGCTGGCTGCAGTGGATTCTTCCACCATTGCCGCGTTCTTCTGCGTATCCTGGTCCATCTGGTTGACGGCCGTATTGATCTGCTGGAGACCAGACGACTGTTCCTGCGAGGATTCGACGATCGCTGCGACGTTGCGGTTGATCTCCTGCACCTCGCCGACGATCGTCTTCAGCGCCTTGCCGGTCTCGCCGACCAGTTCCACGCCGTTACGCACCTGCTCATTGGAAGTGGTGATCAGTGCCTTGATCTCCTTGGCGGCATTTGCCGAGCGCTGCGCCAGTTCGCGTACTTCCTGTGCGACGACGGCAAAACCCTTGCCGGCTTCACCGGCACGCGCTGCCTCGACGCCGGCATTGAGTGCCAGAAGGTTTGTCTGGAAGGCGATATCGTCAATCACACCGATGATGTTGCCGATCTCGCCGGAAGACTTTTCGATCTCTTCCATCGCCTGGACCGCGCTCTGCACGACCTCGCCGGACTTTTCGGCTCCCTGGCGGGTACGAGCGACAAGCGTGCCGGCTTCCGATGCGCGCTTGGCGGCATCCTTCACCGTGGTGGTGATCTGTTCGAGCGCTGCGGCTGTTTCTTCCAGTGCTGCGGCCTGCTGTTCGGTGCGCTTGGCCAGATCGTCGGCAGCCGACTTGATCTCGTTGGCGCCGGCATCGATGCCGCGGGCGTTCTGCGCCACGCCGCGCATGGCGGTCTGCAGCTTGTCCGCCGAAGCGTTGAAGTTGTGGCGTACGCCGTCCAGCGTTTCGGTGAAGGGCTGGCCGATCCGGTAGGCGAGATCGCCATCGGCAAGATGCGAAAGACCGCTCGCCAGGTTATCGACGGCAAACTTCACGTCGCCGGCTTCCTTCGCCTTCTGCTCTTCGCGGGCAGCACGTTCCTTTTCCGACAGGCTGCGGTTGGCGCGTGTCTCTTCCTCGAGCTGAAGGCGCTCGATGGCATTGGTGCGGAATACGGCAACGGCTTCCGCCATCTGGCCCACTTCGTCCTTGCGGCCGAGACCCGGAACCTCCTGCTTCGTTTCTCCGCCGGCAAGCGAGGCCATGCGCTGGCGCAGCGTATCGATCGGGCCTGAAATGCCGCGGCCAGCGACGAACAGAGACGCTGCAATGGCAGCGGCAAACAGCGCGCCGAGTGTCGTAATCAGAGTGATGAGGGTCGAATTGATCTGCGCGGTGATCGCGGCGCTGTTGTCCAGAACCGTTTTGGTGTTGGCGACATTCCAGTCCTTGAAATCGTCGCGAATCTTGGCGATGTCGGGATCGACCTGGGCGAGAACGGCCTGGGCCTCCTGCATCTGGCCCTGTTCGGTCAGCGATACGGCCTTGTCGGTCATCGCGGTGATCGCAAGCGCGCGGGTTTCGAACGCCGACAGATCGCTGGCCTGTTCCGGGATAAGCTGCCTTGCGGAGCCGAGCAGCGTGCCGATGACTTTCTTTCCGCTTTCGTAGTTCTTCATCGCCACGGCGCGGAAGGCGGAATTCTGCGGGTAGACCGTCAGCTGATAGGCGCTGTAGGCAACCGAGTTCATCGAGGTCGAGGCGCGGGAAACCTGGGTCGCGGCGATGCTGTCTTCCGCGATGAAGGCTGTGTATTCTCCATCCGCCTGCTTAAAGCTGTAGGCAGCCACACCGATCCCGGCCACGCCGATCAGACAGACCGGCACGATCAGGGACAATATCTTGGTTCGTATTTTCGCGTTTGAAAGAAAGCTCATAACATACACCGTAAGAACGGACCGCGTTGGCGCTGGTCTCTTCGGAAAAAATGGACGGGGCGGGGTGGGGTGGGGTGAGGGGCAGATGAAGGCGTGTCGATCAGCCGGCTTTTGGCGCGGGCTGAGCTGTCATGCAGGCCTCTCATAGGCTTGGTCGCACGCTACGGCCTTCTTGCTTAATCGCAACTTAATCGCGGCCTGCCGCAGCCTAAAATTTGTTGCAGAGCGGAACATTTCTCACGAAACCAAGTTGAGCCGGCGTGCTGATGCAAATAGAGATTGGTGCATCAGGGTTTCGCTGCGGCGATCGCCGCCAACATCCGTCAGCATTGAGTGCAATTTTTCACAGTTGACCTTTTTGATCCGGGGCCCAACTTCAAACAGATTTAAGAATCTGGGAATTTCGGGGGTAATCAGAATGCGTCTTTTCACGTCGAGGGCTTTGGCCGTCGCCGCGGTTTCGCTTTTGCTGCAGGTTCCGACCATTGCACCGGTTCTGTCCGGCTCTCCCGCGCTCGCCCAGTCTGCTGCAGCGCCTCAGGCGGAACCGGACGTGTCCGACAAGGTGATCGGCAAGATGAATGCCTATGTCGAATTCCTCAACCGATCGCTTCGTTTGTCCGAATCGCTCCAGCGTTATGAAAGCTGGGTCGATATGAAGAAGGGGCCGACGGGCAGGGAAAAGGTCATTTACGGCCTCTATTCGCTTTATGACGTGCGCGACGAGATCGCGTCTGTCGAAAAAGCGGCGATCGTTGACCCAAAGATGCCGGAACTCGATGCCGCCATGCTTGCCTATGTCGACACCTACCAGAAGCTCGCGCCGGGCATAGAGAAGGCCAACAAATATTACGAGCGGCTGGACTACAAGTCCGACAAAATGGAAGGCGGCAGGGCTTTCCACAAGGATATCGCAGCACTCGCCCCGACTTACGCAGAGCGCCGCAAGGCGGCCGATCTTGCGCTGCGAACGGAGAAGGTGAAACTCGATCTCGCCTCGCTGGCCGCGCTGGAAAAGGTCGAGGGTAAAAAATCCCGCTGGCATGTCCGCAACGTGATGATCCACGCCGAGGCGATGATGGACCTGATGCCGGATAACGAGCGGCCGGTCGTTAATATGGCCGCCTTCGACAGATCGCTCGACGCTTATGCCGTCGCGGTTCGTGCATTCGACGATTATTCGCTCGAGCACCCTGATACCTTCCACGTCTTCGAAACGCGCCCCGCCTCGCTTCTGTCGAAGCTGCGCGAGCTGGACGAGCAGTTGCTGAAGGCCAAGGGCGACGCCCGCAAGGCCGGCGCCAACGACATCGAATGGATTGTTTCTGATTACAATACGATGGTGACGACTTCGCAGACGGCAACGACATTTGCGAAGGATTGACGATGGCGTCGGCTAATCTTGGCCGCCCCTCATCCGGCTGCCGCCACCTTCTCCCCGTTCTGACGGGGAGAAGGGATACGCCGCACCGTTTTACCAGGTGCAGCAGTCTTTGCGTAGGGCACGTCCCCTCTCCCCGCGAGCGGGGAGAGGGGCAATCCTCTAAACGCCCGGAAGAGCGCTTCTATTCCACCGTCGGCTCGAAATCCGGCAGCAGCTTGCACGGGTCGTCATAACTCTTGCGCTTCTCCTCGCAGAGCGCCGCAACCGACTGCTTCGTGGGCTTGTCCCCCTTGTCGATCCAGCTCAGCATGGCGGAAAAAAGCGCCGCATATTGCGGTGTAGAGAGTATCGAATGCTCCGCCTCGTCGGAAAAGTTCTGCTGCAGCAGGTCGCCATTGCCGGCACGTTCCACCGTCTGGCGATAGATCGCCTCGTGGTTGACGAACACCGTTGGGTCGTCCTTGGCATGCAGCGTGATCGTCGGCAGGGCAATCTGGCCGGTCAGATCTGCATCATAGGCCATTGCTCGTCGCGCTCCCGGATCGGCCTTGAACCGTTCGACGCCCTTGTTCAGCGCCGCATCGTCATCCGAACCCTTGTACTGGACCTGCGAATTGTCGAACGGATTCTTGCCGTCCATCCGTCTCCAGACGATGTCCTGAAACAGCCCCGTCGCCCAGGCGAGATGCGCAACAAGCGTCTTTTCCGGCACTTTCGTCACGGCAAGAATATTGGCGAGGTTTTTCGCCTGCTCCGGTGAGCGTTTGTCCTTGGCGAGCGAAAGTCCGGTGCATTCGTCGACACGTTTTTCCAGCTCGTCCCGCTTCATCGACGCCCCTTTGGGCAGGCCCTGCCAGACCGGGTATTGCACCTCGTCGGCACGCGGATGGTTCTTGCAGTAATATTGATAGACGGCGCGCAGATCGGCACGGAAATCATATCCGCGGCTTCCCCCGGCAAGCAGCCCGCTGGTCAGCACCACGCCGTCGTAATTTTTATGGCCGCGCCAGTCGAGTGCATAAAGTTCCGCCGTCTTGGCCGCCACATTGCCACCCCAGGATTGACCATGCAGCAGAACCGTCTTCGGTTGCCCGAGCAATCGTTCGGCAATGCGCCGCACATTGTCGGTATCCGCCGCCGCCATGCGCACGCCGTAACCCTGCCGGCGATAGTTGGAGCCGGCCCAGGCATATCCTTCCTGAACGGTCACGGCAAAACGCTCCAGATCCTCCACCGGATCGTCGGCCTTCGGCTTAGCCGTCCGCGGCCCGCCATGCGCATGCACGACCAGCACGCCGTTCCAGTTCTTCGGCTTGGCGATCCAGTAATAGGCGCCCCGCATGTCCTGCCCGGCAAAACATTCCGTGCCTGATGGCAGAGCCTTCGGGCAATCCTTCGGCGCCGGTTCGGCACCCCGCTTTTGTGCCGCAGCAGGCAGGGTTGTCGTGGCGATCACTGCCGCCGATATCAATAAGATCCTGAAAAGCATGGAAAACTCCTCCTTCTCCAGCCCGCTCGAAAATTATGGCGATGGCCGGGGGAGGCAATGATTGACCGAAACAGTCAGGCGCAATAATGGCCGATCACGGCTCGCATGGGTGGTTTCTTTCCCAAATGCCAAACGGGACGGGTGGTTTTCCACCCATCCCGCGACAATGATCAGAAAAGCAGTTTTATTTATCCCATTCCGGCGCCAGATGCCCCGGATTGACGATACGGCCGTCCGGACGGGCAAGCTTGTGGACGGCTGCCATCTCGTCTTCCGACAGCGCGAAGTCGAAAATGTCGAAGTTTTCCGGCAACCGGCTTTCGGTGGCGGTCTTCGACAGTGCGATCACATCCTTCTGCTGCACGGCCCAGCGCAGCACCACCTGTGCGGCGGTCTTGCCGTGCTTGGCGCCGATATCCTTCAGCACTTCGTCCTTCGGCACGGCACCATCGGCCATCAGGTAATAGGCAGTCACCGACATGCCGGTTTTCGCCGCTTCGGCGAGCACCTTCGTCTGGTCGATATAAGGATGGTACTCGATCTGGTTATTGACGATCGGCGCGTCGGACAGCTTCACCGCCTCGGCCATCAGAGCGGTCGAGAAGTTGGAAACGCCGATATTCTTCACTTTGCCGGACTTTTTCAGCTCGTTCAAAGCGCCGATCCGGTCGGCCAGCGGCATCTCGCTCTGCGGCCAGTGTAGCAGCAGAAGGTCGACATAATCAGTTTTCAGCTTGGTAAGGCTTTCATCCACCGAAGCGATGAACGCCTCATGGTCGACGCGGTCCACCCAGACTTTGGTGGTGAGAAAGATGTCGGGGCGGGCGATGCCGGACGAGGAGAGGACGTCACCGACGGCCTGTTCGTTCTTGTAGATCTGCGCCGTATCGACATGGCGGAAACCGAGCTTCAGGGCTTCCGGCAGGATGCGATGAACATCGGTATCCGGCATGCGGAACGTACCGAAACCGAGAGCGGGAATATTTGCGCCGTTTGCGCTGACGTCGAACATGAAATGCTCCTTTTGAGGGGAAAATGCCCAGCGGATATGCCGGGCAGAATTGGACTTCTTTTACATGGGCCGTTTGGCGGCGGGATCAACTGCAAGATCTTGTGACACTTTGGTTATCTCGCAACCTATTCTTTTGATCGTGATCAGCCGGCGAGCGGCGGATTGAGGCGGGAAAACCCTTCCTGCCGGTAATAGGGGAAATGCGGATAAGGCGCGGTGACGGCGCTTGCCGCGTCCAGCTTAGCAATCTGCTCCTGCGTCAGCGACCAGCCGACCGAGCCGAGGTTTTGCCGCAGCTGTTCCTCGTTGCGGGCGCCGATGATGACGGAGGAAACGGTCGGCCGCGAAATCAGCCAGTTGATCGCCACCTGCGGCACGGTCTTTCCCGCTTCCGCGGCAACCTCTTCCAGTGCATCGATGACCCGGTAGAAATACTCGTCCTTCACCGGTGGACCGAAACTTGCCGTCTCGTGCAGTCGGCTTCCTGCCGGGATCGGCTTGGAACGGCTGATCTTGCCGGTGAGCCTGCCCCAGCCGAGCGGGCTCCACACCAGCGCGCCGAGCCCCTGATCTTCACCCAAAGGCATCAGGTCCCATTCGTAATCGCGGCCGATCAGCGAATAATAGACCTGATTGGCGACATACCGTGTCCAGCCGTTCTTTTCCGCCGCCGCCAGCGATTTCATGATCTGCCAGCCGGAGAAATTGGAAACGCCGATATAACGCAGCTTGCCGTCGCTCACCAGCCGGTCGAGCGTCGAGACCACTTCCTCCACCGGTGTCGAGGCATCGAAGGCATGCAGCTGAAAGATGTCGATATGGTCGGTACCGAGCCGCTTCAGCGACTTTTCGATGGCACCGATCAGGCGCGAGCGCGACGAACCCCAGTCGTTCGGCCCGTCTCCCGTCGGCAGGCTGGCCTTGGTGGAGATCAGCACCTCGTCACGTCGCCCTTTGATCGCCTGTCCGAGCACCTCTTCGGAAGCGCCGCTGGAATAGACGTCGGCCGTGTCGAACAGGTTGACGCCCGCTTCGAGGCAGATGTCGACCAGCCGGCGGGCCTCCGTGACATCGGTCGTGCCCCAGGCGCTGAACAGCGGGCCTGACCCGCCGAAAGTGCCGGCGCCGAAGGAGAGGACCGGCACTTTCAGGCCGGATTTTCCAAGTGTACGATAGTCCATGACCATTATCCTTTTTGGACGGTTATTCGGCGGGCGAAAGCTGAACGGCGGGCTTGTCCAGGCGGATGGCGACAAGCGCCACGGCAAGGGCTGCGATCGGAACGAGACCGGCGACGAAAGTCACCGCGCCGAGACCGGGGCCATGGTCGATGACGGCGCCACCAAGCCAGGCACCGATCGCATTGCCGAGATTGAAGGCGGCGATGTTGAAGGAGGATGCCAGTCCCTGGCCCGCACCTTCGGCCTTTTGCAGCACCCACATCTGCAGCGGTGCGACGGTGGCGAAGGCTGCGGCCCCGAAAAGCCCGATGGCGATCACGGCAAGCACCGGCTGGTGGATCGCGGCGGTCATGGCGAGCAGAACGACGGCGAGAGCAATAAGGCTGCCAATGATCGTCGGCATCAGATGCCGGTCAGCCAGCCAACCGCCTGCAAGGTTGCCGACGACGAGGCCACCACCGAAGACGAGCAGGATCGGCGAAACCGCAGCTTCGGAAAAGCCGGTGATCTCGGTCAGAATAGGCGCTATATAGGTGAAGCCGGCAAATACGCCCACCCACGAAAGCACGGTTGTCAACAGGCCGAGAAGAACCGCACGACGACCGAGCACGGCAGCAATACCCTGCGAGCTTTCCTCCTGCACATCCGACGGCTTGTCCTTTGGCACCAGCAGCGCGATGACGGCAAGCGCTGCAATACCGATCAGCGTCACGGCAAAGAAGGTCGAGCGCCAGCCATAAGCCTGGCCCAGCCATGTTCCGAAAGGTACGCCGAGAATGTTGGCGACGGTCAGGCCGGTAAACATGATGGCGATGGCGGAAGCCTTCTTGTTCGGCGCAACGAGACCGGTGGCGACCACCGAACCGACGCCGAAGAAGGAGGCATGCGCGAATGCGGTCAGCACCCGTGCGCCCATCAGCGTCCAGTAGTCGGGCGCAATGGCACAGGCGAGATTACCGACGGTGAACACCACCATCAGCGCCATCAGCAGGGTCTTCTTCGACCACTTGCCGGAAATGGCGCCGAGGATCGGCGCGCCGATGACGACTCCGAGCGCATAACCGGAAATCAGCAGCCCGGCAGCGGAGATCGAGACGCCAAGATCCTTGCTGACATCGATCAGCAAACCCATGATGACGAATTCCGTGACGCCGATGCCGAAGGCTACGGCCGTCAACGCGTAAAGAGCGAGAGGCATTGGGGTATCCTTGTCCTGATCCCTTGGGAGGAGAGGTGTTGTTCGATGCGCCGCAATATCGTCGCCAGCCACTTGTCTGTGTAGCGGCATAGGTGGATAATCATTTGTGAATTCAAGTCACAGGAAGGGCAGCGGGGGGCGTTGCGGCACGCCGGTTATGATAAGAAACTGAAACAGGACAGCGAAATGGACAACCGAGCCGGAGAAATGGAAGTTTTCGTCCTCGCTGCCGAGCTGAAGAGCTTTTCGGCGGCCGGGCGGAAGTTACAGCTGTCGCCATCGGCGGTCAGCAAGCTGGTTACGCGGCTGGAAGACAGGCTCGGCACGCGGCTTGTCGTGCGCTCCACCCGCACGTTGCAACTGACGCCGGAGGGCGAGACCTATCTGGCGCGTGCCTCGCGCATTCTGGCCGAGATTGCCGATACGGAGGAGATCGTCTCCGGCGGCGGGCGGGCGCTGCCGCGCGGCCCGCTATCGGTCAATGCCTCGGTCGGTTTCGGCGAACGCTACATCCTGCCGATGACGCGAGAATTCCAAAAACTCTTCCCGGATGTCCAGCTCGACATCACGCTGACCGACGATATGGTCGATCTCATTCGCGAGCGCGTCGATATCGCCATCCGCCACGGCGCGTTGCGCGACTCGTCGCTGATGGCACGCAAGCTCGGCCAGACTCGGCAGGTGGTGATGGCATCGCCGGCCTATCTCGCCGAACACGGACTGCCGAAGACGCCGGCAGAGCTCGACGGTCACAATTGCATCAACTTCAATTTCCGCCGCGCCGTGGAGGGCTGGCCGTTTCGCGATCCGAAGACCGGCCAAATCGATGCACGCCCCGTCTCGGGCAGTCTGAAGGCCAGCTCCGGCTCGATCATCCGCCAGTTCTGCATCGATGGCCTCGGCATCGGCCGGGTCGGCCGTTTCCACGTCGAGCCGGATATCGAGGCCGGCCGCCTTGTTCCGATCCTGGAGGATTTTAATCCCGAGGACATCGAGGAAATTCACGCCGTTTACGCCGGCCACGATCATCTGGCCGTACGCATTCGTGCGTTTATCGATTTCCTTGCCGAACGGTTATGAGCCCACCCGCCGTGCTTGCGGCTGGACCGCCATTTTCGGTGCCTGATAGATCCACCACGCCTGCATCTTGTCCGCGCCGGCGCGAAGCATAAGAGGAACGCTCAGCGAAATGGCGATTAGAAACAGGACGCCGGCATGGGCGAAACCGGCATTATGCGGCAGCGAACGCGCAAGAAATGCCGAAAGAGCCGAGATCAGCAACACATGAGTGACATAGATCGGCAGCGTATTGCGCCCGATATAGGCGATCGGATTGTATCTCGGCCACAGCTGGCCGAGGCCGATTGCGACCGTGCAGCCGAGCATCAGCCCGGACACGGACAGAAGAATGGCGGCGGCCGCGTAGTCCAGTCCGCCACCCAAGAGCGGCATCAGGCCCAATTTCAGCAGCACGAAGGCGATAGCGGCCGCGATCCCGATCACGACCGGCCGCTCCGCAAGCCTGCTGACGATCGGTTTGCCGAAATAGAGCCCGCACAAAAAGAACGGCAGATAGACCAAAACATTGCGGTGCACGAAATTGCCCGGCTGTATTACCCCGGCCCATGTCATGGCCGCCAACGTCAGTGAAATGCCGATGGCAAGCAATCGCGCGTTAGCGAAAAGACGCCCGATGACAAAGAAGATCGCCAGCGCCCATATGAACCACAGGCCGCTTTCCGGCATGATCCACATGGTTGCGAGTTCGCTCAGTGTATCGCCTTCGGTCTTGACGATGACATTGTCCTGCACATTCCGGAAATAAAACCACCGGATGAGGCTCCAGAGCGCGAAGAGATAGGCGAATGTCCAGATCTGCCTGGCAAATAGCGAACGCCATTCTCGCTTCAGAACGCCGGCCCCTAGAATGCCTGAGATCGTGAAGAACATCGGCATCCGGATCGGCGTCAGCAGCTCGTTCAGGGCTGCGGCGAGTTTGGGATCGAACCCGTTCGCCTTCATGTAAAGCGTCGAATGAAACACCGCGACACACACGATCGAGCCGCCTTTGGCAATGTCCAGCCACTCGATCCGGGGTTTTGTTCCAGAAGTTTGGTTCATGACCTCTCCTTGCTGGCGATTGGCTTGCAACAGAAGATGTGACGGTTTTCCGTGGCGAGCATGAGGCAGCGCGGGATATTAGCGGCCGTCCGTCAAGGCTGCTTTGCCGTTGCCGCAGCCTGTTCGATCGCTCTGCCGCGCCGGCCGAAGCGTTGCCGCAGGAAATGCGACGCCCGATAGCGCACCCCGGTTGGCCGCTCGGGATCGGCAATGTCCGACTCCGCGAACATCTCTTCGTCGGCTGTCAGCTCGCGCATCGGCACGGCGATGAGACCGCGCCCGGTCTCGCCGTTGAGCGCCTCGATTGCGGAGATGATCGAGCCGCCATGCGCCGCAATCGCCTCGCTCACCTCCTGGATGTCTCGTCCCAGATGCTCGGCGATCAGATCGTCGCGAGTCGCTAGGATTTTTTGGCGCAACGCCTCCTGTCCGTCTTCCGCCTCCAGAATGAGGTCGCATTCGGTGTCGTAGCCCATCGAGCGGTTGTTGAGATTGGCCGAACCGATCTTCACGATCCGGTCGTCGGCATACATCATCTTGGCATGCACATAGATCGGCGTGCGTGCCGCGTTGACGGGATAATAAAGCCGGAAACGGTGATGGATGTCGGCATCCTGCACCAGTTTCATCAGCCGGATGCGCGCCGAATCCATCGCCTTGGCTTCCAGATATCCCTCGCAGCCTTCCGGATTGATCAGCACGATCTCCGGCCCGTCCGGCTCCTTCAGCCGTTCCGCCATCGCCATGGCGATCCGGCGGGAGGCGAAATACTGGCTCTCCACGTAAAGCGTCTTTTTCACCGCCGCGATGATGGCAAGCTTGGCTGTCTCGATCTCGACGATCTGTTTGCGCTCGTCATATTCCGGGGCCGTGCGGGCAATGCCGATCGAGATGTCGCGGAACCCGACCTCGAGCCCCTCCGGCCATGGCGTGTCGTCGCCAGACCCGGCCTCCGGCTCAAGCTCCTCGTCGGTCGCAAGCTTCCAGCGATTGCGGGCGACTTGCCCCAGAGCCTTCGCCGCCTCGCCGGAAAGGCAGCTGGTCGCGTCGTGCCATGGTCCCTGCGCAAAGCCCATCGGCGATTTTCTCAAGGGCTCCTTCTCGGTATGGTCGCGCGTGTCCCAGCGGCCGACCGTCATGTCGATCCCGCCGCAGAAGGCTACCGTGTCGTCGATCACCAGCAGCTTCATATGGTGGGCGGAAATCGTCGGATGCGCGCCGTCGAGTTTCAGGTGGATGCGTTTGTCGAACATCCATTTGAGAATGTAGAACGGCGTCTCGCCGCGGGTGATCGAATTGATCATCCCGATATCCCATTTGAGGATGCGGATATCGAGCTCTTCATTGCGTTCGGCCAGCGCATTGAGAAACTTGCCGAGCTGGTCCGGCAACTCGCCTTTCTTGTTGCTGTCGTCGCCATTGCCGGGGACGAGGTCGATGCGCGTGTCGAAATCCCAGCCGATCAGATAGATCGAGCGTTTCGCCTTGCTCATCGCGCTCTTGGCGAAACGGAAGAAATCGGCCGCGTCGATGATGATCGAAAGCCTGTCCGCCTTGGCGATCCGCCAGCAGGTTTCGCCTTCCTTCAATATGCTCTGCATTATGCTGTCGCCCGCCGCTGATTGCTTTCGCAGTGCGATATAGGGCGCGGTTTTTGTCCTGCTACGGTTTCGAAGCGGTCTTCAGCCCCGCGGGTTCGCCCGCCGGCTGGAAAAAGCGACCGCTAGCATCACCACAGGCCATGCGGCCGACAGCATCAGCCCGGAGAAACGTGCGGTCGTCCAGGGCAGGTTGCGGAATGCCCCTTCGATCAGCGTCAGGATGAGAAAGGCTTTCGCCACGATCAGATAAAGCACGACGGCTGTGGTGGTCATAGATCTCGCAGTTTTTAAGTTTTCCTGCATGGCTGGCCCTCTCGTAGAGTGCCTGGACAAGGATTTGGCGAGAGGGCCAGCCATTCAGCAGATCGAGGCTGACAGTTGCCTCAAGCGTTTTCAATCATGTCCGACGCGTGCAGTCTTCACCCATTTGAGGGAGATGTGTCGACAATCGCAGGTTGATTTGTTTCGCGACCATGCATCGTCTCCACCTCTTTGGCGACCAGCTCCTGCAGGCGCCAGAGATTACGGTCGCGAATGCCGAATTCGGCCAGATGCACCACGGTATTATAGAGATATTCGGCGCAGGAGCCGCGATGTCCGCAGGCGCGCGCGAGGATCGGCGCAACCTGTTCGAGCGGCATGAGCGGGCGGATGATCCGCGGGCTGTCCCCGCCGGCCCAGAATGTCAGCGCCGGGATCGTGTCGCCGTCCTCCGTCCTCACCGGCAGAAACCGGAAGGTCGTCAGGCTGTCCTTGTTGCTGAGTTCGCGCCGAAGCGCCTTTTCGATCTGCTCACGCTTGTCGTGATCTGCCACCCGGTAGATCACCCCGTCGCAGCGTCCGCCGCGTGACAGCATCATCATCAGTCCCGGCTGGTCGGGAGAGCCGCGCCCGCGTTCGATGCGCAGCGAAAACGACCGGTGCCAGCCATAAGCGGTTGCCCTTTGGCAGGCGACGGAATCGAAGCCGGGTTTCCAGATCAGCGAGCCATAGGCGAAGATCCATAGCGGCTCGTCGCCGATCTCTTCCATCAGCCGCTCCGTCAGCGCGACATAGTCATCGTCGGTGAGCGGCGTCCAAGCCGCCGGCGGCCCCGGATCGGTTTCCTCGCGAAAACAAAGGTCGACCATCTGCTGGGTCAGGGACATGGGAGACGATTTGGGCATGGCTTTTGTGGATGTTGAGGCAAATTTTACAGCGAGCGAAGTCCGAAATTGCGCCCCCTTTACCGGGCTGTCAACGCATCGACGCCTTATGATTATTCATCTTGCCGCATAGACGCCCGATTGTTCTGGTGAAAGATCACGGATCGTATCTGTTCGACATGAAGCCGTGAACGAAAATAAAGAGGTGTCCCGTTGCGTTGGCTGTTTATCCTTGTTCTCGGCCTTTTGGTCGCCTGCGTGCTGAGCATCATCTGGATGAATGATGCCCGACGCTGGCCGGAGGGCGGGCAATTGCAGGGGGGGCAGATCGGAGAGCAGAACCCTTTGACGGGACAACCGCCGACACCAAGCCGGCCCGACGCCAATCCCTGATCACCTGAGACGATGAAATATCAATTATTGTGATGTTTCATCTCAGATTATCGCTTGACCTTCCCGCGCCGTGAGACTTCATTCGCCGCACTTTTCGTGCCTGCTTTGAAGGAGATTAATCATGGCCGTTGATACATCCCCCCGTTCAACCACCTGGACTTTCGTTGACGGGGAGTGGGTGGAAGGCAATCCGAAGCTCATCGGACCGACCTCGCATGCCATGTGGCTGGCCTCGACCGTGTTCGACGGCGCCCGCTGGTTCGATGGCATCTCGCCCGACCTTGATCAGCATTGCCAGCGCGTCAACCGTTCGGCCGTCAACATGGGCATGAAGCCGACGATGACGCCGGAAGAAATCGAGGCGCTCGCGCTCGAAGGCGTCAAGAAGTTCGACGGCAAGACGGCGATCTACATCAAGCCGATGTACTGGGCCGAACATGGCACGTCCTACAGCGTCGTGGCACCCGATGCGGAATCGACCCGGTTTGCGCTTTGCCTGTTCGAAGCCCCGATGGGAACCGCAAAGCCGTCATCGCTGACCCTGTCGCCCTTCCGTCGCCCGAGCCCGGAAGTCGCCATGACCATCGCCAAGGCTGGCAGCCTTTATCCCAATAGTGGCCGTATGATCATCGAAGCCCATTCGCGCGGCTTCGACAATGCGCTGGCGCTGGACGTGAACGGCAATGTTGCCGAAACCGCATCCTCGAACATCTTTATGGTCAAGGACGGCGTGGTCATGACGCCGATCGCCAACGGCACCTTCCTTGCCGGCATCACCCGTGCCCGCATCATCGGCCTGCTGCGCGAAGCCGGTTTCGATGTCCGCGAAGTGACGCTGACGCCGAAGGATTTCGCCAATGCCGACGAGATCTTCACCTCCGGCAACTATTCCAAGATCGTGCCGGTGACGAAGTTCGAGGAGCGTGAGCTACAGGAAGGTCCGGTCGCCCGCAAGGCCCTGGAACTTTACATGGACTGGGCCCGTTCCGGCGGCCGCAACGACACGTGATTTAAGTCAGGTACCGGCAACGCTCGGGAGCAGAATATCCGAGCGTTGCCCTTATTTATTGTGTCAAGTCGGCAAATAAGACAAAGTATTACATCGTAGTTCTCATCAATTTTGATTATTTGTGTCTCGCAGAAGAAAGTATATTCTGCGTTCATCTCATTTTTGCCGCATTGCAGCAAAAATATGCCAAGGGCAATCAAGTAATATCTGCATCCTCTCTCTCCCCCTGGGAATTTACCCGATAAGGAGTGGCAATGTCAGTGAACGCGTCATCATCTTCTGCATCTCAGCCCGCCGATCTTGAAGCCGTTGCCCGTAGCGGCAGCCGGTTGAAGCGGATGGCGGTTCGGATTCCGACCTATCTCGCGGACGTCAAGGAAAACCCGGCCTGGTTGCCGATGTTCATGCTGGCGCGGACCATGCCCGGCCGCCGGGCGCATTGGGCGATGTCGGCCAAGTATAAACCTTCGGCACCGCCGCAATCATCCCTGTTCGGCGAACTGGACGCTGCCGCCGTGGCGGATGCGCTGCGCAGCGACGGGATCTTTACCGGTTTCCAGATGCCGGCCGAAATCCAGCAGGAAATCACCAGATTCGCTCTGACAACACCTTGCTTCGGCAATTTCGACCGGGCTCTCGAATTCGTCGCGCCCCGGCATGATCAAGCCGAACAGGTGTTTGGCCGTTCCCTGCTGAGCGGCCATTTTTTCGAGCGGTCGCTGAACAGTCCGGGTGTCCGCGCCATTCAGGCCGATCCGCTGCTGGCAGACGTTGCCAAGCATTATCTCGGCAGCAACGCACAGCTTATCACCACCCGCGTCTGGTGGAGCTTTCCGACCAGCGCCTCCACGGAGGCCGACCGCAGTCTCGCCTCGCTCGACAAGTTCCATTTCGACCTTGACGACTGGCGGATGCTGAAATTCTTCTTCAACCTCGTCGATGTGGACGAGGGCACAGGCCCGCATGTCTTCGTCAAGGGCAGCCACAACAAGCGCAAGACAAAGCACCAGTACACGCTGCTCGTCGGCCACCCGGCGGATGAGGTGCTGGATTATTACGGTGCGGATCAGGCGGTGACGCTGACCGGTCCTGCCGGCTCGGGTTTCGTCGAAGACCCGTTCGGTTTCCACATGGGCACCGTGCCGGTAACGAAACCACGGCTGATGATGGAGGTCGGCTTCGGCGTCTCAAAACCGTCCCGCCGTCGTTTCCACGGCGAGCCGGTCATTAGGCGGTAGGTCGAGCTTGTTTCCCGGCGATCGTTTCCAGGAAATCGGCGGCCCGATCTGCGCCGCCGATCGAAATCGTATGGCCAAGGCCCGGTTCGATAACCGTTTCGACCGACACGCCGGCGGCCTTCAATTCCGTTTCCGCCTTTTCCGTTTCCCACGAGGGGATCACTGGATCGGACGTGCCGTGCACGAGCAGTACCCTGGTTTCGGCCGAGGGCTTGATCGGGTGTTCAGTTGCCAGCCGGCCGGAGAAGCCGACCACGGCTGCAACCGGCCAGCGACCGCTGGCGATGGCATCGAGCGACATGATCGTGCCTTGCGAAAATCCGACAAGCACCACCCGGTCCAGATGGCCGTCGAATCCGTTTTCCTCGATGATATCTGAAATCACCGTATCGAAGGCCGGGCGTGCGGCAGTGATGCGGGCGGGGCGATTTTCCTCGGTCACACCGGCAACGCTGAACCACTGATAACCGGCGCCGAAACTGGACCGCTCCGGGGCGTTCGGCGAGACGAAGACGGCATTCGGCAGGCGCGCCTTCCAGCTTTCGCCGAGCGGTGCGAGATCCGCGCCGTTGGAGCCGACACCGTGAAGCAGGATGACGAGGAGGGAGTTCTGCAAGACCGTCATGACAATACCTTATGCGCGATGGAGGCGGATTGTCCGCATCTACGGATCTTCCGTCTACGACAGGAACCGGGACGGAGCTAGGCCACGGCCTGTGATCGCTCCGTTCACCGATAACGCATCTATAAGTCGATCGGTTCGCGATGATTGGATGATCCGACGCATGTCATCCGATACCGCACAGCGGCCACGCTGTATTTCAACGCCGTCTTGATGTCTGCGTCGCATGAAATCCATCCGTATCGATCTGCGGAAGGGAAGGTGTATCCTCCGCCCCCGTCAGGCCGGAATATTGTCCGATCGGTCCGGCCCGGCCGATCAGGTGGCCTTGCAGGTTCTGGCACTGCGCCTCTTCCAGAAAGGCGCGCTGTTCTTCCGTTTCCACGCCTTCCGCGACGATCGGGATGTTCAGTCCTCGGCCGAGCCCGATCACCGCGCGCACGATCTCGTCAGCGCTGCTGTCGGAAACCAGCTTGGATGTGAAGGATTTGTCGATCTTGATCGTATCGAAGGGAAAAGACTGGAGGTAGGAGAGCGAGGAATACCCGGTGCCGAAATCATCCATGGCGATGCGCAGGCCAAGGGCTTTGAGGCCGCGCAGGATCTGTAGTGCGCGGGCGAAATCCTGCACCAGCACGCCCTCGGTCACTTCCAGTTCCAGCCTGTCGGCGGCAAGCCCGGTTTCAAGCAGCATCGTATGTACGTCGCTGACGAGATTGTCCTGGCGGAACTGGATCGGCGAGATGTTGATGGCGATATTGAGCCGGTTCGGCCAGCTTGCAGCCTCGCGTCCCGCCTCATTGAGGACCCAGCGGCCGATCTCGACGATCTGGCCGCTTTCTTCCGCCAGCGGCACGAATTCATCCGGCGTGATCAGCCCGCGGGTCGGGTGGTGCCAGCGCAGCAATGCCTCGAACCCGAAGATTTCGCCGGTAACCGCCGCCTGTGGCTGGTAGTGCAGCATCAGCTCGCCGCGCTTGATCGCATGGCGCAGGTCCTGCTGCAGCACGCGCCGGTCATGCATGCGGCGGTCCATGCGGGCATTGAATGCACAGAAGCGGCCACGCCCTTCCGCCTTGGCGCGGTAAAGCGCTGCATCCGAATTGGCGAGCAGCGTGGCCGCATCCGGGCCATCCTGCGGAAACATTGCGATGCCGATGCTGAGGCTCACCCGAAGCGAGCGCCCGTCCACTTCGATCTCTTCTTCCATCGCCCGCGTCAGCCGTTCGGCAAGCCGCGTCATCGTTTCCGGTTGGTCTTCTCCGACGCTGATCACGGTGAACTCGTCCCCGCCAAGCCGTGCCGCGACATCGTCGGCGTCCAGCACGCTTTTCAGCCGGCGAGCCAGTTCCGCCAGCACGATATCGCCGGCCGCATGGCCGAACACGTCATTGATGTCCTTGAACCGGTCGACATCGAAACTCATTACCCCGAACTGCCGGCGCAGAACCCGGCTTTCGGCGATCAGATTGGCAAGTTCGGTGGCAAACCGCATCCGGTTCGGCAGGTCGGTCAGCGGATCGTGATGGGCAAGATAGGAGACCCGCTGCTCCGCCTTCACCCGCGCCGTAATATCCTGCTGGGTGCTCAGGAGATATTTCCCGTCGAGCAAGACGTCCTGCACATCGATGATCTTGTCGCCGATTTCCACCTGTGTTTCGGAAAAACCCTCTTCGAGAAGCTTGCGCTTCAGACGCTCGAAATAGGCGATCGGATCTTCTTTCCAGTCGTCCATCCTGCCGTCGGCAACAACCTCGGCAAAGGTCGCGTCCTTGTTCTGCCATCGCCTGTCGAGATCGTGCAGTTCATGAAAACTGCGATTGGCATAAATAGGCCGGCCCTCCAGCTCGAATATGCCGACGGCGACGGGCAGATTGTCCATCGCCGCCATCACCGCCTGCAGCATCGCCGTTTCGTTCGCAAACCTGTGCGTCTTTGCCGTGGTCATGCCTTGCTCCCGTGGTGCGGAAATTTGTAGGCTTCACGGCTTAAATATTAGATAATGTAAATATATCAAATCCGGTAGGACGGATTGACCGCAATCCCGATGATGATGGGGAATGCTGCGATTATCGGAGGGACGTCGATGTTTCGGCTCCGGTTTCTTCTTTGAACCGCGTTATGACCTGTTCCAGCCGCGCGAAAGCGCTCAAGCCCCGCGATCCGATCGAGGTGGCAGCGCGCCGGATCGACGGAAGCGTCATGGCGAGATCGTCGACCGTCAGGTCCTTACGCTCTCGATCGCCAAGATTCCGCTGCCTGTCGGCAAACCGGAACGCTTCTTCCGCCAGCGTGGTGAAAAGCCGGTCGGCGATCGAGGCGCGGTTTCCATTGTCATCCACGGCCCGCCATATCGGCGTATGCGTATCCAGCCTGTAGCCGGTCAACGCGCGGAAAAGTCTGAGATCTTCGACGGAATAGCCACTTGCCGGCGATACGGCGCGCGCCATGGAACTCAGGGCGATGCGAGGCGCTGCACCTTCATTCGTTTCAATGGGCGCCTCCACGCTCAGGGGCGCAAGAAGATCGGTAGAGGCGATGTCGGGAGCTGGCGAGGGTGCTTGCACACTGCGTTTTTCTTCGGGACAGGCACGGTTGTTCGCCTGCCTGTCTGCCTTATGTGTCGCCATAGCCTGCAGGGCATGGCGATCGGTTTCCCGCATCAGGAATTGCGGGACTGCTGGAATATCATTGGTGATCACATTGCTCTCATCGGTCAAATGTCAAAATCGCAAACGGATACGCAAACAATGACTCACCGTAGGCACGCAATCCTGCGCGAACCTGATTTATGCTCGTGTTTTCGACAATCCGTGCCTCATGGCTTTACCGCCAACTTTTCGGCGCTGATCTCACCGCCGATTTCCGCCGTCTTTTTCTGCTTGTCGTAAACGCAGATCGCGCTGATCCTGGTCTTTGCCCCGACAGCCTTTCCGGTCACCACGGCCATGCCGTAATGTTCGCTGCCATAGGGATCAACGAAAGTCTTGCCCTTTTCGACAAGCCCCTTGGCTGCTTTCACGCAGGCTTTGGAAACATCGGTCTGGAATTTCCCCCAGGCATCGTCGGAGGATGCCTGGGCGGCGCTGCCGGCGAGCAGAAGGGTGCCAAAGGCAGCAAACAGGGTGGTCGTGACTTTCATCGAATCAGATCCTCCATGGGGATTTGCCTCATCCCACGGCATGGAGGCCGTCCTGTGGCAGCGTAAGAATTTGATGCATTTGGTAGAGTTCTGGAGGATGCAGGAACGATGTTCCACGAAGCGGCGTTAACAAGCAAAGGTGCTGCACTTCATCTTTGATTTTTGCCATAATTTTGGCCTTGGGGGCGTTGCCTCTTGCCGGGTCCCCTCCTATGTTCCCGCTCAACGATTACCCAAGGTTTTTGCCGAAAAGGAGTAGACCAATGGCCTTCGAACTTCCCGAGCTACCTTACGATTACGAAGCTCTCGCCCCCTTCATGTCGAAGGAGACGCTTGAGTATCACCACGACAAGCACCACAAGGCCTATGTCGACAACGGCAACAAGCTCGCAGCCGAAGCCGGCCTGGCGGATCTGTCGGTTGAGGAAGTCGTCAAGAAGTCCTTCGGTACCAACCAGGGTCTCTTCAACAACGCTGCCCAGCACTACAACCACGTCCATTTCTGGAAGTGGATGAAGAAGGACGGCGGCGGCAACAAGCTTCCGGGCAAGCTTCAGGCTGCCATCGACAGCGATCTGGGCGGCTACGACAAGTTCAAGGCTGATTTCATCGCGGCCGGCACGACGCAGTTCGGCTCCGGCTGGGCCTGGCTCTCGGTCAAGGACGGCAAGCTTGCCATCTCGAAAACCCCGAACGGCGAAAACCCGCTGGTTCACGGCGCATCCCCGATCCTCGGCGTCGACGTATGGGAACACTCCTATTACATCGACTACCGCAATGCCCGTCCGAAGTATCTCGAAGCCTTCGTCGATAGCCTGATCAACTGGGACTACGTCCTCGAACGCTACGAAGCCGCTTCCAAGTAAGCCGTCTTCATCGATTATGAAAACACCCGGCGTCTCGCGACGTCGGGTGTTTTTTTGTCCGCGGAAAGCTCGCCGTAGCAGTGCTAGACGGTTCGTGGCATCAGGGCGTCACCCGAATTGTCCTGCAGAACGACGACGCGGCTGCCGTCGGGAACGCGTCTGTGAAGGTCGATGATATCCTGGGTTGAGAAGCCGTATGCAGCCGCTCGAAACCGCCTTGCCGATTGTCCAGTCCTCGGTCGTGCCGTGAATCCGGTAAAGCGTGTCGCGACCGTCCTTGAACAGGTAAAGTGCACGCGGACCGAGCGGGTTGAGCACGCCCGGTTCCATCCCGGCCGCCAGCGGGCCGTAACGCTCGGGCTCGCGCGCAATCATGTCCTGTGTCGGCGTCCAGCGGGGCCACTGGCGCTTGTACTGAACCCTGCCCACGCCCTCGAACTCCAGTCCGGCTTTGCCCACGCCGATGCCATAGCGCAAGGCACGGCCGTTTTCCTGAACGAGATAGAGGAAACGGTTCCTGGTATCGACAACGATCGTTCCGGGCCGCTCGTTGGTCGGATATGCGACCTCCCGGCGATAATATTGGGGATCGACGCGTTTGAGGTCGGCCGCCTTGATCGGGAAGGGTTCTCCCTCGATCGCCGCGTACATGGCCAAATAATGAGGATCGATGGCGGACTTCAAGGCTATGGGCTGTACCGCAGATGTTGCACATCCTGTTGCCAGCAAAGGCGTTGCGATTAGAAAGCTTCGGCGGGTAATGTCTGGCAAAATGGTATTCCGGCATGTTGTCAGGAAAAGGTGCGGCCTCAACTGATGCGAGCGCGTTTTCCTCTTAACGCCAATGACCTGTAGCGCGGATCACAATGCGGGGGATTATGTTCACGTCGTCTTTATCGCGATGGTAGAGCGATGCGCACAACATCCGTCACACCGCTGTCACATCAGCCAACTACGTCCGCGCCATGTCTTCTGAAAAACCTCTCCTCCGCTTCGGCGTCATCGCCGATCCCCAATATGCCGATGTTGAACCGAGGCTGGAATATAACCGGTTCTACCGCAACAGCCCGAAAAAGCTGGCTGATGCGATCGAAACGCTGAACGGTGAGGATCTTTCATTCGTCGTGACGCTGGGCGATCTCATCGATCGGGACTGGCAGAGTTTTGACCGCATTCTGTCCGTCTATGACGATATGCGCCACGAAAGCGTGCTGCTGCCAGGCAATCACGATTTTTCCGTCGCGCCGGAGCGGTTGGCCGACGTTCACGCGCGTCTTGGAATGCCGGCGCCCTGGCATGATTTTTCCCGCGGCGGCATCCGTTTCGTGATCATTGACGGCAATGAGGTCAGCCTGTTCTCGACCCCGCAAGGGCATGCCCGACATACCGAAGCCTGTAATCGTCTCGAAGCGCTGGAAGCAGTCGGCGCCATCAATGCCATGCCTTGGAATGGCGGCATCGGGGAGGGGCAGTTCTTATGGCTGGAACAGACGCTTGCCGACGCACGCGAGCGCGGCGAAACGGTCGTCGTCATGGGGCACTATCCGCTCTATCCCGAGAACCCGCACAATCTCTTGAACGGCGAACGCCTCGTTGAACTGTTCGAGCGATCGGGCAATGTCATCGCCTATCTGAACGGCCACAACCATGTCGGTAATCTTGGCCGCACCGGCTTCACCTGGTATGTCAATTTCAAGGGCATGGTCGATACCGAGACGGAAAACACCTTTGCCGTCGTCGAGATCTATGGCGATCGTATCGAGGTGATCGGTTACGGTCGCGAGGAAAGCCGCAGCCTTCCCCTCTGAGTAAGTCGGGTCGCAACTCAGGGTGAGGCAAAGCGACGCTTTGTTCTTCCCCCTGCTTGCGGCGAGACTGCCGATAAAAATGTCTAAAGTTTAGCATAATCAAATATTTATTGCCGTTTTGTTGCGGCGTTTTCCAGTGCCGATAAACTGATATTATACAACTTTTGCGGATGCGCTGCGACCTTCTGCGCCCTTGGCATCTCGGCTCTCTGTCTGTTCCCTCGATGTCATAGACATTTTGCAAAAGGGAACGGGACATCACGATGGCCAGCACGACAGACACGGGAACCTTGGCGCGGCAGGGATCGCGGAATTTCAACGCAACCTCGAAGTGTCTTCACTGGCTTATGGCTGCCATCATTGTTGTCGCATGGGGCGTAGGATATTACGGTGGCGCTATGCTGCATTACGGTGTCAGCGATGGCGAGACGGCGCAGAAGATCTGGGCCATCACGCTCCACAAGTCGATCGCCACCACGACGCTTTTCCTGATCGTCGGTCGCATCATCTGGCGCGCCTATAACCGCCCGCCGGAACTGACCGACATGCCGGCGATCATGAAAACAGCCACCCATCTTGGCCATTTCCTCCTTTATTTCCTGATGGTCGCCGTGCCGCTTTCGGGCTGGTGGAACAGTTCGTCGGCTGGTTACGCCATTCCGGTGGCCGGCCTGTTCACCATTCCCGGCCTCGGAGGAAAGAACCCGGAACTGACGCCCTATCTCGTCCTTGCGCATTTCTATCTGTCATGGGCGCTGGCCCTGGTCGTAGCCGGTCACGCAGCCTTTGCGCTGAAGCATCACTTCATCGACAAGGATGAGACGCTGACGGCCATGCTGCCGAAAAAGGACTGAGCCGACAATTGCGGCACCGGAAGCGTGACGGGCGCAAGCCCCGCGCATCCGGACATCAGGCGATCGGTTGCTGCCACCCGTCGATCCAGACCTGGCGCAACCGGTCGCCTTGCCCCGGAAAGAATTCTGGCGCTGCCTCGCAATGCTTCACGCGGTCCGCACGAAAATTGCGGATCGAGTCACGCAATTCGCACCACGCGACGATGTTGGCCGTCTGCGAATAGTAGATGAGCGCAATCGGCCGGATCGCCCGCTCCGTCGCATTACTCTTTTCATCGCGATAGTCGATGAGCAGCTTCTGCTCGTCGCGGATCGCACGCCGCACAAGTGCCAGGTCGACTGAGTCCGGTGTGGGCGCAGGTGTTCCCCAGGCATGCAGGGTTCCGGTCGAAAAGCTCTCCCTGAGCGGCTCGGGAACGACGGCGGCGATCTTGCGACTGACCTGCTTGGCAGCCCGCCTCAGTTCCGTGTCGCCGGTCCGCTCGAGAAGCGCCAGCGCCAGCACGATCGCCTCCGTCTCCTCGATCGACAGCATCAGCGGCGGCAGCGTGAAGCCGGGCCTCAGGATATAGCCGATACCGCGTTCGCCCTCGATCGGCACGCGCATCGCCTGCAGCGCCGCAATATCCCGGTAGATCGATCGCGTCGTCACTTCCAGCTGTGCTGCGATTTCTGCCGCCGTCACCGGTTTTCTGGCCAGTCTCAGGATCTGGATGATCTCGAACAGGCGCGACGCCTTGCGCATGACATTTCCCCGATCATCCCCGAGACTACTGACAGACCGCTGTCAGTTGACTTGTTTTATAGCGCCATGTGCCGGCCTGGAAAACAAGGAAAACCGGTAACCGGCTGACAAAGGGGTGGTGCAGCAACTGACATGACCTATAGCGAAAACCTCTGGCTCTTCTTCACTCTTCTTTTCGGCATCATCATCCTGCCGGGCATGGACATGATGTTTGTTCTGGCGAACGCGCTGACCCGTGGCCGGGCGGCGGGGCTTGCCGCCACTGCGGGCATGATGTCGGGCGGTCTGGTTCATTCGCTTTATGGTGCTTTGGGTGTTGGCCTGCTGGCAAAACTCCTGCCCGTCCTGTTCACGCCGCTGATGGCGGCTGGCGCGCTCTACATGGCTTGGATTGGGGTCACCCTGATCAGGAGCGCGATCGTTGTCGATGATGTCGGCCATGCGGGTACGGCAAGCAACTGGGAAGCCTTTCGCCGCGGCGCGATCACCTGCCTGATCAACCCTAAGGCCTACATGTTCATGCTGGCCGTCTATCCGCAGTTCCTGAGGCCCGAATTCGGGCCACTTGTGCCACAGGCTGCCATCATGGCGGTGATGACGGCAGGCACCCAGTTTGCCGTTTATGGTGCGATTGCCATGGCGGCAGGCCGGGCGAGAGGCATGCTTGTCGGCAATCCTTACGCCATTGTCTGGATCGGACGCTCCTGCGGAATGGTGCTGATGGCGATCGCTGCAGTGACACTGTGGGAAGCTTTCCGCAGGTAAATCAGGTGCCGGGTCGGCTGTTTGCAATTTGTGAACGATGTGTTCATCAATCGGCGACGATATTCTTCAATCCTGACAGGAACGTGATTTCTTTCAAACGGATAAGCCGGGCCAATATCCGCCATGTAAATCGCTGGCTGGGCTGGCCGCATAACGAGGAGACTTCGCATGAAGATCAGGATGACCGCCATCACCGCCTCCGCACTCTGTCTTGGCTTGGCGGCTGCAGCCGTCGCTCAGGACAATCCGGTCGCCACGCGCGAGCAGATGATGAAGCAGGTCGGCGCCTCCATGGGCGCGCTCGGCGCGATCGCAAAAGGCGAAAAGCCTTATGATGCCGAGGCGGTCAAGGCCGCACTGACGACAATCAGCACGGATATGAAGGGCTTCCCGGACCATTTCCCTGCTGGTTCCGAAGTCAATTCCGCGGCAGCCCCGGCAATCTGGGACAATATGGATGACTTCAAGGCCAAGGCCTTGAAGTTGGCCGGCGATGCCGACACCGTTCTCGCCTCCATGCCTGCGGATCAGGCCGGCGTACAGGAATCGATCAAGACGCTAGGCGCCAACTGCGGCACCTGCCACCAGACCTATCGCCTGAAGCGTTAACAGCCGGCATTGGGGTCGCGCGCCTCATCTGCGCGGCCTCCTTCGACAAACCCGCAGGATAGATTTCCGGAGACATGCCATGGCCTCGACCTGGTCGAAGATAACGGCGGCTGGCGTTGCGGTGGTAGCACTGGGTGCCGCCACCGCATGGGCGCTGACCAGGCCTGATCCGCATCCGGAAAACTACTGGGCGAATGTTGGCGAAGCCGATCTCGCCCATGGCGAACAGCTGTTCTGGGCTGGCGGATGCGCCAGCTGCCACGCCGCGACCGGCGCCGAAGGTGATGCGCTGAAAATCATGTCCGGCGGCCGCGCATTGCCGAGCCCGTTCGGCACCTTCCATATCCCGAACATCTCACCCGATCCGAATGCCGGCATAGGCACTTGGACGCTGGCGCAGTTCGGCAACGCCATGACCCGTGGCGTCGGGCCGGGTGGCGAACATCTTTATCCGTCTTTTCCCTACGGTTCCTATGCCCGCATGTCGCCGAAAGATATCGGCGATCTCTTCGCCTACCTGAAGACGCTGCCGGCAAATTCCAATGTCGCGCCGCCGCACGAATTGGGCTTCCCGTTCAATATCCGCATGGCGGTAGGTGGCTGGAAACTCCTCTATTTCACCGACGCCCCGCGGGTGGAACTGGCCTCTGCCGACGACAAGGTCAAGCGCGGCCAGTATCTTGTCGAAGGTCCGGGCCATTGCGGCGAATGCCACACGCCGCGCAATGCGCTCGGCGGTTTTGAAACCGGAAAATGGCTGGCAGGCGGTCCCAACCCGGAAGGCAAGGGCACGATACCCGACATCACGCCCGCCGGCCCGATCGGTTCCTGGAGCGAAGGCGACATCGTCAACTATCTGGAAACCGGTTTCACCCCGGATTACGATTCCGCCGGCGGCTCGATGGTCGAGGTCCAGAAGAACATGGCCCACCTGCCGAAAGGCGACCTGGAAGCGATCGCCGCGTATCTCAAGGCAGTACCGGCGTTGTAGGGCGCCTTGGAAATTACCGATGCTCGGCGGAGAACGGCAGAAGCTCTTCTTCGGCCGTTGCATTCCACAACCCGAGACCTTTCAGCACTTCGACGGTAAACGTGAAGGGCGCCGTGCCGGCCGCTGTCACCACGCCGTCGGAAAGGACTGCTTTCGGTCCGTCGATATAAAGGTCCGAGCCGGCATAATCCGGATATTTCTGATGTGAGCCAAGCCGGTTGCCGGTATGCTTGACGTCGTTCAACACGCCGGCGCCGGCCAGCATGCTGGCCGCAGCGCAAATGCCTGCCGCCATCTTTTTCTCTTCGCGAAACGACCGGACGAGATCGTGCAATCCTTCCGGCACGAGTTTCTTTTCCCACGCAAGGCCGCCGGGCACGACGATCGCGTCGAAATCGTCAGGGCTGACCTGCGCATAGGAGAGATCAGGCGTGACGTTGAGCCCGCCCATCGACGTCACGGGGCGGCCATCTTCCGTGGCGGTCTTCACCGTGACACCGAGATAGCTGCGCGCCACGGCCATCATCAGCGCGCATTCCCAATCGGCGAATTCCGGTGTGAGTGCCACGAGGATTGCTGTCATTCTTCCGTCCTCCTCCGAGTCTTACCAGGCGAAATTGCGCGCTCAGGTGAGCGCCTGTGTATAGCGCATGCCGGTAACCGGCCGCGGCTTGAATTCCATATGTTCGTAGAACCGATGGGCGGCCGAATTGCCGGTGGTTGCGCTGACCGAAAGATAACCGCATCCGGCATTTTTGGCGATATCGCGGGCGCGGGCGACGAGATGCTGGCCGATGCCGTGGCCGCGCTGGCCGTCGCGCACGAAGAGATGGTGCAGATCCATGCCGCGCGCACCTTCCTGGGCGCGGTAGAGCGGCACGAGAATGGCGTAGCCGATCAGTTCTGAGCCGGTATCGGCGACCAGCGCGGTGATCCATGGCCTGTCGCCGAACAGGTCGCGTTCGAGGATATCGGGCGTCATGGCAGAGGCGTCGTGGTGATGCGCCGCCAATGCCGCGATCATCGCGTTGAGTTCGGGCAGGTCATGGCGCTTGGCATGGCGGATGGTCAGCACCGCCGGGCGGGGAAGGGATATTTCGCTGTCTTCGAGAAGCGCTTGGGGCATTTCGGCATCCTTTGATTTTATGGTGCCGTCAGGTGCCGTCTGAAACAACAAAGCCGCCTGACGGCGGCTTGTTGACATGATGATCTGTCGAGCCGCCCTTTACAGGTAGGCCCAAAAATACGTTGCGGCGGTGGTCGTGCGCGTATTGATCATGGCAATCCTCATGCGCCTGTCCGCAGATGTTGTCAAGCGCACGGTCACGCGGAATCATCCTCAATGTTCGTGGTCGCAAAGTCCGTGGTCTGAGAGCGAGCGGATGACGTAGCAGTCCTCGATCGCGTGGTCGCCGTCGCAGTGGGAGACGATGCGCTCCAGCTCCTGTTCGAGCTTTTTCAGTTTTCCGATCTTGTCGCGCACGCTTCTCAAATGATCGGCAGCGATCCGGTCTGCATTGCCGCAGGGCTGGTGCGGATGCTCGCTGAGCGCGATCAGTTCGCGGATGGCGGAAATGTCGAGCCCCAGGTCGCGCGCGTGACGGATGAAGGCAAGCCGCTCCAGATCATGCCGCTCGTAACGCCGCTGGTTTCCCTCCGAGCGTTCAGCGGCAGCCAGTAGGCCCATCTGTTCGTAATAGCGTATGGTCGGGACCTTGACGCCCGTCCGCTTCGAAAGATCGCCGATCGACAGCATGAGATGTGCTCCAAATCTATAGTCTCTGGAGATATCTAATCGGCGAGTCTTTGTCGTTCAAGGCCATTGGCTCGTGATTAGAGCAGGGCCGTCTCGTCATCCGCACGGGTGGCGACCATGTCCGCGGCAGTCGGGATATTGATATTGAGCGCGATATTCTGCTTTTCCTCGTTGACGCCCATGGCTTCGAGAATGGCATTGCGGATTTCGTCTTCCACCGCCTGCCGGTCTTCGGGCGACATCGCATCGACCTCGTCCTCGGTCAGGTCGTGATCTTTCAGGTACTGATCACGAATACGTTCGGCGAGAGTTTTGTCGGCAAGATCCATGAACTCTTTTTCGTACTGGCTGTACGCGTCGTTCTCGAGGCTCGCATCCAGAGTGCTTTCGCTGCTGTCTGCGTCAGGGCGCTCCGGAACCAGGAACATACTTGCCAGCTTGGCGCTGAATGAGGTTTCTCCACCTGCAAGCGCGTTTCCCTGTTCGCTGCTGTCGCGTTCCTGCTGCTGATTTTCATCCAGCACGAACATGTCTGCGCTACGGTTCGCAAATCTTTGCGTCAGGCCTGTATAGGAATTAGAACTTGAGCTCGAAGTGACGATCATGGCGGCCTCTCCATTTTTTCCGATACACAATTAGAAAACGGAACTTGCTCGGAGCTAGAGGGACGCGGGATGGAAAGGCAGTGCAGGGATTGCGCCGGTTCGATTTTAAGATAGTATACCCCCCTATATTATATTGGAGCAAGATGTGTCGCATACCGTTCGGGACAAGGCGAAACTTCTGGCGCGGGTGCGTCGCATGAAAGGTCAGATGGAGGCGGTCGAGCGCTCGCTGGAGGCAGAGGCAGCCTGCGGTGACGTTCTTCAATTGCTTGCATCCATTCGAGGTGCGCTGGCCGGGCTGACCGGCGAGGTCATCGAGGGGCATCTGCACGAGCATGTCGTCCATGCTGAGGGCGATGCCGAGCGCGAAAAGGCGGCGGCAGAGCTCGCCGACGTTCTGCGGACCTACATCCGCTGAGAACGGTCGCTTATTATTCGAAAACGGCTTCGGCCGGTTGATGGTTGGAAATGGAGCCTGGCATGGCAAGCGGTATCGATAGTCTGAAGCATGACCACGTGTTCCTCGGCCGGGATCACGATCGCAACGAGAGAAGAGTGTGGCTGGTCATCGCGCTCACCGCGTCGATGATGGTGGCGGAAATCGTTGCCGGCTCGATCTTCGGTTCCATGGCGTTGACGGCGGACGGCTGGCACATGTCCACCCATGCCGGTGCAATGCTGATCTCGGCGCTTGCCTACATGTATGCAAGGCGCAATGCGAAGAATCCGCTTTATACGTTCGGTACCGGCAAGCTGGGCGATCTTGCCGGTTTCGCCAGCGCCGTGGTTCTGGCGCTCGTGGCACTCTTCATCGCCTGGGAAAGTTTTCTGCGCCTGGCAAATCCGGTCGCGATCGATTTCGATCAGGCGATCTTCGTTGCTGTCATCGGTCTGGCCGTGAACCTCATCAGCGCCTGGCTGCTTCGCGATGATCACGATCATCATCATGGCGGTCATCACGGCCATCATGGAAGCCACGCCCACGCCGGCCATCACGGCGATCACGCCCATTCCGGCGACCACGCCCATGGCGGTGCCGAAGACCATAACCTCCGCGCCGCCTATCTTCACGTTCTCGCAGACGCACTCACCTCCGTGCTTGCGATCGCCGCGCTGATCCTTGGTCGGCTTTACGGCTGGAATGCGCTCGATCCGATCATGGGCATCGTTGGTGGTGTCGTTATCGCGCGCTGGTCCTTCGGGCTGGTCCGTTCCACCTCGCGCGTGCTGCTTGATGCGCAGCCGGACGATGGCAATCTGGCCGGCAAGATCCGCAAGGTGATGGAAACGTCTGACGATACCGTCATGGATCTGCACGTCTGGCAGCTTGGGCCGGGGCATAATGCGGCGATCGTTTCTGTTGCGACCACGGCTCCGAAGGCGCCTGCCTCCTACAAGGAAAAGCTCAAAGCCATTCCCGGTCTGTCGCATGTGACGGTCGAGGTGATCTCGCTCGGCTGACCGTTTCCAGGAACTGGCTTTGTCTCAATGAAGAAGGCCCGAAACCGGATGCGGTCTCGGGCCTTCTTGTTGATAGCGATGCAATGCCGATCAGGCGAATTCTTGATAGAGGTTCTGGACCCAGCGCTGCTGCGCAGCTGTTGCGCCCATGCCGGGCGCCGCATCTTCTGCCCCCATGACCCACAAGGCGCTCGCCAGTGAGTTCGAAAGCTGCGTGCTGCTGCCTGTCAGCGCATCCGCAAAACGCGCTGTCGACGTCGCCGCGACCTGAGGCGCTTCCTCGGAGGTGCGCTCCACTTCAACGGTCCGGTTCGGATATTGATAGCCACTCAGGCCGCTATCGATCTTCATCGCTTTGGTCCACGTACAGGTTGGTTAACGATTGGTTAATGCTGGAACCTTGCGCGAAGCTTGCGTCGCCGTTGCGTGGGCGCGCTGGAGGGCTTGACAGTCGGCAAAGCGCTTATTCGAAGTTGCGAAAAAGCCTGTGAAAGCGCAAGCTTGCGCTGCCACAGGCAGGCTTTGCCGGTGTTGAATGAACCCGAAATCATATCTGGAACCGGATGCGCGGCGCGGAAACATCACGTTTCCGGCTGCGCTTCCTCGTCTCGATCAGCCGGAAACGGCATGTTCAGGAGAATCGCGCAGAGGAGAAATCTCCCGCCTGGTGCGGGCCAGCCGAGACGCTGGCCCGTCTATCACCTCTATAGATATAAGGCTGGTGCTGGCGCGAGCCTACATCTTGCCCGCAACCTTGATCGCAAATGCATATTCGAAGGCGATCTCTTCCAGTCTCTGGAAGCGGCCCGACTTGCCGCCATGGCCGGCTGCCATATTGGTCTTAAGCAGGATCGGCGCGGTCCCGGTCGTATGCTCGCGAAGCTTCGCCACCCACTTGGTCGGTTCCCAATAGGTGACCCGCGGATCAGTGAGGCCGGAAATCGCAAGGATCGGCGGATAGGCGCGGCCGGTGACGTTGTCGTAAGGCGAATAGGCCGCGATCCAGCGGTATTCCTCTTCCGACTCGATCGGGTTACCCCATTCCGGCCATTCCGGTGGGGTGAGAGGCAGCGTGTCGTCGAGCATTGTGTTCAACACGTCGACGAAGGGCACGGCGGCGATAAGGCCGGCAAACTTTTCCGGCGCCATGTTGGCAACCGCCCCCATCAGCATGCCGCCCGCGGAGCCGCCCTCGGCAATGATCCGGTCATAGGAGGTGAAGCCGGCCGAAACCAGATGATCGGCCGCGGCGATGAAGTCTTTAAAGGTGTTCTGCTTGTTCTCCATCTTGCCGTTTTCGTACCAGGCAAAACCCTTGTCCTTGCCGCCGCGGATGTGGGCGATGGCATAGACGATGCCGCGGTCGGCCAGCGACAGCGCATTGGTCGAGAACGAGGCCGGAATGGTGATGCCATAGGCGCCATACCCGTAGAGCAGGCAGGGCGACGAACCGTCGAGCGGCGTGTCCTTCCTGTAGAGAAGGGTGACCGGCACCAGTTCGCCATCATGCGCCGTCGCCATGACGCGGCGGGTCACATAGTCCTCCGGGTTGTGGCCGGACGGCACTTCCTGGGTCTTCAGCAGCACGCGCTCGCGCGTCACCATGTCGTAGTCATAAAGCTGTGTCGGCGTCGTCATCGATGAATAGGAGAAGCGGATCATGTCCGTGCCGTATTCGGCCGAGCCGGAAAGGCCGAGCGAATAAGCTTCCTCGTCGAAGGCGATCGCATGTTCCTCGCCGGATTGGCGGTCGCGGATAACGATCTGTGGCAACCCGTCCTTGCGCTGCAGCCAGATCAGGTGCCGCGCATAGGCCATGTGGGAAATGATCAGCCGGCCGGGCTCATGCGGCACGACTTCCTTCCAGTTCTCCTTGCCAGGGGCCGAAGCCGGGGCCTCGACGATCTTGAAATCCTTGGCGTCGCCATCGTTCGTTAGGATGTAGAAGACGTCCCCGCCTTCGGTCATCGAATACTCGATACCCTCTTCGCGCTCTGCCACCAGCTTCGGCTCGGCCGTCAGGTCCGAGGTGGACAGTAGCCGGTATTCCGAGGTCTCGTGATCGTGGATGTCGATATAGATGAAGTCGTCCAGCAAGGACCCGCCGACGCCCATGAAGAAGCCGGGATCCTGCTCCTCGAACACCAATCGGTCTTTCGACTGCGGCTGGCCGACGATGTGATGAAATACCTTGGAAGGCCGATGGTTTTCGTCCTGCAGCGTATAGAAAAAGCTCTTGCCGTCGGGCGCCCAGACGCCGTCGCCGGCGGTATTTTCGATCACATCTTCCAGGTCTTCGCCGGTGGCGAGATTGCGGATGCGCAGGGTGAAATATTCCGACCCCTTGTCGTCATAACCCCAGATGCCGCGCGAATGGTCGGTCGAATGGTCGATGCCGGCGAGGCGGAAATAATCCTTGCCTGCCGCCTCCCGGTCGCCGTTCAGCAGCGTCTGTTTTTCTCCGCCATCGCGCGGCGTGCGGAAATAATGCGGCTGCTCGCCGCCGGTCACGAACAGCGAACCGTAAGCAAACGGTCCATCTTGTACCGGAACGGATGAATCGTCTTCCTTGATGCGGCCGCGCATCTCGGCAAACAGCACCTTCTGCAGCTCGGCCGTGTCGCCAAGTGCGGCTTCCATATAGGCGTTTTCGGCTTCCAGATGTTTGCGGATTTCCGGGTCGAGGATCGACGGATCCTTGAACATCGCCTGCCAGTTGTCGGCGCGCAGCCAGGCGTAATCGTCCGAGCGGGTAATGCCGTGGCGCGTGTCGCTGACCGGCTTCTTGGGCGCGACGGGAGCTGCGGGAAGATTGGCGAAAGGCGATTTGGGGGAGGGGGCCAAGGAAGCACTCCGGTATGAAAGGAAGGAGTGCCAGAGATAGGTTGCGGTGCGCAATGAGGCAAGCCGGTACGGGCCTTCGAGCCTGGAAGGAAGTGTTATTTCTTGTCGCGTGGCTTCTGGTTGGGCAACACGCCGTCGCGCCAGCTTTGCCAATAAACTACGCTGATCGCCATGCCGACGCCGACAACGGGCATTACAAGTGCGATGATCTGTGCGGTCGTCATTTGCGGAGCCCTCTGAGGATCCAACCTCCAGATAAATGTAATGCAGTGCCTAATAGAAAACAACCGGTAGGCGCTGCGGCAAGCCAGAGCGCACCGATCTGCGGGTTTATGTCACCATAGGCGACGCGGATGATCGGCGTGAACACCCCGATCAACATGATACCGACCCCGATATTGTTCAAAAACGTCGCGCGAAGCTTGATCTGTTCCTTCTTCGCATCCGAAAGCGCCTGCTCTTCCATCTGCCGTCCCGCTCGCCACCTCGTCTGTTCACATCATGGTATTTCGCCTTTTGGTTGGTGGTCAATCGGATGCACGTCTCCTAGTTTCCGCGCATCCAAGTCGATATGAGTAGGGATCACATGAAGAAACAGCTGTCGGTGATGGCTCTCGCCCTGTTTTCCGCGTCTGCGGCCCACGCGCTGGATGCGCGCGTCACCAGGCAATTGAACGCCCTGGACCCGGATGAGCGGCGCGAACAGCGTTGCGACATGGAGGCGATGGACCAGATCCGCAAGACCGGCGAATTCCGCCCCGACAAGGTGATCGCCTACACGTTCTCCGATCCGGTCGAGGATGGAAACAAGCTGAAGGCGCCGGGCGCCGTGTTCCGCAGTGCCGGGGACTGGTACCGTCTCAAGTTCAAGTGCGAAACCGGAGAGGCCGGCCTGACGGTGATGTCATTCGACTACACGATCGGCTCGAAGGTCACGCGCGATCTGTGGGACAAGTATTATCTCTACGACTGAGCGCTGACATTCCGGTCGAGCGCGAAGCTCTCGAACCAGGCTTGCTTCTCGCCCGATATCATCGCCGCGATCATGCGGGAGGCGAGATAGGAAAAGGTGATGCCATTGCCGCCATATCCGTAGGCGGCATAGATGTTCGAAGCGCCGGAAACCGGCCCGATCAATGGCAGGCCGTCCGACGTCTCGCCGAAGGCCCCGCACCATGCATGCGAAATCTCCGCATTCGCCTCAGGCCATATCCGGGTGAGTTTTTCCCGCAGGCGCAGCACCTTGTCCGCAAGCATCGCATCGCGAACCTGCGGATCGGCGATCTCCTCATCCTCACCGCCGATGACGATGCGGTTGTCCGCCGTCGTTCGCATGTAGAGATAAGGCTCGCTCGCTTCCCAGACGAGTGCGCGCCGCGGCCATAGATGATCCGGCTGTTGCGGTAGCGTCGATATCGCGAAGCTGGACGAGATCCTGTGGCACGCCGGCATGACGAAATGCGGCATTATATACCCGGTCGCAAGCACGACATGGGCTGCGTCGATGACATGCGGACCGGACGTCTCGACCAGAACACGCCCGCCTTCGTCATGGAACTTGACGGCATCTGCATCGATAATCTGCGCGCCAAAACCTCTGGCGGCCTGCAGTAGCGCCCAACTCAGCAACAGTGGATCGGCCTCGGCCGAGCCGGGAGACAGGATTGCCGCCTCGCGATCGAAACCGAACTCCCGGCGAAGCGACGTATAGGACAACAGCTCGCCCGGAAGCTCCGCGTGGTGGCGCAAGGCCAGCTCCTCGCGCAGTTCCTTTTCGCCGATATCCCCGGCGGCGATATAGAGCGTCGGGCGCGGCTGGAATGCGCAGGATATACGGTGCGCCGCCACAAGTTCCATCAGCCCGGCAACCGCTGCATAGCTCCGGCGATAGACATTCGCCGCCGTCTCGAAGCCGTAGAGATTGGTAAGCTCCGTGAGCGAAGAATCCGTTTCCCATTGTAGCATGGCGGTGCTGGCCCGCGTGCTGCCGAAGCCCGGCTGTTCGCGGTCGATGACGACCACCCGGCGGCCAAGGCGCGACAGATGCTCCGCCATCAGCGATCCGGTAATGCCGCCGCCGATGATGGCGACATCGGTCTTGATGCTTTCTGTCAGCGCCTGACGGTCCGGCGGCACCTGACGATAACCCCATGGCGCTCTCCCGGTCGTCAGGTCGTCATGATCGGTGTCGTGAAAACTCAGGTCTGAAGAGCTCAATACGGCTTCTTTCGAGTGTCTGGAGGACGGGCAATTGGGGGAGTTTCAGCCCGGCAGGTTAGGCGTCGCCTTTCGCTCGGGAAACAGTTCCGTCAGCACCGTCATCAATATCAGCGACAGCGGCAGGGCCAGCATCGCGCCGACGGCTCCCCACATCCAGGTCCAGAACAGGATAGCGAGAAAAACGACGAACGGGTTAATCTCCCACTGCCGGCCCATGATCGCCGGGAAGATCAGGTTCTCCATGGCCAGATGCACCGTGAAGAACAGGAAGGCGGGCAGCAGCGCCAGCAGGATCGCGTCATGGGTGAGGATGCCTGCGATCGCCACCGAGATGGTCATCAGCGTAATGCCGAGGAAGGGAATGAAGCTCGACAGAAACGCAAACATGCCCCACAGCACCGGCATGCTGAGCCCGCAGAGATATGCGATCAGCGTCATCACGATGCCGAGGCAGAAATAGACCACGCTGGCGGTCGCGAAATAATAACCGAGCACCTGGTCGACCGAGTTCAGCAGGCGGATTGCGATCAGCCGTTGGCGGCGACGCGGAAACGCCATGATGATCGTCTTGCGCAGCCTCAGCCGTCCATAAAGAAACAGCAGCAGTGCGGCGAAGAAGATCATGCCCTGAATAATCGCGGGGGTCAGACTTGAGGTGACGACACCCAGGATATTGGTGGAGTTTTCGAGCAGTTTGTCCATCGACATCGTACCGGTCTGGAACGTGGCCGGCGAGATGTTCAGCCAATGCTGGCTTTGGAGGAAAGGCATCAGACGGTCATAGGAGCGCTCGGCGAAATTGGGGCCTTCCCGCAGAAGCGTCGCAACCGGCTCCGCAAGAGCATTGGCGATCAGAAACAGCACGAGGAAAACAGCCGACGAGAGGATCACGGCGATACCGAAGCGCGGCACGCCGGCACGCCCCAGCTTGTCTGCTAAAAGCCCAAGGATCAGGCCCACGACGACCGCCAAAGTCACCGGAATGAGGATCAATGCCATGTAGTGAAGGATGGCGAAAAAGACGATCGCGAAAATGCCGATCACGGCCCAGGCCATGGCCACTTCGAGAGCGTCGCGGCCGAGCGTCGCAGTGTCTACCGCATCCGCATCCTCTTCCTCGACGAGCGCGAATGCCTCGCGCCGGCGAGATGAGAAGTCCACGAAATGCTTCTTCGGCTTGGCACTGCCGCGCGCGCTGATCGTTGTCATGTTTTTCCCTGATAGCCCCGAACCTGCCACAGAACGCAAAAACGGCGCTCCGGTTCCGGAACGCCGAGTGTTTATTAGCTTTTTGCTAATTCTGCCGGGCAGACCTGAAATGTCAGGTCAGGCCGCGAGCGTCAGGCCGATGCCCCAGGGATCTTTCAGCGCATAACCTTCACCCGTCTTGGTGGTGGCGATCTCCTGCGTTTCCAGCGCTGCAAGGGCCTTGGTCAGCGCCTCACCGTCATTGAAGCGCACTGTGTAATCGGAAAGACCGGTCATGTTGTCCTGGCGGGCCTGGGCTCCGCGGCTATTCCAGATATTGGCCGCGATATGGTGGTGGTAACCGCCGCTGGCAAAGAAGCTTGCACCGGGATAACGCGCCATGATCTTCAGTCCCAGCACGTCGCGATAAAAGGCGTCCGCCTGCGGAATATCGCCGACCTGCAGATGGATATGGCCGACCGATGTGCCCGGCGCCATGCCGTTCCACGCCGTCTGTGGTGCCGAATCGTAAAGCGCCTGCAGGTTCAGCCGGTCGGTGGACATCTGCACCGTGCCATCCGGGAAATAGGTCCATTCATCCGGCGTGCGGTCCCGGTAGATTTCGATGCCGTTGCCTTCCGGGTCGGACAGGTAGAGCGCTTCCGAGACCAGATGATCCGACGCGCCGTCGAGCTGCACACCCTTGTGGGCGGCATTGGCCAGCCAATGGGCCAGTTCCGAGCGGTTCGGCATCAGGAAGGCGGTATGAAACAATCCGGCCGCCTGCCGTGATGCGCGGGTAACGCCGTTGCCGGTGGTGAGCTGCAAAAGCGGGCGCCCGTGGGCGCCGAGCAGCACGCCGCTGGCGCTTTTTTCCATCACCGAAAGACCGATGATCTCCTGATAGAATTTCGAGGCTGTATCGAGATCGGTGACAACGAGATGCGCGCGGCCGACATGGGCCGGACGTGTCAGGGCGAATGCTGCTTCAGAAGAGTTGCTCATAGATAATCTCCGGGCGGGTTTGGAGGCCGCAATCGTCTGCGGCGGCAAAGCCGCGATGACGAAATATCGCCGATCCTTATCGTTCACGAAAGTCGAAAAATAGGAGAAGCTTCGTTCAGAAAATGTGGACAGTGAAGCTTGATGCGAATCAAGGCGCCGGGTGTAAGCTGGGCAAAAATGCTTAACTGTTGAAGGGAGATACAGATGTATAAGACAATCCTAGTCGCGGTCGATATTGCACAGGCGGAAAAAGCCGAACGGATTTTGAATCAGGCCAAGCAATTGTCTGCCGCCGGTGGCCGTATCCTGATGGTCAACATCGTCGAGGAACTGCCGGCCTATGTCGTCTCGGATCTTTCGGTGGACATGCTCGTCGATGCGCGCAAGACGGCCGAGACCGAGTTGACCGAGCTTCGCGACAAGGTCGGCATCAAGGCCGATATCGAGATCCGCCAGGGCGCACCGGCGCGGGAAATTTTGGCCGCCGCCGAAGAATCCAAGGCCGACCTCATCATCATCGCCTCGCACGTTCCGGATCTGACGAACTACATCATCGGCGCCACCGCCGACCGCATCGTGCGCCACGCCAAGTGCTCGGTGCTGATCGACCGCTGAGGCACTTCCGTTCTTCTGAAAAGCGAACACTTCGGATTTACATGCCGAAACCGAATGTGACGCCGTTTGGGATGCGCACGTCTTGCGTTCCTGAACGGTGCCAAGCATTCTGTCGATAGACGGAGACGACCTTTGGCATGAGCGATTTCTTCAATTTCGGACGGTGTTACGATCTGCATGAGATCATCGCGGACGGTATCGTCCACGGGATAGGCATCGTTTTTGCCCTGGTCGGTGCCACCGCGCTGATCTTCTACGCCACCGTCTGGTCGAGCTATGGCGAGATCGCCGCTGCCTGGATTTACGGGCTCGGGCTGATCCTCTGCCTGTCGGTCTCCTTCACCTACAATATCTGGCCGCATTCCCGCACCAAATGGCTGCTGCGCCGGCTCGATCATTCGGCGATCTTCATCCTGATCGCTGCCACCTACACGCCCTTTCTGCAGCGCGGCGCGGCGCATGATCCCTGGATCGCCGCAATGCTGGCCGCCATCTGGATCACCGCCATCGTCGGCGTGTCGCTGAAATGCCTCTTCCCCGGTCGTTACGACAAGCTGGCCATCCTTCTTTATCTCGGCATGGGATGGAGCGGTGTCGTGGTGATGGACGAGGTGTCGCAATATCTTCCGCCCGTGACCGTTGCGCTGATCGTCATCGGCGGGCTGATCTATTCGCTCGGCGTCATCTTTCACATCTGGGAAAAGCTGCGTTTTCAGAATGCCATCTGGCATGGTTTTGTCGTCGCAGCCGCTGCCGTTCACTATGGCGCTGTAATGACCTGTTTCAGCCTGACTGGCAGCCTCTGAATTCCTTGACCTACCGTCCGCAACGCCTCAGCGATTACCCTCGACAGAATTCCGTCGTCTGATAAAGTGGACAGAAAGCTACTATAATGGACGATATAATGAGCAACACGCCTATTATCCGCGATGCCGCCCAGGCCGATCTGCACGGTATCATGGAGATCTACAACGACGCCGTCGCCAATACGACGGCGATCTGGAACGAGACGCTGGTCGATATCGAAAACCGTCGCGCCTGGTTCGATGCCCGCAAGGCGAAGGGCTTTCCCGTGCTTGTGGCGCAGTTGAATGGCGAGGTTGCCGGTTATGCATCCTATGGCGAATGGCGTGCCTTTGACGGCTATCGTTTTACCGTCGAACACTCGGTCTATGTCCACAAGTCCTTCCGCGGCCATGGGCTCGGCCGCAAGCTCATGGAAGAACTGATCGCCCGCGCCGCATCGAACGGCGTGCATGTGATGATCGCCGCGATCGAAGCGGAGAACGAGGCGTCGATCGCGCTTCATAACGCGCTGGGCTTCCGCATCGCCGGAAAATTCTCCGAAGTCGGCACCAAGTTCGGCCGCTGGCTGGACCTGACCTGCATGGAACTGAAGCTTTCCAAGGTCTGATACGCCACATTGATAACCCGCGTGCCCGCTGATATCTTTCTGTTAGCTGGAGCAACCGACATGAGCGACGCTACAAATCTCGGAAAAGACCCGGAAGACTATATCGAAGAGCTGGTGAAGTCCGGCCGTTATGAAAACCGCGACGCCGCGCTGAAGGAAGCTGTCCGGCTTCTGGCATTCAAGGAGCAGCGGCTTGCCGAACTCAACGCGGCGCTGGCTCGTGGCCTCGCCGAGTCCGAAGCCGGCCTGGGCACGCCGATCGAAGAGGTCATGGCCGAATTCGAGGCGCGTTATGCTGAACGCATGAAAAAGCGGTCTGCATAGAGGGCAGCAAGCGTGGAGGTGGTTTTCACGCCGCAGGCTTACCGGGAGCTCGATAGGATCTGGTCCTATATCGAGCAGGACAACCCGACGCGTGCTATAACTTTCGTCCGCGAGATTGGCCAACGCTGCCTGCGCCTCAAGGATATGCCCTTCCGCTATCAGCTTATTCCGGGACATGAAGATTCTAGAATTCGCCGTCTGTCGTTTAAAAACTACGCCATCTTTTATCACGTCATCGAAGACACGGTTTATATCCTGCATATCCTCAACGCCGCCCAGGATCACGAGAAAGTCTTGTTTCCCAAGGATCCTTAGCCGAGCTGGAAATCTGCGTATTTTCGCGCTGTGCTTCCGCGGGTTCGCCCTATATCCCCTTCGACACTTGGCACAGAGGGACACCCGACATGGATATCAGGCGCAACGGCTCGCAAGCTTCGAAACAGCAGCCGGCGGACTATTTTACCGGCACGGTGCGGCTTGATCCGCTGATGGAAGCACCCGAACCGGCACGGGTGCGCGCAGCAAGCGTCACCTTCGAACCCGGTGCCCGCACCAACTGGCACACCCATCCGCTCGGCCAGACGCTGATCGTCACCGCCGGTTTCGGCCGTGCCCAGACCGAAGGCGGGCCGGTGCGCGAGTTGCGCTCGGGCGATGTCGTCTGGTTCGCGCCGGGTGAAAAACACTGGCACGGCGCGGGTCCGCAGACGGCCATGACCCATATTGCCATTCAGGAAGCCGAGGGCGGCGTCACCGCCGACTGGCTGGAGCCGGTGACGGATGCGCAATATTCGGTGCCGGCAGAGAAGAACTGAGCTTCCCGTCGATCTCCTTCAATATGTCGATGAAGGCGCGCAATCCGGCAGGTACGTGCCGGTGCCCCGGATAATAGAGGCACAGGCCGTCGATCTCGGGGCACCAGTCGGAAAGCACAGCTACCAGTCTTCCCTGCCGCAGATAGTCTTGCGCCAGATGCTGCGGCACATAGGCAATGCCGAGGTCGGAGGCCGCAGCCTCGACCATCAGCTCGGTATCGTCGAGCGTCAGCGGGCCGGAGACATCCACCACCGTCTCTTCTCCGCGCCGCTCGAATTCCCAGCGGTAAAGCTTTCCGCTTGGCATTCTTAACCTTATGCAGGCGTGCTGCGAAAGCTCCTGTGGTGTCGAGGGTTCTCCGCGGGATGCGATATAATCCGGCGAAGCGACGGTGACGAAACGGGCAGGGCCACCGAAAGCGATGGCGATCATGTCCTGCGGCACGGATTCGCGCAGCCGGATCCCGGCATCGAACCCGTCGGCGACGATGTCGATCAGCCGCCCGTCGCTGACCAGATCCAGCGCCACATCCGGGTAGCGGGCAAGAAACGTCGGAACCGCGTTTTCAAGCAGCCTGCGGATAACGATGCTGCTGGTGTTGATCCTGATCGTCCCGCTCGGCCCGCCGCGAAAATCGTCGACCGCTTCCAGCGCCGCATCAAGCTCGCGCAGGGCCGGTCCGAGCTTTGCCGCCAATCGCTCGCCGGCCTCTGTGGGGGAAACGCTGCGGGTCGTGCGGTTCAGAAGCCTGACGCCCATCCGCGTTTCCAGCCCGCGCATCATATGGCTGAGCGTAGAGGGTGAAAGCCCGAGTTCCTCGGCCGCCTTTCGAAAGCTGCGATGCGCGATGATCGTGGTGAAGGCAGAAAGATCGCTGAGCGTCGGTTTTTCATTCATGGAAAAAATTCACCGGGTTATGCGTAATTGAACGACTTATAGCATGAGTGAGCAGAGTTTATCTTCTGTTGCAGAAAGCGTGGCCAAAACCGAATTCCCGACCGCGCAGCAAAGGAGAATACCCATGTCCAAGACCTGGTTCATTACCGGCACATCTTCCGGTTTCGGCCGCCTTTTGACCGAAAAGCTTCTGGCCCGTGGCGACCGCGTCGCCGCCACCCTGCGACGCATGGATGCGCTGGACGATCTTCGCGAGACCTATGGCAACCGGTTGTGGATCGCCGGGTTCGACCTCACCGATCAGGACGCGATCCGCGCCACGGTCGACCGCGCCTTCGCCGAACTCGGCCGCATCGATGTCGTCGTCAACAACGCCGGTTACGGCCTGTTCGGCGCGGCGGAAGAGTTAAGCGACGAGGAAATCCGCCGGCAGGTCGATACCAACCTGATCGGCTCTATCCAGATCATCCGCGCGGCGCTGCCGCATCTGCGGGCCCAGGGCGGCGGTCTGATCCAGCAGGTGGCGTCGGAAGGCGGCCAGATCACCTATCCCAGCTTCTCGCTCTATCACGCCACCAAATGGGGTATCGAAGGTTTCGTCGATGCCGTCGCCAAGGAAGTAGCGCCTTTCGGCATCAGGTTCACCATCGTCGAACCCGGCCCGACACGCACGGATTTCGGCAAGGGTCTCTCCATTGCAGAGCCGATGGATATCTACGCCGATACACCCGCAGGCCAGGTCCGTGACGCGATCTTCAGCGGCGGCTTCGACATCAAGGGAGACCCGGACAAAATGGCGGATGCGATGATCGAATATGCCGACCGGGATAATCCGCCTCTGCGTCTGGCGCTTGGGGGCTCCACCTATCCGTCGATCAAGGCGGCACTTGAAGGCCGTCTGGCGGAACTGGAGGCGCATAAGGCAACCACGCTTGCCATGGATTTCGACGACTGATCCGCTTGAGACGTTCCGGTCGTCATTGAACCTCAACGCATGTCGGGCAAATATGTCGCATTGATTCCATCTGGAGGAACGCCGCATGCCCGATATCGTCCGCATCACCAGCGATGAACTTGTCGTCGAAGTTTCCTCGCTCGGCGCCGAGATGCAGTCGCTGCAGACGACCGATGGCCGGGACTGGCTGTGGAACGGCGATGCGGCCTTCTGGACCGGCCGTTCGCCGATCCTGTTCCCGATCGTCGGCAAGGCGCCGGACAATCATATCGCCGTCGATGGCGCCTCCTACGAGATGGGCCAACACGGTTTTGCCCGCAGGGCCGAGTGGGTGCTGGCCGATGCCAGCACCACCGCCTGCCGTTTCGAGCTCGAAAGCACCGACGCAACCCGAAAAATCTATCCTTTCGATTTTCTCCTCTCGCTCACGCACTCGCTGGATGGCGGAAAACTGGTGGTGACGGCCGAAGTGGAAAACCCCGACAGTTGCCCGATGCCCTTCGGCCTCGGCTTTCACCCGGCCTTCCTCTGGCCGCTGCCGGGCGCCGAAGGCAAGCCGCATACGATAGCGCTCGATAACGGCGCTGAACCGCTGCTGACCCGGCTGGAGGATGGGCTCGTCACCCGGGACAAGCTGCCATCGCCTTTCTCGAAGGGCGAGTTGACGCTCGCACACGAACTGTTCGAGGCCGATGCGATGATCTTCGCCGAAGGTGCCGGCGAGGGGCTGACCTATGCAGCCGAAGGCGGCCCGAGCCTGAAATTCGCCTTTGACAACCTGCCCACTCTGGCGCTCTGGCAGAAACTCGGCGCACCTTTCCTTTGCGTCGAGCCTTGGCACGGCACGGCGGCTGAGGCGGGAGGTTCGGCGGAAATGGCAAAGCGCCCCTACACCAAAATCCTGCCAGCCGGTGAAAAGGCGAGGTTCGCGTTTTCGGTCGAAGTGATCGGCTAGCGCGTTTCGGGAAGCTGCGCCGTGGATGAACCTGAAATTCTTTTTCTCCACGCGCTGCCGCTCGACGGCTACATGTGGGATGGGCAACGAGAAGCACTCGGTGCCAAAAGCATTGCGCCCACGCTTTACAGATCTGGTGAGACCGTGACGGAATGGGCCGAGGCGGCACTATCGCTGACGCAGAGTAGCAGGCTTGTTCTCGTCGGCTGCTCCGTGGGCGGATCCTGTGCTCTGGAAATCGCAAACCTGGCGCCCGAACGTGTTGCCGGCATGGTGCTTATCGGTACCAAGGCTGACCGTCGCGCAGATCCACTGTTCCACGCGCAAGCTCTTCGCGTGATCCGCGAGGAGGGGCGGGATGCGGCATGGAAACGCTACTGGCGGCCATTTTTCCATCCAGATACCCCCGAAACTGTGCTTGCTTCAGCCTACGGGATGATGATGCGGCAATCTCGCGAAGATCTCGCCAGAGGCACCGATGTTTTCCATACGCGTCCCGGTCGGGCCGATCTCCTCAGCCGACTGTCCTGTCCGGTTGCAATCGTAAGCGGCGACCAGGATCCCGCGCCAGGTTTGAAAACCAGCGCTGCCCAGGCCGAAATGGCGTCGAATGGAAAGTTGCATGTGATAAAAGGGAGCGGCCACTATGTGCCGCTTGAACAGCCGGCAGACCTGAACTCTCTATTGACTGAGTTCACCGTGGCCTGCCGGTGATAGGATCGTGTTTCATTCCACCGGGGTGAAATTCATCGAATGGCCGTTGATGCAGTAGCGAAGGCCGGTCGGCGGCGGGCCGTCGGGGAAAACGTGGCCGAGATGGCCGCCGCAATTGGCGCAGCGCACTTCTGTGCGCACCATTCCATGCGACGTGTCACGGATTTCGGTGATCACATCCGGTTTCACCGCCTCGAAATAGCTCGGCCAGCCGCAGCCGGAATCGAACTTGGTGTCGGAGACGAACAGGTCTTCGCCACATCCGGCGCAGCTGTAGATGCCTTTTTCCTTGGCGTTCCAGTAAGGGCCGCTAAAGGCGCGCTCCGTACCTGCCTGGCGCAGGATGTAAAATTGCTCGGGCGTCAGTTCTTCGCGCCATTCGGCATCGGTTTTGGAAATCTTGGGTGTCGCAGTCGAGGACATGACGGTTCCTTTCGTTTGCACCATAGATAGGCATCGCAACGCTGTGAATAAAGATGCCTGTCGCATCGTCCCGTCCGGTTGTGCTTGAGGCACCCGTCCGTTTCACTTAAGAGAACCATACGCGTTCGATGATCGGCCGTGCGAGGGGTGAGGAGAGACTATGGCCGCCAGCGCGCCGGCATGGACGTTTATTGCGCTCTTCCTGCCGTTTGTGGCCGCCTTGCTGGCTCCCTTCCTTGTCTCGCGCCTTGGCGACAAGGCTGCCTGGATCATCGCGCTCGCACCGGCACTGTCCTTCCTTCATTTCTGCCGGTTCCTGGGCGAGATTTCGGCCGGCGAAGTGGTCACCGGCGGATATGCCTGGGCGCCCAGCCTCAACCTGTCCTTCTCCTGGTTCATCGACGGCCTGTCGCTCACTTTCGCGCTGCTGATTACCGGCATCGGCACCCTGATCGTCATCTATTCCGGCGGTTATATGAAGGGCCACCGCCATCTCGGGCGGTTCCTGTCCTTCATCCTGCTGTTCATGGGCGCCATGCTCGGCCTCGTCGTGTCCGACAGCTTTCTGATGCTGTTCGTTTATTGGGAACTCACCTCGATCGCCTCCTTCCTGCTGATCGGCTTCGACCATGAGCGGGAGGCCGCACGCCGGGCCGCGCTGCAGGCGCTGGTCGTGACGGGGGCAGGGGGACTGTCGCTGCTGGCCGGTCTGGTTTTCCTCTGGAACGTCACCGGTGTCACCCAGCTGTCGCTGCTCGTCCATCTCGGTGATGCACTGAAGATGAGCCCGTTCTACCTGCCGGCCCTGTTTCTGGTGCTTGGCGGTGCCTTCACCAAATCGGCGCAATTTCCGTTTCATTTCTGGCTGCCGAATGCGATGGAGGCACCCACTCCCGTCTCGGCCTATCTTCATTCTGCGACAATGGTGAAGGCCGGCGTCTATCTTCTTATGCGGCTCAACCCGGTTCTCGGCGGCACACCCGCCTGGGAAATCCTGCTTCCCTTTTTCGGCGGAGTGACGCTGATCACAGGCGCGCTGATAGGTATCCGCCAGACCGATCTCAAGCTGATGCTCGCCTATACGACCATGGCCTCGCTCGGCCTTCTGGTGATGCTGACCGGCTTCGGCTCCCCCCATGCCATCGAGGCGGCGGTGCTCTATCTCGTCGCCCATTCGCTGTTCAAGGGTGCGCTGTTCATGGTCGCAGGCGCTGTCGACCACGAGACCGGCACGCGAGAATTGCCCCTGCTCGGCGGTCTTCGTCACGCCATGCCGGTCACCTTCGCAGCAGCGCTTCTTGCCGCCTGCTCCATGGCCGGCCTGCCGCTTTTTGCCGGTTTCCTCGCCAAGGAGGAAATCTATGCGGCGCTCGCGGCCGGCAATCCGCGCGCCGTCTTTTTCACCGGTGCGGCGCTGGCCGGCAATGCGCTGATGGTGGCCATTGCCCTTGCCGTCGGCCTGAAACCCTTCATCGGTCAGCGGAAGAACACGCCGCGTCACCCGCATGAGGCGCCGATCACCCTCTGGCTCGGCCCTGTCGTGCTGGCAGCACTCGGCATTGTCTTCGGCGTGTTTTCCCCGCTTCTGCATGCCTATCTCTCGTCACCGATGGCAAGCGCCATCATCGACGAGCCGACCGTGGTGACGATCACCACCATCCCGCATCTCGGCCTGCCTCTGGCGCTCTCCGTGTTCACGCTGGCAATCGGTGTATTGATCTACTGGCAGCTCGAGCGTGCCCGCTGGCTGATGGCGCAGATGTTGGAAAGCCTGGGGCCGGGGCCGGACCGCTGGTTCGATCATATGGTCACAGGCCTTGTCCGCTTTTCGGCCGGCCTGATGCGCATCATTCAGCCCGGCCGGCTGGAAATCTACATCACCATCACCTTCATTCTCGTGGCCCTGACTCTGCTCGTGCCGTTGTTCGTTTTCGACGAACTGCCGGACATGCCCGCATGGCCGACCGGTCTTCTGGTTCAGGAGGCGGCCTTCTTCGTCATTGCGGCACTCGGCATCATCGCCGTCCTGCGTGCCGCCGATCGCCTGACCGCGATCGTATCGCTCGGCATTCAGGGCTTTGCCGTGGCGGTGATCTTCCTTCTGTTCGGTGCGCCGGATCTCTCCTTCACCCAGTTCATGGTCGAGACGCTTTCGGTTGTCATCCTGACCCTTGTCATGACCCGGCTGCGGCTGTCGGTCAGCGATCACCGGCCGGCAGGTCAGGTCGTGCTGGACGCGACCATCGCCATCGCCTGCGGCCTCGGTTTCGCGCTCATGCTGCTGAAATCGGTCGGTCGCCCGCTCGATCCGTTTATGACGGATTTCTTCGACGCCTATTCCAAGGCGATCGCCCACGGCGCCAACGTCGTCAATGTCATTATCGTCGATTTCCGCGGGACGGATACGCTGGGCGAAATCGCCGTGGTGATGATCACCGGGCTGGCCGTTCTGGCGCTGCTCAAGCTGCGGGTGGGGAAGAGAGGCGAGGGATGAGCATGACGAATTACCCGCTTGGCCCGGAGCATGGCGCCCCATGAACACTCTCATCCTGCGCACGGCCGCCCCCGTCATCACCGCCCTCATGCTGCTCTTTTCCGTCTTCGTCCTCCTGCGCGGCCATAATGAGCCGGGTGGCGGGTTTATCGGCGGGTTGATCGCTGCCTCGGCGCTGGCGATCTTCGGCATCGCCCATGGACCGGGAGCCGTGCAGCGGGCGATCCGTTTCCATCCGATGGCAATTGCCGGTGCCGGCCTGTTTCTGGCAACCATGTCCGGGCTCGCCTCCCTGATCGCCGGCGTTCCGTTCATGAGCGGGCTCTGGGTCTATCCGGATATTCTCGGTGTGGAAGTGCCGCTCTCGACCGTCATGTCCTTCGATATCGGCGTTTACCTCGTCGTCGTCGGTGCCATCACGGCGATTGCGCTGGCACTCGAAACCGAACCGGAAAACGGCAGCGCACACGACGAGGGCTCACGCTGATGGAAGTCCTGTTCGTCGCCCTGATCGGCCTTTTCTTCACCGCCGCCGTTTATCTCATGCTGTCGAAATTCACCATCCGCATCCTGCTCGGCATCGTGCTCCTCGGCAACGGCGTGAACCTGTTGCTGTTCACCGCCGGCCGTATCACCCGCGAAGTCCCACCGATCATTCCCGCTGATACGTCCACGCTTGCCGCCGGAGCTGCCAACCCGTTGCCGCAGGCCCTGATCCTGACCGCGATCGTCATCTCGTTTTCCTTCTTCGCCTTCCTGCTGGTGCTGACCTGGCGTGCCTTCGAGGAACTCGGAACCGACAGTACCGACGAAATGCGTCTCGCCGAACCTCTCGACGAACCGCTTCCGCCGATGGGGTATTGAGTTGATGTGCGTGCTGGAAAACACTGCTTGCCACCGACGGGACGCGAAACAGGGAGGCCCCATCTGATGGCCTCTTCCTTCGCCTCCATCGACCTCGCCGCCGCCATGGTCACGACAGCACCGGCGCTTTCCGACTGGCTCGTCATTCTGCCGACCGCGCTGATGATCCTCACCGGCGCCACGCTGATGATGATCCGAAAGTCGGTCCGCCTGCATGCGGTCATCGCGATCACGGCGCTTGCCCTGCTCGTTGTGCTGGATGCGCTGCTGCTCTGGCAGGTCTCTACACGAGGGCCGGTCAGTATGACCATGGGCGGCTGGCTGCCTCCCTTCGGCATATCCTTCACCGCCGACATTTTCGGCGCTGTGATGGCGCTTGCCGCGGCCATCGCGGCATTGCTGGCTGCCATTTATTCGCTGCGCGATATCGACGCGAGCGGGTTGCGCCACGGTTTCTTCGCCTTCCTCATGCTGCTGATGGCCGGCGTGTCCGGCGCATTTCTCACCGGCGATATCTTCAACCTCTATGTCTGGTTCGAGGTCCTGCTGATCTCTTCCTTCGGCCTGCTGATTTTAGGCTCGGAACCGAAGCAGATCGAAGGCGCGCTGAAATACGCCATCCTCAACCTCATCGGCACGACGCTCTTCCTCATCACCGTCGGTTACCTCTATGCGATCTTCGGCACTCTCAACATGGCCGATATCGCCCGAAAGGCAGGTTCTATCCGCGGAATGACGGAGGATGCGGCGCCGCTGATGACGCTGACGGCGCTGTTCGTGCTCGCCTTCTGCATGAAGGCGGCCGCATTCCCGGTGAATTTCTGGCTGCCCGCCTCCTATCATACCCCGCGCATCACCGTGTCCGCCCTGTTTGGCGGCCTTCTCACCAAGGTCGGCATCTATGCGCTGATCCGCGTCACGATCATGCTGCTGCCGGTCGAACGCGAGGCCTTGAGCCTCGTCATCGCAACCTCGGCTGTGCTGACCATGATCCTCGGCGCGCTCGGGGCGCTTGCCCAGAACGATCTGCGCCGCATGGTGGGCTATGTCGTCATCGTCGGCATCGGCAACATGCTGGCGGGTGTCGCGATCGGCTCATCGGTCGCCGTCAGCGGCGCGATCCTTTATGCGCTGCATTCGATCGTCACCATGACGGCGCTGTATCTGGTCCTCGGCGAGGCGGGGCGGCTGACTGGTACGTTCGAACTGTCGCGTCTCGGCGGATTGTGGGGCCGCGCCCCGTGGTTTTCAGCAGGGTCGCTGGCGCTGGTACTGGCCGCTTCGGGCCTGCCGCCGTTTTCCGGCCTCTGGCCAAAGATCATGCTGTTAAAGGCCTCGCTCGATATCGGTGCCTGGTGGCTGGCAGCGGCGATCCTCGTCTCCGCCTTCCTCGTCACGTTGGCGCTTGCCCGCGTGTTTCTTCTGGCCTACTGGCGGCCGGCGCCGGGCGGGGAGGGCGAAGCCGCGACGGCAACAGACTGGCGTACGGCCCTGCCGATCGGAGCGCTGGCGACGCTCGTTCTTGTCTTCGGCCTCTATCCCGAACCTTTGCTTGCACTCAGCCAGGCGGCCGCCGATGGCCTTGCCGATCCGTCGGCCTATATCCGTTCGGTCTTTCCGGGAGGATTGGTGCCATGATCATCTACGTCCTGTCGCTGATGCTGGCGATCATCTGGGTTGCGATCACCGGCAGCGCCACGATCCACAATCTGGTCTTCGGTTTCGCGCTCGCGGCCGCGGCCCTCTGGATCGTCCGCGACGAGATGAGCGCCACCGGTTATCTCCTCCGTCTCGGCCGTATCCTGTCCCTGGTCCTTCTCTTCTTCAAGGAACTGGCTCTGTCGGCCTGGAAAGTGGCCGTGCTCGTCACCCGCCGGAATATGGACGTCAAGCCCGGCATATTCGCCTTTCCGCTGACCGTCGATAGGGATTTCGAGATCACGCTTCTCGCCAATCTCATCACGTTGACGCCCGGCACCATGTCGGTCGACGTGTCGAAGGACAGGAAGTTTCTTTACGTCCACGCCATCGACTGCTCGAATGTCGAGGCGACAAAACGGGAGATCGCCGACGGTTTCGAGCGCAAGATCATCGAGGCCTTCCGATGAATATTGCGCAGACGATCCTCCACACATCGATCTGGATCGCGCTTCTCCTGCTCGCCACCGCCTTCATGGCTACGGTCTGGCGGGTTGTGAAGGGGCCGACATTGCCCGATCGCGTCGTCGCATTGGATATGCTGGTCGGCATCGTCATCGGTTTCATCGCGCTGATCGCCATTCGCACCGGCTTCACGCTCTATATCGATATTGCCATCGCGCTTGGTCTGGTCGGCTTCCTGGCAACCGTCGCCTTCGCCCGCTTTATCTTGTCCGGCGCAGTCAAGGAGGCGGTGGCCGTTTCTGAGACGACATATGAAACCGGGCCACGCAAGCAATCCGCCAAAATAACTAAAAAGACGACAGGCAAAACCGCAAGTAAAACCGCCGGAAAAACTGCCGCAAAAACATCAGGCAAACCGGCCTGGCCGGCAAAATCACCAAAAACGACCAAACCGGGTAAGGGGCAATGATGGAGCTTGTTGTGGCGCTATTGACCTCTGTCCTGATACTTGCAGGTTCGGCTTTCGCCCTGGTTGCGGCAATCGGTCTCAACCGTCTGCCCGATATCTACTCCAGGATGCATGCGGCATCCAAGGCCGGAACGGTGGGATCAGGCTTGCTTTTGCTTGCCGTTGGTCTTCATTCCGGCGATATCGCGGTGCTCGCGCGGGCGCTTGCAGGCTTCTTTTTCTTCGTGCTCACGGCCCCGGTATCCGCGCATTTGCTGGCGATGGCCTCATTGAGGGCTGGCTATTCCATGGCGAATCAGTCTGCCTGCAACGAAATGTCGCCGGTCAACAATGAATAAAGTTTTTCAGACGGTATTTATAAGCGCGCGATGATTGTAAAATAGCCTTATTGCCAGCAATAAATGTCAGAAATATGCGATATTCGCCGATAATTCACTCAGCATTACTAGATTTCGCAATTGGACTTTCCAGATTGTAGTGATAATTGAATAGAAGTAGAGCAATGATGCTGTTGTAGACTAACGTTTTACCGCGTATTTATCTGAATTAGATCGGTCTTGATAAGGCCGCTTCGGATAAACTGGACGAATATGCGGTTTGCGGAGGCTACATGCAGCATCTGGTGACGATCCGTTTTTCCCGCAGGAGGCTTAGGGGTAGGCTTCTGTCTTTGGACGCTGCGCGAAGTTTGGGTTCTCGTCGCCATCGCTCGACTACGGAAACAGCCGCGGAGGTCGCGGCTGGCCCCGTATTAAAGTCGAACAGGAGACAGGAAATGACAGATATGGCACTGGGCAAGGGTCCCGAGCTGCTGGTGGAACTCACCGCAGATATCGTGGCTGCCTATGTGAGTAACCACGTAGTTCCCGTCAGCGATCTCTCAAACCTGATCGCGGACGTGCATACCGCATTGAGCGGCACATCCTCCCCGACCCCGGTCGTGACAGCGGTTGAAAAGCCGAAGCCGCCGGTGCCGATCAAGAAGTCGATCGAGGAAGATTATCTGATCTGCCTCGAAGACGGTCAGAAGTTCAAGTCGCTGAAGCGCCACCTGATGACCCATTACAACATGACGCCGGATGAATACCGCGAAAAGTGGGGCCTGCCGGCCGATTATCCGATGGTCGCTCCGGCCTATGCCGAAGCCCGTTCGCGTCTTGCCAAGGAAATGGGTCTGGGCCAGCGCCGCAAGCGCGCCCGCAACTGATCTGCAGATGCTGGCCGGGCTTTGTCCGGCCAAAAGCAATTTCGGTAAAACCGCTGCTCCCTTGAAGGTGCTGGCCGGATTTTCCTTCGGAATTGCACAGAAGTAAAAGTTGAGGCAATCAACGCGGTCCGATATCGCCGAGTTTGCTTTGGCAATCTGTGCGCCCTGTGGCGCCACGAAAAGCCGGGCCATCGCCCGGCTTTTGCGTATCCGGTTGGTTCTCGGGCCCCGTCCTCAATCTATCGCTTCCCGGAAAAGCGGGGACGGGAAGAGGAAATAAATCCTATTTATCTCGCGTCAGAACAAAAAAAGAACAGCATTTTCAACAATGCAATAAAAAACGGCCATAAGCTGCATTCCCCGCTCGTCTTCAAGGTGTATGAATTAATTCCTATTCGATAAGGAGTTGTCATGCCTTTTGAGACTTCGACACTTAAGGGCGCACCAGCGAACAGGAACCGCCCTGATACGCTTGCTTACAACATCGGCGCTGTTCCGCTGCTGGCTGATGCCAGCCCGACCTATCCTGCAAGCCTTCCGGCACGCATTGTCTGCCGCATCGTCAGCCAGATCACGGCGGAAACGATCTCGCTGCTGAGCGACCGGGTCATCGTCCGCAGCGAACGGCGACGGCCATCCTGCCATGTCCGGCAGATTTCCATGTATGTCTGCCATGTGGCGCTCAGGATGTCGTTCAGCGATATCGGCGCCGCTTTCGGCCGGGACCGTACCACTGTCGGCCATGCCTGCCATGTGGTCGAGGACCGGCGAGATGATGTCGCCTTCGACGAATTTGTTTCGGCGATCGAGCGCATAGCGACCGCCGTGTTCCAGTCCTCGGATCTTATCGGGGGCGGTCATGACTGAGACATCGAAGGCCAAACGGGGGATCACCGGGGCAGAGCCGGCATCCGCACCGCACGCTATTTCGACAAAAAGCCTCACGCGGTTGGTTCGCCACGCACTCGGCGTAGGAAAGGCCGGACTGGCAATCGTGGCGGGCACGGATGGCATCCTCCATCTTGGCCCGGAATGCCGTTCCTATCCCGAAGCTTTGCTCGGCCATGCGGTATCGCTCGGCCTCGTGCGCCGATCGGCCGGCATCGTGCAGGCGACTGGCGAAGCCCGTAGTTTTCTCCGCCGCACGCTGGTCGCGGCGGGAATGGAGGAGGGGCATGGTTTCGCCGGCCAGCATGGCGATCTCGTCGAGACCACGGTGGAGATCGATGGTGCCCGCCAGAAGGTCAGCCGCAATCTCGACGAGTCGCCGCTTTCGAGCATTTCCCGTCTGAAGGATAAAGCGGGGGCTGCTTTCTTTCCGCCGCAAGCCATCGATGCCGGCGAACGGCTGCTGGATGATTTTACCCGCGCCCAGCTGCAGCCGCGCATCACCTCCTCCTGGGAGCCGCGGCTTTCCTCACGTGGCAAGGGGGAGGCGGGTGGTCTTGCCGATATTGCAGCAAGCGCCATCGAGGCGCGCCGGCGTTTTGGCCGCGCGATGGAGGCGATGGGACCCGAGCTTGCTGGCGTTGCCGCCGATGTCTGCTGTTTCGGCAAGGGGCTGGAACTGGTAGAGCGGGAACGGCAATGGCCGGTGCGCTCCGCCAAGCTGATGCTGAGGACGGCGCTCCTGGCGCTTGCCCGCCACTACGCCCCGCCACCGCGCCAGACAATGCGGCGCAACAACCATCACTGGGGCACGGAAGATTTCCGCCCCGCCGCCGAAGCCTATGGCAGCAGCGGAACGTCTCCCGTAACTTAGGCAGCAGCCTTCAGGCGGGCTTCTTCACGGATGCGCTTGACCATCGAACGCAGCCCGTTGGCGCGTTGCGAGGAGAGATGCTCGACCAGGCCGATCTGGTTAAAGGTGTCGATCGCGTCGGTGGCGACGATTTCGGAGGCGTGCTTGCCGGAATAGGTGGCGAGCACGATGGCGACCAGACCGCGCACGATATGTGCATCGGAATCGCCTTCGAACGTCATCACCGGGTCGGCGCTTTCATCCTTCACATGGCTCACCAGCCACACCTGGCTGGCACAGCCCTGAACCTTGTACTCGGCGGTCTTTTTGTCGTCTGCAAGGTCCGGCAGCGCCTTGCCGAGTTCGATCACATAGCGGTAGCGGTCTTCCCATTCATCCAGGAAAGCGAAGTCGTCGATGATCTGGGAAAGCTCTGCCATGGTCTTGTCCGGTGGTTTTCTGATGTTTTCCATATAGGTCTTTTGCGCGCCGATAACAGAAAAAATTGCCGTCATGGAGGCATTGCTTGCCCTTGCCCCATCGCGCAAAAAAAATCGCCGCAAGGGGTTTATTCCTTGCGGCGTCAGCAGGCGCTGAATTTTGGGCAGGCAGTCAGGCGCCGGGGAACCGTTGGCATTGGGAGCCCGGCGCAAGTCGTCAAATTCAAAGAATGTCCGGTCTATTGTATGGGCCGCTTCAGCGGCAGGGGCACCGAACCCGTGTAAAGAGTGGCAGGCGGGGCGATCGATCGGGTCTGCACGGCATCTGCCGGGAAAGGCGTCGGATCGGGATCCTGTTTCAGCGCCACATCGGCAGTCTTGGTATTAAAATGGCTGTCGAGCAGTTCGAAGGCGACATGCGCGCCTTCCGCGGCCCTCACGCCAAGCGCCGAAAGCGTCTCGGCGCCCTTTGCGCAGACATCCGGCTTTTCGGCACACAGGCCGGCAATATAGCTATAGGCTCCGGTCGCAACCGAGATCGCGTCGCCCATTTCCACGGCGCCTGCATCCTCGGTCACTGCAAGCGGCCGGTTGCTGAAGTACGAAAGCACCACCAGCACGGCTGCGAAGAAGATACTTCCCTTGATCAGAAACCACATAGTCCTGTCCTGCCTGACCCTGGCCGCTCCGGCCTTGCTCACCTGTTCTTATCCACAGCGGAGTGCCTCCGCCGGGGGACCGGTCTGTGCCGCTCTTGCACACCACCGTACCGACGGGAAGCAAATACCCCTTTGACGGTACCGTTCGGATTTATCTAAAATTTGACCTAAATCGACACATGCCCGTCATTTTCGCCGTCCCGCACGGCATTTGGTTCAAACTTTAGCGAATGCCGTTAAGCATAAATGGGGCGGGCGTCCGAAAGGCAAGGCGTTTTGCGCGGCACTCGTTGCCACAATCGTTAACGCCAAGCGAAAAAACGAAATAAATCCGTCGCTTACGCCCTGTTAACCACAACCGGAGAAGTGCGGCCTTTTATGTGCCAAAGCCGGAAATGCAGTCTTTTGGCCGCGCCGGGAATCACACACTCTTAGCCTTTCTTTAAGTCGCGGAAGCCTAATGTGACCGCGTAAAACGAGTTGTGTCAGGGTTTTGAGTGCGCGTATTGGGTAACATTGCCGGGAAGGCTGTTGAGGTGGTCGACGTGACCGCCGAACGCTGGCTGGCGCGCCTGGGTGGCGAAGTGGTGCGGGGTGCCGACATCACATTGCTGCGCCGTATGGTGCTGACCGCAGCCGTTGCCCTCGTCACCATTCCATTGGGCCTTACCGCGCTGTTGCGGCCGGTTCTGGCGCTGCCTGTCGGGGCCGCCGTGGTTGTTGCCGTATTCCTCATCATCTCCGTGATCGCCTTTTCCCGGCCCCGTTCGTTGCCGCAAATGGTCGTGAGCGACGATATCTATTTCGACACATGCCCCGGCCTGATGTTGTCCCTCGACGCCCAGGGTCAGGTCCTCAGGGTCGGCGGCCGTGATGCCCAGAGCTTTCCTTCGGCAATCCGCGATTGCGCCGGCGTAACGCTTGCCGAGCGGGTCCATGTCTCTGATCAGATCGCGCTTCTCCAGGCTTTCGACATGCTTCGCCAGGGCGCTTCGCGGGCCGAGACCGATGTGCGGGTACAGAAGACGTCTTCCGTTGCCGACGGGCGCCAGTTTATCCTCGTCCGTTTCGATTTCACCGCCATCCGCAATGGCGAGGGAAACCTCGTCCAGGTGATCGCCCAGGCCCGCGACGTGTCCGAATATGATGCGCTGCGCCGTGAGGCCGAAAGCCGTCAGGAAGAGGCAAGGTCCGCGCACGAGACGAAATCGCGCTTCCTCGCCGCCGTCAGCCATGAGCTGCGCACGCCGCTCAATGCGATCCTCGGTTTTTCCGACGTGCTGGCCGGCGAATATTTCGGCAAGCTGGCAAACGACCGCCAGCGCGAATATGTCGGCCTCATCCGCCAGTCGGGCGGCCATCTTCTTTCCGTCGTCACCACCATGCTCGACATGTCGAAGATCGAGGCCGGCCGCTACGAGCTGCTGATCGAACCCTTCGCCGCGTCCGAAGCGGTCGAAACCTGCCGCGCCATGCTGGATCTCCAGGCGCGCGACAAGGGCATCACGCTGACCGCACGCGTCTCCCGCGCCCTGCCGGAAGTGCTGGCCGATCGCCGCGCCCTGCAGCAGATCCTCATCAATCTTGCCGGCAACGCGATCAAGTTCACCGATCGCGGCGGCGTCGTGTCGATGGATGCATCGCTGCGCGGCCAGGATCTCGTCATCACCGTCAGCGATACCGGCATCGGCATCGCAGCGGAAAAGCTGGGCACGCTCGGCCAGCCCTTCACCCAGGTCGACAACAGCTATAACCGCAATTACGAAGGCACCGGTCTCGGCCTGGCGCTTGTCAAGGGACTGGTTGCGCTCCACCGTGGTACGTTTGCAATTGCCAGCCGTCCGGGCGAGGGCACGGTCGTGACGATCACGCTGCCGATGGGCGGCCCCGATACGGCGGATGCTGAAGACGCAATGGTGGAAACCGTGGAGTTTCCGCCGCGACTGAAGACCGTGCAGTTGAAGAATTCTGATGAAAAGGCCATGATGGAAGGGACCGCGATGGAGCGGTCTGGAATTCAGCTGGGATGTGCGAATGACCACGCGGAAGCGAAAATCGCCTAAGGGGCGACGGACAGCGAAGGAACAAAGCCTTCCGTCCCGCATCCTTGCGGGTACCGGCTCTGCCGTGCTTTACGGCGCGACGGGTTCCGCACGCGGTATCGGCGGCGCCATCGCCCGCAATCCCAAGGCGACGCTTTATGCCACGACCTTCATCGTCGCCTTCTCGTTTGTTGCAGCAAACGCGCTCTGGTACCAGCCGGCCGGTCACCTGTCGCCTTTCCTCGCTACCCGCGATGCGCGCGATCCCAACGCGATTGCCGGTTATCGCCAGACCCGTCAGGCAGATCCCGCCGACGTCACCACCTTCCGGATAGAGCGTGCGCCTTCCGGCGGGCAAAACTCGCCTGCCCAATCGTCATCCAGCCAGTCCGCACCCCGCCAGCCATCTTCGGGCCAGACCGTTGCCTCGCCCGTGGCCCAGCCCGCGATACAGGCTCCGGCAGCCGTACCGGTTGACGACATCCGTTCGATCATCGCCGGCCAGACGCAAGGGGGGCAATCCGCCCCTGCATCCTCGGCAGGCGATCCGGCGCTTGTTGCCGGCATCCAGCGCGAACTTGCCCGTCGCGGCATCTATCAGGGCACCGACGACGGCCTGATGGGACCGCGCACCGAAACCGCCATCCTGTTCTTCGAGGAAGCCTCCGGCCTGCCGCAACGCGGTGTCGCGACGCCGGAACTGCTGGCCGTCCTGCAATCGCCTTCACGGTCTCAGGCTCAGGCCGCAGCCACGCCGCTGCCGATCCCGCGGCAGGCGCCGAGAGCGGATGCGCAAAAGGCGGAAGTCCCCAAAGCCGAAGCACAGAGATCTGCAAGCCGCACCGCTGCCCAGCCTTACGTCCAGCAGGTGAAAGCACCGGCCCGCAACGAAGATCCCATCACCGCCGCAATCCGCTCTTCCGAGCGCCAGCCGGGCATGACGCCCCCGGCCGAAATCCCCGGCTCGCGCCGGGTTGCGACTTCGCCGGCACAGACGCCCAAACGTCCCGATCCCGTACCTGCCTCGCAAATGGTGCTGCAGATCCAGAAGGGCCTGTCGAACATCGCCTATACCGATGTTGAAGTCGACGGTGTCGCCGGCAGCCAGACCAAGGCCGCCATCCGCCGCTTCCAGAAACACTATCGCCTGCCCGAAACCGGCGAACCCGACCAGATCGTGTTGCAGAAGCTGAAAGCGATCGGCGCGCTTTAGCGCAGTTCCAGCAAAAGTGGCACCGGTTTTACGTCGGGAAATGCTCTGGCGCCGACCTGCCTTTCGGGAAAGGCGGCCGTCACAGGAGCCTCTCGCTTCAGGGCAGCAATGCCGCCCTGACGCGCTCTACTCATCGCATCGGTGTCGGCTGCCAGTCTTGCAGCACGTTGGCCATGCTGTAAATTTCAGCTTTTTCCTCATCCAGCTGCGGGCGCTTGGCATTGATGCAAGCGCCGGGGCCGGTGCTGCCATATTCGGAGAAGCGGGCGTCCTCCAGCGGCTGGAACCATTTTCTCGGTCCGGTCAGGGCCGTCCCCTGCATTGCCGTCCAGCCGTCTTCGGCGATGTGATCATCCATATGGCAATTCAGGAATACCGAGACGCCGATCGCATTGGGATCGGCATAACGACCCTCCGCAAAGGTTTTGGTCGGATGCCATGGCCGCCCCAGATAGTGGCTGCCTGCGGGAATGTCGCTGCCTTCCTTGGTCAGGCGGCAATTGTGGAAGATAAGCCCGCTCTCCTGGTCGATCATGGTGCTGGGCGCGGTGACAAAGCCGGCGGGAAGCGTATCGGCGCTGCCGCGATAACGGCTGACGATATTGCAACGTTCGAAGAAGGCTGCGCCTGCGCCAAAGATGAAATCGACATTGCCGCTGATATGGCATCCTTCAAAAAGGCTGCGGCCGACATTGGCGAAAAGCGTATCCTGATAACCGGTGAGAGCCACCTCCTGAAAAAGACTTCTGTCCGCGCCCGTATCGAGCATCAGGGCAACAGCCTGCGATGCACCGACGCGATCGGAACTGGTTTTGTCCCTGCGGTCGTTTTCCAGAAAATCGAATGTGTTGGCGATGGTGATCCCCCGGCTGGAAAAATCCGGAGCCTGGATGGTCACGGTCGCCGAACCCGGCGTTCCCCATTGGCCCTGGCCGTCCGGCCTGTCCTGCCCGGCAAAGGCATCGAAGGTGATGACGGTACTGTCCCGTCCTGCCCCGACAAACGAGATATTGGGCTTGGTCACCGTCAGCTTTTCCCGATACCGGCCGGGCTTGATCGCGATCACCCAAGTTTGGGTCGCGGCTCCGGGAGCCGCTGCCAATGCCTCGTCTATCGTTCGATAGACAGGCGCACCCTCGACAAGCTCTCCAGCCTTGCCGGAATGGTTGGTGTCGACCCAGGCAGACGGTTTCCGATCCTGCGCTGCCGAGGCGGCGTTGAAGCAAACTGTGCTGAAAGGCATAAGGCACAAGCCCTTTATGAACGTGCGTCTGTTATTCTCAAATAAATTCAAGACAGGTCTCCTCATACGTTCGACCTGCGCAACCCCCAGCACAGATCGGAACGCGGCCTGTCAAAAGGCAGAAGCCGCGCTGCAACCTATGAAGGCGTATCGGCAATGACGGCGACCGTCGATGGCATCCGTCAAGTCGGCGTAATTTCGGATAAAAAACCCTGTTGTCACGATCTGACGGCGCCTGGCGCCATCAGAAGGGGTTTTCCCCAATCGTTGGTTTGAGAGTTGAGATCGGCACAGGTCCCTTAAGGGCAACTGCACATTGCGATCATTTGACCAGTTCAGGCTCTGGGAATTTCCACTTTCCCTCGCTCAGTTCCGGGCGCGGGCGGTATAAGCGCACCGTGTAGTTCCAGTCCTCCATGATCGGTATGCAGTTGATCGTGGTGGCATTACAGCCTCCGAACTGGACGACAATGCTCCCGTCGTTCGATGGCTTTGCGGTCAGATTGTTGATCGAATAGGCGTTGAGATCATTCTTTTCGAAATAGCCTTTGCCGTTATAGACGCTGATCGACCAAAACCCGTCTATCGGCACGTCCTTCACGATAATCCTCTCTATTGCTTTTCCGCTCTCATCCTTGGGTTTGGAGGTTAGATAGATCGCGGCCGAGCTTGGATTCCCGCCCCAACCGACTGCCGCGCCGATCAGGTGGCGCACCGGGTCTGTCTCCTCCTTCGAGCCGAACATACGCTCCGAGTTCTGCAGGGTTGAGCCCAGCACCTTCAGCGCATCCCTCACTTTGGCTTGCGAGGATTGATCCCAGTTCGGAACCTCGAACTTGCCGGAAGAAGCTTGCTCGGCCTTCGTCTTGTCCTGTAGCTCATGGACGTCCCTGATGTCTGTTTCGCTCTGCGGATCGACGAGCGTACGGATGATGATCACCAGATAACGAGTGCCGATCGTCTCCTTTGAATAGGACTTGGTCTCCGGCGCATAAGCGATGTCGTGGGTGTAGTGATCTTCGTCGATGACCTGAGCCATCATGTAGCGTTTGCCGGCATCGGGAAGGCTTAGCGTCACCGGACCGGCATCGAGGTCGAACACTCCGATAGAGTAGAGAGTGTCGCGGTTCATGCGAACGATTTTTTGATCGTCGATCGATGCAGGCTTTCGTGCATGCATGAACTTGCCGAACGCGTCTTCCTTGGCATAGGCCGCCATTGTCACGTCCGTTTCGGCCCGCGAAAAGTTTTCTACGGTGACGGGCATTGTCCCGCCGATAACAGCGTCGCCCGATGCCGGATAGCTACCGACCGACAGTAGAAGTACTGCACTGAGAGCCATCCGAAATTTGCATATCGACATTGTCGCGCCTTCCAACATCATCCATCGTTGAAAGGTAGACGCTCTCGGCCAGGGGCAGGAGTTACGTAACGGTAAAATGCGACCGCAAATGATCCTCGACTGCCAGGCCGCGAACCCGTCCGCACTGGCAAGTGACGGCGCATTTGCACCCGCCCGCAAACCGTCCTATGCAAGCCCCATGCGCCTCCGTTCCGATATCTATGTTTCCGCTCTCATCCGCCGCGTCTTCGGCCTTGGCGGTTTTGCGGCCGTTGAGCACAAGGGAGCGGAGGCCGCCGGGGCGATCTTTATCCGCCAACGGTTTCGCGACGGGCTGGAAAGCCTTTATGCGCCGGCGCCGCAGAACTTCTTTTCCGATGAGGATGACGGTAGCCGCAAGTTCGAGACACGGCTCGCGCGTGTCGAACCGGACATTGTGCGCGAGGCTCTCGACAGGGAGTTGCGCTTCGATTCCGACCTGTGGTTGGTGGAGCTGGAAATCGACGAATTGGGCGATCTTTTTCCGGTCGTGAAACCGGATATCTGAGCGTTAGCGGATCCTGAAGCCGGAAGCGCTGCGGCGCACGGTGGCCGAGGTCCGCAATGGCCGGTCCTCGGTGAAAGCCCCTGCATTCTCGGCATCTTCGGCCGCACCGGCCTGCATGCTGGAACCTGCCTGATCCGCGCCGTAGGTGTAACGGTCGGCCCTGCGCCAGGCTTCCACCCGCGCATGGCACTCGTCCTCGTTCAGCGACAGCCACAGGCTTTCAGCCTGCGACATGCCGTCTGCGGCTTGTGCCAGATGGCCGTAGAGCCGGGTGAGAATATAGGTAGCATCGGAGGATGACATGCCGAGGCTTTTCAACACGGTGGCGAGCTGACGACCCGAAAGATCAAGCAGAACACGCTCGGCGAGCCAGCGGCTGGTGGTCAGGATGTCCGAAAGGGCAGTGACGAGAAGCGTGACCTCCCGGTTGCGGGCAAACCGCACCAGCAATGCTTCCTGTATCTCCGAAAGGCTGCGCAACCCGAGACGATCATCGTCTGCCCGCTCCACATGGCCCGCAAGCAGCTTGATCCGGCGGCGCAGATCTTCTTCCCGCGCCAGCCGATCGGTATCGATCACCGGTGTTTCGATATTCGACGTCCCGGCGATCGTCGAACCGGCCTCCGTTGCCGCAACGGCACTTCTGGATTGCCGTACCGTTTCGGGACGCAGCCCCACGAGCGCATCGATGACGGTGGGGGAGAGGGCCGCGCGGCGCACGATCGCGCGTGCATGATCCGCGCCCTGGCAGCGGGCGATGGTAATCAGTGCCTCATCCGTGAGGCAGGTCGAGGTCACCAGAAATGGAGCCGCAACCGCGATCGGCTGGCTGCCGAGAAAAAAGGCGACGGACGGAGGGATATTGGGAGACTGCGACAGTGCTGCGACCGCCTGCCGGCGCGCATCGTCGGACGAAGCCGAAAAGATCGGCATGAAGAGTTCGGCGAACTGCCGCAGCTCCGAACGTGTCGGATGGGAGAGCTCCTCGAAGCTCGTCACCGTAGCCATCAGCACGACGTCCTTCCTGCGCAGCGCCTGCGGTCTCTCAAGATCTCGAAACTCACTCGTCACGGGCAAACTCTTTGAAACGCAATACAAACAGAGGTGCCGACAAATGCGTTTGGCCGCCGCGAGGCAGCCGACACGTCATCTACCTTACCTTGGAAACTCCCGGTGGGCGGGCAGTGTCGATTGGCGTTTCCGCCAGCCTCATTGCTCGCTTAAGATAACGGAGATGCTAGGCTCAATAGGGTTAATGTCTGGTGAAGACGGCCCGTTTCGGCACAGTTCGTCCACAGCGGATACGCTGTTGTCGCGATTGGCAAAAGTGGCGAGGAATGACCTCCTTGATTGCCGTCACAATCCTGCACTTCGAGAATTTCGCATTCAACCGTGATCGCACTGAACCAAATCTGCAACACTGCGTTGTTGATCGGTTCATCAGAATGCATTTCCAGCGGGCGCTACTTTAGCGTTAAGGTCTTGTTAACCGCGTTATGGCTGAATTTCAGTCATGACCGGCCATGAGGCCGGAAAGAGCAGTAGACTTTGATTGTCGCTGCCTCTGTCGGCTCAGGCGGAACCGGCAGGAGATGTCGCAGCGTTGGGCGAAATGACGCTTTGACGAGAGAGACGCGGATGTCCGTGAGCCCCATCCGGGATCTTCATGGGTGCGTCGGCCCGAAAGGGCAGGGTGAAATCGAACCGTCTTCATCCGTCTCGATCCCTTGAATGGAGACGAGCATGGCAGAGATAGTGGTAATGAATGTCTGGCGGGATCGGAAAGGCCGAAAGGTCTCCGTGCCGACTGCAGCCTCGAACCTTGCTCTGGCGGGCGAGATCGTGATGTTCACCGGCGTCCGTTACGAGCGTTTCGACGATCGGATGGACCGCAAGGCCGAAAATCACGCCGTCCGTATCGAGCTGAAGTGACGCAGAAAACCCAAAGCATGTCGCGCAAAAACGTGCAGCGGTTTTGCGCAGAAGACATGCGATAAAATAAAGGCTTAAAGCGTGTAAAGCGAATCCGAAGGATCGCGATGCGCTTTAGAACTGAACTCTGGTGCGCCACTGAAACGGAGCGCAGGTCGCCTGATCGAGAAATTTCGACACGACCGGAGCGACGCTTCTATGCGTCACGAAACTTCTGAGCACGGCATAACCTTCCGTCTGCTGTGTTTCGACCAGCACGGTCTGGGAAAATCCCCGCGGCAGGCTCTTGCGAAGCGCGGCAAGCTGCGCCGGCGTGCCGACCACCACATCCAGCACATGATCCGCGGAGGTGCGGTCGTTGATCGAGAAGATCTCGTCCGACGAGGCGTCGAACACCCCGAGCGACCAGAACGGCACGCCACCATTCGGTGCCGTCAGCCGGACCGGTGCTTCGCTGATGTCGAAGGAGCAGACGGACATCTCCATCATCGGGTCTTCCTTTGAAAGCCCGGCGCGGTCCGGCTGCTCGCCAAGCCGGTAGAAACGCTGGCTCTCACCTTCCGCAATGATGCGCGTATAGGCGTCCCGTTGGGAAAACTGCGGCAGCGAAAAGACGATGATCAGGTGCAGGAGGGCTGCACCCACAAGCCCGGTGACGATCGCAAACAGGATTTTCAGCCATAGAAAATCGCGCCGGAGGGAGGGGAGCCTGGAAAACCTAGACATTGCCGCACCCGATCCTGCGGATCGCCGGCATGGCAAGGTCGATCAGGCCTGAACTGCCCGCCGCCGGCGTATCGAGCAGGGTCAGCGTCAGGCGAAACTGGCCCTGCGCCGGAATGGCCAGCCAGTTTCCGGCCCGCGCCCGCGATGCCAGCGTGATGTCGAGCGAACCGTCCGGCAGACGTACCACCATGCGGGAATTGAGCGAGGAGGGCAGATCCGCGTCGGCTGCCGGAGGACGCCCGTCCGGTCCGGTGGCAAACAGCGTCCAGTACCGCGCAGTCGGTGTCTGGCCGGCGAGCTGGTAGGCACAGTTTCCCGAAAGCCTTGCGCCGCTGTCGTCGGTAGCGGCCGTGAAGCTCAATCCCTCCGCCCGCGCATAAAGAAGCTTGCCGGCATTGGCGCGGTGAGACTTGGCATAAGGATCTGCATCCGCCGTCTGCGCTTCCGGAAAGGCTTCCCATGAACCGAGCTTGATCGCGCCGAACCCGATCGTGGCATCGAGCGCCAGCCGGGTCGACCAGATCCCGCCCCCGAAGGCAATGACAAGCGCGATGGCAACGAGAAAGGGAACACGAAACACGGGCTGCTTTGGTCCTCGGCAAGACGGTGCAGCGAGGATTAGCATTGATTCCATTATGAAGGAACCATCGGCCCGATCCATACATTGTTATCTATAACGCAGTGCGTTATAGTAGCAGCCATGATCAGGGATTTTGCGGATCGAGAAACGGAACGGATCTGGTGGGGTCTCAGGAGCCGCAAACTGCCACCGGATATTCAGGCTGTTGCGCTGAGAAAGCTGCGTCTACTCAATCAGGCACGTGAATTGGGTGATCTGCGTGTGCCGCCCGGAAACCGTTTGGAAGCGTTGAAGGGCGATCTTGCCGGCCGTTTCTCAATCCGCATCAACGATCAGAAGCGTATCTGTTTTGTCTGGACCGAAGGAGGGCCTGCCGATGTTGAAATCGTCGATTACCACGACTGAAACCGAGTGGCTGCCCAACCCGCATCCCGGCGAAATTCTGCTTGAGGAGTTCCTTAAGCCAATGGCACTCAGTCAGAACGAGCTTGCACGATCCATCGTTGTTCCCCCGAGACGCATCAATGAAATCGTTCTCGGAAAGCGTTCGGTCTCGGCCGATACGGATTTAAGGCTTGCCCGCTATTTCGGGCTTTCGGAAGGCTTTTTTCTCGGTTTGCAGGCCGATTACGACCTCATGCAGCGTCGTCGCGAGCTGGGAGACGAACTCGACAGGATTGAACCGCGGGCGGCCTGATGTACCGCCGAACAATCATGGCACCGAATTCGTCACGACCGGGCTTATCACCGCCGTGCCCTTGCGCAAGTCGTCGTTCGAACCCTGACGCCGGCCGGCCGCCGCTCTTGTCGCTTCGGCAACCTTTTCCACGCCGGCCACCAGCGGCGGAGCTGCCTTCAACGTCAGCGCCAACTGCTTCAGCACGCGCGTCGATTCGCCTGACAGAGATCGTGGCCGTTGCAATGCCACCAGTGCCGGATCCTCTTGCTGTGCCTTCGCCACCGCATCGCCCTTTTTATGGTTGCCGGTGGGAAGAGGGTTTTCGATGCCGGGAATGGGGCGCAGTTCGACGCCCTGATGCGCATAGTCCATCAGCTTCTTGAACGTCATCGCCGGCAGTGCGCCGCCGGTCATGTTGTTCATCGAGGTGAAGTCATCGTTACCGAACCAGACGGCTGTCGTATAGTTGCCGGTAAAGCCGATGAACCAGGCGTCGCGATAGCTTTGCGAGGTGCCGGTCTTGCCGCCGGTGACGATGCCGCCGTCAAGCGCTGCGCGCTTTGCCGTGCCGATCACCGGGATCTGTGTCAGGATGCGGTTCATCGACGACGTCGCCTTTTCAGACAAAACGCGGGTAGCAGGTGCTTCATCGCGGTTGAAATCGTAGAGAACCTCGCCGCCGTAACCCAGAACCTGCTCGATCCCGTGGCGGCGTGATTGCATGCCGCCGGCCGGCATCACCGCATAGGCTGTTGCCTGGTCGAGCACGGTCACTTCCGACGTACCGAGCGGGATCGTCTTGTCCATGCGCAGCGGTGTCTCGACGCCGAATGCCTTGGCGGTGTCGACGATCACCTTCGTGCCGAGCACATCCTTCGCCAGCCGTACCGGCACAGTGTTCAAGGATTGCGACATGGCGGTGAGCAGCGTCACCTTGCCCTTGTAGGATCGGCCGTAATTCTGCGGCGACCAGCCGCGCCAGGTGATCGGCGCATCGGAAATCGTCGTCTCCGGTGTCATGCCGTGTTCCATCGCGGCCGAATAGGTAAACAGCTTGAACGACGAACCCGGCTGGCGCAGCGCCTTGCTGGCACGGTTGAACTGGCTTTCGCCATAGTCCCGGCCGCCGACCATGGCGCGAACGGCACCGCCGTTCTCGATCATCGCCATCGCACCCTGCTTGACCTTGTAGCCCTCGCCGAATTCACGCAGGCTCGATTCCATCGCAGCATCTGCCGCCTGCTGCAGGCCCATGTCGACCGTGGTGCGCACCACGACGGAATGCTCTCTGATCTTGCCGTCCTTCGCCAGCCGCTGCACTTCGTCGAAAGCCCAATCGAGGAAATAGTCGGGCGCCTTCACGTCGGCGCGGTCGATCGCGGTTGCCGGGTTGCGCCTTGCGCCGATTACCTGACCCTCCGACATCATGCCGCTCTGCACCAGATTGGAAAGAACGTCGTTGGCGCGGGCGCGGGCCGCCGGCAGGTTGACGTGAGGGGCATATTTCGCCGGCGCCTTGAACAGGCCGGCCAGCATGGCGCTTTCCGCCAGGCTGACATCGGTAATGTTCTTGCCGAAATAGAATTGCGAAGCCGCCGCCGCACCGAATGTGCCGCCGCCCATATAGGCGCGGTCGAGATAGAGCGAGAGGATTTCCTTCTTCGACAGGTTGGCTTCCAGCCAGACCGCCAGAAAGGCTTCCTTGATCTTGCGCTCGAGCGAACGCTCGTTGGTCAGGAACAGGTTTTTCGCCAGCTGCTGGGTCAGCGTCGAGCCGCCCTGCACCACGCCGCCCGCCTTGGCGTTTTCGGAAAGCGCCCGGCCCAATCCGATGAAGTCGATGCCGTAATGATCGAAGAAACGCCGGTCCTCCGTCGCCAGGACCGCCTTGATCAGGTGATCCGGCAGCTCGTCGATCGGCACGGAATCCTCATGGATGATGCCGCGATGGCCGACGACATTGCCGTAACGGTCGAGGAAGGTGACGGCGAAATCGCCGCGGTTTCTCCAGTCTTCCTTGGTTTCTTCGAAAGCGGGAAGGGCGAGTGCCAGCAGCACAACGGAACCGGCCGTGCCGAGCGTCATCGCTTCACCGGCGGCTTCGAAGGCGAGCTTTTTCCAGCCGCGCACGCGAAAACGGCGGAAGAAAATGGTGATCTCTTCCCAGATTTCGGTGAGCTTGAAGCCGAGGTTCCAGACGGTCGAATCGATCCAGCTGTCGATACGCAGCAGGATATGGCGCGCCTTGCGCGGCCGTCCCTCTGGATCTCTGGGTTCGTCCTGCAATCTATCCTCCCGTCCGCAATGCCGTTATTTTAGCTTTTGCGTTTGGCTTGACGTAGCCCCTGACAACGATCAAGAGCATAAGCCGGCCACGGTTAATCAGCATTAGCTGACAATTGGTTGACGCGCGATTGCAAAATCGCAACACGCAAAGGGCGGCCCGCACGATTTGTTTCTTCCTGCCGCAAAAGTGATGATGAACGACGTACCTTTCTGGAAACTGAAGTCCCTCGACGAGATGAGTCAGGGCGAATGGGAAAGCCTGTGCGACGGCTGTGGCCTCTGTTGTCTCAACAAGCTGGAGGACTGGGACACGGGCGACGTGGTCTTCACCTCCGTTGCCTGTCGGCTTCTGGACGGGACGAGCTGTCGATGCAGCGACTATCCCAACAGGCAGAAGACCGTGCCCGACTGCATCCAGCTGACGCCGCAGGAAGTGCGCGAGATCCACTGGCTGCCGCCGACCTGCGGATATCGCCTCGTGCGCGAAGGTGTGGATCTTTACTGGTGGCATCCGCTCGTTTCCGGCGATCCCGAGACAGTGCATCAGGCAGGCATTTCGGCACGCGGCCGCACCGTCAGCGAGACGGAGGTCGATGTCGACGACTTCGAAGACTATGTCGTCAGCTGGCCGCTGCATGTGGGTGGCGAGCGCGGAGGCTGAGCGTTAAATCGAGATAAAGCACAGGTTTCCGTTGCGGGTGTACGATACCGTACGAAGCTTTTTCGACGACTAAACTGGCGTTCTTCTATGTTGTTTGACGCATATATTGTCTAATGATGCATCGATATGTATCGTTGCAACTGTCGAAAAGCGTGATTTCACCTGATGTATGCTCAAAGCACTTTGGCAGATCGCCTTTACGAGGCCGCACTCGTTCCCGAGTTGTGGACGCAGACTTGCGAGCAGTTGGCGGTTGAGGCAGGTTCCACCACCGCTGCGATCTTCACCTTCGATGCCGAGGGCACCCACCGTTACGTTGCCACACCCAATATCGCCGGTGTCTATGAGCAATTTGCAAAAAGCGAACTCCGTTTCAAGAACATCCGGCCGCAGAAGGCGATGGAGAAGTTTCCGTTCTCCTTCTGTCGCGATATCGACTTCCTGACGCCGGAAGAGCTGGAACAGGACGTCATTCTCAAGGAATTCATCCAGCCGGCCGGCATGCAGTGGGAGGCCGGTTACGGTTTTCAGGAACCGACAGGGCATACGATCATCATTGCCCTGCTCAAGGCCAGGCACCTCGACAACTTCTCGCATGAGGATATCGCCAGGCTGAATGCGCTGAAGCCGGATCTGGCGCGGGCCGCCTATATGTCGTCGCGGCTTGCCTTTACCGAGGCGCGGTCGATGACCGATACGCTCTCGATGCTCGGCCTTCCCGCAGCCGTGATCGGCGATGGTGGTCAGGCGATCCTGATGAACGAGGAACTGGAAGCGCTTGCGCCGCGGATTCGCACCGGTGCCGGCGACCGGCTGATCCTCGAAGGAGCGGGCGCCCGCGCGCTGCTGGACGAAGCGATCGAACGCTACAAGGCGCAGGCCGTACCGACCGTGCAGTCGGTGCCCATTCTTTCGCGCGATGAACTGCCGCCGCTGATCCTCCATCTTCTGCCGATCCGCCGCGCCGCACGCGACATCTTCTCCCGCTCCATGGCCGTGCTCGCCGTTACCCAGGTCGGGCAGGTGGGCCCGCCGGATATGCGGGTTCTCTGCGGTCTCTTCGATCTGACGCCGGCGGAAGCCAAGGTAGCGCGCGGCATCGCCATGGCGCATACGCCGGAAATGGTCGCCGCTTCGCTCAACATCTCGCTGGAAACGGCGCGCTCGCACCTGAAGCGCATCATGCAGAAAACCGGCACGACACGGCAGGCCGAACTCGTTCTGCTTCTCTCCGGCCTGAATGCGCCGGGCATGGGGCCAGGCGGACGTTAGGCCTGATCCTCCCTGTGCGTTTTCGCCGCTGCGGAATTATTTCCTCATGTCCTTGACCTTCCCATCATGGGAAGCCTTACATGCGGATGCGAAAGGATCGCATCTCATGAACCAGCACGTTGGACACAACACTTCCGGCAACACCGAGCCGCTGACCATTCCCGTCGAGGGCATGACCTGCGCCTCCTGCGTGCGCCGGGTCGAGACCGGCGCTGCCAAACTGCCGGGCGTCAAGACGAGCGCCGTCAATTTCGCCACGAAGAAACTCACTGTCGAGACGGGCGAGGGGTTCGATCCGCAGGCGCTGGAAAAGGCGATCCACAAGCTTGGCTATGAGGTGCCGGCCGGCGCGATGGCGCATGCGCTGCGCGAGGCGGGAAGGGTGCTGACAACCGATCCGCCGGAGGCTGCCCCTCACCCTAACCCTCTCCCGGTGAACGGGGAGAGGGGACGTGGGCCAAGCAGGGGCGCGGTGGATGAAGACGGTGCGGCATATCCCTTCTCCCCGTTAGAATGGGGAGAAGGTGGCGGCAGCCGGATGAGGGGCAACGCCGCAGACCACGCTCACCACCATCACACGTCTCAGACCGCCCACGACCACGCTCACATGCACCACGGCGAAGAGGCGGCCCTGAAGCGCGAGCTGGCGATCGCCTTCATCCTCACCCTGCCGCTTTTCGTGCTTGAAATGACCGGCCATGCCTATGAGCCGTTCCACCACTGGCTGATGGGCGTCATCGACACGCAGAATCTCTACTATCTGTATTTCGTGCTGGCGACCGCAGTGATCTTCTGGCCCGGCCTGCGCTTCTTCAAAAAGGGTCTGCCCGCGCTTTTCCGTGGCCATCCTGAAATGAACTCGTTGGTCGCCGTCGGCGTGGCTGCCGCTTACGGCTATTCGCTGGTCACCACATTCGCGCCCGACCTGCTACCCGAGGCTGCCCGCTACGTCTATTACGAAGCCGCCACCGTCATCGTCACGCTCATCCTCTTCGGCCGGCTGATGGAAGCCCGCGCCACCGGCCGCACCGGTGCGGCCATCGAAAAGCTTGGCCATCTGCAGGCAAAAACCGCCCGCGTCGAACGCGACGGACACGAGATCGATATCGCGACGGCAGAGGTCGTTCCCGGCGATATCGTCGTCCTCCGTCCGGGCGAACGTATCCCCGTCGACGGCACCGTGCTCGACGGCCAGTCCAATATCGATGAATCGATGATTTCCGGCGAACCGATCCCGGTGTCGAAATCTGCCGGCGCCACCGTCATCGGCGGCACGGTCAACACCACAGGCACGCTGCGCTTCAAAGCCGAAAAGGTCGGCCGCGACACGATGCTCGCCAGCATCATCCGCATGGTCGAGCAGGCGCAGGGCGCCAAACTGCCGATCCAGGCACTGGTCGACCGGGTGACCGCCTGGTTCGTGCCTGCGGTCATAGCACTTGCCATCGTCACATTCGCCGTCTGGTACATCGTCGGCCCGGACCCGAAGATCACCCATGCCCTGATCGCGGCGGTCGCCGTGCTCATCATTGCCTGCCCCTGCGCCATGGGGCTCGCCGTGCCGGTTTCGATCGTCGTCGGCGGCGGCCGCGCCGCCGAGCTTGGCGTGCTGTTTCGTAAGGGCGATGCGCTGCAAGGTCTGCAGAATGTATCGACCGTCGTCGTCGACAAGACCGGCACCATCACCAGAGGCCGGCCGGAACTCACCGATTTCATTGTCGCCGAAGGGTTCGACGAAGCCGAAATTCTCGCGCTGGTCGCCGCCGTCGAGGCCCGCTCCGAGCACCCGATTGCCGATGCCATCGTCAAGGCCGCCAAGGCGAGAGGGCTTGAAGCTGCAGGTGTAGAAGACTTCACGTCTGTCACCGGTTTCGGCATCCGCGCGCTTGTGGGGGGCAGGGAGGTCGCCGTCGGCGCCGACCGTTACATGCAAAAACTCGGCGCTTCGGTCGGGACCTTTGCCGACGATGCAAAACGTCTTGGTGACGAGGGCAAGACGCCGCTTTATGCCGCTATCGATGGAAAACTCGCCGCCATCATCGCCGTCGCCGACCCGCTGAAACTGTCAAGCGTCAAGGCCATCAGCGCCTTGCAATCGATGGGCATCGAGGTCGTCATGGTCACCGGCGACAACCGTCGCACGGCCGACGCCATCGCCCGACAGGTCGGCATCGAAAAGGTCGTCGCCGAAGTCCTGCCGGAGGGCAAGGTTCAGGCGATCCACAACCTGCGCGCCGACGGCCGCAAACTCGCCTTTGTCGGTGACGGCATCAACGATGCCCCCGCATTGGCCGAGGCCGATATCGGCATTGCCATCGGCACCGGTACGGATGTGGCGATCGAAAGCGCCGATGTGGTGCTGGTCGGCGGTGAACTCACCGGCGTCGTCTCGGCGATTGCCGTCAGCCGTGCGACGATGAAAAACATCCGCCAGAACCTGTTCTGGGCTTTCGGTTACAACGTGGCGCTGATCCCGGTTGCCGCCGGCGCGCTTTATTCAGCCTTCGGTCTCACGCTGTCGCCGATGATCGGTGCCGGCGCCATGGCGCTGTCGAGCGTCTTCGTGCTCGGCAATGCGCTGCGGCTGAAAACCTTTAAGGTGGAGGATACGGTATGAATATCGGCGAAGCTTCGAGCGCATCCGGCGTATCGGCAAAGATGATCCGTTATTACGAGCAGATCGGCCTGATTGCGCCCAAGGGTCGCACCGAAAGCAATTACCGGCTTTACGGCCCGGAAGAAGTGCATGTGCTGCGCTTCATCAAGCGGGCGCGGTCGCTCGGTTTTTCGCTGGAAGAAACCGAGACTCTGCTGAAACTCTGGCAGGACAAGAGCCGCACGAGCGCTGCCGTCAAGGAAGTCGCCACCACCCATATCAACGACCTTGAGCGTCGCATCGCCGAAATGCAAAGCATGGTGAAAACCCTGAAACATCTTAGCCATTGCTGCGGCGGCGACCATCGGCCGGATTGCCCGATCCTCGATGATTTGGCTGGCGAAAACGTCGCATAGTCAGAACCCTTAGCCATCACGCATAACCATCATAACAAGCCATGGAGTTTTTGAGATGATCGCCGTTTTTACCGTATCCGACATGACCTGCGGCCATTGCGAAAAGACCGTTCGGACAGCTCTGGCCGAAGCGCTTCCCGGCGCTGCCGTCACCGTCGACCTCCCCTCCCGCAGGGTTACGGTAGAGGGTGACAAGGATACGGCGGAGGAAGCAATTCGCGAGGCAGGATATTCGCCCGAAGCGGTCGTCGTCTGAGCCGCATTTTAAAAGAGAGGACGGCCTTATGAGGCAACGGATTATCGTCTGCCCGTTGATCGAAAACGATGGCGCCTATCTGCTCTGCAAGATGCCTTCGGACCGGGGCGTATTTCCCGGCCAGTGGGCGCTTTCAGGCGGCGGCATGGAGGTCGGAGAAAAGATCGAGGAGGCGCTCCGGCGTGAAATTCGCGAGGAACTGGGTGAGGGGCTGAAGATTGCCGAAATCACGCCATGGACCTTTCGCGACGATGTCAGGACCAAGACCTATCCGGATGGCTCGACGGAGGAGATCTACATGATCTACCTCATCTTCGATTGCCGCTCGACCAATCGGGACATCGCCATCAATGACGAGTTCGGAGATTACGCCTGGGTGCGCCCCGGCGAATTCAACACGTTCGACCTCAACGCGGCGACGCGTGTGACTTTGACTGCAAAGGGCCTGCTCTAGAGACTATTTAAGCAAAAGCGGCAACCGGTTCTGCATTTCGAAGAAATGGGCAAATGCTCTGTCGGTTACATGCGTGCTCACAACACAAAAAAAGCCCGGCGCTGCGGCCGGGCTTCAGTTTGGCAGGAAACGAAGTTAGTGGTGGTGTTCAGGCATCTGCTTGAGCTGATCCTTCGTCCAACTCGTCACCGCATGGACGTCGCCATCCTCGTCGCGCATGAACTGCAGGTCGGTCAGCGGCACCGCGACCGGCTTGGCGCCGATACCGAGAAAACCGCCGACATCGATGATCGCAGCACTGGCCGGGCCGATGCCGTGGACATGGTGAACCTTGCCGACTTTGTGGTCGTCGGCGCCATAAATCGTAGCACCCTCAAGGATATTCGGGGTGAGTTCGGCGGTATCGAGCCTGACGTGATTGGTATGGTCCATTCGTCTGTTCCTCCATCGTGGTTGGTGATGGGCTAACCGAATGGAAGCCTGTTTGTTCCGCATTCGGCGACCAAAGAAACTTCAGAATTCTGCATGGTATTCCGGAACCTTACTTAACCCGGCGTTTCTGATCCGCCATCGATGAAACCATTTTGCGCCGGAATACGTATCCAGTTGGGAGTGCTCGCCGATCAAGGCAAAGTCTTTCGAGGAACCATGCTCAAATTTCTGCTGCCTGCCGTTTTGCTCATCGCCTATCTCATGGTCGCGCTTGCGATCGCCCCGCCCAAGGCAAGGGCGGATGATGAAGCTCCTGTTCGCATCGATGTCGGCGGCTTTTCTCTCAACAGCATTCTGGTCGAGCCCGGAAAGAAACCGGACCTGCCGCCGGTCGTGTTCATCCACGGCGCCAGCGCCAGCCTCGACGATCCGATGTTTTCCTTCCGTGCAAAGCTTGAGGGCAGGGCAAAACTTCTCTTCGTCGACCGGCCGGGCCACGGCAATTCGGATATCGGCGGAAAAGACAATATCCTGCCGGACGGACAGGCCGATGCCATCGCCCGGCTGATGAAGAAACGCGGCATATCGAAGGCGATCGTCGTCGGCCATTCCTTCGGCGGGGCGATTGCCGCGGCTCTTGCCATGCGCCACCCCGACATGGTTTCCGGCCTCGTCTTCCTCTCGCCTGCGGTCTACCCATGGGATAGCGGCGTTGCCTGGTATTACGATGCGGCAAGCGCGCCGGTCACCGGGCCGCTGTTCAGCACGCTGGTCGTGCCGCCGCTCGGCCTGCTGGCGATCGATCGCGCCACGCGCGGCGTCTTCGCCCCCAATCGCCGTCCGCCGGACTATGTCGAGAAAACCCGCGCGCTGCAGGCGCTGCGACCGGTCGCCTTTCGCCACAATGCGCAGGAAGTCGCATCCCTCAGCGACTGGGCGAGAACCGCATCGCCGGGTTATCGCAGGATCAGCGCGCCCACCGTCATCATCACTGGCGATACGGATGGCATCGTTTCTCCGGAAATCCATTCGCGGCATCTGGCGCGCGATATTCGTGGCGCGACGCTGGTCACCGTCAAAAACCTCGGCCACAAGTCGGATTACGTCGCAAGCGACCTCGCGATTGCCGCCATCGAAAAGGTTGCCGGACGCAAGGTCAACCTCTCCTCAGTAGCCAGAGCCGTCGAGCGACGCATAGCGGATGACGGCAAGCCACGTGGTGACAAGGTTCGCAATGCAACGGACTGATCTCTGGGAAAACCGAAGCCGGATCGGACTGTCGGTTTTTTATGGCCTCGCCGGAATTCTGCATCTCGCAATGCCAAAGCCCTTCCTGTCGATCACCCCCGCCTGGATACCGGATGCCACCGAAGTGATCATGCTGACCGGCCTGTGCGAAATCGCAGGCGCCATCGGCCTTCTCATCCCCGCGTTCCGCAGATATGCCGGGATTGGTCTGGCGCTTTACGCGGTCTGCGTTTTCCCCGCCAATATCAAGCATGCGCTGGATAGCCTGGGTGGCGGCGCCGGTTCACCCTGGCAATGGCTCTACCACACCATCCGCCTGCCACTGCAGCCGCTGATCATCTGGCTTGCCCTGTTTGCCGGACAAATCCTGCCATCCCTGCGATCGAAACAGCCGCATTGATTTACGACCATGTGTCGGTTTGAATGCCGCCGGTTCAGGTTCGTGCAGGAAGATCCGTCGTCATGTTGCAATACCGCCCTGCTGTCAGCTCGGACATGCAGATGATCGTGCAATTGCACGTTTCGATAGGCCAGAGTGCCTATGCGCATATTTTACCGGAAGCATATCTGAAGCACACGCTTCCGATTGAAAAGCAGGAGCTTTGGGAAAAAAGGTTCGCAGCGCCTTCGCCCGGCCACCTAATCTTCGTCGCTAGCTATGGGGCCGAGATCGGCGGTTTCTGTTGTTTTGACTTCAATGAAGAGACGGAATTCGGCACCTACCTGCACAATCTCTATGTCTCCCCGCAGTTTCAGGGGCAGGGCGTCGCGAAATCGCTTCTGCACCATGCGGTATCGGCCTTCGAGGCTTCACGCAAAGACTTGCCCATCCATCTTCTCGCCTTCGCGAAAAATGCCGTTGCAACAGCCGTGTATGATCGGCTCGGCGGCACCGTGATCGAAAGAAGCGAGGTCGTTCGTGCCGGAAATCCACCGGTCGAACTGCTACGTTACCAGTGGCCCTCGGCCGATGCTCTCCTGGAGAAGCTCGGCGATTGAACGGCAGTCGGCCCAATGCCGACGCATTCCGATGCGAGAAATCCCGCCACATCCTACCGAGACCCATGCAGGGAGATTTATCCGATGAATGACAGCTGCCCGGTTCTGAGCCCTATCGAGAGACAATATGTGCAGATAGAGGAACGTGCCCGGCAGACCATGCTGGCAAAAATCTACAAGGCGATCGAGGAGGCAACGGCGGAAGCCGCCGAAGCGCTGAAATTGACCGAATGGATGGATGCGCCGCCGGCCCACGACTATTTCGTCTCCGTAGCCCACCAGAAGCTGTTTGTCCTGTTGTGCGGCGGCGATCCGGAAACCTTTCGCGGCGGCGATCCGCAGCTGGCAGCCCATATCCTGAAAAACGGCCAGAACATCGTCGATCATTATTTTATCGGGAAAAAATGAGGCCTGCTGTCGGATCGAGGTTTCGCCCTACGTCTTGAACACGAGGTCTGTTTGCGATCCGCCCAGAAGGAGGAGCCAGCTGGGAGAACCGGACGCAACAACAAAGGGAGAGACTGTCATGGAGAAGAACACCGTCTGCCTGTGGTATGAAAAGGATGCCGAGGCTGCAGCCCAGTTTTATGCGCAAACCTTTCCCGACAGTGCGGTCGGGCGGATTATCCACGCACCCGGCGATTACCCGGATGGCAGTGAGGGCGATGTTCTGGTCGTCGAATTCACCGTTGCCGGCGTCGCCTGTGTCGGCCTGAACGGCGGCCCCCATTTCAAGCACAACGAGTCCTTTTCCTTCCAGATCTCTACAGAAAATCAGGAGGAGACCGACCGCTACTGGAACGCCATCGTCGGCAATGGCGGTGAAGAAAGCGAATGCGGCTGGTGCAAGGATCGCTGGGGCATCTCCTGGCAGATCACCCCACGCACGCTGATGGACGCCTTGATCATCGGCGGCGCCGAGGCGAAACGGGCCTTCGATGCGATGATGACGATGAAGAAGATCGATGTGGCGGCGATCGAGGCTGCCCGCCGCGGCTGAAATGCCGCCTGCCGGCCCTCTCCTCATTGCCGCAGGACAATATGACGTTCTGCTTGAATGCCGCTTGCAAACGGGTTGGCATGAGGAGTATGGAGCGGCAATTCCAACAGGTATCGAGACGATCCCGGGATAAAGCGGGGTCTTGTCTCCGGTTTGTCCGGCCGCCATCGAAAATGGCGTCGCGGAGCGCCCACTTATCATGAAAACAAGAGCGGCTTATGCCGTCGGCGGCAACGCCATTCTGGCCGGCATCCTGCTGATGCTGATCGGCGACTTCATGTTCGCCTTGAACGATGCCATGGGCAAATGGCTGGTTGCCAGTTTTTCGGTCGGCCAGGTTCTTCTGATCCGCTCTCTCGGCGCTTTCCTCGTTCTCGGCCCTATGCTGGCGCGCACCCCGGTCACCGCGCTCTACAGGATCGAGAAACCGTACTGGCAGTTCGCCCGTGTGGTTCTCGCGACCGCCGATACGGGGCTGTTTTATGCCGCTGTCATCTATCTGCCGCTCGCCGACGTCATGACCTTCTACATGGCAGGCCCGATCTATGTGGCGGCGATTTCGCATTTCCTTCTCGGGGAACGGATCGGCTGGCGGCGCTGGCTTGCCGTCCTGATCGGCTTTATCGGCGTCATCATCGCGCTTCGCCCGTCGGAAGCCATGCTCTCATGGCCGTCGATGTTCGCGTTGATCGGCAGCCTGTCCTTCTCGCTGTCGCTGGTGCTCGGCCGCGTGCTGCGCTCGACGCCGGATGTGACGCTGGTAACCTGGCAGACCCTGGGCTGCCTCGCCGCCGGCATCTGGCTGAGTGTCGGAAATTGGAGCCCGTTCACCGGAAGCGAACTTTTCGCGCTTCTCCTCCTCGGCGTCGTCTCCTGCTCGGCGCATCTGATGATCACCCGCTCGCTGAAGCTGGCGCCCGCATCCGTGCTGGCACCGCTGCAATATACGTTGCTGTTATGGGCGATCGTTTTCGGCTGGGCGTTCTTCGGCGATTTCCCAGATGCCCAGACGCTGGCAGGTGCCGCCATCATCGTCATCGCCGGCATGTTCATCTTCCACCGCGCCAAGGTGAAGGACGTGGAGCCGGTCGTGCCGAACAATTCCAGCCACGGGTGAGGGGACGCGGGCGGCCGGCTCATGGCCACCGACTGCGCCAGCGGAATTCCTGGTATCACGGCGGTGGGTCAGGTCTGCCGACCTCATGACTTGAACGCCGTCTTCACTCGGGAAACGTTGACAACGTGCCAGGAAATGTTCCGAATTGATAATAAATAATAACTAGAATTGCGTATTGTCAATATTACGGGCAAAAATAAGGAATATTATTTTTGCATAAATACTGAAGTTATTTAAGGTTGATACCTACTTGTTTAAGTGGGTTGGACTTATTAGTAAAATAATACATAAGAATAAATTCAATTTGGTAAGGTTTGTTTTCGCAACAACTGTAATTCTTACGCACTCTTACGTAATATATGACGGACACGCCGATCGGGACATTCTGCATCGACTGACTGGTTCATTGTCCTTGGGCGAAATCGCTGTCGATGGTTTCTTCATCGTCAGCGGTTTTCTGATCACGGGAAGCTATCTGCAGAGCAAGAGCGCATTGCACTACTTTCAAAAGCGCGTTTTGCGGATCTATCCCGCTTATCTTGTCTGCTACTTGATTTGCATAACGCTTGTCGCGTCGTTCAGCGGAGCGACGCCGACTGCTGCATCGAACATTCCAGGGATTGTTGCCAAGGCATTCCTGCTGGCGCCCCCCCCACGCTTGGCACCGAGTTCCCAGGTCTGACTTTCAGCCTTCTCAACGGATCTGCCTGGGCGATCGCCTACGAATTTCGCTGCTACGTCATTCTCGCCGGGCTTGGCATTATTGGGCTTTTGGAGCGGCGATCGGTTGTCTTGGCTATCCTGGGTGTGCTGCTTGTTCTAAACTTCCTAAGTATTGAATATTCGCCGCCCGGTTATTTGTTTATTGGCAATGCTGAGAACGGCATACGGTTTCTGGCACTTTTCCTTACTGGCGCACTGCACCAGTTATATCGCGACAAAATCAGCTATTCCGCAGTTGGCGCGGCCATTTGTTTGTTTGCGACGGTAATCTGCATGCTGGTGCCTCCGATCGCCGAGACCGGTCTGTGTGTTTTCGGCGCCTATGTTATCCTGTGGTTCGCTTTGCATGGCCCATTGGGCAGTCTTGGGGGACTGCCCAAGTCCGATATTTCCTATGGCCTGTATCTCTACGGATGGCCGATACAGAGCTTGATCGTATATTACGCGAATGGAATCCCGCCGATGGCGCTTACATTCGTTGCGCTTCCGCTTGCAGCATTGTGCGGCTGGATCAGCTGGCAGTTGATAGAGCAACCGGCCCTGGCGTTAAAAAATCGCGCTGCGGCAATGCCCGTATGACCTGCTCCACAGGCCGCGGGCCGTGCCACGGCGTTCGGTTCCACTGTTTTTTCAGATACTCCACCAAACAAAAAAAGCCGCCCGCACCTCAAGTGCGGACGGCTTTTCCTCGTGCCATAACTGGCGGTAGTCTTAGAACTTCACGCCGATGCCTACCTGGATGACGTGCTGGTCGAAGTCGAAGTCTGCGCCGCTGAGGCTGCCGCTGCCGTAATCGTTGTAGCGGTATTCCAGCCGGCCGAAGATGTTGTCGGTGAAGGCGTGGTCGACACCTGCGCCGATCGTCCAGCCATGCAGCGTGTCGTCGTCGTCGAAACCGCCCGGCGCGTTGAGGTCGACATTGGTCGCTGTCCAGCCGCCGGCTGCATAAACCAGCGTGCGGTCGAAGGCATAACCGACGCGGCCGCGAACCGAACCGGAGAATCCGTTGTCGACCGATACGCCGCCGCCGTAATTGGCGTCGCTCCAGTCATAATTGGCATCGCCTTCGAGACCGACGACAAAGCCGTTGGAAAGCTGCCAGTTATAACCCGCGAAGGCGCCGAGCCGCCATCCGTCGAAATTCTCCGAGCCGAAACCTTCCAGATCGCCGTTACCCCAGCCGTAGCCGGTATGGGCGCCGAGATAAAAACCTTCCCAGGTGAAGGACGGTGCGGTTTCGACGGCGACAGGGGCGGTTGGAATTTGCTCCACGGCGTCTGCTGCATAGGCTGCGGTCGATGCGCTCAAAGCGGCGACGGAAGCGGCGAGAATGAAAAGACCCTTCATGGATTTTCCCTCCATAAGCATTGCGTGATGAATTGGGATGTAGGTGCGATTGCTGAAAAGGCAGTAGCAAAAATGTCACATGCTGAAAAATCGATCATAGGCCGCCGAATAATTGCGCATTTTGCTTTTGATTTATGCGTTGGAACATTTTGCGGATTCGGTTGCGCGAATCATCTCCCGTCACCGCCGGAAAGCAGAACCGGGCCGCTTCCACCGGTACCCATCTGGTCGCCGGGATTACGCAAGGGGCAGGCCTTGAGCGACAGGCAGCCGCAGCCGATGCAGCCGCTGAGTTCGTCGCGCAGCCGCGTCAGCATCTCGATCCGGGCATCGAGTTCCGCCTTCCAGACGGCTGAAAGCCGCGCCCAGTCCTTCGCGTTCGGCGTGCGCCCCTGTGGCAGGGTCTTCAGCGCTCCGGCAATTTCTTTCAGCGGCACGCCGGCCCGTTGCGCCACGCGGATCACGGCAATGCGGCGCAGAACGTCGCGGCTGTAGCGCCGGTGGTTGCCGCCATTGCGCCAGCTTTCGATCAGCCCTTCCTCCTCGTAGAAATGCAGGGTCGAGATCGCCACGCCGGAACGTTCCGCCACCTGTCCCACGCCCAAGCCTTGGGGGACCCTGATCTTTTCGGATTTCATCATCTTTTACCGTTGACCTCAACCAAGGTTGAGATTTTAGGGTGCCGATCCTGATGTGGGAAGGCCCTATGTGGAAAGTCCGACTTGAAGCTGGCCGGCATGAAAAGGTACGAACGGAATGACGGAATTGCTCGAGGAACGGAACGGCCCGATGCGGGATGTGAAACTGGCCGGGACGGATGCTTCGGGTTATGCAGACCTGCTTTCCGGAGAAAGCGGCCGCATGCTGGCGCTGATCTCGAGCGGCATCGGGCTGCATGCCTTCAACCAGTTCGCCATCGTCGCCGCCATGCCGCTAGCCGCTGCCGAACTCGGCGGGCGCGACTGGTACAGCTGGGTCTACAGCCTCTATTTCATCGGCTCGATCGCCGGCGGCACCGCAGCAGCCTCGATCCGCGACCGGCTCGGCGTGCGTATGAGCCTTGCTATCGCGTCGCTCGTTTTTGCACTCGGCGGGCTGATGGCCTTTGCCGCGCCCGCCTTCGGCTGGATCGTTTTTGGGCGTCTCCTGCAGGGCGTGGCAGACGGCCTGATCGTGGCGATCTGCTACAGCCTCATCCCGGCGAACTTTTCGTCGTCACTGATCGCCCGCGTCTTCGCTGTCGAAGCGACAGTCTGGGCGGTCACGGCACTGCTTGGGCCGCTGATCGGCGGTGTGATGACCGAGGCGATCTCGTGGCGGTCCTCCTTCCTCGCCGTGACGCCTTTCCTCGTCACGCTGGCACTTTTCACCGCTCTGACAAAACCGAAGACGGGGGAGGGTAAGGCCGCGAGCTTTGCGCCCGTCACCGTCGGGCTCTGCGTGGTGACCGCGCTCATCTTCGCATCGTCCTCCACAAGCGGCGAGCCGCTCTGGCAGGCTGCGCTGCTGGTGTTCGGCGTGCTGGCGCTTCTGTCTGTCGTCCTGCTCGACGGCCGTTTCGGGGCGCCGCTTTTCCCCGCCGGCACCTTTCGTTCAAGTTCGGTGCTCGGCCGCGCCTTTCTCATGCTGTTCCTGATGTCGGCCGGCCATTCGGCGGGCAGCACCTATTTGGCGCTGCTTGTCAGCGAGGTGTTCGACCTCGGCCCGGCGCTTGTGGGGTATATCGTCGTGACCATGGCCTTGGTCTGGAGCGTCGTTGCCATGGTCGCCAGCCGCTACGCGGCCTTCGCATGGCGCGATGCGACCATGTGGGTCGGGCCGCTCTTCCACTTGTTCGGCTTCGTTGCCCTGGCCGTCGCGATTGGCCTTCAATGGCTGCCTCTGGTGATCTTCGGCCAGATCCTGATCGGCATCGGCTTCGGCCTCGCCTGGGCCAACGTCAACGAAGCGGCGATGGAGGCGGCCGACGCCACGGAGCGTGACCGCGCCAGCGCACTGCTGCCCACCATGTCGACGGCCGGTTATGCGGTAGGAGCCGCACTCTCCGGCACGATCGCAACCGCAACCGGGTTGACCGCAAGCCTTGCAACGGGATCTGCCGGCGATACTGCCAGCTGGCTCTACGGTACCGCCGCATTCGGCGCGCTGGTAAGCTTCGTCCTCGGCTTCGGCGTGAAGCTGAAACGCGGCTGATCGTCAGCTCCTCAACGCGCCTTTCAACGTCTCGAAGATACGCGGATCAAGCGTTTGCGAGACGTTGAAGCGCATGCAGCTTCTTACCGATTGCGACAGGCTGAAGGCATTGCCGGGCGCGAGCACGATCTGCTTCTGCAGACAGGCGCGTGCCACCGCAGCCGCATCCGTTTCACCCGGCAGTCGGCACCACAGGAACATGCCCGATTGCGGCCGCAATACCGGCTCGATGCCGATCGAGCCAAGCCTGTCCGTCACCTCTGCCATAGCCTTGGAAAGCCGTGCCTTCAGCGTGTCGAGATGTTTGCGATACCCGCCGTCGGAAAGGGCGGCATGAACGACCTCTTCGGTCAGTCGCCCGCCGGCAAAGGACGTGGCGATCTTCAGGTCGGTCAGTCCCTCGATCCAGTCCGGCCGCGCCGCGATAAACCCGCAGCGCGCCGCAGCCGAGAGCGTTTTCGAAAAGCTGCCGATATGGATCACCCGCTCCAGCCCGTCGAAGGCCGCAAGCCTTGGTGCCGCAACACTTTCAAAGTCGGCAAAGATATCGTCCTCGACGATCGTCAGGTCGAACTCTTCTGCGATCTTCAGCACCCGATGCGCAGTGACCGGCGAAAGCACGGCGCCGGTCGGGTTGTGGATCGCCGAATTGGTGATGTAGAGCCGCGGCCGATGTTCGGACACGGTTGCCGCAAAGGCGGCCAGATCCGGCCCGTTTGCCGTATAAGGCACGCCGACGATCTTCGCCCGATGCGCACGCAAAAGGGCATGGAAATTGAAATAACAGGGATCATCGACCAGCACGGTATCGCCCGGCTCGATCAGGAAACGGCAGAGAAGGTCGATCGCCTGCGTGCCGGATTCCGTCAGCATGATCTGGTCCGGCGAGGCTTCAATGCCGCGCTCGCCCATCCGCCGGGAAATCAGCCGGCGCAGTGGAGAAAGCCCGAGCGGCGTGCCGTAATCCGCAAGCGAGGACGCGTCTGCGCGCGAAAGTCCCCGCAGCGCCTTGCGCATCGCCTCTTCCGGAAGCCATGACGGGGGAAGCCAGCCGCAGCCGGGCTTCAAGCTGTTTTCGTCGCTTTCCAACGATTGCCGGGAGATCCAGAACGGATCGACCGCCCGGTCGAGTTTCGGCCCGGCGTCTGCGGGAGAAAAGGGCGCCGCCTGATTGGCCACATAAAACCCCGATCCCGGCCGCGAGACGATCGCCCCCTCCGCCACCAGCCGCTCATAGGCATCGACCACGGTCGAGGTGGAGACGGAAAGCGTTGCGGCAAGCGAGCGCACCGACGGAAGCTTTGCTCCCGGCGTCAGCACCCGCCCGGTGATCCGCTGCCGAATCACGCCCATCACCATCTCCGCCTTGGACGGGGTTGCCGTTAAGTCCATTTCCAAAACTCCAGACTGTACTGCTGCATAAAGCATAACAGTTTGGCAAAATCGTATCAGACCGTTTCTGGCATGGCCATGCCCAAAAGAGCATAACGCCGCCATTGGATTGCCTGGAATAGCGCCCACGGATCGACCGTGCGGCGAGGGGAGAAAAATATGGATCGCGGTCTGTCGGGTTGGATAAACGGTTTTATCGGCGTGCTGATCTTTTCCGGCTCGCTGCCGGCCACAAGGCTGGCGGTAATCGGTTTCGACCCGCTCTTCCTGACTGTTGCCCGCGGCACGATCGCCGGGCTTTTGTCGCTTCTCCTGCTTCTGGCCTTCCGGCAGAAACGGCCGCAGAAAACCGAACTTGTGTCTCTTCTGATCGTCGCGCTGGGCTGCGTGGTCGGTTTCCCGCTGCTGACGGCGCTGGCGCTGCAGCACATCTCGTCCGCCCATTCGGTCGTCTTCATCGGGCTTCTGCCGCTTGCCACCGCCATCTTCGGCGTCATCCGCGGTGGTGAACGCCCCCGGCTGGCCTTCTGGGTCTTTGCCGTGCTTGGCAGCATGCTGGTGACGGGATTTGCGCTGGTGCAGGGCGGCGCATCTCCGGGAACGGGGGCTGCATCGCTCGGCCTGTCCTTCGGCGACTGGCTGATGCTGGCGGCAATCGTCGTCTGCGGCCTGGGTTATGCGGAAGGCGCGGCGCTGTCGAAGCGGCTCGGCGGTTGGCAGGTCATCTGCTGGGCGCTGGTCATCTCGTTGCCGGTCATGGCTGTCGGCGCACTCGCGCTGATGCCGGAAAGTTTTGCCACCGTCGGCGCGCCGGCCTTCGCAGGTCTTGCCTATGTCTCGCTGTTCTCGATGCTGATCGGCTTCATCTTCTGGTATCGCGGCCTTGCCCAGGGCGGTACGGCTTCGGTCGGCCAGCTGCAGCTGCTGCAACCCTTTTTCGGCCTGGCTCTTGCCGCAACCCTGCTCGGCGAAGCCGTCACTCCCGCAATGTTCGCCGTCACGCTCGGCGTCATCCTCTGCGTAGCAGCGGCGAGAAAGTTTGCACGGTGAGAGTTAAAGGACGGCCAGCGTGATCTCGCGGCAGCGACGTGACGTCAATCTATCGCCCGACCCCGTTCTAAAGTTAACGGCAGTCGCGCCCGGGCGCGCTTTTGACAGACGGATGCCGATAAGTCCAACTTAAAATCCATAGGTGCGGCCCAGAACGGGCAGTGCAGATCGGTCGTTCGCGCCCTGGTTCCTTCCGTCTCGATTTGTCCTTGGCCCTAAGAACCCATCGCTCCCGGAGCGTACGTCGAAGGGATCAATGTGCATTCCGGGCTGATATTCGATCGGAAAATACAAGGCATTTCGGGCCGCCGGCGCATGACGAGCGGGATAAGCTTAAGCATCGTCTGTTGATCTACTGTGCATGTCGGTCTACTATCCTGGGTTTAACTGTCTTGACACAAATAAGATGCATCATTGGTTTGCAAGTGCTTGGTTGATTTTCTTGCAATTCTAGGTTGATTTGCGGTGGCGGCTCTCCACATGGGCTGTTTTGGGCCACGCCCCAACCCGAGGGGTGAAGGCTATGTTCTACGGGAGACGATTATGATGCCTGCTTCCCCGTTGTTTCCCCCAGGCGAGCGCCGACTGGCGGTGGTTCGTTGCGGCGATGACAGTCTGCACCCGACCTGGGCCGAAGGTCATCATGCGTTTGACGTCGGTGTCAGCTATTTCGGCAACGATCCGCACAAGGCGTTTCCAGAGGCTCGCTACGTTCACCGTGCGAAGGGTGGAAAGTGGGATGGGTTGCTGGGCTTTTTTCAGCAGTTTCCCGAAGTCATCGACAGATATGATTATTTCTGGCTGCCGGATGACGACATCTCTGCCCACCCCGGTGATATTGACCGGTTGTTCGGCATCGGCGCTGCCCACCAATATCAGGTCTTCCAGCCGGCGCTGAACGAACACTCCTATTATTCCCACCTGGTTACCTTGCTGCACCCCAGTTTCGTCGTTCGATATACCAACTTCGTCGAGGTCATGGTGCCGGTCGTCAGCCGTGAGATCCTGATCAGAACCATTCCATTGCTGGAGGACACGCGAAGCGGATTCGGCATCGACTTCGTCTGGCCGCTGATGGCCGAAGAGATCAGTGGCGCTTCGTTCAAAGGCATAGCGATCGTCGACAGCGTCAGCGTCTGCCATACCCGCCCGGTGGGCGGCAGTCTGCATCAGTTCATGTCGCGCAGCGAAGGCGCCAGCGCCATGGACGAGATGAGGGAGATGCTGTCGCGGGTGGCCGGAAAGCGTGGTGCCGTTATCAACGGCGTTGCGGTCCCGCGCATCAGGATCATCTCTGGAATCGACGTCCACGGGCGCCATCTGAAAGGGGTAAGACTGGCCATCAGCATCGGCATGGATCTTATTCGGCGCCATACGAACCGGGTGCAGCCGGTCCATCCCTTTGCAGCGCTCAAGCACGCAGTGAAAGCCGGTGCATAGTGCAGAGCCAAAGGCCGCGCGGCCTTGAGGGATAGCACTCGGTGATTGGAGGCTCAGTGTCTCCTTAACCGTCGGAAAAACTAAAAGTTGACTTTTCGCGCCCAGCCCACTATCTAGAGTTCATCGATATTTTTCTTGCCGAGATTTGGTTACTGCGCGAGTGGCACCGCGTATTGAACGACCCTCCCTTTAAAGCATCGTTATCATCATCTGCGACGTATGTTCGTTGCAGTCCCTCTATGCTGCTATGAAAGGGTTCATCATGACCACTGGCACAGTTAAATGGTTTAATTCCACCAAGGGCTTCGGCTTCATCCAGCCTGACAACGGCGAAGCTGATGCGTTTGTACACATCTCGGCCGTTGAACGTTCGGGCATGCGCGAACTCGTAGAAGGTCAGAAGATCTCCTTCGAGATGGAACGCGACAAGAAGTCCGGCAAGATGTCGGCCTGCAATCTCCAGGCCGTTTGATCTGGTATCCGCTTTCGTGTGACCACGGATGTACTGGCACTGTCGAAAGCACGGGACCACAGGAGGTCAGGCAGCCGCCTGGCCTTTTTTTATTGCTCCTGAGGAGCGCACCGCGCGCTGTCGATGGCGTTCACACGTCGCTGTAGCAGTTTAAAGTCTGCGAATACCGCTTTCCGAAAAACGGTTCCGGTCTTCTGATTTAAGCGCCGGCACGCACACCGAGGAAGACAATGACCGAAAATCACAGCAAGGCACGGCAGGCGGCCGAGAAGGCATTCGACAAGGCCAAGGCCCCGATTGCCGCCGGTGATCGCGCCCGTGAAGAGCTTGACGTGGTTACCAAGGCACGTCAGGAAAAGACTTCCCGGTTGCGGGAAGCGCGTCTTGCCATGGAGGCGCAAAATTCTGCGCCGCAGGCTGCTGACGCTCCCGACAAAAACATAAAGAAGCCCTGAAGCGGTCTCTAAAATAGACCAGCTTTAAAGTGACATGTTGAACGCCGCTGCGCGTCGTCACGTAGAGGAAGAACAGAGACATGATCAGCACGACAACTGCTGCACTGACAGTTGAATTGACGCCAACCCAGATCCGCGGACTGAAGCTGGCGAAATTGGGTGACCTCCATCCGCAGGATGGCAACAAATGGACCCATCAGGATGCCACCGTAACCTACGCGAAATCCGATCGCTTCAAGGAAAAGCCGTTGAAGGTGAAGTTCGCAACCTCGATCACCCTCGGTCAGCTGAGGGAATACGGCCTTCTGCAGTCTCTCAATCCTGATGGCGCTGCCGCCGAGACCCCGCATGGCATTACCATGGCGGGCAAGATGTGGCTGCTGAAACACAAATGACGGCGAAGGGCGCCTCATCAGGGCTGCCGCAACCGGATAGCCAGCCTCGCCTCGACGGTCTGTTCGCAGACGAGGCGGGCAATGGCGATGTTCCGGAGTGCCAGACCTGTGGGGCGTGCTGCTCGTACTCGTCCGAATGGCCGAGATTCACGATGGAAAGCGATGATGCCCTGGACATGATTCCGCTGCAGTTCGTCAGTGCGGATCAGCGGGGCATGCGATGCGAAGACGAGCGATGCTCGGCGCTTTCCGGCCGTGTCGGCGTCGGCACGGCATGCCTTGTCTACGAGGTTCGTCCCGATGTCTGTCGCGCCTGCCTGCCCGGAGACTACGCCTGCATGACCGCCCGCGCGGCTCACGGTCTGGAGTAACACCATACCGGCCGATGGTAAGGGCACCCCGTTCCCTGACATCGTCATTGATTATCCGGAATTCAAACCGGATTTCCGGCGGAATTTCGTAACGCTGCGCCTTGCGCTCTCCGCCGGTTTCGATCTGACGACTGTCAGTCGCCGTCCCGAACTGAAAACCGCGGAACACCCACGTCATCGTCAAGAGCCGCGCCACTTCCGCCGCTTCTCGCGGAACGAATTCTCAACGTCTCCTCGAGAATCCGCATGGTCTTATGCGCGATGAGAGACGTGGCGCGGCTTTCCTCCTTCTCGCATCTAAGCTTGTCACTCAGATAGATGGCGATGGCCTCCAGCCGTTCGCTCGATATCTCGTCGCAGTCTGCAAGACGCTGGGCCACTTCGACAATCATTGTCCCCTCCCGATATCTTCCCCGCAGTAATATTAAGCACATTCGAATATGTATTTGGAGATGTAGTTAGACCGGAAAGCAGAATTTCGTTAATTTTGACTTATCTGTGCGGATGCTGCTCTCGCTGCCGAATAAATCGGAAGGGTTGCTCTTACTGGCGCGCTGAATATGCGGAAATCTTTGATCCGAGACGGTTTTTTAGATTTTGGCAGGGGGCCTGAATTGTATCGATGCCGGTCATTGCCGCGTCCTATGATGATCTTGTCCGCGGTCTCAAATCGGGAGGCTTTTGATGGTGCGGATAATTTTCCTGCATGGAGCGTCGAGTATCATTCCTCCTACTCGATATCGAAACGCACGACCTTGTCGCCGATCAAGCGGAAAATATGCTGCACCGTCTTGTCCGTCAGCCCGTGCGCCTGCCCCGCAAGCGGCTTGCCATCGAGGTCGAAGACGGTCTGGATCACGTCGACGGCAATGGTGTCATCCGAAACCTGCCGAAAAGAGACAGGATCGACACGGGGACTGACCAGCGACCATTGCCGCGTCCAGTATTGGCGAAGTTCCGTATGACCGTGAACGTGGCCGCCATCCATGCCGTTGGCCCAGGCGACGTCGTCGGCAAGCGTGGCTAACACGCCATCGATGTCTCTGGCATTGAAGCGCTCGTATATGCGCCGGATGATTAGGGTCCTATCGTCTGACATGTCGCGTCCTCATCGAGAGTGAAAATTGCATACACCACCAGGCGGCAATTGCCATGCTGACTATATCTAGATACATATGCGCATATGTATTTTTCCGTCAATCGATAATGAGGACGCAGAATTGGTCGAGGATGTGCTTTCCACGCCGGGTCATCTGATAAGTCTTGCCGCAAGGGGTTTTGCCCGTTTGAGCGAGGCGCGCCTCAAGCCGCTCGGTTTTGGCGTCGGCCAGCTGCCTGTATTGGTCGCTTTGCAGGAAGATGCCGCGAATACGCAGCGCGATCTTGCCCGGTTTGCAAGGGTTGAGCAGCCGCCCATGGCGCAGATGCTTGCGCGTATGGAGCGAGACGGCCTGATCAAGCGGACAGCCGATCCGGCGGATGGCCGCAGCAGCCGTGTTGCGCTGACTACCTCGGCGCGTGAGCGCATGCCTGAGGCGATCGCGACGCTGTTTCAGGGAAATGGCGAGGCGCTGGAAGGTTTTACCGATGCCGAGGCCCGGCAATTTGTCGGCCTTCTTCAGCGGCTTATCGCCAATCTGGACCGCATCGCCGCCACGCGGTAGCCGGCAGCCGGATATCGCCTTCCGTCAGCTTTGCTGCGCTGCCGGCCAAGATCCCGACAATTCGCACCGTATCCCTCATATGGGGTATGACGTATTGGCAAGATACGATATAGTTAATGTCCGGTTAACTATTGGGCGAGCGCATGGAAAATATTTCTCGTCATCTTCAGCTGCCCTGCGGTTTTCTGCGGATGCTGCTTATGTCGGCCCTTATTACTTGCGCCAGTCTCGTTGTGGGCGATGGAGCGTGGTGGGCGATGAGCTTTGGTCTGGCCTCTCTTATTCTTATGCAGGTCGGTTATTTCGGTGCCGTCGTCGCGCTTTCGGTGGCGGAAAAGAACCGCCGCAGATAATAAATTGCCTCTCAGAGCAGCGACCAAACCAGGGCGAAAAGCCCTGTCAGCCACGCTATGGTCAAAACTGCGACGCAGGCCAGAAACAGCTTTATGCGCATTCTTCGTCCTCCAGATGAAGAAAATAGGCCACCTGCCGGGATCGGCAATCGTATTTTAGCGCTGGCTTTCATTCTTTCTCATCACGGTTAACCGGCTCCCGCTTCGGCGGTGCGCAACGCTCCGCCCTTGCCGAGCGACGGGTTGTTGTCGCAACATCGTCTTCAAAATTGTGATTTGAAAATAAGCACGCAAATTATTGATGATAAAATGTGCAATCGGGCTTGCGTGGTTGGTGATTTGTCGTTTTCTATGGGGCAATAACAACCAGCAGGGGAACATAATGCTGACGCGTAGATATCTCTCCAAATTAGCCGCTCTCGCCACGGTCGCATTGGCCACCGGTTTTACAGCCCCGGCATTTGCCGAAACGGCCATCAAGTTCACGCTCGACTGGAAATTCGAAGGCCCGGCAGCCGGTTTTCTGCTGGCCGTGGACAAGGGGTATTTCAAGGAAGAAGGCCTCAACGTCACGATCGATACCGGCAATGGTTCGGTCGAGGCGATCCCGCGCGTTGCAACCGGCACGTATCAAATGGGCTTTGGCGACATCAACTCGCTGATCAAATTCCTCGATGAAGACCCGTCGCAGAAGATCAAGGCGGCGATGATGATCTACGAGCGCCCGACCTTCGCGGTCGTCGGCCGCAAGTCGCTCGGCGTCACCAGCGATCCGAAGTCGCTCGAAGGCAAGAAGCTCGGCGCACCGCCGCCGGATGGCGCGTTCGCCCAGTGGAAGGCCTTCAAGCAGGTGGCCAAGGTCGACGACAGCAAGATCACCATCGAATCGATCGGCTTTCCCGTGCGTGAACCGATGCTGGCCAAGGGCGATGTCGATGCCGTCTTCGGTTTCGCCTTCTCCGTCATCCTCAACCTGAAGGCTCAGGGGATTGCCGATGACGATATCGCGACGATCCTGATGGCCGAACACGGGCTCAATCTCTACGGCAACTCGGTTCTGGTAAATACCGATTTCGCCAAGGAAAACCCGGAAGCCGTCAAGGGCTTCATGAAGGCGCTGGCCAAGGGGTTTGCCGCCGCCGTCGCCAACCCGAAGGAAGGCGTTGATGCCGTCTTGAAGCGCAACGAAACGCTCAACCCGGATATCGAGCTTGAGCGCCTGAACATGGCCAACGCCATGAACATCAAGACGCCTTACGTGGTCGAAAATGGCATCGGCGGCGTCGACATGGCCCGTCTTTCCGCCTCCATCGAAACGCTCAAGGTTTCCATGGGCCTGAAGGGTGCGGTCAAGGCCGAACAGGTTTTTGACGCCAGCTTCCTGCCGGCAAAGGCCGAGCGGATGCTGCCGTAAGGGCGAATGCGGGTGAGGGGGCTCATCCCCTCACCAACAAAATCTAAGACTTAGCCTTTGGCTAAGATCTTGATTTTGTAACCTCTCCCACAAGGGGAGAGGTAGGGCGCCGAGGGAGCCTCACCGGTATCTCTCCCCCTTGTGGGAGAGAAAGCGATTTCAACATCTTAGCCAAAGGCTAAGTGTTAGAAATCGCAAGTGAGGGAATCGCCACCGGCACCACATCCCAACCGAAAGAACACCCCATGGCACACCTCGTATCCATCGATGACGTCGACATGCGCTACGGCGGCGCGGACGGCACGCTTGCGGTCTCCGGCCTCACCATGCGTGTCGGCAAGGGCGATTTCGCCGCCGTTGTCGGGCCGTCCGGCTGCGGCAAGTCCACGCTGATGAAACTCGTCACCGGCCTGCATATCCCGCAGGTCGGCACCGTCATCGTTGCTGGCCAGCATGTGACGCAACCCATCTCGATCGTCGGCATGGCTTTTCAGAACCCGACAATGCTGCCTTGGCGCACGACGCTGGAAAACATCCTCCTGCCGCTCGAAATCGTCGAAAAGCACCGGCACAGGCTGCGCGCCAACAAGAAGGAATACATCGAGAAGGCAGAGCATCTTCTGGAACTCGTCGGCCTCAAGGGTTTTGGTGCAAAATTCCCCTGGCAGTTGTCAGGCGGCATGCAGCAGCGCGCCAATCTGTGTCGGGCGCTGATCCACGAACCGGAATTGCTGATGCTCGACGAACCGTTCGGCGCGCTCGATGCCTTTACCCGCGAGGAACTCTGGTGCGTCATCCGCGATCTTCACGCCGCACAGGGCGTCACCATTGTGCTCGTCACCCATGACCTGCGCGAAGCGGCGTTTCTGGCCGACAAGATTTTTGTCATGAGCGCACGACCGGGCCGTATTCTTAAGGAGCACCGCGTGCCTTTCGAGCGGCCGCGAGATCTTGAGATCATGTATGAAAGCAGGTTCAACGACCTCGTGCACCAGCTGCACGGCGAGATCGCGCAGGCGAGGGTGACGGCATGACGATTGCGACCGAAAATTCGACAGCAACCCCCGCAATCGCCAAACAGCCGGCGCGTATCAACTGGGTCAAGGCTGCACCCTGGCTCTTCACGCTTGGCATGTTTCTCTTCTGGGAAATGCTGGTGCGCGGGTTGGGGACGCCGGTGACGATCCTGCCGGCCCCGAGCCGTATCTTTCAGGCAGTCGTCCAGTACTGGTCGCCTCTTCTGAAAAATTCGGCCCAGACGTTGTTCACCACCACGCTCGGTTTCGGTCTGGCCGTTGTCGGCGGTCTGGCGATCGGCCTGTTCATCGGCTGGTCGAAGACGATTTATGCCGGGCTCTACCCGATCATGATCGGCTTCAATGCTATCCCCAAGGTCGCGGTCGTGCCGATTCTGGTGATCTGGTTCGGCATCGGCACCATTCCGGCCGTCATCACCGCCTTCCTCATCTCCTTCTTCCCGATCGTGGTGAATGTCGCGACGGGTTTGGCCACCATTGAGCCGGAGACGGAGGACGTGCTGCGGGCGCTGGGAGCCAAGAAGCTCGACATCATGCTGAAGGTCGGCATCCCGCGCTCGATGCCTTATTTCTTCGGCTCGCTGAAGATCGCCATCACGCTCGCCTTTGTCGGCTCGGTCTTGAGCGAAACCGTCGCCTCCAATTATGGCCTCGGCAACATGATGGCCTCGGCCCAGAGCCAGTTCAACGTGCCGCTGGTCTTTGCCGGCCTGCTGGCGCTGGCGGTCGAAGGTATCGCCATGTATTCGCTGATGGCCTTTATCGAACGCCGCATGACCGGCTGGGCGCATCGTTCGACCATGGCGAACTGAGATCAAAAAAATGCCCCGGCGGAATGTTGCCGGGGCATGATCTTCACGAGCGTTCAGTTCAAACCGGCAGTGGCGCGTCCGGGTTCACCAGCTTTTCCGCCCTCAGTTCCCGCCAAAAATCGGCTGGAACGACCTCCTTGAGAGCCGCACTATCCTCGGCAATGCGCGAGGGCTGGCTGGCGCCGGGAATGACGGCGGCGACGGCCGGGTTGGCGAGCGAGAACTGCAGGCCGGCGGCTTTCATGGTGACGCCATGTCGACCGGCAATAGCCTTGATCTTCGCGATCTTGTCGGCCATCGCGGGCTTGATCGGCGCATATTCGAAATTCGGTCCGCCGACCAGAGCGCCGGAACTGTAAGGCCCGCCGACAACCACGCCAAGACCCCGTTCTGCCACCATCGGCATCACCCGCTGCAGCGCCTTGTCATGGTCGAGCAGCGTATAGCGACCTGCCAGCAGAAAAGCGTCGGGCTTCGGTTCGTCCAGCTCCAGCACCAGCTCGATCGGCTCGACCTTGTTGACGCCGAGACCCCAGGCCTTGATCACCCCTTCGTCACGCAACCGGTCGAGTGCCTTGAAGGCGCCCTTGCGGGCTTCCTCGAATTTCTCCAGCCAGATGTCGCCCCAAAAATCCTGGGCGAGGTCGTGCACGAAAGCGATCTCGATATGATCGGTCTTCAGCCGCTTCAGGCTGTCCTCGATCGAGCGTAGCGTCCCGTCATGGGAATAGTCGTTGACCACCTTGTTCGGCAGGCCGTGGCTGAACACGCCTGCCTTTTCGCCCTGTTCGCGGGCGCTGACATCCTCGACCTCGTCGAGAATATAACGGCCGACCTTGGTCGAAATGACGTACTGGTCGCGCGGCTTGTCCTTGAGCGCGTCGCCCATGCGGATCTCGGCAAGGCCCGCACCATAAAAGGGCGCGTTGTCATAATAGCGGATGCCGTCGGTCCATGCGGCTTCGACGGTGGCACGTGCCTCATCCTCGGGAATATCGCGGAACATGTTGCCGAGCGGCGCCGAACCGAAACCAAGCCTGCTGGGAAGAATGTCTTTCAGTGCCATCGTGCTTGTCCTTATCTCTTTTTGCCGAGGTCAACCGAGATTGACGGGGGTGACCACATAGGCGGTCCGCTCGGCTAAGGTGTTGATCTTTGAGGCGTAGTCCTTGAAGTGGGGCGTCTGTCGATGCGCGTCAACCGCAGCGGCATCGATATAGAGTTCATCGAGCACGAAACGTTCGGGGTTGGAATGATCCTGCCAGATGTCCCAGCGCAGGTTGCCGGGTTCCGCGCGGCAGGACGCCGCCATGCCGGAAAGCAGCGCCTGCAGCTCATTGGCCTTGCCGGGCAGGGCGGTGAGGATAGCGACGATTTTTGCGGCGTTTGTTTCGGTGGTCACGGGGTGTTCCTTCGTGTGAACCGTGGGTAGTTGCAGCTGGAAGAAGACCCCTCCCAAACCCTCCCCACAAGGGGGAGGGCTTAACCCGACCGTTCCGCTGTTGCCTGATTGAAGCAGGCGTTCGCGGCATTTGTTCTCCCCCCTTGTGGGGGAGATGGCCGGCAGGCCAGAGGGGGTTTACCTTCGCCAAAGACCCCCTTCACCTCACCTGCCTGCGATCCAGCGCCTCGATCAATGCAGCCGCAATCGGGTGGTCCGAACGTGGGTTCTGGCCGGTGATCAGTTCGCGGTCGATCACCACGTTCGGCTCGAAATCCACCGTCGTCTTGCTTACCTTACCACCCGCTGCGCTCAGCGCCTCGATCATGTTGAAATAGAGTTTGGCGTGCAGAATATAGTCCTCGACGACCTTTTCTTCCGTGTCGGAAAAGACTGTCATCCTGTAACCGGCATATTGCCAGCCCTTGGCCCATTCCCGAGCCTTGGCCTCATCGCCGGCAATCAGCGCCGAGCGGAATTCGCGGGCATGCGGCATGGCGGAAACGACGGCGATCGGGCCATGGCACAGAAGTGCCGTGGGTTTTGCCGCCTCATGGAAGTGGCGAAGGATTTCGCCCATATCCGCATCGGTCATCAGATCGACGACTGGCCCCTGTCCACCGGGCACGAAGACTGCTGAATAGTTCTCCAGACCCTGTTCGATCGCTGCGCCAAGCGTCAGCACGTTATTCATCGACGGATCTTCGGCCCAGAACGTCTTGGCCTTCTGATAGCCCGCCGCGTCACCGCCAAAATGCTCAGGTGCATCGGAGGCCGGGTCGATATGCGGCTTGGTGCCGTTCGGGGTGGCGAGCACCACCTCGTAACCGGCAGCGATCAGCGCCATCGCCGGTACGACCGTCTCGTTGAGATATTGGCCGGTCGCGCCGAAACGGCCGCCCTGAACCTCGATCGCCGTTGCGTTGGAACCGGCAATCAGAACCTTACCCTTGCTCATCGTCATCTCCGTTTGTTGTCATTGTCCCCATTGGACAAGCTGAAGATGAGCCCGCTCGATACATTTCGGAAATTTATTTAGATTATTCTAGATATTCGTCAAAAGTTATAACTGAATAGGCGTTGTCTTCGAATGAGATACGACCTCAACCTGTTGCCGGTCTTTGTCGTGCTGATGGAGGAGCGCAATGTCACGCGCGCCGCCGAACGCCTCGGCATCACCCAGCCGGCGCTCTCCAATACGCTCAACCGCCTGCGCGAAAGCCTGCGCGATCCGCTTTTCATCCGCGAACGTTACGGCATGAGACCGACCGAGCTTGCTGAGGAGATCGCACCAGCGATCATCGAAGCGCTGGCCAAACTCGATGACGTGATCCTCGGCCAGCAGGATTTCGACCCGTTGACCGCCGAACGCCTGTTCACCATCGCCCCCAACGATTATGTGGAATTCGTGCTGGTGCCGGCGATCGTCGAGCGGCTGGGGCATGTCGCGCCGGGCATAAGGCTGCGGCTGACGCCTTTCGGAAGCGATATCAGCGAGACCGGCGTCATGTCCGGCACGACGGCGATGGCGCTCGGCCGGCTCACCGATCCGCCGGATAATCTTGTCGTCCAGCATCTGATGCAGGATGGGCTCGCCTGCGTAGTCCGCACCGGCCACCCCGAAATCGGCGACAGTATTTCGCGCGAACAATACGAGCGGCTGAAGCACGTCAACATGCTACCGCCCGGTCGCCTGCGCGCCGGCCTATTCCAGTCGCTGGAAAAGCAGGGGCTGAAGCGCGAGGTGGCGGTCTCGGTGACACATTTCCTGTCGATCCCGGAACTCGTCGCCGTGACCGATTACTGCACCACGCTACCGGCGCTGATCTGTCGCCGCATCGCGCTCGATCCGCGGCTGAAGGTGCTCGCCCCGCCGGTCGATCTGGGGACATTTCCGGTGCAGATGGCCTGGCATGTGCGCCACCGCAACGACCCGGCGCATCGCTGGCTGCGCGGGTTGATCGGCGAAATCGCAAAGGAAGTTGAGCAGGCGCGGTAGCTGAGGCCAATCGCCGCTTCGCCGGCTTGCACGGAAACCTCTAACCTATCCTTCACACCTCGTGATTAAATGCTTGCCGTATGAAGACCATTCTAAGGGCATGAAGGCCTTGGACGACGACAAAACGATGTTGCAGGCCGCACGGCTGATGGAAGCCGCCGGCGTTTGCGTGGCCGTCTATGACGACGAGGACCGGCTGCGTTATGCCAACCGCGCCTTTCGCGTGGCATGGTTCGTCGATGAGGGCGAGCACCCGCTTTGGCCGGACCTGATGCGGCGCAATTTTCACGCCCGGCGCGGCACCGTCATCAAGGTCGCGGATTTCGAAGCCTGGTTGGTCTCCACCGTCTCGCGGCGCGGCAAGGCCGGTTTTCGCGCCTTCGAAACCGACCTGCATGACGGCCGCTGGCTGTGGATGACCGAGACCATGCAGGACGACGGCTGGATGCTGTGCGTGGCAAGCGACATCACCTCGATTCGGCCCGACGAGCGGGCTCTCAGGCAGGATCGGGATGAAGCGATCAGGGTTTCGCAGACCGACGAGCTGACCGGCATTCCGAGCCGCCGTTTCGTCATGGCCAAGCTGAACGATCTCCTGGCCGCACAGGCCGATGACAACGGGCGCATTTCGCGGCATGTCGGCTGTATCGCCGTGCTCGATATCGATAATTTCAAATATATCAACGACCGCTTCGGCCATCTGGTGGGAGATGCCGTGTTGCGGGATTTTGCCGCCACCTTGCAGGGCCATGTCCGCAAGACGGATGTTTTGGGTCGCGTCGGCGGCGAGGAATTCGTTCTCATCCTGCCCAATACCGCAGCAGGAGATGCCGAGGCGATCGTTAGCCGCATGCTCGACGCGGTGCGGATTTCGCGGCCGGTGCCGGACCAGTTGAGTTTTCGCTACACTTTCTCCGCTGGCATCGCCTCTGCGGAAGGGGGCGAGAAGGCGGACGAGATCTATCGCCGCGCCGATCTGGCGCTGTACGCGGCCAAGATGCGCGGCCGCAACCAGATCAGCCTCGATCCGGCAATCCGGCTGGACTGAGCTCGTTCAAAGGCCGCGCGCGACTGCCGGCTCCTTCAGCGACGGCAGGTGGCGGCTGATGTGCTCGCCCAGCATCGCGGCGGCTGACGATGGCCGGGTTTCGGAAAATTCCAGCGCGATGCCGATCGTCGGCAGTTTCGGCAGCCCCTCATCGATGATGTGAAGGTCGGGCGGCACGGCCGTTTTGGTCAGCACGCTGATCGCGTGGCCGGCGCGGGTAATCGCGATCAGCCCGGCAAGGCTGTCGCTGGCAAACGCCACCCGGTAACGCCGGTTGACGGTCTCCATCGCGTCGCAGGCGGCACGGTAATCGAGCGTCGTCGGCGCCGACAGCGCCAGCGGCAGGATCGCATTGGCAAGCACCGGCGTCTGCGGTCGGTCCGCCACCCAGACGAAACGCTCGCGGCGGATTACCGCGGCGTCCTCCGCATCCGGCAATGAGACCAGCGCCATGTCGATCTGCCGCCGCTGCAGAAGAGGCTTCAGCCCGATCGTCGGAGCGCAGACCAGCCGCAATTCGACCTGCGGATTGGCGGCGCAGAAGCTTTTCAGCAGTTCCGGCAGGAAGGCGATCGAATAATCCTCAGGGCAGCCGAGGCTCACCGTGCCCTTCAGCGCCACGCCACCCATATCGGCCAAAATCTCGTCATGCCGGGCGATCAGCTGTTCGGCATGCGACAGCAACCTTTCGCCCGCCGAAGTCAGCCGCATGCCGGCGCCGGTACGCTGCAGAAGCGGTTGTCCGACCTGTTCCTCCAGCCGCTGCATCTGCATGCTGAGCGCCGATTGCGTCCGCCCGACCTGCGTCGAGGCAAGGCTGATCGAGCCCGTGCGGGCCACCACGACGAAGTTTTTCAAAAGCGCGAGATCAAGCATGGCGATATCAGGAAAATGGATATCGGATTGAAATACTATCAATTGGACTGGTGTGCCAGCGACTTGTTACCCTTCCGACCAATCAAACACAGAGGGGAATTGCCATGGACAACGCCGCCAAGACCGTAACGTCGCTGAACGACGATCCCGCCTTCTGGGCCGATGCCGACAAACACCTGACCCGCTACGGACCGGCCTTCGAAGAAGTCATCATCGAACGTGCCGAGGGAAGTTACGTCTATGACGCCGATGGCCGCGCCATTCTTGACTTCACCTCGGGCCAGATGAGCGCCGTGCTCGGCCACACCCACCCGGATATCGTCTCGACGGTGAATCGCCAGATGGGCTCGGTGGCGCATCTGTTTTCCGGCATGCTGTCGCGACCGGTGGTGGAACTGGCGGCACGGCTTGCAGCACTTGCCCCCGGCCTCGATCGCGTCCAGCTTCTAACCACGGGTGCCGAATCCAACGAGGCGGCGATCCGCATGGCCAAGCTCGTCACCGGCGGGCATGAGATCGTTGCCTTCGCCCAGAGCTGGCACGGCATGACCGGGGCGGCCGCTTCCGCCACCTACAGCGCCGGCCGCAAGGGTTACGGCCCGGTCTCGGCCGGCTCTTTCGTCATCCCGGCGCCGAACGCCTATCGCCCACGTTTCAAGCATGCGGACGGATCGAATGACTGGCAGGCTGAGCTCGATGATGCCTTCCACCTGATCGACAACCAGTCGACCGGCAATCTCGCCGCCTTCATCGCCGAGCCGATCCTGTCTTCCGGCGGCATTCTCGAACTGCCGCTTGGGTATCTCGCGGCCTTGAAGAAGAAATGCGAGGAGCGCGGCATGCTGCTTATCCTCGACGAGGCCCAGACCGGTATCGGCCGCACCGGCAACATGTTCGCCTTCCAGCGGGATGGCGTTACGCCGGATATCATGACCCTGTCGAAGACGCTCGGTGCCGGCCTGCCGCTTGCAGCCGTGATGGTGAGCGCGGAGATCGAGCAGAAGGCCTTCGAAAAGGGCTTCCTGTTCTACACGACCCACGTATCGGATCCGCTGCCGGCGGCAGTCGGTGTGACGGTGCTGGATGTCATGGCACGCGACAATCTGGTGGAGCAGGCGGTAAGTCGCGGCCAGCGCCTGAAGGACGGGTTGATGTCTCTACAGCAGCGTTTCGAATGCATCGGCGACGTACGCGGCCGCGGGCTTCTGCTGGGGCTGGAAGTCGTCACCGACCGCCATACCAAGGCGCCCGGTTTCGAACTTGGGGCAAAAATCATGGAGGAAGCGATGCTTCGTGGCATGAGCATGAACATCGTCAAACTGCCCGGCATGGGGGGCGTCTTCCGCATCGCTCCGGCCCTGACCGTCTCCGAAGCCGAGATCGACCGCGGCGTCGAAATCATGTCCGACGCGATCGAGGCGGCGCAGAGGGGCCGATAGGCGACAGAACGCCCGTTTCTCATGCCCTGTTGAAATGAAGCGCCGGGCAGCAAACCCGGCGTTTTGTGTGAAGAGTGAGAGGCTCCGGCGTTCTGGTAGTGACGGCCTCGACCTGTCAGGCGGCAGCGATGCCGGTGCCGGCCGGGCGATCCTTGAACTGCAGGAAGGGACGCTCGATCAGCCGGTAGCTCAATTCGGAAAGGATCAGGCAGAGCACGAGGCTCGGCAGGATCCACAGGCTTCTTGATATGCCGGATGCGAAGAAGAAGCCGATGACCGGTAGGTGCCAGAGATAGAAGCTGTAGGAACGCTTTCCGAGAAACACCAACGGCTTCATCGCAAGCAGCCTTGCCAGCGGATTTCCTGCGGCAATTGCGCACGATACGATCAGTCCGGCGGTCAGCGATGCGGCAGGAATGTAGAGCCACAGCCATCGCGATTGCGCATTGAAGAAGAACAGTTCCACGACGAAGGCCAGGGCTGCGACGGGCCATAACCGGGAAATCCCGGTTTCCGCCAGCTTATCCTGCAGGCCTGCAATGATGCAGCCGATCAGCAGGCCGTCGCAATGCGTGTCCAGACCATTGTAAAGCCGGTGGGCATCCGCGCCGGACATCCACAGATAGGTTCGCCAGGCTACCGACAGGACCAGCAGAGCGGCCGCCACCTTGGGGACCGATTGAGTGCTGCGCCATGCTGCCACGGCCAGTACGATCAGCGACCAGAAGGCATAGAGCTGCTCTTCCACTGCAAGCGACCAGTAATGTCCGAGTGCGCCGCCGGTCGTCGTAGAAAAGGCCCTCAGCCAGTTCATGAAGCTGAATGCCGATGCCACCGCGCCGAGATCTGCATTCTCACCGTGAAGCTGCAGCAGGTTCCTGCCGAGCAGATAAACGATCAGGGTGCAGAAAAGCGAAGCCGGCAAAATCCGCAGGGCACGGCGCTTGTAAATCCGGCAATCGAGATCGTTCCCGTACGAGCCACCTCGTTGAGGAGGATGGACGTGATCAGATAGCCGCTGATGACGAAGAAGACATCGACGCCGATAAACCCGCCGGGGGCGAAATCCACATAGGAATGGCAGAGGAAGACGACAAAAACCGCAACCGTTCTAAGACCGGTAATCGCATCGATATACTTCATGGCGCCATTTTCCATGGACGTAGTCTCTCTGTTCCCGAGGTCTCACACGGCTTCGGGCGATGCAGCTGTACGGGTGTAATTGGATGACGTGTCTCGGATTGACGGTATTACCGGCGATATGGCTAAAGCGAATGCATAACTGCAGAATTCCGCGGATTTAATTGGTTTATAGTTATTTAATCAACGCAAAGGCGTGTCAACAAAGTTGAGTATTTTTTTGGTATTTTAGAGTTGATATTTGAGTTTTTCCGGCTTCTGAACGACGATTTTTGCATGATCTGTGGTTGTTGCGCTTGAGATCTGGTGATATTTTCAGATTTACTTAAGTATAGTGAAGCCTCGGGGGAGGGCGGCCATGATGGCCGAGCAGGTTATTGCTGCGGGAGATGTCCTGATGATCCGCCGCGTCTATTGCCAGCTGCGGGCCGAAGGCGTGCATGCGGAGGGGGACCCGCGGGTGCTGGCTGCCAATCTCGTCTATCTCTACCGGATCGGCGTGAAGGACGAACAGCAGTTGCTGGCCCTTGTACCCTATGTCACCTGAGGTGCTTACGGCGACGAATGTCTTTGCGTTCCCAGACGGCGCAGAGTGCCTGCGTCATCAATAATTAAGCAAGTTTGAATGTATGAGGACACGATTGACGTATCTTTGCGTTAAATGCCGTCATGCTAATATTCAACAGACCCCACCGCAGCATCTTTTCCGACCGGACCGGCAATTTCGGGCTGATGACCGCACTCATCCTGCCCATGCTGGTGGGAGGCGCAGGATTGGCGATCGACACCGCCAATCTCATGGTATCGAAACGCCAGTTGCAGGAAGCGACGGATGCCGCGGCCCTTGCTGTTTCGGGCGCAATGGCAAATGGCTCGGATACGGCTGCAGGCCAGAAGCTCGGCAAGGATTTTCTGGCGGGTCAGCTGGCGAATTACATGAACACGACCGATACAACGGCAATCAAGAATGCGACCACGGTGGCGATCACGACCAACACGGACGCATCGACCGGAGGCAAGAGCTACGCGGTCTCCGTAACCTCCTCCGCCGATATTCCACTGACCCCGCTCACCGGTTTTTTTGCCGGACAGACCTATTCCGTCGCCGCCGCCAGCAAGACGGTATCGGGCACCGGCAGCGGCACTGGCGCTGACGGGACGACAGCGGCAAGCAACGGTATATCCATGGACATATTGCTCGATGAATCGGCCTCGATGGCGGACAATACGACGACGGTGAAGGGGCAGAAATGCGTCCTCAACTTGCTCGGCATCTGCCTGTCCTACCAGACCGTTTACGTGACCAAGGTGGAGGCACTGAAGCAGGCGGCGTCCACCCTGTTCGACGCCCTCGATAAGTCCGACCCCAAGACCCGCTTTGTCCGGACCGGCACGATTTCCTATACGAATGGCCTCAAGGGCCAGTCGGCGGTTGCCTGGGGAACAGCCGCTGCCCGCCAGTATGTCGCGGCCATGACGCTCAACCCGACCGGCGGCACTGATGCGACGGCCGCCGTGACCACGGGAACCTCCAATATCCAGAGAAATCAATACGGTACCGACACCGAGAGCGTGGAGCAGGCCAAGAAGGGAAACACGACATCCGACCGGATCATGATCCTGATGACCGACGGCGAGATGACCGGCAACAGCACGACCTGGAGCCCGAGGCTGGACCAGAGTGTGCGCGACGGCTGCGCTGCCGCCAAGACGGGTGGGATCAAGATCTATACCGTCGCCTTCATGGCGCCGACCAGGGGCCAGGATCTTTTGAAATATTGTGCCTCGACTGCGGCGAATTATTACGAACCCAACACGATGGACGCGCTTGTCGCATCCTTCAAGGCGATCGCCGACAACGCGATCAAGCCCGTCAACCGGCTGACGAACTAGGTGATTTTATTGGCGCTCCCGCCGTTCGCGCGGGAACTCTAGACCTGCCTTCCTGTTCTACTCCGGAGACAGGCACAGGAAAGGGAAGCAAATGGTCGAGGCTCATGGAGAAAAGACGCAGGCACTGGAGCTTGCGCAGGAATATCGCCGGCTCGGCGGAACGCGGCTGGCAAAGATGGACGATAATATCGTCAGCACCCGAAAATGGGATGACGAGCCCGAGGAAGCGTCACACTTCTGGCACGATCGGGTGGAAACTCTGGATGACAGGCATCAGGCGGAAGTTGTCAGCCACCTGAAGTCGATGAATTCCTGAGACACCGAAATCGCAGGCTCCCAAGGCGAAAGCCGCCGTTGCCCGGGCGGATCCCAGTGATCCGTCCGGGCAAATGGTGTTTACGGACAGGGCTCAGAATACCGCCAGATATTTCAGCAGCGAAATGATGCCGATGATGATGACGATCACCCGCACGATCTGGCGGACCTTTGCGTCAAGCGGCAGCATGTTGACAAGATAAAGCACCAGCACGATCACGAGGAAAGTGATCAGGATGCTGATCAGAAGTGACAAACCCATAGCCCCAGTCTCCATATTTCGCGGCGCGTCCTGCGCCGATCACAAAACTGTAATTATGAGCCGATGCTGAAAAGGAAAGGGTGCTCAATAAGATAGTATGGGCGCTTTGTTCTCCGGCCCGGCCGCAGCTTCTGTTTCGGCTTGTTCACTGACGGCGATTTCCCATATTGGGCAAAACGGCCTGATGAGCCCGATGGAGACACACGTGTTCCACTTCGACAATTCCTACGCACGCCTGCCCGACAGGTTTTATGCCTCGGTCTATCCCGAACCGGTCGAGGGGCCGAAACTGATCAAATTCAACGAGGCTCTAGCGAAAGAGCTTGGCATCGAGGCCGATTTTTCCGATTTCGACCGGTTGGCGGCGACGTTTGCCGGCAATGTCGTGCCGCAGGGAGCCTCGCCGCTGGCCATGGCCTATGCCGGTCACCAGTTCGGCAACTTCGTGCCGCAGCTCGGCGATGGCCGGGCGATCCTGCTTGGCGAGGTGGTGGATGACAAGGGTTTCCGCCGCGATGTTCAGCTGAAGGGTGCGGGACCGACGCCGTTTTCGCGGCGGGGCGATGGTCGTGCAGCCCTTGGGTCGGTATTGCGGGAATATATCGTCTCCGAGGCGATGGCGGCGCTTGGCATACCCGCGACGCGGGCGCTGGCGGCGGTCGCGACCGGAGAACAGGTTTTTCGCGAGACGGTGGAGCAGGGGGCGGTTTTCGTGCGCGTGGCGGCAAGCCATGTGCGGGTCGGCACGTTCCAGTTTTTTGCCGCCCGCGGCGATACTGATGGCATAAGGGCGCTGGCGGATTACGTTATCGAGCGGCATTATCCCGAATTGAAGGTTGAACAAAATCCTTATCTTGCATTGCTTGGCGCCGTGGCTGAGCGGCAGGCGGAACTGATCGCGCGCTGGCTCGGCGTCGGTTTCGTCCATGGGGTGATGAACACCGACAACATGACGATATCGGGCGAGACGATCGATTTCGGCCCCTGTGCCTTTCTGGACGAATACCACCAGATGAAGGTGTTTTCCTCTATCGACCGCGGTGGTCGCTACGCCTATCGCAACCAGCCGGGTATCGGCCAATGGAACATCGCGCGTCTGGCCGAAGCACTGGTGCCGCTGATCGCCGACGATCAGGACAGGGCGGTGGATGCGGCAAACGACGTTCTGCAGCAATTCGGCACGTGGTTTCAGGCGGAATGGATCGCGGTGTTCCGCAGGAAGCTGGGGCTTGCGACGCAAGCCGATGGCGACGGCCAGCTGGTTCAGGATCTGCTGTCAATCATGCAGGAAGTGGAGGCCGATTTCACCCTTGTTTTCCGTGGTTTGGCGGATGCGGCGGAGGGGCGGGACGAACGGTTCCTGGCCCAATTCGTCGAGCCGATAAAGGCGGCCGAATGGCTCTCTCTCTGGCGCGAGCGACTGGCGCTGGAGCCGCAGACGGACAACGGCCGTGCAGACGCGATGCGCGCCGTCAATCCGGCGATCATTCCGCGCAATCACCGGATCCAGGAGGCAATTTCGGCGGCCAATTACGGCGACTTCTCCTTTTTTGAGCGGCTGCTCGAAGCGCTGGAAAAGCCTTATGAGGAATGTGCCGAATTCGCCGGTTACATGACCCCGCCGACGCCGGCCGAGAGGGTCACGCGGACATTTTGCGGCACGTGAGGGGTCAGCGAAGGCGCTTGCTGTCTTCGTCGATCACCGCTTCGCCGTCCTCCTTGGAAAAAGGTCCCTTGTGGCTATCCGGCAGGATGTCGAGAACCAAATCCGACGGTCGCGCCAGTCGCGTGCCGAGCGGCGTGACCACGAAAGGCCGGTTGATCAGGATCGGCGTTTGCAGCATGGCATCGACCAGCGCTTCATCGGAAAGCGCCGGGTCGTCGAGGCCGAGCTCCGCATAGGGAGTGCCCTTTTCGCGGATCGCCTGCCGCACGGTAAGCCCGGCATCGGCAATCATCCGGGTGAGTTCTGCCCGCGAGGGCGGCGTCTTGAGGTATTCGACGATCGTTGGTTCGATCCCGGCATTGCGGATCATGGCGAGCGTATTGCGCGACGTGCCGCAGGCCGGATTGTGGTAGATGGTGACGTCCATGGTGGTTACGCATCCAGCCCGGTTATGGCTGTCTCGATGCTGGCAAGGGCATCTGGGCCGAGCGGCAGAAGCGGACGGGGCAGCGGTCCCACCTTGAGCCCAAGGACGGTCGCCGCGGCATGGCTGGCGCGCAACCCGCCATGGGCCTTGAAATAGTCCCAGAGCGGCTGGAATGCCCTTTCGAGACGCGCGGTCTCTTCCGCATCGCCGGCAATGGCTGCACGGGCCAAGGCCAATGCCGGCTTCGGAAAGAGACCGGCAACGACGCTGTACCAGCAGTCGGCTCCGGCGAGCAGTGCCGAAGGGCAGCCCCAGTCGCCACTATAGCCGATGGCAAAACCGGACGGCGCAGTGGCTCTTATGCGCCCGATTTCGCCGGCAAAATCGCCATCCTTTGGCAACGGCATCTTGATCGCGCTGATATTGGCAAGCCCGGCAAGCCGCTGGATGAGGGCCTCACTGAAGGAGAAATGCGTGGTCGACGGGGTGTTGTAGATCGACAGCGGCAGGTCGGTTGCGCCGGCAACCGCCTCGTAATGGCGAAAGGCCTCTTCTTCGGTGAGGGGGGTGTAGGAGACCGGCGCAAGCAGAAGCGCATCGGCACCGGCGGCATCGCGGGCAAGTGCTGCCGCATCGTCGGTGCGCAGCGTGCCGATACCGACGATGAGTGGGACACGGCCGGCGACGCATTCGATGGCGGCCTTCACGGCGCGGCGACGTTCCTCGCGGGAGAGATACATATAGGTGCCGGTGCTGCCGAGCAGCCCGATCGAATCGACTTTCGCCTCGACGATGCGGGCGAGAAGTCGCTGCAGCGCATCGGTATCGACGCGGCCGGATTCGTCCGCAGGCGTCAGCGGGAAGGCGGAAAGGCCGGTAAAGGCTTGCGGTGTGGTGGGCATGGAATTCTCCGGCAGGACGAACGGTGCGCCACTATGAGTGATTGCAGGACGATCGCAAGGGAGAAGATCGGCAGGTTCGTCGAACAGACCTGCCATTGGACAAAATCACAGAAATAGGAAAATAATCCTTGACGGCGTGACGGTGCTTTGATAGGGTTCAGGCATAGTCGAAGAACTGCGCCGAACGGCGGGAAGCTTCGAAAGGTGCGCCCATGTTTTGGCGCTGCACCGATGATAAAATACTAATCCGACATCGCGACACGGGGACGACACGCTCCAGCCGGCAAGGCTGGCGGCCGGTTTTCCTATGCGCTTCGAGGGTCCTTTCATGGATGAATTCGACAGTTTTGATCCGGCCCTGTTTGGCACGTGGCGGGACCGCCCGGCCTATGGCGACGAGATCCCGATGGACGATGTTGCACTGGCAAAAGTGGCGAGGGCTGCGCTGGAGACCAAATCGGCGGAGGGCATGGTTTCGGTTGGCGAAGAGCTGCGGCAAATCCTGAACGAGATGACGGTCGAGATGCGGGCGCAATTTTCCACCTTTCGACAGATGCGCGAGAGCGCTACCGCCGCTTTGGCGGACGGCGACGAGGCAGCGCAGAAACTGGCGCGGGCGGACGTGAAGGCGGCAACCGACGCCATGAGCCTGATCGTGCGCACGCTCGAAAAGGTCAACAGCCTTCAACGGCAGCTGGCACGGGATCGGGAATCCGCGGCAACTGGTGACGACGACGCCGCGGCCGGTGCCGGTGCTGAAACGGCTGATCGCCGACCCTTCGACACGGTTGGTCAGGATTGCCACCGGCGACAACCGGAACAACCTGGCGCCGGGTTTCATCGAAGCGCTGGAGCGCCGTTATGGCGGCACAAGGCTGGGACGGCAGGAACTGGCCGGCGAGTTGATCGAGGACCGCGAGGATGCGCTGTGGCGACGCGGCGAGATCGAGGCCTGCGTGATCCGTGTCGTGCCGGCCTTGAGGCGGATCGTCGTCGCGGTCGATCCGCCCTCAGGCATAGGACCAAATTCCTGCTGCGGCATCGTCGTGGCGGGGCTGGAGCCGGAAGGGCGGGCCGTGGTGCTGGCCGATTGTTCTGTGGAGGGCGCAACGCCCGCAGCCTGGGCGCAGGCGGTGGTGAAGGCCTATCGACGTTTTGCCGCGGACCGGATTGTCGCCGAGGTGAACCAGGGTGGCGAGATGGTGACGGCGATGCTCAGAAGCGTCGATGTGGCGCTGCCGATCACCTTGGTGCGGGCTACACACGGAAAGTTTTTGCGGGCCGAACCGGTGGCGGCACTCTACGAGCAGGGCCGGGTGGCGCATGCAGGGCGGTTTATCGAACTCGAGGACGAGATGTGCGATTTCGGCCCGGACGGACTGTCGTCAGGGCGTTCGCCCGACCGGCTGGACGCTTTGGTCTGGGCGCTGACCGCGTTGGTGCTGGAAGGGCATGGGGAACCGCGGGTGCGCGGGATATGACGGCAAGGTTAGAGCGTGCAGCCTTCTGCAAGCTGGCGGTAAAGCCGCGCCTCTGTCTGCCTCTTCAGGGCTTCGCCGTTGCGGCCAACCCCGAAACACCGATCCGCCGGTTTGATCTGTTCTGCAAACAGCGCGGCGCGCTCGCCGTAGAAGAGGCATTGTTCGCGGCGGGTGAGCGATGACAGTCGCAACAATGCCTGATCGGACTGCTGCATCCGGCGTGTGTGCTCGGCTTGCCGCGGCGCGCAGGATGGATCTACGGAAATCCGGATCAGCATGCTTGCGCCAAACAAAAGCACCGTTCCCATAAGGACCGGTGCTACGTAATCACGCCATCCGGACATCAGCGATATCCGGATAGGCTGTGTGTATCAACGCTGGTTCGGCTGGCGGGAATTGTTTTCCTTCACCTGCTTCCATTCGGATTCCATGCGATCCAGTACGTCCTGCGGGATCGGTTTCGAGGGGGCTGCCTGTGCGGACTGCTGCATCATCATGATCTCCTTTTTTGTTGCGCTGCACCATCATGGAAAAGCGTCGACATAACGTCGCATGCCCATATTGGTTCCACAGCCGGCGGCGAAAGTAAATCGGCCGTTAAGCCGTTAAAACGATTTAGTTTTCTTAAACCGATTGAAAGTCGCAACAGAGTGAAGGCGGGCGGTAAATGGGTAAGCTTAATGCTGCTACGGAACGTCGCATTTTCTTCCGGGAGGTGCGGGAAAGCCTGTTTTCCGGGCGTCTCAGACAGACTCAGGTCGAAGGGCTCGATGCCATACTCAACGGGTGGGCAGGGTTGACGGATGTTGCCTGCAGGTCGGCAGGGGGCGACGAGGCGCTTGCCTATCTGTTGGCCACCGCTTTTCACGAGACCGCAGCGACGATGCAGCCGGTGCGCGAGACGCTGGCACTGAGCGATGCCGAAGCGGTCATCCGGCTGGAAAAGGCGTTTGCGGCGGGCAGGCTTTCGGCGGTGAAGACACCTTATTGGCGGCCGGATGCCGAGGGCCGGACATGGCTTGGCCGCGGCTTCGTGCAACTGACGCATCGGCGGAATTACGAGGCGATGTCGGCGCTGACCGGCATCGATCTCGCCTCCGATCCAGGTCGCGCCATGGAGATGAAGGTCGCCGTCGCGATCCTGATTGGCGGCATGCGGATGGGCAGCTTTACCGGATATGGGCTTGGCGATTATTTTGGAAACGGCGAGGCGGACTGGATTGGGGCGCGAAAAATCATCAACGGCACGGATCGGGCGGAGCTGGTGGCGGTTTATGCCAGGGCATTCCGGGCGGCTTTGCCGGCGGCGCATTGATGCGGGCCGGGACGCGTGTTAGCAGGCATCTGGTTTGAATAAGGTGCTGCGGAGTTTCGATGATACGCCATATCGTGTTTTTCACGGCTAAGCCCGAAAATCTCGAAGAGGTTCGGGCAGGGCTTTCGATGCTGACCGCAAACCCGCATGCATCGCTGCTCGAAATCGGCACCAATGTGAAGACGGACCAGTGGGGTACGGATGTCGATTTCGTCGTCTATGGCGAGTTCGAGGACGAGGCGGCGCTGGCGGCCTACAAGGCGCATCCGATCTATCACAAGTCGACCGAAACGGTGAGGCCGATCCGCGAGGTTCGGATCGCGGCGGATTATGACAGCGACACGGCGGTAAAGACGCCGCTGCGGTAAGGCCAGGCCTTACGCAACAGAGGACCATCAGAATGAGATCTCCTTTTCGCCTGCCGTGGTTTTCCACGGGGGAACGCAAAGCCGTGTCTGCAGGTGAGGGGAGCAGCGACCAGGCGGCTGCCGGGCCTGTCACCGAGGCGAAGATGGGGGCAGGTGTCACTTCCGCCTTTGCCGTGCTTTCGGGAGAGGGGACGGCGCATTGGTCGGGACGCTCCTATGCGGCGCTGGCGCGGACCGGGTTCATGCGCAATCCAGTGGCGCATCGGGCGGTGCGGATGATTGCGGAGGCCGCTGCCGCCGTGCCGTGGCTGGCCTATGAGGGCGCTGCGGAGGTTACGGATCATCCGGCGCTGCAGCTTCTCACAAGGCCGAACGGGCGGCAGGGCGGGCCGGATTTCTTCGAGGCGTTGTAAGGGCATCTGCTTTTGTCCGGCAATGCCTATGTCGAGCCGCTGACGATCGGCGGAAGTTTACGCGAGCTGCATCTGCTGCGACCCGACCGGGTGAATGTCGTCGAGGGGCGCGATGGCTGGGTGACGGGCTACGATTATCGTGCCGGAGGCGGCACGCGGCGGCTGGCGGCGGAGAATGAAGACGGGCGGCCGGCGCTGCTGCATCTGAAACTGTTTCATCCGCTCGACGACCATTCCGGGTTTTCGCCGCTGGTGGCGGCGGGGGCGGCGCTCGATCTTTCCAATGCGGCGGCGGGCTGGAACAAGGCTTTGCTCGACAATTCAGCACGGCCTTCCGGTGCGCTGGTCTATCAGCCCAAGGATGGCGGCAATCTGTCCAGCGACCAGTATCAGCGGCTGAAGGAGGAGCTTGAGGCTGGTTATTCCGGAGCGGTCAATGCCGGGCGGCCGCTGCTGCTCGAGGGCGGGCTGGACTGGAAGGCGATGGGGCTTTCGCCGAAGGATATGGATTTCATCGAGGCGCGTAATGGCGCCGCAAGGGATATCGCGCTGGCGCTTGGGGTGCCGCCGATGCTGGTCGGCATTCCCGGCGACAATACCTATGCCAATTACCAGGAGGCCTACCGCGCCTTCTACCGGCTGACGGTTCTGCCGCTGATCGCCCGCACGGCCGCGAGCTTTTCCGGCTGGTTGTCGGAGAGTTATGCAGGTTTGCGGCTGGAACCGGATCTCGACCGGATCGCCGGCTTGAGCGCCGAGCGCGAAACGCCGTGGGCGCGGGTCGGGGCGGCGGGTTTTCTCAGTGACGAGGAAAAGCGCGAGGCGGTGGGATATTGATGGAAGGGGCCTGTAGGTGTAATTTGTAATACGCCGTATTACAAATGGAGGTTTCGATGGCCGAGAAGAACAATGCCGAAAAGCCGGTTCTGTCTGACCCGATCACCTTGCGTGTGCCGCAGGACATTCTCGACGATATCGAGAAAATTGCCGAAACGGCCGATCGCAGCCGCAGCTGGGTGATCGTTCGGGCGTTGAAATATTACCTGATGGCGGAGGGCAACGACGTTCTGCAGATCCGCAAGGGTGAGGAGCAGATCGAGCGCGGCGAAACTGTCGATGCGGAAGAATTCCTCGCCGAATTGCTTGGTGAGACGAAGAGCGACGCGGCCTGATGCGGAAGAGTAGGGGCGCATGAGTGCAGCCTCACTCAACCCGTGAAGTCCTAGACTCAATCTTTAAAGATCACGGCTCAAGCGATTCTGAACATTAACGAATGTCTCGTCGCCGAGAGTGGCAACCTGATACCGCCGTAGCCCTGTATGCCACAGGCATGTGCCTTGGTGGCGGTAGCGTATCTTGGGCAAGGCCAATCTTCGCGCCCCTCTAATCGAAAAGAGATTAACAATGGCTGACCTTGGACAGGATCCGGGGGCGCTTTTCGGCGTCTGGGCGGCGAAGACGGCCGGGGCTTTTGCCGGTGCCGGCGTGTCGCTGATCTATCTTCTGCCGAAGAGCAGGCGTGAGGCGGCGAGCCGGTTTGCGACAGGCATGAGCTGCGGGCTGATTTTTGGCGGGCCGACGGGATTGTGGCTGGTGGAGCGGCTCGAGATATCCGGCACGCTTTCAGGACCGGAGACGATGCTGGCTGGCTCGGCTGCGGCGAGCCTGTGCGCCTGGTGGGTGCTGGGGGCTTTGTCGCGGGTGGCGGAGAGATATGGTGGGCGGCGTTAGAAGTCAGCCGTGGCTGTCGCCGCTGCTTCCTTCTCCGTCGGTGCCGTTATACATGACCGCATCCGCTAACGCATGATCCGGCCTGTCGAGCGCATCAGCCAACAGTGGCTTTCGGAAAATAGCCGGGGGATGCAGAGCCAGGCTGACAGCGCCGGCGATGACTGCAGTGCCTGAGATGAGGCCGAGCGCAATCAGCATCAATGTCTGCATGACATGCCCCATTCAGGGACCCATGCGGTCAGTATAACCCGCCTTGCGGAAGGCTTCAACGCAGCCACGGCGCGTGGCCGAACCGATCGCTCAATTCAATTCAGGAGACTTTCATGCACGCTCACCGCGGGCACCGCGCCCCCATGCGTATTCTGACGCGCCCGAATGCGCGAAAATTCGCCAATCTGGAACTGGCTGGCATTACCGGCGACGGGACGTTTGCGGGGTATGCCAGCGTTTTCGGCGAGGTCGATCTGGGCAAGGACCGGATCGAGCGCGGAGCATTTATGAACTCGCTTGTGGCGCGCGGCGCGCCGGGGGTGAGGATGCTTTACCAGCACGATCCGAACGAGCCGATCGGCGCCTGGAAGACGATCCGCGAGGATGCCCGCGGACTTTATGTCGAGGGCGTGCTTTCGCCCGGCGTCGGGCGGTCCCACGAGGTGTTTTCGCTGATGAAATCCGGCGCGCTGGACGGGCTGTCGATCGGGTTTCGGACCGTCAAGGCGCGCACCGATGCCAAGACCGGGGTGCGGCGCATTCTGGAAGCCGATCTCTGGGAAATTTCCGTCGTGACCTTTCCGATGCTGCCATCGGCGCGGGTCTCCGACGTCAAGCATGCGCGGTTTTTCCGCGACCGGGAAACCGAACTCGTCCGCCAGATGCGGCGGGCGGCGAAGATGATGTTCAGCTCAAGCTTCAAGGGAAGATGTTTCGCTTGAAGATCATCTGCTCGATGGCGCGGGACGGCCTGCGAGGCTGTGGCTGCGCGATCCGCCTTCTCCTGGTCACGCCGTGAACGGCATCGAGATCGATTTTTCCGCCGGTTACGGCGAGGCGGGGACGGATGTGCCGGACACGCTGAAACGGGCGATGCTGGTCCATATCGGTCATATGTTCGCTTTCCGCGGTGTCATTTCTGCGGAGCAGCAGCCGGCGGGCGTGCCGGACGGTTACGAGCGGCTGATCGCGCCATTTCGTCTGCGGAGGCTCTGATGGTCGTCTTCTTCGATCCCGGCCAGATGACGGCGCGGCTTTCGCTGGAAGAGCCGGTGAGCACGCCGGACGGGCAGGGGGGCGCGGCGGTGACCTGGACGAAGATCGCCGCCATGTGGGCGAAGATCGAGCCGGTATCGTCGAGCCTTGCTGAAAGGGCCGGTGCCGAGATCGGGACGATCACCCATCGTATCTGGCTGCGGTTTCGCGAAGGTGTGTCGACAGGTCAGCGATTGCGAAAAGGGGCGCGGCTGTTTGCGGTGAAACTGGTGCAGGACCCGGACGAGACAGGGCGTTACCTCACCTGCCTCTGTGAGGAGGACGGGAGATGAACGCTGCAAATGCACTTCTGCAGGCGATCCATGCGCGACTGACCGGCGATGCGGGGCTCACAGTGGTGATCGGGGCGGACGGTGTTCGTGACCGTTTGCTGGCGCGGCCGAAACTTCCGGCGATCGTGATCGGCGATATGGAGACACGCGATTTCTCCACCGTGCGCGAGCCCGGCGAGGAGCATCTTCTGGCGCTGGAGGTCTGGTCGGAGGGCGACGGGCGACGTCAGGTGCTGGAGATCGCCGCGAAGGTGACGGCGCTCCTCGACGATGCGTCGCTGGTGCTGGACGGCGCGGTTCTGGTGAGCCTTTTGCGGGTCGGAATGCGGACGCGGCGGGAGGCGAAGACAAAATATTATCTCGCAGACATCCGGTTCAGGGCTGTGACGGAATGAGTTCCGCCCGAGCTTTGGCTTTCCGCACCAGCGAGATCAGCCTGATGATCGAAACCAGTGCCACGGATGCGAGTGCGATCGAAAACACCAGCGCGGTCATTATGCCGGTGCGGTCGATAAGCGCCGTGAAGACGATCGGCGCCGCCGCATTGGCGATGTTCTGCGGCATGGCAAGGCGGGTCGCCTGGCGGCCGTATTCGCGCGGCGAGAATAAAGCCAGCGGCAGCAACGCGCGGGCGACAACGAGTATGCCCGATCCGAAGCCGTAAAGGGCGATGAAGATCCACAGGCTGAAGCTCGATGCCGGCAGAAGCAGCAGGCAGGCGAAAGCGAGGAGCATGAAGCTCAAGCCGGCGACCGAGGTGATGAACGGATTGCCGCGCTTGCCGAGCAGCATGTCGATGCCACGGGCGGAAATGCCTAGCACCCCGCGTGCGGCGGCAAGCTGCAGGGCGAATTCCGGCGAGGCGCCTGACTGATGCAGGATCTCCAGCAGCGACGGCGAGAGGCCGAACGTGACGAAGGAGGCAATCGCCGTCGTCATCGCCACCAGCAGGAAGGCAAGCTTTCTATTGCCGGGTGTCAGTGGAACCGGAGCAAGGTCCGCGGTCGTATCGGATTTGGCATAGACGATCGGTTTGGGCAGGCAGAAGAGATAGAGCGGCATGCAGACGAAGGCATGCAGCGCGGCCGCCATCAGCAGGCTGGTGCGCCAGCCGAAGAGATCCGAAGAGAGACTGAGCAGCGGCCAGAAGATCGTCGCGGACAAGCCGGTGAACAGCATGAGGATGGCGATCGTGCGTTTGCCGTTTATGCCCTCCCGTTCGACCACGGCAGTATAGGCCGGCGCGGACAGCACCATGGCGCCGCCGAGACCGAGGATGATCCAGCTCGCCGCATAGGTGAGGATGCCGGTGGAGCTGGCCAGGAGAATGAGCCCGCCGGCGAAAAACAGCGATCCTGCCGCCATGACGCGGGCCGCACCATGACGATCGAGAAGGCGGCCGGTGAGCGGGCTTAACAGCGCGCTGACCATCATCATCACCGACAGACCGGCGAAGACGATCTCGTTCGCCAGACCGAGATCCGGCGCCAGTTTGCGGCCGATCACACCGATCGACTCGAAGGTCGTTCCCCACCCGATCAACTGCGTGATGGCAAGGACGCCCACGGTTTGGGCCGAACGAAGGGAAAAGGTCATGGGATGCGACATCGAGGAAGGGGCAGGCGGCTCCGGCTGTAGCAGGTCCGGTGATCGCGGAGAAGTGGCAGGCTGCGAGAAGATGAGATCCAATCGAGAAGGAATGACAGCATGGCAGCGCAGAAAGGCAGGGACCTGCTTCTGAAGGTCGATGAGGGTGGCGTGTTGACGACGGTGGCGGGACTGCGGTCGCGCCGCCTCGCCTTCAATGCCGAGACGGTGGATGTGACGGATGCCGAAAGTGTCGGGCGCTGGCGGGAATTGCTGGGCGGTGCCGGTGTCCAGCGCGCATCGCTGACGGGGGCCGGGATATTCAAGGACCAGGAGAGTGACGAGAAGGTGAGGGCGGCGTTTTTTTCCTCCGCGATCCTGAATTGGCAGGTCGTCATTCCGGGTTTCGGCACCATCGCCGGGCCGTTCCAGCTGACGGCGCTCGAATATTCCGGCGAGCACAATGGCGAGGTGCGGTTTGAACTTGCGCTGGAATCGGCCGGCGCGCTGGCATTCGGGGTGCTGTGATGGCCGGGAGGGGTATGACTTTGGCGGGTATGATCGGCAGCCGGGCTAACCGGCGGCGTGGCGAGGTGGTGGCGTTGATAGATGGCGAGCGCCGTATTTTGTGCCTGACGCTCGGCGCATTGGCTGAACTGGAGACGGCTTTTGCCGTCGACGATCTGAGCGGGCTCACCGCACGCTTTTCCTCCGGCAAATTGAAGGCGGCCGACATGATCCGCATCATCGGTGCGGGCCTGCGCGGCGGCGGCAACCTTCTATGCGACGACGAGGTGGCGGCGATGAGCGTCGAGGGCGGGATTGCGACCTATGCCGGAATTATCGGCGAGCTGCTGACGGCGACCTTTGCTGGGCGCGGGGAGGCGGTTTCGGCAAACCCTTGAACGCCGCAACGGGCAGGGATGCAGATGATGGCCGGGCTGGCGCGACGGCGCCCTTTCCCTGGGATGTCGTCATGCATGTCGGCTTCTGCCTGTTGCGGCTTCCTCCAAAAGACTTTTGGGCGATGACGCCGGCGGAGTTCTTTCTGATGGCTGGTGGCGCAAGACCGCGCGGGGCGGCGACGGGCAGGGCGGAGCTGGACGAGTTGATGCGGGCGTTTCCGGACAGGTGATTGCGGATATCTTCACCATCGCCCTGCGCCTCGATGAGGGTGTCGTTAGAATGGAATAACCTCGTTTGGGTCGCCCGGATAAAGGGAAACTGGATGACGGCGGTAGGCGATAATGTCGGTCCGCTCTCCAAGATGCAGCCAATTGCCACCGTCATTTTTCCTTCCACCGATCCCCACGACGCCTCGATAAAAAATGAGGCGACCGGAGCGGAGACGTACATCCACATCGCCGACAGTGAACGGCGGTGAGCCGCCGTTCCAATCGACCCATCCGTGGTTCGGTTCAGTGGCGAAAATTTCCCACCGGCCCGTAAACCGGTCTTCTTCCCAATTGTCCACTGCCATGCCCGCGCCGCTCCGTGATTCACGATGTGAATTTAACACGCGTTGCTGCCGGCAGGCAGTGTGGACGACGGCGTTTTGACCTGTTTCGGGAGGTGGGTGAGGGGCAAAGACCCATGGAGAGAACAGAATGGAAAACGACGATACGAACGTATCCGAAACGCTGGCAGGGGCCGAGGCGCTGTCCGATGTGATGGCCGATCTGGAGGCGCGGTCGCAGCGGTTCGGCGCGGCGCTGACCGGTGCCTTGAGATCGGCAACGACGGGCGGAAAGGGGCTGGAAGACGTGCTGCGCGGTCTTGGCAACCGACTGACGGATATTGCTCTCAGTGCAGGCTTGAAGCCGCTTGAAGGGCTGCTTGGTAATGCCGTGGGATCGCTGATCGGCTCGGTGACGCCGTTTGCCGATGGCGGCGTGGTGCGGGCGCCGAGCTATTTTCCGATAAATGGCGGCACCGGGCTGATGGGCGAGGCAGGGCCGGAAGCGATCCTGCCGCTCAAACGCGGCGCGGACGGTTCGCTTGGCGTGGCTTCGGCTGGCAGTGGCGGGGCGATGCCGCAGATCGTTTTCAACGTGACGGCAACCGACGCGGCGAGCTTTCGAAAAAGCGAGGGGCAGGTTTCGGCCATGCTGGCACGCAGTGTCATGCGCGGGCGCAGAGGGCTTTGACGGGAGAGCATGATGAGCGGATTTCATGAAGTGCGGTTTCCGCTGCCGGTGGCGCTCGGGGCGAGCGGCGGGCCGGTGCGGCGCACCGATATCGTCAACCTTTCGAACGGGCGGGAACAGCGCAACCAGCGCTGGCGCGACAGTCGCCGCAGTTATGATGCCGGATCGGGCATCAGGTCGCTGGCCGATCTTTATGCGGTGCTGGAGTTTTTCGAGGCGCGCCGGGGGGCAGCTCTATGGGTTTCGGTTCCGCGATCCGGTCGATTGGGCCTCGTGTCCGCCGGGCGGGGCTGTTTCTGCGAGTGACCAGACCATCGGCACCGGGGATGGGGTGACTGCCTCGTTTCAACTGGTCAAGACCTATCAGGACGCGGGCGGCGGCTGGACGCGGCGGATCGTCAAGCCGGTTGCGGGAACGGTGCTGGTTTCGGTGGATGGCGTGGCTGTGCCCGGCACCGCGTATTCGGTGGATGCGGCGACCGGGATCTTGAGCTTTGCTGCGGGCGAGATACCGGCTGTCGGTGCGCTGGTCGAGGCCGGATATGAGTTCGATGTGCCGGTGCGTTTCGACATCGATCGGATCGACGTCAATCTCGCGCATTTCGATGCCGGGCGCATCCCGACCATACCGTTGACGGAGGTGCTGGCATGAGAACGATCCCTTCGGCGCTGAAGGCGCATCTCGACGGGCAGGCGACGACGATCTGCCATTGCTGGCGGGTGACGCGACGCGACGGCGTAGTGATCGGCTTTACCGACCATGACCGGGATCTGGGATTTGATGACACGGGCTTTTTGGCGGCGAGCGGGTTTGCGGCAAGCGAAAGCGAGCAGGCGGCAGGGCTGGGCGCTGGAGCCGACGAAGTGGCGGGCGGGTTTTCGAATGCCGCGATAGATGAGGCGGATCTGGCTGCCGGACGGTATGACGGGGCGCGGGTCGAGCTGTTTCTGGTCAATTGGGCGGCGCCGGATGAGCGTATGCTGCTCAATGTCCGGGAAATCGGCGAGGTAGTGCGGGCAGGCGGCCAGTTTCGCGCCGAGTTGCGCAGCCTGGCGCACCGGCTGAACCAGCCGCAGGGGAGGCTCTACAATCGCCGTTGTGACGCGAGCCTCGGGGATGGCCGTTGCCGGGTGAACCTTGCCGTTTGGCGCGGTGAGGGCGAGGTGATCGAGATGGGCGATCGGAGCAGGCTGCTGGTTTCGGGGCTGGCGGGTTTCGCCGGTGGTTTCTTCCGGCAGGGCAGGATCGCGTTTTCCAGCGGTATATTCGCAGAGGTGGACATGCACGAGCGGCGCGCCGACGGGACGGTGGTGCTTTCGCTGTGGCTGCCGCTGGAAGAGGAGGTCGAGCCTGGTCGGACCTTCACCGTGACGGCCGGATGCGACAAGACGTTTGAGACATGCCGGGCACGTTTTGCCAACCAGCTGAATTTTCGTGGGTTCCCGCATGTGCCGGGAGCGAACTTCGCCTATTCCTATGCGGACGGGGAGCGGATCCACGACGGCGGACCGATCTTCGAATGAGCGAGATGGGTGACAGGATCGTTGCGCTGGCGCAAAGCTGGATCGGCACGCCATACCGGCATCAGGGCGCGAAGAAGGGTGTGGGCTGCGATTGCATCGGCCTGATCCGCGGCATCTGGCGCGAGCTTTATGGCGAAGAGCCGCAGGCAGTGCCGCCTTATGCGCCGGATTGGGCGGAGCGAAGCGGTGAGGACCGATTACTCGCGGCGGCGCGGCGATTGTTCGGCCAGTCTCTGGTGCTCGATGAAGCTCAGCCTGGCGATCTGCTGTTGTTTCGCTGGCGACCGGATTGCGCCGCCAAGCATGCGGGCATTCTGGCAGCGCCGACGCATTTTATCCATGCCTATGAGCAGGCCACGGTGACACGCTCGGCGCTGGTGCCATCGTGGAGACGGCGGATCGCTGCGGTGCATCGGTTTCCAACGGCACGGACTGATTGAAAACGGCGGCGGGCTGGCGTATATTGCTGAAGTGGTGAGCGGGGGTGCAACCCCGCCCACCGGTTTACTTATCTTTTGAGATTGATCCGGACGGCTATTGACCAGCCCGTCCGGGTCACCCTCCAGATAAGCGTAACGCTAATCGGCTTGAGCCTCATAACATCACCTCCAGGTTTGAAAGCAGGGCTTCTGCCAAAGTCAGCGTAGCCAGTCTTCGCTGATGCGCCGGGCTGGCTCGGCGCATGCTGCTTTTGCTCCCAAACATTCACACGCTATCACAATTTTAACGCGCATCCAGCCGTGAAGGCTGATGCGTGGGGAGAGCTTATGGCCACTCTTCTTTTTCAGGCGGCAGGGGCTGCGCTCGGTGGTGTCTTCGGTCCGATCGGGGCGATTGGCGGGCGGGCTGCAGGCGCTTTGGCCGGCAGTGTTGTCGATCGGGCGTTGATCAATGGTAGCCAGACGATTTCGGGCGCGAGGCTCGGTACGGCACGCATTCCAGGAGCCGATGAGGGCACCGCGATCAACCGGCTTTACGGGACGGCGCGGATCGGCGGGACGCTGATCTGGGCGACGCGTTTCGAGGAGGAGGTGACCAGCGAGCGCACCGGCGGCAAGGCGACGGGACCGCGGGTCGAGACCTTTCGGTATTTTGCCAATTTCGCCACCGGGTTGTGTGAAGGGCCGATCGCCGGGGTAAGACGTGTCTGGGCGGACGGTCGTGAGATCGACCTGACGGCGATCGAGATGCGCGTTTATCGTGGCGAAGAAGATCAATTGCCTGATCCTCTGATCGAGGCGAAACAGGGCGATGGGTTGGCGCCTGCTTATCGCGGGCTTGCCTATGTCGTTTTCGAACGGTTGCCGCTCGATGTCTTCGGCAATCGTATCCCCCTTCTGCAATTCGAGGTGTTGCGGCCGGTCGGAACGCTGGAGAGCCAAATCCGCGCGGTGACGATCATTCCAGGCGCGACGGAGCATGGCTACCAGACCGGCCAAGTGACGGAAAAGACCAGCGAGGGCAGCGGCCGCATCATCAACCGGCATACGACGACGGCGCTGACCGACTGGCAGGCCTCCATCGACGAGTTGCAGGCGCTTTGCCCTAACCTCAAACGGGTGGCGCTGGTTGTGTCATGGTTCGGCACGGACTTGCGCGCCGGGCATTGCAGGATCTTGCCCGGCGTCGAGGTGGATGAACGGCGGGATGAGAGCGATCCGTGGTCGGTGGCCGGCATAGACCGTGGTAGCGCATATCTTATCAGCCGGCGGGACGGTGGGCCTGCCTATGGCGGCACGCCGAGCGATGCCAGTGTCAGGGCGGCGATCGCAGATCTCAAGGCGCGAGGGCTGAAAGTCTGCCTCTATCCCTTCGTGATGATGGATATTCCGCCGGGCAACGGCCTTTCCGATCCCCATGGCGGGGAGGAACAGGCGGCCTATCCCTGGCGTGGGCGGATCACCTGCCATCCGGCGCCCGGACAAGCTGGGACGGCGGACAAGACGGCGGCTGCACGGACACAGGTCGAAGCTTTCGGCGGTGGAGCGGAAGGGTATCGCCGTATGGTTCTGCACTACGCGGAACTGGCTGTCGATGCGGGTGGGGTGGATGGTTTCATCATCGGCTCGGAACTGCGCGGACTGACGCAATTGCGCGATGAGGCGGATCGCTTTCCTTTCGTCGAAGAGCTGGTCGATCTGGCAGCCGACGTCAGAGCGCGGATGGATGCCGCGACGAAGATCACCTATGGCGCCGATTGGAGCGAATATTTCGGTTATCATCCGCAGGATGGATCGGGGGACGTGTTTTTCCACCTCGATCCGCTCTGGGCGTCGCCGGATATAGACGCCGTCGGGATCGACAATTACATGCCGCTCTCCGACTGGCGCGACGAGGATCTCGCTGAGGTTAATCCGGATGGATTTGCGGCGCGTGACGATGCAGCTGGGATGGCGCGGCAGATTGCGGCCGGCGAGGGATATGACTGGTATTACGCCAGCGACGCCGACCGGTTCAGCCGAAAGCGCTCTCCAATCAGCGATGGACTGGCCGGCAAGCCCTGGGTGTTTCGCTACAAGGATATTTCAGACTGGTGGTGGCACCCGCATTTCGACCGGGTGGGTGGTGCGGAGAGGGCAGTGCCAACCGCCTGGACGCCGGGCATGAAGCCCGTGTGGTTTACCGAACTGGGCTGCCCCGCGGTGGACAAGGGCGCCAACCAGCCGAACGTATTCGTCGATCCGAAATCGGCGGAAAGCAGTCTCCCTTATTTTTCGTCGGGTGGCAGGGCGGACAGTCAGCAGCGGCGGTTCCTCGAAGCGCATCACGATCACTGGCAGGGCGGTGATGCGCCGGAAGGCATGGTCGATCCGGGTCACATGTTCGTCTGGTCCTGGGATGCACGACCGCAGCCGGCGTTTCCGGATGATCTGTCGATATGGAGTGACGGCAGCAACTGGCGGACCGGTCACTGGCTCAACGGACGTATCGGCGGCACGACGCTTGCCGATGCGATTGCAGCGATCCTCATCGACCACGGTATCGAGAATTTCGATGTTTCGGCGATGAGCGGCGATCTGAGCGGTTATGTACAGGCCGATCTGATCTCGGCACGGGCCTTGATCGAACCGCTGATGGATGTCTTTCAGATCGATGCGGTCGAGGATTCTGGCCGGATCAGCTTTCTTTCGCGGCTTGGATCGAGTCTCAAGCCGCATGAAATTATAGTTCTGGTCGACATCGAAGACGAACCGCTGTGGACTGAAAATCGCGGTCATGACAGCGATTTTCCCGCCGAGGCGGCACTGACGTTTTACAATCCGATGCTGGACTACGAACAGGCGAGTGCGCGCTCACGCCCGGTCGCGGCGGAAAGTCGCCGGGTACTGGGGTATGATCTACCGGCAACGCTCTCTGAGGAAACGGCGCTTGGCGCGGTTGAAACCGCTTTGCGAGCGAACCGTATTGCCAGGCGAACGCTCAGCTTTGCCATCTCGCCGAGCGAGCAGGCAATCGAGACGGGGATGCGATCCGGCTTGTCCATGGACCGGATGGGACATTCGTGGTCGAGCGGGTCGAGGAGGGTGCGGTGCGCCGGATCGAGGCGCGGCACCATGCGGCTCTTCCTCCGTCCAGTTCAAACGTGATGGCCGGCCGGCGCAATACGAGCGGCGGAGGCGTCTTCGATGCGTTCCAGCCGATCCTGCATTTCATGGATCTGCCGCGCCTGACCGATGCGGCGGCTGAAAGTTTCGCCTGTATTGCCGGATATTGCCGGCCCTGGCGCCGCATGGCCATCTCTTCATCAACGACCAGCGAAGGCTACAGGACGCGGGTGACGATCGACCGCCCGGCGCGGCTCGGAGCGCTTTCTTCTCCATTGCTTCCCGGCATTTCCGGTCGGTTCGACCATGCGAACGTGTTGGAACTGGACCTCCATTTCGGCGGGCTTTCGTCCGCGGATGAACTGGCCGTGCTGTCCGGCGAAAACCGGATCGCGGTGAGAGCCCAAAACGATGTCTGGGAAATCATAGGCTTCCTGTCTGCCGAGGAAGTCGCGCCCAAACGCTGGTGGCTGTCGGGTCTGATGCGTGGACTTTCTGGGACGCAGGACGCGACTGCGGCAGGTGCCTTGGCAAGAAGTGTGTGCGTGGTTCTGGATGACTCAATCGTGCCGCTCGGGCTTGGCGGCGAGGAGCGTGGCCGGTCGCTCAACTGGCTTGCCGAGAGCCTCGGCAGCAATGGCGACCGTGTGGGGCCTCATGTCTTTGCGGGTGGTGAGCGAGCCGAGACGCCGATGGCTCCGGTGCATCTGCGGGCAGAACGCAGAAGCGATGGTGACATCGCGATCGGCTGGACAAGACGGGGTCGGATCGACGCGGACGGCTGGGAGGCTTCCGACATTCCGCTGGACGAACCGCAGGAGCGATACCGTCTCGATCTGATGGCGGGCGGAGCGGTGGTTGAGGAGCGTCGAGGTGACCGAGCCGTCCTTCCTTTATCCGGCAGAAGACGAGCTTGCCGATTTCGGCACGCGGCTGGCGGTGATCGATTTGACCGTCAGGCAGATGGGGCGCGCCGTTCCACTCGGCATTCCGGCGCGCTCGGTGATCAATCTTTGATAACAAGGAGATGAACGGATGGATATGATGAAAAACTGGTATCAGTCGAAGACGATCTGGGGTGCTTTGATCGCAGTCGCGGCCTCCGGGTTGCACCTGGCCGGACTGGAGATCGGGGCCGCGGACCAGGCGGAACTGGCCGATATCGCGGTAACCCTGACGGGTGCGACAGGCGGCCTTCTGGCCCTTTACGGACGCCTGGTTGCAACTGGTTCGATCGGTGGAAAAGGGGGCTCGGGGGCTTCCTGAAGGCCAGCATTACACAGCATTCATTTGCCATTCAGCCGTCATCCGATACATAATCCATAACATGCTTTGGACATGACCTTTCGTCGGTTGAGTGGAAACGGGTAAACATGGCGCGACTGCCGATCATCGCGATTTTGGCCGCCGGCACTGCATTTGCAGCTTTGCCCGGAGAGCCTGCGACTGCACGGGACTATCTCGTGCTGGTCGCCGGCGACTGCGGCACCGCCGCGTCGCGCGTCGTTCGCGATACCGGTGGACAGCTTCTTTCGGCCCAGCCGTCCTCGGACGGCCAGACCTGTGTCGTCACCGTCCTCGTACAGGGCAACGGCAGCGAACGGCCGCGCAAGGTTACCGTCCGGGTGCCGATGTAAGGCAGAAAAGCCGGGTGTCTTCGCGTCACAGCTTTCGAAAACCGGATGCGGTTTCAGGTCCGATGCGCTAGATACGTGCCAGATTTAATTGCAGGGGACGGGTAATGCGCATTCTCGTGGTCGAAGACGACGTCAATCTCAACCGACAGCTTTCGGATGCTCTGAAGGAATCCGGTTATGTCGTCGATACCGCTTTCGACGGCGAGGAAGGCCATTTTCTCGGTGATACCGAACCCTATGACGCAGTGATCCTCGATATCGGCCTGCCGGAAATGGACGGCATAACCGTCGTCGAGAAATGGCGTTCCAACGGCAAGGGCATGCCGGTTCTGATGCTGACGGCCCGTGATCGCTGGAGCGACAAGGTGGCGGGTATCGATGCCGGTGCCGACGATTATGTGGCAAAACCCTTTCACGTTGAGGAAGTGCTGGCGCGGGTGCGCGCCCTGATCCGCCGTGCCGCCGGCCATTCGTCTTCCGAGATCGTTTGTGGTCCGGTGCGCCTCGACACCAAGGCGTCGAAGGCGACGGTCGATGGCGTGACGCTGAAACTGACGTCCCACGAATTCCGCCTCCTGTCCTATCTGATGCACCATATGGGCACGGTGGTGTCGCGCACCGAGCTGGTCGAGCATATGTACGATCAGGATTTCGACCGCGATTCCAACACGATCGAGGTTTTTGTCGGCCGACTGCGCAAGAAGATCGGTGTCGATCTGATCGAAACCGTGCGTGGACTCGGCTACCGGATGCAAGCCCCGGCCGATGCCCAATAGCATCCCGAAACAGCCCCCGAGCCTGGGCATGGGAGGATTTCGGTCACTCACCGCCCGCGTGCTGCTTCTGGCGACCGCATGGTCGGCCGTGGCGTTGGTGGTGATCGCGATCGTCATCTCGCAGCTTTATCGGCAATCGTCGGAACGGGCCTTTACGGATCTCCTACGCGCGCAGCTCTATAACGTCATCAACTCGATGACGATCGGCGAGGACAACAAGCTGTCAGGCAATCCGCAGCTCGGCGACTTGCGGTTCTCCCAGCCTGAAACCGGCTGGTACTGGATTATCGAGCCGCTTGGCACATTTGCGGCGACACCGCTTTCCTCGTCGTCTCTCGGCACATCGAACATCAAGGTGCCGACCATTCTGAGCGTGCCGTTCAACAATCGATACGAGCGTTTCTACCGGACCAGCGACGCTTTCGGCAACAATGTCCTCGTGGCCGAGACGGAAGTGGTTCTCGACGGCGAAGGCCGCGCGGCGCGGTTTCGCGTCTCCGGCAATCTGGCCGTCGTCGAGGACGACGTTCGCGGCTTTTCGCGCAATCTCTATATCACGCTTGCCGTCTTCGGGATCGGCAGCCTGATCGTCAACGGTCTGGCGATCCTTTACGGCCTGCTGCCGTTGAAGGGCGCGCAACGTGCGCTGGAGCGGGTGCGCCGCGGTGAGGTGGAGCGTCTGGAAGGGCAGTTTCCCCGCGAAATCATGCCGTTGGCCAACGACATCAATGCATTGATAGAAAGCAACCGGCGCATTGTCGAGCGGGCTCGCATGCAGGTGGGCAACCTCGCCCATTCGCTGAAAACTCCGATCGCCGTCATGCTCAACGAATCGCGGCTCGGCGAGAAGGTGCAGTCCGATCTGGTCCGTTCGCAGGCAGAGGCGATGCAGAGCCAGGTCCAGTCCTATCTCAGCCGCGCACGCATTGCGGCACAACGCGAGTCACTGCTGGCGCGCAGTGAGGTCGAGCCGGTTCTCGAGCGGCTGGTGCGCGTCATGCGCAGGCTTAACCCTGAGACAGAGTTCAATCTGTCCGTAGCGCCGCAGGCGCTGGCGATCGCGCTGGAACAACAGGATCTGGAGGAGACGGTCGGCAATCTTCTGGAAAACGCTGCCAAGTTTGCAAAGACCGCCGTCTGGGTGTCGGCCGTGCAAGCCGCGCCACCGCCGGGTGCCGAAGGTGATGCCGACCGCAGGGCATGGGTCGAGCTGATCGTCGAGGATGACGGGCCGGGTCTGGAACCGGATCAGATCGTCATAGCGCTGAAGCGCGGCAAGCGGCTGGATGAAAGCAAGCCGGGTGCGGGTCTCGGTCTTTCCATCGTCAGCGAGATTGCCTCGGAATATCACGGCACCATCAATCTGGACCGTAGCGCGCGCGATGGTTTGCGGGTTCGGTTGCTGCTTCCCGGTATGACGCGCGATGCGGCGTGACGCGGGTGATAAAAGCTGTGGCCAATGAGCAACTGCTAAAGACTTGCTGTCATATCTTCTGGACGCCCGCACCGCCTGCTATATCATTGAAGTGAAAGGCGGACGGACCGGGTTCTGGAACAGTGTCGATCAGCGTATTCGGAGAAAACATTCTTCGGGGTGTCTGAGATACTGTTATGACGAACCGGCACTCTTCCGCCAAGCGTGCAAGTCGGAGACCATAAGCAAGCGATGCGCCCCACGAGCTTTTCAACCGTGCTGTTGACCCTTTGCGGAATTGCGGTCGTTTCCGGATGCACTTCGACGTCGCGTTCCGCGGCCGGTGCGCGAGGATTGCTGTCTCCAAAACCCTCGGCATCCGCAGGCTATATTACGGCCCTGCAGGGCGGTATTGTCGGGCGCAGCGGCGCCGAACTGTCGTCCAGCGATCGTTCGCGGGCGCTGGAAGCGGAGTATAGGGCTTTGGAAGAGGCGGCCGGTGGGCAGGCCGTCCAGTGGAAGGGTGACAATGCCAACGGTGCGGTGGTGGCCAACGCTCCTTACCAGGTCGGCGCGCAGAACTGCAGGCAATACAGGCATACGGTCACCATCGAGGGACGGGACATGGTCGCAAGGGGCGCTGCCTGCCGCAATAATGACGGTACCTGGACGCCGCTGAATTGAGATGAGGTGGGGATGTATTCCCCACGCATTCGTGAATTTGATACAGGTCATGGCTGTCGATAGGCATTTCCATCAGTCTTGAAACGTTCTAAAGACCTTGGCCTGTGACGCGGCTGCGGGCCGCGGTGAGCTCTCAAATTCACGTCAACGGCTGGCAATCGATTGGAAAGCCACCGACGTTGCAGTAATTGGCGAACATGATTTTATGGATCCTTCTTGCGCTCCTGACGGCAATCGTCGCGGCAGCGCTGCTTTATCCGCTCTCCCGGCGGCCTGAGGCTCTTGCGCCCGAAAATGCTGGTGAGATCGCGGTTTATCGCGACCAGATGAAGGAGCTGGATCGGGATCGCGCTGGTGGTCTGATCAGTGCCGAGGAGGCAGAATATGCGCGCGCCGAGATCGGTCGCCGTCTTCTGGCGGCTGCGGCCAAGTCTGGCGAAGGCGCAGGCGACGCTTCAAAACCAAGTATTGTGCGAAAGCTTGCGATCGGCGTGGTGACTGTCGTGCCGCCCGCAATCGGGCTCTGTCTTTACATCATGCTGGGCAGCCCCGGTTTGCCCGATCAGCCGCTGGAAGCGCGCTTGGAAAACCCCGGCAACGACATGTCGCTGCTGGTGGCAAAAGCCGAACGGCATCTGGCGCAGAACCCGAACGACGGTGCCGGCTGGGATATTCTCGCGCCGATCTATTTCCGTACAGCCCGGCTCGGTGACGCGGAACTTGCCTATCGCAACGCCATCCGGCTGATCGGGCCGAATGGTGCGCGCCTTTCCGGCCTTGGCGAGACGCTGGTCGTTGCCAATGACGGCATTGTCACGGAAGACGCCCGATCGGCCTTCGAGGAGGCGATAAGGCTTGAGCCCGGCAATGTGCGGGCACGCTTTTATGTCGGCGTTGCGCAGGAGCAGGCTGGAAAGGCTGCGGACGCGAAAGCGACCTTCGAGGCGATCGCCAAGGCTTCGCCCCCCGATGCACCCTGGATGGGCATGATCAACGAACATATCGCAAAGAACGGTGGCACCGCGGCGGCACCTGCTGCGCCGTCTACTCTCGGCGGTCCGAGCGCCGATGATGTGGCGGCAGCGCAAAACATGTCGCAGGGTGATCGCCAGGAGATGATCCGCGGCATGGTCGACAGCCTTGCGGCCAGGTTGGAAGCTGATCCGAACAATATTGAAGGCTGGCTGAGGCTGGTAAGATCCTACATGGTGCTGGGTGACAGGGACAAGGCGCAGGCCGCGTTGAAAACCGGGCTGGGGCATTTCCCCGCCGACGGAAACGAGGGCAGGCAGCTTGCTGCTCTCGCACAGGAAACAGGACTGTCGGCCGAAGGCGTGGCAAATCCGGGAGGAACGCAATGACGCGCAAGCAGAAACGGCTGGCCGTGATCGGCGGCGGCATGAGCTTCATCATCATCGCCGTCTTTCTCGTGATGTTCGCATTCAGCCAGTCGGTTGCCTATTTCTTCATGCCGGCGGATCTGGCGACGGCCAATCTGCAGCCCGGAACCCGCATCCGCCTCGGCGGTCTCGTGGAACAGGGATCGGTCAAGCGCGGCCAGGGATCGACGGTAAGTTTTACCGTCACGGACGGCAACGCAACGGTGCCGGTGAGTTATACCGGCATCCTGCCCGACCTGTTTCGCGAAGGGCAGGGTGTTGTGACCGAAGGGTCGTTCGATGCCGCCACCCACGCTTTCGTCGCCGACAGCGTTCTTGCCAAACATGACGAGAATTATATGCCGAAGGAAGTTGCCGACCGGTTGAAGAAGGACGGCGTCTGGGAAGATGGTACGGGCAAGGGCATGGCACCGGCCAAGGATGCTCCAGCCGAGAAAGCACCGGACCAGAAGGGACAGGTTGTGGGGAGCACGACGCCATGATTGTCGAAATCGGTCATTTCGCGCTGGTGCTGGCACTGGCGACAGCAATCATTGTCTCGGTCCTGCCGGTTATCGGCGTCTATCGGCGCGATGCGAACATGATGGCGGTGGCGACCACCGGTTCGCTGGTGATGTTCGGTCTTGTCGCGTTGTCGTTTGCAGCGCTGACATGGGCTTATGTCGTTTCCGACTTTTCGGTGAAGAACGTCTGGGAGAATTCCCATTCGTTAATGCCGCTGCTCTACAAATATTCCGGTGTCTGGGGCAATCACGAAGGCTCGATGATGCTCTGGCTGCTGATCCTCGTGTTCTTCAGCGCGCTTGTTGCCGTGTTCGGGCGTAATATTCCCGAGACACTGAAGGCCAACGTGTTGTCGGTACAGGCTTGGATAAGCCTGGCTTTTCTGCTGTTCATCCTTTTCACCTCCAATCCGTTCGTGCGCCTCGATCCGGCGCCGGCGGAAGGGCAGGACCTGAACCCGATCCTGCAGGATTTCGGTCTCGCCATTCATCCGCCGCTGCTCTATCTCGGGTATGTCGGTTTTTCGGTGTGCTTTTCCTTTGCGGTTGCGGCCCTGATGGAAGGCCGGATCGATGCCGCCTGGGCGCGCTGGGTGCGTCCCTGGACGCTCGCCGCCTGGACGTTTCTAACCGCCGGCATCGCCATGGGCTCCTACTGGGCTTATTACGAACTCGGCTGGGGCGGCTGGTGGTTCTGGGATCCAGTCGAAAACGCCTCCTTCATGCCATGGCTTGCCGGCACGGCGCTGCTGCATTCGGCGCTGGTGATGGAAAAGCGCGAGGCCTTGAAAATCTGGACCGTGCTTCTGGCGATCATGACCTTCTCGCTGTCGCTGCTCGGTACCTTCCTCGTCCGTTCCGGCGTTCTGACCTCGGTCCATGCCTTCGCCACCGACCCGTCGCGCGGTATCTTCATCCTCTGCATTCTGGCGATCTTTATCGGCGGGGCATTCATGCTGTTTGCCTGGCGGGCGCCGACACTGAAGGCCGGCGGCCTGTTCGCGCCGATTTCGCGCGAAGGTGCGCTCGTCCTCAACAACCTGATCCTGACCGTTTCTACCGCTACCGTGCTGACCGGCACGCTCTATCCGCTGGCACTGGAAACCCTGACCGGCGAAAAGATCTCGGTCGGCGCGCCGTTCTTCAACATGACGTTCGGCCTGCTGATGCTGCCGCTTCTGATCGCCGCGCCGCTAGGTCCGATGCTGGCCTGGAAACGCGCCGATCTGCTCGGCGCAATGCAGCGGCTCTGGATTTTCGCAGGCCTTGCGCTCATCGTGGGACTGACGCTCTGGTACATGCAGAATGGCGGTCCGATCCTGGCGATTTTCGGTCTGGCGCTTGGCTGCTGGGGCATGCTGGGGGCGGTCGCCGATCTCTGGTGTCGCGGCAATTTCGGCAAGCTGCCGGTGATGACCTCGCTGCGCCGTCTCAAAGGTCTGCCGCGCTCCGCCTGGGGCACGGCGCTCGCCCATTTCGGCCTCGGCGTGACAGTAGTCGGCATCGTCGCCGCGTCGGCCTTCAGCACCGAACATGTTGTCGAGATGAAGCAGGGGCAGACTGTCGAAGCAGGCGGATATTCGTTGACCTTCGACGGTTTCCGAGAGGCCGTAGGTCCCAATTACACCGAAGAGCGCGGTCATTTCACGGTCAGCTCCGGTGGGGCTACGGTGTCGGACGTCTGGTCGTCCAAGCGGCTCTATACGGCTCGCCGGATGCCGACGACGGAAGCCGGCATCCTGACCTTCGGGCTCAGCCAGCTTTATGTCTCGCTCGGTGATCCGATGGATGGCGGCGGCATCGTCGTGCGCATCTGGTGGAAGCCGTTGATCCTCTGCATCTGGGGCGGTTGCCTGATCATGATGGTTGGCGGTTTCGTGTCGCTGTCGGATCGCAGGCTGCGCGTCGGTGCGCCGAGCCGCAAGGCGAAGTCCGTCAAGCCTGTGATGGAGCCGGCGGAATGAGCTGCTCACGGATCTCGCCCTCATTCCTGTGCTTGTCACAGGAATCCAGCGCGCCCAAGTCCTTGGGCGCAGATAGCGTCTTAGGAAAAGATGGTTCATTCACGACGCGGACGCGCCGTGGCTGGATTCCTCTGACAAGCACAGGAATGAGGGGCGGAGAGGGTCGACGCCTACTCTCCAAAGTTCTTCTCGCTCTTTTCCTCATCCTCACTCCCGTTTCCGCTTTCGCCGTCAATCCGGACGAAGTTCTGTCCAACCCGGCGCTGGAACACCGGGCGCGGCAGATTTCGGCGCAGTTGCGTTGCATGGTTTGCCAGAATCAGTCGATCGACGATTCGAATGCCGAGCTTGCCAAGGACCTACGCGTCCTCGTCCGCCAGCGGCTGACGGATGGCGATACGGATGGCCAGGTGATCGATTATGTCGTGTCGCGTTATGGTGAGTTCGTGCTGCTAAATCCACGGCTCAGCACCAAGACGATCATCCTCTGGGCCATGCCGATCGGCCTTTTGGTCGTCGGTATTTTCGCGCTGGTCGTTTTCGTTCGAAGCCGCCCGAGCCGTCGTCCTGCAGATGCCCTGAGCGCCGAGGAAAAAGCCCGGATCGACGAACTGCTTGGACAGTAGGCTTGCGCGCAGGCTGACGCATGGGCGGGTACCTGTTTCTAAATATTACGAACATTTCATGCTCTAGCCACCTGCAGTTAAGGTGACGGCGCCTATATCTCTGTCATCCCAACGACGCCGGACAAGCCGGCCAAGATTGAGTGACGAAGAGAAGAAGGTAGCTTTCACCATGAGCATTGGACGTCCCTCCCTCAAGACAGTGCTGAAGACCTCGACCGTTGCAGGCCTCGCCGCCGTCATGCTTTCGACCGGCATTCCTGCCCAGGTCATGTCCTCCTTTGCCGCCCCGGTTTCCGTAACCGCGCCGCAGGCTCCGAGCTTCGCAGATGTCGTATCTGCTGTTTCCCCCGCCGTTGTCTCCGTCCGCGTCCAGTCCGACGCCCAGCCGGTTTCCGACGACAACAGCAATTTCTCCTTCAACTTCGGCGGTCGCGGTTTTGACCAGCTGCCGGATGATCACCCGCTGAAGCGCTTCTTCAAGGAGTTCGGTGGCCAGGGTGGTCCTGGTGGTCCCAGCGGTCCGGGTGCCGGCCCGCGTGATCGCGATCGTGCCGATCGTGGTGGTCCCGGCGCCGCCCGTCCGCATCACCTGCGTCCGACCGCACAGGGGTCCGGCTTCTTCATCTCCGAAGACGGTTATGTCGTGACCAACAACCACGTCGTTTCCGATGGCCAGGCCTATACGGTCGTGCTGAGCGACGGCACGGAGCTTGACGCCAAGCTTGTCGGCAAGGACAGCCGCACCGACCTCGCACTTCTCAAGGTCGATGCCACCAGCCGCAAGTTTACCTATGTCTCCTTCGCCGACGATAGCAAGGTCCGCGTCGGTGACTGGGTCGTCGCCGTCGGTAACCCCTTCGGCCTCGGCGGCACTGTGACCGCAGGTATCGTCTCTGCCCGTGGCCGTGACATCGGCTCCGGTCCCTATGACGATTACATCCAGGTGGATGCGGCCGTGAACCGCGGCAACTCCGGTGGTCCGACCTTCGACCTCAACGGTCAGGTCGTCGGCATCAACACTGCCATCTTCTCGCCGTCGGGCGGTAACGTCGGTATCGCCTTCGCCATCCCGGCCTCCACCGCCAAGGATGTGATCGCCGACCTGATGAAGGACGGCAAGGTCGAGCGCGGTTGGCTGGGCGTGCAGATCCAGCCGGTGACGCAGGACATCGCCGACTCGCTTGGCCTCAAGGAAGCTTCCGGCGCGCTCGTCGTAGCCCCGCAGGAAGGTTCTCCGGGCCAGAAGGCCGGTATCAAGCAGGGTGACGTCATCCGTGCCGTCAACGGTCAGCCGATCAAGGATGCCCGTGATCTTGCCCGCCGCGTAGCTGCCTTCGGCCCGAACACCAAGGTCGATGTCGATCTGTGGCGCGACGGCAAGCAGCAGACCCTTCCGGTGACGCTCGGCAACATGGCAAGCGACGAGGCGGCATCCGCCGAAACCACGCAGCCGGATGATCCAGCTCCGGCGAGCGAGCAGGCACTTGCAAGCCTCGGCATCACAGTTGCTCCGGCTGAAGACGGTTCCGGCCTGGCTGTAACGGATGTCGATCCGGACAGTGAAGCTGCAGCCCGCGGCCTGAAGAACGGCGAGAAGATCCTTTCGGTCAACAACCGGAAGGTCGAAAGCGCCACGGATATCGGCAAGGTTCTCGAGCAGGCCAAGAAGGACGGACGCACTCGCGCTCTGTTCCAGGTCGAGGCCAATGGCACGAGCCGTTTCGTCGCCCTGCCGATCAACGAAGGCTGATGCCGGGCACACCATTTGAGTGATCCTGCGGGGGTGGCACCTCCAGGCCCATCCGCAGGATCAACGTCATCAAGGGGCGCCGCCGGCAACGTCGGCGCTCTTCTTGTAACGGAGCCCATCATGCAGACCCCATCGTTTTCCTCCAGTGAAACAGAAAATTCCGATAGTGCAAAAAACGCTGGCGAGGCTATTGTCCCGCACATGAAGATTCTGGTTATCGAAGACGATCTAGAGGCGGCAGCCTATATGACCAAGGCCTTTCGCGAGGCCGGCATCATCGTGGATCACGCAAGCGACGGTGAGAGCGGCCTGTTCATGGGCACGGAGAATTCCTATGACGTGATGGTCATAGACCGCATGCTGCCGCGCCGCGACGGCCTGTCCGTCATCAGCGAGCTGCGGAAGCGCGGCGTCAATGCGCCAGTGCTGATCCTTTCGGCGCTCGGCCAGGTGGATGACCGGGTAACCGGCCTTCGCGCCGGCGGCGACGACTATCTGCCCAAGCCCTATGCCTTTTCCGAACTTTTAGCGCGTGTCGAAGTGCTCGGTCGCCGCAAGGGCACGCCCGAACAGGACATGGTCTACCGGGTCGGTGACCTTGAACTCGACCGGCTTTCCCACGAGGTTAAGCGTGCCGGCAAGGATGTTCTGCTGCAGCCGCGCGAGTTTCGCCTGCTCGAATATCTGATGAAGAATGCCGGTCAGGTCGTGACGCGCACGATGCTGCTCGAAAACGTCTGGGACTATCACTTCGATCCGCAGACCAATGTCATCGACGTGCATGTGTCGCGCCTGCGGTCGAAGATCGAGAAGGACTTTGACAAGCCGCTGCTGAAGACCATTCGCGGTGCCGGTTACATGATCAAGGACGAGGGGTAATGCTTTCGCGCATTTTCCAGCGTGCCCGCCTCATGTTCCGCTCGACGGCCGTGAGGCTTTCGGCGCTTTATATCCTGCTATTTGCAATCTGTGCCGCGTTTCTCGTCATCTATGTCACGGCGCTGTCCGAAAAGACGCTGGTGCAGCAGACGCGCCAGACGATCGAGGAGGAGGTCGGCGACATTCAGCGCTCCTATAATCGCGGCGGCGTGAACCTGCTGCTGCGGATCATGGAACGGCGCGCCCGGCAGCCGGGTGCGAACCTCTATGTGATTGCCGGACCGAATGGCGAAATGCTCGCCGGCAACGTCTCCTCCGTTCAGCCAGGTGTGCTCGACCAGGAGGGCTGGACCAATCTTCCCTTTTCATATGAGCCTTTTTCCGAGGTCGGCGGTTCGCGACGCCATCTCGCCATTGCCAATGTGCTGCGCATCGACAACGGATTGCGGGTGATGATCGGCCGCGATCTGGGTGATCCGAGCCGTTTTCGCTACATCGTTCGACAGGCGTTGATGGTGGCGCTGGCGATCATGGGTCTTGGCGCGTTGGTCATCTGGTTCGGTATTGGGCGCAATGCCTTGAAGCGCATCGACCGCATGTCGGCGGCAAGCCAGAAGATCATGGCGGGTGACCTGTCCCAGCGGCTTCCCGTCGGGCGTTCCGGCGACGAGTTCGATCGTCTTTCGGGATCGCTGAATGCGATGCTCGGCCGTATCGAAAAGCTGAACGAAGGTCTGCGGCAGGTTTCCGACAATATCGCCCATGACCTGAAGACGCCGCTGACGAGGCTGCGCAACAAGGCGGCCGATGCGTTGGACGAAGATCGCGAAGAGGTGCGCAAGGTCGCGCTCGAAGGCATCATCGCCGAATCCGACCAGCTGATCCGCACCTTCAATGCGCTTCTGATGATTTCTCGCGTCGAAGCGGGATCGATCGCCGCCGAAATGTCGAATGTCGATCTTTCCGCCGTCTCCGCCGATAGCGCCGAACTTTATGAGCCGGTGGCGGAGGAGGCCGGGATTTCGCTTCTCACCGATATCAATCCCGGTATTGCTGTCAACGGCAATCGCGAGCTTATCGGTCAGGCGATGTTCAACCTGCTCGACAATGCGATCAAATATGCCGGTGAGGGCAGTGAGGCTCCGACAATCCAGGTGAAACTGTCTGCGCAGGATGGCGAGGTCAGGCTTTCGGTCTGCGACAACGGCCCGGGTGTTCCCGCCGACAAGCGTGGTGAGGTGACCAAGCGTTTCTTCCGGCTCGATGCCAGCCGCTCCAAGCCGGGGACGGGCCTCGGCCTTTCGCTGGTCGAGGCGGTGATGGAATTGCACGGCGGCCGGCTGGAACTTTCCGCCACCGAAGAGACGAAGACGGAGACGCCGGGTTTGACGGTGACGATGGTGTTTCCGGTGGTGAAACCATAAAGGTTACGGGAGGGCGCGTGTTCCCCCATCTCCGTAACAAGCACGGGGATGAGGAGACGTCGGAACGAGGGAGGGCAACGATGGAAACCGTAAAGCGGCTCGACAAGGTGGCGGAAAATGTCATTCGTCCAGTGAGCCAGGCGGAAGCCAAGGTCGCGCTGGCGGTTCTCAAGGAGGTCGGCAAATCCGAACCTGCCGTGAGTGCGGTTATCAAGGGTGAGGGCGCGCTCAAGGATTTTCTGGTCGCGGCTTTTTCTCTTTCTCCCTATCTGCGTGATGCGGCAAGCGTCACGCCGAAACTCGTCGCCGAGGCCATCGGCCAGCCCGTCGAACCGCTACTCTCCACCCTGATCGAAAAGACGCGCAACGCTTGGCGGCCCGCAGAGGGAAAAGTCCCTTCAGAAGCCGAGGTAATGACCGCCTTGCGGTCTGCCAAGCGTGCATTCAGCTTCATTCTGGCACTGGCGGATCTCGCCCGTATCTTTACGGCCAAGGAGACGACGCGCTGGCTGAGCGAGTTCGCCGAAGCCTGCGTCGCGTCGGCGATCGATCATCTTCTGCTGGCGGCCCATGAGGGGGGCAAGCTGACGCTTGTCGATCCCGCCGATCCGAACCGGGGATCGGGATTGATCGTGCTCGGCATGGGCAAGCTTGGCGGGCGCGAGCTCAACTACTCCTCCGATATCGACATCGTGGTTTTTTACGACCCGGAGGCCGGTATCCTCGCCGATCCGCTGGACGCGTCCGAAACCTATGGCCGGATGATGCGGCGGCTGATCCGCATCCTGCAGGAGCGTACGGCAGACGGCTATGTCTTCCGCACCGACCTGCGGCTGCGGCCCGATCCCGGTTCGACGCCGCTTGCCGTCTCGCTCGATGCGGCACTGATCTATTACGAGGGCAGGGGGCAGAACTGGGAGCGCGCGGCCTACATCAAGGCGCGGCCGGTGGCCGGCGATATCGCGGCCGGCGACAATTTCCTGAAACTTCTGACGCCGTTCGTTTTCCGCAAATATCTCGATTACGCGGCGATTGCCGACATTCACTCTATCAAGCGGCAGATCCATGTCCACAAGGGGCATGGTGCGATTGCGGTGAAGGGGCATGACGTGAAGCTCGGCCGCGGCGGCATCCGCGAGATCGAATTTTTTGCCCAGACGCAACAGCTGATCGCCGGTGGTCGCATGCCGGCGCTGAGAACCCGCGAGACCGAACCGGCGCTGCATGCGCTGGCGGAAGCGAAGTGGATCAAGCCGGAGATCGCCACGGCGCTGACCGAGGCCTACTGGTTCCTGCGCGATGTCGAGCATCGTATCCAGATGGTGCATGACGAACAGACGCACCGTTTGCCGGACAGCAATACAGAATTGAAACGCATCGCCTTCATGCTGGGTTTTGCCGATGTCGCCAGCTTCTCCGCTCGACTGGAGAGCATCCTGAAGACTGTCGAGAGACGTTATTCACGTCTCTTCGAACAGGAGGAGGGGTTGTCAGGCGGCGAGGGCAATCTTGTCTTCACCGGCCAGAAGGACGATCCCGACACGCTGAAGACACTGGCGGAGTTCGGTTTCGAGCGACCTGCCGACATGTCGCGGATGATCCGCACCTGGCATTCAGGCCGTTATCGCGCGACGCAATCGGTGGAAGCCCGCGAGCGGCTGACGCAGATGATGCCGGCGCTGCTGAAGGCGTTCGGCGAAAGCCGGCGGGCCGATGAGGCACTCCTGCGCTTCGACAGCTTTCTGAAGGCGCTGCCGGCCGGCATCCAGTTGTTTTCGCTGATCGGCAACAACCCGCCGCTTCTGTCTCTCATCGTCACCATCATGGCATCCGCGCCGCGTCTGGCCGATATCATCGCCTCCAAGCCGCATGTCTTCGACGGCATGCTGGATCCGGGCCTGATGTCGGAAGTGCCGACGCGCGATTACCTGTCGAAGCGGTTGGATACATTCCTGTCCGGCTCGCGCCATTATGAAGACAGGCTCGACAGGCTGCGCATCTTTGCCGCCGAACAGCGTTTCCTCATCGGTATACGGCTGCTGACCGGAGCGATCTCCGGCGGCGATTCAGGCCGCGCCTTCACCCATCTCGCCGACCTTCTGATCGATGCAGCACTGAAGGCGGTCATGGCTGAGATCGAGATGGCGCATGGCCACTATCCGGGCGGTCGGGTGGCCGTCATGGGCATGGGCAAGCTTGGCTCGTTCGAACTGACGGCCGGTTCCGACGTCGATCTCATCCTGCTTTACGATTATGACAGTGTGGCGCAGGAAAGCACCGGCCCGAAGCCGCTCGATGCGCAACGCTACTTCACCCGAGTGACCCAGCGATTGATCGCCGCCCTTTCCGCGCCCATGGCTGAAGGCGTGATTTTCGAGGTCGATCTGCGCCTGCGCCCATCCGGCAACAAGGGGCCGATCGCGTCTCGTATCAACGCCTTCGGCAAATATCAGCGCGAGGATGCCTGGACCTGGGAACATATGGCCTTGACCCGCGCCCGCATCGTCTGCGGTGACGAAAGCCTTGGACGGGAGGCAAGGACGATCATCGACGAGGTCCTGTCGGCCAAGCCCGATATCAAGAAGATCACCGGCGACGTGGCCGAGATGCGCACTCTGATCGCTCAGGAAAAGCCGCCGCAAGACATATGGGACCTGAAGCTCATTCCGGGCGGATTGATCGATATCGAATTCATCGCGCAATATCTGCGGTTGGTGGCGCCTGCAGACGGTGCGGCCATCGATACATACGGATTCTCGACGCAGCAGGCGCTGAAGGCACTCGGCATGGCCTCTTTGTCCGGCGCTGACCTCGATACCTGCCTGCAAGCCTTGCACCTGTTCACCGAACTCTCACAGATCATCCGGCTTTGTGTCGACGGGCCATTCGACGCCAAGGATGCGCCTGCCGGTCTGCTAGAGCGGATCTGCCGCGCCGGAGATTGCCCGGATCTGGGCACGCTGGAGGGAGAGGTGAAACGGTTGTCAGGCGAAGTGCGAAAGGTGTTTCGAAAGGCTGTTGGCTGAAAACTTACGCTGCCCTCTTGCGCGGTTCGACAAAGGGGCGGTCGGGAATGATCAGCGAGACTGCCGTGCCCTTGCCGATCTTCGAGCGGATGCGCATCTTGCCGCCATGCAGCGCCACCAGCGAGCGGGAGATGGCAAGCCCGAGACCAGATCCGCCCTTGCTCTTAGCATACTGGCTCTGCTGGACCTGCTCGAAAGGCTGGCCGATCTTGGGGAGCGCGTCCTTCGGGATGCCGATGCCGCTGTCGGCGATCGTCAGCATCAGGCCCTTTTCCAGCCTGCGGACGCGCAACTCGATCCTGCCGCCTTCGTCGGTGAATTTCACCGCATTGGACAGAAGGTTGAGCAGTACCTGCTTTAGCGCACGCCGGTCGCCGACCATGTCGAGCGCCTTCGGCAAATGCTGGTGGATCGTGATGTGTTTCTCCTGCGCGGCGATCGATGTCAGGCGCAGGCTCTCCTCGATCAGAGGCGCCAGATCGATCCTTTCCGACTGGATGCGCATGTGACCGGCCTCGATCTTCGACATGTCGAGAATGTCGTTGATGACGTTGAGCAGGTGCTTGCCGCTGTCGTGGATGTCCTTGGAATATTCGCCGTATTTGGATGAGCCGAGCGGGCCGAACATGCCGTTCATCAGGATTTCCGAGAAACCGAGAATGGCGTTGAGCGGCGTGCGCAACTCATGGCTCATATTGGCGAGGAACTCGGACTTCGCCTGGTTGGCGGCTTCCGCGCGTTCCTTTTCCGCCTGATAGTTGGAATTTGCCGTCGAAAGTTCGGACTTCTGGTGTTCCAGCGTCTTCTGCGATGCGGAGAGGTCTCCGATCGTCGCCATCAGCCGCCGCTCGCTGTGGCGCAGGCGATCCTGATGACGCTTGAGCAGCGTGATGTCGGTGCCGACTGATACCGTGCCGCCATCACGGGTGCGTCGCTCGTTGATCTGCAGCCAGCGCTCGTCGGCAAGCTGGACTTCCGTCGTGCGTGAAAAACCGCTGCCGTCCGCATCGGCCACGCGACGTTCGATTACCGGCCGCGCCGCTGCGGCAGTCACGGTCGCACGCTCGGTGCCGGGCACCAGCACGTTGTCAGGCAGGCCGTATGCCTGCTGGAAGTGCGCATTGCACATCACAAGGCGGTCGTTCTTGTCCCACAGCACAAAGGCCTCGGACGTGCATTCAATCGCGTCGGCGAGGCGCTGATCGGCTTCGGCGTAACGTTGCGCCAGACGGTGCTGTTCGGTCACGTCCATGGCGATGCCGATCACATGGATACGGCCGGAGGTGTTGCGGATGACCTGCGCTCTGGCACGCATCCAGACATAATGCCCGGCCGCATGGCGCATGCGAAACACCTGATCGACCTGCTTGGCATTGCCGCGGCCGATGGCGCGGGCCAAAGCATAGATGTTGCCGTCGGACGGGTGCATCATTCTTGCTGCATCGGAAAACGAGATGACGCTGCCGGCCGGCGGCAGGCCGAGCATTTCGTACATCGAGCCCGACCAGAAAAGCCGGCGGTTGGCGACATCGAAATCCCAAAGCCCACAGCGTCCGCGAGACAGGGCGGCCTCGATCCGAAGAGTGGATTCCACGAAGATCTCGTCGGCGTCACGAGCCCGCTTCACCTGCATGTAATAGGCATAGAGAATGACGAGCAGGATGGCGGAAATTCCGGTGAAGAGCGTTACATTGAGCGAGATCTCGCCGCGCAGGAAGCGGTTCGTCATGTCGAGAGAATGGGCGGACACGATCAGCGCCCCGTCATTGCCGATCGGCTGTATCGCTGCATAATGCGGCATGTCGCCGAGATAGGTCTCGATCACACCGTCGAAGCGGCGAAGCGTTGCGGTTTCAGGCAGAAGCGAGGTGAGGCGACGACCGATATAGGCGGAAGCGGTGCCCTTGGATCCGCCGAAGATGATGCCTGACTTATCGACAAAAAGGGTGAAGGAACCATGCGGCTGCGGATCCGACGATAGATAAGATGAAAGCCGCGCTTCGGCAGCAGCCCGGTTGGCGGAGCTGAACAGGGCTTCCTGGCCGGAAAATATAGCCTTGGCGGTCGCGGCCATCAGCGCGGTCGATTGCCGTGCCGCGTCTTCCATGCGGCTGTTTTCGCCCATGACGCCGAGAATGCGCGATGCGGCTATGACCATCAGGAACGCGATGATGAGCAGCGGAATGGATCGCTTGAGCACCAGCTCAACACGCGGGGTCTGCCGCACGATCGGCTTGGCCGAAAGATTGCCGTCGCTCGCGGGTGCCTTGTGCAGGCCCGAAACCTTCGGAAATTTCAGCCGCAGCCAAGCGCCGGCCGCGGTTTCCCGCTGCACATCCGATACCGTGTTCATCTAGTCCCTCGTGATGATCCGGTACGCCGCCCGTCCGAATCTACCCTAATGAATCATATAGTGATTCTTCGTGTCCAGAGGGTTGGTAATATTTTGTTAACCATTTGAAATGCGCTGGAATTTGCATGTTTTTGTGCCGCAAATCAGCTGCGCTTGATACTCAAACTCGAATGCGAGATTTTGGGTCGCGTCAAGCAAAGTGTTTCAAAATGTGTCAATCGCCGCCAAAAATGTGGCAGGGCGGATTATGGGGTTGCCCGCAGCGTTATAGGCGCTGCAGGCAACGAAGCATGTCAGTCCTTGAGCATGCGCCCAACGATGTCGCTGACATCCGTCGAAAGACCGGATGCGTTGGCGATCTTCGAAAGCGCCAGCCGGGCCTGTTCGGCGCGGACGGGCTCAAGCGACCGCCACGAGCGCATCGAGGTCAGGAGGCGTACGGCCAGCTGCGGGTTCTTCGGGTCGATCGCCAGAATCTGGTCGGCGAGGAAACCGTAGCCCTCGCCATCGGCGCGATTGAAGCCGGTCGGGTTGCCGAAGGCAAACGTTCCCACGAGCGAACGGACACGGTTTGGATTGCCCGCGTTGTAACGCGCATTTCCCATCAGAGCCGTAACCCGCTCAAGCGCATCGATGCCTGGTATCGTTGCCTGGATGGAGAACCATTTGTCGATGACCAGAGGATTGCCGTCGAAGCGGGTGAGGAAACTTGCCAATGCCGCGGTCGTTTCCGAAGCGTCCGGGAAACGGTGCGCGAGCAGCGTCAATGACTGGGCGAGGTCCGTCATGTTATTGGCGGCGCCGAAAGCTTCAGCGGCACGCTGCGGGCTGTTTTCCGCATATGTGAGATAGGAGAGGGCGGCGCTGCGCAGCGAGCGCTTGCCTGCATCCTCGGCCTCCGGCGAGTAGGCGCCTTCGGTCTTCATCTCATCGTAGAGACGGACGAAAACCTCTTCACCAGTCTTTGCAATCATTTCATGGATCGCCTTGCGACCGGCATGAATCGCGTCGGGATCGTTATTGCCGCCCAACGCACGGGCGATATCGGCTTCACTCGGCAGGTTCAGCGCCTGTGCCCGGAAGGCGGGCTCAAGCGATGCATCGCCTGCGCATTCCAGCAGCGCGGCAACGAAGGCGGGATCGCAACCGACATCCTTGCCGTCGCGCGCATCGCGCGCCGCCTGCGTCAGGTTAGGCAGTGCGAGATCGTTCAGCGCCTGCCAGCGCGAGAAGAGATCGCTGTCATGGCGTGCGATATGGATGAGGTCTTCCGGCGACTGATCGAATGCAAGATTGATCGGGGCCGAGAAGGACCGGTTGAGCGACAGGACCGGACGCGACGAAATGCCGGAGAAGCTGAAGGTCTGGCTGCGTTCGGTCAGATGCAGTACGTCGCCCGTCACTTCGCCGCCGGTAACCGATTTCGGCTGGGCGACCTGTCCGTTGTCGAGGATCAGCGCGAAGGAAAGCGGAATATGCAGCGGTTCCTTGTTCGGCTGGCCGGGTGTCGCTGGTGTCGTCTGCTCGAGAGAGAGCGAAAACGTGCCGGTCACACCGTCATAGGCGCCCGAGACGCTGACGAGCGGTGTGCCGGCCTGGACGTACCAGCGGAAGAACTGGCTGAGATCACGGCCGCTGGCATCCTCGAAGCACTTCACATAGTCCTCAACGGTGACGGCCTGGCCGTCATGGCGCTCGAAATAGAGATCCATTCCCTTGCGGAAATCGTCTCGCCCCAGAAGGGTCGCGACCATGCCGGTAATCTCGGCACCCTTTTCGTAAATCGTCATCGTGTAGAAGTTGTTGATCTCACGATAGCTGTCCGGGCGTGGCGGATGCGCCAGCGGGCCTGAATCTTCCGGGAACTGGTCCGATTTCAGGTGGCGCACGTCGGCGATCCGCTTGACGGCGCGCGAGCGCATGTCCGAGGAGAATTCCTGGTCGCGATAAACGGTCAGGCCCTCTTTCAGGCACAGCTGGAACCAGTCGCGGCAGGTGATGCGGTTACCCGTCCAGTTGTGAAAGTATTCATGCGCGATGATGCGCTCGATATTGGCGTAATCCTGATCGGTCGCGGTGTCCGGGTCGGCCAGCACGTATTTGTCGTTGAAGACGTTGAGACCCTTGTTCTCCATCGCCCCCATGTTGAAGTCGGAGACGGCGACGATCTGAAAAATGTTGAGATCGTATTCGCGGCCGAAATGGTCTTCGTCCCACTTCATCGAGCGCTTCAGCGCATCCATCGCGTAAGCCGCGCGAGGCTCCTTGCCATGCTCGACATAGATCTTCAGCGTCACTTCGTTGCCGGACATGGTCTCGAACGTGTCTTCGATCACGCCCAGGTCGCCGGCAACCAGCGCGAAGAGATAGGCTGGCTTCGGATGCGGATCGAACCAGGCAGCGAAGGAGCGGCCTTCGTCATAACCGGCGCCACCGAGGAAATTGCCGTTCGACAGCATCACCGGGTTGGCTGCCTTGTCACCGATAATGGTGATCGTGTAGGGCGCCAGAACATCGGGACGGTCGGGGAAATAGGTGATCCGGCGAAAACCTTCGGCCTCGCACTGGGTGCAATAGACGCCGTTGGTCCGGTAGAGGCCCATCAGCTGGGTATTGGCTTCCGGATTGATGTAGGTCGTGATCGTCAGTTCGAATGGGGCTTCCGCAGGCAGGTCGCGGACAGTCAGGCTGTCAGGCGTGGCGTCATATTGACTGGCCGGCACTTCCTTCTGGTCGAACAGCAGACCTGAGAGTTTCAGTTCGTCGCCATCCAGAACCAGCGGCAGCGACGCGTCGACGCCTTCGCGCCGATGGAAGATAAGCCGGGCATCGACCTTGGTGTTGGTCGGATCGAGCTCGAATGTCAGGTCCACCCGTTCCAGGACAAAGTCAGTGGGGCGGTAATCCGCCAGATGCACAATCTGGCCCGTATCTGTTCGCATGATGTTTCCTGAAACGGCTTAACAACTGGACATGGCAATGGGATTCCAGTCCCCGATCAGACCGGCACGTTCCCCAACGCCGCGTGCATATTTACATCCAATGCTAAACGATTGTTGAACTGCGGCTAAAATAAAGTGTCGCACTGTCAGTATAGTGGTTCTTTTTCATACAGGGCTATTTGAAGGAGAGGCCATAGAACGGGAAGAAACTTCGGTCCGGTATGGCGGCAGGCTGCGTCGATTGGCGCAATGGCAAACTTTCGTCAGTTTTCACACACGGCTTACCACTTTTGCGTTAATGTCGTTGCGAATCCACCCCGCCCGCTTCCCGGATCAAGGCTTACGGCCTGAACCACAATGAGTTCCCCCATGGCCTCCGATGCCCAGAATCCCCTCCACGGGATTATGCTGAAAGTATTGTCCGTCGTTGTATTCGTGATGATGCAGACCTGCATCAAGTCCGCCGGGCCGGATCTCCCGGCCGGACAGATCACCTTCTACAGGTCGGCTTTCGCACTTGTCCCGATCATGGGCTATCTGGCATTTCGCCGGGAACTGTTTCACGCTTTCCATACCAATAGTTTGTCGGGGCATCTGAAGCGCGGCGTTCTTGGAATCATGGGCATGGTATGCGGCTTTTATGGCCTCGTGCATCTACCGATGCCGGATGCGATCGCGCTCGGTTATTCGATGCCGCTGATCGCCGTGATCTTTGCCGCGGTTTTCCTGAAAGAAACCGTCAGGCTTTATCGCTGGACTGCGGTTGCTATCGGTATGGTTGGCGTGGTGATCATCTCCTGGCCGAAAATGAGCATGTTCAGCTCTGACGGCATCGGCTCAGAACAGGCGATGGGCGCGCTTGCCGTTCTATGCGGCGCCGTGCTCGGCGGTTTCGCGATGATCCAGGTGCGTCAGCTTGTCCAGACAGAAAAGACTGCGACGATCGTGCTGTATTTCTCGCTGACGGCGGCAGTGTTCTCGATCGTCAGTCTGCCGTTCGGCTGGGCGCCTCTGAGCGTTTCCGAGCGCCTGTTCTTGATCGGCGCGGGATTTTTCGGAGGCCTGGGCCAGATTCTTCTGACGGAAAGTTATCGCCACGCGGATGTCTCAACGGTCGCCCCGTTCGAATATACGTCCATCATTCTCGGAATTGCGATTGCCTATACGCTTTTCGGGGATATTCCGGCCATCAATACATTGATTGGTACAGCTATCACCGTCTCGGCCGGCATCTTCATTATCTACCGGGAGCATCGCCTGGGACTGGAACGCAAGGCGGCGCGCAAGGCATCGCCACCGGGTGTATGAAGCCAATAAGGAAGATCAGAGCGGAATGCCGGATAAAGGGCTGATGGAGCTTGTCACGTCGCCGCGGTTCTTGCTCGCTTCGGAAAACTCGCGCGACGCATTCACAGCCGCGTTTATCTGACGCAAGTTCTCACGGAGTGTGCGAAGAGGCCTGAAGATCGATCTCATCGCACAGTCTCCTCAACGTTCGCGAAAATCGGCGAACATGGCCGAAGGACGCGAGATACCTGCCGGACGCACCATGGCGCGGGACGTGATCTGCTCATTCGTGGAGCCGAAACGGTGGTAGCCTTGCGTCGAACGCGGGCCGACGCCTGCGGCGCGGAGTGTTTCAAAACCCGAATGGATTGGGCGGAAGCGGGTGGTCATTGATTTAGTCCCTGAGCCTTGGTTCCTCCCAAGACATTAGTAATATTGCTAAAATACCCCGATTCCACAATGCGGCAGAACGCCACGCTGCCATGCAATACGCGCATGGGTTGCTTCATATAACGGTAATATTTTGCGTTTCGGCAGGCGGTCTGCACGAAATATGTGCAATTTTGGCTAGGTGAGACCATGTCGAAACGTCAATAGGTCCTGCCAGGTCAAAGCCTTGTTAGCGGGGGCTGCGAGCAGTTCCTGTGGATGGAATGTCGCGAGCGCCTGCATCTCGATGCCGGCGAAGGATATGCTTCGCCATTGCCCGCGCATCGTATGGATGGTTCCATTGCCGCCGAGGAAGAAACGGGCGGGGAAATTGCCGAGCAGCAGCAGCGCCTTCGGCTTGGAAAGTGCGATCTGCCGTTCGATGAAGGGCTGGCAGATATCCATCTCCGCTGATGACGGCATGCGGTTTCCCGGCGGACGCCAGGGAATGACATTGGTCATAAGCACGCCATCGCGGGAAAGACCGATCGCTGTAAGCATCCGGTCGAGCAGATCGCCAGCGCGGCCGGAAAAGGGGGCACCACCACGATCGTCATCGGCATTCGGCATCGGGCCGATGACGACGATGCCGGAAGAGGGGTCACCGCTGGCAAAAACCGTCGAGCGGGCGCTGTTCTTCAGATTGCAGCCATTGAATGTCTCGATCGCCGTCTTCAGTTCTACAAGCGAACCGGCGTTTTCTGCCGCCGCACGCGCCGCTGCAACCGCTTCCCCAGCCGGAACGGCAACCGACGCTGTCGCTGCGGGAGCCGACGCTACGCCGTTCGACCGCTGTGGAGCAGTGCCGTTGCCGCCATTCAGGGAGGATGGACGCTCCTGCGGATCGCGCTCTCGGGCGCTTGCCGGAACCTTTGCCTGGGTCTTGGCAGCCTTCTGGGCCTCGAACTGGGCAATCCGATCTATCGGCGCGTCATCGACAAGCCATTCGACACCCGCATCCGCATAAAAATGCAGAAGGGCGGCAAGTTCAGCCGGGTTGAGATCTGAGGCGGCGTTCATGGATCCGTTCTTACAGCATGTTGGCTGAAAGTGGGAAATTGTTTGAAGCGCAAGGAGCTTATCCCCTCACCAACCAAATTTAGCACTTAGCTGAAGCCAAGTGCTTGAAATCGCAAGTGAGGAGATTTTTGCGGGCTATCCAGGTGCAGGCAGCCTTTACGCGGCCCATTCCCCGACATTCTCGCTTTCACCGATTAGCGCCAGACCATGGGCGATGGAAAGCAGCTCGCCGCCGCTCTCGATCTTCGACGCGTCGAAGCGGCGGGTGAAGATCTGGCGCACGGCCGGCACGAAGGATGTGCCGCCGGTGAGAAACACCTTGTCCACGTCGGCCGGTGCCGTGTTCGTCTTGGTCAGCACGTCGTCCAGCGCCCCTTCGATACGGGCCAGATCGTCGGAAATCCATGTTTCGAAATCGGCGCGCTTGACCATCTTCTTTCCGGCCTTGCCGAGCGGCGAGAAGTTGAACTCGGCCTCTTCTGCGCCCGAAAGCGCCATCTTGGTCGCCGAGATCGCCTGATAGAGCGGATAACCCTCGTCATGTTCGACGAGATCGATGAACAGTTCGAGCTTGTCCGGCTCGACTGCTGAGCGCACCAGCGATTTCAGGTCGTTGAACTCGCGCGTCGTCTTGAAAATCGACAGTTGGTTCCAGCGCGCGAAATTGGCATAATAGTTCGACGGCACTTCCAGCAGCTTGTCGAAGCTTTTGAAGAACGAACCCTTGCCGATCTCGGGCGCCACCAGATGCTCGATCATCTTGGCGTCGAAATGGTCGCCGGCGATACCGACACCGGAATGGCCGATCGGCTTGGCCGTCAGCTTGCCAGCATGGCGTTCGAATCGGATCAGCGAATAGTCGGTGGTGCCACCGCCGAAGTCGGCGACCAGAACGTTGGCGTCGCTCTTCAGCGTCTGCGCAAAATAATAGGCGGCTGCGACAGGCTCGTAGACATAATGGATTTCGGGAAAACCAAGCCGCGTCAGCGCTTCGTTATAACGCTGGGTGGCGAGCGCCGGGTCCGGGCTGGCGCCGGCGAAATGCACCGGTCGACCGGCGACGAGACGCGAGACGTCAGACGGCCAATGGCCATCGGCATAGGTTTTCAGGCGCTTGAGGAAAACTTCCATCAGGTCTTCGAACATGTGCCGGCGGGCAAACACCAGCGTGCCCTGGAAAAGCGGGCTTGCAGCGAAGGTCTTGATCGACTGCAGGAAGCGGGCGTCACCGGGATTGTCGATGAACTGGCGGATCGCTGCCTGCCCGGCCTCGACCTTCAGTGCCTGTGCGCCGAGCTGCGCATCCTTCATGAAGGAGAGCGCGGTGCGCATCGAATCCGTCTCGCCGGCGCTGCTCGAAAACTGCATCGAATGGGTGGTGCTGCCGCTGTCTGCCAGCGCCAGAACGGTATTGGTCGTGCCGAAATCAAGCCCGAGCGCCCGTGCCATGGCCGTGCTCCTTGTGGTCTGCTGAAATTATTGAACCCGGGACGCTCCCGGACGCGGAGGCAGGCGCATAAAGACGCTGCCCTTTTTTGAGAGCGGGCCTGATGCCACAGGCTCGGCGTCAACGCAAGCGAGAAGGCGGCAGATAAATGCAGAAGGGGCGCACGCGGCGCCCCTTCTTTGATTCCGGTAATTTCGATCAGGCTTCGGCGTACCAGCGCGCCGGCAGGGACTGCGTCGGCTTCGCGTCGTCGCTTCTGACAAGCTGCGTCGATGCGCGGCTGTCGCTTTTTGTGGTGATCTGGTCGAGCATCTGCCGGACCAACTGGTCCTGCACATTGGCCGCCGCACGGCGATGACTGGCCGTTTCGGCGTCAGATGCGTCTACATCCTGGCGCTGCCGGATGGTGTCGAGCTCGCCGAGCAATGGCGTGAGGAAGTCCTGAACGCCCTTGCTCGCGGATGCTGCAGCACGGGTGTCCTGTACGCCTTCTGCCGGCGCTTCTGCATCCGACTCATTTTCTTCAGGCGCTGCGGAGATCGGTGCCGTCTGGGGTGTCTCGTCATTCTCGGGAGCAACGACGTCCGGTGTATCCTCTTCCGCACCCGGTGCGGTTTCGGCTACTTCCGGCTCGGGGTCTGCCGGGGCAATATCGGTATCAGTCTCGGCCGGTACTTCGTTTTCTGACGGCGCTTCTACCTGATCTTCGGCGTCTGCCGGTGGGGTAGGGCCATAGGTGCCGTCATCGATATCCTCGGGCGTCGTGTTTTCCGTCTGATCGGACTGCCCGCTATCGGCCGATGGTGCGGTCGTGGTTTCCGTTGATGTCGTCTCCCCGGCATTCGAAGAGCCGGTCGAGGGCGTCGTCTGACCTGTCGAACCAGACTGGTTTCCACTCCCGAAAATATTCTCGATAAGCACGATTTGCTCCGCAGTTAACTAAAGTAGCGCGGCCTGTAACAGTGTCGCGTTGAAAGCGGGTCAACGCGCGAATGACAAATAAAATCAATATTTAAGCAGTTGAAAATGTGATTACTCGATGGATTTCGACTTGATGTTGCAAGGGATCGCAAGTCGCACGCCCGCCATGTTTTGGCCCGTTCCGGAATGTCTACATTCCACACGAATCGAATGGAGGACTTGCCCTTGTTTTCTCGTCGCCTGTTGTCTCTGGCCCTGCTGTTGACACCCTTATCCGCGCTTGCGCAGGCGGCTCCGGCCCATGCCGCCGAGCCTATCCGCTGTACCGTCCTTCTCGATGCCGAGACGGGTGGCGTCGTTCACCGTCGCGGTTCCTGCAATCAGGCGGTTTATCCACAATCCACGTTCAAGCTGCCGCTGGCGATGATGGGATATGACGCCGGCATCCTGAAGGACGAGCATGATCCTCGTTGGGAATATCAGGCGAAGTTCAACCGGTCGCAGCGGGAGCGGAAGGCGACCGATCCGACCATTTGGGAAAAGGACTCGATCGTCTGGTATTCGCAGGAGATTACCCGTCGCCTCGGCAAGCAGTCCTTTGCCGATTACGTCAGCCGCTTCGGCTACGGCAATCGCGACGTCTCCGGCGGGCCGGGCGGTACCGATGGCCTGACCGAGGCCTGGCTGATGTCCTCCTTGAAGATCTCATCCGACCAGCAGGCGGATTTCATGCGCCGCTTCGTCACCGGCAAGCTGCCGATCTCGCCGGATGCCTTGAGGCGGACGCAAGCGATCGTGCCAGTCTTCGAGGCGGCGGATGGCTGGATTATCCATGGCAAGACCGGATCGGGCTCGATGCGCAACGGCAGTGGCAAGGGAGACGGAAACCGCCCGATCGGCTGGTTTGTCGGCTGGGCGGAAAAGGATGGCCGCAAGGTGGTCTTCGCCCGCTTGCTGGTCGACAACAAGCGCCACACGGACAAGCCGATCAGTTACACGGTGCGCGACAGCCTGATCGCCGATCTGCCCGGTCTGACCGCCGGCCGCTGAGATGAGATAGCGAGCCGGACGAAAATGTTCCGGCTCGCTTTGCCTTGTTACGGATTAGTCTGGAAACGGACACCGCTGTCGTTGAGGAAAGACGTTCTGTCGAACAGTGCGAGGTTCACCGGATTGGGCAGACGAACGTCTTCGAGCGTCGGAAAGCTTTTGTCCCGCTGTTCGTAAGCCCGGCTGATCTGCGAAACGAAAACGAGGATCAGTCCTTTTTCGCGCGCGAAAGATTTCAGCGCCGCGACCTGTTCTGCCAGAGGCGGGCTCGCGCGTCGCAGGTCGAGCAGTTGCAGATAGTCGATGACGACGAGCGTGCCGGGTGCCGCCGATGCCAATTTCGCGATGATATAGTCGGCGCTGATGGCGTCGGAGCAATCGAATGCGAAAAGCGCGCCATATTGGGCAGGATCTGCACCGAGCGCACGGAACCGGTCGAAGACCTGCCGTTCATTATATTCCAGCGTGAAGATAAACGAGTGTTCGCCCGCCTTCATCGCTTCGGCAGCCAGTTCCAGCGCCATCAGCGTCTTGCCGAGCCCGGGTCTTGCCCCGATCAGAAGCAGATCGCCGTGCTTCAGTTGTTGGTACAGCGCTTTGGCGGGAGAGGCGGCGACATGGCGCGCCGCAAGCAGGCTCCAGCTATCACACCCTTCGGCCTTGGCGATGCGGTCGAGCGCGGCATTGAGAGGGATGGAGTGTTCGCGCGACAAGGCCTTGGCCTTGCGTTTCAGGTGATAGATAGGCGCAGTGAGTTTCAACGATAAACCTCCTGATGCGAGCAATATTCGCAATCCCTCCTTGTGCGCTCTGCCCGAACAGTCGGTTCGAAATTTGAGTGCCCGGTATGAAGTCTACTTTCCCGATCGGAGGGGGGAGGCGCGGGCCGCGCCGGAATCAGATGATAACTGAAACCCGTCAGATCCGGAAGCGGCGCGACGCCCAGACGATCAGCACTCCGATGAGAGATGCAAGCAGCCCCCAGAAGATCCAGGGCGTCTGGTCGATCATGAAGCTGGAGCGCGGGTAGGGGAAGACGCCGGTGCCCTGGCCGATCCAGACAAGGCCGATGACGCCGACGAGAAAGCCGAAAATACCGGCGAGAAGCCTGATCAAGCGCATTGCCATACTCCGCCGTCTTCGTTGGTTGGAAGGAAGATATGGCGCAGGACGCAGTCCTCAATGTGCGGGACCCCCGCTAAACCGGAAAACCGTCTCGTCTCATGAAAAGGCCCGGCTTTTTGGCCGGGCCTGAGGTCATCAGAGCGACTTTGCAGCACCGCCATCGACGCGCAGCATCGTGCCGGTAATGTAGCCTGCCTGCTCGGAGCAGAAAAATGCACCGGCCGCACCGAATTCCTCGACCTTGCCGAGACGGCCGACCGGAATGGTCTTCACCGAGGCCTCGCGGATTTCTTCCATGCTTTTGCCGAGTCGCTTGGCATTGGCGCCGTCGAGTTCCTCAATACGGTCCGTCAGGATACGACCCGGAAGCAGCATGTTTGCGGTGATGCCGGAGCTGGCGACTTCGCTCGCAAGCGTCTTGTTCCAGCCGACCAGTGCGCCGCGCAGGGTGTTGGAAAGCGCGAGATTCGGGATCGGCTCCAAGACGCCGGAAGAGGCGACCGTCAGGATGCGGCCCCAGCCCTGTTCTTTCATCTGCGGCAGCAGAGCATTGGTCAGCGTAATCACGCGCAGCACCATCGACTGGAAGAAGGTGTCGAGCTTGTCGACACTCATGTCCTGTGTGCCACCAGGCGTCGGGCCGCCCGTATTGTTGACGAGAATGTCGATGCCACCGAGCTTTTCCTTGACCGCGGTCACCATGGAATCGACGAAGTTTTCGTCGGCAAGATCGCCCCAGACCCATTCGGCCTTGCCCTTGCCGGCGGCATTGATCGTCTTGCAGTTTTCGGCGAGTTTGTCGCCCGAACGTCCCACCAGAAGAACATTCACGCCTTCATTGGCCAGCGCCGTGGCGATGCCGAGGCCCAACCCGCGCGACGATGCGAGCACCAGAGCCCTTTTGCCCGAAATTCCCAGATCCATTCCGTTCTCCTGTCAGGGTGTTGTCTGATGCGGTTATAGTGGCCAGTGCCCACATTGGAAGACTTGATCCGACCTTGAACGGCCTTCGCCGCGCTCGAAGACAAGCGGGGCGGCCTTAGGACGCAACCGCGGAACAAGGCTTGGCTTATGGCGTAGTTTAACCTTACGGATGTACCTGTATCGAAGATTGATTGCAGGTCGTCAGGTTGTATGACAACAAAGATCCGGAGGTTTGTGTGACATTTTGACGTTGACGTAAACGTTATTTGTCTTGCAGATAAACGAGCGGGTTTTCGTGTCAGGTTAGTCGGTGTCGCATCCCGGCTCGACAACCATCTTGGCATTTGCCAAGGAAGAGTCTGACAAAAGGGGATCCCGCCCAGGCGGAGGCATTTGGAATGAGCGAAGAGATGGAACTTCCCGAACGGGAATCGATGGAATTCGACGTCGTGATCGTCGGTGCCGGCCCGGCCGGCTTGTCCGCTGCGATCCGGCTGAAACAGATCAACCCGGACCTCGCCGTCGTCGTGCTGGAAAAAGGGGCCGAAGTCGGCGCTCATATCCTGTCTGGCGCGGTGGTCGATCCGGTTGGCATCGATGCGCTCTTGCCCGATTGGCGTGAAGACGAGAGCCATCCGTTCAAGACAAAGGTCACCGACGACCAGTTCCTGTTCCTGGGACCAGCAGGTTCCATCCGCCTGCCGAATTTCGCCATGCCTCCGCTGATGACCAATCACGGCAAGTATATCGTATCACTCGGTAATGTCTGTCGGTGGCTTGCGGGGAAGGCGGAAGAGCTCGGCGTCGAGATCTATCCCGGCTTTGCCGCGAGCGAAGTGCTTTATGGCGATGCGGGCAACGTCATCGGCGTCGCGACCGGCGACATGGGTATCGAAAAGAATGGCGAGCCCGGCCCCAACTATACCCGCGGCATGGCGCTGCTCGGCAAATATACGCTGATCGGCGAGGGCGTTCGCGGTTCGCTGGCCAAGCAGCTGATCGCCAGATACGATCTGCAGAAGGACCGCGATGTCCAGAAATTCGGCATCGGCATCAAGGAACTGTGGGAAGTAAAGCCGGAGATGCACAAGCCGGGCCTGGTTCAGCACTCTTTCGGCTGGCCGCTCGACATGAAGACAGGCGGCGGCTCATTCCTTTATCATCTCGAAGACAATCTCGTCGCCGTCGGCTTCGTCCTGCATCTCAACTACAAAAACCCCTATCTTTTCCCTTTCGAGGAATTCCAGCGGTTCAAGACGCATCCTGCCATCAAGGACGTGTTCGAGGGCGCCAAGCGCATCTCCTATGGCGCACGTGCGATCACCGAAGGCGGGTATCAGTCGGTTCCAAAGCTGTCCTTCCCGGGCGGTGCTCTGATCGGCTGCTCGGCGGGCTTCGTCAACGTGCCGCGCATCAAGGGGTCGCATAACGCTGTTCTCTCCGGCATCCTTGCCGCAGACAAGCTGGCCGCCGCGATCGCCGCCGGCCGCGCCAATGACGAGCCGGTCGAGATCGAGAACGAATGGCGCAACGGCCCGATCGGCAAGGACCTGAAGCTGGTCCGCAACGTCAAGCCGCTCTGGTCGAAGTTCGGCACCATCATCGGCATCCCGCTCGGCGGTCTGGACATGTGGACCAACCAGCTGTTCGGCTTCTCGCTGTTCGGTACGCTGAAACATGGCAAGACGGATGCCCAGTCGCTCGAGCCTGCCGCCAAACACAAGAAGATCGATTACCCACGGCCGGACGGCGTGTTGACCTTCGACCGTCTCTCCTCCGTTTTCCTGTCCAATACCAACCACGAGGAGGACCAGCCTGTCCATCTCAAGGTGAAGGACATGGAGCTTCAGAAGCGCTCCGAGCACGACGTCTATGCCGGGCCATCTGCGCGTTACTGTCCGGCCGGCGTCTACGAGTGGGTCGAAAAGGATGGCCAGGAAGTCTATGTCATCAACGCGCAGAACTGCGTCCACTGCAAGACCTGCGATATCAAGGATCCCAATCAGAATATCAACTGGGTGCCTCCGCAGGGCGGCGAAGGGCCGGTCTATCCGAACATGTAATGGTCAAACTGTAAGGGCGGAGATGCTGCAGGATATGGTTGGTGGACGGCGGTGCGTTGAACCGCCGTTTGCCGGTTGAGCCTGACGGGCCTTGTCAGGTGATGAATAGGGCTTGGTAACGCTGATTTTATTCTTATATCTGATCACATCTGGATGATTGCCTATCTCTTTCGTGTTGTTTGAAAGAAGAATAAGTATGGTCCCAGATAGGCAATCGGGCTTCTTCTGCGCCAACAGGTCAGCATGTGATGAGCAACAGGGATTTAGTCTTCGGCGTCGCTTCCTTGATCGGAGCCTTCAGGGGGGCTCCTATTCTCGCCGCGCTTGCAATCATGGCGGCGGTCTTTGGCGCCAGTGATGCGGCTGCAGTCGATTGTCGTGCATATCCGACGCCCGGCGTAGACTGGAGCAACTGCAAGAAGCGTCTCCTCATGCTGGACAACAGCAATTTCGAGGGAGCCAATCTCTCCGGCGCCGATTTCAGCATGACCGATCTCAGCCGGACGAACATTAAGAACGCGAATTTCAGCAAGACGATGCTGGTTCGTGCCTCGCTTGCCGGTGCCGATGCGAAAGGCGCCAATTTCGAGCGTGCCGAAGGCTATCGTAGCAACCTGTCGGGAATTACCGCGGGCGGCGCGAATTTTGTATCGGCTGAAATGCAACGGTCGAATTTTTCCGATGCAGACCTTACCAATGTGGATTTCACCAAGGCGGAGCTCGGTCGCGCGGTTTTCTACAAGGCAAAGCTGGCGAATACACGCTTCGCTTTGGTAAACCTGTCACGCTCGACATTCCACAATGTGGATATCAGCGGTCCGATCGATTTCACCAACGCCTTCCTCTTCCTGACCCGGATCGAGGGCGTTGATCTGTCGAAAGCGACAGGTCTCGAGCAGGAACAGATTGCGCTTGCTTGTGGCGACAGCGCGACCAAATTGCCCGCCGGACTGCAGACGCCGGACAAGTGGCCCTGCGAAGACGAGTGACATCAAACACGATTGTGACCGGCAGATGCCGCAGCAATGCGCGTCTTTAGCGAAGCGTTAACCATAACGTCCTTAGCTTGCGTCATCTTTTCGACGCATCAAGGACACGTTCATGCCGATTTCTCGCCGCGGCCTTCTGGCTGGCTTGCCGCTCCTGCTGGCCGGTTGCGCTTCGACCTATAATGAGCAGCAGAACTACGCTGCCGTGCCGGAGGAGGAGTTTCCTCTTCACCGCATACCGATCGACAAGATCAAGCCGGAACTGCGTCGCCAGCAGGTTGCCTTCCCCGGCAACTATGCGCCCGGCACTGTCGTGGTCGATACCCCGGCAAGACGCGCCTATTACGTTCTTGGTGGCGGGCAGGCGATCCGTTATGGCGTCGGCGTCGGCCGTGCAGGCATGGCTCTTTCCGGCAATGCCTATGTCGGACGCAAGGCCGAATGGCCGTCCTGGACCCCGACTCCCGCTATGCAGCGTCGCGAAGAGCGCTACCGCAAGCTCGCCGGCGGCATGGCAGGTGGCCCGAACAACCCGCTCGGCGCCCGCGCCATGTATCTTTATCGCGGCGGCAATGACACGATGTTCCGTCTGCACGGCACCAACCAGCCGGAATCGATCGGCCACGCCATGTCGAGCGGCTGCATCCGCATGATGAACCATGACGTGATCGATCTCTACAACCGTGTTCAGGTCGGCGCCAAGGTCGTCGTTATCCAGGCCTGAGGTCTGAATATTCTGCTCTAAAACAAGCCCGCCGCGTTTCTCGCGGCGGGTTTTCGCGTTTCAGGTCCGGGCCTTCCAGGCGACCACCATCAGTGCGCCGATGACCGTGATATGCTCCATCACCACATAGAACTCGATCGTCTTGAAAGGCTCTTCCATCGTCCAGAAGTGATGCACGAGCGGGATCGTCAGGGCGGTGAAGACTGCGAGAGCACCCGCACCAAGCCAGGTCCAGCGGTTGAGAATGATGAGAATGGACCCGGCGAGCTGCGTGATGATCGTCGCGACATTGAAGGCGACCGCAGGCTCAAGCCCGAAATGCGCCATCTCGGCCACGCCGGCATTGAAGTCGATAAGCTTGGCAAGACCGCTCGCCCAGAACATGAATGTCAGGACGGTGCGCGCGAGATAGCCGAACCATGTCGCACCGGTCAGCGCAGCGACCGGATTGCCGAATGATGATGTCTGTGATGTAGCCATGATGTCCCCCCATAGGCTGGAGGAACAATCATAGCGAGAAATTTGCATTTTGGTAAGTATGTCGCGAGGCCGGATAAGAACCTTCGGGCTCCTTAGAAACCCGAGAGAACCAGCTTGCCGCGGGTCTTCCCGCTTTCGATCAGCGCGTGTGCCGCCTTCAGATTGGCCGCATTGATCGGACCGAGAATGTCCGACAGCGTCGTCTTGATTTTTCCGGCGTCGACCAGCTCTGCCACATGGTTGAGAAGCTTGTGTTGTTCGATCATGTCCGCGGTTTGGAAGACCGGCCGTGCGAACATGGTCTCCCAATGGATCGACAGCGCCTTGCGTTTGAACTGGCGCACATCAACCGGTTCCTTCGGATCGTCGATCAGTCCGAGGCGGCCCTGCGGGGCGATGAGTTCCAGAATGTCGCCGATATGCTGCGACGTTTCGGTGATCGAAAAGACGAAGGCGGGCGCACCGATTGCCAAATCCGCAATCTGTTTGGCGAGCGGTTTCGAGTGATCGAGGACGTGATGGGCGCCGAGTTCCTGTGTCCATGCCTGGGTTTCCGGGCGTGAAGCGGTCGCGATCACGGTGACGTCGGAAAGCTCGCGCAGAAGCTGGATGGCGATCGAGCCGACGCCGCCGGCGCTGCCGATCAGCAGGACAGCATTCCAGGCACTGGCAACCTTATCCTGAACGCGCATCCGGTGAAACAGCGTCTCATAAGCGGTGATCGCGGTCAGCGGCAGCGCCGCCGCCTGTTCGAAGCTCAGCGTCTTCGGTTTTGCACCGACGATCCGTTCATCCACCAGATGGAATTCGGCATTGGTGCCCTGCCGATTGATCGCGCCGGCATAATAGACCTCGTCGCCCGGCTTGAAGAGTTTGACGTCGGGGCCGACAGCCTTGACCACGCCGGCCGCGTCATACCCGAGAATCTTGTACTGGCCCGGTTCAAGAACAGCGTTCTTACGGGTTTTCGTGTCGACGGGATTGACTGAGATCGCTTTGATTTCAACGAGAAGGTCGCGGCCCTTGGCGTCCGGCACCGGCAGGTCGATATCGACGAGTGCTGTTTCGGACGAAATCGGCTGGTTCTGGTTGAAGCCCACGGCGCGCATCGATCATCTCCCTTGTTGTCTGCAGGAATAGAGATGGCGCGAACATGGCTAAGGCGCAAGGAGCGATGGGCCGCACTCGGTACGGCCCCATCAAAGCTCAAGCGTGACCGGTCTTGCGTTCCAGCCAGACGGACACGAAGAACACGCCGAGGCCGAAGAAGGAAAGAACGGCGCCGACATAACCTGTCGCGGCATAACCCCAGCCCCAGGCGATGACGAGGCCGCCGAGTGCGGCACCCAGTGCATTGGCGATGTTGAAGGCCGAGTGGTTGGAGGCAGCGGCGAGCGTCTGCGCGTCAGCCGCGACGTCCATCAGCCGCGTCTGCAGCGCAGGCCCCGGCGCAAAGCCGCAGCCGACGAGAAAGACGGTGATGTAGAGCACGACCGGATATTGCGCGAAATTCGCGAAGATCAGCATCACGATGATGTAGAACACCATGGATCCACCAATCGTATATTTCAACGAAATGTCAGCAAGCCGCGATCCGACGACGTTGCCGACATTCATGCCGATGCCGAACAGGGCCAGCACTACCGCAACCGTGCTGACCGGCAAGCCGGCCGTCTCGGTCGTCGTCGAGGCGATATAGCTGAAGACGGAGAACATGCCGCCGAAGCCGACGGCAGCGATGGCAAGCGTCAGCCAGACCTGCGGTTTGGTGAAGGCACTCAGTTCGCGCAGGATACTTGCGCCTTCCTGCACCTTGTCCTTCGGTTTGAAATACCAGACGAGCGCGACCGTCAGTGCCCCGATGCCGCCGACCAGATAGAAGGCGGCGCGCCAGGAAAGCATCTGCCCCATGAAGGTCGCAAGCGGTGTGCCGAGCAATGTCGCGATCGTCAGGCCAAGCATGATGCGGCCGACGGCGCGCGCCCGTTTGTTCGGTGGCACCATCGAGGCGGCCACCAGCGAGGCAACGCCGAAATAGGCGCCATGCGGCAGACCGGTCAGAAAACGCAGGAAGGTGAAGCTCCAGAAATCCGGGGCCATGGCCGACAGGATATTGCCGACCGCGAACACACCCATCAGCGACAGAAGCAGGGTGCGGCGTGGCACCCGCGCCGACAGAACCGCGATGATCGGCGCACCGACGACAACACCGAGCGCATAGGCGCTGATGACGTAACCGGCCATCGGGATGCTGACATCGAAGGTTTTTGCCACATCCGGCAACAGGCCCATGATGACGAATTCGCCCGTGCCGATACCGAAACCGCCCACCGCAAGTGCGAAGGTGATCAACAGGACGGCGAGGGGGGAAAGGGTCTGATGCTCGGATGCAGGGCGTGCGGCATCCATGGATTGTACGCTGTCGGTCATGATATCGGATCGTTTTGAAGAAATGGAGCAGGCAGGATATTTTCCCGCCCGGTTAGCCTGATGTGGTCACAAGGTCGACCGCAGGCACAAGTTTATCATGTCATTGTGCGGTGCGGTAGACGAACATTGGATTTCGTCAAATTTTCACACGTGCTCGGCAAGCCTTCTGCTCATCCAATATATGTTGGGCTCTTGATAAGCCCACCTTCGGCAACCATTTCCTGATCCACCCGTTGTTTCGCCGCCTTCATTCCTGAACCGGATATTTCATGAACCTTTACGCAGTCTTCAACCGCGATGGCGGGACTTTTCGAACCACCGACATGGATGCCTATTGCGCCCATGCGCTGCGCGCGTTCGAAGGGGCGGGGCATGAGATCGAGTGCCATGTCGTGTCCGGCGACAAGGTTGTGGAGACGATGGAAAAGGCCGCCTCGCTTTCCGGCGTCGATGGTCTGATCGCCGGCGGCGGTGACGGCACCATTTCCGCCGCCTCGTCGATCGCCTGGAAGAGCGGCATCGCGCTCGGCATCGTACCCGCCGGCACGATGAACCTGTTTGCTCGTTCGCTGAAAATCCCGCTGGATATCTGGGAAGCCATCGACGTCCTCTCCCGCTCCAGCGTGCGCGATGTCGATATTGCCAGTGCCAACGGCCGCAGCTTCGTTCACCAGTTTTCCGCAGGCCTGCATGCCCGCATGGTGCGCTACCGCAATTCCATGCATTACGCCTCGCGGCTGGGAAAAATCCGCGCCAGCACCCGCGCGGCGATCGGCGTCATGCTGAACCCGCCGGAATTCGAAGTGGAGTTCAATGCCGAAGGCAAGAGCGGCGTACGTCGGGTCTCGGCAATCTCGGTGTCCAACAACGAATTCGGCACCGATGCACTGATGTATGCCGACGACGTCACCAAGGGGCATCTCGGCTTCTACATTGCCGATCCGCTGACGCCTGCCGGTGTGGCAAAACTCACGCTCGATATTCTGCGCGGAAGACTGAAGGACAACGAAGCGGTCACGGCGATGACCGTAACCGAACTGGAACTGCACTTCCCCCGTCATCGCAAGGATGTCCGCTGCGTCATCGACGGCGAACTTCTGCCGATGGAGCGCGACATCGTTTTGAAGATCCATGCCGGCGAGCTGAAAGTTCTCGTCGATCAGATTCCGCAGAAAGAGATCGCGGAACAGCAAGGCAGCGGGATCTGAAACAGCATCAGGCCGATGCAACCGGCGCCAGCGGTTGGAGCATCGTGGCGGCAGCCGCATCATCGTGCATCGAATCTCCTCGCGATCTCACCGTCACGGCATTTGAAGCGAACTCAAGGCCTGCCGCCTTGCAGGACGAGATCAGCCTCTTGATCGCCTCGCGCTTGATGATGCTCGGATTGCCCGGCAGCGAGGTGAACTTGAAGCGCACCACGATCGAGGTCTCGGTAATATCCTGAATGCCCTGCATCTTCAGCGGCACAAGGAAGTCAGCGCCGAATTCCGGGTCTTCCAGCATGGCGATGCCGACCTTCTTGGCTGTCTTGCGAATCAGTTCGGGGTCGCTGTCCCGCTCGAATTTCAGCTGGAACTTGATCGTGCCCCAATCGCGGCTGTAATTGCTGACCGAGCTGATCTGGCCGAAGGGAACCGTGTGGACCGGGCCATTGTGATGGCGCAGCCTGACCGAGCGGATGGCGATCTGCTCCACCGTTCCCTGCTGGCTGCCGGTGCTGATATATTCGCCGATGCGGAAAGCATCTTCGGCGATGAAGAAGATACCGGAGACGATATCCTTCACCAGCGCCTGCGACCCGAAGGACAAAGCCAGACCCAGCACGCCGAAACCGGCAAGCAGCGGCGCCACGTTGACGCCCAGCGCACTCAGTACCAACAGCGCCCCGACGGCGAGCACCGCCCCGAGCGCCAGATTGCGCACCACCGGCATCGCTGTCGACAACCGGCTGGTCTGGCGTTTTTCGTTCTGGTCCTCATGCCCCGGCAGCGTGATGGAAGGCGAGGGGGCCAGCGCTTCCGAATAACGCCAGATGAAGCTCGCCACCGCCCAGCTTGCCACGATCGCAAGGCTCAATCGTTCGAGCCAGAGGATCCAGCCCGTCGCCTCCGCCGCCTGTCCACCCATGAAGGGCGACCAAATGGCAGTGATCAGATGCAGCCCGCCGATCCAGACGGCCCCCGCGCACAGCACTCTCAGGCTTGCCAGAAGCGAGGATGCGAGACCTGCGCCATGAACCCGCTCATGGTGGCGGGTGATATCGTCGACGAGCGCATGCGCCCCGAGCGCCAGGATGGGCAGCGCCAGCAAGGCCATCTGTGTCGTGCCGGCGGCAAAGATCCAGCGGGCGCTGTTCGGCGTTCCGGCAAACAGCACGCAGATCAGCCACAGCGCCAGCGCCGTGACGACGTAGAATTCCGGCAAGAGGTTTCCCGCCGCCCGGCGCACGATGCCGGGATTATGGCTGATGAAGGCATCGCGGATGTCATTGCGCCCGCCGATGAACCAGAAGAGTTTCAACAGCGTCAGCAGCGTATTGCCGGTCAGGAACCAGCCGTCGATAACCAGCCTGTCGATCCCGATACTGTCGGCGAGGCGGGCCAATTCGGCCAGTGCCGCGCTGATCAGCCCGTAGGTCACCAGCATGCGAAAATGCCATTGCGGCCGGCGAATTGGCACGAGGCTGCGCCCGCCGCGGTTTTTCTTGAACAACAGCCGCGCGAGCGAGACATAAAGCGACGCAACGATAGTGGCGGTGACGATGCCCCTCACCATCTGCGCCGTTGCCTCCCCCGGTGTCCCGAGCATGTCGAGGGCAAAGCGCGCGGCCACGAGGAAAAACGCGACCGAAGCGAGATCCCCGACCATCCGTTTCAGGCTTTGCCCGATAATGCCGGTGACCCGTGAGCCTTGCGGCGCCTCGCGATTGATGACGGTGGCAATCAGCCGTCGCAGGATAAGAGTCGCGGCTGCGGCGGCGGCAATCGTCGCAAGTGCGATGAGCAAAACCCGCGCATGGCTGCTGCCTTCCTCGATCAGCTTGTCGTCGGCCATCACCATCGCCGTCGGCAGACTGCCGACGCCGGCGAGGGCAGTTGTCGCGCCGCGCATGAAGGCTGCCGAAAACTGGCTCCACTTCGCCATGCCCATATCGGTCGCCATCATTTCAGGCGTCGGGGTCATTGGAGCTGGCGGCGGAGCCGTAGCCGGCGGCGGCGCGGCGGCTGCGCCAGCAGGTGTCAGCGTCGTCGGAGGCTGGGAGACCGGCACCGCAGTGGTAGAAACGGCGGCCGCAGGCTGCGCGGCGATCGTGCCTCCGGACGTGGCAGCCGTTGCCTGCCCGACTTCGATCGCAACAGACCGGCCACTTCGTGTCGCGAAATCGAGGATCTGCTCGACGTCGGCAGTGCTTTGGCCGGGGTGGACGATGATCTTGAGCGGCGTGTCGTCGGCCCTGACAAAACTGCCAAGGGCGACCGTGATGACGACAGCGACAAATGCGGTGCGCAGAAATGCGAAATTCATGCCCATGGCCAAACGTCCCCAACGACGCTGCCGCCTTCCGTACAGACCGGTGCGACAGGCCGTACCTGCGATTTATAGCAGCAACAGGACGTCAGGCGAATGGGAACTTTATCGAAGTCTATATCGATGCAACGGCCTGATTTCGGCCGCGCGATTTGGCCTGATAAAGATATTCGTCGGCGCCCTTGAGGCAGTCTTCAGGATCGAACCCAGCTTCACACACCAATGCACCGATGCTGGCCGAAAGCGGGATGCGGGAGCCCGATGCAGACCGCAGATCGATTGCCTCTATGGCCTGCCGAACATCCTCGCATCGACGCGCCAGGGCCTTCGTTGTCAGGTCCGCCTGGAAAAGTGCGAACTCTTCCCCGCCCAGACGCCCGGAAATATCGTATTGTCCCATCTGGCAGTCAGCCAGCAACTTGCCCATCAGCCGCAGCGCTTCATCGCCGGTGGCATGTCCATGACGATCGTTGATCGACTTGAAGTGGTCGAGATCAAGGAACATCAGGCCACCGCTCACGCCCTTTTGGTTGAGGGCTGCCAGTTCATCCAGAAATGCAGTACGATTGAGGATGCCGGTCAGGCCATCGTGACGCGAAAGCTGCTTCAGATCCTCGTAAGCTATGGCGAGTTTTGCCAGAGCCTCGGATGTCTCGGTGCGGGCACGCCTGATGCGATCGGCCTGCCACAGATGCAGTATCGATGCGGGAATGGAGATCACGAAGGGGCAGACGATCGTCATGATCAGGCCCGCGCCTGCAACTTGCCCACCGAGATGCGGAACGATCGCAAAGGACAGCGCAAGCGACGCAAGCGTGGCCAATATTCCAATCAGCACGGATTTCGCCAGAATAATGCGCATAGCCCGCCTCGAAATGCATTAAATATAAAGACATGCTTAGAGGGTCGAATTTTAACGCGGGCTGAATGAAAAGACTAAATATTGACAGTGCTGCTGAGACCGGACTGAATTAAAATCCAACAATATACTCATCTGTCGTGCCTAAATTTGCTGATTTGCCATCGTAAAAGGATCGCTCCTTCAAATTCTCGGCAGATAGGTCTGGTAGTCGAAATCGCTCACGGTCCGCAGATAGGTTATCGCTTCCTTGCGCTTCGTATCGCCATAGAGCTTCTGGTAGCGCCGCCCGAACACGTCTTTGATGAACGGCGAGGCCGAGAAGTCGTCCACTGCGGTCAGAAAATCATGTGTCAGACGCTTCGTGCCTTCAGGCGGCTCCTGTCCCGGCTCTGTTGGCAGGCCCGGATCGAGCGTATCTTCAAGCCCCATCAGCATGCCGCCGAGAATCGCGGTCAGCAGCAGGTAAGGATTGGCATCCGCACCCGCGACGCGGTGTTCGACGCGTGCCGCAGGTCCCTGCGCATCGGGAATGCGCACTGCAGTCCCGCGATGGCCAAGGCCCCAGTCAATATCGACCGGCGCAAACGAACCCGGCTGGAAACGGCGGTAGGAATTGGCGAATGGCGCAAAAATCAACTGCGCATCGCGCATCGTCTTCAGCATCCCGGCCGTGACCGATTTCAGTTTCACCGGATCACCGCCCTTGGCGTCCAGAATATTGTTGCCGTCGCGGTCGATGATACTGGCATGCACATGCAGCCCCGAACCCGCATGGTCAGCATAGGGTTTTGCCATACAGGTGGATTTCAGCCCATGCTTTCGCGCGGCCTGTTCGGCGATCCGCTTCAGATAGATGCAGTCGTCGGCGGCCGCCAGCGCATCGGCCCGATGCAGAAGATTGATCTCGAACTGGCCGGGGCCGAATTCGGCGGTCGTTGCATCGGCAGGGATATCCTGCAGCTTCGCCCATGAGCGCACCGTCTGCAGATAATCGTCCAGCGCATCGACGGCGCCCATGTCGTAAAGCTGGAACCCGTTCGGCTGGTCCCTATACATAAGCTTTGCCGGCGGGCGAGGGCGGCCGGTCTCGCGCCAATCGTCCTGCATCACGTAAAATTCCAGTTCGGTCGCCACCACCGGTGTAAAGCCGAGATCGTCGAAACGCTTGAGCAGATTGGCGAGGATAGCGCGCGGGTCCATGAAGCTGGGCGTGCCGTCCATCTCGTGCATCGTCGCCAAAACCTGGCTCGAACCTTCCGGCCCCCAGGGCATCGGCGTGGCTGCGCGCTTGTCTGGAATGCACTGCCCGTCGGGATCGCCGACCGACAGCGACAGGCCCGTAATGTCGTCATTGTCGTCGCCCCAGATATCCAGCGACTGCGTGGAGGAGGGCAGCCGTACGACCCCGTCCCATACCTTCTTTTCCTTCGAGATCGGAATGCGTTTGCCGCGCAGGTCCCCGTTCATGCCGACGAGCAGGATTTCGATATGGGGCTCAATGCGATTGGTCATGAAGCGTCATCTCTAAGGTTGCGGAACCTCGTTCGTAACCGATAAGAATTGCAGGCACAATCTGAGGAGCAGGGACGCGATGAACGACAAGCCGGCCATTTCCAATCTTGCAGCCATCGACGCCGCCCATCATCTTCATCCCTTCTCCGACATGAAGGAGTTGAACGCCAAGGGCACGCGCATCATCGAGCGTGCCGAAGGCGTCCACATCTTCGATTCGACGGGCAAGAAATATCTCGATGCCTTTGCCGGCCTCTGGTGCGTCAATGTCGGTTATGGCCGCAAGTCGATTGCCGAAGCGGCCTACAGGCAGATGCAGGAGCTGCCCTATTACAACACCTTCTTCGGCACCACGACGCCGCCGGCGACGTTGCTCGCCCAGAAGATCGCTTCGAAGACCGGCGGCAAGATGAACCACGTCTTCTTCACCAATTCCGGCTCGGAAGCCACCGACACCTGGTTCCGCATCGCCCGAGTCTACTGGAAAGCACTGGGCAAGCCGGAAAAGATCCAAATCATCGCCCGCAAGAACGCCTATCACGGCTCGACCGTCGCCGGAGCCTCGCTCGGCGGCATGAAGCATATGCACGAGCAGGGCAATCTGCCGATCGAAGGCGTCCACCATGTCGGCCAGCCCTACTGGTATGCCGATGGCGGCGATCTGACGCCTGCCGAATTCGGCCTGAAAATGGCCCGCGAACTCGACGCCAAGATCGACGAACTCGGCGAGGACCGCGTTGCCGCCTTTGTCGCAGAGCCGATCCAGGGTGCCGGTGGCGTGATCATCCCGCCGGATACCTACTGGCCGGAAATTGCCCGCATCTGCAAAGCCCGCAACATTTTGCTGATTTCCGACGAAGTCATCTGCGGTTTCGGCCGCCTTGGTTCCTGGTTCGGTTACCAGCATTTTGGCGTCGAGCCGGATCTGGCGCCCATAGCCAAAGGTCTGTCCTCCGGTTACCTGCCGATCGGCGGCGTGCTCGTGAGTGATCGCGTCGCCGAGGTAATGATCAACGAATTCGGTGATTTCGCCCACGGCTACACCTATTCCGGCCATCCGGTGGCCGCCGCCGCAGCGCTCGAAAACCTGCGGATCATCGAGGAGGAGGGGCTGGTGGAGCGCGTCCGCGACGACATCGGTCCTTATTTCGCCGCCGCGTGGAAAAGCCTGGAGGATCACGAGGTCGTCGGCCAAGCGGAAAACGTCGGCCTGATCGGAGGCCTGCAACTTAGCTCCGACAAATCCACTCGCCGCCGTTATGCAAAACCCGACGATATCGGCTCTCTGGTGCGCAATCACTGCGTCGAAAACGGCCTGATCATGCGCGCCACCGGCGACCGCATGCTGGCCTCGCCAGCCCTGACGATCAGCCGTTCGGAGGTCGACGAAGTGGCCGAAAAACTCCGTGCCGCGCTCGATCACCTGCGCGACACGGTGAAGGAATAGATTTCGCCTACCTCTTGAGATCCATCACCGCATAGGCGAATCGGTACTGGTCCGCAGGTCGGCCCCACGCATAGGGATAACCGACGATCGCCGTGTCCTGAGGCAACGTATCGATGCCATTTTCGCGCAGATAGTCGGCAAACACCTCGCCGAATCCGGGCGGGGGACTTCCGTCCTTCCGCCGCCAGACGAAGACGATCCGGTTGAACCCGTCGAGCGGACGGCTCTCAATCGTCAACGGTGGCGGGGTTACCGTCACCGGCAGGTTGGGCAGGTTGAAATGCATGTTGCCGCCCAGTTGTCCGTCACTGGCAACGATGAGGGTATTGGCGCCAGCAGCCTTTTCGGCAACCGTCTTCGCAAGCATCGGGAACGGGATGTTCGTATACGCGTAGTTGCCGGTAAACCGCCCCAGATTCGAACGGGTGGCAAGCGCCGCCGGAATGATGACCATGATAATCGCCGCCACGGTCCAGATACGTTTGAGACCGACGGCGAGCGGAATTTTCGCGGCATCCACCTTCAGCGCGATGTAAAGCGGTCCCGCCAGAAGCACAGGTGTCAGCCAGCGGTCCCTCACGTTTTCGAAGCCGGCAAACAGGATCATCAGCACGATCAATACGAGCGACAGGATGAGAATGCGTCCGACGAACAGCGTCCAGCGGCTGTTGGCTTTTATCACAGCTTTCAGATGCTCGCGATAAACCAGCGCGAAGATGATGATGGTGATGCCGAAAAAGCTGAAGAAGCCGACGGTCAGCGAGCCCAACCCCTGCGCGATGCCGCCGAGCAGGCCGGCGTCTTCGCCGCCAAGCTTTTTCAGCGTTCCCTGGCTCGCGTCCTTGAAATTGTCGAGAAGCCAAAGCGCATGTGGCGTAACGATTGCCGCTGCAAGCATCGCTGCCGGCAGCAGCTTCCAGGAAAGCACGGTCCGGCGCATGTCCCGGTCCATTAGTACCGCAAGCCCGGCGGCAATCGGCAGGATGGCGAAATTGTATTTGGTGATGCCGCCAATGCCGGTTGCGATACCGAACAGCAGGAACGCCACGAACGATGGCCTGGAGACGACCCTGAGCAGGGCGTAGAGGAAGAACGACGAGCCGAAAATGGCGGCGACCGTGTGTGAGAGATCGCGTTGCGCCTCGAACGAGATCTGCGGGATGGTCAGAAGCCCGAGTGCGGCGACGACCGCAAGCCGCTTGTCTTCCAGCACCTGCCGCGCGGCAAGATAATAGAGCATATAGGACAAGAAGAGCAGCAGCCCTTTCAGTCCCGACAGCGTGACGAGCGACATGCCGAAGATCTGGATCGCGCCGTGCTGCAGCCAGTTATAGAAAGGCGGCTGTGCGCCATACCCCGCCAGCAGCCATTGCGACAGGTTGACCTGCTCTGCCTCGTCGAGTTCCAGTCCATGCGGCAGCACGAAACGCACGATGACATGAATGATAAAATAGGCGGCAAGCACCAGCACGAGTGTCTGTCCGGCGCCAAGCCGGTCGGCGATAACTGGCGTTCCATGCGCACGCAATGGAGAGGAATTTTTCGGCAAGATTATCTCCGGCAATAGGTGCTTGTGGTCCTTGGGTCGCGGTCCTACGGACGTACGGTCCAGGCGTAATTGAATCGCTCCGTATCACGTCCGCCCGTGAACGGGTAAGCGACTTCGGTCGTCTTGGCGACAAGCGCTGCCGTGTCGATGCCATTCGAGCGAAGAAATTCCCCAAGCTTGTGTGGCAATTCGGGGCCGCCTGCCCCATTCCAGATCACCAGCATCCGGCCTTGCGGAGCGATAAAGACGGAAGAGCGCCTGAAGCCGGGCAGTGCGGTCGGGATATCGGGGGCGGTGATACGTGCACCGGCAGCCAGAGTCATGCCGTCAGCAACGATGACGTCAGGACGGTTGTCTTTCTCAGCCTCCGCAAGCACTTGGCGAACGAAGGGCATGGAAGGGAAACTGTCCTTCTGGTATCGGCCGTGAAGTGGTGCGAGCACATTGCCGGCCATCAGGTAGAGCAGGAACCCGAAAGCAAGCAGCGAAGCCGGTAGAGCTAATACTGCGACACCGTTTGGACGTCGGACAAAACCTCCCGCCGCCTCGATTTTGAGACAGAGATAAACCGGCAGGATCAGCAGGAAGGGTGACAGCCATTTCTGGCTGATCGTCGTCGCGCCCAAGCCGAACGAAATCAGGCCGACGATCAGCAGGCACAGGAGAAACATGCGCCCCGTCACGCGGGTCCAGATCGTTTCCGTCTGCCGGCTGGCCCATAGTTCGCGGCCGAAGGCGATCGCCATGAAGATGACCAGCGGAAGGGCACCCTTTATGGCAGCACCGATCAACGTCGCGATGCCATCCAGACGATCAACCAGAAAATGGCCGGTGGGATCGTCGCGCATCTCGTCGATCGTGCCCTCGGTCGCGGCGTCGATATTACCGAAGAACCAGAGGGCATGCGGCAGGCAGATCAGACCGGCGATCACTATCGTCGTGATCAACCGGCGATCGAGCAGGCGGAGGCGCAGTTCCTTTTCGGGCAGAATGGCGAGGATGGCGGCGATCGGCACGACGATGAAATTGTATTTTGAGATCAAGCCGATGCCGATTGCAAATCCGGTCAGCGCATATCGCCACAGTGCAGGGCGCTTGAGCGCACCAAGGAAGCCGTAAAAGAACAGCGAGACGCAGAAAAGCAGGGCAACCGCGTGGCTGAGGTCACGCTGCGCCAGCACGGATACGGCCGGCAGCGACAAGACGCCGAGCATGGCGGCGGCGGCAACCTCTTTCCGTTCACTGACCTGTCTGACAGCAAGGCCGACAAACAGGCAACAGAGGAAAAGCAGGCTGTTCTTCAGCAGCGTCAGCGCGAAGATCGAAGGACCGATCAGATGGATGACGCCATATTGAAGCCAGTTGTAGAAGGGCGGCTGCCGTCCGTAGCCCAAGAGCAGGAACTGCGACATCACGATCTGCTCGGACTCGTCGGCCTGCAAACCTTCGGTGCGCAATAGCCGCAGCACGATCGCGGCCACGCAGTAGGCCGCGATCAGCCAGAGAACACGCTCCGGCTTTGCGATAAAGGCGTCACGCAGCCGGCGCATCGGTCTGATAGACTTCCCTGACGATATAGCTGAGAGCCGTATCCTCGCGGTAATAGGTTCGGGCAATCATTTCGGCTAGAATGCCGGTGGTGATCATCTGCACGGCGGACAGGAACAGCATCACGCCGATCAGGAACAGCGGCCGTGTGCCGATGTCATTGCCCATGATGAACTTGTCGATGAACAGGTAGAAGAGGATCAGCGCCGAGATCGCGCCGAGCCCAAGCCCCAGCGAGCCGAAGAAATGTCCCGGCCGCGCCTTGAAGCGCATGAAGAACATCACCGACAGGAGATCGAGGATCACCCGGAACGTGCGGGAGATCCCGTATTTGGAAACGCCATGCTGGCGCGCATGATGCGTCACCGGCATTTCGCCGATCCGCGAGCTAGGCACGACGCCGGCGACCCAGGCGGGAATGAAGCGGTGCATTTCGCCCATCAGCTTCACCTGCTTGATGACGGTCGAGCGATAGATCTTCAGCGAACAGCCGTAGTCGTGCAGGCGCACTCCGGTGATGCGGCCGATCAGGCGGTTGGCGATAAAGGACGGCACCTTGCGTAGCAGCAACCCATCCTGACGGTTCTTGCGCCAGCCGACGAGCAGATCGAGTTCGCGGCGCTCGAGTTCCGCCACCATGTTCGGAATGTCTTTCGGATCGTTCTGCAGATCGCCGTCGAGCGTGGCGATAAGCCTGCCCTCGGCCTGGTTGATGCCTGCCTGCATGGCGGCAGTCTGGCCGAAATTGCGCTGCAGAGCGACGATTTTCAGATCGAGGCCGGGACGATTGAGCGCGGTTCTGGCATTGGCGATCGTGGCATCCGTGCTGCCGTCATCAACGAGGATGAGCTCCCACTTGGCGGAATAACCGGCCATCGAGGCAACGATCCGTTCGATCAATGGCTCGACGCTTTCCTCTTCGTTGAAAAGCGGTACGACCAGCGATAGTTCGATCGGATTGGGCGTCTCGACAAGGAGGCTCACCGACTCTGCTGTTGTACGCTCCAAGTGATTCTCCTAGAAGTGCGGGCTCAAGCAATCGGCCGTTTTGGTGCCGCCATCGCCGCAAAGACCCGGAATTATCGCATTGGGGCTCCTGATATATGAAGAATTATTCCGTTGCCAGCCAAAGAGCGTGGATAATTCGAAACGCGATGACGTTGCTGACGCTCGGTATCGTCATCCTTTATGCGATATTCATACAGTGGGTCTGGGGGTGGAGCAGCGTGCTGGCGCTCTGGGAAAGCGCCGGTCTCGGCTCGGCCTTTCTCGCCCTTGTCGCGTTGCTGGGCACCTATGTGCTCCGGACCTGGCGTATCTATGACTACTTCCCGAAGGAAACCGGCGGGCATTTCGGCACATTGTTGCGTCTCACCCAGGTCCACAATCTCCTGAACATCATGCTTCCATTCCGTTCGGGTGAGGCGAGCTTTCCGTTGCTGATGAAACGCGAGTTCGACCTTTCGCTTGCAAGGGGAACCGCAGCGCTCTTCGTCATGCGGCTTTTCGACCTGCATGCGCTTCTGGCGGCAGCCGGCATCGGTCTGGTGCTGGAGACTAGCGGTACGATCGGTATGCACTGGGCGTGGATAATCTGGCTCGGCTTCCTGATCCTGCCGGCAATCGGCTTTGCGCTACGCGGTGTGGCGCTGCGGTTTGCCGCACGGATATTGCCGGCAAAGGCGGCAAAATTGCTGGCCGAGATCGAAGCCGGCTTGCCGGTCGATACGAAGGCCTTCGCCCGCGCATGGGGCGCAACGCTGGTCAATTGGTTCACCAAGATCGCCGTGCTTGCCTGGGTTCTCTGCCTGCTCGGAGCATTGCCGATCCCGGCGGGCTTCGGCGGGGCGCTGGGTGGTGAATTGTCGTCCGTCCTGCCGGTCCATGCACCTGCCGGCGTGGGAACTTATCCGGCGGGCATCACAGCCGGCGCTATCGCCTTCGGCGCGGTCGCCACGGGAGCTTCTCTGGAGGAACTCGGCCAGGCGGCGGTCAACACCCACCTCCTGGTCATCGTCTCCTCGCTCATCGGTACCGCGTTGTCTCTGTTTGCAGCGAGAGGGAAGCGGTAAACTGCCACGAAGGTCTCAGATCAGCCTGAGACCGAGATGCTCGGCCATCGGAAGATAATCCTTGTCTCGCTGCAACAGGCTGTGGCCGTGCTCGATACAAAAGGTACCGATGATGAGATCGGGTGCTTTGCTGGTTGTGAAGCCGCGTGCACGCAGCGTTCTATAGTTCGATGCGGCCCTTATCGCCAAATCAGGAGACAGCATCGAAACCACCGGGAAATTCTGAAGATTTTCCTCTATCCAGCGCGCCTGTTGAATATCCCGCGCGCCCTGAAGCACCTCCATCAAAATGATATCCCCGAGGAGAATGACGCCGCGCGGTATCAGCGATTTAAGCGTTAAGGCGACCTCGCTATTGTCTTTCCGAAAAAGCGAAATCCACACGGAACTGTCCGCAACGATCATTCACCCTCCTGGAAACCCCAGTTTCCGTAGCGAGTGGAGTTGCTTCTTGATGTCTCGAGATCATCGTCCCAGCCGATGCCTTCAAGATTGTTGATTGCACGCAGCTGCCTCTTGATCCGCACGAAATCCTTAAGCGCCTGATCGACGGCAGCCTTCTTCGTCTTCAATCCGCCAAGTTCCATGGCCTCGGCGATCAGATCGTCATCCAACTCGATATTGGTGCGCATGTCGGCCTCTTGGTGTATGAATGTGGAAAATCATACACCAAGATAGGCCTACCTACAACGTCATTGGAACGCGGTCTCGTAGAAGCTGCGGAGCTTGCGTGAATGCAGGGTCTCGGTCGGCATGGCGGCGAGCTTCTGTACGGCGCGGATGCCGATCTGCAGATGCTGGCTGACCTGCGTGCGGTAGAACGCGGTCGCCATGCCCGGCAGCTTCAACTCGCCATGCAGCGGTCGGTCGGAGACGCAAAGCAGCGTTCCGTAGGGCACGCGGAAGCGGAAACCGTTGGCCGCGATCGTTGCCGATTCCATGTCGAGTGCAATGGCGCGAGACTGCGAGAGACGTTTCACGGGTCCTGCCTGATCGCGCAGTTCCCAGTTGCGGTTGTCGATCGTCGCAACGGTGCCGGTGCGCATGATCCGTTTCAGCTCAAAACCCTCGTAACCGGTCACTTCCTCGACGGCACTTTCGAGCGCCTGCTGCACTTCGGCCAGCGCCGGGATCGGCACCCAGACCGGCAGGTCGTCGTCCAGAACGTGATCTTCACGCATATAGGCGTGCGCAAGAACGTAGTCGCCCAGCCGCTGGCTGTTTCTCAACCCGGCGCAATGACCGACCATCAGCCAGGCATGCGGTCTGAGGACGGCGATATGGTCGGTGATCGTCTTGGCGTTTGAAGGTCCGACACCGATATTGACCAGCGTGATGCCGGAATGGTCGCCCTTTTTCAGGTGATAGGCCGGCATTTGCGGCATGCGTGTGATCAAGGCCGTTTCCGGCGCGTCGTTGCCCGCACGTGTCACCACATTGCCGGGCTCGACGAATTCCGTATAGCCATCGCCGCCTTCCGCCATCAGCTTGCGTGCCCAGGCGGCGAATTCGTCGATATAGAACTGGTAGTTGGTGAACAGCACGAAATTCTGGAAATGCTCGGCACCGGTCGCCGTATAGTGGCTGAGACGGGCCAGCGAATAGTCGATGCGCTGGGCGGTAAACGGCGCAAGCGGTGCCGGCTCGCCGGCCGGCGCTTCGTATTCGCCGTTGGCGATCAGGTCGTCGGTATTGTTGAGGTCCGGCGTATCGAACAGGTCACGCATCGGGATGTCGGCCATTGCATTGCCGGCCGAAGCCTCCACATGCGCGCCTTCGCCGAAAGCGAAATGCAGCGGGATCGGTGTCGTCGATTCTGACACGGTGACTGGGATGCTGTGGTTGCGCATCAGCAGATCGAGCTGCTCGATCAGGTAATGGCGGAACAGCTTCGGATGGGTGATGGTCGTCGTATAGACACCCGGTGCCGCGACATGGCCGTAGGAAAGCCGCGAGTCTGCATGCCCAAAGGAAGTCGTTTCTATCGACACCTGCGGATAGCAGGCGCGGTAACGGCCGGTGATGCCGTCGCCCTTGGCCAGCGAACTGAACCCGTCGATCAGAAATTTGGTATTGCGCTCATAAAGCGCGGTCAGGGCATCGACGGCCTCTTCGGCATTGTCGAACACCTGCGGTTCCACCGCGCTCGGGCTGATGAAGGAAAGCGGAGAAAGGGAAGAGATTCGTGTGTTCATGAGCCATTATAGAGAGAACTCCATGACAATCAAACGGCGATCAAAGCCACTCTTTTCGCCTCGATGCGATCTCTCCAAGCTCAAAGCGTCGTGACGCAATCGCCGCTGTCGGAATAGACGCAGATGCTCCCGGTGCTGATGTTGAAGCCCAGCGGGCGCTTTGACGGGTGGGTGGCGAGAGCGGCGAAGGAAAATGCAAAGATCGTCATCATCAAAGTGACGATGGTCAGGCGGCGTGCGATGGTCGTCATGATCCTGCTCCCGATTGTGACCAGGGTTCAAGTGGTTCCTGGCTGAATGGGGGCAGAATAAAGGCACTCTCCTGTATGCAGTCTGAGAGACGGTTTCATCTGCCGTTCAGAGTGATTAACCGGTTGGGGCGCCGCCACTAAGGAAAAAGCCGGCCCCGCGGCCGGCTTCGATTGGCAAAAAGCTGGTCTAGAGCCGGGTCCAAGTCTGTGACTTGCACAAGACCTTGAGCACGCAGCCCTTCGTCTTCAATGTATTGCCGGTAACCGACCCGGAACCGGCATAGGTCTTGTCCGTATCGGGGTCAGTGATCTCACCGGAATATTCGGCGCCGGTGCCGGACATCAGGCCGATCTGCTTACCGGCATGTTTGCCGGTCCTCAGCGTCACGCAATAGGCCGATCCGCATTTGCCGATCTCCGCGGTCGAGCCGCTCTGGGTCTTCCAGTTACCCTCGATCGGCTCGGCCGCTTGGCTCACGGTGGCGCTCATCAGCAAGGCCGCAGCCATGGCAAAAGTCTTCAGCATGAGATCCCTCCTCAGATCATCGTTCTTGTCGGCATGCGATCGCCCTCCTGCAATCGCCGCCCGGTGCTCAAATTAGCTTACCTGCACGTAAAGGTAAAGTTGGAGAGAGGTTCGAAATGCCTGCTTTTGCCCGTGCGAGTGCCTGCGGTTTGCCTCTGCTCTGCCGCACTTTCTGAAAACCAAGCGTGAAACATGCTGAACAAAGGGTTTCGATCGAAATCCTAACGCTTCGTAAATACAAGTCGAAAACCCTTAACGCGCAGGCATTGTGGTGCTTAACAAAAACTCAAATTTACGAAGCATTTGAACTTTGTTTTCCGCAAGTTAAGCATTCTTTTTAGTCGGATTTTCGAACCTTGGGATCATATTGGGCTCATCAAAACGAGCGGGAAAAACCGCCGACCCGATGGATCAACAAAGCCGCATGAGACGGTGGTCCGGAGGGTGATGATGAACAGGGCAGAAGAAAACCAGGTCTTTAAACAGGGATCAATACCGATGGCACGCTTTGAAATTTCAACGACTGAAATGGCCACCATGGGTGGCGATGCCCGCGCAGAAGTCTTCTGCGATATGGGTCTGATGTATGCAACGGGCCGCGGGGTCGAAGTCGACCTCGTGTCCGCCCACAAGTGGCTGAACATCGCAGCAATCAAGGGCTCCGACCGCGCCGCCGAACTGCGCGCCGATCTGGCTCCGCAATTGACCAAGATGCAGCTCGCCGAAGCGCTGCGCGCCGCTCGCGAATGGATGACGGTGCACTGAGCAATTCCGGCGAGAATGGAAACCGGTTTTGCTTCGGAAATGTTCTGAGCATCGAACACGACAGATTTTCACCGCCCCGCGAGAGGGCGGAGAGATAAAAGAGAACAGGGAAGGCGCTTCCGCTTCGGATGTCGCAAGAATTTCGACCGCGACCGGCAGAAACAAGGCCGGCGCGGTTTTCTGCGTGCCGGTGAGTGGTCTTCAGTCCTTCTGGTCGAAGACATTACGTGCCTCGCGCACCGCGTCGTGGTTCTCCACCGCCCATATCCACACATTGCAGAAGGCGGCGCCCAGCGTCAGGCCGAGCGGTGAAAGCCGGTACTCCACCTTCGGCGGCACCGATGGGTAAAGCGTGCGGATCACCAGCCCGTCGCGCTCCATCCGGCGCAGCGTCTGAGTCAGCATCTTCTGGCTGATGCCTTCCACATGCCGTGCGAGTTCCGAAAACCGCAGCGTACCCTGGTCCCATAGCGTGTCGAGAATGACCACCGTCCATTTGTCGGCAAAGCCCGAGATCATTTGTCTGACGACATCCTCGACGCCGGGCTCGACATTTTTTGGGTAGTCGCGCGCCTTGTAGGAATGCGCACGAAAAAGTTCCTCGGCCGTGAACACGGATTCGTTCGGTTTTCCCATTTCTTCCTCACCGGTATGTACGGTACCGGAAAGTGCCTACTTTCCAAAAGAGAGTTAGTCAAGAAAAGTGAGCGGGCACTGCTGGGCGCGACAGGCAGATGGCGGTGCGCAATGCCGGCTCGCTCTTGGGCGTGGTGAAATCAAGAATGCAGCCGCGATGACCCGACGGGAGCCTTTCCGCCGTGACGAACCCGGCTGCGCTAAACACAGAAGGATGGTTCTTATGGATGATAAAGCTCAGAAGTCGGCTCTCTCGCGGCGGACTATTCTGTCTGCCGCAGCGATCGCACCGGCCGTCGTCGCTGCGGCTGCGGCCGCAGCAGCAGCAGGCACGGCGCAGGCTCAGCAGTTCCAGACGGCGAACAAGGTCGCGATCGTCACCGGCTCGTCGCGTGGAATTGGTGCGGCAACGGCAAAACGCCTGGCCGCCGACGGTTTCAAGGTCGTCGTCAATTGCCGGGTCAACCATGATCTTGCCACCGCCGTCGTGCGGGATATCGAAAACGCTGGCGGTCAGGCCGTCTGGGAACAGGCGGATATCCGTGAACCAACAGCGGTGCGTCGTCTGTTTGACGTTGCCGAGCGCGAATTCGGCGGCGTGGACGTAGCGGTCGCCAATGCCGGTGTGATGCATCTCGCCCCGTTCCGCGACATGTCGGACGAGGATTTCGATACGATGGTGGATACCAATGTGAAGGGCAGCTTCAATACGCTGCGCGAAGCGGCCAGGCGGTTGCGTGACGGTGGCCGGATCATTGCCACCTCGTCGAGCATCGTGCAGCTTCGCTCGCCGACCTACGGGCCTTATGCGGCAAGCAAGGGATCGATGGAAATCTACGCCAACATCCTTGCCAAGGAACTGGCGGGGAGAAAAATCTCCGTCAATGCGATTGCGCCCGGACTGGTCGCGACTTCGCTCTTCCTCGACGGCAAGACGGACGAACAGGTTGCGGGTTTTGCCCAGCGTACGCCGCATGGCCGGATCGGCGAACCGTCGGACATCGCCGCGATGGTTGCCTTCCTCTGCAGCCCGGATGGCTGGTGGGTTAACGGCCAGACCCTCTACACCAACGGCGGCGTTGTCTGATATCGGCCAGCAAGCCGTCGAGAAATGAAAAGGCCGGGCGCTTTCGTGCCCGGCCTTTGGCCTTTAAAGCGATTTTAGCACCAAAGGCAGCGCTGTCGCCAATAGAGCCATGTCCGGCTCCGGGCCAGCGCTTATCCGAATGCAGCGGCTGAGCGGCTCGACCCCCGGCATGCGGATGAAAACGCCATGTTGCAGCAGTCCGTCGACGATGGCGCGGGCATAGGCTGCATCTCGCCCGCAATCGATGGCGACGAAATTGGTGGCCGATGGCAGGGCGCTCAGTCCGTTGGCTGCAGCGATTGCCGCTATCCGCTCGCGGGATGCCTTGATATTGGCGACAACCTCGTCGAGATAGGCTTGATCCTTCAGCGCCGCGATGGCACCCGCGACCGCGATCCTGTTCATGCCGAAATGGTTGCGGATCTTGTCGAAGGCCTTGGCTGTCCCTTCCGTCGTGATCGCATAACCGACGCGGGCGCCGGCCATCCCGTAAGCCTTGGAGAAGGTGCGGGTACGCACCACGTTCGGCATGTCGATGAGCGCGTCGATCGAGGGAAAAGCGCTGGCCGGGCCGGTCTCGCAATAGGCCTCGTCAAGCACCAGCAGCGTCGTCTCCGGAAGCGCCCTTGCGAAGGCCACGACCTCATCGGCTTCCCACCAGCTGCCCATCGGATTGTCCGGATTAGCAAAATAGACGAGCGGCGCATTTTCCCGGCGAACCGCATCGAGCAATCCGTTCAGGTCTTCGCGGTCGTTGACGTAAGGAACGGTGACCAGCCGGCCGCCAAATCCCGCGACATGGAAATTGAAGGTCGGATACCCGCCGAACGAATTCACCACCGGCATGGGCGTGCTGGACGCCGGATCGATGACGAGTCTCACGATCTGGCCGAGCAGGCTGTCGACGCCTTCGCCGATCGCCAGGTTTTCCGGACGACATTTCAGATGTGCGGCAAGCGCTGCCTTGAGGTCGAAATTTTCCGGATCCGCATATTTCCAGATCCCCGCTGCGGCTTCCGTCATGGCGGCAAGCACGGAAGGGGCCGGGCCAAACCCGTTTTCGTTGGCGCCGATACGCGCCTTGACGGCAGAACCGCTCTTTCGCTCCAGCGCCTCCGGCCCGACAAAGGGCACGGTTGACGGAAGGGAGGAGACAAGCGGGGTGAAGCGGGAAAATGCGGTCATGTCAGAAAAGTCCGGTTGAAAGCCGCGTCACAATAGAAAGCTTTCGCCGACGCGCAAGGGCCGGAACTCACCCGCGCAGACCTTCACTGGTATGATTCGCCGACAAGCGCATATCGGGCTGTTGCGGAATGCGACTTTAAGTTACAAAGCGATAACGGTGCAATTTTAGAGATTTCTGAAGCGCAGAATCAATCTTTCCGGCGCATGATCGATGTATGAGCAAATTCGCCGTGATCGTCATCGCAGCCGCATCCGCGAGTTTTCTCGCCACGGGCGGCCATTCGCTTTTGCCCGGCATCAGCCGTGCCGTAGAGGCAAACGTCAGTCCGTCCTGTCGTATCAAAGGCAATATTTCGATCGATAGCGGCGAACGGATTTATCATCTGCCCGGCCAGATCTTTTACGACGACACGAAAATCCGCCCGGAATTCGGAGAACGGTGGTTCTGCTCCGAAACCGACGCCCGCGCGGCCGGATGGCGAAAATCGCGGCAGTAGAAACACGCGGCAGCTTTTCTCGGTCGAATGCGCCTCAGTGACTGGTCTCGAAGCTCAGCCGGATGACGTGGTGCAGGAATTCCGGATTGATCAGCATGTTGAAGCCGACCGTCACCTTTTCCTCTTCTCGCGCCATGACCGTGCAGCCGATCTCGTCGCGGATGCCGAGGATGGCGAGGAAGAAATGCGTCGGCACCGGTATGTGAGGGGTCACTTCAAGCTCCGCACCCTGCAGCGACATGGTCCGTATCAGGCAACGAATGCTCGACTTGGTGCTGAGATGATGTTCGACCAGCACGATCTTGCCGGGTCTATCGATACTGAACTTTTCAAAGACACGGCGCAGGTGTGCCGGTTCCTGGGTTTCGGTCCCGTCCATCAATGGGGCCATGCTTTCCTCCTTGTTCTCTCCACGGATATGATTTTATTCCTCTAATTTTGATGCAGTCTAAAGTTGATTGGTAAATTTTTCTCGATCTATGGTGTCTGGATCCGCTCCATTCCTGCGCATTGGACACAATGTCGCGTTGTTGACGGCCAGACGTCGCGACGATACCCCTTTGCCGTCGCCCAAGGTGTTATTCCCTCAGGTGATTGAAACGGAATGGAGCGGGCAAGTGACAGGCAGGCTGGTGATCGTCGGTGCAGGGCAGGCGGGCTTTGCGCTCGCGGCAAAACTGCGGACATTGAAGGATACGCGGCCCATCACGATGATCGGCGCCGAAGAGGTCTATCCCTACCAGCGTCCGCCGCTCTCGAAGAAATACCTGCTCGGCGAGATGAGTTTCGACCGCCTGACTTTCCGTCCGGACAACTGGTTTGCCGAAAACGACGTGGACGTCCGGCTCTCGACTTTTGTTGAAGAAATCGATCGCGAGAAAAAGACCGTCCGCATGCAGGATGGTTCGACCCTCGAATATGAAACCCTGGCCTTGGCGACCGGTTCCAGCCCGCGCACCTTGCCCGCCAGCATCGGCGGAGAGTTGCAGGGCGTCTATACGGTGCGTGACAAGCGCGATGCGGACCGGCTGGCGGAGGAGATGAAGGCCGGCCGCCGCCTGCTGATCATCGGCGGCGGTTACATCGGGCTGGAGGCTGCAGCCGTCGCACGCCATCTCGGGCTCGACGTGACGCTGATCGAGATGGCCGACCGCATTCTCGCCCGTGTGGCTTCGAAAGAGACCGCTGACATCATGCGCGCCATCCACAGCGAGCGCGGCGTCGCGATTCGCGAAAAGACGGGCCTCACCCGCCTGATCGGCGAGGACGACAAGCTGCGCGCCGCGGAACTCTCTGATGGTTCGGTCATCGATGTGGATTTCGTCATCGTCGGCATCGGCGTTACCCCGAACGACCGGCTGGCGCAGGATTGCGGCCTCGATGTCGGCAATGGCATCGTCGTCGACAGGTTCGCCCGCACCTCAGACCCATCGATCTTCGCCATGGGCGATTGCGCGCTACTGCCGTGGGAAGAGGGGCGCATTCGTCTCGAATCGGTACAGAACGCCGTCGACCAGGCCGAATCGGTTGCCGCAACACTTGCCGGCGGCAGCGAACCTTATGTGCCGAAACCCTGGTTCTGGTCCGACCAGTATGATGTGAAGCTGCAGATCGCCGGCTTTAATCTCGGTTACGATGAAACGCTGGTGCGCCCCGGCGCCCGCGAAGGCGCGGTATCCGTCTGGTATTTTCGTGGGGGAAGGCTGATTGCCGTCGATGCGGTCAATGACGCCAAGGCCTATGTGACGGGCAAGAAGATGCTGGAGACCGGCATCAATCCCGACAAGGCGCTGCTCGCCGATCCGTCCACCGATCTGAAGCTGTTGCTGTCCTGATTCTATAAGGTCCCCGAAGGTTGGGCCAATATTCACATTAAAAGGCATAGGAGGAGACATGCCGGTACCGAAGAATGACTTCAAGGCTGCAATCAGCGCAGGCCGCCAGCAGATCGGCCTCTGGCTGAATACCGGCGAGGCGCTTCCGGCCGAGATCGCGGCGAGCGCCGGCTTCGACTGGCTCGTCATCGATTCGGAGCATGGGCCGAACGATCTGCGCAGCATCATCGCCCAGTTGCGGGCGCTTGCACCCTTTGCCGTCGAACCCGTCGTGCGCCCTCCCTCAAGCGAGACCTGGTTCATCAAGCAATTGCTTGATGCCGGCGCACGGACGCTTCTCATTCCCATGGTCGATTCGCCCGAGCAGGCGAAAGCGCTGGTTCAGGCGGTGCGTTATCCTCCACGCGGCACGCGTGGGCTGGGTGCCGCCGTCGCGCGCGCCTCGGGCTTCAATGCCATTTCCGACTACGCCCAGACGGCTGACGGCGAAATCTGCCTACTGGTTCAGGCCGAAACCAGAGTGGCGATCGACAATATCGAGGCAATCGCAGCGGTGGATGGTGTCGATGGCGTCTTTATCGGCCCGGCCGATCTCTCTGCTGATCTGGGATATATCGGCCGAATCGAGGCGCCCGAAGTACAGCAGGTGATCGAATCGGCGATCGGCCGAATCATCGCCGCCGGCAAACCGGCGGGCATCCTGACCTTCAGCGAAACCCTCAATCGCCGTTATCTCGATCTCGGTGCGAGCTTTGTCGCCGTCGGTGCCGACGTGACGGAACTTGCCGCAACGTTGAAGAACCTTGCCAGCCGTTATGGCCGTGGACCGGGCGGCGGTGCTGCAGGCTCAGGTTATTGATGGGCGCGAGCGTCTGATTCTCCCGCGATCAGCCGGAATAATGCTGCGGCTGGGGTTCATCCCCAGCCTGCGACGCCTCTTTTTGCTAAAAGACCTTGCATTCGGGATTTATCCGCAATAATCAGGCCGCACCGGAGAGGTGGCCGAGTGGTCGAAGGCGCTCCCCTGCTAAGGGAGTATACGTCAAAAGCGTATCGTGGGTTCGAATCCCATCCTCTCCGCCATTATCCTTCATGAAATCATTGTATCATTCGCTTGCACGCACGAAGTGCCTGCTGCTTATGCGTGTTGCCCATCGGCAACGTTCCCGCAGCGCGATATGTTCTTATGTGACCGATCCCTAAGTTGCTGTCATGAAACTGTTTTCTTAACGAAAACTAAATTTTTAACGATCCCTAACTGCGGTTTTGTGTCCTTTCAGCAACATGGTTTTATGAAGCTGCCTTGAAAGTCTCGCTCATCCCCAGTTCGCCATTGCGCACATCACGGCGATTTGTATTTTCAACTTCGAAGCGCGGCGGTGGTTCGTCAGCTTTCAAACACGGGGATGGGCCCAAGGAATTTTTGTCCTTCGGTAAATCAAGACCTAGACCCATACGTAACTTTGACTGGAGGTCAAAAATGAACATCAAGAGCCTTCTTCTCGGCTCCGCTGCTGCCCTCGCAGCAGTTTCTGGCGCACAGGCTGCCGACGCGATCGTGGCTGCTGAGCCCGAGCCGCTGGAATACGTTCGCGTTTGCGACGCTTTCGGCACCGGCTACTTCTACATCCCGGGCACCGAAACCTGCCTCAAGATCGGTGGTTACGTCCGCGTTCAGGTTGACGGCCGTTCGGACTTTGATCTGAATGGTCAGAGCGGCGGTTACCGCACCAACACCCGCGGCCAGATCGCTGTTGAAGCTAAGTCGGACACGGAATACGGCACGCTCGCTTCCAAGATCACGCTCCGCGCTAACACCAATACGTCGAATGGCTATTCGATCACTATTCCTGCTGGCACCCCGGGTGCAGGCACGTACAGCGGTTCGCAGGCTAACAACGACTTCTATCTGGAAGAAACCTACCTGCAGCTCGGCGGTCTCCGCGTTGGTTACTTCTACAACTACTTCGATAACGGCCTTCCGGGCGAAACCGTTCTCTCCGACGGTGGTCCTTGGTCTAACGGTGGCCTCGGCGGCGACACGCTGAACAACTCTGTTCGTTACACCTACGATGCAGGTTCGTTCTCGCTCTACGGTCAGGTTGACGCATTCAACTCGCAGGCCGGCTTCAAGACCGACGATGCAGGCACTGACGATCAGATCGGCGTCAACGGCGTTGTCACCGGCAAGTTCGGCGGCGTAACCCTCGACTTCTTCGCTGGTTACGACTTCGACTCTGAAGAAGCTGCATTCGCTTCCACGCTGACGGCTGCAATCGGCCCGGGTTCGCTCGGCGTCTTCGCTGCCTACGCAACCGGTGCAAACCGTTACTTTGACGCAGCTGAGTGGACGATCGGCGCTGAATACGCCATCAAGCTCAACGACAAGTTCTCGATCGCTCCTGGCGCTCAGTACTGGGATAACGTCGCATTTGACGGCAACGATCTCGATGGTGGTGATGCATGGCGCGTTGGTGTAACGGCTGATTACAAGATCACCACGAACCTCGCTGCCAAGGCAACCATCAACTACACCGACGTTGACAACGGCGTAGCTTCTGACGACCGTTGGGACGGTTTCCTCCGTCTGCAGCGTTCTTTCTAATCTGATTTTTCAGATATGAACGGAAAGCCCGGCCTCGCGCCGGGCTTTTTGTTTCTGTCGATTCGGGTGTGGGCGCGGAATTCTCGCAAGAATTAGTCGATGCACATGCACGGACAGGCGGCTTTAAGTCTGGGATACCCGTCAAATTTGTGACAAATAAGTAACGACCACGTCGCAACTGCCTGATGTTTGCCGTTCACAGATGCAGAAATGCTTGTAAGCACCCGCCGCGCGCATGTAGCTTGATGGTTGTAAAGCCTAGAGTTGACCGGGGAACCCCACAATGAAAATCACGAGCCTTCTCATCGCATCGACCGCCGCGCTTGCTAGCGTGACCGTTGCACAGGCTGCTGACGCGATCGTCGCTGCCGAACCTGAGCCTTTGGAATATGTTCGCGTTTGCGACGCGTTCGGAACTGGCTATTTTTACATTCCGGGTACTGAAACTTGCCTTAAGATCGGCGGTTACGTCCGCGTCCAGGTTGACGCTCGTAGCGACGACGATTTCGGTGGTGATGCTGGTTACCGTACCAACACCCGTGGTCACATCACTCTCGACGCCAAGTCGGATACCGAATACGGTACCCTGGCTGCTACAATTACGCTCGAAGCCAACACGAATTCTTCGAATAGCTATTCGATCACCACTCCGGATGGTACTTTCGACAGCAATTCGGTCGCCAATAACGACTTCTTCCTCGATGAAACCTTCATCGAACTTGGCGGCCTCCGCGTCGGTTACTTCTACAACTACTTCGATACCGGACTTCCGGGCGAAACCGTCCTTTCGGACGCTGCACCATTCGGTAACGGTGGCTTCGGTGGCGACACCCTGAACAACGGCATTCGTTACACCTACGACGCCGGCGCTTTCTCCGTCTACGGTCAGGTTGATGCCTTCGACTCGCAGGATGGCTGGAAGGACGACGTTCCGGGTACCGGTCGTGGCCAGGATGAAATCGGCATCAACGGCGTCATCACCGGCAAGTTCGGTGGCGTCACCCTCGACTTCTTCGCCGGTTACGACTTCGACCGCGAAAATGCTGCTCTCGCTTCCACGCTGACGGCTGCAATCGGTCCGGGCTCGCTCGGCGTCTTCGCAGCTTATTCCTTCGGTGAAAACCGTTACTTCGATGCTTCCGAATGGACCATCGGTGCTGAATACGCGATCGCTGTTTCCGACAAGTTCACCATCGCTCCCGGTGTTCAGTACTGGGATAACATCACGCTCGTTGATGGCGACTTTGATGATGGCGATGCATGGCGCGTTGGCGTAACGGCCGACTACAAGATCACCACCGGCCTGTCCGCCAAGGCAACTGTCAACTACACCGACGTTGACACCGGCACAGACTCTGCCGATCGTTGGGACGGCTTCCTGCGTCTGCAGCGTTCGTTCTAATCCGATCCTCGGATAACTCATTGAAAAGCCCGGCCTCGCGCCGGGCTTTTCTCGTTTAAGCAGCTCTTGTTTTTGCCGTTCGTTATGGCGGCCATTCAGGTTGTGACAGCTTCCGATCTGGCCGGATTGTTTCGATATTCGGTGGTTTGAAATCGAGCGGCGCTATCGTTGCCGCTGATGGCTCTCTGCAGCCAATGTATCGCTTGCTTATGCTGGCAATGCCCGCTTACGTCTGGTCCGATAATGCCGGTAAATGGGCTATAACAAGCGACGAGCCTCAAGGCCCGCTACTTTCGCTAAATAATGTTTGCAGGATGGCTGTACGCGAAGCGACTGTCGATCGGCGAACGTATCCCCGATTCCCATCTTCGGCAGTCCGCCAAATGGCCTTACTGTCGTCCGTATCTCAAATCGGCGACGATATCTGCCTTCTGCCCCAGCCGGGTCTTGTAGACCTGATAATTCTCCAGCACGCGCTGTACATAATTGCGCGTTTCGGGGAAGGGGATGCGCTCGACCCAGTCGATCACCTCGTCGAGCGACTTGCCGCGCGGATCGCCATAGCGTGCGATCCATTCAGGCACCCGCTTCGGCCCGGCATTGTAGGCAATGAAAGTCAGCACATAGGAGCCGCCGAAGGCATCGATCTGCTCGCCGAGATAATGTGCGCCAAGCGTCGCGTTGTAGCCGGCGTCGCTCGTCAGTCGCTCCGCCTTGAAACTCATGCCGTGCCGCTTGGCGACGCCTTGCGCGGTTCCCGGCAGAAGCTGCAGCAGACCACGGGCATTGGCCGCGGAAACGGCCGCTGGATTGAATGCGCTTTCCTGCCGTGCGATCGAATAGGCAAGTGCCTTGCCGGAGCCGGCGATATTGGCACCGGCCGGAATGACGCCGATCGGGTAGGCAAGTGCCGCCACATCGACGCCGCGCGAAAACGCCGACTTGCCGATCCGAAGCGACAGCGCATGGTCGCCCTGCGCCTCTGCACGTGCCGTCAGCAGCGAAAGTTCGCCGGGGCTGTCGATCTGCTCGCCGAGTGCCGCATAAAGAGCGGCCGACCGCCGGTCATGACCAACGGCATCGAGCCGGGCAATGGCGCGAACCACTTCGCGGGAGGCGAATCGCTCGCGGTCCTGTGCAGTGGGCGAGGGGTAGCTGACATCCAGCGCCGACTTGCCGAGCTTTGCGGCGGCCAGCTGGCCGTAGAACGTGCCGGAATAACGGGCCGCCTGTTCGTAGAAGGAGCGGCTCTGTCCCGGTCCGCCGGCCTCCGCCGATCGGCCGAGCCAGTAAAGTGCACGGGAGGCGGAAAGCGGCCGGTTCGAAGCGTCGAGGATCTTGCGGAAATGCGTCTCCGCCGCACTCGCATCCTGAAGCGCCCTCAGCGCATACCAGCCCGCATGGAATTCCGCATCGGCCCGATCGACCGGTGACTGCGCCACATGGTTGGAAACTAGCCGGTAAGCCGCGCTGAACTGCCCCTGATCGGCAAGCCCGCGTGACACGATCCGCTGCTCATTCCACCACTCGCTCGGGTAGACAAGCCTGGCGGGATCGCGCGGCACGCGTTCAAGCAGCTTGGCCGCTTCGGCATAATCGTTCTGTCGCCTTGCGTATTCGATCTTTGCGAAAAGATAGGCGGGATCGCTGCCCCACGAGCCGCCAGCCGCATTGATCAATGCGCCGGCATTCTTGGCATTGTTCGCAACAGCGGCCCATGCATTGTAGAGGGGCTGGGCATTGCCGAGGCCGGAAAACCGCTTCGCCTGTGCCGTGCGACCGCGATACATGAGAAAATCCATGCGCGTCTTGTGATCGGCAGCAGTAATCAGCCCGCCGAACTCACTGAGGATCTTGTCTTCGGTCGCCGTGTCGAGCGTCTCGGAAGCCCAGAGAGCGCGCAGGGTGCGGGCAGCCTCGGCGCTTCGCCCGGTTGCCAATTGCGCACGCGCAAGGATCATCGCGCCCTCTGGCGTCTGCGGCCGCGCATTGCCCATGGCGGAAAGCACGGCAGCAGCCGGCGGGTTTTCGCGGTAAAGCGCCCGTTCTTCTCTTTCCCGTAAGCCGCCGAGCCCCGGCCAGCCGGTCAGCTCGCGCGAAGCGGCGGCGATGTCGCGATAGGGCACGTCCTTCAGTCCGGAACTGGCAATCGCCCAGGTCAATATCCGTCGGTCGAGCGAGCCCGCCGGCAGGCTGTCGCGGGCCGCAAGCGCCTGTGCCGTGTCGTTATCGGAAAGCGCATCAAGCCCCGTCTTGAGGGCTGAGGATGCGAGCGGCCGGTCAAGCCTCGGAATGGAGCCGGTAAATTCGGGAACGGGCATGGCCGTGGGCAATGCCTGCCCGGGCGCCTGCGCTCCCGGTCGGGTGGGTATCGGCACGCTCACCGGTGCGTCCGGACGTGCGAAAGGCAGCGGCACTATGCCGCCACTCTGCGCGAGTGCAAGGCTCGTAATACTGGCTGCACCCAATCCCAAGGAGAGGATCAGAGCGGGCTTCTTCATCCGGCATCTCGCGAAAAAGACATATACACCTATCGGGCTCTCCCATTAGGCTCCGGCGGCATTAACGAAACCTTACCATGATCCCTAAAATGCGCATCCCGGAACGTTGACCTGTGATCAGAATCCCGTGAGCTTTGCGCTTGTCGGCGATCTGCCTCCGCTTTATGGTGCGCCACCTTAGTCATTGATTACGGCCGAAGCGTGGACTGCGGCCATGGGAGTTTTTGCATGTTCAAGGGATCGATCCCCGCGCTCGTAACGCCGTTCACCACTGGCGGGGATGTCGATGAAAAAGCGTTTGCCGCCCATGTCGAATGGGTAATCGAAGAGGGAAGCTCCGGTCTCGTTCCCGTCGGCACGACAGGCGAATCGCCGACACTCTCGCATGACGAACACAAGCGTGTGGTCGAACTCTGTGTCGAGGTGGCAGCCAAGCGCGTACCCGTCATTGCAGGCGCAGGCTCCAACAACACGACCGAGGCGATCGAGCTTGCACAGCATGCCGAACAGGCCGGCGCAGATGCCATCCTGGTCGTCACGCCCTATTATAACAAGCCGACCCAGAAGGGCCTTTACGCGCATTTTTCCGCCATTGCCGAAGCGGTTTCCCTGCCGATCATTATCTACAACATCCCCGGCCGTTCGGTCATCGACATGACGCCGGAAACGATGGGCAAGCTCGCCAAGGCACATAAGAACATCGCCGGCGTGAAAGATGCCACCGGCAAGATCGAACGTGTCTCCGAACAGCGTATCACCTGCGGCCCGGATTTCATCCAACTGTCCGGCGAGGATGCGACCGCTCTCGGTTTCAACGCCCATGGCGGCGTCGGCTGCATTTCCGTCACCGCCAATGTCGCGCCACGCCTCTGTGCCGAATTCCAGTCGGCAACGCTCGCAGGCGACTACAAGAAGGCTCTGGAATATCAGGATCGGCTGATGCCGCTGCACAAGGCGATCTTCCTGGAGCCAGGCCTCTGTGGCGCCAAATACGGGCTGAACAAGCTGCGCGGCATCAATCGCAAGGTGCGCTCGCCGCTTGTCTCCGAACTCGAGCCCTCGACCGAAGCTGCGATCGATGCGGCACTGCGCCATGCGGGCCTGTTGAACTGAGGTTTTATCCGGTTCCTCGGCCTCGTGACGCATGAGCTTCACATTCGGCAACAGTCGCACTATATGAATGTCGGAACCCCGCTCATCGCTTATGGGCGGGGTCTTCTTTTGCCAGAGCAATTCCAGCAAAAGCGGGAACCGGTTTTGCGTTCGCAATTGCGTTGAAACAGAATAGAGATGTAGGGCGTTTTCGCGTTTCGAATAACGGCGGAAATACTCTAAGCGGAATGGAATTCGTCTGATGGCACCCAAAGGCAGCCAGCGCGTGGTGAACAAGGTCGTTGCGGAAAACCGCAAGGCCCGCTTCAACTATGAAATCCTTGATACCTACGAGGCCGGCATCATGCTGACCGGCACCGAGGTCAAGTCTCTGCGCGAAGGCAAGGCCAATATCGCCGAATCCTATGCATCGGACGAGGGCAACGAGATCTGGCTGATCAACAGCCACCTTCCGGAATATCTGCAGGCGAACCGCTTCAACCACGAGCCGCGCCGCCGCCGCAAGCTGCTGCTGTCGAAACGCGAGATCAATCGCCTGCGCACCGGCATCAACCGCGAAGGCATGACGCTCGTGCCGCTGAAGATCTATTTCAACGAAAAGGGCAGGGCGAAGCTCGAACTGGCACTCGCCAAGGGCAAGAAGCTGCACGACAAGCGCGAGACCGAGAAGGAACGCGACTGGAACCGCCAGAAGTCGCGGCTGCTGAAGAGCGGCTGAGCATTTCGCTGCCTTTCACCCCAATACTCTCTCCGCTCGGCATTGGCGGGATGCAAAGCCTAGGCTTCTGTTCTTCTCGCCGTTTGCAGGGAGAGTGTGCCCTCGGGCGGATGAGGGGTAATGGGAAAGCAACAGCCGCCACTCGCCCCGGAACCAAAACCTGTCGCCCGTCGTTGATCCGCACCTTCACATGGGCGGCGGATAATGACGAAGAAGCAGATTTTCACCTACCTCATGCTGGTCGTGGGTTTCGGCCTTGCCGCCTGGCTTCTCTATCAGGTGTTTCGGGAGCATTCCTTCTCCGAGATCATCCAGTCGGTCCGTGACATTCCCGCTGGCAATCTCGCCCTGGCGCTCCTCTTCGCTTTTGCATCCTACCTTTGCCTCACCGGCTTCGACTGGTGCGGTGTGCGTTACGTCAAGAACGATCTTCCCTATCCAAAAATCGGGCTCGCCTCTTTCATTGCCCTGTCTATCGGCCAGAGCGTCGGCATGTCCGGCTTGAGCAGCGGCGCGCTGCGGTATCGCTATTACGCCCATTGGGGCATGACGACCGAGGATGTGGCGAAGATAGTCCTGCTCTCGGGTGTCACGGTCGGTCTCGGCATGGCGGTGCTCGCCGGCATCGTCATGGTGATCAATCCGAAGGATGCCGCCGCCGTGCTGCGGTTGAAGGAGGAGGTGGTCATCGCCATTGGCGCAGGCTGTCTCGCAGCCACTGTCCTATATGTGGCGCTGGCCGCCTTCCTGCGTGCGCCGCTCAAGATCCGCAGCTGGACCTTTCAGATGCCGACATGGAAGATTGCGCTTGCGCAGATTGTCATCGGCACGATCAATTTCGCTTTCGTGTCAGCCTGCCTTCGGGAGGTGATGGCCGTGGGCGGCGACGTCAGTTACCTCAAGGCCGCAACGGCCTTCGTGCTCGCCAATGTCGCGATCCTCATCACCCATGCGCCTGGTGGGCTCGGAGTTCTGGAAGCGACGGTCCGTCACGTCATGGGCGATCAGGCCACGATCGGCTCGCTGGTCGCCTTCCGGGTAATCTATTTCTTCATCCCGCTTTTCATCGGCCTGCCGTTGTCGCTCATCGTCGAGGCGGTGTTCAGGGCAAACAAGGCGCGCGGAGGTGCCGGGACGGGCCGCAACGCTCGCGTTGCAGCTGAGCCCGCGTAAGCGGGCACTCGTAGGCCCACAAAAAAAGAGGCGCCGTTTTCGGCGCCTCTCAAGATATGAGCCGGATTCGGAAATTAGGCGTCCGTCGTCTCTGTGGGCTCGATCGGGCGCACGGCTCTTTCGCTTGGATCACGACCGACTTCCGCCTTTAGCGTCATCAGGTCGATAAAGTGATCGGCCTGGCGGCGCAGGTCGTCAGCGATCATCGGCGGCTGGCTTTGCATCGTCGAGACGACGGACACCTTGCGGCCGCGACGCTGCAGCGCCTCCACCAGAGTGGTAAAGTCGCCGTCGCCTGAGAAGATTACCAAATGGTCGACGGTTTCCGATTGCTCCATCGCGTCGATCGCAAGCTCTATGTCCATATTGCCTTTGATCTTGCGGCGGCCGAGTGAATCGGTGAATTCCTTGGCCGGCTTTGTCACGACCTTGTAGCCGTTATAGTCCAGCCAGTCGATCAGCGGGCGGATGGAGGAGTATTCCTGATCCTCGATGAGCGCCGTGTAATAATAGGCGCGAAGCAGATAGCCGCGTTTCTGGAAAGCCTTCAGAAGTTTTCGATAATCTATATCGAAGCCGAGGCTTTTCGATGCGGCGTACAAATTTGCGCCATCGATGAAGAGAGCAATTTTCTCTCTCGGGTCAAACATATGTCTCCATCCCTTTTTTATACCCGCTTTGCGGGAGTATCGGCAAAACGAAAAGTTGCACCGACGATATTGGAATAATTCTCTTACATTACGAACTATTCATATATCTGTCATTTATGGTACGATTAGCAATATTCCAAGCACCTACTGATTGAATATAGTCCTCCTGCCCAGGCACTTTAGTCGCATGTCCAAAGCGCGGACCATTCAACTGTGAGTTCTCGGGCGCGGCACTGGCCGGAATAATATCCGGATAAACAGGTGAACCTCACCCGTTTCTTCGCCTGCAAGCCTTGATAGAGATCATCCCATCACCGGTTTGCGCCTTCGAATGAAGCGTTTTCTCCTCAGTAAACGCCCCGTAACTCACGACTTAGATGGTCCTGGGTTAGGAAAAACTTGAATTTCCCGTCCGATAGCTGTATCGGGCGTATCAATTCCGGAAATCCAGGACCGCAAAGGACAGGCAATGGCCCGCGTCACAGTAGAAGATTGCATTGACAAAGTCGACAACCGTTTCGAACTGGTTCTGCTTGCAAGCCACCGCGCTCGCCAGATTTCTCAGGGCGCCTCGATCACCATCGACCGCGACAATGACAAGAACCCGGTTGTCGCCCTTCGCGAGATCGCCGACGAGACCCTGTCTCCCGACGACCTGAAGGAAGACCTGATCCATTCGCTGCAGAAGCATGTTGAAATCGACGAGCCCGAGCCCGATCCGGCAGCTCTCATCGCCGCTGGCGGCGTATCGGTCGCATCCGATGCCGACGACGAAGATGCTTCGGAAACCGTCAATTTCGACCAGATGTCGGAAGAAGAACTGCTGGCCGGTATCGAAGGCCTGGTTCCGCCGGAAAAGAGCGACGATTACTGATTGGCATAGGTGGTCAGGCGAGTTTCAACCGATATTCGCCTGAGCCCGGATGAACCGGCCGGAATAATTGCTCCGATCGGAATGATAGTGCGCTGCGGCAAGGTATCGTTCATCCTATCGCCCTAATCTGGTTGTCTCAATTATGATGGCTGCGCTAACCCACGGTTGGCGCGCCATTTTCTTTTGTCGCGCACGAGGGTGGAAAGGCATATCCAGGGATGATGAGGCAGTACGAGCTCGTTGAGCGGGTGCAGAAATACAAGCCCGACGCCAATGAAGCTCTTCTCAACAAAGCCTACGTTTACGCCATGCAGAAGCATGGCCAGCAGAAACGTGCTTCCGGCGATCCCTACATCTCCCATCCGCTCGAAGTGGCGGCCATCCTCACCGACATGCATCTCGACGAGTCGACCATCGCGGTCGCTCTCCTCCACGATACGATCGAGGATACGACGGCCACCCGCGCCGAGATCGACGAACTGTTCGGCGAGGATATCGGCCGCCTCGTCGAAGGCCTGACCAAGCTGAAGCGTCTCGACCTCGTGTCGAAAAAGGCCAAGCAGGCCGAAAACCTGCGCAAGCTGCTGCTCGCCATTTCCGACGACGTCCGCGTTCTACTCGTCAAGCTCGCCGATCGCCTGCACAACATGCGTACGCTCGATCATATGAAGGCCGAACAGAAGGCACGCATTTCCGAAGAGACGATGGAAATCTATGCGCCGCTTGCCGGCCGCATGGGTATGCAGGACATGCGCGATGAGCTGGAGGATCTGTCCTTCCAGTATATCAACCCGGAAGCCTATGAGACCGTCACGCAGCGCCTGGCGGATCTGTCTGCCCGCAACGAAGGCCTGATCAAGAAGATCGAGGACGAGCTGCGCGAACTGCTGGTCGCCAACGGCCTGAACGGCACCTTCGTCAAGGGACGGCAGAAGAAGCCCTATTCGGTCTTCCGCAAGATGCAGTCGAAGTCGCTCTCTTTCGAGCAGCTGTCGGATGTCTACGGCTTCCGCATCATCGTCGACGACATTGCTTGCTGCTACAAGGCGCTCGGTATCGTCCACACCCGCTGGCGCGTCGTTCCCGGCCGGTTCAAGGATTATATCTCCAACCCGAAGCAGAACGACTACCGCTCGATCCACACCACGATCGTCGGCCCGTCGCGCCAGCGTATCGAGCTGCAGATCCGCACCCAGCTGATGCAGGAAATCGCCGAATACGGCATTGCCGCGCATACGCTCTACAAGGACGGCCAGTCCGTCGCGGGCAGGGGACCGGCCAAGAGCGACGAGCTGCTGCCGAAGGAATCGAATGCCTATTCCTGGCTGCGCCACACGATCGAATCGCTTGCCGAAGGCGACAACCCGGAAGAGTTCCTCGAACACACCAAGCTCGAACTTTTTCAGGATCAGGTCTTCTGCTTTACCCCGAAGGGCAAGCTGATCGCGCTGCCGCGCGGCGCAACCCCGATCGATTTCGCCTACGCGGTCCACACCAATATCGGCGACACCACCGTCGGTGCCAAGATCAACGGCCGTATCATGCCGCTTGTCACCCGTTTGAACAATGGCGACGAAGTGGAGATCATCCGTTCCGGCGTGCAGGTGCCGCCTGCCGCCTGGGAAGAGATCGTCGTTACCGGCAAGGCCCGCTCCGCCATCCGCCGCGCCACCCGCATGGCGATCCGCAAGCAATATGCCGGCCTCGGCCACCGTATTCTCGAGCGCACGTTCGAGCGCGCCGGCAAGACCTTTTCGCGCGAGGCGCTGAAGCCCGCTTTGCACCGGCTGGCGCAAAAGGATGTCGAGGATACGATCGCCTCCGTCGGCCGCGGCGAACTGTCTTCGCTCGACGTGCTGCGTGCCGTCTTCCCGGACTACAAGGACGAACGCGTCACCGTGAAGCCGTCCACAGACGAGGGCTGGTTCAACGTCCCGAGCGGCTCCGGCATGATGTTCAAGCTGCCGGCGAGATCGCAGACGGATCTGGAAAATGCCCAGGCTGCCGGGCTCGTCTCGACGCTTCTGCCGATCCGCGGCCTGTCGAGCAACACCCAGGTGCGTTTCGCCCCGAGCGGCGCTGTCCCCGGCGACCGCATCGTCGGCATCATGGACGAGGGCAAGAGCAAGGGTATCACCATCTACCCGATCCAGGCGTCGGCGCTGCAGAAATTCGATGACGAACCGGAACGCTGGATCGATGTCCGCTGGGATCTCGACGAAGCCAACAAGTCGCGCTTCCCGGCAAAGCTTGCAGTCAACACGATTAACGAACCGGGCACGCTGGCAACCGTCGCCAAGACGATCGGCGCTCTCGACATCAACATCCGCACCCTTGCCATGGGCAGCAATCGCGCCGACGATTTTTCCGAGATCGCCATGGAAATCGAGGTTTGGGACTTGCGTCAGCTCAATCAGCTTCTTTCGCAACTGAAGGAACTAGACTGCGTTGCGAACCTTAAGCGGATTTACGATTGAGGCAGGGCCTTTGTGCGGTCATGATTGAGTTGACGTCTCTCATCTTTGGCATGCCCTCCCACCGTTGTATTTCGCGAACTCACGCGCCACGCGCTCATTCCCCTGCAGAAAAATGGCATAAATCGTCCCTGACGTGACAAAATATGGCTTTTAAGCTATATTTTACACTGTACGAGCGTTCGTTGGAGCGCCATTTGCGCTCCCCCAGTTTCTTGCCTTTCGGATGATGGGTTTTTGGGAGGTAATGCCATGGTACAGCTTGATGAAAACAAACTTAATTCTTTCGTCGGCAAAATGCTCGGCGACCTCGGCGGAGCGTTCAGCGTCCCGACCGTCAGGATTGGCCTGCGACTAGGTCTGTTCACGGCATTGTATCGCGCTGGCCCTGCGACCGCCGCGGATCTGGCGACCGAGGCAGGTGGACTGTCCGAGCGATACGTCAGAGAGTGGGCACTCGCACAGGCTGCCAATGGATATATAGACTATGACAGTGGCACCCGCATGTTCAGTCTTTCGCCCGAGCAGGCGATGGTGTTCGTCAACCAGGATAGCCCCGTATACCTCGAAGGAGCCTTTGATCTCGTGGCTGCGATGATCGAAGGAGAACGAAAGGTTGAACGATCATTCCGGACCGGTGCCGGCGTCCGGTGGGGAGATTCTGCGGGATGCCTGTTCTGCGCAACTGGAGCGTTTTTCCGCCCGGGCTACGTCAACAATATCGTTCAGACGTGGCTGCCTGCTCTAAGGGGCGTCGAGGACAAGCTCAGGGTAGGCGCAAGGGTGGCTGATGTTGGATGCGGTGTCGGCTTCTCGACAATCTTGATGGCCAAGGCATACCCGAATTCAAGCTTCGTCGGTTATGACTTCCACGAGCCGTCGATCGTGGAGGCCAATAGCCATGCGCAGTCCCACGGAGTGGATGATCGGGTCAAGTTTGTCGCGGCAGCAGCCAAGGATATCGAGGAAACCGGCTATGACCTAGTGACCAGTTTTGACTGTCTGCATGACATGGGCGATCCGCGGGGCTGCGCCGACCATATGCGCCTAATCCTCAAGAAAGACGGGACATGGATGATCGTGGAGCCTGTCGCAGGCGATCTCCCCGAAAACAACATGAACCCCGTCGGTCGCCTCTATTACAATGCGTCGACGATGATCTGTGTCCCGACCTCGCTCGATCAGGAAGTCGGCGAAGGCCTGGGTGCGCAGGCGGGCGAGGCGAAACTCGCGGAAGTCATCCATTCGGGTGGCTTCACTCATGTCAGGAGGACGATCACAGGCCCGTTCAACATGGTTCTGGAGGCGCGTCTTTCAGCATAAGCAAAAAAGACAACAGCTTTGTCGGAACGAGCTCTCATCAGACTATTCGCCGCCGGTGACGACCGAAGGCGAATGAGCCGGGGCATTGATGTGGGCCCCCTCTCACAATGCGGGTATCCTTCTAGATCGGGTTGACATATCCGAACCCGAGCAGTCCAAGCAGCACCACGCCGATAACGACGCGGTACCAGACAAATGGCATGTAGCTTCTGGTCGAGACCAGTTTCAGGAACCAGACGATGACAGCGTAACCGACGACGAAGGCGATCAGCGTTGCAAGTGCGGTCGGGCCGGCAGCGACCGCCGTATCTTCGCCCATCGTCTTGATGAGCTGATAGAACCCGGAGCCGAACACAGCCGGCACGGCGAGCAGGAAGGAATAGCGGGCGGCTGCTTCACGCGTGTAGCCCATCAGCAATCCGGCGGTGATCGTGCCGCCAGACCGCGAGACGCCGGGGATCAGCGCCATCGCTTGCGCGAAACCGAAGATGATGCCGTCGCGCCAGATCAACTGCTTCAACGCATATTTCTTCTTGCCGATCCGGTCGGCCCAGCCGAGGATCAGGCCGAAGACGATCAGCATCACGGCGGTGATATACATGTTGCGCAGGCCGTGTTCGATCTGATCCTTGAAGCCAAGCCCAAGGATGATGATCGGCAACGAGCCGATGATGATCAGCCAGCCCATGCGGGCCGCATCCTTGTCGTAAGCGCCGAGCCTGAACACCTGACGCAGCCAGGCGGTGGCGATGTTGATGATGTCCTTCCAGAAGTAGACGAGTACGGCAGTCTCGGTGCCGAGCTGAGTGATGGCCGTGAATGCCGCGCCGGGGTCGGTACCCGACGGCAGGAACTCGCCAAGAACGCGCAAATGCGCGCTGGAGGAAACCGGCAGGAATTCGGTCAGTCCCTGGACAAGTCCAAGGATGGCGGCATCAGTCCAACTCACGCTCATGGCAGCTCCGAAGATTGGGGATAGGCTTCAAGGATTGAGACGAGATTTCCGGGGCAGGCTGGAAATCATGTTTGCATAGGTCCGGCAGCTTGCGATCGTCAAGCTGCAAAGCTTGGAACCGCTCAATGTGACAATTCTACGGTAACCTTTCTCCTGCCTGAATATAACCGGCTCATGAATGCGCTGATCGCCCCACGCCGTTTGCGTTCAGACGGAATGCAAACGGGCCGGATTTCTCCGGCCCGTTTGGTTTTTGCAGTAAAGTAGGACGCTATCAGACGGCGCCGCGGGTCTCGACATAAAGCGCGTAGACCGAGTGACTGGATGCCATGTAGAGGCGGTTCTTCTTCTTGCCGCCGAAAACGAGGTTCGGGCAACGCTCCGGCAGCTTGATGAAGCCGATCGCCTTGCCGTCCTTGTTGAAGATTTTCACTCCGTTCAGCTCTTCAGGCTTGGCGCCGGCCGCACCAGAAGAACCCCAGCCGCACCACAGGTTTCCATCGACATCGACCTTGAACCCGTCGAGACCGCCATTGTCGTCGGCGGTGATCAGCGCTTTTTTGTTGGACAGCGTCTTGCCGTCCTTGGCCACATCATAGGACCAGACGATGCGATAAGGCGCTGCACGGCCTTCGACGACATAGAGCTTCTTCTCGTCTTCCGAGAAAGCAAGACCGTTCGGTCCCTTCAATTCGTCGGTAACGAGTTCCAGCGCGCCTTCCGGCGAGATGCGGTAGACGGAATGCGGCAGCTCGGCCTCGGCCTTTTCGCCTTCCCATTCGCCGGCAATGCCGAATGGCGGGTCGGTGAACCAGATCGAGCCGTCCGACTTGCAGACGATGTCGTTCGGCGAGTTGAGCTTCTTGCCCTTGTAATTGTCGGCCAGAACCGTGGTCGAGCCGTCATGCTCGGTACGGGTGACGCGGCGGGTCAGGTGTTCGCAGGCGAGCAGGCGACCCTGCAGATCGCGTGCATGACCGTTGGCGTAGTTCGAATTGGCATCGAACACGCTCCAGGTCTCGTTTGTCTCGTCGAACTTCATCACCCGGTTGTTCGGGATATCGCTGACCAGCAGATATTTTCCGTCGCCGAAATAGACCGGGCCTTCCAGCCAGCGTGCGCCGGTTGCGACCTGTTCCAGCGAGGCGCTGGCAACGCGGTATTTCGCGAAGCTCGGGTCGAGAACCTGGATAGCCGGATCGGGATAGATCGGGGAGGGGGTGAAGCCGATTGCCTGCGCGGAGGCGATCTTGGTGGTGACGGCAGTTGCTGCTGCGACGGCACCGAATGTCATGAGGTTGCGGCGGCTAAGATCCACTGGAAAATTCCTTCGATAATAGTCGTTGATTTCATATCAATCTGCCCGGTCTGCGGGAGGCGGCAATCATGGCCTGTGCGCCCTGTTAGCGTCGTCATGTTGTGCGCTGCAACATAAAATTCAGACGTTCTAACCCCATGATTAAGGAGGGATTAAAGGCCCAAAGGTCGGAATCTCTGGACGTTCCTCACATTTGCTAAAAACTTTAATGCGCTGCAGCAAATGTAAGAATTTTTTTATGAAACCCGCTTTAATGTTTTCACAGGACAACGTGATCGCTCGGCCGATCTTCCCGCGCGCATGATGTGCACCGTCAAGGACGGTTCCTGTATCTCCTCCCGCAAATCGCATTGCTTTCAGTTTTTCTGAGAAGGTCCCCCCATGCTCAAGAATTTAAAGATCAAGACCAAGTTTCTGATGGCGATCGCCATCCTTGGCGTTATTTCACTCGCTGGCCTGTTGTTCGTGACCCAGCGCTTCAGCGCCGCCAACGAGTCCTACTCGAATTTCTTGCAGAACGAGAGCAATGCAGCGACCTTCGGCCCTCGCGGTGCTGCCGGCATGTGGACGGCAACGACCTGGCTGAGCCGCGCAATGGCGCAGGATCCGCAGTCCGAGACCTTCAAGGATCTCTCCGGCCGCTTCTCCAAGGAGATCACCGGTGCACGTGATCGTCTGACCCAGATCCCGGGTATCGTCCCGAGCCGCAAGGCCGCGATCGACGAGCTGGTTGTCGGTGCCGACAAGCTGAAGGCGATCGGCGACGATCTGCTCAAGGCTCATATCGCCGGTGATGCAGCCAAGGTAAGCACGCTGTCGTCCGATCTCGACAAGGCGATTGTTGAACTGTCGCCGAAATTCGGCGCTAACAACGGTGCCATGGCTGAACTGATCAAGAACGGTGCCGATCGCCTGTCGGCCGAAGTCTCCTCGACCATCAAGTTTGCCATCATCGGCATGCTCATTGGAATTGCCGTTGCCATCGTGCTGGCATTGACGATTGCTCAGAAGGGCATCACCGCCCCGATGGCCCGCCTGCGTGAACGCATGGCCTCGCTTGCCTCGGGCGAAACCCGCGCCGAAATCGACGGCCTCGATCGCAAGGACGAAATTGGCCAGATGGCCGAAGCCGTCGAAGTCTTCCGCCATAACGCTCTCGAGCGCACCCGCCTTGAGCAGGAAGCCGACGCCAACCGCAGCCTGTCGGAAAAAGAGCATATCGAACGCGAGGCCACCAAGGCCCGCGAAGCCGGCGACGTCAAGTTTGCCGTCGATCATATCGCCCAGGCTCTGAGCCAGCTGTCCGATGGCAACGTCTCGTACCGCATCGAACAGCCGTTCACGGTAGCGCTCGATGGCGTCCGCAACGACTTCAACGCCTCGGCCTCAAAACTTCAGGCCGCTCTTGAACAGGTCGCCGAAAACGCCCGCAGCATCGAAGCCGGTTCGGCCGAGATCAAGTCGGCTGCCGACGACCTTGCCAAGCGCACCGAACAGCAGGCTGCTTCCGTCGAAGAAACGGCCGCTGCTCTGGAAGAGATCACCACCACGGTCAAGGACGCTGCCCGCCGCGCCACCGAAGCCGGCAATCTGGTTGCCCGCACCCGTCAGGGCGCCGAAAAATCCGGCGAAGTCGTGCAGAAGGCCGTCCAGGCGATGGAAGCCATCGAAAAGTCGTCCGGCGAGATCGGCAACATCATCGGTGTCATCGATGACATCGCCTTCCAGACCAACCTTCTGGCACTCAACGCCGGTGTCGAAGCCGCGCGCGCTGGTGAAGCCGGCAAGGGCTTTGCAGTTGTCGCCCAGGAAGTTCGTGAGCTTGCCCAGCGTTCTGCAAACGCTGCCAAGGAGATCAAGACGCTGATCAACGCGTCGAACGAGCAGGTCCAGAACGGCGTGCATCTCGTTGGCGAAACCGGCAAGGCGCTGCAGACGATCGTCGGCGAAGTCCAGGAGATCAACCGCAACGTCAATGCGATCGTCGAGAGCGCCCAGGAACAGTCTTCCGGCCTGCAGCAGATCAACACCGCGGTCAACACGATGGATCAGGACACGCAGAAGAATGCGGCCATGGTCGAAGAACAGACAGCTGCAAGCCACGGTCTTGCCCGCGACGCCGCATCGCTGAACGCACTTCTCGCCCAGTTCAAGCTGTCGGTTCAGACCTACCGGTCGACGGCCCGCGCGGTTCAGGCGAACGAAAAGCCTGCCGCATCGCCGGCGCGCGCTCTTGGCCGCAAACTGGCCGGTGCCTTCTCCGGCAACGCAGCTGTCAAGAACGACAGCTGGGAAGAGTTTTAAGCCTCGCTCCTTCTGATAAGTATCCATTTGCACAATGAAAAAAGGCCGCAGGCATCAAGTCTGCGGCCTTTTCTTTTGCGCTCGCCCTTCATGCGATAAAACTCCGGTCGCGTCTCCCCATCGGCAGTGTGACCACCATTTGAATGGAGAATGCGACATATTGTCGTGAAGTTTGCGAATGGCGATACAACGTAAGATTTTATTATAAAGCAGCGGTCTACAATCGGAGCCGGGACATTCGAGATACCCCCTTGCTCTCAAGCGCGCATGATGTGCACCGCCTCCCCAGGTCAGTGGTTGGACGGATCCTGTTTGGTCGGCTCTTCGTCGAGAGCCTGCACTGCTGCGCCAGCATCCGATTCCGTGGCTATTGGCGCCGCAGCAAATAGACTTGCACATCCTGCGTCCGAAAGCCGAACCGGCCTTCGGCTCGATGTGCTGGGTTCATCGCGTTGTGGAGGTATCCGGTGCTCAAGAATTTAAAGATCAAGACCAAGTTCCTGATGGCGATTGCTGTCCTCAGTCTTATTTCGCTGGCGGGGCTGGCCTTCGTCGTCGAACGTTTCAACGTCGCCAACAACACCTATTTCAACTTCCTCCAGAACGAGAGCAATGCCGCGACATTCGGTCCACGCGGTGCGGCGGGCATGTGGACGGCCGTTAATTGGCTGAACAGAACCGTCAGCCAGGATCCGCAGTCGGATAAGTTCACGGAGTTCGCAGCCCGTTTCAGCAACGAAATAACCGGGGCACGGGCACGTCTGGCTCAAATACCGGCCATCGTTCCCGAGCGGACCGCTGCCATCACCGAACTGCTGGCAGATGTCGATGCGTTGAAGACTGTCGGCGGAGAACTTATCAAGGCGCATGCAACGGACGACAAGCAGTTGTTCGACAGCATGTCCAACCGGCTTGAAGAGATCACGATCCAGTTTTCGGCGAAGACCGGTGCCAACAACGCCGCGATGGCCGACATTATCAAGAATGGCGCCGACAGGCTGTCCAATCAGGTCGCCTCGAATATCCTCTGGGCAATCGCCACGATGCTGGTTGGCAATGTCGTCGCGATCATCATAGCGATGGTGATTGCCCAGAAGGGCATCACGACACCGATGGCACGCCTCCGCGAACGCATGGCATCGCTGGCAGCTGGCGAGACGCAGTCGGAAATCGACGGTCTCGACCGCAAGGACGAAATCGGCCAGATGGCCGAGGCCGTCGCGGTCTTCCGCGACAACGCTCTGGAGCGTCAGCGCCTCGAACAGGAAGCCGACGATAATCGCAGTCTGTCGGAGAAGGAGCGCGTAGAGCGCGAGGCCGCCCGGGCGCGCGAGGCGGCCGACGTCAAATATGCGGTCGATAATCTCGCTCAGGCACTGAGCCAGCTCTCCGACGGCGATGTCTCCTACCGCATCGAGCAGCCCTTCACCGCAACACTCGACGGCGTTCGCAATGACTTCAACGCATCGGCCTCCAAGCTCCAGCAAGCTCTCGAACAGGTTGCCGGAGACGCACGCAGCATTGAGGCCGGCTCGGCAGAAATCCGCTCGGCCGCCGACGATCTCGCCAAGCGCACCGAACAGCAGGCAGCTTCTGTCGAAGAAACTGCCGCAGCACTCGAAGAGATCACCACCACGGTAAAGGACGCCGCCCGCCGTGCCACCGAAGCTGGCACGCTGGTGACTCGCACCCGTCAGGGAGCCGAAAAGTCCGGCGAGGTCGTCCACAATGCCGTCAAGGCCATGGAAGCGATCGAAAAGTCTTCCGGCGAGATCGGCAACATCATCGGTGTGATCGACGACATCGCCTTCCAGACCAACCTTCTGGCGCTCAACGCCGGTGTGGAGGCCGCTCGTGCCGGTGATGCCGGCAAGGGGTTTGCCGTCGTCGCCCAGGAAGTCCGCGAACTGGCGCAGCGTTCGGCCAATGCCGCCAAGGAGATCAAGACGCTGATCACCGCCTCCAACCATCAGGTCCAGAACGGCGTGCATCTGGTCGGCGAGACCGGCAAGGCATTGGAAATGATCGTCGCGGAAGTGCAGGAGATCAACCGGCACGTCACCGCCATCGTCGAGAGCGCCCAGGAACAGTCTTCCGGCCTGCAGCAGATCAACACCGCGGTCAACACGATGGACCAGGACACGCAGAAGAATGCGGCCATGGTCGAGGAGCAGACGGCTGCAAGCCATGGTCTTGCCCGCGATGTCGCATCGCTCAACGCGCTGCTCAGCCAGTTCAAGCTTGCGACCCCTTCGGCGGAACGTTCGGCAAGCCAGCCGCAGAGGCCCACACGCTCAGTGCAGGCAGACGAAGCGCCTGGTGCTTCGCCGGCACGCGCCCTCGGCCGAAAGCTGGCAGGTGCCTTCTCCGGCAATGCGGCGCTGAAGAACGACAGCTGGGAAGAGTTCTGAATATCTGATCGGTAATGGTTCGCACGAACCTCCGCCGACAGAACACGATTATGGCGGCCGGGGACATGGTGTCCTCGGCCGTTTTTGTTTGATCGGCTAACACGTCCTCACAGTCTGATTGACTCATCCCTTGGTTGAAGTCAGCCTCACGATAAACGCATCGTGCGGCAATTTATCAGAACATAATTCTTATCAGCGAACCGTAACGGTTTGTTATATCTAGAAACTCTAGTGATTGTTCTGGGAAACTTGAGAATGCCCCGCTCTTTACGCGTATGATGCGCGCCGTCGTCGTCCGCCGGTTCCTGCGTTCGTCCGTCCATCCCGTATGGACCCTCCCAGCATGTACCGAGGTTTCCCGATGCTCAAAAATCTAAGGATCAAGACCAAGTTTCTAATGGCTATCGCCATTCTTGGGATCATTTCACTCACCGGTCTTTTGCACGTCACTAGCAAATTCAGCACTGCCAACGGCGCTTATGCCAGCTTCCTGCAAAACGAAAGCAATGCCGCCACTCTGAGCCCGCGCGCCGCTGCCGGCATGTGGACATCGACGACCTGGCTGAGCCGCGCACTCGTGCAGGATCCGAATTCCGCCAAGTTCAAGGAACTGTCCGAGCGCTTCGGTCAGGAATTCGCTGCAGCTCGCGATCGTCTCACCAAGATCCCTGCGATCGTACCAAGCCGCAAGGAGGCAATCGATGAATTGCTGGTCGGCGTCGATAATCTGAGAGCGGTTGGTGATGGCCTACTGAAGGCGCATGCAGCGGGCGATGAACCGGGAGTGCACGATTTCTCCGCCAAGCTTGATGCTGTAATCGTTGCATTACCGCTGAAATTCGCCGCCAACAACGTCGCCATGACGGAAATTCTCAACAATGGCGCGACCGAGATGTCGGCCTCCGTCTCGGCCACGATCCTTTATGCGATTTGCGGCATGATCGCCGGAATCGCCTTGGCCATGGCGGTCGCCATGATCATCGCCCAGAAGGGCGTCACGGTACTAATGGCCCAGCTTCGCGAACGCATGGCCTCGTTGGCTTCGGGCGAGACGCAGTCGGAAATCGTTGGTCTTGATCGCAAGGATGAGATCGGCCAGATGGCGGAAGCCGTCGCCGTCTTCCGCGACAATGCTCTGGAACGTCAGCGTCTCGAACAGGAAGCCGACGATAACCGCAGTCTGTCGGAGAACGAGCGTATCGAGCGCGAGGCCGTCAAGGCCCGCGAAGCCGCCGACGTCAAGTTTGCCGTAGAAAATCTGGCGCAGGCGCTGAGCCAGTTGTCTGAGGGTAACGTCTCCTACCGCATCGAACAGCGTTTTACAGCAGCACTCGACGGCGTCCGAAACGACTTCAACGCGTCTGCTTCGAAACTTCAAGGGGCTCTCGAGCAGGTTGCCGGAGATGCCCGCAGCATCGAGGCAGGCTCGGCGGAGATCAAGTCTGCGGCCGACGATCTCGCCAAGCGCACCGAACAGCAGGCCGCTGCCGTCGAGGAAACGGCAGCCGCTCTCGAGGAAATCACCACCACCGTGAAGGATGCTGCAAGGCGTGCCCAGGAAGCCGGTGAACTTGTCGGCCGTACCCGGCAGGGCGCGGAAAGATCGGGCCATGTCGTCCAGAACGCCGTCAAGGCGATGGAAGAGATCGAAAAATCATCAGGCGAGATCGGCAACATCATCGGCGTCATCGACGACATCGCTTTCCAGACCAATCTTCTGGCGCTGAATGCCGGTGTCGAAGCAGCCCGCGCAGGTGATGCCGGCAAGGGGTTTGCTGTCGTCGCCCAGGAAGTCCGCGAACTGGCGCAGCGTTCGGCCAATGCCGCCAAGGAGATCAAGACGCTGATCACCGCCTCCAACCATCAGGTCCAGAACGGCGTGCATCTCGTGGGCGAAACCGGCAAGGCGCTGGAAATGATCGTCAGCGAAGTGCAGGAGATCAACCGGCATGTCACCGCGATCGTCGAGAGCGCACAGGAACAGTCTTCGGGATTGCAGCAGATCAACACCGCGGTCAACACGATGGATCAGGACACGCAGAAGAATGCGGCCATGGTCGAGGAACAGACGGCCGCAAGCCATGGCCTTGCCCGCGACGTCGCATCGCTCAACGCACTGCTCGCTCAGTTCAGGCTTGCCGGCTCGCCTAAAGGGCGTTCAGCAAGCCAGCCGTTGAAACACGTGCGCCCAGTACAGGCAGACGAAGCGCCTGCCGTTTCGCCGGCACGCGCTCTGGGCCGAAAGCTGGCCGGTGCCTTTTCTGGCAATGCGGCGCTGAAGAGCGACAGCTGGGAAGAGTTCTGAACGCCCGGCTTGACATGAGGTGAGGGGCAATCGCCCTTCATCTGCGACGATATGTCCAACCGCGTGAGCTTGCCGGCTTTCGCGGTTGTTTTTTGAGCATCATCGTGGCGTTGCGGACGTTTCTACCCGCTATTTGGCCAATTTGACGGCAATCAATGTGGTTGCCATGCATTGGGAGCAAGCCAGCATCGCTACGCTGGCGTTGGTAAAAGCGGCCGGGAAATAGTATTTTAGCAATAACAGAGCAATAGAACGAAAGATAAGATCATGTTTGACACTGTACGCAAGTTTGCACGCGCTCTGCGCGTTCCCTCGGCCCAGGATCGTGAGATGGCATATCTCAACGAATCCCGCGACCGTATCGACCTCGAATACCGTATGCGCCAGGTCGATCGCGGTCTGTTCCGCAAGTCGCAGTTCTAGGTCTTGAATGTCGAAGTGCCATGGGCGATCGGCCAATGGCACTCGGGATGGGCGGGGAGGCATTCCTCATCGCCAGCGGATGGGGCATTTGATTTTGCCTCGGCAGCAGCCGGCTCGGACGGGCATCCGCAAATTCGCCACGATTTCCAGCTTCCGCTATCGCATCGTTTGATAATGTAGCCAAAGCGGCCGGCCCTGTCCGGATCGATTGGACAGGTTAACCAGATGCCGTTTCGCCGTCGTACTCCTCTTTCATTGCGTCAGAGGCTTTTCGGGATGTTCGTTCCGAAAAGGGGTTTTCGCCGCGCGCTCGGTTATCATCGTTTCAAGATCATGCGTATCGGCGGTTCGCCCCATGCGGTTGCAGCCGGTGTTGCCGTTGGTGTGCTGAGCGCCTGGACTCCGTTTCTCGGTCTGCACGTCCTTTTCGCCATCCCGATCGCCTGGCTTTTGGGCGGCAGCATGATCGCGGCCGCCATCGGCACCACATTCGCCAATCCCCTGACCTGTCCGATCATCTGGCCACTCACCTGGGAGTTGGGGCAGTTCATGCTCGGCGGCGAGCCGACCTCGCGCCACATCGATCTCGCGGCCTTGTTCGCCCATCTGGATGTCTCGCAGCTCTGGCGCCCGGTGCTTGAGCCGATGCTGATCGGCTCGCTGCCGCTCGGCCTTCTCTGCGCGCTTTTCTTCTACGCGTTGACATATCTTGCCGTGCGCGGTTTCCGCAATCGTCGCATCAGCCGCTTGACGGAGAGGGCAAGACACCTCAAGTCAGCCGAAATTGGATCGGCAATTTAGGCATAGGATTGGCTTGATGATTATCGGCATGGGCAGCGACCTCATCGACATAAGGCGCGTGGAAAAGTCCATCGAACGTTTCGGCGACCGCTTTACCCACCGCTGTTTCACCGAAATCGAACGCGCCAAGTCCGAGCGCCGCAAGAACCGGGCTGAATCCTATGCAAAGCGGTTCGCTGCCAAGGAAGCCTGTTCCAAGGCGCTTGGCACGGGTCTCGCCAACGGCGTGTTCTGGAAGGATATGGGTGTCGTCAATTTGCCGGGCGGCAAACCGACCATGGTTCTGACCGGCGGCGCTGGCGAACGGCTGGCGGAACTGATCCCGTTCGGCCACGAACCCGTCATCCACATCACCATCACCGACGAATACCCTTACGCCCAGGCCTTCGTGATCATTGAGGCGAGGCCGGTATCCGGCTGATGGCCATGCCGAAAAGGACGCTTCCGGCGATCCATGAAGGATTCGTAATCTCACCACCATTGCCGCGGCTTGGCTAAGCGTTTAGACAGTTCAGCCACTCGCCCGAAGATAGAAAGATTTTTGACGTGTCCGATAAAGCCGAGACGAAGCAGCCGAATGCCCTTTGGGAGAACATCAAGGTCATTATCCAGGCCCTGCTGCTTGCCATGGTCATCCGTACGGTTCTGTTCCAGCCCTTCACCATCCCGTCCGGCTCGATGATGCCGACCTTGCTCGTCGGCGACTATATCTTCGTCAACAAGTTCGCTTACGGTTATTCGAAATATTCGCTGCCCTTCTCGCCGGACCTGTTCGATGGCCGCGTTCTGCAATTTAGCGAGCCGAAGCGTGGCGACGTGATCGTCTTCCGCCTGCCGCAGCAGCCGGATATCGACTACATCAAGCGTCTGATCGGCCTGCCGGGCGACAAGGTCCAGGTTCGCGAAGGCATTCTCTATGTCAACGGCCAGGCCGTTCCGAAACAGGCCGATGGCAGCTTTACCTCGGACTACCGTCTTGACCCTGGCTCCAATGTTCCCGTCTTCCGCGAAACCCTCGACAACGGCAAGACCTTCGACACGCTCGACCAGATCCCGAATTCGCGCGGCGACAACACGCCTGAATTCAATGTGCCGGAAGGCCATTATTTCTTCATGGGCGATAACCGCGACAACTCGCTCGACAGCCGTTTCGACGTTGGTTTCGTACCGGCTGAAAACCTCGTCGGTCGCGCCAGCGTCATCTTCTTCTCGCTCGGCAATGACACCTCGTTCCGCGAAATCTGGAAGTGGCCGTCCAACATGCGCTGGGATCGTCTGTTCAAGGGCGTCAACTGATGAAGATGAAACCTTTGTCGGCGGAAGAGCGCGGCCAGCTGGAAACGGCGATCGGTCATGTCTTCGCCGACAAGCAATGGCTTGACCGGGCGCTGACCCATGCCAGCACCGGCACTGCCAAGAATGCCAATTACGAACGCCTGGAGTTTCTCGGCGACCGCGTGCTCGGCCTGTGCGTCGCCGAACTTCTGTTCACCACCTTTCGCGCGGCGGAAGAGGGGGAGCTTTCGGTGCGCCTCAACCAGCTGGTCAGCGCCGAAAGTTGCGCCATCGTTGCTGACGAGCTGGAACTGCACCGTTTCATCCGCACCGGCGCCGACGTCAAGAAGCTCACCGGCAAGCGCATGCTCAATGTTCGCGCCGACGTGGTGGAAAGCCTGATCGCTGCGCTATATCTCGATGGAGGGCTTGAAGTTGCCCGCGCCTTCATCCTGCGCTACTGGCAGGGCCGGGCGGAGAAGCCCGATGCAGCGCGGCGTGATGCAAAGACCGAGCTGCAGGAATGGGCACATGCGAAATTCGGCACCACCCCGTCCTACAGGGTGGACGATCGCTCCGGACCGGATCATGATCCGCGTTTTACGGTAACGGTCGAAATTCCGGGCGTCGCGCCCGAAACCGGTACGGACCGGTCAAAACGGGCAGCCGAACAGGTTGCTGCAACGAAGCTCCTCGAACGCGAGGGCATCTGGCCGAAGAGCCAGGATTGATTGGACCATTATGATCGAAGACGACAATATCGCCGACGAAGCAAATGACACCGGTGCAGACACCGCGCATCCCGGCCCGACCCATTCCGGCTTCGTGGCCCTGATCGGTGCCACCAATGCCGGCAAGTCGACGCTAGTCAACCGGCTTGTCGGTGCCAAGGTCTCGATCGTCAGCCACAAGGTGCAGACGACGCGCGCCATCGTGCGCGGCATCGCCATCCACAACAATGCCCAGATCGTCTTCATGGATACGCCCGGGATCTTCAAGCCGCGCCGCAGGCTCGACCGCGCCATGGTCACTTCCGCCTGGGGCGGCGCCAAGGATGCGGACATGATCGCGCTCCTGATCGACAGCGAGCGCGGGATTCGTGGCGACGCTGAGGCGATCCTCGAAGGTCTCAAGGATGTCCATCAGCCGAAGCTTCTGCTGTTGAACAAGATTGACCAGGTCAAGCGCGAGGATCTTCTGGCGCTGGCGGCCGCCGCTAACGAAAAGATCGCCTTCGAACGCACCTTCATGATCTCCGCGACAACGGGCTCCGGTTGCGACGACCTGATGGACTATTTCGCAACGACGCTGCCGGAAGGCCCCTGGTATTATCCGGAGGACCAGATTTCCGACCTGCCGATGCGCCAGCTCGCCGCCGAGATCACCCGCGAAAAGCTTTTCCTGCGCCTGCATCAGGAACTTCCCTACGCCAGCCACGTCGAGACGGAGAAGTGGGAAGAACGCAAGGACGGATCGGTTCGGATCGAACAGGTCATCTATGTCGAACGCGAAAGCCAGAAGAAGATCGCACTCGGCAAGGGTGGCGATGCGATCAAGGCGATCTCGACCGCATCCCGCAAGGAATTGTCGGAAATCCTCGAGCAGCCTGTGCATCTTTTCCTGTTCGTCAAGGTTCGCGAGAACTGGGGTGACGACCCGGAACGCTTCCGCGAAATGGGTCTGGAATTTCCCAGAGGCTGATTGTTATCCGGGTGTATGCTTGCGTACACCCGTCGTTTTGCCCTTGAATTCCGTAGCCGGCGCCCAATCTGCATGGAAATAGTCCGCAGTAGAACGCGATATGTTGTATTAATATGTACAACCAGGCGCAGTGAACTTGACACGACGCAACTGTGGAACTTTGATCTGATCTGCCGATAAGCTGATTCATGCTGTTGGCGATAGGGATGAAAAAAAGCGCCACAAGGATTGCAAGCCGCATGGCCACCAGCAAATATATGGGACGAGAGAAGGGCGTAGATCTGAAGGACGCCGTCGGGTTCTTCAGCTGGGATCTCAATGAAAACAAGGTCTTCGCAGACAGCGTTTTTGCTTACATCTATGGTATCCCGCCGCATGAGCTAGAGATCGGGGCTCCGATCGAACAAGTCATCAAGCATGTCGCGGAGGACGACATGCCCCGGGTGGCCAAGTCTTTGCACGAAACGATCGTCTCCGGCAAACCGTGTTATCAAACGTACCAGATAACGCATCCGAGCGGGCGCAGCATCGTTGTGACCGGCCAGGGCCGTTGCCTGCGCAACGGTGATGGCATGCCGTCAATCTATACAGGTCTGGTTACCGCCGAGGAGAAGGGTGTCAAGCCATCGGAAGCGGATCCGTTGGCTTCCCACTGCATGGAGGCGCTGAAGCTTGCCAAGCGCCGCAGACATGCCTTGGCCGAACGGTATCTGACATCAGCATTGGGAGCGCTTGGCCGCCGGGCCGACAATTGATCCTCTGACAATAGAATCCGGCGGGAAGGCATTGCTATCCCGCCGGCCTTCGGTCGTTATTTCTGCCGGTCCATCAATGCCTTCACTTCCTGGAAGCGGCGGCGGTTTTCCGGCTCCTGCTCGCCCGGACCGTAGCAGGTCTTGGAGATGCAGAAACGCACGAGACCGAAGGGTGGCGCCGCCTTGTCGAATTCGCAGTCGATCTCGTTGTTGTAGTCGGTCGGCTTGGCATCGTCGCGGGTGGAATAGGTCAGCCGAGCACCGGGCGGGTCGAGCTCGGGGAAGGACTGCACGATGCCGGTCTTGATCGCGGGCACCAGCAGAAAACTTTTTGCCACGGCGACACAGGCCTGCTCAAGCTGCGGTGACTGCGCTGCCGCTGGCGGCGCCTGAATAAACCCGACAAAAGCGGCAGATGCCGCGACAACCGCGAAAACGACGTGTCTCATGGGAACTCCCTGACTGTGTTATCTGTTGGCGGGAGAATTCCGTGACAGGGCAATTTGTTCCAGGGAGCTGACAGCTGATCGCAGTTTCAGGCGCGCTGTTGCAAAATGGTGAAACCGATTCAATTTGAACCACTTATGAGGTAGAACTGAATCGGTTCGAAAAGGTCTTCAAGCATCGATGCAGTGGCAGGACGAAGCGATCATCATCGGCGTCAAGCGGCATGGCGAAACCAGCGTCATTGCCGAGTTGATGACACGTGAGCGCGGTCGCCATCTGGGCCTTGTCCGTTCCGGCCGCTCGCGCTCCATGCAGCCTGTACTGCAGCCGGGAAACCGCGTGGAAGCCGTCTGGCGCGCCAGGCTCGACGAACATCTGGGCGAACTGAAGCTCGAGCCGGTGCGGCTGAGGGCCGCGAAGCTAATGGAGACGGCCACTGCGGTCTACGGCGTACAGGCCATGGGCGCTCTCTTACGCCTTCTGCCGGAACGCGACCCGCATCCGCATCTGTTCGATGCGCTTGATATCATTCTCGACACGATGGATGATCCCGCCGACGCAGGCGAGCTCTTTGTCCGTTTCGAACTCGCCGTGCTGAACGACCTCGGTTACGGCCTCGACCTTACCGAATGCGCCGCAACCGGCGTGCGGCAGAACCTGCTCTATGTCTCGCCGAAAAGCGGCCGTGCCGTCTGCGGCGAGGCCGGCGCGCCTTATGCCGACCGTATGCTGGCGCTGCCGCCGTTTCTCGGCGAGGGGCCGAAGCCCGCAGCCGACCGTGACAGTATGCTGGCCGCCTTCCGGCTTACCCAGTTCTTCCTGCATCGGCATGTTTATGAACCGCGGGGCATTACAGCCAACGATGCCCGCGAAGGCTTTGTCCAGGCCGCCTTGAAGGCGCTGTCTGCGCCTCCCGTGGACCGCCAAGCCAGTTGACCACTTATTCCGCAGGCTGCGTCACCAGCGATCGGTCGACCGGCTTTTCCTGTATCGGCCAGTGAACGATCGCGGCAAAGATGCCGAGCGCCACGCCGAACCACCAGACCGCGTTGTAGGACCCGAGCTGGTCGTAAAGATAACCGCCCATCCACACGCCGAGGAACGAGCCCACCTGGTGCGACAGAAACACGATGCCGCCCAGCAGGCCGAGATGCCGTGTCCCGAACATGATCGCCACCAGCCCGTTCGTCGGCGGCACGGTGGAAAGCCACAAAAGCCCCATGACGATGGCGAAGATGATGACGGAAAGCGGCGTCTGCGGCAGGAGCAGGAAGGCCGTCACCGCGATCGAGCGGCCGATATAGATATAGGCGAGGAAATAGGGCTTTGAGTAACGTTGACCGATCACGCCGGCCGACAGCGAGCCGATGACGTTGAAGAAGCCGATCAGCGCCATGGCGATGACAGCGTAACGTGCGTCGATGCCGATGTCGCGCAGATAGGCCGGGAAATGCGCGGTGATGAAAGCGACCTGAAAGCCGCAGACAAAGAACCCGCTGGTCAAGAGCAGATACCCCTTATGCGCAAAAGCTTCCCGCAGCGCTTCACCGGCGGTCTGCTTGAACGTGGCCTGAGCCTGCGTTCCCGAGCTCGAATTGCCGCGCAGGGGGATGGCGAGAACCGGAATGGCCAGCATCATCACCGCCATGACGACGAGACTGTCCGACCAGCCGTAATTGCTGATCAGGGCCTGGCTGAGCGGCGCAAACAGGAACATGCCGGCAGAGCCAGCCGCCGTGCCGATACCGAAGGCAAACGAGCGCTGTTCCGGCGTCACGTTACGCGCGAAAGCCGAAAGGATCGTGCCGAAGGACCCAGCGCCGACGGCCAGTCCCACCATCACGCCGCCGGAGAGATACAGAATGCTCTCCGAATGCGCCGTCGACATCAGCGCCAGACCGGCGGCGTAAAGCAGACCTGAGAAGGTCAGTACCCGTCCGGTGCCCCATTTGTCTGCGATCGCGCCGAAGATCGGCTGGCCAAGCCCCCAGGCAAGGTTCTGGATCGCCATTGCAAGCCCGAAGGTCGAGCGATCCCAGCCGGTATCAGCGAGCATCGGCAGCTGGAAGAACCCCATCGCCGAGCGCGGCCCGAATGTCAGAAGCGCAACCAGTGCGCCGGCGGAAATGATCAGCCAGGGCATCGTCGCTCGGGCGGAAGAAGGCGCAGCTTGAGACATGGGTGTCCTCTTCAAATTGGAGAAAAATCCATATCGCTTTCGAAGCCTCCGGTGAAACGACTTTTGCTAACGTTACCCATCATCCCCGTTGATGATGAGCTTGGTCGCGCGCGCTTGGATCCGTCTCGTACGATTTCGTACGTAAGCCCGGTTCTTGCCATTTGGTAAGAGTTTGTTAGCCATAAGTGACAAAATTAAAACCACGCGGTTTGCGCGATTCGGCTCATGACGAAGCATTTCTTAATCGATTTTGATGGCATTTCATGACCAGTATTCTAGCTAATATTTCCGCCATGTCGGCGCTTCAGACGCTGCGTTCAGTCTCTTCCGGGTTGAATGTTACGCAGGATCAGGTCTCCTCCGGTCTTCGAGTGAAAACCGCATCCGACAATGTCGCCTACTGGTCTATTTCCACCACCATGCGATCCGACAACAAGGCGATTTCCGCGGCAAGCGATGCCCTCGGCGTCGGTGCTGCGAAGGTGGATACGGCCTATGCGGGCACCCGCGCGATCATCGATATATTGACCGAGGTCAAGACGACGCTCGTGACCGCAAAGGAGGACAGCGTCGACAAGGCCCAAATCCAGAATCACATCTCGCAGCTCAGCAAACAGGCCGAGAGCATCGTCGGATCCTCCAGCTTCAGCGGTGTCAACTATTTGCAGACGGACGGTGGCGATCACATCAACAATGTCGATGCCTTCGACGATCTTGTGGTCGACTCCTTCACCCGCAACAGCAATGGGATGACGAGCGTCAACACGACGAAGATCGACATGCGCAATACCAGCATGTTGAACGTTCAGGGGGGCGGGATACTGCAGAAAGACGATCTCGACTACTATATGCCGATGGGCGGTATGTACTCGAGCAATTTCTATCATGAGGGTCACGAGGATCATTATTTCTCCGGTCCGATCACCTTCAGCGACACGGATTCGGTGCGAACCAATATTCTTATCGACAACAGCGAAGACGCAGTCGGCCTGTCCTTCAACCTGACGATCGACAAGTCCGTCGTTGACGATGCGCTGGGCACGACCGACGGCAGGATCGAAAACGTCGCTCAGCTTCGCAAAGTGGTGCAGAAAGCTTTCGACAATGCCGGAGCCAGTCCTTATGCCGATGTCTACGGCACCCAGGCGATCGGCGCCAACGACCGCTACCGTTATGAGATCCGCACGCTGGAGACCTCCGGCAACCTGGCCTCCAGCATTTCCGTTGGCAATGTCGTCACCACCTTCGATCCGGACCTCGATGATGAGGACGAGATTAACTACAACAACTATAAGCTCGGTCTTACCAGCTCCTCGCTGCTGAACCACGACAACTTGGTCCCCTATGGACAGATGGCTTTCGTCGCGCCGTTCAAGGTGATGGTGGATGCGACGATCTCCTTCGACCTCAGTATCGACAACAGCGATCTTGAAACCTTTGTTATCGATCGCTCTTCCGTCGATGCGGCGCTCGGAACCACCGACGGGAGGATCAACAGCGCCGCAGATTTCAAGGCGGTTGTCGATTACGTCGTGACAGTCGGCGAGGGCCTTGATGTAAGGACACAAGGCAACATGATCACTTTCAAGGCCGAGCAGGACATGTTTCCCGGTTATGGCACTTACGCCGTTCCCTTCTACATCAGCCAGTTCCGCCCCGATCCGCCCTTCACGCTGCGTTTCGACTTGTCCGAGATCGACGTAACCAGCGACGAGTTCACCATCGACGATTACATCGAGGGCGTGGAATTCATGCTGCAGCAGTCGATCGATAGCGGCGCTATGCTGGGAGCGGTCCAGCAGCGCATCGAGCTGCAGACTGATTTTTCGCACAGGATGATGGACGAGGTCGAAAGTGGTGTGAGCCGTCTTGTCGATGCCGACATGGAGGAAGCGTCGACTCGCCTGCAGGCATTTCAGACGCAGAAACAGCTTGCGCTGCAAAGCCTGCAGATCGCCAATTCCCAGCCGCAGAACATCCTCAGCCTGTTCAACTGAAGCCGCAGTTAACTAAATAGAATTTGCTTACAGCGAGCCCGGTGGCTGCACCGGTGGACGGCGTTTGCCGAGCTGTGCTTCGCGCAGGATGGTGAACAGTCCGGCGCCGATGACGATGACACAGCCGCCGATCATGTTCCAGCTCATCACCTCGCCGAAGATGAACGTCCCGATAATGCAGACCAGCACCGTCTGCAGATAGAAGATCGGCTGCACGACGACCGCGTCGAGCACGTCAAAGGCGCGGATGAGAAGATAGTGGCCGCTCATGCCGGTGACGCAGAGCGCGAGCATCCAGAACCAGTAATCGGGCGTGATCGACGTCCAGTAGAACGGGCCGATCAGCGTGATCGCCACGGCTCCAGCGATGCCGGTATAAAAGAAGCTTGTATGCGACGTGTCGGTTCGGCTCACCATCCGCGTCAGCACCGAATAGAGCGCGAACATCAGGGTGCAGGCGACCGGCACGAGAATGTTGCTGTTAAAGGTCGCATGCGTCGGATCGATGATCAGCAGAATGCCGAGGAAGCCGACGCCAATGGCCGCCCAGCGGCGCCAGCCGACAGTTTCGCCGAGCAGCGGTACGGACAGGCACGCCACCACCAGCGGTGCGGCGGCGAAAATCGTGTGTGTCTGGGCAAGGCCCACATTGGCGAAGGAATAGATCGATACGACAATCTGGAAGACGAGCAGCGTGCCTCGGATGATCTGCAGCACCAGTCTGTTGCTCTTTGCCGTCTGCTTGATACCGCCCGGATTTCGGGTGGCCAGCGCCAGCACGAATGCGGCGAAGAACCAGTAGCGGATCATCGCGACGAAAACCGGCGGATAGGCCTGTCCGAGATGTTTCGAGATTCCGTCCTGAACGGCGAAGATCGAAACCGCCATCAGCGCGAAGACGAGGCCTTGGGTACGTGGTGTCATGAACAAATGCTCTTGGCGTTTTCTGGTCAGAAAGCGCCCAGGAAGCATAATGCAACTCAAGGCCCGAATCTTGATATTTGTGAATGAACTCGTTGTGGCCGCCAGCGTGGCATGCCGACAACAGACCATTGCGCATGGCAGCCATGCGTCAAGGGCCGGCTGGCAGCCCTTGGTACGCTCATCCATCAAATTCGGGTATTTATACCGGATCAGGCGCGGCGCTTGATCGCCCATGGGTCGCGCATGCCGGTGACCGTTGCCGTCTCGCCAAGCCGGATCGTGCCTTCCCCGCGCGGCACGGCATTCCAACCGAACAGCGGGCCGGGCACACGCCGATCACCCGACATGCGGATGCGGCCCATTGCCGGTATTGGGTTTGCTCCCTCGCGCGAACCGCTCTGCTGATCCTGCGTGGTCATGATGCAGCGGGCGCAGGGTTTGACGAAATCGAAGCGGATGCCGGCAATCTCGATACCGTCCCAATTGTCCTCGGCCCAGGCTTCGTCGTGGTCGAGCACTATATTCGGCCGGAACCGGTCCATCCCGACAGATCCTTCGCCATGCTTGTCCATATCGGCATTGAGTGCCGCGAGCGAACCGGTGGTCGTGACAAGCGCCTGATAACCGTCTGCAAAGGTCACCGGCGTATCCGGCCCCGCCCAGTCGGCACTTGCAATGCGCTCGGCCTTCTCGTCGAAATAGACCAGCTTCACCTCGCGGCCGAGCCATGTGGAGAGGATCGCATTCGCCCCGTCATCGGCAACGGCGGCGCTGACGGGAGATTTCCACACGACGACATCCATGCGTCGGTCAGATGGTGGAACGGCGACCAGGATCTCGCCCTTGCCCTCGACAGCGAAACGAAAGCCGACGTCGCGCGGCTCCACTTCCACCTGCGCCAGTTCCTGAAGTTCCCGCTGGGTGATGAACTGGCCGGACGGATCGACAACCATCATCTGCCGGTCGCCGGGAATGCCCGCCGCTGTTATGAGCGCCTCGTTGAGCGTGATGCCGCGGCCGCTCTTCAGGGGGTAGAAATTCAGTTCCGCGACCTTCATCGTATCGTCCTCAAATCTCGTCCAGAAACATATTCCGTATCTGCTTCAGCCGCTCGTGCCTTTCACCGGCAAGCGCTCGCCCGGTCTCGGTCTGGAACCCGTCGGCGAGCTTGAAAAGCTTGACCTCGAAATGGTCGATGGCAAAGGTCTTGTCGTCCAGAGCGCGGTCTTTGGCAAGCGGATCCGCGGGGTCGTAGAGACCGGACGCCATGCGGCCGGCGATATAGAAACAGCGGGCAGCGCCCACCATGCCGATCGCATCCAGCCGGTCGGCATCCTGCAGAATTTTCGCTTCCAGCGTTTCGGGCGGGATGTTGGCGGAAAAGCTGTGGGTCGTGATCGCATGCGCGACGGCTTCGATCTTCGCCTTTTCCCAGCCCATCCCTGCCAGAATGACGCCGGCTTTCTCTGCCGCGAGCCGCGAGGCCTGTGCCCTTAGCGGCGAATTTTTCTCCACCGCCACGCAGTCATGCAAAAGCACGGCGGCGGCCAGAACATCACCGTCGCCGCCTTCCATCGCATGGATGCGCATCGAGTTTTTGAACACCCGCAGGATATGCGCGATGTCGTGGCTCCCGTCATCGCCCTCGGTCGCATGTGGGATGAGCTGCAGCGCAAGCGCCTCGTAAGGGGCAAACGCAGCGGCGAGGGACAGGGTCATGCAGTGCTTTCCTTGGATTGGCTATCGTCCGCGCCGCTCTTTTTCACCAATATCCGCTGGTAGAAAAGCCCAATCCCGATCAGCACCGCGCCGAGCCCGATGAAGGAAAGCGCCCGCAGAATGCCTTCGAGGTTCGCCATGTCGATCAAGAACACCTTCAGCACCGCGATCAGCACCAGCCCGGCGGACGCAAGCCGGATGCTCTTGGCATCGAGCTTCGAGCCGAGCACCAGCAGGCCGACGCCGATAATCAGCCAGACGACCGAATAGGTATAGGTTTCGCCGGGCTGGAACCCCTTCCAGTCGGCGATGTTGATCCCCTGCCAGAAGCGCCGCACCGAAAGCGTCGCCCAGAGGAAACCGAGCACGGCGCCGGCGACAGCCAGCATCGCCACATAAGGCACCGGCCGTCGCCCGCGGGCAAGATAGGCCACCAGACCGTAGGCCAGCGCCGGCAACAGATAACCGAGCAGCAGCAGGTTGACGAACGGCCACGGCCCGGTGTCTTCGCCCGAGAAGAACGGATTGAGCGCAAACACATGCAGCGACAGCACATTGGCCGTCGCCACCACGCCGGCGATCATTGAGCCGAAGCGGAAGACCGGGGAGGGCGATTTCAGGTCGAGCGTCATCAGGATGCCGGAGAAACCGATGGTGATCAGCGTGTAGATCGACTGCTCGCCGAGCGTCGGCACGTCGCCGGACAGCTTTCCGCCATTCATCGCATGATGCACCAGCACCGCAACCGTAATCAGCGCCGAAAGCGATGCAAGCGCCTGCATGATGTTGCGCACCCGGAAATCCGAACTGTCGCGCAGCAGCCACGCCGAGACGACCGCCAGCGCAGTCGGAATGCCATAACCGGCCAAAAGCGCGTTGAAGAACGGCGTTGTACCGAGACTGTTGGCGCCGATCAGCGTCGGCTCCCAGGCGATACGGCCGAAAACGATCATGATCGCCGCCGCCATCATCCACGGCAGCGCCGGCCAGCTGCGGGCGCGAAGGGTCATAAGGTAGGCAAAACCGAGCACCGAAACGGAAATGGTCGTGACGATACCGTTGGTCAGCGCGTGCAGCGCCAGCGTGAAGCCCGCAAACGATCCGGCAACGACGAGATTGGCCGGCCAGTCGATCCGGCTCTCCGCCGTGTCCTCGCGTGTGCGGAACATCCATTCGGCGACCACAAGCAGAACGGCACCGATCACGACGCCGTAGAGACCATGCGTCCAGTCACGGAAGAAATTGCCGAAATTGAGGAAGGAGATGAAGCCGAGCGTCACCGGCATCGCCCCCATCAGAACCGCCCAGACAATCGAGAATTCATGTTCCTGGCGGCGGAAACGTTTGAGAAAAAAGAACCCGAGCAGGGTGAAGATCGCGCCGAGCATGAGGCTTACGGAGATCTCGTTGCCGGAAATCGGAAGAGGAATGGGCGTGCCGTCGGCGCCCTCTGGGGCGATATAGTCGAGAAGCGAAAGCGCCGTGACGAGCGTGCCGAGAATGGCACCGGCAGCCGAAAGAATAGCGGGCCAGAACGCATAGGCGCGCGCGGCACCAAGTGCCGCCAGCGCCGCAATGACCGCAAGGAATGCAAACTGCGGATCAAGCCCGGATGCAGACCCGCCGGCCACGGTCGCAAGCGCACCCAGCGTGACCATGATCGCCAGAGACAGCGTGATCTTCAGCGGCGGATGCGTCAGAAGCGCCTTCCAGCCAGACCGGACCGTTGTGGCGTATTGCTGGCCGGGCCAGACAAAGATCGTGCCGGCAATCATTACCAGCATCACCAAGGAAGGAGGTAGCGGGTCGAACCCGGTGCCGATCGCGGCATAGGCCAGCACCCACAGCCCCGTGCCGATATTGGCAAGCATCGGCACGACCGTCCAGCGGCGCAGGCGCGATGCGGCATACACCGCAAGCCAGGTGACGCCGAGAAACAGGAACAGCGCATTGACGTTCGGCTCGTCGGTCGTCACCAGCACCGGCGTGACCAGCGAACCGAGCAGGCCGAGGCCGGCAAGCGCCTGCCCATGCAGCAGCGACAGCCCCACCGTCGAAAGCGACACGAGCGCCAGAAGCGCGAAGGCAGTGCCGGGGCCGATGAATTCGTAAAAGGCATAGGCCGCAAACACCGTGCCGAGCAGCGTCACGCTGCCGGCCGCCGTCAGCGCGCCGGGGATCATCGCATTGGCATAGAGTTCGGAAATCTTCGGCAATGCCCGGCGCCGCACGATCTCGCCTGCTGCCATCAGCAACAGTCCGAACAGCGATGCCAGCGTCAGCCGCGCGGCCGGACCGAGAAGCCCTGCCTCGATCGAATAGCGAACGAGAAAGATGCCGCCGAAGGCAAGCGCGACGCCACCGACCCAGACCGGCCAGCGGGCACCGAGATAGCTTTCGAGATTTTCCCGCGAGGGGCGCTCCCGGATAGGACGCGGCGTGGCCGGCGTGTCCTGGTCATCAATAGGCTCTTCGGGCGCATCGCCCGTTTGCCCTGTGGGAGACGCATCCGATTCCGCTGCGGTCTCCTCCGACCGCATCTCTTCGAGAACCGTTTCGGCGTCCGCCTCCTGAACGGGTCGCGGCAAGGGCACAGGATCGAAACCGCCCTCGGCGATCATCTGTTTCAGCGCCGCCAGTTCCTTCTCCACCCCGTCGACCCGGGCAGACACCTTGCGGTTCTGCGAGACGAGGAGGAGCACAAGGATGACCATCAGGATATCGATAAGAAACACACTCACTCCCCCAATGCCGGCGTGCGGCCGACGCCGTTAATCTAGAGGAACAACCTGGCGAAGAAAGGCTTTTCCGCCACCTTCCACAAACCATAAGACGGTTGGCATGGGTGGATAAGGCACGTCGGGGGAAATGGCAAACGTCAGACGGACAGGTTCGGCGTCGGATCGATCCAAAAGCTATCGGGTCCGGTCCTCGTAACCGGACCCGATACATCCTTGCCATCGTCCATGCCTGGCTCCGGCTTGTCCGCGCCCATAAGGCAACGGAGGTCCGCGCATACCGGTACTCTGCCGTGCAGAAACGATGGATAGGGATCTCTGTTAGGCCGTAGCCTCCTCGGAGGATTGAGGCGTCTCGGTTTCAGGTTCCTTGTCGAAGGCGATCTTGACGGCCTTGGTCATGTCGCGACTCACGTCCCACCACTGTTTGCTGCCGATCCAGTAACGTAGGGTGATCTTGGCGCTGCCGGCATCGAAATCAGACAGGAACGCGGCCGGGGCAGGGGATTTCAGCACGCGTTTGTCGGCCGTCGCAAGTTTGATCAGCTTGCTTTCGGTCACGTCGACATTTTCATCCGCGCCGATCGAAATGGTGATCTCGTGGCGGCGGCTGGCGAGGCGGCTGTAATTGGTGATCGGCACGTTCCACAGGGTGGAGTTCGGCGCCAGCCGATAGACACCCTCGGCGGTCTTCAGCTCGGTTGCGAACAGGCCCACGTCGACGATCGTGCCGGTGACCGATCCGGTCTCGATGCTTTCGCCGACCCGGAACGGGCGCAGCACGAGCAGCATGATGCCGGCGGCGATATTCTGCAACGTGCCCTGCAGCGCCAGACCGACGGCAAGGCCGATCGCGCCGAGTGCGGCGAGGATAGATGCCGTCTGCACGCCGAACTGGCCGAGCACCATCACCACGACGAGGATCAGCGCCGCATAGCGCACGATATTGGAGAAGAACTGCGACAGCGTCGCGTCGATGCCGTTGATATGCGACAGGCCGTTAAAGACCCATCGGCTGAGAAGTCCTGCAACGAGCCAGCCGAGGATCAGAAGAATGATCGCGCCGATGACGGAGAAGGAATATTGGACGCCCAGAGCCGTCAGTTGAGCAAGCGCCGTTCGTGTCGCGACGACGAAGTCGGATGCCTGATCCATACCGCAAAAAACTCCTCTTTTCCTAAGCGCCCGTAATTGGCGCAAAGGGTGGAGAGGTCAAGGCGATCGCGGAAGGTTTTCGCTATTTCCCTGGAATTATCATATTTCTCAACTGTTTGGCGAGTTTTCCTGCCGTAGTTCTATCGAAAACGATGCCCGTCCATCAGTATCCGCCCCACGCCCGATCGACTTCATTGCCGCAATCAAACGGCCTTCGCGGGCAAGCATCCTGTCGCCGATTTCGATCAGCCTGGTGTTCGGTGTCGCATGCGGCGCTACCTTGCGAAGCCGCCGTGCCAGCGCAACATCGTCCTCTTCCGGATGCAGCGCCAGAATGGCGAGGACGGCTGCCGCCGGTGAGCGGGAAACGCCCATCCAGCAATGCACGATCAACGGCGCCGACTGGTCCCAGTCGCGGACGAACTCGATCAGTTGTGCGACATGGTTTTCGCTCGGCGCGATCAGCCCGCCGGTGCCGGCAAAGCCGATATCGTTCATCGCAAGCTTCAGATGCCGCTCGGCGCGAATGATGCCCGGCCGATGAAAATCCTGTTTCTCGGCAATCAGGCTGACCATTTCGTGCGCGCCGTTGCGCGCGGCGGTCTCCGCGATACTGGCAAGCGGGCAGACGATGATGCGGCCGGCAACGGTGCTCATGATGCTTTTGCCTTTTCCCGCTCCATCTCGATCGCCTCGAAACGCGCGATGAACAGGGCCTGCGCCTCGACGGCCGAAAGGGGGCTGAGGGGCAACATGTCGCGGGTGATGCCGCGCGGCTGGCCGAAGAATTTTCGCGCCTCGGCAGCGGTGAACCCTGCCAGTTCCGTCGCCTCGAAATACGCAGCGACCGTATCGGCCTTCTTGATCCGCACCTTCAGCTCCTTGGTTGGATGCGGCGCCAGGCCGAAACGAATATGGATCGCAGCCTCCAGCCGCGCTTCCACCGTCTTGTAGCCGCCGCCGACCACCGATTTGAACGGCGAGATCATGTCGCCGATCACATATTCCGGCGCATCGTGCAAAAGCGTCATCTGCAAGGCATCGGCAGGGGCAGCCTCGTTGCAGCGGCGAAAGATCTCCTCGACCACAAGGCAGTGCTGCGCAACGGAAAAGGCATGGTCGCCGCGCGTCTGGCCGTTCCAGCGGGCGACGCGGGCAAGCCCGTGGGCAATGTCGGAAATCTCGACATCAAGCGGCGAGGGGTCGAGCAGATCGAGCCGGCGGCCCGAAAGCATGCGCTGCCAGGCGCGCGCACCGGTCGTCGCTGTCACTGCTGCGCCCCTTCCGTCTCGGCAGGGAAGGTGAGACCGGTCCAGGCGGGAAGCTCGATCGTCACCGGCACGCCGCCGGCCAGAAGCGGCACACCATTGGCGACCGCATCGCCGACGCGGTCGATCCGCACGATGGCAAGGGCATTCTTGCCCGAAACCGACCCCAGCGTTCCCACAGGCTTTCCGTTCGCCGTAATCTCTGTGCCCGCTGCCGGAAGCACTGCCCCGGCAGTAACCTGCGCCACGCGGCGGCGAGCCGTACCGCGGTGCTGCATGCGCGAGACGACTTCCTGGCCGACATAACATCCCTTGCGGAACGACAGCCCGCCATTCTTGTCGAGCAGGATGTCATGCGGAAACGCATCCTGCAGCGCATAGTCCTCGCCGGAAACGACGAGGCCGGCATCGATCCTGAGGGACTGATAGGCCGCTGCCGGATCCTCGGCATGCTGTCCGGGCGTGCGGAAAAGCGCGATCCCCGCCTTTGCAAAACCGCCATCGACAACCATGCCCTGATCGGCATCCTCGCCCCAGAACACGGTCACGCCGTCTTCGGGCAGGGCAGCCAGATCGACCGCGGCGCGCAGCTTGTACATCATCAGCCGCTTGGTAAGCGCCTCACGCTGTGAGGCATCGGTCTCGACGATAAAACCGTCGACATCTCGCCAGATGCTGAAGTCGAACAGGATCTTGCCCTGGGGTGTCAGCAAAGCGCCGGGCCGCGCCTCGTTTTCCGGCAGTCCCTCGACATCGGTGGTGATCAGCGAATGCAGAAAATCCTGGGCGTCCTTGCCGGAAATCCGGATCAGGCTGCGGGTCGGAAGATAGGCTTTGGTCATGGAACGGGAATCCCTCTACTCATCACGGAGATAAGTCTTCGCGATCAGCGGAGCAAGCCTGATGCGCGTGGATCAGTCCGTGTGGCCACGTCGCCAATAGGTGATCGAGGTCATCCGCGCCCGGTCGAGACCGTGGGCTTTCAGCCGCGCACGGATCGCCTGCGCCTCGGTCTTTTCGCAGGCCGCCCAGACGAATGTGTCCGGACCGAGCTTATCGAGCCTTGCCGCAATCGCCGGTTCGAGCAGCCCGGCCGTGCCCGGCTCGGTACCGTTGCGATGCAGCCATTCGACGGAAAAACCGGCGGCCGCACAGGTCAGCGCCTGTTCCTCCGCCTTGTCCGCAACTTCGATGATCGCGTGAACTTTCGTATCCGGGGTCGCCAGTTCGATCATCCGCGCTATGGCGGGCAGGGCGGTCTCGTCGCCGGCAAGCAGCAGATCTTTTGCTTCCGGCATGCCGCCGGCACCGGGGCCGAGAAGGGCTGCCCGGTCGCCCGGTTGCGCGGTGAGACCGAATTCGGCGCCCGGCATGCGTTTTCCGCAATCTTCGTGCAACACGAAATCGATCGCCATTTGCTGGTGCTCGAGATCGATGCTGCGAATGGTGTAATAACGCACGGCGATCTCGTCTTCGCCTTCCGGCCAGCCGATGCGTCCGTCGGCAAGCGTCACCGGCCAGATCGGCTCGCGGCCTTTTGGCGGCATCAGTAGCCGCACATGCAGACCTTCGGTCGTATCGAACCGGGCGACATCGGCGCAGGAGACGATCAGCCGCCGCATCCGCGGCGTGACGTTCTGCGCCGATACGATCCGGATTTCACTGAGGTTCGAAAGTCTTGTCGGCTTCGGCTGATCGGCCCATTCGAGTGTCAGCGGATCGTCGCCGGCAAACATGAACAGGTGCTCGGCAATGATGCCGCGCGTCATCGACAGCATGTCTTCGGTCGAGCAGGCAAGCCGGATGTCCAGCTGTTCGCTAACCCGCGAAATATAGGCCTCGCCGATCTCGCTCGACAGCGTCACGTGGTCACCGTCGCGAAACACCTCGGCATGGTCGATGAAATGTTCGCAGATTTCCGCCAGCATGTCGTCTGCATCCACCGGAATGGCGGTGCCGGTGAGAACGAAATCCCGGTGCGGAAAACTGGCAGCGTTCACGATCATTCCTCCAAACATGCGGGGCCGGCAGAAGCAAAAAAGGAAGGCCCGTGTGGGCCTTCCTGGTTAAGTTTACTTGAATTGTCAACTTAACGTTTCAGGCTGTTGGGCTACCAGACCTTGCTGACCTTGAAGGTGACGGTGCGCGCTTCGCCATAACCGCAGAAGATATTCGTATTGCAGCCCGCGACATATTCCTTGTCGAACAGGTTGGTCACATTAAGGGCGGCCTTCCAGTCGTTCTTTTCGTAGCGGATACCTGCATCGAAGACCGTGGCATCGCTGACACGCTGCGTATTCCCGTCGTCTGCCCAGGACTTGCCTCGGTAACGCACGCCCGCGCCGAGACCCAAACCTTCAAGTGCGCCTTCCGTGACTGTGTAGTCCAGCCAAAGTGCAGCCTGCGAACTCGGGACGGTTGCCGGAGTGTTGCCTTCAAAGCCCGGATTATTGGTGAACTCGATATCCGTATACGAAGCCGAAGCAATCATCTTCCAGTTCTGGTCGAGATTGACCTTGCCTTCGAGTTCAATGCCGCGCGAGCGAACCTCCCCAAGCTGCCTGCTCTCCGTGCCGCCACCCGCAACAGGTACGGAAACCGTATAATTCTGCTTGTCGATCTGGAACAGTGAAGCGGTCAGCACGCCATCGAACGATGTAGGCTCATATTTGACGCCGGCTTCGTATTGTTCGCCTTCCTCCGGCTTCAGTGTACCATCAGCGCTTGCACCGACGAGCGGGCTGAAGAAGGTCGCGACGCTGGCGTAAGGTGTCAGGCCATTGTCGAATTCATAAGCCAGACCGGCACGGCCACTCCAGGCCGTGTCCGAAAGCGTGTCTTCGGCCGGTGTGAAACGGATGGTTTCAAGATCGCTATGAAGGTAGTCGAAACGGCCGTTCAGGGTCGCAATCCAGCCACCACCGAATTTGACCTGATCCTGCACGTATGCGCCGACCTGATTGATCGAGTAGATCTGATAGGTGGACGGGAAGAGTGTCGGCGGCGTGCCGTAAGAGCCGTCGCGTGGATCAACCTGATCGCCGAACGCCGCCAACTGGTTGTTATCGAGACGGTAATAGCGATAGTCGATGCCGGCCATGACCTTGTGATTGGCGCCACCGATATCGAAATCGTTCTCGATGCGGTTATCGATATTGAACGAATTTGCCTTCGAACGCACGTCGTCGGCGTACATCAGGATCGTTCCATTGCTCTGCGAGTCGTAGTCGAATGGATAAATCTGGCGTTCGCGCTTGTTCAGGTTGGCGTAGCGAAGGTTCTGGGTGAACTTCCATCCATCTTCGAATTCGTGCTCGAATTCATAGCCAATCATCGACTGTGTGGCCCGGCCGATGTCGAAGTCCGAATTGCCGAGATAGGCGTCACGATCGATCTTGCCGAAGGTGGGATTGCTGACGACCGTTCCGGAATAGGGGAAAAGACCATTGTTCGTATGAGTCTGGTCCAGATGGCTGACGTAACCCCAAAGGTTGAGGCTGGTCGCGTCGTCGGGCTGGATTGTGACCTGTGGCATGATGAAGCCGTGGAAGTCTTCCTGCTCGTCCGAATAGCCGTCGCCGCCGGAAAGCTTGCCGGTCAGACGATAGCTGGCGACATCGCTGCCGCCGAGTTTATCGGACAGGTCAAATGCACCGTAGCCGGCTCCGTTGCTGTCGATACCCAGTTCTGTGTAGAAATAGGGCTGATCGGTTGGGCGCTTGCGCACCTGGTTGATAACGCCACCGGCATTTGCACCACCGAGCAGGACGGATGCCGGACCCTTCAGCACTTCGACGCGTTCCAGCATAAACGCATCGATCTGGAAATTGCCGAAGGCGTGGTTCGTCAACGCCAGATTATCGAGAAACAAGCCGGTCTGGCTGGCATTGAAGCCGCGCACATAGATCCAGTCCGTATCGACGTCCGAGCCGTAAGGCTGAGCGAAGACGCCCGGCGTGTAGAGCAGGGCCTGATCGACCTTGTCGACGACGCCTCGGTCGGACATTTCTTCAGTGCCGATGACGGAAACCGACTGCGGGATTTCGTTGAGTGGCGTATCCGTCTTCGAACCGGTCGTGGTTTGCTTGGCGACATAACCCTTGACCGGGCCGGTGCCGCCCTGTTCGCCTTCGCCCTGAAGGACGATGGGAGCAAGCGTCGTGCCGCTCTGGCTGCTGCCGGCATCCTGCGCCTGCGCCGCCCAGGCCGCAACAAGCCCGATAGCCGCAACGCCTGTCCACAGACCTGCCTTCTTTACGCCCGCTCTCATTGCGGAAGACTTGACCGATTTCTTCATTTCTGCCCCACTCGCGCCGCTTTATCTGCGGCAAAATAATAAGGTGAGTGGTTAACTCAGATTTGTTTCGTGCGCTTGTTCTGATGTGCGAGACTTGAACGATATTGGGCAAAGTTCAGCGGCCTGCGCGTTTGCCCGCATGTTTTATTCCGACTGTGACTTTTTCCACTGCGATGGCGCGATCCCCACATGCTTGCGGAACACCCGGCTGAAATGCGCGTGGTCGGAAAAGCCCGTTTCCGCGGCGATCGCCGTCAGGGGCTGCTCGCCGGATTTCAGCATCTGCTTGGCGCGGAAAAGTCTGGCATTCATCTGCCATTCGTGCGGCGCCATGCCTGTCGAGGCCTTGAACGAATGGGAAAAATGCGATTGCGACAGGCCGGTCAGCACCGCCAGTTCTTCCAGTCGGATATTACGCAGGCAATGGTGTTCGATGAATTCGGTCGCGCGTTTCAATTGCCATGGCGCAAGCGCTCCCCGCTTGCGCGGTTCGGACTTGGCGAGCTTCAGCACGTCGATCAGCAACGCCAGCGCCAGCCCATCGCCGTAAAGATCATGCAGCGGATCGGGATTGGCAATTTCTGCGGCGATCAGTTCGGCGAGCGCCATGACGCGGCTATCGGCGAAGACGAGCTGCGGGTCCTTCAATCGACGGGGATCGAGATTGTCTCCCAGCCGCCGGCTCATCGTGTCCGTTTCGAAATGGATATCGAGATGGCGGACATATTGAACATCCTTGATGTCGATCCACAAATCCATTTCGGCGGGAATATAGGAGATCGGGCTGAGATCGGCGTCCTGCAGCATGCCCGTTTCGCGCGGTGAACGCTTGAGCGTCGGTCGGCCCTGACCCCGTTGGTCGAGAAGGATGAACAGGCGCGGATCGCGCGCCACATAATATCCGCCGGCGTAAGCGGCGCATTCGACATCCCACAGATCGGCGGTAATTCCGTTCCAGTATCGCCGACGCAGGCCGCCCAGAACCGAAAATCCTTCGATCTGGTTGCGCATTCTCGGCTGAAACGTCATGCCCCGACCCCGCGGCTCCACCCTCGCGGAACCGCCCGCGGATAAAACTCCACTTCTTTTATCAAGTTTTTCGCCAGCCTTCAACTGCCGCGAATCGGATGCCCGTCCACCCATTCCGAAAATCAGGCCCCCATCTGGGCGGCATGCAGGCGGTTATAGGCGCCACGGCGGGCAATCAGCTCCTGATGCGTGCCCTGTTCCGCAATGCCGTTGCCGTCGATCACCACGATCCGGTCGGCACCCTGGATGGTGGCTAGCCGGTGCGCGATGATCAGCGTCGTGCGCCCGACGGCGAGCTCCGAAAGCGACCGCTGGATCGCCCGTTCGGTTTCCGTGTCGAGCGCCGAGGTCGCCTCGTCAAGAATGAGGATCGGCGGGTTCTTCAGGAACATCCGGGCGATCGCGACGCGCTGTTTCTGGCCGCCCGAAAGTTTGACGCCGCGTTCGCCGACCACCGTGTCCAGCCCGTCGGGCAGATCGGCGATCATCTCTTCCAGCCGCGCCCGGCGGGCCGCCTGCATGATGTCGGCATCGCTGGCACCGAGGCGGCCATAGGCGATGTTTTCCCGCATCGTGCCGCCGAACAGGAATACGTCCTGCTGCACGATGCCGATCTGCTGGCGCAGCGACGTTTTGGTCATCTTGCGAATGTCGATGCCGTCAATCGTGATGCTGCCGCCGGTGACGTCGTAGAAGCGGGGAAGCAGCGAACACATCGTCGTCTTGCCGGCACCGGACGGGCCGACAAAGGCGACCGTCTCGCCGGGCCGGATCGACAGGCTGACATCCGTCAGGATAGGCTTGTCCTTGGTGTAGCCGAAGGAGATGTTGTTGTAGTCGATCGCGCCTGTGAGCACGTTGACCGAGACTGCATCCGGCGCATCGGCGATATCCGGTTCGGTATCGACAAGCTCGGTAAAGCGGCGGAAACCGGCAATGCCCTTCGGATAGGTCTCGATGACGGAGTTGATCTTCTCGACAGGGCGGAAAAACACGGCGACCAGCAGCAGGAAGCCGATAAAGCCACCGGCGGTCAGCTCTCCCTGCAGCACGAACCAGGCACCGGCGACCATCACGATCATCTGCGTCAGGCGCATGCTCATATAGCTCAGCGACGTGCTGGCGGCCATGATCTTGTAGGCTTCGAGCTTCACCCGGCGATAGTTCTGGTTGTCTTTTTCGAAGAGGCTACGTTCATGCGGCTCGTTGGCAAAAGCCTGTACCACCCGCATGCCGCCGACATTTTCCTCGATGCGTGCGTTGAAATCGCCCACCCGGTCGAACAGCCGGCGAAAATTGGCGCTCATCCGCGCACCGTAGCGGCTCGTCACCCATGCCGTCAGCGGCACGACCAGCGCGGTGATGATGGCCAGTTTCCAGTTGACCGAAATCATCAGCGCCAACGCGCCGATAAAGGTCATGATGGCGATGAACAGGTCTTCCGGCCCGTGATGAGCGACTTCGCCGATCTCCTCGAGATCTTTGGTCAGGCGCCCGACGAGATGCCCGGTCTTGTGGTTGTCGTAATAGCGGAAGGAAAGCTTCTGCATATGATTGAAGGCTTCCCGGCGCATGTCGGTCTCGATATTGATGCCCAGCATGTGGCCCCAATAGGTGACGACCACCATCAGCCCGGTATTCAGCGCGTAGCAGATCAGCAGCGCGATCGACGCGATCACGATCAGAAACCATTCCTGCGTCACCAGCAGCCGGTCGACGAACAGCTTGACCGCCATAGGGAAGCCGAGTTCCAGCAGCCCGGACAGTACCGCGCAGCCGAAGTCGAGAAGGAACAGACCGCGATAGGGGCGGTAATAGGCGAAGAAGCGGGAAAGCATTACGGCATCTCTGGAATGTGGTGCGGCGACGGATCGCCGGAAATGAAGGCATCAAACATGAGCCGCATCCTCCATATTCGAAAATGATCGCTCCCGGAAAGTCCAAATGTCTCCGGGCGGGAGGGGAATATGCGCCCAGTGTTGCGTTCAGACGTCTATTCGCCGCGAAACGGGTGACAAAAATCCACGCGAACGGGGTATTTCGGGGTGTTTGGTCGTCTGTGGCGGAACGATGAAAGTCTCAGTCGCCGCCGGCCATGAATTTCCACTGTCCGTCAGGCGAGATGCCGAGGCGGTAGAAATTGTAGTTGCCGGTTTCTTCCATGCCCATCAGGTCACCGGCAGTGACGATGCGCAGCAGCTCCACACGTTCAGGCGGGGTCAGAGACGCGAGCGGCTTTCCGGTGAAATAGGGCCAGACATAGGTTTCATCCGGCGTGCCGGCATCGATACGCGCGGCACCCGTCGCCATGATGTCGAGCATGATCGCGAGGATTTCCTGACCGTCCGGATCGCCAGAAAAATTCTTCAGCGTATCGATCGGATCGTCGCTCTCGTTGTTCATGATCTGCGGCGGCTTCGGTGTGCCTTCGATCAACGGCCGCAGCCGTTCGATATCACCGGACGCGGCGGCTTCGACGAGCTTTTCGCGCATCGCCTTCACCGGAGCGGGCAGGGCCGAAAGATCGCGGATGATTTCTGCAGACATTTGATCTGCAGCAGCGGCCACCGTGCCGTTTCCTCCTGGATTGGCATCCGTGCCATCCGTCTTGGGAGCATTTTTGCCACCGGCCGCTGGTGCCGTATTCTCGGCACCGTCCTTCACCGTATCACTTTGCGAAGACAAGCCGGGCTTTGTCTGGGTTGCGCCTTCGAAAGCCTGTCTGAGAGGCGGTTCCTGAGACAGCGTATCCTCGGCCACGGGCGTCATTTTACCGTCCGAGAGCGCAAACGCGTTCGGAGCAATAGAAAATAAAGCCGCTGATGCCAGCAGCCAGATCGTGACGGGTTTGAAACTGGCGTTCCGCATGGGAAGCTCGGATATTACTGGATGTTGCGTTCGGGAGAAAACTCACCGGCCAGCATGCGTTCACGCAATGATTCGAGCAGCGCTTCCGCACCCTCTTCACCGCGCTGACGGATAGTCTCGCGCATAGCAAACGCGATTGCTGCGTCGGCGATGATTTCCGGCTCGATACCGTCTGCACGTCCGTCTGCCCAGGCGTCGTTCTGATATTCGAGCGCGACCTGCATCTTCTCGTGGACGATCATGTCATCGATTTCGTTGAGGCCTGACTGCATACTGAACTTTCCTCGGTGCCGGCTATTGAGGCCGATTTGCTTACTGCGCCGTTAAGAACTTTATCAGCCTTTTATCAAAACGACACGCTCTCCTGACGAAAGAGGTAAATAATCCGCTAATTTCCGAAGCGGGAGGCTATTTCCGTCGCAAGTGTTGCGCCTTCGTTACGGTATCGCTCCTCTGCGTTGCGGGCGGCAAGCGTGCAGGAGCTGTGTACGGCAGCAAAGGAGCGGTAACCGCGATTATAGGCGGCCGTCAACCGTTCACGCCGCGCCGGCTCGTTTGCCGCATCCGAATCGAGCAACTGGCGCATCGTCCGGCGCCAGTCTTCCTGCGGAGCGCCGCACAATTCCCGCAAGTAACTGATCGAGCCCAGCACTTCCGCGAGCCGCAGAAGCGGGCCGTCATAAGGCGCAGGCTTGGCAGCTTCAGCCGGTGCGGCCTGCTCCAAGGGAGCCTTGGTCTCCGGCGCCGTTTTCTTCACGGTCTGCGCGGCAAGCGGCAAGGCCATCGCGAGGAGAAGCGGCAGGGTGAGGCAGGCGGCGGATCTCAAACGGAATTCCTTGGTTCGGTCTTCGGGTCGAAGGTTTTAATTCGGACGCAAATGATTCGGCATCCGCCTATCAGCTTTCCGACATTACCGGCCGGTGCCGATCACCGCCAGCCTTTCGGCACATTCAAGCACGCTCGGCGGGCAGGGCAGGTTGCGGATTTCCTCGACCGTGAACCAGCCCGGATCGGTCGCATCGTCTGCGGCGATCGCCTCGATGTCGGCATCGGCCTCGATGCGGAAGACCGACAGAAAGAAATGCCGGGTGTCGTCCTTGTCGCCGTTCAGGTCGTAGGTGGCAAACAGCACAGGGTTGCGCGCGACAATGCCGGTTTCCTCGAAAAACTCGCGCAGCGCCGTGTCCGCCGGCGTTTCACCCGGTTCTGCCCGCCCGCCCGGAAAAGCAAAAAGATCAGCCGACGGCGGGTTCTTCCGCCGGATCAGAAGAAACCGGCCATCCCGTTCGAGAATGGCGGAAGAGGCGGCTTGTGGAGAGGAGTGCATCGCGGTGAGGTCCATCATTCTAAGGCATTACGTGGCACGTCGGTGAGATCGTAGCCGATTGGGGCGATATTGCAAAAGTATTGTAAAATGCAGTATTCTTCCCACTCCAAGGAGTACGACATGGCTCGCGCGAAAACCTTTTCTCTTGGTGATGCCTATGACGGCATTCTTGCCGATCTGGTTAGAAATGGCCGATTCGGCACGGAAACCGAGGTTGTGCGTGCTGGCATTCGTATGCTCGCCGACTATGAAATGCGAATGCAATCCCTCCGCCAGGCCATATCCGCGGCAGATACCGAGATAGAGGCTGGTCTGGGGATGGAGTATGGAAGTGCCGAAGCTATCCTGTCGGATGTCATGAACGATGACGAAGAGCGGTAAACAGTCAAAGCGGCTGATTGTTTCGCCTCTCGCGCGTACCGATCTCCGCGGCATTCGTCGTTTCATCTCAGAAACCAGCCCTTTTTATGCCAGGGAGTTCCTTCGGGATCTGACTGCGAAGATCAGCTGGATAGCACAAGCCGATTTCACCGGTTCGCCACGAGATCATATTTCGCCCGGTCTGCGGGCGCTTCCTTATCGCCGGCTCTGCATCTACTACCGATACTATGCCGATCGCATCGTGATCCTTCGGGTGATGCACATGGTGCAGGATGTAAAACGGGAAGATTTTGAATAGCGCTATGATAAAGACCTATCTCCTCTACGCATTCGCCGCTGTTGCCGAAATCGCCGGTTGTTTTGCCTTTTGGGCCTGGCTGAAACTCGACAGGTCACCTCTCTGGCTGGCGCCAGGCATGGTTTCTCTGGCCGCCTTCGCCTGGGCGCTTGCGCTTGTGCCGGCGGAATCGGCGGGGCGTGCTTATGCCGCCTATGGCGCGATCTATATCGTCGCCTCGGTTCTCTGGCTCTGGGGTGTCGAAGGTCGCGCACCTGATCGCTGGGATGTGACGGGCGCCGTCATCTGCCTTGCCGGTGGGGCGATCATCCTGTTCGGCCCTCGCAGCGCATAGGTCATTTCCGACCTCCCGACTGCTTGACCGCTATCAAGCCCGGTGCCATCTAAAACCGATGTGTGGACGTTATGCCCTGACCCACAAGCCGGACGAGGTTCTCGGCACTGTTGGTGTCGCCGATTTCGAGGATGATTTTCCGCCGCGGTTCAATATCGCGCCGACGCAGCCTATTCTCGTGGTGACAAAGGCCGACCGCCAGCCGGGCAGCAACCTGCCGGAACGCAAGTCATTGCTCGCCCGCTGGGGGCTTATCCCCGGATGGGTCAAGGACATGCGCGAGTTTCCATTGCTGATCAACGCCCGGTCCGAAACCGCGATCGACAAGGCGTCCTTTCGTGCCGCCATGCGCCACCGCCGCATCCTCATTCCGGCCTCCGGTTTTTACGAATGGAAGCGCCCGCCGAAGGAAGGCGGTGTGAAATCGCAGGCCTATTGGATCAGGCCGAAGAACGGCGGCGTCATCGCCTTTGCCGGCCTGATGGAGACATGGGCGTCGGCCGATGGATCGGAAGTCGATACTGCGGCAATCATGACGACCAAAGCCAATCGCGCCATTCGCGGCATCCATGATCGCATGCCGGTCGTCATCAGGCCGGAGGATTTCGAGCGCTGGCTGGAATGCAAAACGCAGGAGCCGCGTCAGGTCGCCGATCTTCTGAACCCGGCCGAGGACGACTTCTTCGAAGCGATCCCGGTTTCCGACCTGGTCAACAAGGTCTCCAACATGGGGCCGGAAGTCCAGAAGCCGGTGGCGGTCGCGGCGCTCGATGACAAACCGCCGAAACTCGGCAAAGACACGTCCCAGATGTCGCTCTTCTAATTCATCTCCCCACCGGAATTCTTTTCATGAACATTCTGTCTGCCGGCCTGTCCGGTTTTGCCCTCGGCGGGTCGCTGATCATCGCGATCGGCGCCCAAAACGCTTTCATCCTGCGTCAGGGCCTTTTGCGTCGGCATGTATTTCTGCTCTGCTTCATCTGCGCATTGTCTGATGCCTTGCTGATCGCAGCCGGTGTCGGCGGCATGGGTGCGCTGGTTTCACAGTCGAAGACGCTGATCCTGATCGTGACGCTCAGCGGTGCTGTTTTTCTGGGAAGTTACGCGATGCTTGCCTTCAGACGGGCAGCAAAGCCTGCGGCCATGGTGGCCGGTGCGCCGGAAGGGCTATCGTTGAAGGCGGCGGTGCTGACCTGCCTTGCCTTTACGTTCCTCAATCCGCATGTCTATCTCGACACCGTCCTTCTCCTCGGCAGCCTTTCGGCGGGTTTTGAAGGAGCAGAACGGCTTGCCTACGGGGCAGGTGCAGCGACCGCCTCGTTCGTCTGGTTTTTTGGGCTCGGTTATGGTGCCCGTCTTCTGGCGCCGGTCTTCGCCCGACCCGCCGCATGGCGGGTACTGGACGGCCTGATCGGCCTCGTCATGAGCGCATTGGCGCTCGGTCTTTTGTGGAGTGCGCTAAAGTGAGTTCTGAGCCGTTTACCGGACAGGCGTCAGTTTCGGCTTCCGCTTGAGCATCATGGCGGCAGCGGCCACGGCCTTGATGCCCAGCGGGCGGAAATGGTCGGTAAAGTCCGGCTTTGCTTCCGGCTTGTCGGTCTTTTGCGTATTGCTCACGTCTTTATCCTCATCATTTCACCCGCATGATTCTCTGGTGTTGCGGGGCGCCGGAATTCACCGGCAATACGGGCGGAATAAAGGCTTATCCGTCTCTTTTCGATGAGGTAGGTCTACGCGTGGCAACTTGCCGCAGGCGTATACCGCAATGCAGCAATATCAGTGCATTGCGGTAGGTTTTCCATAATTGGACGCACGTTATACGTGCGTCCCTTCGTCTTCGATCGTGATCGTGCCGTAGCGGCGCTTCCATGCTCTGGCGCTGAACGGCAGGACACAAAGATAGGCGACGACTGTGATCGACAGCACTTCCCATGTGTAGCTCATCAGAAGCGCCACATAGAGAACCACCAGAAGCAGGGCCGGAAACATCAGATCCCGGCGGATCTTGCTCGATTTTCCGGACCAGACCGGCAGGCGGCTGACCAGCAGATAACCGATCGCAACCGTATAGACGACACTGCCATAGATGAACCAGGGTGTGCGTTCGATGCCGAGGAAACCGAGATAGACCGGCAGCAGCATCAGCACGGCGCCCATCGGCGCTGGTACGCCGACGAAAAATTCCGACTGCCACGGCGCCTTGATGCCACGGTCTTCCATGACGTTGAAACGTGCCAGCCTCAGGCCTGCAGCGATCGCATAGAGCAGGGCTGCGATCCAACCGAGCGAACGGGCGCCGTCGAGCAGGAAGGCATAGGAGACCAAAGCCGGGGCAACGCCGAAATTGATGATGTCGGCGAGCGAATCCATCTGCACGCCGAATTTCGATGTCGCTTTCAGAAGACGAGCGATCCGCCCGTCAATACCGTCGAGAAAAGCAGCAAGCAGCACCATGGCGACCGCCAGCTCGTAACGACCCTCGAAGGCGAGCCTTATACCCGTCAGGCCGGCACAGATGGCGAGCACCGTGATCAGGTTCGGTACCATCAGCCGGATGGGGATCTCCCTCAGGCGAGGACCGCGGGCCTCGTCGGTCGAGCGGTTTGGCTCTACTGGGGGCAAATCCATCATCCGTTTCCTCCTTTATGTATGTATCAGCTGCGACGACCGAGCGAAGCGCCTTTGGTCGAGCCGAATTCAGCAAGCACGGTTTCGCCGGCGATTGCCAGCTGGCCGATCGACACACGCGCGGCACCACCGGCCGGCACGAACACGTCGAGGCGCGAGCCGAAACGGATCAGGCCGAAGCGTTCGCCGGCATTCAGTGGCTCGCCGGGCTTGACCCAGCAGACGATGCGGCGTGCAACGAGGCCGGCGATCTGGACGACGCCCACCTTGCCGTGACGGCTTTCGATGACGAGGCCGTTGCGTTCGTTGTCGGAACTCGCCTTGTCCAGCTCGGCATTGACGAACTGTCCGGCGCGATACTCGATCGTCGTCACTTCACCACGGACCGGTGCGCGGTTCACGTGGCAGTTGAAGACGTTCATGAAAACCGAGATACGCAGCATCGGCTCCAGGCCGAGGCCCAGTTCCGCCGGTGGAACGACCATGGCGACGTGGCTCACGCGCCCATCGGCCGGGCTGAGGATGAGATCGTCATCCTGCGGCACGACGCGCTCGGGATCGCGGAAAAAATAGGCACACCAGAGGGTCAGCACCAGGCCGATCCAGAACAGGGGTTCGGCGAAGTAACCCAGGATCAGGGACACGACGAAAAAGATCGCAACGAAGATGTAACCTTCCTTGTGGATCGGCACGAGCGTGTTGCGGATGGTGTCGAAGAGGTTGATCAACTGTTTCTCCCTGAAGGGCGTAAGGTCCTGTGTTTCCGGCACTAACTATCGAAAAACGGTATTGGCGGCAATGCGGTTCCGTGCGGCTTTACGATCTGGCAGAGGATTGCAACTATCACGGGATTGATGCGTTGGAATATCCGACAGGAAGTCCGATTTTTGTTGCAATGCAGCAATTCGGCACGGTTCTTGCTTCGATTTTCACGTGGTTGTCACAAAACTAGGTCAGGAGGCGGCTGACTTACATCAAGGTCGAATGTTACGGATGTGCTCAAATCATCACTGGAAGCACTTCTGGTAAATTCGCTACGGTTGGAACACGGAAGAGTTTAGACATGAGCGTTACATGGTGCCTGATAGCAATGGTGGATATCGCGATCGTGGTGGCAGCGGTTGCCTACACGGCGTGGAGCCAGCGGCGTTATCGCGAACGTAACCGTTACGGTTCGTCGCGCCGATAGATGTCGTCTAGTGCTCGTCCGTCCTTGGTGAGCCCATTGGCAGAAAAGGATGGGCTGATTTCGCTTTGCCCCCTGCAAGAACTGCCTCTGATATTTTCCGTTCCGTCGTCTCTCCGGGTCGTCTGTAAGTCTCTACGTCCGAAGCCGGTCACAGCGATCAGTGATTGCTGGCGGATGCCAGCCGGGCGAGGGGGTAATGTTGCCGCTGATCGTCCCGCCAACCCTGGTTCACGGCGATTTGCCACATAGAAAATGCCGTGTTTTGGCCGTAGTTTTGCAACGTAGCTGTAGTGCTGCCTGTGTATAGGTTTTGAAGAGGAGCAAAACCATGCAACGTGAACTCACCATCGAAGACGTATTATCCGATCCCCTGATTGCCCAGCTTCGCCGGGCAGATGGGATTTCGACGCCGGAATTTACGGAGCTGCTTCTTGCCGCTTCGCAGATTTACGGCGCCGATATGCGCAAAAAGACGCGCTCTGCGCATCGTGACGATCCCGCGTCGATACTTAACCGTCCGGACGGGCTGGATATCGCGCGACCGCAGGATGTGGCTCACGTGCGAACCACGCCGAAAGCAGGCGCGTCATGTATTGGCTGGTAAGAAAGAACCCGACAGATATTCTCCACAGCGGCGGGCCGGTCGCCCGGCGTGTGCCGCTTGGGGCGCTGGGATTTCAGATTTTTGCCGGATCGACGAGCCCGAGCCATGTCGTCAGCGCCAGAAGCGGCGAGCCCCAGAAGATGAGCACCAGCAGGTAAGCCACGACGAAGGTTCCTGCGATCAGCATTCGTCTGACTGAATAATTCATCCGGCGTCTCATCCTGTCTCCCGATCCCTTTATTTCGACTCGTTATTCCGCAGCAGGCGCGCCGCGTGTCACCACGCCGAGATCATCGCTCTCGCGCACTTGGCGCAGATGTTCTTCCGCCTGTGTTGCTTCCCGCTGGCGGTTCCACATCGAGGCGTAGAGGCCATTTTCAGCAAGCAGCCCGGAATGGGTGCCGCGTTCGGCAATCTCGCCCGCACGCAGCACGATGATCTCGTCGGCGCCGATCACGGTCGAAAGCCGGTGGGCGATGACCAGCGTCGTGCGGTTTTCGGAAACCTTGTCGAGTGCCGACTGGATCTCGTGTTCCGTCGTCGTGTCGAGCGCCGACGTCGCTTCGTCGAGGATCAGGATCGGCGGTGCCTTCAGCACCGTGCGCGCGATCGCCACGCGCTGCTTTTCGCCGCCCGAAAGTTTCAGGCCCCGTTCCCCGACCTTGGTTTCGTAGCCGTCCGGCAGTTGCTTGATGAATGTGTCGATCTGGGCGATTTCGGCGGCAGCCTGCAGTTCCGTCTCAGTGGCACCCGGTCGGCCATAGCGGATATTGTAGGCGACGGTATCATTGAACAGCACAGTATCCTGCGGAACCATGCCGATCGCCGCCCTGAGCGATGTCTGCGTCACGTCGCGCACATCCTGGCCGTCGATGGTGATCGAACCATCCTGGATATCGTAGAAGCGGTAGAGCAGCCGGGAAATCGTCGATTTGCCAGCACCTGACGGACCGACGATTGCCACCGTCTTGCCAGCAGGCACCTCGAAGGAAATGCCTTTGAGGATTGGTCGCTGCGGATCGTAGGAGAAGCGGACATCCTTGAAGGCGATGGCGCCCTTTTGCGGGCTGAGCGCATTGAGCGCGAGTGGTTTCGCATCCGCTTTGTCGACGACTTCCGCCTCGACTTCGAGAAGCTCGAACATCTGCTCGATATCGGTCAGACCCTGGCGGATTTCGCGATAGACGAAGCCGATGAAATTGAGCGGCACGGAAAGCTGCATCAGAAGCGCGTTGACGAAAACGAAGTCGCCGATCGTCTGTTCGCCGCGCTGGACGGCCATCGCCGACATGATCATGATGACCGCCTGGCCGAGGCCGAAAATGACGCCCTGGCCGAAGTTGAGCCAGCCGAGCGAGGTCCAGACCTGGGTTGCGGCCTTTTCATAACGCGCCATCGAGCCGTCGAAGCGTTTCGCCTCCATCTCCTCGTTGCCGAAATATTTGACCGTCTCGAAATTCAGCAGCGAGTCGATCGCCTTTGTATTGGCGTCGGTGTCGCTGTCGTTCATCGTCCGGCGGATCGAGATGCGCCAGTCGCTCGCCTTGATGGTGAACCAGATATAGGCTGCGACGGTGACGGCAGTGACAGCGAGATAGGCAAAGCCATAGGCCGCCCAGAAGATGATCGCTGTCAGGATGAACTCGATCAGCGTCGGCACCGAGTTCAATATGGTGAAGCGGACGATCGTCTCGATGCCCTTGGTGCCGCGCTCGATGATCCGCGACAGGCCGCCCGTCTTGCGCTCCAGGTGGAAGCGCAGCGAAAGCTGGTGCATGTGCACGAAAGTCTTGTGGGCAAGCTGGCGCACCGCATGCTGGCCGACAGAGGCAAACAGTGCATCCCGTAACTGGTTTAAGCCCACCTGCAGGATGCGGGTGAAATTATAGGCGATGACGAGGACGACGGCGCCGAGCAGGAAGGCGGGCAGGATGCCGGCCATATCCAGCTTGCCGTTCAGTGCATCGGTCGCCCATTTGAAGAAATAGGGAACCGAGAGAAGCACCAGCTTGGCAAGGATCAGGAAAAACGTTGCCCAGAGCACCCGCGCCTTCAGGTCGGCCCGGCCCGTCGGCCACATATAGGGCCACAGGTTGACAAGGGTTCCGAACGGATTGCCATCATCCGCGGAAACGATCTTCTTTTTATCTGGCATGCAGGGCTCCGGCGACGCGCGAAAGAGGCGCCACCCGGCAGATAGGCGGCAAAGGCTTTGGATGCAATGCGGAGTGGGGTGTTTCCTTAGGAAATGGTCAGTTGTGGCTCAAATGGCGGTTCCGGTTCGGCAGACTATCGTTCTTTTGAGACGGCGACTTTCTGGCTCGTTTGCGCTATTAGGAGGCGTTCTCTTCAGGTCGCTCGTGCGGCCTTGCTTGTTTCCCTTCCGGCTGAGTTTCGGCATGTGCGCGATCTGAAAACCCTCCTGGTCACAGGAGAAACTTGCCCACCGGAGAAGCCGGAATCCATATCATTCGAGACCGACTAATGACACAAAGGGTGTCGTCGGCCTCTGGGAGTCCCCGCAGGACTAGGTACATTGACGATGCCGTCATGGGAAGCTCAAGTCCAAACCGAGCGTACTGCTAAGCACGAAGGCGAAGAGCACCACGCCGAGTAGCGCCAGCGCGAAGACTGCGGCCATCTTTCCGCCCGTGCGGAGCAAGGCTCGCGTGTCCGCCTTCTCTCCCTGATCGTAATGCCACTTGATGGCGAAGAACATGGCAATGCCTAACGCGAGAGCCTTGAACGTAACGAAGACTATAGGGACCCAATCCATATCAAGGACTCTCATGTGCATCAGATAAGCGACTTATGATCTCTTATTAGGCAAATGCATACTTCTTGTTATGCAACGCTGATATGTGACAGCAAATGGCTACCTGCTGGCGAGTACCGTTTGGTTCAGGAATGACCGCTTGGGGCGGAAAGCAGCCGTCATCATGCAGTGCTTCCCGCTTAGGTGTTCGCCGCACTCGTCCAGCTCAGATAATAATGTGTCTCGCCGATCATGCCGAAATAGGCGCTTTTGCCGCTTGCCTTGTCGATATGGCTGGAATCGTCGTTGCGGACATAGCGTCCATAGGAGTCGCGCAGCAGGGTGTCGCGGAGAAAGCTGCTCCATTCCGACGTCGTGATGGAGGTGACCTCCCCGGACGTCGTGTCAGCATTTGCGATATCGCGGGCGATTATCTCCTCGCCGGTAACCACGTCGGTAACCGTCAGCCGGCCGGCCGCAAGTGCCGCCTGCATGGTCTCGGCCATGCCGGAAGTATCTGCGCTGGCCTTCAGCGTGTCGATTTTCTGCTGCAGCGCCTTCATGAAGGCATTCGACGAAATGTCGTCGATCGCGACATCCGTGTCCTGATCCGGGCTGTTGCCGGCTGTCGTTTGCGACAGCGATCCGAACAGCGACGACAGTTCGCTCTCATATCCGTAGTCGTCAACCTCATCGGCGGCTTCGGAATAGAACAGCCGCGAAAGCGAGGCGGCGGACGAACCCGGTGTCGGGTTTTCCGGATTGCCCGAAGTATCGTTGAAAGCCTTGAACGCGACCTGTTGCGGCCAGAGCCGGCTGGAGCTGATGCTGGAAATCATTTTGTCCTCGCGAAAAATATCGGCTTGGCGTCAATCGATTCGGCAGTCTCAATGGGGCGAGGGTCCCGCGGCTGGCATGCGCGAAGCTGATCATCGCTCGCAATTGCTCCGCAGCGCTGCAACGGGCAAACGGCGATAACCGCACCGGGAAAACCGGGTCGGTGAAGGAAGGGAAGGGGGCAGGCGGTGGTATTGGGGATTTGGTATGTCAGGCTTTCCGCCTGCCCCGGCCGCTTCGTCCGATCCTGCGGGACGTGTCAGTTCCCATCGGATCGCAGTCACGACCATCACCGGAAACCGAGCCGAGACCCGCTGAATGAGGAGGCCGGTTCGCGAACCCGGTTCCCATCCGATGACGGCACGATTATCGGCTTGATTGCACAGGCGGGGATGATGACGCGTGGGCGGAACGGCTAAGCCACTGGGATCGCGCCATAGATTTTCTTGCAAGGCCTCCCGTCATCCTCGCGTTCACCGGGGAAGCGCAATCCTGAAACACCAAGGCCGGCGATCCTGTCGGGACCGCCGGCCTTGGTAAATTCAATTCTGCAAGCCTGCTCAACCCTTGCGATGCTGCAGCCGTTCGCGGTGCAGCTCTTCTGAATCGGGGCGGAATTCTTCCGGAACGCCAAAAATCTGGCCGGGCTGGATGACGTCCGGATTGGCGATCTGTTCCTCGTTGGCGAGATAGATCGTCGTGTAACGCACGCCCTGACCGTAAGCGCGCCGTGCGATCTGCCACAGCGTATCACCGCGACGGATGATGACCGAGTTGCGGTCGCTCTGGGTGAGCGGTGCCTGCTCGATCGTACGTGCTCCACCGGTAGACGCCATCGTCTGCGGCGCGCCGCCGAACTGTTGTGCCAGAGCCGGCCCGACGGTTTCGGTGATCAGTTTCGTCAGATTGTCCAATGCTTCGCCAACGGCTGCCACGTCGCGGGGCAGGGCGTCGAGCACCTGCCGGGCGGCATTGGCATGGCCGGCGGTGACGCCGACAGCTTCGGTGGCGTTGATCGAGGCGCCCGCCGGCAGCCTGTATTCGGCAAGCGACTGTAGCGCGATACCAGTTGCCGAGCGGGCTGCCGCCATGCTTTCGAGCGAAGGCACCTTGCCCGCGTCATAGAGACCCTTGAGCAGCGAGAAGGCTTTTGCCACCTGTCCGCGCAGATTGTCAAAGGCACCGCCATCGACAGCCGTGACCGGGCTCACCGGCGAGGGCGACGCGATGGCCGCGACCTGATCACCAGCGGGCCGGTTGAACGGCACTTCGACGCGCACCAGAACCTGGCCGTTGCTGCCAAGCGCCTCGACGGCGATGCGATGATCGCCGACCGTCAGGTTGGCGTTTCCGTCGATGACGAAATGTCCGTCGCCTCCTGCCTGGGCCTGTCCGACGACCGAACCGTCGGCTGAGCCGCGAACCTGCCGGCCCGACCGGCTGATGCCGGCGATGAAAATCTTGGAGCCTTCGATTTCGACCGCGGTGATCTGCAGCTCGCTCGACATGGCGGGAGCGGCTGCGATCGGAGCGGTTGTACCCGCCGCAGGAGCGGATGCGACCTTGCCGGAACCCTGGGGAGCCGGTGTCGTGGCAGGAGCTGCGGCGCCGGCTGCAGCGGCCGCAGGCAGGCTGCCGGCCTGGGCGGATGCGACCTTGTTGGCCTCTTCCGGAACCGCGATCAGGCGGCTTGCCTTGCCGGGCTTCGTCACCATAGCGAGAAGCTTGCCGTTTTTGTCGGCAGGTACGGAAACGGTGGCGATCTCTTCCGAAGTGACGACCTTGCCGTCCTTGCTCGTTGCTTTCAGCACGATCTGGTGATCTCCGGGCGGCAGCGGCTTGTCGAGCACGGCGGCAAAATCGCCGCTCGGGCCGACCTCGACCTTGGCGATGACGGAAGTGCCGTTGGTGATCTCGAGTACCGAATTGGGTGCGGCATGGCCGGCAATGACCGCGGAGCCGTCAGGCTCGACGCGAAGCACATCGAATGTCGGCGTATCCGCTGCGGCATTCTCGGATGCAGGAGCCGGTGCTGCCGGGCTTGTCGGCGCGGGTGCAGCCTGATTGGCAGAAGAAGGCACCGTCGCCTGCGGCTCGACTTTTGCCGTCTCCTGAGGCTTGTTGCCCTCGGTCACGGCATCCTTCACCGCGTCGCCGGCAGCATTGATCGCAGCTGCTACCGGCTTGCCGTCGTGATTGATCCTTGGCATGACAACGAAGATCATCAGCAGCGAAGCTATTGCAAGTACAATCAGGGCGAGCCAGCCGGCACGGTTCTTCATCGTCTGTTGCCTCATAGGGCCTGTGTTTCCGCTACTTTACCGATTAGCGGTTTCCATCATTCTTAACAAGCTTTTCACATCATAAAGCCTTGCTCTTGCGGGATTTTCCCGTCAATTTTGCGTTTTGCGACGGCTTTGTCGCAGCCTGAAAATGCCGAACGGAGAAAACTGTGCCAATACGATCCATCTGCGTCTACTGCGGTTCCCAGCCCGGCCGTGATCCCGCCTATCTCGCCGCCGGCCGCGCGCTTGGAAAATCGATCGCCGCACATGGCCTTCGGCTTGTCTATGGCGGCGGCACCAAGGGCATCATGGGCGCAGTCGCTGCGGGCGTCTTGTCGAATGGCGGCCAGGTGACCGGCATCATCCCCGAATTTCTTGTCGACATGGAGGCGACGCGCCATTCGCTCGGCCAGCTCAACGAGTTGATCGTGACAAAGGACATGCACGAGCGCAAGCATAAGATGTTCGAACGCTCCGACGCCTTCGTCACTTTGCCGGGCGGTATCGGCACGCTGGAAGAGATCGTCGAGATCATGACCTGGGGCCAACTCGGCCGCCACGAAAAGCCGATGGTGTTTGCCAATATCGGCGGCTTCTGGGATCCGATGCTGTCGCTGGTCAATCACATGCGCGATCAGGGCTTCATCCACCGCGCCCATCTCGTCCAGCCGCTGGTCATTGCAGATGTCGACGATATCGTCCCAGCGATCCTCGAGCGCGATGAGATCACGGCATCGTCCAAGGGGGAAGAGGGCGTTATTTCGAAGCTGTGAGGTGTTTCAGGTGTGTTCGTCGTCATCCTCGGGAGAAGCCCGAGGATGACGACGAAATTGGTCTTCAGTCGACGATGAAAAGCTTCGCGCCGGTCGTGGTCGAGGAACGATGTGGCTCCGCCTTATCGGCAACCTGATAGCTCATGCCGGGCTTCAGCACGAACACTCTTCCATCATCCAGTTCCGTCGTCATTTCGCCTTCGAGGCACAGAAGGATATGGCCTTTCTCGCACCAGTGGTCGGCAAGATAACCCGGCGAATGCTCCACCATCCGCACCCGGATGCCGCCGAAATGGCGGGTTCGCCAGGTCGAATGTCCCGTTTCGCCCTTGTGCTCGGTCGGCTCGACGCTCGACCAGTCGGTCGTGCCGAAGGGAATGTCTGACATCTGCATGAAAGTTCGTCCTTGAAATCAGCAATAAGCAATCAGCGGCCGCGCAACTGGCGAAGCATGGCAATGGTGTAGAGCGCCAACGCTGCCCAGATCAAGACGAAACTCATCAGCTTGGTCGTGCTCAGCGGCTCGCCGAAAACGAAGATGGCGATCAGGAAAATCATCGTCGGCGCGATATACTGCATGATGCCGATGGTCGACAATTTTAGCAGTTTTGCGCCGTTGGCATAGATCATCAGCGGGCCGGCGGTGACGATGCCGGAAAGCGCCAGCATGCCCATGTCGAAATGGGTTCCACCGAAAAAATGCCCCTGTCCGGTGGCTTCGAGCCAGATCACATAGGGCAGCATCGGAATGCTGATCAGCAGCACTTCCAGAAAGAACCCCTGATTCGGCCCGATCGGCAGCGTTTTGCGCAGGAGCGCATAAATGCCCCAGGTAAAGGTCAGCGCCAGCGATACCCAGGGAAGCCCGCCGGCTCCCCAGGCCAGAATAGCGACCGCCACCACAGCGAGCCCAATTGCCGCCATCTGCAGCGGCGAGAGCTTTTCCTTCAGGATGACGGCGGCAAGAAAGATGCTGAACAGCGGGTTGATGAAATAGCCAAGAGCGGCATCGAGCGCATGTCCCGCGGCGACGGCCCAGACATATACGCCCCAGTTGGCGGTGATGAACGCGGCGGTGACACAGGCCATGCCGAGCATGCGCGGGTTCTGCAGTGCCGCCTTCACATCCTTCAGTCGTCCGAGGATGACCAGCACGATCCCGGCCACCGGCACGGACCAGAGTGCCCGGTGCGCCAGCACTTCCATCGCCGGAAGATGGCCGACCGCCTTCAGATAGAAAGGCAGAAAACCCCACAGCAGATAGGCCGTCAGACCGAAGGCGAAACCGCGCGGCGTGTCTTCGTTGACGGCACCCGGGTTGCTGACGGGCGGCGCGGCGGTTTTTGTGGCCATGGTGTGTTTCCGGCATTCTTTTGTGATTGTTCAAGCGCAATTACAGGATCGTGCCATGAGCTACCAATTCATTTCGTTGAACCTTGCATTGAGACAACTCATCCGTCCTGCCACTATGGCGCGAATTGGTCATCGCTACGTCATGGCGATGAGAGCACAACCGAAGCGGATGACGGCCAGAAGGAGATGAAATGAGTTTTGAGACTGAGCCTGCCCATCGCCGCAACTATGCGCTCCAACTGCTCGCCAAGGCGGGGATCGACAGCAACGAACGCCTGCTTGCCGCCTTCGCCCGCGTGCCGCGCGAAGATTATGTCGGCCCACCGCCCTGGATATTCAACGATGTTTTCAGCGCCGAGTATCATCAGGTCGCATCCACCGATCCGGTGGTTCTATATCAGGACGTTCTTGTCGGTCTCGATACGGAAAAGGGCATCAACAACGGCTCTCCCTCGCTGCATGTGGCGGCCTTGCACGCATTCAAGATCCGCGAAGGCGAGACTGTTGTGCACATGGGCGCCGGCGCCGGGTATTATACGGCGATCATGGCGGAACTCGTCGGTCCTTCGGGGCGCGTGATCGCGGTGGAATACGACGCTTCGCTCGCGGAACGGGCCAGAGCCAATCTCTCCTCCTACGACAATGTCGAGGTGGTGCGCGGCGATGCAACCGAGTGGCCGAGGGAGACGGCCGATATCATCTACGCCAATTTCGCCCTCGACCATCCGCCGCAGGCCTGGATCGACAATCTTGCGCCATATGGTCGGATGATCTTTCCGCTGGGCATTCCCGCCATGGACAACGGCAAGCGGTCGGGCTTTACCCGTTATGCCGCTTATCTGATGATCGACCGGCAGGCCCAGGGTTTTGGCGCCCGTTTCCTGCAGACGGTCTCCTTCATCTGGGGTGAGAGCAGCAAGCCGGTGCCGGCAGGTCGGCATGCCGGATTGGAAACCGCATTTCGGGCTCGCGGCATGCGCAAGGTCAGAAGCCTCCGCTGGAAAAGCTCGCCGACAGATCAGGAGTGGTACGGCGAAGAAGATTGGGGTCTGTCCTTTGATGAGCCTTGAACTGTGACGTTTTCCTGCCCGCGCTGTTCTTTTGCCACACCGGAGCCGAACACGTGATGCCAAAATCACCTCTCCATTTTTTGGGGAGATGATCTCCGAAATGAACTGATTATGGCGTTGATTGAAAGGATGCATAGTCCTCTCCAGCAAGCCGAACGAGATTGCAAGCGATTGTCGACGGCTCACCTTTCTGAAGGAGAACGCCATGTCCTACGGATTTCTGGATATCGCCTCGACACCGGCCGTGCGGGCAGCGCAGGCCGAAATGGGCGTCGATCAGTTCTGGTCGGATTTCGGCGGCGACCGCACGATGGACCGCTTTACCGAAGGCGAAAAGGCCTTCATCGCCGAACGCGACAGCTTTTACATGGCCTCGGTTTCCGAGACGGGCTGGCCCTATATCCAGCATCGCGGCGGTCCAGCCGGCTTTCTCAAGGTCGTTGATGACCGCACACTGGCTTTCGCCGATTACCGCGGCAATCGCCAGTATATCAGCACGGGCAATCTGGCCGCCAGCGACAAGGCCTGCCTGTTCCTGATGGATTACCCGCGCCGTGCCCGGCTGAAGATCTATGCGCATGTCGAAAAACTGGCGCTGGACGAGGACCCGGCCATCACTGCGCTCGTCGCCGATGCCGGTTATCGGGGCAGGGCCGAACGTATCTTCAGGATACGGCTTGAAGCTTTCGACTGGAACTGCCCGCAGCATATCACGCCACGCTTTACCGAACGGGAAGTCGCCGCAGCGGTTCTGCCGCTGAAGGAACGTCTGGCGGCACTCGAAAAGGAAAATGCCGAATTGCGGGGAAGGGCAGGGGCTGGGAAAGCCTAACTGCCGATCGGGAAGACCGCACGCAACCTGGGCACCGCGAAATCGAGAAAACTGCGCATCTTGAGCGGCATCTGTCCGCGCGAGGCATGCAAAAGACTGACCGGAACCGGCTCCTGTTCATACTCCGCAAGAATGATCTGCAACTCACCAGCTTTCACCGCATCGGCGACTTGGTAATGGAACAACCGGATGACGCCTGTGTCGCGGATAGCCGCCCGCAATGCAGCTTCGACCGTGGTGACCGACAGGCGAGGAATGGGGGAGATCGCCAGCGGGGATCGTTCCTCCGGGTCGCGAAACTGCCAGCCGGGTTGGGATAACGGGGTCTCGATCGTGATCGACGGGAAACGAGAGAGATCCTGCGGGCCTGCCGGAGTGCCCTGTGCCTCAAGCAACCGCGGACTGGCGCAGACCACCATCCTGACCGAACCGATCGATGTCGCGATCATCGAACTGTCCGGCAGTCTGCCGATGCGTACGGCCATGTCGATATGATCCTCGACCAGCTGCAGATTCCGGTCCTGCAGCAGCAGACTGACGTCGATCTGCGGAAACTGCGCGAGGAAATCGGTGACGACGGGCAGGACATGCAGCTGGCCGAACTGGATCGGCGCCGTGATCACCAGCCTGCCTTTCGGCTCGGTGAACTCGCCGGCAGCTTCCCGCTCCGCCTCCTCGACCTGCTCGATGATCCGCCGGGCAGCGGCAAGATAGGTGGCACCTGCATCGGTCAGATCGATCTTGCGGGTGCTGCGGACAAGTAATTTGGCGCCGAGCGCCGCTTCGAGATCGGAAATTTTGCGGGAAAGCGTGGTGACCGGAACATTGAGCGAGCGCGCGGCGGCGGAAAAACTGCCCCGGTCGGTCACCTCGATCAGCATCGACATGGCTTCTATGCGGTCCATCGTCTTCCCGTTCGCCGGCCATCGCCGGGCACTCATGTCACTGGCCGAGATTTTGGCCAGCGTCGAAACTTTCGAATGTAATGTCAACCGCTTGGAGAAATGAAATGACTGACGTGAAGATTGCCCGCCCTGTACCGGTTACCGTGCATCACCGCACCGCCACCGTCGATGGCGTCAACATATTCTATCGCGAAGCTGGCCCTGCAGATGGCCCTGTCGTCCTGCTGCTGCACGGTTTCCCAACCTCGTCGCACATGTTCCGCAACCTGATCCCGTTGCTCGCTTATCGTTACCGCGTTATCGCGCCGGATTATCCGGGTTTCGGCTACAGCGACGCGCCGGACCACAAGGCATTTGAATACAGTTTCGCCCATTATGCCGATCTGGTGGATGACTTGCTCGGACAGATCGGGGCGAAGAGCTACGCCATGTATGTGATGGATTACGGCGCGCCTGTCGGCTACCGCTTGGCGCTCAAGCATCCCGAACGGGTGACGGGGCTGATTGTGCAGAACGGCAATGCCTATGAGGAAGGGCTGAAGGAATTCTGGGATCCGATCAAGACCTATTGGGCAAGCGGATCGCAGAGCGACCGCGAGGTGCAGTCGGCGCTTCTGACGCTGGATGGGACAAAATTCCAATATACCGATGGTGTGAAGGACCTGTCCCGTATCAGCCCCGACAACTGGCTGCAGGATCAGGCTTTGCTCGACCGGCCCGGCAATAACGATATCCAGCTCGATCTCTTCTACGATTACCGCACCAATGTGCCGCTTTACCCGCAGTTCCAGGCCTTCTTCCGTGAGCATCGGCCGCCAACGCTGATCGTCTGGGGCAAGAACGACTTCATCTTCCCCGCAGACGGCGCGCATCCTTATCTGAAGGATCTGCCGGACGCGGAACTGCATCTCCTCGACACCGGGCACTTCGCGCTTGAAGACAAGCTCGACGAAATCGCGCCGCTGATCCAGGATTTCCTCGATCGGACATTACTCAAGAGATAGGCCTTTGTTTTCGGGCGGCGTATATCGCGTCGCCCGAAAGCCGTTCCGGTTGTCGTGCCGATACGCTAGCATCGTACAAGAGCGTGGATGGCACGACGGGGCAAGATGCACCGGTGGCAATCGGAAGAGGGTGAGCATGGGTATTCGGGGTATTCTGTATTTCATCGTGATCGCGTCAGCCCAAACCCTGGCCCTCGGGCAATTGGCCCAGGCGCAGGAAACCCGCTCCGCAGATCGCGACGGGGCGTCGGATTACGACCAGACCCTGAACGATCTTCTGACACAGAGCATCGTCCAGGATCTTGCCTCGGTGCGGAGCGAATGCATGGCCGCTTCTCCGGTCTACCGGCTGGATTGCATTCGCCAGGGACTTGAATTGACCTCGCGACGGACACCCTATCATGGCGATTACGGCCCTATGCGTGACGCGCTGAGATCGGGTGCCGTATCTGTCGCGCCGATCATCGAGGCTCATGCCGACGACGACCAAGGCAGGCTGGAAGTCAAACCCGGCAGCAATCCACGCTTCAAGACACGACGTTATTATGCGGCCACCAAGGCGGGCAGCTATAACGACACCAAGGCCGACGCTTTCAAGGCGCTAGACGCCACCCAGTCGCGCCTGCTCGATATCGGCAAGCGCACCGCCGCCTGGAACAAGGCCTACACGACAGTGTCGATCGCGGTCGCGTCGCTGGCGGATGTTTTGCGGAAGTGAGAAGCTCGCGGCAGATGAGTTTTCAAGCGGCTGCGCTGTTATCCGTGGCCGAGGTTTTGGAGATTTTTATGGTCACGCGTCGGTCAAGCGCATTCAGCACTCTGACCAACCTGTCTATAGTAAAGCGTCCAAGATTTGCGTTTCTGATGCGAGACAGATCTGCGGCCGTGACACCGATGAGCTTTTCGCCTTCGCGCACTGTCAGTTTGCGGCGATCAAGTGTTGCGATGATCTCGGCGGCAAGCCGGGCTTTGATCATTTTGGTATCGGCATCTGGATCGCCAAGGTCGGCATAGATATTGCCGCTGCCCCTGACGATGGCGAAATCCTCGTCGCTCATCGCAGTATCTCCTTCAGTTTTGTCAGCCGGGCTTTGATCAACTCGATCTCTCTTTGCGACATGGCAATGCCTTTCACCGATTTTTTCTGAAAGGCGTGAACAACCCAGATGGCATCACCAAGCTGGACCGCATAAATTGCGCGATAGGCACCGCCTCGGTAAGGGAGAGCAATTTCGAACACACCCGATCCCAAACCTTGCATCGGCTTAACGATGTCTGCCTTTTGACCCATGCTGGCGATCGCGAGAGCATCTTTTATGCGGTTCTGAGCAACCCCCGGAAAAGCTCCGAAGTCTTTCAGCGCCGCCCTGACCCACGCGATCTCCCTCATGAGGAAATGTTGTCATATTTGACAATATTTGGCAAACATGGACTATTGCTGATTCAAGGTTCTCGGCCTCACTCCGCCGCAATCCTGCCCGCCAGTTCGCGGTTTTTCATCAGCTTGTAGATGACCGAATCCATCAGCGCCTGGAACGAGGCGTCGATGATGTTTTCCGAGACGCCGACCGTCCACCAGCGTACGCCGCTTCCATCGGTGGATTCGATCAGCACGCGGGTGATGGCTTCGGTGCCGCCGTTCAGGATGCGCACCTTGAAATCGGCCAGAACGAGATCGTCGATCTCGTTCTGATATTTGCCGAAATCCTTTCTGAGCGCCAGATCGAGCGCATTGACCGGGCCGTCGCCTTCCGCCACCGACATATGGTTCTCACCGTCGATAACGATGCGTACCACCGCTTCTGACACCGTCTTTACCCGACCAAAACTGTCAAAGCGGCGCTCGACCATCACTCGGAATCCGTCGACGGCGAAAAATTCAGGGATCACGCCGAGCGTGCGTCTTGCCAGAAGCTCGAAACTGGCATCGGCGCCCTCATAGGCATAACCGGTCGCCTCCCGTTCCTTGACGATCGAGATCAGCCGGTCGAGTTTCGGATCATCCTTGGCGACATCGATACCTCGACGCTTGAGCGCATTGATGAAGTTCGACTTGCCGCCCTGGTCCGAGACCATCACCTTGCGGAAATTGCCCACGCTTTCCGGCGTCACATGTTCGTAGGTGCGCGGGTCCTTGAGCAGCGCCGAGGCGTGGATGCCGGCCTTGGTCGCGAAGGCAGACGCGCCGACATAAGGCGCCTGATGGTTCGGCGAACGGTTGAGCAGCTCGTCGAAGGCATGGCTCAGGCGCGTCAGCCCCGAAAGCCGCTCCGGGTCGATTGCGGTCTCGAAGCGGGAGGCATAGGCCTGCTTGAGACAGAGCGTCGCGATCAGCGTGATCAGATTGGCGTTGCCGCAGCGCTCGCCGATGCCGTTCAGCGTGCCCTGTACCTGACGACAGCCGGCCTCGATAGCCGCCAGCGAGTTGGCGACCGCCTGTCCGGTATCGTCATGGGCATGGATGCCGAGCGAGGCGCCGGGAATACCCGAGGCGATGGCGGCCGAAACGATTTCGGTCACTTCGCCCGGCTGTGTGCCGCCATTGGTATCGCACAACACGATCCAGCGGGCTCCGGCGTCATAAGCGGTGCGGGCGCAGGCAAGCGCATAATCCGGATTGGCCTTGTAGCCGTCGAAGAAATGTTCGCAGTCGACCAGCGGTTCCTTGCCGGCAGTAAGCGCTGCCTCGACGCTGTCGCGGATGGAGGCGAGGTTTTCCTCGTTGGTACAGCCGAGCGCGACGCGCACGTGATAATCCCAACTCTTGGCGACGAAGCAGACGGCATCGCTTTTCGCCTGCAGAAGCGTGGCAAGACCCGGATCGTTGGAAGCGGAAATGCCGGCCCGCTTGGTCATGCCAAAGGCGACGAATTTGGCTTTGCTCGTGCGCTGTTGAGAAAAGAAGGCGGTGTCGGTCGGATTGGCGCCGGGATATCCGCCTTCGACATAGTCGAAGCCGAATTCGTCCAGCATTGCCGAAATCGCGATTTTGTCCTCGACCGAAAAATCGACGCCGGGCGTCTGCTGGCCATCGCGCAATGTCGTGTCGAAGAGATGGATGCGGTTTCGGGTCATGGTCTTGGCCATTCTGTCGTATCGTGATCTGGATGCTGGAAAGGGCGGCGGCGCTCTATCTGTTCGGGCGTGGCGATGCTTGGCCTTTCAGGCAAGTGGGCCATGGCCTCAAACCAAGGCATGCGGTTGCCGACGAAATACTGCTTCTCCGGCTCGATGGCCGCCGGGGCGTCTAGACTGCCGATCGACAGGTCGATCGTATCGTCACCGGTCGCCTGGAAGCTGAGAGGTGTGCCGCAGGCGGCACAGAAGCCGCGCTCGGCGGCTTCTGAACTGCGATAGAGAGCCGGACGCCCGCGTGTCCATTCGACATCGACCGCCGAGACGGTAAAGAACGGCCAGACCACCGATCCGACGGCCTTCTGGCACATGCGGCAATGGCAGATCGCCCGATCGGTAACTGGGCCGATGATCGCATATCGGATGGCGCCGCATTGGCAGCCGCCGGTCAGTCTTTCGCCCATGTTTTCCTCCCCTCCTTTCCGACTTCGGTCTACACTTTCCCCGCAAACCTGTCCGTCGCGCGGATCAGCTGGTCGGTAATCCCCGGTTCGGAGATCGAATGTCCCGCACCCTCGATGATATGAAACTCTGCGTCCGCCCACACCTTCGACAGCTGCCAGGCATATTTGAGCGGGCAGGGCATGTCGTATCGACCGTGGACGATAACGCCGGGAATACCTGCAAGTTTTGTCGCATCGCGCAAAAGCTGGCCTTCGACCAGCCAGCCGGAATTGATGAAGAAGTGGTTTTCGATACGGGCAAAGGCGAGAGCGAAATGATCCTCGTCGTGTTTCGACGCAAGATGCGGATCGGGCAGAAGCGTGATCGTTGATCCTTCCCAGACGCTCCATGCCTTGGCGCAGGCGATCTGCTCGGCGCGGTCGGTGCCGGTCAGACGGCGATGATAGGCGGCCATCATCTCGTGGCGCTCATTTTCCGGAATGGGGGCGACGAAGTCTTCCCATTTATCGGGAAACATTTCCGAGACGCCGAACTGGTAGTACCAGTCGAGTTCGGGCCTTGTCAGCGTATAGACGCCGCGCAGCAGAAGCTCGCTCACCCGTTCAGGATAGGTCTCGGCATAGGCGAGTGCCAGCGTCGAGCCCCAGGAACCGCCAAAGACCTGCCATCTGTCGACACCCAGCATGTTCCGCAGCCGTTCGATATCGGCCACCAGATGCCAGGTCGTATTGGCTTCCAGATGGGCATGCGGGGTCGAGCGACCGCAGCCTCGCTGATCGAAGAGAAGGATGTCGTAGAGCGTCGGATCGAACAGCCGCGACTGGATAGAGGTAATCCCGCCGCCCGGTCCGCCATGCAGGAAGACGACGGGTTTTGCGCCCCTCGTGCCGTGCCGTTCCCAATAGATCACATGGTTGTCGCCGACATCGAGCGTGCCTGTCTCATAGGCTGTGGTTTCAGGATAAAGCGTACGCAATATGTCGGTCACAGGTGCAAGCCTTTCTCGGGCCAGTTTTCCGTATCGTGGTCAGGATGCTGGAAGGAGATGATCTGCTCCTGCCGGGCGTAATAATTCGCATCATTGTGCGCTGGAGCGTCGAAAATCTTTTCCACCCAGGGCAGCCTGAAATTGTGGTTCACCTGAACCTGCGGCGCCAGATCCTCACGCTCGTCGAAAGCGCCGATGGCGATGTCGAGGCTTTCCGGCGTGCGGTAGGTGAGCGGCGTGCCACAGTTCTCGCAGAAGCCGCGATCGATATTGACCGAGGACTGGAAATACTTTGGCTCTCCACGGGTCCATTCGACGCCATCCGTCGGCGCACTCACGAGCGGACCGAAAAAGCCGCCAAAAGCCTTCTGGCACATGCGGCAATGGCAGATCGAGGCGCGACCGAGCTTGCCGTGAATCCGGAAACGGACAGCGCCGCACTGGCATCCGCCGGCCCTCGAACCGTCTGGTTTTGTCGCTTCAGTCATGCATCGTCCTCCTTGGTGGCTGCGCCGATGGCAGGAACCGGTTTCCATGTCTCTGTGTCGTGGTCGGGATGCTGGTTGGAGACGATCTCGGCGAGAAACGGAGCTTCCGCGATATCATCCATCGTATGATGTGCCGGCAGCGCGCCCAAATGATCGACGAACGGCACTTTCGCCTCGATGCCGTACTGGATCGAGGGTGGCAGCGCCGACGGTTCGTCGAGCGCACCGGCCGAGACGGCAATCCCGTCGCTGGCCTCGTAGGAAAGCGGCGTGCCGCAATTGCCGCAGAACCCGCGGCGCACGTGGTTGGACGATTGGAAATATGTCGGCTCGCCGCGGGTCCAGCCGAACTGCGCGCCACGCGTGGAAATCAGCGGGGCGTAATAGGCGCCGAAGGCTTTCTGGCACATCCGACAGTGGCAGATCGACGATTGGCCCGGTTTGCCCTCGATACGGAAGCGCACCGCGCCGCATTGGCAGCCGCCGGTATGGAGATGATGGGTCAAATCCACAGCTCCGATCCTTTTTGCGGCCAGTGTGCGGTTTCATGATCAGGGTGTTGCCGGCTGGTGGCGGCGATCTCCGCACGCTGTTGCGGTGTCGTATCCATGCCGGCATCGTGACGCAGACCGTCAAGCTCGCCGAACCAGGGCATCTTGCGGGCGAGGTTGGTCTGCATCTGTGGCTTGACGTTTTCGGGCGTGTCGAGCGAGCCGAGCGTTATGCTGATATGATCGTGCCCACCGTCATAAAAGAGCGGCGTGCCGCAGTCGCGGCAGAAGCCGCGGCGCGCGCTGTCGGAGGACTGGAACCATGCCGGTTCGCCGCGGGTAAGCTTGAAATTCTCGTGCATCACACCGCCGAACGGCAAAAAGTAGCTGCCCGCCGCCTTCTGGCACATCCGACAATGGCAGACATGCGGAAAACCGATCTCGCCGGTTGCGCGGTAACGGATAGCGCCGCATTGGCAGCCTCCGGTGTGGATGATCTGTGTCACGAAGCGCTCTCCTCCAGCCAGTTTTCGACCTTCAGGCCTTCAACCCGTGAAAATTCGCGGACATTGTTGGTGACCAGCGTCAGATCGAGGGAGCGCGCATGAGCGGCGATGAAGAGGTCGACGGGTCCGATCAAGGCGCCTTTAGCGGTTAGATCACCGCGGATCGACGCGTAATGGAACGTTGAAACATCCTCATACGCTGCGACAGCCAACCGCCGGATCAGAGCCTCGACAAGATTTGTAAGTCTCGGCGAGGCTCGTTTTTGGGCTCCGTAACGAAGCTCGGAGGCGACCAGCGTGCTGATACAACAGGCCGAACTGACATCCAGCATGCGGTGCGCAACGGCACCGTCCGGATGACGGATGATCTCGGAGGCAATATTCGTGTCGAGCATGTAGCGCCAAGCCGTTGTCACCGGTCGGCATCCTTGAAGATGTCGGTTTCTTTCATCGGCTGCTGATCTTCATCCACATCGGGAAATTCTTCATCCCAAGGTTCGATGGTTGCCAGCCATTCGCGAAAATCGTCTTTTGGCCCGACCGGCTCAATCACGAGCCGATCACCCTCCTTGCGCATGACGGCTTCTTCCCCCGCCATTTCGAATTCAGCCGGAATAACCACCGCCTGGGCACCGCCGTTGCGGAAGAGTTTAACGTGATGCTCTGCACTCATGCCTTCCTCCTTCGACTTTCAGTTGCAGCATAGGGCCGGTTACCCGGACGCGGCAAGCTACCGCTTGACCTCCCAGGTCGTCACCCGTTCGCCCGTCGCCTGATCCTTGCCGTCTTTCAACTGGATGCCCTTGGCGGACAGTTCGTCGCGGATCTTGTCGGCCTCGGCGAAATTCCTTGCCTTCAGCATTTCCAGTCGCATCTGAACCAGCGCATCGACGGCATCGGCAAGCGCCTCATCTACTTCGGTCTTTTTCGGCAACACACCGAGAAGGGCTGCACTTGCCGCAAACATCGGCAGAAGCGTCCGATCGGCATTGGCTTCCTGCGCCAGCGCGTGGATACGCTGTACGGCGGCGACCGTGTTCAGATCGTCGGCCAGCGCCTCGAACACGATCGGGCAGGCCTCCGTTCCGGCAGGAATTTCGGACGGATCAACGGCCGGCCACTTCGCGAGAAGGCGTTCGGCCTCCTCCAGCCGTTTGATCGAAAAATCGATCGGCTCGCGGTAATGCGTCATCAGCATTGCCAGACGCAGCACTTCGCCCGGCCACGTGCGGCCGCCGAACGTGTCTGTCTCCAGCAACTGGTTGATGGTGATGAAATTGCCGTCCGACTTCGACATCTTGCGGCCTTCGACCTGCACGAAGCCGTTATGCATCCAAACGTTCGCCATCACCTGCGTGCCATGGGCGCAACGGGACTGGGCGATCTCGTTTTCGTGGTGCGGGAAGATCAGGTCCAGCCCGCCGCCATGGATGTCGAACACTTCGCCCAGATAACGGCCGCTCATGGCCGAGCATTCGATATGCCAGCCCGGGCGACCACGACCCCAGGGGCTTTCCCAGCCGGGCTCGTTATTGGACGAGAGCTTCCACAACACGAAATCGCCGGGGTTTTTCTTGTGCGCATCGACGGCCACGCGGGCGCCGGCCTGCTGCTCGTCGAGCGGGCGCTTGGAAAGCTGGCCGTAATCGGTCATCGACTTCGTGTCGAACAGCACTTCGCCTTCCGCCACATAGGCATGGCCGCGGGCGATCAGCTTCTCGATGATTTCGATCATCTGCGCAATATTGTCGGTGGCGCGCGGCTCGATCGTCGGCTCGAGGCAGCCGAGGGCGGCCACATCCGCATGGAACTGTTGCGCCGTCTTTTCCGTCACTGCATGAATGGCATCATTGAGGGGCAGATGCGGAAAATCGCGCAGCGCACGGGCGTTGATCTTGTCGTCGACGTCGGTGATGTTGCGCGCATAGGTGACGTGGGCAGCGCCATAGACATGATTAAGCAGCCGGAAAAGCACGTCGAACACGATGACCGGGCGGGCATTGCCGATATGCGCGAAATCATAGACCGTCGGGCCGCAGACATACATGCGCACGTTATCGGCATCGATCGGCTGGAAGGCCGATTTCTCGCGGATCAAGGTATTGTATAGCTTGAGCGTGGCGCTCATCGAAAAAATCTCCCAACGTCAACAAGGCATGCAGCGACCGGTACCGGACCGGGGCGTTTGTCTTCAAGGCTTTTCGAGAGACGAAAACGGCCGGACCAGCGCGGACGCTAGCGGATAATCTTCCCACAAATGGAAATCGTCGTTTTCATGGTCAGGTTTATGGCGCGGGTGGCTGGTTTGGTCAAGAGGGGAAGGCCGCGCCTTCAGCGGGACATATGGCGCACGATGGCTTTGGCGATCATCGGGCCGGTCAGCACCACGACGAGAAAGCGGCCGATCTGCATCGCCATTACGAAGGGTACATCGACATTGGTCGATGCCGCGATGATTGCCACCGAATCGGCACCGCCAGGGCTGGTGGCAAGATAGGCCGTCAGCGGGTCGACGCCGGTCGTCACGACCAGGATCGCGGCAAACACGCTGCAGATGGCGATAAGGCAGATGATGGAACCGAGCACGCGCAGGAAATTGCGTGCGGCATAACTCACGACCTCGCGAGTAAAACGTCCGCCGATCGCCCAGCCGACCACGGCATAAGCGATGGCGAGCACCCATGGCGGCATGACAAGCGGCATGTCGAACATGAATTTGGCGACAAGGCAGGCAGCGAGCGGTCCGAGCAGCGGAGCGCCGGGCAATCGCAGCCGCGTACAGATCCAGGCCGAGGCAAATGCGATTGCGAGAGTGGCTGCCACCGGTGCCAGCGGCAGTGCCGGAAACCAGTCCACGGCCTGCGCCGCGCCGGGTGTCACCCCGAACAGACGGGCGACGAGCGTTGCGGCAAGCGCGACGCAGACGACGCGCAGATATTGCATGAAGGCCACCAGCCGCATGTCGGCGCCATAGGCCTGCGACATCAGTACCATGACCGACGCAGCGCCAGGCGAGGAGCCCCAGATCGCCGTGGTTCCGGGAAACACCTGCGCCCGCACCATGAGCGCCCCGAGTGTCGAGGCGGCGACGACGGTGGCCAATATGCCGACCACGAAAACCTGCCATTGCGCCGCCAGCTCGCTGAAAATAGACGGCGGCATGTTGGAGGCGATCATCACCCCGATGATTGCCTGGGCGCCAGCGAATGCCGGGTTCGGCATGCGAAAACTCATGCCCGACAGCGCCATCGCGATCGCCATCGCCATCGGCCCGAGCAACAGCGCCGCCGGCAGGTGAACGAGTTCGAGAAGCCAGCCGACCACCAGCGAGCCTGCGACGAGGATCACCCAGCGCAAGGCCGGCGGCAAGGAGGCGATGTGTTTCTGCCACCTTTTGGTGGAGCAGCCTTCTTCCGGCTTCTCGGACATGAAGCGATCAGCCAAGGGTGACGTCCGCAGTCGTGGTGATGCGGGCAATCCGCGGGAAGACGAACTTGAACGACATGTCGTGCAGTTCGGCAGACACACCGGTGCTGGCATCCTCGACCATGACCATGTTGTAGCCATGTTCCCAGCCAGCACGGGCGGTCGATTCGACGCCGAAATTGGTGGCGATCCCGCCGAGAACGATGGTGGTGATGCCGCGGCGGCGGAGTTTTACGTCGAGATCGGTGCCATGAAAGGCGCCCCATTGATGTTTCGTCACCGTCAGGTCGCCGGGCTGCCGCAGCCCTTGCGCCAGCTCCGTCCAGTCTTCCGGATAGTTCCGGCCGGCGGCCGCATCGGTGAGACCGCGCGGAGCATCGCCGAAATCCGCGCCGAAATCGACATTGACGAGAACAACCGGCGCATTCGCCTTGCGGAAGGTTTCCGCAAGCAGGTGGCCCTTCGCCAGAACGTCGGCGGAGGCATGAGGCGCGGTATTCATCGCCAATATGCCCTTCTGCAGGTCGATCAGGACGAGGGCGGTGGTTTTCGGGTCGAGTGCGAGCATGGGGTATCTCTCGGATGTGGAGCTTCAGGCATGCAAGGGGTGTTGCAGCCGCACGTGGCATGATGGCGAGGAGAGAGCCGCGACAGGATGACGTGAGGCCTGCTTCGTGTTATGCGAGGGATGTCTCGCATAACTTCTATTTGAGGATTGCTTCGCAAATGTCAACAGCCTCGCCGCCACAGGCGGTGGAACCGAAGCGCAAACGTGGCCATGAACGGGTCGCTATCATCGTCGAAACGGCGATAGGTCTGTTTGCTGCCGATGGATATCGCGCCGTGACCATGTCGGAAGTCGCCGCCCGGTCCGGCACGGCGATAGGTTCGCTCTATCGCTTCTTCCCGACCAAGGATGCGCTCGCCCAGGCGATCATGGATCGCTATGGCACGCATCTGACCGACGAACTGGAAAATGTGGTGGCGGTTGCCGCAAGCGCATCCGCGCCGGAGGTGGCGCGCGCACTGGTGTCGATGATGCGCGGATTGCAGGTGGAGAGGGCGGCGGCGCTCGTTCTGGCCGATGCCCGCGAGGATGGCCCGCTGCTGCGCGCGGGCCTGCGCCGTCATATGCTGGAAAAACTGACGGCGGTTCTGGCGCTGATCGACGGCAAGCCGGTCCCCGCCGATATCGATCAGCGGGCCTGGATGCTTCTTTACGCGCTGAAGGCGATCCGCCAGTTCGATCAGGATCACCCGGCACTATCGAAACGGCTCGTCGATGATGCCTGCCTGCTGATCGAGCCGCTGGTGGCGGCCGGGCTCACGAAAACCGGCTGACGATATGGCAGTGGTCTTGCGCGTCAGGGGCCGGCATTCGGCCGGCGCATCCTGCTGCGGACGAAGAAGGCGAGGGCGGCTATGATGACCGCGATCGCCACCAGCGCGATGATCAGGTGGATATGCAGCCTCAATCGCCCGAACAGCACCTCGACGGCATTGCCGAACAGATAACCGATCGTGGTGATGAGTACGGCCCAGACGACCGCGGCGATGAAATTGAGCACGACGAAGCGGATCGCCGGCACGGAGGTGAGGCCGATCGCGATAGGGCTGACGGTCCGCATGCCATAGATGAAGCGGAAGGCGAGGATGAAGCCGGTCGGATGAGCCTCGAGAAGATGATTGACCTTCCGTGCCGCGTCGGTTTTCAGGAACCTCTGGACCAGAGCCAGCCGGTTTGCGTAACGCCCGGCAAAAAACCATGCCTGATCGACGGCAAACGAACCAAGCGCGGCGGCCGTAGCCGCCTGCCACCAGGTGATGAAATGCCGATGCGCGAAAACGCCGCCGAGAAAGACGGCCGTCTCACCCTCGAAAGCAGCGCCGAGAAATACCGCCAGCACGCCATATTGGGAAATCAGGTTTTCAAGCGACAGATGTTCGAAAGGCAAGAATAAATCTCCAGCATGGCAGTGGTTCGGCTCTGCCTCGTCAAACTAGCGGAGCCGCCGCCAAAGTCATGCCGGATGTTATCGTTGCGGTGTCCGTCTCACTCTGGCAGCCGGTAATCCACGAACCGGTTTTCGCGCACCACAAACAGGCGGCCGCTATCGGTCGTTTCGGGTGAGGCCAGCGGCAGGATCCGTGCGGCGACCTCGGAAGGATGCGGCAGGGTTTCGGGATCTTCGCCGGGCATCGCCTGGGCGCGCATGGCGGTGCGGGTGGCGCCCGGATTGACCATGTTGATCTTCAGCGCCGTATGCGCCATTTCCTCAGCCCAAATCCGCCCCATCGTTTCGACCGCGGCCTTCGACATCGCATAGGCGCCCCAGAAGGCGCGCGGATTGGTGGCGACACCCGAAGAGAGCAGGATCGCGCGGCCGGCATCGGACTTGACGAGAAGCGGTTCCAGCGAGCGAACGAGCCGCCACATGGAGGTGATGTTGGTGGTCATCACTCGTTCGAACACCTTTGCTTCGACATGGGCGATCGGCGCAATAACTCCGAGAATGCCGGCATTGGCAACGAGAATGTCGAGCTTGCCCCAGCGTTCGAAGATCGAGGCGCCCAGCCTGTCGATGGCGTCCATGTCGGAAAGATCGAAGGGAACGAGCGTCGCAGAGCCGCCGGTAGCTTTGATCGCGTCGTCGAGTTCTTCAAGGCCACCCACAGTGCGGGCGCAGGCGATCACATGCGCACCGGCTTTCGCGAGCTCCAATGCCGTGAAATAGCCGATACCGCGTGAGGCGCCGGTAACAAGCGCAATCCTGCCTTTGAGATCGATGGTCAAGTCTCACTCCCAATCGCTGACTTTGCGGCCAAAAAAGAAGGCCGCGTTTCCGCAGCCTTCTAAAACGTTTATCCGCCGTTGGAAACAGGTGCGGCGCCTTGCCTCACTCCTCCATGTTGGACCTTACCCGTTGCTGGCGAGCAGCGAGACCTTGCGGCCGACAGCTTCGCCGTCCCGGTCGAGAAGACGGGTCGGGTAGTCGCCGGTGAAATAGTGGTCGGTGAACTGCGGGCGAACATTGTTGCGGTCTTCGCCGCCGACAGCCTGGTAGAGGCCGTTGATCGACAGGAACTGAAGCGAATCCGCGCCGATATATTTGCACATCGCTTCCAGGCTTTCATACTGGTTGGCGAGCAGCTTTTCCCGGTCCGGCGTGTCGATGCCGTAGAAATCCGGGTAATAGATCATCGGGCTGGCGACGCGCAAATGCACTTCCTTGGCGCCGGCATCGCGGATCATCTGCACGATCTTCAACGAAGTGGTGCCGCGAACGACAGAGTCGTCAACGAGAACGACGCGCTTGCCTTCGATCATCGCCCGGTTGGCCGAGTGCTTCAGCTTGACGCCGAAGGCGCGGATCTGCTGGGTCGGCTCGATGAAGGTACGGCCGACATAATGGTTGCGGATGATGCCGTATTCGAAGGGAATGCCGCTCTCTTGTGCGTAACCGAGCGCTGCCGGCGTGCCGCCATCGGGAACAGGCACGACAACATCGGCATCCACCGGGGCTTCCTTGGCAAGGTTGGTACCCATGTTCTTGCGCGCAACATAGACGCTGCGGCCGCCGACGACCGAATCCGGACGGGCGAAATAGACATATTCGAACAGGCAGAGGCGTTCCGGCTGGCCGTTGCCGGCCTTGCGGGCATCGATCGAGATCGATCCGTCAGCCTGGATTTCGCAGATGATGACTTCGCCGTTTTCGACATCGCGAACGAACTTGGCGCCGATGATATCGAGCGCACAGCTTTCCGACGCAAAGATCGGCTTGCCGTCGAGTTCGCCCATGACCAGCGGACGGATGCCGGTGGGGTCGCGCGCTGCTATCAGCTTGGTGCGGGTGACGGCAACCATCGAATAACCGCCTTCCATCTGGCGGATCGCGTCGATGAAGCGGTCGGCAGTGGAGGCATAACGCGAACGGGCGATCAGGTGCAGGACGACTTCGGTATCCGAGGTCGACTGACAGATGGCGCCACCGGCGATCAGCTGACGGCGCAGTGTTAGACCGTTGGTGAAGTTGCCGTTATGGGCGATCGCGATGCCGCCGACTTCGAGCTCGGCAAACAGCGGCTGCACGTTGCGCAGTGCCACTTCGCCGGTCGTCGAATAACGCACATGTCCGATGGAGATATTGCCGGGCAGTTTGGCAAGCGTTGCCGGGTCCGTATAATGGTCGCCGACAAGGCCCATGCGGCGTTCCGAATGGAAGCGCAGACCGTCGAAGGAGACGATACCGGCCGCTTCCTGACCGCGGTGCTGCAAGGCATGAAGCCCGAGCGCCGTAAGCGTCGCTGCATCCGGATGGCCGAGAATGCCGAATACGCCGCACTCTTCGTGCAGTGTGTCATCCTCCCATTCGTTGGAGAGATTGACGTCGAAAGTCTGCGAAGCCGACTGGTCCATCGTGAGCCTGTGCCCTTATCCGAAAATGGAAAGGCCGGCCGGGGATTATCACCCCCGGAGCCAGCCCGTTCTTTATCTGAATTCAAGTCCTACCACAAATGGTGACGAATTGCGCTGCATCAAGCGCAACACAGCGTCAATTATTTGTGGGAGGTGCGTCGCCCACCGGCGGCAGTTCCTGGCCGGGCTGAACCTCTGCCGGCGCTTCTTCCTTGCCGGTGATGCGGGCGCGGATCTGCGGCTCGATGTCTTCCGGCAGCACTGCTTCCAGGCGGCCGACGAGCGTGTCGAGGAAAGGCTTGGATTTTGCCTGCTTGACCCAGGTCGGCTGCGCCTGAACCGGCACCAGCCAGTTCCAGAAGGCGGTTGCGATGACGAGCAGCAAAATGCCGCGAGCCGCACCAAAGAGGAAACCGAGCGTGCGGTCGAGCGCACCGATGCGGCTGTCGATGATGAAATCGGCAATCCTCGAGGTGATGAAGGAGATGACGATCAACGCCACGAGAAAGATGATGCCGGCCGAGGCGGCGATCGCGATACGGTGGTCCGACGTATATTTCTCCGCGTAAGGCACGGCGAGCGGATAGAGATAATAGGCTGCGGCGACGGAGCCGGCCCAGCTGGCGATCGAAAGCACTTCGCGGGAAAAGCCGCGAACCATGGCGAGCACCGCCGAAAACAGGGTGACGCCGATGACGATGCCGTCGAAAATCGTGATGGGCATGTAAACTCTACTCCAAGACTACCGTTTCGCGCCGGTGTTTCGTTCCGGCACTGCACCCCACACGCGGGTGTCGGGCGCAGTCTCATACATCAGCCGGGTGATTAACGGAAGATCAATCATCTTCTCCGGCATTTTGATGGTCTTTCCCCAGCTTCCTTCCCGATCGCGCAATTCGTGAGACGAGATCCGGCAGGTCCTCGATCATCGTCCAGCGCGCATTTCCCGTCTTGGGCAGTTCAGCTGAAGTCGCCGGCAGCATGGCGCTGGCGAAGCCGAGTTTTTCCGCTTCCTTCAGGCGCTGTGCCGTCTGCGATACCGGCCTCACGGCACCCGAGAGGCTGATTTCGCCGAAGAAAACGCAATCGGGCGGCAGCGCGGCACCGGCAAGCGAGGAGACGAGAGCCGACGCGATCGCCATGTCGGCGGCAGGTTCCGAGATGCGGTAGCCGCCGGCGACATTGAGATAGACGTCGTGGTTGCCGAGTTTGACGCCGCAATGGGCCTCGAGCACGGCAAGGATCATTGCCAGACGCGACGAGTCCCAGCCGACCACGGCGCGCCGCGGCGTGCCGAGCGAAGTGGCTGCCACCAGCGCCTGCACCTCGACCAGAACCGGCCTTGTACCTTCCATTCCGGCAAACACGGCAGCACCGGGGGATTTCGCATTGCGTTCGCCGAGAAACAGTTCGGACGGGTTGGAGACGTCGCGCAGACCCTTGTCGGACATCTCGAACACGCCGATCTCGTCGGTCGGTCCGAAGCGGTTCTTTACCGTGCGCAGGATGCGGTAGTGATGGCCGCGGTCGCCTTCGAAATAAAGCACCGCATCGACCATATGCTCGACGACGCGCGGGCCGGCGATCTGGCCTTCCTTGGTGACGTGCCCGACCAGCACCATCGCAGCACCCGTCTGCTTGGCAAACCGGATCATCGCCTGCACGCCGGTGCGCACCTGCGTGACGGTGCCGGGCGCCGAATCGGCCGTGTCGCTCCACAGCGTCTGGATCGAATCGATGATCACCAGATCGGGGCGCTTGCCTTCGGAAATTGTCGCAAGAATGTCTTCCACATTGGTTTCGGCTGCCAGCAGCACATCCGAATCGGCGGCGCCGAGGCGCTGGGCGCGCAGGCGAACCTGCGCCACCGCTTCTTCGCCCGAGACATAGATGATCCGGTGGCCGCGACGGGAAAGCGCTGCCGCCGCCTGCATCAGCAATGTCGACTTGCCGATGCCGGGATCGCCGCCGATCAGCACCGCCGAACCGCGCACGAAACCGCCGCCGGTGGCACGGTCGAGTTCGGAAATGCCGGTAAAGACACGTGGGGCTTCTTCGGTCTCGCCGGAAAGCGTCGTCAGTGCCACCGCGCGGCCCTTTTTCGGCGCACGGCCGGGACCGCCACCGATGCCGCCCATCGGGTCTTCCTCGACGATCGTGTTCCACTCGCCGCAGCCATCGCATTTGCCGGCCCAGCGATTATGCACCGTGCCGCAGTTCTGGCACAAAAATTGAGTTTTGGTTTTTGCCATGAGGTCAGTTTTCGTCAGTCTTTGAATAGGTCAGGCGACAGATTTTGATGGCCATGAAGGACGCGCACGATGCGAACGGTCGTTTCAAGCCTGCGGAAATAAATGCAGCGACTGCGATAGGGCAGCGCTTTTAAACCTGGTGAAAGATTGTCCCGAGGCGAGCCAGGAAAACCGGTGAGCGCAATCCATTCGATTTTCCGCGTGAGATCCCGGACAAAATGAGAAGCCGTTACTGGATCATCGACGGCGATATAAAGGAATATATCGAGTAGGTCCTGATCCGCGAGCGGGGCGTAGATCAGCTTTTTCGGTTCAATATCCGCATCCCCCTTTCGATGATCGAGTCGGCATGCGCCTCAGCACTTTCGAAGCTGACGAATTCGCCTCTTTCCAACTGGGCATCGGCCTCTGCAATCATGGCCCGCAGATGTTCGTCCTCGCTCCCAAGACGGCTCAGACCTGCCGCGATAACATCCTCTGCATTATTATATGCACCGGATTTTACCTGTTCTTCGATGAAGGCCCTATCCTTCTCGCTGAGATGGATCTCGGTCATTTCGATCTCCTTTTGTTCTCTTTTAGCACGAAGATTTGCGGCTTCCAAGAGGGCGCTGGAAATGGCCTCGGGCAGGGAACCGATCAATCGTCGGGATAGAGATAACGCCGTTCGTAGCGCAGGCCCAATCCGGTCAGAAGCTCGTAACCGATCGTGCCGCCGGCGCGTGCGGTGTCGTCGAGCAAGATGTTCGGCCCGAACAGCTCGATATAGTCGCCTGCGCGGATTTCGCCTTCAGGCACGTCGGTGACATCGAAGATCGTCAGATCCATCGTCACCCGGCCGATGACCGGCACGCGGGTATTGCCGATGAAGCCGAAGGCGCCGGGCGCACCGCCGGCACGGATCGGCACGCCGGAGCCGGAGAGCGAGCGCAGATAGCCGTCGGCATAACCGGCCGATACGATCGCAAGCCGGCTGTTGCGCGACAATTGATGGGTTGCGCCGTAGCTGACGGTCGAGCCGGAAGGCGCCTCGCGGATCTGGATAATGCGGGCTTCCGCCTTGGCGACGGGCTTCAGCGCCTTCATGCCGTTGACGGCCTCGCCGCCATAAACGGCAATACCGGGCCGGGTAAGGTCGAAATGATATTCGGGACCGAGGAAAATGCCGGCGGAGGCCGACAGGCTTGCCGGAATGCCTTCGAAAGCCGCGGCAACCCGTTGAAACGACTCAAGCTGTGCCCGGTTGAGCGGCGAGGCGGGCGAATCGCCGCTATGCAGATGCGACATCACCAGAACCGGTGAAAAGCTTGCCGGGCGGGAGACGTCCTCGGCGAAAGCAATCGCTTCCTCCAGCGGCAGGCCGAGCCGGTTGAAACCGGTATCGATATGCAGGGCGCAAGGGTGGTCGCCATGCTCGGCAGTCACCGACATCCACAAGGCGAGTTGTTCTTCCGATATGATGACCGGGACAAGATCGTGGTCGAAGAACAGCCGTTCCTGGCCCGGCCAGATGCCGGACAGGACGTAGATGCGGGCATCCGGCGCATAAGTCCGAAGCGTCACGCCTTCCTGCACGACGGCGACGAAAAAGTCGCGGGCGCCGGCCTCGTAAAGCGCCGTGCCGCAGTCTTCCAGGCCAAGACCATAGGCGTCCGCCTTGACGATGGCGGCGGTGTTCGCCGAACCGGAGCGCCGCGCCATCTCACGCCAGTTATCGACAAGCGCGCCGAGATCGACGGTGAGGCGCACGGGGGCGATGTCGAAGTCATCGATAAGAATGTCGTTGCTGTCGAAGTCGGTCTGTTCTGTCATGCTATTCTCGATCGGGTGCTTGGCCAGGGGAGGCAGATCGCCGATCCTAACCTTTTTGCCGTCCGGAAAAAGGCCGGGCGAAAAGATTCCGTTCCTCCGCACAGGGTTTTGAAACCGCCATGCCAGAACTTGTCGTTCAACTGCGACAGCAGGACGGCTTCATCCTGACTTGAAGAGTGGTAGCCTTTCCCGGCATTCCAACATGACCTGCAGGCGCATTCATGGCCGTCCCCGGCTCCAAAAACGAGCTTATTGCCGCGATCTCCAAGACCTTTGACCGGCTTTGCGAAGATCTCGCCCGCGTGCCTCCGAAGAGGGCGAGGGATACCTCAATGGAGGGGCATTTGGCTGGCAAGACGATGAGCCCGGCGGATCTCGTCGCCTACCTGATTGGCTGGAACGAGCTCGTATTGAAATGGCTTGATCGGGATGACCGGGGCGGGAAGGTCGATTCCCCCGAGACAGGATTTAAATGGAACGAGTTGGGTCTGCTCGCCGAGAAATTCTATGCGGATTATGACGCGCTCGACTGGCCAGAACGACTGGAGCGTCTGGGGGCTGTGAAGGAGCTGCTGGTTTCGACAATTTCCGCGCGGTCAAATGACGAGCTCTATGGGAAGGGCTGGTACGGCAAATGGACCAAAGGTCGAATGATCCAGTTCAACACGTCGTCTCCCTATGCGAATGCAAGGGCGCGCATCCGCAAATGGCTGAAGGCGCAGTGCTGAGCCTGGGCAAACGTCTTTCGTCCCCGCCGGGTTCGCACCGGCGAGGACGTTCCATCACGGCTCCTCGTATTGCGTGAAGCTCGGTTCGGCCAAGTCTGCAAACCGGGTGAATTCCGACTGGAAGGCGAGCTTGACGGTGCCGGTCGGTCCGTGGCGCTGCTTGGCGATGATCACGTCCGCCGTGCCCTTGACGCGTTCCATCTGTGCTTCCCATTCCGGGTATTTTGGATCGGCGAGATCACGAGGCTCCATGTTCTTCACGTAATATTCCTCACGGAACACGAAAAGCACGACGTCGGCGTCCTGCTCGATCGAACCCGATTCGCGAAGGTCGGAGAGCTGCGGGCGTTTGTCTTCGCGGCTTTCGACGCCGCGCGAGAGCTGCGACAGCGCCACGATCGGAACGTTGAGTTCCTTGCCGAGCGCCTTCAGGCCGGTGGTGATCTGGGTGATTTCCTGCACACGGTTTTCGCCCGACTTGCCGGAACCGGTCATCAGCTGGATATAGTCGACAACCAGGCAATCGAGGCCGCGCTGACGCTTCAGGCGACGGGCGCGTGCGGAAAGCTGGGCGATCGAGATACCACCGGTCTGGTCGATGAACAGCGGAACCTTCTGCATCATCTGGGAGCAGGCGACGAGCTTTTCGAAATCGGCCTCGGTAATGTCACCGCGGCGGATTTTTGACGACGAGACTTCCGTCTGCTCGGAAATGATACGGGTGGCGAGCTGTTCGGACGACATTTCGAGCGAATAGAAGCCGACGACGCCGCCATTCTTGGCCTTGAACGAGCCATCCGGATTGACGTCCTGTTCGTAGGCTGCCGCTATATTATAGGCAATATTGGTGGCAAGCGATGTCTTGCCCATGCCGGGGCGTCCTGCAAGCACGATCAAGTCGGAGCGCTGCAACCCGCCCATCTTGCCGTCGAGCGACATGATGCCGGTGGAAATACCTGAAAGCTGGCCGTCGCGCTCGAATGCCTGGCCAGCCATGTCGATGGCAAGTGCAACCGCGTCGTTGAACGACTGGAAGCCGCCGTCGTAACGGCCGGTTTCGGCAAGTTCGAACAGGCGTCGTTCGGTATCCTCGATCTGGCTCTGCGGCGGCATATCGAGCGGTGCGTCATACGCGATGTTGACGACGTCCTCGCCGATGGTGATCAGCGCCCGGCGAAGCGCCAGATCGTAGATGGCCCGGCCGTAATCTTCCGCGTTGATGATCGAGACTGCATCGGCGGCGAGGCGCGCGAGATATTGCGCCACCGTCAGGTCACCTACCTTGTCATCCGCGGGCAGGAAGGTTTTCAGAGTGATCGGATTGGCGGTCTTGCCCATGCGGATGATGTCGCCCGCAACCTCATAGATCTTGCGATGCAGCGGCTCATAGAGATGCGGCGGCTTGAGGAAGTCGGAAACGCGGTAATAGGCATCGTTATTGACCAGGATCGCGCCAAGCAGCGCCTGTTCAGCCTCGATATTGTTCGGCGCCTCGCGATAGTGCGGCGCTGCATCCTTGTTGCTGAGAGATGCCAGATTGCGCGCGACTTCGTTCATGATCTTCTACCCGTCCTGTCCATTCAAGATGCAGGTTCTAGTGATAACTGCTCGACCTCGAAACCGTGCATTTTGCCTTTGAAGGATTCCCACAGCTATCCACAGCGGGCGTCATCTACTCGAAACAAAAAACGTAATGAAGCGACAAATCCGGTTGACTGTGCCCCTTTCGGGGGATGGTCGGGAACAGCTCGCGACTCACCGGAACAATTGCCAGCATAACCCGGAAAAAAGACAAAAAAACGCCCGGCCTTGTGAGACCGGGCGCCATCGCAGAAAGATCTGCGAAACGTTTCTTATTCGTCGTCTTCGGCGTTGCCGTCTGCGTCCGGATCGAAGAAGTCTTCCGGACGAAGCGCATCTTCGTCAACGCCGTAGATGGCGTCGGCGGAGGTGAGGCTTTCGCCGTGAGCCTGACGCTCGGCTTCTTCGGCCGAACGGGCAACGTTGACCGAGACCTGGATCTCGACTTCCGAATGCAGGTGCAGGGTAACTTCGTGCAGGCCGATCGACTTGATCGGGTGGTTGAGGTCAACCTGGTTGCGGCCGATGTTGAAGCCTTCGGCAGCCAGCGCGTCCATGACGTCACGGGCAGCGACCGAACCGTAGAGCTGGCCGGTTTCGCCAGCCGAACGGACGATGACGAAAACCTTGCCAGCAAGTGCTTCGGCAACAGTTTCGGCTTCGCCCTTGCGCTCGAGGTTACGGGCTTCGAGCGTTGCGCGCTCGGAATCGAAACGCTTCTTGTTGGCGTCGTTGGCACGAAGCGCCTTGCCCTGCGGCAGCAGGAAGTTACGAGCAAAACCGTCGCGAACCTTCACGACTTCACCCATCTGGCCGAGCTTCGGCACGCGTTCAAGCAGAATAACTTGCATGTTGGAGTTCCTTTCTGATCTTCAAGTGTCTGGATTGGTTGTATTCTGGTCCGTGTCGCCCTTCGGTGCCCCTTGGGCCGGCGTCAGCGCGATGGTCCGGCGTGTTTCGGTAAGACCGAGCACGAGGATCGCGAATGCCGGTATGACGAGCATGGAAGAGAGGTATGAAAGCACGAGGACCGGCAGCCGCCAGTCCTTGCCCTGGCTGCGGAAGTGGATGGCGGCAAAGCCGGACATCAGGAAACCCGCGCCGAACGTTCCGCAGATCGTGGCGCCGACCATCGCCGGAACGCCGCCCATGAAGGTCAGCAACACGCCGGCAAGGAAGACGAAGATGGCGTTCCGGTTCATCCGCAACGCCGACGGCATGTCTTCGCGCGGACGCAGTGCACGGCCCGAACGCGAGACGATACGCATGGCGATATAGAAGGCGGTGAACAGCAGGATCACCCAGATGCCGCCCTGAACCATCGGCAGCATCAGCAGCATCGTGCCCTTGAGTTGGGTGACGCCGGCGGCATCGAGTGCCAGGCCCGGTTCCTGGGTCTGCAGTGCAGAACTGAGAACATCGACCATCTGGCCGACGAGTTGCGGTCCGTAACCGATGGCAACGCCGAGCGCGATCACGGCAAGCGTAACGAGGCCGCACAGATGCAGCAGGATGTCGGAAATCGGGTACCAGGCAAGCAGATCGTCGGGACCGCCGAGTTCGGAGGCCGGGCGCGCCAGATTGGCAAGATGCGACAGCCAGCCGGCAGGGATCAGGGTGAATATCGCCATGGTGACGGAAAATGTCGGCGAGATAAGAATTGCGCCGAGAATTCCGGACGTGACAACGCCGGTGATGGCTGCGCGATTGCCCCAGCCAAGGCCGGCAACGAAAATTGGGAGTGCCGATGCGGCGTAAAGGATCGCGGCAAAAGACGACTGCGTGTTCGCACCCATCACAAGGAGGGTAGCGATGACGCCGGCAAGGATGCCGGTGGGCAGCACTGTCTGTGTCTTGTTCATTACGCTCTCGCTGTCCTGCCATATCAAGCAGTTAGGGGACGGGCCTGAATCATTGTGACAGGCACTTCATCCCCAACATGGGGTTTGCACCGCAGGTCCCGTTCGAGCGAAGCTCGGGCGAAGGGTATCTGCGACACGTAGAATTCCGATCCGCGCCCAACGCGGAAGGGAGAGTGGACCCGCTGACTTTCGATCAGCGGGTCTGATAATCACTTACGATACGACGTAAGGCAGCAGGCCGAGGAAACGGGCGCGCTTGATGGCCTGGGCCAGCTCGCGCTGCTTCTTCTGGGAAACTGCGGTGATACGCGAAGGAACGATCTTGCCACGCTCGGAAATGTAGCGCTGCAGGAGACGAACGTCCTTGTAGTCGATCTTCGGCGCATTGGCACCCGAGAACGGGCAGGTCTTGCGACGACGATGGAAAGGACGGCGTGCCGGGGACGAGGATACGTCAGCCATTGTGTTTTCTCCTTAGACCCAATTAGGATTCGCGCGGGGCGGACGGACGCGGTGCGCGCTCGAAGCCACCTTCACGCGGAGGACGATCGCCGAAATCGCGGCGCGGGCCACGATCGCCGAAGTCGCGGCGCGGGCCACGATCGTCACGCGGACGGTCGTCACGGTCGCGCTTCTGCATCATCGCGGACGGGCCTTCTTCATGCTTCTCGACGGAAAGCGTCATGTAGCGAAGAACGTCTTCGTTGATACGCATCTGGCGTTCCATCTCATGCACGGCAGCTGCCGGAGCATCGATGTCCATCAGGGCGTAATGAGCCTTGCGGTTTTTCTTCATGCGGTACGTCAGGGACTTGAGGCCCCAGTTTTCGACGCGCCCGACCTTGCCGCCATTAGCTTCGATGACACCCTTGTACTGTTCGACGAGGGCATCAACCTGCTGAGCGGACATATCCTGCCGGGCAAGGAATACGTGTTCGTAAAGAGCCATGTAAGCTTTGCCTTTTCTTGCGGTTGTTTTGTCACCCGGTTTCGGCGGCTAAGCCTCAACGACTGCTCCTGATGGCGTTGCGGCCGGCAAGAAAAGTTGTTGTTTCGAGACGGTCGAGAGCGGAGACACGGGAGGCCGGAACGTTCTCGTTCCTGAGGCCCACCTGCGTGAGCCTGCCCTCCGTACAGCCACCAGCCAGAAGACCGGGTGTTCGAACAAGGGCGGCTTATACGGATTTTTCGGCAGAAGGCAAGTCTCTGCGTCAGGTTCCTTGCCTTCTGCACGACAGGCCACTTGTGGCCCCGGGTCATCGAATGTCCAAAAGGCGTCAGAGTCAGCGTCTTTTGGGTTGCCGAATCCGGCAGAGCTGTTCATCGCGGTAGATGGCGGAGGAGACGCGGGAGAGGATGCGAACCGCGAGGAGGGCGCGATCCGCCGGTTTGGTCAGATCGGCATCGGGTAGTGCCGGTGAATGTCGGCTATATCCTTCATCAGCTCATCTGAAAGAGCCAAATCGGCCGCGCCGATATCCGTCTTCAACTGTTCCATCGAAGTGGCGCCGATGATGACAGAGGCCATGAACGGGCGCGCCAGGCAGAAGCCGAGCGCCATCTGTGCCGGGTCGAGGCCATGTTTGCCGGCAAGCTCGACATAGGCCTTGACCGCGGGTTCCTGCTTGGGCTGAAGGCGACCGCCGAGATCGGCATTGATGGTTGCGCGAGAGCCCTCGGGGCGGGCGCCGTTCAGATATTTCCCGCTCAGCAGACCGGCGGCCAACGGCGAATAGGCCAGCAGCCCGACATCGCCGTGATGGGCGACTTCAGCGAGATCGAGATCGAATGTGCGATAAAGAAGATTGTATTCGTTCTGGATCGAGGCGACACGCGGCAGGGCTTTTTCCTCGGCCAGCCGTAGATACTGCATCGTGCCCCAGGCGGTTTCGTTGGAAAGACCGACGGCGCGGATTTTTCCGGCTTTTACCAGGTCGTCCAGCGTCTGCAGCTTTTCCAGAATATCGGTGATGGATTTTTCGCGATCCTGCGTCGTCGCGTCGAACTCCCAGGAGTTGCGGAAATGGTAATGGCTGCGGTTCGGCCAATGGATCTGGTAGAGGTCGATATAATCCGTCTGCAGGCGTTTCAGGCTGGAATCGACGGCCTCGCGGATCGTGGCTGCCTCGATCGGCCGGCCCTGCCGAATATGCGGGCGACCAGCACCGGCAATCTTGGTGGCGAGCACTATATCGTCGCGTTTGGCGCGTTTGTTCAGCCATGTGCCGATATATTGTTCGGTGCGGCCATAGGTTTCACCGCTGACCGGCGTCGTCGGATAAAGCTCTGCCGTATCGAAAAAGTTGACGCCGTTCTCGACGGCATAATCCATTTGGGCATGCGCTTCGGCTTCGGTGTTCTGTGTGCCCCAGGTCATGGTGCCAAGGCAGATTTCCGACACGGAAATATCCGTTCGGCCGAGTGTGTTGAATTTCATGAAAGACGTCCTGGATGGAAGGCCGGTGGGAGGAGGCCGGGATAAACGATGCAAGGTGGGGGACTTTAGCGCTCGATTGATGAAGCGCAAGTCCATCGCTCGATCAACTTGGCGGCCGGTCGCGATTTCGCCTCGAAGAGCTTTGACAAACCGCCAAACGGGCCGATTTGCTTCGGAATGGTGAGGCAGGCGTACGGCCGTGCCCTTGACTCTCAAGGTTCAAATGTGAATGGAGAGGCAAACTTAAGGGAAGGATCGTCCCCATGGGCACTTCAGCCAGCATCGCATTCACGTTTCCCGGTCAGGGCAGCCAGGCCGTCGGCATGGGCAAGGATCTCGCCGAAACCTACCCGGAAGCCCGTGCGGTTTTTGAAGAAGTCGACGCCGCACTCGGCCAGAAACTTTCCGACATCATGTGGAATGGCCCGGAAGAGACGCTGACGCTGACGGCAAACGCCCAGCCGGCACTGATGGCGGTTTCGATCGCCACAATGCGCGTGCTGGAAGCGCGTGGTCTCGTGCTGGCAGACAACGTCGCCTACGTCGCCGGTCATTCGCTCGGCGAATATTCGGCTCTCTGTGCCGCCGGTACTTTCTCTCTTTCCGATACGGCGAAGCTCCTGCGCATCCGCGGTGATGCCATGCAGTCTGCGGTTCCTGTCGGGCAGGGCGCGATGGCCGCGATCATCGGCCTCGAACATGGCGATGTAGATGCGATCTGCACCGAAGCCAAGGCGGAAGGTGTCTGCCAGATCGCCAACGACAATGGCGGCGGCCAGCTCGTCATCTCCGGCTCCAAGGCAGCGGTCGAGAAGGCTGCGGCTCTGGCAACCGAAAAAGGCGCCAAGCGCGCTATTATGCTGCCGGTTTCAGCACCTTTCCACAGCGATCTGATGGCGCCAGCCGCAGATGCCATGCGCCATGCGCTGGACAAGGTCGAAAAGAAGAGCCCGATCGTGCCGGTTGTCGCCAATGTCCGCGCCGCACCGGTCACCGATGCCGACGAAATCGCAAAACTGCTCGTCACCCAGGTCACCGGTCAGGTGCGCTGGCGCGAGACGGTTGAGTGGTTCGGTGCCAACGGCATCACCACACTTTATGAGATCGGCTCCGGAAAGGTGCTCACGGGTCTTGCCCGCCGCATCGACAAGAATATTTCCGGCGTGGCCGTCAACACCCCGGCCGACATCGACGCGGCGATTGCCGCCATTCTCGGCTGAAGATAAGGGATTTTCGATATGTTTGATCTGACCGGCCGCAAGGCCCTCGTCACCGGCGCGACCGGTGGTCTCGGCGAAGAGATCGCCCGTCTGCTGCACAAGCAGGGCGCCACCGTCGGCCTGCACGGCACCCGTGTCGAAAAGCTGGAAGCGCTTGCCGCCGATCTCGGCGAACGCGTCCATATCTTTCCGGCCAACCTTTCCGACCGCGCCGAGGTCAAGGCGCTCGGCGAGAAGGCGGAGGCCGAACTCGGTGGCATCGACATTCTCGTCAACAATGCCGGCATCACCAAGGACGGTCTTTTCGTGCGCATGAGCGATGAGGACTGGGATGCGGTGCTTGAAGTCAACCTGACGGCAGTCTTCCGCCTGACGCGCGAACTGACGCACCCGATGATGCGCCGCCGCCATGGCCGCATCATCAACATCACATCGATCGTCGGCGTTACCGGCAATCCGGGCCAGACGAACTACTGTGCGTCGAAGGCCGGCATGATCGGCTTCTCCAAGTCGCTCGCCCAGGAAATCGCCACCCGCAACGTCACGGTCAACTGCGTGGCGCCCGGATTCATCGACAGCGCCATGACCGGCAAGCTGAACGAGAAGCAGAAAGAAGCCATCATGGGTGCCATTCCGATGAAGCGCATGGGCGCTGGATCGGACATTGCGGCAGCCGTTCTTTACCTCGCTTCGGACGAGGCAGGCTACGTCACCGGACAGACGCTGCACGTCAATGGTGGCATGGCAATGATCTGATTGCCGGACTTGGTTCGCGAAAGCAGTGGAGAACAAGGGTTCTGCGCTGTGGGAGGGAACAAATTCTGGCTTTTCGGAACAGTCAAACCGTGTTAATCGGGCCATGACTGTGAAAAGTCACCCTCAAATTCAGGTCGTCACATTGCGTGAGCAATGTTGTACGGAACCGGGAAAGGGGTGGCGGGGTTTGCCGACATCGGCACCCGAAAGGTGCAGTTGAAGGTTTAACAGGACGAGGGTGCCCCAACGGGCATCCGGTGAAAGATAAAGGTCGAGGAAACCGACATGAGCGATATCGCAGAACGCGTTAAGAAAATTGTTATTGATCATCTCGGCGTCGATGCCGACAAGGTTGTTGAAGGCGCAAGCTTCATCGACGATCTGGGTGCGGATTCGCTCGACACCGTCGAACTGGTCATGGCGTTCGAAGAAGAGTTCGGCGTTGAAATTCCGGACGATGCTGCTGACTCGATCCTCACCGTTGGTGACGCGGTCAAGTTCATCGAGAAGGCCCAGGCCTAATCGACGACATATTCGGGACGAAAGCCTGCGTTTGCAGGTCGCGATCCCTCAGGACGGCCCGCTAGTTCGGGCCGTTTCAGCAATCAGAACATGAAAAACGGGGTGTGGCACTGGCGATGAGGCGTGTCGTTATCACCGGTACCGGCATGGTATCACCGCTTGGAAGCGGAACGGAAGTCACCTGGCAGCGCCTGCTTGCAGGCCAGAACGGGGCAAGACTGGTCACTGAATTCGAAGTCGAGGATCTGCCGGCGAAGATCGCCTGCCGTATCCCGGTCGGCGACGGATCCGACGGCACCTTCAATGCCGATCAGTGGCTTGAACCCAAAGAACAGCGCAAGGTCGATCCCTTCATTCTCTACGGCATGGCTGCCGCCGAAATGGCGCTGAACGATGCCGGCTGGCATCCGAAGACCGACGATGACCAGATCGCCACCGGCGTTCTGATCGGTTCGGGTATCGGCGGCCTCGAAGGCATCGTCGAAGCGGGCTATACGCTCCGCGACAAAGGACCGCGCCGCGTTTCGCCATTCTTCATTCCCGGCCGCCTGATCAATCTCGTATCCGGCCAGGTTTCGATCCGCCACAAGCTGCGCGGACCCAACCATTCTGTCGTGACCGCTTGTTCCACCGGCGCCCATGCGATCGGTGATGCGGCGCGGTTGATCATTTTCGGCGATGCTGACGTGATGGTGGCCGGCGGCACCGAATCGCCGGTTTGCCGCATCGGTCTTGCCGGTTTTGCCGCCTGCAAGGCGCTGTCTACCCAGCACAACGATGATCCGACCAAGGCTTCGCGCCCCTATGACCGCGACCGCGATGGTTTCGTCATGGGCGAGGGCGCCGGCATCGTGGTTCTGGAAGAGCTGGAACATGCCAAGGCACGCGGTGCCAAGATCTATGCCGAAGTCGTCGGTTACGGTCTGTCGGGCGATGCCTATCACATCACCGCACCGTCGGAAGACGGCGATGGCGCCTTCCGCTGCATGACCATGGCGCTGAAGCGCGCCGGTCTCAGCCCTTCGGATCTCGATTACATCAACGCCCACGGCACCTCGACCATGGCCGACACGATCGAACTCGGCGCCGTCGAGCGTTTGGTCGGCAATGCGGCCTCGAAGGTCTCCATGTCGTCGACCAAGTCGGCCATCGGCCATCTGTTGGGAGCCGCCGGTGCCGTCGAGGCGATTTTTGCGACGCTGTCGATCCGCGACAATATCGTGCCGCCGACACTCAATCTCGACAATCCCGATGTCGACACGGCGATCGATCTCGTGCCGCACACGGCGCGCAAACGCGATGTCAATGTCGCCCTGTCGAACTCCTTCGGCTTCGGCGGCACCAATGCATCGCTGGTGCTGAAGCGTTACGACGCTTAAAAGTGATCGCCTCCATCGTCGGCTGGACGCCAGTGTCCGGCCGACATCATATTCTGAACCTGCTTTTTGCCGTATTGCTTGGTCAAACAGCGGGCAATGATTCCGTCTAATGCAAATGGGGGGTGCGGTTGAGCAATTCCGATAATGGTAGCGAGCTTCCCCCCGGCGGTGGCAATGCTGGTGGTAACGCAGCCAACAACGGCAGCAGCCGCGGCCCGATCATTCCAAAATCTCCGAACGAAGCCCTGAAGCCGGAACGTGTGCCGGACCCTCCGAGACGTTCGAAAAAAGCCCGCAGCCAGGTCATCATCTTCTTCAACTTCGTGATGACGATGCTCGTGCTCGTGTGCCTCGCGGGCGCTGCGATCTTCTATTACGCGCTGTCGACCTATCACGGTCCTGGCCCGCTTGCAGCCAATACCAATTTCGTCGTGCGCGAAGGCGCCGGCATTGCCGAGATCGCATCGAGCCTCGAGCGCAACGAGATCATCTCGGATGCGCGGGTCTTCCGTTACGTGACATCGGTCAATCTCGGTTATGCCGGTTCGGCCGAAGAGCGCCGCAGCCTCAAGGCCGGCGAATACGAAATCAAGGCACATGCCACGATGCAGGAGGTTGCAGACCTGCTGGAATCCGGCAAGTCCATCCTCTATTCGATCTCGATGCCCGAAGGCCTGACGGTCCGTCAGATGAGCTTGCGGCTCAAGGAAGACGAGATTCTTGAAGGCAACCTGCCTGCCGATCTGCCGGCGGAAGGCAGTCTGAGGCCGGATACCTACAAGTTCTCCCGCGGCACCAATCGCGCCGAGATCCTGTCGCAGATGCACGCGGCCCAGCAGAAGCTGGTCGACCAGATCTGGGACCGTCGCGACCCCGACCTGCCGATCAAGACAAAGGAAGAATTCGTCGTTCTGGCCTCGATCGTCGAGCGCGAGACCGGCAAGGATGACGAGCGCGCGCATGTCGCCTCTGTCTTCTTTAACCGGTTGCAGAAGGGCATGCGCCTCCAGTCCGACCCGACGATCGTCTACGGTCTGTTCGGTGGCGAAGGAAAGCCGTCCGACCGCCCGATCTACCGGTCCGACCTGCAGAAAGAGACACCCTACAACACCTACAAGATCAAGGGCCTGCCGCCGACGCCGATTTCCAATCCGGGCCGTGCGGCGCTCGAAGCGGTCGCCAATCCGTGGCGGACCAAGGATCTCTATTTCGTCGCCGATGGCACGGGCGGTCACGTCTTTGCGCCGACGCTGGAAGAGCACAATGCCAACGTCAAGCGCTGGCGCAGGATCGAAACCGAGCGTGCCGCCGGAAACGGTTCCAGGAGCCGTGCGGACGAAGTTGTCGACGGCCAGCCGGACGGCGCAGACGCCGAGAAACCTGCCGCTAATTGAAGTGGACGTCACCGGCTCCAATAGCCGGTGGCCGCACTTGGAGTGAAATGAATGACATTGCAGTCGATGACCGGTTTTGCGCGTAGCGAAGGGGTCAGCGGGCGTAGCCGCTTCGTTTGGGAACTACGATCCGTCAACGGCAAGGGTCTCGACGCCAGGCTTCGTCTGCCGTCCGGCCAGGAAAGGCTGGAGCCCGATACCCGCAGGATGATCGGCGAGGCTTTTTCCCGCGGCAATATCCAGGTGTCGCTGTCGATCTCGGTTGACGAGACGCGCATGGAAGCGGTGGTCAATCGTGATGCGCTGTCGGCCGTTCTGGCTTTGCGCGAGGAATTGAAGGATGTCATTGATCCGTCGCCGCTTCGCCTCGATACGCTGATCTCGATCCGTGGACTGGTGGATATCCGTGAGCAGGAGGATGGCGAGGATGCACTTCTCGCCCGCGACGCCGCGATCCTGTCGGGCCTGACGACGGCTCTTGCGAACCTCAAGCGCATGCGCGAGACGGAAGGTGCGGCACTGCGCGCCGTTCTGGCAGCGCAAGTGGCGCGTATCGCGGAACTGACGCAGGTCGTCGAGGCCGATCCGTCCCGCTCGCCGGATGAGATCGCCCGCCGCCTGACGCAGCAGCTGGACCAGATCCTGCAGGATAAGGCAGGTCTCGATCGCGACCGGCTTTATGCCGAAGTGGCGCTGCTTGCGACCAAGGCGGACCTGCGGGAAGAGATCGACCGGCTGAAGGCGCATGTTGCTGCCGTCGGCGAACTTCTCGAAAAGGGCGGGCCGATCGGCCGCAAGCTCGATTTCCTTGCACAGGAATTTAACCGGGAATCGAATACCATCTGTTCCAAATCCAATTCCGCTGCTGTAACGGCTGCAGGCATAGAACTGAAAGTCGTCATCGACCAGTTCCGCGAACAGGTCCAGAATCTGGAGTAGAAGATGAGCCCGGCCCCGAACCCGTCAGACAAGGCAGATACGAAGATCGCCCGGCGCGGGCTGATGCTCGTGCTCTCGTCTCCCTCCGGGGCCGGCAAATCGACCATCGCGGGAAACCTGCTGCGGGACGACCACAGCCTGAAGATCTCGGTCAGTGTCACGACCAGAACCAAGCGTCCGAGTGAAATCGGCGGGACGCACTATCACTTCATCACGGTCCCGCAGTTCGAACGCATGCGCGACAATGGCGAATTGCTCGAATGGGCCGAGGTACACGGTAACTTCTACGGCACGCCGCGCGAGCCGGTGGAACAGGCGATGGCCGAGGGCCGCGACATGCTGTTCGACATCGACTGGCAGGGCGCCCTTCAGTTGCAGGAAAAGATGAAGGCCGACATCGTTTCGATCTTCGTCCTGCCGCCGACCATGACCGAGCTCCAGTCGCGCCTTCACCGCCGCGCGGAAGACAGTGAAGACGTGATCCGCACGCGGCTTCTCAATTCCCGCGCCGAGATCGAGCATTGGCGCGAATACGATTATGTCATCGTCAACGACGATCTCGATGAGGCCTTCGGCCACGTCAACTGCATCGTCAATGCCGAACGGGTGCGCCGTGACCGTCGCCACGGCCTGTTCGACTTCGTCGCTACGCTGCTGACCGAAGAGCCGAAGCTTTAGGCTCTCGGTTTATGCAAGTTGCGGGTGGGCGAAGACCATGCGCAGCCTGCGCCATCCTTCATAGAGAAGCGCGCTTGCCCCCAGCGTCAGCAGGACGATCGGCAGGAAGGACGCGACGTTGAACAGCCCCATCCTGTCCAGCTCATAGGCAATCAGCAGCATCAGCGTCTGATGCAGGACGTAATAGGTCAGGATCGCCCGGTTGAGATACTGCAGCACCGGCGGCCGCCAGGATTTGAGCTTCTGGGCATAGCCGAGTATCGCGACGATCATGCACCATCTGAACGGTCCGACAATCAGATTGCTCGCCAGCGAATTCCATGCGTCCTGATCGTAAAGCGGTGAGATGCTGAGCCGATAGAGCAGGGCGGGAACGCACAGAAGCGCCACGATCAGGGCCAGCCTGCGCATGCGCGCTAACTGCTGCCAGAACTCCTCGTGGCGCCCGAGCACGACGCCTCCGACAAAACACGACAGATACAGGGTATGGGAATACCAGTCGTCGACGAGATTGATCGTCGGCGGAAACACCGGTCGAAGCGTGATACGCAGGAGAATGAACAGCGTGGCCGGCCAGAACAGCAAGCCATAGCCCTGAAGCTGCAATGCCAGCCAGGTGCCCAAAGCCTTCAATTGCGGTTTGGCGATCGCCGCGACCATGACGAGGATTGCGGTATAGACCCACAGATAGGCGAGATACCAGAGATGCTCCATCCTGAAGCCAACCTCCTGCTCGCCGTTTGGCAGGGTGACCGGGTTCAGCGTGAGGTAGTGTGCGAACACCTCAAGCATGTTGATGGACATTCCGGCGGTGCCGTTGAAATACACATAAAGCTGCGGCGGGATCAGGAAGCACATCCCCAGGATGAGCGGCAACAGCAACTGCTTCGAGCGCTTGGCTCTCAGTTCGGAGGGAGAGAGCCGTTCCAGCGCAAAAGCGGTTGCTACACCCGAGATGAAGAAAAGCAGGCTCATGCGCCATGGGTGACTGAGTATATAGATGACGTCGAAATAGCTATTGCTGTCATCCGCCTTGATGAAAAAGGCCCGAGATCCATACATTAGGCTTGCATGGTATAATATAAGTAGCAAGAAAACACAGATACGCACCAGATCAAGCTCATATCGGCGTGTCATTTTCCCCTCGCTACTGTTGAACATGGTCGATTTGACCAAAGGTAGCATACCGAGGGTTGTAATATTGTGAATCTATATCATATTTCTATTTATTAGTGTATTGTAATATTTAGATTTGACGGGCAAAGAGGTGAAGAATTAGCCGGAACGGGCTTTTTTGCCCGATATCGCAAAACGGTGTTGCAGCGTCGAAGAAAAACCCTTGCGCGACAGGAGCGGGATACCACGGCTGCGTCGGATATCGGCAAGATCGGTCTCGACCTTAAGTTCGCCGAAGCCGGCAGATTCGAAAAGCCTCACCGTATCGTCTGCCCGGATGCCGTTGTTGAAATGTACCTGGCCGACGATGCGCTCGTGGTGCTGCCATTGTTCCGGCGTCAGCAGGGTGTGACCGTCCTTCTGTTTGCCGAATATACGGTCGAGGAGAGGTAGCAGTTTCTCCAGCCAGTGCTTGCGGACGAAATCACCGTCGATGATCAGTAGGCGTCCGCCGGGTTTCAGGATGCGCAGCCACTCGGAAAAAGCCTTGTCTGGATCTGTGAGCGTCCAGACGAGGTGCCGGGCGATGATGACGTCGTAAGTGCCATCAGGCTCCATCGTTTCTTCCGCGTCACGGGTCAGGAAGCGGATCGAAGCCTTGGCCTCGTCCGCTTTGCTGCGCGCATGGGCCATCATCGGCTCGGTGAAGTCCAGCCCGGTCACGTCGAAGCCGAGGCCATGCATCAGCATGGTCATCACGCCGGTACCGCAGGCGAGATCGAGTGCTTTTCTGCCCTCGCCATCGCCCAGATGGCGGCGTATCAGCCGGCCCCAGGCTTCCATCTCCGCGTGTTCGGCGATGCCATGGCCGGGGCTGGCATCATAGGTCTGCGCGCGCAAACTCCAGTAGTCTCGGATATCGTCCTTGATCGACCAGTTCTGCATGTCTTTGCCTACATCAGGAATTGAATATGGAGCCGACCGTGATGGGCAGAGGTGGAGACATGCGCCTCGACCCCGAAGACGTCGGCAATCATTTTTTCGGTGAGGATCTCGGTCGGTGGCCCGCAGGTGACGAGTTTGCCTTCCGACAAGACGGCGATGCGGTCGCAGAAACGGGCGGCGAGATTGAGGTCATGGATGGCGACGACCGTCGTTATTGAGAGATCCTCGACCAGCCGCAGAATGTCGATCTGGTGTTGGATATCGAGATGGTTGGTCGGTTCGTCGAGGATCAGGACCACGGGCGATTGCGCAAGCGCCCGGGCAAGCTGAACCCGCTGCCTTTCGCCACCCGAAAGCGTATGCCAGAACTGGTCGCGGCGATCCGTCAGGCCGACGCGGACAAGCGCATCCTCGACGATATCATCGTCAGCGTCGGTCCAGGGGGAGAGGGCGGAGCGATGGGGCGTACGCCCGAGTTTCACCACGTCGAGCACGGTGACATTCGCCTCGGTCATCGAATGCTGTTCGACGACGGCGACGCGGCGCGCAAGTTCCCACCGGCCGAAGCCGGAGATTTTTCGGTTGTCGAGCAGGACGTCGCCCTCTGCCGGAGCCCTGAGGCCCGCCAGCAGGCGGATGAGCGAGGATTTGCCCGAACCGTTCGGACCGATCAGCCCCAGCGTCTGGCCAGGCTTGACGGAGACCGAGACGCCGTCGACGATGACCTTGCGGCCGGCGAGCCAGCGGACGGCATTTGCAGCCAAAGTCATGCGACCCTCCTTGCCCGGTAGAGGATGACCGAGAAGAACGGCACGCCGACCAGCGCCGTGACGACGCCGATCGGAAGCACCTGCGGCGCGATGATGATGCGCGAGACGATATCGGCCACCACCATGAACAGCGCGCCGACAAGGGCGCAGGCGGGCAGGAGGCGCATATGACCCGGTCCGACGATAAAGCGGGCGGCATGTGGGATGACCAGCCCGACGAAACCGATCGCGCCGACCATGCTGACCATGGTCGCGGTCATCAGCGCTGTGACGAGCAGCAGCACGACGCGAACACGGCCAACGGCGATGCCGAGCGAACGGGCGGCATCCTCGCCGAAGGTGAAGGCGTCGAGCGCGCGGGAATGCCAGATACAGACGACGAGGCCGACGCTGACGACGGACGCGGAAAGCGCCACATCGGGCCAGCGCACGCCGGCAAAACTGCCGAGCAGCCAGAACATCACGCTGCGCGCCTGTTCGGCATTGGCCGATGTCGAGACGATATAGGAAGTCAGCGCATTGAAGAGCTGCGAGGCGGCGACGCCGGCAAGGATCGTCCGGTCGGCCGTCTGTCGTCCGCTCGCGAGCATGACGACGAAGGCGAAGGCGAGCAGCGCGCCGGCAAAGGCCCCGGCCGACAGCGAGATCGCGCCCGCACCGAAACCGAGCAGCATGATCGAGACGGCGCCAGTCGATGCGCCAGCCGATATGCCGAGCACATAGGGCTCCGCCAACGGATTGCGCAACAGTGACTGGAGGATCGCACCGGACAGTGCAAGGCCTGCACCGCAGAAGGCGGCAACCAGCGAGCGCGAGAGGCGATAATCCCAGATCACCGCTTCCTGGATACGCGGTACCGGAATGGCGGTGAGGCCGATACGGTTGGTGACCGCAGCCACCGTCGTTTTCATCGGAATGGCCATCTCGCCGATCGCCACGCCCGCAGTTATCGCGACGAGGAGGGCGGCAAGAACGATGAGGACGCCGGCAGTGCCGGCGGCCCAGAGCCTGATGCGGGATGGCGTCACTTCAGCAACCCGAACCGTTCGAGGGATGCGGCGACGGTTTCCAGGCCGGAGATCGTGCGGATCGTCGGGTTCATCGCCTGCGCGTCCATCTCGACGATATGGCCTTTTTCGACGGCGCCGAGCTTGCTGGCGACCGGATCGGTGGCGAGGAAGGTCTTTTTCACGGCGGGGTCATCTGCGCTTTGCGTGCGGCGGTCCATCGTGCCGATGACGATCACCGTCGGGTCTTCAGCGGCAATCGTCTCCCAGCCGATCAGCGGCCATTCCTGTTCGGAAGCGACGACGTTTTTCGCACCGAGGACCTGGGTGATGTAACCGGATGCGCCGTTCTTGCCGGCAACCCAGGCATCGCCTGCGACTTCCGGCGAGGAGAACCAGTAGACGAGGCTGACATCATTGGCCTTGTCCGCGACTTTTGTACGGACGGCTGCTTCACGAACCTTGATCTGCGCAATCAGCGTCTCGCCGCGATCGACAACGTCGAAGATGCGGGAGAGTTCGTCGATCTCCTGATAGAGCAGGTCCATCGAGAACATCTTCCTGCGGCTGCCGTCGGAGACGCTGTTATCGGTCACCACGCAATCGGTCGGCGAGACATAGCTTGGTACGCCGAGATCGGAGAACTGCTGGCGTGTACCGACGCGGCCCTGCGGCCCGACAGACGTGAGGAACTGCGCGGCAATGAAATCCGGTTCGCGCGCCACCACGGCCTCGAAATTCGGCGTATTGGCGGCGATGCGATGCACCTTTTCATTATCAGTGGCAAGCTCCGGTAGAACCGGCGAGACCCAGATGGCGCTGCCGGCCATGCGGTCGGAAAGGCCGAGCATCAGCAGGATCTCGGTGCTGTTCTGGCCGAGGCCGACAGCCCGTTGCGGAGCCTTGTCGATGACCACGTCGGAACCGCAGTTTTCGATCGTCAGTGGATAGTTGGTAGGTGCGGCGAAGGCAACGAAGGGAAGGGCGGTGAGGGGAGCTGCGAAGAGAGCGGCAATCAGGCCGTATTTCATATCCTGACCTTTCAAAAGACGGATGAGAGACGAGTAAGACACCGCCCGGCCATAGGGCAGGGCGGTGAATACGTCGTGGCCTAGTTCGCAAGTCCGAAGGACTGGATGCCCTTGGCCAACGTCTCGATCCCGTCGATCGTGCGGATCGTCGGGTTCATCGACTGCGCATCCATCATCACGAAGCGCTTGTTCTTCACCGCATCGAGCTGGCTGACGACGGGATCGCTTTCGAGGAAGGAGACTTTTACCGCCGGGTCGTCGGCGGCGTAACGGCGGCGATCCATCGTGGCGATGACGATCACGGCCGGATCAGCCTCTGCAATCGTTTCCCAGCCGACCAGCGGCCATTCCTCTTCCGTCGTTACGACGTTCTTGGCGCCGATCGCCTTCAGGATATAGGCAGGCGCGCTGTTCTTGCCGGCAATGAAGGCGTCGCCCTTGGTCTCCTTGCTGGAGAACCAGAAAACGATCGGCAGGTTTTTCGCCTCCGCGCCCTTGATCGAGGCGACGGCGGCGGCTTCACGCGCCTTGAGGTCGGCGATCAGCTTGGTCCCGCGGTCCCGAATGTCGAAGATCTGCGCCAGTTCAGCGATTTCGCGATAGATCAGGTCCATCGTGAACAGTTCCTTGCGCACGCCATCGCCACCTTCAAGATTGGTCTTGGCGACGCAATCGGCTGGCGACAGATAGGTGTTGACGCCGATATCGGAAAACTGTTCGCGCTTGGCGACGGAGCCCATCGGCCCGACATGCCACTCGAATTCGGCGGCGACCAGATCCGGCTCAAGCCCGACGATCGACTCGAAGCTAGGATCGTTGTCTGCGAGCCGTTTGATCTTCGCATTGGCCTCGGCATATTGCGGCAGGACAGGCCCAACCCAGACGGCCGTGCCGACGACCTTGTCGGCCAGACCGAGCGAATAGAGCACTTCCGTCATGCCCTGACCGATGGAGACGATCTTTGCCGGCGCCTTGTCGAAGGTCACCTTCTGTCCGCAATTCTCAAGCGTCAGCGGATAGCTGGTCGAGGCTGCGAATGCCGTTGCGGGAAGCGCTGTTGCGGAAACCGCAAACAGCGCGGCGATCAAGCCGAGTTTCATGTCCTGTCCTTTCAAGAGAAATGGCTGAGCCGGGATGAAAGGCAGGACGAAGCAGGACCGCGATTGCAGTCTGCATCAAAATGGCGGGCGACGGGGTCGCTGGCGTCATAACATCTCCCTGCCGGAACACCTCGTCCGGTATTGGTCTAGCCTTAGCCACGGCAGGTCTCCTGACTTGCGGCTCGAACGCTTTCCGTCTCCTTCCCGGTCGGATGACCAGTGGATATGACGAAAGGCTCGCCGCTTACAGTTGCGAGGGCAGTCGCGGGATCGGTCTTGAAGACCCCACCGCGTTCCCTTTTCATCTGCGAATGCAGAACCGTAGCGCGCCCTTGATAGGAGACACGCCGAAGCTTGTCCAGTGAAGTTACGTGATCGAGGCGCTTCCGACGCGGTGGCTTGACAGCGTCTCGATCGCATGATGATGTAATAGTATAACGTAACGACAAGCGCAATGGACATCCGTAATGAAAGACAAGCTTCCCGTCACCGTGCTTTCCGGCTTCCTCGGGGCCGGCAAGACGACCATGCTCAACCACATTCTTGCCAACCGGCAGGGCCTGCGCGTGGCACTGATCGTCAACGACATGAGCGAGGTGAACATCGACGCAGCGCTCGTCCGCGATGGCGGTGCCAATCTTTCGCGCACCGAGGAACAGCTGGTGGAGATGACCAATGGCTGCATCTGCTGCACGCTGCGCGACGACCTGTTGAAGGAGGTGCGGGCGCTCGCCGAGCAGGGACGGTTCGATTATCTGCTGATCGAATCGACCGGTATCGCCGAGCCGCTGCCCGTCGCGGCCACCTTCGATTTTCGCGATGAAAACGGCCGCAGCCTTTCGGACATATCGAAGCTGGACACGATGGTGACGGTGGTCGATGCTGCCAATCTTCTGAAGGACTACGGCTCCGGCGATTTCCTTGCCGATCGCGGCGAGACGGCAGGCGAGGGGGATGATCGCACGATCGTCGATCTTCTCGTCGAGCAGATCGAATTCGCCGATGTTGTGGTGCTGAACAAGATCGGCACTGCAACGCCGGCCGAGCGCGATGCGGCCCGCAAGATTATCGTTGCGCTCAATCCGGATGCGAAGCTGATCGAAACCGATTTTGGCCAGGTCGATCTCAAGGATGTGCTGGGAACCGGCCGTTTCGATATCGACAAGGCGCAACAGCATCCGCTCTGGTTTAAGGAACTGCACGGCTTCAAGGATCATGTGCCGGAGACGGAGGAATACGGCATCCGCTCCTTCGTCTATCGCGCCAGACACCCCTTCGACCCGACGCTGTTCCAGCGCTTCATCGATCGCTCATGGCCGGGTGTCGTGCGCGCCAAGGGTTTTTTCTGGCTGGCGACGCGTCCGCATCTGGTCGGCGAGATCAGCCAGGCAGGCGCCTTGGTCCGCACAGGCAAAACCGGCATGTGGTGGTCTTCCGTGCCACAGGAACGCTGGCCGCAGACGCCGGAATTCGGAGAAATGATGAAACCCTATCTGGATCCGGTCTGGGGCGATCGTCGACAGGAGATTGTTTTCATCGGGGCAGATCCGATGGACGAGCAGAGTATCAGGGCTGAATTGGATAGCTGTCTGGTTGACGCGCCGACCTTCGCGCCCGAATTCTGGAAAAACCTGCCCGATCCCTTCGCTAGCTGGGAGCGCAAGGCTTCGTGACATGAAGAGGGGATGATCGCTTCGCCAGCGCGCCTCAGAGCGCGTTGGCCAGTGTGACGAATTCTTCGACCGAAAGCGTCTCGGCGCGGCGCTGCGGATCGATGCCCACCTTGTTGAGCAGGGTTTCGCCGCCGACCGGCTTCAAGCTCTGGCGCAGCATCTTGCGGCGCTGGCCGAAGGCGGCATGGGTGATGCGCTCAAGCTTGGCGACATCGCAGGGCAGGGGATTGGTACGCGGCGTCAGATGCACCACGGTCGACGTCACCTTGGGCGGTGGCGAAAACGCCTGCGGCGGCACGTCGAACATCATATGCGCATCCGTCCGCCAGCCGCAGATCACGCCGAGGCGGCCGTAATGATCGTCGTCCTGATCGGCGACGATGCGCAGGCCGACTTCCTTCTGGAACATCAGCGTCAGGCTTTCCCAGAAGGGAGGCCATGTGCCGTCTGTGGGAAGCAGCCAGTTGATCAGCAGTTGCGTGCCGATATTGTAGGGCAGGTTGGCGATGATCTTGACCGGCCCGCCATCCGCCTTCTCGGCCGCGAGTGCTGCGAAATCGGTCTTCAGCGCATCGCCTTCGATCACTTCGAGCTTGCCGGGATAGAAGTCGGAAACCTCGGCAAGCACCGGCAGCGCGCGTGCATCGCGCTCCACGGCGATCACCTTCTTTGCCCCAAGTGCGAGAATGGAACGCGTGAGGCCGCCCGGACCAGGCCCGACCTCGAACACTGTCACGCCTTCGAGAGAGCCGGCTGAGCGGGCAATCTTCTGGGTCAGATTGAGATCGAAAAGAAAGTTCTGGCCAAGCGATTTCTTTGCATCCAGGCCATGGCGCTGGATGACGTCGCGAAGCGGCGGAAGTCCGTCGAGTGCGGCCATCAGACGATGACGCCGAATGCTGGGGCGTTCGCTTCGATATTCGATGCCAGTTGCGCCGCAAGCTTCAGCGCTTCGACCAGGCTCGTCTCGCGCGCCACGCCCTGACCCGCGATGCCGAAAGCGGTGCCGTGATCGGGAGAGGTGCGGATGAAGGGAAGGCCGAGCGTGACGTTGACAGAGGTGTCGAAGCCGAGCGCCTTTGCAGGGATCAGGGCCTGATCGTGATACATGCAGACCGCCACGTCATACCGGGCGCGCGCTTCGTCGTGAAACATCGTGTCGGCCGGAAGCGGCCCGAACACGTGCAGACCTTCTTCGCGCAGTCGAACGATCGCGGGATGGATGATCTCCTGATCCTCAAGGCCGATCGCGCCGTCTTCGCCCGCATGCGGGTTGAGACCCGCCACTGCGATACGCGGCCGTTCGATGCCGAAGCGTGCTTTGAGATCCTGGTTCGTTATACGGCAGGTATCAACGATCAGATCTTCCGTCAGCGCCGCGGGAACGTGGCTGAGAGGGATATGGATCGTCACGGGGATGGCCCGCAGCTTCGGTCCCGCAAGCATCATCACCGGCAGGAAGGGCCGGTTCGTTGCCTTGGTAGCAAGATCGGCGAGGAATTCGGTATGGCCGGGAAACCTGAAACCGGATTGATAAAGCACCGATTTCGCGATCGGGTTGGTGACGACGGCCGAGGCCCGGCCTGAAAAGCAGAGATCGACCGCCGTTTCGATCGCCGAAATCGTGCTGCGGGCGGTCGCCACATGCGGTTCACCGGCAGCGACTTCGACACCTGACGAAATGGGAAGCACCGGGATCGCATGATCAAACACAGATGCAGCGGTCTCGGGACTTGCCTCGCGGATCGGGACATCAAGGTCGAGCAACGCTGCGCGTGACTTCAAAACTGTCGGGTCACCGATAAAAATGAAAGGCGGAAGCCCGGTTTCCCGCCGTGCCGCCCATGCGGCCAAGGTAATATCCGGGCCGATCCCTGCGGGATCGCCCTGGGTCAATGCAAGCGGGCGGTCGGGCGCCATGGAAACTCCGGAATGCGGTGATCAGCGAAGATCGATCTGCGCCTTCGAGCGCAATTCGTCGAGATATTTCTTGTCGTTCGGGTTGTCGCCGCTCTTTTCCGCCTTGCCAAGGTCTTCCGCGCGGAAAACGGCTTCTGCCGCAACGTCGTCGGAAACCTGACGCTGGTTACAGATGGCGAGGAATTCGACACCTCGTTCGGTGATCTTTGTCGCGGTCGTGCCGTTCTGGGCCGCTTTTTCGACCAGTGGCTTCCAGTCATCCGGCAGGTTGGGCGTCATCACGCGTCCGAGATCGCGGACCGAGACATCCATCATCGTTGCCGCAAAATCCTTGGCCTGGTCGCAGCCGGGGAATTTGGAACGGGACGCTTCAGCCTCGGACTTGCGCTTGTTGAGGATCGCATTGCGCTTGGCGGCCGGCACGACGAAGATGATCTGCTTGAGGAAGTATTCGGTGGTAACCGGCTTTTCCTTGCTTTCCTTCATCCGGGTGACAAGCTCCTGGCTCGACATGCGGCTGCCGCCACCGCCGTAACGGGCATTGAGCAATCGCGGCCAGCTCATCTGAACGGCGATGAAATTCTTGAAATGTTCTGCCGTGACGCCCGCCTGATCCAGAACCTTGCCCATCTGCTCAGGCGTCATCTTGTTGCTGGCCGCGAAGCGCGCGAAGGACGCATCGACGTCGTCGGTGCTGACCGACATTTTGACGCGGGCAATTTCCTGACGCTTCAATGTCTCGTTGATCAGCTGCTCGCGGGCCGTGCTGCTGTCGGCCTTCTGGCGCTGCAGGCGAAGGAAAGCCACACGCCGCGAGACGTCGGCGGTAGTGATCGGCGTGCGATTGACCACCGCGGCCACGCCACTGGTCTGGGCTGTCGCCACGATGGGATCGATGACGAGCGACGCCGCCAGTGCAGTCATGGCGATTGCCAGCCTGCGCGTTCCGATCACTCCAAACATCAGTCCACTCCTCTTGCGCTCAGACTTGTCATGCGACTTACGGGCCGCTTTTTACTATAAGCGTGCCCGCATGCGCAATCGTTGCGGCAAAACCATGACGGCGCCACAGGGGCGCCGTCAATTCTGCGCGATCAATAACGGAAAGTCTGTTGTTTGTCGTAATCGCTCGTCGACCCGATATTGACGTCACCGAGCGTTCTGAAGCTCAGACGGGCGCCAATGCTCCAGTCGTTTGCTTTGCTCGAGTCTGTCTTCTCGGTATAGGCGATCGTGAAGATCGTGCACTCGTCGGCATAGCTGAAGCCGAGGCCGCGGCGCGTGACTTCATTGTCGTCGAGGTCCCAGGTCGCCTTGCCGGAGATCGACCAGTTCTCGTTTATTCGGAAGCTCATCGACTTTTCGAGAATATTCGTCGAGGTGTCCTTGCCGTATTCCGGCTGCGCTTCGACCTTGGTGTAGACGAGCTTGCCGGTCACGCGCGGTATCTTGTAGTCCAAACCGACATCAGTGCGGCGGACATCGAACGTGTCCTTGTCGAACCTGCTATTGGTCGAAAGGCTGAAGCCTTGCGGCAGGTCGATCGCCGCCATGGCGACGTAATCCGATACGTCGTTTTCGAGGCCCGAATTGGCACCGGCATTGACGAGGTCGGCGCTGGCGAACGAGTTTTCACCGGCAACCTGATAGGACTGACCGAAGATGCCGCGCAAGCCTACGCCGTTGTCGAACGAGCCGGTGTAGCGGATACCGACATTGGCGCGGGTGCCGCCCTCGATCCGGTCATATCCGGAGAACTTGTCGCGTTCGAACAGGTTGGTCGCATCGAAGACAAAGCTCTGCGCATCTTCGTTCGGCAGGCCGCCGGCCATCTGCTCGTTAGGACGTGCATAGATCTGTGCGATCGGCTCGATGATATGGCTGCTGCTGCCAGCCGTGATCAGGAACGGATAGCGGGCTTCGAGGCCAGCGGTCGCCATGTAGCGTCCACTTGGATCGTTTTCGAGTGATCCGTCATACGGACCGCCGGCGCTGGAAGACGTGCTGCGCAATCCGTCGCCTCGCAACGCAAGCAACGGCGTCAGCTGCAGACCCTCATCGGTCGTGAAGGTACGCTTCCACTCCGCTTCGGCGGTGAGGCGGGTGTAGCTGCCTTCCAAGCCGGGGTAACGGAAGTCGGTGCCTTCGAAATAAAGATCGTCAGCCCGTCGGGAAAGGTTCGTCAGGTTGGCATTGATCGACAACTGTCCGCCGAAAACGGGTTCCGGCGCGTACCAGCTGTAATCAAGAACCGGGTAGACGACCGCCTGCTGGCGTTCCAGCAAGCTGGTTTTGGCATCGTCCTGCACGTCGAAATAATAGCCGTGCAGATCGAAATAATTCCGCGTGCCGAGGCCCGTGAGGTAGACGTCGTTCTTGATCGTCTCCTGATCCAGGCCTTCGAGATTGTAGGTGCGCGAGAAGTTGTTGTCGCTCTGCACCATGACGTCCCAACCGAACGTCCAGCGAGGATTGATGTGGAATTCGCCCTTGGACGCGGCCATGAAACGGCTGTCGGCATCTCTGTCAGCGGTGCCGGCATCAAACGAATCGGGATTCTGCTGGTTGATACCGGCGAAGCGGAACGTGTGCTCTCCGGTTTCGAACTTGTTGCGAATTTCGCCTTCAAGGAGCAGACCCTGATTGCTGTAATAGGTCGGCGTGATCGTGGCGTCCATGCTCGGTGAGAAGACATGGTAATACGGAACGCTGACCCCGAAGCCGAGGTTGTCATCGGCGCTGAACCGCGGGAACAGCAGGCCTGATTTCCGCTCGACGGTTTCGTCTGGAACGGTAATTGGGAACGGCAGTCGGCCAAGCGACAGGCCGAACAGCTCGAACTGTGCATTTTCGAGGCGGATCGTATGTGTCTGGCCGTTGCGAATCACGCGCTGAGCCTTGACCTGCCACAGAGGTGCCTTGCCCGGTGTCTGGGCGCAGGGCAGGCAGGCCGTATAGACGGTATTGTTCAACACCATCACGTCGCCACTTTGGCGCTCGGCGCTTTCTGCGGCAAGGCGGGTATTGTCGGTGGTTTCGACGCGCAACGAGTTAAGGAAACCCTGGCCGAAGTCGTCGGTAACGTCCAGCTCTTCGGCATAGACTCGCGTCCCTGCCGGTTCGATCAGCTCGATATTGCCGGACGCCATGACGCGGCCGCTCTTCTGGTCGTATTCGACCCGCTGGGCGACCATCCGGTAGCGATTGTAATAAATCTGCACACCGCCACGGGCGGTGACGCGCTGAGCGTCCTGATTGTAGGTCAGCTCATTGGCGCGCAGAAGCATCTTCGCGTCGTCCGATTGGACAGGCACGAGCCCCTGTGCATGCACGACATCCGCCGTGATTCCACAGACGAACACAGACACACCTGTCAGCAGAGCGGCGGCAAGCCGTCTTATATTTCCGCGGTTACTGACCGCCACTAGCCGTCCTCCTGATGAAGCAAGATCGTTGCACCCACTGCCGTTGCGACGATGACTGGTATCCAGACCGCCACGGACGGAGGAATCGCCCCGCTGCTTCCAAACGCTTTTACAAGCACGCTGACGACATAAAGCACGAAGCCGGAAACTATTCCACCCAGAATCACCGAGCGAGACTGGGCGAAGCGACTGAATTTTAACGAGACTGTTGCAGCAATGAGAGTCATGGCTACGAGCAGGAGAGGCAGCGACAGAAGCGAGTGGAATTGCGTTTCCAGCGCTTTGGTTGAGATGCCGAATGAGCGGCTGATCTCGATCTTGCGGGAAAGCTCAAAGAACGCAACGGTTTCCGGCTGAGACAGGCTTTCCTGAATGTATTCCTGTTTCAGATTGGTACGCACCTGTTCCGTTGGCTTTCGTACCGGAACTTCACCCGGGCGATTCTCTAAAACATCGTTAAGAAGCCAGTAACCATCTTCGAGTTTTGCTGTGCGCGCATCCTGTCGCATCGTCACGGAGCCGCTCTTGTCGAAGTGGAAAACCACCACGTCGATAAGCTCCGAACCATTGTCCTTGTATGTCTTTGCGCCGATTACGACATCCTCGTCGCCGCTGATCTGGCGGATCCACGGAACGAACTTGCTGGATTTCGTTCGGTTGCTGGACTGGCGCCAGGACGTCTCCATCGAAGCCGATTCGCGCTGTCCCCAGGCGCCGAGAGGGTTGATCACCGCAACCGTCAGGATGCCGATCAGGAAAGACCCGATGATGAGCGGAGAAATGAACTGCCATACCGAGATGCCGGCGGCGCGGGTGACCACAAGCTCGTAACGGCGGTTGAGCGAGATCAGCACGGTCATGCCAATGAAAAGGCTGAGCGTGGGGATAGTCTGTTGCAGGATCGAGGGCAGGCGCAACGCCGTCATGCCGAGCGCGCCGAAGATGCTGTAATCGACCAGACCGGAAAGCCTGCGCGTCGTCTCGCTGAAATCCGCAAGGAAAATGATGGCGCTGACGCCGAGCATGAACCAGAAGGCGGTAATCACATAGCGGCGGAAGAAATAGCGACCCAAAGTGGAAAAGATCATGCCGCACCTCCGTCGGTGCCGGCTGAACGTGAGAATCGGCGCTGCATGAGGCTGGTCAGACGGGCGACGCTTCTGGTGAAAATGCGCGGCATGTGGATCTGCGTGTTGGTCACGAGCATGTAAATGGCGACCGCGGACGCAACGACGGGCACGGCATAGACTGCGGGCACGTAGGATGCGCTGCGTTCCGTCAGGTTAGTGAAGGAAAAACCGAGCCAGCGTAGTCCGAAAGCAACCACCAGCGCATAAATCATCGGGTGAACACGCGCCTGACGGTGAGAGCGGCTGCTGCCGGCGACGACGAGCGAGACCAGCGCGAAGGTCACGACATAGGTCCAGTCGGAAAGCCTCCGGTGAAGTTCAGTCCGGAAATTATGCGGCGATCGCTTGAAAGCCGGATCATCGGGATCTGGGTTGAGCAGGAAGCTCAAGGGGCGATCACCGGCATAAAGCGGCAGTCCGCCCTCGGACTTCGTCATGGCCGACAGGTCGAAGGCGTAGGAATCAAAGCGAATGATGGAGATGCGCCCATCCGGGGTTTTACGGTGAACTTCGCCGTCGCGCATGGTGAGCGACGTGCCGCCCGGATCGACCGAACCTTCTTTCGCATAATAGATGAGATCGAAGTTGGGATCGCGGTAATCGACGACGAAAAGGCCCTTAAGCAGGCGCCCGGAATGCCTCTCCGAGATCTGCACATAAAGCCCGTCCTCGATGCTTCGGAAGGTCTTTTCCTCGATGACCGAGGACAGAAGGTCGGCATAAGCGGCGGCAACCATCTGGCGTGCGCCCAGCCGCGAGACCGGCTCCAGAAAATTGGTGACCGAGAAGGAGAAAATGCCGAGCACGACGGCCAGCCCGATGATCGGACGGTAGATGATGCTGCGCCCGGCGCCTGCCGCGTCGATGACCGGCAGTTCCGAATCGTTGTTCATCGCCGTCAATGTCTGGGTGATGCCGATGACGAAGGCGAATGGCATCACGACCGGCAGGATCGTCGGCAGGATGTAACTCGCAAGCAGCATGAACGAGCCCATAGACTGGCCGGTGTCCGTGACCAGATTGATGCGCCCAAGCACCTGGATGGTCCAGATGATGGTGAGCACCGGAACGAGTGCGACCAGGAACATCTGGAATATCCGGCGCAATATGTAAGTTTCGAGAAGCTTCATTCCCGTCCGACATTTTTGCTGCCCCGCCATCCCATGATGACGCCGAGCCTATCTATGTGATCGATGCGGCCATTGCGACAGATGCCACGTCACAAAAATGTTGGCTAGCCGACTTTTATTTTTTGTTGTGACATTTCAAAACGGGTGACATTCGCCCGCAGGCTATCACGTCTGGTGGTGCCGGACTTGCCTTTGCAGCCGAAAGGGTAAAGATCGTAGCCCTATTTCGACTAAAAGACGTGGAGTGCCAATGTCCGTCCAATTGAATATCTCTTTTGCAAAATCCTCTTCTCTGGCCTCTTCCCTGGTCATTCAGCTCCAACTCTCCGGTGAACAGCCTGCTTCCGGTTCAACCGAGGCCGATCCGCAGGGGATCGGGGCGCGGGCGACGGGGATAGCCAAGTTCAGCGCAAAGGCGATGACGGTGCTGGAGGTGATCGCTCCACACGGATCGGAAGCGGACCGGCTGACTGTGATTGGGCTCGGAAAGCCGGATGCGCTGACCGCCTATGACTGGCTGCGTGCGGGCGGTGTTGCTGCCGCAAATCTCAAGACTGCAAAGAAGGCCGTCGTCTTTCTCGATGTGCCGGGCCTCGATGTGACTGCCGCGCAGGCGGCAGACTTCGCGCTGGGCATGCTGCTGCGCTCCTATTCGTTCGACACTTACAAGACGAGCAAGAAGGACGATGACAAGCCGGCATCGGTCGATGTGAAGATCGTCCTGGCCGGACATGCTGCCGCGAAGAAAGCATTCGCGGTAACAGAAGCCATTGCCGGCGGCGTGGTTCTCGCCCGCGATCTCGTCAACCTGCCGCCGAACGTGCTCGGCCCGGTGGAATTCGCCGACAAGGCAAAGGAGCTGGAAAGCCTCGGTGTGGTGGTGGAAGTTCTCACCGAGAAGGAAATGAAGAAGCTCGGCATGGGCGCGCTGCTCGGTGTGGCTCAGGGTTCGGTCCGTCCTCCGCGTCTGGCCGTGATGCACTGGAACGGCGGCAAGGCGAAAGACAAGCCGATCGCCTTCGTCGGCAAGGGCGTTGTCTTCGATACAGGTGGTATCTCCATCAAGCCGGGCGCCGGCATGGAGGACATGAAGGGCGATATGGGCGGCGCTGCCGCCGTCATCGGTCTCATCCATGCGCTTGCGTCCCGCAAGGCGAAGGTCAATGCGGTCGGTATTCTCGGCCTTGTGGAAAACATGCCGGATGGAAACGCCCAGCGCCCCGGCGACATCGTTACGTCCATGTCCGGCCAGACGATCGAGATCATCAATACCGATGCCGAAGGTCGTCTCGTTCTCGGCGACGCGCTGTTTTACACCAAGGAGCGTTTCAAGCCGAAATTCATGGTCAACCTTGCGACCCTGACCGGTGCGGTCGTCGTGGCGCTCGGCAACGTCCATGCCGGCCTCTTTTCCAATGACGACACGCTGGCCGGACAGTTGACGGCGGCTGGTGAGGTAACCTCCGAAAAGTTGTGGCGCATGCCGTTGGCCAAGGAATACGACAAGATCATCGACTCACGTTTTGCCGACATGAAGAACAGCGGTGGCCGTCAGGCGGGGTCGATCACCGCGGCGCAATTCCTCAAGCGCTTCGTCGGCGAAACCCCATGGGCGCATCTCGATATCGCCGCCACTGCGCTTAACTCGCCGCAGACCGAGATCAACCAGTCCTGGGCATCCGGTTATGGCGTGCGTCTGCTGGACGAACTCGTGCGGGCGAACTACGAGGACTAATGACCGAAGTTCTTTTCTACCATCTGACCGAATCGAAGCTCGAGGATGCGCTGCCGGCGCTCCTCGAAAAAAGCGTCGAACGCGGCTGGAAGGTGGTCGTCCAGACAAATGACGAGGCGCGCCGGGACATGCTCGACGCGCATCTGTGGACTTTTCGCGATGAAAGTTTTCTGCCGCATGGCACCGATGCTGCGCCGATGCCCGAAGTGCAGCCGGTGCTGCTGACGACGGCAGTCGGAAACGCCAACGGCGCAACCGTCCGCTTCATGGTGGACGGTGCCGAAGCCCCGCCGCTCGATCCTTACGAGCGCGTCGTCTTCATGTTCGACGGTTATGACCAGAGCCAGCTCGAAGGTGCCCGCGCCGAATGGAAACGGCTGAAGGGCGAGGGGCATGCATTGACCTACTGGCAACAGTCGCCGGAAGGGCGCTGGGTGAAGAAGGCCTGAGCGGCCGTCTTCCTTGTCGTTGCTCAGTTTGTCGCAAACAATGGCTTGGTGATCGAAGCGACCAGCACGTCCGACGGCGGCTTGCCGTATTTCAGCTGCACCACCTTGTAGCCTTCGGCCCTGAGCTGAGTCAGCAGCGCCGGCAGCATGGCGGCGGTGCGCGGGTGGATGTCGTGCATCAGGATGATGCCCTTGCGATGGGCGCGCAACGCCTCCATCGTCCGTGTCGCAACCGCAGCTGGTGTGTCGCTGAAATAGTCCTTCGAATCGACCTGGACATCCATCACCACCATCTTGTTGCTGCCGACCCACTGCCGCAGCTTTCTCGAATCGGCAAGATACGGGAAGCGGAAGAAGTCGGCCTCGACGCCGGTTGCCGCCTCGACGGCCTTGCGGCCCTTTTCCAGCTCGGCCACGGCGTCGTCGAATGACATATGGGCGAGATCCGGGTGGCGGTAGGTGTGGCTGCCGATCGTGTGGCCATCGGCCACGACCTCGCGGGCAATATCCGGATGCGCCTTGGCCATCTGGCCGACCATCATGAACGAGGCTTTCACCCCGAACTGGTCGAGCGTGGCAAGAATGCGCTCGGTCTTTTTGGGCATCGGGCCGTCGTCGAAGGTCAGCACCACTTCCCTGTCGCGCAGCTTGATGTCGGAAATCGAACTAACCGTCAGTTCGCGTCCGGCAAGTCCGCCCATCTTGTTGAACCGGCCCCAGGCAGCAGGCGTGAGAGCGACCGGCGATCTGGCGTCGTCCTTCGGTTTCAGCGAACCGGCGGCATCACCGGCTGCAAATGCTGATCTGAGCGACCCGCCTTCAGAAGGCGGCTTTCCCGCGCAGGAGGACAGAAGGCTGATAACGACAGCAGCGGCAAAGGCGGCACGGACCGGCATGAAAGGGTTCTCGATGAAAAATGACGCGTGAATCAGTGATGCGCGATCTTTCGTCGAACATGGTTAATGGGTGGTTATTTTCAGGATTTTCCGCGCTGTGGCATCAGTCGCTAAGCGAGGTCGGTCTGGGCGAAATCCTGGCCGACATAAAGTAGAGGCATATTGTCCATACGGGCACCGGCGTAGGAAAAGCAATCGCCAAAATTGAGCTTTGCCGGATGCCTGCCTTTGCCATAGCGGGCGAAAGCATCCAGGGCGATGGAGGCAGTTTGATCGGTCACATTAACGACGGAGACGTTCATCGTGGTCAGCAGAGCTCGCACCAGCCGCTCCGCTTCAGTGACGGTCAGCCCCTGTTTGCCGGCGAGAACAACGGTTGCTTCGTAAACTACAGTCGGGCCAGTCGATTTAACAAAAGGCGTTGCTTCAATCCGCTTGAGGAGTGCTAGAGATTCCGGTCCTTCTATTAAAATCTCGACAAGGGCCGATGTCTCGATGAACATTAACTTTCCCACATATCGTCTAAAAATGCTTTATCGTCGAAATTCGGGTTAGGCCTGCCAAGCCTTTTGATCTCATCCTGGATCGCTTTCACTCTTTCGAAAAACGGCTCTCTGTCACCCTCGGTCTTATCGGGCTCATCCAGCACCACCCGTTCCAGAGCCTGCCGGACGGCATCCTTTTTGCTCGGAGCGTTCAGCACCTTCTGCGCCCTTTCGGCAAGAGCGTCGAGTTCCTCGTCTGTCAGATAGAGCGCCATCTCAGCACCTCGCGGATACAAATCTTAAGATAAAGCATCTCCGCGAGGCCGGCAACCGCAGGATCGTGGGGCTTTAGGCAAGATAGAAGGCGTTCCTCATCTCAATCCCTCATGATTGTTTGCCGCAGGAAACTGTAACCCATGGCGCGGCGTTCGGCCATTTCGGTCGTATCGCCGGCACCACCATGGCCACCTGAACCGTATTCGCGGAAGAACGGCTCATGGCCGGCATCGATCAGCCGCTTGGCAAAGCGCCGCGCATGGGACGGATGCACCCGGTCGTCATTGGTCGAACTTTCGATATAGATTGGCGGATAGCTGATCTCGCTTTTCGGCTTCACCTGATGCAGCGGCGAATAGGTGAGCATGGCATTCAGTTCTTCGGGAAGGTCTGGATTGCCATACTCGTCCATCCAAGCTCGGCCAGCAGGGAAGACGTGGAAGCGTGACATGTCGATCACCGGCACCGAGGTCCAGACCGCGCCGAAATCCTCAGGATAACGTGTGGCCATGACGGCGGTCAGAAGCCCGCCATTGCTGCCGCCATTGCAGGCGATGCGGTATGGTTTGGTGTAACCGCGCTTGACCAGATCGCGGGCGACGGCGACGAAATCCTCGAAGGCCTTGTGGCGACCCTTGCCCTTGGCGACCGTGTGCCAGTCAGGTCCAAGCTCTCCGCCGCCGCGGATATAGGCCTGCACGAAAGCGCCGCCCTGTTCGAGCAGCACGCCGTAGGCGCCGGAATAGACGGGCGACAGCGAAACGCCGAAACCGCCATAACCATACATCAGGACCGGCAACTCCCCCTTGGTCCAGTTCCTCGGTAGAGTTATGTGATACGGCACTTTGGTGCCGTCCTCCGAGATTGCTTCGAGCAGTTCCGACGTCATGCCTTCGGCGTCGTAATAGGCCGGCGACGTGCCGGTCTGCACGAGTTTATGGCTGGCACTGTGGTCGGCGAGATCCAGCCGGAAGCTGCTCGAAGGCAGCAGAAAACCCTGGCCGATAATGGTCAGTATTTCCTCGCCAAGCGTCAGGTCGGCATCGAACATCCGGAAGCCGACCGTCTGCAACTCTTCCGGCAAAGGCAGCTCTTCCGGTGCCGGATCGGGTTTGGTCAGGTCGACCAGATAGAGTTTCGGCACCATGCGATCGACGACGATGAAGACAGCCCATGTCTTGAGCAGCGCGAACTGGGAAACCGACTGGCCGTCCTTCGGCGAAAACAAGATGCGCGGATTTGTCAGCGGCTCGGACCCGAAGGCGTGAAAATCCTGTAGGATCAGAGTGCCGGTTGGATACCGCTCGCCGGTTTTCGTCCGCCAGATGGCATGGGTATGATTGAAATCGCTGTCGCTTTCGACGGGCAGGTCGAGGCGCTGGATTTCGCCGCTCGCATTGCGGATATGCACGCTCGACTTGCCGATCTCATGGCCGACGGTGAAGAACTCGATCTTTCGCTCATCCGGCTTTCCGCCCCAGAACAACGGATCGATGGAACTTGCAGCGCCGTAGACGTCGTCCTGACCCGCTTCGAAAAGGATCGGCGCATCCTTCGGATCGACGCCGCGTTTCAGGATACGGCCGACGCGCGGCCAGCCGGAGCGGGTGGCCGAAAATTCGTCGACCGAGCCGAAATAGGCAAGCTTGTCCGGGCTCAGCCACGTGGCATGGGCCCGTGCCGGCGGCGTGTCGAAACCGCCTTCGACGATCGTCTTCGTCTCTGTGTCGAATTCCAGGAGCCGCAGCTGGTCAGAACCACCATCCGACAGGATCAGCAGAACCCGCGTCGGTTCGTAAGGGCAGGTAATCGCGCCGGAATAGATCCAGCGCTTGCCTTCCTGCAGACAGAAGGCGTCGAAGTCGAAGACGGTTTCCCAGGCCGCATCGTGGCGCGGCTCAAGGTCTGCCGGAAGGCGACGCCAGATGCCGAGTGGATTGTTCTTCGAGCGGTGGAAATCGAACAGCCATTTGCCACGCCGCACCGGCACGATCAGTCGGTCCTCGCGCTCGATCATCGCCTTCAGCGCGTCGCGATCTTTCTCAAATTCCGGTGTCCTGAACTGGTGGTCCGACTTGCCGTTCTGCTCGGTGACGAAAGCGATCGTGTTCTGGTCGTTATCTGTTTCGAGAAAAAGGTTCATCATGGCCTCCTCATGCACTCGGGAAGCCTTTACCTATGCACGGAGAAGGTCGCTGGCAACCGCTGCCGTTTCGTTTAGCTGCAACGCGGATTGGTCCTCGGGACAAGCCCAAGGATGACGACCGTGAGAACGGGAATCGGTGTTACCCTGCCATCGCCTCTTCATATTCGGACGAAAGCATCAGCCATTCTTCTTCGGCACTCGAAAGCTTTGCAGCGGCCTCGCCGCGTTCCTTGGCCTTCTGGGCAGCCTTGGCAGGAGCCTTCTCGTAGAGCACTGGGTCCGCAAGTTCTTTATCAAGCGCCTGAATCAGCTTCTCAAGCTTAGCCGTCAAGGATTCGATTTCGTTGATTTTTTTCTTCAGCGGCGCGAGCGACGCACGCTTTTCGGCATTCGCCTTGCGCTGGTCGGCCTTGGAGGCATTCTCGTCCGCTGACCCCTGCGCCTTGTCGTCCTTTTTGCGGCCCGACGCGATGATCAGGTCGCGATATTCCTCCAGGTCGCCTTCGAACGGTTTGACCGTGCCTTCGTTGACCAGCCATAGCCGGTCGACGGTCGCCTCGATCAGGTGGCGGTCGTGCGAGATCAGGATGACGGCGCCTTCATAATCGTTCAGCGCCTCGATCAGCGCCCGGCGGCTATCGATGTCGAGGTGGTTGGTCGGTTCGTCGAGGATGAGAAGGTTCGGTGCGTGGAACGCGGCAAGGCCCATCAGCAGGCGGGCCTTTTCGCCACCGGAAAGATCCTTGGCGGCGGTGTTCATCTTTTCCGTCGCAAGCCCCATCTGCGCCACGCGGGCACGCACCTGTGCTTCGGCTGCCTGCGGCATCAGGCGGCGTACGTGGTCCACCGGCGTTTCGTTGGGGATGAGGTCGTCCAGCTGGTGCTGGGCGAAAAAGCCGATCGACAGCGACGACGCGCGCTTCATTTCGCCGTCATCCAGCTGCAGACGGCCGGAAATCAGTTTGGCGAAGGTCGATTTGCCGTTGCCGTTCGAGCCGAGCAGCGCAATGCGGTCGTCATTGTCGATGCGCAGGCTGACATTCTTCAGGATCGGCTTGCCGGGCTCGTAACCGACTGCGCCCTTGTTGATCGCGACGATTGGCGAGGCGGGGATCTTTTCCGGCTTGGGGAAGCTGATCGGTTGGACGTGGTCCTCGATCACGGCGGCCACCGTACCCATGCGCTCCAGCGCCTTGACGCGGCTCTGCGCCTGTTTGGCCTTGGTTGCCTTCGCCTTGAAGCGGTCGATGAAACTCTGCAGATGCTTTCGAGCAGCGTCGTTTTTCGCTTTCGCCTTCATCTGCAATTCGTCGGCCTCGGCCTTCTGCCGCTCGAACTGATCATAATTGCCGCGGTAGAAGGCCAGCTTCGTCTGGTGCAGATGCACGATCGAGTTGACCGCGTTGTTCAGCATGTCGCGATCGTGGGAAATGACGATGACGGTGTGCGGGTAACGCCGCACATAGTCTTCCAGCCACATCGTGCCTTCGAGATCGAGATAGTTGGTTGGTTCGTCGAGCAGAAGCAGGTCCGGCTCGGCAAACAGCACGGCCGCCAGCGCCACGCGCATGCGCCAGCCACCGGAAAAGGACGAGGCCGGGCGCAGCTGTGCGTTCGCATCGAAGCCAAGGCCGGCGAGAATGCTGGCCGCACGCGCTTCCGCCGAATGAGCGTCAATATCGACGAGCCGCATCTGGATGTCCGCTATGCGATGCGGGTCGGTCGCCGTTTCTGCTTCCGCCATCAGCGCGGTGCGTTCCTTGTCGGCGGCCATGACGATGGAGATCAGCGAATCTTCCGTGCCCGGCGCTTCCTGCGCGACCTGTCCGATGCGCGCATTCTTCGGGATCGTTACCGATCCGCTCTCGGCCACGAGATCGCCGGTGATGACGCGGAACAGCGTCGACTTTCCGGCGCCGTTGCGACCGATCAGGCCGACCTTCGCACCCGCCGGAAGCGAAACGCTGGCATTGTCGAGAAGCAGGCGGCCTGCGATACGGGCGGAAAGGTCGGTAATCGTGATCATGGCGGCGTTTTTGGCCGAAACACGCTGCTAACGCAAGGGATTGCCCGGCTCAGACGCGCAGATTAGACGCCCGGCCGGCTAGTGTCCCCGTGAATGATGACGCTCAAACGCGGATTGGCCCGCGACGCCTCGGCCGCAAGGACCGCCTGCTGGCGCAATTGCTGTGGCGAAAACGCTTCGGTTGCCATTGCCGCCCCCATGGAAAGCCGGATGGCCGGTGTCCCGTCGGAAGTCGCGAATACGAGGTTGTCGCTGATCGAGGTCGTCAGGCGGGCTGCGATTGGCTTGATCGCGTCGCGGCTGACATGCTGGAACAGGAAGGCGAACTCACCCTTGCCGATTCGGGCGAGAAAATCGTCCTTCTTGATCGTCTTACGGAAGACGGCCGCAGTTTTCTTGATGATCCGGGTGGCGGCCGCCTCTCCATAGGTGTCGGCGAGTTCGGAAATGTCGGCGATGGCGACAAGGAAAAGCGCGGTGTCGCGGCTTTCCGTGTCATCGGCATAAAGTGCTTCCAGCTTCTCGGTGAAGGCCGCATGGTTCGGCAGGCTGGTCATCCGGTCGCGCAGCATCACGGCGCGGACTGCGGAAACGTCCTGTTCCGCAGCCGTCAGAAGATGGGCACCGGAGCGCAGGGCTGCCTCCAGCTCCGTTTCCGCCACGACGGCATCCGAAAGCGAGACGCTGAGATATTCGATCTCGGCAAGAATATCGCCGGGACCTGCACCATTGTCCTCGCGCAGGCTTTTTGCCACGGCTTCGAGCGCCCGGCTGAAGCCGCGTTTCTGCTCGGCACCGCTCGTCATTTTTTCGCGAAGGCTGGTCAGCAGGCGGATATCCGGATCGCGGGATTTCGGCAGTCCGCTGGCGACGAAACCCGGAAGTTGATAACGGATGCCGATCTCGTCCAACACCGTCTGTCGCGGTGCGACCGGCAGTGCCATGACTTCACGCGACAGCACTGCATCGGCACCGCAATGCGCTTCGTAGAAGAGCTCGTAGTTGCGCGGCAGGCCACTTACCTCGATGCGGGTCATATGTTGGCTGACCGCCTGCAATGTCCTGTCCTGAGCTATCTTGCGGGCCTGGGTCGACATCCGTCGTCTCCTGATCATTCGTTCATGAAGACGATTGATTGCGGGAGCGCGTTAACATCCGCTGAAATACGGCCATGGATTGCAGTGACGAGCGCGATTCGTGCGAAAAAGGGTTAAGGCCCGGTTCACGACATCCACTGCTTCCCGTCCTTCCGGAGAAACGCGATCATGTCGAGCACGACCGATGGTTGCCCGAGCGATGTGAGGATCGCATGCACCTGTCCGCGGTGATGGGTCTGGTGGTTGAACACATGCGCCAGGATTGGGCCGAGCGGCTCGGTGACTGGGGTCGGAACGGTGACCGGCGTGTAGCTGACCGAACGTTCGAATGCATCCGGTGCAAGGGAGGTGGTGAGCCTTATGAACCGCTCGTCTTCCGCCGCGCGCGCCGTGCGAAGTTCGGCAAGGTCTTCGTAGAGAACGACATTGAGCTCCATCGGCGCCGTGCCGGTGCCGGTGATGCGCCGCAGCCAGATCCGGTCTGCGACGAGCAGATGATTGAGGGTGCGGTGCGCCGAACCGAAAAAGGCGCCACGGTCGGCACGATAATCGTCGTCGGGGAGGGCGGCACAGGCATCATAGATGCGCTCATTGGCCCAGCGATTGTAATCGGCAAGCATCTGGAAATGGCGCAGCATGTGTTTCTCCCCCGCAAGCCGTTTCGTATTTTCCCGTCTACACCAAACCGCATCATGCGGCTCTTATGCAATCCATGAAATCTTCTGATTGGATCGGCGCAGGTTTCCTGATCATCATCACGTTTCGAACGGATGATTTGGAGCCCCTACATGACCACCCGTATCCTCTATTCCCTTTGCGGTGCCGATGAGGCCCGGCCGTTTTCTCCCCATTGCTGGAAGGTGGTGTTGGCACTGAAGCACAAGGGACTGGATTTCGTCGAGAAGCCTACGCCCTTTACCCAGATCCCGGAGATCGAGAACGGATTTTCCAAGACGGTGCCGATCCTGCGGGATGGCAACGAGCTGATCCGCGACAGTTTCGATATCGCGCTCTATCTCGAGGACCATTATCCGAACCGGCCGACGCTTTTCGGCGGGGAGGGTGGAAAGGCGCTGTCACGCTTCGTCGAGCGTTTCTCGCAGACCATCGTCCACCCGGCGATCACCGGCATCGCCGTGGCCGATATTCACGACATGCTCGACGAAACCGACCAGCGCTATTTCCGAACATCGCGTGAAAAAATGCTCGGCAAGTCGCTGGAGGAGGTTCGTGCCGGGCGTGAGGCGGCGGTCAGAGAGTTTGCGGCAAAGCTGGAGCCGATGCGCCAGACGCTTGGTTATCAGGATTTCATCGGCGGCGATGGCCCGCTGTTTGCCGACTATATCCTCTTCGGCGCTCTGCAATGGATGCGCATCACGACCGGTGCTGACGTGTTTGCCGCCGGTGACCCGGTCGGGCAGTGGTTCGAGCGTTGCCTCGACCTTTATGAGGGCGTAGGTCGTAGTGTGACGGCGGCGTGAAATTCAGGCGGGTGACGTGACAATAGCCAAAACCCCCTTGTTTCCGGCGATTAAGGCGGGTAAACACCGCCAACTTTCCCCTGGCAAAGTGCCCCTGGAAACAAAGGATAGACAAGATGGCGATTGAACGCACCTTCTCGATGATCAAGCCTGATGCCACCAAGCGCAACCTGACCGGCGCTATCACCAAGGTATTCGAAGACAACGGCCTGCGCATCATCGCATCCAAGCGCGTCTGGATGTCGAAGCGCGAAGCCGAAGGCTTTTACGCAGTTCACAAGGAACGCCCGTTCTTCGGCGAACTGGTTGAAGGCATGACCTCCGGCCCGACCATCGTTCAGGTTCTGGAAGGCGAAGGCGCCATCCTGAAGAACCGCGAAATCATGGGCGCAACCAACCCGGCAAACGCCGATGAAGGCACGATCCGCAAGCAGTTCGCTCTGTCGATCGGCGAAAACTCGGTTCACGGTTCGGACGCTCCGGAAACCGCAGCGCAGGAAATCGCCTACTGGTTCGCAGAAACCGAAATCGTCGGCTGATTGCCGGATATGATTGTTGATTGAAAAAGCCGGGGCCGATGCTCCGGCGTTTTTCATTTCGGGCAGTCGCTATAGGCCGACATGTCCTGAGTTCCATCGGCGTGAAAGACGTCCGGATTGGGCGTATAACCTGGCCCTATCACGAGCGGCTTGGCGGGCAGCACGCTCTGGTCGACATCCGAGGTGATGCTGGTCGCTATTTCCTGCAGGACTTCGCCGGATGCCGACAGGATGCGGATGGTGACAGCGTAGGGATGATCCTTGCGGACGCATTGCAGATGTGGGCTCTGGATGACGATCGTGTCCTCGATTGGAAAGATCTTTTCACGTGCGATCAATAAATCGCCGCCTCTCGGGTTTTCGAACTCCGCCGAGACGAGACTGCCATCCGGCATTGGACGAAGTTTTCGAAGCGTAACGAGATAGTTGGCCGTGGCAACGCGGTAGTTGAACACGAAAAGACGCCCCGAAAGCTCGACCAGCTTGCCCTCGGTTTCCCGTTGGCAGGAGGTCAGCAGAAACACAGCCAGGCCGGCAGCAAACGCTGTGCCGTTCATGGCGAACGCTCCTTCCTGGCATTGTAGTGGCGTGCGGCCTTTACCCGGTTGCCGCAGACGGACATGTCGCACCAGATACGGCTGCTGTTCTTGCTGCGGTCGACGAACAGCCAGCCGCAATTGCCGCATATCCGGATCCTTTTCACCTCACTTTTCGAAAGCAACCTCAGAGCCGAATAGGCGCTCTCGGTCTCAAGCGATCGCCTGGCTCCGCGTCGCAGCAGGACGGCCGTCGCCTCCAGCAGTTCGGCGAGAAGAATCGGCGTCTCGACATCGCTCACGCAGGCCCGAAAATAGCGGTCGATCGCCTCGCGCAATGTGATGAAAAGGTCATGGTTCTGGCTCGACACAGGCGCAAGCGTGCCAAACAGCGCGCGCTCGGCCGAAAACTCCGCTGCTGCTTTCGCAAATGCATCCAGCTGCTCCATATCGACGAGGCGATCGATGCTGCGGGCGGGATCGAAGCGCAGGATAACGCTGTTGGCAACATCAAGCGCCAGCGCGCCTCCGGCAAAACGGTGTTGGGTCCATGAAAAGGTCATGGAGCAATTATAACTGTCAAAAATTGTTTTGCCAGTTACAATCGGGCTGTGGATTGGAGCCCCGGATGGCCTATTTTCTGCAGCAGATCGCTAACGCCCTGCCCATCGCGTCGCTCTATGCGGCGCTGGCATTCGGTTATGCGGTTGCCTTCGCGGTCACGCGGCGCGCCGATATTACCTATGGTGCGATCTTCGCCTTTTCCGGCCATATCTATCTTCTGTTCGCCCATCTCGGCTGGGATCGGCTTTGGCTCGTCCTTACTGCCTCGTTGGCGCTTGGAGCCGCAGCCGGATTGATGGGCGGGCTAGGGGCAGGTGTGATAATCGGGCAGTTCGTCATGAGGCCGCTTTCGGCAGCTTCGCCGAATGCCATGATCGTCGCATCACTCGGTCTGGTGATGGTGCTGATGGAAGGCGCGCGGCTTGCCTCCGATACACGCGAACTCTGGCTACCGCCTTTTCTCAACGCCAACATCGTTTTCTGGCGAGGCGCAGGTTTTCCCGTCGCGCTGACAGTGCTCCAATTGATCAATATTGCGCTGATGTCTTTTATGGTCCTCGCCGGTCATATGGTCCTTGGATACAGCCGTTTCGGCCGCCGGTGGCGAGCGGTGTCCGACGATCCTCTTGCGGCGGAACTATCCGGCGTCAGCGCTGCCCGGATATTCGTATCTGCCTACGCTCTTGCAGCATTCTATGCGTCCGTTTGCGGCGTGCTGGCGACGTCCTATTACGGCACGATGGATTTCGGCGCGGGCCTGCTCTTCGGTCTGAAAGTGGTGCTGATTGCCGCCGCAGGCGGGCATTCGAGCCCGCTCAAGTCGGCGGCGGGGGCGGCCTTGGTCGGACTTGCCGAAACTTTATGGAGCGGATACGGCCCGATCTTCTGGCGCGATCTGGTGGTGATCTCGGGGCTGGTTCTGCTTCTGGTTCTCAGTCGAAGAGAGCGCTTGACACTTTAGTCAGAGCCACTTGTCCGCTGCCTTGTCGTCAATGCCCTTGGCTTCGATCCAATTGCCGGCGGTACCATCAGCAGCATGCTCCTTCTTCCAGAAGGGAGCCGAGGTCTTCAGGAAATCCATGATGAAATTGGCGCCGTCGAAGGCGGCCTGCCGATGCGCAGCCGTGGCGATGACCAGCACGATATTTTGGCCCGGTTCGATCCGGCCGTGACGATGGATGGCGGTGGCGCCTATCAACGTAAAGCGTTCAATCGCGAGGTCGACGATCCGTCGCATCTCGGTTTCCGCCATGCCGGGATAATGTTCCAGCTCCAGCGCCGAAAGCTTGCCCTGTTCGCCGCGGCACAGCCCGACGAAGGAGACGACGGCACCGATATCCGTACGCCCATCCGTCAGGGCATCGACTTCGGCCTGAAGGTCGAAGTCGTTAGGTTGGACACGGATTGTTGGAGTGGTCATCGTGGTCTCCAAGGACTTCAGTCAATTTTGCCGAACCCTATCCCGGCCCTTCGCTTTGGCTCAGGGCGTTCGACGCTGAAATCGATTCGCAGGATCGATTTCTCCGGCTTTACCGGATCGCGTCTCACCCCCCGGTCATGGGTGGAAAAATTCCGATCTCTCGGGCGCCGGCGATCGGCTCGTCGTGTTCAACATGCTCCTGGTTCAGCGCCACGCGGATCACGTCGGGATATTCAAGCGCGTTCTCGTATTCCTCGCCCAAGCCCTTCAGATGACTCAATAAGTCGCGAACGGTCACGACAGTCTCGGGAAGTTCGATCTCTTCTTCCGTCTTGCCGATGCGCTCTCTGACCCAGGCGAAATAGACGAGATTGGCTTTCATTCAAAGGTCCTCAATCCGCATCCACCAGATGCTTCACACCGGCTTTGAAGTAGTCGTAGCCGGTATAGAAGGTTAGGAACGCAGCGATCCAGAGAAGCGCTATACCCATCTCGGTAATGTAGGGCACGACCTTGTCGCCGGCAGGACCGGCGAGCAGAAAGGCGATCGACACCATCTGGATCGTCGTTTTCCACTTGGCAATTCGGGTGACGGGGACCGAGACTTTCAGCGCCGCGAGATATTCGCGCAGACCCGAGACGAGGATTTCGCGGCACAGGATGGTGATCGCCGCCCAGAGCGACCAGCCTGCGATCGTCTGGTCGGCGGCCAGGAGCAGGAGCACGGCTGCGACGAGCAGCTTGTCGGCGATGGGATCGAGCATCCGGCCGATGTTCGACGTCTGGTTCCAGATGCGGGCGAGATAGCCGTCTAGATAATCGGTGAGCGAGGCAATGATGAAAAGCCACAGCGCCGTCCAGCGGGCCGTGTCAGAGCTTTCCAGCTTACCCTCGACGAAAAAACAGAGGACGATCACCGGCACGGCAACGATACGCGCATAGGTGAGAAGGTTGGGGATATTGTATGCGCGGGAAGCCATATCGGACCTATGCTAGCGGTTTGTCCCTAGTTGATGTTTCGGAGGCGAAGCGTCAACCGGTTTCGCGGCTTTTTTACAGACGATTGTGACAGGCGATCCGATCGGCGATCCGAAAGCCCGATTTGAGCGCCTTTGTCCGGATCAATTGGCTCTAGTCTCATGGAAATGATTATAGACCTGTTTCGCCACGGCCTCCGAAATCCCCTCGACCGCCATCAGGTCGTTCAAGCCTGCTCGCGATACGGCCTTGGCAGTGCCGAAATGCTGCAGGAGCTTGCGCTTGCGGCCCGGTCCGATGCCGGAAATCTCGTCCAGCGGGTTCTTGATCATTTCTTTCTTGCGGCGTGCCCGGTGTGAGCCGATGGCGAATCGATGCGCCTCGTCGCGCATGCGCTGGACGAAATAGAGAACCGGATCCCGCGGCGGCAGCGAGAAGTCGCTTTTTCCGTCGGCAAAAAAACGCTCGCGGCCGGCATCGCGATCGACGCCCTTGGCGACGCCGATCGCGGTGACCACCTCACGGATGCCGAGTTCGTCGAGAATGGCGCGCACCGCCGTCATCTGCCCTTGGCCGCCGTCGATCAGGATGACGTCGGGCCATGCCGGGAACGCGGCGTCGTTGATGTCGTCGCCGCTGACCTCGGCAGGTGCTTCCGCATTCGCCCCCGCCGAAATGCTGCGGTTGGGAATGCCTTCCTCCTTGATCAGCCGCGAAAAACGCCGCGTCATCACTTCCTTCATCATTCCAAAATCGTCGCCGGGGGTGATGTCGGTCGATTTGATGTTGAACTTCCGGTACTGGCCTTTGACGAACCCTTCGGGTCCAGCCACGACCATGCCGCCCACGGCATTGGTCCCCATGATGTGGGAGTTGTCATAGATTTCGATGCGGCGCGGCTGGTAGGGCAGCTTGAACGTCTCGGCGAGGCCTGCCAGCAGGCGGGCCTGCGATGAGGTTTCCGCCAGTTTTCGGCCATGTGCCTCGCGGGCATTTGCAGCGACGTGATCGACGAGATCGCGCTTCTCGCCGCGCTGCGGCACCAGGATCGAAATCTTGTGGCCGACCTTTTCGGAGAAGGCGAGCGCGAGCAATTCCTGTTCCTCGACGGCTTCCGAAAGCAGAATCTGCTTCGGCACCGGCTTGTCGTCGTAGAACTGCGCGAGGAAGGCGTTCAAAACTTCCGCAGCCGGCATCTGCGGGTCGGCTTTCGGGAAATAGGCGCGATTGCCCCAGTTCTGACCGGTGCGGAAGAAGAACACTTGAATGCAGGTCAGTCCGGCCTCGTGGTAGATGGCAAATATATCCGCTTCTTCGACGCCGGCCGGATTGATGCCCTGATGGCTCTGGACATGACTGAGGGCAGCCAGGCGATCACGGTAGACGGCGGCGCGCTCGAAATCGAGATCGTCCGAAGCTTCGGCCATTTGTTTGGCGATCACGGTTTTGACGTTCTGGCTTTGGCCCGAGAGGAAGTCCGATGCCTCTTTCACCAACTCCGCATACCCCGCATCGCTGACTTCATGCGTGCAGGGGCCGGAACAGCGTTTGATTTGATACAGCAGACAGGGGCGCGTGCGGGTCTCGAACACGCTGTCGGTGCAGGTGCGCAAGAGAAACGCTCGTTGCAGCGAATTGATCGTGCGGCCGACGGCACTCGCGGATGCAAACGGCCCGAAATACTGCCCTTTTCTCGCCCGCGCACCACGGTGCTTCAAAAGGGCAGGGGCGCGGTGGTCGCCGCTGATCAGAATGTAGGGAAACGACTTGTCGTCGCGCAGCAGCACGTTGAAGCGGGGGCGCAGCCGCTTGATCAAATTGGCTTCGAGCAGCAGCGCTTCGGTTTCCGTCCGCGTCGTGACGAATTCCATATGGGTCGTCTCGCGCACCATGCGGGTGAGGCGGTTGGAATGCAGTCGCCCCTGCGCATAGTTGCCGACGCGTTTCTTCAGGCTGCGCGCCTTGCCGACATACATGACGTCGCCGGCCTCGTTGAACATGCGATAGACGCCCGGCGCATTCGGCAGGTGCTTGACGAATTCGGCAATCAGGTCGGCACCCTTGAGGCCGTTATCCTGTCTGACGGCCTCGTTCCAGTCGATCGACGCAGTGATGACATCGGCAGCCGTGTCCGGCGCCAGAACCTCATCGTCGTCTTCTTCCGTCTCGTCATAGAGAACGCCGCCATCCGGCAGCTTCTTGTCGTTCATTCCACATCTCCGCCGGGCCACGTATGGGCGCCGGGCTCGTCATATCTCGAATCGAAGCCGATTGCTGATCTCACAGATAGTGTCCGCCGGCCCGCTTTGGAAGCAGGCTCGGCGGTCACGCGTCAAGCGCGACGGGGTAGGAAATACGGCAGCATTCGGATGGGAACGTCGGCGTGAGGCAGGGATTGGCCGGTTGAAACAGGTATTTCCAAGGATAAAACGCGGATGCCAAGCAGCGATGTGTTTGATCTGAACTTGAACAACAAGTGCATTTCTATCGTGACACCGAGATGTCGACGCGAATCCTCGTGTATTGACTTGGATATTCTCGCTTGGTAAGAAATAAGAAAGAAATGTAAAACAGTTAATAAATGAATTAGTATTCTGTTAGGGTTAACAATATACATGTTGCGGCGATGCAACATCGAACTTTAGCCTTCTATCTGCCGCAATCAATTCACAATTCGGCTCTCTCAATTCCTCAATTGCACTCCAAATTCTCCTCAGCCAGCAGGGAACAAACTCGTCGCCACCAAGTTTATGTGACGGCCTTCCCGGCAGCACTAAAAGGAGAATTATGTATGCGTATCCTCATCGCAACTCTGATGGCCTCGGCTGCCAGCTTCATCGCAATTTCCGCGGCCAATGCTGCTGACGCTGTCGACCAGATCCCGCAGGCGCCGGTCGCCGTGGAAGAGCCGGCTCCGGCTGTCGGCAACTGGCAGGGTTACTACCTCGGTGCGACCGGTGCTTACGACTGGGGTCGTTTCGGCGCTGGCGACCGTGACAGCAAGCTCGGTGGTGGTCTCTACACCGGTTACAACTGGCAGAGCGGCCAGATCGTCTACGGTGTCGAAGGCGACGTTGCCTATAACGGCGAAAAGTCGGGCACCTATCCGGATCTCGAAGGTAAGGCTGGCTGGAACGGCTCGCTTCGTGGCCGCGTCGGTTACGACCTGAACCCCTTCCTGATCTACGGTACGGGTGGTGTTGCCATTCAGGACAACAAGTTGTCTGACGCGACCTCTTCCGAAAGCAAGACTGCCGTCGGTTACACCGTCGGTGCCGGTGCGGAAGCCTTCGTCACCAGCAACATCACGGCACGTCTCGAATATCGTTATACCGATTTCGGTTCCAAGGATTACAACCTCGATAGCGGCTCCTTCTCGAAGGGCTACGACGACCACAGCGTCAAGGTTGGTATCGGCGTGAAGTTCTAAGTTTAAGTCTAAACAGGCTGGGGAAGCCCGCGGCGTCAATGCCGCGGGCTTTTTCGTATTCGAAAACCGTCAATCCATCTGGATGTTGGCGGCCTTGACGACCGGGCTCCATTTGGCGAGCTCCGCAGTCACATGCTTGCCGAGTTCTTCCGGCGTCGAACCGACGATCGTCGCACTGAAATCCTTCATCCGATCGGCGACAGCCGGGTCTTTGAGCGCTGCATTTGCTGCTTCGTTGAGCTTTGCGACCACTTCCGGCGGGGTGCCGGCGGGCGCAAAAAGCGCGTTCCAGGTATAGGTCTCGTATCCCGGCACGGTTTCCGCCACCGTCGGCACATCGGGGAAGGAGGATGCCCTTTCCTTCGTCGTCACGCCGAGCGCCTTCAGCGTTCCGCCTTTGATGTGGCTTGAGGACGAGGGGAGGTTGTCGAACATGATCGAGATCTGGTTGCCCAGAAGATCGTTGAGAGCAGGGCCGGCGCCCTTGTAGGGAACGTGCTGCATCTTTACCCCAGCCATGCTGTTGAACAGCTCGCCGGACAGATGCAGCGGCGTGCCGTTGCCGGATGAGGCATAGGAATATTTGTCCGGGTCTTTTTTCAGAAGCTCGATCAGTTCAGCGACAGAATTGACTTCAAGTTTCGGATTGACGACCAGCACGTTAGGCACGATGACCAGCAGCGAGACCGGCGAGAAATCCTTTTCGGGATCATACGGTTTCTGTTTCAGGATCAACGGGTTGAGCGCGTGTGTTGCAACGGTTCCCATGAGGATCGTGTAGCCGTCTGCCTCCGCGCGTGCGACCCGGTCGGCACCGAGATTGCCACCGGCACCAGCGACGTTTTCGACCACGACCTGCTGGCCGAGTATGTCGGCCATCTTCTGGGCTACGACGCGGCCGACGACATCGGTCGATCCGCCGGCGGCGAAAGGCACGACCAGCGTGATCGCCCGGTCGGGAAATGTCTGAGCGGCTGCAGGCTGGCCGATCGACAGTGCCGAAAGAGCGGTGCCGGCAAGAACGAGTGCGGCGCGCCGCGTCAATGCAGTGAGTGTCATCTCATTTCCTCCATCACGGCCTCCCGCCGTTCGTCTCATAGTAGCGGAGGAAGGGACGAGGGCAAGCAATTCAGGTGCTTGCATGGATAGGAGGAAAGTCTAAGTCTATTGGAGGTTGAGTGGCGTCGGGAACTTGCTCCTCATCCGCCTGTAGGCACCTTCTCCCCGCGAGCGAGGAGAAGGTTGGGGTTAGGGGCAGAGGCTGGCTACGTTGCTCAGCTCGCCGCCTTCATCTCCGCATAATGATAAAACTTCTTGGCAAAAATATCAGGCCATGAAGCAAGCTCCGGACGGCCTTCCGCCCACTGGCCGTTGAAGCGCAGGTCGAGATAACCGATCATCGCGGCAAGCGCGAAATGGCCGCCGTGCAGTTTCTTGCCGGTCTTCGGCAGGGTCTTTTCCAGATAATCGAGAGATTTGACGACCTTCGCCCACTGTTTGTCGATCCAGGGCTGATAGGCATTTTCCTCGCCACGGAAACGGCGCTCGTAGACGATCGACAAAAGACTATCCATCACACCATCGCACAGCGCCTCGAGCACCTCCGCTTCGGTGCGTTTCTCATCCTTTTTCGGATAAAGCTTGCCGCCCGACTTGCGGTCGAGGAAATGCATGATTGCGACGCTGTCATAGATAGGCGCCTCGCCCTCACGGATCAGCACGGGGATCTTGCCCAGCGGATTGTTGTCGGTCAGTTCGGCCGGGGCCTCATTGGTATCGGTCTTCACTTCGGTGAGTGCGATGCCAAGATGGCGCGCCGCCATGCGGCACTTGGCCGAGTAGGGCGAAGCGGGTGAGTAGAGAATTTTCATGAAAGTTCCTCTTTGGAAAATTGTCAGCGAGCAGGCGGCAGGGTGATCTGACTGATCGTGCAGCCACGGCGGTCGACCTCGGCGCAGTCGCGGAATGCCAGGTCCTTGGTAAGGCAGATACGGATTTCTTCAAGCTGTCGCCCCTCGCAGCTTGCAGCGATCCCCCGGTGAGTCATGCCGGGATTGGCGCTGAGAAATTTCTGCTCGATCTCGTCGGCCGAAAGGCTTAGCGGCCGGTCGCCGCGTGAAAGGTCGGCGGGAATTTCGATTTGTTGAAAAGCCTGCCGCACTTTTTCGAAATAGGCCCTCTGGCCGAGCCCGGAGCAACTCCCGTGCTTACGCCACTGATGGCCGACAAGCCCCATCGATGGCATGATGTCGAACATGGCCTCGCCGAGGTCACGCGGCACACGGTCAGACTCGGCGGTTCGGCAGAAGTCCGGATAACCGTTCTCATTTTGCGGCCAGAGTCCATGCACGACGAAGCGGGAACGTTTGTCGAGGCCGCATTGCTGGCCGTTGCGCGCGCCCTTGTCGCTGGCGCAGAAGGTTGGCGACCATGACAGCGAGAGTACGTAGAAGTCGAAATTTCCGGCGCGGTCCTGGGTGCGATCCTGACGGCGCTCCTGTGCGTTGACCGGGGACAATGCCGAAATGGCCGTCGCAAGCATGAGTACTGCGGCAAAAAGGATCTCGCGGACAGCAGACGATTTCTTCATCATGATCACGAATCCTCACCATTGGAACACGAGAGCGTTGTAATTGTTGAATGTTCAGTGTCCAGGCGAATAGAGTGCAAATTCGCTGATGGCTGCGTGCAGTGATCGAGGTGGGGAGCATAGAGCGAAATAGCTGAATGACATTCAAGAAATACCTGTGGCCCGTCGTAGGCGGCCTGACGATAGCGCTTTCGGCGTGGCTTCTCTACAAGGAATTGAGAGGACTTTCGCTTGATGACTTATGGGTGAGCCTTGCGGCCATTCCCAAGACACACTGGTGTCTGGCAGCGGGATCGAGCCTCGTCGCCTACTGGGCGCTGGCGGGGTATGACCGCATCGCGCTGATGCATCTCGGGCGCAAGATCGACTGGCTGTTCATCACGGTCTGTTCCTTCACCACCTATGCGCTGTCGCATAATATCGGGGCCTCGGTGGTTTCCGGTGCGGTCGTGCGTTATCGGGCCTATTCGACCCGGGGCATGACGCCGGCGGAAATCGGCGTTCTCATCGCCATGTGTTCCTTCACCTTCATTCTCGGAACGCTGATGCTGATCGGCATCATCCTCGTTATCGAGCCTGAAGTGATCGAACGTTTCGGCGACCTGATCCCCGTCGAGGCCTCTGCCGCTATGGGTTATGTCCTGCTGGTGCTGATCGGGCTCTATGTTGTCGCAAGCTTCATGAAGCTGAAGCCGCTGACGCTCCGGCTTGCGAAATTCGGCTCGGTCAATATCGTCTATCCGGCGCCGCGGGTCGTGCTGCCGCAACTTCTCATCGCCCCGATCGAACTTATCGGCGCCGCCGGCATCATCTATTTCGCGCTGCCGGAGGCCGGAAATCCCGGCTACATGATCGTGCTGGGGATATTTCTCGTATCGTTCTCGGCCGCACTCCTTTCCCATGCGCCGGGAGGTTTGGGCGTGCTGGAACTGGTCTTCGTCATGGGCCTGCCGGACATGAACCCGGCAGACGTGATCGCAGCGCTTCTCGTCTTCCGGCTGTTCTACCTGATCATCCCGTTCATCATGGCGCTGGTGGTGATCTTCGTCTTCGAGCGCTCGCAGTTCCGCCGTAACGACCCGCTCGACATGCAGCGGGCAAAACAGCAGGAAGAGCCCTGACCGCGTCAGTCGTCGTCGCGTGACCCGGCCTCTTCTCCACGCAGCCAGAAGGCGCGTTGCGAGGCGAAACGGTCCTGCGCCAGGATCGTCTTGAGCACCGGCAGCAGCGCGTGCAGCTCGTCCTTCAGCGTGAAGGGCGGGTTGACGACGATCAGGCCTGAGCCGGTCAATCCCGTCGTTTCGCGATCACTTTTGATGGAAAGTTCGGCGCAGAGCATTTTCGGGATTTCCAGCGCCTGAAGTTCGTCATGGAAGGCCTTGATCGGAGCGCCTTTCTTGATCGGATACCAGAGGCAGTAGGTGCCGCCGGAGAAGCGGCGATAGGCGTTTGCCAGCCCGCTCACCAGCCGCTCGTATTCGTCACTTTCTTCAAACGGCGGATCGACCAGCACGATCCCCCGCTTTTCCTTCGGCGGAAGATGCGCGCCGAGCGCCAGCCAGCCATCCAGTTCCGTCACGCGAACCTGGTAATCGCCTTCGAAGAGATTGTGCAGACGATTATGGTCTTCCGGGTGAAGCTCCATCGCCGAAAGCCGGTCCTGCGGGCGAAACAGCATGCGCGCGAGCTTCGGCGAGCCGGGATAGAGCTTGATGCCGCCCTTGGGGTTCAGGTCCCGGACGGCGCCCAGATAGGGTTCGAGGATTTCCGCGACATTTGCCGGAAGCTCCGCCTCCATCAGACGGCCGATACCATCGACCCATTCGCCGGTCTTCTGTGCCTCTTCCGACGACAGGTCGTAGACCCCGATGCCGGCATGGGTATCGAGCACGCGAAACGCCTTGTCTTTGTTCTGCTGGTAGCGAACGAGTCGTGCCAGAACGGCGTGCTTGAGGACGTCGGCGAAATTGCCCGCGTGATAGATATGCCGGTAGTTCATGGTCTCTGATCCTGCGGGGCTAAGATTGTCGCGTGAATAAAACTGATGCTCCGCAAATCGCGCTTTTTGCGGGCTCGCGCTTGCAATATAGAAAACCCATGAACGTTGCGACCCCCATCTCCGCCAAAACGAAACCGGGCCATAATTCCGTTGGCCATACAGTCTGTCCGCACGACTGTCCGAGCGCCTGCGCGCTGGACGTCGATCTGACCGAGGACGGAAGGATCGGCCGTGTGCGCGGCTCGTCCGACAACAGCTATACGGCAGGTGTCATCTGCGCCAAGGTCGCGCGCTATTCCGAGCGCATCTACCATCCGGGCCGGTTGATGGTGCCGCAGCGCCGCAAGGGCGCAAAGGGCGATGGCAACTGGCAGGAGGTCTCCTGCGAGGCGGCGCTCGACGAGATCGCCGACGCCTTCGTCAAGGCAGAGGGGAAGCATGGTTCGGAAGCCGTCTGGCCTTATTTCTACGCCGGCACGATGGGGCAGGTGCAGCGCGACTCGATCGAGCGTCTGCGGCATGCCAAGAAATATTCCGGCTTCATGGGCACGATCTGCACCAACATGGCCTGGACCGGTTATGTGATGGGCACCGGCGCCTTGCGTGGTCCTGATCCGCGCGAGATGGCGAAGTCCGATTGCGTCGTCATCTGGGGCACCAATGCGGTCGCCACCCAGATCAACGTCATGACCCACGCCGTGAAGGCCCGCAAGGAACGCGGCGCCAAGATCGTTGTCGTCGATATCTATGACAATCCGACGATGAAGCAGGCGGATGTGAAGATCGTCGTCCGCCCCGGAACGGATGCAGCGCTTGCCTGCGCTCTGATGCATATCGCCTTTCGCGACGGTTATGCCGACCGCGAATACATGGCGAAATATGCAGATGACCCGGCAGGCCTCGAAGCCCATCTGAAAACCCGCACGCCCGAATGGGCCGCGGCGATCACCGGTCTTTCTGTCGAGGAAATCGAGGATTTTGCCAGGCTGATCGGCACGACGAAGAAAACCTTCTTCCGTCTCGGTTACGGCTTTTCCCGCCAGCGCAACGGCACGGCTGCCATGCATGCGGCGCTGTCGATCGCGACGGTTCTCGGCTGCTGGCAACATGAAGGCGGCGGTGCCTTTCACAACAATGGCGAGATCTTTCGGCTGAACAAGGCCGAGCTGATGGGCACGGCCTATATGGATCCGGAGATCCGCATGCTCGACCAGTCGCAGATCGGCCGCGTGCTGACCGGCGACGCGGAGGCTCTGCGCCATCGCGGCCCGGTGACCGCACTTCTGATCCAGAACACCAACCCGATGAACATAGCGCCGGAACAGCGGCTGGTTCGGCAGGGCTTTCTGCGTGACGACCTGTTTACCGCCGTGCACGAGCAGTTCATGACCGACACGGCGAAAGTGGCCGACATCGTGCTGCCGGCAACCATGTTCCTCGAACATGACGACCTTTACCGTGCCGGCGGTCAGCAGCATATTCTGCTCGGGCCGAAGCTGGTCGAACCGCCATCGACGGTGCGCACCAATCTCTTCGTCATCGAGGAACTGGCAAAGCGCCTCGGCATCGATCATTTCGCCGGTTTCGGTCACGACGAGCGCACCCATATCGACCGTATCCTGAGCGATAGCGGCTGGGGCAGCTATGAGGACCTCAAGGCGAACCGCTGGATCGATGCCCAGCCGGATTTCGATACTGCCCACTACATCGACGGTTTCGGTTATCCGAACGGAAAGTTCCGTTTTTCGCCGGACTGGGTCAATGGCCCGTCGCCTGATCGTACCCCGGCAAGCGTTGGGCCGCTTGGGCCGCATGCCGAGCTGCCGCGCTTTCCAGACCATGTGGCGGTGATCGAGACGGCGGACGCAGAACATCCGTTCCGCCTGGCAACCTCGCCGTCGCGCAGTTTTCTGAATTCCAGCTTTGCCGAGACGAAAAGCTCGGTCCAGAAGGAAGGCCGGCCGGAAGTGATGATCGAGCCGACCGATGCGCAACGCTTGGACATCGTCGACGGTGACGTGGTGCGGATCGGCAATCGTCGCGGCGAAATCCGTCTTCATGCAAAACTGGTGCCGGGGGCAAAGCCGGGCGTCCTGATCGCAGAAGGGCTCTGGCCGAACGACGCGCATCTTGATGGCGAAGGCATCAACGTGCTGACCGGTGCCGACCCCGTGGCACCTTTCGGTGGCGCTGCCGTGCATGACAACAAGGTCTGGCTGCACAAGGCCTGATCCTGCAAGATGAAACAGATTGGGACGACAGGGACGGACATGATCGACATCGACACTTCCGAAGCCGAACGCGTGCGGTTGCTTTCCAGGCGAATACTTTGGAAAGGCTTCGTGCAGCTTGAAATGCTCACCTTCGAGCAGCACATGCCCGACGGACGCATCGTCACGATCGACCGCGAGGTCCACGATCACGGTAGCGCCGCGGGCATTCTGCTGCACGACGCGCGGGACGATACGGTCACACTGGTCCGCCAGTTCCGCCCCGGCGCTTTCGCCAATGGCGATCCGGCCTACATGCTGGAAATTCCGGCGGGTCTCGTGGACGAAGGTGAAATACCTGCCGATGCAGTGATACGCGAGGCGATGGAGGAGACCGGTTTCTTGATCGAGAAGCCCAGGCATATCTGCGACATCCATGCCAGTCCCGGAGCGCTGACGGAAAAGCTGTCACTGTTTGTAGCCAGCATTGACGCCGACAAAAAAACCGGCCTCGGCGGTGGGCTCGCAGGCGAGGCTGAGGATATCGAGATCGTCACCCTCGGTCTCGATGCGGCCTATCGAATGATTGCCACCGGCGAGATTACCGACGCCAAGACCATCGTCGCGCTGCAATGGGCGATGCTCCATCGCGACAGTCTTTCACCTTGCGATTGACCATGAAATAACGGCTCTCTTGAGGGGCTGATTTTCTCTGTTTTTCGAAAGAGCTGGGGGCGGTTGCCATACCGTACCTTTTCATGCGCGTTATTTCACATGATTGTCACGAAGGCGCACTAACGGCTGCGCCTTGTCCATTTTGCAAAATCGTTCAGGAGACAAGCCTATGTGGCTCGGCAATTTCACCCTCGTTCTTCCCAATGAGGTGGTGAGCGGTGGCTCGGTGCGCATCGAGGACGGTGTCATCGCTGAAATTCGCGCCGAACCTGTCGCCAATGCCGTCATCGATGGTGGCAACCGTTATCTGATGCCCGGCTTTGTCGACCTGCATGGCGACATGATCGAGCGCGAGATTTCCCCGCGTCCGAATGCCGAGATGCCGATCGATTTCGGCATTCATGAACTGGACAAGAAGCTGGCGGCTGCCGGTGTTACCACGGCATTCGCGGCGGTCTCCTTTGCCACCGAAAGCGTCTACGGCAACGTCCGCTCGCTGGAAACGACATCGGCCGTCATCGAGGGCGTCAACCGGCTGCGCGACAATCTGCTGATCGATCATCGCGTCCATGCCCGTTACGAGATCACCAATGTCGGTGCCGCGGCAACGCTGGAACGTTTGCTGGAAGCCGGCGAGATCGACATGGTGTCGCTGACCGACCATACGCCGGGGCAGGGCCAGTACAACAATATCGAAGCCTATGTGCTGAGCATGTCCGAGCGACGCTCGATCTCGATCGAAACGGCGCAGGAGATGATCAACAAGCGCATCGAGATGCGCAAGAACCCGGATATCGAGACGCGGCTGAGCGAAATCGTCGCCTTGTCACGCAAGCATGGCCTTTCGCTTGCGTCACATGATGATGACAGCGTCGAGAAGGTCATCGAGATGCAGGCGCTCGGCGTGACGATCAGCGAGTTTCCGGTGACAATGGCGGCCGCCGAGGAAGCGGTACGCCGCGGTCTCTACACGCTAATGGGCGCGCCGAATGCTCTGCGCGGCAAATCCATGTCCGGCAATCTGAGCGCGCTTGAAGCGGCGAAGGCAGGCCTGCTGTCGACGATCGCTGCGGATTATCACCCGGCAGCCTTTGTTCCGGCTGTGTTCAAGCTTGCCGATGTCGTGACCGGCGGATTGCCGGCCGCGGTCGCAATGGCGACATCGAATGCGGCCCGCGCCGCCGGCATCACCGATCGCGGCGAGATCGCCATCGGTCAGCATGCCGATCTGGTGGTCATCGAACACGGCGACGTTCACCGTATCCGCGCAACCTTCCGTGACGGCCGCTTCGTCTATAGCGACGGTACTCTGCATCCGCTGCAGATACTGGCTGCGTAGAAAGCTCTCATGCGAGCAGCGGCACGCCGTCCTGTGTCGCTGCGGCGATCAGTTGGTTGTCGAGTGTCGCGAGCGGCAACCTGGTCTCGAAAGCCAGGGCCAGATAGGCCGCATCGTAAGCTGTGAGCCCGTGCCTTTCGGCAAGGGTGAGGATTTGTTTGCTGTCTGACCTGGGTGCCGTGATAATGTTAAGTTGGTCCAGGCGGAGCATCGAATGCCAGACTTCCGGCAACGAAAGCCTTTTGCGCCGGTAGGAAGTCATCAGGATGTTTCGCATTTCGTGCCAGAAGAGATCCGGCACGGTTGCGGATGCACCATCGAGAAGCTTCAAGGCTGCATCCGCAACCAAACTTTGTTCATCGGGCAAAAACCAGACGAGAGCTATGGATGCGTCGAGAACAAGGCCCGTTATCGGCGTCCGATCTGCTTCCATTCGGCGATCTCTTCCTGAGTGACCGTCTTACGACCTGCGCGTTCGCGAAGAATGGTTTCGATAAGTTCGGCTTTGCTGATCGGCTGTGTCACACTCGTCAATTGCGCCACCGGCACGCCATCGCGGGCGAGAACGACATCCTCACCGGCTTCCACTTTCGCAAGCAGTTCACTGAGATCGGCGTCGCCGATATTGACTGTGATCGTCATCGTTATGCTCCACCTGTCAAGGCAGGATAGAGCCGGTCATCGAACCGGTCAATTGGAGTGAAATGTCCGCCCCAAATCAGGCTGAGATGAGGGTGCCGAAGTCTTCTGCCGAAGCAATGCCGCCGACGGCCTTGCCATCTTCCATCTTCACGTTGCCCTCTGCCAGCAGCTTCAGTGCCAGCGGATAGAGCTTGTGCTCGACGGTGAGTACACGGGCCGCAAGTGTCTCGACCGTGTCGCCCGTTGAGACCGGCACGGCCGCCTGCGCGAGGATAGGGCCTTCGTCCATGCCTTCGGTGACGAAATGCACGCTGCAGCCGGCAATCTTCATGCCGGCCTCGATGGCGCGCTCATGGGTGTGCAGGCCAGGGAAAAGCGGCAGCAGGGAAGGGTGGATGTTGATGATGCGACCGGCATAGGGGCGGATGAATTCGCCCGATATCAGACGCATGTAACCCGCGAGGCAGATGATGTCCGGCTTGATTTCGTCGAGGGCCGCCAGAATGGCTGCCTCGTGCTCAGCCTTGCCGGCATAGGCCTTGCGCTCGAAGACATGGGCGCTGATGCCGCGGCTTTGCGCCTTGGCGAGGCCGCCGGCGGCCGGTTTGTCGGAAATGACGGCGACGATCTCGGCAGGAAAGTCCGGTGCCGCGCAGGCATCTGCCAGCGACACCATGTTGGAGCCGCTGCCGGAGATGAAAACAACGACGCGTTTTTTGGCCGAGTTCATGGTCCTTGCCTTTTGAAAGGTCGAGTTCAGAGGCCGAGCGTGCCCTTGTAGATGACACCGGCACCGCCTTCGGGGCGCTCGATCATCCGGCCGAGCTGGACGACGGTTTCGCCTTCAGTTGCCAGAGCATCGGTGACGATCTTGGCGTTCTCTTGCGAAACGACAACGATCATGCCGACGCCGCAGTTGAAGGTGCGCAGCATTTCCTTCGGCTCGACGCCGCCGGTCTTGGCAAGCCAGGAGAACACGGCTGGAACCGGGATGTTGCCAAGCTCGATCTCGGCGGAAAGCGTCTTCGGCAGGACGCGCGGAATGTTTTCCGGGAAACCGCCGCCGGTGATGTGCGCAAGCGCCTTGAGGGCCTTGGTCTCGCGGATCGCCTTCAAAAGCGGCTTCACATAGATGCGGGTCGGCGTCAAAAGAGCTTCGCCGAGCTTCTTGTCCGCCGCGAACGGCGCAGGCGCATCCCAGCCAAGGCCGGAAAGTGAGACGATCTTGCGCACCAGCGAAAACCCGTTTGAATGGACGCCGGAAGAAGTGAGGCCGAGGATAACGTCGCCGGGAGCGATGTCGCCGGCCGGCAGAAGCTGGCCGCGTTCGGCTGCACCAACCGCAAAGCCTGCAAGGTCATAGTCGCCGTCGGAATACATGCCCGGCATTTCGGCGGTCTCGCCACCGATCAGCGCACAGCCGGATTCGACACAACCAGCAGCGATGCCCTTGACGATCGCCGCGCCCTGGTCGGGGTCGAGCTTGCCGGTTGCGTAATAATCGAGAAACAGCAGGGGTTCTGCGCCCTGCACGACGAGATCGTTGACGCACATGGCGACGAGGTCGATGCCGACCGTATCGTGGAAATCAGCATCGATGGCGATCTTCAGCTTGGTGCCGACACCGTCATTGGCAGCTACCAGGATTGGATCGGTAAAACCGGCCGCCTTGAGATCGAACAGGCCACCGAAGCCGCCGATTTCGCCGTCAGCGCCGGGACGGCGGGTCGAGCGCACCGCCGGCTTGATCTTCTCGACCATCAGGTTGCCGGCATCGATATCGACGCCTGCATCGCTATAGGTGAGACCGTTCTTGCCTGCCTCGCTCATAATCCATCTCCAGTCCGGACCCAAAGGGAACTATAAGCTGCCGCCAATTGCACGGCACGCCCGGATATGCAAGCGTTACGGCCATGTTTTAAAGGCATTTCACAGGCATGGTCCTTAACCGGGATGTGAACTTGACCTCTTCCCGTAAGCCCCTCATATGCCTCATGCACCGCAGGCTTGAGCTTGCCGGGAACCTCAAGGAGCAGACATGCCATACCACGTCAGTGGCGCAAGCCTGAAGCGTTACATCCTGTTCTGGATCGCGGTTCTGCTCGGCTTTATCGTGTTCCTGTGGTTCTTCTCCTCCATTCTCCTGCCCTTCGTGGCAGGCATGGCGCTCGCCTATTTCCTTGATCCGGTCGCCGACTGGCTGGAGCGCCGGGGCTTGAGCCGCACCATGGCAACGGTGGTTATCCTCGTCTGCTTCGTCACCATCTTCGCGCTGGCGCTGATGCTGGTCATTCCGATCATCCTCAGCCAGTTCACCCAGTTCGCGGCTGCGATGCCGCAATACATATCCGAATTGCAGACGATTATTTCGAGCCCGCAGACCTCTTTCTTGCCGCCCTGGATATCGAGCCAGATCGAAACGGTGAAGGACAATTTCTCGCAGGTTTTGAGCCAGGGGGCCGGTTTCGTCGGCTCGCTTCTGGCGCAGATCTGGAATTCCGGCAAGGCGATCGTCGATGTCATGTCGCTGCTCATCGTCACCCCGGTCGTCGCCTTCTATATCCTGCTCGACTGGGATCGCATGGTCTCCAAGGTCGATAGCTGGGTGCCGCGCGATCAGGTTCAGGTGGTGCGCCAGATCGCCCGAGACATGGATCAATCCGTTGCCGGCTTCATCCGCGGCCAGGGCTCGCTCTGCCTTATCCTCGGCATCTATTATGCGGTCGGCCTGTCGCTGGTCGGGCTGAATTTTGGCCTGCTGATCGGTTTTGTCGCCGGCATGATCTCGTTCATCCCCTATATCGGCTCGCTGCTCGGCCTGGTGATGGCGATCGGCGTGGCACTTGTGCAGTTCTGGCCTGATTATCCCTGGATACTGGCGGTTGCCGCCGTGTTCTTCTCGGGCCAGTTCCTCGAAGGCAACATCCTGCAGCCGAAACTGGTCGGCCAGAGTGTCGGCCTGCATCCGGTCTGGCTGATGTTTGCGCTGTTCGCTTTCGGCGCACTTTTCGGCTTCGTCGGTCTGCTGATTGCGGTTCCGGCGGCTGCGGTGGTTGGCGTGCTTGTCCGCTTCGCGCTCTCGCGGTATCTTGATAGCGATATCTACTATGGACGATCCGCCGATCTTCCCTGGGAAGAATCGGCGCCGCACGCCGTCGAACACAAGAGCGGTGTGCGTGAAATCGAAGCTCCCAAGAACAACTGAAATTGCCCCAGAACGATAGAGAATGACTGACCCTGTAGACCGCCCGCAAGGCAGAGGCGAACAATTGCCGCTGCAATTTTCCCACGATACCGCGCGTGGTCGTGAAGACCTGCTCGTTTCGGAACGGCTCGCCGCCGCTGTCTCGCTCGTTGACGAATGGCCGCACTGGCCGTCGCCCGTGGTCGTGCTGGCCGGGCCTGTGGGATCGGGCAAGTCCCATCTCGCCAATATCTGGCGCGAGCATTCCGGTGCGGTCGAGATCCACCCGCAGGCGGGCTCCAACACCTCGCAGATTGCAGCTGCCGGTCCGGTCCTGTTCGAGGATGCCGATCGCCGGGGTTTTGACGACACCGAGCTTTTTCACGTCATCAACGCCGTGCGCCAGCATGGCCATACGCTGCTGATGACGTCGCGGCTTTGGCCGATCTCCTGGCCGGTCGAACTGCCCGATCTGAAGTCCCGCCTGAAGGCGGCGACCGTGGTGGAAATCGGCGAACCGGACGAAGAATTATTGGCTCAGGTGATCATCAAGCTGTTTTCGGACCGGCAGCTTAATATTGATGACAAACTCGTAGGCTACATCGTCACTCGGATGGAACGCTCGCTGGACGCGGCGCAGCGCATCGTCGATCAGCTCGACAAGCTGGCGCTTGCCCGCGGTACCCGGATCAACCGCAATCTCGCGGCCGAGGTGCTGGAGCGCTTCGGTCGGGCCGCCGGCGATGGCGAGCGAGACGTTGACGACGATTGACTGTCACAGTTCCGTCGTCAAAACATTATACGGCCGCAAGGCAAATCAGATGAGGGACGGAGCCATGGATCAGATCGCCGAAACGCAGGAAATCAAGGAAGTCGAGGCGACCCGCAGCTTCGAGGAGCAGCTGTCCAGCCCCGAGCGCTTCATCAATCGCGAATTTTCTTGGCTGCAGTTCAATCGTCGCGTTCTCGAAGAGACGCTGAATACCGCTCATCCGCTTCTGGAACGCGTGCGCTTCCTGTCGATTTCTGCCGCCAACCTCGATGAATTCTTCATGGTCCGCGTTGCCGGTCTCGAAGGCCAGGTGCGCCAGAACATCGTGGTGCGCAGCCCCGACGGTAAAACCCCTGCGGAACAGCTCGACGCCATCCTGCAGGAAATCGACAATCTGCAAATGGAACAGCAGGCATCGCTCGCCGTGCTGCAGCAATATCTGGCGCAGGAAGACATCCTGATCGTGCGCCCCAACGCGCTGTCCGCCGAGGACCGTTCCTGGCTTGCCACTGATTTCGAGGAAGACCTTTTCCCCGTACTGACGCCGCTGGCGATCGATCCGGCACATCCGTTCCCATTCATTCCGAACCTCGGCTTCACCATGGGCCTGCAGCTTCACAGCCTGCTCGGCAAGGAGCCGATGACGGGTCTGCTTCGCCTTCCGACGACCCTTGACCGCTTCGTTCGCCTTCCGGACGATGGCACGACGATCCGCTACATCACGCTCGAAGACGTTGTCGGCATGTTCACCGACCGGCTTTTCCCCGGTTACGAAGTGAAGGGTGCCGGCACCTTCCGCATCATCCGCGACAGCGATCTTGAAGTGGAAGAAGAAGCCGAAGACCTGGTGCGTTTCTTCGAGACGGCGTTGAAACGTCGCCGTCGCGGCAAGGTCATCCGCATCGAGACGGATTCGGAAATGCCAGCCTCGCTGCGCCAGTTCGTCGTGCAGGAACTCGGTGTGCCGGACAATCGTGTCGCGGTTCTTCCAGGGCTTCTCGCCCTCAATACCATGTCGGAAATCACCAAGGCACCGCGCGAGGATCTGCGATTCGACAGCTATAACGCCCGATTTCCGGAGCGGGTTCGCGAACATGCTGGCGATTGCCTTGCGGCCATCCGCGAAAAGGACATGGTGGTCCACCATCCTTACGAGAGCTTCGACGTGGTTGTGCAGTTCCTTCTGCAGGCCGCCCGGGACCCCGACGTCCTAGCCATCAAGCAGACCCTCTACAGAACCTCCAATGACAGCCCGATCGTCCGGGCGCTGATTGATGCTGCCGAAGCCGGCAAATCGGTCACGGCTCTCGTCGAGCTGAAGGCGCGCTTCGATGAAGAAGCAAACATCCGTTGGGCACGCGACCTTGAGCGCGCTGGCGTACAGGTCGTGTTCGGCTTTATCGAATTGAAGACCCACGCCAAGATGTCGATGGTGGTGCGCCGCGAAGACGGCAAGCTTCGCACCTATTGCCACCTCGGCACCGGCAACTATCACCCGATCACGGCGAAGATCTACACCGACCTTTCGTTCTTCACCTGTAACCCGAAGATCGCCCATGACATGGCGAATATCTTCAACTTCATCACGGGTTACGGCGAGCCTAAGGAAAGCATGAAGCTGGCCGTCTCGCCCTACACGCTGCGTCCGCGTATTCTTCGCCATATCGAGGAAGAGATCGCCCACGCCAAGGCCGGTCGTCCGGCCGCGATCTGGATGAAGATGAACTCGCTGGTCGATCCCGAGATCATCGATGCGCTCTATCGCGCCAGCCATGCAGGTGTCGATGTCGAACTGGTCATCCGCGGCATTTGCTGCCTGCGTCCGCAGATCAAGGGCCTGTCCGACAATATCCGCGTCAAGTCGATCGTCGGCCGTTTCCTCGAGCACAGCCGTATCTTCTGCTTCGGCAACGGTCAGGGTCTGCCGTCCGACAAGGCGCTCGTCTATATCGGCTCGGCCGACATGATGCCGCGCAATCTCGACCGCCGCGTCGAGACGTTGGTCCCGCTGCTCAACCCAACGGTGCACGAGCAGGTTCTATCACAGATTATGCTGGGCAATCTGATTGACAACCAGCAGAGCTACGAGATACTGCCCGACGGGACGTCAAGGCGCATGGAGGTGCGGCAGGGTGAGGAACCTTTCAATGCCCAGCACTACTTCATGACCAACCCCAGCCTTTCCGGCCGAGGCGAAGCCTTGAAGTCGAGTGCACCGAAACTGATCGCCGGAGTTCTGTCCGGCCGTAAGAAATAGGCAGTATGGTAAGTTCTGAAGCTCAGGGGCGGCTCCCGGGCATCGCCCCTGTTTCCGTTATCGATATCGGGTCGAACTCCGTCCGCGTGGTGATCTACGAGGGATTGACTCGGGCCCCGACGGTACTTTTCAACGAGAAGGTGTTGTGTGGTCTTGGCAAGGGCCTCGGCGCCAATGGCCGGATGGACGATGAAGGTGTGGCACGCGCGCTTGTCGCGTTGAGACGCTTCAAGGCGCTGTCCGACCAGGCCAAGGCGACGGATATTTATGTCCTGGCCACGGCTGCAGCCCGAGAGGCGAGCAATGGCCCGGATTTCATCCGCAATGCCGAGCAGATCCTGGGTCAGGAAATCCAGGTTCTCTCCGGTGAGGAAGAGGCCAAATATTCGGCACTCGGTGTCATCAGCGGCTTCCATGAGGTCGATGGCATTGCCGGTGATCTCGGCGGCGGATCGCTGGAACTGATCGACATCAAGGGACATGAATTCGGGCGCGGCATCACCCTTCCGCTTGGAGGCTTGAGGCTTTCGGAATCCTCCGGAAACTCGCTCACCAAGGCCCGGGCTTTCGCGCGCAAACAGGTCAATACCGCCCGTTTTCTGGAAAAAGGCGAGGGGCGGACCTTTTATGCGGTCGGCGGCACATGGCGTAACATCGCCAAGCTGCATATGGAGATCAGCAATTATCCGCTGCACATGATGCAGGGCTATGAGCTTTCGCTCGACGACATGCAGAAGTTCCTTGAAGAGGTCATCGCCGCCAAGGACAGCAAGGACGGCGCCTGGCAGGCGGTCTCGAAGAACCGCCGCTCGCTTCTCCCCTATGGTGCGATCGCCATGCAGGAAGTGCTGAGCGTCATGAAGCCGGCCAGGATCGCCTTTTCGGCGCAGGGCGTGCGCGAAGGCTATCTCTATTCCCGCCTGCCGGACAGCGAACGCGATGCGGATCCCTTGCTGGTCGCAGCCGATCAACTCGCGATATTGCGCGCCCGTTCGCCCGAGCATGCGCGCGAGCTTGCCGACTGGACCGGCCGCATGATGCCGTTTTTCGGCATAACGGAGACAGAGGAAGAGAGCCGGTATCGGCGGGCAGCCTGTCTCGTCGCCGATATCAGCTGGCGCGCTCATCCGGACTACCGCGGCGCGCAGGCGATGAACGTGATCGCCCATTCATCCTTCGTCGGAATCAGCCATCCGGGCCGCGCCTATCTGGCGCTCGCCAACTACTACCGTTTCGAAGGCGTCGCCGACAATGGCGATACCGGTCCACTGGCAACCATCGCGACGCCGCGTCTTCTGGAGCTCGCCAAGCTATTGGGTGGGCTGCTGCGGGTCGTTTATCTGTTCTCGGCTTCCATGCCCGGTCTGGTGCATCACCTGACCTTCCGGGAAGCGATGTCGCCGGATCTGGATCTCGAATTCGTCGTGCCGCACGCTTACGCCAATTTTGCCGGTGAGCGGCTGGACGGCCGGCTTCAACAGCTGGCGAAGCTGACCGGTAAGCGGTTGGCCTTCAAGTTCGAATAGTTCCAAACATGGCCGGCGAGGGCCTCTTCGCCGGCCATGGTTTTGACGGACCCGTGCTACTCTTCGATATTCGGCTCCACGAGCCGCGCCAGATTGCGCAAGCATTCCTGCCAGCCGAGATAACAGGCCTCGGCCGGGATCACATCGGGCACGCCCGCCTGGGTGATGCTGAGATCTGTTCCGACCGAGACTTTCGTCAGAATGATGGTCACCTCCATCTCACCCGGAAGGTTCGGGTCGTCGAACCTGTCCGTGTAGCGGATGTGTTCGCCGGGAACGAGTTCGCTGAATTCACCGCCAAAGGCGTGACTTTCGCTCGTCGTGAAATTGCGGAACGACATGCGGAAAGTGCCGCCGACTTTCGCATCGAGATGATGGACGGTGCAGGTAAAACCGTTCGGCGGAAACCATTTGGTCAACGCGTCGGCCTCGATGAAGGCGCGATAGACTTTTTCCGGGCTGGTCGCCAGAACCCGGTGCAGCTTGATCGTGCTCGGCATGTTCGTTTCCTCCTCTGCTGTCGATTTCCATGCTCGAAGGACGAATGGGAGCCGGGCATTCCGACAAGTCAATTTGCCCGGCAGCAAAATAAATCCGTATCGAGCTGTCTGAGAGGATAATCGACCGGTGGTTAGAAGGCCATGTTGGCAGACTTGATGAGGATAGGTTCTCGCTCCAATAAGGGCGGCGCGGTTTACAGCGACAAATTGGCGTAGGCCAGATATTTCGTTGCCCGGAATCAACCAAAGAGTGCATTTTTCGCTGTAAGCGCACTATTTCAAAGGTTGAGGCGATGTTCCAGCGGTCTGCCGCCAAAGGGGTAATTCTATCATTCGGCAGTCTGGCTCTTCTGGGCGTCATGCCTGTCATTTCGAACAGCCGCCCTGCTGAAATAGATGCGCTGACCTTCGCATTCGCCCTGTCGGTCTGGCAAACGGTCTTCGCCGCTCCTGTCGTCGCACTTGAGACGAGGAGAGGGCAAAAGGGTATCTTCGGTGCAATCATGTCGCCACGTGAGGGCAGGCGCGTTGTCATCATCGGCCTGCTCACAGGCATGATGTTCGGTCTCTCGACCTATCTTTACGTTCTTGGCACCGAAATGGCAGGTGCCGCCAATGCTGCTATAGCGCTGCAGGCCTATCCGCTTTTCGCCATCCTTCTGGAGACGGTCTTCCTTGGCCGCCGCAAGAACGTGCTTGAACTGGGTCTGACGCTGGGTCTGTGCATCGCCCTCTATTATATCGGTACCGGCGGAACCTTCCGGATGGCGGGAATATCCGTCTGGTTCCTGCTGTCGCTAGGCGTACCGTTCCTGTGGAGCATCGCTCATGTTTTGATCAAGGAGGAGTTGGCGCGGACGCCCATAACGCCAGCCCAGGTAACCTTTTTCCGGGTTCTCATATCAACCATTTTTCTTGCGATGATTCTCGTTCCCGCAACGACGACATATGGTTTGGAGGATGTGACCACTGCGCTGCTCCAGCCGATCTCGATCCTGATGGGTCTCGTCTACTATCTGGAACTGATGATCTGGTTCTATGCCGTGCGTCATATCGATGTATCGCTGGCAAGCTCGATCACCACGCCGTGGCCTGCCCTGACGATGATCGTCGCCGCCGCGGTTCTAGGCGACCGGATCGAAGCCTATCAAATCGGGGCATTTGTCGTCGTGGTGATCTGTGTTTACGCCCTGAGCTGGGCTGGCCTCAAAAAGCAAAAGGTGACGCCGTAGTGCCGCCTTAAAAGCCGGGTGCTGAATGCGCGCTCTGGATTGCGCGATACATGAAACTGCGAAAGGCGCCCGGTCTCTACCGGACGCCTCTGCATCATCGTGTCGAATATTGTTACTTCGCAGACAGGAACTCGCCGACTTCCAGCAGGCTGAATTCATTGTCGTCTGCCTTGTCGACGGCACGGCCGGCGGAGAAGGGCAGGTTGTTGTCATTGCCGATGACGATATGGGTGGCATCGACCTGATCGACGTTTTCGATCGTGACGAACGGCATGTCGTAGATGCCGGGCTTGCCGCCCGCGACCTTCTTCTTGTTGTCTGGATCCTGGATGTTCAACAGGTCGATATAGCCGATCTTGCGGACAGCCTTGCCGACATTGGCGTCGTTGAACTCGATCTTGTAGACGCGCTTCAGTTCGGCCGGTGCATCGAAGCAATCCGGCTTCGGCTGCTTCGGATCGGCGCAGGTCTTGTCCTTGGAGCCGGCGCCATTGTCGCGCTCGATGACGAGGGCGGTCGTTGCGTCGAGCATGTTGAAATCGCCGATCGCGACGCCTTTTTCAGCCAGCGGATAGAGCCAGGAACGGCCGGTCGAGTTCTTCGAGGCGATATCGAATTCGATGACGCGTAGTGCGGTGCGGCCATCGGCCTGTTCGACCTTGCCGTCTTCGAGGAAGAGCGGGCCTTCCAGCAGGCCGTAGAGCTTGGAGCCGTCCTTCGACATCGCCATGCCTTCGTAACCGCCGGAACGCTTCAGGTTGAAGACCGGCAGTTTGGCAGTCGGGTTGGCTGGCATGGAGAGTGTCGGATTGTCGGGAGACTTGACCGGCTTGCCGTCCACCACGGTGGCAACGACGTCCGTCAACTGGCCGAGAGCATCGACTTTGATCAGATAGGGACCGAATTCCTCGCCGAGCCAGAAGCCGTCAGCAACCGGCTGGATCGACTCGATGTCGAAATCGGCGCCCGTCAGGTAGCGCTTCTCCGAGCCTTCCATGACGATGGGGAAGGGAGCGATCTTGTTCGGGTCGGAAAGGAAGATGTTCTTGACCACGTCCACCTTGTTGGTTGCCCAGTCGAACTTGACCTGATGCAGGAAGAGCATGGCGTCGGACGAGTTGGCTTTGGAGCCGAAACCGTTGTCGGACAACGTCCAGAATGTGCCGTCAGCCATTGCCTTGATGCCGGAGAAGCCCTGGATTGGCTGACCGTCGAGCGGCAGCTTCACGTCGGTTACGCGGGCGCCATCCTTGCCGTCGACCGTGCCGAGATTCTCGACGCGCTTGCCCGGCGTTGTGAACTTGCCGGAGGTTTTCAGGAATTCAGGCGCATCGGCCGGCGCTGCCGTCATCGTGTTGGCCGGCAGGATTGCCTGGCCGGCGAGCTTGGCCGGAAACTCCTTGTCATCCGCAAAGGCGGAACCGGCGAGGAGGGCCGCTACTGCAACAGAAGTGATAAAGGTTTTGGTCATGAAACACCTGATCGTTTCGCATTGAACATGCAGCCTCGATAGGTTGCTCGCATGACGGGCAGGTGATGATAAATTGACGGCCGGATGAAGTTTTGATGACCGGAATTTTACAGTGCCGGCCTACCTGGATTTGACCGCGATTATAGCGCGCCATTCCGCAGAACATTCCAACGACCCGGCGTCATGCCGAAGGCCTTGCGGAAATGTCGGGTGAAATGCGCCTGGTCGGCAAACCCCGCATCGGCGGCGACATCGGCAAGTCCGCAACCGGTCGATAGCAGCCTTTTGGCGCGTTCCAGCCGGCGCATGACGAGATAACGATGCGGGCTGGTTCCGAGCAGCCGGCGGAACTGTCGCGCCAGTTCATAACGATCGAGACCGGTAATGGCCTCCAGATCTTCCGAACGAATCATCCGGGCGTTGTGCTCTTCAAGGAAATTGCGGGCGCAAAGAACCGCGGTCCGTGCTGCCGCAGAAATGGCCTTGCGGGGCATGCCGGCCTGTCGCGAAAGACCGGCGGCGATCCGCATCATCGCGTCGTCCAGCACCAGTTCATCCGGTTCGTGATCCAGATCGTCAAGGATGTCGGCAAGCGCCCGCCACAGGCCGGCATCTGCAACGACCGGATTTCCGACGAAAGGCAGCGTCCTGCGATGACCATCGATGGCACCGATCAGTTCTGGCGGCAGATAGATCATCCGGTAGATCAGCCCATCGTCGGTGCCGGCCGCGCCGTCATGCACTTCGTCGGGATGCAGTACAATGACATTGCCGGGATTGCTGAATCGTTCGGAGCCGCGATACCGAAACGTCTGCACACCGTGCAATGTCAGACCCAGCGCATAGGTATCGTGGCGGTGCGGTGAAAAGCCGTTGCCGTGGAACCGCGCCTCGATCCGCTCGACGCCACGGCTCGGCATCGCGATGCGCATGCCGTCGCGGAACTGCCCATTGCACGAACGTTCAAGACCGTCCGCATTGCCGGCCGCTAAGTGTTCGGCTCTTTCGATACCCCGAACGGAGTTTTCCCGCATGTTCGACACCAAGATCGCGATTGTTGTTCGCGACGACCTCGCCACCTGGCAGAAGCTTAACGTCACCGCCTTTCTGACGAGCGGTATTATCGCCCAGTCGCCGGCGATCATCGGGGAACCATACCGGGATGCCATGGAGAATGTCTATAATCCGCTCTCCATCCAGCCGCTTGTGGTGCTTGCCGCCGATCAGGAGACGTTGCGGGCGATCCACAAGCGCGCTCTGGATCGTAAGGTGACGACCTCCGCCTATATCGAAGAGATGTTCGCGACCGGTCACGACGTCGCCAATCGGGAGGTGTTTGCTCGGTTCGGCCCCGACGATGCCAAACTGGTCGGCATCGCGCTGCGGGCGGAAAGAAAACTGGTCGACAAAATCACCAAGGGCGCAAAAATGCACCCCTGATCGCGTTCGGGTGCTTAAAGCTCGACCGCCTCGACCTTCTTGTTGACGAAGCGCAGTGCAACGCCGCCTTCGATCAGTTTCAGCGCCGTGTCGCCGAAAAGCTCTTTGCGCCAGCCGGATAGAGCAGCCACTTGCGCATCTTCGCCGTCCGACGCGATCTTTTCCAGATCGTCCGTATTGGCAATCACCTTGGCCGCGACGCCCTGCTTGTCCGAGACGAGCTTGAGCAGCACTTTCAGGAGTTCGACGGCAGCCGCAGCGCCTTCCGGCACATGGCTTTGTTTCGGCGGGTGTGGCATGTCGGATTTCGGCAAGGCAAGAGCGGTATTGACGGCTTCGATGATCGCGGTGCCGGAGGCGGAACGTTCCCAGCCCTTGGGAATGGTGCGCAGACGGCCGAGTGCCTCGGTCTCTTTCGGCTGCTGCTGGGCGATTTCGTAGATCGCATCGTCTTTCAGCACGCGTGAACGCGGCACGTTGCGGCTGCGCGCTTCCCGCTCGCGCCACGCGGCGACGAATTTCAGGATGGCGAGTTCGCTCGGCTTGCGCAGCCGTGCCTTCAGCCGCTGCCAGGCGTCGTCGGGATGAAGATCGTAGGTAGACGGGTTCTCGAGGATCGCCATTTCCTCGGTCAGCCACAGGGCGCGGCCTTCGCGCTCCAGCTGTTCCTTCAGCGACAGATAGACATCGCGAAGATGGGTGACGTCGGCCAGCGCATAGTCGAGCTGCTTTTCCGAAAGCGGCCGGCGGCTCCAGTCGGTGAAGCGCGACGACTTGTCGATATGGATATTCTTGATGCGGCTGACGAGCTGGTCATAGGAAACGCTGTCTCCGAAACCGCAGACCATGGCAGCGACCTGCGTATCGAAGATCGGATGCGGCACCAGTCCGCCGAGGTGATGGACGATTTCGATATCCTGCCGCGCGGCATGGAAAACCTTCACCACTGCGGGGTTCGCCATCAGCTCGAAGAAGGGCGCGAGATCAAGCCCTTTTGCCAGCGGATCGACGAGAACTTCCACATCCGGGCTAGCCATCTGGATCAGGCAGAGTTCCGGCCAGAACGTCGTTTCTCGGAGAAACTCCGTGTCGATTGTGATGAATTCCGACTGCGCCAGCTGGGCGCAGGCTTCTTGGAGAGCTGCGGTTGTTTCGATCATTGGTCCGTTCACAAGCGGTGATCAACCTTCCTTTCGCGTTAGGCCACGCATGTCAATACCGGCTGGCGCTTCGTACGGGTTTAGTCCCTGCGATCTTTTTCGGGCGGCGCCGCAAGCCGGTTGAAATAGGCGGATGTGCGCAACAGGGCGCGGAAACGGGAGCGTCGTTCTGATGGCGGAACCGGCGGCCTTACGCCCATGCGCATGAGGGTGAAGATCAGGAAACCGACAAAGATGAAGGACGTGTAGGCGAAGAAGGCGCGTGGTCCGTAATACTGGAGAAGGGTGGCGGCGAGCAGCGGTCCGACGATCGCGCCAACCGACCAGAAGAAAAGCAGGCCTGCCGCGACAAGCGCATATTGTCCGGGTTGGGCGTGGTCGTTTCCATGCGCCGAACACAGCGAATAGAGCGGCATTGAAAACGCGCCGAACAGGAAGACCGCAATGATATTGGCCGTCTCGCTGGATCCGGCGCCGAACGACAGATACCCCCCGGTCAGGATCGATCCGATCGTCGCCCAGACGATGACACGCCGCCTGTCCAGCTTGTCGGAATAAACCCCGAGCGGATATTGCAGCACCACGCCACCAATAATGCCGGCGCTCATGAAGGTGGCGATCGAGGTGATGTCCATGCCGATTTCATGCGCATAGACCGGCCCGATATTGCGGAAGGCTGCCATGGAAAGTCCCACGGCGACGACACCGACAACGGCAAGCGGTGAGATCTGCCAGACGGCCTTGAGGTCGAATGCCACGGCATCCGGCGGGGCGGGGCTGGATTTGTCGGCAACCGAAATCGGCACCAGCGACAGCGTCATGGCAATCGAGATGATGGCGAAGATCGCCTGTCCTTCGATGCCGATCGTCGGGATGAGATATTGCGCGAAGGTGACGGAGCCTAAATCGACGAAACGGTAGATCGACAGCGTTCGCGCCCTGTTTTCATTGGTGACCTTGGCGTTGATCCAGCTCTCGACGGTGGCAAACAGGCTGGCGACCGCAATGCCGATGAGAAAGCGCAGGAATGCCCAGGCGACAGGGTCGATCACCTGCGCCATCACGATGGAGCAGGAGGCTCCGATGGCGGCCATCGCAGCAAAGGTGCGGATATGCCCAATCGATCGCAGCAGTCGCGTCACGTAGATGCAGCCGACGGCGAAGCCGACGCTGTATCCGGCGCCAATCATGCCGATCACCGTCGGTGAAAAGCCCTCCGCCGTGCCGCGCAGCGCAATATAGGTCCCCTGAAGCCCGTTCCCGCCGATGAGGATTCCTGCGGTAACGAGAAGGGGCACGAGAGGGCGGATATGGGACATCGGGAATCTTTGCGTGGGGGTGTTGGCAAAGCTCTAGCCTGATGCGCATGGAAACGACAGGGCGGAAACCACACAAGGCATCCTTGCGTATACGAATATTACGAACTTGCGGATAAGCGCGATGCAGTCACCGAGACGTTCTCCACTCCTGGCCTGCGTTGTGTGACCAAGGGTGGGTGGATGCGTGCTGGTGGGGATGGGGAGACGTGCCGCTGTTACGGTCTGATCTCCATATAGACCGACTGGCTGCCGTCTCTGTTGAGGCCAACGACATCATAGGATGCCGATGGATCCTCGCCCATTCCCAGAGAGCCACTCGGCATGCCGGGGACGGCAACGCCGATGATCTCGGGGCGTTCCTCCAGCACGCGCTTGACGGCTTCGAGCGGCACATGGCCTTCGAACACATAGCCGTCCGCCACGGCAGTATGGCAACTCCAGGCATCGTCCGGTACGTTGTGACCGGTCTTCAATGCGTCCATGTCCTCTACATTTTCCATGCGAAGCGCAGTGTCGGATGCCGTCAACGCCTCGGCCCATGCTTCACAGCAGCCGCAATAGGGGCTTTTGTAAACCACCATTTCTGCGGCAGTGGCATTGGTGGCAATAACAGATGCTGCGCTCAGCAATGCGAAGGCGAGCGATCTCGCCGCAAATGTGTTTCTGTTCACGATAATCTCCTTGGATCGGCGAACGGATGTTTCTGTTCGGGCGGTCAAGCCGCCTGTCGATAGCCGATCGGAGATTTCGGAGGAGGTGAGGGCGGTCCGTTGCGCAGGGAGGAAAAGGACGCGTCGTCTGAAAAGGTCCAGGCCGATGAATACGGGAACTGCATCGCGATAGGGCAATCCGGCAGGATTGCCGCCGCCGCTGATTGCAACTGGCAAGACGCTATCGCACAGCCTGCCTTGGAACACTGTTTCTCGACCAGATGGCCATCCATCGGTGCATGCCCGGGATGCAGGACCAGTTCGGCATGGCTGACATAGATGTGAACCGGTGCCGGTTGCGGGCCATAGGCGGCGGGTCCGCGCGACAGGAACAGCGCGGCCAGAAGCAACAGCGTGACCTGGATGAACTTGACCATACAGCTATAGTCGCACCGCTGGCCTGAACAATGAAGATGCCCTCGACGGACATAAGCACGCAGGCCGATGGTCGAGAAGATACAGGCTGATGCCGACTATCATGTGCCAAGCGGCCTTGCCAAAGCATTGCAACCTTGACAAATCGGAGCACACATGCGCTTTTCGCGCCGATTTTCCATGTGATCGGCGGCCGTGCATCGCACGCCATAAAAGCCGTTCCAAAGCATCAGTCCAGGATTGAAGTCATGCATCGTTACCGCAGCCACACCTGTGCAGCCCTCCGCAAGTCGGATGTCGGCTCCAATGTCCGCATCTCCGGCTGGGTCCACCGCGTACGAGATCATGGCGGCGTCCTGTTCGTCGATCTTCGCGACCATTACGGCATGACCCAGGTCGTCTGCGATCCGGATAGCCCGGCCTTCAAGTCGGCCGAAATCGTCCGCGGCGAATGGGTCATCCGCATTGACGGCACCGTCAAGGCGCGCTCGGAAGACACCGTCAACAAGAACATGGCGACCGGCGAGATCGAGCTTTACGCGCGCGAAATCGAGGTTCTGTCGGCTGCCAAGGAACTGCCGCTGCCGGTGTTCGGCGAGCCGGAATATCCGGAAGACGTGCGCCTGAAGTATCGCTTCCTCGACCTGCGCCGCGAAACGCTGCACAAGAACATCGTCAAGCGCACCCAGATCATCGCCGCCATGCGCCGCGAAATGACGATCGGCGGCTTCACCGAATATTCGACACCGATCCTGACTGCTTCTTCGCCGGAAGGCGCACGCGACTTCCTCGTCCCGTCGCGTATTCACCCCGGCAAGTTTTTTGCCCTGCCACAGGCACCGCAGCAGTACAAGCAGCTGATGATGGTGGCCGGTTTCGACCGCTACTTCCAGATCGCGCCCTGCTTCCGCGACGAAGACCCGCGCGCCGATCGCCTGCCGGGCGAATTCTACCAGCTCGACCTCGAAATGAGCTTCGTTACCCAGGAAGAAGTCTGGGAAACGATGGAGCCGGTCATGCGCGGCATCTTCGAAGAATTTGCAGACGGCAAGCCGGTCACCCAGGAATTCCCGCGCATCCCTTATGACGTGGCACTGCGCAAATATGGTTCCGACAAGCCGGACCTGCGTAACCCGATCGAAATGGAAGCCGTCACCGAACATTTCGCCGGTTCCGGTTTCAAGGTGTTCGCCGGCATGATCGCCTCGAACCCGAAGGTCGAGATCTGGGCGATCCCGGCCAAGACCGGCGGTAGCCGTGCATTCTGCGACCGCATGAACGCCTGGGCGCAGAGCCAGGGCCAGCCCGGCCTCGGTTACATCTTCTGGAAGGAAGAGGACGGCAAGGTCGCCGGTTCCGGCCCGCTCGCCAAGAATATCGGCGAAGAGCGCACCGAAGCCGTCCGCACCCAGCTTGGCCTCGAGGCGGGCGATGCCTGCTTCTTCGTCGCCGGCGAACCGGAAAAGTTCTACAAGTTTGCAGGCGAAGCCCGCAACCGCGCCGCCGACGAACTGGGTCTGTCCAACAAGGACCAGTTTGCTCTCTGCTGGATCGTCGACTTCCCGTTCTTCGAATACAACGAAGACGAAAAGAAGATCGATTTCGCCCACAACCCGTTCTCGATGCCGCAGGGTGGTCTCGACGCACTGGAAAATCAGGATCCGCTGACGATCAAGGCCTACCAGTACGACATGGTCTGCAACGGTTTCGAAATTGCTTCGGGCTCGATCCGTAACCAGCTGCCGGAAGTTATGGTCAAGGCGTTTGAAATGGTCGGCCTGTCCCAGCAGGACGTGGAAGACCGCTTCGGCGGCCTCTACCGCGCCTTCCAGTACGGTGCTCCTCCGCACGGCGGTATGGCAGCCGGCGTCGATCGCGTCGTCATGCTGCTGACCGGTGCAAAGAACCTGCGCGAAATCACGCTGTTCCCGATGAACCAGCAGGCGCAGGATCTTCTGATGGGCGCACCGTCGGAAGCCAGCCCGACGCAGCTGCGCGAGCTGGCGATCCGCCCGATCCCGCCAGTCAAGAAAGACTGATTTCGATCTTAGACTTGCACATCGTCAAGTGATTGCGACGGCGGCCCTTTGGGTCGCCGTTTTGCGTTGGCACGCAACACATGAATGCATTCCTGCGTTGCAAAACTGTCATTGAAATTTCGCCTTCGGATTGATGTTTATTTAAGGTCCGGCAGGCAGTTATCCCGAAAAATAGATTCTCATCTCGGGATTTCAGACTTGGCCTTCTTTTCGAACCTTCGCATTTCTCACCGTGTGCTTTTGCTCGCCGTTCTGGCTCTGGTCGGGATCATCGCAATCTCCGCGATATTCATGGGCCAGCGGCAGGTAGAGGCGGGGTATCGAGCGACCACGGATATGTTGACGGAAAAACAGGCTCAAGTTGCGGGCATGTCGGCGAGCGTCCGCGACAGTCTTTTATGGGAGCAGTCGTTTCTGCTGCACAAGGATATGGCCGCAGTCGAGAGGTTTCAGAAGGCGATCGGCGAAGTCCGCTTCGGGCTGGAGGGGTTGAAGGTCTCGGCAACCGGCGATTTGAGCGGCCAGATAAACGAGTTGGGCAATGGCTTGAATGTTTATGAAAGCGCTTTTGCCGCACTGGTCGCGGACAATCAGAATCTCGGCCTCGACCAGGATAGCGGGCTTGAAGGCGCGATGCGTTCGGCAGTTCACTCGATCGAGCAGCGGCTGGATTCGGTCGAGGACATAGCCATTCGCGCCAGCATGTTGATGATGCGACGCCACGAGAAGGATTTCATCCTTCGCGGTAATTCGTCCTACCTCGATAAACATGCCGCCGAGGCCGAGACTTTTACCGCTCTGGTCAAGCAGGCCTTCCGCCCCGGTGCGCAGCGTAGCCGCGTTTTGGACGCGCTTGAAGTCTATCGCACGGCCTTCAGGCTTTATGCCGAAGGCAGTCTCAAGCAGATCGCCTCCGCGGAGAACGTATCGACGATCTACCGGGCATTGGAGCCTCAGGTGGAGGCGGTGCGTGCCGCTTATGAAGCGCAGCGAAATACGGCGCTGGCGGAAAACAGCAAGGTTGCCGAGCGTAATCTGATGATTGTCGCAACCCTTCTGTTGAGCGCGATTGCGACACTGGCTGCCGGTGTCTGGCTGGTAGGACGCTCGATCACGCAGCCCGTTGCCGCCATGACCTATGCGATGCGCAAGCTGGCCGGCGGCGAGACGGATATCACCATTCCCTCGCTGAACGCGCGCAACGAATTCGGTGCCATGGCGGATGCGCTCGAAACCTTTCGCCAGGCGGCGATTGCCAATCACCGTCTCGAGGAGGAGGCCGCACAGACACGCGCCAATGCCGAGGTCGAACGCGAGCGCTTGCGCGCACAGGCGGAAGCCGATGCCCGCAGCCTGTTGCAGCAGGCGACGAAGGGGCTGGCAGCCGGATTGCATCGTCTTGCCGCAGGCGATCTGTCCTTCACGCTGTCCGAACCCTTTGCGCCCGATTTCGAAACATTGCGAAGCGATCTCAACCAGACGGTAGCGCGACTTGCCGATGTGATGTCGGAAATTGCACATGCCAGCGGTTCGATCGAAGGTGGAAGTCGCGAGATCGCTGGCAGCGCCGACGATCTGTCCCGACGCACCGAACAGCAGGCGGCTTCACTGGAAGAAACCGCAGCGGCTCTCGACGAGATCACCGCCAATGTCGGCAATTCCTCGCGCCGGTCGCAGGAAGCCCATAGCCTTGCGAGCGACGCGAACAAGGCGGCAGAACAGACAAGCGACCTTGTCGCGAAAGCGCTGGATGCCATGCACCGTATCGAAGGCTCGTCCGCAAGGATTTCAGGCATTATCGGCGTGATCGACGAGATCGCTTTCCAGACGAACCTCTTGGCGCTGAATGCCGGTGTCGAGGCGGCAAGGGCAGGGGATGCAGGTCGCGGCTTCGCGGTCGTCGCACAGGAAGTGCGCGGACTTGCAAGCCGCTCGGCCGATGCCGCACGCGAGATCAAGAAACTCATTCGGGTCTCTGCTGACGAGGTCAAGGACGGAGTGCGCTCAGTACGAGACACCGGTGAAGCCCTGACCGGGATCAGCGCCCGCATCGAGGCAATCAACGTTCAGGTGGAAGCGATAGCGGTGTCCGCCCGCGAGCAGTCGGTAGGGCTCGGCGAGATCAACAGCGCCGTCAACCTGCTCGACCAGGGTACTCAGCAGAACGCGGCGATGGTCGAGGAAAACAATGCCGCCAGTGCACTTCTGATGACGGAAGCTCAGAGACTGCGCGAACTCGTTGGCATGTTCCGGCTTGCCCATGGGCAAGAGGAGGAGCGACGGCTCGATAGCCGCGCCGCCTGATCGCGTGGAGGTTCTGGCCGGTGCTTGTCCAGGATTGTATTCCGGGCAGGTGCTTAAGTGCTGCTCCGATTTTGCCACAGTTTCCGCCACAATTAAGGCGGGTAAAAAGACGGAACCATCTTGGCCAAGCCGGGTTGTTACTGCCAGCAATAAGCTCAGGGAGAAGCAATATGCGCAAGTTCACGATGGCCGCCACCGCGGCATTTTTCGCTCTGTCGGCTTCGGCCTATGCGCAGAGCACCGTCATCATTCAGCAGGCACCGACCGACCCGGTCGTCACCCATTCGGCAGGTCCGCTTCCAGGCGAAGTTCGCACCTACGTGATGGAGCAGGAGCCGGTCGATTCCATCCCTTACGAAGGTGACGTCCTTGTCGGGCGCGTGCTGCCAGATACAGTCGAGGTGCGCCCGGTGCAGGGATATGACAATTACGGCTACACGATCGTCAATGAGCGTCGCGTAATCGTCGATCCGCAGACGCATACGGTTATCCAAGTTCTGGAATAATACCGATCGCATCATTTCCGGTAACCCGGAACCTGGAACCCGGAAGGTTGCGGCCTTCCGGGTTTTGTCGTTTTATGTTGCCGCCTCTCGTCGCGGCGTCTAAATAGCACGCACCACAAGGACTCGGGTGAAACTCCCGGGTGGCTCTTCCGGCCGCCGATCCGCCGGACAACGCAAAGCATCAGCCGTTTTTCACACCCCGGATCTTTCCTGCGGCGATGCGCGAATGTGTGCAATTTTCCATGATCAGTTTTGCAAATTACCGCCGCGAGTGGTTCTCCAATATCCGCGGCGATGTGCTTTCCGGCATTGTCGTTGCCCTGGCGCTTATCCCCGAGGCCGTGGGCTTTTCGCTCATCGCCGGTGTTGATCCCAAGGTAGGGCTGTTCGCTTCCGTTGCGATCGCCTGCACCACGGCCATTACCGGCGGTCGTCCGGCAATGATCTCGGCGGCAACGGCAGCCACGGCCGTCCTGATGGGGCCGCTGGTAAAGGAGCACGGCATCGAATATCTCTTTGCTGCAACGCTTCTGATGGGTGTGCTGCAGATCATTGCCGGCATGCTGAAGCTCGGCCGTTTGATGCGCTTCGTCTCGAAATCGGTGATGACCGGCTTTGTCAATTCGCTAGCGGTCCTGATCTTCATGGCCCAGCTGCCGCAGCTGATCGGCGTGCCCAATATCACCTATCCCCTGATCGCCCTGGCGCTCGCGGTGATTTATCTTTTTCCGCGCATCAGCAAGGCGGTGCCGTCGCCGCTGGTGGCCATCATCGTGGTCACGGCGGTAACCCTGACCTTCGGCATCCATGTGCCGACAGTTGCCGATCTCGGCGAAATGCCGACAGCCCTGCCGGTCTTTGCGCTTCCCATGGTGCCGCTGACATTCGAGACATTGCAGATCATCTTCCCCTATTCGCTGGCGCTGGCCGCGGTCGGACTGCTGGAATCCCTACTCACCGCCCAGATCGTCGATGACATGACGGATACGGTCAGCAGCAAGACCCGCGAATGCGTCGGGCAAGGGACGGGCAATATTGTTTCCGGCCTGTTCGGCGGCATGGGCGGCTGTGCGATGATCGGCCAGTCGGTGATCAACGTCTCTTCAGGTGGTCGCGGACGTCTTTCCACCTTCGTCGCTGGCGCGTTTCTGCTGGTCCTGCTTCTCGTTCTCGACGATGTGCTTCGCATCGTGCCCGTTGCAGCCCTGGTAGCGATCATGATCATGGTCTCGATCGGCACCTTCTCATGGAAGTCGATCGTCGATCTGAAGCGCCATCCCGGTACGTCGTCCATCGTCATGCTGGCGACTGTTGCCGTTGTGCTCGTCACCCATGATCTGTCGAAGGGCGTCATCGTCGGCGTGCTTCTGTCGGGTGTCTTTTTTGCCGGCAAGGTGGCACGCATGTTCAAGGTAGTTTCTCGAACGGCGTCCGATGGCGCGTCGCGAACCTATGAGATCGAAGGCCAGGTCTTCTTTGCCTCGACCCACTCCCTGCTTCAGGCCTTCGATTTCGAGGAGAGGCTTGAACGTGTGACGATCGACGTCAGCCGCGCGCATCTTTGGGACATATCCGCCGTCGACGCGCTGGATCAGATCGTCCTGAAATTCCGCCGCCGCGGCGCAGACGTCGACGTGAAGGGCGCCAATGAGGCCAGTGCCAGCATGATCGATCGCTTCGCTTTGCACGACAAGGACCATGCCTCTCTCGCAGCAACTCCGACTCACTGACATGAAAAACGCCCGGCAGAATTATCTGCCGGGCGTTTCAAATTTCAGCGACGATATCAGTCGTTCGCCTTGACCGTCACGCCGAGAACCTTGGGCAGAGTATTCGGAGCGCCCATACCCGCACCGAGGATCATCGGGAACGGGACCGGGTTCTGCGGCTGCGCGGTGATCGTCAGGTTGCCCGGCTTGTCGAGATAGGTGTTGACGGCTTCGCTCAAGGCATTCTGCAGTTCCGGGATGTTGTACTGGGCAAGCACCATCGGCGTCATCGCCTTGACCATCTGTGCGATCTGGTCACCAGTCGTGCCCTGCTGCTTGCCGACGACGTCCAGCCCCTTTGCGGTAATGCCGGCATCGTCGAAGCGGACCATGGCGCTGTTGAAGGTCAGCCGCTGCATCAGGCCGAGCATGGCGAGATTGGCGGCCTGTTGGGCCTCTTCCTTGTTAGGATTGGCTTCCATGGCGCGCGCCGTCTCATTGGCGGAGCGGACGAAGTCGAGCGTATAACCGGACAGGCTGATCGCCATGTCGAGTTTGCCGATATTGGCGAAATCGAAGGCATATTCCTCGATTGCCAGTGTGCCGGGTGCAAGGTCCCAACTGCCGACCATGCTGATCTTGCCGTCGAGTGAGTTGATGCCGAGATCCGAAATTGTCTGCTTGGTGTTCGGATCGTCGATTGTGCTGAGGTCGGCCTTCACGTCGGAGACCTGCAGGTCGAAGCCGACTTTCTTTTCGTCATCGGAAACGTCTGTCGTCAGCTTTGTCGATCCGATCGATGCGACACTCTTGCCATCGACTTTGACCTCGATCGGCCCGACGTTTGCTTCATCGTAAAGCATGACGGAATCAAGCGTGTTGCCATTGGTGCTGGCCGGAACGGTAACGCCGCTGATTGAAATGTCGGAGGCATTCACCTCCGTCTTTTCCTGATGCATCCGGATATTCTCGAAAGTCACGCTGTCGATCGTATAGCCGCCGGCATCTTCTTCGATGCCTTCCAGCTCGATCGTTCCGAGCGGCAGGCTGCCTTGGCCGTTTCCGGCGTCGAAACGGCTGTTTCTCAGCGTGACATCAGAGCCATTCACCTCGACCGAGCCGGGCACGAGGCCTTGGCCCTGCTGCATGTAGAGCGCACCGTTGATCTTCCTGACGAGATCGTTCCCATCGAGCGCGAAGGCTGGCGTCGAGAGCGCGAAAATGGCGGTTCCGGCCGCAAGCAGCCTGGCCGAGGGAACGTAACGCATGAATATCCTCCTGAGGGCAGGGGCCTGCCTGTGAAATCAATGGCATTTATAGGTCTGGCGACTGAAAGGTCCATGGCTTTAAGAGCCGGGGTCTGAGCCATTTTTGTGACGCCCTTATCAAAGGGTTAGTTTCTCCACAGGCTGATATCCCCGCTTTGTTGCTGAAAACCGGGCTTTCAGCTAGTCAGGGTCCATGGGACAGATCGTGAATCCGCCCGGCGGCGACGGCGGCGACAATATTTTACCGGTGGACCTCAAGGCAGCGCTCGAAGAGCGCTATCTCGCCTATGCGCTGTCCACCATCATGCACCGCGCCCTTCCGGATGTTCGTGACGGCTTGAAGCCGGTCCACCGCCGTATCGTCTATGCGATGAGCGAGATGGGTCTTCGCCCGAACGCCGCCTTCCGCAAATGTGCCAAGATCGTCGGCGAAGTGATGGGTAACTATCACCCGCATGGCGACCAGTCGATCTACGATGCGCTGGCGCGTCTGGCCCAGGATTTCTCGCAGCGTTACCCGTTGGTCAACGGCCAGGGCAATTTCGGCAATATCGACGGCGATAGCCCCGCCGCCATGCGTTACACCGAAAGCAAGATGACGGCGGTGGCCGAACTTCTGCTCGAGGGTATCGGCGAGGATGCCGTCGATTTCCGCGAGACCTATGACGAGAGCAATTCCGAGCCGACCGTATTGCCGGGCGCCTTCCCGAACCTGCTTGCCAATGGTTCGACGGGCATCGCTGTCGGCATGGCGACGTCGATCCCGCCTCACAACGCCCATGAGCTTTGCGATGCGGCGCTGCATCTGATCAGGCATCCGGATGCAACGGTCGAGAAACTGGTCGACTTCGTGCCCGGTCCGGACCTTCCGACCGGCGGTATCATCATCGACAGTCGTGAATCGATCATCGAGAGCTACAAGACCGGCCGTGGTGGTTTTCGCGTTCGCGCCAAGTGGGAGATCGAGGATCTCGGTCGCGGCGGTTACCAGATCGTCGTCACCGAAATTCCCTATCAGGTGCAGAAGTCGCGTCTGATCGAAAAGATCGCCGAGCTGCTGATCGCCCGCAAGCTGCCGCTGCTGGACGATATCCGCGACGAGTCGGCCGAAGACGTGCGTGTCGTCATCGTACCGAAGAGCCGTACCGTCGATGCGACGCTCTTGATGGAATCGATGTTCAAGCTGACCGAGCTTGAAAACCGCATTCCGCTCAATATGAACGTGCTGTCGATGGGCCGCGTGCCCAAGGTGATGGCGCTGAACGAGGTGCTGATCGAATGGCTGGCGCATCGCAAGGATGTCCTCGTCCGCCGTTCGAACCATCGTCTGGCTGCGATCGATCGGCGCCTTGAGATCCTGGGCGGCCTGCTCGTCGCCTATCTCAACATCGACGAAGTGATCCGCATCATCCGCGAAGAGGATGAGCCGAAGCCGGTGATGATGGAGCGCTGGTCGCTCACCGATATTCAGGTCGAAGCCATCCTCAACATGCGGCTGCGCGCCCTGCGCAAGCTCGAAGAATTCGAGATCCGCACCGAGCATGATAACCTGACCAAGGAAAAGGCCGAGATCGAGGCACTGCTCGCGTCCGACGACAAGCAGTGGCGGATGATCGAAGTCGAGATCCAGGACGTCAAGAAGAAATATGCCAAGGCGACCGAACTCGGCCGCCGCCGCACCCAGTTCGCCGATGCGCCAGAGGCAGACCTCGAAGCCATCCAGCAGGCGATGATCGAGAAAGAACCGATCACCGTCATCATTTCGCAGAAGGGCTGGATCCGCGCGCTGAAGGGCCATGTTGCCGATACGTCGAGCCTCACCTTCAAAGAAGGTGATGGTCCGAAGATCGCCTTTACGGCGCAGACGACCGACAAGCTGCTGCTCGTCACCACCGGCGGCAAGGCCTATACGCTCGGCGGCGACAAGTTGCCCGGCGGCCGTGGCCATGGCGAGCCGATCCGTATCATGGTCGACATGGAAAACGATCAGGACATCCTGACTTCCTTCGTCCACGATTCAAGCCGCAAGATGATCATCGCCTCGACTTCGGGTTACGGTTTCATCGTCGCCGAGAGCGAGATGGTCGCCAATACGCGAAAGGGCAAGCAGGTGATGAATGTCGGCATGCCTGACGAGACGAAGCTGGTCGTGCCTGTTTCCGGCGATCATGTCGCCATTGTCGGTGAAAACCGCAAGATGGTGGTCTTCCCGCTGGAGCAGCTGCCGGAAATGACACGCGGCAAGGGCGTTCGCCTGCAGCGTTACAAGGATGGCGGCATTTCCGACATCAAGTGCTTTGCGATGGATGCAGGTCTCTCGTGGGAAGACAGCGCCGGCCGCGCCTTCAACCGGTCGAAGGAAGAACTTCTGGAATGGATGGGCGACCGTGCCTCGGCTGGCCGCACCGTTCCGAAGGGGTTCCCGCGCAGCGGCAAGTTCGCCGGCTGATCAGTTCCTTGCGAGCTCTTTGAGCGCCGCATAGTAATTTCTCATCGCCGCACTGGCGATGAGTTCCCGGTTCCCCGGTGCCTCGGCCTCGCTGGATCTGGTCGCCACGAATTCGATATGGCCCGTGTCCGAATGTATTTCGACGTGGTCGCCTTCTTTCCAGCCAAGCCTGTCGAGATGTTCCTGCGGCAGCATGATGCCGCACCGTTCCCCAATGCGCTGAATGATCACTGTCTCGCCCATCATCGCCCTCCGTCGATGGAGGTGATATGATATCATGTATGAGCGATAAAATATACGGTGATGAACGGATGGTACGGTCGTCGCGCGGAGGCGCTCCGATAAGCTTGCAGATTTATCCCGGATAGGCGACGCTGTGGTCGCGAAGGAAACGCGTCGCGCCGTCTTCGTCTATCTCGCCAGCGGCTACGGCGAGGACGAATTTATAGAGTATAATTTCATCCGCCTCGATCATATAGCCATTGTCCATCAGGAAGACACCGGCTGCAACGATGGCTATTCGCTTGTTGCCGTCAATGAAAGCGTGGTTCATTGCAAGGCCATAAAGATAAGCCGCGGCAAGTTCGATGATATCGGTCGAGCCATACGCGACCTTGTTGACCGGTCGCATAAGAGCAGATTCCAGTGCGCCCTCGTCACGCAGACCGTATGCGCCGCCGAATCTTTCGATCTGCCGGTGATGTAAGCGTTCGACGAGTGGTCTGCTCAGGAAGCTGACGGCCATTTATTCCGCCAGCTTTTTCAGGGTGGTCTTGTATCTCTCCATGAACCGCTCCGCATGGTCCATCTGACGTGCAAAATCATCGTCGAGCGGTTTGAGAACCAGTCGCCCTGCTTCTTCATCAAGCGCGACACTATCCCCCGCCTTCAGCCCCAGACGGTCCAGAACTTCCTTCGGAATGATGATGCCTTCGGAATTGCCGATTTTGCGGATGGTCGTGTTCATCTTCGAGCCTCATGTTGCAACGCTGTTATAACATGAGGCCAGCACTCAAACAACGGACCTATAGGACGCTGACGTCGGGTTGCCGTCTACGCAACTGCCATAGAGCATGGCCGATGAGCGCGAGGATCAGGATTGCGCCGCCGGTAAGGGTGCGTTGGGAAATTTCTTCGGCGAAGATCGACCATACCCAGATGGGCGCCAGCACCGTCTCTAGCAGGTAGCACATGCCCACTTCGGCGCCCGACAGATATTTGGGCCCGACCGCCAGGCACCAGAAAGCCAGCGGTATGAGCACGAGGCCGTCGAGCAGGACCCAGAACGGCTGTGGGACGGTGGTCAAGCCGTCCGGCTGCATCATCGTCAGGCCGATGATTGCAGGAATGATGGTCGCGGCGAGGGGAACGAGGCCGAGATCGGCGCGGCTCTTGCGCCCGACGGTGATCGCGCCGGCGAGCAGCAGCGTCGTTGCCAGCGCCGACATGTTGCCCAGCAGTTCGCCACCCGACAGGCCGCCCGAGACGATGATCCCGACGCCGAGGATCATCAGACCCATGGTAATCCAGGTCGATCGCGACGGATGTTCGTTCAGCAGCAGCCATCCGAACAGGGCGGCGAACATCGGTGTAAAGGCGACGATGAAAACGACGTTGGCCGTTGCCGTGTTGAAGACGCCGCCAAGGAACGTGATGGTCGAGAGGCCATAAAAAAGACCGGCAAGCAGCCCGGCCTTTCCGGGCCGCAGCACGGAATTGTCTGGCTGGAAACGGCGTAGGAGCAGCCATATGACTGCGCCGAGGGCAAAGGTGGAGAGACTGCGCAGGGCAAGTGTCTGCCAGAGTTCGCCGCCGCCAAGCCTCACGAGCGGTACGTCGAATGACAGCGCGATGCCTCCGATGATCGTGATGATCAGCCCTCTGCGGTGACTGTTCATTGGTTGCCGCTAATCATCGGCATCGGTTGTCGGCGGCAGGGAGCGCTCCCAACCCCGCGCCATCAACTGTTCCTGCGGTTGATAGCGGGTCTTGTAATCCATCTTCGACGAACCTTTGACCCAGTAGCCGAGATAGACATGCGGCAGGCCAAGCGTGCGCGTCCTGTTGATGTGGTCGAGGATCATGAAGGTCCCGAGCGATCGCTTGTCGAACTTCGGATTGAAAAAGGAATAGACCATCGAAAGCCCGTCGCTCATCATGTCGGTGAGCGCGACCGCGATCAGCTCCCCTTTGGGCTGGTCGCTGATTCCCGATCCGGGTTCGCGGATACGGTATTCGATCAGCCTCGTGTTCACATGCGTATCTTCCACCATGATGGCGTAGTCGAGAGCCGACATGTCCGACATGCCTCCGTGCTGGTGGCGGTCATCGAGATACCGGCGGAAGAGTGCGAACTGTTCGGTGGAAGGCTGCGCAGGTTGGATGGTGGCAATCAGGTCGCGATTCGCGGTCACGACACGCTTCATCGAGCGCGTCGGTTCGAACTCTCCTGCAAGGATGCGCACCGAAACACAGGCCCGGCAGGCTTCGCAGGCCGGTCGGTAGGCGATGTTCTGGGAGCGGCGAAAGCCGCCTTGGGTCAAGAGGTCGTTCATCTCCGCCGCGCGCGGGCCGACGAGGTGGGTGAACACCTTGCGTTCCATTTCACCCGGAAGATAAGGACAAACTGCCGGTGCCGTCAGATAAAACTGCGGTGAGGGCGTCGTCTGGGTATTCATCGAGTCGCGGCCGATCCCGTCTTGGTGATGGAAAATATCATACCATGGCGCATAAATGGAAAACGTCAACCGTATGCTTGCACCCTTGATTTCCAAAGGCGCGCCAATTCAGACAATCCTGATCATCCGGCGATGGTCAGGTCGTGCGAACGACCACTGTGCCGAGCAACATGTCATGCACCAGTCGCGATTTGGAGGTGAACAGTCCGGCCAGCAAAATGAGCGGGGTGAGTACCGAATTGATCAGCCAGAAAAGCACCGTGTGGACCATGGCGGTCATAAAATCCATCCGTCGGCCGTCCATCCGCATCAGCGTGATGCCCATGGCCCTCATGCCGGGCGATGCCTGCGACGGCCCGCCGAGTGTCATGCCGAAATAAAGCAGCGCGACGATGACGAACAGCGCCGGGTAGAGCATGAAGCCCAGTCCCAGCGTGATGATGCCGAGAAAGAAAACGATCACCGCCGCTGGAATGCAGAGCAGCAGCACGATCAGGTAATCGAGGATGAATGCAAAGACCCGGCGCGAAAGGACGCCGCTATAGGCGCGCCAGTCGTCGGGTGCGGTATAGGTCGGGTTCTGATCGAGGCTCATGCGTTCAAGGTCTCCTGCGTTTCCTCAACGATATGGTGAGGAAACGCGATTTGCACAAGTATCAGGTTCGACCGAGCTTTCTTGCGACGTCCACGGCGAAATAGGTGAGGATCCCGTCGCATCCGGCCCGCTTGAAGCAGAGAAGCGTTTCCATCATCACCCGATCGCCGTCGATCCAGCCGTTCATTGCGGCGGCCTTGATCTGCGCATACTCACCCGAGACCTGATAGGCATAGGTCGGAAGCCCGAAGGCTTCCTTTATCCGCCAACAGATGTCGAGATAGGGAAGGCCGGGCTTTATCATCATCATGTCGGCGCCTTCTTCGACATCGAGCGCTGCGTCGCGCATTGCCTCGGTGCCGTTGGCCGGAGATATGTAATAGCTGTTCTTGTCGCCCTTCAGCAGGCCGCCGGTATTGATCGCCTCGCGATAGGGACCATAGAAGCCGGACGAGAATTTCGTCGCATAGGACATGATGCCGACATCCTGATGGCCGGCTGCATCGAGCCCGCGACGAATGGCGCCGATCCGGCCGTCCATCATTTCGGATGGCGCGATGATATCGGCCCCGGCATCCGCCTGCATGACCGCAGCCTTCACCACATGGTCCACCGTTTCATCGTTGACGATGATACCGTCACGCAGAATGCCGTCGTGACCATGGCTGGTGAACGGGTCGAGCGCCACATCGGTGATCAGGCCGATATTCGGCACTGCCTTTTTGGTCTCACGAATGAACCGGTTCATCAGGTTGTTAGCGTCAAGAATGTGCGAACCGGTCGGATCGCGCAGGTCCATCTCGATATCCGGAAAGGGGGCGATGGCCGGAATGCCGAGATCGGCCGCTTCCTTCACCGCTTCTACCGCCTTGTCGACGCTCATCCGGTTGACGCCCGGCATGGCCGCCAACGGCTCGGAAATGCCAGTGCCGTGGGTGATGAAGATCGGCCAGATCAGGTCGTCGACGGTTAGCCGGTTTTCCTGCACCATGCGCCGGACCCAGTCGGCCTTGCGATTGCGTCGCATGCGGCGATGACCGGTGATCTCATCGACGAGGTGGGTCTTGTCCATGACGGTGTCTCCGTTCTTTACTCTTGGACGGCTCATTAGCATGCAGCAAGTTGTTTATGAATGGTCTGAAGCAAGCATTGCTGCCATGCGCGTGGCTGGCGGCTGACGCGATGCCCCTATATATCATTGGACCATGGAACCTGATTCACCTTCGACGCCAAGGCGCACGCTGACCGAGCTCCTGTTCGTCATCTTCCTGAGGATGATTGCCGTCACCTGTTTCTGGTTCGGCATGCAATATTGGGCGATGCTGGTCGGTTACTCGCTGGAAGGCAGGGCGCGCTTCGATCTTCTGAACCTGCCATGGCGGGCAGCGGCTCCGACTTTGGCCGTTCTTTTCCCGGTCGCATCTCTTGGCCTGTGGCTGGCCGTCTCCTGGGGGGCGGTACTCTGGGCCATGGCCGCGATCATCCAGATCCTCATGTATGTCGTCTGGTCCGATATCTTCGGCGAGAACCATCTCGTACCGCTTCTGAACGTCCTCGTGGCGAGCCTCTATGTCGTATTTCGGCTCGCATTATGGCTGGAAGGACGGCGCAAGGAAGAGAAGGTAAGGATCGATTTACCATGACCCTAAAGGCTTTTAGCTCGAACTTTAGTGAAATTTTCAGGCTAAGTGACTGATTTATATGAGCGGAAATTGGTCTGCCCCAGGAGCCGCCGCACTGCCGACACAATCGGAAAATGCAGGTAGGTGTTTGTTAAGCAAGTGTTTTAAGTCGAATTTTATGCGCATTCGATAGGGTCTGTCTCAAGGCGGGAAGAACAAACACACCGCCAAACAAAACAGTGAGGCAGTCATGATGAACACGAAGCTTAAGCCGCAGGCACCGGCAGTCGCAGATCCGCACGAAGATACCATTCGTGGCCTTTACATGGAATCGCTGCACCTGGTGGAACGTCTCCACCGTCGTCTCCTCGACGTCATCAAGGACGAGTTCGACCGTCAGGGTCGTGACGACGTCAACGCCGTCCAGGCACTTCTTCTCTTCAATATCGGAAACTCGGAACTGACTGCCGGTGAGCTTCGCTCCCGCGGCTACTATCTGGGCTCCAACGTTTCCTACAACGTCAAGAAGCTGGTCGATCTCGGCTTCATCAATCACGCCCGCTCGCGCATCGACCGTCGTTCGGTTCGCATCAGCCTGACGCCGTCTGGCCAGGAGATCGCCGAAACCGTCTCGAAACTTTATGAACGCCACATCGGCTCGATCGAAAAGGTCGGCGGTATCGGCGAAGGCGAGTTCTCGCAGATGAACCGTCTGCTGCAGCGCCTCGACCGCTTCTGGAACGACTCGATCGCATACCGGATGTAATCGGATTGGAACTGCGATCTGCCTTTAAACCACTAAGGGCTTGGCGTTCCTCATTTCCTCCAGTCATGCGGTGACGCACAAAAGCGAAACGGAGCGTAAGGCCTACGCTCCGTTTCGCTCGTTTGGTTTACCGTCCGAAGGGCTGGGGGCAGATCAGCCGCCGATGGCCTTGATCCGCGTCAGATCGACAATCACTTCCTGCCATCCGGTCGGCTGATATCCCCGGACCTTGTCCGGCCACTCACAAATTCCGTCTTCGTTGACATAGCCAACCCACTGCGCGCTCTCAAGATGATCGAACAGTAGAAAGACGAGTTTGTTTGGAATGAGAGTGGTTATCGGTTTCCATTGCATGAAGTTCCTCCGCCCGGCGTAATCTAAGCCATGAATTGTATTGTTATCGGCTTGCTTGAAACTTGTGGTTCTAAAGAACAACTTAAAGTGAGGAAGCGGTTCCTCCTGTGGTTGATTCTTTGACGGCAGCTTGTTTTGCGGAAAGCGCACCAAAGAGCAAGGCATCCCGTTCTATTCGAACGAAACTTGCCGCCATCAGCGATCTTGATGCCTCAGGTTTCGCTCCCCCTCAGACACGTGGTAATGCGTCATTTAGAGTGCCGGCTATAAGGGCTTCCTGATCCGGAAGCCCTTTGCAAACAGTCCGCGGCCCAACTTCTGGCACGGCAGAAAAGTCACAGCGCAACACGGCTTTGTGACCCTCCACCTGCCGACACGAATTGGCCATATTGCTATGGGACCGCACTTGTTCAAGCAATTGGTAAAATGGGACTTTGCCGGTTGCGGCGGAGCGGGCCGGAAAAGGCGACTGCTTGGCTTTTGCGCCTTTTTTAACCATATCCCTGTAGCGCTGTCGTGTTGACCGGGATCAGATGGATTGAATGATGTCGAAGAAGATCGGACCTGAAGTTTTGTCTCGCCGCGCCTTGTTGCGCTCGGCCGTTTCGGTCGGTGCTGCGGCACTGGCCGCTCCAGCGCTGGCTCAAAGCTCGATCGATTCTCTTATCAATGCGCCACGGCGCGGCAGCTGGGACGACCAGTTCGATGCGCGCGGTTCGCGCACGGCAGTTGGCGTCGTCTCCAACAATCCTGTTCTTGGCCCCGAAGGCCCGGCAAACATCCAGCAGGCCATTCTGGCCTACCAGCAGATCGTTTCGAACGGCGGCTGGCCGGAAGTCAATTCGTCCACACGTCTTCAGCTCGGCGTTGCCGATCCGGCAGTCCAGAACCTGCGTCGCCGCCTGATGGTCGCCGGTGATCTGGATCAATCCGCCGGTATGTCGAATGCGTTCGACAGTTATGTCGATGGTGCGGTCAAGCGATTCCAGGCACGTCACGGCTTGCCCGCAGATGGCGTCCTTGGCGATTTTTCTCTGAAGGCGATGAACATCCCGGCCCAGACACGCCTGATGCAGCTCGAAACTAACCTCGTGCGCCTTCAGTCCATGTCCGGCGACCTTGGCACGCGTTACGTCATGGTCAACATCCCGGCCGCTTATGTGGAAGCCGTGGAAAGTGATCGCGTTGCGCTGCGCACCAATGCGGTGGTCGGTCGTATCGACCGTCCGACGCATGCGATCAATTCGAAGATTTACGAAGTCATCCTCAATCCCTACTGGACCGCTCCGCGTTCGATCATCGAAAAAGATATCGTACCGCTGATGCGCAAGGACCCGACCTACCTGACGCGCAACAATATTCGCCTGTTTGATGGCCGCAGTCAGGAAGTTTCGCCGGAAACCGTGGACTGGTTCGCGCCCAAGGCGCCGAACCTGATGTTCCGTCAGGATCCCGGCAAGATCAACGCCATGGCCTCGACGAAGATCAACTTCCACAATCCCAACAACGAATATATGCACGACACGCCGTCGCAGGGCCTGTTCAACAAGCTTATGCGTTTCGAATCCTCCGGCTGCATGCGCATCCAGAATGTTCGCGACCTTGTCACGTGGCTGTTGCGCGACACGTCGGGGTGGTCGCGTCAGGAGATCGAGCGCGTCATCTCGACCCGCCAGAACAACCCGATCAAGCTTGCCCAGGAAGTCCCTGTCTATATCGTCTACATAACGGCGTGGTCGGCAAAGGACCAGGTTGTGCAGTTCCGCGACGATATCTACCAGAAGGACGGCAACCAGGAGCTTGCGCTGCAGACTACGACCGGCATCGAGCAGCGGCAGGGCGCGCTTACCGAAAGCGATATGCTGCCGCAATAAGCGGGTATTCTCCGACTGAGTTTGTCTATGGCCGCACCCTCAAGAGGGGTGCGGCCTTTCTGCTTTAAGGCTGGAAAGCCTTGCAAGGCGTGCAAATGTCGCTCTCTGTATTGCCCTTGACCGGGCAGAGCGCTAAGACGCGTCACACCGCCTGCCATCCCGTTCGAGGAGCCTCATTCATGTCGAATACCGAAGCCTTCTTCTCTCGCCCGCTTGCCGAAACCGATCCGGAAATCTTCGGTTCGATCCAGAAGGAACTCGGTCGTCAGCGCCATGAGATCGAGCTGATTGCATCCGAAAACATCGTTTCGCGAGCCGTGCTCGAAGCCCAGGGCTCGATCATGACGAACAAGTATGCCGAAGGTTATCCGGGCAAGCGTTATTACGGTGGTTGCCAGTTCGTCGATATAGCCGAAGAACTCGCCATCGAGCGCGCCAAGAAGCTGTTCGGCGTCAACTTCGCCAACGTTCAGCCGAATTCGGGTTCGCAGATGAACCAGGCCGTCTTCCTCGCGCTTCTGCAGCCGGGCGACACGTTCATGGGTCTCGATCTGAACTCCGGGGGCCATTTGACCCACGGTTCTCCGGTCAACATGTCCGGCAAGTGGTTCAACGTCGTCTCCTACGGCGTGCGTGAAGGCGACAACCTGCTCGACATGGATGCGGTTGCCGAAAAAGCACGCGAACACAAGCCGAAGCTGATCATCGCCGGCGGCACAGCCTATTCCCGCATCTGGGACTGGAAGCGTTTCCGCGAAATCGCCGATGAAGTCGGCGCCTATCTGATGGTCGACATGGCGCATATCGCCGGTCTCGTTGCCGGTGACCAGCATCCGTCGCCGTTCCCGCACTGCCACGTTGCAACGACAACGACGCACAAGTCGCTCCGCGGCCCGCGCGGCGGCGTCATCCTCACCAATGACGAAGATCTGGCAAAGAAGTTCAACTCGGCCGTATTCCCCGGCCTGCAGGGCGGCCCGCTGATGCACATCATCGCCGCAAAGGCGGTCGCTTTCGGTGAAGCGCTGCAGCCCGATTTCAAGGACTATGCCGCTCAGGTCGTCAAGAACGCCAAGGCGCTGTCGGAAACGCTGGTTGCCGGCGGTCTCGATATCGTTTCCGGCGGCACCGACAATCACCTGATGCTGGTCGACCTGCGCAAGAAGAATGCTACCGGCAAGCGCGCCGAGGCAGCACTTGGCCGCGGTTACATCACTTGCAACAAGAACGGCATTCCCTTCGATCCGGAAAAGCCCTTCGTCACCTCCGGTGTCCGTCTCGGCACGCCGGCCGGCACGACCCGCGGTTTCAAGGAAGCCGAGTTCAAGGAAATCGGCACTCTCATCGTCGAGGTTCTCGACGGTCTGAAGACTGCCAATTCCGACGAAGGTAACGCTGCCGTCGAAGCTGCCGTTCGCGAAAAGGTCATCGCTCTGACCGACCGCTTCCCGATGTACCCCTACCTCTGAGGAGAGCCAATGCGCTGCCCTTTCTGCGGCTCTGAAGATACCCAGGTCAAGGATTCGCGTCCGGCGGAGGATTTTACCTCCATCCGTCGGCGGCGCATCTGCCCGGATTGCGGCGGTCGTTTCACCACCTTCGAACGCGTCCAGCTTCGCGAACTGATGGTGTTGAAGAAGACCGGCCGCAAGGCGCCCTTCGACCGCAACAAGCTCGTTCGCTCCTTCCAGATCGCGCTGCGCAAGCGGCCGGTGGATGCCGATCGTATAGAGCGGGCCGTTTCCGGCATCGTCCGCCGGCTGGAAAGCTCAGGCGAAGCCGAGATTTCTTCCGAGCAGATCGGTCTCCAGGTGCTGGAAGCGCTCAAAAGCCTCGATGACGTCGCTTTCGTCCGTTACGCCTCTGTTTATCGCGATTTCTCCCATGCGGAGGATTTCGAGAAGGTGATCGAGGAGATCAACGCCAAAATTGCCCGTGATCCGGGGCTTGAGCCCGGAGGCCAATCTTGACGAGCGCTGCCGAGGACCAGCGCTTCATGGCAGCCGCCTTGCGGTTGTCCCGATGGCATGCCGGTCTGACGGCAACAAATCCCTCCGTCGGTTGCATCGTCGTCAGCGACGGCGCGATCGTCGGTCAGGCCGTGACTGCTGTGGGCGGTCGCCCGCATGCGGAAACGCAGGCACTGGCCGTGGCCGGCGAGCGGGCGAGGGGTGCTACTGCCTATGTCACGCTCGAACCCTGTTCCCACTACGGACGCACGCCGCCCTGTGCCAATGCGCTTGTGGCTGCAGGTGTCGCCCGCGTCGTCGTCTGCCTGAATGATCCCGATCCGCGTGTTTCCGGTCGCGGTTTTGGTATCCTGCGTGAAGCCGGTATCATCGTCGAAACCGGGTTGCTGGAAGACGAGGGACGTCGGGTCCTCTCCGCCTACCTCTCGCGTCAGACGAAGGGACGCCCCTATGTGACTCTGAAACTTGCCGTTTCAGCCGATGGCATGCTGGGCCGGCGCGGCGAAGAACTCGTGGTCACCGGGCCGCAATCGCGCGCCCAGGTTCATATGATGCGGGCCGAAAACGACGCTATTCTCGTCGGTATCGGCACGGCGCTGGTGGACGATCCCGAATTGACCGTGCGCCTATCAGGCCTGGAAAAACGTTCGCCGCTGCGCATCGTTCTCGATCGCCGGCTGGAACTGCCGCTATCGTCCAAACTGGTGCGGTCGACCGGTGCCGTGCCTGTCGTGGCCGTTACCGATCCTTTCTGCGACACCCATCCTTCGAATGAGGAAAGATTGCGGGCGCTGATGTCGGCGGGGGTCGAAATCCTGCAGGCGGCAGACCTCAACGACCTTCTTGCCAATCTCGCGACACGCGGCATCTCGTCGCTGATGGTCGAAGGCGGCGCGCAGGTCGCTCGCGGCTTCATCGGGGCGGGGCTGGTCGACCGGCTGGTGCTGGCCCAGTCCGAGATGGTCGTCGGTGCTGGGGGCATTGAATCGCCTGCAACGCCATCCGATATTCCAGCGGGATTTAACTGCGTTCGAAAAGACCGTTTCGGCGCCGACCGCAGCTATGAATACGTAAGAGGCCTTTGATGTTTACAGGTATTGTCACCGATATCGGCACGGTTTCCGAACTGACACCTCTCGATGAGGGCGTGAAGCTGCGCATAGCCACTAATTTCGATCCCAAGACGATCGACATGGGCGCTTCGATCGCGCATGGCGGCGTCTGCCTGACCGTAACCACGCTTCCCGAAGACGGCAGCAATGAGCGCTGGTTCGAGGTCGAGGCCTGGGAAGAGGCGCTGAGGCTGACGACGATCGCGTCCTGGACTACAGGAACGCGCATCAACCTCGAACGCGCCCTCAAGATCGGCGATGAGCTCGGCGGTCATATCGTCTCTGGCCATGTCGATGGCAAGGCCGAAATCCTCTCCGTAGAGCCGGAAGGCGAGGCGGTCCGCATCACCTTGCGCGCGCCCGAGGAACTGGCGCGTTTCGTTGCTCCGAAGGGCTCTATCGCCCTCGACGGTACCTCGCTCACGGTCAACGCCGTAAACGGCACCGATTTCGATATTCTTCTGATCCGTCATACGCTGGGCGTCACCACCTGGGGCGATCGTCAGCCAGGCGACTTCGTTAACTTCGAAGTGGACACGATGGCGCGTTATGCAGCGCGGCTCGCGGAATTTCCGGCTAAGCCCTAAGTTCTCAAGCCTAGTTGAGTTGTGAGAATTCGCGGTGGATTTTCGCAAATTGCGGAGCCACCTCTCCGAAGGCCGCAACAACAGCCGGATCGAAGTGCTTGCCGCTCTCCTCGGTAATGATGCTGACGGCCTCGTTATGGCTCATGGCGGGCTTGTAGACCCGCTCTGAAACGAGTGCGTCATAGACATCCGCGACGGCCATGATCCGCCCGGCGAGCGGAATATCCTCGCCCTTGAGGCCCCTCGGATAACCCTTTCCATCCCATCTCTCGTGATGGCAATGGGCGATTTCCTTGGCAAGGCTGAGGAATGGGTTGGTTGAGCCGATATAACGCTCCGCCGTGGCGATCGCCGCGCGTCCGAGATCGGCGTGTGTTTTCATGATGTCGTATTCGGCCCGGTCAAGCCGCCCCGGCTTCTGCAGGATGCGGTCCGGAATGCCGACCTTGCCGATGTCGTGAAGAGGCGCAGACTTGTACAGCAGGTCGACAAATTCGTCATCAAGACCGTTGGTTTCCGGTTCGCGCCGATTGAGCGCTTCGGCCAGAACCCGCACATAGTGCTGCGTGCGACGGATATGATCGCCGGTTTCGTGATCACGTGTTTCGGCAAGCGAGGCCATGGCAAGGATCATCGCATCGCGCGCGCGCGCGGCTTCGTCCCTTGCTTCTGCCAGCGAATTCGTCAGCGCCACGTTTGCCATCGCGACCGCGGCAGTATTGGCGATGCGCTGCAGGCGATAGACGCCTTCGCTCGGTGGCGTGCCGATTTGTGCCCAATAGGCACCGATGGCCCCCAGCGGGTCTCCCGGCCGCAATGGCACCATGGCCAGACTTTTGACGAAGGTGGGGCGATACGCATCCTGAGGAATGCGGGGATCCTTGGAGATATCGTCTATGACGACCACTTCCGAATGCTGCATCGCCCAGCCGGAGACGCAGGCGTCCATCGGAAATCGCTGGCCTTTCCATAGAGGCTGGATCGCATCCTCATCGACATAGAAGCATTCGTTGCTGTCTCGCAGGATGAAGGCAAGGCCATCGGCGCCGACCAATCGACGCGCCGACTGCCTCACCACGGTCATGATCTCTTCCAGACCACGAGCCATGGATATCTTCAGGAGCAGGTCGTCGATATCGTCCATCTGGAAACGGTGCTTATCCATTTGTGTCACCCGCATCGGTGCGTCGAATAATAAATGTCTAATAGAACGAAGGTGACAAGAGTGGCACATATAGTTTCTTTAGTTTAACAGATAATTCATACAAGCATATGGTGATGATCCAAAGCAGGATTGATAGTGTATCGTGGGGCGTGCCCGACGCTCTCCTATTCCATGCGTGCAAGCCATGTTCCCGCAAAATCGCTTGCCAACCGCCTCAGGGCGTGTTTTGACCGCGCCCATGCTCAAAGTCCGCCCTTGTCGGGCCGAATACACGTATCTTAAGGTGATCCATGTCGCTTGAATCCGCTCCACACATCCTGATCGTAGAGGCACGCTTCTATGACGATATGGCCGACGCACTGCTCGACGGTGCAACCACGGCTCTCAAGGAGGCAGGGGCGACTTTCGACGTGATCACCGTTCCCGGCGCGCTGGAAATCCCGCCGACGATCGCCATGGCGCTCGACGCTTCGGAAAACGGCGGCACCGAATATGACGGTTTTGTTGCACTCGGCATGGTCATTCGAGGTGAGACCTACCACTTCGATATCGTCTCGAATGAATCCTCGCGTGCGTTGATGGATCTCGCCGTCTCGGAATCGCTGGCCATCGGCAACGGCATCATGACCGTTGAAAACGACGAGCAGGCCTGGGCGCGTGTGCGCCGCTCCGACAAGGACAAGGGTGGCTTCGCGGCCCGCGCTGCGCTGACCATGATCGCCGTGCGCGAAAAGCTGAACGGTGCACGCTGATGTCTGACGAGCAGGAAAAACAGGTCAAGCCGGTAAACCAGCGTGGCGCAGCCCGTCTCGCAGCCGTGCAGGCGCTCTACCAGATGGACATCGGCGGCACGGGCGTTCTCGAGGTTGTTGCTGAATACGAAGCGCATCGTCTGGGCCAGGAAATCGACGGCGATACCTACCTGAAGGCTGATCCTTCGTGGTTCCGCTCGATCGTTTCGGGCGTCGTGCGCGACCAGACCAAGATCGACCCGATCGTACGTTCTTCCTTGCAGGAGGACTGGCCGCTGTCGCGTCTCGATTCGACGCTCCGCGCCATCCTGCGTGCCGGCACGTTCGAGATCCTGGAACGCAAGGACGTTCCGGTACCGGTGATCGTCACCGAATATGTCGAGATCGCTCGCGCCTTCTTCGAGGAGGATGAACCGCGCATCGTCAATGCGGTTCTCGACCGAATTGCTAAACAGGTCCGCGGCGACAAGAAATAAAAGGTAGGCAGGCATGGACGGCGGGGTGGACGGTCTTCGAACGCAGATGCGTGCCGCCCGCCGCAATGTCGCTTTGCTCGCTGCCACTCAGTCCGTACTCGGAGCTGCGGCACCGCTTTCGATCGCAGTCGGTTCGCTTGCCGGATATCAGTTGCTCGGCGACGACAAGTCGCTTGCGACAGCTCCGATCACCGCATTCAATGTCGGTACTGCCTGCGGTGCCGTTGTCATCGCGCTTTTGTCTAGGCTTCTTGGTCGCCGTCAAGCCTTCATTGTCGGCTGTTTGATCGGTGCGGCCAGCGCCGCTTTTGCCGCAATCGCGCTCTTTCGGGAAAGCTTCTGGCTTTTCGCCCTGTCTCTCGTGCTGATCGGAACGTCTTCGGGCTTTACCCAGAAAATCCGTTTCGCTGCGGCGGATGCGTCGCCGTCATCCTACAAGCCGAAAGCAATCTCCTGGATACTCGGTGCAGGTATCGTTTCGGCGGTCCTCGGGCCGCAGATCGTCATCTGGGCAAAGGACTGGTTCGCGCCGGTAACCTTTGCCGGCGCTTTCATTGCTCTTATCCCTCTGAGCCTTGTCGCCATCGGCATCCTGACCTTTCTCAGGCTTCCGGCAGCAAAACCTCCGGTAAGCGGCACGGAGCCGGCGCGACCGCTGAAAGAGATCGTGCTGACCCAGCGTTTCCTCACCGGCATGATCTGCGGCATCTGCATCTATGCCCTGATGACCTTCGTCATGACCGGAGCGCCGCTTGCCATGGTAATCGGCTGCGGTTTTCCGCCCGAAATGGCGACACTCGGCATCCAGTGGCACGTGCTTGCCATGTTCGGCCCGAGCTTCTTCACCGGGACGTTGATTTCCCGATTCGGTGCAGAGAAGATCGTCGCAACAGGCGTTTGTGTCATGATGGCCTGCGCCGTCGTCGCGCATCTCGGCATAGAGCTCTGGAACTTCTGGGGCGCGCTGGTCCTGCTTGGTGTCGGGTGGAATTTCGGCTTTATCGGATCGACCGCGATCGTTACTTCCAGCTACCGGCCGCATGAAGCCGATAAGGTTCAGGGCTTTCACGATATCGTGCTGTTCGGCACGGTGGCCCTGTCGTCCTTTTCCTCCGGCAAGGTCTTCGTCACCTGGGGCTGGTCCTTCATCAATATGGCGATATGGCCTGTGGCCGTCATCTGCCTGTTCCTGATCGCAGCCTTGTTGTTCCGACGTCCGTCGGCCAAATCGCCGTAAACGAGCGTTAACTCGTACTACAACCTGCGTCCATTTGAGCCCTTGTCCTTGCAGGGCTTGACGTCATTTCATCTCCACCGCAATCTCGTCTTCGCATGGCGGAAACGCTTCCTTGGGAGGGGAGAGCAGCCGCAGGGAAATGCGCGACCGGGATTTTTCATCTCGGCGGTTAGGGAGAGGAAAATAGTATGACAGTGATTTTGAGTGTGATCGTCTGCGGTCTGCTGTCGATCATCTATGCCGCGTGGACTACGCGTTCCGTACTTGCCTCCGACCAGGGCAATGAACGCATGCAAGAAATTGCTGGCTATATCCGTGAGGGGGCTCAGGCCTATCTGACGCGCCAGTATATGACGATCGCCGCAGTCGGCATCGTTGTTGCCATCCTTGTATGGCTACTTTTGTCCGGTGCGGCTGCCTTGGGCTTCATAATCGGCGCGGTCCTGTCCGGCGCCGCAGGTTTTATTGGCATGCATGTTTCCGTCCGGGCCAATGTCCGTACGGCTCAGGCCGCATCCCACAGCTTGGCGGCAGGCCTCGATATCGCTTTCAAGTCCGGCGCCATTACCGGCATGCTGGTTGCAGGTTTGGCGCTTCTCGGCGTCTCGATCTATTACTGGGTTTTGACCGCCGGCCTCGGTCACCCAAGCGGTTCGCGTGAAGTCATCGATGCACTGGTGTCGCTTGGTTTCGGTGCGTCGCTCATTTCCATCTTCGCCCGCCTTGGCGGCGGTATATTCACGAAGGGCGCAGATGTCGGTGGTGACCTCGTTGGCAAGGTCGAGGCTGGTATTCCCGAAGACGATCCACGCAACCCGGCAACGATCGCTGATAACGTCGGCGACAATGTCGGCGATTGTGCCGGCATGGCGGCCGACCTGTTCGAGACCTATGCCGTATCGGTCGTTGCGACCATGGTGCTCGCTGCGATCTTTTTTGCCGGCGCTCCGGTGCTCGAATCGGCAATGCTGTATCCGCTGGCGATCTGCGGCGCCTGCATCGTCACCTCGATCATCGGCACCTTCTTCGTCAAGCTCGGCAGCAACGGCTCGATCATGGGCGCCCTTTACAAGGGCCTGATCGCAACCGGTTTGCTTTCCATCATCGGCTTGGCAATCGCCACGTCTGCGACAGTCGGGTGGGGTGTGATCGGCACCGTAGCGGGCAAGGAGATCACGGGCGCTAGCCTCTTCGTCTGCGGTCTGGTCGGTCTGGTCGTGACCGCGCTGATCGTCGTCATTACCGAATATTACACCGGCACCAACAAGCGGCCGGTCAATTCGATTGCCCAGGCTTCGGTGACCGGCCATGGCACCAACGTCATCCAGGGCCTGGCCGTATCGCTCGAATCGACGGCGCTTCCGGCAATCGTCATCGTCGGTGGCATCATCGCCACCTACCAGTTCGGTGGCCTGTTCGGCACAGGTATCGCTGTGACCGCCATGCTCGGCCTCGCCGGCATGATTGTCGCGCTCGACGCATTCGGTCCTGTTACCGACAATGCCGGCGGCATTGCCGAAATGTCTCATCTGCCGCCGGAGGTCCGCAAATCGACCGACGCGCTTGATGCCGTTGGCAACACCACCAAGGCCGTGACCAAGGGGTATGCGATCGGCTCAGCCGGCCTCGGCGCTCTTGTCCTGTTCGCGGCCTATTCCAACGATCTGCAGTATTTTGCCGCGAACCCGCAGCAATATCCTTACTTCGAAGGGGTAGGGCCGATCTCCTTCAGCCTCGCCAACCCTTACGTCGTCGCCGGCCTGATCTTCGGCGGGCTTATCCCCTACCTGTTCGGTGGCATTGCCATGACCGCCGTCGGCAAGGCGGCAAGTTCGATTGTCGAAGAGGTTCGTCGTCAGTTCCGCGAAAAGCCGGGCATCATGCAGGGCACGGACCGACCGGATTACGGTCGTGCGGTCGATATCCTGACGCGTGCGGCGATTCGCGAAATGATCATACCGTCGCTCCTTCCGGTGCTCGCGCCGATCGTCGTCTATTTCGGCGTCCTGCTGATTTCCGGCGGCGACAAGGCGTCAGCCTTTGCAGCACTCGGCGCATCGCTTCTCGGGGTGATCGTCAACGGCCTGTTCGTCGCCATTTCGATGACGTCGGGCGGCGGTGCCTGGGACAATGCCAAGAAGAGCTTCGAGGATGGCTTCGTCGACAAGGATGGCGTGCGTCACATGAAGGGATCGGATGCCCACAAGGCCTCGGTAACGGGCGATACTGTTGGCGATCCCTACAAGGATACGGCAGGTCCGGCCGTCAATCCGGCGATCAAGATCACCAATATCGTGGCCTTGCTGCTGCTGGCGATACTCGCTGGCTAGCTTCGCCGCATCACGCAAACGAAAGAAGCCCGCGGAGCTCCGCGGGCTTCTTTGTATTCGATTGGCTGTTTAGTTCTTGAGCAAGCTGCGCATGGCGGCAGCACCAGCGCCAGCACCGCTTCCGCCGGAAAGAATCTGCTGCAGGAAGGTCAGGTCGCGCCCGCCGGTCGGGGTCGTGCGCGAGATCGTGTCGAACACTTTGCCGTCCTGGAGCGTGTAGTTCGCCTTGCGTGCGACCGTGCCGTCCTTGCTGAGATAGATTGCCAGAACCGATTGTTCGACCAGTTTTGGCTTCATGAAGGCGGCTGCGCGCTCGCGTCGCTGGGAAATGTAATAGAGCACTTCCGAATCAAACGTTGCCGTCGTCGATGGTGTGCCCATCGTCAGCAAGACCTGTTCACGGCTCGACCCTTCCGGGATGAGTTCGAGAGACTTCTGGTCGATCACATAGCCGTTATACATGGTGTCGCCGATATTCATCGACGTGCAGCCAGAGGCCGTGACGGAAGCGACAAGTACCAGGCTGATGGCGGTTTTATTCAGAAAATTCATTCCGTACTCGACAGTCCGCTTCTTCAACGGGATCCCCCAGGTAAACGAGACCGGCATATCGGCCGGACTTCTGCTGTTCATCACCATTGTGGCTATTCCGGGGACGAGAACCCTGCAACGCCAAACGTTTTACGGATCGATCGCATCCCGTCTGTGGCCCTGGCCGAACGGCATTGCAATTCGCGCCTGCTTCGGTAAACCAGCTTTCGTCTCCATGCAACATTGGGCCCGGTCATTCGCGGGACTTATCGATGATCTTCGGGCTATTCAAAAAGAAAAAGCACAATCAGGCCATTGTCGAGCGGCAGTACGCGGCTTTGACATCGGCCGCGCGCATTCCCTTTTTCTATACCGATCTCGGCGTGCCCGACACCGTCATGGGTCGCTACGAGATGCTGTCGATCGTGATGATCCTGTTTTTTCGCCGCACAGCGAAATCCGCAACCAGCGGGCAGGAGTTGGCGCAGGAGATCGTCGACGCCTTTTTCCAGGATCTAGACCATTCGATCCGCGAACTCGGGATCGGCGATCAGGGCGTGCCGAAGCGGATGAAGAAACTGGCGGGCATGTTCTACGGACGGCTGGAGACCTATGCCAGGGCACTGGACGCTGGCGACACGGATGAATTGGCAAGAAGCCTTGCCCGCAATATATACCCGGAAAACCAGTCTGCGCCGGACATGGGCCGGCTGGCCGTATGGATGGCCGAGGCGGAGCGGCATCTTGCCGCAATTCCGGAAGACGATATCGCCCGCGGCAACGCGGTTATCCCGACGCCTGAGATTGGCTGACGCGGGAGAAGTGAGGAAAGATGACAAACGATGACAACCCGGCGGCCAAGCCGCCATTTTCTTATCCGGTCAAGGTCGGAAACATCTCCGCCAATCCGGTGACTGTAAAGGTTGCGGCAGATGATCGCGAGCGCAAAGGACTTGCCGAGGTCTGGCAGGTGCTTGAAGTGAAGTCGCTGAAAGCCGAAGTCTATCTGTCGCGTTGGAAAAAGGACGGCGTCCGGGTCAAGGGTCAGGTCGAGGCGGAGCTTGTCCAGGCCTGCGTCGTGACGCTGGAACCGGTCGAATCGCGCATCGACGAGCAATTCGACCAGATCTTTGTGCCCGAAGGCTCGAAACTTGCCCGCGTCATCGCCAAGGATGCTGCCGAAATGGTGCTTGATCCGGATGGGCCGGATCTTCCCGAGGAGTTCGCAGGCGACGCAATCGATATCGGCGAGGCCGTTGCCGAGTTTGCGGCACTGGCGATTGATCCTTATCCACGCAAGTCTGGAGTGGAATTTGATGATCACATCGAGAGTTCTGCCGACAGCAAGAACGACCGGCCGAATCCCTTCGCCGCGCTGAAGGACTGGAAAAAGGACTAGGCCTGTTGTATGCGGCGGCGAAAACTATATTTTGGCCACGATTTCGCCAGCAGGGCCAAGCATGAGCATGGCCGGAACGCTGGCGACGACAGCCGGACGGGTTTCAATGACCGGTCCGGTCGGTCGAAGATAAGGATCAGATACGCGTGATCAGAATTTCTGTGGATGCCATGGGGGGTGATTTCGGTCCCGAGGTTGTCATACCCGGTGCCGCAAAGGCTCTCGACAGGCACCCCGATGCGACCTTTATCATCTATGGCTTGAAGGCTGAGTGCGAGCCATGGCTCGCCAAATATCCGAAACTGCGGCAGCGCTCTGTCTTTCACGAATGTGAAGTCGCAGTGACCATGGACGAAAAGCCGAGCGCTGCGCTGCGGCGTGGTCGTTACGTTTCATCAATGTGGCGTACGATCGAGGCCGTGAAGCTGGGGGAGGCGGACGTTGCCGTTTCTGCCGGCAATACCGGTGCATTGATGGCCATGGCCAAATTCTGTCTGCGTACGATGGCCAATATCGAACGGCCGGCAATCGCCGGCATCTGGCCGACCCTCAAGGGCGAAAGCATCGTGCTCGATATCGGCGCTACGATCGGCGCCGACAGTCAGCAGCTTCTCGATTTCGCCCTGATGGGCGGCGCCATGGCGCGTGCCCTGTTCGAGATTGAGCGCCCGACCGTTGGTCTCCTCAATGTCGGCGTCGAAGAGATAAAGGGACAGGAGGATGTCAAGGAAGCTGGTCGGTTGCTCCGTGAGGCCAACCATCCGACAATTGCCTATCAGGGTTTCGTCGAGGGCGACGATATCGGCAGGGGCACGGTCGATGTCGTGGTGACCGAAGGGTTCACCGGCAATATCGCGCTAAAGACTGCCGAAGGCACGGCCCGCCAGATCGCCACGCTGCTGCGCGAATCGATGTCGCGCACGCTTCTCGCCAAGATCGGTTATCTTCTGGCCAAGCCCGCATTCGACCGGTTGCGCGAGAAAATGGACCCAAACAAGGTCAATGGCGGCGTATTCTTAGGCTTGAACGGCATCGTCATCAAGAGCCATGGCGGTGCCAGTGCCGATGGCTTCGCGGCAGCGATAGACGTTGCTTACGACATGGCACGCAATGACCTGAATGCGAAGATCTCGCAGGATTTGACACTTTACCATGCCAAGCACCAGCCTCCGGCTGGTCCTGAAGCTGCATGACGACAGGATGTGATTGAGAATGATCCGATCAGTAGTATGCGGTTATGGGGCGGCGCTCCCGAAGCGGGTGATGACCAACCGGGATCTGGAAAGCATCGTCGATACGACCGATGAATGGATCGTGCAGCGTACGGGCATCACGCAGCGCTACATCGCCGGTGAAAACGAGACGACGGCATCCCTCGGGGAACAGGCGGCAAGAGCAGCACTCGCCAACGCTGGCCTGACACCTGACGATATCGATCTTGTTCTGGTTGCCACATCGACGCCGGATAACACTTTTCCCGCGACCGCGGTCGACATCCAGCGTCGGCTTGGCATGAATCACGGTTATGCCTTCGACATGCAGGCTGTCTGTACCGGTTTCGTTTATGCGATGGCGACGGCGGATCTGCACATCCGTGGCGGCATGGCGCGGCGCGCGCTGGTCATCGGCGCAGAAACATTCTCGCGCATTCTCGATTGGAAGGACCGCACCACCTGCGTACTTTTCGGTGATGGCGCAGGCGCCGTCGTGTTGGAGGCGCAGGAGGGTGAGGGGACCACGAGCGATCGCGGCATCCTCACGGCCAAGCTGCGCTCAGACGGCTCCCACAAGGAGAAGCTCTATGTCGATGGTGGTCCGTCCTCGACCGGAACCGTCGGTCACCTGCGCATGGAAGGCCGCGAGGTTTTCAAGCATGCAGTCGCGATGATTACCGACGTGATCGAGGGTGCATTCGAGGCAACCGGAACGACCGCCGAGGATATCGACTGGCTGGTCCCGCACCAGGCAAACCGCCGCATCATCGACGCATCGGCGAAGAAGCTCAGCATTCCGCCGGAAAAAGTGGTGGTGACGGTCGATCTGCACGGAAATACCTCCGCGGCATCGATCCCGCTGGCGCTTTCCGTCGCCTGTGCCGATGGCCGGATCAAGAAAGGCGATCTCGTCATGCTCGAAGCAATGGGCGGCGGCTTCACCTGGGGTTCCGTTCTCGTTCGGTGGTAAGCGCGCCACGGTCATCTGGAACAAATAGCTGATTGGCGACAGGTGCTTGACCCTAGTCGCCAAGCAAAATAGTCTTAGTTGGCTTTGACGAGATCAATTTGCAAACTGGGCGGGGATCATGGCCGGAAAGACAGTGACGCGTGCAGACTTGGCGGAATCGGTGTTTCGCAAGGTTGGGCTCTCTCGGACTGAATCTGCCGAGCTCGTCGAGACGGTGATCGACGAAATCTGCAACGCGATTATTCGCGGCGAGGTCGTCAAGCTCTCCTCTTTTGCGACCTTCCAGGTCCGGTCGAAAAACGAGCGGATCGGACGCAATCCCAAGACGGGCGAAGAAGTGCCGATTTCTCCGCGTCGGGTCATGACCTTCAAGGCCTCCAATGTTCTGAAGCAGCGGATCTTGAAGTCCCACACCAGCCGCAAGGCCAAGCAGAAGTCTGCGGCTCCGGTCGCTTAAGCCTGCGGCGAGCCCGTATTTTACCTCATTCCTGTGAACATGCTTGAATCTTCGGCCTCAACCCATTGAGATAAGTGGGAATCAGGGCGTAGTCTCGTGTATCGCGCTGGACATCGGAATCGATGTTCCGAATACGCGATGCGTAGATTATGATGTGCTGCAGAGTCGTTTTCGCGCCAGATCTGACGCCCGGTTCTGCGCCGTAGGTAGGCTTCAAAGCCGCTGTCTGGAGGTTTGAGCGTGGACAAGAGCCCGGATGCATTTCGCACCATCAGCGAGGTGGCGGATGATCTCGATCTGCCGCAGCACGTGTTGCGTTTCTGGGAAACCCGTTTCACTCAGATCAAACCGATGAAACGTGGCGGCGGCCGGCGTTATTACCGCCCGGAAGACGTCGAGCTTCTGAAAGGCATCCGTCATCTGTTATACGATCACGGTTATACGATCAGAGGCGTCCAGAAGCTTCTGAAGACGAACGGCAACAAGTTCGTTGCCGCCATCGCATCGGGTGATATGGCCACCATGGACGCGATTATCGCCTCCAGCGGCGAAAAGCATGCGGAACCGAAGGTCAGTTCTTCCGAAGAGGACCAGGTTCTGGGCCGCCCGAAGGTGAAGCCCAGCGGTCGCTTTTTCGGCTTCGGTTCGTCCAGCGACGAGGGCGGGCTGGAAGTGTCGATCGGAAAATCGAGCGTCGGCAAGGAGGACAGGGCGTTGCTGCAGGAGGCACTGTTCGATCTCCTGGAATGCAAGCGACTGCTCGATCAGGTTCGCTAACCGCATCGAAAACCGACACTACACCGATCTGTGATCACCGGATTTTTACCGTTCACCTCTGGTTCAGCGCGCAAATCACATCATTTACCTCAGGGAGACATTCCGAGGAGAATGAAATGAAGAAACTTGCAATAATCCTGGTATCGGCAATCACCGCCTTTTCTGGTGTAGCACCGGCACAGGCATTTCCAACGGCAAGCGCCCCAACGGTACAGACGTCGCAGCCTGTAGAAATGGTACAATGGCGCGATGGACGTCCTGATTGGCGCCGCAGCAGCCCCCGTTATTATCGCGACGATGGTCGCCGCTGGCGTGACGACCGCCGCTGGCGCGACGACAGACGGTATGGCGACCGTCGTTGGCGTCGGGATCGTCATCACGGCTCGAATGCCGGTGCGATTATCGGCGGATTGGCAGCCGGCGCCATCATCGGCGGCGCGCTTGCTCAGCCGCGTTATGCACCGCCGCCGCGCCGTTATGTCGGCGGCAACAGCCATGCTAACTGGTGCTACGCCCGCTACCGCTCGTACCGAGCCTATGACAATACGTTCCAGCCCTATAATGGCCCACGCCAGCAGTGCTACTCGCCCTATTGATGAGGCTGATCTTTATCTGATCGATTATGCCGCTCCGGATTTCGGGGCGGCATTTTTTTAAAATAGGGGAGGGGTTTTAAGGATTGGCCTTGAGATAAGCGATCAGATCGTCGATCTCGGACTGAAACCATAGTCCCCAGAAACGCATGCTGGTATTCGGCACCTTCGTCTTGGGGCTGGAGAGAAACTCCGCAAGCGTTTTGTCGTCCCAGACCAGGCCGGCGTCCCCAGCTTGCGTCATCGCTTTGGAGTACCGGAAATCGCCAATACTGCCGGCAGGTCTTCCGACCACGCCCTTCAAGTGGGGGCCGATCTTGTTCATATCGCTGTCGATCACATGGCAGGGGGCGCAGACTTTGAACACGCGCTCGCCATGTCCGAGATCGGCAGCAAGGCTTGCTGACGAAATGAATAAAGACAGTGCACAGAAGAACAGGAGTTTTGGGAGTGCGATCGGCATTGTTGACAAGACCTCATGCGGATCGCAGGTGCCAAGGCATTTCGTAACTGGAATTCAGCGGGGGAAATAATTGGTCGGAATGGCGGGATTCGAACCCACGACCCCTTGACCCCCAGTCAAGTGCGCTACCGGGCTGCGCTACATTCCGACCTGCTTCGAGAGCATGTTTTCCATACTGGGATGACATTGCCGGCGCAAGCGAAAAATCCTGATAAGGCCGCTGCTTGCACATCATCCAACGAAAAAGTCCTGCCGGGCTCTCATCGCGCGGCAGGACCGGATCTCTCGGTGTCGGCCTGTATCAGATGATCGGGCAACCGCGACGTTTGGCAAACGTAATCCGATCGGGGCCGCGGCGCGTCATGCCTTCGACGGTAACGCTACGGGAGGTCTCTCGAACGACTTCGGGACGACGCAGGCCTTCGTTGCGAGCCGCAGCGCGAGCTTCTCCCGGGCTGCATCCGCGACCCCTTTCGCTGTAACGATCGCGATCACGATCTCTGTCGCGATCTCGAATGACCGGGCGCACGCCATCCGGACCAATGCGCAGTTCTACATCCTGGGCGGCAGCCGGCATCACGAATACCGAAGACGCTGCAATAGATAGGGCTGCCATGAGCCCGATTTTCGATGCCATCTTGAACACCTTTTCTCCTCCGCGCCGACGTCGCTATGTCGTGCACCATTAATATAGTCACAAGAATGTAACCCGGCGACGGACTGAAAGGTTCCGCGACAGGATGGATTTGAGCTGAAGTATAGGGAAAGCATTCCATGCGGAAGGAGAAGCACTCGGCGCGGAGTGCTATCTCAAGATAGCGGCGATAATTTTAGCGGAAGCGTGGTGCCCGGCTGGCATTCATCAGCAATTCCTGCTGCGTTGCGAAAGGGCCGAGAAGCTTGAGAAGCCTGGTTTCTTCCTCGGTGTCGAGGCGATAGCGTCGGGCAAAATCCGCCACGCTCCAGACCTTCCGCAAGCCCTTCTCTTCAATTTCAGCAATGCTGAGATGCGATGTCATGTGAACCCCTCTTCGTGTTCAGAGACTTTGCTAAAGGCAATTTGAATTAAGTATGCGCTTTTGTAGTTAAGTTTATATGCGCAATTTTACTTTTATTGTTCTTTTACCTGCACGCCATTTTCACCGATGCTGATGGAAACACCTTCAGGCTTTGTTTCTTCCCGATAGACGTAGAAGCTTAAGCCTGCGACGACCACGATCAGTGCGCCGATGAGAAGGTAGAGGTTATTACTGCGAGCCATACGTGTCCCCGATATTGATTGCGGCGGATAAACGCGTGGGAAGTCAAATGGTTCCGGTGAATTCGAAGAATTTAATCGTCATTCGTCGCATTCAGATTTTGCGGTCTGATACCTTCGTCCGGCGGCTGCGAATGCAACCTCACTCCCGGCCCCGACGCATCATGCTGACCGGCGGCGACAAAGACGACGCCGCGGGATTCAAACACGCGTTTCAGTTTCTCGGCAAGTTCCGGATCGGCATTGCCGGCGGAAGTTTCCGCATCGCGAAGGGTCTCGGCGGCGATCCCTGCCGCTTCAGCGAGGTCTTCTATCGAAATCCCGATCAGCGCTCGGGCAGCGCGCAACTGTGATGTGGTAAGCATCTTTATGATTTGGAATGGTTCCGGCCGAAGTCAAGCGGCTCCGGAGGTGACCATTGCCGCTTCGGCGCGTTGCCTGCGCATATAACGATGCTCGAGCGCGTAGCAGCCCCACAGCAGCCCGAGAAGCAGGTAGAAATGCCGCCAGTGATCGGTGTCGATCACGTTGCCGATAAGTGCATGTCCGAGGATCATCACCCAGGCAATCATCAGATAAGGCTGCCATGGTCTTTCCCGCAACAAATAGCGAAAACCCATCCAGATCGTCGACCAGATCATGATCTGATAGGTCACAGCGCCTAGCCACCCATAGGTCGTCAGCGACTTCAGCCAGATATTATGCTCGTCCTCTCCATAAATCTTGCCGAACGCCATGGGACCTAAGCCAAGCGGCCGCTCCATCGCCATCAGGAAGCCGATCTTGTGCCGTTCGAAACGGCCCAGCCTGGCGCCGTCATATTCCTGCACAAGCCGGGCGCGGTTGGTGAAGAGGTCGGAGATCTGTGGGATCTGAAGCGCGATCACCAAGGCGAGAATGAGCGCCAGTGCTGCGATGGCCGAGATCGTCAGGATCTTCAGCCGAAAGGTGGTCGTTCGTTCTTTCAGCAGCATGACGATGACGAGGGCAATGCCGCTGAAGAACAGCAGGCCCCATGCTGCGCGCGAAAAGGAGAGGAATACGCCCAGAACCAGCACGAGGATACCGGCGATCAGCAACGGCGCCATCAGGATACGGCCCGTCAGCAGCCGGTAGAGCATGTAAAGGATCGGGGCCACAAGAAAGGGGCCGAATACGTTCGGGTCCTGAAACGCGCCCATGGCCCGGTCATACCGGGTAAAGACATGCGAGCCCGGAAAGGCGTTGAAATAGCCTAGAATGCCCAGAATCGCGGTGATAATTGCCGCAACCACCCAGACGCGGAAGATCAGTTCGAACCGGGCAGGATCGTCTTCGATGATCGCGGCATAAAACACCGAACTCAGCGCCAGGAAAATCGACACCGCGAAATACATCGGGGCACCGCTCATGTCCTTCATCACGGTGATCGAGAACAACCCGCCGATATTGAAGACGAGCAGCAGAGCCAGAAGAAGACAGACGGTGCGCGAAAGACGCAGGCCGAGCAGGAACCAGATGGCGATCTGCACGACCATGATGAGTTCGTATGGCGCAGGCTCGGAGATGACGAAACCCGAAAGAAAGACCCCGAACGCCAGAAGGCCAGACCCGAGAAGTCGGGCGATCTGTACTGTCGAAAGGCGCTGGGCCTGAGTTTCGAAATCCGCCGTGGTCAATACGCGTTGTCCGTGTTGAGCAAGCTGATCGGGGTCATGAACAGGATCTTCAGGTCGAAGAGCAGCGACCAGTTTTCGATATAGTCCAGATCATGTTGGGTCCGGGCGCGGATCTTTTCGTCCGAATCGAGCTCGCCGCGAAGCCCCTTGATCTGCGCCCAGCCGGTAACGCCGGGTTTCACCCGGTGACGGGCGAAATAGCTTTCGATGACATCGACATATTTGCGCTCGCCCGTCTGGGCATGAACCGCGTGCGGCCGCGGTCCGACCAGCGAAAGCTCGCCCTTCAAGACATTGAACAACTGCGGCAACTCGTCGATCGAGGATTTGCGCAGGAAACGACCGACCGGCGTGACGCGCGGATCACCCTTGGTGACGGCTTTGACCGCCGTCTGGTCGCTCATGTTCGTGTACATAGAGCGGAATTTCAGGACCTTGATGATCTCGTTGTTGAAACCGTGCCGGTTCTGTCGAAACAGGATCGGTCCCTGCGACGTGGTTTTCACGGCGATCGCGGCACCCAGCATGATCGGCCAGAGAAGCGTGATTGCGATCACGGTGAAAACGATGTCGAAGGCCCGTTTGGCGACAGAGTCCCAGTCGCGGATCGGCTTGTCGAAAATGTCGAACATCGGCACCGTACCCACATGCGAGTAGGATCGGGGCCGGAAACGCAGGCGGTTGGCATGCGCTGCGAGCCGGATGTCGACGGGAAGGATCCAAAGCTTGCGCAGGAGCTGGAGAATGCGCGCCTCGGCACTCGCCGGCAGCGCGATGATCAGCATGTCGATACGGGCAAGCCGGGCGAATTCGATCAGCTCGGCAAACGTGCCGAGCTTAGGATAACCTGCAACAACACTTGGAGAACGGTCGCTGCCGCGGTCATCAAAAATGCCGCAGATGCGGATGTCATTGTCCGGCTGCTGTTCCAGTGCGCGGATGAACTGTTTTGCAGGCTCACCGCCGCCGACGATGACAGCGCGGCGTTCCATCACGCCATTGCGTGCCCAGTTACGGATCGCATAAGCCGTCAGAAGACGTTCACAGAGCAGAAAGGTGCCGCCGCACAGGAACCAGATCGTGGCTGCTTCGACGGGATAAAGCACTCCCTCCGCGATCGACACGCCGAGATAGGTCAGAACGAAGCCGATGGCCCACGATGCAAGCACTCGTTTGGCATTGCGCCGCGCGGCGCGGATCGAGGGAATGAGATAGGTATCGGCGAGCTGCAGGATTAACACCGTCAACGTTGCGCCGACTGCAGTGACGACGAAACGCGTCAGGAAATGGCTGTCTGCAGGGACGGGTTCCATGTAGCAGGCAAGCAGGCCTATCGCGAGAAGGGATACGAGTTCGAACAGGCGGAACTGTCCGATCAGCATGGTCGGCGAATAATTGTTGTCGCGAAACTGGTCGGCGATCTGCTTGGCAAATGGATTAAGCTCGACGGGCGTAGCCGGCCCATCACCATGTGATCCGCCGTCGGCGACGCTGCGGCGCAATGCGTCGAGGTCCAGGTCCGGCCGATTGCCCAAGTCGCTCATGAAACGGTCCCTTGTCTCCCGGTTATTATCGGAGAGATCATGGGAAATCGCTTATCAGGAAGATGCTAAGGAAGCCTTTAGGCTGGCTTCCGGATGCCGGCGGGAAGTGCCTCCCGATAAAGCCCAAGCATGTCGCGCGCCATCACCGGCGCGGAAAATACGGCCTTGAAAGCGGATGGTTTCGGCATGGTGCGGGCGCGCCAATCCGGCTGGGTTGCTGCCGCGGTCATGATGCGGGAAAGATCCTGCGCGTCGCCCGGAATAGCAAGAGCTTCGCTGTTTTCGCCCAACACTTCCGGTATTCCACCCACTCTCGATGCGATAACGGGCTTGCCGGCTGCGAGTGCCTCAAGCACGATATAGGGCATCGCCTCGGCACGGGACGGGACAACGATGGTCTTGGCCAGCGCAAATGCCTTGCGGGCCGGCATTGCAGGCAGCATCTGCATGCGCCGATCTAGCCCGAGTTCCGAAATCATCGCCCTGTATTTATCCTCGTCGGGGCCATCGCCGATCAACATTGCCGTCAACGGCCGGCCGACACGTCGTTCGGTGCGCAGAAAGGCATCGATGAAGACGTCCGGGCCCTTCATGTCCCGCATCATACCGATAAACAGAAAATCCGCGGCATCCGGCTCCATCGTAACGGGTGCAAATTCCGCTTCGTTTATGCCGTTATAGATGACCTGTGAATGCGGCCTCGGCCTGCCGACCTTGGCCTCGTAGGTTCGCCTCTCGTAGTCGCAGACGAAGGCGATGGCATCGCAGAAGTTTTCCTGGAAGCGCTCAAGCCTGAGTACGATCTGCCCGGTCGCGGATGACGAGGCAAAATGCAGGCTGCCGCCATGCGGAGAATAGACGCGGGCTACGCGATACTTGTTTACCCGCAACACTGAGCCGATCATCCGGGCCACTGCGCCACCCTTGGCGCCATGTCCGTGCAGAATGTCCGGCTGCAAACTTTTTATATGTTGATAGCTCTTGGCGAGAGCGATCATGTCCGAGGGCGATATGGCCCGTCGCATCGGCAGGCGCGTCAGTCCCAATGCAAGCCGCGGCCTGATCGTTTCGAAAAGCGCGTCCTCGTAGGCGCCGCCCGTGGAACTGTCGCACAGGATGCCGACCTGATGGCCCGCCGCACTGTGTTCTTCCACCAGGTCGCGCACATGCCGGAAGATCCCGCCTATGGGGTTGCGGAAGCAATGCAGAATGCGCAAGGGGGGTGAGGGCGGCATCTTGGGTCAGAACAGACGCTCGCGGACATAGATCGTGTCGCCGGCAAGGATGGGGGCAGTGACGGTCGTCCGTCCGGTTGCCACCTGTCCGTTGATCTTGCGGGTCACGTCCACATCCCGTTCGTTGCCGCGCGAGGTAAAGCCGCCGGCAATTGCGATCGCATTCTGGGCCGTCATGCCTGGTACATACGAATACTGGCCGGGCCGTCCGACTTCGCCCATAACGAAGACGGGGCGGTATCGATCGATTTCGATGCTGACGTCCGGATCGCGCAGGTAACCCTTTTTCAAGCGGGTTGCGATCGCGCCTTCGAGTGCCGGCAGGGTCTGGCCGCGGGCGGCAACCTGTCCGACCAGCGGGAAGGCGATATAACCAGCCTGATCGACCGTATAGGTATTGGTCAGTCCAGTCTGTTCGAAGACGGTGACGCGCAGGCGGTCGCCGCTATCCAGCCGATAGGGCTGCAGCGCGGCCGTCTCGAATCCCTTCGATGGCGGCGGGCTGGATGCGCAGCCGCTCAACAGCGCGGCAGCGGCGACCATGGCGGCTGCCAGCACCTTATGGGTCTGCACTTGTCTGCGTCGGGCAAGGACCATGTCCCACTCAGGCTCCGGCTGTTCATACCATTTCATCCGTTATGGATCTGTTAGGGTTAATGGCCGGTAAAAGCCGGACCGAAAATCAGCGACTTCGAAAATATAAGGTCATTAACCACAGGGTTACTACGGTCCTTTACCATTCGCTGAATTGAGACGGTGGAGTGTGTGATGTCGGGTACCAACGGCAATTACCAGGACGTGGATATCGATCTGGGCCGCGTGATTGCCGCCGTATGGGCGCGCAAGGGCCGGATCCTTGCCGTCACCGCCTTCGCCGCCGTGGCCTCGCTTGTCATCACCAGCATGATGACGCCAAGCTATAAGGCCGAGACGAGGCTACTGATCGAATCCCGTTCGCCGAACCTGAGCGGCGGGGAGGGTGCTGCCGCGGGTAACGATCCGGTGCTGGACAGTCTCAACATCACCAGCCAGGCGCAGCTCCTGCAATCGACGGATCTCATCCGTCGTGTCGCCCGCGAACTGAACCTCGCGCAATATAAGGAGTTCGATCCGGCCGCCCGGTCGCTGCTGCCCGATCTTCTCGTCATGGCCGGCCTGAAGCCAGACCCGATGGCGCTTGATCCCGAAGACCGCGTCGTGGAGAAATTCCGCGAGAGGCTGGAAGTCTACGCGGTCGAAAACTCCCGCGTGATCGGCGTCGAGTTCTCCTCGCACGATCCGATCCTTGCCTCCGCCATCCCCAACAAGATGGCCGAGGTCTATCTTCAGTTACAAAGCGGCGCCAAGCTCGATACCCATTCGGAAACGGCCAAATGGCTGGAACCGGAGATCGCAAATCTGACCCGGAGGGTGAGGGAGGCCGAGAGCAAGGTTGCCGAATATCGGTCCAGCAACGGCCTGTTCCGGACGAACGAGACCAACAGTTTTTCAAGCCAGCAGTTGAACGACATCTCCACCGAATTGACGCGGGTGCGTGGCGAACGCGCCAATGCCGAGGCGAAAGTGGAAAATGTCCGTGTCGCGCTGAGCGCAGGGCGGGATTCCGATACGATCGCCGATGTCGTCAGCTCGCCGGTCATCCAGCGGCTGAAGGAAGCCGAAACCAATCTTCAGGCGCAGATTTCCGATCAGGCGACATCGCTTCTCGACGGTCATCCCCGGATCAAGGGTCTGCGCGCGCAGCTTGCGCAGATCCGCCAGCAGATCGCCAGCGAGACCCGGAAAGTTCTGGCAAGCCTTGAGAGTGAGGCAGAGGTTTCGCGTCTGCGCGAGCAGCAGCTCATGACCCAGCTTAATACGCTGAAGGCCGACTCCGCCCGCGCCGGGGAAGAGGAAGTTGGACTTCGTGCGCTGGAGCGTGAGGCCACTGCACAGCGTCAGTTGCTGGAGACTTATCTTGCCCGCTATCGCGAGGCGACTTCGAGGCTTGATGGAAATGCCACGCCGGCCGATGCCCGCGTCGTTTCCAAGGCAGTGGAACCGTCCGAGCCCTATTTCCCCAAAGTCATCCCCATCGTCATCGTCGTGACGCTTGCCACATTGATCGTCAGTTGCCTGATCGTGATGATTTCGGAGTTGTTCAGTGGCCGGGCTCTGAGGCCGATCAATCGCGAGGTTTTGCCTGAAACCGCGCCTGTACGGGACCGTGAAAAGACGGCAGAGGCACCGGTGCCTGTCGCCGCGCCAGCTGCTGCCGTTACTGCCGTCCTGACTGAAACGCAGGTTGAAACGAAAGCGTTGCCCGAGCCGAAGGCAGCAATAGAGCGAACATCAGAGGTCCGTACCACGGTTCTGTCACCTGCGCCTGTTGCTGGTCCACCAGCAGCGGTCGTTGAAGTCGCGTCTCCAGAGCCTGCCGTATCAGATGAGACGGAAGTTGCGCCCGTAATCGATACAGGCTTCACCATCGGCTCGGTCGCTCATTATCTTCAGCGCCATGCGGTGCCGGTTGCTGTTGCCGTATCCCCGGTCGGTGATGAAGGGTCTACGGCGACCGTCCTCTTGGCGCGCGCCGTGGCCGAATCCGGACGCACCGTCATCCTCATCGATCTGACTGGATCGGCCTGCCCGACGCGCCTGATGGCAGAGCATGACCGTCTTCCGGGGATCACCGATCTTCTTTGCGGAGAAACCGCGTTCGGCGAAGCCATTCATCCCGACCGTCTGTCCGAAGCCCATATCGTGCCGCAGGGCGTGTCCGACCCGGTCCGTGCCATGCGCGGCGCCGATCGCCTGACGATGATCATCGATGCGCTTGCCGATGCTTATGACCTCGTGCTGATCGAATGCGGCCCGGCGGATACGACCAGCCTGAAACGTCTGGTGCGCGCAGACGGAACGGAGATCATTCTTTCCGTTCCGGGCTTTACCGAAGATGCGATCGCTGAACTCGTGATCACCTATGCCGACGCAGGGTTCCGCAACCTGCTGGTTATGGCGCAGCCTGACGACCGGCAGTCGCCATCATCGCGCCGCAGCGCCGCCTGAAATCCGGTCAGTCCTGTCCGCCATGGCGGGAGCGCCAGCGCTGCGCCATTGCATAGAGCCGATGGTTGCGTTTGATCGCCGTCTTGATACCGGTCTTGCCCAGATGCAGATAAGCCAGCGCAGAACCCCTAGCGCTGATCGGCAGAAGCATGTCGTGCTGCACGGTCTCCTGGCTGCACCAGCTGCGCTTGTAAGGCTGGTCGCCGATGCCGAAATCGAAAAGCGTCGCCCCGTCCTCGATGCTGCGCTCGATCGCCAGCCAGAAGAGAAGCTCTCCCGGGCTTGCATCGGCTCCAACGCTATCGTCGATGGAACTGAACTGGCAAAGCACATGGCCGCCTTTGCGTGACAGGCCGGTGACCGCCGCGATATGGCCGTCATGTTCGCCTTTCAGCCTTATGGCATGCATCGAGAGCGGCTTGTCCTGGCCACGTTGAGGCGCATCGAGCAGCCTGTGCAGAAAATCACGCGTCTGCGCGGCTGCAAACACATCCGGCAGGCCGAATGCCTTCAGCCGCTCGCTCTTCTGCGCAAAGAACCGGTCGAGAAGCGCATGTTGTTCTTCCGCAGCATGTGCCACGACATAGTCGAAACCGCCGATCGCCTCCAGCCGGCGGACCTGGACACGGTACTTCTTGCGCCGCGCCTTGGCGTTTACCTGCGAAAGCGTCGCCTCCATCGTGGCGAACAGCGGTAGCTGAAACGAGTGGTTCTGGTTCTCGATGGAAGCGAGGCCGCTCAGCGGATGCGTGATGCCCTTCCACGCGAGCGGAACCTCGTCGATCACAACCAGGTCGGCAGCGTTTCGAAGGGATCGCGCGAGCGCGGCCTTGAATTGCCGCAGTTTATCCGCGTTCGGCGCGGCGAGCGCCTCGTCGAAAAGCCCGGTACTGATATTGTTGAAACGGCCGCCCGGCAGCCGGGCGATGCGGCCTAACCGGCCTCTGATGATCTCCAGCGGCAGCAGAAACTGGATGCGAGGGCCGATGGAGCCGGTGACAGCCAACAGATCGCTCTGATGAGCCGCGGTCCAGGCGCGGCACCAGTCGAGGCCCTGATTGAGGGAGTTCCATTCTCGGCCCTCAAGACGCCGCCATTCGTCTTCGATCAGCGAAACGTCGCGCACCAGGGCAATTTCGAGTTCACCAAAAGGCAGCATTGGCTTCTCATCCGTCCTGGAGAGAACCAACGGGTCATTTGCCTCGTCCTGATTTGCCCTTGCAGTCATTCACCACCCAATATGCCGATCGATATATTGGCCGGTGAGCACGAAGAATGCGTTTATGAGGCCAACGAACGGCACGGAAGCGCCGGGTCTGGTTAACCCGCGGTGTACGGCTACCGCTTCGGTCTCGGGCCGGCCATCCATTTGATGATCAGCATCGCCGGCAGGATCCAGAGCAGGCCGGATAGCAGGAAGTAGAGGAAATGCACCCACCAAGGCGAGGTGGCGAGCGTCAGCGTTGCAATCGTCGTTGCGGCAAGCGCATAGGTGATCACAAGCACGATAATGAGAATGGTACCGACAAAACTTCTCCAACGCGGCACCAGACGTCCTCCCCATGCCCCTCGTGGCCGCGACCGGATGCCGCAAAGCCTTGGGGCTTGTTTTGCACCGGTCCATGAGGCAAATCAACGTGGGAACCGGAGACGATGTGCCACAGCGGCGCGTTGTCTCATAAATGACGGGCCGATGCGCACCCCATGAGCGGCCCGAACCAGGCCATCAATGGCAGGAGTCGTCACCATGTCGGCAACCGACACAATCATCATCGAAGCGACACGCGAAACCGGGCGGCTCGACCGTAACCGCAAGGCGGTCCGCATCTGGCTCGGCGTCGTCATCTTCACGCTCTTCTGTCTTGTCCTTGTCGGTGGCGCCACGCGGCTGACTGACAGCGGCCTTTCGATCACCGAATGGAAGCCGATCCACGGCGTCATCCCGCCGCTCAATGCTGCGGAATGGCAGGAGGAATTCGAGCTATACCAGCGTATTCCGCAATACCAGCTGCTCAACAGCCATATGACCGTCGAGGAGTTCAAGTCGATCTTCTGGTGGGAATGGGCGCACCGGTTTCTCGCCCGTTCGATTGGTATCATATTCGCGCTGCCGCTCGCCTTCTTCTGGCTGACCGGCCGTATCGAAAAGCGCGTCCGTTTGCCCTTGGTCGGCACATTGGCGCTCGGTGGTTTTCAGGGTTTTATCGGCTGGTGGATGGTCTCGTCCGGCCTCACCAAGCTGACGAGCGTTTCGCAATACCGCCTCGCCACCCATCTCGTCATCGCCTGTCTGATCTTTTCCGCCTGTGTGTGGATCATGCGCGGGCTGGCGTCGCATACGAAGGACCGCGCACCCACGGACAAGTCGAAATGGGCGGCCGGCGGAATCGCCTTTCTCGTGCTGTTCCAGATCTATCTCGGTGCGCTTGTCGCCGGTCTCGATGCGGGCTTGAGCTACAATACATGGCCGATGATGGACGGTGCCTTCATTCCCGGTGACCTGTTCATCCAGAACCCCTGGTGGATCAATCTCTTCGAAAACCCCAAGACGGTTCAGTTCGTGCACCGCTGCGGCGCTTATGTGCTCCTGGTCGTCGTCTTCCTGCACATGATCGTCTCGCTGTCGAAAGCGCCGGCGACAACCCATGCCCGCCGTGCTGTGCTGCTGTTCATCCTCGTGTCCATTCAGGCGGTAATCGGCATTTCGACACTCATCTTTCAGGTGCCGCTCGATATGGCGCTCGCCCATCAGGGCATGGCGCTGATCGTGCTCGGTTTTGCCGTTGCACATTTCCGGGCCTTCTTCGGCGAATATAAGCGGGAAACGGCAATCGAGGTCAGGAGCTGAAAGCACGCTCGTCGAGCAGGCGTTTCGCAACCTTCAGGAAGGCAAAGCGCTCCATCGCGTTGCCTTTTCCTGAAATCCTGTCTCCGCCTTCCAGCGACCAGCAGATCGAAAGCCCTGCATGCGCGATCGCGTAGCGCAGGATTTTTTCCCGGTCGCAGCCGATGGCCGGTGCGAACAGTCCGAGAAGCCGGATGATCCTTCGGGGATCGATGATCTCGGCAAACGCGCCATCCGGGTTGCCGAAGACATTGGCGACATCATAGGCAGGATCACCCAAAAGCCCTTGAGGATCGATGGCAAGCCATCCTCGCTCTGAGCCGCTGACGATGTTCTCATGATGCAGATCACCATGGAGCGGACGAATGTCGGTCTGGAATGAAAGCAATTCGTCTGCGATGCATGCGCTGTAGGTAAGGGCGGCTGAGAGATCGGCATTGTCTTCTTTTGAGGCCCGCTCGAATAACGATTGGAAATGCCGCCTCAGCGGGACTAGGCTATCCGGCGGAATGTCCGCTGAGGTCGAGTGCATCTCACTCAGAACGGACAGGATAATGCTGTTGGCCGCGTCCTCTCCATGCTCAAGACGATAATCCTTCAGCATAAGTGTGCCTGCGTCTTCAAGAAGACAGCATGTGCGCAGGCGGTCCAGAAGCCGGACACTCCCGTGACCCTTTCGCCAATCGAGAAAGTCGATGCCGGAAAGTTCGTGCAGCCCCTCCGGTTTCAACTGTTTGGTGATCGCCTGTGAGCCATCGCGGCGACGGACGCGATGGACGTAGCTGGTGCGGGTATCCGCGATCAGTTCGGCGGACTGGATGTCCCATCGTTCCACAAGTTCTGTGGGAAGGGATGGGGCCGAACCTGTCATCAGGCAGACAGCATCAGGTCCATGTTCTGCACGGCAGCGCCCGAAGCGCCCTTGCCGAGATTGTCGAGCAGCGCCACGAGATTGACATGCGCACCACCCGGCGTGCCGAACACGAAGAGCTTCATCCTATCGGTATTGACGAGTTCTTCCGCATCGACCCGCCCAAGCTTTGCACTTTCTTCGAGCGGCACGACGGTGACGATATCCTGGCCGGCATAATGCGCAACGAGTGCGGAATGAATGCCCTCGATCGTCGCGCCGTCCTTGAGGTCGTCGAGGAACAGCGGCACCTGCACGATCATGCCCTGAGCGAAGCGGCCGACCGACGGCGAAAAGATGGGAGCGCGGTCAAGCAGGCCATGCGTCTTCATCTCTGGCACATGCTTGTGCTTGAGCGTCAGGCCATAGAGGAAATTATTGGCGGGGATCGCGTCTTCGCGGGACTGGTCTTCCATTTGGCCGATCATCTGCTTGCCGCCGCCGGTATAACCGGAGACCGCATTGACCGAGACCGGATATCCGTCGGGTAGGATGCCGGCGGCCCTGAGCGGCCGGATGACGCCGATCGCACCGGTCGGGTAGCAGCCCGGATTGGCCACATGGCGGGCAGCCTTGATCTTGTCGGCCTGCGCCTTGTCCATCTCGGCAAAACCATAGGCCCAGTCGGGCGCGATCCGGTAGGCGGTCGATGTGTCGATGATCCGTACGCTGTTGTTGCCGGACAGCATCGAGACGGCTTCCTTGGAAGCGTCGTCCGGCAGGCAAAGGATGGCAATATCGGCGCTGTTGAGCAGGTCTTCGCGCATGGCGGCGTTGCGCCGCTCGGCTTCCGGGATCGACAGAAGCTCGACGTCGCGGCGGCCGGCCATGCGGGTGCGGATCTGCAATCCCGTAGTACCGTGTTCGCCATCGATGAAGATCTTTGCTGTCATTGCCTTTGTCCTGTTAAATCAGTGCCTTGGATAGGAAGCTGGAATCACTTTACCAGCCTTTTGAATCAGTTTGTTAAAGCCGGGCCAGACGCTCGGCTCTGAGCCCGAGCATATACATTGCAACACTTGCCCCGGCAATGGCGGTGATATCCGCATGATCATAGGCCGGCGCCACCTCCACCACGTCGGCACCGCGGATATCCAGTCCTCCAAGCTTGCGCAGCACGGAGAGGATCCTTGCGCTCGATGGCCCGCCGGCAACAGGGGTGCCGGTGCCGGGTGCAAACGCCGGGTCGAGGCAATCGATATCGAAGGTGAGATAGACCGGCCGGTCGCCGACATGCGCGAGGATCGCATCGGCGATCTGCTGCGCGCCCATATCCTCGACATCGTAGCCGTGCAGGATTTTTATGCCGAAATCCTCGGGTGCATGGGTGCGGATGCCGATCTGGATCGAATGTGCCGCGTCGATGACGCCTTCGCGCACCGCACGGGCGACAAACGAGCCATGGTCGATCCGTTCGCCGTCGTCGTCCCAGGTATCTTGATGGGCGTCGAAATGCACAAGGGCGAGGGGCCCATGTTTTTCGGCATGGGCCTTGAGCAGCGGCCAGGTGATGAAATGGTCGCCGCCGAGCGACAGCAGGAAAGTCACCGATGCGATGATCTTCGCCGCCGTCTCCTCGATCAGTTCGGGTGTCCTCTGATGATTGCCGTAGTCGAGTAGCACGTCGCCATAATCGACCACAGTCATCGCCTCGAACAGGTCGCGTGAAAACGGATATTGCGGGTCGTTATCGAAGATTGCCGAAGCACGGCGGATCGCCTGCGGCCCGAATCGGGCGCCGGGTCGGTTGGAGACAGCTGCATCGAAGGGGATACCGAGCACCACCACATCGGCGCCATCGATCTCCTTGGAATAGCGCCGCCGCATGAAGGAGAGGGCGCCCGCATAGGTCGGATCGGTCGCTGCACCCCGCAGGGATTTGGCATTAAAGGCGTTATCGATCGATTTGCTCGCCATTCTCTATCCTATCTTTCGAACCCGTAGGCCCGCTCCACCCGCGCGATCCGCACTTGATAGTCCTCGTACCAGCGCTCTCGGCCCAGTTTCTGAGCTGCTGCATGAGAGACGACGGTCTTCCATGCCCTGATGCTGTCTTCGTCCTTCCAATAGGAATTGGTAATTCCGAACCCGTCAATGCCGCGCGCACTTTCGACGCCGAGAAATCCCGGCTGCTGGCTGGCAAGCTCCACCATCGCATCGGCCATAGTGTCGTAGCCACGATCACCCTCGGTACGACTGGAGGAAAAGGCGACGACGTAATAGGGCGGTTCCGGCAAGCGGGCGTAAGGGGAAGTGGGCGTGCTCGACATGGCAGATCGTCTCTCGGTTTTGATCGATTCCCGCATGTTGGCCACGTCGGCGTAATAGGCAAATCTCAATTGTTGATCGATTGCCCAGAGAGTGCCGGAACCCGATCTCATGCGGGTAAAGGAGGCGCGATTTAAGCGCTGCGGGAGCCTGGCATGGCTAACAGGTGATGAACGAGACAATCCTAGATATTTCATTCAGGCACATTTAAAGGCTCTCGCGCTATTCGGACACTCTGTCATGATTTCGGGGTGATTGTTGATAATGTTAGCATTTTTTAATGTTTTCTTGGCTAACGGGCGCAGATTAGGCGCGGATCGGGGTGGGAATTTTGCCATAGCCACGGCAGTCATGCTGCCGGTCCTGATCGTGGCAGGCGGCGGTGCCGTCGATGCGTCTTCTGCCTATTTTGAGCGGAGCAGGATCCAGGGGCAGCTCGATGCCGGGATACTCGCGGCAGCTGGCCAGAGCGACACCACCAAGCGGTTTGCCACCGCTGCGGGGTTCTTGCCTGCCATATCTAATGGCGCGGGTGAAAACCCTCTCGTGGTGACCAACAACAGCGATGGCAGCGTGTCTGGCACCTACACCTACATGGCGCCGAACTCTTTTCTTGGCATTGTCGGTATCGACAGCTTCAAGCTGGTGGTCACCGCGACGGCGATGGCAAAAACCAAGTCCGCAGGAGAGACCAACAGCGCGGCCGAAGCCTGCATCCATGTGCTTGGCAATGCCTCGCAAGCCGTGCTGATCAATTCCGGCGCAAACGTGAAATCCGAAAAATGCGGCATCGACGTTCTTTCCACGTCGGCCCCGGCATTCATTATGAACGCCGGTGCGAAGATCGAAACACCGCGCTTCTGCGTCAAGGGCACGAACTATATCAAGAATGGTGGCACTCTCACGAACCTGCTGACCGGCTGTGCTGCTTCCGGTGACCCTTATGCAGGCGCGATGCCGGAGCCGACGCTCCCTTCGAAATGCGAGACATCAGGCGTGCCTTCGGGCACGAGTTTTACATTGAAGCCCGGCATGCATTGTGACGTGACGTTTAACGGAAGCCCGAAGGTAACCTTCGCGCCCGGCCTCCACATCATCAAGGGGCGTATGATCATCAATTCCGGTGCGACTGTTTCCGCCGAGGGCGTCACCTTCTTTTTCCCGGACGTCTATAGCGAGATCCGCGCCAATGGTGGCCTGACCTTCAATGCGTCGGCCCCCACCACGGGCGTATACGGTGGAATCTTGATGTTCGAGGCAACCGCCAGCGCATCGAACAATTCGAACAAACAGCAGTATATATTCAACGGATCGGTGAGTGAGACGCTAAGCGGCATCATCTACCTGCCGAACCGCGACGTTACCTATAATTCGAAGACGAACCAGACGAGCCGCATCAACATGGTCGTCAACACGATGATCATGAACTCTTCCAACTGGGACATCGAGCCTTACGAAGGAGGGTCTTCGAGCGGCCAGTCTGGTTCCGGCTCCGGTCCAGGTTCCGTGAGGCTGATAAACTGACGGAAAGCTCCTGCCTCGTCGCTTCTGGCCGCCGCCCTCCCGAAAATGGGGGCGGCATTTTTTGTCCACACGCTGCGAGTTTTTCGCCGGATGCAAAACGAAAAAGGCGGAGCCGAAGCCCCGCCTTTCGAAAAGCATAAATCCGAAAGCGATTAACGCTTGGAGAACTGGAAGGACCGGCGAGCCTTGGCCTTACCGTACTTCTTACGTTCGACGACGCGGCTGTCGCGGGTCAGGAAGCCACCCTTCTTCAGGACCGGACGCAGGCCAGGCTCGAAGTAGGTGAGAGCCTTGGAGACGCCGTGACGAACAGCGCCGGCCTGACCGGAAAGACCACCGCCAGTGACGGTTGCGATGATGTCGAACTGACCGGTGCGGGCAGCCGAAACCAGCGGCTGCTGCAGGATCATCTGAAGGACCGGGCGTGCGAAATACGCGGTAAAGTCCTTGCCGTTGACAACGATCTTGCCGGAGCCGGCCTTGACCCAGACGCGGGCAATGGCGTTCTTGCGCTTGCCGGTTGCGTAGGAGCGACCCTGCGCATCGACCTTACGGACGTGAACCGGTGCTGCCTGGCCTTCAGCCGGAGCGAGGTCCTTCAAAGAGGAAAGATCGGCCATTATCAGGCGCTCCTTGTGTTCTTGCTGTTCAGCGAAGCCACGTCGAGAGCGACCGGCTGCTGTGCTTCATGAGGATGGTTCGAGCCGGCGTAAACGCGCAGGTTCTTCATCTGGCGACGTCCGAGCGGGCCGCGCGGGACCATGCGCTCGATGGCCTTCTCGATAACGCGCTCCGGGAAGCGGCCTTCGATGATGGCGCGTGCAGTACGCTCCTTGATGCCGCCCGGGTAACCGGTGTGCCAGTAGTACTTCTTGTCGGTGTACTTCTTGCCGGTGAGGACGCACTTTTCAGCGTTGATGATGATGACGTTGTCGCCGTCGTCAACGTGCGGGGTGTAGGTAGCCTTGTGCTTGCCGCGCAGACGGTTGGCAACGAGGGTGGCGAGGCGGCCGACAACGAGCCCTTCGGCGTCGATGATCACCCACTTCTTCTCCACCTCTGCAGGCTTCTGAACGAAGGTAGACATGGTTTTCTCTTTCGTTTGGTCCTCAGGACCGAAACCGGTCACCAAGGCGTTTCTTGTTGCTTGAATTGACTGTCTTGACGACGCCAAAAAGAAAGCGGGCCCGTTAAGGTCCGCAATCTGGCGCGCTTATAGCGTGATGAGGAAAAACGGTCAACTTTGTCTGCTAATGGATTTGAAAAATAAACATAACAAAAACAATGGCTTGTTTGTGGGGTATATCGATACCACAAAAAATCCATCGCCCGGCTTGTTTCCTCTTGTCCGGCCGAGACACGGATGGGATGCCGCAAGTTAATATTAGTAAATTTTCATTAAGATATAAGGTGTGTCTAATATGGCAGGAACAAAACTGGAATGTTCCGGAAACAAATAATGCTGATCCCTGCTAAGATCCTGAGGTCGGCATCAGCGACTATGTGAAGCGCTGTCTCTATCACATGGATATTGGCGAGGGCCGCCCCGAAAGACTACATAAGCGGACAGACAGCCGAACAGGCCAAGGCAACGTTTGGGAGTGCCGCATATGAACCATGATCTTTATGAAGACGACTATATCGCCGGGATCCTGAAGGAGACCCGCACGATCGCTCTTCTGGGAGCGTCGCCTAAGCCGGATCGGCCGAGCTATGGCGTCATGCGTTTCCTTATCGCGCGCGGTTATACGGTCCATCCCGTCAATCCGGGGCAGGCGGGCAAGGAAATCCTCGGGCGCAAAACCTACGCCACACTTGCCGACATTCCCGAACCGATCGACCTGATAGACGTCTTTCGCGCACCGGAATATCTGGACGGAGTCGTCGACGAGGCGCTGGCACTAAAAACCCAGCCTGCCGCGATCTGGGCACAGCTTGGGGTACGCGACGACGCCGCCGCCGCCAAGGCCGAGGCAGCGGGTATCAAGGTCGTGATGAACCGCTGCCCAGCTATAGAGTATCCGAGGCTCGTCGGCTGACGGCGTCAGCCGTGCAGCAGTTCCGGATCCGCACGCATCGTGTTGAGACTTGCTGCGTTACCGCAATAGCCAACAAACTCCTGGCCTGCGACCTCGGCTTCAAGGTCGCGGCGACAGCGGGTCTTGGACCTGCATTTGCTGCAAGTGAGCTGCATTTCCCGGTATAGAGCGGGATGCAGCAGGGCCACGTCGCTTTGGTCGATGTTGAGTGCCCCCATCATCTCGATCATTTCATCGGCGGCGTGTGGCCCTGCCTTGACCAGCTGCAGCAGGTCATCCGGTGCAATCGCGCAGTCCTTGGAAATCTGCCGTATCGTTGCTTCGTCCAGCATGGCGATTTCCTCCGATTCCGCCGATGCTGACCAAGCCTCTGCGCACCAGCTCAAGAACCGCCGCGAGATGCTTGTATGTTCCTCGAATGCCATCCTTCCCATGACGTCCTCCTTTGTTTCCAGAAAGATGCGCCGGGCAGAATTATATTCCTTGATCCCCGTCAACGTCCGCGCTTTGCTGCAACAAGATAAAAAAGCTCACATTTTAGGGAGGGTGCGATGTCGCCGTTAAATCCGGGATTTTCTACGCTTGCAGTCCATGCCGGAGCCGCACCGGACCCAACGACCGGGGCGAGGGCGACGCCGATCTACCAGACGACGTCCTTCGTTTTCAACGATGCCGACCATGCGGCAGCACTCTTCGGCCTTCAGCAGTTCGGCAATATCTATACGCGGATCATGAACCCGACCCAGGCCGTGCTCGAGGAGCGGGTGGCAGCACTCGAAGGCGGTACGGCGGCGCTTGCCGTCGCCTCCGGCCACGCGGCCCAGATGCTGATTTTCCACACGATCATGCAGCCCGGCGCAAATTTCGTCGCGGCGAGACGGCTCTATGGTGGCTCGATCAATCAGTTCGGCCACGCATTCAAGAATTTCGACTGGCATGTGCGTTGGGCCGATACCGATGACCCGGCAAGCTTCGAAGCTGCGATCGACGATGAGACGCGCGCGATCTTCATCGAAAGCCTTGCCAATCCGGGCGGCACTTTTGTCGATATTTCCGCGATCGCCGATATTGCCCACCGCCGCGGCCTGCCTTTAATCGTCGACAACACTATGGCTAGCCCCTACCTCTTGCGCCCCCTTGAGCATGGCGCCGACATCATCGTTCATTCGCTGACGAAATTTCTCGGCGGCCATGGAAATTCGATGGGTGGTATTCTCGTCGATGGCGGCACATTCGACTGGTCGAAATCCGGCAAATATCCGATGGTGTCAGAGCCTAGGCCGGAATACGGCGGCATCGTATTGCACGAGACTTTCGGCAATATCGCTTTTGCGATCGCCGCCCGTGTACTTGGCCTGCGCGATCTCGGGCCGGCGATTTCCCCCTTCAACGCCTTCATGATTCAGACCGGTATCGAGACCCTGCCGCTCCGGATGCAGAAACACTGCGACAATGCGCTGGAAGTCGCCAGATGGCTGAAGCAGCATCCAAAAATCGCCTGGGTCAATTATGCCGGGCTGGAGGATGATCCCAATCATTTGCTGCAGCAGCATTATTCACCGAAGGGGGCGGGATCTGTCTTCACCTTCGGCATCCGGGGCGGATACGAGGCGGGCAAAAATTTTGTCGAAGGGCTGCAGCTCTTTTCGCATCTCGCCAATATCGGCGATACCCGCTCGCTTGTCATCCATCCGGCATCGACCACCCACCGCCAGCTGACCGAAGAGCAGCAGATCGCAGCGGGTGCCGGTCCCGATGTTGTGCGCCTGTCGATCGGTATCGAGGACGCCGCCGACATTATCGCGGATCTCGATCAGGCACTGGCGAAAGTCACCTGACGCTTCTATAGAGGCCGCTCATGTAATCATCCCTACACAGTGAACCGGTATCGGCTTGCTGCGGCGACGGTCATCGGACACGCCGCTTTTGGGATTGGCCTAGAAGAAAACAGATAAGGGGCGGGGGAGCACACTCCCGCTTCAATGGAGAATTCCCGTGAGCGAGCAGTCACTTCTTCGGCTGTCCATCGCCGTCACGGCCGCCTTGGCGGCATTCGGCATCATCGTCGGTCTTTTGTCCGGCTCCTTCGCCATCGTGTTCGACGGCTTTTATTCCCTGGCTGACGCTTTCATGACGCTTCTGGCGCTGCTGGTGTCGAAGCTCATCGCGACTTCTGCAGAGCCAACGGCGAAGGGCAAGTTGATCGATCGCTTCAGCCTTGGTTTCTGGCATCTGGAGCCGATGGTGCTCGGCCTTAACGGCACGCTTCTGATGGGAGCTGCAATTTTTGCATTCATCAGCGCCGTCGGCAGCCTGATGGCCGGCGGTCGGGCGATCGATTTCGGCCCGGCCATCATCTTTGCCGTGGTGACGATGGTCATCGCGTTCGCCATGTGGCTTTTCTGCCGGCGGGCAAACCGTGAGCTGAAATCCGGCTTCATCGCGCTCGATAGCCAGGCCTGGGCGATGTCTGCCGCGCTGGCGTCTGCACTCGTAATCGCCTTCGCTCTCGGTCACTTCATACAAGGTACCGAACTGGAATGGCTCGGGCCCTATATCGATCCCGGTGTGCTCGCCATCATATGCGTGGTGATCCTGCCGGCGCCGTTTTCCAATGTGCGCCAGGCTGTCGCCGATATCCTGCTTGTGACGCCGGTCGACCTAAAGCGGCATGTCGATGCGGTAGCGGAAGACATCGTCGAGCGTCACGGTTTCCTGTCTTATCGCGCCTATGTCGCCCGCGTCGGCCGCGGCAAGCAGATCGAACTGTTCTTCATCGCGCCGTCCGACTGGCCGGCGCGTCATCTGTCGGAATGGGATGCGATCCGCGACGAGATCGGCGATGCGATCGGTGATGAAGGCCCCGACCGCTGGCTGACGATCGTTTTCACCAGCGATCCGGAATGGGCGGATTGACAGGTTTCCTTCCGAAAGCCGTCTGATTTCGTTCGTATTTTATTAAACATGTTTCGAATTGGCACAGCCGCTGCCGCAATCCTTTCCAATCTTCATGCGTTCATGGTGCGACGATTGAAGAAGGATAACGGCGATGAACACGTTCCGGCAGAAGACGATCCTGGTTGTCGAGGATGACGCGCTGATCCGCTTTGCGATGGCCGACGCTCTCGAAGATGCGGGTTATGCGGTGCTGGAGGCCAGCAGCGTACTGGAGGCGGTCGGCAGGCTCGGCCAGTTCGAGAATATCGATCTCGTGCTCACCGATATCGATATGCCGGGATCGCTGAACGGTATCGATCTCGCCAAGATGGTGGCCGAATGCGCCCCGCGGATCGGCATTGTCGTCTCGTCTGCCCGCACCGGCCGAGATCTTTCCGAATTGCCGGCTACAGCCCGGCGACTGGCGAAACCATGCGCGGCGGGAACCCTGCTGATCACTGTCGGCAATATGTTGAAGGGCAGGGAGCAGACCGGCAAGGAACCTCGCCGCCGGTCCGCCTGATGGTATCTGGGCTCAAGGCCCGGTTTATGCCGGTTCGGTCGCCGCCGAGTTGGCAGCACGAATACGCACCTTGTCGATATTGCGCCCGTCAAGCGATACCACCTCGTAAGTGAGGCCACCGAAGGTAAACGTTTCGCCCTTTTCCGGAAGATGGCCGAGACGCCAGAGGATAAGCCCGGCCAGCGTTGAATAGCGGTCGGCATCATCGACGAGATCGCTGTCGAGAAGTCTCGATACGTGGCGGATGTCGATCCAGCCGTCGACCAGAAGCGAGCCGTCCTCGCCACGCTCCACAGTCAACTGTTCCTCGTCATCGTCGGCAAAGTCACCGGCGATGGCTTCCAGCAGGTCCGTTGCCGTGACCATGCCTTCGACCGATCCGTATTCGTCCAGCACGATCGCCACCTGCAGCGGCGACTGGCGCAACTGCTCCAGCAGTCGCAGCGCATTGACGCTTTCATGCACCACGAGAGGCTGACGCAACGACCGCTCGAAATCGATCTTGCCGGTTTCGATGAGGTCGCGCAGCAGGTCCTTGGCGAGCGCGACGCCGAGAAACTCGTCGAGGCTGCCGCGTGCGATCGGGAAACGGGAATGGCCTGATTCGAGAACCTTGCGGCGCAGCTCCTCGTCGCTGTCTCCAATATCCAGCCAGTCTATCTCGAGACGATGCGTCATCACGGATTTGGCCGGACGATCGGCAAGCGTCAAAACGCTCTCGATCATCTCATGTTCGACCGGTGTAAACAGCTCGTTTTCCGATGCGCGCTCGGCAATTACGTCGCCCGTCTCACCCAGCGAGTTTTCACCGCGACGGCTGCCAAGCAACGAGAGAACGGCGCTTGCCGTTCGCTCGCGCAGGTCGCCGGTGCTCATGAAACGCTCGCGATTGCGGCGGCCGATCTGGTTGAACGCCTCGATCAGGACCGAAAAGCCGATCGCCGCATAGAGATAGCCCTTCGGGATATGGAAACCGAGGCCTTCGACGATCAGCGAGAAACCGATCATCATCAGGAAGCCGAGGCAGAGGATGACCACGGTCGGGTGCTTGGAGACGAAGGCCATCAGCGGCTTCGAGCATATCAGCATGACGCCGACGGCGACGATGACGGCAATCATCATCACCGAAAGATGCTGCACCATGCCAACTGCGGTGATCACGCTGTCGAGCGAAAAAACGGCGTCGAGGACGACGATCTGGACCAGAACCTGCCAGAACACGGCGTGTTCGATCTTGCCTTCCTTAGGACCGGAATGACCTTCCAGGCGCTCGTGCAGTTCCATCGTGCCCTTGAACAAAAGGAACACGCCGCCGAACAGCAGGATCAGGTCGCGGCCGGAGATTTCCAGACCGGCGACTGTGAAGAGCGGTGCTGTCAGCGTCACAATCCAGGCCACGGAGGCGAGCAGGATCAGGCGCATGATGAGCGCCAGGCCGAGGCCGACAAGGCGCGCCTTTTCCCGCTGGTGCTCTGGCAGCTTGTCGGCAAGGATCGCGATGAACACGAGATTGTCGATGCCGAGAACGATTTCAAGAACAATGAGGGTGGCGAGACCCGCCCATGCGGCGGGGTCGGACATCCATTCGAATATCATGATGATAAGCGGCACACCGTTTCTGGTGGCCATTCCTTTTGTGGTTGAAAGGGAAAACAAAAAATGCCGCCCCGGAACGGGAACGGCATAAAATGGAACATATGCGCGATGGCGCGATCAGGCGTCCCCGGCTTATAGCGGGGCGCGGTCATCTCTCGACCATGAAGGTGGAACGTCCGGTCCGATGTCCTTGCCGATTTTACGCGACTCGTCAGGCCGGACAAACGCAATCGGCTGTCCATGGCGAAGGGCTATAGACGATTGCGGCCACAATTGCATCCTGACCGCATTCATTTTTTTGAGATAATGCCCACGGCAGGCTGTCTTTTGGAGAGGATATCCTGCCGTACCTTTGGGCGATCAGGCGCCCATGCCACCATCTATCGTGTGCATCGCCCCCGTAATGAAGCCACCTTCAGGGCCGGCGAGATAGGCGGCAAGCCCGGAGATTTCTTCCGGTCGGCCGTGGCGTTTCAGTGCCATGAAACCGTGCATCGTGTCCTTCATCGGGCCGTCGGCCGGGTTCATGTCGGTATCGATCGGGCCGGGCTGGATCACGTTGACGGTGATGTTGCGAGGGCCGAAATCACGGGCGAGGCCGCGGGCCATGCCCTGGACTGCCGATTTGGTCAGCGCGTAGGCGGCACCACCGGCAAACGGCATGCGGTCGCCGTTGACGGAACCGATGATGATGATCCGGCCGCCCTCCGGCATCTGTCGGGCTGCTTCCACCGAGGCGTGGTAGGGCGCCCGCACATTGATGTCGATCATCCGGTCGACCGCATCCGGGTCTGTCTCAAGCGGGTCGCCGAGAACGAGTGTCCCGGCATTGACGACCAGCACGTCCAATGCGCCGGCAGCCTTGACCGTGGCGATCGTCTGCGAGCGGTCACCCGCGTCGGATTTCACCGCCTCCGCGCCGGTCTCTGCCGCAAGCGCGTCGGCCGCATCCTTAGATCCGGCATAAGTGAACGTCACCTTGGCGCCGTCTTTCGCAAAACGGCGAACGATTGCGGCACCGATGCCGCGACTGCCGCCAAGAACCATGACCTTTTTTTCGTGGAAGTCCGTCATTGCATGTCTCCCTGTATTGAGGCTTGAGATTTAATGTAGTGAGCGTTACATAAAGATACGGACAAGCGACGTCAAGGATTTTGTAGTGAGTGATACAAAAATAACTGCCAAGCGCGGAAGGCCGCGTGCCTTTGATCGTGACGAGGCACTCGCCAAGGCACAGGTTCTGTTTCATGCGAAGGGATACGACGGCCTGAGTGTAGCAGACCTGACGCAGGCGCTTGGCATAAATCCGCCAAGTTTCTACGCGGCTTTCGGCAGCAAGCTGGCGCTTTATGACGAAGCCCTGAGGCGATACGAGAAGACCGAGGGGCTGGACGTCGATACGGCGCTTGCCCCCGGCACCCCGTTGCCGGCCGGCGTCACCAAACTTCTCCGATATGCCGCAGATGCTTACGCCTGCGATGGTCCTTGCGGCTGCATGGTGATCGAGGGTGCCAGAGGCACCGCGGACCCGGAGGCGGGCGACAGAGCCCGTGCGCGCATGGAGGCAAGCCGGGCTTATATCCGCGAAAAGATTGTTGTCCTCGACGCAAACAATGCAGACCTCGCGGCCGATTATGTGATGATGTCTTTTGCGGGCCTGTCGGCCAGCGCCCGCAACGGCATGCCGACGCAGCGATTGCGTGTCATGGCAGGCATAGCCGCCGAAGGCCTTTCCGCTTATCTGACAAGCGGCAGGTGAAACATATGACGGTGGCCGTTGGCCCAAAATAGGATTGGTGATGCAGACCTGGACGACATTCGATCTTGCGACCATCGAACCGGAAGAGGGCGCACCGGCACCTGACCGCGTGATTGAAGGTAACCCGCAATTCCGCACCTGGAATGTCGAGGAGGCCGAGGGGGGTATCTATGCCGGCGTCTGGGAAGCGACGCCCGGCAAGTGGCGGATCGTCTATGACGAGTGGGAATATTTTAACGTCCTATCCGGCCATTCGATCATCACCGAAGAAGGCGGCGAGCCCGTTCATCTTCGCGCCGGCGACCGAATGATCCTCAGACCCGGCTTCAAGGGAAGCTGGGAAGTCGTTGAAACGACTCGCAAGGACTACGTGATCCGGGTTTAGCTTGCGCGTACGGTCAGTGTCTGGGGAAAGACGTGGAAGAGGGGTGCCGATCTGTAGCCGTCCGGGCTAAACCCGCTCGGATCGAGGATAACCCGGATGCCCACATGCGAATTGTAAAACTTCTTCTGACTGTCGTCATTGCCCTATCGGTCGTCGTCGGCTTCCGCTGGTACCGTTACGTCGGCAATACCGACAGCCCCTATGACGAAGTCGGCATCGAGATCAACAGTCGCCTTCCGACGCCGGTTCGCAAATGGGGCTGCGACAAGCTGCATGTCACGTTCGGCAATGTCCTGCCGCCCTACGGCTGCCAGGCCGATGCCGATGGACGCAGCTGGCTGTAATCCAGGCAGACATGGTTGGGCGGGTTTCAATCGCCCTTCTTGCCCGCAGCCGCATAGGCTTTGGCAAATTCTTCCGAGGCGACGAAGGCAAGGGTGCGGCGAAGCTCCGCTGATTTTTCAGCCCCCAGAACCGCATCGAACCGCCTTTGCGCTTCCTGCCACTGGCCGACAAGTTCCGTCTGCCGGGCAAGGCCTTCCGGCGTCAGCCTCACGCGCTTGGCACGGCGGTCCTTTTCATCGGGCGCCAGTTCCACCAGGCCGTCCCGGATGAGCGGCTTCAACGTGTGGCCCAATGCCGACAGATCCATCACCATTGCCTGTGCCAGCATCTTTTGCGTCGGTTCATCGAGATATCTGATCTGAGTGAGCAGCGTAAATTGCGTGCCGCGAAGGTCGGTTAGGCCCATCGCATCGCCGTAAAGCTGTCCGAGCTGGCGTGAGGCCCGGCGGACCGAGCTGCTGCTGCAATTCATCCAGATACTGTTTTCGATCTTCTCCATGACATCCTTCATCTCAGCACTTGCGCTTGCCGGCAAGGCTATGGGCTGTCTGCAATCCTGCACGCGTGAACAAAATTATTCACGGCCACTTGCGCTGCGGAATTTGCTCCTCAAATATAGTGGCATATACCATTAAATTCCAGCCTTAACAAAAACAGGAGAATTGTCATGACATCCAAGCTTGGAACTGCGCTTGTAACCGGAGCCTCGTCCGGCATCGGCGCCACCTATGCCGACCGGCTTGCAAGCCGCGGTTATGATCTGATCCTCGTGGCGCGTGACGCCGAGCGCCTTGGCCAGCTGGCCGAGAAGCTGAAGACGACCTATGGTGTTGGCACCGATGTCCTGCGTGCCGACCTCAGTGAGCGGGCTGACGTTCTGAAGGTGGAGGACAGGCTCAGGCAGGACGAGGCCATCACGCTTTTCGTCAACAATGCCGGCATCGGACCGGTCACGTCACTGCTTGAAAGCGATGTCGATTATCTGGACACGATGGTTGCGCTGAACGTCACGGCCGCCAATCGGCTCGCTGTCGCGGCTGCACAGACATTTGCAAAACGCAGGGCAGGGGCGATCATCAACACGGCATCCGTCGTCGCTCTCGCCCCGCAGATGTTCAACGGCACCTACAGCGCCACCAAGGCCTTTGTCTTGAGTCTGACCGAATCTCTTGCTGCCGAACTGAATGGCAAAAATGTGCGTATCCAGGCGGTTCTGCCCGGCCTGACGCGCACCGAGATCTTTGATCGCGTCGGGCGCTCTTTCGACGATCTGGATCAGGAAAAGGTCATGGATGTAGCGGATCTGGTGGATGCGGCATTGGCCGGCTTTGATCAGGGAGAGCTCGTGACGATCCCGGCGCTTGCCGATGACGGCATCTGGAACGCCTATCTCGCCGCCCGCGGCGCACTTGGACCGCATCTGTCGCTGCGCAAGCCTGCAGCCCGATACGGTGTCGGAAGCTAACGCAGAATATAAGCCAGAAGCGGTGCGGCAAGTACATTGACGAGTCCGACCAGCACCATCACCAGACCGGCGACCGAGCCCTCCTCGGCGCCGATCTGGTTCGCCTTGGCGACGCCGACACCATGCGCGCCCATTCCGAACAGGGCGCCGCGCGCGAGTGAAGATTTAAGCGGAAGAACGCGCAGCAGGTTTTCGCCGAGTGTGGCGCCAAGCACGCCGGTCAGCACCACGAAGAGTGCGGTAAGATCCGGCACACCACCGATATTCTCCGAAATTGACATGGCGAACGGAGTACTGATCGAGCGCGGCAAAAGACTGAGGCGCAGCGTCCCGTCGATAGACAGCAGGCTCGCCAGTGCCCAGGCTGTCAAAATGGCCGTACCGCTGCCGACAACGATGCCGAAGATCAGCACCGGCCAATAGCGTCGGATCATTGCTCTCTGCTCGTAGATCGGGATTGCGAAGGCGACAGTGACCGGACCAAGAATGACCATCAGCCAGCGGGTAGCGCCGATATATTCGCTGTAAGTCGTGTGCAGCGAGAGTGCCAGCGCCGCCAAGAGAACCGGGGTCAGCACCATGGGTGACGACCAGATTGCGGGCCAGCGGCGATAGGTTCGTTTGGAGAGAAGATAGATCGCGATCGTCGCCACCGACCAGAAGGCTGTGATCAGGATCGTCTCAGGAGACGGCATGACGGTTCTCCAGACGGAGCATCAGCCGATAACCGACATCCACAGCCAGAGCCGTTACACACATGACGACCAGCGTTCCCGCGACAATGACGGCGAGCACCTTGAGCCCGACAAGGCCGAGGAATTCGGAATGGTCGAGCACCGCAAGAACCGCGGGAATGAAGAAGAGCAACATATCAGCCAGCAGGAAATATGCGCCACGCCGCATGGTCGAAAGGTGGATCGTGCCGGTTAGGAGCAGATAAAGGAGGCCGAACAGGCCAAGTACGCTGCCAGGGACAGGTATGCCGGTGCTGCGTGACACGGCCTCGCCGGCAAGCCACAGAAGCACGATCAGCGCCACCTGTGCGAGGCGGCTGCCGCGAAGGCTCTTATGCAGGAGAATGGCGGTCTTGCGCTTGGTCACGGAAGGGGTCCTATTCAACAATCCTCCCTGAGCCGTACTATAAGGTACTGTTCTCGCTAAACAATCGAACAGATCGCATATGAGCCATGTGTTTTCGATGTGGCGTACTGTCGCTCGGTGCCTGAATATTCCTCACCAGAACAGATCAAGTCGCTCCAAACCGTGGAAATGATAGACGTCTTTTACCGTCGGCTTTGCCTCAAGCCGCAGGCCCGGCAGACGGCGAAACAGGATCGGCAGCACCGTATTCAGTTCCAGCCGGGCGAGCGGTGCGCCGATGCAGAAATGGATGCCTGCGCCGAACGACAGGTTCTGTGCTTCCTTCCGCTCCGGCTTGAAGAGCAAGGGATCGGAAAACATTTTCGGATCGAGATTGGCCGCGGCGAGGATGAGGCTCACCTTGTCGCCGCGTTTCAAAGAAACGCTATCGACTTCGATGTCCTCCAGCGCCCAGCGCTGGAAGATGTGGACGGGCGCGCAGATGCGCAGCGTTTCCTCCACCGTTCGTTGTGTTGCAGCCTCGTCGCGAAATAGCGCATCCGGCGAAAGGCCGCTTTCGAGAATGACCCGAACCGAGTTGCCGATCTGATGCACCGTCGCCTCGTGACCGGCATTAAGCAGCACGATCGTCGTCGACACCAACTCGTCGTCGGTGAGGTGCTGGCCCTTATGCTCGGTGTGGATCATGTGGCTGAGCAGGTCTTCCGCCGGCGTTTTGCGGCGCTCTGTAATCAGCGTCCTGACATAGTCGGAAAATTCTCTCGCCGCCCGGTCGGCGGCATGTTCGTCCGCTGCCGAACGCTTAAACATGTACATGCCGACATAGGCGTGGCTCCATTTTAGCAACTGCGGCCCCATCTCGTCGGGAATGCCGATCATCCGCGCGATTATCGTCACCGGAATGATGTCGGCGAAGGACGAGAGCAATTCGGTCCTGCCGTCTTTCTCGAACCCGTCGATCAGCTTTTCGGCGAGATCTGCAATCTCGGGTCTGAGCTTTTCGATATGGCGGGACACGAAGGCACGGTTGACCAGCGTGCGAAGCCGCGTGTGTTCCGGCGGCTCGATCTCCAGCAGCGAATGCCGCTCCGCAAGGTCGAAATTGGCAAGATGCTTTTCCGGTTCCGGCATGCCAAGCTCCTCGCGGCTTGCCACATGCAGGATCTGCCGCCCGAAGTGCCGGTCGCGCAAAAGCGCATTCACACGGTCATAACCGGTAAAGAACCACTGCCTCTGCTCTTCCCAGTAGAAGGTGGGACAATGCTGGTGGAATACAGAATAGACCCTGTTCGGATCGCTGTAAAAAGCAGGATCACGGCCATCGAGCGAGACCTGGCGTGTCGTGGGGTCGATGCGGAGGAAGTCGGGGAGCGATGTCATTCCCGATGCGTAGCGCAAAGGCTCTGCGCTGCGCAATCGGGATAAGGCAACTCCGGTTACTGGCCGAGAGCAACGCCCTCGCGGCGGGGATCGGCGCTGCCGACAAGCCCGTTTCCTGTGATCTCGATCGCATGCAGGCCGGAGTTCATGTCGCCGGATTTCACCGCATATCCGAGCGCCTTCAGAGGCTCGGCGAATTTTTCCGCCGTCGTCCCGGCCTCGATATCGTATGTGCCGAAACGATTTATCAGATGCGGCTGGGCGACGATCTGTTCGACCGGCATGCCCCAGTCGATATAGGCGATAAGTGCCTGCGCCACATAACCGATGATCTGGCTGCCGCCCGGCGAACCGATGGCCAGCAGCGGCTTGCCGTCCTTCATCACGATCGTCGGCGCCATGGACGAGCGCGGCCGTTTGCCCGGCTCGACGCGGTTGGCGACGGCAAGCCCACCGTCATGGGTCTTGAAGGAAAAATCGGTCAGCTCGTTGTTGAGCAGAAAACCATGTGTCATCAGCCGCGAGCCGAAGCCGTTTTCGATCGTCGTCGTCATCGAGACAACGTTGCCTTCCTTATCGACGATGACGAAATGGCTGGTAGACGGCAATTCGATCGCGGCATCCCTGCCAAGCAGCATGGCGTGATCCCATTCGGGCTCGCCGGCCTTGACGGCGTCCTTCTCAAGCGCCTTGTCTCCGTCGAGAAGCTTTGCGCGCTCGCCAAGATAGGTCTTGTCGAGCAGTCCCTTGATCGGCAGCGGCTGGAAATCTGTGTCCGCGACGTAACGCTCGCGATCGACGAATGCCAGCCGCTGTGCATCGCCGATAATCCTCCAGCTTTCGACATTTTCCGGCCCAAGCGCCTTGAGATCGAAATTCTCCGTCATTCCCAACATCTGGCTGATCGCAATGCCGCCCGAAGAGGGCGGTCCCATGCCGCAGATGTCCAGTGCACGGTAAGGGAAGCAGACGGGCTTCCTTTCCTTGATATGATAGATGGCAAGGTCGGTCTGGGACAGGACGCCCGGGTTGTCGCGGGCGCCGCGTACCGTTTTGACGATGTCTTCCGCGATCGGGCCGCGATAGAAGGCATCGGCACCACCGGTGGCGATCGCCTCGATCGTTTCGGCATAATCCGCGTTTTTCAGAACATGCCCCGCCTTCAGCGGCGCGCCGGACTGATCGAAGAAATAGGTCCTAGGACCTTCATATCGCTTCAGCGCATCACCTTCAGCAGCAATCAGCGACGCAAGGCGAGGGGAGACAGCAAAACCCTCGCGAGCGAGCTTGGCGGCCGGTTTCCAGAGTGCCGGCCAGCTTTGCTTGCCGTAGCGTATCTGGACATCCTCCAGCAGCCGCACTGTACCAGGCGTGCCGACCGAACGGCCCCCGACGACGGCGTCCATGAATTTCAGCGGCTGGCCGGAATCGTCGAGAAAAAGCTTGGGCGTCGCGTCCATCGGTGCGGTTTCGCGCGCATCGAACGTCGTCAGCCGCTTGGCGGCAGCGTCGTAATAGACGAGAAAGGCGCCGCCACCGAGGCCGGAACTCTGTGGTTCGACGAGGCCAAGGACAGCCTGCACGGCCACCATGGCATCGATCGCGTTGCCGCCGCTGGCCAGAATGTCCCGGCCAGCCTGTGCGGCCAGCGGATTGGCTGCCGCGACCATGAAGTCCCGGGCTTCGACTCGGCTGGCGCTGGTCACGCCTGTCGCGAGCTCGGGTGCGATCGTGTCTGATGCCTGCTGCGCAGATGCGGACGAGATCGATAGCAGGCTGATGACCACAGCCCCATAAACTCTCTTCGCCATGTCCCACCCTCTCGTTTTCGTTTCGAAGGGAATTGGGTGATCCGGGAAAGGAAGGCAAGGGGGCGGAACGAAAAACGGAGCCGCCTCCCGACATTCGAGAAGCTTACTTGCCGATCGCCACGATCCGCCTCAGCGCTGCAACCTGTTGCGTCATGTTGGCCTGAACCGGCGTGTCAGGTGTATCGGCATGATCGATGGCGGGAACGATAGAGACATCATTCTCCGTCCCAATCGCCGTGCGGTCCCGGCCATTGGTCTTGGCGACATAGAGTGCCCGGTCTGCAGCGCTGAGTAGCGTGTCGAGATTGGCCGATCCGATTTCCGCAAGCGCGATACCGATGCTGACGGTGACAGGGATCTGATGTTCTCCGACGGTGATCGGCTGACGCTTTAACGTCGTGCGGATCGCCTCGGCGACGCTTGCGGCTTCGATCATGTTGGCGACATACATGATCGAGGCGAATTCCTCGCCCCCCATGCGTCCGAAAGATCCACGTCCGCGCTGTGCGGCCGTACCGATCTTGCCAAACGCTACGAGCACTTCGTCGCCGGCCTGGTGGCCGTAGATATCGTTGATCTGTTTGAAGCCGTCGAGGTCGAGATGGATCAGCGCCAGAAATCCGCTATCGTCGGCATGCGACCGTTTCAACTTGTGGAATTCCTCGATCAGCCCGCGCCGGTTCAAAAGCTCGGTCAGCGGATCCGTGACTGCAAGCAGTTTCAGCTTGGCTTCCTTGCGTTCGCTGATGAGTTTGCTGCCGCTCATGATGGCCGCAATGAAGCAAAGGGCGGCAACCAGAAGCAGCAGGAAGGAATTGTTGCCGGAGGCAAACGACTGTGGCTGGCTGATCAGCGCAAAGACTGCAACGATGATACTCGACAAGACCTGGATGCCGACACATGTTGCGAAGACGCGGCGGGTCTGCGAGCGGCCGTTTTCCCCCCATAAAACGGTGGCGATCAACATCAAATATCCGACGGAAGCTGCGCCATGAAAGAGGGCGACGCGATAGCTGAAATTGGTCCGCACCGGCTCCAGCAGCATGCCGGCGACGAAGATCAGCGACGGTATGGCGACAAGCGGCTCTACGCGCCGATTATCGAACTGCATCATTCCGGCGACCCAAAGGCCGATGCCGCCGAGCGCCATGACATTGGCGATCTCGATCGAGACGAAATCCGGCAATGTGCCACGCAGCGCCACCATGCCGATGCCGAGGCCGTGAAAAATAAAACCTGTTCCCCAGGTGAAGTAAAACGGTTGGCGCTCGTAAAACCAGCGCGTCCACAAAAGAACACCGATCGTGCTGGCCTCTGCGGCCCAGATCATGAAACCCGTAACAATATCCAACGCAATACCCCTTGCCGAACCCAGGCACGTCGCGTGTATAAGGCCGAAAGTTTAAGGTGAAGTTTGCGCCAAACGACCTTTCAGGGCGCTATATCTGGCTTGAGGCTTTGTTTGGTGCGTGATTTACCACCGCTTTACCTTGGCGGCGAAAAAGATGGTGGTTATTGCCGGACCATCATTGAGCCCGGAGCGTTTATTCGCGACAGCGCGCATGCGGTCAGGCTTGTGCATCTAAAGCGAGTTAAGGATATCGGGCTCTCCGTCTTGAAGTACCGGGCATTGACACTCTATGTAGGGGTTGACCCATTCCAATGATTCCGGGGCGCCACGTTGCCTTCGGCAAGGCATTTGACAAAGGACGGACATGAAAAATCCAGTTGATACCGCAATGGCCCTGGTGCCTATGGTCGTCGAACAGACCAATCGCGGTGAGCGCTCTTACGACATCTATTCGCGCCTGTTGAAGGAGCGCATCATTTTCCTGACCGGCCCGGTGGAAGATCACATGGCGTCGCTCGTCTGCGCCCAGCTGCTTTTCCTCGAGGCTGAAAATCCGAAGAAGGAAATCGCGCTTTACATCAATTCGCCGGGTGGCGTCGTCACCGCCGGCATGGCGATCTACGACACGATGCAGTTCATCAAGCCTGCCGTTTCGACGCTATGCATCGGTCAGGCTGCCTCCATGGGCTCGCTGCTTCTGTGCGCCGGTGAAAAGGGCATGCGGTTTGCAACGCCAAATGCCCGCATCATGGTGCATCAGCCGTCCGGCGGTTTCCAGGGCCAGGCCTCGGATATCGAGCGCCATGCGCGCGACATCCTGAAGATGAAGCGCCGCCTGAACGAAGTCTACGTCAAGCATACCGGCCGCACGCTCGAGGAAGTTGAAAAGACCCTCGACCGTGACCACTTCATGACGTCCGACGAAGCCCAGGAATGGGGTGTCATCGACAAGATCCTGACCACGCGTCAGGAGCTTGAAGGCGGCTCGGAAGGCTGATCGCAGTGTAGCCTTTCGGTGACTGTCACCCCGTTGTGAGCAAAAAGGGGTTTCAAGTCGCTGGGAAAGCGCTATTAGTAACTATTAATGCTGTGTTGAACTTTTATGACATAGCATGCGTTTCAGAGGGTTTCGTTGCCGCCGGACCAGTATATGGACCGGTAGAGTACCCCAGAAGCAGGGCAGGCACGTGAAGCCCGTCGGTGTCACGTGCCGGCAGCGGTTGAGTGGACTGCGCCCGTCTTTACGTGAGCGCAGAGTGCTGGAAGGAAAGTGATATGAGCAAAGTCAGCAGCGGCAACGGCGGCGACTCCAAGAATACCCTATACTGCTCCTTCTGCGGAAAGAGCCAGCACGAGGTCCGCAAGCTGATTGCCGGACCGACCGTATTCATCTGCGATGAATGCGTCGAATTGTGCATGGACATCATCCGTGAAGAGAACAAGACCTCGATGGTCAAGTCCCGTGACGGCGTTCCCACGCCCCAGGACATCATCAAGGTCCTCGACGAATATGTCATCGGCCAGCAGCAGGCCAAGCGCATCCTGTCGGTCGCCGTTCACAATCATTACAAGCGCCTCGCGCACGCCTCCAAGGGCGGTGACGTCGAGCTCGCGAAGTCGAACATCATGCTCGTCGGTCCGACCGGCTGCGGCAAGACCTATCTTGCCCAGACGCTGGCCCGCATCATCGATGTTCCCTTCACCATGGCCGATGCGACGACGCTGACCGAAGCCGGTTACGTCGGTGAAGACGTCGAAAACATCATCCTCAAGCTCCTGCAGTCCGCCGACTACAATGTCGAGCGCGCACAGCGCGGCATCGTCTATATCGACGAAGTCGACAAGATCTCGCGCAAGTCGGACAACCCCTCGATCACCCGCGACGTGTCGGGCGAGGGCGTGCAGCAGGCGCTTCTGAAGATCATGGAAGGCACGGTTGCCTCGGTTCCGCCTCAGGGTGGTCGCAAGCATCCGCAGCAGGAATTCCTGCAGGTCGACACGACGAACATCCTGTTCATCTGCGGCGGTGCTTTTGCCGGTCTTGACAAGATCATCTCTGCGCGTGGCGAGAAGACCTCGATCGGTTTCGGTGCATCCGTCAAGTCCCCGGAAGATCGCCGCGTCGGCGAAGTCCTGCGCGAACTGGAGCCAGAGGATCTGGTCAAGTTCGGTCTGATCCCGGAATTCATCGGTCGTCTGCCGGTTCTGGCAACGCTCGAAGACCTGGATGAAGACGCGCTGATCCAGATTCTGTCTGAGCCGAAGAACGCACTGATCAAGCAGTATCAGCGCCTGTTCGAGATGGAAGACGTGGAATTGACCTTCCACGAGGACGCTCTTCGCGAAATCGCCAAACGTGCGATCATCCGCAAGACCGGCGCACGCGGCCTTCGTTCGATCATGGAAAAGATCCTGCTCGACACGATGTTCGAACTGCCGGCTCTGGATGGCGTTCGTGAAGTCGTGATCTCAGACGACGTGGTGAAGGGCAATGCCCGCCCGCTCTACATCTATGCGGATCGCCAGGACGAGAAAGCCAACGTTTCGGCCTGATCCGGGACAGTTCAATCAAGCTCAAAGAGGCCCCCACATTGGGGCCTCTTTTCGTTGGTAAGCTGTGTTTCACTTGTCCTAACCCGAAAAATCTCCGGGACGGACGGTTGCGCGATATTCAGCTTGCTTTAGAGACGAACCACGAAGATCATCGGCATATCAGCTGCTTCGTTTCGTTTATATCCATGCAGGACAAGCATCTGTAGTCGATCCCGGTTCGGTATGTTGTGTTTGCGTGGGCGCTTTGTAATATCCCTGTCACACTGGCAAAGGCCGGGCTCCTGCAAGGCTTGAAAACCGTTTAGGAAAGCTCCACTTTGAGCGGGAGTGAAGTGCTTGGGTATTTGCTCAAGCCATCCCGGTAACGGGACGATGAAAGGAAACAAGATGACAAGTTCAACGTCTGCGGCATCCGGCACTGCGACTTACCCGGTCCTGCCATTGCGCGACATTGTGGTCTTCCCGCATATGATCGTTCCCCTGTTCGTCGGACGTGAGAAATCCATCCGCGCACTTGAGGAGGTCATGGGCTCCGACAAGCAGATCATGCTCGTCACCCAGATCAATGCCGGCGACGACGATCCGGAATCCGATGCGATCTACAAGGTCGGCACCGTCGCCAACGTCCTGCAGCTCCTCAAGCTGCCCGACGGTACGGTCAAAGTTCTGGTCGAAGGCCGTGCGCGTGCCAAGATCGATACCTATACCGATCGCGAAGACTTCTATGAAGCCAAGGCCGACATTCTCGACGAGCCCGAAGAGGATGCTGTCGAGGTCGAAGCCCTGTCTCGCTCGGTCGTTTCCGAGTTCGAGAACTACGTGAAGCTCAACAAGAAGATCTCGCCGGAAGTCGTCGGTGCCGCAAGCCAGATCGAGGATTACTCGAAGCTGGCCGATACGGTCGCCTCGCACCTGTCGATCAAGATCACCGAAAAGCAGGAAATGCTGGAAACGGTGTCCATCAAGCTGCGTCTAGAAAAGGCGCTGGGCTTCATGGAAGGCGAAATCTCGGTCCTGCAGGTCGAGAAGCGCATCCGCTCGCGTGTCAAGCGCCAGATGGAAAAGACCCAGCGCGAATATTACCTGAACGAACAGATGAAGGCGATCCAGAAGGAGCTCGGCGACGGCGACGAAGGCCGTGACGAGATGGCCGAATTGGAAGAGCGCATCTCCAAGACCAAGCTCTCCAAGGAAGCCAAGGAAAAGGCAGACGCCGAGCTGAAGAAGCTGCGTCAGATGAGCCCGATGTCGGCGGAAGCCACCGTCGTGCGCAACTATCTCGATTGGCTGCTGGGTATTCCGTGGAGCAAGAAGTCGAAGATCAAGACCGACCTCAACAACGCTGAAAAGATCCTCGAAAACGATCATTTCGGTCTCGATAAGGTCAAGGAACGCATTGTCGAATATCTTGCAGTGCAGGCCCGCGCCACCAAGATCAAAGGCCCGATCCTCTGCCTCGTCGGCCCTCCGGGCGTCGGCAAGACCTCGCTTGCTCAGTCGATTGCCAAGGCGACCGGCCGCGAATACGTGCGCATGGCGCTCGGCGGCGTCCGTGACGAAGCCGAGATCCGTGGTCACCGCCGCACCTATATCGGCTCGATGCCCGGCAAGATCATTCAGTCGATGAAGAAGGCAAAGAAGTCCAACCCGCTCTTCCTGCTCGACGAGATCGACAAGATGGGCTCGGATTTCCGCGGCGATCCGTCGTCTGCTCTGCTCGAAGTCCTTGATCCGGCCCAGAACTCGACCTTCATGGACCACTACCTGGAAGTCGAATACGACCTGTCCGACGTGATGTTCATCACCACGGCGAACACGCTCAACATTCCGGGTCCGCTGATGGACCGCATGGAGATCATCCGCATCGCCGGTTACACGGAAGATGAAAAGCGCGAGATCGCCAAACGTCACCTTCTGCCGAAGGCGATCAAGGAACATGCGTTGCAGCCGCACGAATTCTCGGTCTCCGACGATGCTCTGATGGCAATCAGCCAGCAGTACACGCGCGAAGCCGGTGTTCGTTCGTTCGAACGTGAATTGATGAAGCTCGCCCGCAAGGCGGTGACCGAGATCATCAAAGGCAAGACGAAGTCGGTTGCCGTTACGGCGGCCAACATTTCGGATTACCTCGGCGTTCCGCGCTATCGTCACGGTGAAGCCGAGGGCGAGGATCAGGTCGGTGTCGTCACCGGTCTCGCCTGGACCGAAGTCGGCGGCGAGTTGCTGACGATCGAAGGCGTCATGATGCCCGGCAAGGGTCGTATGACCGTCACCGGCAACCTGAAGGACGTGATGAAGGAATCGATTTCCGCGGCGGCATCCTATGTCCGTTCGCGCGCTGTCGATTTCGGCATTGAGCCGCCGCGCTTCGACAAGTCGGACATTCACGTCCACGTGCCGGAAGGTGCGACCCCGAAGGACGGTCCGTCCGCCGGTGTCGGCATGGCAACGGCGATCGTCTCAATCATGACCGGCATCCCGGTTCGCAAGGATGTTGCCATGACCGGCGAGATCACCCTGCGCGGCCGTGTCCTGCCGATCGGTGGCCTAAAGGAAAAGCTGCTTGCTGCTCTTCGCGGTAACATTAAGGTGGTTCTGATCCCGGAAGAGAACGCCAAGGATCTGGCGGAGATCCCGGACAATGTGAAGAACGGCATGGAGATCATTCCTGTGTCCCGTATGGGCGAGGTGATCAAGCATGCGCTGGTGCGTCGCCCTGAACCGATCGAGTGGGATGGCACGGTTGAAACGCCGGTTATTGCCAATGTCGAAGGATCCGAAGACGGCGCTACGACCATCGCCCATTAAGCGATACCTCGGGCAAACCGAGTTTGAATTGTGGAGAAAGCCGGCGAAAGCCGGCTTTTTTGTGAAAAATGCACGAAACCCCTTGTTTTTCAGGCCGTCTCAGAGCTTTTGGGTTGCCAAGCCCCGACGCAAAACTATTGTCGGCGCCGACTAATCGAGTCGTTCCAAAACCGTAGAAAGGGATGGAAACATGAATAAGAACGAGCTGGTTTCCGCAGTTGCCGAAAAGGCTGGCCTCTCCAAGGCTGACGCCGCATCCGCCGTGGACGCAGTATTCGAAACCGTACAGGGCGAACTGAAGAACGGTGGCGACATTCGCCTCGCTGGCTTCGGCAGCTTCTCGGTATCCCGTCGCGAAGCCTCCAAGGGCCGCAACCCGTCGACCGGCGCAGAAGTCGATATCCCGGCTCGCAACGTTCCGAAGTTCTCGGCCGGCAAGGGTCTGAAGGACGCCGTCAACGGCAAGTAAGACTTCACCCGGCAGCATGTCTGCCTGGTCTCAAAACCCCGGATCGTCTCCGGGGTTTTTTGTTGCGCAAAATACTGTCTCCACTCCCGGTGGCGGGCCTTGGGTGAACACCAATTACCGGTAATTGAATGGTGGTGCGCACCGGCAACACCGCTTCGGCTTTCTTATCATCTGTCAGAAAAACGCCGGAGGGCTGATTTCGCTAGACTTGTCAGATCGAGTGAATCCTCACCAATGCGTGCGTGGGGGCACAAGCGATTCGTAATTTAGAAATATGATTACTTCTTACTTTTATGAGGCATTTCATATCTCGGCGTCGCTGACGGCATCCGTCTCAAACGATCAGCGAGTGTTCTAGAAATGTTTCTTAAATCCAAGACCCTTTGTCTTCTTGCCAGTTCTGCTCTCGTCAGCATGCTGGGAGTTGCATCTGTGGCCCAGGCCGCGTCGAGGCCGGACGTAATCGGTCTGAGCAGCGACGGTTTGGTTATTCTCAAATCGTCCTATGATCAGGCTACGAGCGATTACAGCTATGCGCTTATATCCACCGCAACCAATGCAACCCAGCAAATCACACCTCCGGCCGGCGCCTCCGCTTTCACCGTCAAAGACCTGAGCGCCGATGGTAAAACCGTGACGGGCACCTATACCGACGCAATCCGCGGCAAGACCTCCTTTGTATGGACTGCCGCTGGTGGCTTCGTCGATTTAGGCACCGTCGACGCCAACACGACCGCTACCTTCGCTAAAGTGGTGAACGGAGACGGAACGGCCGTTGCTGGCTATGTCAGCGTCATGAGCTTCATGAAGGAAGCCTTCTACTGGACACCGTCGAGCGGCATGGTCGGTCTCGGTACGTTTGGCGGCCTGCATTCCGAAGCCAATGCGATCAGCAATGACGGCAGTACCGTTGTTGGTAAAGCCATGACATTAGATAGTGCCTATCACGCCTTTCAATGGACTGTGGACAGCGGCACGATGGAAAACATCGATACGCTTTATAGCTCCTCCAGCGCCGACTTTGTCAGCAGTGATGGATCCGTGGTCGCCGGATCTGGAGAGACATCCTCGTCATCGCCGTACCACGTGTTTCGCTGGACAGAAGCGACCGGGATGGTCGACATCGGCAGCCTGGGTGGTTCTTACACCTGGCTGAACGCAATGAGCGGCGATGGCAATGTTCTGGTCGGCCAGTCCTCTCTGGTCGGTGGCGATTATCATGCCTATCGCTATACGAGTTCCTTCGGTCAGATCACCGATCTGGGAACACTTGGCGGTACGTCCTCCAGCGCAAGTGCAGTAAACGCCGACGGCGGCGTCGTCGTCGGATGGGCAACAGACGCCCAGTCTGACAGTCACGGATTCCGCTGGACGCAGGCGACCGGCATGGAGACTGTCGAAGACTGGCTGGCAAGAGAGGGAGCGACGATCGGCAATGCCATCACGCAAACCGCCGATCTCGTGTCGGCTGATGGCAATGTCATCATCGGCGAGACAACCACCGGCTCCACCTATATTGCCCGTGTCATCGAAAATCAGGGCAACGAGGGCGGCAATGAATGCAACGCTGACGTTTGCGAAGGCGGAAGCGGTATCATCGATACCGCCGAATTTTTCCCGACTGTCGCGACGGCCAGCAGCGTCATCGTCCAGAGCGGCGTCAACAGCGCCGACACGATCATGTTCGGCGCCCAGGGCGCACCGATGCGCAACCTGCTGACCACCGGTCAGCGCTCCGTTTGGGGCACGATCGACGGCGGTTATGACAATGGCGATCACGCCGATGGCGGCCTGGCTCTCGGCGAGTTCGGCTTCGGTTATGGTATTGCAGATGGTGTGACAGCGCGCTTCTCGGCCGGCGCCACCTATACCGATCAGGATCTCGATGCCGGCGGCGATGTGCGCCAGCGTGGTTTCTATCTGTCGCCGGAAGTTTCCGTCGATCTCGGCCAGAACGTCTATATGACGGCCGGTGGCTACTGGGGACGCAGCAGTGTCGACAGCCGTCGTGGTTATCTAAGTGGTGCGGCAACCGACTATTCTGAAGGTGATACCAATGCCGAAACCTGGGGCGCCAAGATCCGCTTCGACTGGCTGAACGCGGTTACTGTCGACGAGACGGCGATCACGCCTTATGTCGGCTTCTCCTACGCCCACACCAAAGTCGATGCATTCACCGAAACCGGCGGCTCTTTCCCGGTCGAGTTCGACGGGTCAAGCGACCATTCTACGATTGCCCGTCTCGGTGCCGATTTCGTTCGTCCCCTGAACGACACGGTCCGGCTGCTTGCCAAGGCCGAGCTGGACTACCAGTTCGAAAGCCATGCGGCGGCATCGACAGGTACACTGACCGGCATCAGCGACTTCAATCTCGAAGGTCAGGATCTGCAGCAGTTCTGGGCGCGCGGCGGTGTCGGCGCCGAATTCGATCTCGGCAAGGGGGTCGCCTCGTTCATGGTCAATGCCACGACCAAGGGCCAGGATCCGACTGTCTGGCTGCGCAGCAACTATACCGTCAAGTTCTGAACGTTCGCCACTGAAATCCGCCGCCGGAAATCCCGGTATTCAATTGGAAAGGCCCGGCTTTGTCGGGCCTTTTACATTTTGTCGGGGAGATCTCGAAAGGGTGGATATTGTCATCGCATTGTCATGTCACCTGCATAGGTGAGGGGCCTCACCACACCGAACGGGATTTTCATGAAAACACTTCTGACTGCCGCCGCCGCGCTTCTCGTCACCGCCGGCTTTGCTTCCGCTGAATATGTTTCCTACCTCGACTTCCCGCAGAAGAAGGACGACGGCAAGGAATTCAACGTTGCCATCGAGATCCCGCAGGGCAGCTTTACCAAGTATGAAATCGATGCCGACACCGGCCACATCGTCGTTGACCGTTACCAGTCCATGCCGGTCATCTATCCGGCCAATTACGGCTCGATCACCAGCTCGCTCGGCGGTGACAACGATCCGCTCGACGCACTCGTTTATACCCGCGAACCGGTCGTTCCGGGCGCCATCATCAAGGTTCGCCCGATCGGCGTGTTGAAGATGATCGACGGTGGCGAAGTCGACGACAAGATTGTCGCTGTCCCGACCAGCAAGATCGACCCGAGCTACGACAACATTAAGGAAATTACCGACCTGCCGCAGGTCGAGCAGGAACGCCTTCAGGCCTTCTTCCGCGTCTACAAGCAGCTTCCGGCCGGCCGCAAAGCTGTCGAGCTGAATGGTTTCGACAATGCCGCCCATGCTGAAGGCGAAGTGTCGGAAGCCATCAAGGCCTATGCCGCAAAGAAGAAGTGATCCCGGTTACTGCTTGTAAATGACAAATACGAAGGTCGGGTTTTGCCCGGCCTTTTTCATTTTGTGCCATAGCCGTCATCCCTGTCCGATGCGATTGCAATCAGGGGTGTTGTTTTTGTCATCCTGTTGTCATGACCGTGCCTCACTACCCACCGGTGGTTTAAGGATAGGGGAGAATTGGCATGACAGTTTCGTTTCGGCTCGCATTGACGGCGGCCTTGCTGACTTCGGTCGCCGCGCCGGCCAGCGCAGAACAGGTTTTCAACCGCATCGCATCTTTCCCGGTCGCCAATAATCTGCCCAAAGGCGCAGACAAGGCGACGTCGTCGGAAATCATTACCGCGACGGCTGACGGCAATATGCTGATCTATTCCGACGCTCCGGGCGGCACGATCGGCTTTATCGACATCACCGATGCCAAGGCTCCCAAGGCGGGCGGTTCGCTTGCAATCGAGGGCGAGCCGAACTCGGTTGCCGTGGCCGGTCCAAAGGTTCTCGTCACCATCGACAAGACCGAAGATATGACGAAGCCGGCAGGCGCACTCGGTGTCGTCGATATCGCATCGAAGAAAATGGAAAGCACCTGCGATCTCGGTGGTCAGCCGGACTCCGTCGTCGTCTCGCCAGATGGCACATTTGCTGCCATCGCGATCGAGAACCAGCGGGACGAAGACCTGAACGACGGCGCTCTGCCGCAGCTTCCGGCCGGCGAACTCCTCATCCTCACGCTCAACAATGGCGTACCGGCCTGCGACAGCATCAAGCGCGTCGACGTGACCGGCTTGGCCACCGTTGCGCCGGAAGATCCGGAGCCGGAATTCGTCAACATCAACGCCAATGGCGAAATCGCCCTGACGCTGCAGGAAAACAACCACGTCATCATCATCGACAGCAAGACCGCCAAGGTCACTGGCCATTTCTCCGCCGGCACGGTCGATCTCGATGGCGTCGATGCCAAGACCGATGGCGCGCTGAACTTCAACAACAAGCTTTCCGCCGTTCCGCGCGAGCCGGATGCTGTTAAGTGGCTCGGCACCGACCGTCTCGTGATTGCCAACGAAGGCGACTACAAGGGCGGTTCGCGCGGCTTCACCATCTTCGATCGTTCGGGCAAGGTTCTCTACGACGCCGGCACGTCGCTGGAATACGCGATCGCCCGTGTTGGCCATTTCCCGGAAAAGCGCGCCAAGAACAAGGGCATCGAGCCGGAAGGCATGGAGGCTGCAGTCTTTAATGGCCAGCAATATTTCTTCGTGCTGTCCGAGCGCGGCTCCATGGTCGCCGTCTACAAGGACACCGGTGCGACACCTGAACTCGTTCAGCTCCTGCCATCGGGCATCTCGCCCGAAGGCGCTGTCGCCATTCCGGGCCGCAACCTGCTTGCCACCGCCAACGAAGCCGATCTCGGCGAAGACGGCGGCCCGCGCTCGCATGTGATGCTCTACGAACTGGCGGAAGGCGAAAAAGCCTATCCGACGCTGGTGTCCAAGGATGTCGATGGCAAGCCGCTCGGCTGGGGTGCTCTGTCGGGTCTCGTCGGTGACGCCGAGAAGGATGGTATCGTCTACGCCGTCAGCGACTCGGTCTACGCCATGCAGCCGTCGATCTTCACCATCGACACGACCAAGAAGCCGGCCGAGATCACCAACGTCGTCCGCATCACCCGCAACGGTCAGCCTGCCCAGAAGCTCGATATCGAAGGCATCGCTCTCGATGGCAAGGGCGGCTTCTGGTTGGCGTCGGAAGGCGACAGTGCCAAGCTCGTCGGCCACGGCCTCTACAACGTCAACGCCAAGGGCGAGATCAAGACCGAGATCGGTCTTCCGGCCGAACTGCTGGCCGGTGAGAGCCGTTACGGTCTCGAAGGCGTTACCACCATCGGCTCGGGCGACGACCTGACGCTCTGGATGGCGATCCAGCGCGAATGGAAGGATGATCCGAAGGGCCAGGTGAAACTTCTCAGCTACAAGCCGAAGTCGAAGGAATGGGCCGCGGTCCGTTACCCGCTCGAAAAGGCAGAGAAGGGCTGGGTCGGCCTGTCGGAAATCACCGCCAATGGTGACCACCTCTATATCGTCGAACGCGACAATCTCGTCGGCGATGCCGCCAAGCTGAAAAAGCTTTATCGCGTCGCCCTGAATGACCTGAAGCCGGCAAAGCTTGGCGGAGAACTGCCGCTCGTGAAGAAGGAAGAGGTCCACGACTTCCTGCCCGACCTGAAGTCTGCCACCAACGGCTACGTTCTCGACAAGCTGGAAGGTTTTGCCTTCGACAAGTCGGGCAAGGCCTTCATGGTCACCGACAATGACGGCGTTGACGACAGCTCCGGCGAGACGTTGTTCCTGCCCGTCACCATCAAGGTCACCAACTGATCCTTTTGCGAATGAACGGGAAAAGGCCGGGTGTTTCGACACCCGGCCTTTTCTATTGGAGGCGCCTCCTTTAAGTCTGTCGTTCCCGATGTGTTCCTATCAGGCGAATCGATGACCTCATTCCGCTTCATCCATGCTGCAGACCTGCATCTCGGCAGCCCCTTTCAGGGACTGGCGCTGAAGGATGCAGATCTTGCAGACCTGTTCATCGAGGCCGGCCGCAAGGCTTTTTCCGCCCTTGTGGACGAGGCGGTGGAGCGCAAGGTCGATTTTTTCATCGTCGCCGGCGACGTGTATGATGGCGACTGGAAGGACAACAAGATCGGCTTGTTCTTCAACCGCGAAGTCGCACGGCTGGAACGCGCCGGCATTCCGGTATTCCTTCTGAAAGGCAATCACGACGCCGAAAGCGTCATTACCAGAACCATCACGCTGCCGAAAAATGTCAGCGAATTCCCGACGGCAAAACCCGGTAGCTTCCGGCTTGAGCATCTGAAGGTCGCGCTGCACGGCCAGGGGTTCGCCGAACGCTCGGCAAGCGAGAACCTCGCGCTCGCCTATCCCAAGCCTGATCCCGGCTGGTTCAATATCGGCGTGCTGCACACATCGCTCACCGGCCGCGAGCCGCATGCACCCTATGCGCCATGCTCGGTGGAGGACCTGCGCTCACGCGGCTACGACTATTGGGCACTCGGCCATGTCCACGATTTCGAAATCGTGGCGAAAGATCCGCTCGTGGTATTTCCCGGCAACCTGCAAGGTCGTTCGATCCGCGAGACGGGAGCCAAGGGTGCCGTGCTGGTGACGGTCGAGGATGGCCGCATCGCCTACGAACGCCTGATCACCGACAGCGCACGCTTTGCCGAGTTGAACATCGCAGTCGAGATGGAGGACACGCCGGCCGCCGTGTTGCGCCGCGTCGAAGACGCAATAGAGCCGCTGGTCGAGGCCATGGAGGGCAGGCCGCTTGCGCTGCGTGTCCGAATGACCGGTAAAAGCCGCGTCCGCAATCAGCTCCTGTCGAAGGCGGAGGATTTTCGCGATGAGGTGCAGGCTGCCTGCCATCGCGGCCATGCGGATATCTGGCTCGAAAAGCTCGATCTGCGCATCGATCCGGACACCGGAACGGCAGAGCGCGGCACCGCCACGCTCGGTCTCGACGGTCTGCTAGCGATGGATGGGTTTCCGCCGGAACTGCTGGAGGAGGCCGCTGCCCGTGTTGCGGAAATTGCTGCCAGACTGCCGGGAGGCAGCGGAGCAGGGGACCTGCCGCTTGGCGACGACCTCGATGTGCTTCTCACGGAAGCCCGTGACCTGCTCGTCTCCCGTGCGGCGGAGGCTAACTGACCATGCGCTTTGATCGTCTCGACATCCTTCGTTATGGCGCGCTCACCGATCGCCAGCTCGTCTTCAGGCCGGGCGCTAAGCTGCATATTGTCTACGGCCCGAATGAGGCCGGAAAATCCTCTGCCCTGTCGGCGATTTCCGATCTGCTGTTCGGGTTCCCGGAACGATCGGCATATGGCTTCCTGCATGATGTCGGCGTCCTGCGCATCGGTGCGGAACTGACGGCGCGTGACGGGCAGTCCTTGTCCTTCCGGCGCCGCAAGGGACGCAAGAATACCCTGCTCGGACACTCCGATTCTGAAGAGAACCTGGCGGACGATGCATTGTCGCCGTTTCTCGGAAATCTGTCGCGCGATGTCTTCGAGCGTGCCTTCGGCCTGAATTCCGATTCGCTTCGGGCCGGTGGGGAAACCATGCTGAAAAGTGGCGGCGAGATCGGCAGCCTGCTGTTTTCCGCCGCATCCGGCCTGACCGGCCTGTCCAACCTGCGCAAGTCTCTGGAGGCAGGCGCCGACGCCATCTATTCCCAGCGCAGATCGAAGGATCGCAGTTTCTACCAGGTGCTCGATGCCCATGACGCAGCCCGCAAGGCCGAGCGTGACAACGAGCTGAAGTCCGGTGACTGGAAGAGCCTGCTGAAGGAAGAGGCCGAACTCGGTTCCGAGATCCAGACGCTCCAGCATGCCCGTGAAGAGACCAAACGAACTCTCGATCGATTGCGCCGGCATATGGCGCTGGAACCTCTCCTGCGGGAACTGGACCGAGAGCGCGCCTCTCTTCAACACTACGAAGCCTTGGCCGGCGTTCCCGCAGGGTTCGAGGCCGGGTTGTCGAAAATACTGGAGGCGTCCCGGCAGAACATCGAAGCTCTGGCAGTCTCCGAAAGCGAGATTGCAAGGCTCGGTGAAGAGATCGCGGCAATCCATGTGGACGAAGCCCTGCTTGGCGCAGGTCCGAACATTCTTGCCGCCTATAGCCGAAGTGGCGTCTATCTCAAGGCGCGGGAGGACATTGCCCGGGTTCGCGGCGAGGTCGACGATTTTGACCAGAAGCTGATCCTTGCGGCCCGTCGCCTCGGCTTGAGGGATCTCACCGATCTCCAGAGGGCCCAGCCCGCGGACGCCGATCTGGCGCGCCTGCGACAGCTCGTGGAAGAGGGGAGCGACCTCGATCGCGAAATGCGCCAGCTGCGCAAGCGTATCGATGAGGAAGCCGATGCACTTCGGAAAATCGAGGCAGATGTTCCGCTGATGCGGATCGTCGATCCCAAGCCGTTGAGTGACCAGCTTGCGGCATTGCGGCCTGAAATCGAGGAGCTGACCAATCTAGAAGCGCTGAAGATCCGCGCTGCGCGGGCGAGGAGCGATCTCGACACAGCGGCGGCACGTCTCGATCCTCCGGTCAAAGATATCGGCCTTCTCCTCTCCGTTCCACTGCCGGACATGGAGACGCTTGTCCATCATCGCCGCCTGATTGAAGCAGCGAGACAGGAAAATGCGCAGGCCTTGCAAAAGCTGGTCGCTCTGAAGGGCGACGCGGACGAGCTTGCCGGTCAGCTGGCGCTCCTGGAGGGCGGGGGAACGATCGTGTCGCGCGAGACGATCGGGCTCGCAAGGCAGCAGCGCGACGGTCTCATCGATGTTCTTGCTGCAGGACCTTCTGAAGCCACGCTGCTAGCCGCAAAATCCTCCGTCGAGGAGGCGGATCGACTGTCCGATGCGGCGCTTTCCGATGCCGAACGGGTTTCGCGCCATGCACATCTGACATTGCAGCAGCGGAAAATCGCGGACGCCATCGCCGCTGCGGAGCTTGCGATCAGGGAAACCGGCATTGCGGCATCCGATGCCATGACCGAATTCGAGGACCTGTTTCACGCCGCTCCGCTGACGCCCGGCGCGCCCGAGCGCATGATCGAGTGGCGCCGTGCAGTCGACGGATTGGCGGCACTTTCCTCCGCTCTGAATGCCGCGGAAGATGAACACGAAGTGTTGCGTTCCAGGGAGGAAACGCTGCGGCCCGCACTTGCAGCGCTTGCCGATGCCACCGGCGCGTCGTCGGGCGTCCTGCCGCCGCGCAGCCTTGCGCGGGAAATTTCTGTTCGCCTGGAAGAGATCACCCGCCAGTGGAGCGAGGGGCGTACCCTTGAGCGGATGCGAGACACGACAAGCCGGACACTGATGCGCCTGGAAGCTGATGAGACCGACCTGCGCGGCAAGGTCGATCTGTGGCGATCGGGCTTTGCAGCCGCGGCAACATCGGCCGGGCTTGCCGAGGATGCGACGATCGAAATGGCGAATGCTGCGCTGGATATCTGGCGTACGCTTCCCGATCTGATGTCGGAGCGCGAAAACCGCGACCGGCGCGTGCGCGGCATGGCGCGCGACATGGAAGCCTTCGAGGAGGAGATCGTCTCCCTTTGCCGCTCCCTGGCATCGGATCTCGTATCCGTTCCGGCGGATGTCGCAGGCGGACTGTTGAACGATCGGGTTATAGCGGCGCGCGCTGCGGACAACCAGCGCATCGCGCTCGCCGCCGCTCTCGAAAGAAACAGGCTTTCCCACGATCGTAATTTTGCCGAAGCAGCGCTGCTTGAGGTGGAACGTGCCAAATACGCCGAGATGGTTTCCGTCCAGCCGGAACGCCTTGGCGCCGTTCTCGCCGATCTGCAGGAACGCGCAAGGCATACCGCGAGCGAGGAACTGTGGCGCCGCCGTTTCGCCGATCAGGCGAATGGCCTTGAGGAAAGTGCCGTACGGTCGGCTCTCGTCGATTTTGATAAGATCGCAGCCGGTGTCGAGATCGAGCGGCTGGACGCTGAAGATAGTCGCCAGGTCAATCGCCTTGCCGATTTGCGGGCCGCCGAAGCGGATAATATCCGCCGCAGGCAGGAACTGGAGAAGGGAACCGGAGCAGAGCGCGCCGTGTTCGAAAAGCTTGCTGCGGAGGAAGAAGCAAAGCAGCTCGCCCGCCGATGGGTCATCCTGAAGCTCGCGGGATCTCTTCTCGCCCATTCGATGGAAGTCTATCGTGAAAAACAAGCGGACCCGGTGATGACCCGTGCTGGCGAGGTGTTTTCCGATCTGACCGGAGGTCGATTCGCCCGCCTAGTCCAGATCTACGACGATAACGACGACCTGCAGCTGGCCGTCGAGCGCAGCACGGGCGAACAGGTGCCGCTGTCCGGATTGAGCGAGGGAACCGGCGATCAGCTCTATCTGGCGCTGCGGCTTGCCTTCCTTGAGGATTATTGCCGCCGCAACGAGCCGGCGCCTTTGGTGCTGGACGATATTTTCCAGACCTTCGATGACGAACGCACGGGGGCAGGCCTTCGCACGCTCGCTGCATCGAGCAGCGCGTTCCAGTCGATCCTTTTTACCCACCAGACGAGCCTGATGGATGCAGCACAGCGTGAATTGGGCGATGATGTCGATTTAATCCGGCTCGACCGGGCGTGACGATGACGGCAACGCAAGGCATCCTAGCATGTAGGGCGCCATCGAGGCATGCATCCGTAAACCTTGCGATACCGCAGGCACAAGGTCACTGCAGCTGCTATCCGGCCGCTGAATGATAATGATATTCAGTCGGCGGCTATCGCCCCGTTCCAGATCAAGAGAAACGCGGAAGTCTCCAAGCCTTGAGGAAAACGTCTCACCCGCCTGTATACGGTTTTCCAAGTAACGGCGGTTCTGAGAACTCATCTCCAGGCCGAAATTATTGATGGACGCAAGCGCCAGCCGCATGATTTCGCCGTCCTGAGACGGATCCAGACGATTGAGTTTCAAGCGGAAGGTCCGGAACTCGTTTGAGGAGACGCCCTTGATCTGGATGAAGAGCACTGACGGTTCGGCAGCAGAACCGAGCTCGCGTGAATACAGGCATTCCCATTCGCCGCCAGCTGCTTGGAATGTAGGAGCTGCCGTGCCGTCGGATGCCAGGCTTTCACAGCGCTCATAGGTACTCAGCCGCTGACGTTGCTGCAGCATTTCCAGATCAACTGCCTTTGGCTCGGTGAGTCGCACAGACGCCGCGCTAACGCGTCCCATCCGACGGGATTTGATCGCCGTGGGCACGGGAGTGGAAAAAGGCTGCGTCAAATAGTCGGGCAGGTAATCGTTGAGATAGCGCCCGACATATTTCTCCGCACCCAGCCACAGAACGAACCGCCGGTAATTGCGTCCGTCATTGACGGAAAGGATAAAGCAGGCAAGTGCCACAACGCCGGTTACAAGCAATGTGGAAAATATTCGCGTAGCGCGCCGTCGTCGCTGCAGGTGTTTCAGCGGTGTCATAATTTCCGCTTTACCCTTCAAGGACATACGCTCCGCTCAAGATCCCGTTTCCAATCAGCATTGCCACATTCTACCCGCCTGTGTCCAAGGCAGATTGATCAGATGAAAAAGGACAAACCAGGTTTGCCACCGCAATCGCCCGTGCTGTTAACCACGTTAATTAGCAGGCATTTAAGTTAACTTTTTTAAATTCGACTCTGAATGTCTGTCCGAAGGTGACTATGGCCTTAAAACAGCACCGGATTTTATTTTGCGGGAAGCCCAAGCCATGAAGCTTGTCGTTCGCCGTTCGGTGTGCTTTCAAGGACATCAAATTCCGGATCAAGAGGCAGCATGCCAGCAGTCTTACGGTCCTGACTTGGAGTATCGAGATTTGATGCGAGTAACTGCGATCGTAATCTGTGCTGCCCTGGCAGGATGCCAGGCTGTACCGGGTGAGGGACCTCTGGCTTCCGCGATCAATGAGGACGCCGGTCGGTCCCCGGCCGAGATCGGCCGCGTGAACGCTGCGGTTTTTGATATCGTCGATGTCGACAACCACACGGCAAGACTGGTGTCGGATTATGTTTCGACGGCACTGAAGCGCCGCTTCGGCATTGGCGGCGGTCCGGGACGGGCGGTCATCGGTATCGGTGACCAGCTAAAAGTCACGATTTTCGAAGCCGGTGCAGATGGTCTGTTCTCGACCAACGATAGCAAGCAGGCAACGATCGATGTCGTCGTGCAGCCCGACGGTACCGCAGCGATCCCTTATGTCGGGACGGTGCGGTTCGCCGGTCGCACCCTCGAACAGGCACGCCAGGAAATCCTTGCGTCTTTGAAAAGCAAGGCTGTCGAACCGGACGTCATCATCGGCATGGGCGATACACCATCCCGTTCGGTAACCGTAGCCGGTGCCGTCAATCGCTCAGCGCAGATCCCGCTCAACCTGAGCGGAGAGCAGATCACCGACGTGATTGCGAAAGCCGGCGGCCCGACATCGCAGCCTTATGAATCCTACGTGACGCTTGTCCGTGGCAAGAAGACCGGCACTGCGCTGCTGAAGTCGATCGTCGAGAACCCGTCGGAAAATATCTATGTCCAGCCGGGTGACCAGATTTTCGTCACCCGCGACCCCAGAACCTTCACGCTGCTTGGTGCCGTCAAAAGCAATTCGCGAATCGAATTCGGCGCCAACGACCTGAACCTTCTCGAAGCCGTTGCACTCGGCCGCGGCGGCAATGACGAGACCGTCAATGCGAAAGGGTATTTCCTGTTCCGCTACGAGGATCCGGAAGTGGTGCTCGGCCTGCTCGGCCAGCGCCGGTTCGATGAACTGGCTCGCAAGGGCATGCAGCCGGACAAGGACGGTCGTTATCCGATCGTCTACAGATTCGATATGAGCCATGCGGACAGCCTGCTTGTCGGCCAGACCTTCCCGGTCAAGAGCCGTGACGTGATCTACGCCTCGCGCCATCCGGCGGTCGATCTGACGAAATTCCTTCGTGTCATCGGCGCACCCGTGGGAATCGCTGTTCAAGGCGCCGCGATTTCAAATAATTTGAGTGACTAACGGCACAACCTGCCGTATGCGCTTCCCTGTGGAGGATTGTATTTCACCTCGTGCCGTCACGTTTAAGTAGTGGTTTTCTCCGCTTTTCTCGTGACAACAGAGGCAATTGTGTTGTTAAAGTCGGTGTCGGCTTAAATCTGCATTAGCTACTATAGCTGTGACGAACGTAAGAGTGACGATGACGATAGAAGTAATTGGCCGAGCCTGTGTCGCGCCCGGTGCCAACTCCATCGAGGAGTTGCAACAAGTTCTCCGAACCGGTCGTTGCACCGTCACGCAAATCCCTGCTGATCGGTGGGAACTGGCTCGCTTCTGGCATCCCAGTCAGGGCACGCCCGGGAAGACCTACACATTCGCAGCCGGCGTGATTGAAGCGGTCTATGATTTCGATCCTGCCGTCTTCGGCCTGTCTCAGCGCGAAGCCATGCAAATGGACCCGCAGCAGCGTATTCTCCTGACGCTGGTCTGGAAGGCTCTCGAAGATGCCAACCTGCCGGTCAGTACGCTGGCGAAAGAGCGGGTTGGCGTTTATATCGGTGCCTCAAGCCTCGATAGCGGCAACCTGTCGGCCGAGGATCCTGCTTCCGGCAGTCCCTATTTCATGACGGGCAACACGCTCTCGATCGTCTCCAATCGCATCTCGCATGTGTTTGGGCTTAATGGTCCGAGCATGACGATCGATACTGCCTGTTCGTCGTCGCTGGTTGCTCTCGACCAGGCGACCCGTGCGTTAGAACACGGTGATATCGACACCGCGATCGTCGGCGGCGTCAATCTTCTCGTCCATCCGCTTTCTTTCGTCGGTTTCGCCCAGGCGCGCATGCTGTCGCCGGAAGGTCTCTGCCGAGCCTATGATACCAATGGTCAGGGTTATGTGCGTGCCGAAGGTGGTGCAGCCATTGTCCTGCGCCGAAGCGACGTCGCGCGCCAGCAGCACGACCGCAGTTATGCCCGCATCCATGCGACCGGCGTCAACTCGTCCGGTCGCACCAACGGTATCAGTCTCCCGTCACGCGAAGCACAGGCCGATCTGCTCAGCTCCATTTACAAGGGCCACGGCATAGATGTGAACCGCGTTGCCTTCATCGAAGGTCATGGAACCGGCACGCGCGTCGGCGACCCTGCCGAAGTTTGGGCAATCGGCAGTGTTATCGGCCAGAAGCGCCGCGCACCGCTTCCGATCGGCTCGATCAAGTCGAATATTGGCCATACAGAACCCGTCTCCGGCCTGTTCGGCCTGTTCAAGGCGATGCTCGCCCTTGAGAACAACTATCTTCCTGCAGCGCTGCACATCGAAACGGCGAATGAGGACATCGATTTCGATGCACTCAATGTCAGGGTCAATACATCCGCCATCAAACTGCTCCCGGCAAAGGAAGCACGGCTCGTCGGCATCAACTCCTTCGGTTTTGGCGGCACCAATGCGCATGTTGTCATTGGCGATCCCGAACCGGCCACACAGGCTGAATCGCCTGCCAAGGGCGACAACCTTCTGTTCCTTGCCAGCGCCCATAGCGCCAGCGCACTGGAAGAGCTACTCAAGGATTATCGCGCGCGTCTTTCTGCGGCTGTGCCTGAAAAGGCGCGCCGGATCATTGCCGCCACAACGACGAACAGAGATGCACTGAAATATCGGTTCGCGATCGATGCCCGCGGAGAGCGCGCGGTTCTCGACGCGATCAAGACGCATCTTGCAGGCGAGGCTTCCGATGGCGAGCGCGGCGAAGCCCCGTCATCGCTCGGCAAGATCGCTTTCGTGTTTTCCGGAAACGGTGCGCAATGGGCCGGGATGGGCGTGGAGGCCTATCGCGAAAACCCTCATTTCCGCCAGTATTTCCAGTCCTTCAGTGCGCTCTTCGAATACCATCTCGGCGAAAAGCTGACCGATCTTATCATTGCAGACGACCTCGGGTCGCGTCTGTCCGATGCGACGATCGCCCAGCCGCTGCTGTTTGCCGTGCAGGCATCGCTCTCGGACAGCCTGAGCGCCTACGGCATCAGGCCTGACGTCGTGTTCGGCCACTCCGTTGGCGAAATCGCGGCAGCCTACGCCTCGAAGGCACTGACGGCCGCTGAAGCCGTTGCAATCGTCGCCAAACGTTCGCACTCCCAGCATCTGTTTGCAGGGCAGGGCAAGATGGCCGCTGCCGTGATGGGCGAAGAGGCCGCTACGGCGTTCGCGAAAACGCACGGGCTGGACGGTATCCACGTGGCTGCCGTAAACGCACCCAACTCCGTGACAATTTCTGGACCCGTCGCCGAAATCCAGGCATTCCGGGATGCTGCCCGCAAGTCTCAGACGGTCGTTCATATCCTCGATATCAATTATCCGTTTCATCACCCGATCATCGACAGTGCCCGTGATGGCTTCCTGGCTGAACTGCCGGCGATCGAACCCCAGGCCGCTGCCTGTACGTTCATTTCCACTGTTACCGGCGGGATCTACGACGGACGCGGTCTTGATGCCGAATACTGGTGGCACAATGTGCGCGAGCCCGTGCTCTTCCGCTCGGCCACCGAAGCAGCACTCGATCTCGGCTGTAATCTGTTCATCGAGATTTCACCGCGCTCGATCCTGTCGAATTACGTCTCGGAAATTGCCAAGAGCAAGGCGCAGCCAGCCACTGTGATCGGTTCGCTGCAGCGCGAAACCCTGATCGAAGGCCGTGATCCAATCGCCCGTGCGTTCGCGCGGGCCATTGCCCACGGTGCAGCCCCCGCACAGTCAAGGCATTCCGGAAGACGCAGCCCGATTGTCGATCTGCCGCCTTTGCCGTTCGAACCAACCGCTCTGAAAGTACCTGCCACCACCGATGAAATCGACATCTTCGGTCGGGATTTCAAGAACAGTTACACGCTGCTTGGCTGGCGAACCGATCCAAATGGTTCGCACTGGAAGAACCATATCGACGCGTTGCTCTTCCCCGATCTGGCCGAGCATGTGGTTGATGGCAGAGCGATCCTGCCGGGAGCCGGTTTCCTGGAGATTGCGGTTACCGCTGCCCAGGCACATTTCGGCACCGACGAGGTCGAGGTTTCCAATATGGAGATCGTTCGCCCACTGGAGTTGCGCCCCGACCGGATGCTGGAGCTTTCGACGCTGCTTTCTCCGGAGACCGGCAATATCGAGATACGCTCGCGCGAGCGGCTGAGCAGCGACGACTGGACCGTTCACGCCGTTGGCCGTTGTCGACGCCCGGTGGATGAGGAAAGCCACCGGTTCGAAATCACAGCACCTGCGCAAGGCGGAGATAGCCTCTCGTCTGTCGACGTTTATGAAACTGCCGAACGCTTCGGTCTGCAATATGGTCCGCGTTTCCAGCTTTTGTCGAAGGCGGTGGCTTTCGGCGACAATATCGTCGAAGTCGAACTTAAACAGGCGGCGGCACCCGCCCATCCCTATATCGGCTACAACCTCAATCCGTTCTCGGTCGACGCTGCTTTCCATGGGCTCGTTGCGCTGTTTGACCGATTGTCCGGAGCCGAGGCCGGATCCCCCTATATTCCGGTTCGTTTCGGTTCGATCCGGGTCGTGGGCAGAGGCCGTGCGATCGCAAGGGCAAGGATAGAGATCGAGCGATTCAGCAGTTTCTCGATCAAGGTCAATTTCCGCCTGTTCGATGAAGCGGGCGAACAGATCGCCGTCCTTTCGGACTGCCGCTTCCGTCGTACCTCGTTGCGCCGCCACCACACGCTGGATACCGTCGCCTTCCATTTCGACGCCGTTCCGAGTGCGCTGTTGGCGACGCTTGATGCGCCAGCGCCCAGATTGCCGATTCTGGCCGATCTGGCATCCGTGGATGCCAAGGACAATGCATCGTTGATGATCGATGCGGCCGTCTATCGTGCATGTCACGAGATCGTCCTGTCGCTCGCCGATGGCGATGGCAAATTGTCTTCTGCAGACTTGCCGGGCGACAAGGATTTCCGCGCGTTCCTGACATCGTGCCTGTTCACGCTGGAAGATGCCGGTGTCGCCGCGCCGTCCGATGACGGCTGGACTGTCCCGCGCGAATTTTCGTTTCCGAGCGTCGATGAACTGATTCAGGAAATTTACCGCGAGGATTCTTCGCGCATTGCGGAAGCCGTGCTGGTCAACGACGTTTATCGTGATGCGCTCGAACACCTGTCACTGTCAGGAAAGCCTGGTGAAGCAGAAAACCAACACACGAGCAATGTCAGCGAAGCCACGCTGGACCATGTCCTCGTGCACTCGCCGCTTGGTCGTCGCCGCGCCGAAAGCGGTTTCGATCTGACCGAGCGCCTCTGCCGGGAAAATCCCGGCGCAATCCGGTTTATCCTCGAACTTGGTACGGTGAGCCAGTCGGCCAGCACAAGGCTTGCAGATCTCGCGGCCTCGATCGGTGCATCGCTGGTCATCGCCGAGCCGAGGGAAAATGCGCGGCGCATGCTGGAACTGGCGTTCGAGCAGAACGTGCATGTTTCCGTTGTCGAACCTCGGGCTCTTGCCGGTCTCAAACAGGTTGACCTGATCGTTGCCGGTGGTCTGACCAGCCAGGCCATGCTGGTCGGCAATGAAGATGTCCGTCAGGCGGTTCGTGCTGTTGCTTCCAGGGGCGCTGCGATCGTTTTTGCCGATCGCGCACCCTCGGCATTCAATGACTTCGCCTTCGGTCTGTCGGAAGAATGGTTCGCGGCAAGTCAGTCCGCTGACTTCCCGGTGGGCCAATTGTCCACGTCGGCACAGGTGGAAACACTTCTCTCCGATCTCGGCTTCGAGGCCTCGTCGGTCAACGATGTGCAACTGGATGAGGGCGGCCTTGTTGTCGCCATCGCGCACTCCCGCGTCAGTTCCGAAAATGTCGCTGCGGCAGCGGTTCGGGAAAGACTTATCGTCGTTGCAGAACCGTCGTGCGAACACGCGGCCTCTTTGTTTGCAAATGCATCGATCATTCAGGCCGCCGAAGCCGAACGCGCGCTGGAACTGGTGCCGGAAGGCAGCCGATCTGCAATCTGCATTGCCTATCTTGCAGATCGTGGCGTGGGACATGCCGTTTCGGCTCTCGAAATTACACGACTGTCTCGTTTCAAGGCTCTCGCCGAAGGCCTATCCCGTCATGCCAACGGCTCGGCGGTCCGGCCTCGCCTGATCGTGCTGGTGCCGGGCGGTTCTCCGCTTGCCCGCGAAAACAGCGATGCAGCCAATGGCGGTTTGTGGACATTCGCCCGCGTTCTGCAGAATGAATATGATGCGATCGACATCCATATGATCGATGCGGAAGGCGGAGAGGCGATCGCCCTCATCGACCGGATTGCGACGGTCGAAGGTGACAATCGCGAATGGCTGGCAGGCAAGAGCGGTGTTGTTGAAATCCGCGCGGCTTCCGGGCCGTCTGCAGGTCGTGATGGCACCACGTCCGACTTCGAGGCCGCAACCATTCACCAGCTGACCAGCGGTCGCGTCGACAGCATCGTCTGGGAAAGCTGCGCGCGTCAGGAGCCCGGTGATGACGAGGTCATCATCGCGGTCGAGGCTGCAGGACTGAACTTCCGCGACGTCATGTGGTCCATGGGTCTGCTGCCGGAAGAAGCGCTCGAAGACGGGTTTGCCGGTGCCACGATCGGCATGGAAATGGCCGGTCGCATCGAGCGCGTCGGCTCGGCAGTGACCGATTTGGTTCCGGGTGATCGCGTCATGGGCATCGGCCCGGCCGCCTTCTCGACACATGTTCGCGTCCGCCGTGATGGTGTCACCAAATTCCCCGATCGTCTGGAATTCGCCGCTGCGGCGACGGTTCCGGTCGCCTTCCTGACGGCCTATTATGCCATGGTCCAGCTCGCCCATATCGAACCGGGCGAGACGATCCTCATCCATGGTGCTGCCGGTGGCGTTGGCCTTGCCGCGCTGCAGATCGCCAAGCTGAAGGGAGCAACGGTCATTGCAACGGCCGGTACCGTCGAGAAGCGCCGCTTCCTCGAAGCGCTCGGCGCCGATCATATTTTCGACAGCCGCTCGCTCGATTTCGTCTCCCGCGTCCGCGGCGTCACGAATGGCGAAGGTGTCGACCTCGTTCTGAACTCTCTCTTCTCCGAAGCGATGGAACGAAGCCTGGAGCTGGTAAAGCCCTTCGGCCGCTTCCTGGAACTCGGCAAGCGCGACTATTATTCCGACCGCAAGATCGGCCTGCGTCCGTTCCGCCGCAATATCAGCTATTTCGGCATCGATGCCGACCAGTTGCTGGTCAACCTGCCGGCCGTCACCAAGCGGATTTTCGCCGAGATCGGCGAACTCTTCCAGCGTGGCGAACTGGTGCCTCTGCCTTATCGCAGCTTCGGTCATGACGAGATCGGCAGCGCATTCCGCCTGATGCAGAATGCCGGCCAGATCGGCAAGATCGTCATCCGTCCGCCGGTCCGCGGCAAGGATCGGGTCGTTGTCGCAAGCGAACGAAATGTGCATTTCGACGGCGAGGGCACCTTCCTCGTTGCCGGCGGCATCGGTGGTTTCGGTCTCGTTGCAGCGGACTGGCTTGTCGCCAGAGGTGCGCGCCGTATCGCGCTCTGCTCCCGCCGCGGTATCGCCGACGAGGCGACGATCAAGGCTCTGGAAAAATGGACAGGCCTCGGCGTCGTTGCGACGCTTCACGCCTGCGACATCACCAACGAGCAGGCCCTGTTCGCTCTTCTGACGGAACTGCGTGCGGTCGCGCCCATCAAGGGTATAATCCATGCCGCCATGGTTCTGGACGACGCTTTGCTATCGAACCTGACTGACGACCGCAACCGCCCCGTCGTCGACGTCAAGGTTCGCGGCGCTGAACTGCTGGACAAGCTGACCCGTGATGACGCTCTGGAGCTTTTCCTGCTCTTCTCATCAGCTACCACGATGCTCGGCAATCCGGGGCAGGCAAATTATGTGATCGCAAACGGCTATCTCGAAGGGCTCGCGCGCATGCGCCGCGCCGCCGGTCGTCCGGCATTGGCCATCGGTTTCGGTGCAATTGCCGATACCGGCTTCCTTGCACGCAATGCCGAGGTCAACGAGATCCTGTCGAAGCGGATCGGCAAGACCGCGATGAAGGCGCGCGATGCGCTGGAACAGGTCGAGCGTTATCTGGCAAGCGACAGCGGCAGCATCGATGGGGCCGCTGTAATGATCGCCGAAGTCGACTGGAACGCGGTGCGCATGCTGCCGATCTCGACGGCATCGCTGTTCGAAACCGCGATGCGGGCTGCCGGCAATGCCCAGTCGTCTGCCGATGGCGACCCGATCGATCTCGAAGCACTGATCCACGGCAAGTCCGCAGATGAGGCACAGGCGATCCTCCACAAGATCGTCGCAGCGGAGATCGCCTCCATCCTGCGTGTTACCGAGGACAGTGTCACGCCGGAAAAAGTCCTCAAGGATGTCGGTCTCGACAGCCTGATGGCAATGGAACTCGGCATGAGCTTCCAGCAGAAGACCGGATTTGATATTCCGTTGAGCGGTGTCGGTGAGGACACGACGGTGAGTGACGTGGTCACCCGCCTGCGTGAGAGAGTTTCGAAACGTAGTGGCGGAGAGGAGGAGGCTCCGCAGGACGAGGTGCTCGACCGATTGGTCAAGAGCCACTCGAACCAGAGCCAGAAAGCAGCCGCGCAGTGACAGACAAAGACAAGCCGGAAACAACCGCGTCTCCCGCAGGAGGCGCCACGCGCGGGTTTCTGGAAAAAATGCGACAGACCAGCGAAGCGTCTGGCCGCAATCGGGAAGCTCGCCTGAATCGTCAGCCGCAGGCTTCGGTTCGCCAGAGCCCGAAATTCGATCAGCTCCCCGAATATCAGCGGGTATTGACGCAGCGGAAGGTCGGCGAACTGATCGGAGTGGACAATCCCTTCTATCGTTCCCACGACATGGCGGCCGGCGCCACCACGGTGATGGACGGTCGCAACTTTGCCAATTTCGCCTCCTACGACTATCTCGGGACCAATACGGATCCATTGGTCACAACCCGTGCCAAGCAAGCGATTGACCGTTACGGCATTTCCGCGTCCGCCAGCCGTCTTGTTGCGGGTGAACGCCCCGTTCATACCGAACTCGAAGCGACACTTGCCGAGGTCTATGGCGTCGAGGCGGCGGTTTGTTTCGTCAGCGGTTACCTGACGAATGTCGCAGCCATCAGCTGCCTCGTCGGCCCGCAGGATCTCGTTGTGCACGACGAATTCATCCACAATAGCGCTCTGGCCGGCATCAAGCAGTCCGGCGCGACACGCCGGCTGTTCCGCCACAATGACGTCGACAATCTCGAAACCGTGCTGAAGACACTGTCGTCGGAGTTTCGGCGCGTCCTCGTCATTGTCGAGGGCGTCTACTCGATGGACGGCGATATTGCAGATCTGCCGAGGCTAGTGGAATTGCGCAGCCGGTATGGGTTCTGGCTGATGGTCGATGAAGCCCATGCGCTCGGTGTCCTCGGCAAATCGGGCCGGGGCACTTTCGAGCACTTCGACCTCGATCCTCAGGACGTCGACATCTGGATGGGAACGCTGTCCAAAACGACCTCCAGCTGCGGCGGCTACATTGCCGGTTCTCAGGCACTGGCTGATATCCTTAAGGCTGAGGCCGGCGGCTTTGTTTACAGCGTCGGGCTAGCGCCGGTCTTGGCAACGGCGGCAAAAGCCGGTCTCGATATCCTTCGTAGCGAACCTGAGCGGACTGAAAAACTTCACCGCAATGGCGCACTGTTTCTGGAAGAGGCTCGCAAGGCCGGTCTCGACACAGGTCTCAGCGTCGGGTTTTCGGTGGTTCCGGTTCTCGTGGGAGACTCGCTGCGCGCCGTACAGCTGTCGAACGAACTTCTGGAAGACGGTGTCAATGCATTGCCGATCATCCATCCGGCGGTGCCGGAAGGCATGGCGCGGCTGCGTTTCTTCATTACCTGCAACCATACACAAGATCAGATCCGGCATGCGGTAGATGTCACGGCGCGTCGGCTGAAAGCTCTGCAGGAGCGCAATTTCGGCCTCGCATCGCTCGACATGGAAAAGATGATGCAGCTTTCGCCGCTGCTCCAGTCTCCCAATACCTGATCCAGGGGGCGCGGCCATGCATGTTGTCGTAACCGGGGGATCGAGCGGCATAGGCCTTGAAGTCGCGAAAATCTACGCGTGCCGCGGTGCCTCGGTTTCGCTGATTGCCCGCAACGTCGACAGGCTGCAAGCTGCTCGCAATGAGATTGAGCGGACCGTCGAGGGCGGGGGAAAGATTTTTGTCATCGGGGCGGATGCCGCCTCAGGCGTTGAGCTTTCGGCCGCAATCCAAGCCTGTGAAGCAACCTTTGGGCCATGCGATATTCTCGTCGCCTCGGCGGGCATCGTCGAGCCGGGCTGGTTCCACGAACAGGCAGTCGACATATTCCAGGTGCAATGGCAGACCAACGTGACGGGTGTCGTGAACGCCGTGCGAGCAGTTTATGCGGGTATGAGGCGCCGCGGGCAGGGGCGTATCATGATCGTCTCGTCGGCTGCGGCTTTTATCGGCATCCCGGCATATACTGCCTACTGCGCCTCGAAATCCGCACTTGTCGGTTTTGCCGATGCTTTGCGGCTCGAAGCGGTGGGCACCGATATCTCGGTCGGGATCTGCTTTCCCCCGGATACCGATACGCCGCAACTGTCCCGGGAAATCGAAAGTCGGCCACGCGAGGCCGCCTTGCTGATGGGAACGATCAAGCCAAGCTCGGCCGCAGATATAGGCCGAAAACTCGTCGTCGGTGTCGACCGGCGACGTGGCCGGGTTTATTTCACGTCGTCGGTTGCGGCTCTGGCCATGCTTGGTCCAGTAGCCAGACCCATTATCGCGTGGTGGTACAAGCACCGTATCAGCCATTGAAAGGCAAAAAGGTCTGGCTGATCTTTCAATCAGAGAACATCGCCATTTAGTGGCGTCTAAGCTGCACTTTTTGCCGGGACTTTGGTTTCGAATATCGAGCTCAAAGTATCAAGAACGCGGGCAACATTCGCATCCGTGCACGAATAATAAATCGTCTGCGAATCGCGACGGGTGCGCACAACCTTCATGTCGCGCATCTTTTTCAGATGCTGCGACAGAGCTGATTGGCTGAGATCGGTTTCCGCAGCAAGCGAGCCTACGTCCCATTCACGTTGCGATATCAGCTGCAAAACCTGCAGACGAGATTCGTTGGACAGGAGCCCCAGCAACGCAGCGGCTCGACTTGCATCAAATGATACGCCAGATTCCATTGTCACCCCTTGGTTCCAAGTAAAACATATCAAAAAATCGCTTCTCCGGTTGTTTAGAGAAGCTGATCCCCCGATCATTTTTGACGTGCGAGAAATAATGTAAGTTAGAAAAATATACAATTAGTAATGTTGCATCTGCGAAGCCAACACGGTCGGTAAAAAAGAAAATTTCTATTCCTGTGTTGAAGCTGCAACGTTCGGTTGGCTCTCCATACTGTTCTGGGTCGAGGAGGAGATCTTGGTGCAATCAGTGATTGTTATTGCGTTGCATGGCCAAGAGTTGGCTCTACTTGTATCTCGAAGCCCCTGAGCTATGCAGCGCCAAACGGGAGTACCAAATGCATCGGCGGCTGAGGCTTGCCATCGGACGTCACTGGTCATGCCTCAGGCCAGATGTGGCGCGTCATGCAGTTTTTACAGAACAAACGTGACATGCCGAACACCTCTGAGATGACCGTTCAATACATCCTGGACCTGCCCAAGGTCTGACCTCAACAGGTCCAGGATGGGAAGCCTGCTCGTGGAGTAGCAGGCTTACGGTTAGGCAGAAGCGCGAAATGATCAAAGAGCGACAATCAATCGCTCTGTCTGCGCTGACGCTACCCCGCGCAATGCCGTCACCTCTAATTCGAATCTGAGGTAGTCGAGGCCAAGCGGCGCGCATGTGACCGTACTCACCGGATCGACGCCACGAAATCGCTCTCCAACAACGGCCATCGCAGCTGGAACATCATTCGGATTCGGTATCGTCACTCGAGATCGGATAACATCCAGGAGTGAAGAGCCGACCAATCTTAGTGCCGCTTCCACATTGTCGAACGCAAGGTTCGCCTGCTCATGCGCGGTATCAGGCATAATTTTCGTTTTTAAATTCCGTCCGGCTGTGTTGGACGTAAGTATCCAATCGTCGACCACGATCAAACGCGAGAAGCTTTCCTTGTCTTCAAAAGGATTGCCCGTCTTTACTTTGATAATTTTTGCCACCTCGAAAACCTCCGTATTTGCTGGAATTTGGCTGTGCTGTCGTCGTTCCTGCAGCCGACTGGAAAACGATGACAAGGCATGGGTTACCGCCCGACACCATCCAATCTTGCAACCGGCAGGATGTCGCCGGTCTCAAGCGATGACTTGTTTGTGCTGCCTCGCGTGAGGCGTTTTTCCAGCGCCCTCACCAAAAGTGATGCTGGAAACGCGATGCCGAAGTAAAACACGCCAACCAGGACAAAGACGTGCATGGGGAGAAACGTTTCCGCCATGATTGCGCGGGCGGCCAGCATGAGCTCTGGAACCGCAATCAACGCACAGATCGCGCTGTCTTTTAACAGGGAGATGAAACCGACAAGCAGAGGCGGCAGAACAATTTTGATGGCTTGCGGAAACAAAATCAGGCTGAATGTCTGAAACGGACTAAGCCCAACGGCCTGCGCGGCCTCCCTCTGGCCCGGCGACACGGATCTTAAGCCTGCCCGGAAAACCTCTGCTAGGAATGCACCATGCACTGCACCCAAGCCGATTACTCCGGCAGTAAGTGCGGATATGATCACACCGTATCCCGGCAATGCAAAATAAAGCAGGTAAAGAACCACGAGTATTGGGACGCCGCGTAGCGTGAGGATATAGATCTGGGCTGTCAGACGAATAGCAACCGACGAGCGCGTTCTCATAAATTCCAGCGCTAGTCCGATTGCAAATGCCACAACAAAGGACAGAGCCGTAACATAAATCGTAATCCAGGCAGCGTGACTTAACCGAGGCCACCAGTCGGACCAGTTCTCGGCAATGGTCTGATAAAAGGAAAACATCAGTATGCCGCCTTTCTCTCTAACGCATAGAACAACGCGGTGAGCAGAAAAGTCAGTGCGAGATAGATCATCGCCGCAGTGCCGTAGACCAGCCCCGTTTGGAACGAGACATTGACGATCTGCCGGGCGTTAAACATTATTTCCGGTGCCGAAATCGCGGCAACCAGTGAAGTGTCCTTGACCAGGCCTACGGCGTAATTCCCTGAGGGTGGAAGGATGATCCGCAAAGCTTGAGGAAAAATCACAAGTCGAAAGGTAAGCAATGGCGGCAGCCCTGTCGCCAACGCGGCTTCGGTCTGCCCAATCGGGACGGCTTGAAAGCCGGCGCGAAACACATCAGCCATCACCGCGCCGCCAATTAAGCCAAGAGCCAGAATGGCTGCCGCAAGCGAAGGCAGAGTCACTCCGAAATATGCAAGGCCGAAATAGACAATAAGAAGATGGGTCAGCGTCGGGATATTGCGGAATATCTCCACATAGGTCGAGATGGCAAGATCCAGCATCCGGCTTGGATAGAGAAAACGTAACGACGCCAGAAGGCCGCCCCAGACCACAGCGATAAACAAAGCTCCTATCGACACTTCCACAGTGACAACCACTCCGGCAAGCAAGGCCTGCGCGATGGGTCCAATGGTTTCATAATTCATTGGACTGCCTCCTGGGTTGATACCGTAGACAGAAATTTCCGCAGCCTTGGTTCCTTCGCATTAGCCAGAACCTCGCGCGCGGGCCCCTCTTCGACAATCACCCCTGCGTCCATGAATATGACCCTGTCGGCCATCCGGCGAGCAAACGCGATCTCATGGGTAACCAGGACCATTGAGCGGCCCTCGTCGGCAAGCTCCTGAATGACGTTAAGCACCTCTCCGACCAGTTCGGGATCAAGCGCTGAGGTGGGCTCATCAAACAATAGTACTTTAGGCTTTTGTGCCAGGGCACGCGCTATCGCAACACGTTGCTGTTGGCCTCCTGAGAGGCGGCCGGGATATTCATCAAGCTTATGGCCAAGATGAACTTTTTTGAGCATCGCTTCTGCCAGATGATTGGCGTCGGACGATGACATGCGCTGGACCTTGCGAGGCTGGAGAGCCACGTTCTCACGTGCCGTCAGATGCGGCCAGAGATGGAAGAGCTGGAACACCATGCCAATCTCGGCTCGCTGCGGCGCCAATTCACGCGCCGTCATTTTTCGCCTGGTTGCGCTGCGATGATCTTTGCCATTGGGATGCAAGCCTATGAGCTCGCCTTCAAGCGTAATCGTACCGCTTGTTGGTGGGTCCAAAAAGTTGATCGCGCGCAAGCAAGTAGACTTACCTGAGCCACTAGGCCCTAGGATGGCAAGCCGTTCGCCACGGTGAAGGTCGAAAGACACATCCCGCAACACGTCCAGAATGCCATAAGATTTCTTCAGATTTCTGACCGTTAAGATCGGCGCCGTATTCATTGGAAACTCTCCTCTCGTCGTCGGAGTGGCGACCGTCGATTGGCGTTGATCAATCGACAGTCGCCGCGTGCCACTTACGTCTTGCAGGCGGGAGGCTCCCAACCGTCCGGGCGATCTACCCCCACGCGGAAGTTCACCTTTGACGGGGTGAACTGGGCCTCGCGGGAAAAGCCATATTTCTTGCCAATTGCTTTCACTTCACAGCTGTCCCAGAGCTTGCGGATCTCCCTGCTGAGTGCGTCGGCGAGCGGCTTGTTGTCTTTGCTGAGGCCAAAAATGTACTGACGCCCAACACTTGTCAGAAGTGGAAAATCCGGATTGTTGTCAGCAAAAGCGAGGTTGATCAGCCCCCAGCTGGGGTTTTGCGCAATGGCATAGTCAATCACCGGAGGGTCGCCAATGATTGCCTCGACGCGGCCATTGATGAGGTCTCTCAACGCGGCATCCGAAGTGTCATAAAGCGTCAGCTCTATGCCGGGGATTTTTCGCAGTTCCGGAAGAAACGAGAAACCCGTCATCGATCCGACTTTTCGGTTCTCAAGATCTTTGAGCTTGGTCCAGTGTGTCGAGGATTTTTGCGTGACGCCGTTCTGAAAATAGCCGGTTGGATCGGTAAGCGACAATGCCTTGGCTCGCTCGGGTGTCCAGGCAACGGTGCCACCGATCAGGTCGACGCGTCCCGCCTGGACGGCGGCAATCGCACCACTCCATTCCGTCGGCATGGGATTGATTTTAAGCCCGAGATTTTCTGCAGCTTTTTGGAGGATTTCGCCATCATAGCCAACCAGTCTGCCATTTTGGGCGATGAGCCCGGGCATGTCGCCAGTGATCGCGACGGTTAAGACATTGGGTTCAACGGTTTTGTAGTCTGAAGCTTGTGCCCCTGTGACATGAGGCGCCAGCATTATTGCCCCTGCGAGAGCATAAAGCACGTTTCGTGTTCGCATCAGGCATGTTAGTTTCATGATTGTCTCCAGTTCTTGTTCCCGTTCATTTTTCAAGGCGTGTTTTGCCTCATCCACGCATCCGCATGCGTGATTCTGTCGTCGCCAGCCGTGAGGCCGCGATTGTTCGAATGAATCGACTACTGGGTGGACGTCCTCTGAAGTATCGACGTCCAACGCCAGAGTTTCTGTCTAAACCGCCGCCGCCGGCAGGGTTTCATTCCAGCTTCGATCGGCCCAGGCCAGCGACTAGATGCGTTCAAGAATGTCGAGGTGGCGCAAGTGCCTGCCTCTGTCCGGTCCCGACATCCGCCGGTTATGCGTTTTTGTCTTCATCGCAGCTCGCCCATCATCACGACCGATCACGGCTGCATCTGCCTGCGGCCCAAAGAGATCGGGCAGCATCGCGTGTTCGCAAGCACCAGCCAGAGTAAGTCCCTGTCGGATCCTGGAGCTGTTTCATATCTCTACCCCGATCGGTTGCCCGTTCGGCTCGGGCGAAAAGGCCGGCGTATCGGCACGTTTCGTTTCAGGCCAATAAAAGCGTTGATAGCGGTCCGGCGCTGGTGGACCCGAACAAAGATAGAAGTCACGTTCGCCGCAATCGAAGACAATCGAAAAGGCTGTCATCGTTGGCTCTAAGCCAGATGAGGTTTTTGCAACCGAGTGAGGTGCGTTTTCGCGATTGGACAGAATGCGTTTAAGGTCATCCACGCTCTGAGCATCAGCCCCGGCGCATTGAAGGCTCGCCAGCCGCATTCGGCTCGAAGGGTAGGTTAAATTGAGACGCTGTTCATCTTCAACGGCCTGTGTTTGCGATGTCAGTGCGTGGTTTGTGTGAAAGTATCGGCCAGCATTGGGAAGTCGGCAAACGCCAGCACTTGGAGACACTTCTACAGCTGCAATGGAGCCAGAACGATCGCCGAGCAGGTAGGATCTGCCCGCCATAATCGGTCGATCCTCAAGGTGTGTGAGCGCCGATTGGATGTCGGGTTCGCCGAGCATAAGTCGTCGAGCAACTTGACTTGGAATGCCGCGCTCGACGCAATCCAGCATTGTGTCCATCGACAACAGAGCGAGCCCGGAACTGTTTTGTCCGACCCAACCGAGTGTCCCAACCGTCGCGATCACGGCGAGCGACCATCCAGCCTCTTCAACATGCAAAAAGAGCGCAAGATCATCGATCAAGTCTGGGTGGCAGTCCCAGTTTTGGCCAAGGATGGCTCCGTCGCGTGTTGCAAGGGCCAGTCCACTACAGCCGGTACGTGTTTCTTTTTCAAAAAACTCGAAACCGATATGACAATAGAGCTCAAGCGGATCGGAATTCGAACCGGCAGCAATGCCACAGATTTCCTCGGCGATTGTGGGGGCATTCGTTTGCAACCCGGCCCAGGATTCTGACGCAAGCACACGAGCCTGGTCATAACCTGCGGGCGAATGGCTTTGTCTCATTTGGCCAATCAACCGGGCAATTCGTTCGGAGAACGCTTTGCCGTGCTGGTGGCCTCGCTGAAACGCCGAGCCAGAAAGCATCACAATGGGAAGATTGTAGCCGACATAGGATAACAATGAGGACATGGCTAACATCCTGTCCTGGTCGCGGTTGATGATCGATTGAACCGTGTGAACGCTAACGCGCCAATTTCTGTGGGCGTCTCGCCATCAAGCGCGAGTTCGGCCATGACCGCTCCTGCGGCTGGACCGAGTTGGAAACCGTGCCCGGTAAAGCCAAAAGCGTGAAACAACCCTTCTGTCGACGGACTTGGCCCCATCACTGGAATGCCGTCAGGCATCGTGCCTTCAATACCTGTCCAGGTTCTCACCAGCAGGGCATCAGCCAGTCGAGGGATTATTGACACGGCAAGTCGAGCGCCAGCGGCAGTAACATCCGCAAGAGGTCTGGCGAAAACCCGATCCCGGTCTGCGAGCCCGTACCCGGCACCGAAAATGACACTTCCCTGGGGGACTTGGCGAATGTAGACATCTCCACCGCAGACGCCGAGCGCTGGTCCGATAAACTGTGGTAGCGGCTCGGTGACGCACATATTCGGCGCCATCACCCCTTCTTGGACGATATCACCAAACCAGGCCGCAATCCGCGCGCCCCAGGCGCCCGCCATATTAAGGAGCCGCCGAGCGCGAATGTTTTGACCACTGGCAAGTTCAAGCCGAAAGTCCCCATCATCACGCCGGCCATGGACCACTTCCGTATTTTCAAGCACCGTCGCGCCGAGCGCTCGGGCTGCACGCGAAAAAGCTGGCGCGACAATGCGCGGATTTGCTTGGCCATCCCCCGGGCAGAATGAGCCACCTTGAGCAGCCTGGCCAAGATAGGGATACCGTGCCCGCAGAGATTTCGTGTCGAGGAGTTCCAGCTCTAGATCGAATGTTCGTGCTGTTTCTCGATAGGCTTCAAGGTCTGCCATTTCGTCTGGCGAGCGAGCGAGCTTCAGGTGGCCGGTCGTTCGAAACTCACCATCGGTTCCGATCAGCCTGGCCAGATCTTTCCAAAGGGCGTGCGATCGCTGTGCGATGCCCAATTCGGCCGGATGGCGCCCCTGTCTGCGTACGCCGCCAAAATTAACGCCGCTCGCTTGGGCGCCACAGCGACCGCGTTCCAGAAGGGCGACAGATGCGCCCCGCTTGCTCAGATGAAATGCCGCTGAACAACCTGCAAGGCCTCCGCCGATGATCGCCACGTCAAACCTGTTCATCGCAGCCTCCCAGAAACGCCCGTAACGGAACAGGTTTAACTGGGGCCTGGCAGCGATAGCGCCCGGTCGATGACATATCTGTCGCCGCTCCAGCAAGGACGGCGGTCGCAGCCGCAACACACACTCGTCCCTGACACCGTCCCATGCCAAGGCGGGTAAAAGCCTTGATGCGGTTAAGATCGATTTCTTCGGTATCGCGTGCCATCTGCCGTATGTTTGCGGCCCTTAACCCCTCGCATCGGCAGATGATAACATCGTCCGGAACATTTCGCGCCAGGCGTTCGGGGAACGCAAATGCGACATGGTCGAGTGCGTGCCTGAAGGGGCGCATCGCATTCAGCCGGGCGCTGAGCGTGTCTATCTCCGCCGCTAGCTCGGTCTCACCAAGATCAAACCGTAAAACCAGCGCCGCGCGTCGCCCAGTCAACTCCGCCGCATCAGCTCCAAGAATGCCCGCACCGTCACCCGCCAGATAAACACCGCAGGTCGATGCTCGGCCATTATCGTCACTGACCGGAAGCCATTGCCGATGATTGTGCTCAAATGCAAACTCAAGCTCCAGGAGATCTGCGATCTGAGTTTCCGATCGCAGACCGTAACCAAATCCAACACCACTACAGTCGAAATGGCGAAGCTTCCCTCCGGCTGTACGAATAGTAATGCCAGCCACTGCCTGATCCGTGCCGGCCACGATTTCCACCGGTGTAATGCCTCTAAGAACCGGAATACGCCGAGCACGCAACCAGGCCAGGAAGAACAGACCTTTTGCAAACGTGCGACCGCCAGTCAGCAGCTGTGGGAGCGCAACGACGCTCTGCCTAAACGCCGACACATCAAGTACCGCTTTGACGGTTATCCCGGCCTTGGCATATTGATAGGCGACGAGATACAAGAGTGGTCCCGTGCCGAAAAATACGACCGATTGTCCGATACCAACCGCTTGTGCTTTGAGCGCAATCTGGGCAGCCCCCAGAGTGTAGGCGCCTGGCAACGTCCAGCCGGAAACCGGAATAATCCTATCCATCGCACCGGTCGCCAGGATGAGATGCGACCATGCAATTCGCTGGTTTTGGCCATTATAAAGCAGATCTAAAGTCCTGCCTTCGGCATTCCAGATCAGCGTCTCTGGATAATAGTCTATGAAGTCAGCGATCGCGTCGAAACCTTGATGTAGTCGCTGCGCACGCGCCGCTTCAAAGCCATAGAGTGCTCTGGGGGATCGCTCGGCCGCCGGTGATGGACGACGATACACTTGTCCGCCGCTGCGCTGAGCTTCATCAATAACGACCGGGCGATGGCCGGCTTCCACCAGTGAAAGCGCTGCCTTCATCCCTGCCGGTCCGGCGCCAATTATCACGATACGCGCTTCAACCATCTGTTTTTCCGCCATGCTGAGTGACGATCTCTTGACCGTCTGCAACGAGTGTCGAGCATGCCCGGATGCGTTCGCCATTTGATTTGCGCACCCAGCAGTCCTGGCAGGCGCCCATGAGGCAGAAGCCAGAGCGCAGATCAGAGGAAAACTCGAATTCTCGCAGATCGCGGCGAAACGTGAGGACGGCCGTTAGCACGGTATCCCCTTCAAAAACGGAGATCGGCTTGCCGTCCACACGGCAGGTAATTTCGCGTCGTTCAGAGACTGGAATGCGGTGGAACTGCCCGGCGGAAGTCATGATTTCTGTTCCCGGTTCGAATTTAACATCGCGCATTTCCTGATTGGGGTTTTAGCGTACCCATATTATGGGTGTCAATATGGAATAATTGCCATCATTTGAAGATTGCTGTAGGACTGCGCCCAGCCTTTTTTGTCAATTTCCAAGCGAGCAGCGCATGACCAAGATTTTCGAACTGGCGGAATTCGTCTCCAATTCAGACCACCCAGCGCCCAATGCCAGGCGCGCCGCGGCCCGTGCGGTTTACGATCTCATCGGGGTCGCAGCCGCAGGCTCGCGCACGTCGGGTGGTATCGCGGCAAGAAGAGCGGCAAGAAACATCTGGAGCAATGGGGCCGTCAGGGTTTGGTTTGCAACCGATGAGACGACCGCAGCCGGGGCCGCATTCGTCAACTCTGTCTACGCATCGATGCTGGATCTTGATGACGGACACCGTCTCGCGGCTGGGCATCCCGGAGCCGCGATCGTGCCTGCCGTACTGGCAGTTGCGCAGACGGTCGATGTAACGACCCAACAGATCCTCGACGCAATAGTGTTCGGCTATGAAATTGGGACCCGTGTTTCAGCGTCGCGGGACTTCCGTACCTTGCGGACCACTGACACCGGTCAATGGTGCGGTTACGGTGTCGCTGCCGCGCTGGGCAGGCTTGGCGGGCTGGAGCCGCAGGTCATCGCACATGCCATGGCAATCGCCGGGCATACCGCGTGCGGTCAATTCGCCACCGGCTGGACAAAGGTCGGTCACATGGCGAAAGAGGGGATTGCATGGGCAACCGCTGGCGCGATCACAGCCGTTCACCTTGCCCAGGAGGGGTTCACGGGACCGATCGACCTTCTCGACGATCCGGATCGATACGACCAGGCGAAGTTAATCGGGGGCTTGGGAAAGGAATGGGCGATCGAGGCAAGCTATCTCAAGATATACAGTTCTTGCCGCTGGGCCCATGGCCCGGTCGACGCAGTCCTTTCGCTGCAGGAACAACACGGTATCACAACGGAAAACATCCAAGCGATCGAGATCGCGACTTTCGGTCGAGCCTTGACGCTGATCAACGCGACCGCGCCAGATAAACTGGAGGCGGCCCAGTACAGCATTCCTTTCAGCGTTGCATTGGCGGCCGTTCGGGGGGCAGATGCCCTGTTGCTACCGGATGTCCGTTATCTGAAAGATCGAGAAGTCCTTGCACTTGCGGCCAAGGTAACTCTAGCCTGTGATCCCGAACTCGACTCGTGTTTTCCGGCTGCCACTCCCTGCCGGATCACCCTGCGCCATAAAGGTGGCGTGGCTCGTATGGAACTGCTCGCGCCGCGTGGCGAGCCAAGTAATCCTCTTAAGGCAAAGGATGTAAGCGATAAGTTTATGAAGCTGGCGGTGCCGACGCTTGGAACAAAGCATGCCGCCCGTCTGGAACAGAGTTTGTCGAAGCTTGAATATACAAGCTCGATGGCTTCTACTCTTGAGCTTTTGTCCCCATCGGAAAATGACACCGGCGAGGCTTCGAGACTTTTCTCCGAATTGGCAACCGGATAATGACAGCAAGAAATAGGAAACGAGGCGACATATGAAGACACCGGCGGATGCATCCGAAACCGTTACAGGGACCCAGCTTCTTGATCGGGCAGTCGCCGTACTTCGGTTTCTCGGCGCTGCTGGGCAGCAAGGAGCGACGATCACAGAGATAACCGAAGCATTACACTTCAAACAGTCTACGGCGCATCGGATCACCACCGCGTTGGAACGTCACGCGTTGATTGACCGTGAACAATCGACAAAGCGCTATCGACTGGGCTTGGCTCTGTTCGCGATGGGTGCAGCTGCCGCCGATGGTACCGGTTTGAGGCAGCTTGCACGCCCGGCTGTCCTGCGCCTGTCGGCCGAAACCGGTGATACGACATTTCTTATGGCACGAGCAGGCTTCAATGCCGTTTGCGTCGACCGTCAGGACGGTGGCTACATCATCGATACGCTAACGGGTCATGTCGGCGGGCAAATACCCATGGGGGTCGGGCCTGCCAGCCAGGCAATCCTTGCGTTCTTGCCTACTACCGAAGCGGAAGTAATCCTCGATACCAATTATCCGCTATTCCAGCGGTATCCGAACCTAACCCGCAAAACCATCACAGATTCAATGCACAGCATCCGTGAACGTGGTTACGCTGTCGATGAAGGGTCGCTTGTTGAAGGCATTTCCGCGGTCGCCGTCCCGATTTTGCCGCGCGGCCGTGACGCAATCGCAGCTATTGCGCTCAATATGACCAGCGCAAGATTGTCTCAGGAACGGTTGCCTGGCCTGGTTGCGATGCTGCGTCGCGAAGCCAAAAGTCTGGAAGACTCGCTTAATCCGCTCGAAGGCGCTTTTGCGACAAGAGGCATGGGCCACTAGAAGCTTCGATCAGTAGCCAGTCGAAGAGATCACAACGTAAGTTCAGTTTCGAGGTAAACGCCCCACCAAGATGAGATCGAACGGGAAATCATCGTGGCGCAGGTGCTTGCAAGTTCTAGCGCGTGCGCAAATGAAGCTGAACTTCGGTGTTCTTGGGCACATTACGAGCGCGAACAGCGTCCAACATCACCAGCATGATAAGCAATGGCCAGCACAACGCGAGCAGCATGCCTTCAGCCCGGTGGATGATCGAGCTTGTTTTTAACTGCCGTCCTTCGACGAAAGTTGCAATAACGGCAAAGCTTGCGATCGCGGAATATGCAAATGCTATAAAATACAGAGCCAAGATGATCGCCCTTTGGTACGTGATCAGGGTATCAAATCGGTACAACTGAATTAGAAAACTTTAAGTAAATTTTCGGTCTAAATCGCAACAAGTATTTTATCGACCGAATAACTCAACATGGCTGGCGCGATGGCGCCAGTCCTGTTCTACGATCGCCCACTTAAAGTCGGCAGGCTTGAAACCGGGCGCAGGTCCAAAGGCTCACGCGTGCAAATTCTCACGAACTGCGTATTGCGAGGGTAGGGCGACTGGTAGTCAATCTTGAGCAATTCACAATCATCACCAGAAACCAGTCGAGCCTGCTGTGAACTGAAATGGGACCGTTCCGCGGTGGGGCGTTCAGGATATCTGACGACATCTGCAGCGTTTGCCTGCGCGTAAAACACTGAAACGGTCGCCAATGCGATAAAAACAGTTTTTGTCATCTGTACATCACCCTTACTCAGATCATGACCATAATACTGGGGCGGGGAAAAATAAAGTCGAGGGGAGGCTGGAATAATGAACGAATCCGGAATGCAAAATGTCTCCGCAGGATCAAATCGCACGATAAATCCGCGCCCATGAAGACAGTCGTCTGGTCACTGCGGGCGGGCTAGGCGGCGCGGATGCGGTCGTCTCCCAGCCGTCTATAATACTCGCCAAATTTCGCTGCGAGCTCGGCGGCTCTGTCTTCACATTCATCCAGATGCATCAGCTCGCAATCATATCCCAGTTCCTCTTTCAGGATGCCAGCCGATTCAGGCGTATAACGCACAGAACCATCCGCTCCGACATCTGCGATCCCGTCGAGCACCTGACAGCGGCGGTTTATGTCAACGGCGCCCGCAAGCGTCATTCCTTCCGGCAGGGCTATGGACAAACTGCCCTGCGTGACCTGAACAGGATAGCCGCCGACAAGCCCCAATGGTCCCGGAGCATGGACTATCTCTGTCCCGTCGTCGATGAGGGCGCGAATAACACGCGTGGCCGACGTGGCAGTCACGGATTGGCCTGCCAAACCTCTCACGCGCTTGAATGGCCCGGTCAAGGTCGAAAAGATTGCTTCGTCGCGCTCGGTATCGGTCGGCTGCAGTTCTCCGTAAAGATAGATCGCAAGATGATATGGAATATCTTTTGCGGTGCCGGAGCTCGGCATCCGGTAACTGAAGTAATGCTGTCCGAACACCCGGATCTGCACGGCTGACGGATCCTGTTCAAGAATATGCGCCGCGGCATATCGCAGAACCGGGACAGTGTTGGCGATATTTCCGATACCGATTGAAGGGGCCAGTCCTTCAGCGGCAAGTGCCGCATTGACGACATCCGGATACGAGGCATTGACGACATGTGCAGTCACTCCAGACAGTTTAACCGCTTTCATCAGCCTACGGGTCAGGACGAGATGCATAGGTGTCCACACCCCTCCGCGGGCTGCATCTATTCTTTGGTAGGCACCAGCCGGCAGCTGTGTGATGACCCACCAGGAATGAAGCGTTGTGGCGTTGAAGATTAGATCCGGCGCCAGTGTCTCGATTGCCGACGCTGTTTCCTCGATGTTCATCACATCAATCTCCACAAACGACAGTTTTGGCATGTGACCGAGATTGGTTGCCGCAAACTTCGCTAGATTGATGCGAAGCCACGTTTTTTCGGCATTTCTCCCGCCGACAGTGATGTCATAGGGCTGTCCGGACTGGGCTAGAAAGTCGAGTACGGCTCCCCCAAGGATACCGGATCCCAAAATCAGAATTTTCTTCAAATGGCTGTGTTTTGACATGCCCGCTACCTCCGTCAAGGACCGGCTTATTCATAAATGCAACCATAGGGAGATTAATTATAGAGGGCAACTATATATGGTACATATATCAGAAGACCGGTTATCCTTAATTCGTCAGCCACCGCGATATCGAGTTTTGGAGACAATCATGAGGAAAAATGCCTTTTCTAGCCTTATCCTGTTAGGCGGTCTGCGGGAGGTAATCGCCGACTATGACGGGGCCATTGTTGACCTCTGGGGTGTTGTACATGACGGAGTGACTGCCTCTTCCAAGGCAATCACTGCCTTGCGTCATCTGCGTGACCTTGGAAAAACCGTGTGTCTTTTATCCAATGCTCCCCGTCGCAGTGACGTTGTCATCCAGTCCCTTGCCGAAATGGGGGTGGACCGGGATTTATACCGCAGTCTGGTGACCTCCGGTGATACTGCAATATTGGCCCTGTCCGGACCGCCTCTCTCCGAGATATTGGGGAGGCATTTTTTCCACATCGGCCCCGACTTTCTGCAGCCGCTCGTGGCGCAGACGAACCTGGTGTTATCCAAGACGTTGAGCGGCAGCGACTTCATCCTTTGTACAGGGACGGATCGTGCCGAAAGCATCGACGACCTCGTGCCCTTGCTCGCCGAAGCGAGGTCCCGCGACCTGGCTATGGTTTGCGTCAACCCAGACCTGACTGTTCACATCGGTGACAGGGAAGTGCTCTGCGCGGGTGCCGTCGCTGCTTGTTACCAAGGCATGGGGGGACTGGTTCATTACTTTGGTAAGCCGTATCCGGATGTCTACGAACTCGCGTTCAAGGCTATGGACTTAGATGCACGGCGGGTCATCGCAATCGGTGACGCTTTTCGCACCGATATCAAAGGTGCCGCAAGCCAAGACGTTGATTCGATACTTATCACAAGCGGTATCCATCGGGCTGATATTGGGCCTGACGGAAACGGTCGGCCAGATATGGCTGCGGTTGCGCAACTGGCGGCCAGGCATGCTGCCGTCCCCACGTTCGTCATGGACCGTTTCCAATGGTGACTTCAATCGCCATCGATTGAAGAATGCGATGGGCTATCGGGACAGGTCGCCAGAAAATCTCGCTTTGGCTGATTGTGTACGGCATTGAGCCGGCGAAACCGGTTCAATCGGTCGGTAATTTGCCTCGCTTCATCGATCATCACCGATGTAATGATCTCGAGACCATCCTTGGTGAGGCGCTCACTTGGGACGACAATAGCGAGTGCACCGACCGCGAACCCCTTTCGGTTAAGGATTGGTGTCGCAATTTCAGTTTCGCCCTCGGCCGTAGCAATGCGATCAAGAACGAATAAATCCTTTTGCCCATCAGCCATTTGCCGGCGGATAACGTCTTCCCCTGGGAAACCGGCGATACCAAAAAGATGCGAATTGGCTTTGAGTGCGGCTTCAGCCTGCTCAGTCGGCAGAAAGGCGAGCAATGCTTGGCCTGTCGCGTCCATTCCCAGTGGTCGAATGCCGCCACGCAGGGGCCATTGCGGTAATACACTTTCTTTTCCGGTCTGGCGCTCGACGCAAACGGCGTTGAGGCCGAGAGCGATCGCGATAAACGAGGTTTCACCTGTAACTGCCGACAGACGCGCCAAAGCGGGGCGCGAGGCTTCTTGTAAATCGGTGACGTCAACAGCGTCTGCAGCAAGGGCGACGATCGTCGCCCCGATCCTGTAACGCTTGTTCCTGCTATCGCGGTCAACAAGCCCATGTGCTTCCAGGGACGAAAGAATTCGATGCGCTGTTGATTGTTTCAGCTCGAGTGCCTCGATCAGGGTGGCGAGCGAGGCACCGTCTGGGCCGGCATCCCGCACGGCTTGCAAAATAGCGACCGCTCTATCCAAAAGCTGGGCGCCGGCTACCTCCCGCGGAATACTATTCATTCCATGACACTCTTCTGGTGCAACTTTGGTGATAATAAACTGACGTGAAGTCCTCTCGATGCACCTTATAGTCGCAAATCGCCGATCGCAATATGACATTAAGTCATTTATGGTGCGCCGCCTGTCTGATCGAGAATGCTGGCCGAACGTCGAAGCGACGATAGCGCTGCAGACTGAGCCGTGAGGTCCGTGCCGTATCAAGCCTGCGCTCAGCGCGGCCCTTGAAAATCCAGAGAAACGGATAGTTCGCTGTGATCCGTCGCCCTCTGGCACTTTGGTCAAATTTCAAACGCCACTTGGCCATGCAAATGCTCGCCCGTGCCATCAACCCGAAAACCTGGAGGCGGAGTTCTCAGCAATTTTGCGTTCATTTCGAAAATAGAGTAACATTATGATATCAAACATATATTTCCGATATTTGTTGACCTCTGATCACGTCAGGCGCAACGTCGGGGTCGGGATGGACATCACTTTGAAATTTCGTCGTGATCGATGAATTCGAATTGGGTGTGCTGGAATGGCAAGGGGAAGCCTATCATGTCCCATGGACCGGTATTGGAAGTGTATCTGGACCACCTGGTCGACAATTTTAACTTCGTGAAAAATATGGCGGGAGCCGGCGTGCGTACCGGCGCTGTGGTGAAAAGCGACGCCTATGGTCTTGGTCTGACGTCAGTCGCCCATGCCTTGTACAAGTCCGGATGCGAGCTGTTTTTTGTTGCGAGCCTGGATGAGGCGCTGAAGCTGAGACAGTCTGGAATACTCGCGTCGATTGTGGTGTTTGACGCGGATATTAAAAGGGCAAGCGGGGAGTTCCAGCGCCAGAAACTCGTGGCAGTCGTCAACGACAGAGACGATCTCAAAAGCATTGCAAGCGCGGCGGGCTCGATGCCTTACTACCTCAACATCGAGACGGGTTTTTCACGATTCGGCTTGGACGTCGAAAGCGTGACTTCGATTGAACGCGATGGAGGCTTTCGGCACGCTTGGCCAGTCTGCCTGTTCACTCATCTGGCATGCAGCGATAACCCTCAAGATGGCACAAATGCCCTGCAGCGCGAGAAGCTTCTGACAGCCTCCCGCGCGTTCCCCCGTGTCCCCCTCAGCTTGACTGCGTCTGCAGGTCTTTGGCTTGATCCATCGTATCATATGGACATCGCGCGGATTGGGTCAGCCCTTTACGGCCTGAACAATGCACGGATTTATCCAAATCCGTTAACGCCGGTGGTCAAACTGAAGGCGCCAGTGATCGATGTCCACCACGTCCCGGTCCAACAATCCGTAGGCTACGGTGGGACGTTTCGGACGCGTCGCTCGAGCACGCTCGGCGTTTTGCCAATTGGTTACAAACATGGACTTCCCTGGGCCTGTGCCAACAGGATCAGCGTGAGGCTGGGATCGTTCATTGTTCCCGTGGTGGGCCGCATCGCAATGGAATACACCACAATTGATCTGACTGATGTTCCCGACGCGGCAAAAGGCCGGGGGAGGATCGTCGAGTTTCTTTTTGACGAGTTTGGCGTTGACGAACTTGCCTCGGCCGCAGGCGCCAATGGCCAGGAGATCCTCACCCGATTAGGGGCAGGTTGCCCGCGCAATCATATAGCAACGGCTCTGCGCTCGACCGGATAATAATCCCAACGACTGAGGCTTGCTCCAATACGCTGGTCCGGGTGTCCAATTAAAATGCGTCATCTCCCCGGTTTGTGACACTTATGCCTTCACCAACAGGACAACATTATGTGGCTCAAAGCATCGGCCCATGATCGCGGGATAATTTTCGTGTTGCTGGCAAGCATCTGCTGGAGTTCTGGTGGCTTTTTCTTTCGGGCAATGGCCGTCGATACCTGGATCATATCATTCTATAGAAGGTTATTTGCCGCCGGCTTCCCCGGAAAAGTTGATCCCTTGTCGCGCTAGGACCAGCCCGTTCCGCTAATATCTTCGCCTGAAAACATAATCGCAGGCAGATTTTGCTGCAAAAATCACCAATCCAGGTATCGGTCATCCTGGTCTTCATCCGGCGACGGTAGCAAAAGCGATAGGGGAAAGAGCAGCCCGACGAGAAGCATCAGCACGACCAAGTAAACCACCACAGCGACTGACGAAATCATGGTGACCAATATTCGGCGCGGGACTTGCTGTCGCGGCGATCGCTCAACTTGTAGCAGTGCCATTGATATCTCCTCAATTTATTAGGATAATATCATGTACCTGTTAGGCGAGACTTAGACCCACCGCTAAAAGTTTAATCATCTCAAGGTGATCGTTATAAAACCGCTGTATTTCCAGAACATCCCAAACTGGGTTGGTTCTGGTATCGTGCGAGGAATGGCCTAGCGGACCGGCAGGATCGAAGCTGGCGATAAGAAAATCATATCAAAATCATTTGTAAATCGAACTTAAAACTATCGCAAATCCCCGATATTTGAGTTGCCTGTGCGAGTAGCTGCACCAGCTTAGGCTCCACATTCAATTTCGGATATGTCGGTCGGCGTGTTTTGCCGACTGAGCTCTGTCCACAATAACGAGCGGAAGGAGAACGTCATGGATGCGAAATCAAGCGAGAACTCGGGTAAGTGTCCTGTCGCCCACGGGAGCACCCCGCGCGGACGGTCAAATCGCGACTGGTGGCCGAGCCACCTCAATGTGCAAATTCTCCACACTCACTCTTCCCTTTCCGATCCGATGGGAAAGGCATTCGACTATGCCGACGAGTTCAAGAAACTAGATCTTGATGCCCTGAAGCAGGACCTTCATGCACTCATGACCGACAGCCAGGATTGGTGGCCTGCCGACTTTGGTCACTATGGCGGCCTCTTTATCCGCATGGCCTGGCATAGCGCCGGAACCTACCGGATCACGGACGGTCGTGGTGGCGCCGGTATGGGGCAGCAGCGTTTTGCACCGCTGAATAGCTGGCCAGATAACGTTAATCTCGACAAGGCTCGCCGCCTTTTGTGGCCGATCAAACAGAAATACGGCAACAAGATCTCTTGGGCCGATCTCATGATCCTTACCGGAAATGTCGCGCTTGAATCGATGGGATTTAAGACCTTTGGCTTTGCCGGCGGTCGCGCCGACGTGTGGGAACCAGAAGAGCTTTACTGGGGACCGGAAGGCACCTGGCTTGGCGATGAGCGCTATAGCGGTGAGCGCGAGCTGTCCGAACCGCTCGGCGCCGTGCAGATGGGTCTCATCTATGTCAACCCGGAAGGCCCCAACGGCAATCCTGATCCACTCGCATCGGCCCGCGACATCCGTGATACGTTCGCTCGCATGGCGATGAATGATGAGGAAACCGTCGCTCTGATTGCTGGCGGTCACACCTTTGGCAAGACCCACGGAGCCGGTGACCCATCGTTTGTCGGTATCGATCCGGAAGGTGGCGAGCTGGAAGCGCAGGGCCTTGGTTGGTCTAGCAAGTTCAACAGCGGCGTTGGGCGCGATGCAATCGGGAGCGGCCTGGAAGTCACCTGGTCACAGACGCCGACCCAGTGGAGCAATTACTTCTTCGAAAACCTCTTCGGTTTCGAATGGGAGCTGACCAAGAGCCCGGCCGGCGCGCATCAGTGGGTCGCAAAGGATGCGGAGGCCTCCGTGCCGGATGCGTTCGACGGCTCAAGGAAGCATCGTCCAACCATGCTAACATCAGACCTCGCATTGCGTTTCGACCCAATCTACGAAACCATCTCCCGCAGGTTCCTCGAAAATCCAGCCGAGTTCGCAGACGCTTTTGCGCGTGCCTGGTTCAAGTTGACCCATCGCGACATGGGGCCGAAGGTTCGTTACCTCGGCCCGGAAGTGCCGGCAGAAGACCTGATCTGGCAGGACGTCGTTCCGGCAATCGATCACCCGTTGATCGATGACGCGGACATCGCCTCGCTCAAGGAAAAGGTTCTGGCGACTGGTCTGTCCGTTCAGGAACTGGTGTCGACCGCCTGGGCGTCCGCCTCGAGCTTCCGCGGCTCCGATAAGCGCGGCGGTGCCAATGGCGCGCGCATCCGTCTGGAGCCGCAAAAGAACTGGGAAGCCAACCAGCCGGAACAGCTCGGCAGGGTGCTGAGCGTGCTCGAGGGCATTCAGCAGGGCTTCAATGCAGCCAATAGCGGCGGCAAGAGGGTTTCACTGGCAGACCTGATCGTGCTTGCCGGTGCTGTCGGCGTCGAAAAGGCGGCGAAAGCCGCAGGTCATAACATTGTCGTACCGGTCACACCGGGTCGCACCGATGCTTCTCAAGAACAGACGGATACCGCCTCCTTTGCGGCACTTGAGCCGCGGGCTGACGCGTTCCGCAATTACGTCAACAACAAGCGTGTGCAATTCCTGAAGGAGGAAGAAGCTCTCGTCGATCGCGCACAGCTTCTCACCCTGACAGCTCCGGAAATGACGGTGCTTCTCGGTGGGCTGCGCGTGCTGAAGGCCGGTGCACCCGAGCACGGTGTCTTCACCGAAAATCCTGAGACGCTGAGCAATGACTTCTTCGTCGCTCTCCTTGATATGGGAACGGTCTGGGCGCCAAAGGCGGGCGAGCAGGGCATCTATGAGGGACGTGACCGGACGTCCGGCCAACTTAAGTGGTCTGGGACACGTGTCGATCTGATTTTCGGCTCGCATTCCCAGCTTCGCGCAATTGCCGAGGTTTATGCCCAGACGGACGCGAAGGAAAAATTCGTCAGGGATTTTGTCACCGCCTGGGTCAAGGTGATGAACGCGGATCGTTTTGATCTGGCATAACTGCGATCTGATCGCCGGGGCGAAAAATCGCCCGGGTGATCAGCCGTTAAGCTTGGCATTGCGTCTCAGCCGAGCAGATCTTCGAGAACCGCTTTGCTGGTTTCGGCGCGAAACTCGAATTTTTCCAGCACATGCTGGAGAATATCGCTCTTGGCATGATGTTGCTGGACGAGGCTTTTAAGAGCGGAAGCCTGATCGCCTTCCAGGAGGAGTTTTTCCAGTCCCGACATATGCGAATAGAACTCTATGAATTCAGGTTCCACCATCAGTCCGAACCGTCGGATATGATGGGTACGCTCGCCGAACTGATGCGTCACTTTCACCAATTTCGGATTGCCTGAAATCATCGCCAAGCGCTCATAAAGTGTTTCAAGGTAATTTGCGACGCCATCCGCCTCGTTCTCTTTATCCGATAGATCAGATTGACCGCGGATCTCAGGGACTAGGACAGGCGGAATACGATCGAATTCGATCTTGTTTTTCTCGATCGAGTATTTGGCGATCATAAATGCCATCTCGTATTCGGCCTTCACCTCGTCAGCCTTGATAGGTTTCGAGTAATATCCCCGGCCAGCGGCAAACTGGATGACGTCCTCATCCGCTAAGCGGATGAGCGCTTCGCGGACCGGGGTTGGGCTAACCCGCATACGGGTCGCGACAGTGCGGATATTGATGAACGTATTTGGCGCCGTCTCATGCCGGAGCAGCGCCTGTTTGATACGCATATAGGCATTCTGCGTCTTGTCTGAAATTAGCAACATAGGGCAACGTCTCCGCAGGCTGGACAAGTTGTGGCGCTCGTTCGGCAATGCAATCTGTAATTGCTTAAACCGATAACAAGACAAAAATGCAACTAATTCGAGCAGAGAAACTAAAAAAGTGACTATCTATCTGTTTTTTGTCGGGCTGATGAGTGCGATGTGATCACACCTTAACCCTCGCAGGTGACGCGAACTGACGGATGATAAACCTGTCAGTGTGCCCCCACACGAAAACGACATCCCATGGTCCTGTCCGATAAGGACATCCACGCCCGCCGCGAGAGTGTGACGTTAGTTGATCGATTTCCCATTGAGCGTGTTTTCCTCCCACCAACTGGGAGGGATGGGGCCAAACTTGTCCTGAATTTCTTGAACCACGGCGCCATGGGCAAGGTCGAGAAGGTAAGCAGGAAAGTCGACGCCAAGATCTCTTGCTGTCTGGCCCGCAAATAGGACGAGGCGCGCAAGTGACGTGAGCTCCTCCATACTCGTGTCAGCCTTCGGCTCGGTTGAATTTTTAAGTGGTCGCCGCATTGCACTCCCCCTGTTGCAAGGCGCCATTTTACCATGCTTCATCACGTTCCAGCGTGACACTGCCGTGACGCATCTTTTCGCTGCCGGGCAATCAGTTCAATCAACCTTTTGATGTCGCCATCTTCCATTGAGCAGTCGACTGAAACGTCCATTCGACCCTTGAGCATGGAGAAGGATTGGTCTTGAGGAGGACGTGGATCAACTCCAATGCATCCAGCCGCTTCTGGTTGACCTTTGCATCCCGAGCCAACGCAAGCAAATATCCCTGCCTACTTTCAAAAAGCCTTGTAGCCAGGATCACACGCCGCCACGTTCTGTCTTTGAAATAGCACGCTTGCGCGGCCCGGCGCAGTTCATCAGCGTCCTCCGCTGACACCAGGTTTTGCTCTAGCCAGGCATGAAGCGTAAAGACAATGTTCACGAGCGGTTCGGACAGGGCGATGTATCCGGTCTCGGGCGGCCCATGAACTTGCGCTACATCCGCATCATCCATCGAGTGTTCAAGGCGAAACCGCTCGAAGATCTTGCCTATTCCGATCATTCCGTATCTGGCGCATTCAACGGCACGCAAGGCGCCCATGCTGGCGGCACCCATAACGGTCACACCGCGCGACAGCGCAAAAAGGATTTCCTTGTGCCAGACCGCGGCGGTCTGCTCGAAATAGCCGTCGATCAGTCCAATGACAGTCGCACCGTCGACGATTGCCCGATAGACATCGCCTTTTGCTGCTGGTGGCCGCAGCTGGATGTCTTCCAACAGGTAGTCCCGCGCATCCGGCAGGCTGGGGCCAGCAAATAAGACCTTCACGCGAGTGCCATCGCTTGCACGAGCGCCCTTTGTCCAAAGCGACGTTTGCGACTTCCTTCCGGATTTTCGAGCTCCGGCACAATCACCTTCACGACAGAAAAGGGCAGGGCGGCGTCGCCCAAGTCTGCCACGGCCACGATCGAAATTTTGGCCGCTCGCAGTTTCTTCAATACCCATTCTAAAAGGGTGCTCACCGAACCGGTTGTGTATTCGGCAATTCTGTCATGATCTCTCGCTGCAAGATCGAGGCAGGCGCGTGTCTCCATTGGACAGGGCCGTGTGAAAGCCGCGTCGGGAATGTCGTCACGTGCGCCGCTGACAAATGTCATTCGCGATTGTGCAGCCTCGGTAATCGCTCTGATCGCGGCGCGCACCGCGTTTGGATGAGCGCCACTGCCCATGTTGACCTGCGAAAACCTCAGGTCTTTTCGCGTGCGGAAGTTTTCAGGCGCAAGCAGCGCTGTGAAACAGGGGATGCCGAGATCGGTCGTCATATCGAACAGGCGAAGAACAAAACCGGCGCCTGTGATCTTGTTCAACAGGCTGTCTATCACACGATCTCCAAGACTTGTCGGCGTGATCGCAACCCGTTTGTTGAGCGGCGTCATTTGCCAAAGCGTGTAGGCATCTCGTTCAATCCGCTCCAGAAGGCCGTGCAGGATCGCCTCGTCGCGGGTGTTGCCCGAAGCCAGTCCGTCCGAGCTTTGCCAGAAACGCGGACTGTCTTGCGTACGGTCAAGCAGCAAGGCCAAAAAGGGGAGGTGGCAGGGCTGGCCCTTCAGCAAATCATCCGCCTTGACCCAGTCGATAACCTCCTCGTCCGAAACATCGCGTGCTCCAGGCGCGACGAGTTCGTTGAGGCAATGGCAAACCCCGCCGTGACGCAAAAGTGCTGCACGCGTGGAAGTAAGCACCGGGATGTGGGGAGACCCCGCAACAGCCCTTTCGATCGCCTCCATTGCCGCAGAGATCTTGGCATCTATGTCCTCGATGCCTTTGCCCTGGCTGATCACAATCGACTTGGCATTTGGGGTGACCGCGTTCCAGACCGGGATCCCGATGCGATCGAGACCGGTTAGGCGCGACAGTCTGGTAATTCCCAGAGAGGGCAGGAGCGGTTCTATCCGCTCCCACGTTTCGATGGGTGCCAGACTGCGGTCGTGATACGACGCTGGCACGCTGATGGTCATCATGTGACATCCTAAAGTCTTCAGCCGTCGAGATGACCAGCCGAAACGGATGCAGTCGCCGACATAGGCACGGCAAAATCGATGCCGCGGATCATGCCAGATCCCGACGCCCTTTGCGCGTTGATGTCCTTGAACGCACTGGCCGTTGCCGCGGTCATCGGGGACAAGGTCCCTTGCTCGAAATCAGCGATCCAGAGATTGTCGTCACCCTGCATTCCTATCACCACTACTTGCGCCATCGGTTTCTCCTTTGCTGGCGTTAAGAGTTTTAGAAGCCTGCTTTCTTCAGTCCTTCCCGATAGTGCTCTTTTTGCCAGTGTTCCCGCATGGGAACGACTGCGAGCCACCGTTCTAGATCGAAATCCGGATGAGTTTCATGGGCTTTGGCAACGAGCTTTTTTGCCTTCTTGCCGTCACCGAGCATCGCCCAGGATGCCGCGGCAAGTCGGGTCGCAAGGTCGTTGTCATGCATCGCATTGATGTAACCAAGAGCATCTTCGTATTGCTTCATGCAATAAGAGGCGCCAGCCGCGGTCCAAAGATAGGAATCCGGGCTGATCGGATTGAGTTCGATTGCGAACTGGATCTTTTCCAGTGCCAGTTCCGGACTGGAAGCATGCACCAAAGTGTCGGCGAAATCGGCAATCACGTCGGCATAATGAGGGCTCATCGCCTCTGCCAGGCCAAGCGCCTCGACGCTTTCATCAATCGCTCCGCGCAACAATTTCGTCACACCAAGCTCCCGGTATCCGGACGGCAAGTCCTGACCGAGTATGATCGCATTGCGAGCGTTGTCTTCGGCAAATTTCAATAGCTCCCGATCGCCACGCGCGGTCAAAAGCCATTCCTTTGTGTAGGTGCGGGCAATTCCGCTGAGGGCCGGTGCAAAATCACTCGCCTGTGCAAGTGCCAATCGAAACTCTCGCCGTGCCCGGCGCAAATCGGGCAAAGTCAGGTGACTGAGATATCGTTGCCCGAGGAGATAGTGATAATAGGCTTGAGGTGATCTCTCGAAATATTCTCTTGTCTTCTCCGCCCTGCCGATCTGATCGCAGACCGTGACCGACAGCCGTGCCGCCAGATCTCCCCGTTGCAGCGCCAGGGCCTCACTCTGTAGTGGGACGCGCTCTGCCCAAATGACCTCGTCATTGGCGAAGTGAACCAGCTGCACAAACAAAAAAGACGTGTCGCCATCAAACGTCAGCCGTGTGTCCATCACGTAAGAAATGCGATGTTTCTCAAATAACACTGCTTTGTCGCGTGAGAGGCCGATCTTTGCAGCCGTGTAGGGCGCAACGACCTGGAGCCTGCGCGATGCGGCGAGTGCAACTGTGACATCCTCGATAAGCGCCTGGGCAATCATCGGACCTGTGCCGCGCAGAACCGTTGAAGAGGGCGGGAGAAGCGCCAGCCGTGGGAGTGGACCTTGGGCTAGATCGATCGCTGTCTGCTGGTCCGTGGCGTCGCCTGACAAGGCTTGCGCGTCGAAAATATGCTTGGCTGCACGAACAGCCTGCACTCCGACATCGGCGCTTCCGGCCTGCGTCAGCGCAAACAAGCTTCGCCAGGCCTCAAGCGACTTGCCCGCATCCTGGGCGATATTGAGCAATTGCGCTGTCGAGTTGCCAGGAGCATGTTGAAACAGGCGGGCTGAGGCATCTTTAATGATACCTTTTTCTTCATCTGTTTGGGCAAGTTCAACGCAGCATCTGATCGCCGCTGCCAGCCTCTCGAGGCTCATATCGCGATGCTTGTCCCGCCAGGCCAGGAGCGGCACACTGTTGATCTCGACAGTCTCAAGAAAGACACCTGTATATATGTCGAGGATGGATTTGAGGTCGATGAAGGGAGCGTGGCCAGGCGACCTGTCGCAAATGGTGGTAAAATCACAGCTGATATTGCGGCGATCCAGAGAAATCGTGCTTTTATCGGAAACCAGGAGCGAAAGCCCCATCTCGGCCTGTCGCGATGCAATACGCGCGATCGTCTGGCGAAGGTTGACTAACGCTGTTTCTGCAGAGGCATCTCCCCATAAAAGGAGAGCCAGCCGGCGGCGAGAGAATTCACCCTCGGTTTGAGTGAACAGAAAAGCGAGGATCAAAAGGCCTTTCTCAGGAAAGGCGAGACGCTTTCCAGACCCGTCCGTAAGGCAAAACTCTCCCATAGTTCGTAGATAAAACGACATGAGCCACCATGACGGTCAGAGAAACTGCACGTTCGGCGCGGTTGCAATACCTTCTATATCTTGAAGATCGTCGGGCTGATCGCCTGCGGATTTCTCGTGCGATAATGCAACAACAAGTGCCACGATTGAGCGGCGGGTTTTGGGGCTGGCAATGGAGACAAATGCGCGATTGATCTCCAATCCCTCCCTGGTCGCCAAAAAAGATGTTATTTTGTCGGTTTCGATCAGGTTTTGCGGTGCCCCAATCGATCTGCCGTCTTCTTCCTGCGCAAACAGAAAGGCTGGTGTCACCTGAAGGATGTTGGCGAGCACAAGCAGGCGGCTGGCGCCCATCCGATTGGTCCCTTTTTCATACTTTTGAACTTGCTGGAAGGTTACACCAAGCGCCGAAGCCAGCGCACTCTGGCTAAGCCCCAGCAATTTGCGGCGCAGCTTCATCCGAGCGCCGACCTGAACGTCGATTTCATTTGGTTTATTGGCGCCTGACACGTCTCAACCATCCCCGTTGGAAGTTCGGCGATGATGCCCGATTGCCTTGCGGTGTTCAACCATAAGTTTTTAATTTTTCGCTTTTCACCCTGATGAAATTTGCCTGCTGCTCGGCTCTTTATCCGTAAGCGTCCGGTCGAAAGCTGTTTCAGACATTTGGCTGCCATTGTGCAATTTGAGCGGAGGCATAGTATAAGGCTCCCCGTGAGTAATGGGCTGATTTCGAGGCGGGAGCGTTTCTGATGAAGTGGACAAAGTTAAAGCAGCTTATCGAAGCTCGCTTTGCCCCCGAAGTTATCGGTAGGGTGCAGGTTCAAACAACGCGATATCGCTACGCGCACGATCACGAAGGGGAATTTTTCGTCACCTTAGACGGTAAGAAAATCTACGGAAGCACATATTATCAATATTGGAAGGAGCGCGTCGCTTTGTGCGACGAGCATGGCGGTGAGCTATCCAGCGAAGATGAGCGAGAAATCGAGCGGGAGCTTCGAGATCGTGGAGTTGCAGATCATGTTGATTTGCATAGGGCGATGTTCGAATCCCTCAATCAATCCATTGAAGCAATGCTCGCGAATTCCATACCGTTGATCCGGGCGCTTGGCGTTCTGGATGCTCGTTGTGGCAAACGACGACTAACCAAGCTCGATGATCCGAATGAACACGAATTCGTGCGCTACGTCTTCCAACTGCGTCAGCCATCAGTGCAAGCCTTGTTAGCGTGTTGAAGGGTGTTCCATGGCAGGAGTTCGTCGATCCGGTTGATGGGGTGATCGGCAATGCGGGTGAGGACCTCCCGCAGATAGGCTTCTGGATCGAGGCCGTTGAGCTTTGCGGTTTCGATCAACGACAGGATTGCAGCGGCGCGTTCGCCGCCCTTGTCTGATCCGGCAAATAGCCAGTTCTTGCGGCCGAGCGCAATCGGCCGGATCGGCCTTTCAGCCGCATTGTTGTCGATCTCAATGGTGCCGTCTTCAGCGACGCAAAGGTCGATCGTCAAGGAGGATAGGTGCGGCGTTTGGCGCGTCACAGGGCAGCTCCTGCGACATCACGATGGGGCGCTACGGGAAATCGTGGTTGAACCGGTGGCACTCGGTTGCCGAGCCAAATCAAAACGTTCGAAATTTGTCAGATGAAAGCTTTGTCTTTGCCGTCGATTTTCAGGACGGTCAGCTTGCCGCTGTAGAACGCACCTGTATCGATCCCGATCCGGCCCATACCGACATCTGGCGTCGGTTGCGGCGTATGGCCATGAACGACAATGCCTGGACCACCCCATCCCATCGAAAGGAACGGCTCTCGGATCCACATCAGATCTTCATCGACCTGTTTGTCGAGAGGGATTTTTGGACGCAGGCCCGCATGGACAAACAGCATATCTGCGACTTTCAGACAGATCGGAAGGTTCGACAGATATGTAAGATGTCGTGCAGGAATTGCCTTGGCCAACGCCTGCTTCAGGCCGTCGCGACCTTTGCGAGAGAAATCAAGCTTATGAGGGTCAAGGCCGTAGGAGGCGAGCGTCTGTCTCCCTCCCAATTCAAGCCATTCCATATATTGTTCAGGCGCGGCGACGAATTTTGCAAAGACGTCGTCGTGATTGCCGCACAGTGCCAAACGCCGCAAGCCAATCGTACTCGGCTTGATCAAATGTTCGATCACCTGGGCAGAACTTGGCCCGCGGTCGACATAGTCACCCAGCAAGACGACAAGCCCCGGTCTCTCGGTGCGGCGTGTATCCCGTGCAATCCGCAACTCCGCTTCGCCTAATTCATTGAGGCATCCGTGCACATCGCCAATGGCGTAGATCGGATAGCTTGGTTGTTCACTGCCAAGATCAATGCGGCGACGGGGCGGGTTTGACACGGCGCTCTCCTGATGTCGCTTCACCCAACCCAGTAAATTCACCATTGATTTCGCCCATTTCGGCATTTTGTTTTGATTGGGAGACAATGGGAAGCGGTTCACTAAGGGAGGGTTAAGACCATACGGCCATTAACACTTTTGTCGCGCGAGCCAAACTCGTTGTGAAAGAAGCGTTGCGCGATTTTTCAGTCAACAGTGTCAAAGACAGGTTGCTGTGCGCCTTTGAACCACCACGGTACGGTCCAGGCCTGACGGAAAAATGTCCAAAACATCCACGCCGCCTGGAAATCACGCTGATCGTTCAGCAAGAGCAAACCTGCTTCTAGATCCCCACGCTGCCACTCGTAGGGGGTCAGCGCCATGTTCCCAATGACCTGCACGGCTGTGCATCCATGAGACGGCCAACTGCGGCCGTCGAGGCTGGCAGATTGGGTCAATAAAATATCACTCAAGGTTGTATTGGATTTGCAATTCTTTTCAGATGCTTCGCCGTTATTTTCGTCGAGAGAAACTGTAATATATCATAAATATATCGCAAAAACAATGATTTATGAGCGTGTTCTGCCGAAATTCGCTTGACGTTTTATACCGCAATATTATCGTGGAAGTTGATGAAGGAGGCATGACATGAACCAGGCTTTTACTCGTTTCGAGAGTATTTCATCCTCGCCAGGAGCTGCATCAAAAGCATCTCTGCGCGACTTGATCCTGTCCAACGACCTCGCGTTCCTGATGGAGGCTCATGATGGTCTGTCCGCAGCCATAGCAACACAGGCAGGCTTCAAAGGTCTGTGGGCCTCCGGCCTTTCGATCTCGTCTTCACTTGGATATCGCGATGCCAATGAGGCAAGCTGGACGCAGGTTGTTGATGTCGTCGAGCATATCGTCGATGCGACAGACGTCCCTGTCCTTGTGGATGGCGACAGCGGCTTTGGCAATTTTAACAACGCCCGTTTGCTTGCCAGGAAACTGGAGCAGCGCGGAGCGTCAGGTGTCGTCATCGAAGACAAGGGATTTCCGAAGATGAATTCGTTTGTCGGAGATCGGCATCCATTGGCGGATATCAACGAATTTTCCGGTCGCCTGAAGGCAGTCAAGGATACAGCCTCGTCTGACTTTGTGCTTGTCGCGCGCATTGAGGCACTGATTGCCGGTCACAGCCTTGATGAAGCTTTGATCCGCGCCCACGCTTATGCCGAGGCCGGCGCTGACGCTATCCTGATCCATTCCCGCAAGGCCGTCGCAGACGAGATCCTCGCCTTTGCTCAGGCCTGGGCAAACAGGCTGCCTGTCATTATCGTCCCGACCAAATACTTCCGCACGCCGGTATCGAATTATCGAAACGCTGGAATATCGACGGTGATCTGGGCAAATCACAACATGCGTGCGGCGATCGCCGGCATGCGCAATATCTGCAGCCGTATCCATTCGGATGAAAGCATTGCCGCGATCGAGGAACAGGTCGCAGGTCTCGACGAGCTCTTTAGCCTGATCGGTTACGACGAACTGGCCCGTGCTGAAGAGCGATATCTTCCAGGGCCGCGCAAATAGCGTTGCTTTAACGATCCCGCATCATCGAAACGACAATCGGGGAGGGCGCACATGTTTGCGCAACGGACAAATCTGTTCAAATCATCGGGGACAGCTGCCGCCCGTGCGGCAGCAAAGGCTGCTGCAGATGCCGGGATGGAGATTGTTGATCTGACGGCCGGAGAAATCTGGAGTGATCTTGCGCCGACCATTCAACGCGGTGCAATCGAAGCAATCGGGCAAGGGCTCAACCGCTATACCGATACGCTCGGCACCCCCGATTTGCGCGAAGCGCTGGCGCGCAAGGTTGCCGTCGAGACCGGTCAGCTCTGGCGCATAGATGAAATAGCGGTCACCAGTGGTGCCAAGCAGGCGCTTTTTAACGTGGCTATGACGCTCATCAACCCGGGCGACCAGGTCATCATTCCCGCACCTTACTGGACGACATTTCCAGCCCAGGTTCGCATTGCCGGCGGAACACCGGTATTGGTCGACACACGGGCAAACGGCTATGTGCCGAAAATTGAAGATATCGAGCGGGCCATAACGCCGCTCACGCGTGCCATCATCATCAATACGCCCAATAACCCAACCGGCGCTGTTTATGACGCGCAAACCCTCAAAGCCATTGCCCAGCTCGCGATAAAACACGATTTCTGGATCATCTTTGACGAATGCTACGGTTCGTTCATCCATGGCGATCGTTGCCATCATCCGATCGTCTCTCTCGTTCCAGAAGTTCGCGGCAGGACAGTTATTGTCAATGCGTTCTCGAAGAGCCTCGCCCTGACCGGGTGGCGTATCGGATATCTTGCAGCACCTCAGGACCTCATCTCTGCCGTGAAGGCCCTGCAGTCACACACCACCTCCAATCCCAATGTCGTGGCGCAATACGCCGTGCTGCATCATCTTCGAGAAGGCGACGGTTCGTTTGAAACACGGCTCCATGCGCAGGTCGCCGCTGCAAGGCAACTGGGACTATCGGTGCTCGGTGGACTTCAGCATCTCTCTTTGCCTCAAGCACAGGGCGGTTTTTACTTCTACCTCGATCTGTCCGACTTGCTCTCGCCGGATGCCCTGAACGATCCACCAGTGTCCGTCGATGACGTAGCTGCAGCACTGCTTGTTAGAGCGGGCGTCGCCGGTGTTCCAGGTTCGGCCTTTGGCGATCCTGTGGGCCTGAGGCTTTCCTACGGCATTCCGCCAGACATGCTCGAGCGTGGGCTTACACGGCTCGTCCATGTCCTCAACACCTGGAACTGGGCATCCCAACGCGATCCGATGATCTGAAACAGAGAGATTTCGCCATGTCAGCATTTGCTCCCGATAAAGCGGTGATCCTTGCCGCGGGTATTGGCTCTCGCCTGCGCCCGCTCACGGACCTGCGGCCGAAGCCGATGATCGAAGTCAACGGCACGCCAGTCCTTCATAACGCCTTGAGAAATTTGGAGGCAGTGGGGGTACGACAGGCAACGATCGTTGTCGGCTACCGCAAGGAGATCATCCAATTGTCCTGCGGATCTCGTTTCGGCTCCGTCGATATTGATTACATCGAATCCGAAGTCTTCGACCGAACCGGCAGTGCCTATTCCCTGTGGCTCGCGCGTGAAGCCCTTATGCGTGGGGACACATATCTTCTCGAAGGGGACGTGTTTTTCGAAAAGGACGTGCTTTGCTACATCAATCGCGGTGAGGCACCCAATGTCGCAGCCGTCGCCCCGTTTACCTCGACCATGGAGGGGTCCGCGGTCGTCCTGACTGAAACCGGTTACATCGCTGAAGTCCGCATGAAGCAAACCGCGGAAAACCTGTCCGACGGATCGCCTCCGCTGTTTAAGACGATGAACCTGTTGCGCCTTGGCGGCCGGGATCTTCGGCACCTGATCGTTCCCCACCTGAGCGAAATGATCAATGCGGGAGCGGTGAAGTCCTACACCGAGGAATTGCTTTCAAACCTCATCAGGCTGAGCGGTTTGCAAATCGCAGCAGCCAGATGTGACGATCTGAAATGGTGTGAAATCGACAATGAGGCAGATCTCAATCTAGCGGAGGCGATCTTCGCCCGCACGCGTGAGGTTGCTTGCTGAAGCAACGGAAGGGAGAAAGTGTTGTGCTTCGCTATCTCGTTGACCCGGCCAACGCCATCACGGCAGTGGGTCTGCTTTGTTCGTCATTAGCTCTTTATCTTGTATTGGCTGGCAACATCGAACTGGCCGTTTGCGCCGGACTATGGGCTGTTCTCGCTGACCATCTTGATGGTGTGGTTGCGAGTAGAACGAATAATCGCAAGCCCAACATGGCAAAAATGGGAAAAAGCCTCGATGGCTTTGGCGATGTCATCTATGGCGCGGTTTTACCCGCAATCATTCTCATTCAAATCAACGGCGCTTCTATCATTGCATTTTTCGTCGCCTCAGCATTACTCCTCGCTGGTGTCGTGCGTTTGAGCTATTTCGCAAACTTCGGCAAATCGGATGATGGCCGGTTTTATGGCGTCCCGCTATCGTATGACATGCCATTTATGGCGGTGCTGGTTCTTGCTCAGCCTTTGTTATCGGACCAAGCGTTCCTTTGGATAACCAACATCGTGTTCGCACTGCTAAGCGCGGCCCATGTTGCCTCAGTCCGAGTACCGTCTCCAAACCGAGCCATGTATTTGGGGATCACTATTTTTGCTGTCGTTGCATCGGCGGTCCTGATGCAAAGGGGAGGCGCCTGATGTTCAGTCGTTCGATTATGCATTTGCGTCAAGAACGCTGGTCTGTATTGGACATGCCGCGACTTCGTTATGAACGCGTTGAACCACCAGGTCAGCTTCAGTCACCGGTCTTGGCTGTCATCCACCGCTGTTTGGGCCGATAGCAATGGACAGGGATAAAAGACAGGGGCTAACCGCATGCAAGCCGACAATCTATCTCGTCGCTTCTGAGATGTGGATTAGTCGTCCAGATAGCGCTGACGGAATTCCAATCGCTGTCATCGACAACACCCTTAACCTTCTGCACTTGCTGGCGAAGCTCGATCTAAGATCAGTTACGGTGATCGTCAGCAAAAGCAGGGAGCTGATCGCAGCTTACTGCGGTCGCCGTTTTTCGGGGATAGAACTCACCTATTTGCTAGAGACGAAAATTACCGCTCGTCGGAGATACGAGCACGCTATCAATACACAATGCGACGACGCTACTTCGGGTGTGCTTTTTATATCCGCAGGCTTTCCGGTTTCTGAGCGTATCCTTGCACGATTGATGTCTTCACCCAGAGATGTCGAAATCCTCGCAGATTATGATCCATCTCACCGGCGCCTCCTTCGCAAGGCCCGTGCGGACGGCCTGGAGGCGTGTGTCGGTTCATGTGATGCTAGCGAGTTCGACATCCCGCCAGTCACAGGCGGTTTTCTCGTAAAATTTTCGTCCGAAATCTTCCGCTCAAAAGTCGTTAGCATCTTGCAGCGCGAGGAAGTTCCTGCAGACATACTGGTTCCTCTAATCGCTGCTCGGCTCCAGGACGATAACGCAAAGCGACCGCTGGCCAGACACCTCGACGGTTGCAACACACGAGGATTTCCATGTTAAATCCCTTCGCGAGTGGCTTAACCCTTTTGAAGGGGCATTTTTTGCGTCTAGAGCAATTGCGCGAAGATCATTTTGAAGATCTGGCACGCGCTGCCGCGGATGAGCGCATATGGCAATACCTGGCAGCCGATGGCTCGACTAGCCAAGGATTTAACTCATGGTTTGCCAGCACGCTTGAACTTCAGCATCAGCGAAACCTCGTCGCATTCGCCGTAATTTTAGACAAAACGAACAAGTCTATCGGTTCGACAGGGTTCAAGAATATTTCCATCCCTCATTGCCGTGTTGGGCTGGGCACAACGTGGTTAAATCCTCAATTCTGGGGCACTGGCGCCAATAGTGAGCTTACCTATCTCGTCCTGCGATACTTGTTTGAAGATCTCTCGATCAACCGGTGCGAGGTTCGCATCCACTGTGGGAATTCAAGAAACCGTAATTTTATGAAAACCATAGGCATGGTCCACGAGGGGATTTTAAGACAAAATTGGCAAGGGCGCGGCGAACAAGCAGTGGACTTGGCGGTTGGCAGTATACTCTCCGCAGAATGGCCGGAGGTAGCAAGCAAGCTCTTGGAGCGGCTGCGTCAGTCAGTTTCCTAGATACATCTAGACGACCGTGTCGCGCTGCGATGTGTGCGCTCAATCGCGTTTCCTCAATGAAAACGGCTCATTAGCTTTGCACTCATTTCCGCCGGAAGTGTTCAAGTCTCCTGCGTTTGCCTCACGCACTATGATCCCGTTGGACGCGTCAGGGAGGCGTCCCAAGGCGAGATTGACGCCGACAAGATTGAAGCCTGCTCCAGGCATGGTCCGAGTGAAAACCTCGAAAACCCTCATAAAGCCTCAAATTGTCACATGTACGTCATCCACCTATGGTGAAAGTTCGGCGGTAAATCAACGTGAGGATGTCTCCACATGATGAGTTGGTTTTTTCGTAATTTTGTGGGTGAGCGAGGCGCTCGTCAAAGGCCCACTGCCTCACCTCGCAGCTTGGCTTGCGTCGCGTTGGCTACCGTTACTATTGTAGGTTTTGCTGGAATAGACGTGCAGGCGTCGCAAGCGGACCGTATTCTGCGGATAGCTGTAACCGGTGAGCCGGGAACGCTGGATCCGCAACGGGAAGTTTCCAACGTTGGCAATCCAATCATTGCCAATATTTTCGACACGCTGATCGTCGCAGACCCGTCCCAAAACTATCAGTTGCAGCCGGGCCTTGCAGAGTCCTGGACGCGGGTCAGTCCGAACACTCTGGTCCTCCACCTGCGCCAGGGCGTGAAGTTCCAAGACGGCTCAGATTTTACCGCCGACGACGTCGTGTTCACCTTCGATCCTGCGCGTATTTTGACCGATACATGGCCAGGCGCAATGAAGGTCTACTGGCAGGGAGTGACCTTCACAAAAACCAATGATTTCGAGGTTCGAGTGACTACGGATCAGCCTGACCACGTCCTCGAATATAGGCTAGCCCACAGTACAGGCTCGATCATTAGTCGAAGTGCTTTCCGTCGATCGAAAAGCCTTGATGCCTGGTCGCGCGCGCCAGTCGGAACTGGCCCTTATTCAGTCGCGGAGTTCCGCTCGGGCGATGCGATTATTTTGAGAGCAAACAATGCCTATTGGGGTGGGCCTCCACCGGTTGCGCAGATCAGATGGCAAGTCGTGCCAGAAGTGGCGAGCCGTCTCGCGGGGCTGGTGAGTGGAGACTACGATATCGTAACCAACCTGCCTCCGGATCAGCTGGCACAGGTAGAACGTCATGGCGCACTCGAAGTCACCGGAGGACCTGTCAACAATATCCTCCTCTATGTCTTTGATACAAAGAATGAATTATATAAGGATAAACGCATTCGCCAAGCCATCAATCTATGCATAGACCGCAAGCAGATCGTTGATGGACTCTGGTCCGGGCGAACAGTTGTTCCAAACGGAAATCAGTACGGCGCATTCAAGGATCTTTTCATCGAAGATCACCCTGGACCGTCTTATGACCCAGAGCGAGCCGCAATTCTTGCGCGCGAGGCAGGCTACAAAGGCGAACCGCTGCCCCTTCGAATTCGCGCCAACTATTATCCCAATGAGATTTCCACGGCCGAAGCTGCCGCGGCAATGTGCCTCGATGCGGGGATAAATTTGAAAATTGAGGTGAAGGAAAACTCGGACGAAATGTGGGGCGCACTGCGCGCCTATTCCAACAGCATGCAATACCCTGATCCACTGGGCGGAATTTTACGAAACTGGGGCCCAGGCTCTAATGAAGAAAAAAGGGGAATATTAACCAACGTCAAAACTGCGGGATTTTTCGCCGATGTGGCGACCATCAAGACGTCGTTCGATGTGAGCGAGCGCAAGGCTGCATTCAGCCGTGTGCTGGACTGGTGGGATGAGGAGGCTCCCGGCGTGATCCTCTATCAAAACGCCAACTTCTACGGCAAAACCCGATCGATAAATTGGTCTGCTCCGCCGTCTTTCGATATGGATTTCCGTCCGTCAAAGCTATCTTTCGGAACGAATTGAACATGATGCAAGTCTCATCAACCTGTATCACCCAAAGCCGCGTGATAGTAAGGAGTGGCAGGGATCATACCGCTCCGACACCACTCTTATCATTGAGATCCTACACGGCAGGGACCGTGATTAATGGCGCCGATCGGCCGATTGTGGGACCCATCGATCTCGATATCGAGACCGGCTCGATTGTTGGGATAGCGGGGGAAAGCGGGAGCGGAAAATCCTTCCTGTTCAAAAGCCTCGTGGCATTGAATGGTTCGCGTGCTTGGAGCCAAGGCACGGCAACTTTCAAGGGGATCAACGTCGCGGGGCGCGATCCGCAGTCGCTTGACCTCCAGCGCAGAATGCGAGGTTCCGATGTCGGTTTTATCTTTCAGCAGCCGACCGAGAAGCTAGATCCAATCATGTCAATCGGCCGGCAGCTTGTCGGAACGTTGCGCAAACATCACGATTTTACGAAGAGAGAGGCCGTCGCGAAAGCCATTGAGCTGTTGGGAGAGGTCGGCCTGCCCAATCCTGAGTCTTATCTCTCATCTTACCCCCATCAGCTTTCAGGAGGGCAAAACCAACGAGTGATGATAGCACTCGCGTTGGTCGGCGAGCCTGAAATTCTTATTGCAGATGAGCCAACAACCGGCCTCGATGTCTCTGTGCAGGAGCAAATCCTGGTCCTGCTTCAAAAACTTGCACGACTGAGGCAGATGGCGGTCGTCCTAGTAAGCCATGATCTCGACGTTCTGGCGAGGGTGTGCGATCAGATTGCAGTCCTTTATGCCGGAAGGTTGGTCGAGTTCGGCTCGGTGGCGTCTGTTTTACGCGCGCCCAAACACCCCTACACATCGCGCTTGATGCACACGCGACCATCAATCACGCGGCGCGCTTCGCTTCTACCTATCCCCGGGGAGGTGCCTGCACCGGAAAACAGAAGCAGCCTTTGCGGCTTTCTCTCCAGGTGTCACGTCAAGACTGACCTTTGCGAGATTTCGGCGCCAGCAAGCGAGACCAAAAATTCTCGCGTCGTTTTATGCCATAACCCGGTGAAAGAACCGTTCGGGCCGACAAATTTCGGTCAACCGAAAACGTCTTCATCGATATCACGCTTGAGCGGACCCACTCTCGTTCTGTCTGAGGTCACGAAAACATACAAGCTGGCGCGCACCTGGATGACCCCAGCAGACGAAAAACATGCGCTATGCAAGTTATCTTTGACCATAAAGCCCGGCAGTATACTTGGGATTGTCGGAGAGAGCGGATCTGGGAAAACAACTCTTGGACGCCTGATCGTCGGCGCAATGAAACCGTCAACCGGAACAATCAGCGTTGTCGGTTGCCCCGAAAATGCACCGAACTTTCCGCGCCTGCCACTTTGGCGACATGCGCAGCTCATTTATCAGAACCCGTCTAGCAGTCTGGATCCCCGGCTGACCGCATTAGAGCATGTGATCGAACCACTGATATCGAGAGGCGCGCTGTCAAAAGCAGAACGCTTAGCAAAAGCCCAAGAGGCGCTTCTTCAACTCGGCATCACCAAAGAACAGATGGTTTGTAAACCTTCTAAGCTGAGCGGAGGACAGTTGCAGCGGGTGGCAATTGCAAGGGCTATCGCATTACGCCCCGCCTTCCTCGTTTGCGACGAACCGACCTCGGCTCTGGATGTCTCGGTTCAGGCAAACGTTATTAATATTCTATTACAACTGCGCGACGAGACTGGTGTTGGCATCGTATTCATTAGCCACAATCTTGCGGCCGTTCGAGCGATTGCGGACAACGTCGCGGTCATGAAAGCCGGGACGATGGTCGAATACGACCACGCAGATCGTCTCTTCGTGTCGCCAAAACACGAATATACCAAACACCTAATCAAATTGGCTCGATCAAACGAAGCAGCCTCAGCGGCTGCGTCGGCGAGTCTAATGTCCCTTTAACTCGCTAACCTAAAGAGAAACAAAGGTTCGTTGCAATGACCCCCTTTGTGATGGTTAAACTCTTCCGTGCTTTCCTCACCATCTGGATTGCGGTCACCTTCGTATTCATCATTTTGCGGCTGTCGGGAAATCCAGCGCTGAGCGCGCTTGGGGAAGACGCGCCATTGGATGCGCTTCATCACTTCAATCAACTGGTTGGACTGGATCGATCGATTTGGTTCCAATACCTCACCTTTCTCAAAAAGGTGACATTCGTCGACTTTGGTACTTCGTTTCGAGATGGTCGCGCAGTTTCTGAGATCGTTTTGGAAAGACTTCCTAAAACTGGTCTGCTGATGGGCACCAGTTTTGTATTTGGCGCTGCAGTGGGTATTCCTGCAGGTGCGCTTGCAGCTCATTTTGAACGCCGTTGGATTGACCGGACTATCCTGAGCTTAGCGACCGCCAGCTTTAGCCTGCCAAATTTTTGTCTCGGCATCCTACTGACACTGATTTTTGTGATGAAGCTTCAAATCGCGCCGGGTGCCGGCAGCGAGACATTGGGCCATGTTTTTTTACCAGCATTGGCAATAGGCACGGGATACGCGGGGATCCTTGCGCGCTTTACACGCTCGGCGCTGCTCGACATTCATCAGGAACCATTCATCTTGGCGGCAGAATCGCGGGGTCTCTCACGCCTCGACGTTCTTGTTCAACACGCCTTTCCTAACGCTGCCATTCCTGTGGTCACGATTGCTGGACTAATCTTTGGTGGCCTCGTTAGTGGCGCTGTTGTCATTGAAACCATTTTCGCGTGGCCCGGGATCGGCCAGCTGTTGGTCTCGTCCGTAGCGAACCGGGATCTCCCTGTCGTCCAAGCTCTTATTTTGCTGCTGACTGTCTCGATGGTCACAATCAATACCTGCGTCGACCTTGCATATTTCTATTTGGATCCACGGATTAGAGCAGGAGGAGAACGCTAATGGCGACCAGGCTCCGATCGATCAAGACCCTGTGCTGCGCTGTCCCCTCGATGAGATTTTTTGTGGTCTCGTTACCGTGCGGGTGGTTGTTGGCCGTTATGCTCGCAAGTATCGGATCCTCAATCGTTGCTCCTTATGCGCCAAACGCGATCGACCTTGCTGCCAGATTACAGCCACCAATTGGATTTGGCGGAAACTGGTCGCATATCCTGGGCACGGATAATCTTGGACGGGACACCTTGTCTCGGCTCCTCCACGCTGGGCAAACAAGCTTTCTCATCGCAATAATCGCCACGCTCGTTGGAGCCGCTATCGGGACGACGGTTGGCTTCCTTGCCGCCTACTTCCGAGGTGTCGTGGAGGAGGTGATTGTCGCACTCGTCGATTTTCAAGCCGCAGTGCCGTTTTTCATCGTCGCGCTTGCGATTATTGCCGCGTTTGGAGCATCTACCGTCACAATAGCAGTATTGCTGTGTTTGTTTGGATGGGAACGGTACGCACGGGTTGCAAGGGCGATCGCAATCTCCGTGTCTGAGCGGGACTATGTCAACGCAGCTCAGCTATACGGTGCACACCCATTAAGGATATATCTGCGTCACATTCTGCCGAATACGCAGGCAGTCTTAATGGTCAATCTCGCCGTCAACTTTTCCGAGGTAATTCTTCTGGAATCGACACTGAGCTTCCTTGGTTTAGGCGTTCAGCCGCCAAATGCGAGCTTGGGGGCCATGTTGAACTTTGGTCGCGAATATCTTTCCGACGCCTGGTGGATGGCTGCGGCGCCTGGCGGCGTAATCTTCATCTCAATTCTTGCTGTAACCGCCCTCAGCGAGTTTTTAAGACGCAGTGAAGCGTAATCCGGTTTCAATCTCAGTCGGTTCGACCTCAAACCTGGACGCTGGAGCGAAATATGTCATTGCCACTTTCAAAAAATCGAGTTCTCTTGATCGTATTTGATGGCCTGCGCCCTGATCTTATTAATCAGGAAACAATGCCCAACCTTTGCGGCTTCGCAAAACGTGCCACTTGGTTCAAAAGTGCGAGTAGCGTCTTTCCGTCAATGACTCGTGTGGCAACGGCTTCAATCGCCACCGGATGCCATCCCGCCAAACACGGCGTGATGGGAAATGCATTCTTTTTGCCCGCATTTGCTTCAGACCAGATATTTGACACCGGCATATACGCGCATATTCAAAAGGTCGAAACTTCAGTTGCTGGCGGCCTAGTCACGGCAACGACGTTTGGCGACCAAGCTAGCAATTTCTGCAAGTCAGTTTCCATCGTTCATACTGGCTCACCAGGCGCAGCGTTTTGCCTCAATCCTCGAGCAGCTAAAAACGGACAATGGACTTTTTCGATTCACGGGCGTGATGCAACACAAACACCGCATGCCGTTGATGAAATGGTAAAGCGCTTCGGTCCCTTGCCTCTGAAAGAAATACCGCAATATCAGCAAACCGACTATGCGCGCCGCGTTCTCGTAGAATACGTACTACCGCTGCAAAAGCCCGATGTCGCAGTCATCTGGTTCAACGAGCCAGACACATCGTTTCACTACAAGTCGCTCAAAAGTGACGATACGACCTCGATATTGCACCATCTCGACGGTAATTTTGGTCAAATCATTGATTTTCTTGATAGCCAAGCAGGCACCGAAAATTACACCGTCATCGTGGCTTCAGACCACGGCCACGTAACGATTACCGATGAGGTTGATTTGTATGAGGCTTTGCAGAGCCGCGGACATAAACCATTTTCATCGCGCCGAGCGCTTTTCGAAGACTGTGTAATTGCCGTAACGGGATGGAATGTCGGCGAAATAACCACGTTGGATAACGATCACAATCGCATCAGTGAGATCGCGTCATGGTTACAGTCTCAGGAATTCACGGGATGCCTTTTCTCACGCAATAAAGACGGCGTTCGCGGCGAATTGCCGGGAACCTTCTCCTTTGATCTTTTGGGTATCAGTCACCAGCGCCAGCCCGACCTTATGTACACCCTAAAGGATACGAATGATTGTGATCTTTTTGGTGCACGGGGAACGACGCAAGTGGTCAAAGGCGGACAAGCACCTGTGGGTGGCGGAATGCATGGCGGGCTCAATCGAAGTGAGATGAATTCCACATTGATGGTCTCCGGTCCGCTATTTAAAGCGGGCCAAACCAGTCATGTCGCATGCGGGATCATTGATATCGCCCCTACCATCCTCGATCTGATTGGGGTTCCACTGGACGAAAATATGGACGGGAGATCCTTGATGGAGCACGGCACGTCGCCTTTATACCAACAGCGCAACTATTACGTTGAAGCAAGATCCTACGCCCAAACCTTAGGGCGCAGTGAAAGCGGGAGAAGCTTCTATATTCACGACGGGTGCCGCATTTAGGCTTCGACGAATAGGCATTAGGTTAGCCAGGCCCCAGGGGCTTTCATGTCACCACCAGCCAGACTTGATCGGAAGACGCGTTGAGTGAACAAGTAAACAAACACCATGGTCGCCTTGGCTCCGCCCTGAGTGCGGAAAGGCAACAGCGGATTGTTGACCTTGCCACCCAAGGGCAAGCGATCGCCGTCTCTGAACTGGCGGACGAGTTCCAGGTGTCGGCCGAAACCATAAGACGCGACATACGATCGGTGGAAGAGGCCGGACATGTCCGAAGGGTTCACGGCGGCGCCGTGCCAACGCGGGCGATCGACCTTACCGCACGCAGGCCCGTGATCGAGCGGCTCGATGTGGATCGCGAAACGAAGATTTTGGCAGCACAGGCTGCGGTCGCACTGTTTGAAGATGATATGAGCGTCTTCATCGGGTCCAGTTCGACCATGCTTATTCTTGCCGATGAGTTATCACTGTGCCGTATCAAGTTACGAATCACGACCAATATGATTGATGTGGCGACACGTCTTGCGGGAGTTCCTGCCTGCTCAGTGCAGTTGGTCGGCGGAACGGTTGTGCCCGCTACGCGCAGTATATCCGGGCCGGAGGTATTCCGTGCACTGGAAAAGCGCGTGTTCGATTTGTCCATTTGTGGAGTAAGCGCCATCGATGCCGTCCACGGCTTCATGGGGCCATCGACAACCCAGGCCACTTTCGGCGAGGTCCTTGCGGAGCGATCCCACCAACTCGTCTATGTCGCTGACGAAAAAAAGTTCGGTCGGTCAGATAGCTACATCATAAATCCTCTTACTGCCGCAACGGCTGTCGCGACGAATAGGGTGCCAGAAAAGCGGTTCGTTGACGCCTTGAGCGCGGCAAAGGTTGCGTTGCTGCTTCCCCCGATGAAAAATGAAAACGGCGTGCAACAACGCCTTGGGCGCACGCGATCAAAACGTAGGATCGAGCCTTGAGCACAGATCCGCCACCCCACGAACACGACAGGAGCTGCCTCGATACTGTGATCGAAGCGCCCATCCTAGTCTCCTTTATTGAGGAGATTCTGTCGGCCTGTGGGCTCACTGCCAGCGATGCGCGCTGTTGCGGCGAATGGTTGGCAGATGCGGACCTGCGCGGAGTGTCATCACATGGGGTTTTACGGTTGCCTATGTATGTCGACTGTTATCGCAGAGGCATCTTGAACCCGAAGCCAGATATGGAAATCACGCAAAATGCCAATGCTGTCGTTACAATTGATGCAGACGACGCTATCGGTCTGATTGCAGGCACGACTGCTATCGATACCGCGATAAGTCTGGCTGAACAATTTGGCATTGGTGCAGTGTTTGTGCGTCGAAGCAGTCATTTTGGTACGGCATCCCACTATGTGCGAAGGGCCGCCGAGCGTAATTTCGCTGCGATCTGCACGTCGAACGCGTCTCCTTCGATGATCGCCTGGGGAGGCCTTCATCCGGTGCTGGGAACAAACCCCTTTGCAGCGGCAGCCCCAGGAGGGGCTCGCTATCCGGCATTTGTCCTTGATATGTCCACCAGCGTCGTTGCCCGCGGTAAAATAGTAGCCGCAGCTGAAAGCGGCGATCCAATCCCTGAAGGGTGGGCGACCGATTTCGCCGGAAATGCAACAACTGACGCCGCCCGAGCCTTAAACGGGGCGTTGCTACCTTTCGCGGGTGCGAAAGGCTCAGGACTTGCGATGTTTGTTGACGTTCTTTCCGGCGTCGTTTCCGGAGCCGCTTTCGCCTCCCAAATAAAGAGCGTCGCGAATAGCGGAAGTGAGCCGGTGGATGTTGGCCATTTTTTCTGTGCCATAGATGTCGAGAAGCTAATGCCTTTGTCGCAGTATCGGTCGCGATTCGACAATTTCGTCGACATCATGAAAGGCTCGGGAGAGGGGCGTGACGTTCTCATTCCTGGCGAACGCTCGGATGCCTCAAGGCGAGATCGCCTACAAAATGGCATTCCCCTGCGTGCGGCCACGGTACAGGAATTGGACAAGATCGCGGACTTGATAGGCGTATCGCGCCTTGTTACGGAGCCGACGCACTAAATCTCGGTCGAAGCCAACCCATCAGGGCAACATTGAGACGCTTGGCCGTATTTTCTTGAATGATGAGTGCGGACATTCGGTAATCCTGAAATGCGCCGTTTGCCGGAAAACGTAGACCATGTCTCGAAGAACTATTGTCTCTGACGCGTTGTGCCGAATTTCGCTGCTATCTGCTTGAGCTTGCTTATGACGCAGTGCTTGAGGAGATCCAGGCGCTTGACGATGACGCGGTTCCCGAAAGCCTGGGGAAGAAGTCCCGACGCGGAAATGCGAAGCTTTCGTCTTAGGCCGGGGCTGGTGCCGGTCTAGGGACCAGGAACGACAGTGTGGCGTGCGAGGCTGCCGTGCACGGAAAGCATTGTCGGGGGCCCTTACAGGGGTGCTTGGAGCTGAGCGGAGGTGATCGCCTTGCTGAACGAATGTGGCAAGCATATCAACGTGATCTATGTGTAGCTGACGTCGAAACAAGATGGCTTTCGCAATTTACAGGAAGCGGGTGCGGCCTCTATCGATCTTCAATACGGCAAGTTTTCCTGAATAAAATACACCCGTGTCTATGCCTATGCGCTGGGGGCCCGTCGAAGGCGTGGGATTTGGCGTATGGCCGTGGATGACGAAAACCGACGCAATGCCGGCGCCTTCTGACAGAAACGGCTCCCTGATCCAAAGTAAATCGCGATCCTTCTGAGCGTCGAGAGAAACGCCTGGTCGGATGCCGGCGTGGACAAAGAACAGCTGACCAATCCTCATGCTGATTGGCAGGTCGGCCAGAAACTGTTGATGATCCGCCGGTATGCGCCGCGCCAACATGTCTTTTAAGTCGCTGTTTTTCCCCCGGCGTTTCACGCCGATCTGGTGCAAGTCTATCCCATAGGAAAGCAGCGTCCTGTGTCCGCCCATGTCCAGCCAGTCGAGATGGGCATCTGGATTGCGGATGAATTTGCTGAACAGATCATCGTGATTGCCACAAAGCGAGATGCGTTTCAGTCCAAAAGCGCTTGGCTTTACCAGATGCTCGATGACTTGTGCTGAGTGCGGGCCACGATTGACGTAATCGCCAAGCAGAATGGTGAGCCCCGGCATGCCCGTTTCCGCGATATCTCGGGCAATCTTGGATTCAGCATCACGAAGCTGGTCAATGCAGCCATGCACGTCACCAATAGCGTAGATAGAGTAGTTTGGCGGGCGCTCGCCAAGGTTGATGCGGCGGCGGGCAGGGGCGGGAGGGTCTCTGTCAGACACAGTGCGTCGTCCGCGAAGCAGGCGGCGCAAAAACTTTCTCATACAAGCGGACCTGTCAAATCAGTCCCTGTCCCTACCGGCAATATCAAACCGAGGCGGTTGTCCCAAAAATCAATGTCGAGACAGCAAAGTGCGCAGCTATCCAATAATGGACTGTTAAGCTTAGCGCAGTCAGGGGCAGTATTAAAGATGCATTCGACCGGCGAAAAATGCTCGACCGGCCTTCAATATGGTTTCGCTATATACTGCTGTGACGCCTTGTGATCGCATCTAGCCGCCTGACAGATGCGGCCAGCCGTGGCACCCCAACGGAAAATACGGGGTTTTCTTACCTCATTGATCTTCGATCAACCAGAAAACCCCGTATAATTATCGGTTAGGCGTTCTGCTGCAGCACGGTGCGACGACGACGCGCCCACACAGCGACACCAGCCATCGCAAGAGCCCCAAGGCCCGCACCAGCTTCTGGACCGGGAACGGCTGTAACCTGGTTGACCGAGACATTGTCAACGGCAGCAACGCCAAGGGGGCCACGGGCAAAGCCGGTGAACGAAAGCAGGTAGTTGGTGGTCGGGCCGGTGACGTTGAAGTCGAAGCTATGGCCACCAGCAATCTGTGAGCCGGTTAGCGTGCCGGCCAATCCTGCGATCGAGTAGTTGATCGTTGTATTGCTGCCGATAAACAGGCCGGTGAAGGCGAGCTTGTAGCTTCCAGCAGACAACGACAGAAGCTGCGTCAAGGTGTTGCTCCCAGGCAGAACCGTGTCAATGACGCCGCGGTTTGCTGCCTGCGAAAGTGCACGGCTGACCGGGCTGGAGAAACTCCACGCACTCAATGAGCCGTTAAATGTCCCGTTCGTTACTTTTTCATCGGCAAATGCGTGAGATGAAACTCCCAAGCACAGAGCTGCTGCGACAAGATATTTCCTAATGATCATAGCTTACCCTCCTTAAATCATTAATAAAGTGTAAATGCGCATGAAAAATAGATCTTGTCTATAGTTTGAGGTTTCGGAGGATATAATAAAGTAAAGAAGGTCGATTAATAAGATAAGGTGTATCAATTTGGAGCATGCGTATAAGGCGGGAAAAAATTCCGATTTGTATTCATGAATTTAATTGGAGACCGGAGCATACTCTTGTCGCGACAGTGTTCGGATGGACTGCATTCGTGATGAAAGGCTGAGCGACGAACAGAGAGATTTTGTATTTCCTCATTAGCGGAAATGGCAAAAATATCTCTTTCGATGGATTTGGCGGATCTATGCCAACGACAGGCTTCGCCGCCGACACCCAATGACAATCCAAGCCAATAGCAGCACGCTCTGTTTCAGCCGCTAGCCTGTTGGAAAGCAAGTGTTGATCTCGACACCTTCGCAGCTCGCGAAAATGTGGACTGGCATCAGACGTGGCACCGCTTTCCCTTCTGCCGAAGGGCTTTAAGTGGCTATTGCGTCGAAGGCACATGGATGGAAAGTCGGGATTGCACGGTCCTGGTGACCACGCTCACGACGCCTGGGACCTTCCTGGCCAATGGAATGACAGGTTCTCTAGGAAAAACCGCAATCTAGCAGCCTCGCGTCATGCCGCCAGGCGGCGAAACTGCGTGCGGATACGTTCGAGATAATGGGTGCCAGGCGATTGTGCTGTGGTCAATGCCACGGCCTCCGCCTCGGGGACGCCGGTAAACCGTCTGCTCTCACCATTATGGAACTGGATATAAAGCTGGCCGTCTTCCTGACTGAAGTAAACACATTCGATCATCTTCGAGGTGACAGGCAGATTTTGCACGAGATCGCTCCTTGTTTGATCTCGAAGCGTAACGCCAAATATCCAAGCTTTGGTCAAAAGGCTTGGTAAATCATCCCTTAATCCAATCGTATCGAGCATCCCTGCATATTTTTGTCGAGCCCGACTGGCCTCGAGGAAAACGGTTGCCAAAATTTGGGACAATGACAGTGCCCTTTCGAGTTCTAAGCCAGTCCGCTGAGCGCTGGGAAAACCGCGAAGGGCGTGTCTGGTGAGAGCCAAAAGAGTTGATCTAACCTGCTGATTTAGAAACTGTTTTCTCGTTATGGTACGGAAAGATGTTCCGTCCTAACCACTATATTGCTGACTGCCGTTGTGGTGAACGTAAGAGTGAATGACTTTGGATGATAGATAATCTGGTAACGTTCGCCAGACAAACCGAGTGGTAGGGCCCGCGTTGACGGTATCTCTTGTGACTTGCGTTCAGGAGTGCCTTGGCGTGAGTTGCCCGACCGGATGCGATGTGCCGGGTGCGCGCATCGCCAGACACCGTGTCAATTTGAGTCGTTTTATTGCGGGGGCGGGAGCAAATAGGATTGAGTAGCGTAGAGGTCGGTTGAAGTTTTGCAGTTGTATCAAATATGCAACGATTAGCGTTCCCCGCTCGCCGGAACGCTAATTCTGCTAGTTAATATTCTGCCTTCCTGTCATATTTACTTTAATAAAAAAGTAATCTAGGTTGGTTGTACTAATTTATGTGACCGTTGCATCAGAATTTCTGCCGCCCAGCATGGAAATTCTGATCCTTTCCGTGTTTCATTTCGGCTCGACCTCTAGACAGAGTTTGACTTCTAATAGATATTTTACGATGCCGTAAGCATAATTCCGGAAGGAGACGATCATGAAACTTAAGCATCTCGCCGTAGTGGCAGCGTTGGCGTTTTCCACGCCTGCTCTTGCCGCTCCGGCATTTACGAATGCCGATACAACTGCTGCCACGTCGGCAGCAGCCACGAGCCTCTATAATTCCTGGTACAGTGCCTGGTCGACCGTGTTCGATGCGACCTACGGAGACTCCTGGGATTTTGATCTCGGTGGTACCAAGAATTCGCTTTCTGGCCAGATCTACCAGATTGTGGACAATGGCGTGGGCTTCAGCCAGTCGTTCACTTGGTTCAACAGCTCGAAGATTGCCACATTTAATCTTCCAACCGCCGTCGCCGTCCCTGGACCTGAGGCTGGTGCAGGGCTTGGCGCCCTCGCCATGCTCGGTGTTGCCTACTGGGCAAAGCGCCGTCGCAATGAGCAGTCCATGGCCGCTTAAAGCAGTTCAATTGAAAAGGGGCCTCGCAAGAGGCCCCTTTTTGCTAGTGACAGTGGAGGCGAGTACAAAACGCGTCTCGCACCGCTCATATGTCGGACGATTTTCCGATACTCGTATAGCTAAATCCATGCACCTCAAGTTCTGATTTGCGATAGACATTGCGCAGGTCAACAAGGATCGGCGTGCGCATGACCGACTTCAGTCGCTCTAGGTCAAGTGCACGAAATTCGTTCCATTCTGTGACAAGCACGGCCGCATCGGCGCCGTCGGCAGCCTCATAAGGCCCGCTTGTGAACTCGATATCGAGAAGCTGCTTGGCGTTTTCCATACCCTCCGGATCGTAGCCCGCGACGATTGCGCCTGCGTCCTTCAACGTCTGGATGACCGAAATAGCCGGGCTGTCACGCATGTCGTCGGTATTCGGCTTAAATGTCAGCCCAAACACTGCGATCTTTTTACCGCGCACATCGCCACCAACCGCGGCAATCACTTTGCGCCCCATGGCACGCTTGCGGCTGTCGTTGACGGCAATCGTCGTCTCGATTAGGCGCATAGGGCTTTCATTGTCCTGCGCGGTCTTTGCAAGCGCCAACGTGTCCTTGGGAAAGCAGGACCCGCCATAACCGGGGCCGGCATGAAGGAATTTCGATCCAATACGACCATCAAGGCCAATGCCGCGTGAAACGTCCTGAACATCTGCGCCAACCCGTTCGCACAAGTCAGCGATTTCGTTGATGAAAGTGATCTTCATGGCAAGGAAGCCATTGGCGGCGTACTTAATCAGCTCCGACGTTCGCCGGCCCGTAAACAGGATAGGCGACTGGTTGAGGTAAAGCGGCCGGTAGACTTCCGTCATCACGCTGCGGGCCCGGTCATCGACCAAGCCGACGACAATGCGGTCAGGTCGCTTGAAGTCCTCGATCGCCGCACCCTCACGCAGAAACTCCGGGTTGGAGACAACTGCAAAATCAGCATCCGGATTGGCTTCGCGAATGATCCGCTCAACCTCATCACCCGTACCGACCGGAACCGTCGATTTCGTCACGATGACGGTGAAGCCCTTGATCGCATCTGCAATTTCGCGGGCGGCTGCGTAAACATAACCAAGGTCGGCATGTCCGTCACCGCGACGGGAAGGGGTTCCGACCGCGATGAAGACAACATCTGCGTCTGCTACAGGTCCAGCAAGCTCGGTCGTAAACGACAAGCGATTTGCTTTGACATTGCTCTCGACCAACTGGTCTAGGCCGGGCTCGAAAATCGGGATGACACCCTTATTGAGCGCTTCAATCTTTTCGGCAGCCTTGTCCACACAGACAACAGTGTGCCCAAAGTCTGCAAAGCAGGCTCCAGAAACCAGGCCAACGTAACCCGATCCGACCATCACAATACGCATTGAAAGAATTTCCTTCTCAAATCATAGCGCCATATCCAGACCCAGATAATGGCGCCTCGCTGGGTGCTTTAGCCCCGGCCGAACTCGTCCACAATACGAATGATGTCGTCCTCACCGAGATAAGAGCCCGTTTGTACCTCGATCATCTCGAGCATGATCTTGCCCGGATTGGCAAGGCGGTGAACCTCGCCCTGCGGGATATAGACGGACTCGTTCTCGCGTACGATTTTGATCTCGTCGCCCACAGTCACCTCAGCGGTTCCCTTCACGCAAATCCAGTGCTCCGAGCGGTGATGGTGCTTTTGCAGTGAAAGCTTTTTGCCCGGGGTTACGAAGAGGCGCTTCACCTGAAAACGGTCACCATTCAAGATCGACGTGTAACCGCCCCAAGGACGATAGGATGTCGGATGGGTCTGGGTGAGGGCAGCCGTCGATTTGGCAGACGCCAGATGTTTGACGAGGGCGCCAACATTTTGGCTATCCTCAAGGCGGCCGACGTAAACCGCGTCTTCGCTCGCAATAACGGCAACACCTTCAAGCCCTTGCACCGCAAGATGACTATGGCGAGAAAAAACGAGAGAATTTCGTGTATCGATAAGGGTTGTTTCCCCCAGAACGACGTTGCCGGATGCGTCCTGCGATCCAAGCTTCCAAACGGCGTCCCAGCTGCCCATGTCGGACCACGTGAATGAAGCAGGCACAACCGCCGCATTTTTTGTTTTTTCCATCACCGCGTAGTCGATGGAAATATTTGGCGCCTTGTCAAAGGCCTCGGCGTCGAGGCGAATGAAGTCTAGATCGCCCTTGGCTTTTTCAATGGCTTCGACCGCAGCGGTTGCAACGGCTGGTGCAAGTTCGCGGATCTCTTCCAGAACCTGCTGCGCACCAAACATGAAAATTCCCGAATTCCAGACAAAACCGCCCGCGTCCAGCATTTTCTTTGCGTTCGCGGCATCAGGCTTTTCGACAAAGCGCTTCACGCTGTTGGCGCCAGCGGGCAGCGATGCACCCACTTCGATATAGCCGTAACCCGTTGCGGGTTCCGTTGGAGCGATACCAAAAGTTACCAGCTTACCGGCTCGTGCCGTTTTATAAGCAACCTGAATAGCCTTGGTATAGTGCTCGTCAGCAATGATCTCGTGATCGGAGGCAAGAACCTGGATGGTCGCGCCGTCGCCGAATTTCTTAAGCGCGTAGGCGGCTGCCGCGGCAACGGCGGGTGCAGTGTTGCGGGCCGAGGGTTCAAGCAGCACACCCGACAGTTCGATGCCAAATTCGCGGGCCTGTTCCGCCACGAGGAAACGAAAGTCTTCGTTGGTGATGACAATCGGCGCTTCGTAGGCCGTGCTATCGCTGACGCGCTCAAGGGTAGCCTGAAACAGGGTTCGGTCACCGACAAACTGAATGAACTGCTTGGGAGCGCTTGCCCTGGAAAGGGGCCACAGGCGCGTACCCTTGCCACCTGCCATAATCACAGGAATGATCTTTTCACTCATTACGCTCTCCATAATACGCGATGCGCAGACTATTATCTTTGATCGGCAAATTGCCGCACGAGTTGAAGGCTAGCGCGGAGTAGCTGTTCTGCCGCGTCTTGTGTGTCAGCCTCGACATAACACCGCATCTCCGGAGCATTGCCCGAGGGCCGCAAATGAACAACCGATCCATCGGTCAGCGTCGCTCTCAAACCGTCAACATCTGTGACTGAGCGTACCGTGCCGACTGTGGAAAGGAAGCCAGTCAGATTGGCCTCTGACTGACGCAAATATTCCATCAAAGCGCTGCTGGTTTCGATGGGGAAATTCTCCAGACGATCTGCAGCTGCGATCGGAAGTCTGAAATCGGCAGCGATCGACGACAATGGTTTTTTCTGCTCCGCCGCAAGTGCCAGCACGGTGAGGATTGGCAGGAAGCTGTCACGGGTCGGCAGTGGTGAAAGTGTGCCACCCGACAGTTCGAAAGCTGACGCTGTCAACAGCCCACCATTTGCCTCAAAACCCATAACTGCCGAGCGTCCCTGATCCAAAGCTTGCTGCATGCCGGCAATCACGAAAGGAGAGCCGACCTTGGTCCGAACGACATCGAACGGACCATTTGCTTCAATACCCGAATTGGATGTGACGGGTGTGACGACCACACTCGCCGAAAGCGCACGAGCGGTCACAAGACCGAGCAGGTCGCCACGCAAGGGGGTGCCGGCCTCATCGGCAACGAGCGGTCGATCCCCGTCTCCGTCAGCCGAGACAATTGCATCGAGCCTGTATTCGCCAGCCCAGCCCTTCAATAATCCGATTGTCTCCGCGGAAACCGCCTCCGTATCCACCGGAATGAAGATGTCTGAAAAACCAAGCTCGACGACGTCAGCACTGTAGTGACGGAGAATATCGACCAAGATTGAACGCGCAACAGTCGAATGCTGATAGACACCAATTCTAAGCGCCGACAAAGCATTGGTCGCAAGGACCGATTTTATGCGTTTATTGAAAAGATCAAGCGCGGCGTCTTTCGAAGACGCAGCTTCGCCTGGCGTGTCGAAGACCTCGCCCTTATTCAATTCGTCGGCGATTGCTGAGATATTGACTTCGTCGCCCTTATCAATCTCGCCGTCGGCGCGGTAAAATTTGATGCCGTTTCTATCTGCCGGAATATGAGATCCGGTGATCATCAGGGACGGCGCGCCAATGTGAAGCCCGTAAAGTGCAAGCACAGGCGTTGAGACATCGCCACAGTCGACGGGGTCAAGTCCAGCATCACGCAGGGCGCCGATGCAGGTTGCCGCGATTGACGGGCTAGAAGGACGCAAGTCGCGACCGACAAGAACCTTGTCGCCCTTTTTTGCAAGCCCGGATGAAATCAGATGTTTGGCGAAAGCGTGTGAATAAAGTGCGGATGCGCGACCTTCGAGATCTGTAACGAGGCCTCTAAGACCACTCGTGCCGAACTTCATGGGATACCTTCCAAATGACCGTGTCGTCTTGTGTAAACGATCGGCCTTACAACAAAAGTCATTTCTCGATCTAACGTTAATCTTGAGGCGAGCATCGTCTGAAGACGCGTATTATGTGCTCAGGCGGCTCGCAGACTGCGGCACGCGCATCTTATCGTAGACAAAGGAAGAGGGGCGGAAACCAGCCGCGTATTTACCCTCTAAAAACCCCTGCCACCGCGAAGCTCGAAATAAATAGTTCCCAAAATAATCTTGAGGTCGAGCATCAGCGAAAAATTTGCAACATAATGCAGATCGCAAGCCACGCGGGCTTTTGCCTTGGCAGCACGATCTGTAGGTCCACGAAGGCCGCGCATTTGAGCAAGGCCGGTCATGCCAGGCCGCATGACATGGCGCCGGTGATATTCAGGGACCAATTCTTCATATGGCATGCCGGCCGCAAGCATGCCAATCGCGTGGCAGCGAGGTCCAACCAGCGACATGTCGCCTCTCAAAACGTTAAGCAGTTGCGGCAACTCGTCGACGTTGAGGCGACGGATCAAGCGACCGATCCGCGTTACCCGAGGATCGTTGACGACGGTCTGCGCCACGCCGCTTACGTCACCAAGCTCCACATACATTGAGCGGAACTTGAAGATCTTTATCTGGCGGCAGTCCTTACCCCAACGCTTTTGATAAAACAGCACCGGGCCTCTGCTTTCGATCTTAATCAAGATCGCAACCAGCAAAAGAAGTGGTGCCAAAGCAAGCAGAGCAAGGCTTGCCGAGACAATATCGAATGCTCTCTTGGCAGCTAGTTGCCAAGGTTGCGCAGAGTTAAAACCGTAAACATCACGCTGGTCGATCGAATCAACCTTTGGTGGGGGATCGCTATCTTCCGCCCGTGAGATAGTCATGGAAACCATTTTTGGCCTATTATTGAGATAGACTATGGGCTTCCTAATAACGCACAATCATATCTTTGTCAGCGGCGAATTTAATAATTGGTTAAATATTGTATTGTGATCACATGTCTAAATTTAGTTTGCACTCAGTAAGTGTGCTGGGCAAAGCTGCATTATCTGCCTGGGCTTAGTTTTCTGAGTGTTCGTTGGATTTAATGTTAGAGTATTTTCAAGTATTGCTATTTTTGGTTGCAGTGCACACTCGATCCGCGCAAGTGATGAAACCCGGGTTGAAAAGCGGGTTCGCGTCCTCAACATCACTGAACGGAAACGGTCAAGGCAGTGCGATCCGTCGGTGAATTTCATATCGGCGAGGCTAGCTGTCGCCGGCGCACTTTATCACCTGGTCAAACTACTTGATCGAAATGTCGGTCGATCGCAGATATCTGCAAGAAATAGCTTAAATATATCATCGACTTGTCCATCCTGAAGCCTTGGTTCATGGTCTCCAATGTGATAGGTAATCACCAAATGCTTTTGTCTTAGATGAACGAGAAGCTGTTTAATGGCTTGTTGGAGTACGGCCCGGATGGAGCTACGCCGTGAAAAGCATGTGTCGGCCTTCACCACAGAAGACGAAATGGCCGCCATTATCGTTGCCTCCAAGCGTCACAACATGACGATTTCGGGGTTTGTCAGGTCCGCAGTATGTGAATGCGCCGAAATCCGTCCATTTTTCACCGAAGACGATCGCCTGATCATCAAGCATTTGAGAGCCGAGCTCAAATGTGAGGGCCTCAACCTGACCTCGATGCTGATCGCGCTTAACCGTGGTGATCGATCGGATCTCAACGACATAAAAAACAGCATTTTAGCGATGGAACGTACTATTGCCGGCCTCTGTATGGAGCTCCTGCAGCGTACGGATCCGCCGCGAAATTATCGGCGGAGCAGAGAGCATGGCTGATTCGTCCAAAGCAAATATCGACGATTGGTTGCTTGCTCGCGCCAGTGTCTTATCGAGATTGAAAGGCGCGGCGTCCGGTGCCGACGATGACTGGTGGAAGAAGTCACGAAGGGGGCCATTTTCGGAGCCTGTGGCAAAGCGTTCTGTCTATGGACGAGGCGGCACCGGTGGCAAGGCCGAGGTGAACATCGAGATGCGCCAGCGCTTCGAACGTCTCGCCGGCGGCGCACAGCCGGCTGTCACCAAATTACTTGCCTTTGGCGGTGGCGATGCGACATCGCGCGTTGCATCCTACATATCACGTAACGGGCGGATCCGCCTGGAAAACGAGATCGGGATGGACCTTTTCGGTCGCCAGGTTGCGGCTGACACGGCAAAAGAATGGACGCCGCTTTTTTCGGGCGGTGAAAAAAGCCGCGACCTCGTGCTCTTCCAGGCCAGTTTTATCGCCCAGAAATCCGATCCCGTGGCAATCGAGGCAAGCATCATCGCCCTTGATCGCGCATTTGAGGGTCGCTCATTCGCCGTCGGTATTCGTCAGAGTGACGCGCAGACGCGTGTAGAAGGCGTTCTTGTTCTTAATCTGCCGGCAAAAGGTCGCCTTGAGATCGACAAACAGGCCGAAACGAAAATGGAGATGCGTCTACGCGAGACGTTGGACGGGATGTCCCGCCAAGTGCTTTTTCAATATGGCCGCCATGGCCACGGCGTGAGATTTGCCGGAAGCGAGTTGCGCAGGCTCGTCGAGACGTATCCCGGTCAGGTCTACAATGAGCAGGGAATAATGCTCGGAAGCGCGAAACAGGCCAATCAGCTTGCTCAGCGGGACTGGCGCTCAAAACTCGAAAGCCGCGGCCCACGCGACCACATGCACCTTTTGATTTCGGCGCCGAGCGAAGCCTCAAAAGGTCCATTTGAGGCAGCCGTGCGGCAGTTTCTTTTCAATGAGTTCGGTGGCCACCGATATCTCTTTGCCATCCATGATCCCATTCATGACCCGAAATCCGAGGCCGATGGCGGAAAGCGCCCGCATCTCCATGCGCACGCGCTGATCGCAACGCGCTCTAACTATGGGGATCGCCTCAGAGTTTGGGTGACCGATCTCGATCAATGGCGGGCTTCATTTTCGAAATGCGCGCGGGATCAAGGGATGGCAATTGAAGTAACACATCGCCAAGAGACGCTACAGGCACCAGCCTATGGTTATAAGGACGTACGTCCCGTTTCCTTTGTCGGTAGGACCAACCATGTCGGAACAAGTGCCGCAGCCCAGCGGCGTTATGACGAAAAGCGCTCGCAAAAGCCGTACATGAGTAGTTCCGCATGGGCGAGAAGCCAGGCCCAGTCAACGAGACGGATCTGGGCGGATATCGCGAGCCAAGCTTCGACGGCGAAAGGACAGGCCTTCGCTGAACATATGTTAAGCCGATTTGACGCGGTCGCCCGCGAGATCGCAACCAATCAAGCGCAACACGCGTCATTGGCCGCAACGTCGACAGTGGGGACCCTGGTAGTCCAAACATTGCAAGTTGGTCAAAGCCGCGACAGGGGCGACATGTCAACGACGGCGTCAGGTTCTGAGGAACGTCACGTAGTTCGTAGTAACGAAGGCCGACGAGACGAAAATCCCGCTGGAGCAAGCCAATCGATCGAAGGGGGTGGAGGCGAAATGTCAGAAAAAGATTATAAACTTCCGCGACTTAAGGCCGGATTGGCCTCGGCAATGCGCAACATTGTTGGCGTGGTGCAAGCTCGTCGCACCGAGCCTCAGCAAGCTGCCTCCGATACGCGAACTGCACAGCCGGATTTGGACGATAGGGCGGGATCTGAGGTGAGACCCGAAGGTGAGACGATACCGGGCCATGGGCGGGCGAGCCAGCAATACGAGCATATCGATTTGTCACAACGACCGCGGCACCCAGCCCCAGATCCAACAATCGAGAAGATGGAGCACTCGCTTTTAGCAAAGCAAGGGCGTGAAAGGGTTGATGAACGGATTTCGCAACAGCAAGACAGAAAATTAGAAGAAGACCGCAGAAGCGGGCGCCGTGAAGACGACAGGTTTTATGATAGGTAGATCGCGTTGCGTGACTCGTGAAGAGAGGCGGATTGCAATGCGACGACGGCTTATCCCGGGCCTCTCTTCTGAAGCTATTGAAAACAGGAAAACTCACTGTGGCATCGACCGCTGAGCACTTTGATGAGGTTCTCGACCACTTACCGCCGAAAAAGCGCCGTGAACTCGCGCGTGCCGTGAAGATAATCTTCGATGAGTTTGATGCTGCGCAGCAGTTTAAGACGTCTGAAAAAAAGCGCGCGGGTCGCATCCTCAAGGTAATCCTATTTGGTTCCTATGCCCGAGGCGACTGGGTTGAGGACCGAAAGAGCGGGTATCGTTCTGACTACGACATCTTGGTTGTCGTTAATATTCATTCTGTCAGCGAAGAAAACGATTTGTGGCAGAGCGTTTCAGAACACTTCCTCCGTGAGCTGATGATCACCAAAGCGATCCAGACGCCTGTCAACGTTATCGTTCATACATTGCACGATACCAATGACCAGCTTGCGCGCGGTAAGCCATTTTTCGTGGATCTTCTCCGTGATGGGATTACCCTATTCGAGGAAAGTGGACACCCGCTGGTCGGTCCCAAGCCACTGACGGCCAGTGATGTGCGCATTGAAGCGCGTGCTTATTTCGATCAATGGTTTCCGAATGCATTAGAATTCGAACGAGGTGCAGAGTTTTATACTGAGCGCTCGAACCACAATCTGGCGGCTTTTAGCCTACATCAAGCAGCCGAACGTTTCTACCATTGCACATTGCTTGTTTGCACTTTGTACAGCCCGAAGTCGCATAGGCTTCGAGTGCTGCGCTCTGCGGCGGAGAGAGTCGAACCGCGGCTTATCGAAGCTTGGCCCCGAGATACAAAACTGGCGAGGCGCTCGTTCGAGCAACTGGACCGCGCCTACGTGGAAGCTCGATATTCGCCGAGTTACAGTATCACCGTCGATGAATTGCGCTGGCTCTTTGAGAGGGTAAGACTTTTAGAGGCTTTGGTAAGAGACGTCTGTGAGGAGCATCTGCGGCCGCCGAATGCAGAATTGCTTAAGTAAGCTAGTAGTCCAAATAGGCGCTTTGACAGTTCGAATGCTGTCTTGAGTTGAAAACGCTCTGTTATGGTTAATGTTGCGTCAAAAGCATTGGTTTTGCCCGTTTATTTATTCGGTGTTGCATGCGACGGCAGACGTTGTTTATGTGTTTCAACTGCAACATTGTCTCATAAACATGCGGGTTAGGAAAAAATTGCAGGTTTCATTTCGATATTGCGGTTAGAAGAGATTGTCCCCGAAAGAGGGGCGGGGGCTTTTGAGGGGTAGTATGCGTTCGTTGAATTTATCCATCCTGCTGGCGGCGACAGCCTTGACGGGTTGCACCGCAATGTCTGCATCTGGTCCATCAGCGAGAAGCATTGATTCCGAAGCGAGCGTTAAAGTCGCTCCTGCAAAGGATAAGGCGAAGTCCGGCGTCGACTACGCGCTAGTGGACATTAGTTCCACGGTCCTAAAGTACGTTCCAAATGTTGGCGCCGAAGGGCTATCTGAAGGCTTCGGCGGCGGCCGCGGACCGATCCCGACACTGCCACTTGGTGCCGGTGACGTCGTTCAGGTCGCAATTTTCGAATCGCAGGCCGGTGGTTTGTTCATCCCTGGCGATGCTGGTAGCCGCCCAGGAAACTATATTACCCTCCCGGCACAGACCATCGATCGTCAAGGGTTCATCTCGGTTCCATATGCAGGCAAGGTGCCGGCCGCCGGTAAAACAACCGAGCAAGTCAGAGTTGATATCGAAGACAGGCTCGCCAACCGTGCCATCGAGCCGCAGGTTGTTATCTCGATCGTATCTGGCGTATCCGCCCAGGTCGCTGTTCTTGGTGATGTTAACACGCCCTCCAAGATTCAGATCACCGAGGCCGGCGATCGTATCCTTGATGTTATTTCCAAGGCGGGTGGCCTGAGCGCATCGGGTGAGGAAAGCTATATTACCCTGCAGCGTCGCGGCCGATCCGCGCGCGTAAGATACAATATGCTCGTCGATAAACCGTCCGAGAATATTTATGTGATCCCGGGCGATACTCTTCTGATCGACCGTGAACGCCGTACCTACACCGCGTTTGGTGCGTCAGGTCTTAATGGCCGTTTTGATTTCGAGGAGTCGAACCTCACGCTTTCAGAAGCGCTGGCAAAATCCGGTGGACTGCTCGATTCCCGCGCAGATCCCGGTCAGATATTCCTCTATCGTGTCGTCACAAAAGACTTCCTCCGCAATCTCGGTGTCGATACGTCAAAGTTCCCGACGAACGATGTCCCTGTCATTTTCCGTGCAAACCTTCGCGATCCATCGATGTTCTTTGCCGCGACAAAGTTCCCGATGCAGGACAAGGACGTGCTCTACGTCACGAACTCCGACGCGGCCGAACTCAGCAAGTTCTTCGATTTGCTCAATACCACGCCGGCAGGTACGGCCAATCTTACGGGTAACGCGCTATCGACGAAGGATGCCATTCGCTCGTTCTAGAGCAGAAGTCCCCTTTCAGTCGCAGATACGGTATCGAAGGCCCCGAATGGGGCCTTCGTCGTTTGAAATTGTGTATTGATCTGGCTGTTACCCCAAATTGAATCAGTGCCAGTATCAAAATGGTTCTTCAGTAAAATCTGAATTATCTATTTAAAGCCCCCGAAAACAGCCGCTGTTACGATCCTCAACATCAAGGATCTCCATGAAGGGGCGCGGCATGAATAAAAACATCCAACGGACGTCGATTGCCGGGGTCATGATGGCGACAGCTCTCTTCTTCGGATCGGTTGATGCGCTCGCGCTACCGCGAGCCGAAATCAATCGCTCTATCCAGCCAAAACGTGCTGCAAGTCACCTGACGACTGTTCGCGAAACCATACCTCCGTTTGCGTTTGCCAAGTTTTGCGCCAATCAATCGGATCAATGTGATGTTCGGGGAGGGCAGGCGCCAATCTCGATGACGAAGGAGAGGCGTTTATTACTTCAGAGCATAAACGCACAGGTTAACCGGGACATCCGATATACGGATGATCCGTCGGATAAGGACCTGTGGCGGGCTGGGGTAAGTGCTGGCGATTGCGATGACTATGCGCTGACCAAACGCCAACGCCTGCTTGACGTCGGATGGCCCTCAAGTGCTCTACGCGTTGCCACGGCGCGCACCGAAGAGGGAGTTGGGCATGCGGTCCTTGTAGTTAGCACGGTCGAGGGTGATTTTGTCCTTGATAACCGTACCAACGTGATGAAGCCTTGGTATGCGGCGCGCTTGCAATGGATCAAAATTCAATCTCAGGATGATCCGCGAAAATGGTTGACATTTTAACCCCCACTCGAGATCGACTTCGACTGCACTAGATCGTGCGGTATGCACTTATTGAGCTTAAGGCAGGCGCATAGCTTAAATGCGTGAATGGCGGCCTTTGCGTAATGTCGAAGAATTCCGTCCAACTCGTTGACTTGTCTTGTTTCAGGTGAATGGACGCGCAACGCTGCCGTTCCACGAGAGCTCATGTACGCGGAATTCGATGACCGAATGTTCCGGCCTTCCATGCTAGACAAAAGTGCCGTCGACTTGAGCTCTCAGCGGCTTTCCACGTTAGAATCGATTGCTAATCGCCTTTTTCACCGAAGATCATCGAATTCGTGATCGGTTTTCCGACCTCGTTGTCCGGCACCATTGAGATAAGGTTAACACGTCAAGCCGCATTGCGCGCACTGCTTAAAATTGTTAATGCTTTGTTAAAGCTTGGGAAATTGACAAATTTGTGCTGGCTTTCCGTCAATATAATATTCCAATGTGCTTGTGTACAAAGGGTTATGCTAACAGATGCAACTACCGGCACTTGAATACATTCTATAGGCATGTAATGAAACGCCGACGGAACGAGGGGAGTTTGCCCAGATGTATTGCAATGTAAGAGTACTGAGTGTCGCGGGGATTGCCGTTGCTGGCGTCCTTCTTGCGTCCGCAGCAGTTAACGCTCAGACCGCTGAGCCGAATGCAACGCAGGTACAAACGGCACCGAGCTCTCCACTGTCCAGAAATGACAGCGAAAGCGTTGCAAGCTATTTGGCGCGGGCAGGCGAGGCGGATCCGACAAGCGTCTCCGGTCTGGTCGCTCAGATTGTTCAGACGACCCCAACGGAGTTTGCTGCCGTTGCAGCATTCGCCACAGATGCGAACACGCTATCGACAATTGCAACTGAAGCCGTTCGCGGATTGGCTCAGTCAGCACAAAACCCGGTAACAGCCGCGCAGCAGGCGTCTGCCTATGCGCTTTCAAACCCCGCCAACGCAGCCGCGATCGTGTCTATTGCGCGAACGGCAGAGGCCCCGACCTTCTCGCAGATAATGGGCGAAGGTCTGGCTCTTGCTGCCAATACCCGCCGCTCGGAGGGTAATACGGGTGCTGCTTCCGGAATTCAAACCCAGGCTACATCGCCAAGCGCGCCGGCAGAACTCGCAAAAGCTTTCACGGACAACTTCGTTCAAACTGCAGCGCCTGCGGCAGCGGCTGGTGCAGCAGCTGGTGGCGGCAACATCGCAGGCGGCGCGGCCGGACCGCTTGGTGGCCCAAGCAGTGGCGATTCCTCAGTCGGTCAGTCCGGTCCTTCGGGTTCCGGTTCAGGTGGAGGAGGTTATTCCTTTGCAGGTGATGGCGCACGCACGTTTAACATCACCAACACAGTCATCAATCCTGTCCCAGGACCTGAAGCCGGCGCTGGTGTCGGTGCGCTTCTGATGGGCGGGGCCTTCTACTGGTTGCGCCGCCGCAATCGTGGCTTCTCTTTAAAGTAGCAGCCGATTGATCCAATCTCAGACGTGGTCTGAGATTGGTCGCAGCGATGTGGAATTTATATTTGACATGTTCGTTCTGTCGAAGATCGACGCATGAACCTAGCCACGCAGTAGCATGATCGTATCCAAGATTTGGCATATTTGAATCTGATATGTGTAGCCGCAGAGAAAAGCTGCTGCGATACACAATAAGTTAGCAAAAATAGTGCAGCAGTAGTCGTGCTAACCGGGGTTCTTTGCATGTCATTCAACCGTAAGCTTGCAATTGCGAGCGTAATGTCAGCTTTTGTATTCGCACCGGTCTTTTCGTCACCGGCCGATGCGCAGCAAAAGACCACCTCCGCTCCCCTGCAAAGTGTGGCAGAGGCCGGTTTCCGCAATTGGCTTTCATCGTTTGAAAAAAGTGGCGCCAAGCTTGCTCCGCTAAAGACACGCTATGATGCCGCGACCGACACACTGTCTGTCGAAGGGTTGGCAGTGTCCTGGCAGCAAGCCGATAACACGGGCAACGCGTCCGGAAGTTTTCAATTTGGCATCGAAAGCCTCACGATAAAGTCGTTCCAATCCAACAGCCAAGGTTTGGCGTTTCAGTCATTGACCGCGGATGGCCTCACAATGATCTCGCCGGCTGCACCGCAGTCGGGGTTGAAAGTCGCGCGGTTTGAGGCGGCCAACGGGCAAATCCCGAGCCTTGCATCCTTTGTTCCAGACCCGACCAAGCCGTTCACGACGCAGATCCGATTGATGCGATTGCTGGCCAGCGCAAAGATCGGAAGCGTTTCCGCCAATACCGTCGACATCGGCGGCAAAGCGCTCGTAAACAAGTTTAGCCTTGAAGATCTCTCTGGCGCCAAGGCGCGGTCAGTGAAGATGTCGGCGTTGAAAACCGAAATTGCGCCGGTTGATGCCTCATCACAATCCGTCGGCAGCGTCTCGGCCGAAGACATCGAATTCACAAATATCGATTTCGATCCCTATTTCCGTTTGTTTGAGACAAGTGCCTATCTCGATAGCGGGTCTGCCCGTGCTTGGACAAATATGATCGAGAGCTTGACGGTACATGGGCTCAAAGTAGACAATGGCGCGATCGTTTTCGGTCTCGCAACAGGCAAAGTCGGCCCTCTTAAGGTTAAGCAATTTAATCAGAATCTAACCGATATTTTTGACCGATCTGCTTTTGATCCGGGCTTTCTTGTCGCAAATCCGCAAGATGCTGAAAAAGTGGCTCAAGCCGTTCGTGATTCCTTCGCAATCGAAGCAATGGCGGCTGACGGATTGACAGTCCAGGGCAAGAATCAAAGTGGAACGTTCACCCTGAGTCTGGACAAAGCTGCGATCGAAAGGTTCACCGGAAACAGCATATCGCGAGTTGTCGCCAACGGGCTGACAGTGGCAGATACGACCGGGGAGGTGAAGCTTTCCAACCTAGATGTCGGCAACATCAATCTTGTGCCTGTTCAAGTCGGTGGAGAAAAAACCTCAAGAACAGGCGAAACTGCCAATACGGTGATTGTGCCGGCCATCGGCGCTATCAAAGCGGATCGGCTTTCAATCAAACTTCAACAAATGTCGGCGAGTTTGGACAACCTTGATCTGTCGATGGCCTATTTTATCGGCGCAACGCCGACAAATGTGAAGCTGAAGCTTGATCATCTGAAATTCTTGGCGGACCAAGTAGCCAACCCTTCGATCCGGCAAACCCTGACCGATCTCGGTTATAGCGAGATTGATTTATCACTCAACTTTGCCGGCGTTTGGGATGACTCTTCGTCTTCAGTCTTGATCGACGATCTGAGCCTTGTCGGTACTGATATGGGAACCTTGTCTGTCTCTGGGGCATTTGCCGGGATCACTCGCGCAGGCCTAGGTTCTCCTACTCTGGTTCTCCCGCAAGAATTGGAGAAAGCCGGAATAAGGAATCTGCGGATGACGTTCCAAAACGATTCTCTGTTCGATCGCTTCGTTGGCAAACTTGCCTCGGCGAATGGGAAAAGTGTTGATGAGATCAAAAAGCTTCTTTCGAGCAGTCTGCCCAATATGTTCGCTGGCATTGCTCCTGCAGACATCAGGAACAGGTTTGTTTTTGCCGGGATCTCATTTTTAAATAGCCCTCAAGTGCTAACCTTCGGCGCATCACCATCATCAGCGGTGTCACTGCAGGACGTAGCAGCTGGCATCCGCGAGCCTGCAAAACTGCCGTCACTCCTCAATATTGAGGTAAGCGCAAACAATCGTCGGTGATAATACAAGATCGCTTCGTTTATTTGCCGGGATTTAACCGCCTTAGTGGCATGAATTATGCTAGGCTTTAAGGAGGCGTGACAGCACTAGACTGCTTCTCACGTCGACTCTATTCACCACGGGGTACTCGATGAACATTTTAAGCCAATCTCATTTCGAAACGGCGAATGGTGAGGCAGAGTCGGGTACCGGCGGTTTTCGTCGCTCTCTCCCGGATTTCGATATTATTGGCGCTCTCCGGCGTCAGATGTGGGTTCTCATCGGCGCTGCCGGAATCGGTGCCATATTAGGTCTAGGCTATGTCATGCAGGCTACGCCGATCTATTCGTCATCGGCCAGCATATTGATCGACGCAAAGAACGTCGGAATGGCTGCAACGACTGCCCTTGAAGGCACGCTCGCGTTCGAAACGGGCGCGGTCGACAGCCAACTTCAGATTATGCAGTCCGACAAGCTTGCAGCTTCCGTCGCCCAACGTCTCGGACTGCAAAACAATTTTGCGTTTCTTTCGCCACCTCCGTCTTTACTGGGCGGAATTGCACAGAGCTTTAGAGGCGGCATCAGTTCGGTCGTTCGGGTAATCAGCGGCGCCCCGGCTCCTACCAGTATTGAACAGGCTCCCGAAGCTCTAAGGCTACTCGTCGCCAGCAATAAGCTCCAGGGCAGCCTCAAGGTCAGCCGCGTCGGGCGAGCTTACGTGTTTGCTCTTGAATACTCTGACAGAGATCCAATTCTGGCGCAGGCAATAACTGGCCAATACGTGAACGCATATCTTGAGGATCAGCTTGACTCGAAATTTGACTCGACACGTCGAGCAACCGGGTGGATGGAGGATCGTATCCGCGAGCTGAGATCCCGGTCGCTTGCCGCCGATCAGGCCGTCCAGAAATATCGAGCCGACAACAACCTCGTTGCCGCTTCCGGCCGGCTGATCGACGAGCAGTCGCTGACCGATGCCACAACGCAACTTGCGACTGCCCGGTTATCTCTCGATAATGCTAGTGCTCGATACCAGCGTCTGAAAGAAATCGTCGACAAGCAAGACACGACCGCAAGCATCACCGAGTCTGCCGGAAACCCCAATATCGCTCAGCTTCGTGGCAAGTATCTGGATGCCGCGAAATTATATAGCGACATGAAGGCCCGATACGGCGACAACCACAGCGTAGCTATAAAAGCCACTAAAGACATGGCCGAATACGAGCGTTTGATATTCGAGGAATTGAAAAACCAACTTCCTGGTTATCAAAGCGACGTCTCTATTGCTCAAAGCCGCGTCAATAGCATTCAGCAAACCATTACGGACTTGCGCGCACGATCGGTCTCCAACGACAGCGCCATGGTCAAATTGCGAGGGCTCGAGCAGGAGTCTGAATCGCTAAAGCTCCTTTATTCTACATTTCTTCAGAAATCGCAGGAAATGCAGCAACAGCAGTCCTTTCCTGTCACCGATTCCAGAATTATCAGTGATCCCTCTTTGCCGATAGTGCCCAGCGGTCCACAAAAGACTGCGTTCCTTATAGGCTTTATATTCATTGGAGCAGCGTTTGGCGCGGGGATTGGTGGATTGCGCGAATGGCGTGATAGGGGCGTGCGAACACCTGCGCAGGTCAGAGATGAATTGGGTCTGGAGTTTCTTGCCAATATCCCCATCTTGGATCAGCCTAGATCTCGGGAACTCAACGTGGCTTCGATACGCCGAGGCAAGGATATAAAGTTCGGCAAGCCGGAATTGTCTGCTACTATCAATAGCGATGCTGGCGTGCTGCGCGAAGTCGTCGATCGGCCGCTATCGCAATTCTCGGAAGCGATTCGTGCGCTGAAAATCAAGATTGATCTGGGTCTGGTTGGTAATAAGGGTATGGTCGTCGGCTTGGCGTCGATGTTTCCTGATGAAGGAAAGTCCACGATCGCCAAAAACTTGGCGTCTTCTCTGGCTTTTCAGGGCACAAGAACAATTCTCATAGATGGGGATTTGCGCAATCCAAGCCTTACCAGAAGTTTGGTGGGTTCCCCCAAGCGCGGCCTCATCGACGTTATTAACGATCGTGCTGAACTGAACGAGGTATTGGTACTGGAAGAAGGAAGTGGGCTCGCTTTTCTGCCTGGTGCTACGCGAGCGCAACAGGGCAACGATCTGTTCAGCAATCCTCGAACCCATCAATTCATTGCCAAACTGCGGCAACGTTTCGATGTCGTGATCATCGATTTTCCTCCGGTTGCCGCGCTTACCGACGCATTCGCCGCCAGCGGTGTGGTGGATGGTTATGTATTTGTTGCCCATTGGGGGCGGACCCCTCGTAAGAGTCTCCAAGAGTTTTTCGACAACAACCCTCGCTTCTCGGAAAAGACGTTGGGCCTTGCCCTCAATAAGGTCGATATGAAGCGCCTTGAACGATACGGTTCGGCTCTGGGAAGTGCTCATTACGGCAAATACGCAGAGAAGTACTTCCCAAGCAAATAGCGAGTTTTACGTCTCGCAACAGGGTTGTCTGATTAAATAATCTTCCGTGATATGAAGCAGTGAGGCTGTGGCGTCTCATGCGTAGTTGCGAGGAAATAGAGTATAATTGCATATTGGTTCGGACCAATATTCTTATGGTTGCAGGCATGTGAGTTAACTAAAAGAATTGCGATATGTTGTTTAAGTGTAGTGGGTAGGCTATGCGGGAACGAATATCCGCTTTCGATGCGCTAATTTGTTTGTCTGTCGTAATGCCGTATTGTTTTCTACTAGTTACAGGAGATTAAGATGCCCGATCTGCCGGCCCTCAACGGAAAAGTTGCTCTCATAACCGGTGTGACCGGGCAAGACGGTTCATATCTTGCTGAATTCCTGCTCGAGAAGGGCTATGAGGTGCACGGGATCAAGCGTCGTGCCTCGCTTTTCAATACGTCGCGTGTCGATCATATTTATGAAGATCCTCACATGACAGATGCGCGGTTCAAACTGCACTATGGTGATCTTTCGGATACGTCGAACCTCACCCGCCTCATCAGGGATATAGAGCCTGACGAAGTTTACAATCTTGGGGCTCAGTCGCATGTGGCGGTTAGCTTCGAAGCACCCGAATACACAGCCGACGTTGATGCGATTGGAACTCTGCGACTGCTGGAAGCCATCCGGTTCTTGGGGCTTGAAAAAAAATCTAGATTTTATCAGGCGTCCACGTCCGAACTCTACGGCCTCGTTCAGGAAACCCCACAGCGCGAGACGACACCTTTTTACCCGCGGTCACCCTACGCTGTCGCCAAGCTTTACGCCTATTGGATCACGGTAAACTACCGCGAAGCCTACGGCATGTACGCGTGCAACGGCATATTGTTCAATCATGAATCTCCCCGTCGTGGTGAGACCTTCGTCACTCGGAAAATCACCCGTGGCCTCTCCAACATTGCAATGGGGCTGGAGAGCTGCCTTTTCATGGGCAATATCGATTCACTGCGCGACTGGGGGCACGCGAAAGACTACGTACGCATGCAATGGATGATGCTCCAACAGGAAGAGCCGGACGATTTCGTTATCTCGACTGGACTTCAATACTCTGTGCGCGAGTTCATTCACTGGACAGCCAGTGAGTTGGGCCTGACCTTGGAGTTTTCGGGCGAGGGTATCAATGAGATCGCCACGGTTGTCGCAAACAACGGTGACATGGCGCCGGCCATTAAGGTCGGCGACGTCATCATGAAAATTGATCCCCGATATTTCCGCCCCGCGGAAGTCGAAACATTGCTCGGCTCTTCCGACAAGGCCAAGGAAAAGCTGGGGTGGGTGCCAGAAATCACGGCGCGCGAAATGTGTGCGGAAATGGTCGTCGAAGACCACAAGTCAGCGCGAAGGCACGCACTCTTGAAGGAGCATGGTCTTGACCTTCCGGTGAGTGTGGAGGGCTAAGAGTGGCGTACGAGCTGAAGGGCAAAAAAGTCTATGTAGCCGGCCATCGAGGCATGGTTGGTGCAGCGATCGTCCGAAGACTTGCAGCGGAAGAATGCACGATCTTGACGGCCACTCGTGCTGAGCTGGATCTGACCAGACAGGACGCAGTCGAGGCTTGGCTGACTAGCAATCGTCCTGATGCGGTTTTTCTTGCAGCTGCCAAGGTTGGCGGTATTTTGGCCAATGAAACCTATCCAGCCGAATTTCTCTACGAAAACCTGATCCTTGAGGCCAACCTCATCCACGCAGCTCACAAAGTCGGCGTCGAGAAACTCATGTTTTTGGGTTCATCTTGCATCTATCCGAAGTTCGCCGATCAGCCCATTGTCGAGGAAAGCCTCTTGACCGGCGCACTCGAACCTACCAACGAATGGTACGCGATCGCCAAGATTGCTGGCATTAAATTGTGCCAGGCCTTTCGCAAGCAGCATGGGGATGACTTCATCTCCGCAATGCCAACAAACCTCTATGGCCCTGGTGACAATTTCGATCTGAAATCAAGCCATGTCATGCCCGCCCTCATTCGCAAGGCCCATGAGGCAAAGGTCAATAACCTGGAAGAAATCGTCATGTGGGGCACCGGTACTCCGCGTCGCGAATTTCTTCACGTCGATGATTGCGCAGACGCGTGCGTTCATTTGATGAAAAACTATTCAGACGACACGCATGTCAATGTCGGTTCCGGTGACGATATAGCTATTCTGGAGCTCACAAAGCTCGTCTGCGACGTGGTCGGTTTCGCTGGTAAAATCAGCCATGATCTGGCCAAACCGGATGGAACACCACGTAAGCTGATGAGCGCAGGCAAACTTCGCGGACTCGGTTGGGCGCCGCAGATCGGCCTCGAAGAAGGGATTGCAGGGGTTTATGAGATATTCAAGCGTGGTGACTACCTCGAGCGACGGCACGATTAATCGCTTTTCTCCATAGCAGGCAAAGTCTCAAGATCTGTCGATCGGACTGCGAGCGTTAGTTCGATAGTTGACACTGCCGTTCGTAATGCTGCTCATCACATGGCGTTTGGGAATGTTACACGGAAAAATTCTTTATATTGGGTCTAAAGCCGGAACGAGCCTTCACAGGGCGGAAGCTTTACGACGGTCTGGTTATGATGTGGTTCACATCTCCCCTTACGAGGATCTTCCAAAGCATTGGGCCTTATGGCTGAGTCGGTTTGGCGGCCCCGGACTCGACGGCATCGTCGCCCGCTCCTTGAAGCGTCAGATCGCCCAACAGCGGTTTCCCATAGCGCTGGTTGATTCTGGCGATGTCGTCGGTCCCAAGGCGCTGCGTCACATCCGCCAGGTAGCGTCGAAAACAGCGAATTACTGCCAGGACAATCCCTACGGCGATCCTCCCCCAGAAAGGCGAAGATGGACCTTGTTCCGACGCGCCGCACCGGGATACGACCTCCTAGTCACGCCTAGGCGCGAAAATGCCGATGTGCTGGTCCAGAAACTGACTGGAAAACAGCCCATGCAGGTTTGGTTCAGTGCAGATGAGGTCGCTCATCAGCCGCAATCCCTGACGAAGGCCGAGACTGCGGAATGGGCGTCGGATGTGATTTTTGCAGGGGCTTGGATGCCTGGGCGAGATGCCTTCATGGCAAAGCTCGTTGAAGCTGGCCTGCCTCTAAAGATTTATGGTTTGCGATGGGAACGTTCGCCTGATTTTGAACGTATCCGCTCGGCCGTTCAATTCAGGTTCTTGAACGGCGCTGATTATGCCAAAGCGATCCAGTGTTCAAAAGTTGCGCTCGTTCTAGTGAATGGCGCCAACTCTGATCTTCACACGACACGATCTACAGAGATTCCAGCAATCGGTGCGGCCATGTGTGCTCCACGCACAATTCATCACGCCAACCTGTATCGTGACGGAGACGAGGCGCTGTTTTTCGACAATGCCGATGAATGCATTGCGCAATGCCGTCGATTGCTTGCTGATGTCGATTTGCGCGAGAGGGTTGCAAGTGGTGGGCGACATAGAACCTTCCAGAACAGAACTTACAACGAGGATCTGATGAAGAGCATTGTCGATCGTCTTTCTGATCTTCCCGAGGTGCGCGCTTGAAGCCCAAAGTCCTCATCGTTGATACTCATCCCGTCCAATATCGATCGCCGATTTATGCAGCGATTACAGAGGGTGATGAGGTCGACCTATCGGTTGTTTACTACAATGACGCGTCGGTGCGCGGATATCATGATGTCGAGTTTGGCAAGGAGGTCAAATGGGATTCATCACTGCTGGCAGGACATCGCCATGATATTATGATTCCCGATGCACAATCGACCTGTGCAGGTTTTTTCGGCTTCGCGCAGATTAGGCCAAAGGATGTTCTTGAACGATATCAACCTGATATTATCATCATTCACTCGCTCAACAATCTCGTCGGGTTCAAATTCGCTTTTTTTGCAAAACTCAAGGGGATCGCATGCTGGCTGAGAGTAGAGACACAGGACGAGGCGTTCGTCCGTAAGTCGAAAGCAAAGTCTCTTGCGCGCAGATTTATCTACCGAGCAGCCTACAGGTTTTTCGATGGGGCATTCTGTTTCGGAGAGCTTAACAAGAAGCACCTTCTGACGCATGGGTTCAAAGACAAAGACATCGTTTATAGCCGATTTTCCACCGTCGACCGGGCGCGTTTGCTCACTCCTGATGTGAAGGAACACCGCCGCAGTAAGGTGAGATCGTCGCTATCTATTTCAGCGCGCGACCTCGTGGTTGGTTTTTTCGGCAAATTGATCCCCAAGAAAGATCCTAGCATAGTCCTTGAGGCTTGTAGGGCTCTTGCTCGATCGACTGACAGGAACGTTGTTTGCCTCGTCGTAGGAAGCGGTGAGCTGGAGAGCGATCTACGGGATAGGTTCCGCGACCATGATAACGTCACTTATCACTTCGTAGGCTTCGTTAATCAGCTTCAGATCACGGACTATTACCTTGCAACGGACATTCTCGTGCTTCCGTCGAGGCGTGAGGGCGAGGTCTGGGGTCTTGTGTGCAACGAAGCGCTGCAGGCAGGGTGTGCGGTGGTGATGTCTGACGCTGTTGGAGCAGCGCTGGAATTTGGCCACCTCGAGCGATGCGGCATTTTTCCGACCGGTGATTTGGATCGGTTGGTCAACATTCTAGCGCACTTGTCAACGTTCGAGCGCAGCTTCGACTGGGCAGCACCTTACATCGCAGATTACAGCACAGAGGCCGCCGCAACTGCTATCACAGCTGTCGCCGCGCGATATGGAAAGAGACAGTAGGGGCTTGGCTCATATCGCGATCTCTTAGTCCGGCGTTTCTGGGTTCAACTGTCAAAAAAGCTAAGTCTCGGAAACGATACCGTCGGCGCGTCGGCCCAGGCCTCGGAATTCATATCGCAACTACCTGTCGTGACAGCCGCCAACATGGGAGCATAACCGTAATGTTTGAGGCCAAGGTAACTCAAGAATTTGGACGAATAATATCCCAACATGGGTGAAAGACGCGGTTGGATCGCTTTTGTAGCGGTTCCTTCATAAAGGAAATAGACCTCCTGATCGCTCTGTGTTTGCTGAAGTACCGTGGCTTCATTCCAGCCCTGATGAGCGATCGGTACCAAGTACAGCAGGCAGTCAGACTTCATCGCGGCAATGCCATTCAGGTCAGCAAATCGAAGCGATCCAGCGATTTGATAACCCTTTCCACGCAAATATTGCTCAAGGCGCGGCTTCATCTCATCAAAGTTCGGGTTTCGAACGCCGCCGCCGGTCGCGAGCTTCATGCTGATGGATGCCATCAGAAACGCCGCAATGATTGTCTTAAAGGCTATTGAGAGGCGCACGACGGGCTCCATAATTACAAACGGCGAACACCGCTATAACGGTCAACCAGTTGGTGATCGTGCTACCGACATCACCGTGCAGGAGATCGTAGTAGCTTGGGAAGAAGCCGATCAACGAAATCCGTGTCACATTGATAACGATAACGAGTAGACAGGCCGCGGAGCACCAAACAATGTTTGCAGGCCGCCATTCTGTACGACGCGTTTGCGTGAAAAGCACCCAGCAAAGTACCGCCAGTGATACATTGGCCATTGAAGAACACCGCGGAGCGATTTCAAGAAATCCGTCACCTCCAGGCATTTCGACGAGATTGGAGATGCGTTGTGTGTGAGTAATTGAGCTGACTAGGATTGCATCAAGCGAAAGAAAGTATTCTGCCAGAATATTAAAAAGGCGCTTGCTCCAGAACATAGGAAAAGCGAGGGCGAGAAAGATCCAACCCGCCCTTCGCATTGCGCTCTGTCCCGACTGCGTAACGATCAGGTAAAGCGCCATCAATGTCACCAGTACCCAACTAATCGGGCCAATTGGCAGCAATGATGCGGCGACTATCGGAACGGATACAATTTTTTCAAAGAAAGATATCTCTCCAAGCGGTTCTTCGAGCGTGAGTTGCGCAGCAATGAAAATTGCCGCCCATACAATCACACTTATCTCAAACAGGCTCACGACTGTGTACAAAGGGCTTTTTGTGAACAGCCCGTGCAGCATGTTGGGCAATAACGCATTTGCAATCGTAAGAACGAAGAGAGCCGTAACGAACTCGCCGCGAGAAAGACCAATCCAACGCCCCTTTTCGACAGGGGATATCGTTTGGTGTGCCGGAAACGGCCGGTTCGTCGCATTCATGCATTTGTCTCCGGAATATATATGGTCTTTATAAAGCTATTTTCTTCTCGATGTCGAACCTGATGAGGTTAACCTTACCAACGATCTGTTAAATGACAATATTCCATTATTTTGCGTGGGATAGTACTGAAAGAAGGCAGAACAGATGGCATAGTTGGATGTTATCTTGTGGGAGGTAAAGTGTCGATCAGTTATGCTAATATATTGTGACGCTTTTCGGACGTGCCTAAGGATTGGGCGAGTTAGGCGAAAATCGATCTGATCCGGAAAGTTAAAGAATCCCTGATCTACAAAAAAGTTTAGAATAGCTGTCGAAAAATAGTGTAATCATGATTTATTGATCGCAGGCACTGGGGTACTTCTGCGAAAATGCAAAGCTAGAGTTATGCATTAATGAAGGGGTAATATGGAATCGATTGCAACTGAGGGGGCCGAACTCGACATTGGGACGGTAGCGTCGAGGACTGAACCAAAAACGGTTATTGTGTATGGTATGAACCATGCGCCGGAACTGGCCGGGGTGGGCCGATATACCGGTGACATCGTTGACTATCTCTCGCACGTTGGAATGGAGGTCGTTGTTGTGACAACCCCTCCGCATTATCCCGGCTGGGCCGTCCAGAACGGTTTCAGGAACCGTTATTCTACCGAGACGAACGGAAACGTTCGGGTCATTCGCACACCTCTTCTGTTGCGCCGTCAAATGCGTGGCATATGGCGGCTGCTCGCGCCCCTTACCTTTGCCATTTCCTCTACCCCCGTGATCATGTGGCAGATTATTAGGCGCCGCCCGGATGCCGTTTTTTGTGTCGAGCCAACCCTGTTTGCGGCGCCAATGGCGCAATTTGCGGCCTGGATATCCGGTTCGAAGACGATATTGCACGTCCAAGATCTCGAAATTGATGCGGCATTCGCCGTTGGTCATCTGGGCCGGCAGCGATGGATCAAGAGCTTTGCCTATTTCATGGAAAAGCGTGTACTGCGCCGCTTCGATCGGATTATTACGATATCGTTGCGAATGGCTGCAAACCTTGAGGCCAAGGGGGTCGACCAACAAAAAGTCGACATTATCAGAAACTGGGTTGACTTGAGCCATATCTATCCGCTCGACGGCGACAATTCCTACCGAGCCTCATTAAACTTCTCTGCCCAAGACTTCGTTGTTCTTTATTCTGGAAATATCGGCGCGAAACAAGGACTGGATGTTTTGCTTGATGCGGCAGCGCTGTTGGAAGAAGAAGGCAACATTCGGTTTGTCGTCGCCGGTGAAGGGCCGGTAAAAGCTCAGCTTCAGGAAACGTACAAGGGTTTGACCAATGTCACCTTTCTGCCGCTCCAGCCCTACGAGCAACTGAATGAATTCCTGAATTTCGCTGACGTGCATGCCCTTCCGCAAGATCGAAACGCCGCAGACCTTGTATTGCCGTCCAAACTGGGTGGAATGCTGGCCTCCGGCAAACCGGTGATTGCCACTGCAGACACCGAGACTGAACTTGCCGACTTCCTGGGCGATGGCGCAATCCTCACCGAGCCGGGAAACCCCAAAGCTCTGGCTGACGCTATTCGCCAGACACGAGACGGAAAGCTCGCAGTAAACGGCGAGCGCGTGTCCGAGCTCGGCCGCCAGCTTTCGAGGACCTCGAACCTGTCGAAGCTTGCCCGAATAGTGGAATTCCGTTGATGGGGTATGCAGATGGCGAGTTGTGTCGCCGAGAAACTTCGCGACGGGCAGGGCCCGGTCGCAAAGACGGCTTCGTAGCGGTGAAATTGTGACCGGAGCCTGGGTTGGGCTTGCTTCACTCAGCACTTCTGTATCAGGACCTGAAGCCTCAGGTTGTGTTGCATCGTTAAACTTCATCCGGTTGCACAAACAATGAAATTGACTTCCATTAAGCGGCAATTCACGCTTAGCATGTTCTCGCAAGCCTATTCCCAATCAGTCACGATCGGGGCTCAGCTTCTGGTGCTCCCGCTGATGCTGTGGTTATGGGGTGCTGAGCACTATGGGGTATGGCTGCTGGTCTCCACCTTGCCGACCTATCTCACGATGTCCGATCTGGGCTTCGCCCAGGTCTCGGGCAATGACATGACGATGCGGGTATCGCGTGAGGATATTGACGGTGCCGTGGTCGTCAATCAGACGGCCTGGTTGATGAATGCCTGCGTCTCGGCCCTTCTACTGGTCGTCAGCGCGGCTTTTGCGCTGTTTTTTCCGATCGCCCACGTCTTCAACGTTCCGCAGCAACTGGGCGAGGGTATCGGCCTTTGTGCGTTTCTTCTGGCGTGTAGTGTTATCCTCTCGTTGACCTTTGGCGTCGTCGGTTCGGCCATGCGGGCGGTCGGAAAATACTGGCTGATCATTTCGACACATGCCACGGCGCGAGCTTTTGATGCTTTGCTGTTGGTTGGCTCGGCAGCGGCAGGTGGCGGCTTGGTTTCTGCTGCCGCTTTGATGCTGACTGCGCGCGTCATATTGTTCGTAACCGCTTCGGCGCTTTTCTATCGCCACTACGGGCAGTTTCGTCCATCAATCGCCCGTGCGGATCGGCGTTTGCTTCGGGAGATGATCGCGCCATCACTCTCTTATATGTCCTACACTGTCAGCAATTCGGTCAACATTCAGGGCACCAGCATCATCGTCGGTATCCTGCTCGGACCAGCTGCGGTGGTCGTTGTGTCTTCTATAAGGACGCTGACAGGTATGGGGCGGATGTGCGCGTCCGTAGTGATCCATTCGCTTGAACCGATATTCGCCCATCTGGCCGGACTAGGCGCAAGGGAAACGCAGAAAAGGAACTTTCAGTTCTTGATCGGGGCGGCGCTCGCGGGGTGTGCAGTCTATGGGATCGGGATGTTCGTGTGGGGCGAGGCGTTTCTGGCCTTCTGGACCCGTGGAGTGGTCGTCGATCAGGGGGCGCTGTTCCGTTTGATGGTGATGTCGAGCATCACTGAGATTATTTGGTTCACCCTTCAAACTCCCTACGTATCGACCAATCGTCACAGCGTATTTGCTGTGTATTTTCTCGTGTTTTCAATTGTTAGTATTGTGTCATTGGTCGTGTTTTTAAACTTATCATCAATTGTTGTAGTGGGCATTGCGTCGTTATTTCTTCATCTGTCCACGTTAATCATCACTCTCGTGTTGATGCGCTCGAACAAGGCTTTTTGATGCAAGTTACGCAAATTTCCTCTGGCCGATTTCATCATTTTCACCTTGCCCGTCAGCTTCAAGAACGCGGCATGCTGAAAGAGTTGTGGACCGGCTACCCTCGGTTTAAGCTGAGAGATGAAAGCGGCATTCCGGAGGAGAAAATCAAGACCTTTCCGTGGCTGCAAGTGCCTTATATGGGTTGGTCGAAACTTCCTCTGATCGGTCGATCGAATTCTTTGAGGCAGAGAGTTGGGTGGTGGGGGAGAGAGGCACTCGACTGGCGTGTACAACAGGCCATCAATGATCCGACCATACTGATCGCGCTGTCAGGGCAAGGTTACAAAAGCGGGCGCCGCGCAAAATCGGTGGGGGGGCGCTACATCTGCGATCGCGGCTCGACTCATATTCGCTACCAGGATCGGCTTTTGCGGGAGGAACACCGCCGCTGGAAGGTTGAGTGGTCTGGGGTCGACCCGCTTGTGATTGCAAAAGAAGAAAAAGAGTACGAGCTTGCGGATTTGATCAGCATCCCATCGACTTTCTGCGAAACCTCGTTCGTTGAAATGGGAGTGGACCCCGCCAAACTTCGTCGAATTCCCTATGGCGGCAGATTGGACAGGTTTCATCCCGTTAGCACACCAGACCCTCAGGCTTTTACCGTCCTGTTTGTCGGACAAGTGTCGCTTCGAAAGGGAATACCATACTTGCTTGATGCATTTTCCAGGTTCCAGCATCCAAGAAAGAAGCTCAAAATCGTTGGAAGCATAGTGGAGGGCATGGAGCCCGTTTTGGCGTCACTCCCTACCGATGGTGTCGAATTTGTTGGTCCATTGGCCAATACGGAACTCGTCGAGGCCTATTCGTCAGCCAACGTGCTGGTGCTCCCGAGTATAGAAGAGGGACTAAGCATGGTGATGGCCGAGGCACTTGCTTGTGGCTGCCCGGTGATTGCGTCCAGAAATACCGGAGCTGAAGACCTATTCGAAGACGGGAAAGAAGGCTTCATCGTGCCCAATCGCGATCCTGATGCGATCGTCCAGGCGTTGGAGAAGGTCGCGGATCTCGGATCCCTGATGAGACCTCTTGCCCGGCAACGTGTCCAGGCCATTGGCGGATGGGATCGTTATGGCAAGCATTGGGCTGAGGTTTTGCGCCCTTGGCTTTGATCTGAAATGGCGTGGTGGTCGTAAGATAACCCCACCCAAATGTTGGAATTTTAATAGTAGCGGGTCCGTGAGAGCCGGTGGTTTACCGAAGAAGTGATTGTTAACGAAAGAACCGAAATGCATCATCCTGTGACGACAATCGCAAAGCCCAAGGTCGGTTTCCTCGCACTTGATACGTGGTCGCGTGTCGGAGGGTTGCAGCGTTTTAATCAACGCGTGATTTCAAACCTGGCATCGGCTGCGGAGGAGGGCAGGTTATCGCGCCCCGTGATGCATGTAATGCGAGATGTCTCTAGCGATCTTCCCAGCCTTACAGCTGCCGACCTGAAAGGTTACGGCCCGAACCGACTGGCGTTTATCCGTGCCGCACTCGTCTCGGCAAGCAAGCTTGATATAATGTTTCTCGGTCAGGTTAACCTGCTTCCCGTCGGCTGGATGGCAAAACAACTGAACAGAAAACTAAAACTGGCGATGTTTGTTCACGGCGTGGAGGTCTGGAACGATCCTATCTACCGGAAAAAACGGTTCTACGAGCCAACAATGTTGCGGGCCGTTGATCGCATTGCTTCGGTGAGTGATTACACTGCAAATGTCATGGCGAAAGAGTTCGGCGTGAACCGGGCGAAATTCTCGATACTCCCCAACGCGGTGGATGGTCCAATTGAGATCACACCCCGATCTTCCACCGAGCCGATGTTGCTCTGTGTCACCCGTATGGCGCCCCATGACCACGGCAAGCGGGTCGACAGTGTTTTGCGTGCTTTCTCCAAACTGACATCGGGATTTCCGGATAGCCGCTTAGAGATCATCGGTGATGGCCCGCTTCGCCCTGAACTGGAAAAGCTCGCTCACGACCTGGGGGTCGCGGAGCGGGTGTTATTTCGCGGCCGCGTCAGCGATGAGGAATTAGACAGAGCCTATCGGCGCGCACGTGCCTTCGTTCTCCCGTCGGTTAAAGAGGGGTTCGGGATCGTTTACCTCGAAGCCTGGAAGTACGGCTTGCCCGTTATATGCTCAAATGCGGGCGCCTCCCACGAAATCATCAGTCACGGCGGGGACGGGTTTGTCGTTGACCCGTCCGATATCGATCGGCTTGCCGATCACATGGGAGTTTTGTTGTCTGATCTGGATCGCGGTGCCACCATGGGGCAGGCTGGAGCGGAAAAGCTGCGCGAGAAGTACCTGAATGACTCATTCCGATTGAACCTGCTCACTCTCCTGGATGAAATCAAATGAAGATCCTTCGCGTGATCGCAAGCGTCGATCCAAAAGATGGCGGGCCGATCGAGGGCCTGAAACTCAGTTCTGCTTCCTTGCGAACCGCCGGCCATGAGACGGAGGTTGTCACACTCGACTTTCCTGAGGCGGACCATACTAAAGGACTGCCGTTCAAAGTTCACCCGCAGGGCCGATGGATGAGTAGATATGGGTACACCCCGCGCTTGACACAGTGGATACGTCAACACGGCAAAGCCTTTGACGCTGCTGTAATTCACGGCTTGTGGAACCACGCTTCGATCGGTGGATGGCTCGGACTTAAAAAAATCGGTTTGCCCTATGTGGTCTTCACTCACGGCATGATGGATCCTTGGTTTAAGGCTCAATACCCGCTCAAACACAAGGCTAAGCAATTGTTCTGGACACATCTGCAGGGCAAAGTGCTTCGCGATGCGACCGCGGTGCTGTTCACCTCTGAGGAGGAGATGCAGCTTTCCCGTGGCGTCTTCAGAGGGCACAGCTACAAGGAGAGGGTTGTCGCTTACGGAACATCAGTGCCGCCAGACGAAGCGAAAGATCAGGATGCGGCTTTTCGAAAATGCGTTCCAAATCTCGGGGGACGCAGGTTCATCCTGTTCCTGTCTAGAATACACGAAAAGAAGGGCTGCGATCTCCTTGTCTCCGCATATGGACGGCTCGCCGCGCAAAATCCAGATGTCGATCTGGTTATTGCTGGGCCTGACCAGACAGGTTTGATGGAAACACTCAAACAAACGGCAAATGCTGCCGGTATCGCCGAGCGGATCCACTGGCCGGGCATGCTGCAGGGCGCTGCGAAGTGGGGGGCTTTTCGTTCCGCCGAAGCTTTCATTTTGCCCTCGCATCAGGAGAATTTTGGCATAGTCGTTGCGGAAGCCCTGGCATGTGGGACGCCCGTGCTGATTACCAACAAGGTCAATATCTGGCGCGAGGTCGAAGCCTGCCGGGCGGGTTTTGTTGACGATGATACCGAACAAGGCGTGAGCAGGCTCTTGCATCGCTGGTTTGCTCTCAAAACTGACGAACAGGCCGAAATACGTAGTTCAGCCAGAAAGGCTTTCGACAGGCACTTCCGTATCGACGCCGCCGCACGAGATCTTGAACAGGCGTTGATCGAAGCATCCGCATTAAATGCCAGACGTTAGTTATACTGTCATTTGGGTGAACACCCCGTGGACGACAAGATTGTGAATTCCAACGAGTCATCTTGAGAGACTGATTTGTATTTTGACCCCTAATCCGGCCTGCTGACGAACCACTAAGGATTAGGAAACCGGAGCGCCATTTGGGCTGCCATCGAGTGTGTAGACGATGACAAATGTAACGACAATCATCCTGACTTACAACGAAGAGAGGCATATCGCTCGCGCAATTGAGTCTGCTGCGAGGTTTTCATCGCAAATCTTCGTGGTCGACTCATTCTCGAAGGATCAAACAACGAGAATTGCGAGCGAGATGGGCGCGATCGTGCTTACTAACGTGTTCGTTAATCAGGCCGCTCAATTCCAATGGGCACTTGATAACGCTCCGGTTACCGGCGAGTGGATTTTGAGACTTGATGCCGACGAGATAATTGAGCCAGATCTGGCGCAAGAGATTGTCGACAAGCTCCCATCGGTGGCGCAGGACGTAAATGGCGTAACCATGGATAGGAAACATATCTTCCTGGGGAGGTGGATCCGCCATGGCGGACGCTATCCCTTAAGGCTCCTGCGATTGTTCCGGGCGGGCTTCGGTTCGATTGAGCAAAGGTGGATGGATGAGCATATTGTCGTTTCTTCTGGGCGAATTGTGCACTTTTACGGTGGATTTGCCGACCACAACCTAAACGATCTCACCTTCTTCACTGAAAAACACAACAAGTATGCAACGCGCGAAGCCGTCGATGTCCTCACGCAACGATACAGGCTTAAAAGCAAAGACTCAGGCTGCGAGGCTGTAGCAATGTCACGTCAAGCATCGTTCAAAAGGCAAATAAAAGAAAAGATCTATAACAAACTGCCGTTCTCCGTCTCCTCCTTTGGCTACTTCGCATTCCGTTATCTCGGACAGGCTGGCTTTCTCGATGGTAGAGAGGGACTAATCTATCATTTCCTGCAGGGGTACTGGTACCGGTTTTTAGTTGGGGCGAAGATCTTGGAACTTGAGCGAGCAATCAATGGTCTTGATAATGACATAGAGCAAGTCGTAGCGCTTGAGAGGCTTACCGGCCTGAAAATGAACAGTGAAACCAACACTTGAGACAGTGGTCAGATATGTCAATTTGGCGGCAAATTAGTTGCGTGACTCTTTTAGTTGCGACACTTATAGGTCTAAATGGTACGGCGCTCGGACAGACCTCAGTGGATGATCGCCGCGACGCGGTATTGGCGATTTATTCGCGAGTAACCGACTTTAATTATAACGCAAAGGTCGGCCCATTCCAAATACTGGCAATGACGGCAACTCAAGGGTGTATGCACCCGCGTACCACCAAATACATGTCAGAGCTGGTCAAAATAGGTCCGAAAGGTGAGGGCGGACCTTTGGCATTCGAGATGTTTTCGTTGCCGCCCTTGGTTCGGTACCTTTACATGTACGGCAACTGCTTATCTCCAGAAAACGTTGCAAGCATAAAGAAAAGTATCACGTCTTCGCGAGTAAATCTAAACGCTCACGGGACACTCAATCACGCAATCATGCAGATTTCTTCTTGGTATTTGATTGCTCAATATTTTCCAGACATCATTTGGACCACTTCGGATGGAGAGCAAATTACCTCACCGGAAGTGATGGAGAGATTGAAGGATAAACTGTCGGCAAGAACGGAAAGCTTTTATCAAAACGGTTATGCTGAGCAATCATCGCCTACCTATGCGATGGTAAACTTCTTTCCGTTGCTTAATATGATTGATTTCGGCCGAGACGCGCAACTAAGACAAAGCTCCGAACGCGAGGCAATTCTTATCCTCGCACTCCTGAAAGCGAACTCTTTTCACGGGCGGCTGGTGCCGCCTCTAACTCGACACACGCACCCACAAACAATCGCTCAGGATGCACGCGCTTTAGCGGCAATACCCGCAGTGACGCAGCATGTACTTTGGTTTTATTTTGGTGAACCGCAGTATGGCCGGTTTGATTTACAAAATAAGCGTGAACCCTACTATGTGGCAATGCTTGCGCTTTCCAAATGGTCAGCTCCCTTCTCTGCGGCTGTATTTACGCAGCCTTATGTGGCTACCATCAACACTCCTGCTTTCGCTATTTGGGGAAACCCGACATCGCGGGAGATTTATGGCAGACACTTCATGGCAGAAAACTTCGTGATTGGCGGAGGCAATTCGGTGTTGGAGCCAGGTGGATACAATGAAGATACAGATGCATTCGGCATCATTTATCGGACTCAAAAATCGTTCGGTCTTATCGACTGCTACCATCCGTACTATCGCAGTAACAGCGGGGATTTGGCATGGGAGAGTGATCGCAGTTCCCCATTTCAAGAAATTTATATTGGTGGAAGCAGCGGGCTGTTGATTTTCGATATTCCCGACGCCGACCCATACATCTTCGATGCCAAAAATAGCTTCTACATGAAACGCAACAACAATGCAGCTTCACTTTTTAAGGTCGTCAATTGCAGATTTCCAACGTTAGGCGGAATTCTTGAAGTCGATGGTAGCACCATATACTATCGTGATGGTAATATTTACGTGGCGCTTAAGGCTGAAAATGGCTTTTTCGAGAGCCGAAAGTCGCGCAATCCCGAAATGATTGGTTATCAAAATCTGTCGATAAAGGGAGCTAGAAATGCGATATATTTTACTGTCGCAGAAGCCGCAAAGTATGGAAGCCTAGAAGCATTCAAGGAATATATTTCATCGAAAATGATAGTCAAAACCCCGCAAGGGTACTCATATAATGATGATGGCGGAGACAACATTGAAGTAAGATACTCTGCACAACCCGTCGACAACAACCGTATGCGTTTAATACCGGAAGTACTAAAAAATGGAACGCGGATCGATGGCGGCGATGCTGCGGTAGTAAAATCGCCCAGTATAACACTAGAAGATGGGCGCCTTACCCTCAGATGTAATGGTTCCGAAGACGTCGTTTTACGAACTGGAGTCGATGTGCCGCGGTTCCCGAAACCGTGTCGACTTTAAAACTCATGTAGAAGCTCGATAGTAAGCAATGCAAGCATTGATTTTGGAGATCGGTTGGTGCGCCTTACGTTAAGGCACTGTCTAGTCATTGAGCAATGTCATAACACTAAACATAAATTCATATCGCGAGATCAAAGCTGAGATCTCTATAGCCGAAGAGCACGCCATTATGTCATTGTTGGACGCTAAGATATCGAATCCCAGGCAAGGGGGGCCGAGTTTCTCCCTAAGGCACCGGGCATTCCGCGCAGTTTGGGGGGGCGTTTGGGCCATCTTCGGTCGATGGACGCCGATACCATTCCATGCTTGGCGTCGTTTCCTCCTTAGAAGTTTCGGCGCAGATATTGATAAAACTGCCAAAATCTATCCAGGTACCAAGATATGGTATCCACCCAATTTGGTTATGGCCGACCATGCGTGCTTGGCATCAAACGTAAATTGCTACTGTATGGACCGGATATATATCGGGCGCTATGCGCTTGTTTCGCAGAATGCTCACCTTTGCGGGGGAACGCATGATATAGATAATCCAGAGTTCCAACTCTATACTAGGCCGATTGTCATCTCGGATAATTCATGGATCGCAGCGGAAGCCTTCGTCGGGCCGGGTGTGGTAGTTGGAGAAGGGGCGGTACTCGGTGCTCGTGCCGTGACGATGCGCTCTCTTGATGCTTGGACCGTATATGTAGGTAATCCGGCGAAACCCCTTAGGGCGAGGGCTTTTCAGCCAATTGATTAGCTTCGCTCGCGTTATGGTTCAAGCTCAACACTTCCGATCAATGTCTTAGGATGCCAAGGACAGTTGATTCTGAGTTGTTGGTGGCAAAGGGAACTGTTGCAATAATTTGGCCCGGCTTGATACTATTCGGAATGACGATCTCCTGGACCAAATGAGGTGATCCCGTTTCGACTGAGTACAGCCCGAATGCGATCGTTGCGTCTGTCGCAATCGATCGCTCGTTAGCTCCTATATTACCGCCGAAAGATCGATCCAAATAACGAAGCGTCCGCTTATTCGCCCTTAGGACGAGTAAACCGTCCTTCAATTTAGCATCAAGAATAGGGAACGGGCGCGTAAGTGGCTCTCCGATGAAAAGTCCTTCAGTCGTCATGTCGACGCTTTTCCAATATGCCTCTAGGATCGAATCTCCGGCTAGATAGTTGGCAATAACCCTCGTTGGATCTGGAAATTTTCCTTTGAAATTACAAGGCTCTCGCACCGTTCCAAAGGATGCGGTTGCTCCGGCCCGGATCATCTGGGAGGCTGTTGTTTGGCCCACGTTATCGTTTATGGCACCTCCATATGAAGTCAAACTGTCTGCGAACGCACCAGGCAAGAACTCTAGCAAATGGATTTTTGGGATCGAGGCAAGGCCCGTTTCAAATCCAATGAGCGGTCCCGCATTGCTGAAAGTTTCAGGAGAAAGCTTCTCAAAACGCGCGACGTCGGGGAAGGTATTGGCTGCGTTTTTCATTGATGGCTCTCTTGGCAATGAGCGTGATCCTTCGTCGGTGCCTGCCAATAGGATTGCCGCAGCGGGATCACTCGCATCGCCAGCCTTGCCACGCCTAACCAGAGCCATACTGCTTGCAATGCCACCGCCGCCATCAAGTAAAAATGCGGGTTTTACCGACAACTCCGCTCCAGGGCCCAAAGCTTTGTCAGGATTTTCGCGCGTCAAATTGCACGATCCAATCCAAGTGGAACGCGCAATACCCTGTGCAAACGCTGAAGTGATCGATTGGTTCTCGTCGACACGATAGGGTTTGCTGAACGCTAGCGCAAAAGCAAGCAGGTGTCCGTAGTTTGTAGCCCTATGAAGTTGCAGCAGCGCATCGCTTAACACTTGCCCGTCGATTGAATTTGCGATCGGCAGATGGAGGCCGATGATATTCGAAACTGGGATGTGCCTGAGACGAGCATAATAGGCGCCGAGCGCCACAGAGTCCGGATCGCTAAGGTTAATAATAACGCCGAGGGTTCCTGGAGTTAAGACCTGCTGATGATTGGAGGTGAGCGGGACCACGACGATGGCCTCCCCGGCTGCTGCCCTATCGGGCCAACAGGTTGTTAGAGACACAACGGCAATGGATAGGGAGAGGATGATCGCCCGCATTTCTTCGTAGTTTAACCTGACGTTCGAGCTCAATAGTCAATTTCTTTCTGGCATCTTGTCAACTTGGGCGGAAACCTCACGCTGTGCCGAACCAAGAACGGCCGCCGTGCAAATATCCTCTGTGGTCGGATAGTTCAGGCTATTAAATTTACCGCGGCAAAGCTATGTTGGTCGGCCATAGTGTTGTGAGCAAGGTATGCAACGAAGCATCAATGATACTCAAGCGCCGCTACTGAGAGCATCCTCTTTTGCGCTCGCTGCTGCATATCTATTTTTTATCGTGTCGTCGGCGCTATTCATCGCGGCCGACCTAAGGGTTCCGACTTACGCTAGTTCGGCAATCCTCATTTGTGCAGCAAGCGCGTATACAGCGCTTTCTTTTATGGAGGGCAAAATTAACATTGGTGCGACCCTCGCCGCTCAGTGCGCTCTCTGGTACATTCTCCCTCTGAGTTATGCTTGGGCGATTGCTCCTCTCTGGTTTCAAGATACAATTGATACTGCGATTAGAGTAAATTTCTTTGTTGCCCTGTCAACTTTCGTAATATTTCTTGCGTCAGAAGCCCTTGGCCCTACTCATAAAATACACTCTACCGGTCTTCCGGATCCCATGGTCGCAATCGTAGCAGGACTGTTGTCGACTGGACTGATTGTCTATTTGATGGCGACCGGTGAATGGGGCTATCGCATTGGCGATTTCGAGACTGAGAATCGCCAGTCCATTGCTCTGGCTCTTACTACCGGAACAGGATTGGCAATTGCTCCTCTGTGCGCCTACGTCATCGGTGCAATCAAAACCAGAGCAGGGCGTGCGACGAGGCAAGTTTTAGCGCTGGCATGTATCGCGTTGTTCCACGTTTACGCTTGGATACCGATGCAGAGGCGGCAACTTGCAATCATGCTTCTTCTGATACTGCTCGCTTATCTATCAGCTCGTTACAGACATAAGATGAGCCTGACAGTATTGATCCGTGCTGCTGTCGGCTTTATAGTGCTCGTGCCAATAATATACGCGATGTGGCAAGTTTTCTTTCAGATTCGTGTGATGTCGTATTCGCTCTCTGCGGGCGAAACGATCTCAGTTAGTAAGTTCTTCTCCGACAGCTCGGCATATGTTGGAGACACCAGTGCGGACTTCCAAGATAATCTTCTAGAGAGGCCGTTTATAACAAAGTCAGTTGATACTGTTTACCATACTCAACTTGAGTATTTGTACGGAGAACATCTTTATACGAGTTTCATCGGCGCATTGCCGTCCGCACTTTTCCCGTGGAAAAACATGATATTGTTCTACGCGGGTGGTGTAGGCGAAGGACTTTGGACAGTGAAGGGGATGATCCCGTTCGATGACTACTCGAACACAATCTTTCTAGATTCCATTGTAGATTTTGGGTATTTTGGGCCCTTCATATATTTTGCAATATTCGTGTTGTTCCTTTTTGGATTATGTATATTAACAACGAGATTGAAGGATCAAACTTGGTCGGTGTTTTTCTTCTACATGCTATGCGTTTTTTCTGTGAGTATTGAAGCTAGCCCGACAGCGTTGTTCGTGTTTGGCCGAAATGCTCTGATCGCAATGGGTGTCTTTTACGTTGTGTGCAAAGTATTCGGTCAGAGACTGTCTCGCCGCGCTGGATCACTGCCGCGGCGAAATGTTGTCCGCACAGGTGGCTAATCGCATGTATATTGAGGGTTTCAGCAGATGTTTAGTGTTGCAAGATGCGTGATATACTGGTGACTATCTATTTCGGGACCGTTGTTGAAGCTTCGTTGTCGATGGGCGGGGGTTGACATGGGCGATCGCCGATACCGATCTGAGTTAGATGGAATACGTGCAATATGTATACTTCTCACGATCACGAATCACATTAGTGGTGCGCCTGCTTATTTGAATGGAACTGTCGGCGTTGATATATTCTTTGCTCTGAGCGGTTGGCTTATCACGCGGCTTTTGGTTGATGAGTATGATCGATCCGGACAGATATACTTAAAGGGATTTTATATAAGGCGTGCTTTCCGTATTGTTCCACTTTATCTCGTGACAATCATGCTTTACGGTATTGCCGCTTTTCTAGTGGCAAGACTGAAAGGCGATCCGTTAGAGTTTAATAGTTATCAGTCCGCCCTTCCATGGCTTCTGTCTTTCAATTCGGAATACAGGTCTGCAGAAGCAGGCAACTTATTCGGGCACGCTTGGACGTTGGGGATCGAAGAGAAATTTTATATTTTATGCCCTGCCGCGATGTCTTTATTCGTTCGTGGGTGGCGCAAGATCGCTATGCTGGTTGTTCCGTTTATCTTATTGTTGATATTCATCGGCGACCAGGGTGTCATTTTACGGGGATACGCCGGCTTAGGATTTGGCACTGTGTTAGCAATAGTGGCAGGACGCCATGGAGTAAATCGGGTTCTCCAGTCGAGATGGAACATATATCTCTCCATCGCCGCAATTACTGTCCTTTATGTTCTTAGTGTTTTTTTCCCTGGTGGCCTCAAATGGAACGTCGCCATTTCGTTCGTGGCGGCCTTCTTCATAGCGGGCCTTTGGAACACCCGAGATACTTACGCAAGCGCGGCCCTCCGATTTAGTCCTCTTGTTCTGGCGGGGAAATTTACCTACGCGATCTATCTGACACATGTGTTGGCGATTAATGCAGCGCAAATTTTTGCAGGAAAATTGGGTTGGGGCTCTTCTTTCTGGGCGACCTACATATTCACCTATACGATAAGTGTTATCTTAGGCGCAGCGCTTTATTATGTGATTGAGTTGCCATTGATTGAGAAAGGCCGGCGATTAGCGCGTGCTTGGCGAGACAAGGAGGACCAATTATTAGAACTTCGTTCGCAGGTGAACTCAAAGATATAGGCATATTGAACGGAAATTGCCTTTCGCCCCACACCCGCTTGACTGTCGACCATGCCCTTTGCGTTAAATTGGAGCATTGTATTGCGAGGTTATTTTGCGGGTTCGGGTTAGCGATAGAATTCTAACGAGCATGAGGCAGTTGGTGGTATACTTCCCCGTCTGCACAGAGCATCTTCGATTATTTCCTGGCTGACTTGGCAAGCGGCGTCTAATCGGGTCACAATACGATAATTGTAATCTATTGCCTCAACAAGTTTCGAAGTTTTAGCGCTTTGACAGGATTTTGTCCTTCAGAGAGGATTGTCAAACTCTCGCGCGGCATCTCTCTGACCTCTTGAGGCATCATCAAGTCGCGTTCGCGGACCTGCTCCGTTATTGAGCTGCCGGTGCGGTGTTGAACGCCAATAGTTTTTGAAAATGTCTGAAGCCGAACAGTGCGTTTGCCTAGTGCTCGTGCAACATAGTCGGCAGTTACGAGGTCGTTTACGCCGAAGATCAATTGATACCCGCAGTTTGCAAGTAGCGAATGGCGCGGCGTTTCACCGTAGACCGCATCTAGACTTTTCAAGTCCTGAACGATGAAAGCGAACTTGACGTTGTACCCGGCGACGAACGGTAACTTGCTGACGACCTCGTCCATGCGCTTCATCTGGCAGAATTCATCGAGCAAAAAATAGACTGGAATTTTCTCTCTCGTCAGGTTCCTCGTCAGGAACCCCAACGTTTGCTGGACAAAAAGCGCAAGCAATGGACGTAACAGCGCAATGTCGTTGATGTTCGGTGCGAGATATATCGACACCGGTCTTTCCCTCATTGCCGCGATGTTGATGTCGGTTATGCGTGTCGCGGCGACGATCCGCTCATTCTTAAAGGGCCGCATTGCTTTTTGAATATCGAGGAGCGCTGATTGTGCGGCGCGATCAGCCAGCATTGTATAGGCATTGAAGCTCTCAACGGTGAACTTCGACAGGTAGGGTTCGTTTTCCTTGATCCCCTTTAGCTTAGTCTGCAGATCCTCGCCGCCGCTTAAGAATGCATTGACCCCACCAAGGTTTCTTTGCTCACTGTAATGAGGGCTCTCCAGAATATAACTGATTACGCCAGCCAACACCTGCTGTGCCGTCGCCTGCCAGACGGCGTTCTCCGAGCTGATCACTTCCGGGATCAACATGCCGGCGATGTTTTGGATGTCTGTCGTTCGATCTCCACGGTCCTGCCGGATGAAATCCAGCGGATTGTAGCAGTTCGTTTCCTCTTGTCCCGGCGCAAACCGAAAGACTTGATGACCGTTTTTGCGGCGCTCTTCCGCCGTCAGCAGATAAATCTCTCCTTTCAAATCGGTCACGATCATCGACCCCTTATGCTCTCGCGCATTCGGGATGACATATCCGACACCTTTGCCTGACCGGGTCGGCCCGATGATAAGATGGTGCCGATCGTCATTGACCTTCAAGGTCTTTCCCCCATACTTGCCGACGATGTAGCCATCCTTGCGAAACCATCCGTTTCGCCGAAGCGATGCACGGTCCTGAAACGCCGCACTCCCCAAGGGCTGATCAGGTTTCTTCAAGATTGCCGTGCAAATTAGCCCACCAACGAAAAAAGCCGGGACAAGCGATAGCAACGCAATTTTTAAGAGGGCAGGGCTCGATCCATACGTCCAGAATTGCTCAATCGGGGCAAACGGTCGCTCCTCAACCATCAGCTCTAAAATCCTGCCGTCCCGATGAAAGAGAAGCAGCAAACCCGCATAAGCAATCTGCCAGGTTGCAATGCCGGCCAAGGTCATCATCGCGATCGCTGCGATCCGGACACGATCGGTCATTGCCGCGTTCCGCAAAAGAAAATGTCTGATACGCCGCGTCGTCCGCCATCGCGCTTCAGTTGAATCACAATCGGAATAACGGTCTTGATGTATGACGCCAGATCGGCTTTGGAAAAGCCGCTCACCATGCCGGACTGCATCATCATCATGATCAACTGCTCGTAAGCCCCAAGCGGCGTATCCGCATGAACCGTGGAGACGCTGCCGGGATGGCCGGTATTGATCGCACGCAGGAACGAAAATGCTTCGCTTCCTCTGATTTCTCCAACGAATAAGCGGTCAGGTCGCATCCTGAGTGACGCTTCAAGCAGCGACTGGATAGTCACGTCGGCAGTGCCCTGATCACCTTTCGACGCCACAAGATGAACCGCATTTTCATGCGGCGGGAAAAGCTCGCGCGTATCTTCTATTGTGATGATCCGCTCCGACTGATCCATGTTCTTAAAGCAAGCGTTCAGAAACGTCGTTTTCCCAGAAGACGTCCCGCCGCTGATCAGCATGGAGATCCGCTTTGCCAAGGCCAGATCGATAAACTCGTATATGCGACCCGCCTCAAGATGCTGGCGAAGCTGGTCCTCGACACGTCCGTTCTGAGGCAAACCCCCAACGAAGTCGTCAAACGCCCCCGCGTTTCGCAAGTCAGCAAGAGAGTAGTCGCTGACAACCTGCTTTCGGATCGACACGGCACCACCATCTGGCGCCGCCGGTGGCAGAATACATTGTACGCGCTCGCCGCCTGGAAGTGATGCGCTCAGCAGTGGTTTTGCCGCACTGACAAATTGCTGTGTCAATGCCGCAATCCGTTCGCCGATATTGCGTATCTCCTCCCCACTAAGCTCCGGTATGTGATGTCTCTCCATGCCGTCGACGCCGAGGCGCTCAGTAAATACTAGGCCAGGCTGATTGATCGCGATCTCGATCACCTGTGGGTCATCAAGGAATGGCTGAAGGGGTAGAAGCGCCCGATGGAGGAAATACAGGCTATTGTGACGCCCGTCCTCATTTGCCCTGACGTTCACGGCGGATCTCCTTCATCGCTTCGACGACCGGATCGTCATAGAATGCACTGAAATCGAGATCCTGCCGGACATAGACAAAGATCCGCTCACCCTGCGCAATGTTGATGGTCGGCTGTATCTTGAGGTTTTCAGAGAGAACCGTATTGGCCATCGTTGAAAAGGTGCGAGCGATCGTCTCACGAGCAAGCTCTTTTGCGCGTTCGGCATCCTCGCTGTCGCCAGTCGCAGCGTCGCTGCCATAGCCCGTCAGGTAACTTGCGCCAGCGCCCACAATGGATAACATGATCGCCGCGCCAAACCGTTCGCGAAACTTGTTGTCGATATGCCCCGTCAGGCCTGATCGCCCAAGATTGTCACTGCCAATCGAGTTGAGCCTGACAGTCACGCCGTCATTGCGAATGAGCCGCGTCCACACCACGAATATGCGCTTTTGCCCGCGAGTGATCTCCGATTGATATTCGCCGATCAACCGTGTCCCCGTCGGGATCAGCACACGCCTTCCGTCAAACGAATAGACATCTTCGGCGGTAACCGCCCTGATTTGGCCAGGCAGGTCGCTATTGACGGCTGTCTCAATAATGCCGGGAATGAGCGTCCCTTCGGCAATAACGGCGTCGATGCGGCCGATATGACGCGCCTTTGCATTGCGATCCGATAGACGAGAGGCGCTTTCGAGATACCGGCTCGCCTTATCCTCACCGGCTACGACACTTCCTGCCTGCGCCGTTTGCTCTCCCGTCTGGCCGCCCCGCGCGCCACCTTGGTCCAGCGACAGGAGTTTTGAGCGAAAACGATCCGGAAACTCGTCAATTGCTGCCAGTTCCGGTATCGCCGACGGAGGAGGGGGTACCTCAATCGTCTCCGTAACTGGTTCCGGCTCTGCCGGAGGCGGTGGAATTTTGATAACCGACGGTTCAGCTTGAGCTTTGACCTTCTCTTGCCGCATGAAAGACGGAGGCCGAAACAGGCTTGTCTTGAATTCCTCGTCACTTTGGAGATTATCGACCGGCTGTTCGGCCGAAGCTGAGAGCACCAAATAGGCGGCAATTACCCCGCCCACAAACAATGTCGCCATAGCCAGCCTTTGGTTGCGCGGGATAGTGCGATCGGCAACTCGAACATCATCTTCAGCTTGTAAAGCCTTAAGCTCTGGGGAAAGACTCATGGCGTCACGCCTCCTCGAATAGGAGCGCCTTCGCCGGTGCCACTCTTGTCCTGCAAGAACGCTTCATTAAACCGTGACTTGAGATTGAAAACGCAAACCCACCGGTCGCCATCGCGTAATGTGTATTGGCGCTCGACCCCATCAAGCACGACATAGGCGCCTTCCTTGCGAAAATTGCGCAACGTCTCCTTATCGCCAGATGTCACCGCAAAAATGGCCGGAACCTTGCCCTCAAAGCGCAAGAACGTCTTTTTGCCATCGTCAAACATCATACTTGGACGCAGGTCCGGATCACCAGAAGAGCTGTAACTCGAATTCACCTTGGCTTTGTCGATGCCGAATAGATTGGGAAATGCCGCCCGCCGTTCAGCCTCCTGTTTCAGACCAAAATTGATCGCCTTGTCTGGATAGACGAAACGGACTCCAAAAATCTGCTTCTCATCCTTCGGCGCATGGTCGGTCAGTTCAAGAAAATAGATACGCTTGGTGGTCACCACGCTCATATTGGTCGCGACATCTCTCGCGATCGGCTTGACGAACAAGATATTGCCGCGCTCCGTCGGTGCGACCTGCCAGCTTTCCGTGTCGCCGAGCGAAATCGTCTCGAAGGTCTCATCGTCATCGAAGACGATCATCGTCGAAATCCCATAGGTCGCTGAGAGCTTGACGACATTGTTCGCCTGGTAAACGACGCTGGTAACGCGCTGATCAAGCCGTCCAGGCTGCGGTGTCTGGCTTGCCGATACATGCAACGGGAGGCTCACCGCGATCAGAAAGATCAGTCTGGCGTATCTCATTGCACAGCTCCCGTTTCGACACTCTCTTGCTCTCGTCGATACTGATAAACCTGGAAGCCAAGCGGATTGTCGAACCGCCACTCGTTCCTTGCCGGCACTTCCGTATAGCGATAGCGAACAACCGAGATGAAATGCCGGGTGATCGCATCGGTGTCTGACGTTTCCGTCGTCGAAAACCTGACAAGCGAGGTGCTGGCATTGGGAAAGGCGACCGATTTGATCGTAACCGTGACCGACTTGTCCCGACCATAGCGTTCAGCAGGACTGTCCGGATTGGTCGATCGGTAAAGCCCCTGCAATTCGCGCGCTGCATCATCGGTGGACAGCAAGGCTGCAAGCGCAAAATTGTCCGAAATCGCAAATGGGTCATAAGCCTCCCGCGCTCGAATAAAACGAACGATATTGGCCTGCGTCACCGCCTGGTGATTTGTCAGTGTCAATGGCGCCGTAAGGCCTGACTTAACCTCGATGTAACCGGTATTGCGGTCCACCTCGACAATGTAAGGTTCAAAGGTTTTGAGCGGCACAAGTGCAATCAAGGAAATGAGACAAAGGATCGCGATGGTGCCGAAGACGACAGTAATGCCCCAGGCAATCGCCCGTGATCGCCTGGCATTCTTCAAAATCTCATGTTCCCAGCGCTCGCCGTCCTGGAAATAATGAAACAGATCTGCGTCCTGCGATTTCAGCATCGATTTGGTCTCCTGGCTGACGGTCGCCATCAAATATTCGCACGCTGTCGCACCGAAGGTGTCGCTAGCGCCGTTGTGCTGCACTGTTGCGCAGTTTTTGCCTCATTCCGACATGTGTCCGCTCTCGCGTTTCCATTCCGATCTTGCCGGCTTTTCCAGCGATCGATCGCCCGGCACGCAATGAAGCGGCTGGCAGCGAGATGCCGGCCATATTTCCAACCGTTTGGGCGAGCCTTCCAATGCCGGCGGCAACTCCTCCAGTGATCCCCTGAGCCAGAACCTGGATATTGAAAAGTACGAACGCGCCAGCACAACATAAAAGCAAAAAGGCAGAGACGTCGCTGAGCTGTAACCGTCGTTGACCAGCAGCATTTGTCACCTTCGTCAGTTCTGGATCCATTGCTGAGATTAAGAATGCCGCGACGACGTAGACGAAGAGCGGGATCAAGGCATAGGTCAAAACTTGCTGGAACCATGCTCGCCCCAATCCTCGCGACGGTTCAAACAGCATGCAGGCAATAAAGATCGGAGCGGTCCCGATCAAAACCCACATCATCACCTTGGCCAGGAGTAGGATTGCCAACGCGACCGCGAGAAAAATGGCAACGCAGAAGATAATCAGAAAACCGACCATCGATGGCAGGATGGAAAAATAGCCCGACTGTTCAGCAAAGGCCGAGGCCGCTTCATTCGCCGTTACCCAAATCTGCGAAAGCCCGTTGGTCGGTTCGGTAATGCCGGTGCCCGTCGCCGCTAGGATCGCCCGTCCAACGGCTTCTGGGGTTTTTGAAAGCCAAGCGTAAAACAGGTCATTGAAGTTTTGCCATTCGCGTACCAAAGCAAGGATCACCAACATACGGGTAACGCGCCCAACGATCTCGCCAATGCTAACACGCGCCGTGCCTGTCAAAAGCTGAAGGCCGTAAAACGCCACATAGGCAATCAGCAACACGGTCAGGACCGGCAAGACATGTTGGCCAACAATACCGAACGCTTGCTCGGAAAAGTTGGCGCCGGTCTCTTCCACCCTCTCCAAAAGATCGCCGATAACATCATCCATCGCCAATGATCCCTAGATACCAAGCACTGCATCAATAGCGGACAGTACATTCGAAGGATTCGGGTTGATCGGCGTGAGCGATCCGCAGGCCACCCCATCCTCACGCCCATACGCAGTCGATATGGCCGGCCGCTGACACGGCGCTTTGCGTTCCTTGTAGGTGCTGCCGCACCCCGTAACAGTAAGGGCGGTCACAGCGAAGAAGAGAGTTTTGGATAACATCGGCTCTACTCGCGATGAAATGTCAGCGCCTTCTTCGAATTCGACATGTCGGTTAATCGCCGCTGGTTATCAGCCTGCAACGATGCGACCGCACCGTTCATCACGCCGATCAACTCATTGATCGTCAGTCCCGATTGTACCTGGAGCTGCGTGTTTTGATCGAGAGATCCCTTGATGTCGGTGGCCTGTCCGATCTTTGCACCCGCAGCCTCGAGCGCCGTACGGCGGCTTGTGGTCGCTCGCTGCGCGCCATCAACCAGCGCCTTGATACCCAACACCGTCCGCACCAACTCTTCGTAGGACTTGTCGCTGGCAAAACTACTTCCCGTTTGACCAGAAAGATTTTCCAGAAGCTTCAGTCCGTTCAAAAACGTCGTTGCCGACGTGCCGATATCGCCACTGACATCGCCAAAGTTTACGACTCCACCAGACAGTATTTTATCAAAACCCGGCAGTTGGGAGACGCTGAAGCCGCTGCCGACAGCAAGTTTTTGCATTTCGCTTGCGACATTCGCGCGGTCGCCCGTGACGGCCTTCAACGTCTCTTCGACCGTCTTGAGCACTTCATTGTTGGTTTGAAGGATTTTGTCCGTCGTCTCGGCCGTCTCCTTCGCGACCTTGAGATTGGCCTTGTCGACGACTGGTACCTGCGCCCAAAGTGGCGAGGCAACCGACAGGAAAATCAATGCGGATGAAAAACACGTCCTCATATTCCTAACTCCTCACTGAAGGCTCAACATCACCTGTGTTGGTCCGTCACCCATCAAGGCGGCGCGACAATCGTCTTTCGTCACTGCTGTTTGGCGCTCTTCGTCGACGCAGGCGTCGTCCTGCTGGCCGCTGTCTTCTCTCGGCGCCGAATTCCCCTTGGTCGCCTGTGCCGACCCCGACAAGCCGCTTAAGACCATCGTCTGTTTTGCCTGAATGAGATTTGCCATTGTCGCCCCAAGCACGATCATCCGGTTGATCATCTCGAGATTGGCGTTGCGGCTCAGGGAGTTATGGTCCCAGCTGTCTTGCAGCGTGCCGGGCGACGCAGCACCAAGAACGTTCCAGTATTGCGCGACCTCGCCGCTTCCCTCAGTCGTGGCTTGTGTGCTTGCCATCGAAGAGAGCGTTGCCTGCCGAAAATTCAAATAGGCAGACCCGTCGCCACCCGTTGCGACAGGAACACCTGTTGCGCTCTCGCCGCCAAAGGCTGGGAGCCATCGCTGGGTTATGGAGGCGACATAGCCCTGTGTTTCTCGAAACGGCGGAATGCCGCCGTATTTCTGCACATTGCCAGGTCCGGCATTGTAGGCGGCAAGAGCGAGCTTGGTGTCGCCGCCAAAATTCGCCAACTGTTGTTTCAGATACCGTGCCCCGCCACGCAGATTATCGTCAATGTCGTGCGGATTAACGCCCAGCTCAGCCGCCGTGGCGGGCATCAACTGGGTTAAGCCGATTGCCCCGGCAGGTGAGGTGGCGCAGGCGTTAAATCGGCTCTCCTGATAAATGAGCGCGAGGAACAGTTGCTCATCGACACCCTCTTGCCTGGCAATCTGCCTGGCGCGCGCAAGGATTTGCGGGTTGGCGCTCGCTGCCGATGCCGCGTCACCTGCACGGCCTGGACGGTAATGCGCGCAAGTCACTCCCTTATCGACAGAAAATCGGCGCTCGTCGCTCTCTGCTATACTGCCCGCCGCACTTGAGCGATGGCTGTCCTCGCTCAAAACCGATGCGTCGAGCACAGCAATTTGTGCGCCACCGGTCTCGGGGACGGCGAAGGTCAGCGATGCCAAAGTCCATGTTAAACACCTCCCGATCATAACAAGTTCTCCGAGCCGCAAAATCTGGACAGCCAATTCTTCGGCTCGTCTCCAAACTCTGCCCGCAGAGCGTCAAACTCCTCAAGATTGGCCTTGCGGCCGGACAGGACCTTGATCAGTCCGGGCATGCCCGACAAGTCGAGCTTGGCAATCACAGAATCCGTGCCGTGTTTGATCAGAAATGTTCGTGTCTCCGGCGCCGTCGTCTTGAGAAAGGCGAATTCTTTCGCCGTCAGCCCGAAACTCTCCTTGTAGCTTGCTTCGTCGGCACGCGGATTGGGGAAGTGAATATGGGTGGGCGCTTGTTCAATGAGTGTGCGGGACGCTTTCGCACGCACGATGTCAGCCGCAGACTGCGTGCCGAAACCGACGATCCCGTTAAATCGTCTGATCGTCTTCATCTTGTCGACGATGAACGCGCTGAACGTGTCATCCATCAACAACCGCCAACCTTCGTCCATGAAAAACATCACGGGCGTGCCGTCCAAAAGTGCGTCAAGGCGATGATAGAGATACATCAGGGCCGGCGTTCGCATTGCCTCATTCGACAGGATATGCGTCATGTCGAAGCCAAAAGTGCGATTGCCTTCAAAGGACAACACATCCTCTGCAGCGTTGAATAGCCACGCCTTGTCGCCGTCGATCCAGCTGCGAAGCCGCGCATTGAGGTCATTGGCGTTAGACCGGCTGCCTCCGACCAGAAGCGAGGAAAACTGTGAAAGCGTGCGCGCATGTTTCGGCTCGACCATCAGCCGTAATAACGCGCGCTCCAAACAATCTTCATCTTCCTGACTGAGGTCGTCGCGCCCACCTGGACCGATCATGGTTTTGATCAGCTTCAGTAGGAAACCACGATTTGGCCCATCGTTCTCAATCTGTAGAGGATTAAACCCGGTCGGACGTCCAGGGGTTAAGACCTCATATGTCCCGCCAACTGCACGGATGAAAATCTCGGCTGCTCGGTCCTTGTCGAAAAACACGGCACGTGGGCAGGGTTGGACCCGCATCGCCTGCGCAAGAAGAAAGGAAAGCGCAACGGTCTTGCCTGATCCGGTTGGACCGGTAACCAGAAAATGGCCGACGTCGCGCTGGTGAAAATTAAACCAGTAAGGCGTCTGGGAATTCGTCTCCAGAATGCTGATCGGCGTCTTCCAATGCAGCCCCTCGCTCTGTCCAATTGCGAAATTGTGCATCGACGACAGGCCAGAAAAATTCCCACTCGATAACATCGACTTGCGGGCAACGTAGGAATGATTGCCAGGAAGCTGCGCCCAAAAGGCCGCTTCGAGATTAAGGTCTTCCCGAAGCCAGGTGATGTTTTTGTCTGTCAGGCAGGCACCAAGCTCGCTCACCGACTTGCCGAGACCCTCAAGTTCACGGGCCAGACATAAAAGCGAGAAATGATGGGTGCCAAACACCGCTTCCTGATTGAGAAGACTGTCGAGCGCGAAATCAATATCGTCTTCGACACTGCTGCCTGCCTCGTCTGAGGCGCCAAGTTGCCGTTGCAGCCGGCTAATGCGTTCTTGGGCAATCGGGCGATCGGCAAGTGTAAAGGATTGAGTCAGGACGAACTCCTGATTGACCTTCAAGAGACCGTCCAACATCCCAGGTTCGCTGAAAGGCGGATATTCCTTGATCGATAGGATTGCGCCATACCGATCGCCCGCCTTTGTCGCCGCCTGCGCCATGACGCTGCGCCGGTTAAAATGTAATCGCGCCGTACCGATATAGTTGCGAATGCCCATGCGTGGCAGCCGCATCCGCGAGGGCAGGCCACAGGTCAGGATCGAATTGAAAAACTCGCATGGCTCAGAATAGGGCTTGAGGGGTGCCGGCTTATCGGTTCCTGCGACCGGATCCTCAGTGACGGCTCGATGCGCAATACCAAGTGCCCGGGCACCATATTTGCTCAAGTCCTGGAGAATGCGTTCAATAACTTCCTCAAGGTCGGCAACATCTTGCCCATGTTGCTGATCCGCAGCCCGACCAAATAGCCGTTCCAAAGCTTTTTTAAGGGTCTCGCCGGCACCCAAGACCGTATGGGGACGAGATTGCACAACGGTCAGGTACAGCTCGTTGCTAAACATGCGCTTCTCGCGCAGCCGCGCCATGTAACCGGCATCGAGCATGGCGCAGAACTCGTTGTCAAAGGAACCTTCGAGCGTCGCATCGACCTGGCGGCGAATGAGCGTTGACCAAACTGAATACCGGCTGGACCCAAGTGACCGGATCATTGTGTTCTGTACCGCCGACCGCATATTCAGCTCGGCCTGATCCTCGGTCTGGAAAAACAATCCATTGAGCTTGATCACCCCGACCAATGCACCGCTTTCAAGCCCGATGATGCGATCAGATCGGTGCCGAAGGTAGGGAATGTGACGAGCCATGGGCCGCTCGTGATTGATCCTTTCCCCAAACCCCAATTCACGTTTGACGGAACCCAACATGATCCCACACCTCTTGGATTTTGCTGACACAGTTTAAAGGCCGTACGAGGTTGCACCCCAAAATGCCCGGTTCGGCGTTCCCGGTGTCTGCCGGCAGGCGACCTGCAGGACATCGAGAAACTTGCTGTCAGAGGCCGTGAGCGAAAACAAAAGAAGATAAAGCAGCGGTGAAAGACCCAATGCCGCAAGATGATTGGTCATCAACCAAGCGGTAACCGTTACGCCGATCACGATCACCACCGCCATGTAAGGAACACCCCACAACATCGGCGGCCTCGTCAGGCCGACAATCAGTGGCGTCAGCACAACCTTGTCCTCGCTTTGAGCATCCATCGCCTTCATCCCACCGCTGCAATCATCTCATCGACGATCGTCGGTGCACCAAAGACGAGCCCAATTCCTAAAATCACGCCACCGGCGAAAAACCAGGAGAGGCGGCCCATGAACGCCATAAAGCCGAGGCTGATAACCGCGATGATCGCAAGCAATCGCCCAAATGGCCCGGTGATGAAATCGACGATCATCTGGACGGCGGCTTGCAGCGGTGCAAAAGCGCCGCTTCCAGTCGATTGCGCAAACGCACTTTCGACCATCAGAAGAGATGCGATCGTCGCGCCACCGATGACAGCCCAGTAGTTTGGGCCGGAACCTGCGTTGTTTTTATTGATCTTCATAATCTGTGCTCCTGCTAAAAGTGCATGACACCGCCGGTGAATTTCCCGCCCTTTGAAACAGGCAGGACGCCGGTCTTCGGCGCGCCCTCATCGACGTGGCGAGGCAATCTTCGAAACAGCTTCGTTTTGCCGATCTGAGGCATGCCGAAACCGAGCTGGTAGTTGATGACCTTGGCGACATAGCTCACCGTCTCGGCGAAGGGCGGGATCCCGCCATATTCGTAAATCCGCGCCTCGCCGGCGTTATAGGCCGCAGCAACGATCAGCGGATTGCCGAACTCCTCATGCAAAACGCGAAGATAGTGGGTTCCACCAGCGATATTGGCATGCGGGTCACAGACGTCCGACACGCCGAACCGAGCAGCAGTCGCCGGCATCAGTTGCATCACACCGCGGGCGCCTTTCGGCGAATTGCGTTGTCGGTCAAAGCCGCTCTCGACAAATGCAATCGCCAGCGCCAAATTTTCGTCGATCTTCTGCTCGCGAGCCGTCTCGACGATGAGCTCGGCAATTTCCGTAGAGGAGAGGCCGGATGGGCCACACAGCGGCGGCAACGAAGCCGCTGCAATTGGTAGAGCATCGACGTCTGCCGCGCCGACAGTGCCGTTTGCCCCGACGTCGGCATTTTTTATCATCGCTGCCTGCGCCTGAGCGACGGTTGGTGTAACGGAAATAGTATCTTCAGGTCGCGCACCACGTCGACCGTTTGGTCGCGAAAACTCAGCTTTGTCGAGTTGTACAGCACTCCCAGCACGCCTGATTGGCGCGTAATGGTTCGTCAGTGCTGGCGGCGTCAGGACAAAAGAGGGATCATTGGTGTCCGAATAATGGTGTTTTAAAACATCCGCATATGCCGGCCTTTCCATCATGTTTCCACTGATGAAAACAATTGGAAAACTGACAAAAACGACGGACATGCCGATCGATGGGAAACGGTCTCGCAGCTTCATTAGCCTCTTGCTCCCTGTTGGATAAGCAAATGCCCGAAATGCTGTTGATAACGAATTTTGCTAGTTGTAGAATTTCAAAATACGTATTGGAAATTGTAAGATCTGAGGGGCGATATATCGTGAAAATTGCAATTGCTTTTAGATTTACAGTCGCCACTATCCTGGGATGTGTTTTTCCTGGCAGTGCTTCCTCAGCCGAGCCGCTCGACAAGAACTATGTCCGCAGTCTTGCAGTGCCTGAACACGTCGTATTCGTGATGGAATATCGGCAAGCCGACCAAAGCGTGGCTGATCGCGAGGGGCTGAGATCGAAGGCTGCATTCTCTTCCGTCTCCTCGACTGAATTTGCCGTCGATCAGAAGCGCCATATTCAGCTATACGGCGTCGAGCCTTGCAGCGGCGCTATCACCGTGCGGCGAGAAGGTTATGTCGGGAGCTGCGAAAATTATGCTCGGGCGCAACTGGAAATCCTGCTCAAACATCCAGGTGTGGTATTTTGCCGAGCCTTTATCGATCAGCGTGGCAAATCACGGCAGCAGGCGACCTGCTTTGCATATCACAACTTTCCAGGCCGTCTGAACAGCATCGATATGCTGGAGGAGCAGCTTGTCTCGATCGGTGCGCTTCGCCTGTCCCGCTCTAAAGTCGGCAAGCCATTGCGGCCCGATCTCGAAGAAGCTGAGCAAATCGCCAAGAAGAATGCTTTCGGTCTGTGGGAAGGCTCTGGGGAGAAACCGTAAGAGCTTCCACAACAACGAAATAAGGGCCCAGAGGGCCCTTATTAGAAATTCTATTTGCCGTTTGGATCAGGCAGCAGCGACAGTCTTGCGACGACGCTTCAAGTAAAGAGCCATGCCACCCATTGCAAGCGCGCCAAGGCCAGCGCCCGCTTCAGGACCCGGAACCGGAGTTGCGCCCTGAACGCTGACATTGCCCAACAGCATATCTGCATAATCCGACGACGGGGAAACGTCGAGGAAGGTCAACTTGGTCAGCGCGGAAGTGGCTACAAACGAAAGATAGCCATTCTGGAAGATGTTGGTCAGGTCAGACTTCAGGAAGCCAGCGCCAACACTTGCCTGTGTGCTAGCAATCGCGGCGTTTGTGCCAGCATCCGAAGCGGTCGCCTTCAGGACCTGGGTGCTGGTGCTGCCAAAGCCGGCAAAGTTGAAGGTCAACGTGTACGCCTGACCGACCACAGTGGCGAATGTCTGGAACAGCGAGCCGCCGGTGGCGTTGCCGCCACCGAAAGCAGCATAGCTCGCAACGCCGCTCGAACCCGTAGCACCTGCATTTGTGGTGTAAACTGTGTCATTGGCAGCTTCGACAATGCCGCTTGTCGACCAGCCGGAAAGGCCACCGGTAAACGTCCCGTTTTTAACTCTTTCGTCAGCCGCCGCGCCGTTTGCCAAGCTGGCAAACAACAGAGCTGCAGCGATACCTGCATATTTCAATTTCATCGCTCTATCCTCTTGTGAGCCATGCTTAGCAAATTACTAATAACAGCTTCATGAGCGAAACGCCATAGACCGAAACGAGTGTAGTGGAAAACAAAGTATGCGAAAAAAAGTAATGGTAAATAAGAGTTTTTAACTATTACTGCGTGTTTTGAGGCCTCTTTAAACGAATTTACTTCGCTCAACTGTCTCGTAAGCCACGCGCGGTCATCGGTGATGCGAAGTATCGGGAAAGGTGGTCAATTTGCCGACATTATATCAGATCAAGCACAGTAAAAACCTGCTCTTCGTCCAAGGTTGGTCAAGCTCAGACACATCAGGCTAAGAGAACGTGGAGGAAAGGGCGTTGTCATCGGCAGAAGGCCCTGCCATTTCCATCGACAACACAGCTTTTCTGCGTTGCCCCGACATTACCTTTGGTCCGTGCCGGCCGCTCCTGCACGACATTGGGTCGATTGCCCCCCATCTGTCCTGACACACCATTCTTCGTATCGATATCAAAATTCTGGTTTCCCAACGTTCCAGTGTAGCCACCAGTCGCATTCCGCTGGATCTCAAAATTCTGATAATGCTGCTGCTCTTCTGCCCATGAAGAGCCGGCAATGAAAAACACGGCAAAAACAATCAACGCTCTCATGATCATGCTCCTTCTGCTTCGGCAGGTGATTGTGGCGCAAATCCAGCCCTTGTTTGGTCAACGTTGCTTTAGCTCTGCCCGCTTCCTGTAGAAATTTTGGCTATCCGCCAAAGCCTTCAACTGACACTGTTTCGTACCAACGGCAACGGTGACGATATCACGTGTAGGTGTCGCAAGCTGGATCGGCGCGCTGCGACTATAGGTGCGCCCATGCAGTGATCGCCAATTGACGAACAGGACGCCGCGTTCGATGCCTGACGCATCAAGAAAACTCGCAACCACACAGACCTGATCGTCATCGGCAATGTCCTCGTTTCGAAGCGTGATCCGGGACATGATCGTATTCGACGCTTCATCCGCCTTGAATGCAAATTCATAATATTGCGGGCGTTTCCAGTCCCAGCTGTCTTTCACCAGTGTGCAGAACCCGTCAGCAACACTCAAGCACTTGTCACTCTCGCGTACCCGCCAGACATAGTCCGTCCAGCCGTCGGCGTTTGCGACGGGATTTTGATCACTGGTCAAAAGTCCAATCGCAATGGAGAGTTCTTTGAGGGTCGGCATTCCTCAGTCAATAACCATTAAAAAGTTCAAGGCAAGTGGTCGCCGCTGCACGACTTTCGACCGGCTGTTCTGGTCGGTAGTCTCCTCGCACGGGGCAAATCAAAAAGGAACATCCGTTGGTGCGAGCCGTTGGGTTGAAAACGAGGATGTCCCCATGACAACAATGACATTTGCGCCAATGCTTGCTCTTGCTATTTTCCTGATCTCCGCAATCGGGATTTTCGCCTATATCATCCTTCGACGGGGAAAATTAAAGAACCGAAACCCAAGCCAGGTCGATCCAGACAAACCGACCGCCGAATGGCTGAAGCGCGAATCCGAAAACGCCCATCGGATTGGCGGGCATCCCACGAAGTGATCCAAGCTGGGATGTGCCGATGACATCTCGTTAAGTCAATCGCTGGCATAGTTCCTTTCGGGGGCGCACACGTCTGTCTTTGGCAGCCAGATGACCCAGCAACAGGTCGAAGGTGTCGATGCGCTTCTCAACGATTCGGCTGAATTCAGCGTCAATGACCCGCGTCACATCGCCAACATCCTGGCAACACCAGTCATCGAGACGGGAAACACCTTCCAGCCAATCGTTGAGAACCTGAATTATTCAGAGCAGGGGCTTCGCAACACGTTCCCGAAATACGTCTCGCCTGCCGATGCCAAGGCATATGCTCGCCAGCCCCAGAAGATCGTGCTATCGATCATCTGGCGACACTCCTCGGGCAACCCAAACTCAACGAGGGGCTCAAGCAAACCGTCCCCTGTATGGTGCTCTGCCCACCGCCGGAAACGAACGTAAACAGAATTCCATTTGCCATACCGTTCTTGCATGTCGCGCCACAGGCAACAAACGCGCAGGTCATGCAACATGCCGTTCAGATAGCGCCGACTATTATGGGCAGGGCTGGACTTACGTCTTCTCTCGCTCAGGAGAAAAGGCTCAATGACATGCTCTCATACAACAAGACCCGGCACGGTGGCCGGGCCTTGCCGGCTAAGCATACCCCAAAAAAGGAGTATATGAGTATATTGTGACATAAGGTCAGGGATTCAAGTTACAAATCCTTCATCCAAGGTCTGGTGGCAAAAAAGCGACATGCTCATGCCTCTCTGCAGCACGTTGCGCACGCGCTCAATCACAGCGTGCTGGTTCGTTTTGATACGGGTCTCTGTCTCATCAGTAAGCACCTGTTCGCTTTCGGGCCGACAATCGTTTCCCTCATCCTCCTAGCTCGTGTTCTATTCATATCGGCGGAATGGGCGGTCCGCGGGAGGGGTAATGTTCCCGTTGTGAGGTCGAATCCGTGAAAAACAACACCGATATTGGCCGGCTGCATGAACAACAGGGGACGGTAGCTGCCGCGATGTTGAAAAGCAGGCATGGCCTGATCGCAGTCGGCCTTGCCAGCGCCCTGATCAACCTTCTCTATCTGACCAGCTCGTTGTTTATGTTGCAGGTCTATGATCGGGTCATTCCAAGTCAAAGCATTGCGACGCTTGTCGCATTGGGGCTTCTCGTCGCGGGCCTTTACTTGTTCCAAGCGGCGTTCGAGATCATCCGCAGCAGAATGCTCACCCGTATCGGCGGGATTTTTGACGAAACGATCGCCACATCAGTGTTTGGTGCAGCCGTAAAAGCGCCGATCGCAAGTGGTCGCGCGCATGACGGCCTCACGCTGATGCGTGACTTCGACCGCGTCAGAGCATTTTTATCAAGTACCGGACTGCCTGCCTTTTTCGATCTTCCCTGGCTTCCCTTCTACATCGCCATCTCCTTCCTCTTTCATCCGCTCATCGGGATCGTTGCGATGACGGGCTCTTTTATCCTTCTGCTTTTTGCTTACCTCACCCATGCCAGTGCCCAAAAATCCAGCCCCGTAATTGCCGGCGTGACCATCGAACGCGACAAATTGTTGGGGGCCGCGCATCGAAATTCCGATGTGGTCGAGGCCATGGGAATGCGCGCCGATCTGGCCTCGGCCTGGTCCAGAATTAACGATCGTCATCGGTCCTTGCTTCGCAACAGATCCGACACCGCCAATGCCTATGCGACCGCATCCAAGATATTCCGGATTGCGCTACAGTCATTCGTCCTTGCCGTAGGCGCCGTGCTCGTCATCGAAAACAAGGCATCTGGCGGCATCATAATCGCAGCCTCGATCTTGTTATCGCGCGCACTTGCTCCTGCGGAGCAGGCGATCGCAAACTGGCAAGGCTTCGTTTTGTGCCGCCAGTCACTCGCGCGTCTGCGCCAGACGCTCGCAGATGATGCAGATCATGTGGCCCCCATGGCGCTTCCATTGCCAAAAGCCGCCCTTGTGGTCGAAAACCTGTCGAGCGCACCTCCCGGCCAATCAGGCTCCGTCATCACAAATGTAAGCTTTTCCCTGAAATCCGGTGACGCTCTTGCCGTGATCGGACCAAGCGCTTCCGGGAAGTCGTCGCTTGCCCGGGCACTGACGGGAATTTGGCCGATTGCCCGCGGATCGTTCCGCCTTGATGGCGCGACGCTTGATCGCTGGAGTGAGGCCGAACGGAAAAATATCATCGGTTATCTTCCCCAGGACATTGAGCTGTTTGACGGCACCATTGCGCAAAACGTTGCTAGGTTTCGTGCCGATGCTGATGCGGGCGCAATTGTCGAAGCGGCAAAAATCGCCGATGTCCATGAGCTGATCCTCAGATTGCCCGACGGATACGAGAGCGAAATCGGTCCTGGCGGCTCGATGTTGTCGGCCGGTCAGCGGCAAAGGATCGCATTGGCAAGGGCCGTGTTTGGAAATCCGTTTCTCGTTGTGCTCGACGAGCCCAATTCCAATCTCGATGCCGATGGTGAGATAGCTCTCACCAAAACAATCCTCTCCATACGCAATAGCGGCGCGATTGCCATCATCATCGCGCATCGCCCCAGTGCATTAACAGGTGTCGATCAGGTCCTACTGATGGTTGAGGGCCGTGTCGCTGCCTTTGGCGCGAAATCAGACGTGCTTCCCAAAATCCTGCGCAAAAACCAGCAGGGTGAGCTTCGATCTTCACCCTTGGCAGTCGTCGGCGAAGCGGGGGAATAGCAATGTCCGATCAGCCATCTCAACATTCGCTTCGACGCCACGTCATCTTCTTCGCGTCTCTGGCAACCATCTTCCTTGCGAGCGTCGGCGGATGGGCCGCGACCACAAAACTCTCCAACGCCATTATCGGCGACGCAATCGTGATCATGAATGACAATGCCAAATCCATCCAACACCTCAATGGCGGCATCGTGTCGGAACTTCTGGTCAGGGAAGGCGACCATGTGCGTGCCGGAGATGTGCTTGTCCGTCTCGACGGCACCGCGCTCAAGGCATCACTTTCCGTCTTAGACACGACATTCACCCAGCTTGCCGTAAGACGTATTCGCCTTGAAGCAGAGCAGCAGGGCAGGTCCGATCTCGATCTCGGACGGCTCTCAAGCGAAGACATCGACATCAAACGCAATAGAACGATTGTCGATGGGGAATATCAGCTGTTTTTGACCCGCAAGTCATCACTTGCCGGGATGAAAAACCAACTGGAAGAACGCAAGTCCCAGCTTCGAGAAGAAACCACAGGCAATACCCTGCAGATAACAGCAATCGATGACGCGATGCATTTAATCGAGGAAGAACTCAGCGCCATCAGCGCGCTTTACGAAAAGCAGATCGTTACGATGCAGCGCGTCAATGCGCTTAAACGTCAAAAGATCGAGCTCGTCGGCAACCGCGGCGAAAGGATTGCGGCACGCGCCCAGGCCGAGGGCAAGATCGCCGAGCTCAATCTTCAGATCTTGCAGCTCGATGAGGATCGCCGCACCAAAAATGCCACAGACCTCACCGAACTTGAAGCAAACATCACCGAAATCGAGCAGCGCAGGTTGGCTCTTTTGGATCAGCTTCAAAGGCTGGATCTCCGCGCACCGCTTTCCGGACGCATCTACCAGCTTTCTATTCACACCGTCGGCGGTGTCGCCAATCCAAGGGAGCCGCTCATGCTTCTGGCCCCAGATGATCAAAATCTCACCGTGGAAGCAAAAATCGCACCGCGCGACATTGATCAACTTCACCCGGGGCAGGGTGTCGCGATCCTGTTCAGTGCCTTCGATCAAAGGACGACCCCACAGATCGACGGCAAAGTCGTGTCGATATCACCCGATGTCGTTGTCGATCAACGTAACGGCAATTCCTATTACCCCGTCCGGATCGAGCCGAGTACAGGAAGTCTTGCCCAGCTAAGCCGGCTCTCCCTTTATCCGGGAATGCCGGCAGAAGTGTTCATCAAAATCAAAGATCGCTCGGTCATCTCATATTTCTCCAAGCCTCTTACCGATCAATTGGCCCATACATTCCGCCAGGAATGATGTGAAACCGAGGAACATGCGCCAGTGATCACACCCTCAGCCGATGATCCGCATCGCGGAAATCTGCTGCTTTTTCCAGACATGCCATCCTCGGTTTTCCCCTGTGGTCAACGCGCTCGGTCTGTCAGTTGACGATTGTCATTTTACCTTCGACGTCGTCTGATGCAGATCTGGCAGTTGGCAATGGGAAAGCCCTTCCATGGACAGCAAGTTGCAAAAGCATGTCGAGGAAAAATCTCTCGTCGAGGTGTTTGATCCTGTAAGCGGTAAAGCTGTGTTCCGGCGCCCCGGATATGAAGGAATCATTGCGTTAAACGAACTCGAAGAACGAATCGGCGACGCCTTGAGGCAGGCGCGTGAGGGCAATGAACTGATCCATGCCGATGTCGCCAAATTGCTGGGTTTGCATCCTCAGGTCTACGGACGTTATGAACGGGGCGAAAGTAGGCTCACCGTCACGCGTCTGATCCAGCTCAGCGAGCTCCTTGAATTCTCACCGCTGGATGTCATCTTGGCCGCCGCACCGCATAAATTCGGCAGCTCGAAAGAGACGTCGGCTCAGCGATGCGAGTTGATCAGGACAATTGAAGCCCTCCCGGATGACATCATAAAAGCGCTGTTATCTGTGATAAATGCGATGGCGCGCCCAAACCCTTCGACGTCACGATAGCGCGCCTTCAAACTCTATCTCTTGTCGGCGTGAACCGCATTGAGCGTATCCAGCATTGCAATAAACCGTGGCCGCAATGGTTTTGGCAGCCGCAAAAATGTGTCGACCAGACGTCGCCCTTCCTCTGAGGCGACAAAATCAAGATGCGTGTCAAGCTGACGTCCCAATGGCGTTTGGCGACTGTGGCCCGGATCTGGAAGCGTCGCGAAAAAATAGCCCATAGGCACGTCCAGAACCGCTGAAATCCGATAAAGCGCCGACGTCGATACCCGGTTTGATCCGCGTTCGTATTTCTGGATCTGTTGAAAAGAAACCCCAATTCCCTCACCAAGAGCAGTCTGCGACAAGCGCAACTGCTTGCGGCGCGAAAAAATCCGCCGACCAACCTCCCAGTCAACAGGATCCGGCAAGTCCTGGTCGCGGTCCGCAATTTTCGTCGCATCAAGCCGGGGTGATGAAGTTCGTGCCATTCCAACCTCTCGCGGCCAGGATCGTACCTGACGGATCAAAGCCGGAATGTTGGAAAGCTGTTGGTACAGCCCTTGTGGCTTTTAGCTGATAAGCCTCTTGTATGGCCACAAGCATCCCGACCGTGGATTGCACACGATCGCTCGAAAAGCAGATCTTCACCAAGGGGTTTCCACGCCCCAAGACACAAAGAGTCCTATCTGAGTAAGTATCACATAAATCCAGGATTGCAAATCTATTTGCCGAAACCTCAGGTTAGGAAAAGGGGCTGCATCGAGATTTTGACGATTGTTTTTCTGCCTTGTCCATGGCTCGGGCCATTCCACCTTGAGACAAGAAGCGGGATTGCGAGGCTCAGATCGCAAGAGATCATGCCTCAACCGCTTTTGCCGACCACTCTGCCATCAACTTGCCGGCTTTTACCTGTCAGCCTCCCATATGAGGATCCAAGTCGTCATTATCGTGTTTCAGGTCAGCCTGCTCCTGTGGGGCGGTAGCTTCCTTATAACACGGGACCTCTACCGCTTTGGCCAGGAAGCCGGCGTCATGCCCAATCTTCACCTGAAGCAACATTTTGACGGCTTGCTCTGAAAGAGGTCTGCAAGCAGCTTTGCCAAATATCGAAAATGACCGGATCACGTGTTCGCCGGTTCATTCGACAGACGCCAGGTGAAATATGAGGGCTCCCCGCGGCTGAGGTGGCCTACTTTATCGGTCATCAAACTGGCGGACCTTACCAGCCCAACTCATCTCGAAGCGGTAACACCAAAGTTCGGTCTATTTTGAAGCGAGGAGCCTTAAAAAGCATTCGTAACGACAAACTTACCCTGTCGAGAGGCTTGGGGAAAAAGGGAAACCGGCTCGTAAAAAGGAGCCCTACAGCCCGGTCAAGTCGGGCGATTGCGCCGAGACAGTCGCGATGCCGTTCGGCCCCGCAAGCTCCCTCCATCATGGCAACGACGCTAAGTATTGCCGCGGCTTCTGGTCTGGTTTCCGGCCGAGGGCACGGATTGTGGTGTCGCTAGAGGCTGCGTCTCGCCAAGATTGAGGCGAGTGTCGTTATCACGGGTCGCTGAGGCATCGGTCACGCGCGCGGACGATCGCCCAAGAGATCTCGCAGCCACGAACTCCGGCAAATGTTACGAGCGTCGAATCATAACGCAACCATCGCGATGTCGCCCAGCTCTTCCCCTCATCATCCTCACGGTCTTGGACCGCCAGCTATCGGAAACGTGTCCCTGTCGCACAAAATCCACAGGGCGATTGCTCCAAAAGAAAGCATAATCCCCATTTGATACACACTTTCGAATGAGCCGTTAAGCTCTTGTTCGCCATAGTTTTTTGTTGCATCTTAACCATTGGCAACGGGCGGCGCATTGTCTCGCCATGACGAAGCGATTTCGAAACTATCTTTTGGTTTTAGCTATTTCCCTGACGATCTGGGCTGCAATCCTTGGCGCCATCATCTGGCTGTTTTACCAGATCTGAGATGGCTCTACAGGCCGGATGACCCTGAGGCATAACCTCTGACCTCAAAATGAGGTCCTGTCGCATTGCCTGACGCTGATCCCGGTTCGCTGAACCGGCAAACCAGAAAGCTAAGAGCAATCCCACGTACAGGATAAAACAGGGACGGGACCGACCATCTCCCGTTGGAACAACCTGTGCAACTGGCCAAAGTTTACTCCATGCTGACGCGGTATGTTTTATCGGCCCGAACGACGCCTCGCGCCGGGGAAAGTTGCACAGCCGCAGCCTCGAGTACCTGTGAGAGTTCGATTACCGTCTCGACGGCGAAAACAGCTCCAATCACATTGTTCTTTTCGTCCTTGAAGTGAACGAAAACGTCGCCGTCACGCCCAATCGATACGTCAGCACCGGTAATGCGAAATGGACCATGGAATACCTTTGGCATTTATCTCTCCCCCCGGATGAATGCCAAATATCATGGACCGTGGTTGGAATGCCGTCAAATAGATATGCTGTGATTTCTGAAGTAAAAAGCGAGTTTGAAAGTATTGTTCGTAACAAGGTATTTAATCTGTACGGGCTGCGTAGGGTCGTGATTTCAGCCAGTCCTGCTAGGGTCCCGACCAATCGACAAACGCATTTGGAACTGCTGATTGCAGCACCAAATTTGTCTTACCTGTGCAAAAAAAAGCCCCGTTTCCGGGGCTTGTCGATCTTGGATTGGTCCAGAACCTAGGCAGCCAGTGCCTTTTCGTCGCGACGGCGCTTTGCCAGATAGGCAACGCCGAGCATTGCAAGCGCACCAAGACCTGCACCGGCTTCCGGGCCAGGAACTGCGGTGACTGAATTGGCGCTCAGTGTCGCAGCAGTCTTGCCGCCGAAAGAGGTGATATCCCAGGAGACCTTGTAGGTTCCCGCGTCAAGCCAGAACTCGCCAGTCGATTTCGTTGCGTCTGCGGTGGTGAATTTAAAGATCGACGCCAGCGGGGTGGTTGCGCTTCCCTTGAAGATATCTGCACCAACAGTCGCAAGCGACGTCCCGGACAGAAGGTCAATCCCGAGAGAAAACGAGTAGTTTCCGGCCGTCGAGATGACTAGCGACGTAATCGTATTATAGATCCCGCCGGGCGTGCCGTGATAGGCACCGGCCGTGACATTCGTGCTGACCGTTTGCGCCGCAAGTGACGGCGTGGAAAAAGAAAGTGCCGCTATAGCGGCGAGATAGGCAAACTTCATCGATTAACCCCAAATTTTGAGCTATGCTTAGCGAAGCGTAAATACGCACAATACAAGAAAAAGTCGATAGTCGGCGAGAATGAAAACCTGCGCTTAGTAAATATCGGATAATTGAGCTTGGAAGATTGTCAGCGTGCTGGTCCAGGCGCGAAGTATTGCATGAGATGATCTCTTCGATCGAAAAGTGGAGTCACCTGAAGCGGAGGCCGTTGATGTCTACGAGCCGTGGTGATTTTTGGTTACCGCAGGCGCGGGTGTCCAGTCTGCAGGTTTAAGCGTCTGGCAACTGAGCGAAGGCGATCTGGCAATCGCAACTCAGCAAAAAGAAAAGCGTGATTGCCGGCGACGGCCCGGCCATCTCCGTTTTGCCTCGAACACGGGCGACGGGGTGTGTTGGCAACCCTGCGCCATCCATGAGGGCGTAATTTGCCTCGTCCAGTTCATGGTAACCGCGCAGGTGGATTGAACTCGCAGCAACTACCGCTGTGGACTTTGATTTGATCAAAAAAAATGTAATCATTTTTTGCTAGGAGGATGTGATGCAAGAAGGTCAAGAGACTGCGACACGGAAGTATTTCTTCATGTCGCTGATCGCAGTCCGGAAAATGACCGTTTATTGTGAGAGAAAATATAGTGTCGGAAGCGATCGTTTCTTCAAGATTGATATCTCGTGCCTGGGGTTCCCTGACGGAATATGAATTATCCTATCGTCGCCCAGATGGTGACATCGGCAAAATGTCCAGGGAGGTTTACGATCGTGGGCATGCTGCAGCGGTTCTACTTTGCCATATTGACCGGCCGACCGTAGTTCTGGTCAGGCAGTTCAGGCCACCGCCACTGATAAATGGCGATAATCCCTATCTCCTTGAAGCCTGTGCCGGTGTCCTTGAGGGCGATACGCCTGAAGAGTGTATACGGCGCGAGGCAATTGAGGAGGCTGGGATCGTCGTCCGTGATCTGAGAAAGATAGTGAGTGCGTATTGTAATCCGGCGGCGCTAACTGAAGTGGTCACGCTGTTTATTGGCACATTCGATGATGAAAGCCGAACCGCTGGAGGTGGTTTGGCCCACGAGGGCGAAGACATCGAAGTTGTTGAGCTGCCTTTTGAGACGGCATTTTCGATGATTGGAACCGGCGAAATCGTAGATATGAAAACCATCATTCTTCTGCAGGCCTTGCATATCGAGCTGCTGACCGGTGGTGCCAAATTGTGAAGAGATAGATGGCCTGGACAGACCATGGCTGTGTCGTGGCCAACATGAAGTCGCAGGGGCAGGTCCTCACCAATTGGCTTGTCGATGTCGGCGAATGACGGCCACTCTTCGCGACGTTCACACCGTCGCGTTCGGTGGAGGGGATACGACGCCCGCGCCGTCCCGGAATAACTCTCTGAAATAATGAACTTCGAGCCCTTCAGCGGGAAATCTTGCGGCAGCAGCGCCCACTGGCAGTCCGACTGTAGCAGATATTGGTTGCTTCAGTCGCCGCCCGAAGTAAGGGCGACCGCCTATGGTCCCGCCGCAGATGCTGCAGTGTTGAAGGTTCGACCAAGCCCCATTCACGAGAGCTCAGATTTCTCTGGCTTGAAATCATGGGGGCGAGGTTCGGCAAGGTTAAACCATCGCCGTTCGCAACTCTCTCATTTTTTTGGATCGCATCATGTCCGGATATCGGAGGATTTCAGATCTTCAGTCGTATTTTTGCGACTGTCACCCATCCACTTTGACGTCTGAAAACCAAAGACGTCCATGGACGGCAGGCAGGTCTGTTTGACCTACAAGGTTCATAATTAAGGTTAGCAGAAGCTAAAGATTGACGAAGTGTGGATGCACGTCGATAAGGCGCAATCGGCACTGGGGGATTCCATGCGTTTTTACCTACTTCCCATCATAACACTGGCCCTTGGCCTCGGTTATTCAACAAGCTCGCAGGCAAGCTGTTCTGGCGGGGTCGGTTCCAACGCGCTGTCCTGTTCGTCCAGCCAGGGCTCGCTTTCCGAATACGCGACGTTTATTCAGAACGATTACGTCCCATCTGCAATTGCTGTCGTCATGCAAAATTTTGCAACCGTCTTTAATGCGGCGACGCCCGGTCAGACGGGCTGGGGACAGATCGCCGACACCTGGGGAATAGCCGGCAATCAAGCGAGCAAGCGCATAGAATATTCGTTGCCGGGCGTCGGATATGTCACTGACCGGGGCGTGTCTGCCGATAAGGGACCATCTCCCTTTTCAATCGATGGACGCACTCAGTCCAACGGCGCAAACGCCTATGTAGACGTGTATTGGACCGGAACGATTGCGACGCTGATCGACGGAGTGACCAATTATATCGCGTCTTATCGGTTTTCCGTTAGTGCCGCGGCCTGGACATCGCTCGGGCTTCAGGGATCAAATCTGAACTATTCGGGAACCGGTACCTATAATTTCACCGCGACAACAACCCCGGTACCAGGTCCGGAAGCAGGGGCAGGGCTTGGCGCGCTTGCTATCGGTGGCATTGCCCTGTTTTTGAGGCGTCGGGCAAAATACCAACACCCAAATCCGTGATAGGGGCCCCCCTTCAGCGTCGTATTCCGCCAGTCCATTTGCCCAAAAACAGGCGCTGACGACGAAAATCTCAGGGCAGCTCGCAGCGCCTAGCGTCTGACGCTTGCAACCGTCACCGGGTCCGTTTCAGACGTGGCGAAACGATAGACCGATTGGCTACCCTGAATGAGGAGCACCCACAGTACAAAGGATGCACCAAAGGACAATAAGAGGTTGCGCAATCTCTGCGACATAGGCGGTCGTCTCCGATTTGCATCGAATTTCCCACATGCGCCTCAAAGCCACGTCAAATGTTTCGCTAAAATGCCAACTAAACCGCAATCAGGTAACGCCACACCGGCATATCCCTCAAGATCCGCAACCCGCGGCTGCCATCGCAATTGGCGCCGGATATTTCGCAGACCACAGTGAGATAAACTCAGTGGCGCGGAAACTGGCTGCGAATGTAATCGATGTAATAGTTTCCCGGAGACTGCGCCGAGATCAGGTCCTCAACGGTGGATTTCGGCACCTCTGAAAAAACACGCTTCGATCCGTCGACCAGGCAAATACGAAGCATCCGCCTCTGTTCATTATATTCCACGGCATCAATAAGCTGCGACTTGAGCTTAATCAGCATCACGAAGTCCCCACCATCCCCATAGATAGGCAAAGAATGCATGTAAGTCGGTGCTAATTCAATCGCCGAGTTAACAAATTGTGAAAAATCGTGAAGGCTTGTCCCGACGAGGCTGGCGCAGCTATCTATGGCTGTACGCCAGCCTCTGCCGCAGCTGGGGTAAGCCGGTCTGGCTGCTGCGATAGCCTGTCTTTGCCCCAGCGCTCACCGCCCGTCTGGCTGAATGCGGTGGAAGGGTTATCGAAATGCCAGAATCCACAGGCGATCGTGCTGTTTTTGGGCATCAGTCTTCACTGTAGCCGGTACACGGCCGCTGGATGGCAACAGAAAATTACCGCTTTCGCAGACCAGCCGTCAGCTGTCGTCTCTTGGAAACTTCGTCCTGATTTTTTTCAGGTAGAACCGGCCTGGCGACCACGTGCGCGTCAGTTTCTCGAAAATCTCGCGCGGCACACCGGAAAACACACGGATCCTGCCGACACGGAAATAGACCAGCAGGAGGCGTGCCTCCTCATCATATTCTGCATGATGGAGCATCGACGATTTCAGTTTTGCGTAAATCATTCGAGGCCACAGTCTCTTCGTGAACGAACCGCAATATGCGCCTTTGACAGCAAATCCTGAAGTCAAACATGACACTGTGGTTACGTCTTAAGGTTACTGTAACGGCCAGGATCTGTGGCCGCTTCGAACTCAGTTTAAAAATGCGCGCCGATGCGGGAGACTTGAGCAGCGCCTTGTCTTTCCATGACACTGAACACGCGGTGCCCTTCCTCTTCCTGGCCGCGCACAATAGCGATGATCAATGCTCGGATTGTCTAGGCCATGCCGGCCAGCCGATAGGCATAATGCAATTTCTCGGTCACCTGCGGATCTCGATCCGGCGACAGAAGGCTAAGCTGACGCGCCGTCATGCCCGGATGGATTTCTTTCAGTCGGTTGGCGTAAGCGGATGCCGTATCGATATTGCCGATAAGCGCATGAGATACGGTCAGGACGCGCAGGGCGGGCTCGTCCTGTTTCATCTGGTCACAAAGATCGATCGCCGTTTGATAGTCGTCGCGCTTATAGGCGATGCTGGCTCCTGCCCACCAGTAAAGATCAGGCGCCAGCGGATTGATATCGATCGCTTGCTGGAAGCGCTCCCAGGCCTCGTCTGTCTGTCCGAAATGGGCAAGCGCGTCGGCATGCTGCAGGAGCAGGTCGGCCGAATGCGGCGTCAGGGCCTCGGCTTCCAGAAAACGTTCAGCGGAGAGATCAAAATCCCTTCGGTATAGTGCCACCATTGCACTGACCCAGTGCCCGATCCCGGACGCTGGATCGATTTGCATGGCGGCTTCTGCTTCCGCGTGGGCACGATGTAAAAGGTTTGGATCATCGCCTCCCAGGATCAGCCATTCCAGCTGCAGGGTTTGTGCGGTGCGAGCGCGGGCGACCGCCATGGACGGCTCAAGTTCTGTCGCCTTACGGAATTCGGCCCTTGCCCGGCGCAGCGCCGGCAGATGACACTCTCCCCTCAGATAATTCTGTCCGGTCAAAAGGTGCAAATAGGCCGTCGGTGATCCGGCCGTGACATCCAGCTGATGTTTCTCCAGAGCATTGGCAAGCGCCGTCGAGACCTGCCGCGACAAGATCCTGAATGCCGTTCGCAGGTCTGTCTCACCCAATGAGAGGTCAAGCGACCAGATAATTTCCCTGGAATGAGACTTCACCAGTGCGATCGAGGCGTGTCGATCTTCGAAAACGAGTGTGGTGACGAAATAATCAAAACGGAGTTTGTCGGAAAAGCTCTCGAGATTATCGCGTTCCGCGGCAAAACTACTATGTGGCGACAGAACTTTGAACGTGCGGTATCGGGTAAGGCCATAAGCGACATCCTCGACAAGCGACCGTATGAGCGGACCTGCCGGTCGCATCTCGGTATCTGTCGGCAGCATAAAGGCAATGCGCGGCTGGGAAGGGCGCGTCTCATGCAATGCAACGTCTTTATCCAGCTCCGCAATATCATACGACGTGAGGCGCCGATGGAGTGCAACTGTTGTCTTGTCGGGCGAAAGTCCGTCGCTTTCTAAAACAGCACGCAGTCGGTCGAACGTCTGCTGGAAGGACGCGTGATCGCCGATCCGGGCGTAGGCCGCCATAATGTCCCGATAGGTTTGCTCGCGATCTTCATCAAGGCTCAGCGCGCGCTCCGCTAGCGCCCCGATTGCAGGGGTCTTTTTATGACCCAAACGGGTCAGATCATCGAAGACCGGTCCCAGAGCGGAAAAGAACAGGTCCTTCACCCGCTTGCGCGCCGACAAAAGCCACAGGTAAAACTGCTCGTCGCCGGTTTCATGTCCGTCCAAAAGCTCACCGTGAACCGACATCATCGCCTCAAGACGCGCGTTCGAAACCTCTGTATCGACCGATTGCAGGAAAGTCGCCAGATCGGATTTCAGGATTTTCGGGCCGGCCATGAGATGGCCACCGCTCGACATCACAAATGAGCTGCCATCCGTAAAACTTTGAAGCCGCGACAGGAGTTGTCGCAGATTGCCAAGCGCCCGCTTGTGTTCAACGCCCTCCCAAAGAAGCGAGGCCGCGGCAGGCCGTGAGAGTGTCTGCCCCGGAGCAAGCAGGAGCGCTGCAAAGAGCACATATGCTTTGGTCGGCAAAAATCCATCATGACCGGCCAGTCGCGGAGTGCCTGTCAGCCAAAGCAATGTCTGTTCTGTGCCATTATCAACTGTCATTGCAGGCTATAGTGAAACAAAACGTGCGATATTTCCATCGGATCATACAGTGATTGTATGATTTGACACGATCATGACAGAAAATAACCGCCTCGCGGCGCGGTTTTGCTGGCGCTCTAAATTGAACTAATCTGGTGAGCAGCTGAGGCGGCCTGGCTGTTGGCCGAAAGAATGACGGTTTGCGCCGGATAATCAGACATAAATAACGACGAGCGATACGATCCCGGCAAGCCAGAGCGACGTTACAAAGATGCCACCGACCATCAGCGCTCTTAAATTCATATTGATGCTCTCGCCACGTGCCGAAAGGAAACGGCCGTTGAGCTAGGGGTAAAGCTCAACGACCTGCGCTACCCAACAGGAAAAGGTCGCGTTGCTCCCTATTACGTCCTGGCGCGTCACAGCAGCGTCAAACCAGTCAGCCACCGACAGGCGTGAAGAGATCAGTAGCTGTCCAGCCTGTGACCTGACCGAAAGTCAGTGTGTGTCCGTTCTTGCCGATAAGAGCCATCCAGACGATCACCTTTTGCCGCAACTGGCGCCTCATGGTGTCGGAGCGATGCGACTTTAGCGACGCCTGTCGTTGCCAATGCATCTGTAGAGACACGACTGAGGCCAATAGAGGTCAAAACATTGCGACGGCCCAGGTCTTCAAAACAGCACATCGGAGATGTGCACGGAGAGGTCGCGAGGTCGGTTTTTCGCCGCTTAGGCGATCGACCAGAGAAAACCAACAATCCCGCCAATCCAGGCTGAAGTAATAATGGCGGAACCAATCAGAAATATTTTCACGTCCATGGTTATCCCCAATATAGTTACATCGGTAATCTGTCATGCCGTGAAAATATTGCAATGAAGATCTGCTGTTAGGGTTATCTTCGAAGGTTAATCAGGGGGCGTTACATCAACAGCTTCGCGACGCTGTCGCCTTCTTGCTTTGCACGCGACAGCCATTTGCTTAGGCTCGCACATGCCGTGCTAGTTTGATGTCGTCTCGGTTAAAGTTGCATCGGCCTCTGCAAGCAGGCAGCGGCGCACACAGTCCTCGGCATAGGCGCTCATGAACAGACGGCGGGCATGCTCCGGATCTGTCTTTCCGGCAACCGCCTCGCAGCAGGCGCGCTGTGCCAGCAAGAAACTTGTCCCTCTGCGAAACGAAAAGCGCGTGCTCATAAAGCGAAGCGCATCGCTCGGGCCGACAACCACGCCGGTAATGCGATGGTCATCACCAACGTGAACTGGACGCGTCCAGCGGGTCGAAAACTGTAGCTCAACAATGACACTCACGAAATCGGACCTGCATCGTTTATTTGAATATTCAGATAAGCAGATACCCGGGTCTTCGTCGTATGATATTCCGGATTTTACCAGAAATGGCGATCTGTTTTGAGACGGTAGTAGCAAAAAAGTCAGTTAATTAAGGCATTTAAGTTGTATTTTAAATGTTTTGGATTGGCTTTTTTAGGCAGTTCGAGTGGCCGTGTCCCGCTGGAGCATCCTCTCAATGATCATGACAGGAGGCCACTGCGCTTCAGAATAACCCCAACGCGTCAGAGGCTGTGGCGAATTGATCGGCTCTTCGCGGCCGCGTCACAGTAAAATGCCTCACCCAAATGGGGTATTGTAGTACTCTAGAGCGCAGGCTATGTTAATTATCCCTTAACCTGGTGCGGCTTCCATGGAACATTACTGTCGGTATTTGCGCGTCCCCTGTATTCTTCTGCGCATGCTGACAATGAGTGTCCTAATAGGATGTGTGGCAGTATATTCGGGTAACAGTCTGATATTGAGCGGGCTCTTTGCTGCTGCATCACTCGCGCTGATGCAGGTTGGCTATTTTGGTGCGATCGTCGTCATGGTCATGAAGGAAAAGCGGCGGGACCGCTCGTCCTGAGCCTGCTTCGCTTGCTCTTGCTGGTAAGCACCGGACTTGTCGGTATTCGGAGCGCTATTGACCGATAGAATTGGCGCAGGCGCAGGGGCAGGGGTTGCTACCGCACTGAAATTGCTTGCAGGACAATGATGTTCGGCAATCCAAATCATGTCGATGCCAATTTACGCTCTTATAAATGGCGTAGCGGACCGTTCAGGCTCCGGCCCCTGTTGTGACCTGCTCTGTACCCAGCCGATCTTGTCGCTCAATTGGTTACGGCGCGTAGATCCCACTTCGAAGATCTTGAGACACGCGCCGTAACGATCATTAACGCTTTTAGCGAAACCGCAGTTAGCCACTAAAGCCTTACGCGGTTTGAGCGCTGTTGCGGCGACGTTTTGCCCAATAGGCAAGCCCCAGCATGGCAAGTGCGCCAATGCCTGCGCCAGCCTCGGGGCCGGGGACCGGAACTGCGGTGCCCGCGGGTAGCTGCGTGTAGGTGATCGAACCACCCTGATAGCTGAAGATGGCCTGGAATGCCTGGATGTTAGGCGCCAGGTAGGTGCGCATAATGGTAACCGCAGGGATCTCCGAGTAAAAGTTCTCTTCGAATTCCCCGTAAGTTCTTGTCGTCCAGTTGTTTCCGACCGTTGCGTTGAACACGCTTGTCCAGCCTGAAACCCACGAATTGTAGATGTTGACGTAATTCGCTTCGTCAGTGCTCGTCACCTTGGTGGCCGGAGCCGGAAATGCAGCTTGCGCCGCCGAAATGCTTCCAAACGCCAGCGCTGCCGCCAGCATCAAAGTCTTCAGTTTCATCATGTTACCTCTCACTGGGAATTTATCCCTAACGAGCGGTTAATGGCATTTTGCTACATGCTGCGTCCACAACAACTTGAAGCTCACCTGACGTCATGTTGAGTTGAAGTTAATCTCGATGCGATGATCTGGGTAATCCGGGTTTTGTACTTCCCTAAGATCGTATTTTAACGCCGATGCACATCAGGGTTGCTGATCGATACGGAGATCACCTGGTTCCAAGGACGGGACATAAGCTCGAGCTATTGGACGCACGGCAGATTTTTCCGGTTCTAGAACGTTGATTTGAGCTGACCGCCAATATTCCAGGCTGGTTTCTCAGTCTCCCGGAAGGTGGCTGAAACCGATAGGTCCGCCTGCCAGCCCTGCGTGAACTTCCAGCCAACCCGCCCTGCAACGGACCCAAAATTTTGGTCATCTGCTGTACCGCGAACATCACCTACCCAATCAACCGACGCACTGACGCCATTCTTCCTGGCAAACGTCCGCCCTGCAGCACCAAAAACAGTAAAGTCAAATGTTTCGGAAAGGCTTCGGCTCCAGGCGAGTTCTGCGCTGATCGTGTCGGCGATCGATCGGCCCGGTTTCATTTGCGCGGCAAACAGATTGTCAGGCGATACCGCTTCTTCATAACCATCGAGATCGAGCCAGGATCGCGAGATGCGGGTTGACAGAGCAAACTCGTTGATCTCGTCTGGAGCAAATATCAGACCCGCTCGCGCATAGGAGGCAAACAAATACCCAGAGCTTGAACCGACACCAAAATTGGTGCTGTTGAGATTTGAATAGCTGCGCGACAATGACGCCGACACGTTTGGTGAGGCCCACGCGCCAACCTCGCCAAACGCTCTCCATTGAGATGGAGCGGTGGTGAAGCGCACAGCTGCGGCAAACAAGGCAAGCGTATCGGAGACATTGTCGATCTCGTTCGGATCAATAATTGCTGCGCCTGCAAGCAAACTTAAACCGTCACCTGCCTCCCAGCGACCGGCAAATCCCGCTGCCGCATCCGAACTGGCAAAACCGCTTACAGAATTGCCATCGTCAAACCGGTTCGTCTGTCCCAGCAAGCTCAGGGCACTGTCCATTAATCCCACGGCAATCGACTGTCTTTGCCGTGCGACCTGATTTGCCGATTCCACGACAGCCTCAGTTGTTGTGAAACCAATTCGGGCAAGATCGATCGAGTCCAGAAATATGATCGCGTCGGACAGACCTGGATCAGGCGCCCCGGTTGCGCCGACCACGACGTCAAGCTCAACTATGTTGGATCCCGAGCTGCCGATCCTTTGCGAAAAAGAAAGATCATCGTCGGTTGGCAGGGTGATGTCTTGCAGGACGACGGCGCGGCCATCTTTGAGCATAACGACCGAAGCAGCCTGACCAGGTTGCGTTGAGACGTAACCGCGATAGTCCACCGCAAAAACGGAATGTCCTTCTGCCTGTGTGACCGGCACGCTCAGCCTGCATGTGCTGCTCGCCCGGGAAATTCCGGAGGAGCCGCCAGCTGTTGCCGAAAAATCATCGAACAGAAAGCTTGTCGAATTGCGATCGGGAGACTGCACGCGCGAATAGGTCCCATCCGCACAGCCGTTTGCAGCCAGCGCGTAACCTGGCAGGGCAGTTGCAGCGAATGACACAATCAAACGAGATAAAAGTCTCAAATACACAATTCCCGCGGAAGGAGGGCAGCACCATTGTGCTGCCCCAACGCTGCGTACTACCGGCAGGTCCGCCACTGCAGCTGATAAACAATCGCTGCTTTGACATCCTGGGTATCGACCGTCGCCATGGCCTGCTGTCTGCCATTGGTGTTGACGCGAATACTCGAGTTCGTTCTCAGATTGACGTCTTCGCCACAGGCCGACCAGATCAGCGATTCCGCCACCAGTTTGTTGGAAATCAGATAGTCTTTTTCTGTCGGGCCATTAAACGATCGGGTAAAAGACGGCCCCCGCGTTCCGGCAAAAAAGTATTCGACGTTGAACTGCGACCGTGCGCCGCGAGGAAGCTGATTAAAGCCGCGATAGTCGATTGCAAGGACCGAGACGCTACGGCCCTGCGGCACATGAACCGGGATGGCAACATTGCAGGTCTTGCGATCAAACGATTTACCGGTTTCACCGCCTGCTTCGACGACGTAATTATCAAACAAAAGGCTGAGCGCCTTACCATCAGGGCTGATGGTCGCAGAAACACTGTCAGATGGGCAGCCACTGCCACCATAGCCCGGCACGCCAAGCGAAATGTCCTGCGCCGGGGCGGCTGAAGCAGCCGAGGCGGTTAGCAAGGAGGCGAATACAATACCTGCGATCTTCATGAGATTTCCTTAAGTTTTGATGCGACCCCGGTGACTGACCCATAATGTGACATCGGAAAACTGAACTTCGCATGAGTGCATCGTTAATCCCTGAGTCATTTAGCGGATGCGAATATCCACGAACCTGAGTTAATGATTGCTTACGAAAATATGGTCTGAAACGTCCCATCCTGAGGCGATTTTGTGATCTGGTGAGATATGGCTAAGACGTGACAATCGCTCACGAATTTCGGTTTTCACGCCGCGGAGGGTGCCATGCATTCGATTGGATACAGGCTTGTCACTATCATCCTGCTGCTGCTGGGCGGATTTGGTCTTTCAGGCTGCAATACGACCGGTCCATCCGCTGCGACGCCGACATCGGCAACGGGGAAAGCTCAATTGGTGTCTCCTCAGCGGCTTGAGCATCAACGCAGGCAAGAGGCGCGTTATATCGAGGGCAATTATCGGCGGCTGTATCGACCGAAATCCTGTAGAAACACCGGGCAGCAATGTGGTCGAGTGGTCAATCCATACTAAGCAGCCCCGACTTTGAGCGCATAGGGGCAGCAGGCAATGGTCGACGAAGGCCAGCAAACTGAAGTGCAAGGGCGTCACGCTCCATTGTTGTGGCAGGGATACATACCCCTTCAGTTTTCTTGCCCCGAAAGCGCCGCCAAACGCGTCGGGCTCAGGCAGTAAATATCGACCTGCCCATCTTTGATAACGCAGCTGGTTCCCACCCGCATGCGAGACGGCAAAGGCGATGCCCGGCAATGCAGTTCCGGCTTTCTCGTGGCACAGTGAACAGCGCCGAGGCGCAACGGCGCATGAGATCAGCGATATGGCAGAAACCGTGCTTCTCCTTGCCCGTTCACCGTCTCGCCAGGAGGGCAGGGACGTCTGCTGCTGATCGTGCTTCGACCGACAGAAATGCCTGCAGGTTCGCCTCGTTATCCAGCCAAAGGATCAGCCTTTTATTGCTGTCGCCCGGCAAGCCGCTCTGACGCGGAACGTTCATAACCGCCTCCAGCTTGGCAATTTCTTTGACACTTGCATGGCCCTGGCGCTCGAGGACCCGGCGTGTCGGTGCATCGATCGTGATGAAATCAACGGGCCACGCCTGACGGCCGCTTGTGGCATCCTCACCGACAAGCTGTCCTCCAACGACAATTCGAACGCCGATTTTTTTCAGATCTTCAAGTTCATGCCGGATCTGTTCGATATTCATCGGTCCGGCGCTCTGTTCAACACGCAATTCGAGACGGCCTGCCGGCAGGCCCGTTTCCCGCAGCGCTAGGCGCACTGCGCCAGGCAGGTCGCCGCTGAGAAACTGAATTGGCGAAACAGCAACCGATATCGTAATCAGTGGCCATTCAAGCGCTGCCTTGCAGCTTGCACGAAGGATCCAGTCACCAAGCGGCACAATAAGCCCGCTCTGTTCGGCAAGTCCGACAAATCGATTGGCAATGATGCGGCCACGATCGGGATGGTTCCACTCAACCTCTGCTTCGACCGCGTCCAGCACGCTATCCTCGGCCCTGAAACGCGGACGGAAAAACAGCGCGAACTGATCTGCCTTGATGCCAAATTGCATTTCATGGGCAAGGTGACGGTCAGCTTCTTCGCTATGGTCAACGGCATCCGAGAAAAAGCTGTAGGTTCCGCGCTGGCCGCCCTTTGACCGGTAGAGCGCGACATCGGCAAAGCGCAGGAGCTCTTCTTCGTTTTTTGAATCATGCGGGGCCTGGGCAATGCCGATCGACAGTCCGACCGTCAGGCTGTTTTTGTCGTGGCGAATGGGGTCCTTCACCGTCTTGATCAGCTTTGCGGCCAGGGTCGCTGCATCCTCGCGAGACAGGTCTGGCGCGGCGACAACAAATTCGTCTCCGCCGACCCGAGCCACGATCTGATCCACATCCAGCGCCAGCTGCAGGCGGGCTGCAACTTCGCGCAGGACGTGATCGCCGATATGATGGCCAAACGTGTCGTTGATCGGTTTGAAATGATCAAGGTCCAGATAAAGAAGCGATAGTTTGGCATCGAGTGACTGCACCGTGCGTGCAATAAAATCAGTGAGGCCCATTCTGTTCGGCAGACCCGTCAGGGGATCGCAAAGCACTTCCCTGCGGGCTTTGCTCAGATCCGCCGCAAGCGCGACATCGGCCGTGATGTCGGTTGCGATCTTGACCACCTTAAACGGCTGGCCATTGAGATCAAGGATCGGGTTGTAGGACGCCTGGATCCAGACCTCACGTCCGTCCTTGCCGCATCGGCGAAACTTTGATGAGAGGAAAATACCCTTCTTCAGCTGATCCCAGAAATGCTGATACTGGTCACTTTCGGAATGGCTTGGTTCGACCAGAACCCTGTGGTGCTGTCCGACAAGTTCCTCCAATCGATATCCCATGGCGTGGAGGAAATTGTCATTGGCGTCGAGTATGACGCCATCCATGTCAAAGCTGACAACGCATTGTGACCGGCTAATCGCTGCAATCTGGCCTTCGTGATCACCCTGTCTCAGCTTTTCCGCGGTTACATCGACAGCATTTTTGACGACCTTGAACGGGCGCCCGTTCATATCAAAAATCGGATTGTAGCTCGCCTGAAGCCAGAGCTCCTTGCCATCGCGGCAAATCCGCTTGAACTCGCCGCTTTGATGTTGCCCTGACGCCAGACGTCGCCAGAACTCCAGATAGGCAGCACCTTCTCGCTCTTCGTCTGAAACAAACATCTGGTGGTGGCGACCGCGGACATCCGACAGACGGTAGCCCGTCAGACTGAGGAAATTATCGTTTGCGTCAAGGATGGTCCCATCCAACGAGAACGAGACGACGCTCTGTGACTTGTGGATTGCCGCAATCTGGCCCTGATGGTCGGCCTGACGCAGCTTTTCGCGTGTGATCGCGGTTGCGTATTTGACCACTTTGAAAGGCTTTCCATCCTGATCGAATACCGGGTTATAGGTGGCCTGCAGCCATATCTCACGCCCACCCTGACCGACCCGCTTGAACTCGCCCGACCGATGCCGCCCTGCGGCGAGATCACTCCAGAAAATCTCATAGTCCAGTCCATGCGCATAAGATGGATCGACCAGCATCCGGTGATGCCGGCCTTCTATCTCCTCGCGTCGGTAGCCAACCGCCTGCAAGAAGTTCTCATTCGCGTCGATGATCGTCCCGTCGAGATCGAAGGTGACGACACATTGAGATTTGTGAATAGCGTCGATCTGCCCTTCGTAATCTGCCTGCTGAAGCTTTTCGGGCGTGACGTCAATCGCGTATTTGACGACTTTAAACGGATGGCCGTTGACGTCAAATATCGGATTGTAGGTGGCGCGAAGCCAGACTGGCGAGCCGCCTCTGCCCAGGCGCCTGAACTCTCCCGATGAATGCTGGCCCGCTGCCAGCCTTTGCCAAAACCCTTTGTACTCGCTTGAGCTAGCCTCATCGCGCTCGACGAACATGCTGTGATGGCGGCCGACCACCTCGCTCAGGTCATATCCCGTTGCGCTGAGAAACATTGGATTGGCATCCAGAATGGTTCCGTCCAGAGAAAACTGGATGACCAATTGCGATGTATTGATTGCCGCAATTTGCCCACCTATGTCAGCCGCGCGTCGCTTTTGTGAGGTGATATCGCGCATCAGCACGATAACTTCTCCGACAGAGCCCGCAGCATCGCAGATCGGATGGTACATTGCTTCCGCAACGAATTCATCCCCGTTGCGTTTCACTCGGGTGACGTCCGCCTGGAACGGTATCCCCTTCTCAAAAGCAAGGCGGATGCCTTCTTCGGTCTCCCGATCAGGCGCGCTGGGTAAGAAAATGCTGCGATGGCGATCGGCGAGATCCCAGGCCCGGTAGTCGAACATCGCGAGAAACAGCGGATTCGTTCTCAAGATCGTGCCGCTTGGCGAGAACGCCGCACGTGCCAGATATTGATCGAGTACCGCGTAATCATTCGATGTCGCGTCGCTGTCGGTGATCTGCTGAAGCATGAGCTGTCCTGGTGGAACGTGACCGACATCTTTGTGTGCGGTCATTCTAAAGTTCGGAAATTACCGGCGCGCCCGATTGGCAAAAATTACGCCATCAAAATATAAAATGAGTGAATATTGCCGTTGGCTGCAGAAATTTGTAACCGATTGGTCGCGCGACTGTTTTCGCCAAAAAAGATGCTTTGACTACTGAGCAGAAGTTGAAACAGCACTGCAGATTGTTCCACCGACATTGGATGGCGAAAGCTGGGTCGCATATTTGCGGCCAATCGCTGTAAAGAGACCTGAAAACGAAATTCGAACCTGCGGCAGATGCGACCTGATCGCGGGGTATCGCAACCGGCATGTCGGCTGTTGCCCCGACTCGTTTCCTTGCCTACCCTGGCAGTGTCGCTCGTCGACGACGGACGCAATGAAGTGCCATCGGCCTGCTTCCGGTTGATAACCTTGCCCTTAAAGCAGCGCATTCAGGCGCATCCGAAAGGTCCCCCGTGATGATCATCCCGCAGCAGCGTAGCAGCGACCCATTGAGCGCCGTTGATCAGGCGCTCGCCTGGCACGAAGGCGACGCTCGCGCCACAATCGAAACCCTGATGAAGGATTGCGATTATCTGCGCGGGCAGCTCCTGCTTGCACGAGGATGTATCAGTCGTGGCCTGACGAGAGGCTGGTTGCCGAATACCGATCGCGATGATGTTTGAACCGCCGCGCCTGAGTTCTAAAGCCGATGGATCAGACTGAAATCATTCCGCGCCTGTTGCGTGCCGCAAACGATAGGCGAACAACCGCCGCCACCGATCTGCGGGACCTGCTGCAAAAATCGATTGTTGCCATTCATGATCTGAGAGAGGAAGTGGGCATCCCGGGCAGCGGGACATCGCAAGATGCGGTCATCAAATTGATGGATGTTGCCTCAAATGCCGAAACCAGCACCGACGACCAGATGCGCGGCGCATTGCTGGAGGCGGCTGACATGATCCGAACACTCAAGATCGTCGCAGATAGCGGTATCGCCTTGACGCTTCGGATGTCCGAGCTCGAAGAGCACCCGTAGTGGTGCGGCGAGTGCTGGCACGGACATTCTGAGCGCTTGGCACTTCAGGATCTAAATCATCAGTTCAGCCCCATCAACGGCACAGCCCGCATACTGTCGGCCTGAGCTCCTGACGACCTGGAAAAACGAAGAGGCTTCCGGGGTAGAAGAAGCCTCTTCTTGAAGCTGCGTCGGAAAAAGACCTACGCAGCCATTGCGTTTTGAACGCGGCGCCGTTGCAGGAACAGAGCAATGCCGCCGATGGCAGCTGCTCCAAGACCGGCTCCGGCCTCCGGACCTGGGACCGGGATGGCGCTGATTGTCGTTGAATAGGACGCCTGGCCGAACTGCACGTAGACGCTCGACTCCCAAAGGAAGAATTTCTCGTCACCGTTTTCGACTGTGAAGGTCAGGCTATCGTTGATCGAAGCGCTGCCGCCTGCTTTTGGCTTGAAGAAATTGGCCACAAGGTCGATCATCTGGTTCGTGCTCTTGAGGCCTTCCCTGAGCAGGCTGTACGCGCCAATCGTTCCTGCTCCAGTCGTTGTGCCGTTGACAATAAAATCAATCACATACGTGCCGCTAGCCAGATAAATTATCCCCTGGTCTGACTTGGCAGAGGTTGACTTGCTAGTGGAAACAACGGTCGCAGAGCGGGTCTCAACGACAGAAGGAGTTTGAGAAAATGCGGAAGTTGGCAGTGCAATGGCGATTGTTAATGCGAGGTATTTAATGTTCATCATGTAAATCCTCATAATTACATTGGGTTGCAATTGTAATTAAACAAATAAACCATGTATCGTCCATCGATAAATAATGAAACTATCCTTGTGTTCTATATTTGATGCGCGAATGTGAGTTTGTATTTCTTAAATACTGTTTGGCCTTTCGCGATCGGCTGTACCTGGGCCTCGTGGCGATGGTGCGACACGGGGGCAGACGAATGCCGGTTGCAGGTCGAAGGCTTTTAGGCGCAGTCGACGCCAGGCAATATGAACAGCCTTCCACTCCGCTCGGGTTACGTGGCGCCAGCCGGCGAGAGGGTGGGGTGTCCACCGCCACCTCCCGTGCCTTACAAAGGTCAGGCAGTCAGGCTTCGCGCTGCAGCGGGGGTCGAAGTGTCGCAGCCGACACAAGACAGCATCTCAAGACCATCCAGTTTTTTCGTCAGCGTTAGGTCAGGCAAAATCCTTGCCCACCGCCCGTGCCATGTTGCCATGGCACGAACCGGCTCCCGTCGGTCAGTTTGGTGTGACTAATGTCTGGCGATGCGAAGAATGTGCTCGTCGCAGGCATCTGCAAGGCTGAGTGCAATTTCTCTGGGGTCAAACCCGGATGCTTCCAGCATTCTTACCATCTTGGTCAGGGCGGCTTCGGCTGCTTTGCGGCAATTATGATGACCTTCGGCCATCTCCTTTGCTGCGGTGTTCACATTATAGTCCATTCTGATTTCCCCGTTATCGCTGATCAGGTACACCCAGCATGCTGTGAATTTACGCAACTATAAACCGCATAATGCCGGTGATTCGCGTCTGTCAGCAAGTTAGGAAAGATGTTGTCTACAGAATATTAATGGGCGTGCTGAGAATAGAGGGTGAAAATATTTGATGATTGCTTGTTATGTATTTCTTGCTGCGATCGTCCTCTGTCGAGGAAACATGAATGGGCTCAATTATTTCCGTGGAGCTGAAGGAAATACAGAAATGATATGCGTCGGGGCATTGCCACTGTTTTGCTCGACCCCGAAATCAAAACTCCGGTCAGGCGCCGATTGATGGGCCGGAGACTGACGTCTAGCCGCCAAACTTCGGTCAAAACCGATAAGCGGCCGGGCTCATGCAGATCAGTTGAGCCCGCATTGTGCGTCGTCCTGGCAGGCGATCCGTTCCATAAGCGCGGGACGAGTGCAGGCTGGTCGTGTTGAGGCCTCCGTAGGACACTTGGGCGTCCGCAGGTGGCGCCCCGCCCGAACCTACCGGCTCTGTTCCGTCAAGATGGGCCGGAACGCTAAAGCCCGCGACGTGGCTCTTGATCGGGGGAGGGGCTACCAGATCTGACCTCTCTCAGCGTGTGCCTGACACTGCTCGGTGACCGCCGTCCGCGGTCATGACGCTGGCTCAGGTTTGGGCACTCATGCAATGCTTGGCGTTGTTTATTGGGCAAAGCGCCGCAGTAATGAGAAAGCTCCAGCTGCTGAAGCTTCCCGCTCTCGCAGCTTCACGAAGAAGGCCACACCCGGTGGCTTTTTTGTCCCTATCGCCCTGATCTAAAGATGTCTGTGTGGATCGGTCTAAGACATCGTTTTCAAAATATGCCCACTACCAAAATCGCAAACTCAAATGTAATCGTTTGCCAAATACATTTGAGATTCTATCAATGATAAGCACATTTAAATATTTCCTCACATTTCCATTATCGATCACCAAAAACACAACTGAATGGTCGCCATCAGTATTTTTTCGCAAGCGGCGGCTGGTCGACGGAACATTCGCTTCCGGCGAGCTGATGATGCGAATGATGAATGGAAGCGCGATCTACCGCGCAATGACGCAGGCAGAAGAGCAAGATTTTCGCGAGGAAACATCGATCTAGGATACCCCGACAAAATTGCAGGGATGGGGTCGCGACCTTAACGCTCCATCACATTTCATGCGCCTCCGTTGCTTGCATCAGCCAAGGGGGTGCATAAGCCTCAAGCAGGCGGGGCATTGCTAAGTCTCCCGAGAATCGCAAAAACTGTCACCGGGAAATTGTTGTCAGGTGGTGGATGAACCATGTCAAATGGCTCGATAGTTCAGCGAATTGAACAATCGCTTTCCCAAATGCGGCGCCGGGAAATTTCTCTCTCAACTGCAGCAGCCGCGATCCTTCTACACGGTCTTGCTCTTGAAGCGCTTTCCGATGTCGATCTCCAGGAACTACACGCAATGACAGCGGATTTGGAGATCGCGACTTGGAGCGGTGACGATGAAGGTTTTGCCACTCCAGTCATTGAGCAAGTTGTTACCCAAATGGACGGGTGGCTCATTCGATTGCCTCGGTGACGACGTGAGTGCCAATGTGGTGAGGGAGATGGGGCTTTCTTTCGACCCGAAGCGGACTTTAAAGCCGTCAGCCCAAGCCTTCCGCGTCTTCACGCAGAAGGCCTGGTCGGCGTGGTTTTTAATCCACCATGCCTATTCCGTTGACTTATGCTGGCGGGCAACGCCAGCAACACGGGCCCCGTAGAGGCGAGCGGTTTCGAGATCGCCGACAGACATTTCCTCTGGTGCTGCGTCGGCATCCGACTGCGCCATCGGTCCGACATATGATCCCATCCGGTTTGCATCATCTCTCAGCGACGACTTGGTGTTCGATGGCTTGATGCCCAAGCTTACCCATAGGCCACCATGCTGCCCCGCCAGAAGAACAAAGTATTGCAGCGTGTTCAATTTGTCGCCGTTAAGACTGGCGCTGTTGGTAAAGCCGCCGAAAACCTTGTCCTGCCATTTCGCGGAAAACCATGGCTTCGAAGACGCATCCGCGAACTTCTTAAACTGCCAGCTCGGTCCGCCCATGTAGGTCGGTGCGCCGAAGATGATGGCGTCGGCCGCACCGAGTGCCGCCCATCCGCCCTCGGAAAGATTGCCTTCAGCGTCGATAGCATGAAGCGTGGCTCCGGCGCCTTCGGCGACGGCCTCTGCCATACGGTGGGTGTGGCCGTAGCCGGAATGATAAACGACGACGGTGTTTGAGATTGAGTTGGTGGTCATAACTGGCTCCTTGGCCGTGGTCTTGCGCCTCGCTGACGGAACTCGGCGCGGTTTAAAGTTTTGCTGTGTTGCTGGCTGAGAGTGACGGGCTTGCCGCCTAGGCTATGAGAGCTGGACGATGACCGCGATCAGCAGCAGCATTAGGAATGCTGCTGGCGGCAGGATGTGACGAAAGTCGCGCACTCGCACGACGGCGACGATCGCGGCGATCATAATGCACACACCAAGCGCTGCACCGATCGCGAATGTCGGGCGCACGACAAGAAGAACGGCCGTCATGAGTTCAAGTAATGCGGTGACCCAGCACCACCACCATGGAAATCCGTAACGGACGAATTCTTCGCGGATTGACTTGCGAGCACTCGCGTTAACAACGCTGCCTAAGAGAAACGCCGCAGCGGCCACGAGCGTCGCGGCATCACCAAGCGAAAACGATACGAAGTTGTTCATTGATAAACCTTGACGGTGAAATCGTCGTCGTGACGATAGCGGCAAACATAAATAAAGCATTGCTAGATTGTCAACCGTTGCCATAATTAATTTGGATCGCTAAAGTCTCCATCGACGGATCGAAAGTGAGAAAATGGGTATCAGCGAGCGCAAAGAGCGGGAAAGAACCGAGCGGGAGCAGCGGATCATCGCAGCGGCAAGACTGCTTGCCGAACGGGATGGATGGGCTTCGGTCACCGTCCGACGGCTTGCGCAGGAGATCGAATACAGTCAGCCGGTCCTGTATGCCCATTTCGTAAACCGCGACGCAATCGTCGGGGCGGTGGCGCTTGAGGGGTTTGGAGAATTGGGGCCGATGTTGCGGACGTCAGTGCGCCGAGGGGCAACTCCGACTGAGGCAATTCAAGACGTTGCAACGGCTTACCTTCAGTTCGCATTCGAAAGGCCAGCTCTGTATGAAGCCATGTTCGTTCTTCCGAGCGGCCTTCGGTTCGCCAAGTCCGATACGCCTCAAGTTCTGCGCGATACTTTTGGGGCCATGATGGTGGTCGTTGAGCCGTTTTGCGCTGACTATGAGATAGCGACAGAGTCGTTTTGGGCTGCGTTACACGGACTGGCGGAACTCGAGCGCCATGGCCGGATCAGGTCGACGCACCGCGACGAGCGTGTAAGGCATATAGTTGCAATGTTTGGCTGACCTTTTCTCCTGCCACCAAGGCGTGATGGACCAGCTGAGGCATGCCGACCGTTGCAGGCGAAAATGTTTTGTCGCGGATATTTTGCAAAAAAATCGTCGTTAAGCTTGGCGCACCCGCCCATCAGAATGATCGCAGCCGGTTGCCCGCTCGTGGCGGATTTCGTTGAGGCACTCGCTTGATTGGCTGGTCATCCGCCTATGTCAGTCTTTCCTGGCGGAGTACCTATGCGTTTGCGCCCCGCTTCTCGGCGCATGGGTCTCAATTCATGCCGCTCTCATGCGGCAACGACGCAATATGGCGTCGTTTGTGGCCTGAGCTTGGCCAACTTTTTTAGATTTTGTGCGGTCGCTGCAAGCAGGAATTCGTCTCGTGCACCACACGGTCCCCGAAGAAGAAAACGCGCCATCCGTAAAATGCGTTAAAAATGCGCGAAGAGCATCTCGACTTTGTTCCAGGGGTGACGCGACAGTTCATATTCTGGTGTGGCCGCAATCGCTCCGGCAAGATCGCGCGCATCCTCCTCAATAACACGCGGCACCTTGCGCATAACTTGGCAAATGGAGTGGATGTCAGGACGGTGGAGCCGGTATGAACCCTAGACACTATCCGCCACGATGTGTTGATCGTATTGCGGCAAGGTGTCGGTAATTGTGAACCACGGTGCTTTTGACCCTACGAAAATATGCGCTTGCGGGCGGATCGTTGGATCATCAAGCAATGTTCCCATCGCTATATGAGCGAAAGTTCCATCCCGCACCACTGCGAACAAAAACGATCCGCATGAGTTGCACCGTTGGTCTTGCCAGCCATTAGCGCCGATCGTCTTTATATCGTCACGCCCAGTTGAGACACGGAGCTTTCCAATCTCAATGCCAGCCAGCGGTTTAAATGCCGCCCCGGTTGCCCGGCGACAAATCGAGCAGTGACAGTTCACCGCGAAGGCAAACTCGTCATCGACTTCATACGTCACACTGCCACACTGACATGCGCCTCGAAGCTTTCGCTTCGTATTGCTTGCTTGACGGTCGCTCATAGTCGTTAACCTCGCCTCTTGGCGTATTTGACATATGCAATATCGCGCTTACGAAGCAAGATGTCAGGGCGGCGGGCCGCGGCTCGTCCCGTACCCTTGTCGTTTCCGAAGTCGAACTCATCGTATAGCGAAAAGCTTTGAGAGATACGAAATGGATGAAATGACTGGCGACAACGCCTAGGCTCGACAATCGCCACGCTTCAGTCTTTGACATCAGCCGAATTTTTCGATGAAGGCACACTTCGTTATCACAGCGTTGAACATGACATGGACGACATCACTCGTGCGTTTCATCTCGACCGAGCGAAGCTTGCACCGGTGCTGGCAAAAAATCCCGTGGCCCGGGCCTGCTGGTTACCTCTCGATCCGAGTGATCTGGATGAAATGGAGGTCGCTGAGATCTAATGGCGACTAAGAGAGAACGTAGCCGATGAACGCAACGTGGACGGAGCACTAGAGGAACCGTTTGAGAGCGACTCTCTAACTGCGGCGCTTCTGCGCATCCGCGCCGAGTAACGCCCCATGATGTCAGGGCGGCGGGTTAACCAGTTACAAAGCTAATTCGGAACGGCTTACCGATCAAGCCGTTCATCGCGCATGACAATAGCCAACCTCAAGACTTATGAATCGGGCATGTCGATCACTTATGATCGTGACTCATGCATTGCAATGATCGCGTTTCGCGGCCTGCTCTTCCAAACCGAAGACCTGTTGAAAGACCAGTCATCAATGCAGACACTGGCTGAGGACTTTTGTCGATCCAGAGGATGGCGAGGTTAACGATGCCGGCGCGGTTGGATTAGAGATCCGAACGCGTCAATGCCTTTTCAAACTCGGAAAATTTGCTAACTTTCTCTACAGCGACGGAAGATCGTATGGAGGAAAAAATGCACGATCGGCGAACTACACTAGGGGTTCCGTGGAGAGTTCCTGTCTACGTGAGAATAGGACACGGAGCGTCCGAATCGATAAACGGCGCAGACGAGGCACTTCACTACCTAAACGTTCGTTGGCCGACCGAGCGTGGAAAAAAGTACACGCTGGCCTGTGTCGCTTGCGCAAATGCTGTGGAGCGTCGAGAGAGCGCTGAGGTGGCCCGAGAAGCCTTCATTGCCGCGGCTATTGAAGCGCTAGTTCTCGCCTGAGGCTCTAGTTTTCCGAGTGGCTGCTCGGCCAATATTGAAAAATCAGATTAGATATGGCTAAATATCTGTGAGGCGATTTGGCGCGCCTCTCCATCTTGTTGTTTGTGCGCTTGCCCCTCGGAACCACCCGAGGGGCTTTTTGTGTCGGGTATAAAGGCTACGCCTTCCGGGTGTATTGACACCATTCTTGGATGGCGCTGAAATCTGCACGAGGCTTCCTCACTTGCCTCAACCCGCTTACGGGGAATGCGGGTGCGCCCCTCGCGAAGTGGAACACGCGAGGGGCCGATGTCAGGGCGGTGGGGTCTACTGCACCGCCCATGAGTTCGTCATAACCGGCTGACCGGCTTCGGATATGATCTGTTCCAACATGTGCCACCGACCCGCAACCGTTTGCTGTGAGACTGGCGGGGTTACCCGCTCAACATTACCATCGGGCGAATAGGCGATTACATCGGAGCCTAGCAACGCGTATGCCGCGCAATAGCGGCTAGCCCCATCCCTAAGAGCGTTCGGGAGCTGATAAATGCTAGTCGCGTAGTTAATCAGCGATCCCTTAGGGATCGGGAAGTACCCATAAGTTATCGCGCCCGCACCGAAGCTTGTGTGGGTAGATCCACTCTTGACGGTCGTTTCCACGTCCTGCCAACCAAGGCTGTTACTGAGAAGCAGGAGAAGGCTATCCGTTATCCCGCTCGGGAAAGTCATGACGGACGACTGAACCATCTTTGCCGAACCCGGATCGACGGATGTGTAACTTGCACTAATGCCGCTGCCCGCAGGAGTTTTCATCATTCCGCCAGAAATGGCGGTAAGTGCTGGCGCGGACGATCCAACGCCATTGGTCGTAGTTGCCTGATAGTAGGAATGACCCGTTGGCGAAATACCCAGAGCGCCATCAGACCGATCATAATCGTCAAAGAACACCTGACCTAGCAAGCTGGCAGCGACGACCTGACTTGCTGAGAGAGAAGACACCCAGCCATCAAGTCTCTGGATTGTCGAATTCCAGTAACCTGCAACGCCAGAGCCAACCTTGATTGTCGATAATCCTGTTGGAGGCGTGAGCGATACCGTCTTGGCTGGCTTGCCGTTGACACTCACCACTATGCCAGTAGGGGAAACTCCCAAAACGACGGCGCTACGAGAAACGCCGGGAACACCGCCTATGCGCGTATCTGTCAGCGTAATACCGCCTGAAACGACGCGGAGCTTTAGATCAAAGTTTGAGATATAGACTTCAACTCTGTTGTTCACCGTCCCGTCAGAAGCCTCCAAAAGAGACCCTGTGCTTGCTACATGCAAGGGAGTCGCGAGCACCCTTGCAGACCAAGAATTCAGTCCCGCGATCGACCATCCAGTGACGGTGGCGTCATCTGCCGCTCGATTTGCTGCAGGCTGAAAACTAGTCTTGTAGTTTGCTGCCTTCTCCGCCTGAGGTCGTTCGATACGAAAACGGAATACGACAGGTGTGCCGTTTGTAACCGTGCCGCCGATGATGGCAGGGGCGACAAAAGCAGTGTTTGCGACAGTAGTACGCCTGAACCGATGAGGGAAAGGCGCATCGCTGCGCGCTTTAATGGCGCTTGTGACGGAGTCAATCTGTGTACCGGCAGCATCATAGCTGCGCATTCCGACGAATGGCGCGGTAACCCCGATAGCGTCCGTAATTTTCAGAGACGATGACGTAATCCAGCTTTCTCCCGCCACAGCCGCAAGTCCGCTTAGGCCTGTTCCGCACGGGAAAATCATTATGACGCCACTGGCTGTGGGCGTGGCAACGTACTCCGCTTCAATGTAATCAGCGCCTACAGCTGTGATGACAACGGGAAGCCCGTTTATGCTCGTGCGTGACCAAGATGTAGGCAAGCTGCCGCCAGACCCAACCTGACCAGCGATCGCGCCGGCAAAGTTTGGGCTGATTGCGCGGTTAAGGCGCGCCTCTTCGATGAGAAGCCCATCAGCACGCTGCAATATCTCATCATAATTGATACGCGGCGTGTTCTGGTTGGCAACAACCAAACCGGAAACCGTCTGGCGCATCGCCGATGTAGAGCGAGCCACAGCGATTGCGCCGCCAGAATACTGCTCGCTTACGAAATCGAGCGTCATGCTGGCGGCGGGCACCCCACCGCCCTGATTTCGGGCGCGGGGTCTTTGCAGATTGGCAACACCACCAGCGAAAGCATTCCGCGGTGGAGAAATTTCGAGCCCCGCATCTCTGCTTTTTACAAATCAGCCAAAAATTACAATACTTGATATCACCCCTCAGGTTATCGAAATCGCGGGCTATCAACTCGACGTTACCGGCGCGCTCCATTCCTGGAACGGATGCGCTTGCACCGGTCTCATGCGAGGCCCTGACAAATCGATGCTCCCATTCTAGCGGCTATCCCGCGATATTTTTAACTTTGTGGAACCTGGAAAATGCCAACTCGTAAGATCGATCGTATCAGGTGGAAATCCTTCTCACGTCGAGCAAAAGCCGCTCTCCTGAGCTGCACCGCGGTGATTGCGCTTGCGCCGGTGCTGGCCCTTGCCCAGGAGGCAAATTCTGACGAATCCACGGTTCTCCAAACAATAACGCTGACGGGAAATGGCCGCGATGACGATTCTAAATCGATCGTGGCCAATCAGACCACCGGTGCCGGAAAGCTTCCCAGCGAAGTGCTGACCACGCCCGCGTCCGTATCCGTCGTTACCGCCAAAGAAATTCAGGAACGCGGCGCAACCAGCGTCGAACAAGTCGTCCAGTACACGGCCGGGGTGATCACGGATTTTTATGGCGCTGATGACCGCTTCGATTATGTCGATATCCGTGGTTTTACGCCTTACACTTATCGGGACGGCCTTGGCATCGGCAGGACTTTTGCCGGCATCAAGGAGGAGCCATACGCTTTCGAACGCCTTGAAGTCTTAAAGGGTGTGAGCTCGGCAGGTTTCGGCGTTGCCGAACCGGGCGGCTCGATCAATTACGTCACCAAGATACCGAAAAACGAGCGTTTCGGCGAAGTCTATACCACCGCTGGCTCCTACGCCCACAAAGAAGTCGGTTTCGATTTTGGTGACAACATCACTAAGGACGATACGCTCTCCTATCGCCTGACAGGCAAGCTTCAGAGGGCCAATGCCGAATACGACTATTCGCAGGATGACGAAAACTTCATCATGGGCGGCCTGACGTGGCGTCCCACCGACGCAACCACGATGACGTTCGTTTTTGATCACCTGGACAAGAAGGGTGTACCGGGTAGCGGCGGATACCCGCTTGAAGGCGATTTTGACCGCTCCGCATTTTTTGGCGAGCCGGACTATTATTTCAACGACGTCAACCGCAACAGCTACAGCCTGATGCTCGACCACGACTTTGGCAACGGGCTGAGTTTCGGGTCCAAGGCTCGTTATAGCAATTCGGTCGTGAATGCCGCCAGCGCCTATCTGGAAACAACCAATAATGCGACCCAGGAGGCGACACGGTATTTCTACGGCAGCGACAGGTCCTTCGATCAGTTCATCATCGACGCCAATTTTACCTACGAGGCCAATTTCGACAATGCCGATAGCCGCACTCTGGTCGGCGCCGAATACAATAAATATAGCTCGGACGATAATTGGCTATACACATCCGCTGGTCCGATCAATTGGCTGAACCCGGTGTTTTCCGGCGGACCGGCCGCAGGAACGCCGATCTATCTGACGAGTAACGATCAGAAGACAAAGGCTTTGTACCTGCAGGAGGAATTGACATTCGCCGACAGGCTCACCGTCAGCCTCGGCCTGCGTAATGACTGGCTGGACCTGAGTGAAACCTCATTCGGCACAACCGTGGCAGACAGTTACAGCGAGTTCACCAAGCGCATTGGTGTAAGCTACAAGATCACGCCTGAATTCGCGGCCTTCGCAAGCTATGGTGAATCGGTCGCTCCACCGGCAACCGGAGCCGAACCGACCACTGGCAAGCAGTACGAAATCGGTTTCAAATACAAGCCCGATGCATTCCCTGCATTGTTCACGGCGTCATTCTTCGATCTGACCAAGGGAAATATCACCGTCGACGACGGCGTCATCTATATCCCTGCAACCGTAGACAAGGTGCGCAATCGCGGCATCGAACTTGAAGCCAAGGCAGAGGTGACCGACAATATCGACCTGATCGCCGCCTATACCTATATCAATTCCAAGATCGACGAACCGGGCGGAGACTATGATGGCCACCGCCTGATGCGTGTTCCAAAGCATATGGCATCCGTCTGGGGCACTTACACCCTCGAAGGCAATGGCAAACGCGGCGATATGACATTTGGTCTAGGCGCCAGATATATGGGCGAGTATTTCACCAACATCCAAAATACCGCATACGGTGAAGAAGCTATCCTGTTCGACGCCGCTTTCACCTACAACATACGAGAAAATACAGCCTTCCAGCTCAACATCAGCAACCTGTTCGACGAGAAGCATATCGCCCAGCGCGACGACGCAAACGGCACCAAATTCTACAATGCCGGCCGGACAGTGATGGCGACGCTACGCCAGAGCTGGTAATAAATCAGCCCCGTCCAGATGTCTGGACGGGGCTGATAGGCATACGAGCAATCCTCGACGCCCGGTCGTCACCATCGCAGCGGGTTAGGTAAAGCCGTCACCGTGTCTTGTGCATGCGTCGCCATGCGGCCGGCGTGTCGCCGACGATACGCCGGAACACGTTGGTCAGATGGGCTTGATCGGTAAAACCGAGCTTGGCCGCAATGTCAGTCATTGTCGTGTCGCTTTCCAGCATAATCTGTTGAGCCAGGTCGACGCGACGGCCCAGCTGCCATTGCAGCGGCGTCTGACCCGTGGTGTTCTTGAAAGCGGAGTTGAACTGCCGTTCCGACAGACCAACTGTCGCAGCCATTTCTGCGACAGTCAGCCGTAGCTCGCCGTCTTCTATCGGATGTGCCAGAAGCTTGCTTACTTCGGTCTGAGAAAGCTTGCGTTTCCAATCGCGCTCTTGCGCCGCTGGGATGTCCAGAAAGGCTGTGACGAGACTGTCTATAAGGCTCTCGGCGTAAATCGGATGCTTTGTCGGGTGAGCGATCTCGTCGACCAGGAGGGCTGCAAGCGCCTCGATCGCACCGACATCGTGCGTTTCGACCGGTCGCTCAAGCGCACGTCTCGCAGTCGACGTCCCGATTGCGGGGGCGATGATTTTAAGCAGTCGTTCGCGATGAATATGAACGTCCAGATGAGAGAAGCGATGGTCCGCACTCGCATATGTCCACATCGGCGTGCCAGCGGGCACGTAAATCGCGCGGCTCATTGAGCGAAGATCGTATTTAGAACCCTCGCCAAGATTTGTCATCTGGAATTGGGCGGATATGTCGTTGAAGAAAATCATCATCCGCGGGTCGGATGAGACGTAATATCCCCTGGCTCCGGCCATGCAACGGGCTTCCCAGAATACTCCCATGGCGCCATTCAGGGATCGCCACTTGGCAGGAGCGGTAGCCTCAATACCATCAGTCGCAGCAGTCATTGCAAAGAGATAGGTCACCTAGAAACTCGATCGTAGGCAGCTCTGTATTTAAGATGACTTTCGCTATCATATTAACAATGCAGGGACAAGAGACGTCGAAGGGCGGGCAGTCTTGGTGAGCGTTGTCTATGCGTTTGAGAAACCGCTCTGGTACAGCAATCAATTCCCGAGAGATACCCGAATACGTCTCACCCGAGGTGGAAGCGCCGACCGGCAGAAAGCGTTTTGATTGCCGTCAACGACGCGGTTGCGTGTGGTTCGATGTCGAAAATTCTGATTGCCGGGCATGTCGACGAAATGTGGAGAGTGTCACTGCAAGACGACTGTTCTTTCAGTTTTGAGGTCTCGATGTCAGCAACCAAACCGCTGCCCTTAACCGAAAACTTCAAGGCTGGAACGCCACCTAATCAGGTGGCTCGCCGCAATCGAAATGGCCCGATCGCCTTTAGAAAAACCAGATGATTGCTTTGATGACCATCCACACCAACCGAGAGGTCAACACGGCTCAGCCTGGCCGAATAGGACACTGTCCCGCCTTGTGCCGTTGCACCTGAATCCCAGACAAAAATCCTGTCACCCGCGTCCGTGACCCTGAAACAGGTTTTGCTGTCTGCAGCAATGCAGCCTGCATCCAAATTGTCGGCATAGTCCATCACAAGAACCCCGAGATATTCGCCGGCTCTCGTGTAGGAAAAAAGGCGGCTATAGGCGGACGACCAGTTGCTGGCAAAACCATGCGCTGAAAACTCGATGACATAGTCACCGTCAACCAGTTTGACGACGCTCGACGTCGTGTCGGCCGTGTGAAGCGTGCCGAAAGGCGAGGTGATTGTACCCTCTCGCCTGTCAATCACTCGATCGCCAGACGAGGTGCCAATGTCAGTAAGGCCGGGGTGTAAATCGTGCCTGCTTGCTCCGGGTTTAAGTGTCATCATGGTTCCAGTACGTCGCTATTTCGCACTGCATCGAAGTAGAAATATGTGAGATTGTCAAATATACATAAGATAATAGTTAATTCTAAAATAGATAAGTTAGATATGTTTGTGATTTGCCCCGGATTTCCTGTGGGTCCGAAGCGGGTTATTTCTCAATATAGGTACTGATCCCGGCAAGGCCTTTGTGCGATCGGCTGCAATCGCCGTGATGATGCCTGCCTGCACAGAGCGGTGTCCCATTGGGTCCGCAAGAGCAAATGCAACCGGATAAAACGCCGCACCCTTGATAATCCGCAGGAAACCGGGAATAAATCGGCGACGTCTCAAGCCCACGCAAAAGCCGAGATCGTTCGACACGTGTGCAGACACCCTGAAGGTTGCCGGGCTTTTTTCCCACTTCGTGGTGTCGACAAAACACCTGCGCTCACACCAAGCCGGGCAGTGCCTCGGTGAGGGGTGGGGGAAGGTTGGGGAGGAGGGGGACGCGGTCCATCCGGCTAAATCCAGGTGCTGACAGCCTGGAGGCTGCGCCAGGCATTGCCGTCAGGTCATCACCGAGGGAGAGGACTTCCAATATGGCATTTACAAAAGCAACAGAACCGGGCGTGACCGCCTCCGGTTTTCTGGACAAAGAACATATTATCGCCAAGCCAGGTTTTAACCGGTGGCTTGTACCGCCGGCAGCACTTGCCATTCACCTGTGTATCGGCATGGCTTACGGCTTTAGCGTCTTCTGGCTGCCGCTGACCAAGGCAATATCAGCAACACCTGATCCGTCCTGTGCCAGCATGTCGCTTGTCACCGCCTTGTTTACATCAAACTGCAATTGGCGCGTCGCCGATCTCGGCTGGATCTACACGCTCTTCTTCGTCCTTTTAGGCTGCTCTGCCGCTCTGTGGGGCGGATGGCTGGAAAAGGTCGGACCTCGAAAGGCTGGCTTCGTCTCGGCATTGTGCTGGTGCGGTGGTATTCTGGTCGCAGCCCTCGGCGTCATGACCCACCAGTTGTGGCTCATGTGGCTTGGCGCCGGCGTGATCGGCGGTGTGGGTCTGGGCCTTGGCTATATTTCGCCGGTCTCGACGCTGATCAAGTGGTTTCCGGACCGTCGCGGCATGGCGACCGGGATGGCCATCATGGGGTTCGGCGGTGGCGCGATGATCGGCGCTCCACTTGCCAACCTGCTGATGAACTATTTCAAAACCGACATATCGGTCGGCGTGTGGCAGACGTTTGTCTGCATGGCCATCATCTATTTCTGCTTCATGACAGCCGGCGCGTTCGGTTACCGGATCCCGCCAGCCGGCTGGCGTCCGCAGGGTTGGGCGCCTGCGACCGAAAACGGCAAAGCCATGATTACCCACAAGCACGTGCATTTGCGCGACGCGCACAGGACGCCACAGTTCTGGCTGATCTGGGCGGTTCTCTGCCTGAACGTTTCAGCCGGCATCGGCGTGATCGGCATGGCATCGCCAATGCTGCAGGAAATCTTTGCCGGCGCGCTTGTCGGCCTGCCCGATCTGACATTTTCGCAACTGGACGGCGGCCAGAAAGCGCAGATTGCCGCAATCGCAGCCGGCTTTACCGGGCTTTTGTCCCTTTTTAATATCGGCGGCCGCTTTTTCTGGGCGTCGTTCTCCGACAAGCTCGGTCGCAAGAACACCTACTACACCTTCTTCATCCTGGGCATCGTCCTTTATGCACTCGCCCCAACACTCGCCGACATGGGCAACAAGGCACTGTTCGTTCTGGCGTTCGGCATCATCCTGTCCATGTATGGCGGTGGGTTTGCGACAATTCCGGCCTATCTGGCCGATATCTTCGGCACCCAGTTCGTCGGTGCCATTCATGGTCGCCTTCTGACAGCCTGGGCAACAGCGGGCATACTCGGCCCGGTCGTCGTCAACTATATCCGCGAGGCCCAGATCAATGCCGGTGTGGCGCCAGGTCCGGCACTTTACACCGGCACCATGTATATCCTCGCCGCCATGCTGGCGCTTGGCCTCATCGCCAACGCACTGGTGCGCCCGCTATCGGATAAATGGTTCATGTCAGATGAGGAAGTTGCGTCGCTGCAGGCGAAAACCGCAGCCGCCTCCGCAGGTACAACCGGCTCGTTCGGGATCGGCACCGGCGGTTTCGACCTGAAGGCCGCGCTCGCCTGGGCCGCCGTCGGCATCCCGTTGCTGTGGGGCGTGTGGGTGACAATAAAAAGCAGCCTAGCGCTTTTTGGTTAAACCGCAGCAAGAGCAGACGGTCTCTTGTTGTCGACCGGCTTTCCCCGATGACCAAAGGGCTGCCATGCAGCCCTTTTGTGGATAGATGCCAAATTCGCTTAAACCTGGGCCGGAGGGCTGAGGTCGGGCAGGCGCACCGTATAACCGGTCAGGCAATTCCGGCCCCCTTGTGTCCTACGGGTTCGCTTTCATCGGAGACAGTTCCGATGAAAGCGAAGGTGGGAAACGCTCACACCTCAATGAAGATGTTCGGGCATGTCCTTCAGCTGGTCCTTGGTCCAGGTCGTGACGGCGTGGACTTCACCGTCCTCATCTCGCATGAAATCCAGATCGGTCAGGAGCACTGCCACCGGCTTGGCTCCGATCCCGAGGAAACCGCCAACGTCGATAATCGCCGTGCTGTTTGCTCCAGCGCCGTGGACATGATCCACCTTTCCGACCTTGTGGTTGTCGGCCCCATAGACGGGCGCTCCTTCAAGTACGGACGATACGAGTTCTGTGGTGGCAAGGCGGGCATGATCTGTGAATTTCATTGGGGTCTCCTGATTGACAGTGAGGTAACCGCCGCTCGCGAAAAATGGTTCCCGTCTCTGAGCACGCTCGAAGGGTCGCATGGCACTGGCAGACGCACTCCGCACAACCCATATTCACCCCAAGGTTTTCACTCGGAGATTTGACATGACGACAGAACGCGCTGTTTTAGCCGGTGGCTGCTTTTGGGGGATGCAGGATCTCATCAGGAAACGTCCCGGTGTTGTCTCAACCCGTGTCGGTTACACGGGCGGTACCGTCCAGAACGCCACCTATCGCAACCACGAAGGCCACGCCGAGGCGATTGAAATCAATTTCGATCCCAGCAAGACGAGCTTTCGCGACCTGCTTGAGTTTTTCTTCCAGATCCATGACCCGAGCACCTTGGATCGGCAGGGAAATGATCTTGGCTCAAGCTATCGCTCGGCGATTTTTTACACGACCGACGAGCAGAAAAAGACCGCCGACGAGACCATCGCCGATGTCGATGCCTCCGGGATCTGGCCAGGCAAGGTGGTGACCGAGGTCGTGTCCGTCGCAGAGTTCTGGGAGGCTGAACCTGAACACCAGGATTATCTCGAACGCATTCCGAACGGCTATACCTGCCATTTCCCGCGTCCGAATTGGAAGCTGCCCAAACGTGCCGCTGTCATGAGCGCATAGTCTGCTGCTTCGAAGGGAGCTGCACCTGCTGCCTTATCCGGGATCGACGCCGCATGGACTGAAGGCAGCCACGCGGCCTCGTCATGACTGCTCACGGGAAGCTGCCGACACCATAAAATACTGCGCCAGATCCAGGCAGGGGCCGCTTGGCTCTCCTGCACCGTTTCGACAAAGGCGGTTGCCGCCGAGGATGTTCTCAAACAACGCTGGGTGCACCGCGTAGTGCCAGAGTATCTGATAGGCGATCGTCTGTTAAAAAGCGGAGACAGCCAAGACGACGATCACCAGCAATCGGATTTCTGTCATCGCAAGGCGCAACTTTTTTGCTGCCATCAAGGCGGCTGGTCAGGTCGGCGGTGCGGTGACCAAGCCTTTTGTGTCCACAACACCAAATCGATCGGTCATCCATTTCTCGACGGCGAATACAGAAGCAATCACGGCAAAGGACACAAGAAGGGTCGCGATGATAGGGCGTCTCTCTAAGTACGTCATGGTGACTTAACGAAGGCATCTTCGTTCGGTTCCGATCTGGCGCAACGCTGACTGTCTACCGTCGGCCACGGAACCCATCTATATTCTGATAGTATATCGCATTTATGGTTTGGATATACTGGATTTCCGGCGACACTTGTCGCAGATCAACGCGTCTTTTTAACGAATCACGCTCATAAATACATAATATTTCAGCGGTTTATTAGCGTCTATGTATATCGTGTCAGTAATCGACGGCGGGAAAGAACGCACGTTCAAGGCAACGGCTGTGATGATGGCTGACGACGAGGTGTTTTTTATCTCGAAGGACGTTCATTACCGCGTTCTACCGCACGAACTTATTGGCGTTATTCATATTTCCTGTCGTCGCTCGATGGTGAGCGTCGGACAAGACGATCTCATTGAAGAGTTCATTTCTGACGCGTGAAAAGCCGGAAACAAATTGTTCGGCTGCATATCTCGATTGGGTCAGGCAAAGAGAAAAGGACGGCTCGTTGGCACGAGCTTTCGACCGAAGCAAGCGGGCGCCATTGCTGTGAAGGTTGAATTATCAATCGCTAATTCGTCGTAAACGATTGGTTAATGCGATATTGACTTCAAAACGCGCATATCTGCCACCTTTTTGCGGAAATGGCGTTTAATGCGCCATGAGCGATGATCGAATCATGTGGCTCGAGGCTTCTAAAGAGGCTCACAGCCACCGACGCATGTACGCGTTGGCACTGGATATTTGCGGCAGTGATGCGGCTCCCCCAGAACTTCGCAAGGCGGCTCGAAAGGTCGTCCGGGCGCTTGCGGATGTGATCGAACTACCGATCGCCGATGCCAAGGTTCTGGCGAAGGCAAGCAAAAAATTCGCGAAGCTCGTCGTGGTTTTGCAAAACACATACGAAGAAGAACCGTCGATCGCAGCCTGACGTTTCGAAAAATCGCAAAACCTTAGGCGCCAGCTGATTAAAATCTTCGCCCGAAGAGGTGAGGGCGGGCGTGCGCTGCCGGAAACGGATAGTGGCGACGTCAGGTCCGGTCGTCGTGAGTATGGTAAGCGAGATCGTGACAAATGCTTTTCACGTCCGTCGAGCATTTTGCCTTTACTTGTCCGCCGGCGGCGCGCGAACCCTCATAGTCCCGACCCAGTTCAACGCACCTTTCTAACCTGCGTCAATTGTGGCCGACGTAAGGGCTTGTTGTTCCAGCCGACTTCGAGTTATGTGAGCCGCCTGATTTGGCACGAGGAAAGGCAGCGGTCCGGGCTGTAGTTGACGGATCGCTGCCGTTTCAACGCACACACAAATGTACGATACCGTACAGTGTTAAAGACTTGCTCTTGCGTCATTCTCATCTCAATACTTCCGCGTGCTCTTGCTGGTGGCAATCGAGCGCAAGAAAAGGGAGGTTCAGGTGGGAGGCTGAACTTCCCTTTAGTCTTTTATGTTCTATTTCGGTACCGTCGAACGGTAGGCAAACCTTCGACAGGTGGAGGCTGAGCGGCTTAGGGGTAGGTTGCTCGTCTCCACCATCTTTGCCTTAATTGACGCGTAGAATCGTTCTAATGTGCGCGGCGGAAGTTATTACCCCCTCGACTTCCTGATCGGCGACTGTTCTTTCTTCATGATTGACAGTCGCCTTAGTCTCACGTCAGCCAAGTCAGCACGACTATCATGAAGACCAGGGCAGCGGCGGTCAGCCAAAATAGGCGGTTCGTCTTCCTATAAGCATGTCGGAGTTCCTCCGAGCATCGCGGGTGATTGACATCAATGAAGTACCATTTGCTGCCCTCCCTTACAGGCACGCCAAGCCGGTTGGCTTCCTTGCTCTGAAGTTGGTTTGTCCAAGTGAGGTAGAATATGCCGAGTGACATCAGGAAAAGCGTGATGCCGAATGCGTATTTTAGTGTCGCCATCATGCCCCCTTCAAACGCCACATGGCCTGCGAAATAGGGGGTTATCCGGATTTAATCGAGACGCTCGATACCGAAACATCAATCTGAGTGATTTATGATCGGTCTTGGCTGATCTGTGCCGAAGCCAAGAGTGGCGCTACGCGCCAGACGTTTCGGTCGGTCTAGGTTCGGCTTATGATGATGTTCACTCGCCGTCTAATTGCTATTGGCAGGATGTTTGGCCCATTGCCGTCAGACTTCCCGTTCATCGTCGCCGGTCAAAACATGGGTTACCGCGGATAATCCACCTCGTAAGGATCGCAGCACTTCAATCCGGTAGAGCTCAGAGGCAGGCGCATATCACACCTGTCGTCGCCCTGACCAATTGATCCATGTCCAAGCCTCTGACGACTTACCGTGATTTAGCTTGCGGCGGAAAACATGGCGTTCTTTCGGGGGTATGATGAAGACGATCCTTTTGACTTTGAGCTTGGTAGCGGCAACGTCGACGGCATATGCTGACTCTGTGAATGGATATTACCGTAGCAATGGCACGTATGTTGCCCCCTATCAGCGGAGCAGCCGTAATAGCACCGTCACTGACAACTATTCGTACAAAGGCAACTCAAACCCCTACACTGGAGACCGTGGCGGCAGTCGTTACAAAAGCGATACTACGTCTCCCTACTTCAACGGAACGACGAATTCACGCGGTGGTTACGGTCACTCTCGCTACTGATTTGTCACGGCATGTCGGGCAAGAGAGAACCCCGCTCGAGCATGTCGGCGGGGTTTCGTTCGTCTTCTGTTTTTATTCGGAAAAGGAGCAGACGACGATCCGGGAAAGTACGCGGTCATAGCCAACGATCTCATGCGCGATACGAAGAACGCGAGCTAACTCGACATTGCTCTTCACAACACCTTCGACAACGATGTAATCGCCGGTCACATCGACGCTAAGATCGCTTGCATCGAAGTTCGGGATGTAACTCAGTTCTGTCTCGATCGCGGTCTTTTCCATGGAGATGCCGTGATCGGGTGTGAGGGCAAAAGTAGCAGAAGGCTGAAGGGTCGACAGAAACATTTGCTTGTCCTTGAACATGAATGCACGATGAACAAACCGTTGTGTGAGGTTTATGTTCCCGCCGGAGCGCGACTATTTTCTTGGAACTATACACAGGCATCGTTTGCACGGGCTTCATGCTCTGCCGTCTCGCGAATGTCGGATTTGACGTGGAGAGCATTGATTGCGCTCCACACGTCAGCGAACTGCATTTCGGCCGCATCGATCCGGCTTGTGAGCGTCTGATGGGATGCGGCCCCTTCGTCTGCGTGTGCCTCTGTCCTTCTAACGGGATAGGGTAGAGCAGGTCTTCTTGCCAACGCAGGCCCGTGGCCGTCCCAATCATCGCAATCTAGACGAAGCCCCGTGTGATCACCGTTATCTGCAGCGGCGACTAGCTCGCCGCGAAGTCCAGTGAATTTGCGCATCCTTCTAAGCGCATATTTGTCCCGGCCTCTCTATTCACATTCTCCTGTGTACGCTAATGTACGTTCTGTGGATATTCTCTGTATATCCCGCGCATGTTCCAAATCTAGGCAGGAATTTGGAATGGTCAGAGAGCATTTTGCTGATCTAAACAGACGATAAAGTCCAAGGGTTACTTCGTTTGCCTGGGTAATTTCAGGGGAACGGTCGCGCATTTCATTCGTTACGTGTTGTAATCTGGGAGGATTAGCCATGACGTCTCATATCGATACAGACGAAATCGATCGGAAGGCTCTAAGGGAAGTTCTATCGGTTGCGAACTTTGCTCGCCGATACCGACTGTCAATCGAGGAAGAACAAAGGCTTACTAAGTTGTTTGGGCAATTCGCTACCAAACAGGAATTATTGATGAACGCCCGCAGGCCACAAAGCGGTAGATAGCTTCAAATTAAAGATTTCGCATCGTCATCAGGGGAAACCTGGTTGATCACCGCCTTCAGCTCGTCATCGATCCAACAACCGGCCAGCCAGAGATTGACGAAGCTGTCGGCAATGTTATCCGATCGAGGCGCACGCGCATCTATGCCACGCTGAAGTCGGGCCTCTCCAGAACCATTTTGAAGCAAACCGAAATCGACGGGTTCGAGAGCGTCAAAAGCCGTGAAATATAGGCGGGCTTCCATTTTTGCCTCAATCCTATCGATCTCGGCAAATGCCAAAAACCAACGATGTGGCACCGGCAAAAATTTAATCCCACGGTGATTGTTGACTCGCTCACACAATAAGAACATAAAGGGAACGGAAAATAATCCTATTTACGGAGGTTGTCATGTCCACTCAACGCATCGAGGAAGCTGAAATCGATAAGGCTCAGTTTGTCCTGGATGCATTTGGTGGAAATGCCCTAGCGGCATTGCGCAGCGTAGTTGCAGATGCCGAACACCTTTGTTCCGAACTAGAAACCGCAAGCCTTTATCTGAGCGCTGGTATCTCCCGTGGTTGGAAGCCGAGTTTCTTAAGAGATGAGTGATGAAAACGCTCGACGCCGTTCTTGAATAGCTTCGCTTACTCGATGCCCGGCGGAATACGCCAATTAGCCTGTTCAGGATTGGTGTTCCGCTGATCGGGAGAGAGACGGTCAGGATGAGATCCTGAGCACGCTGTTCGTTCCTGAATCCAAAAAGAAGATTGAACTGGTTCCCGGCAAACGGGTGAGGATGGTTATGTCGCTGTGATTGACGGCAACCCCCACCGCGCTGCTGAGAGAGGGTTGCGGCAGGGGCACCATCCATGCCCGGTCCAATGGGCAATGAGACCGGTCCTACCGAACTGTCGAACCTCTAAGCTGTTCCTGCTCGCAAAACAAAACCCCGCCGCGAAGTTGGGGACGCGCGGCGGGGTTAAAGAAATCACGCTTGATAGGGGACAATTGCAAGCGCGCCTGAAGAACGCAGGTTGTCAACATTGGTTCCCTCAACGTGTTGTCTGCGACAGGCACGGCCGTTTGCATTGTCGCGCCGCCACGCTTGAGGGCATCCACTTCACTTTATCGCCGCCAGAACGCTATGCTCCAGCTGCTGCAGATCGAAGGGTTTCGCCAAAATCTCGATGTTCAACAGGCCTGCCTTTTCGGCGAACCTCGGCGCATAGCCGCTGGTAAGCAGCACGGCTGCGTCGTGCTTGCGTTGCATGATCGTTTCAACGAGTTGAATGCCGTTCATCCCACCTGGCATCATGACATCGGAGAAGACGAGTGTGAACGTCTCGGTGCCATCGAGTGCAGCCAGCGCCTGCTGCGCGTTCGATACGCGCCTGACTTCAAAGCCGATTTCGCCCAGCATTTCGCCGGTAACCTCGGCAACTGTATCATCGTCCTCGACAAGCAGGACACGGCCCAGCGCCCGTAGGCCCGCCGCTCCCGGCGATGTGGGAGAGGCCAAAATCTCGGGCGTGCGAAGGGATTCGAACGATCGTGGTAGCAATAGCTCGATGGTCGTGCCCTGTCCGAGCCTACTTTCAATCCGGAGCGTACCCCCTGACGAGTGGGCAAAACCGTAGGCCTGGGCGAGCCCAAGTCCGGAACCCTTGCCGATGTCCTTGGTCGTAAAAAATGGCTCAAATGCACGTGCAATCGTCGCTTCCGACATTCCGGTACCGCTATCCGTGACCGTCACCGAGACGAAGTCGCCGGAGAGATCGCCATCGGTGAATGACGCCAGATTGCGCGCGGAAATGCTGATCGTCCCTCCGTCTGCCATCGCATCCCTTGCATTGACGCACAGGTTCAGGATGACCAGCTCGAACTCTCCAGCGTCGATCCTGACTGGCCATGCATCTTCGGTGAATTCCGTCTCAACCACGATACTACCACCAAGGGATCGATCGAGTAGTTCGCGCATGCCGGTGACCTGCCGGTTGATATTCACCACCTCTGCATCGAGGGCCTTGGTCCGGGAAAAGCTCAGGAGTTGCTTGGTCAGCCCCGCTCCGCGTTCGACGGCCTGCCGCATTCCGTCTTTTAGGCGCTTGAGCCGCGCTTCGTCAGGCTGCCTGTCGAGCATGTTGAGGCCGCCAGAGATCGCCATCAGAAGGTTGTTGAAATCGTGGGCGACGCCACCCGTCAATTGACCAAGAGCCTCCATCTTCTGACTTTGGCGAAGCATGGCTTCAGTCCGCTCGCGCTCACGGACCTCCTGCAGAAGCCGGGCATGGGCATCTTCAAGAGCCTTGCCGGCTCGCTTTTGGTCCGTTAGATCCGTCACGATACAGCTCAGCGTGTCCGCTTCCCCGCCTGCGCCATTGAGCTTCGAAAAGGAAAAATGTGCAGGGGTGAGAACGCCGTTTCGGGTGCAGATCGTAAATTCCGATTTTCCCACTCCGCGCATGGTGCGCCCAAATTTCTCTCGCTCGGCAGGCAGGATGAAGCGAGTAAGTGAGCCGCCAACAACGTGGCTCATATCGTCGTCAACGATGGAGGCAAGACGCCTGTTGCAATAGAGGATCTGATCATGGAGCGACATCGTCAGCGCCCCTTCCTGCATCTCTTCCACCAGAACACGATAGGTCTGGTCGGCAGTCTCTAACGCATAAACCTGAGGGATTCCGTCAATGCCCGACACGACGACCGCGTCGACGTCACCGCTGCGGATCGCCTCCAGTGTTTCTTCAGCCTCGCGGAGCCGTTCCCTGAGGGCGGCATTGTCGTGCTTCAGCTCGTCCTCCGTCATCGCTTTGCCCCTTGCACCGGGTTTTCGATGTCAAAGACCTGCCTGACTTTCGCTTCGTCAGACAGGTCGCCAATGACACGACGCGCCGGGCCGGGCGAAAGCTTCACAAGTGTTGGCGCAGCGACGATCTGATGCTCCCGAGCTTTCAGCGGTTCCAGATAGATATCGATGATCTCAAGATCGTACCTGCCTTGCAGGTCTCTTTCAAAAATACGTCGTGCATTGGATATTGCCCGGGAAGACCGCGATGTTGCTCCAGTGACGTAAAGGCGAAACACAAATTCGGGGGACTTCGGGAGTCCGGCTGCCGCATCGGCAATCGGCAGGACTTTATCGGGCATGCCCTCTATTCCTCTCTTCGCAGATCAAGGCCGACAAGAACCCGTTCCCAGTCTGAGAGGTTGCCGATGATACGCTTGAGTGGCGGCGGAAGGCGCCGGACCAGTGTCGGAACCGCGAGGATCTGATCGCCTGCAGCAAGCTGCGGGTGTTCGAGGAGGTCAACGACCTCGATCCTGAAGCGTCCTGCAAGATGTTCCTCGCAGATTTTCTGGAGGTTGCTTAAGGCGGCGACAGATTTGGGCGTCTTTCCCGCGACATAGAGGCGGAGGTTGTATTGACCGTCGTCAATAGCCTCATCGTCTTCCTGGGCAAGGAGTGCGGCATCAAAGGCGTCGGAGTCTTCGCTCGTCATTCGGCAGCTCCCCGACGGGTCGCCATCGCATCTCTCTCATTCAGATACGAATTCTCCCGTGCCTCGTCCTGGGCAAGCCACTCGGCAACCTCATCTTCTTCTGCATCGAGCGATGCCTGAAGCTCGGCAATCTGCCGGTTCACCGCAGCACGCCGTCTTTCCATATCACGCCGCTTGCGCGTGCTCTCCTGCGTCCGCCGCAGCGCATCGGCAGCGTCGGCGGCCTCACGGGCGATGCGAGCGGAACCGGTCAGGACACCACCGGAGCCGAGATAGGTGCTCACGAGCTGCACGCCGCTGCTGGTGATCTCGAATTCCCGAACCTGGTTGGAATGGCTCATTCCGCGGGACTTGAGGATATACAGACCTCTGTTGCGTTCGCCGTTCGATTCCACATGCACAAGCGAAAGCCAGGTATCCATCAGCGACGACATGCCAAGGTCGGTGCCCTCAACCATCTGTCCGGCAGAGTTGAGGTTGGTCAGGAGCGCCGTCGTACCGCGGCTTTTGAGAAGGTCGATGACCCTCAGCAACGCCGAATGGACTTCGCCCTGTTCGCCGCGCAGCGAAGAGATAGGGTCGAGAACAACCACGTCAGGTTTGAAATTCTCAATTTCCCGGTGCATTCGGGCAAGATGCATCTCAAGGCCAAATAGGCTCGGCCGGGCCGCCTCAAAGCGAAGAAGACCCGATGCAATCCATGGTTCCAGATCGATGCCGATCGAGCGCATATTGCGGACGATCTGCGCCGGCGATTCCTCAAAGGCGAAATACAGGCACTTTTCGCCGCGCCGACAGGCTGCCTCAACGAAATGACTGGCGAGGCTTGTCTTGCCGGTTCCGGCCGTTCCCGAGATCAAAATGCTTGAGCCGCGGTAAAACCCGCCGATGCCCAGCATGCCATCAAGGCTTGTGACACCTGTTGAGACAGCATCATTGTTGGTTGAATGCGAAAGGCCCGCAGATGTGATCGGCAGGACGGAGATCCCCTGATCGTCGATCAGGAAAGGATATTCGTTGGTGCCATGCGCGGAGCCGCGATATTTTACCACCCGGATACGTCGTGTTGTGATCTGGTGTTCGACACGGTTGTCGAGGAAGAGCACGCAGTCGGAAATATACTCCTCGAGCCCGTAGCGTGTCAGCGATCCCTCACCACGTTCCGCGGTGATGACGGCAGTGACACCCTTTTCCTTCAGCCACGCAAACAGTCGCCGCAATTCGGCACGCAGGATATCGGTGTTACCGAGGCCGGCAAACAGCACTTCCAGCGTATCGAGCACGACACGCTTGGCGCCGATCTGATCGATGGCGTAGCCAAGCCGCACAAACAGACCATCGAGGTCATAATCTCCGGCTTCTTCGATTTCGCCCTTTTCGACGCGGACGTAGTCCAGCGCCAGGCGTTTCTCATCAATCAGCGTCTGAACGTCGTAACCCAGCGAGACCACATTCTTTACCAGGTCTTCGCTAGCCTCTTCGAAGCTCATGAACACGCCAGGTTCATCGAACTGTGTGGCGCCATTAACAAGGAAGGTCATCGCAAAAAGCGTCTTGCCGCATCCCGGCCCACCACAGACCAGCGTCGGCCTACCAGCTGGCAGGCCGCCCAGCGTTATCTCGTCAAACCCCGAAACTCCGGTCGCCGCTTTCGCCAGCGCAGAGCTCGTCGCAGGATCCCTGGGAAAGGCTAATCTGTCAGTCATAGATTATTGTTGTCCATTTGCAGGTGCTCGCTCACCGCGGGACGCAGGGCGAAGTCGTTCTTTCAGGGCAGTGGCGATGAAGTTGGTCAAGGTCCGGTTTTCGTCTTCGGCCTTCATACGGACTTCTTGAAGAAGGTCGGGATCCAGACGCACCGTGATTGCTTTTTTCATAGAGGCCAAATCCCTTTGTGAGGGAGACAATTAGAGTGAATGATGCGAATAGCAATACAGTCGCACCAGAAAGGACCCGTCGGACTGAAGCCGATCATCTCTCGGATTTATCGAGACAATTGCCATGAGATTTTAAGTTCATTTGGCTGCTCCAGATGAAACGTCTCGCGATCAGAAGTGTATGGCCGGCTAAGCTAGATCATTGGCAGCGCTTCGGTTCGTCGCTGTCTGCATCGCTGAGCGACCCGAACGGTAATGAATGCTGCGACGGCGCCTGGGACACGCGAATGCCTTCGGTTCGACGCCTTCCCGAAACCGGCGCGATATCCGCGATGCCACCAGTCAAATTCTCGAAAGACCGAACAGATATTCCGCCTGCCGGTAACCGCCGACCTGCAGACGGTTTCAGGCCTCGATACGGACGGACCCAGCGTTGAAAGCCGGTATCCCGGATCGCTTGTCGTAGCCTGAGTTGCCGCTGCCCTGGCCCGATCTGCGCGCGTTCCACGCAGGCAGGCATGTTGCATGCGTGGAACGACCCGCAACGGAACAAAATGACGTCGGACATCGAACCGTTCCGCCAAAGCCTGATACCGACTGTGTGACGCCGTCAGGGTTGCGGCGCAGGTTGCCGGACTGACATTTACCCGGTCAGCGTATTCAGCAGGTCGGAAATCCTGATAGTGGCGAAGTTTGAGAACGTGTCGCAGATGGCGTAGGGCAGCACGATCTGGTCGTTATGGCGCATGGCGCCGCACGTGTAGACGACATTGGGTACATACCCCTCTCGTTCGGAGGGCTCCGGACGGACCAGCGGCTCCCGCGATCGGGCCAGAACCCTCGACGGATCGGCTTTGTCGAGAAGAGCTGCTCCGATCGTGTATTTTCGCACGGGACCAACCCCATGGGTCAAAAGCAGCCAGCCTTCGTCCAGTTCGATCGGCGATCCGCAATTGCCCATCTGCACGAATTCCCACGGATATTTTGGCCCCAGAATGATCTCGCCGCCATTCCAGACGTGGAGATCGTCGGAACGGATCAGATAGAGGTTTTCATTGTCCTGGCGACCGATCATCGCAAACTGGTCGCCGATCTTTCGCGGAAACAGGGCCATGCCCTTGTTCCCCGATGCGGTCCCCGCCAGAGGCGTCATCCGAAACGACAGGAAGTCTCTGGTCTCCAGGAGTTCGGAGCGAATGCCTCTTCCGTCATAGGCCGTATATGTCGCGTAATAGGTTTTCCGCCCCGCTTCTTCGAACTCGACAAAGCGGGCATCCTCAATACCATTCGACTGCGCGGCAGTGATCGGGAATATCACCCGTTCACTAATTGGCTGCTCGGGGGAAAATGTCAGATCCAGAGGCTCGTCGGGAGAGGCGGAGGAGGGGGGGACGAACACGGGCATGGACGCAAGCCGCGCTGTCGGCTCGATATCGACAGTGCCATTCTGGGCAACAATTCCCGTTCGAAACGTCAAAGACGAGACGTGTCCTTCGCCAACTGCGCGAAGGCTCAGAATAAAGCGCGTGCTGCCGCTTGCGACACCTGACTGATCCGGGTGGGAGACAATGCTCGGGTTGAACAGAGCGGATGCCTCGAACGAATATTCGTGCATGAAATAGGCACCGATGAGCTGCCGTTGTAGCGTGGTGAACGCAATGTGAGGTGCAAACGCGTCTTCCATTTCCCGAGCCCGCTTTTCGAACGTGGTCATCAGGTTGCGGTGCCGACCCTCAAAATTTTCCAGCACCTCGGAAAGCTGCTGTTGCGCTATCTCAACGTCGAGACCAAGCACGCGATCCACGATATGGTTGGCGCGCGTTTTGTCCGTCGGTTTGAAGTCCCGCGGTTCCGTCGCAGGCCTGAACGGCCGCACCACGACCCGCGTGGAATCGGGCCGCAGAAAAAGCGCCTGGCGGTTGAGAAATGCTGTCTGTGACAAAATGATCTCTATCTGGCTGGAGGCTGTAAAATGCTCACGCGGTAAGCGCGCGAAGGGGAACAAACGTCGAAGGATAACCGCTGGCACGCGAAAGCTTGCGAAACTCAACCAGGCCGAGGAGGTAGGAGACCACCGATTCGCCGCCTCTATTCTCATTGAGACGCGTCGGATGCAGACCGTCACGGCAACTGCCTGTTTCGATATCCACGACCGCCAATGAAAGATCATTGCTGCCGAGGAACCATGCGAATGCCTTTGCTGCCTCTCTTTTCCACGTGATGTCGTGACTGGCCCGCCACGCTGCATGGCAGGCAGCGATCGTCGCCGTCGCCTCCAGAGGCTGCTGATCAAAAATGCTCACCTCTCTCGTCTGATTTGTAAAACCATCCGTGCCAACAGGCCTGAATAATCCGTCAGGGTTCGTCTGCACCGTCATTAGCCATCGCAAAGACTTCAGGCCTGCCGCCACATAATCGGGGCGTTCGGCGCTCAGTCCAGTCGTGATCAGCGCCTGAGACAGTCGGGCATTGTCATAGGACAGGCTTTCCTCGAACCAGGTCCAGTCCGTTCCACCGACACGATGGAAGATATCCATCAGCCTGTCCGCCAGGGTCGAGCGGATCTGATGCGCGCGCAAATCGTGAGGCGAAACCGCGCAATAGCCGTCCAGTCCCAACAGCGTAAACGCCCAGGCCCGTGGCGAACCAAAACCTTCAGCGGTCGGCAGTGCCTGCGAGAACAGGGCCGTGGCCCACGCGCGCCGCGACGGGTTTGCGTCGCTGCGTGCGCATTCTCCCAAAGCCCAAAGTGTCCGGCCATGACTGTCCTGCGATCCCCTGTTCTCCAGCCAGCGCCGATCAAAGCCCATGAAGTTTCGGAAATGCTTTTCGTCAGGGTTCCAAGCGTGCTGCACGAAGGACGCGAAACGAGAGGTGAGTACTTCCGGCAAAAGCCTTTCGCCAGGCTGGTTGAGCGCAACCGACAACAGGAGCGCGCGGGCGTTGTCGTCGACACAGTAGCCATGCGAACGGTCTGGCACCGAATGGACGGCATGCTGGAATAGCCCCGTGTCGTCGCACATCGACAGAAAATAGCCGAACTGCGGTTCCGGGGGGGCAGGGACCCTGTGCATCACGACGTTGGCAGGAGGGACAGGCTGTCTCGTATTGCGCAGAAGAATGTCGGAAAAAATCGCCAGATAGCGCTCGGCGGTTTTCTCCCACGTCATGGGTCGGCTGGTTTCATAAGCGCGCAGGCGCATCGCGTCGCGTCTTGCGTCGTCGGTCAGAAGCGACGCGATCTCACGCCCGATGGCTGTCGCGTCACCGAAAGGAACGAGCACACCGTGGCCATCGGCCAGCAGTTCCCGCGCATGCCAGTAAGGCGTCGAGACGACGGCCTTACCGAGACCGAAGCTGTAAGCCAGAGTGCCCGATGTCATCTGCGCCTCGTTGAGATAAGGCGTCGCGTAGACATCACACATGGAGATGAAATCCAGCAGCGTTGCCTTGTCGACGAAGCGATCGAGAAACACCACGCTGCCTTCGATGCCCAAGTCCTTCACCCGCGTCATCAGGCTGTCGCGATAGGCCTCTCCTTGGTCGCGCACGAGATTGGGATGGGTTGCTCCGAGGATCACGTAGACCGCATCCGGGCGGCTCTGCAAAATCAGGGGCATGGCATCGATCATCACCTCGATGCCTTTATTGGGAGACAGAAGTCCGAACGTCAGGATGACTGAGCGCCCGTCGAACCCCAAGCCTTTCTTGGAAACAGCGGGTTCGGAGAACGGCATGTCGGGAATTCCATGGGCAACGACCTCTATCCTGTCAGCCGGCACATGATAGATCTCCTCCAGCAACGTCCGGCCCTTTTCCGCCATAACGACCAGTTTGGCGGACCGATCGATGATTTTGTTCAGGACGCGGCGCTGGCCGGGACTTGGTTCGGCAAGCACTGTGTGCAGCGTGGTGACGACCGGCATCTTCAATTGCGACAAAAGCGCGACAATATCCTCCCCGTCTTCGCCACCAAAAATTCCGAACTCGTGCTGCAGGCAGGCGACGTCGAAATTGCCGGCGTTGAGAACATCTGCAGCGCGAACATAATCATCGCGGTTGTCGTCGGCTATCGCGAGACGGACCTCCGGCGGGTAGTCGTAGACATGACCATGATCCGTCATGGCAAAGATCGCTGTGGCAATATGGGCAGGAGATTTCGAAACCGCCTGCTGCAGATCCGTCGTGAACGTAGCGATACCGCAGCGGCGCGGCAGGGAATTGCCGATGAATGCAATATTCTTGAGCTGGATCATAACGCAGCTCCCGACAGAGGAAAGGGGATCACGTCGTGCCGCTCTCGATGGCTGTCGATGTCAGCAAGATCTGGTTTCAATCGGTCTTTGGCCGGAAGCTCTCGCAAAAGGTCGGCCGCGGGTGCGCTCGCAGCGGTGGCAAACAGCAGGCTCATGCCATCGCGCCCAACCCGGATGTCGGCGCGATCGGCTTCCGCGAAAAATCCATCGCCGATCCGGGCTGTCAGCGATCCTATTGTTCCGCTTCCCGCAGCGATCATGGCCCAGCTTTCGCGGCCAGCAGTCAATTCCCACCGCGTGTCGGCGCACAGATCCAGCCGTTCGAGGGTGAAGAATGGGCAGGCCACCAGCTCGGCGCGCTCGACCGTGATGTGTCGTGACATTTTCCGGCTGCTCGCCGGCTCCAGTCGGGCCACTGCCAAGGCCTGGTCGATATGGAGTTCACGCGAGCGTCCATGATCCCAGATGCGAAACGTCGTGTCGTTGCGCTGCTGGATCTCGGCAATAACCAGACCTGCACCAACGGCATGGACTGTGCCAGCCGGCACATAAAAGATGTCACCGACCGCAGCGTCCTGCCAGTCCAGGAGCTCGTCTATGGACCCGTCAATCGCTGCCTTCCTGAATTCGACCTGTGTCAGGGGCCGCTTGAGCCCGACGGCGACCTGCGCTCCTTCGTCCGCAGCCAGCACATACCAGGCTTCGCTTTTGCCGCTCGCCATCCCCATCGATTTGGCAGCTGTATCATCAGGATGAACCTGTATCGACAGTTTTTCCCTGGTAAACAAAAGCTTCAGAAGCAGCAGGCGTTCTCGTCCTTCGGGCTCATCATACTCGAACGAGATTTCGCCGACCGGGCTATCCTGGCGGCCGTTCGATGCCCATGGCCCGAGATCACGACGACCCCATGGCTTGAGCGTTGTTCTCACACTGGCGTGGTCGAATGTCATGGTGGTCTCCTTGATCTCGCCGCTAAGATCGAGGTGACCTGAGATCGGTGTACTGGTATTGGCTCCTGTGCTGTCAAAAACGATTTTGTAAGAAATTCAAAAGGCTGGGAACGCCGCTGCACCCGCGGCTATTCTATCGTAGCTTAGCCCCGGCACTCATGGAGTTTCGATGATGACCACTTAGCGAAAGTGGCCAAGGTCCAGAGTAATGGCGCTGCTTTTCGACTTCTTGTAAGCCAGAACCGCCGCCTTCAGGATTCTCGCTCGCAAAGCGTCGAAAGATGCCAGAAGATCCGCCTCGTTTGCCGTGTGGTGAGGTGTCTCGCTGGAAAGAACTTCGCTGGCGACGAAAAATTTGATCTCGAACATCCCGTCGTAGCCGGTAAAGCGGACGCAACGATTTTTCTCATCAAAGCTGCGGCTCACGTTGGGAAAGGAAATGCCCATCATTGCCCGCCGTCGTGACTGGTCACGGCGCTGGGTTTGGCAGTCGCACTCATCAAATAGTCGATATGGATAAGCTCGCAGGAACCAGAATATGGCCTGTGTCGATCGGAAGACATGTCGTCCTCCTTTGTTGGGGCAGGGATTGAGGGTCCCTATGACAACGCCCTGAAGATGAGCTGCCTTAAAACGATAAGTCGTGCCATTTTTTGAGATTGCAAGCTCAGGTCGTGCATTGGGTTCGTTTTTCGGCGAACGACACACTGTGAATAAATGCCCAGGCCGGACATCATGTCGCTTACTCGATCAGGTCCCCGGCTTTTCGTCGAAGCTCATTCACGAGCGCTTCCTGCCGCGCCTGCAAACTGCGAAGGTCCTCGACATCGGTCGAGGTCCCAAGCCATTCGATGATGACGCCGCGCGCGTCACGCACAGGTGTCGCGCGCGTGTGAAACCAGCGATACGCATTCGTGACTGCCTGTCGGATGCGATACTCGACCTCGAACCCACCCGTCTCGACTGCCTTTGACCAGTTCATCAGCGCCGCATTGCGGTCCTCGGGATGCACCGGATCCAGCCAGCCCATCCCGTGGCTTTCGGTTTCGGCCTGTCCGGTAAACGCCGTCCATTGCGGACCGGACCATGTCAGTTTTCCACCCTCGACCGCGCGCCACACAAGTTGTGGGATCCCCTCCAGAAGAGCCCGCTGGCGAATTTCCGCCTTAGCAAGCTCTTCTTCAACATGCTTGATCTCAGTAATGTCATGGCCGATGCCGCCGATATGCACGACGTCGCCCTGAGCATTCTTAATCGGGAAATCCGTATTCCTCAGCCAGCGAATCCCGCCATCCTCCGGCCGCTGTATGCGGTACTCGAAGGTCACCCACTCACCGTTTCGAACACGTTGCAGATTTTCTGCAGCCACGTCCCGATCTTCCGGGACAATCAGCTCAAGCCAGCCGATCATATTGTCGCCCCGTAGTGCAGCTTCACGATCAAGTCCGTAGATCTCCTCGAATGCGGGGGTAAGGTAAGACCACTGAAACGTCTCAGCGTCCCTGATCCAGAGAATATCCTGGGATGCCTCACCGAACTGACGCAGCCGGTCCTGGGTTTGTCTCAACGCGGCTTCGACGCGTGCCCTCTCGGAGACGTCCACAAAGGTGACGACTGTGCCGTCGATCCGGTCTTCCACGGTTCGATATGGCCGCAGTCGCATGGAAAATTCTCGTCCCAGCCGGCTGGTGACTTCACGCTCGATGGGAACAAGTTCCCTCAAAACCTTGCGGGCGTCATCATCAATCGTGTCGTAGTCAAGCTGATGGGTGAAGTCTGTGATGGCGCGGCCAATGTCATGGCGCGTCACGTTAAATAGTTCCGCAACAGGGGCTGTAAACATGCGGATGCGCAGGTCGGGGTCGAGAAACAGGGTACCGATCTCGGTGGCGGCCGACAGGTTTTGAAGGTCGCTATGTGCCGCTGAAATGCTGTCCAACTTACTTTTCAGCTCGGCATTGACCGTATGCAGTTCCTCGTTGATCGATTGCAGCTCTTCTTTCGATGTCTCGAGTTCCTCGGCCGTTGACCGATACTCCTCATTCATCGACTGCAGCTCCTCATTGGCAGCACGAAGTTCCTGCACCAGGGCGTCGTGCCCGTTGCGGCTCATCAGCAGCGCCTCTTGCGAAGCCCGCAACTCGGCATAAACGCGTCGCACCTCGCCTGTACGAGTGTCGGACGCTTGCTCAGGTTCATCGCTTTCCACAACGATCCCGCCGTCCATGAAAAACACCAGCGCCTGCGATGCCTTGCCGCCGTCGCTCGACAATGGTGTAACCTGAAGAGAAACCCGCCTCCTGCCCTGGTCGAAGGTGACTACGGTCGGAAGTGTAACGCTCGGCTCCCCCATCTCAAGCGCGCGGGCAAGCGCAATTCCCAGATCAAGCCGCAATTCGGGTCTCACCACCGATGTCAGGGACATCGACACGGGTCCTGCGGAATGGAGGATGAAACGACCCGCGGTCGGCGACAGATGCAGGATGTTTTGACCATCATCGACCAATGCGCTTGCTGGCGCATGTTGCTCCAGCGCCGCTACATGCACAGCAGCCGGAACCGCGGCGCGTTCCGCGACAATGGAAACGGGCCGGCTGTAGTTCGCAGGCTGCTCTGGCGCGGCGAACTGCGGCAGGATCGGCAGCAAATGGCCATTTTGGGGACGGGAGGTATAAATCCGGGCCTGCCTGTCGACAGTCGCAAACAGGTCGGTTGCCACATCGACAGTTTCCGCCGACCCCAAAAAAAGGTATCGCCCGGTGCGCAACCCGTATTGGAACAGCGAACACACCTGAGCCTGAAGGGCGCGCTCAAGATAGATCAGCAAATTGCGGCAGGTAATCAGGTCGAGCCGCATGAACGGCGGCTCCTTCAGGACGCTATGTTTCGCAAACAGCACGCTCTCGCGAAGCTCCTTGCGGACGCGGAAGTGCGTGCCCTCATCAATGAAGAACCTGGCGAGCCTTTCCTGTGATACATCGGCATCGATGGCACGCGGATAACGTCCTTCCCTTGCCAGTGCCAGCGCTGCTTCGTCGAGATCGGTCGCGAAAATCTGCAGTGGAATTTTGACGTCCTGCCGTGCCATTTCCTCATGCAGCAGGATCGCAATGCTGTAGGCCTCCTCGCCAGTCGCGCAACCGACCACCCAGACACGCAGGCTGTCGTCGCTCTCCGCCTCAAAGGCGGTGATCAGCGGTCGTATGGCCTGGCGAGCCAGGGCCTCAAAGGCGTGTTCATCACGAAAAAACATCGTAACCGATATCAGCAGATCCGAAAAAAGGTTCTGGGCTTCTTCCGGCGTCGTCGTCAGATAATCGGCATAGTCGGCCAGGCTTTTGGCCCTGCAGACCTGCATGCGCCGGATAACACGGCGCATGACGGTGGCACGCTTGTAGGCGGAAAAATCATGACCAACGCGAGAGCGCAAAAGCGCGACGATGCGCCTGAGATCATTGGCCGATCCTGCCATGTCGAGGGAGCGAACGGCATCCTTGCTGCGTGCAACCTCGGCAAGATACCCGGCCAGCCGGGAGATCGGCGCGACAAAGTCCGCGGCGCCCGTCGCAATCGCATTTTGCGGCATCGATGGAAAGCCGGCCTCAGAGGGGTCCTGCACCATGATAACGCCGCCGGCTTCCTTGACAGCGGTCACGCCAAGTGCCCCGTCCGAGCCGGCGCCCGATAGCACGATGGCGACCCCGTCTCCACGAGCGGACGCGATGGAGCGAAAGAACATGTCGATCGGCGCGCGTCTGCCCCGAGGCTCGGCAAAATGACGCGCCAGGATGCTGTCGCCCTCGATCACAAGCTCATGATCAGGAGAAATGACGTAAACGCAGTTGGCCGACAGTTCCAGATGGCTGTCCACCTGATGGACCGGCATGGACGTGCATACCGAGAGGATTTCGGAAAGTGCGCTCGGCTCGTCGGGCGAAAGGTGAACAATGACGACATAGGCCAGGCCAAGATCAGGGGGGATCTGGCGGAAAAGACTTTGTAGTACCTCTACGCCGCCCGCCGATGCACCGATCGCGCATATCGGTATGAAGTTCTGTGCGGTGGATAATCCAAACTCACTGAAATCAGTCATTTCGCTGCTGCCATCATCATACAATCGACCGAATATGCGGTTCTCGTGATGAGAGTATAAGCGTGACCAGAGAGATGCTAGGCGACCGTCTTGGCCTCTGAAGAATTTTTGTGGGAAATTTCATCGAGCGTTGCCAAAACCTTGAGGATGGCGTCCGCAGAGCAGGAATAGTAGATAGTCTGAGCGTCTCTGCGTATCTCGACGACATCGGCCTGTCGAAATTTGCTGAGATGCTGCGATAAGGCAGACTGGCTCAGATTGACCTCTTCTGCGAGCGCTGAAACGCTCCATTCCTGCCTGGTAATCCGTCCCAGAACCTCCAGGCGATGCGCATTGGCAAGAAGGCCTAACAGAGCGGCGGCCTGGTCGGCGTCGAATTTGAAATCGCGCGCCATATGCCCCTCCTTGCATCAAATGGAACCGGGACCAGCATGGTTGCAGTCGTGCTTGGTCAACGCTCTTTTAATGTGCGCAAGGCACGCTATACTAATTTACCAATGTCTACAAATGGCGCCGAGAAAGGTCAGTCAGATGCAGCAAGCGGAGCGCACGAAGGTTCTTGTCTCCGAAATCGCCGGCCTGCTGGTCGATGTCAGGGCAAACCTAGGCGTCAGCCGAGGCTTGCTTGAGGAAATCCCCGCGAACGGTCCGAATGTCCGAGCTGAAAAAGTTCGTCTGGTGATCCCGGAAATGGGATTTTTCACCTGGTTCGTGTCAGGCAATCTGTTTCACGGCGATAGCCTTTTTGCAGCTCTTCACGGTTTGAGCCTTGAAGATCTGTCTGCTGGTCTTGGTGTCGAAAATGTGCTGTCTTGCATCGACGCAAAAGATCAGCCCGTCGTCGCACGGGGCTTGAGTGACGCTATCTCAACAGGCGAAAGGTGCTCGCTGGAATATGCCACGCATCATGACAGCATTCATCGCGATATCGCATTGATTGGTTGCTGCCTGCGAAACGAGGACGGCCTTGCCTCCTTCTTTAGCGGCATTGTCATCGAAAAGAAGGAAGCGTTTTTTCTCGACGGGTCGGATCCATTCAAAGCTTACTGCGATGCAGCCTTGTCTCTGGCGCAGGAACGGGGAAACCTTCTCGCAATCCGGTATCTCAAATCGGCATCGAATTTGGTTTCGGGTTAGTCATCTCGATATTTTGCAAAAACGAGGTAAGCGGGGCCGCACCATTCCGCTGGCCAACTCCAGGTGCCGCAGGACGAGCTGGGCACCCATTGGACGGCAAAGACGAGGCGGTCGTGGAGAAAATTTCAGCACTGTGAATATCTGAGGTCGCCTGAGCGCGTCTGCCCAAAATAAAGGGCAGGGAATTTTTCTTATGCGGTCCAGATCCTAGTCTTTGAAATCCGCTTTGTGGGACGCCATCAGCTCATCTGCCTGGTCAATCAGGCGTCGCCAGCGATCAACGTAGCCATTGACGAAGGCTGGGTTCATCCCGGAAGCTCCCATCTCGGCAGCAAGGCGATCGAGGTCAAATGCCCTTAAAGGCGTGTCGCGTGGAAAGATCTTCAGCGTGTATTTGACTGTATCCTCCCAGCTCCGCTGCACTCCGACCGTCCCGTCAAGCAGGCAGGGACGGTAGAGATCGATCAAGTCTCCAAGGGTCATCGCCATTCCTTCGTCACCATTCAATCTCGCGGCCATCGTAGGCGATGAAGCTGCCCGTCTTATCAAGGCCATCGGCCGCGTGCAGGATAAAAGCTGCTGCCTGCTCCGAGCTGATCGTCGGATGCCGGGCGGCGTAGGGATCTGACAGCCGGGTTCGCACGGTTCCTGGATGAACGGCGGCGATGACCGCCTGAGGGTGCGTTCGCGACAGCTCGATCGACGCTGTTTTTACGATCTGGTTGAGGGCAGCCTTGGATGAGCGGTAGGAGATCCACCCGCCGAGCCGATTATCTCCAATCGATCCAACCCGAGCGGAAAGAAAGAGCGCAATGGACCGGTCCCGCCTGTCGAGCAGTGGGAGAAAATGTTTTGCCACGAGGGCAGGACCGACCGCGTTCGTGCGAAACTGAAGCAGCATGGTCGCGGGGTCGATGTCCCGAAGCGACTTTTCTGGCCCGTGGTCGCCGACAGTAAGGACGCCAGTTGCGCAGACAAGCAAATGTAATCTCTTTGCCGACAACAGCCCGGCGGCTGCAGCGATCGTCGTCTCATCAAGAAGATCAAAACCATTGCGATCTCGGGACAGTTCAACAAGATCGCCGATGTGCGGATCGGTCCTTAGATGATCGCAAATTGCAGATCCAATCCCGCCGCTCGCGCCGATGACAACCGCCCGAAACCCGGTCGGCAAGGACGGAACGATAGTATCAGTCGAACTGTCCATCCGATTAGCCCAGTTGGAGTCCATAAAGGTTCAGTCACTGAAGTCTAAAAGCAGGGCGGCACCTCTCATTGCGGTGCTATCGAAGAAGCCCGTCGACGTCGAACTCGTCCCAGCCTCGCAAGGTCGGGGCTGCATCCTCGGTATCACGTTTCGCCTTTTTCGAGGCCTTCTGCGCCTTCTTCAAAGACCGCGTCAGCTTTGCCTGGTAGGCAGCTCGCCGCCTTTTTTCGGCTTTTGCCTCTGCGTCTTCCTCCCGCCATTCGTCGACAATGCCCCGGTCGAGAAGATCCTCCACGACTTTGGGATCAAAAACGTGGAAGGTGATCCTGCGGGCGCGGCCGTTCAACCGGACAGTTCGCGTCCCAGCACTCGGTAAACGCCCATCCGCGAGCCACCTATGACGCTCGCTTGTCTTGATGGTGAGGATATCCTGTATCTCACGAGGAATGACGGGGAGGGTTTCGACCTCATCCATCACCTTGGAGGCAATCGCGACGGCTGCGGCAAAAGACGCCTTTTCGCTGGCGGGCATCGCAAGAATGAGATCGCTGCCGTCCAGTACCAGCGACTTCTTTGAAGCGGTCGGCATCCTGGCCTGGATCTCTTGCAAAATCCCCTTGGCTCTGACGGACGATCCAAGTGTTGCCGCAGGCGACAGCGTCCACGTTTTAAGCAGTTCGATGTCTGTCTGTCCGGCTTTTGGCATTCCGGATAGATGGGCCCTGCAGCCTTAAAGATCAACTTGCCCGTTGTCTGGAAATGCCAGATCGCCCGACATTCAATGAACAGAGCGCGAGCGCCACGCATCCTTCATTGTCCGCTCAAGCCCGGACAGATGTCTACGCTCCTCAACACGTTGACTTGTTCGATCGCCCGGATGAAGGAAAGTAGGCATGCGGCTTGTGGTACCAAGCCCGCGGTTATGGCGACGCGGATTGGAGAGAGGATCCCTATGACACTCACCGATGAGAGCTATTCAATCGAATCCCAGACCCCTGACGTCGAAACCTATCTGCGGCTGCGCACGATATCCGGGCTAACCCCGTTTGCGAGAGAGGCTGCCGAAACAGGGCTGAAAGGCACGCTTTATTCCGTCATTGTCCGTCACTGCGGAGTAGCTGTGGGAATGGGTCGGTTGGTGGGCGACGGTGGTTGCTTTTTTCAGGTGACAGATATCGCTGTCGATCCGGTCCATCAGGGTCGGGGCCTTGGAAAGGCTATCATGTCCTCGATCATGAGCTATGTTGAGCGAACACTCCCAGCGACCGCTTACGTCAGTCTGATCGCTGATGTTCCTGCGAACAAGCTTTATGAACAGTTCGGATTCAAGCCCACAGCGCCCAAATCTGTCGGAATGTCCTTTCTCGTAAAGAGATGATCTGCCTGGATCTTGCGGGTGTCCCGATCGATATCGGTGCTATTGAGGCTAGCGATCCAGCCGCTGTGTTGTCCTGCGTATGACGCAGGCAATGAGCATGAGTTTTCCGTTTGCCATCGTCCCCGGTAGAATGGCGGCTTTTTCCCTACGGTCCTTGGACAGGACGATCTTGTGCATTGGTATTTCCGCGCGTCGATCAGGTCTGACGGGCTGGTAACGACGCGCGACACCTCTATGTATGAGCGGACAAACCCGATACGGGTTGAACGATGAACAGCGGTATTACAGGTCGCGGCGACAGTAATGAAATTTTCACAGTTCGCTTTTTCGAAAGACCATGGCCGCCAGGAAAGCCGCGATGACGCTGAATTCTGTGGGAATGTCCAAGGAGCAATTGCTCGCCGCCATCGTCGATAGCGCCATCGATTTCGCGATTATATCAATGGATCGCGAAGGTGTCGTCGTAACGTGGAACGAGGGCGCTCGCCTTATCCTCGGTTGGAGCGAGGAAGAGATGAACGGCAAACCTGCCGATATCTTTTTCACCCCGCAAGACAGAGCGAAAGAAGTCCCCGCCAAAGAGATGGCTTCCGCACTCGAAAACGGCCGAGGCAACGACGAGCGCTGGCACTTGAGAAAAGACGGGACGAGGTTCTGGGCATCTGGCGAAATGATGACGCTGCGCGACGAAGCAGGCGAGGTCCGCGGCTTCATCAAGGTGCTGCGTGACCGTACAAGACAACGGCAGGAGGAAGAGAAGCACCGCGCCGACGCGGAGTTTATGCGCCGGGTCCTTTATTCCTCCGACGACTGTATCAAGGTTCTTGATCTCGACGCAAATCTCACCTTCATGTCCGAAGGCGGGATGCGTGTCATGGAGGTCGACGACTTCAACAAGATTGCCGGGTGTCCCTGGCCAGACTTCTGGCAGCTCGAAGGCAACGCCGCTGCCAAAGCGGCCGTGGCGGCCGCGAGGGCAGGGGAAAGCGCCCGCTTCGTTGGTTTCGCGAATACCCTGAAGGGCACTGGCAAATGGTGGGACGTTCAGGTGTCCCCAATGCTCGGCCCCGACGGTAAGCCGGATCGCATTCTTTCCGTATCCCGAGACATCACCGCAACCAAGACCGCGCAGGAGACACAAAGGCTGCTCATGCACGAGCTGGCCCATCGTGTCAAAAACACATTGGCCGTGGTCCAGTCCATCGCCTTCCAGTCAATGCGCAACGCGGCAAGCCTCGATGACGCGGGGCGGAAGCTTCAGGCCCGGCTTGGCGCCTTGTCGAAGGCTCATGATGTGCTTATGCAATCGGATTGGGTCAGCGCATCGGTCCACGACATCGTGCAGATGACGGCTGGAAATGTCGGGATGGAAGAGGGGGATCGCATCGTCCTGTCCGGCCCAACCGTTACCCTGGCGCCTCAGGCAGCTCTGTCGTTCAGCCTGGTGATCCACGAACTGCTCACGAACGCGGTGAAATATGGTGCGCTGTCCGATCCGACAGGCCATGTCACCGTCCACTGGCAGGTATCCAGATCAGCCAGCGGCGAAAACGAGTTCTCGTTCACCTGGCAGGAAAATGGTGGTCCGCCCGTCATTGCGCCGGAGCGGGTAGGTTTCGGGTCAAAGCTAATCCGTTCAACACTCGGCAGTCTTGGCACCGTGGAGCTTGATTATGCCCACAGTGGCCTGAGATTGGGTTTCCAAGCGTCGCTATCGAGCATCGAAACCCATCAGGTGAGCCGCCAGGGTAATCGATGGGCGCATTGAAGCCGTCAGATACTTGCCGCTTTTCCGGGTATCTCACAGGTGAACCGGGTTTCGGTCTCCGTTGACGTTACCGTCAGTGTTCCGCCATGTGCCTTGGCGATCTCCTGGGCTATGTAAAGTCCAAGTCCGAGGCCCTCAGCAGTTCCGTGGGCCTGACCGCGCACAAATGGATGGAACAGCGTCTCCATGACCTCCAGCGGGATCGGCGATCCACCGTTCACGACCCAGAGGCGGAATGTGCCGTCGTCGCCTGTCTCAGCGCGCAGGCTAACCGGCTTCAGCGCATCACCATGGCTGAGGGCGTTGCCGAGAAGGTTTGATACGAGTTGCCCAATCCTGCCGCTGTCGCATCGGACAGGACCGATTGTGGAATAGGTGGCCTGCACCTCGCGCGCGGGGTTGGCCGCTCTGAGTTCTTCCACGACCTGCTCGATGAGCGGTTCGAGCGCGTGTTCATCTCGAAGTTCGATCCCAATGCCACCGCCGAGACGGGTGCGGGCGAAATCCAGCACATTGTCGATCAGTCCCGACATCCTCGACGTGCTTCCCTTCATCAGACCGACCACCTGTCTGCCGCGCTCGCTCAGGGCTTCCTTTTCGAGAATGCGTGTCGCAGCAGCGATGGACGCCAGCGGGTTTCGAAGGTCATGGCCGAGGACCGCGACAAACTGCTCTCGAAGTTTCCCGTCTCGCTTCTCTCGTTGCAGACCACGCTCGGCATCGTCTCTGGCGCTGGCGAGCTCCCGCTCGTATAGGCGACGCTCTCCCGCCTGAACGAACGCGATGCGTATCGTACCGGGTTGATCAGAAGACGCGGAAACAGCCGATGCTCCCATGATGACGGGCGTGGTGGACCCGTCTCTTCGCTTGAGATCGAGTGTCACTTCACCGATGTGGTCTTGGAGCGTTAGAAGCGGCGCGAGGTTTGTCTCATACAGTATCCGACTGGCCATGCTGAGAATGTCGCGAAACCGCGTCCCATCAAGACTTCCCCACTGGTATCCCAGCAGAGTGGTCAACCAGCCATTTGCCCTGAGGATTATCCCGTCGGTTCTGACCAAAACGTATCCGCACGGGGCATTGTCGAAAAGTTCCTGGTAGTCGTATTCCGATATTTGCTCTGTCATCGGCGTTCAAACAAATGCCCGCATCGCTCGCACGACCTCGTCGGGAGCGCTCAGATTGGGGCAGTGGCCGGTGGCATCAAGAAGGACGAGCCTGCTGCCGCCAATCTTGTCACGAACATACTCGCCAACAGTCTGCCCTGCTATAATGTCGTCGCGGCACTGGAGGATCAGGGTCCGTGCCTTGACCTTTGGCAAGTCGGCCCGATTATCGCTGGTAAACGTCGCGCGCGCAAATTCCTGAGCGATCTTTGGGTCAGTGCGGCAGAAACTCGCTGTGAGTTCCTGGCCCAGTTCCGGGCGATCCCTGTTACCCATGATCGCAGGCGCCATGGCGGCAGACCACGCGAGAGGGTTGTCTGCAAACGATGCGAGCAACTCCTCGATATCCGAAGCGCCAAAGCCGCCAGTGTAGTCGGTATCGTCGATATATCGGGGAGATGGGCCGACAAGGATCAGCGTGTCGAAGAGTTCAGGTGCCTTTATCGATGCCAGCACTCCGATCATTGCGCTCACGGAATGCCCGACCAATATCCCGTCGTGTATGCCAAGTTCGCGACCGAGTTCGACAATGTCGTCGGCATAGCCATCAAGGGAAGCATATTTCGCGCTATCATAGGCAGAGATGTCAGAACCACCCGCTCCGACGTGATCCATCAAAACCACCTTGAAATCGCCCTCAAAAGCGGGGGCTACAAACCTCCACATCGCCTGATCACATCCGAAACCGTGGGCAAAAAGTATTTGGCGTTCGCCCGAACCGGATATTCTTGCGTTGTTTCTGCTGACGGCTGACATGTCACGATATTCTTCTGCAGGGGCATAGGTGCTTGAGGGCACCCTATGCGAGTTTCAAAGGCTGGTCTATCTCGCTCGCCACTGCAAGAAAACCCTTGTGTAATCGGCAGTTAGACGATGTCGATCTTGCTCCGGTACATTAAGGCCCTGAGCGAAGGAAGCGAGGATCGAAATTGCGGATCATGATCGTCGAAGACGAGGCGCTGCTCGCGCTGGAACTCGAGAGCGAGATAGAGGCGCCCGGCCACGAAGTGACGGGGCAGGCTATGTCCAGCAAGACGGCCTATGAGCTCATCGACAACAGACGCGCCTGATCTCCCTTTCGTCGACATCCAGCTTCTCGACGGGCCGACCGGGGTCGATATCGGTCGCCGTCTCTCCTCTCGCGACATCCCGTTCGTGTTCCTCACAGGAACCTCAAGCAAATCTCCGAGGATTTCGCAGGAGCAATCGGCGCGATCGAGACGATGAGAGGTCTTCAGAACGCGCTGCGCTATCTTGACGGCCGAATAGCCGGCTCGGGCCAGGCTTCTCCACCGCCTGGCCTCGTGATGGCTCCTGTCTGAAATTGTCTGCCTGAGGGCGGAGGGACCACCGGATCAAGACAGGTCGCGTCAGCCCGGGATGCTGGCAGCTGGCAGCTGTGCAACCTGATCAGAAGACCTGCGGGCGGAGTGTTCATCCTGCGCCAGGAAATTTCATCGAACCGTTCGCGTCGAGCCTGGCGAGGTGATTTCGAGGCGGCCTGCAGACCCAGGTGATCTGGAATTCGGTCGTTGGCTGCCTCAAGGCAGAAACCATGCAGGACGCCTGATCCAACGGTACCTCGTGGTGTGAAACTTCCAGCCGCGACAACTGCGCCAGCCACAGGGTCGGAGACGGTCTCACCGATTTTTCATCGGTTGGCGCAAACACCCCAGTTCGTCTTTTTGATCCTCTGGATGCTCAGATCCGAACACCTGGAGCGTAATCAATCTTGAACACGAACTCCAGAGTACCAACCGGCTTGCGATCCGCATCACTGATCGAGATCGCTACATTCTCGGGAGGCGGAAAAGCCTTGCATGCAAATTTGCTCAAAGCGTTCAGTCCCGTATTCATGGCATCGTGGGCGTTTTGAGCCTCGATATCAATTTCCGCTTCTTTCCCATCTTTTATATGCAGGAAATATTTTGGCATCCACGATCTCCCCATCCGTTCCCTTTGACATGGGGAGTTCATTGACCTTGGGAAGTAGCTCGGATCGATTATCCGCTTTTATTCTGGGTAAAACATCGCATTGTCACGCCAGTTGACGCGCATGTTTCTTTCCCTCCAAGTTATCATCGGACAGTTCAGTGAAAAATTTGCGCTGCGGCGAGGAACGGTCAATGCATTCGAAAAAGGATTAGGACTTTGAAGGAAGTGTTTGGAAAATATAGATTTTAGTGTCACGGAAATGTTGCTCTCGGTAATGGCCTTATCTCGCCCGCAGCGTGGGAACGACAGATGGAAAACACTGCAACGAAACGAGGGCGAGACAACCTGCAATCGAAAGCCAGAATTGGCGGGTCGAGCCGTCTAGGGCCGAATAACGCGGCCCAAGGTGCTGCTAACGGTGCCGGATCCCGGCTTGCCGCGGGTGGTCGTGATGGGGCTGGATATGCTCCCCATTCGGGGCATTGGTCCGGTCGTTGCACGTGTTTCTAAACGCTAGTCGCCGGATGACGGGATGCTCGGTGATCCTATCTGGACATCACTCGCGCGTTGGCGCAGATGACGATCGAGCGCCGCGGCCAGATCATCAACGCTGCTGTACTCGATGGAGAAAGCTTTCAGCAAAAAGGCAGCAGCCTGTTCGCCCAGTGGGCTTTTCGGATCGACCGAGTTTTCGGCGCACCATGCCAGGTGTGCATCTCTGATCGAGTTGAGTTGAGCGACGTCGAAAATGCCTGACGAATTCATCGTAATGTCCCAAAATGCTGAGGGTGGTTGGGCAATGAGCGGCGTCCTGTTCTTAAAGCTTCAATCGGGCAGCCTGCTTCACGTCAGCCATGGTTGGACCTCGCACAATTCTATATCTTGCGGCAATCAGATTGTAGATACCAAAAGCGGCCAGGCCAACGGCGATGACTATGTAGAGAAACGAGCCAAAGGGAAGTTGCCGGAGCCATTGCAGTGCTTCGGCAATTCCTCCCGCCTGATCGGGATCGACGCTGAAGCCAGCATAGGCGAATAAAATCCCGGTGATGGCAAAGACAATTCCTCTCGAAATCAGTCCGTACATGCAGACGTAACCGAGCATTCTTGTTTTATCCGGAACGCGAACATACTTCTCAAAGCCACGCGTGGCGCCTTTCGCCGCGGTGACGATGCCACCGACGATGAAACCAATGCCGATCGCGATCGCCATATAGGAGCCGAATGGCTGCGACATGACCCATGCAGCCATGTCCTTTTCGCCCGAACCGCCACCGCCCGCACCCGCCGTGAAGGCATGTTCAAGCGCAAAGCTCGAAAGGCCGAGATAAGTGACAGCGCTGCCGAAAAGAGCCGCCCTTATGGCAATCGCCTTACCGTCGGCACCATGCCCATCGGCATCCGTAATCGACTGCGCCAGCCGCCATGCGACGAAGCCGAGAAGTCCAAGGCCGATCGATCCAACCCATAAGCGGCCAAAGGGCTGTTCCAGCAGTGCCGACAGCGCGGACTTTGCCTCCGGTCGCCCAGCCGCGAAACCCGAAAAAACAGCCAGGCCAGCCACCATCAGGAAGACGGCGCCGCGAGCTGCGTAACCGAATTTTGCAAGAAGTCCAAAGCGCATGTTCCGGAACATTGTTACCTCTGATTTTGCCAGGGCAACAACGCTTAGGAATGAATCTCGTTGCGTCGCTCAATATCTGACGCGAAGCTGGAGCTGTCTGTCTCCAGGACGCGTTGGCACCCAGCGGTTCTGTCGCAACACTATCCGCACTTGAACCCGCCCCCTGAAGATCACATCTATTTGTGACAACTATCTTTCTCAAGCTGTGGATTTTGTTGACCGGTAACTGTGGAGGTTTGTCTTTCACGATTTCCGGTTCACTCTGCTGCTGGACAGGTGATTCCGGTCGCCAGTCCGATGAACAGCCAATTCCGCAGTTTGCTTTACCCAACGAGGTATCCAGTGACGGACTTTTTCAGCACCACACAAGGCATCATGACATTGGGCGCATTGATAGGCGCAGGAAGCTTCGCCCTCGGTGTGACCAGTCATAAAGCGGGCAATTTGGTGAAATTTTTGAACCCTGGTCACAAGCAAAAGGACGCCCGCAGCCTTGCCATGCTGACGGTTCTGGCACTCGATGACTATGTGGGAGCCTGCTACGCGGCCGTTCATGACAGACCGGAGTTTAATCCTGCAGATCAGGTCGAGTTTGCCTTCCACCTTCCTGAACCGGTCCTTTCCCTCCCCAAAGACGCAAACTGGCAGTTGCTCGGCGCAGATACTGGTGAGGAGATTATGTGGTTCTCCAACCGGGTCGCGAACCTGGAGAACGCTCTGGAGAGCCTCGACTTGTCGAAAATCGACCATGATGGCTTCTTCGAACGCAGGGTCGAAGGGTATGCGCGCCTCGCAGCCCGTGCGATGGATCTGATCGCGCGCGTCAGCGACGAGTTTGACCTTACCATGCCGGACAAACCGGACTTCTATCGGCAGGCGGAAGGACTGTCGCGGATCCTTCGTGACGTAGAGAGCGCTACGGCACGTAAAACGGAAGCTGTTAGAAACAAGCCGGGAAGCGCCAATGTCACGCCGCTGTTTCCAAGAACGTCGTAGGTAGAACCGGCGAGCGCGTGGGCGGTTAAGGGTGCCGCCGTTGAGGTGAAGACTATCGCTCGACGGCGCTCGCCGCTCATGACAACCACGGCTTTTTTCGGTTCGCTGAGCGCGAGCGTGGAAGGTGGTGCATCCTCTGTTAGCGCCTCATCCGGATGTTGTTCCGCTTCATCGAGATCATCCGGCTTCGCACTCCACTTGGCAGCAGCCACCCTTGCAAATGTTTCTCGGCGACCGGGAGGCCAATACGTCTCCGACGAGGCGGCTGAGTTAACCCCTTGTCATGCGACTGGTAGATCGTTCAATCTGTCGGAAGGCGGCGACATTCCCCCGTCTGGTATGAAGGAGGCGAAAATGGGAGAAACAGTTCGCTGGAGGGACATGCAAACCGCCCCGCGAGACGGAAGCCGTATCCTGGTTACGATCCGTTCGTCCGAACAGGGCCCGGGAGCGGTTGATCTCGCCTACTGGTCGAAGGCGGATCAGTACGGAGAGGGAGGGTGGCGCTCGTCGGACTCGACGCCGGGTTTGATTATCCAATATGCCGAGCCGGAACTGAAGTGCTGGATGCCTATGCCGGCCGCTGATTTCGATCGCATGACGATGCCTTCCGCCTGGGAGGGGGAAGACGATGGCGAACTTGGCGGGTCGGGAATTTAATCGGTCAGAAACATTGGTGCGTCATGCGCTTCCTTCCGGCGCGGGGACGCTCTGCCGCACCGGTCAGAGCGCTGGCCGTTTTTTTAGCACTCGCAGCCGCCACACCTCCTCTGGAACGCACCACAAGTAGACATCGCCGTTTGCATGCGACATCGTTCTCTGGTGGTGGCCTCAGGTCACAAGGCCGGCGAGCAAAATTTCAAGATCGTCTGTCAGGGACGATCTGCAAGCGCAAGCTGTTCGAAGAGAAGTGCGACGGCTTCTGCGCCCGGATCAATATTGCCGTCGAGGTTTCTCGCAGCCACGTGGGCGGATCGCCCGGCCTTGGCGGATTGCATCTGGCCGGTCGCATTCGCGCCCGCTCGCGCCATGCCTGCCGCATCCTTGAGCGAGCCACCTTTCAAAAGACTTTCAATCGCTGGCTGCAGCGCATCGATCATCGTTCGATCGCCAATGTCCGCCCCGCCGTAGGATTTCATTTTGTCGAGACCTGCCTTCAGCGCTTCAGGCCAGTCAGCTGAGCGCCCATAAACATCCGAGGCCGCGGCAAAGAAGATGGCGAGCAGAATTCCGCTCGATCCACCCATCTTACGTGAAAGTATGTCGCTCAGACGAGCAAGAAGGTCCGAACCGACATTGTAGGGAAGTCGGTCAAGTTCCTCAGATATGGAGCGGGCAGCTGTGGCGAATGTGGAGCCGGTATCACCATCTCCGACCCGGCTGTCGAGTTCGTTGAGATAGGCTTCCTTTTCGACAAAGACAGTCGTCGCAGAGGTAACGATACGCCTTGCTGTGGCATTTTCGGACGCAGCGAACGTTCGCACCTCATCGCCTGACTTGATCCGCACAAATTCCGGTTGCGACGGACGCACCACAGCCTGCCAGGCCAAAGGCTCAACGTCTGATGTAAGTGCGTCTTCCAGGTCCGTATCGAGCACAAGAAAGGTAAGCGAAAAACCTTTCATGTCGAGAGATGTCATCAGCGTCTTGGGGCCGACGAGATAATCTGCCCGTCGATACAGTGTCGTGGAGGACAGGGCATTGGCAACAGAGGCCATTTCAAGTTCTGTCATGCCCCCGAGATTGTTGATCAACAGCGCGATACGACCTTCTGCCGGCAGCTGTCTTGCCAGATGGCTGGCAACGAGTTCGACAAGGTCTGCAATCGGACGATTTTCTACCAGCTCGATACCCGGTTCGCCGTGAATGCCAAGTCCGAGCTCAGCATGCCCATCGGCGATACGACTGGTTTTCTCCGAGCCGGGGAGGGTGCAGGTGTCGACGGCAAGGCCAAGCGTGCCAAGCCTTGAGGCCGCTTTGCGGGCACCCGCTGTAACCTCTGCCAGAGACGCACCACGGGCAGCCAGATGTCCGGCGACCTTATGGACGAAAAGTGTTCCAGCCAGTCCGCGCGGCTGGTTCGTGTCGGGGATGGCGACATCGTCCGAGACAACCACCGTCTCGACCGCGTAACCGAGAGCCCGCGCCTTTTCTGCAGCCAGGCCAAAGTTGAGGCGGTCGCCGGTGTAGTTTTTGACAATCAAAAGACATCCAGCCGAACCCGTGACGGCAAGGATTGCACTGAGCACGGCATCGACACTCGGCGAGGCAAACACTTCGCCACACACCGCCGCGGTCAAAAGCCCCTTGCCGACAAAACCCGCATGGGCAGGCTCATGCCCGGATCCTCCGCCCGAAATAACTGCCACCCTGCCTTTGTCAGCATCCCTGTCAACGACCACTTTGATATCGGGATAGCCGTCCAGAAGCGCCAGGTTTCGGCCTTTGGCAGTCGCAACAACGCCCAGCAATGCCGCTTCGACAAGCTTTGATTTTTCGGTGATAAAATGGTTCATATCATCCTCCCTGAATGTATCCATGGCTGGCGGCCGCAGGGCCTGTTTCCCGATGTAAAAAGTCTGATGCGGCGATCCACGCCCGCACTTTCATACAGACCGGTCGTGGGGCGCAAGGCTAAGCCAGCCCAGTTTAGGCCTGAACATCGCCCCGTCCGAGGTCGCCGCTATGGACTGGTCAGCGTCATATGATCCAAAGGATATTTTCGTCGGATGACATCGACGTAAAGATCGCCAAGCGCGACTGCCATTCCCTTCACCTGTTGCCGCATGCTCTGGAAATCCGACCAGGTCATCGCCGGTGGCGGCAAGACGTAGTAGGTGGTGGTCCAGTCCCTCACGGATGCCAGCGCATCTTGGACCCGGCCTTCGTCTGCTGCGTGGCATGTCTTGATCAGGGAAAGGTTCGACGACAGCGACCGCTCTGGTTTTTCGGATAATGCCCTGAGTGCCGAACGCGCTTCAGCCATCGATAAGTCTGTTATCGCTGCGGCAACGGGAATGTCGTCACCACTGACGATCATCCCGACATCAATCAGTGACTGCCAGGCCTGGACTTCGTAGCCGTCATGGCCTTGCAGAAATTGCTGACTGTCGAATGACTTGAGGAAATACTCATGGATGACGTCCATAGAGACACCGCGGCACTCGGACATCGAGCGCAAGACCGAAGGCTTGGCGGCCTTGCCTTCCAAAAATGTCGGCATCGGGACGTCGTCGGGTACGTACAGCCTTTGCTTGAGAGAAAAAGCCAGTTGGTTATGCGACCACATATCGGCTTTGCGCTCTTTATCCGATCCCCAGGTGCCGTGCCGATATTCAGGCATGTCACCGAGTGCCGACAAATAGGCGCTTCGCAGGCCGTCATGGTAGTTGACCCAGCCTGTCCAGTCGATGCCAGAGCGTACGATAACCTCGGCGGTCCGCCAAATATTGCCGATGGTCGAGCCGCCGAATTCGGTCTCGATCCCTTCGATCAATCTGTCGACGCCATCAGGGAAGCGACTGGAAACAAAGAACCGGGACTTTGGCCCGATGGCGACCTCAGTCATCTTCAGGCGGCAGGAACTGCGTCACGTAGAAGATTTCGGTTTCTTCGTCGGTCACCGTGTTGCCGACAATATCGCCGAGATTGGAATAGTTCTCGGCATTGAGCGGTACCAGACGCTGCTTGGTGCCAAGGGTGGGATACTGGTCGTCGAAAACGATGACCTGCGCAAAGACAACCACCGCATCATAGGCAGATAACGGCTCGGTCCTTAGATAACTCTTTCCAAAAAACCATCCATTTGCAGCGGTGACACTTTTTACCTCGGCGATAATGTCGGCCATGTTTTTCTCCCGTTATTGCACCAAACTAGGCAATAGCCGGTTTCAAAACAGCTAAGATCATCGCTCCAACGCCTTCACTATAGGCGTTGAGAGCTCGCGTGACCCAGATCGTCGAGGTCCGAGCGTCGATCAACAGGTTGTCGAGCGCAGATCGCTCTTGCTGACGATTGCTCAAAAACCAGCCCCTTCCGGTGCCTGCGATCTGCAAACCTTGCAGCTGGTGGCGAGCTTCTTCTCATCCCCTGCGAGATTTACACCCACGCTCATCCACCGGACCGGTTGACCTTCATTTCCGGCGTACCCGCTTAAACGCCAATAAATCACATGTGAGAGCAAGGTCAGATCCAGTGATTTCTCCGGCAATTCCCGATCACCGTGCCGCGATCGCCCGGACAGTCGGCTGCCTTGGGCGGTTTCAGCGCCCAAGGCTCCCCGTTCTTACAGGGATCGATCGCGGCGAGACTGGAGGACGGTTGGGACCTTGGCGACAAACCCCAGCGACGCTGCAAGCGCACCGTCGATTTGGCCGAACCAGGGGTTCGTCAAGGGTTCCGCGGACGGCGCAATTGGCGTGCCAACGAGGGATGTCAGCTCGTAGAGCGAGGTCGGGGCCTCGTCGACGATGTTGAGGATACGGCTATCCGCAGCCCCTGTAAGCGCCAGGTTCACCGCCGTCTCGATGTCACGATGATGGACCAGGCTCAGCTTTGTGGCGGGGTGCCATTTGAACATATCGACCAGCTTCGGAAGCATTTGTAGGTGGCCGTCATCATCACCATACACAAAGCCAAGGCGCAGGATTGACCAGATAAGGCCGCTCTGCCGCAAAACTTGCTCAGCTGCCACCTTGCTCGCCGGATAAGCCATGTTCGGTGCAACAGCATCATCTTCCCTGGCGGGGTAGGGGCTGTCGGAATTGTAGACGAGGCCCGTGCTTGCCATGATGAATCGCGCATTGGGAGCATGGGATTTCACGGCCTCGACCAGGTTCCGCGTTCCATCGACATTGGCTTTCCAGATGTCCGCCTCGTTTTGCGTGCGAAGAACGGCGGCAAGGTGGACAACAGCGGAAACGCCTTGCACGGCCCCTTCGAGCGAGGCCGGGTCGTTCAGGTCAGCCTCGACCGCAGCAACGCCGGCTGCAAGCTCCTTGCCGGCGCGCACAATCGCTCGGCAATCAAGGCCCGCGGCCACCATTCGTTTGAGAAGCCGGGTGCCGACGAGGCCGGTTCCACCCGTGACAAGAATAGTCATGTTTCATTTCCTTCCGGAGCATAGTTGTTGAGGCGTTCGGTAGCGTTCCGGAGCACGGTGGCGACGAGATCGAGCGTATCGCTGTCGACGCCATCGAATGCGATGGATAGAATGAGGGCAATCGGATCGGGCAATGTCTCCCACAAGCCTCGCCCTGTTTCGGTCAGTGCAAGAATGCGCTGGCGCTGATCCTTAGGGTCAGGCGTTTGCTCGACAAATCCCTTCCGTACAAGAGCGCTGACCACATCGCTCAACGTCGGCTTCTCGATCTGCAGCAGAGCGAGGAAGTCCCGTTGCGGCGTCGGTCCCTGATGTGCCAGCTGATAAAGAACGTACCATTGGGTCGAGCCGAGATCATACGGGCGCAGGATGCGCTCGATCATAGTCCGGCTGGCCAAATGATATTTTTTTGCCCAAGCTCCCGCAGAGTTATGGTTATCGCTCATGTAGCCCCTATATAGTTCGCTACCGAACCAAATATGTTCGGTAGCGAACTATATGTCAAGCGGTGAATTTTTTCAATCGCAACACCGTCGATACAGAAAGGCTGGCAAGCCTGAAAATGCTATCGTCGAATGAACGGTTTGGGCCGAAAATGGACGACCAGGCCATCATCTATGCACACTCTATGAAAGATGAAGCGCAAGCTCCTACCGACGAGCAACTGCGTGTCGGCGAATAAATTTGGCGAATTTTAAGAGGGGTATTTAAGTCGCTTGGTGCAGCCGTGTCCCCCTTTGAGGGGCGGCTCGTTCGGTAGCCCCGAATTCCAGCGCTGCACACAGATCATCGTTGAGTGCTGAAATGCGCAACCGTTCGGGCCACATAGGGCGGGTAGGGGGCTTGTCCGCAAGAGCATACTTGAATGGATGGTTGTCCGACGGACAAAGACACGAGGATGGCGCGCTCAGAGTTGCGATTGATCATCCGCCATTATGCCAATATCCGAAAACGTCGATGCCTAGAATACAACGGTTTCTCTGCCTCCGGAGCACCCGGGCCTGACATGCAATCCAGCATACGCCCCCACTGGCCCGAAGTTCGGGGGAAGGCATTCGGGGAAAGGCATTCGCATCCTTGCGCGGTCGATTGCTCCAGGCTGCATGCCTTTCGCTCTCGAACCTAGGGCATGTCTAGCTGTGCGGAAATGCTGGATTGAGCGATTTCGAATTCGCCATTTCCGCATCCTCCGCCCTGGCATCAATTTGACGCCCCGGGCGATGTTTGCATAAAAATAAAAGGCGGCAGTCTCTTGCCGCCTTTCTTCTATCAGCGGCAGACGCGGGTTGTTTCAATGACAACCTTGCCGTGATGACGGGTTTTTACTTTCTTGACGGTGCAGTGCGAACGATGGTCCCGTTCACGGACATGATGGCGTGGGGCAGTCCGTTCGGTGGTGGTGACCGTAACCGAAGCAGCCTGTGATTGAGACGTGAACGGCAGAATAGAAGCCACGGCCAAAGCGGATGCGATAAGTAGATTTTTCATGCAGGTACCCTTTTGATTTGCGGCTCCACAACGCTGACGACAGGATTCGGTTCCTCTCCGCACTGACATCGTCGACCATTGCGCGCGGGCCGCGTTCACAGCTACGCTGTAAGTCGCTTTCGGCGTGTGCGATGAACCTTCACCGCCGTGTCTGCCTTCTCTATCGTCGTCCGACGCTTATGACAGTGCAAAACATCACCACACCGAAACCGCCGCATGTGGCGATCAGCATCAATGAAACTTCCGCGCCGACGCTACCCATTGCCAGCGCAAACGCGACCGGCGCGATAGCGGACACGATCAGCCGTGTCGCCATCACCTTGCCTTGCAGGCGTCCGTATCCGTCGCTACCGAACAGAAAGAGTGGCAGTGTCCCTGAGACGATACTGAACAGGCCGTTTCCGCATCCGAACAACACGGCAAATGTCATGGCTCCGATCATCGATGGCGCACTTGTGGCAAGGACGACGACCGACATGGTCATAAGGCCAGCGGAGATCAGAGCCAGCATCGGTGGCGGCATGTCGCGGCCGAGGAGCATATTGACAAGACGGCCGCCGACCTGCGCAGGACCGAAAAATGTTCCGACCAGCGCCGCTGCCGCGCCTAACCCGAGCGCAGATAGCAACGGCACCATGTGAACAAGAACAGCCGAACCGACAAGCGCTTGAAGGGAAAAACCGAAGACCATGAGCGCGAAGCCGAGCCGTCTGCGTTCCGGAGGAATCGACCCGGCGACCGCCTTCGCCACCGAACTGACTGTGGCGATCAACGGCTGCCTCATCGAAATAGCAAGGCAAAGATGGATTGGCATGCAGACGAGCGCATTCATCGCCGCGAATACGAGAAAGACCTGCTGCCATGAGAGCCAGCCATGGAGTGCCGTCGTAAAGGGCCAGAAGATCGTCGAGGCAAAGCCGGCGATCAGAGTCAGGTAGGTTATGCTTCGTTGGGCGACATTCGCCGCTATCTGGACAAGAAGCGCGAAGGCAGCGCCATACTGAACGAAGTTGGCGGCCACCTCGACAACGATCAGCGACACAACGAACGAAGGCCTGTTGGGCGATAGGGCGCAGGCGACGAGCGCCATCGCCGATACGAGCGACCCGACCGTCATGACCCGACCTGCGCCTATCTGGTCAATCCATTGTCCCAGCGACGGCGATACAAGGCCGCCGATCAGGAGCGCCACCGACAACGCGCCGAACATCCATTCGACGGAGAGCCCGAAATCACGCGCCATGTCCGGCGCAAGAATCGAGAACGAATAGTAGAGGGTGCCGTAGCCGATGATCTGCGTGACACCGAGACCAAGGACGGCTCCGATCGGCAACCGGTCCGCGCTCATATGGATTTCAGGGTCGTCCGCTTTTCAAGTTCGACGGCGCTCTCCTTTCGCTCGCTGTAGCGGTCGGTGAGATAGCCCGAGGCATCACGGGTGAGCCATGTGAACTTCACCAGCTCCTCACAGACATCGACCACGCGGTCGTAATACGAGGATGGCTTCATGCGGCCATCGCCGTCGAACTGCTCGTAGGCTTTCGCGACTGAGGACTGGTTCGGGATCGTCACCATCCGCATCCACCGGCCCAGAATACGCATCTGGTTGACCGCGTTGAACGACTGGCTTCCCCCGGACACCTCCATGACAGCCAATGTCTTGCCCTGCGTCGGCCGGACGGAGCCGATCGACAGTGGAATCCAATCTACCTGAGCCTTCATGATGCCAGTCATCGCACCGTGGCGCTCCGGGCTGACCCAAACCTGACCTTCCGACCAGGCGGAAAGTTCGCGCAATTCCCTGACCTTTGGGTGATCGACGGGAGCCTCGTCGGGCAACGGCAGCCCCTTGGGATCGAAGACGCGGACCTCACATCCAAAATGTTCCAGGAGACGACGTGCCTCGTGGGCCAAGAGGCGACTGTAGGACACGTCGCGAAGCGAGCCGTAGAGGATCAGGATGCGTGGCGGATGCGTCGAGAATGGCGGACGGAGCGCTTCGAGATCGGGCTTGCGGAGATGCTCGGTGGATGCGGCACACAGATCAGACAACGCGCTTGCCCTCCGCGTCGATGACCAGTTCGCCGTCTTCCTTGGCAAAAGGCCCCTTGTGGGTGTCGGGCAGGATATCGAGGACGACTTCAGACGGTCTGCTCAGGCGCGTGCCCATCGGAGTGACCACGAACGGACGATTGATCAAGATCGGGGTGGTAAGCATGGCGTCGATCAGCTCGTCGTCGGTCAGCGCCGGATCATCGAGGCCAAACTCGGCATGAGGCGTTCCCTTTTCTCGAATGGCCTGACGGACGGTCAGTCCGGCGTCGCCGATCATGCGGACGAGCTCGGTGCGCGACGGAGGATTGTCGAGATACTCGATGACGGTCGGCTCGATCCCGGCGTTTCGGATCAGCTCGAGCGTGTTGCGCGAGGTCCCGCATGCGGGATTGTGGTAGATGGTTACGTCCATGGTCACGCCCTTTCGGCTTGAGAAACGGATGGTTGCCGCGACGGCTCGGCGAAAAGCCAACCCGCGACGAGAGCCGTGAGCGACGCCCCAATGACCTGGGCGACGACGAACAGCGGGACGTCAATTGGGCGGATTCCAGAAAACGTGTCGGTCAGGCATCGCGCTATCGCGACGGCAGGATTGGCAAACGACGTCGAGGCCGTGAACCAGTATGCCGCCGTGATGTAGAGACCAACCAGCATCGGTATACTTTCAGGTCGGTGACGCAGGCCACCGAGGATCGTCAAAACGAGCCCGCCTGTCGCGACAGCTTCCGCAAACCACTGACCCGATCCGGTTCTGACCGTCTGCGATACCTGTAGGAGCGGCAGTTCGAACATCAGGTGGGCGAGCCATGTCCCCATGATCCCGCCGACAATCTGAGCGGCGACATAAGGGCCGAGATATCGGAACGCCAGTTCACGCCGAAACGCGAAGAGGGCCGAGACGACAGGGTTGAAATGCGCTCCGGAGAGTGGGCCCAGAATGGTGATCAGGACGACGAGGACCGCACCCGTGGGAAGCGTGTTGCAAAGGAGCGCCAGCCCCTTGTCCGTCGTCAGCCGCTCGGCCATGACGCCGGACCCAACCACTGTGGCCACGAGGGCGGCCGTGCCGATCGCCTCAGCGGTTAGACGTCTCGAGAGCGTCGCGGTCATTTCGCAACACAGCAGTCCGCCACGGTCGCCGCCGGAGCGCAGATTTCGGGGTGTCCCGCGCAGCAGTCTTCCAACAGGAACTTCACGAGATCGGCCAGCGTCTCGTAGCTGGCGCTATAGACGATAGACCGCGATTCGCGGCGCTGGGAGATCAGTCCCGACCGTTCAAGTTCTTTCAGGTGGAAGCTGACGTTCGACGGCGAGACGCCCATTCGCTCGGCGATCGCGCCGGCGGCGAGCCCGTCAGGTCCCGCGACAACGAGAACCCGCACGACGGCCAGGCGCGTTTCCTGGGAGAGTGCTGAGAATGACGCCAAAGCCTGCCGTTGTTGCAAAATTCAATACTCCTTGAAATATTGAATTTTCAATTGCCACATTCCGAGCAAGTCCGCAATGGGCCAGGGGCCGACTTCCGCCTCGCGCCATACGCGGACAAACGTGAACACTTCGATCGTGACCGAAGCTTCGACATGCTGAACCTGCGACAAGGCTCAAACAACATTGAGGCCCAAGTCATGACATCACCACCAACATCCGAGACGACACCCTTTTTTGGCTGGTACGTGGTCGCGGCGACCTTTGTTCTGGCGACATTCGGCTGGGGGGTCGGTTTTTACGGGCCACCAATTTATCTGCAGATGGTAGTGCAGAGAACGGGTTGGTCCGTTGCATTCGTATCGAGCGCCGTAACGCTGCATTTCATCGTCGGCGCAGTGGTTGTAGCAAACCTCCCTCGATTGTATCGGCTTTGGAACATCCCAATCATAACCATCTCCGGAGCGGTTCTACTGGCAACGGGTGTCGTCGGTTGGTCGTCGGCATCCCAGCCCTGGCATCTGTTTGCGGCCGCTCTCCTCAGCGGCACAGGCTGGGTTGCTATGGGCGCTGCGGCGGTCAATGCCATTATCTCTCCCTGGTTCGTCCGCAGACGCCCGGCAGCCCTGTCCATGGCATATAATGGGGCGAGTGTGGGTGGCGTGATTTTCTCACCCTTGTGGGTCATTCTCATCGTGTCGAGCGGGTTTGTGCAGGCCACCATCATGGTCGGGTTTTCGATGATCCTCACCGTAGCTGCGTTGTCTGTCCTGGTGTTTTCCAAATCACCCGAGCTTATGGGTCAATCACCGGATGGAACCGGGTCGCACGTGGTGATCTCGCCGACTTCGGCCCCACTGGTTTCGTCGGGGCCGCGAAGCTCTCTGTGGAGCAATCGCCGTTTCCTCACCCTTGCGATAGCAATGGCTGCGGGATTGTTCGCCCAGATAGGACTGCTATCTCACCTATTTTCAATGGTGGTGCCACTCTTTGGATCGCAAACGGCCGGGCTGGTCATGGGCGGAGCGACCGTTGCGGCAATAGTCGGGCGCAGCGGCATCGGTTGGCTGATGCCAGCGACTGCAGATCGTCGCTTGGTGGCCTCGGCTAGCTACAGCGTTCAGATATTAGGCTCTCTGACATTGCTGTTGGCTGGCGGCGACAATGCCGCAGCAATGATCATCGGGGTCCTGCTTTTTGGCCTCGGCATTGGCAACGCAACGTCGTTGCCGCCCCTCATCGCCCAAGTCGAGTTCGACAAAGCCGATGTCACTCGTGTGGTGCCACTGATCGTCGCACTAAGCCAGGGGACCTATGCCATCGCACCCGCGGTGTTTGGCCTCGTGAGGACAATCTCCGATCCCTCCGTGTTTATCCTGGCGGCGGCGATCCAGTGTTTTGCGGTTTTGGCGTTCCTCCATGGACGACATCGATAACTGCAGTGGGCCGGATGCTGTCATTGCCGCGGAGGCTTTCCCACCAGCATGAGAATGTCTGGAAATTCAGGCTGGATTGGTTCAAAGCGCCTTCTACGCAATTGCTCCAAGTTTCCGGACCACCGGGAAAGCAGTTCGAAAAGTACGATAGACTTCCGACGAAAGCTGGATTTGCGCACTATCCAGCGCGGAACGCTCTTCATTTGTCCTGAGGCAAATTCGCGAGATATTCAAATGTCCCGCAGGCGATCCTTGAGAAACTCGATGAAGCGCTGTGTTTTCGCGGGGACGAGTTTTGTCTCGGTTACCGCGTGGATCGGTTGCGAGGCACCCTTCCAGTTCGGCAGAACGCGCTGAAGCCGTCCTGCTGCGAGGTCCTCAGCCAATACGCGTTCGGGAAGGAAGACAATGCCCTGGCCAAGGATGCCGAGCCGACGGATCATGCCGACGCTGTTCATCCGGAAACGCCCACCCACGGCGATGCTTGCCGACTTTTGACCGGAGTGAACCGTCCAGGTCGTCATGCTCGGCATGGTCAGACACTGGTGGCTTTCAAGATCAGCGGGATGTTTCGGCATGCCGTGAGCTTCGATATAGCTCGGGGCGGCGTAAAACTGCGCGCTCAGTCTGGTGATTGCGCGGCTGACCAGGTTGGGATTTTCAGGGGCGGCCATTCGGATGGCGAGGTCGAACGGCTCACCGACCAGATCGACATTACGCGACGTCAGATCAAGATCGAACGTTATGCCGGGATACAGGGACGCGAAATCAGGCAGCAACGGCGCGATATACGTCGTGGCGAAGTCGACGGACATCGATACCCTCAGCACGCCGGATGGCTGGGCAACCATGTCACCCAGTTCTTCATAGGCGATCCTGGCCTCTTCAACGATACGTCGGCTGCGCTCGAAATAGAGCTGGCCTGCTTCCGTCAATTCGATCTTGCGCGTTGTCCGGTTCAGGAGCCTAAGGCCGATCCCTTCCTCGAGAAGACCGATGCGGCGCGACAAAGTGGAGTTCGGAATACCCAGCACCTCCGCTGCGCGACGAAAACTCCGCGTCTTCACCACTTCGACAAACAGAGCCATGTCGTTGAGATAGTCCAATCGATTGCTCCATCAATGGGATAATCATTCTCATTTAGATGGGGTTATTCCATCCGTCGCGCAAGCCCATATCCGTCTCAGCAATGTTCATAGGAGACAGGTATGTCGGACATCTTCGCAAAGGTCCGCCTCGGCGGCATCGAACTCAACAATCGCCTGGTCATGGCACCGATGACGCGCTCCCGGGCAAAGCTCGATGGCACCCCAGGTGATCTCGCCGCGCAGTATTACGCGCAGCGCGCTTCCATTGGCCTCATCGTGACAGAAGGCACCCAGCCGTCGGATGACGGACAGGGTTATCTGACGACACCCGGTATCTATACGGATGCCCATGTCGAAGGCTGGAAAGCGATCGCACAAGCGGTGCACGCACAGGGCGGCCGTATTTTCCTCCAGCTCATGCACGCTGGCCGCATGTCCCATCCCGACAACACCCCGCACCATCGTCAGGGTGTTGCGCCCTCGGCGATTGCACCGGGCGCGCCGATGTTCACGGCCGCGGGCATGCAGGATATCCCGACCCCGCGCGCGCTCACCACGGAGGAGGTACGTCAGACGGTAAAGGATTTCGCGTATGCCGCGAGGCGTGCGATCGAGGCCGGAGCGGACGGTGTCGAAATCCATGGCGCGAACGGTTACCTGGTCCAGCAGTTCATCGCTGCTAGTTCCAATGTCCGCACCGACGAATACGGTGGTTCGATCGAGAACCGCGCCCGCTTCGCCATCGAAGTCGCGAAGGCGATCTCCGACGAGATCGGTCCCGAGCGGACCGCAATCCGTTTGTCCCCGAGCCTCCTGATGTGGGGCATAGACGAGGGTGCTGAAGGTCCCGACCTCTACCGCCATCTCGTTGCCGAACTCGACAAGCTGGGCCTCGCCTATATCCACATCATGCATGCAGGCAACGAGGAGCTGCTGTCGGACATCCGCAAGCTTTGGCATCAGGCACTCGTTTTGAACAGGCCGGGCCGTTCCCGCGAGCAGATCGGGACGGACATTGCCTCCGGCCTTGCGGACATCGAGGCGTATGGTCAGATGGTCCTGGCAAATCCGGACTTTGCCGAGCGCCTCGATAGCGGTGCGCCCATGAACGAAGCCGACCGCTCGACGTTCTTCGGCGGCACCGAGAAGGGCTATGTCGACTATCCCACAATGTCAGAGCTTAAAGCAGCGAAGGAGACCGAATAATGAAACGGGACACCTCGATTTCCTGGCAGCATCGCAATCCGAACACCCTCGACCTCAATGGTCTTCAAGTGGCGATCGTCGGAGGAACGGGTGGCATCGGCCGCTCGTTCGCTCAGGACCTCGCGCGACAAGGCGCGAACGTCACCGTAGTCGGGCAGACCTTCAAGGATCAGTCGATCCGCAACATCCGGTTCATGACAGCCGACCTCAGCTCAATGGCCGAGGCGAAGCGGGTGGCCGCCGAGCTCCCTGCCGAAACGCTTGACCTGGTGATCATGACGACCGGGATCATGGCAGGCCCGAAAAGGCAGGTCATCGCCGAGGGGGTCGAGCGAGATCTGGCGATCAGCTATCTGAGCCGCTACGTGATCCTGAAAGCGATCGCACATCGTCTTGGTGTCGCAAGGGCCGAGCCGCGGATGAAACCACGCGTGTTCGTTATGGGTTTCCCGGGATCGGGACAGAAGGCCAATGTTGAGGACCTCAATTCCGAGAGGGGCTATGGCCGCATGAAGGCCCACATGAATACCGTGGCGGGCAATGAGGCACTGGTTCTGGATGCCGCACGGCGCTACCCGCAGATTGATGTCTTCGGCTTGAACCCCGGTTTCGTAAAGACCGGCATTCGCGAAAATCTGTTCGGGACAAATAGGCTTCTGCTCTCCATCATCGAGGGGCTGACGAGCTTCATGACGGTGAAGCCGGAGGTTTACTCGGAAAGGATGGTTCCACTGTTGGTTTCTCCCGATCTCGAAGGGCGTTCGGGCGCGATGTTCAATAACAAGGCACAGGCGATCCTGCCGAGCCCCGCGATCGCCAATGTTTCGATGACAGGTTCGATCATCGCCGCCACAGAGACGTTATTGGGAAAGATATAGTCGTAGCTTTCGGCCACTCCCGATGGATATCCGTCGGGAGTGCTTGACTGAAATCGACGAAGGAAATGCGCCCGCGCTTCACATACTCGAAGCTTCGCCTTTGGGTAAACGCGCCGCCTCCGATCGCACCAGTTCCCACCGCTCGAGTTCGAGGAGGGCATCAGGCAATGCACGGTGTGGCGGTTCCGGCGGCTCGGTTCTCCCGATGATCTCGTTGACCAGGTTCGCTGCGACATCCTCTGAAACCGAAGACCCAAGTCCCGCCCTTGCGGCATCCATGAAGGCTTCGTCGGATTGCCTTAGGCGCAGCTCGTGGCGCGGATGTCCCGCTGCGCGAAGCAATGCGCTCAACCATTTGCCATCCCAGGACGGCGCGCTGGCACAGATGTCCTGGTCGGCCAGTGTGGCGATCATCTCGTCAACGATGGTCGAAACGTCAACGCCGTCCCTTTCAAGCTGGTCCCGCGAAATCCCGTGGATCGCCTCGGCCTCGCCCGACCAGTCGGTCCAGCCTGCTGCTGGCCTGATGAGGAATGAACGCGCGCGCCCGTCCTCGAAAACCCACGCCACCTCGACTGGGTAGCTGTGTTTGCTCAGGGAAGAGGCTTCGAAGTCCAGGAAAACGGGCATGGCGGCCGTGAATGTTGATCGTTTACGATAGGTAGGGCGGGCTACCGAATTTAGGTCGTAAGGCGTGCTTTCGACAGCCGGGAGGTCGTCAGGGTTCTTTGCGCTTGCCTCGCCAGTAATGGTCGATGATATGCTGTCCATTGCGAACGATGCGTTCGCCGATCTCGGGATCGCCGCCCTCCAAAGTATCAGGATTGCCGCCGCTCAGGCGCACGAAAAGAACCTGCTGCGTCGCGAACGTAAAGTAGTCCGCGCTCGTAGGCTCGAATTTTAGCCCGACCTCCCGGAACTTGTCAGCCACTTCGGCGGATGTGTCCTCGATGGCCTTGTAGACCTTGTCGAGCATCGCGCGTTCAGCTGCTTCCCTGATCTCCATGTACTGTCGCTGTTCGGGTGTCGGGACGGGGTAGCTCTGGGTCATTTTGTTCTCCGTTGGTGTCGGTCTTGGCGATCTCGGCGACCGCACTACCTCCTGCTCGGAATAGGGACATAGGCAGGTCAGTGCTCGGCGGTCTTGAAATCGAGATCGGCCAAACGCACCTAAGGTCCATCACCCGTTATCGATGGCCTTGCCGCAGTGACCCTGTCGCGCGCGAAGCTGTCCGGGTCTGCGAAGGGCGCTCTCCAGACATGGATCGAGCGCCCTTCGCTTTTTCTTCGTGAAATTGCGATTGTGCTTTTGGGTTCAGGTTCCACCGGATCCTCGAAATCCGAAAACGGCTGCCCATCAGTGCCGTGGTCTTGGGAAAGCAATCATGGCTTCAATCATGGGATATGTGGAGAACGGGCTATCTACCTCCGCATCCGTCAGCTCGACTGCGGACGTGCCCGCTAACAAACCGTATGAGCAGTTCACGTTTAAGCTGACAGCTCCTCGTTCTGTCGGAATGTCCCATCCAGTGAAAACGTGAGGCCACGTTCAACGCTGGTTCGCCCTAGGTCCGAACCACTCACGAAATGTATCGCTTCCGCTTGCCGTCCTCAGAGAGCAGGGGCATTTAGCCATAGCAGGTGTTCCGATGGCACCGTGTCTGCTTACCATGGTCATCCCCTGTAGCCCACCAGACCCTGTTCTGCGGCTACTCAACCGAGCTTTCTGCTACGGGGTCCAACGCAGTCAGGGATACCCGCCCGTTTTCTTCACCATCCCAATATTCGATGGATTCCGCCGAAACCTTAATGAGCACAAGGCCAACAGTGTCTGTCCCATCCGGGAACCAACGATCAAGCCCGCTAACCCAATGGTCCTCGAATTCGGATTTTTCACGCACTAAGTGGGCTTCACCTCGGATAGCAATGAAAATGCCAGGTTTGCCGAGAAGACTGGGCGGCGCGGTGAATGTGAGCGTTACTCCCGCATCGCGACTGATCTCAGCAACTTTACGGGTGTCTTCGTAAGAGAAGAACCAGGAGTCGCCATTGTATTCGACGTCGCCGTTGTTGCTCATCGGCCGAGCGGTAATTGTGCCGGAGCCTCCATTGGTACAAAGCATGCAGAAGTCGATCTTCCGGAGCTGCTTTGAAAGCCCTTCCAAGGTCATACCGGACATAAGTCCCTCCCAGATTGGTCACCGTCAAAAAACTGCCGACGTGGACAATCGTTCCCGAGATGAGACGGGGAAGGTTCGCGCGCTCACCCGTACCAAGGAAAACAATTATGGCGTGGACGGCAAAGCCACAGGGATCGCGCAGGGCACTGGCCGACATCGCCGCGACTGCCGCCCAAGCCCAATCGCGGCAATCCCTGAAACCACTTGATTTGGATTACGGCGACTGGCCGGCTCGGGTGGGCGACCCACCGGAACGTTTGACGGCGCATGTCACATAAGCCAGCTCAAAACGCCTTGCCCTTTAGCGAGAGCAAGGCGGTGGTGTGCTTGGTGATTGCACCAAAAACTCGTCTTCTATTGCGGCGGCTGACCGTTCGAAGCGGACATGCCGCCGTCCACCGGAAGATTGACCCCAGTCACAAACCGCGCGTCATCGCTGGCTAGGAACGCGATGACTGCTGCCACGTCTTCCGGCTTCCCGGGTCCTTCGAGCGCGAAACGCTCGTTAAACTTGGCGATCAGCTTGTCGTCCTTTGTCATGTCCTCGGTCATCCCGGTCTTGGTGAAGCTCGGGCAAACCGCATTCACCCGAATGCCGTCTTTCCCATGGTCCATGGCCATCGCGCGGGTCAAATTGGTGATCGCGCCCTTCGCGGCGTTGTAGGCGGCCATGCCCCAGTCCCCGCCTGTACCCGAAACAGACGAGACATTGACAATCGAACCGCCGGATGACTTGAGATGCGGGATGACTGCGCGGGAGGCGAAAAAAACGCCATCCAAGTCGGTGGCCATGACCTTGCGCCAGTCTTCGGTGGATAGCGAAGCAACGTCGCCTTGGGTGACTACGCCTGCATTGTTCACGAGAACGTCGAGCCGTCCGAACTTTTCCGTCGTCCTGGCGACGATGCTACAGACATCGGTCTCGTGGGATATGTCGGCCTCAACGACGAGCAGTCTCTCGGCAGGGTAGGGCCTCGCAACATCTTCCAGTTTGGACTTCGTGCGGCCGACCAGCGCGACCTTTGCGCCCTCGTCGAGAAACCGCTCGGCGGTCGCCTTTCCGATGCCTGAGCCTGCGCCGGTGACGATGACGACCTTATCCGCGAAACGCTGCATGAAATTCTCCTTGGATTGCAGTAGCCTCCCGGGTCGGGGAACGGGGCGGCCAAGAATTATGTTCCAAGGTCATCGGATGAGCGGCCATCGCTGCCGCGAGCATTCCGACAGCTTTTCACCGCTCCCATTCGAGAGCGATATTCTGCAACGCACGATGGGCTGGTGGTCTGGTTTCCTCTCCAAAAATAACCACCTCCACCAGTATGCTGACTTCATTTTTTGCACCTGCAACCCAAGACAGCGGCAAGCCGAAGTCAAACCCTGACATCACGCATATCCGAGAAGGTGGGATGAGAAGTCTGCTTTGACGGAACCAACTTAGATCGCTCGCATTTCCACGGCAAACACAACAGGTTCTTTCGGTATGCGTGATCTTTTTACTGGTTTGTTACTCGCTTCCTGCCTCGTGCCGTTTGGCATTGGAGGCATGAAGATTTCCTCCTATCTGATGGAGGCTCCCGCACCTCATTCATTTGCCAACCTCGATGCACCACTGTGGGCGTCGAAGGTCAAGCGGATCGATGTTAGTCAGCAAGCATACGAGAGACTTCCCGCTCTCTTGGCCCCCGACACGATGTTGGCGGGCGCTGGACAGGAAAATCGCAGCGTGCGGAAGACTGGATACGGTACTCGCGATACCGAAACAACGCCCGATGGCGTCGCTGACATAGGCGCAACAGGCACTGGGGAAGAGGTAGCCGCGACCGTGAGGGACTGGTGTGGAGCCCGTTACCGTTCGTACGATCAGGCGGATAATAGTTATCAGCCCTATGGAGGAGGCCCGCGACGCACCTGCAAGGCTCCCGGGGCGGTCGCGGCCGTTCCATTGGATAAGGGTGTCTTCCGCGAGGTTGACGCGCGGGCACGGTGGTGTATGGGCCGTTACAGCTCCTATCGCATCGAGGATAATTCGTACCAACCGTTTTCGGGCAGCAGGAAGCAGTGCGCTGGCCCGGAGGCTCAGTCGGCGAGCAATATCCCCGAGCAGCAGGCAACCTCGCTGTAGCGGAGTTTTGATGTTACAAACTCCGCCGCTCGACGCCGCTCCGCGTCAATGGTCAAGCGCTTCGACGAGCTCCAGTGCTGCATTGGTTCGGAAGTCTGCCAATGTTATCTAGTAGTCATATTTGAGTGCTAACCTTCCTTAATTAATCAGATATGACTTTAAGGCTGCGCGCTTTCTCAATCTCGTCACCGACGAAAGCAGCCTCATAGTCGCGCGCCAGCGCGCCAGAGACGCCAACCTGTCTTAAGGCATCACGCCATCCTTCCGAAACACGCTGCGCCATTGTCCGGATCGTCTCCCGCGCCTCGGCCTTTGGAATCTCGAAGAACTCGCAGGCTTCCAGTGCGAGGTTGATCGACCGATCATGGACCCCGCCCTCGAGGATCGCTGTCTCAAGATGAGGGTTGCGGTCCGGCGCCGGGTTCACGTCAAACACTGGCGATAAGCGCCACTGACCCGCCCCCACATAGAGGAAGCCGTGGTTTTTCAGGTGATCGTCCTTGTTGGATACGAGGATAGTGAAGATCAGACGCCGATAGAGCTCGCGAAAGTCAGCCATGGGGTCGGATGAATAAGACCGCATGAAATCGACGATCTCAGTATAGGAGCCCAGCTCTGCCCCTGTCTTGCCGAGTGCGGTGCGCGCGGAGATGTAAGGAATCCGAGCGGCCCCACGCCGGTCGAACCGCTGGATCAGCGCGACTGGGAACGGCGTGTCGGAGAGTTCCAGCCGTGCCTCGGGCGTGCGGATACCGCAGGCCGCCGCCAGCCGGAGGGTGGCGACCTCGACGCGCTCGATCGGCTGTTGGTCGTGGACCGAGGTGAACTTGGCCAGCCACAGCACATCGCCGTCCCTGACATTGGCTTTGGGGCGAGCGCCGCCGGAGCCACCAGCTCCGGCCAGCGCCTGCATCTCCTCGGGCGAGATCTCCTTGCCTTGCTCATAGGCGCGCGCGATCGCCGTGATGGTTTCGAGATCGACGAGACGTGGAACGGCGTCCGCTGCCTTGCCGCGAATGACCTCGCCCTTGTCATCTAGAAAACGCAACGCGCCTTGCCGGCACGCATCGTCGGAAAGCGTCAGATATTCGAACTCGTTGAGACCATTGCCATAGGCGCGTTCGAGCAGCCTGCGTCCCCAACTGTCCGGCGCCGCATCAGCGAAAACACCCGCCAATGCGTCGCGCATATTTCCGGGCTGTCCCGAAGTGTAGAATGGGCCGGCCTTAAGAGGGAAACTTGGCTGTATGGCGAAGCCGCGCGGGTTTCCGATCCATTCGGGACCATAGGCGAAGGTCGAGAATTGTCGCGGCCCGGCATGGGCGAAGCGCAATTGGCCCACCGATGTTCGGCCTTCGCCAAGCGCGACATGGGCGACGAAATCGGCCATCAGAAGGACGCCCCGTCAGGGTCGACAACGTCCCGTCGATCCTGCTCTTCTTCCGTCTGAGCCTTCTGCTTTTTCAGCCTTGCCGCGAAGGAGCGGCCACGCCGCGGTCCGTGCTCCGCTGTCAGCGCCAGACCCAGATCGTCCTTGCGGATATCGACCAGGTCAGCGAGCCGCTCCAGAAGGCCCAGCACAACAAGGATGTCGGCAAGCGTTCCAATGGCGACACCGGGATCACCCCGTTCGAGGCGGGCGATGGAACTCGGCGAGGTTCCTGCGCGCACCGCGAGATCCGCCACGGCGATACCACGCCGCAGACGCGCGTTGCGGATATCCTGGCCCAGTCGTTCCAGTGCTGGCCTCGCCTTCGGGGAGCCCATCTCAATCATCCATATCTGACGCAATAAGACCTGTTAATAGTCATATATGACGAATAATGTCCATGGTCAAGAATTCCAGTCCGTGCTCGCCCGAACCAACTTGCCTCGCTTTGGAAACCTGTGAGAGGCGGGCGTGAGCTAATGCGCCGATATTCTGGATCTCTAGCCATTGACGGTCACCGCCTGGATATAGGGCCGAATGACCGTGGCGACCGTTCCTCGCTCGGCTTGCTTGGCGATCTCGCCCGACGTCGTCTTGCGCTGGCGCAGCACTTCCTGAAGCCCTTCGATCGCCACAGATAGGCCGACCTTGTTCCGATACCGGAAACAATCGGCAATCGTCTTGGCGACGCCGAAGACCTTCACAGGCACCCTCTCGACAGGTTGGGTCTGCACCCCCTCTATCAGGAGATGATTTGTAAAACGCACCGATCGAATGGGCGTGCCGTCGGGCGTCGGGGACCAGGCCTTATGATCAAAGGCGAGCCAAACCTGCCTCCGCAGTTGATCGGTCAGCCCGTGGAACGCCAGCGCGAAAACAAGGCAAACGACGCCCTTCCTCACCAGTCAAAACCGATATTTAAGGCACCTCGCTTCAAGGAGTTTGAAGCGAAGCCATGTCTTTGCGACAGACCTGCCCGATCAACGGAAATAAGATCGCGCAAATCCCCCATCCTGTCGTCCTTGAGATTGGCATCAACTGCCATGATGACAGCTTTGAAGCCGGTGCTGATAACCATCGTCCCGGCATAGTAGTCACTTGCAACTGATGGATCGACATCAGCTGCATACCGCGCCAGCAATTCGAGAGCTTCGACAAGAAGGTGACAGGCCAACAGTGGTTGACGGGTCGCTTCGATAAGGGCAGGGCGGACGACGTCGCGAGGCTCGTTCAGTTTCATCGTTTCGATAAGCGCCAATACGCTGGCCCTATCTCTCGTCGCTGCAGCGGAGATGTCCCTTGAGATTGAATCGAGGAGAACAACAGTGATCTCATTTCCGGCACTATCGCCGCTTGAGACCAACAGTGCCATTTTGCACATGGCGATCCCGAATTCAGATGTCAGAAGTGCGGCGGTGCTTCCCGACACCTGCGGTGAACTGCGACCGATCAGGTCAAGGAGCTCATTCACCGTGTGATCAAGCAGATCCAAATCGAAACCTCCCCACTTCGATCAGAATATTCGCATTTTATTAAATATGTTAGCAAAGACTAGCGGTTGGGGCGTGCTGATTTTCGCCGGGACGAGTTGTGACGATATACCGATTCAATGAGGTCCGCCGATGCCAATGCGATCCGTGCTGTTAGTCGAAGACGAGCCCCTGATCCGCGCAGTTCTAGCTGACGCATTGATGGACGAAGGGTTTAGTGTTTCCCTTGCGTCCAATGTCCTCGAGGCCATTGGCGTGATCGGTCATAATCCGGCATTTGACATCCTGATCACGGATGTGGACATGCCAGGCGGATTGAGTGGGTTGGATCTGGCGTCCGTGGTCGCCTCACATGCACCCAACACGACCATCATCGTAATGTCGGGTCGTGCCGTAGACGAGGGGTTGCGGGATGACTGGGTTTTTATCCCTAAGCCATTTGGCGTTGATGCGATCTTGGATCTATTGAACCGGGAGATCCCTGCCAACGGGCATGTGTCGGACACCACCTCTGATCCGCTTGCCCAAGCTTCCTAGCGCAAAACCTTCACGATGATGCTGGGGTGAGGACGAATAGCAAGCGCGCTGTTACGATCTCCAAGCTCACCACGACTGATAAAACCGCCATCATCTCCCCCAATGGGAAGTCCGAGCTTTTGGCTGCGGTTTCGTGGATTTGCGGCTGGGAAGATGTGGCATGTTTGCTCCTTATCGGAAAGAACCTGACAGAAAGTCAGCGTGTTCCTCCCACAGACGATGAGTATCGTGATTGAGCCGTGATTTTATCGCCAGGCGCCATGCGATGCCTCATGCCAGCGCGGTCGCGTCCAATGCTCGCGCCATTTCTTGGAACTTCGTGTTGTCGTCACCGTTCTCTGGCGGCAACTGAAGGAGAATGATGATGGCGCACGACGAAGACGACAATGCGAAGGTCTGGGATCTGGCAGACAAGATTGGCTTCTGCATGCTGACCACGCAGACTGGCTTGGATCTCAGGGCGCGACCGATGTCCGCATATGCCGAGCGGTTGGAAAACGCATTCTATTTTTTGACAGATGTCGCAAGCCATAAGGACGCGGAGGTTTCTCGTCACCCGAATGTCTGTTTGGCCTTCGCTGACTCCAAAGGGCAGAAATACGTCTCCATTTCCGGCACTGCCGAAATCGAAAATGATCGCGAAAAAATTCGTGAGCTTTGGGCAACGCCTGCAAAGGCGTGGTGGGACAATGCCGATGACCCGTCGATCCGGATTTTGAAAGTCACCCCGTCCTCAGCCGAGTACTGGGATAGCCCCGGCACCATCATCAGCTACATCAAAATGGCTGCTGCAGCGGTCACAAGCTCCCGCCCGGATATGGGCGACACTGGCAAAGTCGAGATGTGAGTTCGCCAGTGTTTGAGAGCCACTGACGATGGAAGCGTTCGTGCAGTCAATGATGGTGCAGCTCGGTCCCTTTGGGATCGGGCTGCTCATGTTCCTGGAAAACGTTTTCCCGCCGATACCTTCCGAGTTGATCATGCCGCTTGCTGGATATCTCGCCACGCAAGGGGACATGAACATATTAACTGTCATCGCCGCCGGAACGGTCGGATCCCTCCTTGGCACGCTGCCCTGGTACTATCTCGGGCGCCGTCTCGGACATGAAGGCGTGCGCCGACTGGCAAGAACGCACGGGCGTTGGCTGACGATGTCACCATCCGACGTGGACGCGGCATCCGACCGTTTCAAACGGCACGGCAATTCGTCAGTCCTGCTCGGCAGGCTGATACCGACGGTCAGGACGCTAATCTCCGTTCCCGCAGGCGTTTCCAACATGGCTCTGGGCCAGTTCCTCGTCTTCTCGTCGATTGGAACGCTCCTGTGGACCGCCGCTCTGGCGTTTGCAGGGTTCCTCCTCGGGCAGGCCTACAGCGTCATTCAGGATTATGTCGATCCGATCTCTACTGCGGTGCTGGTCATCCTGGTCGGCGTCTACATCTTCCGGGTTGCAACATTCAAGGAGGAACCCGAGTGAGCGAGTGGCTTGCCTCTATCGGCGTCGAGCTGAACATCATCCCTCATCTGGTCGCGATGCTGGTCGCCTACGTCCTGGCCTTGCCAATCGCTTGGGATCGCGAGCGCAACGAAAGAAGTGCTGGTCTTCGCACATTCCCTCTGGTCGCGATCGCCGCATGCGGCTTCATTCAGGCGACTGAAACTGTCACTGTCGGCAATGCGGAGGCGACGGCCCGCATCGTTGAGGGCATTATCAACGGGGTCGGCTTTATCGGCGGCGGCGCTATTTTGGTCGGCAAGCTCGGAACACGCGGCACGGCGACAGCGGCAAGCATCTGGGCTACCGGAGCCATCGGCACGGCTGTGGGGCTTGGAGCGTACGACACCGCCATTGTGTTGTCGATCGTGACGTTCCTCACTCTAAGGGTCATGGCGAGCTTCAAATCGGCCAAAGCCGAGCCTGACAAGGGTGAGTAGGGTCCCCGGTGTCTGGATCTCAATCGGCCTTTATCCAGGCGGTTGGCCACGCCCAGAGACGACATCAACGTCATCCCGCCAATGGCTTTTCAATCCTTCCTACATCCTCGGAGACCCGAAAGCCTGGAAGGCCTAGGCTTATTGTAAAGTGAGGATTTCGATGCGATTTCGGTGCGGTCGATCTCAGCTCGTAAGCTGAAACTCTGTAAATTATCGTATTCATTCGGGAAAATGGTGGGCGATGAGAGACTCGAACTCCCGACATCCTCGGTGTAAACGAGGCGCTCTACCAACTGAGCTAATCGCCCTTCCGCTAACCGGGCCATGCCCGCCGCGTCGGTGGCCGTGATCTATGCGGATCGCGAAAAAACCGCAAGAGCCTTCGTGATGTTTTTTTGAATTTTTCGTCGCAATCCGACAAAAAACTGTGTGTGCAGGGAAAACGTTAGACGCGTCATCCTTTTGTCTTGAAACCTGCTTGACACCCGATCGCGAACCTCTTAGACAGCCGCCAACCGAGCGATTGAGGTCGCCCGGCCAAGAAGTTTCCCTTCTAAAGGTGGTGCTTCTTGAAGAATGTGCGGGTGTAGCTCAGTTGGTTAGAGTGCCGGCCTGTCACGCCGGAGGTCGCGGGTTCGAGCCCCGTCACTCGCGCCATTCTTCTCTCACTGATTTGACGGCTTATGTCGTTGGGTCTGCCGTAAAAGGCAAAATGCGCGGGTGTAGCTCAGTCGGTTAGAGTGCCGGCCTGTCACGCCGGAGGTCGCGGGTTCGAGCCCCGTCACTCGCGCCATTCCTATATGATTGTCCTCCTTCTTTTGAGTTGCTGTGCCTGAGGGCGGCAGCTCTGCGTATCCCGCAATTCTCCCGGTACAGATGGCCGTGCTGTCGCAGGCTTTCGAGTGAGCGCAAGGCGAGTGGGTGGTCTGCCGTTCGCAATCGCGTGATCGCACCCTTTCGCCTAGGTATTTTATTGTTCGTCTGAGGTATGTTTCTGATTCTCAGAGGCGCTTCCCGCAATACGCGAGCGGTTGCTGGAGGAGGGGACTTTTTACCTGTGTTTTCCTGCAGGTTTGCAACCAGAAAGTTTGTTCTGGCGGATCCGCCGGCATGTGGGGAATTGTCGCAGGGTCTGTTTCCTGTGCATGGAATTACCAAAGCGCAATTCCGCTGCAAACGTTGAGTTTTTCACTCCTGTTAATAACTTTTCGCGATACTTTCGAACGAATGGTATCGCAGTTTTTCAATCGTTTCAGGCTTTCCGGCGCCCTCTGCGACATTTTGTCGTCTTTCGCACCCTTATGCGTGTGAGGTGGCCTGTTAAAGCACTTGCGTGGGAAACGCTGCTGCGATAGTCACGGCTTGTTGCAATGCACGTTCGCTTGCCCGCGCATTGCCTAAAAATGCGTCGTTCGACGCTTCTTGCAGGCAGGGGTTGGATATCATGAGTGAACTTCTCGCTTCTTACATCCCGATCGCGATCTTTATCGGAATCTCCATGGTTATCGGCCTGGCGCTTTTGATAGCGCCCTTTGCTGTCGCCTATAAAGCACCCGATTCCGAGAAGCTGTCGGCTTATGAATGCGGATTCAACGCATTCGACGATGCGCGCATGAAGTTCGATATTCGATTCTATCTCGTGTCGATTCTCTTCATCATCTTCGATCTCGAAGTGGCATTCCTTTTCCCCTGGGCGGTCTCCTTCGGTGAGATCGGCTGGTTCGGCTTCTGGTCGATGATGGTCTTCCTTGCTGTTTTGACGGTCGGCTTTATCTACGAATGGAAAAAAGGAGCTCTGGAATGGGAGTAGTCGATAGCGGCAGCACCCTCGTTGCGCCTCAGCCGAAAGGCATCATTGATCCCAATACCGGCAAGCCGATCGGCAGCGACGACGCGTTTTTCGGCGAGATCAACAACGAGCTCGCCGATAAGGGCTTTCTGGTCACCTCCACGGACGAGCTGATTACCTGGGCACGTACCGGCTCGCTGATGTGGATGACCTTTGGTCTTGCCTGTTGTGCCGTCGAAATGATGCAGCTCTCCATGCCGCGTTACGACGTCGAGCGTTTCGGTTTTGCGCCGCGCGCTTCACCGCGCCAGTCCGACGTGATGATCGTTGCCGGTACGCTGACCAACAAGATGGCGCCTGCACTCCGCAAGGTCTACGACCAGATGCCGGAGCCGCGCTACGTCATTTCGATGGGTTCCTGCGCCAATGGCGGTGGCTATTACCATTATTCCTATTCGGTGGTGCGCGGCTGTGACCGCGTCGTGCCGGTCGATATTTATGTGCCGGGCTGTCCTCCCACGGCAGAAGCGCTGCTTTACGGCGTGCTCCTGCTGCAGAAGAAAATCCGCCGCACCGGCACGATCGAACGCTAGGGGCTGAAGGAGGATATCATGACCGAAGCCCTGAGCGAGCTTTCCACCTATATCCGCGAGGCGCGCCCGTCGCTGGTCGAAGACGCAGTGCTTGCCTATGGCGAGCTGACGCTCGTCACCACCGGTGCCGGTGTCGTCGAGCTCTTGACCTTCCTGCGTGATGATGCGCGTTGCGGTTTCATCAGCTTCATCGATGCCTGTGGCGTCGATTACCCGGCTCGCGTCAAGCGTTTCGATGTGGTCTATCACCTTCTGTCGCCGAAGCAGAACCTGCGCATCCGCGTCAAGCTCGCAACGGCTGAGGAAGAGACCGTTCCGTCGGTAACCTCGGTTTTCCCGGGCGCCGACTGGTTCGAGCGTGAAGCCTGGGACATGTACGGCATCCTGTTCACCGGCCACCCGGATCTTCGCCGCATCCTTACCGATTACGGCTTTGAAGGTCACCCGCTGCGCAAGGACTTCCCGACCACCGGTTTCGTCGAGGTTCGTTACGACGACAGCCTCAAGCGCGTCATCTACGAGCCAGTCGAGCTTCGCCAGGAATTCCGCAGTTTCGACTTCCTGAGCCCATGGGAGGGACCCGAATACGTCCTTCCGGGTGACGAGAAGGCGAAGACCTGACGCCTACGATCTAAAGCCGGCGCGCAACCGCCGGTTTGACGCCAAGTTTTTCCCCGCCCGGTACACTTGAGTACTGGCATGGAGCCGCAGATGACCGAGCACAACGTTCGTAACTTCAATATCAATTTCGGACCGCAGCACCCTGCAGCGCACGGCGTTCTGCGGCTTGTGTTGGAACTCGACGGCGAAATTGTGGAGCGTGTCGATCCGCATATCGGCCTTTTGCATCGCGGCACCGAAAAGCTTATTGAGACGAAGACCTATCTTCAGGCCGTTCCCTATTTCGATCGCCTCGATTACGTCGCGCCGATGAACCAGGAACATGCCTTTGCCCTGGCCGTCGAAAAGATGCTGGGTCTGGAAATCCCGATCCGCGGCCAGCTGATCCGCGTCCTTTATTCCGAGATCGGCCGTATCCTGTCGCATCTCTTGAACGTCACCACCCAGGCCATGGACGTTGGCGCGCTCACTCCTCCGCTCTGGGGTTTCGAAGAGCGCGAAAAGCTGATGGTGTTTTACGAGCGTGCCTGTGGTGCCCGTATGCACGCCGCCTATTTCCGTCCCGGCGGTGTTCATCAGGATCTGCCGCATGAGCTGGTCGAAGATATCGGCGCATGGTGCGACCAGTTCCCGTCCAAGCTGGACGACATCGACGACCTTTTGACCGGCAACCGCATCTTCAAGCAGCGTAACGTCGATATCGGCGTGATCGATATCAACGATGCCTGGGCGCGCGGCTTTTCCGGCGTCATGGTGCGTGGTTCTGGTGCCGCTTGGGACCTGCGCCGTGCACAGCCCTATGAATGTTATTCCGAGCTCGAATTCGACATCCCGATCGGCAAGAACGGCGATTGTTATGACCGCTATCTGATCCGCATGATCGAGATGCGCGAGAGCTGCAAGATCATGAAACAGTGCGTCAACCGCCTGCTGAGCGACGCAAAGACTGGACCCTTCTCGGCCACCGATGGCAAGGTCGTTCCCCCCAAGCGTGGCGAGATGAAGCGCTCGATGGAAGCGCTGATCCACCACTTCAAGCTTTATACCGAGGGATACCACGTCCCGGCCGGCGAAGTTTACGCTGCCGTTGAAGCGCCCAAGGGCGAGTTCGGCGTCTTCCTCGTCGCCGATGGCACCAACAAGCCGTATCGCTGCAAGATCCGTGCTCCGGGTTATGCGCATCTGCAGGCGATGGATTTCGCCTGTCGCGGGCATCAGCTGGCAGACGTTTCCGCGGTCCTGGGATCGTTTGATATCGTGTTCGGTGAGGTAGACCGCTGATGGCTTTTGTCGTTGCGACTTTACCTTTCAAAGCCTGCGAAATCGCCGTCACGGCGACCTCGCAGCGTGTCTCAATAAACTGATAAGGCGTGAGAAAGAATGTCCGTTCGTCGACTAGCCGAAGAACAGTTCCAGCCCGCTAACTTCGCCTTCAACGAAGAGAACGCGGCCTGGGCCGAGGCAACGATCAGGAAATATCCGGAAGGCCGGCAGCAGTCTGCCGTCATCCCGCTGCTGATGCGTGCGCAGGAGCAGGAAGGCTGGGTCACCCGCGCCACGATCGAGCATGTCGCAGCCAAGCTCGACATGGCCTATATCCGCGTCATGGAAGTGGCGACCTTCTACACCCAGTTCCAGCTCAAGCCGATCGGCACCCGCGCCCATATCCAGGTCTGCGGCACAACGCCCTGCATGCTGCGCGGCGCCGAAGAGCTGATCAAGGTCTGTCGCAACAAGATCCACCAAGATCCGCTGCAGCCAAATGCCGATGGCACACTTTCCTGGGAAGAGGTCGAGTGTCAGGGCGCTTGCGTCAACGCACCGATGGTCATCATCTTTAAGGATGCCTACGAGGATCTGACGCCCGCGCGTCTCGAAGAAATCATCGATGCCTTCGAAGCAGGCAAGGGCGCCGAAATCAAGACCGGCCCGCAGATCGACCGTCACCAGTCCGCGCCAATCGGCGGTGCGGTGACGCTCAACGACGATATCAAGCCGGTGCGCACCAATCTCGAGCCGCAGCCGGAAACCCCTGTCGATGCAGCACCCGTGCCGCCCGCAGAAGCAGCCAAGCCGAAAGATACGGCGCCTGAGACCGATCCGAAGCTCAAAACCCCTGTGACGGCGCCGAAGGCGGCTGAAGCAAATGCAAAAGCCACCGAGCAGGAGCCGCCGGCAGGGACGGCCAAGGCCGAACCGGTCAAGTCCGAGCCAACTACGACGGCTTCGCCCGCGTCCAGCACAAAGTCGGAAAAGCCCTCGCTGGACGACAAGAACCGCCCGAAAGGTATCGAAAAGCCGGCTGAAGTCGATGACCTGAAGCTGATTTCCGGTGTTGGTCCGAAAATCGAGGGTACGCTTCACGAACTCGGTATCTACACGTTTGCGCAAGTTGCATCGTGGGAGAAGGCTGAGCGTGAATGGGTGGACGGTTACCTGAATTTCAAGGGCCGCATCGACCGCGACGACTGGATCAAGCAGGCAGAGGCGCTCGCCAAGGGTGGCGAAGCCGAATACATTAAAGTCTTCGGCAAGAAGCCGCGGTGAGGGTGAGACATGCTTAAAGATCAAGATCGCATCTTCACCAATATCTACGGCCTCAAGGACAAGTCCCTGAAGGGCGCGATGAGCCGTGGCCATTGGGACGGCACCAAGATCATCATCGAGAAGGGCAGGGACTGGATCATCAACGAGATGAAGGCATCTGGCCTTCGTGGACGTGGTGGTGCAGGCTTCCCGACCGGTCTCAAATGGTCCTTCATGCCGAAGGAATCGGATGGTCGCCCGCATTATCTCGTCGTCAACGCCGACGAATCCGAGCCGGGCACCTGCAAGGACCGTGAAATCCTGCGCAACGATCCGCATACGCTGATCGAAGGCTGCGTGATCGCCGGTTTCGCCATGGGCGCCCACACCGCCTTCATCTATGTCCGCGGCGAATATATGCGCGAACGTGAAGCGCTGCAGGCAGCGATCGATGAATGCTACGAGGCCGGCCTGCTCGGCAAGAACACTGTCCATGGCTGGGATTACGACATCGTCGTGCATCACGGCGCCGGCGCCTATATCTGCGGTGAAGAAACGGCGCTTCTCGAAAGCCTCGAGGGCAAGAAGGGCCAGCCGCGCATGAAGCCGCCGTTCCCGGCGAACATGGGCCTCTATGGCTGCCCGACCACCGTCAACAACGTCGAATCGATCTCGGTCGCGCCGACCATCCTGCGTCGCGGCGCGTCCTGGTTTTCCTCGATCGGCCGTGCCAACAATGTCGGCACCAAACTGTTCATGGTTTCCGGCCATGTCGAGCGCCCCTGCACATTCGAAGAGGCAATGGGGCATTCGTTCCGCGAAATCATCGAAACCCATTGCGGCGGCATCCGCGGCGGCTGGGATAACCTGCTTGCCGTCATTCCCGGCGGCGCATCCTGCCCGATCGTGCGCGGCGAAGACATGGCCGATGCGATCATGGATTTCGACGGCATGCGCGAGGTGAAATCCTCCTTCGGCACCGGCGGCATGATCGTCATGGACAAGTCGACGGACGTCATTAAGGCGATCTGGCGTATCGCGGCCTTCTTCAAGCATGAAAGCTGCGGCCAGTGCACGCCGTGCCGCGAAGGCACCGGCTGGATGATGCGTCTGATGGAACGCATGGTGCGTGGAAACGCCCAGAAGCGCGAAATCGACATGCTGTTCCAGGTTTCCAAACAGGTCGAGGGTCACACGATCTGCGCGCTCGGCGACGCGGCCGCATGGCCGATCCAGGGCCTGATCCGCAATTTCCGCGCCGAAATCGAAGCGCGGATCGACCAATATACCTACAATGCGACGTCTGAAGGCGCCGTCATGGAGGCGGCCGAATAAGGCCTGCAAAAAGCAGGGTTTTCGGTTGTTGAAATGCACTATTTCCGGGTTTGAACGGCTCGGGTTGAACACAGGACGTAAGTGATACGATGGCAAAGCTGAAGGTTGACGGCAACGAAATCGAAGTTCCTGACCATTTCACGCTGCTCCAGGCATGCGAGGAAGCAGGAGCCGAGATTCCGCGCTTTTGTTTCCATGAGCGTCTGTCCGTGGCGGGCAACTGCCGCATGTGTCTGATCGAGGTAAAGGGTGGTCCGCCAAAGCCGACGGCCTCCTGCGCCATGGGCGTGCGCGATATCCGCGGCGGCCCGAACGGCGAACTGCCGGAAATCTTCACCAATACGCCGATGGTCAAAAAGGCCCGCGAAGGCGTGATGGAATTCCTGCTGATCAACCATCCGCTGGATTGCCCAATCTGCGACCAGGGCGGCGAATGCGACCTGCAGGACCAGGCAATGGCCTTCGGTATCGACAGCTCGCGCTACGGTGAAAACAAGCGCGCCGTCGAAGACAAATATATCGGCCCGCTGGTCAAGACGGTGATGAACCGCTGCATCCATTGCACGCGCTGCGTCCGTTTCACCACGGAAGTCGGCGGCATTTCCGAACTCGGCCTGATCGGTCGCGGCGAGGATGCCGAGATCACCACCTATCTCGAACAGGCCATGACCTCCGAGTTGCAGGGCAACGTCGTCGATCTGTGCCCGGTCGGTGCGCTCACCTCCAAACCTTTCGCCTTCACCGCCCGTCCGTGGGAACTCGGCAAGACCGAATCGATCGATGTCATGGATGCCGTCGGCTCCGCCATCCGCGTTGATACCCGCGGCCGCGAAGTCATGCGCATCATGCCGCGCATCAACGAACAGGTGAACGAGGAATGGATCTCCGACAAGACCCGCTTCATCTGGGATGGCCTAAAGACCCAGCGTCTCGATCGTCCTTACGTCCGCAAGGACGGTCGCCTGCAGCCTGCCAGCTGGGGTGAGGCTTTTGCCGCGGTCAAGACCGCCGTTTCCGCCGCCTCGAGTGACAAGATCGGTGCCATTGCCGGCGATCTCGCCTCGGTCGAGGAAATGTATGCGCTGAAGCAGCTTCTAGCCTCGCTCGGTTCGGAAAATCTCGACTGTCGCCAGGACGGGACGGCGCTTGATCCGTCGCTCGGCCGCTCGAGCTATATCTTCAACCCAACGATCGAAGGTATCGAACAGGCCGGCGCGCTGCTCATTATCGGCGCAAATCCGCGCCTCGAAGCAGCCGTCCTCAATGCCCGTATCCGCAAGCGCTTCCGCCGCGGCAATTTCCCGATCGGCGTGATCGGCGAAGCGGGCGAGCTGCGTTACCCTTACGACTATCTCGGCGCCGGCCCGGAAACGCTTTCCGATCTGGCTTCGGGTGCCAACAGCTTTGCCGAAAAACTCCGTGGCGCAAAGAACCCGATGATCATCATAGGGCAGGGGGCTCTGTCGCGTCCGGATGGCCTGGCCGTTCTTCAGGCGGCAAGCCAGCTTGCCGGTTCGGTCGGCGCGCTCACCGAAGAGTGGAACGGTTTTGCCGTACTTCATACCGCAGCCTCGCGCGTCGGTGGTCTCGATCTCGGTTTCGTTCCGGGTTCCAAGGGTGCTGACGCGGCGACCATGCTGCGCTCGATGGATGTTCTCTTCCTGCTCGGCGCAGACGAGATGAATTTCTCGGCGAAATACGCCAAAACGACGATCTATATCGGCAGCCACGGCGATGCCGGCGCGATGAACGCTGACATCATCCTGCCGGGTGCCGCCTATACCGAAAAGTCCGGCACCTGGGTCAATACCGAGGGCCGCGTCCAGATGGGCAACCGCGCCGGTTTTGCACCGGGCGAAGCCCGCGAGGAATGGGCGATCTTGCGTGCGCTCTCCGACGTTCTCGGCAAGAAGCTGCCCTTCGACAGCCTCTATGCGCTGCGAGCCGCGCTTTATCAGGACCACCCGCATTTCGCCGAAATCGACGAAATTGCAGTTGGCTCCGTCAACGACATCGCAGCTCTTGGACAGAAAGCCGGCGACATGACAAAGGGCGGCTTCTCTTCGCCGATCAAGGATTTCTACCTGACCAACCCGATTGCCCGATCCTCCGCCGTCATGGCCGAGTGCTCGGCATTGGCCCGCAACAATTTCCAGGCTGCGGCGGAGTGATATGACTATGGATTCGTTTTTCTGGACCTACGGCTGGCCCGCACTGATCATGATCGGTCAGTCGCTTCTGCTGCTCGTCTGCCTTCTGGTCTTCATCGCCTATGTCCTTCTGGCCGACCGCAAGATCTGGGCAGCCGTTCAGCTGCGCCGCGGCCCCAACATCGTCGGTCCTTTCGGCCTGTTCCAGTCCTTTGCCGACCTTCTGAAGTTCGTCTTCAAGGAGCCGGTCATTCCGGCTGGCGCCAATAAGGCAGTCTTCCTTCTGGCCCCGCTCGTCTCCGTGACGCTGGCGCTCGCCACCTGGGCGGTCATTCCGCTCAGTGCCGGCTGGGTTATTTCCGACATCAATGTCGGCATCCTCTACGTCTTTGCGATCTCGTCTTTGGAAGTCTACGGGATCATCATGGCGGGCTGGGCATCGAACTCCAAATACCCGTTCCTCGGTGCGCTCCGCTCTGCGGCACAGATGGTGTCTTACGAAGTATCGATCGGTTTCGTCATTGTTGCAGTGCTCCTCTGCGTCGGCTCGCTGAACCTGACGGATATCGTCATGTCGCAGCAGGACGGCCTCGGCACCAAGCTTGGTCTGCCGAACTCCTTCCTCGACTGGCATTGGCTGTCGCTGTTCCCACTGTTCGTGATCTTCTTCATCTCGGGCCTCGCCGAAACCAACCGTCCGCCTTTCGATCTTCCGGAAGCGGAATCCGAACTGGTCGCCGGTTACATGGTCGAATACGGCTCGGCGCCTTACATGATGCTGATGCTCAGCGAATATGCCGCCATCCTCATGGTCTGCTCGCTGACGACGATTCTCTTTCTCGGAGGCTGGCTGCCGCCGGTCGATATCGCCATCCTCAACTGGGTGCCGGGTATCATCTGGTTCGTGCTCAAGGGCTCGATGGTCTTCTTTATGATCGCCATGGTGAAGGCATTCGTACCGCGCTACCGTTATGACCAGCTCATGCGCCTCGGCTGGAAGGTCTTCCTTCCGCTGTCGCTTGTCATGCTGATCATCGTTGCATTCGTGCTGAAACTGACGGGATGGGCATGATCATGACCAATCCGTCTCTTGGCATCATTGGAGAATAAGATGGCTATTGCACAGGCTATCAACTCGCTGTTCCTGAAGGAGTTTGTCGGCGCCTTTTTCCTGTCGATGAAGTACTTCTTCAAGCAGAAGGCCACGATCAACTATCCGTTCGAAAAGGGGCCGGTTTCACCGCGCTTCCGTGGCGAGCATGCTTTGCGCCGGTACCCGAACGGCGAGGAGCGTTGCATCGCCTGCAAGCTGTGTGAGGCGATCTGTCCTGCTCAGGCGATCACCATCGAGGCTGGTCCGCGCCGCAATGACGGCACCCGCCGCACGGTCCGTTACGATATCGATATGGTGAAGTGCATCTATTGCGGCTTCTGCCAGGAAGCATGCCCGGTCGACGCGATCGTCGAAGGCCCGAATTTCGAGTTCTCGACGGAAACCCGCGAAGAGCTTTATTTCGACAAGGCACGGCTTCTTGAAAACGGCGATCGCTGGGAACGCGAAATTGCCCGCAACATCGCAATGGATGCGCCTTACCGTTAAGGCGCATTCGCCGGGGGCTTAAAGCGTCCGGCTCATTGAAATTCATACCGGCGCCGCACGGCACCGGACAGGCGGGTAGGGCGAAAAGCCCGATCTCGACGAGGGACGAGAAGGCACCACGATGGGTCTGCAGGCACTATTCTTCTATCTGTTCGCGTTCGTCGCCATTGCGTCGGCGTTCATGGTCATTTCGTCCAAGAACCCGGTCCATTCGGTTCTCTTCCTCATTGTGGTCTTTTTCAATTCGGCAGGCCTCTTTCTGCTGACGGGGGCCGAATTCCTCGCGATGATCCTGCTGGTCGTCTATATCGGCGCGGTGGCGGTTCTTTTCCTCTTCGTCGTGATGATGCTCGACATCGATTTCGCCGAACTGAGATCCGGTGTGCTGCAATATGCGCCGATCGGGCTTCTGGTCGGTCTGATCGTCGGCGCCGAACTGATCCTCGTGATCGGCTCGAGCGTGCTGTCGCCGGATGCCGCGCAGTCGATCACCATGCCGATCCCCAACCCGGCGGAACGCACCAATACGGCAGCCCTCGGTGACGTGCTCTATACCCACTATGTCTATTTCTTCCAGATCTCCGGCATGGTGCTTCTGGTCGCCATGATCGGTGCGATCGTGCTGACCTTGCGTCACCGCGAGAACGTCAAGCGTCAGGATATTTCACGCCAGGTCGCCCGTACGCCCGAAACCGCCGTCGAGGTGGTCAAGGTCAAGCCGGGCCAGGGCCTCTGAGGAAGCGGGAAAAAGGAACAGAAAAATGGAAATCGGTCTTTCCCACTATCTCACGGTCAGCGCCATCCTCTTCACGCTCGGCGTTTTCGGGATCTTCCTCAACCGCAAGAATGTCATCATCATCCTGATGTCGATCGAGCTCATCCTGCTCTCGGTCAATATCAACATGGTGGCCTTCTCCTCCTTCCTGAACGACATCGTCGGCCAGGTCTTTGCGTTGTTCATTCTGACCGTCGCGGCTGCGGAAGCCGCCATCGGTCTTGCAATTCTAGTCGTCTTCTACCGCAACCGCGGCTCGATCGCCGTCGACGACGTCAATGTGATGAAGGGCTGATCGGGTTATGATCTACAAGCTTATCGTCTTCCTTCCTTTGGTCGGCTTCCTGATCGCTGGCCTTTTCGGCCGCCAGATCGGCGCCAAGGCCTCGGAATTCATCACCTGCGGACTGATGGCGATTGTCGTCGTCCTGTCCTGGATCGTCTTTTTCCAGGTGGCGCTCGGTTCCCAGGAAACCATGAGCATCGAGGTCCTGCGCTGGATCCAGTCCGGCAACATCGACGTCTTCTGGGCGCTTCGCATCGATACGCTAACGGCGGTCATGTTCGTCGTCGTCAACACGGTCTCCTTCCTCGTGCATGCCTATTCCATCGGCTACATGCATACCGATCCGCACCGTCCGCGCTTCTTTGCCTATCTGTCGCTGTTCACCTTCACGATGCTGATGCTGATCACGTCGGACAACCTCCTACAGATGTTCTTCGGTTGGGAAGGCGTCGGTCTCGCATCCTATCTGCTGATCGGCTTCTGGTACGACCGCCCCTCGGCAAACGCTGCTGCCATGAAGGCCTTCATCGTCAACCGCGTCGGTGACTTCGGCTTCATGCTCGGCATCGCCGCCGTCTTCGTCATGTTCGGCTCGATCAATTTCGAAACGATCTTTGCCAATGCCGGCACCTATATTCCCGTCGAAGGTTCACCGGACGCCGCTCGCGTCGTCCTCAACGTCTTCGGTCTGACGCTTTCCCGCGAAGGTGCGCTTACCGCCGCCTGCCTGCTGCTCTTCATGGGCGCGATGGGCAAGTCGGCGCAGTTCCTGCTCCACACCTGGCTGCCTGACGCGATGGAAGGCCCGACCCCGGTCTCGGCTCTCATCCATGCGGCAACCATGGTCACCGCCGGCGTCTTCCTCGTCGCGCGCATGTCGCCGCTGTTTGAACACTCGCCGGATGCGCTGACCGTGGTCACCATCGTCGGCGCGATTACCGCCTTTTTTGCGGCAACCGTTGGCCTGGTGCAAAACGACATCAAACGCGTCATCGCTTATTCGACCTGCTCGCAGCTCGGCTACATGTTCGTGGCGCTCGGCGTTGGCGCTTATGGCGCAGCGATCTTCCACCTCTTCACCCACGCCTTCTTCAAGGCTCTGTTGTTCCTATGCGCCGGCTCGGTCATCCATGCCGTCGATGGCGAGCAGGACATGCGCAAAATGGGTGGTCTGAGAAAACATATTCCCGTCACTTTCTGGATGATGACAATCGGCACGCTGGCGCTGACCGGCGTCGGCATCCCGTTCACCCCGATCGGTTTTGCCGGATTCTTCTCCAAGGACGTCATCATCGAAGCGGCCTATGCGTCGCACTCGGCAGTTTCGGGTTTTGCCTTCACGATGCTCGTCATCGCGGCGCTGTTCACCAGCTTCTATTCCTGGCGCCTGGCCTTCCTCACCTTCTTCGGCAAGGAGAGGGCGAGCCACGAGGTCATGCATCATGTGCATGAAAGCCCGAACGTCATGCTCGTGCCGCTCTATGTCCTGGCCATCGGTGCGGTGCTCGCAGGCGTAATCTTCGAAGGTTACTTCTACGGCGAAGCCTATGCCGAGTTCTGGAAGGGCGCTTTGTTCACGGCCGAACACAACGAACTCCTCGAAGAGTTCCATCACGTGCCGGCGCTGGTGGCGCTTTCGCCCTTCATCGCCATGCTGATCGGCTTCGTCACCGCCTGGTACTTCTACATCAAGTCGCCGGAAACGCCGAAGAGGCTCGCGGCGGCCCAGCCGGGCCTCTACAAGTTCTTGCTCAACAAGTGGTATTTCGACGAACTTTACGACTTCCTGTTCGTCCGCTCCGCCAAGGCACTCGGCCGCTTCTTCTGGCAGAAGGTCGATGTCGGCACGATCGACCACTTCGGACCGAACGGCGTCGCTGCCCGGGTGGTTGACACTGCCAACCGCGTCGTGCGCCTGCAGACCGGTTACCTCTATCACTACGCCTTCACGATGCTGCTCGGCGTCGCTGCCCTGATTACCTGGATGATGCTCGGGAGTTCTGTCTGATGACCGATTGGCCTATTCTTTCCACGGTCACCTTCCTCCCGATGGTGGGCGTCCTGTTGCTGGTGTTCACCCGCGACGACACCGACGACGGTCGCCAGAACGTCATGATCATCTCGTTGATCACGACGATCATCACCTTCCTTCTGTCGCTGTTCGTCTGGTACGGTTTCGACGGTAGCAGTGCCGACTACCAGATGGTCGAGCAGTATTACTGGCTCGGCAAGGGTGTCAGCTATCATATCGGCGTCGACGGCCTTTCCGTCATGTTCGTCGTGCTGGCGACCTTCCTCATGCCGTTCGGTGTTTTGACCAGCTGGAAGGCGATCACGCTGCATGCGCGTGAATACATGATCGCCTTCCTGGTTCTGGAAGTGCTGATCGTCGGCGTCTTCGTGTCGATGGACCTGGTGCTTTTCTACGTCTTCTTCGAGGCAAGCTTGATCCCGATGTTCCTGATCATCGGCGTCTGGGGCGGACCGCGTCGCATCTATGCGTCGATGAAGTTCTTCCTTTATACGCTCGCCGGTTCGGTCTTCATGCTGGTCGGCATCCTGGTCATGTATGCGGAGGTCGGCACCACCTCCATTCCGGTTCTGCTCGCCTACAAGTTCTCGCCGGAAATGCAGTTCTGGCTGTTCCTTGCCTTCTTCCTGTCGTTTGCCGTCAAGGTGCCGATGTGGCCGTTCCACACCTGGTTGCCGGATGCGCACGTCGAAGCCCCGACCGCAGGTTCGGTCGACCTTGCGGCTCTGCTTCTGAAGTTCGGCGGCTACGGCTTCCTGCGCTTCTCGCTGCCGATGTTTCCGCTGGCCTCCGACTACTTTACACCGATGATCCTGACGCTGTCGGTCATCGCCATCATCTATGCCTCGCTCGTCGCCCTGATGCAGACCGACATCAAGAAGATGATCGCCTATTCCTCCGTCGCCCATATGGGTTACGTGACGATGGCCATTTTCGCGGTCAACCAGCAGGGTCTGCACGGTGCGATTTTCCAGATGCTGTCGCACGGCGTCATCTCCGGCGCGCTGTTCCTCTGCGTCGGTATCGTCTACGAGCGCACCCACACGCGTAACGTCAATGATTACGGCGGCCTCGTCCATCGCATGCCGAAATATGCATTGGCCTTCCTGATCTTCACCATGGCCAATGTCGGCTTGCCCGGTACCTCCGCCTTTGTCGGTGAATTCCTGGCGACGGTCGGTGTCTTCCGTGTCAGTGTTTGGACGGCGTTTTTCGCCACTACGGGTGTCGTTCTTTCCGCTGCCTACATGCTGTGGCTCTATCGCCGCATGATCTTCGGTCAGGCAAAATCGCCCCTGATGCAGGGCCTTGTGGACATCTCCTTCCGCGAGCACTGCATCGTCTGGCCGCTGATCGTTGTGACCATCTTTTTCGGCATCTATCCTGCGCCGGTCTTCGATGCCTCCGCAGCGACTGTCGACAGAATTGTAACCAATTACCATTCGGCCATCGAGGCCGTGGCGACCGCCGCTCAGGCTGCGAAATGATGACGGGACAGATAAGACTATGACTCCTGAACTCTTCTCTCAAAGTCTGCAGCTGGCCCTGCCCGAAATCATCCTGGCGGTCGGAGCACTTGTGCTTCTCATGATGGGTGTCTTTATCGGCGAAAAGTCGAACCAGCTCATCTCCGGGCTGTCCATCGCACTTCTCGCCGTCGTCGGATTGCTGATCACGGTCTCCACCGGTAATGGCGAAGCCTTTGGCGGTGCCTTCATCGTCGATCCGTTTGCGCGCTTCATGAAGGTCGCGGCGATCGCCGGCTCGATTTTTGCGCTTGCCATGTCTGCCGTTCAGGGCAGGGCCATGCAGCTCGACAAGATCGAGTATCCTATCCTTCTCGTCCTCTCGACGCTCGGCATGCTGCTGCTGATCTCGGCAAACGACCTGATCGCTTTCTATCTCGGCCTCGAGCTGATGTCGCTGGCGCTGTATGTCGTTGCCGCGTTCAATCGTGACAGCCTGCGCTCGACGGAAGCGGGCCTGAAATATTTCGTCCTCGGTGCGCTTTCCTCGGGCATGCTGCTCTACGGCATGTCGCTGGTCTACGGCTTCACCGGCAATACCGGCTTCCAGGAAATCGCCACCGTTCTGTCTTCGGAACCCCGTGGCCTCGGTCTCGTCTTCGGCATGGTCTTCATGCTCGCCGGCGCCTGCTTCAAGATTTCCGCGGTTCCTTTCCACATGTGGACGCCGGACGTTTATGAAGGTGCCCCGACCCCCGTCACCGCCTTCTTTGCAGCCGGTCCGAAGATCGCCGCCATGGCGATCCTGATCCGTCTCACCTCGGAAACCTTCCTACCGCTGATCAGCGACTGGCGCCAGATCATCGTTTTCGTCGCGATCGCCTCAATGATGCTCGGCTCGTTTGCCGCCGTCGGCCAGAAGAACATCAAGCGCCTGATGGCCTATTCCTCCATCGGTCATATGGGCTTTGCGCTTGTCGGTCTGTCGGCAGGCAGCGAAAGCGGCGTGTCCGGTGTCGCCCTCTACATGCTCATCTACATGATGATGTCTTTCGGCACTTTCGCCTGCATCATGTCGATGCGCCGCCCGGACGGCACCTATGTCGAGGAGATCGACGAGCTTGCCGGCCTCTTTGCCAGAAAGCCGTTCATGGCGGTGGTACTGACGGCGCAGATGTTCTCCATGGCTGGCATTCCGCCGCTTGCCGGCTTCTTCGCCAAGTATTACGTCTTCCTTGCAGCCGTCGAAGCGGGCCTCTTCACCCTTGCCGTCGTGGGCTTCCTCACCTCGGTCGTCGCAGCCTACTACTATCTGCGCATCGTCAAGCTGATGTGGTTCGATGAGCCGAAGGGCGAGTTCGAACGCACCCCCGGCGAGCTGCGCTTCATATTCGGCATTTCCGGCCTGCTGATCACGACCTACATCCTGTACGGCGGCCCGATCGGTTCTGCAGCGGATGCAGCAGCACGGTCGTTCTTCTGAGGATGGCGGGAGAGAAGAGCCGCTTCTCGCTCGAAGCTTTCCGTCATGTGGCCTTGGACGACATCGGCTCGACCAACAGCGAGTGTCTCGCCCGCGCTCGCGCGGGCGATCCCGGTTTGTTGTGGGTGACTGCTGCCCGCCAGACTGAAGGCCGCGGCCGGCGTGGCCGTGCCTGGACCTCAGAACCCGGCAATCTTTACGCCTCTTTGCTCCTGATCGACCCGGCCCCCATGGAGCGCGTTGCTTCTTTGCCGCTTGCCGTGGCGGTGGCGGTTCATGATGCCGTGAAGGCGGTTTTGCCGCCCGGCGACGCCGCGCTTCAGGTGAAGTGGCCGAACGATATCCTCATCAATCGCAGCAAGACCTGCGGTATTCTTCTTGAGGGAGAGCCGTTGGCTGATGGCCGAAGGGCCTTGGTCATCGGCATCGGCATCAATATCCGCCACATGCCCGACAGTGCACCTTACGGCGTTACGCGTCTTGTCGATCACGGTGCGGCGATTACGCCGGACGAACTTTTTGCCCATCTCTATCAATCCATGGCGCTTGCACTCGAACTGTGGGATGAAGGACGAGGCACGGCCGGGATCGTTCGTCGCTGGCGGGAGGTCGCCTGCGGCGTTGGCGAGCGTATCACCGTCAATCTTCCCGACAGGTCACTCGAGGGACGGTTCGCCGGTATCGACGATGGCGGCCTGCTGTTACTCGACATGGGGGGTGGACAAGTCCTGCCGATCGCGGCAGGGGATGTATTCTTTACAAGAACGGAATAAGAAGAAGAATGGCTAAGCAAGACGAACTGGTGTTTCTGCCGCTGGGCGGCGTGGGCGAGATCGGCATGAACCTCGCTCTCTACGGTTATGGACCGGCTGAGAAGCGCCAGTGGATCATGGTCGATTGCGGTGTGACCTTCCCGGGTCCGGATCTTCCGGGCGTTGACCTCGTCCTTCCCGATATCCGTTTCCTCGCCTCACAGCGCAACAATCTCAAGGGCATGATCATCACCCATGCGCATGAGGACCATTACGGCGCGATGAACGATCTGTGGCCGGGCCTCAACGTGCCGGTCTATGCCTCGCCGTTTACCGCCGGCATGCTGGAGGCAAAGCGCAAATACGAAGGCGACCGGGCGGAAATCCCGATCACCATCTTTAAGGCCGGCGATCGTATCAATGTCGGCCCGTTCGAGATCGAGGCCGTCGGCGTCAACCACTCGATCCCTGAACCCATGTCGCTCGTCATCCGCACGCCGCTCGGCAATGTCGTCCATACCGGCGACTGGAAGATCGACGCAAGGCCGACGCTCGGGCCGTTGACCGACGAGGACCGTTTCCGCGCCATCGGCGACGAAGGCGTTCTGGCGCTGATGTGCGACAGTACCAATGCCATGCGCGAAGGCGTTTCGCCATCGGAAGAGGAAGTCTCGAAAGGCCTTCAAAAGGTCATCGAGGAAGCTGAGGGCAGGGTGGCCGTCACCACTTTCTCGTCGAATGTCGGTCGTATCCGCTCGATCGCGGAAGCTGCCAACGCAGCCGGGCGTGAAGTCCTGCTGCTCGGTTCGTCGCTGAAGCGTGTCGTCAACGTCGCACAGGATATCGGCATCATGGAAGGCCTCAAACCCTTCCTCGCTGAAGACGAATACGGCTACATCCCGCGCGACAAGGTCGTCGTCATCCTGACCGGCAGCCAGGGCGAGTCCCGCGCAGCGCTCGCCAAGATTTCCCGCGACGAGATGCGTCACGTGGCGCTCACCAAGGGCGACACGGTCGTCTTTTCGTCCCGCACCATTCCCGGCAACGAAAAGCCGATTATCGAGATCAAGAACGCGCTGATCGAACAGGGCATCAAGATCGTCACCGATACGGATGCACTGGTTCACGTCTCCGGCCACCCACGCCGCAACGAACTGCTGCAGATGTACGCATGGACCCGTCCGCAGATCCTTGTCCCCGTTCACGGTGAAGCCGCTCATCTGACCGCGCAGGCCGAACTGGGCGCTTCTGCCGGCATTGCGACGATCCCGCGTGTCCGCAACGGTAACGTCCTGCGGCTTGCTCCCGGTCCTGCCGAAGTTATCGACGAAGTGCCGCATGGCCGTATCTTCAAGGACGGCAAACTGATCGGCGATTTCGACGAGATGGCCATCGGCGACCGCCGCAAGCTGTCCTTTGCCGGTCATGTGTCGGTCAACATCCTTCTCGATGCCCGTTACGAATTCCTCGCCGACCCGGACCTCGTCTCTTACGGCCTGCCGGAATTCGATGACGAAGGTGAGGATATGGATGACGGGCTCTATGATGCCGTGCTTGGCGCCGTCGAAAGCATTCCGCGCACCCGCCGTAAGGATCTCGACACGGTACGGGAATCCGTCCGCCGCGCCGTGCGCTCCGCAACCAACATCGCCTGGGGCAAAAAGCCGGTCGTCACGGTTTTCGTGACGAGAGTGCAGTAAGGGATTGGGGAGGTTGCCGTCGGAGGATTTTGCGGCCCCCCCCCTCACTTGCGATTTCCAACACTTGGCCGAGCCAAGATGTTGAAACAGCGTTTTCTCCCACGAGGGATGAGATATCGTTGCCGCAAGCTTTGCAGTCTACCTCTCCACTTGTGGGAGAGGTAGCAAAATCAAGATCTTAGCTCAACTAAGTCTTAGATTTTGTTGGTGAGGGGATCTGGCTGCCTCCAGGGAGGAGAAACGCATGCTTGGCCGTGTAAACCACATAGCGATCGCGGTGCCCATCCTCGAGGAAGCCGCTGCGATCTATCGAGACACGCTGGGCGCAAAGGTCTCCGCGCCGCAATCCTTGCCCGAGCACGGCGTCACCGTGGTTTTCGTCGAGCTGCCGAATACCAAGATCGAACTGCTCGAACCGCTCGACGATCTGTCACCGATTGCCGCGTTTCTTCAGCGCAATCCCGCCGGCGGCATCCACCACATCTGTTATGAAACTCCCGACATAAATGCTGCGGCTGAAAAGCTGCAGGCCGTTGGCGCACGCGTTCTGGGCGATGGCACGCCGAAGATCGGCGCCCATGGAAAACCGGTGCTCTTCCTCCACCCTAAGGATTTCAACGGCACGCTGATCGAACTGGAAGAGGTTTGACAGACCAAGGCGATGGCAAATGAAATCAATGACCTGCCTATATATCCGGAATCATTTTGTCAGCCAACGCGCTCCATTGAGCCGCGGATGCGTGCAACCGATGGAGCCACCGCATGCCAGCCCTGACCATTGTTGCGATCTATTTCATCCTCTGGTGGACGGTGCTGTTCATCGTGCTTCCGCTCGGCTATCGCAGCCAGCGCGAGGAGGGGGAGGTGACGCTCGGTACCGTTGAAAGCGCACCAGCGCGGTTCAGGGGCGGACGCGTCATCCTGCTCACCACCGTCATTTCTGCGGCAATCTATCTCGCCTATCACCTTGCCTCGGTTTATTTCGGTTTCGGTATCGGTAGCATTCCGAATATCATTCCGAGTTTCAAATAAGTCGGTGCCTCGCGCTCGAGAGACCCAGTCCTCGGCACGGCCGCCATGTTTCCGTCACTTCGATGTCATGAACATCAGCCATAGGACGCATCACGTTCCTGTCACAATACGGTTTGACGGGCATCCGGCCTGCTGAAAGGCAAAAAAAAACAAGGCGTTGAAGCCTTGTTTTTCAGTTTCGCGTGATCCTAACCGTTTCCGGGGCAGCGTCTAGCGCGCCTAAGATCTGATCCTCCCAAGACTTTACCGCGATTGGCATGAATTTGAACTTCATGCCTGTTTTATGAGCTGAAACTAGCCCAATGGTTGGGCTTTGTCATCCTCTTTTTTTGTATTTTTGTGACACGTGTGGAAAAAATTGCCCTTGGCGCATTTGTCGCACCCCTGCTTTCATGAAAATCACATTTTCTGCAAGTCCCTGCCGATTTTCTGCTTTGGTCATCCACCACCTTTCGATGGCGGCCGGGTTTCCATGGCTGTCGGGAACCGGTAATAAGCCACGCAATATGTCTTCAAATCGGCCGATTCCTGATTGATGCGGAGCGGCCAGTAAACGTCGGAAATCAAGATGCGCCTGTCTCGCTATTTTATGCCCATCCTGAAGGAAAATCCCAAGGAGGCGGAAATCGTTTCGCACCGGCTGATGCTGCGCGCGGGCATGGTCCGTCAGCAGAGCCAGGGCATCTATTCCTGGTTGCCGCTTGGCAAGAAGGTGCTGGACAAGGTCAACGCCATCATCCGCGAGGAACAGAACCGCGCCGGCGCCGTCGAGCTGCTGATGCCGACGCTGCAGTCTGCCGAGCTGTGGCAGGAAAGCGGCCGCTACGAGGCCTATGGCAAGGAAATGCTGCGCATCAAGGACCGCCAGGAGCGGCCGATGCTCTACGGCCCGACCAATGAGGAAATGGTCACCGATATCTTCCGGTCCTACGTCAAGTCCTACAAGAACCTGCCGCTCAACCTCTATCATATCCAGCTGAAATTCCGCGACGAGATCCGTCCGCGTTTCGGCACCATGCGCTCGCGCGAATTTCTGATGAAGGATGCCTATTCCTTCGACATGACCCGCGAAGACGCCATCCATTCCTATAACAAGATGTTCGTCGCTTACCTGCGCACCTTCGCGCGGCTCGGCATGCGCGCCATTCCGATGCGCGCCGACACAGGCCCGATCGGCGGCAACCACAGCCACGAATTCATCATTCTGGCCGAGACGGGTGAATCGGAAGTCTTCAGCCACAAGGCTTTCACCGATTTTGACATCCCGGCCGAAACCACCGATTTCGATGACGTCGCCGGCCTGCAGGCGATCTTCGACAAGTGGACCTCGGTTTACGCCGCCACGTCCGAAATGCACGACGAGGCCGCCTTCAACGCGATCCCGGACACAGACCGCTTGTCTGCCCGCGGCATCGAGGTCGGCCACATCTTTTATTTCGGCACCAAATATTCCGAACCGATGGGCGCCAAGGTGCAGGGACCGGACGGCAAGGAGCATCCCGTCCACATGGGTTCCTACGGTATTGGCCCGACCCGCCTTGTTCCCGCCATTATAGAAGCATCGCATGACGAGAACGGCATCATCTGGCCCGAATCGGTCGCACCCTTCGATGTCGTGGTGATCAACATGAAGCCGGGCGATGCGGCCTGCGACACGCTGTCGGAAAAGCTCTACGCCTCGCTGAAGAATGCCGGCAAGGACGTGCTCTACGACGACACCGACGACCGCGCGGGCACGAAGTTCGCCACGGCCGATCTGATCGGCGTTCCGGTGCAGATCATCGTCGGTCCCCGTTCGGCAGCCGTTGGTGAGGTCGAAGTCAAGGACCGCAAGACCGGCGCCCGCGAGGTAATGACCCTTGAGGCCGCACTGAACCGGGCAACCGGCTGACAACTCTGCCGTTCGGGTTTCCGGCCGGATGACAGCATTGGGTGCAGGACAGGCCGAAGCGGCCTTGTCCCGCACCGATCAAGACGAGGAAACATGAATGGCGAGCGTTGCGGCGGGTAGTGAAAAGGAAAAGGTCGCAAAGGCTCCGAGCGCCGGCGCCTTTTCGGGCTTTGAGCGCATGGTCGCCTGGCGTTACCTGCGCTCGCGCCGCAAGGAAGCCTTCATCTCGGTCATCGCCGGCTTCTCCTTCATCGGCATCATGCTGGGGGTCGCGACCCTCATCATCGTCATGGCTGTGATGAACGGTTTTCGCACCGAGCTGATTTCCCGCATTCTTGGCATCAACGGCCACATGATCGTCCAGCCGGTCGATACGCCGCTCAACGACTATGCCGAGCTGACGAAAAAATTCTCCGCCGTGCCGGGTGTCCGCATGGCCCTGCCGCTGGTGGAGGGGCAGACGCTTGCCTCCGGCCGTGGTGGCGCGGGTTCCGGCGCGCTTGTCCGCGGCGTTCGTGCCGAAGATCTCGAAAAGCTCTCGGAAGTCGCCGGCAATATCAAGCAAGGCGATATCGTCGGTTTTGCCTCGGGGCAGGGTGTCCTTGTCGGCTCCAGGCTCGCAGCCCAGCTCGGCCTTAATGCCGGTGACCAGATCACGCTGATTTCGCCGGAAGGCGACGTGACGCCGATGGGCGTCAATCCGCGCGTCAAATCCTACACCATCTCGGGCATATTCGAGATCGGCATGTCTGAATATGATGCGACGATCATTTATATGCCGCTGGAAGAATCGCAGCTCTATTTCAACGCTGATGGCATCGTCCAGTCGATCGAACTGTTCATCAACGACCCGGAAGCGGTGGATGAACTGCGTCCCAAGATTGAGCAGGCCGCTGGCCGCCAGATCTTCATCACCGACTGGCGCCAGCGCAACCAGACCTTCTTCTCCGCACTTCAGGTCGAACGCAACGTCATGTTCATGATCTTGACGCTGATCGTGCTGGTGGCGGCCCTCAACATCATCTCCGGCCTCATCATGCTGGTGAAGGACAAGGGCTCCGATATCGCCATCCTACGCACGATGGGTGCCAGTTCCGGCTCGATCATGCGCATCTTCTTCATGACGGGGGCCGCGATCGGTCTCGTCGGCACACTTGCCGGTGTCGCACTCGGCGTCGTTGTCTGCCTGAATATCGAATCGATCCGGCAATTCTTTTCCTGGATCTCGGGTACTATTCTGTTCAACCCGGAACTCTATTTCCTGAGCGAACTGCCCGCTGAAATGAGCGTCAGCGAGACAGTCTCCGTCGTCACTATGGCACTGACGCTGTCGTTCATCGCCACCATCTTCCCGGCATGGCGAGCCTCAAGGCTCGATCCTGTCCAGGCGCTTCGCTACGAATAGGATCCCAGTACCTCATGGCACCTCGCAAATCCGTCTTGAAGCTTACGAGCGTCGAACGTCATTATGGTCAGGGAGAAACGACGCTTTCGATTTTGAAAGGCGCAGATTTCGAACTGCAGAGCGGCGAGATCGTCGCGCTCGTCGCGCCGTCGGGCACCGGCAAGTCGACGCTTCTGCATCTGGCGGGCCTGCTCGAACATCCGGATGCCGGTGAAGTCTTTGTCGGCGGACGATCCTGCAATGATCTGCCGGATGAACAGCGCACCTCGATCCGTCGTTCAGAAATCGGTTTCGTCTACCAGTTCCACCATCTCCTGCCGGAATTTACCGCGATCGAGAACATCATGATGCCGCAGCTGATCGGCGGTCTGTCCAAAAAAGAAGCGAAGGAGCGGGCTGCCCAGCTTCTCGACTATATGCGCATCGGCCATCGCGCCGAACATCGCCCGGCCGAACTGTCAGGCGGTGAACAGCAGCGCGTCGCGATCGCCCGTGCCGTTGCCAATGCGCCACGCGTCCTGCTTGCCGACGAACCAACCGGTAATCTCGACCCGAAAACCGCGTCCTATGTCTTTGATGCGCTGGAAGCCCTGGTGCGCCAGTCGGGTCTGGCAGCGCTCATCGCCACCCATAACCACGACCTCGCCGCCCGCATGGACCGCCGCGTCACAATTGAAGGCGGCAAAGTCGTCGAGTTCTAAGACCCGGTTACCGATTTCAGAATTCGCGCTGTTATCCCGCATTGATAAAGCTTGTGGCGAGGCCTTTGCCCCCGCTGGCGGCCACGTCTTTTGGCCCGGTCGTGCTTGCTGCCGGCTCAGGCCGTCGGATCATTACGGCCCTTCGCCAAAAGATACAGCATTGGCGCGCGAGTCTCCGATGCTCGCGATCGACATATTCAAGGGCAAACTTAACAATTATCGCTCCACCGTTTTCTATCGCGATAGCGATGCTAACACCATCGCTCGTCCGAGAGCGACAGGCGTATCTCCATTTTGTGGCTTCCGCCACGATTGCTCGGGGCGCGATCGCCGCACATGATGTCAGGGCAGTGGGCTGGCTGGCGAAGATATCCAAGCGAGCTGCTAGGAGCGAATTCTCTTGGCGTATTTCAAGTCGGCGATGTCAGTGCGATGGCATGGGAACCGCCCGCTGCCACACATGTATCGTTCCGAAACATAATCACCAATATTGGTGAGGTGGTGATGCATCAGTAAATAAAAATACGGGACGAACTCAACAAATCCTTCGAGCTATAGTTGACTACGTCACAATGTGGCGTGTCTTTTGAGTAATTATTCAGGAATAATTCGGATTGTTTGCTTTGGAGGCGCGCAGTGAAAATACGATTTCTCGTGGCGTTGGTCGGTCTGTATTCGCTTTGCGGTAATGTGAACGCCAGTATGACCGGCGATCTAAATGAATGGCAAAGTAACGTGAGCAACGTTCAAACCACCGCTTACTACGGACCTACCCAGAGCTTTACACAGGGTTTTTCCGTTGGGAGCGTGAATGTATTCACAGCCTCACTACTGGGCATTTCCCAGATAGGTCAGAATTTTGCGACCGGTACGTGGACGCAGGGATATGGCGGCCAGGTTCTGCAGGGAGGTGGCGCCAGCTTCATCACACTGTTTTTCAGCCGGCCCATCACTGCCTTCAGTGCCCTTTTCACTCCAAACTATTACCAGACAAGTACCATGTCGCTTTTTGTCGGCAACGAGCAAATGAGCCGGACGGTAACAACAACCCCGGCGTTTGGTTCCGCTGCATTCTTCGGCTGGTTTGGTGACGCTGTGAGCTCGCTGACCATTGCCACGAATGGAGGAGCCAATTCCATCGCGTTTGGAAAGGTCGCCGTGGGCGACGTTGTCAGGGCGCCGCCTGTTACCGCTGTCCCTGGTCCTGAAGCCGGCGCAGGCGTCGGTGCTCTGGTGATGCTCGGTGTTGCCTATTGGGCAAAGCGACGTCGAGACGAAAAGGCTCTGGCTGCGTAGGGCTCTCTTGCTGCCTGAAAGAAAGGCTCCGGTGGGGGTCTTTCCCGTTGTGGTGAAAGCGATGTCAGGGCGGTGGGTTCCTCAGCTCAGAGGTAACGCAAGATCTGACCGGACCGCGCGTATCCATAAACACGAAAGCCATCAGCGGTCTCTTCGCCCGGCAAATGTATCTGCTGTAGAACCCGCAAAATATGTTGACGTTGACTCGGCTCAACGAGGATATCGACAGACAGAATGTCGTCGTATCCGCCCTCGGAGAAATGGTAAAACCACTCTCTGTCTGGATGGGAGCGATGACCGTTCGCGCATAAAGTTGTCCAGGCAGGAGAGTTCTCCAAGGAGGACATTGCGTCTCGCAATTCGTTCCATTTTGTGTTGTTCATGACCGGGAGCATGGTGCACACTGGCTCGTATTCGGATTGCAGTTTGCCTATCCGAAAAACAGGACAATGTCTCCCCGGTTTCGAACGACGGATGTCGCGGCGAGGGCGCGCGCTATGAGCGAAGGGTGGAACACGACGAGTGTTCTAATCCAGCAATGCGGGGATTGCGAATGGAAGACACTCGGTGGCTTCTCTCTCAATGTAGACGTGAAAGGGAATCGCGTTCCGATCCCACCACTCCCCGTCCGTCACAGGCCTTGCCCACTCTTCTCCAGCGACATTGAGCAATGTCAGTAATGCCCGGAACGATAACTGGTCACGTCGAGAAAAAGCAGCCGCTCCCGCAAGGACGATATTAATCGCGTTTGGCCGAAGCCAGGAGAGGTCCGCAAGAGCTTCATCTAGCGCGTCCCAATTCGCAATCTCCCGGTACGGCATACGCATCGCAGCCCGGAACGTCTCAAACAGATCGTATTTGGTACGCGATAAACCAATATCGACGATGTAGGCGGTCACACCGAGCAATTGCAGGCGCTTCTGCAGGCTGACACCACCGCTCTCGCATTGCACGATAAACGGAGAGCCGCTGGAATTTACAAGGTCCTGGAGAAGCATCAAAAAGCCCAAAATACTGTGTCGTGATAGCCAATTCGTGCCCTGGCTGCAATTCGCGTGACAAAGTCCATGTCAGAGCCGTTCCTCCCCTGCAAGTCCTAGGCGGTCTCAACACGCTCTGGTTATCAGTCCTCTCCAGAAAGGAGAGTGACGGTGCAGGTTATGTGAAGCGCTGGTCGCCCGAGAAGCTTTTAGTGTAGCGGCGATTAATGCGCGTGTTCTTGCCCGAAAGACCAGTTTCCCAACGGCCTGGCGCCCAATGTTGAAAGATCGGACTAGTTGCGGCTAAATATCGGGGAGGCGATTGGCACGCTTCTTCCTCTTTGTTGTTCATGCGCTTGCCCCTCGGAACCAACCGAGGGGCTTTTATGTCGGCCGTGAAGGCCGGGTGCCTGCGAAACCCGATACCACGCACTTGCGTTTTTAGGCGGATCCAGTCTCCTGAATGGATCTTAGCGCTGCTCGTGACACCACAGCGGCTGCTTGGGTTTTATCTCAGATGATGTCACGACGGTGGGGCTTTCGCGTCAGAAGCACGTGCTCGTTCCATACGTCGCAGTTTGCGCATATGCCGACTGAGAGCGGAGCGAAACTGTTCTTGTTTTCTGGTGTTAAGTATACGCATCACATCACGTATCAATTTTCGCTGATCCTGATTTTTCAAACGAAGCCTCCTCGCGTGATCATCAACGCAAGAACGTCCAGCTTGATCCATTTAAAGGGTGTCAGGAGGGCAGTAGGCTAGCTGATGTCGAAGCCCCAAGCGACGTTAGACGAGCTATTGCTCCACTATAGGTATTTCGCGCTCAAAGCATCCGACTGAGAAGCAAGCGGGATCTATCGATAAGCGCGGCCCACTCCTGACATCCACTACAGCGAGTGTAAAATTCTAGCCCCTCAAGCAACAGGGGATTCTACTACCGTACAGAGAATTTCTCTACTTGCAGGTTCACTGAACGAAGAATTACAATCAGTTGATGTCGCGGGGGGATCAACATGTCTTTCTTGCTTTAGCTTAGAAGCTTTCTGATAAAGCGGTCACCACATTCACTGGATCTTAAAGAGAACGTTCTCGTGCTGGGGTCGGGACCGGGTTCCTTTATTCCCGTTGAGTTTGACGAAACATGGTCCCTCATCTCGATCAACGCCTCACAAGCCGCGTTGAAAGATCAAACAATCGTCCCTGATTTTACGCTGTTTGGGACCTCGACGTTGCGCAACAAGCCGACAAATCGAGATACAAAAGACGTACTGAGGGGTCGAAGAACCAAAACACTGATCCTCTTTGACCGAGAAAAGTTCATCGATAACCAGAGGTACAAGCTGTTCCGGCTCGGATTCTGCTACGATCGGGTCATATTCCTGTCAACGGCTGAGCGTCTCGCCTGGATACGCGACGCAACAGGTGTCGAAGTGAAGGACAACACGCAAAAGCCAAGCAACGGAGTTGCTGCGGCTTTTCTTTGTGTTTCAGCCGGCGTCAAACGAGTTGTCATGACCGGGTTCTCGCTGACAAAGGATGGCCACGCTTACAATGACAAAAATCGCGAACGAGCTCACGTTCAAGGCGATCGCGCAGCGCTTAGAATGGCAATCTTGCGACGCCATCCTATTTTCACGAACCAGGCAGAGTTTTCTGAAGAGTCTGGCGTCCCTCTCCTATAGAGGGACGGCAAATGTCGTCAGGGAGCTGCGTGCGGCCAGGCAAAGAAAAAGCCCCGTCGAAACTGAACGGAGCCCTCTCTATCACTGTATAAACCTGCGTTAGCAGGACGTACCTGCGGTACCTGCTCCAGGATTGGTGCTCGTGTTATTGTTTTGGTCAGACTGTGCCGCGCCTTGCGTACCGCCGGGAGCACCGCAGTTGGTGTTAGAGCTGCCCTGATCCGCGCCCTGATTGCCACCGGAGTTGCTGCCGCCGCTGCTACCGGAAGAACCAGTCGATCCGCTTTCGGAGCCGCTGTTGGCAGAGCCGTTATTACCACTATTGCCAGAATTGCCACCTGAGCTTTGGGCCATAGCCGATGTTGCGAGACCGATCGATAGCGCCGTTACTGCGAGAATTTTCATCATGTTGTTTGTTTCCTCACCTTTTTAATCTTACAGACGAGAAACCGCGGGCCAACGGAATTGTTTCTGTCCGCTACCGTACTGGAACCATCAGCCTACAGCCTCAAGTCGGTGGTCTGGCGTCGTTCGGTTGGGGATACGCTTACGTTCGAACATATGTCAGGATCTTGAACCGCTGAGTTAGATCTCACTCAATGTTCTCAAGGCGATTAGGCGCGCCTCTTCATCATGGTGTTTGTGTACTTGCTCCTCTAAACACCCCAAGGGCTTTTGGTTCAGGTGTGGTGGGGGCAGTGAGGCTATCAAGCCATGAATGCGGTACCTTCACACGCATTCATGATGTATCGAACCGTGCCTCCACAAGCCGCACATCATTGGTAGGTCGTAAACCCCTGACCGAAAATGTTTCGAAACGGTACATCTGTTGCGAGAGGAAAAGCGTTTATCGCGGGCTTGACACCTTTCTTTAACGCCGTTCCTCGATAAAAAAAGTATGACCGCCGAGCTAAAGCACTTGATTGAGCAGATTGACGATCTCGCCGTTCGTAACGGCTATTTTGAGGGAGCACTCGGTTCGTCAATGATCTGAACGTCTCTCGGGAAAATCCAGATCGCGAGCGGCGACCGCGTCGATAGCCTGCCCACTAATCTTATGAAACTTAGGGAGCTACTCCGAACTGCGATGTTTGGAGCCAGCAGAGGTGTTGAGGCAGACCTGCAAACTGTGATTTCCACCGTTGACGGCTGCCTCATTCTCTTGACCGGAAAAGAGGTTGACCCGTAACCATCCATCGCCTTGACTTATCTTGTCAGTGTGATGCTGCCGCAAACAGCCGTCACGGCTTCTCATGCTCGGTTCGTATCCGCTAGCTGAACGAAAAACCCGCCGCCAAGTAAGATCCTGACGACGGGCTGGATTGCGTTTGAATGATGATTGCTTATTTTGCGCGGCAACGCCCCGTCCTGGTGTTCTCCTTATCGCCGTCATCGTAGGCGATGCCGATCTTTTCGCCTGCGAGCGAAGCAATCCTGCCCGGATACCATTCGCCGGCGTTCTTAAAATTACATTCGACCTTGCTGCCGATCATCCAGTCGTAAGGACGAATATCGCCGCGAGAGACGGTTTCTCTGTCGCCGTCGTCATACCGGATGGTAATTTTCTCGCCTGAAACCTTGTCGATTACTCCAGGAAACCAGTAACCGGCGCCCTTATAGTTGCCGAGGACCCAATCCCCGGTCGTCTGGGCGCTGGCGGCGCCTGCGCCGACCGAAAGCATAGCTGCGGTGATAATACCAGCGGCGAACCTGAACAAATGCATCCTCCCAAAACCAACCCAAAATTGGGTTGAGGTTAGAAAATACAATGCCTTACGTGAATATTGAGTGAACTTACGATATACCCTGAAAGTGTTCTACGGGACGCAGGTATTCTAGGGGCTGGCCTAAGCCTTTCAGATGTATTGACCTCCTCGCTGGGTGGCGGTGAAATTGGTGCGAGGCTTTGCACACAGGCCTCGACCCGCCACGAGGGACCGCGGGCCGGCCCCTCGCGAAGTGGAACACGCGAGGGGCCGATGTCAGGGAGCCGGGCAACGTTGCGACGAGGCCCCGCGTTTACTCGAACCGTCTTCTCCCGTTTGGCAGGTCATCCCAACTGGACCAGAGCCCATAGGCTCGCGATAGCGTGTCGGTAGGCAGTCGATGCCCAAATCCACTTCTCAACGCGCACCGGCGTGACCCGGTCCGAACGACATAGGCCGGCAATGCCAGAAAGCGTGCCTACCTCGAACCGCGACGTTAATATTCTGTTCACTATCGATGCGGGGATATGGCGCGAAATATGTTTCTCTTTTGTTCTGATGTTGACTCGTGTACAAAAAGAGAACAAAATAAAAACATAACGGACACGGGAGACAACGATGACAGACCTTCTTCGTGATATTGCCGCTTTCGCATCCATCGCAACCTTCGTCGCCACTCTGTCGATGATCATGATTGCCATGTAACACTGGTTCGGCGCCCGCTCGGGCGCCACCATCTCACTATGACGCTGCCGAAAACCGTTGAGCAGCGAATTCAAAACTGGACTTGATGGGTCCAGCGCCCGACAATGCCGCGATTGAATCAGTGGTATGGCGATAGATATGGCAGAACAGGCAAACACGGGATCGACGAACGAAATTCTCGGGGAAACCCCGCAATTCGTTCATCTGCGCGTGCATTCTGCCTATTCTCTGCTTGAGGGCGCTCTGCCGCTTAAAAAAATCCTGGGCAAGGCGGTTTCCGACAATCAGCCTGCCATTGCCATTACCGACACAAACAACCTCTTCATTGCGCTCGAATTTGCCCAGAAGGCGATCGGCGACGGCATTCAGCCGATCATCGGCTGCCAGCTGGCGATCGATATGCAGGACCAGGAAGAGGATCGTCGCAATCAGCTTGCCAAGCTGCCAGCGATCGTCCTGCTGGCCGCGACAGCGGACGGCTATGAGCGGCTGGTCGATATCGTCAGCCGTGTCTATCTCGGCGGGGAGGGCGTGAGCGAACCCCATATCTGCGCCTCCTGGCTGGATGAAGCCGGCACGGAAGGTTTGATCGCTTTGACCGGCGCTTCTGCCGGTCCGGTCGACAGGGCCATCCGCGAAGGGCATGCCGGACTGGCAGCCGAAAGGCTTTTGCGGCTGAAGAACCTGTTCGGCGACCGGCTCTATATCGAGCTGCAGCGACACGGCGCTTACGACCGGCGGCATGAACATCGTATGGTCGATCTGGCCTACGAGCACGACGTTCCGCTGGTTGCGACCAACGAAGCCTTTTTTCCGTCGAAGGCCGATTACGACGCCCATGACGCACTGATGGCGGTCGCCCATGGCGCGATCGTTTCCGACGACAGCCGTTTTCGCCTGACGCCCGACCACTATCTCAAGAGCCGCACCGAAATGGCCAAGCTCTTCGCCGATCTGCCGGAAGCGCTGGAAAACACGGTCGAGATTGCCAAACGCTGCTCCTTCATTCTAAAAACCCGCAACCCCATCCTGCCGCGCTTCACAGGCGTTAGCGATCATCCGGAAGAGGACGAGCGCAACGAAGCCGCTGAGTTACGCCGGCAGGCGGTAGAGGGACTTGATCATCGCCTGGCGGAACTGGGGATGAGCGCCGGTTTCACCGAGCAGGACTATCGCGAGCGGCTGGATTTCGAACTCGGCGTCATCGAGAAGATGAAGTTTCCCGGTTACTTCCTGATCGTTGCCGACTTCATCAAATGGGCCAAGCAGCAGAATATCCCGGTCGGTCCGGGCCGTGGGTCCGGTGCAGGATCGCTTGTCGCCTATGCGCTCACCATTACCGACGTCGATCCGCTGCGCTTCTCGCTTCTGTTCGAACGCTTCCTCAATCCCGACCGCGTGTCGATGCCCGACTTCGACATCGACTTCTGTCAGGATCGCCGTGAAGAAGTGATCCGCTATGTGCAGCGCAAATACGGTCGCGAGCAGGTGGCGCAGATCATCACCTTCGGTTCGCTCCAGGCGCGCGCCGCCCTGCGCGACGTCGGCCGCGTGCTGGAAATGCCCTATAGCCAGGTAGACCGCATCTGCAAGCTGGTGCCCAATAACCCGGCCAACCCGACGCCGCTCTCCAAGGCGATCGAGGAAGAGCCGAAGTTCCAGGAAGAGGTCGACAAAGAGCCGGTCGTCGGCCGCCTGCTCGATATCGCCCAGAAGATCGAAGGTCTCTATCGCCACGCTTCGACCCACGCCGCCGGCATCGTGATCGGTGATCGGCCGCTGTCGAAGCTGGTGCCAATGTATCGCGATCCGCGTTCCGACATGCCGGTCACCCAGTTCAACATGAAATGGGTGGAACAGGCCGGTCTGGTGAAGTTCGACTTTCTCGGACTGAAAACGCTGACCGTTTTGAAGACGGCAGTGGACTTCTGCCGCAAGCGCGACATTCATGTTGATCTGCCAAAGATCCCGCTCGACGACCAGCTGACCTACGAGATGCTGTCGCGCGGCGAAACTGTCGGCGTGTTCCAGGTGGAAAGTGCCGGCATGCGCAAGGCGCTGATCGGCATGAAGCCGGACTGTATCGAGGACATTATCGCGCTGGTGGCGCTCTATCGTCCGGGTCCGATGGAAAATATCCCGACTTACAACGCCCGCAAGCATGGCGAAGAAGAGGTCGAGTCGGTCCATCCGTCGATCGATTACCTGCTGAAAGAAACCCAGGGCGTTATCGTCTACCAGGAACAGGTGATGCAGATCGCCCAGGTTCTGTCGGGTTATTCGCTCGGTGAAGCCGACCTTCTGCGCCGCGCCATGGGCAAGAAGATCAAAGAGGAGATGGACAAGCAGAGCGAACGTTTTGTCGACGGCGCTATCAAGAATGGCGTCTCCAAGCCGCAGGCCAAGAACATTTTCGAGCTTCTGGCGAAGTTCGCCAATTACGGCTTCAACAAATCCCACGCCGCAGCCTATGCAATCGTCTCCTACCAGACGGCCTATATGAAGGCGCATTATCCGGTCGAGTTTCTTGCCGCGACCATGACCTACGATATGGCCAATAGCGAAAAGCTCAACGATTTTCGCGAGGATGCCGGCCGTTTGGGCATCAAGGTTTTTCCGCCTTCGGTGCAGACTTCGTTCCGCCATTTCGAAACGGGCGAGGCGAAAATCTATTACGCGCTTGCCGCCATCAAGGGTGTCGGTGAATCGGCCGTCGAGCACATTACCGAAATCCGCGGCGACACGCCGTTCGCCAGCATCGAGGATTTCTGCCTTCGCATCGATCCGAAGCAGGTAAACCGTCGCGTTATGGAAAGCCTGATCTCGGCCGGCGCCTTCGACTGCTTCGGCCATGATCGCGCCCAGCTGATTGCCGGTCTCGATCGCGTCATCGGTTATGCCCAACGCGCCCAGGAAGAGAAGATCTCCGGCCAGTCCGATTTCTTTGGTTCCTCCGCCAGCTCCGGGCCCGAAAAGCTGGTCCTGCCGACATTCGATCCCTGGATGCCGTCGGAAATGCTGATGCGCGAATATCAGGTGCTGGGCTTCTATCTGTCGGCGCATCCGCTCGATACCTATGCCGATGTGCTGGGCAAGATGCGCGTTCAGACCTTTGCTGATTTCTCCGCTGCCGTCCGCCAGGGGGCAACCGCCGGTCGTCTGGCCGGCACGGTTACCGGGCGTCAGGAGCGTAAGACGAAGACCGGCAACAAGATGGGCATCGTCACGTTTTCGGACTCCTCGGGCCAGTTCGAGGCCGTGCTGTTCTCCGAGGCTTTGGCACAATATCGCGACCTGCTGGAACCCGGCAAATCGCTGGTCATCACCGTTCAGGCGGACGAGCGCCCAGAAGGTATTGGCCTACGCATCCAAACGGCGCAGTCGCTGGAAGAGCAGTCGGTGCGGATGCAGAAAGCCCTGCGCGTCTTCGTGCGCGATTCCGGCCCGCTCAGTGCCGTTGCACGCCATCTCAACAGAAGGGGTGAAGGCCTTGTGTCCTTCATCGTCATCAAGGATGACGGCCGGCGCGAGATCGAAGTCGAGCTGACAGAAAGATATCGTCTTTCACCGGAAATGGCCGCTGCCCTGAAGGCTGCGCCCGGCGTTCTCGACGTGGAACTTGTCTGATCAGGTTTTCCAGTGGTCAGGCGCGACTGTGCCGCGCTGATTTTCGGTCTCGGCACGGTCGCCGGCGGCAAGTTTCACCTGGTTTCGGCCAGCGTTTTTCGCGGTGTAAAGCGCGATGTCGGCCCGGCGATAGGCCTCTATCAGTCCGGCCGCCGATGTCAGTGGAGACACGCCGAAACTGGCCGTGACGCTCAGGCTTTCGGGCAGATCGGGCAAGGTCATCGTGGCGCCGCGCAGCGCCTGGGCAAACAGCACCGCAGCGCCGATCTCCGTGTCCGGCAGAAATATCGCAAATTCCTCGCCGCCGATGCGCCCAAGCGCCGCCCTTTTGGGCGCGCTGTTGTTCATCAGGTGACCAAATCCCTGGATCACCAGATCTCCGACGTGATGCCCATACGTATCATTGATACGTTTGAAGTGGTCGAGGTCGCACAAGATGACGGCATGTTTTCCGTTCGGCGCCTCGGACAGAAGCGATTGTACCTGCCGATCGAACCCGCGCCGGTTGGCAAGCATCGAGAGTGTGTCTTTTTCCGATTCGCTGCGCTGGTCGGCCATGATCTCCAGCACGAGCGTCGCCAGCAGCGTCAGTCCGACAGCCACCACGAGGATCGCCGTGGCGCTCTGCGAAATCAGTGCGTAATTCGTGTGGATGTAGTCTCTGGCGGCACTGCCGGCGCCAACCAGAACAGCCACGCCCGCCTTGGCAAAAAAATGCAGGCCGGTGAATAAAAGCACCATGCCGAGAAACCGGTCGACAGTCTGCCGCCCACGCGATGAAAGCACGACAAAGGCGCTGTCGAGAAGAATGATGGCAAACGGGCTCTGATAGGAAAACGCCTGCAGCGGTGTCCCGCGCGGCAGCTCATAGATCGCATAACACAGGATGATGCTCGCGCCGACGAAGAAGGCTGCGATCCGCTTGTCGAGCCGTCGGGCGTAAAGATGGCCGATACCGACCCGCAGCAGCATCATGCCGGTCAGAACGGTGGCAAAGGCACCGATCGCCCAGATTTTCGGGGAAGCCGTATAGGCGACCAGCAACTCGCACACCGCCGACAGCGACGCGACGCCGAACCCGGCGGCCAGCCACAATGCCGCCCGGCGAGATCGGCTACGGGTCGCAACTACGGCAAAAACCGCGCTGAAGCACACCGCGACGACAAAATTCACACCTAGGAAAAAAGCGACGCCGTTCATCATGTCATTGCAATATCCAGATCAATCCAGCCTCGACGCTCTGTCCCACCGTCTCCTAGACAGGAAAAGGTAAATGTTTTTCGCCTGTTATATCGGTCGGTGAGATGTGATCAATTACCAGATGTACCCATGGCACAGGTTGCATCATGATCATCCTGGCACCGGGGCCCTTCGCGGGTCCCCGAACCAAAGGATGTGCAGCCGTCGTCTCAACGCTTGCCGGACGGGGATAATCTGACGATCATGCGGGACCGTTAAAGCCGAGGGCATGTCCATGGAAACCCTGCCGACCCATGCGGAATATTTCGGGCATGTCCGAACCATTATCGGCATGGTTCTGGCGTTGAGCCTTGCGCGACTGGTCAATGGCCTGACGCGTTTCGTTCAGCATCCGGGAACGATCAAAGTCTACCCGGTCCATCTCGGCTGGGTGATTTTCCTGCTGATCACCATCGTTCATTTTTGGTGGTACGAATTCCATCTGGTCAGCGTCCCGGTCTGGACCTTCCCGCTTTACGGCTTCCTGATTTTCTACACGATGGTCTTCGCAGCGCTGACGGCACTGCTGTTTCCCGACCAGATGACCGACTACAACGGCTTCGAGGACTATTTTGAACAGCGCAAACGCTGGTTCTTCGGCCTTCTCGCATTCGCTGCCTTGCTCGATGTCGGGGATACGATGGTGAAAGGCGCCGACTACATGCACGCGCTTGGGATCGAATATCCCATACGTCAGGCCGCATTCGTCATCTTTTCGATCGTCGCGATGTTCATCACGTCCAGACGGGGCCAGTTGGCCCTGGTCCTTGCCGCAATCCTCTATCAGGTGAGTTGGATCGTGAGACTTTATGACATTCTCTGACGGATGAATGCATCCGATGTCGACTGGATGATTATCCTCCCCCGGAGGACGGTCATGGAAGAAAAACAACACATAACCGTCCAACACTGATGGAAGCGCAACCCATGGGGGACACGGGTCTCGGGGGTACTTCCATATCGCCCAAGTAGAAATCGAACGTGGTCACAATGTGGCGTGGTGCCGGTTTTGCCCTACGACTTTTGTATAGGCAGATGCTGACGCAACGCCGGTTTTAGCCTGTCATCATTGCCTGGACGTCGTATCGCACCCCGTTTACCTGCCCATCAGACAGGAGCGGTGCGATACGCAATTTTTATACGGAGAGATCCGATCAGAACGGAGTTTTATCAATTAATACAGACCGATACCGCTGGCATATGATTCTTTTTTCGAACGCCTTGCGGGCTTGGGTTCACTCTGGTTGAGGCCGGCTTGAGCGATATTCACCTGCGAACGGGTCAGTGTCACAAAGTCGGTGCCTTTGCCCGTCTCCGGGCCAAGGCCCTGGTCCGTGATCGTCAGTGACGTGCCGTTCGCCATCAGCTCGCCGATCCGCTCGCGGACATCCTTCGGGATGTCGATCCGCTCAAGCGCAATCGTCGCTGCGTTCGGCAGGCTGGCATCGGCCGTCTTGTCGATGCCGAGTTCTTTCATCTCGTCGCCGGTCATCTCGTTTTTCAACGTGACCGCATGCCATTCCGCCGTCTCGGCATTACGTTCGAGATGGTCGGCGGTGAAAAAATGGGTGCCGAGCGCCTGTTCCGGGTCCTTGATGCCGATCGGTGCTTCGAACAGCGGTTCGAAATTACGCCGCACCAGGATCTGGCCAGCCGGCGGTTCCTTCTCGCCGGCCGAGTGATAGAGCGCGGCAAGAAAATCCTTGCCGATCATTGCACCATTGGCCGGAAGGCCTTTCCACCGCTTGTAGGCGGCGATCGCATCACGCGTCATCGGGCCTGCAATACCATCGGCAACCCCGGCGTCGAAGCCGAGGTCGGTCAGGTGCGTCTGGACATCGAGCATCGTCTCGCGCGCGCCGCGGCGATGGATGAGGATACGCAAAGGCGCCGCATCTTCGGGAATGACGGCCTGCAGCGAGCCGGTCGGCATCGGATCGGTGCCGGCCATCGCCACATCGTAGGATCCGTCCGTGGCCTTTTTCATCGCGGTCGGGCGCAGATCGGCATTCGGGAAAAGCGGCTCGGACGGCAAACGCTTCAGCGGCATGAGGAGATTGGCGCTTTCGATTCGAACCGGCTTCACCGGTGCATCGGAAATCACCACATGCACGCCGCGATCGGTCATGTCGTAGATCGCCTTGGCGGTGCCGGTGGGGATACGCACGCAGCCATGCGATGCCGGATAGTTCGGCACGTTACCTTCATGAAGAGCGATGCCCGACCATGTCAGACGCTGCATGAACGGCATCGGCGCGTTCGAATAGATGTTCGATTCGTGATATTTGCGCTTTTCCAGAATCGAGAAGATGCCGCTCGGCGTCGTGTGGCCGGCCTTGCCGGTCGAGACCTTGGAGGTCGTCACGACCTTTTCACCGTCATAGACCGTCATCAACTGCTGATCTTTGGAAACGATGATCTGAAGTGTTGCTGTGTCGGCAAAAGCAGACTGAGAGAGAATGGTCCCGGACAGGAGTCCGAGGCTGAACAAAACGCCACGCAACATGAAGACCTCTTACGCATTACAATGGTCGGCAATTTAGCGTGTTAAACTTAATGAAAATTTTCTGAAAAGTGGCAGGATCGTGTCAATTCATCACGTTCCTGCGATTTGGCGACAAATTTCCGACGCCCTTTAAAACACTCAGCGGCGCTTGTCGCCGAACGTATATCCGGTCTCCACGGCCGCCTTGCCGAACTTGTCGCGCAGCTTGTCCATCGCCGCTTCCGCCGCCGCACGCCGGCCCGCCTGATGGTCCACGAGGTCCGGTGGATCGGCAAGCGTCGGATCGCTTAGATCGGTCACGCCGATGCCGAGAAGGCGAAATTTCGTGCCGTCCGTTTCCTTTTCCATCAGCGACAGGCCGGTGCGGAAAATCCGGTCGGTGAGCTGCGTCGGATCTTCAAGCCGCTTGTTGCGCGTCCGGCTCTTGAAATCGGCGGTCTTCATTTTCAGGACGACCGTATGGCCGGCGATCTCGTGCTTTTTCAAGCGCGCCGAAACCTTTTCCGTCAGCCGCCGCAGAACCGGCACCAGGTCCTCGTAGCGCGACACATCGTCAAAAAAAGTCGTCTCTGCCGATACGCTCTTCGCCGCATCGTTCAAATGTACTTCGCGATCGTCCATGCCGCGCGCCAGCCGGTAGAGACGCTGCCCCATCGACCCGTAGCGCCGCATCAGATCGCCTTCCTCCATCCGCTGCAGCTGCCCGATCGTGCGGATACCGTCAGCCTCCAGCGTCGCGTTAAAGGCCTTGCCCACGCCCCAGATGGTGGTGACCGGGCGAGGCGCCAGAAAATCCTTCGCCTCCGCTTCACCGATGATGGAAAATCCGCGCGGCTTCTGCAGATCCGAAGCGACCTTGGCCAAAAACTTGCAGTAAGAAAGGCCGACCGAAATCGAGATGCCGAGCTCGCTCTCGACGCGTCTGGCAAACCGGGCAAGGATGCGCGCCGGTGGATCGCGGTGCAGGCGTTCTGTCCCGGCAAGCTCGAGAAATGCCTCATCGATCGACAGAGGCTGGACAAGGGGGGTAAGCTCCATCATCATCTGTCGCACCTGCCGGCCGACCTTGACGTATTTTTCCATATTCGGACGGATCACCACGGCATCGGGGCAGAGTTCCAACGCCTTAAACATTGGCATGGCCGAGCGCACACCGCTGATGCGGGCGATGTAACAGGCGGTGGAGACGACACCGCGTTTACCGCCGCCAATGATCACCGGCTTGTCGACCAGCTCCGGATCATCCCGTTTTTCGATTGTCGCGTAAAAGGCGTCGCAATCGATGTGAGCGAGCGTCAGGTCGTAGAGCTCCGCATGATAGAGCAGCCGCGGCGAGCCGCACGAACGGCAACGGCGCGTCTGTGCCTTCTGCTCCGCAAGGCAGTCGCGACAAAAACCGTTTATTGCGTCGGCCGAAGGTGTCATGTCAGGAACAAAGGTTGAACATCGGCACGATAGGCCGCAATCGTGCGGCACTCAAGGGCGGACAGGCCCGTCCACATGCATTTGTTCGCACCGGACGCCTGCTTTGCGAAGCGCCGGATTACCGGTGGATATGAGCGCGAATGAGATCGTCGGCATGGGACCAGTCCATCGCACGGGCAATGCCGTCGTCCGGCTTCGGCGCCAGGAGATGCAGCGGCGAGTCCGGCATCATATGCAGGACCAGGCAGTTTTCGACGTGATCCCGAACCGAGTGAAGGTTATGCGCCATATCGTCGATAAAGACCGAGGGGAGGGCGCGCTCGCCGTGGATGCGCCACATTACGGGCCCCTTCGGCTCTTCGGTTGCCACGAGCGGAAAGTCGAAGCCGAGGCGGTCGAGCAGGCGACGCCGTGCCTGGCTGTAGCGTGGCGGCATTGCGGTGAGAAACAGGACATCCGCATCGGCGCCAAGCGCATTGAGCGTATCGAGTGCCAGTTCGAAAGGCGTTTGCCATTCTTCCTGTTGCTCGAAGAACAAGCCGATAAGCTGTTTGACCGCCGCTTCCTCGATCGCAATTTCGGTGCCGACCGAGACGATATTGCCAGTCAGCCGGAATGAGCGCGGCAAAAGCTCCAGCCCATCCTTTTTCAGATAGGATTCGAATGGAGCGAAAAAGTTCAGCACGACGTCATCTACGTCGCAGACGACCAGCGGCCTGTCGCTGAGTCGGACATGAGAAAGATCGAGGATTTCGCTCATCTCAGAAATCTCCCGATCCGATATAGGGGCCGGAATAATGGTGATGGGCCGCGACGACCGTCTCGGGCCTTGTATCCGTCGCTTCGCAAAAGGCGAGCAGCGTTGGTTCATGGCTCATCACGAAGTCGATAACGCCAGCCAGAAAGCCCGGGTCTGCGATGACGGACCGGATCTGGTCGGGCGTTACGCCCGATAGCGCAAGAAAGCGCTGCAGCATGTCGGGCTCGCCGGCCATCCATCCGAGAACGGCGCCAGCCGTCTCTTCCGCCCTTATGCGTGCCGTATCTTGTGCACTCGTTTTTGCGCTCATTATCGGGGAGTTACCTCTTCTCAACCAAATGGGCCTAACCTTGTCGAAACAGGGCTCAGTGGAATCGGCCATTTTGAAGCTTATATATAGAAAATACGCTTTTGAAGGCGCGATTTGAGGAATGGATCGCAATGCCCAAACGGGTCATGATTGTAGAAGACAACGAGCTGAACATGAAGCTCTTCCGCGATCTGATCGAGGCGTCGGGTTATGAGACGATCCAGACCCGCAACGGTATGGAAGCACTCGATCTGGCCCGCAAGCATCGTCCGGATCTTATCCTGATGGATATCCAGCTGCCTGAAGTCTCGGGGCTGGAAGTCACCAAATGGCTCAAGGAAGACGATGAGCTTCATGTCATTCCGGTCATCGCGGTCACGGCCTTTGCGATGAAGGGAGACGAGGAGCGCATCCGCCAGGGCGGCTGCGAGGCCTATGTCTCCAAGCCGATCTCGGTGCCGAAATTCATCGAAACCATCAAGACTTATCTCGGCGACGCATGATGCGGGGAGCACGGGCATGACAGCGCGGATATTGGTGGTCGACGACGTTCCTGCCAACGTGAAGCTTCTCGAGGCGCGTCTGTTGGCGGAATATTTCGACGTCCTGACGGCCGATAACGGTTACAAGGCGCTGGCGATCTGCGACAGCACGCCTGTCGACCTGATCCTGCTCGACATCATGATGCCCGGCATCGATGGGTTCGAGGTCTGCGAACGGCTGAAGGCCAATCCGAAGACCGCCCATATCCCGGTCGTCATGGTGACCGCCCTCGACCAGCCTTCCGACCGCGTCCGCGGCCTCAAAGCCGGCGCCGACGATTTCCTTACCAAGCCGGTCAACGACATCCAGCTGATTTCCCGTGTCCGCAGCCTTGTCCGCCTAAAGGCGCTGAGCGACGAATTGCGCATTCGCGCCGACACGGCCCACAGTCTCGTCATGGAAGACATGCTGAAGGGCCTGGATGGCCGCGAGGATATCGGCCAGGTCTTGCTCGTCGATGGCCGCGCAAGCTCGCAGGAGCGTATCACCAAGGCGCTGAAGCCGATCTGCAATGTCGTTGCGATGTCGGATCCGCAGGCTGCAATCTTCGAAGCGGCCGAACACGCCTTCGACCTCGTCATCGTCAATGCCAATTTCGACGATTACGATCCCCTGCGCCTGTGCTCGCAGCTGCGCTCTTTGGAGCGTACGCGGTTCTTGCCGATCTTGCTTGCAGCGGAAGCCGGTGCCGAAGACATGATCGTCCGCGCACTGGATCTCGGCGTCAACGACTACATTGTCCGTCCGATCGACCCGAACGAATTGCTAGCCCGCACGCTGACCCAGATCAAACGCAAGCGTTACAACGATCGGCTGCGGATGAGCGTCAAGCAGACCATCGAGCTTGCGGTCACCGATTCCCTCACGGGTCTCAACAATCGCCGCTATCTCGACAATCATCTGAAGATTCTGTTTGCGCGCGCAGCGGCCCGCTCGCGCCCCTTGTCGCTCTGCCTCATCGATATCGACCGGTTCAAATCAGTCAACGATACCTACGGGCACGATGCCGGCGACGATGTGTTGCGCGAATTCTCTGCGCGTATTCGCTCCACCGTCCGTGGAGCCGATCTTGCCTGCCGGTATGGCGGCGAGGAGTTCGTCGTGGTCATGCCGGATACAGATGCGGCCGCAGCTTCTGCGGTTGCAGAGCGCCTGCGCGCGATCATCGAAAAGACACCCTTCGTGCTGAAGAGCGCCGGTACTGCCATCAGCCTGACTGCCTCCTTTGGCCTCTCCTGTAGCACTGGAGACGCCGACACCCCTGAACAACTGCTCAAACAGGCCGATCAGGCGCTTTACAAGGCAAAGGCCGAGGGGCGCAACCGCGTCGTGGCCAACGCCGCCTGATGGCGACTGAGATCCTGAGCCGGCTGTGTCGGCCATTTTTTCCAAAGCACTTGATGCCGTTTGACGGCTTTTCCCGGACCATCTCTTTGCCACGGCGGGGATAGTCACAGTTTTGTGGCGGCGAGAAGTGCTTGGCGGGAATATCCCGAAGCAAATTGCCACAGGCTTTTTTCTGCTGCCAGATTGTCAATCGTTGCAGGTCGGGTGGTGACTGCCAAGGATAACGGAGATTAACCGGTTGCAATGCCATGCCCATAAGTGCCGGATTGTCATTTTATTGCGGCATTAATTTCGTGGCGGTTGTAGCTGCCAAGAAGTGAGGCGGGATTTCAAGTCGGTTTTACTTGATCGATATTGATAAATGTTAGGGGGTGTGTCGCCAAAGGGCGCAAATTTTAACCAACAACGAAGCCATTTTTGCCGGCCGGTTAAGAATCTATTGATTTTCTTTTTGCTTTGCGCAATTTTGAGCCTAACAACAACATGTGCCACTTATGGCACTGCTATACCCCATGATGTTCAGGTCCGCCGCATCTCCTGGGTCGTGGGGTCGGTCGACCGGCAGGCAAATTAATGCGGTTCCTCGTGCCGTTATTGCAAGCTGGTCGACCCCCAAATTGAAAACGCCGCTCCCTTGATGGGGATGCGGCGTTTTTCGTTTCAGCATCAGGCTGGATGGCGGGCAGGAACAGGCAGACAAAAGAAAAGGCGCCTGACCTTGCGGTCGGCGCCTTTTTATCAAACCCGCGATCAAGTCTTACTTGATCTTGGTTTCCTTGAATTCAACGTGCTTCTTGGCAACCGGGTCGTACTTGGTCTTGGTCATCTTGTCCGTGAACGTACGGCTGTTCTTGGTCGTGACGTAGAAGAAACCGGTGTCAGCCGTCGACAGCAGCTTGATCTTGATGGTCGTAGCTTTCGCCATGGTGTTCTGCCTCTAGAAAATAGGAAGCCATGGGCGCGGTCTGCGCCCCGGCTAAATCTGGCGCGAACTTACAAATCGCGCGCCAAAAGTCAACTCCGTTTTGGTCGGAAAAGCGTGCGGCCTAGGGCAATCAGTACGTAAAAGCCGAAGAATGAGGCCAAAGCCCAGGCATAACCGCTGTTTCCGACGACATCCATGGCTGCGCCGATGCTCTGCGGACCGACCACGGTACCGACCGCATAACAGAATATGAAGGCGGCATTGGCGGCGGCGAGGTCCGCTCCGCTGAGTCGCGCACCCAGATGTGCGAGGCCGACCGTGTAGAGCCCCGACACGCAGCCGCCCCAGAAGAACAGCACCACCGCCATCAGGATCCAGTTGTGGATGAGAAATGGCAGTGCGAGTGAACCAATCACACCAAGAACGGCCATCCCTGCAAGAAGCGGGCGGCGGTCGGTCAGTCGGTCGGAATAGAGGCCAAGCGGGATCTGGAAGGCCATGTTGCCGATACCCATGATGGTCAGCAGCACCGCAGCCTGGCTCTCGGCCAGTTGCTCGCGCAGCGCGTAGATCGGGAACAGGGAAAGGCCGCCCGCCGAGACCGCGCCGAAGGCAAAGACTGCAGCCGTGGCTGTCGGCACGAGGAAGATGTAGTGGAAGAAATGCCTGTCCGGCTTGCTGTCCAGTACCGGGCTTTCATTGCGCGCAATGAAGATCGGGATGAGCGCGAGCAGGATGACGATGGCGCCGACCAGGAAGGGAAGGATGCCGTCGCTGCCAAGCGCCGAAAACAGAAGCGGGCCAAGCGCAAAGCCGACCGCAAGCACGGTCGCGTAGATGCCGAGCACGAGGCCGCGGCGCCGGGGAGGGGCCGCCTCGTTGATCCAGAATTCCGACAGAATGAACAGCGTCGTGGTCGCGCCGTGAAAAGTGAAGCGCAGCGGAAACCACATCCAGAAGGATTTTGCGTAATAAAAGCCGATGGCGCTGATCGCCGCGACGACCACCGCAAACATCATCGTCTGGGCGACGCCGAATTTATGCGCAAGCTTCGTCGTCACGGGCGCCGCGAGCATCGAGGCGATACCGGCCATGGCGGCATTGAGGCCGATCAGGGTCGATGGAATGCCGCGCTTTTCAAGGATGATGCTGAGAAGCGGGAGCCCAAGGCCGATCGCCACGCCGACCGCACTGATGGCGGCGATGGCAGCAACAAGCGATGGCCAATGAATCTTCTCGACATGCCCGTTTTCGTCAGTCGCAGGCTGCGGCATTCACTCTTCCTTACAGTCGGCTCTCGACGAAGCGTCCGCGACGCATCGAATAAAAGGGAACGGGGTTTCCGAAAGGTACAGACGGCGCGCGCTTCATCAGGTCCTTGACGTCCTCCAGCACCGTCTGTGTGATCCGCGCGAGTTTCAGACTGGAAACCGCTGCAATGTCAAGCCATTGCAAGTCCTCAAGCTCGTCCGTATCGCCGAAATGCGACATGTCGAAGACAGTCTCTTCGCAAAAGCCCAGAAAGAAGCGCGTATCGTAGCGGCGCACGTTTCCCGGCGGCGTAATCGCTCTCGCGACATAACGTAACATGCTCAGATCCGGGCCATTGGCGCCGGCCGGACGAATGCCTGTCTCCTCCCGCAATTCCCGCAATGCGGCAAGCGCCAGCGCTCTGGCGCGCGCCGGACCCATGCGTCGGGGAACGCCCGTCATCAGCTTTTCGAGGACCTGTGGGTCGAGATCGCGGGCATAGGGCAGGCAATGGTCGCTCGGGTCGCGGCGGCCGCCTGGAAAGACGTAGACGCCCGGCATGAAGACGTGACCGCTGGCGCGTCGGCCCATCAGGATATATGGCCCGTTACCGCGAGAGCGGTCGATAAGGATGAGGCTGGCGGCATCCTGTGTGCGCACGCGGTACGCGACAGCCCCCTGTTCTCCTGAATCTTGCGTTTCCCCGACCAAAGGGATCATCCGGCAGGACCGCCGCGGTCGGGATCCCGGCTGAAGCCGTGCATCCTGTAGGCCCATTGCAGCCCGATTACGCCGCCCTTGATCGGCTGGATCGTTGCAATCGCGGCGATAATGGCAAGAGGGATCCAGATCGCCATGTGTATCCATGGCGAAACGCGCCAGAACATGTCGGTCAGCAGATAACCGGTCATCAGCACATGACCGACAACGACGATGACGAGATAGGCCGGCAGGTCGTCGGCCCGCTGGGGGGTAAAATCTTCACCGCAGACGGCGCAATGATCGACGGGCTTGAGAAAGGCCCGGAACAGCCGTCCATCGCCGCAATTGGGGCAGCGGCAGGAAAGCCCGCGTCTGATGGAGCGGCCCAAAGGACGGTCGGGCGCGCCCTCGCCGCCATATTTCACGGTCGATCCGGCGCGCTCGTTCATCTCATCTCCTGCGTCCACGGGGAGGGCGGGTGCCAGGCTTTTTGGGACCGCCGCCCGGCCGCCGGCCAGACTTGTGGAAGGACCGGGTTCCCGTCGGCAATTTCTTTCCTTCGCTCAGCATTTCGAACTGCAGCGCACCGGCAAGCGGAATGGCCGCCTTCAGCCTGACCTCGACCGTATCGCCGAGCTGATAGCCAAGCCCGGACCGCTCGCCGGTCAGAGCCTGATGCGATTCGTCATAGAAATAGTAATCGTTGCCGATCGTCGAAACGGGCACGAAACCATCTGCGCCATAGGTCGGCAGCGCGACGAACAGGCCCGCCTTGGTGACGCCAGAGATCCGGCCTTCGAAATCCTCGCCGATGCGGGTCGCCAGGTGATGGGCGACGAGCCGGTTGACCGTATCACGCTCGGCCGCCATTGCCCGGCGTTCGAAGGTCGAGATCTCGGCGGCGATATCCTCGAGCTGTGCTTCTTCCTCACGCGTGATACCGCCTTCACCAAGCCCCAGCGACCCGACCAGCGCGCGATGCACGATAAGGTCGGCATAACGGCGGATCGGCGAGGTGAAATGCGCGTATTTCATCAGGTTGAGGCCGAAATGCCCGATATTGTCGGGGCTGTAGACAGCCTGGCTCTGGGAGCGCAGCACCATCTCGTTGACCATGATCTGATGTGGCGTGCCGTGTGCCTGCGACAGGATGCCGTTGAACGAGTTGGAGCGCATCTGGCCGCCCTTGGCCATGGAAATGCCAAGCGTGCTGAGAAACTCGCGCAGCGTCTCCTGTTTGGCCAGCGACGGGCCGTCATGGGCGCGGTAGATCAGCGCCTGCTTCTTTTTCTCCAGCGTCTCGGCGGCGCAGACATTGGCCTGGATCATCATCTCTTCGATGAGCTTGTGGGCGTCGAGCCGGTCCGGCACGAAGACCCGGTCGACGGTGCCGTCGGGCTTGAGCAGGATCTTGCGCTCGGGCATGTCGAGTTCGAGCGGCTGGCGACGGTCGCGGCCGATCTTCATGATCCGGTAGGCGTCCCAGAGCGGCTTTAGGATCGGTTCGAGCAGCGGTCCGGACTTGTCGTCGGGATGGCCATCGATTGCCGCCTGCGCCTGCTGGTAGGACAGCTTGGCAGCGCTCTTCATCATGATGCGATGGAACGTATGGCCGGCCTTGCGGCCTTCCTTGGAGAAGGTCATCCGTACGGCCAGCGCTGGGCGGTCTTCGCCCTCGCGCAGCGAGCAGAGGTCGTTGGAAATCCGCTCCGGCAACATAGGTACGACGCGGTCGGGGAAATAGACGGAGTTGCCGCGCTTCAAGGCCTCGCGATCGAGCGGTGCACCGGTGCGGACGTACCAGGAGACATCGGCGATCGCCACCGTAACGATCACGCCACCCGGATTGTCGGGCGAGGTGTCCGGTTCGGCATAGACGGCGTCGTCATGGTCCTTGGCATCGGCCGGGTCGATCGTGACGAGCGGCACGTCACGCCAGTCTTCGCGCTTCGACATGGAAGCGGGCTTGGCTTCTTCCGCTTCGTCCATCACCTGCTTCGGGAAAATGTGCGGTATGCCATGGGAATAGATGGCGATCATCGAGATCGCCTTTTCGGAGGCGACGGAACCGACGATCGAAAGAACCCGGGCGCGCGGCAGACCAAAACGCCCGGTCCGGACGGTTTCGCTCTCGACCAGATCGCCGTCCTTGGCGTCGCCGAGACCATCGGGCTCGATCACCATTTCCTCGCCGCGCCGGTCGGTCGGCAGAAGGCGGATCTCGCCATCGGCGAGCTTGTGCACGACGCCGAGCGTAGCGCCTCGACGTTTGTCGATTACCTTGATGACGCGCGCCGTATAGGCAGGACCCGAGCGGTCCTTGTTCGGGAAGATTTTTGCCAGAATGCGGTCGTTGAGGCCGGCGGACGGAGCCTTTCCCTTGCCACGCTGCTCGCTCGACTGACGGATCAGCACGGCCGGTGCCGCACCCAGATCCTCCGGCCATTCCGCTGGACGGCCGATCAGCTCACCATCCTTGTCGCGGGTGGTGATGTCGAGAACGGTCACCGGCGGCAGGGCGCCGGGACGCGCCAGCGACTTGCGGTTCTTGGTCAGCAGGCCTTCGTCTTCGAGCTGGCGAAGCAGATCCTTCAGCTCGACCCGCTCCTCGCCCTTCAACCCGAAAGCCTTGGCGATCTCGCGCTTGGAGGCCTTGTCGGGGTTGTCGGAAATGAATTCGAGCAGGACCTCGCGCGGCGGGATGGCACCCTGGATAATCACGGGCTTGGCCGTCGCGCCGGAGGCCATGCCCCGTTCGGCGCGCTCGGCGCGTTTCCGCTGGCGGTGCGATCTGTTGTCGTCGTCCTGCTCTTCGCTCACGTATCCGTCTTCTTTGTCTTCGTTGCAGCCTTCTTGGCCGGTGCTTTCTTGGCGGGGGCCTTCTTTGCAGCCGCTTTTTTCGGTGCGGATGCCTTGGTCTCGCCATCCGCCTTGGCGGCAGCCTTCTTCGGCTTTGCCTTGGCTTTGCCGGTGGAAGCCTTGCCGCCCTTTTCGATGATCAGCGCCATGGCCTGTTCGATCGTCACCGACTGCGGATCCATGCCCTTCGGTAGGGTCGCATTGACCTTGCCCCAGTTGACGTAAGGCCCGTATTTGCCGTCACGTACGGTAATCGTGCCGCCATCCGGATGGTCGCCGAGTTCCTTGAGCGCAGCAGGCGTGCCGCGGCCACGACCGCCCGGACCCTTTGCGACCTTTTCGGCGATGACCGTAACGGCACGGTTGAGGCCGATCGAGAACACGTCCTCGATGCTTTCGAGATTGGCGTAACCGCCATCATGCAGCAGGAAAGGCCCGTAACGGCCGAGACCGGCCGAGATCATCTTGCCCGATTCCGGATGCTGGCCCACGTCTCGCGGCAGGCTGATCAGCGCCAGCGCCTTTTCGTGGTCGATGTCTTCCGGCTTCCAGCCCTTCGGCAGCGAGGAGCGCTTGGCTTCCTTGCCGTCGCCACGCTGGACGTAAGGCCCGAAACGGCCCGACCGCAGGGTCAGCGGTTCGCCGGTATGCGGATCGTCGCCGAGTGCCTTCGGCTCGTTGAGGCCGGATGCATCCGCTTCCGCGCCGCCTTCCGAGGAAAGCTGACGAGTGAAGTTGCACTCTGGATAATTCGAGCAGCCGACGAAGGCGCCGTATTTACCGAGCTTCAGCGACAGGTTGCCGGTGCCGCAGACCTGGCAGATGCGCGGATCAGAGCCGTCTTCACGCTTCGGGAAGACGAGCGGTGCGAGCGCTTCGTTGAGGGCATCCAGCACGTTGGTGACGCGCAGTTCCTTGGTGTCTTCGATCTGGGCGAAAAAGTCCTGCCAGAATTCGCGCAGGACCTGTTTCCAGTCGAGTTCGCCGGCCGAGATCTTGTCGAGCTTCTCTTCCAGATCGGCAGTGAAATCATATTCCACATATTTGGTGAAGAAGCTTTCGAGGAAGGCTGTGACGAGGCGGCCCTTGGAATGCGGGATCAGCTTGCGCTTTTCGGTGACCACGTATTCGCGGTCCGAAAGTGTCTTCAGCGTCGCGGCATAGGTGGACGGACGGCCGATGCCGAGCTCTTCCATCTTCTTGATCAGCGAGGCTTCCGAATAACGCGGTGGCGGCTCGGTGAAATGCTGGCTGGCATTCACCTTTTGTCTGTCGAGCTTTTCACGCGCATTGATTTCCGGCAGGCGACCGTCTTCGTCGTCATCCTCGGACTTTTCCGCATCTTCGCGGCTATCGACATAGGCGCCAAGAAAACCTTCGAAACGGACCACAGAGCCGACGGCTCTCAGGCCTGCCTTGTCTGCGCCATTGGCAGCAAGGATCTCGACCGTCGTGCGTTCCATTTCGGCTGAAGCCATCTGGCTGGCGATGCCGCGCTTCCAGACCAGCTCGTAAAGACGGGCCTGATCGGAATCGAGGAACTTGCGCACCTTGTCCGGCGTGCGGTTGAAGTCGGTCGGGCGGATTGCTTCGTGGGCTTCCTGGGCGTTTTTCGCCTTGGTGGAATAGAAACGGGCCTTTTCCGGCAGGTAGCGTTCGCCGAACTGCGAAACGATGGCGCTGCGCGCTGCATCGATCGCTTCCGGCGCCATCTGCACGCCGTCGGTACGCATATAGGTAATGAGACCAACGGTCTCGCCGTCGATGTCAAACCCCTCGTAAAGCTTCTGCGCCACCTGCATGGTGCGCGAGGCGTTGAAGCCGAGGTTGGACGACGCCGCCTGCTGCAGCGTCGAAGTGGTGAACGGAGGGCCGGGATTGCGCTTGACGGGCTTCGCCTCGACGCTTTCCACCGTGTAGGCGGCGCCATCCAGCAGCGCCTTCAACCTGTTGGCATCGTCGCCGGTCTTGATCCCGCGCGGAGCGAGGCGTTTGCCGTCGGCCTGCACAAGCTTTGCCTCGAATTCGTCACCACGGGGCGTCTTCAGCAGCGCCGAAAGGTTCCAGTATTCTTCGGAAACGAAACGTTCGATCTCGTTTTCACGGTCGCAGACAAGACGAAGCGCCACGGACTGGACACGGCCGGCCGAACGGGCGCCGGGAAGCTTGCGCCACAGAACGGGAGACAGGTTGAAGCCGACGAGGTAATCGAGCGCACGGCGAGCCAGATAGGCATCGACCAGCGGCACATCGATATCGCGCGGATTGGCCATCGCGTCGAGGACGGCCTTCTTGGTGATCGCATTGAAGACGACGCGCTTGACCGGCTTGTCGCCGATCACTCGCTTCTTTTTCAACAGATCCAGCACGTGCCAGGAAATCGCTTCCCCTTCGCGATCAGGGTCGGTCGCGAGAAAGACGCTGTCCGAGCTCTTCACGGCATCGGCGATATCTTTCATCCGCTTCTGGGAGGCGCTATCGACCTCCCATGTCATTTCGAAGTCCTGGTCGGGAAGCACGGACCCGTCTTTGGCGGGCAGGTCGCGGACGTGACCGAAGGATGCGAGAACCTTGTAGCCCGAGCCCAGATACTTATTGATCGTCTTGGCTTTGGACGGAGATTCTACAACAACAACATTCATCTGGTTTTCTCTGCAGTAGAGCAATGCCCGGAACTCATGGCGGTCCAGGCGGAACTTTGACTTCCCGACATGGAGGGCGTTCGGGCCGCGGTCAAGGGCTTAAGTGAAATTAGCACATTTCAAAGGGCGCAATCTCTGGCTGCTTTAATCCGACCTGCAATCATAAATGTCCCCGACAAAGTCCACCACGTTATGCTTGGTAATTATAATTTCACTTTTAAATTGCTGATGGAGTGGGGCATGTCGGTCCCTATGAATGGGCTCCGCGAGGGCACTCCGTTGAGAAGGTGGCGTATATACACCAGATGCTCGGTGAGCTGCGGCAGGTCGCCTTCGCCGAGGGAGCGGATATGCTCTGCTACCGCATCGAGATGGTCTATGTTGAAGCGGGCGACATCCAGTCCGGCCGGCGACCGCAGTCATTCGTCAAACGAGATGAAAACAAACCCGCCGGGATGCCGGTATAGCCGTCCGGCGAGATCCAGTTCGTGCAGCACCAGATAGACGGACGAGGCCGGGAGGCCCGTATGGCCAATGATGTCGTCGATCTTTGCCGGGGTCGGGCCGAACGCAGAGATGATCGCATGGCGGTCATCGTCATCCGATGGCAGCATAGCGCCTGCCTGCTGGTCCGGTTCTTCCACCACCGGCGGTTCGAACAGGTCGAGCTGCGATAAGAGCGCAAGTGCTTCGAGTACGTCCTCCGGTCCGGTGGTCACGACCGCGCCCTGTTTGAGCCGCGCGTTTGTTCCGTGGCAACGTGGGTCGAGCGGCGAGCCCGGAACAGCGAAAACGAACCGGCCGAAATCGCCGGCCATCCGCGCGGTGATCAGCGAGCCGGATTTCTCCGCCGCCTCGACCACGACGACGCCGAGCGAAATGCCGGCGATCAAACGGTTGCGGCGGGGGAAATCCCGCGCCATCGGTTCCCAGCCGAACGGCATCTCGCTGATGGCGAGGCCTGATCCATTTGTAATCTCATCCAGCAGTCCGAGATTTTCGGGCGCGGTAGGGTTTTCCCAGCTCGCCTGCGTGCAAGGCCGGAGGTGATGACATAGCCGTTCTGGCCGCAGCGCCGGGCAATCATCGCCGCGAACTTGGCGCCGACGACGGAGGCATTGCGCAAGCCGACGATACCGACGGAGGGACGGGTGGCGCTGGCGCGATTGCCCTTTATCGCCACCAGCGGCGGCGCGCCGTCTATATGTCTAAGTGCAGGGGGATAGTCGGGTTCGCCGATGCCGACGAATGACGCACCATAGTTGTATGCGGCGTCCAGTTCCCGCTCTGCATCCTGGAGACTGGCAATGCGCAGGGATCGCGTGGCGCCGCCACGGCGGGAAAGCTCCGGCAGCATGGCAAGGGCATTTTCCGCCGAGCCGCAGTGATTGATGAGTTGCCGGAAAGTAGCCGGCCCGACATTGTCGGAGCGGATCAGCCTGAGCCAGGCGATCCGCTGTTTTTCCGTCAGCGCAATTCCAGATCGTCTTGCGCTGCCGTCGGGCATGGATGGCCTCTTTGGGGAGAATTACCCCTTTGAGCCGATCTTGCTTTCGGTGCCGGCGATCAACCGCTCTATATTGGTCTTGTGCTTTACCCAGGAAATTACGGTCATGATTGCCATCACGATTGCAATCTTGGGCTCCTGTATGAACCATAGCACAACCGGAATGACAAGGGTTGCAACCAGAGCGGCGAGCGACGAATATTTGCTGAGCTTGGCGATCGTCAGCCAGATCACGGCGAAGACGAGCACCATCCACGGGGCGGTGCCGAGAAGCGTGCCGATATAGGTGGCAACGCCCTTGCCGCCCTTGAACCCGAGCCAGACCGGATAAAGATGGCCGAGGAAAGCGGCAAAGCCCGCCAGAAGCCCTGCTTCGGAACCGAAGAAGTGCCAGCCGATAAGGGCCGCAACCGTGGCCTTCAGCGCATCGAGCAACAGCGTTGCAGCGGCGAGTTTCTTGTTGCCTGTACGCAGCACATTGGTCGCGCCGATATTGCCCGACCCGATCGACCGGATATCGCCAAGCCCCGCCGCGCGGGTCAGAAGCAGGCCGAAGGGGATCGAGCCGAGCAGATAGCCCAGGATCAGTGCACCGGCTGCGATCGGCAGGGTGATCTGCCAGTTGAAAAGGTCGCTCACGCCCAGTCCCTCCCGATCGCATGCACGCATTTACCCACCACATAGGTGGCGACCGCGCGGCCGGAGAAGCGTGCTTCGTCGAACGGCGTGTTCTTCGAGCGCGAGATGATCGCATCCTTGGAGACGATCCACGGATCGTCGAGATCGATCAGCGTGATGTCGGCCCTGGCGCCCACTTTCAGCGTGCCGGCATCGAGACCAAAAATCTGCGCCGGGCGCGTCGACATCGCGTCGATCAGCCGCATCAGCGGCACGCGCCCGTCGTGATGCAGACGAAGGGCGGCCGACAGCATGGTTTCAAGCCCGATTGCGCCATCGGCGGCATCGGCAAATGGCAGGCGCTTGGTGTCGACATCCTGCGGATCGTGCGACGAGACGATGATGTCGATATCGCCCGCAGCCAGCGCATCGGCCATGGAGATCCGGTCGTCTTCGGAGCGAAGCGGCGGCGAAAGCTTGAAGAAGGTGCGGTATTCGCCGATGTCGTTTTCGTTGAGCGACAGGTGATTGATCGAAATGCCGCAGGTGGCGTTGGCGCCCCGATTGCGGGCAACCTTCATCGCCTCGACCGATTCGGGCACCGAAATCTTGGCCGCATGGTATTTGGCCTTGGTCAGGGCCGCGATCCTCAGATCACGCTCCAGCGGTATGATTTCGGCTTCCTTCGGCACGCCGGAAAGGCCGAGCCAGCTGGCAAACAGCCCTTCGTTCATCACGCCGTTGCCGAGATATTTTTCGCGCAGTTCGAGCGATATGACGGCATCGAATTCGCGTGCATAAGTCATCACGCGACGCAGCAGCAGCGAATCGGAAAGCGCATGCCGGCCGTTGGTAAAGGCGACGGCACCCGCTTGTTGCAACAGACCGAACTCGGTCATCTCGCGGCCTTCAAGCCCTCTGGTTAGGGCGGCTGCGGCATGAACGTTGACGATCGCCTTGTCACGGGCCGTCTTGTGGACGAATTCAACCAGCGCGATGTCGTCGATGACCGGATCGGTCTCGGGCATCATGATGAAGGAGGTTACACCGCCGGCCGCCGCCGCGCGGCTCGCCGACTCGATCGTTTCCGTATGCTCTGCACCTGGTTCCCCGACATAAACGCGGGCATCGACCAGCCCGGGAGTTGCAACGAGGCCCTGGCAATCGCGGACGCTCGCACCATGCGGTACACCTTGGTTCAGGGCGTCTTTGCCGCAGGCAAGGATATGTCCGTCTTCGCCAATGATGATCGTACCGGTCTCGTCGAGATTGCGCGACGGATCGAGGATGCGGACATTTCTGAGAACGGTGGATTTCATGCGCGCTCTCCCTGGTTGGAGGTCAGCAGCGTCTCCATCACGGCCATACGCACCGCGACCCCCATTTCCACCTGTTGTTCGATCACGCTTTGCGGACCGTCGGCGACCTCGGAGGAGATCTCGACACCGCGATTCATCGGGCCGGGATGCATGACCAGCGCATCTTCCTTGGCCGCCTTCAGTTTTTCCGCATCAAGCCCGTAGAAGTGGAAATATTCCCGCACCGACGGCACGAAAGCGCCGGCCATGCGCTCGCGCTGCAGGCGCAGCATCATCACGACATCGGCGTCTTTCAGGCCTTCTTCCATCGAGTGGAAAACTTCCACGCTCATGTCGCGAATGCCAGAGGGGAGAAGGGTCGAAGGCGCAACCACGCGAACACGCGCACCCATGGCATTGAGAAGAATGATGTTCGAGCGGGCAACGCGCGAGTGCAGGACATCGCCGCAGATCGCCACAGTAATGCCCGTCAGCGTCCCCTTGGCGCGGCGGATGGTCAGCGCGTCGAGCAGGGCCTGGGTCGGATGTTCGTGCTGGCCGTCACCGGCATTGACCACCGAGCAGGCGACCTTCTGCGCCAGAAGCGCGGCAGCGCCGGCGGATGAATGGCGAAGCACCAGCACGTCCGGTCGCATGGCGTTCAGCGTCATCGCCGTATCGATCAGCGTTTCGCCCTTCTTCACCGAAGAATTGCCGACCGACATGTTCATCACGTCCGCGCCGAGCCGTTTTCCGGCAAGTTCGAACGACGACTGCGTACGCGTCGAGGCTTCAAAAAAGAGGTTGATCTGGGTAAGGCCGCGTAGTGTGGACGTCTTCTTCTCCCGTTGCCGGGAAATCTTCACGGCCTCGTCGGCCTTGTCGAGAAGATAGGTGATGTCCTGTTCTTTAAGACCCTTGATGCCGAGAAGGTGGCGATGAGGGAAGAAGACCATGAGGCGTGTCTCCGCTTGCGTTCGGCGGTCTATAAAGTTTGGGGGGGCTGGCTGCAAGCGGGATCAGGCGTTATCTACGGCTTGTTTGCCATGATCGCGTGATAATCGCGTCCGCGATAAAAGATGTTGGAAATCTCTTTCGCCTCGTCCTTTACTCGGTAGAGAATGACCGCGCGGCCCTCGAAGGGAACGGCACGAATGCCAACTCCAAGATCTGGCCTTGCCGCTCCGCCGAAGGGTGCGTCACCAATGCTTTCGCAGCGATCCAGGATCCTATTCGTGAACCGCTCTGCGGTCGGCAAACTATGGCTTGCTTCCAGCACGTAGAGAAAAATGGCATCGATCGCTTTTCGCGCATTCGGCCTATAGGTTACCGGCGCGCGCATCATGAAATTCAACCCCTATGTCGCGTAAAAAGCCGTTCAACATGCGCCCGCATCTCGGTACTGCTGAGGCTGGGGCTGGGGTCATCGATAGATCTGCTAATCTGTTGACGGATGCTTTCTATCCGTTCTCCGTATTCGTTTTCCTCACGTAGAAGCGCGTCGATTGCGGCGAGCATGACTTCATCCGTCGAGCCATAGCGGCCAGCCTCCACGCGATCTTCGATTGCGTCAACCATTGCTTCAGGCAGGGTGATGTTGAGTTCTCGGACGGCCATAGTCTTATCTTCTTCGAGGTCAGTATAAGTCTACGCCGCGAATGCAATTCGCGCAAATCCTGCGCTCTGATAACTGGCTTGCGACCTTTTGTTGAGAACGAAGGAATTCCTCATGTCGCGCCGTTTCCACTCCCGTTAACTTCCGCTAGAAGCGGATCATGAACGAGTTGACCCGCGCCGAAGAAAAATTTGCCGAATTGAACCAGCCCGCGCCCTGGTCCGGCATCAACGCCTACCGCTCCGATCCCTTGCTGGTTGATCTGACGAGCGGTCTCAATCGCACGATCCGGGAAGAATACGACCAGCTTGGCCGTTATGTGTCATCGCCTGAAGCGCAGGAGCTTGCGCGCATGGCGAATGAGAACCCGCCGAAGCTAAAGACCCATGGACCGCGTGGCGAGCGCCAGGATGTGACGGAATTTCATCCGGCGTGGCACGCGCTGATGCGCCGCTCGATGCAGAGCGGCCTGCATTCCTCGATATGGGAAAATATTCCGGAAGCAAAAGGCAGCGAGCACAAGGCGCGCGCCACACGTTTTTATCTGACGGCCCAGCTTGAAAGCGGACATCTGTGCCCGCTGACGATGACGAGCGCTTCGGTTGCCGCACTGATGGCGTCTCCACGCGTTCAGAAGGAATGGGCGCCAAAAATTCTTTCGCGTAAATACGATTCGACCAATCGCCCGGCAATGCAGAAATCGGCGGTGACGCTCGGCATGGGCATGACCGAAAAGCAGGGTGGCACCGATGTTCGCGCCAACCGCTCGACGGCTGATCGCGTAGGCGAGGGTATCTATCGCCTCAACGGCCACAAATGGTTCATGTCGGCGCCGATGAGCGACGGCTTCGTCATGCTGGCGAAGACGAAGGAAGATATCAGCTGCTTCCTCGTTCCGCGGCTGCTGGAGGACGGTTCAGCAAACGGCCTGCAGTTCCAGCGGCTGAAGGACAAGATCGGCAACCGCTCGAATGCGTCCGCCGAAGTCGAGTTCTCCGATGCCTTCGGTTATCTGCTCGGTGATCCGGGTGCCGGTATCCGCACCATTCTCGACATGGTGACCTTGACGCGGCTCGACTGTGCAATCGCCTCTGCCGGCATCATGCGCGCTTCGCTGGCGGAAGCCGTGCATTTTACCCGCGGCCGCAACGTGTTCGGCAAGAAACTCGTCGATCAGCCGCTGATGACCCGCGTTCTGGCCGATATGGCACTGGACGTGGCTGCAGCGACGGCGCTCGGTTTCCGCTTGGCGGACGCGTTCGACCGCGCCGCCAGCAATCCGGCCGATGCCGCCTTTGCGCGTGTCATGACTCCGGTGGTCAAATACTTCAACTGCAAGATCGCGCCGTCGCTGATCTACGAGGCGATGGAATGCCTCGGCGGCAACGGTTACGTCGAAGAGCGGCCGATTGCGCGTCACTACCGGGAGGCACCGGTTAACGCGATCTGGGAGGGCTCGGGCAACGTCATGGCGCTCGATGTCCTGCGTGTCCTGTCGCGCGGCCGTGATCTGTTCGAACTGGTCTTGTCCGGTTTCGAACGGGATCTCGGGGCGTCAGGCAGGAAGACCGTTGAGGTTCTGAGGGCCGCGATGGCGCTTTGCGAACGCGACGAAGGTGCTGCCCGTCTGCTCGTCGAGCAACTGGCTCTGGCAGCCGGTGCCGCGGAACTGGCGCGGTTGGGAGCCGGCAAGATTGCCGACGCATTTCTCGAAACCCGTCTGGCCGGTGGCTGGCGATCGACCTACGGCATGCTCGATGCGCGTTTCGATGCCAGCTACATCGTCGACCTTCTTTATCCGCCGGCCGCGTAATTCGCGAAGAACATCGCAACCGGAATGGTGAAGAAGGCGAGTGCCGTCTGCACCGTGGCGGCGGCGGCGTAAAAATCCGCATCGCCGCCCATCTGCTTGGCAAGTACGTAACCGTTCATCGCCGTGGGAACCGCGGCGCTGAGCGCAAGCAGTGCCAGATTGGTGCCGGTAAGGCCGACGGCCATGCCGACGGCGATGGCGAGAACCGGAAAAACCACCAGCTTCATCACGACGGCCGAGAGAACGCCGATGCTCGGCTTCAGCGCATCCGCGACCTTGAGCCCAGCCCCGACGGTAATCAGGCCGAGGCTGAGAGACGCCTGCGATAACATGTCGATGGTTGCCATTACCGGCCGATAGAGCGGCAGGCCAATCAGGTTTATGCCGATGCCGAGGAAGGTCGCGATGATCATCGGATTGCTGATGATCTTGATCGCAATGGCGCGATAATCGCGTTTCTGGCCCGAGAAGACGGCAAGCACCGCAATGCTTCCGGCATTGACCGGCACGATGACGGCCGCCATCACCATTCCAACCACCACGAGCCCGTGCGCATCATAGGTTTTTGCGGCGATCGCAAGCGCCATGAAGCCGTTCCAGCGTGTCGATGTCTGGTAGAGCGAAGTGAAGGTGGAAGGTGTCATCCGCCCGCGCCTGAGAACGGGCCATGATGCCAGCACGACGACGGACATCGTCGTAAAGGCCAGGATGGCGATCAGGCTGACATGGATGCTGCTGGCATCCGAAAAGTCGGCTTTCGCCATGGTCTGGAACAGGAGGGCGGGAAACAGCACATAATAGCTGCATTGCTCCATTCCTTCCCAGAAATTACCGTTGATGACCGTGGTCCGCTTGAGGCCGATGCCGAGAAGGACGAGCAGGAAAACGGGGAGGATGCTTTCGAATATGGTCAGCATGAGCCGAGGCGCGCTTATCTAATTGTGTGTTTATCCCTCCCACGCGGCACTCTGCATGTAAATGGCGACAGCGCAATGCCCGCAATTCTGTGCATGGTGTCGCAACCCGCTTGCCGGTCGTCAGCCGGCGGATTATCGCCATTGCAAGAGTTTCTTAAGAAATAGGCCGACGATGCTGCAGATGCCCGAGATGACCGCGCAACAGAACCAGGCGATGCGGCCGCGCAATCGCGCCAACACCGAACGCGCAATCTTCCTGGCGGCCCGCAGCCTGCTGGCGGAACATGGTTTTCAGGGATTCGGGATCAACGCCGTGGCGCGCCGTGCCGGTTGCGACAAGCAGCTGATCTACCGTTATTACGGCGGTCTCGATGGCCTGATCGAGGCGATCGGCGAGGAACTCGGCAGCTGGGTGAACGACAAGATCCCGCAGGATACCGGCGGCATGTTCATCCTGACCTATGGCGACCTGATGGAAAAGCTGTCCATGTATTTCATGGAAGCGCTTCGCGACGACCCGCTCGTCTGCAAGATCGTCGCCTGGGAGGTTTCTCAGGATACGCCGCAGGTTCGTCGCCTTTCCGAGTCCCGCATGAAGGCGCTGAGCAAGTGGCTCGAAAAGATGCGCGGCTCCCTGACGCTGCCAAAAGGCGTCGATACCGCAACCACCAATGCGCTGCTTTTTGCATCCATCCAGCATCTGGTCATTTCGGCTTCCGTCAGCGGCCAGTTCGCCGGCGTTCCGCTGAAAACCGAAAAGGACTGGGACAAGGTTGCTGCCGCCGTGCGCCGCCTTGTTCGGGCCATCTACGGCTGATCGCAGCCGTCTTTTTTCCACAGCCAAGCCACCGATATTAACCATAGCGACGGGTTTCCGTTGCGCTGAACTGCTGTGTCTCTACGTTGGTTAAGGTATTGTTAACCGAGTTTCGTAAGACATATGCCGGATGTGATACCATTCATCAGACAGCGTCTTCTGTTGATCGTCCTGACCGGGGCGTTTGCAGCATTGGCGTTGAACATCGCGGTTCCCGCGCTGGTCCTGAGTGTCATGGCGCTGTCGAGATGGGTTGTCTCGGCGGATCTGGATCTGGCAGAGCTTGAAGGTAAGGCCGCATGAAGTGGTTCCTGGTACTCTGGGCAGGCCCTGTGGCGCTGCTGGGCAGCTGGTACGGCCTGTCCTATTACGACATGAGCTTTGGCTTCTTCATGCTGACGCGGCACACCCATGACCTCGTCTTCGAGGTCTATGGAAACATTCTCGGTATCGCACCCGAAACCATTCCGCCACTCGTCGCCCGCGCCATTGCCTTCGACAGCCTGATCGTTTTCGCGATCATCGCATTTCGGAAACGCAAGGCAATCGCCGCCTGGTGGCGCAAGCGTCAGTCTTCGAAAGGGGCCGCCGCTATCGTGCGCAATGACGAGAGCCTGTCGAGAGCGCCTTGAAGAATGAAGCTGGCGGCTGCCGAATCGATCCGTTCGGCCCGCTTTGCCCGCGATACGTCCATTTCCAGAAGTGCCCGTTCGGCAGCGACCGTCGATAGCCGCTCGTCCCAGAAGACGAAGGGCAGGGCGGTCTTTTCCGACATCGAGCGAACGAAGGCGCGGGTCGCCTGAACGCGTGGCCCGGCCGAGCCGTCCATGTTCATCGGCAGGCCGATAACGAAGGCGGCGACCCTTTCCTTCTGCGCGAAATCCAGCAGCATCACCGCATCCTGGGTAAACTTAATCCGCTTGATCACCGTTCGCGGTGAGGAGAAACGGCGACCGAGATCCGACATGGCAAGGCCGATCGTCTTGGTGCCGAGATCGAGCCCCGCAATCGCCTGGTTCGGCGCGAGGTATTCGGCAAGTTCCTCGATGGTCAGCGTTGCCATGTGTTTTTTCCTAGCTTTTCTTGCGGACGAATTCGGTGCGCAGCACCAGTCCCTTGATCGTATCATGCCGGCAGTCGATTTCTTCAGGATTGTCCGTCAGGCGGATGGAGCGGATAACCGTGCCCTGTTTCAATGTCTGGCCGGCGCCCTTGACCTTCAGATCCTTGATCAGCGTCACTGAATCGCCATCGACAAGCACATTGCCGGCGCTGTCATGCACCGCCGAGGCCGCGGCTGCCTTTGCTGCGGCTTCCGATGCCGGAAGCCATTCGCCGGTTGCCTCGTCATAGATGTAATCGTCGTCATTGCCTGCCATGTCTTTTCCTTAAGGTTCTGAAAAATGCTCCGCTGCCGATATTGCTCGCAAAAGCTGGCAACGGCTGGAGGTCGCTTATCCCACGGTCCACTGGCTTGCAATCGCGGCCGGCACGACATCGGCATATACATGATCCGGTACCGGTTGCGCCGCACGCTCATCATTGCCGCTCGAAACAACCATCGCGAAGTTTGAAATCGCCGGGTGCCGTGCTATTATTCGGGCAGGAGGTGAGACGACCTTCGCTCCGGTGGGAGCCGGGCTTTCGCCCGACCCCCGTGCTGTTAACGGCTTATCGTCAGTGTCAGGCGCCAACCGAACAAACTAACGATCACCGTAACCCGGATTTTCAATCGTCTCACCTCCTTTCGTCGCGTCGAAACATTCGCTTCGACCTCTCCATTTTATCAAATTTCGATTTGGTTTGTTCCCCCTCATTCCACTGTATCGGAGGACACTCTCCCATGAAGATCACCTGGCTCGGCCATGCCGCGTTCCGTATCGAGACCGCCAAGGCAAAAATCCTGATCGACCCTTTCCTGAGCTACAACCAGCCCTTTGCCGATGCCGGCCTTGACATCAAGGACGTGACCGAAGGCGTGACGCATATCCTTCTCACCCACGGCCATGCCGACCATGTCGGCGATACGGTTGCGATCGCCAAGGAAAAGGGCGCCGTCGTCCTTGGCAATGCCGATCTCGGCTCCTGGCTCGGCACCAAGGGAGTCGAGAAAATCGAAATGGGCAATACCGGCGGCACAGTCGGCTTTGATGGTTTTACCGCCACCTTCACCCAGGCGCTGCACTCCTCCGGTCAGGTGGATGAGATGGGCGTTGCTCATTCGCTCGGTTCGGCCAATGGCCTGATGTTGCATTTCGACGACGAATTGTCCGTGCTGCATATGGGCGACACCGACATCTTCACCGACATGGGCCTGATCAACGAATTGCACCAGCCGGATCTCGGCATCGTGCCGATCGGTGACCGTTTCACCATGGGTGGCGCGGTGGCGGCTCTCGCCTGCCAGCGTTTCTTCGATTTCAAGCACGCCATTCCCTGCCACTATGGCACTTTCCCGATCATCGATCAGACGCCTGAAAAGTTCGTCAAGGGCATGGAAGGCAGCCGTACCCGCATCGAAACACCGACACCTGGCACGGTGCTCAGCTACTAATTCATTCAGCACTTTTGGCGCGTCGCGGCTGCGGCGCGCCAACTGCGGCCAAATCGTTGCGCATTGTTGCTATTCCCGTTGCGCTTGTTGTTGCGATCACAACACATGGCCATTATAGCGAAGTAGATTTTTATTGCCCCGGAGTTGTGCCATGTCCGTCGATCTCGCCACCGTCAAGCGCGTCGCGCGCCTAGCCCGCATTGCGGTCTCGGAAGAAGATGCCAATCGTATGGTCGGTGAGTTGAATGGCATCATCGATTTTGTCGAACAGCTTTCCGAAGTGGATGTAACCGGCGTCGAGCCGATGACCTCGGTAACGCCGATGGATATGCGCAAGCGTCAGGACGCTGTCACCGATGGCGACAAGGCTGACGATATCGTTGCCAATGCGCCCGTCACCGACCGCAATTTCTTCCTGGTGCCGAAGGTCGTCGAATAAGCCGCTTCGTCAGACGCGCTTCCGACCCTCTCCACGCATTCGAACATTTTGAAGAGACCATGACCGAACTCACCAGCCTCACCATTGCCGAAGCCCGCGAAAAGCTTGGCACCAAGGAAATCACCGCGGTCGAGCTGACCAAGGCCTATGTCGATGCGATCGACGCCTTCAACGGCACGTTCAATGCCTACATCACCACCACGCCGGAAAAGGCGATGGAAATGGCCAAGGCTTCCGACGAGCGTCGCGCGAGCGGCAAGGTCGGCGCGCTGGAGGGCATTCCGCTCGGCATCAAGGACCTGTTCGCCACCGAAGGCGTTCACACCCAGGCCGCCTCGCATATTCTCGACGGCTTCAAGCCGAAATACGAATCGACCGTCACCCAGAACCTTTGGGACGATGGCGCCGTCATGCTCGGCAAGCTGAACATGGACGAATTCGCTATGGGCTCGTCCAACGAGACCTCGTTCTACGGCCCGGTCATCAACCCGTGGAAGGCCGAAGGCTCCAACCAGCAGCTGGTTCCGGGCGGCTCGTCCGGCGGTTCTGCTGCAGCCGTTGCCGCCCATCTCTGCGCCGGCGCGACAGCCACCGATACCGGCGGCTCGATCCGCCAGCCCGCCGCCTTCACCGGCACCGTCGGCATCAAGCCGACCTATGGCCGCTGCTCGCGCTGGGGCACGGTTGCGTTTGCATCCTCGCTCGATCAGGCCGGTCCGATCGCCCGCGACGTGCGCGATGCCGCGATCATGCTCAAATCTATGGCCTCGGTCGACAAGAAGGACACGACCTCGGTCGATCTCCCGATCCCGGATTACGAGGCGGCACTCGGCCAGTCGGTCAAGGGCATGAAGATCGGCATTCCGAAGGAATACCGCGTCGACAACATGCCGGAAGAGATCGAAGCCCTCTGGCAACAGGGCATCGCCTTCCTCAAGGACGCCGGTGCCGAAATCGTCGACATCACTTTGCCGCACACGAAATACGCCCTGCCGGCCTATTATATCGTGGCGCCTGCCGAAGCCTCGTCCAACCTTGCCCGTTATGACGGCGTTCGTTACGGCCTGCGCGTCGACGGCAAGGACATTGCCGACATGTATGAAAAGACCCGCGCCGCTGGTTTCGGCACCGAGGTCAAGCGCCGCATCATGATCGGCACCTACGTGCTTTCGGCCGGTTATTACGACGCCTATTACCTGCAGGCTCAGAAGGTCCGCACGCTGATCAAGCGTGACTTCGAACTGGCCTTCCATGCTGGTGTCGACGCGATCCTGACGCCGGCCACCCCGTCGTCTGCCTTCGGCATTGCCGATGAAAACCTCGCCGCCGATCCGGTCGCCATGTACCTGAACGACATCTTCACCGTAACGGTCAACATGGCGGGCCTTCCCGGTATCGCCGTTCCCGCCGGCCTTGACAAGAAGGGCCTGCCGCTCGGCCTGCAGCTGATCGGCAAGCCTTTCGAGGAAGAAACGCTGTTCCGCACCGCTTACGTCATCGAACAGGCCGCGGGAAAGTTTACCCCCGCCAAGTGGTGGTAAGCGGTCTGAAAATTAGAGAAATGACTGTCGCCGATCACCATGTGGTCGGCGAAGTCGGTTTTGCCGCCTGGCAATCCAGCGACACCTTCAAGGGCGTCGATCTTTCGGCCGATGTGCTGGAGCGAACCCGCAAGGCCTACGAGATTTTTGCAGGCGAAACCAAAGGTGATGTCTGGCTTGCCGAATTGGATGGCAAGATCGCCGGCTGGTGCGCCCGCGATGGCGTGCCGAATTACATATCCGATCTCTGGGTGCTGCCGGACCATCAGGGCAGGGGTATCGGTAAGGCGCTGGTCCTTGATGCGATCGCCCGCATCAAGGCGGAAGGGCATCTGACGGCCACCATCCATACCCATAGAAGCAATGCCGGCGCGATCAGGCTTTATCAGCGCTGCGGCTTTGTCATCGTCTGGCGCGGCATCGAATACTCCAAAAGCATGGGCATCGACCTGGAAAAGGTTCATCTGGAACAGTTCCTGACCTGAACCTGAGCAAGGCATAGGAGAGTGAGAATGAAACCCGAATTGGCTTCTCTGATTGCAGCTTTCGACCGCCTTGCTGCCAACGGTTTTGCGATGGGCTCAGACTGGGAAGAGGTGCACGATCTCTGCCAAAAAAACGAGGGCGAACAAGCATTCGACTGGGGGCACGCGCTCTGCCATCGCATCGAAGGCGACGACTGGAATGCCGATTACTGGTATCGCAGGTCTGGCCGGCGACGCATGGGATCGATCAGCGAGGAATGGACCGCGATGAAGTCCGTACTTTCAGCCGCTTGAGGCGCAAAGCTTCGCCGCGCGCCTGTTATGACGCGCGGCGCCGATCGGTTTAGCGGTTGTTCAATTCGGCTCTCACCAGCACCAATCCCCGTTCGGTAATCCGGTAGGGTTTGCCGCCTTGCGATCTGATGGCCTTCTTCTGCTTCAGCTTGCGAAACGTGATGAGGTCGAGGCCCGAGTAGATCCAGCCTTCACGGGTGAAGAGTTGCAGCTTTTCGATCTTGCGATCGTCGTCTCGGCTAATTTCGATCCTGCCGCCCTGAGCGAGCAGATGGAGAATGCGCTGTTCGGCGCGGGAAATATCCATTGTTTCGATGTCCGGAGAGGCGCTTGGTTGCAAGCGCACAAAAACGTGTCCGATACCCGGATGGGGTGTCGGGGTTTGCGTTTTTGTCTGGGCCAGTTGCCTGACGGCTACCGGCCCCTTAGCGGGCCTCTTGGGACGAGAACATCAAAACTCCATCAATGCTCCTTTCGGTTAAACGCCTTGCCGGTCACGGTCAAGCGTCTCAACCACCACAGGCTTTTGGCAATGCGCGCAAAAAAAACGCGCCGATCGCCCGGCGCGTTCAGGTTCTGAATAATCCTCACATACTCAGTCGAGCGTGTAGGCGATCACCGAATCGCCAGGCGTCGTGCCGAGCGAGCCGTGGCCGCCGGCGGCGACGACGATATACTGTTTTCCGTCCTTGCCGCGATAGGTCATCGGCGTTGCCTGGCCACCGGCCGGAAGCGCCATTTTCCACAGAACTTCACCGGTCTGCATGTCATAGCCGCGGATCGAGTCGTCGAGGGCTGCAGCCGTGAAGGCAACGCCGCCGGCGGTCGTCAGCGTGCCGCCATGAGCGAGCATACCCATTTCGAACGGGATCGGGAACTTGATGCCGGCAAACTGCTGGCCGGCAACGGTTCCGTTGCGGTACTTCCAGGCAGTCTTGCCGGTCGTCAGGTCAACGCCGACGCGAACACCCCATGCCGGAGCATTGCACGGTGCGTTGAGCGCCGAGCGGAAATGCTTGATCGACACGGCGTATGGACCACCGAGGTTCTCGTTGCCCGGCTTGGATTCGCCGCCCGAATTGTCCCCGCCGAAAACGCGCTTGTTAAGGTCGCCTGCCGGACGCGGGAAAAGCTGGTAGAGATAGGCGAGGTATTGCGGTGTGCCGATCAGCCACTTGTTGACCGGATCGACCGCGACCGAACCCCAGTTGAACACGCCGATATTGCCCGGCCAGACGAGCGAGCCGGTCGTGGTCGGCGGCGTCCAAGGATTGCCGTCGTAACGATACTGGTTGTAGGTGGTGCGGCATGCCATCTGGTCGAACGGTGTCGCGCCCCACATGTCGGCTTCGCGCAGCGGCGCCGGCGTGAAGTTGAGCGAAGACATCGGCTGTGTCGGCGAAAGCTTCTCGCCGGCAATGTCGGTATTGGTCTTCACCGGAACGTCGCTGATCGGCAGGATGGGCTGGCCGTTGGTGCGGTCGAGAACCCACAGATTACCGATCTTGGTTGGGATGATGATGGCAGGCGTATCGACGCCGTTCTTCGGCAGGTTCAGCAGAACCGGCTGCGAAGGGTTGTCGCGGTCCCAGAGATCGTGATGCGAGGTCTGGAATTTCCACTTCAACTGGCCGGTCTTCAGGTCGAGGGCAGCGAGCGCATCGACGAAGGCTTCCTGCTCGGGCGTGCGCGAAATGCCGACCTGGTCCGGTGCGGCGTTGCCGAACGGGATGTAGGCGAGGCCGAGTGTTTCGTCGGCGGCGAACTGCGTCCAGGCGACGACCGAATTCGGCTCGTAATGTTCGCCCGGCGCAAGCGGTGCCGTATCGTTCGGCTTGCTGGCGTCGAACTTCCAGACGACCTTGCCGGTGCGAACGTCGTAGGCGCGAATGACGCCCGACGGGTTGTTTTCGTAATAATTGTCGGCGATCGCGCTGCCGAGGATGATCAGGTCCTTGGTCACCAGCGGTGCGGATGTCTGCTGGTATGTGGCGCGGTTGGTGTCGATCATGCCGTCCATCAGGTCGACATAGCCGTCTGTGCCGAAGCTCTTGCAAAGCTCGCCGGTATCGGCGTTCAGCGCAAACAGGCGGGCATCGACGGTAGAGGCAAGGATGCGGCGCGGGCATTCGGCAATTGCAGCCGCTGTCGTCGACTGCTGTTCCGGCGTGCTGTCGGCTGGTACGGCATAGGCCGTCGAATCATTCCAGGATACGCCGCGGCATGTCTGGTGCTGATAGAACGGGTCACGTTTCATCATCGGGTCGAAGGACCAGCGAACCTTGCCGGTTTCCGGCTCGAGCGACTGGATGATATTGTGCGGCGTGCAGAAATACAGGGCGCCGTTCACTTTGATCGGCGTCGCCTCGAACGTGTATTCTGACGAGTCCTGATCGGCCTTGCGAAGGTCGCCCGTATGGTGTTCCCACGCAACCTTGAGACCCTTGATGGTGCCCGTATTGACGTCTTTCAGCGCCGAATAACGCTGGCCGAGATTGGTGCCGCCATAGGCTGTCCAGTCATCGGAAGGGTAGGCGATGCCGCTTGGATCGGTGGCGGCCTCCGTCGAGGCGGTCTTTGCCAGCGTGCCGGTGATCGACAGCGGATCGTAGAACCAGGCAATCACGCCGAGAACTGCAATGGTGGCCACGACGGCGCGCAGGGCAAGTACACCATTGGTCAGACTTGCGGCCCAACGTTTCTTCGGACGGTCAGTCAGGCCGTTCACGACAAATGGCAGACTGAGCAGGAGGCCGAGAAAGACGACCAGCGCACCGCGCGGAATCCACTGCCATTTGTCGAAACCGACTTCGTAGAGCGTCCAGATGAAGGTGACGGCGAGGGTCAGTGCGTAGACCCAAAGACCAGCCTGGCGCCGGATGAAAAGCAACACGCCGGCGACGGTGAGGCCAAGCCCCATAAGGACATAGAATGGGGAACCGCCTGCAAGGGCCAGCTTTGCTCCATACCAGAGAATAGCGAGGCCGAGCAGAGCGGTAATAACCCCTCCGATACGAGACATCATTGCGATGTGCTCCTTTTTTGTTGAGTTCAAGAGTTGTCTGATCACCCAGAACGGGTGCGACGCGAGGCCGCAGGCCTACTCTGGATGAGGTATGCCTCATCATTCTTGGACGCAATGTTTCTAAAGTTGTGTTGGCATGCGTTTTGTCAATTGCTTGGCCCCGGTCTGCAATTGAAAGTGGATTATTCCGCCGGCCTGCGGAGAATGAGATGGTGACCTCTGGCCAAATTTCCGACACGATGTTCTACTGTCGGCATACTAGGGGAAAGCATGGCCACGACCCGGAATGCCCGTGAAGACGATGTCGATATCCTCGCTGAAATCGGTTTCCGTGCCTGGGAAAAGGCGATGGAGGCAATCGGCGAGATGGCCGACATGCGCGGCAGCGCACGCGACGCCTTCGTCAATTTCACCCGTTCGTCCTGGCTGACTATCACCGTTGTTGAACAGACCGGATCGGTGGTTGGCTGGGCAGCGCGTGAACACCTCGATGAGCTGATTTCGGATTTCTGGATCGATCCCGAATATCAGGGGCAGGGTTTGGGCACGGCATTGCTGCAAGAGGTGGAGGCCGAGATTGTTCGTCAGGGGTTCGAGAAGGCGCGGATCGAAACCCACGCGCAGAACAATGAGGCAATCGGCTTCTTCGAGAAAAACGGTTATGCCATCCATTGGCTGTCTGTTGCCTATTCGCCGAAGATCGATCGCGACGTCCAGTCGGTCGGATTGTCGAAGCAGTTCGTTGAGGTGCCGCCGACGGTAAGTTATGGTCAGGAATTCTAGTCTCGGGCCAGCTTTGAAAGAAGAGCGGTAACGGCCTCCGGTGCGACGATCGCAACGATGAGCCATCCCATCTGCAGGATGAAGAAGAGCGGCAGCGCCAGATTGAACGGCGGTTTGCGCGTCTTGTGACGCAGCAGCCTTTGCGCCGCCAGCGCACCGGGGCCGCCGCCTGCAAAGGCCAGCAGAAGCAGCGTTGATTCCTTCACCCGCCAGCCGCCGTTGCGGGCCGCCTGCTTGTCGTGCCAATAAATCCCGAACACGACGAGATTGTAGACGATGGCGATTGCCGCCAGCGCAAGGGCCGTTTCGATCCTCATGAAACTCAATTGCTCTCCCGGGCCGCCCGACTAACCGTTACGCTTGCGGCCACAAGTCTTGCGCCACCACGGCATTTGTTCTACCTCACGAGCTTGAAGAATTCACGCATGAGACGAGCCCAAGATGACCCTGATCGACGTCCGTACCCCTGATCCCAAACGCTTCATTCCCGGCGCCACCGGCGATTGGGAAGTGATCATCGGCATGGAGGTTCACGCTCAGGTCCTGTCCAATTCGAAACTGTTCTCCGGCGCCTCGACCGAATTCGGCAAGCCGGCGAATGGCAACGTTTCGCTCGTCGATGCCGCCATGCCGGGCATGTTGCCGGTCATCAATGAGGAATGCGTCCGTCAGGCCGTGCGCACCGGTCTTGGCCTGAAGGCGCAGATCAACAATCGCTCGATCTTCGACCGCAAGAACTATTTCTATCCGGACCTGCCGCAGGGATACCAGATCTCCCAGTTCAAGGACCCGATCGTTGGCGAAGGCCAGATCGTCATCTCGCTCGGTCCCGATCGCCAGGGCCAGTTCGAGGATATTGAAATCGGCATCGAGCGCCTGCATCTGGAGCAGGATGCCGGCAAGTCGATGCATGACCAGCATCCGACCATGTCCTATGTGGATCTCAACCGATCCGGCGTGGCGTTGATGGAAATCGTGTCTAAGCCCGACATGCGGTCCTCCGACGAAGCCAAGGCCTATATGACCAAGCTGCGTTCGATCGTACGTTACCTCGGCACCTGCGACGGCAACATGGACGAAGGCTCGATGCGCGCCGACGTCAACGTTTCCGTGCGCCGTCCGGGCGAAGGTTTCGGCACACGCTGCGAAATCAAGAACGTCAACTCGATCCGCTTCATCGGCCAGGCGATCGAATACGAGGCACGCCGCCAGATCGGCATTCTCGAAGACGGCGGCTCGATCGATCAGGAAACCCGTCTGTTCGATCCGGGCAAAGGCGAGACCCGCTCGATGCGCTCCAAGGAAGATGCGCACGACTATCGCTATTTCCCCGATCCTGACCTTCTGCCGCTCGAATTCGACGACGCTTTCGTCGAAGCACTGCGTGCAGACCTGACCGAACTGCCGGACGACAAGAAGGCCCGTTTCGTTGCCGAACTCGGCCTGTCTATCTACGACGCCTCGGTTTTGGTGTCGGAAAAGGCGATTGCCGATTATTACGAAGCCGTGGCCGCCGGCCGTGACGGCAAGATGGCGGCAAACTGGGTCATCAACGACTTGCTGGGCGCCTTGAACAGATTGGGCAAAGACATTGAAGAGACTCCGGTTTCTCCTGCCCAGCTCGGTGGCATTATCGACCTGATCAAGGCCGAGACCATCTCCGGCAAGATCGCCAAGGACCTGTTCGAAATCGTGCTCACCGAAGGCGGTGACCCGGCCGAAATCGTCGAAACCCGCGGCATGAAGCAGGTGACCGATACCGGCGCCATCGAAAAGGCCGTCGACGAGATCATCGCCGCCAACCCGGATCAGGTCGAGAAGGTCAAGGCCAAGCCGACGCTTGCCGGCTGGTTCGTCGGCCAGGTGATGAAGTCCACCGGCGGCAAGGCCAACCCCCAGGCCGTACAGGCGCTGGTCAAGGCGAAGCTCGGCATCGAGGAATAGGCCTCTTGGTTTACTTCGTTCGCACAGCTGGGCAGGAGGACGTGGAGAAGATCCGCGCCCTTCTCGGCGAGACGTTCCACAGTAGCTACGACCAGTTCTACGGTGTCGACAAGGTTTCGCAAATGGTCGGCGGCTGGCATTCCGCCAATGCGATCCGCTCGCGTCTCGGCAAGAAGGATGGCGAGTTCCTTGTGGCCGACGATGGCCGCAGGATCGGCGGCATCGCTTATGCCGCAATCTATCCGAAAATGGCCAAGACCGTGATGCTGCACCAGCTTTATGTCCGGCCATCCTGCCAGAACGAGGGTATAGGTCGCGATCTCTTCGCCGAGATCGAAACTTGCTTCCCGGATGCGGAAATCATGCGGGTCGAGGTTGCTCTTCCGAATGTCCGCGCCATGTCCTTTTACGAGCGCCTCGGTTTCTCCGAGGTGGACCGGATGGAGGAATGGGGTGCCCCGAACTCGGGCCTTCCCGCCATCATCATGGAAAAGCGCCTGTTGCAGCATTGACCGCAGGGCGAGGGGGACATCGATATGACTGACGTGATCATCCGACGGGCCCATGAAGAGGATCTGAGCGCGATCATCGCCATGTTCGCCGCCGACGACAAAGGCGGTCATGGTGATACGACCGATCCAGATGCTTATGAGGATTACCTGCGGGCCTTTCACATGATCGATGCATCAGCCAACGAACAGCTGTTCGTGGCCGAACTGGATGGTGAGGTCGTCGGCACGTTCCAGCTTCTCTACACCCGCTCGCTTCCCTCGAGAGGGTCGCTGTCGATGATCATCGAGGCGGTGCAGACGCGGCCGGATATGCGGGGCCGTGGCATCGGCGCCCAGATGATCGACTATGCCGTGGAAGAAGCCAGGCGCCGCGATTGCCGCCTGGCGCAGCTGACATCCAATTCGGTCCGCACCGATGCTCATCGCTTTTACGAGCGGCAGGGTTTTGCCAAGACGCATACCGGTTTCAAGATGAAGCTCAAATAGTCATGTCTAGAATCGCTGGACACGAGAGACCTCAGGCGTCATAAGCAGAGGGCCTCTTTCGGCGTCCACAAGTCCAATTCGACCATGTCAAAGCGACGGAATACCCCATGAAAGAACTTCTGCTGCAGATATTCACCTGGTGGAACGGTCAGACGATGGGGACACGTTTCTTCACCTGGCGGCACGGCAAGAAGGTCGGCGAAGACGAGATGGGCAACGTCTATTACGAAGGCCCGATGACCTCCTGGGGAAAACCCAAGCGCTGGGTTATCTACAAGGGGTATGCGGACGCGTCTGCGATCGCGCCCGGCTGGCATGGCTGGATGCATTACCGCACAGACATTGCGCCATCGCAGGAGACTTACACGGCCCGCGAATGGCAGAAGGCGCACAAGCCGAATATGACAGGCACTCCGCTCGCCTATCACCCCCAGGGCTCGCTGGCGGCCAGCGGCGAACGTCCCCGCGTCACAGGTGACTACGACGCCTGGACCCCCGGCAGCTGAGAAGCCCGGACATCGGCCCGACCTTAACGGTCATTTGGCCATAATCGCAATCTAGTCATCGGCCGCACAAGCGGTCGCGACGGGATGAAAATGACACGGATAATGCCTTTTCCACGCAAACTCATTCTCGGTGCGCTGATTGCAGCAGCACCGCTGCTTGCCACGGAAACGGCCGTCGCCGCCCGGATTTCCAATCCGGTCGCAGTCTTTGCCGGCATCGACAAGATCACCGGCCGCATCACCACATTCGACGTCTATGTCAACGAGACCGTACAATACGGCGCACTGCAGGTGACGCCGAAAGTCTGCTACTCCCGTGACGATACCGAGGCGCAGAAGATCGACGGCTTCATCGAGGTCGACGAAATCACGCTCGATCGCAAGATCCGCCGGATCTTCTCAGGCTGGATGTTCGCCGACAGCCCAGGCCTCAACGCTGTCGAGCACCCGATCTATGACGTCTGGCTGACAGGTTGCAAGGCGCAGTCGGATATCCCGGCGCCGACAAACGCAGCCAACTGATCGTTTCAGTTTCCCTCATCAGAACGGCAGGTGCGGGCAATCGACCGCCTGCCGCAGCTTGACCAGGTAATCGTCCTTGGGGATATCGACCGCGCCGAACGTCTTGAGATGGTCGGTGGTGAATTGCGTGTCGAGCAGCTTGAAACCGTTCCGGTTCAAGCGTTCCACCAGATGCACGAGGCATATCTTCGACGCATCGGTCTGCCGGGAAAACATGCTCTCGCCGAAGAAGGCAGCGCCCAGTGACACGCCGTAGAGGCCGCCTACCAGTATGCCATCCTCCCAAGCCTCGACACTGTGGGCATGCCCCATCTGGTGAAGTTCGAAATAGAGCTTGCGGATGGTCGTATTGATCCAGGTGCTCGGGCGGTCGGGCGCGGACTGCGCACACATGCCGATTACCTCTTCGAACGCACTGTCGAAACGGATTTCGAATGGCGCCTTGCGGATCGTTTTGGCGAGACTTTTCGAGACGTGGAAATCATCGAGCGGGATGATGCCCCGCATTTCCGGCTCGACCCAGAAGATTTCCGGATCGTCGGCCGATTCGGCCATGGGAAACAGGCCTATGGAATAGGCTCGCAACAGAACGTCCGGTGTTATTGCCGGGTAATATCTGCCACGCCGCCCCGCCATTTCACTCCCTGCAAAAAAAAAGCCGCCCGGATACTTGATGCTCCGGGCGGGTATTATAGTCAGTGTTCCGTGCCGGCGGCCAGATACTTTTCCAGCCAGTGAATATCGTAGTCGCCCTTTAATATGTCGGGGTTCTCGACGAGATCCTGGAAGAGCGGCAGCGTCGTCTTGATGCCGTCTACGACGAATTCGTCCAGTACGCGGCGAAGGCGCTTTATGCATTCTTCGCGCGTGCGGCCATGCACGATCAACTTGCCGATCAGGCTGTCATAGTAAGGCGGGATCTTGTAGCCGGCATAGACGCCTGAATCGACGCGCACGCCGAGACCGCCAGGCGCATGGAAATGCGTGATCGTGCCGGGCGACGGCACGAATGTGCGCGGATCCTCGGCATTGATGCGGCACTCGATCGCGTGACCCTGGAACTGGATCTCATCCTGGGTGACGGAAAGTCCGTCGCCCGATGCGACACGGATCTGCTCGTGCACGAGGTCGATATTTGTGATCGCTTCGGTGATCGGATGCTCGACCTGCAGGCGGGTGTTCATTTCGATGAAATAGAACTCGCCGTTTTCGTAGAGGAACTCGATCGTACCGGCACCGCGATACTTCATCTTCTTCATCGCGTCGGCGCAGATCTGGCCGATATTCATGCGCTGCTCGACGGTAAGGGCAGGGGAGTTGGCTTCTTCCCAGACCTTCTGGTGGCGGCGTTGCAGCGAGCAATCGCGTTCACCCAGATGGATCGCATTGCCTTCGCCGTCGCCGACAACCTGGATTTCGATGTGCCTCGGCTTGCCGAGATACTTTTCCATGTAGACGGCGCCATTGCCGAAGGCGGCGAGCGCCTCGGTGCGGGCAGTGTTGAAGGCCTCATCGAGATCAGCTTCGGTCTTGGCAACCTTCATGCCACGTCCGCCACCGCCGGCGGTTGCCTTGATGAGAACCGGGAAGCCGATTTCCCTGCCGACCTCGAGGACATTTTCGGCAGTGACTTCGCCGTCGGAGCCCGGAACGACCGGGATGCCGAGTGCGACCGCAGTCTGCTTGGCAGTGATCTTGTCACCCATCAGGCGGATATGCTCTGCGGTCGGGCCGATGAAGGTAATGCCATGGGCTTCGAGGATTTCCGCGAACTTGGCATTTTCCGACAGGAAGCCGTAACCCGGATGCACGGCATCAGCGCCGGTGATCTCGCAGGCTGCAACGATCTGGTGGATATTGAGATAGCTTTCGCGCGAAGGCGGCGGTCCGATGCACACACTCTCGTCGGCGAGGCGGACATGCATGGCATCCGCGTCGGCCGTGGAGTGAACGGCAACGGTCGCGATGCCCAGTTCCTTGGCTGCTCTCAGGACGCGCAGTGCGATCTCGCCGCGATTGGCTATGAGGATCTTGGAAATCATGAAAGCGCCTTACTCGACGATGACGAGTGGCTGACCGTATTCTACGGGCTGCCCGTCGGTGATCAGGATCTCAGTGACCTTGCCGGAGCGCGGAGCCGGAATCTGGTTCATCGTCTTCATCGCTTCGATGATGACCAGCGTCTGGCCTTCCTTCACGGTCGCGCCGATTTCGATGAACGCCTTGGCACCGGGAGCGGGCGCCAGATAGGCAGTCCCGACCATCGGAGCAGGTACGGCATTCTTGTTGTCGGCTGCTGCAACCGGTGCTGCTACGGCAGGAGCTGCAGCTGCTGCGACGGGGGCAGCAGTTGCGAGCGGTGCCTGGACGTACTGCGTCGCCGATTGGCGCGAAACGCGGATACGCAGATCGTCCTGCTCGACTTCGATCTCGGTGAGATCGGTCTCGTTGAGGATGTTCGCGAGGTCGCGGATCAGTCCCTTGTCGATCCCGTTCTTCTTCTCAGACATGGCAAACCCTATTGTTCTGTTCTATCTTGTCAGGCGATTGTGTATTTCAAGGCATGGAGCGCCAGAATGTAGCTCGCCGTGCCGAAGCCGCAGATGACGCCCTTGGCAGCCGGCGCGATCATCGAATGATGGCGAAACTCTTCCCGTGCATGAACATTCGAGATGTGCAGTTCGATGACCGGCACCGAAACCGCCTTGATCGCGTCGTGAAGCGCAATCGACGTATGCGTATAGGCACCGGCATTGATTGCGACGCCAACGGCTTTGTCGCCAGCCTCGTGAATCCAGTCGATAAGCGTGCCTTCGTGGTTGCTCTGCCGGAAATCGACATCGAAACCGAGATCAGCGCCCGCCGAAACGCAGAGTTGCTTGACGTCCTCAAGTGTCTGCCCGCCATAAATCCCGGGCTCTCTTTTGCCCAGCATGTTGAGGTTGGGACCGTTGAGGACGAAAACCGTTTTGCTCATCACTTAGTCTTTTGTTCCATCCGAATTCAGCGGCCACCTATAGACCGGTAGACCGGCAAGGGAAAGCCCCCGCCGCGCCGAAACGCCGCTGGTCCACCGATCGGTGCGATCTCGCTGCCGAGGAGATGAAGATTGCGTCAGCAGGAGGCCTTGCCGCAGGATCGGACGTTATTGACCTTCTGTTCGATCTCGTCGAGGCCAACCGCGCCGAACACCGCCTCGTCGCCCACGACATAGGTCGGGGTGCCGGTGATGCCGATCGCATTCGCCAGCTGGTAGGCATTGCGCACGATGTCGTCGTTCGGCTTTTCCGACATGGACTTGCGGATCGCGGCCTCATCGACACCGAGTTCGGCGGCGACCGAAATGGCGGTCGCTTCCGTGGCATGCTCCTGGCCGCCGAGCAGTTCTTTGTGGAATTCGGAATACTTGTCCGGCGCCACGAGACGCACCGCATTGGCGACCTTGTGTGCTGCAAGCGAGTCCGGTCCGAGGATCGGGAATTCCTTCAGCACGAACCGGACATTCTTGTCCTTGGCTATGATGTCGTCCATATCGGTCATCGCGCGTTTGCAGTAACCGCAATTGTAGTCGAAGAACTCGACGACGGTGACGTCGCCTTTCGGATTGCCCAGCACGACGTCGGTGGGCGAGGAGAAGATCTCATCCTTGTAGGTGGCAACCGCCTTCGTCGACTGGTCACTCCGTTGCGCCTGCTGCTTGGCTTCCAGCGCGGTCTGCACCTCGATCATCACCTCGGGGTTCTGGATCAGGTATTCGCGAATGAACGCGCCCATTTCCTTCTTCTGGCTGTCGTCCAGGGCAAAGGCTGGAACAGCGGCGAGCGCGACCGTGAGAAGCGTGCCGGCGGCAAGGGTTTTAAACAGGCGGGTCATAAAATTCCTCATGAGGCTTGGCGGCCGCGAATCTCGATCGCCCGTATATCGTGTTGGCGCAAGGCTAAGGCACTAGGCGCATACGCGGAACAGGAAATCTGCATTGCGGCATGAGCAAGGCTTCACATCTGTGTAAGCTGCCTACTCGCGTACTACATAATGCGAATAGTCGATCAGTGGCTTACGCGGTTTTCCTGAAACATTTTTGCAACGGTGTCTCGAAGCCAGCCCAATAAAAAATGGCCGCGGGAGCGGCCATTTTTATTATTCATATTGTCAAGGCTCAGAAGAACCCGCGGCGCTGCCACCAGCCGGCCTTCTTCGGTTTTGTCGGATCGCCTTCGCCTTCAGGCGCCGGATTGACGTCCGAGCTCTTCACCACGGCTTCGCTGGAAGACGAGATGTTGGAGGCGCGGTTGGCGCGTGCAGGCTTCGTCTCTTCTTCTCCGACGGAAGGAGCTTCGACTGCAGCCGCTTCAACGACGGCTTCTTCCACCTTGGCTTCGACAGCCGGAGTGGCTTCGACGACCGGCGCGGCTTCGACCTGTGCGGTCACAGCTTCCGTCGGCGCGGCAACTTCAGCTGCGGCAACGGCTGCAGCTTCGGCTTCGATGGCCTTCTTGCTGCGGCGTGCCCGCTTCGGCTTGGCTGCAGGAGCAGCCTCGGCAACGGCTTCCGCTTCCGGTGCAGCTTCGACAGGCGCTTCGGCCGGAACGTCCGCAACGGCCTCGACAGCGGCTACAGGCGTTTCGCCTTCGGCGTCATCGCCGGCAACGCTTTCGTCAGCCTCTGCGCCTGCGTCTTCTACGCCCTCTTCGCCATTGCGGTTGCGGCGTCCGCCACGCTTGCCGCGGCGGCGACGCTTGCGGCGTCCATTTTCATCCAGTTCGGATTCGGCAGCAGAATCGGGGTTGGCCGATGTCTCGATTGCATCGTCTTCAGCCTCGTCGTCGCCTTCATCACCGTCTTCGGAAATGGATTCGACGTTATCGCCGTTCGCAGCCTGCGCATCGCCATTGCGTTCACCATTGCGGTTACGACGACGACGACGACGCTTGCGCTTACGACCGTTCGGGTCGTCCGCCTCGGCGCGTTCCGGCTTGGCGACGGCGGCCTTGGCCGGCGCGACGTCTTCTTCCTCTTCGTCCTCTTCCAGATCGATGATGACATCGTCTTCGTCATCCTCAACCGGGATGGCGGCAAACTGCATCAGGCTTTCGATCTTGACCGGGTTTTCGACGGCTTCCCCACGATCGATCGCAAAATGGGCGGAGCCGATGCTGACATCGGACTCGATGAAGATCGAGAGGCCGAAGCGCTCCTCGTAATCCATAACGGTCTGGCGCTTGTGATTGAGAAGATAGAGCGCGATGTCCGGCGTGGTCCGTACGGTAATGTCGTGCGTGGTGTTCTTCAGCAGATATTCTTCGATGCCGCGCAGGACGTGCAGGGCAACGGAGGACTGCGAACGGACATGGCCGGTACCGCCACAATGCGAGCAGACCTGCGTGGTCGATTCGAGAACCGATGCGCGGATGCGCTGGCGCGACATTTCCAGAAGGCCGAAATGCGAGATGCGGCCCACCTGGATGCGGGCGCGGTCGTTCTTCAGGCAATCCTTCAGCTTCTTCTCGACGGCGCGATTGTTGCGCTTTTCTTCCATGTCGATGAAGTCGATGACGATCAGGCCGGCAAGGTCGCGCAGACGAAGCTGACGGGCAACTTCTTCCGCGGCCTCGAGGTTCGTCTGGAGTGCCGTTTCCTCGATGGAATGTTCGCGGGTCGAACGGCCGGAGTTGACGTCGATCGCAACCAACGCTTCCGTCTGGTTCATGATCAGGTAACCGCCGGACTTCAGCGTCACCTGCGGCTGCAGCATGCGGTCGAGCTGCGCCTCGATGCCGGAGCGCGCAAAGATCGGGTGGAGGTCGCGATAGGGCTGAACTACCTTGGCATGGCTCGGCATCAGCATCTTCATGAAGTCTTTCGCTTCACGATAGCCTTCTTCGCCCGAGACGATGATCTCGCTGATATCCTTGTTGTAGAGGTCGCGGATCGAGCGCTTGATCAGCGAACCTTCTTCATAAACGAGGGTCGGGGCCGTTGACTGCAGCGTCAACGTGCGGACGTTTTCCCAAAGGCGCATCAGGTATTCGAAGTCGCGCTTGACTTCGACGCGGGTGCGGTTGGCACCGGCGGTGCGCAGGATGACGCCCATGCCCTGCGGCACGTCGAGTTCCTTGGCGATTTCCTTCAGGCGCTTGCGGTCCTGCGGCTGGGTGATCTTGCGGGAAATGCCGCCGCCACGCGCCGTGTTCGGCATCAGCACGGAATAGCGACCGGCCAGCGACAGGTAGGTGGTCAGGGCTGCGCCCTTGTTGCCACGTTCTTCCTTGGCGACCTGCACGAGCAGGATCTGGCGGCGCTTGATAACTTCCTGAATGCGATACTGCTTGCGCGGCTTGCGCACGATGCGATCCGGAACCTCTTCCATGGCATCTTCGGCGCCGACGGATTCGATTTCTTCCTTCTCGTGGTTGTCGTCATCATCGTCGTCGTCATCGTCATGACCGCGGCGGGCATCGACATCCTCGGAGATCGAATCGGTTTCGATCATCGCCGCCATGCTTTCCGGCGTGGAATCGTCGTTGGACGAAACATCGTCCTGGACTTCGGCGACAGCCTCTTCAGGGGGCGCTTCCACAATCTTCTTGCGCGAGCGTGCACGCTTCGGCTTGGCCTTCTTTTCAGGCTCAGCCTCTGCTGCAACTTCGGCTACTGGAGTTTCGGTCGGTTCTACCGCTTCCACGGCCGCCGGCGCTTCGCTTGCAGCGATGCCGACGTCGGGCTGGTCCTCGTTTGCGAGGTCCACGACCGGATCGGCGGAATCCGCTTCGGCGATCTTGCGCTGGTCTTCAGCTTCCTGCTGCATCAGAGCCTGACGGTCTGCGAGCGGGATCTGGTAATAATCCGGATGGATTTCCGCGAACGCCAGAAATCCGTGACGGTTGCCGCCGTAATCGACGAATGCCGCCTGAAGCGATGGTTCGACGCGCGTTACCTTTGCCAGGTAAATATTGCCTCGGATCTGCTTCTTGTGCTGCGATTCGAAATCGAATTCTTCGATGCGGTTGCCGCGTACGACAACTACGCGCGTCTCCTCTTCGTGGGACGCGTCGATAAGCATTTTGTCTGCCATTGAAATTCTGCTCCTCGGCGCCGCCGTGCAAATGCACAAAAGCCTGCCGCGAGGACAGGCTCGTTATGCACAACGGTCGTGACGCCGGATAAGGGTGATCCCGCTGGGTCGAGGCGAGACGGCAACCGGAGAGGCAGCGAAGCCGTTGGCTTCTTCCTTCTTTCCGTGAGTTGAAAAATTTGCCGCAACATTAAGGACCAAACGAGAATGACGATAACTGAACCCTGACGGGTCCGATGGGGTGCTCCATGCGAGCGGTGGGTGGCAGGCCACCCGGCATTTTTCCGGCCGTAGCCGGAGTGATCGGTTACGCAAGGCCAAGAGTTGCGACGGCGGATGTCTACCGGTACTTGGCGCCAGTCACTGTGGCTGGCAAGCCCATCGGCAGACTATCCCGTCAACCCTCTAACCTCACTGGCGTTGTATGGTTTATCTGTCACAATAGCAAGGGAAAAGCCGTATCCGCCATATTGTGGATGGATTTAGCGGCCTTATCGAAAGTGGGGTTGCAACGGTCGATTCGTCGGTGTTGTAAAAGAAATGCCTGAAATGCAGGCCTTTCGTGCGCGGGCAGGCTTCGCATGGAAGATCAAGAGGCGGGATACGGTTTGAGGTTGAAGAGAACGTTGACGATCGACCGGACCGTCCTGATGCCTGCGATGGCAGAAGTTCTGCGAATCGCTCGGCGAATTGGCCTTCTGGCGACGCTGGTCTTTCTCGCCATGTCCTCGCTCTCTCATGCCTCCCAGCAGCCGATACTTGCGTTCGCAGCCCGGGTTGCCGGCGACGATGCCCGCACCCGGGTCGTCATCGATTTCGAACAGAAGCCGGATTTCGTCATTCACTACGTCGGCGGACCCGAGCGTATCATCATCGATCTCTCTGCCTCCGCCTTTGGGTTTCCTGCTTCCGATCTCGCGCCGCGTGGCCTGTTCAAGGATATCCGCTATGGAGCGATGGGCAGCGATAGCGCCCGCATGGTGTTCACGGTCAATCGTCCGGTAAAGCTCGTCATGGCCGAAGTGCAGAAGAATGAGGAGAGGGGCTTTCGGCTCGTGCTGGATGCCGAAATGACCACCAAGGAACAATTTGCCGAGATCCTCAAGTCTCAGGACTGGAATACGTCGGCCGCGGTTTTGCCGCAGGACGTGGCACCGGTTGTCGAGGATGGGGTCTTTACCGTCGCCGTCGATGCGGGGCACGGCGGCATTGATGCCGGGGCGAGCGGCGCGACGACGAAGACACCGGAAAAAACGGTTACACTCGATTTTGCCCGCCTGCTGGCCGATCGTCTGAACAAGGTCGAGGGCGTAAAGGCTTTCCTGACGCGTGAGGATGATACGTTCCTGTCGCTGTCTCAGCGCGTGACAATTGCACGGCAAAAACACGCGGATCTCTTCATATCCCTCCATGCCGATACGCTGGCGCAGAAGGATATTCGCGGCGCTACCATCTACACGCTCTCCGACAGGGCGTCGGACCGCATGGCGGAAAATCTTGCAGCCCGCGAGAACCTGTCCGATCAGCTGGCGGGCTTCAGCATCGAGGCCGGGCCGCCGGAAGTCGCCGACATTCTGCTGGATCTGACACGTCGCGAAACGCAGGCGTTTTCGGTCGCTCTTGCGGATAACGTGGTGAAATCCTTCGAAGGTCAGGTCGGGTTGATCAACAATCCGCACCGGCAGGCCAACTTCCAGGTTTTGCGCGCGCCGGACATTCCGTCGGTTCTGCTCGAAATGGGCTTTCTGTCTAACCCGGAGGACGAGAAGCTTCTGCTCGATGAAGCGTGGAGGTCTAAGGTCGCCGCGCTCGTCGCCGATGCTGTCGATCGCTATCGCAGGCGCTCCGTCGCCAATGGCGGGTAGGCCCAAATCTCGGGCGTTGCCTTGATGCAACAACCGCTCCCGGATTCTGGATATTGGCTTCGAAGGTACGGAAATACTTGTGAAAAGCCCTACTTTCCTCACATTCGAAGAGCAGGTCGCCGGAATGTATTTCGCGCGGTCTCCAGTTTCGTGGAGTTGATCCGGCCTCCCTTGCGCTGATGTAAACGTCGTGCAAAAGGCCTGTTGGCGTGCGATGGTGCTTTTCGCGCCGATAGAAAGCTGAACGGTAGCTCAGATATGATCAGACTGATTGGATATTTCTTTGGAATGGCCTGCGTGCTCTTTTTGGGCGTCGCGGCAGCTGTTGCCATCTATTTGACTGGCATGACCAAGGATTTGCCCGACTACGAGGTGCTGGCTTCCTACGAGCCGCCGGTCGCGACTCGCATTCATGCCGGCAACGGTGCACTGATGGCCGAATACGCCCGCGAGCGCCGGCTGTTCCTGCCGATCCAGGCTATTCCCGACCGCGTCAAGGCGGCGTTTTTGTCGGCCGAAGACAAGAACTTCTACAATCATCCGGGCGTCGATCCCTTCGGTCTTGGTCGCGCGGTTTTGAACAACCTGCAGAATTTCGGCTCCGGTCGCCGCCCAGAGGGCGCGTCGACGATTACCCAGCAGGTGGCCAAGAACTTTCTTCTCTCCGCCGACCAGACGATCGACCGCAAGGTGAAGGAAGCGATTCTCTCCTTTCGCATCGAGCAGGCCTATTCCAAGGACAAGATCCTTGAACTCTATCTCAACGAGATCTTTTTCGGCCTGAATTCCTATGGCATCGCCGGTGCAGCGCTTACCTATTTCGACAAATCGGTAACGGAACTGACGACAGCTGAAGCGGCCTATCTTGCTGCTCTGCCGAAGGGCCCGAACAACTACCATCCGTTCCGTCACGAAAAGGCAGCTATCGAGCGCCGCGACTGGGTGATCGATCGTATGGCCGAAAATGGCTACATCACCCAGGTCGATGCCGACGAGGCCAAGACGCAGCCGCTCGGCGTCAAGCCGCGCCGCGGATCGGGCACTGTTCTGGCATCCGAATATTTCTCCGAAGCCGTCCGCCGCCAGCTGATAGAGCGTTACGGCGACAAGGCACTCTACGAGGGCGGACTTTCCGTGCGCACCTCGCTCGACCCTGATCTGCAGGTCATTGCCCGTCGTGTTCTGCAGGATGGTCTGCTGGATTACGACGAACGGCGCGGTTTCCACGGCGTGCTGGCTTCGATCGAGACGTCGCCGGACTGGGCGCTGGCGCTCGGCAAGCTTATTGCCGAAAACAAGGTGCCGGATTTGCGTGATGTTCCCGAGTGGACGATCGCTGTCGTGCTCGACGCTTCGGCCAAGGAGGTCGAAATCGGCCTTCAGTCACAGAACGGCAACAAGACCGATCCGGAGCGTAACACCGGAACGATCGCTGCCGATGATATGAAATGGGCCTACCGGGATGCAGCCGGAGAGCGCAAGGTTGCCAAGGGGCCCGACGGCGTGCTGAAAGCCGGCGACGTGATTTACGTCGAGGCGCTGAAGCAGGGCGCAAACTCCTACCGTCTGCGGCAGACGCCGAAAGTGCAGGGCGGTCTGGTTGCGATGGATCCCAATACCGGCCGCGTTCTGGCCATGGCAGGCGGTTTCTCTTACGCGCAGTCCGAATTCAACCGCGCGACGCAGGCGATGCGTCAGCCGGGTTCCTCGTTCAAGCCTTTCGTGTATGCGGCGGCGCTCGATAACGGCTACACGCCGGCATCGGTTGTCCTCGACGGTCCGATCGAGGTTGTTTCCGGCAACCAGGTCTGGCGTCCGTCCAACTATGGTGAAGAGGATGGTACGGGTCCGGCAACGTTGCGTACCGGTATCGAAAAGTCACGCAACCAGATGACCGTGCGCCTGGCGCAGGATATGGGCATGGACCTTGTTGCCGAATATGCCGAACGGTTCGGCATTTACGACAAGATGGCGCCTTATCTGCCCATGGCTCTCGGCTCCGGCGAAACCACCGTCATGCGCATGGTCTCGGCCTATGCCGTCATCGCCAATGGCGGCAAGCAGATCAAGCCGACCGTGATCGACCGCATTCAGGACCGCTACGGCAAAACGATCTTCCGCCACGAGGAGCGTGGTTGCGAAGGCTGTAACGCCAGCGAATGGGCAAACCAGGAAGAGCCTGTCCTGGTCGATAATCGCGAGCAGGTTCTCGACCCGATGACCGCTTACCAGATTACCACGATGATGGAGGGTGTGGTTCAGCGCGGCACGGCGGCAGGCAAGATCCCGGTCAAGGATCGTCCGGTCGCAGGCAAGACCGGAACGACCAACGACGAGAAGGACGCATGGTTCGTTGGCTTTACGCCGAACCTTGTTGCCGGGCTTTATATCGGTTTCGATACGCCGGCGCCGCTCGGCCGTGGCGGCACAGGCAGCGGTCTCGCTGCTCCGCTCTTTGGAAAATTCCTCGAAGCGGCTGCCAAGCTCACGCCGGCTGAAAAGTTCCACGTTCCTGATGGCATGAAGTTCATCGCCGTTAACCGCAAGACCGGCATGATGGCCTTCGATGGCGAGCCCGACACGATCACCGAGGCGTTCAAACCCGGCACCGGACCGGCCGATGTCTTCCAGGTTATCGGTGAAGGCCAGTATATGACCCAGGACCAGATTCTGGATTCATCGCCGCAGGCCCAGCAGGCCATCACGTCGGGTGCGTCGGGTCTCTACTGATCCGACACTTTCTGTTGGCAGCCGGGGCGGGCTTTACATCCGCGCCCGGCACAACTATGTCCCACCGCATCTTAATCCCTGAAGATCACAGAGAGAGAAGAACTCGCCATGCGCGCGGAAATGCTGAATATTGTCGACGAAATCAAGCAGGCCATAAGCCTGCTGAGGAGGCATCTTTGACTGGGATCAGGCTGTAAGAAGACTGGACTGGTTGAACAACAAGTCAGAGGATCCCAACCTCTGGAACGACGCCCAGGAAGCCCAGAAGCTGATGCGCGAGCGCCAGCAGCTCGATGACAGCATCGGTGGCGTCAAGGCGATGGAGCAGCAGCTTAATGACAACGTCGAGCTGATCGAGCTTGGTGAGGAAGAGGGCGACGAGGCGATCGTCAAGGATGCCGAAGAGGCGCTGAAGGCGCTTCGGACCGAGGCATCCCGCCGTCAGGTGGAAGCCATGCTTTCCGGCGAGGCGGACTCCAACGACACTTACGTCGAAGTGCATTCCGGCGCTGGCGGCACCGAGAGCCAGGACTGGGCCAACATGCTTCTGCGCATGTACACCCGCTGGGCGGAACGCCAGGGCTACAAGGTCGAACTGCTCGAAGTGCATGACGGCGAAGAAGCCGGCATCAAGTCTGCGACGATCCTCGTCAAGGGCCACAATGCCTTCGGCTGGATGAAGACCGAATCGGGTGTGCACCGTCTCGTTCGCATCTCGCCTTACGATTCGAACGCGCGTCGGCACACGTCCTTCTCGTCGATCTGGGTTTATCCGGTCGTCGACGACTCGATCAACATCGAGATCAACGAAAGCGACTGCCGCATCGATACCTATCGTTCGTCGGGCGCCGGCGGCCAGCATGTCAACACGACCGATTCGGCCGTGCGCATCACCCATATCCCGACGAACATCGTGGTTGCCTGCCAGCAGGAACGCTCGCAGCACAAGAACCGCGCCAAGGCTTGGGAAATGCTGCGTGCCCGCATGTACGAAGCCGAGCTGATGAAGCGCGAAGCGGCAGCCAATGCCGAAGCCGCCTCCAAGAGCGATATCGGTTGGGGCCACCAGATCCGTTCCTACGTTCTGCAGCCCTACCAGCTGGTCAAGGATCTGCGCACCGGCGTTGCCAGCACGGCACCGGACGATGTGCTGGATGGCGACCTGAACCAGTTCATGGAAGCCGCATTGGCACATCGCATCTCCGGCAAGCCGGATGCAGAGGTCGGCGACGTCGACTGATTGTTCGTGGACTTATCGATAGCGAAAAGGCCGGGTTTCGACCCGGCCTTTTCGTTTTATGACTTCGCGCAAATGTTCCGGGACTTTGCTCCCCTGATCCCGCCCGTCAGTTGGTAAATTGCTCGGCAAGGATACGGTCGGACCAGGAATGATCCGGATCAGACAGGATGCGGGCCGTCAGTTCCGTCGATTGCGCGATCCGCACATGCAGCACCGACTTGACCTCGGCATTGTCCGCAACAGCGTTGACCGGCCGCTTTTCGGACTCAAGAATGGTGATGTCGACGCAAACGTGGTTGGGCAGCAACGCGCCGCGCCAGCGCCGCGGGCGATAGGGCGAAACCGGTGTCATCGCCAGAAGCGGCGCTTCCAGCGGAAGAATAGGGCCGTGGGCCGAGAGGTTGTAGGCGGTAGAGCCTGCGGGCGTTGCGACCATCACGCCGTCACAGATCAGCTCCTCCAGGCGCACGTGGCCATCGATTTCCACCCTCAGTTTCGCGGCCTGATAGGATTGGCGAAACAGATAGACTTCGTTGATCGCCAGCGCCACGGATGTCGAACCGTCGCTGCTGGTCGTCGTCATCTTGAGCGGGTGGAATTCGTTCTCCCCCGCAATGGAGATGCGCTCCGGCAGGTCGTCGATGCGGTAGTCGTTCATCAGGAAGCCGACAGAGCCGCGGTTCATGCCATAGACGCGTGGCCCGGACGTGATCGTTTCGTGCAGTGTCTGCAGCATGAAGCCATCGCCGCCCAGCGCAACGATAATGTCGGCCTCGCCGAGCGGCCGGTTGCCGTAAAGCCGGACAAGCTCGTTAAGCGCTGCTTGCGCCTCGTCTGCCGGGGAGGCGATAAAAGACAGCTTCTCGCAGGGAATGGGCATGAACAGGCAGGCCTTTGATGCTGTCGCCCTGAATTAAACCCCATGGGGGCGCTCTCAATGGCGTTGACTGGATTGTTGATCACCCAGGACCGATAAGCCGCAGGCGCAGCAGTGGTACAGGAAAAGACCACGGATGGACAAGCGTTCTGCGATCCCTGTTCGGCCTCGGCGGAAGATGCTGGATTGATAACATACAGACGCGAGGTTTTGCGTTACGACAGAAGCAAATGAGGTGACTCCGTGGATCACCATGCGCTTGTAACTTGGTTGGGAGAGCCGCTGATTTGCAATAAGGAGGGTGGGGATTATAACGCTGCCAGGGCATTGTGTTTCTAGTGGAATTTGCGGTGGTTTAGCCTGACGGCTTACAGTGTCGTCCTGTTTCCCGCACACCGCGCCACAAAATCCGGATTGGCGAAATCCGCACAATCATGCCGTCCTGTCTTGCCATAACGCAGTGGCTCATCCTGAAGATTGACGGTTATACCGCCGGCGGCGCGCAGAACGGCGTCACCGGCAGCCGTATCCCATTCCATGGTTCGGCCGAAGCGCGGATAGATGTCGGCCGCACCTTCGGCGATCAGGCAGAATTTCAACGACGATCCGACGGTTCGGATCTCTGAGGCGCCACAGCGGTCGAGAAAATCATCTGTTTTGGTGCAGCGGTGCGAGCGGCTGGCAACTGCGATATGAGGAGAAGTAACCGTGCGGGTTTGCATCGGCTCGCGGCGTAAAACCTGAAAGTTTTCGTCGATCCAGAGTTTTTCCGCGCCGTCAGGGCTGCCGGCATAGGCGATACCGAGTGCCGGGGCATAAACGAAACCTGCGACGGGCGCGCCGTCCTCGATCAGCGCGATATTGACCGTGAAATCATCGTGACCGTTGATGAATTCCTTTGTCCCGTCGAGCGGATCGACGAGGATGAAGGCCTTGTCCGCAATATCCGGAATATGCCCCGCTGCTGCCTGTTCTTCGGCGACGATCGGTATGTGAGGACAGGCTTTGCCGAGTTCCGACAGGATGACCGCCTCGGCCTGCTCGTCTGCTTCGGTGACCGGCGATGCGTCCGCCTTGTAGCGCGTATGTGCTCCTGCCCGGTGGATGGTCAGTATGGGACGCCCTGCTGCGAGCGCGGCGCGTTCGAAGATGGCGACTGTCGGTTTCCACAAGGAGGGTTTGGGCAGGGTGATCGTCATGATCTCTTCCCATGCCACGAATCGGCGGGCGAGGGGAGTCTTAACCCACGGCAGGCGGTGGTACCGATGTCACGGATCGCCGAATCGGCCCTGACAAACGGAAGCAATGGAGCCGTCGCGCTCGTGTTAGTGAGCCTGTCGATCCGTGCGGCGCAGTAGTCCGAATCCCAGGGCGACGGCCAGCTGCCGGCAGATCTCCATCCCGATCAGACCAAGCACTTGTACGAGCCGTAGCACGAGGTCTCGCAGGCGGGGCCGTTGGCTCTCCCGCGTATAAGGAACCGGAAGCTGGTCCTTGGTGGCCGTGGGCTGATCCGGCGGGCCTGCTGCGTCCATTGCCGCATCGGCATGCTGCTCGACGGTCGCAATGGCCCGTTTTCGTATGAGCTCCGCCAGTCCGAGTGCAGGTCGGGCTGCATCGTCCGGCAGGGACATCAGATCCCATCTGACGCTGAGAAAGGTTTCCGGCTCGATTCGATAACCGGCTTCGATCGCTGCATCGATAAAGTTGACACGCGCCAGACTGGCATCGGCCTGTCCCAAAAGTACATCGCGGCAGCAAAGCACCGCCGCGACATGGGATTCTGTCCTTTTAGTCGGCCATGCGCCGATCAGCATCAGCGCCGCATCGAGCGTGCCGTTGACGATCACCGTTCCCGGACGACCATACATTTCGATAACGACCGGGCTTCTCCATGCTCCTGCTTCCATGCTGATCTCCCCAGTTTAATATTAGGAGATGATCACGTATGGCTTGCGCGAGGATGGATTTATAAGTTTAACCTAATATTCGGCCGTTTTGGCTACTTCGCTTTCGTCAGATGCTGGCGGGTAGCATAAAGCGCGATCGCTGCTGCATTGGATACATTGAGCGACTTGATGGCGCCGGGCATATCCAACCGTGCAAGTGCCGACACCGTCTCGCGGGTCTTTTGTCTTATGCCCTTGCCTTCGGATCCGAGCACCAGCGCGATCTTTTCGCCGGACAGCGTTCCCTCAATCGGTGCCGGTCCTTCCGAATCAAGACCAATCGTCAGGAAGCCGAGCTTGTGCAGTTCCTGGAGTGCGTCGGCGAGATTGGTGACCTGGATATAGGGGATGAGTTCCAGTGCACCAGAGGCGGATTTGGCAAGCACGCCGGATTCCGTCGGGCTATGTCTCTGGGTGGTGATGACAGCGCCGGCGCCGAACGCTACGGCCGAACGCATCACCGCGCCGACATTATGCGGATCGGTAACCTGATCGAGCACGAGAAGCAGAGGGCTCTCCTTCAGGGCATCAAGCCGACGAACCGGCAGCGGCCTGGTTTCCAGCATCACGCCTTGGTGGATGGCTTCGGGGCCGAGCACCTTGTCTATATCCTGTGGCGAGACGAATTCGACCGGAAAGGGCTGCGCAGAAGAGTCACCAATATCCAGGCGCACGAAAGCATTCTGGGTAACCGTAAGCTTGATCAGCTTGCGCTCGGTATTATCGAGTGCGGCGCGCACCGTGTGCAGGCCATACAGGAATACCTGGTCCTGCTGTAACTGCGGCGGCTTCCAGTCCTTGTTGGATTTTTGCGGCTTCGGCTGCGGTGTCGGAATTTCACCGCGCTCGCGCTTGGCGTCGCGTATGTTGCGCCGTAGCGTCGCATAATGGGTATCGCGGGGCGATTTGTCTTTGGGATCTTTTGTGCTCATGCCGCCTTATATAGGCCTGCACCTATCCGGCAAAGCCCTTCCTCCCGGGGTGCGGTGGAGAACGTAATTTTTTCGTCATTTTTTCAAAGGGGTCGTGTTGACAGACGGAAACGAGGCGGTCATATAGCCGCCACAGACGACGGGGCGACGAGTTACCGGGTCTGACGAACTTGGTCTCACGATCCAGACGGAATACTGGAGGGATGCCCGAGTGGTTAAAGGGGACGGACTGTAAATCCGTTGGCTCAGCCTACGTTGGTTCAAATCCAACTCCCTCCACCATTCTGTCACCGGATCGGAACCAACCATACCGCGGGTATAGCTCAATGGTAGAGCAGCAGCCTTCCAAGCTGAATACGCGGGTTCGATTCCCGCTACCCGCTCCATTTCCGACATTAAAAAGCTTTTGAATATTTGCCTGCGAGGCAAGTGTTTTGCTTTGATTTCTCGGCATTCTCGCGGTGAATCCGCGCTCCTGCCCTTGTACTTCGGCCGGCCGTAATTATGTCTTGCGCATTGTAGTGGAAAGCCTTAAACGGCTGCACCAAACCCGGTTCCGGGTTCACCTCTATGTTCACAGGAAGCATTCAATGGCAAAGAGCAAGTTTGAGCGCAACAAGCCTCACGTCAACATTGGCACGATCGGTCACGTTGACCACGGCAAGACGTCGTTGACGGCAGCGATCACGAAGTACTTCGGTGAATTCAAGGCGTATGACCAGATCGACGCAGCGCCGGAAGAAAAGGCCCGCGGCATCACGATTTCGACCGCCCACGTCGAATACGAAACGCCTGCTCGTCACTACGCGCACGTTGACTGCCCCGGCCACGCCGACTACGTCAAGAACATGATCACCGGTGCTGCCCAGATGGACGGCGCGATCCTGGTTTGCTCGGCTGCCGACGGCCCGATGCCGCAGACCCGCGAGCACATCCTGCTCGCCCGTCAGGTTGGCGTTCCGGCAATCGTCGTGTTCCTCAATAAGGTCGACCAGGTTGACGACGAAGAGCTTCTTGAGCTCGTCGAACTGGAAGTCCGCGAACTTCTGTCGTCCTACGACTTCCCGGGCGACGATATTCCGATCGTCAAGGGTTCGGCTCTGGCCGCTCTTGAAGATTCGAACAAGAAGATCGGTGAAGACGCGATCCGCGAGCTGATGGCCGCTGTCGACGCCTACATCCCGACGCCTGAGCGTCCGATCGACCAGCCGTTCCTGATGCCGATCGAAGACGTGTTCTCGATCTCGGGTCGTGGTACGGTTGTGACCGGTCGCGTCGAGCGCGGCATCGTCAAGGTTGGCGAAGAAGTCGAAATCGTCGGCATCAAGGCAACCTCGAAGACGACGGTTACTGGCGTTGAAATGTTCCGCAAGCTGCTCGATCAGGGCCAGGCCGGCGACAACATCGGTGCACTGGTCCGTGGCGTTCAGCGCGACGGCGTCGAGCGTGGTCAGATCCTGTGCAAGCCGGGTTCGGTCAAGCCGCACAAGAAGTTCATGGCTGAAGCCTACATCCTGACGAAGGAAGAAGGCGGCCGTCATACGCCGTTCTTCACCAACTACCGTCCGCAGTTCTACTTCCGTACGACGGACGTGACCGGTATCGTTTCGCTGCCGGAAGGCACGGAAATGGTTATGCCTGGCGATAACGTCACGGTTGAAGTCGAGCTGATCGTTCCGATCGCGATGGAAGAAAAGCTGCGCTTCGCTATCCGCGAAGGCGGCCGTACCGTCGGCGCCGGCATCGTTGCCTCGATCGTCGAGTAATCGATAGTCACCTGAATTGAGAAAGGCCCTGCTGGGAACGGCGGGGCCTTTTTCGTGGAGCACGTGATTTTCATATCGCCCGAATCTGCGGCGCAAAATTTAGCCCGACAGTTCTTCGGCGTAGCGGAATATGCCTTGGTTTCGCGGCTTGCGTAGGCTCTCCGGCAATCGCTCATCCGTTTCCAGCAGCCGCGCTGCGACATTATCCGCCCCCGTTTCCAGAGCCTCTCGCCCGATAAAGCCGCCGCGCACCTGCGTCGTCGCGGACAGCGCACGCATGAATGCGTCGAACAGATCCTGATCGGGCAGGGGTGGGCTGTTCCAGAAATCAGCAAGCGGCGCTTGCGAGGTGAGCCCTTCGATGTCGTATATGGCCGACCCCAGCGCGATGACCGGACGGCCAAAGCCGAGCGCTGTCAGCCCGACCGTGGAGTTGACGGTGACGATACCTTCCGCTCGTTCGATAAGAGCATCGGTATTTCCACCATCGGCCACGAAGACCCGATCCCCGACGCCCAGCCGGGAGGCGACACCGCCGATCCGCTCGGGCCAGCGTGACAGACCGTTATCGATCGGATGGATCTTGAACAGGAGCCGGGTATCCTTGGGGGCGTATCTGGCAAAAGAGGTGATCACGGCTTCGACGATCTTATTCAGGTCACCGCCTGGTGAATGCCGGATTATCTGATAGTCTCCCGGCAACTGAAGAGGGAAGAGAAAGAAGCGGGCATCCGAACCGTCAAGTCGTCGCGTGGATGCGGCGATGGTTTTCTCTGCCTGTTTGCGGCGTCTGCCTGCAGTCAGTCCTTTGCAGATCCAGCCGCTGTATTCGACGACCGGATGAACCGCGCCATGTGTTCTGTAATGGCGGTGAACCAGAGGCCCGAGCAAAACATTCGGAATGTGGTAGGCGAGATCGTAGAGCGCATAAGTCAGAAAACTGGATTGGAACAGGCCGCCACGTGCGACGAGCGGCACGCCATCGGCGAGCGCCCTGATCGCCTCCGGATCCCGAGGGAAACGCGAATGGGCCGACATGCCGTCGGGCTCGACGGTAAGCCAGTCGGGCCGCAAATAACCATGCTCGACGATATGAACCCTGATGCCTGAGGATTGGCCCAATTCGGCGGCCGCAGCGTGATAATCCCGGCCATCACCGAGCATGACGATATCGGTCACCGCATGGTGACGCACGAAAGCAGCAAGATAGGCTGCCCACTCGTTCTTTTTCCCGCGAAACAATGTGCTCCTTCTCGGCCACCAGAAAACCATATCCCCAATGCAGAAGTTGATGCGCTCGACGCGTGCGCTCTCCGCTTCAAGCCTGTCTGCGACAAGTCTGAAAAAGGGGGAGGCGGGGCCTTGAAGGAAGAGGAAAGTGCGAGTGTTCATGTCACCGTGCTTACGTGAAATTAACAGCCTGAAATCGTATTTGCATTGACGGCGGTGCGGGTTTGGTGAGAATTCCAACCACCTTGACGACGACTAGCTCAATCTCACTGCTTTCGGTGTCGGATCTCTCGACGCAAGAAGGTGAAGAAGGTACTCAATCGCGTATGGCCAAAGTTCTCTTTCTGCAAGGTCCTCCTTCGGTTTTCTGGCGCGAGCTCTGCGATGGGTTTGAAGCCAAGGGCGTGGAAACAAGAAGGGTGAACTTCTCCTTCGGCGACCAGGTCTATTGGTTGAGGCGCGGTGCGATCAACTATCGCGGCACATTGAAGGCTTGGCCACGGTATCTCGCGGCTCTTCTGAAGCGCGAAGGCATCACCGACATCCTCTATTACGCCGACCGGCTGCCTTACCATCGACTTGCGGCGCGCGTCGCGCGTCGCTTGGGCGTGCGTTGTCACGCGGTTGAGTTCGGCTATCTGCGGCCCGACTGGATAACGCTAGAACGTGACGGGATGGGCCGATTCTCCCATTTTCCCAACGATCCGGACCGAATTCGCCAGATCGCTGCAAAGGTGGCTGATCCTGACCTGAAGAACCGCTATCCGCACACATTCGGGCAAGAAGCGACCAACGAGGTGATCTACAATCTGGTCGCCTATTTCGGCCGGGTTCTGTTCCCGTTTTATCGCTCGGACAAATATTACGATCCGCTCTTCGACTACCTTTCCTGGCTGCCGCGTATGTTCCGGCAAAGACACGACCTGCCGGAAGGGTATTTCGACGATAAACTGAAGCGCAATTACCTGCTCGCACTCCAGCTCCAGAGCGATTACCAGATCAGGGCGAACTCGCCCTATCGGCATATTTCTCAGATGCTGGACCAGGTCATGCAGTCGTTTTCTCGCCATGCGCCTGAGAACGGGCGACTGATCATCAAGCAGCACCCTCTCGATAACGACCTCGAGAACTGGCGTAAGGTTGTTGGCGAGCTGGCAGAAAAATACCGTATCGAAAGCCGTGTGCTTTTCATCGAAAAGGGCAATCTGGCGGAGATCCTGCGTCATTGCCACGGTTCGATCGTGGTCAATTCGACGACAGGTCTTCACAGCCTCAGGGCTGATGTTCCGACGATCGTTCTCGGCGCCGCAGTATTCGATATTGCCGGATTGACGCATCAGGGCGGGCTGGACGTTTTCTGGCGGCATCCCGAGCGAATCGATCGCAGTCTTCTGGCGTGCTTCATCAAGGCTCTGGCCGGTGCGATCCAGGTGAAGGGCAATTTTTATCATCCTGAAGGCCGCAAGCTCGGTATTTCCACGATCGTCGATCGCGTCATCGGTGGGCTTGTGAATGAACCGGGTGCTTATGTCGCCCAACCCCCTCGGCTGGCCTGGAAGCGCTTGCCGCTGGCCAATGAGCGCAAGGGATCCGCAGGGCTTCTGCCCGGAGCGATCGATCTGGCCGGCGGTGATATTCTCGGCGGCAGTGAACCCGCATTTGCAACCGTTCGCGCCGTTGATGCGGGGGATCGGCGCGGCGAGGTGTATTGAACATGCTCGCAACTCGAAAAACATACTTGCCAAGTCGGGCGACGCACCGTAAAGGGAGCGCCTAGCTTGCGGACGACGCGGAATCGAATGTGATTTCCAGTCGCCAAGGGTGAAGGGGTATAGCTCAGTTGGTAGAGCGGCGGTCTCCAAAACCGCAGGTCGTCGGTTCAAGCCCGGCTGCCCCTGCCATTCGAAAAAGCTCGCTGAAGCAGATGAAATATCTTGTTTCGGCTGCGCCGGTTAAGTCGGCGAAATTTAATTGGGCATTGTTTTTCCTCTTGTGTAAAGGGGAGGCGATGTTTATGTAGAGAAAACAGACACGCGGTGCGTGGGGCTGAGAGTTCGGCTTTACGTGCCGTAATTGCGTGGAAAATCGATGGCATCCAAAACCAATCCGGTCACGTTCTTCAAGCAGGTTCGTTCCGAAGGTCTGAAAATAACTTGGCCATCCCGCCGCGAGACTGCAATCTCTACGGCTATGGTTCTGGTTATGGTTGTATTTGCTGCTCTGTTTTTCTTCGCGGCGGATCAGTTGATGGGTTGGCTTTTGCGCCTGATCCTGAACGTCAGCGTTTAAAACTGGAGAGTGAAGATGGCGGCACGCTGGTATATCGTCCACGCATATTCGAACTTCGAAAAGAAGGTCGCAGACGACATCGAGAACAAGGCTCGCCAGAAGGGGCTTGAGCATCTGTTCGAAAAGATTCTCGTTCCGACCGAAAAGGTTGTGGAAGTGCGTCGCGGCCGTAAGGTCGATAGCGAGCGCAAGTTCTTCCCGGGCTACGTCATGGTTCGTGCGAACCTTACGGACGAGGTCTATCACCTGATCAAGAACACGCCGAAGGTTACCGGTTTCCTCGGTTCCGACAATAAGCCGGTTCCGATTCCGGACTTTGAAGCCGAGCGCATTCTCGGTCAGGTTCAGGAAGGCGTCGAGCGTCCGAAGTCCTCGATCTCTTTCGAGATCGGCGAGCAGGTTCGCGTTTCCGATGGTCCGTTCGCGTCGTTCAACGGCGTTGTTCAGGATGTCGATGAGGAGCGTTCGCGCCTCAAGGTCGAGGTCTCGATCTTTGGTCGTGCTACCCCGGTCGAGCTGGAATACGCTCAGGTCGAAAAGGTCTGAGTTCACTATGGGGTCCGCATGTCGGACCTCTCGCGATGAAAATCGCGAACCGCGTGGAAGGTGAGGGGCCTTAGCCGGACCCCAATGATCCGCACCACGCAACCGCAGCCGCCGGAGCAATTCGGCATCGTGAGCCGGGAAGCCGGTTCTATTATGAAAGGCAGAGAGATATGGCTAAGAAAGTAGCAGGCCAGCTCAAGCTTCAGGTCAAGGCAGGATCGGCAAACCCGTCCCCGCCAATCGGCCCGGCGCTTGGTCAGCGTGGCATCAACATCATGGAATTCTGCAAGGCGTTTAATGCCGCCACGCAGGAAATGGAAAAAGGTATGCCGATCCCGGTCGTCATCACCTATTACCAGGACAAGTCCTTCACCTTCGCGATGAAGCAGCCTCCTGTCAGCTACTGGCTGAAGAAGGAAGCAAAGATCACGTCCGGTTCCAAGACGCCTGGCAAGGGCGGCAAGGCCGGCACTCTCACCAAGGCTCAGATCAAGTCGATCGCTGAAGCCAAGATGAAGGATCTCAACGCTGCCGATATCGAAGGTGCAATGGCCATGATCGAGGGCTCTGCCCGCGCCATGGGTCTGGAAGTGGTGGCATAACATGGCAAAGCTTGCAAAGCGTATTCAGAAGATCCGCGAAGGCGTTGATCCGACCAAGCTCGTAGCCCTTTCCGACGCCATCGCTATGGTCAAGGAACGTGCGGTCGCCAAGTTCGATGAAACCATCGAAATTGCAATGAACCTCGGCGTTGACCCGCGTCACGCAGACCAGATGGTCCGCGGCGTCGTCAACCTGCCGAACGGCACGGGCCGCGACGTTCGCGTTGCTGTCTTCGCTCGTGGCGTCAAGGCTGATGAAGCCAAGGCTGCTGGCGCAGACATCGTCGGCGCAGAAGACCTGCTGGAAATCGTTCAGGGCGGCAAGATCGATTTCGATCGTTGCATTGCAACCCCGGACATGATGCCGCTCGTCGGTCGTCTCGGTAAGGTTCTCGGCCCGCGTGGCATGATGCCGAACCCGAAGGTCGGTACGGTTACGATGGACGTCACGGGTGCCGTCAAGGCTTCCAAGGGCGGCGCTGTCGAGTTCCGCGTCGAGAAGGCTGGTATCATTCACGCCGGCATCGGCAAGGCTTCCTTCGACGCCAAGGCGCTCGAAGAGAACATCAAGGCCTTCGCTGACGCAGTCGTCAAGGCTAAGCCGGCTGGTGCCAAGGGTAACTACGTCAAGCGCGTAGCGATCTCCTCGACCATGGGTCCGGGCGTCAAGATCGACCCGTCCTCGGTTAACGCATAAGTTTTTCCGGGGTTTAACCCCGGTACAAAGAATTTCCGGCTCTCGCGAGCCGGAAGTTTTCGGAGAAATCCGGAATTCCTGTCCGAGATTGTGGGTGGCTTAAATCTTTCGGGATCAAGGCCTTAATAATTCAAACCTGCATGAGACGGGTAAGACCCAAGTTTTGAAGATGCGTCATGCGTTTTGTGAAAGTTGGTTCGAGCCTGGTGTGCCTTGTGCTTGTAGCGAATGCTGCAGAGCAGGGGGGCAGGATCCTCAAGCGTCGCTTGGGGTCTTGAAAGAGGCCCTTTGTGGCAAAGGCAAACCGATGGGGCCTGCAGGATTGCGGTCCCGTCAACTGGAGACAGACAGTGGAAAGAGCGGAAAAACGCGAATTCGTCACGGAGCTGAACGAAGTCTTCAAGGCTTCCGGTTCGGTTGTCGTGGCCCACTATGCTGGTGTCACAGTTGCGCAGATGAACGATTTTCGTTCGAAAATGCGTGCTGCTGGCGGCACCGTCAAAGTCGCGAAGAACCGCCTGGCCAAGATCGCTCTTCAGGGTACGGAGTCGGAAGGGATCGTAGATCTCTTCAAGGGTCAGACGCTTATCGCATATAGCGTCGACCCGATCACGGCACCGAAGGTCGTCATGGAATTCGCCAAGACCAACGACAAGGTCGTTGTTTTGGGCGGCGCCATGGGTTCCACGACGCTCACGGCAGATGCAGTCAAGTCGCTTGCGACCCTGCCTTCGCTCGACGAGCTTCGTGCAAAGCTTCTGGGCATGATCCAGACGCCGGCTACCCGTATCGCATCGGTTGTTGCAGCACCGGCAAGCCAGCTTGCCCGCGTGTTCGCAGCCTATGCAAAGAAGGACGAAGCCGCTTAAGGCGGTTTTTCGCTGTTCAAAACCAAGTTCGAACCAATATAAGGAACTATGAAAATGGCTGATCTCGCAAAGATCGTAGACGACCTCTCGGCTCTGACCGTTCTGGAAGCTGCCGAGCTTTCCAAGCTTCTCGAAGAAAAGTGGGGCGTTTCCGCGGCTGCTCCGGTAGCTGTTGCTGCTGCTGGCGGCGCTGCTGCTGCTGTCGTTGAAGAAGAAAAGACCGAGTTCGACGTCATCCTCACGGATGCCGGCGCCAACAAGATCAACGTCATCAAGGAAGTCCGCGCCATCACCGGTCTCGGCCTCAAGGAAGCCAAGGACCTCGTCGAAGGCGCTCCGAAGGCTGTCAAGGAAGCTGTTTCCAAGGCTGAAGCCGCTGACCTCAAGAAGAAGCTTGAAGACGCCGGCGCCAAGGTCGACGTTAAGTAATACTGGAATACGACGGGGGGGATTTATCTCTCCCGTCGATTTCTTCGAACTTATTACCCAGGATCCGTATGAAAACGGCTTCTGGGTAATGGGTTCTCAAGAGGATGGTCCCCACCGTAGCGCTAGGCAATCCGGCTTAGGGTTTCGGCAAGCGGGACGAGATTGAGACTCATGTCGACGGGAGATCGATTGGCCTCCGATACCCGTCCGTTGCAGGCCCGGATGCAATTTTGAAGGAGCGACGATGGCTCAGCAGACCCTTTCCTTTAATGGTCGCAGGCGCGTACGCAAGTTTTTTGGTAAAATTCCAGAAGTAACGGAAATGCCGAACCTCATCGAGGTTCAGAAGGCATCTTATGACCAGTTTCTGATGGTCGAAGAGCCCAAGGGCGGTCGCCCGGACGAGGGCTTGAATGCGGTCTTCAGGTCCGTGTTCCCGATCACCGACTTTTCTGGTGCTTCTATGCTCGAATTCGTGTCCTACGAATTCGACCCGCCGAAATTCGACGTCGAAGAATGCCGTCAGCGCGACCTGACCTACGCAGCTCCCCTCAAGGTGACGCTGCGCCTCATCGTGTTTGATATCGACGAGGATACGGGCGCGAAGTCCATCAAGGACATCAAGGAACAGTCCGTCTACATGGGCGACATGCCGCTCATGACGGATAACGGCACGTTCATCGTGAACGGTACCGAACGCGTTATCGTGTCCCAGATGCACCGTTCGCCGGGCGTTTTCTTCGACCACGACAAGGGCAAGAGCCATTCTTCCGGCAAGTTGCTTTTTGCCGCCCGCGTCATCCCTTACCGTGGTTCCTGGCTCGATATCGAATTCGACGCCAAGGACATCGTTTTTGCCCGCATCGACCGTCGTCGCAAGATTCCGGTCTCGTCGCTGCTGATGGCCCTCGGCATGGACGGCGAAGAAATCCTGTCGACCTTCTACACGAAGTCGAACTATGAGCGTTCCGGCACCGGCTGGCGCATTCCTTTCAATGCGGAAACGCTGAAGGGTGCCAAGGCTCTGTCCGAAATGGTCGACGCCGATACCGGCGAAGTCGTTGTCGAATCCGGCAAGAAGCTGACCCCGCGTCTGCTCCGCCAGCTGACCGACAAGGGCCTCAAGGCTCTTAAGGCAACCGACGAAGACCTCTACGGCAACTTCCTCGCCGAAGACATCGTCAACTACTCGACCGGCGAGATCTATCTCGAAGCCGGCGACGAGATCGACGAAAAGACCCTGCCGATCATTCTCGAAGCAGGCTTCGACGAAATCCCGGTTCTCGGCATCGATCACATCAACATCGGCGCCTACATCCGCAACACCCTTCATGCGGACAAGAACGAAAACCGTCAGGACGCCCTGTTCGACATCTATCGCGTCATGCGTCCGGGTGAACCGCCGACCATGGATTCTGCGGAAGCCATGTTCAACTCGCTGTTCTTCGACGCCGAGCGTTACGACCTGTCGGCCGTCGGTCGCGTCAAGATGAACATGCGTCTCGACCTGCAGGTCGAAGATACAGTTCGCGTTCTGCGCAAGGACGACATCCTGGCCGTGGTCAAGATGCTGGTCGAACTGCGCGACGGCAAGGGTGAAATCGACGACATCGACAACCTCGGCAACCGCCGTGTTCGTTCTGTCGGCGAGCTGATGGAAAACCAGTACCGTCTCGGCCTGCTCCGCATGGAGCGCGCGATCAAGGAACGCATGTCGTCGATCGAGATCGACACCGTCATGCCGCAGGACCTGATCAACGCCAAGCCGGCTGCTGCCGCCGTTCGCGAATTCTTCGGCTCCTCGCAGCTGTCGCAGTTCATGGACCAGGTGAACCCGCTTTCGGAAATCACCCACAAGCGTCGTCTTTCGGCACTTGGCCCGGGTGGTCTGACGCGCGAGCGCGCGGGCTTCGAAGTCCGCGACGTTCATCCGACCCACTACGGCCGTATTTGCCCGATCGAAACGCCGGAAGGCCCGAACATCGGTCTGATCAACTCGCTGGCCACTTTTGCCCGCGTCAACAAGTACGGCTTCATCGAAAGCCCGTACCGCAAGATCGTTGACGGCGTCGTCACCAAGGACGTGATCTACCTCTCCGCTATGGAAGAGGCCAAGTATTACGTGGCTCAGGCCAATTCCGAGCTGACGGCTGAAGGCGCGTTCGTTGAAGAATTCGTGGTTTGCCGTCACGCCGGCGAAGTCATGCTGTCCCCGCGCGACACCATCAACCTGATGGACGTTTCGCCGAAGCAGCTTGTCTCCGTCGCCGCGGCTCTGATCCCGTTCCTCGAAAACGACGACGCCAACCGCGCTCTGATGGGCTCGAACATGCAGCGTCAGGCCGTGCCTCTGGTTCGCGCCGAAGCTCCGTTCGTCGGTACCGGCATGGAACCGGTCGTTGCCCGTGACTCCGGTGCTGCGATCGCTGCCCGTCGTAGCGGTGTTGTCGACCAGGTCGATGCGACCCGTATCGTTATCCGCGCCACGGAAGATCTCGATGCCGGCAAGTCCGGTGTTGATATCTACCGCCTGCAGAAGTTCCAGCGTTCGAACCAGAACACCTGCGTCAACCAGCGTCCGCTGGTCGCCGTCGGCGACATTCTGAACAAGGGCGACATCATCGCTGACGGTCCGTCGACCGATCTCGGTGACTTGGCACTCGGCCGCAACGCGCTCGTCGCGTTCATGCCTTGGAACGGTTACAACTACGAAGACTCGATCCTCATGTCTGAGCGCATCGTGTCGGACGACGTCTTCACGTCCATCCACATCGAGGAATTCGAAGTGGCTGCCCGTGACACCAAGCTTGGTCCTGAGGAAATCACCCGCGACATTCCGAACGTTTCGGAAGAAGCGCTGAAGAACCTCGACGAAGCGGGCATCGTTTACATCGGCGCCGAAGTCCAGCCGGGCGACATCCTCGTCGGCAAGATCACACCGAAGGGCGAAAGCCCGATGACGCCGGAAGAAAAGCTTCTCCGCGCCATCTTCGGTGAAAAGGCTTCCGACGTTCGCGACACGTCCATGCGCATGCCTCCGGGCACGTTCGGTACTGTCGTCGAAGTTCGCGTTTTCAACCGTCACGGCGTCGAAAAGGACGAACGTGCGATGGCGATCGAGCGTGAGGAAATCGAACGCCTCGCCAAGGACCGCGACGACGAACAGGCGATCCTCGATCGTAACGTCTACGGCCGTCTGGTCGACATGCTGCGTGGTCAGATGTCGGTTGCCGGTCCGAAGGGCTTCAAGAAGGGCATCGAACTCTCCAACGCCGTCGTCTCCGAATATCCCCGCTCGCAGTGGTGGATGTTCGCCGTCGAGGACGAGAAGGTCCAGGGCGAGATCGAAGCGCTTCGTGGTCAGTACGACGAGTCCAAGTCGCTGCTTGAGCATCGCTTCATGGACAAGGTCGAAAAGGTCCAGCGCGGCGACGAAATGCCTCCGGGCGTCATGAAGATGGTCAAGGTCTTTGTTGCTGTGAAGCGCAAGATCCAGCCGGGCGACAAGATGGCCGGCCGTCACGGTAACAAGGGCGTCGTCTCGCGTATCGTGCCTGTCGAAGACATGCCGTTCCTCGAAGACGGTACCCATGTCGACATCTGCTTGAACCCGCTCGGCGTGCCTTCGCGTATGAATGTCGGACAGATCCTCGAAACTCACCTTGCCTGGGCTTGCGCTGGCATGGGTAAGAAGATCGGCGAGATGCTCGACGAGTATCGCAAGACCATGGACATCACGAACCTCAAGACGGTTCTGACGGACGTGTATTCCAGTGAAGCCAAGGACGAAGTTGCACACTTCGACGACGACTCTCTCGTCAAACTGGCCGAACAGTCCCGCAGGGGCGTCTCCATCGCAACGCCGGTCTTCGACGGTGCGCATGAACCGGACGTTGCTGAAATGCTGACCAAGGCCGGTCTGCATTCGTCGGGTCAGTCGGTTCTGTACGATGGTCGTACCGGTGAAGCTTTCGACCGCAAGGTCACCGTCGGCTACATGTACATGATCAAGCTGAACCACCTTGTGGACGACAAGATCCACGCACGTTCGATTGGTCCGTACTCGCTCGTCACCCAGCAGCCGCTTGGTGGTAAGGCGCAGTTCGGCGGCCAGCGCTTCGGGGAAATGGAAGTCTGGGCTCTGGAAGCCTACGGCGCCGCCTACACCCTGCAGGAAATGCTGACCGTGAAGTCGGACGACGTGGCAGGCCGTACCAAGGTCTACGAAGCGATCGTGCGCGGCGACGACACGTTCGAGGCGGGCATTCCGGAGAGCTTCAACGTTCTCGTGAAGGAAATGCGCTCTCTCGGTCTGTCGGTCGAGTTGGAGAACTCCAAGCTCGATGCGCCTGCCGATGGCCAGCTGCCTGACGCTGCCGAGTAATATTTTGACAAGGGCGTGCGTGAGCGATCACGCACGCCGTTCCCTCCCTGAACGGACCCGTCGGTCGGGGAAGGGGAGTTTCGCCGCATTTGGCGCCTATTGTCATTTAAGGGTTCGGTTCGACAGCCCGGGAATTTGTCGAGACCGTGACCCATTTGAGGGCCTTCGCGCCCCATCAAGGAGACAGGCATGAACCAAGAGGTCATGAACCTTTTCAACCCGACAGTGCCGGCACAGCACTTCGATTCGATCCGGATCTCGATTGCGAGCCCGGAAAAGATCCTGTCGTGGTCCTACGGCGAGATCAAGAAGCCGGAAACCATCAACTATCGTACGTTCAAGCCGGAACGTGACGGTCTCTTCTGCGCGCGCATCTTCGGACCGATCAAGGACTATGAGTGCCTGTGCGGGAAGTACAAGCGCATGAAGTACAAGGGCATCATCTGCGAAAAGTGCGGCGTTGAAGTCACGCTGTCGCGCGTTCGTCGTGAGCGTATGGGCCATATCGAGCTTGCCGCTCCGGTTGCCCATATCTGGTTCCTGAAGTCGCTTCCTTCGCGTATCTCGACACTGCTCGACATGACGCTGAAGGATGTCGAACGCGTTCTCTATTTCGAGAACTACATCGTCACCGAGCCGGGCCTGACTGCTCTCAAGGAGAACCAGCTTCTCTCCGAAGAAGAGTACATGCTCGCCATCGAGGAATATGGTGAAGATCAGTTCACGGCGATGATCGGTGCGGAAGCCATCTACGAGATGCTCGCGTCGATGAATCTCGAGAAGATCGCCGGCGACCTGCGCGCCGAACTTGCCGAGACCACTTCTGAACTTAAGCAAAAGAAGTTCATGAAGCGTCTGAAGATCGTCGAGAACTTCATCGAATCCGGCAACCGCCCGGAATGGATGATCATGAAGGTCGTTCCGGTTATCCCGCCGGACCTGCGTCCGCTGGTTCCGCTCGATGGCGGCCGTTTCGCGACGTCCGACCTGAACGATCTCTATCGTCGCGTCATCAACCGTAACAACCGTCTGAAGCGTCTGATCGAACTGCGCGCTCCTGGTATCATCATCCGCAACGAAAAGCGCATGCTGCAGGAATCTGTGGACGCGCTGTTCGACAACGGCCGTCGTGGCCGCGTCATCACCGGTGCCAACAAGCGCCCGTTGAAGTCGCTGTCCGATATGCTGAAGGGCAAGCAGGGCCGCTTCCGCCAGAACCTTCTCGGCAAGCGCGTCGACTATTCCGGTCGTTCGGTCATCGTGACCGGTCCGGAACTGAAGCTGCACCAGTGCGGCCTGCCCAAGAAGATGGCGCTCGAACTGTTCAAGCCGTTCATCTACGCCCGTCTTGACGCCAAGGGCTTCTCGTCCACCGTCAAGCAGGCCAAGAAGCTGGTTGAAAAGGAAAAGCCGGAAGTCTGGGATATCCTCGACGAGGTCATCCGCGAGCATCCGGTCCTGTTGAACCGCGCACCGACGCTGCACCGTCTGGGCATCCAGGCCTTCGAACCGATTCTGGTCGAAGGCAAGGCTATCCAGCTGCATCCGCTCGTCTGCACGGCCTTCAACGCCGACTTCGACGGCGACCAGATGGCTGTTCACGTGCCGCTGTCGCTGGAAGCTCAGCTCGAAGCCCGCGTCCTGATGATGTCGACGAACAACATCCTGCACCCGGCAAACGGTGCACCGATCATCGTTCCGTCGCAGGACATGGTTCTTGGTCTCTACTACCTGTCGATCATGAACCAGAACGAGCCCGGCGAAGGCATGGCCTTCTCCGACATGGGCGAACTGCACCACGCTCTGGAAAACAAGGTCGTCACCCTGCATTCCAAGATCAAGGGTCGTTTCAAGACCATGGATGCCGACGGCAAGTTGGTTTCCAAGATCTATGACACGACGCCTGGTCGTCTGATCATCGGCGAACTTCTGCCGAAGAACGTCAACGTGCCTTACGAAACCTGCAACCAGGAAATGACCAAGAAGAACATCTCCAAGATGATCGACACGGTCTACCGTCATTGCGGTCAGAAGGACACGGTGATCTTCTGCGACCGGATCATGCAGCTCGGCTTTACCCATGCCTGCAAGGCCGGTATTTCGTTCGGCAAGGACGACATGATCATCCCGGATTCCAAGGTCAAGATCGTCGGTGATACGGAAGCTCTCGTGAAGGAATACGAGCAGCAGTACAATGACGGCCTGATCACTCAGGGCGAGAAGTACAACAAGGTCGTCGACGCCTGGGGCAAGGCTACCGAGAAGGTCGCCGAAGACATGATGGCCCGTATTAAGGCCGTCGAATTCGACGCCGAGACCGGTCGCCAGAAGCCGATGAACGCGATCTACATGATGTCCCACTCGGGTGCCCGTGGTTCTCCGAACCAGATGCGCCAGCTGGGCGGCATGCGCGGCCTGATGGCCAAGCCGTCGGGTGAAATCATCGAGACCCCGATCATCTCGAACTTCAAGGAAGGCCTGACCGTTAACGAGTACTTCAACTCGACCCACGGTGCTCGTAAGGGTCTCGCAGACACCGCCTTGAAGACGGCGAACTCCGGTTACCTGACCCGTCGTCTCGTCGACGTGGCGCAGGACTGCATCGTCAACCTCGTCGATTGCGGTACCGAATCCGGCCTCACCATGACGGCGATCGTCGATGCCGGTCAGGTTGTGGCTTCCATCGGCGTCCGCGTTCTCGGACGTACGGCTCTCGACGATATCGATCATCCGGTCACGGGTGAGCGCATCGTCGATGCCGGCAGGATGATCCTTGAGCCGGATGTCATCGAGATCGAGAAGGCTGGTATCCAGTCGATCCGCATTCGCTCCGCACTGACCTGCGAAGTTCAGACGGGCGTATGCTCGGTCTGCTACGGCCGCGACCTTGCTCGTGGTACGCCGGTCAACATGGGCGAAGCAGTCGGCGTTATCGCTGCTCAGTCGATCGGTGAGCCGGGCACCCAGCTCACCATGCGTACCTTCCACTTGGGCGGTACCGCAAACGTGGTCGACTCGTCGTTCCTGGAAGCGTCTTACGAAGGCACGATCCAGATCAAGAACCGCAACATGCTGCGCAACTCGGAGAACGTTCTCGTTGCAATGGGCCGCAACATGGCGATCACCATTCTCGACGAACGTGGCGTCGAGCGGTCTTCGCAGCGCGTAGCTTACGGTTCGAAAATCCATGTCGATGATGGCGACAAGGTTCGTCGTGGTCAGCGTCTGGCAGAATGGGACCCCTACACACGCCCGATGCTGACGGAAGTCGCCGGTACGGTTCAGTTCGAAGATGTCGTCGACGGCATCTCGGTTCTGGAATCGACCGACGAATCCACCGGCATCACCAAGCGTCAGGTCATCGACTGGCGTTCGACCCCGCGTGGTGCGGATCTGAAGCCGGCAATCGTCATCAAGGACGCTTCCGGTCAGATCTTGAAGCTTGCACGTGGTAGCGAGGCACGTTTCAACCTGTCGGTTGAAGCAATCCTCTCCGTCGAACCGGGCCAGAAGATTGCTCAGGGCGACGTGCTTGCACGTATCCCGATGGAAAGCGCCAAGACCAAGGACATCACCGGTGGTCTGCCGCGCGTCGCAGAACTGTTCGAAGCACGTCGTCCGAAGGACCACGCCATCATCGCTGAGATCGATGGTACGATCCGCCTCGGCCGCGACTACAAGAACAAGCGTCGCGTCATGATCGAGCCGGCTGAAGACGGTGTCGAACCGGTCGAATACCTGATCCCGAAGGGCAAGCCCTTCCATCTTCAGGATGGCGACTACATCGAAAAGGGCGACTACATCCTCGACGGCAATCCTGCGCCGCACGACATTCTGGCGATCAAGGGCGTGGAAGCACTCGCGTCCTACCTCGTGAACGAAATCCAGGAAGTCTATCGTCTGCAGGGCGTTGTCATCAACGACAAGCACATCGAAGTCATCGTTCGCCAGATGCTCCAGAAGGTCGAGATCACCGATGCCGGCGACAGCCAGTATATCGTCGGTGACAATGTCGACCGGATCGAGCTGGACGATGCCAACGATCTCTTGATCGAAGAAGGCAAGAAGCCTGCTTTCGGCGACCCGGTTCTGCTCGGCATCACCAAGGCATCGCTGCAGACGCCGTCTTTCATCTCGGCCGCATCCTTCCAGGAAACCACCAAGGTTCTCACGGAAGCTGCAATTGCCGGCAAGATCGACACGCTGCAGGGGCTGAAGGAAAACGTCATCGTCGGCCGCCTTATCCCGGCCGGTACCGGCGGCACCATGACGCAGATCCGCCGCATCGCTACGACGCGCGACGATCTGATCCTGGACGAACGCAAGAAGGGCACCGGTTCCGATACCGCGACCCCGATGTTGCAGAACATGAACCCGGAAAATACGCCTGCCGAATAAGGCAGGCGAGGGAAGTTCCCTTCGTTTCCGAAAACATGATCAAAGGCGCCCGGAGTAATCCGGGCGCTTTTTTTATTTTGACTAATTCTAAAGTGTTGACCGAGGACAAGGCGTTATATTGGAGCAGTTCTAAGCTTCCGGCATTCGATGATGAATGGAGGCTCGAATGAAACGCTTACTCTCGTCCGTTGCTGCCTGTCTTTTGCTCGCAACGGCGGCCTATGCCGCAGACCCGAATCCCGCCGACCTGAGACAGCAGGCACAGGAAATTTTCAAACCGCTGCCTTCGACGGTTCCGGCGGTGAAGGGCAACAAGATTACCGCGGAAAAGATTGCTCTCGGCAAGGCGCTCTTCTTCGATCCGCGGATGTCCGCTTCCGGCGTGTTTTCCTGCAATTCCTGTCACAACCTGGCAACCGGCGGTGATGACAACCTCGAAACGTCGATCGGCCACGGCTGGCAGAAGGGACCGCGCAATTCACCGACGGTCTTCAATGCCGTCTTCAACATCGCGCAGTTCTGGGATGGTCGCGCCGAGGACCTGAAGGCGCAGGCCAAGGGACCGGTTCAGGCCGGTGTCGAAATGGCCAATACGCCGGGGCAGGTTGTCGCCACACTGAAATCGATGCCGCGATATGTGGAATGGTTCAAGGCGGCCTTCCCGAGCGAAGCTGATCCCGTCACTTTCGACAATTTTGCCATGGCGATCGAGGCTTTCGAAGCCACGTTGGTCACACCGGCGCCCTTCGATGCCTTCCTCAACGGTGACGATGAAGCGCTGACAGCGGAGGCGAGACAGGGACTTCAGCTCTTCATCGACAAGGGTTGCTCTTCCTGCCATAGCGGGATCAATGTTGGCGGGGAGGGGTATTATCCTTTCGGCCTGATCGAAAAGCCGGGTGCGGACGTTTTGCCGGAAAAGGATAAGGGCCGGTTTGCCGTGACCAATACTGCAGATGATTCCTACGTGTTCCGGGCAGCGCCGCTGCGCAATATAGCGCTCACGGCACCTTACTTTCACTCGGGCAAGGTATGGGATCTGAAGCAGGCGGTCGCCATCATGGGCACGGCGCAGTTGGGAGAGACGCTGAACAATGAAGACGTCGATCTGATCGTCGCCTTCCTGAGCTCTCTGACGGGCAAGGCTCCCGAAGTCACCTATCCGGTGCTCCCTGCCGAAACCGGAAACACCCCGCAACCGGTAAGCCAGATAATTCCGGTCAAATAGCCGGAAGAGACTGGAAGCTGTTAAGCGCAAGGCCGCGTCGGAATAGACGCGGCCCATCCTGAAAGCATAAATCGCGCTTCGTGGCTAAGACATGCAACAAAACAGAGACCTGAGGCGTGGTGAACCGATCCGAAGAATCGCGTCACCTTTCAGTCGAAACGGATGATGGCGACTTCGCCTTCCAGTGCGCCCTGGTAGGCCGATGCATGCGGCTCTTCCGGCGGCTCTTCCTGAAGCATGCCGATCTGGTCGAGATCCGCTTCCAGAAAGCCCTCTTCGGAGAGCGCGTTCAGCGCATCCCTTACAGCAGTATCGTCGTCGGGTGCGCGCAGCATGATGTGAAGTTCGATACCTTCGCCCCCCTTCGTCTCGTAGGCCTTGCCGATGATGATGAAGATCATCGGCTCGTCGGTGTTGTCATTGTCGGCGGGTGAAATCATGATATTCTCCTGAATGGGTCCTTCATAACGGAAGATCGTCCGGTCTGAAAAGTTCCCGGTTTCATTAGACGTCTCGACTGTGATTCCCAAACACAATCGTTAATCGTCATAATGATCGACCAAGTGGTCGTCGCTTGGCTAGCGAAAAGCCCGCCAAACCGGCACTTGGGCCATTATTTTGGGGCCGACCCTTGACGCAGAAGGGTTAAGACAGTAAACGCCCGGCATCGGAAGCCATGTGAGACACGTGCGTCCGGAATGAATCTATTCCGGGACTAGTCTCAAACAGGCTCCTAAAACGCACGTAGACTATATGAATGCTGCACGCACGACGCATGAATAATGCGTCCTCTGTCTTCCGTGGTCCATCCGGAATGGGATTGGGCCACGTTTTGCGCATGAGGAATGTGCGTGTCGCCGCCGGAAACGGCACATCGATGGTCCCGCAAGGGGCTTTGAATAAGATTTTGCAAGGGATGGGTATATGCCTACCGTAAACCAGCTGATCCGTAAGCCGCGTCAGGCCAACGTAAAGCGCAATAAGGTTCCTGCTCTGCAGGAAAACCCGCAGAAGCGCGGCGTTTGCACACGCGTCTACACCACGACCCCGAAGAAGCCGAACTCGGCTCTGCGTAAGGTCGCCAAGATTCGCCTCACCAATGGCTTCGAAGTCATCGGCTACATTCCGGGTGAAGGTCACAACCTGCAGGAACACTCTGTCGTCATGATCCGTGGCGGCCGCGTAAAGGACTTGCCGGGCGTTCGTTACCACATCATCCGCGGCGTTCTCGATACCCAGGGTGTCAAGAACCGTAAGCAGCGCCGTTCGAAGTACGGTGCAAAGCGTCCGAAGTAATCCTTCGGACTTTGAATTAATCAATCCGGCGCTGCGCGAGGTTCTCCGCGTGATAAAGCGCCCGTAACGTTTAGAGACGAGATTAGTATGTCCAGACGCCATCGTGCAGAGAAGCGTGAGATCAACCCGGACCCGAAGTTCGGCGATCTGATCGTCACCAAGTTCATGAATGCCATCATGCTTCATGGCAAAAAGTCCGTTGCTGAAAGCATCGTTTACGGTGCGTTCGATTCCGTGCAGGGCAAGGCCAAGGCCGACCCGCTGGGTATCTTCCATTCGGCGCTCGACAATGTCGCGCCGCATGTTGAAGTTCGCTCGCGTCGTGTTGGTGGTGCGACCTATCAGGTTCCGGTTGACGTGCGTCCGGAACGCCGCCAGGCGCTCGCCATTCGTTGGCTGATCACCGCTGCCCGCAAGCGCAACGAGACCACCATGATCGATCGCCTGTCCGGCGAGCTCATGGATGCCGCAAACAACCGTGGTTCGGCCGTCAAGAAGCGTGAAGACACGCATAAGATGGCTGACGCGAACCGCGCATTCTCGCACTACCGCTGGTAATCTTAACCGATCGAATTTCGAAAGGCAGTCATTATGGCTCGCGAATATAAAATCGAAGACTACCGCAACTTCGGTATCATGGCGCATATCGACGCCGGCAAGACCACGACCACCGAGCGTATTCTTTATTACACCGGCAAGTCGCACAAGATCGGCGAAGTTCATGACGGCGCTGCCACCATGGACTGGATGGAGCAGGAGCAGGAGCGTGGCATCACGATCACTTCCGCTGCAACCACGACCTACTGGACCGGCCGTGACGGTACGAAGCGTCGGTTCAACATCATCGACACCCCCGGCCACGTTGACTTCACCATCGAAGTCGAACGTTCGCTGCGCGTGCTTGACGGTGCGATCGCTCTTCTCGATGCCAACGCCGGCGTAGAGCCGCAGACGGAAACCGTCTGGCGTCAGGCCGAGAAGTACAACGTCCCGCGGATGATCTTCTGCAACAAGATGGACAAGACCGGCGCGGACTTCTACCGCTCGGTTGAGATGATCAAGACCCGTCTTGGCGCCACCGCTGTTGTCATGCAGCTCCCGATCGGTGCAGAAACCGAATTCAAGGGTGTTGTCGACCTGATCGAGATGAATGCTCTCGTATGGCGCGACGAATCCCTCGGTGCTGCTTGGGATGTCGTTGAAATCCCGGAAGACCTGAAGGAAAAGGCTGTCGAGTATCGCGAAAAGCTGATCGAGACGGTTGTCGAGGTCGACGAAGAAGCGCTTGAAGCCTATCTGAACGGCGAGATGCCGGACAACGACAAGATCCGTGCCCTGGTTCGCCGCGGCACCATCGATGTCAAGTTCCACCCGATGTTCTGCGGCACTGCCTTCAAGAACAAGGGTGTCCAGCCGCTTCTCGACGCCGTTTGCGATTACCTGCCTTCGCCGCTGGATATTCCGGCGATCAAGGGTATCGACTTCAAGACCGAAGCCGAAATCGAGCGTCACGCTGACGATGCCGAGCCGCTTTCGATGCTGGCGTTCAAGATCATGAACGACCCCTTCGTCGGTTCGCTCACCTTCGCACGTATCTATTCGGGCAAGCTCGAAAAGGGCACGTCGGTTCTGAACACGGTCAAGGACAAGCGCGAGCGTGTCGGCCGTATGTTGCAGATGCACTCGAACAGCCGCGAAGACATCGAAGAAGCCTTCTCCGGCGACATCGTTGCTCTGGCTGGCCTCAAGGAAACCACCACTGGCGATACGCTCTGCGATCCGCTGAAGCCGGTTATCCTCGAGCGCATGGAATTCCCCGAGCCGGTCATCCAGATCGCGATCGAGCCGAAGTCCAAGGGCGACCAGGAAAAGATGGGCCTCGCGCTCAACCGCCTGGCTGCTGAAGATCCGTCGTTCCGCGTCAAGACTGACCAGGAATCCGGTCAGACGATCATTGCCGGCATGGGCGAACTTCACCTCGACATTCTCGTTGACCGTATGCGTCGCGAGTTTAAGGTTGAAGCCAACGTCGGTGCTCCGCAGGTTGCCTACCGCGAAACCATCACCAAGACGCACGAAGAAGACTACACGCACAAGAAGCAGTCCGGTGGCACCGGTCAGTTCGCGCGCGTCAAGATCATCTTCGAACCGAATCCTGAAGGCGAAGACTTCAAGTTCGAATCCAAGATCGTCGGTGGTTCTGTTCCGAAGGAATACATCCCGGGCGTTCAGAAGGGTATCGAAAGCGTTCTGTCTTCCGGTCCGCTCGCTGGCTTCCCGATGCTCGGCGTCAAGGCCACCCTCATCGATGGTGCCTTCCATGACGTCGACTCCTCGGTCCTCGCCTTCGAAATCGCATCGCGTGCCTGCTTCCGTGAAGCAGCCAAGAAGGCCGGCGCTCAGCTGCTCGAGCCGATGATGAAGGTCGAAGTCGTAACGCCGGAAGATTACGTCGGTGACGTGATCGGCGACCTGAATTCGCGTCGTGGCCAGATCCAGGGCCAGGAACAGCGCGGCATCGCGATCGTTATCAACGCTCACGTTCCGCTGGCGAACATGTTCAAGTACGTCGACAACCTGCGCTCCATGTCCCAGGGCCGCGCGCAGTACTCGATGACCTTCGATCACTACGCGCCGGTTCCGTCGAACGTCGCGACCGAAATCCAGGCTAAGTATTCCGGTCAGAAGTAATCGGAATACGAAACCAAGAATACGCCCCGGTCTCGCACCGGGGCGACAACAAGAATTTGAGCCTTTAAAGGCTTACACAAGATGGAGAGCCTGCAATGGCAAAGAGCAAGTTTGAGCGCAACAAGCCTCACGTCAACATTGGCACGATCGGTCACGTTGACCACGGCAAGACGTCGTTGACGGCAGCGATCACGAAGTACTTCGGTGAATTCAAGGCGTATGACCAGATCGACGCAGCGCCGGAAGAAAAGGCCCGCGGCATCACGATTTCGACGGCTCACGTCGAATACGAAACGCCTGCCCGTCACTACGCGCACGTTGACTGCCCCGGCCACGCCGACTACGTCAAGAACATGATCACCGGTGCTGCCCAGATGGACGGCGCGATCCTGGTTTGCTCGGCTGCCGACGGCCCGATGCCGCAGACCCGCGAGCACATCCTGCTCGCCCGTCAGGTTGGCGTTCCGGCACTGGTCGTGTTCCTCAACAAGGTCGACCAGGTTGACGACGAAGAGCTTCTCGAGCTCGTCGAAATGGAAGTTCGCGAACTTCTGTCGTCCTACGACTTCCCGGGCGACGATGTTCCTGTCGTCAAGGGTTCGGCTCTGGCCGCTCTCAACGACAGCGACAAGACGATCGGTGAGGACGCGATCCGCGAGCTTATGGCTCAGGTCGATGCCTACATCCCGACGCCTGAGCGTCCGATCGACCAGCCGTTCCTGATGCCGATCGAAGACGTGTTCTCGATCTCGGGTCGCGGTACGGTTGTGACCGGTCGCGTCGAGCGCGGCATCGTCAAGGTTGGCGAAGAAGTCGAAATCGTCGGCATCAAGGCCACTTCGAAGACGACGGTTACCGGCGTTGAAATGTTCCGCAAGCTGCTCGATCAGGGCCAGGCCGGCGACAACATCGGTGCACTGGTTCGTGGCGTTCAGCGCGACGGCGTCGAGCGTGGTCAGATCCTGTGCAAGCCGGGTTCGGTCAAGCCGCACAAGAAGTTCATGGCTGAAGCCTACATCCTGACGAAGGAAGAAGGCGGCCGTCATACGCCGTTCTTCACCAACTACCGTCCGCAGTTCTACTTCCGCACGACGGACGTGACGGGCATCGTTTCGCTGCCGGAAGGCACGGAAATGGTTATGCCTGGCGATAACGTCACGGTTGAAGTCGAGCTGATCGTTCCGATCGCGATGGAAGAAAAGCTGCGCTTCGCTATCCGCGAAGGCGGCCGTACCGTCGGCGCCGGCATCGTCGCCTCGATCGTCGAGTAATAAATAAGGGCAGGGCGGTATCCTCGGATGCCGCCCGCTTTAATTTTTTTTAAGCAAGTGGCCTGATTGCGGCTTGCTTATGACACAAAAACATAGCAAATGGCGCGCAAGCGTGATTTGCGCCTGCTTCGCTATGGCGACGCAGCAAGTTGCATAAGAATTTAAGGTGGGCCTTCGGGCCTGAAGACTGGAATAGGGCATCTGCTGGAAGCGGTGTTCTCTTCGATCTTTGAAACCGGTGATCCGCCTTAGGTAGAAGAACAACCCGTGTCATTACGTTTGGCACGTGGAGAACAGACAACAAGGATAACGTCGAATGAACGGCCAAAATATCCGCATTCGCCTTAAGGCATTCGATCACCGTATTCTCGACGCTTCTACGCGCGAGATCGTGTCGACGGCGAAGCGCACCGGAGCAAGTGTCCGGGGCCCCGTTCCGCTTCCGACCCGCATCGAGAAGTTTACGGTTAACCGGTCCCCCCACATCGACAAGAAGAGCCGCGAGCAGTTCGAGATGCGCACGCATAAGCGCCTCCTCGATATCGTTGACCCGACACCACAGACGGTGGACGCGCTGATGAAGCTCGACCTCGCCGCTGGCGTCGATGTTGAGATCAAGCTCTGAGCAATCAGAGCTGAGTTGGAAGGATTGAACCGATGCGTTCAGGTGTAATTGCACAAAAGATTGGGATGACCCGCGTCTACAACGACGCCGGCGAGCATATCCCGGTAACCGTATTGCGTCTCGACAGCTGCCAGGTCGTTGCTCACCGCACAGAAGAGAAGAACGGCTATGTCGCTCTTCAGCTCGGTGCAGGCGTTGCCAAGGTGAAGAACACCTCCAAGGCAATGCGCGGCAACTTTGCCATCGCAAATGTCGAGCCGAAGTCGAAGCTCGTTGAGTTTCGCGTTTCTGAAGAAAACTTGATCGAAGTCGGCACCGAGCTGAAGGCAGATCACTTTACGGCCGGTCAGCTGGTCGACGTGACTGGTACTTCGATCGGTAAGGGCTTTGCCGGCGCCATGAAGCGCCACAACTTCGGCGGCCTGCGTGCGACCCACGGTGTTTCCGTGTCGCACCGTTCGCACGGTTCGACTGGTAACAACCAGGATCCGGGCAAGGTCTGGAAGGGCAAGCGTATGGCTGGTCACATGGGCAGCACGCGTATCACCACCCAGAACCTCGAAGTCGTGTCCACCGATGAAGGCCGCGGCCTGATCCTCGTCAAGGGTGCCGTCCCCGGCTCCAAGGGCGCTTGGATCGTTGTTCGCGACGCCGTCAAGTCGGCTGCGAAGTAAGGGAGCCAAGTATCATGGAATTCAACGTCAAGACCCTCGAGGGAAAAGACGCCGGCAAGGTTTCCCTGTCCGACGCGATTTTCGGCCTCGACCCGCGCGAGGATATCCTCGCCCGTATGGTTCGTTACCAGCTTGCCAAGAAGCAGCAGGGTTCGCACCAGACGCTGACGCGCGCAGAAGTTTCGCGCACCGGCGCCAAGATGTTCAAGCAGAAGGGTACGGGCCGCGCTCGTCACCATTCGGCTCGCGCTCCGCAGTTCCGCGGTGGTGGTAAGGCTCACGGCCCGGTTTCCCGTAGCCATGCCTTCGATCTGCCGAAGAAGGTTCGCGCTCTCGCTCTGCGTCACGCTCTTTCTGCCAAGCTGAAGTCTGAAGATCTTATCGTTATCGACGATCTGGTTGCGACCGAAGCAAAGACCAAGGCTCTCGTCGGCACGTTCGCGTCGCTCGGCCTGACCAATGCTCTGGTTATCGGTGGTGCCGAGCTCGACAGCAACTTCAAGCTCGCAGCCCAGAACATCCCGAACATCGATGTTCTGCCGGTTCAGGGCATCAACGTTTACGACATCCTGCGTCGCGGCAAGCTCGTGCTTTCCAAGGCTGCGGTTGAAGCCCTCGAGGAGCGTTTCAAGTGACCGACATTCGCCACTATGATGTGATCGTATCTCCCTCGATCACCGAAAAGTCGACCCTGCTGTCCGAGCAGAACCAGGTCGTCTTCAACGTTGCCAAGACTGCTTCGAAGCCTGAAATCAAGGCGGCCGTAGAAGCTCTCTTCGGTGTGAAGGTCACTGCCGTCAATACGCTGGTCCGTTTGGGCAAGACGAAGCGCTTCAAGGGCTTCATCGGTAAGCAGAAGGACGTCAAGAAGGCTGTTGTCACCCTGGCCGAAGGTCAGACGATCGACATCTCCACCGGTCTCTGAGGTAAAGAAAAATGGCATTGAAAAGCTATAATCCGACGACCCCGAGCCAGCGTCAGCTGGTCATCGTCGACCGCTCGGGCCTGTGGAAGGGCAAGCCGGTCAAGGCGCTCACCGAGGGTCTCTCCAAGAGCGGCGGCCGTAACAACAACGGCCGCATCACCGCCCGCTTCATCGGCGGCGGTCACAAGCGTACCTACCGCCTGGTCGACTTCAAGCGTCGCAAGTTCGACGTTGAAGGCACGGTCGAGCGTCTGGAATACGACCCGAACCGTTCGGCATTCATCGCGCTCGTAACCTACACGGACGGCGAACAGGCCTACATCATCGCTCCGCAGCGTCTCGCTGCCGGCGACAAGGTCATCGCTTCCTCGAAGGCTGTCGACGTAAAGCCGGGCAACACCATGCCTCTGCAGTACATTCCGGTTGGCTCGATCGTTCATAACGTCGAGATGAAGCCGGGCAAGGGTGGCCAGATCGCTCGTTCGGCTGGCACCTACGTACAGCTCGTCGGTCGTGACGCCGGCATGGCGATCCTTCGTCTGAACTCTGGCGAGCAGCGTCTCGTCCCGGGTTCCTGCCTTGCGTCGATTGGCGCCGTATCCAACCCGGACCACGGCAACACAAACGACGGTAAGGCTGGTCGTACCGTATGGCGTGGCAAGCGTCCGCATAACCGCGGCGTTGTCATGAACCCGGTCGACCACCCGCACGGCGGTGGTGAAGGCCGTACCTCAGGTGGCCGTCACCCGGTTTCGCCTTGGGGCAAGCCCACCAAGGGCAAGCGCACACGTTCGAACAAGTCCACGGACAAGTTCATCATGCGCTCGCGCCACGTGAAGAAGTAAGAGAGGAAGTCGTTCAATGGCTCGTTCAGTATGGAAAGGTCCGTTTGTTGACGGCTATCTTCTCGCGAAGGCTGAGAAGGTACGTGAAGGCGGTCGTAGCGAAGTGATCAAGATGTGGAGCCGTCGCTCCACCATCCTGCCGCAGTTCGTCGGTCTGACCTTCGGCGTCTACAATGGCTCGAAGCACATCCCGGTTAATGTCAACGAAGACATGGTCGGTCACAAGTTCGGTGAATTCGCTCCCACCCGGACCTATTACGGTCACGGCGCGGACAAGAAAGCGAAGAGGAAGTAATCATGGCCAAGGCAAAGACCGAACGCCGGCTGAAGGACAACGAAGCACAGGCAATCGCCCGTACGCTTCGCGTCAGCCCGCAGAAGCTGAACCTGGTTGCCGCCATGATCCGCGGCAAGAAGGTTGAACGTGCGCTCGCAGAACTCGAGTTCTCTCGCAAGCGCATCTCCGGCACGGTGAAGAAGACCCTCGAGTCTGCTATCGCCAACGCTGAAAATAACCATGACCTCGACGTTGACAGCCTGATCGTTGCGGAAGCGTACGTTGGTAAGTCGATCACGATGAAGCGTTTCCACGCTCGCGGCCGCGGCCGTGCATCGCGCATCGAAAAGCCGTTCGCTCACCTGACGATCGTTGTCCGCGAAGTCGAGGAAAAAGGGGAGGCCGCATAATGGGCCAGAAAATTAATCCTATCGGTTTCCGCCTCGGCATTAACCGCACTTGGGACAGCCGCTGGTTCGCCGACAACGCCGAATACGGTCAGCTGCTCCACGAAGACCTGAAGATCCGTGCATATCTCATGCAGGAACTGAAGCAGGCCGGTATCGCCAAAGTGGTCATCGAACGTCCGCACAAGAAGTGCCGCGTCACGATCCACTCGGCTCGCCCGGGCCTGATCATCGGCAAGAAGGGTGCGGACATCGAGAAGCTTCGCAAGAAGATTGCTACGATGACCAACTCCGAAACGCACCTCAACATCGTTGAAGTGCGCAAGCCGGAAGTCGACGCGACGCTGGTTGCCCAGTCGATCGCTCAGCAGCTCGAGCGCCGCGTGGCTTTCCGCCGTGCGATGAAGCGTGCTGTTCAGTCGGCCATGCGTCTTGGCGCCGAAGGCATCAAGATCACTTGCGCCGGCCGTCTTGGCGGCGCGGAAATCGCTCGTACCGAATGGTACCGCGAAGGCCGCGTTCCGTTGCACACGCTGCGTGCAGACATCGATTACGGTACGGCTGAAGCCGAAACCGCATTCGGTATTTGCGGCATCAAGGTCTGGATCTTCAAGGGCGAAATCCTTGAGCACGATCCGATGGCTTCCGAACGTCGCGCGCTGGAAGGCGATGCGCAGGGTCCGGCAAGCCGCGAACGTGGCGACCGTGGCGATCGTCGCCGCGAACGCGAAAACGCTTGATTATCGCTGGCGAAAGATAAGCTCGGAGAAGTAAGAAAATGTTGCAGCCAAAGCGTACCAAGTATCGCAAGCAGTTCAAGGGCCGCATCAAGGGCGTCGCAAAAGGCGGCTTTGACCTGGCATTCGGCGAGTTCGGCCTGAAGGCTCAGGAACCGAACCGCGTGAACGCTCGCGAGATCGAAGCGGCTCGCCGCGCGATCACCCGTTATATGAAGCGCGCGGGCCGTGTATGGATCCGCGTCTTCCCTGACGTCCCGGTTACTGCAAAGCCCACCGAAGTTCGTATGGGTAAGGGTAAGGGATCGGTTGAATACTGGGCTTGCAAGGTCAAGCCTGGTCGTATCATGTTCGAGATCGACGGCGTTTCGGAAGAAATCGCGCGCGAGGCACTTCGCCTCGGTTCTGCCAAGCTCTCGGTCACGACGCGCTTCGTTCAGCGCATCGCAGAGTAAGGAGAAGGCACGATGAAAGCCGAAGACGTACGCGGCCTCAGCGCCGATCAGCTCAAGGACAAGCTTGCGGATCTTAAGAAGGAGCAGTTCAACCTGCGCTTTCAGAAGGCTACCGGCCAGCTCGAGAAGTCCTCGCGCATCACCGAAGTTCGCAAGGACATCGCTCGCGTGAAAACCATTGCCCGCCAGAAGGCGGCAGAAGCCAAGGCCTAAGGAACAATAATATGCCAAAACGCATTCTGCAGGGCGTTGTCGTTTCCGACAAGAACGAAAAGACCGTTGTTGTCCGCGTCGAGCGCCGTTTCGCTCACCCGCTGCTTCAGAAGACCGTTCGCCGGTCCAAGAAGTACAAGGCGCATGACGAAAACAACCAGTACAAGGTAGGTGATATCGTTTCCATCGAGGAATGCGCACCGATCTCCAAGGACAAGACCTGGACAGTAATCGCTGCCCAGGCTTGAACGACCAGGAATTTCCGCCCGATGCTGGGCTTGGCCCTTGCGTCTGGCGGAGAATCCTGTATGAAGCACGCCACTGGCGTAGAACGCTCGGAAACGAGCGTTCTTTTGCTTTGAGCGCACGGAAGGTCCCTTTCAGGGAAACCACCTTGGCAAGACCCATCCCGCGCACACTGAAAATATGTTCATAGCCGACACCTCGCGCTTCTGTGCTTGGTGCTCCGGTCATTAGAAAAAGGCGACCTGACATGATTCAGATGCAAACAAACCTCGACGTGGCGGATAATTCCGGCGCACGTCGTGTCATGTGCATCAAGGTGCTGGGCGGCTCCAAGCGCAAGTACGCTTCGGTCGGCGACATTATCGTCGTTTCGATCAAGGAAGCTATTCCGCGCGGCCGCGTGAAGAAGGGCGACGTGATGAAGGCGGTTGTTGTGCGTACCGCTAAAGACATCCGTCGCGCCGACGGCAGCGTCATCCGCTTCGACAACAACGCAGCGGTTCTCATCGACAACAAGAAAGAGCCGATCGGCACCCGTATCTTCGGACCGGTTCCGCGCGAACTTCGCGCCAAGAACCACATGAAGATCATCTCGCTGGCTCCAGAAGTACTGTAAGGAGCGGGACCCATGCAGAAGATCAAGAAGGGCGACAACGTCGTCATCCTCGCCGGCAAGGACAAGGGCCGTACCGGTGAAGTTCTCCAGGTCATGCCGAAGGAAGACCGTGCGGTCGTCCGTGGCATCAACATGGTGAAGCGCCATCAGCGTCAGACACAGACGCAGGAAGCTGGCATCATCAACAAGGAAGCATCCATCCATCTGTCGAACCTCGCAGTTGCTGCGAAAGACGGTAAGCCGACCCGCGTTGGTTTCTCTGTCATCGACGGTAAGAAGGTGCGTGTAGCCAAGCGTACGGGAGATGTCATCGATGGCTGAGGCAAAGTATGAGCCGCGGCTCAAGACGGAATACGTCACCCGCATTCGCGCAGCTCTGCAGGAGCAGTTCTCGTTCGCCAACGAGATGATGATCCCCAAGATGGACAAGATCGTCATCAACATGGGCGTGGGCGAGGCAACTGCCGATTCCAAGAAGCCCACGGTTGCCGCAGCCGACCTCGCAGCGATTGCCGGCCAGAAGCCGGTCATCACGCGCGCTCGCAACTCGATCGCTGGCTTCAAGGTTCGCGAAGATATGCCGATCGGCGCGAAGGTCACTCTCCGCGGCGCCCGCATGTATGAATTCATGGATCGCCTGGTCAACATCGCGCTTCCGCGCGTTCGCGACTTTCGCGGCCTGAATCCGAAGTCCTTCGATGGTCGTGGCAACTTCGCCATGGGCCTCAAGGAGCACATTGTGTTCCCGGAAATCAACTACGACAAGGTTGATCAGATGTGGGGCATGGACATCATCGTTTGCACGACGGCGACGAACGACGACGAAGCTCGGGCTCTTCTGAAAGAGTTCAACTTCCCGTTCCGTGCGTAACCGTAACGACGAGCGTTAAAAAGGAACTACGATATGGCGAAGACCAGCGCAGTTGAAAAGAACAAGCGCCGCCGCAAGACAGTTGCCGACCATGCCGCCAAGCGTGCAGTGTTGAAGGCAACCATCATGAACCAGGAACTTCCGATCGAAGAACGGTTCAAGGCAACTATCAAGCTCGCTTCCCTGCCGCGCGATGGCTCGAAGACGCGTATCCGCAACCGTTGTGAAGTCACCGGTCGCCCGCGCGCTTTCTATCGCAAGCTCAAGATGTCGCGTATCGCGCTTCGTGAGCTCGGCAACCTCGGCAAGGTGCCGGGTATTGTTAAGTCGAGCTGGTAAGGAGATCGTTCGATGACCATGACTGATCCCTTGGGCGATATGCTCACACGTATCCGCAACGGCGCTTCCCGCCGCAAGAACTCTGTTACGACGCCGGCTTCGCGCCTTCGCGCTCGTGTTCTGGATGTTCTTCAGGCTGAAGGCTACATTCGCGGTTACTCACAGACCGATTACGGTAACGGCAAGTCCGAGATCGAAATCGAACTGAAGTATTATGAAGGCGCATCCGTGATCCGCAAGATCGGCCGCGTTTCCAAGCCGGGCCGCCGAGTTTATGTCTCGGTCAAGTCCATTCCGCAGGTCGCGAACGGCCTCGGCATCACCATCCTTTCGACCCCGAAGGGCGTGATGGCCGATCACCAGGCTCGTGACCAGAACGTAGGCGGCGAGGTTCTTTGCTCGGTCTTCTAAGGCTGAGCAGAGATCTCCATAACGGACAGACAGGATAACAAAATGTCTCGTATCGGTAAAAAGCCCGTTCCGGTTCCTGCAGGCGTAACGGCTTCGGTCGACGGCCAGAAGATCACCGCGAAGGGCCCGAAGGGCGAACTTCACTTCGTTGCTAACGACGAAGTCAAGGTTGAGCTGAATGACAATGCCGTTTCGGTGACCCCGGTCAACGATTCCAAAGATGCTCGTTCCAAGTGGGGCATGTCCCGCACGATGGTCGAGAACATCTTCAAGGGCGTTAAGGACGGTTTCGAGCGCAAGCTTGAAATCAACGGCGTTGGTTACCGCGCAGCGCTGCAGGGCAAGAACCTGCAGCTCCAGCTCGGTTTCTCCCACGACGTAGTCTATGAAGCCCCTGAGGGCATCACCATTGCCGTGCCGAAGCCGACGGAAATCGTCGTCACCGGCATCAACAAGCAGCAGGTCGGTCAGGTTGCCGCGGAAATCCGCGAATACCGTGGTCCCGAGCCCTACAAGGGCAAAGGCGTCAAGTACGCTGGGGAACGGATCGTCCGCAAGGAAGGCAAGAAGAAGTAAGGACGCGCGATCATGGCTACCAGAAAAGAAGCACTCACAAAGCGTGCGAGCCGTGTTCGCCGTCAGATCAAGAAGGTCGCAAATGGCCGTCCGCGTCTGTCGGTTCACCGCTCCTCGAAGAATATCTACGTACAGGTCATCGACGATGTGGCCGGCCGCACGCTTGCAGCCGCTTCCACGCTCGACGTCGACCTGCGCAAGTCGCTGAAGACCGGTGCGGACGTTGCAGCAGCTGCTGCCGTCGGCAAGCTGGTTGCAGAGCGGGCCTCCAAGGCTGGCGTGACGGAAGTCGTGTTCGACCGCGGCGCCTTCATCTACCACGGCCGTATCAAGGCACTTGCTGAAGCTGCCCGCGAAGGCGGCCTGAGCTTCTAAGAAATTTCGCCCGGTCTTCCTCAAAAGGGGAGGCCGGGCGAATTGCGGTTCTGCCGCATCCCCTCCGGTCAGTTGAACTGGCTTGCCGGAAATAATGTGAACCTGCCGTTCCACCCGTAAAAGAAAAAGGACAAGGACAATGGCACAGGAAAGAAGAGGTTCGGGCAACGACCGCCAGAACCGCGAAGAGCGCGATAGCGAATTCGTCGATAAGTTGGTCGCGATCAACCGCGTTGCCAAGGTCGTCAAGGGCGGCCGTCGCTTCGGTTTCGCTGCTCTCGTCGTCGTCGGCGACCAGAAGGGCCGCGTTGGCTTCGGTCATGGCAAGGCACGCGAAGTGCCGGAAGCAATCCGCAAGGCAACCGAAGCTGCAAAGCGCGAATTGATTTTCGTACCGCTGCGCGACGGTCGTACGCTGCATCATGACGTCAACGGCCGTCACGGCGCCGGCAAGGTTCTGCTGCGCTCCGCCAAGGCTGGTACCGGCATCATCGCCGGTGGCCCGATGCGTGCAGTATTCGAAACCCTCGGCATGCACGACGTCGTTGCAAAGTCGACCGGTTCGTCGAACCCGTACAACATGATCCGTGCGACGTTTGATGCCCTCAAGCACCAGGTGCATCCGAAGGATGTGGCAGCTCAGCGTGGCCTTAAGTATGCCACTCTGCAGGCTCGCCGCGCTGCCTCCGGCAATGCTGCTGAAGAATAAGAGGAGTCTGACACATGGCTAAGGCTACGAAGAAGACTGAAGCAAAGACGGTCACGGTCGAACAGATCGGATCGCCTATTCGCCGTCCTGCCGTTCAGCGCGCAACGCTGATCGGTCTGGGCCTCAACAAGATGCACCGGGTAAGCACGCTGGAAGATACGCCTTCCGTTCGCGGCATGATCCGGGCCGTCCAGCATCTCGTCCGCGTCGTCGACGAGAAGTGAGGGTTTGATCATGAAACTGAATGAGATCAAGGACAACGAAGGTTCGTCCAAGGACCGTATCCGCGTAGGTCGTGGTATCGGTTCGGGCAAGGGTAAGACCGGTGGTCGCGGCGTCAAGGGTCAGAAGGCCCGTTCCGGCGTTGCAGTCAACGGCTTTGAAGGCGGTCAGATGCCAATCTACCGTCGCCTGCCGAAGCGCGGCTTCAACAACATCTTCGCTTCTGAATACGTTACCGTTTCGCTCGGCCGTATCCAGACTGCGATCGACGCCAAGAAGCTCGACCCCAAGGCTACCGTTGATGCCGCTGCCCTCAAGGCTGCCGGCGTTATCCGTCGCCTCAAGGACGGCGTTCGCGTCCTGTCCGGCGGTGAACTGACCACCAAGGTTTCGATCGAAGTCGCCGGCGCCTCCAAGGCTGCCGTCGAAAAGATCGAAAAGTCCGGCGGTTCGATCAAGCTGCTCGTAGTTGCAGAAACTGCCGCAGAGTAAAACGTTTAAAATCGCCCGGCGTGTGCTTCACACCGGGCGATTTTATGTCCATATGTGAGCCTCACGATTTGGCGGCCCCGATGGGCGCCGATCACATGAAAACAGGGTGAGGCACCCGATTGCTCCGGCAATCTCCGCGCCCGGTTTTTTGAACCAGAATTTGCGACCGCTTTCCTGATCAGGCAATTTCAGCCGTCGGAAAGTGATCGGGCGGAGAAACGCATGGCGTCTGCAGCGGAACAACTTGCCTCTAATCTCAATTTTTCGACCTTCTCCAAGGCAGAGGATCTCAAGAAGCGGCTGTGGTTCACCCTCGCTGCTCTCCTCGTTTACCGCCTGGGTACCCATATTCCGCTTCCGGGCCTCAATCCTGAGGCCTATGCGCAGGCCTTCCGTGGCCAGGCAGGCGGTATTCTCGGTCTTTTCAACATGTTTTCCGGCGGCGCTGTCGAGCGTATGGCGATCTTCGCGCTCGGCATCATGCCATATATTTCCGCGTCGATCATCGTGCAGCTGATGACCTCGGTCGTCCCTTCGCTTGAGAATCTCAAGAAGGAAGGCGAGGCTGGCCGCAAGATCATCAACCAGTACACCCGTTACGGTACGGTGATTCTCGGTGCGCTCCAGGCCTACGGCATTGCTGCCGGTCTTGAGAGCGGCCAGGGTATCGTCAACGATCCGGGCTGGTTCTTCCGCGTTTCGACCGTCGTGACGCTGCTCGGCGGCACTATGTTCCTGATGTGGCTTGGTGAGCAGATCACCTCGCGTGGCATCGGCAATGGCATCTCGCTGATCATTTTCGCCGGTATTGCTGCAGGCCTGCCGACCGCTCTTGCCGGCACGCTCGAACTCGGCCGCACCGGCGCCCTGTCGACCGGACTGATTCTTCTGGTGATTCTCGTCGCTATCGGCGTCATCGCCCTGATCGTATTCGTTGAACGCGCCCAGCGCCGGCTTCTGATCCAATATCCGAAGCGCCAGGTCGGTAACCGCATGTTCCAGGGCGATACCTCGCATCTACCGCTGAAGCTGAATACTTCGGGTGTCATCCCGGCGATCTTTGCTTCGTCGCTGCTGCTGCTGCCGGCAACTGCCGCCGGTTTTGCTGGAAACTCGGATCTTCCAGCCTGGGCGACGGCCGCTATTGCCTCGCTTGGCCATGGGCAGCCGCTCTTCATGCTGCTCTACGGCCTGCTAATCGCTTTCTTCGCCTTCTTCTACACGGCCATCGTCTTCAATCCGAAAGACACGGCCGACAACCTGAAGAAACACGGTGGTTTCATTCCGGGCATCCGTCCGGGCGAGCGTACCGCCGAGTATATTGACTACGTATTGACCCGCATCACGGTTATCGGTGCGATCTACCTCGTCTTCGTCTGCATCCTGCCAGAGTTTCTGATCGCCCGCACAGGCGTGCCATTAGCCCTTGGTGGTACTTCGCTTTTGATTGTTGTCAGTGTAACCCTCGATACGGTTGCGCAGATTCAAGGACATCTCATTGCGCAGCAGTATGAGGGTCTGATCAAAAAGTCGAAACTGCGCGGAGGAAAGAGGGGACGATGAGACTTATATTCTTGGGACCACCAGGCGCCGGCAAGGGGACGCAGGCTAAGCTGCTGACTGAAAAATACGGTATTCCGCAGCTTTCCACCGGTGACATGTTGCGTGCTGCCAAGGAAGCAGGAACCGAGATCGGCCTCAAGGCGAAGGCCGTGATGGACGCGGGCCAGCTGGTTTCGGACGATATCGTCAATGCTATCGTCGCTGAGCGTATAGATCTGGACGACTGTTCGAATGGTTTCATTCTGGACGGCTATCCGCGCACCGTGCCCCAGGCAATCGCCTTGGAAAAGATGCTGCAGGACAAGGGCTGCCCTCTGGATGCAGTCATCGAGCTGAAGGTGGACGAGGGGGCTCTGATGGGCCGAATCGAAAACCGCGTGGCCGAAACCATCGCCGCAGGTGGCAAGGTTCGTGCTGACGATATGCCGGAAGCTTTCAAGAAGCGTCTGGTCGAATACCGCGAAAAGACTGCTCCGCTCTCGGCTCATTACGAATCGACCGGGCAATTGAAGACGATTGACGGCATGGCTGACGTTAAAGCTGTGACTGCCGAAATCGAAAAGACCTTATCGGCTCTCTGAGCTGTCATAGGCCTGTTAAAGAATCTCGGGGGCGGCGGTTGCATTCCAGCGCTGATTCCGTTAAACACCGCGCCAACTCGCGACAGACTTAAGCGATTGGCGCGGATTTCCGAGCAGGACATCCGGGGCTGATCTTTTTGAGTTGTCTCGTATGGTGTTGTTGAACTGGTGATCCTTCGGGATCGCTATCATGGAAGAAGTACCGCTTGCCGGATGGCAACCGGAACGAAGGAGAATAGGCGTGGCACGTATCGCTGGCGTCAACATCCCGACTGCGAAGCGCGTTGTAATCGCGCTGACCTATATTCACGGGATCGGCCCGAAGTTTGCGCAAGAAATTATGGACAAGGTCGGTCTTCCGGCTGAAAAGCGCGTCCATCAGTTGACGGACTCTGAAGTTCTTCAGATCCGCGAAACCATCGACCGTGACTATCAGGTCGAAGGCGATCTTCGTCGTGAAACATCGATGAACATCAAGCGTCTTATGGATCTCGGTTGCTACCGTGGTCTGCGTCATCGTCGTGGCCTTCCGGTCCGCGGTCAGCGCACGCATACCAATGCTCGTACCCGCAAGGGTCCGGCTAAGGCGATCGCCGGTAAGAAGAAATAATTTTGGATGAACGTCGTGAGCGGGCAGGGTCTGGCCGCTTTTCTGTGACGTTTCGTTCCAAGGTGGAGCCGCTGGCATTACGGCGGTGCAGAGATCAACGAAAGGGATACTATGGCCAAGGAAGCCACCCGCGTTCGTCGTCGCGAACGCAAGAACATCACGTCGGGCGTAGCTCACGTGAATTCTACATTCAACAACACCATGATCACCATTACGGACGCGCAGGGCAATGCTATTGCTTGGTCGTCTGCCGGTGCAAAGGGCTTCAAGGGTTCGCGTAAGTCGACACCGTTTGCCGCCCAGATCGCTGCTGAAGACTGCGCCAAGAAGGCTCAGGAGCACGGCATGAAGTCGCTTGAAGTCGAAGTTTGCGGTCCAGGTTCCGGCCGCGAATCCGCACTTCGCGCTCTGCAGGCTGCTGGCTTCATGATCACATCGATCCGCGACGTCACGCCGATCCCGCACAACGGCTGCCGTCCGCGCAAGAAGCGCCGCGTCTAATGGACGTATTGAGGTTCGCTTTTTTCAAGCGATCCTCATCTGAACTCGGGAATAGCCGCTTCGCCTCCTGAAAGAGTCGAGGCGGCTTTCACCGTATCGCCGGAAGGGTAACTTTTCTGGTGTCCTCGTGCTCGGTTACCACGATTGGATGGTGGTAACGAACGGAAGGTAGTAGGTCATGATCCAGAAGAACTGGCAGGAACTGATTAAGCCGAACAAGGTGGAATTCGCCTCGTCCGGTCGTACTAAGGCAACTCTTATTGCCGAACCTCTTGAGCGCGGCTTCGGCCTGACGCTCGGTAACGCGCTTCGCCGCGTACTTCTGTCGTCGCTTCGTGGTGCTGCTGTCACAGCAGTGCAGATCGACGGCGTCCTGCACGAGTTCTCCTCCATCCCGGGCGTCCGGGAAGATGTGACGGACATCGTGCTCAACATCAAGGAAATCGCCATCAAGATGGACGGCGATGATCCGAAGCGCATGGTCGTGCGCAAGCAGGGTCCAGGCTCTGTCACCGCCGGAGACATCCAGACCGTTGGCGACATTGAGATCCTGAACCCCGACCACGTGATCTGCACGCTGGACGAAGGCGCAGAGATCCGTATGGAATTCACGGTCAACAACGGCAAGGGTTACGTCCCGGCCGAGCGCAACCGTGCAGAGGATGCCCCGATCGGCTTGATCCCGGTCGACAGCCTCTACTCGCCGGTCAAGAAAGTGTCCTACAAGGTGGAAAACACCCGCGAAGGCCAGGTTCTCGACTACGACAAGCTGACCATGACCATCGAAACCGATGGCTCGGTCACGGGTGAAGACGCCGTAGCCTTCGCCGCCCGCATTCTTCAGGACCAGCTGTCGGTCTTCGTCAACTTCGACGAGCCGCAGAAGGAACAGGAAGAAGAGTCCGTCACTGAACTCGCGTTCAACCCGGCACTCCTCAAGAAGGTCGACGAACTGGAACTTTCCGTTCGTTCTGCCAACTGCCTGAAGAACGACAACATCGTTTATATCGGCGACCTCATCCAGAAGACCGAGGCGGAAATGCTCCGTACTCCGAACTTTGGTCGTAAGTCGCTGAACGAGATCAAGGAAGTTCTGGCATCCATGGGCCTCCATCTTGGTATGGAAGTTCCTGCCTGGCCGCCGGAAAACATCGAAGATCTCGCTAAGCGTTACGAAGACCAATACTAACAAATCAGACTGCAGGCGGATGCCTGCAAGTGAAGGAGACCAGACATGCGCCACGGAAAATCCGGCCGCAAGCTTAACCGCACCGCAAGCCACCGTAAGGCTATGTTCACCAACATGGCCGCATCGCTCATCACCCATGAGCAGATCATGACCACCCTGCCGAAGGCGAAGGAAATTCGCCCGATCGTCGAAAAGCTCGTCACCCTCGGCAAGCGCGGCGATCTGCACGCTCGTCGTCAGGCAGTCTCGCAGGTTCAGGACCAGGACGCCGTTCGCAAGCTGTTCGACGTCATCGCTTCGCGTTACGCAACCCGCAACGGCGGCTACCTGCGTATCATGAAGGCTGGCTACCGTCAGGGCGACAACGCTCCTATGGCCGTCATCGAGTTCGTTGAACGCGACGTCACTGCCAAGGGCGCAGCCGACAAGGCACGCGTTGCTGCTGAAGCAGAAGCTGCTGAAGCCGCTTAATTTCGATCCTTGATCGTTCAGTTTGAAAAAGCCGGGTGGAAACGCCCGGCTTTTTCTTTTGAAAGGATGAAGCCATGGCGATCGAAGAACGGAAATCAACCATGCGCTGGCGAAACATGCTGGCTGCCATAGCCGTCATTGCCGCCGGGCTCGCGCTGCGTGGGTTCGGATATGAACTGGGTTTGCCGTTCACGGTTGTAAAATATGGCGGTTCGATTCTCTGGGGCGCCATGGTGTTTCTGCTGGTCGCAGTAGCCATGGGCTCCCGCCGTATGATCGTCTCAGCCACGATTGCATTGATGATCGCGGCCGCGGTCGAGTTCTCCCGGCTTTACCAAACCCCGGTACTCGATGAGTTTCGCCTGACACTTGCAGGACGGCTTTTGCTTGGTCGGGTCTTTTCTCTGTGGAATATCCTAGCCTATGCCGTGGGCATCGGAATGGGCATGGCCATAAAGGCACGGCTGCGCGTTCTTGATCGGAGTCAATGACGGAATACAAGGGTGAAGTAGTGTCGGCACATATCAACCAGTGGGGTTGTGAGGGACGACAATGGCATACACACCCATATTTGAAAATGAACGTAAAGACATGATCATTCCCGCTCTCGGCGGCTTTTACGAGAAGATCGCACAGCCGCTGGCCTGGAGTGTCTTTCGACTGGCGGTCGGCGGCATGCTGGTTTTGGAAGGTTGGCCAAAGTTGATGGCCCCCTTGGCCCAGGTCGGTTTCGTCGAAAATCTCGGCTTTTATCCTGGCTGGCTCTGGTCACCGGTACTCGCGCTTATTCAGGTTGTCGGCGGCATCCTGATCGCGGTTGGGCTATTCACGCGTCCGGCTGCACTGGCCGGTGGCGTCATGCTCGCCATCACTCTCTGGTATCATTTCGCCCACCCTTACGGGGATGCGATGCTTGCACAGGTGGGCATTGATGCTCTGAAGGCTGGCAGCGAATATTTCACTCCGAATGGCGTGGCGCGTCTGGCCGATGGCGGTGTCAAGTTCCTGCATCAGGTTCAGGAAAAGGCCGAGCAGGATTCGCTGTTCTGGACGGGTGGGGCATTCCTCTTCGCTGCCTTTGGTGGCGGCTACCTGTCGCTGGACAGGCTCCTGTTCAAGAAGCAGTTCTGAGCAGTCGGTTTCCAATTTTCATCAGAGTAAAAATGGCCGGCCGCGAGCGCCGGCCATTTTTTATTGGCAGCACCGGACTTATCCAGAAAGCAGCAGCGCTGAATAGGACGAAACTGAAACCGAAAAATCGCTCCCGATCATGTATCTGTTACGCTGGCATTCTGAGCATCGCCGCGTTACCCATTGTCGATCCAATAACATCGGGAGGCTTGAGATATGTCGGAAGCAAAAGTGGCGATCGTGACGGCAGGTGGCAGCGGCATGGGTGCGGCCTCCGCAAAGAAGCTTGCGGCGGATGGGTTCAGGGTCGCGATCCTTTCGTCTTCCGGGAAGGGTGAGGCATTGGCCGCCGAACTTGGCGGCATCGGGCTCACCGGTTCCAACCAGTCGAATGATGACATCCGGCGGTTGGTCGATACTGTCATGGACGCCTGGGGCCGCATCGATGTCCTGGTCAACAGCGCCGGCCACGGTCCGCGCGCACAGATCACCGAGATTACGGACGAGCAGTGGCATACGGGTCTCGACGTTTACCTGATGAATGTCATCCGGCCGGTGCGTCTCGTTGCGCCGATCATGCAGGCCCAGAAATCCGGCAGCATCGTCAACATCTCTACCGCCTGGGCATTCGAACCCTCGGCCATGTTCCCGACATCGGCCGTTTTCCGTGCTGGCCTTGCGTCCTACACAAAGATCTTCGCCGACACCTACGCCGCCGATAATGTGCGGATCAACAACGTTCTGCCGGGCTGGATCGACAGTCTGCCGGCAACTGAGGAGCGGCGCGACGGCGTGCCGATGAAACGTTACGGCACCAGCGAAGAGATCGCCGCGACCGTCGCCTTCCTGGCTTCCGACGGTGCGGGTTATATCACCGGCCAGAATCTCAAGGTCGATGGCGGACTGACGCGCTCGGTGTGACTATGTCTGTGAGTGGTGACGTCAGCGCGCTGCCCGTGCCGGCTGACGTCGACCACGCTTCCAGTTAAGCAGAGGCCGCCGGATGGCGCGGTAGAAGAGCAGAAGTCCGATCAGCGCGATATGGACGAATGGCCCCGCTGTGACCGATTTGACCGCAAGCACATAGTGGATCGCGCCGCCGAGGGCGATCAGGTAGATCAGCTTGTGTAGCCGGATCCAGCCTTGTCCCATCTTCCGGATCGACCAGTTGTTCGATGTCACCGCCAAGGGAATAAGAAATAGCAGGGCTGCGAACCCGATTGTGATGTAGGGCCGTTTCGCGATATCTCCGCCAACCGCTGCGAAATTGAGTTGCAGGTCGAGCAGTAGATAGACCGAAAAATGCATCAGCACATAATAGAAAGCGAGCAGGCCGAGCGCCCTTCGGTAACGCATCCAGTTGATGCCGAAGAGATCACGTAGAGGTGTGATGGCAAGCGTCGCGATGATCAGGCGTAAGGCCCAGATGCCAAGAAGATGCTCGAACGTCTTGACCGGATTGAAGCCAAGCCCGCCCGTTGCCGCCTGATAGAAATACCAGGCGGCCGGACAGAGGCCGACGATATAAAGCACCCAGATGCTGAGAGCGTGATAACGCCTGGGCAGGGCAGGGATTGCGGCAGACAGGGGAGCCATACTCAGTAGTTCGCCCTCAGGTCCATGCCTGTGTAAAGACTTGCAACCTGGTCCGCATAACCATTGAACGGCAGCGTATCGACCCGTTTTGTGCCGAAAAATCCGCCTTCGCCGATCCGCTGTTCCGTCGCCTGGCTCCAGCGCGGATGATCGACCGCCGGATTTACGTTGGAATAGAAGCCGTATTCCCGCGCGTTGGAATTTTTCCACGTCGTCTGCGGCTGTTCTTCGACAAGCTTGATCTTGACGATCGACTTGATGCCCTTGAACCCATATTTCCACGGCACGACCAGCCGGATCGGCGCGCCGTTCTGGTTCGGCAATGTCTCTCCATAAAGCCCGACCGCCAGAATGGTCAGCGGATGGCGCGCCTCATCCATCCTGAGGCCTTCGACATAAGGCCAGGTCAGAGCTTGGAAGAGGCCGCTTTGTCCCGGCATTTCCTCCGGCCTCACGACGGTCTCGAAGGCCACATATTTCGCGCTGCCGAGCGGATCGACCTGATCGAGCAAGGCTGACAGCGGAAAACCGATCCAGGGGATCACCATCGACCAGCCCTCGACGCAGCGCATCCGGTAGGTCCGGTCCTCGAGCTTCATCTTCAGGATCTCGTCAAGGCCGAATTCCTTCGGCTTGCCGACCATGCCCTCGACCTTCACCGACCACGGCGTTGGCTTGAAGGCCCCGGAATTCTGCGCCGGGTCTTCCTTGTTGACGCCGAATTCGTAGAAGTTGTTATAGGTTGTCACCGCCTCTTTCGGCGTCAGCTTTTCATTGAGCTTGTAAGGGCCAGGGACTGCGTTCAAAGGAGCCGCAAGGGCGTCGCCAGCCGTAGCGAAGCCGAAGCCGGCAGCTGCGGCGGCACCGATGAAGTTGCGGCGGGAAAGATAGATATGCTTCGGCGTGATGTCCGAAGACGGGATATGCGGCGGATGATAGGCGGGCATGGGATATCTCCTCGGACGCTATGCCGTTCTTGCCCTTATACGTAATCCCAAAGCGTTCGGTTTCACAGACGCCGGAATTCTCTCGGAAACCACGTTTACGTGAGAAAAACCACATCTTCGCAGCTCGGCCATCTTGGAACCGACATGAGACATTCTCATTTGTATAAGGAAATTGAGATGGAGTGTTACGCATGGCGACGAAGACCTGGGATGCCGCCAGCGAGCGGTTTGTCAAAGACGATCTGGATCACATCGAAAAGCTGAAGCGTCTGCGTCGGCTTCACGGCATCGCGCGGCTTATGGATACGGCGATCCGCATTCCGGGCACCGGTATCCGGTTCGGAGCCGATTCCGTCTTTGGTCTCGTCCCCGTGATCGGCGATGCGGGTGGAGCTTTGGTGGGCCTTTACATCGTCAATGAAGCGCGCCGCATGGGCGTGCCGACGAATAAATTGGTCCAGATGCTCGGCAATCTCGGAATGGACGCTGTCGTGGGCAGTGTGCCGGTGGCCGGCGATCTGTTCGACCTGTTTTTCAAGTCCCACCGTCGCAACTTCGACCTCATTCTCGATCACTTCGGTATGCGGCGCGAAGACTTGCAACGCTAATTCGGTCGCCTTCAGGCAAGGTGGGATGCAGAATACAGCGTAAAGAGAACCGTACCGTACCGTACTGATTTGCCGGTAACCGGCAGTGACAGCGATCGACAGTTGGGTTAGGACGTTTTCAAAAATGAGGCCTTTTGTGTCTCCGCCGAGGAGCGGATAGACTGAGAAGTCCGATCGAGTGAGGAAAGATCCATGCCAGTTTATCGTTCCAGAACCACCACCCACGGCCGCAACATGGCTGGCGCGCGCGGCCTATGGCGCGCCACCGGCATGAAGGATGGCGATTTCGGCAAGCCGATCATTGCCGTCGTCAACTCTTTCACGCAGTTCGTCCCCGGCCATGTGCATCTGAAGGACCTTGGCCAGCTGGTTGCCCGCGAGATCGAGGCCGCCGGCGGTGTCGCCAAGGAGTTCAACACGATCGCGGTCGATGACGGCATCGCCATGGGCCATGACGGCATGCTGTATTCGCTGCCGTCGCGCGAAATCATCGCCGACTCGGTCGAATATATGGTCAATGCCCATTGCGCCGATGCCATGGTATGCATTTCCAACTGCGACAAGATCACTCCCGGCATGCTCAACGCAGCAATGCGCCTCAATATCCCGGCGGTCTTCGTCTCCGGAGGCCCGATGGAAGCCGGCAAGGTCGTCATGCACGGCAAGACCGTTGCCCTCGACCTCGTCGATGCCATGGTCGCAGCCGCTGACGACAAGATTTCCGACGAGGACGTCGCCGTCATCGAACGTTCGGCCTGTCCCACCTGCGGCTCGTGCTCCGGCATGTTTACGGCCAATTCGATGAACTGCCTGACCGAAGCGCTCGGCCTGTCTCTGCCGGGCAACGGCTCGACGCTCGCCACCCATTCGGATCGCAAGCGCCTGTTCGTCGAGGCCGGTCACCTGATCGTCGATATTACCCGCCGTTATTACGAACAGGACGACGAAACCGTCTTGCCGCGCAATGTCGCCACCAAACAGGCCTTCGAAAACGCCATGTCGCTCGATATCGCCATGGGCGGTTCGACCAACACCGTTCTCCATATTCTGGCCGCAGCCTATGAAGGCGGCATCGATTTCGGCATGGAAGACATCGACAAGCTGTCGCGCAAGGTGCCGTGCCTGTCCAAGGTCGCGCCCGCCAAGCAGGACGTCCATATGGAAGACGTCCACCGCGCCGGCGGCATCATGCGTATTTTGGGTGAACTCGATCGCGGTGGCCTGATCAACCGCGATTGCTATACCGTTCACGAGGCGACGCTCGGCGATGCCATCGATCGTTGGGATATCACCCGCACCAATTCCGAGACCGTCCGAGAATTCTTCAAGGCGGCTCCCGGTGGCGTGCCGACCCAGGTCGCCTTCTCGCAGTCTTCGCGTTGGGATGATCTTGATGCCGACGGCGAAAAGGGCGTCATCCGGTCTGTCGAACATCCGTTCTCCAAGGACGGCGGTCTGGCCGTCCTCTACGGCAACATCGCCCTCGATGGCTGCATCGTGAAGACCGCCGGCGTCGACGAATCGATCCTGAAGTTCACCGGCCCAGCCGTCGTTTTCGAAAGCCAGGACGCCGCCGTGAAGGGCATTCTCAGCAATGACGTGAAGGCCGGCGACGTTGTCGTCATCCGTTACGAAGGCCCGAAGGGCGGTCCGGGCATGCAGGAAATGCTTTATCCGACCAGCTATCTGAAGTCGAAGGGCCTCGGTAAAGCCTGCGCGCTGATCACCGATGGCCGTTTCTCCGGCGGCACGTCGGGCCTGTCCATCGGCCATGCCTCGCCGGAAGCAGCCCAGGGCGGTGCCATCGGCCTCGTCCAGCCGGGTGATCTGATCGAGATCGATATCCCCAACCGGACGATCAACCTCAAGGTTTCGGATGCCGAACTGTCGGCCCGCCGCCATGAGCAGGATACGCTCGGCTGGAAGCCGGCCGCACCCCGCAAGCGCAATGTCACGACGGCGCTGAAGGCCTATGCCGCCTTCGCCGCCTCCGCCGACAAGGGCGCCGTCCGGATCCTGCCGGAATAGCCACTATCGGGAGTTCAAAACTTGAAAGGCCGGCGCATGCGTCGGCCTTGTTTGCGTCTGGGCCTTTGGCTGCCCGTCACATCAGGATGTAGTCCACTGGTTCCGGCATGGCAGGCAGGTCGGTATCGCCCAGCATGCTGCGCGTTTCGATCTCTATGACGGTGGCGATTGCGGCGATCGGGAGGTCATTCGGCATTGATCCGAACGGCTCCTCCAATTCGTCGCCCAGCGCGTCGAGGCCGAAGAATGTATAGGCGACGAGGCCTGCTGCCAGCGGCGTGACCAGTCCCAGCACATCGGCAAAGCCGAACGGCACCATGAAGCAAAACAAGTGTGCGGTGCGATGGATGAGAAGTGTATATCCGAACGGGACCGGTGTATTTCTCAGGCGCTCGCAGGCGGCAATGGCATCGGATAGCCGCGTCACGGTCCGCTCGAGGAGCGTGAACTCAATATCGCTGATGATCTTGCCGTTCACGAGCGCGATCAGTTCACGGCTCATCCGGTTGATGATCTCGGAGGGAGGATTGCGCGCGGCACGCACTGCGGCGGCCACATCGGGTGCCAGCAGCCGTGCCGTGCTGTTGTTCGGACATTCGCCGCCTCGCAGGAATTTCACCGTCTCGTCGGCGAGTGCGGCGGTCAGCAACAAGATCGTGCGCCGGGCGGCTCCGGCTGATTCGCTGCGCTGCTCGAACAATTCGCTCTGGCGGGCGAGGTGGCGGCTGACGGCGAGCAATTCGCCCCACAGCTTGCGTGCCTCCCACCAGCGTTCGTAGCAGGCACTGTTGCGGAAGCTGAGGAAGATCGAAAGCGCAATGCCGATCAATGCGAAAGGCGCGCCGGCGACGGAAGGGACGAATTGCGGTGCTTCGCGATGTCCCCACACGATGAGGGCGGACATCGCCATCACCACGAGGATTTGCGGGAAAATGCGCGGCAGGACGGAACCGCGCAGAATAAAAAAAAGCTGCCCGAGAGTGGGGCGTTCACGAATGATCATAATGGAAATGCCGAATTGGCCAACTTGACTTGTCGATGACGAGAGGGGTGTTTCCGGACGCGGCCGGACCCGGTCATCAGCCGCTTTGAGATACCCGCGCTCCCGTCAGCTCCTTTGGGAATCTCGTCCGCGACAGGACGACGCAGTAAATCTAACCGATTGTCGGTAAAGCTGCACGGATCAAGATCGAATATGCGGCGGAAAGCCGCATGTTTTGGTCCTAATCGTTTGCGTCAGATCATTGCGCCGAATTACAGCGGACGGCTGAGCCCCTCGTAAGCTTCATTGAGCTGTTTCATGCGTTCGGCATAAGCGGTCGTCAGGCACGCCGCATCGCCACCGCAGGCCTGGCGCTTCTTCAGCCATGCGCTCTGTTCTTCGCGAAGCACGTCGCGATTGCCCATGGCGAGCAGGCTGGTGAGAATGTCGAAGGTCGTGACCATCTTCACATCGGCATCGTTGAGCGCACGCGTCTCGCAGATCACCTTTTCATCAGCTGCAAGGTCGGTCCTTTCGCAGTCGAAACTCGCTGCTGCCGCGGGCAGGGGAAGGGTGGGGGCGAGAATGACGCCGATGACGCCCAAAACGGCCAGTCGCGATTTCATAGTCCATACTCCTGATCTTTCACTGGATGCCGCTCAGAAGCGATCCTTGAGGCTCCAGAGGACGAAGATGATGCAGGCGAGCCATATTGCAAGGATGACCGCGAAGCCCATCCGGCTGACGGGTCGTCCCGAGCGTTGCTCTGCCATCAGCCGGAATTCGGACATCAACTCGGGCGGTACCAGCCGGATGGCGAGAAGGATGCCGAGCGGCACGAGGATCAGGTCGTCAAGATAACCGAGAACAGGAATGAAATCGGGAATGAGATCGACCGGAGAAAGCGCATAGGCCGCCACGGCGCCGGCCACCAGCTTGGCGGTCAACGGCACGCGCGAATCGCGGGCGGCAAGCCACAACGCGATGATGTCGCGCTTGAGGGCCTTTGCCCATGCTTTTGCCTTTTTCAGCATCTTCTTATCTCGGATATGTGGCCGCGCCCCATATAGACGAGATGATGTTCATTTTGTCAGGGTTCAGCCACCTTTCTTTTCCAGCCCCCGGCGCTAAAACTCGATCTTGAAATTCGCAAAGAGGAATCAAATGCCAAGCCTGCTCAAGCATATATCGGTCGGTCTTTTCGCTCTGGCCGTGATTTGTCCCGCTGTCTCTTATGCGCAGGATGGCAAGACGCTTCCCCAGAGCCGCCAGGAAATGCAGCTGTCCTTCGCTCCGCTCGTCAAGCAGACGGCCGGTGCCGTGGTCAATGTTTATGCCGAGCGGCTCGTTCAGCGGCCGAGCACGTTGACGGGCGACCCCTTTTTCGATCAGTTTTTCGGCCAGCGCATGCCCAATCGTTCGGAAAAGCAGTCCTCGCTCGGTTCCGGCGTGATCCTGTCGCATAATGGTCTGGTCGTGACCAACAACCACGTCATCCAGGGCGCGGACGACATCAAGATCGCGCTTGCCGATGGCCGCGAGTTTCCCTGCGAACTGGTGTTGAAGGACGAGAGCGTCGATCTCGCGGTGCTGCGCATCAAGAGCAAGGAGAATTTTCCGGTTCTTGCCATTGGTGATTCCGATCGCACCGAAGTCGGTGATCTGGTTCTGGCGATCGGCAATCCCTTCGGTGTAGGCCAGACCGTCACCAGCGGTATCGTGTCTGCACTGGCCCGCAATCAGGTATCGAGCGGAGATTTCGGCTTCTTCATCCAGACCGACGCCTCCATCAATCCTGGCAATTCAGGCGGCGCGCTGACGAATATGAACGGCGAACTGATCGGCATCAACACGGCGATCTTTTCCCGCGGCGGCGGCTCCAACGGCGTTGGGTTCGCCATTCCCGCCAATCTCGTGAAGGCCTTCCTGGTGGCTGCCGAAGAAGGCAAGACGACGTTCGAGCGACCCTATGTCGGTGCGACCTTCGATGCCGTGACCTCCGACGTCGCAGAAGCTCTTGGTCTCAAGGCGGCGCGCGGCGCATTGGTCGTGCGAACCGTCGAAGGTGGTCCGGCTGACAAGGCGGGCCTGAAGCCCGGTGAAGTGATCACCGCCGTCAACGGCGTGGCGGTGGAGCATCCCGATGCCCTCGGCTACCGGTTGACCACGGCCGGTCTCGGCAAGCAGGCGGATCTCACCGTCCAGACCAGCGACGGCCAGCGACAGATGAAGCTCCTGCTTAACACGGCACCGGAAACGACACCGCGTGACGAACGCCTGATGGAAGGACGTAGCCCGTTTGCCGGCCTGCATGTCGCGAACCTGTCGCCCAAGCTCGCAACGGAACTGCATTTGGCCACCGACAAGACCGGCGTCGTCGTTACTGATGTGACTCGTGGCTCGCCTTCGGCACGCCTCGGCTTCCAGCCGAACGATATCATTGTGTCGATCAACGGCAGCACGGTCAACACCACCAAGACGCTCGAAACCATGCTGGGCGAAGACCCGAGCTTCTGGCGTGTGGAAATCGAACGGGGCGGCCAGCGCATTCGGCAATTTTTCAGATGAGCAGCGATCTTTTCTCCCCCCGTATTCCGGATGATGTCGCCAAGCGGAGACCTTTGGCCGACCGGTTGCGCCCGACTTCGCTTGGCGAGGTCACCGGCCAGTCACATCTGACGGGGGAGGATGGCGCACTGCGCCGGATGATCGCCTCCGGCACGCTCGGTTCGATGATCTTCTGGGGACCTCCAGGCACGGGCAAAACCACCGTCGCCCGTCTCCTCTCCGGTGAGACGGGCCTTGCCTTCGAGCAGATTTCCGCGATTTTTTCCGGCGTCGCCGATCTGAAAAAGGTTTTCGAGACGGCCCGCCTGCGTCGCATGGACGGGCGACAGACACTGCTTTTCGTCGATGAGATCCATCGTTTCAACCGTGCCCAGCAGGATAGTTTCCTGCCCGTCATGGAGGACGGCACCGTCATCCTCGTTGGTGCGACGACGGAAAATCCAAGCTTCGAACTCAACGCCGCTCTTCTCTCTCGCGCCCGCGTGCTGACCTTCCGTTCGCATGACGAAGAAAGCCTCGGCGAACTTCTGAACCGCGCCGAACAGGCAGAAGCAAAGCCGCTGCCGCTTGACGAGGATGCAAGGGCAACGCTTCTTCGCATGGCCGACGGTGACGGCCGTGCGGTGCTGACGCTGGCGGAAGAGGTGTGGCGTGCCGCACGGGCAGGGGAAGTCTTCGATACCGCCGGCCTGACCGAGATCGTCCAGCGCCGCGCGCCAGTCTATGACAAGGGCCAGGACGGTCACTACAATCTCATCTCTGCCCTGCATAAGTCGGTCAGGGGATCGGATCCCGATGCGGCGCTGTATTATCTCGCCCGCATGTTCGATGCCGGCGAGGACCCGCTTTATCTCGGCCGGCGGCTGGTGCGTATGGCAATCGAGGATATCGGCCTTGCCGACCCGCAGGCGCTTGTCGTCTGCAATGCCGCCAAGGATGCCTACGATTATCTCGGCTCACCGGAAGGCGAGCTCGCGCTTGCCAATGCCTGCGTCTATCTCGCCACCGCGCCGAAATCCAACGCCGTCTACACCGCCTTCAAGTCCGCCATGCGAGCTGCCAAGGAAAACGGCTCGCTTCTGCCGCCCAAGCACATCCTCAATGCCCCGACCAAGCTGATGAAGCAGGAGGGCTATAACGAGGGTTACCGCTACGACCATGACGAGCCGGACGCCTTTTCCGGCCAGAACTACTTTCCCGAAAAAATGGGGCGCCAGACATTTTACGAACCTGTCGAGCGTGGTTTCGAGCGGGACATCAAGAAACGGCTGGACTGGTGGTCCAAGCTGCGCCGGGAGCGCGGCGAACCTTGACGCGCGCGGTTAGAGATGTTGCGCCATCCACTCTTCTGCGAGTTTTGTCCAAACCGCATGCGTGCCGGATTTATCTCTGAGGGCAAAGCCATGAGGAGCCGTCCCGAATATATGGGCATCGACCTCGCGTTCGGGCTGCTGGGCCGATCTGATCAGGTTAAGCACATGATCCACCGGCACGGACTGGTCATGCAGCGCATAGGCCAGGAATAACGGGATTTTTGGCATCCCGTGAGGAAGTGCCGCAATGCCGATTGGCCAGTCGTTGTAAAAAGCCTGTTTCTCGGCTGGCGGATAGTCGGGTTTTCCCGCAGGCGCCTTGTAATCCCTGTGATTGGCATTCAGCGGTGCATAGGCGATGACTGCACCCTTTGCGGCCAGTGGATGATCCTGACAAGCCATCACGCCCGCCAGATGCCCCCCAGAAGACAAACCGACATGGAAAAGCGGCAGGTGCGAACAGCTGCGATGCAGATAATCGAGGCAGGCGAGCGAGTCGGTCAGCGCGATATCTTTGGGATGAACGCCATCCGCGGCTGATGAGCCTGGCAAACGATGGGTCACGACATAGGCATCGATCGACAGCGAGTTCAGCCAAAGTGCAACTTCGACGCCTTCCTTGTCGTGCATCAGCTTCAGGTAGCCACCGCCGGGATAGATCAGTGCCTGTGCTTTCGGCTCTGCGACACGATAGGCATGCAGTTCCAGCCGCCGGACGGTCTCATAGCTCCGATCCGGCCATGAACCGCTTAGCTGGTTGGGAACACCATCCGAAAGGGGAATGACGTCTCCCTCCACGCTGGTCTCACGATATTGTACATACGCCAAAGCTGTGTCCTCCCCGCAGCATCCTCATCACGTCCTGGTGAAGAGACGCACATGGTGTTCACAGAACGCAGCACGATCAAGATGATGAGGCCAAGCATCTTGACGCATGATGCGCCTGCACGTCTTGGCGTCTGCATGAAATTGATCAGGAATCCTGCTTTTGCGGGCTCTGCATGGCCGGAGCGGGAATCAGTTTGACCGAAGATTCGGCCAGTCCGTGGTGGCCCTCCATATCGACGATCAGGTGCCAGTGCCCGCTTTCGGGCATGACCAGCCGAACCGGTGATTTACGCGCCACCCCACCGACATACTTGAAATCGAGTCGTTCTGTGAATCGCTGATAATTCACAGCGTTCATCAGGCGGATATTGTTGACAGCGCTCAACGTCACTTCGATCGCGGTTCCCGCGCGCTGTGATTTGAGATCGTAATAGGTGAAACGGAAATTCGGCCCCGTCATGTCAGTCTCTTTGATACCCCGTCCAGAGTTGCGCAACCTTAATCGTTATCGGGTTAAGGATTGGTGGAACCTTACCCTTTCTGACGGGTTATATTGGCGAATGACAAAGCCGAGAGCAATCGACGCTGATGTCACAGGAATAAAGCCGGCGGTGCCCGTCCCCTGTGTCGCCCGACAACAATAAATGTGATCTCCAATTTGAACCTCGCCGCGTCCCCTCGGCGAGGTTCTTTTTATGATGTGATGCAACGCCGGTTCTCGGCATCCGGTTGCCGGGGAAATGCCAAGCAAACGATTCTTGTAGTGGTTCGATCGCTTGGCAGCAGGCGGCGCGGATTAGTGCGGTCGGGTGATCGGCAGCAGTTCGTTGCGCCGCAATTCGTCGATTGCGGCCACTGCTTCATCGAGCGGCCAGCCTGCATTGAGTGCAGCTGAAAGCATTTTCAGTTCGGCCTCCTGCTCGAGGGCCAGAAAGAGCGGTTCCAGAGCCTCCTGCACGGTGAGAACATGGTCTTTGGGCGAGGCAACGGGTTGACGTGCGTCGTTCGACATGGATGCAGCTCTCCTCTTTATTTTTGGCGCGAATCCTTTTTCAATTTCCTGAGAGACGAAAAAGTTCCCTCGAAACCACATTTTATTTTTGTACGAGCGGATCGCGAAGAAAAATTCGCCTTTTGAAACGCTTCTGCAGCGGTTGATCAAGCCAGACGGTCAAGCTCCATGAAATGATGACGACAAGTGCGACAAGCATGATGCCTGCAAACGGCGCAAATTGCGGCCCGGTGATGCCGGGAGCAATGACATGTGCCCAGTCCAGCAGCGGTGCGTGCAGGACATAGACGGCGTAGGAGGCCGTTCCGAGGAAAATCGCGACGGATGCCGTTCTCCGACCGGGTATGATCGCGCTCGCCCAGTAGAGCAGCACCGGCCAGACCAGGAAGACGACAAAGAGGTCGAAGATCCAACGCCAGTCGCGCGGCGTCGGAAAAGCAAGGACGGCAATCAGTAGAGCAAGGCAGATCAGAGCCTGCCCCGGGCGGATCACAGGTGTCTTGCGTCGGTAGCGATAGATCAGCATCCCCATTGAAAACGAAAAGAAGACACGTGCCATGCCAGCATACATTTCATGCCGGCGAAAGCCCGCATGCAGGCGATCGAACTGCAGGGCGGCAATCACCAGCAGCACTGCGCTGACTGCAATCAATATCCCGATCTGGCGTGGTGTCGCCCGCGCTCCTCGCAATGCATAGGCGAGGTTCGCCACGAGTTCGTTGAACAGCGACCAGGCCGGATGCACGAGAAAAAGTGCCGCGTTGAACGAGATGGTGATCGGCGAGGGTAGAAAGAGAAGGCCGGTGAAGAAGGCAAGCAGCAATTCGTTCGGGATGACATATTCGTCTGCCATGACGGGAAGGCCCGCGAAATACATTCGGATGTAATAGGCTGTGACCAGCAAGAGCGCGATCGCATAGAGCGGGTAAAGCCTCAGCAGTCGCGCCTTCATGAATTGAAACGACGAGATGCGACCATCCGAAAGCGAAGCACCATAGGCGTGCGCAAGCACAAAGCCGCTCAACGCGAAAAACAGATCGACCCCGAGATAGCTGGAGTGCAGGGCCTTACCCAGCAGATCCTCTGCGTGGCGCTGAATAATGAAGATTGCCGCAATGCCTCTGAGCCCGTCGAGTAGCACGAAGCGGTCTCTGGTCGGAATTTTCGCAATTTCCATGATGCCTCGGGCTGGGTGTTTACGGACTGAGTATATTCACCGGGAAGATAGCACCGATCGCCATCTCGGCCAGATCGAACGCTGTTCCCGGCGACGGAATTCGTCAGGCCCTGAGGCAATATGTGGGAGCGTTCTCGGATGTCTGCGCACTCCTCGCGATGTCGTGACTATCTGGCGCACGTCTTTTTGCTGCGGGTCGGTCGCAGTTAATGGAGTGTTTATAAATTCATGAAAGTAGAAGGTAATCGGTGCGGGATCGTACATGCGGCCAGGGGTAGGGCAAATCCGCGTGAACGACTCGAGGCTTAAGAGCCGGGATGTATCGCCTGCCCATCCGCCAAACGCAGGCTGTGTATGGAGTAATTGTATCATGACCAAGAAGCCCTTCGCGCTAGCGCTCGCCGCCGTTTTCGTTTCCGGTTCCGCTTTTTCTGTATCCGCTGCTGACCTCACAAGTTCTTATGAGCCCCCGGCTTACAATGAGCCTGCTGGCCCGTCCTCCGATTGGAGCGGACCTTACGTCGGTCTGAACGCCGGTACCGCTTCCGACAAGCTGAACCCGTTCTCGGGCGGCTCCGAATTCACCGGTGGCATCCATGGCGGCTACAACACTGAAATCAACGGCGTTGTTGTTGGCGGCGAAGCCGAGCTTTCTCATCTTGGTGATGCCGAAGTGGGTGTTCGCGGCGGCAAGCTGAAGGAACGTTATCGCGTCGCAGCCAAGGGCAAGGTCGGCGCGCCGCTCGGCAATACGCTGGTTTACGGTACGGCCGGTGTGGCCATGACAAGCCTGCGGGATAACGGCGCTACCGAAGGTCCGGACGGCTGGAAGCCCGGCTGGCTGGTCGGTGCAGGTGTCGAGCAGAAGATCACCGGCAATCTCTCGGGTCGCGTTGAGTATAACTACACCCAGACCAACGATGTCCGCAGCTTCCGCGCAGGCACGACCTCCGAGCGGGATATCGGCGATCACACGATCAAGGCCGGCGTGAACTACAAGTTTTAAAATCGCCGGGCCTCAGGGCTCGCGAATGAGATGATGATGGCGTTGCATACCTTCGGGTGTGCGGCGCCATTTTCGTTTGTCTCGATGAAGGTTTCTGGCTGCGGGATAAGCGCGATGAGTTGATGATATGGTGCTGGTGGCATCGATAATCAGAGCATTTGCAGTAATCAGCTTTTCTGATTATAGAAATCGAATTTAAGTATAGAATCATTGATTCATGTGGGCGCGACTTTTATTTTATCATTTCACCGATTTTTTGTTGATGATTTGGCTCTGTAATTGACGGTTGATAGCCATGCGCAAGTATTCGCATCGGTTCATTGTAGATGCATTAATCCATGCGGGGTTTTGTGGTGGCGTTGCAGGTGAACCTGCACTTGATCCGTCGCATGATGCGAGCCGCACCCTATCCTTCGTCATCTCTCGGAAGCCGACGTAAGTCGAGCTGTGGTTATGGCATTTTCGATCCGGTCGATTTCATAGGTAATAATACGATGTTGAAGCATTTACGCATCAGAACCAAGATCCTTCTGTCTATTGGTATATTGGCGCTTATTTCTCTCTGTGGAGCGTCATATCTCACGTACAAGTTCGATGAGGCGAGTGTCGCCTATAACGAGTTCCTCAACAGGGAAGCGAAGGCGGCGCTGTTGTCTGCAAGGGCAAGTTCCGGTGTCAACGGGGCAGCGGTTCGTCTGGGGCGTCTCCTTGTCTTTCCGGCTGACGCACCGCAATTCGAAACGGCACAGAAGGAATTCGATTCCCTTCTTGGTATCGCCGTTGGCCGCATGCAGGAGCTCTCGACGCTTGTCCCGAGCACCAAACAGGCGATGGATAACCTCATGGTCGATATCAACGGCGTTCGGACGCTGCTTGATGACATCGTGAAGCTGCGAAAGAGCGGGCAGGACCAGGCCGCGGTTACACGGATGGCTGCGCTCGAAGGGTTCACGACGCGGATCTCCAAGCAGTTCAATGACAGCAACAGCGCTTTGCAGGCAGTACAGACCGCAGGTACGGATCGATTGGCCACGCTGGTGCATGAGACGGTCGTCACCAACATGGTCGCCATGGTGGTCGGCATCGTCGCCGCTCTCTTGCTTGCCGCCTATTTCGTTCAGAAGGGGATCACCACCCCGATGCATCGTCTGCGCGAACGCATGCAGCTTTTGGCGCAGGGAGATACATCGGGTGATATCGTTGGCATCGATCGGCGCGACGAGATTGGCGATATGGCGGCCACGGTCGCTGTGTTCAGGGAAAATGCCATTGAGCGCACCCATCTGGAAGAGCAGACGCAAGCCAGCAGAAATCTTGTCGAGAGCGAAAGGGAGCGCCAGGAAATCGAAAAGGCGTCCGAAGCCCGGAATGTGCAGTTTGCACTCCAGTCGCTTGGCAATGGCCTGAAGCGTCTGGCAGCCGGCGACCTGTTGACGACGATCGATACACCCTTCGTTGCCGATCTCGACTCGGTCCGCGAGGATTTCAACGACTCGCTGGACAAGGTCCGCGAAGCGATGCAATCCGTTGGCCTCAACGCTCGCGCTATCACTGCGAGTGCCAATGAACTCCTCGCATCGGCCGACGATATGTCCAGCCGCACGGAGCAGCAGGCCGCTTCGGTCGAAGAGACGGCCGCAGCGCTCGAGGAAATCACCACCACCGTCAAAGATGCGGCAAGCCGTGCCGAAGAGGCAAGTCAACTGGTCGCCCGCACCCGTGCGGGTGCAGAGAAATCCGGCGAGATCGTTCGCAATACCGTGGATGCGATGCACCAGATCGAGCGGTCGTCCTCGGAAATCGGCAATATCATCGGTGTCATCGACGATATCGCCTTCCAGACCAATCTTCTCGCTCTGAATGCCGGCGTCGAGGCGGCGCGAGCCGGTGACGCGGGCAAGGGCTTTGCCGTCGTGGCACAGGAAGTGCGCGAACTGGCCCAGCGCTCAGCCGCTGCCGCCAAGGAGATCAAGGCGCTTATCACCACCTCCGGCAGTCATGTCGAACAGGGCGTCAATCTGGTCGGCGAAACCGGAAAGGCGCTGGATGCGATCGTATCCGAAGTGCGTGAGATAAACCGGCACGTTCAGGCGATTGCGGAATCCTCGCGCGAACAGTCGCTTGGCCTTCAGGAAATCAGCACCGCCGTCAATACGATCGATCAGGGCACACAGCAGAATGCGGCAATGGTGGAGCAATCCACAGCCGCCAGCCATAGTCTTGCAAAGGATGCCGAGGCGCTGATGTCCCTGCTTGGCCAGTTCCGGGTCGGCGGCGAAGGTTCTAGTTCTGTGCGGCCTATCGACCGGTATGTGTCTCGTCCCACGGCTCCGGTCCATGTCGCCGAACAGAATGAGCGTCCACGTTCGTCTCCCGCACGTGCGCTGGGCCGCAAGCTGGTTTCTGCATTCGGCGGCGTTTCGGCATCTGCTGCAGTAAAAAATGCGGAATGGACTGAATTCTAAGCGCGTAGCGACTTGAACCCTGAAGGGTTCCAACACTCTTCACGGGCCTTCCGTCTTTTTCGACGGAAGGCCCGTGGCAGTTTAACGGCTCGGCTGTCTTAAACCGGATTGCACGTCATCCCATTACGCCGGGCGTTGGCGATGCAGTCGCTTTTGTTTACATCGGATTCTGTCGAAGCACCCACGATGTCGCCATTCGACGCCGTGCGGCGCCAGCGTCATTGACTGCTGCTCTGATAGATTTCCCAGCTATCCCCATTGCGTTTCTTGCAACTTGGCATCTTGTCCTCCGGTTTGTTGCGAGGAAGACGCTAGGCGATTCTGCAAAGCCGCTCCACGAAGTGGGTGCAGTCAATGGTTGTGAAGTTTCGAAGGCATGGTTGTGCCGTTCTTGACCGCTGCCAAAACTCAGCCGCCCGACCAGAAGCGATCGTGATCGAATTCTTCGGCGATCGAGAGCGGCAGCGGCGTGGCACGCGAGGCCTCGGCAGTCAAATCCGTCAGCGTTCGCCCGACGATGACGGGTGCAGCCATGCCGACATCGCTGCCGGGTGCAGCCAGTGCCCATGAAAGGAGTGTATCCTCGCCGTCGAACTCGTCTTCGACGTCGAGATCCGGCCCGGTGATCGGCAAGGTAGCGATTGAGCCTTCCGGCGTTCGCAGCAGTTTCATGCCATCCGGAGCGGAGAGTGAGGCGAGGGCGCTGAAGGCACGCGTACCCGCTGGCGCGGCAGCCGGCATCGGTCTTGCCGCGAGCACGGGCGCAAGGATTTGCGTCGGCGCCAGCGATGCCGTCTGCACGGGATCAACGTCGACCGCCTTGGCAGGCCGCAGGATCGGCAGTGGTGCGGAAAGAGCGGCAAGGTCGGCGAATTCGGGATCGATCTTGCGGCCGGCCGCGCTCGTTATGACCTTGGGGCTCGTCTGTTCGGCAAGCGCTTCCGCCGCGCGGCTCTTCGGCGTCGGCAGCATGGCGGTCAACAAGCCGCTGCCGCCGCGTTTCGCGCTGCCGCTATCATCTTCGTCATCGGCCGCGGTGCTGGCGATCTGGATCGATTGTGAGCCCACGCGGCGCTTGTAATCAGCGACAGCCTGATCGTAACCGGGGAGTGCCCGGCCGTCAGCGGGAAGATGCATCGTCTTGCCATTGGGGAAGATGCGGGCCAGTTCCTTGCGCGACATGCGCGGCCATGCGCGCACGTTACCGACATCGAGATGCACGAAGGGCGAACCGGAAGTCGGATAGAAACCGACGCCGCCGACCTGCATCTGCATGGCAAGCTGCCGCAGCGTCGAGATTTTTACGCCCGGAATGTAGAAATCCATCGCCTTGCCAAGCGTGTGCTGGCTTTTCTGCGCTACGCCCGAGGAGCGCGAGCGGCCGCGCAGCATGCTGTTGGTGGCGGGCGAGCGATAGGCGGAAACGACGTGGATATAGTCATTGGCGCCGCTGCGCTGGTAAACTTCCCAGACGAGATCGAGCAGGCGCGGGTCCATGCGCGTCGACTGGTTCTTGCGCCAGTCGCGCAGTAGGCGGTTCACCTGGGCCAGCCCCTTCTGGTCGAACCTGCCGTCACGCTTGTAGGTGATGGCGGCCCGCTCGCCGGTATGGGTAAAATGCAGCTTCAGCGTCCGGTCTTCGGCAAAAGCCATCGCGGCGGATCCTGCGAGCGCGGAAAGTGCCAGCACGACGGCACAGGAAGCCTTGGCCATGGTACATGCCGCATCTGCGGCGAAGCCTATAAGGGTGCGCATGGCGCCCGGCACAGGAACATTCGTCAGGGGCTGGAACACGACAGAACTCGCTTTACGCCAAGATCACCAAAGCCGGGACGAACGAAACAAACCCGGCAACCAAGCCGCGATTATGGTCAATGAAATGCTAATAGAAGATTGACGAAAGATGAGCGTGCCGATTTGACACGCTTTCGTGAAGCTTTGGCCGGTATCCCTTGATTTTATACGAGCTGTTCCCGCAGCGGTATCGCGGCTGAAAAGCTGATACGGTTTCATGGATTTTCCCGCTGAAGTCGTGCACGTTCGCCCGTGATATGCTGCAGCGCGCTGGAACAGGTCGCTCCGCGCGCTATCTGCGCGATCGGACGGCTAGCAGGGTATCCCAGGCATTTAGACGGTGAGGGTTCGGATTGATTTTACGATTTCTGGGGACACTCTGCGCAACCGGCGTTCTGCTCGCGCTGCTGTTTTTTGCCGCGTCGCTGACGCCGAGCCTCATGCCGCGGTCCTGGCTTATTCAGGGCGTGCTTTCCGGCGCCTGTGCTGCGGCAGGTTATGCCATCGGTGTCTTCATCGGCTGGCTGTGGCGATATCTTGAACTTCCGTGGTTCTCGAAACACGCGGCACCCTTGCGGGCAACCACCTTGCTGTTTGCCATCGTCGTTTCCGGTGTTTTTCTCTGGCACGCGGTCGGATGGCAGAATTCGATCCGCACGCTCTGGCAGATGCCGCCGCAGGAAAGCAGCGATCCCTTTCGTCTCGCAGCCATTGCCGCCATCACCTTTGCCGTGCTGCTGGCACTCGGCTGGCTATTCCAGCTGGCCGCGAGCCGGTTTTCCCACTGGCTCGACGCGGTCATGCCGCGCCGGGTTTCCAATGTGGTCGGGCTGGCGCTGGCAATCATCCTGTTTTGGACGATCGGGCAGGGATTTTTGGTGAGATGGGCGCTTGATGCGACCGATGCCTCATTCCAGAAGGCCGATTCGCTTATCGAAACGGACGAAACGCCGCCTGCCAACCCCAACATGACTGGCGGGCCGGGATCGTTGGTCGGCTGGGATACGCTCGGGCGGCAGGGCAGGGCCTTCGTATCGACCGGCCCGAAAGCTGCGGCCATCGGTGAGTTTCATCGCAAGCCGGCGCTTGACCCGCTGCGCGTCTATGTCGGGCTGAACAGCGCCGAAACCGTGGAGCAGCGTGCCGCGCTGGCTCTCAGGGAGCTTGAGCGGCAGGGCGGTTTCGAGCGTTCGCTGCTGGTTGTCATCGTGCCGACCGGCACCGGCTGGGTCGATCCGGCCGCCATGGACACGCTCGAATACCTGCATGACGGCGATGTCGCGAGCGTCGCCCTGCAATATTCCTATCTGTCGAGCTGGCTTTCCCTTCTCGTTGAACCGGAAAACGGACAGGATGCGGCGAGAGCACTGTTTCAGGCCATCTACGATCACTGGAAGACATTGCCGAAGGACACACGCCCGCGGCTCTATCTGCATGGCCTCAGCCTCGGTGCGTTGAATTCGCAGCTCTCCACCGACATTTACGATGTGGTGGCCGATCCTTTCCAGGGGGCTCTCTGGAGCGGACCGCCATTCCGCAGCGCCCGGTGGAATGCGATCACCGCGATGCGCGCGCCGGGTTCTCCAGCCTGGCTGCCGAAATTCCGGGACGGATCGATCGTGCGCTTTGCCAACCAGAAGCAGACGGCCGCTGACGGCTTTGCGCCTTGGGGTCCGATCCGCATGATCTATCTGCAATATGCAAGCGACCCCGTCGTCTTTTTCGAGCCGTCCTCGTTTTTCCGCGAGCCTGCGTGGCTTAAAAGCCCCCGCGGACCGGATGTCTCTGCGAGCTTCACCTGGATCCCGGTCGTGACGGGCCTGCAGCTCGCCGTCGACATGGCGATCGCCACAAGCTCGCCGATCGGCCATGGCCACGTTTACGCCCCCGAGCATTATATCGACGCGTGGATCCCGCTGACGGACCCGGCCGTGTCGCCTGACGACGTCATCCGCCTCAAACAACATTTCCGGTCGATCGCCTACTGAGTTTTTCAGACGTCGGAACGCGCCGCGCAATGTGCTTCCGATTGGAAACACAGCGTCCACCATGTCACTGTTTTGTTGATCGCGGGTGTTATGCTCAAGGCAGAGCAAAGCCGCAGTTCATTGTTTTTGCTCGGTTTAGCTTTAAGCCCCGCAATGATCTGCCTCAATGAAGTATCTGCTAAAATCTTCATGTTAACCGGTAACGGTTCCGTTGACGGCGTCTCCAACCCTTGCCTTGCATCGTCAACAGGCCGATATCCGCCCCGTAGTTTTTCCATTGTTGAACTGGAAGTGACAGACATGACCAAGCGAATTTTTGCATCCCCGGGCCGCTATGTTCAGGGAAGCGGCGTCATTGCCGAACTGGGCGATTTTCTTTCTGAAATGGGCACGAATGCCTTGGCTGTGTCCGACGATATCGTCTGGGGCCTGATCGGCTCGAAAGTCGAGAAGGCACTCTCCGGCAAGGTCGAATTCGCCCGCGAAAAATTCAGCGGCGAGGCATCCGTCAACGAAATCAACCGCCTTGTCGATGTTGCGAAGAAGGCCGGCACCAACCTCGTCGTCGGCATCGGTGGCGGCAAGACGCTCGATACGGTCAAGGCAGTGGCAGACGAGCTGAAGCAGCCGGTCATCATCGTTCCGACCATCGCCTCGACCGATGCCCCCTGCAGCGCGCTTTCGGTCATCTATTCCGATGATGGCGTCTTCGAGAAATACCGCTTCTACGCCAAGAACCCGGATCTGGTTCTGGTCGATACCTGGGTCTGCGCCCAGGCGCCGGTCCGCCTGTTTGCCTCGGGTATCGCCGATGGCCTCGCAACTTACGTCGAGGCGCTCGCCGTTCAGCGATCCAATTCGAAAACCATGGTCGGCGGTGCCGCCACCATCGCCGGCATGGCGATTGCCGAAGCCTGCGAGAAGACGCTGCTCACCTACGGACTCAGCGCCTATCAGGCGGTCGAACAGAAACTGGTGACGCCGGCCGTCGAAGCGGTCGTCGAGGCGGCCACGCTTCTCTCCGGCCTCGGTTTCGAAAACGGCGGTCTGGCCGGCGCACACGCCATCCATAACGGCTTTACCGCGCTGCATGGCGATATCCACCACCTGACCCATGGTGAGAAGGTGGCCTACGGCACGCTTGCCCACATGATCCTCGAACAGCGCCCCGACGACGAGATCGCCGGCTATATCGAGTTCTACCGCTCGATCAAGATGCCGGTGACGCTGAAGGAACTGCATCTGGAAGGCGTCTCCCGCGAGGACCTGATCAAGGTCGGCGAACTCGCCAACAGCGATCAGGACACGCTGAAAAACCTGCGCACGGATTTCACTGCCGAAGAAGTGGCCGATGCCATCTTTGCCGTGGATGCGCTGGCAAGGGTCGTCTGATCACCCGATGACAATGCCGCGTGCCGGACGAGGTGCGCGGCTGAACCGTCCGTTGCCGTCCGCGACGGCAACAAAATGCCGCCCGATCAGCGCTGTAAATGCGTTATTACGCAATCACGGCCCTGGGCGGCATTGACCTTTTATGTTGCGCTGCAATATTCGCCTTTGCGAGCCTTGATCCGGATTACACTTCTGTCCGTCGGCGGACGCCGTTTTGATCATCCGAAAGGCTTTATTCTTCCATGGCAACTGGCCTCATTGCACTTCTCGACGACGTGGCGGCGATCGCCAAACTGGCGGCAGCCTCGCTCGACGATCTCGCGACGCAGACCGCCAAGGCAACCACCAAGGCCGCCGGCGTGGTGATTGACGATGCGGCTGTCACGCCGAAATATGTCGTTGGCCTCGATCCGTCCCGCGAATTGCCGATCATCGGCCGCATCGCACTCGGCTCGCTGAAGAACAAGCTGATCATTCTTCTGCCGGCAGCGCTTCTACTTGGTTATTTCGCCCCCTGGGTGATCACCCCGCTGCTGATGCTCGGCGGCATCTATCTCTGCTACGAAGGTGCTGAAAAACTTTACGAGGTCTTCTTTCCCCATGCCGGCTACGGCGATGAGAAGGACGTGCCGGGCGAAAAGACCGATCCGAAGGCGCTGGAAAACCAGAAGGTCAGCGGCGCGGTGCGCACCGACCTTATCCTGTCTGCGGAAATCATGGCGCTGACGCTCGCCGACGTGTCGAAAAGCAGCATCTCGACACAGGGTTTCGTACTCGCCGCCGTCGGCATCCTGATCACCTTTGCCGTTTATGGCGTTGTGGCACTGATCGTCAAAGCCGACGATGCCGGCGTTGCGATGGCGAAAACCTCGTCACCGGCGCTTAAGGTCATCGGCCGCGGCCTCGTCGTCGGCATGCCGGTCTTTTTGAAAATCCTCTCGACGGTCGGCACCGCCGCCATGCTCTGGGTCGGCGGCAGCATCCTCGTCCACGGTCTGGCAGAGCTTGGTTATGCCGCACCCGAACATATCATCCACAACGCAACCGAAACCGTCGTCTCCACCATCACCATCACCATCGCCCCGGCCCTGATCTGCTGGCTGGTGACGTCGGCGCTGCAGGCCGTGCTGGCCATTGTCGTGGGTGGCATCGTTGTCGTGCTGATGGGCTCGGTCGGGGCGCCGGTATGGAAGATGGTTCGCGGCGGGAAGTAGGGCCGGGCTGCGAAAGCCTGATGCGATGAGGCTGACCTTGCGGGCAAGCGTTGCAGCCCTTCAGGCCGCACCTTTCCCAAGCGCCGCCGCGGTCCTCTGTGGATCGGCAGCGATGACCTTGAGATAGGCGCGAGCTGGCTGGTCCGGCTCGGAGCGCCCCTGTTCCCAGTCGCGCAAAGTGCCAAGCGGAATTCTGTAGAGGGTGGAGAATTCTTCCTGGGTAAGACGCAGCGCCCGGCGGATGACCTTCACCTGCGGCATACGCGGAGCGGTGCGAAACTGCTCGGCCGTCATCGGCGGATTGTCGGGATCGGAAAGCGCATTGGCTTCCGCTTCCTCGTCGGTCATCGCGTCGAGGCTGGACCAGTCGGTTCTGCTCTCCTTCTCCGTTGTCATCGTACTATTCATGTCGTTCAACGCAGCATATAGCGACTATCTAGTTGAATATTGGACCTAAATTATACTCATATGAAACTTGGCGCAGAGATGCTCGGTTGACACTTTTAACTGCAAGTCGACCATCTTTTATTGGTCGCCCGAAGACAGCTACATTGTAGATTTTTTCAGGTTTCCAACTGCTGAAATATGATGGATAGATGATTCCCTCATATCCTTTATCAGCGGCAGCTTGCGCAATAGATCGAGTGATCTCGTAAGAAATTCGGTCAGCACTAAATAAATAATGGATTGCGAGATTCATGCTTTCGAATTCTGTTGGGCCGTCGTTCTGGATTTCCGCACGCATATCCAGCAAGCGTAATGTTCGAACGGGTTGTAGATGCGCTACAAAACACTCTTCAGGCAATGTGATCCTGCACTCATGGAAACAAATTTCAAGATTTTGAGAGCCGTATAAGACCGGGAAGTTCTCTTCATCTAAACGGCCAGAGCCCAAAAAACGGTCGGGAGGAGAATCATACTCGTCGAATTCCCCCTCTCGTCCATCGGGAATACCTGTTCTGAGGCGGCAGAAAACAAACTCTGGCTTAGCGATAAACTCAGGGTAGCCATTGACTAGCTCCCTAGCTGCTTTTTTTCGAGACTTGCGAGATCGCAGCCTCCTTAACGGCTCGATCTCCCCTAGTCGCCACAGAGGTGGGCCGTAGTGGAAAAGGCCGACCTCCAGCACATCTTGCAAAAGTTCGGCATCCTTCTGCAGCCAGACGGGAAAGGTCACATTGGAGTTTCGATAGTGATAGGGGTTGGAGACTATCCTTGAGGCTCCGCCGAACTCTGAACGATAAAACGAACCGTCCCAGAAGAAGCGGACCATCAATTCTTCGGCGTTTTCACGCGTGAGTTTCCTGCCGCTCCATGCACCGCATCTTTTGCAACCGCCGATCGCCTTCTTACCTATTTTCTCGGCCTCAATACGTAGGCCATCGTCGGTAAAACATTCAGAGCAAATCGCAAACTTTCCGATTCGTATCGTCATAAACTAATCCCCGCGGTGAACTCAATCACCGCGGGGATTAGTTTATCTAAACTCGGGTTGCCGGAAAGTGGCGGCGCCACTTATCCCTGCAATTATCAAGAGCAACCGCTCGTCGCGCCGCATGTGTCGCACTTCTCACAAGTCCCGTTACGCACCATCGTAAAGTTCTGGCACTCGGAGCACATGTTGCCGGTATAACCCTGCATCATCGATTTCATGCGGCGGTCGGCTTCGATCTTTTTGGCTTCCGTTTTGGCGGCAGCGGCGTCTGCTGCAGCCTTGTCGGAGAAGAGCGCAGTGGCGGCCTGCTTGCTTTCGCTCGCCAGTTCCTCATGGACCTCCTCGGCGATCTCTTCGGCCAGTTCCTTGGCGCGTTCTTCGTAGTCACGCTTGAAGGAGACGACTTCCGAGGTCGAGATGGCGAGCGTCGGTTCCAGCTTGCGGGCGGCAGAGCCGGCAAACGAGGTTACCGTGGCCGAGGCGCGGGCAGGGGCGGCGGTTGCCGAACCCTTGGGCTCGCCGGAAGCGCGGTCGATGCCGCCGGTGCTGGAGACCAGCGTCGGCTTGTAGCCACGGGTCCAGCCGGTCGAGACGAGGTTGGTCTTGCCTTCCTGAATGCCCTTGCCGAGCGCCGTCTGCGAGAAGTCAGACGTGTCGACATGCGCAAGATCGTGACGGCCGAGATAGGAGACGGCGAGTTCGCGGAACACGTAGTCGAGGATCGACGTGGCGTTCTTGATCGCGTCGTTTCCGGTCACGATGCCGGCCGGTTCGAACTTGGTGAAGGTGAAAGCCTCCACATATTCTTCCAGCGGCACGCCGTACTGGAGACCCAGCGAGATGGCGATGGCGAAGTTGTTCATCATCGCACGGAAGGCAGCGCCTTCCTTGTGCATGTCGATGAAGATCTCGCCGATCCGGCCGTCGCCGAATTCGCCGGTGCGCAGATAGACCTTGTGTCCGCCGACATTGGCCTTCTGGGTGTAACCCTGACGGCGGTTCGGCAGCTTTTCGCGTTCGCGGGTCACACGCTCGATGACGCGTTCGATGATCTTTTCGGTGATTTGCACCGCCTGGGCTGCGATCGGCTGCTGCATCAGTTCTTCGACAGCTTCTTCCGCATCGTCCTCGTCGATCAGCGAGGCATTCAGCGGCTGGCTGAGCTTGGAGCCGTCACGGTAGAGCGCGTTGGCCTTCAGGGCCAGCTTCCACGACAGCATGTAGGCGGCGCCGCAATCTTCTACGGTCGCATCGTTCGGCATGTTGATCGTCTTGGAGATCGCCCCCGAGATAAACGGCTGGGCAGCCGCCATCATGCGGATATGGCTTTCGACCGAGAGGTAACGCTTGCCGATCTTGCCGCAAGGATTGGCGCAATCGAAAACGGCCAGATGCTCGTCCTTGAGGAAAGGCGCGCCTTCCAGCGTCATCGCACCACAAACGTGGATGTTGGCGGCTTCGATGTCCTTTTTCGAGAAACCGATATGCTCAAGCAGGTTGAAGCTCATGTCGGCGAGCTGCTCGTCGGAGACCTTCAGCGTGTTCTTGAGGAAGTCGGTGCCCAAGGTCCACTGGTTGAAGACGAACTTGATGTCGAAGGCGGCCTTGGTGGCGCCGTTGATCGCTTCGATCTTCTCGTCGGAAAAACCCTTGGCCTTCAGCGAACCGGGATTGATGCCGGGCGCCTGGTTGATGTTGCCGTGGCCGATCGCATAGGCCTCGATCTCGGCGATCTGGCTTTCGGTATAACCGAGCGTACGCAGAGCTTCCGGAACCGCACCGTTGATGATCTTGAAGTAGCCGCCACCGGCGAGCTTCTTGAACTTGACGAGTGCGAAGTCAGGCTCGATGCCGGTCGTGTCGCAATCCATGACGAGGCCGATCGTGCCGGTCGGGGCGATCACGGTCGTCTGGGCATTGCGGTAGCCGTGCTTTTCGCCGAGCATCAGGGCCTTGTCCCAGGCAGCCTTGGCATGCGCGACCAGATCCTGGTCCGGGTTTTCCGCATCGACCAGCGGAACCGGATTGACCGACAGCTGCTCATAGCCGGTAGATTCACCGTAAGCGGCGCGGCGATGGTTGCGGATGACGCGCAGCATGCTCTCGCGGTTCGGTGCAAAGTTGGCGAACGGACCGAGTTCACCTGCCATTTCGGCAGAAGTCGCATAGGCGACGCCAGTCATGATCGCGGTGAGCGAACCGGCAATCGCACGGCCTTCCTTCGAGTCGTAGGGGATACCCGACGACATCAGGAAACCACCGATATTCGCATAGCCGAGGCCGAGCGTGCGGTACTGGTATGAGAGTTCAGCGATTTCCTTCGACGGGAACTGTGCCATCATGACGGACACTTCGAGCACGACGGTCCACAAGCGAACGGCATGTTCGTAATCGGCAATCGCGATGTTCTTGGTCGCCTTGTCCTTGAACTGGAGAAGGTTGAGCGAAGCGAGGTTGCAGGCCGTGTCGTCGAGGAACATGTATTCCGAGCACGGGTTGGAGCCGCGGATCGGGCCACCGGCCGGCGAGGTGTGCCAGTCGTTCATCGTCGTGTTGAAATGGATGCCCGGATCAGCAGATGCCCATGCGGCATAGGAAATCTGTTCCCACAGGTCCTTGGCCTTCAGCGTCTTCATCACCCGGCCGTCCTTGCGGGCGGTCAGGTTCCACTCGCCGTCGTTTTCGACGGCTTTCAGGAAGTCGTCCTTCAGCGAGACGGAATTGTTCGAGTTCTGGCCCGAAACCGTGAGATAGGCTTCCGAATCCCAATCCGTGTCATAGGTCTTGAACTGCAGATCCTTGTAGCCCTGCTGGGCGAACTGGATGACGCGCTTGACGTAGTTTTCCGGGACCAGGTCCTTCTTGGCAGCCTTGATTTCGCGCTTCAGGGCCGGGTTCTTCAACGGGTCGTAGCAATCGTCGTCAGAACCTTCGCAGTTGACGCAGGCCTTCATGATCGCTTTCAGGTGCTTGGCGACGATCTTCGAGCCGGTGACGAGAGCGGCAACCTTCTGCTCTTCCTTGACCTTCCAGTTGATATATTCCTCGATATCCGGATGGTCGATATCGACGACGACCATCTTGGCCGCGCGACGTGTCGTTCCGCCCGACTTGATCGCGCCGGCTGCCCGGTCTCCGATCTTGAGGAAGCTCATCAGGCCGCTTGAACGGCCGCCGCCGGACAGTTTTTCGCCTTCGCCGCGCAGGTGGCTGAAGTTGGAGCCGGTGCCGGAGCCGTATTTGAACAGGCGTGCTTCACGAACCCACAGGTCCATGATGCCACCTTCATTGACTAGGTCGTCGCCGACGGACTGGATGAAGCAGGCATGCGGCTGTGGATGTTCATAGGACGACTTGGACTTGGTCAGCTTGCCGGTGAAGGGATCGACATAGAAATGGCCCTGGCCGGGGCCGTCGATGCCATAGGCCCAATGCAGGCCGGTATTGAACCACTGGGGGCTGTTCGGCGCGACCCGCTGGGTGGCGAGCATATAGGCAAGCTCGTCCATGAAAGCGCTCGCGTCGTCTTCGGAGGTGAAATAGCCACCTTTCCAACCCCAATAGGTCCAGGTGCCGGCAAGACGCGAAAACACCTGGCGGGCATCGATTTCCGAACCGTAGCGTTCGCCTTCTGGAATGTCCTTCATCGCCTTCTCGTCGGCAACTGAGCGCCACAGGAAGGATGGAACGTCGTTTTCCTCGACTTTTCTCAGGATCTTCGGAACGCCGGCCTTGCGGAAATATTTCTGCGCCAGAACGTCGGTTGCCACCTGGGAAAACTGCGTCGGAACGTCGATATCGGCCAGCCGGAAGACGATGGAGCCATCCGGATTACGGATCTCGCTGGTCGCCTTGCGGAATTCGATTTCCCCGTAGGCGCCTGTCGCAGGCTTGGTGAAACGACGTTCGATGCGCATTGCCTTAGATCCTTCATCCGTTGTCGCCGTGAAAGGCGCACATGTCCGCTGCGGCCGCTCGCCATCATGGGCGGCCGGCTAAAAATTCCATCCAGACTCATCGTGGATGCTTATCTGTATATTGTGCTGGATGGTGGCTGCAAACACTAAATATAGTATTAACAGGTTCTTTCCGCCAGTGCCAATCACGATTGCGGAAACGTTTTCGAGCGCATGAAAACCCGCCGCCGGGCGGTATGTCAAAACACACCTGGCGCTCAATTGTTTCCGTCAAACTCGAAAAAGACCGGCCTCAGTACTCCCGGTCCAGTCGCCGCCGCAACATGGGTTTATTCATGCGGCGATGGCGCGATTCGGTCAAGCCGTAGTTCGTAGGAGTTTTTAAACCACAAGATATTGTGGTTCATGCCTGTGGATAACGGGGAATAAAAAAGCCCTAGGATTCTCAATGTGTTGCGGGAGAAGGTTGAAGCTTGCGCAAGACTTGCGAGTTTCGATTGTGGCGCCATCTGGGCAGCCGAAGTCTTTTAGAACCCCTGTCTCAACGGGCATTTGAGCACTTGGTTATACCATATTGAGACATATGGGTAACACGCTCCCCTAAATACAGAACGGCCCGTCATCCTGTGGATGACGGGCCGGCTATTGACACCAAAACGGCAGGCAACTTCGTAAGGCGGACCATGCAAAACCGCGAGGGCCAGATTATCCGCGATGTCCCTTTGCGATCGGCTCCTGATATGTGAAGCCCAAATCCCAGGGAAAGTAGATCCAGGTATCCTGGGAAACTTCGGTGACGAACGTGTCGATCGTCGGTACGCCGGAGGGTTTTGCATAGACGCAGGCGAAATGCGCCTTGGGCAGCATCTCGCGCACTTCCCTGGCCGTCTTGCCGGTATCGGTCAGGTCATCGACGACCAGCACGCTTTCGCCGTCGTTTTCCAGAAGCTCCGCCGAGATGCCCTTCAGGAGCACCGTCTCGCCCTGATCGACATAGTCGTGGCGGGTGGCGATGCAGACCGTATCGATCAGGCGGATATTGAGTTCCCGCGAGATGATCGCCGCCGGAACCAGGCCGCCGCGGGTGATACAGACGATTGCCTTGAACTCGCGATTCAGACCGGAAAGGCGCCAGGAGAGGGCGCGTGTATCGCGGTGAAACTGGTCCCAGGAAACGGGGAATGCTTTTTCGGGAAGAGACATAGGGTTCTGCCAGGTGCGTGAGAGCTTCGTTGGCTCTCGCTAATAGCGGCAGACGAGGCAGGAAGGCAAGCGGGCCGTGTAGGATCGACCGCGATCGCGGCCAGATATGGCCTCAATCCTCTGCGAAGCGGGTACCGCCCATTTGGTCGTAAGGAGTATTGGATGGACGAACTGGAAAAGGCCGCGCGCGGATTGCTGTATGACGCAAATTACGATCCGACGGTTCTGGAAAAACGCAAGGCGGCAAAACGTGTCCTGCACCGGCTGAATGCGCTCTCACCGGATCAGGATGTAGAACGTGCAGACCTGATCCGGGGACTGATGGGAAGGATCGGCAGGAATTTCGTCTTCGACGGCGCGATCCACTGCGATTACGGCTTCAATATCGAGATCGGCGACGATTTCTACGCCAACGTCAACCTCGTCATTCTCGATGGCGCAAAGGTCACCATCGGCAACAATGTCTTCATCGCCCCGAATGTAGGCATCTACACGGCCGGTCATCCTCTCGATCATCAGCGCCGCAATGCCGGCCTCGAATATGCCCTCCCGATCACCATAGGCAATAATGTCTGGATCGGCGGCGGGGTCTCGATCATGCCAGGGGTCACGATCGGCGATGGTGCCGTGATCGGCAGCGGCGCCGTCGTCACACGCGATATCCCGAAAAATGTCGTTGCAGCCGGCAACCCGGCGCGGGTGATTCGCGAGATTACTGCGGAAGATGAAAAACGACAGACTTTTGGCCGCAAATAGCCGCGTTGGTGAAAAGAGCAACGGCAGCGGCCAATCAGCCGCTGCCGCATCCAGCTTTACCGCGACAGAAGCGTCAGCGCCGTCATCGAATCGAGCAGGCTGCGGGTGACGCCGCCGAAGAACATCTCCCACCAGCGCGAGTGCCCGTAGCCGCCCATGACCAGCAGGTCGATGCTTTTATCGGCCAAGCGGTTTTCGATCGCCGCAGCCGGAGAGGCGCCACCGCTGTCCTGCGTCGTCAGGGTGACGGAGATACCGTGACGGGCAAGCGTGGCGGCCAGATCCGAACCGGCAAGCTCGCGATCCCTGTCGCCGCGGTCCGGCGGGTCTATGACCAGCACTTCGACCGAGGAGGCCTGCTTCAACAGAGGCAGGGCATCGAAAGTGGCGCGAGCGGCCTCACGCGAACCGTTCCAGGCGATCAGAACACGCTCGATCGGCTTCGGTTGCTTCAGCGTGTAGGGTACCAGCAGCATCGGCCGGCCGCTTTCGAACAGGAACGTTTCCAGATCGGCGCGATGATCGGCTTGGGAAGGGCTGCTCTGGTTGGCAACGATCAGGTCGGCGGTCCGCGCGACCTCCTGCACGGAACTCGACGCATAACCGGCTGCCAGCATGTAACTACGCCATTCGGCCGAAAGCCCCTCGCGGGTGGTCCTCTGGCGAAAGATCTGTTCGATCGCCTGTGTTTCTCTCTGCGCGCTTTCCTGCAGGATTTCGATCGCTGTTGGATCGGGAATTTCCATCGGCGCGATCAGCGGCACCGCGGCGAGCGTTTCCGTGTGAACTCCGACGAGATGCGCAGAAAACTGCTCGGCGATCGCGACGGCAAAGTCGGTGATTTGCGGTGCATTCCGCTGCGTGTCGAGAACGGCAAGAACCGTCTTGTAGGACATGGACATCTCCTCATTACCGGCTTCGTTTCGAGCCTTGTTCCAATAAGGTGGGGCTGCTGCGGCGAGGGTCAACGGCTGCCCGTCATGCATCATGCATCCGCAGTAGGATTGGCCGAAATTCCCTTGCCATCAAGATTTGCAATCATCGCTGAGACGGCGTCTGCCGCCGCATCCATGGCCTCGGCGTCGCGGGCCCGCACGACGATCTCGGTGGAGAATTTCTTTCCGTCGAAGCGCGGATAGGAGCCGATGCTGGTGTCCGGATGCGCCTTCTGAATATCCGACAGCAGCGTGCCGATATCGCCCTCGCCATAGGGGCAGGAGACGGCACGGGACAACATCTTGGCGCCGCTGCGCAAAGTCGGCAGAACATTGTCGACCATCGCCTGGAACACTTGCGGCACACCCGCCATCACATAGACATTGTCGACAATGAAGCCGGGTGCCGTGGAAACCGGATTGGCGATATGCGTGGCGCCTTCCGGCATCCGCGCCATGCGCTGGCGGGCAGGAGTGAATTCCATCTCGCGCCGCTTGTACATCTCGGCGAGCAGCGTCATCGCGTCGGGATCATGAATGCAATCGACACCAAAGGCTTTGGAGACCGCATCGGCGGTGATGTCGTCATGGGTCGGACCGATCCCGCCCGAGGTGAAGACATAATCGTAGCGCGCCCTCAATGCGTTGAGCGCCTCGACGATCGCCTCTTCCTCATCTGCGACGATCCGAACTTCCTTCAGGTCGATCGCCGACAGCGTCAGCATATCGGCCAGATGTCCGATATTCTTGTCCTTGGTGCGCCCCGAAAGCAGTTCGTCGCCGATGGCAAGCATGGCTGCGGTCACGATGATGGGGGAGGCGGTATGACTGGACATGTTTGGGCTCGCTTTTTTCGATGGCTGGACGTTAGCCCGCCTGCCGGGGAATGCAATCCCACCGGCTAGGACTTGATAACGCGCAAATTGAAGAAGGTATGCTGAGGTCGTTCGAAAATAGTGGACAGTGCGTCGTGAGGCTAGCGTCTGGCGGCGCATGCTGGTGTCCGATAGCTTCCGGCCATACGCTTGTAACAAGGCAGGTCGATGATAATCGAGTTCTTGAAAAATCTGTTCGGCGGCGCACCTACGTCAAGTTCCGCAACGGCTTCCACATCCCCAAAGGAAATGAAGAAAATGACGAAAGTTCTGGTTCTCTATTATTCCTCTTATGGCCATATCGAAACGATGGCCTATGCGGTCGCCGAAGGCGCAAAGTCCGCCGGTGCCGAAGTCACCGTGAAGCGCGTTCCGGAACTGGTTCCGGAAGAAGTCGCCAAGTCTTCCCATTTCAAGCTCGACCAGGCTGCACCGATCGCCACCGTCGATGAACTCGACCAGTATGACGCGATCATCGTCGGATCTGGAACGCGCTTCGGCACAGTCACATCGCAGATGCGCAATTTCTGGGATCAGACCGGTGGCCTGTGGTTCGCAGGCAAGCTGGTCGGCAAGGTCGGCTCGGTGTTCGCCTCTTCCGCCACCCAGCACGGCGGCCAGGAATCCACCATTCTCGGCTTCATTCCGACCCTGCTGCACCACGGTATGGCGGTTGTAGGTCTTCCCTATTCGTTCCAGGGCCAGATGGGCACCGAAGAAGTCAAGGGCGGCTCTCCCTACGGCGCAACGACGATCGCCAACGGCGACGGCTCGCGCCAGCCTTCCGAAATCGAACTGGAAGGTGCACGATTCCAGGGCGCCCACGTCGCCAAGATCGCTGCCAAGCTTTCGGCCTGATCTCGATTGGCCGCATGATCGATACCAAGGGGAGTGGCATTCGCTGCTCCCTTTTTCGTTTCGGAGACGGTTTTGGTCACAAATACCGAACCTGTGACCAGGTTTTCCCGGTCCGGGCCTCGGGAAAAAGTATCTGGAACGAGATTTAGGTGTTTTATATCAGAAGCTTGATCGCTTGGTGCGGACGGCGGGGAACCGGCATGCGCATGTCTTGTTGTTGATTTTAAAGCATTATTTCCATCGCGACGGAGCGGCTTTGTAGCGCTCTTTGTAGCGGATGACAACACACTTCCGTAAATCGCCCGTTCGTTGACGAGCAGTCACCCTGCTGATAGCTGACCAGCTTTCTGGCTGTGGGGACAGTGATGTTTTATACGATGAGGGCTCGATGGCTGAGGCTGCCGCTATGGGGTAAATGGGTCAGCGGCTTAGCGGTTGTGTTCCTCTGGTCCTCAATAGGGCCAGCTTTAAACGAGCGTCATTTCCTGCCGGCACTCTTCCAAAACTTCGTGGCTCTCAGCCTGCATTGGGGTCTCATCGCCTTAGCTTTTGGCGGGGCAATTTGGGCTGGCCTGAAGGTGGCCGCTAAGACTGGCAAGAGTTGGCTGGGCTGGGTGGTTGGCCTCGTTGTCGTGGTGGTCATAGCCGGTCCAGTGACAGGTCTCTTTGAGGGGCTTCCGGGTGTTGGAAAAAGGTTGAGCGACTTGGGCAACTCAGATTGCTATACGGAATGGGATGGACGATCCAATCCCGTGGTTTGCGATTGAAATTCTGGATTTCAGTTCCGAGCAATGCAGAGAGGGGTTACTGTTCGAACGATACTCCGATGTTTGTGAAGGGATAGGCTGGCGCGGGTATTGGCTCGACCGTTATGTTCTGCACTACCATTCGCAGATACATTGGGAATGGAAGCCGAGCGCGATACTCAGGGAAGCTTATTTCCGAACCAAACTCGCCTTTTCCGTATGGAATTCTGACCCGAACGTTTCTTCCGTAGAAGTCGAAGATGAAACTCATTGTCGCATCGCCTATGCCCGGAGAGATGGAGCCACCTAAGCCTCTAAACTGGGGCTGATCTCCAACGTTAAAAGCGGGGACACTCTCTCCCGGCATTCCTATCCATGACTGTGCGAGGACTTTTAAAATCACGGCCTCATAAGGAAGAAAGACAACATAGGTCTCTAGAGGAGCTGCTCCCTGCTCATCAGGGATTTCCTTGAATAGATCGGCTGCCAATATATCTATGTGCAATATCGTATCGAGCAATGTTCGAAACGCTCTTCGAAATGATACGATATCGAGGCTTTTGTGAAATCGATGATCAACAGAGATTAAGTCGCCATCTCGGTGATACATGGAAAAGCCCCAGCACCGTGAACTGTCCTCATAAACACATTCCGCGATCACGAGGTAAGTGTGATTGTGTTTGGATCGGTTGCACAGCAAATCCCATGGTCTGCTTAACCTTTTGAGATTTGCTGAAAAATGCTGATATGCTTCGGACCTGTGTATCTGAGGAAAATACGACCTTAGATCTTTCTCATAAAATTCATTCAACTCCGCGAACCGATATGCAGCTTCTAAAAACGCGTCCTTCAACTCGTCAGCATCAGAACTGAGCAATTCATTGTTTTCCGCAATCTCTTGATTTCGCGCTTTCTCGTACTTCTCAGCTACCTGCAAGGCGCGCAAGAATGATCGTGCTAGATGGCGATGTAGACGCGAGTAAGCAACAACGAACTCATCGTGGTCATCGTGGACAGCCAAGCGAAGAAGTCTATTATCCAAGACTTCCATCAATGGGGAAGTTATCTTGGTTACACCAAGGTTGTCCGTTGCCGCGAACGCCTCACTCATTTGGTTTCATCTCTCCCATGAAACTTGCCGAACAAATTCTGAAAACACATAATCACCCCATGACAAACGCAGGCGCAACTATTCCGCCCGCAGCGCCCTAAACACGCTCGACCGGCTGATGCCTAATTCCACAACTATTTGCTCGGCGGTCTTCCCCCCAGCCTTCAGGCGCTTCACATCATCGGCTTTCCGCTGAGCGGTTGGAGCGCGGCCCTTGTATTTGCCGTCAGCTTTCGCCCTGGCAATGCCCTCCCGCTGCCGCTCTAACATGATGTCGCGCTCGAACTCAGCGATGGAACCCAACAGGCTTAGCATCAGCTTGCCGGTAGGGGTCGAGGTGTCGATGTTGAGATTGAGGATTTTGAGCGTGACCCCTTTGGCCTCCAGCGTGTCCTTGATCCTTACGAGGTCGGTCATGGAGCGGGCCAGTCGGTCCAGCTTTGTTATGACGAATACATCCCCCTCGCGGGCATAGTCCAGCGCACGGGTCAGCTCAGGCCGCTCCTTATCGACCGAGGAGAGCTGCTCCTTGAACACCTTCTCGCAGCCTGCCGCCTCCAACTCGTGGAGCTGGGCATCAAGGCCATAGGTCTGATCAAGGGTCGAGGTGCGGGCGTAGCCGATGATGGTGGTGGGCATTTGAAACAGCTCCGATGGTGTCATTGAAGTTTTAGATCTTCTGGCGCTATCCGTCTCAAAAGTCAAATACCATTCATGTGGCACACGTTCGGCAGTCATGCCGCTGGAGTCATTAGGGCGTGGTCTATTGAGACTGAAGGGAATTTCTTCCCTCCAGCATCGACGAGGCCAGCGGGTTAGGTTGCGAGCGTTTCGCTTTGGCTGAGGGCGAATTCGATATCAGGATAAGAGCCGAGTACAGTGGACTAAAGGGGCGCCATATAGATACGATTTTCGATAGGCGGTACGCGGTTCGTCGTGGCATCAGCATGACGGACAGCAAGGTGATGGAAATGCAGGTAACGACCACTCAAATCGAGGAAAATTTGGCCGAAATCCTACACAGCTTCCTAGTGCCACTTTATGAGCAGTTTGACTTCAGCACCATATCGATCGACGTAATAAATGAAGAGCTGCGCCGTCTTCAAAAAAGATGAAGCTTTCGCTCTTTTTGGAGGAAATACAAGTCGATTAGCCATAGCTATCAGTCGACCACGTAACGCGGAAACTTCTTCAACTCCTCGGCCATATCTTCCAGCGTCGGTGTCTCGTAGATGTCCCCAACATCGTCACTCTCGTGGCCACAGAACGCAAACCGGAAACGCTTCTCCATATTGACCCTTGCGGCCTGCCGCTTGAACGTGTGCCGCCATGCGTGATTGGGGCTGATGTTCGGGTCTGTAACCTCGACATCATTCCGCACCCATTCTGCAAGCTTATTACGAGCGATTACATACGGCGGGCGAACGGGCTTTGTTGGGTCGTCCCCTGTGGTGACACGTTTGTCCGCTGGATCATAAAACAAGGGGCCTGTCTTTTTCTCGGCAACGAAGTCCAAGAAGCCCATCTCGATCAGATGCTCATGGATTGGAACGCGGCGATATGAAGCGCCCTTTACGGTGCCGTCCTCGGGGCTGATATCGATGATCCAGATGCCGTCCTGCTGCCGTACACTCGTCGCCTGCAATTGGGTCATCTCGCCGGGGCGCGATCCAGTATATGCACACAGCCACGGTACCCATCGACGAGCCGCCGCCTTCTCGGGCTTCAGCCGTGGCGATGGTGGAGCAAGGCTCGCACTGAGAATAGCCTTCCACTCGCTCGGCTCGAATGCCCGCTCCCGCACCTTGATCTTTTTAATCGTGGCAATGCGGACGCCCTCAAACGGGTTGGCAGCCACTTTCTTGTTTTCCAGCAACCAGTTGAAGACTGTTTTTGCCGCAGTAATCCACACATCGTTCGCCACTGCAGCAGACCGCTTTTCGGTGACTAGCGTGCCCTTCCATCCTATCACCTCATCGTCGGTGATCGTGGCCACGTCACGCTGGTCAAAATAGCTGTCCAAACCGAGGAAGACGCTCCTCCAGCGGCTTACCGTTGCAGGTGCCGGCTTGCGCTCTGCCACCCATTTCTCGAAGGCCTGCCAGAAATTCCACCCTGACAACTTCAAACCCTTTGCATTGGCATGGGCTGGCTGGTCAGCGAAACGAGTAAGCCGCGCGTCCGGTGAATAGTCCCCAGCCGCTCGCCGTTCCAAGGCTGCGAAGGCTGGTGCAATTTCGAGTTCGACTGCATCTATGACGGCGTTCAAGGATTTCTCATCCAGCGCCGTGGCCTTTTCAGCGAGAAATGTGGCGAGGCACCCCATCTCGGAGACCTTGGCCCTGATGCGCTTCCGTGCGGCAATTCCGATTTGCTGACCTTCCTCCATGCTCTCGATGTCGAACCGATCATAGATTTCCTGAAGTGGTCGGTATCGAGAAGGCCAATCATCCTTGTGGCCGGCATCATCCGCATACAGTTCTGTGAACCATCGATACCATTCACCGGCCAACGCGCTGATTTGGCGTTGGGTCAGCGATATCACTGCTCCCGTATTCGCGGCTCTCAGCGTCTCGATACGGCTGCTAATCGTGGCGTCCCAGTCACGTAGCTCTGCCTTCGCTTGCCCCATCGTGGCTGACGAGGAAAGGCGGAAACGCTCTTCCATCGCAACCCCATAGGTTGCCTTGTAGGCCTCACGAATGTCGGAGGGAATGCCTTTTCGGCTGAACCAGTCGCCATTGGCGGCACGTCGAAGTGAAGTCATAGCAACCATTTGTAGCGCCCTTTGTAGGGGTAGGGCGACGAAAAGGCTCTAATAATCAATAACTAACTGACATCTCAAGCTAAATCTTGAGGATGGTGCGGACGGCGGGGATCGAACCCGCATGACCGAAGTCGAGGGATTTTAAGTCCCTTGCGTCTACCAGTTTCGCCACGTCCGCGTTGCCTTGCTTTTCAGGTAGATAGCCGATTCCGTCAAGCTCACCTTTGCAAAACAGATGGTAGAGTTCTGCAAAGTTTGAATTTTGGTCGTTCTGAGCCCTGCTCGGCGACCGAATGGCGATAGCCTTGGGAACAAGCGGGCCAATAAAGAGAAAGGCCAGTGCTGATCGCACCGGCCTGACCGACTTGTCGCGTTTGCCGCAATTGTTTCTAGTCGAGAAGATCAGCCGGCACCTTGCCGCCATTTTCCGACAGTTTTTTCATCAGCGCCTTGTGCAGCCACATGTTCATCTTGGCGGAGTCTCCGGTGTCGCCGGTATAACCCAGTTCGTCTGCCAGTTCCTTGCGCTCCGAAAGGCTGGCATCCATGCCGAGCGCCTTCATCAGATCGACGATCGAATGGCGCCAGTCGAGCTTCTGGTCGCTCTTCTTGACGGCAGCGTCGAGGATCGGCGCAACATCGACCGGTGAAGAGGCGGACGGGGTGGCAGCTGGAGCGGCACTTGTAGCAGTCGGAGCTGCTGACGAAGTGGGTGATGAAGCTGCAGCCGGTGCGGCTGTCGTGGCGGCAGGGGCCGCGGCCGGATTTTCAGCCGCCGCCGCCGGATGACCGAAGATCGCATTCTTGATCTTGCTGAAGATGCTCATGGGTTCTCTCCTCAAAGTGTGACGAGGGAGAAACTAGGGCGTTCAATGCGCGAGGGAAATGGGGCTCGTGCCGAAACGAAACGAATTCCTGTCGGCGGCGGCTTTATCCGAAATGGCCGGATCGCTGCAGGTTGACGCGGCTCGGCCCGGGGCTATGTCCTCAGCTTCAACGAGGAGGAAAATATGGTCAGGAAGATGTTGTTTCTTCTGGTGGTTCTGTTCACCGGCACTGCGGCCCATGCGGAGGGCACGGTGAAAGAGGGCCAGTTCATGGCCAGCCGCATTCTGGGAAAGAATGTCGAGTTCACGCTCTACCTGCCACCGGGTTACGGCCGCGACGAACGGCGTTATCCCGTCATCTATCTGATGCATGGCGGCGGTGATGGCCAGAACCAGGACTGGTATCGGTTTGGCAACGCCAATCTCGTCTTCGACAGGCTGATCGAAAGCGGCGAGGTGCCACCCTTCATCGCAGTCACGCCGGAAGGCCGCCGCGACGACGACAACAAGTTCAACACCTATTACATGAACGATGCGGACGGCCAGTATCTATGGCAGGACATGTTCGTGAAGGAATTCATCCCCCATGTGGAAAAGAGCTTTCCGGTCCTCCCTGGCAAGAAGTCGCGCGGCATCCTAGGCCTTTCGATGGGTGGTTATGCGGCGATAGCCTTCTCGATGAAATATCCCGATCTTTTCGCCGGTGCTGCGGCCTTGAGCGCGGCCTTCCGCACCGACCAGCAGATCGTCGATATGGATCAGGCCGGGTATGATCGCCGTTATGGCAAAGCCTGGGGTGTCGGATTGACCGGCCGCGATCGCCTCAACCAGCCCTATTACGCCAACAGCGTTCTGGATCTGGTCGACAAAACGCCGGCTGAAGACATCAAGAAGACCGAGCTTTATATCGACTGCGGCTCCTATGACGATTTCTTCGTCGGAAATGCCGAACTGACATTGAAGCTGCAGAAGCTGAAGGTGCCGCATCATTTCATGGCGCGCGAAGGCGGCCATGATTGGACCTATTGGCGGACCGGTCTGCCGCAGGCGACGGCTTTTCTCGGCAAGGTCTTTCATCAATAGCGGATCGGTTTCGGCGGTTTCCGACCCTTGATCAGGACGCAAGGCGCAGGCGGAGAACGGAAAGACGCCAAATCGGGCTTGGTCTTCCTCCGCCTGCTGTGTCATAGCGGGGAAAATCTTGATGATCTTTGGGTGGTTTAAGTGATGAAGACAGGTGTGGACGATGCCAGGGCGGCGATGCGGACGATCTTTCCGGAGACGCCGCTGCAGTTGAACGAGCATCTGAGCCGTCGTTACGGCGCAGATATCTGGCTGAAGCGCGAAGACCTGTCGCCCGTCCGCTCCTACAAGATCCGCGGAGCGTTCAATTTCCTGCGCAAGGCGATAACCACCGGCGCGAGCGACAAGACCTTCGTCTGCGCCTCGGCCGGCAATCATGCCCAGGGTTTTGCCTTCGTCTGCCGCCATTTCGAAGTGCAGGGCGTGGTCTTCATGCCGGTCACGACGCCGCAGCAGAAGATCGACAAGACACGCATATTCGGCGGTGAGTTCATCACCATCAAGCTGGTCGGCGACATTTTCGACCAATGCTATGCGGCGGCCCGCGCCCATGTGGAAGAGATCGGCGGCATGATGGTGCCCCCCTTCGATGATCTTGATATCATCGAAGGGCAGGCGACCGTTGCCGCGGAAATCGAAACGCAGTTGCCCGATGGTGTGCACCCGGACATGGTCATCCTTCCCGTCGGCGGCGGCGGCCTTGCCTCCGGCGTCACCGGCTATTTGAAGAATTTGGTTGCTAAAGACGGTTTCCTCTTCACTGAACCGACCGGCGCGCCGAGCCTGAAGACAAGTCTGGAAGCCGGATCGCCGATAACGCTTTCGAAGGTCGACAATTTCGTCGATGGCGCGGCGGTCGCGCGCATCGGCACGCTCAATTTCGAGGCGCTGAAAGGCTTTTCGTCGGAACAGGTCCTGCTCGTTCCCGAAAACGCGATCTGCGTCACGATGACCGATATGCTGAATGTGGAAGGCGTCGTGCTCGAGCCGGCAGGTGGTCTTTCGATCACCGCGCTGTTGCTTCTCCCGCCTGAAAAGATCGCCGGCAAGACCATCGTCTGCGTCGTTTCCGGCGGAAATTTCGATTTCGAGCGCCTGCCGGATGTGAAGGAAAGGGCCATGCGTTATGCAGGCTTGAAGAAGTATTTCATCCTGCGTCTGCCCCAGCGCCCCGGCGCTTTGCGCGATTTCCTCAATCTTCTGGGGCCGGATGACGATATCGCCCGCTTCGAATATCTGAAGAAGTCGGCTCGCAATTTCGGCTCGATCCTGATCGGCATCGAAACGACGGCGCCGGAAAATTTTGCCGGTCTTTACGAGCGTTTCGAAGCGGCAGGCCTTGGTTACGAAGACATCACCGAAAACGAAATCCTCGCCAACCTGATCATCTGATGGGCTGGCGCTCCCGGCATGAAACGGTTACAGCCGGGTGGGTGCGTTTCGGCGCCGGGAGCAATGTGGTAGGCAAACATCATGGCATCTTTTTTCTCTTCTCTCCTTTCGGCCTTTTCGGGCAAGGAAAAGCCGGCGCAATCTGCCAAAGGCGCTGAGCCCGTTCCCTACAACGATTGCCTGATCTATCCGGCGCCGCTTCCCGAAGGCGGCCAGTACCGCCTAGCCGGCCGGATCGAGAAGGAAGTGAACGGCGAAACGCTGGTGCGGAATATCATCCGGGCCGACATGTTCTCCTCGATGGATGACGCTGTGACCTTCACGGTCCGCAAGGCGGAACAGATCATCGACCAGAATGGCCCGTCGCTTTTCTCCGGCGGCGAAAAGTCCCGCTCTGCCTGATCCGTTTCCGACCCTGTTCAACCATTGGTGATCAGGGGCAACACGATACTCACTCAATATTAAAACCTGCGATCTAGGTTGGCTGGGCATTTATCAATTTCCCAGCGGCTTTTTCGATGAGATCACAGCGGCTCTGTTCGACGCACGTTGTATGGTTTTTAATAGTGGCAGTTTTTTCCGCCCCTTATGCCTATGCTGAAAGCGGGTTGCCCGGCGATCACACGATTTCGCCGGCAGTCGCTGATATATGGATGATCGTCGTCGCAGCGTGCGTAATGATCATGCAGGTCGGTCTGCTGTTTCGGTCAGCCGGTTCCGGGCGGCCGGGAAATTCGCTCAAGGTCGCCAGAACAAATCTTCTGGGCTTTGTTCTCGCCGTTATTGCCTTCGCCTTCATTGGCGCCACTCTTGCCTTCGGGCAATCGCAGGTGTTCCCGTTTGGAACCGGGCCGGGCCTCTCCCTGTTCGACGATCTGACATCCGGCCAGTCCGCTTTAATTATTTTTCAGCTAATGCTTGGCGGTGTGGCGATCACCATCTTTTCCGGCTCGGTTGCCGAGCGGATGACTCCGAAAGCCTTCGCTGCTACCTGTCTGTTCGTCGCGGGGCTGGTCTATCCGGTGTTTCTGCATTGGGCGCGCGGGGATCTGCTCTTTCCCAATCTCACGGCATTCCTGGCCAATCTCGATTTTGTCGATCTTGCCGGCGGCGTCTCTGTTCATGCCACGGCAGGATGGGTCGCGCTCGCCGCCTGCATGGCGATCAGCTCGCAGGATAAGGGTGCTTTCTTCCTCCGCTCGCAGGTGCCGGGCCGCAACGCGATTTTCTCCGCTGCCGGGGCCTTGCTGCTTTTCGTCGGCTGGGTTGGCCTGAATGGTGGCTTTGCAATCGCCTATGGGGGGAGTGCTCCCGCCGTTATCGTCAATTCACTCCTGGCCGCCGGAATGGGGGCCTGCATAGGTTCCCTGATCGCCCTGCGCACGGATCGACAGGTTTTGCCGGAACGGTTGATCTCCGGCATGCTGGGCGGGCTGGCGGCTGTAACAGCGGGTGCCGGCCTTGTTGACGTCACCGGCGCCTTGGTCATCGGCGGCATCGGTGGGGCTGTCGCGATCTGTGGTAACCTCTTTGTCGCACACCGATTGAAGGTTGGTGATCCGATGGGGGTGGTGGGCATCTACGCCTTTGCCGGATCGGCCGGTGCCGTGCTGCTGCCGCTGATTGCTCCGCTCGCTTATCTGCCTGCGGGTGGAAGGCTGGAACAGCTCTGGGTGCAGGTCGTCGGCGTCGGTATCAATTTCTACTGGGCGTTTGGCGCAACCTATCTCTTTTTCCGGATTCTCGATCGCGTCATGCTCATCCGCAGGGAGGAAAACGCTCAGGATGGTCGTGATGAAGTGATCGCCGAGTGGTCGCGCCAATATGACGATGCCGAGCGTGTTGCAGCCCTGGCGAAGGCGACATTCGAAGCGATCATGATCCACCGCAACGGCATCGTGGTTGATGGCAACGAAGAACTGGCAAAACTCGTCGGGCGCCCGCTGCCCGACCTGATCGGTCGTTCCATCTTCGATTTCCTGCGGGACGGGGAGGCGATCCGTGTTTCCGAGATCATCAAGCTCAACGATGATGCAAGGCACGAGATCTCGATCGAGCTGCCTGATGGATCTATGGTGCCGGTCGCCGCACGCGGTCGCGATATCAGCTTCCATGGCGAGAAAGCGCGTGTCGGCTGCTTCGTCGATCTGCGGGAGAGAAAAGAGGCAGAGAAGCGCATCCGCTACCTCGCACTGCATGATCCGCTGACGGGTCTGCCGAATCGTGTCCTGTTCACCGAAAGCCTGAACGGCATCATGGCGCATGCCGGCGATGGCCACGTCTTCGGCATCGCGATGATCGATCTCGATCGCTTCAAGGACATCAATGACATTCACGGCCATCAGGCCGGCGATGCGGTCATCCGCGAAGTGTCTGCCAGGCTGATGGCAGCGGTCGGGCCGCAGGATATGGTCGCCCGTCTCGGCGGAGACGAATTCGCGGCAATTCTGGGAAGCATATCGACCGAACAGGATCTGGAAGCATTCAGCAAGCGTGTGCTGGAAGCAATGGCGGTGCCGATTGATATCCGTCGTGGCGAGCAGGTGAATGTCACGCTCAGCATCGGGGCCGCACTCTATTCTGACCACACGGCGGATAAGGATGCGCTCATCGGATGCGCCGACATCGCGCTTTATCACGCCAAACATTCCGGCAGAAATGCCTTCCGCCTGTTTCGTTGTGGCATGAACGACCTGATTGAAAAACGTCGTGCGCTGGAAGGCGATCTGGAACTGGCCTTGCAGCATGGTCAGTTCGAGCTCTATCTGCAGCCCCGCATAGATGTCCAGGATGCGTCCATCAGCGGTTACGAAGCGCTTTTGCGCTGGAGCCATCCGACAAGAGGCATGGTCAGCCCTGCAGACTTCATCCCCGTAGCGGAAGCATCCGGCAAGATCATCCAGCTCGGAGAGTGGGTCTTAGCCGAGGCGGTCGGTTTGCTCGATGGCATCGAGGGACATATCAGCATCAATGTCAGCCCGCTTCAGTTCCGTCACGGCGATTTCGTCGCCAACCTTGCCGGTCTCCTGCAACGCACCGGTGCCGATCCCCGGCGCATCGAGCTGGAAATAACCGAAAGCGTACTGATCGATGATGATGCGCGAGCAGTTCAGATCCTAGGCGAACTGAAGCGCATGGGTTTTACCATTGCGCTCGACGATTTCGGCACCGGTTATTCCTCGCTCAGTTATCTCAGCCGTTATCCTTTCGACACCCTCAAGATAGACCGCAGCTTCGTGGCCAATCTTGCGATCGCGGAGAATGCCCGCATGATCGTCAAAACGATCATCGATCTGGGCACCAGGCTTGGCATGAAGGTTGTCGCCGAAGGTGTCGAGACGACCGAAGAGGCGCTTTTTCTCGCTCACGCGGGCTGCCACGAACTTCAGGGATACCTGCTCGGCCGGCCCTCAAAAGTGTCCGATATCGCGCGGCAGATCGATCCCGCGATCGCCGTTCAGTTGAAGCATATGCCGAGGAGGCTGCCGGAAATTCGCGATAGCGGCTTCCACCGGGACGCAGACTCGCGTTTGGTTGGCAAACTTGCGTAAGGCCAACCGGGATTTGAGAAAAACTTAACTGAGAAGCCCCTAAAAGAGCTTGTTCTCAATGGGGCAGGAGCTCCCATGCAATGGCTTAATCTCGGCCTGTTTCTGATCGAAGCGGTCGTCTATTTTTCCGTCATGACGGCGTTCCTGCATTTCCGGCGCCCGCTCGGGCTGGGTGTTTTCCTGGCTGCGCTCGGCGTGATGCATTTCATGGAAACCTATCTGGCGGCCGTTTTTTATGTCCAGCTGCCGTTTGGAACCGTGTCGCCGGGATCTTCCGTCTTTTTTGCCGGCAAGCTGATGATGATCCTGATGCTGTACATCAAGGAAGATGCGGCAACCGTGCGGCAGCCAATCTACGGCCTGTTTCTCGGAAACCTGCTTACTGTCGGCATTGCCCAGATCCTCCAGCTGCACGCGGCTGTGATGCTGCCTGGCGGGCGTGCTGCCGATATGGGCTTTCTCGATGAGATGGGTTGGCTCATGGTCTGGGGCACGACAATTCTTTACATCGATGCGATAGCCATCATTCTGATTTACGAGAGGCTGGGGCGTTTCATCGAGAATATTGTCGTACGGTTCGCGATCAGCGGTGCGATCATTCTGACCTTCGACCAGATCGGTTTCTTCTCCGTACTTCACATTCTTCTTGGCGTGCCGCTGCCGGTCTTCTTTGGCGGCTGGTATGCGAAGCTCTTTGCTGTGCTCATCTACTCCACCCTTTTTGCCGTCTATCTGAAAATCGACCAGAACGACCGATGGTCGGCCTCTTCGCGGCAGATCAAGGATATTTTCCACGACCTGACCTTTCGAGAGCGCTATCAGGCGCTGCTGGCAAAGGCCGGAGTCGACGGGTTGACCGGAGTGCTCGACAGAGGCCGTTATGAAGTGGACGGCCCGGAACTGGTGCGAAAGAGCCTCGCAATGCGCCAATCGATCAGCATGGTCATTGTCGACGCCGATCACTTCAAGGATGTCAACGATCGCTTCGGGCATCAGCGCGGGGATGCGGTGCTGAAGGATCTGGCTGCATGCTTGAGTAAAAGCGCGCGCTCGAGCGATCACCTGTCTCGTTTCGGCGGCGAGGAGTTCGTGCTGCTGTTGTCCGAAACAGATCACGAAAAGGCGCTGGAAGTGGCGGAGCGCCTTCGGCAGGATATTGCAGCATTTGTATCCCGCCCCGACGGTACGGCATTGACTGTTTCGGTCGGCGTGGCGACAGGGCCTGATGATGGACGGACGCTCGACCTGCTTCTGAGCAGGGCGGATGAGCGACTCTACCAGGCGAAAAATAACGGCCGGGACAGGGTCCACGGCCGTTACGGAAAAGTCTGACTATCGAAAAATCGATCAGGCGGCGAGTGCCAGCTGCTGGGTACGCTCCTGTGCCGAAGCAATTGCCTTCTCGAAGGCTTCCGGACCAAAGGCTGTGCCTTCGACATAGATGACTTCGATATCCGTCATACCCATAAAGCCAAGAACGGTCTTGAGGTAAGGAACTGCGTGGTTCATGGCGACGGCCGGACCTTCGGAATAGATGCCGGCGGCCGAGAGCACGACATACACCTTCTTGCCGGTGGCAAGGCCTTCCGGGCCTTCTGCCGTGTAACGGAAGGTCAAGCCGGCGCGGGCAACGTTGTCGATCCAGCTCTTCAGCTGCGAATAGATGTTGAAGTTGATCAGGCCTGTTGCCAGAACGACGGTATCGGCGGCAAGCAATTCGGCGACGAGCTTGTCCGACAGCTCGGCAGCTGCCGTCTCTTCGGCATTGCGCTGAACGGCCGGCTTGCGGATAGCCGATGTGGTGACGGTGTCGAGATGGGCGATTGGGTTCTGGCCGAGGTCATGGCTGACAACAGTTGAGCCGGAATTGTGGGCTTTCAACTTATCGACGAATTCGTTGGCGATCTTGGTCGAGAGCGATTCGTCGCCGCGCGGGCTGGAGGTGATGAGAAGAATGGAAGACATGGTGCCAATTCCTTGATTATCTTGGAGGCCTTGTATTGACCTTGAAATGTTCGGCGAGACTGGAAGCTCGTGTGAGAGAGAAATAGGCCTGGACCGCTATCGATAAAACGGGGATAATATCGAAGGTTATTATCGAATATCTGGATAGCTTGAATGGACGCCAATCCGACTCTCGATCAATTGCAGGTCTTCATCTCCGTTGCTGAAACGGGGAGTTTTTCGGCTGCAGCCCGATCGCTCAACCGGGCGCAATCTGTCGTCAGCTACACGATCGGCAATCTCGAAGCGCAGCTCGAAGTCACGCTGTTCGAGCGCAGTGGCGCGCGCCAGCCGAAACTCACGGAAGCGGGCAGGGCAATGCTTGCTGATGCCCGCAGGATCGTCGCCGACCTGCAGGTCATGCGCTCGCGTGCCAAGGGTATCCGGCAGGGGCTCGAGGCGGAAATCACGCTGGCGATCAGCGTCATGGTTCCAGCAGATGCCCTGGTTGCGGAACTCAAGGAATTCAGGACCGAGTTTCCGACCGTCGCGCTCAACCTGAATGTCGGTGAACTCGGCATGGTGATGAACCTCGTGATGAACGGCAAGGCGGATATCGGCATCGGCGGCGCATTGTTGAAACAGGATGATTCCCTGATCGCCGAACGGATCGGCCACGCCTTTCTGCTGCCCGTCGCAGCCGCGGATCATCCGCTTGTGAAACTGGGGCGGCCCCTGACGCTTGCCGATGTCCGCGAAGAGACGCAGCTGGTTGTCACCGATGCATCGGGCATAACCGCCGGTCGCGATTTCAACGTTCTTTCCTACAAGATTTGGCGGGTCAGCGACATCGCCACCAAGCATCACCTCGTCAAGGGTGGGCTCGGATGGGGTGGCCTTCCGGCATCGCTGGTGCGCGATGACGTGCGCGACGGCAATCTCGTCGTTCTCGATATCGAAGCCTACGAACAAGGGGAATACCCGCTTTATGCGCTGCGCAGGACGGCAAGCCCGCCCGGCCCGGCCGGTCAGTGGCTGATCGATTCTTTCGCCCGCCGGCTTTCGACCTGCCCGAACAAGCAGCATTTCACGACCATGCTCCACGCGGATATCGACCAGCCCGGTTTTTCCGAAGCTGCGGAATAGGGTTCACGGATGCGGGTGATTGACCCCGGCCGGCTGATCTTGATATAGCTCTGCCACGGTCAGCAGTTCACCGAGGCGTCGCCGTCTCTTATGGGAAGCTAAACCTGCAAATTCAGATGATCAGCACTTATCCTGTGCCGAAGTCGACAAGACGGTGACCAGCGACATACCAGACGGACCGGCACGCTTGAAGGATAAGCTATGCCCAGAACCATCTTTCCGATGGCCGTTTCAGATGTGTCGGCCTTTGCAAAATCCCTGCGCGATCAAATCGCCAAGTTCGACAACAAGCCGAGCCATGTTGAGATGCTGAATATTGTCAGCCGAGCCGCAGGTTTCCGCAATTACCAGCATTTCCGCGCAACGGCGCATACCAGCGATCCCGTCGACATTCCCGATGTCACTGCAGCACCCGAACCACAGGCTGACGAACGCCGCGTGATGCACACCCTTCGCGTCTTCGACCGTGATGGGCGCCTCACGCGCTGGCCGGGCAAGCGCGCGCAGCAGCAATTGTGCCTCTGGTATCTCTGGTCGAAGATCCCGCGCGCAAAATCCGTTTCCGAACGTGAGATCAGCACATTCCTGAACGAGTTGCATCTCTTCGAGGATGCAGCTTTGCTCAGGCGCGATCTCTTCGATCTCGGCCTCGTCACCCGCAAGAGAGACGGCAGCGATTATCGCCGTGTCGAAAGGAAACCGCCGCCGGAACTGGGACTTCTCCTGCGTAAGGTCGGAAATTCAGCCGTGAAAGCTCCGACACGCAACAGACAGGCGGCGGGCTTGCCGTTAACCGCAAACCCCGCCTGACCGCGTCACAGCCTCAAGCTGCCGGAAATGCATGTCGCAACTTCGCCGCCGATCCAGATATCGTCGCCGACCTTGTCGACATGCACCCGGCCGGCGCGGCCGAGCACTGTCCCCTGGGCTGCGACGTAACTTTCCGGCGCAACGCCGGAGCCGATCAGCCATTGGGCAAGACCGGCATTGAGGCTACCCGTCACCGGGTCCTCGTAGCCGTTGCGGGTAAAGGCACGCACTTCGAACTGCGCGTCTTCGCCATCCGACTGCGGATCGAAACGGCCGACCAGCCCGACCCGCGCTCCCGCCAGTATCGAATAGTCCGGCTTTACCGCCAGCACATCCGCACGCGAGCGCAGCCGCACACCGATCCAGTCCGGTCCGTTCTCGACCCAGTTGCTGTCCTCTATCACCGTCGTCACCACACCAAGCCCCTTGGCGATCCTCTCCACCAGAACCGGATCGACCGGACCGCTGCGCACGAGCGGCGGTGCGGCAAAGGCAAGCCGCTGGCCGTCGCGGCGAATGCGCACCAGTCCGGCGCCGCATTCCTGCACGATCTCGCCGTCGGGCGCGTTCGCCGTCTGGCTCAACCAGACATGCGCGCTGCCGAGCGTCGGATGCCCAGCAAACGGCAGTTCCTGCGCCGGCGTGAAGATCCGTACACGGTAATGCGCGCCAGCCACCGTCGGCTTCAGCAGAAAGGTGGTTTCGCTGAGATTGGTCCAGTTGGCGAAAGACTGCATCTGCTTGTCGTCGAGCGCGTCGGCACCGATGACCACGGCAAGGGGATTGCCGCGCATCGGCTCACTGGAAAAGACATCGACCTGTTGGAAGGAAAAGCTTGGCATGAGGATCACTGCGTTGGTTTGAATGAAAACGGCAGCCTTTCAGCTGCCGTCTGATTCCACAATTGTTTATAGGGAGACAGGTGCCTCACAGCACCAGTCGGAATTTCGCGAAACCGTTTTCGCCGTCACCGGCATCCTCGATCTTTGCGCCCTTGATCTCGCCGGCAAAGTCGCGCCCCTTCGGCCCGCTCTCGAACACCGCAGTCGTGCCCGGCAAAGGCTTGAACGACCAGTTGCCGTCGGCCGACGGGTTGATCGTGCCCTGATCGACGATGTAGCGCACGATCACGTCGCGGTTGGTATCGGGCGCGACGAAGATCAGCTTGTCGCCGGCGATCTCCGGAAACTTGCCGCCGCCGCCGGCACGGTAATTATTCGTCACGACAACGAATTTCTGCGCCGGATCAATCGTTTTTCCGTCGAACTTCAAGTCAATTATACGATGCGAATCGGCATTGACCAGTTTGCCGTCCTTGTCGAAGCGAACCGGCTGCGACAGGTCGATCTGGTAGGTCACGCCGTCGATGACATCGTAATTGTAGGATGGGAAACCGTCGTTGAGCAGCGCCGCATCCTTGGCGCCGGCCTTCACCTGGTTGAACATGCCGGCCGACATTTCCAGCCAGTTCTTCACCTGATCGCCGGTAATCAGCACCGCCTGAACCGTATTCGGGTAGAGATAGAGATCGGCAACGTTCTTGATCGCGATATCGCCCGTTGGGACGTCGGTGTAATATTCAGCGCCGCCGCGCCCGCCTGCCTTGAACGGCGCTGCCGCCGAAAGCACCGGATAATCCTTGTACGGACCGTCCTTCAGCATCTGCTTGATATACCAGGTCTGTGCGTTGGAGACGATCTGCACCGAAGGATCGTCGGCGACGAGCGCGAAATAGGAATAGAGCGGCGCGGACGTCTTGCCGACCGGCCGGCGCACATAGGCAAGCGTCGCCTCATGCTCGACTTTTGCAGCAGCCAGAATTTCAGGCTTGTCCTTGACGTCGGCGACCACCTTGCGGTTCTCGTCGCGGTGGTAGATCGGCCGAGCTTCAGACGTGGAAGAGACGATCTTCCAGCCATTGCCGTCCTTTTCGATCAGCAGGTCGATCAGGCCCATATGCGAGCCCCAGAAGCCGGCCATCACGGCGGGCTTGCCCATCAGCGTGCCCTTCTTGGCGTCGGCGCCGACAATCCCGTCAAAGTCCTTCGGGCCGGGGAAAACGAGATGCTGGTGACCGGTAAAGATCGCATCGATACCTTCGATGCCGGCGAGATAAAGCGAGGCGTTTTCCATCCGCTCGCTCTGGCCGGAGCCGTCTATGCCGGAATGCGAAAGCGCGATCACGATGTCTGCACCTTCCTCCTTCATCTGCGGCACCCAGGCCTTGGCCGCATCGACGATGTCGCGGGTCTGCGCCTTGCCTTCCAGGTTCTTGGCATCCCAGACCATGATCTGCGGCGGCACGAAACCGATGAAACCGACCTTGATGGGCGAAGTGGCGCCGGAACCGTCACGGATCTGCTTTTCAAGGATCACATAAGGCTTGAAGAAAAGCTCATCCTTTTTGGCATCGGATGCCAGCATGCCTTTGGTAAGATTCGCGCAGATATAGGGAAAGCCGGACCCGGCTAGCACCTTGTCGAGAAAACCCAGCCCATAGTTGAATTCGTGGTTTCCAAGCGTACCGACATCATAGCCCAACACGTTCATCGCCGTGATGACGGGGTGTTTGTCGCCATCCTTCATGCCGCGCTCGTAGGCGATATAGTCGCCGAGCGGATTGCCCTGCAGGAAGTCGCCATTGTCGATCAGCATCGAATTGCCGGCCTCGGCGCGGATCGCGTCGACGATCGAGGCGGTGCGTGCAAGACCCAGAGTGTCGTTAGGCTTGTCGGCATAATAGTCGTAAGGGAAGACGTGGACATGGATATCCGTCGTTTCCATGATCCGCAGATGCGCCTGGTTGGCCTGCGCCCGGGCCGCAAACGGATGCAGCGCGACCAGCGCGGAAGACGCAGCTATTCCGCCGAGAACCGCGCGGCGCGACGTCGTCAGGGGTGGGGTGGAGGACGGCATGATATCTCCCTATTCGTCATCGAAAAGCGTGACACTAGGCTCATTCGCATGAGCCTGCATCACCAAAATGACAGGGGGAAATCAGGCCTTTGTGGCCTATCGCCTCAGGACCGGCTGGATGTCCTGATGAAAGAAGCGGAAATAGGCCGCCACCTGCGCTGCCGCATTCGTGTTCGGCCGAAACTGGATGCCGACGCGTCCGTTATGGCTCCATTTGACGATACCTTCCAGAACGCCCAGTTCCTCGCTATCGATCCTGACCGGGCTTCCGACGGCTGCGTTTAACGGCGCGCTAAGGTCGAGCGCCAGCCCGGTCGTGGAAATATCGACTACCCGTCCATTCACCGATTGCCCGTAATATTTCACCGTTCCGGGGATGCGGGCCTTCCGCCGCGGAGCAGAACGCACCTTCATGTTGAGATTGTTGACCGGCATATCGTGATACCTCCTGTCCTTTTATCCGATTCATAACTGGCATGAATTGAAACGCCTTTAGTTTGCGTCACAAAATTCTAGCGGATCCGGTAACCGTCGCTTTACTTCCGCGCGGGCACGGCTCCGAATTGGAGCAAAAGGTGCTACAGGCAGCTTTCTTGTCGAAGCTTCCGTACGGCGGCATCCGTCCTTACCGGCCTTTCCAGCCGGACGGCGCAATCACATTGGGGCTGGTAGCCAGATCGAGTTCGAGGGGCACCCGGTCTTCGCCGGCAAGAGCACCCACGGTAAAGCCTCCCCAAGCCCTGACGACCAGCTTGGCTTCGCCTTTCGCAACCGGGATGCGATAGTGGTTCGGCCGGAAACTGTCATGCAGGAAAAAGTCGACGATGCCAGTGAGCGTGGCACTCTTCGTCGCCCGAACGGTGATCGAGACCTTCTGCCAATCGTCGCCGACATCCGATTTCTCGACCATGGCCGAAATCTGCAGCCCGTCGTTGATCTCCCTGCCGCCGAAACGCTGTTTCTGCGAGTCGTTGACGAAAGTGACGGCCGGCAGCCCGAACTCGTCGCCGGTGGAGACACTCTGGGGCTGAAAGCCACTTTCCGACGCAGAGGAAAATTGCCTTAGCTGCCGAAGCTCTTCATATATCTGCGTAATCTTCTGGTTCAGTTGTTCATCGAGTTCGATCGCAACGTTTTTCGTCCGCTCGATACGCTGACCGTTTTCTTCCACCTTATCCGCCAGGGAATCAACCAGACCATCCTTGCCGACACTGATGCTGGCGAGTTTGGGAGCGAGTAGCGCGATGATCGCCATGGCGAGATATGTCGCGATTTTCGCGCTGTCACTGGTTTGGTAGCCGATCACCTCACCGATGACGAGCAGTATGGAGATAATGCTGACGATACCTGCGCCTAATTCCAGTGAACTTCGCTTCATCTGAACCCTCCTTTGAACGACAATCAAAGATAGGGTGCAATATTGATTTTATGCAACCATAAATAGCTATAATCCGACATTTGGCTTGTCGATGATTTCGCGCAGTGCAAATCCGGAGTTGATCTTCACCACATGCGGCAGGGCCGAGAGCCAGTCGCGGTGGATGCGTTCGTAATCCGCAAGGTCCTTGGCTGCGACGCGCAATATGTAGTCGTATTCCCCCGACATCAGGTAGCAGACAAGAACGTTGGGACAGAGTTTAACAGCCGCTTCGAATTCCGTCAGCGTTTTGGCGAACTGACCCGATAGCGAGATATGCACGATGACCATCATCTTGTAGTCGAGCGCGGCGTGGGAAAGACGCGCATGATAACCGCTGATCGTGCCGCTCTTTTCCAGAATGTCGAGGCGGCGCGAACAGGCGGAAGGCGAAAGGCCGACACGCTCGGCCAGTTCCGCATTCGAGATTCGCCCACGGTCCTGCAAAATCCGCATGATCGAACGATCGATGGCATCGAAGCTGTTCATCGGGGTTTCTTTCGAAAAATGACGATTTCACGCAATAATCCCCGAAAAAGGCCGTTACGGCAATCGCTCTTTGCAAGGACATTCCGCCGCTTTTCTGGTGTGCTCGTCGCGCACAAAATCAATTGGCGAATGCCACGATAAAAGAGAGGAATGCTGCATGCGTGTCGGGTGCCCGAAGGAAATCAAGAACCATGAATATCGTGTTGGCCTAACGCCCGGAGCCGTGCGTGAATATGTGGCCCATGGCCATGATGTCATTATCGAGACCAAAGCCGGTGCCGGTATCGGCGCGGATGATTCTGCCTATCAGGCAGCCGGTGCCAGGATCGTAGGTTCGGCCAGGGAAATTTTCGAACAATCCGACATGGTGGTGAAGGTCAAGGAACCGCAGCCGGCGGAATGGGCGCAGTTGCGCGAAGGCCAGATCCTCTACACCTATCTTCATCTCGCGCCCGATCCGGAACAGACCAAAGGCTTGCTTGCTTCAGGTGTCACGGGCGTCGCTTATGAAACGGTTACCGACGAGCGTGGCGGTTTGCCGCTTCTGGCGCCGATGTCGGAAGTCGCAGGGCGGCTGGCGATCCAGGCAGGTGCCACGGCGCTGCAGAAAGCCAATGGCGGCCTCGGCATCCTGCTCGGCGGTGTGCCGGGCGTTTTGCCTGCCAAGGTGACCGTCATCGGCGGCGGCGTGGTCGGCCTTCACGCGGCCCGCATGGCGGCAGGCCTTGGCGCCGACGTAACCATTCTCGACCGCTCGCTGCCGCGCCTGCGCCAGCTGGACGATATTTTCGGCGGCCGCGTGCATACCCGTTATTCGACGATCGATGCGCTGGAAGAAGAGACGTTTTCGGCCGATCTCGTCATCGGTGCCGTGCTCATTCCAGGCGCCGCAGCCCCCAAACTCGTCACGCGCGAAATGCTGTCGGGCATGAAGCAGGGTGCGGTGATGGTCGATGTCGCGATCGACCAGGGCGGCTGCTTCGAGACATCGCATGCCACGACCCATTCCGACCCGACCTATGAAGTGGATCGTATCGTTCATTATTGCGTGGCCAACATGCCGGGTGCCGTTCCGGTGACGTCGGCTCATGCGCTCAACAACGCAACGCTCCAGCATGGCCTCGCACTCGCCGATCGCGGCCTGCGCGCTATTGCCGAAGACAGGCATCTGCGCAACGGGCTGAATATCCACAAGGGGCGGGTCACCAACGCGGCTGTTGCCGAAGCGCTCGGCTACGAGGCTTTTGCGCCTGAAAGCCTGCTGAACGTCGCCTGATTCGTTGCCATTTGTCAGTCTCAACGCCGGGTGCAAAAGCCCCCGGCGTTTTTTCGTCCGAAAAATCAATTCGATATGATTTAGATATATCTAAGTCCTTGCGTATTTTTCTATTTCGACTATCTTTAGATATATCGAAAGGCAGTCTAAGGAGACAGAAATGTTTGGACACAAGTTTGACGGCCGCCATGGATGCGGCGAACGTGGAGGCCGCAGGGCCTTCGAGGAAATCTTTGCCGCGCGTGGCGGGCCGTTCGGTCGTGGTTTCGGCGGGCCGGGTCGTGGCGGGAAAGGCGGCCCAGGCGGTGGCGGTGGCCGCGGCTTCGGTGATGAGGGCGACGGTCGTATCGGCCGGTTCCTGATGCAGGGTGATCTTCGCCTTCTGGTTCTGGCGCTGATCGAAAAGGAGCCGCGCCACGGCTACGAGATCATCAAGCATATCGAAGATATCACCTACGGCTTTTATGCGCCGAGCCCGGGCGTGATCTACCCGACGCTCACCTATCTCGAAGAGGCCGGATACGTGGTCTCCGAAGCGGATGGCAACAAGAAGCGTTACGCCATTACCGAGGAGGGCAGGGCTCATCTCGAGGAAAACCGCAGCTTCGCCTCCACCATTCTCGACAGGCTTTCCGAGTTTGCCGAACGGATCAAGCAGCGGCAGGAGCGTAGCGAACACCACCAGCACAGGGAAAGAGGCCCGGAATTGCCACGCAGCATCGATGCCGCACTGCTGAACCTACGCGAAGTCATCGCCGCAAAGCTCGCCACCGACGAGAAAAAGGCCGGTGATTTCGTCAAGCTGCTGTTGCAGCTGGCCGAGGATCTCGACGAGGGTGGAACTAAGGATGTCGGCGGCCTGAGCTGAACGCTGGGGTCCTCGGATTTTAGCCTCTTTGCGTGAGCTAGGCGTTAGAAATTCCGAGAGAGGGGAGCCCTCTCTCGGGGACATTTCGGGCCCGCCGCTCAACAAAATCAATCCCTTGTGAAAAATCTCATCCCCGCCCTCCGAACCTGTGTCTACAATCCCCCCGTTCCGCTTCGGCTACACCGGTCAGCATTACCGGCGAAGTGGAGCCGGTGATCGCGTGGACCGCCCTTATGCAGGCGGGACATGCGGGGCTGCGCAGAAAATGGTCTGCCCCTGAACAAGGCGTGCGTGTGTCGCACACAAACCGGTCAGGCAGCCCGCAAGGGCTCAAGCGTCCAGGCCGCTGCAGACGGACCGGAGTTGCGCGGAAAAACACACCGAACGGGACACGCCGAGTGTCATTACTAAAAAATCAATTCGAGGCACCCGACGTGTCCCGGCCGAAACTGAAAAACGCTCCCGCACCAAGGGCGGACCCTGTCTGCTGATCGGGTCCGTTTCGTTTCGTTCAGATCGCGTGTGAGGCATCGGAGAAAGCCTGAACTTTCTCGATCCGGCACTGATAGCAATTGTTGCGGGCGGAGCGCACATGAACATAGGCAATGTCGGAGCGCTTGAGCAGTTGTTCCGCCCGTGCAGCGATCTCTTCGGTCGGCGTCACCGCGCCGCTTCCGTAGACGATACGGTCGTTGTGACCATATCCGCGAACGATGTAATCCGGGCTCGAAAGGATCGTCGGCAAAACCTCCTGGCAATCATATCGCGGGCAGGGCGTTGCATGCAGGAAGACCGGCCCGGTCTCGGCATAGGGCTGCAGCGAGGGGAACGGCCGATAGGCGAAAACCAGCAGGCTTTCTCCCTCGTCTATGTTCTTCAGGCAGTGGCGGCACGGATGACCGGGGCCATCGGAAACCATCGTCTCGGGCAAATTGCCATAGGCATCGGTACCGCCGTTCCAGAGAGTTTCGGCATCTGCCGTCGGCATGGCATGAAATCGGATTGTCGACATGGGGCATCTCCTTGAACTGGAAAAGCCCTGTGATGACGATGATTTCGCATCGTCGCCACCCGATTCTTGCCGTCGATATTCGAGCCTATCCGTCGAGCGCTTTCAGAAGTTCGGCATCCGTCATCGGCAGGATCAGCCCGTCGCTGGTGCTGACCGGCGAAAATCCCATCATCTGGTAGAGCTGTATCGCTCGCGGATGATCGAGAGTGTTGGTGGTGACGACGACCTTCGACGGATTGTCCTGCCACGCCGCATAAAGCGCCTGCAGCAGAAACCACTTTCCGATACCGAGCCCGATCGCCCGTTCGAACAGGCCGAAATAGGAAAGCTCGACGACATCGTCTGCCTGTTTGGCAAACTCGAAAAATCCGGCCGGCGCACCATCGACATAAAGCACGCAGATGGAAACCTGAGCATTGTGGATGATCGCGCCAAGCTCTTCGTCGCTCATCCGAAGGCGCTCATACCAGTTCCAGCGCTTGCCCACCTGTCGGTAGAGATAACGGTAGAAATGCAACGGGATTTCCGGTGTGCGCATGATCGCCGTCTGGACATTGACCGGCACCGCTAAGCTGGTACGCGGTGCAGCGGACATTTCGAGCCGGGTGACACGCACCTTCAGCGGGAGAGGTTTCTTCGCCATCGGGATTGTTCCGCCCTATCGTGCGTCTGCCGGACCGGTCACGATCGGAGCATCCTCGCGTGCACCCCACTCGGTCCAGGAACCGTCATAAAGCGCGTTGTTTTTATGCCCGAGCGATTCGAGCGCCAACGTGATGATCGCGGCGGTGATGCCCGATCCGCAGGTGGTGACGATCGGCTGGCCGAAATCGATGCCGGCTTCTTCGATGGCCTGACGCAGTTCCGGTAGACTGCGCAGCTTGCCGTTAAGCGAAAAGGTGCCTGACGGAAGGCTGCGGGCGCCAGGCATATGGCCGGAGCGCAATCCTGGTCGGGTTTCCAGCTCGGTCGCTGCAAACCGGCTGGCGCTGCGGGCATCGGCGATCTGCCGCTTGCCGTCGACGACGATCGACAGCATTTCACGGAAATCGATCACCTTGTCGAGGCGCAGGTCCGTCCTGAATGTGGTGGTCTGAGGAGTGGGAGTCTCCGTTTCCAAAGGCCGCCCCTCGGCCTTCCAGCCGTCGAGACCGCCATCAAGCACGAAGACGTTTTGCGCCCCCATGATTCGGAACAGCCACCAGCCGCGCGGCGCGGGAAAAATGCCGGGACCGTCATAAACGACGATCCGGTCGGTCTCTTTGATTCCCATCTTGCCGACTGCCTCGGCAAAAACCTCTGGAGCTGGGACCATGTGCGGAAGACCGGTCGAATGGTCCGCGACCTTGTCGTGGTCGAAGCGGATGGCGCCGGGAATATGGCCGGCAAGATATTCGGCGTCGGCATCGCGGCTATGCGCCGGCAGATAGAAGGACGCATCGATGACCTTCAGGTCAGGCGCACCCAGCTCCTTCGCCAGCCAGTCGGATGAAACCACGAAACGGCTCGTCTGGACCTCAATCGCTTCGCTCATGTCGTGTCTCCCTTGGCCCGTTCAGGCCTGTGCTTCGGGCTCGCCGAACCGGATTCGGAACCGGCGGTTCTCCTTGCCCTTCTTTTCGATCTTGGCGATATGGATCGCCCCGATCTCAGATGTTGTCGCGACATGTGTTCCGCCGCAGGGCTGGCTGTCAACGCTGGAATTCTCGCCGATGCAGACCAGGCTGACGCGCCCGAGACCGACCGGCGGGCGAACATTCTTGGATTTCACGATGCTCGGATTGGCGGCCAATTCCTCGTCGGTGATCCATTGCAGGTAGACCGGGTGATCCGCCCTGACGAGCTCCATCAGCTTTGCCGTGACGTCGTCCTTGTCGATCGTGTCGGTCATGTCGAAATCGACGCGCGAGTCTTCTTCACCGACGGCTGCACCCGTGATCGGATATTGGCAGACGACCGAAAGCAGATGGCAGGCGGTATGCATCCGCATCAGGTTGAAGCGGCGTTGCCAGTCTATCGAAAGCGTAACCGTCTCGCCGACCAGAGGCTGCGCCTGTCCTTCGAGCGGTACGTGGACGACGATATCCTTCGTCGCGCCATGTTTCGTCTGGCCAAGCAGAATGCGGCTTCCATCTGCCCTTTCGACGAAACCGGTATCGCCCGGCTGGCCGCCGGACGTTGCATAAAAGCAGGTGCGATCAAACTCGATCCCGCCGTCTTCATGCACGGAGGTCACGATGGCCTCTGTGGTGGTCAGATAGAAGTCGTCGCGGTAAAGCAGTTGGGTGGGCATGGCATGCTCGCAGCTATGGGTCAGACGGTCTCGAACGGCACGGTAATATGCCGCTTCTGCGTCAGCCACTGCGGCACCGGCAGGCCTTTCGACTTCAGGAAATCCGGATTGAACAATTTCGACTGGTAGCGGTTGCCGTAGTCGCACAACACGGTGACGATCGTGTGGCCCGGGCCGAGATCCTTCGCCAGCCGGATAGCGCCGGCGATATTGATGCCGGATGATCCGCCAAGGCAAAGGCCTTCTGTCTCCACCAGGTCGAAGATGTAGGGCAGGGCCTCCGCGTCGGAGATGCGATAGGAGAAGTCCGGCGTAAAGCCTTCGAGATTGGCGGTGATCCGGCCTTGACCGATGCCCTCCGTGATCGAGTTACCTTCCGACTTCAGTTCGCCATGCGCATAATATTCGTAGAGCGCCGCGCCGTCGGGATCGGCGATGCCAATCTTGATATCCGCATTCCTGGCTTTCAGGCCCATTGCCGTGCCGACCAGCGTTCCACCGGAGCCGACAGAGCAGATGAAACCATCGACCTTGCCGCCCGTCTGTTCCCAGATTTCCGGTGCCGTGGTCTCGATATGCGCCTGCCGGTTGGCAACGTTGTCGAACTGGTTCGCCCAGATCGCACCTGCCGGTTCGGTTCTGGCCAGCTGTTCGGCAAGCCGGCCTGAGACTTTCACGTAATTGTTGGGGTTTTTGTAGGGAACCGCCGGAACCTCGACCAGTTCGGCGCCGAGAAGTTTCAGCGCATCTTTCTTTTCCTGGCTCTGAGTTTCCGGAATGACGATGACCGTTCTGTATCCGAGCGACTTCGCCACCAGCGTCAGGCCTATCCCGGTATTACCGGCGGTGCCCTCGACGATGATGCCGCCCGGCCTGAGCAGTCCCTTGCGCTCGGCATCGCGGATGATGAACAGAGCGGCCCTGTCCTTCACCGATTGACCGGGATTGAGAAATTCGGCCTTGCCGAGAATTTCGCAGCCGGTCTTTTCCGACACATCCTTCAATCGGATGAGCGGGGTATTGCCGATGATATCGATGACATTGGGATAAGAGATCATGATAACGCGCCTTTTTGGCTGATTTAATCAGCGTCTTTTCCACGGACAAGCGCTAGAGCGCAAGAAAATCCGTTCTTGGCTCTGCTTCTGATGAGAAATGCTCTGCCGTGTTGCGGAACAGATGTCAAAAGCCGACCGTGGCGGAGCAGCTTCCGATTGCCGGTCAGATAAGACGCGCATGCGCGATTTTGACCCAATCGGGCGAACCCCCAAAATCTACCATCTTTACGTTGTGTGAATACGCCTCTAGATTTGACAACAGACATGTTGCTGAACCTTGAACGGCTGAATCTGCTGATTGCGCATTACGTCGCCGGTTGCCTTCCGGAGCCGGCGCATATCCTCGTGGGCTCTCATCTGGAGATGCAGCCGTCATCGGGCCGTCTGGTTGATCAACTGGAAATTCTGGCTGGAGAAAGTCTTGATGACGCCGAGCCCAGCGCATTGTCCTCTTCGCCTGATCGTTTGAAAGCGATCCTCGAATCAAGGCCGCAGATTCAAACGCCGCTATTGATGACGGAACACGACGATTCGCTACCGCGCTTTCTGCGTTCCTATGCGGGACGAAATCTTGATGACGTTCCCTGGAAAACCAAGCTGCCCGGCCTGAAGCAGCACGTGATCGAAAAAGACTCCGGCATGGAGGCCAGCCTTTTATGGGCAAGGCCGGGTCGGGCTCTACCACACCATCATCATCGCGGTCTTGAACTCACCCTGGTATTGCAAGGGCAGTTTCATGACCATAGAGGCGCGTTTTCGGAAGGGGACGTCTCCGTTGCCGATGAGACGATTACGCATCGACCCGTAGCAGGTGCAAACAGCTCATGCCTGTGCTTTTCGGTCCTGCTGGCACCGATCACACTAAGCGGCCCGACTTTCAGGATTGTCGGCGACATATTGGGCATCTAGAGCGTTACCGCGCGAAAGTGTGCAGCGGTTTTTGCGCGGAATATGAGATAAAACATAGGCTAAAGGGCATCCGAAGGATCGCGATATGCTTTAGCCAATTCTATCCGCGCATAAAACAGCGGTCGCCCGGAAGGCGACCACTCATTAGCAGAATGAAAGCTCCAGGCGTCAGTTGACGTGAAGTTGAGCTTCACTCACGGCATTTTCGAACTGTTGCCGGGCTTCTTCCGGCGTACGGCGCCCGTCAAGGGCTGCGCGGCAGCAACTCCTTGCCTTGACGAAATGCGGCCCGCGCAAATCAGGCCAGCGATCGGTCAGTACAAGCAATGCTTCCGATGGGCTGCTGATCATCTCGATACCGAGATTCCCGAATGCGATTTGAACCGGCTTTTGCCAATTTCCCTGCGGCATGAACCATCCTCCCAGTGATCAGCCCCGAACTGACATGAGCTTACACCTCGGGTTCTGTTGCTGCTACGAATTTTTTCTCGTTTAGAGTGTGTTTGTTGGGCCAAGTTGCCGCATATGCGTTTTTTCGTAGAAACCGCTTGCGCTTGAAGAGTGTTCCGGAAGATCGGTACCGGTGGTTAGCATTACCTGTCAGATGGTTGGCGGGTTTCGGAAGCTGTTTTGGCATCCGGGCGTCGCTTGCGTCGCGACCACCAGATCACCATGCGGCGGCGCCTGCGCCGGATGAAGGATATGTCGTTCGACAGGACGACGAATCCGAGCGGCAACATCCAGAAGCCGAGTACGGGAAGAAACCCGAGCGTACCTCCCACCATCAAGGCCGACCCTAGGCCAATGCGGCCGGCGCGTGATTTCGGCATGGGAATTCGCCATGTTCCGAGGGCCAGTTTGCCGCTGCGAGGGTCAATACCGAAATGCCGTTTGTGCGGTGCCGAGACCATCCAGTCAAAAATCCCTTTGAATTTGCACGATGTCTGCCTGCGAGATGGGGAGGAACTGGGGATTAAACAAGCAATTTGGTTTTTTTAGAAAAAACCGCTTGGCAAATCGGAAAAGCATGCGTATTACCCGCCGCACACGCCGCGACGCGGTGTTCCCTGGTAGCTCAGCGGTAGAGCATTCGACTGTTAATCGACAGGTCGCCGGTTCGAATCCGGCCCGGGGAGCCAGATTTAAAGAGGCCCTGTTTTCATGGATAACCATGAAGACAGGGCTTTTTTTATTCTTGTTGTTCTGGATAAACCCGCGAGCAGCTCCGTCATCTCCTGGCGGGTTCATTATATGTCGCGGCACGTCGGATCCTTTGGCCGCCATTTTATTCTCTCTCAAGAAAAAGCGGGTGCCGGCTTTGCGCTCAACGCTCAGCCAGGACATTTGTCCCGCGAATGCTGAATTCCCATCCATGTCTCTTCATTCTGGTGTTGACTTTTAATAAGGAAAAATAGAACATAAAGTGAACATGATGGAGGTGCAGATGAAACGTGCCGAAGATGTCGCAGAACGCGCCCTTGCCATGGTCGCCGCTTCCCGTGCGTTACGGGAGCGTCATGACAAGCAGCGCAAGGAAGTTTACGAGCGGGTGCAGCTAGCCTCGCTGCGAAAGCCGAATATCCCAAAGGGGATCCAGCTCAGATTGAACCTGCAATAATGCCGACACGGTTGCGCCGTGCCAGGATGTTTTTATGTAGCCTGAGCGGCTTGGCCGGATCAGCTGAAGAAAGTGGCAAGCCCTTGGCCCGCGCTGAAGGCTGCATAGGCAAGAACCCCGAAATAGACGATCGTGATCACATTGAAGAAGTGGCCTGCGAGCACGACCGCGCCGTCCCGCTGCAATATGCCTGCCGCAAGCAGAAGGATGGCTATACCGGGAAGCGTGTTTGAGAAGGGGATCAGGCCCAGGGGAAACATCAGCAGTACGCCCGCAAGCGTGATCGCAAGCCCGTTCAACCGATTGACGGCCGCTCCGGTCGTCAAACTACGCAGACGCGGTTTGAGAAAGCGGTCCAGGCGGGAGACGATGTTGGCGCCTTTATCCAGCGCCGGAATAAGCTTCTGGGTATCGAGTTGGCGATCCAGGATCTTGCTCGGCAACCAGGGCATCCGGTTGAGTGTGATGGCTATGCTGATTAGGATGATAGCCGCGCCGAAGACGGTACTCACTCCGGGAATAGAAACTGGAATGAGAAACGGCAGCGCGGCGACGGCGCAAACAAGCAGCAGTCCCTGTTCCCCGATCCGCTCCATCAGATCCCGCAGGGATACCGTTGGTCCCTGAATGCCTCTGATGAGATCCCGAAGAGTTTCACTCAGCGAAGTACTGGTGTCCTGAAAGTCGAATTTCGCGTGCAAAACCATACTCCATTGCCGCCACAGGGGTGGCAATGGATAGCAGCAACAGCTCATCAAGCAAAGTCGAAGCTCCTACTTCTGCGGGAAATGGAGCCTGATCCGAGATGTATTTCTGCGTTTTTGCTACTTTTGGTGTGTCTCTAGCCAGTGGTCATAGACGCCGCAAATAACGACCACGGCCAAAACGCCGAGAACAATGGGATTGATGGATGTGAAAAATTCAACGTAGTGCATGCCAGTCTCCTCCTACTGCATGTTCGATACCGGGTTCCTTCCCGACCGGTACACGTGGATGTTATCACCAACGTGCTTTCGATGCAAAAATTGTTACCCGGCAAAATGCCGCAGCTGTCGGATTGAACCAATTCGGCAGGAAAATTGACGGAGAATGGAGAGCGTGACTTGATGGCTTGCAAAAGGCTTATTTTTAGCATTTTGCAGCGGCGCGCAGGGAGACGTTCGGATCTGTCGAGGTGTCGGTTCGTGGCGATCAGGCGGGGTGCTGGAAGTGGTTTTTGGAAGCTGGATCTAGAAGAGTGCCAGTACCATATGCAGAACATAGAGTATGCTAGAAAGCGATATGATGGTCGCGAGCGCCGCAAAGGCGTCTGAAAAAGTGAGCTTCATGTCGATCATCGCCGTCATGGCGATCCTTCTGAAAAAAAGGTTCTGGCGGCAACATCGCCGCTTCGGACATGATTAGGCGGCGTGATTTAAAAAATGGCCTAATGGGAATTGTAAATGATCGGTTAAATGACGGCTGGTTTCGATCGGCCGGTCATCCGAGCATTTTCGCTTCTATGCTGGCGAGCACGAAGGTCTCTCTCACGGTGTCGAGTGAAACCTGCCGCTGCAGGGATTCGGCACATTCCTTCAGAGCTTTCAGGTAATAGACACCGTCCCGAACCGGCCAGCGCCATTTCAGATATTCAAGCGCTTCGCGCGGGCCTCTGATCGTCTCCTGAAAACCGTAGCCGACCCTCACGCGTACCGGCTGGGACCATAAAATCGGATTCTGGATATACATATCGTTCATCTGCTGCACCTTCATCGCGGCGCAGAAAACGGGTGAGGATAGGTAAGGTTCCGGGGTCTCGATCGGATTTTTCAAGGTCGCAAAGCGGGACGCGGAGGCCAAGACGCGCATTCAAGTTTGAATGCCGCAACCACGGATGGGGAGGCGATATATACACGCGACAACAGTTCCGCGGCGAATGTTCGATCACAGGGTATGTTCAAGGGGAGATTGGAGGCCTCGCCCGGAATTGAACCGGGGTACGAGGATTTGCAGTCCTCTGCGTCACCACTCCGCCACGAGGCCATCCATGCAGTATTTTGCGGTGTGTGCCGGGGCGTTTAGAACGAATCGAATTGCCGCGCAAGCGCCTTGAAGGCCAACCCGCATATTTTTCTTGTCGCATCCGGTGTCGCAGAAATTTCATACGTCCACCCAAGTCCTGCCACGTGTCATGGTTAATTTTCAACTTCTTTACGCCAGCCTGGAACCAGAAGGCGCGTCGCGCGCTTTTATGGTCGCAATTCCCGCGAATGGAGGATCGGATCCGTGCTCACCAAATTCGTCAATGCGTTTCGCCCGTCTGTTGTCGATGCTGAAGGAACCGGCACGTATCCGGATGGCCTGTTCGCCGCGGTGATTGCGCGCCAGCCGCAATTCGATGGCGCAGCCGGCCTGCGGTCCTCCTATGAGCAGGATTATTCGGTGGCGAAAAAGCTCAACGAGCCTTTAAGGCCTCATTCCTGAAGCCTGTTGGGACCGTTCGGCGGAACAGGACGATGGCGGTTTCTCATCGAGCCGTCACGCACCGTCTTGAAACCGGCGGCTTGCGCCAGTAATACGGTCGGCAAACAGGATACGAGGCGCAGGACATGATAGATTTCGAGGCTGCCCGGATAAAGATGGTGGAACACCAGATCCGGACCACTGACGTAACGTCGCATTCGGTTCTGCGCGCCTTTTTTTCGGTGGCGCGCGAGGCGTTCGTGCCTGAAAAGGCAAAGCCGCTGGCTTATCTCGATGCGGATATCGAACTGTCACCCGGTCGCTATCTCATGGAGGCGTCACCCTTGGCCAAGTTGCTTCAGGCGGCCGAAATCACCAAGGATGACAGGGTTCTGGAAATCGGAACGGGCAGCGGTTATGTGGCCGCCCTGCTGTCGCGGCTGGCAGGTTCGGTGACAGCGCTCGAAAGCGATCCGGCCTTGGCCGAACTGGCTGCCGGCAATCTGAAGTCTTTGGACTGTCAGAACGTGGATGTCGTCACCGGCGAGCTGACCAAGGGCCATGCGCCCAACGCACCCTATGATCTTATTTTCGTCAATGGCGCGGTGGAAGAGGTGCCTTCTGCGCTTCTGGATCAACTCACCGAGGGCGGACGGCTCGTTGCTGTCGTCGGTTATGGAAACGCCGCGCAGGCGAAAATCTTGCTCAAGGAACACGGCGCGATCTCCGAAAGCTCGCGTTTCAATCTTTCCGTAAAGCCGCTGCCGGGCTTCGGCAAAATCAGGGAATTCGTCTTCTGATTCGGGTGTCAGTGACCATCTGACGAGGGGCGCCTGGCGCCCCTTTTTCGTTTTCGGCCCATGGAGGTTGTTGCGCAGAGGACTCAATGCCTGTGCAAAATCTGTGTATCGCCATCTTTGCCGCTCCTCGTCACATTGTGTCTTGTCGCCAAGCCCTTACACTGAGGACAAGGTTACGACCGTCGAACAGGCGGCAGAACTTGGCAATTACGAGGACGAAATGGCTCAGCCAAATGTAGCGCGTGAACCCTCCATGGAGGAGATACTGGCGTCGATCCGCCGGATCATCGAAAGCAATGATCCGGGTTCGGATACGGCTGGCCTGCATGGCGCATCTTCCGCTTACGATGAAGACGAGCTTGAAAGCTTTGATGACGAAGGCGCTTTCGCCCCCGATCTGGCTGCCAATGACGCCGGCCTTCCGCGCCAGCCGGAATTTGCCGTGCGGGCGGAGCCGGTTGAGGCTCCTGCTGCGGCAGAAAGATCGCTGTCGCTTGCCGATGTTGCTGCCAGGGTTCGTGCCGCCTCCGCGCGCCACCAGGACATGGCGGTATCCCGGTCTTTTGGTGGAGCGGATGTGCCGTCCTCTCTGGCGCCTGATACGGCATCGTCCAGCACCGAAACGGTAACGCCAGCCGCGTTCAGGGAGCCTTCTGCACCGGTGATTTCCCTGGCGCTACCTGAACTGCGCCCTTCTTTTGCCGACGTGGCAATCCGGGAGCCAAGCCGTCCGGCCTTGATCGAAACAGCGCCGCCAGCGGAACAAGAGGCCCCGTATCAGCTTGCTGCCGAGCCATCGCAGGACGCTGTGGTTTCCGAGCCGGAAATGCCGGAGCCCGTCGAGGCGCCGCATCAGCCTCTGCAAACGGAAACGCAGACGGACATTGCTCCGGCTGGAACGTCGATCGCGGCCATGGCTGGCCTTCTGTCCGAAGCGGCAGGTGCGCAGGTGGCAAAATCGTTCGGCGAGCTGGCTGAGGTTTTCGACGGCTTGCAGCGCCGCTCCGTCGAGGAAATGGCCCAGGAAATGCTTCGCCCGATGCTGCAGGAATGGCTGGACGACAATCTGCCGACGCTCGTCGAGCGTCTCGTGCGGGAAGAAATCGAGCGCGTCGCCCGCGGTCCCCGCCGTTAATCGAGCCGATATTTCGGCTCTGGCGTTATTGAATATGGCCGCTCCGGTAACGGGGCGGCTTTTTTATTGACTACCGGTGCCCCATCTCTTTAACACCGCACCATCTTATTCATAAAAGAAAAACAGGTCAGGAAATGCTCGAGAAGACCTACGACTCCGCCGCCGTTGAACCGAAGATCGCCAAGGCCTGGGACGATGCCGATGCTTTCCGCGCCGGCGCCAATGCCAAGCCGGGTGCGGACACGTTCACCATTGTGATTCCGCCGCCGAATGTGACGGGTTCGCTGCATATGGGCCACGCGCTCAACAATACGCTGCAGGACATCATGGTCCGCTTCGAGCGCATGCGCGGCAAGGACGTATTGTGGCAGCCGGGCATGGACCATGCCGGCATCGCCACTCAGATGGTCGTCGAGCGCCAGCTGATGGAGCGCCAGCTCCCCGGCCGCCGCGAGATGGGCCGTGAGGCTTTCGTCGAGCGCGTATGGGACTGGAAGGCCGAATCCGGCGGCGTGATCTTCAACCAGCTGAAGCGTCTTGGCGCTTCCTGCGACTGGTCGCGCGAGCGCTTCACCATGGACGAGGGCCTGTCGAAGGCCGTGCTCGAAGTCTTCGTCTCACTCTACAAGGAAGGCCTGATTTATCGCGGCAAGCGGTTGGTCAACTGGGATCCGAAATTCGAGACGGCGATTTCCGACCTCGAAGTAGAGTCCAAGGAAGTTGACGGCCATATGTGGCACTTCAAGTATCCGCTGGCCGGCGGCGAAACCTATACCTATGTCGAGAAGGATGCGGACGGAAATATCGTCCTCTCCGAAGAGCGCAATTACATCTCGATCGCCACGACCCGCCCGGAAACCATGCTGGGCGACGGCGCGGTTGCTGTTCATCCGTCGGATGAGCGTTATGCACCGATCATCGGAAAACTCTGCGAGATCCCGGTTGGCCCGAAAGAGCATCGCCGCCTGATCCCGATCATCACCGACGAATATCCGGAACCGGATTTCGGCTCCGGCGCCGTCAAGATCACCGGCGCGCACGATTTCAACGACTATCAGGTCGCCAAGCGCAACCGGATTCCGCTCTACCGCCTGATGGATACGACGGCGTCGATGCGTGAAGACGGCGAGGCTTATGCCGTCTATGCGGCCAAGGCGCTCGAAATCGCCAAGTCCGGCGAGTTGCCGAACGAAAGCGATGTCGACGAGATCAATCTCGTGCCGGAAGAATATCGTGGTCTCGATCGTATGGTTGCCCGCACGAGGATCATCGAGGCGATCAATGCCGAAGGCCTTGCCGTCACGGTCAATGATGCCGAAGGCAACGACATTCCCTATGTCGAAAAGAAGAAGATCATGCAGCCGTTCGGCGACCGCTCCGGCGTCGTCATCGAGCCGATGCTGACCGACCAGTGGTTTGCCGACGCCAAGACGCTCGCGGAGCCTGCAATCGCTTCCGTTCGCGAGGGCCGTACCAACTTCGTGCCAAAGAACTGGGAAAAGACCTATTTTGACTGGATGGAGAACATCGAGCCGTGGTGCATTTCGCGCCAGCTCTGGTGGGGCCACCAGATCCCGGCCTGGTATGGACCGGATGGTCAGTGCTTCGTTGAAAAAAGCGAGGAAGAAGCGCTTGAGGCTGCTATCCAGCATTATCTTGCGCATGAAGGTCCCTGGAAGGCCTGGGTTCAGGAAAAGCTTGAGAACTTCCTGCCGGGCGAAATCCTGACCCGTGACGAAGACGTTCTCGATACCTGGTTCTCGTCTGCACTGTGGCCATTCTCGACGCTCGGCTGGCCGGACAAGACGCCGGAACTGGCGCGCTATTACCCGACCAACGTGCTCGTCACCGGTTTCGACATTATCTTCTTCTGGGTGGCCCGGATGATGATGATGGGCATGCACTTCATGAAGGACGCCGAAGGCAATCCGGTCGAGCCGTTCAACACCGTTTACGTCCACGCGCTGGTTCGCGACAAGAATGGTCAGAAGATGTCGAAGTCCAAGGGCAACGTCATCGATCCGCTCGACCTGATCGACGAATACGGCGCCGATGCGCTGCGCTTCACGCTGGCCATCATGGCCGCGCAGGGTAGGGACGTGAAGCTTGATCCGGCCCGCATTGCCGGTTACCGCAACTTCGGCACCAAGCTGTGGAACGCCACGCGATTCGGCGAGATGAACGGCGTTGCCCGCGATGCCGCCTTCAAGCCGGAAGATGCCAAGCTGACGGTCAATCGCTGGATCCTGACCGAACTTTCGAAGACGGTGGACGAAGTCACCACCGCGATCGAGACGCATCGTTTCAATGAAGCGGCCGGCGGTCTCTACCGATTCGTCTGGAACCAGGTCTGCGACTGGTATGTCGAATTGCTGAAGCCGGTCTTCATGGGTGAGGACGAACAGGCGAAGGCGGAAGCACAGGCCTGCATGGCCTATGTCATGGAAAAGACCTATGCGCTTTTGCATCCGTTCATGCCGTTCATGACGGAAGAACTGTGGGAGCATACGGCAGAGCGTGACGGTCTTCTCGCGCATGGCGACTGGCCGACGGCCGATTTCAGCGATGAAGACGCAGCCGGCGAGATCAACTGGCTGGTCGATCTCGTTTCCGGCCTGCGTTCCGCCCGTTCGGAAATGAACGTGCCGCCGTCCGCCACCGCACCGCTGATCGTCGTCGGCGCCAATGAGGTGACCGCCTTCCGCATGCGTCGCAACGAAGCTGCGATCAAGCGGCTGGCGCGCGTCGAAAGCATCGACCCGGCGGATGTTGCGCCGAAAGGTGCTGCGCAGATCGTTGTCGGCGAAGCGACCGTGTGCCTGCCGCTCGGCAACCTGATCGATCTGGCTGCCGAAAAGGCTCGTATCGAAAAGGCGATCGTCAAGACGGAACAGGAAATGGAGCGCTTGAACAAGAAGCTCTCCAACGAGAAGTTCATCGCCAATGCCGATCCGGAAGTGGTGGCGGCAGACCGCGAGCGTTACGCGGAACTCGAAGTGCAGCTTGCCAACCTCAAGATCGCGCTGATCCGGATCGCCGAAGCCGGCTGATTTTCAAATGGTTTCATTAACTTCAAATGCCGCATCCAGTCATGGGTGCGGCATTTTTGCGTGCGTTTACATGTCCTATTGATTTATTGTGCGACTGCGCAACCGGAGAAATCCGCGATGTTGCGAGAAGGTCACAACCGCATGTTACCACAAGATAAAATTCTACAGCCGGCTGCGATTTGTCAATTCCGCAGGTAATTTCATCTCTTGTCGGCCGATTCTCTCCCCGTTGCTGAAGAGCTTACGTAAATTTTGAGCGATTGTGCATTGCAGTCGTCCCGACAGCCGAAAGTTGTTGTTTAGGTTCAGCCATTTACAGTGGTGCCGGTAACTTACCGGGAATGGGAGATAACATGGTAAGACGCTTTGTTTCTGGCGGATTTCTGGCTGCGGCGGCGGTCGGGATTCTGCAATCACCAGCGCTCGCGGGAGGGCTTGAGCGCGGCGGTTACAATATCGATCTCTTGTTCGATACGTCACGCTTCACGGCGGAAGCGACATCGACGTTTGTGATGCCGGATCGCAAGCTGAAGAATGTCAGGGATACGGATCCGACGCCGTTCAACCCTGCGGGGGGAACCGCCGGTGGCGGTGATCTGACGGGCCTGCCGACGTCGGCAGATGGCAGCGAGAACTACTGGTCGCCTCGTATCGGCGCGAAGGCCGGTATAGGTGATGCTACGGACTGCATGTTCGATTACTCGGAACCATGGGGCGCGCACAAGAATCCTGGCACCAACTGGGCAGGCGCAAACGAGGATGTCGAGACCAAGGTCCAGAGCCGCAACTACGCGCTAACCTGTTCTTATCGTTTTGATATGGGACCGGGGCAGCTTCGCCTGATCGGCGGTGGCTTCTATCAGGAAGTCTATGGCTTCCAGGAACGTCTGGTTCAGGCTTTTCCGGCCGGATTTCCACTTTCGGGCGTTGGTCGTCTTGATTTGGAAGGCGAGGGCTGGGGTTGGCGTGCAGGTGTTGCCTACGAAATTCCGGAATACGCATTCCGTGCCAGCCTGGTCTATAATAGCGAAGTCAAGCTGAACGATATCACCGGCACGCTTAATCTCTCCCAGGTTTCTGGCACCCCAAAATTCGACGTTTATGGCTCTCAGGCCATGCCGGACGTTCTTGAACTCAAGGTGCAATCCGGTATCGCGCCCGACTGGTTGGCCTTCGGTTCAGTGAAGTGGGTCGATTGGAGTCAGTTGCAGAAGGTGCCGTTCTTCTGCTCTTCCGGGGTTGCAGGTGTATGTGCTGCCGGCACTCAGGTCACAACACTCGACCTCGGCTACCGGGACGGCTGGACGGTCATGGGGGGGGTCGGTCACAAGTTCACTGAACAGTGGAGCGGTGCCGTCAGCCTGACCTGGGATCGCGGTACGTCGCAGGGCTTCGGCTCGCAGACAGATACTTGGGCACTCGGCGTGCTTGGTAGCTACTCGCCCACCAAAAATGTCGAATTCCGTCTCGCTGGCGTTCTCGGTCTGATGACGGGCGGCTCTTCCCGCACCGTTGTGCTGGACGGCCAGACTTACGGCCAGAGAGCGAACTACGATTTCGACGACGATATCGTCGCTGCGATCTCGACGGGTATAAAGGTTCGTTTCTGATCTCAGCTTGCATGAGCAGACAAAAGCCCGGTTTCGATCGGGCTTTTTCTTGGCTGGTTATTCGCGCGACCACTAAAATGTTGTGACGATTTCGCAACACTTTTTTGTGACGATCACGCCGCGCTTCAAGGCTAGGACTTTTGTCCATTTCCCGCCACAAACGAAGCGCAGCGGTAGGGAAGTAGAGAGCACGGACTGCGGGGGCGGAATGTGCATGTTGGAGTATCATGGGCGGGTTTTCTGAAGATAAACGGGGCTTTGCTGGTTCGGACAGACGGATTTCGAATTCGTTTTCCGCTTTCGCAGCAACCTTGTTTTGGGGTCCAAGTCTTGCCGAAAATGGAACCTACAGTTTCTCTCGCCTATCGGGAGGCGAAATGTCGGGATCGTCTTGTCCTGATCTTTCGTACGCACGGCCAATAATGCACGCCTCGGCTCCCAGCCGTGCGCGGGTCGAAAGAAACTGAACCATGCGGAAGTCTGGCACTGGATCCATGAGAGTATTGCTTCTTGGAATATCGCTGGCGGCATTCTGTGCCGGAAACGCTCTTGCCTTCGACATCAAGGCAGGTGTGTCGAAGGAGTCCGGCCCGTTCGATCTCTTCAAGTTCGGCTTCAAGGCTTACAAGAACGGCCAGAAGGAAGACGCGGTCGAGGCCTATCGTTACGCCGCCGAAAAAGGCCATACCGGTTCGCGCTGGGCGCTGGCCAATATGTATGCCTATGGCGATGGTGTGACCAAGGACGACTATACGGCCTTCAAGATATACAACGAAATTGCCGCTCAGGGCGTGGAGCCGGGATCCGAGGATACGGGTTTCTTCGTCAATGCGCTTCTGTCGCTTGCCGGCTACTATAGCCATGGAATTGCCGGAAGCCCGGTAAAGCCTGATCTTTATCAGGCACGTCAGCTCTATTTTCAGGTTGCCTCGACCTTCGGCGTGGCGGAAGCGCAATATCAGCTCGCCAGGATGATGCTGTCGGGTGAGGGCGGCGGCTCCAACATCCAGCAGGCCAAGAAGTGGCTCAATCAGGCCCGCAAGACCGGCCATGCCGGCGCCATGGCGGTGTTTGGTAATATTCTTTTTCAGGAAGGGCAGGCGGTACGCGGCCTGGCTTTCATGACGGCCGCACTGGACCGCTGCATCGCCAAGGATTGCGGCTGGATGGAACAGCTTCAGGAACAGGCGTTCTCCGTCGCCGACGAACGGGATCGCCGCGGCGCGGTCGCGCTGTCGCACCAGCTGGCAGATACGGACGACTGACCCGAGCAGCGCTCAAGAAGCGCGTTCGGGCCGATGGTGGCTGACGATCAGGCCGCGAAATCGAATATGCCGACCACCGGAACGTGATCCGATGGTTTTTCCCACGCCCGAACATGTTTTTCGATCGAGGTTGCCTTGAGCCGGTCTGCGGCTTCCGGTGACAGCAGAAGATGGTCGATGCGGATGCCGTTGTTCTTCGGCCATGCGCCGGCCTGATAATCCCAGAATGAATAAAGTTTTGTCGCGTCGGTCGTGGCGCGCACGGCATCGATGAGGCCGAGATTTTCCAGCCGGCGGAAGGCTTCCCTTGTCTGCGGCAGGAACAGCGCGTCAGTCGCCCACACGGCAGGATCGAAGCAGTCATGCGGTTCGGGGATGACATTGTAGTCACCTGCCAGGATCAGCGGCTCTTCCAGAGCAAGGCAGCTTTCCGCATGGCGACGCAGCCGTTCCATCCAGGCAAGCTTGTAGGGATATTTGACCGGGTCGTCGGACGGATTGCCGTTGGGCAAATAGATTGAGGCGACCCGGATGACGCCGCTTGCGACGGAAAACACGCATTCGATATAACGCGATTGCTCATCCACCGTGCCGTCCGCAGCTTCAGCGCCCGGCAGGCCGCGCATCACTTCGTCGGGTTTTGTCTTCGAGAGGATAGCGACGCCGTTAAAACCCTTCTGGCCATGCGTTTCCACATGATAGCCGAGTGATTCGATCTCGAGCCGCGGAAAACCTTCGTCGATCGATTTTATTTCCTGAAGGCAGACGATGTCCGGCGATGAATCGGCAAGCCACTGGCGCAGGTTGTCGATCCGCGCCTTGACGCCGTTGATGTTCCAGGTCGCGATCTTCATGCCGTATCCACCTTAATGTTCCGTTCGTCTCTTTTAGACGATCGGGCGCTGGAGGGAAGACGGATCAGATCGAAATGCCGATCGGGAAAGAAGGATCAGATGGAGAAGCTCGTACCGCAACCGCAGCTGGCGACCGCGTTGGGGTTCTTGATCTGAAACGATTGGCCGAGCAGGTTATCGACGAAATCGATTTCGGATCCGGCCATGTAGATGAGCGACATGCTGTCGATCAGCACCTTGGCGTCCCCGTTCTCGATTACCACGTCGTCGTCCTGCGGCGAGTCTGTCAGATCGAACTTGTAGGAAAAGCCGGAGCAGCCGCCACCTTCGACAGAGACGCGCAGCGCCTGCTTACCGGCATCTGCCGACACGATCTGGGTGATGCGCTTGGCCGCGGCATCGGAGAGGGTTACATTTTCAGTCATTTCGTGTCTCCTGCCGGGGTGAAGGCCCGGTGAGTTTCGGGCCGGTGCCCGAATAACTCGAAGATAGGTGTCACCGGCTTTGCGCACGGTTTCACTATAGGTATGAAGGCGTGAACGGCACGTCAATGGGCCGTGCGGGATGGAATTGCAATGGAAATGCAGGTGAAGGCATGACGATCGATACCAGAGCGCTCGGTTTCGGAGGCGGTGAGCGGGCGGTTTATGCGTCGGACCCATGGGGTTCGCGGGGCCGGCTGTTTCCCGAAGACGGCAGTCTGACGCGCTCGGAGTTCCAGCGTGACCGCGACCGCATCGTCCATACGACCGCGTTTCGCCGGCTCAAACACAAGACCCAGGTCTTCATCAGCCCCGACGGCGATCATTACCGGACTCGTCTGACCCATACGATCGAAGTCGCCCAGATCGCCCGTGCGCTTGCGCGTGCTTTGAAGCTCGACGAGGATCTGGCCGAAGGCGTGGCGCTCGTCCACGATTTCGGCCATACGCCCTTCGGGCATACGGGAGAGGATGCCCTCGACGAGGTGATGAAACCGTTTGGCGGCTTCGATCACAATGCCCAGTCGCTTCGCATCGTCACCAAGCTGGAGCGACGTTACGCGGATTTCGACGGCATCAACCTGACCTGGGAAAGCCTCGAAGGTCTCGTCAAGCACAACGGTCCACTGATGACGCCGGATGGCAAGGGGTTGCACGGCCCGGTACCGCAGCCGATCCGCGATTATTGCCAGCTTCATGATCTCGAACTGGCAAGCTTTGCCAGCCTGGAGGCGCAGGTCGCAGCGATCTCGGACGACATAGCCTATAACACCCATGATATCGACGACGGGCTGCGCTCGGGCTTGCTGACGTTCGACATGCTGGAGGAAGTGCCGTTCCTCGCGGGCATGATGAAAGAGGTGAGGGATCGTTATCCCGGCCTCGAAGCTTCGCGTTTCGCCTATGAAGTCACGCGCCGCCAGATCACCCACATGGTCGAGGACGTGATCGGCGTGGCGCAGGTCAATCTCGATACGGTCCGACCGCATAGCGCGGCTGATGTGAGAGCGGCAGGGCAGGTTATCGCGACGTTTTCGCCGGAAATGGCTCAGACGGACCGCGCCATCAAGAAGCTGTTGTTCTCGCGCATCTACCGCCACCCCGAGATCATGCGCATCCGCGAGGGCGCGTCACGGATCGTGACGGATCTTTTCGCGGCCTACATGAACGACCCGACGCTGATGCGCAGTCATTACTGGGTCAATCATATTTCCGGCCTGACGGATGCCGCGCGCGCCCGGCATGTGTCGGATTACCTGGCCGGGATGACCGACACCTATGCCATCCGGGTACATGGGGAGTTGTTTGACCAGACTCCCGATTTGCGCTAGGCCGACCTCCAAACACCAACGGCTTTTCAAAGGCCCGCTTCGCATTGCGCGTGGATACGAGATATGAACCTTTTTGCTGACTTCGATACAAGAATTAAGAATGCGCTGGAAACGATTGATTTTATCAAGGAAAAGCGCAGCGAAGTCGATTTCGGACGATTGACGGTAGAGCCGCCGCGCGACCAGAGCCACGGCGACGTGGCCACCAATGCCGCCATGGTGCTGGCAAAGCCGCTGGGCACCAATCCGCGCGCGCTGGCAGACCTGATTTCGGCTGCATTGCGCAATGATCCTGACGTCAGCGAGGTTTCCGTCGCCGGACCCGGCTTCATCAATATCCGTCTTTCGACCGGTTATTGGCAGCGGCTTCTGAGCTCGATCATCAGCGCCGGCACCGATTACGGTCGCTCGGTGGTCGGTTCCGGCAAGAAGACCAATGTCGAATATGTCTCGGCAAACCCCACCGGCCCGATGCATGTCGGTCATTGCCGTGGTGCTGTGGTCGGCGATGCGCTGGCCAATCTCCTGTCCTTTGCCGGCTACGATGTCATCAAGGAATATTACATCAACGACGCGGGCGGCCAGATCGAGGTGCTCGCGCGCTCTGTCTTCCTGCGCTACCGCGAAGCTTTGGGTGAAACCATCGGCGACATCCCGGCCGGGCTTTATCCTGGCGATTATCTTGTGCCGGTCGGCAAGGAGCTTGCCGACGAGTTCGGTCCGCGTCTGCACAACATGCCGGAAGAAGAGTGGATGCCGCTCGTCAAGGATCGTGCTGTCGCCGCGATGATGGTGATGATCCGCGAGGATCTCGAAGCCCTGAATGTTCATCACGACGTGTTCTTTTCGGAGCGGACGCTGCATGCGGAAGGCGCAAAGCTGATCCGTGCGGCGATCAACGACCTGACCTTTAAGGGCCATGTCTACAAGGGCAAGCTGCCGCCGCCGAAGGGGCAGCTTCCGGAAGACTGGGAAGACCGTGACCAGACGCTGTTCCGTTCGACGGAAGTCGGTGACGATATCGACCGGCCGCTGATCAAGTCCGATGGCAGCTATACCTATTTCGCCGCCGACGTCGCCTACTTCAAGGAGAAGTATGATCGCGGCTTCGACGAGATGATCTATGTGCTTGGCGCCGACCACGGCGGTTACGTCAAGCGGCTTGAGGCCGTCGCGCGTGCCGTGTCCGACGGCAAGGCGAAGCTGACGGTGCTTCTGTGCCAGCTGGTGAAGCTTTACCGCGACGGCGAACCGGTCAAGATGTCGAAGCGTTCGGGCGATTTCGTCACCCTGCGCGAAGTCGTTGATGAAGTTGGCCGTGATTCGGTTCGCTTCATGATGCTCTACCGGAAGAATTCCGAGCCGCTGGACTTCGATTTCGCCAAGGTTACTGAGCAGTCCAAGGATAATCCGGTCTTTTACGTTCAGTATGCACATGCCCGCTGCATGTCGGTCTTCCGGCAGGCGAAGGATGCTTTCCCGGATCTCGATTTCGATTCGCTCGATCTAGCCTCGACAGTCGGTGCCATAAGCGATCCGAACGAGTTGCAGCTGGTCGCCAAGCTTGCCGAATACCCACGGATAGTCGAGAGCGCAGCACTTTCGCAGGAGCCGCATCGCATAGCGTTTTACCTCTATGATCTGGCCAGCTTCTTCCATGCGCACTGGAATAAAGGTAAAGAACAACCTGAATTACGTTTTGTTAACGATAAAAACCGAGAATTGAGTATCGCCAGACTTGGGCTGGTGCGTGCGGTCGCTTCCGTATTGAGGTCTGGCCTCGGTATTACGGGCACGGCCGCGCCGGAGGAGATGCGCTAAAAACGCCCTCATTTGCCCATATTGCTCTGGCAGAAGCGTAGTAATGTAGGTGAGTGGACGAGGTCATGGCAGAAAACAACCTTGCGCGTAGCCGGAATGACGTACCGGATTTCTTTGCTGATGGTGACCCTTTGGCGGAACTGGCGCGGATTGTCGGTTACGAAGATCGGGTTGTTGCCAACCCGGAGCCGGTGGCTGCCGAGCCAGTAGCGGCAAAGCGGACCGATCCTGTCTTCAATCTTGAAGATGAGCTTCTGCGGGAGTTCGAGCGTTACGACGCGCCGCGTCTCGATCCTGCCGATGATCTCGATGTCTCGGTGCCGTCGATGCCTGCGTTCGACGATGCTTCCGCGGAACCCGTGCTCGATGCACGCCCTCTGTTTACTCCTGGCTTTGAAGAGCCGGCAGGCGAAGATGAGCACCGTGAAGAGAACCATCCGCTCGAACAGTGGACGGTAAGAGATGCATCGTATGAGGCCCCGGCTTCGGCCCCTGAAAACGATTTTGTCGATCACCGCCTTGATGATGCGGCTTTTCATGCTTCCGTCGAAGACGAGCTTTCTGCCTTCGCGCTGGAAACAGATGCGGAAAAAGTCGCTGAAGTTCTTGCCGATCCCGTTGATCAGGTTCCATCACCTCTGGTGGCAACTGCTGCAGAGCCTGATGTGTCCTTCGATGACTTCGATCTGGCCGCAGAACTGGAGACCTCTATCGCCGCCGAGCCGCTTGTCCCGGTTCAGTCGGGACATTCCGAGGCTCAGCCTTCTGTCGCGGACGCCAAGCGCAAGGGTGTAGGCTATACGCCAAGCTTCCGTATGCCGCTTGCCAATTTCCAGTCCGGTGCCGGCGTCGCTTCGCATCAGCGGGTGGAGACGAAGGAAGAACAGCAGATCGCTCCGACCAAGATCGAACCCGTCTCTTTCGATGGCTGGAATGTTTCTGCGCCGGTTTCGAGCGTGGCCGCCGTATCTGTTGCTGCCCCTGTTGTCGCGGCAATGCCAATGCCCCAGATGGATATTCCATTGGCCGGCCCGGCTGAGTCGATCGCCGCGAATGTTTCTCCAGCCTCCGCCGAATCGGGCGTGCGGGTGGAGAAGAATCAGTTCTCTGAACTGGATGAGCTTCTTTACGGCGTGGATCGTTATTCCGCCCGGCCCCAGTTAGATGTCCCGGCGTTTGCGGCGGTACAGAGCGATGTGGCTGCCGACATTGCTCCTATGCCGGCACAAGATAACTTGAATGTAGCTCCTGCACCGCAGGTCGCTGCTCCGGTGGCATCCGTTGCTCCGGTCACATCTCTCGATGATTCGGCTGATCCGTTTGCCGATCTCGACTTCGAGCTGGCACTCGACGATCTCGAACTTGATCTCACCGACATGGTGGTCGAAGAAAATAACAAGGTTGCGGCTCCTGTTGTTGTCGCAAGCCGACCGGCCGTATCGGTTGCTCCGGTCATGGCGCCCGCACCTCCGGCGCCTGTCATCTCGCAGGCAGTCGAAGCCCCGATTGCGGCCCCTGTTTACGCTGCCGCGTTCAACGCTCAGGCTGCATTCGATTCGCAGCGTCCTGGCGATGCCGAACCTGAAGACGATGTTCCGTTCGATCCGGCCCTGATCGCCGAATCGGAAGAACAGCCGGAAGTGATCGCCGAGCTCGACGTGCCCGTCCTTCCTATCGAGGAAAAGGAAGAGCAGCCGGTCTATCGCAACGATTTCGACCTGGATATCGACGCGGAACTTGCCTCTCTGCTGGAGGCGCCGGAGACGGTGCCATCGATTCAACGCGGAAGCGCCGCACAGCAGCCGGCAGCCGCTCCGGCTGCCCAGAAATCCGTTTATGCGGATCTGGATGACTTCGAGCGGGCACTGGAAGAAGATTTCCGTCGCAGCCTGGCAACGCCTCTGCCGGCCAACGAGCGTTATGCCGCGGCCGAAGACTATGAGCAGAACGTCGATGAGGAGCAGGCGCGTGCGCCCGTGCGTCGCTGGATCGCGCCTCTCGCTGCCGTTGGCGTCCTGGCCATTTGCGGAGCCGGTGCTTACGCTTGGTTTGGCAGCTCTGCCACGGGTCTCGCCGGCAATGGTGAGCCGGTGGTGATTGCCGCCGACAGCGAGCCGGTCAAGGTCGCTCCGGCAAATCCGGGCGGCAAGACTGTGCCCAACCAGGACAAGGCTGTTTATGATCGTGTTGCCGGTGCCGGATCTGGCGCTCCCAAGCAGCAGCAGTTGATTTCCAGCAGCGAAGAACCGGTCGATGTGGTCCAGAAGACCCTGATGCCGGACACGCTTCCGCTGGAAGGCGAAAACGATGTCCAGATGACCGACGTTGCGGATACCGAAGATCCACGTCTTCTGCCGCAGGATCAGCAGCAGGCTGCCGAACAGCAGCCCGTGACTGTCATGCCGCGCAAGGTCAAGACGATGATCGTTCGCGCTGACGGCAAGTTGGTCGAGCAGGAAATCGAACCTGCCGCTGCAGAAAAGATTGCCGCAGCTCCGGTGAGAACCGATGCTCCAGCACAGACGGCTGCAGCCTTCCCGACTTCGGCCCCGGCGTCTGCCGCTCCTTCGACCGGTCTGGTTCCTGTATCCGCTCCGGCAGGTGCCGCATCGGCCGTGCCGGTTACAGCCCAGGCCCCGGCAGCGATAGAGCAGCTGGCTGATACGGCTCCCGCTGAGCGTGCTCCAGTTCCTGCCACCCGTCCCTCGGCGCCGCCTGCCAATGTCGTCGCAAGCGTTAGCGGGCAGGGCAATGTCCGCCCGGCTGCAGCACCTGCCGCCACGTCGGCATCACCTGCTGCGCCCGCTGCACAGAACACGCAGGTCGCATCCCTCGGCAACGGCGGTTATGTGATCCAGATTGCTTCGCTGCCGTCCGAGGCAGATGCGCAGCGATCCTACCAGAGCCTGTCGGGCAAGTTCGGCAGTGTCATCGGTGGTCGTGGCGTCGATATCAAGTCGGCTGAAATCGCCGGCAAAGGCACTTTCTACCGCGTCCGCATCCCGGCCGGCAGCAAGGATCAGGCCGTGGAGCTTTGCGAAAAATATCGTGCGGCCGGCGGCAGCTGCCTCGTGGCACGCTAAATCGGCAATCAGACTGAGACAGACGGGGCGCGTGGCGCCCCGTTTTTCGTTGGGTTCTTCACATTGGATAATTTGACATGAGTGTATCGAAAGCCATGATCCTCGGCGCGAGCGGCGCCACGCTGACCTCCGACGAAATTTCGCTCTATCGTGACGAACGGCCCTGGGGTTTCATTCTGTTTGCCCGCAACTGCCTGGAACTGCCGCAGATCACCGATCTCGTAGCCTCGATGCGTGATGCGGTCGGCAGGCCGGATGCGCCGGTTCTGATCGACCAGGAAGGCGGGCGCGTGCAGCGCATCCGTCCGCCGATGATCGACCGATATCCGTCTGCCGCGGCGCTCGGAGAAATCTACCGGCAAGACAAGGAAAAGGGATTGCGTGCCGCATGGCTGATGTCGCGCCTGCACGCATTCGATCTTCTGAAACTCGGCGTGACGGTCGATTGCCTTCCCGTCCTCGACGTGCCTGTGGAAGGCGCCAGCAATGTCATTGGTGACCGGGCTTATGGTTTCGATCCCCAGGCAGTGGCGTCGATGGGGCAGGCGGCGGCCGATGGCCTCAAAGCGGGCGGCATGCTTCCGGTGATGAAGCACATACCGGGCCACGGCCGCGGCATGGCCGATTCCCATCACGAATTGCCGGTCGTCACCGCATCGCGCGCGGAACTCGAAGCGCATGATTTCCGACCCTTCGTCGCGATGAAGAACGAACTCATGGCGATGAGCGCGCATATCGTTTTCACGGCCTATGACAATCAGGACCCGGCGACCATTTCGCCGGTTGTGATCGAAGAGGTCATTCGCGGCCATATCGGTTTTGATGGCCTGCTGATCTCCGACGATACCTCGATGAACGCCCTGAAGGGCACGATCGGCGAACGAGCTGAACGAATCATGGGGGGAGGTTGCGATATTGTCTTGCATTGCAACGGCTTCATGGACGAAATGAAGGCCGTGGTGAAGGAAGTGGTACCTCTGTCTGGCAAGGCTTTGCAGCGCACTGAAGCCGTCGAGCGCGGCTTTTCGGCGCCTGACAATTCCGACGAACACGCGCTGCGCACGGAATTCCATGACATGCTGGCGGTCGCCTGACGAGGGACCGCAGAACGAGAGAGGTGAAGTGGATTGGCGGTGAATTCGGGGCAGGGCGCCATTCCGATGGACAAGCTCTGGCAGGACGTCTCCGAGCGTGCTGCCGACGACCCGGCATTGGTCATTGACGTCGCCGGATTCGAAGGTCCACTCGATCTGCTTCTGCATCTGGCACGTAGCCAGAAGGTGGACCTGTCCCGCATCTCTGTGCTCGCGCTGGCGGAGCAATATCTCCTCTTCGTCGACAGCGCCCGACGCGTGCGCATCGAGCTCGCGGCCGATTATCTGGTCATGGCCGCCTGGCTCGCCTATCTGAAATCCCGGCTGCTCATTCCGCAGCAGGTAAAGGTCGACGACGGCCCGACCGGCGAAGAGATGGCGGCAACGCTTGCTTTCCGTCTGAGACGGCTTGAAGCCATGCGTGAAGCGGCGAACCAGCTCGTCAACCGAAACCGGCTCGGTCGTGACGTCTTTGCCCGCGGTGCGCCGGAACATATCCCGACCCGCGTGCAGTCCGCCTATGACGCCAGCCTATATGATCTTCTTTCCGCCTATGCCAACCTGAGGCAACGCACGGCCATTACCCAGGTGACGATCGAACGGCGCAAGGTCTGGTCGCTGGTCGATGCCCGCGAACTTTTGACGCGGATGCTCGGTGAGATCGCCGACTGGACGGCGCTGCAGACTTATCTTCTCCCATATCTGCCGCCGGAGGACCGGGTAACGGCGACTGCGAGTGCTTTTGCGGCATCGCTGGAACTTGTGCGCGAGGGCAAGCTGGAAATCCGCCAGGACGGCGCCTTCCAGCCGATATACCTTCGCAGCGGCAATCCTGCACGGTCTGCGCAGACGCCGGGAGGTGGAGAATGACATCCGTCACCGACGAAATTGAAACAACCATGCATCCAGACCGTGATTTGGAAGGTGGGCAGAATTCGCACTTCTCCGACCTTGAAGCCGAACGCATTGTCGAAGCACTGATCTTTGCCTCGGCCGAACCTGTCCCAGAAAGCTTCCTGGCCGATAGGCTGCCTCAGGGAACGGATATTGCGGCGCTGCTGGTTCGGCTTGCCGAAAACTATGCCGGTCGAGGCGTTAATCTGGTGCGCATGGCCGATCGCTGGGCTTTCCGCACGGCTGCCGACCTCTCCTTCGTCATCCGCAAGGACGACAATGAGGTCAAGAAGCTCTCGCGCGCGGCACTCGAAGTGCTGGCAATCATCGCCTATCATCAGCCCGTGACCCGTGCGGAAATCGAGGATATTCGCGGCGTCCAGACATCCAAGGGTACGCTGGACGTGCTGATGGAGGCCGGCTGGGTCCGGTTTCGCGGACGCAGGCGCTCGCCGGGTCGCCCCGTCACGCTCGGTACCACGACGGATTTCCTCGATCACTTTGGCATCGAGGAGTTGCGCGATCTTCCGGGACTGGAAGAGTTGAAGGGAGCCGGTCTGTTGAGCGGCCGCATTCCGCCCGGTTTCCATATCCCGATGCCGGGAGCGGATTCGGATCTCTCGGATGAAGAGGATCCGATCACCCAGCTCGATCTCGAGGAGCTGGGTCTGCTGAGCCCCGGCGGCGCTTCCGACGATTAACTCTCTGACATGTATCGCGGAGCGTGTGGCGGCGATCAATGATCCCGCATGGCGCTAACGACCACGTGATTACAGATGTATCATGCAAATTTGCTGTTTGAAAAAGCGCCACAAAGCGCTTACATCGGGGTCTAATTCGAATTGGAGTTGGACTAATGGGTTCTTTCAGTGTGTGGCATTGGCTGATCGTTCTGGTCATCGTGCTTGTCTTGTTCGGACGTGGCAAGATTCCGGAATTGATGGGTGACGTCGCAAAGGGCATCAAGAGCTTCAAGAAGGGTATGACCGACGAAGACGCTCCTGAAACGACCACTGCGAAGACCGTCGACCACAAGGCTGACGAGGCGAAAGAAACCACCCGCTCTTAATGGTCGGGCAAGGGGTTTCAGGAGCTTCTTTGCATGTTTGATATCGGTTGGACCGAACTGCTCGTCATTGCAGTCGTACTCATTGTCGTGGTTGGTCCCAAGGACCTGCCGCCGATGATACGGGCTTTTGGCAAGATGACTGCCAATTTCCGCAAGATGGCAGGTGATTTTCGTGCGCAGTTCGATGAAGCTTTGCGCGAAGCGGATATGGATGACGTCCGCAAGACGATTTCGGATGCGCAGAAGCTCAATCCGACCAATGCCTTGCGTGATGCGATCAATCCGCTGAGACAGATGGGACAGGATCTCAAGTCTGATCTGCAGAAGGCGACGCAGATCCCGAACCCTCTCGCTGACAACACGACCGATCTTGCGCCGGCGGATGTCGAGGCGCAGCAGGCAATCGAAGGCGCCGAGCCGGCCTCTGTCGCTCCCGAGGTTCCGGTGAGTGTCGAGCCGTCTGCCGCCACAAAGGCTCCGGCCGTTGCCGTTGCATCGGTGACGCCGACGCCGGTTGTGACCGAGACAAAGCCCGCAGCCCCGGTGGTGCCTGTTGCTGCAGCTGTTTCGGTCCCGGCTGAACCCGGCGCGAAGGTTCGCACACCACGCAAAGCCCCGGTCAAGGCTGCAGGCGAAGTCAAGGCGGCCAGCAAGTCTGTCAGGACCTCCGCAGCTTCCAAGGCGAAGATCACCGAAACCGCTCCTGCCGTTGAAAAGCCGAATCGGGCTAAGGCTGCGCCGAAAAAGGCTGTCGAGACTGCATCCGTTGCCGTTGAGGCACCGGTTACGAAAGCGTCTGCACGAAAGCGCGCCGTAAAAAAGACTGACACTCCGAAGGACGAAGCATGAGCGACTACCAGGACAAGCCGCAGCCGCTCATCGAACATCTGATGGAGCTCCGCACCCGCCTGATGTGGTCGATTGGCGCGTTCTTTGTCGCCTTCGTCGTCTGTTTCTTCTTTGCCAAGCAGCTCTTCAACCTGCTCGTCATTCCCTATAAATGGGCTGTCATCTGGGCGGGACTGGATATTGCCAAGTCCGAACTCATCTACACAGCGCCGCAGGAATTCTTCTTCACCCAGGTGAAGGTTGCGATGTTCGGCGCGCTGGTGATCGCGTTTCCGGTGATCGCCTCGCAGATCTACAAGTTCGTCGCACCCGGCCTCTACAAGAACGAGCGCTCGGCCTTCCTGCCGTTCCTGATTGCGTCCCCGATCCTGTTTCTTCTGGGTGGCGCGCTGGTCTATTTCTTCTTCACTCCGATGGTCATGTGGTTCTTCCTTGCCATGCAGCAGGCGCCGACCGAAGGTGAAGTCGGCATTTCGCTTCTGCCGCGCGTGTCGGAATATCTGAGCCTGATCATGACGCTGGTCCTGTCCTTCGGGCTGGTGTTCCAGTTGCCTGTGGTCACCACGCTGCTCGCCCGTGTCGGCCTTCTGACAAGCGACTGGCTGAGGGAAAAGCGCAAGTATGCGATCGTTATCGCATTCATCGCCGCGGCGATCCTGACACCGCCGGATCCGATGTCCCAGATCGGTCTTGCCATACCGACCATCCTTCTCTACGAGATTTCCATCTACGCCGCGCGACTCGTCGAGCGCAAACGCAAAGAGGATTCTGAGACCGAAGAATCCTCCTCGGACGTCGCCGAGACCGAGAAGGCTTGAGGATTTTCCTGGCCTGATGCGCGCGGCATCTCGCGTTGAAGGCTAGGAATTATGCTCGATATCAAATGGATTCGTGAAAACGAACAGGCTCTCGACGAGGCGCTGAAAAAGCGCGGCGCCGTGCCTATTGCAGCTGAACTCGTGGCGATGGATGAACGCCGCCGCAATGTGATCCAGAGGCTCCAGGACATGCAGTCCCGCCGCAACGCCGCCTCCAAGGAGATCGGCGCCGCCATGGGGCAGAAGAACCTTGAACTGGCGGAAAAGCTCAAGGCCGAAGTTGCACAGATCAAGGACACCATGCCTGCCGCCGAGCAGGAGGAGCGCGAGGCGATCGCCGCTCTCGATGATGTCCTGTCGCGCCTTCCCAATATCCCCTTCGATGACGTGCCGGTCGGCAAGGACGAGCATGACAATGTCGTCGCTCGCGTTTTTGGCGAGAAGCCGCGCTGGAACCATCCGGCCAAGGAGCATTTCGAAATCGGCGAAGCGCTCGGCTATATGGATTTCGACCGCGCCGCAAAACTTTCAGGTTCGCGCTTCACGGTGCTGACCAGCCAGCTCGCCCGTCTGGAACGCGCGCTCGGCCAGTTCATGCTCGACATGCACACGATGGAGCATGGTTATACGGAAGTCTCTTCGCCGTTGATGGTGAAGGCCGAGGCGATGTTCGGCACCGGCCAGTTGCCGAAGTTCGAGGAAGACCTGTTCAAGACGACCGACGGCCGTTACCTCATCCCCACGGCCGAAGTGACGCTGACCAACCTCGTTTCGGGTGAAATCCTCGATCAGGAAAAGCTGCCGCTTCGCTTTACCGCGCTGACGCCGTCGTTCCGCTCGGAAGCCGGTTCTGCCGGGCGCGATACGCGCGGCATGCTGCGCCAGCACCAGTTCTGGAAATGCGAACTGGTATCGATCACCGATGCCGAGAGCGCGGTTGCCGAGCACGAGCGCATGACGGAATGCGCCGAGAACGTCTTGAAGCGACTCGGCCTGCATTTCCGCACCATGACGCTGTGCACCGGCGACATGGGCTTCAGCGCCCGCAAGACCTATGACATCGAGGTCTGGCTGCCGGGGCAGGATGCTTACCGCGAAATATCGTCCTGCTCGGTCTGCGGCGATTTCCAGGCGCGCCGGATGAACGCCCGTCATCGCGTCAAGGACGAGAAGGCGCTGCGTTTCGTTCATACGCTCAACGGTTCCGGCACGGCTGTCGGCCGTTGCATGATCGCGGTTCTGGAAAATTACCTGAACGAAGACGGTTCGGTCACAATTCCGGATGCGCTCTTGCCCTACATGGGCGGCCTGACGAAAATCGAAAAGGCATAAGGACAGATCGGATGCGCATTCTCCTCACCAACGACGACGGCATCCACGCGGAAGGCCTTGCGGTTCTGGAACGGATCGCAAGGACACTGACCGACGACGTCTGGATCGTTGCGCCGGAGACGGACCAGAGTGGTCTGGCGCATTCGCTGACGCTTTCGGAACCGCTGCGGCTGAGGAAGATCGACGATAAACGTTATGCGCTGCGCGGCACGCCGACGGATTGCGTCATCATGGCGATCAGCGAGATCATGGGCGGCAAGCCCGATCTCGTTCTGTCGGGCGTCAACGACGGCGGCAACATGGCCGATGACATTACCTATTCCGGTACCGTTGCAGGCGCGATCGAAGGCACGCTTCAGGGTGTTCGATCGATCGCGCTCAGCCAGGCTGCTCGCAAGGAGAATGGCCGTTTCACGCCCTGGGACGTGACCGAGGCGTACGCGTCGGATCTGCTGCGCAAACTGATCGAGGTCGAGCTTCCGGATGGAACGTTCCTCATCGTCAATTTCCCGCATTGCGCTCCGGAAGAAGTGCAGGGCATCGAGGTCACTTCGCAGGGCAAGCTCGATTTCGGCCTTTTGATCGATGCGCGCGAGGATGGCCGCGGCCGTCCTTATTACTGGCTGAAATTTTCCGAGCGGAAGGGTAATTTCCGTGATGGAACGGATATCCAGGCACTCAAGCAGAACAAGATTTCCGTGACGCCGCTGAAGCTGGACCTGACCGACTATTCGGTTCAAGATCGCCTTGCATCGGCATTGGGATTCGGAGTCGACGCTTGAAAACCGGAATGGTCGAGAAGGAAGGTTTTGCTGCGTTGGTCTTGCGGCTTCGTGCCGAAGGCATTTCCGATCTCGACCTTCTGACCGCCGTGGAACAGACGCCCCGCTCCCAGTTCGTGCCGGCCCCGCTTGCCGAGGAGGCTTATTCCAGTCGCACGATTCCGATCGACTGCGGCGCGTTCATGGAAGGTGCCGACCTCGCTGTTCGCCTTCTGCATCGCCTGCAGGTAAAGCCCGGCCATCGCGTGCTCGAAATCGGCACAGGTAGCGGTTTTACCGCTGCTGTGATGGGACGGATTGCTGAACGGGTCACCACTGTCGAGCGGTATCGCACACTGGTCACGGCCGCCAATGCCCGGATGGACGCGCTCGGTCTTCGCAACGTCATCATCAGGCAGGCCGATGGCAGCAACGGCCAGCCGGGTGAGGGCACGTTCGACCGCATTCTGGTCACCGCCGCCTTTACGACATTGCCGCGTTTCTATGCCGATCAGCTGACCCATGGCGGTTCGATGATCGCGCCGTTGATCATCGACGACGAGACATGTCTAATGACGCGCCTGACGAAAACCGGCAGCCGATTCGAGCGGGAAGATCTCTTCCCGGCTCCCTATCTCCCAATGGTTCCGCATATCGCCGTCGCCCTCTGACGCGTCGGGCATGGTTAGCAATTTGACAAAATACCGACTTTTGGTGCGGTGCCTTAACCTGCCAGTAAGACTAACAGGCTTTAATGACTCTCATGATGGTTGCGTCATGAGTAGGTCGAGTCAATGCGTTTTAAGAGTTCATCCAAGTTCGGTACATCCGTTGTAAAGTTCGCAGCGGCAGCCTTGCTGGCCAGTGCTGCGACGGGCTGCAGCTCGGACGCCACGCGTTTTTCCGGTCTGTTCGACGGTACGGACAACATGACCACGGCATCCATCCCGCAGCGGCAGGGTGGTGGTGCATACGGTCAGGCGCCTGTTCCGCGTGGAGATGTTTCGTCATCCCAGGGCATGCAGCCGCAATACGGTTCGAATAACGTTGCTTCGGCGCAGCCTTATCCGGCTTCGGGCGGTTATTCGTCTCCGGCGCGCGTAGCTTCGGCTCCCTCCAGCGTTCAGCGTTCCGAGCTTTCCGCTCCGGGTGAGCTTCCGCCTGTTTCGGGTTCCGGTCAGCAGATGCGTCAGCAGGCCATGGCGCAGCCTTTCCCGCAACAGCAGTCTGGAAACCGTCCGCTTGCACAAGCGCCTGCTCGGAATGCAGACGAGTTGACCACCGGTACGGTCAAGCCGATGTCCGGCTGGTCGACCGTCAATGCGCCGCGCATCACTCTGAAGCCGGGCGAAACGGCAAAGACGCTTGCAAACCGTTATGGCGTTCCGGAAAAAGAAATCCTTCGGGCCAATGGCGGCGCGCTCGCTGCCGGCCAGTCGGTCGTCATTCCGACTTTCGGTCCTGCACGCAATTCCGCCAAGACGGCAGCCGGCGATATCGATCTCCAGAAAAATGCACCTGCACCGGGCAATCAGTCCGAGCAGAAGCTTGCGGTCCTGCCGTCGCGCGACAAGTCGTTCGCCGAACCGGGCAAGCTCACGCCTCCCGGTGGCAAGCCGCTCGGCGGCACATATACGGTTAAGCCCGGCGATACGCTGACGAAAATTGCCCGGGAAACCGGCACTTCCGTCGATGTGCTGAAAGCGGCAAACGGCATGACCGACGGCACCGTCCGCATCGGCCAGACGCTGAAGGTCGCAAACGCTGGTGCGGCAACGGATCCTGTGCGTACTGCATCTGTTCCGCAGAAGCCTGCCGAGCAGATGCCGGCAGCGCCGAAGGCTGCAGCGCCGCAGCCAGCTGTGGCCAAGGTCGAGCCTGCAGTTGCTTCGCCTTCAAAGCCGGCGGCTGCGGAAAATGCATCCCTGAGCGAAGTCGAGAAGAAGTCCGACATGGCGTCCGTGGCTCCGCAGTCCACGGGCATCGACAAGTATCGCTGGCCGGTCAACGGCGCAGTGATCGCCGGCTACGGATCGAACGTCAACGGCAGCCGCAACGATGGCATCGACATCTCGGTCCCGGAAGGCACGCCGATCAAGGCTGCTGAAAACGGCGTCGTCATCTATGCCGGCAACGGTCTGAAGCAGCTTGGCAACACCGTTCTCGTGCGCCACGACGACGGCAAGGTCACCGTTTACGGCCATGCCAGCGCGATCAACGTTACCCGCGGCCAGAAGGTCACCCGTGGCCAGACGCTTGCAGCGTCCGGCATGAGCGGCGACGCGCAGCGCCCACAGGTTCACTTTGAGGTGCGCAAGGACGCCACCCCGGTCAATCCGAATACTTTCCTTGAGTAATGTAGTGCGTTTCAAGGGGACAACGAAAAAGCCCGGCAGTGCCGGGCTTTTTTGCGTCTTGCAGTAGGTTATTCTCAGATGCGATCCAGTGGCTTGCGCATTCGGCCGGCGAGATCCTGGATATATTGCCATGCGACGCGGCCGGAGCGGCCGCCGCGCGTGGTCGCCCATTCGAGCGCCTGCGCATGCAGTGTTGACTGATCGAGACCAAGCTCGAAATGCGTCGCATAACCGTCGATCATCGCCAGATAGTCGTCCTGGCTGCATTTGTGGAAGCCGAGCCAAAGGCCGAAACGATCGGAAAGAGAGACCTTTTCCTCGACGGCTTCGGATGGATTGATGGCCGTCGACTGCTCGTTCTCCATCATGTTGCGGGGCAGGAGGTGACGACGGTTGGACGTCGCATAAAACAGGACATTGTCCGGCCGCCCTTCGATGCCGCCGTCGAGCGCGGCCTTGAGCGACTTGTATGCGGTGTCGTCATGGTCGAAGGACAGGTCGTCGCAGAAGAGAATGACACGTTGCGCCGACGATTTGAGGATATCCAGCAGGCCGGGCAGCGAGGCGATATCCTCGCGATGGACCTCCACAAGCTTCAGCGAGACGCCGGTTACTGAACGCACGTCCTCATGGACAGCCTTGACCAGAGACGATTTCCCCATACCGCGCGCGCCCCAGAGCAGGACATTGTTTGCCGGATACCCCTCGGCGAAACGGAGCGTGTTTTCGTGCAGGATGTCGCGGACATGATCCACGCCGCGGATCAGCGTGAGGGCTATGCGGTTCGGTCGCGGCACCGGCTGAAGCTTCAGGTTTGCCGGCACCCAGACGAAACAGTCGGCAGCATTCCAGTCGTTGACGGCAGGCGGCGGTCCCGCGAGACGCTCGACCGCATCTGCAAGGCGCCGGATTTCGGCAAGCACCTGCGCGTTTATGTCGTCGCTCATCACGCTTCCCTTTCTTTTCTTCGTGGTTTCAGGCCGGGTAACACGCTCGTCATTGCATAGAAAGGCGTTGAGCCGTGGATTCGGTACGGCCAAGTGCCGCTTTCTGTTGCATTCCGGGCCATCGCAACTATATTCCGGCGGCTTGAACGGGGGCGGGGAGTCTCCGATAGTTTTAGGAGTTTCTCGATGTTTATTACCGAAGCATTCGCCCAGGCGAGTGGCGCAGCAGCCCCCTCGGGCACTGATTCCATCCTCCAGATGGTCATGCTTTTCGCACCCCTGATGGTGGTGTGGTATTTCTTCCTCATCCGTCCGCAGCGCGCCCAGGCCAAGAAGCGCCAGGAAACGCTGAACGCTGTCCGTCGTGGTGACCAGGTGGTTCTCGGTGGCGGCCTGATGGGCAAGGTGAGCAAGGTCATCGACGATAACGAGCTCGAAATCGAGATCGCCGAAGGCGTCAAGGTTCGTGCAATGCGCACTTATATCGCCGAAGTGAAGGTCAAGGGCGAACCGGTCAAGACCGAAATCCCTTCCAAGTAACGGTAGATTTCACCGGCTTGTTATCAGGCCGGGTACACGGTTGCCCGGATCGTTTTCGTCGGCTCGACGGAGACTGGATCCGGGCAAAATCATTCTGGAAGGAAGCCGAGCCCATGGCGAAAGGCATCGAAATTCGAGACGCCCATTTCCCGGGCCGTGCGCCGATCGATGCCTATGGCAATGGCGGCTTTCGTTTTGCCGACATGTCCCATCGCGGCTCCATCCTCTGCCTGCCATCGGGCATTCATGGCTGGGATATGCAGGAGGGCGATGCCCTCACTATCGCTTCTCTCGAGCAGGTTCTGGCCGAAGCATCCGAAATCGAGGTGCTGCTGGTGGGTTTCGGAGCAAATCTGAGGCCGATACCCGCTGACGTGAAAGCTGCACTGAAGGCGAAAGGCATTTCTTCCGATCCGATGAGTACCGGCGCCGCCGTGCGCACATTCAACATCATGCTTGCCGAGTCCCGCGCTGTTGCGGTCGCTCTCATTGCTGTCTGATATGACCGGCACATCCTCCGACAATGCTGCGCTTTGCCTCGCCATGCTGCGGGAGACGGATCGCGACCGCTATCTGGCCTGTCTCCTGTCGCCGGAGGACAAGCGGGGCGCGCTCGCGGCTATTTATGCGTTTAATGCCGAGATTGCCCGTGTTCGCGATGTCGTACGCGAACCACTACCCGGTGAAATCCGTCTGCAATGGTGGCGAGATCTGCTGGAAGGCAGCGCTGAAGGTGATACCGGGGGGAATCCGGTGGCGGTCGGGCTGCTGGAAACCATAGATCGTTACCGTCTGCCTCGTCAGACGCTGGTCGCCATGACCGAAGCGCGTATCTTCGATCTTTACGACGACCCTCTGCCGGACAGACATGCGCTGGAGGGGTATTCGGGCGAAACCGCATCGGCGCTGATCCAGTTGGCGGGTCTCGTTTTGTCTCCGCAGGCCGCTGTGCAGTCGGCCGACGCCGCCGGACATGCGGGTGTGGCGCAGTCGATAGCCGGCTTGCTCATGCTTCTGCCGATCCATAGCCGCCGGCGACAGGTCTACGTGCCCCTGGATATTCTCTCTGCAACTGGTCTCGATCGTGAAAGCTTTCTTGCCGGCGAGGACAAGGCGCGTATTTCGGGAGCAATCGAGGCTTTTGCCGGACTGGGGCTGGACCATCTGGAAAAGGCGCGCCGCGCTGGCCCTATCCCGGCACAGCTCTTTCCCGCTTTCCTGCCGGTCGCGCTGTCGGAACAGGTTTTGAAGGCTGCGAGAAAAATCGGCGCCCGCGCGACTTCCGGCGGCCTGCAGCAGGCGCAATGGCGTCGCCAGATCCGGATGATGAAAGCGGCAATACTTCGTCGCCTCTGATCGGCAACACTCGCGCAAGCCTCACACGCTAGGCACTATGCAACCCAAACACCTGCTGTGCCTAGGAGAAGCAGTTTGAGTGCCCTTGTCATCTGGATAACGATCGTCGCGCTGATTCTAATTCTCGTTTTTTATATAAGGCGAATTGCCCGGAAGAACGATGACCAAGGGCAGCATGATGTGGGAACGGCAATCCTTGAATTTGGCCGCGCGTTTCCCGAAGAGGCGATCCGCAGTCTTCATGCTACGAAAGAGGGCGACGTCTTCGTTCGTCTGCATGATGATAAGACGGGCTTCATGCGCAACCGGCGCAATCACTACGCCTGCCATCTGATTCAGCCGGGACGCGTGCGGATCTTGCCTTTACCGGATGCAAAGGGTTTCTCTGCCGAATTCCTCGATGCGCCGACCCTGAACGGCAATTTCATCTTCACAAATGAGAAGGAAGCTGCCGAAGTTTCTCTCTGGCTGCTCGATAACTATGTCAGCGTCGCCGACAGGAATGCTGTCGCAGATGAAGCTCGTGCCGAAGAAAAGGCCGGCGGCCCGGAAATGGCCGCCGCCGATGGTGATGCGACTACGCCAGACCGAGCCAACTAGCGCAATCTTTCAGCGCTCGCGCCGACATGAGCTGCCGTTTCATGATCGTCTTGTCCTTGCCACGGAAGCGCTTGACGCCTTCGGGCTTGACGATCGAGCCGGGCTCTAGTTCCGGAAACAGTCCGAAATTGATATTCATCGGCTGGAAGGATCGTTTGCCGGGTTCTTCGTCGTGGATGAGATGGCCGCCGGTAATGTGGCCGAGAAGTGAGCCGAACGCCGTTGTCGCAGGCGGCGGCGTCAATGGCTCGCCCTTGCGCTCCGCTGCAGCGAATCGCCCTGCAAGCAGGCCGATCGCGGCGCTTTCCACATATCCTTCGCAACCAGTGATCTGGCCAGCAAACCTCAGCCCTGGCCGGCTCTTCAGCGTCAGCGAGCGGTCGAGCAGGATCGGCGACTGGATATAGGTATTGCGATGCAGCCCGCCGAGACGGGCGAACTCGGCATTCTGCAAGCCCGGAATCATCCGGAAGATTTCGGCCTGGGCGCCGTATTTCAATTTTGTCTGGAAGCCGACCATATTGTAGAGCGTGCCAAGCGCATTGTCCTGGCGAAGCTGCACCACGCCATAGGCCTTGACCGTCGGATTATGCGCGTTGGTGAGACCCATTGGTTTCATCGGCCCGTGGCGAAGCGTCTCGCGGCCGCGTTCCGCCATCACCTCGATCGGCAGGCAGCCATCGAAATAGGGCGTTCCTTCCCATTCCTTGAAGCCGACTGTATCGCCGGCAATCAGTGCATCGACAAAGGCTTCATACTGATCCTTGTCGAGCGGGCAGTTGATATAATCCTTGCCCGTGCCGCCGGGGCCGACCTTGTCGTAGCGTGACTGGTACCAGCAGATATCCATGTCGATCGAATCACGATGCACGATCGGTGCGATCGCGTCGAAGAAGGCGAGCTGGTCTTCGCCGGTCTCTGACTGGATGGAAGCGGCAAGCGAAGGCGAGGTGAGGGGACCGGTGGCGACCACTGCGAGGTCCCATTCCTTCGGTGGCAGGCCCTGGATTTCCTCGCGCACGACGGTGATCAGCGGGTGGCCGGAGATTGCAGCCGTCACCGCATCGGAAAAACCGTCACGGTCGACTGCAAGCGCGCCACCCGCCGGAACCTGATGTCTGTCTGCTGACGCGATGATCAGCGAATTGGCAAGTCTCATCTCGGCATGGATCACGCCGACGGCATTCGCCGTTGCGTCGTCCGAGCGGAAGGAGTTGGAGCACACGAGTTCGGCAAGGCCGTCCGTTTGATGGGCATCGGTGCCGCGAACGCCGCGCATCTCGTGCAGGATGACCGGAATGCCGGCCTGTGCGATCTGCCAGGCTGCTTCGGAACCCGCAAGGCCGCCGCCGATCACGTGAATGGGGGAATAGGATGTCTCTGTCATGGGGCGCGTCATTATCATGCGCCGCGGCCGACAGGAATGAAAAAGGAGACCGATTCGAAATCAACTTGGCGCTGGAATCAAAAAGGCACCTGAGAAGGTGCCTTTGATCATCCTTGGGCATTTCGGTCGCTAGACCTGCTCACCCTGCGCGGTTGGGATACCGCAATCCGTTGGGGATTAACGGAAGGAGCGAGCAGCAATGTTGCGGATGTCGTAACGGGTCAGGCCGATGTCTGAAAGGGCCTGGTTCGACAGGTTGCCGAGCTCGTTCATGGTGCGGCGGTAGCTGACCCAGTTCTTGGCGATGCGGATCGGGTTCATGGTGGTTTCCTCAAAGTCGTCTTTTTCCGGCGCTCGTTATCGGCCCCGGCGATGCACCTCTTATACGCGCGAATAATAATAATGTGCAGTGCAAATAGTGTGCAACTGCCATGCATTTGTGCGGTGAATTGTCGCTTTTGTGAGCGATGCGCGAAAAATAAGCGGAGATCAGATCTTTGAGGCTAAATAAAATGCACAAACGAAAAACGCCTCCCGAAGGAGGCGCTTTTTATCGACTGGAGAGTCGAGGCTGAATTAGAAGCCGACTGCAGTCCGGGCTACGCGACGGATGTCGGCGCGGCCGATGCCGAGGTCACCAAGTTCGCGATCGGTCATGCGGCCGAGCTCGGAAATGGTTTCGCGGTACTTGCGCCAGTCGTTGAATTTCTTTGCGATGCTCATTGTGGGGATCCTTTGCCCTGTGGGCGTCATCTCCGCCCTCTTCATCTGCTAATCGTTTTAAATGTTCTTCTGCACAAAAAACAGCGCCCGTTAGGTATGCCACCTATGCGTCTGGTGCATTCCGGCATAATGGCTGCTGCCGCGATAATGCTCAAAAAATGAAGGTGGGCTTGAAACGAACGACGCCCACCGGGGGAGGAGATCCGGTGGGCGTCATATGGGTGACCGGCGAATGGGAGGAGGAGTATCGCCAGTCTACACGGGTTCACGCTTGGGAGGAGGAGTGCGTGCCCCGAATTCCTTGCGGAAAATCCGCTTGTGAAGCCTCTTTGCAGGTAACTACGACGGTTCTGCATTCCGCTTCGTTTGTTGGGCTGAACCTATAGAAAGACAAGGAAGTTGTGCACTGCAAACGCTGAATGGATGGCATGCTTGAACTGCATGGCTATTTTTGCCGGCCCGGCTGCTTCGTGGTGGCGCTATTAATCACCGGCGAAGTGATAATCTTTCGGTCTCTCAGCCGGCGGGAAGTCTTCTTTGGTCGCTGTCATTTTTCCTTTGCGTGCAAGAAAACCGATGTTATAGAGACGCGCGCTCCGGAAGGCCTCTGGCGACGAGGTATTTCGATGCGGTTTGGGGCGCGGGTATGGTGAAATTGGTAGACACGCCAGATTTAGGTTCTGGTGCCGCAAGGCGTGGGAGTTCAAGTCTCTCTACCCGCACCAGCACCGCCAAGGTGTGGTCTTGAGCCAAAGACAGGCGAACGACCGGCGCCTTTAATGCCGCAGCTGGTCTCTTTGAAGTTCCGGCGGGTGCTGACTGTTGAACGGCTGGAGATGCCGGATGGTCAGGCACCGCCGCCACGATATGAAGGTTTGAAAATGCAGGTTACCGAAACGCTCGCTGAAGGGCTGAAGCGCGAAATCAAAGTTGTCATCCCGAAGCAGGAGATGGAAGCACAGCTGAACGTGCGCCTCGCCGACGCGAAGGATAAGGTCCGCATCAACGGCTTCCGTCCGGGCAAGGTGCCATTGGCGCATCTTAAGAAGACCTATGGCAAGTCGATCATGGCCGATCTCGTAAACGAGATCATCCGCGACCGTCCGGGCACGATTCTCTCCGAGCGCGGCGAGAAGTCGGCGACCCAGCCGTCGATCTCGATGACCGAGGACCAGGACGAAGCAGAAAAGATCCTGTCTGCACAGGCAGATCTTGAGTTCACGCTATCCTACGAAGTTATTCCGCCGATCGAGCTGAAGCCGACCGACAACATCACGGTGACCCGTGAAGTCGTCGAAATCGCTGAAGACGAAGTCAACGAGCAGATCCTCAAGATCGCCGAAAGCGCTCGTACCTACGAGACCAAGAAGGGCAAGGCCGCCAACGGCGACCGCGTCACCATGAACTATCTCGGCAAGGTTGATGGCGAAGCCTTTGATGGCGGTGCTGCCGAAGATGCCGAGCTGGTTCTCGGTTCCAACCAGTTCATCCCAGGCTTCGAAGACCAGCTGGTCGGCGTCAAGGCTGGCGATGAGACGGTCATCACGGTAACCTTCCCGGAACAGTATCCGGCCGCAAATCTTGCAGGCAAGGAAGCCACCTTCGACATCACCGTCAAGGACGTTGCTGCTGCTGGTGAAGTTGAAATCAACGACGAACTCGCCTCCAAGCTCGGCATCGAATCTGTCGATCGCCTGAAGGAAATCGTCCGTGGCCAGATCGAAAGCCAGTACGGTAACCTGACACGCCAGAAGGTGAAGCGTCAGATTCTCGACCAGCTCGACGAAATGTATCAGTTCGATACCCCGCAGGGCCTCGTTGACGCCGAGTTCGACAATATCTGGCGCCAGATCAACACCGATCTCGCCCAGTCCGGCAAGACCTTCGAAGACGAAGAAACGACCGAGGAGGAAGCTCGCGCGGAATACCGCAAGCTTGCAGAACGTCGCGTTCGTCTCGGCCTCGTCCTCTCCGAAATCGGCGAAAAGGCCGGCGTCGAAGTCACCGAGGAAGAACTGCAGCGCGCGCTTTACGCACAGCTTCAGCAGTTCCCGGGCCAGCAGAAGGAAATCCTCGATTTCTTCCGCAACACGCCTGGCGCTTCGAACTCGCTGCGCGCCCCGATCTTCGAAGAGAAGGTTATCGACAAGCTGCTTACCGAAGTGAAGGTCACCGACAAGACCGTCACCAAGGAAGAGCTGATGGCTGACGACGAAGCCGAAGGCGACGATAAGCCGGCCAAGAAGAAGGCTGCGCCGAAGAAGGCAAAAGCTGAAGCTGAGGAAGGCGAAGAAGCTCCGAAGAAGAAGGCTGCACCGAAGAAGAAGGCCGCTGAAGACAGCGCCGAATAATCTTTTCGGATACGCAAATTGAGAGAGGCCGGGTCGGAAACGACCTGGCCTTTTGCATTATATGTTGGCTTGAAACGGCTCTACTGCAAAGATTAATGTGATTTCACGTTATATTTTCGGTGCGCTCGTATTACATCTAGCTGGTCGTATCATCTTGGGAGGCTTGCGGTCGTGATGTCTTCTGCATTTTTCTTCTGGTATATCCTACCTCTGCTCATTGGAGCGCTCGGCCTCGCGGTCGCCTTCTATTCGCGTTATATAGAAAAGAAGACACGACCGAATCATCATCCGGGCGAGTAGAACGGTTTTTCTTCGAAACCCGGCGACATTACCATCATCCCATGACATAAGGCAGGCCGAATTCCTTCAGGAACACCGGCAGTCATGATCCGTATCGAAAATATCAGCAAGTCGAACAGCCACCGTATTCTCTACATTGAGGCGTCGGCTGCGCTCAATCGCGGCGAGAAGATCGGTCTCGTAGGGCCGAATGGTTCCGGCAAGACGACGCTGTTCCGCATGATCACCGGCGGCGAAATACCCGATGAGGGTCAAGTCGCTGTCGAAAAGCACGTTACGATCGGTTATTTTAACCAGGATGTCGGTGAAATGTCGGGCGTCAGCGCCGTCACCGAGGTCATGGACGGCGCAGGGCCTGTCAGCTCCGTCGCAGCCGAATTGCGCGAGCTGGAAAGCGCCATGGTCGATCCCGATCGCATCGACGAGATGGACGCCATCATCGAGCGTTACGGTGAAGTTCAGGCGCGCTATGAGGAACTCGACGGGTACGGTCTGGAAAGCCGTGCCCGCGAAGTGCTCGCAGGCCTGTCCTTCAGTCAGGAAATGATGGACGGCGATGTCGGCAAGCTGTCTGGCGGCTGGAAGATGCGCGTGGCGCTCGCCCGCATCCTGCTGATGCGCCCCGACGTGATGCTGCTCGACGAACCGTCTAACCATCTCGATCTCGAAAGCCTGATCTGGCTCGAACAGTTCCTCAAGGGCTATGACGGCGCATTGCTGATGACGTCGCACGATCGCGAATTCATGAACCGCATCGTCAACAAGATCATCGAGATCGATGCCGGTTCGCTTAACACCTATGCCGGCGACTACGGATTTTACGAGCAGCAGCGGTCGCAGAACGAAAAGCAGCAGCAGGCGCAGTTCGAGCGCCAGCAGGCGATGCTTGCCAAGGAAATCAAGTTCATCGAGCGTTTCAAGGCACGTGCCTCCCACGCCGCCCAGGTCCAGAGCCGTGTGAAGAAACTCGACAAGATCGAGCGTGTCGAACCGCCGAAACGCCGCCAGTCGGTTGCCTTCGAATTCCAGGCGCCGCCGCGCTCGGGAGAAGACGTGGCCAACCTCAAGGGTGTACACAAGGCCTATGGCAGCAAGACGATCTATGACGGGCTCGATTTCTCGATCCGCCGCAAGGAGCGCTGGTGCATCATGGGCGTCAACGGCGCCGGAAAATCGACCTTGTTGAAACTGATTGCCGGCTCGGCCGAGCCCGATCAGGGGTCGGTCGCGATCGGCGCCAGCGTCAAGATGGGTTATTTCGCCCAGCACGCTATGGACCTGCTCGATGGCGAACAGACGGTCTTTGAATGGCTGGAGGCAGAGTTTCCGCGGGCAGGCCAGGGCGCACTCAGGACATTGGCCGGCTGCTTCGGTTTTTCAGGCGACGACGTCGAGAAGAAATGCCGGGTGCTTTCGGGTGGCGAAAAGGCACGGCTCGTCATGGCTGGTATGCTGTTCGATCCGCCGAACTTTCTGGTGCTCGACGAGCCCACCAACCACCTCGACCTCGACACCAAGGAAATGCTGATCAACGCACTGTCTGAATACGAAGGCACGATGCTTTTCGTCAGCCATGATCGCCACTTCCTGTCGGAGCTTTCAAACCGCGTGCTGGAAGTCTCTGCCGACGGCATTCATCGATATGACGGCGGTTACCGCGAATATGTCGAGCGCACCGGATACGAGGCGCCCGGCCTCGTCGCCTGATTTGCGACGCGATTTACGAAAAACGTGATCGGCGGATATTTTTATCTGCCGATCATGCGGAAAAATTGCCTTGATCGATCATCGCTGCTCCCTAGCTAGACCCATGGAGGCTTTCTGGGAGGAAAACAGGGCGATGTCGAAATATGGTTTTTCAGACTTTGCATTTGCGGGCGATTGCCCGGATATCGATTTTGAGTGTGGTACTTTTTTCCTGCACGATCCCGCCAGATACATCGCGGGTCATCAGCGAGAATTCGACGGTTGCGGCCGCCCGCACTGAACTCGTCGGACTGGACGAGGACGATATTCGTATGTGCGCCGGGTTCCCGAGCGCCAGCAGCTCGACGGCCGACGCAGGCACGATATGGGCCTATCGGCGCGACATGCCGCGCGGAAGCTGGAATGTCGTAAACCCGTCATTCACGCTGTTCGGTGCAATACCCGCGGTCAATACATCGACAAGCGGCTCATCGGGCGGCAATTGCAGCACGCAGTTCCGTTTTACCGACAACAAGCTGAGGCAGGTGGAATTTGCCGGTGACAACAATACATCGACCGATATCAACGGCCTTTGCGTCAGCATGATCGATAATTGCCTGATTTATGCCAGGAAGAAAAAATCGCAATAGCTGTAATCGGGCACCAGGAAAGCAGAAAGCCGCGCAATGCGCGGCTTTCTCGGTGTCTGAGGTCGATGCGCTGTCAGCGGCAGACGCGGATCGATTCCATGTGCCAGCCGCCGTTATAGGCGTTCTGCACCTGACGATCCTCGAACCAGCAACGCGGCGGTGGTGGTGGCGGCTCGACATAACGCGGGCCGCCGCTATTGACGATGGCGCCGCCGATCAGTCCACCGATCACACCGGCAGCAAGACCTCCGGCAATGGCACCGCCATTGCTGTGATGGTGATGGCGATCACGGTCACGATCCCAGCGTGGCGGTGGTGGTCTGCGATCGTCCCAGCGTGGCGGAGGTCCGTCGCGCCATTGTGCCATGGCGCTCCCGGCCGGTGCGAGAGCGGCGCTGGTAAGGATTGCGATGGAGAGGACAGAAAGAGCGATCTTCTTCATGTGTTTCGTCCCTGGGCGCCGGGTTGTTCTTGACGCTTCGATACCGGACATTGCGCCTGTCTGCCTTAACGGATCTTGAACGAACCGTTGGCTTAGTGACAGGTTGTCGAAGGATTTGTCACTGGTGGATCGTATAGGAGCCGGTAGCGCAGAGGTCCTGGGTGTCTTCCATGTCCTCGAATGCCGATTCCTCGGTGAATTCGAAGCGCATGTCGTATTTGCAGACGCGACGTCCGTCGGCGACGGTGATCTTCATGCTTTCGCCGGGTTCGAGCACATCGTCACCAAAGACGTCCTCTTCCCAATTGTTGACGCCGACCGGCGACGTATAGAAACGCTCCAGCGTGCCGCTGGTATTGTTGGTCAGCATGAAAACGAGATCGTCAGCATAGGATGTGCCGACAGACAGAAAAAGCGCCGCAACAGCGCCCGCAGCAATGGACGTAAACCTGGTCATCGGGGTGATCTCCGCCCATGATTGGGCGAAATATGATTAGCATGCCCTTATAAAGCCGCAATCGAGCCTTTGATTCATGATGAATTTTGACTTTTAATTCAGGCGGAACGCTGCATTTCACCGACCGCCTTGTCGTCTTTTTCGGCGGCTCGCTGATAGGCGTCGCGAAGGGCAAGACGTCCGAAATACTGTTCGAAGGCCGGACGCTTCTCGATCGACCCGAATTGCAGTCCCCAGCCGATCTGCGAACCGACATAGACGTCTGCAGCGCTGAATTTTTCTCCCGCGATGTAGGAATTGGTCCGAACGGCGAGTTCGAGTGCATCCATCACATCGGCAAAGCTGCCATAACCAATCATCCGCTCGCGGCCGGCCGGCACCTCGAAGCCAAGCGCCTTGTTGCTGACGGCAGATTCCAGCGGACCGGCGGCGAAGAACATCCAGCGGTAATATTCGGCGCGGTCGGCAGGTGAGGGCGCAAGACCTGCCTGCGGAAATGCGTCGGCTAGATAGGCGCAAATAGCGGCGCATTCCGTGATGGTCTTCTTGCCGTGAATGATTGTCGGTACCTTGCCCATCGGGTTGACGGCCTTGTAGCCGTCGTCCTTCATGCTTGTTCCGAATTGAAGAATTTCCGTCCGGTAGGCAACGCCGGTCTCTTCCAACATCCAACGGGCAATGCGGCCGCGCGACATCGGGTTGGTGTAGAATACGATTTCGTCAGCCATCCGTAATCCTCCTGTTGCCGCCATTGTTTTGGGATCGCAATCAGACAATCAAGGTTCTACGCCTTAATTGCCGGATATGTCAGGCCGGTTACAGCGGTTTGCGGTACTGGATGAAGCCGGGCGCCACCGCGACCCGATCATAGAGACGCCGGGCCGCGTCGTTCTTCTCCTGCGTCAACCAGTAGAGCCGCCCGGCATTCTTGTCACGCGCCAGAAGTGCCACCTTTTCGATCAGCGCTTCGCCGACACCGCGACCGCGCTGGCTGTCATCGACATAGAGATCCTGCAGGTAGCAGGTCGTATCCGGCAGCCAGGTCGAGCGGTGGAAAAGCGCATGCACGATGCCGACCAGTCTGCCCTCGTCGAAGGCGCCGAGCACATGCATGGGCTCTTCCGGATCGTGGAAACGCGACCACGTGATGTCGTACTGCTCTTTCGGCAGCTCAGATTCGTAGAAGCTTATATAGGCCTCGAACAATGGCTGCCACGCCTCGCGGTCGGATGCTGCCAGAGGACGGATTTCGACGGGACGATTGCTGGACATTCTTAAGTCTCCTCGCAAAAGAAAACGGCGGGGAAAACCCCGCCGTTCAAATCTAATCCGAAGATTGAGGCTTACGCCATCGCCTTCTGCAGATTTTCGTCGATCTTGTCGAGGAAGGCGGTGGTCGACAGCCATGGCTGATCCGGGCCGATGAGCAGCGCCAGGTCCTTGGTCATGTAGCCGGACTCGACAGTGTCGATGCAGACCTTTTCGAGCGTCAGTGCGAACTTCGTCAGTTCGGCATTGTCGTCCAGCTTGGCGCGATGTGCGAGGCCACGGGTCCAGGCGAAGATCGAGGCGATCGAGTTCGTCGAGGTTTCCTGACCCTTCTGGTGCTGGCGGTAGTGACGGGTCACCGTGCCGTGTGCGGCTTCGGCTTCCACCGTCTTGCCATCCGGCGTCATCAGAACCGAGGTCATCAGGCCGAGCGAACCAAAACCCTGTGCCACGATATCCGACTGCACGTCGCCATCGTAGTTCTTGCAGGCCCAGACGTAACCGCCGGACCACTTCAAAGCGGAAGCGACCATGTCGTCGATCAGGCGGTGTTCGTACCAGATCTTGGCTTCGTCGTACTGAGCCTTGAATTCGGCGTCGAAGATTTCCTGGAACAGGTCCTTGAAGCGGCCGTCATAGGCCTTGAGGATCGTGTTCTTGGTCGACAGGTAGCAGGGAACGCCGCGCTGAAGAGCGTAGTTGAACGAGGCGCGGGCGAAATCGCGGATCGAGTCGTCGAGATTGTACATCGCCATCGCAACGCCCGAAGACGGTGCGTTGAACACTTCGTGCTCGATTTCCTGGCCGTCATCGCCGACGAACTTGATCGACAGCTTGCCCTTGCCCGGGAACTTGAAATCGGTTGCGCGATACTGGTCGCCGAAAGCGTGACGGCCGACGATGATCGGCTTGGTCCAGCCGGGAACCAGACGCGGTACGTTCTGCATGATGATCGGTTCGCGGAAGATGACGCCGCCGAGAATGTTGCGGATCGTGCCGTTCGGGCTCTTCCACATCTTCTTCAGCTTGAATTCTTCAACGCGGGCTTCGTCCGGCGTGATGGTGGCGCACTTGATGCCGACGCCGTGCTTGTTGATGGCGTTTGCAGCATCGATCGTCACCTGGTCGTCGGTGGCATCGCGATTTTCGACCGAGAGATCGTAATATTCGATGTCGAGATCGAGATAGGGCAGGATCAGTTTGTCCTTGATCAGCTGCCAGATGATGCGGGTCATCTCATCGCCGTCGAGATCGACGACCGGGTTGGCTACCTTGATCTTTTGCATGGACTTCCTCTTGTCGTGAATGGGCCAGGCCGGCCCCGAATGGATCAACGGGTTGCGCTATAACATCGCAGGAGAAGTGTGCAAAGCCGTGAGACCGGGATTGGCTGCTTTTCTGTGAGATTTCAACGACAGGCGCTGGGACAGGCAATGGCGTGACGCGAAACCAGTAAGATTGGTCATTGCCAAATAACGGCTCAGGGGTAATGTCCGCGAAAATCGCTTCGAATACGGATTGCCAAAATGCGAACTCTGCCGCTCGCCCTTGCCCTGTCGCTTTTTTCCACGGTTTCGCTGGCGGCCGATATCGCCGACCCGGTCAAGGAGGTGATGAAGATCACCGAGGACAACTGGAACAGCAACGACAGCGACTGGAAGTTCATTCTCGATCCTGATCCGTTGGCGCGCCTGTTCAGCAAGCGGTTCCAGACCGTCTATGCCGATGCCGCCAAACATCCGGCCTATGAGACGGAAAACAACCAGCCCGGAGATCCTTTCGGCTACGACATCGTCACCGCCTCGCAGGATGGCTGCCCGTTACAGGACGTCACGATCGCGCCAGGTGCCTCGGCAAACGGCAAGACCGACTTCAAGGTCACCTTCAAGCAGTGGACCTGCATCGATGATGCCGATCTGAAGGACAGCGTTTCGGAAGTGCATTTTGATGTGATCGAAGAGGGCGGCAAGCCCGTCATCGACGATATCCATCGCGTGGCCGATGGCGAAAGTGACAGCGTCATCGAGGAAATGCAGTCGATCGCCAAGGGGGAGTGATGCCCGACGCGATCCTGGCAGATCGGCTTCGTTCTCCGCTCCTGACGAAGCGTGCTCTTCGGACCGACAATGCCGACGTTTAGGGCGCCACGGACGGCCTGGGCTTTGGCTGCGACATTTGTCGATCGTCTCCTGGCCCATGACCCTGCATTGTCCCGTGTGAAGATGGGCGCTCGCGTGACGCTCACCATCCTTGCCTCGATCCTCACCCTGATCACCATCCATCTGACTTTCATCCCGCTGCCGCCGATTTCCTACGCGCTGGCCATCGTGCTTTCGATCGAAGGCGGCGTCGCCGTGAAGGACAAGACGCCCGCAGACCAGCTCACCACTCGAATGATGGGCTGTGCTGCAAGCCTTTTCTGCATCACGCTCGCCGCGACGCTGGAAGGCTATAGGCTTGTCGCCGACCTGACCTTCCTGTTCGTGATCTTTGCGGCGAGTCTGGCGCGGGTTTTCGGTCCGCGCGGTTTTGCAGTCGGCATGTTCGCCTTCATTTCCTATTTCATCGGCGCCTACCTGAAGCCGACGCTGGCTGAGCTGCCGCTGGCAGCACTCGGGCCGCTTTTCGCCGTCGCCTTCGGACACCTGATTCGCAGATACCTATTCGTAGATGACTGGCGCCGCGATCTGGTCAAATCGCTTCGGGCGATACAGCGCCGGGTATCGAATATCCTTTCGCGCCTTGCCCAACTTTCCAGAAGCGAAGCCCTGACCGACAAGGACCGTCTTGAGCTGCGGCAGATGGAAGAGCAGTTGAAGGACGTCGTGCTGATGGCAGAGGGCCTGCTGCCGCGCAATGCCGACGGCTCCATGCCGACCGGGGACGGTCCGGTGACGGCTGTCTCGATGGCCATATTTGATCTTCATTTGGCGGCCGAAAGCGTGATCGTGCAATCGCTCGGCGCCTTGGCGCCGGCCCTTCTGTTCGACGCGGTGCTTCGTGGCGATGCGGCGTCGGCGAAAAAGATCGCGGAAGATCCGGATACTGCGGGCGGAGACGAGCGGACGAAGCAAAGCGTTCATGCGCTTCTCTGGCTTCATCGGGCATCATTGGCGCTGAGCGAAGCCGCCAATGACCGGAGTTTTCTGCAACTGATGGCTTTCGGTGGCTTGCCGCAGGCCGGGATGTCGATCAAGCCGGATTTTTCCTGGAATAACCCGCTTGTCCGTGCTGCGGTGCAGATCACCATCGCATCCGGTATCGCCATGATTTTCGGGCTGCTTTTGTCCCGCGAGCGCTGGTTCTGGGCGGTGCTGACCGCTTTCTTGGTATTCAACAACACACGATCGCGCGGCGATGCGGCCTTGCGCGCAATCCAGCGATCGGTCGGCACGTTGGTCGGCGTCGCCATAGGCCTCGGTCTCGCGACACTTCTGTCTGGCAACATGACGGCAACAGTCATGCTCGCCGCGGCCTGCGTGTTTCTGGCCTTCTATTTTCTGCAGGTTTCCTACGCGCTGCTCAGCTTCTTCGTCACCATTGTTCTCTGTCTCGTTTATGGCCTGATCGGCCAGCTGACATACGAGGTACTGCTGTTGCGCCTGGAAGAAACCGTGATCGGCTCGGTGGCAGGCATGTTCGTCGCCTTCGTCATCTTTCCATCCTCGACCCGCTCGACCGTCGAGCTGGCGCTGGCCCGGTGGTATGACGCGCTCGGACAAGTGCTGGACGGGGTGAGCGGCGGCGAAAGCCGCTACAGGCTGATCGAATTGTCGAATCGGCTCGACGAGGCCTATCGCGATCTGACCGTTGCCGCACGACCTCTCGGAAGTGCCTGGTCGCTGGTCACGCGTCTGGGGCCGATCCGCCAGACATTGGCGGTGTTTCTGGCATCCTCCTATTGGGCGCGCATTCTGGCACGGGATTTTTCCAACACCGAAAATCGCGACGACCCGAAGATCCGCCGCGCGATCGACGACGCCAGGCTGGCGCTTGGGAAGGCGGCGGCGAGGGGAGCGGAATGTTTTTCCTCAAAAACGCCGCGGCACGCGACTGCCGGCGCCAATCTGGCCGCACCGGGTGAGGGCGTGGCGCATGGGGCGGATATGGTCGCCAATCTGCTGAACCGCCTTTATCCGCCCGCTGCCGACAAGCAAAAGAGCCAATAACCGGCTTGCTGTTGCGGTCCGAGGGGGGTATTTCCCGCCTTCAAGAACAAGCGGAAGCGAATATGTCGGGCACCAATAGCGAACGTGAACTCATTGCCGAAGGGCCGGCCATCATTCTGGTCGAGCCGCAGCTCGGTGAAAATATCGGCATGGTCGCCCGTGCCATGGCCAATTTCGGCCTGGCTGAACTTCGTCTCGTCAACCCGCGCGACGGCTGGCCGAGCGAGAAGGCGCGCTCCGCCGCCTCCAAGGCCGATCATGTGATCGACGGCACGAAAGTCTACGAGACCCTTGAAGACGCGATTGCCGATTTGAACTTCGTCTACGCGACGACCGCGCGCGAGCGTTACGGCTTCAAGCCCGTACGTTCCCCGGTCTTCGCCGCAGCAACCCTGCGTGAGAAATTCAAGGCAGGCGAGAAGACCGGAATTTTGTTCGGTCGCGAACGCTGGGGCTTGAACAACGAAGAAGTGGCGCTTGCCGACGAGATCGTCACCTTCCCGGTAAACCCCGCCTTTGCATCGCTCAATATTGCCCAGGCCGTGCTGCTGATGTCCTATGACTGGATGAAGTCCGGCATCGACGATCTTGAGGATACCCGCTTCCAGCCGATAGAGCAGCGCCCTTCGACGAAAGAACAGGTGCTCGGCATGTTCGAGCATGTCGAGGAAGCGCTGGACGCCCGCGGTTATTTCCATCCGCCTGAAAAAAAGCCCAAAATGATCGACAACCTGCGTGCGGTACTGTCGCGGCGGGCCTTTTCCGAACAGGAGATCAGCGTGTTTCGCGGCGTGATACGCTCGCTCGACCGATTCCCGCGCCAATGGCCGGAAAAGGTCGTTCCGAGACAGAAGAAGGCCAGCGAGGCAGGGGAGACAGAGGGGAATGACAGCGGCGAATGAGCTGAAGCCCGTCCTGGTGTTCGATTCGGGCATCGGCGGACTGACGGTGCTGCGCGAGGCACGCGTGCTGATGCCGGAACGCGGTTTCGTCTATGTCGCGGACGATGCGGCTTTCCCTTACGGCAGCTGGGAAGAGGGCGCTCTGCAGGAGCGCATCCTGTCGCTGTTCGAAAAGCTTCTTGCGCAACATCAGCCTGAAATCTGCGTCATCGCCTGCAATACGGCCTTCACGCTGGCTGGTGCGGCACTTCGCGAAAAATTCCCCGAAATGACCTTTGTCGGCACGGTGCCGGCAATCAAGCCCGCGGCCGAGCGCACCCGCTCGGGCCTCGTCTCTGTTCTGGCAACACCGGGCACCGTCAGGCGTGCCTATACGCGGGACCTCATTCAGTCCTTCGCCACCCAGTGTCACGTCCGCCTCGTCGGATCCGAAAATCTCGCCCGCATGGCGGAAAGTTATATCCGCGGCGAACCGATTTCCGATGACGCCGTACTTGCCGAGATCGCTCCATGCTTCGTCGAGAAGGATAGCGATAAAACCGATATCGTCGTGCTCGCCTGCACGCACTACCCTTTCATGGCCAATCTTTTTCGCCGCCTTGCGCCATGGCCGGTCGACTGGCTCGATCCCGCCGAAGCGATCGCAAGGCAGGCGCGCCGCAAGGTGCCGTTGATCGATGGGGCGGAACATCCCGATGGTTTCGACTTTGCGGTCTTCACCTCAGGCAATCCTGATTTCGCCACGCGCCGGCTAATGCAGGGTTTCGGCCTTCGCACCGGCTGAAAAGCTGCTAGACCGAAAATTGTTGCCAATGTGCAACGGTTTATCCTGTGAGTGCAATTTTCGATTGTGGATGCTTGCGCGTTTTAAAAGACCGTGCCATGTTCCCATCATCCGCAACTCACAAGAAGGGAGCGCATACATGACTGTTTTTTTTGCCTATACGCGCCTTTCTGGCGGAGCCGTCCGAACCATGCGGGTGAATCACCCGCGCAATTTGCTCGGACAGGCATTTAAGGGCTGATAACGCCCGGAATCCGCCTTTTGGCATATCTCTCTATCTCAATCTGACGCGACCGACCTAACCGTCTGACGGCTGATGCCGTCTGCATGTCCGCGCGTCCTTCAAAATCTCGAAAGGACCCGATCGCTGTTGCGAGCCGGGGCGGAAAAGCTATGCGTGAAATGCACGTAATGGTTGCCGATGTTCTGTCGGCTGAATTGGACGCTTTACATCGTCGCCACGGTCCGTGGCGATTGATGCGGGCACTTGTCGCAACCATCCTTCGGCAATCGTTTTCTGCCGCCAATCACTCTGGCGATCTCGATAATCGCATGCGTCGCGATATCGGCCTGCCCGAAATCTCTCCTTACGTGGAGTCCGTCGAACGCGCGCGATTTCACCAGTGGAGACAATATCTGTGACAGCCATGTCCGTCGTCGCCGTTTACGGCGGCGGACATGGCAATCAAGCTGCTTTGCCCGGTTCTCAAGCAATGCCTGCCTGCGCGAAACTGCCGCGTTGCTTGGCGGATGGGGCCGAATGATCGTCGCTTGCCAAGCTTGTTTTCCCGTGGCTTGCTCGCCCTATTAGTGAGGAGAAACCACCATGTCGCTCGAACACTGGCTTGCATTCGTCGCCGCATCCGCCGTGCTGCTGGCGATCCCTGGCCCGACCATCCTGCTCGTCATTTCCTACGCCTTGAGCCATGGCCGAAAGGTGGCAAGCGCGACAGTCGCAGGCGTGGCTCTGGGCGATTTTACCGCCATGACCGCGTCCATGCTTGGCCTCGGGGCGCTGCTGGCGACATCCGCCATGCTGTTCACGGTGCTGAAATGGGTCGGTGCAGGATACCTGATCTATCTGGGCGTCAAGCTCTGGCGCGCCCCGGTCTCCGACCAGGCAGAAACAATTGACGGCGCGGACGCGCCGGCCATTCGACCGCTTCGCGTTTTCCTGCACACTTATGCCGTAACGGCGCTCAATCCGAAAAGCATCGTTTTCTTCGTCGCCTTCCTGCCGCAGTTTCTCGACCTGTCGAAGCCTCTGTTTTTCCAGATGGCGGTCTTCGAAGTGACCTTCCTCGTTCTGGCGACCATCAATGCCGCGCTATACGGGCTATTGGCGTCTATGGCGCGCAACACGATCCGCAAGCCGAAGGTTCAGCGTATTGTCAATCGCACCGGCGGTTCGTTAATGATCGGGGCAGGGCTCCTGTCGCTCGGTTTCAAGCGCGCCGCTGCCTGATCGCAAATTTCCGCTCTCAAAGCCTGTTGATTTTTCTCACTTGCCCGGCGAAACGAATCTCGATCTCTGTTATTGGGATGAGCCGGCGAATTGCGTCACCGCAAAAGAGCGTCGGAAAACCATCACTAGACGGCATACGAGGGCAGCACATTGCAGGTCGGCATCGATATGGGAACTGTGACCGGCGGCGCGCCGGCCAAGCTCGATATCGAGGAGCTTCTGGCGACGCGTCTGCTCGTTCAGGGCAATTCCGGTTCGGGAAAATCACATCTTCTGCGGCGCCTGCTGGAGCAGTCGGCTCCCTGGGTGCAGCAGGTCGTCATCGATCCCGAAGGCGATTTCGTCACGCTGTCGGATAAATACGGCCATGTGGTCGTCGATGGCGAACGCACCGAAGCCGAGCTGGCCGGCATTGCCAACCGTATCCGCAAGAACCGCGTTTCCTGCGTGCTCACCCTCGAAGGCCTCGACCTCGAAGAGCAGATGCGCGCCGCGGCCGCCTTCCTCAACGGCATGTTCGATGCCGATCGCGATTACTGGTATCCGGTGCTCGTCGTTGTCGACGAAGCCCAGATGTTTGCCCCCTCCGTCGCCGGTGACGTCTCCGAAGATGCCCGTAAAATGTCGCTTGGCGCGATGACCAACCTCATGTGCCGCGGACGTAAGCGTGGTCTTGCCGGCGTCATCGCCACCCAGCGCCTTGCAAAACTTGCCAAGAACGTTGCGGCCGAAGCCTCCAACTTCCTGATGGGCCGTACGTTTCTCGATATCGACATGGCGCGCGCAGCCGATCTGCTCGGAATGGACCGTCGCCAGGCGGAAATGTTCCGCGACCTGAAGCGCGGCAATTTTGTCGCCCTCGGTCCGGCTCTGTCACGCCGCCCTCTGCCGATCGTGATCGGTAACGTGGAAACCTCCGCGCGTTCGTCCAGCCCGAAGCTGATGCCGTTGCCGGATTCGCCGCAGGATGTCGAAGAGCTGATTTTCACGCCGGATCCGGAAGAGTTCGCCCGCCCGCTTACAGCCGTACGCCGCCCGACGCCAACGCCTCGTCCCACCACTGATATCCTGGCCGAACTCTCCCGTTCCACGCCGGCGGCCATCCAGCCTTCGGGCAGCGAATCGCGCACGCCGATGCCTGAGCTTACGGAAGAAGAGCGCGAAGAGCGCCTGATGGCGGTCATGTCGGAAATTCTCGATGACCCGCAATCGGCCTACCGCACCGATTCCGTGCTCTATCAGGACTTTCTCGTGCGTGCCCGCATGCGCCGTCTGGCCGGCCCACCGATCTCGCTCAGCGATTTCCGTCGCCGCACCGCAATCGCCCGTTCCGGCGTCGATGCGACCATGGCGGCAAGCGAAGCCTGGGCGACCGTACTTTCTCTGTCTAATGGCGTCTCGGATGACCTGCAGGGCGTTTTTCTGATGATGGCGAAGGCCGCACTCGGCGCCGAAACCTGCCCCTCCGATGCCCGCATCGCCCGCGCCTATGGCACCCATTCAGCACGCCGCGCCAGACGCCTTCTCGGGTATTTCGAGGAGCAGGGTCTGATCGTCGTGCATGCGGATTTCGCCGGCAAGCGCATTGTGGCCTTTCCCGACCTGCAGGCGGAAACCGCACCCGGAAGCGCCGAGGCGCCGGACGAGGGCGATATCAAGATCGCAGCAGAATAAGGGGCTTAAGTCCATTCGCTGTTGACAATTCCATGACAGCCGCCTAAAGACCGCCCCAGCACCGGGTGGCAACGCCCGGTGTTTTATTTGACATGTCCCGTGGCATTCTCCGATCGCTGTCGTGAGAAGCCTGTCAGAACTTCTAAATCGAGGTTCAGAGGAGGGCGTGTTTCCTTCATCCGGTTTGGCAACAAACCGGTGTAACCGTTCGAAAGGAAATGCGATGAGCAAGCGCGAATCGTCCAAGTACAAAATTGACCGCCGTATGGGCGAAAACATCTGGGGTCGTCCGAAGTCCCCGGTTAACCGCCGCGAATACGGCCCTGGCCAGCACGGCCAGCGCCGCAAGGGCAAGCTCTCCGACTTCGGTGTTCAGCTCCGCGCCAAGCAGAAGCTGAAGGGCTATTACGGCGACATCCGCGAGAAGCAGTTCCGCGCGATCTACGAAGAAGCCAACCGCCGCAAGGGCGACACCGGTGAAAACCTGATCGGTCTGCTGGAATCGCGTCTGGACGCCATCGTCTACCGCGCCAAGTTCGTACCGACGGTCTTTGCTGCCCGTCAGTTCGTCAACCACGGCCACGTCACGGTCAACGGCGTTCGCGTCAACATCGGTTCCTACCGTTGCAAGGCCGGCGACGTCATCGAAGTTCGCCAGAAGTCGAAGCAGCTGGTTACGGTTCTCGAAGCCGTTTCGCTCGCTGAACGCGACGTTCCAGACTATGTCGAAGTCGACCACAACAAGATGGTTGCCACCTTCGCCCGCGTACCGACCCTTGCTGACGTGCCTTACGCCGTCATCATGGAACCGTCGCTGGTCGTCGAATTCTACTCGCGTTAATCGTGCCGAAATTTGCGAAAATGGCCCCTTATGGGGCCATTTTTGTATCTGCCGGGTGCAGGAAAACCATCACGAAAAAAAGCCGCTCCTTTCGGGGCGGCTTTTTGATGCGGCGTGAGGCTGTCCTATTTCAGGGAGGCCTTCTTCTTTTCCGTCGTGATTTTTGTCTCAACCGTCGTCGGTGTCGCATTATCCGTCAAATTGACGGTTTCGGACGATGTTTCGTCACGCGGCTTTTCCCCCATCCTGTTCCAGGCGTCGAGGCCGGCGATTTTGTAGGCTTCGGCAAGAGTCGGATAGTTGAACGTGTTCTCGACGAAATATTCGACCGTTCCCTTGAGGTTCAGGACGGCCTGGCCGATATGGACCAGTTCGGTGGCGCCTTCTCCGACGACGTGGACGCCCAGCAGGCGCCGTGTCTTCAGCGAGAAGATCAGCTTCAGCAGGCCGCTGTCGAGACCCATGATGTGGCCGCGTGATGTCTCGCGGAAACGGGCAATGCCGCATTCATAGGGAATGCCACGCTCCTTCATTTCTTCTTCGGTCAGGCCGCAGGTGGAAATCTCCGGAACGGCATAAATGCCGTAAGGGAAGTATTTCTGCGGTTCCTTGGCGATCGCGCCAACGGCGACGCGGGCCGCGATTCGTCCCTGTTCCATCGAGGTTGACGCAAGGCTCGGAAAGCCGACAACGTCGCCCGCAGCGTAGATACCGGGGACGGATGTCTCGAAAGTTTCGGGATTGACCCGCAGCCTTCCCCGGCTGTCCGCATCAAGTCCAGCGGCGGGAAGGTTGAGCGTATCGGTCGCGCCGACGCGTCCGGCAGCATAAAGCACCATGTCGGCAATGATCTTGCGGCCCGTATCGACAGAGACGCAGACCTTGCCACCTGGCAGATGTTCGACCTTTTCGGCCTTCTGGCCGAGAAGCAGCTTCATATTCCGGTCGCGCAGCTGATAGGTGAAGTCCTCGACGATCTCCTTGTCGATGAAATCGAGAAGAGCGGGTTTCGGATCGATCACCGTCACAGCCGCATCCAGCGCACTGAAGATCGTCGCATATTCGATGCCGATGACGCCGGCGCCGATGACCACGATCGAGCGGGGAATGCTATGGACCTCGAGAAGCTCGTCACTGTCGAGGACAGTCTTTCCGTCGAACGGAATGGAAGTCGGCCGATAGGGACGAGTGCCGACGGCGAGCAGGATGCTTTTGGCGGAAACCTGGACGATCTCGTCATCATCCTTGGCGATCTGCATCGTGTCCTTGGAGACGAAACTCGCCTTGCCACGGATATGCTGGACGCGATTGCGGGCGAACTGGTGCTCCAGCACATCCACTTCATGGTCGAGCGTGATCAGCAGGCGGCGACGCAGATCCTCTGCGCTGATCTCCTGCTTGACCCTGTAGGAGCGGCCGTAGAAGCCACGTTCGCGCCAGCCGGAAAGGTTGAGTGCAGTCTCGCGGAGCGTTTTTGACGGGATGGTGCCGGTATGGACCGATACGCCGCCGACGCGGCGCCCCTGCTCGACGACGAGCACTTTCTTGTCGAGCTTGGCAGCCTGAATGGCCGCCCGGCGCCCGGCCGGTCCACTGCCAACCACGATGAGGTCATACTGGTGCATAAGGTTCTCCGCTTGAGGTCGCAGGCTACCGCCGGCTGAAATGATCAGAGCCGACTCTATATATGGCTAATCTAAAGTTTTGATTGCATGGAGGTATCCTTTGAAAAAATGACAAATGACCAAAACGGAGGCAAGTATTAAAGTTGATGAAAGTCATATCACAAGCCTGCCGCGCGACGGCCGAAATTATCTCCCGCATGAAGTTGCAGCAGTGGATGTTTAATCTGTGGGGAGGGCAGGCGGATCTGGTGGGGAAGCCGAATGGCAAAGGCTGGAGGCAACTCGCTTCTACAGCGCAGCCCTTTTTGTCTCGACGAGATGCATGACGCGCTCGGCATCCATCACCGTCATCGGGGTGAAGATGACGAGGCCGAGATCCGGCCGACCATCCACCGTGAAGGAGGAATATTCCATCATCAGGTCACCGGCGATCTCGTGCCGAAAATGTTTTGTCCCCGCACCATAATTCTGGATGTCATAGTCACGCCAGATGGCATCGAATTCCGGGCTTTTCCGGCTCAGATCATCGACCATGACCTGAAGTGTTTCGGCCGGTGCGGCCTTGATCGCTTCTGCCCTGAAAGCCGCGACCGCCGAACGAGCGTCCCGTTCCCAGTTGACCATATGCCCGCGAACACGGTCATTGCAGAAGATCAGCTTCAGAATATTGCGGTCCTCCAGCGGCAAAAGCGCATAGTCGGTCATCACCGCGCTCGCCGCCGCGTTCCAGCCGACGACATCCCAGAGTGCAGTGCGCAACACCGCCGGGCTGAATGTCATCGCATCGAGAACTCGCTGCAATTGGGGTGAAATGGGCTCGAAGGGCTGATGGCGTATCTCCGGCGGCCGATGTTGTGCCAGCAGGAAGAGATGTTCTCGTTCAGCAGAAGACAGCGACAGTGCTTTGGCGAGCCTGTCGAGCACATCCGTCGATGGCGCGCCTCCGCGTCCCTGTTCCAGCCATGTATACCATGTGGCGCTGACATTGGCGCGCTGAGCGACTTCCTCGCGCCTGAGGCCCGGCGTGCGCCGACGCGTTGCGACAATGCCGAATTCTGCCGGATCGAGTTTTGCACGCCGATCCTTCAAATAGCTTCCAAGCGGATTGTCATCCGGCGTTTTCCGAATCGCTTGCTGGGGCATGTCGTTGATCATCTCTGCCATGGTCGTCAGCCTGTTAGTTCCGATACCGGTATAATGTCACGGCTTTTAACGCCGGCATCCGGATCTTATTCGACATCCATCAACATGCGAGCATGAGGTTTTCATATGCGTGTCTTCGTTACGGGTGCAACGGGTTTCGTCGGTTCCGCAGTCGTCCGCGAGCTTCTTTCTGTCGGTCATCAGGTCTTGGGCCTGTCGCGCTCGGATGCCGGTGCCGCTTCGCTGCAGGCCGTTGGAGCCGAGGTGCATCGCGGTTCGCTGGATGATCTTGCCAGCTTGCAGGCAGGCGCAGTTGCGGTAGACGCTGTCATCCATACCGGGTTCAATCACGATTTTTCCAAATTCAAGGAAAATTGCGAAGCGGACCGTCGGGTCATCGCAGCGTTTGGCGATGAACTCTCCGGCTCGGATCGTCCCTTGCTGGTGACATCCGGCACGGGTCTCATGCAACTGGGGCGGACGGCGACGGAAAACGATCAGCCGAACGCCGATTCCGCCACCGTTCCGCGTGTCGCCACCGAGGAGGCCGTCGCGGCCATTGCCGAGCGCGGTGTCAAAGTCTCCCTGATCCGCCTGCCACCATCTGTTCACTGTGTTGGCGACCACGGTTTTGTGCCGATGCTGATTGCCAAGGCGCGCGAGACCGGTATTTCCGCCTATATCGGCGAAGGAGAGAATCGCTGGCCGGCAGTGCATCGGCTTGATGCAGCTAAGGTGTATCGACTTGCGCTGGAAAGAGGCGCTGCGGAAGCGAGATACCATGCGGCGGCCGAGGAGGGGGTGCCGTTCAAAAACATCGCCGGGATCATCGGCCGTCGCCTCGGCCTGCCCGTCGTCTCCAAATCAAAGGAAGAGGCCGCCGCGCATTTCGGCTGGTTCACACATTTTGCCGGAATGGACAGCCCGGCATCCAGCGCAAAAACACAGGCATGGTTGAACTGGCAGCCGACTCAGTCTGGCCTGCTGGAGGATCTCGATCAGGATGCTTATTTCGCCAGCTAAAAAGCTGATGAAGACAGTCAGATAAGCCTCAGTCCTTTGAGACTTGCATGACCGTCCTTGCCGATGATGATGTGGTCGTGGACGGTAATGCCGAGAGGTTTTGCCGTATCCACGATCGTCTTCGTCATGTCGATATCGGCGCGTGAAGGGGTCGGGTCACCACTTGGATGATTGTGCATCATGCTCAGGCACTTTGGATCACGCTAGATCACACAAAAGCCCGTACGCGCACGCCTGGTTTCGCACGCCGGACAAAAAAGGAATGACCCGCTTGGATTTAATAAAATGGGGGAGGGGAGTGGGATACAGCGAAGGTTAGATGGTTCGCCCCAGTCTTCCAGGCCCTAGGAAGCGTGCCGCTCCATCCGGAACCTTGGCTTTCAGGTTGGAGCACTCTTCGTTCAAGCCTCTCAGAATTTCGTCCAAACGGACAATCTGCGTCTCTGTTTCACGTATACGCTGAGAGCTTAGCCGCGACATTGGAAAAATTGTCGATACGGCCGAGCTACGGCGTCATGATCGACAGTCCCTGATTTTCCATGGCACACGCGTCTTTAGTCCGGTGATGAATTTGTCGCGGGTTTCGTATCTGACATTATGTTCTGCTTGTTGTGTCGCGTAGGAACGACTTGGACCGCGCAGGTACTTTTCCAATAATCGCTTAACTCGGCAGCCGGGGACGCTCGTTGGCAAGCTGGAACAAAGATCTAAAGCGCGTGTTGATGACTATCGGCAACCGCTGATTTACCCCCTGATGGAGAGACCGATGACAAACGAATTTGGAAGGACCGCGAGCGGGACGCCGCCCTCGTTCGGACTACAACCCACGTCACCCGCATCCCAGAGCTCTGGAACCTCATCGACGCAGTTCGAGGATCTGAAAGCTAAGGTGGGGGAAGATGTCACCTCTGCGCGCGATGCTGTCAAGGAGGGCGGGGAGGCGGCTGTCGAAAAGGTCAAGGACGTTGTGACCGACCAGAAGACTTTTGCCGCTCACCAAGTAGGCGGTATCGCGACTGCCCTCGAAAAAGTTGGTGCCGAGCTTGAGGGAGCCGATCAGCAGCATGTCGGACGATATGCGAAGCAAATCGGCAGCAGCGTTCAGAGCTTTGCAAAGGATATCGAAGGCAAAGATCTCGGTGAGATCGCCAGCATGGCGGAGGAGTTCGGTCGCAAACAGCCGCTCGCATTCCTCGGTGTTGCCGCGCTTGCCGGCCTTGCGGCCAGCCGTTTCCTGACTGCGTCATCGGCACGCACCGATAATTCGACAAAGACGAGCTCAACGGACCAGCCAAGGCCGTCTCAGTCGAGCGAGTCGCGGCGTGTGGGAGATATCGATAATGGCTAATTCTCCAGACAACGCACCCTTGTCAGAACTTGTGTCAGGGCTCGTATCCGATGTGACAGGCTTGTTGCGCAAGGAGATCGACCTCGCAAAGACCGAGGTCTCAGAAAAGGCGTCGAAAGCACTCGTCGGCATCGAAGCGCTGCTCGTCGGGTTAGTCCTCGCGATCGGCGCGATAGGTGTGCTTCTGAGTGCGTTGGTCAGTGGCCTGGCAGCACTGTTTATCAAGTGGGGCATGATGGAGACCAGCGCCAGCTCCCTCGCGGCGGTAATTGTCGGCGTGATCATTGCAGCGATAGCCTGGACGATGATGTCCAAGGGTTTGAGCACGTTGCGTGCAGGCAACTTGAAACTTGACCGGACGACGACGTCGCTTCGTCGTGACGTTGACGCCGTTAAGGAGAAAATCTGATGGAAAATACGACAGAAAGAACCTCCGCCGATATCCAGCGCGAAATCGATGCCGATCGCCAACGCATCGGAAGCCGCATTGACGCAATCCAGGAGCGAATGTCTCCGGGCCAACTGATTGATGAGGTCATGGCCTACGCCAAGGGAAGCGGCGGCGGCGAATACGTGAGCAATCTAGGTCAGGCGGTAAAAACCAACCCCATTCCCGTTGCTCTCATGGGTGTAGGTCTGGCCTGGCTGATGGCCAAGCAGGGAACAACCGCTAATCCGGCCCCCGCACCCGACACCTATGCCCGAGACTATCCTCTTTATCCCGCCGATGGCCCTGTGCGTCGCCTCGGTCCACCCGAAACGGTTGGCGGATCCCGCTACAGCCATTTTGGCGACAACTCCGGCAAGCGCCTTAAGGCGCTGACGGACGAGACCGGCAACCGTGCTGGCCATTTTATCGATGAAGCGGGGAAGACTTATCGCGGGTTTGCCGACGCGAGCGGCAAACAGATTGAGCACATTGCCGATGAGACCGGCGCGTCGCTGGATAAGGCTTCAGGATGGGCTTCGGACACTTGGTCCCAGATCAAGGAGTCTGCGACCAGCATAGGTAACAAAGTGTCCGATACTGCCGCATCCCTGTCCCGCAGTTCGTCGTCTGCACGCAGCTCGGCGCAGGAACAGGTTGGCAGGTTAAACGACGCGATCCTGAAGCAGTTTCGCGACCAACCACTCGTCGGCGGTGCTCTTGCTTTTGCTGTGGGTGCGGCAATCGGAGCTGCTTTGCCTCACACCGAACAGGAAGATGCTCTTCTGGGTGATGCTGCCGACGCAACCAAGGAAGCGGTGTCAGCCCAAGCCTCCGCGCTGGCCGACCAGGGAAAAGAGATCGCCTCCGACGCCTATGACAAAGCGGTCGCGGTCGCTTCCGATCTTCACGACGCCGTAAAGGACCGTGTCGTCGAGGAGGCAGACAAGTTCAAGACCTAAGGCATGGAGACGTGATCTGATGCCATTGGTTGTCGCTCCCAACTCGGGGCGACAATCTACGTTTGACGTAGCGTTGAAGCATCACTGTGATCCCGTCAGGACACCGTTCCAAAACTCACAAGCATGGCGATCGCGAAAGTCCACTACGGCCCTATCTCCTCCCGGCAGCAGCTGCTGAACACTGGGGGTTGCCGTTGTCGAGAGCGGCCAATGCGGTAGCGGTTGATCGCCGCGCGCAAAACGTCCCCACGCACTCATGATCCGATTAGACAAGAGCCGCTGAGCCTCCGTAAAACGCCTCGGGCTTGCCAGCGCCCACGGGGTGCCGAATACATAGGCAAGTTCCGAGGCATGGTAGGCGCCCATGGAATGACCTATCAAGAGGCGTGGGAGCCTGAAGGGCGGGGCGGGATCGGCAAACTCGTAGCCATAGACCGGCGCATGTAAAGCCCACGCTCGCCTCAGATCCTCGCTTGGGCAAGCGAAGCGGCTATCCGTCATCACCGCTGCGTAGGCAAGACCCGGCGATCCATAAGCGTCCACAGGATATCGAGCCATTACCCGTGCAGCACCTCCGCCGAATTCTCGCTGCAAACGCGCTCGATATCCGCCTTCGCTTCTGACCAAAAGTGAAAACAGGCGTCCCTCATTGAGATTGGAACCGATGATGGCGGGGACGGCATGGAAGCGCCCGGTGCGGAAGGCGTCACTTGGGCTGAGAGGAATAACGACGTCCCCCCAGACTGGCCCCCAACTCGTAGGTCCTGCTATTCCGCGCCGTGTCGCAGGGGCACGCGCGATACGAGAGGTCGGTAAGCGTCTGAGGCAACCGGGTACATCGGCCACGTTCTCACATTGCAGGTTGCTGGAGAACGCGATACCCCCTTTCTCTGCTTCGCCGGCGGAGACCAAAGATTGCGTGTCGGTGCAGGACCCACTTTCCAATATCAGGCGTTGAAACAGACCCTTCGCTGTTGGTGACACCGCCTGGTAACAGGCACTCCAGGCGCCGGCGGATTCTCCAAACAGTGTCACGTTTCGGGGATTGCCGCCGAACGCCCCGATGTTCCGTTGGACCCAGCGCAACGCCGCCTGTTGATCCAGCAGGCCGAAATTACCTGACCCACCGTTAACGCTCTCGCGCTGCAATGCGGGATGGGCGAGAAATCCAAAAGCGCCCAGACGATAATTGACGGTGACTACGAGGACATCTTGTGTCTGCGCAAGCCTGCTTGGATCATAATTGTCGCCGGAGCCGAGAATGAAGGCTCCGCCCGGCAGAAAAACCATAACCGGCAAAGGAGAGGCTGGCCGTGTCTTTGTAGCGGGAGGCCCGTAAACGTTCAGGTACAGGCAGTCTTCACCGCCAATCACCAGGCCACCACCGCCGCCGCTGGCGACGTTCAGCCCAATCGACTGCGTGCACGGGGAACCGGTGTGGGTCGCATCGCGCGCTACGGTCCAGGACGTGATAGGCTGTGGTGAACGCCAGCGCAGAGGTCCGACCGGCGGCTTGGCGTAGGGAATTCCCAGAAATGCCCGTCCTTCAGAAGATGAGGCTCCGGCCAATAGTCCTTCAGTGGTGCGAACGATTTCCCGGGCACTGTCCGTTGCCTTTACAATGGCGGGCACACGGCCCGGATAAACAGCACAGGCTGTCAGACCCAAAAGGGAGATGATCAATGGCCCCAACGTTAGAATAAGCACTGCGATGATCTTTTGGCGCATCGGATTTCTATAACGGAGATCCGACTTTTTTGCAGCGTCTCCACGATCGCGTAGCGGTAAATTTCGCCCCGCTTCGTGAACAAGTGTGCATATAGCCTCAGGGGAATCTTGGATGCACGCCGGTAAAATAACTCTCCAATCGCATGCGGGCGATCGATTTAAACTCAGCAACAATCTTTTCGCGTTCCGCACTTGCGACCATGAAGGACAGACGTATGGTGGATGCGGCGGTGTGGCAGAAAATAAACACTGTGTCTGAATAATCCCGCCATCTTTCTTTTCTCACGAGATGCTTCGTCCTGTCGGACAAGAAATTTGCTTGAGCGCGAGCAGCGGCGATATCGCGGACGGCCAGTGCCTTGTCGGCGTGGACGGCATTCAACAGGTCGAGACTGTGTGGCTTTTCGATTATATATCGGCGGTAAAGATCAAAGGTCCGCTCGAACAACGCCAGAGCTTTTCTTGGAGTCGCGATGTCGTCAACGTTGCCGCCGCCTTCACCAATTAACTTTTCCACCTTACTCAGATAGTCGCTGTGGAGTGCGGCGATGATCGCCGATTTGTTGGGGAAATACTGGTACACCGAAGCGATCGGACCACCGGACAGAGCCGCGATCGCCGTCATCGTTACCGCGTCCACCCCGTCACGCGCGATGAGTCCTAAAGCCACCGCAAGGATTATTTCGACGCGCTCGCGACCGCGCCGTTGCTTTGGTCTGCGCCGGAATGAGCGCGTTGTTGGTCTGCTGGCGAAATCTGCCAAATCCTATTTCCCTGTGCTTTCATAAATTTGTATCACATCCACATAAGAAAGCTGAGCATAGATCAACAAAACGTCTTAACGCTCGCGAGTAAACGACACGCCTTACACCAGCCGCGGACAAATGTGCTGCCCGGTGGAAGCGAGGGGCTGGGCAAAATATCTCTAATTATCTCAGTCGGTTACGGTTCGTGACAAGCTGAGTGGAACACAACTCCTGCCTTCTGAATTGTGTTGGCATTGGTAATTCAAAGGAGAAACCAATGCGTAAGATCATCATCGCTTCTACGGCCATCCTGGCGAGTGTATTCGCAGCCACCGCTAACGCTCAAAACAGCACAGTGAACGGCGCTGCTGGCGGCGCGGTCACGGGTGCCATCGTCGGTGGTCCTGTCGGCGCAGCCGTGGGCGGCGTGGCCGGAGCAATCGTCGGAACGGCGATCGATCCACCGCCGCGTGAAGTCGTAACCTACGTGCAGGAACAGCCGGTTTCCGCTCCTGTCCGCGTTCAGCAGCAGGTGGTTGTCGGCAAGCCAATCCCCGAAACGGTGGTGCTGACACCCGTTCCTAGCAATGAACATTATGCCTATGCCGTCGTGAACGACCAGCGTGTGATCGTCGATCCTCGAACTCATACGGTCGTTCAGATCGTTGAGTGATCAGAAACAACCAAGAGAAAAATGGCCCGGTGCGAGAGCATCGGGCCTTGCTATGTGCGGCAGCTGGACTTGCTCACTTCGAACAACGCCTACTTGATAGCGATTCCTTTTTGAGCGAGTCCGATCTTGAGCTTGTCGATCATGTCGTAGCGCGTTTCGGTCCACTCGCCAGTGGACGCCCAATACTCAATCTTGAGTGCCGTTTTGTCCGCCGTCAGGTCATCAGAGACAACCCGTGGTGGCGGATCGGTTTTCACTCTCTTGTCGGATGCCACGATCGCCAGGATAGTTTCTTTTACCACGCTAACATCGGTGTCGTTTCCGATGGCGACTGAGAGCTCCTGTCGACGCTCGGGTTCGCGGCTGTGGTTGATAATCGGCGTGTTCCAAAGCGTAGAATTTGGCGCCATCAGATAGAGCCCGTCGCCGGTTCTAAGCTCGGTAGCGAACAGACCGACATCAACTATCTTGCCCTTGACGCTCGACGTCTCGATATATTCGCCGACACGGAAGGGTCTGAGTACGAGAAGCATGATGCCTGCGGCAATGTTTTGAAGCGTCCCCTGCAATGCCAGACCAATAGCAAGGCCGGCGGCGCCAAGAGCAGCAACGATTGACGCCGTCTGGACGCCGAACTGCCCCAGCACCATGACAAAGACAAGGATCAAAAGCCCGTAATGTAAGACCTTTTCGAAAAAACGGGCAAGAGTTTCATCAATGCCGTGGATCCGAGAAAGGCCGCTATATGCCCATCGGCTGACGAAGCCCGACAGGATCCATCCGCCGACCAATAGGACGATAGCGCCAGCCAACGACAGTCCGTAATGAATGGCCATTGCACCGAGTTGAGCAAGAGCGTTGGGGCTTGTCATGATTGCGTCTGTGGTCTGACTTTCCATATTTTCGTTAGTTCCTTTCCGGTTGCGCGAGCGGTAGTAAAAGGTTCGACAATGCCTGCGTTCGGTTATCGCCGCTCAGGGCCGTTGATTATCATGCGTGAGTTGTTGTCGGGGAAATACGGAGTGGTCTCGATGCGGGGGGCCGCATCGGTTTTTGCCTGAGAGCGTCTGAATCAAAGTTTGGTCCTGTAGGAGACTTTGTCAGCGCTAAACAGACCGACAATTGCCACGCCGCCACCGCCCTGGCAAAAAAATTGATACAAGGGAGAGGCAGACTTCCAACTCGAAAGGCGTCGAGCAGGCATCCAAGTCTCCCACGGTCACAAAGATTGTTAGATCATAATTTCGCCGCCGGTGACGGGAATGACCGCTCCGGTCATATAGCTGCCCAGTTCGGAAGCGAGCAACACGAATGCACCGGCCAGTTCTGCCGGCTGTCCGGCCCGCTTGAGCAGCGTCTGCTCGCCGAACTTCGCCGCTTTTTCCGGCGGCATCGTCGACGGAATAAGGGGGGTCCAAATCGGGCCGGGCGCTACTGCGTTCACTCGGATTCCTCGATCGGCCAGCATTTCTGCAAGGCCAGCCGTGAAGTTTGAGATAGCGCCCTTGGTCGATGCGTAAGCCAGGAGCTGTGGCGAGGGCTGCCTCGATTGAATCGAGGTGGTATTGATGATCGAACTTCCCGGTTTCATGTGCGGCGCGGCTGCCTTGGCAAAAAAGAACGGCGCGTAGATGTTCGTTCGGAAGGTTTCGTCCCACTCCTCCGCGGTGATGTCGGCGATATCGCCATACGTCCGTTGGAAGGCGGCATTATTGACGAGGATATCGATGCCGCCAAGCTCATTCACGGTCCGCTGCACCAGGGATTTGCAGTATTCCTCTGATTTGATGTCGCCGGGGGCGATAATTGCGGTTTTCCCCGCCTTTCTCACCCAGTTGGCCGTGTCCTCCGCGTCTTCATCTTCCGACAGATAGGAGATCACGATATCGGCTCCTTCGCGGGCAAAAGCGATCGCAACGGCCTTGCCTATTCCAGAGTCGGCACCCGTGATCAGAGCTACCTTTCCTTCGAGTTTGCCATCACCTTTGTAGGAATGCTCACCGTGATCCGGGACCGGTTGCATCAAGGCCGTCTTGCCCGGCGGTGATTGATGCTGTTGGGGATGAGGAGGGGATGGACGGCGCACTTCTGTCATGATCGACTCCGGCAATGGTTATAGACGAGAAACAGTCGAGATTGCCGTGAGTTCCGTAGTTATGCAGCTCGTCCCGCTAGATGCGTTTGATGGCACACGGGATCGTCGGACAAATCGATGCAAAGCCATCGGTCGACGTGCAGCAAACGTCGACCTTGGCAAACAAGATCCGCCGAAAATCCCTGTCAATAGTCGCCTGGATGGCCTTGATGTCGTGGCGGGCGCGGAGAGAAACGCGCCCGCGTCGCATTATGCAATCGGCGGCGATGCCTTGCCGAGCTTCACCGACGGCTCTCGACCCCAGACGCGGAGCTTACCAAGCTCGGCAACGAACGAGGCCAGGCCTTCTTCGCCAGGGAGCATGATCACGCCCTCATCCAGTGCACCGGCGATACCGGCCTTTTCCAGCAGCGGCAGTGCCGACTGGTCGTAGCCAATGAACTTGCAATGCTGGAAAGCGTCGGCCACGAAATCACGTGCAGCGGCCTCGTTGACGATGTTGTCGATCGCCGCAGCCGACGTTAGCACGGCAACTGCGTCGAACAGGACGGACGGGCCACCGTCGATCATGTGATGTGCCTCGATCAGAGTGCCGTCGGAGGCGGTGACGCCGCCGACTTTTGGTGCGATGAGTTCGAATGTGGCCTTCTCTTCGACGATGGCGTCGGCGAGGCCCTTCAACAACGCCACGTCGACGCCGTCGGTGATGAAGATCCCGAGCTTTCGTCCCTCGAAGCGCTTCGGGCCGCGTTCGACGATGCTGAGTGCCGGCGATGGCTCGAGATCCTGTCGTGTCGGCATTGCCGCATCGGCCGGCTTCGGCATGGACTGGAAGCCGAGCTTCTGAGCAAGCGTCGTCGCCAGCGTCTCGTCGATGTTCATCAGATGGGAGACCATCCGCTCGCGAATGACCAGCGCCTCGACCTTGGCGAGCTCGAATGTCAGCGCAGATGCGATATGGCGCTGCTCGGCGCCCGTCTGGCTGATGTAGAACTGCCGTGCCTGGCTGTAATGGTCGCCAAAGCTTTCCGGACGCAGGCGTGCCTTGGTGCCCTGTTCCTCAGAAGCAAAGTGGCGATAGCCCTGCATCGGCGACTCGCGTGGCCCCTCGTTGCGCGAGTTGGGCTGATAGTTGGTGCGGCCGACAGGGTTGCGCATCGCCATATGGCCGTCCTGCTGGAAGGTGTGCATGGGACACTTCGGCGCGTTGATCGGCAGATGCGTGAAGTTCGGGCCGCCGAGGCGCTTAAGCTGCGTGTCGAGATAGGAGAAGTTGCGGCCCTGCAGCAGCGGGTCATTGGAGAAATCGATGCCCGGCGGCACATTCTGGGTCATGAATGCGACCTGCTCGGTCTCCGCGAAGAAATTGTCGGGCATGCGGTCCAGCACCAGGCGTCCGATAGGCTGCGGCGGCAGGATTTCCTCTGGGATGATCTTCGTCGGGTCAAGGACGTCAAAGTCGAAGCTATCGGCGAACTCCTGGTCAAACAGCTGAACCTGCAATTCCCATTCGGGAAAATTACCCGACTGGATTGCCTGCCAGAGATCGCGGCGATGGAAGTCCGGATCGGCGCCATTGATCTTCACCGCCTCGTTCCAGGCAACCGACTGCAGGCCCAGCTTTGGCTTCCAGTGGAACTTGACGAAGGTGGACTCGTCCTTGGCGTTGACGAATCGGAACGTATGCACACCAAAGCCCTCCATGAAGCGGAAGGAGCGGGGGATGGTCCGGTCTGACATGATCCACATGATCATGTTCATGCTTTCCGGCGTCAGGCTGATGAAGTCCCAGAAATTGTCGTGGGCTGTCTGCGCCTGGGGGAACGCCCGGTCCGGCTCCTGCTTGGCGGCATGGATCAGGTCAGGGAATTTTATGGCGTCCTGGATGAAGAACACCGGGATGTTGTTGCCGACGAGATCCCAGTTGCCTTCCTGGGTATATAGCTTGACGGCAAAGCCGCGAACGTCGCGCGCGAGGTCGGCGGAGCCCTTGTTGCCCGCTACCGTGGAGAAGCGGACGAAGGCTTCGGTGCGCTCGCCGGGACGCTGGAACAGGTCGGCCTTGGTATAGGCCGCAAGCGATTCATAGGTCTCGAAATAGCCATGGGCGCCATAGCCGCGGGCATGGACGACGCGCTCGGGGATGCGCTCGTGGTCGAAGTGGAAGATCTTCTCGCGGAAATGGAAGTCGTCGACGACGAGGGGACCGCGCGGGCCGACGCGCAGCGAATTCTGGTCGTCGGCGACCGGTCCGCCCTGGGCAGTCGTCAGGACAGGCGTATCGCCCTCGGCGATCTGATGCAGCTCACCGCCAGCGCCGCGCTGAAGCTTCTGGTCATGGATCGTCGCGATTGATGCTTTCGGGGCGGCTGGTTTCGTTGTGGTTCTCTTGGCCATGGTACTCTCCGATCGAAAATTGGGGGCTGCATAGGAGAAAAGATTTGCCGCATACAGAAAGGGCCGCCTTGGAGGCGGCCCTATCCGTGTCGGAGAATTTTAGCTGGCTTTTTTCTTGGCGCCTTTGGGGTTCGCTGACGCTTCGCCGAGCGCCGTCAGCTTCTGGTCGGTGGCGATCTCTTCCTGGAGATTGGCATCCAGCAGTGGGATCGCGTCCGTCAGACCGAGTTGGTTCGCCCAGGACTTCAGCGTGCCATAGCGGGCGATTTCGTAATGTTCGACAGCCTGGGCAGAAGAAATGAGGCCAGCGTCGAGCGCCGACGTGCCCTTGTATTCCTCCATGATCTCTTCGCCTTCGGCGATGATGCCCTGTATGGCCTCGCAGGTCTTACCGCGCGCCGGCTTGCCGAGGATTTCGAACACCTGTTCAAGGCGTTCGATCTGGCCTTGCGTTTCGTCGCGGTGCTGCAGGAAGCCGGCCTTGCCTTCCTCGGACTGGGCGGCACGGGCCATTTTGGGAAGAGCCTTCAGGATCTGCTTTTCGGCAAAGTAAATGTCCTTGAGAGTATCGAGGAAAAGATCATTAAGTGTTTTTTCCGTAGCCATGGTGGGTTCCGATCACAATTTCGAGAGTGGGAGCCACAATAACACTCGAAGTGGATCGAAGTTCCGCTACAGCTGGGGCCACGAGGAACAACCTCTTGCACACGGTAACAAGGTTCTGGCGCGCCTGCGCCGCGGTAAGCCTTCTTGTCCTTAGGTGGGCAAAAAGGTTTCTTTGCCGGGACGGATGCTGGCCTCCAAAACCCTCTTTTGCTACTGACGGCGACTATGTCCAAAGCTTCTTGATCAAGATAAATCCGGACAGGAAGAAACAGATCGAGTTGGTCAGGATGATCGGCCACTCTTGCTTGAGTATTCCGAAGGCAGACCAAAGCGCGAAGCCAACGACGGTGAGCGTGTACATGCGGGCAGAGATCGCCGCGGTATCGCCAGTCTTCAATACCTTCCAGACCTGCGGGACGAAGCTCGTAACCGAGCAAGCGGAGGCCAGATAGCCGACGATCAATGTGGTGTCCACTTTGTCTCCCGTTCACCCAGTGGGCAACAGCCATGCGGGGGTTCATTCGTTTCTACAATGTCAACGCCCCGGTGTCTAAGACCCTCAGGGACGCAGTCTGTAGCAGCGCGGACAAGACCCACGATGCTGCCGTCGAACTGCTTGGCTAACGGTTTTCAGTGCAGCTTGAACTGCTTAAAACTGATGAGTTTCTCGCAACGGCGGGACAGGGTCGAATCTTTCAAAGAAGTCCCGCCGATCACCGACCGATCGGCTTGCATCCTCGATGCACCAGCCGAATGACCAAGCTTCAGCCTTCTGTACCCATTCGTCTTTTTCTCCAGCTTCTTGTGCACCAGACACGTAGGGCAGGACAGGATTGGCATCAATCTTTAGCCCGAGCACTCGAGCATTCATGCCGCGCTGTTGCCAATCCAGCGATATCTGTGTGTCGAAATACATTCTGATCCTCATGATCATCGAGCGCGAGGCCCCGTACTATCTCGAATCGAAGCTGACAAAACCTATACTGGTTAACTCAGCCTCATCAAGAGGTGCAATGTCTTGAGAAGGCTCGCCGAATGGCGACGATGGTGCGAAGATTTTCCCCGAGCGGCCACCTCAAATACAGCGACAAATAGAGGAACAAAGGCGACTTCAGGCAGTTATTTGGGACGATCCGCGACCGTAGGTGGAATGAGAAGAAGCATGGTGCCTATCAAGGTCCTGATTGTGGAAGATGAGCCGATTATTCGTATGACGATCGCAGACGATCTGACCGATGCGGGGTTTGACGTCTGTGAGGCGGCTAATGCCAGCGACGCATTGGCAGTCCTGAACGAGCGCAACGATATCCGTGCGATCTTCACCGACATTGATTTGCCCGGCGAATTGAACGGCATCGAATTTGCTCATGTGGTGCGAGATCGCTGGCCGCCGATCGAAATCATCATCACCTCCGGACACAAGCGGGTCGGACCTGCACAGATGCCTTCGCGCAGTTGCTTTTTCCCAAAGCCCTATGCTCATGCTGATATTGTTTCTGCCATCAAACGAATGGTCGAGTAGGCTGTCGGTGACATTTCGACGCTTGGATTTTCGCCACGAAGGTTTTTGAAGCGGTTGGAGATCTATCGTGCTATGCAGAGCCGTCCTTCCCCTCTGTCGAGCACGTTTCAATGAGTGACCCCGAAGACAATAACCTTTCTCCGGAAGGTATAGCTGGTCTACCCCATCTCGCCGAAGCCTTGGATGACCACCGGTTTCGACAGTTTCTCGATCATGTGCCGTTTGCCGTCGCCGTATCCGAGCTTGGAGAAAGCGAGGCGCTGATTTATGTCAATCTGGAATTTGAGCGGCTGACGTCGCTGACCGCGAACCACGTTCAGGGAAAATCCTGGTCGACGATCGATCTAAATGCCGGCGCAGTCGCAGGCGAAGTATCGCTGACATCTGCAGTGACGTCCGGAGAAGAGTATATCGGGGCGTTCTTTTTGGCCGGCGGGCCGGGCGAGAGCCTGACGATCGATGTGTGGTCGAACACGATCGTCGACGATGACGGTGCTCCACTTTTTCGCTTGGTCGCCTTCGCCACTCGCAACCAGGCCTCGTCGGATCAAAGTGTCAGTGAAATGCTGGCGGAAAAAGACGTCCTTCTGCGGGAACTGCAGCACCGCGTCAAAAATAATCTTCAGATGATCACCGCGCTAATCAGGATGGAGGCCCGCAACGTTCAGCACAGCGAAGCAAGTGAGCGGTTTGCGCAGCTTGCAGGGCGGATCGAGGCACTCGCCCTGCTTTATCGCTCGCTGTCGGACGAGGAAAAAGGCGGGACGATCGACCTTGGCTCCTACGTCAGCCAGATCGCTGCCTCGGTGATGACCGCGCACGCCGTCGAAGGGATCAGGCTGGACATGAAGGTCGACACCTGGCCATTATCGGTCAATGTCGCGATGCCTGCGGGCCTCGTCGTCAACGAGCTTTTGACCAACGCGCTGAAGCACGCTTTCATCGGCCGAGATGGCGGAGAAATTACCCTACGCTGCGTCGTCGATGACACCGGCTGCCGTATCACCGTTGCCGATAACGGCGCGGGCCTCCCTCAGGATGCCACATGGCCGAAGCGCGGGAAATTGAGCGCGATGATCGTTCAGTCTTTGAAACAGAACGCCCGGGCCGATATCGAAGTCAACTCGACGCCGCAGGCCGGCATGAGTGTCACGCTTGTTTTCTCGAAAGAAGCTGCCAGACAGTGATATGACGAGATGGCGGACGGCCACCTGCTGACTGAGATCTTGATCGGCTGCCGTGAGCGCTCCTGATGAGAGCTATTGTCATGTACGTTTTTGCGAATGTCTGATATAGCGCGGCTTTTATCATTGCACGAAATCAACATGCCGAAACTGAATGCTCAAGCACCTTCTAACAGACGGCGGGGGGACCTGGCCCGGTCGATCGACACGATCGACTGGAGTTTCACGGGGTTAGGGCCGCGCGCGGCGTGGCCGACGGTGCTTGAGCAGACTCTGAGTCTGGTCCTCAGTGCCGGCGTTCCAATGGCAATTCTCTGGGGTGAGGACGGCTTGGTCCTCCATAACAATGCCTACGCCGATTTCGTCGGTCAGAGGCATTCCGCGTTTCTCGGCCGGCCGATTTCAGAAGCCTGGCCGGAGCTTGCGGCGCTTAATAAGAGGGTCGTGAAGGCCGTCTTGGGCGGCCGAACTCTTTCGTTTCGCGATCGTCATGCCGTGATTGAACGGGGCGCAGGCCCAGAGGATGTCTGGCTCAATCTCGACTTCAGCCCGATCCTCGATGCGACTGGGATACCGGCCGGCGTTTTGGTGATTCTGAAAGATACGACGCAGAGGGTTCGTGTCGAGCAGCGGCTGGAGATCGCCCAACAGGCTGGCGGTGTTGGCACATTCGAATGGTTTCCGGAAAGCGGCGAACTCCATGTCTCGCAGGAATACCGCAAAGTCTGGGGTCTAGACCCGGATATCCGCGTCACCGACGATCTTCTTATCAGCCTGCTTCACCCGGATGACCGCGCGGTTTCCGGCCCTGAACGACTGGGACAAAGCAACCCGCTCGATTATGCCGAGTACCGCCGTATCGATCCGAAGACGGGGAACACCCGTTGGATCGCACGGCGAGGTCAGGTGATATCCAGCGAACGCAGCGGCCGGAGACGCTTCGTCGGGATCGCTTTCGACATAACCGACCGCAAGCAAGCGGAAGTCACGCTGCAGAAGAGCGAAGAGCGCTGGCGCGGGCTGTTTGAACAGATGCATGAGGGCTTCTTCACCGCCGAGGTGGTGCGGGACGCCGAAGGTAAGGTCATCGACTTCGTCTTTATCGATATCAACCCGGCATTCGAGCGACAGACGGGGCTGATTGCAGCCCAGACGATCGGACAGCCGGTCCGGGACGCGATACCAGGCGTCCAGGACGAGTTGATCGCCACGTATGGAGAGATCGTCGACACCGGACAGGCCAGACAGTTCGAGGTCTATATCCCGGCACTGGGAAACCGCTGGTATGAGGCGCATGCCCGCAAGGTAGGGCCTGAACGCTTCGCAGTGCTTTTCCTTGACATCACAATCCGCAAAGCTGCTGAGAAACGGGTTTTGGAGAGCGAAGAACGCTTCAGGACGCTGTCGCAGTCAATGCCAAACCATGTCTGGACGGCCCGCTCGGATGGATCACTCGACTGGTTCAATGATCAGGTGTTTTCCTATAGTGGCATGAGCCTGGACCACCTGGCTGGCAATGGTTGGGCCGCGATGGTGCATCCCGATGATATTGACGTGGCGGCGCAGGAATGGACAGAAGCGCGGGCCGCCGCCAGGCAATATCAGGTGGAATTTCGACTGCGCCGCCATGACGGTGCCTATCGATGGCACATTGCGCGCGCCGTCCCGATCAAGGCCGATGGCGGCGGGGTCGCTCACTGGATCGGAACCAATACCGACATTCATGACCAGAAGGAAGCAGAAGCAGCCCTCGAAAACAGCGCCGCGCAGCTTGAGGCCCGCGTCGAGGAGCGAACAGCACAGCTGCTCGAAATGCAAAACGCTTTGCAGCAATCCCAAAAGATGGAGACGATCGGCAAGCTGACCGGCGGCGTTGCGCACGACTTCAACAATCTTCTCCAGGTCATTTCGGGGAATCTCAATCTTCTGGCCAAGGACGTGGCCGGAAACGAGCGCGCCGAGCGACGTGTTAATAATGCTCTGGCCGGTGTGGTCAGAGGAGGCAAGCTGGCAAGCCAGCTTCTTGCATTTGGGCGACGACAGCCTCTCGCGCCGAAAGTCGTTCATCTCGGCCGGTTGTTAACGAACATGGATGATCTCTTGCGTCGCTCTATCGGCGAAGCGATCGAGATCGAGACGATCGTCTCAGGCGGCCTGTGGAACACGTCGATTGATCCGACGCAGATGGAGAACGCTGTTCTCAACTTGGCCATCAATGCTCGCGACGCGATGGATGGAGCTGGCAAACTGACGATCGAAGCGGGTAACGCCTTTTTGGACGACGCCTATGCGGCACGCCATGCAGAGGTCGAGCCTGGCCAATACGTCATGCTGGCGATCACCGATACGGGTGCCGGAATGACGCCCGACGTCATCGAGCAGGTGTTTGAACCCTTCTTTTCCACCAAGGCCGAAGGGAAGGGCACCGGACTCGGGCTTTCGATGGTCTATGGCTTCGTCAAGCAGTCGAACGGGCACGTGAAGATCTATAGTGAGCCGGGTCACGGGTCGACCGTAAAGCTCTATCTTCCGAAGACGGCGGCCGCCGAAGACGTGGAAATCAGGCAAGACGTCGGTCCTTCGCTCGGCGGGTCGGAAACCATTCTGGTCGTCGAGGACGATGACAACGTCCGCGACACCGTCATCGAGCTGCTATCGGATCTCGGATACAGCATTCTGAAAGCATCGGATCCTCAAAGTGCGCTTTCCGTGATAGAAAGCGGCGTTCCTATTGATCTGTTGTTCACCGATGTCGTCATGCCCGGCACGCTCAAAAGCCCGGAACTGGCACGCAAAGCCAAGGAGCGGCTACCAAACCTGTCTGTACTCTTCACTTCAGGCTACACGGAAAATTCTATCGTCCATCATGGGCGACTCGATGCGGGGGTCGAACTGCTTTCCAAGCCATACACCCGTGACGCTCTGGCGAGGAAGATCCGCCAGGTGCTGACGGCGCGACAACCGCAGACAGGAACATCCGCGCCAGTCCCTACGGTTCCAGCGTCATCTGAACCTCAGGGACGCCCGTTCAAGGTCTTGGTTGTCGAGGACGACGTGCTGATCCGGATGGATATTTGCGACATGATCGCTAACGACGGCCATCAGGTGGAAGAAGCGGGGAGCGGCGAACAGGCGATCGAGATGCTGCAAAGCGGCCACTTCGACTTCCTCGTGACCGACCTGGGCCTGCCGGGAATAAGTGGAGAGACACTGGTCGTCAAGGCAAGGGAGATGCATCCGCGTCTTGGGATTATCATAGCGAGCGGTCGGCACGAACTGCCCGGAGGGTTGCCAGCTGGGGTAAGCCTGGTGTCAAAGCCATTTTCCAGTGAAGACCTTCGTGCCGCGTTCAAGCTGGCGGCGGATTGAGCCATTGCCGGTGGTCAGCTGATCAATGGCCCTGAATTTATTGCAGGCCGAGGGTTACCGACGACACCCAAGTGATGCAAGTAAGGCAACGCCTGAAGTATGTCGCCGCTGACCTTGACTTTACCTCCAGTTTCCGCGTGCAAGTTAAATTCCATCTTCTAATCGAGTTCAAAATTGCTCGCTGCTGTAGGGCGAATCCTATGCGCCGCCGATGCGTGCCATTTTCTTGCTGTCTTCCTATCATCAGAAGGAGGCGAACCGAGAAGAGCGATAGGAATCCGGATTAAACGCATGGAAAAGCAGACAGTCATTGAAACATCCCACGGGCGGGTCGCAATCACCGACGTCGGAGGAGCCGGGACGCCGCTTCTGATGCTGCATTGCAATTCGGGCTGCAAGGAGATGTTCGAGTTTCAGAAACAGGCCCTGGCAGGGACGCGGCGGCTCGTATCAGTGGACCTGCCCGGACATGGTGCATCGTCTGACGCGCTCGATCCTCGGCGCACATATTGCTTCGGCGGTTACGCTGAAGCAATAGTCGAAGTCCTCGCAAAGATTGGCATCGCGAAGGTTGCTATTCTGGGGCATTCGCTGGGCGGGCATATTGCCCTGGATCTTGTAGCGCGATTAAACGATGTTGCTGGCGTAATGGTCTTCGGTACCCCACCTATTCCGCCCGGACCGGAAGGTGCGCAGCTTGGCTTCCTGCCCAATCCTGAAATGACATACACTGGCAATCCCATCCTCACCGACCAACAGGTCGAAGGTGTGGTTGCTATGGCACTGGGGCCGGGGGCCGAGCGCGATCTGTTTTACACATCGGCTGTCCGCCGCACGGACGGGCGCTCACGGCAATATATGGTGGACGCCGTACTTGCCGGAACGCAGCTCGATCAGCGCGATCTTGTTCAAAGGTCAACCGTGCCGCTGGCGATCGTTAACGGCGCTGACGATCCGGTGATCAACCTCGACTATATTGACTCGCTGAATTACGGCCAGTTGTGGACCGACCGCCCCTTGCGTCTTGCTGGTGCCGGACACGGTCCGCACTGGATGCAACACCACATATTCAACGAAATGCTACAGAGTTTCTTGGGAACGCTCCACTAAATATTCGGTTACGACGGCGGTACGTGAATGCGATACCATGCACCGTCGAATCAACGAGGGAGGATAACAAATGGCTATTAGTACGAACGATCTGGCTGAAAGCCTTGCCGAGGCACACGGGCTGACGAAAACCCAGGCCAAAACCATTGTCGAAGATGTCTTGAAAGGCATTTCGCAAGCGGCGTCAAAAGGCGAGGAAGTCTCGTTGAACGGTTTTGGGAAATTCAAGGTTCAGGACAAGCCGGAACGTGATGGTCGCAATCCCTCGACTGGCGAGACGATTAAGATCGCGGCGTCGAAGAAGCTCGTGTTCCAGCCCGCCAAGGCGCTGAAGGAAGCCGTAAACAGCTGATCCTAGATAGTGGCTGTGCGCCTGCCGCTATCACAGACGTAGCCTGTCGGACGGCCGTCCAAATCCGCCGATCGAACCGATTCGGTGAGGGTTGGCGGGTCACTCGCGTCCGGCGAATGCGCGATCGGCCGTTCCGCATGGTCGCAAGAGTTTGGCCATGTATCACAAATCAAGACAGAGACGAGCCGTAATCGGTTCAATCCGACAAAATGGAATGACCGATTGAGCCGAAAGGAGCGTTATGCCGCGACGGCGGCATTTTTAATCTGCTGATCGACCTCTCATACATATTAGGATAAACGAAGTAACTTTGGCGCAACAATTATGCCCGTCGTTGCTTTTATGGCAGGTAAATTCTTCTGATGTCTCAACTCTTACGTGATCCAGGAACTTCCAATTTGCGTAAATGTTTAGAGGTGCAAGTATCCAGGATGCTGTGATGGCGTTTGTCCCGAAGTCTCGTGATGCCGCGGGTTCCTTCTGCTTGCTCAGTCGTGCCGCATCGGGAGGCTTACGTGAGGAATGTACAGTCGCAGGCATCTGGAACCGGGACGAATACGGATAGTCTCGGCTTCTACAGTTGGAACGTGCCAGAAAATCTTGTCTTTGGAGACGACAACTTTGCCGCTTTTTTCGGATTCAACATTCCGACACTGCGCCAGGGACTGCCGATAGAGGCGATCCTCGAGCGCATTGATGTCGACGACCGGTTGAGAATTGCTCAGGCCATCCATACAGCCATCGTTCAAGGAGGGCTTTACCAGGAGACCTACCGTATCCTTCAGCCTGAGGAAGATGCGCTGACGGTACTGGCCTCGGGCCGTTGTTTCAGGGACGAGACGGGAACGCCGGCCTGTTGGGTAGGGATGATCGTCGCCGATCCCCTTGAGCAGTTAGAGCACCAGAGCGCCCTGACGTTCCACTGTCGCGCGGCTTTGGAGATTGCCGAGCAATCCGGACAGCGCACAGTGGCAGGCCAGCTTCGAACGGTGCTTCAAGTCATCCAACGCTGGTCCTGAGGCCTTCAGTCGCTATCGGTTGAGGCGGACGCACGAAGGAGAGACGCGAGGACGGACTGAACGTTGGCGCGGCGTCGCTGATCATCCACTGCCCCCGTCGTCGCGGCTTTCCCTTTCAGGTCGCGGACGAGCGCCAGAAGGTTCATAACCGCTTCGTCATGATGACTGTCGTTCTGATCAAACTTCATACGAATACTCCCGAGGCAATGGATACGCATGACGACTTCTTGGCAGCATGGCGAGGGGCGATTTTAGAAAGTGAAAGCGGACGTCGTAAATGGAATTTACGTGCACTACGCATATTATTTAAGACATGTCTTTTATTTTATATACCATGGCATCCGGTATCGCGGAAAATGGGAAAATCGGTGCTTGGGTCACTTCGGACGGAGCCGACGGCGGAGTCGCCCCACTCAAGTCTGTCCCCCAGCCAGTGCGATCGAGGCGAGGCCCGTGGGTGAGAATTTAGCGGCGAGCACATCGCTCTCACCAACCTTGATTTAGCCATCGACGTCATCCCTGCGCCGTATAGCTGCCGCTGCAAGGAGGAGGGGATGACATCAGGCCGGCTTTGTCATCGATATGCTGGAAATAACGTCTTCTGGCACGACTCGTACCAACACGAAGCGGCTTCGTGGAGCGGCAGCAAAAGGTAGAGACCGCAGTTTGTCGCCGACCAAACGGTCTCCGGGTGCTGGCGACCGTGCTGGGCGCTGTCGATCGCGGCCCCCATCTGTGCTTAGCGATGCCCGCTGGGGCGGTGTTGCCAACAGAACCGGCCACAACGCTGTCGAATCGCTGGGCGATTGTTTCGCGTTGCAACTCGATCTGGCGAAGACGGAGAATTTTTATCGTGGACATGAAGCCGGGAACCGGCGGGTCGTTGAGGCTTTATCCGGAAGGCAAACGTCCGTCGGACAGGTCGGCTCGGAGCGCGGCGGCGAGATCAGCCCTCCGTAAACAGTAATTTTTGAAAGGAAATTCCATGACACTCAAGGCTTTGGCATTCAACAGCACCCTAAAATCTTCCGCCTCTTCGGAGCAGTCCTCGACGGGCAAGTTTCTTGAGCTGATCGCTGAGGAATTCAAAAAACACGGCGTCGAAACCGAAACAATCCGTCTCGCTGATCACAATATCAAGCCGGGCGTGACATCAAACGAAGGCGAAGGGGATGATTGGCCCAAGATCCGCAAGAAAGTGCTTGAGGCCGATATCCTGTTGATCGGAACGCCGATCTGGCTGGGACAGCCGTCGAGTGTTTGCAAGCGGGCGCTGGAACGCATGGACGCGTTCTTGGAGGAGACCGACGACCAGGGGCGGATGGTATCCTACGGAAAGGTGGCAGCTGTTGCGGTCGTCGGCAACGAAGATGGCGCCCACCATGTTTCGGCCGAGGTATATCAAGCCCTTAATGATGTCGGCTTCACCGTTGCCGCCAATGCCGTGGCATACTGGGTCGGCGAAGCAATGGGATCCAAAAACTTCGTGGACTTTGACAAAACCCCGGAGGAAGTCGAAACAATGATCTCGATGCTGGCACGCAACACCGCTCATCTCGCCGGCCTACTGAAACGGTCTCAGTATCCCGGTGAAGAGGAGTGAGACGCCTCCCTGGTCGACAGATCGAATTGATTTTATGCCTGGGCGAACGGGCCGATCGATTATTCACAACGTTCCGCCGTGCTGTATTCAAGATTGCTTCTTGATCACGCTGATGTTGCCGCTCACTTCAAGAATCGCGAACTTGATGTCGCTTACGCGCTCGATCCCTTCCTGATTGCGGGCTGCCTCCATCACATCCTCCTTGTCGAGGCGGCATCCTCTCAGCGCGCGTTCGTCATAGCGCCCGTCAACGACCAGCACGGTCGGCACGCCATCGATGACATGGGCCGTCCTGGGCCACCACCGCTTCACATAGGAGAGAGCGATGTCGGTGGTGAAGAGCGTCAGGATCAGGATGATGGCATTGGTGATCGAGAAGTCGTCACCGAGCATGGCCTGCTGGGTGGTCTCCGAGATGACGAGAACGATCACCAGATCGAATGGGGTCATCTGGGCAAGGGTTCGCCGTCCTGAGAGCCGGATGATTACCAGAAGCGTGAAGTAGATCGCGAGCCCACGGATGACAGCGTCCATAACGATACCTCAGGGAAAAATGAACGTGGACCGCTCGGAGGCGTCGTTCCCGATGCCGATCGCATAGGAGCGCAATCCGGGTCTTTGGGTCTGCAATCGGAAGATCACGGTGGTTTCAGCCGTGGCGTCTGCGGCAAAGACGTAGCCGATGTGGCCGTCTCGTGCGAAGGTCTGCTTTTGGGGTGGATCGATCCCTTCCACGGAAAAGGCTTCCAGGAATGGCGGATCGAGGATGACGGTCCGATCCTGATCGGATGCGGAAAGTGTTACCTTCAATTCGTCCGGCGCGTTCCAACGGGAAATCGCTGGCAGGTCGAGCGAGCCTTGAGCCGTCTGCACGACAGAGCGGGAAAACGGCCCGCCGCGACCGAGCAACCCCAACAAGCACGCAATAAGAACGACCGCGAACACAACCCAGGCACAGCGCTGCACGATCCAAAAACGGCGCTGGAACCGTCCATGATCGTCGACACCGTCCGGCAGTGGCACGGCTTTGGAAGTCTCTTTCATGGCGATGTTCTAACTCTGATGCGAGATGGATTTGCTGTTTCGGAAAGGCAGGAGATTTGACCTCCGCAAGGAATTGCCCGTCTACCAAGATCCGCCAACTGCTGTCTCTCGTTAGTTATTCGATAAATTCCACGACGACCCCGGGTTTGACCATACCCGCCAGTTCCTCGACATCCCAGTTTGCCAGCCGAACACATCCATGCGACCCCACCTTGCCGATCAGCTCCGGCTCGGGCGTACCGTGGATGCCATAGGTCGGCTCGGTCAAGTCGATCCACACGGTGCCCACCGGACCATTCGGGCCACTTGGCAATTCCAAGACCTTCTTGTTGCTGCCCTGCTGGAAATTGATCTTAGGATTGTAGGTGTAGACCGGTCTCCGGGAAACGCCCTTGACCTTATGCGTGCCCGTCGGCGAGGGCGTGTCCTCGCTGCCAATGGTGGCGGGATAGACGGCCAGCAGCGATCCATCTTCTGCGAAGGCAAACACCTGCGCCACCTTCCGATGCACCTCGATGCGTTTCACCAAGCCGGTCTTAGGGTTGCCCGGGATCGCGACGGCAATCGTTTCGCCGGGTTTGAACGTCGTGGTTGGATTGAGGGTCTTGAGAAGACCGATGTCCATGTGGAAGCGTTCGGCGAGCTTCTCGGCAACGCTCGTATAGCCGAGGTGCTCCATCTTTGCCTGCTCTGCATAGTCTTTGGGAATGCTTTCGACGATATCCTTGCCGTCGTCCGCGGTAATCGCATAGGCCTGAACGGCCGGCACATCGTCGGGCAACCGTGCGAGCACCTCCGGATCGAGCTTTCCATCCACGGGCAAGCGTTGCAGCGCCTCGAAACCGGCGATCGCCTTTGTCAGGTTCTCGCCGAAGTACCCATCAATCACGCCAGGCGACGCGCCGGCACGATCCAATAAAACCTGAAGGTGGACGGCGGCCGGATTCGGGTCTTTTGGTTTTTCCGCTGGCGCTTCGACGGGAAGGGAAGCGATGGCGGCCGTGTTGACGGCTTGCGCATCGATGGAAGCCGCGAGCGCCTGGCCGCAGAGGGTGGCCAGGGCAGCGGAGAGGAGCAACCGTGCGACTGCAGATGCCATGCTCAGACCGCCGTCGGGCGAGGATGGCCGAAGCCTTCGTCGGTCTCAGGAAGGGTCCCATTCGGGGTCAGATCATCCACGGCCCTGGGCAGATCGTGGCGCAGCCGGCCGAGGATTTCTTCATGGGAGAGGCCGGTCTTTGCCGCCAGCTCGTCGAGGATTTCCGGTCCAATGGCCTGCGCCAGTTCGCCATGATCGATGTCGGCATTCGGGCCCGGGCGGACCCATGATTCCGCTTTGTCGCCGTGACCATTCTGCTGGAAGGTCTTCAAGAGATCGCCGAGCCCGCCGCTCAGAATTCCCCCGGAGGTCATACCGCCGAGAAGATCGCCGAGACCACCTTGCCCGCCAGCCAGACCTCCAAGCAGCCCGCCAAGCCCACCGGGCTGCTGATCGGTTTGTCCTGGCGCACCGCCCGGATTGCGTCCGGTTTGAATGCCGCGCAGCAGTTCGCCGATCTTGTCTCTGTTCTGATAGCCGGCGACGGCAAGCACGCCGAGGAGGGCCTTCAATGGACCACTTATCATAATGAAATCTCCCTTTGAGATTTGAGCTGCACGCAAAAAGGCCACCGCATCGGGTGGCCTTTTCGCAAATCAGATGGTGCGACGCGTGGTGGTCTCTGCGAGCAGCAGCGCCTTCTTGGTGCCGTAGGAGCCGCCAAACCATGCGGCAACAGCGCCGAGCAGAAGTGCGATAAAGCCGAGGATCGCGCCGGCCGACACTGCCTTGGTGGCAGTCTGGGCGGCATCGAGTGCCTTCTGCTTGGCGGCGGCGATGTTGTCGCGATAGGTCTTTTCGTACTGCGCGACCTGAGTGCGCGCCTGTTCAATCGGAATGTTCTGAGCCTTGGCAACAGCATCGGCTGCACGATTGCGAGCATCAGCTGCGGTCGCCTCGTTTCCAGTGACGGCAGCCTGAACCGACGCGACGGCGGCATCGCGCAGTGCTGCCGGATCATTACCGCCAGAGGCGTCGCGGATCTGCTGCCCGATCCCGGCCATCGGGTTGGTCGAATTTGCCAGGGCAGGGGCGGCGGTTGTCGCAGCGGTTGCCGCCGTCTGGCCAACCCCGCCGACAATGCTTGAAAGACCGCTGAAGGCTCCGCCGATCAGAGCGCCGACGGAGGTGGTCAGAAGATAGAGGATGACGAGCGTGGTCACAGCCCAGGTGGTGACGCCTTGGTAACCGCCCGTCGTATGGCTCGGACGACCGGAAAGCCGGCTGGCTGCATAGCCCCCTACGAAGGATGCAATGATGCCGGCCACGACGAACCAGATCCCGCCTGCGATCGAGAACGTGCTGGCTTCCGGGTTATCATATTGTGCAGGATCGAGAACCGCGGCACCGATGCCGACGCCAAGAAGATTGAGTAGGAACTGAATGGCCAGGGCCAGAACGACGCCGGCAAAGATCGCACTCCAAGAGACTTTGTTCAAAGACGCCGTCAGGGCGGGATCGACATAGGCTGTTTCGCGCGAGACGTGGACGGAGACGGGTTCGGTCATGGAAGGTACCTCATGGGTTCACGGGTTCGTGAGTGCCACGATAACGCCGCAATCAGTCGAGGGTTCCTCTCGACCCCAAAAGCAAAAAGGCCGATGGTTATTCCACCGGCCTTTCGATGATCGACTGCATCAGATGCGACCGAGACTATTCCTTGCGGATTGCACCAGTCGAGCGGTCGTCCTCGACTTCCACCTCGGTGCGGCGGACGGTATCGCGGATCGTCTCCTCGCGCTGATCGGCAGTCTTGCGCAGCGAGATTTCTTCCACGACGCGGGCATCCTTCGAGACGACCGCTTCTTCGTGATGTTCTTCCGCCTCGATCGTCCGATCGACGAAGGCGTTTTCCGTCCCTGTCAATGGACGATCGACGGTGCGGCGCTCGATGCTGACGTTTTCGTCACGCAGCGACACCTGTTCGCTCACCGGATTTTCGACAACGTAGGAGCGCACCCGCACGCGGCCATGATTGAGATCGCGCTTGCCGACGCGAAGCTCTTCCTCGACCACCGGAATCACTTCTTCCCGGCCGTCAGCGACTGTCGAAGCGCTGGTCGTGGTTGTACCGCTGGCAACAGAGCCGGAAGCGCCGTAGACGTTCTTCTGATCCCAGCCTTCCGAACGCCAGCTCTCGGCCCGTTCCTCCAGGTCGATACTGCCTTCGTCGTCGAGAATATCGAGAGCCTTGTCGTAGGTTGCAGCGGTAACACCGGTGACCGTCACCAGATAACCGCCACGGCGCAGACCTTCGGAATAAACCGCCCGGTCTTCATCGGGAAAGAAGAAGTCTTCCAGCTTTTCCCAAAAGCCCTTGCTTTCGGAGACCGCGTCGGTCGAGACACTCGACTCCTTGCCGGCGACGAGGCGAATACCGTTGCGCGGGATGCCGGCCTCGACCAGCCTTTCTACGGCGGCCTCTGCATCGCTGCGATTTTCGAAGAACGCCGTGATCGTGTTCGAGGACGAGGCGCCGTAGGACGATGTAGTTTCGCTGTAAGTCATGATCTCTCTCCTTCTGTGAGTTCAATGGATTGGGTCGATCAGTCTTCGCGCTCGATCGTGGCGCGTTGTTTGCGTAGTTCGACGGGGATGGAGACATCCTCGCTTGTCGCCACGCGGCGGATATGAATTTCCTCGACCAGCATCAGGCGCTTCTCAATGACGAGAACCTCCTCCATGACCGGCACGATGGTGACGTCACCTTCGGTCCGGACCTGAGGCGCCTCGGACACCTCACGACCGATCGCAACCCGGGTGACCTCGACATTTTCGCTGTCGAGCCGGGCCTCGGCGGCTTCGGTGACGAATTCCGTCCGCGTGCTGACCCGCACCCGGCCATCACTCACCGGACGCTTGTCGACGACCAGCTGCTCCTCCATGAGCGAGAGTTGTTCGGAAGGTTCCGTCATCGGCATTCCAGATCGTTGCGACTGGCAAAGAACGAGCAGAGTCCAGCGTTGTTCCTGACAAACAATCCGGTGGTCGCGATCGGTGGCTATTTTCCAAGCCGCCCTATGCGCTTTCATCGAGCGCACCAAAGTTGAGGTTTCCGAGGAACAAACTCGTCTCAGGGAGATTTTGCAGCGCACGCAGAAAGGTAGGATACGCATGATGAATATCCTGATTGTCGAAGACCAGTGGCTGCTATCCAGCGCGGTCGAAGAGGCCGTGACGTCGCTCGGGCATGAGGCCATTGGAACAGCGACGACGGCAAAAGAGGCATACGACCTCGCCGAAGGGGCTGAAGTCGCATTCGTCGATGTCAATCTGATCGATGGCGCAACCGGCCCGGAGATCGGTAGGCGGCTGGCAGCTCAAGGCGTCACGGTCATCTTCATGACCGGCAACCCGGAGCAACTCGGCGGCGGGATCGAGGGGACCTTGGGCGTGATTGCCAAGCCGATGTTCGACCTGGAACTGGTTGAAACTATTCAATACGCGACAGATCATCATGCCGGTCGAGGCGGTATTGCGCCGCAGCGGTTCATCGCGTTTCAATGATTAGCGTGTGCCGAACCCGCGGGTGGACCTCCTCCGGCTGTTCTTCGCAGGCGCGCGGTTTATTTAGAACACCAGCATCGCGATAGCGGCAACGCCCATCACGGCGGTCGCTGCCCATCCGAAGACCAGCATTGAGGTCGGTGCGACGAAGTCCTTCATGCGTTTGCGGCTGCCGACCACCACCATCATGGCGATCATGATTGGCACGGCGACGAAGCCGTTGATCACCGCGCTCCAGAACAATGCCTTGATCGGATCGATCGGCGCGAACTCCAGCCCCAGCCCGAAGATCGTCGCCGCGGCGATGACGCTGTAAAACCCGACCGCTTCCCAAGGTTTGTGTTCCAGGCCGCACTTCCAGTCTTGGCTTTCGCCGAAGGCGTAAGCCGCAGAGCCCGCAAGCACCGGAATGGAGAGGAGGCCAGTGCCGACGATGCCTATGCTGAACAGCACGAAGGCGAAGTTGCCGGCAATCGGCTTTAGCGCTTCGGCGACGTCGGCCGCCGATCCAATCTCCGTCTTGCCGCTGGCATGCAGCGTCGCCGCCGCACACATCAGGATAGCGATGGCCACCAGATTGGACACGGCCATGCCGGCGAATGTGTCGAGCCGCATCCGGCTCAGCTCTTTCGGCGCTTGCCTCGGTGCATCCTTGAGCGGTTCGGCTTCGTCCTTTCGATCGATCTCTTCGACCTCCTGGCTGGATTGCCAGAAAAACAGGTATGGACTGATCGTCGTGCCCAGAATGGCGACGATCATCGTAAAACTGTCGCCGTTCAGCGGAAACGACGGCCAGACAAAACCTTTAAGCGCAGCCAACCAGTCGATCTTCACGGTGAACAGGACTGCGACATAGGCGAGCAGCACCAGGGTCAGCCATTTGAGGATGTTGGCGTAGCGTTGATAGGGGATGAACATCTGCAGCGTCAGCGACAAGACAGCGAAGAAGATGGTGATAGGCAAGCTTGGAACGCTGGTGGCGAGTTCGACAGAAGCGCCCATCGCCGCAAGATTGGCGCCGATATTGATGGTGTTGGCGACGAACAGCAGCAGCATCAGGCCGGTGACCAGCGGCTTTGGCCAGATGGCGCCCATGTTGACGCCGAGACCACAGCCGGTCACCCGGCCGATCCTGGCGCTGACGAGCTGGATGGCGGACATCAGCGGATAGGTCAGCAGCATCGTCCACAGCATGTTGAAGCCGAACTGCGCGCCCGCTTGGGAATAGGTGGCGATGCCGCTCGGGTCGTCGTCCGCCGCTCCGGTGATCAGGCCCGGGCCGAGCTTTCGGAGCACCGAACCTGATTTGGGGCGGGAAGAAGAATGTTGCTGTGAAGGCGAGGCGGGGGAGAGTGGTTCGACAGGGCTTGTCAATTTGGTTGTCCGGCTTGGGCGAGATCGATCTTGGCGCTTATCGCGAAGCGCCGAGAATCCATGCGACCGCCGCGGTCAACGCCACCGCCGTCAATGGCCGCTCGCGAATCCAGCTGCGGATGGTGTCCGGATAGCCCGAGGACGTCGGAACGACGCCGTTGTCGTCAGCACTGTTTCTCACGCGATGCGCTTCGGCTGGATCGGTTCGGCCAGACGGGATCGCCGTGAAGGTCTGGGAAACCGGATCTGATGCAGGGAAGGTATCTTCAAGGGCTTTGTCGAGATCGCCCTTGCCCTCTTGCTCGCGTTGTTTTGCCTGTTCGATTTCTAGCGCTTGGACTGCTGGGGATTTAGAACCTTCGGCCATTGGCGCTGCTCCCTTTGCTGGCGCAGATCAACTTCCGGAAAGCTCCGAAGTTCCAGCGGGTTGGACTGTTTCGCGAGATGGGGGACTTTTAGTCGTCGAGTTCGTTGCGGGTGACACTTGCCAATTCGTGCAGCCCTTCAGCGCGAACGGGCTCTTTCTCGGCGGCAAGGATCACCGCATAGAACGCTGCGCGAGAAATCTCTTTTTTCGTCGCGTCGGGATGTTTTTTCCGGACAGCCTCGACCAGTTGCTTCGGCCGCATGCCGGGGCCCGCGAGACCGGAAATGGTCCGGGCGATCTCTTCAATGTCCGATTCCGAAGTGCGGGTCATTCGTTCCAACCTGTTCGGAAACTCGCTATCGCATCCGTATGACACGCTTGTGTCATACGCGCTTCCACCGAGGATCGGTCTTGGTGCGGGATTCAACTTCATGCGGTGTTATCCGGCTGGCCTGCCGCGCAGGCTTGGCTTGGCAATTGCTGCAGTCAATGCCCTCATCGAATCGCCCATGGTAACGGTTCGGCGGTCACTCTAATATACGCGCGCCCGTTCGGAGGTCGAAATGGAGCCCGCGGCTGTTTCCAGCCGGGGGTACGGGCTCCAAAGGGTTTATGCTGCTGAGAGGATTACCGCGCCAGGAATCAGAAGTTGAATGTCCCGTCCTTCACACGGCTGTACTCGCCCGGAAGGTGTCGGGTCACAGTCGCCGCTTCGGTTGCAGCGTGATGATTGCGTTTTCCGACTTGACCTCGGAAACTTCCGCCTAAATCTCTTGCCAGCAGCCTCACAGCCAAATCGTCGGACATGAAAAAACATACCGAAGAACGCCTTGCGGCCATCGTTGAATCCTCCTTCGACGCGATCATCAGCAAGGACTTGTCCGGCAGGATCGTCAGCTGGAATAAAGCCGCCGAACGGATGTTCGGCTATACCGAGACGGAAGCGGTCGGCCAGCCCATCTACCTGATCGTTCCCGACGATAAGCGAGACGAGGAAGCGGAGATTTTACGTCGTCTGACGCTCGGCGAGCGGATCGAGACTTTCGAAACTACCCGCCGCCACCGCGATGGCCGATTGGTTCCGATCTCGATCACCATCTCGCCGATCAAGAGCCGGGCAGGGGAACTGGTGGGCGCATCGAGCATCGCCCGGGATGTGACACAGACGCGAGAAAGCGAGCGGCGACTTCGCCTGCTGATGCGCGAGATCAATCACCGGGTCAAGAACCAGTATGCGGTAGTACTTGCTGTCATCCGCCAGACGGCCACGCGCTCCGCGTCGATCGAGGACTTCGAGAAACGGATCCGCGAACGCATCATGGCGCTCTCTCATTCCCACGATCTGCTCTCACAGGTCGACTGGGCCGGGGTCAGCATGGCCGACCTGGTCGCCCACCAGCTCAAGCCCTTCGAGGCCGTTCAGACGGTCAAGGCGGTGGGGCCGGACATCGCCCTCGACGCCAATGCCGTGCTCAACATCGGCATGGCGCTTCACGAACTGATCATGAACGCGATGCGCTTCGGCACGGAAGACGGCGACGGCATATCGGTGACGTGGAAGATCAGCCAAGGAGACAGCGCGGAGACCGGCGAATTCGAGCTGACTTGGTCTGAGCCTGCCGTCCAATATGCCGAACTGCTGGCGCAGGACGAAGGGTTCGGCGCGCTGGTTCTCTGCCGGCTCGTGCCATCGGCGCTCTCGGGTCAGGCCGCATGGAGTTTTGCCGGAGGTAGGGTCGTCTGGACACTCACCGCGCCACTGGCTCGCGTTCAGGTGGGGTTGCCAGATTCCCTCCTCGCGCAATCTTGTTAAGCTATTGCTTACAAAGCCTTTGACGCCTTGATTTTACCCGTATTACCCTATGGTAGAGCGCGAGGACGCAAGACGGGATTCGGGCGAGGATAATGGATCAACCTATCGAGCGAAACGGCAAAAAGGCATCGGCGCGTGAGCGCTTCCTGGAGGCGGTTCTTCATAGCGCAATCGACTACGCCATCGTCTCGACGGACCTCGATGGGCTGGTGACGATCTGGAACGAGGGCGCATCGCGGATCCTCGGGTGGAGCGAGGAGGAGATGCTCGGCAAACCGGCTGCCATCTTCTTCACGCCGGAAGACCGGCAGGCCGGCATTCCGCAGGCGGAAATGCAGTCGGCGCTCGAGCACGGCCGCGGCGCCGATGAACGCTGGCACCTGCGCAAGGACGGTTCCCGGTTCTGGGCTTCCGGCGAAATGATGGTGCTGCGATCGGAGACGGGCTCGGCCGAAGGATTTTTAAAAATCCTGCGCGATCGCACCCAGGAACGTCAGGCCATCGAGCAGCAGAAGCTACTGATGCACGAACTCAATCACCGCCTCAAGAATTCTCTCGCTGTGGTCCAGTCAATCATCACCCAATCGCTTCGCAGTGCGGACACGGTGGAGGAAGCAGGGTCGGTTCTGCAATCGCGCATCGCCGCCTATGCCAGAGCCCACGACATCTTGCTGCACGAGAACTGGTCCAGCACTACGGTCGCTGCGATCGTCGAAGCGGCGGCCGTCAGTCTTGGACTGGATGGAAGCCCTCGTTTCCGGTTCGACGGCTCGCCGGTTCAGCTTGGGCCGCAGGCGGCACTCTCGCTCTCGCTGGTTTTGCACGAACTCGGCACCAATGCCACCAAGTACGGTGCGCTTTCCGGCACGGACGGGCAGGTCGTCGTCACATGGTCCGTGACCGATCTCGACGGACGACAGACACTGGCGTTCTCATGGCGAGAAAGCGGAGGACCTGAGGTACAGTCACCGACGCGCAAGGGATTTGGATCGAAGCTGGTTTTGTCGAGCCTGCAAGGCTACGGCACCGTATCGCTCGACTACAATCCTTCGGGGCTGGTGATGGAATTACGAGCGCCCCTTTCAAAGCTTCAAGATAATGAACAAACAGCTGGAGACACAGAGGCTGGCTGAAGGCATTGCATCACGTTAGCATCGGGTCGTCTACGAGTGTGCTGGACCACCGGTAGCAGGTGTCTTCTGCGATCAACTGTCGTTTCGTTAAACTTCAAATGATCTTCCGCCCGCGGTATTAACGTTTGCCCATGCAGAATTTGAACCCGGGATTGAGATCCGAATGGGCGCGCATATCTGTGGCGCCAGTGCTGAACATCGGCACTTTGGATGACAGGGGGTGACATTGAGCAATTCGGCCAAAGGATATCCGACGTCCTGGGTTGGCGTCGGCGAGGCGTTCGGCGACTGGCTGATCTCTCGGGCGGCTGCGCAAGTCTGGGCGATCCTCATTTCGACGACGGTTGTGGTCGTTGCTCTGGATTTTGCCACTTACCAGCCCCGCCTTTCACTGTCGGCCCTGTACATACTTCCGATTTCGATTGCCTGCTGGAGCTTGAGGCCGAGGCAGGCAGTCGCCTTCACGGTCGTTGTCGCCTTGCTGTCAGCGCTACGCTATCCACTGTTTCATCCCGATCCGGAGGTCTGGCAGGCGATCAACAATCACCTCGGACGCCTGTTCTCGTTCGGACTGAACGCCGCTGTGCTGATGGCGCTGAGACGATCCCATGACCGCTACGCCTTTCTCGCACGCCATGACATGATGACCGGCTTCCTGAACAAGGGCGCGATCGTCGATGAGATATCGAATCTCCGCCGTGGTGCAGACGCTCGCAAAGGGTCCATTTTAGTCTCATATATCGACCTCGACGGTTTTAAGGCTATCAATGATCGCCATGGCCATGCAGAAGGAGATGCTGTGTTGAAGGCGTTTTCCGAGGAGCTGGGGAAGGCCTTCTCGGAGCCTTATCTTTTGGGAAGGGTCGGTGGTGATGAGTTTATCATCGCCTGTGTAGTTCCGGACAACGCCAGCACCGACGACATTGCTCGCGTTATGCATCACCGTTTGTCGCTTATTCTGGCGCACGCCCCGCATCCCCTAAGCTGTAGCATGGGCGTAACTGTTGTGTCTGGACAGGATCGACGCCCGGCGGAAGCGTGGATAGCCGATGCCGATCAGGAAATGTACAGGGCCAAGCACGCGGGAAAAAACAGCTACCGTCTGACGCTTGGTCAATCATCCGAAACGCCTGTCGCGTTCGAGCAGTGGGCTCCGGAACAAGATCCTTTCCCGGCGCTAGCGCAAGCCAGCTGATTGTCAGCCTCAGTTGTCTGAGATCAACTGGCCAATGGCGTCGGCAGGCATGGGCTTGCCGAGCAGATAGCCCTGAAGGCAGTCGCAGCCAAGACGCCGCAAGACGTCGAGTTGCTCTGCTCTTTCCATGCCCTCCGCTGTCGTCGACAGTCCTTTCGATCGTGCAAGCTTAATGATCGTTGCCAGAAATTCCTCTGCCGCCGAGTCCGCACCGAGGTCATCGACGAACAGCTTGTCGATCTTCAAACGGTCGACAGGCAGTTTCTGCAGGCGGGCCAGCGATGAATAGCCGATCCCGAAGTCGTCGAGAGCTATTCTGACGCCCATCGCTCGCAGGGCGTTGACGTTTGTCATCAGCGCATCGTCTGATTTCATCAGGGCTGTCTCGGTCAACTCGATTTCCAGCCGCTCGGCCGGGAAACATGTTCGTTTCAGGGTTTGCTGAACCATCGAGGCGTATTCCGGGCCGGAAAGTTCGATCGCCGATGCGTTGACCGACAAGACCAGGCCGTCCCATAGCAGCGCGGCCAGACATGCTTGCTCAAGGACGATCTCTCCAAGCCGGGTTATCTCCCCTGTTTCTTCAGCGATCGGGATGAACCGGTCGGGAGCGATCATACCCTTTTCAGGATGCCTCCAGCGAACCAGAGCCTCTACCCCGACGATCGTCACGCCGTCGATGGCGAAGACCGGTTGATAAAGCACCAGAAACTGGTCGCCTACGTTAAGTGCTGATCGAAGATCCGTCTCAAGCAAACGCCGCTCTTGAAGAAGTGCCTCCATGTGCTCACCGAAGATCGCATAACGGCCTTTGCCGGCCGCCTTTGCATGGTAAAGCGCGATGTCAGCGCGCCGGATTGTCTCTTCCGGCGACGCCAGGCCCTTAGGAGCTGTCGCGACGCCAATGCTGGCGCTGAGCGCTATCATGTCGCTGTCGAGGTGGAAAGGCTGCCGGATTTTGGCCAGTATCCGTTCGCAGAGACCCAGAACGGCGGCCTCCGGTTGTGGGGTCACAATCAGAATGAACCGATCGCTGTCCAGGTGATAAATCTCGCCGAGCCGAGCGAGGCGGCGCCCCGTCTCCATCAGGATCGCTTCCGACTGTCGAAGGCTCAACGCATCGGTAACGGATTTGAAGTCGTCGATATCCACGTAGAGGACGTCATAATCATCATTCCGCGCCGCAAGCGCTATCTCCATCTGCGAGCGGTTTGGAAGGCCGGTGACCGGATCGTGCGATCGCGCAAACGACAGCGCCTGTTCGCTTACGTCAAGGCGAACAGATCGGCCTTCGAGCACGTTCATCAGAACCAACAGGATTGCCATGAACATCACACCACAGACGATCAGGCTCGGTATGACTTGACGGAAAACTGCAAACCCCGGCCGAAATGGCTTCCAGACGAGATAGCCAATAATCTTCCCATCCTCGGATGCCAGTGGAGAAGAGGAATATCCCTTGAGCTCGTTGCGTTGAAACTGGACATCTTCAAGCAGATATTTTGCTTCCAGCATTTCGAGGAAATCGCTGTCGAGATGGCGCACGGCAATATGCAGCGCTTCGGTGCCAGGCTTCGGTGTCACTGCGCCGGTATCGGACATAACAGGCTTGACGCTGACGACGGAGGGGTGGCCTTCCACCATCGCGAAATCGCTCTCGCCGATCGACAGCATCTCGTCGCTGATGCCCTCGGTGTCGTTGCGACGCAGGCGGTCCTGCAAGCGATCGAGCAGTGGCCGGGCCGCATCCGCGACGCGGTCGAACCGGGTAGGTTCGCGGATCGCGCCATCGTCAAAAGCATAGATGGGTGTCCGATCGGGCTTCAAGACGAACAACGCATCGAGACGAAAGTAGCGATGCATCCAGGATCCGAGATTGGCGTCGATCCACTCCAGCCTCGGCGGATCTTCCACGGCGTGGACAGCGTCATCCCAGACGGTCGAGCTCTCCTGGCTATGCGCCACCTGGATCCGCAACTGGCTGACCGCGAAGTCGATGAACTGCTCCTGCCGGCTGGCTGCAATGCGATCGGTTTTTTCTGCAGCCCACCATAAAAGGCCAGAGATAATACCGACGGCCAGAAGTGGCAAAAGAAGCACGACCGCGGCTCGAAATCGAAATGAATAGCGCTCCCGCCACAGCATCCCAGGACCCCATAATCTTCCCCGTTTTGGTCCTAGTTTCAGAAAGTTAAGAAACCGCATAAATCTGACAATTGTCAAAGAAGTGTAGGTTGCCACAGCACTGCGAAGCTGGCCGACAGTTCCCCCTGAGCCCGGTGGAGGAAAAGCTTAGTTAAGACTTTTCTGATACTGTGTGAGCATGACGATAAGCCCGTTCCCGCTTCCAGCGAATGAAGACGCCCGGATTTCGGCGCTGGCGGATTTCCATTTGATGGACACGCCGCCGGAGGAGGAGTTCGATCGGCTGGCGGAGTTGGCAGCGCGGCTGTTCAAGGTCCCGACAGTACTGATCTCCTTGATCGGCAGCGACCGGCAATTCTTCAAGGCGAGGGTCGGCTTCGACCCCTGTGAGACCAGCCGGGAGATTTCCTTCTGCGCCCATGCGATCATGCAGGACGACATCCTGCTTATTCCGGACGCATTGAAGGATGAGCGGTTTGCAAAGAACCCGTTGGTGCTTGGCACGCCCTTCATCCGTTTCTATGCCGGCAAGCCTCTGGTCACGCCGACGGGGGAAAAGATCGGCACGGTCTGCCTGATCGACTCGCAACCGCACCAGACGTTCTCTGCCGAGGATCGAAAAAACCTGTCCGACATTGCCGCGTTGGTGATGGACCGAATGGAGATGCGGCGGCTTGAGATTGCGCGGGACGTCAGTCAGACCCGGTTCGAGAACATCGCCTCGACCTCACCTGACGCGATCATCTGCTACAACGACCGCGAGGAAATCACCTTCTGGAACCGGGCCGCGGAAAAGCTGTTCGGCTACTCCGCGCAAGAGGCGGCGAACCGCAATGTCCAGATCATCGTGCCTGTCAGTTTGCAGCCTATTTATCAAAGCGAGCTGCAGCGGTTGCGCAACGGTGAGCACCTCGCGTTAGAAGACGGGGTGATCGAACTGTCGGGTCTGCGCAAGGATGGCAGCGAGTTTCCGTCCGAGCTGTCGCTGTCGACCTGGCGGGAGGGCAACACCAACAGCGTCGGCATCATTGTCCGCGACATCACCGAGCGAAAGCACAACGAGGAAAGGCTGTTCCGGCTGGCCTGCCTCGATCCGCTCACCGATCTGCCCAACCGGGCAGCATGGCGCGACCGCTTGAGGGAGACACTGGCCGCTGGCACGCCGGCGTCGCTGCTGCTGCTCGATCTCGACCGCTTCAAGGAGGTCAACGACACGCTCGGTCACAATGCCGGCGACGCCGTGCTGCGTGAGGCTGGCGCGCGGCTCAAAGCCGGGTGTCCGGATGCGATCATGGTGGCCCGGCTTGGTGGTGACGAGTTCGTCGCTCTGCTGCCCGGCAATCACCCGCAGACGGCGAGGGACACGGCTGACCGGCTGATAGAGGCAATTGGCGCGTCGTACGAGTTTGCCGGTCAGAGGATCGAGATCGGCGTCAGCGTCGGTATCGCCCTTACCCCGGATCACAGCCAGCGGGATGACGAACTGCTTGGGTCTGCAGATCTTGCGCTCTACAAGGCAAAGGCCGCGGGCAGGGGACGATCGGAGATGTTCGAGCCAGCGTTCCGGGAAGTCGCCATCGCCCGTCGGGCATTCGAGCTTGAACTGCGCCAGGCCTTCGAACACGGTGAGTTCGAGCTCTATTATCAGCCGCAGCTTCACACTGAGACTGGCGCGATCAGCGGCGCCGAAGCGCTGATCCGTTGGAATCACCCGACACGCGGTCTTCTGAGCCCCGTCTCGTTCATCGACGTGCTCAGCCAGAAGCCGTCGGCGCCCGAGATTGGCGAATGGATCTTGCGAACGGCTTGCGCGCAGGCGGCAGGCTGGCAGCGTTCAATCCCGAACTTCCGCATTGGCGTCAACCTGTTTGAGGCGCAGTTCCGTACCGGCCAGCTTACTCACGTCGTCGAAAAGGCGTTGGCGGATACCGGTCTGTCCGCGGCATCGCTGGAGCTCGAAATCGTCGAAAACATCCTGTTGCGGAACGACGACAGTACCCTGCGACTTCTGCAGGAGCTCAGGTCCCTCGGCGTCGGACTGGCCTTCGACGATTACGGCACGGGTTTCGCCTCGCTCAGCCTCCTCAAGCGCTATCCCGTCACGCGTCTCAAAATAGATCGCAGTTTCATTCGGGATGTAACAACCGATCCGGAAGATGCGGCTGTGGTCAAAGCGGTAATCTATCTCGGCCGCAGTTTCGGCATGGAGGTGATTGCCGAAGGGGTCGAGACGGAAGAGCAGTTGGATTTCCTCAAGACAGAAGACTGTGCCGAGGTGCAGGGCTACCTGTTTGGCAAACCTATGCCGGCAGGCGAGTTCGAGGCGCACTTTCTGTCCGAAGACAAGGTCAAGGCAAGCTCCGACACTTAATCAGAGCTCGAACAACGAACTACACCGGATCGTACCCTGTTGCGTTGGAGATACCTATGTCGGCACCACGCGTCAGAGACACGCTTCTTTCGGACGATATCGCCCTGCTTCGCGAGATCTTCGAGGAGGCTTGTGATGGTCATCGTATCCCAAAAACCAGCGAAGACGCCGAGGCTTTGGCGCTCATCCTCGTTCAACAGATGCAGAAAGGTCGCCGGGACAAGGCGACGCTGAGGCTGGTCGTCGACAATATCGTTGAAGAGCGCTGAGGCGGCCGGCCCGTCCGAGGGGAGGGCATACCTTGGTATCCGTTAGGACGGACGATTACCCGCGCAATCTATAACCTGGAGGAATGCATTGCGTGCGGTTTCCGGTGGTTCACGCCCATCAAAGACGTCGGCAAAACTTTGCATCGCCTTATCGTATTCAGATCCCTGCCTATCGGCCATACAGGTAAACAGACAATCAGCGGCATCCATTGTGCTTGCGATCAACCGCACCTCACCATCAAGTTCGACGGTCACTTCCTGCTCCCAACGATCGCTCATCGTCTATCCTCCAGAGAAGTCGTCTGGACAACCCGGCTCACGAATAATTGTTCCATAAGCCGTGGAACTGCCCTCGTCCGGCCTGCAAGGCGGAAGCTTCAAAAGGGTATCCGGAGTGTCGAGATCTGCCAGGGTCATGAGATATGTTTTGCCAGAAGGGCTGACGGCGACAACGACGTCGACTTCGTCGCCAATCGGCCGCTTGACAAAAAACTCGCGTTCGCCATCCCGGATCTGGCGGATCACGTCCTTGACCGAGAGCCTCCACCGGGCGGAACCGGCACCCCCAACATGAGTGATCTGCTCACACTCATCGAGACCCGCAGCCTTCTGCACGCATTGAATACGCAGCCTGTAGCTCATTGCCCTCCACCAACTGCCATGAGACCTCTTCAGAGAGGGTCTCCAGGTATCGCGCAGAGCCATTCGCGGTTGGGGCGACGTTTTTTGTTTGGCCGATAACGTTTTGCCACTGTTGTTTGTTCACGTCCCTGATAGGGCAAGCAGAAACCAGTGCCGCTGACGTTGCCTAAGGGTGATGCCACTGGCAAAGTCGTGACATGCATACGAAAGGAAATTGAATGCCCGTCGGCAAGGTGAAATGGTTCAGCGTCAGCAAGGGCTACGGCTTCATTACGCCGGACGACGGGGCTCCGGATCTCTTCCTGCATCTGACAAAGGTTCAGGAAGCAAATCTGCCCACCCTGGAAGCCGGCACGTCCCTTAAGTATCCTATCGGATCGCGCAACGGAAAGTCCTTTGCAGAAGGGCTCTCCCTGGCTCCAAAACCCGTTGCGAAACAACAGCGGCCAAACGCCGGTGGCGTGGGCTCGGATTTAGAAACGGAGTTCGAGAAGGAATGGGGCCTTCGAAGGCGATAATGACCGCACGCGGCGCCAGTGCAGAAGCCCGTCTTAAGCGCAATCGCTTTGGTGCCGATTTATGGGGGTCTCAGGTCGTCGCCGCGTTCGCTGCGTCGGAACGTGAACGGGCATTGACGCCGCTGCAGCTTGCTCCAATTCACTGACTATGAAACAACCGCAAAAACCGCGGTCGCCGCGTAGAAACAAAGAAGATCGCGCCAAAGAGACGGACGAAGCCGCCGCGATGACGATTGCCTTGCAAAAGACTGCCCGTGACGAAAAGACCGCACGGCTGAGAGCGTTACGGCTGGAGCAGGTAAAGAAATGATCGTGCTCAATCTCGGCCATGACCGTCCTTATGAACTGCGATGTGCTGACCTCTTCGGAGCGCGTGGGCTTTATTTAAATCCTCGACAAGCCCGGCCGCCATACCAGCGTCAAGTCTTCTGAGGACGCAGCCGCCAATGTCGGCCACCGTCCCTGTTTCACGATCGATAATGCTCCAGCTTCCGTCGTCTTCACGCTTGCTGCTATAGCCTGGGTCACCAGTATTTAGCATTGTCACCTCCTTGACCTGAAGGGGCACAACTCAAAAGCATCGAAAGCGATAATAGGTCAGCTGCAGTGCAGCACGATTTCGAACGGTGAGCAATCGTCTATTTGGAGCTTGCTTCCAAGCTTAGACAATTTGCTAAAGTCCCCCGATGAAACACGAGAATCAGTTCAATATTCCCTTCGAAAGCCTCGACCCACCCGATTTCGGTGGAGTCATTGCCGGTTTCGAGTGCGGGCTGGTCCACGGCGGGCGCCATGACCTCCTGGCGACGACGAAACACACTCCCGAGCAGCGCATGCGGGAACATTTCGATATCGTCCGAGCCCACGGCGTCACAACGATACGGGATGGCCTGGTTCCGGGTCACCATGCGGTCGAGCGGCTGAAGGCGGCGAGAGATGCTGGTGTCAGGGGCATGTGGGATCTGTCTCACTATCACCGGAACGTCGATCCGGTCAGATGTGCGCGTATCGCCGCCTCGGCTGCCATGGCCATCAACGGCACGGAGCGTTTGTGGCTGTGTCCGGTTAATGAGCCGTCGCTGTATCCCATGCTGGCCGGAATGCCGCGCCATCAGTCTATCGACATGGCGATCACCATGGCGCGCGTCGCACGCGATAATCATCCTGCCGTCGGCATCCTCACCAACGATCCGATCACCGGCATCGGCGAACGGCAATACGAGGCGACCGATGCGATCGTGGCGGCCGTGGACGTCGATATCGTCGGCGTGAACTATTATCCGCATACGGCAAGAACCAGCTTGTCGAAAGTGCTGATCAAGACCTGGCGCCGTTACGGCAAGCCAATCATGGTCTCGGAGACGAGCTGGCATGACGGCCATCCCGTTCATCACCGCCGCTATCCCGGCCTTAACAAAGGATCGTGGCTGCGCCATGTGCTGGATGAAGCCGACATCGCCAGACAACGCGGAGCGATCATCGCCGGGGTGTGCTGGTATCCGATCGTCGATTGCCCGCCCTGGCATGCGCCCCGGTCTCGCAACCGCTGGAGCCACGGTCTCATTCGTGCCGATCTCAGTCTTGACGAAGCTCTGTCAGCGGAACTGACCGCGATGGCCGGTCATTCGATGTTTCGTGGCCGAAATCATGGATCTCGTGTAGCTGTGGTCGCTGCTTAACAGATCTCCAAATTTTTCATTCTCATCTCTTGAATTCGAAAACTTCAAAAACCAAATCGATTGACGCCAGCCGCTGAGACAGGGCTGGCCTTGCTGGGAGCGCCGTCTTTCGGCGCTTCCGTACCCATGTTGCTTCAAGGAGGATATGGCTATGGCAACATCTTACGACTACGCACCGCTATTCCGTTCGAGCGTCGGGTTCGACCGGGTCTCCAATCTTCTGGAAAACGCCCAGCGCGCCCGCTTGATCAGTGACTGGCCGCCGTATGACATCGTCAAGACCGGCGATGACAGCTATAGGATCTCGGTTGCCGTCGCAGGCTTCGAGCAGGCCGATGTCGACATCACCTTCCAATCCAATCTTCTGACCGTGACCGGCAAGAAGCAGGAGACAGCAAACGAAGGTTACCTGCATCGCGGCATTGCCGGCCGGCCGTTCGAACACCGGTTCGAACTCGCCGATCATGTCAGGGTGAACGGGGCGGATCTGAGCAATGGTCTGTTGTCGATCGATCTGGTTCGCGAGATCCCTGAAGCGCTTAAGCCGCGCAAAATCACCATCGAAAGCGCCCCCGCGCTACCGTCGGCTGCTCCTGCGCAGATCGAAGCGCAGAAGGCGGCTTAATCCACTTTGTCGCTTAGTATGGGCGCCGTGGCTACGGCGCCCGTAAACATTCCGGGTTGGGAAGGAGAGAGACATGAAACCCGATAGGTTCAGACAACCTGTTTCCATACTTGTCGGCCTTGGCTTTCCGGCGGAGGTAGGCAGCGTGATGGACGCCTACCGACGCCTCACTGAGTGGCCGGCCTCGCTACGGGATAGCGCACACTCGGTTGCGCTCAAGGCGTGCAGCGCCGCGCTCCGAGGTGAAATTGAAGCGGAGACCGCGCGTGGCCTGTTCGCGGCCTTCGCGGAAAAACATGATTTGCTGGCGCCCGAACCGAATGTGATCGCCGCCTCAAGCCTTCGCCGCGATAGAGACCCGCACGTGCAGTGAGGTAGAGGAGATGGTGCACAGCACTTTGCAGCAGGCGGCCACCAACGCTATGGCGATGGGCCCAACTGCCCTGGTTCAGGGAATGCGACTTCTTAGGCCAATCGATGTGGTGAGAGCGCCGTCTATCTCCGTTGATGACAAGCGGGCGATCCTCGCGGCTTGGGCGTCGGACTTTTACGCAGTCGACTCAAAGCCGGCGCTGCGGCAGGTGCCGGGAACGCCAGAACCAGTGCCGATCGACGAGGTGCAGTCTGCACTCAAAGAGCTTGATCGGCGCTATGGCATCTGACGGATCGCGTGGTCAGGCTGCCTGCTTGATCGACCTGGCCAGCAGCTTGATCGCCTGTTCGAGCGACCGTTGGCCGTCGCAATAGTCATGCCAGGCGCTCGACTTCTCAAGGAGCGCCGGCACGGTGCGGATGGTAACCCGTTTCGGACCGAGATCCGACTTCATCTGTGTCCACGTCAGCGGCATTGAAACGGTGGCGCCGGGCCGGGCGCGTGGCGACAACGGCGCGACCGCTGTGGCCATGCGATCGTTGCGCAGGTAGTCAAGAAAGATGCGGCCGTTGCGCTGGTTCTTCGCCATCTTGATCAGGTAGAGCTCAGAGTTCTCCCGCGCCATCTTGAGGCAGACGTCGCGCGTAAAACTCTTGGCTTCCCGTCCTGTTGACACGGGACGCTAGTCTCGCATGGATCGGCAAGCGCGGGGTCACGAAGCCAACGAGTGGAAGACCGCCCGCGATAAGTAGCATGCGAACGGTCATGCGGCCTTTTTCAGCGCGCCACCGTCGCTCATCTTCTTTTTCAGGAGGGAGCGCACGAACTTGTCCCACTTCGCCATGCCCGCGCGCTTCTCGACCATGTAATTCCAGCGATCGTAGTGCTTCGAACTGACGTCCTGCAACGCATGGTTCTGAAGCCGATCGCGGATCTCCTTGGAAACGCCGGCCTTGCCAGCGAGCGTCTTGAACGTACGGCGCAGATCGCGGTTCGTGGCGTGGGGAATAACCCCACGATCACGTTGACGCCAAACAAAACTGTAAAGAGTCGCATGGCTGACCGGGGTGGATGGATCTTTCGCAGAAGGGAAGAACCAACCGTACTCATTCGGCTTGATCGACTCGATCAGCTCGGCTGCAAGCGATGGAACCGGGACGGCATGTGGCTGGAGGTTCTTGGTCTTCGACCAGTCAATGATCCTCTCCTCGGCATTCCATTGGTCAATATGGAGGCGTGCGATCTCTTCGACGCGTTGGCCCGTTAACATGATGAGCTGCACCGCCCGTGGGTATGAGGGATGAACCGGTGTGTCCGGGCATTCAAGCCAGCGATAGAGCCGCACGAATTCCTCTTCACCGAGCCAGCGGGTGCCTTGTACCTTAGGCTCTGTCGGAATGCCCGTTGCGGGATTGTATGGAATACGGAAGCGGCGAGGGGAGGTGTTGCGATAGTCGTTGTCTGACTTCATTCCCCAGCCATAAGCGGCATGAATATAGCCCCGCACATGATCCGCCATCGATCTGGCACCACGCTCGTAAATCGGCCGGATCAATCCGACGACTTCCTCAGACTCAATATCACGAGCGAGGCGATTGCGACCAAGCGTTTCAGCAATCTTGCTGAGACCCTTTTCCGTTTCCTTCCAGGATGGCTTTCCCGCCGCCTTCAGCGATGCGACGTAGCCCTCGAATAGATCAGCGACGGTGCCTGGACGGGTGTCGGTCGCGATCTTGATGCTGCGGCCTTTCTGGATGACGTCGGCAAAGTCGCGCTTGAAGATCTCACGAGCCTGGGCGAGCGACATCGACGGGTAAGCCCCGAGCTTTTTCTTCGTCCGCTTTCCATCACGCCATTGCTGAGCCATCCAGTCGGCAGTTACGCGCTTCGGCATGGGCTTGAGAACTAGGACCAGGCGGCCAGTTCCGCGGCCTTCACCGTCCGCTAGATTTTCCTGCTTCCGGCTGCTCTCCACTCGCTTCAGCGCTTGTTTTATGGCGGAATCGGTCAGACTCGGCACGGCGTTTTCCTTTCTTGGCTACTGGGATCGGTCGAGGAAGTAGGGATCGGCGCTCGGGATCTGGAGGCCGTCTGCTACCCCTTAAACAGCCCCCAATTTGCCAAAGCCGCACCCAGTGCGCAAGTACAAAAAACTACGATGTTTCAATGTGCTTGAGCGTGATCGAGCGTGACTTTTGCAGCGTAAGTCGGATGGTTGTGGACGAGAATGATGGCGGTGGCGGATAATTCCAGCGCCCGCCGCACCACCTCCCGCGGATAGACCGGTGTATGGTCGACCGTGCCCTTGCCCTGGATCTCGTCGGCGATCAGCGCATTGCGCTTGTCGAGAAACAGGATGCGGAACTGTTCGCGCGACTCGTAAGCCATCGCCGCATGGCAATAGTCGATCACCGATGACCATGAGGAAAGCACCTGCTTTTCGCGAAGCTCGCTCCGCAAGATCCGTTGGCCGACCGTGGCGACCAGCTTGAGGTCGAGTGCTACGTTCTCGCCGATCCCCTTGACCTCCTGCAGAAGACCGACCGGTGCGCCGAATACGCCGGCAAGAGAGCCGAAGCGGGCGAGCAGGGCCTTGGCGAGCGGCTTGGTATCCCGGCGAGGGATCGAGCGGAATAGCAATAGTTCGAGAATTTCGTAGTCGGCGAGCGACGTGTCGCCATGGTCGCGATATTTGTCGCGCAACCGTTCGCGATGCCCAAGGTAGTGCTCTGCAGCGTCGGCCATTCGTTCGGTCTTGAGAGGAGTGCGTTTGCCGACGTGTTCGGCAAAATGGCCGCGCTCGTCGGCAAACAGGTCGTCACGCCCGGTCTCCTCGGCTGGTTGATCAAGTCCGTTCGAGGAGGCGGGGCGCTTGTTCATGGGTTAGCCTTCGAGCGGCGGCAGTCCGGGGCGGTCGAAGCCGCCGGGAGAAAGGGTGAAGATCTCGCAGCCCGTTGCAGTCACGCCGACCGCATGTTCATACTGCGCTGAAAGCGAACGGTCGCGGGTCACTGCCGTCCAGCCGTCGGCCAGAACCTTCACATGCGGCTTTCCGAGATTGATCATCGGCTCAATGGTGAAGATCATGCCTTCCTTCAATTCCGGCCCTTCGTCGGACCGGCCGTAATGCAGGATGTTCGGCGAATCGTGGAACAGCCGTCCGACACCGTGGCCGCAGAAATCGCGCACCACCGAGCAGCGCTCGGATTCCGCATAGGTCTGGATCGCTTCACCGATGGCACCGGTCTTGACGCCGGGCTTAACCACGGCGATGCCGCGCAACAGGCATTCATAAGTCACTTCCAGCAGTCGTTCGGCGGCGCGCTTGATCTGCCCAACCGGATACATGCGGCTGGAATCGCCATGCCATCCATCGAGAATATAGGTGACGTCGATATTGACGATGTCGCCGTCGCGCAGCGGCTTGTCGTCCGGCATGCCATGGCAGACGACGTGATTGATCGATGTGCAGACGGAATATTTGTAACCGCGATAGTTCAGCGTCGCGGGAAGCGCGCCGTGATCCATGCCGAATTCGAAGACGAATCGGTCGATCGCGCTGGTCGTGATGCCCGGCTGGATGATCGAAGCGAGTTCGTCGAGGCAGCGCGCCGTCAAAAGACACGCCTTGCGCATGCCGGCGAAATCGTCAGTCGTGTTGTAAAGGCGGATTGCACCCGTATTTTTAGGGGGGGCGGAAACCGCCTCGATATAATTGACCATCATGTTTCTCTCTCAACTCCCCCGTTCATAATGCAGCACGCCCATCCTCGTCCATGCCGAACAGCGATTTGTCGAGGGTTTGTCGCGCGAAAATGAAAAGAGGTCGCATGCGGTGTATCTTTAAATTTCGTTCGTGGAGTGCTATTTAAGGTGTGGTTAAAGATGCCTTGGAGAGTGCTATGGTCAGTGTCGTTCTCGCAGAAATTACTGCCAGCGTATCCGAACTGAAGCGAAATCCGATGGGTACCGTTGCGGCAGGTGAAGGTGCGCCGGTTGCGATACTTAATCGAAACGAACCAGCGTTTTATTGCGTTCCCGCCAAAGCCTACGAAGCCATGCTGGAACGCTTGGAAGACATCGAGTTGAATCTGATCGCCGATAGCCGGATGGATGAGCCCGTGATCAAGGTCACGCTGGATGATCTATGAGCTCGCCTTCCTTGATGCCGCTCTGAAAGAGTGGAAAAAACTCGACAGCAACATCCGTGGGCAATTCAAGAAGAAGCTCGCTGAGAGGCTGCAAAACCCACGCGTCCCGACGGCACAGCTTCACGGCGGCAAGGATCGCTACAAGATGAAGTGGAAAGCCGCTGGCTATCGGCTTGTCTACGAAGTACGTGACGGGCAATTGCTGGTTTTGGTCATCGCTGTGGGCCGTCGTGATCGGAATTCGGTCTATGAGGCTGCTAAAAAACGCTAGATCAACATGTTCTGACGAAGCTCGGCTATCGGCACGAGCCCGAACGGCTCTATGCCCTCCTGCGAAACCCTGCATCGCAAGGCGTAAGCCTCCACGCCCCGGCTTTTCGCGCGGGTGAACGCCGCGGCGTAAAGCGGATCCAGATCGGCGCAGATTGAAAACCGGTCACAGTCCGACCGCTGGATGAGGTAGACCATCACCGCCCGGTGACCGACCTCCACCATGTCGCCAAGTTCTTCCAGATGTTTGGCACCGCGCTTTGTCACCGTATCGGGGAATTCGGCGAGCCCCTCTTGCCGGCTGAAGTGAACGTTCTTCACTTCCACATAGGCATCCGGCAGACCGATGTCCTTCAGCAGGAAATCGATCCGCGAATTGCGGCCGTATCTCTGCTCCCTCAGGATCGTCGAATAACCGGCGAGACTGGGTATGAGACCGGTACGAATGGCTTCTTCCGTCAGCCTGTTGGGCAGGCCGGTATTGACGCCGACCATTTCGCCCGCGGCCTCGATCATCTCGAATACATGCCGGTATTTGCGTGTCGGGCTGTCACGCTCGGAAAGCCAGATGCGTGATCCGGGTGTCGTCAGGCCGCGCATCGAGCCGGTATTCGGGCAGGAGCCGGTGATCGGCGTGCCATCGTCCAGAACGGCATCGAACAGAAACCGTTTGTAGCGCTGCACCAGAGTGGCGGGAATAAGAGTAGGATCAAACCGCATGATTGGTCCGTCAGGCACGCGCCAGAACATAGGTCCCGGGGGCATCTCCAAGGGGTGACAACGCGCCATCTCCGGGAAGTCGGGCAGGCACGCGCTCGGGATCTCGGGCCTCTATCCATGCCTGCCAATGCGGCCACCACGAACCGGCCGTTTCCTCGGCATTCTCCAGCCAGCCGTCCAAATTCGTCGCTGCCGTGCCAGCTGTCTGTCCTTTGGCCCAGTAACGGTATTTCTTCCGGCTCGGCGGATTGACCACGCCGGCAATATGTCCGGAACCGGACAGCACGAATTCGACCGGCCCACCGAATAAGGCGTTTCCACGAAACACCGAGCGGGCAGGGGCGATGTGATCTTCCCGCGTTGCAAGATTGTAGACGGGAATCTTTATGTCACGCAGATCGATCGCACCGCCGCCAAGCTTCATCTGGCCGGCGGAGAGTGCATTGTCGAGATAGCAGTTGCGCAGATAATAGGCGTGATTGGCGGCAGCCACCCGCGTCGAATCGGAATTCCAGTAGAGAAGGTCGAAGGGCATCGGCGCTTTGCCCTTCAGGTAGTTGTTGACGACATAAGGCCAGATGAGTTCCGACGAACGGAGAAGGTTGAAAGCCGCCGCCATCTGCGATGCCGCCAGATAGCCGCTGACCCCCATCTGCTTTTCGATCACGGCAAGCTGTTCCTCATCGACGAACACTTTCAGTTCACCGGCCTCGACGAAATCCACCTGCGCGGTCAAAAGCGTCGCGGATGCGATACGCGCGTCCTTCGTCTGCGCATGCCAGGCAAGTGCTGCAGCAAGCAGCGTGCCGCCGACGCAATAACCGATGGCATTGACCTGTTTTTCACCGGTCGCCTGTTCCGCCGTATCTAAGGCAAAATCGATGCCTTCGCGAATATAGGATTCCCAGTCCTTTGCCGCATGGGCGCTGTCGGGGTTGACCCAGGATATCACGAACACGGTGTGCCCCTGATCGACGCACCACTTGATGAAGCTCTTTTCCGGCGTGAGATCGAGAATGTAGAATTTGTTGATCCACGGCGGCACGATCACCAGTGGCCGCTTGAATACGGTTTTTGTCGAGGGGGCGTATTGGATGATTTCGCACAGTTCGTTGCGGGCGATCACCTTGCCCGGGGTCAATGCGAGATTGCTTCCGACTGCAAACTGGGCGGCGTCCGTCTGGCGCAGTCTCAGATGCCCGCCGCCGGCCATCACGTCCTCGGTCAGCATCCGCATGCCGGCCACGAGATTCATGCCGTGGCTTTCGATCGTCTCGCGATAAACCTCTGGATTGGTCATCGCGAAATTGCTGGGTGAAAACGCGGCCGTGAATTGTTTGACGTAGAAGCGGGCCTTGTATTTCGTCATCTCGTCGAGGCCTTCGGCCTCCGCCACCAGCCTGTCTGCCCAGGATGCGCTCGCCTGATAGACCTGCCGCAGGAAGGAGAAGAACGGATTGCGGAACCAGTCCTCGTCGGCGAAGCGCCGATCCTTGTTTGCCGCCATTTCGGCCTCGGAACTTTTTTCCTCAGGCCCGCCCGCCTGCTGGACGCTGCGCATCCAGATATCGAAATAGGTCGACAGAAGCAGGGTCTGGGCCTCGAGCATGCGCTTCTGATCCGACATCCAGTATTCGGTGAGTGCCGACATCGTCTTGACGAAATCGCTGATCGGCCCGGCAAAAAGATCGTCCGATGTCTCGCCGCGCTCACGCGGGCCGAGCCATTCCGATGCTGCGCGGCCAAGATTTTCCATCGCGCGCGCAGCATTCATCATCAGGGATTGCGGATCCTTGATCGCATAGGCCTCGAACAAGCTTGCATCGAAGCCCGGGAAATCCCGTCCGGAATGCCCGTGATCGTCGGACTTTTGCGCCAATCGCAGCCTCCCGTGCATGACCGTTGTTTTCGTTTGTACATCGGCCCCGAAACCGAATACAAGTGCCCGAAAGGACGACGGTGGCGAGTGATCGCCTGACAGCATTGACGGAGATGGGGCAGGCTTATGGGAATTCTAAGGCACGGGATCAGATGCTTGTCTGTCTTGGCACCTCTGGCTGTATTGCCACTTCTGGCTTCCTGTAACAGCAAGAGCTTCGCGCTTGATGACGGCATTCCGAACACGGCGCCACCCGCCGTGATATCGCAATCGTCTTCGGAACGCGCTCCCGGCCCGCTGGTCAGGAAGAACACCGGAACCTATCCGACCTTCGACAGGACGCTGGTGGCTGCCAACGAGCAGATCGAAGATGCGGATTACAATAAGTCAGAGCCGCGCATGGCGGCGCTTGCGCGTGCCCGCCGCAGCGGTTCGATCAGCGAGGCGGAATACCAGAAGCGGGTTGCCGAATACCGCAAACTTGCCGCCGAACACGGCACTGACGCCCTGAACGACATCTCGAAGTAACGCCTCTTCTCTCTTAGCACTTGCCTTTCGTCCTGTTTGGCCGCAAAGCAGGCAGATGCGACAGATTGGTGTCGCTCAAGGCCGCTTCGTGCCCCAATGGGAAGAGAGATGGAAGAGTTTCATAAAGTCCGCAGACTGCCACCCTACGTTTTCGAACAGGTCAACCGTTTGAAGGCCAGCGCGCGAGCGGGTGGTGCGGACATTATCGATCTCGGCATGGGTAATCCCGATCTCCCGACACCGAAGTCGATTGTCGACAAGCTGTGCGAAGTCGTCCAGGATCCGCGCACCCACCGCTATTCGTCGTCGAAGGGCATTCCGGGCCTGCGCCGCGCTCAGGCCGGTTATTACGCCCGCCGTTTCGGCGTGAAGCTTAACCCCGATACCCAGGTTGTCGCGACGCTCGGTTCGAAGGAAGGCTTCGCCAACATGGCGCAGGCGATCACCGCGCCAGGCGATGTCATCCTATGCCCCAACCCGACCTATCCGATCCACGCTTTCGGTTTTCTGATGGCGGGTGGCGTTATCCGGTCTCTGCCGGTCGAGCCGAACGATAGCTTCTTCCCGCCGTTGGAGCGTGCGATCAAGCATTCGATCCCCAAGCCGCTGGCGCTGATCATCAACTATCCGTCCAATCCGACCGCCTATGTCGCGACGCTTGATTTCTACAAGGACGTCATTGCCTTCGCCAAGAAGCACGACATCATCGTGCTTTCGGATCTGGCCTATTCGGAAATCTATTTCGACGATAACAGCCCGCCGCCGTCGGTTCTCGAAGTACCGGGCGCCATAGACGTCTGCGTCGAGTTTACCTCGATGTCGAAGACATTCTCCATGCCCGGCTGGCGCATGGGCTTTGCCGTCGGCAACGAGCGCCTGATCGCGGCACTGACGCGGGTGAAATCCTATCTGGACTACGGCGCCTTCACGCCGATTCAGGTGGCCGCGACCCACGCGCTGAATGGCGATGGATCCGATATTGCCGAAGTCCGTAACATCTACAAGCGCCGCCGTGACGTCATGGTCGATGCTTTCGGCAAGGCCGGTTTCGAGGTTCCGCCGCCGGCTGCCACCATGTTCGCCTGGGCCAAGATCCCGGAAAAATTCCGCCACCTCGGCTCGCTTGAATTCTCCAAGCTTCTTGTCGAGAAGGCTGACGTCGCTGTCGCCCCCGGCATCGGCTTCGGTGAAATGGGCGATGACTATGTTCGTCTCGCGCTTGTCGAGAACGAGCACCGTATCCGCCAGGCGGCGCGCAGCATCAAGAAGTTCTTTTCGACAGCCGACGACACGATGCACAACGTCATTTCGTTGAACACCCGTCGCTAACGTTCGGTCTTCGACCGTGATTATCCTCAAGCGGCCCGTTCGTGGCCGCTTTTTCAAACATCGGGAATGCGGAAATGGCAGACGCCCTCAAAGTCGGCATCGCGGGTCTTGGAACCGTGGGTGCTTCGCTGGTCAAGATCATCCAGACGCGCGCCAATGAACTGGCGGTCACCTGCGGACGAGCGATCGAGATCACTGCCGTTACCGCCCGTGACCGCAACCGCGACCGTGGCTTCGACATGTCCGGTATGGCGTGGTTCGAGACGCCCGAAAAGCTTGCGGCCGAAGCCGATATCGACGTCTTCGTCGAACTTGTGGGCGGGGCCACGGGTGCTGCAGCCGATTCCGTTAAGATCGCTCTTGAGCGTGGTCTCCATGTGGTGACGGCCAACAAGGCGCTTCTGGCCGCATCCGGCGTCGAGCTTGCGACGATCGCCGAGGAAAAAGGCGCGCTTCTGAATTTCGAAGCTGCCGTTGCCGGCGGTATCCCGGTTATCAAGGCGTTGCGTGAGAGCCTGACCGGCAACACCGTTTCCCGCGTCTACGGGATCATGAACGGCACCTGCAACTACATCCTCACCAAGATGGAGAAGGAAGGTCTTTCCTTCGCGGAATGCCTGAAGGAAGCCCAGCGCCTGGGATATGCGGAAGCCGATCCGGCCTTCGATATCGAGGGCAACGACACGGCCCACAAGCTGTCCATCCTGACGACGCTTGCCTTCGGCACGAAGATCGCGGCCGACGAGATCTATCTCGAAGGCATCACCAATATCTCGATCGACGATATTCTCGCCGCTGCCGATCTGGGATACCGCATCAAGCTGCTCGGCGTTGCCCAGCGCACCGAGAGCGGTATCGAACAGCGTGTTCATCCGACCATGGTGCCGCATGACAGCGTGATTGCGCAGGTCGATGGTGTCACCAATGCGGTGGCGATCGAATCCGATATCCTCGGTGAACTTCTGATGGTTGGCCCCGGTGCCGGCGGCAACGCCACGGCGTCAGCCGTACTAGGTGACATCGCCGATATTGCCAAGAGCCAGCCGGGCGCCCAGCGGGTGCCGGTGCTTGGTACTCCGGCGCTAGCACTCGCTCCCTATCAGAAGGCCCGGATGCGGAGCCATGAGGGCGGTTACTTTATCCGTCTGACTGTTGCGGACCGCACCGGCGTATTTGCCAGCGTCGCGGCCCGGATGGCTGAAAACAGCATCTCGCTGGAATCGATCGTCCAGCGGCCGAAGCCGGCCCAGACGGACAGCTCCAAGACGATCATTCTGGTCACCCACGCGACGACCGAGGCATCTATTCGCAAGGCAGTCGAGGGCATCAAGCAGGAGAGCTATCTGGTCGGTGAACCGCAGGTGATCCGCATAGAGCGGCCGCGCGCGTCGTAGAGCTGATCCGGCGCAAGCGCGAACCTGTTTTGCGTCGCGAATTGCGCACAGAAACGAAAATCCTTGAGCATTGAAGGCGATCCTGTTTCGTCGGAATTGCTCAGGGTTTCCCGGCCTATTTCAGCATTTTATGAAAAATGTTCTCGAATGACAGTTTGATGACTGGTCGTCGGGAGTAAATCGCCTTACACTCTCCTCATTCACCATCGCAGGAGGAGGCGTTTGCGTGATGTCCATTGATCTGAGTGAAAAGATTTATACCCAGCCAAATCTGCGGCGGGGCAGGCATGGTGATGTACCATACCTGAGGCTTGTCTATTCTTTCAACGACGACCTGGTTGGCAACGATGATGGAGAACCCGAAAGGGCCGGCTCCTTTGTTATTGCGATCCTTGCCGTTGCATCGGCGTCGATGTTCACTGCGGTGTGGTTGTTGATCCACAGCTTGCTCTGACGGCTTTGCGCTTGAAAGGATTTCCGCTTCTGCACGTCGTCGGTTATGGATAGCCGATGACGACAAAGACATTTACCGCCCTGACTCCGCCGGAACCCACAGATCCTGTTCAGCGGGCATTCCTCGGTGTCGAGCGTTCTTCCGCCGGCCAGCGCTGGATGTCCCGCCTCGACCAGGCGGCGCAGAACCGTGCGCTCGCGATCGCGCAGGTCCATGGTATTCCGGAAATCGTCGCCAGAGTTCTGGCCGGGCGAGGTGTTGCGCTTGATGACGCGCCAGCCTTTCTCGATCCGACCATCCGTTCGCTGATGCCTGAACCCTTTTCGCTGACCGATTGCGACAAGGCCGCCGCTCGGATCGCCTCTGCAGTGCGCAATCGCCAGCGCGTGGCGATCTTCGGCGATTATGACGTGGACGGCGCATCGTCATCGGCTCTCGTTTACCGCTTCCTGCAACATTTCGGCGTAGAGGCCGAGATCTACATTCCCGATCGCGTTTTCGAAGGGTATGGCCCGAACGTCGCGGCCATGGAGCAGTTGATCGAGCGTGGAGCCGGTTTGATCATCACGGTCGATTGCGGCTCCACCAGCCACGAATCGCTGGCTGCCGCAGCCGCCAAAGGCTGCGACGTGGTCGTCATCGACCACCACCAGATAGGCACAGAGCTGCCGAAAGCGGTTGCTCTCGTCAATCCGAATCGCGAAGACGATCTGTCGGGGCAGGGGCATCTCTGCGCCGCAGGCGTTGTCTTTCTTGTCCTGGTGGCGACGGCGCGTCTTCTGCGCGAGCAGGGCGACCGGCGCGCGGCAAGCCTTGACCTTCTCTCGTGGATCGATCTGGTGGCGCTTGCGACGGTTTGTGACGTGGTGCCGCTCAAGGGGCTTAACCGCGCCTATGTGGTCAAAGGCCTTGTCGCCGCACGCCATATGTCAAATGCCGGCCTGGCTGCTCTGTTCAGGAAGGCCGGTTTATCCGGTCCGGTCACCCCCTATAATTTTGGCTTTCTGATCGGTCCGCGCATCAATGCCGGTGGGCGAATCAGCGATGCCGCACTCGGCAGCCGCCTGTTGACCCTCGACGATGATACGCAGGCGGAAGAGATTGCCGCCCGCCTCGACGAGCTCAATCGCGAGCGGCAGGCGATGGAAGCCGCAATGCTGGCCGAGGCGGAAGCCGAAGTTCTGGCCGAATACGGTGACGGTGAAGGCGCCAACGTGCTCGTCACCGCACGCGAGGGCTGGCATCCCGGAATCGTCGGATTGCTGGCGGCTCGGCTGAAGGAAAAATTCAAGCGTCCGGCTTTTGCCATCGCTTTCGATCCGTCCGGCAAGGGCACTGGCTCCGGCCGCTCGATCAACGGTTTCGACATGGGGCATATGGTGCGCGCTGCCGTGGAGATGGGGCTGCTGGTCAAGGGCGGCGGCCATGCGATGGCCGCAGGTCTCACAGTCGAGCGCGGAAAACTTGGTGCACTGCGGGCATTCTTCGAGGAAAGCGCTGCATCGCGTGTACCTTCTCTGGTCTCGAGCCATTCGCTGAAGATCGACGGTGCCCTTTCGGCATCCGGTGCAACACTGGACCTGTTCGATCAGCTGGAAAAGGCAGGCCCCTACGGATCGGGCCATCCGCAGCCGATCTTCGCCATTCCTTCCCATCGCCTGAAGGATGTCCGGCCTGTGGGAACGGCCCACATCAAGATCACACTGGAAGCCATGGATGGCTCGCGTCTTGACGGCATCGCCTTCCGCGCCGCCGACACGCCGCTGGGCGATCTCTTGATGAAGTCTCGTGGCATGCAGATCCACGCCGCCGGAACCCTGAGCGCCGACTACTGGCAAGGCAGCAGGCGCATTCAGTTGCGCGTTCTGGACGCGGTGTCGGCAAAGTAACTCGTCTATTTATTCCGGGGGAAAGAGAAGGTGGTACGCCCTAGGGGAGTCGAACCCCTCTTACCAGAATGAAAATCTGGTGTCCTAACCGATAGACGAAGGGCGCATACGCTTCGTGGCGCCTTCTTAGGGGTAGCGCTCGAAGACCGCAAGTGAAAAATGCGGTTTAAGGATGTTATATTCACAAAAAATCAGACATCCGCCTGACCGAATTCTATTTTGTGAACAAAGGCTTGGGGGGGGGAGGAAGTGGTACGCCCTAGGGGAGTCGAACCCCTCTTACCAGAATGAAAATCTGGTGTCCTAACCGATAGACGAAGGGCGCATACGCTTCGTGGCGCCTTCTTAGGGGCAGTGCTCGAAGACCGCAAGTGAAAAATGCGATCTGGAGACGCTATTTGCGCAAAAAAACAAATATTCGCCGAAACGAATTACATTTTGCGAACAAAGACTTGGGGGAAGGAAGTGGTACGCCCTAGGGGAGTCGAACCCCTCTTACCAGAATGAAAATCTGGTGTCCTAACCGATAGACGAAGGGCGCATACGCTTCGTGGCGCCCTTATAGAGAGGTGATTTATTTCCCGCAAGCTGCAAAGCGATCTTTTTTGCAAAAAAATGACAGTCCGGAAAGGGCTGTGGAAAATCCAGATAATGCACGTGAAATCAGCAGCTTATCATGTTCCCATTTGCGTCGTTTCCGCAGGCTACGGGCGTGCCGGTGCTGAATACGCTGCGCGTCATGGCGTTCACGCCGCCTGTCGGCATGGGGCTTGCCGCCGGGTAGGGTGAATCGAGCGCAGCCGATGCCATGGTTGTTGCCGGTGCAGCTGCCGGGCCGTGCCCGGAGAAGATGCTGACGCTGCCGGCGCGAACGCCTGTCGGCTCCGTCACGGCGCCAGCGATCGAGGTTGGTGCGGAAGGATACATCTGTGTCAGGGCGTTCTGGGCAGGCTTGCCACCCGCCGGGGACCGGATACCTGATGCGGGTATTGCGTTCTGGGCAAGCTTGCGACCATGTGCAGTCGTCACCATCGGATCGACATAGGTGCCGGATGCGGTCGGTCCTTCTTTGGCCAGGATGGCAGTCGCATCCTCGGGCGTCTCTGCCTCGGCTACTTTTTGCGTCGTGGCGCAACTGCCGAGCATAGTCACCAAAAACCCCGTGATGGCGATCTGCCTGATGACAGTGCCTGCGGAAGAACGTGAAAAACGGATGGATGAAATGGTCGCCAACGCTCTGGCCTTTCCGGCTGGTGATGCAGATTGAAGCCGCGAATCGCGTGTCTTTAATCATCACCCTCAAGCTTGCGCGGACCCGGAGCGCGGTAGGCGGCGCATGATGCGCCGCCTCTTAAGGTTATTTACCAGCTGCCGATATTCGGCGCGGAGGCCCACGGCTCGGCGACTGGAAGATTGCCGCCCTTCTGCAGGATTTCGAACGAAATGCCATCGGGAGAACGGACAAAGGCCATGCGGCCTTCGCGCGGCGGCCGGTTGATCGTCACGCCGTTCTTCTGCAGATGCTCGCAATAGTCATAGATATTGTCGACCTCGTAGGCGAGGTGGCCGAAATTGCGGCCGCCCGTATAGTCCTCGGTGTCCCAGTTATAGGTCAGCTCAAGGCAGGGTGCCTGAGTCTCGCTTGCCTGATCGACATCTTCGCTTGCTGCGAGGAAAACGAGGGTGAAACGGCCCTTTTCGTTGTCGGTCCGGCGGATCTCTTTCAGACCCAGTAGAGTTGTATAAAAATGAAGGGAGGCATCCAGGTCTTTGACCCGGACCATTGTGTGGAGATAACGCATTTGGATCCCTCGATTTAAGCGGTTTTGCCGCCTCGGATATGGAACAGCCGCCAGCTTGGAGCAAGCCACCGCAAATAGAAAGGCCGTGAATAACAAGAACACAAGACTTGCGCTGGACGGTTGGCGCAATGTTAATCTATCCTCTAAGAATCAGTTAACCGTCATGTGTGGCGCGTAACCGAGGGGCCGACAGGTATGGCAGACAGAATGTCATCTAAGGGCATTGCCAGTTTCGAAGAATTTGCGGGCGAACCGGTCGATCTGATCGAGGTCACCGGCGTCGTGAAATGGTTCGATGTGGCAAAGGGCTTCGGATTTATCGTGCCGGATAACGGCATGCAGGATGTGCTGCTGCACGTTACCTGCTTGCGTCGCGACGGGTACCAGACCATTCTGGAAGGCACGCGCATCGTCGCGATGATCCAGCGACGCGATCGCGGCTACCAGGTTTTCCGCATCCTTTCCATGGATCAGTCGACGGCAGTGCATCCTTCACAGATGCCGCCTGTGCGTACCCACGTTCAGGTAACCCCGACAAGCGGTCTGGAGCGTGCGCTGGTCAAGTGGTTCAACCGCACCAAGGGGTTTGGCTTCCTGACGCGCGGCGAGGGGACAGAAGACATCTTCGTCCATATGGAAACGCTGCGCCGCTTCGGTCTGGCCGAATTGAGACCCGGTCAGGTCGTGCTGGTGCGCTTCGGACCCGGAGAAAAGGGCTTAATGGCCGCAGAAATCCATCCCGACAACGTTGCACCCGCGAGTCGATCCCACTGATGTCTGCAACTGTACCGTCTAAAATCCAAAATGCAGTGAGAGGCGCCTCCATGGCGCTTTTCTTCGTTTTCGTCGCTGCTGCGCCACCCCAGCAGACGGCACAGGCTCAGACGCAACAGAACATCGTCTTCCCGAAATCCGAGCTATCGATTCGCACCGCGGGCGGAAAAATCTACCCGTTCACAATTGAACTTGCGGTTGATGATCCGCAGCGCGAACGCGGCTTGATGTTCCGCAAGCAGATGGATGCTGACCACGGCATGCTGTTTGATTTCGGCACCGCGCGCCAGGTATCCATGTGGATGGAAAATACCGTGCTGGCGCTCGACATGGTCTTCATACAGCCGGATGGCACGATCTCCCATATCACAGAAAATGCCGTTCCCTTTTCCCGCGACATCATCGATTCGCGTGGTCCGGTGAAATACGTGCTGGAACTTAATGCCGGCCGCACCAAGGCGCTGGGCATCAAGGTCGGCGACAAGGTGATTGGCAAGCCGCTCCATAACGGCGGCTGAACTTCCTCATCAGCGCAGCGGTAACGCAAAATCCAAAACCGATTGAGAATTTGATACGCGCTTACAAAGCGTTATCGAGCACTGGTCGCACCATTTCTATGAATTGGTGCTCAAACGCTTGGAAAATGAGAATTTTTGGGAAGAACTTGGTCGGAGTGGAGAGATTCGAACTCCCGACCCTCTGGTCCCAAACCAGATGCGCTACCAGACTGCGCTACACTCCGTCCTAAGGTGCAGGCGAGATACACGGTTCCTGTGCAGGCCGCAACTGCTAAAATGGACATTCGCCAAGACAGTTTGATCTCGAACAGCTTTAATGGGCTTGTGCCAGCGTTTTGTACGCGCTTTTGTCGGCAACTGGAGAGGCTCTGGCAGTCAGAGTCTGTCTCTTCTGCCTATCTCGGTCGGAGAATCAGGTGGGAAGTTACAGAATTCGCTTCGCCAGTCCCGGTCCGCCGCCTCGGTCTGGTGGGTGGTGAGGCGAATTCTGTTAGATAAATCTAATATAAAATGCGACCAAATCCAACCCTGCTGGTCGCCAAAATCTCTTCGATGAAAAATCTTGATGGCAATCATGGCCTCCGGTTGGTGGTTTTTGCTCTTTTCGTCATCTAAGAAGGATTGTCGTTTCATCAGCGGATGCCCATCATGCCAACCTTGCTTTCCGTCAATCTCAATGCGGTCGCCATGCTGCGCAATCGCCGTGATCTGCCCTGGCCAAGCGTCGAGAATCTGGGGCGGATCGCGCTTCAGGCGGGTGCGTCAGGACTGACGGTCCATCCCCGACCCGACCAGCGGCATATCCGCTTTTCCGACCTGCCGGTGATCCGGGCCTTGACCGATGACGAGTTCCCGCAGGCGGAGTTTAATATCGAAGGGTATCCGAGCGAGGATTTTCTCGATCTTTGCGAGCGGATCGAACCCGAGCAGGTCACGCTCGTGCCGGATGACCCGTCACAGGCGACCTCCGATCATGGATTCGATTTCCGCCGTGACGGCGAGATGCTCAAGCCGATCGTCGCCCGTCTGAAAAAGTCAGGCATGCGGGTCTCGCTGTTTGCCGATGGCGATGGTGATCTGGAAGCCGTCGAACTGGCCAAGGCGACCGGGGCAGATCGTATCGAGCTCTATACCGGTCCCTATGGCGGCTGCTTCGACGATCCGCAGAAGGCAGCAGACATCCTTGCGGATCTGGGCAAAACCGCAGATGCCGCGCTTGCTCTCGGTCTGGGCGTCAATGCCGGTCACGACCTGATCGTCGCCAACCTGCCGGCGCTGGTCAAACGTATTCCGCATCTGGCGGAAGTGTCGATCGGCCACGGACTGACCGCTGATGCACTGGAATTCGGCATGGCCGAAACCGTTCGCCGCTTCCGCCGCGCCTGCGGCCAGACCGTGTAGGCAATTGCGGTCGCGCCAGTATGGACACGCCTTCGACCGGATCGACCTGAATTGGATTAGTGCTATGCGCTCAACGCATTTGTTCTTGAGGATTGTCAACCTAAGTCACTGTTGATGCGGTTCCCTTGGTTGGGAACGGCATCTGGGCATGCTGCCTTGCAGCATGGGTTGTCAGTTGCCAACAGAAAGAGCGCTCAAAGTGACCAAACATAGGATTGTCGTCGTCGGCGGAGGTTTTGGAGGAGTCCAGACTGTTCACGGGCTGAAAGGCACCGGGACTGAAATAACGCTGATCGACCGACGCAATCACCATCTGTTTCAGCCGCTTCTCTATCAGGTCGCCACCACCTTGCTCGCCACCTCGGAAATCGCCTGGCCCATCCGCCGACTTTATCGCGACCGGCCGGATGTCACCACCATTCTCGACGAAGTCGTGGATGTCGATACGACGGCGAGGCTGGTGAAGCTGAATTCCGGTCAAGAGGTTCCCTATGACACGCTGGTTCTGGCAACCGGCGCGCGGCACGCCTATTTTGGCCGCGACGAATGGGAAAAGCTGGCGCCTGGCCTGAAAACGCTGGAAGACGCAACGACCCTGCGCCGACGTATCCTTCTCGCCTTCGAGCACGCGGAGATGGCGGAAAAAACCGCCGATCGCGACGCGCTTCTGACGTTTGCAATCATCGGTGCCGGCCCGACCGGTGTCGAGATGGCCGGAACGATCGCCGAGCTGGCGCAGGAGGTTTTGGCCCCCGAATTCCGCAGGATCGATACGAAGCGCACGAAGGTCATGCTGATCGAGGCCGGACCGCGGGTACTCGCAGCTTTTTCCGAAGACCTTTCCACTTATGCCCAAAGCGCTCTGGAGAAGCTCGGCGTCGAAGTCCGTGTCGGCCAGCCGGTGACCGCCATCACCGAGGACGGCGTCACCGTCGGCGAAACCTTCATCCCGTGCCGCACCGTGATCTGGGCCGCCGGCGTGCAGGCATCTCCCGCCGCACAATGGATCGGCGCCGAGGCGGACCGGGCAGGGCGGACAATCGTCGGTCCTGATCTCGCGATACAGAATGATCCGAACATCTTCGTCATCGGCGATACGGCCTTCGTCAAACAGGAAAACGGCAAGCCGGTTCCCGGCATCGCGCCTGCTGCCAAGCAACAGGGTTCCTACGTCGCCAGGGTCATCAAGGCGCGGCTGGCGCACAAAACGGCGCCTGCTCCCTTCAAATATTTCCATCAGGGCAGCCTGGCGACGATCGGCAAACGCGCCGCCGTCATCGATTTCGGCAAAATCAAGCTGAAGGGTGGACTTGCCTGGTGGATATGGGGGCTCGCCCACATCTACTTCCTGATCGGCACACGATCGCGGCTCGCGGTCGCCTGGAGCTGGTTGTGGATCTATCTGTCCGGCCAGCACAGTGCGCGTCTCATCACCCAGAAAGAGACGTTGAAGGACGAGGCTTAACGAGGGCTCTGCCTACACGATAGGCTTGTCGCTCTCCTCCGTCATCCTAGGGCTTGTCCTTAGGATCTATTCACATCGCAAAAAAAATGAACCGTAGCAGCCCCTCGGGACAAGCCCGAGGGTAACGGCTGCGTTGAGCCGTAAACTCATCGAGAAATCAGACCACCACGCCGGTGCGCACCGTGTTGAGCGTCAGCTTGCGCTCGGCGCGCTCCTGCTGCGGCGAGCGATTATAGACCTCGCGATAGCATTTGGAAAAATGCGAGGCGGAAACGAAGCCGCAGGCGACGGCCACTTCGACCACCGGCATGGATGACTGCACCAGGAGATGGCGGGCACGGTCCAGCCGGATCTCGAGATAATAGCGGGCAGGGGAGCGTCCCATTTCCTGGCGGAACAGCCGTTCGATCTGGCGACGGGACAAGCCGGCATCGTCGGCGATCTCGATCAGCGACAGCGGTTCCGCCAAGTTGTTTTCCATCAGTTCGATGATCGAGAGCACCTTCGAATTCTGCACCCCGAGACGGGCCCTCAACGGCAGGCGTTGACGGTCATGCGGGTTGCGCACCCGGTCGGTCAACTGCTGCTCGCAGATACGGTTGACGAGGTTGTCGCCGAAATCCTGACCGATCAGGTTGAGCATCATGTCCAGCGAGGCGGTGCCGCCGGCGCAGGTGTAGAGATTGCCGTCGACTTCATAGAGATCGGCATAAACTTCCGCCTGCGGAAACGCCTCGGAGAAACCGGGAAGGTTCTCCCAATGGATGGCGCAACGCTTGCCGTTGAGCAGGCCTGCCTGGGCCAGGACATGCGCGCCGGTGCACAGGCTGCCGACGGCTATGCCGCGATTATAGGTCTCGCGCAGCCAGGCGTTGACGGACTTGTTGTTGAATTCCTCGACATAGATGCCGGAACAGACGAGAACCATGTTGGGCCGGCTTTCTCCGCCGAGATTTCGCCGTTCGTCCGCCAGCGACGAATTGACCTCTATGCCGATGCCGCTCGACGAATATACCTTCTGGCCATCGGCGGAACAGAGCCGCCAAGTATAGGCGGAATATCCGAGCATACGGTTGGCGATGCGCAGCGTTTCGATCGCGGCTGAAAACGGCAGCATGGTGAAGTGCGGGACGAGAAAGAAGACGATCGCGCGCTTCTGAACCTGTGGCTTGCTGGTAAGATCCATTGTCGTAGTTCCCCTTGCCGCCGCTTGATGCGGTCTTGCATTGCTTCAAAAGCGACATTCGCATGGACACAATTGATTACAAGAGCTTTTGACGACAGGGAAATGGCATATTTGCGACATCCAGGCGTCGCACTCGTGATAGGCCATCGGTTTTCAGCTATTTCAGCCTATTGCCGGAATGCGACATGGTCCGCAGCAGCAAGCTGGCGGACCATGTTTATTGTTCGGATTTCATTGTCGCCGGAAATGTCCGGCCGGTAAAACGGGGCATCCCCGCTCCGGCCATCACTTGCCGGTCGTTGTCGGCCAGCCGATATCCTTGCGGATTTCCTGTGGAAGTCCTTCAAGCATGCGTTCCGTCTTGCGACGGTTCCAGGCTGCAGCTGCGCGCTCGAACAGAGACATAGCCGGTTCCGGACGAGTGTTGCGGGGCTTCGATGGAGCGCCTAGGCGGCGCTGGTCGAGATAGGTGATCGTGGTCATGTTATTTGCTCCTTGGGTGTTTCTATCCTGTTTCACGGACGCCTTCCGCCGGGAGAGCGGACAACGCCAATTCATCAATCGGTCAGATGCTTGCGGCGGAACTCATTTGTTTTGGTTTTCAACCGACGCCTGCATTTGACAATTTGCAGTATCCTCCCGGTTTGACATTCAATCAAACGAAATGATATGGTGCTTATGTTCAGAAAAATTGATAGGTGTTCCGATGACCGTACCGTTCCGCACACCGCTTCCACTCCTCGATAACGATGTCCTGCGCACCTTCGTCGCCATTGCCGAGACAGGCAATTTCTCGACGGCTGCCGATGTCGTACTGCGAACGCCTTCCGCGGTCTCGATGCAGATCAAAAAGCTGGAAGAGCAGCTGAAATCGACGCTCTTCCTGCGCGATGCCCGTTCGGTCACGCTCACACAGCATGGAGAGATTTTGCTGTCTTATGCCCGGCGGATGCTGGCGCTCTCCAACGAGGCCGTGTCGCGCTTTGTCATGCCGGAACTCTCCGGCGTCGTGCGTCTCGGTGCCCCGGACGATGTATCCGAAAGGCTTCTGCCGAAGATCCTGAAGGATTTCGGCGAGCATTTTCCCGGGATAATGGTCGATGTCACCGTCGACCAGAGCCTGTTGCTGCGCAAGCGCATGGAGGAGCAGCGGCTGGATCTGGCGCTGATCAACTGCGCCACACGGCCGTTCCCGACTGTCGGCGAGATCATCCATACCGAAAAGCTGGTCTGGGCCGGCGCCAAATGCGGCAATGCCTATCTGCGCGATCCGCTTCCGGTTTCTGTCTGGGAAGAAGGCTGCGTCTGGCGCAACGATGCGCTGTCGCAGCTGGACAAGCAGAAGCGGCCTTATCGTATCGCCTATGCCAGCGCCCACACGATGGCGCAGCGTGCCGCGGTTGTCTCCGATCTGGCGATCGCGCCGTTCCCGCTTTCCTACATCACCGGCGACATGCAGATTCTCGGGCCCAAGGAAGGCATGCCGGATCTCATCACCTTCGACATCCGGCTTTTGACAGCGCCAAACCTGTCGGTTCCCGCCAAGGCGGTTGCCGAAAGCATCAGGGATGCCTTCTCGTCGCTGGAATCCGTCGCGGCTTAAACGCAGATATTTCAGAGAATTATCAGGCGCTGTTCACGTATCGCGTGAGCGGCGCCTTCTGCGTCCACCGTCTCCGCCTGCATCCGCAGCGCCCTTTCGTTCCGGCAATGTGACAACCAGAGCAAGGTTCGGAAAGGCATCGACCTTGTTCGGCAATGCCATCGCGGCAACGAAATGCTCCTGGAATTTCGGTTCCAGCGCAGTCTCGATTTTCTCGATCTGCTGGACAGTCCTTTCGATTTCGCGCCGGTAGTCGCGGTTGAGCAGACACATCCGGGCTCCCGTGCCCGCCGCATTGCCGACGGCCTTCACTTTGTCCAGATCGCAATCGGGGATCAGGCCCAGCACCATCGCATATTTCGGGTCGATGAACGTGCCGAAGGCGCCGGCAAGCCCGATCCGGTCCACGTGGTCCATGCCCTGTTTGTCCATCAGCAGTTTGACGCCGGCATAAAGGGCGGCCTTGGCAAGCTGGATGGCGCGCACGTCGTTCTGCGTTACCGTGATCCTCGGCGTGCCATCATGCAGCAGGTAGGAGAACGTGCGACCGTTTTCGAGGATGCGCGGGCTGCGACCGGCCATTGCTCCATCGACGACACCGTCTTCGGAAATGATCCCTGTAAGAAACATTTCGGCGATGACCTCGATGATCGCGGAGCCGCAGATGCCCGTCACGCCGACCTGCGCTACGCCCTCGGCAAAACCCGGCTCGTCGGACCAAGGCTCCACGCCGATTACCCGGAAACGCGGTTCGAGTGTGAGCGGGTCGATGCGCACACGTTCGATTGCGCCCGGTGCCGCCCGCTGGCCCGACGAAATTTCCGCGCCTTCGAAGGCGGGCCCTGTGGGCGAAGATGCGGCAACCACGCGGGCACGATTGCCGAGCACGATTTCCGCATTGGTGCCGATATCCACCATCAGCATCATCTCGTCTTGCCGATGCGGCCCTTCGGACAGCGTTGCGGCGGCTGCATCGGCCCCCACATGCCCGGCAATGCAGGGCAGAAGATAGGTGCGTGTGCCGGCATTCATCGGCAGGCCGATTTCAGCCGACTTCACCTCGACAGCACCGGAAACAGCAGGTGCAAACGGCGCGCCACCGAGTTCGGTCGGGTCGATGCCGAGAAACAGATGATGCATGATCGGATTGCCGACAAACACGCTGTCGAGAATGTCCGTGCGAAAAATCTCGCCATCTGCGCAGACTTTGTCGATCAGCCCGTTCAGAGCCTCGCGTACGGCCTCCGTCATCGCGGCGCGCCCGTCAGGATTCATCATCACATAGGAAACCCGGCTCATCAGGTCCTCGCCGAAGCGGATCTGTGGATTGGACGTGCCGGCCGACGCCACCGTACGGCCGGATAGAAGCGACGACAGGTGCATGGCGATCGTCGTCGAGCCGATATCACAGGCGATCCCGTAAGCCTCGTTCTTCAGACCCGGATAAAGCGCGATCAGGCGAGGGCGCTCGTCTTCGCGGTCCTTGTGGATCGCAGCCGTCACCTTCCATTCGCCCTTGCGCATGATCTGCTGCACCTGCGGGATGATATGGAAATCGACCTCGACATCATCGAAATGCCAGTCGGTCGAAAGCGCCAGTTTCAGCCGGTCGAGATCACCGAGCGGCTTTTCCATGTCGGGTTCCTCGACCTCGACATAACACATGCGCACCGCCGGATTGCGGTCGAAAACCCGCTCGTCGGCAGCCTTGCGCACCACCTGAGCGTTGATGACAGTATCCTGCGGCACGTCGATGACCAGATCACCTAGAATTTGCGTCGAACAGGAAAGCCTGCGTCCATCGGGCAGTCCGCGCACCCGGTCGTAACGCTCCTCTTTCGGCCCGACCTGCGAGAGGTGGTCGACTGACGAGGTGATCCCGTGTTTGGCGAAATTGCCTTCCTGCACCGAGATCTGACAGCGCCCGCAGGTCGCCCGCCCGCCGCACACGCTCTCGACATAGACCCCGAGTTGCCGCGCGGCTTCGAGCACCGGCGTGCCGACAGCAAACCGGCCACGCTTGCCGGACGGCATGAACAGGACGAGGGGATCTCGTTGGGAAAGGTCTGCCATTCTTGTTTGCCTACTCCGTCGCCGCACCTGCGCCCGCCCGTGCGGCCCGTCCGCCACGGCGACCACCGCTGGTCGATGGGGCAGGGCTGGCCGCCGCCGCGCCGCCTTCGGCAGGCTTATAGTCGCGATAGGTCATGATCCAGTTCGTGCAGTTCTGGTCGGTGCCATTTAGCACATTGGCGGCGCGTACCGCCTCCATTTCCTGCGGCCGGCACGGGTTCATGATCGCGCTCGTCATGCCGGCGCCGATCACCATCGGAATGAAGCCGGCATTGATCCCGTGACGATGCGGAAGGCCGAAGGAAATGTTCGATAACCCGCAGGTCGTGTTGACCTTCAGCTCCTCGCGCAAGCGCCGCAAAAGCGCGAAGACCTGCCGGCCCGCATCGCCCAGCGCGCCGATCGGCATGACCAGCGGATCAACGACGATATCGTGCGATTTGATCCCGTAATCCGCGGCGCGCTCGACGATCTTTTTCGCCACCGCAAAACGCACGTCCGGGTCCATCGAGATGCCGGTCTCGTCATTGGAGATTGCCACGACCGGTACGTCGTATTTCTTGCAAAGCGGCAGGATGGCTTCGAGTTTTTCCTCCTCGCCGGTGACGGAGTTGACCAGCGGCCGACCCTTGGCAATCTTCAGCGCCGCCTCGATTGCAGCCGTCACCGAACTGTCTATCGACAGCGGCACGTCGACGAGCCCCTGGACGATTTCCAGCGTCCGTACCAGCAGGCCCGGCTCCGTTTCGTTCGGGTTTACCGAAGTGACCCCGGCATTGACGTCGAGCATCGTCGCGCCCGCGGCCACCTGTTCCAGCGCATCCCTGATGACCGTGTCGAAATTGCCCGCGATCATCTCGGCAGCGAGTTTCTTGCGCCCCGTCGGGTTGATCCGCTCGCCGATGACGCAGAAGGGCTGGTCGAAACCGATGATGACTTCCCGGCTTGCGGATGCGACGATGGTGCGGGTCATATCTTTCTCCGGCTGTTGGGAAGGCTGATTGTCGAATGCTGGTTGGGTTCAGGCGCTTTCGCGGCCGCCGGCCTTTACCAGCGCCACGAGTTTTTCCTTGTCGTATGCTGCTTCCAGCTCGGCAGCGGCCCTGTCCGCCTCAGCTTCCAAATCGTCGGACACCGGAACCGAATCGGCCTTGCGCCATTCGGCGAGATAATCGTCGGTTTCGGCAGCACCCGTGCGCATGGCACACATATCGATCGCCTCGGTGAAACGTAACGAAAGCTCGCGCTTGGCGGTCTGTCGTCCCTTCTTGATGATTACCTGAGCCGGGATATCCCGCCAGAAGACGACGATGCGATCCGCCATGAATTCCTCCGTATGACCATGTTGAACATGCACCGGCCTTTCCGTTCGCTCTGTGCTTCACACGACGTAGCGGCAAGCAAAAAACGACGCCGTTCGGTATTCGTAACGTTTTGCATTGCATGGATCCGACAAGGCTTCACGCCGATCGCATCGCCGAGGTCAGATCGCCATAGCCGGTGAAGCGATATTCGTATTCCAGCCCGAGATAATCCGCCGCCTCCTGCGCCTTGCGCTTCAAGTCTTCGTCCTCTTCCTGCGAGAGATAGATCAGCTTCCTGTAATTGCCGAAATACATCGGTTTCAGCTCGGGATGGCGATCAAGGCCGAGCGGCTCAATGACGAAAGCGCGGAATTGGCGGGCGAGAAAATCGGTCAGGAAAAAAGCAAGCAGATCGTCGTCCGCCTTGTCGTTGAACGCATCGTTGCCGGAAAAGAACGAATAGCAATGCGGTCCTTCGATCCGGTCAATGCCCTCGCGCTCGCAGAGCCGGTCGATCTCGCCGCCGGTGCCGCAATCGGCATAGGCAAAGAAGATGCGTGAAAAGCCGCTTTTGCGTGCTGCGGCGACCGCTTTTTCCAGTCCTGGAACGATCTTCTGCGGGTAGGCGTGCCAGATCGCGGGCAGACAATTGAGGTCGATATGGTCGAGCCCCTGTTGCCGGGAAACAGCGATAATTTCCCTTGCGATCGCTCCACACGCAATCACGTGAACTTTTTCGCGATTGGAACGTTCCATAGCCGGAAAATCACTTTCCGACACAATTTGATCCTTACCCATCGGAGTATTCCACCATGACGGCCAAGACAGTTACAGTTATCGCCGCACTCTTCGCGACCACGATTTCGCTCACCTCCTGCGGCAACACCATCCGCGGAATGGGCCAGGATACGGCAAATACCGTGAATGCCACGCAGGACGCCGGCCGTCGTGTAGACCGCGCCGCGGCTCGATAAGTTCGGTGCCGCCGTGTCCACGGGCACGGCGGCAAACCTTCAGCCGACCGCGCCGAGACTGTTGTGCCGGCGAGAGAGAAAATCCTTGGCGGTCTCCACCGCAATCGCCGCGTCTCGGCAATAGGCGTCGGCACCGACAGCCTTGCCAAATTCCTCGTTCAGCGGCGCTCCGCCCACCAGCACGACATAATCGTCGCGAATGCCCTTTTCCTTCAAAGTGTCGATCACGACCTTCATATAAGGCATGGTCGTGGTCAAAAGCGCCGACATGCCGAGAATATCCGGCTTTTCGCGTTCGATCGCGTCGAGATAGTTCTCGACCGGATTGTTGATCCCGAGATCGACGACGTCGAAGCCGGCACCTTCCATCATCATGCCGACGAGATTTTTGCCGATGTCGTGAATGTCGCCTTTTACAGTGCCGATCACCACCTTGCCGAGCTTTGGCGCACCGGTTTCGGCAAGAAGCGGCCGCAGGATGAACATCCCCGCCTTCATTGCATTGGCAGACAAAAGCACCTCCGGCACGAAGAGAATGCCGTCGCGGAAATCGATGCCGACGATGCGCATGCCCTCGACAAGCGCCTTGGTCAGGACGTCATAGGGCGTCCAGCCGCGCTCGAGCAGGATATTCGTCGCTTCCTCGATCTCCTCCTTGAGGCCGTCATAGAGATCGTCATGCATCTGCTGAACAAGTTCTTCGTCGGAGAGCTCCGAAAGAATGATGTCGTCGTCTGACATGAATTCTCTTCCCTGATTTGAGGCGATGTTCCGGATCGCGTTACACCCGCAACTATGTCTAGCCTCATTTTGTTTCGCAATTTCTTTCGTAAGCGACGTTGCACGTCGGAAAGCGACACCTGTCGCGACAGAAGAGAATGTCTGTCTCGCACAAGTGCGTGGCGCAGGAAGGCAGAAGAGGACTTGTCTGGAGGCATAGCATGGCGCATCAAAAGACAAAGTGACGCAAGGTGAGGACGATCATGGACGACATCAGCCAGCAGACGGACGCAGGCGGTTCCGGACGGCGCGGCCGCGGCGAACGCGGTGCAGCCGGCAGGCGTGCGGCGCGCACCGGTGGAGGCCCCGGCGCATCCTTGCCCTATATCACCCGCAAGATCGGAACCTACGAGGCTCTCGACGAAGAAGGTCTGGAACTGATCGAGCGTAACGCCGATACAATCCTGGAGGAGATCGGCATCGAGTTCCGCGACGATGAGGAAGCGCTGCAACTATGGGCCAAGGCCGGCGCCGATGTCCGCGGCAGCCGCGTGCATTTCCCCAAAGGCCTTTGCCGAGAACTGTTGAAAACCGCGCCGAAGGAATTCACCTGGCACGCCCGCAATCCGGAACGCAGTGTGCATATCGGCGGCAAGGCCACGGTCTTCGCTCCCGTCTACGGCCCGCCCTTCGTCCGCGATCTTGAAGGCAATCGCCGCTACGCGACGATCGAGGATTTCCGCAACTTCGTAAAACTTTCCTACCTTGCACCCTCGATGCATTCGTCCGGCGGCACGGTCTGCGAGCCGGTGGATGTTCCGGTCAACAAGCGCCATCTTGATATGATCTACAGCCATATCAAATATTCCGACAAGCCGTTCATGGGCTCGGTCACCGCGCCGGAACGCGCCGAAGACACGATAGCCATGGCAAAGCTCGTTTTCGGTGATGAATTCGTCGAGAACAACTGCGTCACGCTCAACCTCATCAACGCCAACTCGCCGATGGTCTTCGACGGCACCATGCTCGGCGCGCTGAAAGTCTATGCGCGGCATAATCAGGCTTCGGTCGTCTCGCCCTTCATCCTGTCGGGCGCCATGAGCCCGGTCACGGTCGCTGGCACGCTGACGCAGATATTGGCCGAAGTTTTGGCCGGTGCCGCAACCACCCAGCTGATTCGCCCCGGCTCGCCCGTTCTGTTCGGAACCTTTGCTGCCTCCATCTCGATGCAGTCGGGAGCGCCGACCTTCGGCACGCCGGAACCCTCACTGGTATCCTATGGAGCCGCCCAGCTCGCCCGTCGTCTCGGCCTGCCGTTTCGCACCGGCGGCTCGCTTTGTGCCTCCAAGGTCCCGGATGCACAGGCGGCGCACGAATCGGCCAATACGCTGAACATGACGCTTCTGGCGGGCACGAATTTCGTGCTGCATGCAGCCGGCTGGCTCGAAGGCGGCCTTGTCTCGTCCTACGAGAAATTCATGATCGACCAGGATCAGCTCGGCATGATGCAGAAGATGGCCGAAGGCATCGACCTGTCGGCCGAGGGGCAGGCGCTCGATGCTATCCGTGAGGTTGGCCCGGGTAGCCATTATCTCGGTTGCGCCCACACCCAGGCGCATTTCCAGACGGCCTTTTATCGCTCGGCGCTTGCCGACAACAATTCCTTCGAACAGTGGGAAATCGAAGGAGCCAAGCGCATCGAAGACCGCGCCAACGCGCTGTGCCGCTCATGGCTCGACAGGTATGAAGCCCCGCCGCTTGATCCGGCGATCGACGAGGCCTTGCTTGCCTTCATCAAGGGTCGCAAGGATTCGATGCCCGACGCCTTCACCTGAAGAGAGCCCGAGGCCGCCAGGGAGCAAGGCGGTGCGAGACAGGTCGCTGATTTCATTCAGGGCAGCGTCTGGCGACCACATTACGAATACAAGGGGCCGCGCTGAAACCATGAGCGGCACCCACCCTATCCGTCGCGAGATCGAAGCCGCCCTGAACTCGAGCTGTATCCTGGTCCGCGGCACGGTGGATTTTGCAGCGGGCGAGGGGCCTATGCTGGCGAGTGGCAGTCACGCCGCCTCGGTGGTCTTGATCGGCAATGTCGGTGGCTCGATCTGGCCGGCCTTTTCTCGATGGAAGCAGACCTATGATGGCCCCGATCCACTCGACACATGGTCGAAGGAGATCATTTACCCGCTGGCGCAAACACTTGGCGGCACCGCCTATTTCCCCTCCGATCCTCCATGGCAGCCATTTCAGCAATGGGCGATGCGCGCGGAAGGGTTGAAACCCTCGCCGCTCGGTATCCTCATCCATCCCGAATACGGCCTCTGGCACGGTTATCGCGGCGCGATCGGCTTCGCGGAGCAGATTGGACGGGACGATATGGCTGATGCTGTCACCGTTGGGAGACATGCCTGTGACCATTGCCACACGAAACCGTGCCTGACGACCTGTCCCGTCTCAGCCATCCGCCCTGATCCTGCTGACTTTGCCGTTTGCGCCTGTCAAAGCCATCTGGTCACGGAAGAAGGGCAGAGCCGTTGCATGATCTCCGGCTGCCTCGCACGCAATGCCTGTCCGATCGGCGCCGCATACCGCTACCCGCCGGACCAGCTGAAATTCCACATGCAGGCCCTGAAGTGAGACGCGTCACAATGGACATTGCGTCTGCGAATTGACGCGCTACATTTATGAGGCCTGACATATAAAGCCATCTGGGAGGAGTGACTGAATGAAACGTATGTGGCCTGACGAATATGACTACGTACTGAACGACGCCGAGGAAGTCGTGCTGGAGGCCCCAGCCTCGGTGGACGAGGATGGCCTGGAGGTCGAAGCGATCCACCGGTCGGCACTGAAAGTTCGCTTGTCACAGCAGGATTTCGAGCGGATCTGGCCGCTGGCCGAGACCCGTTACCGGCTGGATGGACGGTTTTCCGGCAAGGCGATCACGTTGATTACCAACAATCCGCATTATCACACCTGGCATCCGGCCGATGGCGGATCTGTGGAGGGCGTCTCCGACAGCGGCGTCAAATACACGACAAAATACGTCGTCGCCTATTTCCTGCTCGACGACGTGCGAGAGCCCGCCGTTCCAGCCTGATCGGGCTCACTGACCATTGCAAATGTGGCGACCTGCCAGATATCGGCCGGCCCCTGATGATAGGGGTCGGCCGTTGCTTTATCTCGACAGAGGCACATCGCAGATTTTTTCACCGGTCACCCAAGGATTTTCTCGCATCCAGCGTCTAAGCTTGAAATGACAGAGAAGCGGACGCGACGAGCTTGAACGCCGAGATCTTCCAGAAAGCGTGCGAAGGTGACCGGGATGCGTTCTCGACACTGATCGAAACGCATTACGATTTCATCCATGCGGTCGCCTGGCGGTGGTGCGGTACCGCAAATGATGCGGAAGACATCACCCAGGATGTCTGCCTCCGGCTGGGCAGGGCCATCCGTGGCTTCCGCGGCGCTTCAACCTTTCGCACCTGGCTCTACACATTGACGCTCAATGCTGTCCGGGATCACCAGCGCCGGACCGCCCGCCGCAGCCGCGACGAGCAACGGCTCGCAAAAGATCCGCTTTATGCCGCGGCGTCTTGTGAACGCGATGATGGCGGAGATGACACTCTCTGGACGGCTGTTCGCACCTTGCCGGAAAAGCAGCGCGATGCGGTCCTGCTCGTTTATGCCGAAAGGCTCAGCCATGCGGCAGCGGCGGATGTGCTCGGTTGTTCCGAAAAGACCGTCTCCTGGCACCTGCACGAGGCCCGCAAGCGATTGAAAGACCTTTTGAACAGGGAGGCAGTCTGACCATGACCGACGAATTCGACAGATTGCGCAACAGTCCGCCGGCTCCCGCGCCATCGGAAGCAGCGCGCGCCCGTGCGCTTGCCGCCGCCATGCAGGCTTTCGATACGGATGAAAAAAACGCGACACATACCCAAGGAAAAACCTGGTGGCACCGTCAAAGCTCCATCCTCAACCGGATCTGGAGCAACAACATGATTACCCGGCATCACTATCTTGCAGGCTCGGCACTTGCCGCGCTTCTGCTCGTCCCATCCGCCGCCTATCTCACCTTCGAACTGAAGCGTGGCAGTCTACCGGTGGCGACCGAGATCTCAGTTCCACCTCCAGCAGAGGCGCCGATGCAGCAGGCGCAAAAGGGAGATGTCGGACCACAGGTCGAACGGCAAAGTGATTTCAATGCAGGTGAAACCGCGAGATTGCTGAACAAGGAGCAGGCATCCGGCGGAGCTGCAAAACGATCGACGCTGCAATTGGCCAAGCCATCGCCAGCCCCCATGGTCGAGCCCGTATCTCCATCGCCTGCGGCGCCTATGGCTTCTCGAGCCGCCCCTCAGGCGGACATGCGTTATGGCAACACTGCAACCTTTGATGCCGTTCCGCCGAAGCAGGAACAGGGCCGCGATCGTTTCGCCAATGCCGACCCCAATCCCGTCAGAAGCGTCGTCACCGATCCGGTATCGACCCTCTCCGTCGATGTCGATACGGCATCCTACTCCGTTGTCCGTCGCGCATTGATGCAGGGGCGGCTTCCCGATCCCGACAGCATTCGCGTCGAGGAAATGGTCAACTATTTCCCTTACGACTGGCCACGTCCGCAATCGGCGGACACACCGTTCCGCACCACCGTTACCGTCACGCCGACGCCCTGGAATGCCGGTACACAGCTGATGAGCGTCGCGATCAAGGGTTATGATATGGCGCCATCCGCGGCCCCACCCGCCAATCTGGTCTTCCTGATCGATGTCTCCGGTTCGATGAATGCACCCGACAAGCTGCCGCTTCTGAAAGGCGCTTTCCGCCTTCTGGTCGGCAAGCTGAGGCCGGAAGACAAGGTATCGATCGTCACCTATGCCGGTTCTGCCGGCACCGTGCTCGAGCCTACGTCTGCCAGCGAGCGTGAGAAAATCCTGAACGCCATCGATACGCTGCAGCCGGGTGGCTCGACCGCCGGCGCACAGGGGATCGAGGCAGCCTATAGTCTGGCGCGCCGGGCTTTCATCAGTCGGGGCGTCAACCGCGTCATGCTGGCGACGGACGGCGATTTTAATATAGGCGCATCGAGCGACGAGGATCTCAAGCGCCTGATCGAAGACCGCCGCCGAGATGGTATCTATCTTTCAGTACTCGGTTTCGGCCAGGGCAATCTCAACGACAGCCTGATGCAGACCCTCACCCAGAACGGCAACGGTACGGCCACCTATATCGACACGCTTGCCGAAGCCCAAAAGGCGCTGGTGGAGGAGGCGGGCTCGACACTTTTCCCGATCGCCAAGGACGTGAAAATCCAGGTCGAGTTCAATCCGCAAAAGATCGCCGAATACCGGCTGATCGGTTACGAGACTCGCGCCCTGAAGCGCGAGGATTTCAACAACGATCGCGTCGATGCCGGCGATATCGGCTCCGGACATTCGGTGACGGCGATCTACGAAGTGACGCCGAAGGGCAGCGAGGCGGTGCTCAATGATCCGCTGCGGTATTCCACGCCGCAATCGGAGCCCGTGCCGGCACCGGCTTCCGATGAACTCGCCTTCGTCAAGATTCGCTACAAGCAACCGGATGGTGACACGAGCAAACTGATCACCACGGCGGTGACGCCGGAAAATGCAGTGGGCGATTTCGGTGCCGCTCCGCAGGATGTCCGTTTTGCAACGGCCGTTGCCGCCTTTGGCCAGAAGCTGCGCGGCACACGAGCGCTCGACGCCTATTCTTATGGCTCGATCCTCGATATCGCCCGCAAGGCGCGCGGCGAAGACCCGTTCGGTTATCGATCGGTATTCATGGATCTGGTCCGGCTTGCCGAGACGCTAAAGCGCTAGAAGGAGAGCATTCTTCAGACCGGTGCCTTCGGATAGGCCCGCTCCAGGCCTCCGGAGTGGGTCAGGCCCTGCCTGAAGGCTTGATAGGCGGGATGCTGGCTGGATTTTGCCGCTTCCGCCAGATGGATCTGCAGCCGGTCCGGCGCTGTATTGCCAAGCCACTCGCCGCATTTCTGCAGTTTCAGCGTATTGAGGAAACGCCCTTCGGATGCCTGATCGAGATAGAGGTGAACCCCGGCCAGGATCAGGTCGTCCTGCGCCGGATTTTCCATCAGCAGCTTCAGCCAGCTCTGCTTGTCGTCCGAAAGGCTGGTCAGCCCTTCGGCGACAGTTTCGCGACTTCCGATTGGCGATACACTGGTCATGCTCTTGTCCCCGTTGCCTTCAGCCCCGGCGACGACGGCGCTCCCGGCCGGAATCGCCACCGGATTCACTCGCGGTCTTATTGCGGAGCGGACCGATCTTGTCGACGATTTCCTCGATCGTCGGGCGAGGGCGCGGTGTATAATCGTCGAGCGCGACGCGCATGGCGGCCAGATGTTCGCACGACGTGCCGCAGCACCCGCCGATGATTTTTGCGCCGGCGTCACGGGCAAGCCGGGCATATTCCGCCATCAGCGGCGGCGTGCCGGAATAATAGATCTCCGAGCCACGGAATTCCGGAATGCCGCAATTGCCTTTGACGATGGTGATCGCGTCCGGCGCCGCCTCGGTCATGTCAAGCAGAGAGGAGAGGATGTCGGATGCGCCGACGCCGCAATTGGCGCCAACCGCCTCCGGCCCGGAACCGATGTCACCGGCAACGCTATGAATATCCTTGGGATTGAGCCCCATCATCGTCTTGCCGGCCGTGTCGAAGGATCCGGTATAGGTGTAGGGCAGGCCGACCTTGGTTGCGGCCTCGGCGGCCGCACGGATCTCGTCCACCGCCGACATGGTCTCGATCCAGGCGACATCGACGCCGCCGGCCTTCAAGCCTTCCATCTGCTCGACAAAGGCCTCGACGGCATTTTCATAGGACAGCGCCCCGAGCGGGATGAGCAACTCTCCGGTGGGACCGACCGAACCCGCGACGATCACCTTGCGGCCGGCGCTATCCGCCACCGCCTTGGCGATCTCGGCCGCGCGCTTGTTGAGATCGAATACCCTATCCTGCGCGTGATGCAGCTTCAGGCGATGGCGCGTGCCGCCGAATGTGTTTGTCAGAATGATGTCGGCGCCCGCATCGACGAAATCCTGATGCAGCTTGGTGATCCGCTCCGGATGCGCCTCATTCCACAGTTCCGGCGCCTCACCGGCCTCGAGCCCCGCTGCAAACAGGTTGGTACCCGTTGCACCGTCGGCCAGAAGGACGCCTTTTTCAGCAAGCAGATCGGTCAATGGATTGGTCGTCGGCATGGCGTCCTCCTGAAAATCGAAATTCGGATATAAAGCTTCCTTTATATGCTTTCAACTGACAGGCAATGTGCCGGCTGCGACGCCTGCACTTCTGTTTCCGTCCTTATTCGGCTGCCATCTTCGAGGTTTCGGAACCGGCCGGCGTCACCATCGCCGCAATCATCGTCTGCAGGTCGAGCGTACCGATCGGCGTGCCGGCGTCGTCGGTTATCGTCGCTTTGGTCTGACCGTTCTCCGTCATCGTTTTGGCCGCGGATTCGAGCGTGGTCGTCGCTCCGATGCGTACTCCTTCCGCTTGTCCGTCGAACGGCTTCATCACCGTTTTTGCCTGGATTACACGGCTGCGGTTTACTTCCTTGACGAAGGCGGTGATGTAGTCATCGGCCGGTGACAGGACGATCTCCTGACCGGTTCCCTGCTGCACTACCTGGCCGTCACGCAGAATCGCGATCTTGTCTCCGAGCCTCAATGCCTCGTCGAGGTCATGGGTGATGAAGACCACGGTCTTTTTCAGTTCCGCCTGAAGGTCGAGAAGTACGGATTGCATATCGACGCGGATCAACGGGTCGAGAGCCGAATAGGCTTCATCCATCAGCAGGATATCGGCGTCATTGGTCAGTGCACGGGCAAGTCCGACGCGTTGCTGCATGCCGCCCGAAAGCTGGTTCGGATAGTGGTTCTCGAAACCGGAAAGACCGACACGCTCGATCCAGTATTTTGCCTTTTTTGTGCTTTCCGAGCGCGAGATGCCCTGTATGTCCAGGCCATAGACGGTGTTCTCGATCACCGTGCGATGCGGCAGCAATGCGAATTTCTGGAATACCATCGCCGTCTTGTGGCGGCGGAATTCGCGCAACGCACGCTCGTTCATGCCGCAGATGTTGACGCCGTCGTAGATCAGTTCGCCATAGGTCGGCTCGATCAGCCGGTTGATATGGCGGATCAGCGTCGATTTTCCGGATCCCGACAGCCCCATCACGACGGTGATGCCACCGGCCGGCATGGAAATGTTGATATCCTTCAGGCCAAGCACATGGCCATATCGCTCGTTGAGTTCCGCCTTCGAAAGGCCGTTCTTGACCGCCTCGACATGATCGCGCCCGCGAGGGCCGAAGATCTTGTAGAGGCCTTTGATCTCGATGCCGTGACTAGCCATGGACTACCTCCGAATGACGCTGAAGTCGCTTGCCGAAGGCCTGGCTGGTCCGATCGAAGATGATGGCGATCGCCACAAGCGCAAAACCGTTGAGGAAGCCGAAGGTGAAGAACTGGTTGTTGATCGCCTGCAGCGTGTTGCGTCCGAGCCCTCCGACCCCGACCATAGATGCGACGACCACCATGGCGAGCGACATCATGATCGTTTGGTTGATGCCGGCCATGATCGTCGGCAGCGCCAGAGGCATCTGCACGTTCCAGAGTTTCTGGCCGGGCGAGGAGCCAAAGGCGTCGGCCGCTTCCAGCACTTCCTTGTCGACGAGCCGTATGCCGAGATTGGTAAGGCGGATCATCGGTGGCACGGCATAGATGACGACGGCGATCAGGCCCGGCACCTTGCCGATCCCGAAGATCACCACGACCGGGATAAGATAGACGAAGCTCGGCATAGTCTGCATCACGTCGAGGATCGGGTTGATCACACCCTGGATTCTGTCCGAACGGGCCATAAGGATGCCGATCGGAAGCCCGATGATGATTGCGATCAGGGTCGAAACGGTGACGATCGCCAGCGTCGTCATCGTGTCTTCCCAAAGGCCTACCACGCCGATGAGGACCATGCCGATCGCCGTGCCGATGGTGATGCGTATGCTGCGGCTGCCGAAATAGACGACCAGCAGCATCACGATCAGAACCACCGTCCAGGGCGATGTGGTAAACAGCCGCTCCAGATAGTTCAGGAACAATTGCAGAGGGCGCACGACGATATCGATGATACTGCCGTATTCACGCACGATACCCTTGAAGCCCTCGTCGATGACCTGACGCGCCTGGCGGATATAGCTGTCGCTGATGGCCGGGAACCGACAGAGGGCTCGCGGCAGGTACTCGCAGATCGCCATGTTTTTCCCCTTCTTCTGCCAAGAACATTTTCGCCTTTCTTCGAAACGCGAAACCGCTCTATCTCGTTGTTTCAGCCCAATTCCAGACGCAAAGCGTGTGTCCAGTTTTGCGGAAATTGCTCCGGGCTTCTATAGTCTGCGTGGGCTCCGCGAACCAGCATGGCTTTCCGGTCGCGATGGCTTATACCCAGATAGGCAATATTGCTGGACGGCGTTTGATGCCGCGCATCTCGCCGCGACATGCCGCAGGTCTCAGCGACGTCGCGAGGGTAAGGGGCAGCGAGATTCGCCACCCCTTGTTAGGCTCAAAGCGATGCCTTGATCTTTTCGGCAACGTCGGGCGCGACCCACTTGGTCCAGATGTCCGGCTGGTTTTCAAGGAAATGCTTGGCGGCATCGGCATTGGTGCCCTGGTTGTCGGTCTGCCATGCGAGGATGCCGTTGACGGTCGCGTTGGTCCACTTGCGGGCCTTGATATAATCCATCGCAACGCCTGCCTTGTCGGCGAACTGCTTTGTCACGACGGTGAAGGCCTGGGAGGTCGGATAGGAATTGACCTTCGGATCGGCGCAATCAGGAATGGCGGTGCAGGCGTCCCAGTTTGCCTTGTCATGCGGCACGTCGAAGGACAGTTTCACCATCTCGTATTTGCCGAGAATGGCTGTTGGTGCCCAGTAATATCCCAGCCAGCCGGTCTTTTTCTCGAATGCACTGGCGATCGATCCGTCGAGGCCGGCGGCGGAGCCGGTGTCGACCAGATCGAAACCCTTCTCCTTGGCGCCGAGCGCCTTGTAGAGATTGGCGGTCGAAACCTGGCAGTTCCAGCCAGACGGGCAGTTTGTCACGGCAGCCTTGGACGGATCTTCCGGAGCGGGGAAGAGTTCAGGATGTGCCAGCGCCTGCTGCACGGTCTTGATGTCCGGATGTGCGTCCGCCAGGAATTTCGGGATCCACCAGCCTTCGACTGCGCCATCTGCGAGGATTTCGGCGGCTTCGATCAGCCGGCCTTCCTTGACCGCCGCATCGAGCGGCGTGCGGACGGCATTGACCCAGAATTCCGGCGCCATGTCCGGTTGGCCTTTTTCATTCATCGAGGTGAACGTGGGCATCGTGTCGCCGGTGACGAGCTCGACGGTACAGCCGTAACCTTCTTCGAGAATGATCTTATCGACATTCGCAGCGACGCCGGCCGAAGCCCAGTTCATTTCCGCAATGGAGACCGAACCACATTCCGCGTAGGCTGACCCGGCGAATGCATAGAGACCGGCTGCAAAGACGGTGGAAGCGAGGAGTTTTTGCATCGTTAAGACCTCCCAGTCTTAGTGTTGACAATCGATACGTGGAGCCGGTGCTACCGAAATCCGTTGGCGAAAATCCACTTTTTGGGAGAGCCGCAAGGGCTCCGTCCGATGTGTGGTCGCTGTTCCCCATGCGTCTTTTCGTCATCTGGGCAACCGCCACAGAGTGCGCGCATTTCCGTGTCAGCACCGTCAACGTACGGCTTCCATCAAATAAATCAACAGTAGCTGTGAGTAGCGCTTATCCGACACTCAAGCGTAACTCTTTGGAAGATCGTGATTTGTGCTGTGCGCAAGGGCTAAAAACGATCAAATGCCGTCTATATGCGCTGTTTGACTTTCGCCCTCATGGGGCGATCACAATGGACGACAAAGTCACGCCCGAGATTTGACGTTTTGTAGTCGATTAGCGTCGCGGAAAAGTTTTGGAATAAATCGTATTGTGACGAAAAAAATACGCGAAGGGCGAATATTACGCGTTTCGCGTGCGTGCCAATAACCATCCGGTAAGGAAGTCGCGCTAAATATCTGGGCGCGGACGAATGCACCGCCAGTGGCACCGGATTTTGTAGAGCGTACCGGTTGCCCCTTTATTCGCCTCAGGCGTTTTCCGGGATAAAAGATTTGGTCATGGTGCTGTTGTCGCTTTTTGCGATAGATGTGCTTCGCGCAAGTACACGATCAGTAGGCTCTGATCTTCGAGCACCCTCATGTAAACGGGGTGAAATTCCGGCCTGGAATCCTCAGCCGGAATTCGACGTTCTGATGAACCCGAATATCGACATACGTCGCGCATTGTCCGACGGACGGGAGTTCCTGAAAGCCTTGGGAGCCTCGGAATTCCAGGCGATCTGAACGCCGTTGCTGTTCTTGAACACGTAAAGCATTTGGGTGTTTCCTCGGTGGCCGCGATTTGATCGCGAAGCCTTATATTTTGATAATCCAATACGCCTGCAAAAGTCGTCGCGCCACTCTGTAAATCGTCACGTGATGTCGCAAAAAGGATAGTGCGTCCAAATGCGCAGTCCGCCGGTCGTCAGTCCCTATTCCGCCCGGCCTGTTGACTTCATCGCGCACATGGCTGACCATGAAATGGTAATGCGAATCCAGACAAACCCGAACACGGACCGGACGCCTCCGACATCTACGAATCGTCCGGTTTCGTCTGGCTTTCACGCGACCTTCTCCCGATGATCCTATCCGGTAAAACTGCTCTTGTGCTTGGCGGCGCTCGCTCGGGAAAATCGTCCTTCTCCGAACGTCTGGCCCAGGCGACCGGGCTTGAACGGCACTATGTCGCAACCGGACGGGCCTATGACGACGAGATGCGTGAGCGCATTACACGCCATCAGGACGATCGGGGGCCATCCTGGGTGACCCACGAAGAGCCCGTCGAACTGACCCGCACCCTTGGCGCGATAGATGCACCCGGCCGTGTCGTGCTTGTCGATTGCCTGACGCTTTGGGTCACCAACCTGATGATGCAGGGTGAAGACATTCCGGCGCGCTCCGCCCAGCTCGCCGCGCAGCTTTCCACTTTTGAAGCCAGGATCATCTTCGTTTCGAACGAGGTCGGTCTTGGGATCGTGCCCGAAAACAAGATGGCGCGCGAGTTCCGCGATCATGCCGGACGTTTGCATCAGCAGGTTGCGGCAGTAGTCGACGAGGTGTTTTTCGTCGCCGCCGGACTGCCGCTTCGGATGAAGGGGTAAACGGTGATGCTGTTACCAGCCCAGCCAGAGCCGGGCAGGGTGGTTGGGATCGGCAAGCAGTTTCGTTGCCAGCACGAGGCATGACAGTACCAGCAGCGGTTTTATGATCTTGGCGCCCTTTTTCATCGCCAGCCCCGATCCGATCTGCGCGCCGATGAACTGGCCGACACCCATTAGCAGCCCGACCTTCCAGAGGATCGATCCGCTCAGCGCAAAAACCACGAACGAGCCGAAATTCGAGCCGAAGTTGATGAGCTTCGTGTGAGCCGTCGCCTTCAGCATGCCGAAACCGGCAAGCAGAACGAAACCCAGCATGTAGAAGGAGCCGGCACCCGGCCCGAACAGCCCGTCATAGATCCCGACAAGCGGTACGACGGTCAGGCCGAAAACGAACGGTGTTATCCGCCTGCGACCATCCACGTCCGAGAGGCTGGGCTTGAACGCGAAGAACAGGGCGATCGCAATCAGCAGAAACGGGATCGTGGCCGCCAGCGCCGACGCCGGCACGACCGAGGCGAGAACCGCCCCGGCCGCTCCGCCCACCACCGCCATGAGTGCCATGGGCAACTGGCTGTGTAGGTTGATATGGCCCTTGCGCGCATAGGCAATCGTTGCGGAAGCCGCGCCAAACTGCCCCTGGAGCTTGTTGGTGGCGATCGCTTCGAGTGGTGGTATGCCCGCGATCAACAGAACCGGGATGGTGATCAGTCCGCCGCCGCCGGCGATCGAATCGACAAACCCGGCAAAACAGGCAGCAAGAAACAGGATCAACAGCAGTTCGAAGGCGATATCAGGCACGGGGGAATGCACTCAGTCTGGAGAATTTCAGGCGGGAGCCGCCTTGTGGCACCGAACCCGGTCACGGGCAAGGCCTGCCGAAAGCACAGTCGCTGAAGGATGTTTTGGCGGGATTGCACCTCGTCCGAATGCCGTTATGGTGCGCGGCCTCGCATTCGATATTAAGACTGGATAAGCCCGCATGCTCAAAGTGATATTCGACACCGATCCTGGCGTAGACGATGCCATGGCACTCCTTTATCTCCACCGACATCCGGGCATCGATCTGATTGGCGTCACGACCGTATTCGGCAATGCGCCGATCGAGATCACCACCCGAAACGCACAGTTCCTTCATCAGAAATGGAAAATCGAGGCGCCGATCGCCAAAGGCGCAGGCAAGGCTTACGACGATGGCCGTGATGCCGCGCATTTCGCCCCGGTCGTCCATGGCGAGGACGGGCTCGGCAATATCGGCGTGCCGCTGGATATCGACCATCCTTTGGACGAGCGCTCGGCTGCACAGTTCATCATCGACACCGTGAAAGCCGATCCGGGCAATGTGACGCTCGTCGCTGTCGGCCGCATGACCAATCTGGCGCTGGCGCTGAAAGCCGATCCGGAAATTGCCGCGCTGGTCAAGGAAGTGGTGATTATGGGCGGCGCCTTCGACGTCAACGGCAATGTGACGCCGGCGGCAGAGGCCAATATCCATGGCGATCCGGAAGCCGCGGATGTCGTCTTCACGGCGCCCTGGAAGGTCACGATCATCGGCCTCGACGTGACCCTGAAGACCACCATGTCGGCGGATTATCTGGCAAAAATGGTCGAGGCCGGACCCGCCGAACTCAAGCTCCTGTCGGATCTTTCGCAATATTACATCGATTTCTATCGCCAGCGCGTCGGTCTCGACGGCATGGCACTGCACGACAGCTGCGCCTGCGTCTATCTCACCGAGCCGCATCTCTTCGAGGTCACGACCGGTCCGGTCCGGGTCGTCTGTGGCGGCCTTGCGGACGGAAAGACCATTCAGGCTCCCGACCATGGTCGCAAATACATCGGCAGCGCCTGGGATGGCGTGCCGAGCCAGATCGTCTGCAACGGTATCCAGCCGGAAGCGGTCCTTGAAGCCATCCGTGCCGTTCTCGTGGAAGGACGCGCGCCTTAACGATCGGTGCAGTCGTGGCGCGGGCGGTCAGGAAACGACCAGCGGGGGCGATCAGTCGCCGCCCGCGGTTACGGCCAGCTTGTCGAGATCCGGCACGTAGACCTGCCGGTTGTTCTCGATGTGAATGAGGCCATCCTTGCGCAGCTTGGTCATCTGCCGGCTGACGGTTTCAATAGTCAGGCCGAGAAAATCGGCAATGTCGGCGCGCGATAGCGGCAGCTCGAATGCGCAGTCGCCCAGACGGTCGGGATCGGCATGGGCGGCCACCAGCACCAGCAGGCTGGCGACCTTCTCGCGTGCGGATTTGCGCCCGAGCGTCAGCATCCAGTCGCGCGCCTCGTCCAGCTCTGTCAGCGCCTGATTATGCAGACGGCTGCCGAGTTCCGACGATTCGGAGATCATCCGCTCGAGGATCTTGCGCGGCAGCACGCATAGCTCTGTGTCGGTAGCGGCTTCAGCGGCCATCAGGCTCTCGCCGTGGAATGGGCGTCCCATGAAATCGGGGGCAAATTGCAGGCCGACGATCTGCTGGCGACCATCCGCCATGATCTTTGATAGCTTCACGACGCCCTTCAGGATATTCGAATAGGAATGAACCTGCTGGCCCTGACCGATAAGCTCGGTGCCGGCTTCTACTGCCTTGCGCTGGGAATGCTTGTTCAGTTCGGTCAGTTGATGCGGAGTGAGGGTGGAACAGACGCCGTTATGGCGCGCGTCGCAGCCACGACAAACCAACGGCACTTCGTGAATGTCCAAGATTTTCAGCTGCGCATCCATTCCCATTCCCCCACACCGGCGCACCCGGTGCGAAAATCGGAATTGATTTTCGGCATCTGGATGCACTGCCCAAAAGCAACAGCGTTATCGGTGCGCCAGAAGTGACGCGCGGCGCTGCAGGCGGCGATTAATGGTCCGAACTTGGTTCACTTGACGTTCTCATGCTTGATTCAAGTCAAAGTCGCTAAAATATTCCGCAGGTAGCTCTTGAAGCACATGAGAAAAGGTGCGCCATGAGTGAAAGATTGCTTGCGAAATATTCAGGCTCGGTGCCGCGTTACACTAGCTATCCGACTGCGCCGCATTTTCACACTGGTGTAAATTGCGACATCTATTCGCAGTGGCTGTCCGAACTTGGGGCTGGAAACAGCCTTTCACTCTATTTGCACATCCCCTATTGCGACCGGCTCTGTTGGTTCTGTGCCTGCCACACGAAGCAGATTCTGCGCTACGAGCCGATCACCACTTATCTCGTCGCGTTGCGCCGGGAGATCGAAGCCGTCGGCAAACGTATCGGCAAAGGCGCAAGGGTCACGGCCATCCATTTCGGCGGCGGCTCCCCGACGATGCTGAAGCCGGAGGACATGGTCGATCTGATGGACTGTCTGAAGGCATCGTTCGATATTGCGGACGATGCCGAAATCAGCGTCGAGATGGACCCGAACGACCTGGATGAGCCGCGCTACGATGCGCTTGCCGCAATCGGTCTGACGCGGGCAAGCCTCGGCGTTCAGGATTTCGACCCGACGGTGCAGAAGGCGATCAACCGCATCCAGACCTTCGAGCAGACGAAATCGGTCGTCGATGCCGTGAGGGCGCGTGGCGTCGGATCAGTCAATTGCGACGTTCTCTACGGCCTGCCTTATCAGACGCTGGAAGGTGTCGGGCGCACGGTTTCGGATATTCTCTCGCTCTCGCCCGATCGTATCGCGCTTTTCGGATATGCCCATGTTCCGTGGATGAAGAAGCACCAGACGATGATTCCCGAAACGGCTTTGCCTGACGTAACTGAGCGTTTCCATCAGAGCACATTCGCCTCCCGCATGCTGCTGGACGCCGGTTACGAGCAGATCGGCATAGATCATTTTGCCAAGCCGACCGATTCGATGGCCATTGCTGCGCGCGCCGGGAGGCTGCGGCGCAATTTCCAAGGGTATACGACCGATAGTGCCGATGCGCTGATCGGGCTCGGCGCCTCGTCGATCAGCCAGCTTCCCAACGGTTACGTGCAGAACATGCCGGCGACCGGCGAATATCAGCGGATGGTGGAGGGGGACGGACTCGCTGCGGTGAGGGGGATAGAACTGTCGGAAGACGATCGCATGCGCGCTTATGTCATCGAGCGGCTGATGTGCGATTTCGGCTTCGATTTCATGCCTTTGCTGGCACGGTTTCCGGCGGGCGCACATGACCTGATCACCGAGGCCCGCGCATTTGCCAGGCAGAACCCGGATGATATCTGCCGGGTCGGTAATACCTCCTTCACCATCACGCCGGAAGGCAGGCCTTTTGCCCGAACGATCGCCGCAGTCTTCGATAGATACCTCGAAACCGGTGCGGGAAGGCACTCGATTGCGGTCTAGGCGGTCGCTGTTTCGGCAACAGTTTCGGTGCAAATTGACTGCGGGAAAAACGAAGCCATTGGCATTTGGAACCATTTTCCCTATGTGGGGCTCTGAATTACCTATTCTCAGAGGACATGGGCGTGACTGCTACATTCGACAAAGTTGCTGACATCATTGCTGAAACCAGCGAAATCGACCGGGAAACCATCACCCCGGAAAGCCACACGATCGACGATCTGGGCATCGACAGCCTCGATTTCCTCGACATCGTGTTCGCGATCGACAAGGAATTCGGCATCAAGATTCCGCTCGAGCAGTGGACCCAGGAAGTCAACGAGGGCAAGGTTTCGACGGAAGAGTATTTCGTCCTGAAAAACCTCTGCGCCAAGATTGACGAGCTGAAGGCAGCCAAAGGCTGATCTGCCATGCTGCTTGAATATTTCCAGATGATAGATCGGGTGGAAACGCTCGATCTCGACGGAAAGACATTGAAGGCGCGTTCGATTGTGCCGGCGACAAGCCCGGTCTTCGAGGGCCATTTCCCCGGCATGCCTCTCGTGCCGGGTGTCCTTCTTATTGAAACGATGGCGCAGGCGTCCGGCATGCTGGTTCTTGCCGTGACCGATTTTGCCGCCATGCCGTTCCTGATGTCCGTCGATGGCGCCAAGATGCGCGCGTTCGTCGAGCCGGAAGCCGTGCTCGACATCGAGGCGTTTCTGGAACACGAAGGCTCGGGTTATGCCGTCACCAAGGCGAAGATAACGTCTGGCGGCAAGAAGGTCTGTGATGCACAGCTGAAGCTGCGCACCATGCCGTTTTCCGAAATCCCGCTGGCGCCCATCGTGCGCAAGCGCGCGGAAGAGGTCGGTCTGGTCGCTGCGATGAAACTCCGCGGCTGAACCAGGTCGCGCAAACATGTCCGTCGGTTTTGCGACCACGACATGCGATTAGAATATTACCGCCTGAAGCCCGCGTCGCGGGTGAAGTCCGCAAAGAGGACAAAGATGAAGTCTGACAATGATGTTGTGATCACCGGTATCGGCATCGTGACGGGGCAGGGCGTCGGCAAGGAAGCGCATGTCGCGCTCCTGTCGCAGTCGGCCGCCGGCGCGCCGAAGGTTGAGACCGAGCGTTTCGCGCCCTATCCCGTTCATCCGCTGCCGGAAATCGACTGGTCTGCACAGATCGTCAAGCGTGACCAGCGGCAGATGGAAAACTGGCAGCGCCTCGGCGTTTTTTCGGCCGGTCTTGCGCTCGATGACGCTGGTCTCAAGCAAGATGCGGAAGCTTGCGCCTCGATGGATATGATCGTTGCTGCAGGCGGCGGCGAGCGCGACATCAAGGTCGATTCGCTGATCGTCGATGAAGCGCTGAAGCGCAACGACCGCGACATTCTCCTGAACGAGAAGCTGACCACCGAACTTCGGCCGACGCTCTTTCTCGCACAGCTGTCAAACCTGATGGCGGGCAATATCTCGATCGTCCACAAGGTCACCGGCTCGTCGCGCACCTTCATGGGCGAGGAAGCGGCCGGTATCTCTGCCGTCGAGACTGCCTATCACCGCATCAAGGCCGGCCAGTCCAGCCACAGCCTCGTCGGTGGTGCCTTCATTGCCGAGCGCGCTGACATCCTGCTCCTCGTCGAAGGCATCCGTGCCCATGCGACGGGCGACTGGCAGCCGCTATGGTCGCGCTCGCCGGATAATGGCGGCGGCATGATCACCGGTTCGGTCGGGGCATTCCTCGTTCTCGAATCCCGTGCCCGTGCCGAAGCCCGCGGTGCCCATATCTACGCTGTCGTTGACGCTGTCGAAGGCGATCGTGGCAACCGTGACGAAGGCAGGCTCGAAAAGCGCCTGTCGCGTCTCTCCGCTCCGGCCTCCGGCCTTAAGGGCGACGACACGGTCGTGTTCTCCGGCGCCAGCGGCCTTGTCGATCTGGCTGCACGCGAAAAGGCGGTGCTGGAAAAGGAATTCGACGGCGCGGCGATCCGTGGTTTCGGCGGTGCGACAGGGCATGCGATGGAAGCTCAGTTCCCGCTGGGTCTGGCGCTCGCGGCCCTTTCGCTCGACGGTGCGGCGCTTGTTCCCGCTTTCGACGCCGAACACGAAAAGCCGATGACCAAGCCCGCGAAACATGCGGTGGTGACCACGGTCGGTTACATACGCGGCGAGGGCGTTGCCGTCCTCTCGGCCAACGCCTGAAGGAGTTGAAGATGAGTGACAATCGCTTCACGGATCATCTCGGCCGTCCTCTCGTGGCGGTCACGGGCATGGGCGTCATCACATCGCTTGGCCAGGGGCTTTCCGACAACTGGGCGGCACTGACCTCCGGCACGTCCGGTATCCACAAGATCACCCGATTCCCGACCGATGGCCTGTCGACCCGCATCAGCGGCACAGTGGATTTTATTGCCGTCCCGGCAAACAATTCGGTCGAACGCTCCTTCGCCTTTGCCCGCGAAACGACCAAGGAAGCACTGGCCCAGGCAGGGCTTTCCGGCGATTTCGATGGCCCGCTATTTCTTGCAGCACCTCCGGTCGAGCCCGAATGGCACGACCGTTTCGCGCTCGCGGATCGTTCACCGCCGTCTAGGGTCGAAGGCGATGCCTACGAGCGCTTCCTGACAGCCATGCGTGAACGGCCCGATCCGGTCTTCCTCGAAGCCGTCCAGTTTGGCTCAATCTCCGAGCGCCTTTCCGACATGTTCGGCACGCGTGGCCTGCCGGTAACGTTGTCGACGGCCTGTGCTTCCGGCGCGACCGCGATCCAGCTCGGCGTCGAGGCAATCCGTCAGGGTCGCACCAACCGGGCTCTCGTGGCCGCGACCGATGGTTCCGTGAGCGTCGAGGCACTGGTACGCTTCTCGCTGCTTTCTGCTCTCTCCACCCAGAACGACCCGCCGGAAAAGGCATCAAAACCTTTCAGCAAGGATCGCGACGGTTTCGTCATCGCCGAAGGTGCGGCCACACTCGTGCTCGAATCGGTCGAATCCGCACTTGCCCGTGGTGCAACGGTTCTCGGCATCATCAAGGGGCTGGGCGAAAAGGCAGATCATTTCCACCGCACCCGGTCTTCGCCGGATGGCGGCCCGGCGATTGCCACCATTCGCGCAGCGCTGGAAGATGCCGGCATGGACGAAGCCGGTATCGGCTACATCAATGCCCACGGCACATCGACGCCTGAAAACGACAAGATGGAATATGGCTCCATGCTCGCCGTTTTCGGTGATCGCCTGAAGAACATTCCGGCCTCGTCGAACAAGTCGATGATCGGTCACACGCTGACGGCAGCGGGTGCAGTCGAGGCGGTGTTCTCGATCCAGACCATGTTGACCGGCACCTTGCCGCCGACCATCAACCACACCAATCCCGATCCGACGATCGAGCTCGATGTGGTGCCGAATGTGAAGCGGGATGGAGCGCCAAAGGCAGTCCTGTCCAATTCCTTCGGCTTCGGCGGCCAGAACGCCAGCCTTGTCATGACGCTGGAACCGGTCTAAGGCCTGCGCCACAGCTAAAGGACGTCTTCCTCGGCCCCGTGCCGAGGATCTGCTGACGTCGAGAATAAGAATGAAAGTCGGTAGATGCTCGGGACAAGCCCGAGCATGACGCGTGGTGTATGGCCGCGCCATGCCTGCCTGATGCATCCGGAAGGAAAAGAAGAACATGCGCGCGCTGCAACTGATCGATGACCGCAAGCTCGAAGCCGTCGATATCCCCGAGCCGGAAGCACCGGGTCCGGGTGAAGTGACGTTGCGCGTCAAGGCCGTGGCGCTCAACCACATTGACGTCTGGGGCTGGCGCGGCATGGCATTCGCCAAGCGCAAGATGCCGCTGACGATAGGCGCAGAAGCCTCCGGCGTCGTCGAGGCCATCGGCTCCGGCGTCTCCAATGTCCTTCCCGGCCAGCTCGTATCGATCTACGGCGCCCGTACCTGTGGCCTGTGCAAGCCTTGCCGTGAGAAGCGTGACAATCTCTGCGAAAACGTCTCCGGTGTTCACGGCTTCCATCTCGATGGTTTTGCGCAGGAAAAGACCAATCTCCCGGCGCGTCTCCTCGTTCCGGCCCCTCCGGGCGTTGATGCCGTCGCGGCAGCGCTTGCTCCGGTCACCTTCGGCACGGTCGAGCACATGCTGTTCGACAATGCCAAGCTGCAGCCGGGTGAAACGATCCTCGTCCATGCCGGGGGTTCCGGCATCGGTTCGGCGGCCATCCAGCTCGCCAAGAAGACTGGCTGCACCGTCATCACCACCGTCGGCTCCGACGACAAGATCGAGAAGGCCAAGGCGCTCGGCGCCGATCACGTCATCAACTACCGCAAGGACCGCTTCGAGGGTGTCGTGCGCAAGCTGACCAAGAAGAAGGGTGTCGATGTCGTTTTCGAACATGTCGGCAAGGACACGTTCGCTGCCTCGATGTTCTGCCTGAAGCGCGGCGGCCGCCTCGTCACCTGCGGCTCGACCTCCGGCGTTTCGACCGACCTCAACCTGATGATGCTCTTCCAGCAACAGTTGAAGCTCCTCGGCTCCTTCGGCTGCCGTATGGAGAACATGGCCGATGCCATGCAGAAGATGGCGCGCGGCATAGTTCATCCGGTCATCGATACCGAAGTCACTTTCGACGAGATCGACAAGGCGCTGGAGCGCATGGAAACCCGCCAGATCTTCGGCAAGATCGTCCTGAGGATGGACTGAGGCCATCCCCATGAAGATGGTCATCACCCGCATCGTCCTGACGCTTCGCAACTTCCAGCAATGGTCAGTGGCGCAGGCGACCTTCGGTCTGCTAAATCTCCTGAAGATCCTGCCGGCCGATCCGGCCATTCGCTATATCGATCGCGTTGCCCGCTTCGTCGGCCCGAAGCTGTGGCGCCACAAGCTGATGATGACCAATCTCCGCAATGCCTTCCCGGAAGAATCTGAGAAAGAGCTTGAGGATATCGCTGTCGCCAGCTGGGGACATATGGGCCGCATGGCCGCTGAATACGTCTTTCTGGATCGTCTGTTCGATTTCGATCCGGAGCAGAAGACGTCTGGCAGGGTGGAAGTTTCGGGGATCCCGATCTTCCTCGACCTGCGCGACAATCCGCGGCCGTTCATCGTCTTCACGGCGCATACCGGCAATTTCGAACTGCTGCCGGTCGCCGGCAAGGCCTTCGGCCTTGAAGTCATGGTTCTCTTCCGGCCGCCCAACAATCCATACATCGCCGATAAAGTGTTTTCCTTCCGCGCCGCCCGCATGGGGCAGCTAGTTCCTTCGCATGCAGGCTCGTCCTTCGCGCTTGCGCGTCGGCTAGAGGCCGGTGGCGGGGTTGGGGTTCTCGTCGATCAGAAGTTCAAGAAGGGCCTGTGGACCTCCTTTTTCGGCCGCCCCGTGAAGACGAACCCGTTGCTGGCCAAGCTGGTCCGGCAATTCGATGCCGAGGTTTATCCGGCCCGCTGCATCCGTTTGCCCGACAACAGGTTCCGATTGGAAATCGAGTCGAAGATCGATCTGCCGCGCGATGAGAAGGGCAATCTCGATGTCCAGGGCACCGCGCAGGTTCTCAACGACAAGGTTGAAAGCTGGGTTCGCGAGTATCCCGAGCAATGGCTCTGGTACCACGACCGTTGGAACATCAAGAAAACGGTCGAGCGTTGACCCGTCTCCTTGGTAATCTGTGACTCTATGGTAAGTTGTGAGCCATAAATGGGGGCCGCACTAGACGAATTGATTAATTATAATCATATCTTATGCAGGCTAGGCTCGCATCAGGTAGAAGGCACCACTTCTCGCGTTGTTTTGAGAGGGGTCGATTTTGAAAGCATTGATTGATCTGTTCTGGGCGAAATATTCCGACCTTCGCCAGGCAGTCGAAAAAGAAGACGACGATGCTGTTTCTCGGATCGACCGGGAAATCGATCCGCTCGTCAAGGCTATACTTGGTAGCCAGGGGCGCGATCAGTCGGCGATCGGCGTGCAGTTCCGTTTCGCGCTCGATCTCCTGAACGAGGAAGCCGATGATGGCGGCTGCGTAAGGCGTAACGGCCATCTGCTGCAAATGCTGGTCGAGCGTTATCTGGTGACCGGCCAGTCACTGCCATCTAAATCGGAAGCCGCCGAAGATACTTCGCAGCCGGTCGATGTCGCCCAAGCGATCGCCGACGGCTATCTCGACGATGCTTTGCTCAATAAATTGCCGGAACGGGTCGTGGTCGTCGCACCTGGCTACCGCATCTTTTACAGCAACGACACCAATGCGCAGCGGATGGATATGCCGCGCGATACCCTCATCGGGCGTCATTTCGCCGAGTTTGTCGGCCTGCACCATTTCCGCCATGACCTGCAGCCTTGTCTCGATCGTTGTTTTTCCGGCGAAAGCCTGACTTTCACCTATGCCGACAAGATCGAGGGCCGTACGGTCGTCATTCACTGCCGCATGTCGCCGATAAGCCGGTCGGGAACATTGATCGGAGCGCTGGTGGTGATGCAGGAAAAGGAAGATCGCCGTCGGCGCCGGGGCGACTGATTGAGTGCCGCGTCTATTCCGATATCGGGCTGAACGGCAGATAGTCGTGCAGCAGATGTGCCTTTTCGAAAGCGATGTGACGCCTGACACCCTCGAAGAAACCGCGCAGCATATAACCCACCGCCTCGTCGTTGACGGGCTCGCCCGACCCGAGGCGCAGAAGCGCTTCCGTCAACTCTTCCGCATAACCTTCATCTTCGAAATGTTCGAATTTCAGCCGGGAAAGCGTCGCAAGCATCGGTCCGGCATTCGCATGCCGCTGGCTCAGATAAGGGAAAAGCACGTTCTCTTCATATTGGTGCATGCTGCGGATCAGCGGACAGAGCGCCTTGGCGGCATAAATGCACTTCTGCCGATTGACGCTCGCCGGCAGCGAATCGGCGATCTCTTCCAACGCGCCGCAGAGCGCGAGCTGTTCCTCATGCGCGTGCCGTATCCACGACATCATGACGTCCTGACTGGAGTGCCGGACGGGTTGAGCGGACAGAATTGCATTCGTCAGATCGATATCGTGTCTCAAGTCTGACCTCCGAAACCTGCATTGGCCGTTGATCATCCGACGTTCCATCATGGCCGGCTTATTTGCGTTGATTCAAATCAAGGCGTTTGGCGTTGGCTGCTGCCATCTGTCGCGGTGGTCGCGACGGAAAGTGGCAGGGGGATTCGATGGGAATCGATGTTTCGCCACCCTCGCGACGGCCAATCACGCCGTTGGGGGATACCAACAATGAACTACCCTTTGGAAACTGCAGCGCTGGTAATCGGGACATTCCTGGCGCTGCTTGGCGCGGCCTATGCGCATGATAGCCTGTTCTCCGCCCATATGTGGGTGCTTTTCCTGGTACTCGGCATCAGCAGCATCGTCATGCTGCGCCGCGTCTCTTTCGCACCGGCCGGCGCACCGCGGTCCGTTCCGGTTAAGTCGGAATATTTCGACGAAGTCATTAAATACGGCACGATCGCCACCGTTTTCTGGGGCGTCGTCGGCTTTCTGGTCGGCCTGGTCGTCGCCCTTCAGCTGGCTTTTCCCGATCTTAACATCGAGCCATGGCTCAATTTCGGTCGCACGCGGCCGCTGCACACCTCGGCGGTCATCTTCGCCTTCGGTGGCAACGCCCTTATCGCCACATCGTTTTATGTCGTCCAGCGCACCTGTCGGGCCCGCCTGTTCGGCGGCAATCTCGGTTGGTTCGTGTTTTGGGGCTATCAGCTTTTCATCGTCATGGCGGCAACCGGCTATCTGCTCGGTATCACCCAGGGCAAGGAATATGCCGAGCCGGAATGGTATGTCGACATCTGGCTGACCATCGTCTGGGTCGCTTATCTCGTGGTTTTCCTCGGCACGATTCTTATGCGCAAGGAGCCGCATATCTATGTGGCGAACTGGTTCTATCTGGCCTTCATCGTCACCATCGCGATGCTGCACATCGTCAACAATCTGGCGATGCCGGTCTCCTTCCTCGGGGTCAAGAGCTACTCGGCCTTCTCAGGTGTGCAGGACGCGCTGACGCAGTGGTGGTACGGCCACAACGCGGTTGGCTTCTTCCTCACCGCGGGCTTCCTCGGCATGATGTATTATTTCATCCCGAAGCAGGTGAACCGCCCGGTCTATTCCTATCGCCTGTCGATCATCCACTTTTGGGCGCTGATCTTCATGTATATCTGGGCCGGTCCGCACCACCTGCATTACACGGCGCTGCCCGATTGGGCCCAGACGCTCGGCATGGTCTTCTCGATCATGCTCTGGATGCCCTCCTGGGGCGGCATGATCAACGGCCTGATGACGCTTTCCGGTGCCTGGGATCGCATCCGCACCGACCCGATCGTCCGCATGATGGTCATGGCCGTCGCCTTCTACGGCATGGCGACCTTCGAAGGCCCGATGATGTCGGTAAAAGCCGTCAACTCGCTCAGCCACTATACCGACTGGACCATCGGCCACGTTCACTCAGGCGCACTCGGCTGGAACGGCATGATCACCTTCGGCGCGATCTACTTCCTCGTGCCGAAACTGTGGAATCGCAACCGGCTCTACAGCATCCAACTGGTCAACTGGCACTTCTGGCTCGCCACGCTCGGCATTGTTCTCTACGCCGCCGTCATGTGGGTTGCCGGTATCCAGCAGGGCCTGATGTGGCGCGAATACGATGACCAGGGCTTCCTCGTCTATTCCTTCGCGGAATCGGTCGCAGCCATGTTCCCCTATTACCTGCTGCGCGCCCTTGGCGGTCTGATGTTCCTGGCAGGTGCACTGATCATGGCATTCAACGTCACAATGACAATTCTCGGTCACGAACGGCAGGAACGCACTCCCGGTGTCGCCCCTGCCGGTCTGCAGCCGGCCGAATAAGGAGCTGACACATGTCTCTTCTCGATAAACACAAATTCATCGAGCGAAATGCCACGCTTCTTCTGGTCGGTTCGCTGCTCGTCGTCTCGATCGGCGGCATCGTGGAAATCGCACCGCTCTTCTATCTCGAAAACACCATCGAGAAAGTCGACGGGATGCGGCCCTATTCGCCGCTGGAACTTGCCGGGCGCAACATCTACATCCGCGAGGGCTGTTATGTCTGTCACAGCCAGATGATCCGCCCGTTCCGCGACGAAGTGGAACGTTACGGTCATTACAGCCTTGCGGCGGAATCGATGTACGACCATCCGTTCCAGTGGGGTTCGAAGCGGACCGGGCCTGATCTGGCCCGCGTCGGCGATCGTTATTCCAACGAATGGCACGTTCAGCACCTTGTCGAGCCGCGTGATGTCGTGCCGGAATCGGTCATGCCGAGCTATTCCTTCCTGAAGGAAACGCCGCTGGAAATCACCGACATCTCTATGGACCTCAAGGCAAATCGCACCGTCGGCGTTCCCTATAGCGACGAGATGATTGCCGAGGCGAATGCCGATCTGAAGGCACAGGCGGATCCCAATGCCGATACCAGCGCTTTGCTGGCCCGCTATCCGAAGGCAAAGGTCGGCGATTTCGACGGCAACCCGGCCAAATTGACCGAAATGGACGCGCTGGTCGCCTATCTCCAGATGCTCGGCACGCTGGTCGATTTCTCGACCTATGACGACACAACCGGTTACCGCTGAGGAGGGCGCGATATGGAAACCTATACCGCACTCCGCCAATTCGCCGATAGCTGGGGGCTGCTTGCCATGGCCCTTTTCTTTGCCGGCGTCATTCTGTTCACCCTGCGCCCGGGCTCGAAGTCTCATGCAAACGAGGCCGCCCAGATCCCTCTGAAGGAGGACTAAGATGGCGGACAAACACATCGATGAGATCAGCGGCGTCGAAACCACCGGTCACGAGTGGGATGGCATCCGCGAACTGAACAACCCCATGCCCCGTTGGTGGGTATGGACGTTTTACGCCACCATCGTATGGGCTCTCGGATACACGATCCTTTATCCGGCATGGCCGCTGGTGAATGATGCAACCCGCGGTGTTCTTGGCTATTCCAGCCGTGGCGAACTTGTGACCGAACTGGCGGCCGCGAAAACGGCTCAAGGTGCGATCCTCGAAAAGCTTGCGGCCGCAACGCCGGAGGAAATCATCGCCAATCCGGAACTCAACCAGTTCGCCACGGCGGGTGGTGCAGCGGCTTTCCGCGTCAACTGCACGCCCTGTCACGGCACCGGCGCAGCCGGTGGAGAAGGTTACCCGAACCTGAACGACGACGACTGGCTCTGGGGCGGCAGCGTGGATGCGATCTACCAGACGGTCGCGCATGGCATTCGCGATGCCGTCGATCCTGATACCCGTATCGGAGAAATGACGGCTTTCGCCGATGTGCTTCAGCCCGAAGAAATCCGTCAGGCCGCAGCCTATGTCGTCAGCCTGACGGGGAACCCACGGGATCCTTCGATGGTCGAGCCGGGAAAGCAGGTTTTCCTTGATAATTGCGCATCCTGTCATGGCGAAAATGCCGAGGGTAATCGTGATCTTGGCGCCCCGAACCTTGCTGACGCTATCTGGTTGAAAGTGCATGGCGAAGAGCAGATCGCAGGCCAGATTCGCGCACCGAAGCATGGCGTCATGCCAGCCTGGACCACTCGTCTTGGTGATGTCACCGTCAAGCAGCTCGCTGTCTATGTCCATTCCCTGGGGGGCGGGGAGTAGAGTTTCAGGCCGTTCAGGTCGGAAACTCTCTCGGGGCCGGGATCCTCGGATCCCGGCCATCAATCTTCTTTCAAGACGGCGCGCGCGTGGGTGGCTACGACTTTTCGAGAATAGCCTTCAGGGTGCTGAGGTCTTTAAGGATCGCCTCGGCATCCGTCTCGAAAGCCTGGTCGTCCGTTCCCGCCTGTCTGAGCAGGGTGAACATGATTTCCGCACCGTCACCATTCGGTACGACCCGCAGGGCGTTTTCGACGCTGATACCGGTCTGAAGCGTGACTGTGTGATCCATGACGCCGAAATCGTTCTCGGGTGCAAACCGTACCCGGATTTTGCCGATCGAGCCGCCGTCGCCAATCCAGTCCTCGCCTTCGCGGCTCAAGCCGGAGGCGAGGCCCGCAGCCCAGCGGGGCATGTTTTCCGGCTGGGCAGCAAATGTATAGACGTCACGCCAGGGCCTGTCGATCGTCAGATGAATGATGCGCGCAGGCATTGGGGTCATGGTGATCTCCGTTCTGTCGCCGGCATGGGCGGAAGCGCGAACCAGTCTGCGAATGCCGCGTGGCTTGACTTGCGTCAAGGAATATAGGGCCGCGCGGTGGGAAAAGGCATGGGACGAAGGAATGTTCCGATGAATCTCTATACCGCCGAAAGCGTTGCCTCAAGCGATGCATCTGTCGAACGGATTGATGTCAAGGCGGTTCATTCGCCCGGCGAAAAACGCCAGCCGCTGTACGAAAAGCGCAAGAAGATTTTTCCCAAGCGGGCCGAGGGACGATTCCGCCAGTTTAAATGGCTGGTGATGCTTGTCACGCTCGGTATCTATTATCTCACGCCGTGGATACGCTGGGACCGTGGTCCTTACGCGCCCGATCAGGCTGTGCTTGTAGATCTCGCCAGCCGGCGTTTCTATTTCTTTTTCATCGAGATCTGGCCGCAGGAATTCATCTTCGTCGCGGGCCTTCTGGTCATGGCCGGCTTCGGCCTCTTCCTGCTGACCTCGGCCGTTGGTCGCGCCTGGTGCGGATATGCCTGTCCCCAGACGGTCTGGGTCGATCTGTTCCTGGTCGTCGAGCGTTTCATCGAAGGCGACCGCAACGCACGGATGAAGCTTGATGCCGGCCCGTGGACGGTTGACAAGATCTCGAAGCGGGTCGCCAAGCATGCCATATGGATCGCCATTGCGATCGCAACCGGCGGCGCCTGGATTTTCTATTTCGCCGATGCGCCGTCGCTCGCCTTCGATTTCATCACCGGTCAGGCCGCGTTTGTCGCCTATTCCACCGTCGCCATCCTGACCGCCACGACCTATCTGCTCGGCGGGCTGATGCGCGAACAAGTCTGCATCTACATGTGTCCCTGGCCGCGTATCCAGGGCGCCATGCTCGATGAGCATTCGCTGGTCGTGACCTATAATGACTGGCGCGGCGAACCGCGCAGCCGCCACGCCAAGAAGGCGGCTGCCAGCGGGCAGATCGTCGGCGATTGCGTCGATTGCAACGCCTGCGTCGCGGTCTGTCCCATGGGCATCGATATTCGCGACGGCCAGCAGATGGCCTGCATTACCTGCGCACTCTGTATCGACGCCTGCGATGGCGTGATGGACAAGATCGGCAAGGAGCGCGGCCTGATCGCTTATGCCACGCTCGACGAATACGACACCAACATGGCACTGGCGACGGCCGGTAGCACGCAGCCGATCGATCCCACCCGCACCCGCAAGCCGGATGGTGGTTTCGTCGAAGGTATCCGCCATTTCGACTGGAAGATTTTGCTCCGGCCACGCACGCTGCTCTACATGGGCGTCTGGACGGCGGTCGGCATCGGTCTCGTCGTGGCACTGATGTCCCGCGACCGGCTGGAGATCAACGTGCTCCATGACCGCAACCCGCAATTCGTCATGGAATCGGATGGTTCGATCCGCAACGGTTATACGGTCCGTCTACTCAACATGATCCCCGAACCGCGCACGATCATGCTGTCGCTCGACGGCGTGCCGGACGCGACGATGAAGATCATCGGCATGACCGACGTGCCGGGACGGACATTTGCCATCGAAGTGCCGCCGGACAAGGCAATGGCTCTGAAGGTCTACGTCACGTTGCCACGGGATCAGGCAAAAACCGAAACATCCTTCCATTTCATTGCCGAAGACCGCTCCAGCAATGAGCACAACAGTTATTCGGCTAATTTCTTCGTACCAGGAGGCAAAAGATGAGCACAGCATCGCAAAAGAGCTTCGTTTTCACGGGCTGGCACATGGCGGGCGTGATGGTGCTCTTCTTCGGCACGATCATCTCGGTCAATGTCTTCATGGCCTATAACGCCATTACCAGCTGGAGCGGGCTTGTCGTCCCCAATACCTATGTCGCCAGTCAGCAGTTCAACGGCAAGGTCGCCCAGGCGCGAGCGCTTGCCGCAACCGGCGTCAACGGCAGGCTCGCAGTTACAGCAGACGGTGTCCGTTACGAAGTTCTCGGCGCAGATGGCCAGCCGGTCGCGACAGATCGCCTCGTCCTGAACTTCAAGCGCCCGGTCGGCGAACATCAGGATTTCAGCATCGAAATGGTGGCCGAAGGGCAGGGCGTCTTCGCCGCCTCCCGCCAGATCCTGCCGGGACACTGGATCGTCGAAGCGATAGCCGAACGCGGCGGCGAGCGCATCCTGCATCATGCGGAGCGTGTCTCCGTGCATGGAGCAAAAAAATGAGCTGCTGTGCACCCGGATCGGAAGGCGAGATCGTCAGATCCGCACCGTCTTCGGAAGAAATGCTGCTGGCAAGCCGTGAACTCGGCGAGGGCAGGCGGCAGGTGGATCTGAGCGTGCCGGGCGTCCATTGCGGCGCCTGCATCGTCTCGATCGAGAACGCGCTGAAAGCCATGCCCTCGGTGGAGAAGGCCCGCGTCAACCTCTCGACCAAACGCGTCTCGATCGTCTGGCACCAGAAACCCGATGAGCCGGCTGTCGATCCGGCCGATTTCGTCGGCTCGATCACAGCGGCTACCGGTTACGACGCCTATCTGTTCGATGCCTCGCTGGATGACGGCGACAAGCTGCAGCGCGATCTCGTGCGTGCCGTGGCCCTCTGCGGTTTTGCCGCCGCCAACATCATGCTTCTGTCGGTTTCCGTCTGGTCCGGCGCCGATGATGCCACACGAGACATGTTTCACTGGATTTCGGCCTTCATCGCCGCGCCCGCGCTGATCTATGGCGGCCGTTTCTTTTATGCCTCCGCCTGGGCCGTGCTGAAACGCGGCCGCACCAACATGGACGTGCCGATCGCATTGGCGATCACGCTCTCCTATGCGGTCTCGCTATGGGAAACCATGCATCACGGCGAACACGCCTGGTTCGATGCGACCGTCTCGCTGCTGTTCTTTCTGCTGATCGGCCGCACGCTCGACCACATCATGCGCGACCGGGCGAGGGCGGCGATCAGCGGCCTCGCACGCCTGTCACCGCGCGGTGCCATGGTTTTGGCCGACGACGGAACACGCGAATATCGCCCTGTCGAGGATGTAAAACCGGGTGACCGCGTCGCCATCGCAGCCGGCGAGCGCATCCCCGTCGATGGCACAGTGGAATGGGGTGCAAGCGATCTCGACGTCTCGATCGTCAACGGCGAAAGCGTGCCGCAGGCGGTCGCTCCCGGTGCCATCGTGCATGCCGGCACGCTGAGCCTCACCGGCTCGCTCGTCATCAAGGTGACCGCCACCGCAAAGGAATCCTTCCTTGCTGAGGTCATCACCCTGATGGAAGTGGCCGAAGGCGCCAAGGCCGGGTATCGCCGGCTCGCAGACCGCGCCGCGCAGTTTTATTCGCCCGCCGTCCACCTTCTGGCACTCACCGCCTTCGTCTCCTGGGGCCTTGCCGGCGGCGACTGGAAGCGCGCCATGCTGATCGCCATCGCGGTCCTGATCATCACATGCCCCTGCGCGCTCGGCCTTGCCGTGCCGGTCGTGCAGGTCGTGGCCGCCGGCCGCCTGTTCAAGAACGGCATAATGGTCAAGGACGGCTCGGCCATGGAGCGGCTCGCCCAGGCCGACAGCGTCGTTTTCGACAAAACCGGAACGCTGACGCTCGGCCGCCCGCGTCTCGTCAACGGCAGTGATATCCCGGGTCCCGTCCTGTCTCTCGCTGCCGGCCTTGCCGCCCATTCCCGCCATCCTCTCTCGCGCGCGATTTGCGCCGTCGCCGCAGGCCCTTTCCCGCTGTTCGACGACGTGATCGAAATCCCCGGAAGCGGGCTTGAGGCACGCCGCGCCGAGGGTCTCTACCGGCTCGGCAACCGTCGTTTTGCTTGCGGCGAGACGACTGGCAGCGAAAACACCGACCTCGAAGTCATGCTGTCGCGCGATGGCCAGGAAGTCGCCTGCATTCGTTTCGAGGATGCACTGCGCCAGGATGCATCTGCGGCCATCCGCACGCTCGAACACGACGGCATGCCCGTCGCCGTCGTATCGGGCGACCGGATCGGGCCGGTAAAGGCCTTGGCGGATCAGCTCAGCCTCGCCCGCTGGAAGGCGGAAATCTCGCCCAAGGGCAAGGCCGATTATTGCGCCTCGCTTGCCGATGAGGGCCGCAAGGTGCTGATGGTCGGCGATGGCATCAACGACGCACCGGCGCTTGCCGCGGCGCATGTCTCGATGGCGCCCGCCACCGCCGCCGATATCGGCCGTCAGGCAGCCGATTTCGTCTTCATGCACGAAAGCCTCAATTCCGTTGCCCTGGCGATCGATATTTCGTGCCGTGCGGGCCACCTGATCCGGCAGAATTTCGCACTCGCCATCGGTTACAACATCATCGCCGTGCCGATTGCATTGGCCGGCTATGCTACGCCACTGATTGCGGCCGTGGCTATGTCGACTTCGTCGATCATCGTCGTCGTCAACGCGCTGCGGCTGAACCGGGTGCGTACCGAAGACCTGCTGCCGCGGACGGAGCCGTCAGTGCCGTCCGCGAAAGAGGAGATGCGCGCGGCATGAACATGCTCATCTATCTCATCCCGGTCGCGCTCTTCCTCGGTGGACTGGGGCTTGCAGCCTTCCTCTGGTCGCTGAAGAACGGCCAGTATGATGATCTCGATGGCGCCGCCTGGCGCATCATCGACGATGGTGAGGATCGCCCCGGCTGATGAGCTGGAATTATGGGGTCAGACAAATGCACAATGTGGCCGATTTAGACAATCGGTCCCTTGCCCCCCAGTCGCTGCGGTGCCAAAAGAAGGCGCAACACAATCGGAGGCTCCTCCCGTGGAACAGGCAGAAATCGGCCTAATCGGTCTTGGCGTCATGGGCGCCAACCTTTCCCTCAATATTGCTGAAAAAGGCAACAAGATCGCGGTCTTCAACCGCACGACTGAAGTCACCAAGAAATTCTACGCGGATGCAGGCGCTCTTCAGGGCCAGATCATTCCGTGCGAAACGATGGAAGATTTCATCAAGGCAATCCGCCCGCCGCGGCCGATCATCATCATGATCAAGGCCGGTGATCCGGTCGATCAGCAGATGGAACTCCTGAAGCCATACCTGTCTTCCGGCGACATCATGATAGACGCCGGCAATGCCAACTTCCGCGATACGATGCGCCGCTTCAAGAGCCTTGAAGGCAGCGACCTGACCTTTATCGGCATGGGCGTTTCCGGCGGTGAAGAAGGTGCGCGTCATGGCCCTTCGATCATGGTCGGCGGCACCGAAGACAGCTGGAAGCGCGTCGAGAAGGTCCTGACCTCGATCTCGGCCAAGTTCAACGGCGAACCCTGCGTCGACTGGCTCGGCGAAAATGGCGCCGGACACTTCGTCAAGACCATCCATAACGGCATCGAATATGCCGATATGCAGATGATCGCCGAAATCTACGGCATCCTGCGCGATGGCCTCGGCATGAGCGCAGCCGAAATCGGCGGCGTCTTTGGTCGCTGGAACGAAGGCCGCCTTGATTCCTATCTCATGGAAATCTCGGAAAAGGTGCTGAAGGCCAACGATCCGATCTCCGGAAAGCCGATGGTCGACGTCATCGTCGACAGCGCCGGCCAGAAGGGCACCGGCAAGTGGTCGGTCATTGAGGCCCAGAACATGGGCGTCGCTGCGACCGCGATCGAAGCCGCCGTCGCCGGCCGTGTCCTCTCTTCGCTCAAGTCAGAGCGCCAGGCCGCCGAAAAAATCCTCGGCAAACCGGCTCTGGTCGAACGTCCCAAGGACGGCATGGCCTTCCTCGCCGATCTGGAACTCGCATTGCTGGCCGCCAAGATCGGCGCTTATGCGCAAGGGTTCGCGGTCATGGCCGCAGCCTCCAAGGAATTCGGCTGGAACCTGCCGATGCCGACCATCGCGAAAATCTGGCGCGCCGGCTGCATCATTCGCTCGCAGTTCCTCGATGAGATCACCTCGGCCTTCAGCAAGGACCCGAACGTGGCAAACCTCATCGTCACGCCGGCCTTTTCGCAGCTCGTCAAGGAAACCGATGGTGCGCTGCGCCGTATCGTCTCCTATGCGGCGCTGAACGGTCTTCCGGCTCCGGCGCTCACTTCGGCTCTCTCTTATTTCGACGCCTACCGTCGGGGCAGGGGCACGGCCAACCTGATCCAGGCCCAGCGCGATTTCTTCGGCGCCCACGGCTTCGACCGCCTCGACGGCGTCGACAAGCATCACGGCCCTTGGGGCAGCGGTCTGGCCGACTTCGCCTGATCGAAGTTCACGAACGAGATAAAAAAGCCCGGCCAAGTGCCGGGCTTTTTCGCATCACCTGTCAGTCTTTCGGTCCCATTTCCGACCAGACGGGGCCATCGATGCTCTGCAGCAATTCGGGCGCTACGCCGTCGATGCGGGCCAGCACGGCCTTGGCCAGTTCCTGACCCGCATGGCGCACATCTTCCGTCACGGTGAGCATTTCCGGCCTGATCCAGTTCAGGAATTCGGCCGATTGTTTCGAGACGATATCGATCTCTTTTCCCAATCGACGTCCCGCAGCTTCGGTACCGGCAACCAGCGCGATCGAGGCGGATCCGCTGAGCGAGATAATCGCGTCCGGTGGCTCGGGAAGGCGGGAGAGACGCTCGGCGTAAGCGCGAATTTCTTCAAGCGGTGTTTCCGTCGTCATCCGCCCCATGGAAACCTCGGTCGCCTGAAAATCCGTCAATCCGCGTTCGAAGCCGATCCGGCTGTGGATTTGATAGGAAAACCGGCTGAGCGGCGCCAGTAGCGCGATACGTCTACGTCCCCGCCGCACAAGACGTTCCACCGCCTGATAGACATAGGCCTCATTGTCAAAATCATGGAACGGATGAGCGATTCCCATATCCGTTCGTCCATGGGTGACGAAAGGAAGATTACGCTCCGTCATCAGACGTACGCGCGGGTCGTCTGGTTCCATGCGCGAGATGATCACGCCATCTGCAGAGCCGGTATCGAGAATATAGCGAACCGGCACCATCGGATCTTTCTCGAAGGAATGTGGCGTCACCACGAGGTGATACTGGGTGCCGCCCAGTACTTCCGAAATGCCCTGTACCATCTGGCTGGTAAAGCCCATCAACTCCTGCTCGATGCTCAGCACGAGCGCGATCACGTTTGTCTTGCCGGTTCGCAGTCGCACACCCGCCCGGTTCGGTTGGTAACCGAGCTGCCGTGCTACCAGCCGCACGCGCTCCTTCGTTTCCGAACCGATATCCGGAGCATCCTTCAGTGCACGAGAAACGGTCGTGATTCCGAGCCCCGTCATATAGGCGATGGTCTTCAGGGTAGGGCGTTCGCCGGCGATGGGAGCCGGGATAGATCGTTTGCTGTGGTCGTCCATTGTGCCGCTCGCACTGAAAAGCGAATTTTAGGGTGCATTCATATTAAAAAAGCTTCTTACGGCAAAAAACTGAAACGTTACAGGTAAATTTCGCACGCATTTCCATAATAATTTTGAAAAAATGCAACTATGTTGATACACAACGCAGGCGCACATACTTTTGTGCGATTGCGAAATGAAATCGTCATGGATCGATCTAAAATTCGATATAACAAGGCTTTTTATCCACGTCAGTGTTTAGTTTTTTCCATTTATGATTGTGTTTTGCATTTTACTCAAGAATATTTACTCTATCCGGGGTTGCTACTCTTTGGCGATTGCCATAGCTTTTTACTGCAACGTTTCAGTGAGGGAGGAGACTCATGCGTATTCGTGCATTTGCGGCCGTTCTGGCCGCCACTGCAGCACTGCCTTGCGCAGCAATGGCCGCTGAATTGGAAGTCACGCATTGGTGGACATCGGGAGGTGAGGCGGCGGCCGTCAAGGAGCTGGCAACCGCATTCGATGCGACCGGCAACAAATGGGTCGATGGTGCCATCGCGGGTTCCGGCAGCACCGCCCGCCCGATCATGATCAGTCGCATTACCGGCGGCGATCCGATGGGCGCCACCCAGTTCAACCATGGCCGCCAGGCCGAGGAACTGGTTCAATCCGGCCTCATGCGCGATCTCAATGACGTCGCCGAAAAGGGCAAGTGGAAGGACATCATCAAGCCAACCAGCCTGCTCGACAGCTGCACTTTTGAGGGCAAGATCTATTGCGCGCCGGTCAATATCCATTCCTGGCAATGGTTGTGGCTGTCTAACGCCGCCTTTGAAAAAGCGGGCGTGCCTGTGCCGAAGGACTGGAACGAGTTCGTCGCTGCGGGTCCCAAGCTGAGGGAAGCAGGTCTTCAGCCGCTCGCCGTCGGCGGCTCGGCCTTCCAGGTCAACGGCCTGTTCGACACGCTGGTGATCTCGCTGGGCGGCACCGATCTCTACAACAAGGTCTACAAGGACAAGGATGAAGAAACTGCAGCAGGCCCCGAAATGGCAAAGATCTTCGCGGCGGCCGATGACGCCCGCAAGCTTGCCAAGGGATCGAACGTGCAGGACTGGAACCAGGCCACCAATCTGGTCATCACCGGCAAGGCCGGCGGCCAGATCATGGGCGACTGGGCACAGGGCGAATTCCAGCAGGCGGGTCAGACGGCCGGCAAGGAATATAGCTGCCTTCCAGGCCTTGGCCTGAACCAGACCCTGACGACCGGCGGCGACGCCATCTACTTCCCGCTTCTGAAGGACGAGGCAAAATCCAAGGCGCAGGAAGTGCTGGCTGAAACGATTGTCGATCCCAAGGTCCAGGTCGCTTTCAACCTCAAGAAGGGTTCGGTTCCGATCCGCAGTGACGTCGATCTTGCTGCCGCAAACGACTGCATGAAGAAGGGGATCGAGATCATCTCCAAGGGCGGTACGGCAATCAGCACCGACCAGCTCGTTTCGGCCGATACGCAGAAGCAGAAGGAGGACCTGATGTCCGAATTCTTCGCCAAGGAATCGATGACGCCGGAACAGGCCCAGCAGCGCTTCGCCTCCATCATCGGCTCGGCGGACTGATAGCTCCATCACGATCCTGAACCGCGCTGGCCCCGCCCACCTTCGCAAGGAGGGCGGGGCCGGAAGGAAAGGCTGCGCCTTGCGCATGCCGATCGAGGAGGAACAATGCCCCATCCCATGCCACAGCAGTCGGGCGTATCAAAGCCGATGCCCAAGTCATCGGGTCGCCCCAATCAGCTTTTCCGCAATCTCAATTCCAAGATTGCGCTCACCCCCATGATCCTGGTTGCCGCTGTCGTCTTCTTCGGCGGCACGATCTGGACGGTCATCTACTCCTTCACCAATTCAAGGCTTCTGCCGCGGGCGAGCTTTGTCGGTTTAGACCAGTATGAGCGCCTCTGGGCCTCGTCCCGCTGGATAATTTCGATCCAGAACCTGATGATCTACGGCATCCTGTCCCTGATCTTCTCGCTCGTGGTCGGCTTCGTTCTGGCGGCACTGATGGACCAGAAAATCCGTTTCGAAAGTGCCTTCCGTACGATCTTCCTTTACCCGTTCGCCCTGTCCTTCATCGTTACCGGGCTTGTATGGCAGTGGATCCTCAACCCGGAATTCGGCGTTCAGGGCATCGTCCGCTCGCTCGGCTGGACCAGCTTCACCTTCGACCCGCTCTACAATCCCGATATCGTCATTTACGGCATTCTGATCGCCGGTCTCTGGCAGGGGACAGGGCTCGTCATGTGCCTGATGCTTGCCGGGCTGCGCGGCATCGACGAAGACATCTGGAAGGCGTCGCGCGTCGACGGAATCCCGATGTGGCGGACCTATATCTTCGTCGTCATCCCGATGATGCGCCCGGTCTTCATCACCACGCTCGTGCTGATCGGCAGCGGCATCGTCAAGCTCTACGATCTCGTCGTGGCGCAGACGTCGGGCGGCCCCGGCAATGCGTCCGAAGTCCCGGCGAAATACGTCTACGATTACATGTTCCAGGCGCAGAATCTGGGGCAGGGCTTTGCAGCCTCCACCATGATGCTGCTCACCGTCGCCATCGTCATCGTCCCCTGGGCCTATCTCGAATTCGGAGGGAAGAAGCGTGGCTGACGTCTCCACTCTCAACGCGACCGGCGCGGCATTGGACGCAGTCAGAACTGAACTCGCATCCGGCCCGCGCGGAAAAAAGCCGAGGAAAGTGCTCTCCCGTCGCAATGTCATGATCTACGGCATCCTTGGCCTTGCAGCGCTCTATTATCTCCTGCCGCTCTACGTGATGGTCGTCACCTCGCTGAAGGGCATGCCGGAAGTACGTCTCGGCAACATCTTCTCGCCGCCGGTGGAAATCACTTTCGAACCCTGGGTGAAGGCCTGGGCCGAAGCCTGCACCGGTCTCAATTGCGACGGCCTCTCGCGCGGTTTCTGGAACTCGGTGCGCATCCTCGTTCCTTCCGTCATCGTTTCGATCGCGGTTGCCTCGGTCAGCGGTTATGCGCTCGCCAATTGGCGCTTCAAGGGTTCGGAACTGTTCTTCTCCGTCCTCATCATCGGCGCCTTCATTCCCTACCAGGTGATGATCTATCCGCTGGTCATCATCCTGCGCGAAATCGGCATCTACGGCTCGCTGACCGGCCTCGTCATCGTCCACACGATCTTCGGCATGCCGATCCTGACGCTGCTCTTCCGCAACTATTTCGCTGGCCTGCCGGAGGAATTGTTCAAGGCGGCGCGCATCGATGGCGCCGGCTTCTGGCAGATCTACGGCCGCATCATGCTGCCCATGTCGCTGCCGATCTTCGTCGTCGCGATCATCATCCAGGTCACCGGCATCTGGAACGACTTTCTCTTCGGCGTCGTCTTCACGCGGCCGGATACCTACCCGATGACCGTCCAGCTCAACAACATCGTCAACTCCGTCCAGGGGGTGAAGGAATACAACGTCAACATGGCAGCAACGCTGCTCACCGGCGCTGTTCCGCTCATCGTCTATTTCGTCTCCGGCCGGCTGTTCGTTCGCGGCATCGCCGCCGGCGCAGTAAAGGGGTAAGCCTTGATGACCGACCTCTCCAACAGTGTTTCCATCCGTGATCTGTCACTATCCTTTGGCGCGGTGACGGTTCTCCAGAACCTCGATCTCGATATCAAGAATGGCGAATTCCTCGTCCTTCTCGGCTCTTCCGGCTGCGGCAAGTCCACGCTTTTGAACTGCATCGCCGGCCTGCTGGAGCCGACCGACGGCCAGATCTTCATCAAGGACAGGAACGTCACCTGGGAAGAGCCAAAGGACCGCGGCATCGGCATGGTCTTCCAGTCCTACGCGCTTTACCCGCAGATGACGGTCGAGAAAAACCTCTCCTTCGGCCTCAAGGTCGCCGGCATGCCCAAGGACGAGATCGCCAAGCGCATCGCCCGCGCCTCGAGCATCCTGCAGATCGAGCCGCTGTTGCAGCGCAAGCCCGCAGCGCTCTCCGGCGGCCAGCGCCAGCGCGTCGCGATTGGCCGCGCGCTTGTCCGCGATGTCGACGTCTTTCTCTTCGACGAGCCGCTCTCCAACCTCGATGCAAAACTGCGCTCGGAACTGCGCGTCGAAATCAAGCGTCTGCACCAGTCGCTGAAGAACACGATGATCTACGTCACCCACGACCAGATCGAAGCCCTGACGCTCGCCGACCGCATCGCCATCATGAAGAGCGGTGTCATCCAGCAATTGGACGACCCGATCACCATCTACAATCGCCCGAAAAACAAGTTTGTCGCCGGCTTCATCGGCTCGCCCTCGATGAACTTTCTGACCGGCGAACTGGCCGACGATGGCGGCCGCACGGTGTTCAGAACCAACGGCACCAGCTTTTCGCTCGCCGGCTACGAGACGATTGAGGCGCTCACTCCCGGCCGCAAGGTCGTGCTCGGCGTCCGCCCCGAACATATCAAGGTCGATGGCGATCTGGCAGGCGAGGAAGCCCATGACGCAATCGTCGATATCGAGGAGCCGATGGGCGCCGACAATCTGATCTGGCTGAAACTCGCCGCCCACACGATCTCGGTCCGCATCGGTGGTGCCCGGCGCTACGCCGTCGGCGCAAAAGTCCGCTTAGGCTTCGACATGACCATGGCCTCGCTTTTCGACGCGGAGACGGAGGAGCGGATCTGATGGCTGTCTTCCGTCCCTCGTTCCACCCCCCTCTGGCCTGCCGGCCATCTCCCCCACAAGCGGGGAGAGCACAAGTGGAGCGCCCTTTGCTCAAGCTCCACGCTTGCTCTTTGCTGAGCCTTCAAATGCAGAGCAAGCAAACTGGTGAGACGAGTTCCGGTGAAAATTGGAGAAGACCGGTGAGCCTAGCTGATCTCCCCCCTTGTGGGGGAGATGGCCGGCAGGCCAGAGGGGGGCTGGTTGCCGCAAATGGTGACCTCTCCGGGAGGCCTCAATGACCACCATCCCGCTCTCCGGCAAGTGGAACCTCTCATCCCCCGACAGCGCCCACGCCACCAGCATGCCGATTCCCGGCGATATCCACACAGCGCTCAAAACCGCCGGCATCATCCCCGACCCCTATATCGGCCGCAACGAAAACGACGTCCAATGGGTGGCCCATCAGGACTGGCAGATCGAGCGGAGCTTCAACGTCGATGACCCCGAGGGCTCGTGGTATCTCGATTTCACCTATCTCGATACGGTGGCAATCATCTTCATCAATGACGTACCGGTTCTCTCGGCCGACAATTGCTTCCGCCGCTACCGCCCCGATGTCTCGCAGGCCATCAAGCCCGGCGAAAATACCATCCGCATCCTCTTCCATTCCAACATAAAAGCAGGCGCGGAACGTCAGGCCAGACAGCCTTTCTACCTTCCGTTCTCCAAGAACTGCCCCATCCCCGATGGCAACATGTTGCGCAAGCCGCAATGCCATTTCGGCTGGGACTGGAACCTTGCCATCGCCCCGCTCGGCCTCTACGGCGATATCGCCGTCAGGCGCCTCGAAACCGCGCGCATCGAACATATCGTCACCGAGCAGAGACACCACAACGAAGGGTCGGTCGATCTCCACCTTTCCGTGTCCCTCCATGCCGACGCCCAGGGCGTGATACCGATCCACCTCCAGCTCGGGGATGAACGCACCCGCCTCGATTGCGGCATGCGCCCCGGCGAGAACACGGTTCAACATGTCTTCCATATCGAGCAGCCAAAACTCTGGTGGCCGGCGGGCAGCGGCGAACAGGCGCTGTATCCGCTCACCGTCGACACACCGACCGAAACGATCAAGAAACAGATCGGGCTCCGTACCGTCGAACTGCTGACCGATAAGGACGAGGCCGGTAGCCGTTTCGCCTTCCGTATCAACGGCCGCGAAATCTTCTGCCGCGGCGCCAACTGGATACCCGCCGACGCGCTGTTTTCTCTGACGAGCCCGGAAAAGACGGCAGACCTTCTGCAATCCGCCGTCGACGCCAACATGAACATGATCCGCATCTGGGGCGGCGGATTCTACGAGGACGAGACCTTTTACGATACCTGCGACAGGCTGGGCCTGATGGTCTGGCAGGATTTCCAGTTCGCCTGCAATATCTATCCCTCGACGCCCGACTTCCTTGAAAAGGTCGAACACGAGGTCGAGTACCAGACCAAACGCCTGATCTCTCACCCCTCGATCGTCCTCTGGTGCGGCGATAACGAGCTTGTCGGCGCGCTACTCTGGTACGAGGAAACCCGCACCAACCGCGACCGTTATCTCGTCTCCTATGACCGGCTGAACCACACGATCGAACGGGCGATGAAAAAGGCCGTGCCGCAGGCTATCTGGTGGCCGTCCAGCCCTGCCTCCGGTTATCTGGATTACGGCGATGCCTGGCATGCCGATGGTTCCGGAGACATGCATTTCTGGTCCGTCTGGCACGAGAATAAACCGTTCGAACACTATCGCGATGTCAAACCGCGTTTCTGCTCCGAATTCGGTTTCCAGTCCTATACGTCGCTGCCGGTCATCCACACCTACGCGGAAGAGAAGGACCTCAATATTGCGTCTCCGGTCATGGAGCATCACCAGCGCAATGTCGGCGGCAACGAACGCATCGCCGCCACCATGTTCCGCAATTTCCGCTTCCCCGGCGACTTTGCCAATTTCGTCTATCTGAGCCAGGTCCAGCAGGGCATCGCCATCAAGACGGCGGTCGATTACTGGCGCTCGCTGAAACCCCATTGCATGGGGGCTCTCTACTGGCAGCTCAACGACACTTGGCCGGTCGCCTCCTGGGCAAGCCTCGATTACGGCGGCAGCTGGAAAGTGCTGCATTACATGGCCCGGCGCTTCTTCCAGCCAGTCTCGGTTGCCGCCATCCCGTCGGAAGGCGGTAAGGAAATCCGCTTCTCGCTGGTCAACGATACGCTTGAAGAGGTCACAGTCACGCTTAACGTCTCGCTCCTGGATCTTGACGGGAAACGGCATTCACTCCTGAGCGTTGATGCAGTCTGCTCGCCCGATGCGGCCGTGACGGCGCTGACCATCGGTTCAGACGCTGTTTCGAAGGATTGCCTCCTGGCCTGGAGTTTCACCACCTCGAACGGTTCGGGCGGCGAGGGCCATCATGTCATGGAAAGCTACAAGGCGCTGGAGCTTCAGCCCGCGCGTCTTGAAATCTCCGTGTCTCCGGTCGGTGATGGCTCATTCGACATTCTCGTCCAGTCAGCCGGCCTCGCGCTCTTCGTCTTGATCGAGAGCGAAACGCCAGGCCGTTATTCCGACAACGCTTTCGATCTTGCCGCCGGCGAAAACCGAAAGGTTCGCTTCACCCCGAGCGAGCCGGCGGCAGGCCCACCAAAATTCCGCATCTACGATCTTCAATCCTGCCAGTCCGCAGGGTGACATTTCATTTCAAGGAGGATGACATGACGACCTTTGGTTTCCAGCTTTACAGCGCCCGCAATTTCCCGCCGCTGTCCGATGTGCTGAAACTCGTGGCGAAGAACGGTTACAAACATGTCGAGGGTTATGGCGCGCTTTACGCAACGCTCGACGAGGCGGGCCTGAAGGCCATGCGTGCCGAACTCGACGCCAATGGCTTGACCATGCCCACTGGCCATTTCGGCATCGATCTTCTCGAAAAGGAGCCGGAACAGGCACTGCTGATCACAAAAACGCTCGGCGTCGAGGCGATCTATTGCCCGCATCTGGTTGCCGACCAGCGCCCGATTGACGCCGCCGGCTGGTTTGCCTTCGGCAAGCGCCTTGCTGAAGCCGGCAAGCGTTATCAGGATGCCGGCTACACATTCGGCTGGCATAATCACGACTTCGAGTTCAAACAGCTCGCCGATGGCTCCACACCGCAGGAGCAGATCTTTGCCGGCGGACCGGATCTCACCTGGGAGGCCGATATCGCCTGGGTCATCCGCGGCGGTGCCGATCCCTTTGCCTGGATCGAAAGCTATGGCAGAAAAATCACTGCGGTTCACGTCAAGGACATAGCGCCGGTAGGTGAGAACGCAGATGAGGATGGCTGGGCCGATGTCGGCCACGGCACCGTTCCTTGGAAGGATCTGATCGCCGCGCTGAAGGCCAAGACTTCGGCGAAATATTACGTTCTGGAGCATGACAACCCGAAGGATATCGAACGGCTCGCCTCCCGCTCCATCGCTGCCTTCAACACCTATTGATCTCAGATAATCATTCGGAGCTTCAAAATGACCAAGGAACTTGGCGTCGGCATCCTGGGATGCGGCAACATTTCCACCACCTATTTTTCACTGTCGCCGCTGTTCAAGGGTATCAAGGTTCTGGCCTGTGCCGACATCAATCCAGCGGCGGCCGAGGTAAAAGCCAAGGAATACGGCGTCAGGGCGCAGACGGTCGAAGATTTGCTCGCCAATGAGGAACTCGACGTGATCGTCAACCTGACGATCCCCGATGCGCATTTTGCCGTCTCCAAGGCCATCCTTCAGGCCGGCAAGCATGTCTATTCCGAAAAACCGCTGACGGTGACGCTCCAGCAGGGCAAGGAACTGCAGGCGCTCGGCCGGGAAAAAGGTCTCGCCATCGGCTGTGCCCCCGACACGTTTCTCGGCGGCGCTCACCAGCTTGCCCGCGCCTATATCGAGGAGGGCGGGGTAGGGCGCATCACCTCGGGCACCTGCCACGTCATGAGCCCCGGCATGGAGATGTGGCACCCCAATCCGGGTTTCTTCTTCCTCAATGGCGGTGGCCCGATCCTCGATCTCGGACCTTATTACATCGCCAACCTGATCAACTTCCTGGGGCCCGTAAAGCGCGTCGCGGCTTTGACCACGATGGCGAACCCGACCCGTACCGTCACCAGCGAGCCGCTCAAGGGTACGATCATCCCCGTCGAAACTCCGACCAATATCCACGCGCTTCTAGAATTCGCCGAAGGAGCGACGATCACTCTATCGGCCAGTTGGGATGTCTGGTCGCATCGCCATGCCAATATGGAACTCTACGGCACGGAAGGTTCGATCTACGTGCCGGATCCGAACTTTTTCGGCGGCGTAGTCGAGGCGAGCGGTCGCGACAAGGACATCAAGCCCCTGAAGGATTGGGATCATCCCTTCGGCAAGGCCAACCAGGAACATCCGAACGGACCGCGCGCCAACTACCGCACCGCGGGCCTGGCCGATATGGCCATGGCCCTTATCGAAGGGCGCGATATCCGTTGCTCGATCGACCGGGCGCTGCACGGCGTCGACGTGATGACCTCGATCCTGAGATCCGGTGCCGAGGGAAATTTCATAGGCACCACCACGACCTGCACCAAACCTGCGGCACTTGGCATAGACGAAGCACTGGCGCTTCTGGCGTGAGACGCTAGAACTGTTCCCCGGCGCCGGAAATGAGGTTCGGCGCCGGTTTCATTTGGAGGAATATTCATATGGCTTGGCTCCCGGCGGATAACCGCTACGAAAGCATGACCTATAATCGCTGCGGCAAATCCGGCCTCAAGCTGCCGGCGATCTCGCTCGGCCTCTGGCACAATTTCGGTGACGACACGCCGCATCAGCGCAAGGTCGATATCTGCCAGAAGGCATTCGACCTCGGCATCACCCATTTCGATCTCGCCAACAATTACGGCCCGAAGCCTGGTAGCGCCGAACTCGCCTTCGGCCAGATCCTGCGCGAGGAATTTCGGGGCTATCGCGACGAACTGATCATCTCGTCGAAAGCCGGCTACAACATGTGGCCGGGTCCTTATGGCGAATGGGGCAGCCGCAAATACCTGATCGCCTCCTGCGACCAGAGCCTGAAGCGCTTGGGCCTCGATTACGTCGATATCTTCTATTCGCACCGTTTCGATCCTGATACGCCGCTGGAAGAGACCTGCGGCGCGCTGGAGCACATCGTCCGCTCGGGCAGGGCGCTTTACGTCGGCCTCTCGTCCTACAATTCGAAGCGCACCCGCGAGGCGGTCGAAATTCTGAAGCAGATGGGCGTGCCGGTCCTCATCCACCAGCCGAGCTATTCGATGATCAACCGCTGGGTAGAGGAAGACGGCCTGCTCGATACGCTCGAAGATCTGGGCGTCGGCTCGATCGTCTTTTCGCCGCTGGCGCAGGGCATGCTGACGTCGAAATATCTCGGCGGCATCCCGGAAGACAGCCGCGCCGCCCAGGGCAAGTCGCTTCGCCCGGCCTTCCTCAACGACCGGAACATCGAGAACCTCAAGGGCCTCAACGCCATTGCGGAACGTCGCGGCCAGACTTTGGCACAGATGGCGCTTTCCTGGGTCCTGCGCGGCGATCGGGTAACGACCGCGCTCATCGGCGCAAGCCGACCGGAGCAGGTCGAGGATTGCGTCAAGGCTCTGGAGAAGCGTGATTTCACTGCGGAGGAACTGGCCGAGATCGACACGTTCGCGAGGGACGCCGACATCAACATCTGGGCTGCTTCGGCGGAACGTCAGGGGCCAGCGCGAAACAAGTAATCCCGCACACTTTCCTGCCTCCGTTAGGTATAGCGCCGAGGGACAAAAGACCCCTCCCAACCTTCCCCACAAGGGGGAGGGCTTAACCTGGTCCCTCCGTCGTGGCTCAACGAGAGCAGGTGGGTGCCGCGAGTCATCTCCCCCCTTGTGGGGGAGATGGCCGGCAGGCCAGAGGGGACTTGCCTGCCACGACCTCAAAGCAATCAATGTGGGAGGAGACACATATGATACGCAACCCGATTTTGCCGGGCTTCAACGCCGACCCATCGATCTGCCGTGTCGGCGAAGACTATTATATCGCCACCTCAACCTTCGAATGGTATCCGGGCGTGCAGATCCACCATTCCCGCGATCTCGTAAACTGGACGCTCGTCCGCCGCCCGCTGGAGCGAAAAAGCCAGCTGGACATGCGTGGCAATCCTGACAGCTGTGGCGTCTGGGCGCCGTGCCTGTCTTATGCCGATGGCCTGTTCTGGCTCGTCTATACCGACGTCAAACGGTACGACGGCAATTTCAAGGACGCTCATAATTACATCGTCACCTCGCCGACCATCGAGGGCAATTGGCCCGATCCCGTCTATGTCAATTCCTCCGGTTTCGATCCGTCGCTCTTTCATGACGAAGACGGCCGCAAATGGTTCGTCAACATGCAGTGGAACCACCGCACCGAAAGTTACGGCGGCGCGCCGAAACATCCGGCCTTCGACGGCATCCTGCTGCAGCAATGGGACGCCGACACGAAGATGCTGAAAGGCCCGATCACCAACATCTTTCCCGGAAGCCCGCTCGGCCTCGTCGAGGCGCCGCATCTCTTCAAGCGCAACGGCTGGTATTTTCTGACCACCGCCGAGGGCGGCACCGGTTACGACCACGCGGTGACCATGGCGCGATCACGCACGATCGACGGCCAGTATCAGCTGCATCCCGATACGCATCTCATCACCTCGAAAGGTAATCCCGAAGCCGTTCTGCAGCGGGCAGGGCATGGCCAATATGTCGAGACACCGGATGGTGACATCTATCACACCCATCTCTGCAGCCGGCCGCTCTCTCCCCATCGCCGCTCCCCGCTCGGACGCGAAACCGGTCTGCAGAAATGTGTCTGGAAGGATGACGACTGGCTTTATCTTGCTGAGGGCGGCCTTGTGCCGAATGTTGATGTTCCCGCACCGACCGATGCTGAGCCGATCGCAAAACCTGCCCGTATCGATTACAGCTTCGATGGTGAAAAACTACCGATCGATTTCCAATGGCTGCGCACGCCCGAACCTGACCGCATCTTCAGCCTGACGGCCCGGCCGGGATGCCTGCGCCTGATCGGCCGGGAAAGCATCGGTTCATGGTTTGAACAGGCGATCGTCGCACGCCGGCAGGAACATCACAGGTTTCGCGCAGAAACCACGCTCGAGGCCTTTGCACCGGATATCTACCAGCAGGCTTGCGGCCTGACCCATTATTACAATCGCCACAAGTTCCACGCCCTCGTCGTCACCCTGCATGAAAAGCTCGGCCGCGTCGTGACCATCTTCTCTTGCCCCGGTGACTTCCCGCATGGCCGCATGCAGTTTCCGGCCGGAAGCGGCGTCTCCATCCCGGAAGGTCCTGTCGAGCTTGCCATGCAGATCCGCGACAACGACCTGCAGTTTTCCTGGCGTTCCAGCAGAACCAATTATTGGGAAACGATCGGCCCGGTCCTGGACGCCAGCGTCATTTCCGATGAGGGTGGCCGTGGTGAACACGGCTCGTTTACCGGCGCCTTTGCCGGCCTGTTCGCCTTCGATACGTCGGGCAGGACGAAGACCGCGGATTTCAGCCGTTTTTCCTACGAGGCGATTCCCGGCTGATTTCCCGAAGGGCTTGCGGAATCGTTAATTCCTGTCGTGAGAACGTTACTGCAAGTCCATATTTTCATTACGCATATTTAATCTTGCATTCATACGTCGTTCATCGCTTGAGCCTTAATTCTCGGATGTGTTCAACGCGAGGATTTAGCCATGAAGAAGTTCATTGTCGCACTTGTCGCCGCCACCGTTCTGGCTGGCCCGATCGCAACTGCCGCCCAGGCGCAGGAATGGCGCAACGACCGCGATCGCGGTCGCCAGGTCGAAAAGCACGTAGACAAGCGCGTCAACAAGACTGTGCATGTCGACAAGAAGGTCGTCATCCACAAGCAGCGCTGGTCCAAGGGCCATCGTGCGTCTGCGGCCGAGCGCCGCCGCATGGCTGACGTGCGCGATTACCGCCGTTACCGCCTGTCGGCCCCGCCGCGCGGCTACAAGTGGGTGAAGGTCGATAACGACTATCTGATGATCGGCATCGCCACCGGCGTCATTTCCAGCATCATCGCGGCGCGTTAAGAAATCCCGAAATGAGATCGGCGGGCGTGTGGTTTGCGCCCGCCGATCCTCTGCCCTTGAGACCGGTTGTGAGGGGAACTCCACCGGTCCTTCGCATTACTGCGACAGGCAGCTCTTCAGCGAAGTGGCGATACCGCGCATCATCGTGAAATAGAGGTCCGGGCCTTCCTTCAGCGCGCCGGCTTCCGGATCGAGCACGCCGGACTTGGCCTTGCTGCCTTCGCTCACCACTTTTACCAGCTTCGGTTCGAATTGCGGCTCGGCGAACACGCAGGTCGCGCCCAGATCCTCGACCTTCCGGTGAATTTCCTTCACCCGTTCGGCACCCGGCATCGATTCGGGGCTGACCGTGATCGAGCCTGCGACTTTTACGCCATACCGATGTTCGAAATACTGGTAGGCATCATGGAAGACGATGAACGGCTTGTCCTTGATCGGTTCCAGCGTCGTCCTCAGCTCGGCATCGAGTGCATCGAGCTGCTTCATCAGCTCGGCAGCATTCTTCTGATAGCTGACGGCATGTTCCGCATCGGCCTGCACCAGCTGTTTTTCGATCTCGGCAGCCATCGCCTTGGCGTTCATCGGGTCGAGCCACAGATGCACGTCATTGCCTTCGTGATCGTGATCGCCGTCATCCTCGCCGTCGGCATGTGCTTCGCCCGCGCCGTGGTTATGGCCGTGATCATGGCCTTCCTCTTCCGCTTCGGGCTCGAAGACGCCGCCTTCGCGGAACTTCAGCTTGGTCAGGCTCGGCGCATCCTCGAGCGTTACCACCGTTGCCTTGGAGCCGAGCGCTTCGAGCGGCTTTTCGAGGAAGGCCTCCATGCCATGCCCGACCCAGAAGATCAGGTCTGCTTTCTGCAGTGCCGCCGCATTCGAAGGTCGCATATTGTAGGTATGCGGCGAGGCCGCGCCTTCGACGATCAGCTTCGGCTCGCCAACGCCCTTCATGATCGAGGCGACCAGAGAGTGGATCGGCTTGATCGAGACGACGACCTCGGGTGTCGCGGCAAACGCGCCGGGCGCGGCGATCATGGCGGCCGAAGAGAGAAGAAGGGCGGCGGCAAATTTCATGGTCAGTTTCCTTGTTTGCTGACGTAATGTTATTACATCAATTGCGTTATGCTATAACGTGTGGCATGACGGGTGACAACAGGAAATTTCGCCGATCATGCTGATGACCAGCCGGGCCTCTTCTGCCCCCAAAAAACAGGCCGGTGAGGCCGAAACCCTTGTTTCACTCGAAAATGCCGGCATTCGCCGTGACGGCCGCTGGCTTGTCCGCGGTGTCGATTTTTCGATCGCCCGCGGTGAGGTCGTTACCCTGATCGGCCCCAACGGCGCCGGAAAGTCGACCACCGCGAAGATGGCGATCGGCGTGTTGAAAGCGGACGAGGGCACCGTCATCCGCAGCAAAGCTCTTCGTATCGGCTACGTCCCGCAAAAACTCGCGATCGACTGGACCATGCCGCTCTCGGTGCGCCGCCTGATGACGCTGACCGGCCCGCTGAAAGAAGCTGAAATCACCTTGGCCCTCGAAGCGACCGGCATTCCGCATCTGATCGGCGCGGAAGTCCGCCATCTCTCCGGCGGCGAATTCCAGCGTGCGCTGCTTGCCCGCGCGATTGCCCGCAAGCCGGACCTGATGGTGCTCGACGAACCGGTGCAGGGCGTCGATTTTGCCGGCGAGAGCGCCCTTTACGACCTCATCCGCACCATCCGCAATTCCACTGGCTGCGGCATCCTGATGATTTCGCATGATCTGCACATGGTCATGGCCGGCACCGATACGGTGATCTGCCTCAACGGCCATGTCTGCTGCCGCGGCACGCCGGAAGTGGTGAGCCAGAGCTCGGATTACATGAAGCTGTTCGGTGGCAATGCACGCTCTCTGGCGGTCTATAATCACCACCACGACCACACCCATCTGCCGGACGGCCGCGTCCGCCATGCGGATGGTTCTATCACCGAACATTGCCATCCCGACGACGGCCACCATCACGATGATGCAGCCCATGATCACGCCAATGACCATACCCATGGCGATCATCATCACGGCCACGACCATGCCCATCCCCACCCGGTGACTGAACGGGAGGGTCATCGCCATGCTTGACGATTTCTTCATTCGCGCACTGGTCGCCGGTGTCGGCGTGGCGCTGACCGCCGGCCCGCTCGGCTGTTTCGTCGTCTGGCGGCGCATGGCCTATTTCGGCGATACGATGGCCCATTCGGCGCTGCTCGGCGTGGCTCTGTCGCTGTTTTTCGAGGTCAATCTTCTCCTCTCCGTCTTCGGTGTCTCCGTCCTCGTTTCGGCCGTGCTGCTTCTGCTGCAGCGCCGCCAGTCGCTCTCGGCCGATGCGCTTCTCGGCATCCTGTCCCATTCCGCTCTGGCCATCGGCCTGGTTCTCGTCGCCTTCATGACCTGGGTGCGGATCGATCTCATCGCCTTCCTGTTCGGCGATATTCTCGCCGTCACCCCATCGGATATCGCGCTGATCTGGGGCGGCGGGGCTGTGGTCGTCGCCGCGATCATCTGGCTCTGGCGCCCGCTCGTCGCCTCCACCGTCAGCGAGGATGTCGCGGAAGCCGAAGGCATGAACCCGGCGCGGACAAAACTGTTCTTCATGTTGTTGATGGCGCTCGTCATCGCCATCGCCATGAAGATCGTCGGCATCATGCTGATCACGTCTTTGCTGATCATTCCGGCCGCCACCGCGCGCCGCTTTTCGGCAAGCCCGGAATGGATGGCGGTTTTCGCCTCTCTAATCGGAGCTGCGGCCGTCGTTGGCGGTCTTTTCGGCTCGCTCACCTATGATACGCCGTCCGGCCCTACCATCGTGGTCGCGGCACTCCTACTTTTCGTCGTAAGTTTGATTCCCGCCTTCGGCCGCACCACCCGCGAGCGGCCCGCCAACAAGGGAGTGCAAGGATGAACGCCCCGATCGTCAATCCGGCCCTGACCAAGAACCAGACGTTGGTCTTCGATGCGCTAAACCGCGCCGAAGGCCCGATGAGCGCCTATACGATCCTTGACAAGCTGCGCGACCACGGTTTTCGCGCGCCGCTGCAGGTTTATCGCGCGCTCGACAAGCTCACCGAATTCGGCATGGTGCACCGGCTGGAAAGTCTGAATGCCTTCGTTGCCTGCGCCCATCGGGAAAGCGAATGCTGCGGCGGAAGCCACAATCACGGCCAGGGCACGGTCGCTTTCGCGATCTGTGAAAGCTGCAACCAGGTGATCGAATTCCATGATCACGAGGTCGATCATCATCTTGGCGACTGGGCCAAATCCAAGGGCTTCAAGCCGTCCAAGACGACGATCGAAATCCGCGGCCTTTGCGAAAAATGCGCCGCCTGATAAAATAAAAAAATACAACCCTAAATACGCCTATTGAAAATAACTAAACCTTATGTAGAGTTTTCCCTATCGAAATATTGGGGGACGTCATGAGGTTTTCTGCATTTGCATCATCCGTATGCCTGCCGGTTCTGCTTGCCGGATGCCTGACCTTTGCGCCCAAATATAGCGACGTCATCTTTCAGAAGCTCGGTGTGGTGGGGACCGAGCTGACGAAGCTTGAGATACTGATCGAGACCAGGGCGCCACAGCCCGTCGCTTATTCCGGTGTCGAACCGCTCTACATTTCTGCCCTCGCTTCCGCGAAGGAGGCTCAGGATCTGGCAACGAAGCGTCCGGCATATCTGGAAGGTCAGCCAGCGGCGAAGGCGGCCGAACTGGTCGCCCAGAATATCCAGGCGTGCTGGGACGCGATCGAGTTCTCCAGAAAGAGGTTCGCGCGTGAAGGGCAGGCCCGGAACGAGCTAGATAATATCGCTATCGTCAAGAACATTTGCGCCATTCCGAAGACGATGGAAGGCGCGCTCAAATAGGGGGATGTCATGGCTTTTGATGTATCGAAGTTCAAACCGAAATCTGCCGACGAACTGTTTGATGGCCTCGTGTCGGTGGTGAAGGATGTCGCACTGGAACAGTGGACTCAGATCAAGGGGGAAATGACCTATCACTTCAAATTCATCGCCGAAAAGACGGCCGAAGTCGCGGCCAAACTCGCCGGCGGTATTATCGACGACAAGGAAGCGGATGCGACGCTGCATCTGCTGGAGGTTAACCTGAACAGTGCGCTCAAGCAGTTCGCGTTCATGGCTTATGTGACCGCACAGAAAATTCTGAGCGCGGTATTCAACCTGCTGAAAAGCGCAATTCGAAACCTGACTGGGGTAAAGCTGCTGTTCTGATGGCTGTCACGAGGCCATCCCGGACATGCTGAATCGCTCCGGCTTCGTCACAAAATTCGCAGGTCCCGCGAAAACCGCTTCCAGTTTTCCACATACCGTGCCGAAGAAGCGGTGAGCTTTGCTGCCGCTTCTTCGTCCAGCAGGCGTATCGCCTTGGCTGGTGAGCCGACGATCAGCGAATTGTCGGGAAATTCCTTGCCCTCTGTGACGAGTGCATTGGCGCCGACAAGGCAGTTCCTGCCGATCTTCGCGCCGTTCAGGATCGTCGCGCCCATGCCGATCAAAGAATTGTCGCCGATCGTGCAGCCATGCACGATCGCATGATGCCCGATCGTGCAGTCTGCGCCGATCGTGACGGGGAAGGCGGGATCGGTATGCACCATCACGCCTTCCTGAATGTTGGAGCGGGCGCCGATCGTGATCGGCTCGTTGTCGCCACGCAAGGTCGCGCCGAACCAGATGCCGACGTCATCGCCAAGCACAACCTTGCCGATGACATTGGCATCCGGCGCCACCCAGTAGCGGTCCGGTTCAGGGAGTTTCGGTGCAAATTCTCCGAGTGCGTAGATCGGCATCCGCGGTCTCCCTGCCGAAAGGCTTAGATCACCGTCAGCGACAATTCGCCGACGCCGGCCACACCACAAGTCACCTTGTCATCCTTGACGATCGCGCCCACACCGGCCGGCGTACCGGTCATGATGATGTCGCCCGGCGCCAGCACGAACTGTTTGGAAAGTTCGGCGATGATTTCCGGCAGTTTCCAGATCATCTGGTTCAGGTCGCCATCCTGCTTGCGGCTGCCATTGACGTCGAGCCAGATCGAACCGTCCTGCGGATGGCCGATCTTCGAAGCCGGCACGAGTGCCGAAACCGGAGCCGATTTTTCGAATGCCTTTGCCACTTCCCAAGAACGGCCCGCCTTCTTCATCTGGTCCTGCAGGTCGCGGCGAGTGAAATCGATGCCGACGCCATAACCATAGACCTTGGACAATGCGTCTTCGGCGGGGATATCGGCACCGCCGCCGGAAAGCGCCATCACCAGTTCCACCTCGAAATGCACGTTGGACGATAGAGGTGGGTAGGGAAAGCTTTCGCCGTTATAAACGTTGTCGGCATTCTTCTGGAAAAAGAAGGGCGCTTCGCGCGAAGGATCATGCCCCATTTCGATCGCGTGGTCGGCATAGTTGCGGCCGACACAATAGACCCGGCGAACCGGGAACTGTTCGGTCGCACCGACAACGTCGAGAAGTACGGATTCGGGGGCGGGGATCACGGTAGCGCGCATCTGGGTATCCTTGAAACGATAAATGCTGGAAGGCTTTGTCCAACAATTTTTCAAACAATCCTAGCCCATTTCCAACCCTTGGGTACGGCAGGGGGATATTTTATCGGGGTGCCAAAAAAGGCTGCGAGAGACGCTTCCGCTTCTGCGATCCGACACCATCTATCTCTTGCACAGCGCCGATATTCCGGTCATCCCTTAGGCTGAACAGCAGAAGAATCGAAAGTCGCCCCCATGTCGAAACCGCCAAAGCCGAAACAGTCAGCATCAAAAGCGCCCAAAGAACCCTCACTCGAGCATTCAGAATTCTCTGGCGAATTCGAAGATGACGACGTGACCGTTCTGGTCGATATTTTTCGCGAAGCCGGCACCAATGGCGACTGGACGCTCGAAGTCATCAGCCAGACCGAAGTCGTCACGACCTGGGAAGAGAATTTCGAAACCGACCAGGCCGCTTGGGAAGAGTTTCTGGCGACTGCCGAACGCGACGGAGTGAAGAGTTTTCTTGAAGAAGACGATGCACCCTCGGTTCATTGAGGTGGCCTGCGGGCGTCCGTTTTGACTGACGCCAATCCAAAGTTCGGCAAGGTTCCACGGAAAGAGGGGCCGTTGCTATCTGGGAATTTTCGAAAGGCGGCCTTGCGGCCGCCTTTGTATTTTAGTCCCGGTCCGAACCGGCTTTAGACAACAGAAATGCAAAAGCAGCCGTCAGTGCCAATGCGCCGACGATTGCGCCGGTCGTTGTTCCCGGGTTGCGACGCACGGTGTCGGAGAGTTGGTAACCCTCATGGCGAAGCTGGCGTACCGCTTGGCGGGCACGCGGCACGATATAGCTTGAAGCATCGTCCGCCGACACGCTGGCCTGTTTCGCCAGAGCGGCACGGAGGTCTGTCAGCTGGGCGGTCAGGCGTTCGATATCGGCGGATAAATCGCGGGCCATGGAAATTCCTTGGTTGAAATGGATACGAGCATCAACGGACAAGATGCGATCCGGTTCCCCTTGCCGACAGCTTTGCACCAGCCGAGCCTTCCTTTTCCAGACGTTCGACTGTATAGCACCGCAATTCCGTCCACCCGCCCGAAGGCGCGGACGGTTTCCGAATTTATCACAGGCCTTTCGATCGGGAATATCCCCGAGGCCGCAGGACATGGCATAGTGTCGAGCCTATGCGGAGCAGATGACGTGAGCTTTTACCAGACAGCGTTGACATCCGGGGAAAAGATTTTCGCGGTCGCGCCCATGATCGACTGGACAGATCGCCACTGCCGTTATCTGCACCGGCAGCTTTCGTCGCGCGCACTGCTGTATACCGAAATGGTGGTGGCCGATGCGATCATTCATGGTCCGCGCGATCGTCTCCTGTCTTTTTCGCCGGCAGAACATCCCGTTGCGCTGCAGCTTGGCGGTTCGGACGTTGGCAAGCTCTCCGAAGCGATCCGCATTGCCAGCGATTATGGCTATGACGAGATCAATCTCAATGTCGGCTGCCCTTCCGACCGCGTACAGTCCGGCACGTTCGGTGCCTGCCTGATGCGTGATGCCGGCCATGTCGCCGATCTCGTTGCCGCGATGAAGACGGTTTCGACGGCACCCGTCACGGTCAAGTGCCGCATCGGCATCGACGATCAGGAGCCCTCGGACGTCCTGCCGGATTTTCTGGACCGGATGATCGGTGCAGGGGCCGATGCGATCTGGATCCATGCCCGCAAGGCCTGGCTGCAGGGGCTGAGCCCAAAGGAAAACCGCGAAATCCCGCCGCTCGACTACGATCTTGTCCACCGCATGAAGCGTGAGAACCCGAACGTTTTTCTCGGCATCAATGGCGGCATTTCCGATCTCGATCAGGCGAAAAGTCACCTGGCGGTGATGGATGGCGTCATGCTAGGCCGCGCCGCCTATCAGAATACCGGTCTTCTGGCCGGCGTCGACGCCATGCTGGAAGGCTCGGATTGTGCAGAGGGCGGCGCGTCCGATACCGACTGGCTGGCACTGCGCGACACGATGATCGCCTATGCCGAAGAGGTGATCGCCTCTGGCGGCAGGCTGCACCATGTCACCCGCCACATGGTCGGGCTGTTTCAGGGTTATGCAGGCGCAAGGCGGTTCCGCCAGATCCTGTCTTCAGAGGCGACAAAACCCGGCGCCGGGACCGAAATCATTTCAGCCGCCTTCGCCGCCATCGATCTTGCCGGCATTCGCGAGCGCGAGGCTGAGCGGATCGCGGTTTAGACCCCCAGTATTCTATGGGAAAACGTGCGCGTCCCGAAATGCGACACGCTTGCGTTGCTTCATATTAGATGTTTCTTAAATAGCGTACCCGTAATGTTCCAGCCATAGACGGTGAAATCAATCACCGCTTGGATCTGGTAGTGTATGATGTTCAAGGTTCTGGAATGCGTCGCGGTCCAGCACGATCACGCCCTGGTGGCTCTCGCAGCCGGCATATGCGTCATTGGCATGCTGGCTTTCTTTCTGATCCATCGCCGGGCAATCGAATGTAGCGAAAAACGCCGGAAGATCTGGCTTCTCGTTGCAGCCGTCACCGGCGGGCTTTCGGTCTGGGCTACCCATTTCGTCGCCATGCTCGCCTATGAGGGCACGATCGACATCGAGTTCGAGCTCTTCCGCACGGTGCTTTCCGCCATCATCGCCGCCGTCGGTTTCTGGGCAAGCCTCAAGATCGCCGAGGGCGGCACGCTGAAGAGCGAAATCCTCGCCGGCACGGCAGCGACCGTCTCCGTTGCCGCCATGCATTTTACCGGCACCGCTTCGATACGCGCAGCAGCGACCATCCACTATGAGATCGGCATCATTCCGGTCGCAGCCTTGTTGTCGATCGGTCTTCTCACTTTCGCTTTCCGCATGTCGATGCGCCGCAAGGGCCGTCGCGGCCTGTGGGCGGCCGTTGCGGCGAGCGTCCTGTCCATATGCCTCCTGCATTTCTCCGCCATGTCGGCCACCACGCTTGTGCCTGATCCGTCGCTGCCGCAGGCCTCGCTGGACGGCAGCGGGCGGATCTGGATGGTCTGGGCCGTCTCGGTCGTTGTCGGCATGATCATCGTCGCCGGCATGATCGCAAGTTTCCTCGACCGCTATCTCACCGACCTTCGCGGTTTCGCCAATGCGACGCTCGAAGGCCTGGCGGTTGTCCGCGAGGGCGTCATCATCGAGGCGAATGCGCGGTTCCCCGCCATGCTCGGCCTGCGTGACCGCGATGTGATCGGCCGTTCGCCGGACGCGCTGATGGTCGCGGCCGACGGGATCTCGCTGATCGATGTCGAGCGCACCCGTGCCGTCGAGGCACAACCCCTGAAGGCCGGACCGCTGAAGCCCGGCAAGGAGGCCTTTCTCGAAGTCGCGGTCCACACGATCGAATATCGCGGCCGCCAGTGCCAGGTCCTTGCGGTCCGCGACCTCACCGAAAAGCGCATCGCCGAACTGAGGGTCGAGCACATGGCCCGCCACGATGCGCTGACCGACCTTCCCAACCGCTCGCTGTTCAACGAAAAGCTGGAGGCGGCGATCGATATCGCCGGCAGCGCCGACGAGCGGCTGGCGGTGCTGGCACTCGATCTCGACCGCTTCAAATCCGTCAACGACGTGTTCGGCCATGCCGAGGGCGACCGGGTCCTGGTCAAGGTCGCCGACATATTGCGCCGCTGCGCCGGGGTGACCGACACGCCGGCCCGCATCGGCGGCGACGAATTCATCATCCTCCAGCCCGGCCTCGACCAGCCGACTGCCGCCTATCTGCTTGCCGACCGTATCCTCGATACGTTCCGGCAGGAGATGAACGTCAATTTCGATCCCAAGGCGGTCGGCGTCTCGATCGGCGTGTCGATCTTCCCCGAGGACGGCCGCACCGCCGACGAGTTGCGCAATGCCGCCGACATGGCGCTGTACAACGCCAAATTCTCCGGCCGCGGCACGGCTGCCTTCTATTCCGCCGACATGGACGCGGACCTGCGCCAGCGCCGCCTGCTGGAAAGCGAGCTGCGACACGCGGCTCTGCGCGACCAGCTGTCGCTCGTCTTCCAGCCGCTGTTCGATGCCTCGAACGGCACCTGCACCGGATACGAGGCGCTGATGCGCTGGCACCACCCGGATCTCGGCCAGGTCTCGCCTGCGACTTTCATCCCGGTGGCGGAAGAGACCGGCATCATCGTCACGCTCGGTGAATGGGCGCTGCGCGAGGCCTGCCGCACCGCCGCCTCATGGGACGACGGCCTGGCGGTGGCGGTCAATGTCTCGGCGGTGCAGTTCCGTTTCCCCGATCTGGTCGATACGGTCGCAGCAGCGCTGACCGACAGCGGGCTCGAACCGCACCGGCTGGAGCTGGAAATCACCGAGACCTCGCTGATCGAAAACCGCGACGCGGTGCTCGCCATGCTGAAAAAGCTTCGCGCGCTCGGCGTACTGATCGTCATCGACGATTTCGGCACCGGATATTCGTCGCTCAGCAACCTGCAGACCTTTCCCTTCGACAAGATCAAGATCGACCGCAGCTTCATCTGGCAGATGGAGGAGGACGAGAGCGCCCGCGCCATCGTCAAGGCGATCATCGGGCTGGGCAAGAGCCTCGACCTGCCGGTCGTCGCCGAAGGCATCGAGACTTTTGGCCAGCACCGGATGGTGATCGAGGAAGGTATCGAACAGTTGCAGGGCTTTCTGCTCGGCAAGCCGAAAAGCGCCGGCGAGGTGGAAGTGCTCTCCGGCCTGCGCCAGCTGCCGCCCTTCCGAAAGCGGGGATAAGGCGAGGCGGCGAGGGGAAGGCTCAAGCCGCGTCCGGACGCTTGCCGCATTGCCTCAGCCGTCCGTACTGGCCTGCCTGTCGGCCGCTGCCATCCGCTTTTCCCTTGCGCGCCGGGCCGCGTCCCATTGTTTGGCCATCCAGCGGTTCGGCAAGTTGCGGGCAATCGCGATCGCCAGATCGTCAAGCAGCCGTTGCGGCCCGCTCGTCGTGTTGAAAAACGCGCCATCGCTCCCGAGAAACCCCTTGGCGAAATGCGCTGCTTGATAGATCTCGTCGAACATTGCCCTCTCGGCGGAATTGAGATTGCCGAGGCAGCAGGGCTCGCCGGTGTCGGAAAAATACCAGCGACAACGCTGGCCGCGCCTGCAACTGCGGCGGCGGCAGGCAATATGGGGTGTCGCCAACGCCTCGGCGGTACGCATGGCGAGATTGGTATCGAGTGGTTTTTTTCACTGGGCATGGTTTCCCCTTGGCGATCCTCGTTTTTCCTCGGGTCCAGCCCGAAGAACGCTCCCCGATAGGAGAGACTTGAACGGACGGGGCGCTGAAAGCTGCCTCGTAAGTTTTAGTTTATGTGGCACCTCTCAGCGCCCCGTTCGGCAGTTTTTATCCGCGACTCCGGTCCCTCTGCCTTGGCCTGTCCGGATGGTGTTCGTCTGATGCCACGAAACACGGGCGGAACGACTTACCGCCAACACTCCGCTTTACCGCCGCCGGGCTACCCGCTTTTGGCAGGCGGACTTCAGCAGCCCGGCGAAACCATCCCTGAAGCCACCCTGTGTGCCGCACAGGCACATCCGACGCGCCATTCGGGCATCAGAAGCGGAAAGGCCGGTCCGAAACCTTATCCGCTTCCCCCGTGTCGCCGGAGGGAGACCTTTTTCCGCGGACCCCGGTGGTGACGATTCACGTCGTCCCGCCACCACCAGCGCCGGTCCCGCCTCGCCGGCACGCCTGCCGGTGTATCCATGACGGAACGGGAGGATTGTAGGCATGGGTTTGGAGGGTGGGGATGGAAAAAGATGTAAAGGATTGGATTTGTTGAGCGGGAGGTTTGAAACGTCCCCGGACGGAGGGATCCCCTCACTTGCAATTTCTGAAACTTAGCCTTCGGCTAAGATTTCGAAATTGCTTTCTCTCCCACAAGGGGAGAGATACGGGTGCGGCACCCTCGACGCTTTACCTCTCCCCTTGTGGGAGAGGTTACAAAATCAAGATCTTAGCAAAGCTAAGTCTTAGATTTTGTTGGTGAGGGGATCTTTGTCTTCTACCGGCGACCGTTGCCTTGCAGACGTTCCAGCGTCTTGGGAATGAGCAAGACGGATAGGTCTGTTTCGCTGACCGCCTCCGAGAGTAGATTTCACCCTACAACGAAAAATCTGCCGCAATTGACACCCTGTCAGCTTCTGGCACTGTGGCCTCGGGCAACCATCATCGTGTCGGGGGACAGGACAGCATGAACCAGCTCTTGCAGGCGGCTCAGACCGGGTCGCGGGCGGCGCGTCTGCGCTGCGAATTTTCGATCGGTCAGTCGATCGGCCATGTCATCGTCTGGGTCGTCCTGACGATCATCACCTTCGGCCTCGCGCTGCTGGTCTTTCCCTATTATCTCAACCGGGCGGTGCTGAACCGGACGGAAGTGCTCGACCAATCGGGCCGCCCGATCGGCAAACTGCGCTGCAATTTCGACCTGATCTCCTCGATCGGCCACGTGATCATCTGGGGGATATTGATCATCATCACCTTCGGGATCGCCGGGTTCTTTTATCTCTACCGGGTAGTGAGGGTGGTGCTGAGCGATACGGTGATTGAGTATTATTGAGGAGATCGTTCTTGCGTTGGTCGTTTCTTCGAGCGCAGCCGCGAGGTCAATGAGAATGTGCAGGCTCCATCTCGTTCGAACTGTTTGTATCTCAGCGCAAATGCCGCAATTCCGCGCCATCGTTTTGTAGTTCCCTACAATGGCGCGGATGAAGAGGTCGCCTCAATGGCAAGATCGCGTCACGTCAGGCCGATTTCTCGACCTCAACCCCATAAACGTGAATCTCTCCATGCATGTTCGACTTGAATGTCAGCCACTTCGAATCCGCGGAGAATTGCACGTTTGGTTCGGTGCGGTAATCGTGCGAGGTCAGGTCGACGACTTTTTTCGACTTGAGCTTGCCCGGACGGATCAGATCCTGCGTATCGGCGCCGAGCGTGCGTTTGTCCTCCACGAGTTCCTCTTCGTAGAGATAGATATATTTGCCGTCGGGCGCATGCGAATCGAGATCCAGACCTGCACCATCGCCGCCGATCAGTTTGCCGTCGCGCGTGGTGTTGAAATGGAGCGACCATTCGTTGCGCTCCATGTGACGCCAGATACGCTCGCCGGTCGTCATGTCGTAGCTCGCCAGCCAGAAGTTTTCGCCCTGAGGGCGTTGGATGTCATACCAAATCGCCTTGCCGTCAGCCGAGATGAACTCGTGGCCGGCTATCTCCATCTCCATACTGCGGTGGTGGATGCAGGTTTTGGCTGAGCCATCGGCGCGCACTGTCCAGATCCGGTCCACCATGTGCCAAGGCCCTTCGTGGCAATACATGATCTGGCCCGGATCGGTCGGCGAGAAGACGACGTGATTGAGCCAGTTGTGATCGTCTTGCAGCACCGTGTTGCGTTTGCCCGTTTTCAGGTCGATGGTGAAGATCTCCATCGGGATGCTCTGCTTCAGTCGCTCTGCCATGCGGTACATCTTGGCATCTGCGAAGCTCATCGGCTTGCCGTCGGGACCGATGGCGTTGTAGCCGCCATCGGTGCCCGCGACCTTGGGGCCGGGCTGTAGTTCGTATTCGCGCTCCTGCCAGCGGCCCAGCATCAGCGTTTCGTCGGCGTTGGACTGAAACAGCGTGCCGTTCATATTCTCGGCAATCTGCGTAACCTTACCGTCGGGTATAGAGACGGCATAGTAGTTCAGTCCCGTCGCGTCCTTGCCGCCACCCTTGGCATCCTTGTGATACACATAGGCGATATTCTCGTTGCGCGAGACCATCATGCATTCGTAAGGCCCCTCGATCAGCGGTACAGCCTCGAATGTCTGCAGGTCGACGACGTCGCAGCCCCGAGCGGAATCGTAGACCGTGTAACGGCCATCTGCAGTGAATGCATTGTCGGTGAAATACAGCACATGCGAGCCCGGATTTGGCGACAATCGGCGAACCAGATGGCCCGACAGTGGGTCGCGAAACGATTTCGGGGCATCCGACGCTGCTGCTTTCGCCACGTAAGGCGTCGGAAAACCGCTTATGGAAAGTGCTCCGGCTGCGCTCGCGTAACCGATAAATTGACGTCTATTCATTACCTTCCTCCTGAATGAACACGCGGAGCCTACGAAATTGAAACGGTGTTTCAATGCGAAAAAAATGTAGTTTCATTTAAAAGAAAATGACGTTTCAAAGTTATTATGCTCATGGAGCGTTTCCTGGCATGTTCAACGGAAGCCGGCGTCTGATCTTAGGTGAAGGTTTTCTGTCGTGCGGGCTGCCGTAGCGACGAGGCGGCAATCAGGTGGAGGCAATCAGCAGGAATACTGCAGCAATTTTTCCGGTCGGATTTCTTCGGGCATATAACCAGAATGCGGACCAGACAGCTTTCATCCAATACGCATGATGGACCGGGTTTATGTCCCGATCCATTCACCGATAGATTTCAGATGTGCCGTGGTCACCGCCCCGGCCGGCCCGTCTTGCCCTTCGTCCGTCCCTTGCGCTTCTGCTCTCCGGCATCCTCATAACTCCCGGCACCGACCTTGCCGCGCACGATCGGCCTTGGATCGTCCTTGGCTCGGGTCTCGTTGCGCTCGCCAGCAGCGGACGGATCGGCGCGTTCGGGTTGGCCTTCCATGAGCGGCGAGAAGCGTTTTTTGGTGCTGTAGGTTTCCGGCGGGCGTTCGGGCAAGGGGGCGTTGGCCGGCTTTTCGGTGCGGCCGACGGTCATTTCGTCGAGGCTGTTGCGGCGGAAGAGCGGGCGCGTGGCGTCGGTACCCGGGCCCATGTCGTCAAGGGTGGGTTTGGCGAAGTAGGAGGCTTGCTCCCCTGATCTCCCCCCTTGTGGGGGAGATGCCCCGACAGGGGCAGAGGGGGGTATGGCCGCAGGCTCGGAGGGTAAGGCGCCCCCCTCTGTCCTGCCGGACATCTCCCCCACAAGGGGGGAGATCGACTCGCGGGAAGCGCTTGCTCCACCTCGCTTGCTGCCCTTGCCGCCGCCTTCCTGCGATCTTGCCTCGTCCCTGGCGATCGGATCGTCCATGGTTGCCAGTTCGGCGGCCTTGAGGCGTTTGATTTCGTCGCGCAGGCGGGCGGCTTTTTCGAAGTCGAGATCGGCGGCGGCATCGCGCATGCTCTTTTCCAGCGCGTTGAGATGGGTCTGGAGATTGTTGCCGACCAGGTGGCCGCCGTCTGCAAAACCCTTGCCGGACGCGCCGGAAATGTCGGCGCGGACGTGGTCGCGCTCGTAGACAGAGTCGAGAATGTCGGAAATGCGGGCCTTTACCGATTCCGGGGTGATGCCGTGTTCGGTATTATAGGCGACCTGTTTTTCGCGGCGGCGGGCGGTTTCGTCCATCGCTCTTTGCATCGAGCCGGTGATCTTGTCGGCATAGAGAATGACCCTGCCGTCGACGTTACGCGCGGCACGGCCGATGGTCTGGATCAGCGATGTCTCCGACCGGAGAAAACCCTCTTTGTCGGCATCGAGGATGGCGACGAAACCGCATTCCGGGATGTCGAGGCCTTCGCGCAGCAGGTTGATGCCGACGAGGACGTCGAAGGCGCCGAGGCGCAGGTCGCGGATGATCTCGATGCGTTCCAGCGTGTCGATGTCACTGTGCATGTAGCGGACGCGAACGCCCTGTTCGTGCAGGTATTCGGTGAGGTCTTCGGCCATGCGCTTGGTGAGCACCGTGCAGAGGGTGCGATAGCCTTTTTGCGCGGTTTCGCGGATTTCGCCGAGCACGTCGTCGACCTGGGAGCGGGCCGAGCGGACTTCGACGGGAGGATCGATCAGGCCCGTGGGGCGGATGACCTGTTCGGCAAACACGCCGCCGGACTGTTCCATTTCCCAGTTGCCGGGCGTGGCCGAGACGGCGACGGTGAGCGGGCGCATCGCATCCCATTCCTCGAAGCGCAGCGGGCGGTTGTCCATGCAGGACGGGAGACGGAAGCCGTATTCGGCGAGCGTCGCCTTGCGCCGAAAGTCGCCGCGATACATGCCGCCGATCTGGCTGACGGAGACGTGGCTTTCGTCGATGAACAGCAGCGCGTTGTCGGGGATATATTCGAACAGGGTCGGTGGCGGCTCGCCGGGATTGCGGCCGGTGAGATAGCGGGAATAGTTCTCGATGCCGGCGCAGGAGCCGGTGGCTTCGAGCATTTCGATATCGTAGCGGGTGCGCTGTTCGAGGCGCTGGGCTTCCAGCAGGCGGCCGCCCTTTTCCAGCTCGGCAAGGCGGACTTTCAGCTCGTCCTTGATCGATTTGATCGCGCCGTTGAGGGTGGGGCGCGGCGTGACATAGTGCGAGTTGGCGTAGATTTTGACGCTTTTCAGGTCGCCGGTCTTGTGGCCGGTGAGCGGGTCGAATTCGGTGATCGAGTCGATCTCGTCGCCGAACATCGAGATGCGCCATGCGGCATCTTCCAAGTGGGCGGGGAAGATTTCGATCGTGTCGCCGCGGACACGAAAACTGCCGCGGATGAAATTGATGTCCTGGCGTTTGTATTGCTGGGCGACGAGGTCGGCGAGCAACTGGCGCTGGTCGAGGCGGTCGCCGACTTCCATCTGGAAGGTCATCGCGGTGTAGGTTTCGACCGAACCGATACCGTAGATGCAGGAGACCGAGGCGACGATGATGCAGTCGTCGCGTTCCAGCAGCGAGCGGGTGGCGGAGTGGCGCATGCGGTCGATCTGTTCGTTGATCGACGATTCCTTCTCGATGAACGTGTCGGAGCGCGGCACATAGGCTTCCGGCTGGTAATAGTCGTAATAGGAAACGAAATATTCGACCGCGTTGTCCGGGAAAAAGTTCTTGAACTCGGAATAGAGCTGGGCGGCCAGCGTCTTGTTGGGCGCGAGGATGACGGCGGGGCGCTGGGTCTGTTCGATCACCTTGGCCATGGTGAAGGTTTTGCCCGAGCCGGTGACGCCGAGCAGCACCTGGCTGCGCTCGTTGTTGTTGATGCCCTCGACGAGGTCCTTGATCGCAGTCGGCTGGTCGCCGGCGGGTTCGTATTCGGAGGACATGCGGATGTTGATGCCGCCTTCGGATTTTTCCGGGCGGGCAGGCCGGTGTGGCGTCCACAGTTTTCCGTCCTTGAACAGCGGGTTGCCCGATTCGATCAGGGCCGACAAGGCTTCGACCGTGGCGGTGACGGCGCCGGTGGCGAGGTGTTCGGCTTCTTCCAGCGAGACATCCATGCCGGCGACCGGATTGAGGCCGGCGGCGGCGCGGGTTTTCGGATCGTTGGAGGCGCCGATCGAGACGCCGCGGGCGGTTTTGCTGGCGGTGGTGTGTTTTGCGGTTTTCGGCTTCGCCTTGGCTGTTTCCTTGGCGGCGGCCTTGATGGCTTCCTCGCGCGCCGCGATCTCGATCTTCTTGCGGTGTTTGCCCGCCTTGGAGGCGATCTGGCGCTGTGTCTCCATGCCCGACAGTTCGGCTTCCGATTCGAGCTGCCTCACCCAGTCGGAGACGCTGCCTTCAAGCGGCGCGCCTTCGAACGACGACTGGGGAGCTTCACCGAAACCGGAATGATCTTCGCGGGTATCGGGCGTGGATTTTTTCGGGGATCTGGCCATGTCGCGAATATGGAGAGAGTTTTCGTCAAAGTGAAGGGGGCGAACCGGAAAATGAGTACAAAAGGGAAACGGTTTTTCGCTGCCTAGGCAGCCGGCGTCAGCACCCGTGTCAGCAGCCAGCCGGCGATGGCGTCGACCGGCATCGGGCGGCCGAGGAAATAGCCCTGGGCGGCGGGACAGCCGAGGCCGCGCAGGGTGGCGGCTTCTTCCGCCGTCTCGACGCCCTCGGCGATGATGTCCATTGCCAGCGCCTTGCCCAGCCCCGCCATGGCGCCGACGATTTCCTGGTTCTGGAAGCTCGTCTCGATGCCGGCGACGAAACGGCGGTCGAGTTTCAGCCGGTCGACCTTCAGCGTGACGAGGTAGGCCAGAGACGAATGGCCCGCGCCAAAATCGTCGACGGCGAGCTTGTAACCGGAGCGTTCGATATGTTTCAGCTGCTCGCCGGCCACCAGCGTGTCGAGGATCGCTTCCTCGGTGATCTCGATCTCGAACAAAGCCGGATCGATGCCATGCGCATGGGTGATCCGGTCGAGCGTTTCGGCGACGGAATAGAGCTCGAATTCACGCGGCGAGACGTTGACCGACACGGTCGCTTCCGGCAAGCCGAGCGAGGGCAGCGTGGTGAGCAGTCGGCAGGCGCCGGTTGCGATGCTCGCAGTCAGGGCCTCGGAAAGATTGGCCGTATGCGCTGCCGCGACGATTTCCGGCGGTGCGATGGCGCCGAGCGACGCATGGGTCCAGCGCACCAGCGTCTCGAAGCCGATGACGCCATTCTGCGCAAGTTCGACCTGCGGCTGGAAGAAGACGGTGAGGGCACCCGACGCGATCGCGCCGGCAAGATCCTGTTCGATCCGTCGCTGGCGGTCGGCGCGGGCTTTCAGCGACGGGTCGAATTCCCGCCACTGGCCGCGGCCTTCGTCCTTGGCACGGTAAAGCGCCATGTCGGCGGATACGAACAGGTCTGCAGCGCTTTCGGCATGTTCCGGCCATGTGGCAAAGCCGACGGACACGCCGGAGACGACCGGGCGTCCGCGGATGACGAACGGTTCGCGGCCGCGGTCGAGGATGCGGGCAGCCAGCTGGCGCGCTTCGGCCGCCGCGGTGGCTCCGCCGATGACGACGGCGAATTCGTCGCCGCCCAGCCTTGCGATAAAACCACGTTCGCCGACGGCCTCGCGCAGCCGGTGGCTGGCTTCCAGCAGCAACTCGTCGCCGGCCGAATGGCCGAACGTGTCGTTGATCGTCTTGAACCGGTCGAGATCGAGGATCAGCAGCGCCAGTTGCTCGTCATGTGCGCGGGCATTTTCGATGCCGCGTTCGAGCGAGACGTTGAACGCGGCGCGGTTGGCGACGCTTGTCAGCGGATCGCGATTGGCGAGAACCTCGAGGCTTTCATTGGCGCTGAGAATGCTGGCATTCGCCCGGCTGAGCGATTGCGCCAGCGCCGTCGCCTTTACCTGCGCCTCGATATTGCCGATGACGATCGCCTGGCCCTTCATGCTGCTCTTGTAGAGCACAAGGGTCAGCGCCAGCACGTTGAGCGCGAGAAGCTGCCCCCCGGCCGCCTTGCTCATCAGCAGGGTTGTAACGACGGCAATATGGACGGGAAAGGCAAAGGCCAGTGCCGTGACTGCATGACCAGTACCGAGCAGCACCGCGCCTGTGGCCATTCCGCACATCAGGATATAGATGCCGCCATCGACGCCCAGCGCATCGAAATCGGAGAGAACAAAGGGCAGGGCACCCCAGGCGATACCGCTGACGAACGCGCCGCCGGTCATCAGGCGAAGACAAAGGTTCGGTCGCAGCTTGTCCATCCGGCGGCGTTTCACCATCGTGCCCACGGCAAATCGCCCGACGATCGTTGCCAGAGTAGCGCCGAACCAGATGACGGCAAACGTGGTGATGCCTCGGTTGATCGAACTCATCAGCAGAGCCGAAAACGACACGGCAGCATTCACCGTAAGCGTCGTCGGAAGGCGCTCAAGTGTGGCTGCGGCTTGCGCCCGCCTCACCGCGAGTTCTAGTCGCGGGGCGTTCATCTGACTTGTCGAATCCTGCAGCATTCACTAGGTCGTCACATTCAAGGGCGGTGAGTGTAACATAAGGTGAAGCTAATAATAAAGTCTTTCCGATGGCCTGGCCATGCGCAATTAAGGCTCTCATGCCGTTAAATGCTGGCTTTCGCCGTGTGCGATCGGCCCTTTCTATCCGGCTTGCAGCTTTAATGCCGAAACTGTGAGATGAGCCGGCGAAACCATTGTGTTGAGATGGGGATGCGATCGACATTCACGGTCTGGGGGTATCCGGAACCTGAATATTAATCGACCGTTGGATTACAATCCGTCCATCTCTCGAAATCGCCACATTCTGTCACCGTTTCCGCCCTACTTGTCGGTGACGTTTCTAAAATAGAACAAGGAGTAGCGCATGGCTCTTGCGAGGCCCACGCTTGCGGCAATCCGCTATGGATATGGTCTTCGGCCCGGGCAGGACAGCCCGTCCGATGCCGATGGGCTGATGACACAGCTCAAGAAAGGCATTGCGGCGAAGGATCGTTTCCCGCGGGAAGGGCTTGTGGGCCGTCGCGAATCCGCCACCCGCGTAATCTCCCTGCGGGCCGCGGAGGCCAAGGCTGCCCGCGAAGGCAAGCCGAACGAGGGCATTCGCAAGGAAACCCAGCGGGAAGCGCAGCGTATCTATCGCGTCGATGCGATGTCGCGCCTGGCGCAGGCAATTCATTCGCCTTTCGGTTTTTACGAACGGCTGGGCAGTTTCTGGATGGATCATTTTTCCACCAGCGCACTGAAATCCCTGCCGATGCGGATGATCGTGCCGCTGTATGAAACGGAAGCGATCCGCCCCAATATGGCGGCTACGTTCTCCCAGATGCTGCAGGCCGCAATCCTGCATCCGGCGATGCTGATCTATCTCGACCAGGACCAGAGCGTTGGACCGGATTCGCGGGCCGGCCAGGAAACCGGTCGCGGCCTGAATGAAAATCTCGGCCGCGAATTACTGGAACTGCACACGCTCGGCGCCGGAAGCGGCTACACTCAGGAAGATGTGCGGGCAGCGGCTCTGATCCTGACCGGCCTGACCGTCGACAATCGTGCGCTGCAGATGGTCTATCGCCCGCGACGCGCCCAAGGCGGGACGATCACGCTGCTCGGGCGGGAATACCAGGACGACGAGGCCGGCAGCCAGGACCATGTGCGCATGCTGGAGGATCTTGCTGCTGATCCCCGCACGGCAACCCATATCTGCCGCAAGCTGGCGGCCCACTTCATCAGCGACACGCCGCCGACTGAAATCACCGAGGTGATGGTCGCGGCCTGGAAGGAAAGTGACGGCAATCTTGGCGAGGTTTATCGGGCCATGCTTGAACATCCGCTCGCCTGGGAAGAACCGGGCGGGAAGATCAAGCAGCCCTTCGAATTCGTCGTGTCGGGTTTCCGCGCCCTGAATTTGCCCGACGACAACATGTCGGCGCTTCTGGCCGACATGGAAGGCGATGACGATGATGTCGGGCCGGTTGGAAAGGCGATGCAGATGGCCGGTACCGCCAAGGCTGCCGAATTGCGGCGCAGACGTGCCGGGCAGGCGAATGCGCTGACGCTAGGGGCGCTGCAGAAGATGGGGCAACCGATCTGGCAACCGCCAAGCCCGGCAGGCGTGCCCGATACGAGCGGTGCCTGGCTGACGCCCGCTCAACTCAGCGAACGGATCGACTGGTCGCGCCGCGTCGCAAAGCTGCTGGGGCAGAAGCTCGAACCTTCCGAATTCCTGCAGGCCGCGCTCGGAGATGCTGCATCTGCGGAGACCGTGCGGATCATTTCGCAGGCGCCAAGCAGACTGCACGGGATCACGATGGTTCTGGCATCGCCGGAATTCAACAGGAGATAGACCGATGAGCCAGAACGAGAGCGCCACGAATTTTCGCCTCTCCCGTCGGGGATTTCTCGCTGGAGCCTGCTGCGCGGCGGCGGCGCCGGTCCTGACGCCGGTCACCTTTGCGGCCATGCCCGGAGACAATCGTTTCGTCACCATCATCCTGCGCGGCGCGATGGATGGCCTCGACCTTGTGCAGCCTTATGGCGACCCGGCTTTTGCCGCGCTGCGGCCCAAGCTGGCGCTGACGCCGGATACGGGCCTGCTCGACCTCGACGGATTTTTCGGCCTCAATCCGGCAGCTTCGGCGCTGATGCCGCTATGGAAGGCAGGGCATCTGTCTTTCGTTCACGCCGTTTCGACACCTTATCGCGACCAGCGAAGCCATTTCGACGGTCAGGATATTCTGGAGACTGGCGGTGCCGACAAGAGCCAGAAGAGCGGCTGGCTGAACCGGGCGCTGGCCGTCATCCCGCGTTCGGATGCGCGCAAGGCGATCGATATCAACACGTCGATGGAACTGATCCTGACCGGACCGAACCAGACGGATAGCTGGTCCAGCCAGAGCGACTTTTCTCTGGCCGACGACGAGATCGCCTTCCTCGACCGGCTTTATTCCCACGATCCGCTTTTCGCCAAGGTTTTTGACGAGGCCAAGACGAGGGACAAGGCGGCGGATCTTCTTTACACGGACGGAAAGCGCGGATCGGGCATTGCCGACATGGCGAGGCTCGCCGGCGGAATGCTGCGGGAGCAATACCGGGTCGCAAGCTTTTCGATCAACGGCTGGGATACCCATGTCGGGCAGGCCGGACAGTTCAAGAAGGCAGCCGGCGACCTTGCGACCGCGATCACGACACTGAAGGATACTCTCGGCGACGAAGTCTGGAACAAGACCGTGGTTCTGGCGATGACCGAATTCGGGCGCACGGCACGGGAAAACGGCACCAACGGCACCGACCACGGAACGGGCGGCTTGGCGGTGCTGGCCGGTGGCGGTGTGGCCGGCGGCAAGGTGCTTGGGCAGTGGCCGGGACTGGGTGAGGGAAAACTGCTCGACGAGCGCGACCAGATGCCGACCGGCGACGTCCGCGAAGTCGCCGCCGCCATGCTCTACCGTCAGTTCGACATCAAGCCAAGCAACCTGACCAGCCGCGTGTTTCCGGGGCTGGGATTTGATGAGGGCTCGGTGTTTTTGAAGGGGTGAGGTGGCGCTCACTGCCGCCCATAATGCGATGCGCTGGTGATAAGCTGCTTCTGTTTTGAGCGGACGTTTTATCTCTGCTGCCGGTTTTCTCTGGATAACACCAATTCGTGTTTAGCTTTCGGCAATCAATCGGTTTGAAGCAAAAGCTCCGAACTCAAGTCGTCGAGTTTTTATATCGATCATTAGGAATGAAGAGTTTATGCCTTCAGAGTGATCGAGTGGTAACTCGGCCGCGTGAAGATCGGAGAACATAATGTTTACAAAGCCCATTAGCGAAGAAGATTTTGTCACTGCGATGACTGGCCTCGAAGGAGCACCTCTCGATATCTCGGCGTCCCATTTTACCAATGGCAAGACTGTAAGACTTCTCGCGGCACGATATGAACCCGCGCATCATGCGGTCGCACCTTTCTCGCGGGCCCATTTGATAAAATCAATCGAACACCTTCTCCAAGTCCCTGAGACCGGGAAAGTGTCAATCTACGATATCGCTCACGGGCGCCCGATGTATTTGAATGACCTTGCGAGTTCATTTCCATCCCTCGTCATCTATGTGGCAAGATCGGGTAAAAAGGCCTTTGCAATCATCAAGGCAATTGACCGCACAAATCCTGACGCAGACAAATTCTGGCATGGCTATCACGGTAACGAAAAACTGCCGAGCAGCAGCGCTGCGTGAAAATTTCTCAGGCTGGTGTATCCCTCCCGACATCGGCGTAGTGTGATTGCCCGTCGAAGAGTTTCCTCAGACAAATTCTGGTACGATAGAGCAGTAAATGGACAAGTTTATTTAGTTATGGCTAAATAACGTCGGGGCGTTGCTTTGGCGCCTTTGACCTCCAGTCAAGATACGGGCCCCTCGGAACCACACGAGGGGCCTTTCTCTGTACGGTAGTGAACCCTTTTTCGCCTATCCAGCCGATCTATATCAACTGCCGGGTGCGGGAGGGGCTTGTCTCTCCCCAAGCCGCGTTGGCGGCACACTTGGCTTTACCGCTGCGTTAACTGAAGCGACGCAGGCACCCGTCAAGCCTATAGAACGCGTGGGCGATGGGACAGAGCGCAATCATTCGGCCGGTACAGCCTTCGGCTTGCCATCCTCGTCGAGCGCGACCATGACGAAGGTTGCTGCCGTGACCTTTTCCTGCGCCTGGTGGCGCGAGCGATGGGCCCATGCCTCGACATTCAGCGTGATCGATGTCGTGCCGACGCGGGTGATTTCCGTGTAGATGGCGAGTGTGTCGCCGATCTTGACCGGTAGCTGGAATGCCATTTCCTTGACTGCTGCGGTAACGACGCGGCCGCGGGCGCGTTCTGCGGCGCGGATGCCGCTGGCAAGGTCCATCTGGGCCATGACCCAGCCACCAAAGATATCGCCGGCAGGGTTGGCGTCGCTCGGCATGGCCAGCGTTCGAAGTGTCAGTTCACCGGTCGGTTTGGCGGCGTCGGTCATTCCGGGATTATCCTTTACAATTAGACGTGTTTGTCGGGAGGCGGACACTAGCCTTGTTTCTGGCGAATGCCAGTTTCTTTTGGTCATGGCGACTATGTCCGATCATCATGACTTGGCGAAGGAGAGTATCCAAAGAACAAAGCTGCATTCGACTTGGTTGGATGTTGCCTTTCAAGTTCTTCACGGCCCGGTAACTTCCGATCATTATCATTTAATGAGATTTGCAAATATCGGGGGAGATATCATGCAGCGTCTTGCCATTTCCTGGCGTCTTTATTGTCTCGTCGCGCTGTCGCTGGTCATTCTGGCCGGGGCACTGACCTTCAGTCTATTCGAGAGCTATACTTCATCCGAGCGCGAGCGCAAGGCAGGGCTTGCCCAGATGAACGACACGGCGCTTGCCGTGCTTGCAAAATATCAGGCGCTCGAAACGTCCGGTGCCATGTCTCGTGATCAGGCACAGGCAGAGGCGAAAGGTGTGATCGCCGCCATGCGCTACGACAATGGCTCCGGTTATTTCTGGATCAACGACATGCATCCGAAAATGGTCATGCATGCGGTGAAGCCGGAGATGAACGGATCGGATCTCAGCCAGAACAAGGATCCGAACGGCAAATTCCTGTTCGTCGAATTTGTTCAGGTGGTGAAGGCAAACGGCAAGGGTTTTGTCGATTATTACTGGCCGAAACCGGGCGCCAGCGAACCGGTGGAGAAGTTTTCCCATGTGGCCGGTTTCGCGCCCTGGGGCTGGGTCGTAGGCACCGGTGTTTATGTCGATGACCTGAAGGCGATGTTCCGCAAGGACGCGACAGATTTCGCCATGATATTTGCAGTTGGCGCGGCTCTCTTGATCAGCGGAGCGTGGCTGGTGGTAAAAAGCGTGACCGGCCCGCTGTCGAAAGTGCAGGCGGTACTGCAGTCGATTGCCGGTGGTTCTTCCGGCGTGGCTGTGCCTTGCACCGAACAGAAGAACGAGATTGGCAAGATGGCACGGGCGTTGGTTGTGCTGCGCGACAATGTCGAGGAACGGGCGGCATTGCAGACCCGCGAGGCGGAGCAGCAGCGTTCCATCGCGGCCGAGCGTTCGGCAAGCGAAAGGATGATTTCCAGCGCCGCGGACCGGCAGTCCTACGCCATGCGCGAACTCGGGCAGGCGTTGGAAAGTCTTGCTGCCGGCGATCTTTCCGTGTCCCTCGGTGATATCGGTCAGGACTACACCAAGCTCAGGCAGGATTTCAACGATGCGGTAGGTGCACTCAACGCGGCGATCATGGCGATTTCCGAAACCGGTATGATCGTCCGCGACAGCGCTTCGGATATTTCCGGCGCGACCGGCAATCTCGCCAGACGGACCGAACAGCAGGCCGCCGCACTCGAAGAAACCGCCGCAGCGCTCGACGAGATCACCACCACCGTGCGCATTGCCTCGCAACGCGCAGGGGAAGCCCGCCAGATGGTCAGCGAAACAAAACTCAGCGCCAGCCGCTCCGGTGAGATCGTTCGCAATGCGATCGATGCCATGGGCCGCATCGAGGGTTCGTCCGGCCAGATCAGCCAGATTATCAGCGTTATCGACGAAATAGCATTCCAGACCAATCTTCTGGCGCTCAATGCCGGCGTCGAGGCTGCACGTGCAGGCGAGGCGGGAAGGGGATTTGCCGTCGTGGCGCAGGAAGTGCGCGAGCTGGCGCAACGATCCGCTAAGGCTGCCAAGGAAATAAAGGTTCTGATCGGCAATTCGGTGCAGGAGGTCGAGGGTGGCGTAAAACTCGTCCGTTCGACCGGCGATGCGCTGGTGGAGATTGCGACTTTGGTCGAGAAGGTCAATGCCCATGTGGAGACGATCGCCACCACATCGCAGGAACAGGCGAGCGGGCTGGCCGAGATCAATGCCTCGGTCAATCACATGGACCAGATGACCCAGCAGAATGCTGCGATGGTGGAAGAGACGACGGCGGCGAGCCAGACACTTGCCGACCAGAGCCTGCATCTGCAGCAATTGCTTGGCACGTTCCGTTTGGGACATGCGGATGCCCGATCGGTGTCACGCGCAGCGTGATGCAAAGCTAGCAGAATTTCAGTTCATGTTCGGGCCGGGATGCACAAGCGTTCCGGCCCTTTTTGTCTATCGCCCATCCCAATGTGGCGACAGTAATCCTAAATGGCCCAGAAACGGCCATTCTTCATCAAGCTTTCGTTTACCCAATCTGCCTAAAATCAAGATCTGTGTCATTTCGGCATCGAGAGAGCGGCAACTGGTATGGCGTATGCTTCCCTATCGACGCGGGTAATAGCCTCGCTGATGGTTTCGACCATGCTGGTAGCCTGTTCGGCCGACAGCCTTGTGCCTCCGGCATCGATCGACAACGGCACGCAGGTCGGCTCGATCTCGCGTTCTTCCCCGCCGGCACCGATATCCCACCCTGCAACGCAGCAACCTTATTCCGTCGCATCCGCGCCTATGTCTCAGGTGGGTGGCGGCGGATATGGGGCGGCGACCGCGCCATCCGGTGACAATGGTCATTATCTGCGTGCGCCGAACGGCGCACCGGCGACGATCCCGCCCGGTGGCGTCAGCATGGACGAGGAATTCGGGTTTGCCCCCGATGAAAGCGATGTCACGGGACTTGCCGAAGAACAGGACACCGATATCGCCGAAGGCGTCGGCGACCAGCCGGTGGTCGATGGGATCGGCACCGACAATCCCGTTGCGCTCAAGGCAAGGCATCAGCCTATCGACGCCCCACGTTCGGACGACCGAGTGATCGTGCCCCCGAAACGGCAAGCTGCCGGCATCGGCGGGCAGGGGGCATCGGCCTCGATGACCTGGGACGACAATTCTCCCGTCGTTGCGGCGCGCCGCGCGCCTGCGGGAACACAGGAGGTCGCGATGCTGCGGCCGAACAATCCGGTGGCAAGCGATGCGCCGATGAGTACGCCTGACGGCGCCTGGCAGCGCACCGTCATGCCCCAGTCGGAAGTTTCCTGCCGCACCGAGCTTCGTCGCCTGGGCGTCGAGTTCAAGGATCTGCCGCGCATCTCACAGGGCAATAGCTGCGGCATCGATTATCCGGTAAAACTTGCCGGCTTGTCCGGCGGCATCGACGTGAGGCCGGCGGTAACGCTGAATTGCCAGGTGACGCTTGCCTTCGCCAAATGGGTGAAGAACGATCTCGCCATCTCCGCCCGCACCCGTTATCTCACCGGCATCCGCCAAATCCAGCCGATGGGCGGTTATTCCTGCCGCAAGATGAACAACAGCCGCCAGCGCTACAATCCGATGTCGGAACATGCGCGTGGCAACGCGATCGATATCGGCCGGATCACGCTGAAGAACGGCCACGATATCGACGTCCGCAAGAAGGGCCTGTTCTCCTTCCGCGAAGGCGGATTGCTCAAATCGGTGCGCGGCGACAGCTGCAAGTATTTCTCCACCGTGCTCGGACCCGGCAGCAATGCCGAACACTGGAACCACTTTCATTTCGACCTGCGCTCCCGCAAGGGCGGTCGCCAGTATTGCGACTGACGGCGCTCTGGATATGAGGCAAGAAGATCAGCTTATTCGTTCGGATTTTCAGTTGATCCGCTTCGAGGTATGAGGCGTGCGCGGATCGATTGCGCCGGTATCTGATCCGTCCGCGTCGCGAAAATCACCCGGCAGCGGAAGCGTCAGCGCATCCACCATCATTGTCGCCAGCTCGTCGAGAGATCCGAAGTCGAAATCATCATCCGCCTCCGGGGCGGTGACGGGTTCCTGCGGAAATCTGTGTTTCTTGACGGAGTTCGGCATGATGGTCGACTTTCGGCTGTGGCAATGAATTTGAACAATATGCAATCAGGTATCCTGGCACCACTTACAGGACAAGATACCTCTCTTGGCATACGTCAAATGCCGGGGCCTGGATTGTTGCGAACACGAAATTCGGTGGAGACGATTGTCATCGTGCCGCTTGAGCCCAAAGGGCGGTCAGGACGTACAGCGATCCTATCGGCATAATGATTGCCGATTTCTAAACGCCAGCCCTTGAACCATATCGCCGGTGTTTACGCCTCCCTGATGTCAAGCTGTAGTCCAGCACCGGTCCGGACTGTCGTCGCCACCCGTTTGGGTGAGCCGTCTTGAAATGAGTGGATATTTTAACAAACAAAAAAGCCGGCCCCGGCGTTCCGCCACGTCGTGGTCGGGAAAAACGGGACCGGCCGACGAGCGTGTCGTCGCAAGCATCGGGGCAAGCCATCTGTTGGCCCGGTGGCCGAGCATTCTGACGGTCTGCGCGAGGTGCGGCGGCGTTCGCGCGACCGCGGCTTGCCTGGCGCAAACAATGATGCGAATAGGTCACCGCAAGATGACAGGGCGAAAGACAGGCTTTCACCATGTCATCGTCATGCCCGCCCTACCAGCTCATGCCTTTTCGATCCGGCTCATGAGTACCCGTCGCCGGAGAACGCGATGCCTACCTTTCTCGATATTCTTCCCTTCGTTGCGGCACTGCTTGCCGCAGGTGTACTCGCAGGACTGCTTGCCGGCCTGTTCGGCATCGGCGGTGGTGCGATCCTTGTGCCGATCTTCTTCCATGTGTTCGGGCTTCTGGGTGTCGCTGACGAGGTGCGCATGCATCTGGCGCTCGGCACCTCGCTGGCGATCATCGTGCCGACGTCGGTCCGTTCTTTTGCTGCGCACCGTCAGCGCGGCGCGGTGGATATCGATCTCCTCAAGGGCTGGGTCGTCGCCGTGCCCCTCGGCACGATCATCGCCACGCTGATCGCCGCTTGGGCGTCCAGCACCGAGCTGAGGCTGATCTTCGCGGTGATCGCGCTGGTACTGGCGCTGAGGATGATTTTTAACCGCGCCAGCTGGAAACTCGGCGACGATCTCCCTGCCAATCCGCTGAAGTTCCTGGTCGGCACCCTCATCGGCATCCTGTCGGGCCTGATGGGGATCGGTGGCGGGGTGATGAACAACACCTTCATGACGCTTTACGGGCGCACCATCCACCAGGCGGTCGCCACCTCATCGGGCGTCGGCGTGCTGATCTCGATCCCGGGCCTGGTCGGTTATATTTGGGGCGGCTGGGGCAAGCCCGGCCTGCCGCCGTTTTCGACCGGCTATATCAACTGGCTGGCCGTCGCGCTGCTGATCCCGGTAACACTCTATACGGCGCCTTATGGGGCAAGGCTTGCGCATGCCATGTCGAAACGGCAGCTCGAATTCGGCTTCGCCCTGTTCCTCGTCGCGATCGCGGCGCAGTTTTTTGCCAGCGTGATTTTTTGAGGTTGGTGCCTGCAAGCGACGGCTATGGAAATTGCTGAATTCGGCCGCTACCCCGTATTTCCGAACGGCGCAGCATCGGATTGCCGAACAGCTCGACATTGCCGCTTCCGGAAATGGAGACATCGGCCGTTGCCTTCGCGGTAATTTGCGCATCGCCGCTGCCTCGGACTTCGATCTCTGTGGACTGGCTGCTCAACTCCTTCAGGTTTGCTGCGCCGGAACCTGAAATCTCCATGCGAACGCTCTCGGTGGTACCGGCCGCCGTGATGTTGCCGCTGCCCTGGATGACGAAGCGTATCTGGGGCTGATCGATATTGGTCAAGGAAAGATCGACGTTGCCAAGCATTTTCCACTCGGTGATCGGTGGTCCCGAAATACTGACCTCGAGCCGCGGAGACGGCCAGCCGGGTTCGCAATCGAGATCCAGTCTGCCGTTTTCGAGCCGCACATGTTCGAGCAGCGTCTGATCGCCGCTGACGATGGCCTGCGCCTCTCCGCCCGGCTGATAGCGGACGGTAGCCGGCAAGCTTATCGCCAGACCGTCAATCGCCGCAAGGGGCAGGGTGATTTGTTGCCTGGTAGAGCCGGATGGTCCACAGGTTGATGTCATCGCGCCCCATAAGCTCGTCAGGCTTCCCGGATTCCGTTCCGCGAAACCTATGCCCATTATCAGAAATAGAATTGCGCCACTCACGCCTGTGATCGCGACCAATAACAGTCTTCGGCCCATGTCCGTTTTCCTTCAAAAGGGAAGGCGTCGATCAGACGCGATGTTGAGCTGGTTGAGCGAGTTGAAAATGTAGCCGGGCATATCGCCCGAACAGATGGATGGCTGCGCCCATCCCGAGTAACAGCAGAGCGCCTCCGCCGATGAAGCCGCTAACCAGTCCGGCTCCGATGGAAAAGTGGCTCAGGATCGCCGTAAGCGTGATGCCATCCGGAACCAAGATCGCGGTGACGATGACCTTGATCCCGAGAGCGCCGATGGCCAGCAGAGCCAAGGCGAAAGCAAGCGTTACCACCGTCATGACAATCAACAGCGGCAGCAGGAAAAGAACATCGACGATGGCGAGGCCAGCCAGGGCAAAGACTGCCGCCAGCATGTTCGAGACGCTCCAGTTTGTTTCGAAACGGCGAAGCTTGACGTCCGCCTTGAGTTCTCGCGCAATTCTGGCCGGATCGCCCAAAGCGGCTGCAACCTCTGCGTCCTGACGGCCAGAGGTTTTGGATTCGACAAAATGGGCCGCGTAGTCGGCAATGATATCTTCGATCTCTTGAGGAGGCAGGCCCGCGAGACCCCGTCTCAATGCGTGCAAAAAACTGTCCCTGTTCATTCCAGCTCCCCGAGAAGTTTTTCTACCGAATTCGCGAAAGTGCGCCAGTCGCGCCGATGGGCTTCGAAAACCGTCAGGCCCAAGGGTGTGAGCCGGTAATATTTGCGGGGAGGCCCACTGCTCGATTCGACAAGGCGGGTCGCAACGAGCCCATCGTTCTGCATGCGACGCATGAGAGGGTAGATCGTGCCTTCCCCCATCCCGACGGCCGTAACCAGAGTGTTGGCAATTTCATAGCCATAGTTCTCGCCCCGAGACAGCACGGCCAGAACGCACAGATCAAGTGCGCCTTTTCTCAGTTGGACCTGAATCGAGTCGGTCATGCGATTCCCCGTATTTACAGATTATGTATAACACGCTACCTGTTAATGCAAGGTAGCGTGTTGAGTTGCAGACATCGCGTTGCCTTCATCCTCAGCACGGCGAGCGTTCGGTCTGTCAGGCCGGGCAACCGGCTGCTCATAAGCTGGAGCAACGACTATGATGCGTTTATGCCTGGTCCTGGCGGCCACCTTTTGTCTTGCTGTATCGTCTGCCCATGCAGCGGGACTGAAGTTTATTCAAATTCCGGCGGGACCGGAGGATAGTCCGGCAATCGATGCGGCGATGTGGTCGCCCTGTGCGATGGCGCCCGCGGATGTGCGGATCGGCGTGCTGATGGTGCCGGCCGTACCAGATTGCCCTGTTGCTGGAGAGAGACTGCCGCTGGTGGTCATCTCTCATGGTTATGGCGGCTGGTATCTCGGCCACCACGATACGGCCGAAGCCCTGGCCGATGCCGGATTTGTCGTCGTCGCCATCAATCATCCGCACGCAAATCATGCCGATATGAGTAGGGCAAATGGTCTTGGCGCTTTGATCAGGCGCCCCTTCGATATCATGCGAACCGTTGATTTCATGCTCACGGCTTCGCCTGATGCCGGAAAGATCGACCCGCAACGCGTCGGTTTTTACGGGTTCTCGCAAGGCGGCTATACGGGCCTCGTTATCGCTGGAGCGGATCCGGATTTCAGCAAATTGCCGCCGCGTTGCGCGGACCCGAAAGCAACCGGCTGCCCACAGGTCAATCAAGTCCGACCTGTGCAACAGGAGCCGCGGCCCCAAGTGCTCGCCCATGATCCCCGCATCAAGGCAATGGTTATTGCCGACCCGCTCAGTGTTGTCTTTCAGACCGTGAACAGCGTGAAAAACGTTGCGATTCCGCTTCAGTTATGGGGATCGGAACTGGGAGGCGGTGGCGGAGCGTCGCCTAAAGATGTCGCGACACTGGCTGGTGTCTTGCCTGAAAAACCTGATTTCCGGATCGCACCGAATGCCGTTCATCTATCGTTTCTGACGTTGTGCCCCGATACCCACAAGGATTCGGAAGTATGCATTGATGCTCCAGGTTTTGACCGGGCGGCGTTTCACGCGGAGTTCAATGCGGAGGTGGTCGCGTTCTTCCGACGAAATATTGGCGCAGGAGGCGGCCGCTTGGAATAATCAAAGTGATGCAGGACACGGCGCCGATGCGGCCAATCGGCTGCTCCGGGTCGACCCCAGTCAATATCGGCGCGCCTCATTACCCCGAAATCCGGAACGCAATATTCTTCCATGAAGGGATAGCTTCATAGGAATGCGCCCCTATATTGCGGCATCTCCGGAAAACATCTTCCAATACGAATGCGGTCCTCATGCCTCCTATTATTTCCGTCCAGCAACTGACCAAGACCTATGGCAATGGGTTCGAAGCCTTGAAGGGCGTCGATCTCGATATCGAGCGCGGCGAAATCCTGGCGCTGCTTGGGCCGAACGGGGCCGGCAAGACGACGTTGATCTCGATCGTCTGCGGCATCGTCAATCCGACCGGCGGCAAGGTTCTGGTCGACGGCCATGACGTCGTGAAGGACTTTCGCCGGACCCGCTCGCTGATCGGGCTGGTGCCGCAGGAACTGACCACCGACCAGTTCGAGACGGTCTGGAACACGGTGAGCTTTTCCCGTGGCGTTTACGGCAAGAAGCCGAACCCGGCGCTGATCGAAAAGATCCTGCGCGAACTGTCCTTGTGGAAAAAGAAGGACAACATGCTGCGCGAGCTTTCCGGCGGCATGAAGCGGCGCGTGCTGATCGCCAAGGCTTTGTCGCATGAGCCGGAAGTGCTGTTCCTCGACGAGCCGACCGCCGGCGTCGATGTCAGCCTGCGCCGCGATATGTGGGAAGTGGTGAAGCGTCTGCGCGAAGAGGGCGTGACCATCATCCTCACCACCCATTATATCGAGGAGGCGGAGGAGATCGCCGACCGGGTGGGGGTCATCAACGGTGGCAAGCTTCTTCTTCTGCAGGAAAAGACTGCGCTGATGAAGCAGTTCGGCCGCAAGCAGCTGAAACTCGACCTGACCGAAAAGCTGGAGACGATCCCGCCGAGCCTTGCATCCTTCGCGCTTTCGCTCGGCGAAGACGGCATGTCGCTGGTGCATGAATACAGCCACGAGGAAAGCCAGGACAGTATCGCGTCGCTTCTTTCGGCGCTGACGGCGGCAGGCATTCACTTCAGGGATCTCTCGACAAGGCAAAGTTCGCTGGAGGACATTTTCGTCGCTCTGGTGGAGGAGAAGGCATGAATTTCGAAGCGATCAAATCCATCTACGGGTTCGAGATGGCGCGCATGCGCCGCACGCTGATGCAGAGCGTCATCTCGCCGGTCATCACCACCTCGCTTTATTTCATCGTTTTCGGCACCGCGATCGGCTCGCGCATCCAGACGATAGAGGGCGTCTCCTACGGCTCCTTCATCACGCCCGGCCTGATCATGCTGACGCTGCTGACGCAATGCGTCTCCAACGGTTCGATCGGCATCTATTTTCCGAAATTCACCGGCACGATCTACGAGATCCTCTCTGCACCCGTCGCCATGACGGAAATCCTCGTCGGTTATGTCGGGGCAGCGGCGACCAAGGGGCTTCTTATAGGCCTGATCATCCTTGCGACCGCATCCTTCTTCGTCGACATCCGTATCGCCCATCCGTTTATGATGGTGCTTTTTCTGGTGCTGACCGCGATCACCTTCAGCCTGTTTGGTTTCATCATCGGCATCTGGGCGAAGAATTTCGAACAGCTGAACATCGTGCCGATGCTGGTTGTGCCGCCGCTGACTTTTCTGGGCGGAAGTTTTTACTCGATCGACATGCTGCCGCCCTTCTGGCAAGCGGTGAGCCACCTGAACCCGGTGCTGTATCTCGTCAGCGGTTTCCGCTGGAGTTTTTACGAGATCGCCGACGTCAATCCCGTCATCAGCCTGGTGATGATCGGTGTGTTTCTGGCAATCTGCCTGTCGGTGCTCGGCTGGATGTTCAAGACCGGTTACCGGCTGCGGAGCTGATGGAAACCACCAGATCGGCGGCAGGTGGCCGCCGGTTGCGTTTGACTTCGCCGGTCGCGCCTATTCTTCCTGTATCGGTCGCAAGCCGATCTGCCCGCCGGATGAAGGGTTGCGGCCTTTTGGCGCCGGGCGCCATTTCAGCATACGGCGAAGAGCGGCCCGCTGTTCCGCATTGGTGGCGACGTGCAGCATATGGCGCAGGGAGAACCGGAGATAGTCAGGCAGCAACGCGCCTGCGCCCTTCCAGGTCATAGGCACGCGGTATTTGATCCTGGAGGTCGCGGCATTCGCCCAGCGTTCCTTGTAGTCCATGTGCAATATGCGCATGTCGAAATCCAAGCCGCGCTCGAAGCACCAGCGCGCCACATCCTCGATGATCAGCATGCCCGGCGAAAAGCGCCCATATTCCGGCTCGAAACTGGTCGTCAACATTTCGACACGTGCTCGATCGATGGTAGCAAGAAAGGCTGCAACCGGCTTGCCGTCCAGCGTCAGGCGGAAAAGCCCTACGCGCCCGAACTCGCTGCGTCTCGTCGACGCCGCCCGGAAGAACCGGACCACCTCATCCTTGCCGAGCCAGGAGCATTGCTTGTCCAGCCGCTGCAGCCATCGCCGCTTTTCCCCGACCACCCAGTCGATCGTCTCCTTGCAGCTGTCGTAGTCTTCCGGAAGTTCGAAGCGCAACGTCCCGAGCTTCTGTAGCCGCTTGCGTTTCTGTTTCAGGTTGGCGCGGAAATTGGCCGAATAAGTCTGCAGCAGAGAATCGAAGCTTTGTGATCCGCGCCTCTCAAGTGCATAAGCATCCAAAGGATCCGGAATGTGGAAGGCTCCGGCATTGATAAGCTCCTTCCGGATCGGGCTGTCGTGCCTGACGAACGGAACCTCGATGACATCGGCCATCGGTCGCAAGAGCAGCATCAGTTCCTTGCAAATGCTGGCAGCATTGATGCCCGATGCGATGAGCGGATCGCCGTATTCCTCGTGCATGCCGCAGCCAAGCGGCTCGAGGCGTGTCGCAAAGCCGAGCCGGTTGCGCTGAAAGGGCCACACGGCGACAAGCCGCTCGCCGGACCACACGGTTGCGCAGATGAGGCGGTCGCCCGCTGAGGCATCCCGTGCTTCCCAGCCCAGCTTTGCCCATTCGAAAGTCTGTGTGAAATGGCAGGTTGTGACGGATCTTGCGAGATCATTCCAGGCGTTTTCAAGCCGAAGAAAAGCATCCACGCCGTCCAAAAGAGATGGGCGAAGCATATAGTCTCCATACCGGATTTTATTGTTACGCAATAATGGTTTTCTATTGTTTGTATTTAAAATTGCAAGTTGAATTAAAGTCAATTTGAATTCTACTGCCGTAATCTGTCGATGTGAAATTTAATGTCTCTGTTTTTTATTTAACGTGAGAATACGCGATGCGTGATGTGCTTGAAATATCGGATGTATTGAAGAACAAAATTGATCTGCAAAATAAAAACCCCCCGCAATGTTGAAATTGCGAGGGGATTTTCACGATGATTTGATGAATGTCCAGACTTGAGGCCGGGACCGTAACTTGCCGATGCTTATCCGAGCGACAACTGGCGGCGTTCGCCGCGTGCGGCCATCACCGATGCGCCAAGCAGCGAGGCGATGGCGAGAACGAAGATGACCGAGACCGGCCCCTGCATCTCGATCAGCACGCCGCCGAGAATGGCGCCGCTCGAGATCGCGATCTGGAAGGCGGGGATCACCAGCGCGCCGGCACTTTCGGCTTCGTCCGGCGCGTGGCGGACGACGAAGCTCTGGATGCTGACCGGGAAGGCGCCGAAGGCAAGGCCCCACATTGCGATCGCGGTCGCTGCCACGGCAAGCGACGCGCCGCCGATGGCCAGAACCACGGCAGATGCGGCAACCAGCGTGGCAAACAGCGTCACCGAAAGCCGCGGGCTGCGCTCGGAGACCAGGCCGCCGAGGAAATTGCCGACGAAACCGGCCACGCCATAGGCGAGCAGAATAAGCGAGATCGTCTCGACATCAAGATGCGGAACCTGTTCGAGGAAGGGCCGGATATAGGTGAAACCAGCGAAGTGACCCGCGACGAACAGAAGGATGGTGAACAGCGCGGTGCGGATCGACGGGCGGCGCATCAGTGCCATCAGTGTGCCGAGGCCTGCATGGCCGGTCGGCGGCAAGGCCGGAAGGGTGAATGCCTGTACCGCGAGCGCGACGACGCCAACGGCGGCGGAGAGATAAAAAGCTGCCCGCCAGCCGAGCGTATCGCCGATCCAGGCGCCGAGCGGCGCGGCGCAGACGGTGGCGAGCGACACGCCAGCCATGATGATCGCCATTGCCCGCGGCATTTTCGCCGGCGGTACGAGCCGCATGGCGAGCGCCGCCGACATCGCCCAGAAGCCGCCGAGCCCGATGCCCAGAAGGGCGCGGGCGGCCAGCACCATATAGATGTTCGACGCGGTTGCGGCGATCAGGCTGGAGATCACCAGCAGCGAGGTCAGAACCAGCACCGTCAGGCGCCGGTCGATATTGCGGGTGCCGATGACGACGCCGGGGCCGGCAATGGCGGCGATCACGGCGGTGGTGGTGATCGACTGGCCGGCAACGCCGGTGCTGACGCCGAGATCGGCGGAAAGCGGGGTCAGCAGGCTGACGGGCAGGAATTCGGCAGTGACGAGGCCGAAGACGCCAAGCGTGAGCGACGTGACTGCGCCCCAACGTGCGACATCGTGTTCCGTTCGTGCTGCATCGTCAGATGGTAAGGGGGTGCCGTGCATGAGATTCTCCTGATTCGCGGCCGAGTTGGCTTTCGTCAGGAATAGGCGTGACGCCCTGGTGTTTCTATGCTAGAAAATCCGACATGCTTGATAATTCGTCCAAATACTCATCTTCGGTCACAACCGATCCCTTGTCGGAAATGCTGCGCGGCCTGCGCCTGGACGGGGTCGAATACGGCCGCTGTCGGCTTGCCGACCCCTGGGCCACGGCCTTTCCGGCCGAGGATGCCGCGCGGTTTCATTTCATTTCTTCCGGTGCAGCGGTGCTGAAGAGCCCATCGGGTGAATGGCTGCGGCTGAATGCCGGCGATGCAGTTATACTGCCGCGCGGTGACGCCCATGTGATTGCCAGCGCCGAAAATGTCGAACCTTTGCCATTCGGCAGATATGGCCGCAAGGAAGTCTGCCAGGGCGTGTTCGATGTGCAATGCGCCGATTCCCGCTGCGGCACGGTTGCTCTGACGGCGTCCATGCGGTTCAACATCGACAAGCTGCATCCGCTGCTGCAATTGATGCCCGAAACGATGCTGACCAGCGATCTTGCCACCAGCGAACCGGCCATTCCGCATCTGCTCGACGCGATGGCGCGCGAAGTCGATATGGACCGGGTCGGGGCAGGCGGCATTCTGGCGCGACTGGCGGATGTGCTGACGGCGACGATCATCCGCACCTGGGTCGAACACGGCTGCGGCAATACCACCGGCTGGATCGCCGCGGTGCGCAATCCGGAAGTCGGGCGCGTTCTGGCCGCCATTCATCTCGAGCCGGAGCGCGACTGGTCGGTTGCCGAGCTTGCAAGGCTGATGGGCGCATCGCGCTCCGGCTTTGCCGAACGTTTCGCCCGCGTGGTGGGAGAAACTCCTGCACGATATGTTGCGCGTGTGAGAATGCATCAGGCGCGGCTCTGGCTGAAAGAAGGCATGCGGGTGGCGACTGCCGCCGAAAAACTCGGTTACGACGCCGAAGCCTCGTTCAGCCGCGCCTTCAAACGCATCATCGGCGACCCGCCTAGCCATTTCCGCGGCAGGGGAGAAGAGTTTCCTGCGGTCGTGAACCTGATCGCTGCGGAATAGGCGCTAGTCACGCAGTCTGAGTTCATCCGTCTGCATGTTGAGCGAACTGAGCGTCGAGAGAAAGCTCATGCCGAGCAGGCTTTCGTCGAGCATTCCGTCCTGCGCCACCATGGCGCGGACATTGCGGCGCGAGATCGGGCCGATGGCGATCTCGTCCAGTCTGACGGGAGCCGCCATGGCCGCGCCGTTTGCCGTCATCACCCGGATCGTATAGGCGAGCCCGCCGGTATCGATGCCGATTGCAGCCGCATCGTCGAAGGACAGGACGACGCTGCTGGCGCCGGTATCGACCAGCATCGGGATGGTTTTACCATCAACCGAGACGTCGGCCCGAAAATGTCCGCCGAGTGCCTTCTGGATGATCACTTCGTTTCCGTCTCGCCCTGTGACCACGACGGCGCGTCCGGGCATCAGGCCCGCAACCATGCGGCCGGCGAACTGGTTCGCATCGTTGCGATAGAGATAGGCGGCGACCAGACCGAGAATGATCACCAGCCAGATGGCGAGATTGCGCAGCGCCTGACCCGCGTCGCCGCGGCGGCCGGCAAGAATGCCGGCGCCGAGCAGGCCGGCAATCGGGACGAGATAGATCAGCTGGCCGAAATCATTGTTGTCTATGCCGAAGGTCTGGCCGGAATCGTGATTGAAGACAAGCAGCGCAAGCCCTGCGCCCAGCACGAGTAACACGAAGGTCAGTCCATTCATGGGGTCTGGCGCTCCTTTGCCGATTCCCGGGCTATTTTTTGCCGTCGCGTCTCCCGCCGCGGCTTTCGCTCGACCGTCTCAAGCCTAGCTGCAAGGATATCCATGATCGACTGCCGTTCGGCATCCGAATAGTCGATCCAGCCGGCAATCTCGTCACGCGTCCTGCCGCAGCCGAAACAGTAGCCGGTCTTCATGTCGATCGAACAGACGAGAGTGCAGGGCGAAATCATGCGAGAATATATCGGTGGTTCAGGCGATCAGGGCAAGGGTCGCCAGAAGCACGATTTCGCTAATCTGTTGTGTCGCACCGATCGTGTCACCCGTATGGCCACCGAGTTTGCGGCGGACGAAGCCGGTGAACAGCTGGCCCGCAGCCGCGGCGACGAGAACCACGAATATGGCGACCATGACGCCGAGATGCGAGGCGACGAAGATGAGCCCCATTACGCCGCCGGTGAGCAGCGCCACGTTGCGGGCCGTCCGCTCCGGTGCGCCGATGGATGCGGCGACGCCGTTGGTTCGTGCCGGGGGAAGGGCGCTCCAATGCCAGATCATCACCGATCGGCTGACGCAGGCGGCGGCAAGCATCGAGACCGCCGCCAGACTGGAATCGAACCGGGCGAGTGCCGCAAGCGACGCTGCGCGCAACAAGAAGGACAGGATCATCGCGACGACGCCATAGGAGCCGATTCGGCTGTCCTTCATGATCGCCAGTGCGTGTTCCTTATCGCGCCCGCCGCCGAGGCCATCCGCCGCATCGGCGAGACCGTCCTCATGCAGCGCGCCCGTCATCAGCACCATCAGCGACAGTGCGATAAGGCTTGTCACGAGCGCGTCACCGGTCTGCGACAACGTGTAAAGCAGAAGCGCGGGGATAAGACCAATCAGCACGCCGGCGAGTGGAAATGCCCTCACAGTGCGTGAGAACGAGCCGCTCTGGCCGAGAAAGAACCGGTCCGGCACGGGGATTCGGCTGAGGAATGCGACCGAGCGGGCGAGGTCGGCAATAAAATCCGTCGCGTTTGGCAGTTGTCGCTCCCGATATAGGCGATTAAGAGATGCGCACACAAAGCGCGATTTGCCGGCAAACACAAGTGTGAGAAACGCGTGCCGGTCATGACGAGAGAGACTTCCAATGAGCTTGAGCGGCCTGCCTTTCGACGATTTTCGCAACCTGATTGCCAACCTGCCGGGACCGGACCCGCGCGCCCTGGTGGATGCCCGCGAACGCGACGCAAAACTGACCAAGCCGCTCGGAGCACTTGGAAGACTTGAGGAAATCGCCTTCTGGCTTGCTGCCTGGACAGGCAGGGCGCCGGCAGTCAACCGTCCGCTGGTGGCGATCTTTGCCGGCAACCACGGCGTCACGAAACATGGCATCACGCCGTTTCCGCCGTCGGTAACGCAGCAGATGGTGGAGAATTTTGCCGCAGGCGGTGCTGCGATCAACCAGATCTGCGTCACCCACGACCTGGGCCTGAAGATCTTCGATCTGGCTCTCGACTATCCGACCGGTGACATAGCCACCGAACCGGCGCTTTCCGAGCGCGACTGCGCCGCGACCATGGCCTTTGGCATGGAAGCGATTGCCGGCGGCACCGATCTTCTCTGCCTCGGCGAGATGGGAATCGGCAACACGACGATCGCGGCCGCCATTCATCTGGCGCTCTATGGTGGCGAGGCGGAAGACTGGGTTGGCCCCGGCACCGGTTCCCATGGTGAGCTGATGGCCCGCAAGATCGCGGTCGTCAAACAGGCACTTGAGACGCACAAGGGTCATCTGGATGATCCGCTGGAAATCCTGCGCCGTCTCGGTGGCCGCGAGATCGCTGCGATCGCAGGTGCAATCCTTGCCGCCCGTATGGAAAAGATCCCGGTCCTGCTCGACGGTTACGTCGTTACGGCTGCTGCTGCGATCCTCAAGGCCATCAACCCATCGGCGATCGACCATTGCCTGATCGGCCATGTGTCGGCCGAACCAGGGCACCTCCGCTCGATCGAAAAACTCGGCAAGACGCCACTGCTGGCTCTCGGCATGCGGCTTGGCGAAGGCACGGGTGCGGCACTCGCCGCCGGCATCGTCAAATCGGCGGCAGCCTGCCACTCCGGCATGGCGACCTACGAACAGGCCGGCGTTACCAACAAGGTGTAAGAATAGCCTATGGAAAAGACGCCGCTCGACAGCAATATCGAAAAAGCGAGCGGCGTTCGTCGTATTATCGCGGCCACGCGGTATTCGATGCAGGGACTTTTGCGCCTGTGGAAGGAAGAGGCCTTCCGGCATGAAGTTTATGCTTTCGCAGCGGGCCTTGCGCTCTTCGCCATCGTCGGCGCGACAGCGGCGGACTATTTTATTTTTCTCATTCTCATGTTGGTTCTGTTTTCCGTCGAGGCACTCAACACCGCGATCGAGGAACTGGTTGACCGGATTTCTCCCGAAGTCTCTACAGTCGGACGTCATGCGAAGGATCTCGGCTCCTTCGCCGTTTTCTGCCTTCTGGCGGCAAACGGGCTTTTCGCGCTTTATGTCGTGATCAAAGCGTTCTTCTGATTGCATTCGAACAACAGAATATATCCACTCAGGTTGCCATCACGGATCCGTGAAGGCGCAGTGCAACTTTTTGTAGTGGACGCGCAAATCTCAAAAAATTAGCATTTGTCATGTTTTGGGGGATTGCGGGCCTGTCGATTTGACCAATGACAAGATTGAAATTCTTGAATGCGATTTCAAATGGATCGTCCGGGTATATGAGGGCGGGCAGGTGAGCGAGCGCGTTTTTCACATTGCCGATCATGCCCATTCCTGGGCCGCAGGCCAGCGGATAAGGATCGACCAAATAGCCAAGAAGTCGGAAGGGCGTCGCCACTAGTCTGTTCGAATGGAGAGAGAGTTACGCGCTGCGGCGGTGAGATACTATCTACCGGCTCAGGCGAAGGAGCGGCGGCGCTTTTCGATGGCCGGCGCGTCTGCAACGGCCGGAAGGCTCTGCATCACGCGTGTCGCCGGCAGGATGGCGATGACTTCGGTACCTTCGCGCAATTTGGAGCGCAGTACGAACTGGCCGTCATGCTTGGCAAGAATGGCCTGCACGATCGGCAGGCCGAGGCCTGTGCCCTGTTCGGCGCTCTTGATGGCGATCGAGCCCTGTCCGAATGCCGACAGCACCACCGGGATCTCCTCCTCGGGAATGCCCGGGCCGTTGTCCTTGATCGCCACATATTGCCCGCCACCTGCAGTCCAGCCGACCTTGACGGAGATTTCGCCGCCCTGCGACGTGAATTTCACGGCGTTGGAAAGCAGGTTGAGGATGACCTGACGGATCGACTTTTCGTCCGCCCAGACAAGCGGCATCTCGTTTTCGAAAGCATGGCGGATGGCGATGTTCTTGGCCCGTGCCCGCAGCTGCACCATGCCGATGCAGTCTTCCGCCACTTCCAGAAGCGACAGCGTTTCCTCATTGAGATCGTAACGGCCGGCTTCGATACGCGAGAGGTCAAGGATTTCGTTGATCAGGTTTAACAGATGCTCGCCGGAACGATGGATATCGCCGGCATATTCGCGGTAAGTGGGGTTCGGCAGCGGGCCGAGCACTTCCGAACTCATGACTTCGGAAAAACCGAGAATGGCGTTGAGCGGTGTTCTGAGTTCATGCGACATCGAGGCGAGGAAGCGGGATTTCGCCAGATTGGCTTCCTCCGCGCGGCGCCGCGCCTCATCGGACATCGACTTGGCGACTTCCAGTTCGGCAATCAGGTCGTCCTTTTCCGACTGATAGGACATCAGCGTCAGGTTGGACCGATAGAGGCGGTCGCCGATGAAATGGAAGAAGACGACGGCGATGGCGCAGATGGCAGTCAGTCCGATATCGAGCAGATCGCGGGAGACGACCGCCTGAAACAGAAGTGCTGCGATCATCGGCACGAAACCGATCAGGACGCCTTGGCGCAGCATGAAGCTGCCCATGGCGGTGATCGAAATGGCGAATAGAAGCACCGCGCCTTTGTAGAAATAAAATCCGTCACCACCACAGGATTTGCAGGACTGTAGTGCGAAAATTGCCCAGCCGATACCCAGCAGAACCTGAGCAAAAAGTAGTCGCCGGCGCCACTTCGTTGCTTCTGTCGCGGCGATTTCCTTGCGGCTGAAACGCCGGGCAAGCAGCAGATTGATCGCATGCAGGCTGAGCATCAGAAGCGCCCACGCCACCAGATTGGCGCTTGGCGAAAGATACATGCCGATTGCGGTGATGAGCGCGATAAACAGCGGCACGACGGCTGCGGACTGAAGTACGGCATTGACATGCATAGACAGCATGTCCCGGTCGAAGGCCTGGTTGCCACTGGTGGAAAGCTGCAGGCGTTCACGGGTCGCACGAACGGCCTTGGATACCGCCTTGTTGCGGTGGCCACGGGATCGATCAACGATTATCTTGTCGGTCGAGGTACTTACGCCGCTACTCATTGATTGTGAACTAACTTCCTCGGATGATTGAGAGCTTATGTTCCAAACCTTAAGAAGATACTGCCGCGAAAGGTTTTGTTTTCCATTTCCCTGAAGCTTCTGTTCGTGATTGAGACCGGATTGTGACCCGCATAACCAAAACCCTGAAGGATGGCCTGTTCCTCGGCGCCTTCCTCGTCCTTGCCTCGCTGATCGTTGCCAAGATCGATCTCAGCAACGACACCCGCATCGACGGGCCGTTTTACGCAATCGATGGCGATACGCTGGCGGCAGGTGCAGAGCGGTTACGGTTGATCGGCATCGATGCACCGGAGGCGGATCAATCCTGTGGCGGCGAAGCGACAAAGGGCTGGGCATGCGGTGATACCGCCCGCGAGGCTTTGTCGAAATTCGCATCCTCGCAACAGGCCTATTGCTCCGGATCCTCGCGGGATCGTTACAGTCGCGTGCTGGTTCGTTGCCGGGCGGGAGAAACGGATATCAATGCCGAGCTCGTGCGCCAGGGCATGGCCGTCGCCTACGGTGATTATGTCGGGGAGGAGACCGCCGCCCGCAACGAAAACAAAGGCATCTGGTCCGGTCCTTTCGAGACCCCGAAGGCTTGGCGTGCCGCCAAGGGCGCGGCTCCTGAGGATGACGGCGCGGTAGAGGCCGGGAACGGACCGGAATCGATCTTCAACCGGCTGAAGGGGCTGCTTCCGTGGTCGTGACCGAGCCGGACCGGATTGTTGCTCTCGGCGCATCGATTGCGAGCTGCCGCATCTGTCGCGATCATCCGGCGATAGCAAACAATCCGCTTCCGCATGAACCGCGTCCCGTCGCGACCCTGTCATCGACGGCAAACCTGCTGATTGCGGGGCAGGCGCCGGGATTGAGGGTTCACGGGAGCGGACTGCCGTTCAACGACGCTTCCGGCAACCGCCTGCGCGACTGGATGGGCGTGACGCGCGAAGAGTTTTACGATGCGAGCCGTCTGGCGATCGTGCCGATGGGGTTCTGTTTTCCCGGCTATGGCACGAAGGGAAGCGACCTGCCACCGCGCAGGGAATGCTCCCCGGCATGGCGCCGCGACGTGATGTCAGCCATGCCGCAGATCGACACCATTCTGGTGATCGGCCAATATGCAGCCAAATGGCATCTGGGTGCGCGCCGAAAGAAAACGACAACCGAGACGGTACAGAACTGGCGAGAATATTTCCTCGTCAACCATGGGCCTCGTATCCTGCCGCTGCCACATCCGAGCTGGCGCAATAGCGGATGGCTGAAAAAGAACCTCTGGTTTGAGGAGGAGGTTTTGCCTGTACTTCGGCAGCATGTGGATAGCTTGATCCGCGGAACAAAATTCGCTTAACTGTGCGATATTAGGGTGTATAACGAAAAATCATTTCGAAGGGGACAATGATGGACCGTCTTGACCGCAAAATCCTGCGTATTCTGCAGGAAGATTCCACACTCGCAGTGGCGGATCTCGCCAAGAAGGTCGGTCTGTCCACGACGCCTTGCTGGCGGCGCATCCAGAAGATGGAAGAGGATGGCGTGATCCGCCGTCGCGTCGCTCTGCTCGATCCGGGCAAGGTCAACACCAAGGTCACCGTTTTCGTCTCGATCCGCACCGCCAGCCACTCGATCGAATGGCTGAAGCGTTTCTCCGAAGTGGTGGTCGATTTTCCGGAGGTGGTCGAATTCTATCGCATGAGCGGCGACGTGGATTATCTCCTGCGCGTCGTCGTGCCGGACATTGCGGCCTATGACGCATTCTACAAGCGTCTGATCGCCAAGATCGAGATCCGCGACGTCTCCTCCGTCTTCGCCATGGAGCAGATCAAATACACGACCGAACTGCCGCTCGACTACATGATGATCGACAACCAGAAATCCGGCGAAGACTGAGCGGTCCCCGCCTTTTACACGCTTGAGAACGCTGCAATCCTGATCGGATTGCAGCGTTTTTGATTCCCTACTCAGCCTTTTAGCCGTCTGAGGATCTTCTCGCTCGACAGTTCTTTTGCTGCATCCGTGCCTATCCAGCGGGCGGTCCTGTCATTCGATTCCATAAGTTTGCGCGCAAGCGCGAGTGCGGGTTCGTGGCAGGTGACATTTCGCTTGCCGATATTACGCAGCGCCCAGTTGACGGCCTTTCTGACGAAGTTGCGCGGGTCGGTGGAATGCGCTTCGATCAGGCTCAGGTAGCCGATCAACGTCGTGTCCGGCTCTTTCTTCAGATGAACGGATGCACCTGCGATCATCGCAAAAGCCGTGCGGCGGACGAACTCCCGCTCGTCGGCGGAAAATTCGGTGACCAGATCCCGCCAGAACGGGGCCTCGGTGAAGAGGTCGGCGGCGGTATCGACGATTTCCCAGGAGGCGAAGTCATCGGCCCAGCCATGTGCCTCGGCAGGCGTAAGCGCTTTCGGATCGGCGGTGTAGATCGCCACCATCCGCGCCTCGCGGATGCCGCTTTTCCAAAGCTCCAATGCGCGACAATGATCGCGTTTGAGAACCTTGGCGATTTTCTGCAGCTCGGGATTGGAAATCCCGAGCGCTGTTTCGGTGGCGATGCCGTAACGGCCCATGCCGGCGATTGTCTCCTCCGACCGTAACCTGCGCAGATGATCGACAATATCTGCTGCGTCGGAGGAGGGGCTGAGCATCGCCTTTGGGCCTTTGTTCCTATTTGCGCTCTAACCGGGCGAGCAGCGAGGACGTATCCCAGCGATTGCCGCCCATGGCCTGTACGTCGCCGTAGAACTGGTCGACCAGTGCCGTCAGCGGCAGCTTGGCTCCGTTGCGGCGTGCTTCGGTCAGTACGATGTCGAGATCCTTGCGCATCCAGTCGACGGCGAAGCCGAAATCGTATTTGCCCTGGTCCATCGTCTTGTGGCGGTTTTCCATCTGCCAGGAGCCGGCAGCGCCCTTGGAGATGACGTCGACCACGGTCTCGATGTCCAATCCGGCCTGTTTGCCGAAATGGATGGCTTCCGACAGGCCCTGGACGATACCGGCAATGCAAATCTGGTTCATCATCTTGGTCAACTGGCCGGCACCGACCGGACCCATCAGGCCGACCATGCGGGCATAGGCATCAATGACGGGCTTTGCCCTGTCGAAGATTTCCTGGTCGCCGCCGCACATGACGGTCAGTACGCCACCTTCCGCCCCTGCCTGACCACCGGAAACCGGGGCGTCGATGAAGTGGATACCCTTTTCCTTTGCCGCAGCTTCCAGTTCACGGGCGACTTCCGCGCTGGCCGTGGTGTTGTCGATCAGGATTGCACCGGATTTCATGCCGGAAAGCACGCCGTTTTCGCCTGTCGTCACCGAACGGAGATCGTCGTCATTCCCGACGCAGGTGAAGACGAAATCTGCATCTTTGGCGGCTTCTGCCGGCGTCGCTCCGGTCGTACCGCCGAATTTCGCAGCCCATTCGGCGGCCTTGGTGGCGGTGCGGTTATAGACGCTGAGTTCGTGGCCACCCTTCTGCTTGAGATGTCCTGCCATGGGAAACCCCATTACGCCGAGACCGATGAATGCCACTTTCGCCATGCCGAACCTCCGGGTTTTGTTGTTCCAGATGATTAGAACAAAGCGTGGCCGACGGGAAGGATAAACGAGGCGAAAATGATTTTCCGCAAGACGAGGCAATTTTGCGGTTTAGCAGTTTTGCGTTCCGATCCGGTTGAATCGGAGAAATGAAATCTCCGATTGCGGTGGTTATTTGAAACGAGTGAATGTCGACCCGGGCGGTAGAGTATGGGAGCCTTCTGTCATCGAAGATCCCATGAGGAAGGGCTCAATCCATGGTCACACGTAGACAGACACTCGGCTTGATCGGTGCAGCTGCTGCGGCAGTGTTGCCCATCGCAGGCGGGGCGAGGGCGGCGGCAAAGGAGCTGCGGATCGGCTGGCAGAAGAACGGCGTGCTGGCTTTGGCAAAAAGCCAGGGTGCGCTGGAGAAGCGGTTCGCTGATCGCGGCATCAAGGTCAGCTGGTCGGAATTCACATCCGGCCCGCCTCTGCTCGAGGCACTCGGCGCAGGCGCGCTCGATTTCGGCCCGACCGGAGACGTGCCGCCGCTATTTGCCCAGGCGGCACGCGGCAACCTGCTTTATGTCGGCACCTATCGCGGCAGTTCCCAAGGTTCGGCCGTCCTCATTCACAAGGACTCTCCGATCCAGAAGATCGAGGACCTGAAGGGCAAGAAGCTTGCCTTCAAGCGCGGCTCAAGCGCCCATAATGTTGCGGTCAAGGTTCTGCGAAAAGGTGGACTGGCGCCAACCGACGTGACCCAGCTCGACCTTGCGCCACCGGATGCGGCTGCCGCCTTCAAGAACGGCTCGATCGACGCCTGGTCGATCTGGGATCCCTATACGGCGATTGCGGAATCCGATCCGCAGACGCGCGTGCTGACGACGGCTGAAGGCATCGTCGACTCATGGAGCTATTTCCTCGGCAACGGCGATTTCGCCGCCGAGAACGGTGACCTCATCGTCGAGGTGATCGACGAGCTGAAAAAGGTAGGTGGTGCCGCACAGTCGAATTTCGACGAGACGGTGAAGTCGATCGCCTCAATCACCGGCGTGCCGGAGAAGGTGACAAAGGTCGTACTGTCGCGCCGTGGCGCAGATCTCGGTGCCGTCTCGACTGTGCCGGACGCTGCGGTCCAATACCAGCAGGCGCTGGCAGACGAGTTCTATGATCTCAAGATTATTCCGCGAAAACTCGAAATCTCCGACATCGTCTGGCGCCCCAAGGCGAGCTGAACCGCGTCTGCCGAAAAACAAAAGCCACCCGATTAGAGAGCAAGGATTTTCCAGATGACGAATACGTCGAAACCCATCGATTTCCTGTGGTTCATTCCGACGGCCGGGGACGGCACTTATCTGGGCGGCAGCGAACTCAACCGTCCGCCGGAACACCGTTATCTGCGCGAACTGGCGCAGGCGGTGGATCGGCTGGGATATTCGGGCGTCCTGCTGCCGACCGGCGTTTCCTGCGAGGAATCCTTCGTCACCGCCGCGGCGCTGGCGCCTTTTACCGAGAAACTGAAATTCCTGGTGGCGATCCGTCCGGGCACTGCCGCACCCGCCTATTACGCAAGGCTTGCGGCAGCGCTCGATCGGGTGTCGAACGGCAGGCTGCTGCTCAATATCGTGGTCGGCGGCAATCCATCGGAACTCGCAGGCGACGGCATTTTTCTCGAGCATGACGAACGTTACACCCATGCGGAAGAGTTCTTTCAGGTCTTCGAGGATCTCGTCACCACAGGGCACGCTGATCTTGATGGCAAACATATCAAGGCGAAGAATGCCAGGCTTGGTTTCCCGACCATCCAGCAGCCGCGGCCGCCGCTTTATTTCGGCGGTTCGTCGGATGCCGGTATCGAGTTTTTCGCCGGCCGTGGCGACAAGTACCTGACCTGGGGCGAACCGCCGGAACAGGTCGAGCAGAAGATCAAAACCGTACGCGCTGCGGCCGAAAAACGGGGCAGGGAGGTTTCGTTCGGTATCCGTCTGCACTTCATCGTCCGCGAGACCGATGAGGAGGCATGGGAAGCGGCCGACAAGCTGATTTCGAAACTCTCCGACGAGACAATCGCCAAGGCACAGGCGCATTTCGCAAAAGACTCCGACAGTGTCGGTCAGCAGCGCATGGCGGCGCTTCACAATGGCCGTCGCGACAAGCTGGAGGTTTCGCCGAACCTTTGGGCCGGCATCGGTCTGGTACGTTCGGGCGCCGGCACCGCGCTGGTCGGCTCGCCGAAGACGGTGGCAGCACGTCTGCGCGAATATCAGGAACTCGGCATCGAGACGGTGATCGGCTCCGGTTATCCGCATCTGGAAGAGGCCTACCGCGTGGCGGAACTGCTCTTCCCCGAACTCGGGCTGAAACGCGAGGAACAGCGAGCCGGTTTCGGCAACGAGTTCGCCTCGGAAAAATCGCTCTTTGGCGGTGGCGGTCACTCGACCATCCGCGCCGTCTCGGCGTCCTGAACAACGGCTGGAAGGGCGAGCGATGACGACGATCGATACATTGACCGACAACCGGCAGGTCTCGCGCAAGGATGCAGGCCGGCCGAGACCCTTGAGCGACAGAAGCATCGATCCTCCCAAGGATGCGGCGGCGAGGGGTGCGCGGACAAATTCTGCTCCGCGCACCGCCTCGAAAGCCGGAAACGGAACAGCCGGTCGATCGGCCTGGTTGCCTTATCTCCTGCCGGTGACACTTGTTGCCTTATGGCAGCTCGGCTCGTCCACCGGTCTTATTTCCGACCGGATCATGCCTGCTCCTCTCGCCGTTTTTGCCGCTTTCTGGGAGCGGCTTTTATCCGGCGAGCTGGCGACCAACGTCGCCGTCAGCGGCGCGCGGGCACTTGCCGGGCTGCTGATCGGTGGTTCGATCGGTTTTCTGCTTGGCATCGCCAATGGCGTATCGAAATTTTTCGAACAGCTGACCGACACGACGCTGCAGATGTTGCGCACCATTCCGCATCTGGCGATGATCCCGCTGGTCATTCTCTGGTTCGGCATCGGCGAGGAAGCAAAGCTTTTCCTGACGTCGCTCGGCGTGCTTTTCCCGATCTATCTCAACACCTATCACGGGGTGCGCAACGTCGACCGCGACCTGATCGAGATGGGCCGCATCTATGGCATGAGCGGCTGGTCGCTGTTTCGCAAGGTGATCTTTCCCGGCGCCCTGCCGTCGATCTTCGTCGGCTTGCGTTATGCGCTCGGCATCATGTGGCTGACGCTGATCGTCTCGGAATCGATCGCCGCCAATTCCGGCATCGGCTACATGGCCAACACCGCCCGAGAATTCATGATGACCGACGTCGTCGTGCTGTCGCTGGTCATCTATGCGTTTCTCGGCAAGCTGGCTGACGTCATTGCCCGAGCGCTGGAGCGCCGGGCGCTTGCCTGGAACGTGGCCTACCAGGGATAAGGAAAAAGACATGCCGATCGGACCATACCAGTCGCCGCTTGCACTCATCTCGGATAGCGAAACCGACCATCACCATCAGGCTTTGCCGGAGACGCCGGCTGTTGCACAGGCCGCCGCGCCTGCAGGCTTGAGATTACGCGGGATCGACAAGCGCTTCGGTGACAATCACGTCTTGAAGGGGATCGATCTCGACGTGCCGGTCGGGCAGTTCGTTGCGATAGTCGGCAAGAGCGGCTGTGGCAAGAGCACGTTGTTGCGGCTGCTGGTCGGGCTGGATGAGCCGACCGGTGGCGAAATTTCATTTTATGGCGAGGGCGGAGACACGATCGAGCCCAATGCGCGTATCGTGTTTCAGGAGCCGCGCCTGCTGCCGTGGATTTCGGTGGCGGATAATGTCGCCGTCGGCTTGGGCGATGGTGTCTCCAGACAGACCGGGCGGCAGGAGGCGCAGCGGGCGCTTGCGGCCGTGCAGCTGTCGGAAAAGGCGGGAGACTGGCCATCGAAACTGTCCGGCGGCCAGCGCCAGCGCGTGGCGCTGGCAAGGGCGCTGGTCAGCCGTCCGGGGCTTCTGGCACTCGATGAACCTCTTGGTGCGCTCGACGCGTTGACGCGGCTGGGCATGCAGGAGCTTGTCACGGATGTCTGGCGCGAACTCGGCTTTACTGCAGTTCTCGTCACGCATGACGTGGGGGAAGCCGTTCATCTGGCCGACCGGGTCATCGTGCTCGACGAAGGCCGTATCAGCCTTGATCTTGAGATTTCGCAAAGCCGGCCGCGCCGTCATGGCGATCCGGTGCTGGCCGAACTCGAAGGCAAGCTGCTGGATACAATTCTCGGAAAAGCCTGAGATCTGTCGGTATGACTATCAGATGGATCGGCGTGACCGCGTCAGCCCGTGTTCGACCAGGCGGTCGATGATCTGAGGATAGCTGACGCCGCTTGCGCCCATCACCTTCGAATACATGCTGATATCGGTAAAGCCCGGGATAGTGTTCAGCTCGTTGACCAGGATGCGTCCCTCGGCGGTGACAAAAAAGTCCGCCCGCGCCATGCCATCGCAGCCAAGCGCGCGGAACGCCTTGATCGCTACTGCCCGGATTTCGTCTTCGACATCCTGCGGCAGGTCGGCCGGTACTTTCAGTGCTGCACCATCTTCGTCGATATATTTGGCGTCATAGGAATAAAAGCCGTGGGTGTCCGCCGGGGTAATTTCCCCGGTCTTGGAGACGAACAGCGTGCCGTCGGCATCCTCCAGCACTGCGCATTCGATTTCGCGACCGCGGATGAATTCTTCGGCGAGAAGCTTGCTGTCATGCCGGAAACCTTCCGACAGCGCTGTCTCGTAATCGGCTTTGGAAGAAACCTTGCTGACGCCGACCGAGGAGCCCTGCCGAGCCGGCTTGACGAAGATGGGCAGGCCGAGCGCCTGTTCCAGTTGCTCGAAACCCGGTGCGTTGTCCTGATGGATCGTTACCGATCGCGCAGCGGGAATTCCAGCCTCGTTGAACAGTTTCTTGGCGATATCCTTGTCGAGCGCATTGGCGGATCCGATTATGCCGCAGCCGGCGAGCGGAACGCGTGCCACGTCGGCAAGCCCCTGGACCGCACCGTCCTCGCCATGCAGGCCGTGCAGGACGGGAAAGAGGATGTCCAGATTTTGCATCTGATAAGGTGCGCCGCCCATGGGAAGCGCCACGAGGCGGCCGAAACCGCCGGGAACGAGGCAGAGTTCGGTCCCGCCGGACGGCTTGGCAAGCGTGCCGCCCTCGAAGGCGCTGAGCAGCCATTGGCCCTCGTGAGTGACGAAGATTGGCACTGCATCATATTGTTCCGGGTCGAGCGCGCTCATGACATTGGTGGCGGAGAGAACGGAAACGTCATGCTCGGCAGATCGTCCGCCGAACAGGACACCAATGCGCGTTTTGCTCGAATTTCCGGTCATGATGTCCTCTCCACGCTGGTCTTTGCCAGACTTCCGATTCTGCATCGGTTTTCCGATGCCTCCTTGCGACGATGCAAAGCAGGCCGTTTTGCGGCGGCCGTGCGCCGGGCTTGCCGCCTTCGGATAATTTCGCTGGGAAAGACAATCGGCCGGATGAAATATGGCATCCGGCCATGCTGGAGATCAGAACGGTTTGATCACCGCAAGTGCGACGACGAGCACGAGACAGATCAGGATGATCGGCATGCCGAGACGCACGAAGGCGTTGGCATCGCGCTTCGGATCGGCAGCCATCTTGCGCATCGAAGCCTGCTGCATGCCGTGCAGTGCCGAAAGCACGACGACCAGCAGCAGCTTGGCATGCAGCCAGCCGTTACCGGCAAAGCCGGTATACCCGAATGCGAGCCAGAGGCCGAAGATCCAGGCGCCGGCAAGCGCTGCCGTGGTGACGGTACGGTCGTATTTCCGCAGCGCCTCGATCACGCCGACACGGATTGGTGGCGGTACCATCGATATGACGAAGGCGTTGATCAGCATGCCGCCGATCAGCAGGAAGTCGGACAGAAGGTGCAGGGCCTTGATGACGAAATACAGCATTATCAATCACTCCAGATCATGGATTCGGTAAAGCCGAGTTCCGCCAGATCATCGGCGCGCAGCGCCTGCTCTGCCGGATCGGCGGGAAAGAATTCGTCGAGTTGCGGTGGTTTGACGGAGGTGCCGGACAGCATGGCATGCACCTGTCCGCGATGGTGTATCTGGTGCTGGAAGAGATGCAGCAATATCCGCGAGGCCGGTTCGATCTGCACATGCGCCGCGCGAGGGACGCGGACTTCGGCATCGAGCGCTTCGGCAGTCATGCCGCGGCAGTGGTGAATGAGACGGCGGTCGGCTGCCCGTTGCTCGCGATCGAGATCGGCAAGGATCGGAAACGGGATTTCCGGCTCAAAGGCGGCAGCGCCCGGACAGTGTCCTTCCAGTGCGCCGACATAGAGCCAGTCGACAGTGAGAATATGGTTCAGCGTGTGGATGATCGACGGGAAGAAGCCGGTGCGCGGGGCGGAAAGCTCATCGGCCGGCAACAGCGCGCAGCCCTTCAGCAGCCGGTGGTTGGCCCAGGCATTGTTATAGGCCTGGGCTATGAAATAGCGCTCCGGCGTCATCGGGCCGTTCTCCGTTGCAGCGAAGAAACTAGCCCTTGAGCCTGGCGATGACCAGATGGCCCGGGCTCGGATTGCCGTCCTGCATGCGCACGTTGATGTCGCTCATCTCGACAAGCTCGAAACCGGTCTCGGCAAGCCGTGCGCGGATATAGGCCGGCGAATGCAGGAAACGTTGATGCGGGCCAACGGCGTAGGTCCGTGCGTCGGTTTCCGGCAGCGTTTCCGAGGAGAAGATGAACAGGCCACCGGCAACCATGTTTTCAGAGGCGCCGAAGAACAGCGGCTCGAGCGCGCCGAGATAGGGCAGCACGTCGGTGGCGGTCACGAGGTCGAAGGGCTCGTCGTCATTGTCCTCGAGAAAATCCTCGACCTCGGCGACATAGAGCGTCTCGTAGAGATCTTTTTCGTGGGCGAGTTCGACCATGTTTTCGGAAATGTCGAGACCGGTAATGTCGTCCACCATGTCGCGCAGCGTGCCGCCGGTCAGCCCCGTGCCGCAACCGAGATCGAGCATGCGCTTGAACGGCCCGAGCTTCAGCTCCTGCAGCCGCTGGCGCACAAGAACCGGCACGGCGTAACCGAGCTGCTCGACGAGGATGTCTTCAAAGCTTTCGGCATGCTGGTCGAACAGCGTCTCGACATAGGCGTCCGGCGCTCTCGGCGGCGCTTCGCCGCGGCCCATCGAGGCGATACGGACGGCGGCGCCGCCATGATCCTCGGGATCGATGTCGAGCACTTCGCGGTAGGCTTCGACCGCAGCGTCGATATCGCCGGCCTTTTCCAGTGCCAGCGCGCGGTTATAGGCTTCCGCCAGTGCTTCTTCGTCGATCTTCGCCATTGCCATATCCTCGTTGTCGCCAGCGCTTTAAGCGTGATGGCGCCGTTTGGCAATCTTAAGGATCGGGACAGGCTGCGATCAGTGCAGGATGATCTCGCCCTTGACCTGCCGCCATTCGCTGGCCGAAATCAGCTTGCGGTGTACATAGCGGACCGAATGCAGCGGGCCTTCCAGTTTTTCCTGCCAGAATTTCAGAAAGCCGGTCATTTCCGGAAAGTCCGGCGCGAGATCGTAATCCTGCCAGAGATAGGTCTGCAACAGGGCAGGGTGGTCCGGCATGCGGTAGAAGATCTGGGCGGTGGTGAGCCCATAGCCTCGCAGCATCATTTCGAGTTCCGACATCTGCTGTTCCCTTTTTCCATGACGCATCGCCTGCGTCATGAGAATGGGATCATGCCATGCTTAACCGAAACTTGACGATTGTCGGTAGTGGTTGAAATTAGTGTTTTATTTCATGCCGTTAGCATCTCTCGATTTCGAGTGCTGCTAACGCACCAGATGGCGGGTCAGGCGCCGTTCGATGAAGTTCCACAAATGCCGGAGCGCCTCGACCATGGAGAGATAGAAGATCGCCGCCCAGAGGTAGGTTTGGTAATCGAACGTGCGCGAGAAGGCGTAACGGGTTTCACCCATCAGGTCGTAGACCGTCACGATGGCGACGACGGCCGAGCCCTTGATCATCAGGATGATCTCGTTGCCATAGGGGCGCAGTGCCACGATCAGAGCCTGCGGTAGGATGATCTTCCAGAAGGCGACACGCTTGGAGATGCCGAGTGCGGCCGCTCCCTCGTGCTGGCCGGTGGGAACGCTCTGGATCGCGCCGCGCAGGATTTCCGCCTGATAGGCTGCGGTATTCAGTGTCAGCGAGAAGAGGCCGCAATACCATGCCTCGCGAAAAAACCACCAGAGACCGACGGATTCCAGCTGCGGCCGGAAACTGCCGAGCCCGTAATAGATGAGGAACAGCTGGGCGAGTAGCGGCGTCGAGCGGAATAGGTAGACATAGGCGTAGGAGATCGTATTCAGCACGCGGTTTTTCGACATGCGGGCGAAGGCGACCGGTAACGATAGCAGGGCACCGAGCACGATGGATACACCGACCAGCGAAATCGTCGTCCACAGACCGTTCAGATAACGCGGTCCGTAACGCTCGAACTTGGCCGGGTCCCATCCTTCGATCACCATGCTGATAAGAGCCATGGCGAGTAGCGCCCACAACACGAGCACGGCAAGGCCGACGACCTTGGCTGTCGTCAGTGGACGGTGGAGGACCGCAGGAGCCGGGCGTGGCGGGATAAGTTCTTTTGTCACGATCATCGGGAGACCTCCGAACGCTTGGCCCAGCGCTCGATAAATCCGAGGCCGAAGGAGGAGATCATCGCCAGCACCAGATAGAGCATGCAAGCGAGGAAGTAGAAGAAGAAGGCTTCCTTGCTGACCCGCGCGGCGACACCCGTCTGGCGCACGATATCGGCCAGGCCGATGACCGAGACATAGGACGTGTCCTTGAGCAGGATCAGCCAGAGATTGGTCATGCCTGGCAGTGCGATACGGATCAGCTGCGGCAGTACGATCAGCAACATTGTCTTGCCACGCCGAAGGCCAAGCGCATCTCCGGCCTCGTATTGCCCACGCGGGATGGCGCGGAAGGCCGACAGCAGCACTTCGGACGAATAGGAGGAAAACACCACCGCGAGCGCCACGAGGCCTGCGACAAAGGCGTTGATCTCGACCCTGCCGTCATAGCCGAAAAACGCCAGCACCGACTGGATCAGCATCTGGGCGCCGTAATAGACAATGAACAGCGTCAGAAGTTCGGGCAGGCCGCGAAAGATCGTCGTGTATATGCCGGCCGCAAGCCTGAGCAGTTTTTCCTCCGACTGTGCTGCAAGCGCGATCAGGAAACCGATCAGCAGTCCGACAGGCAGTGTTGCGAGCGCCAGCGAGATCGTCACCTTGACGCCGAAGGCTATTTCATCTCCCCAACCGCTATCCCCGCAGGATATAAGGCCGGTGCCGCCAAGCCAGGTAAAAATACCGACCGGGCCGCAAAACGGGTCGAGTGAATCGAAGAGGGCGGAGAGCCATCCGCTCATAGGATCATGTTCCGGTTCATATTCCCCTGCGGCTTATGTCGTGCCGCTTTCAAATACCAATTAAAAAGGAAATTTTTCTGAGGACAAGTGCTTTACAAAAATGAAAGCGGCGGAAGGTGACCCTTCCGCCGCTTTTTCACGAGAAAATCAGATTACTTGTCGCCGCCGTAGACGTCGAAGTCGAAATACTTGTCCTGGATCTTCTTGTAGGTGCCATCGGCGCGGATCGCGGCGATCGCTGCAGTGAACTTGTCGGCAAGCGCCTGTTCGTCCTTGCGAACGGCAATGCCTGCACCTTCACCGTTGATTTCCGGATCGACCGGAAGCGGCGCAAGGATCTTGCAGCACGAACCGGCGTCCGACTTCACCCATTCGGTAAGCACGACGATGTCATCGACGACGCCGTCGATGCGGCCGTTGGTCAGGTCGAGCTTGTATTCGTCGGAGGTCGGATAGAGCTTCTCGTCGGAATCAGGGAAATGCTTTTCGACATAGTTCGCGTGGCTGGTCGAACCCTGCGCACCGAGTGCCTTGCCCTTCAGCGAGGCAGCAGTTGCTTCCGTCAGCGGGGAGTCCTTCGGCACGGCAATGGCCGGAGGCGTGTTGTAATACTTCTTGGAGAAGGTGACCTGCTGCTGGCGTTCCGGCGTGATCGACATGGAGGCGATGATTGCGTCGAACTTCTTCGACTGCAGAGCCGGGATGATACCGTCCCAGTCATTGGTGACGAAGGTGCATTCGGTCTTCATCTGGACGCAGAGCGCCTTGGCAATGTCGATGTCGAAGCCGGTCAGATTGCCGTTGGACTCCAGAACGTTGAAGGGCGGGTAAGCGCCTTCCGTGCCGATCACCAGCTTATCCTGTGCCGAAGCGGCGCCAGCGAAGAGCGAGATCGCCGCAATCGACGCGGCAGCAAACAAACGGGTGGAAATGTTCATGTTGGTCCTCTCTTTTGGCAACCCGGCTGCGTTTTCCTGTTCTATCACGGCCGGTGAGGGGCTTTTTCAGCCCTTGTTTTTTATAGATACCGGCGCCGGAAAAATTGCAACGGCATTTTCAGCAGCAACCTCGGGCTTCACAGCCCTTTGACGCGGATGCCGGATACATCCGGCGGCGGTAGATTTTCGCATAACAAAACAGGTTGCATCAATGTTCCGAGACGTTCCCGATGCGCCAAGATGGCGCATGCCGTAGGAGCCGATGAACGCGCCATTCAAGTGCAGTTCAGACTTTGGTCCCGATCATTAAGACCTTCGTTGCCGGCCATAATGGGAACCTAATTGAAACAAATACAGTTGTGGTGCCGCGAAAATCTGCTCGCAAGAGGCAGGCCCGTCTAGACGGTCGCGCAACTAGGGACGAAAGCCAGAAGAAGGAAAATGCCATGTCGATGAAATCCAGACTGTTCGCCAGCGTGGCGGCACCTGTTTTGTCCCTGCCATTGTTGATGCAACCCGCCTACGCCCTGCCGTCCGGTCTGGACCTCGGATCGGCGCAGACTGCGGCGCCCGCAATCATCCGGGTACAGGAGCAGGTTGCTCCGGCAGAAGGTGAGGAAATCCCGAAGCGCCGCAAGCAGGCCGAAGAAGGACAGGGCGGAGAACGCCCGCGCGGCGAGCGCCAGCAACGTGCCGAACAGCCGCAAGGCGAAGGCGGTGAACGTCCGCAACGGCGCCAGCAACAGGATGCCGGTCAGGCCGAAGAGAGCCCGCAACCTCGCCAGCGCGCCGAGCAGCCGGAGGGTGAACGCCCGAAGCGTCGTGAACAACAGGCGGATCAGGGCGAGGGCGGTGAGCGACCGCAGCGGCGCCAGCAGCAGAATGCCGATCAGGCACCGGAACCAAAGCAGCCTGAAAAGCCGGCTGCCGAACAGGCAGAACAGCCCAAACCAAAGCCGGAGCGCCAGAAGCAGGCCGAGCAGCCCAACACGGAACAGCCCAAGACGGAACAGACAGGGACTGAAAAGCCGCAGGGCGAACGCCCGCAGCGTCAGCAGGCAGACCAGGGTGAAGCGGTACAGCCGCCAAAAGCTCGTCCGCAGCAGAATGCCGATAAGGCGCCGGAACCAAAGCAGCCTCAAAAGCCGGCTGCGCAGCAGGCCGAGCAGCCCAAACCAAAGCCGGAAGGCCAGAAGCAGGCCGAACAGCCGCAAGCTGAACAGCCCCAGGGGCGCCCGCAGCAGGCAGAACGGCTACAGACTGAACAGCCGCAGGGCGAACGTCCGCAGCGCCAGCAGGCTGGTCAGGGTGACGCGATACAGCCGCCAAAACCTCGCCCGCAGCAGAATGCCGACCAGGCTCCTGTAGCACCGCAGCCCGATCAGAAGGCCGGGCAGCCGCCCAAGCCTTCTCGTCAGCAGGCGCAGGATGCGGACAAGGCACCTGAGCGTGCGGTGAGCGGTGGCGAGCGCAATCAGCCGCGTCCAGTAGAGCAGAGCGCCGAGCAGCCGAGGCTTCCGGTCGAAAACGGTGCTGCCGTGCTCGACAGTGCCAAGGAGCAGCGGCCTGATCGCGCGCAACGCGATGGTGACCGTCCACGTCGGGATCCGAACCGTCCCGATCGTCAGGGGGACCCGCGGGCACAAGGCCAGCAGCAGGCACAGGATCGTCCGATGCTGCCGCCGCCACGGACCGATGCCGATGCCCAGGCCAACGATACCGTCACCCGCGAAGAGCGTGACCGCTGGCGCAATCAGCGGCGCGAAATGGTCGAGGAACGTGGCGAACGCATGGACCGCCGGCCCGATTTCGAACAGCCGCGCGGATGGGATGTCCGCGGTCCGGCTGACGTTGCCGGCGACCGCGATCCACGTCGCGACCGGGATCGTGATCGCGACGATGGTCGTGTGATCATCTCGATCGATAACCAGAGCATCGTCCGCCACAACGACAGCCGTCGCTTCTATGAGGACGGTCGCGAGCCGGAATACGAGCGTCTCGGCGACGGTCGCTTCCGCGAAGTCATCGAGCGCGATGACGGCACCCGTGTCGTCACCATCCGCAACCGCTACGGCGAGGTCGTCCAGCGTTCGCGTATCGTGCGCGGCGGCAAGGAATACGTGCTCTATTACGCGCCGGAGCTTCTCGAAGACCGTAAGGACTACACCTGGCGCGATCCGGGCGACGATCTGCCGCCGATGCGTCTCGGTGTGCCGGTCGATGATTATATCATCGATACGTCCAGCGAGCCGGACCGCGATTATTACCGGTTCCTCGAGCAGCCGCCGGTCGAGCGGGTCGAACGTCCCTATTCGCTCGACGAGGTCCGTTATTCAGCCCGTATCCGTGACAAGGTTCCGCGTATCGATCTCGATACGGTCACCTTTGCCACGGGAAGCGCTGAAATTCCGATGAACCAGGCAAGTTCGCTGCGCAAGGTCGCCGATGCGATCAATCAGGTTCTGAAGAAGGATCCATCCGAAACCTTCCTGATCGAAGGCCATACGGATGCGGTCGGATCCGACGACAGCAATCTGGTTCTCTCCGACCGCCGGGCGGAATCGGTCGCCGTGGTCCTGTCTGATGCTTTCGGTATTCCGCCGGAAAACCTGACGACACAGGGGTATGGCGAGCAATATCTGAAGGTGAACACCGAGGCCGCCAACCAGGAGAACCGTCGTGTCACGATCCGTCGTATCACGCCGCTGGTGAAGCCGGTCGCCTCGAACCAGTAAGCAGTTCGGCTGCATGTTCTGAAAAAGAAAGTCGTCGGCCATCCGGCCGGCGGCTTTCAGCGTATTGAAAGGCCGATTGAGCTCACGATGAAATCGGCGATCGCCGTTGTGTCGTCCAGATCGAAGACGGGCAATGCCTGCTTTTCGATCGGATGATCCGCAGCGATGGCGACGACATGGGGATCGTTCGGAGCCAATGGCTCTAGGTTTTTCGATTCCATTCGGCGCAGCTCGATTTTCGGGATGGCCTCCCGCTTGTAGCCCTCGACCAGCACCAGATCGCAGGGCGCCATTCGCAAAAGGATCTCGGCAAGCGTCGGCTCTGCGGCGCCTCTCAATTCATGCATGATGGCAAAGCGCGTCCCCGATACGATCGCCACTTCCCCGGCACCTGCTTCCCGGTGCCGGAAGGAATCGGCGCCGGGTTTGTCGATGTCGAACTCATGGTGAGCATGTTTGATGGTCGAGATGCGGTAACCGCGAGCGGTAAGCTCTTGGACCAGACGAACCGTCAGTCCTGTCTTTCCCGAATTTTTCCATCCGGAAATGCCGAAGGCGGGCGTCTTGTTCATTCAAGGCTCTCCGCGAAAGTTGCGACATGGGCAAGCTCTTCGGGCGTATTGATGTTGTAGAAGGGATCGAGTGCGCCGTGACGCGTATGAAGCGGCTGGAAATTCACGGTCACCGTGCGATGACGATTGAGAAATGCGTTGATGCGGCGATTTCCGTCATCCACCAGCCATTGTTCGAGATCATCGGCCAGAGCCACCGGCCAGAGCCCGAAAACCGGGTGGCGGCGATCCAGTGAGGTCGCGATGATGATGGTCTCGGGATCGGGGCAGGCTGCGGTGAGCTGAGGCACCAGATCGAGCGGCAGGAAAGGGCTGTCGCAAGGCGCGCTGGCGAAATGGGACGGTTCCGATGGTTGGGCCGAAAAATGGCGCATCCCGGTCAGAATGCCGGCGAGCGGTCCGAGCCGTCTGCCGGGACGGTCTTCAAGATAGTGGAACGTCTCAAACCCTGAAAAGGAAACAGCGCTGTTGATTGCGAGCGTCGAGACCTGCGGCGAAAGTCTGCGCACGATATGACCGAGAATGGTGTCGTTACCGAGCCGGAGAAGCGCCTTGTTTTCTCCCATGCGGCTCGACCTGCCGCCGGCGAGGATCAGACCGGGCGGGCGCATCGTCAGCCGCTCGCCGGAGGTACGGCGGCCGCTTTCGCCGTATCGATGGAGCGGCGGCTTTCCCGATAGAATGTATAGAGGCCGGAGCAGATAACGACGACCGCGCCCGCAAGAACGGTCATCCCCGGACGTTCGCCGAAAACAAGAACGCCGATCACCAGCGCCCAGATCAGACTCGTGTAGCGGAACGGGGCGACAAAGGAGATCTCTCCTCCGCGCATGGCAAGGATAATGGTCTGGTAGCCGCAGAATACGGCAATTGCGGTAAGTACAAGAAGCAGCCAGTTGAAGCTTGAAATCGGATGCCAGCCACCGGTCGGGCCGATCAGAGCAAAGCCGACTGCCATGATGATGAAGGACGTGAACAGGGTCACGTGAATGGTCGGGATTTCCTTCGCGATCCGGCGCGTTACCAGATCGCGGGACGCGGTGAAAAAGACGGCAGCAAGCGGGAACAGTGCATCGGTGGAAAAACCTTCCGGTCCGGGCTGGATGATCAGCAGTACGCCGAGAAAACCGACGATGATGGCGCTCCAGCGCCGCCAGCCGACCGGTTCACGAAACAGAAGCGCAGCTCCGAGCGTTACCGCCAGCGGCAGCGACTGCATGATCGATGCGGCCGAGGCAAAGTCGATCCTGGCAAGCGCATTGAAGAAGCAAAGCGTTGCGCCAAGCTCGAATGCGGTCCGCAACAGCACCAGTGGATGGGTGAGCGTGCGGAACGACAGTCGTGCGCCGAGTGCGATCGACACCGCTAAAACGAGTGCCGTCGTCAATACGCCGCGCACCGCCATGATCTGGGGGATGCTGAGATCATGGGTCAAAGACTTCACCATGGCGTCATTGCAGGAAAACACTGCCATCGCGGTCGCCATGAGCAGCGCGCCCCGCGTGTTGTCCGACAATGCCATCCTGATTCCTCCACCCCTGCTGTGCGTGTTTACGTGATCGGCATGGTCGCTGCCAGCGTTTTTCCGCTCTCTTTTCCCCGCGCGAAAATGTCGCCAGTTGCCATTAACGGTTGCTCAACCGAAAGTGGACATCGTGTGCCAATGTTCCCGCATGAGGCAGGAATCGCTCCGTTGCGCACACATGCAGTCGTGCCCTCAGCGCAGCCAAATGACGGGGAAAAAATTGTTTATCGATCGACTTTTGCAAAGCCGGAAAATTGTCACCAAGGTTCTTCTGTTTGTTGTTCCCCTGGTTCTGTTGATCGCAGGCGTGGGCCTTGCCGGGTATTATACGGCGAACACGCTGAACGGCCACATGACCGTTACCCGCGCGACGATTGAGAATATCGGCGACTTCGAGCGACTTCAGGCAAGCCTGCAGGACTATTCCTCAGTCCCGAACGAAAAGACGCTGGCGGCGCTGAAGGCGGATATCGACACCCAGGAAAAAGGTGTCGTCACGCTGAATGGCCTTTTGGCAAACGAGGGGGATCGCGCGCGCGTCGCGCCGGTCATCGGCCTCGCGTCCGCCATGCGCGGCCATGCGGACGCCTTGTGGGCGGTCAAAATGCTTCGGGATGAAACGGATACGCAGATGGCAACCGCCGTGGCGGAGATCGATGCGCTCGGCACGGAGGTGGAAGCGCAGATTGGCACTCTGCGCAAGCAGAGTGCGGGCAAGGAGAAATTCGCCAAGGGCATGCTATTGGAGGCCTATGCCTATAACGCCGTGTCGGGTCGAATCTCGGATCTGCGCGAAGCCATGCGCCGCGCCGAAAGCGACGACGCGGCGATCAATACGGCAAAGCTCTATCTCGGCCCGCTGGAAGAGGAGTTCGCCAAGATCAGTACGCTGATCTCCGAAAAGGCGGGCAAGGCCTTCGATCCTGCGCGTCAGGCCGCTGCCAAGCTGAAGGCGGCGGTTACAGGGGAGGGTGCGATTGCCGACAAGGCGCAGGCGGCGCGTGTCGGAACGAGCGCCCTCATGCCGATCCAGAGGGATCTGGATAATCTGTCCAACAGCAGGGCGGTAACCGCCGCTGAAAGGTTCGTCGGCCTTGAAGGTGATGTCACCGCTCAGCGTGAACTGCTTGGCCAGACAGAGGATTCGCTACGTCGTATCGACGAGTTGAAACTTCTTGTCGAGCGGATGAGCGGCACGATGAGCGAGGCTTCACAAAGGCCGCTTCTTGAGGCGACTGCGGGCCTGCGTACCGTTTCGGCCCGCGTCTCGGAGCTTGCCAAGACCAATTTCACCATGGCTGGGTTTGGCGTGAAGCTGGAGCCGCAGCTGGCATTGCTGGACGCAGGGTCAGCCAAGCTGATCGCGATTGCCGGTGACTGGCAGCAGAAGAAGACGGCTTCGGCCGCTACTCTGACCGCTGCCATGGCGGGCTTGAAGGATTTTGTCGCCCAGGCTCAGGAAGTCGGCAAGGAAGACAGTGAACGGTCGGCAAACCTTTCGGTCGTCGCCATGGTCGTCGGTACGGTTCTGGCAATCGCCGGTGGCCTGATGCTGGTCGAGACGCTGCGTGGACCGCTGCGTCGGGTGACGGAAGTAATGAAGCGTCTTGCCGATGGCGATCTGGAGGTTTCGATCGAGGGCCGAGAGCGCGGCGACGAGATCGGCGAGATGGTGCGCTCCGTCACGGTGTTTCGCGATGCGGCGAGGGAGAATGTCCGGCTGGAGCAGGAAGCCGCCCTCGCGCGCGAACTCTCTTCCGCTGAATCCGAACAGCGCGCCAGCGAACGTGCCCGCGTCGCAGCGGACCAGAAGCATGCGCTGACGGCGCTGTCCGGCGTGCTCGGCAATCTGGCGGAAGGCGATCTGGCGACAGGCATGGACGAAAACCTGCCGGCCGATTTCGTCGTGATGGCCAGAACCTATAACCAGGCTGTCGATGCGCTGCGTGCGACATTGTCGGAAGTCGGGTTTGCTGCACAGGAGATCAACGGCGGTACCGCCAACCTGTCTGCCTCTGCCGACGATCTGGCGCGGCGCACAGAACAGCAGGCCGCAGCACTCGAGGAAAGCTCGCGGGCTTTGCGCCACCTGAGCGATGTCGTGCGCAGCACGGCAACAAATGCCCGGCAGACATCGCAATCGGTCAACGAGACGGAAGAATTTGCGGTGCGCTCCGGCGAAGTCGTGTCGCGCGCCGTCAATGCGATGGGCGAGATCAGCCGTTCCTCCGACAAGATCAGCCAGATCATCGGTGTGATCGACGAGATCGCCTTCCAGACGAACCTTCTGGCGCTCAATGCCGGCGTCGAGGCTGCTCGCGCTGGCGAGGCGGGGCGCGGCTTTGCGGTCGTCGCCCAGGAAGTCCGCGAACTGGCGCAGCGATGTGCCGGTGCTGCACGCGAGATCAAGCAGCTGATCTCGGCTAGCGCAAACCAGGTGGAAAGCGGCGTCCAGCTCGTCGAGGAAACCGGCGAGGCGCTTTCGAAGATCATCGCGCATGTGACCGACGTCCGTAAACTGGTGGCACAGATTTCCTCTGCTGCGGCAGAACAGTCCACCGGCATTACCCAGGTCACCCAGGCCGTGCATGACGTCGAGCTGATCACCCAGCAGAATGCCGCAATGGTCGAGGAGAACAATGCCGAGATCCGTGGTCTGCGTCACAGGGTGGAGGACCTGACCCATAAGATCGGCCGCTTCAGAACGGGAGACACCGGCCAGCATTATGGAGAGACGCGGCAGCGTGGATATCGCAGCGATGCAGCCTGACATGCGGGCATGAGCTCGCGTCTTGGGTAAATCTCGAAAAGCCGCCTTCGGAAACGACGGCGGCTTTTTGCTGCTTGCCGACCGTTCGCCGGATGTCGTCAACGATGATGTGAGACCGCGACGAGTGGCTACCCGCCGGTGACGCTCATATGCCGGGCGACGGCGGGCCGCTTGTGGGTCCGGTCGATGATGAAATCGTGGCCCTTGGGCTTGCGGGTGATCGCCTCGTCAATCGCGGCCGCCAGATATTCGTTGTCTCCCGACGCACGCAACGCGGTGCGCAGGTCGGCGGCGTCCTCCTGGCCGAGGCACATATAGAGGGTGCCGGTGCAGGTGAGGCGGACGCGGTTGCAGCTCTCGCAGAAATTATGCGTCATGGGCGTGATGAAGCCGAGTCGACCGCCGGTTTCCTTCACCTCGAAATACCGCGCCGGGCCGCCGGTCTTGTAGGGAATGTCGGAAAGCGTGAACTTCTCTTCCAGGCCTGCACGCACCTGCGACAGCGGCAGATAACGGTCGGTGCGGTCCTCGTCGATCTCGCCCATCGGCATTGTTTCGATCAGCGTCAGGTCCATGCCGCGGCCATGCGCGAAACGGATCATCTCGGGGATTTCGAGATCGTTGAAATCCTTCAGCGCCACGGCATTGAGCTTGATCCTGATACCGGCCTTCTGCGCCGCGTCGATGCCATCCATGACCTGCCGGAAATTGCCCCAGCGGGTGATCGCCTTGAACTTGGCCTCGTCCAGCGTATCCAGCGACACGTTGATCCGGCGCACACCGTGATCATGAAGCTCCTGCGCATAGCGGGCAAGCTGAGAGCCGTTGGTTGTCAGCGTCAACTCGTCCAGGCGGCCGGCCTCGATATGTTTGCCGAGTGCTTCGACCAGGAACATGATATTCTTGCGCACAAGCGGCTCGCCGCCCGTGAGGCGGAGCTTGCGCACGCCCTTGGCGATAAAGGCGGTACAGAGCCGGTCGAGCTCCTCAAGCGTCAGCAGATCCTTCTTCGGCAGGAAAGTCATGTTTTCCGCCATGCAATAGGTGCAGCGGAAATCACAGCGGTCCGTCACGGAAACGCGAAGATATGTCACCGATCGGCCGAACGGATCGATCATCGGCGCGTGGGCCGCTGTCGGATCTGCCAGTAGAGGTGGGGCGACTATCGAATTCACGTCTTTTTACTCCTGCTGTCCGAATCTGGTGGCTATCTTGCTTAACGTCAAGGATAGGTTCTGGAACGTGATGATGCGGACAGGGTTGCAGCGAATTGCCGAAATCCATAATCCTGAGCCGATCAAATTGAAAGAGCGGATATGACCGAGGGTTTGAACGACAGCTGGCCGACGGAATTGCGCGTCTCGGCGGACAAAAGAACGCTGACTGTAACATTCGATGACGGCGCGAGCTTTGCCTTGCCTGCAGAACGAATGCGGGTTCTGTCGCCCTCGGCCGAGGTTCAGGGGCACGGACCGGGCCAGAAAGTGACGGTTCCGGGCAAGCGGACGGTCGGGATACGCAATCTCGTGGCGGCCGGAAATTACGCCGTGCGCATCGCCTTCGACGACGGTCACGATAGCGGCATCTTCACCTGGCGCTATCTGCGCGAGCTTGGCACGGACGGCGACGATCTATTTCGACAATACGAAGATGATCTGGCCGCTAAGGGCTTAAGTCGCGATAGTGTCGCACGAGCGCGGTAACGGCAGAACAATATAAAAGGGGGCCAACGGGTGGCAGCAGAATCAAATGCGAGTGAACTGGTCCAGGTCGTGGCCCTTCTCGGTGCGGGCGTCATTGCGGCGCCGCTGTTCAAGAAGATCGGGCTGGGATCCGTTCTGGGCTATCTGGCAGCAGGGCTGGTCATCGGCCCCTTCGGCCTGAAACTCGTTTCCGATCCGCAGGCCATTCTGCATATCGCCGAAATGGGCGTGGTCATGTTCCTGTTCATCATCGGACTCGAGATGCAGCCATCGCGGCTGTGGAGTATGCGCAAAGATATATTCGGGCTTGGCGCCTTGCAGGTCTGTGCCTGTATCGTGGCGCTGATGGCGATCGGCATCGGCTTCGGACAGTCCGCACCGGTGGCATTCGTGGCCGGAACCGGATTCGTGCTGACCTCGACGGCAATCGTCATGCAGATGCTGCAGGAGCGCAATCATCTGCACACCCCGAAGGGCCAGCATATCGTTTCGATCCTGCTGTTCGAGGATCTTGCCATCGTGCCGCTGCTGGCCATCGTGGCGCTGCTTGCTTCGCAAGGCGAGGCTGTATCGCTTTTGGAACGTCTGAAATCCATCGGTGTCGGCTTTGCCGCGCTCGTGGCGCTGGTCGTGGCCGGGCGTTATCTGCTCAACCCGTTCTTCCGGCTGCTCGCCAATTCCGGCGCCCGCGAGGTGATGACGGCCGCAGCATTGCTCGTGGTCCTCGGTTCGGCGCTGCTGATGGATCTTGCCGGCCTTTCCATGGCCATGGGCGCTTTTCTGGCCGGCGTGCTGCTCTCCGAATCATCTTTCCGGCATCAGCTGGAAGCCGATATCGAACCCTTCCGCGGCATTTTGCTCGGCCTTTTCTTCCTCGGCGTCGGCATGGCAGTCGATCTGGCTGTCATCGCGGCCAACTGGCAGCATGTGATCCTCGCGGTGATCGCCTACATGATCGTCAAGGCGCTGGTGATCTATGGCGTCGCAAGGCTTCTCGGTGCACCACACCCGGAAAGTGTGGGACGAGCGATCCTGATGGCGCAGGGCGGCGAGTTTGCCTTCGTGCTCTATGCGGCCGCCACGTCGGTCGGTATTTTTGACGCTGAAACCAATGCTCTGCTGACGGCGACGATCGTGCTGTCCATGGTGGTGACCCCGCTGGTCGTGGCCATTTATGTGCGGATCGCCCCAAAACCGCAGGTCGATACCAGTGGGCTGGATGCGCCGGAGGATATTGCCGGAACAGTGCTGATGATCGGTTTCGGCCGTTTCGGCCAGATCGTCAGCCAGCCTATTCTTGCACGTGGCTATACATTGTCGATCGTCGACAGGGATGCCGAGTTTATTCGCGACATCGGCGATTTCGGCTTCAAGGTCTATTACGGCGACGGATCGCGGCCGGAAATCCTGCATGCGGCGGGCGCTGCGAGTGCCAAGGCGATCCTGATCTGCATCGACGACAAGGAAGCCGCGGTGAAGATCGCCCAGATCGTCAAGGACGAGTTTCCGCTGGTGCCGCTTCTGGCGCGCGCTTACGACCGTGGCCACGCCATCGATCTTCTGAAGGCCGGTGTCGATTACCAGATCCGCGAGACCTACGAATCGGCGCTGAATTTCGGCAGCGAAGTGCTGACCACGCTCGGCGAGGAAGTGGAGCTTGCAGCCCAGATCATCGAGGAGTTCCGCGAGACGGATCGCGAACGTTTCGCCATTGAGCAGATCGGCGGAATTTACGCAGGCCGCTCGCTGATGAAGGGTAATGCGCAGCCGGCAGACGTCATCGCGGCAAGGACAGGCCGCGAGCGTGAACGCCGCGCAGCCGCGCAGGCTGCGGCGCAGGAGGCTGCAACATGAGCGATACAGTTACGATCATAACTTCGGTCGAGGCGCTGAAGGCGATCTATGACGGTGTCAGCGAGGCATCTGTGGCGAAGGTGACCACAGCACTGACACCGGAATATAGGCTGATGATCGAGACTGCCCCGTTTGTCGCCTTGGCGACTGTCGGTCAGGAAGGGCTCGACTGTTCTCCACGCGGCGATGCCGGCGGTGTGGTGAGGGTGAAGGACGACAGCACGCTTCTTCTGCCGGACTGGCGCGGCAACAACCGTGTCGATTCGCTGATCAACATCGTGCGCGATCCGCGGGTCGCTTTGATGTTTCTTGTTCCAGGCTCAAACACGACCATGCGAGTCAACGGCAAGGCCGTGGTCTCTATCGACCCGGCGCTGCTGAACAGTTTCGATATGGATGGAAAACATCCGCGAACGGTAGCGGTTATCACGATCGACGAAGTCTATTTCCAATGTGCCCGTGCGCTGATGCGATCCGAATTGTGGAATGCCGATCGTTTTGTCGATCCTGCAACACTGCCGACCCCTGGACAATTGCTGAAGGCGGCCAAGGCCGATTTCGATCGCGATACATATGATCGGGAGTGGCCGCAGCGTGCGGCCAAAACCATGTGGTGAAACAAAGGATTCTGCGCCAGAGTTGAAAAACGGCCGAACCGAACGCCTTACTTCTTGTAGATCAGCCAGTTTTTGCTGATGTAGTGGCTCTTCATGCTATCTTCGAAGAAGACGGAGCGGTTGCGGCCGCTGTTCTTGGCATAATAAAGTGCCGCGTCCGACTGTGCGTAAAGTTCGCCGGGATCGGCTGCCTGCACGGCCATCGAATAACCGAGCGAGATCGTTACCGGTCCGTAGTTCACGCCGGAGCGGGAATTGCGAAAGGTGCGGGTCTCGAGTGCTCGGCGCACGCGCTCGCAGATCACCATCACCTCGTCGGGCGTATTGCCCTCCACGATGATGGCGAATTCTTCGCCGCCGGTGCGGGCGACGAACACATCCTTGCGGACATTGGCGCGCAGGACCGAAGCGACCGTCGCGAGGATCTTGTCGCCAACCGGGTGACCGAAATTGTCGTTGATCTTCTTGAAATTGTCGATGTCCGCCAGAACCAGCGCAGTGAGGGGCAGTGCAGTCTGATTATCGAAGGAACTCGCCAGGCGTTCATCGAAGGCACGGCGGTTCGACAGCCGCGTCAGCGAATCTGTATTGGCGATGCGCTTGTACTCATCGAGTTCGCGGCGCACCTGATCCATCTCGTTGGATCGCTGCACCATGTCGTCGACGGTCTTTTCTCCCTGCACCATCTTGTCATCGGTAGCCTGATGCAAAAGGCTGATAGCGCTGCGAATGATGTCGGTAGAGAAGCTGCTCTTCGTGTTGATTCTGGACGCGGTCTCGCTGAGCAGCTTGCCGTAGCTCTCAAGCGAGTTCTGTTCCTGGCGCAAAAGTTTCAGCAGCGCATCGAGTTCCCCAAGCAAACGGTCGTTTGCTTTCTCGATAACGGCAGCCTGAGGCCCGCCAAGATAACGTTCTGAAATGATATCCAGGTCTTCCTGAGTGGCCCTGCTGCCAAGCGCAGCGAGTTCTCGCGTCAGATCTGGATTCGACCCGATATAAGCTTCATAAAAAAGTTGATAGTTGCGCGGAATGGGCGAGACGCCCATAGACCGCACTGCATAGATGATCTGCCCCATTAGGTCACCCGAATGCGGCTTCGATGCAGATATCGTCGTCATAGACGACCCCCAGTTAGACCCCACTACATGTATTTGATAAAATCTTATATTAAAAACTATTGGAAAATAATTAATGTTCTATTTCAGAAGCACTTCTCCACAGTTACGGGAAGAAGTTTCGTTATCGCTAAAATTTGTTTCTACTCAATGTGATAGGTAGTTACGTATGGTATTTGAGGATTATTCGTTTTAGTTATATATGTATTTCTATAGAGAAATTTGCGGTATTCAGAGGCCGCATTCCGGCGATGCGCCGGAATGCGGAGTTTCATTCATTATTTTTTACTTCGGACCGATCATGTTTTCCGGACGGACATACTGGTCGAATTCTTCATTCGTCAAGTAACCGCCGCCAACCGCTTCGTCACGCAGTGTCGTGCCGTTCTTGTGGGCGGTCTTGGCGATCTTGGCGCAGATGTCGTAGCCGAGCTTCGAATTCAGCGCAGTGACCAGCATCAACGAGTTTTCGACACCCTTCCTGATGTTGTCTTCGCGCGCCTCGATACCGACAACACAATTGTCGGTGAACGATACCGCGGCATCACCGAGCAACTGCACCGACTGCAGGAAGTTGTAGGCCATCATCGGGTTGTAGACGTTGAGTTCGAAATGCCCCTGGCTGCCGGCGAAGGTAAGCGCAGCATTGTTACCAAAGATGTGGGCGCAAACCTGGGTGAGGGCTTCCGACTGGGTCGGGTTGACCTTGCCTGGCATGATCGAGGAACCCGGCTCGTTTTCCGGCAGCGACAGTTCGCCAAGGCCGGCGCGCGGGCCGGAACCGAGGAAGCGGATGTCGTTGGCGATCTTGAACAGAGCCGTGGCCGCAGCGTTGATGGCGCCATGAGCGAAAACCATCGAATCATGTGAGGCAAGCGCCTCGAACTTGTTTGGCGCGGTGACGAAGGGCAGGCCGGTAATCTTCGAGATTTCGTCGGCGACCTTTTCGGCAAAACCGATCGGTGCATTGAGGCCGGTCCCGACGGCGGTACCGCCCTGGGCAAGCTTCGAAAGTGCCGGCAGTGTCAGTTCTATATTGGCGATCGCCGAGGCGACCTGCGCCGCATAACCGGAAAATTCCTGGCCGAGCGTCAAAGGCGTCGCATCCTGGGTATGCGTGCGGCCGATCTTGATGATGTGGCTGAAGGCCTTGACCTTCGCTTCCAGTGCTTCGTGCAGATGTTTCAGCGACGGCAGAAGGTGACGGACGATCGTTTCGACGCAGGCGATATGCATGGCCGTCGGATAAGTGTCGTTCGACGACTGGCTCATGTTGACGTGGTCGTTGGGGTGAACGGGCTTCTTGGAGCCCATCACGCCGCCGAGCACTTCGATCGCCCGGTTCGAGATCACTTCATTGGCATTCATGTTCGACTGGGTGCCGGAGCCTGTCTGCCAGACGACGAGCGGAAAATGGTCGTCGAGCTTGCCGTCGATGACTTCCTGGGCGGCGTCGATAATCGCCTTGCCGATGCCCTTGTCGAGTCCTGCAAGTTCCATGTTGGCAACGGCCGCGGCCTGCTTGACGATGCCAAGTGCGCGAACCACTGCAAGCGGCTGCTTTTCCCAGCCGATCTTGAAATTGCCAAGCGAACGCTGTGCCTGAGCGCCCCAATAACGGTCGCTCGCGACGTCGATCGGGCCAAAAGTATCGGTTTCGGTGCGGGTCGATGCCATGGTTGCTGCCTTTTCTCCCTGATGCTTCAGCCGGCGGCGCACTCCTTGGAGTATATGAAGGGAGGCGTACCGTACCGGCGCGGCGCATTACTATACGATTGCCGAATGTCCGCAAGCGGCCGTTGCGGCTTTTTGCAGCAGGTAATGCGTGTCGTTCATGACACGGTGATGCAATTTATATGGTGGATTTGCGGATCTTTTTGATTTGCAACAAGCGTTCGTCAGTAAAAAATTAACCAATAATTTCTTAACCTTTGCTCTGAATGAAGCGTCGCTTATTTCCGTCCGTCGGAACCGAGAAGTGAACGACCGTTTTCTTTCCATCCCTCACGCGATCGGATAGATGGCGTGATACTGAAGTCGAGCCCGCCAACGAGACGCGGACGAAGGTCACGGGGACTACATTGCAGCACACACATAAGAAGACATCGATCGCGCTGGCGCTCGTGTCGGGTATTTCGATCTTTGCAGGAGCATCCGTTCCCGCCCATGCAATCACTCTCATGGACATTCTTCGCGGAGGTCCGGGCAAGCGGGACAGTGCTGCGCAAGCGAATGCCAGGGCGCAGGAATCCATGCCGAGTGAACGCGCTCTGGCAGACCCCGAGCCCCTGCCGAAGGTTTCCGGACCCCGTTACTACACCTACAAGGCAGACAGCCAGCGTCTGGTAAGGACATCGGGCTTTGCAGCGGCTGCCGCCGCAACCGGTGCTTTTCACTCGCTCGTCAATGCAAGGGTCTCGGCGCCTGCCGACATCGCTTCGGCTCTTGAAGCCTATTACGGCAAGGCCGGCGAGCCGGTCTGGGTGTCGCAGGACGATGTCAACGAAAAGGCGAGGAGCGTTCTGGCCCTCTTCGAACGAGCCGGAGAATATGGCCTCGATCCTGCCGATTATCTGCTTTCCGCGCCGTCGCTGACGACTGCAAGCGTCGAGACTGTCGCCGCACCCGTGACGGATGTTGCTGCTCCTGCAGAATCGCCGACTGCCGAGGCTGCTGCCACGACCGTTGAGGCTGCGCCTACAAGCGAACCTGCCCCGGCTTTGGCCCATGAACAGGCGCTGATGCAGTTCGAGCTCGCCTTGTCTGCCAAGGCCATGCTGTTTGCGCAGGACATGGTGCGCGGTCGCATCGACCCCAACCGGATTTCCGGTTACCACGACTTCAAGCGCAAGGACGCCAACCTTGCATCTGTCCTTCCGTTTGCCGCCAAGGAAGCCGATGCTGCCGGTTACCTGGCCGGCCTGGCGCCGCAGGGACCTAATTTCCAGGCGCTGAAGACCGAACTTGCAAAGCTGAAGGCTGAGGCAGCTAATGCCGGTGACGATATTGCGCTTCCGGAAAAACTGCTGATCAAGCCCGGCAATGCCAGCACCGACCTTCCGCTGATCGTTGCGGTGATCGAAAAGAAGGGTTCCGAGGCACTCAAGACGCAGCACGCTGCAACGCTTGCGGCCTACCAGAAGACCCCGGAATACACGCCGGAGCTCGTCGATCTGGTAAAGTCGTTCCAGGGCGAAGTCGGCCTGAAGGCTGACGGCGTCATCGGCACTGCGACGTTGCGCAAGATGGCAGGTCATTCGCCGCAGGCGATGATCGACAAGGTTGTCGTTGCCATGGAACAGGCCCGCTGGTTACCGGACGATCTCGGCCAGCGTTACGTCTTCATCAACCAGCCGGCTTTCCGCGTCTATTATCACGATCACGGCGCCGAACAGTTCTCGATGCGCGCCGTCGTCGGCGCCAAGGCCCACCAGACCTTCTTCTTCCAGGACATGATCCAGACGGTCGAGTTCAACCCCTATTGGGGTGTGCCGCAGTCGATCATCGTCAACGAGATGCTGCCGAAGCTGCGTCAGGACCCGAGCTATCTCGACCGTACGGGTTACGAAGTGGCCGTCAACGGCAAGGTCATGCCGTCAAGCAGCGTCAACTGGTATGGTTCGACCCAGAACATCTCTGTGCGCCAGCCGCCATCCAGCGACAATGCTCTCGGCGATCTGAAGATCCTGTTCCCGAACGCCCATGCGATCTACATGCATGACACGCCTTCGAAGAGCTTCTTCCAGCGTGACATGCGTGCGCTCAGCCATGGATGCGTGCGTCTGCAGGAGCCGCGCAAGATGGCGGCCGCCGTGCTTGGGATAACCGAGCAGCAGGTCGATGCAGAAATTGCCGCCGGCAAGAATGTTGCCGAAAAGGTGAACGCGAAGATCCCGGTCTATGTCGCCTATTTCACAGCATGGCCGAACAAGGATGGTGCGGTCGAATATTTCGACGACGTCTATGACCGCGACACGTCGGTCAAGAAGGCTTTCGATGCCACGACCACGGCGCGCGCTACGCGTAGCTGATCTGCTTAAAGCGTTTCCGATATGAAAAGAGGCGGCCGGTTGGCCGCCTCTTTTGTTTTTGGCTTCAGGAGGCGACTTTGCTGGTCACGAGCAGGTCGTTCACCAGGTCGACCGTGAGCGCATCGAAATGGCTGATCACCGTGCTTGGCGAAAGGCTGGCGATCGGAACGTCGGAATAACCGAAATCGACCCCGATCGACGGAATGCCTGCATTCTTGGCGGCGAGAATGTCGTTGATACTATCGCCGACCATGATCGCATGATCCCGCTTGCCGCCAGCGTTTTCGATCGTTCCGAAGATATGGGCGGCATCGGGCTTGCGAACGGGGAACGTATCGCCACCGGTAATCGCGGCAAAATGGCCGGAGAGGCCGAGCGCTTCGATCAACGGGATAGCCAGCGCCTCGCTTTTGTTGGTGCAGATGGCAAGCGTCATGCCGGCGGCCGCGAGGCGTTCCAGGCATTCTACGACACCTGCAAACGGCTGGCTCTTGCCGGGCATGTTCTGGCGGTAGTGGTCGACAAACAGATTGAACAGGGTATCCGTTTCCGTCTCGTCGAGCTTCACCTTGCGCAACTCGAAAGCACGCTTGATCATCACCCGCGCGCCCTGGCCGACAAGGTGGGTCAGGTCGTCGAATGTCACGGGAGCGAGATCGGCTGACGCAATCGTGTGATTGAGGCTATCGATCAGATCAGGCGCGGTATCGATCAACGTTCCGTCGAGATCGAAGATGACGAGGGGAGAACTCACGGGGGATTACCTCACTGCTGCTTTGAATGGCTGCTCCGGTTAAGCATGCCGGGGCGCCATTTGAAAGGCCACCAGTGCCGCATGTTGGCAGTGAGAAACGACGGCAAGGGTCTTCCGCTCTCCCGATGAGGCGTGTAAACAGCCTCTCGGCGAAAACAGCGGGGAGCGACAGGCGGATGGACGCCCGGGAAATGAAGGTCAAGGCGGCGGCTGCGGCACTTGCGCATGTCGAGGACGGGATGAGGCTCGGCATCGGAACCGGATCGACGGCAGAGGAATTCGTCCGCCTGCTGGCCGAGAAGGTTCATGGAGGATTGCGCGTTCAAGGCGTCCCGACATCGGAACGCACTGCACGGCTTTGCCTGGAGCTTGGCGTTTCGCTTAAATCTCTCGACGAACTTCCGGAGCTCGATCTGACGATCGATGGTGCCGATGAGCTGGATGGCAACCTGACCCTGATAAAGGGCGGCGGCGGTGCATTGCTGCGCGAAAAGATCGTCGCGGCTGCATCCGAGCGTGTCATCGTGATTGCTGATGAGAGCAAACTGGTGGAGACGCTCGGCGCTTTCCCATTGCCGATCGAGATCAATCCGTTCGGGCAGATGGCGACGCGCATTTCGATCGAAAAGGCGGCTGCGAGACTGGGTCTCGGCGGTTCGCTTTCCATGCGCAAAAGCGGTGATGAACTCTTCACCACCGATGGCGGCCACTACATCGTCGACGCATCTTTTGGCCGCATTCCTGATGCAGAGGCACTGTCTGCCGAACTGCATTCAATTCCAGGCGTCGTGGAACACGGACTTTTCATTCATATGGCGTCCCTTGCGATCATCGCCGGCCCGGCGAGAGCGCGGACGCTTCAGGCCAAATTAAAGTAGGAGCATTCACTCATGATCAAATCCGCGGTTTTTGGCCGTGCCGTTGTGCTAGCCGTTCTTCTGTCCGGCTCCGTGGCTGTTCAGGCGCGCGCCCAGGAAATTCCGGAGGCTCATCTGGCCGCGGCGCGCGAAGCGATCAAGGCGCTCAACGTCACGGATCGTTACGACAACATCCTGCCGGCTGTTGCCGAAAACCTGAAGGCGCAGTTCATCCAGTCGTCGCCGAATTTCCAGGACCAGATTTCCGCCATCGTCAACGAGCAGGCCCTGGCTCTCGCTCCGCGTCGTGCAGACCTCGAAAAGGAAGCAGCGACCATCTACGCAAAGAGCTTCTCGGCCGACGAACTGAAGGCCATCGCAACCTTCTTCAATACGGAAGCCGGCAAGAAGCTGATGACCAGCACGCCGCTCGTGGCCCGTGAACTCGGCCGTGCAGCCGAGATCTGGAGCAACGGCATTTCGCGTGACCTGACGGCCCAGAGCACGGCAAAGCTGCGTGGCGTGATTGATGCCAACCCGGTGCAGATGCCGACGGCAGAAGCCGCTCCGGCCCCCGCAGCTCCGGCGCCTGCCGCAGCCGCTCCGGCCCCTGCGCGCGCGCCGGCACCGACGCTCAACCTGCCGAAGCCATAATCGGCTGAGGAAAGCAGGACGTTTATCAAAAGCCTGGAGCGATCCGGGCTTTTTCTTGTTCAGGAACATGCCTATATGCGGCATCACCCCATATGCCGAAGGAGACTAGAATGGCCGCCTATGACTACGATCTGTTTGTAATTGGCGGAGGCTCCGGTGGTGTAAGGGCAGGGCGTGTCGCGGCCAGCCTCGGCAAGAAGGTCGGCATCGCCGAGGAATATCGTTTCGGCGGCACCTGCGTCATCCGCGGCTGCGTGCCGAAGAAGCTTTTCGTCTACGCATCGCAATTTCACGAGCATTTCGAGGACGCCGCCGGTTTCGGCTGGGAGGTCGGAAAAAGCACGTTCGACTGGAAGAAGCTAATCGAAGCCAAGGACAAGGAAATCGCCCGTCTGGAAGGGCTTTATCGTCGTGGGCTTGAAAACAACAAGGCCGGGATTTTCGATAGCCGTGCAGAACTGGTCGATGCCCACACGGTGCGGCTCATCAAGACCGGCGAGACGGTGACGGCCGAACGGATCGTGATTGCCACAGGCGGCGTTGCCAACCCGCATAGCGCGCTTCCCGGTCACGAGCTTTGCATAACCTCCAACGAGGCGTTCCATCTCGAAACCCTGCCGAAGTCGATCCTGATCGCCGGCGGCGGTTATATTGCGGTTGAATTCGCCAACATCTTTCACGGTCTCGGCGTCGACACAACGCTGATCTATCGCGGCAAGGAAATCCTCTCCCGCTTCGACCATGACATGCGTCAGGGCCTGCACAAGGCGATGGCGGAAAAGGGCATCAAGATCATCCTCACCGACGTCATCGAGGACGTCACCAAGGCGTCTGAGGGCGGCCTCACCGCTCGTACCAAGTGCGGCGAGACGCTCTCCGTCGATACGGTCATGCTGGCCCTCGGCCGCGATCCGTATACCAAGGGTCTCGGACTTGAGGCGGCCGGTGTGAAGACCGACGAGCGCGGCGCAATCGTCGTCGACGAATATTCCCGCACCAACGTGGAAAATATCTATGCGCTCGGCGACGTCACCGACCGGGTACAGCTGACGCCGGTCGCGATCCACGAAGCCATGTGTTTCATCGAGACGGTCTATCGCAACAATCCGACTTCGCCGGATTACGACCTGATCCCGACAGCCGTTTTCTCGCAGCCTGAAATCGGCACGGTCGGGCTTTCGGAAGAGGAAGCCGCCAAGCGTTATGACGAGCTTGAAGTCTACCGCGCCGAATTCCGCCCGATGAAGGCAACGCTGTCGGGCCGCTCGGAGCGGATGATCATGAAGCTGATCGTCGATGCGGCCAGCCGCAAGGTCGTCGGCGCCCATATCCTCGGCCACGAGGCAGGCGAGATGGCGCAGCTTCTCGGTATCTGCCTGAAGGCGAGCGCAACCAAGGACGACTTCGACCGGACGATGGCGCTGCATCCGTCGGCGGCCGAAGAACTGGTGACGATGTACAACCCGAGCTACCGGGTGAAGAACGGCGAGCGGGTCTGAGACCCGCCGGATTTCGGATGCCGGAGACGCTTTCAAGGGTTTCTCCGGCAACGGATCGTTCACTGAAACGGCCGGTCCAAACCGGCTAGGCAAAGGCGGCATCACGGTCTATAAGCCGCCTCTATTGTGAAGAGGAATGGCCGGACCCGGTGGTCCGGTCCCACAGGTGAGACAAATGGCACAGAATTGGACCCCGAACAGCTGGCGCAACAAGCCGATCCAGCAGGTTCCGGCATATCCCGATCAGGCCGCTCTGGCGGCGACAGAAGCCCAGCTGGCGAAGTTTCCCCCGCTCGTCTTTGCCGGTGAGGCGCGTCGCCTCAAGGCACAGCTTGCCAAGGTTGCCGAAGGCGATGCCTTCCTGCTGCAGGGCGGCGATTGCGCCGAGAGCTTCTATGAGCATGGCGCGGACAATATCCGCGACTTTTTCCGCTCGTTCCTGCAGATGGCCGTCGTCCTGACCTATGGCGCGCAGCTGCCGGTCGTGAAGGTCGGCCGTATTGCCGGTCAGTTTGCCAAGCCGCGCTCCTCGAATTTCGAGAAGCAGGGTGAGATCGAGCTGCCGTCCTACCGCGGCGACATCATCAACGGCATCGACTTCACGGAAGCTTCGCGTATTCCGAACCCGGAGCGCCAGCTCGACGCCTATCGTCAGTCGGCTGCAACGCTGAACCTTTTGCGCGCGTTCGCCATGGGTGGTTATGCCAACCTGGAAAACGTCCACAAGTGGATGCTCGGTTTCGTCAAGGATAGTCCGCAGGGCGAGCGTTACAAGAAGCTGGCGGATCGCATCAGCGAGACGATGGACTTCATGCGTGCGATCGGGATCACGGCCGACAACCAGCCGAGCCTGCGCGAAACGGATTTCTTCACCAGCCACGAAGCACTGCTTCTCGGCTACGAGGAAGCGTTCACGCGCGTCGATTCGACCTCCGGTGACTGGTACGCGACTTCCGGCCATATGTTGTGGATCGGTGACCGTACCCGGCAGCTCGACCATGCGCATGTGGAGTATTTCCGCGGCATCAAGAACCCGATCGGTCTGAAATGCGGCCCGTCGTTGCAGCCGGACAACCTGATCGAGCTGATCGATGCGCTGAACCCTGCCAACGAGGCCGGCCGTCTGACGTTGATCTGCCGTTTCGGCCATGACAAGGTTGCGGAACATCTACCGAAGCTGATCCGCGCCGTCGAGCGCGAGGGCAAGAAAGTGGTTTGGTCCTGCGATCCGATGCATGGCAACACGATCACGCTCAACAACTACAAGACCCGGCCGTTCGACCGGATCCTGTCGGAAGTGGAAAGCTTCTTCCAGATCCACCGCGCCGAAGGCACGCATCCGGGTGGTATCCATGTCGAAATGACCGGCAAGGACGTGACTGAATGCACCGGTGGCGCCCGCGCCGTGACCGGCGCAGATCTGCAGGATCGTTACCACACCCATTGCGACCCGCGCCTCAATGCGGATCAGGCACTGGAACTGGCCTTCCTTCTGGCCGAGCGGATGAAGACCGGCCGTGACGAAAAGCGGATGGTCGTCAACGGCTGACCCAAATCGCGTTTCACGCATCAGGAATCAAACAGGGCCGGCAATCGCCGGCCCTGTTCTTTTCTCGCCCGGGTGCTGAACAAAATTGCCGGACGAGTACTGAGCTTACTGAACGAGGACCGGATTGCGGCATGATGCGCCGCCGACCCGCACGTCGACCTCTCCGACCTTGACGCCGATGATGGACAGGACACTGTAGAGAACCTGGTCGAGTGGCGTGGTCAGCAGTCTCAACGTGTCGGCGAGCCCGCCAAGCAGTGCGGAAGGCACTTCGACCCTCAGGCCCAGAATTTCGACTTCGAGCTGCAGGTTCTTGAGCAGCGAATCCACCAGCGTCGAGACGGTGTTTTTCGTCGAGGCCTGTTTCACCTTCTGGCTCGATATGTCCGAGGGGGAGAAGGAAAGCTGCGTGGTGTTCACATTGGTCGCATTGGCATAGGCGAGCGCTGTCAGATTAAGTGCAGGTGTCGCGACCATCTTGGTCTTGGTCACGCGCGGGTCCTTGCCGAAATTGGCAAAGGCTGACTTGTCGACATCGCCGAGCGACAGTTCCAGCACGCCCGGAACGGCCTCGACATTCACCGTCGCTCCGGTCGCGCCGCTGGGGCAGGTGATCGACGACATGCGGCCTTCCGCATTGGCGACTTCGAGATAGAGCGGCACCTTGATCTTGATGCCGAGCAGGCCGGTAAGGCCGTCGACTGTCGTTGTCAGGGCGACACGCGTCTGGGCGGTCCGCACGATCGAGCCGGTTCTGCCGATACCAAGTGCTTTCGAACCGACAGGAGGCTCGCCGACCGCCACCGACAGGGTCAACCCGCCGAGACCGGGTATGGTTGCGCCGAGATCGAGGTCTATCTGGTTGGTGCCGCCATTTGCGGCATTCGCCGTGGCGCTGATCAGGTTGAATATATCCGTCTGCACGGTCAGGCCGTCGCTCTTGCCGATCAGCCGCGAGCCGAGCGGTCCGATATCCATGATGTCCTTCAGCTTGACGGTAAGCTTGGTGTTACCGAGCGTCTTTTCCAGCGACTTGACGATCGCCGCCACGGCAGGTGTGACGCCGGTCGTCTGGCCGATGGCGTTCAGGAGCGTGCCGTAGGAAATATCGGTGTTGAGCAGGTCGGTATAGGTGCCGGCTGTCAGGTTGAGCTTGATCGCCAGTTGGTCAAAGACCTTGAGCAGGTCGATATTGGCATTGGCCAGCGATTGGTAATCCATCACCGACAGGTTGACGGTGGTTCCGAGAAGGTTGCCGAGCAGCGCGTTGACGACCCCGCCGTTAAGGCTGGCAAGACGGGAGCCGACAGAGAATGACGCCATCTTGTCGATCGCGGCCGTGCCGCTGGCATTCAGCATCGGCGCCTTTGTCAGAGAACCGCCGAAGAAAAGCCCGCCCTTCTGGTAAACGTTGACTTTAACGGCATCATAGGGGGCGACGCCGGACTGGAAGCGGGTGCCGACGGCGACCGAAGAATCGGCCTGGTACCGCCCGCTGATCACTTCGGCATAAGCCTCGAACTTATCGAACACTGTCTCCAGGGTGAAGGCAACGGGTGCCCCCTTGTTCAGAAGTTGTCCGTTTTTCAGGACGGCGATGTTCTTGTTGTTGAGGTTCATATAGTCCGCGACGCCGGTCTCGGGACTGCTCGGGTTGGAGGCAGCGGAAATTGCCGCTAGGTCGGCGGTCGTCTGTAATTCGCGCTGCTGCAGGGTCAGGTATCCGTAATCGACTCCCAGCGCGAGCGCGCTGATCATCAGCGGCAGGCAAAGCGCCGCGGTGATCGCAACATTCCCGGCTTCGCTGGCGAACCATTTTCTCCCGGTGGATGACATTCAGATGCCTCCGACGCGAACGGTTGCGAACCGTTTGATCTGACTGCTCGGCATGGCGTAGGTGAAGAGACTGAAGATCGGCAGGTTGCTGGCGTCGTAGGTGAGCGCCACGGTGAACTGGTTCGGATTGGTCGGATCGGCCTGGGCGGTCATCGTCAGCTTCGATTTGTCGAGGAATGCACTGTCGATCGTCGAACGGGAAACGAAATCCGCCACGAGGCTCTTGCGCTCGGTGTCGCTCATGCCGGCAACGGCAGTGCGTGCGGCGTCTGCCGCCAGCTGCTGCACGGAATGGGCGGCCGACAGATAGATACCGTAGGCGATCATGCTGAGCAGGGCGAGAAAGAAGAGTGGGGAGACGATGGCAAACTCGACCGCCGCCGCCCCAGATGTATTGGTCATGTACCGCCGGATACGCATCCGTCTCCTCCGATCTCTTTTTGAACGGATTATCCGCATCATCAATTAAGGCATCACTAAAATAGATGAGACGAATATAAAGAAGTGATCTGGAGCGGCGAAGGCGGCGGATCGGACGGGAGATCGATCGCCGACGACTGTCGCCGAAAATTCACCTGCCAAGACCGTTGCGACAAATGCGTCGTGGCATTAAATCTCGGTCATGACCCAGAATGATCCCAAGACTTTGCGTATCGCGATTGCCCAGCTCAATCCCACGGTCGGCGATGTCGCCGGCAATCTTGCTCTGGCCCGCGAGGCCCGTCGGGATGCCGCCCGCGAGGGTGCCGATCTCCTGATGCTCACCGAGCTTTTCATTTCGGGTTATCCGCCGGAAGATCTCGTGCTCAAGCCATCGTTCCTGACGGCCTGCCTCAAGGCTGTCGAGGCGCTCGCTGCCGACACCGCGGATGGCGGACCGGGCGTTCTCATCGGTTTCCCACGCCAGGGCGAGACAGGGCGCCACAATGCCGTGGCACTGCTCGATGCCGGCAATATCGTCGCGATTCGCGACAAGATCGATTTGCCGAATTACGGAGAGTTCGACGAAAAGCGCGTCTTTACCGAGGGATCAATTTCCGGCCCCTACAATTTCAGGGGGATTCGCATCGGTGTTCCGATCTGCGAGGAGATCTGGAACGAAATGGGCGTCTGCGAGACGCTGGCTGAGAGTGGTGCGGAGATCCTGCTGGTGCCGAACGGCTCCCCTTATTATCGCGGCAAACTCGATGTCCGGTATCAGGTGGCCCTGCGGCAGGTGATCGAAAGCGGTCTGCCGCTGGTCTTTGCAAACCAGCTCGGCGGCCAGGACGAACTGGTCTTCGACGGTGCGAGCTTCGCCTTTAACGCCGACAAGTCTTTGGCCTTCCAGCTTTCGCAATTCGAGCCGGCCATCGTCGTCACCGACTGGAGACGCGAAGAGGGCGGATGGCGCTGCCAGCCCGGCCCGATGGTGCGTATCCCCGAAAAGGAAGAGGCCGACTACCACGCCTGCATGCTCGGCTTCCGCGACTATGTGAACAAGAACGGTTTCAAGTCGGTGGTGCTGGGCTTGTCCGGCGGTATCGATTCGGCGGTCTGCGCGGCGATCGCCGTCGATGCGCTGGGCGAGGAGAGGGTGCGCACTATCATGCTGCCCTATCGTTACACGTCGGAAGATTCGTTCAAGGATGCCGCCGACTGCGCCAGAGCGCTCGGCTGCCGCTACGATATCGTGCCGATTGCAGATCCCGTCGAAGGATTTCTCGCGTCGCTTTCGGATATGTTCGAGGGCACGGACGAAGGTATTACCGAAGAGAACCTGCAGAGCCGCACGCGCGGCACGATCCTGATGGCGATCTCCAACAAGTTTGGCTCCATGGTGGTGACGACCGGCAACAAGTCGGAAATGTCGGTCGGTTATGCGACGCTCTACGGCGACATGAACGGCGGGTTCAACCCGATCAAGGACCTCTACAAGATGCAGGTCTACGCGCTGGCAGAATGGCGCAACCACAATGTACCTGCAGGCGCGCTCGGTCCGTCCGGCGAGGTGATCCCGCAGAACATCATTTCGAAGGCGCCATCAGCCGAATTGCGGCCGGACCAGACCGACCAGGATTCGCTGCCGCCCTATCCGGCGCTGGACGACATTCTTGAATGCCTGGTGGAGCTGGAGATGGGCACGGACGACATTGTCGCCCGCGGTCATGATGTGGCGACCGTTCACCGGATCGAGCATCTGCTCTATCTTGCCGAATACAAACGGCGGCAGTCGGCACCGGGTGTGAAGATCACCAAGAAGAACTTTGGCCGCGACCGTCGTTACCCGATCACCAACCGCTTCCGCGACAGGTAAGGGAGGCGATCGTGGCGCTGCGCAGTTCCGTCGAAATCTACAATATCCGCACCCGTCAAAGCCGGATTGTCTGGCAAACGGAGCGATTGTTCGAAGCACCGAACTGGTCGCCGGATGGTGACTATCTGATGCTCAATGCCGATGGTCTGATCTATCGTCTGTCTCCAACCGGTGACGACGGCCCGAAGCGGGTCGATACGGGCTTTGCGACGCTCTGCAACAACGACCACGGCATTTCGCCGGACGGATCTCTGATTGCGGTATCGGACAAGGTCGCGTTCGGCAAATCGGCGATCTACGTGCTGGAGGCTGAGGGCGGAACACCGAAGCTGATTACGGAAAACCTGCCCTCTTACTGGCATGGCTGGTCGCCGGACGGAAAGACATTCGCTTATTGCGGCATCCGCGATCAGGTCTTCGACATCTATACGATCGGCATCGATGGCAAAAACGAGACGAGGCTGACATTCGGCGAGGGTCGCAATGACGGGCCGGATTATTCGCCGGATGGCTGCTGGATCTACTTCAATTCCAGCCGCACGGAGCTGATGCAGATCTGGCGGGTTCCGGCAACCGGTGGCGACGCGGAGCGCATCACCCGCAGCGATTTCGGCGACTGGTTTCCGCATCCGTCGCCGAAGGGTAACAAGATCGTTTTCGTCTCTTACGACGCCGACGTCTTCGACCATCCGCGCGATCAGAATGTCCGCGTCCGGCTAATGGATATGGATGGAGGCAATGTCGAAACCCTGTTCGAACTGTTTGGCGGGCAAGGCACGATGAACTCTCCCAACTGGTCACCGGATGGTGATGAATTTGCTTATGTCCGCTATTTCCCTGCGGCGTGAACGGCCTTGCGCCGGCCCTATTCAATCAGCATAACGACACCCGTCAGGTGCCCATCCTCGATGGGAGAATCGGGAAGCCGGTGAAATTCCGGCACGTGCCCAACGCTGTGAGGTGGACGGTCGTCGTCTTGATGCCACTGGATCTTTCCGGGAAGGCGGCGATGACCGGATGATGCCAAGTCAGAAGACCGGCCTGACGAGATGGACCGATCCGCGCGGACGGCGGACAGGTTGCGTGGTTTGCGGGCTGTCGTGACGGCCGCCGCAATCCACATGCGTTGTTGGGGAAAGACGATGCGACCTGATGATTTGAATGGCGGCCTCGTGGCGGCCGAAGCGTTTTCCGACGACGAACGTGCCGCGGTTTATCGCGCCATCGAAACGCGACGAGACGTGCGCGACCAGTTCCTGCCTGATCCGATCCCGGATAACGTCTTGCGGCGGCTGCTGGATGCGGCGCATGCCGCACCATCTGTGGGCTTCATGCAGCCGTGGAACTTCATCCTGATCCGTGACGTGGCCGTTCGGCAGTCGGCATGGGATGCCTTTTCCCGCGCCAATATCGAGGCTGAGGCGATGTTTCCCGAGGAAAAGCGCAGCACCTATAAAACCCTCAAACTGGAGGGAATACGAAAAGCGCCGTTGTCGATCTGCGTCACCAGCGATCCCGACCGCGCCGGGCCGGTGGTGCTGGGACGGACCCACAACAGCCGCATGGACAGTTACTCGACCGTCTGCGCCATCCAGAACCTCTGGCTTGCTGCGCGGGCGGAAGGTATCGGCGTCGGCTGGGTCAGCATATTTCACGATGCGGATATCCGCGCGCTTCTCGGCATCCCCGAACGCGTCGAGATCGTTGCCTGGCTGTGTCTCGGTTATGTCGATGCGCTTTACGGTGAACCGGAACTGGCAATCAAGGGCTGGCGTCAGCGGCTGGCACTGGAGGATCTCGTTTTCCAGGATGGCTGGGGCCGCAAGTAGTCACTGCTGCAACGGTTGCTGGCCGTTTGATTTCGGGTTGGCGAGATCGATATCTTCCTGCGGGAAAAATTGCGGCCCGACGGCCCGGACCCTTTTTCCCGGATCATAAGGGCGATCGGGGGGAAACTGGATCGGCTCCTCCTTGGTCGGAGCCGGAGCCGGCGAGGTGCTGCCCAGATGGGTAATGCTGGAATTCGGATCGTCCGGATTGGGCTCATCCGGCTTGGGAAGGGCAAGGCCCCGGATGCGCATACGTTCCTTTTCGTCGAGATCCGTCTGGATGTAGAGATCGCTCGGCGTGCAATTGTTGGCGCGAATTGCCGACAGGATGGCGACCCGTTCTTCCGACGGCTGCAGCAGCGAGCGGGTGCTGTTGCGTTGTTCGGTCAGCCCCGAACGTTCGTCTTCGAGCCGCTGCAACGTATCCTGCATATAGCGACATTCGTCGCCATCGACATCTGAACCGAGTGTCACGATGCTGCCGCTGCCACAACCCTGTCTCCGCATATCAATCCGCAACTGGCGGATATCCGCATTGAGCGCGCTGAGATCCTGCGCGTAACGGCGCACGCTGCTGCTCGTGCCGATAACTTGCGGCGTGCTGTTGAGACGCCGGTAGAGATTGGCACAGACCTCGACATCGCGTGCAAATGTCGGCTGCGGCAGAAGCAGCGAGGCAACCACCAGCGATGTCAGAGTATGCGCCTTCGGATATCTCATGTCTCACCTGTCGCATGGGTTATGCGGCGGATCAACCTGGCATGGCGAGCATGCGGGAAACTTGCCTCGAAGCTTCCCGCAGCCGGTTATTTCGCCAGCGAAACCGGTTCCGGCTGGGACGCCTCGACCACCGCGAGTGCCGCCATGTTGACGACGCCGCGCGACGTGACGGAAGGCGCCAGGATATGCGCCGGCTTGCTGGTGCCGAGCAGGATCGGACCGACATGCAGCGCGTCCATCATCATCCGCACGAGACCGAGCGAGATATTGGCCGCATCGAGGTTCGGGAAAACCAGGAGATTGGCCTCGCCCGTAAGCGAACTATTCGGCATGGCGCGCTTGCGCAGCGCCTCGTTGAGCGCCGAACCGCCCTGCATTTCGCCATCGACCTCGAGTTCGGGTGCATCCTTGCGGATGATCTCCAATGCTGCGCGCATCTTGCGGGCGCTTTCCGAATCGCGGGAACCGAAATTGGAGTGGCAGATCAGCGCGGCTTTCGGTTCGATGCCGAAACGGCGGACTTCCTGCGCAGCCAGGATAGTGATCTCAGCAAGTTCTTCGGCAGTCGGATTATAGTTGACGAAAGTGTCGGTGAAGAAGATTGCGCCCTGCTGCGAAATCAGCAGGCTGAGACCGGCATTGGTGCAGGCGCCTTCACGCTTGCCGATGATCTGGTTGACATCGCGCAGATGACGGTCGTAGCGGCCTTCGAGACCGCAGATCAGCGCATCGGCTTCGCCGCGCTTCACCGACAGGGCACCGATCACGGTGTTGTTGGTGCGCACGACGGTCCTGGCCGTTTCCGGATTGACGCCATTGCGGCCGACCAACGCGAAATAATCCTCGACATAGTCGCGGTAACGCGGATCGTCTTCCGGGTTGACGACGCTGAAATCGACATTCGGGCGGATGCGGATGCCGAAACGCTGCAATCGGGCTTCGATGACGGAAGGACGGCCGATCAGGACTGGACGGGCGATCTCCTCCTCAAGCAGCACCTGGGCAGCACGCAGCACGCGTTCGTCCTCGCCTTCGGCAAAGATCACGCGCTTCTTTTCGGCGGACTTGGCGGCCGCGAAGATCGGCTTCATGACAAAGCCGGAACGCCAGACGAAACGGTTCAGCTGGTCGAGATAGGCTTCGAAATCCTGGATCGGGCGTGCAGCGACGCCGCTTTCAGCGGCCGCGCGGGCAACAGCCGGTGCGATGCGCAGGATGAGGCGCGGATCGAACGGCGAGGGGATCAGGTAGTCCGGGCCGAAGATCGGCGTTTCACCGGAATAGGCCCTTGCCGCGACATCCGAAACCTCTTCGCGCGCAAGTGCCGCGATGGCCTTGACCGCGGCCATCTTCATTTCCTCGTTGATCGTGCTCGCGCCGCAATCGAGCGCGCCGCGGAAGATATACGGGAAACAGAGAACGTTGTTCACCTGGTTGGCGAAGTCGGAGCGGCCGGTGCAGATCATCGCATCCGGGCGCGCCTGACGGGCGAGTTCCGGCATGATTTCCGGCGTCGGATTGGCAAGAGCCATGATCAGCGGCTTTTCCGCCATGCGCACGAGAAGTTCCGGCTTCAATACGCCGGGAGCGGAGAGGCCGAGGAAGACGTCGGCGCCGTCGATGCTGTCGGCGAGAACGCGGTTGTCGCTCTTCTGCACATAGACCGACTTCCATTCGTCCATCAGCTCGATACGGCCTTCGTAGACGAGGCCTTCGATGTCATGCACCCAGATATTTTCTTTTTTCGCACCGAGCGAAACGAGGAGGTTAAGGCAGGCGAGTGCTGCGGCACCGGCACCCGAAGTAACGATCTTGACGTTGGTGATCGACTTGCCGGCAAGTTCCAGACCGTTCAGGATCGCCGCTGCAACGATGATCGCGGTACCATGCTGGTCGTCATGGAAGACCGGGATGTTCATCTTCTCGCGCAGCTGGCGCTCGACTTCGAAACATTCTGGCGCCTTGATGTCTTCAAGGTTGATACCGCCGAAGGTCGGTTCCAGTGCGGAGACGGTCGAGACCATCTCGTCAATGCCGGGGGCATCGATCTCGATGTCGAAGACGTCGATGCCGGCGAATTTCTTGAACAGAACGGCCTTGCCTTCCATCACCGGCTTGGATGCCAGCGGCCCGATATTGCCGAGCCCGAGCACGGCCGTGCCATTGGAAATGACGGCGACAAGGTTGGCGCGCGCCGTATAATCGGCAGCGGCATCCGGATTGTCGCGGATCGCAAGGCAGGGCGCAGCAACACCCGGAGAATAGGCGAGCGCCAGGTCACGCTGGTTTCCAAGCGGCTTGGTGGCCTGGATCTCCAGCTTGCCGGGACGCGGATACCGGTGGAAAAACAGTGCCTGTTCATCAAGATCCGCACTGCTCAGCGGGCCCGATTTCGAATTGTCCTGCGCGTCCATACTCACTCCTGCTTTACCCTATCAAGTCTGTCTATGTCGGGGAGAATGCGGCCTCTCATTACATCAAACGGCGACCTGTAACAGCAGCTAATTTGATCAAAGAGAGGAAATCGGACAAGCAACCGCAGGTGTCGGATCGGCCTCCTGTCATCATCCTGAAACAAGAGTCTGATTTTCAGGCGGCAGGGCGGGATATGAAAGGACGACTTCCGTGGCAGGAGCAGGTGAGATCAGGAATTTCAGGACCTTGTTCATCTCCGACGTACATCTTGGTTCGAAGGCGGCGCGGACAGAGCTCCTGCTCGATTTCTTGAAATATCATGAAGCGGAGACGGTCTTCCTCGTGGGAGACATCGTCGACGGCTGGCGGCTGAAGCGCAGCTGGTTCTGGCCTCAGGGCTGCAACGACGTGGTCCAGAAGCTTTTGCGCAAGGCGCGCAAGGGAACCCGCATCGTTTATATTCCCGGCAACCACGACGAATTTCTGCGGGATTTCCCGGGTACCCATTTCGGCGGTATCGAGGTCGCCGATCGCGCGATCCACGAAATGGCGGACGGCAAGAAATATCTGGTCCTGCATGGCGACGAATTCGACGTGGTCGTCCGCAATGCGCGCCTTCTCGCCTATCTCGGCGACTGGGCCTATGACGCCGCGATCGCCATCAACGTCGTGCTGGCCGCGGTGCGCCGTCGTCTCGGCATGCCCTACTGGTCTTTTTCGGCCTGGGCCAAGCTGCAGGTCAAGCATGCGGTCAATTTCATCGGCGAGTTCCAGAAGGTCGTGGCCGACGAAGCCCGCCGCAACAAGGTCGACGGCGTCATCTGCGGGCATATCCACCACGCGGTCATGACCGACATCGAGGGCATCCATTACGTCAATACCGGCGACTGGGTGGAAAGCTGCACCGCGATTGCCGAAAACCATGATGGTTCGCTGGAGCTGATCACATGGCGTGAGATCAAGGTAACCGCCGAACTCCACGCTCTGCCGGCACCGGTGAAAAGCAAGGATATGCAGGCCGCGTGATCGACACGAAATCGCTCACGAGCGATACATTTTGTTCTCGCATTAAACGTGTAGGCCGGTTCCCATTACAAATGGCGGTGATAGTCTTCGACGACTTTCACCGCCATTTGTGATTCCGTGAACATTGCCGAAAAACCGTCTGCCGCGCCGCCGCAGTTCCAGCTTCGTTGCTCGTTGGCCTATGCCGCTCCCATGTCGCTCAACGGCATTTTGGTGCCGTATCTTCCGCTATGGCTGCATGGCCTGAATTTCACGCCGATGCAGATCGGCGCAATCCTTGCGGCTCAGGTGGTGTTTCGTGTTTTCGTGGCAATGGGGACGGGGTTTCTTTCCGCACGAGCGTCCGATCCCCGCCATATTCTCGTCTGGTCGGCAGGCACCTCGCTGCTGTCCATTCTTGGGCTGATCGTGAGTGGCGACTTCTGGGTCGTGTTTGCAGCGGTGGCCGTGCAGGCGGCTTTGTTTGCGCCCTACACGCCGATGGTCGAGTCGATTTCGATCTCCGGCGTCAAACGATGGGGATTTCACTACGGGAAATTGCGGGTATGGGGGTCGGTCGGCTTCGTGGCGACCACCCTGATTGCCGGAAGCCTTTCGACGGCAATCGGCAATATTGCCATCCCGCTGATGCTGGCCGGAGTACTGCTGACCTCCTTTTTCGTCGCCTTCATCGCGCCTCGGCTAGACCCGGAACCTGGGTCGCGTCGAGCTGCGCGGCCGCTCAGAGCATCGAGTCGCCCGCTTGGCGCGCCCGTTCATCTCCTCCTGATCGGGGCCTCGCTCATCCAGTCGAGCCACGGCATGTTTTACGGATTCAGCACGATCCAGTGGCAGACAATGGGCTTTTCCAATGGCGCGATCTCGGCCTTGTGGTGCATCGGCGTCATTGCGGAAATCGGCATCTTTTTCGTTTCTGGCAGCCTGGCAAGGCGCCTTACTCCACTCGGTCTCCTGTATTTCGGTTGTTTGATGGCGATCCTGCGCTGGACGTTTTTTCCGCTCGGATCCGACGTCTGGTATTACGGACTCCTACAGATCTTTCACGCCTTCAGCTTCGCCTGCGTTCACCTCGGACTTCAATACCGTCTTTCGGAGATGGTCGGCGAGGACCAACAGGCCTCTGCGCAGGGCGTCTACGTCGCCTATAACGGCGCGTTCCTGGCGATATCGACATTGCTTGCGGGCATCATCTACCGTCAGCTGGAGATTTATGGATATTTTGCCATGGCGCTTCTGGCATTGCTTGGGCTAGCCGTGCTCGCCTTTGCGGCGCGGTCTCAACCCCACAGGTCGGGTGTCGGCGGATAGACGAGCGAACCTTCGTAGCGAAGCCCGCCCGGTCGATCCTGGGCAAGAAGTAACGGGCCATCGAGGTCGGCATAGTCTGTATCTTTTGCCAGCAGAACGGCGGGCGCCATGGCGAGTGACGTTCCCACCATGCAGCCGACCATGATCTGGAAGCCGAGCCGTTCGGCTTCGGCCTTCATCAGCAGCGCTTCCGTCAGCCCTCCGGTCTTGTCGAGCTTGATGTTGACGGCATCGTAGCGGTCGCGCAGGGAAACGAGATCGGCGGTCGAATGGACGCTCTCGTCGGCACAGATCGGAACGAGCCTTTCGATGCGCGACAGGATCGCATCCATGCCAACGGGAAGCGGCTGCTCGATCAGCGAAATCTTCAGTTCGTGGGCGATTGCCAGATGCCGCTCGATATTTTCGCTCGTCCAGCCTTCGTTGGCATCGACGATGATCCGGGCGTCGGGTGCCGAATCGCGTACAGCGCGCATGCGCGATTCGTCGTCTTCCGTTCCGAGCTTGATCTTCAAAAGCGGCCGTTCGTGATTTTTAAGCGCATCCGCACCCATGGCTTCCGGCTCCGCTAGCGACAAAGTGAATGCCGTGACGATAGGTTCGCGGCCGCTTGCGCCGATGACTGTTGCGACGGGGCGTTGCGACCGCTTGGCCTCAAGGTCCCAGAGCGCGCAATCGACAGCGTTGCGGGCAGCTCCGGGCTTCATCGCAGATTGCAGCCCATCCCGCATCAAACCGGGCTCGATCGCCTTTGTTGCGGCCATTATCTCGGCCATGACACTGTCCATCGTTTCGCCATAACGACGATAGGGAACGCATTCGCCGCGGCCCGACAATCCATCCTCGGAAATGGTGCAGACGATGACGTCCGCCTGTGTCTTGGAACCTCGCGAGATGGTGAAGCTGCCGGCGATGGGAAATGCCTCGATTGTTGCTTCAAGGTGACGGGCCATCGTTTTCAGCGTCCTGTTGTGGCAAATCCGGTCGATACCGCTATATTGCGTTTTCCCGGAACGCAATCAATGCATTGCGTCAACGACATAGTAAGCGAGCACCCGTACCCCGTGAGTTCCAGCCTGGCAAAAATCGAAGCAGAAGAATTGCCGGATGGCGGGGAACGTTATGTTCTGACGGGGGATTGGCGTAATCACTCCGTCGCCGGCGTCCTCAAGGATCTCGATCATCTCGGCAAGACCGGCAGCCAGAAGGCGGTCGAAATCGACCTCTCTGGCATCTCCGGAATAGATACTGCCGGCGCCTGGCTGATTCGCCGCTTGATGACCGCCAAAGGCGGCGAGGGGCGTGAAGCCAAGCTTTCCGGTGGCAATGGCACGATCGAGGAACTGATCGGGGCTCTGCCGGAGACAACGCCCGCACCGCCGTCCGCAGGCCCCGACAAGCGTGGCCGGTTCGAGCGCATATTCACGCCGCCCGGAAAGCTTGTCGTTGATGTCGGCAGGGATTTTTACGCGGCAATGAACATCCTCGGTTCCGCAGTCCGCGGTGCCCAGTTGAAGTTCGGCCGCGGCGCCGGCGTTTCGCCTGCATCCGTGGTCACCCATATCGACCGCATGGGCGTTCGCGCGGTTCCGATCATCGTGCTCATGTCCTTCCTGATCGGCGCGATCATCGCCCAGCAGGGAGCTTTCCAGCTTCGTTATTTCGGCGCTGAAATCTTCGTGGTCGACCTTGTCGGCATCCTGCAGCTTCGCGAGATCGGCGTGCTGTTGACCGCCATCATGATCGCCGGCCGCTCGGGCAGCGCGATCACCGCCGAGATCGGCTCGATGAAGATGCGTGAGGAGATCGATGCCCTGACCGTCATCGGCCTCAATCCCATCGGCGTGCTGATTTTTCCAAGGCTGGTGGCGCTGACCATCGCACTGCCGCTGCTGACGATCATCGCAAACTTTGCCGCCCTCTACGGGGCAGCCGTGGTCGCGCTGCTTTATTCCGGGATCACGTTCGACACCTACCTGTCGCGGCTGCATGAGGCGATCGACCATACCTCGATCGCGTCCGGTATGATCAAGGCGCCGTTTATGGCGCTGGCGATCGGCATCGTCGCGGCCGTCGAGGGCATGAAGGTCGGTGGCAGTGCGGAATCGCTCGGCCAGCACGTTACGGCAGCTGTGGTCAAAGCGATCTTCGCCGTCATTCTCATCGATGCGCTTTTCGCCATCTTCTACTCCGCGATCGACTTCTAGGGCGATGGACATGGCAGAAGAAGAACAGCAGACCATGGAAAGAAAAGTACAGGACGACCGGCAGGTCGTGCTTTCTGTGCGCGATCTGACCGTGGGTTTCGGCGACAAGATCGTTCTCGACAAGCTCAATCTGGATATCTATCGCGGCGAAATTCTCGGTTTCGTCGGTGCCTCCGGTACCGGCAAATCGGTGCTGATGCGCACCGTGCTGCGCCTGCTCCCACACCGTTCCGGCACGATCGAAATCCTGGGCGCCAATTACGAGACTGCCTCGGACGAGGAGCGTATCGCGCTCGATACCCGTCTCGGCGTGCTGTTTCAGCATGGCGCATTGTTTTCGGCACTGACCGTGAAGGAAAACATCCAGCTTCCGATGCGGGAATATCTCGATCTGCCGCAGTCGCTGATGGACGAGCTTGCTTACGTAAAGCTCGAAATGGTCGGCCTGCCGCCCGATGCAGCCGACAAATATCCGTCTGAACTCTCCGGCGGCATGATCAAGCGCGCGGCACTTGCCCGAGCTCTGGCGCTCGACCCGGATCTCGTATTCCTCGACGAACCGACATCGGGTCTCGATCCGATCGGTGCCGCCGACTTCGATGCGCTGATCGCCAAGCTGCGTGATACGCTGGGACTGACCGTGTATATGGTGACCCACGACCTCGACAGCCTATTTTCGGTCTGTGACCGTATTGCCGTGCTCGGAGAGAAACGGGTATTGGTTGAAGGTACGCTGCAGGATATGTTCGACTTTGATGATCCGTGGGTCCAGTCCTATTTCCGCGGGAAGCGCGCGCGCTCCGTCGTGACCAATGAAAACCAGCCGCCGGCAAAGGCAGGCCCGACAGACGCAGGGAAGACCTAATCCATGGAAACCAAAGCAAATTACGCCCTGGTCGGTTTCTTCACGCTGCTGGTGATCGCCGCCGCCTTCGGTTTCGTCTACTGGATGGCGCAGTCGGGCCGCGGCGGGCCGATGGCAGAGCTTGCGATTCGCATTCCCGGCTCCGCCAATGGCCTCTCGGTCGGCTCTCCGGTCCGCTTCAACGGTATTGCCGTCGGTTCCGTGCGCGGTCTGTCGATCGATCCGGATGATCCGCGCTATTCGATCGCGTTTACCGAAGTGCGCGCGGACGCGCCCGTATACCAGACAACCAAGGCTGTTCTCGAAGTTCAGGGCCTCACCGGCGCCGCCTATATCGAGCTTTCCGGCGGTGCCAAGGGTGAAGAGAATATCCTCCAGAAAGCGATGGACGCTGGCCGGCCCGCTGTGTTGATCGCCGATCAGTCGAGCGTCACCAACCTTCTGGCGACGGCCGACAAGATTTTGGAACGGGCCGACCAGGCGATTGGCGATATCCAGGGCTTTGTCGGCGATGCGCGTGGGCCGCTGACCCAGACGATCCGCAACGTCGAGACATTTACCGCAGCGCTGAGCAACAATTCAGGCAGCATCGATGAATTCCTGCACAGCCTCTCGAGCCTTTCGGCGACGGTAGACCGGGTGTCCGGCACGCTGAATTCGACGCTGGAAGCGGCGGATCAGCTGGTTCGTGCAATCGATGCCCAGAGGATCAACCAGATCGTCGCCAATGCCGAGCGGGTGACACGCAATGTTGCCGTTGCATCGGACAATTTTGGTCCTCTCGTCGATAGCGTCCGGGAAACCGCATCGAGCTTCGCACAGGCTGGCGTCGATGCGCAGGGCGTGTTGAAACGCGCCGACGGCCTTCTCGCGGCCGTCGATCCGGGCCAGATCGGCACGGCAATCCGCAATATTTCGGCGGCGTCCGAAGATGCCCGCCAGACGCTGGCCTCGGCACGCAGCGTCGTCGACGACGTGTCGCACCGCTCCGACGACATCAACAAGGCGATCACCGACTTCACCGAACTGGCGACGAAGCTCAACAATGCCTCGAGCCGCGTCGATGGCATTCTTGCCAAGGTCGACGGCCTTGTCTCCAGCGACGATTCGCAAGGTCTGTTTGCCGAAGCGCGCAAGACGCTCGAATCCTTCCGCACCGTTGCCGACAATATCAACGCGCGCGTCGGGCCGATTGCCGATAACCTGCAGCGCTTCTCTTCCAGTGGCCTTGGCGACGTCAAGGCACTCGTGGACGACACGAGGCGCACGGTGAATTCGCTGAACCAGACCATCACCAATTTCGACCAGAATCCGCAGCGCTTGCTCTTCGGCGGCGAGACCGTCAAGGAATATGACGGCAGGACGAGACGTTAAGGCCAAGGGCCAAGGGTAGGAAGTTCATGAGCGTATCCAAGTTTCCGCAACTGCAGGCCGGCCGTCGTTCATTGCTGTTGACCTTGCCCGTGCTTGCGGCGCTGGTTACCGGCTGCGGCACCAAGGCGAACAACGACACGTTCGACTTGTCGCTGACGCCCGCAACCGCTGGTCCGACTGCCCGCAACCGGCAGATCCTCGTGCCCGAGCCGACGGCTGTGAAGATGCTGGACAGCGAACAGGTCGTAGTCCGCGTCTCTCCCTCGGAGGTCCAGTATCTCGCCAACTCGCGCTGGGGTGACCGCCTCCCGCGTCTGGTGCAGTCGAAGCTCGTGGAAGCGTTCGAGAATTCCGGCAGGGTCGGCGGCGTCGGCAAGCCGGGGCAGGGTCTGGCGATCGACTATCAGGTCGTGACAGACATCCGCGCCTTCGAAGTCACGACCGGCGGCAGCCGCGTCGCCAATGTCGAGATTTCAGCAAAAATCCTCAACGATCGCAATGGCAGCGTTCGCGCCCAATCCGTCTTCAAGGGGACCTCTCCGGTTCGTGGAACCAAGAACAGCGACTTTGTCGAAGCGCTAGACCGCGCCTATGCCAAGGTCGGCGGCGAGATCGTCGATTGGGCTTTGAAGTCTATGTGATTTTTCAGCAGGCAGGTTAAGCTTCCCTCGTCCGAATCGTTCGAGACAGTCAGGGAAGGTGCCTATGCTGATCATTCTTGCTGGCTTGCCCGGTTCCGGAAAGACGACGCTTGCCAAAGCGCTGGCGCGCCGCCTCGGCGCTGTTCATGTGCGTGTCGATACAATCGAACAGAATATCCGTAACGCCGGTCTCGAGCCTGGGCCTGCGGGATATATGGCCGCTTATGGCGTGGCCGAGGACAATCTCGCGCTGGGGCATATCGTTGTGGCCGACTCGGTAAACAGCCTGACGATTACCCGAAGGGCATGGCGGGCGGTAGCGGAACGGCAGGGCGTGCCGGCGTCTGAAATTCACGTGACTTGTTCCGACAAGGCCGAGCATCGCCGGCGTGCCGAGACGCGGGTGACCGATGTTCCGGGACTGGTAAAACCCGACTGGGCCCAAACGCAGGCCCGGATCTTCGAGGAGTGGGACACCAAGCCGCTGGTCGTCGATACCGCCGGCCGCTCGCCCGAGGAGATCGTTATCGATCTGATTTCAGAGTTACAGATCGAGGAGGACTATGTCGCTTCTCCAGAAGACCAATAATTCGCTTCCTTCTTACATCCTCAAATGAAAAGGCCGCCCCGAAAGGCGGCCTTTTCATTTTTATCGTCTGTTTCGTCCTGGCTCAGCCGAAGCGGCCGGCTGCATGGGCGAGCATGGTATAGACCTTGCCGGTATCCGAGGTCAGGTAGCTCTGGGTCACGGTGCGGTCACGGTCTGTGCGGGCGACGTCCGCCAGCAGCTTTTCGAAATCCGAGATGTAGCGATCGACTGCGGTGCGGAATTCCGGCTCGCGGTCGTATTTGCGCTTGATATCGTCGAACGTCTGCTGGCCCTTCAGCGTGTAGAGCCTGCGGGTGAACACATCGCGCTCGCCGCGCTGGTAACGGCGCCACAGATCAACCGAAGCGTCATGGTCGATGGCGCGGGCGATATCGACCGAAAGCGAGTTCAGCGATTCCACCATGTGGCGCGGATTGCGGTTGTCGCCGTTGGTGGTGCGTGGTGCCTGTGCAGGTTCTGCCGGGCGGGCGGCCGGTGCGCGGGCAGGAGCCTGAGCGGCGGTCTCGTCGCGGGATGCGCCACGCAGGAGATCGCTGATCCAGCCACCCTGACCTGCCGGAGCGGTCGGCTCGACGGCGCGTGTTGCAGGAGCCGGGGCGGGAACGGGCTTGTCTGCCGGGAGGCTGCCACGCAGCATGCCGGCTGCATAGGGATCGTTACGCGGCGGCACCGGAGATGCGGCCGGAGCAGGCGCGGGCGCAGGCTGCTGAGCGATCTGCTGCTGCGGACGGATCGGCGTGGTCGGTGCGACTGATGTCTTTGCCTGGCTGGCTTCTGCGACTTCGAGCTGCTGCGACGAACGGCCGACGAGCTGGGAGATTTCCTGCAGCGCCTTGATCTGCTCGGAAACGGCGCGGCGCATGGCGGCAGCGCTTTCCTTGGCTTCTTCCGGAAGGTCGAAGGCACCGCGCTTCAACTCGGTACGCGTCGCGTCGAGTTCCTGGCGGATATCCTGTGCCGAGCGGCGGATCTCGTCGGTGGCGCCGGAGAAGCGACCGACCGCTTCCTCGACGGACTGGCGCAGCGTTTCGCGCAGATGTTTGGCGGCCGTGTCGGACCGCTGCGATGCTTCGCCCATCAGGCGTTCGACATCCGTGAGAGAGCCGGAAATGTTGCCGCGCATCTGCTCGGCCACTTCGCGGGCACGCTTTTCTGCGTCCGAAAGGGTCGTCTCGATGGTGCGGTTGGCTTCCTCGCCGGCATCGAGCAGGGCGGCGCGCATGACCTGCGCGGTCTGCTCGGCGCGTTGCTGGGTTTCACCCAGGCGGCGACCGATGTCGACGAAGGAGGAATGCAGGCCTTCACGCAGCTTGTCGCCGACATGGGCGGTACGCTCTTCGGCGCGCTCGAAGGCGCCATCCACCAGCGCGGTGAGGTTCCGCAGCGTTGCCTCGATCTCATCGGAACGCTTGACCAGGCCGACCGACAGGCTGCGCAATGCATCCTGGCGTTCGTCGAGCGTGCTGACGAGGTTGGACTGGGCAGCGTTGAGAAGTTCGGATGCCTGGGTGAGCACCTTGGAATGATCCTCGAACCGACCCACGATACCGCCGACCTGGCTGAGCGTCTGGCCGGAAATGTTGACCAGCCTGTCGATATTGTTTTCCAGAAGACGTGTGGAGCCGGCGACAAGATCCGCGGCGGAACCTGCCGAATGGGCGAAGCGCGACGCGGTCTGGTCGAGTTTCTGGTCGGTGGCCGCCAGCTGCTCGGCGGCAGTCTCGACAAGCGAGGCGATGTTGACGTTGCTGCTCGAAAGCCGCTCGATGATACCCTCGACATTGGCGAGCAGGCTCTGCTCGGCGCCGCGGACCATATGGGCCGCAGCCTCCGTGCGCTGGTTGAGCGCGGCAAGCGTCTCGTTGGTACGGGCTGCGATGGCATCGACCAGAGCGGCATTTTCCTCGCGGATGCGGGCGCTGGTTTCCTTGGCGGCGGATGCGAGACGTTCCGCACTCTGCTGCGAAGAAGACGTCAGCCACTCGGCCGTCTGCTGCGTGGCGGCGGTCATGCGCTCCGCACTCTGCTGCGAGGCGGATGCCAGACGCTCGGCACCCTGCTGGGCGGCAGCTTCCATGAGTTCGGCGGCAGTGCGGCCGGTTTCGATATAGGCCTCGACCATCGGCTTGGCCTTCTCGTCGAGCAGGCGGGACAGCTCCTCGGAACGGCTCGAAAGCATCGAGTTGAGATCGCGGGAGCGGGTGTCCAGCGCAGTGCGGATGGCATCGCCACGGGCGGCCAGCGCACGATCGACGGCATCCAGCGCCACATCGAGTTCGCCTGCTGCATCCGACAGGGTCGAACGGATCGACTGGCCGCGGCTGTCGAGCGCCTGTTCGGCATTGCCGAGCGCAACCGAAATCGCCTCGACCTGCTGCTTCACCAGCTTGTCGGCTTCCGCCACCTTGTTGACGATCGCGCTGCCGGCTTCGGAGAAGGCCTGAGCCACGGTCGCAGCCTGGCCGGCGAGGCGGCTCTGCGTTTCGGAGATGCGTCCGACGATCTCGTTGGAGCGACCCTCGATCGACCGGGTGAACTCCTCGTTGCGGTTGGTGAGTTCCTGGGTGAACTCCGAGCCGGCACGCGACAGCGTTTCAGCCGAGCGGCTTGCTTCGGTGTTCATGCCCTGACCGGCTTCGACGACGGCTTCGCGAAGCGACGAGGCGAAACCGACAGCCTTGCCTTCGATCGTCTTGGCGACGTTTTCGAGACCGAAGGACAGTGCCCGATCCATCGTGCCGAAACGTTCTTCGATATGGGCCGTGCGGCCATCGAGCGTTTCCGCGATCCGGGCAGCGGCGTCAGCGCTTGTCTGTTCGAGTGCGTTCGTGCGCTCGTCGATGGTGCGGGTAATGCGTTCGGCAGCTTCGCCGGTGGCGCGTTCGATTTCGATGCCGCGGCTGTTGACGGCATCGGAGACCCGATCCGCGGCAGCGTTGGAAATGCGCTCCAGTTCGGCCGTGCGGGCACCGAGTGCATCCGCCAGGCTGCTGCCGGCACCGTCGACGATTGCGCTGACGCTGAGAACCTCGTTGCGGATCCGGTCTTCAAGTCCGCCGAACGTGACTTCGATCCGGCTTCCGGCGCTGTCGAGTGCCGTCGATACGCCGCCGACCGTCTCTTCGACGCGCGAGGTGAAGGCATCCGTGGACTTGCTGATTTCGCGAGCCGCATCGCTGATCTGGCCGGCGATCGTGCCGACATTGTCACGCAGGCGGGTGTCGAGCGTTTCGCCTGCAGCGTCGATCGTTGCGCGCAGGGCTTCCTGCTGGCTTTCGAGCGACATTTCCAGCATGCCGGCGCTGGTGGCAATCGTCGTGCCGATCGTGGTGGCCTGATCCATCATCAGGGTGTCGATCTGGTCGCGGGCGTCAGTCAGCGTGCTCGATATATGGGCGCTACGCTGGTCCAGCGTCGTGCGCAGGCGGTCGTGGCCGGCGTCGAGCGTTTCCGACATCTCGCGGCTCGCTTGTCCAAGAACGTCGGCCATGCGCAGATGAGCAGAACCGACTGAATCTGCAAGCTGCTCGCCGCTGGTCGAAAGCGTTTCGCTGATCTGCCGAGCGGCCGTGCCAAGCGTTCCGGAAATCCGGTCATGGCCAGCATCGAGCGATGATGCCATCTGATCGTGAGCCGTCCCGAGAGACGAGGTGATCTGCTCATGCGCTGCGGTGAGCGAAGTGGCGATCTGACCATGCTTTTCGCTGAGCGACGACACCATCTGCTCATGGGCGGTGCTCAGTTTCTCATTGGCCGAAGCAAGCGAGGTATCCATGCGCTGCAGGCCATTGCCCATCGTCGCATCGAAGCGCTCGGTACCTTCGGTCAGTGCCGTCTCGATCCGGCCGGCAGCACCGCCGACGGTCTGTTCGAGGCGATCGCTGCCGCTCTGGAGCAGGGTGGCGAGCTCAGCCGTGCGGCTTTCGAGCGAAATGTCGAGGTTGAGCTGGTTGTCGGCAAAGGCCTCGCGGATAGCCTCGGCGCGTTTTGCAAAAGCTTCTTCCAGACGCGTATCCGCGTCGGCGACCGTGGTGACGACGCTCGATGCGTGGTCGGTCAGCGTCGTGGTGAGGCGATCTTCGTGCAGCGACAGCGAGGTGGCGATTTCCATCGACTTGTCGTCGAGGATTTCCGACAGGCGATCACGGTTGGAGGCGAGCGTGGTATCGAGCGCGGTGGCGCGCTTGTCCATCTCGTCGGTCAGGCGCAGTTCGCTTTCGGACAGGGCGCGGGTGATCGCTTCGCTCTTCTGGTCGAGGATCGAGGCGAGGCGATCCGGCGTCTCCGCCATCAGCGACTGCAAGGCTCCGGCCTTTTCGTCGACCGCGCCGGCAAAGCGCTCATGGCTTTCCGTAACGGAGGTGATGATCGCCGAGGTGCGGTCGGAAATGCTGTCTTCGAAACGCTTCTGGCTGTCGGCGAGGCTGGCGGAAATTTCGCCGCTGCGCGCTGCCATGATCGTGTCGATCTTGTTGTGCGCGTCGCCGAATGCGCCGCTGATTTCGCTGCTGCGCGCGGCAAGCGCGTCGGAGAATTCCTTCGAGCGGCTCTCCAGCATCGAATCGAGCACTTCCTGGCCCGTTCCAAGCGTTGTGGCGAGGGCGAACTGCTGGTCGGTCAGCGCATTGCCGATCCGTTCGATGCTGGTCGAGAGGATACCGTCGATCGCTTCGTGACCGCCGGCGACGGTCTCGTTGATCCGCGCGAGGCTGTCCATCAGCTTGCTGTCAAGGCTGCCGGCGCGCTGGTCGAAGGCAGAGGTGAACTGCGACAGGCCTTCGTCGAACGACGTGCTGAGATGACCGATCGTCGTGTGCAGGCGCTCTTCGAAGAAGCCGGTGCGTAGATCGAGATCCATGACCGCATCGTCGGCTGCAGACTGCAGGCTCTGACGGAAGGAGCTGCTCTTGTCGTCGAGCGAACGGTTGAGAGCGGTGATCACGCCGTCGAGCGAGCCAGTGATCGTCTTTTCGCTGTTCGACAGACCTTCGGTGATTTCCCGTGTGCGGGCAATCAGCGTTTCGTTCAGCTGACGCGTGCGGTCGGCAAGTGCCGCATTTAGCTTTTCGGTATTGGCGTCGAGAGTGGATGCACGAGTCTCGAAAGAGGACAGGATCGCATCGCCCTTGTCGGACAGGGTCGAGCCGAGCATTTCCAGGCGGATGTCGAACTCGGTCGACAGCGCCATGCCCGATGTCGTCAGCGTGTCGATCAGGTTTTCCGTCTTGGTCGCAAGCAGCGAAGCCAAAGCTTCGCCGGCAGCGTCCGACTTTTCCATCAAAGCTGCAGCGCGGGTATCGATCATCGAGGCGAAGGCTTCGCCAGATGTGGCGAGACGGATCGAGATTTCCTCGGTTGCGAGCGCCAGTTCTTCCTTGAGCTGGTCATGCGCGCCGACCATCGACGAGCGGATGCGCTCGGCGTGATTGACGATCGCTTCGCGCTCGGAGCCTAGCTCCTGAACGAGGCCGCGCACGCGCATCTCGTTGTCACTATAGCTGCGCTCGAGTGCGTTGACTTCAGAGTGAACGAGTACTTCCAGTTCCGAGGCGCGGGCTATGGTGCGCTCGATACCCTCGTTCATTGCCGAGACTTCGCGGCGCACCGCCTGACCGACGCTCATGATGCGCTCGGAGGCGATGGTTTCCGGTTCCGAAAGTCGCAGGGCGACTTCGGCCATGGAGCGGGCGGCATTTCGCAGGTCCTGCGCGCGGGCCATCATGATGGCGAAGGCGAAGAAAAGCAGGATCGGCACAAAGATGCCGACGGCAAGCGCCACGAGGCCCGGAGCGGCGAGAACGCCTGCAACCGATGTGATTTCGAAAAGTGCTCCGCCATAGAGCAGTTGACCGAGGCCGACGCCTGCGACCGCCCAGAGAACGGAGATGATCAGCGCATTGCGGATCGCGCCGCGCATCGACCCACCGTCGAGCGCGCGCATGATCGACGCAGTGTTGCGACGGCCTGCATCATTGGCCGGCTCGAAGGCCGGTTGACGCGCCGCCGTGTCCGCTGAGGACTGGCGTGGCGCGTCCGCAGCCGCTTCGCGACGCGGTGATGCGGGTTGAGAGGGGGCAGGGCGGGATCGTAGCGTGTCAGACACTCTGGCCTCCGAGGCGGACGACGGGGACTTGTCGCGGGGCGGTTCATCGTTGAAATCGATCTTCAGCGCATCTTCCAATGCCTGAAATGCCGTTTCATCGATAGATTCATTGGTGGTGTTCTTCGCCATGCGGTTACGCCTCGTTACATACTCGCCCGGCATTCCACTCGACTTGCTGCCGCCTGCAGATCGTTTGAGTGGAATACTCATGCCGGAGATCGTCAGCCCTAGGGCTTTGGATCGCCTATTACAATTTCATTCGACGGTCGTTCTTTCAAATGGATGATAATGAAAGCTTACCGGCCGTCCCACATCGGTCACCACAATGTTCCAGTGACCCATTGAACCGTATTGTAGTGGCACAGTCAGGCTTTTCGCACAAACGAAACGCGTCATCGTGGTACCGGCCGACTGGTCTTGTTAACAGGATTTAAACCATGCTTCAGGGTGAAACCCCTGCGATCACGGCACTTTAACGCAAATTAACCATTTGCGAAGATTTGCGCCGCGTTTGTGCCGAAATTTAACGGGATAGCCATGGCTCCGACGGACAATTCGGAGTTGAGATGACTATAAAGCAAGGAAACAATCAGATGGCAATGGCAGCCCGTATCGCTTTTGAATCTCCCGACAATCACAGGACTGCGTCCCCGTCGAGGGACCGGCCGATCGACCTTGTGCATCTGGCAAACCAGACAATGGGTGACAAGGCGCTGGAAGCCGAGATTCTGCAGATGTTCGCCCGCCAGGCGCGCGGCCTCGTGCAGGAGATCGCGATTGCCGAAGCCGCGACTGTGACAGCCCTTGCCCACCGGCTGAAGGGGTCGGCCAATGCCGTCGGCGCCTTCAAGGTTTCCACCGCAGCCGGACGTCTCGAAGCCGAACCCGGCGACGCGGCGTCGATGGCCACGCTTCATTCTGCCGTCATAGAGGCCGAAAATTTTATCACCGGCCTTTGCCGCTGACGCTATCCTTTTGCCGCTCCGACGCCGGCAGCAAAGCCGGCGTCGCCCGCGCGATTGACTGACCCGGCAGTTTGGTGGCAGAGACGAAGTTTACCCAAGGCTTCCAAGGGGTCATGCCCCCAACCCGGATCTTCCCAATATGACGAAATTGACCATCGTAGCCTTCGACGGCACACGCTTCGAACTCGACGTGGATAACGGTTCGACGGTGATGGAGAATGCCGTACGCAATTCGGTTCCCGGCATCGATGCGGAATGTGGCGGCGCCTGTGCCTGTGCCACCTGTCATGTCTATGTCGATGACGAATGGACAGAGAAGGTCGGTCCGCCGGCACCGATGGAAGAGGATATGCTCGACTTCGCTTTCGAAGTACGACCGACGTCGCGCCTTTCCTGTCAGATCAAGATGAAGGCCGATTTTGATGGCCTCATCGTCAACATCCCTGAGCGCCAGGCCTGATTCGAGACCCATTTCCCGGTCAAAAAATAGCCTCGCTCAATATGAGTGAGCGAGGCGAGGTAGGCGCACGGCCGGCAGGCGAGGGAGGTGACACCTGCGGCTGAGTTACGCGCCAGGGGAACGAAGGGAACGCGGCAGATAAAAACGCCATTCGCGGAATACAGACCGGACAGGTCGAGGCCGGCATCAGCCGATGGAAGCTATGGTGCAGCGGATAAAGCCGACAGCCCACTTAATCTTATGTATGTAACTCTTGACTAATATATAGATGATTGGCAATCCCTGCACCATCGCAACAAATCACCCCTTATTCACAGGTGTCGGCGCAAGCCTCGCGCAAGCTTCGATCGCAACAGCGCCCTGACGCCGCTTATTGCGACCGTTGGTCGATGCGATATTGCAGCAGCCGCGCCATGCGGGCATCGAAGTTTTTCGCCTCGACCTGATCGAAGCGGGCTTGCTGCTTGTCGTGTTCGGCGAGAACGAGCCGGGTCGTTTCGGTCACGGCAGCTTCGACGTCGTCGCAGGTCTTGCGGTCAGGTAAATCAAGCAGATCCCTCTCCAGCACGCGGGCATAGTTGCGGGCGATCTCGGCATGTCGCTCCTCATGCCGTTTGATATCGGATGACAGCGTGCCCCAGATGAAGCGCAGATCTTTTGCCGCCTTGCCGCCATTGCTCCAGCGCGGCAGGATGATGTGGGTACGCAACGTCACCTTGGCGCCGCCGACGGAACATCGTCCGCTGCGCTCCACATAGGTCACCTCTCCACCGAACTTGATTTCCGTGGCGCCAGGATGCCTGTGTCCGCTGGTCTTGGTGACCGGGCCGTGGCGTTCCAGTTCCTTGTCGAGGTCTTCGGCCTTGCGGCCGCCGATGCGGAAATAGGAATAGGTCTTGGTGATGAGAGGCTCTGCCTGCGCCGGAACGGAGATCACGCAGAGTAGAAAGGCTGCACCGAAAACGCGGTGTACTCTGCGCATCAAAAACATTCTCTGGCCTGGTACGTTGAAGTTGAAACGAGCTTGGGGCATAGCCTGCGCAAGTGCAACACGAAGGCATGAAAATTTGCGTTACTTTCAAAAAGATGGATGGCCGGTGGCATCGTCGCGCAACAGCGTCTGGCGCCTTGCGCACGGCCGCAGTCTGACGCTCGGTGCAAGCGGCCACATCATGGCGATCGTCAACGTCACGCCCGACAGCTTTTCCGATGGCGGCCGTTTCATCGACGTCGGCGAGGCCGTCGATCATGGCTTTGCCTGCATACGCGACGGCGCATCCATTCTAGATATCGGCGGCGAGTCGACACGGCCGGGTGCTGAACCGGTGACGGCAGCGCAGGAGCAGGACCGCGTCCTGCCGGTCATCGAAAAACTGGCGCGCGACACCGACGCCCTGATTTCCGTCGACACCTATCGCGCCGAAACTGCGAGGCTTGCCATCGCGGCCGGTGCCCATCTGATCAACGACGTTTACGGCCTGCGGCACGATGCGGAGATGGCGCATGTCGTTTCTGAGAGCGGCGCCGGCATTTGCATCATGTACACCGCCCGCGGCCGTGACGACCATCGTGCGGATATTATCGAGGACGAGTTGATGTTTTTCGGCCAGTCGCTGGATATGGCGAAAGCCGCCGGCATCAAGGACGATGCGGTCGTGCTGGACCCCGGATTCGGCTTCGTCCAGAGGCGGGAGCAGGAAAGCGAACTGATGGCGCGTTGCGGCGAGCTTCACTCCCTGGGCTTTCCGCTTCTCATCGGCACGTCGAGAAAACGGTTTGTCGGTGCGATTGCCGCGCGTGACGTGGCGACAGAGCGGGATTTTGCGACGGCTGCCACGACTGCGATGCTGCGGCTGGCCGGTGCGTCCATATTCAGGGTCCACAACGTGGCCGGCAATCTCGACGCCATGCGAATGGCTGATGCAGTGATTGATGCAGGCCGTGCGGTCGAACAGGCAGGAGAAAACTGATGGCCATTTATCAGATCACCTTGAAGAATTGCGCCTTTTACGCGCGCCACGGGGTTTTCGAGCAGGAAGCGGCCCTTGGCCAGCGCTTCCTCGTCGATGTCGTTCTGGACGTCGAAGCGGGGGATGCGCTCGTTTCCGACGAGGTCGAGCAGACCGTTCATTACGGGCTGGCCTATGCACTGGTCGAAAAAATCGTGACCGGCAGCCGTCGTAATCTAATCGAGGCTCTTGCCAATGACGTGGCTCTCGGGCTCACGGCCTGGTCGCCGCTGATCCGCCGAGTCGAGGTGGCAATCCGCAAGCCGAGCGTACCGATCGCCGGCATTCTCGATTACGTGGAGGTGCGTGTTGAACACCCGGTCTGATATGCACAAATGGGAAGCCGCGGCTCTCGGGCTGGGCGGCAATATCGGCGATCCGGCATCGGCGATGGCGCATGCGCTGCAGGCGATCGACACGCGACAGGATTGTCGCGTGGCCACCGTTTCCCGGCTTTATCTGACGCCGCCATGGGGCAAGACCGACCAGGCCGATTTCTTCAACTGCTGCGCGCTGATCGAAACGGAGCTGGAGCCGGAGGAACTGCTTGATCTCTGTCTTGCGCTGGAACGTGAAATGAAGCGTGTTCGTACGGAGCGCTGGGGGCCGAGAACACTGGATATCGATCTGCTGACCTATGGTGATCGGGTACAGAAGACACCGACACTGGAACTTCCCCATCCGCGCATGACCGAACGTGCTTTCGTCATGCTGCCACTTGCCGATCTTGTGCCGCAGATGATGATCAACGAGCGTCAGGCGCAAAGCTGGGCGGGCAGTCTGAATTCGACCGGAATCAGTATCGCAAAGCCGGACGGATTATGGTGGCGGCAGATTGCCACGGCCAGCTGATAGCACTCTTTGAAAACAGGATTCCGTTTTCAAAGAGTGAGATGGATAGAAATCTTAAAGTGGATAATCAACTCGGTCGCATGATTGTCTGCGCCTGAGGACCGAATTATTCCTTGATCGCACCAACGGCGATCGAGTCGAGGTCACGGTCGAGCGACAGGCCGATGACCGGCACCATTTGGTCTTCCACCTTCACCGAGATGGTGATGTTCATCTTGTTCTCGCCACGCAGGCTGGCGACCATGGCGCCATTGAGCTTGGCACGGTTGATGCCCATCACGACCTTGTCGCCGCTGACGGAACCGGACACGATGTCGAGCCCCTTGCCTTCGGCGCCATCGAGGAATTTCCCGGTGTAACCGCGGCCGCTCTGAGTGATGACCGCAGACATGGGCTGCTGGAAGACGCCGACCCGGCAGGTGCCGTCGAGCTTGATGCCCGTGTCACCGTCGGGAGACGACGAGCCGGTCAGGTTGCAGCTGAATTTCGTACCCTTGTATTTGCCGGCGACGATTTCGCCCGGCCCCTTCCACACGCCGGCGACGGACTGGAAGAAGACCTGGTCGCGGGATGCTGCTTCCGCCTGCGGAGCGAATGCCGGAGCCGAGGTGACCAAAGTCAAAGCGGCAAGCCCGCCGAAAAGCGAAAAGAAGCGCGAATACATGAGGCTTTCCCCTTGGGACGTTCCGCTGGCGCGGCAATGTTTAGTGGGGCCGAAATTAAGCGAGAATGGTTAATGCTTCGTATCTTTCGGCGCCCGCCAAGTGTCCAGGAAGGGGCTAATCCTTCTCGTCCGTGCGTCCGGCAGCGACGATATCGGACATGAAATCGCCGATCCCCGGTCGGGGCAGGGCACGGAACGGCAGCGGTCGGCAAAGGTCCATGGCGGCTATCCCGATTCGTGCCGTCAACAGCCCGTTGATGACGCCTTCGCCGAGCCGGCGCGACAGCCGCGAGGCAAGTCCATGACCGAGAACCTGTTGCGCAAGCCCGTCACCGACGGCAATCGAACCTGTCACCGCCAGATGCGCGATGACATCCCGGATCAGCCGCAGCAGGCCGAGTTTGCCAGGCCGGGCACCATAAAGCTCGGCCATGGCACGCACGAGACGGGTGACCTCGAACAGCACATAGGAAAGATCGACGATCGCGCGGGGGCTGATGGCGGTTACGACCGCGACCCGTTTCGAGGCGTTGAGAATGAGGCCGCGTGCCTTGCGGTCGAGCGGTGTCAGCAGTTCGCGCTCGGCCAGATCGAGAAGATGCGGTCCGTCGATAATATCGTCCCTGGTGCCGTCGAGAGCCGTTCGACCCTTGACGGTCTCCGCCCGGTGACTGAGGAGCGATACCAGACGCTCGACCACCTTGCGCGCTTGATGGGACTGGACGGAGGCCGCCGCCTCTTCTGCCTCGGTCTTGAGGCTCTGTACGGCGGCAAGCCGGGCTATCCCCATGATTTCCCGCCCGACGATGACCAGCAGGCCGAACAGTGCCAGCGACAGTGCCGTGATGGCGGCATAACCGAGCCAGTCGGCGCGGGCGAAAAGATCGCGCACCACCTGGTCCGCCCAAAGCCCGAAGGCAAGCGACAGGAAGGTGCCGAGCGCCGCCGTCGCCAGCCCGATAAATGAGAAACGCTTCCGCGATCTCGGCTCCGCGACGGGCAGGGCAGCCGAATCGAGGTCGGCACCGGCAAACGGATCGTCCTCGTCCGCTATGACCGTCACGGGCTGGTCGAAGCTTTTTGGTCGGCGCACAGGTTGAGGCGTGGCCTTGTCCTGATCGTTCTCGCCTTCGACCTGGAATGCGGCCGGGCGACGCCCGGAGGGATCGTTGGTATAGGGCGGTCTCATGCGAGGCGATCTCCGAGCAGAAACTGCAGGGCACGGTCGAGCCGGATATGCGGGACTGCCAGATTGAGGCTGCCTGATCGTCCCTCCAGCGTCGGTGGACGGAAGCGGACGAAGTTGATGTCGGGCAGGTCGGGCGTGTCGCTATCCAGCGTATTGAACATGTGGGTCGGGTCGGCCGGCAGATCGCCGGGGAATATCGCCGTCGTTTTGGTGCCGTCGAATCGCTCGCCATTGATCGTTTCGCCTGCGATCGGCGTGCCGACGATCACCGGAAGCATATGATTGCCTTCCTTGACACTGGCTTCACGGGTGGCGCGCACCGAAGCGATCGCCATCACCTCGAAACCAGCACCCGACAACCCGATACGCTGGATGGCCCGGTCGACAAGGCGACCGGTCAGCCGCTCGAGCCGGTCATGGCTCTCGTGGTGCAGATGGTCGGCCTTGGTTGCCGCAATCAGCACCTTGTCGATACGGCGGGTGACGAAGGACGAGAAGAAACTGTTATGCCCCGGCCGGAAACAGCCGAGCACGTCGCCAAGCGCCCGTTCGAGATCCTGTAGCGCTTCCGGGCCGCGATTGATCGCCTGCAGCGCATCGACGAGCACGATCTGACGGTCGAGCCTTGCAAAATGATGCCGGAAGAAAGGTTTCACCACCACATTCTTGTAGGCTTCGAAGCGGCGTTCCATCATCGCCCGCAACGATCCCTTGACTGCTGGCGTCTCGGCGATGCCGGGCAGGGGTGCAAAGGTCAGAGCCGGCGAGCCTTCCAGGTCACCCGGCATCAGGAAACGACCCGGCGGAAGCGTCGAGAGCGACCGCTCGTCGGATTTGCATGCCTTGAGATAAGCGGAAAACACTTCGAAAAGGCGGCGCGCCGTCATTTCGTCGGCTGGCGCATCCATATCGATCGTGGTCGCAAGTTGCAGCCAGTCGCTGGCAAGTTCCTTGCGAATGCCCGTCGCTGCCAGCTCCACAGTGGTATTGCTGAACTGCCGGTAATCCTGGGTGAGGAGCGGCAGATCGAGCAGCCATTCGCCAGGATAATCGACGATATCCAGGGAAAGCCGGCCGGGCGAAAAGAAGCGGTTCCAGCCACTGGCGCTCTGGTAGTCGATGGTCAGTCGCAGTTCGGAGATCGCGCGTGTCGAATCTGGCCATATGCGGTCACGAACCAGCGCCTGGATGTGATCCTCGTACTGAAACCGCGGGATGGCGTCGTCCGGCTGCTCCTCGAGCCGGATACCGGAGACCCGGCCGGACCGGACCGCTTCGAACAGTGGAAGCCGGCCGCCATTCAGCAGGTTCTGAACGATCGAGGAAATCAGCACCGTCTTGCCGGCACGAGAAAGGCCGGTAACACCGAGCCGTATCGTCGGGTTCACGAGTCCCGATGCGCGGTCGGCGATATTGTCGAGTGCAATGCGAGCGTCGTCGGTAAAGCTGGTCAGCGAAGGCGCCAAGGCGAAATCCCGAAAAAGTGTTTTCCCCTATATAGGAGCGTAGCGCGGGGCCGCAACGTCCGACGGCTTACACACTGAGCAGGTTGGTCAGCGTCCAGCTGCCGGCATCTGTGCCAGCGGTGTAGTCGAGGACGGCAAGCCCCGCCGTCGGGTATCCTCCCGGCATCGCCGTCCGCCTCTGCTCCTTACCGATCAGCCCCTCCAGCAACTGGTCTATGCTCGGATTGTGCCCGATCAGCATGACCGAATGCGCCGGCCGCTGTCCAGAAATGATCGTGGCGTAAAGATCCGGCGTTCCGCTGTAGATTTCGTCGACGAACTGGATATCGAGTGTTTCGCCAACCGCCCTGCGCACGATTTCGGCGGTCTGCCGACAGCGCGTCGCCGTCGAACTGACGAGGCAATCCGGAACGTATCCAAGGTCTGCGGCGCGGTCGGCAACCATCTCCGCCTGTGCATAACCGCGATCGTCGAGCACGCGATCGAAATCGCGTCCACCCGGCGTAGCCGAGGCCGCCTGCGCATGGCGCATCAGATAAATACGGAATGGTTCGGGCTCGATCATCTTCCGCTCGCCAAAAAGAAACGCTGAGTAAAACGCGTAGCGTTGCTTAGGCCGATCGGTCAACCGGCTCATGTGTCTCCGGTTGAGGTATTTGAGAGCCGGCTACCCATGCGTTTACGGGAAAAGCATAAAAAATAGTCACTTAGCCGATTTTTGTGACATTTTTAAAACTGCTGCAAATGTGGGCGACAGGCTTGAATGAGCACTGGTTAATGGAGTATAGGGGCCGCATGAGATGTTCTTCAGGAGAATCGCGTTGAGTGAGAAGATCGATCTTAGTAACTATGTGCTGTCGGAAAACGACGAATTCATGAATGCAAATCAGAAGGCTTACTTCAGAGCCAAGCTGATTGCATGGAAGAATGACATCCTCAGGGAGGCGCGGGAGACCCTCGGGCACCTGGCTGAGGAAAGTGCAAACCATCCTGACCTAGCAGACCGCGCATCATCGGAAACGGACCGTGCAATCGAATTGCGCGCCCGCGACCGCCAGCGCAAACTGATATCCAAGATCGACGCCGCCATGCAGCGTATCGACGATGGAACCTACGGTTATTGCGAGGAAACCGGCGAGCCGATCAGCCTCAAGCGACTGGACGCCCGTCCGATCGCGACGCTGTCGATCGAAGCGCAGGAACGTCACGAGCGGCGTGAAAAAGTCTATCGCGACGAATAATCCTCGGAAAACCTACGACAAAATCAAAAAAGGCACGTCGCGACGTGCCTTTTTTGTTTGCATCGATACGTCTTGAGCCGGTGATTACTTGTCGCGGCTGGCCGACATTTCTCCGAATATCCGGGCGACCTCGCTTTGCAGCGAAGGGTCGTCCCGTGTGGCGCCGGCAACGGTTGCTGCCGGCATGGCAACGGTCGGGCCTGCCTGTGGCAGCGGTCGGATGGTGCGGTTTGCGAGTGAGGCGTCGCGGGCAGCCATGTTGCTCGCCATTTCCTCTTCGAGGATTTTTTCGAAATCGCTTCCGAGACCGGTAGGCCTGTCTGCTGGGACAGGAGTCGGCATTGGTGCTGGACGCGCAGCCGGTGTGGGAACGGGCGCGGGCGCGCTTCGCTCGGCAAATACGCGGTCACGCTGGCTGTCGAGAAGACGCGCGGCATCTTCGAGCGCGGGCTGTCTGGCCGCCGGAGTTTCGGCACGGGGCTGGGATTGCACAGGGTCGATGCGGGCTGGGCTTGCGGCAGGAACGACGGCCGGCTCGATGCGTGCGGTCGGGACCGGGCTGGCGGCGACAGTGGTTGCCGACTGCACTGCAGGCTGGTTGCGTGTTTCGCGGGCAAAAACCTCCGCTGTTGGCTCCCTGATTGCCTCTATGCGGGGTGCCGGGGCTTGCACCTGAGGCCTTATGGCCTCGCTGGCTGGCTGTTTTGCAGGGGACGGAGCAGCGGTAATCTGGGCGGCTGCCGGCTGTGCCGGATAGGCTTCCTGGGTCGGCAGTTCGGCGCTCCGTAAAGAGGTGGCAATCCGGCTTTCTATGACGACGTCGGTCGGCCCACCGATCATGATCAGATGCTCGACATCGTCGCGCCTGACGAGAACCAGACGGCGGCGTGCATCAACGGCTGCGGCATCGAGCACCTGCAAGCGCGGCTGGCGGTTGCGACCGCCGCGCACGAACGGCGACGGACCGCGCCGCCCGCGCACTATCCACAGAATTCCGACGAGGCAGACAAGGGCCATGCCGACGCCGACGACCGCCACAATGAGCTTGCTGCCATATTCGCTCATCAGCTCCGGGATCATGTTTTGTAACTCCTCATGCGATCTATTCTTCAGACACTGACGATTTTTTGGCCTGTGAGGCAAGACTTCGCACTGTCCGTCAACGCTAAAATGTGTGTCTTCCGCATCTCACATAGGGCAGGGTGCTGCACTGTCCCGCCTTTTGTGGCTTTCAAGAGCTTTTTGCTTCATCTTCAAATTGCTAAGAGAGAATCGCGAGCGCCACAGGGTGCGCTTTGCGACGTCGGTGCGTGCACCGGAACAAGAGGTATCGATGACGAGCTCGCCGAAAGCCGGCAATGACGAAGCGCCATTGGTCGACCGCGGCAGCCGTGGCGGCACGGTCGTCCGGATCGTCCTTCTGGCGATGGTGCTGCTTGGCGTCGCCATTGCTTTCATCGTCTTCCAGCAGGCACTGGATAACGAGGTCGTGCTTGGCCTTCTCGGAATCCTTGCGATGGTCGGGATATTCTTCATCGTGTCGTCGCTGATCGGCCTCGTCGAGGTCATGCCGCAATCGCGCTCCGACGAACTTGCCCGCAGTTTTCTGGCGAGCCATCCCGACGGTATCGTCGTCACCGATGCCAAGGGCCGGATTGCCTATGCCAATGCCGCCTATGGGCGGATGACGGGCGCTTCCAACGGTCGCAACGTCCAGTCCCTGGAAACGCTGCTCTCCAAGACGCGCGAATCGACCGAAGCTCTCTATCGCCTGACGGCGGCACTGCGGGAAGGACGGGAAGGCCATGAGGAATTCCGCCTGCTGCAGCCGCTCGGCCGGCTGACCGGCAATGGCTCGGATGCGCACTGGTATCGTCTGAAGGCCCGCCTGCTGGGCACCGGCGGACGCAATGCGCTCGATATCTGGGAAATTACCGACATCACGTCGGAACGGGACGATCAGGAACGCTTCTTCCGCGAATTGCAGAACGCGATCGATTATCTCGATCACGCACCGGTAGGCTTCTTCTCCGCCGGCAAGAAGGGCGAGATCTTCTATCTCAATGCGACGCTTGCCGAATGGCTCGGTCTCGACCTGACGAAATTCACGCCGCAGTCGATGATGATTTCGGATCTGGTGGCAGGCGAGGGCATGGCCCTTATCCAGTCCGTACAGGCCGCTCCAGGCCTGAAGCGAACCGAAACGCTCGAACTCGATCTTCGCCGCGCAAACGGCCAGAGCCTTCCGGCAAAGCTGGTCCATAATGTCAGCGCCATGCGCGACGGAGCGCCGGGAGAAAGCCGCACCGTCGTGCTGATGCGCGCCAAGGGCGCCGAGACCGACCAGTCGGCCTCCGCCATGCGTTTCACCCGTTTCTTCAACAACACCCCGATGGCGATCGCCTCGGTGGACGGAAACGGCAAGATTTTACGCATCAACGCACCGTTCCTGCGTCTCTTCGCCGGTGTCGTGTCGCGTGACGATGTCGAAGCCGGTGGCGCCGAACTGGACCGCATCGTCCATGACAGCACCCGCGTATCCCTGATGGAAGCGCTTGCTGCCGCCAAGGACAGGCAGGGCGACATCGCGCCGATCGAATCCCGTCATCCGGGAGACGAAAACCGCTATGTTCGTTTCTACGTCCATGCGGTGATCGACGAGAGCGACGAAGCGCCCGAGGAAGTGGCGATCGTCTACGCAGTCGAGACGACCGAGCAGAAGGCGCTCGAGACGCAGATGGCGCAGACGCAGAAGCTCAATGCTGTCGGCACGCTGGCCGGCGGCATCGCCCACGATTTCAACAACGTGCTTACGGCAATCCTGCTGTCTTCCGATCACCTTCTGCTCCAGGCTCGCCCTTCCGACGCAAGTTTCGCCGATCTGATGGAGATCAAGCGCAATGCCAACCGGGCAGCCGTCCTAGTGCGCCAGCTTCTGGCATTCTCGCGCAAGCAGACGATGCGTCCGGCCGTGCTCAACCTGACGGACGTGGTGGGCGATCTGCGCATGCTGGTCGACCGGTTGATTTCCGGTACCAACGTCAAGCTTGAAGTCGATTACGGCCGGGATCTCTGGCCGGTCCGCACCGACCTGTCGCAATTCGAGCAGGTGCTGATCAACCTCTGCGTCAACGCACGCGATGCCATGCCGAGCGGCGGCACGATCCTGATCAAGACCCGCAACGTCACCGCCGATGATGCCGGCAGTTTTCAGCAGGCCGACCTGCCGTCTGAAGATTTCGTCATGGTCGAGGTTTCCGACGGGGGCACAGGCATCCCGCCCGAAATCATGGACAAGATCTTCGAGCCTTTCTTCACCACCAAGGAAGTCGGCAAGGGAACCGGTCTCGGCCTCTCGATGGTCTACGGCATCGTCAAGCAGTCCGGCGGTTACATCTATCCGGAATCGGAAATAGGCAGAGGCACGAGCTTCCGCGTTTTCCTGCCGCGCCATATTCCCGAAGTCCAGCCGGTTTCCGCAAACCTCACGATCGACGGATCGACCAATGGCTTAGCCAAGCTGGAGACGGCTTCTGCAACGCCGCGGGCCGAGCCGATCGACCTCACCGGGAAATCCGCAGTCGTTCTCCTGGTCGAAGACGAGGAGGCGGTGCGCCGCGGCGGCAAGCGCATGCTTGAGACGCGCGGTTATACCGTCCATGAGGCAGGCTCCGGTACCGAGGCGCTCGACATCATGGAAGAGCTCGAGGGCAAGGTCGATATCGTCGTTTCCGACGTCGTCATGCCGGAAATGGACGGGCCGACCCTGCTGACCGAATTGCGCAAATCCTATCCCGACATGAAGTTCATCTTCGTCTCGGGTTATGCCGAAGATGCGTTTGCCCGCAATCTGCCGGCCGATGCGAAATTCGGCTTCCTGCCGAAACCGTTCTCGCTTAAGCAGCTGGCGGTTGCCGTGCGCGAAATGCTCGATTCGGAATAGTCTGCAAACATCGCCGGACTTTTGCGATGCCTGCGTTGACGGCCGGCAAAAAGCAGCAAATGCGAAGGTATTTCCACAGCTTACATCCGGCGTGAACATTTGTCGAACGGATTGAAAATATCTATTTCTTCGCAAGGGTTTAAATGGCTCTTGCACAATGAGAACAAAATGAGTACGAATATCCCATCGGCTGCTTCATTGCTTGCGCGGCGGCAATAACCTAAAGGTGGGATCTCATGGCACAGAACACATTGCGGCTGGTAGAGGAAAAAGGCGTGGACAAGAGTAAGGCGCTCGAAGCAGCACTCTCGCAGATTGAACGATCCTTCGGCAAAGGCTCGATCATGAAGCTTGGTTCGAACGACAGTATCGTCGAGATCGAGACGGTTTCGACCGGCTCTCTCAGCCTCGATATTGCGCTCGGCATTGGCGGCCTGCCCAAGGGCCGCATCATCGAAATTTATGGTCCCGAAAGCTCGGGCAAGACGACGCTGGCGCTTCAGACGATTGCCGAAGCCCAGAAGAAGGGCGGCATCTGCGCTTTCGTTGATGCCGAACACGCGCTTGACCCGGTTTATGCTCGCAAGCTCGGCGTCGATCTGCAGAATCTCCTGATCTCGCAGCCCGATACCGGCGAACAGGCGCTGGAAATCACAGACACGCTGGTGCGCTCCGGTGCGGTCGATGTTCTGGTTATCGACTCGGTCGCAGCCTTGACGCCGCGTGCCGAAATCGAAGGCGAGATGGGCGACAGCCTTCCCGGCCTTCAGGCCCGTCTGATGAGTCAGGCGCTGCGCAAGCTGACTGCGTCGATCTCCAAGTCGAATACGATGGTGATCTTCATCAACCAGATCCGCATGAAGATCGGCGTGATGTTCGGTTCGCCGGAAACGACGACCGGCGGTAACGCGCTGAAGTTCTACGCATCCGTTCGTCTCGACATCCGTCGTATCGGTCAGGTGAAGGAGCGCGAGGAAGTCGTGGGCAACCAGACCCGCGTCAAGGTCGTCAAGAACAAGATGGCCCCTCCCTTCAAGCAGGTCGAATTCGACATCATGTATGGCGAAGGTGTTTCCAAGACCGGCGAACTCGTCGATCTCGGCGTCAAGGCCGGCATCGTTGAAAAATCGGGCGCCTGGTTCTCCTACAACAGCCAGCGTCTCGGTCAGGGACGTGAAAACGCCAAGACGTTCCTGCGGGAAAATCCGGAACTCGCCCGTGAGATCGAGACATCTCTGCGCCAGAATGCCGGTCTGATTGCTGACCGCTTCCTGCAGAACGGTGGCCCGGACCCGAATGATGGCGACGACGCTGCAGAGGGCTGATCTGACATGAATTAGGCGGTTTCGCCGCACTTGGGAACCTTTCGGGGCTTCCCTGCCGCCTATCATTCCCGGCCGTCATCGAAAGATGTGCGGCCGGTTTTTTGTTCGGCTGGACAGTCTTTGATACGGGCGATAAAAGCCTCTGGACTTCAAATAACGATACCGCATCGGCGGTTGAAAAGGGCGTAGCATGAGCGGCGTGAATGACATCCGGTCGACCTTCCTCGACTATTTCAAGAAGAATGGCCACGAGGTTGTGGATTCGAGCCCGCTCGTTCCGCGCAACGATCCGACGCTGATGTTCACCAATGCCGGCATGGTGCAGTTCAAGAACGTCTTTACCGGTCTTGAAAAGCGGCCTTATTCCACTGCTACGACGTCGCAGAAATGCGTGCGTGCCGGCGGCAAGCATAATGACCTCGACAATGTCGGTTATACTGCCCGCCATCTCACCTTCTTCGAAATGCTCGGCAACTTCTCGTTCGGCGATTATTTCAAGGAACAGGCGATCGAATTTGCCTGGAAACTCGTCACAGAAGGTTTCGATCTGCCAAAAGACCGGCTGCTGGTAACCGTCTATTCCGAGGACGAGGAAGCCGCTACGCTTTGGAAGAAGATCGCCGGTTTTTCAGATGACAAGATCATCCGCATCCCGACCTCCGACAATTTCTGGCAGATGGGCGATACCGGTCCTTGCGGCCCCTGCTCGGAAATCTTCATCGACCAGGGCGAAAATGTCTGGGGCGGCCCTCCGGGCTCGCCGGAAGAGGATGGTGACCGCTTTCTTGAATTCTGGAACCTCGTTTTCATGCAGTTCGAGCAGACGGCTCCAGGCGAGCGTTCGCTCTTGCCGCGTCCGTCGATCGATACCGGCATGGGTCTTGAGCGCATGGCCTGCGTGTTGCAGGGCAAACAGAGCGTCTTCGATACCGACCTGTTCCGCACCCTGATCGGCACGATCGAGGACGTCATGGGCGTCAAGGCGGAAGGCAGCGCCAGCCACCGCGTTATCGCCGACCATCTGCGCTCATCTGCATTCCTGATTGCCGACGGCGTTCTGCCGTCGAATGAAGGCCGCGGTTATGTCCTGCGCCGCATCATGCGCCGCGCCATGCGCCATGCCGAACTCCTTGGTGCCAAGGAACCGGTCATGTACAAGCTGCTGCCGACGCTGGTGCAGGAAATGGGCCGCGCCTATCCGGAACTGGTACGCGCCGAAGCGCTGACGTCCGAAACGCTGAAACTGGAAGAAACCCGTTTCCGCAAGACGCTGGAACGCGGCCTGTCGCTTCTTTCCGACGCAACGACCGATCTCGACAAGGGCGACATGCTCGACGGCGAGACCGCGTTCAAACTTTACGACACCTACGGTTTCCCACTCGACCTGACTCAGGATGCACTGCGCGCCCGCGAAATCGGCGTCGATATTGCTGGCTTTACCGATGCGATGGAACGCCAGAAGGCGGAAGCCCGCTCGCATTGGGCCGGTTCCGGCGACAAGGCGACCGAGACGATCTGGTTCGAGCTGAAGGAAAAGTTCGGCGCCACCGAATTTCTCGGCTACGACACCGAAAATGCCGAGGGCGTGGTCCAGGCGATCGTTCGCGACGGCAAGGCGATCGACAGCGCTGCTGCCGGTGACGAGGTCCAGATCATTGTCAGCCAGACCCCGTTCTACGGTGAATCCGGCGGCCAGATGGGCGATACCGGCATCATTTCGACCGACAATGCCAAGGTTTCTGTTTCCGATACCCAGAAGAGAGGCGAGGGCCTGTTCGTGCATGTCGCCAAGGTGACGGATGGCACGCTGAAGGTCGGTGATGCGGTGGCTCTTGCCGTCGATCACAAGCGCCGCTCGCAGCTCCGCTCGAACCATTCGGCGACCCACCTTCTTCACGAGGCGCTGCGCGAGGTGCTCGGCACCCACGTGGCACAGAAGGGATCGCTGGTCGCGCCTGAGCGGCTGCGCTTCGACGTTTCCCATCCGAAGCCGATGTCTGCCGAGGAACTGCAGGTCGTCGAGGATATGGCGAATGCGATCATCATCCAGAACGTGCGGGTCACCACACGCCTGATGAGCGTCGATGACGCGATCGCCGAAGGCGCAATGGCGCTGTTCGGCGAGAAATATGGCGACGAGGTCCGCGTTGTCTCGATGGGCACGGCGATCGATGGCCCGAAAGCCGGCAAGCCCTATTCAATCGAGCTCTGCGGCGGCACGCATGTCAATGCGACCGGTGATATCGGCCTCGTACGCGTGCTGTCGGAAAGCGCCGTCGGCGCCGGCGTTCGCCGCGTCGAAGCGGTCACCGGTGATGCGGCCCGCGCCTATCTTTCGGAACAGGACGATCGGGTGAAGACTCTGGCCGGCGCGCTGAAAGTTCAGCCATCCGAAGTCGTGTCTCGCGTCGAGGCATTGGTCGAGGAACGCCGCAAGCTCGAAAAAGAACTGGCGGATGCCAAGCGTCGCCTCGCCATGGGCGGCGGTCAGGGTGGCACAGCGACCGAAGTTCGAGAAATTGCCGGTGTGAAGTTCATGGGTCGCGCGCTGCCGGGCATCGACGCCAAGGACCTGAAGGGACTTGCCGATGACAGCAAGGCATCGCTCGTCTCGGGCGTGGTCACGCTGATCGGTGTGTCCGAGGATGGCAAGGCAAGCGCCGTTGTTGCCGTGACGCCGGATCTCGTGGAGCGTTTCAGCGCCGTCGATCTGGTTCGCATCGCGGCCGCGGCACTTGGCGGCAAGGGCGGCGGTGGTCGCCCGGACATGGCCCAGGCCGGTGGTCCGGATGGCGCCAAGGCTGATGAAGCGATCGAAGCGGTCGCAGCCGCACTCGGCGCCTGAGTGACAACAATGATCGGGCGGCCACTGGTCGCCCGTTTTGCATGAGGTCTGGTATGGGATTGAACGCTGTAATCGAGGATGAGATGGACGAGGCCGTCACAGGCCTCTCGCCCGCATTGTTCCGCGATGCCCCGAATTCGGTCTCGTTCAACAAGCTGCGCAAGCGGCTGTTGCGCCAGGTGCGTCAGGCATTCGAGGATTTCGGCATGTTGAAGGGCCAGCAGCGCTGGCTCGTCGGCCTGTCGGGCGGCAAGGACAGCTATTCGCTGCTCGCCGTGCTGCTCGATCTGCAATGGCGTGGTCTGCTGCCGGTCGAACTGATCGCCTGCAATCTCGATCAGGGTCAGCCGAATTTCCCGAAACACATTCTACCGGACTATCTGACCTCGATCGGCGTGAAACACCGCATCGAGTATCGCGATACCTATTCGATCGTGAAGGAGAAGGTACCGGCGGGTGGCACCTATTGCTCGCTCTGTTCAAGGCTGCGTCGCGGCAATCTCTATCGTGTGGCGCGGGAGGAGGGCTGTCAGGCTCTTGTGCTCGGTCATCACCGTGAGGACATTCTTGAAACCTTCTTCATGAATTTCTTTCACGGCGGCCGCCTTGCCGGCATGCCGGCGAAGCTTCTCAACGACGAGGGCGACCTGATGCTCCTGCGGCCTCTCGCCTATTGCGCAGAGGACGATCTGGCAAAATTTTCCGCGGCAATGGAGTTTCCGATCATTCCCTGCGATCTCTGCGGCTCGCAGGACGGCCTGCAGCGGAACGCGATGAAGCAGATGCTGTCGGATATCGAAACCCGCATGCCGGGTCGCAAGGACACGATGTTGCGTGCGCTCGCCCATGTAAATCCGTCCCATCTTCTCGATCCGAAACTTTTTGATTTTGCCGGCCTTATGGCCAATCCCGCCAACTGACCTTCAAACCCAGATTGGATGACCAATGACTTTGCCGCTCGATGTTTCGAAGCTTGCCGATATTCTGCGCCTTGCCGCCAAGACGGAAATCCTGCCGCGCTTTCGCAGGCTCGGCAGCGGCGACGTGCGAGCGAAAAGCGAGCCGTCGGATCTGGTCACCGAAGCCGATGAAGCGGCGGAACGTCTGATTCGTCGTGAGATCGAGGCGGCGATCCCCGGAGCGCTGTTCATCGGAGAGGAATCCGTTGCAGCCGATCCGGCGCTGCTCGGAAAGCTGGCAGATGCGGATTTCGCTGTCATCGTCGATCCTATCGATGGAACCTTCAATTTCGCCTCCGGAATCCCTGCTTTCGGCGTCATGGCCGCCGTCGTCTACAAGGGCGAAACGATTGCCGGCATCATCTACGATCCGATGGGCGATGACTGGGTGATGGCTGAAAAGGGGGCCGGCGCCTTCCTGCGCCGTCCGGATGGGGAAGCCGTTCGGCTTTCGGTCGCAGCACCGCAGCCGCTGGGCGACATGGTGGGCATGGCCTCAGCCGGTTATTTCTTCGGCCATACGCGCGAGCACATTCTCGCCAATCTGGCCAAGGTCCGGCTCTTCGCCAGCTACCGTTGCGCCGCGCACGAATATCGCACCTTCGCCAGCGGCCACGTGCAGTTTGCGCTCTACAACAAGCTGATGCCATGGGATCACCTTGCAGGCACGTTGATCGGGACCGAGGCTGGTGGCTACATCCGCCGGCTGGATGGCTCCGCCTATCTGCCGCACCATGTCGAAGGCGGCCTGCTGGCTGCCACCGACGAGGACAGCTGGCAGACCCTGCGCCGCGAAATCATCGGCGAATAAGAAAAAGGGCGGCACGGGGCCGCCCTTTTCATTTCCATGGACGTTGATCGATCAGGCGTCCAGCGAAGCGATGTCGATGACGAATCGGTAGCGGACGTCGCTCTTGAGTACGCGTTCGTAAGCTTCGTTGACCTGCTGGATGTTGATCTTCTCTATTTCCGAAACGATGTTGTGCTCACCGCAGAAATCCAGCATTTCCTGGGTTTCCTTGATCGAGCCGATCATCGAGCCCGACAGTTCCTTGGCGCCGAAGATCAGCGAGAAGGCGTGGACCGGGATCGGGTGTTCCGGGGCACCGACGACGACCATGGCGCCCTTCGGCTTGATGAGGCCGAGATAGGCGTTCCAGTCGATCGCGACACCTGCCGTGCAGATGATCAGATCGAAATAGCCGGCCAGCTTCTTGAAGGTTTCTTCGTCGCTGGTGGCGTAATAGTCCTTGGCGCCGAGCTTCAGGCCGTCTTCTTTTTTCGACAGGGTCTGGGAGAGAACCGTGACATCCGCACCCATGGCGGCGCCGATCTTGACGCCCATATGGCCGAGGCCACCCATGCCAACGATCGCGACCTTCTTGCCGGGACCTGCCTGCCAGCGGTGCAGCGGCGAGTAGAGCGTGATGCCGGCGCAGAGCAGCGGCGCTGCTGCGTCGAGCGGCAGGTTGTCCGGGATCGACAGGACGTAACCTTCCTTGACGACGATCGAGTCGGAGTAACCGCCATGGGTCGGGGCGTTGCCGTTCAGCGTATCGACGTCGTTATAGGTCTGGACCAGACCGGGCAGGTAATGTTCGTTATCGAGATCGCGGGTGGCGCAGCCGACGCAAGAATCGACGAAGCAGCCGACGCCGACGCGGTCGCCGACCTTGAACTTGCTGACCTTGGAGCCGACGGCTTTAACGATGCCGGCGATCTCGTGGCCCGGCACGATCGGGTAGACCGCGTTTTTCCATTCGTTGCGAACGGTATGGATGTCCGAGTGGCAGATACCGGCGAACTTGATGTCGATGACGACGTCGTCATCATTCGGTTCGCGGCGCTCGAAGGTGAAGGGTGTCAACGGGCTGGACGCGTCGGTCGCAGCATAGCCTCTAGCGATGGGCATGGAGAACTCCATTCATTCATGGGTGTGAAAATCAACGGCCGGACTATGTGTCATCAGGCCGGGCGGGTGTTAGATCGATCCTCCAAGCTTCTTGCACGATCCTGCAAGATTGCGATCTGACGCTCGTTGCACAGATTGCGACACATTATAGAATGGGCACGGTTCAGTGCCTGCTTCGGAGAAATGGCCCAATGACGCTACCTTTCAATCCCTATCAGGAGATTGCCTCCATCGCGGCGCGTTATGCCAATGTCGAAGGTGATGGCGCCACCGCCATCGAGGGGCTTGGAATCAGTTGCCGAACTTCGCCGAGTGATCCCTGTCATGGCAGTTACAGGCCTTGCTTCGCCATGGTCATACAGGGCGCGAAAAGCGTGCAACTGGGCAGTGATACCATCAATTACGGGGCCGGCGATTATCTTCTGACATCGCTCGATCTTCCTGTCGCATGGCGGGTGGTGGAGGCCAGTCCGGAGGTTCCGCATTTCTGCATCACGGTTGCCATCAGCAGCGACAAGGTTCTCGATCTGATGGGCAAGAGCGGTCTTGCCAAGCCGGCCGGACCGGTAAAGGCCCAGCGCGGCATTGTCGTGAATGGTGCCACACCCGAACTTCTGGATGCGGCAGTGCGCCTTCTGCGCCTGCTCGATCGTCCAGCCGATATCGCCTCTCTTGCACCGTTGATCGAGCAGGAGATCCTCTACCGTATCCTGACCGGTCCGGCCGGCGCGCAGTTGATCAACCTTGCCATTGCCGACAGCCACGGCAACCGGATCGCGCGCGCAATCGCCTGGCTCAAGGATAACTTTGCCGGTTCGCTCCGGATCGAGGAACTGGCCGAACATGTCGGCATGAGCGTGTCGTCCTTCCATCACCATTTCAAATCGATCACGGCGATGACGCCGGTCCAGTACCAGAAGCATCTGAGGCTGCATGAAGCCAGGCGATTGATGCTGGTGGAAGGGCTGGATGTCGGCAATGCCGGCCATCGGGTCGGTTATCAGAGCCCATCGCAGTTCAGTCGCGAGTATAGCCGCCTCTACGGCCTGTCACCGGTTCGCGACATGGATGCGGTCAGGGTTCCGGCGACAGGCTGAGTTTTCTCTTTTTCAAATTCCTCGATGGCGCCGAAGTCGAGGCTTGACGGAAATCAGAATTGCTTTATACGACGGAACCGTACCGTACGGTACCTGAGAGGAGCAGCCGCAAGTGAGACCCGACACCGCCGATACGCCGCAATTTTCGCCACGCCAGAACGAGGTTCTGGAGCAGGCGCTTCGTCTTCTCGTCGAAGGTGGCGATAAGGCGCTGACGACATCGGGACTTGCCCGTGCCGCGAGCTGCTCCAAGGAAAGTCTCTACAAATGGTTCGGCGACCGCGATGGTGTTCTGGCCGCGATGATCGCCTATCAGGCGAGCAAGGTCCGCACCGCGGACCGGGCAGGCGAGAAGCTGACGGATCAGATTCTGAAGCAGAATCTCGAGCAGTTCGGGCGTGATCTTCTGGAGGTTCTCGCCGGTGACGTGTCTCTGGCTCTCAACCGGCTGGCAATCGGCCAGACGAGCCGCGATGGCTCCAAGCTCGGAAAGCTTCTGGTGGAACACGGCCGAAGGCAGATCGATCGTCGCGCCATGGCGTTGATGGAAGCCGGTAAGCGCGCAAGCCTGCTGCGCTTCGAGAATGCAGACGCCGCTTACCACACATTCTACGGCCTGGTCGTTTCGGATCTGCATATTCGTATGCTGCTCGGCGAGCCGGGGCTGAAGGACAACTCGCGCCAGGCGGAGAGGGCGGTCGAAGCCTTCCTTGCGCTTCATGGCGTAGAGCAGAAAACCGCGGACGCCCTTCGCGTTTCCGCAGGACGATGAAACAACCGAAACAAACAATCGCATAGGGAAGGAATTTAAGATGCGCGTTTATTACGATCGTGATGCCGATCTCAACCTCATCAAGTCGAAGAAGGTCGCCATCATCGGCTACGGTAGCCAAGGCCGCGCACACGCGCTGAACCTGAAGGATTCCGGTGCGCAGAACATGGCCATCGCTCTCAAGGCAGGTTCTGCGACCGCCAAGAAGGCTGAAGCCGACGGCTTCAAGGTCATGACGGTTGCCGAAGCTGCCGCATGGGCCGACCTGATGATGATGGCAACGCCTGACGAACTGCAGGCCGACATCTACCGCGACGAAATCGCCGGCAACATCCGTGACGGTGCCACCATCGCATTTGCACACGGCCTCAACGTTCATTTCGGCCTGATCGAGCCGAAGGCTTCGATCGACGTCGTCATGATCGCACCGAAGGGCCCAGGCCACACGGTTCGCGGCGAATACCAGAAGGGCGGCGGCGTTCCCTGCCTCGTGGCAATTCACCAGAACGCTTCGGGCAATGCACTTGAACTCGCGCTCTCCTACGCCTGTGGCGTCGGCGGCGGTCGTTCGGGCATCATCGAAACCACCTTCAAGGAAGAGTGCGAAACCGACCTCTTCGGCGAACAGGTCGTTCTTTGCGGCGGTCTGGTCGAACTCATCCGCGCCGGTTTCGAAACGCTGGTCGAAGGCGGTTATGCGCCGGAAATGGCCTATTTCGAGTGCCTGCACGAAGTGAAGCTGATCGTCGACCTGATCTATGAAGGCGGCATCGCCAACATGAACTACTCGATCTCCAACACGGCCGAGTGGGGCGAATACGTCACCGGTCCGCGCATCATCACGGCCGAGACCAAGGCTGAAATGAAGCGCGTCCTGACCGACATCCAGACCGGCAAGTTCACCTCGGATTGGATGCAGGAATACCGCGCCGGCGGCGCCCGCTTCAAGGGCATTCGTCGCAACAACGACAGCCACCAGATCGAGGAAGTCGGCAACAAGCTGCGCGCCATGATGCCCTGGATCGGCAAGAACAAGCTGGTCGACAAGGCCGTCAACTGATCGGCATGGCCGTCAACCAGAACTGATCGGTTTCCGATTGGAAAATACACCGCGCAAATTCGAATTTGCGCGGTGTATAGCGAATCAGGCCTTGGGCGGAATGACGCCATTGGTCAGAATGAAGCAGCCGTAAAAGCGGAGTTCGCCTGTCGCGATGACGCAATAGGCCTGTTTCGCCTTTTCATAAAAGGCAAAGCGCTCGATCCCGTACATGGGCGCGGACTGGCCTTCGGCAGCATCGATTTCGGCCTGTATTTCCTTCTGGATCGCCGGGATCGTATCCGGTTCGCCGATGACCTCCATGCGCCCGACAGATGGCTGCAACGGAGTGTCGAGCGGGAAAACCGAAAGGATGGCCTGCATGGCGCGGGGCGCCGAAACGTTATCCATTCTCAGCAGTCTGCCGAGTGTTGTCTGGCGGGCAGTCGAATCGGCCGGAAAATTCCCGTCGGCGATCACCAGCGTATCGCCGTGGCCCATCGATCTTAAGGCATAAAGGACATCGGCGTTGAGAGCCGGATCCAGGTTCTTCAGCATTCAGTTCCTCCTCCATGGCGGGCAAATATGCCCCCGCTACGATCGTTAGCATAGGTGCAAGCAACTGCGTTTGGGAAATGTCATGGAGACAAAAAACTCGTTTTAGTCGATAGGTCAGCATTGCTGACCTGTCGAAATTTATGTAAACGGATCGCAACAAAATTGAAATAAGAGGAAACATACCCATGCTTGATTGGGAACATATCTTCGCCACGCGCTCCAGCCGCATGAAGGCTTCGGAAATCCGCGAGTTGCTGAAACTGCTTGAACAGCCGGACATCATCTCGTTTGCCGGCGGTATTCCAGACCCGGCTTTGTTTCCGGCGGAAGAGTTCAAGACGGCTTATGCCGACATCTTCTCCAGCGCGCAGGTGAATTCGGCGCTGCAATATTCCGTCAGCGAAGGCTACAAGCCGCTACGCGACTGGATCGTCGAGGACGTCGCCAAGATCGGTATCGACTGTACCGCCGACAACGTGTTCATCACGTCCGGTTCGCAGCAGGCGCTCGATTACCTCGGCAAGCTTTTCCTGTCACCGAAGGATACGGCGCTGGTCACCTGGCCGACCTATCTCGGCGCACTGTCGGCCTTCAACGCCTATGAGCCGAACTACGACCAGCTGTCGTTGAACGGCAACCGCACGCCGGAAGCCTATCGCGATACCGCGTCCAGGCTGGGTGGTTCGGTCAAGTTCGCCTATCTCTCGGCCGACTTCTCCAACCCGACGGGCGAGACGATCGACCTTGCCGGTCGCGAAAAGCTTCTGGAACTTGCCGACGAGATGGATATCGCCATCCTCGAAGACGCGGCCTACCAGAACCTGCGCTTCGACGGCGAGCCCGTTGCGCCGATCCTCTCACTCGACATCGCGCGCAAGGGCGGCATCGAGAATACGCGGACCATCTACAGCGGCAGTTTTTCGAAGACGCTGGCACCCGGCCTGCGCGTCGGTTTCGTCATCACCGCCATGCCCGTCATCCGCAAGCTCGTGCTGATGAAGCAGGCTGCCGACCTGCATTCCTCGACGATCAACCAGATCGCCGTCGAGCATGTCGCATCGCGCGGATTTGCCGAACAGGTCGCCAAGATCAAGCGCGTCTATAGCGGCCGCCGCGATGCGATGCTGGCGGCACTCGCCAAATATATGCCAAAGGGCACGACCTGGACCAAGCCAGAGGGCGGTATGTTCGTCTGGATCACGCTCCCCGAGCATCTGGATGGTGCCGAACTGCTTGCCAAGTCTCTGGCGACCGAGAAGGTTGCCTTCGTGCCGGGCAAGGCATTCTACGCCGATGGCAGTAATGCCAACACACTGCGTGTCAGCTTCTCCTGCGCCAACGACCAGATGATCGACGAGGGTATCAAGCGGCTCGGCCGGTTGATCACGAATGCCTCGGCCAACGAGCATGAAAGCCTTCCGATCATCTGATCGATAGTCACAAAAAAGGGCGGATACACACTGTGTCCGCCCTTTTTTCGTGGGAACTTCCGTGGACGTCACAGCTTGTCACATGAGTGTCGTTGAATGTGTGTTTAAGCGCGTCAGCTCAAACAGGATAACCCTCATGAAAAAGCTTCTGTCCACCTTTACGGCGCTTGTTGCGCTCGGTTTCTCTGGCGTCGTGAACGCGGCTGATCTCGTGATCTATACCAGCCAGCCGAATGCGGATGCACAGGCGACGATCGACGGGTTCAAGGTTGCCAATCCGGGCGTCGACGTCGAGTGGGTTCGCGATGGAACGCCGCAGATCATGGCGAAGCTCAACGCCGAAATCGCTGCCGGTAATCCGGTTGCCGACGTTCTGCTGATCGCCGACACCGTCACGCTCGAGCGCATGAAGCAGGCCGGCCAGCTGCTCGCCTACAAGTCGCCGGAAGCCAAGAATTTTGATGCCGCTCTTTATGATGCCGACGGTTATTACTATTCGACCAAGCTCATCACCACCGGCATCATGTACAATACGCAGGCCGCGATGAAGCCAACGAGCTGGGCGGATCTTGCCAAGCCGGAAGCCAAGGGCCTCGTCACCATGCCGAGCCCGGTTGCTTCGGGTGCAGCTCTCATCCATGCGCAGACGCTTGCCGCTGTCGACGGCCTTGGCTGGGATTACTACAAGCAGCTGAAGGACAATGGCGCGATTGCTGCCGGCGGTAACGGCGGCGTGCTGAAGGCGGTTGCCTCGGGCGAAAAGGCTTACGGCGTCGTCGTCGATTACATGCCTATCCGCGAGAAGGCCAAGGGCGCTCCGGTCGAGTTCGTTTTCCCGAAGGAAGGCGTCTCCGCTGTCACCGAACCGGCCGCAATCCTGTCGTCGACCAAGCATCAGGACAATGCCAAGAAGTTCATCGACTATCTTCTGTCGGAAAACGGCCAGAAGATCGCCGCTGGTCTCGGCTATATCCCGGCCCGTAACGGCATCGACCTGCCGGCCGGCTATCCGGCACGCAGCGAGATCAAGGTTCTGCCGCTCAACGCTGCCGATGCGCTGAAGAACTCGGAAAAGGACGTGAAGACGTTCTCCGATATTTTTGGCACCAAGGGCTGATATAAGGCCTCATGTTCCGATCTCAGAATCGAGGAAACAGCCAGCCACGCTGGCTGTTTTCCTTTGTCGTCGTGGTGATCTTCTTCCTGAGCGTTCTTCCGCTCGGAAGGCTTGCCATGACCGGCATTTCATCTGCCTTTCAGGGCGGTGCCCGTGAATTGCTGTCCGATCCGGCCGTCTGGCAGGCGGTCTATGACACACTTACCACGTCCCTTCTCGGCATGGTCGCAGCGGTCATCCTCGGCGGCGGTTTCGCGCTGTTGCTGACCCTGTTCGACGTACGCGGCAAGACGGCCCTCGGTTTCCTCTTCATGCTGCCGACGATGATCCCGCCGCAGGTGACGGCGCTTGCCTGGATCGGCATGACCGGCCCTTCGAGCGCACTCCTGAAGGCAATCGGCATGGCGCCGCCACTGGGTTCGCCGCAGCCGCTGTATTCGATCGGCGGCATCGCTCTGCTTTACGGCGTGCAGAATGCGCCGCTCGTCTTCCTGTCGCTGCGCGCCGGTCTTCTGGCGCTGCCGCGTGACGGCGTCGAGGCGGCACGGCTTTCGGGTGCGTCGTCCTGGCAGGTGCTGAAGGATATCATTCTGCCCTTGTCACTGCCGGGTTTCGTCGCAGGCGCGGCGATCGCCTTCGTCTCCTGCGTCGGCAATTTCGGCATTCCTGCGATCCTCGGCATACCGGCCTCGATCTATACGCTGCCGACGCTGATCTACACGAAATTCGCAGCCTTCGGCCCCGGCACCTTCGCCGATGTCTCGCTGCTTTCGGGTCTCATCGCTATCCTGTCCGTGATCGGGCTGACCGTCGAGGAGCGCGTACTGCGCGGCCGCGATTATCGCGTCATCGGGCTTTCCGGCCAGGTGGCGATGTTCCGGCTCGGAAACTGGCGGCTGGTCGGCGAGCTGATCCTGTGGCTGGCTATCGTTATCACTCTCGTCATGCCGCTGACGGCATTGATCGCAAGCTCGCTGGCGCCGGCCTATGGCGTTCCGCTGACATCTGCGACGGTCACGCTGGATGCCTATCGCGAGGTCCTGTTCAAACAGGCGATCACCCGCACGGCCTTCTTCAATTCGGTCACGCTGTCGCTGGCGACTGCTATTGGTCTCCTCGTGGTGACCGTGCTGACAGGCTATTATCTGGTGCGCTCGAAAAGCCGGCTGGCACCGGTGCTATCGGCGCTGGCGGAAATTCCCTATGCGCTGCCGGGCATCGTGCTCGCGGTCGCGCTGATCCTCGTGTTTGCCGCACCGATCCCGATCATCGGCGTTTCCATCTACGGCACGATCTGGATCATCCTGATTGCCTATTTCTCCAGCTTCTTCGCGGTCAGCCTGAAACCGGTGGTGAGTGCCTTCCGGCAGCTCGACCCCTCGCTGGAAGAGGCGGCACGGCTTTCCGGTGCCGGCTTCGGACGACGCCTGATCGATATCGTCGTGCCGCTCGTGGCGCCGGCGGCGGGCGCTTCCGTCATTCTCGTTTTCCTCATTGCCTGCAACGAGCTCACCGTCTCGGCCATTTTATGGTCGGCCGGCACTCAGACACTCGGCGTGGCGATCTACAATCTCGATGACAGCGGCAGCTTCAACCTTGCTGCAGCACTTTCCGTCCTCGTCGTCATCATGGTGATCGCGATGATGCTGGTGCTGGAACTGATGGCGAAAAGACTGCCGAAAGGTGTGGTACCGTGGCGAAGCTGATCCTCAACCGCCTGTCCAAGGCATTCGAAACCGGCGGCCGTCCGGCCGTCAACGACGTATCGCTGACCGTGCGCGACGGTGGGTTCCTGGCACTGCTCGGACCGTCCGGCTGCGGCAAGACCACCGTCCTGCGCATGATTGCCGGTTTCGAGCAGCCGACCGACGGCTCGATTCTGCTCGGCGACCGGGTGCTTGCCGATGCGGGCGAGATGGTGGCGCCGGAGCACCGCAACATGGCGATGGTCTTCCAGTCCTATGCGCTGTGGCCGCATATGAGCGTTGCCGACAATGTCGGCTATCCGCTGAAAGTGCGCGGTGTCATCGGTGAGAGACGCCGGAAGAAGATTCAGGAGGCACTCGCCTCCGTGCGTCTCGAAGCCTATGCGGATCGCCGCCCGGCCGATCTTTCTGGCGGTCAACGCCAGCGGGTGGCGCTTGCTCGCTGCCTCGTGACCGAACCCGATGTCGTGCTGCTCGACGAGCCGCTCGCCAATCTCGACCGGCATCTGCGCCAGGAGATGGAAGAGACTTTTCGCGAGTTTCATACGCGCTCGGGTGCAACGATGATCTACGTTACCCACGATCAGGCGGAAGCCATGGCGTTGGCAACTGATGTGGCGGTGATGTCGGAAGGCCGGTTGCTGCAGGTGGCAAGCCCGCAGGAAATCTATGCACGGCCGGAGGGAAGGCTGGTCGGCGGACTGGTGGGGCAGGGAGCGATCCTCCGCTGGCCTGCAGCGTCCGTGGACGACCGATTGCTCGACTGGGAGGCGCTGCAACAGCTGCTGAACAACGCCCATGCTGCCGACTACGCGGATATACTTGTGCGACCGCAGGATATCGAGATTTCTGCGGACGGCATGCCGGCCACGGTGACCTCGGTGCTGTTCGAGGGCGAGCGTTATGCGCTGAAACTCGCGCTTGGCGACGAGCAGACCTTGCGCGCCTTCAGTCGTTTACCGGTCAAGGTGGGGGATGCGGTTTCGATCGTTATCCGTTCGGCCTGGAGGCTTTGACAGGTAGCCAGCCACATTTGTGCTGGTTAAGGTGCCGGACGTAATAGGGAAATGATGCATGTCTCTGCGCCTCGGCACCTTCAATATCGAAAACCTGATGACACGCTTCGATTTCTCCGGCTGGCGTAACCGCCTGCGGCAGGACCGCGTCCTGCAGCTGTTCGAAGTCGGCAGCAAACAGGAATACGAGCAGCTTGAACAGGCGCGGCTGATCGCCGAGACGGACGACACCCGCCAGCTTTCGGCGCTCGCCATCGCCGATGCGGATGCCGATATTCTCTGCCTGCAGGAAGTCGACAACATGCCGGCACTGCAGGCCTTCGAATACGGTTATCTCTACCGCATGGTCGGCAACGGATACCTGCAAAAATTCCTGGTCGAGGGCAATGACGGTCGCGGCATCGATGTCGCGCTGCTGATGCGTGAGGAGACACGGAGCGGCCAGAAAATCGAGGTGCTCGACGTGCGCAGCCACGCCATGCTGACCTATCAGGATCTTGGTCTGTTCAACGACGAACTGGCGCTCACCAACCGTCCCGCCGACAAGATCTTCAAACGCGATTGCCTCGAACTGGACCTGAGGATCGGCGGCAGACCGTTTTCGCTCTATGTCGTGCATTTCAAATCGATGGGCAATGCGCGCGATAACAAGGACGGACGCGTCGGCACAATGGCCATCCGCACTGCCGAGGCGAAGGCCGTTCGGCACATTATCGAAAAGCGATTCGGCGCGGATCGCGTAGGCCAGATGAATTTCGCCATATGCGGCGACATGAACGATTACCAGGAGCGGGTGAAGGTGATCGGCAACCGCCGCACCGGCTATCAGTTCGAACCCGTGACGGAAGAGGCCAGCGCACTCGACGTCTTCAGCCACGACGGTTTTGCGCAGAACGTGATGACGCGGCGCGACGTGATGGATCGCTGGACGCTCTATCATGCCCGTGGGCCGCAGGAACAGCATCTCTGCCAGCTCGACTATATCTGGCTGTCGCCAGCGCTGGCAGAGGCCAATCCGTCCGCCGTGCCCGATATCGTCCGCAACGGCCAGCCGTTCCGGACCATCTTTCCGCCGGGCCAGGAGATCGAACGTTTTCCACGCATCGGCTGGGACAGGCCCAAGGCATCCGATCATTGCCCCGTAGTTCTGGAGTTCGATCTTTCATGACGACGACATCTGCTGGCAAGCCCGATGGCATCTGGCCGCCACCGACGGATCCCGTTCGCATCGATGGCTTCGACCTTTCCGTCGTGGATGGCCCCCATCCGCTTCATGCGGCGCATGAACGGGAAATCGAGGCGAACTGGGTCGCGGAAGCGAAAGCCAACCCGCATCTGTTCAATGGCCAGATGGTGCTGCAGCGGCATCTTGCATACGACGATGGCGTCATTCGCGGCATGGCTCACGTCATTCCCTATTCGACGCTTCTTTGGTGGCGCAAGCAGCCGGATCCTCAAGGGGCGCTGCACCTTTTTGGCTTCCCTGTGCTGGTTTCGTCAGACGGAGCCATAATTGCCATTCGGATGAGCACCCGTACCGCCAATCCGGGGCAGGTCTATTGCGCGGCCGGTTCGCTCGATCTGAATGACATCGTCGAGGGAAAGCTGGATCTTGCCGGCAATATGTCTCGGGAAGTGCGCGAGGAAATCGGGCTGGACCTTGGCGAGGCAAAGGCCGATCCGCATTTTTATGCCAGCCACAAGGATAACCGGATCGTCGCTTTCAGGCTTTATCACTTCCCGGTGACCGCGCCGGACCTCAAGGCTCGTATCGAGACGCATATGCTGCATGACGTGGAGCAGGAGATCGACGGCGTCGTCATCATCCGGTCCCCAGACCCCACAGCTCATAACTACAATCCCTTGATGCTGCCGATCCTGGACTGGTTTTTCGACACCGTACGCAATTAGCTGCCGCCTTGCGCACGCGCGTTTGGTCGGGCAGGGTGCGACATGCTCTTGAAGGGGAGGAGAGACGTGGCAAGACGTTATGCCATCTACGACGTTTTCACCGATCGGAGACTTTCCGGCAATCCACTCGCGGTGATCTTCGACACCGAAGGGCTTTCGGATGAGGGCATGCAGGCGATCGCGCGGGAAATGAATCTGTCGGAAACCGTCTTTATCTGGCCGGCGGAATCGAATGGCCATTCGGCGAAAATCCGCATTTTCACTCCGGGGAAAGAGCTGCCTTTTGCCGGACATCCGACGGTCGGCGCGGCGATTGCGCTTGCCGAGCGAGATCACCAACCGGGTGTGACCGAGCTCGATGTGATGTCGGTGCTCGAAGAGCAGGTCGGGCCAGTGCGTTGCGCGATAAAGATGCGCAGGGGCGAGGCGACGTTTGCCGAGTTCGAACTTCCAAAACGCCCGATCAGGATCGACATCCCGCTCGATCGGGAAGGCATCGCCGACTCGATCACCGTCAAAACCACCGATATGGCATTCGAAAACCACACGCTGTCGATCTGGACAGCCGGTGTTCCGTTTCTGCTTGTGCCGTTGCGCAATCTTTCGACGGTGCAGAACCTGGAGTTCGAATCGACGCTTTGGGAACGCGTGGCACCATTCGTCGATGGCGCGCTGGCATCGGCCTATGTCTATTGCCGGGGCGGCGTACACCATCAGGCGAAATTCCATGCGCGGATGTTCTCACCGGATATGCGGATATGGGAAGATCCGGCCACCGGCGCTGCAGTTGCCGCGCTGGCGGGAGCGATCCAGCAATTCGACGCCTTGCCGGACGGCCATCATCCGATCGTCGTCGAGCAGGGGCTCGAAATCGGCCGCACATCCTTCATTCATCTCCATATCGATTCAAAGGGTGGCGAGATCGCTAAGGCGCGCATCGGCGGGCAGGCGGTGAAGGTGGCGGAAGGCATTTTGGAAATCTAGTCGAGTGCAAATTTGCTAAACCCCGGAAAACAGGGGCTTTTGCCGAAGTTGCTGATTTTTTTGAGCAGTTGCACAAAGAAAATCATTCTGACCGCTAGACAAGCCAAAAGAACCTCTTTATACGCCCCTTCACACCGGCGGCGCAGGCCACTTACCAAACCGGTTTCGGGTGATTAGCTCAGTTGGTAGAGCAGCTGACTCTTAATCAGCGGGTCGTAGGTTCGAGCCCTACATCACCCACCATTTCAATTGCTTAGCTTAAAATTTAAAGGTCACTTTGCGGATCTGCCGGGCTTTTAAAGTTCTTTCAGTGTCCGTTCCTTGAGCAGTCCCGTCGACGACTTTCTGGCCGGCTAGACACTGTTTGCGGATTATCGATTCGGCCTCATTTTGAGTATGGCCAGAAATCTCCGAAATAAGCTTTATCTTCTCATTGTACGGCCGATCTAGGCTGGATTAGGCAAAGGTGATTACTGTTCCGCGAAGATCTTGCTGTCGATGACCATTCGAAGCGCACCGAACGACGACATTGTCGCCGTTCGGTAGCCGTCGATTCAGTGCGGATTCGCTACCGCAACATAGACCACGACATGGCCATCGTAGCGCGGCTCGAACCAGTTTCCGCTGCAGTCCCTGTACGAAATCCCACCAACCACGACCGTGGTGCATTCCGGAGGTAGCGTGGCAATGATCGTGCCGACGGTAACCGCAGCCGCCGCGCCCCATACGGCGGCAGGTCCCCAGTAGCCCGGCCAGTAGGGGCCTGGTGGCGGTGGATGCGGCGGGCCTGGTGGGTATGGGCCAGGTGGCGGCCCCGGCGGATGCGGGCCTGGGCCTGGTCCGGGACCGGGCGGGTGCGGATGATGTCCCGCCGGATCTGGCCGAGGCGTCGGCGTTGGATGAGGGCCAGGCCTTGGATACGGCGGATGTGGGGCGACCGCAGGATGGGCGCGGGGAGCGAAATGTGTCGGCGCATTGTAGCCGTGGAAAGATCCGCCATGCATCCCGCCCCCGCCGAAGTTCATGCGCGGCATGCGGCCGCCAAACCCGCCGCGAGCATCGGCGTATTGCGGAGCCACAATCGCGGCGGCGATAAGCGTGTAAAGGAAGAGGTTTGGGCGTCTCGTCATTTTTTGTCCTCCTCGCCCAGGAAGCGGATTTTCGTTGCCCCGTCGGCTGGCTTGAACTGAAACACGTTGTCATCGATCGTCGCTGTTTCCGTCCAGTCGAGCACTGAAGTGATTCTTGGACGGGTGAGATCATCCCGATCGACCAGCGATATCTTCAGTGGAAGCGGGCTGCCCTCGGTGGCGATCCAGATTTCCGCGTCCTGGTCCGACCCGCGATAGGCCCAATGGTCGGTCTCCTTGCCATCGACATAGGCGTGTCCGACGAAGAAGCCTTCTTTGATGATGTCGATCGGGGCATCAGACGTGCCCCACGAGAACAGGTCGGCCAGCGGGAACGTCAAATCGTATTTTTGGGCGGCTTCTTCCAGCATCGCCTTGATGGTCACGGGGGCGTGCGCTTGGGCGTAGACGTTCTGGTCAGGAGACGCATAGACGACGGTTTTGCCGTCGTAGACCAGCTCGCCGTGCACGGAGTCGGTGGCGAGGTCGATCCTCAAATGGTCGGGACGTTTCACTTCGTATGTCGCGGTGCCGCCGATCTCCAGCTTCTGATCGTCGTCCAATACGACCTCGGTTGTCGTCGTCGCTTTCAGCGAGAAGGTCTGCAAAGACTGCAGGTGTTCACCCATCGTCTTCAATGCCTCGATTGATCCTGGTTCGATGCGCGGCTCAGGCGGTGGCCGATCCTTCGCCAGAACGCCACCAGCCAGCAACAGCACTGCTGCTGCGGACACGGCGAGGCACTTCGATCTCGATGACAGCATGATAGTCTCCCTTTCATCCTGAATGCAGGCAAGGCGACGCTAGGCGGGGCGAGGGTGCCGCTGTGAGTACGCAACGGTAAAAGCGGATGTAAATATTAGTGGCGTCGTGGAAGTTCTCTGGCGAGTTACGGCTTCGCTCGGTCGTGCAAACCATCGATTGAAGAAAGCGCACGCGGAAACGGTCGCTCTGTGCGCATGGTCACACAGGCTGAGATGCCCATCAGCTTCGGGAACGGGCCACTACCCATCCATTCGCATCCGCTTGTAATGACTGGGGGTTCTCCCTCAAGTCTCCGTCGCAGCGGCCTTGGCTTGCTGGAGCCGGGTGACAGTCGATACAGCCGCAGCCGCCTGCCTCTCGTCTCCGCCGACCTGCACACTCGGCGTTGCGAATTCTATGTCGTTTTCCGTGAATGCTTCGCGGATCAGTGCGTAGGCCTTACGCCGGATGGTGGTCGTCTGTCCCGGCCTTAGCGTCATCCCGAAAGAAAGTACTATCCCGTAATCTCCGAACTCCTCGACACCTTTCATCTTCAAGGGTTCGATGAACAGTGGCCCGAATTCGGGATCGGCCTGCAGGATGGCACCGATTTTTTTGGTCAGCTTGCGCGCCTTCTCGATGTCAGTGCTGTAGGCGACCGAGATCCTGAATTTGTCTACGGACCAATCCCTGCTCATGTTTTCGACGGCGCCTAGCTCTCCGAACGGCACGGTGAACACTGGTCCCCGATGATGCCGCAGGCGGACCGAGCGCAGGCTAAATCCCTCTACTGTCCCCTTGTAGCTTTTGGCCTGGATGTATTCGCCAACCCGGAAGGCATCGTCGAGCATGTAGAAGACGCCGCTGATCACGTCCTTGACCAAGGTCTGTGATCCGAAACCGAGAGCGACTCCGAAGATTCCGGCTCCGGCGATCAACGGGCCGATCTCGACGCCCAGCTCGGCAAGCACCGTCAGCGCGGCGACGACAAACACGACGACTGCGATGACATTGCGAAAAATTGGCAGCAAAGTGTGCAGCCGTGTGGCCGCCGCGGCATGGGCGGGCGCGTCCTCGCCTGCAGCTTGGGGAGCCTTGATCCTCTGCTCGATTGCCGTCCCCGCCAGATGCCAGACGAGGTCGGCAAGCAGCAGCACCACGACGCTCTTCAGCGCTCCGGACAAAAAGGCCGCCACTTCCGGGTTCTGGTGCGCGAGTGAGTTCGTGTCGACATGCCAGACGAAGGCCAGCCATCCGACCGCAATCAATGCGACAACAGCGCGTGCACCTCGGACGAGCAGCACCTTGCGAAGGGGGCTGTCCTCCCCCAGTCCCGCTGCGTTGGTTGCGGCCCCCACGGAGCGCAAAATGGCGGGAAGAATGAATGCGTAGACGCCCAGCCAGAATAGACCAGGGAGGTCGACGCACCACAGCAGCCAGATCGCTACGATGGCGAGGCAAATAGCGGCACGCACTGCCGGACGCTTATTTGCAAGCCTCCCGGCGCATTCGACCGCCATTGCCAGTAGAAAGACCGAAAACAGGTAGGAGATCGCGTCGCGAACGGCCAGATCGACACCCAGCCCCTTTCCTGCAGCAGCAGACGCGACCGCAAACGTGGCGACCGCCACGAAGAGCCGCACGCGCACTCGCAGCTGCCTGTCCATACCAACAAGGTCGGCCGCCGTCGATGCAATGCGATAGACGACGAACGCTGCCAGATAGGCTGCCATAACGACGCGGCCTAGGGGAGGCCATGGGAACGTGAAGAACACGATGGCCATCGCCGCTGAAAAGACTCCGACTGGCAGGAATTGGTCCAACAGCCCGTCATTCGTCCGTCGCCTTTTAAACCAGGTTTCGGCAGCAATGCCGACCAGCATGACGGCGAACATCATCGGGAGCACGGGGGCGTAGCCGCGCGAAAGGGCATCTTGCCTGACGCGTTGCGAGGAAGCGGCGACCTCGACGGGAATACGAGGGATCGCGGATATCGCGGCATCGATCCTTCCTCGTGTCGCCGTCTCCCAGATCGCAACGCTCGACGCCTGATCTTTGCTCAAAGTCGTCGTGTTCGGACGTTGAGACAACCAGGTCTGGATTTCCGGGTCGCGCAACAGTTCCAGAAGCTGGTCGACCTTCGGCTGGCCGACGCCTGGCGAAGCGCTTTGGGCAAGAACTGGCGACGCCAGCATGATGAGCAGAAGCGATAACCATTTCATTGCGAGGGCTTCCGGATCGGAAACTGGAAGTTCATGCCGGCGAATATCTGCCAACGCGGCGCGCTGCCCTCGTTCCAGACCGTGTATTGCGGCTCAACGAAGGCATTCAACGTCACGCCCTTGTCGAGCTGGAACACCTTGCCCACGCCAAATCCGACCGGGATATAGCCGTCGCCACTCTCGAGGTCGAAGTTCCAGGTCGCCGACGAGCGTAGATACCACCCGCTGCTCAAGTTGATGTTGGCAATCGGCTCAAACGTCAGAAGGCTGACATCCTCGCGGTCGCTCTGCCCCGCGAAGGATGCCTGGTATGTGGCAAGGCCTGCAAGCAGGCCCCAGCTTTGCGGCGCGACCACAATGCCTGCAGCGCCCGCCTGCCATTTACCTGCGCCCAGGAACTGGTCCGTGGCGGTCGGAAGCACCACGAGCGGACCGGCTCCCAACGTGATGTCTCCCTGCTTCGGCAGAATGAAGATGTCCATCAACGTCAGATCGCCGAGGCCTGTGACATAGCCACTCGGAACATCAGGCGAAGTGGCGATCGGGAGCGTGAAGCGCAGGAGTTGGGGAAGTCCGAACATGTCGGACGGAACGAGACCGCGGATCAGGAACTGGTTGGCACTCGGATCGCCGGGCGTGTCCTTGAAGCTCGGAATGAAATAGTCCTGCAGGTTGATGGTGATCTTGGGTGTGAGGGGATTGTTGGCGGCGTTTACATCCTCGTGTTCCTGCGATGCGGCGGCGCTCGCCATGACGGTCGTGGCAAGCAGTGCGGTGATTGCGGTCAAAGGTTTCATCAACATCTCCATCAGCATGCCGAAGCAAGCACAGATTCCACGGTCGAGTGAGTACGCAACGGTAACAGAGCCCGGACGAAAGGCCCGCCGAGCTCTGTTACCGTTGCGTACTTCCCGCATTCCCGAGGAAAACTTATGGTTGTTGATCAAAATTAGACACGGAGGGCCGGATGAAGCGATGAGCGACGCACAGGAAGGAGGCTCAATCCTTAAAGGCGCGGCACAGAAGGGACTTCTGAAGCTCATGATGAAGCTGCCCAGCGTTCGCGAACAACTTCAAACGATCGTTCGACAGCGTTCGACATTCAGTGAACTGCTGTCAGCCTATGGTGAGGCGACGGCAATGCTGGACCGCCTGGAGCGCGGACGGGAACGCGACGAAGCCATGATCCTCGAATACCGAACAATATGCGCTGAGATCGAAAACGACGTCATGACGGAATGCCTCAAGCACAGCCACCTTAAATAGCGCGTGCCAGAAACCGACATTGTTTCGGATTTATTAGTGATCGCTGTTGCAACTTCTTGTCATTCGAGCGATATATGCCTTTGGTCTACTTTAGCTTTACAATCCATTGCGGTGGGGCGGCGATGAGTAACGGCCGACAAGAGACTGAATTGGGCGATGTCAGCCTTTCGGAAGCTGAAACGGAATTGGAAAGGCTGCTGGCCGACCCCCGGTTTCACGCGACCGACCGTGCCAAACGCATTTTCCGCTACGTCGCCGAAAAGTGCTTCGAGGGAGAGACCGTCGGAGTGAAGGCTTACGCGATCGCGCTTGACGTTCTCAACCGCCCGGAGCGCTTCGACACCAATTCCGATCCTATCGTCCGCATTGAAGTCAGCCGTCTTCGCAATGCGCTTGCCAATTATTATGAGGCCTACGGCAGCGAACTGGCCTTGATCGTCAGCCTGCCTGTCGGGCGATACCTTGCCGTTTTTACCCGTTCCATCGCGGTTTCTGCGCAGGGAAAACACAGTGTGACTGAAGTCACAGGCGAGCCTTTACAGCTTGAGACGAAGCCGTCCACTGTTCCAGTTCACCGGACATGGCAAATTTGGCTTCCATACGGGGTGGCGGCTACGGCACTGCTGTTGATGGGGTCTGCCTGGGTATATGTGGTGCGGTCACCGGACCTTACTGACCGCCCTTCGGTATCGCTTTCCATGAGTTCAGCGGACGACCAGCACCTCACCGAGGCAGATGAGACCCGCCGTTATCTTTCCGCGGCCTTATCGCAGTTCCGCACTCTGGACCTCAGCGCAAGCACATTCGCGTCGGCGAGAGCAGCCCATCCCGCCTATGAAATCGAAATGAAATACTACGCCGACGACGACAATCGCACGGTTTGGTGGCAGGTGGTTGACCGGAGAAATAGTGACATTCTGAAATCCGGGCTTGAGCAGGTGCAGACCAACGGGCGCAGTGACATCTCGGTCAGGGATGAGCTGGTTTCCGCTCTTGCCAAGCGTTTTGCGGCCTCACGAGGCGTCATCAGCAATCTTGAGGCTCACGGCGACGCGAGCGGTCGATCTCTCGGGAACGCCTGTGTCCTTCGAGGGGAAATAGCGCTCGCTGAAGGGGGACGAAAAGGCATCGCGGCGGCTCAGCCGTGTCTCGAGCGCACCCTTGTCCGGCAGCCTAACAATGCCGACGCCATGGCAATCCTTTCTCGTACCCTGGTCGCCAGCACCGGTGGGGATCTGGCCTCCACGGACTTTACTTACGCGGCAACGCTTGCCAACCGGGCCGTCTCCGTGGACTCCGGATCGGATCGTGCATACGTCGCTCTGATGATGGTCCAGTTTTATGCAGGCAAGACCGAACTTGCCATCGCAGCAGGCAACAGGGCCCTTGCAATCAACCCTAACAATCCGGATGTGCTAGCAAAGCTTGCTGGTGTCCTCTACAGCGCGGGCTTCGAGCAAGCGGCGGTTTCCCTTGCCGAGGACGCCTCCAAAAACATCGACGCGATGCCATGCGACGCCGCCATCGTACTTGCGCTCGATGCTTACGGCCGCGGGGACTGGCAGAATGCATCCCTGCTGGCAGAGCAAATAAACTGTAGCGACCTTGTTGTGCGCGCCATTCGGGTCGCAGCGCTCGCTGAGATGAATTCTCCGGAAGCGGGCCGAAGCCTTGCCGATCTGACGGAAGCGACGCCTGCCTACCTAACTTCCGTACGGACTTCGATGGAGCACCATCGGTATCCGCCCGGGGTGATCGCCGAACTTGAAGGGGGACTGGCGAAGGCGGGGAGGGCGGGCGAAAGGGTCATGTCCTCAAGAGACTGAGGTCGATGTTACAGCGGTTGTAACCGTTGCGTACTTGTCCAGGACACCTTGTCTGTCATCTTTTCCAAGAGGCGCAGGGCGTTTCGCAGAACCATGCAGCGACGGGGAGCAAAATGAGTATTACCAGACTTTTCCGCCATGCCGCGCTTGTTGCCGGGGCGGCCGTGTCGATGCCTGGCTTGGCGCTAGCCGCCGAAAACGGCGCCGGCTTTTATCTGCTGGGAAGCAAGGGGCCGGCAGCGGCAATCACGCCGCCGCCGGGCGTCTATTTCCAGAACGACATATGGATCTATTCCGGTAATCTTGGAGGAGGTCGCGCGCTGCCCCGTGGTGGCCAAGTCGCCGTAGGCGTCGACGGCGATGCGGTTCTCGAAGCGCCGACTTTCCTTTGGGTCCTGCCCGAAGAATTGTTCGGTGGCAGCGTGGGCTTGTCGGCGACCATACCTTTCGGCTGGATGAAGACCTCGGCCGACCTCACGCTCACTGGACCTGGTGGCGGCGTCCTCGGGGGTAACGTGACGGATACGGTATTCACGATCGGCGATCCGCTGGTCGGCGGCGTGCTGGGATGGGAGGCCGGAAATTTCCACTGGCAGCTCGGCACGATCATCAACGTGCCCATCGGCGATTACCAGAAGGGAGAAATCTCCAACATCGCCTTTCATCACTGGGGTGCAGACGTCTATGCCGGAGCGACGTGGCTCGACCCAACGGTTGGCCTCGATCTTTCCGGTGTCGTCGGCATGACCTTTAACGCGGAGAATCCGGCGACGGACTACCGGACGGGCAACGAGTTCCACTTCGAATGGGCGGCGGTGCAGCATTTCAACGAACAATTCGACGCGGGCTTAGTCGGTTACGCCTACCAGCAGGTGACCGGTGACAGCGGCGACGGCGCGACGCTTGGCGACTTCAAGGGAAGGGCCTTTGCGATCGGCGCAACGGTTGGCTGGAACTTCAAGGTCGGCGAGATGCCTGTCTCGACGCGCATCAAGTATTTCCATGAGTTCGGCACCAGGAACCGTGCGGAGGGTGACTCCGTTTTCCTGACGGTGTCGATCCCGTTGTCGATTACCAAGCCCATGAATATCGCCGCGCAGTAACCACGGCGGGCGAGGTTCACTTCTGCTACGCCCACCATTCTTACCATCACTCCGCCTGCGGGTGGATATCGTCAACTGCGGCGTTCGATGTCGGGGAGGCGCCAGCTCTTGTCGAAGAATGATTCGGTCGGGCCGTACCAACGAAAGTAGGCGAACCAACCACGGCCGGGGATAGTCTTGACCCAGTTCACGTCATCCTTCGGAGGTTTCGGACCGAATTGGATGTCGATCGATCCATCGGCGTTCAGCGTAAGCTTGTCATGGCTCGAAACGCCAGCCTTCATCGTGTCGGTCTTGATCATCGACCGTGTCATTACATCGTAAACCGTCGCGGCCCAGAACTCCTTGGCCGGAACATTCGCCGGGATGTGGAGGGTGTAATCATCGCTGCCGTTGAGCCATGCTCCGCTTTTGTCCTTGGCAGCGCTCATGTATTGAGATCCGGCACCTGGAATCTTCTTCACCATCCCCTCGGCGGTCGTTATCGCCTCGAAAGTATAATCGGTCCGTTCATCGAGCTGGGTGTAGTTCTTGGATTCTTGTGTGGGATCGAGCGTAAGCACCCATTCCCAATGCGTGCCCGGATAGGATGAGGCATTGTCGAGGCGTGGAGCCATGCTCAGTGTCTGCGCCATCAGGAACCCGACCTGCGCGGCTTCGGTGAGTATCTTCTTCTGGCGGACATCGGGATTGAAGGTCTTTCCCTTCTCGATGCCAAGAGGCTTCAACATGGCATGGAAGAAGCGGTCGCGTTCTTCTACCGTTTCCCGCTCCAGCACCCCCGCGAGCAGCGCCCAGTATTCGTAGCCCTTGGGGGGTATCGAATTCAGCGCGCGATTTCCTGCGTGGACCACGCGCGTCTCGGGAGGATTTTCCGCCTTCGACAATGGATAGGCCTTGATTTCCGCCAGAGTTTCGACGGCGGATTTGATGTCGCCATCCTTCACGAATGCCCGACCGATGAACATCGTCTGGTTGGTCTTTGAGCGTGCGACGAGATATCCGTCCGGAATGGGGCCATCATAGCCGGGAGGGAGAAGGAGAAACTTGCCGCCCTTTCCCTTATCGGGGCCAAATGGACCAACTTCGACGACAGGTCGTTGCCAGAAGTCATCGATGACACCGTAGACCCCTTCTGGCGAATCGATCACGACAGGTCCGTCGCGAGCGAGATCCGAGAAGACGGCCGCGTAGATCGTGGTGTTGTTGCCCGTGAGAGCGACGGCAACCGGTGTGGTGTACCCGTCGACCAGACTGACTGCATTGTAGTCGACACCCCAGTCGCGTTTGTTGGCGGCACGGATTGCTTCCATCGAGACGATCGGCGTCGCCCATATGTAGGCCTGGGTGGCGCGCTGGAAATCGAGTTCGTCATAGAGATTTTTGACAGAGCTGCTGCTCGGGTAGCCACCCTGCAATTCGATCTTGCCGATATGTGTTTCGATGCGGCCTTGAAGGACGTCTTTGGCTAAACCCGTCGTGGCCGTCAGCGCGGTCGCCAGTCCAGCCGAAAAAACGATGGTTTTGATCATTTCGTGCCTCTCTTTCTAACGACATCGCGCACTCGTTCGACATCGGAAAGAACCCATGTCTTGTCGAACAATGCCTTGGTGGGTGCGTAGAGCCTGAACATCAGCTCGAAGCCGCGGTTGGGATCGGTGGGTATCCAGTTCGCGTCTTTCCCCTTCGGCGCTTTCGGGCCAAGGTAGAGATCGACCGACCCATCGACGTTCTTCACAAGCTCGGGGATCTGCGACGAGCGGCTTGCCCGCGGCATGTTCTTGATGAGCGCGTGGGTCTTTCTGTCATAGGCTGTCAGCGACCAATACTGTTCGATTGGGACGTTGGCAGGCACTGTGAGTTTGTAGGTGCTTGCCCCTTCGAACGGCCTGCCATCGTCGTCGTTTATCGAGATCAGGTAGAACTGCCCGGTACCCAGGCGCTTGATGCCGATGTAACCGTAACTGTAAGTGAGGCCCCGAATGTCGACCGGGTAGGCGGCTGGCTCGTCGAATGACGCAGCGGCCGCTTTCACTAAAACCGGGTTTGCCGGATAGTTCCAGCTTCCCTTATCATAAAAGGGAACGAGCTCATGGTCGTACTTCCATTGAAGCCATTGCCTGGCCTCGTCTATTCCCGCTTTGAGCTGCCGGCGTGTTCCAGCCGAGGGCGAGAACGGCTTGCCTTTGACGATCCCGAGCGTCGCGAGCTGATCCACCATCGCCTTGTCGCGGGTCAGCCACGGTTCATGTTGAATAATGCGGTCCAGCGAGGTGAAGAAGCTCGGGTCGTACCTAATCGTGGAATCGAACAGGACCGACTCCGCATCGGTAAAGATTGTTTCCGGCGGCGCTGCAGCCTGCGACAGCGGATAAACCCTGATCTTCTTCGCATAGTCCACCGACTTCGCGACATCGGCGTCGCTATGGCTTGAAAGGTTGGATCGCAGCAGCGCGTATCCACCGAAAGTGTTTGACTTCAGGGGAATGAAGCCATTGGGGATCGTTCCGTCGTATCCGGGAGGCAGAACCACGTATTTGCCGCCCTTGCCCTGATCGGCACCCGCCGGACCGACGTCCTCGAGCGGCACCTGCCACGTATCGACGATATTGCCGTTGATCGAGCCTCCGTCCGCGGGAGGCACCTCAATGACGATCGGGCCGACGTCCTTCGTATTGGTGAAGACCATCAGATAGATCGCATCAGGGTTGGGCGTGAGCGTTTGGTTATGCCAGTCGAGCGGGCGCGACCAGTATACGATCTGGTTCACCTTGCCATCCGTTTTTGACAGCATTTCCTGGAGCATTAGGTCATAGTTGACAGCCGGAATGCCCCAGATGACAGCTTCCACCGCACGCCGCTCGATGGCTCTGCTGGCGAGTTCCGATGATGAGAAATCCTTGGCCGGCAAGGCTGGTGGCAATGCCAGCAAGACTGATATCGAGAGGCTTAATTTCCAGGCGCTGATGTTCACGACGTGGTCCTCCTCGGGGCGAGTTCTAGTTTTCGAAGGCGTAGATTTTCCTCCAGTCGTTCTTCATATCGACCACCAGCCAGTTTCTGCGTTCGGCTTCATTCAGCGTCTTGTCGAGCTTGCCGAACGCGGACTCGCGGTCGTAGGCATATTCCCGCTCGGCGTCGGTATGGTGCACGATCATAGCAAAGCCCGGCCCCTTTGCGGCCGTGACCCACCGCAGCATTTCGTAATCGCCATCGGAGTTACCCGCGACGAATATGGGCTTGCGGCCTATGAACTTGTTGATGCCAGCGGGCTTTCCGGGACCGTCGTCGATGAAGTCGATCTTCGGAAGCCGCCTCAGTACGGGAATATCGCCGACGATCGCATACTGTGTGGTGATGGTGCTGCCGACGACCTGCTCGGGAGGGATGCCATAGGCCTTTTCGGTGATCGGGCGCATGAACTCCACGCCGCCGCCGGAAACGATGTAGGTCTTGAAGCCATTTTCGCGCAGATAGTCCAAAAGTTCCCGCATCGGCAGAAAAGTCATTTCGTCGAACGGCTTCCCGGTCTTGGGGTGTTTCGCGCCCGTGAACCAATCCGTGACGATTTTCTCGAACTGATCGGTTGTCATCCCCGCATGCGTCGACATGCCCAGATCGACCAGGCCCTTTTCTCCACCCCTGGCAATGCCCTTGAGATCGCCAGCAAGGATGCTCTTGAAGGGTTCCTTGCTCTTCCACTCCGGATGCTGTGGAGCAAGGGCTTTCACCCGGTCGATGATGAAGGCAAGTTGAAAGTAATAAGGCTGCTCGGACCAAAGGGTGCCGTCATTGTCGAAGACGGCTATTCGCGCCTCCGGGGCGACGAAACCTTCTCCGCCCTCCGTGGTTGTCGCCTTGACGAAGTCAACGATGCGCTGCTTCGAAGCCGTGTCGTTCCAGGACGGGAGGACTTGCTGTGCCGTTGCCGGAAGCACTCCGGCGATCAGCATTGCGATCCCAAGCAGTGGCGGAGCCAACGACCGAAATGCGATCATAGGACTGTTCATCTATGTTCTCCTTTTGATGCAACGAAATCCGACATGGCTCGTCGATGTGTCTTCCGGCTCGGCGTGACGTGCTGCCGGGCGATAGCGCCTGCAGTAATTCGGCGCGCACAGATGCGAGCCTCCCTTGAGCACCCGACGGGGAATCCTGATCAGTGGCTGCCGCGCGTCGTAGCTTGCATCGACGTGACCGCCGCGGGGATTGCTCGGAATACAGCAAGAGTGTGCTGCAGGTTCGGGATGCCGCGTCGACCAATAGTCCTCGGTCCATTCCCAGACGTTACCGATCATGTCGTGAAGCCCGTAACCGTTGGCCGGAAAGGCTCCGACAGCGCTCGTCCGCTCATGCCCTTTCGGTTTCGTGCTCGTCGTCGGGAAGACGCCCTGCCAGGTGTTTGCCATTGGCCTGCCGCCCAGCATGAAGTCGTCGCCCCAGGCATATTCGGCATCGACGCCACCCCGGGCTGCAAACTCCCACTCTGCTTCGGTGGGCAGTTCCAGTTCCGCCCATGCGGCATATGCCTTGGCGTCGGAGAAGGCCACATGCACCACCGGATGGTCGAGCTTGCCCCGCAGGTCGCTGAGGCCTCCCAGCGGACGGCGCCAGGTTGCGCCGAACTTGAAGGTCCACCACTGCGATATGTCGGTGCCGGTGACAGTCTTCGGCATCGTGAAGACAAGAGAGCCCGCCCTCAGCATTTCTGTCTTCGCGCCTGGGTAGTCGGCGGCATCAGGCATCTTTTCCGCAACGGTCACATGCCCCGTTGCTTTGACGAACTCCATGAACTTCCTGTTCGTCACAGGAGTCCGCTCGATCCAGAAACCGTCGACCTTGACCGGATGCGCGGGAGCCTCCTCCGGGTAGTGGTCGTTGGACCCCATCGCAAAGGTTCCACCCTCGATCCAAACGAGATCGGGTATCTCAGCCTTCGTGTTCGCGTCTTCGAATGCAAGGGTCACGGCCATCTCCTGCCTTTGGGTGCGACGTTGACCCAGGGACAGGGGAGGTGGAAGTACGCAACGGTTACAGACGGTGTAACATCGCTTTGATGAACGACTTCATGCGGGGTTCAAGGGGGGAAGAGCCGACCTCTGATGGCTCAGGCGAGCCGGTGCCATGCTGACGGAGGAGGACAGGATCGCCCTGTCGATCTCTCGTTCGCCTCTACCGAACAGTTGGCCTTCGAGCGTCTCGATCTCATGGGCGGCAGCCGGCGAAGTAACGGCAACCCAGTCTGCCAGCGTTCGATACCCTTCCGTGCGGCTACATTCGTGAAGCGCCGCATAAACGTTCGCGGCTGATGCGGTACGGATTGTCCGACGAAGTTGCCGAAGTCGGTACCACCGCGAGTGTTTGATGTCGCGGCCAATCGATCTTAAAATCACGAGCAATCTGGCCGGAAGACGCCGCCCCGCCCAAGCGGCGGCGACCGATCCGAGGAGAGCCAGGCAACCGAACATGATTGTGCGCCGGGCCTTGTTTGATGCGACCGTTCCCTCCGCTTGTTGCTGTGGTGCGATGCCCGGTATCGCCGGAGCGACCGCCACTTTAACCGTTATCGCCGGAAGGGTCGCCGCATCGTCACGGTGGACGTCGGTGTCGAACCATGGATAAGATATCTCCGGAACGGTGAAGTCGCCTTCCTTTTCCGCCGTGTAGACGACCGTCTCCGTTCTCCGGGATACCATGTCCCTGCCGACGCGGACACCGTCTTCGATCTTCGCCGGCTTGGTGTATTTTTTCAGCCCGTCGGCGCCCTCGAAGTCGATTGCTGGCATCGTCAACCCTTGGGTTTCGAACGCCGTTATCGTGATCGTTCGAACCAACACGTCTCCAACCTTCAGTGACGACGGGTCCCTGTCGAAGGACTGCTGGATATTGAGACCCTTTGCAGCGAAGAAGACGTCGGTGCCCTTCGTGACATCGAATGTGAAAGGCGAGGTAGCTACTTTCCCAGTTATGGATTTGCCGTTCTCGGACCAACCAATCGGTATCTCGATCGCAGGCACGGCAAACGTTCCGGGATTGTCAGGCACGATAGAATAGATCTTCCTGATGCCGGAATATTGCTGGCCGTCGATCGTCTGGACCATGTTCTGCGCCCGGTCGGTCGACAGCGTCACGAGCGCGTCGGGGATATCGAAGAGCGGAAAGTCGGGTGGCAACGTGAAGAAATAAGGTGCGAAGACGTCCACGAAGACGCTGACCTTCTGACCGGGAACGATGCCGCCAGTGGCATCGACGCTTGCCCGCGCAAAAGGCTGTGCCGCCATTGCAGGTGCCGCGGCAAGCAGGAACAAAAGCGCCAGCCATCTCATCGGTGATCCCCTTGCTCCTCGATGGCGAATTTTCGGGCCATCAGATCGGTCGGACTGACGACGATATTCTTCATCCAGAGTTCCGTGGTCTGATCCGCGACCTCCACCTTTCCGGCCTTTCCCTTCTTGCCCTTGTCGTCGATCTTGACCTCGTCCGGTTTTTCGTTCGGCTCCTGTGGCTGGTCTTCATCGTCCTGCTGCATCTTCAAAAGCCGTTCCGCTATCGCAAGGTTGGCTTGTGCCTCGGGCCAGTCCGTCCTCTGACTGGTAGCAACTCGATAGGCCGCGACTGCGTTCTCGAAATCTCCAAGCCGCAGGAGAGCGTTTCCTTGGTCGAAGCGAGCTTCAGGCGCCTCTACCGCTCCGAAGGATTCCGACGCCGCCTTGAAATTGCCCGCCCGGTAAAGCGCGATGCCCTTCCACATCCGGTCGCGAAACAACGTCGAGGCCGTAGCATAATCGCCGCGATCGAACGCCAACCGTCCTTGCTGGTCCGCAGTCAGCCACATGTCCAGAAAACCGGCTGCCTTTACGGGCTCTGGCGAAAACAATTGTGTGGCCAATAAAAAGCAAGCCACCTTGACGACCCAGCCTCGCCTGAAGGACAGCGCAAACAGGAGAGTTAGCGGGAAGACGAGGTACCATCCGGCATCGTGCCAGCGATCGCCGCCAGCTGCCGCCGCCGCGAAGTTTGTCCTGACTTGTCGCACAATCCAGCGCACGTCTGCGTCGTCATTCGTGATCGTCGCCACAGGCGCGTCCGCTTGCCCGGCGACATGACGAAGCGCCTCGATATCGAGCCCACCGCCTGCTGTGCCGATCCCCAGGATGACGACGCCGCGGTCCAAAGCTTCGGCGGCATCGGATTCTATGCCATCGGTGAGCAACAGGACCGTCCCCGGCGTGCCGTCCGCCCGAAGGAGGTCGTTGGCGAGCTTCAGGGCGGCCTTCGTATCCTGGCCCTGCGTCGGCATGATGCGGGTGGCCAAAGCGTCTGTATAGGACGCGATCAGTTCGACGTCGTCGGTCAGCGGAACGACCAGATGGGCCGTGCCGGCATAGGCAATGACTCCGGTTCGTCCGCCTGCGCGACTTGACAGGACGTCGCGAATTTTCAGCTTAGCACGTTCGATGCGGCTCGGGCTGACATCCCTGTTGTCCATCGATTGTGACAGGTCCACTGCAATCACAAGCGATGCCGTGTCCGAGACGAAAGGTGGAGGCTCGCGCTTCCATGTCGGACCGGCGACTCCCAGGGTTGCGATGGCGAGAACCGCAGCGGCAAGCCAGGACGGGAAGGCATGCCTGCGGGCGTCGGGTTCGACAAGCAGGTTTTCGAGAAGATGCGGCGCGATCATGCACTTCCATCGGCTTCGCAGATCATCCGATCTTGAGGCCATCCAGACGATCAACGGGGGCAACACGAGGACAAGGAGCCACCACGGCCTGAGGAAATGAAAATCGGCCATCATGCGAACCTCCGCCGCAAGCCGGAGACTGCGCCCGCCACAATGTACCATGATGCCAGAAGAATGACGGCGGCGGCCAGTGGCCAGTGAAAGAGTTCGATCCTTGGCCGCCAGGAGGTGGTCTTCTGATCTTCCGGTGTGATCGCGTCGAGGGTCCGGTAGATCTCTGCGAGCTGCGCGGCGTCTCCCCCGAAGAAATAGCGCCCGCCCGTCTTCGAGGCGATAGCCTGAAGCGTCGAGGTATCCAGCTTGTCCTCGCCCGACGCCTGCGGGTCGCCGATACCGACCGTATGGACGACCACGCCCTTCTGCTTCGCGATGTCTGCCGCCTTGAGTGGCGGCATCCGGCTGGCCGTATCGTTTCCATCGGTCAAGATAACGAGCACTTTTTCTGGCACAGTGGTCTTGTCGAACATCCTGATCGCCAAGCCGAGTGTGTCGCCCATGGAAGTCCGTGGCCCGGCCATTCCGGGCAGCAGGCCGTCGATCATCGTTCGGACGAGGGTATGGTCCATGGTGAAGGGCGCAAGCGGGTAGGGCGCGTCGCCGAATGCCACCAGTCCGATGCGGTCGCCTGAACGGTGCGCCACGAAATCCGATACCACGTTGCGAACTGCATCGACGCGGGCCTCAAGAGCGCCATCGGCCGCCTTGAAATCCCGCGTTTCCATCGACTGCGAGAGATCGAGTGCCAGCAATATGTCGCGCTGGGGCTCAGATTTCTCGATTGGCGGCTCGACAAATTGTGGTCGAGCGAGTGCCAGAACGACCAGAGACCACGCAAGCAATTCGACAGTGGTCTGCAGCCAGGGGCGTCCCGGAACGACAGAACCAGCTGTCGGAGTGAGCCCGGCAGCGCCCGCGACCTGATCGAAGAAGGGGATCCTGATGGATGATGAAGTCTCCCGGTGCGGCGGAAGCAGTCTCCAGACCAGCAGCGGCGCAGCAAGCGCGAGCAGCAGCCAGGGTTGGGCGAGCTCATACATGATGGTTCTCGATCCATCGCCGGGCGTCTTCGATTAGCTCGTCAGCGAGCTTCCCTGGTAGCCGTCTCAGTGCGCCGGCATCGCGGTACTCGAAGTCATCGACCAACTTGCCCAGATGGCTCCTGTCGCGGGTGCCAACGTGGGTGGCGAGAAAGGATGACCAGTCTTCTCCCGACAGCTTTCCCACGTCCGGACGGCCCCAGGCTGCGATTGCAACTTGCTTGAGGACAAGGGCGATGTCGTAAACGGCAGCCTGCCGGGAGGCCTCCGCGCGAAGTCGTGGCTCTATAGCTGCAAGGCACTTCAGAGCCTCGCGCCGATAGGCGTTTCGATAATATCGGCGGAGCGTAACGATGACCCAGGCGAGCAGAGCGACGACAACCAGACCGGCCAACAGCAACCACCCCCAAGTCTGCGGCATCATCGATATCGGCTGCGGCAGGACGATGTCCTTCATCGATCGGAGCGCAGTCTGGGCCATTGGGTCGAGGGCGGGCGCTGTCTCGTCCATCACCGTCTCCTTTGCCGCCATGCCGATTGATCGAGAAGCCGTCTAAGTTGGGGCGCGGTCTCCTCTGCCGCGGAGATCGGCAGCATCGGCAGGCCTAGCTCGCGCTGCCATGCACGCAGTTCTCGCCCTCGGTTTCGAGCGAAGGCGTCGATGGAAGAGCGCACCCCACTCTGGCGAAAGGAAATCTCGGCCTGGAGCCCGCCGCCGCTGATGACGAGGTCACCCGACGTCGGGAGATCGAGCAAGAAGGGATCGTATACCAGCAGGCAGATCACATCGTTGCGAGATGACAACCGAAGAAGAAGGTCTTTGGTTTCTGGGCCGTGCCCGTCGAAATCGCTGACGACGATAACGAGGTGATCATGGTGCGCTATCGCAGCAACGCGCCGCAAAGCGTCGTCCAGAGCCTTCCTCGATGGCGCCCCCGCAAACGAGGCCGCCAGAACGCCGTTTCTCTCCGATATTCTCTCCGCCAGTGCGATGACGGCATTCCGGCTCCGGTTTGGTTTCACCTCCGAGAAACCTTCGTCACCGAAGACGAATCCACCAACCCGGTCGCCTGAGCCCAGTATCCGCCAGGCGCACAGCATCGCTGTCTCCGCTGCCGTCACCGATTTCATGAACCGTCGGCTGCCAAAGAACATGTTGATGCGCTGATCGACGACAATCAGCGCCGGACGCTCCTTTTCTTCGGAATAAACGCGCACGACCGGTCTGGTCGTGCGCGCGGTGACCCGCCAGTCGATCGAGCAGATATCGTCCCCCGGCAGATAACTACGGAGTTCCTCGAATGTCAGTCCGCGCCCGCGCATCGCCGAGTTCATGCGCCCGGCAAGCTGTTGATGACTGCGGTCCTTCTGGACGAAACGAAGATCGCGGGCGTATGCCTGCAGAGCAACGAGCTGTTCCGTCGAGATATGGACGCCATCCGTTGTTTCCGTTGCAGACATATTGCCTCTCAAGACACGGCGACGAGTTCGGTAATCCGATCGATCACCTGATCGGGGGGCGTGTTCGAAGCGTGCGCCTCGTAGGAAAGGATCAACCTGTGACGGAAGACGTCGTTGACGATCGCCTTCACATCGCCCGGCGTGACATAGTCGCGACCCTTGAGCCACGCATAGGAACGCGAAACCTTATCGAGGCCAATCACCCCGCGCGGACTGACGCCGACCTGCAGCAGCTTGGCCAGGTCCTTGTCATAACGGTCGGGGTAGCGCGTAGCGAATACCAGGGCCACCATGTATTTCTCGACCGGATCGGACACGGTGACAGCGCCGATTCCCTCGCGGGCATCGAACACCGCTTGCGGGTTAAGCCTTGCAACGTCGGGTGATTGGGAACTGCCATGCGATGCCTTCTCCTCATCCCGGTTGAGCCGCATGATCGCCGCTTCGGATTTTTCATCCGGATAGCCGACCTCGATATGCATCATGAAACGGTCAAGCTGCGCTTCCGGAAGCGGATAGGTGCCTTCCTGCTCTATGGGGTTCTGTGTCGCCATGACCATGAACAGCGGTGGAAGCGGATAGCTCTTGCCGCCGACTGTAACTTGCCGCTCTTCCATCGCTTCCAGCAGCGCTGACTGCACCTTGGCGGGAGCGCGGTTGATCTCGTCCGCGAGGATCAGGTTGGCGAAGATCGGTCCCTGCTGAAACTTGAACTCGCCCTTTCCGCCCTCGGAAAAGTAGATTTCCGAGCCGGTAATATCGGCGGGCAGCAGGTCGGGTGTGAACTGGACGCGTGACAATTCGGAATCGAGGTTCTTCGCCAGGCTCTTGATGGCTCGCGTCTTGGCAAGCCCCGGCAGGCCCTCGACAAGCAGATGGCCGTTCGACAAAAGTCCCAGCAGAAGTCGCTCGACCATGGTGTCCTGGCCGATGATCGACTGGCCGATGCGCCTGCCGAGATCGAGAATGTCGTCGCGAGCTTTCATGGATGCCTCATATGATCAGCAGCCGATGCGCACCGCTGCCTTAACGGTGCGCATCCTTCCAGGCATGCTACTTCTCGATCCCGCGGTCCCTGAAGGACTGGTCGACCGCCTTGTCCACCTGGGCGCGCACGCCTTCGATATTGAAGCTGGCGACCCGCTGACTGGGGGGGAACTTGACGAACGACTCGAGGAACGCCGCGCCTTGCAACTGCCCCTTGACCAAAAGGTAGTCGTTGCGGGTCAGGAAATCGTTGTACTGATCGGAAACGATATCCGCCCTTTCATAAGGGTCCATGCGCAGATTGAAGAGCTTCGGAATGCGCCAGGTCACGAGCGGCGTCCGCCACACTGCGAAACCGCCGGGCGCAGGCTGCTCCTTGAACACGACCTTCCAATCGTCGTAACGGGTTGCGACGAGATCTCCGTCATCGTCAAAGTAGTAAAAATCAGGCCGGGCGCTCTTGTCGGTCTTACCGGTGATGTAATCGAGCTGGTTGTAGCCATCGAGGTGATTCTTGAACGTCGTGCCGCTTCCGGAAGGCTGCCATCCGTTCAGAAGTCTTGTCTTGACGTCCGTGTCTCCAGCCGCCGCAAGCAATGTCGGGAACCAGTCGAGACCTGAGACCATCTGATTGGAAATTTGTCCGGGTGCTATATGTCCCGGCCACTTGACCATCGCGGGCACGCGGAAGGCGCCCTCCCAATTGGTGTCCTTCTCGGATCGGAACGGCGTTGTTGCCGCGTCCGGCCAGGAGAACTGGTTCGGGCCGTTGTCGGTCGTGTAGACCACGATCGTGTTGTCTGCGATGCCGAGGTCATCGAGTGCTTTCAGCAGTTTCCCGACATCGCCGTCATGCTCGATCATGCCGTCGGCATACTCGTTTCCAATCATGCCGCTCTGGCCGCGCATCGATTCCCTTACGTGCGTGAACAGATGCATACGCGTCGTGTTCATCCAGGTGAAGAAAGGCTTTTTTGCCTTGGCCTGCCGACCGATGAAGTCGATAGCTGCGGCCGTTGTCTCATCATCGATCGTTTCCATCCGCTTTTTGGTCAGCGGGCCTGTATCCTCGATCTTGCCGTCTGCAGAAGCCTTTACGACGCCGCGCGGGTTGTATGCCTTCAAGAATTCCCGATCGTCCTTCGGCCAATAAGGAGCTTCCGGTTCTTCCTCCGCATTCAGGTGATAGAGGTTGCCGAAGAACTCGTCGAAGCCGTGGTTGGTTGGAAGATATTCGTCGCGGTCGCCCAGATGGTTCTTGCCGAACTGTCCGGTTGCATAGCCCAGCGGCTTCAGTGCCTGAGCGATGGTGATGTCGCCCGGCTGCAGCCCGACCGGAGCGCCGGGAGCGCCCACTTTGCAGAGACCCGTCCGAAGGCAAGTCTGACCAGTGATGAATGTCGAGCGGCCTGCCGTACAGGAATTCTCGGCATAGTAGTCGGTGAACATCAGGCCCGCCTTTGCGATGCTGTCGATGTTCGGGGTCTTGTAGCCAACCACGCCGAATGAATAGGCACTGATATTGGTCTGTCCTATGTCGTCACCGAAGATCACCAGAATATTCGGTTTGGAAGCTGTGTCCGCGGCCGGAGCCGCCGTTGTTGCGGCAGTCTGCGCTTGGACCTGCAGCGGAACCAATGCGGTGCTTGCGAACGCGATTCCGACGGCTGCGGCACTTCTGAGAATTCTTTCCGGAAGGCTGGTCATTAACGCCTCCTGCTCTTGTCGTGGTCGTACGTCATCGCGTTCTCCTTGTTTCGCAGGAATACCCGAGTTGGAAACTCCCAGGTTCGTGAAAGCACTCGGCGGACTGCCGGAAGCCGACGGCAAGCTTTTCCGAAGACGACGGGTAAATAGAAGTACGCAACGGTTACATCGTGTGTAACATCGCGCCTGAACGGCACGTTTACTGGGTGAGGGGCTGCGGGTCCCTGCCACTGTCTAGCGTCTGCTTGAGATCGCCGGGCTCCGGTTTCGGTTTGTTTTCCAGAATTGTCACAGGCGCGGCAGCAGCGGTCGCCGCAACGGTGCCAATCGTCTCCACGGTGCCGCCGACGACAGCGGTCAGACCTTCGCCAAGCGTGACGTTGGAGTCCGTGAGCGGCTGACCGGTCATCAATCTCTGCCCGATAAGTTGCACGATCTCCGGGCTTTCGGCGAATTTGCCGTGATTAAGCCTGTCTCCGGTCTTCACCTTCGTAAGATCGATTGCGGTTATCCCCGCTGCCTCCAGCCGCGATCTGTAGGGCTCCTTCGTTGGATCGATGCCGCCCAATCTTGCGACCCTTCCCGTAATCAGGCTTGACGCCGCCAGTGCCCGATCGTCCTGCGAAACAAAGATTGTGAATTTCGGCTTTGGTTGCCCCATTTCAGCGTACTGCTTGGCAAAGACTTGGATGTCTATATCGGGAGAAGCAAGGATTACGTCCTTGATCTTGGAAGCCACACGACCGTCGCGGATACCCATCTGACGAAGCGATTCCATCGCAAGCCAGGTGCCCATGGAGTGCGCCAGCAGCGTGATGTCCTTCACGTTCGAATCCTGTGCGAGCAGCCGCAATGACTGTTCCAGGGCCGTCCGTGAATAGTTGGTGCTTTCCTTGTCGTACTCGTAGCCGAACAGGCTAGCCCGCGACGGCCATGTGAAAAGGATCGGCGTCGCTTTCATGTCGGAGTCATGAACGATTTGGGCCAGCCGAAAAACACTATCCTCATAGCGGTTGTTGAAGCCGTGAACGAAAACGAGCGCGTGGCCTCCTTCGAGATGCTGGCGGAACCATGACCGCCCCTCCTGAAGAGTGGCGACCTGTTTGACTTTCGTGACGGCGAAATCCGTCACCGGATCAGGCGGCAGCTTTTTGGGCCACTGTACGGTTCCGCTGTCGCGCTTCGCGGGAATGGAGACGGCTACCTCCGTCAAAAATGGCTTCGGGCTTCGCTCGCCATTGAACAGTGTTTTTGGATCACCTGACGGCTGGCGTGTCGTGGCGACAAGCATCTCAATCTGCGTCGGCCGGGTCGAGGTGGGCGAAATCGAGACGGGTTCCATGACGCCAACGGGGTGACCACAGGCGGATAGGAGCGGCGCGAGGAGCATCGTAGAGATAAGTGTAGACGTGTGCCGCATCGTGTTTTCCAGGTGAACGATGTGATCACCTTACGATGCGGCCTTACGACCGGAAGTCACGCAACGGTTGATTTACGTTTCGCCCAATTGGATACATATTCTCCCGTGGAACGGCCCGCCATTCGCGAACAGCGACCAGCCATTCGACAGTGGACCGCACAAAGCTTGCCTGTCGCCATACGGTCAAGACCTCGCGGGCTTAGCTCGCTTCCCGCATCAGCTGCCGGTTTTCCTCTACCTTCAGTGTCTGTACGCGTTTGGCCAGCCAGTCCACCACGACGCGTACCTTGTTGCTGAGGTGGCGGGTCTGCGGGTAGACGATGTAGAGCGGAAAACTCTCGCAGGTCCAATCCGTCAGGATCGGTACGAGCTTGCCCTCCTGCACGGGCTTTTGGGCCATGAAGCGCGGCACCTGCGCCAGCCCGGCGCCTGCGATGGCGGCATCGAGATAGGAACGGGCATCGTTGACCGAAACGATGTAGTTCGGATCGATCTCGATCTCTTCGTCACCTCTGCAGAATTTCATCTGCATGATCCGGCCTGACGGTGCCTGCAGGTAACCGACGCAACGGTGGCCGTCATTCAGGTCGTTCGGGTGCTCCGGTTTCCCCATTCGCTCCAGATAAAGCGGCGAGGCATAGGCATGCATGCCGATCTCTCCGACTTTCCGGACGATCAGCGACTGGTCCGTCGGCGTGCCGCCGCGCAGCGCGCAATCGACGTTCTCGGCGATGTAATCGACAAGCCTGTCGCCGACACCGATATCGAGCTTGATCAGCGGATAGCGTTCGTTGAATTCGCAGAGATGCGGGATGATGAGCAGATCGGCAAAAGCGCCCGCCATTTCCAGACGGACCCGGCCGCTGGGCTGGGTCTGGGAATTCGACAGGCTACCATCCAGTTCTGCCACGTCCGCCAATATCTGGGTCGCCCGCTCGTAATAGAGAGCGCCGTCAGTCGTCACCATGACGCGCCGCGTCGTGCGGTTGAGCAATGTGGTCTGCAGATGCGCTTCGAGCGCCTGCACCATGTTGGTCACGGTGGTCTTCGGGATGTCGAGCGTCGTGGCTGCGCGGGTGAAATTCCCGGTCTCGACGACCCTGACGAAGACGCGCATTGCCGACAGCTGATCCATGGCATTCTCCTTGTAATGCGATTATCCATGAATTTGGAAAAGTGTTGCCGATCGGAGCGTATTGCGCTTGCGATCCCGAACAATAATATCTGAATACGAATTCGCCGCAAGACCCGTGGCTGAAACTCTGGAAATTGCCATGTCACAGCGTTGGGAAACATTGGAAATCGATGGGCCTTGGAAGGCTTCTATTCCCGTGCGCATTCACAAGGGCAATATCCAGGGCGGCAAGCCGCCGATCGTTCTTTATCTCAAGGGCGATGCATTTCAGACGCCCGCCGATGACAATGGCGAGCGGCCGGTGATCCGCGCACTCGAAGACGCAGGTGCGGTCGTCGTGGAGGCTGATTACGGCAGCGTGTCGGGGAATGTGTTCCCGAAGGCGATGGAATGCGCCTTTCTGGCGCTTTACGGCCTCAGCAAGAAGCTGAACGACTTCGGTAAGGGCAAGTCACCCCTGTTGATCGCCGGCGACGAGGCTGGCGGCAATGTCGCGGCTGGTGCGGCGCTGAAGGCAAGAGACCAGATGCCGGGCCGGCTTTCCGGCCAGGTCCTGCTTTCGCCGATGATCGATCCGATGATGACATCGGCCTCGATCCGTGGCGCCGACGAAATCGGCATGCGTGAGCGCTGGTCGGACGGATGGAGCCATTATCTCGGCTCAGCCTGTTCGATGCAGCATCCTTACGCGGCTCCGTGTCTGTGTTCGAGATTATCGGGTGTCGCACCGGCTCTGGTGATGACATCTGATGACGATCCTCTCCGCGACGAAGCGCTCGGTTATGCCGACAAGCTTTCCGGGGCAGGGGTCAGCGTCACCAAACGCATCTTGCCCGCCGGCAGCGGCTGGACGGGCCTGTATCACGGTGTTGGTGGAGCCTGGTTAGCCGGGCTCTGCACAGAGTTTTCGGCCTTCGTTCGTCAGGTGACGTAGCAAGGCCTGCAATTTCTGCCCGCATTTATCGAAAGTTCCGAGAAACGATAACAGCCCTCCCCAAGGCTGATGGAGTTCACAATGACAGCGAAATCGACCCGCTGGGCCCTGCTGGGCGCCGGCCTCACTACATCTGTGCTTATCGCAGGCGCAGCATTCTATCTCGACATGCCTCAGGGCGCCAATGCGGCGTCCCCGGCGGAATCTGCGGCTCCGCCGGCCATACCGGTGACCGTGGCAACCATCCAGCCACGCCGCATCGGCACATGGCAGGAGTTCTCCGGCCGTCTCGAAGCCGTCGATCGCGTCGATGTCCGTCCGCGCGTCGCCGGTGCCGTACAATCGGTGCATTTCCGTGAAGGCGGCCTGGTCAAGGCCGGTGACCTTCTGGTGACGATCGATCCGGAACCTTTCATGGCGGCCGTTGCCGAATCGGAAGGTCTGGTCGCCTCGGCCGAAGCGAAGCTTTCTTTCGCCGAAACCGAGCTTGAGCGGGGCAATACCCTTTTGTCGCGCAATACGATCTCGCAGAGCGATCTTGCCCAGAGGCAGAGCACCCAACGCGAAGCCAAGGCCAATCTTCAGTCGGCCAAGGCCGCGCTGAGGGTCGCGGAAATCAATCTCGGTTACACGGAGATCCGCGCTCCGATTGCCGGACGTGTGGGCAAGATCGAGGTTACGGTGGGCAATCTGGTCGCCGGCGGGTCATTGTCGACTCCGCTGACAACCCTGGTCTCGGCCGATCCGATCTACGCAAGCTTCGATGCCGACGAACAGCTGGTAACACGGACCTTGGCTGAACTGCCGCTCGCGGACGGTCAGCCTGCCATCAATCAGGTGCCTGTCGAGATCGCCACGCTTGCTCCAGGTTCCGAGCCGATCAAGGGCCATCTGCAGCTGATCGACAACCAGGTGAATGCCGGCACCGGCACGATCCGGGTGAGGGCGGTATTCGGTAATCCCGGCGGCAGGCTGATCCCCGGCCAGTTCGTCCGGGTCCGCATGGGCGAACCTGAACCTGTGGATCGCCTTGTGGTCAGCGAACGGGCGCTCGGCAACGACCAGGACAAGAAGTTCGTGCTGGTGGTCGATGGCAAGAATACCGTCGCCTACCGCCCGGTCGAACTGGGTGACGCCATCGGCGGCATGAGGATTGTCGAAAAGGGCCTCAACGCCGGCGATCGCATCATCGTCAACGGATTGCAGCGCGTGCGCCCCGGCGCAACGGTCGATCCGCAGGACGAAGCGAAGATCGCCGCGAAGTAACAACCGGGCCGGAGTTTCGGCCTTTCCCATACTGAACCAAACGATCGCCCGCGGCACTGCGCTGCGGGCGCAGGGGCAGCTTATGCCCTGGACATCGCCCAGGAGAGAGGGCTCTACACATGAACATTTCCCGCTTCTTTATCGACCGACCGGTGTTTGCCGGGGTCCTGTCCGTCCTCATCGTCGTTGCCGGCCTGCTGGGGCTGCGTGCGCTGCCGATCTCGGAATATCCGAACGTTGTGCCGCCATCCGTGGTGGTGAAGGCGACCTATCCCGGCGCCAACCCCAAGGTCATCGCCGAAACCGTTGCAACGCCGCTTGAAGAGCAGATCAACGGCGTCGAGGACATGCTCTACATGTCCAGTCAGGCGACGTCCGACGGCGTTATGACGCTGACAGTGACGTTCAAGCTCGGCACCGACCCCGACAAGGCGCAACAACTGGTGCAGAACCGTGTCAGCCAGGCGGAACCCCGCCTGCCGACGGAAGTGCGCGCACTCGGCATCACGACGGTGAAAAGCTCGCCCGACTTCATCATGGTGGTCAATCTTGTCTCTGACAGCGACCGTTATGATCTGACCTATCTGCGCAACTATGCGACGCTCAACATCAAGGACCGTCTGGCCCGTATCGAAGGCGTCGGCCAGGTGCAGATTTTTGGCGCCGGCGATTATTCGATGCGCATCTGGATCGATCCGCAGAAGGCGGCAGCCCTGTCGCTGGCCGCCAGCGATATCACCGATGCGATCCGCGGCCAGAACGTGCAGGCGGCAGCCGGCATCATCGGCGCATCGCCATCGCTCAAGGGCGTCGACCTGCAATTGAACGTCAACGCGCAAGGCCGCCTGACGACACCTGAAGAGTTCGGCAATATCATCGTCAAGACAGGCGCCAACGGTGAAATCACCCGCCTGCGCGACGTTGCCCGTATCGAACTCGGCGCTGCCGACTATACGCTGCGTTCGCTTCTCGACGGCCAGCCGGCCGTGGCGATCCCGGTGCTGCAGGCTCCCGGTTCGAATGCGATCGAGATTGCCGACCAGGTTCGCTCCACCATGGACGAGCTGCAGAAGGCGATGCCGGAAGGCGTCAAATACGAGATCGTCTATGACACGACCAAGTTCGTGCGCTCGTCGATCGAGAAGGTGCTCGATACGCTTCTCGAAGCCATTGCGCTGGTCGTTCTCGTCGTCATCATCTTCCTGCAGACCTGGCGTGCCTCGATCATTCCGCTGATCGCGGTTCCGGTCTCGGTCATCGGCACGTTTGCGGTCATGTACGCCTTCGGCTTCTCGATCAACGCGCTGACCTTGTTCGGCCTCGTGCTGGCGATCGGTATCGTGGTCGACGATGCGATCGTGGTGGTGGAGAATGTCGAGCGAAACATCGAGAACGGGCTTTCTCCGCGTGATGCCACCTACAAGGCGATGCGCGAAGTCTCCGGTCCTATCGTGGCGATTGCGCTCGTGCTCGTCGCGGTCTTCGTACCGCTGGCCTTCATTACCGGCCTGTCCGGCCAGTTCTATCGCCAGTTCGCACTGACCATCGCCATCTCGACGGTTATCTCGGCGATCAACTCGCTGACGCTGTCGCCGGCTCTGGCGGCCCTTCTCTTGAAGGATCATCATGCGCCGAAGGATTGGCTGACGCGGGGAATGGACAAGGCGTTCGGCTGGTTCTTCCGTGGCTTCAACCGTGGCTTTGGTGCCGCCGCAAACGGCTACGGTCGCAGCGTCGGTGGGCTCCTGTCCCGCAAGAGCATCGTCATGGTAATCTATCTGGCACTGGTCGGCGCCACCTACGGCATGTTCAATGCGGTGCCGGGCGGTTTCGTCCCGGCGCAGGACAAGCAGTATCTGATCGGCTTTGCACAGCTTCCCGACGGCGCGACACTCGACCGGACGGAAGACGTGATCAAGCGGATGAGCGACATCGCCATGGAACAGCCGGGCGTCGAACATGCGATCGCCTTCCCGGGCCTGTCGATCAATGGTTTCACCATCGGCTCGAACTCGGGCATCGTGTTTGCCGTGCTTGACGACTTCGACAAGCGTACGACGCCGGAACTTTCGGGCGGTGCCATAGCCATGGCGCTGAACCAGAAGTTCGCCGGTATCCAGGATGCGTTCATCGCCATGTTCCCGCCGCCACCGGTCAACGGTCTCGGCACGACGGGTGGCTTCAAATTGCAGATCGAGGATCGGGCCGGCTACGGCTACGAGGCCCTCGACGAAGCAACCAAGGCCGTAATGGCCAAGGCGGCCCAGGCTCCGGAACTGACGGGCGTATTCTCCAGCTTCCAGATCAACGTGCCGCAGCTTTATGCCGATCTGGACCGCGCACGTGCGGAACAGCTTGGGGTTTCGGTCACCGACGTGTTCGAGACGCTGCAGATCTATCTCGGTTCGCTCTATGTGAACGACTTCAACGCCTTCGGCCGCACCTACAGCGTCCGTGTCCAGGCGGATGCGCAATATCGCGCCAAGGCCGAGGATATCGGCCAGCTGAAGGTTCGTTCGCAGTCTGGCGAGATGATCCCTCTTTCGGCGCTCCTGAAGGTCGATGCATCGGCAGGACCTGAACGGACGACCCGTTACAACGGCTTCCTTTCGGCGGATATCAACGGCGCTCCGGCACCGGGCTATTCGTCGGGACAGGCGGAGGCCGCGATCACCAAGATCCTGGCCGAGACGCTGCCTTCGGGTATCGACTTCGAGTGGACGGACCTGACCTACCAGCAGATCCTTGCGGGCAATTCAAGCATCATCGTCTTCCCGCTGGCGCTGCTGCTCGTCTACCTCGTGCTTGCTGCCCAGTATGAAAGCCTGACACTGCCGATCGCGATCGTCCTGATCGTACCTATGGGCGTGTTGGCGGCAATGACCGGCGTCTGGCTGACGGGAGGCGACAACAACATCTTCACCCAGATAGGGCTGGTGGTGTTGGTGGGGCTATCGGCGAAAAATGCCATCCTGATCGTCGAGTTCGCCCGTGAACTCGAACTTGCCGGACGCAAGCCGCTCGCAGCGGCCGTGGAGGCTAGCCGATTGCGCCTGCGTCCGATCCTGATGACGTCGATGGCGTTCATCATGGGTGTCGTGCCGCTGGTGATCTCCACCGGTGCGGGTGCCGAAATGCGCGCCGCCATGGGTATTGCCGTCTTCTCCGGCATGATCGGCGTCACCTTCTTCGGCATCTTCATGACGCCCGTCTTCTACGTGCTGGCTCGGCTTCTGACGGGTAACCGTCCGCTGCGCCATCACGATACCGAGGTTGCACCTGCTGTCTCCCCGGCAGAGTAAGGTGCACGGCCGCGCGGACATCTCTCTCCGTCCGCGCGGCATTTTATTTCAGAGCGCTCCGCCATCGATGACCAGCGTCTGAGCCGTCATCGCAGCGGACGCATCCGAAGCCAGGAAGAGGCAGGGGCCGACGAGGTCGGTGGTGTAAAGAGTGCGTTTCAGGCACTGCCGACCGATCATCGCGGCGATGCTTTCATCCGTCAGCCACAGGCGTTTCTGTCTTTCGGTGATGATCATTCCCGGCAGGATCGCGTTCACCCGGATGCCGTCAGGACCAAGCTTTCCGGCCAGTCCCTTCGTCAGGCCGATGATGCCGGCTTTTGCTGTGGTGTAACTCGGATAATCCCCCATATTGAGCAGATATGAGATCGACGAGAAATTGACGATCGACCCTCCACCCGCCTGCTTCAGATAGGGAACGGCTGCCTGGGAAACGAAGAACATCTGCTTCAGGTTGATTGCCTGGCTTTTGTCCCAGTAGGCTTCCGTTACATCCTCAAGTCCATGCCTGTCATCCCATCCGGCATTGTTGACCAGTACGGATAACGAGCCGAGCTGCTCCGCAGCCTGGCGGACAGCCGCCTGGGTTTTGTCAACGCTGGAGAGATCCGCCCGGATGAATAGAGGCTCGTGGACGGCACCCTTTGCCAACTGCGCGACAAGCGCGCGACTCGACTCTTCGGCGATATCGATGAAGGCGACCTTCGCACCTTGTTTCACGAACCCTTCGACGAGTGCTGCACCGATTCCGGATCCGCCGCCGGTGACAAGGATGCCACGGCCTTCGAGGTCCGGATGTCTTACGGATGGATGTGTCAAATTTTCCTCCTGTTTCGATCCCGCGGCAAATGTATCGTGCCGGCAGAAAAAATCACCTGAAGGTTTGCGCCTGTCATCCCCGCGGGATAGTCATGACTTACTCACCGCTCGCCAATCAATTCGATAGGAATTCCATTGTCTTCTGAAAATCCCGTCCTGCCATCGCGTGACTATGCCGCTTTCCTGTTCGATATGGATGGCACGATCCTGAGCTCGACAGCCGCCGCAGAGCGTGTCTGGGGCAAATGGGCGGAAGGAATGGGGCTCGATGTGGAGAAATTCCTGCCGACGATGCATGGCCGTCGCGGCATCGATACCATTACCGATCTCAACCTGCCCGGTGTCGATCCGACAGTCGAAGCGGAAAAAATCCTGCGGGGCGAGATCGATGATGTGGAAGGGGTCGTCCCACTTGGCGGCGCAGCGGAATTCCTGAAGAAACTGCCTGTCGAGCGCTGGGCGATCGTTACATCGTCGCCGCTGGAACTTGCCAAGGCGAGGCTTGCCGCAGCCGGTATTCCGGTGCCGAAATATCTCGTATCGGCGGAAGACGTCACCATCGGCAAACCAAACCCGCAGGGCTACCGTCTCGGTGCCGAACGCCTCGGTTTCAGCCCGAATGACGTCCTGGTGTTTGAAGACGTACCGGCGGGCATTCAGGCAGGCGAGTCGGCCGGGGCGGAGGTCATGGTCATCACTGCCACCCACAGCCACCCGGTCGAAGGCGGACAATATCGTATCGCCGATTACAGAGCCGTCGCCCCGCATGTTGCGGACGACGGCCGTCTTTCGATCAAGCTTAGATAACCCTGCTCACGCCGACTGGTTGGCGGTGCGCATGAACTGCACCGTGGCAAGCCAAAGCACCGCGCCCAGTACCAGCAGGCAACCGGCGATCACGTATTGCACGGGATCGCGTCCGGTCCATGGGCCGGCCAGAAAGGCGCAGGTGATTGCGCCCAGCATCGGCAGGATTGTCGGGGCACGGAAGTGCTTGTGGTCAACCTTGTCTTTCCGCAGGACCAGCACCGCCACGTTGACGATAGCGAAGACGCAGAGCAGCAGCAGCGCCGTTGTGCCGCCGAGTTCCTTCACGCCGCCGGCGAACAGGATCAGCGCCACCGCCAGCAGCGAGGTGAAGATGATCGCCACGTATGGGGTGCGGCGTGAGGCGTGAACCTTGCCCAGAGCCAGGGGCAGCACGCCTTCGCGGCTCATGCCGTAGAGCAGGCGGCTTGCCATCATCATGTTGATGAGAGCAGAGTTTGCTACTGCGAACATGGTGATGACAGCGAAAATGCCGATCGGGAAACCGGGAGCGCCGGCCTGAATGACCTTCAGGAGCGGCGTATCGCCTTCACCGAGTTCAGCGGCCGGGACCAGTGTGATGGCGGAGATCGCGACGAGGATGTAGATCACGCCGGTGATCGCAAGTCCGCCGAGCAAAACCTTGGGAAATATCTTGCTCGGTTTCTTGCATTCCTCAGCCATGTTGACGGAGTCTTCGAAGCCGACCATGGCGAAAAAGGCGAGGGTGGTTGCGGCAACCACCGGCCAGAACGAACCGCCGCCTTCAGGGGCCGAGAACGTCCATGCGCGCGACACGTCACCCTGCCCACCGGCGATCGCCCAAAGACCAATGCCGATGATCATCAACAGGCCGGTCAGTTCGACGACGGTCAGAACAACGTTCATCTTGACGCTCTCGCCGACGCCCCGGAAATTGATCGCAGCAACGAGGGCGATAAAGCCGACGGCGATCAGCGGTACGCCAAAAGCGCCGAGATCCAGCCCGAGAGAGGTCGAGAAATTGGCGGCAAAGGCGCGTGACGCTGTCGCCGCTGAGGTGATGCCCGAGGACATGACTGCGAAGGCGACCAGAAACGTCACGAAGTGGATGCCGAAAGCCTTGTGGGTGTAGAGTGCGGCGCCGGCTGCTCTCGGATATTTCGTGACCAGTTCGAGATAGCTGCAGGCCGTCAGCAGAGCGACGATGAAGGCAACGAGAAACGGTAGCCAGACGACGCCTCCGACTTCGGCAGCCACCTGTCCGGTCAGCGCATAGATGCCGGTACCCAGAATATCGCCGACGATGAAGAGAAGCAGCAAGCCGGGTCCCATGACCCGCTTCAGCTCGCCTTCGCGTTCTTCTCCCGCGCCAACCGGTTCGACCTTGCTTTGCATCGTCGGCTTCCTCCGCATGTGTCAATTTCGAACGCTTTAATGGCTGCAGCCCGCGCATTGTTCCATCGGCCATCATTTCGCAACAATTTGCGACGGTCATTGCGCTCACAAGCTGGACTCACCACTTGTGACGCGCGAGCCCCTGGACGGAGATGTTGTCGATGCGCTGGTTACGTTCTCACTGCCGAAGCGCCACAATGGCCGAAGGTTCGGATGTCATCGTGGCCGACGCCGGATTTGCGGACGCGCAGCTTTCCGATATCTGGCACTTTCTGCGCTCCTGGATAAGCAATCCCTTGCGTGTCGGAGCGGTAGCCGCATCGGGAGAAACACTTGCCCGTTTGATGACGCAGGAAATCGATGCCTCTGCCGGGCCGGTCATCGAGCTTGGACCAGGTACCGGTGTTTTCACCCGTTCGCTACTGGCCCGCGGTGTTGCGGAAAATGACCTGACACTCATCGAATATGGCGACGAATTTCTGCCTAGGCTGAAGCGACGTTTTCCGACTGCCCGTGTGCTGCAGATGGATGCAGCAAGACTTCGCAAGGCGCGACTTTTCGATGAGCCTTCCGCCGGTGCGGCGGTCAGCGGCCTGCCGTTGCTTTCGATGTCGCCCCGAAAACAGACGGCGATCCTGGCGGGCGTGTTCACCTACCTGCGACCCGGCGCATCGCTTTATCAGTTCACCTATGGCCCGCGCTGCCCCGTACCACGTCGGATTCTCGACAGGTTGGGGCTGAAGGCGGTGCGTGTCGGCGGCACGGTGCGCAATATTCCGCCGGCAGCGGTTTATCGAATTTCCAGGCGTCGGCCTTTCGACTTCAGCTCAGGTGCAGAGTAACCCAGGCCAGCACACAATAACGTGCCGCCTTGCCGATGAAGACCAGAACAAGGAAGGTGGGTAGCGGTTCGCGCAAGACACCTGCTACAACCGTCAGCGCATCGCCGCCGATCGGCAGCCAGCTGAACAGAAGCGACCATTTTCCGTATCGCCTGTACCAGCGCTGCGCCTTTTCAAGCTGTGCGGGTTTGACCGGAAACCAGCGCCGGTCCTTGAACCGCTCCACGCCACGACCCAGAATCCAATTCACTGCGCCGCCCAGAGTATTGCCGACGGACGCCGTCAGCAGCAGCGCCACGATGGAATAGTCGCCGGTCAGGATGAGGCCCACGAGGATCGCTTCCGACTGCAGCGGGAGGATCGTCGCGGCAATAAGGGCAGCGGAGAAAAGCCCCGCATAGGCGGCCAGGTCGAAAGCCATGAAGTCAGGCACCCTTGCAGCGAAAGTAAAAAAGAAAAAGGGGCGGATTTCGATCCGCCCCTTGGTAATTCTGCATGCGCCCGGATCAGGCCTTGCTGATGCCCTTGGTGTCTTCCGTAACCTCTTCAGCCGGCTTCTGCGCCCGGTGACGGGTGCGCCAGTCGCCGAGGAAGAGCAGGATCGGGGCTGCGATGAAGACCGACGAAAGTGCCGCTACGGCAATACCGAAGACCATCGGGATGGCGAAGCTCGACACGGCGCTGCCGCCCCAGATCGCCATCGGCAACATGCACAGGAACGCGGTCGCAGACGTGTAGAGGCTTCGAGCAAGCGTCTCGTTGATCGACAGGTCGATCAGTTCGCGCAGCGGCATCTTCTTGTAGATACGCATGTTTTCGCGCATGCGGTCGTAGACCACGACCTTGTCGTTCACCGAGTAACCGACAAGCGTCAGCACGGCGGCGATGGCTGTGAGGTTGAAGTCAAGCCCGGTAATCGCGAAAAAGCCGACGGTCTTTGTGATGTCGAGGACCAGGGTGACGATCGCGCCAACCGCGAACGGCCATTCGAAGCGCACCCAGATGTAGATCATCATCGCGATCGAGGCGAGGAAGAGCGACAGGAAGCCTGCAACGGCAAGCTCGCCCGAAACCTTCGGCCCGACGACTTCGGTCCGTTCCACCTTGGCGGTCGGATCGATCTTGGAGACTTCTGCCTTCAGTTTTTCGACGGCGACGGTCTGTGCTTGTTCACCACCTTCTTGACGCTCGACACGAACGAGGACGCGGTTATGCGCACCGAATTCCTGCAAGCCAACTTCGCCGAATCCAAGTTCGCTGAGACCGGAACGGAAGGCAGCAAGATCGGCTTCGTTCTGGGTCACGACTTCCATCTGGATGCCGCCACGGAAATCGACGCCGTAGTTCAGGCCAGGCTTGAAGAACAGGAAGATCGAGGCAATCGAAAGAACGACAGAAACGCCAATGCCGACGAAGCGGCCACGCATGAAGCGAATCTTCGTTCCGTCCGGAACCAGATTGATCGGCAGAAGCGGCTTGATTTCGATCTTCTTCAGCTTGCGGCGGGCGGTGATGGCGATCATGGCGACGCGCACGACCGAAACGGCGGTGAACATCGAGATCATGATGCCGAGGCCCATGGTGACGGCAAAGCCACGCACCGGACCGGAGCCGAACCAGAACAGAAGCACGGTGGCGATAAGGGCGGTGACGTTGGAGTCGACGATGGTCGAATAGGCGCGGGCAAAGCCCGCATCGATCGCTGCAAAGGCGCTCTTGCCCTTGCGGGTTTCTTCCTTGATGCGCTCGTTGATCAGAACGTTGGCGTCAACCGCGAGGCCGATACCGAGCACGACACCGGCGATGCCGGGCAGTGTCAGCGTCGATCCGATTAGCGTCAGCCCAGCGAAGGTCAGGATGACGTTGATGAGCAGCGCGGTGTTGGCGAGAATGCCCCAGAAGCCATAGAGGAAGAACATAAAGCCGACGACGAGCACGAAGCCGAGAAAGCCGGTGAAAATGCCCATTTCGATGGCATCGGAACCAAGATCGGCGCCGACGGTACGTTCTTCGATAACGGTAAGCTTGGCAGGGAGCGAGCCTGCGCGCAGCAGGGCTGCGAGAGTCGTCGTTTCCTGAGGCGTGAAACTGCCGGAAATCTGGCCGGAACCGCCGGTGATCGGCGTCTGGATGACCGGTGCACTCAGAACCTTGTTATCGAGTACGATGGCAAACGGACGACCGACATTGGCGGTGGTGATCTGCGCGAAACGGGTCGCACCGGCGCTGTCGAAACGGAAGGACACGATCGGCTGCTGCGTCTGCTGCTCGAAGGCGGCGCGTGCATCGGTCAGGCGATCGCCGGAAAGCTCGACGCGGTCGAGAACCGGATATTGCTGGCCACGCTCGTCGGCAATCATGGTGACGCCCGGTTCGCCCGGGTTGCCGAGAAGGTGGAAGCTCATCTTGGCGGTCGAGCCGAGAAGCTGGCGCAGGCGCGACGGATCCTGCTCGCCCGGAAGCTGAACGAGAACACGATCGGAGCCGACGCGCTGGATCGTCGGTTCGGCAACGCCAACCTGGTCGACGCGCTGACGGATGATTTCAAGGCTCTGCTCGACGGCCGCGGTGATGTGGGAGTTGATCCCGGCTTCCGTCTGGGCGATCGAAATCGAGTTCTCGCTCGGGGTGGTGATCGAAAGATCCGAGCTGCCGACCGAACCGAGACCGACAGGGTTCGACAACGTCTGCAGTTCGGTGACCGCCTGATCGCGCTGGGCGGGATCGCGCAGCGTGACGAGGATCGCATCACCGGCGCGGCGGATGGCCGAGGTGTTGATGTTCTTGTCGCGCAGAACGCGACGTGTATCCAGCGTCAGGCTCTGGATGCGCTCGTTGATCAGATCGGCGCGATCGACTTCGAGCACAAGATGCGATCCGCCACGAAGGTCGAGACCAAGCGCGACGCGGCTATGGGGAAGCCAAGAGGGCATACGGTCCAGTGTGGACTGCGGGATGACATTCGGCAGCGCCACCAGAATGCCGATGATGATGATGAAGATATAACTTCCCACCAACCACGGAGAATTTCTCATTGTTCAGATCCTGTTTGGCCCGGACCGATCAGCGGTCGGCATGGCCGTCAATTTTAAAGCCGTGAGGCGAATACCTTGATCAGGCCGCGACCGGTGGCGCGCGGGGCAGGGCACCCGGCCAGTCCTTGCCGACAAACAGAGCGTTCTTATGACCCTGTGCGTGAGCGGCAGTGTAGACATTTGCAGGCAGAGCGAAAAACTGCGGCGCAGGAAGGCCATCGTCGGTAGAGACATGACTGCCCGTACTATCCTTGCGATCGACAACCGAGACAGCGCGCAGCGGATCGCGTTTGGTCAGTGCCGGGGAGCGGTCCGAGCGATCATCGATCGGTCGTGCCGATGCCGCGACGTCGGTGTTGCGCGGAGAGCCGGCGAGAACACCGAAGAGGGCAATCAGGAACGCGGCGGCGAGTACAGGCAGGCGCGCAAGATCACTCCTGGCGCATTGACCATTCTTCCGATTTCGCAGCGGAAAAACCGCCATCCGCACCTGCTCCGGGTAATAAAGCGTAACGCGATCCTTCGAATCCGCTCGTTGCGCTCTAATCTTCGTTTTAGCATGTCGTCATCGAAAAAGCTGCTTCACAGTTTTTCGCAGCATGCTTTAGAGATTCGGAATTTTCTCCGAAGGAGGCCGCCTTCTAAAGGACGACTCCTTTGCGGTCAACAAATCGGGCTTCCATGGAGGCCCGATGCCGCTAGCGGATACGCTTGGCTGCCGGTTCCGGCACCAGTTCGCCGTTCAGGCGACGGTCGAGATAATCCTCGCACTCGCCCATCAGCGTATCGACCTGACCGTTGAAGAAGTGATTGGCTCCCTCAAGGATCTTGTGGGTGATCAGGATACCCTTCTGGGTCTTCAGCTTCTCGACGAGGACGTTGACGTCCTTTTCCGGCGCAACCTTGTCAGAATCACCATTGATGATGAGGCCGGACGACGGGCAGGGCGCGAGGAACGAGAAGTCGTAAATGTTCGGCTGCGGCGCGATCGACATGAAACCTTCGATTTCCGGGCGGCGCATCAGAAGCTGCATGCCGATCCAGGCACCGAAGGAATAGCCGGCGACCCAACAGCTTTTCGAATCAGGATGCAGACTCTGCACCCAGTCGAGTGCCGAAGCGGCATCCGACAATTCGCCGGCGCCATGGTCGAATTCGCCCTGGCTGCGGCCGATCGAGCGGAAATTGAAGCGCAGCGTCGTAAAACCGCGCTTCTGAAACATGTAGAAGAGCTGGTAGACGATCTGATTGTTCATCGTGCCACCGAACTGGGGGTGCGGATGCAGGATGATCGCGATCGGCGCACTCTTTTCCTTGGAGGGCTGGTAACGTCCTTCCAGGCGGCCGGCAGGGCCGTTGAAAATCACTTCGGGCATTGGTACTCCGGTCAATCGTGTTTGGTTCGAACTTACACATCCGGTCGAGTTTGACTTGACGAACGCGCTCAGCTTTTCTAGAACTCAGTTTAGAACCATTCGAAACTTGGGCCTGCGACAGCAATGCCCGTTGCGAAGTCTCATAAGGCAAGCGCAGTTGAGATTTCAACTAAAATGAGGATTTCACGCCCTGCGTGAAGTTAAAACTGGCAAAGAACAGGGAAGCGCAGGCAAACGATGGCGTTGCAGCGAACATATCTCGACTGGAATGCGACGGCTCCGTTGTCGGAAGCCGCACGTCTTGCGATGGTCGAGGCCTTCTCTTTGCCCGGAAATGCATCCTCCGTTCATGCCGAGGGCAGGGCAGCCCGCGCCGCAGTCGAAAAGGCAAGGCGTCAGGTGGCGACGCTCGTTGGTGCAGATCCCGCACATGTGACCTTCACCAGTGGCGCAACCGAAGCCTCCAACCATGTTCTTTCACCGGACTACCGGATGGGGCGTGCGCCGGTCTCGATCTCGCACCTTTACGCATCAGCCATCGAACATCCGGCAATCCGCGAAGGCGGACGCTTTGTCGCAGAGCAGATTACGGAAGTGCCGGTGACACCGGCCGGTATCGTGGACCTTGCGGCTCTCGAGGCGCTTCTGGCAAAACACGATCCGGCATCCGGCTTGCCGATGGTGGCGGTCATGCTCGTCAATAACGAGACGGGCATCGTTCAGCCAGTCGCCGAAGTCGCAGCGCTTGCTCACAAATACCGTGGCCTGATGGTGGTTGATGCGGTTCAGGCCGCCGGGCGCTTGTCGCTTGATATCAACACACTGGACGCCGATTTCCTGATCATCTCCTCGCACAAGATCGGTGGCCCGAAAGGTGTTGGCGCGCTGATCTCCCGCGGAGAGGTGTTGATGCCGAAACCGCTCATTCGTGGCGGCGGGCAGGAAAAAGGTCACCGGTCGGGGACGGAAAATTTTCACGCCATCATCGGCTTCGGCGCGGCGGCTCAAGTAATGTCCGAGGATCTGGAGAGCCGCAACGCCCTGATCGGCGCGTTTCGCGACAGGCTGGAGCAGGCCATGATCCAGGCGGCTCCTGATATGGTCATTCATGGCGTGACCGGGGCTCGTGTTGCCAATACCAGCTTCTTCACCCTGCCGGGGATGAAAGCGGAAACAGGGCAGATTGCCTTCGATCTCGAAGGCATTGCGCTTTCGGCGGGATCGGCCTGCTCGTCCGGCAAGGTGGGGCAAAGTCACGTCCTGACGGCGATGGGTCTTGATACGGATGTCGGAGGCTTGCGTATTTCGCTCGGCCCGGAAACGACTGAAATCGACATGGAGAGGGCGATCGCAGCCTTCGAGAAGATTGCCCGTCGCCGCAAGGTGTCGGGACAGGCCGCATAAGCGGCTTTCAGAATTGGCGGAAAAGCAATTTTCTGCTTGCCAAAAGGTGGGAAAATCGCCTTTTGGCCCTTACATGGGGGAGGCATTGTTTTCCCCGCAAGACTGACGGAATTGCCGGAATTTGAACCGGCAAGATTTGGAGACTGAAGATGCCTGCTGTCCAGGAAACGATCGATCAGGTCCGTGGGATCGATATCGACCAGTACAAATACGGCTTCGAGACCATTATCGAAGTGGACAAGGCTCCGAAGGGGCTTTCGGAAGATATCATCCGCTTCATATCGGCCAAGAAGCAGGAGCCGGAATGGATGCTGGAATGGCGTCTCGACGCCTACAAGCGCTGGCTGACGATGGTAGAGCCGACATGGGCTCGCGTCGAATATCCGAAGATCGACTTCAACGATCTCTACTATTATGCCGCTCCGAAGAACGTGACCGGTCCGGTATCTCTGGACGAGGTCGATCCCGAGCTGCTGCGGACCTATGAAAAGCTCGGTATTCCGCTGCGTGAGCAGGAAATTCTCGCCGGCGTGCAGACTTCCAAGGTTGCCGTGGACGCGGTCTTCGATTCGGTTTCGGTCGTCACCACCTTCAAAAAGGAACTCCAGAAGGCCGGCGTGATCTTCATGTCGATCTCCGAAGCGATCCGCGAACATCCCGAACTGATCAAGCAATATCTCGGTTCTGTGGTGCCGACGACGGACAATTATTACGCGACGCTGAACGCCGCCGTGTTCACCGACGGCTCCTTCGTCTTCGTGCCGAAGGGCGTGCGCTGCCCGATGGAACTGTCCACCTACTTCCGTATCAACGAGAAGAATACGGGCCAGTTCGAGCGCACGCTGATCATCGCCGAAGAAGGCGCTTACGTCTCCTATCTCGAAGGCTGCACCGCGCCGCAGCGCGATGAAAACCAGCTTCATGCTGCCGTTGTCGAGCTCGTTGCGCTCGATGACGCCGAAATCAAATATTCGACGGTTCAGAACTGGTATCCGGGCGACAAGGAAGGCAAGGGCGGCATCTACAACTTCGTCACCAAGCGTGGCGATTGCCGTGGCCATCGCTCCAAGATCTCCTGGACACAGGTCGAGACCGGTTCGGCAATCACCTGGAAATACCCGTCCTGCATCCTGCGCGGCGATGAAAGCCAGGGTGAGTTCTACTCGATCGCTGTGTCCAATGGTCACCAGCAGATCGACAGCGGTACCAAGATGATCCATCTCGGCAAGAACACGTCGAGCCGCATCATCTCAAAGGGCATTTCCGCAGGCGTGTCGCAGAATACCTATCGCGGCCAGGTGTCGGTCAATCGGCGGGCAGAAAATGCCCGCAACTTCACCAACTGCGATTCGCTCCTCATCGGCGACAAGTGTGGTGCGCATACCGTGCCCTATATCGAGGTGAAGAACGCGTCAGCGCAGATCGAGCACGAGGCGACCACCTCGAAGATTTCCGATGACCAGAAATTCTACGCAATGCAGCGTGGCATTCCGGAAGAAGAGGCGATCGCACTGATCGTCAACGGCTTCGTCAAGGACGTCATCCAGCAGTTGCCGATGGAATTTGCGGTGGAAGCCCAGAAGCTGATCGGTATCTCGCTCGAGGGCAGTGTGGGGTAACGAATGAACAAAGACGAACGGCCCGATATGACAGTTGGTATGAAGGTCATGGTTTTGACCATCTTCATCTGCTGCATCGGACTGTTTGTCGGACTGACAGGTCTGATGGCGGATTGGGCTTTGGCCAAATCCATTGGAGCTGTTTCACTTGTCGTTGTCGTCACAATCATTTGGGCTGCGCCCGAGCTTGTCGGCGAAAAATTGATGGATCGCTTCCTTTACGGAAGAAAAAACAAATCAAGAGATGAAAAAGATGCTTGAGATCAAGAACCTGCACGCCCGCATCGCCGAAGACGGCACCGAGATCATCCGTGGCCTGAACCTGACCGTGAAGCCGGGCGAGATCGCCGCCATCATGGGGCCGAACGGCTCCGGCAAGTCTACGCTCTCCTACATCCTGTCGGGTCGCGAAGACTACGAAGTCACCGAGGGTGACATCACCTATAACGGCGAGAGCATTCTCGAACTCGATCCGGCCGAACGCGCCTCCAAGGGCATTTTCCTCGCCTTCCAGTATCCGGTCGAAATTCCGGGCGTCGCGACGATGCAGTTCCTCAAGGTGGCGATGAACGAGCAGCGCAAGGCGCGCGGCGAAGCAGAATTGACGACGCCGGACTTCATGCGCCGCGTAAAGGAGGCCGCTGAAGGCCTGAAGATCGATCCGGCCATGCTGCGCCGTCCGCTCAATGTCGGTTTCTCCGGTGGTGAAAAGAAGCGCGCCGAAATCCTGCAGATGGCTCTGCTCGAGCCGACGCTCTGCATCCTCGACGAAACCGATTCAGGCCTCGATATCGATGCTCTCAAGATCGTTGCCGATGGCGTCAACGCGCTGCGTTCGCCCGATCGCGCCGTGATCGTCATCACCCACTACCAGCGCCTGCTCGACTACATCGTACCGGATACGGTCCACGTCCTCTACAAGGGCCAGATCATCCGCACCGGCGACAAGGAACTCGCCCACGAGCTGGAAGCGAACGGCTATGCCGACGTGATCGGGACTGCGGCCTGAGCCCGGGAAGGATTTTTGCATGAACATCCAGACAAATCAGCCCGCCAGCAGGCTCACCGCCGCTGAGACGGCGCTTGTCGATGCCTTCGCAGCCCAGATCGGCGAACTGCCCGGCAACGGCGCCGTCACCGGCACTCGCGACCGATTGCTCGACGATCTGAAGAAAGCCGGTCTTCCGACACGCCGGATCGAATCCTGGCACTATACCGACCTGAAGAACCTGCTGCGCGCCGTCCCCGACCGCGTTGCCGGTGCCGCTATCGATCCTGTCGCAGCGCTGGTGAAGGGGGCAACCGTCCTCTCCATCCTGCAGGGCCAGGCCGATGCGACATCGTCGATCAACGGCGTCACGATTTCGGCTTTCCGCGATCAGTTGACCGACGGCTCCGCTATGGCCGGCCTTACGGCTCTCGACAAGGACGATGCGATCGGCCGCTTGAACGGCAGTTTCGTGCGTGACGGACTGGTACTCGCTATTGCGGCCGGCGCGGAGATCGATGCGCCGATCGAGCTGCAGGCGCTTCATGGCGAAGGCCAGATCCACACCCGGTTCCCGGTCTCCTTCGGTGCGGGTTCCAAGGCGACGATCATCGAGCGTCACCAGTCGGCAGCGGATGGCGCTGCACTCGTATCTTCGATCAGTGACATCACGCTGGAAGATGGCGCCGAGATCACCTGGATCATTCTGCAGCAACAGGGTGCCGCCGATACGCATCTGGCGCAGATTCGCGCCAAGCTCGGTACAGACGCCAAGCTTCGCCTTTATGTCGTCAATGCCGGCGGCAAGCTGGTACGCCAGGAGCTTCGTATCGAAGTTCAGGGCGAGGGCGCCGAACTGACGCTGCGCGGGGTCAACCTGCTCGGCGGCGACACCCATACGGACGTGACACTGGTGCTCGGCCACAATGTGCCGCACACCAACTCGACGGAGACTTTCCGCAACGTCGTGTTCGACAAGGCAAGCGGTGTATTCCAGGGCATGATCCGGGTTGCGCCCGATGCCCAGAAGACCGATGCCAAGATGGCCTGCAACACGCTTCTGATGTCCGACGACGGCGATTTCTCCGTCAAGCCGGAGCTGGAGATCTTCGCCGACGACGTCATCTGTGGTCATGGTGCGACAGTTGCCGATATCGACCGCAACCATCTGTTCTATATGATGGCGCGCGGCGTTCCGGAGAACAAGGCACGCGGCCTGCTGGTCAACGCCTTCGTGGCCGAGATCGTCGAGGAACTGGAAGACGAAGCGCTGGTCGAACCGCTGGAAGAGATCATTTCCGTCTGGCTCGACAAGCACGCCTGAGGCACTTCGTCGTCATGCTCATCCTCGGGCTTAACCCGAGTATGAGCATCTGCAACGCTGATTTCGTTGCAACGTAAGTAGATCCTCGGCACAGGGCCGAGGATGACGCAGAGATTGCGGTAGATATTGCTGCCACTATGGTTCCGCCGCAGGACTTCCGTGCGGAGGCGACAATCGAAAGGGTCTGAGATGGACCAGACGACACCGTTAGCCGCCTATGACGTCGACGCGATAAGGCGGGATTTCCCGATCCTGTCGACTATGGTGCACGGCAACAAGCCGCTTGTGTATCTGGATAACGGCGCTTCGGCCCAGAAGCCGCAGCAGGTGATCGACGCGATCAGCTATGCCTATTCCAGCGAATATGCCAATGTGCATCGCGGCCTTCATTATTTGTCGAATGCCGCAACCGATGCCTATGAGGCCGCGCGCGAAAAGGTTCGCCGTTTCCTCAATGCCGGCTCGGTGGACGAGATCGTTTTCACCAGCAATTCGACATCTGCGATCAATACGGTCGCCTATGGTTACGGCATGCCGCATATCGGCGAGGGAGACGAGATCGTCATCACGATCATGGAGCATCACTCCAACATCGTGCCATGGCATTTCATTCGCGAACGGCAGGGCGCCAAGATCACATGGGTGCCGGTGGATGACGAAGGTACCTTTCATATCGAGGATTTCGAAAAGTCGCTGACGGAAAAGACCAGGATGGTCGCCGTCACCCACATGTCGAATGCGCTTGGCACAGTCGTGCCCGTCAAGGAGATCTGCCGCATCGCCCATGAGCGCGGCATTCCGGTCCTCATCGACGGCAGCCAGAGCGCCGTGCACATGCCGATCGACGTGCAGGATATAGACTGCGACTGGTTCGTGATGACCGGTCACAAGCTCTACGGCCCGTCCGGCATCGGCGTGCTTTATGGCAAGACGGATCGGCTGAAGGAAATGCGTCCGTTCCAGGGTGGCGGCGAGATGATCGTCGAGGTGGACGAGAATTTCGTCACCTACAACGACCCTCCGCACCGCTTCGAGGCCGGTACGCCGCCGATCGTACAGGCGATAGGTCTCGGTTACGCGCTGGATTACATGGACAAGGTCGGACGCGCGGCAATCGCCCGTCACGAGGCGGATCTGACGGCTTATGCGACCGAGCGGCTGTCGGCGATCAATTCGCTTCGGGTCATCGGCAATGCGCCGGGGAAGGGAGCGATATTCTCCTTCGAACTGGCCGGTATCCACGCCCATGACGTATCTATGGTGATCGACCGACGCGGCGTTGCCGTGCGAGCCGGCACCCATTGCGCCATGCCGCTCTTGAAACGCTTCGGCGTCACCTCCACATGCCGGGCATCCTTCGGCATGTACAATACCCGTGCCGAAGTTGACGCGCTGGCGGACGCTTTGGATTACGCGCGCAATTTCTTCGCCTGAGGATATTTGGACGGCCATGGATCAAGACATACCCAAATGGGATGCCCGCGAAGGCATCATCGAATCCGCCATTCCCGCGGAAGAGCTTACGCGCCTGTCGGACGATATCGTCTCGGCGCTGAAGACCGTCTACGACCCGGAAATTCCGGCCGACATTTTCGAACTTGGTCTTATCTACAAGATCGATATCGAGGATGACCGGATGGTGAAGATCGCCATGACGCTGACCGCGCCGGGTTGCCCTGTGGCGGGCGAGATGCCCGGTTGGGTCGAGAATGCTGTGGGCGCCGTCGAAGGCGTTTCGGGCGTCGAGGTGGAAATGACATTCGATCCGCCATGGACGCCCGAGCGCATGTCCGAAGAGGCACAGGTCGCCATCGGCTGGTATTAGGCGTCTCCGGTATTGATCGGTTAAGCCGCCGGTACTAAATTGGAATCTTGAAACGCCGGGCCTTGAACCCGGTTGTGGAAGAGGAATTAAGCCGATGGGCTTTTCAGTAATGACCATGACCGACGCTGCGGCAACGCGCGTCAACCAGATCGTTTCCAATTCCGGTCAGGATGCCAAAGGTATCCGCGTCGGGATCAAGAAGGGCGGTTGCGCCGGCATGGAATACACGATCGATCTCGTCACCGAGGCAAGCGCCAAGGACGACATGATCGAACGCGATGGCGCAAGAGTGTGGATCGAGCCGTCGGCGGTTCTTTATCTTCTTGGCACGCAGATGGATTTCGAAACGACCAAAATGCGGTCAGGCTTCATTTTCGTGAACCCGAACCAGACATCGGCCTGCGGCTGCGGCGAGTCCGTCGAACTGAAACCCGCGGAGCTTGCCGAACTGGCCAAGCAGCGTGAGGCGGATGCTCGCGTTTAAATAATCCAGCTCCGGACGGACAGGTTTGAAGTATCGACATGCGAAAAGCTGTCGATACCTTTCCGCTTAAGGCGAATTTCGGCGTAACACGATATTGAAGTTTTCGATTGCAAGGCCCGAAATTTCACGGTCCTCATCCGTGTAACGTCCTAGCCGACAACACCCCTTGAAAACTCAGGGCGTCGGCACACTCGCCTGATCTTATCGCGCAGATATCGTTCGCTGCACCGCAGTGGGAAACGCCTGAGAGCGTTCTTTGGATTGCCGCTGATGAGCGTGAGCCGTCAACCCGACTCCGAAGATCAGCCCGGTCATCGTGGCTCCCCCAGGAGCAATCGCCAGTGGCGTCATCCATCCATAAGCCGTCAGCATCGTCCCCGTCAGGAAAAGCGGCCAGCCGTATTTCATCGGCAGCGATCGCTGCGGGGTGGAGCAACGCCATAAGATGACGAGATATAAGATCAGCCCGATCAGGCCGAACTCAAACCAGACACCAACGCTGCCGACGTCCCCAGGGAAGATCAGATAAGGGCCCAGGAATGGCTTGGAAGCATCTGCTGACGGCGACATTCCGAATCCCCACAGAGGATCCGCAAAAATTCGATCGCGCATCACTTCGTATTCCAATGCGCGATACGCACCTGAGACGTCGCTGGCAAACAAGTCGAATGGATTGAACGACGGAACTACAACCCCCGACAGAATGAATGCTGTTCCGAGCGCCAGAACGACGGCCGCCGACATCCGCAACAAACCCGGCCTGGGAGAAATTATAAACACTAAGCTGAGACAGAAGATAACCAGCAGATATACACGCGATAGAGACAGTATGGACGCCAATGAACATATCAAAAAGAAGGACAGAGTGGTCCAGGTTACACGCGTCCGGATTTGTACCAGCCAATAAAAATAGGTGAACGCGGCCAGTCCTGAATAAAGGAAAATTCGTGCTCCGCGGAAATCGAGGTCGGATACGAGCTCTGCAAGGAGTTTTCCCGGCAGGACGCCAGCCAACTGCATGATCGAGGCAAGAGTATAAAAGCAGCAATAACCGGTTCCGTAACCGACCACGCATTTCAGAAGATACGTTCGTCCACCGGCCAGACAGATGCCCGCGAATGGTACGAATGACATAACCCATATGTATTGAAAGAAGGCGTTGGTGTTTACCGGCAGCCAGAGCTTGTCTGCGAAAACCGATAACTGGTTCATCACGAGCGCTACGTAACCCACGGCCATGAGCGGTATGAGTATGTGACCCCGTATTGCGGTATAAATGCAATAGAACACAATGATCGCGGCGCAGCTGCCCAAAATCAGGGGCTGCATGAACAAGCCAATCACCCGGTAGATACGGGATGCAAATATAAGGTCGCCAACAAGAAGTACGTGAACCAGCACTCTGTGAAGAGCGAATTCAAGTTCCTCCAAGGGGTCTTTTATCCGGCCAACTGACGTCATTTTCACCTAGCCGATAGGATTTGGCACCGAAGATTTGCGGAGCGGTTTCGAGCTTGTAAATCGTCGTTCGATATAAATCCAGCTAAGATAACCGGCAATGTAAGCCAGTGGCAGGCTCAACACGATCAAGAGAGTTGGCGACGACACGCCGAGGAAATAGACGAGGCTGCTCGATATAGGCCAACCGTAAAGATAAACCCCGTATGATACGTCATCGTCGCCATTGATCCGGGAGATGCCGGGGGATTTTACGGCGAACGCAAACCAAAAGATCAGATATCCCCCGAAGACGACGAACGCCGCGACTTCGAATGTCTCTATTGCCGTCAAGGCTAAAAGCATAGCGGCGCAACATGCGGCGATATCACCTCTCAGAGGTATCCTGTCGCGATAAAGATAGAAGCATGCCCCGACCGAGAAGGCGGCAAGAAACCTGACCATGTCAAAGGGGTATCCGGTGAAAAATGCCACCGCGCCGTTCATTGTATTGGGGAGCGGCAGGGAGGTAAGTGCGACCAGAACGATCGACATTGCCGCAAACAATTGGCGCTTGGCAACCAGTCCCATCGAGCCCGCGACCAAAGCAAAGATATAGCAGCGAAACTCGTAGCTGATCGTCCACAGCGATCCGTTCAGGCTGTTGTAAGGGAGGCCGGAAAATCCATTGAATGGTGCAGGCTGCAGGGCCAGCGCGGTGACGACGAAGCGTATTGCTTGAGGGACACTATCAAATTGCAGCGCCACTCCGGTAAATGGCGCGAGCAGCAGGCAGACCAGCACGGCGGCAACAAATCCCGGATAGATTCGGAATATCCGTTTTTTAAGATAGGAGACCGCGCTCGATGACCGCTCGTAGCTTTAGACAATAAGATATCCGCTGATCAGGAAAAATCCATCCACGGATAGATTTCCAAGTGTACGACTGCCAATAATATTAGAGAGCAATTCCCGAGATGAGTTGCCGTCGATTATAGCGGGAGCGTGAGCTACAATTACGAGCGACGCAAAAAGCAAACGCAGGAAACCGATATTGTTCGAATGCGTCGCGGACTTCATCGGGCTACCTATGGCTGAATGCCTATCAGCTTATTGTATGCAGGATGCTTCCTGTCAACTTCACGCATTTTCTTTTGCGCGATAGTATTAATCGCACCACTTTGGATACTCTCGGCATCACCTGAGAGGTGCGGTTTTTCTGCCGTTACTGATGCCTCCTCGTTAAGCTATTTCTCCCGCCAGACAAAATCCATCGTGAGGACAATGGGCCTCACGATGCTTTCTGGCAGAGTTATCTGCATGAGCGTATGCCTGTCACTCTCGACGTCAAATTTCACCCCGAGAATTAGTTAGGGTCGTTTTTTTATGAGAGTGCTTCAAGTTGGAATCTCCATCAAGAAGGACGCTTGAATACGACATCGATCGCAGGTGGGCTCAGACCAAGCGGGCGCCAGCAATGGCTCGGACCACATCCGCCCGGCTGACAATACCCGCAAGACGGCCATCACGAAGAACCGGAAGGCGTTTGATATCCTTCTGCGACATGATTTCGGCAAGTTCCGCCAATTCCGTATCCACACCGACCGTCTGGACGGGAGCTGTCATGAGCAGGGCGGCACGATGCTGGTCTACTCCGATAAGTCCCGCAAATTCGGGCTCCAGATCGCTGCCTTCAGCGAGCGCGGAGACCCACCAGTCCCGGCGCTGTGTGACGGTCTTCCCGAACGGGCGAAGCAAATCCCGCTCGCTGACGATCCCGACCACTTGTCCGGTGGAATCGCAGACCGGGACGGCGCTAATGGCGTGCTTGGAGAGGAGGCCGGCGATTTCCTTCAAGGTCGTATCCGGCGACGCCGTGATTACATTCTGTGTCATGATGTCCTTGGCCCGAAAACCCATCATTTCCTCCTCTTTCCTGAATACATGCGGTTGCTCGGGCGCTGACAGCGCGCCGTGAGCAATCAATCGGAGGATAGGCCGCGGTTTTCACGCCCAGCAATGACCAGCATCAATAACGCTCTCGGTGAAAGGAGTTTTCTGCAGCTGAAGTCGATTTTCAGCGCGCCCTGACGAAAGCACCGTGAGGGCGGTAGCGGGGCGATTGGAGAAAATGGAAATCAGGTAGGTTGAAATGGCGGAAGAGGTGGGATTCGAACCCACGGTACGGTTCCCCGCACGACGGTTTTCAAGACCGTTGCCTTAAACCACTCGGCCACTCTTCCGGTCCGTTGCGCTTTATCGTCCATTGGCCGCTCCGTCAACGGCAGCCGCGACAGGAGGAGCGGGCAAAAGTCGCAGATCATGCGGCCGCTGTTGTCACTATTCTTTCTGTCGGAATCGATTCGTTAGTGGTTTCACAAACACAAGAGGTTAAGCGGCAGTATAGATTCCATAATGTTCCGCACAGGAACAGCAAGAAGCCAACCGAATTTACTGTTCATTAACCATAACCGATTGAATTTTAACCATTCCACAGATTTTGTTCGCAATTCCGCCACGAACAAAGCAAAACCTGTCCAATATTGAGCCTGAGTGACTACACGAGGGTAGGGACGTGGTTGTGAATGGTACGGATTGCGAGCTCCGCATCATATTCGCACAATACAAGATAGGGACGGACGCGTTTTGAGTTTGAGTGGCGGCAAACTTTCCCTCTGGTCTAAATGGCTTGGGATCAGCGTAATGTGCGCGACGATGGCATCCTGTGCCTCGACAAAAATGGCTGAGGCTCCGAAGAAGAAAAGTCACGGCAAGGAATATTTTGCCGAGTCGGAATATGGCGTGAAAGCCAGCCCGCGGGTTGTGGGTGATGGCAAGCCGGTTCCGAAGGGCGGCGGTCGCTTCATGGTCGGCCAGCCTTACGAGGTCAAGGGCAAGACCTATGTGCCCAAGGAAGATGCCAACTACAACAAGTCCGGCCTCGCTTCCTGGTACGGCTCCGCATTCCATGGTCGCCTTACGGCCAATGGCGAAGTCTATGACAGCTCGCACCTGTCTGCGGCCCATCCGACATTTCCGCTGCCGAGCTATGCCCGCGTAACCAATCTCGATACCGGGTCTTCGGTTGTCGTCCGTGTCAACGATCGCGGGCCGTATCACCCCGGCCGTATCATCGATGTTTCGGATAAAACTGCCGAGATGATCGATATCAAGCAGACCGGTACCGGCCGCGTCAACGTCCAGTATATGGGCCGTGCGCGCATGGATGGTGAGGACATGCCGTTCCTGATGGCATCCTACGTGCGCAAGGGAGACCGTCTGCCGACGTTCAATCCTGGCGGGCAGATCGCAAGTGGCGTGATGGTCGCTTCGAACCAGCCGCTTGGCGATCAGCTGCAGAGCTACGGTTCTTCGCTGCCCGCATCGACCGCATTTTCCGGTCGCACGCCAAGCGCCTCCGCCAAGCGTCCTGCCGCTCGTCAGTTCGAATCCCAGATCGCACAGGTTGCTGCCGTTCCGCGCGCCGCACCGGTTCCGGTCGAACGCAAGAACACCAGTGCTGCACGGCCGGCGCAGCAGGAGCGTGTCGTCGCTTCCGTCTACTCGCCTGCGCCGAGCCAGCCGAAGGCGCAGCCTGCCCAAGCCCGCGTTCAACCCGTACAGCGCGTGCAGCAGGCACAACAGATCCAGCCGCGCGCCCAGCAGCCGGCACAGGTTCAGACCACCGAAACCGCCTATGCCGCCGAACCGCAGCAGGGCAAGGCCACACGCGTGATGTTCGGCAACATGCTGCTCGAGCCTCCGAAGCCCGGCCAGAAATACTGATACCGTCGGTGGTCATTCCGTCGGCATCATCCTGACTTTTCATCACCTCGAAAACCGGAAAGGTTTTTGGGGTGATGTGTTTTTCTCAGGTGCCATTGCATTCTTTATCCAGCATAAATGGCGTCTGGCGCTGTAAGCATGAATCGGACGGGACTGCGGGGGAATGATGCGAGGTTTTCTGCTTCTGGGTTTCGTGCTGGCTGCAATCGCATTCCAGCCTGCAGATGAGACGATCGCGCAGGAAGCCCAGCCCGTATTCGCGACAAAGGCGAAGCAGGCCTATCTCGTCGAAGAGGCGACCGGAACCGTTCTGCTTGCGGTCAACGAGAATCAGTCCTTTCCGGCAGCCTCGCTCGCCAAGCTGATGACGATGGAAGTCGTTTTCGATGCCTTGAAGAACGGCGCAATCTCACCCGAAGCGCTTTATCCTGTCAGCGAATATGCCTGGCGCACAGGCGGCGCGCCGTCCGGCACCACGACGATGTTTGCCGCATTGAAATCGCAGGTTCCGGTCGGTGACCTGATGCGTGGCGTGGTCATCCAGAACGCCAACGATGCCTGCATCATTCTTGCAGAAGGCATTGCCCGCTCCGAGGGCGAGTTCGCGGCACGCATGACGGCACGGGCGAGGGATATCGGCCTGACGCGCTCCACATTCGGCAATGCGACCGGTCTGCCCTATGCGGAAAGCTGGACCACGGCCCATGACCTGGTGGAGCTTTCGAGGCATCTCCATGGCAGTTATCCCGACTATTATCCTCTTTATGCGCAGCCGGACTTCCAGTGGAACAAGATCTTTCAGCGCAACAAGAACCCGCTGCTCTCGCTGAATATGGGAGTCGACGGGCTGGGCGCCGGTTTTGCCGAGGGAACGGGTTACGCACTTGCGGCTTCCGTCGCGCGTGATGGAACGCGGCTTTTCCTCGCCATGGGTGGGCTCGCCACGGACAAGGAACGTTCCGAAGAAGCCAAGCGCCTGCTCGAATGGGGACTGTCCTCCTTCCAGACCAAAGTTTTGTTCAAGACCGATGACGTGATCGGGCAGGCCAGCGTCTATGGCGGCACCGACAGCCATGTCGATCTCGTCACCCGCGAAGCCGTCGAAGTCTATGTCCCGCGGACCAATCCCGAACGCCTCTCCGGCCGAATCGTCTATCGCTGGCCGCTCCGTGCACCGGTGGCGCAGGGTGCGGAAGTCGCTGTCCTGAAGATTTCGGCCGGCGACCGTGTCATCCGGGAAGTACCGCTTATGGCAGCCGCACCAGTCGAGGTCGGCGGTCTGCGGGCGCAGGCAAGCGATGCACTGCTGGAATTAATGTTCTTCTGGCTCTGACGATTGTTTCGCCGGCGCGCCCGATGCACTATATGGCCAGTCCCAGGACAACAAGACCAAGACAATAGGTACGAAGACACGCGTGGCAGATCGTTCGGGCATATTCATCACCTTCGAAGGCGGCGAGGGGGTCGGCAAATCGACCCAGATTCGCCGGCTGGCCGATCGTCTGCGCCGGGCGGGCCATGACGTGCTTGTAACGCGCGAGCCGGGTGGTTCTCCGGGGGCTGAGGCCGTTCGCCACGTTCTCCTGAGCGGTGCAGCGGAAGCATTCGGTGTTCGCATGGAGGCGATCCTGTTTGCCGCGGCCCGTAACGATCATGTCGAGGAAGTCATCCGCCCGGCACTGGAAACCGGCGCCGTCGTGCTCTGCGACCGGTTCGTCGATTCGTCGCGCATCTATCAGGGCGTGACCGGCAATCTTGAGGCCGGCTTCATCGAAGAACTGCAGCGTATCGCCACCAATGGTGTGATGCCGGATCTCACTTTCATTCTCGACCTTCCTGCCGAGGCAGGTCTTGCCCGCGCCCGCCGACGCGGCGGTGACGAGGCACCGGATCGTTTCGAAAAGGAAGAGATCGAGACGCACGAAAAGCGGCGTCAGGCCTATCTGGATATCGCAGAATCAGAGCCGCTGCGCTGCAGGATCATCGATGCCGGTCGCTCCGAAGACGCCATAGCCGATGAGATTATCGCGTTGGTCGAAGCCGCAACCGATGATCGTGTCGCCGTGGAGCAGGTCTCTTGAGCGACACAAACGCCCAGGTTCTCGACGGCGCAATATCGCCTGCTGCGAATACTGCACTGTTCGGCCATGTCGATGCGCAGGCCTTTCTGGCGCGCAGTTACCGGACCGGAAAGTCGCACCACGCTATCCTGATCGAAGGCCCGGAAGGAATCGGCAAGGCGACGCTTGCCTTTCGCTTCGCCAATTACGTGCTTTCCCATCCGGATCCAGGCGCGGCACCTGTTTCGATCCCGGACCCCGATCCCTTGACGCCGGTCAGCCGGCAGATCCTGTCAGGCGCCTCCCACAATCTGCTGCATCTCAGCCGTCCGGTGGACGACAAGACCGGCAAGGTGAAAAGCGCGATTACCGTGGATGAGGTAAGGCGGGCAGGGCACTTCTTTTCTCAGACATCCGGTACCGGCAATCGCCGCATCGTCATTATCGATCCGGCAGACGACCTGAACCGTAATGCGGCCAACGCGATCCTGAAAATCCTCGAGGAGCCGCCACGCGGTGCAATGTTCCTCGTCCTGTCGCATGCGCCCGGAAAGCTGCTGCCGACGATCCGTTCCCGTTGCCAGACGCTCAAGTTGTCACCACTTGACGACAACGAGCTGACACAGGCGCTTTCTGCGCTTGGACAGCCGCTTGATGGCGGCAAGACGGAAGAAGCGGTGAGGGAGCTTGCCAAGGGTAGCGTTTCGCGTGCCTTGAAGCTGATGAACTACGGCGGACTGGATATCATCGCGGCTTTCGACGAGATCGTCACCGGGCAGGGACCTTCTGCGCGCAAGGCCATGCACCGCCTGGCAGACGTGCTTTCAGGCAAGGACAGCGAAGTGATCTTCACCTTCTTTCTCGAGCATGTGAGCGACCACATTGTAGAACAGGCACGCAGTGCGGCGATGCAGGGGCAATTGGCGATTGCCGACCGGCGCGCGAAACTGGTCAGCGAGATCGTTGAAAAGATCACGATTTCGACCGCTTACAATCTCGACAAGAAACAGACGCTGCTATCGATCCTGGAGGCGGCCCGGGCGGCCTGATCATCGGTTCCAAACGGCCTTCCATCAGGAACTTTGGGTTTCGCATCAGCCAAACATGCGCTAAGAGCGGCATGACCCGCGCCGTTGCGCGCGAAAACCAAGTTTCCGAGTGTTCCATGTCCGACAAGACGCCTTTCTACATCACCACCGCGATTTCCTATCCGAACGGCAAGCCGCATATCGGCCATGCCTACGAACTGATCGCGACCGATGCGATGGCGCGTTTCCAGCGCCTCGACGGCAAGGACGTGTTCTTTCTGACCGGCACAGACGAGCATGGCCAGAAGATGCAGCAGACGGCACGCAAGGAAGGCATTTCGCCGGAAGAACTGGCAGAGCGCAATTCCAGCGAGTTTCGCCAAATGGGCAAGCTGCTCAACGCCTCCAACGACGATTTCATCCGCACCACCGAGCCGCGGCATCACGAGGCGAGCCGGGCGATTTGGACACGGATGGCCGACAATGGCGATATCTACAAGGACAGCTATGCCGGCTGGTATTCCGTGCGCGATGAGGCCTATTACGCCGAGGATGAAACGGAAGTGCGTCCGGACGGCGTCCGTTATGGCCCACAGGGCACGCCGGTCGAATGGGTGGAGGAGTCGAGCTACTTCTTCAAGCTGTCGGCCTATCAGGACAGACTTCTGAAGCTCTACGAGGAAAACCCGGATTTCATCGGACCGGCCGAGCGCCGCAATGAAATCATCTCCTTCGTCAAATCGGGCCTGAGGGATCTGTCGATCTCGCGCACGACATTCGATTGGGGTGTGAAGGTGCCGAACGATCCGGCGCATGTCATGTATGTCTGGGTCGACGCGCTGACCAACTACGTCACCGCCACTGGCCTTCTCACCGATGAGAATGGCCCACGTGCGAAATTCTGGCCGGCGGATGCGCATATCATCGGCAAGGACATCATCCGCTTTCACACCGTCTACTGGCCCGCTTTCCTGATGTCGGCAAAGCTGCCGCTTCCGAAGCGAGTCTATGCCCATGGTTTCGTGCTCGCCAAGGGCGGTGAAAAAATGTCGAAATCGCTCGGCAACGTGCTCGATCCGTTCGAACTGATCGAGCATTTCGGCTTGGACGCGATCCGCTATTACCTGATGCGCGAAATCTCCTTCGGCCAGGATGGTTTCTGCAGCGAGGAAGCAATCGGCATTCGTATCAATGCCGATCTTGCCAATGGTATCGGCAACCTCGCCAGCCGCTCGCTGTCGATGATAGTCAAGAACTGCGACGGCCAGATTCCGACGCCGGGCGAGTTCAACGAGGTGGACCGCGAGATGCTGGCATCGGCCGATGCGCTGATCGCCATCTGCCGCGACGAAATGGGCAAACAGATGATCCACAAGGCGCTGGCCGCGATCATCGCCGTCGTCTCCGAAACGGATCGTTATTTCGCCGGCCAGGAGCCCTGGGCGTTGAAGAAGACCGATCCGGAACGGATGGGCACCGTTCTTTACGTCACGGCCGAAGTCGTTCGCCAGATCGCTATCCTGCTGCAGCCCTTCGTACCGCAATCCTCGGGAAAGCTGCTCGACCTCGTTGCAGCTTCAGCGGACGCGCGCGATTTCTCGGCACTAGGCGAAGCAGGCCGCCTGAAGCCGGGCACGCCGCTCGAAGCCCCGAAGCCGGTTTTCCCGCGCTATGTGGCGCCTGAGACAACGGCCTGAAAAAGACAAAGACGGCCCGGTATTTTCTTCCGGGCCGCTCAACATATTGAAGTCAAGGTTTGAATAACGTGTCCATGCTGATCGATAGCCATTGCCATCTGGATTTTGCCGAGTTTGAGGAGGAGCGCGACCAGCTCATCGAACGCGCCCATCAGGCCGGCGTGAAACAGATGGTGACGATCTCGACGCGCGTGAGAAAGCTGGGCACGCTTCTGGCGATCACAGAGAAATATCCTTCGGTTTTCTGCTCGGTCGGTACGCATCCGAACAATGCCGGCGAAGAGCTGGACATCATGGCGGAAGACCTGATCCGGCTTGCAAATTCCCATGAGAAGATAGTCGCGATCGGCGAAGCCGGTCTCGATTATTTCTACGACACACAGACGCCGACCGACCAGAAAACCGGGCTGTTGCGCCACATCGAGGCGGCACGCGAGACAAAACTTCCGCTCGTCATTCATAGCCGTAGCGCCGACGAGGACATGATCGGGATCCTGACTGCGGAAAGCGGGAAGGGGGCCTTCCCCTTCATCCTGCATTGCTTTTCAGCCGGACCCGACCTCGCCCGCGTCGGCGTCGAACTCGGCGGCTACGTGTCGTTCTCAGGCATTCTAACCTTCCCGAAATCGCAAGATATCCGCGACATCGCCAAAACCGTACCGATGGATCGTCTGTTGGTCGAAACTGATGCACCGTATCTGGCGCCAAAGCGCTGGCGCGGAAAACGCAACGAGCCATCCTATGTGGTGAATACGGCCGAGGTTCTGGCAGACGTTCATGGCGTCAGCTACGACGAAATTGCGGCGATCACGACGGACAATGCCTTCCGCTGCTTCTCCAAGATGCCGAGGTTATAGGCGTGCCAGAGGTCGCAACCGGATACCGTCGGCGCTTCACGATCCTCGGCTGCTCGTCGTCTCCGGGTGTGCCGCGGCTGAATGGCGACTGGGGTGATTGTGATCCGAAAAATCCCAAGAACCGGCGCACGCGTGCGGCTTTTCTCATCGAGCAGATTGCGCCGGATGGCGGCCGCACGGTGGTAGCTGTCGATACCGGTCCGGATTTCCGCGAGCAGATGATTTCGGCCAAGGTGCCGCGTATCGACGCGGTTCTCTACACGCATGCTCATGCCGACCATCTGCATGGCATCGACGACCTGCGCGGTTATGTTCTGCTGCAAAAACACCGCATACCGATCTACGCCGATCCGCTGACGATGGAACGCATCCGTCAGGGTTTTAGCTACTGCCTGGAGACGCCACCCGGCGGAAATTATCCGCCGATCGTGACGTCGATGCTGATCGACGATCTGGACGATGAGATCGTGGTCGATGGCGCCGGCGGACAGATACGCTTGCGGGCCCATATGCAGTCGCATGGCGACACGCATTCGCTCGGGTTCAGAATAGGCAATGTCGCTTACTGCACCGACGTCAGCAATTTCCCGGCTGCTAGCATCGATCGACTTTCCGGGTTGGATGTGCTGATCATCGACGCTTTGCAATATACGCGGCACCCGAGCCATCTGTCGCTGGAACAGGCACTGGACTGGATCTCCCGTCTCGGCGCCAGGCACGCAATCCTCACGCATATGCATATTCCGCTGGACTATCAGACGGTGCTGAACGAGACGCCGGAGCATGTGGAGCCGGCATATGACGGATTGAGTTTCGAGATTGATGTGCCGCATGCTGAGTTATAATCGAACTTTAGCAGATCTCGGCAAGCTCAGGGCGGCTATGGGATATCAGCTTGTTCCATAATCTATCTTATGCGATAATTGTGTGTAGCGGGGGCAGATTCCATTTTCAAATGCAACGAGGACAATAATGGCCATGGTTTCAGGAGGATGGAATGGCCCGCTCCTTTGTGCAGTTGAGTTTTGACGAACGTCGCGTGATCGCGCGCATGTATGAGAA